>NZ_CVQP01000001.1 GCF_001040705.1 Rhodococcus sp. RD6.2
AGGTGGGAGACTGTGAAGCGGGCACGCCAGTGTTCGTGGAGTCGTTGTTGAAATACCACTCTGATCGTATTGGACATCTAACCTCGGACCATGATCTGGTTCAGGGACAGTGCCTGGTGGGTAGTTTAACTGGGGCGGTTGCCTCCCAAAATGTAACGGAGGCGCCCAAAGGTTCCCTCAGCCTGGTTGGCAATCAGGTGTTGAGTGCAAGTGCACAAGGGAGCTTGACTGTGAGACTGACAGGTCGAGCAGGGACGAAAGTCGGGACTAGTGATCCGGCACCGGCATGTGGAAGCGGTGTCGCTCAACGGATAAAAGGTACCCCGGGGATAACAGGCTGATCTTCCCCAAGAGTCCATATCGACGGGATGGTTTGGCACCTCGATGTCGGCTCGTCGCATCCTGGGGCTGGAGTAGGTCCCAAGGGTTGGGCTGTTCGCCCATTAAAGCGGCACGCGAGCTGGGTTTAGAACGTCGTGAGACAGTTCGGTCTCTATCCGCCGCGCGCGTTAGAAACTTGAGGAAGGCTGTCCCTAGTACGAGAGGACCGGGACGGACGAACCTCTGGTGTGCCAGTTGTCCTGCCAAGGGCACTGCTGGTTAGCTACGTTCGGAAGGGATAACCGCTGAAAGCATCTAAGCGGGAAGCCTGTTCCAAGATGAGGTTTCTCACCCCCTTGAGGGGGTAAGGCCCCCGGCAGACTACCGGGTTGATAGGCCAGAACTGGAAGTGCAGTAATGCATGTAGGTGACTGGTACTAATAGGCCGAGGACTTACCACAAAGAAGCTACGCGTCCACTGTGCGGTATCTGAAACAACACACGTTGTTCAGAGCCGGAAATTTCGATCCTGATTGTTGGGGTTGTGTGTTTCTGGTTCCGTGTGACAGTTTCACAGAGTTACGGCGGCCATAGCGGAGGGGAAACGCCCGGTCCCATTCCGAACCCGGAAGCTAAGCCCTCCAGCGCCGATGGTACTGCACTCGACAGGGTGTGGGAGAGTAGGACACCGCCGTACATAACATCCCGGGGACCCCGGAACCAGAGTTTTCTGGTTCCGGGGTTTTCGGCGTTTCGGGCCCTGTTCATCCTGATCCGCGCACGCGACAACCCCTGCGCACGGGTTTCGATGCGTCCACACCGGCATCGCCCGCAGAACGGCGGTGCGAACGAGCGAAAAGGGGTGCGCACACTGCCGTTGGTGCGATGTCCGCGCGCGAGCGAGGGTTGTCGCTACTCGTCGTAGAGGGATCCGAACTCGTGTGCTTCGACGAGGCGCCGGGGCGCCGTCAGGCACCACGCTTCCGTCACCAACTCGAGGAGTTCGTTGGCCTCGATGCCCTCGAGGTGCACGACGACCCAACCGAACTGGCCGGCGGTGAACTGGACCTCGAACACCTCGGGGCGCTCGGCAACGAGGGCGATCTGCTCGTCGAGTGTGGCCTTCAGCCCGACCGTCTGCGTCTTCTCCCAGATGTAGGCGTAGCCCTTGCTGCAGACCTTGAGCGCGATCCAGTTTCCCGTATCGATCTGCTCGGTTTCGGGCAAGGTCTGCAGCATTGCGAGGAACTCGTCGACGGTCACAGCCATGCCCCACGTCTACCAGAGGCGACCGACATCCGTCAGGTCACGGGAACAGGGGTAGCGAGTCTCGTCGGGACAGCACGCCCGCGCAGTAGTACCGAATCGCCCAGCGCCCACCGCTGCGAAACCTCCGGTGCGGCTGCGGCAACCGTTCGCGCGGATGCGACCAGAGCGCCCGGGACCGACTTTGCCAGCTCGCACAGCCGGGCCGCCTCGTTGACCGGATCGCCGATCACGGTGTACTCGAACCGATTGCGTGCGCCGATGTTCCCCGCGACCGCGATGCCGGCAGCAACACCGATCGCGGCGCTGCAGTCGGGCACTTCCACGACCAGGCGGTCACGGATCCGCCGAGCAGCTGCGAGGGCGTTGCCCTCGGGATCGTCGAGTTCGGCCGGTGCTCCGAAGATCGCGAGCGCGGCGTCGCCCTCGAACTTGTTGATCAGGCCCCCGTGGAGGTCGACCTCGTCCACTACGACCGCGAAGAAGCGGTTGAGGAGTTCGACCACCTCGCGGGGCGGACGGGTGGCGGCGATGTGCGTGGACCCGACGAGGTCGATGAAGAAGACGGCGATTTGCCGCTCCTCGCCGCCCAACTCCGGATTGCGGGCGATCGCCGCCTCCGCGACCTCCCTGCCGACATGCCTGCCGAACAGCTCCTGGATGCGTTCGCGCTCTCTCAGTCCCTCGGCCATCCGGTTGAATCCGCTCTGCAGCTCACCCAGTTCGGTGCCGTCGTAGACCACCACCCTCGCATCGAGATTGCCCCGTTCGACTTCGGCCATCGCACCGCGAACGGCGCGGATCGGCGCGACGGTGGCTTCCAGACCCAGCAGGGTGAGCGCGAACCCGCACGCCAGAGTGACGCCGCCGATCGCCAGGATGGACACGTTCACCTGGGTGGCGTCGTTGTCCTCCCGTGCGAGGCTGAAGATTGCCACCAGCATGAGACCGAAGACCGGGACGCCCGTGCCCAGCAGCCAGGCCAGCAGGCCACGCCCGGTGACGCGTGCGAAGCGCACCCGACGTGGATCACCCGCTTCCAGAGCTCGCGCGGCTGCGGGACGAAGGGAGAATTCGCTGAGCAGGTAGCTGAAGGCGCACACGGTGACCGTGCCCATCGCGATGGTGAAGGAGACCTTGGGAATCGTCGCCGGGTCGATCAGGCCGTACGCGGTGGTGAACAGGGCAAGCCCGCCCGACCACAACACGATCTGGATAGTGGTCAGGCGCCACGGCATCGACAGGGCCGCCGTTGCCTCTCGGCGGGTGGGAGTGCGTCCCTCGACCGCCCACCTGAGGCCGCGGATTCCCATCAAGGTGCCCCACACCGTTCCGATGAGCAGCGACGCGGCGATGTAGATCGGTCCGATCACTGCTGTGACGATCCGGAACTCCGGTGTGAAGAGCTCGGGCCCGGGGATCACGACGAGAAACAGGGTTCCGACGAGCAGCGTGCCGATCAGGTTGGACAGCATCAGTGATGCGGTGACCAGGATCTGGACGCGGGTCCGGCGCACGTGGGGACTCTCGTTGACCGTTCCGAGAATCGGCGATCCGAGCTGTGAGGTGGAACGGCGGAAGCGTCGCATGGTGTCGCTCACACTAGCGGCGCCGGCCAGGGCGAGCGCGCCGCCACGTGTGGCGAGCATGCGGGTGTCGGCGGCCGCGTGTTCTAGGGTGGTCGACGTGCGTCTCGTGATTGCCAGCTGCCAGGTCGACTATGTCGGACGACTCACCTCTCACCTGCCGAAGGCCCGCAGGCTGCTGCTGGTGAAGTCGGACGGCTCCGTCAGCATCCATGCCGACGACCGCGCCTACAAGCCCTTGAACTGGATGAGCCCGCCGTGCTGGCTGGTCGAGAACAACGGTGACGACGGCACGATCCTGTGGGTGGTCACCAACAAGGCCGGCGAGGAACTGCGCATCACGATCGACGAGGTCGAGCACGACTCCTCACACGAGCTCGGTATCGATCCGGGGCTCGTCAAGGACGGTGTCGAGGCGCATTTGCAGGAACTGCTCGCCGAGCACGTCGACACTCTCGGCGAGGGGTACAGCCTCGTTCGTCGTGAGTACATGACGGCGATCGGTCCCGTCGACCTGCTGGTCAGGGACGGGACGGGCGCAGCGGTTGCGGTCGAGATCAAGCGCCGCGGCGAGATCGACGGTGTCGAGCAGCTGACGCGATACCTGGAGTTGCTCAACCGGGATCCGCTGCTCGCACCCGTGACCGGGGTGTTCGCCGCCCAGCAGATCAAGCCGCAGGCCCGCACGCTCGCCGAGGACCGCGGAATCCGCTGTCTCACCCTCGATTACGAGGCGCTCCGGGGCATCGAGAGCACCGAGTTCCGACTGTTCTGAGCCGCCGGGCGGGAGGTGGTCTCGATCGACCCGCCCCGCCGCGTCACTAGAGTGGAGCCATGCCCCGGCGCAACAACAATCGCAATTCTGGCGGCCGGTCACCCGTCGGGACCGGTGGGCCACGCGTGGAGGCCGGTCCCGCAGGGTATGACGACGAGCAGTACCTGGTGCGTCAGATTCCGGGCGCGCGAGCACTCAAGACATACCGCTGCCCGGGTTGCGATCACGAGATCAGGCCTGGCGTGGCGCACCTTGTGGCGTGGCAGGCCGACGGTCTCGGCGGGGCCGAGGACCGCCGGCACTGGCACACCGGCTGCTGGAACGGTCGTGGTTCGCGGGGCGTCACCCGGCGTTGGTCGTGACCTGCTCCGTGTCGGATTCGTCGTCTGAGAACTCGGAGTCCGCGTGCTCGAGGTCGGCGAGGTCGGACTCGTCTGAATCCAAGTCGTCCTCCACATGATCGGTGTCCCGGCCGCGCTGTGAATCGGCCTTGCCGTCGAGGAGCTCGCCCTCTCGGTTGACCGATGCGAGCATCGCAGGCACCGAATCCAGCTGACCGCGAATTCCCAGCAGCTGCGCCAGGATCCGGCCGCGGAGCACACGCAACTCCTCGGCGAGCTCCTTGGCGTGGGCGATCCGCTTGTCCGCCTGCTCGGTGGCCGTCTGCAGCCGTCGCCTCGCCTCGTTGGTGGCGTCCGTCAGGCGACGTTCGGCCTCGGCCTTGCTCGATGCCTCGAGTTCGTCGACAGCGGCGACGACCTTCGTGCGGCGCTCGCTCATCGTGATCTCGAAGTCCTGCTGGATGCTGGCGCGCTTGGCGTCCGACTCCGCTTCGAGGCGCGCCGCCTCCGACTGCGCCGCCTCGATCATCCGGGCGGCCTCGGTGCGGGCCCGGGCCATCGTCTGTTCGTGCTCGGTTTCCATCGCGGAGCGGCGGTCGTTGGTCTCGGCCAGCTTGGCCTCGTACTTGCCGCGCAGCGCCGTCGCTTCCTGCTCGGCGATGGAGATCATCTCGGCCGCGTCGGACTGCGCCTTGGCACGAACCTCCGACGACTCGTCGGACGCGAGGCGGAGCATGCGTGAGATGCGCTCGCTCATGCCCTCGGCGGTGGTCGGCGGCACCGAGAGCCGATCGACGTCCTTGCGGAGCGAATCGATCTCGTCGCGGGCGTCTTCGAGTTGGTGGGCGAGGTCGCGGGCCTGTGCGGCGGCGGCGTCACGGTCCGTCGCGGTCACCCGCAGTTCCGTGTCGAAGCGGTCGAAATACCGTCGAACTTCGTCCTTGTCGTATCCCTTGCGGACGATGGTGAACGGCATGCCGCCGTCGTGGTCGTAGGCCATGCGAACCAATTTACCGCTGGTCGCGGCGATGAGGGACGGCGCAGGCAGGTTGTGATCTGCGACACCACGCGCCCGCGTTCGCGGGCGCGTGGTGCTGTGGGTTTGCCGGGTGGTTCAGTGCGCGGGGTGCGCTGCAGGCTCCACCAGTTCGACGAGCACCCCGCCCGCGTCCTTCGGATGCATGAAGTTGATGCGGGAGTCGGCGGTGCCGCGCTTCGGTACGTCGTAGAGCAACCGGACGCCGCCGGCGCGGAGGCGCTCGGAAATCGCGTCGAGATCGGTGACCCGGTAGGCCATCTGCTGGATGCCGGGGCCGCTGCGGTCGATGAACTTCGCGATGGTGGAGTTCTCGTTCAGCGGCGCGAGGAGCTGGATCATCGGAGCGCCTGCCGGGCTGCCGGGGACGGAGAGCATCGCCTCGCGAACGCCCTGCTCCTCGTTCACCTCCTCGTGAGTGGAGACGAGGCCCAGGTGCTCGGCGTACCAGGCGAGGGCGACGTCGAGGTCGGGAACGGCGATACCGACGTGGTCGATCGCGATCACCAGGTCGGAGGCAAGGGGTGAGCCTGCAGGAGTGGAGTTCGTCATGGTCCGACGTTAGCGTTACCGTTTTGGTAGTTCTCTGTCGGCCGTGGCTTCGGTCGCCGTCGATGCTCGTGCCTGATCTTGGAGGAATGTCGTGACCAGTTCTGTCATCGTTGCCGGTGCTCGGACGCCGGTGGGTCGGTTGCTGGGTTCGCTGAAGGATTTCTCGGGGTCCGATCTCGGTGGCATCGCGATCAAGGGTGCGCTGGAGAAGGCGGGCGTTGCCCCCGAGCAGGTCGATTACGTCATCATGGGCCAGGTCCTCACCGCGGGCGCCGGACAAATCCCCGCACGGCAGGCCGCGGTCGCCGCAGGCATCCCGATGAGCGTGCCCGCACTGACCATCAACAAGGTGTGCCTGTCCGGCGTCAACGCCATCGCGATGGCCGACCAGATGATCCGCGCAGGCGAGTTCGACATCGTCGTCGCCGGCGGCCAGGAGTCGATGTCCCGCGCCCCGCACATGCTCGAGAAGTCCCGCACCGGCTTCAAGTACGGCGACGTGACCCTGCGCGACCACATGGCGTACGACGGCCTCCACGACATATTCACCGACCAGGCCATGGGTGCCCTCACCGAGTCCGCCAACGCCGACGACAAGTTCGTCACGCGGGACGCCCAGGACGCGTTCGCCGCCGCCTCCCACCAGAAGGCCGCCGCCGCCTGGAAGAACGGCATCTTCGACTCCGAGGTCGTCCCGGTCTCGATCCCGCAGCGCAAGGGTGAGCCGGTCCTCTTCGCCGCAGACGAGGGCATCCGCGCGGACACCACCGCCGAGTCGCTCGGCGCCCTGCGTCCCGCGTTCTCGAAGGACGGCACCGTGACCGCCGGATCCGCGTCCCAGATCTCCGACGGCGCCGCTGCCGTCATCGTCATGTCCAAGACCAAGGCCGAAGAACTCGGCCTCGAGTGGATCGCCGAGATCGGCGCCGCGGGCCAGGTCGCCGGACCCGACTCCACCCTCCAGTCCCAGCCCGCCAACGCCATCGCCGCGGCCTGCGCGAAGGAAGGCATCGCGCCCGCCGACCTCGACCTGATCGAGATCAACGAAGCATTCGCCGCCGTCGGCATCGCGTCGACCCGGGAACTCGGCATCGACCCCGACAAGGTGAATGTCAACGGTGGTGCCATCGCGATCGGACACCCGCTCGGGATGTCGGGGGCCCGCATCGCGTTGCATCTGGCCCTCGAACTGCAGCGCCGCGGCGGCGGTGTCGGTGCTGCAGCCCTGTGCGGCGGCGGTGGACAGGGTGACGCCCTGATCATCCGAGTCCCCGCCAAGTAGGCGCCGGGCTTGTACTCCAGTCACGGCCCCGGCGCATGGCGTCGGGGCCGTGATGTCTCCCACAGCAACGACGGATCGTCGTAGAAGCCCGGCACAATGGCGGTCATGGCGAACATCTTCGACCTCAGCACCCCGGCCAAGCGTTTCCGATTTGTCGCGATTCTCGAGGCGATCACCTGGGCCGGCCTGCTCATCGGTATGGCGTTCAAGTACCTGCCGGAGAACGGGAACGAGATCGGCGTGAAGATCTTCGGCCCCTTCCACGGCGGCGTGTTCGTCCTCTTCGTCATCGTTGCGCTCCTCACCGCGCGGTCCCTGAAGTGGAACCTCGTGACCACCGGCCTGGCCCTGCTCTCGAGCATCCCGCCGTTCTTCACGATCCTGTTCGAGGCGTGGGCCGTCCGGACCGGCAAGCTCGGCGAACTGTCGGTCACGAACGCCGACACCACGGCGGCCCGCGAACTCGACACCGTCTGACCCGGCCGATCCTGTGCCCCCGGACCTGCAAGGTCCGGGGCACAGTCGTCTTGTGACAAACTGGGCATCGTGACTCGACCCGGTTCCCGCCAGCCTGCACAACCGTCTGCCGCGATGGCGGCTGCCATGTCCGGGGCAGTGGATCTGTCCGGACTCAAGGACCGCCCGCAGCCCCCCGCGAACCCGCAGCCTGCCGCGACGGGCGGCGGACTCGCGCCGGTCGTCGACGTCACCGAGGCGACGTTCGAGGCGGAGGTCCTCGAACGGTCGATGCAGGTCGTCGTCCTGGTGTCGTTGTGGTCGCCGCGGAGCGACGCGAGCGTCGCGTTCTCGCGTGAGCTCGACGGGCTCGCCGCGGAAGGCGACGGCACCTGGGTGCTCGCCAAGGTCGACGTCGACGCCAACATGCGCATCGCGCAGGCGTTCGGCGTGCAGGGCATCCCGACCGTCGTCGCGGTCGCGGGCGGCCAGCCGCTCGCCGACTTCCAGGGTGTGCAGCCCATCGACGAGGTTCGCGGCTGGCTCGGGCAGGTGCTCGCCGCGACGGCGGGAAAGCTGTCGGGACCGCCGCCGGCCGAAGGCGCCGAGCCGGAGCTGGAGGATCCGCGTTTCGTCGCTGCGGAGGACGCCCTCGCGGAAGGCGACCTCGACGGTGCCGAGGCTGCGTACCAGGCGATTCTCGATGCCGAGCCCGCGAACAAGGAGGCGCTCGCCGCGCTGCGACAGGTGCGATTCCTGGCGCGCGTGCAGACGGTCGCCCCGGATGCGGTTGCCGCGGCGTCCGCCGATCCCGCGAACGTCGACGCCCAGCTGGCCGCGGCGGACGCGCTGCTCTACACGCAGCAGCCCGACGAGGCGTTCACGCTGCTGATCGCCGCGATCAAGCGGTACGTCGGCGACGACAAGACGACGGTGCGGACCCGACTCCTGGAGCTCTTCGAGCTCTTCGATCCTGCCGACCCGATCGTCGTCGCCGCGCGTCGCAAACTCGCGTCCGCTCTCTACTAGCCGTAGCGGCTGGTACAGGCGTCGGGGCCACCGAGGACGCCGGCGCGAAACGCGTCGACTCGGGCGAATCCGCTCGGCACCGTGTTGCCGTCGACATCGCTGGCCATCAGGCCGTCGGTGAGGAGGCCGGAGACCGCCTCGTCCAGGTCGCCGGGCGAGAGCGTGGGCGAGCCGCCTGCGGCGGTGGCTGCGGTCCACACCCCCGACAAGCAGGCCGCACGCAGTGCCGTCTTCGGCTCGGTGAGTGAATCACCCATCTGCTGCTGGACCGCGAGCGTGAATCGGGACGCAACCAGGACGTAGGCACCGAAGTCGCCGCGGACGTCGACGGACAGTTCGTCGACACCGCCACCCGCGGGGTCGACGTCGTGCGGCGTTCCGCGGTCGATCAGTTCCGGCATCGAGACCCCGATGGTTCGGGTGGCCGGGCAGTAGGAGACGGGTTCGGTCGAGGCTGCGTCCGGGCATCCGGTGTCGGCGCCGGTGTAGACCACCTTCGGAGGCTGCGGCAACGCGAACTCCGACTGGAGCGAATCGAGGATCACATCGACCGACTCCTCGGTGACGGGCATCTCGCCGGTCTCCCCGGGGCGGGTGAACTGCTGGGGGAGTTGAGCGCGGCGGGCGTCGACTTCGGCCTCGTCGATTCTGCTGCACGCGCGAGCTCCGTCGGTGAATCCGATCTGGAACGCGGTGACACGCTCGAAGGCGGTGCCGTGCACGCCTTCCGGGTCGTTCGGATCGGTGTCGCGGACGGCGACCATCGCCGCCATCACCGAGTTCAACCCGTCGGACGTGTTGAGCGTGAAGTGATTCGACCGACCGGCCGCGACGTGCCGCATGTACGCGCCCGCGAAACAGTCGGCCTGCTGTTCGAGGACGAGTGTGGGGGAGTCGGCACCGGCGAGTCCGGAGTCGTGCTGGACGGCGTGACCGTACTCGTGCGCGATGACCATGACGACGGCCATCGGTCCGAAGGTATCCATCAGCGTCGGGAGCAGGATTGCGCGATCCCATCCGATCGAGCCGTCCCGAGTGCAGTAGCCGGCGTTGGCGACCCCGTAGGTGCCGTCGCCGCAGAATCGGCTCGACCGTTCGATGGTCGGGTCCCACGACATGAGATCTGTCACCGGGCGGAACTCGCCCGCGAACACCGCCGGATACTCGGTGGACCAGAACGCGGCGAGATCGTCGATGGCGGAGGTGGCGAGGGTGTCGGCATCCGACCCGTCTGCCCCGCGCACCGACAGTGTCGAGTGCGGAGCGCCCGGTCTGGGGCCGCTCGGCCCCCCGGTGGCGGGGAGACCCGCAACGGTGAAGGGGTCGTCGTAGATCGACACCGCGTGACCGGCGACGACCTGCGTGCAGCCCGCCAGCATCGCGGCGGCACCCGCCGCCGCAACAGCGACCAGCAGTGCGCGCCTCATCGCGGTTCCCGACGAAGCCAGATGGCACTGTTCGCGGGCAGGGTCACCTCCGCGGAGGCGGGTCGGCCGTGCCAGGGAGACGTCATCGCGGTGACCTCCCCGAAGTTTCCGCGCCCCGAACCGCGGTACGTGGCGGCGTCGGTGTTGAGGATCTCGCGCCACGGTCCGGGTTCCGGAAGCCCGACGCGATATCGATCGTGTGACGTGCCCGCGAAATTGAACAGGCAGGCGACGATCGAGCCGTCGGTGCCGTACCGCAGGAAGCTGAGCACGTTGTTCTCGGTGTCGTTGGCGTCGATCCACGAATAGCCGCCGGGTGAGGCGTCGAGAGTCCACAGTGCCGGCGACGACCGGTAGACCGCGTTGAGGTCGCGCACCATCGTCAGCACACCTCGTTGCAGCGCACCGGTGTTCGGATCGTCGAGCTGCCCCCAGTCGAGTCCCCGCTCCTCGGACCACTCGGTGCGCTGACCGAACTCCTGCCCCATGAACAGCAGCTGCTTACCTGGATGCGCCCACATGTAGGCCAGGAGGGCGCGGACCCCCGCGGCCTTGGCTGCGTCGTCCCCCGGCATGCGCGTCCACAGTGTGCCCTTGCCATGCACGACCTCGTCGTGGCTGATCGGCAGCAGGAAGTGCTCGCTCCAGGCGTACATGAGGGAGAAGGTGATCTCGTGGTGGTGGAAGCTGCGGTGCACGGGGTCGTGGCCCAGGTACCCGAGGGTGTCGTGCATCCATCCCATGTTCCACTTCATGGAGAATCCGAGTCCACCGACGGTGGTCGAGCGGGTGACGCCGGGCCAGGACGTCGATTCCTCCGCGATCGTCACGACGCCGGGATGGTGCTTGTGCACCGTCGCGTTCATTTCCTGAAGGAAGGAGACCGCCTCGAGGTTCTCCCTGCCGCCGTGGATGTTCGGTGTCCACTGGCCTGCCGGGCGTGAGTAGTCCAGGTACAGCATCGAGGCGACGGCGTCGACGCGGAGACCGTCGATGTGGAACTCGTCGATCCAGTACAGTGCGTTGGCGACGAGGAAGTTGCGTACCTCCGGGCGCCCGAAGTCGAAAACGTAGGTGCCCCAGTCGAGTTGTTCGCCGCGGTGGGGGTCGGCGTGCTCGTACAGCGGCTCGCCGTCGAATCGTGCCAGTGCCCATTCGTCCTTGGGGAAGTGCGCGGGCACCCAGTCGACGATCACGCCGATTCCGGCCCCGTGCAGGTGATCGACGAAGGCGCGGAAGTCGTCGGGTGACCCGAAGCGGGCGGTGGGGGCGTAGTACGAGGTGACCTGGTAGCCCCAGGATCCGCCGTACGGGTGCTCTGCGACCGGCAGGAGTTCGACATGGGTGAAGCCGCACTCGAGGACGTACTCCGACAGTTGTTCCGCCAGATCGCGATACGAGAGTCCCGGTCGCCACGAGCCCAGATGGACCTCGTAGACGCTCATCGGTTCCTGGTTCGGTTCGCGACGGGATCGCGCCGCCAGCCACCCCGAGTCGTTCCAGGAGTACGAGGACAAGGTGACGCGGGACGCCGTCGCGGGCGGAACCTCGGTGGCGAACGCCATCGGATCGGCCTTGTCCCGTACCGACCCGTCGCGGCAGTGCACCCGGAATTTGTACAGGTCGCCGGGGCCGACGTCGGGTACGAACACCTCCCAGACTCCGGTGGAGCCCAGGACGCGCATCGGCGTCCGGCCACCCCACCCGTCGAAGTCGCCCATCACAGTGACCCCGAGCGCGTTCGGCGCCCACACCGCGAACGACACACCGGTGACGTCGCCGTCGGGAGTCTTGTAGCTGCGGGGGTGCGCGCCCAGAACGTCCCAGAGGCGTTCGTGGCGCCCCTCGCTCAGCAGGTGCAGGTCGAGATCGCCGAGAGTGGGCAGGAATCGGTACCCGTCGGCGACGACGATCGTGTGACCGCCCGGATACTCGACGACGAGGCGGTAGTCGATGAGGTTCTCGACGGGAACGACGCCGCCGAACACCCCGTCACCGAGGTCGGTGAGCATGTGGTCGGCGCCGCCGACGCGGGCCGCCACCGAAACGGCATGCGGCCGCAGCGCACGGATCACGGTGCCGCCCGGGTGGGCGTGCGCGCCGAGGATGGCGTGCGGGTCGTGGTGGGTGCCCGCGACGAGCCGGGCGAGGTCGTCCGGGTTGGGCGCGGAGCCGACGCGCGCCGTCGTGGGGCTCACGAGACCGGGGGGCGGTGCCCCAGGTGTAGGCGCTCCGGATAGGGGATTGGGGGCAGCGCGAGCACGTGCGCGACCGCCCGCCACGGTTCGAGACGCACGAAATTGGTCTGGCCCCAGTCGTACTGCTCGCCGGAGACCTCGTCGAGAACCGTGATGCGGTCGTGCCAGTCGCGTCCGATGGCGGGCATGTCCAGCCAGATCGTGCCGTCCTCCGCACCATACGGATTGAGGTTGACCACGGTCAGGACCGCGTCGCCGGTGACGGGATCGAACTTCGAGTACGCGATCAGCGAGTCGTTGTCGATGTGATGGAAGGTGATGTTGCGCAGTTGCTGCAGCGCGGGATGCGCCCTACGGATCTTGTTGAGGGTGGTGATCCACGGTTCGAGCGATTCGCCGCGGGCGCGGGCGCCGTCGAAGTCTCGGGGGCGGAGCTGGTACTTCTCGGAGTCGAGGTACTCCTCGCTGCCGGGTTGGAGGGGAATGTGTTCGTACAGTTCGTATCCCGAGTAGACGCCCCATGTCGGTGCGAGAGTGGCGGCGAGCGCGGCGCGCAGGGCGAACATGCCCGGGCCCCCGACCTGGAGGCTCTCGTGCAGGATGTCCGGCGTGTTGACGAACAGGTTCGGCCGGGCCTCATCTGCTTTCGCGGCGAGCTCGAGGCCGAAATCGATCAGCTCCTGTTTGTGTACCCGCCACGTGAAATACGTGTAGGACTGGGTGAATCCGCGCTTGGCGAGTCCGTACATGCGAGCGGGGCGGGTGAACGCCTCCGACAGGAACAGCACGTCGGGGTCGCTCGCCTTGACCTCCGCGATCAACCACTCCCAGAAGTCCGGCGGCTTCGTGTGGGGGTTGTCGACTCGGAAGATCTTGACCCCCTTCGAGATCCAGAACCGAACCACGCGCAGCACCTCGGTGTAGATGCCGTCGCGGTCGTCGTCGAAGTTGACGGGGTAGATGTCCTGGTACTTCTTCGGCGGGTTTTCGGCGAACGCGATCGTACCGTCCGGGAGGACCGTGAACCACTCCGGATGGGCTGCGGCCCAGGGATGGTCAGGAGCACATTGCAGCGCCAGGTCGAGGGCGACCTCGAGTCCGAGCTTGGCGGCCCGGGTGACGAACGCACGGAAATCTCGCATCGTCCCGAGCTCGGGGTGGATCGCGTCGTGGCCGCCCTCGGCGGCCCCGATCGCCCACGGTGACCCGACGTCATCGGGTCCCGGGGTGAGGGTGTTGTTCGGCCCCTTCCGGTTCACCCTGCCGATCGGATGGATCGGCGGCAGGTACACAACGTCGAATCCCATCGCGGCGATGCGAGGAAGGTCGTTGGCTGCCGTCGCGAAGGTTCCGTGACGCGGCCGTCCCTCGGCATCCCAACCGCCGGTGGAGCGGGGAAAGAACTCGTACCAGGACCCGAACAGTGCCCGGCTGCGGTCGACGAGCACCGGCAGCGCACGTCCGCGGGTCACGAGGTCGCGCAGGGGATTGGTGCGCAGCAGGTCCGTGACACCCGGCGCGAACGCCGGAGCGACCCGTTCCGGCAGTTGGGCGCCGCTGCGCAGAGCCGCGGCCACCGCCAGGCACCGCGGTCGATCTCCCCGCGGGACCGCCTTCGCCACCCGCTCGAACAACCTGGCCCCGATCTCGAGATCGTTCGCCAGTTCGGCCGGACCCTGGCCGGCGGCAAGTTTGGCCTCGACGGCGCCGCGCCACGTCGTGACGGGGTCGCTCCACCCCTCGACGCGGTACGTCCAGGTGCCCGGGCACGTCGGGGTGAACATCGCGGCGAACGTGTCCGGCAACGGACCGGGCAGCATCGGGATGCGGATGCTGCGCGTGAACCCCGGCCCCCGAACGGCCAGGGTCGCGGCGACGGCGTCGTGGCCCTCGCGCCACACCGTTGCGGACACGGGGAAGGTCTCGCCCACGACGGCTTTCGCCGGGTAGCGTCCACCCGCGATCTCGGGGACGACGTCGTCGATACCTATCCGCCCGGTCATGCCCGAGACATTACGGGGTTCCGCGGGGTGCCCGCTCGCGACGAAGCCCTTTCACCAGGCGCCGGTCCTCCTGGTCACACGACAGGACCGAAAGCGGCCCGATCTGTAGTCTTCGCCAGGTGAAAGCCTTGCGTCGGTTCACCGTCCGCGCCCACCTGCCTGCCCGGCTGTCCGCTCTCGGGCAGCTGTCGACCAATCTGCGCTGGTCCTGGCACCCGCCCACTCAGGATCTGTTCGCGCGCATCGATCCGGAACTGTGGACGCAGGTTCGCCACGACCCGGTCCGGATGCTCGGTGAGGTCGCGCCCGGGCGGCTCGACGAACTCGTCGACGACGATGCCTTCGTCGCCGAACTGGACCGGCTCGAGGCCGACCTCGTCGACTACCTCGACCGCCCGCGCTGGTACCAGAACCAGCAGGCCAAGGGTGTGGACCTGGCCAGTGGGATCGCGTACTTCTCAATGGAGTTCGGAGTCACCGAGGTCCTGCCCAACTACTCGGGCGGCCTCGGCATCCTGGCCGGCGACCACCTGAAGGCGGCGTCCGACCTGGGAGTGCCGCTGGTCGGCGTCGGGCTGCTGTACCGGTCCGGGTACTTCCGCCAGTCACTGACCGCCGACGGCTGGCAGTCCGAGCACTATCCGTCGCTCGACCCGCAGGGGCTGCCCCTCCGCCTGCTCACGGAGCCGGAGTCGGGGGCGGCCGTCCTGCTGCACGTGGCGATGCCCGGCGGCCGGGTGCTGCGGGCGCGGGTGTGGATCGCGCAGGTCGGCCGGGTGCCGCTGCTGCTACTGGACTCCGACATCGCGGAGAACGACGCCGAACTGCGTGGGGTCACCGACCGGCTCTACGGCGGCGACCAGGACCATCGGATCAAGCAGGAGATCCTCGCGGGGATCGGTGGCGTGCGGGCGGTGCGCGCGTACACCCGGTCCGAGGGACTCGCCGACCCCGAGGTCTTCCACATGAACGAGGGACACGCGGGCTTCCTCGGCGCCGAACGGATCCGGGAGCTCGTGACGGGCACCGGCCTCGACTTCGACGAGGCGCTCGCCGCGGTGCGGGCCGCAACGGTCTTCACCACGCACACGCCGGTTCCCGCCGGAATCGACCGGTTCCCGCTCGACCTCGTCCGCCACTACTTCGCCGGAAGTGAAGGCGGCAACGACTCGTCGCTGCTGCCCGGTCTCGGCGTCGATCGCATCCTCGACCTCGGCAGGGAGGCCGATCCGTCGGTCTTCAACATGGCGCACATGGGCCTGCGGCTCGGCCAGCGGGCCAACGGAGTCTCGAAGCTCCACGGCATCGTCAGCCGAGGCATGTTCAACGGACTGTGGCAGGGCTTCGACACCGACGAGGTGCCGATCGGATCGGTCACGAACGGGGTGCACGCGCCGACGTGGGCGGCGCGGGAGTGGATGGACCTCGCACACCGCGCCGTCGGGCCGGAACTCGTCGAGGAGGCTCGTGGCTGGGAGCAGCTGCAGGAGATCGGTGCCGACGAGCTGTGGGCCACCCGCAACGCCCTGCGCGGGCAACTCGTCGACGAGGTCCGTCGCCGGGTACGGGCGTCGTGGGTCGAGCGGGGAGCGAGCGAAGCCGAACTGGGTTGGACCTCGGAGGTTTTCGACCCGAACGTGTTGACCGTCGGATTCGCGCGACGGGTGCCCACCTACAAGCGCCTCACCCTGATGCTGCGTGACCCGGAGCGGCTTCGCGCCCTGCTGCTCGACGAGGAGCGGCCGCTGCAGCTCGTCGTCGCGGGCAAGAGTCATCCCGCGGACGAGGGCGGGAAGGCGCTGATCCAGCAGGTCGTCCGGTTCGCCGACGACCACGACGTGCGGCACCGGATCGTGTTCCTGCCCGATTACGACATGTCGATGGCACGGTACCTGTACTGGGGTTGCGACGTGTGGCTCAACAACCCGCTGCGCCCGCTCGAGGCATGCGGTACGTCGGGCATGAAGTCGGCGCTCAACGGTGGACTCAACCTGTCGATCCGCGACGGGTGGTGGGACGAGATGTTCGACGGCGAGAACGGCTGGGCCATCCCGACCGCCGACGGCGTGCAGGACGAGACCCGCCGCGACGACCTCGAGGCGAACGCCATGTACGACCTGCTCGAGCAGTCGGTGCTGCCGAAGTTCTACGACCGTGGTTCCGACGGGGTGCCGGCGCGGTGGGTGGAGATGGTGCGGCACACGTTGCAGACGCTCGGCCCGAAGGTGTTGGCGTCGCGCATGGTTCGCGACTACGTCGTCGATCTCTACGCGCCTGCGGCGGCCGCGTCCAGGACCGTCGTCGCCGACAGCTATGCGGGTGCGAAGAGGCTTGCCGTGTATCGCGCGCGGGTCGCGGCGCAGTGGCCGGGCGTGCAGGTGGTGCAGGTGGACAGTTCCGGTCTCCCCGACACACCCGTGATCGGTGCCGACCTGTCACTGCGCGCCTACGTCCGGTTGGGCGAACTCGACCCGTCCGAGGTCACGGTGCAGGCCGTTCTCGGCGGGGTCGGGCCCGACGAGGACCTGACTGATGTGGTGACCGTCCCGATGACGCATGTCGGAGTCGAGGAACTCGGCCACGTGTACGCCGTCGACACGGCGTTGCCGTTGTCGGGAGCGGTCGGCTACACGGTGCGGGTGCTGCCGCACCACGAGCTGCTGGCGACCGACGCCGAGCTCGGGCTGGTCACGGTCCCGGCCGGGTAGCCGGGACTACCTCAGCACCTTCGCTCCGAGGTATTCGCACACCTGGAGGGCAAGGGCGAGGTCGAGCCTGCTGCGCGAGCCCGGACCGGTCGAGGGGTCGCCGAGTGCCTTCGCGATCCGGTACTTCACCGTGTTGCGGTGCAGGTTCATCTGCTGTGCCGTGTGGAGGTGGCTCTGCCCGGTCTCGAAGTAGGTGCTCAGCGTGGTGCGCAGTGTCGCGGCCTGCTCGGTGCCCTCGGCGAGCGGGCCGAGCACCTCCCACACCCAGGCCCGCGTGGAGTCCAGGTTTTCGGCGAGCAGCGAGACCACCGCGACACCGCGGTCACCGAAACTCACGATCGGCCGGTGCGCCATCGCGTGTTCGCTGGCAACGGAGTATGCAGCCAGTGCCTGCTCGTGCGAGCGGCGGAAGCCCGTCGACCCGGCCGCGGGCAGCCCGAGCGCGATCCGCGTGCCGGGCGACGGCGTGAGCGCTGCGGCGAGGGCGACCGAGTCGATCGCGGGTTGCCGACGCCCGAACGGCAGCCAGGCCCAGAGGGTTCGGCGGTCGATCGCGGTCACGATCGGGGCCGTGTCCGTGTGCAGTTGCGCGGCCAGTGCCCGCAGGCTGTGGTCGAGTGCGTTCAGGCTCGGGTCGTCGTCCCTGGTCGACCAGACGACGACCGCGACGTGGGTCTGCGCGAGCCGATAGTGCGTCTCGGCTTCGAAGGTGCCCTCATCGGTGCCGGAACCGTCGAGTAGGCCGTGAATCGTCGATGAATGGACGTTGCCCTGTGCGCCGATCCAGCGCCTGCGTTCCCGCTCGTACGCTTCGAACACGTACAGCGTGATCCAGTCGATGTAGCTGTAGATCACGTCCGAAAGATGTTTGAGCACAGCCAGAGTCAGTTTGGTGCTCAGGCCGAGTGAGGTGACCTCCTCGTAGCAGACACGCATGAGGTCGTCCTGGCCCATGTGGTACGCCCGCACCAGCGAATGCGACGACACCTCGCGCTGCGCCAACCGCAGCGCGTACTCGACTGCAGCGGTGGTCGGCTGCAGGTGTTCGACCGGTATGTCGTTGGCCAGCACGTCGACGATGGTGGCGACGTTGCCCGCCACGCTGGCCTCGAGAAGTTCCACGAGCTGCGGATCATTGTCGAGCTGGTCGATCTCGCGGGCGAGCAGCGCGCTCATCCCTCCGATGATTTCCGATTTTCGGGTGTCGAGGTCCCGCGCGATCGCTACTACGATCGCGCGGACCTCGCCGTCCGCGGGCGCGGGGACCCGCGCAGCCCGTGGCCGGGCCCGGTCGTCGCCTGCCGGCATGGTCACAGGACGTCGGCCCCCTTCCGCCGCAGGTGACGCAGGGCCGACTCGGCCGCGTTGTAGCCGCACATACCGTGGGCGCCCGCCCCAGGCGGTGTGGAGGCGGAACACAGGAACGTGCCGGGAACGCCGATGCTGTACGGGTCCAGCGCGATCCGCGGTCGCAGCACCACCTGCATCTCGCTGTTGGCGCCGCCGACGATGTCGCCGCCGACGTAGTTCGGGTTCGACGCCGCGAGCCGCGCCGGTCCGGCGGTGACCGTGGCCAGGATCCGATCACGGAAGCCGGGTGCGAACCGCTCGATCTGCGCGACGACGGCGTCGGTGGCATCGCCCGCATGACCGTGCGGGACGTGGGCGTACGCGTACACCGGGTTCAGCCCGTCCCGCGAGCGGGTCGGGTCGGCGACGTACTGCTGGCCGAGCAGGACGAACGGCCGCTGCGGCATCCGGCCGGCGGTGACGTCCCGCTCGGCTGCGGCGATGTCGCCGAAACTCCCGCCGAGGTGCACCGTCCCGGCTCGTCCCACGGCCGGATCGGTCCACGGAATCGGCCCCTCCACAGCGAAGTCCACCTTGAACGCGCCCGCGCCGTGCCGGAATCGGCGGTAGGCCCGGGCGACACGCGTCGGCACCCGGTCGCCGAGGACGTCGAGTGCCGCCGCTGGAGTCAGATCGAGTAGGACGACGTCGGCAGGTGGGATGTCCCGTTCGGACCGCACCCGGACGCCCGTGCTGATCTTCCCGCCGTGGTCGGTCAGCATCGCAGCGAGGGCGTCGGTGATCGCGCGGGATCCGCCCTCGGCCACCGGCCACCCGTACCGATGCCCGGCCGCCGCGATCATCAGCCCGACGGCCGAGGTCGCGGGCCGGTCGAGCCGGTAGTAGGCGTGGGCCGCCACCCCGCCGTACAGGGCGCGGGCCTTCTCCGTTCGCAGCCATCTGGCCGTCACCGTCGCCGGAAGCAGCGCGCGCGGCCCGAACGCGGCCAGCTTCAGCGGGTGCCGGGGGACACGGGCGATCGGCCGCATCAGGTCCGCGGCCAGATCGTCGAAGTTGACGGCCAGATCGCCGACGAGGCGCCGCCACCGTGGACCGTCGACCCCCAGTCCGTCCGCGGTCACCTCCACGGACCGGTGCAGTAGGCCTGCGTCGCCATCGTCGAGCGGATGTGCGCAGTCGATCTCGGGCCACCGCCACGTGAGTCCGTAACGGTCCAGGCCGAGCGCCTGCAGGTACGGCGAGCCTGCGCCCATCGGGTGGAACGCCGAACACTCGTCGTGGACCAGTCCGGGCAGGGTGAGTTCCGCCGAGCGGGCACCGCCTCCGATCAGGTCGGCGGCCTCGAGTACCTGCACGTCCACCCCGCTGCGGGCGAGGTGGACCGCGGCAGCGAGCCCGTTGGGCCCGCTGCCGACGACCACGGCAGTGCTCAAGGTCGCGCCACCGACTCGGTCCGGGGTGTGCTCTGCATCAGGGTCTCCTTCGAATCCGACTCCAGTGTCCACCTCACCTCGAACGGAATGGGGCCGTTCGGCAGCCACGGCTGCTCGGCGACCGCGTCGGCGACGCGGTAGGTGCCCCGTTCGATCACGCCGAGCGCGGCATCGATCACCCGGTACTCCTGCACGCCCTTGTGGATCGGCTGGGACTCGATCCAGGCGATCACGAACTCTCCGGGAGCGAAATTGCAGCGGCGCTGGAGTGCTGCGATCAGGTGTTCGTTGTGCAGGTGACCGTCGCCGAAATTGAACGCCACCAACGAGTTACAGCTGAACTCTGCCTCCCGCAGGGTGTAGGTGTCGATGTCGTCACCGAGGTGGTTGATCATCAGCGACAGCAGCGCACGGCCCTGGCTGTGCATCGACCTCCAGCCGAGGAGTTGATGCATCACGACGTCGGCGACCTCGGGCGGGTACGACGCGAGCAGCTGCGTGCGGGTGTTCTTCGTGGGCCGGGTGACGAACCGGTCGAGCTTGTCCTCGGCGCCGGGCGCGAACGCCCACGTCGCCGAGGCCCAGTTGCCCGCGTACTGCCGCATCGACGGCAGGAACGAGACCAGGTCGGGCCGCAGGTTGCCGAGGATCGGGAAGAAGACCAGTGCCGCGACCACGCCCGCGGTCAGCCACGGTGAGGACATGTCACCGAGCCCGTACCCGTTCCAGGTGGGGAAGCCCACGAAGAGGAACACCGAGGCGTAGGCGAAGAGCACGTTCCATTCGAGCGGCACCGCGAGCGGGAACGTGGACAGGATGAACAGGTGGAACGCGACCATCAGCACCACCGCGATCAGCGTCACCGTCCGGTTGGTGGAGAACAGCAGCACCAGCGGGGTGGCGACCTCGACGAGGGTGCCGAGGACGTGCGCGACGCCGCCCGCCGCCTTCGACGGCCGCAGGTCCTCCGGGAAGTTGCGGTAGTGAGCGCGTTTGATCGCCTTCGACGGTATCCACGGGGTGTTGCTCAGCATCGGCGGAACCACCATCGAGAAGTGGTGGCCGAGCTTCGAGACTCCGGCGCCGATCCACACGGACACGATGAGCAGCTTGAGCGCGATGATCATGTCCACGAACGGCAGCGTCGCGAAGAACACCATCGCAGGCAGGTACTGCTCGCTGCGGGCGGCGATGAAGATCACCTTGTCACGCAGTCCGAGCACGATCAGCAGCACGATGACCGGGACCACGGCCGCGGGACGCACCAGGCCCGAGTTGTCCGCAACCGCCGCATCGAGCGAGGCCGTGTGCACACCCGGAAGTACAAGCGACACCACGAGAGTGGCCAGCAGGCCGGCGTACAGGGCCACGTCGACCGGAGTGCGGGTGTCCCCGGAGGTGAGCGGGACCTTGCCGGGCCACGGAGGAAGCCGGATCGTCCCGGGTCGCAGCCAGTACAGGATGCCACCGGTCATCGGCGTGAAGTGGCCGGCCAATGGGCCCCACGAACCCGCCAGCCCCACCGATTCGAGCAGCACCGTCCACAGAATCAGCTTCTGGTAGACGATCGGGTCGTTCCACCACACTCCGACGTCGATCGGGTTCAACCCCGACGTCAGGGTCGCGATGGAGACGCCCGCGCCGATGTACACGAACAGCAGTTTGAGGATGTAGATCGTGTGCACCATCTTCGGGGTGCCGAAGCCGTGATCGACCCAGTGCGTCGACATGGCTCGAATCCGGTCGAGGAACGGGCGGTCGAGGAAGGTCGCCGGATCGACGTCAGGGAAGTTCCCGGTCTTGAATCCCATCGGATTCTCCTGGTTCTCTCGGGTTGTCGGGCTGCTGGGTGTTTCTCGGGTAGGGGGCATCGCCCCGGGTGTGCCCGAGGTCGATGTGGTGGGAGGTGTGGGTCGGGTCAGCCGACGTTCGCGGGGGAGTGGCGGCGACGCAGCGTCGGCTTGTCGATCTTGCCGACCGGGTTGCGGGGAAGCGCCTCGACCACGTGAATCTCCGTCGGCAGTTTGACCTTCGCGATCCGGTCGCGCAGGTGGTCGGTGAGCTCCGCCGCGGTCGCGGTCGCGTCCGGGTAGATCACGACGTAGGCGACCGGCACCTCGCCGTACAACTGGTGGGGTGCGCCGACGACGGCCGATTCGAGCACTGCCCCGTGCGTGGCGAGGGCGTTCTCGATTTCCTTCGGATAGATGTTCTCGCCGCCGCGGATGATCATGTCCTTGATCCGGTCGACGAGGACGAGATGGCCGTCCTCGTCGATCCTGCCGACGTCGCCGGTGTGCAGCCATCCGTCAACCACCGTGCGGGCGGTGTCATCGGGGCGCCCGAGGTAGCCGGACATGACATTCGGCCCCGCCACCAGGACTTCGCCGACGGCGCCTTGCGGGAGGAGTTCTCCGTTCGGGCCCGCGATCGCGATGCGCTGGCCGGGCAGGGCGGGCCCGACCGTCCCGAGCTTGCGGGGGCCGTCGACCGGATTGCACGTCGACGCGCACGTGCCCTCTGTCAGCCCGTAGCCCTCGACGACGACCAGGCCGAGCGTCGCCTCCGCGCGCTCGAGCAGTTCCTTCGAGATCGGCGCCGCGCCGCACACCCCGAACCGCAGGGACGACACGTCGCGGTCCGCGGCGCCCGGTTGGGAGGCCAGCAGCGCGTAGATCGTCGGCACCGCGGAGAAGTACGTCGGCCGGAGCCGCGCGACGTCGTCGAAGAATCTGGAAGCCGAGAAGTGGCCGGTGACACTGAGCTGACCGCCGACCCGCATCGGAGCGAGAAAGCTGACGCAGATCGCGTTCACGTGGAACAGCGGCAGCACCAGCATGCAGTGGTCGTCGGCGGTCAGCGTGAAGGTCTGCACCATCGCCCCGGTCATGTAGTGCAGATTGTCGTGGTCGAGCATCACGCCCTTCGGTCGTCCCGTCGAGCCCGACGTGTAGATCAGCAACGCGAGGTCCGCGCCCGCAGGCGGCGGCGGAGCGATCCAGCCCGGATCGACCACGAGCTCCATGTCCGCGACAGTGATCGTCGGCCGCCCGTCGGTGCGGTCACCCTCCTGGGCGGTGACCACGAGAACGGCTGCGGCGTCGTCGATCTGGTACTGCGCCTCGGTCTCGGTGAAGTTCGGATTGACGGGGGTCGCGGCGGCACCGAGGCGCCACGCCGCCATCAGTGCGACGAGCAGTTCGACCCGGTTGGGCAGCACGACGGCGACGGTGTCACCGCGGCGGAGTCCGGATCGGTGCAACTGTGCAGCGAACGCGTCGACCCGATCCGCGAACTCCCGGTACGTCAACTCGGTGTGGTCGTCACGCACGCAGGGTGAATCGCCGTGGTCGGCAACGGTGTCCCACGCGAAATAGCTCATGTTCACGACGTTCTCGCAATCCGTTCGGGGTGTGACCACCGACACTATTGACGCGGTGATGGGTGAGAAACGGCCTGCGAGGCCAGACTTCGCGCCGCGGTTTGTCCTCCCGGGACAAGTCGGGTGGTCGCGGCCAGGCCGTCGGGCGGCGCGGACCTGGTCAGTTGTCTTGGACAATTGTCCTGGTCACGGCCTGGACGTGGCGGATCGCGAATCCTAGGAATTGGACTGAAACTTGTTCTAGGTTCGGCTGATGCCATCCAACACACATCGAGGGTCCGCCCGGTCCGCCCGGGCCCTTGTGCGCGGCTGGCGAGGGCACGGCGTCCGTGCCCTCGCCGTCGCGGTCGTGGCCGCAGGTTCGCTCCTCCCCGCCGCGGCCCTCTCGCCCGCCGCAGCCACACCGAACCGCGTCGACGACTTCTACGTCCCGCCCGAAGGGTTCGCCGATGTCGAGCCGGGAACGGTCCTGCGCTCCCGCGAGATCCAGCCTTCGGCACTCCAACTGGTGCCGATGAAGGTGCGTGCCTGGCAGCTGCTGTACCGGACGACCGATTCGAACGGCAGTCCCTACGCCGCGGTCACCACGGTCCTCGAGCGCAACGGCGACAGCGCCCCCGCCGCCGTCCTGTCCTACGACAGCATGATCGACGCGATCGCCCCCGACTGCATGCCCTCGCGGGTGCTCCAGACCGGTGCGCCCTGGTTCAACGTCACGGGCGAGACCGGCCCCGTGGCCCTGTCGACGACGGCGAGCGAGGTTCCGATGATCGCCGCAGGCCTGGAACAGAACTGGGTGGTGTCGGTCCCGGACCTCGGCGGCATCGAGAATCGGTTCCTCACGCCCCGCGAGCCGGGCTACGTCGCTTTGGACGGCGTGCGCGCCGTCCAGAACTTCGAGCAGATCGACGCGGTGGATCGGAACACGCCTGCACTCTTCTGGGGCTACTCCGGCGGCGGGATCGCGACCAGCTGGGCTGCAGAGGTCCAGCCCACCTATGCGTCCGAACTGCGGGTGGCGGGGATGGCGATCGGCGCTCCGGTGCCGGACTTCGCTGCAGCCGTCCGTCAGGGGAACGGCTCCCTGGTCGCAGGACTCGTCGCGATCGGCCTGGCCGGGCTCGCGCAGGATTCCCCCGAGTTCACCACGCTGCTCGACAGGTACCTGACCCCCGCGGGCAAGCAGGCGGCCCTGGCAGCGGCGGCCGACTGCACGCCGCAGAACCTCCTCTCGTTCCCGTTCACCAACTTCGACAGCCTCATGACCGTGCCGTTGACGGAGGTGCTCGCCGACCCGTTGACCCGGCGACTGCTCGACGAGCGTGCACTGGGCACGACGGCGCCGACAGCGCCGGTCTACCTCTACAACGGCATCAACGACGAGCTGAGCACCATCGCGTCGGCCGACGGGCTCGTCGATCGGTACTGTCGCGGCGGGACCGCCGTCACCTACCAGCGAGACCCGTTCCCGAATGTGCTCTCGGCGCACACCGCGCTGTGGGCGCTGGGCGCGCCGGCGGCACTCGCGTGGCTCCGGGGGCAGGTCGACGATCCCGGCGCGACCCGCACGTGCACAACCCAGACCCTGTCCGCCATCTCGACACCCGAGGCGCTGGACACTCTGGGCCCCGACTACATCGGCGGCACGGTCAAGGCGATCCTCGACGGACGCTAGCCGCCGGCGAGCCTGGTAAGCGCCTTGCGCACGACCTCCGGGTCGGACGTCTCCCAGAACGGCGGCAGTGAGGCACGCAGGTAGCCGCCATACCGCGCCGTCGCCAGCCGCGAATCGAGTACCGCGACAACGCCTTTGTCATCCACGCTGCGCAGCAGTCGGCCCACGCCCTGGGCCAGCAGCAGCGCAGCGTGGTTGGCGGCGACCGCGAGAAAGCCATTGCCGCCGCGTGATTCGACGGCACGTTGACGCGCCGCGAGCAGCGGGTCGTCGGGCCGCGGGAAGGGGATCCGGTCCAGGATCACCAGTGACAGCGACGGGCCGGGAACATCCACGCCCTGCCAGAGTGACAGGGTGCCGAACAGCGATGTCGCCTCGTCCTCCGCGAACTTGCGCACCAGCTGTCCCGTCGCGTCCTCGCCCTGGCACAGCACCGGCGTGCTCAGGCGCGAACGCATCTCCGCAGCCGCTGCCTTCGCCGCCCGCGTCGACGAGAACAGGCCCAGGGTGCGGCCACCCGCGGCGGCGACCAACGCCTCGATCTCGTCGAGCACACGCGGGGTCAGTCCGTCGCGGCCCGGCGGCGGAAGATGCTTGGCCACGTACAGGATTCCGGCCTTGGCGTGGTCGAACGGTGATCCGACGTCGAGTGCGTTCCACTTGACCGTCGACTCGTCCGACGGCGCCTCAGTGGCCGTCGCCATCGCGGTGTCGCTGCGCACCGGCGCCTGAGCGGGCAGGCCCCAGTCCACGGCGAGACCGTCGAACGAGCCACCGACCGTCAGTGTCGCCGACGTCAGCACCACCGTCGACTCGTCGAACAGGCGCGAGCGCAGCAGACCACCGACGGACAGCGGGGCGATCCGCACGAGCTTGCCGCGACGCTCCTCGTCGGCGAGCCACACCACGTCCCGGCGCGTGGCGGGATCGGGTTCGTCGAATGCGGTCAGCACGCGAACCGCGCTGTCGTGCACCTCGTCAACCGCCGCGAGCGCGGCCGTCCGGGCCGCCGCCGACTCCGGGTCCGCCGCCGCCTGGCCCGGCCTGGACGGCCCGATGGCGGTGCGCACCGCCCACGCCGCATCGCGGACCAGCGCCAACGCCTGCCCGGCGCCGTCAGGCAGGTGCTCCCAGCGTCCCGCGGGCAGCTCGTCGAGGATCGCCGTCCACGCCTCGGACGACGCCTCCAGCCGGTCTGCATCCTGCTCCTCGACCAGCTTCCCGCAGCGCCGCGCTGCGGCGCTGATCGTTGCGGGCGCCAACTCCGCCGTTGCGACACCGGTGACGCGGTCCACGAGTTCGTGCGCCTCGTCGATCACCACCACGTCGTGTTCGGGCAGCACCGCGATCCCCGAGATCGCGTCGATCGCCAGCAGCGCATGATTGGTGACCACGATGTCGACCCGCGCCGACTCGAGCCGGGCCCGCTCCGCGAAGCAGTCCTCGCCGATCGGGCAACGCGCCTTACCGAGGCATTCGCGAGAGGTGACGCTGACCTGCCGCCACGCCTGGTCGCTGACGCCGGGCACGACCTCGTCGCGGTCCCCGGTCTCGGTGTCCGAGGACCACGCGGTCAGTCGCTTCACTTCGCGGCCCAGTCGTGACACCGCGAACGCGTCGAACAGTTCGGCCTCTGCGGCCGGCTCGTCCGCCATGCCGCTGTGCACCTTGTTCATGCACAGGTAGTTGTTGCGCCCCTTGAGGATCGCGAACCGCGGCTCCCGGCCGAGCGGCTTCTTCAGTGCCTTCGCCAACCGGGGCAGATCCCGGTCGACGAGCTGACGCTGCAGCGCGATCGTCGCCGTCGAGATCACCACCGTGCGCCCCGACTCCACCGCGTGCCGCACACTCGGCACCAGGTAGGCCAGCGACTTGCCGGTACCGGTACCCGCCTGCACAGCGAGATGCTCGCCCGACTCGATCGCATGCGCGACCGCCGATGCCATCGTCAGCTGGTTCCGTCGTTCGGCGCCGCCGAGCGCGTGCACCGCCTCGGACAGCAACTCTGGGACGGTGGGGAGTTCAGGCACCCGACAAGGCTACTGCCCGCGGATCGGCGTGCGCCCACCACTCGTACCGCGACGCGGCGGGGGAGCCGACCAGCCGACAAGGGTGACGCCCGCGTTCTGCATCGCGGTCAGGGCCGTCCGGACCGTGTCCGGCGACACCGCGGCCGTGTAGTCGAGCAGCACCCGTGTGTCGAAGCCCTCCCGGACCGCGTCCATCGCAGTCGCGCGCACGCAGTGGTCGGTGGCGATGCCGACGATGTCGACCGCGTCGATGCCGTGGTCCTGTAGCCAGTCCGTCAGCGAGTCACCGTCGTCCGAGGCTCCCTCGAATCCCGAGTACGCCGCCGCGAAGTTGCCCTTGCCGAACACCTCCTGCACCGCGGAGGTGTCGAGCGCCGGATGGAACTCCGTCCCCGGTGTCCCCACCACACAATGCGGCGGCCAGCTGTCCCGGTAGTCGGGGTTGTCGGAGAAGTGCGGCCCCGGATCGATGTGACGGTCCGCCGTCGCGACCACTGCCGCGTACTCGGGGCGGCCCGGCGACGCCAGGTACTCGGTGACGGCTTCCGCGACCGCGGCGCCACCGGTGACCGCCAACGATCCGCCCTCACAGAAGTCGTTCTGCACGTCCACGATCACCAGTGCCCGCGAAGTCCTCGTCATGACTCCATCCTTCCCCGTTTCGCGTCAGTCGACGAAACGGGTGGGAACAGCAGGATCACCGTTCGACAGCTTGAGGCCCTCCCACGGCAGGCTCACCAGATTCGACGCCACCAGGTCCCGCGCATCCGCCAGCCCTGGCAGGTCAGGCTCGAACTCTCCGTCGCGGACCATCGGGATCATCAGCGGTCGGCCGACGAGCCCCTCGACCACCGGAACCGCCGAGCCCGCGGGGTACACGACCTCCTCGACGATCGTCCCCGTCGGCCGCGCGAGTCGGACCGCGTCCTTGGTACCACCACGCGAGACCTTCTGGCTGCTGCGTTTGGCGACCGGGATCCCGTCCACCTCCACCAGCTTGTAGACCATGCCTGCCGTCGGCGCGCCCGACCCGGTGACCAGGGCCGTACCCACGCCGTACGTGTCGACCGGCTCGGCTCGCAACGCCGCGATCGCGTACTCGTCCAGGTCGCCCGAGACCACGATCTTCGTGTTGGTCGCGCCGAGCGAGTCGAGCTGCGCGCGGACCTGACGCGCCCATTCCCCGAGGTCACCGGAGTCGATGCGGACCCCGCCGAGTTCGGGCCCGGCCACCTCGATCGCCGTCCGGACACCCTCGGTGATGTCGTAGGTGTCGACGAGCAGCGTGGTGCCGACACCGAGTTTCGCAACCTGTCCGCGGAATGCCGCCGCCTCGTCGGGGCCCTCGTCGGTGGTGTGCAGCAGCGTGTACGCGTGTGCGCTCGTGCCTGCCCCGGGAACCCCGTGCCGGCGGACCGCCTCCAGATTCGAGGTCGCGTCGAAACCGGCCAGGTACGCCGCCCGGGAGCAGGCCACTGCGGCCTCCTCGTGCGCGCGCCGTGACCCCATCTCGATCAGCTTGCGGCCACCGGCGGCACTGACCATCCGCGCCGCTGCCGATGCGATCGCACTGTCGTGATTGAGGATCGACAGGACCAGCGTCTCGAGCAGAACGCACTCCGCAAACGTCCCCCGAACCGACAGGATCGGCGACCCCGGAAAGTACAGTTCGCCCTCGAGGTAGCCGTGGACGTCGCCGCCGAATCGGTAGTCGCGCAGCCAGGCGAGTGTCGCGTCGTCGAGGAAGCGCGACGCGACCGCCAGTTCGGGTTCACCGAAACGGAATCGCGCCAGCGCATCCAGCATGCGGCTCACGCCGCCGACGACGCCGTACCGGCGGCCGGCGGGCAGTTTGCGGGCGAACACCTCGAACGTGCACCGGCGATGCGCGGACCCGTCGGCGAGCGCCGCCGCCAGCATCGTCAACTCGTACTGGTCGGTGAGCAGTGCGGTACTGGTCGCGGGCGCAGACCACTGGGAGTTCGTCACCGGGCCCACCCTACGAGCACCACGGTATTGACCGCTCGGTGTTCAATTGGTCCGGATTGCGTCGTAGTCTGGAGTCATGGCTCCGCGCCCGTACCCCACGCTCATGGCCGTGCCGATGGCGAACATGCCGACCCCGGCACCAACCGTGCTGCCCGAGCAGGCCGAGGTGACGGACGAGGACGAGGCGCTCAACCGTCCCTGGGTGACCGTGGTGTGGGACGATCCCGTCAACCTCATGCACTACGTGACATTCATCTTCCAGAAGCTGTTCGGCTACAGCAAGGCCAAGGCCACGGATCTGATGATGCAGGTGCACAAGGAGGGCAAGGCCGTCGTGTCGTCCGGGTCTCGGGACAAGATGGAGCACGACGTCCAGCGACTGCACGCCGCCGGCCTGTGGGCGACGATGCAGCGGGACAGCTGACGGCGCCGGCCGTCGCCCGATATCACCGCCGATTCTCAGTTACGCAGGAAGGGTCACCAGGTATTTCGACGTGCGCACATGGAGCCGAAAGAACTCGCTGAGCGGGGTCAAGATCCGATCCGAGGTGGACGCACGTGAGGCCTCGGTCCTGCGATCGCTGGTGACGTCGGTCCTCGGCCTCCTCGCAGACCGAACAGCGTCCGCCCCGACGGACGACCTGGCCGAACTCACCGGCCTGCGAACCGGTAACCCGACCGCGCCGACCGATGCCACAGTCGCCCGCCTCCTGCCCGACTTCTTCGGAACCGGGCGTGACGCCGTCGACCCCGACTCCCGCGACGCCAACGACAACGGGGCGCTGCGCAGCCTCTACGAGCCCGACATCATCGATGCCAAGGTCGCGGCCGGCTCGACGATCCTGCGGACCGTTCCCGTCGAGGGCGGCAAGATCGTGCTCACCCCGGAACAGGCCGAGCAGTGGCTGTACGGGCTCAACGACATCCGTTTGGCGCTCGGCACAACCATCGGCATCGACGCGGACACCCCCGACGAACTCGACCCCGACGACCCGCGGGCGCCACACCTCGACGTCTACCACTGGCTGACGTGGATGCAGGACTCCCTCGTGCAGGTCCTGCTGCCGTGACGCGGAGGAGGGGGGCACTCACCGACGTCACGGGCCTGCTCGTCGGGCACCACCACGAACTCGACGACGACGCGACCCTCGGATCCGGTCGCGCGACCGGCTGCACCGTCGTCCTCGCACCGGACGGCGCCACTGCGGCCGTCGACGTGCGAGGAGGCGGTCCCGGCACCCGCGAGACGGACCTGCTGGACCCGAGTCACAGCGTCCAGAAGGTCGACGCGATCCTCCTCACGGGCGGCAGCGCGTACGGCCTCGCGGCGGCCGACGGGGTGATGCGCTGGCTCGAGGAACACGGCCGGGGAATCCCGATGGACGCAGACGGCCACGTCGTCCCGATCGTGCCGGGCGCGGTCATCTTCGATCTGCCGGTCGGGGAGTGGTCCGCCCGTCCCACCGCTGACCACGGCTTTCTCGCAGCCGACGCCGCCGGAGTCGACGTCGCTCGAGGCTCGGTCGGCGCGGGGACCGGGGCCCGCGCAGGAATCCTCAAGGGCGGCGTCGGCACCGCGAGTGTCGTCCTCGGGTCGGGCCCTGCCGCCGGGGTCACGGTCGCGGCGCTGGTCGTAGCCAATCCCGTCGGCTCGGTTTTCGATCCGGGAACCGGCCTGCCGTGGGGCGTCACGCCGACCGAGGCCGCCGAATGGGGGCTCCGAGTGCCCGACCCGGCAGAACTCGGGGCGGCGCTCGCGCTCGGCGACAAGGGCACCGTCCTCAACACCACGATCGGAGTCGTGGCCACCGATGCCCCGCTGGGCAAGGCCGCGTGCCGACGTGTCGCCGTCGCCGGACACGACGGGCTCGCACGCGCGATCCGGCCGGCCCACTCGCCGCTCGACGGCGACACCCTGTTCGCGCTCGCCACCGGTACGCGGGAGCTTCCGGCCGAATCTGCCGTGCCGCCGGCCTTCCCGGCGGACCTTCCCGCCCTCGCGGCGATCTGCACGGCAGCCGCGGACGTGGTCGCGGACGCCATCGTCGACGCCGTCCTCACCGCCACCGCCGTCGCCGGAATCCCCAGCTATCGGGACCGGTTCCCGTCGGCGTTCGACGTCTGACGAAGCCGCCGCCCGGTGTCGGACCGAGTCGGTACGCTCGGGCTATGACCCTTCCGGTCTCCGGACCCTCGAATCTTCCTGCCGCCCCGGCAGTCCGACCACAGTGGCAGCAGGCCGCGATCGCGATCAGCGCCTTCGTCGTCGGGCTCTACGTCCTCGAGTTCATCGACATGATCCTCGGGAACCAGCTCGACGGTGGTGGCATCGAGCCGCGCACGGTGGACGGACTGTGGGGGGTCCTGTTCGCGCCGGTCCTGCACTCCGGCTGGGGTCACCTCGTCGCCAACACGATCCCGCTGCTGATCCTCGGCTTCTTCGTGATGTTGTCGGGCATCGGGCGTGGGTTCGCCGCCACCGGCATCATCTGGGTCGTCGGGGGAGTGGGAACGTGGCTGGTCGGGGGCTCGGGGACGAACCACATCGGCGCGTCCATCCTGATCTTCGGGTGGCTCACGTACTTGATCACCCGAGGACTGTTCACCCGACACTTCGGGCAACTCGCGCTCGGCGTGGTCATTCTCTTCCTCTACGGCGGAATGCTGTGGGGTGTGCTGCCCAGTGATCCACGGGTGTCATGGCAGGGACATCTTTTCGGTGCCATCGGCGGTGTCGTGGCGGCGTGGGTACTCGCGTCCGACGTCCGTGCGACACGCGCAGCGAAGGCAGTGACGCAGTAGTTCCCACAGCGCTGTTGCGGGCACGTCGGCCGAGGGTGTGACGGCAGGCGCAACGTCCCCGTCCCTCCGGCTTCGTCTCGAATCGGCCCGAACCTTTTTCGAGACCGCTCGGTCGTGGCAGCATGACCCTATGCGCATCACCGTCCTGGGTTGTTCGGGCAGTGTCGGTGGACCCGACTCGCCTGCGTCGGGCTACCTGCTCACCGCACCGGACACCCCGCCGGCAGTCATCGACTTCGGTCCCGGCGTGCTCGGTGCACTCCAGCGGTACGAGGACCCGGGATCGGTGTCGATCTTCCTGACGCACCTCCACGCCGACCATTGCCTCGACCTGCCCGGCCTGCTCGTGTGGCGTCGCTACCACCCGAACCCGCCCACCGGCCGGGCGATCATCTACGGCCCGACCGACAGCCACCACCGCATCGGTGTCGCCTCCGCCGAGTGCGCGGGCGATCTCGACGACATCTCCGACACCATCGACCTGCGGACGCTGTCCGACGGTCAGGTCGTCGACTACGGCGCACTCACCGTGAAGTCGGTTCGCGTCTACCACCCGCCGGAGGCGTACGGGTTGCGGTTCACCGACCCCGACGGGCGCACCCTCGTCTACACCGGAGACACCGGCATGTGTGACGAAGTCGTCGAACTGGCACGCGATGCCGACATGTTGCTGTCCGAGGCGTCATGGACGCATTCCCCGGACCGCCCCAAAGGTATCCACCTGTCCGGCACCGAGGCGGGACAGCTCGCCACCCGGGCAGGCGTCAAGGAACTGCTGCTCACCCACATCCCGCCGTGGACGTCCCGTGAGGACGTCATCGCCGAGGCGAAGGCCGCGTTCGCGGGGCCCGTGCACGCCGTGAGTGCCGGAGACGTCTTCGACATCTGACGACCGACTAGGCTCACCGGGGTGAGCAGACGACTGGACGGTAGGGCGGACGACGAGCTCCGCGACGTGAAGATCACCCGAGGATTCACCAACCATCCCGCAGGATCGGTGCTGGTCGAGTTCGGGAACACCCGTGTGATGTGCACCGCGAGTGTCGAGGAGGGTGTCCCGCGCTGGCGCAAGGGATCCGGATTGGGCTGGCTGACCGCCGAGTACGCGATGCTGCCCGCCGCCACCCATACCCGCAGCGGCCGCGAGTCCGTCAAGGGCAAGGTGGGCGGCCGCACCCAGGAGATCAGCCGACTCGTCGGCCGCTCCCTGCGTGCGTGCATCGACCTCGCTGCCATTGGCGAGAACACCATCGCGATCGACTGTGACGTCCTGCAGGCCGACGGCGGTACCCGCACCGCGGCCATCACCGGTGCCTACGTCGCGCTCGTCGACGCCGTCACCTACCTGCGTGCTGCGGAGTTGCTGTCCGATCCGCAGCCGATCTCCTGCGCGATCGCCGCCGTCAGTGTCGGTGTCGTCGACGGCCGTGTCCGACTCGACCTGCCGTACGAAGAGGATTCGCGCGCCGAGGTCGACATGAACGTCGTCGCCACCGACACCGGCACACTCGTCGAGATCCAGGGCACCGGCGAGGGAGCGACCTTCCCGCGCACCACCCTCGACAAGCTCCTCGACTCCGCACTCGCCGGCTGTGAGCAGCTGTTCGAAATCCAGAAGGCGGCCCTGGCGCTGCCGTATCCCGGTGAGTTGCCCGAGCCGAAGACTCCGGAGAAGAAGAAGTTCGGTGGCTGACATCCGCGTCCTCGTCGCGTCCCGGAACGCCAAGAAACTCAAGGAGTTGCGGCGCGTCCTCGAGTCGGCAGGAGTCGTGGGCATCCAACTGGTCGGGCTGAACGAGGTCCCGGAGTTTCCCGAGACCCCGGAGACCGGCGCGACCTTCGAGGAGAACGCGCTCGTCAAGGCCCGCGACGGCGCCGCAGCCACGGGACTGCCATGCGTCGCCGACGACTCCGGCCTCGAGGTCGATGCATTGAACGCCATGCCCGGCGTCCTGTCGGCGCGGTGGTCGGGAACGCACGGTGACGACGCCGCCAACACGGCCCTCGTCCTGGCCCAGATGTCGGACACGCCCGACGAGCGACGCGGTGCGGCCTTCGTGTCCGCGTGCGCGCTGGTCGTGCCGGGCGGCGTCGAGCGGGTCGTCCGCGGCACCTGGCCCGGATCCATCGCCCGCGCACCGCGTGGGGACGGCGGTTTCGGCTACGACCCCGTCTTCGTGCCCGAGGGCGACGAGCGGTCGGCGGCAGAGCTCACGCCGGAGGAGAAGGACGCCGCGTCGCACCGGGGGCGCGCACTCGCGCAGCTGGTGCCCGACCTCGCGGCGCTGGTGTCCTGACCCGCTCCGTGGATCGGCTGGTTGTGGCACGATCGCCGCGACCGCCATCGACGGCGGGCCCACGAGGAAAGGTGAGCGAGATGTCGCCGATGATGGTTCCGCAGACCCCGTGTCAGTGGCTGACCTACTTGGTCGCGATGATCACTGGACAGCCGGTGATCATGAATCTCACCGGGTCCTGACGAATCGAGAACGGCTCGGCCCCCGCACTGCGGGGGCCGAGCCGTTCTCGTGTCCGTGGGGTGGTGCTACACCCCGAAGTCGCGTTTGACCTGCTGCGTCCGCCGGTGCTCGACGAAGAACGACAGGAACGGCACGGTGCCCGCGAGCAGGGTGCCGACGGTGCGGCCAACGGGCCAGCGCACCTTCACTGCGAGATCCATCGTGAGGATCAGGTACACGAAATAGACCCAGCCGTGGACGATCGCGATCCACCCCGGCAGGTCCTCGACCTTGAAGATGTACTTGGCGACCATCTCGGCGGTCAGTACGAGCAGCCAGACGCCGGTCGCGTAGGCGAGCACCCGGTACCGCAGCAGTGCGCCCGCGATCTTCTTGGTGTCGCGGGCGGGTGCGGTGGTCGTGGCGGTCTCGTCGGGGGCCGTGCTCACGTGCTGCTCCTATCGGCCTCGCTCGCTCGGAGCTGCGCGAGGTAGTTGTTGTACGCCTGGTGGGCCTCGTCGCCGGGATTGTCGGCGTCGAGGGACTCGGCAGCGTGGGTGGTGCGCTGCGGCAGGAGATCCGCCGGAATCTCGCGCTGCTCGTCCCCGTGGACCATTCGCTGCTGGTCCTCGGGATCGGTGTCTTCCAGCTGCACGAAACGCCGGTACGCGTAGACCACGAAGGCCGCGAACAGCGGCCACTGGAATGCGTAGCCGAGGTTCTGGCCGGTGCCTCCGACGGCTTCGAAGCGCGTCCACTGCCAGTATCCCAACGCGAGGCACGCGGTCGCCGCGACGATGACGAACACGATCAGTGCTGGTCGACGGCTGGGGGATGTTCGGGCCACACCACGACGGTACCCGAGGTGGACGGGGGTTCCGCTGGTGGTGTGGGAGTCGGCCGTCACAGTTGTGGAGCCGACACGGGATGGTGCGCGAGGGGGGACTCGAACCCCCACGTCCGAAGACACCAGGACCTAAACCTGACGCGGCTGCCAATTACGCCACTCGCGCGTGCCGCAACAGACTATGCCACGACGCCGCGTCCGCCCGCATCGGACGATCGGGCGCCGGAATCGCCGCATCCGGTCGGGCGCCGAAGGTAAAGGCAGGTGCCGACCCGAACCATGATGGTAACGGTTTGGTAACGATCAATGTGAGGGATCCCTCAGGTTTACTACTCGTGGGTACTCGGCGCTGCCAGCGCCTTTGTTTCTTACTCAAAAGTCACTTGGACGCTCGTCTTGTGATCCCTGTCACGCCTACTACCTGGTAGGACGTCAGAAGCGGACAGTAAACGTGAGGAATTCCTCATGATCGTGTGCGACTCTGGTCTCACCCCCGAAGGAACCATCCGCGAGCGCAGCGGCGCGCTCGGCGGTGAGTTTGTGACGTCGGTGGGTTCCGACCAGGAGAGGACCATCCAGCGTGACGATCGACGAGAGCACACCTCTGGGCAGTGGCGACGGAGCCGGTGGATCCCGCTTCGCGCCGACTCGGCCGGACGCCGCGAAGTCGCCTCTGCGTGACCGCATCGCCGCCGGCGAACCGTACGCGCTCGCCTTCGGCGGTCAGGGCGCCGCATGGCTCGACTCCCTCGAAGAACTGATCCGCGACAACGGACTCGAACCCGACCTCACCGACCTGGTCAACCAGGCCGCTGCGCTGGTCGCCCCCGTCGCCCAGGACCTGCTCGTGGTCAGGCCCATCGGATTCGACCCCATCGGCTGGATCCTCGAGCGTGACGTTGCCGACGAGGACGCCATCGACGCAGGCCCCTCCGCCGAGGCGCTGACCTCCGCATCCGTGTCGATGCCCGGCGTTCTTCTCACTCAACTCGCCGCGCTGCGCGCGCTTCGTCTGCAGGGCCTCGACCCCGCGCAGGTCGCACCGGTCGCGGTGATCGGCCATTCGCAGGGCGTCGTCGCGTCCGATTCCGTCGCCGACGGTGGCGAATCCGACGGGGAACTGCTCGCCATCTCCCAGCTCATCGGCGCAGCGGCGGTGCTCGTCGGCCGACGTCGAGGGATCGTCGGCAGCGGCGAGCGCTCGCCGATGCTCGCCGTCTCCGACGTCGACCCGGCGCGCATGCAGGCTGTCGTGGACGAGATCGCCGCCGCCGTGAGCGCCGAGAGCGCTCCCGTGTTGGCGATCCGCAACGGTCGCCGCCGCGTCGTCATCTCGGGTCCGCCCGCACAGCTCACCCGCGTGCAGCAGCGGGCCGAGCAGATCGCCGAGGAGGAGTCCGCCGAGCGCGAGGCCAAGAAGCGCGGCGGCAACGTGTTCTCCCCGATCTTCGAGCCGGTCTCCGTCGAGGTCGGCTTCCACCATCCCGCGTTCGCCGACGCCGTCGACATCGTCGGGTCATGGGCCGCCCGCTGTGGTCTCGACGTCGACCGTGCCGCGCGTCTGGCCCGTGCCTGCCTGACCGACCCCGTCGACTGGGTTGCCGAGGTCGATTCCGCTGTCGCCGCCGGCGCCGCCTGGATCCTGGACCTCGGTCCCGGCGAACTGTTGACCCGCATGACGACGGGACCACTGCGCGGCAGCGGCGTCGGCATCGTCGCCGCATCGACGCGCTCCGGCCAGCGCAGCCTGCTCACCCCGGGTGCCGCGCCCGAGCGGCCCGCGCCGTGGGCTGCGTTCCGCCCGACCCTGGTCACGCTTCCCGACGGCAAGGTCGCGGTCGAGACCTCGTTCACCAAGCTCACCGGACGTTCGCCGATCCTGCTCGCGGGCATGACCCCGACGACCGTCGACCCGAAGATCGTCGCCGCGGCCGCCAATGCCGGCCACTGGGCCGAGCTCGCCGGTGGTGGCCAGGTCACCGAGAAGATCTTCGCCGACCACGTCGCCGAGCTGTCGACCCTGCTCGAGCCCGGTCGCGCGGTGCAGTTCAACTCGATGTTCCTCGACCCGTACCTGTGGAAGCTGCACGTCGGCGGCAAGCGTCTGGTGCCCAAGGCCCGCGCCGCGGGTGCGCCGTTCGACGGCGTCGTCGTCACGGCAGGCATTCCGGAGCTCGAGGAAGCCGTCACGATCATCGGTGACCTTCAGGACTCCGGCATCACGCATGTCGCGTTCAAGCCCGGCACCGTCGCGCAGATCAAGTCCGTCATCCGGATCGCCGCCGAGGTTCCCGACTTCCCTGTGATCGCGCACATCGAGGGCGGGCGCGCCGGTGGCCACCACTCGTGGGAGGACCTCGACGACCTGCTGCTCGCAACCTACGCCGAGCTGCGGACGCGTCCGAACCTCGTCGTGTGCGTCGGCGGCGGCATCGGGACCCCCGAGCGGGCCGCCGACTACCTCACCGGCCGCTGGTCCGAGCAGCTCGGATACCCGGCGATGCCGGTGGACGGCATCCTGGTCGGCACCGCCGCGATGGCGACCCTCGAGGCGACCACCTCGCCCGAAGTCAAGCAGATGCTGGTCGACACCCCCGGTACCCCCGACTGGGTCGCCGCGGGTACCGCGAACGGCGGCATGGCCTCCGGCCGCAGCCAGCTCGGCGCCGACATCCACGAGATCGACAACGCTGCGTCCCGTACCGGCCGCCTCCTCGACGAGGTCGCGGGTGACGAGAAGGCCGTCGCGAAGCGTCGCGACGAGATCGTCGCCGCCCTCGACGGGACCGCGAAGCCGTACTTCGGTGACGTCGCGACGATGACGTACGAGCGGTGGCTGCGTCGCTACCTCGAGCTCGCCGTCGGCATCGACGCGGCGAAGGAATTCGACTGCGGCACCGACTGGGCACAGGCATATGCCGACGCCACCGAGTCGGTGTGGATCGACATCACGTGGCGTGACCGGTTCGCGCAGATGCTGCAGCGCGCCGAGGCCCGACTGCACCGCAACGACCGTGGCCCGATCGTCACGCAGTTCGCGGACGAGCAGATCCTCGAGCGTCCCGAGGCCGCGCTGTGCACGCTGCGCGCCTGCTTCCCGGACGCTGGAACCACCGTGCTGCACCCGGCCGACGTCGCGTTCTTCGTCGCACTCTGCAAGACGCCGGGCAAGCCGGTGAACTTCGTGCCTGTCGTCGACAAGGACGTCCGCCGCTGGTGGCGGTCCGACTCGCTGTGGCAGGCCCACGACCCGCGTTACTCCGCGGACCAGGTGTGCATCATCCCCGGCACCGTCGCCGTCGCCGGCATCACGCGGGCCGACGAGCCGGTCGGCGAGCTGCTGGACCGTTTCGAGAAGGCCACCACCGACGAGCTCCTTGCTGCGGGCACCGCCCCGGTGGCCGTGGCCGGTCGTCGCCGTTCCGACGCGGCGGGTGTGTTCGGGCTGGTGCTCGGGGCCCCCGACGTGCTCTGGGCCTCGCGCCTGACCCGGAACCCCGTGCATCGCCTCGGCGATCCCGAGGCGTGGACGGTCACCGGTACCGATGCCGCGCACGCCACCACCGGTGCGACCCTGCGTCTGCTGGGGGACGACCGTGTCGAACTGCGGGTGCCGCTCGTCGGTGACCGCGCGGTCACCATCGCGATCACGGTTCCCGGATCCACCCATGACGGCGGCGCGCCCGTCGTCACCGCGGAGGATGCCGAGGCCGCCATGTCGGCGCTCCTCGCGGTCGCTGCCGGACAGGACCTGCCGACGGTCAAGGGTGACGTCGCGCGACTGAACGTGGCGTGGATCCCCGACCTGGTGGCCGACCACTCGGGTGTCACCGCAGCCGGTCTGCCGACGTCGCTGGTTCCCGGCGCCTCCGCCGTTCCGGACGTGCTCGTCGGTGCCTGCTGGCCCGCCGTCTTCGCGGTTCTCGGTGCCGCACAGACTGACACCGGCGTGCACGCCATCGAGGGCATGCTCGACCTCGTCCACCTCGACCACGCGGTGAACCTCGTCGACGCCATTCCCACCGACGCCGCCGTGCTGACGGTGAAGGCCGAGGGCGCATCCGTCGTCGACACCGACCTGGGTCGTGTCGTCGAGGTCCGCGTCGAGGTCGGCGCCATGCGCGGCGAACAGGGCGCGGCCGCTCCCGTGTTCGCGACGATGGTCGAGCGGTTCGCGATCCGCGGCCGCAGTGGCAAGGCCGAGCTGGCCGATCCGCAGCGCGCGGGCGGTTCGCTCTCCGACGACGCCGTCGACACTCCGCGCCGTCGCCGTCGCCAGACCACCGTCGTCGCTCCGCGGCACATGGCCGCGTTCGCGCAGGTCTCCGGCGACCACAACCCGATCCACACGTCCGACAACGCTGCGCTGCTGGCGGGGCTCGGCAGCCCGATCGTGCACGGCATGTGGCTCTCGGCCGCCGCACAGCAGGTCGTCGTCGCGGTCGACCCCGAGGCCACCGTGCCTGCGCGCCGCCTGACCGCGTGGACCGCCCGCTTCCTCGGCATGGTCCGCCCCGGGGCTCTGATCGACGTCCGCGTCGACCGGATCGCGCACGACTCCGGCGCCGAGATCGTCGAGGTCGGCTGCCGCGTCGACGGCGAGCTGGTGATGGTCGCTACCGGCCGCACCGCCGCCCCGAAGACGGTGTACGCGTTCCCCGGCCAGGGCATTCAGCGTCCCGGTATGGGACTCGACGCCCGGGCGCGGTCGAAGGCCGCCCGCGAGATCTGGGACCGCGCCGACAAGCACACCCGCGAGACGCTCGGCTTCTCGATTCTCGCGATCGTCCGGGACAACCCGACCGTCGTGAAGGCTCGCGGCGTCACCCACAAGCACCCGGACGGCGTGCTGCACCTGACCCAGTTCACCCAGGTCGCGATGGCCGTTCTCGGCGTCGCGCAGGTCGCGGAGCTGCGTGAGTCGGGCGCCTTCGTCGAGGGCTCCTACCTGGCCGGTCACTCTGTCGGTGAGTACAACGCGCTCGCCGCGGTCGCCGGTGTGCTACCGCTCGAGGCGGTGCTCGAGGTCGTGTTCCAGCGTGGTTCGGCGATGCACGCGCTCGTTCCGCGGGACGCCCAGGGCCGCTCCAACTACCGGCTGGCCGCGATCCGCCCGTCCCAGTTCGGTGTCGACGACGCCGACCTGGAGGCCTTCGTCGGCGGTGTCGCCGAGGAGACCGGCGAGTTCCTGCAGATCGTGAACCTGAACCTGCGCGGCTCGCAGTACGCGATCGCCGGCACCGTCGCGGGCCTCGACGCCCTCGAGAAGGAGATCGACCGCAAGCGCGCCGAGACCGGCGGCAAGCGGGCGTTCATCGTCATCCCCGGCATCGACGTGCCGTTCCACTCGAACGTGCTGCGCGGCGGCGTCGACGACTTCCGTGAGCGGCTGCTCAAGCTGCTGCCGGAGGAGATCGACCCGGCCATCCTCGTCGGCCGCTACATCCCGAACCTGGTGCCCAAGCCGTTCAACCTGGGACGCGACTTCATCCAGGAGATCGCGGACCTGGTGCCCTCGCAGCAGCTGAACGACGTCCTCGCGGACTTCGACTCCTGGTCCGCTCGGCCCGTGGCGCTGACCCGTGTCGTGCTCGCCGAACTGCTGGCGTGGCAGTTCGCGAGCCCGGTTCGCTGGATCGAGACGCAGGACCTGTTGTTCTCGGAAGAGGTCGACGGTGGACTCGGCATCGAGCGGTTCGTCGAGATCGGCCTGGCCGCGACCCCGACGGTCGCGAACCTGGCGTCGCAGACGCTGAAGCTGCCGGGTCGCGTCGGCGCTCCGGTCGAGGTGCTCAACATCGAGCGTGAGGCCGGCGTCGTGTACTCCACGGACACCGACCCGGCGCCGGTCGAGGACGACGAGGCGAGCGAAGCGACGGGGAATGCGGCTGTGGCCGGGGCCCCGGCGGCTCCGTCCGCCGAGTCCGCCCCGGCGGCCGCAGCGCCTGCACCCGCTGCCGCGCCCGCTGCACCGAGCGGCGGCCCGCGTCCCGACGACATCGCGTTCGCGGCGTCCGACGCCACCAACGTGCTGATCGCGCTGTGGACGAAGCTGCGTCCGGACCAGATCGGCCCCGCCGACACGATCGAGGCGCTGTGCGACGGCGTCTCCTCGCGCCGCAACCAGCTGCTCGTCGACCTCGGTTCCGAGCTGTCGCTCGGCGCGATCGACGGTGCCGCGGACGCCGACATGGGTTCGCTCGCCGTCACCGTCAACAAGCTGGCCCGTACCTACAAGCCGTTCGGCCCGGTGCTGTCCGACTCGCTGAACGATCACCTGCGCAAGGTGTTCGGCCCGTCCGGAAAGCGTCCGGCCGCGATCGCGGACCGCGTCACCAAGGTGTGGGAGCTCGGCGCGGGCTGGGCGAGCCACGTCACCGCCGAGGTCGCACTCGGCACCAGGGACGGCTCCAGCGTCCGCGGCGGCTCGATGGGTGGCCTGCACGAGGGTGCGCTGGCCGACGGCAACGCGGTGGACGCGGTCGTCGACGCGGCCGTGCAGTCGGTGGCGGCGCGCCGCGGTGTCGCGGTGTCGATGCCGTCGGCAGGCGGCGGTGCCGGTGGCACCGTCGACGCGGCCGCACTCGGTGAGTTCACCGAGCACATCACCGGACGCAACGGCGTTCTCGCCTCGGCGGCCCGGCTGGTTCTCGAGCAGCTCGGCCTGTCCGAGCAGCCGGCCGCGACGTCCGGGGACGCCGACACCGAGCTGGTCGACCTGGTCTCCGCGGAGCTCGGCTCCGACTGGCCGCGTCTGGTCGCTCCGGCGTTCGACGCACGCAAGGCGCTTCTCCTCGACGACCGGTGGGCGACCGCCCGCGAGGATCTGGCCCGGCTGTGGATCGGTGACCACGCGACCGTCGTCTCGGTCACGGATGCCGACTTCACTGGAGCTGGTCCTGCAGTGGCCGCGCACGCCGACTGGTGGCGTCGGCGCGCCGAGGCCGAGGGCCGCGAGGAACTCGTCGGTGTCTACGCGACGATCGCGGAGGCAGCGCAGGTCAAGGACGCGTTCAGCGGAAAGTGGTCGGATCAGGTCGCCGTCGTCACCGGCGCCAGCAAGGGCTCGATCGCCGCGTCGGTCACCGGCCAGCTGCTGCGCGGCGGTGCGACCGTGTTCGTCACCACCTCGCGCCTGGACGACCAGCGGATCGGCTTCTACCGGAAGCTGTACCGCGACAACGCCCGTGCCGGTGCATCGCTGTGGGTCGTTCCGGCCAACATGGCGTCCTACACCGACGTCGACGCCCTGATCGAGTGGATCGGTGAGGAGCAGACGGAGACCGCGGGTGGCGCCAAGAAGCTCGTGAAGGAAGCCGCGACCCCGACGCTGCTGTTCCCGTTCGCCGCACCTCGGGTGATGGGCGAGCTCTCCGACGCGGGCGCGCGCGCCGAGATGGAGATGCGGGTCCTGTTGTGGTCGGTCGAGCGCCTGGTCGCCGGCTTGTCCGCGATCGGCTACGACCGCGACGTCGACACCCACCTGCACGTGGTGCTGCCCGGTTCGCCGAACCGCGGCCTGTTCGGCGGCGACGGCGCGTACGGCGAGTCGAAGGCGGCGCTCGACGCCCTCGTCGGGCGCTGGAACGCCGAGCGCAGCTGGGCCGAGCGCGTCACGCTCGTCCATGCGCTGATCGGGTGGGTGCGCGGCACCGGCCTGATGGGCGGCAACGACCCGATGGTCGACGCCGTCGAGGCCAAGGGTGTGCGTACCTGGTCGACGGACGAGATGGCCGAACAGCTGCTCGGCGCCTGCACCGCGGAGACGGTGCAGCAGGCGGCGGTGGCGCCGGTGTCGCTCGACCTCACCGGTGGGCTCGGCGATGCCAAGCTCGACCTGGTCGCGCTGTCCCGTGCCGCGGCGGAAGCCGAGGCCGAGAAGGACTCGGAGGCGGACGAATCCGCGGAGGAGACCATCTCCGCGCTGCCCGCGCCGCCGCGGATCGTCGACGAGCTGCCTGCGCCTGCGTGGCCGGAGCTCGACGTGACTCCCGCGGATCTGGTCGTCATCGTCGGTGCAGGTGAGCTCGGCCCGTACGGCTCCGCGCGCACCCGGTTCGAGATGGAGGTCGACGAGCAGCTCTCGGCGGCAGGCGTTCTCGAACTGGCTTGGAACACCGGTCTCATCGGCTGGGAACAGGACCCGCAGCCCGGCTGGTACGACGCCGAGAGTGGCGAGCTGGTTCCCGAAGAGGAGATCGCGGACCGCTACCACGACATCGTCGTCGAGCGCTGCGGCATCCGCCGGTACGTCGACGAAGGCGCGATGGTGGAGAACACCATGCCGCTGATGACGTCGGTGTTCCTCGACAACGACCTGACCTTCGTCGTCGGGTCCGAGGCCGAGGCGCAGGCGTTCGTGGACTCCGATCCGGAGCACACGACCCTGTCCCAGCAGCCCGACAGCGGCGACTGGCAGGTCACCCGCAAGGCGGGCACCGAGATCCGGGTGCCGCGCAAGGCGAAGTTGACCCGTACCGTCGGCGGCCAGATCCCGACCGGGTTCGACGTCACGACGTGGGGCATCCCCGCCGACATGGCCGGGTCCGTCGACCGGGTCGGTCTGTGGAACCTGGTGACCACGGTCGACGCGTTCCTGACCAGTGGCTTCACCCCGTCGGAGCTGCTGCGCTGGGTGCACCCGTCCACGGTCGCGAACACGCAGGGCACCGGCATGGGCGGCATGACGTCGATGCGCTCGCTCTACATCGACACCCTGCTCGGGGAGTCGCGGCAGAACGACATCCTGCAGGAGGCACTGCCGAACGTCATCGCCGCGCACGTCATGCAGTCGTACGTCGGCGGATACGGCGCGATGGTGCACCCGGTTGCGGCGTGCGCCACGGCCGCGGTGTCCGTCGAGGAAGGCGTCGACAAGATCCGCCTCGGCAAGGCGACCTTCGCGGTGGCCGGCGGCTTCGACGACCTCGGTATCGAGGGCATCGTCGGATTCGGTGACATGTCGGCGACCGCGAAGTCGGAGGAGATGACCGCCAAGGGCATCAGCGATCGCCGGTTCTCGCGGGCCAACGACCGCCGTCGCGGCGGGTTCGTCGAGTCCGCTGGCGGTGGCACCATTCTCCTGGCCCGCGGCGACGTGGCCATGGAGATGGGCCTGCCGGTCCTCGGTGTGGTCGCGTGGGCGGGTTCGTTCGCCGACGGTGTCCACACCTCGATCCCGGCGCCCGGTATCGGTGCGCTCGGCGCGGGCCGCGGCGGGCAGGACTCCCAGCTGGCGTTGTCGCTGAACGCGCTCGGTGTCACCGCGGACGACATCTCGGTGATCTCCAAGCACGACACGTCGACGGCCGCGAACGACCCGAACGAGGCCGAACTGCACGAACGGCTCGCCGAGGCACTGGGCCGCAGCGACGGCGCCCCGCTGTTCGTCGTCTCGCAGAAGACCCTCACCGGTCACGCGAAGGGCGGCGCGGCGGCGTTCCAGCTGATCGGGCTCTGCCAGGTGCTCGCGCAGGGCGTCGTGCCGCCCAACCGCAGCCTCGACTGCGTCGACGACAAGATGGCCGAGTTCTCGCACCTGGTCTGGCCGCGGGAGCCGCTGCGTTTTGGTGGACAGTTCCCGCTCAAGGCCGGTCTGCTCACCAGCCTCGGTTTCGGTCACGTCTCCGGGCTGATCGCGGTCGTGCACCCGCAGGCGTTCACCGAGTCGGTTCCCGCTGATCGCCGGGATGCGTACCTCGAGCAGGCACAGAAGCGCACGGTCGACGGGCAGCGTCGCCTGGCAGCGGCGATGTGCGGCGGAGCCGACCTGTACGAGCGGCCCGCGGACCGCCGATTCGGTGGAGATGCGGTGCCGGCGAAGGCGGCCCGTGAACTCGAGGCGGACGTGCTGCTCTCGGAGGCGGCCCGCCTCGGGGACGGCGACGTCTACCGGTCCGGTCTGCCGGGGTGCAAGTAGATGGCCATCCTCGGAATCGGCTTCGACCTGGTGACGGTGTCGGAGTTCGCGGAGCAGTTGTCCCGGCCGGGAACGGCGATGAAGTCGAGCTTCCGGCCGGGGGAGCGCCGCTACTGCGAGGCCAAGGCCGACCCCGCCCGGCACTACGCGGTCCGGTGGGCGGCGAAGGAGGCGGTCATCAAGGCCTGGGCGTCCTCACGGTTCGCGCGGCCGCCCGCTGTCGGTGACAACGCCTACGTGCAGGTCGAGGTCGTCAACGACGCCTGGGGTCGGCCGACGATCAAGCTGCACGACGAGGCCGCGCAGTTCCTGCCCGGCGCGATCATCCACCTGTCCCTCACGCACGACGGGGACATGGCGGGTGCGATGGTCGTGATCGAGGAGCCCGACCTGGTGGCGCCGGTCGCACGCTGACCCGACAACGACGCTGCGGGCCCGTCGGTGGAATCGTCCACCGGCGGGCCCGTATCGCGGTCAGGCCTCAACGGAGTGCCGACCGGCTCGGCTGCCCGAGTAGGCCGCGCGGCGGGCGTCGGCGACCCACTGTGGCCACATCTCCAGTCCCTCCGGGCGATGGAGCACGGGGTCGAAGTCCGGGTGGTCCTCGTCGTCCACGGACAGCGGAGTCTCGAGCCACAGTCGCCCCGCCGGTGTGGTGTCGGTCCGGGAGTGCGCCAGCGACAGCGTGAAGTGCAGCGGGTCGGCGGTGGACAGTGCACTCAGCGATGCCGTGCGCGGCTGACCCGCCTCCGGGGTGGCGAGAACCCAGGTCGGGGAGTCGTTGTCGGGGGTGCGAAATGCGTTGAGGCTGCTGTACTGCGCGGTGGACCAGCCGAGGGCCGGACAGGGCAGGAACCGGGTGACCGGATCCGTTGACGCGAGCAGCAGGTCCCACGGTCCCGCTGCCAGGTGGAGCCGGACGGAGAGTCCGAGAACGTCCGGTATCGCTCCCGGGAGCCCGATGCCCCGCGAGAGCCGAACGGTGACGGGTATCCGTCCTTGGACGGGCCACCAGTGGGAACCGAGTTCCGCATGCCCGCGAGCCATCACGCCGTGGGCGTGGAATACCCGAGCACGGCGCAGGGTCGACGCGAGGGCGAAGGGCACTCGGAGTGCGGTGTCGATGTAGTTCATGACAGTCGCGGTACCCGAATCCGCCGGGTCTCAATCCGACGTCAGTGTTCCTGACTGGTTCGGGACTCCTTCTCCGCGACGAGGAGGTACGCGGCCATCAGGCGCTTCAGCTCGGCGACCGCCTCCGAGTGTTGTTGGCCGTCCTGCACGGAGAAGTTGAGCATGGAGTAGACGACGTGGACGAGCACCTCGGCCATCATGATCCGGCGGTCCCGGGGAGTGCGCGGCGTCAGCGGGGCGAGCATCGTTGCGATCTTCTCGGCGAGCTGCTTCTCGCTGATCTTGCCGGTGGCGCGGGTCGACGGCGTCGATTGCATCGCCAGCCACACCTCGCGACGCGACGGGTCGGACGTCCACAGCTTCGCGAGATGGTCGACGAAGCTGTCGAGGAATCGGAGCCAGTCGAGTGACGGGATGACACCGTCGAACTGTTCCAGCTCGTCCCGAACGGACGCGAAGTCCTGCCGGTTCAGCTCGCAGACGATGACGTACTTGTTGGCGAAGAACTGGTAGAGGGTGCCGATCGGGACGTCGGCGCGGGAGGCGACCTCCTCGCAGGTGAACGACTCGAACCCGACCTCCGTCAGCAGGTCGCGCGACGCCGCCAGCAAGCCGTCGAACTTGCGGCGGCTGCGTTCCTGCGTCGGGCGTTTGCGGGGCAGCAGTTCCTGCGGGACATCGGTGGTCGGGTCGTCGCTCGCATTGTCGGCCGCTGCCAGGGCCGGGTCCGCTCGACGCGAGGCTCGGCTGCTGGTGATGGACTCCACCCACCCAGGTTAACCGGCTGCTGTCAGGATTCGATGAACCCCGAGGTCTGGTGTTTCTCCCGGTACCGCCAACTCCGCTAGCGCTGCACTCGCCGCCGATACAACACGGCCGACCAGGCGGTTCCCGCCACGGCGATCGCGACGCACCACGCGATGGCGAGGCCGGCGTCGGAACCGATCCCCGTGCCGGTCAGTAGTCCACGGACCGTCTCGATGATCGGCGTGACGGGTTGGTTCTCGGCGAATCCCTGCAGCCACGTCGGCATCGACTCGGCGGGAACAAACGCACTGGAGACGTAGGGCACGAACATGATGACGAACGTGAACCCGCCCGCGGCCTCGGGTGTTCTGGCCACGAGTCCGAGCGCTGCCGACAGGGCGGAGACAGCGAACAGGAACAGTGAGAGCACCCCGAGGACGCCGAGCCACCGCACAGGGTCGGTGGTGGGGCGAAAGCCCATCACGACGGCGACACCGACGACGAGCGCCGTGGTGAGCAGGTTGCGCGCGACGCTGGCCAGGACGTGGCCGGTGAGGAAGGCGGACTGGGCGATGGGAAGGGTGCGGAAGCGGTCGACGATGCCCTCGGTCATGTCGGTGGACACGCTGATCGCGGTCGTGGACGAGCCGTAGGCGGCGCAGAGCAGGACGATCCCCGGGACGACGTAGTCGAGATACTCGGTGCCCGTGTCGATCGCGCCGCCGAACACGTAGACGAAGAGCAGCATGAGCACGATCGGCAGTGCGAGCGCCATGATCACCGAGTCGGGACTGCGGAGCAGGTGGGTCAGGTTGCGGCGCAGCATGATCGCGCCGTCGGTGACGGCGCCGGGGAGGGTGGGGGTGCTCATCGGGCAACCGCTTTCGTGGTGGTGGTGGCGGCGGTCTCGTCGGTGCGCCGGGAGCCGGTGAGGGCGAAGAAGACGTCGTCGAGGTTCGGTGTGTGCAGCGAGACCCGGTCGACGGTGAGTCCGTCGTCGACGCGGCCGAGCAAGGCGCGAAGGGACGCGATGCTGCCGTCCGTCGGCACGGTCAACGCGAGCGCGTCCGCGTCGACCGCCGAATCGGGCAGGGCGTCCGCGGCGCGTCGGAGGTCGTCGGCGGTGACGAAGTGCAGTTCGAGGTGCCCTCCGGGAACGAGGGACTCCAGTTCGCGGGCGGTACCTTCGGCCACGACCCGGCCGTGGTCGAGTACGGCGATCCGGTCGGCGAGTTCGTCCGCCTCGTCGAGGTACTGGGTGGTGAGGAAGACCGTGACACCGCCGCGTACCAGTTCGCGGACCACCGTCCACATTTCTCGGCGGCTGCGCGGGTCGAGTCCGGTGGTCGGTTCGTCGAGGAACAGCACGGCGGGATCGGCCACCAGGCTCATCGCGATGTCGAGCCGTCTGGCCATGCCGCCGGAATACGTTCCGGCCCGATGGTCGGCGGCGCCGACGAGATCGAAGCGTTCCAGCAGGTCGGCCGCCCGCCGCCGCGACGCTTGTCGCCCGAGGTGGTTCAGGTCGCCGATCAGGGTGAGGTTCTCCCGCCCGGTGAGCAGCTTGTCGACGGCGGCGAACTGGCCGGTGACGCTGATGGCACGCCGGACCGCTCGCGCCGACCCGGGCAGCGGGTGTCCGGCGACGGTGACGGAACCCGAGTCGAAGGGCAGCAGGGTGGACAGGATGCGGACCGCCGTCGTCTTGCCCGCGCCGTTGGCGCCGAGCAGGGCGAACACGGTGCCTGCGGGGACGTGCAGGTCGAGGCCGGCGAGGACGCGGTGGTCCCCGAAGGACTTGTGGAGGTCCGTCACCTCGATCGCGGCGGATTGTGCCGTCATGGTTGCTCCCGAGAGTAATTGTGTATGACATAAACTTTTGTTTAGACCATACGCAGTTTTAGGATGAGCGCAACCGTCGAAGCGGCAGGAGAGAGGTCACGTGGACGACAGCGAGGTCGAATCGGACCCGGACCTGCCGCGCGCGGTGAAACTCGCGTGGGGACTGGAGAAGACGGGTGCCCGCGGCCCGAAGCGCGGACTGAGCCTCGAGCGGATCGTCGACGCTGCGGTCGAACTCGCCGAAGAGGACGGTGTCGGTGCGCTGTCGATGGCCCGAGTCGCCAAACGGCTCGGCTTCACGACGATGTCGCTCTACCGCTACGTGGCGAGCAAGGACGAACTGATCGACCTGATCAGCGACCGGGTCATCGGACCCCCTCCGGTCTTCCCCGACGGACTGTCGTGGCGCGACGGGCTCCGACACTGGGCCCGCGCCGAATACGACCAACTGATGCGCCATCGGTGGTGGCTGCAACTCGCAGTGGGCGCGTCGCCGCCCACCGGCCCGAACAACATCGCGTGGCTCGATGCAGGCCTCGGCACGCTCGCCGCCACGCCGCTGCCCCCGACACTCCGCTTCCAGGTGGTGCTCAACACCTCGCTCTACGTGATCGGCAGGGCGCGGTTCGCGGCGGACTTCCTCGGCGCCGCGGACTCCGACACCGCCGCCGCGCGCAGCGCGGTCGAGTACGACTACGGCGCCGTGATCGGGAAACTCGTGGCGGGGGGCGCCTTCCCGCACCTGGCAGCGACGCTGGCGGACGGCGCGTTCACCACGGAACCAGGAGTCGAGTGGAGCGATGCCGACTTCCTGTTCGCTCTCGACCTGTTCCTCGACGGCGTGGCGAAACTCGTCGACGGGCTGTCCTGACTGCTCATCCGATTCGGGTGAACTGTGGTCGCGGGTGCTGCGCTGCCCGGCCCGGGCGCGGATAGTGCGGGGAGGAAGCCTGCGCCGTTGCATGCCATGGCATGTCGCGGCCCCGCCCGACGGAATGGTGAGCCGATGAGTGTCGATACTGCCGGAACGCCCGAGCCTGGTCGTGTACTCCCGACTGGGTCACGGCAGCAGTACATAACGTGGATCGCGCTGGCGATGATGACGACGAGTTCCGTCGCCAGTCTCCGGTCGGCGCCGTCGATGGCGGTGTACGGGCTGGCGTGTGTGTTCCTGTACGTGGTGCCCGCGATCGTGTTCCTACTGCCGACATCGCTGGTGTCGGCGGAACTGGCGTCGGGCTGGTCCGGCGGCGTTTACCGCTGGGTCGGGGAAGGGATCTCGGACAAGGCCGGGTTCCTCGCGGTGTGGTGTCAGTTCGCGATGACGATCTTCTACTATCCGACGCTGCTCGCCTACGTGGCGAGCACGTTCGCGTACGTGATCAACCCGGCCCTCGCCTCGAACGGGCTGTACACCGCGATCATCATCGTCACGCTGTTCTGGACCGGGGTGTTCGTCTCGTCCCGTGGCATGAAAGCGGTCGCCGGACTGTCCAGTGCCGGACTGATTCTCGGCACGCTGATCCCCGGCGCCCTGCTGATCGTCATGGGCATCGTGTTCCTCGGCCAGGGCAACGCGTCCGCCGCGCCGATGGAGTTCTCCGCGCTGCTGCCCGCGTGGACCGGTATCGCGTCGCTGGTGCTGATCGTCAACAACTTCCTGTCCTACTCGGGCATGGAGATGAACGCGGTCCACGTGTCCAGCCTGCGCAAACCGGCCAGTGAGTTCCCGCGCGCGATGTTCGTCGCGATGGGTCTCGTACTCGCCATCTTCATCCTCCCGGCCATCGCGATCAGCTGGGTGGTGCCCGCGGAGAACCTGTCCCTGACCGCAGGCGTCATGCAGGCCTTCGACACCTTCTTCGCCTACTTCGGATTCGGCTGGGCGACACCGATTCTCGCTCTGATGCTGATCGCCGCGTCACTCGGCGGCATGCTGACGTGGCTCGCGGGTCCGTCGAAGGGCCTGCTGATGATCGGCAGGCAGGACGGCTTCCTCCCGCCTGTGCTGCAGCGGTTGAACAAGCACGGAATCCAGCAGAACATCCTCGTCGCGCAGGGCGCGGTGACCACTCTGATCGCGTTGCTCTACGCGTTCATCCCCGAGGTGTCGAGCGCGTACTGGATCCTGTCGGTGATCACCACCCAGGTGTATCTGGTCGTCTACGCGCTCATGTTCGTCGCGGCGATGCGCCTGCGCCGCAGCAAGCCGGACCATCCCCGCGGCTACCGTGCCCCCGCGCTGTTCGTCCTCTGCTGGGTCGGCCTGCTGTCCAGCGCGGCGGCGTTCCTGATCGGGTTCGTCCCGCCGTCGCAGTTCGGCGGCGGCAGCGTGTTCGTCTACGTCCTCATCGTCGGCGGTGGGTTCGGCATCGTCGGGCTCGGCGTTCCGCTGCTGATCCTGGCGCTGCGCAAGCCGTCCTGGAAGCAGGAGCTGACCGTCGATCCGCTGCAGGCGGTCGCCGAGGAAGGAGCGTGAAATGAACTCACCCACAACGGGATCCGTTCCGGACGACAGTGTCAGCCTCGCTCCCGGCGACGACCTGCACAAGCGTCCCGAGAACACTCACCTGGTCCTCTACCTCGTCCTGTTCGCGGCATTCGTCGGTCTCTCGGTATGGGGGTTGGTCGCCTTCAACCACGACAAGCAGAGCGACGAGGCGAACGCACTCGCCACCGAACTGGCGCTGAAGTTCTCGGCGGCCGGTATCGAACCGATCGACATCGACTCCGCGGCCAGGGTGCTCGGCACCGACGGCGGGGCTGCCTGCGCGGACCCTGTCGCGGCACTGAACGAGGCTGCGCTCGATCAGCAGATCGTCAGCGGGGCCACCGGGCCAGGTATGCGGCCGGTCATCGCGGCCCGGAATCGGCTCGTCGGTTCGCGCCTGATGCTGGAGGTGTACTGCCCCGAGAATCTGGCCGAGTTCGACGCGGCGGTGGCGGACCTCAAGCTCGGTGACGGGTAGATCGTGCCCCAGTACGTGGAGCGACCGGAATTCTCGGGAGAGGAACAGAAGTGACGGACCAGGCAGTGACGGACATCCGGGCAGCCGTGCGGGCGCTGATGCCCACCGCACGGGACGAACTCGCCACCTTGGTGCGGTTCACGTCGGTGGCGGACCCACGGCAGTTCCCGCCGGAGCAGTGTGTGGCGGCGGCGAACTGGGTGAAGGACGCATTCGTCGCGGCGGGCATCGGATCGGTGGACCTGATCGAGACCGCCGACGGCTCCAACGCCGTCGTCGGGCACCAGCCGGGACCGCCCGGCGCACCCACCGTGCTGCTGTACTGCCACTACGACGTCCAGCCTCCCGGCGACGAATCCAAGTGGCACACGGACCCGTTCGAGCTCACCGAACGTGACGGCCGGTGGTACGGCCGCGGTGCCGCGGACTGCAAGGGCAACATCGTGATGCACCTGCTGGCGCTGCGGGCGCTACGGGGTTCTGCGGCATCGGACACGCCGTTCCCGGTCGGCATCCGCATCGTCGCGGAGGGGTCCGAGGAGATGGGTACCGGCGGCCTCGAGGCGCTGGTCGAGGAGCGGCCCGAACTGTTCGAGGCCGACATGATCCTCGTCGTGGACACCGGCAACGCGGCGGTCGGCGAGCCGACCGCGACCGTCACGCTGCGCGGCATCGCGAATGTCGTCGTCAACGTGGAAACACTCGAGGGGGAGGTGCACTCGGGCATGTTCGGCGGTCCCGCGCCCGACGCCCTCGCGGCCCTGGTGCAGATCCTGTCGACGTTGCGGGACGAGAACGGCGACACGGTCGTCGACGGCTTGGACTCCGGGCAGACGTGGGGTGGGGTCGGCTACGACGAGGCCCAGTTCCGGATCGACGCGGGCGTCCTCGACGGGGTGGACCTCGCGGGAACCGGCTCGGTCGCGGACCGGGTGTGGGCGCGGCCCGCCCTGACGATCCTCGGCATCGACTGCCCGCCTGTCGTCGGATCGGCTGCGGCCGTTCAGCCGCGCGCGTCCGCCCGCCTGAACCTGCGCGTGCCGCCGGGAATGGATCCGTCGGTCGCTCAAGCCGCGCTGACCGCGCATCTGACGTCACGGGCCCCGTGGGGCGCGCGCGTCACGATCGAACCGGAGCCCGTCGGAGCGCCGTTCCGGGCCCGGACCGACGGTCCCGGGTTCGCGGCGCTCGGCGAGGCGATGCAGGACGCGTTCGGCAAACCGCTCGGCACCGTCGGTCAGGGCGGTTCGATCCCACTGTGCAACGTCCTCGCCGACAAGGTCCCCGGCGCCGAGATCGTGATGCTCGGCGTCGAGGAGCCACGCTGCCTCATCCACGCCCCGAACGAGAGCGTCGATCCGTCCGAGATCGAGAACCTCGCCGTCGCCGAGGCGCTCTTCCTCCGCCGCTTCGCGGCCCGCTGAGCGTGAGGGGAACCCGGGCCCGGTCCGACCGGGTACGGGTTTCCCTCACCCAGCGGTCAGACGGACAGGTCGCGGCGCAGCTTCGCGACGTGACCGGTGGCGCGCACGTTGTACTGCGCCACCTCGACCTTGCCGTTCTCGTCGATGAGGAACGTGGAGCGGATGACGCCCTGCACCTTCTTGCCGTACATGGTCTTCTCGCCGAAGGCGCCCCACGCGGTCAGCGTGGCCCGCTCGGGGTCCGACAGCAGCGGGAACGTGAGCTCCTCGTTGTCGCGGAACTTGGCGAGCTTGGCCGGCTTGTCGGGCGAGATGCCGATCACATCGATCCCGGCCTCGTTCAGCTCGGCGAGATTGTCGCGGAAGTCACACGCCTGCTTGGTGCAGCCCGGCGTGCTGGCCGCGGGGTAGAAGTAGACGACGACCTTGCGGCCTCGGTAGTCGGCGAGTGCGACGTCGTTGCCGTCGGCGTCGGGCAGCGTGAAGTCGGGCGCGGTGTCTCCGGGAGCGAGCCTGATGTTGTCGGTCACGATGGTCAGGCTACTTGTCGGCCGTCGCCGGGTACGGTCATGGCAGGAAAGACCGACCATGAGAGGAAGTCCACGTGCCCAGGGACACCGAGAGCATTGAGCGCGACATCGAGCAGGCGCGCAATCAGCTCGCCGCCACCCTTGACGAGTTGAGCGTTCGCACCAACCCGAAGCGAGTGCTCGAGACCACCAAGGCCGCGCTGATCTCGAAGGTGAGCGAGCCGCCCGTGACGTTTGCGCTGATCGGCGCTGGTGCGCTCGTGGCCGTTCTGGTGCTGCGCAAGATCTTCCGCTGAGACGACAGTAGGCCCCGATCCGGAAGGATCGGGGCCTACTGTGTGGTGCGCCATCAGGGACTTGAACCCCGAACCCGCTGATTAAGAGTCAGCTGCTCTGCCAATTGAGCTAATGGCGCGCGCCAGGAGTTTGCGGCTCCCAACACACTAGAGGCCCCGATCTGTGATCAGGGCCTGTCGTGATTGTGCGCCATCAGGGACTTGAACCCCGAACCCGCTGATTAAGAGTCAGCTGCTCTGCCAATTGAGCTAATGGCGCCTGGTGCGTCCGGCGGGCTGGTGTGCTCGCTCGGTGCGAGGAGAACACTAACAGCCCCGCCCTGTCTATGTGAAATCGGCTGGTCAGATCGGGTTTACGGCTGACGTTTCTGTAACGGTTGCGGCGCCGAAGTCGATTGCAATGTGAACGTTATGGGTCCGGGGCAGGTCCCGCAGGCGTGCCTGTGCAAAGACCTGGCAAAATCGCTGTCCGCGGGTTCTGTGCAGGAACGGCGTCCCCAGGGTCGGGGTCCGCCGAGTGGATGCGGGTCGGGGATCCGTCGAGTAGATGGTTGAAGTGGGGTAGCGGTGACGAAGTTTCGGATGTTTGTCGCGGTCGCTGTCGCGTCCGTTGTGGCGCTGGGGGCGTCCGGCTGTACGGTCCCGTCGAGCGGTGAGGCGTCGGCCGCGCCTGCCATCGACGTCAACCCTGTTGCCGAACTGATCAAGCCGAAGTTGACGTCTGCCGTGCCGGACGGTGCCATCGGGCACTCGCCGAGCGACCCGGTCGAGGTGCGGGTCCAGGACGGCAAACTCGCGAACGTCACTCTCGTCGACGCATCGGGTGTCGCGGTGCCCGGCGCGATCGGCGCCGACGGGCGCTCCTGGGTGAACACCGCCCCGCTCGCCTACGACGGCAATTATCGCCTGCAGGCCGAGGCGTTCGGCCTGGGCGGCTCGGGAACCCTCGTGTCGAACTTCGCGACCAGTTCGCCGGGCAACCTGACCCAGCCGTACATCCTTCCGTCCGAGGGCGACGTCGTCGGCATCGGGCAGCCGGTCGCCGTGCAGTTCGACGAGAACATCCCGGACCGTGCCGCCGCGCAGGATGCCATCACCATTACCACCAACCCGCCCGTCGACGGAGCCTTCTACTGGGTCAACAACCGTGAGGTCCGGTGGCGGCCCGAGCACTACTGGGCGCCAGGGACCACGGTCACCGTCGCGGTCGACGTGTTCGGCCGCGACCTCGGCAACGGGCTGTTCGGTCAGGTGAACGAGCGGTCCGAGTTCCGGATCGGCGACGCCCTCGTGGCGACGGCCGACGACAACACCAAGCAGGTCACCTTCGAGCGCAACGGCCAGGTCGTCATGACCATGCCGACGTCCATGGGTAAGGACAGCACTCCGACCGACAACGGTGTCTACATCATCGGCGACCGCTTCGATCACCTGGTGATGGACTCCTCGACGTACGGGGTACCCGTCAACTCCCCGCAGGGCTATCGAACCGAGGTCGACTGGGCGACCCGAATGTCCTACAGCGGCATCTTCTTCCACTCGGCGCCGTGGTCGGTGGGGCAACAGGGATACTCGAACACCAGCCACGGCTGCCTCAACCTGAGCCCCGCCAACGCGAAGTGGGTGTACGACAACACCAAGCGCGGCGACATCGTCGTCGTGAAGAACACGGTCGGCGGGACGCTGTCCGGTGTCGACGGGCTCGGCGACTGGAACATTCCGTGGGAGACGTGGAAGGCAGGAAACGCGGCCGTCTGATCGGCGGTATGGAAAAGGGGCCTCGCAGCGGGATATCCGGCTGCGAGGCCCCTTTCGTGTTGCCAGGGTCAGATCATGGAGCGGTGGATGCCCTGCGGCTCGCCACCGAGCTGGGTCAGCGCCGAGGCGTGGAAGATCGAGCCGGGCACGTGGATCGCGTGCGAAAGGCCGGCGTGCGCGTCACGCCAGAACCGCTGCAGCGGCGTCTTCATCTGCAGTGCACCACCACCGGCGCGAGCGAAGATCTCGTCGACGGCCCGCACCGCCCGCCATGCCGCCGCGGTCTGCGTGCGACGACCGATGGCACGCTGCTCGAACGTGACCTCCTTGCCGGCGTCGGTGATGTCCCAGAAGCGGTCGACGGTCTCGAGGATCGCCGCGCGGGAGGCGGCGATCTCCGCTGCGGCGTCACCGATCGCGAACAGCACGTACGGGTCTTCCTTGATCGGCACACCGGTCACCGCGACGCGGTTCTTCTGCGCCGCGATGTGGCAGGCGAGCGCGCCTTCGGCGATACCGATCAGCGACGAGGTGATGCCGAGCGGGAAGATGCACGAGAACGGGAAGTTGTAGAGCGTCTCGGAGCGGCCGGCGATCTTCGGGGCGGTCCCGTCGTACACGGTGGCCGAGTCGATCGTCCGGTGCTCCGGCAGGAACGCGTTCTTGACGATGAGGTCCTTGCTGCCGGTGCCGCGCAGGCCGACGACGTCCCAGCTGTCCTGGTCGATCTCGTAGTCGCTGCGCGGAAGCAGCACGTGCAGGATCTTCGGCGGCATCTGCGGCTTGCCGCTCTGATCACCGACGAGCGCACCGATCATCACCCACTGGCAGTGGTCGGTACCGGAGGAGAACGACCAGCGGCCGTTGAGGATGTAGCCGCCGTCGGTGGGGACCGCGACACCCATCGGTGCGTACGGCGACGCCATCCAGGTGTCCTGGTCCTGGCCCCACACCTCGTCCTGCGCCTTCGGGTCGAAGAACGCCAACTCCCACGGGTGCACACCGACGATGCCGGTCACCCAGCCGGTGGCGCCGTCCATCGCGCCGATTGCCATCGCCGTCTCCGCGAACTCCCGCGGGTGGACCTCGAGTCCGCCGTGGTTCTTCGGCTGGAGCATCCGGATCGCGCCGGCCTCCTTGAGCCGCTTGGCATTGGCGTCGGTCAGGCGCATCAGCTTGTCGCCCTCGACGCCGTCGGCGCGGATCTCGTCCGCGTACTGCTCGATCCGATCCAGTACCTGCCCCATGGCTTCCCTCATCTCTGGTTGTGATCCGACTCCGGTCACACGTTTCGACGCGCTGATCCAAGACTAGAACATGTTTCAGTTTCCGGGAGAGCCAAATCGAACCGATTGATCGTGTGGCGGATGTCGGCCGGATCGTCGATGCCGTCGACGTATGGGGGCTGAGCTGCACAATTTCGAAATCGGGTCGTTCGAGTGATTCGGGACACCCGCCGCCGAGGGAGGGGGAACGTGGAGCGGGAACGAGTTCTAGTTGGCAGTCGGTCCACTGCACGACCCGGGAAACGAGAAAGGCCCCGACCGGAGTCGGGGCCTTTCTTCGGGTGACCGACGGGACTCGAACCCGCGACAGCCAGGATCACAACCTGGTGCTCTACCAACTGAACTACGGTCACCATCGCTTCCCACGCGCCGCCCCTTCGGGCCGTGCGTCAGCAGCGTGGACGATACTAGCGTGACCGGAGGCGATATTGCCAATCGGCGTCTACTCGGCGACGAGATCCTTGACGACCGCGGCAATGTCGCTGGTAGAGGGCCCGGGCTCGGCAACGAACGCGGTACGCCGGTAGTACTGCAGTTCTCGGATCGACTCCTTGATGTCGGCGAGCGCGCGGTGCGCGAGGCCCTTCTCGGGCTGACCGAAGTAGATCCGCGGGTACCAGCGCCTGCACAGTTCCTTGATCGAGGAGACGTCGATCATCCGGTAGTGCAGGTACTCGTCGAGCTCCGGCATGTCGCGGGCGAGGAAGCCGCGGTCGGTGGCGATCGAGTTGCCGCACAGGGGTGCGGTGCCCGGCGTCGGGATGTGCTCGCGGATGTAGTCGAGGACCAGACGCTGCGCCTCCTCCATCGTGACGGTGGATGCGCGGACCTCCTCCGTCAATCCCGACTTCGCGTGCATCTCCTGCACGACGTCGGGCATGGCGGCCAGAGCCGCGTCGTCGGCGTGGATGACGATGTCCACGCCCTCGCCGAGGATGTTCAGTTCGCTGTCGGTGACCAGCGCGGCCACCTCGATCAGCTTGTCGGAGCCGAGCCGCAGCCCGGTCATTTCGCAATCGATCCACACAAGTTTGTCCTGCACGAGGTTCCACAGTAGCCAGCGCTCACTCGGCTAGGGTTCGCGGAGGAGTCGAAGTCGGGGCGTTTCGCATCGAGGGAGGCACGAATGTCGGTTGATCCTGGATCGGATGCGGCGGAGCTCGCCGACAAGGCTGCCGCGGCGAGGGCTGCGGCGCAGGAGGCGGCCCGCGTAGCCGAGGAAGCCGCGCGGGCGGCCGAGGAAGCCGCTGCCGCTGCCGCCGAGGCGACCTCGCCGCCTGCGCAGCAGGCACCACCTGCTGCACAGGAGATCGCCGCCGGCTACGCCTTGGCCGGCGGCGCGCTGGAGTTGGGCACGGTGATCGTCGACGGCATCGTGGACTCGTCGGCTCGCGTCCGGATTCCGCTCGCGACGTTGAACAGGCACGGGCTCGTCGCGGGCGCCACGGGAACGGGAAAGACGAAGACGCTGCAGGGAATCTGCGAGCAGTTGTCCGCGGCGGGCGTGCCGGTCGTGATGGCCGACGTGAAGGGCGACGTGTCGGGGTTGTCGGCGCCGGGCGAGGCGAGCGAGAAGATGGCAGCGCGCGCACGGGAGACAGGAATCGTGGACTGGGCGCCGACCGCGTTTCCCACCGAGTTCGTCTCCCTCGGCACCGAGGGCATCGGGGTGCCGATTCGGGCAACGATCACCAGCTTCGGTCCGATCCTGCTCAGTAAGGTTTTGGGGCTCAACGCCACCCAGGAATCGACGCTGGGACTGATCTTCCACTGGGCCGACACACAGGGACTCGCGCTGCTCGACCTCAAGGATCTGAGGTCGGTCATCACGCACCTGACGTCGGACGAGGGCAAGGCCGACCTCAAGGGCATCGGGGGCGTGTCGTCCGCGACCGCGGGCGTCATCTTGCGGGCGCTCGTCAACCTCGAAGCCGACGGCGGCGACACCTTCTTCGGTGAACCGGAATTCGACACCGCGGACCTGCTGCGCGTCGCGGCGGACGGGCGCGGTGTGGTGACGCTGTTCGAGCTGGGAGCACAGGCGTCGCGGCCGGTGATGTTCTCGACGTTCCTGATGTGGGTGCTCGCGGACCTTTTCCAGACGCTGCCCGAGGTCGGCGACGTCGACAAGCCGAAGCTGGTCTTCGTGTTCGACGAGGCCCACCTGCTCTTCGCGGACGCGTCGAAGGCGTTCCTCCAGCAGGTCGAACAGACCGTGAAACTGATCCGGTCCAAGGGTGTCGGCGTCTTCTTCTGCACGCAGTTGCCCACGGATGTGCCGAATTCGGTTCTCTCGCAACTGGGCGCGCGGATCCAGCACGCACTGCGCGCCTTCACTCCGGACGACCAGAAGGCGCTGAACAAGACGGTTCGCACGTACCCGAAGACCGAGCACTACGACCTGGAGAAGGCGCTCACCTCGCTCGGGACCGGTGAGGCGATCGTGACGGTGCTGTCGGAGAAGGGCGCCCCGACACCGGTCGCGTGGGCGAAGATTCCGCCGCCGCGGTCGCTGATGGACACGATCGGTGAGGACGCGATCAGGGCGGCAGCGACGGCGAGTGCGCTGCACGGGAAGTACGGCGCGACCGTGGACCGGGACTCGGCGTACGAGATGCTCACGGCACGACTCGCGCCTCCCTCGGCCCCAGACCTTCCGGATCTGCCGCCCGCGCTGCCGGATCTGCCCGACCTCCCGCCGCCCGCACCGGACGAGCCGACCGCGGTGGAGAAGATCATGCAGAACTCCGCGGTCAAGAGCTTCCTGCGGTCGGCGGCAACGGTGGCGGGCCGGGAGATCTCCCGCTCGATCTTCGGTACGGGGCGCAAGAGGCGCTGACGTGCTCGTGCGCCTTTCCGGTCACGCGTACCACCGGTAAGGCGCACAGCGCGTCAGCGCAGCAGGCGGGGGACGACCTTGCCGGTCGCGTTGCGGGGCAGTTCGTCGAGGAACGTGACGTCGCGCGGGACGCAGAACCGGGCCAGGCGACTTCGGACGTGGTCGCGGACGCTGTCGACGGTCAGCGCGGCGCCGTCCTCGTCGTCGGTGCGGACCACCCACGCGGCGAGTCGGGAAGCGAACTCCGCGTCGTCGACCCCGATGACCGCGACTTCGAGGACGCCGGAAAGTTCGGACAGCAGGTTCTCGACCTCGCGGGGGTAGACGTTCTCGCCGCCCGAGACGATCATGTCGTCGCTGCGACCGTCGAGGAACAGCAGGCCCGTGTCGTCGAAGTGGCCGACGTCGCCGGTTGACATCATTCCGTCGACGACCTCCTTCTCGCTGCCGCTGCGCGTGTAGCCCTCGAAGAGCATCCCGTTCCCGACGAAGACGCGGCCGACGGTGCCCGCGGGAACCGGGTTTCCGTCGTCGTCGAGGATCTTGACGACCGTGCCGAGCGGGGGTCTGCCCGCGGTGGTCGGGTGGACGCGCAGCTCGGCGGGCTGCGCGATCGACGCCCAGCTGACCTCGGTCGACCCGTAGAAGTTGTAGAGGACGTCGCCGAACGCGTCGAACGTCTTGTGGACGACTCCGGTGGGGATCGCGGATCCGCTTGCCGCGATGACGCGCAGCGACGACAGGTCGACATCGCGTTCGTCCTTGGGGAGATCGGTGATGCGCTGCAGCATCGTCGGCACCAGCCACAGTGTGTCGGCACCGTGGCGCGCAACGGATTCGACGGTGGCGGCGGCGTCGAAGCGGCGGTTGAGGATCAGCGTGGAGCGCAACGCAAGTGCGATCTGGGTGCCTGCCAGGGCCCATGTGTGGAAGATCGGCGACGCGACGACGGTGGTTCCGCGGCTGCGCAGCGGCAGCCGCGACAGGACGGCGGCCGCGGGCATCCAGCTGCGCGGCTCCGGCCGGGACGCGCCCTTCGGGGTACCCGTCGTTCCGGAGGTGAGGACGATCAGGCGCCCGCGCCGGGGCCGACGCGCGAGCACGAGACTGCGGCCCCCGCGCCCGTCCTCGAGGAGGCCGTCGACGCGGGCCCAGCCTGCCGCGTCGGCACCGCCGCCGGTGGGATCGTTCGGATCGTCGAACACCGCGACCCGCAGGTCGGAGTCGGGGAGCAGCGGCGTGAACTCGGGATCGACGAGGAGCCAGTCGATCTTCTGCTCGGCGAGGATCTCCGCGAGCTGCGGCGCGGGAGCGCCGGTGTTGAGGAGGACGAGGTCGGTGCCGAGCCTGCTGGAGGCCCCCATCGCGGTGAGGAACCCGCGGTGGTTGCGGGCCAGGACGCCGATGCGTCCGCGTTCGCGTAGCCCGCGGTCGTACAGGGCGATCGCGAGCGCTTCGGCGTCGGCGTCGAGGTCGCGGTAGGTGACCGGGCCCCATTCGTCGATCACGGCGATGCGGTCGCCGTCGCGGCGGGCGGCGACGGCGAGCAGACCGCCCGCGGTGAAATCCCATTGGAACCAGGCCGTGGCGACGCCGGTGAGTGCGCGCGGTCCGAGCGGTCCGATGATCCCGGCCCTGGTGATCGGAACGAGGCCCTTGATCAGGTCGGTTGCTACGGAAATACGCGGCATGCGGGTGGTCCTCCTGGTTGTGAGCGGCGACACGGACAACTTACTTGCCGGTAAGGACGCACGCCAGGGGGAACGACTCAGACGCCGACCTCGCGCCCCATCAGGTCGGCGACGGTCTCGCGACGAATCAGTTCGCGAGCCGCACCGTCGGCGACCGCGACGACGGGTGGGCGGCCGACCGCGTTGTACGGCGCCGCCATGCTGTGGTGGTAGGCGCCGGTCACCGGCACCGCGAGCACGTCGCCGGGACGCACGTCCCTCGGTAGCGGAACGTCGACCGCCAGTTCGTCGCCGGCCTCGCAGTGCCGACCCGCGACGGTCACCCGCTCGACGGGGGCGATCGAGTGACGGCTGGCGAGGGCGACGCTGTACCGCGCGCCGTACAGGGCGATCCGGGGGTTGTCGCTCATACCGCCGTCGACTCCCACGAACACCCGTTCACCGGGGATCCGCTTGACGCTTGCGACGCGGTAGAGCGTGACCCCGGCGCGCCCGACGATCGCCCGACCCGGCTCGAGGGTGATCCGGGGACGGGGGAACCGGTGCCGGGCGCAGGCGTCGTCCAGGCCGTCCTCGATCGCCGCCGCCAGCGCGGTCGGGTCGAGGCAGGCATCACCTGCCAGGTACGGGATGCCGTGGCCGCCACCGATGTTCAGTTCTGTGAGGATCGTGCCGCGGTCGTGCCGGATGTCCGCCATCGCAGCGATGATGCGGTCGATCGCCGTTGCGAAGTGGGTCGGGTCGGTGATCTGCGAGCCGAGGTGGCAGTGCAGGCCGATCAGGTTCAGGCGTGGCTGCGAGAGGATGCGCGCAGCTGCGTCCGCGGCATGTCCGTGGGCGAGGGGGACACCGAACTTCTGATCGGCCACGCCGGTCGTGACCGCACGGTGGGTGCGAGCGTCGACCTCGGGCGTCACCCGCAGGAGAACGTTCTGACGGTGGGCGCAGGACGCCGCCAGCATCGGGATCTCGGTGGGAGAGTCGATCACGATCCGCCCCACGCCTGCCGCGCGGGAAGCCGTCAGGTCGGCGGACGTCTTGACGTTGCCGTGCAGGATGATTCGGCGCGGGTCGACCCCTGCGGACAGCGCGACGGCGAGCTCGCCCGCCGAACAGACGTCGAGCGACAGTCCTTCGCCCGCGACCCAGGTCGCGACCGCCCGGGTCAGCAGCGCCTTGCCTGCGTACGCGATCTCGGCTTCCGGGAAGAGCTCGCGGTAGGTGCGGCAGCGGTGCCGGACGTCGCGTTCGTCGAGCACGTAGGTCGGCGTGCCGAACTGGTCGGCGACGTCCGCGAGTGCCACGCCGCCGACGGTGATCCGGCCGAGTTCGTCGACGTGGGTGGTCATCGGCCACAGGGCCGGGTCCAGCCGCGGAATCATCGCCGCGCGTAGCGAGGGCAGGATGTCGAGCAGGGTCACGGTGGTCTCCTGAAGGTGGATTACACCTTCCGGAGTACCCGTCGCCCGACGCCGTGTCCGCGTCCCTGACGGGGTCTTGACGCGGCCCGGTTCAGGATTGACGTGTACCAGACGTGCGCGCTTGTTCCTTAGCCGCCCAGCTTCTTGTAGAACGTCCCGACGATCGGGGCGATGACGGCGCGGGGGCTGTAGCCGCCGGCGACGGACATGCCCTTGCTCAGGATGCCGGGGACGACGCGCATCTTGTTGTTCGCCAGCCCGTCCAACGACAGCTTCGCGGTGTACTCGCTGGAGATCCACAGGAAGTCCGGGACCAGCTTGTCGACGATCGACGCCTCGGCGGGGTCGGGGACCTCGGTGCGCACGGGGCCCGGGGCGAGCAGCGTGACGTGCACTCCCGACCCCTTCAACTCGCCGCGCAGCGATTCGGAGAAGGTGTTCACGAACGCCTTCGTGGCCGCGTAGGTGGCGTTGTTGGGGATCGGCATGTTGCCTGCCGCGGACCCCACCATGAGGATGCCACCGGAGTCGCGCGCGATCATCCCGGGCAGAACTGCGAGCGTGAGATCGTGCACCGCAACGGAGTTCAGCTCCACCTGCGCGCGCTCGTACGAGGGGTCGAGTTCGGAGACGGGACCGAACGTCGCGATCCCGGCGTTGTTGCAGAGGATCGAGATCTCGCGTGCAGTCAGTTCCTCGACGAGCGGTGCCCGCTTGTCCCGGTCGGACAGGTCGACGGCGCGTACCTCGACGGTGACGCCGTGCGCCGCGGACAGCTTCTCGGCCAGCGCGTCGAGCAGGTCCTTGCGGCGGGCGACGAGAATCAGCGAGTGACCGCGGGCGGCGAGTTCGGTGGCGAGCGCCTCTCCGATTCCGGAGGAGGCGCCGGTGACGACGGCGCGGGCATCGGCGGTGGGGGTAGGCAGGCTCACGGCGTTCAGGCTAGGCGCTGCGCGCTCGTGCGCGGTGTGGGGGTCCCTGCACCCGAGGAACCGCGCACGAGCGGCGGAGCTGCCTAGAGGACGGCCGCGAGGCGGGTGCCCTGCTCGATGGCGCGCTTCGCGTCCAACTCGCCTGCGACGTCGGCGCCGCCGATCACGTGCACCGCGACGCCCGCGTCCGTAAGCCCGGCTTCGAGGTCGCGCACCGACTCCTGGCCGGCGCAGATCACGACGGTGTCGACGGCGATGGTCCGCGGGCGCTCACGCTTCTCGCCGAACGTGATGTGCAGGCCGTCGTCGTCGATGCGCTCGTAGTTGACTCCCGAGATCTGCTCGACGCCCTTCTTCTTCAGCGCTGCCCGGTGCACCCACCCGGAGGTCTTGCCGAGCCCGGCTCCGATGGGCGTCGTCTTGCGCTGCAGCAGATACACCTGCCGCGGCGACGGGGTGATCACCGGTTCGGTCAACGCGCCGGGTGCGGACTCGTCCTCGGTGACGCCCCACTCCCGGTTCCATTCGGCCAGGTCGAGGGCGGGGGAGTGGTCGTGGGTGAGGAACTCGGAGACGTCGACGCCGATGCCGCCCGCGCCGATCACCGCGACCCGCTCGCCTGCAGGTCGGCCGTCGCGGACGAGTTCGGCGTAGGACAGAACGCTCGGGTGGTCGACTCCGGGGATCGCGGGGACACGCGGCGTGACGCCCGTCGCGAGGACGACCTCGTCGTAGCCGCCGTCGACGAGGGTCTGCGCATCCACCCGGGTGTTCAGGTGCACCTTCACGCCCGCGGTTTCGAGGCTGCGGGTGAAGTATCGGATGGTCTCGGCGAACTCCTCCTTGCCGGGGATCCGGCGGGCGATGGCGAACTGGCCGCCGATCTCGCTGCCTCCCTCGAAGAGGTTCACCTCGTGTCCACGCTGGGCGAGGTTCAGCGCGGCGGACAATCCGGCCGGTCCGGCGCCGACGACGGCGATCGACTTGCGGCGGCGGGTGGGGGAGAGCACCAGTTCGGTTTCGCGTCCCGCCCGCGGGTTGAGCAGACAGGAGACGTGCTTGTTGGCGAACGCGTGGTCCAGGCAGGCCTGGTTGCAGGCGATGCACGTGTTGATCTCGTCGCTGCGATCGGCGGCGGCCTTGGCGACCCACTCGGGGTCGGCCAGCAGTGGCCGGGCCGCAGAGATCAGTTGCGCGTCACCGCGGGAGAGGATCTCCTCGGCCGTCTCGGGCATGTTGATCCGGTTCGAGGCGCACACCGGGATGCTCACCTCGCGGGCGAGGCGTTCGGTGAACGACGCGAACGCGGCGCGGGGCACCGAGGTGACGATGGTGGGGACGCGCGCCTCGTGCCAGCCGATGTCCGTGTTCAGGATGGTGGTGCCCGCGGCTTCGAGTTCGCGTGCCAGGTCGACGATCTCGGACCAGGTCTGACCCTTCTCGACGAGATCGGCCATCGACAGCCGGAACAGGATGATGAAGTTCTCGCCGACGGCGGCGCGGGTGCGGCGCACGATCTCCACCGCGATCCGCCGACGGTTCTCGGCAGAGCCGCCCCACTCGTCGGTGCGCCTGTTGGTGCGCTCGGCGAGGAACTGGTTGAGGAAGTAGCCCTCGCCACCCATGATCTCGACGCCGTCGTAGCCGGCTTCCTGCGCGAGGCGGGCGCAGCGGACGTAGTCGTCGATGGTGGATTCGATGCCGCGGCGCGTCAGTGCACGCGGCCGGAACGGGTTGATCGGTGCCTTGATCGACGAGGCCGACACGCTGAGCGGCTGGTACGAGTAGCGGCCCGCGTGCAGGATCTGCAGCGCGATCTTGCCGCCCTCCGCGTGCACGGCGTCGGTGATCTCGCGGTGGCGGGACGCCTGCCTGCGGGTGATCAGGTCCGCCCCGAGCGGCAGCAGCCATCCGGTGCGGTTCGGCGCGTAGCCTCCGGTGACGATCAAGCCGACACCGCCGCGGGCGCGCTCGGCGAAGTACGCGGCGAGTTTCGGCACGTCCTTGGTGCGGTCCTCGAGGCCGGTGTGCATCGAGCCCATCACCACGCGGTTACGCAGGGTGGTGAACCCGAGATCGAGGGGGGACATCAGGTGGGGATACGGATTGTTCACTCGCGCATGCCTTTCCGGTTGGTGCTGCCGACGGGGGCTGTCCGTGCGGCAGTGGGCTGCAGGGCTGTCAGGGCTACAGGGCGTCGAGGACCTCTTGGCACCACTCGGTGAACCCCTCCTCGACGCGGATGCCGCCGCGGAGGACGAGGTACTGGTGCAGGTCGGGTCCGGACAGTCGGTCGGGCGCGGGAAAATCACGCTTCTCGATCAGGCGATAGACCTCGAGGCGTCCGGCGTGGGCGTCGCGGTGGCGGGCCACCTCGGCGCGCAGGGCATCCAGGTCGCCGTAGGCGGCGGCGCGGATCTTCACGGCGAGCTCGTTGCGCAGATGTCCGGCGTCGGTGGGTTCGGCGATCCATCGAGCGAGCTCGACTCGTCCGGCGTCGGAGACCCGGTAGACCCGCTTGTCGGGCCTGCCTTGCTGGCCGACGGTCTCGCCGGAGATCCAGCCGGACTCGTCCATTCGTTTGAGGACGCGGTAGATCTGCTGGTGGCTGGCGCTCCAGAAGAACCCGATCGAGCGGTCGAAGCGGCGGGCCAGCTCGTATCCGGAGCCGGACTGTTCCGAGAGCGAGACGAGCAGTGCGTGTTCGAGGGCCACGGGATCAGTCTCGACGAGCCCCGGCCAATATGCAACTCGGTGCATAGTCTCCTGTGTGCATATCGCTGGTGCTCGACACCGGACCCGCGAACCGTTCGCGCACCCCGTTTCCTGGCCTAGGCTCGCGCCATGAGCACAGCGGTCGACGGCGGCGGTGGGGTGGCCACGCGGAGTCAGGTGTTCGCGTGGGGACTGTGGGACTGGGGATCCGCGGCGTTCAATGCCGTGATCGTGACGTTCGTCTTCTCCGTCTACCTCACGGACGCGGTGGGCGACGATCTGCCGGGGTCGGTCTCGGCGAGCAGCTGGCTGGGCTGGTCTCTCGGCGCGGCGGGCCTGGCGATCGCGCTCCTCGCACCGGTCACCGGGCAGCGGGCCGACGCGACCGGTCACCGCAAGCGGTCACTGGCACTGCTCACGACGATCGTGGTCGGTTGCATGCTCGCGATGTACTTCGTCGAGGACGACCACCACTTCCTGTGGCTCGGCCTGCTGCTCCTCGGCGTCGGTTCGGTGGTGTTCGAACTCGCGCAGGTCCCGTACTTCGCGATGCTGCGGCAGGTCTCCCGCCCGGACAACATCGGGCGGGTATCCGGGTTCGGTTGGGCGATGGGCTATTTCGGCGGAATCGTCCTGCTTCTGATCTGCTATTTCGGGTTCATCGTCGGAGACGGCGACACCCGCGGACTGTTCGGGGTGAGCACGGACGGTGGAGTGAACATCCGCGCCGTGGTCGTCCTGGCTGCGGTCTGGTTCGCCGTGTTCGCGGTGCCGGTGCTGTTCGCGGTCCCCGAACTGCCGCCCGTCCAGCAGGCCGCCGACGGCCCCGGATTCTTCGCGTCGTACCGCGTGCTGTGGAACGACCTGCGTGCGCTGTGGACCGCGGACCGCAACACCCTCGGGTACCTGGTGGCCAGCGCACTGTTCCGCGACGGGCTCGCCGGTGTGTTCACGTTCGGGGCGGTGCTCGCGGTCAACGTCTACGGCATCGCGTCCGGGGACGTGCTCCTGTTCGGTGTCGCAGCGAACGTCGTGGCCGCGCTCGGTGCGCTCGCCGCGGGCCGCCTCGACGACCGGCTCGGGCCGAAGACGGTGATCGTGTGGTCGCTCTCGTCGATGCTGGCGACCGGGGCACTGCTGATGGCGGTGTCCGGTCCGGTCGGGTTCTGGATCCTCGGACTGCTGCTGTGTCTGTTCGTCGGGCCCGCGCAGTCGGCCTCGCGCACCTTCATGGCACGCCTGAGCCCAGCGGGACGGGAGGGACAGATGTTCGGCCTCTATGCAACCACCGGACGCGCCGTCTCGTTCCTGTCGCCGACCCTCTTCGGCCTGTTCGCGTGGATGTTCTCCAGCGACCGTGCCGGCATCATGGGCCTGCTCGTCGTACTCGCTGCCGGGTTGGCGGCGCTCCTCGCGGTGCGCCCGCCCATCGACACGTCCTATCGCGCGGGTGCGCGCTGAATTCCCAGCTTCTCCGGGAACAGTCGACGCTGGACGATCCAGCCCGCGACGGAGAGTGCGATCCACGCGAGAGTCGAGGTGATCTGCTGCCAGCCGGCCTCCGGATGTCGAAGGAACTCCAGCGCACCGTTCAGTCCGGCGAGACCGGTGAGCATCATGCTCGCGCCACCGATCGACGTCAGCCACAGCAGTGCCCGCGCGCGGAACTTGTCGGCGAGGAACGCCGCCGCGACCGCGACCGCGACGATCACGATCGCGCTCAGTGCCCAGTTGTTGTCGCCGGGTTGGAGCACGTCGGCGACCTTGGCGCCCACCATCGCACCGGTTAGGCCGCCGATGAAATACGCCGAGAACTTGAAGACCAGCGTGGTGACGACCCACGCGGTGACGGCGCCGATCAGCCCGAACAGGAACAGCGTCGCGAGGGACGCGTTGAAGAGGTCGGAGACGAGCCAGCCGACTCCGAATCCGGCGGCGAGCACCGCCAGGTGCATCGACCGGATGCCGTAGAAACACAGCAGTGCACCGATCAGCAGGATCGCAATTCCGCTCACACTCGGGCTCCTTCCACGCGGGCGACGATCTCGTCGGCCAAGGCGTCGGGCGCCTCTTCGGGCACCCAGTGGCTCACTCCGTCGAGTTCGACGAACCGGTACGGGCCGGTGACGAACTCGGCGCACTTCTCGGCGGCAGCGCGGCCGATGGCGTCGTCGGCGGTGGACCAGACGAAGGTCGTCGGCACCCGAACCGGCGGTACGTCGGTGAACTCGCGGCCCATCGCCCGGTACCAGGACAGTGCCGCGGTGAGCGCCCCCGGTTCGGTCAGGACCCGCATGTGCTCGTCGACCAGCGCCGGATCGACGTCGCCGTAGATCGCGCGCAGGCGCTCACCGTCGTCGGCGAGCAGGGCGCGTTCGGCGGAGTCGCCGTGCCGGAAGATGCTGATGTAGCGCGACCGGGCCTGCTGATCCGCGTCCTCGCGGAGCGCCCACGAGAACGCAGACGAATGCGGAACCGACACCGCCGTCAGCGACCCCACGCGGTCGGCATGGTTGGCCGCCGTCCACCACGCGACCGCGGCGCCCCAGTCGTGTCCGACCAGGTGGGCGGACGGTAGGTCGAAATGGTCGAGAAGTGCGACGACATCCGACCCGAGGCGGTCGACGGTGTAGTGCTCCACGCCGACCGGACGGGCTCCGGGGGAGTACCCTCGCTGCGTTGGCGCGATCACCCGGTACTCTGCGAGCCGCGGAAGCAGCGGACGCCAGCATGCTGCGGTTTCCGGGAACCCGTGGAGCAGGATCACGGGGACTCCGCCGGATGGTCCCGCGGTCAGAACGTCGAAGGTGTGCTCGCCCAACGTGATGGCTGACGTGACTGCCGGTTCCATGCGTCTCCCGCTGTCCGTGGCCGCATCGCGGTGTGCGGCACTTGGTGGTCGGAACACTACCGCCGTAGAGGCAGTTTGGGATTCGGACGTGCCGACGATGTGGTGTCCGAGAAGTGGGGCGCTGTGCTCGACGGCGCGGCGTCGGGCGAGGACAGTGGCTTCAGGTGTTGCCGAGTTGGCGGGAGGACGATCGTGACGGTGGACAACGGCGCTCACCCGCCCCTGAGGATCGCGGGTCGCGATGTCGCGCGGTCGCTGACCGCCTCCATCGATGACCTGGCCTCGGCGGTGGCCGCCCGGCTGGCCGACGAGATGCCGATCTATCGGGCGCTGCCCCAGCGGGAGATCGAGGCGATCGCGTTCCGCTGCATCGAACTGTTCACCACGCTGCTCGCCGAGCGCCGACCGGCGCGGGACTCCGAGCTCGCCGAACCTCGTAACACCGCCGCCCGGCGCGCGGAAGAGGGTGTCCCGCTGGAGGCGGTCCTGCACGCCTACCACATCGGGGTGGAGATGGCGACGGCCTCGCTGTCCGGGGGTGCGCGACCGGAGGACATCGACGACGTGCTTGTCGTGAACGCGATGGTGCTCGATTTCCTCCGTCGCCTGTCGATCGCCGTCAGCTCGGCGTACTTCGACGAACGACAGATCATGGAGAGCCAGAAGAACTCGGGTCGGCGCTCCCTGATGTCGGCACTCGTCGCGGGCGAGGACCTCGATGCGGTCGTGACCCGCACCGGTCTGCGCCTCGCTCCGAAGTACCTGGTCCTGAGCCTCGCGATCGGCGAGAACGACGACGAACGCAGGCTCGGTGTGAACGGTACGGTCGCCGCGCGTCGCAAGCTTCGGCGTCTGCAGGGCGAACTGGACCGGATCACCGGGGAGCCGGCACTGACCGTCATCGACAGCAGCGGGGGGTTGGCGTTGGTGCCGTGCCCGTCGAGTGCACCCGATTGGGAGCAGTTGCGTGCCGTGGTGGACCGCCTCGAGCGGGCACTCGGTGCGCAACTCCACGCGGCCGGGGCGGTCGCCCAGCCCGCGGACGTTCCGGCCGCAGTGGAGCAGACCACCGACATCCTCGCACTGGTCACGAGATCGAACCGGGCTCCGGGCCTGTACCGCCTCGTGGATGTCCTGCTGGACTACCAGCTGAGTCGCCCGAGTGCCGCGCAGCGTGAACTGGCCGCGCTCCTCGGTCCGCTCGGCGGCAAGCCGGAACTCATGCAGACGTTGGAGGCATACATCGCGTCCGGGCTCAATCGGCGGGCCACGGCCGCGTCGTTGGCCGTGCATGCGAACACAGTCGACTACCGGATGCGTCGGGTGCTGGAGCTGACGGGTCTGAACCCCACGGATCCCGCGGACCTGCCGTACATCGGTGCGGCGCTGGTGGCACTGCGCTCGGTCGGGTGACCGTGGCGATCGACGAGGCCCGCCGCACGGGTTCGGACACCGCGCGCCGCTGGGGCCGCCGCGGGGCAGTGGCGGTCGGGTGGACTGCACTTGCGGGTGCAGCGGTGGGGGTGGCTGCACACTGGATCGCCGCGACCTCCCCGCTGGTGGTCGTGGCCGCGTCGGCGGCGCCGTACCTCATGGTTGGGGCGGTGGTGGCGCTGCTGGTGTTTCTCGCGGTCCGACACTGGGCCGGGTTGGCCGTCGCGACGGTGGTGGCGGTGGCAGCGGCGTCGACCCAGGTGCCGCTGTACGTCGGTGGCGGCGCCGCGGAGGGCGACGAGATCGTCGTCATGCAGGCGAACATCGAGTTCGGCAAGGGTGATCCGGATGCCGTTGTCGCCCAGGTTCGTTCGCGTGAGGTCGACCTTCTCGCGGTCGACGAGCTGACGGTGGACGCGGTTGAGGCGCTTGCCGCCGCCGGTCTCGACGACCTGCTGCCGCACCGCTATGTGCGGCCCGCTGCCTCCGGTGCCGACGGCACCGGGATGTGGAGTCGGTTCCCCCTTGTCGAGCAGGTCGAGTACCCGGACTTCGTGATGGTGGCGCTGTCCGCGCGGGTGATGCTGCCGGGCGACCGATCACTGACGATGTTCGCTGCTCACCCCCTGCCACCGTGGCCGCGCCATCAGACCCCGATCTGGGCGGACGAACTGTCCCGTCTGCACGGCGTTCTCGACTCGCTGCGGTCCGAATCCGACACGGTTCTCATGGCCGCGGACTTCAACGCGACGTGGGACCACGCCCAGTTCCGGGCACTGCTCGGCGACGGGGTGCGGGATGCTGCCGAACAGGCCGGAGCCGGCGTTCTGCGTACCTATCCCACGGACCGGTCGACGCCCCCACTGCTGTCGATCGACCGGATCCTCGTCTCCGGCGCAACCGCGACTGCGGTCGACGCCGTCGATCTACCGGGGGCCGACCATCGCGGCGTCGTCGCCCGGATCGCGGTCCCCGGGTACGCCGCGGCCGGCTGAGCGCGGGCCACGCCCGTTATCTCGGTCACGGTCGACGTGGTGGCCGCGTGGCTCACACTGCTGACACAAACATGCGATTGATACTCCTCTTCGTACGTTTACGAGCGAGGAGTCATCCCTTGAGTTTTCACCCTGTCGCGCGCCGGAAGGCCGCGGCGATCGTCGCCACCTTGGCTGTGGTGACCCTGACCGGCTGTTCGTCCGTGACGGCCGATGCCGATTCCTTCGGTAGCGCCGACGTCGGCAGTTCCGGCGGCCCGCAGCCCGCCGCGGCAGCCGCCCTGGCGACCCTCGACACGATCCCGGTCAAGGGTCGGGCGCCGAAGACCGGTTACGACCGCGACCGATTCGGCCCCCCTTGGACGGACGACGTCCGGGTCGCGGGCGGCCACAACGGCTGCGACACCCGCAACGACATCCTGGCCCGCGACCTCGTCGACGAGACCTTCAAGCCCGGCACGCGGGACTGCGTCGTCGCGACCGGGACTCTCGACGACCCGTACACCGCCAGGCGGATCGACTTCGTTCGCGGGCAGACCACGTCGACGGCGGTGCAGATCGATCACGTCGTCGCCCTGTCCGACGCCTGGCAGAAGGGCGCCCAGCAACTCGACGACGCCACCCGCCGCGACCTCGCCAACGATCCCCGTAACCTGCTCGCCGTGGACGGCCCGACCAACGGCAGCAAGTCCGATGGTGACGCGGCAACATGGTTGCCGCCCAACAAGTCCTACCGGTGCACCTACGTGACCAAGCAGGTCGAGGTGAAGTCGGCCTACGGCTTGTGGGTCACCCAGGCAGAGAAGGACGCCATCGCCGCGCAACTCGCCACCTGCTGATCCACCGATTCACGATGCCGCCGGACGCCAGCCGCCCATGCCGATGATGATCAGGCGCAGCTGGCGTTCGGCGCGGCCGATCACGTCTTCCTCGCCGGCGCCCGTGACCTCGAGCAGATCGATGACGGTCGTCATCATCACGCCGACGATGAGGTCCGCCGCCATGTCCAGGTCGCTCCGCGGCCATCCCGCCAGGGCCGGGTTGCGTCCGAGATCGGTGCTGAGTTCACTGGAGAACAAACGCAATTCGGAGGCGATCGCCTGCCGAACCTCGGTGACCCCGCCGTAACGCTCCCGGCTGAGAAACCGGAACTGCCCCTCGTTCGCCCGGACCTGCCGGACCAGGATGTCCAGCGAGGTGCGGGCGTCACGCGGCGCCGGGTCACGGCGCGCCTCGCGCAGCATGCGCCGCAGCATCCGCATGCCGTCCTCGACGAGCGCGACCCCGAGTTCGTCCATCGACGCGAAGTGCCGGTAGAAGGCCGTCGGGACGATGCCCGCGCTGCGGGCCACCTCACGCAGGCTCAGTGCGGAGAGGCTGCGATCGGCGAGCAGGCCGAGGGCGCCGTCGAGCAGCGCTGCCCGGGTTCTTTCCTTGCGCTCGGCTCGACTCTCGGTTGCGGTCACCGAACGAGTGTATGCCTGTGCACCGGAAGTCACCGCGGATCACTGTTGTGGCCGTCACAGCGCTCCTGCCCTTGACAACTGCCTGGGACTTTCTGTCACACTAATTAGTGTACAACTGTTCACTGAAACCGCGCTGAGGGAGCTAGCCCGTGCCGACCAGGAACCGATCCCGCATGCTGTCGCTGTTCGAGGCGATGGCCACCCCGCACTCGATCGACCGCTATCTCGAGCTCGTCGACCCCATGGCGACCGTGCGCGACCTGCGCGCCGAGGTCGTCGCGGTACGACACTCGGCGTCGGGCAGCGTCACGCTGACGTTGCGACCCACCCGGCAATGGACAGGCCACCGTGCGGGCCAGTTCGTGCAGATCGGCGTCGTGATCGACGGCGTGCGGCACACCCGGTGCTTCTCGCCTGCCGGTGTCGAGGGGGGCTCGACGATCGAGCTGACAGTCAAGGCACACGAGGGTGGACTGGTGTCCGGGTACCTCCACAGGCATGCCGAAGTGGGCCTGGTGGTGTCTCTGTCCCAGGCGGACGGCGAGTTCGCCCTGCCGACGCCGCGTCCGCCGATCGTGGTACTGATCAGTGGCGGCAGCGGCATCACGCCGGTGATGTCCATGCTTCGCACGCTGGTTGCCGAGCGATACGCCGGTGAGGTGACGTTGCTGCACTACGCGGACAGCGCCGAGGCGGTGCCCTACCTCGCCGAACTCCGCGCGCTGGCGGAAGACAACGCCGATGTGAAGGTTGTTCTCGCATACACGCATTCGGACGACGGCGACCTGGCCGGACGGTTCGGTGCCGAACATCTCGACGTGGCCGCGCCCTGGCATGCGCAGGCGCAGACCTACCTGTGCGGCCCGGCGACGCTGATGGCATCGGTGCGTGACCTGTACGAGCGCCGCGGACTCGGCGATCGCCTGCACGCCGAGGAGTTCACCCCGACGCTCGCGCCCCCCGCCGAGGACGCCGACGGCACCGTCACGTTCGCCGCATCCGGCACAACTGCATCCCACTCGGGTAGGAGCCTGCTCGAGGAGGCCGAATCGTCCGGACTGACACCGGACTACGGATGCCGGATGGGGATCTGCTTCACCTGCACCACGGTCAAGACGTCGGGTTGCACCCGCAACTTGCGCACCGGCGAGCTCGACAACGATCCAGACAAGCCGATCCAGCTCTGCGTCAACGCGGCGGTCGGCGACGTCACCCTCGACCTCTGACATTCGTCACCAGAAGGAGCACACCATGTTCGGAATGTCCTTCACTCTTCCCTCCCTGCTCGGCGGCCGCTCAGACACCGGAGTCCCCGAGCCGGTCGTCCTCGGCCACGAGCAGGTCGAGGACATCGGCCGCGAACTCGACGCACTGCGCGACCGCGTCGTCGCCGACCTCGGCGCCCGGGACCGCGAGTACATCTACTCGATCATCAAGGCGCAGAGAGGGTTCGAGGTGGCAGGCCGCGGCCTGATGTACCTCGGGTTCCTGCCCCCGTTCTGGCTCGCCGCCGTCGGGGCGCTGTCGATCTCGAAGATCCTCGACAACATGGAGATCGGCCACAACGTGATGCACGGCCAGTACGACTGGATGCGTGAACCGGGCCTGAACTCGCGGGAGTTCGAATGGGACACCGTGTGCCCGGCGGACCAGTGGCGGCACTCGCACAACTACATGCACCACACGTACACGAACATCGTCGACCTCGATCGCGACATCGGGTACGGCATCCTCCGCATGGACGAGGCGCAGCCGTGGCGGCCGTACTACCTGGGGAACCCGGTGTACGCGACCGCGCTGATGCTCCTGTTCCAGTGGGGCGTGATGCTGCACGACCTCGAGGTCGAGAACATCATGGCGCGCAAACGGTCCTGGTACGACGTCAAACCGCTCCTGGCGGGCATGTGGCGCAAGGCGGGCCGCCAGGTGCTCAAGGACTACGTGATCTTCCCCGCGCTGACCGGACCGCTGTTCGTCTCGACCCTGCTCGGCAATGCGACAGCGAACCTGGTCCGCAACGTCTGGGCGTACTCGATCATCTTCTGTGGTCACTTCCCTTCGGGTGTGCAGAGTTTCACGCAGGAGGAGACGGCCGACGAGACACGGGGGGAGTGGTACGTGCGACAGATGCTCGGCAGCGCGAACATCGAGGGCGGCAGGCTGTTCCACATCATGTCGGGCAACCTGTCCCATCAGATCGAGCACCACCTGTTCCCGGATCTCCCTGCGAACCGGTACCCGGAGATCGCCCCGGAGGTCCGTGCCCTGTGCGCCAAGCACGGACTGCCCTACAACTCCGGCGGCTTCTTCCGCCAGGTCGGATCGGTGTGGGGGAAGATCTTCTCCCTGGCGTTACCGCCGTTCCTGGCCCGGTCGACACCGCCCGCAAGTGTTATCGTCGACCGTTCCCGAGTTCCGGCCTGAGAGCGAGGCACGATGGTGGGCAAGTTCGAGCGGCGCAAGGACACCGTGCAGGAACTGACGGAGTCCGGTGCCACGCACGTCGGCCGGATCGCGATGATCATCGCCGGAGCCGTCCGCGACGTCACCCGAGAGATCGGCGACTGGATCAGCGACGGATTCGAGATGCGGGAGGCCTCCCGCAAGGCGCGCGAGGACGAGGAGCGGAAGTCGCCGCCGCCGGAGTCCGTCCCGGACGCACCCGAGGACGCGACGGACAGGTAGGTCTCCACACCACGGCGGCACACTGCCGAGCTGACGTAATCTGCGTCACCACGGCGGATGTCGTCGGCGTGGTGTGCGGTCGCGGGCGGTCGGGCGGGCCATAATACGGCCGCCTTGCCCGCGACTGAGGAGTTGTCCGTTGAGTGTCCCATTGGTGTTCGGCCCCGCTCGTGACGAGTTCGGCGGAACATCGCGGTGACGCGGCGGACATCGCGCGTGGCTCGTTCCGCGCGCCGGCTTCTCGGGGTGTGCGCGGCGATCCTCCTCACCGCGATCATCGCCGTCGGCTATGTCGTGCTCGAGGAATGGACCAAGCCCGATTCGGCGCCGGGCGGCGTCGTCGCAGGCGAACTGGCCGAACTGCTCGCGCAGGTGCAGGTCGCACCCGAACTGCCGATGACCGGCTACAGCAGGGAGGAGTTCCCGCACTGGGAACCGAACCGGCCCGAGTACGGCTTCGGTGCCGAGTTCGCGCAGTACGGTCGGTGCACCACTCGTGAGGTGATGTTGCTGCGGGACGCTGTCGGCTCGGTACGGCTCGATCCGAAGACCTGCGATCTGTCGGTGGGGTCGAACGGCGGTTGGCAGGACGAGTACGGCTTCCTCGATCGTGAGACCGGCGAGTTGAAGCCGTACAAGTGGATGACGGACTCGTCGGCCGTCGACGCCGAGCACATTGTCGCGCTGGCCGAGGCATGGCGGTCGGGCGCAGCCGATGCGGACGAGGACACGCGCCGGCGCATCGCCAACGATGCCGTCAACCTGGTGGCATCGGATCCGTCGGCCAACAGGTCCAAAGGCGACCAGGATGCGGCGAACTACCTGCCGCCGGGGAAGTTTCGTTGCACGTACCTCGATCGCTACCTCCGGGTGAAGGTGGCGTACGGACTGACCGTCGATCCCGCGGAGCAGACTGCGCTGCGAACCGCGGTCGCCGCCTGCGTCGACCCGAGTGGGCTGGGGTAGGCGCACACTGGGTGGGCGCACATGACAGTGCAGGGCTCCGGCAGAGGAGGGCTGGCATGGACGAGGTGGTCGAGATCTCTTCCGCGGCAGCGGTGATGACTGTCGAAGAGGGAACCCTGTCCGGATCCCTCGATGTCACGGTGACGTCCGCGGGGCGTGGACTCGTCCGCTACCGCGGCACCGAGACGTGGCTGACCATCGGCAACCTCGAGGACGCGCCGCCGGCGACGTGGGAGACGGTCGCCGACCTGGCGGCCGCGATCGAGGCCGGCATCGGCGTTCGTGACGCGGCCGGCAACGCGGTGCCCTTCGAGGCCTAGGGGAGCCGCCGACGGACACACCGCTACGCCGTCCGTCGTTCCCGCCTCGCGTTTTCCGTTCACGAGGCGGGAATCGGATCAGCGCTTGAGCGGGCTGTAGAAGACGAGTCCGTTGCCCTTGTTGTCGTACACGACGGCGCGGCGCTCGTGGGCGTCGTCGTACGGTCCCGTCACGATGCCTCCGCCCGCCTCCTCGACGGCCTTGGCCGCCGCATCGACATCGGGGGTCTTGATGCCGACGACGACCTGGCCGTGGATGGGGTGATCGACCGCAGTCGCGAGGGCGATGGTCACCGCGCCTCCGTCGACGGCGGCGAAATGCGCACCGTCGCGGAACTTGAGCGGCAGGCCGAGGGTTTCGGTGTAGAACGCGATCGACTCGTCCAGATTGTCGGTCGACAGGATGATCATCTTCACTTCATGGTCACTCAACGACGTCTCCTTCGGTGAAAGTGCGGACACCCTAGTGCAGCACGACCGAGGCGATCGGTCGCGCGGACGCGACGCCGCGTCCGATCGGTCACCACGTGGAGGCCTCGACGTTGCCTGCGACGCGGCGGAGCAGTGCCGTCAGCGTGGCGCGCTCGCCGTCGTCGAGCCCGTCGAGCATCCGCCGGTCGCGCTCGACTCGGGCCGGAAATTCCGCGTCGACGATCGCACGACCAGCGTCTGTCAGCTGCAGCAGGACGACCCGTCCGTCGCGCTCGAACGGCAGGCGTTCGAGGAACCCCGCGCGGGTGAGCCGGTCGGCATGCTTGGTCGTCGACGCCCCGCTGGTCATCGTCGCAGTGGTGACCTCCGACGCCCGCAGTGGCCGGTCGCTCCGCGCGAGTGCGCACAGGAACTCGAACTCGGCCCGGGAAACGCCACTTCCCGCGAGGGCGCGGTCCAGTTGGTGCAGGGCGAGTGAGCTGATCCGGGTGATTCGCCCGAGCACGTCGATCGGGTCGGTGTCGAGGTCGGGGCGGGTGTCGTGCCACTGCCGGCGGACGTGGTCGATGAAGTCGCCCGTGGCGTTCTCGCCCGGCTCGCTGCTGGCTGTCGGCGGCATCTGCACATGGTAGCGGCATGGTTCACATCAGTTTCGTATGTATTTTACTAGTGAAATATTGATATGGTCGACGGCATGCCCACACTCGCTGCCGACCCGAGCCGGCTCAGTCATGCCCGCGGCGCCCTCGCGCACTCGGTGTCCGCAGCCGTGTGGCGGCGCTCGTTTCGGGTCAGGTCGGCCGATGCCACCCTCGCGGTGTCGCTGCGGGTCGGCCTCGCGGCAACGGTCGTCCTGGTCGCGTTCGGGCTTGCCGGGCACGCCTCGATCGCCGGATTCGCGCTTCTCGGTGCGCTGTCGACGGCCTTCTCCCGTCACGAGCCGCTGCGCCGGACCGCGCAGAAGGTCGGCTTCGTCGGAGTGGCCGTGGTCGCGTCGGTTCTCGCCGGTGGACTCATCGCGCTGAGTGGAATCCCGATGTGGGCGCAGATCGGCGTCATGGCTCTCGGGTCGGGGGTCGCCGCAGCCCTCCTGCATGCCTTCCGTGTCGGCGGACCGGGACCCGTGATCCTCGTCTTCGCCGCGACCGCGGCCGTCGGGTTCACGGGAACCGGGACGCAACTCGGCGTCGCGGTGGGCGCTGCTGCTCTCGGCGCCGCCGTCGGGTTGGGTGTGGCGCTCATGCCGTTCGCCGTGTTGCCCTGGGGTCCTGCGCGCCTGGCCACCGCCCGCGCGTTGAGCGCGCTCGGCCGGGTCCCGCGCGGCGGCGACGTCGCCGAGGCGAGAGCTGCGATCGTCACGGCGCGCGAGAACCTCGCACTGACGGCCGGGTCGGCCGCCCGCGACCACGATCTCGCCGCGCTGCTCGCCGAGGCGGACGTGGCACTCGACCGCTGGCTCCACGACGGCGACACCAGTCGACTCGATGCGGTGGTCGGTCACGAAAGTGAGCTCCGTAAGACGAAGCGGCACAGTCCAATTCTCGGTCCCGGCATCGAAGCTGCTGCACTGCCCCGGCCCGCGTCCTTCCTGGCATCGGGTGTCGCGGCACTGGGGGCGCGGGCCGTCGCGATCTATGCCGGACGCGTCGTGCTCGCCGCCGCGGTCGCAGGATGGCTCGCCGCCGGTATCGGACTCGACCACCCGCTGTGGGCGTCGATGGGTGCGATGGCGGCCATGCAGGGAATCAGCTACACGCACACCGTCGAACGCGGAATCCAACGACTGCTCGGCAACGTTGCGGGAGCAGTCGTCGCGGCGGCGCTGATCGCACTGTCGCTCGGCTTCTGGCAGACGGCGATCGTCATCGCCGTCCTGCAGATCGGCGCGGAGGTGACGGCTGCGCGCAACTACGGTCTGTGCACCCTTTTCGTGACCCCGATGGCGTTGCTCATCGTCGGCCTCGGATCCACCGTCGGCCCCGAGATCGGTGTCAGCCGCGTGCTCGACACCGCCGTCGGTGTGGTCATCGGAATCCTCGTCGCAGCCGTCACCGTCAGCGTGACCGATCGTGCGCACCTGACATTGCCCGCGTGAACTGGACCCGACCCCGGGCGTGCAGGTGTCGGCGCGTGATAATTGTGTGCATGCGACCGGCGTCCAGGCGGCTCGTGACGACGCGGAAGTGGAGACGACGATGAGTGAGGCGGTACACGCGGGCGACCTCGTCCATATTTCGGACACGGCGGGGACCTGGGTGGTCGAGGAGATCCGATCCGGAATCGCGCTGCTCCGCGACGGCGAGGACAGGCGAATCTCCTCACGCGTGTCGAAACTGACGGTGGTGCGGCGCGGCGGCGGTGCCGCCTGACCGATCGCGGCGGCGGTGCCGCTGAACGATCGGGCGGCTCCACCAACTGAACGATCGGGCGACGGCGCACGAGCCGTGCGCCGCAGCGTCACCAGGGTGTCGCCAGGAACTTCTCCAGTGAAGGGCGGGCCTTCGGGTTGCCCTCGTCGATGCCTGCCACGGCGCCGACACCCGCACCTATGAGGTTGCCGAGGATGCAGCCGGCCATGAAGTTCGGGAAGATCGACACGCAACCGATCGCGAGGCCGACGAACGAACCCAGCACCATTCTCTGCTGGCCGCCGTTGTTCCATCCGACGACGACCTCGTTCGACATGTCGATGAAGGCGTCCCGTTTTACCTGATTGCTCGGCCAGACCTGGTTGGCGAACAGCACGGCGGGTGGTTCCGACGGTGGTGGCGGCAGTCCCAGCATGCGCGCCACCTCATCGAGGGTGGGGACCTGTGGCGGCGAGGGAAGTGCCGGTAGATCCACCTGAACCGGCGCGGGCAGAGTCATCGTCGGCAGCGGGACCGACATCGGCTCGGGCACGGTCACGGCGGGGAGCTCGAGGTTCGGCAGCTCCGTGTTCGGCAATTGGACCGCGGCCGGCTCCGGCAGCGACAGCGGTGGCAGTTCCGGAAGTGGGATCGACGGCAGCGGCGGGAGGGCGGGTAGCTCGGGCAGCGGCGGTGGCGCCGGCAATTGTGCTGCAGCCGTTCCGGTGCCGGAGACGATCGTCGCGACGACGAGCGCGGGCATGACAAGGGTCTTGGCCATATTCATGGAGATCCCCATGTGATCAGGCGTTGTTGCACAGGCGAATGGGCGGGGCAGGACCGCGGTGACGGCCCAGCGGGCGTGTCACGGCGTCGCGAAGAACTTCTCCACCGCAGGCCGTGCATTCGGATTGCCCTCGTCGATTCCGACGACCGCGCCGACGCCTGCGCCGATGACGTTGCCGAGCATGCAGCCGGCCATGAAGTTCGGGAAGATCGACACGCATCCGATGGCCAGTCCCACGAAGGACCCGATCATCATCCGCTGCTGGCCTCCGTTGACCCAGCCGGTGTTGATCTCGTCGGTCATGTTGTTGAACGCGTCCTGCTTGGTTTCGTTGCCGGGCCACGTCTGCTCGGCGAACATCGCCGCGACCGGTGGCGGCGGGGGGACCGTCGGCAGCGCGGGGAGCGGTGGCGGTGCCGGCAACTGGGCTACGGCGGGACCCGCACCTGCGGCGAGGGCGGCGGTGACGAGCACGGGCAGAACAAGGGTCTTGGCCATCTTCATGGCGACTCCCACGGTCGGACGGTTCTCGAGAGGGCTCTCGCTGACACGACGGTGATCCGCGCTGCGCGATTGTCCACGAACCGCGAAACGCGCTGGGACGGTAGGTGACCCTCGTGAGGGTCGGGCGAAGACAGGGACTGACTTTACTCCGCACAGTGGTGCGGTGCAGGCGAATCGCGCCCGGGCATCGGGGATTGTGAAGGTGCCCTGAGACGAAGCGGGTCCCGGTCACGACGTGACCGGGACCCGCTTCGTTGGTTGGGGCTCAGGAGCCGCCGAGGCTTCCAAGGCTGCCGAGGCCGCCCATTCCGCCTCCGCCTCCGCCTTGACCGCCCTGCATCTTCTCCATGACTTCAAGGAGGTCGCCGAGCACCGTTACGAGTTCGCTCAAGAATTCCATGGCCGTACACCTTCACTGTCGGGACAAGTGGAGCGTGGGGCGACGGACTGGACGCACCGGACTGCGTGCGCAGTGCGTCCGGTCCTCGCCACCTGGTCGGGGACGATCGTCATGGGGGAGGCGACCGGCAGGGTGCGGTCGGGGAGTTCTCGAGAATGTGCCGACCGCAGCGGTCGATGTGGAGTTCGGGCATTGGACTCACCTCAACCCCGTGTATCGGCGCCCGCAACGATAGTGTTTCACACCACACTCGAGGTGGATGCGGGTTTCGTAGCGGAAGTCGCGGATGGCGGCCCGGCGTATCTGCGAACAACTCAGCTCGCGCTTCCACCTTGAAACGAGTGGCGAGTTGTCGTCCGGACCGGAGGTGTCGCGATGCTCGACCTGGAGACGTTCGTCGGTCCGGTACTCGGTTCGATCATCCGCGAGACAGTGAGATGGCTGATCGAGATCGGGGTCATACGCTGACGGCGTCGTTCGAGCTGGCCTGGCTGTCCAGGAAAACCCCGGCAGGAATCGAACCTCCCCGGTGGACGAGCGTCGTCGCTAGTCAAGTGGCATGACCTGCCTGGTCGTCCCTTCGGCTCAGTGACGCAAGCGGACACAGTTGGTCACGCGCGTAGCCTTGAAGGGAACGCAGAGGGAACACGGAAGTAGTTCGATCATGGCCACCAAGCGGCGATCGTGGGGCACCTGCAAGCAGTTGAAGTCCAAGAACTACCGGGCGACCTACATCGGGCCGGATGGACGGCAATACGCGGCCCCCCGCACCTTCGCGGCCAAGGTCGATGCGGAGGGCTGGCTGGCAACCGAAAAGCGCAAGATTGACCTCGACACCTGGCGCCCGCCCGGCACGCGACATGAGCGCAGCCTGACCCTGCGCGCGTACGCGTCGAGTTGGCTTGAGCAACGGACCTTGAAAGCGCGCACGCGGGGCCTGTACGCCGATCTGCTGCGACTGCACATCTTGCCCGTGCTGGGTGACCTTGCGGTCTCGGCGATTACCCCGGCGATCGTACGAGCCTGGTACGCAAGGCTGGAGACAGGCCCTACCCGGACGTCACACTCCTATTCGCTACTGCACGCGATCTGTGCGACCGCGGTCTCGGACGAAGTGCTCGACGCGAACCCATGCCGGATCAGGTCCGCAATGCAGACGTCGCGTGCGAAAGAGATAGAACTCGTGACTCCGGCTGAATTGGTCGCGCTCGCGGACGAGATGCCCGAGAATCTCCGCGTCGCAGTGCTGCTAACCGCGTGGTGCGGTCTGCGCTCGGGTGAGCTCAAGGAGTTGCGCCGCAAGGATGTGGGGCCGAGGGGCGAGACGATCAGGGTAGAGCGCTCGGTCACGTACCGCAGCGGCGTGTATCTGGTCGACACCCCGAAGACGAGGGCCGGCAAGCGCAGGATCGCGATACCGCCACACATCGTGCCGGTGTTGAACAGGCACCTTGGCGCGGTCGGCAAGGAGGGCGAGGCGCTGCTGTTCCCCGGTAAGAGCGGCGGGCACCTGTCCGACTGGGAGCTGCGCAATCCGTTCAAGCGTGCCGCGGGTGCGATCGGCAAGCCTGAGCTGACGCCGCATAGCCTGCGCCACGTTGGCGCCGTTCTTGCGGCCCAGTCTGGTGCGTCGACCGCTGAGTTGATGTTGAGGCTCGGTCACACCACGCCGAATATGGCGATGAAATACCAGCACGTCGCGGCTGGCCGTGATGCCGAGATCGCAAAGCGACTGAGTGCGCTGGCGGGGGAGTAGGTGGCCACGGCGTGCGATGTCGCAACGCGTCGGGGCGTGACACGCGCTGGGGCCTGTAGAGTGAGGATGTTGCTCCCCGAGGTGCTGTCCTGTCACCGACGACGGGGAGGGAACGTAGAGCCAGGAATTGTGAAGGCATCCCGGCGCATCACGGAGACGAACGGTCGGAGTCAGGACGGCCAACGCATCTTCGGAGCCGCGCCACAGTAGTAGCTCAATACTGTGGAGGCTTCATGCCCAAGCGTTATCTGTCCCTGGCACAAGCCACTGACTACACCGGACTGCACGAGCGGACTCTCCGCCGCCGGATCGCAGACGGCACTCTGCCCGCGTTCCGTTGCGGGCCGCGACTCATCCGGGTCGATCAGGCCGATCTCGACGGGATGTTCGAGCCGGTCACCTGTACTCGCCGCGGGACAATCAAAGCCGTCACCGAGCGCGTCGAAGGCGGCGAACTGGCATGAGCAACAACAAGGGGACGACTCCAAGGACGACATCGAGCACCGTTGTGGGCTTGTCCGCCAGCGCACCCACTGAACGAGAACTCAAGAAGGCATACGAGGTGGCGGCGGCCGCGTTGATGAACAACGACGCTGCCCGCAGGTGCTCGCGCTGTGACTGGCGTCCGCGCTTCGGCGAACTATGGACAGTCGAGTGCATGCACGCCCGACTGCGTGGGATGCACCTGCTCATCTACTCGCTCGTGTGCGACCGCTGCCGCACCGAAGTCGAGACCGCCAGCGCCAACGATCACCTCGTGGCGGTGATGACGAAGTGAGTTACAGCACGGAGGTGATCGACCGGTACTGGCGCGCAGGCTACTGCCACGTCATGCCGCTGCCGAAGGGCTCGAAGTCCTCGCCACCGAAGGGCTACACCGGCTACGGGGGTGCGGTGCCGTCGCGTGCGGACTGCGAGGCGTGGATCGAGGGATACCCGGACGGCAACGTGGCGGTGCGGCTTCCGGGTGTGCCCGGTGACGAGTACGCAGTCATCGGCATCGACGTCGACCACTACGGCGACAAGAGCGGTGCGGTGACCCTCGCTCACGCCGAGAAGGTCTGGGGCGCACTGCCGCCTACGGTGCGGAGCACAAGCCGGGGAACCGGGAACCCGAGCGGCATCAGGTTGTACAGGGTACCGGCGGGGGTCGGGTTCGTGACGGTGCTCGCCTTTCGGGAACTGGGGCTCGGTCACATCGAGATCATCCAGTGGTTCCACCGGTACATGGTCGTGTCGCCGTCGGCTCACCCCAGCGGTGGTGTGTACCAGTGGATCGACGCGGACGGCAAGGTGGTCGACGGTCCGCCGAGTGTCGAGTCTCTGCCGATGCTCCCGGACACGTGGGTCGAGGGCTTGCGGGCAGGTGCCAGGTCATCGGTGACAACGTCGGTCGCGGACGTGCCGGACATCCTGGCCGGACTGCCGGGCGGCGAACCGAGTGCGAAGGTGCGGGGGCGGCTCGACGAGGCGATGCGGGATCTCCGTGGGCGGGCGGGCTCCCGACATGATTCGACCCTCAGGCACGTGCTGGCGTTGTTCCGGCTCGCGGAACAGGGCGCTCCCGGCGTCCCAGCTGCTCTCACGGCGCTCAGCCTGGAGTGGATGCAGGTGATGGGGCCGATCCGGGGCGTCGAGGCCGCACAAGCGGAGTGGAACCGCATGGTGTGTGGGCAACGCGGGCACGACCTCCTCGCCTCCACGCCGTCCGCCGATCCGGCAGCCGAGACAGCCGACCTGCTGCGGCTGGCGGACGACGACGTGACGGTGCTTCCCACCGAGGCCCGATTCTGGACCGCCAGGCCGGAACTGGAACGCATCCAACGGCAGGCCCACGCGAGGGTGGCCGCTCCGTGGGCGGTGCTCGGTGTCGCACTGTGCCGGGTCGCGGCGCTGATCCCGATCACCGTCGAGCTGCCAGCGATCTCGGGCGGGCCGATGCAGACCAACCTGCTCGTCGCGCTGGTCGGCAGGCCCGGCGAAGGCAAGGGCGTTGCAGGCAAGGTCGCGAAGGAGATGATCCCGCTCAACACCACGCTTGTCGAGGAGACCGGCGGACCCGGCTCGGGTGAGGGCATCACACGCTCGTACGGCCACATGGAGAAGGTCAAGGAGGGGTCTACTGTGGTCGGGATGGGGTGGGTGTGGCGGAATCCGAACCACGCCAGCCTGTTCTGGGTCGACGAGGTCACACAGTTGAAGACCGTGAGCGCGCGTAGCGGCAACACCGTGGTCGACGTACTGCGGACGGCCGTCACCGGAGGGAGTCTGAAGGTCGAGTACGCGGACCCCGCAAAGCGCAACGGGTGTGGTGACGGCACCTACCGGTTCGCGGGTGTCATGTGCGCGCAGCCAACCAATCTCGGGTGGGTCATGGACGATGAGGACGGGGGCCTGCCGCAGCGTGTGCTCTTCTTCAAGGTCATCGACCCGACGATCCCCGACCTTGCCGATCCGGTACCGGCGTTCGATCTCGCCTGGCCGGAAACGGTGTACGCCGGCGTGTTTCGGTTTCCCAGTCAGATCGTGGCCGAGATCCGCGCCGAGCAGCTCAGCATCCGCCGGTACGGGGCGCAGGGGCTGGACGGGCACTCGACGGCAACGCGGATGAAGGTGGCGGCGCTGTTGCGGGTGTTCCACGTGCTGGCGAACCCGTTGGAGTACGCGGGCCGACCGGACAACCATGCCGAATTGTTCGACGTCACCGCCGAGGACTGGGAACTGGCGGGTGTGGTGATGCGTCACTCGGACTCCGTGCGTGCCGAGGTGCAGGCGGCGATCGGCTCGAAAGCCGGACGGGACAACGCCAGCCGGGGGAAGGCCGAGGCAGAGCGGGACCTGGCGCGAGCCGAGCACCTCGAACGCCACTCCGCCAACCAGGTTGAGGCGAAGCTGCGGAAGGTGTTCGACGGCGGGAAGGAGTTCACCCATCGCGACGTGGCAAGGCTGTTCGACAGCTCCGCCACCGGGAAGGCTCATCGCTCCGCGATCCCGGGCGTGCTCGTCGACATGGTGGGCCGCGAGGTGCTCGCGGCGGTTTCCCGTAACCGATCCGGCAAGGCGGTGTACCGGTTGGTGGAGTGAAGGCCGCTGGGGCAGGCAACTGTCGAGGTGTCGAGCGCTCGACAGTTGCCTGCGCGGTCTCTCGCGTACATGAAGACACAGATTCATTCATTTATGCAGGTCACGGTATTTTCGGGGGTGACTCACGAGAAGATGGATCTCTCGCAAGTGTCGAGACGCTCGACACCTCGACGGTTGGTGAAGGCGCAAAAGGTGCTTGCACTTCACGGGTGAAAGCGCACCCGCTGGCTGTCTATCGAGGCACCTCACCCTGCGCTCGGTATCGAGTACTTTCTGAATTCACAGCGAGTCGACGATCTTCATCGTCTCAACGGCCACCGTGGTGACACGTTTGATGAGGTCGACGATATAGGTGGGGTCGTCGTGTTCGTCGCACCAGTCGTTAGGGTCATTGATGATCTCTGACGCCTTGTCGGTCTTGACCTGGTAGCGGTCGATGATCCACGCCAACGCTGAGCGGGGCCCGAGCATGTAGCGTTCGGCATTCTCGGGGATACCGGCGATGGTGACCTTCGGGTTGTAAACGATCGTGGTGCGGTCGTCGACATTCTTACCGGTGTCCGGGTCCTTCTTCTTGCCCCACTTGAGCTTCGACAGCCGCCACGTCTCACGATCCTCCGCGGAAGCGCCCTTCTTCAACTGCACGTCGAGGCCGTACGGCTCGACTGCCTCGTAGTTCACGTGCAGGTCCGCCAACTTCCGGCCAGCGGCAGCGAGCTGCTCGAAACGTTCCCATGTCTCTGGTGTGGGGATGTGCGGGAGCATCTTCTTCAGATCCGCCGCGTAGGTTTCGCGATAGGCGGAGTCGTGGAGCAGGCCGTACACGTAGTAGAAGATGTCGTCCTTGCTGACCTGCTCGCCGAGCGCGCTGCGGTACAGCGCGAGGATGCCGTCGGTGATGTTGTCCACACGGCGGTAGCCGTACTTGTCAATCTCGTCCGAATCACTCGATGCGAAGTCCAACTCACCCTCGGCCGATTCAGACTTGAGATAGATCCAGCGGGGGAAGAACTGGCCGGTATCGAGCAGGTGCAGGTTCGGCAGCAGATCGGTGATGAACGGCGTGAACTCAAAATGAGACGCCGGCGCTGTCAGCACGATCCCGAGGTTCCGGTGGTGCGGCGTGGGGAACATCACGGGGAGCTGGTAGGTGCAGTTGTTGAGTTGCTGCCTTTCATCGAAGTAGGCGTGTTGTTTGGTGAATGGCCTGTAGGTGCTGAAGCGGAATCCCGCCTGCTGCGTGACGAGCCGAATGCTTTGGGCGACTTGCCTCTTGTTGATTCTGTCCCAGCTGAACAGCTTGGGGTTGGTGGAGATGAGTGAGTCAACTGGAGGAAGGGCGGTGGTCGAGGCCCGGATGGAATCGATGCGATCAACCTCAGAGTTATAGAAGTCAACCGCACGGCCGATGTTGTTTTCGAGCCCGGTGCGCGAGAAGTTGTAGCACCACGCATCGCGGTTTGTCTTCAGCCCACCGGAATAGGTACTGAACATGGCGTATCGACCGGTGCTCGACTTCTTGTCCCCGATCGCAGGCCACTGCCTAAATTCGTCGTTGCGTTGGTTGGTCCAGTCGCCGTGCTCATTTGGCACGATGTGGCGCAGCTGTAGCCCGTTGAAGCTGCCAGCGTCCGTGATGGCGCGGATCTTCTGGCCCGCGGACAGGTAGTCGCCGACCTGTGCGTAATGAATGGTGCCCGGTTTGGACTCTTTCGAATTCTTGACAAGCAGTGTGATTGCGATGGTGGCGCGGGAGCCGCCTTTAGTGCTCTTGATCTCGTTGCCGTCAGGGCCCCACCCGCCGAATTCGAAGATCGGTCTGCCTTCCTTGCGGCCGAGCTCGCCTGCGATACGTCCGTTGCCGCGGAGGTTGTAGATGTAGATGCGGGAGCATTCGTCGGCGAGGGAGAGGCGGATGCCGTCGGCGGTGTTGCCATCGATCCAGCCGCCGTTGGTCACGAAGGCGACGATCCCGTTGTCGCCGATCCGGTCGGTGGCCCACCTGAAGGCGCGTAGATAGGAGTCGTAGAGGCTGTTCTTAAGTTGCGCGGTGGAGCGTTTGGCGTAGGTGTCGGCGATCCGCTTGTCCAGGGTCGGGTAGGAGACGTTCGCGTTGAGATCGTTCGCGGAGGTTTGGCCGACGCTGTAGGGCGGGTTGCCGATGACGATGTTGATCGGGATCGAGTTCTGGCGGACGATACGGTCGTTGTTCTGGGGGAACATCACCGCGTCGAGGCTGTCGCCGTCCTCGGTGATCTGGAAGGTGTCGGCGAGCACGATCCCCTCGAAAGGGCTGTATTCAGCTTCGCCTTCGCTGCCGATGATCGCGTGGTAGGTGGATTCGATGTTCACCGCCGCGATGTAGTAGGCCAGGAGCATGATCTCGTTGGCGTGCAACTCGCCCGCATATTTCCGGGCCAAGTCGGCCGGCTGGATGAGCCCGGACTGCAGCAGCCGGGTCATGAACGTGCCGGTGCCGGTGAACGGATCGAGGATGTGGACGCCTTCGTCGGTCAGGCCGCGGCCGAACGCATCCCGGGACGCCTGGTCGGCAGCGTGGAGGATGAAGTCGACGATCTCGACGGGGGTGTAGACGATGCCGAGGGCCTCGGACTGCTTCTTAAATCCGATGTGGAAGAACTTCTCATACAGCTCGGCGATCACCTTCTGCTTGCCGCCAGCAGTGGTGACCTCTGCGGCCCGCACGCGCACGGATGCGTAGAAGCCGTCGAGCTTCGCTGTTTCGGCTTCGAGGCCTGAGTCCCCGAGTGTGTCGACCATCGCCTGCATGACCTGAGAGATCGGGTTGTGGGAGGCGAAGTCGTGTTCGACGAACAGAGCGTCGAACACCGGCTTGGTGATCAGATGCTGCGACAACATGCTGATCGCATCATCTCGGGTGATGGAGTCGTTCAGGTTGTCCTTCAGGCCCTGATGGAACTGCTCGAACGCCGTCGCGACCTCGGGGGTCGAGCCGGCGAGGAGAGCGCGGATGCGGGTGATTTGAGCATTGGCGATGTCGGCGACGTCAGTGGCCCAGTCTTCCCAGTACTTGCGGGTGCCGACCTTGTCGACGATCTTCGCGACGATCGCTTCCTGCCACTCCGACAGGGAAAACAGCGCCATCTGTTGCGCCATGTGCCCACCGGAATCCGGTGCAGACTCGGCAGTTTCGGGTGAGGTGCTGGATGTGCTGGATGTGCCGTCGCTGAAGGTTTCGTCGGAATTCGTGACCGGGCCGATGTGGTCGCCGAGGAGCCGGTCGGTTCCCTTGCCTGCCTTCATATCGGACTTGGCGTTGAGGGCGATGGAATTGACCATCGCGTTGAACCGGTCGTCATGCGCGCGCAGGGCGTTGAGGACCTGCCAGACCACCTTGAACCGGCGGTTGTCCGAGAGTGCCTGCGACGGTGAGATACCAGCCGGGACGGCGACCGGCAGGATGATGTAGCCGTAGTCCTTGCCGTCGGCCTTGCGCATCACCCGGCCCACCGACTGCACGACGTCGACCACGGAATTGCGGGGGTTGAGGAACATCACCGCATCCAGAGCCGGCACGTCCACGCCTTCGGACAGGCAGCGGGCGTTGGTCAGGATCCGGCACTCCCCCTCCGGGACCGGCGCTTTGAGCCAGGCGAGTTCGGCGTTGCGCTGCAGAGCGTTGAAGGTGCCGTCGACATGGTGGACAGAGCACGCGAGATCAAGGTTCGTCGACGACACCGCGTGCCCGTCGTTCTCGTTCTCCGCGAGCAGGTCACGGTAGGCGTCCACCACGGAGGGGAACACCTCGGCTACCTGCTTGGAGGCGGCGATGTCCTTCGCGAACACCACTGCCCGCCGCATCGGTGCCTCACCGGGAGCGAAGCCGGTGCCGTCGGGGGTGCGACCGGCGCGCTTGGCCAGGCCGTTCCAGCAGCCGACGATCTTCGACGCATCATCGAGCCGCAGCTCGGAGAACTCGCCCGCCAACTGCTGCTGCAGCGGGGAGGCGACGAGGTCCTCGTCGACGGTCAGCACGATCACCTTGTAGTCGGTGAGCAGACCACGCTCGACCGCGTCCCCGAACGACAGGCGATGAAACTCGGGACCGTAGATGGTTTCGTCGTCCATCGACGACAGTTCCGCCGAATGCTCGTCGGCCTTGTCCTTGACCGTCTCGTCGAAGATCCGCGGGGTCGCCGTCATGTAGAGGCGGCGTTCGGATTTGAGGTAGTCGGCGTCGTGGACGCGGACGAAGTTCGACTCGTCGTCGCCGAACAGAGTGACACCGGTGGTGCGGTGTGCTTCGTCGCAGATCACGATGTCGAACGGGTCCACACCCTGTGTCTGCGCCGCCGCGACGACCGGGAGCGACTGGTAGGTGGTGAATACCACCGTCAACCCTTTGGCGCGTTTGCGGTGACCCATCTCGGCGACCAGGGTCGCGGCATCGGTGGTGACGGGGATGGCGACGTCGTGGACCGCGACGTCCTCCGCCGAGCGGGAGACTTTGGTGTCCGAGCAGACCGCGAACGCCCGCAGCTCGAGCTGGGTTTGCGCGGTCCACTCCCGCAGCGTCTGCGACAGCAACGAGATGGACGGCACCGCGAACAGGACCTTCGCGCTCCCGCCGTTCTCGGCGGCGGTGCGCTCGGCGATCTTCATGGCGGTGAACGTCTTGCCGGTGCCGCACGCCATGATCAGCTTGCCGCGGTCGTTGCCGGCCTCAAACCCGGCGAACACCGCGTCGATCGCGTCCTGCTGATGGGTGCGCGGCTCGTGCCGCTTCGCCTCCGACAGGTCGACCTGTAGTTCGCCGGCCGGCCAGGCGATGTCCCAGTCGATCGGCGACTCCGCGATCTCCGCGAGCCCGATCCGCTGCACCGGGATCGACTGCCCATCGAGGGCGTCCTCGGCGTTCTTCCCCCACCGGTCGGTAGTGGAGATGATCACCCGGTTCGTGAACGGCTTCTTCCCCGACGCGGTGAAGAACGAGTCGATGTCGCCCTTGGCGAGGGTGTGGGTCGGCTCGTAGAACTTGCACTGGATCGCGGTATAGGCGCCGGTGTCGCGTTCGCGAGCGACGAGGTCGATGCCAGTGTCCGGCTTCCCGTCGCGGCCGGGCCAGTCCGTCCACCGCCACACCTGGTCGTACTGCTGCGCGAGCATCGGGTCCAGTTGGAAGTAGCGGACCATCAGCTGCTCGAACTTGGTGCCCCGTTCCGAGTTCGACGGTGCCTGCCGGAACGCCTCGATGACCTCGTGAACAGAACCCATGACTTGGCCAACCTCCGCAGCAGCAACCGATACCGGGGTGACACTACTGTCCTTCCTGCCGATGGGCAGTTAGGGTGCGCCTGATATGCCCGTCAGGTCGTTCAATGCGGAACTTGTGTCGGTCGCCGTCAATCGATTCGGGGCACGCTTCTCCTCCTGTCGGTCAAGGATCCGATCCGTCAACTCCACTGTTGCGAGGTACCACCAGAAGAGCCAGTCGCGGAAGGCAGGATCGTAGTCACCTTGCTGCTTACCGTCTTCATGCCTGACCGCGAACTTGTTCGCAATGTGGAACAGGGCCGACTCGTCGTCTTTGAGCAGCTCTGCTTTCAACAGTTGCCGTCGCTCTTCGAGCACGAGGGCCAGGGCATTCGCCGCCGAACGCTTGTCGTGATCGGTCGCTCCGCGAGCGCGGAACAAGGTGATGGCATGCCGTATCCGGCCTCCGGTCCGCGGATCATCCCGGGTGAGCATGTCAGTGACCAGGTCCGTCCGTGCGTCGTCGGTCACCTCAACAAGCCTGCCCGTGTCTTCGCCGTTGTCGGCGAGCCGGAGATCGATACTGCTGCGGTCGAGGAGTCGGTTGACGCGCCAGATGTACAGTTGTCGACCGGCCGATCGGGAGAACTCGCTGTAATGCCAGCCGCAGCCCGAGTAAGGGTGAAGGTCGCGGTTGCGTGGCCTGGCGACCAGGTCGTGCAGAACTTCGATCAGGTCGAAGAACCTGTCGGTGTCCGCAGCGAGCCGTTTCGGGTCGATCGGCCACATATCCGGAATACCGATGTGCGTCTCAATCAGACCAGACGGATCAACGGTTGCCGGATCGTCGACACAGTCCTTCGTGAATGCATGCTCGAAGTATCCCTTTCGGTCGAGTTCGTCGATCAGTCGACCGAACTCACGCGTGGTTGCCTCGATCGTCAGCGCACGGGGTACGACGCCAGCGTTGCGTTCAGACCAGTACGCCGGCCGCTCTCTCGGCTCCGGAAATGAGTCGAGGTGTCGGAGGATTTCCGCCATGAACTGCCTTCGCTGATCTACTCTGGCGCCACCAGATCTGTGCCAGCTTTCGCTGGAGATCGAAGCGAAGTGATCACGTGCTGCGAAGTCGGCGAAGGCATCCTCGAGAAGCAATTCAACGCGTTGTGCCCATTCCTGACTTCCAACGTCAGCATTTATTAGTGCAGAAAGTTCAGATCTGAGCAGCTCGCGTGGCCAGATCAGCTCGAAATCCAAAGGGTTCACGGTGACGGTCATAATCGCAAATGATGCCCGACGGCAGGGACATGACCGCGAGGCGGCGCTCTCGTCCAACTGAAAGAACGACGATGCGAACGCAACCTTCAATCAGTCTCAGGTTCGTGGCGGCCATAGCTTGCTCCGTTTAGGGCGTTCATTTGAACGATCCCTGCGGGTGGCTGCGTGTTGGCCATCGGACGGCTTGAGGGTGGGGGGAGGGGCGCGTCCGAACGGCTGGAGTGCGGTGGCCCACCCAGTGTAGGCCGCTTCTCTCCCTGGTTGAAAATTGAACCAAGGGGGCGGATGCCGCAATGTCAGGGTTTGACGAGTACGTGCAACGGTTCATCGGGATGACCGAGGCGCCGCCGATGGAAGCTTCGCCCAGTTTCGCCAGTCGTCGCGACCGGACTGGCAGGCGCGGACTGCTGTGGAACGAATCACCGGCGCACGGCCGTCCTGCTACCTGATGGGGCGAGCCTGGGCGGGTGTACGACATCAGCGCATTCTCGATTGCGGTGCGCAGGTCCGGGCCGACACGATCGCTTTCCGTGGTTCGGTCGGCGGGAACAGGTCAGCGAAGAACGGCCCGTTGGTGATGTTCCAATTGTCCAGGGCGTGGTTGCTCAGTCTCGTTCGGCGTCACATCAGTGCGGATCAAGGTGAGTCGAAGCGGTGGATACCAACGCGTCGACGGCGAGGAGCCAAACCGGTACCGGGATAGGTGGTCTGCGATCGGCGCGAAGCGCTCGGTCAGGTGATTCGGATCGCCGCCGCCGCGCCCGAATCGTTGCACCGGTAGGGCGCGTGCCGGTACGCAGCCCCTAAACCCCTCGTTGTGCTGTCGATGGTAGAGAGTGATCCCATGGACTTCACCGCGATCCACCGCCTGCTCGGTCGGGAACCAGGACCCATCACCGACGAGTTGCTCGACGCCGCCGTCGAGAACGGAGTCAAGGAAACCGACGACCTGGACTGGAAGTCCGAACTCCCACCGGCCAAAGCGCTGCAGTCCACGGACTATCCGAAGGACATTGCCGCGATGGCCAACAGTGGTGGTGGCACGATCATCTACGGGATCGAGGAGTCGCAGAAGGCGGCAATCAAGCGACTCGACGTCGGGGAGCTCACCGAAACCCACGAACGGGCGCTGCGAAGTGCAGCCGTGACAGCGATCAGTCCGCCGATCTTTGGACTGGGTATTCGTGAGGTTGGTAACCCCGGAAGAAGAGCGGTAGCCGTTTTGGTCCCGGCGAGTGCAGACGGTCCTCACCTCATCTACAGGAACGAGTACTTCGGGGCACCGATCCGCAACGACGCAGACACCGTGTGGATGAAAGAGCGTCAGATCGAAGCCATGTATCGGGCACGGTTTGACGAGCGCCGCCACGAGGCAGAAGCGCTCGCGAATCTCTACCGCGACGCGGCCTCTGGCAGAGACACCAACCAGCGCGCCTGGTTCATCGCTGTGGCGTCCCCACGTCTGCCTGCCTCCCAGCCCGTTCGTCCACCGCGTGGCCAGGCTGGCGAGATTTTCGAGGCGGCACTCGTCCACGGCGTCTACTTCGCCGGCCGAGGCGGGATCCATCCGCTTGAGGCAGTAGATCGCCTCAATCCACGACCCGGACTGCGCCGTTGGGTCGCAGCGAACACTGCAGAATCGCAACACTCTCGATGGAAAGAGTCGTGGGCGAGCTGTCATCACGACGGGGCTGTCACCCTTGCTACCGCCGTTGGCGGGCATCCATCGGGGCCAAACCAAAACAATCCCGGGGAACGCATCGACTCCTCGGCGATCGAGTGCGCCATTGCCGACCTCATGGGCTTGATCCGTGCGGTGAGCGAACGACGAGGCACGAACGAGTACGACGTGAGAATCGGGATTGAGTGGACCGGCGGGGCGCCCATGATCATCCAGACGGTCGACAACTCCGGGTACGTTTACGACGGGACGTCCCTTCCTCTCGCACGATACAACCCGGTGGTGGTGACAGTCCGCGCGGACGCCGACAGCCTCGACTACTACCAACAGGTCCACGATCTTGCCGAGGATTGCATCAACCAGGGTGGACTTACCAATGTTCGGTTGATCAGCCCGCCGTCTCCGAATGACACCTAGCGTTCAGGCTCGTCAGCTCAGCAATTCCTTATGCTGATAGTCGCTGAGTACCTCGTCGGTGGCCATGAAGCCGAATCCTTGGAGGAGCGTCTTTGCCATTCGCACGGCGAGTGCGCCTGGATCGGTGAGCAACTCCGATACCGGAAGATCTATCAAGGTGGTGAGGGTGGAGTCGCTGGTTCGGTAATCGTCGTGGAGGTGGCGTTTGGGATCGTCGGATACGAGGAGGCGGCCGGCAGCGCCGCGCAAGGTGGCCTGCACGGTCATCCCCATCGGGGTGATCATCGACTGAGACAAGCGTGCTGCGAGTTCGACGACCTCGGTCAAGTAGAACAGGATCTCCCAGACAGGGATCTGATCAGGCTTCCCGATAAGGTCATATGTCAGCACGCGGCGGTGCAGAAACTGACCGGAGGTAAAGAGCCGCCATTGCTCCTCGTGCGGTGTGTTCCTCACCGGGATGTCGCAGCCGATATATGACTGTCCGTTGAGCATCTCCGCGTGGCCGATGTAGGGGACTGGCCATCCGCGCAGGCGCACTGTCGATTGTGCCAACACAGTTTCGAGCGCGTCGCGGTCGAGGCGGTCTGCCTCGTATGGCTGCGGTCGAATGACGATGTCCCAATGGCCGAGCTGGCGCCGGGCGTACTCGTTTACGGCCAACCAACTCTCGGACTCGCGATCGTAGGCTTCGGTGGAGCGCGTGGCCGCGTCTATGGGCTGCAGCTGGAGTCCGGCGCTTTGTGCTGTCGCCACGAACTCACGAAGCGCGTTCTGGGTGGCGATTGTGAGGACTTCGCGCATCTCCACATGGGAGGCCACTTCGCTGGTCTCCGGCTTGCTGCGATTGCGAACGTATAGAGCACCTTTTCGCAATACTTCTTCCTTGCCTTCGTTGTACGCCTTTGCACAAAGGTGCGGCAGGTCGGTAAAGCTGTGGAGTTGGAGCACCGTTACATGCGCGCCGCTGGTCAGCTCCACAGCAGCGACATCGAAGCTCAACGGTGGATCGGCGTAGGTCGCAAATTTGCTCGACAGGTCGTCGAAGTTGGTCCACTCGGAAACCTGATCTTCCGTGAGCCCCCGGAGGATTAGCGTGTCGTTCACCTCGCCGACGCCGAGCACGACATATCCGCCGTCGCGCAGATTTGCCATGCTCAACGCTGCTCGGACAATCTTCGCGAAGTAGTATTTATTCGTCGCGCTGCCGGGACCCTTGAACTCGACACTGCGAGTCTCGTGTCCGATGTCTGCAATGTGCTGCTCGATTTCGGTCGCTGTCAACATGCTCGATGACGCTACCGGCGACCATCCTCCGCTCTCCCCCTATACCGGGCTGCCTGCTCAGATCAGAACCCATCCATCCCGGACCGGGGGACGAGATGGGGCAGGCGGTGTGCCCGCGCTCGGGACTTGATTTCGGGGTGGGCCGCCCGGCGATCGTGGATTTCGAGGCGGCCGTCAACGCGGCTATCGACGAAGCCCCTCGAACATTGATCGTCGACGTGGCCCGCGTGGACTTCGTGCGCATGTCGGGTGTCCAGGCCCTGGCGGAGGCGCACATCGCGCCGACCGCATGGGGGTGGCGACGCTGCTCGTGCCGGGCGGGCGGACGTTCCGTCGGGTGATTAGGGCCGCAGGCTTGGCGAACCACTTCCCGGTTCCCAGTCCATACAGGCGGCGGTGGAGGCGCGTCGAGCCGGGTTGGCCGCGCATGTCGACCTAGAGGTACAGATAGGTGAACGACGCAATTGGTGGTGCTATCGGGTGTGTTGAGATTTAACGTTGCGGAACGCCAATTTCGCGAGATGATCCGCGTGCGTCGTGGTGACACACTGACGTCGAAGGCGTCCAGTGGATGTCCTGCTGCCAGCTTTGATCGCGACGCTCCGATGGCTGAGTCAGGGTGGAATGCCTGCGCCTCGCTGAGTGAGCGACGGGTTCCGTACCTCGGGCGAGACACTCTCCGCGGTGTCGGATCTCTTAGTTGGAGGGAATCTTGAGGGAACGGCTGTCTCGCGTTTTCGGCAAACTGCCCTGTTGAGCTGCTAAAACTACCGTGCCCCCGGCAGGAATCGAACCTGCGACCTAGAGATTAGAAGGCTCTTGCTCTATCCAACTGAGCTACGGAGGCGTGACCCCTGTCGGGATCGGGTCAGGAGTCTACCGGCTCGGGTTCGCGCGTCACGCCAGGCTGCGCGACGACGCTGCGTAGTACCTGGGCGTGGCTCACACGCGCCCGCCTCCTACCCTGGTGGCATGGCATCACCCGAGCTCGCCCACGCCGACACGCCGCCGACCCGGACGGCACGCAGCAGCGTGGTTCCCGTCTTCGTCGCCCTCGGTCTGATCGCCGGACTGGTCGCAGCGTTGGTTGTGGGACTGTCGGCGTCCGAGGCGCTGGTGCGACTCGGCATCCCCGACCCCGGCCCGCTCACCACGTACGGGCTGCCCGCGGTCAAGGCGATCGGTGAGGTCGCGGCGATCATCTCCATCGGGTCGCTGCTGCTCGCGTCGTTCCTGGTGCCGCCGCAGAAGAGCGGCGTCCTCGACGTCGACGGATACCGGGCGGTGCGGACGGCGTCGAACGCGGCGATCGTGTGGGCTGCGTGCGCGCTGGTGCTCGTCCCGCTGACGGTGTCCGACACGTCGGGGCAGCCGTTCGGTGAGGCGCTGCAACCGGAGAACCTGTGGCGGGCGATCCCGCAGATCGAGCTCGCGGAGGCGTGGCGGAACACGGCGATCCTGGCGATGATCCTCGCGATCTGCTCGCGGATGCTGCTGCGCTGGAACTGGACGCCGGTGGTGCTCGGGCTCGGCGTCGTGACGTTGATCCCGCTCGCGCTCACCGGCCACTCGTCGGCGGGCGGATCCCACGACATGGCGACCAACAGCCTCCTGTGGCACCTGGTCGCGGCGTCCCTGTGGGCCGGTGGCCTGTTCGCGCTCTTCGTCCACGCCCGCCGCGGCGGCGCCCACACGGACCTCGCCGCGCGCCGCTTCTCGAAGGTCGCGACCGCAGCGTTCGTCATCATGGCGATCTCCGGCGTCATCAACGGCCTCGTCCGGCTGCCGCTGAGCGACCTGTTCTCCAGCACCTACGGCTGGCTGCTGGTCTCGAAGACGGTCGCACTCGTGATCCTCGGCGTGTTCGGTTTCCTGCAGCGCAGGCAGGCGCTGCCCGCGCTCGAAGCGGACCCGACGTCGCGTGGTGCTTTGATCCGTTTCGCGGGCGGAGAGGCGATTATCTTCGCGGCGACGATCGGACTGGCGGTTGGACTCGGACGCACGCCGCCGCCGCCCACGGACATTCGCCCGACGCCCGCCGAGGTGCAGCTCGGCTACAACCTCGACGGCCCGCCGACCCTGGCACGCCTGATGTTCGACTGGCGCTTCGACCTGATCTTCGGCACCGCCGCGATCATCGCCGCCGTCTGGTACGTCATCGGGGTGCGGCGACTGCGGCGACGTGGCGACAGCTGGCCCATCGGCCGGACCATCGCCTGGCTCCTCGGCTGCGCGACCCTGCTGATCGGCACCTCGTCGGGTCTCGGCCGATACTCGCCGGCCGTGTTCAGCGTCCACATGGGCGCGCACATGGCGTTGTCGATGCTCGCGCCCGTGCTGCTCGTCCTCGGCGGACCGATGACGCTGGCACTGCGCGCACTCAAGCCCGCGGGCCCCGACGGCGCGCCCGGGCCGCGCGAGTGGCTGCTCGCCGCACTGCACAGCAGGTACTCGCGGTTCATCACGCATCCGCTGGTGGCGTCGTTCCTGTTCGTCGGCGGCTTCTACGCCCTGTACCTCGGCGGCATCTTCGGTGCGACCCTCGATTCGCACGGCGCGCACCTGCTGATGAACGTGCACTTCATCCTCAGCGGTTACCTTTTCTACTGGGTGGTCATCGGCATCGACCCCGCGCCGCGTCAGATCCAGCCCGTGACGAAGCTGGCGATGGTGTTCGGATCACTGCCGTTCCACGCTTTCTTCGGCATTGCCCTCATGAGCACCATGGAGGTCATCGGCGGCTGGTACTACCGGTCGCTGGGACTCGGCTGGAACGACGACCTGTTCAACGACCAGAAGGTCGGTGGCGGCATCGCCTGGGCGACCGGCGAGATCCCCCTCGTGCTGGTGATGCTCGCCCTACTGGTGCAGTGGTCGCGGTCCGACCAGAAGACCGCCAAGCGCATCGACCGTGCCGCCGACCGCGACGACGACGCGGAGCTCGCCAGGCACAACGCGATGTTCGCCGAGCTCGCGCGCCGCGACAAGGAAGGCTGGAACTAACCGGCCTGGCGCAGCCGATCCCGGGCCTCGGCCGGGGTGACGGTCTCGGGGTTCTCCGCGACGGGATTGGCGAAGTGCCATTTCAGGACCGATCGCGTCACCGGCAGGGTGCCACGGAGGACGGCCTGCATCGCCGCGGGTGACCGGGTGGCACGCACCGCCGCCCTGGCAGCGGGTGCGACGGCGCGGTCGAGAGCCGCGGGCTGGTCGAAGTCGCCGAGGACGCGCATCCACTTCGGGAGGGTCGCGATGGCGGCGGGCGCGATCAGCCGACTCGACGCCCACAGTGGCCACCGTCCCGCGCCGCCCTCGGTGCGCAGCAGATAGTGCATGCCGCGCTGCGCCCGTTCGGACGTGCACAGACGAGGTCGGACCTCGGCGAAATACTCGCGGACCGCCGCCCGTGACGCCGGGACGTCGGATGTCGCGCAGGTCTGCAGTTCGGCGGCGACGACGCAGTCGGCCCAGTACCGGTCCTCGTCCTCGGGCGTGAGCGGTCCCGGCCCGAACATCTCGTATGCCTTGAGCACCGAGTGCCAGCCGGTGACGTGGATCCACAGCTGGCTGTCCGGGTTGTTGGCCGCGTAGCGCTTGCCCGAGACGGGCTCGATTCCGGTAATGCGGGCGTGGACCCGCATAAGCAACTCCGACGTCTCGATGGCGGTGCGGCTGTCGCCGACCGCGATGACGAGGAAGTATGAGAGGGTGCCGTCGAGGCGGCCGCGCGGGTCGGTATAGATCCCGTCGGCGTCTGCGACGGCGGCCGCGAGCATGGGGTCGAAGTGCTCCAGCGTGACGGCGCGCTGGAATCCGATGAGGGCGGTCGGATGCGTCCACACCTTCCACGTCGGGGAGCCCGGGCCGAAGAACCCGTTGTCGCGCCGGGGGAGTGTCGGGTCGAACGGCCAGGTGCGGGTCGCCATCATGCGGGAGTCGGTCATCGTGTGCCCCTGTCGGTGTCCTGCGTCCATGAATACAACGCGACCGTAGCAATGTGTAAGGGCGAATACAACGGTTGCGTAGGATTGGTGACCGTAGGGTGAGCCGGAGGAGGTGGCGACCACATGACGAGAGCCGACGCCGAACGGCCGCGACGCAAGTACGCGCCGCGACTGCCGCCCGAGCAGCGGCGTGAGCAACTGCTCGACGCGGCGTTCGAGGTCACCAGGCGACACGGCCTCCACGACTTGAGCATGGAAGCGGTCGCGACCGAGGCCGGTGTGGGAAAACCCGTGCTGTACACGGTGTTTCGCACCCGAGCCGACCTGGTGGCGGCGCTGCTCGAACGCGAGCACGGACGTGCCGTCGCGCAGGTGCTGGCGACGATGCCAACCGACCTCGCCGCTTCCGGACCCACCGTGGCGTACACGGCCACCGTCACCGGATTCGTCGGTGCCGTCCTCGACAACCCGACTCGATGGCGACTCATTCTCACCGCACCCGACAGTGCGCCGGGGGAGTATCGCGACCACCTGCGGTCGGCCCGCTCCGCGGTGCTCGCCCGCGCCGTGGAGCTTGCGCATGCGGGCATCGCTCTGGAGCCGGCGCTGGCGGAACTCGATGCGGAACTGCTCGCCCACACGATGCTGTCCTTCGCCGAGATGCTCGGACGCCTGGCCGTCAGCGATCCCGACCGCTACACCAGTGATCGGCTTGCCAACTACGCGGCTTCCCTTGCAGGCCTCATCGCCGATCCGACTAGCACGCGCCGTAGACACCGGTCGGATCCCGGGCGCTGAATTCGCCCACCCTGTGGACGGTTTCACGAACCGTCCACAGATCGTGTGCGGGTACTCCCGTCGCCTCCGTGGACCGGACACGATCGGGGTGTGACGCCGACCGGCGTCGGACGAGGAGTTCGCAGACATGTACGAAACCCACACGGCCGTGGTCGGCACCGTCATCACCAACCCGGTCAAACGATCGACCGTCGGTGGCGAGGAAGTCATCAGCTTCCGAATGGCCAGCAACGCCCGAAGGTTCGACCAGGCGGCAGGGGAGTGGACGGACAGCGGCACTCTCTACCTGACCGTCAGCTGCTGGCGCCGACTCGTCGACGGCGTCGCCGCGTCCCTGATGAAGGGTGATCCGATCGTTGCGTACGGACAGTTGCGGACCAGCGAGTACACCACCAGGGACGGCGCCTCGCGGTCGGACCTGGAGATGCGTGCCACCGCGGTCGGGCCCGACCTCGCCCGATGTGTCGCGAAGCTCGAACGCGGACAGAAGAGTTCGAGCGCGTCGGACATACTCGACGGCAGTGCAGCCTCCGATTGCGAGAGCGATGTGACAGGTGCCGAACTCGAGACGGTCGCGACCGGGTAACGCGCACATCACATCTCGATGGTGTCCGGTCACAGGAGTGACGAAATGCGGTGTCCCCCAGGCGAGAGCGCATACGGTGAACTCGCTCGCACGATCACGTCTGTAGCGGATCTGGGAGGCGCTGATGAGGTGGACGACGGTTCTGTCGACAGTGCTCGTCACGATCGCGGCGGGTGTCGCCGGGACACCCGGCGTCGCCGGCGCGGCGGAGGGTCCACCGGGCTCGGTCGTCCAGGTCGAACCGATCTCCGCCGCGGCAGCACTGCCCGGTGCCGCCGACGGATATCGGGTCGTCTATCGCACCACCGACCATCATGGCGCCGGGCGTCTGAGCTCCGGTGCCGTGTACGTGCCACCGGGCGAGGCGCCCGCGGGTGGCTGGCCGGTGGTGTCGTACGCGCACGGCACCATTGGCCTCGCCGACGGGTGCGAACCGTCGACGGTCGGTGGACTGGGCCAGGAAGCGACGTACATGGACCGGTGGCTGCGGAAGGGCTACGCGGTCGTCGCCACCGACTACGCGGGCCTCGGCACTCCGGGGGAACTCGCCTACCTGGACGGCGTCGCGGCCGGCCACGATGTCGTCGACATGGTCCGAGCCGGGCGTTCGGCGGTGCCGGAGCTCTCGTCGCGGTGGGTGGTCGCCGGACTGTCGCAGGGCGGGCACGCGGCGCTGCACACCGCGCGCCTGGCGACCACATACGCACCGGAACTCGACTACCGCGGAGCCGTCGCACTGGGTCCACCGACCAACCTCGACCAGGTGTTCGCGCTCGGCATGCCAGGGATCCCGAACTTCGGACTCGCGGGCCTGACCAAGTTCACCCTGTTCACGATGGCGGGCCTGCGCGCAGCGCGGCCCGACCTGAACATCGACTCGTATCTGTCGACGCGAGGTCTCGAACTCGTCCGGATCTCGACGCAGGTGTGCACGCGCGAGGTCGACAAGTACGTCGGCGGTGCATCCGTGGGCGACCTGTTCGTCAGGCCCCTCCACGACCTTCGCCCGGCGTTGACGGACTACCTCGGCGTGCCGACGTCGGGATATGACCGCCCGCTACTCCTCGGGCAGGGAGCAGTCGACCGGGTCGTCCCATTGCCGTTGACTGTCGTGTTCGCCGGCCAACTGGCCGCGTCGCGGACCGGTGTGGACTTCCGGGTGTATCCGACCGCCGACCACATCGGCACTCTCGCGGCGGCGTTCGACGACTCCGCTCGGTTCGTCGACGCGGTGACGCGGTGAGCCGCCCGCGGTGAACAATTGCCGATTCGTTCCGGACACGGGCCGAATGCGGTATTCACATCGTATGGGACATACCTGGGGGTTTGATTTTTTCAACGAGGTGGCGGGACGGAGGCAGCGAATTCTCCCGACACGAACTGTGCTGGCACGGGTGGCTGCAGCTGCGGTAACCCTGGCGACGGGCGCAGGGCTGCTGGGGCCCGCGACCGCGACCGCAGCACCGCCTGCTCCCGGCACCGTGATCGGAACGGACGCGCTGCCGCCGATGGCGCAGCTTCCCGTGGCCGCGTCGCAGAGCCGGATCACGTACTGGACCGAGGGGCCGACGGGCGCCCCCGCACTCAGCACGGGCGCCGTCTACCTTCCGAGTGGCACCCCGCCGGCCGGTGGGTGGCCGGTGATCTCGTCGGCGCACGGCACCACAGGTGTCGGTGACTCGTGTGCGCCCGCGCACGGGTACGACACCACCTGGCTCACTCGGGACTACCTGTCGGCGTGGCTGGCGCAGGGCTACGCGGTGGTTGCCACGGACTACGTGGGACTGGGCACCGAGGGAACCCATGCGTACCTGCACGGACGCAGTGAGGGCCGGGCCGTGATCGACATGGTCCGGGCGGCGACCTCCGTGACCCCGGAGCTGTCTCGCACATGGGCTGTGGTCGGCCACTCGCAGGGCGGGCACGCGGCGATGCTCGCCGCCCACCAGGCCACGGACTACGCACCCGAGCTCGACTACCGCGGCGCCGTTGCCACCGGCACACCGGCGAATCTGGAGTTGCTCCTGCCGTTCGGCGGACCCGGATTCCCGAACCTCGGGCTCAACGGACTGACCATGTTCGCCGCCTACATCATCAACGGTCTGGAGGTTGCCCGACCCGACCTTCCGATCGCCGACTACCTGACACCGGTCGGAGCTGCACTCGTCAAGGATTCCGAGTCGCTGTGCTACACGGAGCTGCGCGATCGTGCGGGCGCCATCGGCGTCGGCGAGATGTTCAGCCGGCCGCTGAACGAGCCCCGGATCAGGGATGCTCTGCGTGACTATCTCGCGGTCCCCACCACCGGCTACGACAGGCCCGTTTTCATCGGCCAGGGACTGCGCGACCAGACGGTGCCGTTCCCGCTCGCCACGAAGCTCGCACTCGACATGGAGGCGGCAGGCGAACCCGTGACCTTCCGGACGTACGACGCCTTCCACGGTTCCTCGATCGAGGCCTCGCTCCCCGACACGACCGCCTTCGTCCGGTCGCTGTTCGAGACCCGCTGACCCTTCACTCCGACCTGCGTCGGGCGGTGCGCCCGGCGCAGGTCGGTGAGGATCGGGTCCTCGACCCGTGTGGATTGGGGCGGCGTCTGCGCTGCCGATACCCTGGTGCACATGGCGGAGTTCATTTACACGATGAAGAAGGTGCGCAAGGCGCACGGCGACAAGGTCATCCTCGATGACGTCACGATGAGCTTCTACCCGGGCGCGAAGATCGGCGTCGTCGGCCCGAACGGCGCGGGTAAATCCTCCATCCTCAAGATCATGGCCGGGCTCGACCAGCCCGGAAACGGTGAGGCGTTCCTCGCCCCCGGCGCCTCCGTCGGCATCCTCATGCAGGAGCCGCACCTGGACGAGACCAAGACCGCTCGCGAGAACGTCGAGGAGGGCCTCGGCGAGACCATGGTGCAACTCAAGCGCTACAACGAGATCGCCGAGCTGATGGCCACCGACTACTCCGACGAGCTCATGGAGGAGATGGGCGAGCTTCAGGAGAAGCTCGACCACGCCGATGCCTGGGAGATCGACTCCCAGATCGAGCAGGCCATGGACGCGCTGCGCTGCCCCCCGGCCGACGAGCCCGTCACCCACCTCTCCGGTGGTGAGAAGCGCCGCGTCGCGCTGTGCAAGCTCCTGCTGAGCAAGCCCGACCTGCTGCTCCTCGACGAGCCCACCAACCACCTCGACGCCGAGTCGGTCCTGTGGCTCGAGCAGCACCTCGCCGCCTACCCCGGCGCCATCCTCGCGGTCACCCACGACCGGTACTTCCTCGACCACGTCGCGCAGTGGATCTGTGAGGTCGACCGCGGCCGCCTCTACCCGTACGAGGGCAACTACTCCACGTACCTGGAGCAGAAGGCCGCCCGCCTCGAGGTGCAGGGCAAGAAGGACCAGAAGCTGCAGAAGCGCCTCAAGGAGGAGCTCGCCTGGGTCCGCTCCGGTGCCAAGGCCCGCCAGTCGAAGAACAAGGCGCGTCTGGACCGCTACGACGAGATGGTCGCGGAGGCCGAGAAGCACCGCAAGCTCGATTTCGAAGAGATTCAGATCCCGACCCCGCCGCGCCTCGGCAACGTGGTTGTCGAGGTCGAGAACCTCGACAAGGGCTTCGACGGCCGCATGCTCATCAAGGACCTGTCGTTCACGCTGCCCCGCAACGGCATCGTCGGCGTCATCGGCCCCAACGGTGTCGGCAAGACCACGCTGTTCAAGACGATCGTCGGCCTCGAGGAGCCGGATTCCGGCACCGTCAAGGTCGGCGAGACCGTCAAGCTCAGCTACGTCGACCAGAACCGCGCCAACATCGACCCGGCCAAGACGGTGTGGGAGGTCGTCTCCGACGGACTCGACTACATCGAGGTCGGCCAGAACGAGATGCCCTCGCGCGCGTACGTCAGCGCGTTCGGGTTCAAGGGCCCGGACCAGCAGAAGCCGTCGGGAGTGCTCTCCGGTGGTGAGCGCAACCGTCTCAACCTGGCGCTGACCCTCAAGGAGGGCGGCAACCTGATCCTCCTCGACGAGCCGACCAACGACCTCGACGTCGAGACCCTCAGCTCGTTGGAGAACGCACTGCAGGAATTCCCCGGTTGCGCCGTCGTGATCTCCCACGACCGCTGGTTCCTGGACCGGACCTGCACGCACATCCTGGCGTGGGAAGGCGCATTCGGCGACAACGAGGCGGCCTGGTACTGGTTCGAGGGCAACTTCGAGGCCTACGAGGAGAACAAGGTCGCGCGCCTCGGCGCCGACGCGGCTCGCCCGCATCGCGTCACCCATCGCAAGCTGACCCGCGACTAGGTGCGAGTGCGTTGACGAAGCTCTACACATGCGAGGTTCACGTGCGCTGGGGCGATTCCGATCGCCTCGGCCACGTGAACAACGTCCTGTACGCGGAGTACGCGCAGGAGGCTCGCGTGCAGTTCTTCCGTGACTGCATCATCGGGGCGGGCGCGTTGCCCACCCCGATGGTGGTGCGGAAGATGACGTTCGACTACCTGCGGCCCGTGACGGACGAGACCGCTCCGATCACGGTCGAGATCGTGATCCCGCACGTCGGTACGTCGTCGTTCGTGGTGCATCAGTTGATGCGTGACCGCAACGGCGAGGTGTGTGTCCGCGCAGAGGGCGTGATGGTCGGATTCGACCCGGAAACCGAGAAGTCGGTTCCGCTGCCCGAGCGGACGCGCGAACTGTTGAAGGAGTACGCGCCTGTCGAGGTGTCGGCTCCCGCGCGGTAAACCCGGCTAGGCTCAGCGGTGCACACCTGTCCGTGAGATCAGGGGGTGACCGCGAGGTGACCGTGTCTGCAGATCGATTCGGCTCGGAGTGGACGGCGGGCCTGCCATCCGCCGTCTCCGAGCATCTCCCCGAGGTGATCGGCGCCTATTTCCGAGGAACCGACGCCGACACGACGGACGGGGTCGTCACCGACGAGGCGATGGCGGCGTTCCGCGCGCACATCGAGTTCGCATCCGTCCGCGAGCCGGGGCGGTCGGCTGCCCGCGTCGTCGTCCCCACCGACGGAGCTCCCGCGGTCCAGGTGGTCACCGACGACATGCCGATGCTCGTCGAGTCGGTGACGGCGCTGCTGGCGCGGTTCGGTGTCACCGTCGTCGAGATCGTGCACCCCGTGCTGAGGGTGCGCCGGGACTCCGCCGGCCGCCTGGCCGACGTGCTGGTCGACGGTGCGCACCACGAGAAGTCGACGCACACCGAATCGTGGATGCACCTGCGACTGCATTCGGCCACGGATCCCGCGCTGTTCGACCCCCTCGCCTCCGCGGTCGGCGATGTCCTCGACGACGTCCGGCAGGTCATCGCCGACACCGACACGATGCGGGCGGTGCAGCGGGATCTCGCGGATCGCCTGGACGTCCTCGCCGACGGCGGACCGATCGGCTACCCCGAACACGAGATTCGGGACACCGCGTCCCTGCTGCGCTGGTTCGCCGGGGGCAACTTCGCGCTTCTCGGCTACCGCCGGTACGAGTTCGGCGATGCGGCCGCGCGCGATGGGGCGGTCGCTCGAATCGTTCCCGGCAGCGGACTCGGGGTGCTCGGCGCCGAGATCCGCACCGACCACCGGATAGACCTGCCTGCACCGCAATTCGACGCCGACGGACCACTGCTGACGTTCGCGCAGGGGCCGCTGCCCGCGACCGTCCACCGTTCCGTGTACCCGTCGTTCGTGCGTGTGCTGGATCTCGACGACACCGGTGCGGCCGTCGGTGAGCATCGATTCCTCGGCGTGCTCACCGTGACCGGCGTCCACGAGAACATCCTCGACATCCCCGTCGTCGCGGCCAGGGCTCGGGCCGTTATCGCCCGGTCGGGCTGCGACCTGCACTCGTTCTCCGGTCAAGCGATGCTGGAGGTCATCCAGTCGTTGCCGCGTACCGAACTGTTCTCGATCGGCACCGCCGAACTGTTCGACACGGTCTCGGCGGTCGTCGCGATCGGGGTCCGCAGGCAGGCTCGGCTGTTCCTGCGCGACGACCACGACGGTCGATTCGTGTCCGCGCTGGTGTATCTGCCGCGGGACCGCTACAACACCCGGGCGCGCCTGGCGATGCAGTCGATCCTGCTCCGCGAGCTCGGTGGCGGCACCCTCGACTACAGCGCCCGGGTCACCGAATCCGACTTGGCGATGGTTCATTTCACGATCCGGACCTCGGCGACGGACCCGGCGCCGAACGTGGACACCTCCGCGGCGAATCGCGAGCGGATCGAGACGTTGCTCGCTGCGGCGACCCGCTCCTGGGACGACGACCTGGCCGATGCGGTCGTCGGGGATCAGGACGTGACGTCGCTGACCGCGCAGCGCTACGCGTCGGCGTTCCCGGAGAGCTACAAGGAGGACTTCGGTGCCGCGCGCGCTGTCCGCGACGTCGCCAGGCTCGAGGCTCTCGGTGTCGACGGGATCGACCTGCAGTTGTATCGCAGGCGCGGCACACCGCCCGGGCGTTGGCGCTTCACCCTGTACATCACGGGGGAAGGCGTCTCACTGAGCCAGGTGCTGCCGGTGCTGCAGTCGCTCGGGGTCGAGGTGGTGGACGAGCGTCCGTACGACGTCACGCGGCCCGACGGAACCCTGTGCTGGATCTACGATTTCGGTCTTTCGGCGGCGCCGGAACTCGTCGATGCCGCGGTGGAGGAGAATCTGGAATCCGAACTGGGTGAGCGGCTACCCGCCGCTCGCGACCTCCAGCGCCGCTTCACCGAGGCGTTCACCGCGGTCTGGCTCGGGTTGTCCGAACCCGACAAGTTCAACGAGTTCGTGCTCCGCGCCCACCTGGAGTGGCGCGAGGCCGCGATGCTGCGTGCGTACGCGAAGTACCTGCGGCAGGCCGGTTTTCCGTACAGTCAGTTCCGCATCGAGTCGGTGCTGCTCGAGCACGCGGACACCACCCGTCTGCTCGTCGACCTGTTTGCGGCGATGTTCGATCCGGACGCGGCGGATTCGTCGCGCGCCGAACGACTCGTCGTCGAGGTGCGACGCCGAATCACCGAGGTGGTCAGCCTCGACGCCGACCGGATCCTGCGGGCGATGCTCTCCCTCATACTCGCGACCCTGCGCACCAACGCCTACGTGCGCGGTCCGGGTGGCGAGCGGCGGGACGTGCTCGTGTTCAAACTCGACGCCGAGCAGGTCACCGAACTGCCCAGGCCGCGGCCGCGTTTCGAGGTGTTCGCCTACTCGCCGCGGGTGGAGGGCGTGCATCTGCGATTCGGACCGGTTGCCCGAGGTGGGCTGCGCTGGTCGGATCGCCGGGAGGACTTCCGCACCGAGATCCTGGGCCTGGTGAAGGCGCAGGCCGTCAAGAACGCCGTCATCGTGCCGGTCGGGGCGAAGGGCGGCTTCGTCGTGAAGCGGACTCCTGCTCCGACGGGTGACGCGGCATCCGACCGGCAGGCGACACTCGCCGAAGGCCGCGCCTGCTACCGCCTGTTCATCGCCGGGCTCCTCGATGTCACCGACAACGTCGACCCGGCAACCGGCGCGGTGCTGCCCCCGGCCCGGGTGGTCCGGCGCGACGGCGACGACACCTACCTCGTCGTGGCAGCGGACAAGGGCACCGCCACCTTCTCTGATCTCGCGAACGAGGTTGCTGCCGAATACGATTACTGGCTCGGCGACGCCTTCGCGTCCGGCGGATCGGTCGGCTACGACCACAAGGCCATGGGTATCACCGCCCGCGGTGCGTGGGAATCGGTGAAGCGGCACTTCCGGGAACTCGGTGTCGACGTGCAGGAACAGGACTTCACGGCCGCCGGTGTCGGAGACATGAGCGGCGACGTCTTCGGCAACGGCATGCTGCTCAGCAGACACCTCCGCCTCGTCGCCGCCTTCGACCACCGGCACGTCTTCCTCGATCCGAACCCGGACGCCACGCGGTCGTTCGCGGAGCGCGAGCGCCTGTTCCGCATGTCGCGGTCGTCGTGGGCGGACTACGACACCGCCCTGATCAGTGCGGGCGGCGGCGTGTGGGATCGCTCGGTCAAGTCGGTGCCGCTGAGCGACCAGGCGCGCACAGCGCTCGGCCTGGACGCCTCGGTGTCCGAGCTGTCACCGCCCGAACTGGTCCGCGCGATCCTGCGCGCACCGGTCGACCTGCTGTGGAACGGCGGCATCGGCACCTACGTGAAGGCGTCGACCGAATCTCAGGCCGATGTCGGGGACAAGGCGAACGACCTGGTCCGGGTGAACGGTAACGAGGTCCGGGCCAAGGTGATCGGCGAGGGCGGGAACCTCGGTGTCACCCCGCGCGGACGCGTCGAGTACGACCTCTCGGGCGGCCGGATCAACACCGATGCTCTCGACAACTCGGCAGGCGTGGACTGCTCCGACCACGAGGTCAACATCAAGATCCTGCTCGACACGGCAGTCGGGAGCGGAGCGCTTGCCCCCGCCGAACGCAACGGCCTCCTCGCGTCGATGACGGACGAGGTCGCCAGACTCGTGCTGCGCGACAACATCGATCAGAACACCCTGATGGGCACCTCCCGGGCCGATGCCGTGGGAATGCTCGGCGTGCACACCCGGCTGCTCGCCGACCTCGAGACGTCACACGGGCTCGACCGTGCGCTCGAGGCACTGCCCACCGACGAGGAGATCGTGCGACGTCAGGAGATCGGACGCGGCTTCACCTCGCCCGAGCTCGCGACCCTGCTCGCGCACGTGAAGCTGTCCGTCAAGGACGACCTGCTCGCCAGTGAACTACCCGACAGCCCCACCTACGCGGTCCGGCTGCCGCACTACTTTCCGCGGCCGCTGCGCGAGCGGTTCGCGCCGCAGATCGGCGGGCACCGTCTGCGCAGGCAGATCGTCGCGACGATGCTCGCCAACGAGGCCGTCGACTTCGGCGGCATCAGCTACCCGTACCGCCTCGCTGAGGAGGCAGGGGCCAGCAGCACCGACGCGATTCGCGCGTTCACCGCTGCCACCGAGATCTTCGACCTGCGGCAGCTGTGGTCCGACATCGGCAGCGCCGCCGTGCCCGCGTCCGTCGCGGACGACCTGGTCCTGGAGTCGCGGCGGATGCTGGACCGGGTGTCGCGCTGGCTGCTGACCAACCGACCGCAGCCGATCGCCGTCGGCGCCGAGATCAACCGTTACGCAGGTCGGGTCCGCGCACTGATGCCGCGGGTCCACGGCTGGCTGCGGGGTCACCACCTGACCGAACTGGAATCGCGGACGGCGTCGGTCACCTCGCGTGGCTGCCCGCGCGACCTGGCGCTGCGGGTGTACGGGCTGCTCGACGCGTTCCCGGTCCTCGACATCATCGACATCGCGGACATCACCGAACGCGACCACGACGAGGTCGGGCCGCTCTACTACACTCTCGACGCGCACCTCGGGATCGACGAATTCCTCACCGCCATCTCGGGACTCGAGCGCGGCGACCGGTGGCATTCGCTGGCCCGCCTGGCGCTGCGCGAGGACCTGTACGGGTCGCTGCGGTCGCTCACGATGGACGTCCTGTTCGGCGGTGAACCCGACGAGAGTCCGTCCGAGAAGATCGAGGACTGGGAGTCGACGAACGCCTCCCGGCTCGCGAGGGCGCGGGCGGCGCTCACCGAGATCGGGGAGTCTGGAACGCTTGACCTCGCGACGCTGTCCGTGGCGGCGCGTCAGGTACGGAGCATGGTGCGCGGAGCGGGCACCCGAGCAGAAGGAGCACGGTGAGCGGGGTTCTTGCAGAGACGGCCCAGCAGGGGAGCCAGGTGGGGTTCCACACCAAGGTCGGGGTCCGCTGGTCCGACATGGACGTCTTCCAGCACATCAACCACGCCCGGATGGTGACGCTCCTCGAGGAGGCCCGCATCCCGTGGCTGTTCGAGGACGGTGTCCCGACGGTGACGCTGCGTGACGGTGCCGTCATCGCGGACCTGCACGTCCGCTACCGGGGTCAGCTCCGGCACGACGACGGACCGCTCGACGTGTTGATGTGGATCGACCAGATCCGGGCCGTCGACTTCACCATCGGCTACGAGGTGCGTGCAGGCGGCGCCGACCCGGCGTCCGCGCCGTCGATCGTCGCGTCCACCCAGATCGCGGCGTTCGACATCGACACGCAGCGCCTGCGCAGGCTCACCGCGGCCGAGCGCGAGTACTTGGAGCGCTGGCAGCGTGGCTGATCGCGCACTGGTCCTGTCCGGGCCGGGGGAGCGGGCGAATCTCGCGGCCTTCCTCGGCCGTGTGGTCCGACTAGACGAGGCCGCCGTCGTTCGGTTGAGGCGCCGCGACGACGACCATCTCGTCGTGTGGGCCCCGACCGGGTTCGACGCGCTGGCGGCGCGCGTGGTCGCCGGACGTGTACGTCCGGACGACCTGACGGCCGCTGCCGACAGCCTTCTCCACGCACTCGGTGCAGACGTCGCCGGCGGCGAGATCGATCCCGGCTTCGCGATGGACTCGGCGTGGCGCGGCGCGCTTCCACCCGATCCGGGTTGGGTGCACGTCGACGACGTTCCGGCGGGTGTGCTGATCGACCTCGCCCGGCAGGGCACCCAGGTGGCCGCCGAGCACGGCGGTCACGGCCCGCCGGCCTCGCTGCTCGACCAGGAGGTGCTCGCCGTCGACGGCGGAGGCGACGCGGTCGCAGTCACCATGCGGACCGTGTTCGCATTGGCTGCAATGGGATTCGTTCCCGGAGGCGACGTCGAGGGCGCGACCGTCGACCCGGCCGAACTGGTTCGGGTCAGGGCGACACGCACCTGGCTGCGACTCGACGCGCGTTACGGGTCGGTCTTCGCTCGCCGCGGCGGGGACATCCCGCTGTCTGTGGTGTAGGCGGCAGCGGCGGGCACGGCGGCGGGTGGTGAGTCGAACCTGCCCACGCCGCCCGCTGACCTCGTGAATTCGCGAGTACTGCGCCGAAATAGCTGCATGGTGAGGGGCGGATCGGGAAGCTGTGTGGAACTCGTATCTCGGCATTATGTTCGGGTAGGAAACATTTTCGCAGCTTCCTTGTGCTCTATATCGATAACCTAACGTTCCGAACAGCTGTCCAAGTACGGTGAGAGAGTTCTGTGAACTTTGCTTAACATTCGCTGGCATGGCGACTTCTTCGAAAGCAAAGCAGCGCGTTGTTTTTCGTGATGTTCGGATTTTCGACGGTGTGTCCGACAACCTCGTTTCCGGGGACGTCCTGATCGACGGTGACCGGATCGTCGGGGTGTCCGAGTCCCCGGTCGGGGACGAGCCCGGCCGCGAGACGGTCGCCGTCGACGGCGGTGGGCGCGTTCTCATGCCGGGCATGAGCGACGCACACGTGCACCTGGTGGGTAACGCCAACACGATGGTCGACATGGTGGCCGGCTCGGAAAGCCATATCGCTCTCAACGGCCTCGCAGAGGCGGGCAACATGTTGTTGCGCGGCTTCACCGCCGTGCGGGACATGGCCGGTGACACCGGCAGTCTCAAGTCGGTCATCGACCGCGGACTGTTCCCCGGCCCCCGCATCTACCCGTCCCAGGCGGCGATTTCGCAGACCAGCGGACACGGCGACTTCGGTTTCGTCTACGAGACGCCGACCGCGTTGGGCGGGGCGCAGTCCCGGGCCGAGCAGATCGGATTCATGCGAGTCGCGAACGGTGAGGCGCAAGTCCTTGCCTCGGTGCGCGAGCAGTTGAAGAAGGGTGCCTCCCAGATCAAGGTGATGGTCGGCGGTGGTGCCGCGTCGATGTACGACCCGCTGTACACGGTGCAGTTCACGGATGCGGAGTTGCGGGCAGCGGTGGACGCGGCCACCGACTACGGCACCTACGTAGCCACGCACGTCTACAACGTCACCGGCATTCGCCGGGCGGTCGAGGCAGGTGTGAAGTCGATCGAGCACGGACATCTCGCCGACGAAGAGACCATCGCGATGCTGGCGGAGCGCGGTGTCTGGCTTTCGATGCAGCCGTTCGCGCTCGGCGACCACCACTACCCCGACCCCGACCGCGCGGGGAAGGACCGCGAAATCTGCACCGGCACCGACCAGGTGTACGAGTGGGCGACGAAGCACGGGGTGAAAGTGGCGTGGGGCACCGATCTACTCCTCGAACCGCAGCTCGCCGCCCGCCAGAGCGAAATGGCGGCCCGCCTGGGCGATCACTACAGCAACCTCGACGCACTGCGGATGCTGACCTCCGGCAACGCGGAGCTGTTCCGGCTCTCGGGCGACCGTGACCCCTACCGGCAGGCACCGTTCGGTGTCGTCGCCGAGGGCGCCTGGGCCGACGTCCTGCTCGTCGACGGCAACCCTCTCGAGGACCTGAACCTTCTGGCGGACCCGGGGAAGAACCTGTCGGTCATCGTGAAGAACGGCGAGATCGTCAAGAACGGTCTCTGACACCGCTCGCCGAGTTCTCCACCGAACACCAAACACTGTCGAAGGCACGCGCCGCCGGTCGGCGCGGGATGAGAGGTGTGATTTGGTCGAAGTCACCACGGCGGAACCAGAGAAATTCTGGGAGCCGGTCCCTGGTTCCCTGGTATCCGCGATGGCAATAGAACTCCACGGGCCGTGGGGCCACGTGTTCGGCCCCCTCGACCTCGACATCGACGAGGGTGGGGTGACGGTACTGGCGGCGCAATCCGGTGCGGCCCGGACCGCCTTGCTCATGGCCTTGTGCGGCAGGATGCGCCTGTCGGGCGGCACCCTGACCGTGCTGGGCAAGACGAACCGACCACAGAAGGTGTTCGCGCAGTCTGCGGTCGCCTGCATGAACGAACTCGACGGCGTCAGCCCGTCGGTCACCGTCCGGGACATCGTCACCGAACAATTACGCTGGGACTCAGCGTGGTTCAAGTTCGTGCCCCGCGTCCACGAGGATGGCGTGGAACGGATGTGCGCGGAGGTCTTCGGCGACATTCCACTGCCGCCGTTGAACGGCTTCGTCGACGACCTCCCCGAGATCCAGCAGATGCTGCTCCGGATCGCGGTGGCCAACACGCACCGGCCCCCGCTGCTCGTCGTCGGGCGGCTGGACAAGGTCGCCGACGACGACGAGCGACGTATCCTCCTCGACCGCCTGGTGGCATTGGGGGAGAAGCAGTCGGTGATCACTGCCGACGTGAACCCCCTCCCGCCGGACAGCGGGGTCCGTGCGGTCGTCGAACTCGAACTCGGTGCCGGCGACGTCGGTGTGCTGACAGAGGGGAGATGACTCGTGCTGGCAGGAGTGTCTCTCGGCAGCGATTCGAAGCGCTACTTCCGCGGCACCATGCCGCGGATCGCGATCATCACGATCATCCTCATGCCACTGCTCTACGGGGCGATGTACCTGTGGGCGTTCTGGAACCCGTTCGGCGCGGTCGACAAGATCCCGGCCGCGATCGTCAACAGCGACACCGGCCGCACCGCCACCGGGCAGCAGCTCGATGCCGGTGAGCAGGTGGTCAAGTCGCTCGTCGCCTCCGGCCAGCTGGACCTGGCCGAGGTGTCTGCGGACGAGGCCGCTCAGGGACTTTCGTCGGGAAAGTACTACTACACGATCACCCTGCCGGAGAACTTCAGCGCCGCAGTCGAATCGCCGAACGGCGACGACCCGCAGAAGGCGGAGTTGATCTTCACCTTCAACGATGCCAACAACTACCTCGCGACCATCATCGGGCAGGACGCCTCCGAACAGGTCATCAACCAGGTCAACACGACCATCGGTGCGCAGGGCGTCGGGCAGGTGCTCACCGGGCTGCAGAGCGCCGGCGCCGGCCTGAAACAGGCTGCCGACGGCGCCGACCAACTCGCCGCCGGGATCGACACCGCCAAGGCCGGCGCAGACCAGCTCAGCTCGGGCGCGAACGAGTTGGCGACGAACATGGTCACCGCTGAGGCCGGTTCGGCGCAACTGGCCAGCGGTGCAGATCAACTCGCGACTGCGATCGACGGTGCCACCACGCCGCTGATCAACGCGCTGGGCAGCGGCGCAGTCCCGAACATCGGCGGTCAGGTGTCCGAACTCCGACGGTCTCTGGAGGCCTTGGGGAGCAGAATTCCCGAGGGGACGCCACCGCCGGTCACCGCAGTTTCACGAGCCCTCGAAATCCTCGGTCAGAGCAACGATCCCCTGGTCGAGCGGGCCGTGGCGGTGCTGTCGCCGCTCGCCGCCCAGCAGGTGAGTGGCGACGCCGCACAGTTGCAGGCGGAGATCGGGCGACTCAGCGGTGACGCCCGCGCGGTCGAGTACCAACTGACGGACCCGGGCAGCCCCCTGCAATCGGGTCTCGCGGTGCTGCAGAACGGGGGGATCGCGTCGGATCTCCAGCAGTTGCGCAGCGGCGCCGACGAACTCAGTAGTGGCGCAAGCGCGCTCAACTCCGGTTTGGTTCAGTTGACCGACGGCAGCCGGCAGCTCGCCGGGGGTGCCGGGCAGCTCGCGTCCGGGATGGTCGAACTGCAGACCGGCTCTCACGAACTCGCCGGTGCCCTCGAGCAGGGCGCCGGGCAGGTGCCGAGCTGGTCCGACGAGCAGAAGACCGCGACGGCGGACACGTTGTCGACTCCGGTCGCCCTCAAGCAGGACTACACGAACGTGGCTTCCACGTTCGGCACCGGATTCGCGCCGTTCTTCCTCTCGCTGGCACTGTTCGTCGGCGGCATCATCACGTGGATGCTGCTGACCCCCTTGCAGTCCCGGCCGACGATCGGCGGTGTCGGCCTCTATCGCACGGTGCTGGCGTCGTACTGGCCGGCACTGCTGGTGGGGATTCTCCAGGTGGCCGTCATGTACACCGTCGTGCACTTCGGTGTCGGGCTCGATGTGAAGCACGTGCTGGGCACGATCGCGTTCCTGATACTGGTCTCCGCCACCTACCTTGCGATGATCCAGGCGTTCAATGCGCTGTTCGGGGTAGCGGTCGGGCGCGTGGTGACGCTCGCCTTCCTGATGCTTCAACTGGTCTCTGCCGGCGGAATCTACCCGGTCCCCACCACCGCCAAGCCGTTTCAGTACATCCATCCGTTCGACCCGATGACGTACACCGTCAACGGGCTGCGGCAGCTCACCATCGGCGAACAGGTCGACTCGCGGCTGTGGATCGCCATCGCGGTACTCATCGGCATCCTGCTGGTGAGCCTGAGCGTCAGCGCGTTGTCCGTGCGCCGCAACCGGCAGTACACGATGGAACGGCTCTACCCGCCCATCGAAGTGTGACGGTTCACCGCACAACAGATTTCGCTCCACGAACATCCACCGAGTGTCGGAAACGAGTATTGGAGAGAAGATGTCTGATTCCTTTGCAGTGCCCACCGAAACCCTTGCCCCGGCCTACACCGGACGACTCGGAACCGATGCGGTGCCGGCACTCCGGCTGCCGAAGTCCGAGACCGACCCGGAGGCCGCCTACCGGTTCATCCACGACGAACTGATGCTCGACGGAAGTTCCCGGTTGAACCTGGCGACCTTCGTCACCACGTGGATGGACCCGCAGGCGGACCGGTTGATGGCCGAGACGTTCGACAAGAACATGATCGACAAGGACGAGTACCCGCAGACCGCGGAGATCGAGACCCGCTGCGTGAACATGGTTGCGGCCCTGTTCAATGCGGACGGGCTCGACGAGTCCGATCCGTCGTCCGCCACGGGGGTGTCCACCGTCGGCTCCTCGGAGGCGGTGATGCTCGCCGGACTCGCCCTCAAGTGGCGCTGGCGGGCGGCGCGGGAGGCGGCCGGAAAGGACAACACACGCCCGAACCTGATCCTCGGCAGCAACGTCCAGGTCGTGTGGGAGAAGTTCTGTCGCTACTTCGACGTCGAACCGAAGTACCTCCCGATGGCGAAGGGGCGCTACGTCATCACCCCGGAGCAGGTTCGAGAGGCCGTGGACGAGAACACCATCGGTGTGGTCGCGATTCTCGGGACCACGTTCACCGGTGAGCTCGAGCCGGTCGCCGAGATCTCCGACGTTCTCGACGAGATCGCGGCGCAGGGTGGACCGGACGTCCCGCTGCACGTCGACGCGGCGAGCGGCGGCTTCGTGGTGCCCTTCCTGCATCCCGAGCTGAAGTGGGACTTCCGTCTCCCGCGTGTCGTGTCCATCAACGTCAGCGGCCACAAGTACGGCATGACCTATCCGGGTATCGGATTCGTCGTGTGGCGGTCGAAGGAGTACCTGCCCGAGGACCTCGTCTTCCGCGTCAACTATCTGGGCGGGGACATGCCCACCTTCACATTGAACTTCTCCCGACCGGGCAATCAGGTGGTGGGTCAGTACTACAACTTCATCAGGCTGGGTGTCGCGGGGTACACCCAGATCATGGAGTCGTTGCGGGACACCGCGCTGATGATCTCCTCGGAACTGTCGGCGATGCAGGACATGCACGTCATCACGGACGGCACCGCGATTCCGGTGCTGTCGTTCGAGGTGGTCGGCGATCCCGGGTACACGGTGTTCGACATCTCGCACGAGCTGCGGGCCCGCGGCTTCCAGGTGCCCGCCTACACCATGCCCGCGGATGCGGAGGACGTGGCCGTCCTGCGAATCGTGTTGCGGGAGGGCTTCAGTCGTGACATGGCATACAAGCTCGTGCTGGCGATGAAGGACGTGGTGGCGCGACTGAAGTCCGGTGCCGGGCACACTGCGAGTGGCTTCGCGCATTGACACTGGTCTCCCAGTCCGGCTTTCGTGCACCGAGTCGGGGATCGAGTGGCACTACCTGGTTTGGCGGCCACCAGCGGCGCAGGTGTGGCTACACACCTGCGCCGCTGGTGGTACCCGATGGCGCCCGATATCGGTGCCGCACAACATCGCGACTTCCGTGGGCGGGAGGTCGGACAATCCTCCCTTCTCTCGATTGGGCTGTGCATCATGCTGATTCACCCGACTCTACGAATGCAGTCGTGGGGTTTTGTCATCGGCTCACTGCTGTTCGCGCTCGGATCCGCCCCCTGGATCTCCACGGCCATGGGTGCGGCCGCCGCCAACACATCCTTCTTCGTCGGCTCGTGGTTCTTCACCGCTGCTGCGTTCATCCAACTGGTGCTGAGCGGGGCAGCGACCACCACCGACCAGGGCAAGCCGGCGATTCGGGCCGAATGGCTTTCCGCCGCGATCCAGTTCCTCGGAACGATACTGTTCAACATCAGCACGGGTGCTGCCCTGCACGCACACACGGTCGAGGGTGAGATGCACCTCGTGTGGAATCCCAACGCCGAGGGATCCGTCGCCTTCCTGCTCAGCAGCGCCTTGGCCGTCCTGATGCTCGTGCGGGCCAACCAGATCTGGGAACCCGGGTCGAAGGTCTGGCAGAGCGTGTGGCTGAACCTGCTGGGGTCGATCGCTTTCGGGGTCTCCGCTGTGGGAGCTTTCATCACCCGGAACGGCACAGTGATGGACGACGTCCTGGCGATCGGAGGAACCTTCGTAGGTGCGTTGTGCTTCTTCGCGGCCTCTGCGCTCTTCCTCGGCGAGCCGGACCGGCCCGCAGTCGAGGAGTTCGCCGCAGCGACCGAGTAGCGCGTCAGATCAGCCAGGCCGCCGCGTTGGAAGGAAGCGCGCCGTCGACGAGCGGGGCGCTCGCGAGCAGCAGGCGTGCCACGACCACCTCTATTTCCGGCTCGGAGACAGTCTGCGGCGCAGTTCACAAGACTCTGGGATTTACCCGGTCAACGATCCGTGACGAGCCACTAGCTCGGCAGAATGGGTTCATGACCACCCTCGTCGCCATTCACGGCGATATCACCACCCAAACCACCGACGCCATAGTCAACGCCGCCAACAACGCGATGCGCGGAGGAGGTGGAGTGGACGGTGCGATCCATCGCGCTGGCGGCCCCGAGATCCTGAGGGAGTGCATCGCACGGTTTCCACACGGGCTCGCAACCGGCGCCGCAGGGTGGACTCCCGCAGGCGCGTTGGACGCGCGCTGGATCGTCCACACTGCTGGTCCTGACTATCGCGCAGGCCAGCGCGACCGGGCGCTGCTGGAGTCCTGCTACCGGCGGTCACTCGCGGTGGCCGACGAGGTGGGTGCGCGCAGCGTTGCCTTCCCGCTCATCAGCGCCGGCTCGTACGGATGGCCGCAGCGGGAGGCGATCGTCGCGGCGATCGACACGATAGCCACCACCCCGACGGTCGTCGACGAGGTGCGCCTCGTCGCCCGCGACGAGGAAACCTACCGAGAGGTCTCGTCGACGCTGGCGATGGCGACGTCTGTACGCATCCTGCAGGGTGTGCGGGAACTACATCGCCGTGGCTACCACCGCCTGCGGATGCACCCCGGCATCGCACCCAGCGGGATGCACTGGCGGATCGCGCTGTGGGACGCCGCCGAGCCCGATGCCAAGGTCTGGTACACGTCTGGCGCCGGCTCCGAGTTCGCGGATGGCGTCGTGGATGCGATGACGCCACCGACCGTCGTTGCGGACCTGATCCTGCGAGCGATCGCGACTCTGACATCGACGGCGGACGAACCCGGTTACGGCGCTTGGTTGGCGGGGCTCCTGGCTCTCGTCGAACCGGAGCACCAACTGCCTGTGGCGTACGCGGAGTATTTCAGCCCTTCCGCCGGCTGGGAGATCGGCTGGGGCAGCGGGGTTCGGTACCCGGTCCCGCCACGGTGACGACGGGTCAGATCAGCCAGGCCGCCGCGTTGGAAGGAAGCGCGCCGTCGACGAGCGGGGCGCTCGCGAGCAGCAGCTGTCCCGGAGGCAGGGGGATCGGGCCGTCGGTGGCGTTGAGCGCACAGATGAGCCCACCGCGCCGGCGGAACGCCAGGCAGCCGGGAGGACTGCCGTACCAGTCGAGGCCGTCGCCCGAGAACTCCGGGCGCTGCGAGCGCAGTTCGATCGCGGTGCGGTACAGCGACAGCATCGACCGGACGTCCTCGAGCTGTGCCTCGACCGTCAGCGGAGCCCAGTCCGCAGGCATCGGCAGCCACGTCGACTCGGCGGTGGTGAACCCGAACGGCGGCTCGGTACCTTGCCACGGCAGCGGCACGCGGCAGCCGTCGCGGCCGCGCTCGGTGTGACCGGAACGCTCCCACACCGGATCCTGAAGCGCGTCCTCGGGCAGATCGTCGACGTTCGGCAACCCCAGCTCGGCGCCGTTGTAGACGAAGACGGCCCCGGGCAGGGCGAACTCGACGAGCGTCATCGCCCGCGCCCGCGCCCAACCGAGGGCGCCGCCGCCGTACCGCGTCACCTCCCGCTCCACGTCGTGGTTCGACAGCGTCCACGTCGGCGTGCCACCCACCGCCGCGACTGCGGCGAGCGAGTTGTCGACCGCGGCCCGCACCTGCTCGGCGCTGAACTTCGCCTCGGCGAGCCGGAAGTTGAAACCCAGATGCAGCTCGTCCGGCCGGATGTACTCCCCGAACCGCTCGTTGTCGCGGACCCAGATCTCGCCGACCGCCATCGTGCCGGGGAACTCGTTCATCACCTTGCGGATACCGCGGTGGATCTCGTGCACGCCCGGATTGTTGAACCGCGGATCGTCGTCGTCGTTGCGCATCAATTCGTTGAGATCCCAGTCGTGGTCCGGGAGGCCCTCCGGCTTCGCCATCCCGTGCGCGACGTCGATCCGGAACCCGTCCACGCCGCGACTGAGCCAGAACCGCAGCGTCGTGTACAGATCCTCCGCGACCTCCGGGTTCTCCCAGTTCAGGTCGGGCTGCTCACGCGCGAAGATGTGCAGGTACCACTGTCCTGGCGTGCCGTCCGCCTCGGTGATCCGCGTCCACGCAGGACCGCCGAAGATGGACGGCCAGTTGTTCGGCGGCTCGTCGCCGTTCTCGCCCTTGCCGTCACGAAAGATGTATCGGGACCGCTCGGGGCTGCCGGGCGCCGCGGCCAACGCCGCGACGAACCACTCGTGCTGATCGCTGGTGTGGTTCGGGACCAGGTCCATCGTCACCTTGATGCGGCGTGCGTGCGCCTCCTCGATCAACGCGTCCATCGTTGCGAGATCACCGAACAGGGGATCGATGTCACGCGGATCGGACACGTCGTACCCGTGGTCCGCCATCGGGGAGCGCATCACCGGGCTCAGCCAGATCGCGTCGATCCCGAGCAGCTCCAGGTAACCGAGACGCTCCCGGACCCCACCGAGATCACCGACACCGTCCCCGTTGCCGTCGGAGAACGAGCGCGGGTAGATCTGGTAGAACACCCCGTTCGTCCACCACCGGTCGGACTCCGCCTGCCCCGCAACCCCCTGCGGGCTCTCCACGCTGCTCACGCCCGCCACAGTGCCACACGCCGACGACGGTCACGACTCGTGGCGGCGCCGACCGCAGGTCCTGTCGATCAGATGGGCGAATTGACGAGTGAGTTCGCGGCCATGTCGATGTAGTCGACGAGCGTGCGGCGATGTTCGGCGTCGAGTGTCTGCTCGTCGATCGAGTCGATCGCGATGTGCATGCACCGCAGCCACGCGTCCCGTTCCAGCGGACCGATCTTGAACGGGTTGTGCCTCATCCGCAGGCGCGGATGGCCACGCTCCTCCGAATAGGTCCGCGGCCCACCCCAGTACTGCTCGAGGAACATCCGCATCCTGCGCTCAGCGGGACCCAGATCCTCCTCGGGATAGAGCGGACGCACGATCTCGTCCTTCGCGACCTCCTCGTAGAAACGGGAGATCAGTTTGCGGAACGTCTCGGCTCCGCCGATCGCTTCGTAGAAACTCACTTCGGAATCACTCATGGCGCCACCATTGTGCCCTCAGGTCGGCGCCGCGTCGACGTGCGCCAGGGCGCTGCGTCGATGGGCGCCGGAGGCGCGGTGTCGATGGGCGCCGGAGGCGCGGTGTCGATGGGCGTGAGAGTCGCGGTTGCCTCCCGTTCACCTTCCTGCCCGCAAACCGTCGGGAAAATGCACGTGCGTCGACGCGTAATCCGTGGTCAACTGGGACAGGTCGTCCTCCGGAGGTCGCATGAAGCACCGACACAGCGCCCGAGCGCACCGACAACTCGAGCCCGCCGACGCCCGTCACCCACCGGGCTCGGGGGCTTCCCCGCTCTATGCGATCGACGAGGGCAACAAACCCTCCCACCCAGGCGATGATGCGGTTCCCGCCTGGGTGAAGCGCCGGGTGCTGCTGCTCAACGCCACTTACGAACCGCTCACCGCCCTCCCTGTCCGCCGCGCAGTCGTCCTCCTGGTCTGTGACAAGGCCGATTCTGTCCACGAGGATCCGCTCGGACAGGTCATCCACTCCGCCGGTTGTTCGATCCAGGTTCCATCAGTGATCCGGCTCCGAACCTATGTGCGTGTGCCGTACCGCGCCCGAATTCCGATGACCAGGGCCGCACTCATGCACCGCGACCGCTTTCGCTGCGCCTACTGCGGCGACAAGGCCGAGACCGTCGACCACGTCATCCCACGCAGTCGCGGAGGCGAGCACTCGTGGGAGAATTGCGTCGCCTGCTGTGCCCCCTGCAACCATCGAAAAGCGGACAAACTTCTCAGCGAGCTCGGATGGACGCTCCGCGCAGCCCTCGTTCCTCCGAAGGGTCAGCACTGGCGCCTGCTTGCCGCGACGAAGGAACTCGATCCGCTGTGGCTCCGATATCTGGGCGAGGGCGCGGCGTAGGAAATTCCTGTGCCCCAGCGGCACAAATCCGCCGCCCCTGGGCTACCTTTGGCGGGTGAGCATTCTCGAGACAACGCTGATTTTCGTCGGGATTCCCGTCGTCATCACGGCCATCCTGGCGGGGCTGAGCTACCTGGCTCCGCGAACCGCCGGTGAGACCCCCGCCCACTACTCGCTCGACAAGGAGTGGAACCACAAGCCGGTGCTGTGGTCCGCCGTCGACGAGGTGACGACCCGCCCCGGCCACCACAGTGGTCACGCGGAGATCGAGGGTTCGGCAGATCTGATCGGAGGTTCCGCAAGTGGCCGGTGGTAGCAAGTTCCCCGCAGTCGTCGAAGCCGACCTCCCCGTCGGTTACGCCGTCACCCCCAGCGGTCGCGTCTCGGGCGTGCACCGCATTGGCGAGCCGTTCGTCGACGACCTTCCGTTCACGGTCGACGAGCTCGTCGCCCTCGACGACGCACTGACCGACGCGACGCGGGCCACGAAGGTTCGCTTCAATCTCTACGTCGGTGCGCTCGGCGAAGACCCGGCAGCCGGTGTCGCCGCACTGTTCCCGACCACCCCCGAGGCCGAGCGGTCCGTGCTGATCGCGGTGTCGCCCAACCAGCGGGTCATCGAGGTCCGCTCGGGCAAGGCGGTCGCCGACCGCGTCACCGACCGTGTCGCGCAGCTCGGCGTCACGGCCGCGGTGTCGTCGTTCGCCGAGGCCGACCTGATCGACGGCCTGATCTCCGCGATCCGCGTGATGAGCGCGGCGATCGCGCAGCCGTAAGCACCACTCCAGCTGCTCCCGAATGGCGCATTCGGTCACTCAACGTGACCGAATGCGCCATTCGGGGTTAAGGGGAGGTCAGCTCGCGTCGAACTCGCGCGCGGCGAGGGACCGCACGATACCGGCCTTGCCCTCGACGACGAGACGGCGCAGGGCCGGCGGGTGGTCGCCCTCGAGGAACGCGTCGGCTGCCGCGACGGACGCCGCGCTGATCGACCAGTGCGGGTACAGCCCGACGACCACCGTCTGCGCGACTTCACTGGAGCGCCGCTCCCAGACACCCGGGATGTCGGCGAAGTAGCGCGCCACGAACGGTTCGAGCAACGCGCTGTGGCCGATCCCCGCGAACCCGCCGACGATGGATCGGGCGGTCGTGTTCGCAACGGAGTCGTCCCCGATGACCGTTGCCCACGCCTGTTCCTTCACCGCTGCCTGCGGCCTGGCGACGCGTGCCGCCGCGGCTGCTCGGGCACCGGCGGCGGTCGGGTCGCGGTCCGATTCGGCGTCGATGAACGGTGATTCGAGTCCCTCGGCGTCGACCTCGCCTGCCGCGGCGAGCGCGGTCACCAGACGCCACCGCAGGTCGGTGTCCACGACCAGACCGGGCAGCCCCACCTTCTCAGGCGCGCCGTCGAGCAGTTCCACGAGAACCTCGGTGTGCCAGGGCGAGAGCTGCGCCGCCGCGAGCGCGTTGACGAACGCGAGCTGGTGATCGGAACCGGCTTCGGCTTCGCGGGCGAGCTCCAGCAGCCGGTTCGCGAAGTCGGGCCAGCCGGACTCGGCGGCCCACGTCGGGTCGGCATAGCTGGACAGGGCGGTGTTCGCCTGAAGCAGCAGTCGCGAAGCGACCCCGACCTCGGATTCGGCGCCGATGCCGCGCTGGACAAGTGCCACGAAGTCACGGGCCTTCAGTTCGGCCTGCCGTGTCATCTCCCACGCCGCCGACCACAGCAGGGTGCGCGGCAGCGGTTCGACGATGTCGCCGATCCGGTCGATCGCGGTCGCCAGCGACTCCGGGTCGAGGCGGACCGAGCAGTAGGTGAGGTCGTCGTCGTTGACGAGGATCAGCTTGCCGCGCGCGACGCCGACCAGCTCGGGGACCTCGGTGCGCGCGCCCTCGACATCGAGTTCGACGCGCCGGGTCCGGACCAGCTTGCCGTCCTCGTCGTCGTAGATGCCGACCGCGAGCCGGTGCACCCTGGTCTCGCCCGCGCCCGGAGCGGCGCCGTCCTGCAGGACCGCGAACGAGGTGAAGTTGCCGTCGGCGTCCACCTCGAACTCGGGGCGCAGAATGTTCAGGCCGGTGGTCTTGAGCCACTGCGCTCCCCAGTCGGACAGGTCGCGTCCGGATGCCTTCTCCAGCGCGGCGAGGAGGTCGTCGAACGTGGCGTTGCCGTAGGCGTGCTCGGTGAAGTACGCGCGCAGGCCTGCGAGGAACGGCTCGACGCCCACATACGCGACGAGTTGCTTGAGCACCGACGCGCCCTTCGCGTAGGTGATGCCGTCGAAGTTGACCTCGACGGCCGCGAGATCCGGGATGTCGGCGGCGATCGGATGCGTCGAAGGCAACTGGTCCTGCCGGTACGCCCACGACTTCTCGACGTTCGCGAAGGTGGTCCACGCGTTGGTGTACTCGGTGGCCTCGGACTGGCAGAGCACCGACGCGAACGTCGCGAACGACTCGTTGAGCCACAGGTCGTCCCACCAGCGCATGGTGACGAGGTCGCCGAACCACATGTGGGCCATCTCGTGCAGCACCGTCTCGGCGCGCCGCTCGTACGAGTAGCGGGTGACCTTGGACCGGAAGACGTAGTCCTCGAGGAACGTCACCGCGCCCGCGTTCTCCATTGCACCCGCATTGAACTCGGGCACGAACAGCTGGTCGTACTTGCCGAACGCATACGGAACCCCGAAGTTGCGGTGGTAGAACGCGAAACCCTGCTTCGTTTCGGTGAAGAGCCGGTCGGCGTCCATGTGCTCGGCGAGTGAGGCACGGCAGAAGATTCCGAGCGGGATGTGCCCGTGCTCGTCGGTGTACGAGTCGTTCCACTCCGCGTACGGGCCCGCGATCAACGCGACGAGGTAGGTGCTCATCCGCGGGGTGGTGCGGAAGCGGTGCTCGCCGGGAGTCGCGACCAGTGTCTCGACGACCGCGGAGTTCGAGATGACCTTCCAGTCCTTCGGAGCGTTGACCGAGATCGTGAAGGTGGCTTTGAGATCCGGCTGGTCGAAGCAGGCGAACATGCGTTTTGCGTCGGCCGTCTCGAACTGCGAATACAGGTAGACGGACCCGTCGGTGGGGTCGACGAACCGGTGCAGGCCCTCGCCGGTGTTGGTGTACAGGCAGTCCGCGTCGACGACCAGCTCGTTACGGGCGGCGAGCCTGGTGAGTGCGATGCCGGCCTCCTCGCTGTAGCCGGAGAGATCGACGGGGGAGCCGTTGAGGGTGGCCGAGTGCACCGTCTTCGCGATCAGGTCGACGAACGTCTCGGCGCCGTCGACGGAATCGAAGGTGACGGTCGTGCGGGAACGGAAGATGCCCTCGCCCGGGGACCCGGCGCCGTCGGTCAGGTCCAGTTCGATGGCGTAGTTGTCCACGGTGAGCAACGCCGCTCGCTGGGCAGCCTGCTCACGGGTCAGGTTCGGTGGGGCCACGTTTCGACACTCCTAGTCGGTCGGATTCGGTTCGAGATCGCCCCTATCCCATCACGCACGACCGACTTGCTCACGCCTACACGTTGCCAAGCGGCACGTCGGGATCGGCGAGACGAGTCACGTCCACCGGTCGCCCCGACGCGATCAGCGCCTTGACGTCGTCGGTGACGTCCCAGATGTTGACGTTCATCCCCGCGAGCACGCGATCGCCCGCGTCGAGCCAGAACGCGACGAACTTGTGGCGTGGCGCGTCGCCGCGGACGACCACCCGCGAGTCTCGTGCGGCGTGCCCGACGTACTCCATCCCGAGTTCGTACTGGTCCGTGAAGAAATACGGCAGTTTGGCGTACTGGGCGGGCTGCCCGAGCATCGTCGCTGCCGCGACGTCGGGCTGGTTGAGTGCGTTCGCCCAGTGCTCGACGCGGATCCGGCTGCCGAGCACCGGGTGCTCCTGTGCGGCGATGTCGCCGACCGCGACGATGTCGGGGTCGCTAGTGGTCAACGACGAGTCGACGAGGACACCGCCGTCCACGGCCAGGCCCGCATCCTGCGCCAGCTCGACGTTCGGTTGCGCCCCCACGGCGACGAGCACGGTGTCCGCGTCGACGACCTCGCCGGTGCCGAGACGAACGCCGGTCGCGCGCCCATCCGTCGTGACGATCGACTCGACCGAGGTTTCCAGACGTAGGTCGACGCCGTGCTCGCGGTGCAGTTCGGCGAACACCGTGCCCATCTCTGGGCCGAGCGCGCCGAGCAAGGGCAGTGGCGCGGACTCGACAACGGTCACGATGACGCCGTGCCCCCGTGCCGCGGCCGCGATCTCCATGCCGATCCACCCGGCCCCGACGATGACGAGACGCGTGCCGCGCTTGAGCGTCGCGAGGAGCGAGTCGGACTCGTCGACGGTGCGCAGGTAGTGCACCCCGTCGGCGTCGGAGCCCGGAATCGGCGGCCGACGCGACCGCGACCCGGTTGCCAGCGCGGCTTTGTCGTAGTGGATGGTGCTGCCGTCCGGCAGGGTCACGGTGTGGGCGACGGGATCGAGTGCGGTGACGGTGGTGCCGAGGTGTACGTCGATGTGCTCGTCGCGATACCAGTCCGCGGGATGCACGGTGAATTCGGTGAGTGGCTTCCCCCCGATCAGGTGGTCCTTCGAGAGCGGTGGACGCTCGTAGGGGAGGTGTTCCTCCGCGCAGAAGAGGATCACCTTCCCGTCGAAATCCTTGACGCGCAGAGCTTCTGCGGTCTTCGCTCCGGCGAGTCCTCCGCCGACGACGACGAACGTGCGGGTTGTGGACATCGTTGGCCCTCCGCGAGTCGGGTGTGCATCCGTATCTCGACGGTACTGGCCGCGGGAAGCAATCGCAGCTGACATGTGTTGTGCCGAGGGGGCGAGCGCCCCACACGCCACGAGTGATGGAGAAGCGAGTGAGTGAGACCGTGCCCGCGGATGGAAATGCCGCGAAGAGGGACAGTGCCGACTTCTGGTTCGACCCGCTGTGTCCGTGGTGCTGGATCACCTCACGGTGGATTCTCGAGGTCGAGAAGGTGCGCGACATCGACGCGAACTTCCACGTCATGAGCCTGGCCGTCCTCAACGAGGGCCGCGATCTCCCCGAGGAGTACCGGGCGATGATGGAGAAGGCGTGGGGTCCGGTCCGCGTCGCCATCGCCGCCGCGCAGGAACACGGTGACGAGGTCCTGTTGCCGCTGTACACCGCGATGGGCACCCGCATCCACGACCAGGGCAACAAGGACTTCGGTGTGGTGATCGCAGAGGCACTCGCCGAGGTCGGGTTGCCCGCCGAGCTGGCGTCCGCCGCAGACACCGACATCCACGACGAGGCCCTGCGCGCCAGCCACAAGGCCGGAATGGACGCCGTCGGCGACGACGTCGGCACTCCCACCATCCACGTCAACGGTGTCGCGTTCTTCGGCCCGGTGCTCTCCCGCATCCCGCGTGGCGAAGACGCGGGGAAGGTCTGGGACGGCGTCGTCGCACTCGCCGGCTACCCGCACTTCTTCGAGCTCAAGCGCACCCGCACCGAGGACCCGAGCTTCGACTGAGCGTAAGGCGATGGACACACGACGACCCCCCACGCGAGCGCGTGGGGGGTCGTCGTGCGTCCAGGGATCACATCGGGTGTGACGTCACTTCGGGGGCATCCGGATGCCGCCGTCGACTCGGACGACCTCCGCGTTCATGTACGAGTTGGTGAGCAGTTCGAGAACCATGCTCGCGAGCTCGTCCGGCACACCGAGACGGTTCGGGAACAGGACGCTCTCGCCGAGCTTGGCCTTGAACGCGTCGGACTGCGGGCCCGTGCCGTAGATCGGGGTGTCGATGAGGCCGGGGGCGACCGTGTTGAGGCGGATGCCCGCCGCAGCGAGATCGCGTGCCACGGGGAGCGTCATGCCGACGACGCCGCCCTTGGACGAGGAGTAGGCCGCCTGACCGATCTGACCGTCGAACGCGGCGACGGACGCCATGTTGACGATCGCGCCGCGCTCACCGGACTCGGTGAGCTCGAGGCGGCTCATCGCCGTCGCGGCGATACGGGTGACGTCGAAGGTGCCGATCAGGTTGATCTCGATGACCTTCTTGTAGACGTCCAGGTTGAACGCCGACTCGTACGCGCCGTCACGGCCGATGGTCCGCGAAGCGGAACCGATACCGGCCGAGTTGACGGCCGCACGCAGCGGGCCGAGCTCGGAGGCCGCGTCGACCGCCTCGATGATCTGTTCGGTGTTCGTGACGTCGACCTGCACGAACAGGCCGCCGATCTCCTTCGCGAGGGCGTTTCCGACGTCCGCGTTGAGGTCGGCGATGACGACCTTCGAGCCGCGGGCGGCAAGCTGACGCGCGGTGGCCGCGCCGATGCCCGACGCGCCGCCGGTGACGACTGAACTGGTTCCGTTGAGTTCCATGGCGGCAACACTAGCGTTCGCTCAAATTCCGTGGTCCGTGACGGTGACTTCGTCGACGGTCCCTATCATCGACCCCATGCGCGTATACCTGGGTGCCGACCACGCCGGCTTCGAGCTCAAGAACACGATCAAGGACCATCTCATCGCCAACGGGCACGAGGCCATCGACTGCGGAGCCCACGAGTACGACGCACTCGACGACTACCCGGCCTTCTGCATCGAGGCAGCACGCCGTGTCGTCGAGGACGAGGGCAGCCTCGGCATCGTCCTCGGAGGCAGCGGCAACGGCGAGCAGATCGCCGCGAACAAGGTGCCCGGCGCCCGCTGCGCTCTCGCGTGGAGCGTCGAGACGGCGCAGCTCGCTCGCCAGCACAACAAGGCGCAACTGATCGGTCTCGGTGGCCGGATGCACTCCGTCGAGGAGGCGCTCGCAATCGTCGACGCGTTCCTCGCGACCCCGTGGTCGGGGGAGGACCGTCACCAGCGCCGCATCGACATCCTCTCCGAGTACGAGCGCACCGGCGACGCCCCGGCCGTTCCGGGCGCCTGAGTGCCCGAAGGTCACACCCTTCATCGACTCGCACGGGAGCACCAGCGATCCTTCGCCGGTGCTCCCGTTCGTGTGTCCAGCCCGCAGGGTCGGTTCGACGTCGGTGCGGCGTCCGTGGACGGACGGGTACTCGAGGACGCGGAGGCGTTCGGAAAGCACCTGCTGCACCGCTACGAGGGCGGCCGGATCGTGCACGTGCACCTCGGGCTGTACGGAAAGTTCACCGAACTGCCGCTGCCGATGGGTGAACCCGTGGGGCAGGTGCGGATGCGGATGGTGGGCGTCGACGTCGGGACCGACCTGCGCGGTCCGACGGCTTGTGAGATCTATGACGAGACTCAGGTGGCGGCGCTGACGGCGCGGCTGGGCCCGGACCCGTTGCGGTCCGACGCAGATCCGGACCGTGCGTGGCGTCGAATCGGGAAGTCGCAGACCGCGATCGGTGCGCTTCTGATGGATCAGGCGGTGCTCGCGGGCGTGGGAAACGTGTACCGCGCCGAGGTGCTGTTCCGGCATGGCATCCATCCCGACCGGCCGGGTCGGGCAGTGCGGCGCGACGAGTGGGATGCGATCTGGACGGATCTCGTGGCGTTGATGGCCGTCGGCGTCGATGCGGGTGTCATGCACGTGGTGCGTCCCGAGCACGACACCGGTGCACCGTCGTACGCGGAGGATCGGCCGCGGACGTACGTGTACCGCCGCGCGGGGGAGGCGTGCCGGGTGTGCGCGACGCCGGTCGTGCACTCGGTCATGAAGGGACGCAATCTCTTCTGGTGTCCGAGCTGTCAACCCGCCTGACGACGCAGAGCGGCCCGGGTCGATCGACCCGGGCCGCTGCCGCGTTCATGTTCTAGAAGTCGAAGCCGCCGAAGTCCCCGCCCCCGAAATCCCCGCCGCCGAAGTCTCCGCCGCCGCCGAAGTCTCCGCCGCCGCCGAAATCTTCACCGCCGCCGCCGAAGTCCTCGCCGCCGCCTGCATCGCCACCGGCGTCGCCGCCATCGCCACCGGCGTCGCCGCCCGCGTCGCTGCCGTCACCGGCGCCGCTCTCGAAGTCCTGCGCTCCGTAGGCGACTCCGGCCATCCCGCTGAACATGGCGGAGAACAGCAGCATCGAGCCGACGCCCCATGCTCCGGCGACGAGCGCCGGCTTCCACCAGGGCTCGGAGTACCAGCCGGCCGGGACGGGCCGGCCCGCGACGCGTCCGCCGGGGTAGTAGTTCGGGGTGCGCTGCGACGGGTTAGGTGACGCGGCGACCTGACGGCCCTCGAACTCGACCTCGCGGTCCTCGGTGACTTGGCCCGCAGCCTTCTGGCCGTCGATGCTGGGCACCTCGGGTCCGGGGTCCATGCCCATCGCGGTCCGGGCTGCGCGGATGTAGTAGAGGCCCTCCAGCGCGGTCTGCTTGGCCAGTCGCGCCTGAACCGGGGTCTTGGCCTGGTCGATCTGCGAGCCGGACGCGGTGTAGCGCTCGGACGCGTCGGCCAGTGCCTGCTTGGACGCGTCGTCGGTGCCGGTCAGGTTGTACACCTGGCCGCCGAGACGTTCGATCGACTGCCGGGCGTCGGCCTTGGCGTCCTCGAGTTGGTTGGCCGAGTGGCCGGCGGTCTTGTTCTTCTGGCTCTTGGAGACCAGGAATACGACCGCGCCGATGACAACGACGATCAGGAGGAGTTCCACGCGAGACCTTCCAGACGAACCGGGCCTTGAATCCGGGGGACCGGCAGCGGCTCGCACACAGGGACAAATCGGACAACCACAGGATACCGGGGATTGCGGGGAGGCCGCCGTTCGCCGTTCGCGAAACGTGTCGGTGGCGGATGCGAACATATGTTCGTGTCCGATTTCGAGTCAGCGCCGTCGTCGACTGCATCGATCCTGCATGCCGACCTGGACTCGTTCTACGCGTCGGTCGAGCAGCGCGACGACCCGTCGTTGCGAGGCAGGCCGGTGATCGTCGGCGGCGGCGTGGTGCTCGCCGCGAGTTACGAAGCGAAGGCGTTCGGCGTCCGGACGCCGAGCAATGCGGGTCAGGCGCTGCGCCTGTGCCCGCAGGCCGTCGTGGTGCGCCCGCGATTCTCCGCATACGCCGAGGCGAGCAAAGCGGTGTTCGAGGTGTTCCGGGACACCACCCCGCTGGTCGAGGGCATCTCGATCGACGAGGCCTTCCTCGATGTCGGTGGGCTCGCGCGGGTCTCGGGGACGCCGCTCGACATCGCGACCAAGCTGCGGCGTGACGTCCGCGAGAAGGTCGGGTTGCCGATCACGGTCGGCATCGCCCGCACGAAGTTCCTGGCGAAGGTGGCCAGCGCGGTGGGCAAGCCCGACGGTCTTCTGCTCGTGCCGCCGGATCGTGAACTGGAGTTCCTGCACCCGCTCCCGGTGGAGCGGCTGTGGGGCGTCGGCGCCGTTACCTCGGGAAAGCTCCGCGCGTACGGCATCGACACCGTCGGGCAGATGGCCGTGCTCCCTGAGCGGGAACTGATGGCCGTGGTCGGGCAGGGAGCGGGCCGACACCTTCACGCGTTGTCGTGGGCGCGTGATCCGCGCCGGGTGCAGACGGGCACGCGGCGTCGGTCGATCGGCGCCCAGCACGCGCTCGGGCGAGGGCAGCGGTCTGTCGAGGAGATCGACGCGATTGCGGCGTCGCTGGTGGATCGGGTGACCCGGCGGCTGCGCCGCGCGGGCCGGGTGTGCCGCACCGTGGTGCTGCGCATGAGGTTCGCGGATTTCACCCGCGCCACCCGATCCTGCACGGTCGGGCAGGCGACGGCGCGGACCGAGACCATCCTGTCCGCGGTGCGCGCCCTGCTCCTCGAGGCCAGGCCGCTGATCCTCGATCAGGGCCTGACTCTCGTCGGAGTCGCGCTGACCAACCTCGACCGCGAGGGCGCCGAGCAGCTCGCGTTACCGCTCGACCTCGGCGCACCCGGACCGGTGCCGGTGTCCGGGGGTGTGCGCACCGCGAACTCACCTGATGTCACGGCCCTCGACTCGGCGCTGGATTCGGTACGTGACCGCTTCGGTGCGGTCGCGGTCACCCGCGCCGCCATGCTGGGTCGCGACCGCGGCGTCAGCGTCCCGATCCTGCCCGACAGTTGATGTCGTCCACCGGGCAGGATCGACCCGCCTCAGACCTCGGCGGCCGCGTTCAGCTGCTCCAGCGTTCCGGTCGCCTCCAGGTACTCCTGCACCCAGCGCTCGATCACGGCGGAGGTCTTCTCGACCTTCGTGAACTGACCGACGACCTGGCCGACCGGGTTGAACGCGACGTCGACGGTCTCGTCGGGGTACTTGTGCGTGGCGGCGACGGCCATGCCGGAAACCATGTACTGCAGCGGCATTCCGAGGGGCTCGGGGTTGCCCTCGGTCTCCCAGGCCTCGGTCCAGTCGTTGCGGAGCATGCGGCACGGCTTGCCGGTGAACGAGCGGCTGCGGACGGTGTCGCGGCTCGACGCGTCGATGTACGCCTGCTGCTGGACGGTGGTGTTCTCCGCCTCCTCGACCATCAGCCACTGCGAGCCGGACCATGCGCCCTGCGCGCCGAGGGCAAGGGCCGCGGCGATCTGCTGACCGCTGCCGATACCGCCTGCCGCGAGCACGGGAACCGGAGCAACCTCCTTGACGACCTGCGGCCACAGGACGATCGACCCGACCTCGCCGCAGTGGCCGCCGCCCTCGCCGCCCTGCGCGATGATGATGTCGACACCCGCGTCGGCGTGCTTGCGAGCCTGGTACGGCGAACCGCACAACGCCGCGACCTTGCGCCCGGCCTTGTGGATGTGGTCGATCATGTCGGCGGGCGGTGTGCCGAGGGCGTTCGCGATCAGGGTGACCTTCGGGTGCTGCAACGCGACCTCGACCTGCGGAGTGGCGGTGGCCTCGGTCCAACCGAGAAGCTGCAACGCGTTCTCGCTGCCGTCGTCGGCCAGCGGTACGCCGTGGTCGGTGAGGATCTTACGGCCGAACTCGAGGGTCTCCTTGGGGACCATGTTCTGCAGCATCGTCGTCAGCTCTTCGCCGGACAGGTTCGAGTCCATACCCTCGTACTTGTTGGGGATGACGATGTCGACGCCGTACGGGTGATCGCCGATGTGCTCGTCGATCCACTTCAGCTCGATCTCGAGCTCCTCGGGGGTGAACCCGACCGCACCGAGGACACCGAAGCCGCCGGCCTTGCTGACGGCGACGACAACATCGCGGCAATGGGTGAACGCGAAGATCGGGAACTCGATGCCGAGGTCGTCGCAAAGCGGGGTGTGCATGGGCGCTCCTTGGATGAGGCAGGTGGCAGACTGCAACACGTTCTACCCTAGGTGGGGTGCCTCTGGATAGGGGTTGCTATGCGTTCGATCGAACAGATGAATCCGTCGCCGACCTCACCCGTGCGGCCCGCCACGCCGCGAAGGCCTCCCGCGTCGTGTAGCGGGGGGTGTACCCGAACACGCACTTGAGCCGATCGTTCTTGAGGACGGGGCGGTACTGAAGGAACTTCGTCTGCTCCGGGCCGTGCACTGTCAGGTTCAGTGCGTTCCCGATTCGCAGGCCCGCTCTGACCAGCCCGGCAGGGACGGCAAGCGTGCTCTTGCCCAGTGCGTCCGCGATCTCGTCCACGGTCATCGCGCCATCACCCGCGACGTTGAAGATCCCGGTCCGTGAGCCGACGACCGCCTGGACCATCGCGGCCGTCACGTCCTGGTCCCAGACGAAGACGAACGGGCTCTCGCTGCCCCGGATCTTCAGGAGGCGCTTCTTCTCGAAGAGGGCGGTGATCTGGTTGTCGACGTCGGCGCCGAGGATGGTGCCGATCCGGAAGATCGTCTGTTCCAGTGCGGGATGCGTGCGTCGGTACTCGGCCAGCATCTCCTCGACGAGGCGTTTGTGCCGTGAGTACGGGAAGCTGTCGTTTCCGCGCAGCGGGGTGTCCTCGCCGATCCACGCAGGATTGTCGGCGTGGTATCCGTACGCCGCGCCGCTCGACGAGACGACGATGCGGCGGACGCCGTGCGCCACGCACGCGTCGAGCACCGTGCGCGACCCGTCGACGTCGACGCGGTACTCCTGCTCCGGAGTCGTCGACTTTCCGGGGTTGACGATCGACGCCAGGTGCACGACCGTGTCGACGGCGTTCGTCGAGAGCACTGCGGCGATCGACGCGGGATCGCAGACGTCGCCGATGGCGTACACGACGCCGTCGAGCAGGTCCTCGGGCGCTCGCAGGTCGACGCTGACGACCTGCCGGTTCGCGTCGCGCAGTCCGCGCACCACGGAGCGGCCGAGGAAGCCGCTTCCGCCCGTCACCATCACCGTCATGCCGGTATCCCTTCAGTGGAGGTCTTCGTCGTGGTCTCGGTGCGCCTTCTGGCCCACATCCCCGCCAGCACCAGCCCGGCGATGATGTCCCAGATCCCCCACCAGCCTGCGACGATCGCCATGCCGCCGAGCCCGTCGAAGAAGGTGAACACCAGGCCGAGACCAAGGCCGGCGTTGCGCATCCCGACCTCGAACGTGACGGCCCGCCGGCTGCGCTCGTCGAGTCCGGTTGCCACCGCGCACCCGTACCCGAGTGCGAGGGCGACGGCGTCGTGCAGGAACACCGCGAGCAGCACGACCCCGATGTGACCGAGGAACACCGAGAAGTTGCCCGCGAGCGCCGCGGCGATGAATCCGACCAGGGCGAGCAGGGACAGGTTCTTGACCCACGGTTCCGCGGTCGCCGCCCACCGTGGGCGCGCGCGGGCCAGCAGCAGCCCGAGGGCGAACGGCAATCCGATGATCAGCGCTATGTCGGCGAGCATCTCCGCGGGGTTCAACGACACGGACTGCAACAGCGCGTTCGTCTCGGCTTGCCTGCTGCCCCAGAATGCGATGTTCAGGGGCATCAGGAAGATCGCGAGCACATTCGAGACCGCCGTCATCGACACCGACAGCGCCACATTGCCTTTCGCGCGATGCGTCAGCACGTTGGAGATGTTGCCCGGCGGACAGCACGCGACCAGGATCATGCCGAGCGCGACCGACGGCGCCGGATTCAGGACGAGGGTCAGCAGGTACGTCACCGCGGGCAGCAGCAGGAACTGGGCGGCGATCCCGACCGCCATCGCCTTCGGCATCCGCAGCGCTGCGCGGAAGTCGTCGACCGACGTGTCCAGGGCGATTCCGAACATGATGCAGGCCAGGACGATGTTCAGCAGCGTCAGCGAACTCGAATCGAAACCGAGCACGACGTCATCGATGGGCATGGGCGTCCTTCGGCGTCGGTGCGGTGGCGGCCGGTCGCGCTGCGTGCGGGGCATCGAGTCGGGTGATGTGCTCGGTGACCGCGCGTCGGTACGCGTCCCTGTTCACGTAGTACGACATCCGGTCGAGATCCAGGTAGCGGTAGCCGCCGCTCAGATCCGGTGCGGGTCCGGCCACGCGCGTCGCGAACTCGGTAGCCGCCGTCGACGACTCGTCCCGTGCGCGAATCACTTTGGCGACGAGTTCGGCCTGCTCGTGTCGTCCCTGCCAGCCGATGCCGGACGCCTCGACCATGCCGAGGACGAACAGGTTCGGGTGTCTGCGGGACGCGATGTTCAGGTACAGCGACGGCGCGCGACCCGTCCAGTCGAGGTGCTCGCGATCGATGAACGGGTAGTGCAGGCGATACCCGGTCGCGCACATCACGAGGTCGTAGTCGCCCGCGTAGCCGTCGGCGAAGTGCACGAGGTTCCCGTTGAACCGCTCGACATCCGCGCGAACGGTCACATCACCGTGGCCTGCATGGTGCAGGATCAGCGAGTTCACGATCGGGTGCGACTCGTACATTCGGTGGTCGGGCACCGGGAACCCGAACCGGACGGGGTCGCCGGTGAACAGTTTGAGCAGGCGGGTGTCGATGCGCTGCTTGAGCCACGGCGGCAGGGGGAGTCGCCCGCCGACCGTGTCCGCCGGACGTCCGAGCACGTACTTCGGTACGAAGTGGTAGCCGCGGCGGACGCTGATGTCGACGGACCGCGCGTGGTGGACGGCGTCGACCGCGATGTCGCAGCCACTGTTGCCCGCGCCGACGATCAGAACCCGTTTGCCGTCGAAGATTCTCGGGTCGCGGTAGCGGCTGGTGTGCAGGAGGTCGCCGGTGAACGCGCCCGAGAAGGACGGCATGTTCGGTTCGGACAGGGTGCCGTTGGCGATGATGACGCCGCGATAGCGGGCAGTGGTCCGGGTGCCGTCGGTGTCGGTCACGACGACCCACTCGTCGCCGTCCGGTTCGACCCGCACGACGGACGTGCCGAATCGGAAGTGCCGGTGCAGGTCGAAGCGCTGGGCGTACGCCTCGAAGTACTCCCGGAGCTCGCGGTGGCCGGGGTAGTCCGGTGTCCCGGAGGGCATCGGGAACTCGGCGAACTGGGTGGTGGTCTTCGACGAGATCAGGTGCGCCGACCGGTAGACGGTGCTGCGAGGGTTGTCGATGTTCCACAGACCGCCGACCTGGGTGTGTGCCTCGAATCCGTCGAACGGGATGCCGAGCCGCGACAGGTTGCGGGCGCCGGCGAGACCGGACGGGCCCGCTCCGATCAACGCGTAACGGTCGGCGGAGCTCGCCGACGAGGGTGCGGACATGGTCACCCGGCCTTCCTGCAGAGGCCGGGCTGGTGGTCCCGGCGGTCTCCGAATCGTCTCCTCGGCCACCCGTGGTGCCGTAGATCGCAGGAAAAGGTGAGAATAATTGGTCATGACGCAGGAAAACGACAAAGGCATCGATGAGGTGGACCTCCGTCTCGTCAACGCGCTTCAGCTCGCGCCCCGCGCCTCGTGGACTCGGCTGGCCGACGCGCTGGAACTGGACCCCGTCACCCTGGCTCGCCGATGGGCCCGATTGAGCGACTCGGGCAGCGCCTGGATCACCGTGTCGCCGTCGACGAGCGTCTTCCGTCAGGTCTGTACGGCATTCCTCGAGATCCGGTGCCGACCCGAGCGCGGTGAAGCGGTGGCCGCTGCGCTGCTCGAGCACACCTTCGCCGTCACCGTCGAGCGTGCGAGCGGCGACGCCGACCTGCTCGTGACCGCGGGCGCGCCCGACCTGGCCTCGATGTCGCGGTTCGCCCTCGACGTCGTCGCGACCGTCGACGGCGTCGAATCGGTCCGTACCCGGCTGATCACGCAATGGTTCACGGAGGGCAGTCGCTGGCGCCTGAACGCACTCGCGCCGGGGGAGCGGTCCACGCTGCCCGCGCCGCGCGCACCGGGCACGTTCGGGGGCGCGCCGGCGCTGTCCGTCGAGGATCGTGCCCTGCTGCGGGTCCTGTCGACGGACGGACGGATGTCGCTGACGGACCTCGGGGCAGCGCTGGGCATGAGTGCGCCGAGCGCCCGGCGCCGCCTGGACCGATTGCTGCAGCTGGAACTGGTCACCATGCGATGCGAGTTCGCCAGGCCGCTCGCCGGGTACGCGGTGCTCGCCACCTTCTGGGGGCGGGTGGCTCCTTCCCTGGTGGAGGACGCCGGGCGCAGGCTCAGTCGCGAGCCGGAGACCCGGAACTGCTTCGCCGTCCACGGTCCGAACAACCTTGTCGTCCAGACCTGGCTGCGGTCCGTCGGAGACCTCGGCGCGTTCGAGCAGCGGCTCGCCGACGGCTACCCCGACCTCGAGATCCGGGACCGGTCGGTGGTCCTGCGCCTGCACAAGTTGCTCGGACACGTGCTGGACGCGGGAGGACGCCGGGTCCGGTCGATCGTGCCCGACGTGTGGGATGCCACTCGATGAGAACGGTCACGAAACGACGAAAGCCCGCCACCTCGGCGGTGGCGGGCTTTCGTTCCTGCTCATCGGGCATCTCTGCCTTTGAGGGGATGACGGGAATCGAACCCGCGTAGCTAGTTTGGAAGACTAGGGCTCTACCATTGAGCTACATCCCCGGTGCACACGACTCATGGGATCGCCATGACTGCCGTCTGCGTTGGAGACTGTACATAACCTCGCTTTGAATTCGCTAATCGGGTGGTCGTAGGATTCTCACTCGGTGCCGATACTGTGGGGATCTCACGGTGCTTCGGTGCAGTGGAACGGACGGGGTGTGGCGCAGCTTGGTAGCGCATCCGCTTTGGGAGCGGAGGGTCGCAGGTTCAAATCCTGTCACCCCGACCAGGGACAACACGAAGAACGGCGGGCACCTGAGAGTCAGGTGCCCGCGACCAGAAAGACCACCACGAAGGAGCAATGTCCGTGAAGAGCACCGTCGAGCAGCTGAGCCCGACGCGGGTCCGTATCAACGTCGAGGTGCCCTTCGAGGAGCTCAAGCCCGACTTCGACAAGGCATACAAGGCCCTCGCGCAGCAGATCCGTCTCCCCGGCTTCCGTCCGGGCAAGGCGCCGGCCAAGCTGCTCGAGGCCCGTGTCGGCCGCGGCGCAGTCCTGGAGCAGGTCGTCAACGACGCACTGCCCGGCCGCTACGAGGAGGCCGTCGTCTCCGGTGAGATCAAGGTCATCGGCCAGCCCGAGATCGAGATCACCAAGATCGAGGACGGCGAAGAGCTCGCATTCACCGCCGAGGTGGATGTCCGCCCCGAGATCACCCTGCCTGACTTCTCCACCCTCGCCGTCGAGGTCGATCCGATCGAGATCTCCGACGAGGACGTCGACGCACAGCTGCTGTCGCTGCGTCAGCGCTTCGGCACCCTCGTCGGTGTCGACCGCGCTGTCGAGGAAGGCGACTTCGTCTCCATCGACCTGTCCGCCACCGTCGACGGCGAGGACGTGCCTGAGGCCTCCACCACGGGCCTGTCCCACGAGGTCGGCTCCGGCCAGCTGATCGAGGGCCTCGACGAGGCGATCGTCGGCCTGAAGGCAGGCGAGTCGAAGGAGTTCACGACCAACCTGGTCGCAGGCGAGCACGCGAACAAGGAAGCGGTTGTGACCGTCAAGGTCGACACCGTCAAGAAGCGTGAGCTGCCCGAGGCCGACGACGAGTTCGCCCAGATGGCCAGCGAGTTCGACACCCTCGAGGAGCTGAACGCGGACCTGCGCGAGCGGGTCGAGCGTGTGAAGAAGGTCGAGCAGGCCGGCCAGATCCGCGACAAGGTCCTCGAGAAGCTGCTCGAGGCCGTCGAGGTTCCGCTGCCCGAGGCCGTCGTCAAGGCCGAGGTCGATGCTGCTGTGCACGACGCGATCCACGGACTCGACCACGACGAGGCCAAGCTCGCCGAGCTACTCGAGGCTCAGGGCTCGTCGCGTGAGGAGTTCGACAAGGACGCGAAGGATGCCGCCGAGAAGTCGGTGAAGACCCAGCTGCTGCTCGACGCGATCGCGGAGGCCGCAGGCACGAGCGTCGGCCAGCAGGAGCTGACCGAGCGGATCCTCTTCCAGGCTCAGCAGTACGGCATGTCCCCGGATCAGTTCATTCAGCAGATCCAGCAGGCCAACCAGCTCGGCGCCGTGTTCGCGGATGTTCGTCGCGGCAAGGCACTGGCCGGCGTCGTGGAGCAGTTCGCCGTCACCGACACCGCCGGTGCGACCGTCGACACCAAGGAGCTGTTCGGCAGCCCCGACGAGGACGCGGCCGACGCGGAAGCCTCCGACGAGAGCTAGATTTCACGCCATAAGCGAACAGGGGCGGCACCGGGACTCCGGGGCCGCCCCTGTTCGTTAGTGTCTGTGTCGAGAACCAACGATTCGGTGATCGAGAAACTTCAGCGATCGAGAAGGCAGGTACCGTGATTTCACACAACCCGGCGGCTTCGCAGGGCCCCGCCATGACTTCGGCCACGTCCGGTCTGAACCTGAGCGACTCGGTGTACGAGCGGCTGCTCCGTGAGCGCATCATCTTCCTCGGTACCCAGGTCGACGACGACATCGCCAACAAGCTCTGCGCACAGATCCTGTTGCTGGCGGCGGAGGACCCGACGCGCGACATCTCGCTGTACATCAACTCGCCCGGCGGCTCGGTGACCGCGGGTATGGCCATCTTCGACACCATGCAGTTCGCGGAGTGCGACGTCGCGACCTTCGGTATGGGCCTCGCGGCCTCGATGGGCCAGTTCCTGCTCTCTGCAGGCACCCCGGGCAAGCGGTACGCCCTCCCGCACGCGCGGATCATGATGCACCAGCCGTCCGCAGGCATCGGCGGTACCGCGTCCGACATCGCGATCATGGCCGAGCAGTTCGCGCACACGAAGCGTGAGATGGCCGAACTGATCGCCGAGCACACCGGACAGACGGTCGAGCAGATCACGGCGGACTCCGACCGCGACCGCTGGTTCACCGCGACCGAGGCCAAGGACTACGGCTTCGTCGACCACGTCATCTCCCGCGCGCGGCAGGCAGGCGGCACCGGCAACTGAGCCGGTCGCGCCTCACCGCCCACAACTCACCTTGGAGAAACAGATGGCAAACCTCTTCGATCCCCGCGGACTGGCAGGCGCCGCCCCCGCTGCCCCCAGCGCGCGCTACATCCTGCCTCAGTTCACCGAGCAGACCAGCTACGGCGTCAAGACGTCCGACCCGTACAACAAGCTGTTCGAGGAGCGGATCATCTTCCTGGGCAACCAGGTCGACGACGTGTCCGCGAACGACCTGATGGCGCAGCTGCTCGTGCTGGAGTCGCAGGATCCGGATCGCGACATCACCATGTACATCAACTCGCCCGGTGGTTCGTTCACCGCGCTGATGGCGATCTACGACACCATGCAGTACGTCCGCGCCGACATCACCACCGTGTGCCTCGGCCAGGCGGCGTCGGCGGCGGCAGTCCTGCTCGCGGCCGGCACCCCGGGCAAGCGTCTGGCGCTCCCGAACGCGCGTGTGCTGATTCATCAGCCCGCGACCGGCGGCATCCAGGGTCAGGTCTCGGACCTCGAGATCCAGGCCAGGGAGATCGAGCGTATGCGCAGGCTGATGGAGGAGACCCTCGGTCGCCACACCGGCAAGGATCCGGACGTGATCCGCAAGGACACCGATCGCGACAAGATCCTCACGGCCGAGGAGGCCAAGGACTACGGGATCATCGACAGCGTCCTGGAGTACCGGAAGCTCTCCGCCCAGAAGTAGTCGTTCGCGCTGTCGCCCGGCGGCAGCACTGGTGTCGTCCCGCCCGGGCGTAACGGTCCGGGCGGGGCACGCGAAACACGGTCAACCAGTCGACCTCGTTCCGGAAGTGCGGGTACGGTCACTCTCAGGGGTTTCGTCCGCAATGGGGGCGATGTCCACGATCGGGACCACGGCGTCAGGGGCGCCACGACCACACGGTGTCAGTGACACCACGGCGTCCTTGACGCCAGGACCACGCGGAACGATCAGCACGAGTAGCGAGTGCAGCTGAGAAGGAAGTAGGACCTGACGAGATGGCACGCATCGGTGACGGCGGAGACCTGCTGAAGTGCTCGTTCTGCGGCAAGAGTCAGAAGCAGGTGAAGAAGCTCATCGCGGGGCCGGGTGTGTACATCTGCGACGAGTGCATCGACCTCTGCAACGAGATCATCGAGGAAGAGCTCGCGGAGTCCAGCGAGGTCAAGCTCGACGAGTTGCCAAAGCCCGTCGAGATCCGCGACTTCCTCGAGAACTATGTGATCGGTCAGGACGACGCCAAGCGGACGCTCGCCGTCGCGGTCTACAACCACTACAAGCGCATCCAGGCCGGCGACAAGGGGCGCGACGTTCGCGGCGAAACGGTCGAACTCGCGAAATCCAACATCTTGATGCTCGGCCCGACGGGCTGTGGCAAGACGTACCTGGCGCAGACGCTCGCGAAGATGCTGAACGTGCCGTTCGCCATCGCCGACGCGACCGCGCTCACCGAGGCCGGTTACGTCGGTGAGGATGTCGAGAACATTCTGCTCAAGCTGATTCAGGCGGCGGACTACGACGTCAAGCGTGCCGAAACCGGCATCATCTACATCGACGAGGTCGACAAGATCGCCCGTAAGTCGGAGAACCCGTCGATTACTCGCGACGTCTCAGGCGAGGGTGTGCAGCAGGCGCTGCTGAAGATCCTCGAGGGGACGCAGGCGAGCGTGCCGCCGCAGGGTGGACGTAAGCACCCCCATCAGGAGTTCATCCAGATCGACACCACCAACGTGTTGTTCATCGTCGCGGGTGCGTTCGCGGGGCTGGAGAAGATCGTCTCGGACCGGGTCGGCAAGCGTGGCATCGGCTTCGGTGCCGAGGTGCGCTCGAAGGCGGAAATCGATACGCAGGACCACTTCGCCGAGGTCATGCCGGAGGATCTGATCAAGTTCGGTTTGATCCCCGAGTTCATCGGCCGCCTGCCCGTCGTCGCGTCGGTGACGAACCTGGACAAGGAATCGCTGGTGCAGATTCTGTCCGAGCCGAAGAACGCGTTGGTCAAGCAGTACACCCGGCTCTTCGACATGGACAGTGTTGAACTGGAGTTCAGTTCGGATGCGCTCGAAGCAATCGCGGACCAGGCGATCCTGCGCGGTACCGGTGCCCGTGGACTGCGCGCCATCATGGAAGAGGTACTGCTTCCGGTGATGTACGACATCCCGAGCCGCGACGACGTCGCCAAGGTCGTCGTGACGGCGGAGACCGTCAACGACAACGTGCTGCCGACCATCGTCCCGCGCAAGCCGGAGCGGGAGCGTCGCGACAAGTCCGCGTGATCGGCGCCTACCGGGATGACGTGGTCCCCTCGCTATCCTGGGTACCAACTACCACACTGATTCGTGCTCGCCGCGGAGTTCGATGCGGGACTCGCGGTTCCTAGGAGGCTTGGCGTGACGACACCGGGACCGATCTATGTCCTGAATGGGCCGAACCTGAACCTGCTCGGCCTGCGCCAGCCCGAGATCTACGGCGACGACACCCTTGACGACGTTGTCGCTCTGTGCGAGGAGGTCGCGGGGCGTCACGGCCGGACCGTCGAGGTGCGGCAGTCCAATCATGAAGGCGTCCTCATCGATTGGGTGCAGGAGGCGCGGACTGCGGCGTCCGGTGTCGTGATCAACCCCGCCGGCTACACGCACACCTCAGTCGCGTTGCGCGACGCGCTGGTCACCTTGGAGGTTCCGCTCGTCGAGGTGCACATCAGCAACGTGCATGCGCGGGAGGAGTTCCGCAAGCACTCCTATGTGTCGCCTGTCGCGACGGGTGTGATCGCAGGACTTGGCATCGCGGGATACGGATTGGCCGTCGAGTACCTCTGCGGTCAGGGATAGTTTCGTCGCCGAGGCGTTGTAGGGCCTCCGCTCGGTGGGATCTGTATCGCGCACTCGGCGGGATTCACCGCTTCCCTGGAGTGTTTGTGCTGCAGGCGAATTGGGTTCGGCGGCTGCATCGGACAGGTTGGCGTCGAGGTTGAGTACCCTCGCATCTCGTTCACGGGGTCGACTGCAAGCGAACGAGGTCCAGGCCGATCGCCTCGACTGTGCCCAGTAGATCGGGCAACAGGTCGGTGCGGACCGCGTCCGAGGAGTAGCGCGCGGATTGGGTGGAGATGTTGGCGGCCGCGACGACCGCGCCGTTGCCGTCTCGGATGGGAGCGGCGAGCGAGCGCAACCCCTCCTCGAGTTCCTGGTCGACGATGCAGAAGCCGTCCGCGCGGACGCGCGCGACCTCGTCGCGCAGGGCGTCGGGGGTGACGATGGTGTGGCCGGTGAGTGGGGTGAGGGTCACCGTGCGCAGGTACTCGTCGAACTCGGCTTCCGGGAGTCCGGCCAGCAGCACCCGGCCCATCGATGTGGCGTACGCGGGGAACCGGGTCCCGATGGTGATCGCGACCGTCATGATCCGGCTGACGGGGACGCGCGCCACGTACACGACGTCGCTGCCGTCGAGGATCGATACCGACGCCGACTCACGGACCTTCTTCGTCAACGACTCGAGGTGCGGGACCGCGACTTCCGGCAGCGTCAGGCTAGACAGGTAGCTGTAGCCGAGTTCGAGGACCCGCGGTGTCAGCCAGAACACCGATCCGTCCGTGCGGACGTACCCCAGCTCGGCGAGGGTGAGCAGGAACCGGCGAGCCGTGGCGCGGGTCAGGTCGGTGGCCTTCGCGACCTCACTGAGGGTTTGCCGCGGGTGCGTGGCGTCGAATGCGCGGATGACGGACAACCCCCGGGCCAGGGACTGCACGTAGTCGGGTGACGGTTCGGTCATGGTCCGGACTGCTCCTCTATCTCGGCGGGAGCGCCGAGGGTGTCGGCGCCGGGAGCCGTGCCGGCCGACCGGGCATGCTCCGCCAGAGCATTCTTGCCGAGCGCGAAGGCCCGGTTGCTGTTCGGTACACCCGCGTAGATCGCGGTGTGCAGAAACACCTCGACGAGTTCGTCCGGCGTGACGTCGTCGCGCAGGGCCGCGCGGATGTGCATGTCGAGTTCGTGCTCGTTACCAACCGCCGTGAGGATCGCGAGAGTGAGCAGGCGTCGGGTGTGATGATCCAGTCCGGTCCGGGACCAGACGTCGCCCCACGCGGTGCGGGTGATGAAATCCTGGAACGGGGCAGTGAACTCGGTGGTTTCCGCGACCGAGCGGGCGACGTGTGCGTCGCCGAGTACTGCGCGCCGCACCAGCATCCCGGCCTCGTAGGCCTCACTACGCTGAGCGCGTCCCGTCACGTGCGCGGCGATCAGGGCTGTGACCCGGCCGGCCTGCTCGACGTTCGCCAGGTGCGCGGCGGGGTCGAGCACGTGCAGAGCCGATCTCGCGATGCCCTCGGCGATGAAACCCAGATCGGCGGGCGTCGTCGACGGATCCTGACGGCCGGCGATTACCAGGGTCGGTGCGGCGATGCGTGCCAGATCCGCGCGGCCGTCCCACTCCGACAGCGCCTCACAGCACGCGGCGTAGCCCTCGTTGGAAGTGGCCGCGACCATGGCCCGTGACGACGCGACCAGCTCGGGATCGCGCGAGGCGAGTTCGCTTGTGTACCAGCGCTCGACGACGGCCTCGGCGATGGATCCGGTGCCTCCGGAGCGGACCGCGGCCGCGCGGTCGAACCACCCCGTGGGTTCGCCGAACTTGGCGGACGTGCACAGCAGGGTCAGGGTCTGCACCCGCGCGGGCGAGTGGGTGGCGAGCCACTGCGCCACCGCGCCGCCGAGTGAGAGGCCGACCACGTGTGCAGCGGGCAGGGCAAGGGTGTCGAGCAGGGTGAGCACGTCACCACCGAGCTCGGCGACGGTGTACGGACCGGGGGGAACGGGGGACCCGCCGTGCCCGCGCAGGTCGACGGCGAGGACGTTGAACTGTTCGGACAGTGTCCGGACCTGTGGGTCCCACATGGACCGGTCGGACCCGAGAGAACCGAGCAGGACGACTGTTGGGGCGCCGGGTCCGGGTCCGATGAGGTGGTGGGCGAGGTTGACCGTCACCGGGACGACTCCTTGGTGGTGGATCGGGAGGCCAGGACGCGGTCGACGAGATCGCCTGCGTGGCCGAGATAGCGTGCGGGATCGAGCAGTTCGCGGACCGTGTCGGCGTCGAGGTGGGCGAGGATGGACGGATCGCTGTCGAGCGAGCGTCCCGCGGCGCAGGCGGCGGTGACGAGGTCGCGCGCGGAGTCCGTGTGCGCGGCCAGGGCGCCGGTGACGCGTTCGGCGAGCAGCATGCCGCCGGTCGCGTCGAGGTTGTCGCGCATCGCGGTCGCGTTCACCTGTAGTCCGCCGAGCGAGGCCGCGATGCGGTGTGCGGCGCCGCCGGTGAGTCGGAGCAGATCGGTGACGGTTTCCCATTCCGCGTGCCATGCACCAGCGGCCCGCTGGAACTCCTGGGCCATCGCGCCGAGCACGGTGGACACCAGCCCAGGGACCCGGAGCGTGGCACCACGCGCAGTCACGGCGGCGACGGGATTTCTCTTGTGCGGCATCGCGGACGAGCCGCCGGGGGACTCCTCGGCGACCTCGTCGACCTCGGTCGCGGCCATCACCATGATGTCGGTCGCCACCTTGGAGATCGCCCCGGCGGCGACACCGAGTGCGGCGGCGAGCTCACCGATACGCATCCGGTCGGTGTGCCACGGAACCGTCTGCCTGGCCAGGCCGAGTTCGTCGGCCAGCCGATCCGCGACGTCGAGGCCGTGCGGATACAGGGCGGCGAGAGTGCCTGCGGCCCCACCGAACTGGACCGGAAGCGCTACGAGCGCTCGCCCGAGTACCTGGTGTGCGCGGTCGAGACCCGCGCACCATCCGGCGGCGAGCGCGCCGAACGTGGTGGGAAGAGCCTGCTGACCGAGGGTGCGTCCCGCCATCGGGGTGTCCCGGTACCGGGCGGCCAGGTCCGCGGCGGCGTCGGCCGCCGCGGACAGATAGTCGGCGACCACCGCGCCGGCGCGGAGGGCGAGCAGCATCAGGGCGGTGTCGATCACGTCTTGACTGGTCGCGCCGGTGTGCACCGCCGAGTCGGGCACACCGGCGCGTGCGCACGCCGCACGGAGGTGTCGGACCAGGGGGATCACGGGATTGCCGCCGGCTGCGCCCTCGACGCCGAGCAGTGCCGGGTCGAGGGTGCCCGACAGGTCTCGAGCGGCCGATGCGATGGCCACGGCCTGGTCGGCGGTGATCACGCCGGAGTCGGCGGCCGCGTGCGCGAGCGCGCCCTCGACCTCGAGCATTGCCGACAGCCACGCGCGGTCCGAGAGTGCCGGACTCAGCCGCTCCGCACCGAACACCGGATCGAACAGTTCACCCCGAGTCACACGAGCCCCCTAGAAGCGGAAGAACGGCGTTTCGGCGCCGTTCGGATCGGCATCCTGGAGCACGATGTCGAAGTGGTAACCGGCCGCGGTTGCACGGGCAATGAGCTTGGCGCGCTGGGCTTCCGGCAGAGCCGACAGTACCGGGTCGGCGGCATTCGCTGCTGCCTCGTCGGGGAAGTAGATGCGGGTGATCGCGCGGTCGAGCATTCCGCGTGCGAACACCGACACGTCGATGTGCGGGGCTTCCCGCAGGCCGTTCTCGGCGGGCAGGGCGCCGGGCTTGACGGTGGTGATCGCCACGGTGCCCGTCGAGTCGGCGGGCGCCCGGCCGAAGCCACGGAAGGTGCAGCCCTGCGCGCCGCGCGGATCGTCCGGGTGGTCGAACCGGCCCTCGGCGTCGGCCTGCCAGGTTTCGACCATGGCGTCGGCGATCGGATCTCGGTTGCCGTCGACCACCGTCACCGTGATCTCGATCGCGCTCGGGGTGCCGGGGGCGACCACGTCGGCGCCGTCCGCCCACGGCAGTCCGATGTGCAGGTAGGGGCCGACGGTCTGCGACGGTGTCGGCCCGAACTTGACGGTGGTGAAGTCGCCCGGGACCACTGGGTAGCGCGGTGCGAACTCAGTCATCGTGGTCGTCCTCCTCGAAGGGGGTGGCGTCGTGGCCGCGCAGCACGATGTCGAAGCGGAATCCGAGCGCCCAGTTGTCGGTGGTGGTCTCGTAGTCGAACACGCTGATCATCCGCTGGCGCGCGCCGTCCGGCACCGAGTTGTAGATGGGGTCCTGGAAGAACATCGGGTCGTCCGGAAAGTACATCTGGGTGACGAGGCGCTGGGTGAAGGCGCGGCCGAACAGTGAGAAGTGGATGTGCGCGGGGCGCCAGGCGTTGTGGTGGTTGCCCCACGGGTAGGCACCCGGCTTGATCGTGGTGAACGAGTAGTGACCGGTCTCGTCGGTCAGCGCTCGGCCGACGCCGTTGAAATGAGGGTCGAGCGGGGCGGGCCACTGGTCGCCCTGGTGTCGGTAGCGACCGGCGGCGTTGGCCTGCCACACCTCGATCAGGGTGTTCGGCACGGGCTTGCGGTCGCTGTCGAGGACTTGTCCGTGGACGACGATGCGCTGGCCGCCGGCTTCGCCGCCGTTGGCGAGGGTGAGGTCGGCGTCCGCCGCAGTCACCCGGTCCTCACCGAGAACCGGTCCGGTGAGTTCGGTCAGGCGCTGGGGCAGCAGAGTCAGAGGTTGCCTCGGGCTGCGCAGGGACGTCGTGCGGTAGTCGGCGAAGTCGAGTGGCGCTTCCTCGGCCTCGTCTCTGCCGCGGTAGCGCGGGGGCAGGTGGAGCATGCTCGGACCTTTTCGTCGAAGGGAACCGTAGGGCGGCTGCAGGACCATCACCGTGTTCGCATGGTGCACATCGCGCCGCTATACGAACGAGCATATGCCTCCGGCATGGCGTGGGCAACGAGCGCCCCCAGTGGTGTTCGCAATGCGGATAGATGTTCACAATGCGGACCGCTGGGGCTATCGTGATCGGCGTGATGGACAAAGTCATTCCCACAGCAGCCGAGGCGGTGGCCGACATCCCGAACGGCGCCTCCCTCGCGGTCGGCGGATTCGGGTTGGTCGGAGTGCCGGAGGCGCTCATCGCGGCACTGCACGAGCAGGGTGCGACCGGCCTCGAGACCGTCACCAACAATCTCGGCACCGACGGGTTCGGGTTGGGTGTCCTCCTCGCATCGCGCCGCATCCGCCGCACCATCAGCTCCTATGTCGGGCAGAACAAGGAGTTCGCGCGGCAGTACCTGGCTGGTGAGCTCGAGGTGGAGCTGACGCCGCAGGGATCGCTGGCCGAGCGGATGCGCGCGGGTGGCGCCGGGATCCCCGCGTTCTTCACTCCTGCAGGGGTCGGCACCCAGGTGGCCACCGGCGGTCTTCCACGGAAGTACGACGGCACCGGCGGTGTCGCGATCGCCAGCCCGCCGAAAGAGACCCGCGAGTTCGACGGCGTCACCTACGTGATGGAACGGGCCATCGTCACCGACTACGCACTCGTGCACGCCTGGAAGGGCGACCGACACGGAAACCTGGTGTACCGCAAGAGCGGTCGCAACTTCAATCCGCCCGCCGCCGCGGCCGGTCGAATCACCATCGCCGAGGTCGAGAACCTCGTAGAACCCGGCGAGATCGATCCGGACGACGTACACACCCCCGGAATTCACGTGCAGCGCGTCGTGCACGTTCCGGCGGTGGGAGATAAACCGATCGAGAACAGGACGGTACGGAAGTGAGCTGGACCAGGGACGAGATGGCAGCCCGCGCCGCGCGGGAACTCGAGGACGGCCAGTACGTCAACCTCGGTATCGGTATGCCAACACTGATCCCGAACCACATCCCTGACGGTGTCGAGGTCGTGCTGCACTCGGAGAACGGCGTCCTCGGAGTCGGGCCGTATCCGTACGAGGACGAGGTGGACGCGGACCTGATCAATGCGGGCAAGGAGACGATCACGGTCCTGCCCGGCGCATCCTTCTTCGACTCGGCGCAGTCGTTCGGGATGATCCGCGGCGGTCAGGTCGACATTGCGGTCCTCGGCGCGATGCAGGTCAGCGAAACCGGTGACCTCGCCAACTGGATGATTCCCGGCGCCATGGTCAAGGGCATGGGAGGCGCGATGGACCTGGTCCACGGAGCGCGCCGAGTCATCGTCCTAACCGACCATTGCAGCAAGTCGGGGGAACCGAAGATCGTCGCGGAGTGCACGCTGCCACTGACCGGTGAACGGTGCGTCAACCGCATCATCACCGACCTCTGTGTTCTCGACGTCACCGGCGACGGCTTGCGTCTGGTCGAGACCGCGCCCGGGGTCACCGTCGAGGAGGTTCGTGCCGCGACCGGAGCGGAGCTCCTCGACGACGCCGTCGCGGTCGGCTGACCCGGGCCCGCGGCACTTCACTAGGGTGGCGGCATGCCAGATCGCGCCGAGCAAGACCGTCTCGACGCGCTCCGCGGGGTGCTGGTCGGTCCTCTGCCGGATATCGGCCGCCGGTTCTCCGCCCTGGTGGGGCAGGCCGTGCCGCACTCGGCGCTGGTGATCTTCACACGTGAGTGCACCGGCCGTCCCCGCAAGGTCGCGGGCGACGTGCGAATCGTGGAGAAGGTGACGGTCGCGGAACTCGACCGGCTGCGGACCGATCTCGGTCCCGCACGGGCGGATTCGTCGATCAGGTTCCGCGGCACCGCGGTCCTCGGCGGTCGTGAGCACCCTGTCCACGCGATCCTCGACCGCACCGACACCCTCCTCGTCCTCGTGCCACGAGGCAAGAGCGATGTCGACGCCGAGTTGTTGGCGGACCAGTTCGCGATCGTCGCGCTCGGGATCCAACTGCAGGTACGGCACGCGAGTCCCGCGTACCTTGCCGAATCACGTGCCGCGTCGGCGGAACGCGCGCGCACCGTCGCCGAGCTCACCGAGGCGCATGCCGCGACCCTCGAGACGATCCTCGCGACGCTCCGGTCACCCGACCTCGACGACACCCGGGCCAGGATCACCGCGCGGGAGTCGGCGACATCGGCGCTGATCGGACTCCGGACCGCCGTCGACCTGCACCGCGAGATGGCGGAAGAGGCCGTGACCACCGCCTTCGCCCGACTGCGTGGTGAGCTGCGCGCGTTGGTGCCGACGGGTGTCGTCGTCGAGTTCGTCGATCCACCGGTCGGTGGGCGAGGTCTGCCCGGCGAGGTCGCGCACGCGGCACGGGCCGTGGTCCGGGGCGCGGTCCTCGGGCTCGTGGTGCAGCCCGACCTGCGCCGGGTGCGGGTCGCGTGGGACTGCGACGGCGCGAATCTGCTGATCGACGTCCGGGACGACGGCCGCGGCGCCGTCGACCTCGGCGAACTCGACAGGCAGGTGCGTCCGCGGATCGAAACTCTCGGCGGTACATACGAATCCGAGTCGACTCCCGGTTGGGGATCGAGACTGTCGGCGACGCTGCCGCTCGATCACACCGAGGCTGGTGAAGGACGGCACGCGCTGTCGGTGCTCGGTCCCCGCGAGGTCGAGGTTCTCGAACATCTCGTCGCGGGCAGACGCAACCGGGTGATCGCCGAGCGACTCCAGGTCAGTGAGAGCACCGTGAAGTTCCACGTGGCCGCGGTGCTGCGGAAACTCGAGGTCGGCACCCGAGGAGAGGCTGCGGCCCTCGCGTCCGAGGCTGGGGTCAAGGCCGCACTCTGACGTCCTCCGCTGCTCCTCGCGCTGTCCGGGTGTGCAGCAGAGGTGGCGTTCAAGATCGATGCGGTGCTCGGGACGCAGTAGCGGGCTGGCTGTTCGACTAGGTCGAACCATCCTTTCGGGTAGGCCGCGCGGAGTCGGCGGGGGACTACCGTCGCACATGCGGGTATTGCAACGCGCGTACCCGCATCGTCGACCAGGAGGAGACCAGGCCATGCCGCAGCAGGTACGAGGTGTGATCGCGCGCTCGAAGGGCGCCCCGGTGGAGATCGTCCCGATCATCATCCCCGACCCCGGGCCGGGAGAGGTCGTCGTCGCGATCGCCGCGTGCGGCGTCTGCCACACCGACCTGACCTACCGCGAGGGCGGGATCAACGACGAGTACCCCTTCCTGCTCGGGCACGAGGCCGCGGGTGTCGTCGAAAGTGTCGGTGAGGGCGTCGAATCCGTCGAGGTCGGCGACTTCGTCGTGCTGAACTGGCGCGCCGTGTGTGGCCAGTGTCGAGCTTGCAAGCGGGGGCGCCCGCAGTACTGCTTCGACACCTTCAACGCCACCCAGAAGATGACCCTCGAGGACGGCACCGAACTCTCGCCCGCTCTGGGTATCGGGGCGTTCGCCGACAAGACCCTCGTCCACGCCGGACAGTGCACCAAGGTCGACCCGTCCGCCGACCCGGCAGTCGTCGGCCTGCTCGGGTGTGGCGTCATGGCTGGCATGGGCGCGGCGATGAACACCGGCAACGTCGGTCGCGGTGATTCGGTCGCGGTCATCGGCTGCGGCGGTGTCGGCGATGCCGCCATCGTGGGTGCCCGCCTCGCAGGCGCGAACAGGATCATCGCGGTCGACCGCGACAACAAGAAGCTCGACTGGGCGCGCGACCTCGGCGCGACCCACACCATCAACGCCACCGAGTTCGACGTCGTGGAGGCCGTGCAGGATCTCACCGGAGGCTTCGGCGCGGACGTGGTCATCGACGCCGTCGGACGCCCCGAGACGTGGAAGCAGGCGTTCTACGCCCGCGACCTCGCGGGCACCGTCGTCCTCGTCGGTGTCCCGACGCCGGACATGACCCTCGAGATGCCGCTCGTCGACTTCTTCTCCCGCGGTGGCTCGCTCAAGTCGTCCTGGTACGGCGACTGCCTGCCCGAGCGCGACTTCCCGATGCTCGTCGACCTGTACCAGCAGGGCCGGCTGCCGCTGGAGAAGTTCGTCACCGAGCGCATCGCCCTCGACCAGGTCGAGGAGGCATTCGAGTCGATGCACCGCGGCGAGGTCCTGCGTTCGGTCGTGGTCCTGTGAGCCTGCGGATCGACCGGGTCGTCACCAGCGGCACCTTCGCGCTCGACGGCGGCGAGTGGGACGTCGACAACAACATCTGGCTGATCGGTGACGACTCCGAGGTCGTGATCGTGGACGCGGCGCACACCGCGCAGCCGATCATCGACGCCGTCGGTGGTCGCAAGGTCGTCGCGATCGTGTGCACGCACGGCCACAACGACCACATCACCGTCGCCCCCGAACTGGCCGAGCGTTTGGACGCGCCGATTCTGCTGAATCCCGCGGACAACATGCTGTGGGAGATGACGCACCCCGGCGTCGCGCACGGGTCGCTGGAGGACGGCCAGCGGATCGCCGTGGGCGGCACCGACGTCCAGGCCATTGCGACCCCCGGTCACTCGCCGGGCTCGACGTGCCTGTACCTGCCGGAGGCGGGGGAGTTGTTCACCGGCGACACCCTGTTCTCCGGTGGTCCGGGCGCGACGGGACGGTCGTTCTCGGACTTCCCGACGATCATCGGGTCGATCCGCGACAAGCTGTTCGCGCTGCCCGCCGAGACGAAGGTGCACACCGGTCACGGTGACGGCACCACGATCGGCACCGAGTCGCCGCACCTCGAAGAGTGGATCAAGCGCGGCAACTGATCCTGAGAAGGGGTGTGCGCAGCCCTTCTGGAGTGTGCACACCCCTTTTCGGCGTCCAGAACCCCTGCGGACAGGTGAGAACCTGTGCGGACGTTACGACACCTTGATGCGCTCCGCGCCGGTGTACACGTTCATCGTCTCGCCGCGTAGGAAGCCGACGAGGGTCAGGCCGGACTCTGCGGCGAGGTCGACGGCGAGCGACGACGGCGCGGACACCGCCGTCAGCATCGGCACGCCCGCGACGACGGCCTTTTGCACCAACTCGAACGACGCGCGGCTGCTGACGGCGAGGATCGAGTCCGAGAGTGGGACGCGGCGCTCGGTGACGGCCCACCCGAGGACCTTGTCGACGGCGTTGTGCCTGCCGACGTCCTCGCGCAGCGCTAACAGGGTGCCGTCCGCGGTGAACAGCCCTGCCGCGTGCAACCCGCCGGTCGAGTCGAAGACACGCTGCCGGGACCGCATCGTCTCCGGAAGCGTCGCGAGTACCGAGGCCGGAACGGTCGGGTGTGAGGCGTCGAGGTCGTACGGGGCCCGCACCCGAACCGAGTCGAGTGACGCCTTCCCGCACACCCCGCACGCCGACGTGCTCAGGAAGTTGCGCTCTGCGACAACGGGTTCGGGTACCCCCTGTGCGAGTGCGACGTCGAGGACGTTGTAGGTGTTGGCACCGTCCTCGTCGACACCGTCGCAGTAGCGCACGACGGCGATGTCCTCCGCGGTCCGGATGATGCCCTCGCCCAGCAGGAACCCGTGCACGAGGTCGACGTCGTGGCCGGGTGTACGCATCGTGACGGTCAGTGACCGTCCGCCCATTCTGATCTCGAGCGGCTCCTCGACCGCGAGGCTGTCGGGGCGACGCACCGTCCCGTTCGGGCCGATGCGCAGCACCTGCCTTCGTACCGTGACGCGTCCCATCTCAGTGGCCTCCGACCGGCTCCAGTCGCACGACGACCGCCTTCGACACCGGCGTGTTCGACTTCGCCGCAACGTGGTCCAGCGGGACCAGCGGGTTGGTCTCGGGGTAGTACGCCGCCGCGTTCCCCTTCGGTGTCGAGTACTCGACGACGCGGAAGTCGTGGACGCGACGTTCCTCGACGCTGCCGTCGGCGGCGGTCCACTCGGACACCACATCGACCCGGGCGCCGTCGCTCAAGCCCTGCTCGACGAGATCGGCGGCCGACACGAAGATCACCCGGCGGCCGCCCTTGACGCCGCGGTAGCGGTCGTCGAGGCCGTAGATCGTGGTGTTGTACTGGTCGTGGCTGCGCATGGTCTGCAGGATCAGTCGGCCGGGGGGAGTCCGAACCCACCGTAGTTCGCCGGTGACGAAGTTCGCCTTGCCGGTGCGCGTCGGGAACTCGCGGCGATCACGCGGCGGGTGGGGGAGTTGGAAGCCGTCGGGTTGCCGGACCCGTTCGTTGTAGTTCTCGCAACCGGGAACGACACGGGAGATGGCGTCCCGGATCCGGTCGTAATCTGCGGCCAGTGTCGCCCACGGCACGGTGTGCCCGGCGCCGAACAACTCGTGCGCGAGATCGCAGACGATCGCGACCTCACTGCGTAGGTGCTCGCTCGCGGGGGTGAGGCTGCCGCGGGACAGGTGCACCATCGACATCGAATCCTCGACGGAGACGAGCTGTTTTCCGGACGCCTGCACGTCCTTGTCGGTGCGTCCGAGCGTCGGCAGGATCAGTGCGGTCCGTCCGGCCACCACGTGCGAGCGGTTCAGCTTCGTCGAGACCTGCACAGTCAGGCTGCACCGCCGCAACGCCTCCTCAGTCGCGGCGGTGTCCGGGGTGGCCCGAATGAAGTTGCCGCCCATCGCCATGAACACCGATGCGTCACCGGCGCGCATCGCGCGGATCGCGCCGACGGTGTCGAACCCGTGCCTGCGGGGGCTGGTGATCCCGAACTCGCGATCGAGGGCGGCGAGGAACGTCTCGGGCATCTTCTCCCAGATGCCCATCGTCCGGTCGCCCTGCACGTTCGAGTGGCCCCGCACCGGGCACACGCCCGCTCCGGGCTTGCCCATCATGCCGCGCATCAGCAGCAGGTTCGTCAGTTCCTGGATCGTGGCGACGCCGTGGGTCTGTTGCGTCAGCCCCATCGCCCAGCAGGCGATGGTGCGATCGGACGCGATCATCGCGTCTGCGGTCTCCCGCACCTGGGTCATGGTCAGGCCGGTGGCCTCGAGGACGGTGGCGAAATCGATCGCACGAGCGGCCTTCTCGAACTCGTCGAAACCGGCGCAGTGCTCCGCGACGAACGTCCGGTCGACGACCGTGCCCGGCGCCGCGTCGTCCGCCTCGAACAGCAGCCGCGCGACTCCGCGGAACAGGGCCATGTCGCCGCCGAGTCGGATCTGCAGGAACTCGTCGGCGATCTCGACGCCGTCCCCGACCACCCCGTCCACGGTCTGTGGGTCCTTGAATCGCAGCAGACCCGCCTCGGGCAGCGGGTTGACGGCGATGACCTTCGCGCCGTTCCGCTTCGCGGCCCGCAGCGTCGACAGCATGCGTGGATGATTGGTGCCGGGGTTCTGTCCGGCGATCAGGATCAGGTCCGCGAACTCGAGGTCCGGCACCGTCACCGACCCCTTGCCGATGCCGATCGACTCGGACAGTGCAGTGCCCGACGACTCGTGGCACATGTTGGAGCAGTCGGGCATGTTGTTGGTGCCGAAGCTCCGAATCATCAACTGGTACAGGAACGCGGCCTCGTTGCTCGTGCGGCCCGACGTGTAGAAGACGGCGCGATCCGGATCGGGGAGTGCGCGAAGTTCGTCGGCGATCAGCCGGAATGCCTCGTCCCATCCGATCGGCGTGTAGTGGCTCGCACCGTCGCGCAGCACCATGGGGTGGGTGAGCCTGCCCTGCTGGCCGAGCCAGTAGTCCGTCTTCCCGGACAGTGCCGCGACCGAGTGTGCGGCGAAGAACTCGGGCGTCACCGTCCGGCGGGTGGCTTCCTCGGCGACTGCCTTGGCGCCGTTCTCGCAGAATTCGGCGGGTCTGCGGTGTCCGGGCGTCTCCGGCCATGCGCAGCCGGGGCAGTCGAAGCCGTGGCGCTGGTTCAGCCGGGTCAGCGTCTGCGCGGTGCGGACCGCACCCATCTGTTCGACGGATCGCTGGAGGGACACCGCGACAGCCATCACGCCGGCGGCGTGGTTCCCCGGCGAGCCGACGACGACCTGCGACTCGTCGATATCGGGCGCCGGTCCTCTGCGTGTCATGCCTACATACTGGACTGTGCCGGCATCGGTCGTACACAGATGGTCCGGACGCGTCGGGTGCTTCGGTAGCCTTACCTGGCGTTTGCCGTGCGAGGAGGTTCGATGCCGGGTCGATTGTCACGACGGGGATTCCTGATCGGGACGTCGGGCGCGGCGCTCACCCTCGCCGCGGCGGCCTGTAGTGGCGACAACGGCGGGCCCGGGTCCACGTCGGGGCCCACTGTGCGCGACGAGTTCGGCGCCACCGTCGTGCCCGCAGATCCTCGCCGAGTCGTGAGTGTCGGCCACAACGACCACGACGCACTTCTCGCGCTCGGTGTTGTTCCCGTCGGCGTGTTCGACTGGTACGGAGATCAGCCCGACGCGACCTGGCCGTGGGCCCACGACCTACTGGACGGGGCGACACCGGCGATCGTCGGCACCGCTGGGTCCGGTATCGACACCGAAGCGGTCGTGTCCGTAGACCCCGATCTGATCATCGGCACGTACTCGGGCGTGACGCAGAGCGAGCACGACAAGCTCTCCGCGATAGCGCCGACCGTCGCCCAGCCCGCGGAGTACGCGGACTTCGGTGTGCCCTGGCAGATTCAGACCCGCACCATCGGCAAGGCTGTTGGGCGGTCCCCGCAGGCCGACGGCCTGGTGTCGACGGTGCAGCGGCGGTTCACCGCCGTCGCCGACGCGAACCCGGTGTTCAGGGGCAGGACGGTGATCGTCGGGGCGCTCAAGGGTGCCGGCCAGTTCGGTGTGTTCGGACCCGAGGACCCGAAGGTGCGGTTCTTCACCGAACTCGGCTTCGTGAACCCGCCCGTCACTCAGCAGATCACCGGCACCAACTTCGCGCCGATCAGCACCGAACAGCTCGGCCTCGCCGACGCGGACCTGCTCGTCTGGTACGCGGGCGGCGGGTTCGGTGACAAGCTGCGGGCCGAACTTGCCGGCACGTCTGTCTACGGCCAACTTTCGGCCGTCAAGGAGGGCCGCGTCGTCATCCTCGACGACGCCGCCGCCGACGCGATGGCCTGGAGCACGGTGTTGTCCCTGCCCTACGCGCTGGAGCAGATTCCCCCGCGCATCGCGCCGTTGCTGAACGGATAGCGGCGCACGCGGAAGCCCTGCCGCGGCACGTCGGGTCCGGGTCGGGTTGGATGGATCCGACGACCCCGACCGAAGGAGACCCATGCGCAGCGAACTGTTCGCCAACACCGAACGATCGGGGCAGCCCGGACGATTCATGCTGCAGAACTCCCGCATGCTCAAGGTGGACCTGCGGGGAACCGGTGGAGAGTTCCTGGCACGTCAGGGCTCCATGGTCGCCTACCAGGGCGACGTCGACTTCAACTACCAGGGCAGCGGGGGCATCGGAAAGTTCTTCAAGAAGGCGCTGACCGGTGAGGGCATGTCGCTGATGAAGGTGTCGGGCAGCGGCGACGTCTTCCTCGCGGCCGACGCCGACGAGATCTTCCTGTTCGAACTCGAGGGTGAGTCGGTGACCGTCAGCGGGGCGAACGTGCTCGCGTTCGAGAGTTCCGTGCAGTGGGACATCAAGCGGGTCGAGGGTGCGTCGATGGCGAGTGGCGGACTGTTCAACACGACGTTCACCGGGCACGGCGTCCTCGCGATCACGGCTTACGGCACCCCCGTCGTCCTCGATGTCGATGCCCCGACCTACGTCGACATGCAAAGCGCCGTCATGTGGTCGACCGGACTGCAGTCCACCATCCGCAAGACCGCGAAGCTAGGTGCAGTCATCGGTCGCGGTTCGGGGGAGGCGTACCAGTTGTGCCTGACTGGAAAAGGTTTCGTCGTCGTCCAGGCCTCGGAGGGGCACCCTCCCGTTCCGGGGCAGTAGGGGCACCCTCCCGTTCCGGGGCAGTAGGGGCACCCTCCCGTTCCGGGGCAGTAGGGGCACCCTCCCGTTCCTGGGCAGTTGAGGGCGTCGCCCTGATTCCGAAGCGGTGACCGCGGGGTCGGTGCGACGGTACGGTGCGCAGAACAGTGGGAACGGAAGGACGGAACGTGGTTGTTACGCGAACGGCGCTGGTGACGGGTGCATCGTCGGGGATCGGTGAGGCGGTGGCGCGGGCGCTCGCGGGTCGCGGTTGGAGGGTGTACGGCACCAGCCGGAATCCGTCGCGAATCGCGCATCCGGTCCCGGGGGTCGAGTACCTTGCGCTGGATCTGACCGACGAGGCGAGCATCGTCCGGTGCGCCGAGGCGGTCGGCGCGGTGGACGTGTTGGTGAACAACGCGGGTGAGAGCCAGAGTGGGCCGCTCGAGGAGCTCCCGATGGAGGCGGTCGAGCGACTGTTCCAGACCAACGTGTTCGGTGCGGTGCGGCTGACCCAGCTGGTTCTGCCGGGTATGCGGTCACGCCGCTACGGCAGGGTGGTGATGGTCGGGTCGATGCTGGCGAGTTTCCCACTGGCACACCGGTCCTCGTATGTGGCGACGAAGGCCGCGATCAAGGGCTTCGCGACCGCGGCACGCCGCGAGGTCGCGCCCTTCGGCATCGGGATCACGACGGTCGAGCCGGGCTCCATCAGCACCGGTATCGGTGAACGGCGCACGCACTACCTCGCCGACGGGTCGCCGTACACGGACGACTACCGCACGATGATCGAGCACCTCGACGCCAACGAACGCTCCGGCATCACCGCGGACACCGTCGCGGCGACGGTCCTCAAGGCGATCGACGCGGATCGGCCGAAGCAGCTGTATGCCGTCGGCAGCAACGCGCCGCTGGTGTTCGCGCTCCGCCGGATCGCGCCGCGCGGGATCGTCGAGAAGATCGTCGCCCGTAGGCACGGTCTGTAGGCGCCACGCCGTGTTCGAGTGCGAGCCACCGACGAACGAGATTCCTGTGCGCGTTCCACTCGACCTCGTGCTCAACCGCACCGACGACCTGATCCTGTGGATGTCCGGTGTGTACGTGTACTCGACCGGATTCGTGTTCACAGTTTGCGCCCGCGAACGGGTGGGTGCGGTGGTCCTGGACATGTACGGGTTCGGATATCCCTCGTGGGACGGTTCCAGCGCGCCGCTGCTCGTGGGGATCGAGTATGCGGACGGAACCGTAACCTCCAACCTGCCTTGCGAACGCTTCTCCACCGGCTTGGAGCACAACGGCAGCGCGAGCCAGGCGGGATCAGGGTGGGTTTCGTACTTCCAGCATCCGTTGCCGGCGCGTGGACCGGTCCGGATCGTCACCGCGTGGCCGTGGTTCTCGGTGCCGGAGCAGGTCGTCGAGGTGGACGGCCAGGTGCTGGCCGATGCGGCAACGGCGGTCGAGACGCTGTGGCCCGCAATCCCGGAGTCCGAGCCGTCGAGCGGCGGTTCGGACAGTCGCGTCCTTCCGCTCGACCTGGAGCCGGGTGGCTGGTTCGACACCGTCGCCCGGCCCGCGGCCGAGAGGGATTAGGGGTCGGCGCGCTCCCTGTCGTCGAGTGCCGGGACCGGTTGGGCAGTTTCGGAAGTGTCACCATCGTGCTGCAAGTTGAGGATCACCACACCGGCGACGATCAGTGCCAGACCGATCACCTTCGCGACCGACAGTGTCTCCCCGAGCAGCAGGACGCCGATCACCGCGACCGTGGCGGTCCCGATACCGGACCACAGTGCGTACGCCAGGCTCACCGGCAGCGCCCGCAACGCTTGTGCCAGGCACGCGAACGAGGTGACGTATCCGGCGATCACGACGATCGACGGCAGGGGCTTGGTGAACTGTTCGGTGCTGTCGAGGAGGACCGTCGCGGTGATCTCGGATGCGATCGCGACCGCGAGGAACGCCCACGCGCGCCTCAGTTGCGGGCTCATTCGGCACCGCCGAGGTTGAGAGCGACGACGCCGGCGACGACCAGCGCGATACCGAGAATTTTGGACGCGGACCGCGGTTCGTGCAGCACCAGCATCCCGATCGCGGCGATCACCGCCGTCCCGACGCCCGCCCACACCGCGTATGCGACCCCGACGTCGAGGGAACGCAACGCCTGGGAAAGGCAGTACAGCGCAGCCGAGTACAGCGCGAGAACCGCGACTGTCGGCGCGAGCCGCCGGAACCCGTCGGTGCGCGGAAGCAGGCTCGTGCCCAGCACTTCCGCGCAGATCGCGACCGTCAGGAAGATCCACGCCGTCGTCATCAGGCCAACTTATCCGCCTCGATGTCGGGGCACCGTGGGATGCTCACGCCGAACGTGACAACCGCCATCTCGGGACCGTGAGGTGCAATCGTGGTGAAAGTCGATTTCCGGAAAGAGATCGAGACGTACAGCGCCCGGAAGGGCAGGTTCTCGCTCGTGACGGTCCCCGCGATGCAGTTCCTGATGATCGACGGCCACGGCGACCCGAACACGGCGCAGGAGTACCGCGACGCACTGGAGACGATCTATCCCGTAGCGTACGCGCTCAAGTTCGCCAGCAAACGGGAGTTGGACCGGGACTACGCCGTGATGCCGCTCGAAGCGCTCTGGTCCGCGGAGGACATGGATTCCTTCACCACCGCCCGCGACAAGTCGCAGTGGAACTGGACGCTGATGATCATGACTCCGGACTGGATCACCGGCGCGCACGTCGAGTCGGCGCGGGAGTCGGTGGCCCTCAAGGGCACGGCACCGGTGCTGGGCGCGTTGCGGCTGGAAACGTTGGACGAGGGCCTGTGCGTGCAGACACTCCATGTCGGCCCCTACGACGACGAGGCGCCCGTCCTCGACGAGTTGCACCACGGTTTCATTCCGGACAGCGGGCTCCGGATGACCGGCAGGCATCACGAGATCTACCTCTCGGACCCGCGCCGGGCGGCTCCCGAGAAGCTGCGGACCATCCTTCGCCAGCCGGTCACGGCGTCGAAGGGCTAGCGTCGCCACATGGCCACTGTGCGCGAAGCCACCCGGTCCGACGTCCCTGCACTGGCCGCGGTGCTAGGCCGGGCGTTCGAGGATGATCCGGTGATGGAGTGGATGTGGCCCAATCCGGCAGCGCGTCGGCACGGCCTGCCCCGCATGTTCGCGGCGTTCACCCGCCATCACCACCTGGACGGCGGGGGAGTGGAGTTGGCCCACGACGGTGCGCGGGCGGTGGGTGCGGCGTTGTGGGATCCGCCCGGACGGTGGCGGCAATCCGGGTGGACGCAGGCGCGGATGATGCCGTCGATCCTCCGGGTGTTCGGTCGTCGCGCAGGCGTCGGGCGTCAGGTGGGGGAGACGATGGAGGCGGCGCACCCGGAGGAGCCGCACTGGTACCTCAGCACGATCGGAACCGACCCCGACGCGCGTGGCGCCGGTCACGGGCAGGTGCTGATGCGGTCCCGGTTGGAACGCTGTGACATCGAGCACGCGCCCGCGTACCTGGAGTCGAGCAAGGAGGAGAACGTGCCGTACTACCAGCGGTTCGGCTTTGAGGTGACCGGGGAGATCGTCATCCCGAACGGCGGTCCGACGCTCTGGGCCATGTGGCGCGAAGCACAGTGAATTTCGTTCTCTAGAATTACCCAGGTGACCAGTGCCGCGCCGCAAGAATCCAGCAACCCCGCCGACGCCCTCCCGAAGAGCTGGGATCCCAGTTCCGTCGAGGAGCAGCTGTACGAGGGCTGGGTAGCGGCCGGGTACTTCGAGGCGGACGCAACCAGCGACAAGCCCGGATACTCGATCGTGCTTCCGCCGCCGAACGTCACCGGCAGCCTCCACATGGGGCACGCACTCGACCACACCCTCATGGACGCGCTGACCCGCCGCAAGCGGATGCAGGGCTTCGAGGTGCTGTGGCTGCCCGGCATGGACCATGCGGGCATCGCGACCCAGACGATCGTCGAGAAGAAGGTCGCGGCCGACGGTGTCGCGAAGGCCGACCTCGGGCGGGAGGCGTTCATCGAGCGCGTCTGGGACTGGAAGCGTGAGTCGGGCGGCACCATCCAGGGCCAGATGCGACGCATCGGCGACGGCGTCGACTGGTCCCGCGACCGGTTCACCATGGACGAGGGCCTGTCGCGGGCCGTCCAGACCATCTTCAAGCGGATGTACGACGACGGCCTGATCTACCGCGCCGAGCGCCTCGTCAACTGGTCGCCCGTCCTGCAGACCGCGATCTCCGACATCGAGGTCAAGTTCGAGGAGGTCGAGGGCGAGCTCGTCTCGCTGCGCTACGGCTCGCTCAACGACGACGAACCGCACGTCATCGTCGCCACCACCCGAGTCGAGACGATGCTGGGCGACACCGCCGTCGCCGTCCACCCCGAGGACGAGCGTTACAAGCACCTCGTCGGCACCACCCTCGAGCACCCGTTCACCGGCCGCGCGATCCCGATCATCGCCGATGACTACGTCGACCCCGAGTTCGGCACCGGCGCCGTGAAGATCACGCCTGCCCACGACCCCAACGACTTCGAGATGGGTCTGCGGCACAGCCTGCCCATGCCGACCATCATGGACAAGACCGGCAAGATCGCCGACACCGGAACGCAATTCGACGGCATGGACCGTTTCGAAGCCCGCGTGAAGGTGCGTGAGGCACTCGCCGAACAGGGGCGCGTCGTCGCAGAGAAGCGCCCGTACCTGCACAGCGTCGGTCACTCCGAGCGCTCCGGCGAGACCATCGAGCCGCGGCTGTCGATGCAGTGGTGGGTCAAGGTCGACGGTCTCGCGAAGGCCGCAGGTGACGCGATCCGCAACGGGGAGACCACCATTCACCCGGCCAGTCAGGAACCGCGCTGGTTCGCGTGGGTGGACCACATGCACGACTGGTGCATCTCCCGGCAGCTGTGGTGGGGTCACCGCATCCCGATCTGGTACGGCCCGAACGGCGAGGTCCAGTGCTTCGGTCCCGACGAGACCGCGCCGGAGGGCTGGGAGCAGGACCCCGACGTCCTCGACACCTGGTTCTCGTCCGGCCTGTGGCCGTTCTCGACGATGGGCTGGCCCGAGAAGACGCCCGAACTCGAGAAGTTCTACCCCACAAGCGTTCTCGTCACCGGCTACGACATCCTGTTCTTCTGGGTCGCGCGGATGATGATGTTCGGCACCTACGTGTCCCAGGACGCCGGCCTCGGGCCTGTCCCGTTCACGGACCTGTTCCTGCACGGCCTGGTCCGCGACCAGTTCGGCAAGAAGATGTCGAAGTCGCGCGGAAACGGCATCGACCCCCTCGACTGGGTGGATCGCTTCGGCGCCGACGCGCTTCGCTTCACCCTCGCGCGCGGCGCCAACCCGGGCAGTGACCTCGCCGTCGGTGAGGACCATGCGCAGTCGTCCCGCAATTTCGCGAACAAGCTGTTCAACGCGACCAAGTTCGCGCTGATGAACGGCGCCGTCGTTGCGGACCTGCCCGATCGCGCGCAGCTCACCGACGCCGACCGCTGGATCCTGGACCGCCTCGAGCAGGTCCGCGCCGAGGTCGACGACGCCTTCGACCGCTACGAGTTTTCCAAGGCGTGCGAGGCGCTGTACCACTTCGCGTGGGACGAGGTGTGCGACTGGTACCTCGAGCTCGCGAAGCCGCAGCTCGCCGAAGGCAGCGTGCACGCCGACGGGACCAAGGCCGTCCTCGGCACCGTCCTCGACGCACTCCTGCGCCTGCTGCACCCGGTGATCCCGTTCGTCACCGAGACGCTGTGGAAGGTGCTCACCGGCGGTGAGTCCGTCGTGATCGCGTCCTGGCCCACCGCGACCGGAGTGCCCACCGACACCGACTCCGCCCGCCGCATCGCGGACCTGCAGAAGCTGGTCACCGAGATCCGCCGCTTCCGCAGCGACCAGGGCCTCAAGCCCTCTCAGAAGGTGGCTGCACGGCTCGCTGGAATCGATGCCGCCGACGTGCAGGCCCAGGTCGGGGCAGCGACGTCGCTGGCGAAGCTCACCGAGCCCGACGCCGACTTCGCCGCCACCGCGTCGATCGAGGTGCGACTGAGCCGCGCCACCGTGACGGTCGAACTCGACACGTCCGGCACCGTCGACGTCGCCGCAGAGCGCAAGCGTCTCGAGAAGGATCTCGCGGCCGCGGAGAAGGAACTCGCCGGTACCACCGCGAAGCTCGGCAACGAGGCGTTCCTCGCCAAGGCCCCCGACGCGGTCGTCGACAAGATCAAGGGTCGTCTGCAGGTGGCGCAGGAAGAGATCACCCGCATCACGGCACGACTCGGCGAACTGGGGCAGGCGTGAGCGAGGAGCACGCGGAGCGGCCTGGGGTTCCCTCCCCGGTCGATCTCGCCGAACTCGCGCTCGTCGAGGCAGAGCTCGACAAGCGCTGGCCCGAGACGAAGATCGAGCCGTCCCTCACCCGGATCGCGGCCCTGATGGATCTGCTCGGCTCGCCGCAGCAGGCGTATCCGGCGATCCACGTGGCGGGCACCAATGGCAAGACGTCCGTGACGCGGATGATCGATGCGCTTCTCTCCCGGCTGCACCGTCGGGTGGGCCGGACCACCAGCCCGCACCTGCAGCTCGCGACCGAGCGGATCAGCATCGACGGTGCCCCGATCTCGCCGCGCACCTACGTCGACACCTACAACGAGCTCGCGCCCTACATCCAGATGGTGGACACGCAGTCGCAGGCCGCGGGCGGTCCGGCGATGAGCAAGTTCGAGGTGCTCACCGCGATGGCGTTCGCCGCGTTCGCGGAGGCGCCCGTCGACGTCGGCGTCATCGAGGTCGGGCTCGGAGGCCGTTGGGACGCAACGAACGTCGTCGACGGTCAGGTCGCGGTCATCACCCCGATCAGCCTCGACCACGCCGAATACCTCGGCACGGACCTCGCTGCGATCGCCGCCGAGAAGGCCGGAATCATCAAGAAGGCACCCGATTCCCTGGTCCCGCGGGACACCGTGGCGATCATCGCGCAGCAGGAGCCCGAGGTGATGGACGTCCTGCTGCGGCGCGCTGTCGACGCGGACGCCGCGGTCGCGCGCGAGGGTTTCGAGTTCACGGTTCTCGCACGGCAGATCGCCGTCGGTGGCCAGCAGCTCGAACTGCAGGGTCTCGGTGGGGTGTACACCGACATCTTCCTGCCGCTGCACGGGGAACACCAGGCGCGCAACGCCTCTCTCGCGCTCGCAGCGGTCGAGGCGTTCTTCGGGGCCGGCCCGGACAAGCAGCTCGATGTCGACGCCGTCCGAGGCGCATTCGCGTCGCTCACCAACCCGGGCAGGCTCGAACGCGTCCGCAGCGCGCCGACGGTGTTCCTCGACGCCGCCCACAATCCCGACGGCGCCCGCGCACTCGCCGCCGCACTCGCCGCGGAGTTCGACTTCCGCAAGCTCGTCGGTGTCGTTGCGGTGCTGAGTGACAAGGACGCTGACGGCATCCTCACGGCACTCGAACCCGTCTTCGACGAGATCGTCGTGACCACCAACGGATCGCCGCGCGCGATGGACGTCGAGCAGCTCGCCGACGCCGCAGTCGCCAGGTTTGGCGACGAACGGGTCGTGGTCGCGCAGACGCTGCCCGACGCGATCGAGACCGCGATCGCGCTGGCCGAGGAGGTCGGCGAGCCGGGGGAGGCCATCTCCGGCGCAGGCGTCGTGGTCACCGGATCCGTCGTCACCGCGGGAGAGGCCCGCACCCTGTTCGGAAAGGACCCCGCGTGACCACGCCCGACCAACCCGCCCAGTTCAAGCCGCCGACCGTCGACCCGTGGAAGGGCTTCCGCGGAGTCTGCTCCGGCACCCTGATTCTCGAGGCGATCGTCGTCTTCCTCGGCATTCCCGCCGTTGCGAAGCTCGGCACGGGAATCAGCACGGTCGAGATCCTGTACCTGACCGCACTCGGCGTGGTGATGATTCTCGCGTGCGGCGTCCAGTCGAAGCCGTGGGGAATGGGCCTGAATCTCGCACTGCAGGTCGGGATGATCGCCGCCTGGGTCATCCACCCTGCAATCGGTGCACTCGGCCTGCTGTTCGCCGCGGTCTGGGCGTACCTGCTGTATCTCCGTAAGGACATCGAGGCACGCATCGAGCGGGGACTGCTACGCGGTCAGCGCGACTGACCCGTTTGCAGGGCAGGCGAGACCGACCCGATAGGCTGTCCGCCCGTGACTGAGCGCACCCTGGTACTGATCAAGCCCGACGGCGTTGCCCGCAACCTCATCGGAGACATTCTCGCGCGAGTCGAGCGCAAGGGTCTGACCGTCGCCGCACTGGAAATGAGGATCGCCGACGCAGACGTTGCAGGCAAGCACTACGCCGAACACGCCGAACGCCCTTTCTACCCAGGACTGCTCGAGTTCATCACCTCGGGACCGCTGGTCGCCGCGGTGGTCGAGGGTCACCGCGCGATCGCGGCCTTCCGTCAGATCGCAGGCGGAACGGATCCCGTGGAGAAGGCCGTCCCCGGCACGATCCGCGGCGACTTCGCCCTCGACGGTCAGCAGAATCTGGTGCACGGATCCGACTCCACGGAATCGGCCGAGCGCGAGATCGCGCTCTGGTTCCCGAACCTCGCACACTCCTGATTCAGCCCCTTCCATCCCGCACCGCACCGCACCCCCACCGGACTCGGTGGGGGTGCGGTGCGGCGTTGGCGCAGTGTGCCCGGCGCGTATGGGATACTGACACTGGTCAACCCGCACACGGTTCGTCCCTGCCCGCCGGAACAGTTCGGGCGGCACCGACGATCGGGTGCGGTCAGACCGGATGACACCACGGCTCGATGTCCGCATCGCTGCTGCCAGGTGGAGGAAATCCCTCCCGGGCCGCACGCTGGATGATCAGGCGCACGGGACGCGGAGTTCAGCCTGCCAGGCCCCACACGAGTTCGACGTGACCGATGTGATCACCGAGAACGGCGCGGGGCGAGACCAGACGGACTCACACCCCGGTGTGAGCACACACAGACAGTGCCCTCGAGTGGCCGCGCACTCCGACAGGTGGACGCGCCCGGGGGCCCGAGGAGACTTACGTGGCCGATCAAGCGCCGCACGAAACTTCACAGTCCACCACTCCGGCGTTTCCGGAGAAGATGCGAGTCCACGCGCTCGCGAAGATCTTGGGGCTGACCAGCAAGCAGGTTCTTGCGCAGGTCGCCGACTTCGGAATCGAACTGCGGAGCGCGCAGTCCAGCATCGATCGCGCTCTCGCAGAGCGCGTCCACTCGGCACTGCACGGGCCCGCCACGTCGGACGAGTCCGCTTCGGCTCCTGGTGACGAAGCACCCGCAGCTGCACCCGCCGCAGAGGCGGCGCCGGAGTCCCTCCACGCGCCGGCGGATCTGATCGCCGAAGCGCAGATCCCGGAGCAGGGTGGACTGTTCACCCACGCGGAATCGCAGGAGGCTGCCGCAGCACCGGCCGAGGTGCCGGTGTTCCAGGCGCCCCTGTTCCTGCAGCCCGAGACGACGGAGGCGCCGCAGCGTCGCAGGCGTGCCCGCCGCGAGGCCGCCGCACCCGACGAGGACGCCCCCATCGAGGTGACCACCGGTCCCGCGGCGCCCACCGGCGAGGAGACCGCCGACCGCGAACAGACCGCGGAGAAGGCCGCCGAGGACACGACCACCGGCGGCGAGGCTGCCGACCACGCCGACGACGAGTCGGAGGGCCAGGGCCGGCGTCGCCGTCGCGGGCGCCGCGGCCGCGGACGTGGACGCGGGGAATCCGAGTCCACGGGCGAGGCCACCGAGACCTCCGACGAACAGGCATCCGAGAAGCAGGCGCCGGAGTCCGAGAGCGGTGCAGAACCGGCCGAGAAGACGTCGACCGACGCCGGCTCCGCCGCGGGTACGACCGCCGAGGAAGGCGACACCGAGGCCGGTGGCGCCGAGGGCAAGGACACAGACGACACCGAGGACTCGGAGGGCGGAACCAGCCGTCGCCGTCGTCGCCGTCGCCGCCGCAAGGGCAGCGACGCCACCGACAGCACCGAGGACGACGGCGTCACCACCGTCGTGCACGAACGCGAACCCCGCACCAAGGCTCGCGCAGTCAAGGACGAGGTGCAGGGCATCTCCGGGTCGACACGGCTCGAGGCCAAGAGGCAGCGGCGCCGCGACGGCCGTGACGCGGGGCGTCGTCGTCCGCCGATCCTCACCGAATCCGAGTTCCTCGCGCGCCGCGAGGCCGTCGACCGCGTCATGGTGGTCCGCGAGAAGAGCGGTCAGGCCCATCCCGACGGACTGACCCAGGTCGCGGTCCTCGAGGACGACATCCTCGTCGAGCACTTCGTCACCACGTCGGCGTCTGCATCGATGGTCGGCAATGTCTACCTCGGCCGCGTGCAGAACGTGCTCCCGTCGATGGAGGCCGCGTTCATCGACATCGGCCGTGGCCGTAACGGCGTCCTCTACGCCGGTGAGGTCAACTGGGAGGCAGCGGGCCTCGGCGGCAACAGCCGCAAGATCGAACAGGCGCTCAAGCCCGGCGACCAGGTGCTCGTGCAGGTGTCGAAGGACCCGGTCGGCCACAAGGGTGCCCGCCTGACCACGCAGATCTCGTTGGCCGGCCGCTTCCTGGTGTACGTGCCGGGCGGTACGTCCACCGGCATCAGCCGCAAGCTGCCCGACACCGAGCGCAAGCGGCTCAAGGAGATCCTGCGCGATGTCGTGCCGCCGGAGGCCGGCGTCATCATCCGCACGGCAGCCGAGGGCGTCAGCGAGGAGGAACTCGCTCGCGACGTGCAGCGTCTGCAGTCGCAGTGGGCGGAGATCGAAGAGCACGCGGCAGCCGCGGACAAGGGCAAGTCGGGCAACCCGAAGGCCCTGTACGAGGAGCCGGACCTGCTCGTGAAGGTCGTCCGCGACCTGTTCAACGAGGACTTCTCCAAGATCGTCATCGAGGGCGAGAAGTCCTGGTCGACGGTGGAGAACTACATTCGGACCGTTGCTCCGGACCTGCTGCCGCGTGTCGAGCGCTACGAACCGCAGGCAGGCGGACCCGACGTGTTCGCCGTCCGGCGGATCGACGAGCAGCTGTCCAAGGCGCTGGACCGCAAGGTGTGGCTGCCGTCCGGCGGCACCCTCGTCATCGACCGGACCGAGGCCATGACGGTCGTCGACGTCAACACCGGCAAGTTCACCGGTGCGGGCGGCAACCTCGAGGAGACGGTCACCCGTAACAACCTCGAGGCCGCCGAGGAGATCGTCCGCCAGATGCGTCTGCGTGACATCGGCGGAATGATCGTCGTCGACTTCATCGACATGGTCCTCGAATCGAACCGGGATCTCGTGCTGCGCCGGCTCACGGAGTCGCTCGGCCGGGACCGTACGCGACACCAGGTCTCCGAGGTCACCTCCCTCGGCCTGGTCCAGATGACCCGGAAGAAGCTCGGAACCGGTCTGGTCGAGGCGTTCTCCACCACGTGTGAGCACTGCCACGGCCGCGGCATCATCGTCCACGCCGACCCGGTCGAGGTTCGCGGCGGCGACGACGGCGCTGCACGGACACAGGGCAAGGGGGAATCCGGCAGCAGGCGCAAGCGTGGCCGCGACAAGTCGACCCAGCCCGAGCAGGCGCAGCCGCAGCAGCAGCCCCCTGCGGAGAAGAACGGTCACGCGGAGGTCGACGCGAGCGCCAAGCGCGCGCATCCTGTCGCGCTCGCCATGGCCGCTCATCTCCACGAGGACGAAGCACACGAGCAGGCCGACGCGGTCACGTCCGTGACCGCTGACGTCGACGCCGAGCCTGCCGCCGAAGCGGCTGCTGTGGTCGAGACCGAGGCCGCAGTCGACGTGGACGAGGCGACACCTGCCGAAGCGGAGGCACACGTCGCCGACGCGGCACCCGCCGAGCCAGGCGAGGCCGGGGACAGCGTCGAGGTCGTCGCGGCCGAACCCGAGCCGGAGCCTGCCGCTGCGCCGGCACGGGGACGCAGGCGTTCCCGTCGGGCGTCGCGAGCAACGGCCGCACCCGAGCACGTGGAGGGCGCGGACGAGGGCACCGTCGTAGTGGTTGCGAAGTCGGACGACGTGACCGTGCCCGAGCCTGCGGCCGCCTCGGCGCCGGAACCGGTCGTCGTGGCCGGCGACGGTGCCGGTGATGCGGAAGCGCAGTCGGTTGCACCGAAACGGCGTCCGCGTAGGCGTGCCGCGGGCAGGCCCGCGGGACCTCCGATCGAAGGCTGATCGGTCGACCGGTCGAGGTGCCGGGATGTGACGTGGCCGGGGCGGTTTGACCCTGCCAATCGCTATCCCGTAATCTTGACCGGTCGCTACTCGGCGACAAAGCTCTGCTGCGCCCGCGAGGGCGCCGGAGGGGCCGAGGAAGCAAAGTACACAAGACCAGTCGCGCGACATCCGCGCGAGCACGTTCGAAGTAGCAAGGGGTAGCCGTCCGATGGCAACGTACGCGATCGTCAAGACCGGCGGAAAGCAGTACAAGGTCGCTGTTGGTGACCTTGTCAAGGTCGAGAAGATCGAGGGTGAGCCCGGCGCTGCTGTCTCGCTGACCCCGGTCCTCGTCGTCGACGGATCCGAGCTGACCACCGACGCCGACAAGCTGGCCAAGGTTGAGGTCACCGGTGAGGTCGTCGAGCACACCAAGGGCCCGAAGATCCGCATCCACAAGTTCAAGAACAAGACCGGCTACCACAAGCGGCAGGGCCACCGTCAGAAGCTGACGGTCCTCAAGGTCACCGGCATCAAGTAACTCGATCTCTTCGAGAACACTTCGTAGAACCGAGCTTTAGAAACCCTGAGGAGGGTCCGTCATGGCACATAAGAAGGGTGCATCCAGCTCGCGCAACGGTCGCGATTCGAATGCCCAGCGACTCGGCGTCAAGCGCTTCGGCGGTCAGGCCGTCAGCGCAGGCGAGATCCTGGTCCGTCAGCGCGGCACGCACTTCCACCCCGGCGTCAACGTCGGCCGTGGCGGCGACGACACGCTGTTCGCCCTCGCTGCCGGTGCCGTCGAATTCGGCACCAAGCGTGGACGCAAGACCGTGAACATCGTTCCGGCTGCCGCAGAGGCCTGAGTCTGCTGCGCAACGCGCTTCCAGAGGGGGCGGGCCAGGGTCACACACCCGGCTCGCCCCTTTTGCTTTTCACCGACTGACAGGAAGGAATCCGGCAGTCATGTCTCGGTTCATCGATCGTGTGGTGCTGCACGTCAGCGCAGGCAAGGGCGGCAACGGCTGCGCCTCCGTGCATCGCGAGAAGTTCAAGCCACTCGGTGGACCGGACGGCGGCAACGGAGGTCGCGGCGGTGACGTCGTCCTCGTCGTCGACTCGAACGTGCACACCTTGCTGGATTTCCACTTCCATCCCCGCGCCAAGGCCACCAGTGGCAGGCAGGGTGAGGGCGGCAACCGGGAGGGCGCCAACGGGTCCGACCTGATCCTGCGCGTCCCCGACGGCACCGTCGTGCTCGACAAGGACGGCCAGATCCTCGCCGACATGATCGGCACCGGAACCCAGTACATCGCCGCCCAGGGTGGCCGCGGCGGCCTCGGCAACGCCGCACTGTCGTCGAAGGCGCGCAAGGCACCGGGCTTCGCGCTCCTCGGCGAGGAGGGCGTCGAGCGAGACCTGGTTCTCGAACTCAAGTCGGTCGCCGATGTCGGCCTCGTCGGATTTCCGTCCGCGGGCAAGTCGTCGCTCGTGTCCGTCCTCTCGGCAGCGAAGCCGAAGATCGCCGACTACCCCTTCACGACGCTGCAGCCGAACCTCGGCGTCGTCTCCAGCGGTGACACCACCTTCACCGTCGCCGACGTGCCCGGCCTGATTCCCGGAGCCAGCGCAGGCCGCGGACTCGGTCTGGACTTCCTGCGTCACCTCGAACGGTGCGCGGTGCTCGCGCACGTCGTCGACTGCGCGACCCTCGAATCCGACCGCGACCCCGTTTCCGACGTCGACGCGCTCGAAGCGGAGCTGGCCGCCTACAAGCCTGCACTGTCGGGTGACGTGAGCCTCGGCGACCTGGCCGACCGGCCGCGCATCGTCATCCTGAACAAGGCCGACGTCCCCGACGCCGCCGAACTCGCCGAGATGGTGACGCCGGAGTTCGAGTCCCGCGGCTGGCCCGTGTTCACGATCTCGGCGGTGAGCCGGGAAGGCTTGCGTCCCTTGACCTTCGCGCTGGCGAAGATGGTCGAGGAGAACCGGACCGCGCATCCGCCCGCCGCGCCGAAGCGTCAGGTCATCCGGCCCATCGCCGTCGACGAGACCGGGTTCAGCATCATCGCCGACCCGGAGACCCCCGGCGGGTTCATCGTCCGCGGCACCCGGCCCGAACGCTGGATCCGCCAGACCGCGTTCGACAACGACGAGGCCGTCGGCTATCTCGCGGACCGCCTCGCTCGGCTTGGCGTCGAGGACAAGCTGGTCAAGATGGGCGCCGAACCGGGTTGCTCGGTGACCATCGGCGATGTCAGCTTCGAATGGGAGCCGCAGACCCCGGCCGGCGTCGACCTCACACGCACCGGACGCGGCACCGACGCCCGACTCGATCAGGTCGAGCGGATCGGCGCCTCCGAGCGCAAGCATGCACACCGGGTTCGCCGCGGACTCGAGGCAGAAGACCCCGAGAACCAGTGACGGAGTCCGTGACCCGCACCGAGATCGCGACCGCTCGCAGCATCGTCGTCAAGATCGGTTCCTCGGCGCTCACCAGCCTTCATGCCGGACTGGACCGCGGGAAGCTCGACGCGCTCGCCGATGCCATCGAGGCGCGGATGCGGGCCGGGACCGACGTCGTCGTGGTGTCGTCCGGTGCCGTCGGCGCGGGCATCGCCCCTCTCGGGCTGTCGAAGAGGCCGCGCGACCTCGCGACCAAGCAGGCGGCCGCCAGCGTCGGGCAGCTGGCGCTGGCGCACGCCTGGGGCACGTCGTTCCACCGGTACGGCAGGACCGTCGGTCAGGTGTTGCTCACCGCCGACGACATCGCCCGCCGCACCCAGTACCGCAATGCCCAGCGCACCCTCGACCGGCTGCGCGCGCTCCACGCCGTCGCCGTCGTCAACGAGAACGACACCGTCGCGACCGCGGAACTGCGGTTCGGCGACAACGATCGGCTCGCTGCGATGGTCGCGCATCTCGTCAGCGCCGACGCGCTGATCCTGCTGTCCGACGTCGACGGGCTCTATGACGGCGATCCGCGCAAGGGTGCGGCGACGCTGATCCCCGAGGTCACGAGTCCCGAGGACCTCGACGGAGTCGTTGCCGGGTCCGGTGGCGCGCTCGGCACCGGCGGTATGGCGTCGAAACTGTCCGCGGCGCGTCTGGCCGCCGACTCGGGGGTGCCGGTGCTGCTGGCGGCGGCGAGTGACGCGGCCCGGGCGCTGTCCCGTGCCGACGTGGGCACCGCGTTCGCCGCCCGGCCGACGCGGCTTTCGGCACGCAAGTTCTGGGTCCGGCACGCCGCCGACACCCAGGGCGAACTGCACCTCGACAGCGGCGCGGTGCGCGCCGTTGTCGATCGGCGACGGTCACTGCTGCCCGCGGGCATCACCGCGACCAGCGGCCGGTTCCACGGCGGCGACGTGGTGTCCCTGTCCGGACCCGACGGAGTTCCCGTGGCGCGCGGAGTCGTGGCCTACGACGCCTCGGAACTCGAGGAGATGCTGGGCCGGTCCACGACGGAACTGCCGTCCGACATGCAGCGTCCCGTCGTCCACGCCGACGATCTGGTGCGTCTGTGACGGGGATGCCCGTCAGGTGCGCGGTGGCGAGGTGTCGTCGGTCGAGTCCGCGACGGGCGGTGGCCCGTCCGGGTGTGGTGCGCCTCCCTCGTTGAGCCAGTCCGCGATCTCGGCGGCGTCCTCCTTCGTAACCGGGCGGCGTCGGCGGAAGAGTGATTTCGCCTTCTCCGTGAGTTTCGACATGTCTCGAGCCTAGCCAGCGTCCGTGCGCAATGCCTGGTGACCGAGTGACCGGACGACGTCGAGAAGGACTTCCGAGCAGCCGGCGTCCAGTTTCAGGGTCGCGTAGTCGTCTCCGCGGGTCGCGCCGCGGTTGACGACGGCGACGGGGATTCCCAGTTTCGCGGCGCGGCGGACGAAGCGCAGCCCTGACATCACGGTCAGCGACGAGCCGAGCACCAGCAGGACATCGGCGGATTCGACCATTGCGAACGCGGCGTCGACGCGGTCACGGGGAACCGATTCGCCGAAGTACACGATGTCCGGTTTGAGGATGCCGCCGCAGTCCTCGCAGTCGACCACACGGAAATGAGCCGTGTCCTCGATGACGGCATCGGCATCCGGGGCGATCTCGACGCCCGTTGCGGCAGCAACGGATTCGGCGAATCCGGGATTCGCCGCTTCCAGACGTTCGGCCAGCGCGATCCGAGACGTCCGACGCTCGCAGCCCATGCACCGAACCTGGAGGTAGCTGCCGTGCAGGTCGATGACCGCCCGGCTACCCGCCTTGGTGTGCAGCAGGTCGACGTTCTGGGTGAGGACGCCGCGCACCGTCCCGGATCGTTCGAGGGCGGCCAGCGCCCGGTGCCCGGCATTGGGCCGGGTGGCATCCATGTGCCGCCAGCCGAGGTGGTTACGGGCCCAGTAGTGCCGCCGGAAATCGGCATCGCCCATGAACTGCTGATACGTCATCGGGTTGCGCGGTGGTGAATCGGGACCGCGGTAGTCGGGGATTCCGGAATCGGTCGACATGCCCGCGCCGGTGAGCGCGACCACGGAGCGCCTGGACACCAGCGCCGCCAGGTCCGACTCCGCGGGCAGAGTGGTCGCGATGGTCACCGATCCAGAGTAGCCCGGGTGGACGCGAGCGCGGCGATCTCACTCCAAGGTCTGCGGCGGACGGTACGGATTTCGTTGTTGCACGTCGAGAACACCGAGCACCGCGACCATGGTGGTGGCGATGGCCGCTACGGCAGTCAGTGCTACTGCTGTTGCCACGACCCGTGCGGACGTCGCACCGACTCCCTGACGCATGTGTTCCTCTTCTGCCCGATGCGGGCGTTTTCTTCGTGACCACCCGGTGCGGGCGGACAGTGTGATCAGTAGCCGGCGAGTGGATCGATTCGCGCGAGGAGCTGTTCGCCAGCGACAAACCGGGAGACGTTGGCGGCGACGTGGTCGGCAAAGGCCTGAGGACGGACCGCCGGCGGATTCGAACAGTGCGGTGTGACAATCGCATTCGGCAAGGTCCAGAGCGGGTGGCCGTCCGGCAGCGGCTCCGGTTCGGTGACGTCGAGTCCGGCGCCGCCGATGGTTCCGTCGCGGAGCGCGGCGACGAGCGCATCGGTGTCGACGAGTGAACCGCGGGCCACGTTGACCACCCAGGACCGCGGGCCCAACCGTCGCAGTTCGTCGGCGCCGACGAGATGCCTGGTGTCGGCGGTCGCGGGGGCCGCGATCACGACGTGGTCCACGAGGCTCCACATCTCGTCCGTGCGATGAGCGGGCAGGGTCATGTCCGCACCGGGAATCTCCGTGCCCGAACGATTCACCGCGACAACCGCGGCGCCAACGGCGGTGAGCATCGGGATGAGGGCCCGCCCGATGCCGCCCGCTCCGAGGATGCCGACCCGTGCCCCGCGCAGGGTGCCGACCCGGCCGAAGAACTCCTCCTGGCGCCACGTCGTCGCGGTGACCTGGTCGGACAGCGACCGCACGCCTGCGAGCAGCAGGGTGAGTGCGTGTTCGGCGACCGTCGCGGCGAAAGCTCCTGCCGCGGAGGTCCATTCCACGTCGGAATGACGCGCGATGATGCCCGAGTCGAACCACTCCTCGACGCCTGCCGAGAACAGTTGGACCCAGCGCACCCCATCGGGAAGCGAGTCGGGGAACTGGTCCGGCCCCGCGTTCCACACCAGTGCCCGCGCGCCCTCGAGCGGCGACACGACCGCGCCGCCGCGGATGACGGCCTCCTCCAGCAGGGGAGTCGTGTGCGGCCCGAGGGCGACGGGCACAGGCGTCATCTGTGAACTCCTGACGTGGTCAGTTGGCGACTTCGACGAGCGGGTACACCCCATTCTCGTCGTGCACCTCCCGGCCGGTGACGGGCGGGTTGAAGACGCACAGCATCCGCATCTCGGTGACGGGTTCGACGCGGTGCCGTTCGTGGCCGTCGAGCAGGTACATGGTGCCGGGCCGCAACTGGTGCACCTNCCCGTTGTCGAGGTCGGTGAGGATGCCGTCGCCTTCGATCAGCCAGACCGCTTCGACGTGGTTGGCGTAGTGGAACTCGTTGACCGAGCCCGCGGCGATGGTGGTTTCGTGGAACGAGAATCCGACGCCGTCGCCCGCGAGGACGATGCGCTTGGATCGCCAGTTGCCGTCGGCGCTGGTGATGTCGCGGTCGGTGTCGGTGATCTCGTCGGTGGTGCGGACGATCATCGTCGATACTCCTTCTCAGGCACACACTTTGGCGGTTGCCTCGGCGAGAATGCTCAAGCCGTGGTCCAGCTCGTCGTTCGTCATGGTGAGGGGCGGAAGCAGTTTCACGACCTCGTCCGAGGGCCCGGACGTCTCGGCGAGCAGACCCTCGTCGTAGGCGAGTCCGCACACCTTCACGGCACGGCCCGGATCGTCGAACACGAGTCCCTGCACCATGCCGCGGCCCCTGGTGCTGACACCGTCGAACGAGTCGGACAGGTTCGCGAAGATCTCCGCGATGCGCTTGCCCTTCGACAAGGTGGACAGTTGCAGCAGATCGTCGGTCCAGTACTGCTCGAGTGCGGCGGTGGCGGTGACGAAGGCGGGGTTGTTGCCGCGGAAGGTGCCGTTGTGTTCGCCGGGGGACCAGACGTCGAGTTCGGGTTTGAACAGCGTCAGGGCCATGGGGAGGCCGTAGCCGCCGATGGANTTGGAGAGGGTGACGATGTCGGGGGTGATGCCTGCGACCTCGAANGAGAAGAAGGGTCCGGTGCGGCCGCAGCCCATTTGGACGTCGTCGACGATGAGGAGGATGTCGCGGGTGTGGCAGAGGTCGGCGAGGGCGCGGAGCCATTCGGGGCGGGCGACGTTGACGCCGCCTTCGCCCTGGACGGTTTCGACGATGACGGCGGCGGGTTTGTTGAGGCCGCTGCCGGAGTCGTCGAGGACGCGTTCGAACCAGTGGAAGTCGGGGGTTTCGCCGTCGAAGTAGTTGTCGAACGGCATGGGGGTGGAGTGGACGAGGGGGATGCCTGCGCCTGCNCGTTTCATGGAGTTGCCGGTGACGGAGAGGGAGCCGAGGGTCATGCCGTGGAAGGCGTTGGTGAAGTTGACGATCGATTCGCGTCCGGTGACCTTGCGGGCGAGTTTGAGTGCGGCTTCGACGGCGTTGGTGCCGGTGGGTCCGGGGAANTGGACTTTGTAGGGGAGGTTTCGGGGTGCGAGGACGAGGGCGTCGAAGGTTTCGAGGAANCGGCGTTTGGCGACGGTGTGCATGTCGAGGCTGTGGGTGATGCCGTCGCTGTCGAGGTAGTCGAGGAGGGCGCGTTTGAGGACGGGGTTGTTGTGTCCGTAGTTGAGTGCGCCTGCGCCTGCGAAGAAGTCGAGGTAGTCGCGTCCGTCTTCGGTGCGGAGCCAGGATCCTTTGGCGGAGGTGAAGACGGTGGGCCAGGACCTGCTGTAACTGCGAACCTCCGACTCCCGCGTCTCGAAGATCGTGATGTCGGGGGAGTCCGTGGTGACTGCGCTCATCGGTGTCCGTTCTCGTGAATCGGTCCTATGGTGTACAGGTCTTCGGCGGTGTGCCCGTCCGGGAAGTGGTCCGGAGTGAACAGTGGCCGTGCGTAGATGCCGGCGCCGCGGCGGTCGGCGAGGGTCCTGAACATCGACTGCGAGGCCGCGTTGTCCCCGGTGACGGTCGTTTCGAGGAACCGGACTCCGAATGACGTTGCCTGGCCGAGCACGCGGTCCAGCATCGCGACCCCGACCCCGCGGCCGCGTGCCGACTCGTCTACGGCGACCTGCCAGACGAAAAGTGTGTCCGGGGCTTCGGGCCGCACGAACCCGGTGACGAAACCGATTATCTCCGAGTCGATCTCGGCGACGATCGACGTTTCGCGGAAGTCGCGGCACCACAACAGGTACGCGTAGCTGGAGTTGACGTCGAGGACGCCGGTGCCCTTCGCGATCCGCCACATGTGACCCGCATCGGAGAGGCGCGGACGACGGAGGAACGCGGTGTCGTCCCGGTACGGGTTCGTGTGGTGGGCAGGGCGGTCGACGAGCTCGGGCACGGGAAGCTCCTTCGGCTGGTCCGGGCACGGAGCGGTGATCCGTCCCCCCGGCGGCTGGGACACCCACCCTGCCCGAGCGACATTGAGCTGGTCCTGCCGACTGGTTTGCGATCGTGTTACGACCGTGACGGTCAGTCGAGAAGCCGCGGAAGGCGCATCGTGAACCGTGCGCCGCCGCCGGGGCGATCGCTGTATCCGATCGTGCCGCCGTGCGCCGCGACCGTTTCCGTGACGAGCGCCAGCCCGAGTCCGGTGCCGGAACCACCCGCGGTTCGGCGACCGAGGCGGCCCGTGGTGAAGCGCTCGAAGATTCGTTCCCGATCCGAGGGGGCCACACCGGGGCCCGTGTCGTCGACGTCGATCGCGGTGTACGCGCCGTCCCGGCGGACCGTCACCGCCACGAGCCCGCGCCCGTGGCGATCCGCATTGTCCATCAGGTTCACCAGTGCCCGTTCGAGCGACAGCTTCCGCGCGGCGACCCGGTCGTCGGTGCTCACGGTGAGCAGGTCCACGGAACGCTTCGATCGGATCAGGGTGTGTGTGAGGAGGGTGCGAACCGACACCGGTTCGAGGTCGCCGGGATGCAGGCCCGCCTCGGACCGCGCCAGGGCGAGCAGGTCGTCGAGGAGTCTGCGCAGATGATCGAGTTCCGCGCTGATCAGGTCGAGTGCCCGCCCGGAGCGTTCGGGCAGGTCCAGTCGCTGGCGATCCAGGACGGACACACTCGTCACCAGTGTGGTCAACGGTGTCCGAAGCTCGTGGCTGACGTCGCCGAAGAACCGGCGCTCGTGCTCGATCCGGCGTTGCAGTGAATCGACCATGGCATTGAACGAGGTCGTGATGGTGTCGAGGTCGCGGTCGCGCGAACGCACGAGTCGGGTGTCGAGGTCGCCGCCCGAGATCCGGGCGGCAGCGCCTGCCATGTCACGCAGTGGCCTGAGCACTCGACGGCTTGCCCAGAACCCCATCGCAGCACCCGCCGCGGTCGTCACCAGCGCGGACGAAGCGAGAGTGATGCGCAGGATCTGCAATGTCGATTGCAGTTCGATGACAGGCGACAACTCGTACAGGTGGTCGCCTGCATCGTTGAGAACCATCCGCACACCGATGTACGACTGGCCCGCGACGGTGACGTACACGGTTGCGTTCCCCGCATCGGGCTCCGAGGGCAGCATCTCGTCCGGTAGTGGCGGCCCGTCCGGGTCCGAGGTGGACCACGTACCAGCCTGTTCCAGGAAGAGGACCGATCCGGCAGGCAGGTCGACGGACTGCAGCACGAGGGCGGGTGACGCGTCGGAGGAGTACAGCACGCTTCGGACGAAGTCGGCGTGGCTCGCCGTCTGGCGCTCCGCCGAACGCTCCCGCTGTCCCGTGAGGTACTCGCTGCTGGTGGCGAACACCGCCACGGACAGGACGAGGGACAGCAGTGCGGCGCCGAGCGCGAACGTCAGGATCACCCGGCCGCGCAACCCGAGGCGGCCGCGCAGCGACAGCAGGGCGGGCCCGCTAGCGGGGCGCATCGAATCGGTACCCGAGCCCGCGGACCGTGACGACGATTCGTGGGTCGGACGAGTCCTGCTCGATCTTCGTGCGGAGTCGCCGCACGTGCACGTCCACGATCCGCTCGTCGCCGAAGAATCCGCGATCCCACACTCTTTCCAGCAGGACGCTGCGGCTGAGGACCATACCGGGCGACTGTGCGAGTTCGCACAGCAGCCTGAACTCGGTGAGCGTCAGATGCACCGGGTCGTCGCCGCGTCGGGCCACCCCGCCGGCCGGTGAGAGAACCAGTGGGGTGTCCCGATCGTCGTCCAGGAGGATGTCGGCGGGCAGGTTCGGTTCGCCCGCGGCGCCGGCCCGTCGCCGCAGTGCCCGCATGCGCGCGGTGATCTCCTTGACCTCGAACGGCTTCGTCACGTAGTCGTCGGCCCCGGCTTCGAGGGCTGCGACCACATCGTGCGTGTCGTCGCGCGCACTGACCACGATGATCGGCACGTCGTGATGGCGCCGAACCTGGCGGATGCAGGTGAAACCGTCCATGTCGCCGAGCACGAGGTCCACGATCATCACGTCGGGCGGACCGTTGCGTTTGAGGTGATCGAGGGCGGTTTCCGCATCCGGAGCCTCGTCGACGTCGTAGCCCTCGTCCTCCAAAGCCATTCGGAGTGCGGCGCGGACACGGTCGTCGTCCTCGACGATCAGCAGATTGGCACCCATCACCCCATAGTGGCAAACCCGGGTCGGGGGTCGGGGTGCCGGAGGGTCAGTGCCAGCCGAATGTGGTGGTGGCGGCGTCGACCGCGGCGGGAACGGCGTCGCTCTTGTCGGGAGCGAGATCGTGGCCCCTGCCGTCGACGAGGACGAGAGTGTGGGGTGCCGAGATCAGGGTGAGTGCCGCGCGCATCTCGTCGGGCGTGCCGAACGGGTCGCGGGTGCCGTGGACGAACACGCAGGGGCAGCGCAGGTCCGGAAGGTGCGCGGTGCGCGCCTTCTCCGGCTTGCCGGGCGGATGCAGCGGGTACGAGAACGACAGGAGCCCGCCGCAGATGTCGGGGCGTTCCGCCGCGAGCATCGACGCCTGACGTCCGCCGTACGAATGCCCGCCGAGAATCACCGGTGCGGAGGACAATTCACGGACCGCTGTCACCGCCGACACGATTCCGTCGCGATCCTGCGCTGCCGTTGACGGGCTCGGGGGGCCTTTCGGTCTGCGCTGCCGGAACGGCAGGTCGAACCGCAGCACAAGCGCACCTGCCGCCGCGAACTCGGCCGCCACGCGGCGCAGCAGGGGCGCATCCCGGTTGCCGCCCGCGCCGTGTGTCAGTACGAGTGCGGCGACCGGATCGCCGTCCGGCCGGTACAGGTCGCCGACCACGCCGTCGCGTTCGAACAGCTCGCTCATACCCTGAAACCTACGGGACGGGCACGTCCACTTCGACCTCGTCGAGGGGGAACGGCGGCGCGCCGATACCGCTGATCCGCAGGTGACCCCATGGATCCTGCTCACCGAGCGTCGCCGGACACGCGTCACCGTCGGCGATCGTCAACGTCAGTGATGCGCGGTCGCGGCCGGTGAGTGCGCCGAGGTCGGGGCCGTCGATACGCCCGTACCAGTGGAAGCGTCCGTCGAGAGGTTCGAAGTGCCCGTTCAGGTGAACGACGGTGTCCAGTGCGGCGGACCCGGTGGTGAGCACTGCAGCCCCGGCGTACGCGACGTCCGGTTCGAGCATCGCGGGGTCGATCGACGGTTCGGTCGCGCGTCTGCGCCTGCGGCGGATCACAGGAACCCTGCCCGCCGCCACATCGCCCGTGACGGCGACCGCATCAGTCCGGTCTCCTCGAGGAACGCCGCGAGGTCCCCGAATCCGCGGCGCTGCATCTCACGGAAGTAGGGATTCGACAATGCCTGCCGCCGTGCCTCTTTCGGGTCCAGTCCCGCACGCGCGTACATCGCGGGATTGGTGAAGAGGCGTTGCAGCAGTGGACCGCCGACACCCTGGATGGTGCCGACCCACCACGTCTCGATCCTGCGGCTGCCTGCGACGCGCCTGCGCACCCCCTCGCGGGCGAACTTGATGTGGCGGGCCTCTTCGGTGACATGGATGCGCATCAACCGCGACATCATCGGTTGCAGCTCCGGATCGTCCATGACGCGACGCTGCGTGGCATCGAAGATCTCCTCGCCGATGAGCGCCGCGACCCACAGCATGGTGCCGCGAAAGGTCTTCGGCAGCAGGTTGACCACCACGGCTTGATGCCATCGCAACTGAAACGGCTTGGCGCCCATGGCCGCCACCGCGCGTCCGAACATCGTCATGTGCCTGCACTCGTCGCCCATCTCGGTGAGGACGTACCGGGTGTGCAGCGAGGTCGGGTCCTGGTGCATCAGGTTCCGAAGGAGTGCCTGCAACAGGATGTTCTCGAACCAGGCCCCGACGCTGAGGATGTTCGCGGCTTCCTGCCGGGACAGCTCGATCCGCTGCGTCTGTGTCATCGACTCCCACATCGGGGTGCCGTACAGGGACAGGACGGCCGGGGGCAGGAAGTACCGCCCCTCGACCAGTGGGGCGTCCCAGTCGAGGTCGACGACGGGATTGTAGGAGCGCTTGACCGACCCGGCGAGCAGGCGCCCCGCGACCACCTCGCGGTCGGCAGGTGTGGGGGCGGGGCGATCGGTGTGTTCGGTGGTGCGCGGCATGCGGCGGCCCTCCGTGGTGTCGGATGTTTCCGTGACACGAGGAACGTAAGGCCGCCGGCACGCCGGGTCAATAGGTGTGTGTAACCAAAGTTCACATGTTTTTTGGCGCGACTGTCACTTCGCGACGGTCAGCAGGAACGCGACGTCCTCGACGGCCTCGACGCGGTGCCGTGCCGACGGGATCACGAGAAGATCTCCGGCCGATCCCTTCCACGAGTCCTCGCCCGCGATGAGGGTCAACGTGCCGCTGAGGACCAGCAGCGTCGCCTCGCCCGGCGAATCGTGCTCCGCGAGTTCCTCGCCCGCGGTCAACGCCACCACCGTCTGACGCAGGCTGCGCTGGTGGCCGCCGTAGATCGTCTGCGAACTGCGACCGCTGGACGCGGTGTTCGCCAGCTTGAGTTGTTGCCGCGCAACTGCGGTCAGCGACTTCTTGTCCATGGGCGTGCCTCTCGCTGGGCCAGACCGGATCTTCACGTCGTGCCCCTGCAGTATGGCCCACTCGGCGCGCCCCGGCGCCGCACTTGCCGAACCCGCTTGCCCGGCGCCGTGTCGAGGTCGCCTACTGCTGCCCGGGTGGCGTGGCGAAGGAATCGAGCTGCGGAGCGGCGTACGCCGTACGCAACCGCTCGTAGCGGTAGCGGTTGTAGGCCAAAGGTTCGAGAAGGGCCCATTTCGGCAGGTGCTTGCGTGCGGTACGGATCAGCCCGGTGTAGACGCGGAACTCCCAGGCGCGCCGCGAGTTCCATTCGACGCCGAGGAGTTCGCGCATGCGGGGATGGGCGGCTGCCTCCGCGCAGATCCGTGCGGGCCGGGAGAGCAGCGGCGTCGCGACCCGCCACAGCGGGGTGATGAGGACGTGCAGCAAGTGTGGACCGAACAGCGTCGGGACGGGCATCGCATCGAAACTCGCGTTCGCCCACTGGAGGAAGTCGTTGTCGGCGAGTTCGGTCGCGGCGACGGAGTTGTAGTACTCCTCCGCCTCGGCGACGGTGGCGGGTACGGCGGCCTGGTCACTGTTCAGGTCGTAGTCGCTCATCGCCAGGATGGTCCGGTAGACGACCTCGCGCTGCTCGGCGTCGAGCTGTTTCGCGTAGGTGGACACGTAGCCGGTGTAGAAGACGAGCAGGCTGCTCGTTCCTACCCACTTCCACAGCGCGGGGTTGAGTGCGCTGTACCTCTCGCCCTCGAACTCTCCCTTGCCTCGGCCGCGTACCTGACCGTGCAGGTTCTTGAGGCGCGTCGCGGTCGCGCGGCGGTCGCCATCGTCGCCGAACAGCATCAGCGGACCCCACATGTAGCTGCGGATGCCGCGGTTCGTGAAGTTCTCGGCGAAGCGTCCGCTCGCGTCGACGGCCGCGGCGACCTCGCGGTAGGCCACCTGGTCGAGGGCGAGCCTGCCGTACAGGCCGAAGGCGAGCGGCATGCCCATCCACCATCGGACGTCGGCGGCGAGCTCGTGGTGGGGTTGGCCGGGATGCCACGGCGGGACGGCCGACGCAGTGGTGTCGCCGCTGGTCTCGGGCGGCGCAGCGGTGGTGCGGCTCATGGTTCCCCCTGGAACTGATTGTGAAAACGCCTGTTGTCAGATTAGCAGCGGACTGCATCTGAGGACGTGCGTATTCAGATCATTCTCGGGGTGTCGGCGGGCTGTGCCGGTGACCTGTTTCAGCGACGCGCGTAGGTGACGAACCGGAAGCGCACGCCGTCACGGCTCGACGTCAGCCAGTCGCCGGTGGCCGCCGCAACCCACTCGGGGCCCAGCTCCGGTGCGTAGGCGTCACCGTCGACGTCCAGATCCACCTCGGTGACGATCAGACGATCGGCCCGGCCGAGCGTGGCCGCGTAGATCTCGCCGCCGCCCATCACCCAGGTCTCCCCGTCGCCGGCGAGTGCGAGAGCGTCGTCGATCGAGTGCGCTACCTCGGCGCCGTCCGCAGACCAGTCACGGTCGCGGGTGACGACGATGTTCCGGCGATCCGTCAGCGGCCGGAACCGCGGCGGCAGCGACTCCCACGTCCGGCGGCCCATCACCACGGGGTGGCCGGACGTGAGGTCCTTGAAGTGCGCCATGTCCTCCGGGATGCGCCACGGGATCGCGTTGTCGCGGCCGATGACCCCATTCGAGGCCTGGGCCCAGATCAGGCCGAGCATCAGACGGCTACCGGCGCCTTGATCGGGGGGTGGTGGCGGTAGCCGGAGATCTCGACGTCCTCGAAGGTGTAGTCGAAGATCGAGTCCCGCTTGTGCAGCGTCAGCGTCGGATACGGGTACGGCTCCCGCGACAGCTGCTCGGTGACCTGGTCGACGTGGTTGTCGTAGACGTGGCAGTCGCCGCCCGTCCAGATGAACTCGCCGACCTCGAGGCCCGTCTGCTGCGCCACCATGTGCGTGAGCAGTGCGTAGCTGGCGATGTTGAATGGCACGCCGAGGAACAGGTCGGCGCTGCGCTGGTACAGCTGGCAGCTGAGTCTGCCGTCCGCGACGTAGAACTGGAAGAACGCATGGCACGGCTGCAGCGCCATCGCGTCGAGTTCGGCGACGTTCCACGCCGAGACGATCATGCGGCGCGAATCGGGGTTGGTCTTCAGCGTCTCGATCACCTTCGTGACCTGGTCGATGTGCTCGCCGTCGGGCGTCGGCCACGAGCGCCACTGCACTCCGTACACCGGTCCGAGCTCGCCGTCGGCGTCTGCCCACTCGTCCCAGATCGTCACGCCGTGCTCACGCAGCCACTCGACGTTGGAGTCGCCGCGCAGGAACCAGAGCAACTCGTACACGATCGACTTGAGGTGCACCTTCTTGGTGGTGATCAGCGGGAAGCCCTCGCGCAGGTCGAAGCGCATCTGGTGGCCGAACACACTGCGGGTGCCGGTGCCTGTGCGGTCCGCCTTCGGGGTCCCGGTCTCCATGACCAGCCGCAGCAGGTCCTCGTACGGGGTGTGCACGGGAGCGGGCGTCGGGGAAGTCACGGCCGCCAGTCTAGGCCGAGTCCCTCGGGCGATAGCCTCGCGGCATGCGTGAACTCCTCGTGATCGGCGTCGGCGCCGGTGACCCCGACCAGGTGACGATCCAGGCAGTCAAGGCCATGAACCGGGCCGAGGTGTTCTTCGTCATCGGCAAGGGCGAACAGAAACAGGACCTCGTGGACCTGCGCACCGGCCTCCTCGACGAGCACATGCGCGGCGACTACCGGATCGTCGACATTGTCGATCCGCCCCGCGATCGGACCCCGAGCAACTACGAGGGCGTCGTCGACGACTGGCACGACCGCCGCGCCCAGGTGTTCGAGGAGGCGTTCGCGGCCGTCGACGGCGTCGGCGCCATCCTGGTCTGGGGTGACCCGTCGCTGTACGACAGCACCCTGCGGATCGTCGAGCGGGTCCTGCGGCGCGGCGTCGTTCACTTCGACCACACCGTGATCCCCGGAGTGACCAGTGTGTCGTCGCTGGCAGCGCAGCATCGGATCGTGCTCAACCGGATCGGCGAGCCGGTGCTCACCACGACGGGGCGGCGGCTCCGCGATGATGGCCTGCCCGACGGCGTTCGGGACGCGGTCGTGATGCTCGACGCCGAGAACAGCTTCACCACCCTGGACGGCGACTGGGACATCTGGTGGGGCGCATACCTCGGCACCCCCGACGAGACCCTGATCGAGGGTGACCTGCACTCCGTCTCCGACGAGATTGTCCGCACACGCGCCGAGCTGCGTGAGCGCAAGGGCTGGATCATGGACACCTACCTGGTCCGGAGGCGCTGACCCACTCGTGCGCGTTCGGCGGTCCCTCGACGCTTCAACCGCGCACGAACCGCGGAGCGGCCTACGCTGTTGGCATGCCCGAACTGCCCGAGGTGGAGGCCCTGGCCCAGTTCCTGCGCGACCATGCGGTCGGCGCGGTCATCGGGCGGGTGGACGTGGCGGCGTTGAGCGTGCTCAAGACGTTCGACCCTCCGATCGACGTCCTCGCCGGCCGTGACATCACCGGCGCCGCCCGATTCGGCAAGCACCTCGGGCTTCGGTGCGGTCAGGAGGACGGTCTCTGGCTGATCACCCACCTGTCCCGGGCGGGGTGGCTGCGTTGGCAGGACAACCCGAGCCAGACGCCCCCCAAGCCGGGAAAGGGCCCGCTGGCGCTGCGGATGCACCTGTTCGCGCCCGACGGAACCACGCCGGCCATCGACCTGACGGAGGCAGGCACCCAGAAGCGACTCGCGGTGTGGCTGGTGCGGATGCCCGCCGAGGTCCCGGGCATCGCGAAATTGGGCCCCGACGCCCTCGACGTCACCGAACCGGCGTTCGCGGAGCTGCTCGCGAAGTCGTCGGCCCGCATCAAGAACGCGCTCACCGATCAGTCGGTACTCGCGGGAGTCGGCAACGCGTACTCCGACGAGATACTGCACACGGCGAAGCTCTCTCCCTTTGCGACCGCGAACAAGCTGACACCCGAACAGGTTTCGGAGCTGCGTGTGGTGATGCGCTCGGTTCTCGCCGATGCCGTCGACAGGTCGGCCGGGCAGGACGCCGCCAGGTTGAAGGGGGAGAAGCGGTCGGGGATGCGAGTGCACGCGCGGAGCGGACTGCCGTGCCCCGTCTGCGGTGACACCGTCCGCGAGGTGTCCTTCGCCGACCGGTCGTTCCAGTACTGCCCGACCTGCCAGACGGGTGGAAAGATCCTCGCCGACCGCCGGATGTCGAAACTTCTCAAGTAGCGCTTCCCAGTGGCGTCAGCGGCGGTGCTGGTAGCCCACCCACGCCCGCCGCTTGTCTCCGTCGGGGTCGTTCACCACTCGGGCGACGGTGTCGACGACGAGGGTTTCACGGCGCTCGAGGCTGTAGGCGGGCCACGTTTCCCTCGGGCGACCGTGACGGGCGAAGTGCAGCCAGTGGGACTGGACGAGGTTGGTGGCGGCGCGCAACCCGGAGCGCCCGCCGAGGGCGGTCGCAGCCTTTCCGAGTGGACTGTCGACCGACCCGAACACCGCGAAGAGCTCGGTGGCGTGCGTGGCGCCGAATCCGGTCCAGCGCAGCAGATTCGGTGCGAAATCGTACCTGTAGGCATAGGTGGGTGCGGCGCGGGTGTGGCCCTGTGCGACGAGTACGGACGGTTCCCAGAAGCTGACGTCGCCACCGAGTTGGACGGCGGCGTGCCGGTCGGGATAGCGCGGGTACGCAGCGAGGATCCGGGACTTCACGACGGGGTCCGTCTCGGCGAACATCTTCTCGATCCGGACCGGATCGGTCGGGATGATGTCCAGGAAGCGCGGAAAGATCGTGCCCTCCTTGGCGTTGGTACCGATGATGAGCGGGACGGGGTGCGCGAGTCCCGCGGCGAACGTGTCCAGCGGGTGCCTGGGCAAGAGGTCGCCGTCGACGACCGGGGCGAAAGCGCGGGTTCCCGGTGCCTCGTCGGCGCCGCGGGCGACGAGTGCATCGCCGACGCGGACCAACTCGTCCACCGTCGCTCCTCCGAGTGCCCGCACCGGGTCGGGTTCGCCCAGCATCTCGAGGAACTCCTCCGCCCACACCCGGGCGCGGTCGCGGCCGTACGCCGATGCCGCGGGAGGACTTTCGGCGATCGCCTGTCGGAACAGGCCGGCCGCGGCGGGAATGCACAGCAGGGTGGTGACCGCGTTCCCGCCGGCCGACTCGCCGAACAGTGTCACGTTGTCGGGATCACCGCCGAAAGCCGCGATGTTGCGCTGGACCCACTGCAGGGCGGCGATCTGGTCCCGCGGACCGAGATTGGAGTCGAACGTGCGGTCGCCGGTGGAGTGGTCCGTGAAGTCGAGGTACCCGAGTGCGCCGAGTCGGTAGTTGATCGACACGTACACGATGTCGCCGCGCCGGACCAGGCCGTCGCCGCGGTACAGCGGCGTCGTCGGTGATCCGCCGCTGTAGCCGCCACCGTGGATGAACACCATCACCGGGCGCGGCGTCGCACTGCGCGTTGCCGGGGTGACGACGTTGAGCGTCAGGCAGTCCTCGCCCATCCGCATCCGGCGGGTCTCCAGACCGGACTGCGGTGCGACGCAGCCGAACCGGGTTGCGTCACGTACCCCCGACCACGGCGTGGTGGGATGGGGAGCGCGCAATCGCAGGTCGCCGACGGGTGGCGTCGCGTAGGGGATTCCGCGCCAGGTGCGCAGCCCGTGCAGTTCCCGGCCCAGGACCGCGCCGTCCGCGGTGTGGACCACCAGCGGATCAGCCACGCCTGGCCTCCAGCAGTCGCAGCCACACCTCGGACACCGTCGGGTAGGCGGGGACCGCGTGCCACAGGGTGCTCAGTGGCACCGCACCTGCCACCGCGACCGTGGCGGCGTGCACCAGTTCCGCGACCTCGGTGCCGACGAAGGTGGCTCCGAGCAGGACGTCGTCGCCGCGGTCGATCACGAGTTTCGCTCGGCCGGTGAAGTCGTCGCGCGACAGCGACGACCCGGCGACCGCGATGTCGATCTCGACGGTGTCGACGTCGAATCCGTCAGCACGCGCGGTCTTCTCGGTGCGTCCGACCGATGCGACCTCGGGGGTCGTGAACACTACCTGCGGCACGGCGGACCGGTCGGCGATCGCGATGTCGCGGGCCGCGTCGAGCGCCCGGGACTCGGCTCGGGCCGCGATCACGTCCCCGCACACCCGGCCGTGGTACTTGCCCATGTGCGTCAGCGGGGTACGGCCGCTGACGTCGCCGACGGCGTAGAGCCAGCCACCCGGCACTCCGGTGACGGTGAGCTGGTCGTCGGTGCGCACCTCGCTCAGGCCGATGCTGTCCAGGCCCAGTGCACCCGTGGCGGGCCGGCGTCCCGCGGCGACGAGCAGTTCGTCGACCGTCACCTCGCCACCGTCGAATGACGCGGTGACGGCACCGCCGTCGAGTGACACCGTGACGGCACCGCCGTGGACGCGCCCGATTCCCGTGTCCTGCGGCGAGTCCCGCCGGACGGCGTTCACGGTGGTGTTCGTCAGTACCGTCGCGCCTCGTTCGCGCAGGGCCGCCGCGACGGCGTCGCCCGCGAACGGTTCCGCGGACGCGAGCAGTCCGGACCCGCGAACGAGCAGGGTCACCTCCGCACCGAGGTCGAGGAGCCAGGTCGCGGCCTCGCAGGCGACGACCCCACCACCGACGATCGCGATGCGGCCGGGGACTTCCCGCAGGTTCGTCGCATCGCGGGAGGTCCACGGCAGTGCGTCGCGGAGTCCGGGAGTCGCGGGGATCGTCGCCTGCGACCCGGTCGCCAGCACCACCGCGTGCCGGGCCCGCAACATCTGGGTTCCGTCGGCACCGGTGACCTCGACGATGCGCTCCCCGGCGAGTCTGCCCGATCCGCGCACCACGTCGATTCCGGCTCCGGACGCCCACTGCACCTGACCGGCATCGTCGCGGTGGGAGGTGAACGTGTCGCGCCGCTGCAGGACCGCGGCGACGTCGAGGGTGCTCTCGCCCACGGCTTCTCGCGCTCCGGGCATCGCACGAGCCGCGCCGAGGACGCTGCCCGGCCGCAACAATGCCTTGCTGGGCATGCAGGCCCAGTACGAACATTCGCCGCCGAGCAGTTCGTGCTCGACGATCACTGCGGTGCGATCGGAGCCGGCGATCGCGTACTGCGCCGCGATCTCTCCCGCCGGGCCGCCGCCGATGACGACGACGTCGTACTCACGATCCGCTGCCGGGGTGCTGAGAGGAGGCATGGGACCACCGTAGAACGGTCGGTGCTCGCGCGCCGTTATTGCAGGTAGCCCTCGACCTGCGAGGCGGGGCTGACCGGGACCTCGTCGGCGGGCAACCCGGCGTCGGTGCGGGCGCGGCGTTGCCGCAGGAGGTCCCAGCACTGGTCGAGGGTCTTCTCGAGTGCATCGAGCTGGGCTTGCTCTGTGGCGGGGTCGAGGTCGCCGGATTCGGTTTTCGCGCGCAGGGCGTGCTCCGTGTCGACGAGTTCGCGGATGCGGGCGAGAATGTCCTGTTCGCTCATCGGTGGACTCCACTCGTGTCGGGGTCGGACGGTTCCACCCTATGCCGGGTCGTCCCAGTGGTGCGCGGTCAAACCGTGTGCGGCGAGTGCGGCGGCGGTCCGGTCACGGAGGCCGGGGTCCTTGGACACCAGTGACAACGTGTAGGTCTCGCCGAGTCGGCACAGGTACACGGACAGCCGATTCGCGGATGCCGCGAGCTGCCGGGAATCGATACCGGGGTGCACGGCCCGCGTCGCGATCGCCTCGGCGTTGGCACCGCCCAGAGAGCTCAACGCGACGGGGATCGGCCCGATGTTCGAGCAGAGCACGTCGCGCTCGCCGGGGTCGGGAGCGAGTCGGTACGCGATCCGGTCCGGGACGAGTTGGAGAAGTTCGGCGGGAAAGCCGGCCGGACTGGACATCGGGGGCTGCAGGTAGGTGCGTCGGAGCAGTGCCCGCACCGTGGCAGGGGAGTCGGAAGGGTGCACCGTTACCTCCGTCATGTCGATTGCGTTCGACACGGAGTCGGCATCGGTGCGGCGGCTCACGGGCACGCTGACCTGCAGTGCGGTGTCGTCGGTGCCGGCAATCGCGGCGGCCACCGCGACCAGCAGGGAGTTGGGGGTTCCGCCGGTGCGGGCGGCTTCGGCGTCCCACCGCGCGGCATCCACGTCGACGATCAGCGCCTCCGGCGCATGTGTGCCGCCATGGTGGTCGGAGCTGTCGGACAGGCGCACGGGTGCGGATCGCAGCTCGGCTCGCCGGGACGGGTGCCGGACGAGGCCCGCGACGGCGCGGAGCGTGTGGGCGCCGACAACGGAGAGCATGCGGGCGGCGTCGGCGAGGTCGTCGCGGGCCGGATGGTCCGGATCGGGTGGGACGGGCATCGATTCTCCCACCATCGCCGCAGCGATGGCTGCGGCCAGCCCGCGGGCGTCGGCGACGACGTGCGAACACACCAGGGACACCACGGTTCCGCCGCCGCGCAGTGGCGCCGCCGCCATTCGCCAGCCCGCACCCGTGGTTGGGTCGACGGGCCGCTGTGCCACCTCGTCCGCCCACACCACGACCGACTCACGGGCGATCGGCTGCGTAGCCCACTCGATCGGCCAGGGGGCGGTGCCGTGTTGCCTGCGCGGCCGGGCGCCCGGTACTCGAGGACGAACAACGGTGTGGGACAGGGGGCCTCGCGCGAGGGCGTCGTGCACCCGCTGAAGTTCGGACGCGTCGACGTCGCCGCCGCGCCACAGACCCTGCATCACGACGGGAGTTCCGTAGCCGAGGTGGGTGCGCAGGAACATCTCGTCGACCACGCTCAGGCGCTGCGCGCGGGGACGGCGCACGGCAGGCTCCCGGTCAGTCCGGGTCGGCGAAATTGGCGGCGCGTTTCGTCATGCCCGCGGTGACGGCTTCCAACTGGTTCGGTGAGCCCATCAGAGACACCTGCAGTTCGCTCTCGAGCAGCAGTGCCCCCGCGGGGTCGCCGCCGCTCCACGTCTCGTCGTAGAGCCGCTTCGCCGCCCGGACCGCGTGCGGCGACTTCCCTGCGATCTCGTGTGCCAGTTCGAGCGCCGCGGCGAGCGGATCGTCGACGGTGCGCGTCACCAGTCCGAGCGAGTGCGCTTCGGTTCCGGACAGGATGCGTCCGGTGAAGGTCAGTTCCTTCGCGACGTCGATGCCGACGAGTCGCGGCAGGCTCTGCGTGATCCCCATGTCGGGGACCAGACCCCACTTGACCTCCATGACCGACAGTTTCGCGTCCGGGGTCGCGTAGCGGATGTCGGCACCGAGTGCGATCTGGAGACCACCGCCGAAACAGTTGCCGGTGATCGCGGCGATCACCGGTGCGGGAACGCGGCTCCAGTCGACGGAGACGCGCTGCGCGAGGTTGGCGAGCGCGCCCTCCTCCCTCGCGAGCAGGTCGCTCGGGCCGCCGTCGCTCTGCATGAGGCTGGTGATGTCGAGGCCGGAGCAGAAGCTCTTTCCCTCGCCGTGCAGGACGACGGCGCGGACGGTCCGGTCCTCTGCGAGCTGCGCCGCGACGTCGACGATCGCGTCGAACATCGCCCGATCGAGTGCGTTGTGCTTCTCGGCCCGGTCCAGCGCGACGGTGGCGACGCCTGCCTCGTCGATGTCGACACGAATCCTGTGCTCGCTCATGCTTTTGGACTCTCCTCGGATGTCTCGGCCGATCGGTCGTCCGCGACGACGCATCCGTCGCTTGGGCGCGATGCTCACGGCGTGTCGTGAGCGACTGTACAAGACGGCGTACGGTGCGGCCGCGGGGTCTCGGGCGGCATGCCCCGGTCTGTCCGTACTCGGACAAAACCCTCAGACGGTCCACAGGAAACGGGCGCATAATTGAGACTCAAGAGCCGCTGACCAGCGAAGTCGGCGTTCGAGTTCGTCGTGGAGAGTCGTCATGACCCCGAGCACACAGTGGACCACGTGGGGGAGCGAGATCGAGGTGCGCGTCACCGAGTGGGCGGCACTCGGTGAGGCTGCCGCCATCGTGCATGCGGCACTGGAACGGGCGCGGGACGTGTGCGACCTCGGCCGAGGTGACGCCGAGATTCACGCGGTCAATCAGGCGCAGGGCACACCGGTTCGGGTCAGTCCCGAACTCGGCGGTCTGATCCGTGCCGCCCTGTGGGCCGCGCGGATCACGGGGGGTGCGGTGTCCCCGCTCGCTGTCGAAGACCCCGAACGAACCGATCGGTCCGATGGTGCGCCCCCGATCGCGGAAGCGGCCATCGCGGAAGTGGTGTCGCACGCCGAACCCGACTTCGGCGACATCCGGATCGACGGAGACACCGTGTTCGCCCCGTTCGGCGCGTACCTCGACCTCACGGCCACCGCCAAGTCCGTCGTGGCGCACCGCGCCGCCCGACGTGCCGCAGACACCCTCGAATGCGGCGTGTGTGTGCGGGTGGACGACGTCGTCGCCACCTGGGGTCACTGCCCGATCGGAGGCTGGCAGGTGACCCTCGACGGACTTCCGGCCGCGGGACGAGAAGAGGTGGAGGTCCGCGCGCATGGCGCGCTGGCGACGGTGCGGGCCCCTGCGGGAGGTGCGGAGTCGGGACTGGACGCCGTCACCGTCGCGGCGGACGACGGACTCTGGGCGTACGCCGCTGCGGCCGCAGCGCTCGGGCAGGGAGTCGCGGCGCTGCGGTGGCTCACGGAACGCGACCTCGCGGCCCGCGTCACCTATCGGCGCGGCAACGTCCGGACCACCGACGCCTGGCTGCACCTGCCTCCGCACGACTACGCGGCGTGACGACAGGCCTCAGCGATAGAAATCGAGCCCCCAACGGATTTCCGTTGGGGGCTCGATCTTCACGCGTTCGACTAGCTGGATCCGAACAGTCCGGCCAGCGAGCCGTTGCCCTCATTGCCCGGGTCGGTGGCCGCGCTCACGGTGACGGTCTTGGTCACCGTGCTCGCGGTGCCGTCGACGGTGACCTCGGCGGTCAGCGTGTGGGTGCCCTCGGTGGGCGTCCAGGTGCAGGTCGCGGTTCCACCGGCATTGGCGGTCGCGGTGCACAGGGTGTCGGCGCCGTTCTTGACGACGACCGGGGAGTTGGCGTCGGCTCCGATGACCGAGATGATCACCGAGGTACCTGCGCGCGGGGAGATCGGGGTCAGGGCGATCACCGCAGTGCCCGCAGGCGGGGCGGTGACGGTGACGGTGATCGGTGCGGAGGCGGGGGATGCGCCGACGCTGTTGGTGGCGACGGCGGTGATTGTCAGGGTGCCTGCGGCGGTGGCGGAGATGTCACAGCTGAAGACGCCGGCCTGGTCGGCGGTGGCGGTGCAGGTCTTGTCACCTGCGGTGACCGTGACGCTGGAGCCGGCTTCGGCGGTGCCGGAGACGGTGACGATGTCGCCTGCGGTGACGGTGGCCGGGTTGGCGGTCAGTCCGGTGGGGGCGTCGGGCGCAGGTCGGGCGGCGACGGTGACGGTGATCGGTGCGGAGGCGGGGGATGCGCCGATGCCGTTGGTGGCGACGGCGGTGACGGTCAGGGTGCCTGCGGCGGTGGTGGTGATGTCACAGCTGAAGACGCCGGCCTGGTCGGCGGTGGCGGTGCAGGTCTTGTCACCTGCGGTGACCGTGACGCTGGAGGCGATTTCGGCGGTGCCGGAGATGGTGACGATGTCGCCTGCGGTGACGGTGGCCGGGTTGGCGGTCAGTCCTGCCGGGGCCGCGGGAGCCGTCGGTGCGGCGGTGACGGTGCCGGTGTGTGCGGCGGAGGTCGATGCCGCGCGGGTGGCGTCGCCGAGGTACTTGGCTGTGATCGAGAACGGTTGTCCCGCTTCGCCTGCGGCGGGTGTCCACGAGTAGGCGGCGGTGTTGTTCGCGACGGTGGCGGTGCCGAGCACGGTCCCGTTGTTGGAGAACTCCACGGCGCCGGTCGCGCCGGTCGTGACGGTCGCCGTCAGCGTCGAGACCTTGGTTGCCTGCGGCGCGGGGCCGATGGCGAGGGTGGTCTGGGTGGCGTCCTTGGTCACCGACACGTTGGGTCCGGTGTTGTTGTTGGTCGAGCCGAGGCCCTGGTTGGCGTTCACTCCGGCGCCGGTGGTCAGTGCGGTGTCGCGGGCGCAGTCGGCGCCGACGGTGTACTGGACCGTGTAGCTGATGTTGCGGTCGACGGCGCTGCGGATCCAGGATCCGTTCATGCTCACGGTGGTCGCATCGGGGGTGGTTGTTCCGACGCCGTTGCCGTTGACTCGCGAGGAGTTGGGGACGTAGGCCAGGCAGGCGGGGTGGATGTCCTTGAGGGCGCTGATGGTGGGGGCGAGGCCGCCGTTCCAGCGGATGTTGTTGGTGACGGTGATCGTTTCGCCCGGGGCGGGGGTGCCGTTGCTGATCGTCCGGTTGAACGTCCACTGGCCGGAGTTGGTGGACTGGCTCACCGGTGCGGCGGCCGCTTCGGTGACGCCGAATGCTGCGGCGAATCCCACGGCCATCACCGCGGTGCCCGCACCGGCCGCGAGTCGTCGCAAGTTGTTGTTTCTCGACACGGCAGAACCCTTTCTCAGGATGCCTCGACCGTGAGCTGAACATGCGTCCAGTCCGGCCATGATGTCGGATCACCGTACGGCATCGACTGCCGTGTGAGACGGGATTCGCCAGATAATTGCGTGAACGACCGGTCCGGTGCTCAGACCGCGCGGCCCCTGCGGCTGCGGTACCACCGGACCAGGGTGTCGGTCGACGAATCGCCCTGCTGCGCCGGGGCTTCCGGATCGGTGAGGACGGGTTCGAGTTCGAGTGCCTGTACCTTGCCGAGTTCGACACCCCACTGGTCGAACGAGTCGATCCCGAACACCATGCCCTCCACGAACACCTGGTGTTCGTACAGTGCGATCAGTTGGCCGAGCACCGACGGGGTGATCTTCGGTGCGAGGATCGTCGTCGACGGCCGGTTCCCCGGCATCACCTTGTGCGGTACCAACTCCGGAGCGGTCCCCTCGGCGGCGATCTCCTCGGCGGTCTTGCCGAACGCGAGGACCTTCGTCTGCGCGAACAGGTTGCTCATCAGCACGTCGTGCATGGATCCCTCGCCGTCGATCGTCGCGAGATCGTCGGTGGGCTCGGCGAAGCCGATGAAGTCGGCGGGAACCAACCGGGTGCCCTGGTGGAGCAGTTGGTAGAAGGCGTGCTGGCCGTTGGTGCCGGGCTCGCCCCAGAAGATCTCACCCGTCGGAGTGGTGACCGGTGTCCCGTCGGCGCGCACCGACTTCCCGTTCGACTCCATCGTCAACTGCTGCAGGTATGCCGCGAAGCGGCCGAGGTCGTTCGAATACGGCAGCACCGCACGGGAATCCGACTCGAAGAAGCTCGAGTACCACAGGCCGATCATGCCGAGGAGCACCGGTGCGTTCGATTCAAGGGGCTGTTCCGCGAAATGCCGGTCGATGGTGTGGAAACCGGAGAGGAACTCGCCGAACCCCTCACGGCCGATCACGCACATCAGCGACAGCCCGATCGCCGAGTCGACGGAGTAGCGTCCGCCGACCCAGTCCCAGAAGCCGAACATGTTCGCCGTGTCGATGCCGAACGCGGCAACCCGCTCCTCGTTCGTGGACACCGCGACGAAGTGCTTCGCGACGGCATCCTCACCGAGAGCGTCCACCAGCCATCGGCGTGCCGCGGTGGCGTTGGTGAGTGTTTCCAGCGTGGAGAAGGTCTTCGACGCCACGATGAACAGTGTCGTCGCCGGGTCGAGGCCGGCGAGCTTGCCGACCAGGTCGGCGGGGTCGATGTTCGACACGAACCGGGCGGTGACTGCGCTGTCCACGTAGTGGCGCAACGCGCGGAACGCCATCACCGGGCCGAGGTCGGATCCACCGATCCCGATGTTGAGGACGGTGGTGATGCGTTCGCCGGTCGCACCACGCCACTGGCCGGACCGGAGCCGGTCCGTGAAGTCGCCCATCCGGTCCAGCACCTCGTGCACATCCGCGACGACGTCCTGCCCGTCGACGGTCAGACTCGCATCGCGCGGCAACCGGAGCGCGGTGTGCAGCGCAGCCCGGTTCTCGGACGTGTTGACGTGGTCGCCGCGCAGCATCGCGTCGCGGCGTTCTTCGACCCCCGCGACCCGCGCCACATCGACCAGGAGTCGCATCGTCTCCCGGTCCACCCGATGCTTGCTGTAGTCGATGTACAGGTCACCTGCGGTGAGGGTGAGCTCGCGTCCGCGTTCCGGGTCTTCGGAGAACAGGTCTCGCAGGTGCCGCGCGCCCACCACGTCGTGGTGGGCGCGCAGCTTCTGCCAGGCGGAGGTTGCGGTGATGTCGAAGCTCATGCGTCGACCCTAATCCCAGCCGACAACGACCGCTGGGGTGCCGCTGACCTTGTTGATCGATCGTTCAGTTGAGTGCCACCAGCTCGTGCAGGGTCCGACCACTACGGACGTCGGTGGTGCCCGAGCGGTGAACGGTCAGCTCGAACGACGACAGGAACCGGAAGTAGCCGGGATGCCCGATGAACCGGTGGGCGAGGGGCCGCACCAGGCGGCTTCCCGCCACCGGAACGTCGTCGAGAAGGTCGTGGGCATGCACGACCTCCTCGATGTCCAGACGCAGTGACAGCCGGTCCGGCACCTCCAGGCCGATCCACTCGGGTCGGGTGCGTCCGGCTCGCTCGTCGAAGACAGGCGGTCCCTCGGTGAGTTCGACCTTGCCGGTGCTGAGGATCACCTCGCCCTGGTGGGCGAGCATCAGGGGCTGGCTGCGGTGCCTGCCCCGCCGTTCCTGGGTGAGGACGGAGGCGAACAGCAGCGAGTAGTCGTCGTCGTAGAGGCGGCCCCAGTGCCAGTGGTCGATCACCTTCGTCATGTCGCCGAAGCCCCAGTTGTGGTCGGCGTAGCCGCGTCCGGTGACCTCGGAGGCGACGCCGTCGATGGTGACGGTCCCCGACACCGATGCGCGCGGCGCCCCGACACACCACCCGAACACCTCGGTGTTGCCGAACCGGGTTTCCCCACCGCCCGGCATCCAGCTCGGGAGTTCGTTGACGAAGGTCAGGTCGAGCGTGATGCCGTCCTCGGACACGTACACGTGGTGCACCGGGAGTCCGCCCTCGGGGAACTCCGCGTGGGCGTGGTTGTCGCCGATCCGTACATCGCACTTGAGGATCGATGCCGCCGCCCGGGACCGTGGATACCGCTTGCGGACCTGCCTGCGGGTGCCGTCCGGGGCGTACACCAGGATCTCGATGTTCGGCTTCGCGATCGGTGCCGGCTCCTCGGGTCGGCGCAGGTTCAGGAACGCGATCACGGTGTGCCCCGATTCGAGGGTCGCGTCGAAGTACCAGTGCTCGAACGACAGGTTCCGGGGAACGGGGTGCGCAGCGTTGTGTCGGGGAAGGACGGTGGTGAGGACGTCGTCCTCACGGTCGAGTCCGTTCCACGCCTCGGCGATCTCGAGCGTATCTGTCACACTGCGCCTTTCGGTAGTCGTCATCGCGTCACAGGCCCGTGTATCCGATGTGGACGGTCTTCTCTTCGGTGTCGGCCTCGATGCCGGACCGCCCTAGTTCGCGACCGATACCGCTGCCGCCTCGTCCACCCCAGGGGAGTGCCGGGTCCGGAACGCCCCACCCGTTCACCCACACCATCCCGACGCGCAGCTTCTCGACGACGGAGTGGATGCGGGAGATGTCGGACGAGTAGACCATCGCGTTGAGTCCGAAATCGGTGGCATTCGCGAGCGCCACCGCCTCCTCCGGGGTGCTGAAGGTCATCACCGTCGCGACGGGTCCGAAGATCTCCTCGCGCGCAATGGTCAGGTCGTTGTGGCCGCGGAAGACTGTGGGCTGCACGAACAATCCCGGTCCGTCGAGGCGGCCTCCACCTGTTACGAGGTCGGCGCCCTCGCTACGTCCCTTCTCGATGTAGCCCATGATCCGGTTCATCTGCTTCTCGTTGACGATCGTCCCCATCGTGCTCGACTCGTCGAACGGGTCGCCCATGACGGCTTGCTCGGCGAAGGCGACGAGGCCGTCCACGACCTTGTCGGCGATCGACTCGTGCACGATGACCCGCGTGCCCGCGGCGCAGACCTGTCCCTGATGGTAGAAGTTGCCCATCGCGATCCACGGCAGTGCCGAGTCCAGGTCGGCATCCGGGAAGATCAACTGCGGTGACTTGCCGCCCAGTTCGAGCGTCACCTTCCGGAACGTGCTGCCCGCATAGCTGTGGATGCCGCGGCCGACGGCGGCGCTGCCGGTGAACGACACCTTGTCGACGCCGGGGTGCCCGGCGAGCGCTGCACCCGCGACGGGGCCGAGGCCGGTGACGACGTTGACGACGCCGTCCGGCAGTCCGGCCTCGGTGAGCAGGTCGGCAAGACGCAGGGTGGACAGCGACGCGTCCTCGGCCGGCTTGACGACCGCGGTGCAGCCGGCTGCCAGGGCGGGCGCCAGCTTCCAGGCGGCGATGACGGCCGGGTTGTTCCACGGCGTGATCGCCGCGACGACACCGAGCGGCTGGCGCATCGTGAACCCGAACCGCTTCTGGTCGCCGATGTCGCAGAGGGATGCCGACTGCCCCGTCAGCTTGTCCGACCAGCCGGCGAAGTGCCGGAACACCGCGGCGGTCGCCGGAATGTCCCCGGCGACGGAGTCCCGGTACAGCTTGCCCATCTCGAGTGCCTCGAGCGCGGCGAGGGTTTCGGCATCACGCTCGATGAGATCCGCGGCGCGGTACAGGATCTTGCCGCGCTCGGCGGCGGGCATCGTCGACCATTCGCCGTCCTCGAACTGGGCTCGCGCCGCGACGACGGCGTTGTCGATGTCCTGGGCGGATCCCGCAGGCAGGTCGGCGACGGACCGGCCGGTGGTGGGGTCGGTGGAGGCGAAGGTCTCGGTGCCCGCGCCTGTGGTCCCGCGACCACCGATCCGGTGCACCGGATCGGGAAGGGTGAACTCGGGAATGTTGCGCACGGTTGTGGTCATGGATCGTCCTCTCGTTCGTGTCGAGCGGGATGGGGGAGACGAACTGTGGTGCCGGGTGATTCAGGAGAAATGCCTGCGCAGGCCGTGCCATGAATCGTCGTATCGGGACTGACGGTGTTCGGCTGCATGCGCGAAATCGGTGACGTGCAGCGGCCGTCTCGTCTCGAACATGAACGGCAGGGACCCGTCGAGCCTCTGTGGGGCGAGGTCCGCGGCGACCGCGTTCTCGTACGTCTCGGCGTCGGGTCCGTGCGGTGCCCACATGTTGTGCAGGCTTGCGCCGCCGGGCACGAAGCCCTCGGCCTTCGCGTCGTGGACGCCGGTGACGAGGCCCATGAACTCGGTCATCGTGTTCCTGTGGAAATACGGTGGGCGGAACGAGTGCTCGATCACGTTCCACCGGGGCGGGAACACCACCACGTCGACGTTCGCGACACCGGGTCGTTCGGACGGCGAGGTGAGCAGTGTGAAGATCGACGGGTCCGGGTGATCCCAGGTCACCGAACTCATCACGTGGAATCGGGCGGTGTCGTACTTGTAGGCACCGTGCGTGCCGTGCCACGCGACGACGTCGAGCGGCGAGTGGTCCAGCTCCGCTGCCCACAGTTGGCCACCGAACTTCCGGATCACCTCGACCGTCTCCTCCCGATCCTCGTATGCAGCAACGGGATACTGGAAGTCGCGGGGGTGGGCAAGGCCGTTGGCGCCGATGGGGCCCAGTTCGGGGAGCTCCAGGTGGGCGCCGTAGTTCTCGAGGACGTAACCCCGTGCATCGCCGTCGAGCAGTTCCACGCGGAAACCGATCGCGCGGCCGATGACGGCGATCTCGCGCGGGGCGACGTCGACAATCCCCACCTCGGTGTGGATTCGGAGTGCCCCCGACTGCGGGACGATCAGCAGTTCGCCGTCGAAGTCGAAGAAGTAGCGCGCGTCCATCGACCGGTTGCAGTGGTAGGTGTGGATCGCGATGCCCGACTGCTCGACGACGGAGCCGTTCGCAGCAAGGGTGTAGAGACCGTCCACGAAGTCGGTGTCGGCCGTTGGTGCCGGCATCGGATTCCACCGCAGTCGGTTGACGTCGAGGATTCCGTCGGTGAGCGGAGCGGACCGCAGGTGGCCGTTGTCGATGCGGCGGAATGCCCCGTGCCGGGCCGAGGGTAGGATCCGGTACACCCAGGTGCGTCGGTTGTGGACACGGGACTCGGTGAACGCCGTGGCCGACAACTGTTCCGCGTACAGGCCGTGCGGTGCGTGTTGTGGACCGTTCTGACCCCACGGCAGGGTGCCCGGAATCGCCTCGCTGTGGTGCTCGTTCCCGAAGCCGTGCAGGTACGTCAGTGTCGTCGCGGTCATCGGCGCAAGCCCCCGTGCGCGTTGAACTCCGCTTCCCTGCCCGCCATCTGGGCTCGGTACCAACTTTCGCGGTGCCGGGTGGTGATTCGCTCCCACAGCCGATTGACCCGGGGTGACGCGCGGCGGAGATACTCCGCGACCGTGAGCAGCGGCCACCTCAGGACCACCACGAGGATGCCGGGGAACGGGGAGGGCATGTCGTGCTTGGCGCGTGTCGCCGGGCTCATGAACAGCGTGGTGTACGCGGCGTACATGGCATGGGTGTAGCGGGCACGCAGGCGTTCGAGGCCGCGCTGGTCCGGGCGGGGTGCGAACGCGGCCGGGAACGACTCGATCAGTTCGCGGCCGGGATCGCCCGCGTCGTAGCTGCGTGAGCACACCACCATCGCGTTCAGGCGCATCGAGTCGGCGATCGTCTCCGGGAACAGTGAGATGTCGACGCCGAGCAGATACCCCATGTACTTCTGGAAGTGCAGCAGCGCGTTCATGTCCGACCTGCTGGTGTGGATGCCGACGAGGCGCAGCGCCAGCGCCGGCACGGTGCTGCCGCCGAGCAGGGTGAGCATCTGGTAGCCCTGGCTGATCGGGTAACCCCATCGCGCGGTGTCCCATTCGGGGTGCCCGTCGACCTTGCGGCGCACCGCCACGTGCATCACGCGCACCCGCATCGCCGTGGCGCGGCCCGCGGACCCCGGCGTCAACAGTGCGCCTGGCTCGGAGACGTCGATCCAGAACCGGGACGTCTCGAGGTACCGGCGCAGCGCGTTGTCGCCCGCGTAACCGCCCGCGAGAGACAGGGGAGTCGCGACCGCCGCCTCCGTGTACATCTCCAGGGTGATGCCCCCAGCGACCGCGAACAGCATGGTGCCCCAACGCCGCCACACCGCGGCGCCCCGTTCGACGAGTTCGGGATCCACCCAATCGGGAACCGTCTCGAACTCGTCGAACAGCGCATGCATGCTCGGTGCCGGGTTGTCGATCGAGCCGAGGCCATGGGTCAGTGCCTGGTCGAGGAGTGCGCGGCCGGTCTTGGGATCGTTCTTGTACACCTCGTCGACGAAGTGTTCGGCGAGCGGGTCGCCGTGGAAGAGGCTCTCACAGAAGCGTTCCGCCACGGCGTCCGGTGGGAACAGCTCGAAGCCGAGTCCTGAACGCAGCAGACGCTCGGTCCGCTTCGCGCCAGGCCGTTCCTTGGTCTCCCAGTATCGGAATCCGCTCGGGCAGCGCAGTTCTCCGGTGGGTTCGACGCTGGTGGCGTCCTCGGGCTCGACGTCGGGATGGATGGCCATGGTGCTGTTCTCCCAGGATGGTTGGGAACGGACTGTCGAATCGGGTGCTCTCATGCGGCGAGCGCGTGGCCCGTCAGCCAGGTGCGGACCTCACCGGTGACGTGCGAGACGCCGTGCGGCTGGTCGACCAGGTAGTGGTTCAGTTTGGGTACCTCGACGAGAGTCGCGGGTGCATTGGTGAGCGCGGCGTGCATCGCCCGTGATTCGGATGCGAAGGCGGCCTGGTCGCCGAGCAGTGGCATCACCAGCGTCGGGCAGGTGACGCCGGGGAGGTTGCGCAGGGCGTCGGCGTTGGTGTGGTCGATGCTCCACGTGCTGAGCCAGCTGCGGACAGTCACGAACCGGGCCAGACCGCCGGCGGCCGTGTTGGCGCGGGCCGGATCGCCGTACATGCTGCCCGGTGCGCGGTCGCTCGGGTCGAGGGTGACGTCGACGAAGCGCGGGTCCGCGACCGTGCGGTGGACGACGAAGCCGCGGTCGGAGTCGCCGGTGCGCTCCAGTTCGGCGAGCCGCTCGAACGCCATGGCATCGATGCGGCGCATGCGGTCGAGCTGGGCCTGGCGGTACTCGAGAACCCAAGCGCGGTCGAGCGGCGTTGCGCGCACCGGTGCGTAGAGGTCGAGGCGGGGGTCGAGTTCGAGTGGTTCGGATTCGCTCATCGGCGTCGGGTCGATCCAGTGCCGCAGCACGTGCGCCCGACCGGGATGGGCGCCGATGAGCATCAGTCCATCGGCGGGCGGGAGGTCCGCGTCCGCGAACCCCGTCGGATCGCCCGCGGGAGTGTGTGTGACGCCGCGGTTCTCGGCCTGGTCCTGATAGAAGGCGGCGAGTGAGCCGCCGCCGCTGAAACCGAGCAGGAGGACGCGCTCGAAGCCGAGACGGTCCTTCATCCAGCGCACGGCAGCGCCGACGTCGAGGGCTGCGCGTTCCATGATGAGCGCGGGCTCGTTGGACGTGTAGCGGGTGTTGACGCCGAGCGAGGGGATTCCGGCCTCGGCGAATCCGCGAAGCAGGAAGTGGGACAGGAAGTCCGACGCCGGATGGGCCATCACGATCCCGATGGACCGGTCGTGCTCGCGAGGAGCCACGAGGTTCGCGTGCAGGGTCGGGTAGTGGCGGGACAGGCCGGAATGCATCTCCACGCGGCCGTCGCGGGCCGGCTCGTAGGGGATGCGCTGGAACTGGTCGACGATCACGGTCACGCCTTCCGGATGGATGGTTGTTCACGGTGGGTGGCACGCTGACAAGGGAACCGTACCGTACTCGATGGTATGGAGGGGGGTTTCGGTGCGACGCGTCCACACAGGTTCCGGCGCGTGCACACAGGTGCTGCACGCACAAGGGCGGTGTGGACCAAGGAAAAGGGGTACGAATGCGACCGCGTCAGCGCGGCGCGACCCCGGCAGCCTCCCGGCACATCTGCACGGTCGCCGCCCGCAGGCCCGGATACTCCAGACACGGGAGATTGCGTGCTCCCCGCACCGCGCTCGGATCATTCGGCGCAACACTGCAATACAGACCCGGTGGCGTCGGGACGGTGTCCTGTTCGGTCGGCGGACGTCGCTCCGATGCAGGCAGGAACCCCGTCGTGCACGGCGGGGGGTCGTTGACCTGCGCGAGGAAGAAAGTGTTCTGGCCCGGGTCGTCCGCGTTCACGAGCCCGGCGCTCTGGGTGGACGCGATGATCGGTGGATACAGCACGAGCAGTTGCTCGATCGCGGGGTTGTACACCTGCGCCACCTGGGCGACGCTCGTCAGATTCGCGAGCAGCACAGGCAGTGTCGGACGCAGTCGCTCGATGAGTGCCCTGGTCTCATCAGCCGCGGGTGCACCCGTGGTCAGCAGCGACCGTACCGACGGGTCGACGGCCGCGACCTCGCCGGTGACTGCGGCCAGCGAGGAGGCCCACGACCGGATCGGGTCGCTGCTCGCGGCAAGCGCGTTCAGTACGGGTGCGGAGTCGGCGACCAGAGTGGCGAGCGGATCACGGTCCGTCGCCGCGGCCTCTGCCAGCAGGTTCGTCGACGTCACCAGGTCGGCGAGCGCGGGACCGGAACCCTCCACGGCGGTGAAGGATTCGTCCAGGACCCGCCGCAGCGCCTCCGGGTCGACCGAGGACAGTGCCGCGTACAGCCGGTCGAGGGTCGGGCCGATGCGCGGCGGCACCGACGCCCGATCCCGCGGGATCACCGACCCCTCCTCCAGGAAGGGTTCGTCCGACGACGCGGGGATCAGGTCGACGAACTGCTCGCCGATCGCCGACATGCTGTGCGCCTCGGCGTCGACATCCGCGGGTACCGGGACATCGGAGTCCAGCGACAGCACGGCGCGCGCACCCTCGGGGGTGGCGTCGAGGTCGACGACCCGCCCGATCTCGGTGCCGCGATAGGAGACGTTCGCCTGCGGGTACAGCCCAGCGCCGTCCGGAAGCAGCAACGTCACCTCGTACCGTCCGACGCCCGCCTGCTGAGGGAGTTGCGCGTAGCGCACCGCCACGAACGCGACCGCGAGCAGTCCGACGAGTCCGAATGCCGTCAGGCGCCATCGAAGTGACCGGGTCACGGCGTGCCTCCGGGGGTTGGGGCGGGAAAGAACAGTCGACCGAGTTCGGGGAGGGTGACGGCCGTGGCCGACTCCGGTGCGAGCGCGCCGATGACACCCTCCGGTCCCGCCAGCCGGCCCTGCAGCGGTGTGCCGAGAAGCAGCGCCTTGTCGAGGGTGGCGCTCCGCAGGTCGAGGGTCACCTCGCCGTTGGCGTAGTCGCCGCGCACCGCATTCCGGTAGGTGTCGATGGGGAACGGATACGTGAGCAGGTACCGCAGCGACTCGGTGAGTGACGGACCGGAATCGGCCAGTGCCCGCAGGACCGGTTGCAGCGAACGCAGATTCGCGGTCAGATCGGCGCCGGTACTCGTCACGACGGAACTCGCCGCGTCGCCGAGACGGCCGAGCGAATCGAGGGCGCGAACCAGGTCCTGGCGCCTCGTCGCGATCGTGTCGAGTGCAGGCGCGACACTGTCGACCGCGCGGGTGACGTCGTCGCGGTGTGCGGCGACGTCGGCGGCGAGCGCGTCCAGCCCGTCGATCGTTCTGGTGATGTCGGACTTCTGGTCGTCGAGGGTGGCGAGCATCGTGTCGAGCCGGGTGAGCAGGCGCCGCACGGTGTCCTCGCGTCCACCGAGGGCCGCGTCGAGCTCGGTCATGATCTCCTGCACCTGCGCGAGTCCGCTGCCGCCGAGCACCATGGCCAGCGACGACAGGGTTTCCTCGGTGGTCGGATAGGCGCTCGCTCGGTCGAGCGTGATGCGGTCGCCGTCGGCGAGCCGACCGGTCGGCGGTTCGTCAGCGGGCGCAGACAGTTCGACGTGCATCGCGCCGAGCAGGCTCGTCTGCCCGATCCGCGCGGTGGCGTTGGCGGGCAGGACCACGTCGGCGTTCAGGCCCACGGTGAGGAGCGCGTACCCGGCGCCGAGTCGGATGTCGGTGACCGAGCCGACGGTCACGTCGTCGACCATCACCCGCGAATTGGGGGTGATCGTCGAGACGTCCGGGAGTTCGATCGAAACCGTCACCGCGTCGTCTCCGCGACCCTCCGTCGCGGGCAGCGGCAACGACTCGACGCCGCGCCACCCGCACCCGGTCGTCGCGACGCCCACCGCGAGCAGCACGCCCACCGCGCCCACCTTCATCGGGGTGCCCCGCTCTGGACGACCTGGCCCGGCAGGGCGGTGACACCACGCATCGGATTCGCCTGCAGGGGAAGATAGTCCACGGCCAGCGTCGTCAACACGGGGCCGAGGTACTGGACGCACAGTTCCGCACCCCGCTCCGCGCCCACCTGCTCGGCGGCGGCGAGCGCCGAGCAGATGAAGTCGACCGGGTTGGCGAAGTTGTTCGGCGCCAACGCCGAGACGACGGCGTTCTGCGCCGGCTGATAGATGTTGCTCATGTTCGCGAGCGCGGTCGGCGCGACGTGCAGGATCTGTGTGATGCCGTCCCGCTGCGCGGCCAGGTTCGCGAGCACGTCCGACAACTGCTCGGCCGTCGTGCCGACCGCGTCGCGATTGTCCCGGACGAACCGTGTCACCTCCCCGACCGCGGTGTCGAGGGTGGTGATCGCCGACCCGATGGTATCGGTGTTGGAATCGAGGACCTCCGACACGGTGGCCATCCTGGTGTTGAACTCCACGATCTGCTGGTCGCTACGTGCGAGGGCCGCGACGAAGACCTGTAGGTTGCGGACCGTCGCGAACAGGTCGGTACGGCCGTCGGAGAGGATTCGCATGGCATCGGAAAGCTGGATCAGGGTGGAGTGCAGGTCGTCCCCCTGTCCGTCGAGGGTGGCGTCGAGCGCATCGACGAGTTCGCCTGCAGGTCCGGCGTTCTCGCCGTCCGGACCCGTGTCCTCCGGCCCCAGTGCCGCGGCGAGCCGGTCCAACTGCTCGGTCATCTGGTCCCACTCGACCGGTACCGCGGTGTGCGAGAGCGAGATCAGTGCCCCGTCGGAGAGGGTGTCGCCTCCGGTATAGGCGGGGGCGAGCTGCACGAAGCGGGCCGCGACGAGGCTCTGCGAAACGATGATCGCGTCCGCGTCGGCGGGGATCGGTTGCGAGCGTTCGACCCGCATCCGTACCCGATTGGCCTCCGGTCCGGGCTCGATGGACTCCACCCGGCCGACGGTGACACCCATGACCCGGACGTCGTCGCCGGGATACAGGCCGGTCGTGCTGGTGAACTCGGCCTCCACGACGATCGACGTCACGCGTGGCACGACGGCATAGGAGATCGCGAGCAGCGCCGCGAGGCCGGCACCGATCACGAGCCACGTTCGGCGGACGCGGCGACCGGGGTCGTCGGTGCTGGACTTGCGCACAGGCACTCCGTTCACGGGGGTGTTCCGTTCAGGGCGGAGAGGGGATTGACGGTGCTGTTGTCGCCGGGGGCAGGCCCCATGCCGAGCGCCGCGCGGACGAACGGGGCGATGATCTGACCGGGGATCAGGTTCTGGATGTACGAGTTGAAGAACGGGCCGCTCGACACTGCCTCGCCGAGCTCGGTGATGTACGGACCGAGCCGGTCGATGGCGGACGTGATCGAATCCCGATTGGACTGCACCACCGTCAGGACCGACTGCAGGGAGGCCAACGTCGGCGCGAGCTGGGCCTCGTTGTCGGTGACCACGCCGTCCAGGTGTCGCGACAGAGCGGTGACGTTGTCGAACAGCGCGTCGAGAACCGCCCGGCGATCCTGCAACTCACCGAGCACCGAGTTCGCGTCGGTCAGCAGGCCGTCGATCTGCCCGCTGCGTTCGGCGAGCAGGGCCGTGACGGTCTCTGCCGAGCCGAGGAGATCGCGCAGGGAGTCGTCCCGCTCCGCGATCACCGCCGACAGACGTCCCACGCCGTCCACCGCTGCCGCCACGTCGTCGGGGACGCGGCGCAGCGTGGACGTGAGCACCCGCATCGACTCGGCGAGCTGCTCGGAGTCGATGCGTTCCGATCGGTCCGTGAGATCGCCGAGTGCCTCGGTCAGCTGGTACGGCGAGGTGGTCGAGTCGGTTCCGATCGTGGTGCCGGGCCGCAGCTGCCCGTCACCGGCCGGCGTGACGCGAAGATTCCGTGCGCCGAGAACCGTTGCGGTGGCTATGTCGACGCGGGTGCGTTCGCCGAGCCGAATCGGAGCGTCCACGGTGAACGACACGGCGACGGCGGCGCCGTCGATGTCGATCCCCGTGACGTATCCGGCATCGACACCGGCGACGCGGACCGTCGCCCCCACCTGGAGGCCGCCCGCGTCGAGGAACAGGGCGCGGTAGCCCGCGGCCGAGGAGACGAACGGCAACGACCGTACCTGCAGCGCCGCGAGGACGACCGCGAGAACCACCACGGTGCCGACGATGCCGAGCCGGAACACGTTTCGGCGTGAGTAGCGTTCCATCATCTGGGGGCGCACCTTCCCGTCGGCTGCCCGAACAGGGGAGTGGTGACGTCCGCGCCGTCAGGGCCCGTGAACTTCACCTTCAACGCGCAGAGGTAGTAGTTGAAGAAGTTGCCGTACACCCCGAGCCTGCTCAGCGCCGCATACGTCTCCGGCAGCCGGCTCAGCACGCTGTCGAGCGTGCCGCGGCCGCTGTCGAGTTGCGCTGCCGTGCGGCCGAGTTCGGTGACGGTCCCCTGCAACGGGGTCCGGGCCTCCTCGAACAGGGCGGCGACGTCCGCGGCGGCCGTGTCGATGTGGTCGAGCGCGTTGCCCCACGTCTGCCGTTCCTCGGCGAGACCGCGGGACAGGTCCGCGGCGCGATCGAGCGCGACGGCGAGGGTGTCGCGACGATCGGCGAGGGTCGCGACGGTGGCGTCGAGGTTGTCGATCACCCGGCCGATCACCACGTCCCGGTCCGCGAGCGTCGCGGCGATCGAGGCGGTGCGCGCGAGCACGGATTCGACGGTTGCGTCCTGACCCTGCAGAAGCGCGATCAGCTCCGCGGACAGGGCATTGACCTCCTTGGGTGCCAGCACCCCGAACAGCGGCTTGAATCCGCCGAGCAGTTCGTCGAGGTCGAGGGCCGGGGACGTCCGGTCGAGGGGGAGGGTCGCGTCGTCGCTCAGCAGCAGCCCGCTCGTTCCGGGGTCGACGTCGAGATACCGGTCGCCGACGAGGTTCTGGTAGCGGACGGCGGCGGCAGTGTCGTCGGTGAGCGGTACGGAACTGTCCACCGTGAACTCCACGAGGGCGGTTCCCTCCGGGGTGATCGAGACGTCTCCGACACGTCCCGACTCGACACCGGAGATGCGGACGGCATCACCCGAGTGCAGGCCCGACGCATCGGTGAACAGCGCCCGGTACCCCGTCGTCGGCTGGAACCGGAACTCGCCGAACACGATCACCAGCCCCGCCGTCACCGCGAGCATCACCACGGTGAACAGGGCGACACCCACGGTGCGGCCCTTCATCGCCCACCTACCGGCGGCTGCGACGTCGGTGGCGGCATGAGAATGGCGAAGAGAGTGTCCGGGTCGATCGTCGGCGATGCCCGATTGTGGGCGAAGACGTCCGCACCGGTGTCCGCCGCGACGTACGGCGCGGGCACGTCCGCCATCGTCAATTCGGGCAGCGCGCCGCAGCGCGGCCCTCCGGTGGCACGGACCTCGGGGAGGTCATCCGGATAGGTGTAGGCGTCGACGCCCCACACGATGGTGCTGTTGAGGAGCATCGTTCGTCTGTTGCCGCCGGAGATCTTCTCGGCCGCGATCCGGGCGACGTCGGCACCCTGGATGAAGCAGGTCAGTCCCGGTGAATACTCCTCGAACAGTTCCGTTGTGGGACGGAGCCGCGACAGGGACTCGGTGAGCGCAGCGGTGTTGTCCGACAGCACGGGAGTCCCGACGTCGGCGAGACCGGTCGCCGCGACGAGTAGGGCGTCCAGTGAATCCCGCTGCGCCACCACAGTGTCGGCGGTGGTGGTCAGTGACCGGGCCGCGGCGAGGAGTTCGGGTGTCGCGGCGCCGAGTGTCTCGGCGACCGGCGCACCCGATCTCAGGTCGGCGGAGAGCGCACCCAGTGTCGGTTCGAGCGCGCCGAGCACCACGTCGAGATCGTCGAGGGCGTGCCCGATCGACTCGCCCTGCCCTCGCAGCGCGGTCGCCGTCGCGGTGAGCGTTGCCTGGAGCTGATCCGGCTGCACGACCGTCAGGATTCGATTGAGTCGGTCGAGGATCGAATTGGTCTCGGTGGACACCGAAGTCGCGGGGATGACCGTCCCGTCGGCGATCGGTGTCATGGTTGCCGCGGGCGCCGGTGGATCAGTGAGCGTCACCTGTTTGGAGCCGAACACGGTGGTCGCGGCGATGGCGGCGCCCACATCGGAGGGCACGCCGCCCGCGGCGTCCTCGGACAGTTCCACGTGAATCACCGCCAGATCGTTGTCGCTCGCGACGTCGGCCACTCGGCCGACCTCGACGCCGTGGTACTTCACCAACGACCCGGTCTGCAGCAGCAGGCCGGCGCGGTCCGCCTCGACCCTGACCCGAATGACGTTCCCGCTCAACTGCCCCGAGTACGCCAGGTACGTCAACATGGCCAGCCCGGCCAGCAGCGCGGCCATCACGAACGCGGCGACCCTTGTGGCGATCATGCGGCGAGGTGGACGGCTCGGGCGCTGCCGTACAGGGCCAACGCGACGGCGAGCGTCACGGTCACCACGGCGATCAGCGACAGACGAACTGCGCGGCCGGTTGCGATTCCGACACCTGCCGGACCTCCCGTCGCGTTGTAGCCGTAGTACGTGTGGATCAGCATGACCACGAACGCCATCGCGATCACCTGCACGAACGACCAGAGGAGGTCGGACGGGACGAGGAACGTCGAGAAATAGTGGTCGTACACCCCACTGGACTGCCCGAGGACCAGGACCGTGGTCAGTCTGCTCGCCACGAAGGAGGTGACCAGCGCGACCGCGTACAGCGGAATGACGGTGGCCATCCCGGCAAGTAGTCGGGTACCGACGAGGTAGGGGACGGACCGGATCGCCATCACCTCCAGTGCGTCGATCTCCTCGCTGATCCGCATGGCACCGAGCTGCGCGGTGGTGCCCGCGCCGATCGTCGCGGCCAAGCCGATTCCGACGGTCACGGGGCACACGACCCGAACGTTCAGATAGGCGGACAGGAATCCGGTGAGGGACTCGATCCCGATGTCGCCGAGTGAGCTGTGGCCCTGCACCGCGACCGTCGCGCCCGCGAACAGGGTGATGAAGCCGATGATGACGACGCTGCCGCCGACCGCGGCGAGCAGTCCGGTCCCCAGCCCGACCTCGGCGATCGAACGCAGCGTCTCGGCGCGATATCTGCGCAGCGCCTTCCCGGTCGACGCGATCGCGGAGCCGAAGAAGAGGGCGCGACGTCCGAACTCGTCGACCGCGCGCAGGGTCGATCGGTAGCCGCGCGTGATGCCGTGCGCCGCGCGTCCGGTCAGGACACTCGCCATGTAACCCTCCTCCAGATCTCCTGCATCGCTATCGCGCCGGGACTAGATCGGACGTCGTCAGGCAGCAGCGAGAGCAAGTCCGATCGACGTCAGCAGCATGTTCACCAGGAACAGTGCGATGAACGCGAAAACGACCGTCTCGTTGACGGCCTGACCGACGCTCTTCGGCCCGCCGGTCACCGACAGTCCCCGGTAGCACGCGATCAACCCCGCGACGGCACCGAAGACGGCGGCCTTCGCCTGCGAGAGAAGAAGTTCCGGCAGCCCGACCAACAGGGTCAGGCCCTGAACGTAGGCGCCCGGATTCACGTCCTGCAGATACACCGAGAAGAAGAATCCGCCGACGAGTCCGATCGCGCAGACCGCACCGTTGAGCAGCGTCGCGACCACCGTCGCGGCGAGCACCCGCGGCACCACCAGTCGGTGCACCGGATCGATGCCGAGCACCTCCATCGCATCGATCTCCTCACGGATGGACCGTGATCCGAGATCCGCGGTGATCGCTGTTGCCGCGGCACCCGCGACGACGAGAACCGTCACCAGCGGGCCGATCTGGGTGATCGTTCCCAGTCCGGCGCCCGCCCCCGACAGGTCGCTCGCGCCGATCTCGCCGAGCAGTGAGTTCAGGGTGAACACGACGAGAACGGTGAAGGGAATCGACATCACGATCGTCGGCAGCAGGGCGACGCGGATCGTGGCCCAGCACTGGTCGAGGAACTCCGCCCACTGGAACGGTCTGCGTCGCAACGCCGCAACGGTGTCCAGGGTCAGTGCGTAGAACTCACCGACCGTGCCGACGGCACCGCGAAAGGCTCGCGATGCGACGGGCGCGCTCACGAGACCACCCGGTACCGCAGCATCATCTCGTGGTCCTCGTGGTCGAGGATGTGACAGTGCCACATGTAGCCCTGCAGATCGGTCGCGGCTCCGGTGGCGTGGCCGTGGGAGGTCCGGGCGGCCACCGACGGTGGGACCGAAGGGCGCTGGAACGGGGCGTCGGGATCGAACCCGAGTTCGTCGGCGGTGGGGAAACGGACGAGGATCCGGGTGACGGTGCCGCGGTCCGCGCGCACGGTGTCCTTCCAGCCGGCCTCCCACGGTGCGGGCGGCAGCAGGGGGCCGGCGAGGAAGGGCTCAGGATCGGGTGTCCACTTCACCCCGAGCGGCGGCTGGATGTGTGTGGCCTGCAGTTCCACCGTCCGCAGCGGCTGCCTGCCGAGGATGCGGAACATCACCAGGTGCAGGTGGATCGGATGCGGATCGTCGGTGACGTTGACGATGTCCCACCGCTCCACCGTCCCCGCTTTCGGCATCTCGATGTCCGGGTCCGTGTAGCGGAGATTGTTCAACGCCATGTATGCGGGCGGAACCCGCAGGGCGTAGGGCTGGCTCACCGACACGGTGCGTGTCCGGGTCGGGGTCGGCAGCGGGGGCAGGGGGTCGGGGGTGCGCCCGCCCGCCCGCAGCGTCGTCGGGACGGGGCCGGTGAATCCGCGGGCGGAGCCGACCGTGAATCGGCAGAACAGCGGCATGGCGACCGCGCCGAGCATGGCCGCCTGGAACGGCGGGGCCTCGTCGTTGCACAGCAGGACCGAACCGTCGACGCTGGAGAAGTCGACGAGCAGGTCGTAGCGCTCACCCGGTGACATCCGGATGGCGTTGGTCGGGACGGGGGCGTCGAGCAGTCCGCCGTCGTTGCCGACGACCCAGAACTGCATGTGGTTGCTGAAGTGCAGGTTCCACACGCTGTAGGAGGTGGCGTTGATCGCCCGGAACCGGTACAGGCCCCGCGCGACCGGGATGTCCGGCCACACGGCGCCGTTGACGAGACCGACGTCCCCGACCGCGCCACCCTCCCACGATCCTTCCGGCACCACCGGGGTGGACCGCAGGCTCATCGCACCGTCCTCGCCGAAGATCTTCTCCTGCAGGATCAGTGGCATCTCGAACTCGCCGGCCGGCAGACCGAGGGGGTTGTCGGGGGTGCCGGTGTCGAAGCGGTCACGCAACAGGTAGGTGCCCGCCAGCCCGGCGTACACGTTCGCTCGGGTGATCCCCATCGCATGATCGTGGTACCAGAAGTGCCCCGCCTGCTGCCGATTCGGAAATCGGTATGTAATCGATTCGTTCCGATGGACGAGTTGTTCCGCGTGGCCGTCGCTGTCGGGGGGCGTCTCGCCGCCGTGCAGGTGCACCACGATCGGGGGCGTGGTCCGGTAGGCCTCGTCCGCGCCGTGCAGGGTCGTGTCGATGTCCCGGGCGAACGGATGCGAGGTGAGGCGGTTGGTCACGGTCAGCGTGGTGGTCTCGTCGGCATACGCCTCGATCGTCGGTCCCAGGTAGGTCGGTGCCGCGTTGCCGAAGTGGTACGCGAAGGTGTCCGCCGCCGCGTGGTCGGGGTGGAAGCGATGGCGTGCATTGACCGCCGACATGGACAGCCGGGTGCCCGAGACGGTCGCTGGGCGTTCGACGGTGGACCGGAACGGCGCCATCGGAGGGGAGTGAAAGAGGAGTGGGTTGTCGATGCTCGTGACCCGCACGGGCTCCCGCGCGAATCCCTGTCCGGCCCCGAATCCCACGGTGGCCGACCAGCCCATGCCCGCGGTCGCCGCGCCGCCCACGCCGAGTGCGCGCAGCAGCGTCCGCCTGTCCATGGATCGCTCGGTCACGGTGCATCTCCAGTCCTCGGCAACGGCGGTGACCGTACCACACCGTATGGTATGGTCAAGCGTCTGGAATGATGCTGGTACAGGTCACTTCTGCGAAGGCGAGGAGAGCGTCATGACGGCGAGGAGAGACGCGTCCCAGAGCGCTCGCACGGCCCGTGGTTCGGGTGCCGGAACGCGGCAGCGGGCTCCGAGGCTGTCCGTGGACGACTGGATCGAGGCCGCCTTCGACCTCCTCGTCCGCGAGGGTGTGACGGGCGTGAAGATCACCCGCCTGTGCGAGGAGTTGGGCGTCACCAAGGGCAGCTTCTACTGGCACTTTCCCGACATCGACCATCTGATGAAGGCCGTCGCGGATCGCTGGTGCGCCATCCAGAACGAGACCCTCCTGGCGCTCAAGGAGACGACCTCGATTCCCGGCGACCAACGACTCGAGGCGATGGCGGCGCAGCTCATGTCGCAGCGCGGCTGGGCGGTCGAGGTCGCGGTCCGCGACTGGGCGCGTTCCGATAGTCAGGTCGCGGATTCCGTTGCACGACTCGACAACCAGGTGTTCGACGTCGTGCAGAGCACCCTCCTCGACCTCGGGTTCGACGCCGAGGAGGCGCGCCTGCGCAGCGGCGTCCTCGTCTACGCGGGTGTCGGCTTCCTGCACGCCCGCGACCACCTGCCCGATCCGACCATCGACGAGGTGCGGCGCGTGTTCGCGCTCCTGACCACCCGCGACTGAGGCGGCTCCGCTGCTCGTGCGCGCTCTCGGTGGCCCCGGCTGCTGAGAGCGCCCACAGGCACGCAGTGCCTACGACGGATAAGGCTGGCGTGCGCTGAGATTCAGGTCGACCCGAACGGGCCGCCCGATCTGGGGGAACGCCCGCTGCGCACAGTCGGTGCGCTCGCAGATCTTGCAGCCGGCGCCGATCGGATCCGGTGACATCTGCTCGTCGAGTCGCAGGCCACGGGAGTACACGAGCCGGTCTGCGTGGGTGATGTCGCAGCCCAGCCCGATCGCGAAGCTACGTTGAGCCGTTCCGTAGGGACGGGGGTCGTCGTCGGTGGTGCGGGCGATCCACAGGTACGTCCGGCCGTCGGGCATCTGCGCGACCTGAGTGAGAATCCGCCCGGGCGTCCCGAACGCGTCGTGCACCACCCACAACGGGCAGCTACCACCGATTCGGGAGAAGTGGAACGCGGTGGCGGACTGTCGCTTCGATATGTTCCCGGCGCGGTCGGTGCGGACGAAGAAGAACGGGATGCCGCGCCGGGTCGGGCGCTGCATGGTCGAGAGCCGGTGGCACACCGTTTCGAAGCCGACCTCGAACTGCAGTGCCAGCATCTCGATGTCGTAGTGCAGGCGTTCCGTCGCGTCCAGGAACGAGTTGTACGGCAACAGCAGTGCCCCGGCGAAGTAGTTTGCGAGTCCGATCTTCGCCAGCTCTCGGGAGCCCTCTCCGAGACCGGTGGCGGACTCGACGAGCGCGTCGATCGTGGCCGACTGGGTGAGGAAGGCGAGCTGGGTTGCGATCTGGAACGCCCGCTGTCCGGGTGTCAGGTGCCGGGACAGGGTAAGGATGCGGTTCGCCTCGTCGTACGAGCGTTTCGGTCCCGGCCGGTCGGGCGGATCGGTGCGCAACCGGACGACGATGTCGTGTTCCGATTCGAGGAGTGCCGTCAGCTGGTTGTCCAGAGAGCCGGGCCGTAGGCCGCTCTCCGTGAACAATCGCTCGGCGGCGTCGTCGAGTTCGGCGATGTGATTGTGCCTGTCGTAGAAGAAGTCTCGAACTTCCTCGAACGGCATCGGCATCGAAGGCTCCGAGGTCGCCTCCGACGGCGCGGACAGATGGACGCTGTACTGCTCCAGCCGTTCGGTCGCTGCCAGCAGTCGGCGGTGGACTCCGACGAGCGCTGTTCCGATCTCCGGCATCCTGGCGACCAGTTCGTCCACCATCGCCGGGCTGGGCGCCGCCGCGCCGATCGCGCGGAGGACGTCATGGAGATCTGCCGCCAGCCTCGCGTCCTGGTCGGCCGCGAAGAACTGCGGATCGAGATCGAAGGTCGCGTTCAGTTTCAGCAGGACCGGCACTGTCAGCGGACGCTGGTCGTTCTCCAACTGGTTGACGTAACTCGCCGAGAGGTCGAGCGTCCGGGCCAGTTCCAGCTGGGTCAGCCCGCGCTCCTCTCGCAGTCGTCGCAGCCGTGGTCCGCCGTAGATCTTCTGCATCCTGCGATCCTTCGGGGTCGAGTCCAGAAGCCGCCCGCGAATGCGCACGTCCGACCAGGCCCATCGCCCCACCCGGTACGCGGGCACGACGACACCTGGATCGGGCACGCACACCCAGTCCACGAGGCGGCACACCGCCGGGCACGGCGTACCCGGCGCAGCGGGCAGGTCTTCGGACTCACAGGCGCTCGCGTGTGAGGCGAACCTACTGGCCGTCGCTTCCCGGACTCGCGTCCAGTGCTGGTGACGGCGGTCGTTCCTGCATACCGCTGCGGGACAGTTCCGGACTCACACCGGATTCCCTCTCGTGCCCTCGGGCACTTCGACGCCGCCGCGACCTTCGGGACTCCTCGCGGTCGAGGCGGCGAACCAACTGCACCGTCGATTCTAGAGGTCTCGGATCGTCGGAGGAGACCCCGGATCTGCGAACTCGCCTGTTCTGCACAGTGTGTGGGGGCGGATCGGGCGGGTTCGCAGCATTCGCAGAATTCGCCGACACACACCACCGAATTACGCAGGTTCAGTCTCTTCCCGTCGCGTCGCGTCCTCCATACGCTGCGAACATCGCCGCGTCGATCGGTCGCTTCCCGGCCGAGTTCCAGTACCAGGCGCCGACACAATCGGAGGACATCATCTTGAAGACGCATCCCGTTCGCACCTACCGCTCCGCCGAGGACTTCCCGCGCAGTGAGCACCTCGCGTGGAAGATCGCCGAGGTCGCGACCGATCCCGTCGAGGTGTCCGCGGACGTCGCCGAGATGATCGTCAACCGGATCATCGACAACGCCGCCGTCGCCGCGGCGTCCGTGACCCGCCGCCCGGTCGCCAACGCGCGGGCGCAGGCGCAGTCGCATCCGTACAGCCGGTCATCGTCGGAGTCGCACGGATCGACTGTGTTCGGTGTCGATGGCACGTTCTCGCCGGAATGGGCGGCGTGGGCCAACGGTGTCGCGGTGCGTGAGCTCGACTTCCACGACACCTTCCTTGCCGCCGAGTACTCGCACCCGGGCGACAACATCCCGTCGATCCTCGCCGTCGCTCAGCACGCCGGCCGCACCGGCAACGACCTGATCCGCGGCCTCGCCACCGGCTACGAGATCCAGGTCGACCTGGTCCGCGCCATCTGCCTGCACGAGCACAAGATCGACCACGTCGCGCACCTCGGCCCCTCCGCGGCCGCAGGTATCGGCACCCTGCTCGGACTCGACACCGAGACCGTCTACCAGGCGATCGGTCAGGCGCTGCACACCACCACCGCGACCCGTCAGTCGCGCAAGGGCGAGATCTCCAGCTGGAAGGCATACGCCCCGGCGTTCGCCGGCAAGATGGCCGTCGAGGCCGTGGACCGCGCGATGCGCGGCGAGGGCGCCCCGTCCCCGATCTGGGAGGGCGAGGACGGCGTCATCGCGTGGCTGCTCGGCGGCCCGAAGGCGGAGTACAACGTGCCGCTGCCCGGCCCGGGCGAGGCGAAGCGCGGCATCCTCGACACCTACACCAAGGAGCACTCGGCCGAGTACCAGAGCCAGGCCCCGATCGACCTGGCGTTCCGCCTGCGCGAGCGGGTCGGCGACCTGAGCCAGATCGCGTCGATCGTCCTGCACACCAGCCACCACACCCACTACGTGATCGGCACCGGCTCGAACGATCCGCAGAAGTTCGACCCCAAGGCGTCGCGCGAGACCCTCGACCACTCGATCATGTACATCTTCGCGGTCGCGCTGCAGGACGGCACCTGGCACCACGAGCGGTCCTACGCTCCGGATCGGGCGCAGCGTCCCGACACCATCGAGCTGTGGCAGAAGATCTCCACCGCCGAGGACCCGGAGTGGACCCGTCGCTACCACTCCACCGACCCGAACGAGAAGGCCTTCGGTGCCCGCGCCGAGGTCACCCTCAAGAGTGGTGAGGTCATCGTCGACGAACTCGCCGTCGCCGACGCGCACCCGCTCGGCGCTCGCCCGTTCGCCCGCGACCAGTACATCGCGAAGTTCCGCACCCTCGCCGAGGGCGTCATCGCACCGGCCGAGCAGGACCGCTTCCTCGATGCCGCGCAGCGCACCCCCGAGCTGAAGGCCGGCGAGCTGAACCAGCTCACCTTCACCGTCTCGGACGAGGTGCTCGGCCGCTCGCCGCGCTCGCCCAAGGGCCTCTTCTGATGACCGGACTCATCGCCGCCGCGACCTCCGGAGCCGAGAAGCGCGCCGCCTTCCGTGCGAGCCTGACGTCGGAGGGCATCACCCGGCTGCCGGGCGCGATCAACCCGCTGACGGCGAAGCTCATCCAGGAGATCGGCTTCGAGGGCGTCTACGTCTCCGGCGGCGCCTTCTCCGCCGGCCTCGGTCTGCCCGACATCGGACTCACCACCCTCACCGAGGTCACGGCGCACAGCGCCCAGATCGCCGGCGTCACCGACCTTCCCGTCCTGGTCGACGCCGACACCGGATTCGGTGAGCCGATGTCCGCGGCCCGCACCGTCCTCGCCTTCGAGGACGCGGGCATCGCGGGTCTGCATCTCGAGGATCAGGTCAACCCGAAGCGGTGCGGCCATCTCGACGGCAAGGCGATCGTGCCGACCGACGAGATGGTGCGTCGGCTGCGGGCCGCCGTGACTGCGCGTCGCGACCCGAACTTCGTGATCTGCGCTCGCACCGACGCCGCTGGGATCAGCGACACGACCGCCTCCGGCAAGAGGGGCATCGACGCGGCCATCGAACGGGCGAAGGCGTACGCCGACGCCGGCGCCGACATGATCTTCACGGAGGCGTTGCACACCGAGGCCGACTTCGAGAAGTTCCGCGCTGCTGTGGACATCCCGCTGCTCGCGAACATGACGGAATTCGGCAAGTCGCAGCTCATTCCGGCACAGACGCTGCAGAACATCGGCTACAACGCCGTGATCTACCCGGTCACCACCCTCCGTCTCGCGATGGGGGCGATCGAAGCCGGGCTGCGCGAAATCCACGCGAAGGGCACGCAGGAAGGTCTCGTCGATCAGATGCAGACCCGATCGCGGCTGTACGAACTGCTCGAGTACGAGCGCTACAACGAATTCGATTCCGGAGTCTTCAACTTCACCCTCAGCAGGAGCCAGTAATGACCGAGACCGCAACCCCCACGATCTACAAGGGTCTGGCCGGCGTTGTCGTCGACACCACCGCCATCTCGAAGGTGGTACCCGAGACCAACTCGCTGACCTACCGCGGCTACGCGGTGCAGGACCTCGCCGAGCACTGCAGCTTCGAGCAGGTCGCCTACCTGCTCTGGAACGGCGAGCTCCCCACCGACGCCCAGCTCGAGCAGTTCGTCCAGCGTGAGCGGGCCAACCGTCGCGCCGACCGGTCGCTGCTGCAGCTCGTGGCGAAGCTGCCGGAGAACTGCCATCCGATGGACGTGGTCCGGACGGCCATCAGCTACCTCGGTGCCGAGGACCCGGAGGAATGGGACAACGACCCGAAGGCATTGCGGGCCAAGTCGCTTCGCATGATGGCGGTGCTGCCGACCATCGTCGCGGCCGACCATCGCCGCCGCCACGGCCTCGAGCCCGTCGCGCCGCACAGCCACCTGGGCTTCGCCGAGAACTTCCTCAACATGTGCTTCGGGAAGGTGCCGGACAAGGAGATCGTCAAGGCCTTCGAGGTCTCGCTGATCCTGTACGCGGAGCACAGCTTCAACGCGTCCACGTTCGCGGCGCGCGTCGTCACGTCCACCCTCTCGGACATCTACAGCGCCGTCACGGCAGCCATCGGCACCCTCAAGGGCCCACTGCACGGTGGCGCGAACGAGGCGGTCATGCACGACATGATCGAGATCGGCGAGCCCGAGAACGCCGAGGAGTGGATGCACGGCAAGCTTGCCCGCAAGGAGAAGGTGATGGGCTTCGGTCACCGCGTCTACCGCAGCGGTGACTCCCGCGTTCCGACGATGCGCAAGGCGTTCCTCGACGTCGCCGAGCACACCGGCGGAGACAAGTGGGTCGAGATGTACGAGATCCTCGAGCGCACCATGAACGACGCCACCGGAATCAAGCCGAACCTCGACTTCCCCACGGGCCCGGCCTACTACCTGATGGGCTTCGACATCGAGGTGTTCACTCCGATCTTCGTGATGAGCCGCATCACCGGATGGACGGCCCACATCATCGAACAGGGTGAGTCGAACGCGCTCATCCGGCCGCTCAGCGAGTACACCGGCGTGCCTCAGCGCGCGGTGGGCGCCTGAGCGCCGGGCGGCGCGTCGATGCAGGATCGAGCGACCCTCTGGTCGAGGTGATCACTGCGGCCGCGAGATACATCGACGACCACCTGTGGACCAGGTCGGCGCTCACCGTGAGGGACCGTAGGAATCTGATCGCGCACGCCGTTGTGCGCTCGGCCCCGTCGCATGGAGTTGCGGCGTTGATCCTGCGTCTGTTCCAGCACACCGACGTCTGTCCCGCCTGGCACAGGGAGGTCGGTGTCACTACCGACGAACTCGCTGCGGTCCTGCGTGAAACGCGGCTTCGTGATGCGCACACAGTGACGGATGTCGGTCATGTCGTTGTAGAACCCATCTGCCGCTCTGTCGGCGCCAGTTCGGCAGGATCCCCGGAACTGGGGGCCCGCGGACCGAGTGGTCGATGAAACATATTGGGAAGCAGAGCTGTTCGACTGTGATTCTCGCACTCGGTCTGGATGCGAGGCACGGCATGGTCTGAGCCTCGTCTCAGCGGCCTCGTGGTTCGAGGGGGCCACACCACTCGGCGAAGCCGTGGTCGGCTGGCCAATGCCGGCCCCTCTCCGGCATGTCATTTGGCGGCGTACCCGGGATCGGTGAGCACCTCACGGGTCCCCCGCGCGAAGTTCAGGGTGATGAAGCGCAGGCAGTGTCGGAGTCGCTAGGACAACTCACTGCGCAGAAGTTCGGCCCCAGCGGCGAGCGCGACCATCTTGTCTCGTGCGACGCGTCGATTGAGTGGCGCCATACCGCAATTGGTACTCGGGTAGAGCTTGTCCGCGTCAACGAACGGGAGGGCGCGACGAAGGGTTGCGGCGACCTCTTCGGACGTCTCGATGGCGTCGCTCGCCACATCGATCGCTCCTAGCATGACCTTCTTGCCTCGAAGCAATTCGATCAGGTCGACAGGTACCCGCGAATTGTGACTCTCCAGCGACACGATGTCGATCGACGACTGTTGCAGCAGTGGAAAGGACTCTTCGTATTGGCGCCACTCGGCCCCGAGCGTTGCCTTCCAGTCGGTGTTGGCCTTGATGCCGTAGCCGTAGCAGATGTGAACGGCAGTCTCGCAGCTCAGCCCTTCGGTCGCACGCTCGAGCGCCGCTACGCCCCAGTCCTTCAGTTCGTCGAAGAACACGTTGAACGCGGGCTCGTCGATCTGGATGATGTCGACGCCGACTGCTTCCAAGTCCTTTGCTTCTTGGTTCAGGATGGTTGCGAACTCCCATGCGAGCTTTTCGCGACTCTTGTAGTGGTCGTCGTAGAGCGTGTCGATCATCGTCATGGGGCCGGGCAGGGCCCATTTGATCGGCTGGTCCGTCGCTGCTCGAAGACGAGCCGCATCGGCTGCGAACACAGACTTCTCGCGGCTCACCGCGCCGACAACCGTGGGGACGCTCGCGTCGTAGCGGTCGCGAATGCGCACGGTCTCGCGCCGGTCGAAGTCGACACCACTGAGGTGCTCGATGAACGTGGTCACGAAGTGCTGACGCGTCTGTTCACCGTCACTGATGATGTCGAGCCCGGCACGACGCTGATCGTGTGCCGCGAGTGTCTGGGCGTCGAGTTTCCCTTCGCGCAGTTCGTCGTCTCGCAACTTCCACGGCGACCAGAGCTTCTCCGGCTCCGAAAGCCACGAGGGCTTGGGCAGGCTACCGACGATGGAGGTGGGCAGGAGTGCGTTCATCTCTGGAACCTTTCGGTCTCGAACGGTCAGGCGGATTGCTTGGTAGCCCACTGTTCAAGAACAGCGCCATACGGTTTCATGAGGTTCACCTCGGTGAACTTTCCCTGTGTGGTCGCGAGGTGGGTGCGCTCGACACGGTCGTAGCTCACTTGCGGAAGTGAATAGTTGCCATTGTCGAGACTCGGCTGGTACACCTCCGACGCCGCAGCGTTCGCGTTGTAGATCTCGGGACGATAGATCTTCTGAAACGTCTCCATCGTCGCGATCGTTCCCGCGAGAGCGAGGAACGAATAGTCGTTGAGCAAGTCACCGCGGTGGTAGAAGGCCAACGGAGCGACGGACCCCTGAGGCATGAAGTACCGAACCCTGAGCCCCATCTTCCCGAAGTACTGATCGGTGAGCGACTTCTCATCCGCCACGTACTCCGCCCCGAGAATCGGGTGGAAATTCGTGAGCCGGTGGTACGTCCTGGACGTCGAAACACTGATGCAGATGACCGGTGGCTGCGAGAAGCGTTCGCGATACTCGTCCGATTCGACGAAACGCTGAAAGACCTGCCCGTGCAGATCGCCGAAGTCGCTGGGGATTCCCGTCGCTTGATGCCCCGGGAGTCGAACACTGAAATCGTAGTCGCGAATGTACGAGGAGAAGTTGTTTCCGACGATGCCCTCCGTGCGGGCGCCCGTGGTGGTGTCGACGATGCCGACGTCGAGCACCTCGATCACCGGAAACGCCGCGTCATCCCCGACCGACGCGAGATGCAGGTCAACCGAGACGATGTCGAGTTGGAGTGCGTAGCGGTCACCACGCGGATTGTCCCAGTGCACCAACTCGTTGACACGGGTGTTCATCATCGTCACAGCGTTGCGCAGATTCTGCCGACGATTCTCGCCGCGTGCGAGATTCGCGAAGTTCGTCGTGCTGCGCGAGTTGGTCGACGGGGTGTAGTCCTCGTTGAAGCGCGTAGTGTCGATGCTGAAAACACATTCGTTCGTCATGCTGACCCGTTGCCCCAATCATGTGCGGTGAGAGCAGCGACAAGCGCGTCATTGCACGGTTCACTGCCTGAGATTTCGCAGCACTTCAACCGAATACCCGATGGTCCAGGGCCGAACTTTCAGGCCGAGAACACCTGGGAGGCGACTATCCGAAGTGGCGTGGAAGTCAGTGTAAGTAGCCCCGCAGACATAGGCTAATTACCAAATTCGATGGCTGGGCATAGCTTCCGCCTATGTCAGCAGATCGACTCCGAACTCCGAAACGACGTCGCGCATCTCCGCCACGAATCGCTGAGCCTGCGCGGTCAAGGACACCGAGGCATGACCGATCCAACCGATCTCGATGCGCTCGTCCACGTCGAGCGGCACAGCGACGATGGACGGATCGAGATCGTCCGAGACGATGCCCGTAGAGATGGTGTACCCGCCCAGACCGATCATGAGGTTGAAGATGGTCGCTCGGTCGCTCACCCGAATGTCCTGCTTCGACGACCGGGTGGAGAGGATCTCTTCGGCGAGGTAGAAGGAGTTGTTCACGCCCTGGTCGAATGTGAGCCGGGGCAAGTCTTCGAGATCCTTCAGCGTCACACTCTTTCGCCCTGCGAGGGGGTTCGTGCGGGCGATGAAGATGTGCGGCGACGCCAGGAACAGCGGCGTGAAGACCAACCCCGCTTCGCGAATCAGCTTGTTGATCACGTTTGCGTTGAACTCGTTGCGATAGAGCACACCGAGTTCGCTTCGCAGCATGCGAACGTCCTCGATGATGTCCCACGTGCGGGTCTCTCGAAGACTGAACGAATACTCCGCGGCTTCTGACGCTTTCACCATGCGGGCGAAGGCGTCGACGACGAACGAGTAGTGCTGAGTTGACACGGCCAGGAGCCGGCGTGAGGGCCCGCGGCCGAGATACCGCTGTTCCAGGAGTTCCGCTTGCTCGACCACCTGGCGCGCATAGCCGAGAAACTCAGCCCCGTCTTCGGTGAGCGTCACCCCACGGGTCGAGCGAACGAAGAGCGTACGCCCCACGCGACTTTCGAGGTCTTTCAGCGCGGCCGACAGGGTCGGTTGCGCAACGTAAAGGAGGTCCGCCGCGGCACTGATGGATCCTTCGGCGGCCACCTCCACGAAGTACCGCAACTGCTGAAGGGTGATTCCCCGCACCGATCCGGCGAAGTCCCGTGCCATGGCACGAACCTATCGCACCTCTACACCTTGCCGACGCTGCGGATGACCGGTGTGCCGTCCACGGGCGCGTCAGCGACGACCGGCTCAAGGTTGCCCCGACGATGACAAAACCCGCTCCGACTTTCAGTCGATCCGAGAGCCGCCCACGGACGTACTCTCGTCCACTGTGCGACGGTGAGGTCGGTGGAGAATGCCGAACGCAGATTCTGGCCGACGGCGGCGTCAGCGTCCACGACGCTGTTCGTCGAGGGCTCGCCGCGCCTCCTCGTGCAGGACCGAGACCAGTTCTGCTTCCAGAGCGACGAACTCGGGAGACGTCATCATGGACAGTTCCCTCGGCCGGGGCAGGTCGACGCGCACCTCGTGCCGCACGGTCGCGGGCCGAGCCGACAGCACGACCACTCGGTCGGACAGGTAGACGGCTTCGCGGATGTCGTGGGTGATCATCAGCACCATCCAGCGGTATCGCTGCCACACCTCCTGCAGCCACGTCTGCATCTCGGTGCGGGTCAGCGCGTCGAGGGCACCGAACGGCTCGTCCAGGAGCAATAGCTCGCGATCCTGCACGACGGTGCGCAGCAGGGCCGCGCGTTGGCGCATGCCGCCCGACAACTCGGCCGGGCGCGCGTCCTCGAAACCGGACAGTCCGAACACCGGGAACAGTGCGCGAGCACGCTCGCGGGCCTGTGCCTTCGGCACTCCCTGCACCTGAAGTCCCAGGACCGTGTTGTCGAGCACGGTGCGCCAGGGGAACAACAGGTCCTTCTGCGGCATGTAGGCGCAGTGCCCGGCGGTGTCGGCGCCGACCCGGACGCTGCCGGAGTCGGGGTGGTCGAGCCCGGCGAGCATCGCGAAGACGGTGCTCTTGCCGCATCCGCTGGGGCCGATGACGGAGACGAACTCGCCCGGCTCCGCGGTGAACGACACACCGCCGAGCACCGGTAGGTCGGGGCGATTGCGTCCGGGCTGCGGGAACGACTTCGTGAGCGCGTCGACGACGAGGCGGTTGTCGTGGGTGCCGGTCACGTCGACCCCTCTACGCTCGTGCGTCCCCACGGCGCGACCAGACGCTCGATCGCGAAGGTCAGCAGGTACAGCGTGATGCTGACGAGTGCGGTCACGAGGACCGCCGCGAGGACGAGGTCGGTGCGGAACGAGTTCTTCTGCAGGCTCATGTAGATGCCGAGTCCCTCGCTGGCGCCGACGTATTCGGCGAACACGGCGCCGACGACGGCGTACGTGATGCCGATCCGGAGTGCGGTGAAGAAGCGGGGGAGCGCGGAGGGCAGTCGCGCGTAGCGGAACACCTGTGCGCGTGACGCGCCCATGCTCCGCAGCAGAGCGCCCGCGTCGCGGTCGGTGGCGGCGAACCCCTCGATCAGACCGATCGCCATGGGGAAGAAGGTGACGAGTGCGATGACGAGGACCTTCGGCAGCAGTCCGAATCCGAACCAGATGATCATCAGCGGTGCGATCGCGATGATCGGCAGTGTCTGGGACACGACGAACAGCGGCACGAAGGCGCGCCGCAGCCAGGGGGAGAAGTCGACCACGATCGCGAGCGCCCAGGCCAGCGTGAGCGACACCGCGAAACCGATCAGCGTCACCTGAAGGGTCGCCGCGGCGTGGACGCCGATCTCGTTCCGGTGCGACCACCCCTGCTGGAGGACTCGCAGTGGAGACGGCAGCAGTTGTGGGCGGATCCCGCTGACGTCCACGTAGATCTGCCACACCGCGACGAGTACCGCGACCATGACGACGGACGGCACCGCCCAGCGGAGCGGGGAACCGCGCAGGGAGCCGCTACGGGCCGGTGAGGTAGTCATTGGTGAAGTACGCCGACCAGTCGGGTTCCTCGGTCAACGCTGCGCCGTCGGGGCCGGTGAGGAGCCCGCTTCGGTAGAGGAAGCCGGAGTTCGCGGCCCACTGCTCCGCGGTCTGGGTGCCCACTTTGCCGTCGGCGTCCTTCATGAACTCGGCGGCGAGCATCCGCTGGCTCTCGACCACCAGCGCCTCGTCGTTGAAGGCGCCGGGGTTGGCGTTGATGAGGTCCTGCGCCGCCTGGTCCGGATTGTCCGCGGCGAACTGGTAGCCGCGCTGAAGTGCCTGCACGAACTTCGCCGCCCGTTCCGGGTTGGCGCCCAGCCAGTCCTCGTTGGCATCGACGACGATGGCGTAGGCGTCCGGGAAACCGTAGTCGGTGTAGCGGAAGTACGTCATCGGTGTGCCGTGGTGCTCCGCCTCGATGCCCTCCCACGCGAGGTACGAGACCGTGAAGTCCGCCTTGCCGGAGTAGACGGCCTCGTACGCCGACGTTCCGAGCGTGACGGACGTGAACTCGCCTGTGCCGCCGTCGTTCCGGATCACCTGCTGGAGGGCTTCCTCCTCGCCGGGATCACCGAAGCCGGCGTAGGTCTTGCCGTCCAGATCCTTCGGGCGGGTGATGTCGGTGCGGTCCGCCTTCACGCCGATCCCCGTAGCCCAGTGCTGCAACGGTGCGAGCACGGACAGTGTGTGCGCACCGGACGCACGGGAGAACGTCGACGAATTATGGGTACTGATACCGAATTCGGCGTTGCCTGCGTCGACGACGGTGTCGACGGACGTGTTGTTGTACGGCAGTACCTCGACGTCGAGACCCGCGTCGGCGAAGTAGCCGCGCTGCTGCGCCACGAAGAACCCGGTGTGGTTGGTGTTCGGCGTCCAGTCCAGCGCAAACCGGATGGTCTCGTCGGACCCGCTGTCCTGACCGCAGGCGGTCAGCGTCGTCAAAGCCAGTGCGGCGGCGGCAATCCCGGTGAGGGCGCGCCTCATGCGGCCGCTCACGACGCCGGCCAGGGCTGGGTGTTCAGGGCGGTGTCCCAGAACAGGAGCTCGTACCGCGTCGCGACAGTGAACGCGGTGACCATCGCCTCCCGCTCCGCCTCGCCGGCGACCTCGGCCGCGGCGTCGACCAGCGACCGCGCGGTCGCCGCGGACTGCTGGAACTCCTCGGCGTCATAGGTCGTGACCCACTGGGCGTACGGGTGCCCCGGATCTGCCGCGAGCACCTCCGCGGCGCTCGCGGCCAGACCACGTCCCACGTCGGCGTAGATCCAGAAACACGGCAGCGCCGCCGCCGCGCCGACCGCGTACGGCTGCGTGGCCGCGGTTGCGATCAGGTACGACACGTAGCCGAGGCACGCCTGCGACGGTTCCGGCTCACCGGCGCGCGGCGGCAGCAGGCCCCCGTCGAGCAGATCCGCGTGCAGGGCCGTTTCCACGGTGGCCGCAGCCGCGGACGAGTTCGCCCAGAACGCCGCGGTCTGCGGGTCAGGCGACTTCGACGCGAGGATGGCCAAGGCCTTCGAGTATCCGGCGAGGTACAGCGAATCCTGCTCGACGTAGGTGCGGAACACCTCGAGCGGCAGCGTGCCGTCGCCGAGACGGCGCAGAAACTCGAGGTCGTCGATCGCGACCCGCAGGGTCTTCGTCCGATCCCAGAGGTACTCGGTGAAGCCTCCCGATTCGGTGACAGGCGCGCGCAAAACCATGACATCCCTTCGTCAGCATTACCTGGACAGGTTCTCGGGTCTCATCTCAGCCCCGCGTTCGCGGAGCACCCCGTGTCAGAACACCGACGACGGTATCAGCACCTGATCGGGCGGCCGGAGGGGCTGTGCCAGGGAATGCGGCCACCTCGGGTTCCTCGGTCCCCTCGGACGCCGATCACCCGAACGAAGTCACGACGACACGTCGTCGGTGCAGCCGTTGTCGGTGGGAAAGGGTAGGCCGGGACGCCGAGGGGCACTCGAGGCCGCGGCAAAGTAGATCCACCGGCTCCGCCCGGATTGTGGGTCTGCCGGTCCCGGCTCAGCGACCGAGCGGGCCGCGGCCGAGGCGCAGCAGCAGCATCGCGAGGGTATGACCCTCCTGGCCGAGCTCGCCGAAACGCTCGAGGACCTTCATCTCCCGGCTGTGCACGAGGCGGGGGCCGCCGGACGCCATGCGGGTGCGGCCGATGATCTGTGACACCTCGCTGCGGCGCTTGATCGCCGCGAGGATCTCGGCGTCGAGCCGGTCGATCTCCTTGCGGAGTGCGTCGATCTCGGCCTCGGTGGTCGGGATCTCGGTGGTGGGGACGTCGCCGTTCGAACCTGCGTCGTTCGCCGCGTTCATGTTTTCTCCTCGTGTCACACACTGGATCGTCGTCGGCCCCGCCGGTCGTTACCCGATCCAGGCGTTTCACGAAAAAGCCCCGGATCGCTTTAGCGGACCGCGGGGCTCGTGGGGGTGTTCAGGCCACGGGCACCGGAGTCCGGTACCCGTAGAAAAATCGCCAGTGGTGGCGATCGAAGGCGCTGAGCATGGCCCCATTTTGCCATGCGTGAGGGGGTGCGCCCGGTTGGGGTGCGGGCGGCGGACCCCGATGTCGGCGCCCGGCGGTAGCGTGGACGGGCAATGAACACATTCTCCGCTGCAGCCCAGGCCGGCCACCGCACATCCACCGCGGATCTCCTCGACGGACTGAACCCGCAACAGCGGGAGGCTGTCGTCCACACGGGGTCGCCGCTGCTGATCGTGGCGGGCGCCGGGTCGGGCAAGACCGCCGTCCTAACCCGCCGCATCGCCTACCTGCTCGCCGAACGAGATGCCACGCCGAGTCAGATCCTGGCGATCACGTTCACGAACAAGGCGGCCGCGGAGATGCGTGAACGCGTCTCCCAGCTGGTCGGTCCGCGCGGCGGGAACATGTGGGTGGCGACGTTCCACTCGACGTGTGTGCGAATCCTGCGCATGCAGGCGGCGTTGCTGCCCGGCCTGAACTCGAACTTCACCATCTACGACGCGGACGACTCGCGCCGGCTGCTGACGATGATCTCGAAGGACCTCGAGATCGACCAGAAGAAGTACTCGGCTCGGCTGCTGGCCACGCACATCTCGAACCTGAAGAACGAGCTGATCGGCCCGGAGCAGGCGGCCGAGGACGCCGACCGCGACACCAACGAGGTGGTTCGGCTGGTCGCGCGGGTGTACGGGCACTATCAGGCGCGACTGCGGGCAGCGAACGCCCTCGACTTCGACGACCTGATCGGCGAGACCGTCGCGGTCCTGCAGCGGCACCCGCAGGTCGCCGAGTACTACCGGCGCCGCTTCCGGCACGTCCTCGTCGACGAATACCAGGACACCAACCACGCCCAGTACGTGCTCGTGCGCACCCTCGTCGGAGAGGAGGGAGCAGGCCATGTGCCGCCATCGGAGCTGTGTGTCGTCGGTGACGCGGACCAGTCGATCTACGCGTTCCGCGGTGCGACCATCCGCAACATCGAGGAGTTCGAGCGCGACTACCCGCAGGCGCGGACGATCCTCCTCGAACAGAACTACCGCTCCACCCAGAACATCCTGACGGCCGCCAACGCCGTCATCTCCCGCAACACCGGACGCCGCGACAAGAAACTGTGGACGGACTCCGGCGAGGGCGAACTGATCATCGGGTACGTCGCCGACAACGAGCACGACGAGGCGTCGTTCGTGGCGTCCGAGATCGACCGGCTCGTCGACGCCGGGGACGCGAAGTTCGGGGACGTCGCCGTCTTCTACCGGACGAACAACTCCTCCCGCGCGCTGGAAGAGGTGTTCATCCGCCTCGGGTTGCCGTACAAAGTGGTCGGCGGGGTCCGGTTCTACGAGCGCAAGGAGGTACGTGACGTCGTCGCGTACCTGCGGGTGCTGGAGAACCCCGACGACACGGTCAGCCTGCGCCGCATCCTCAACACCCCGCGCCGCGGCATCGGTGACCGCGCGGAGGCGTGCGTGTCCGTGCACGCCGAGCGGCGGGGCATCGGTTTCGCCGCGGCCCTGCGTGACGCCGCCGCGGGCACCGTTCCGCTGCTGAACACCCGCTCGCAGAAGGCGATCGTCGCGTTCGTCGAGATGATGGACGAGATCCGGGACGGCATGCAGCCCGACGACGCCGGACTGATCGACATCGGTGACGTCGTCGAGTCGGTACTCGACAAGACCCGCTACCGGGCGGAGCTCGAGGCCAGCAGCGACCCGCAGGACGGCGCCCGGCTCGACAACCTCAACGAACTGGTCAGCGTCGCACGCGAATTCAGCTCCGACGCCCGGAACGCCGCCGGTATCGAGTCCGAGATCGACGAGGCACTCGAAGGGGCGCTCGCGGCGGCGGGCGAGGACGATCCCGCGCTCGGTGACGGCGAACCCGATCCGGGTTCGCTGGCCGCGTTCCTCGAACGGGTGTCGCTGGTCGCGGACTCCGACCAACTTCCCGACAACGGCGACGGCGTGGTCACGATGATGACGCTGCACACCGCGAAGGGCCTCGAATTCCCCGTCGTCTTCGTCACCGGCTGGGAGGACGGTCAGTTCCCGCACATGCGGGCCCTCGGCGATCCCGCGGAGTTGTCCGAGGAGCGACGCCTCGCGTACGTCGGCATCACCCGGGCACGGCAGCGGCTGTACGTCTCGCGTGCCGTGCTCCGCTCAGCGTGGGGGCAGCCGATCACCAATCCGGAATCACGATTCCTGCAGGAGATTCCGCAGCACCTCATCGACTGGCGTCGGGAGGACCCCGGACCGGGTATGGGCGGTGCGATCGGCGGCGGCCGGTTCCGCGGCGGACAGGGCTACGGCGGCGGCTACGGCGGCGGCGGTGGTTTCGGTGGCGGCGGCTACGGGGGCCGGGAGAAGGCAGAAGCGGCACCGAGTTTCGGCGCAGCACGGCCGCGCAACAACCACCTCGTGCTCGCGGTCGGCGACCGGGTCAGTCACGACAAGTACGGCCTCGGCACCGTCCTGGAGACGAAGGGCGCAGGCCCGACGGCAACGGTGACCGTGGACTTCGGGTCCGCGGGCAAGGTGCGCCTGATGCTCATCGGCGGCGTACCGATGGTCAAACTCTGACGGCTTGCCGTCGGGTCAAGCTCTGACGACCCACCCTCAGGGTGTGGGAGCGCCGGGGGTCACGATGCCGTGGTCGAACGCGTACACGATGGCGGCGGCGCGGTCGCGCAGGTCGAGTTTGACGAAGATGTGGCCGACGTGCGACTTCACCGTCACCTCGGAAATCCCCAGGTCGAGTGCGATCTCACGGTTCGTGAGACCGCGGGCGATCCGGACGAGCACGTCGGCCTCCCGCGCGGTCAACTCGCCCGGTGCCTCGCGCCGGGGGGTCGCCGCGGACCGGTAGGCGGTGAGCACGCGTCCCGTCACCGCCGGGTCGAGGCACGATCCTCCGGCCGCCACGGTGCGGACCGCGCGAATCAGGTCCTCGGCAGCCGAGTCCTTCAGGACGAAACCCGCCGCCCCGGCACGCAGCGACCCCGAGAGTAGTTCGTCGTCGTCGAAGGTCGTGAGCACCAACACGGGCGGATGGTCGCCCCGGGACGCCAGGTTGCGCGTTGCGGTGATCCCGTCGACCCGCTTCATCCGCAGATCCATCAGCACCACGTCGGGGCGGTGCTCGTCGACGGCTGTGGGCACCTCGTCGCCGTCGGAACACTCGGCGACGATCGAGAAGCCATCCTTGCGGCGCAAGATCCGGCGCAGTCCCGACCGCACCAGCTCCTGGTCGTCGACGAGCAGTACCCGCACGTCGGGCGCCGTCACGACATACCCGGGAGGATGCGCAGGAACGCCGGCCGACACGATCCGCCCGGCAACGGAACCCGGGCTCGCACCGACCAGCCGTCACGGTCGGGGCCCGCCCGGAGGTCGCCGCCGAGCAACGCGGCGCGCTCGCGCATGCCCCGCAGTCCCGTCCCCGGTGGCCCCTTCGTGCGCCCCGGAGTCGTGGCCAGGCGGTTGCGGACCTCGACGGTGACGGCATCCGGCGCGATCGCAACCCGGACCGCTGCTGCCGTTCCAGGCGAATGCTTGACGACATTCGCCAGCGACTCCTGCGAGATCCGGTAGACGCCGAGACCGGTCGCCGGGCTCACGGAATCGAGGTCACCGGTCATCTCGAAGTCGACGGGCAGGCCGACCCGGCGGAAGTCGTCGATCAGCTCCGGGACGTCGGCGATGCCGGGCTCCGGTCGGTGCGCGGACGGTCCGGAACCGAGCAGTCCCACCGTCCGGCGGATGTCCGCCATCGCCTGCCTGCCGAGCCGTTCGGCGTCGGTGAGCGCGTCGACGGCCTCGTCGACGTCGCGGTCCTGTTCGAGCGCGCGCCGCGCCGCCGTCGTGTGGAGCAGGGTGATGCTCAGCGAGTGCGCGATCACGTCGTGGACTTCGCGCGCGATCCGCTGCCGCTCCTCCGTCGCGGACTGCTCCGCCGCAGTGGCCCGGGCCGCCCGCTCCTGGTGCAGGAGGCGCAGCTGGACCTGCATGAGCCTGCCGATGATCCAGCCGAGCGCGATGATCAGGGCGTACAGCCAGGCGGCGCCACCGAGCGGCCCCAGTGCGGCGAAGGCCAGCGGCACCGCCAGGGACGCGGCCAGGGTCGTCAGGCTCACCGCGAGGCCGGACGTCGCCGCGACCTCGCCCACCATCATCACCAGCAGGAGCGGGGCGAAGTCGAACTGGGTCGCAGGAGGATCCAGCATCAGCAGCGACGTCGCCGCGATCACGACCGCGGCCAGCACCGGCCGCGGGACCAGTGCGCCGGTGCGGACCATGTCGGCGATCATCGGGGCGACCGAGGCGATCACCCCGAGCAGAAGCGGCCAGCCAGGCGGGACGAACGCGTCCCGCTGCGCGACCGCGACGACGGCAATGACGCACGTCGCGACGTGCTCGAAGACGGGCACCCCGACGGGATAGTCGTATCCGCTCGCCGCCAGCCGCTGGCGGAAGAACTCCGTTACCGGCACAGGGTCAGCGTAAACGGGGGTAGGCGGCGGCGCATCCACCCATGACCGGACCTGCATCTCCTACTGCGGTAGGAGACGAGATCCCGACTCCGGCACGGCGACGGGACGCGTCGGTTTTCCTAGGTTTGGTTCCACGATGCAGTCACGTCACCACGGCTAGGGGGCCGAGAGATGTCCTGGACCGAATTCCGAGAACGTCGCCGAGTGCTCGAGGACGTCCTGACCCGGGCCGCGATGGACCCGACGATCGTGCGCAGGCTCGGCGAGATACCGAGCGCTCGTGAGCATTTCCGGTCGCCCGACGAAATCCTGCTGGCGCTGCAGCACCGCTGGAGCGGCCACCTGGCGGCGCTCCTCGACCAGGCGCTGGAGGACGGGTCGACGCCACAGCAGGCGTGGCTGCGGTTGGCGTCCGAGCAGCCGGTGCTCCGCGCCGTGCTGGACGAGGGCGCGACCATCTCCGCCGCGCTGCGCCGAGAACAGCGTGGCGAGCAGGGGATGGTCGACGCCATGGCGACCGGTGTCTCGGCAGCGTCGGCGTGACCGGCCCGCGAGAGGTGACGGTCGAACTGTCCGACGTGGTCCGCGAATACCGCATCGGCGGCGGCCTCGTCCGGGCATTGGACGGCGTGTCCCTGACGCTCGGCGCAGGGGAGTTCGTCTCCGTCGTCGGACCGTCGGGTGCGGGCAAGAGCACCCTGCTGCATCTGCTCGGAGCGCTCGACAGCCCGGACTCCGGCTCGATCAGGTTCCAGGGTAAGGAGATCGGGACCCTCGACGACGGTCAGCAGTCGGATTTCCGGCTTCGCCGCGTCGGCTTCGTCTTCCAGTTCTTCAACCTGATCCCGACGATGTCGGCGTGGGAGAACGTCGCCGTGCCGAGACTGCTCGCCGGTGTCCGGCTCGGCCGGGCGAAGGCCGACGCGATCGCGCTCCTCGACCGGGTCGGGTTGGGGGACCGCGCCGACCACCGGCCGTCGGAGATGTCGGGCGGCCAGATGCAGCGCGTCGCCCTCGCCCGCGCACTGATCATGGATCCCACTCTGATCCTCGCCGACGAACCGACCGGCAACCTCGACTCCGTCACCGGTGCTGCCGTCATGGAGCTGCTCGCCGACGTCGCACACGAACCCGGACGCGACCGCACCGTGGTGATGGTGACCCACAACCTGGACGCGGCGGAGTCGACCGACCGCGTCGTCACCATTCGAGACGGTCGGGTCGGATCGGACCGGCCGGCCACGGTCCGTGTCGGGAGCGGTGGATGATCGGCTCCGGACTGTCCCGAATCCGCGCCCTGAACCTGCGTGAACTGCGGGTCCATCCCGGACGCACCGTCACCTCGGCAGGGGTCGTCGCGGTCGCCGCGTGCCTGCTGGTCGCCGTCTTCGGCATCTCCGGGTCGGTCACCGGGTCTGCCGAGCGGCTCGTCGACGGGGTCGGTGGCGCGGCGGACCTGGAGGTCTCCGGCGTCACGGACAGTGGCTTCGACGAGGGCCTGGCCGGGTTGGTCGCCGCCGTTCCGTCGGTCGCCGTGGCGGCGCCGATGCTCCGGATGCAGGCAGGCCCCGACCGTCTGCTGGTTCTCGGAGCCGACCCGCGTGGCGCCTCGCTCGGCAGCGATCTGGGTCGGCTGGTTGCGCCGGTGGCCGTGGCGTTGGCGACGACTCCGAACGGTGTCGCGGTCGGCCCGGACACCGGACTGGCAGTAGGGGATTCGGTTGATCTGGGTGCGGGAACGGCGACGGTCGCCGCGGTACTCGGCGGCGACGCCCGCGACCTGTCCGGTGGGCGGTTCGTCGTCGCGCCACTGACCACTGCCCAGAATCTCACCGGCAGACCCGGACGGATCGACTCCGTCCTCGTCGCCACCGACCCCGGCGCCGACACCGCGCGAGTGCGCGACGACATCGACGCCGCGATCGGCGGCCGAGCCCTCGTCGCGACGCCGAACCTGCGGGCGCTCCAGTCCAGCGGCGGCATCTCACTGATGCAGGCGCTGACGCTGTCCGCCGCGTCCGGTGCACTGGTGGTCGCGGCCTTCCTCGTCTACAACGTGACCAGCATGGCCGTCGCCTCACGCCGCCCGACGATCTCGCTGCTGCGCGCGATCGGCGGGCGTCGCCGGGTGATCGTGGCCGACCTCCTCGGCGAGGCGGCGGTCCTGGGGATCGTCGGCGGTGTGGTCGGCGCCGCCGCGGGGGTGCTCGTCGGCCGCGCCGTCATCGGACGGATTCCACCCGCACTGTTGCAGGGGGTCGAAGCCGACATCGAGTACATACTGCCGCCGTACGCGATCCCGGCCGCCGTCGCGGCCTGTCTGTTGGCGGCGGTCGCCGCTGCCGCGCTGGCGGCACGGCAGGTGTACGCCGTCGCCCCCGTGGAGGCGCTGGTCCCGGTCGGGGCGTCCAGCATCGACACCGCCACGCGGAGCACGCGTGTCCTCGCACTCGTCGCCGGGGTGTTCGTGGCGGCCTGCGCGGTCGGTGTCGCGACCCAGGCAACGGGACGGGTCGCGGTCACCGCCATCGCGTTGACGTCCGCAGCGCAGGTCCTGCTGTGCTTCGCGGCGGGCCCCTATCTGGTGCGCGCGACGGCCTCGGTCGCCCGGACGCTGGGTACGCCCGGCGTCCTGGCTGCCACCACGCTCGAACGTGCACCCCTTCGCGTCTGGACGACCCTGATGACCGTCGTCGTCGGAGTGTCGATGACCATGTCGACGACCGGCTCCAACACCAACGTGATCGACTCGGCAACAGCGAGTTTCGCGTCACTCGGAGAGGTCGACGCGTACGTCGGCAGCGCCGATCCCGGCGTGTTCCCCACCGCACCGATCCTCCCGTCGTCCGTGGAGGCCGCGGTCGCGGCGACCCCGGGCGTCGCGGGGGTCGGTGAGGGGCAGATGGCGTACACGACCGTCGGGGACAGCAGGGTCATGCTCACCGGACTTGCACCGGGCAGTACCGCACCGCCCGCGGATGCGCTGACGGACGAGACGCGCGAGCGCCTGATCGACGGCGAGGGGGTCGCCGTGTCCCGCGACGTCGCCGCGGCCCTCGACGTCGACGCGGGCGACGTCGTCGACCTCCCCACCCCGACCGGCGTGCACTCGGTCGAGGTGTTGCAGGTCGTCCCGTTCTTCGCCGCGTCAGGAGGTGTCGTGGCGCTGAGCATGACGCAGCTGCGCGCGTGGTTCGAGCGGCCGGGAGCGACGATCCTCGGTGTCCTGTTCGAGCCGGGCGCCGACCCCGAGACCGTCATGGGCGCGCTGCGCGCCGCGCTCCCGGAGGGCATCAACGTGTACTCGGGCGCCGAGAGCGTCCGGGCCGTTGCCGAGTCGGTGCGCGGAGGGACGGTGCTGGTCGCCGCGATGGCCTGGATCGTCGTCGGCGTCGCTGCCGTTGCACTGCTGAACACCCTCACGCTGTCGGTGCTCGAACGCCGTCGGGAACTCGGTGTGCTGCGCGCGATGGGGGCGTCACGTCGTTTCGTCTCCCGGTCGGTACTCGCGGAGGCGGCGGCGATCGGCGTCGTCGGCGGGGTGCTCGGAGCGGCGTTCGGGGCTGCGAGTCAATACGTGACGTCGTTCGCGATGAGCAGCGTGCTCGGAGTCGACGTGGCCTTCGCCACCGGACCGACGCTGCTCGTGTCCACCTGTGTCGCAACAGCTCTCGCGATGGTGGGCGCGGTCGCGCCGGCCGTGCGGGCGTCGCGGCGCACGATCGTGGAGGCGGTTGCCGTGGAGTGAGCGGCCGTCCGTCGGAATTCAGGGCAGGCCCGGGACCCGGAACAGGCCCAGTTTCAGTGCCGTCGCGACCTTGCCGACAGCCGCCTGAGCGCGCACGCTGTTGCCTGCGGAATCGAGCGGCGGCGAGAATCCTGCGATGGCGAGCTTTCCCGGTGAGACCGCGATCAGTCCACCGCCGACGCCGCTCTTTCCGGGAAGACCGACGGTGTAGGCCCAGTCGCCCGAGCGGGTGTACAGACCCTCCATGGTCATCTCCGCGAGCATGTGTGGCACGTTCACGGCGCTGACCACCCGGTCGCCGGTGACCGGGTTGACTCCGCCCGCGGCAAGTGTCGCCCCCATCACCGCCAGGTCGACGGTGTTGACCAGGGTGGAGCACTGCCGCGTGTAGATCTCGCAGGCCTCCATCGGATCCGAGTACATCGCCCCGCCGCACTGCAGCAGCCACGCGATCGCCCGATTGTGCGTGTTGGTGGTCTGCTCGGAGGTGTTGACCGCGTCGCTCAGGGTGATCTGCCGACCGGCGAACCTGGACTGCGCGCCGAGGATCCGTCGCCAGCGGTGCTCCTTGTCGTCGGCCTGCACCGCGCTGGTTGCCGACATCGCGCCCGCGTTCACCAGCGGTGTCAGGGGCATGTCGTCGTTGAGTTCGAGCGCCATCACCGAGTTGAACGGCAACCCGGTCGGATCCGCGCCGATCCTGCGGTGGAACTCTTCCGCGCCGAGGTCCTCCAGCGCGACGGCCATGGTGAACACCTTGGAGATCGACTCCAGCGCGAACTCGAACCTGCTGTCGCCTGCCTCGAACACCTGACCGTCCACGGTGGCCACAGCGACGCCGAACAGTGACGGGTCCACGGAGGCGAGGTACGGAATGTAGCTCGCGTTCTTGCCGCCGGTCACCCCGACGCAGTCCCGGTGGGCGTCGGCGACGGCGGTCTCGACGGCCGCGGGCGCGACGGCGGGGCTCACGCGGTCTCCCCCGTGACGGCCGTGCTGGTGTCGGTCGCCGAGGTGCTGACCACCCCCGGATGGCTGCCCTCCGCCTGCCACGTGAACGGGGCGAAGTCGTTGCCCGGGTCCACCCAGTGTGGCTTGCGCGCGCGGTAGATGAAGAACGGCAGGGACACGAAGAAGGCGGTGAGTGCCAGCAGGATCACCACGAACACGACCGGGCTGCCGACGGCGATCTGATCGGGGGGGATGAAGCTGAATACGAAGGCAAGCAGTGCGCCGGTGAACCCGGCGCCGGCCACGATCCACATGCCGGCGACTCCGCCGGGGATCCGGTACGGGCGAGGCCGGTTCGGCTGACTGAACCGGAGGTAGATCGCTGCCGCGAACATCAGCAGGTACATCACTAGGTAGAGGATCACGGTGAGCTGGCTGAGGATCTGGTAGGCCGCCTGCACGGAGGGCAGCACCACGAACAGGATCGAGAGCATCGTGACCGCGAGAGCCTGGATGAGCATGATGTGTGTCGCCATGCCGTGCCTGTTGGTCGCCTGGAAGAACCGGGGCAGGTATCCGGCCTTCGCGACCTGCAGCAGGCCGGAGGACGGTCCCGCCACCCAGGTGACGACGCCCGCGAGTACGCCGATTGCGAGGGCTGCGGCCATGATCGGTGCCGCCCAGGAGATCCCGGCCCACCTGAACATGTCGACGTACGCGGTGAGCAGGGACTGGGTCAGGTTGATGTCGGTCCGGGGGACGACGAAAGCGATGGCGAGCGTGCCCAGGACGAAGATGACCACGGTGCCGAGCGCCGCGATGCCCACCGCGATCGGATAGTTTCTCGTCGGGTTCTTGACATCCTTGACGTGAATCGCATTCATTTCCATACCCGCGTAGAAGAGGAAGATGCTCGCGGCCAGGACAACGTTGCTGAAGTTGTTGAAGTTGGGGATCAGCTCTCCCCACTCCAGGTCGACATGCGACTTGTTGCCTGCGAGGACGTACGAGAAGCCGAGCACGATCAGGATCGCGGCAGGGACGATGGTGCCGACAATGCCGCCCCATTTGGCGACGCGGGCAAAGGAGTTCACGCCCCGAAAGGCGATGAATGTCGCCAGCCAGTACACCGCGAGCACGATGACGAGAACGAAGATCTTGTTCGACGACAGCTGCTCGGCGAAGCTCAGATCTCGGTCGGTGTAGGCCAGTGAGACGGCCGCGAATGTGAGGGCGGTGGGGAACCAGACGCTGACCTCCACGAACAGCATGAACATCGCGAGAAACGCCCATTTGGCTCCGAAAGCCTCACCTACCCAACGGAATACGCCACCTTTTTCCGGCCAGCCGGTGGCCAGCTCTGCCGCGACGAGGGAGACGGGGACGAGGAAGAAGAGCGCCGCGAACAGGTAGTAGAAGATCGATGAGAGGCCGTACTCGGCCTCCGCGGGCAGGCCTCGGAGGCTCACCACGGCAACGATGTTCATGATCGCGAGCGCGAAGATGCTGATCTTGCCTACGGGTGCTCGGGTTGCTGTGGTCTTCGAGGGATCCGCGGGCGCCATGATGCCTCCTCGTGCCGTTGATCGCCGGTGAGCTGTACAGCGCGACGACTCGGATGGCGGCGCAGGGTCAACGAGACGGGCACATCCTTCGCGGACACAGCACCGTAATCGCATGGTCGTTCGGTCGTCGATCAGTAAACCGTCGTTGTGCGCTTCGTCGTCGCCGACGCTAGTCGCGTCGGCCCGGAATCGCTCGGTGAACGGGCGTGGTCGCCAAATCGTTAGTAGTTGTCAGGATGGGCGCCGACGACTCGGGCCGCCTCCCCGAGCGGGGAAGACGGCCCTCGATGATGTGTGGGTGTGGTGCGCGGAGTTCAGTCGCGCTCGACGCCGAGGCTGATGCCGCGGGTGGCGAGCCAGGGGAGCGGGTCGATCTTGTTGTAGCCACCGAGATGCACCTCGAAGTGCAGGTGCGGGCCGGTGGAGAAACCGCGGTTGCCCATGCGTGCGATCTGGTCGCCCGCCATGACCTGCTGGCCGACCGACACCAGGGACGAGTCGATGTGTCCGTAGACGGTGACTGTGCCGTCGGCGTGCTGCAGGCGTACCCACATGCCGAAGCCGGAGGCCGGGCCGGAGTCGATGACGACGCCGTCGGCAACGGCGTAGATCGGGGTTCCGATGGCGTTGGCGATGTCGACACCTGCATGCAGCTCGCCCCATCGGGCGCCATAGCCGGAGGTGTAGGCGCCGAGCGCGGGGAGTGCGAACAGTGGGCGACGGGCGGCGAGGTCGCGGGCGGCGCGCTCGGCACCGAGTCGCTCGCCCTTCGCGAGGAGGTTGGAGAACTGGCTCAGGTCGGCGGGATCGGCGACGTTGAGCACCTGCGGCGCCTGCGACGAGCTCGCGGTGTCGGCGGCGAATTGTGCGGCCTGCGGCTCAGCGGTCGACGCGATGGTGGAGGCGTCGTCAGCGGCGGCGAGCGTGAAGTCGGGAGAGGCTTCCGGTCCGTCGCCCGCGGCCTGCCCTGCGGCGACGACTGCGCCTGCGGCGACGGCCACGACTGCGGCGCGGCCCTTGAGGGCGGTGGGCGGAGTGGGGATGCGGTGCGCTCCACCGCGGCGAGCGGGAGCTGCGACATTCGCATGATCGGACGCGGGTCGGTCCGTGCTGTTCGTGAGCGGGGGGAACTCGTGCAGAGCCGGGACGATCGCGGTGGGTCCGTCGTCGACCTCGTCATGCTCGGTACTGGGGTGAGGCGTCGTGGTGCGGTAGTTCATGGAGCCGTGGGTCTCGAGACGTGATGACCCGGTGTAACGCGGAGCCGAGTACTGCGGATGTGAATACGTGCTCGCGTCGTCTCCCGCCATCCAGTCCCTGCGTCTACTCGGGTCCGGCGTCGGGGCCTGCTGCGGCATGACGGTCTGAGCTGCGATGTTGTCGGCATAGGAGAAGTCCGGTACTGGGACGGTGCCGTAACTGTGGGTTGTGGAGGGCGCGCGGTGTCTGGACAACCTGCCGTCCTCCATTCGTGACCCGTCTGTGACTTTGCCTCAGCGACGGTAACGAAACGGCCGCAACAGCCGCAACCTCTGCGTACACGTGACCCAACAATGTGAGATGCATCACAAATGCATCACGGACGAATCCCGAGGTCGTCTCGTCGTCCGCCACTCGAGGAGTTCCCCGCTAGCGTCGGGCGCCGTGTCCACCACATCGCGTCCGGTCCTCGCACCGACCTCCGGCAGCGACCCGGCGCCGAATCCCACCCGGCCTGCCGTCGCCGCCACCGCCGCAGCTCTCCTCGGCGCGGTGCTGCTGGTCGCGGCGCCCGTTCTCGGTGTGGTCGGTCCGAACACAGGGCCTGCAGTGGGCGCCGCCGCCGCGGTGGCGCTCGCCTGCGCTCTCCTTCCACCACTTCTCGCCGTTGTCGCGCTCGCCCGAGGCGCAGTCGCCGCGGCCGGTGCCCTGCTCGCGGGCTCGGGCGGCGTCACCCTCGGAATCGTCGTGCTCGACGCCGCCCTGTGGAGCGACCCGATCGACGCCAACCGCCTCGACCTGTTCCGGCCGCTGACCGCAGCGCACCTGCATGCGGGCGCGGGCGCCATCGCCCTCCTGGTCGGCCATGCCCTCGCAGTCGTCGCGGGGATCCTCGGACTCGTCGCCGTCACCAGCGCCGCACAGGTCGACGGATACGGGCTCGGCGCGGATCCCGCGCTCGACGGTGCGCCCGTCGCCCGCCGCATCGGGCCCCTGTCGGGCGTCGTCGCGGTCGGTGCCGCGCTGCTGCTCGGCGCAGGATCGTTCGGCGTGCCCTGGGCAACCACCGACCCCGTGCTGGTCGTGCATCCGCTGCTCGGCTCGAACGCTCCGACGGCGATCGGTGTCGCGCTCGTGGTGCTTGCCGTCCTGGTCGTGGTGGCGGCCGCCCTCGCCTCGGAGTCGACCGACGTCGCTGCGGCCGCGGTCGTCGGTGCCGGACTCGGCGCACTCGGACTGTTCGGTTCTCGTGTTGCGGCGGGTGTCGCGGCCGGCGGCGGAGTGTCCGTCGCGGCCGGATCGGTGGTGTGCACGCTCGCCGCGCTCGTGCTGATCGCAGCGGGGGCGACCATGCCTGCGGCGGCTCGGGTTCGTGCCCGGTCCGCCACCGATGTCCGGGTGTCGAGCACCTCCCGCGCAATGGCCCACCGCGCTCGTCAGGCGCGCCGGCACGCTGTCGCAGGAGCGGCAGGCGTCGTGTCGGGCGCGCTCGCCGTGGTCGGGTCGCTGCTTCCCGTGTTGACGGTGCCGGACGGCGTCGACCGTCCCCACGTCCTCGTCGCCCGAGTTGCACTCGTCGCAGGCGCGATCCTGCTCGTCTCCTCGACGGCACTGCTGCTTCCCGGATTCGCGCCCGTCATCCGGCCTGCCGTCGCTGTCGTGTGGGCCGCTCAGTTCGCCGCCGTAGCTGCGGTGTTGCAGGCTGTCGTCGTCGCCATCGACGTCCCCGGTGTCGGTATCGGCGCCGGAACCGTCCTGCTCGGAGCGTCCGCGCTCGGGGCCGTCGCGACGGGAGCGCTGTGCTGGCATGCGGGTTCCGTCGAACGTGACGCGGTAGATCATTCCGTCGGAACCCCGTGGCGGCGTGGGGTCCTCCTGGTCGGGGTTCCCGCGGTCGTCGTCTCGACGATCGCGCTGGCCCTTCCCCTCTATACCGGCCCCGGCTACGCGCCCGACGCGGTGACCGACTGGCCGTGGGGATGGGACACGTGGGGCAAGGGAGTACTGGTGGTGACTCTCGTGGTCACCGTCCTGACAGCGGCACGGGCCCGCCCGGCGCGCGCAGGGGTGGGGGCGGTTGGGGCCGCATTGTCGATGGGCGTATACCTGACTGGGTGGCCCTTGACCAACAGTCGGATCGCCGAGGCGGCTATCGGACCGGGAACCTGGGCTGCGATCATGGGTGTGGTGCTGTTCGTGGCGACCGCCGTCGTGGCGGTTCGGCCTAGACGGCCGTGACCTGCAGCGCGCCACATCGGACTCCGTGACATATGCCACATAGCACCAAGGCGAGGGCTGCGTCACGGAATCAACTAGATATTGTCCCGGACGGACCCGCTCCTACCCCTCGAGCGGGCGTCAACGCAGACGAGACGGTGAGCAGATGGATCTCTTCGAATACCAGGCGAAGGAACTCTTCGCCAAGCACGATGTGCCGACGTCGGCCGGCCGTGTTACCGACACTGTCGCCGGAGCCCGCGAGATCGCCGAGGAAATCGGCAAGCCCGTGATGGTCAAGGCGCAGGTCAAGGTCGGCGGCCGCGGCAAGGCCGGTGGCGTCAAGTACTCGCCCGACGCGGACGCCGCGCAGGCGAACGCCGAGGCGATCCTCGGCCTCGACATCAAGGGCCACGTCGTCAAGAAGCTGCTGGTCGCAGAGGCGAGTGACATCGCCGAGGAGTACTACATCTCCTTCCTGCTCGACCGCACCAACCGCACCTACCTGGCCATGTGCTCGGTCGAGGGTGGCGTCGAGATCGAGGTCACCGCCGAGGAGAACCCCGACGCCCTCGCGAAGATCCCCGTTGACGCCGTCAAGGGTGTCGACCTCGCGTTCGCGCGCAGCATCGCCGAGGCAGGAAAGCTGCCCGCAGAGGTGCTCGACGCCGCGGCCAACACGATCCAGAAGCTGTGGGAGGTCTTCATCAAGGAAGACGCTCTCCTCGTCGAGGTCAACCCGCTCGTCCGTACGCCCGACGACCAGATCCTCGCCCTCGACGGCAAGGTCACCCTGGACGCGAACGCCGACTTCCGTCAGGCCGGCCACGCCGAGTTCGAGGACAAGGACGCGACCGATCCGCTCGAGCTCAAGGCCAAGGAGAACGACCTCAACTACGTCAAGCTCGACGGCGAGGTCGGCATCATCGGCAACGGCGCGGGCCTGGTCATGTCGACCCTCGACGTCGTCGCCTACGCAGGTGAGAAGCACGGCGGCGTCAAGCCCGCCAACTTCCTCGACATCGGTGGCGGCGCCTCCGCAGCCGTCATGGCCGCCGGTCTCGACGTCATCCTGAACGACGTCCAGGTCAAGAGCGTGTTCGTCAACGTCTTCGGCGGCATCACCGCCTGTGACGCGGTCGCCAACGGCATCGTCGGCGCCCTGGAGACCCTGGGTGACGAGGCCAACAAGCCGCTCGTCGTCCGTCTCGACGGCAACAACGTCGAGGAGGGTCGCCGCATTCTCGCCGAGGCCAACCACCCGCTGGTCACGGTCGTCGCCACCATGGACGAGGCCGCCGACAAGGCCGCCGAACTCGCGTTCGCAGCGAAGTAAGGGACACAGAACAATGGCTATCTTCCTGACCAAGGACTCCAAGGTCATCGTCCAGGGCATCACCGGCGGCGAGGGCACCAAGCACACCGCACTGATGCTCAAGGCCGGCACCCAGGTCGTCGGCGGCGTCAACGCCCGCAAGGCCGGCACCACCGTTTCGCACACGGACAAGGACGGCAACCCCGTCGAGCTGCCCGTCTTCGCTTCCGTCGCCGAGGCGATGGAGAAGACCGGCGCGGACGTGTCCATCGCGTTCGTTCCCCCGGCGTTCTCCAAGGACGCCATCGTCGAGGCCATCGACGCCGAGATCCCGCTCCTCGTGGTCATCACCGAGGGCATCCCGGTGCAGGACTCCGCGTACGCGTGGGCCTACAACGTCGAGAAGGGCAACAAGACCCGGATCATCGGCCCCAACTGCCCCGGCATCATCACCCCCGGCGAGGCGCTGGTCGGCATCACCCCGGCCAACATCGCGGGCAAGGGCCCCGTCGGCCTGGTCTCGAAGTCCGGCACCCTGACCTACCAGATGATGTTCGAGCTGCGCGAGTACGGCTTCTCGACCGCCATCGGCATCGGCGGCGACCCGGTCATCGGCACCACGCACATCGACGCCATCGAGGCGTTCGAGAACGACCCGGAGACCAAGCTCATCGTCATGATCGGCGAGATCGGCGGCGACGCCGAGGAGCGTGCGGCCGATTACATCAAGGCCAACGTCACCAAGCCGGTCGTCGGCTACGTCGCGGGCTTCACCGCCCCCGAGGGCAAGACCATGGGCCACGCAGGCGCCATCGTCTCCGGTTCCTCGGGCACCGCGCAGGCGAAGAAGGATGCACTCGAGGCAGCCGGCGTCAAGGTCGGCAAGACGCCGTCCGAGACCGCGGCTCTCGCGCGTGAGATCCTCCAGACCCTCACCGTGGGCGCGTAACACACCCACTCGACGCCGACGGGCACCTGCAATTGCAGGTGCCCGTCGGCGTTTGCGCGTCCGAGACAGTGGCGCCACTCCAGCACCACGCGCCACCGGCTCGGCGCGGCGGCGTGCGCTAGCGTTGTGAGGCACCGCCCGTGTGACGAACAGCCCTGCGGCGGCGCAGACGCCGAATTCAGCGCCCACACATCGAGGAGCCGAGATGACGTACCCGCCCACCGGACCCGGTTACCCGTCCTCGGGCCAAGCGGGCCCGGGTCAGCCGCCGTCCGCTTCGGCACCCGGCGGCGGGAGCCTGACCTCCAAGCCGTTGCCGTACCTGTTCTCGATCGCCGTCCTCGTTCTCGGCATCGCGGGCTTCCTCTTCGGATTTGCGCCGTACATGAAGGTCACCGCCTTCAGTGCCGCCGCCGTCTCCCAGAACTCCTTCGAGGGCGGCTACCCCGTCATCGGGCTCGCACTGCTGCTGATCGGCGGCCTGCTCGCCGGCGTGTCGCTGCTGCCGGGGCAGTCCCAGCCGGCGGCTGCGGCGGTGACTTCGCTCGTCGGATTCGTCGTCGGACTCTTCTTCGTGTTCAACCTGTCCGACGGTGTCAGCCTGGCGTGGGGAGGCATCCTCGGCCTTGTCATCGCCTTCGTGCAGGCGGCTCTCGCCGTCGCGCTGCTGCTGTTCACGGTCGGTATCGTCCAGCCGCCCACCCCGCGCAGCGCCGGCTATCAGACGCAGCCGTTCGGGGCGCCGGGATATGGCGCGCAGCCCGGATACGCGCCCGGTTACGGTCAGGCACCGCCGCAGGCAGGCCAGACCGGTTACGGTCAGCCGCAGGCCGGATATGCGGCTCCCAACCCCTACTCGGCCCCGCAGCAGCCGTACGCGCCTCCGCAGCAGTTCGGGCAGGCCCCTCAGTTCGGACAGGCTCCCCAGCCCGGACAGGCGCCGCAGTACGGCCAGCCCCAGCAGTACGGGCAGGCCCCGCAGTACGGCGAGCCTCAGCAGTACGGCGAGCCTCAGCAGTACGGGCAGTCGCAGCATGCTCAGGGCGCGACGCCGCCCTCGGCCACGCCGGATTCGGCCACCGGATCCACGCCCGCCGCACCGACGCAGGCATTCGGCGTCGACAAGCCCGAGAAGTCCGACGACTGATGCCGCGGCGATGAACTCCGTGCTCAGCCGCGGCGGCGCGCGCTCGGACGGAGGGCGGCGCACCACGCGTACGCCGGAAGGCCGGATGCCCAGCCGAAGCCGGCCGAGCCCCACCCCGGAGCAGGTGCGCGCGCTGCTCAATGTCGCGTTGCGTCCTGCGCTGCTCGCCTTGGTCGTCATCGCGACGTGCATGGTTCTCACTCTCGTCGCAGCCAACAGTGACCTGACCGGAACCAGCGGCGCCATCGCTGCGGGATGGCTTGCGCTGCATCAGGTTCCGCTCACCATCGGTGGAGCCTCCCTGGGCGTGCTGCCATTGCTGCCGACATTGGTGATGGTCGCGGCGGTCGCCCGCGGCTGCTCCCGTGTCGTCACCGCGTCGACGCCCCGCCACGAGTGCTGGTGGGTGCTCGGTGCCGCGGTCGCGGGCCCGGTTGTCGTGACCGCGATCGCGCTCGCCGTCGTGGCCGACGCGTCGTCCGTCATCCCGCTGTCCTCACCGAACACCCTCGCTGCGCTGGTCTGGGTGATCGCCGTTCACCTGATCGGTGCGGGTATCGGAATCGGCGTGCGCCTGTGGCGTCCCGTCGTCACCCTGCTCGGCGTGCCGGACTGGGTCCTCGCGGCCGCCAGGCCCGCAACGCGGTCGGGTATGGCCCTGCTCGCCACGGGCGCCGCGATCACCGTGGCGTCGCTGCTCGCCTCGTGGTCGACAGTGGGAATGCTCGTCGAGGCAGGCGACGGATTCATGGGCGGACTCGGATTGACCGTCCTGTCGATCCTGTACCTGCCGAATGTCGTTGTCGGGGCCACGGCGGTGCTGGTCGGATCCGCGATTCACGTCGGATCGGCGTCCGTCAGCCTCTTCGACGTCGTCGGCGGACCGGTGCCCGCGCTGCCCGTCCTCGGCGCGCTGCCCGAACAGGCAGGCGGCGACGGCTGGCTCGTCGGACTGGTGGTACCCGCCGCGATCGGCATCATGTTCGGCCGCGAATGCGCACGCCGCGCCCCCTCGCCACTGTCGGCTGTGCAGACGGCGCTCGTGGGGTCGGCCGGAGTCGCTCTCGTCTTCGCGCTGCTCGGTTTCGTGTCGGGCGGCGCGATCGGCTCGTTCGGCTCGGTCGGCATCGACCTGCTCACGTTCGTCGGGGCCACCTTCGGGTGGCTCGCGGTCTTCGGCTCCGCCGCGGCGGCGCTGTCCCGGTGGCGGACGCCACCTGCCGCGGCCGGGGAGCCGCGGCGTGCGCCCGCGGCGGCTTCCGCTGCTGCAACGGCGAGCCCGGCCCTGCCCTCGGGTCCGAACTCGCCCCCGCGAACCGAACGCGGTGACGCGTCGACCGTGATCGACGCAGAACTGCTCGACGACGGAGCCAAGGCTCTGCCCGGTGGCGACGCCGAACCCACCGCTGTCGTCGTCGATGCCGAGATCGTCGACGACGCAGACGCGGGGGACGACGCAGTGGCGCAGGTCACGGAGTCGACAGGTCAGCCCGACCTGCCCGACGGTCGTCGGACCAGCAGCGACTAGTCTTGTCGCGTGCCGACTGCTGCTGCCGTCGGTGGCGCCGAAGGTGTGTCCAGCTCGGCGGCGCCGAAGGTCCCCCGGTCGGAGTCGCCCGGCCGATGCCTACGAGGAGTAGAGCGCTGACTGCCCCGCACGTGTTCCGGCCCGCCACAAACAGCCCGGCCCGGGTAGTGGTCCTCGCTTCCGGTACCGGAAGCCTCCTGCAGTCCCTGATCGCCGCTGCCGTGAACGACTACCCGGCACGGATCGTCGCCGTCGGTGTCGACCGCGACTGCGCCGCGATCGAGCATGCCGAGTCCGCCGGGATTCCCGCCTTCACCGTGGCGTTGGGCGCCCACCCCGACCGCGCCGCGTGGGACGGTGCGCTGACCGCAGCCGTCGCCGCCCACGACCCCGACCTGATCGTGTCCGCCGGCTTCATGAAGATCCTCGGACCGGAGTTCATGACGCGATTCGGCGGCCGCATCGTCAACACCCACCCCGCGCTGCTGCCGTCGTTCCCCGGCGCGCACGCCGTCCGGGACGCCCTCGCCTACGGCGTCAAGGTCACGGGGTCGACCGTGCACCTCGTCGACGCGGGCGTCGACACCGGGCCCGTGCTCGCGCAGGAACCGGTCGCCGTCCTCGACGACGACGACGAGGCGACGCTGCACGAGCGCATCAAGACAGTGGAACGGCGACTGCTGGTGGAAGTTCTCGCCGCCGTCGCCACCCGAGGAGTTGTATCCGATGGACGAAAGGCCGTGATCCCGAAGTGACCGAACGTAAGGCACTGCGCCGCGCACTGGTGAGCGTGTACGACAAGACCGGTCTGGTGGAACTCGCCACCGGCCTGCACGAGGCCGGTGTCGAACTGGTCTCCACCGGATCGACCGCCGCGAAGATCGCCGAGGCGGGCATCCCCGTGACGCCCGTCGAGTCGCTGACCGGATTCCCGGAATGCCTCGAGGGTCGCGTCAAGACGCTGCACCCGCGCGTGCACGCCGGCGTCCTCGCCGACACCCGCAAGCCCGACCACCTCGCCCAGCTCGAGGAGCTCGGCATCGAGGCGTTCCAGCTGGTCGTGGTGAACCTGTACCCGTTCACGCAGACCGTCGCCTCGGGCGCCTCGCCCGACGAGTGCGTCGAGCAGATCGACATCGGCGGCCCGTCGATGGTGCGTGCCGCCGCGAAGAACCACCCGTCGGTCGCCGTCGTCGTCGACCCCGCGAAGTACACCAACGTGCTCGCCGCTGTCGCGGCAGGCGGGTTCACCCTCGCCGAGCGCACCGCGCTCGCCGCGCAGGCGTTCCAGCACACCGCGTCGTACGACGTCGCGGTCGCGTCGTGGATGACGTCCACTCTCGTCGAGAGCGACGTGCAGTTCCCGGAGTGGGCCGGTGCCAGCTGGGACCGTTCCGCGGTGCTCCGCTACGGGGAGAACCCGCACCAGGCGGCTGCCCTGTACGTGAACCCGGCCGCGCCCGCGGGCCTCGCACAGGCGAAGCAGCTGCACGGCAAGGAGATGTCGTACAACAACTACACCGACGGTGACGCCGCCTGGCGTGCCGCGTACGACTTCGCCGAGCCCGCCGTCGCGATCATCAAGCACGCCAACCCGTGCGGTATCGCGGTCGGCGCGGACATCGCCGAGGCGCACCGCAAGGCCCACGCGTGCGATCCGGTCAGCGCATTCGGTGGCGTCATCGCCGCGAACCGCGAGATCACCGTCGAGATGGCGGAGCAGGTCGCGGAGATCTTCACCGAGGTCATCATCGCGCCGTCGTACGCGGCCGGTGCCGTCGAGGTTCTCGCGCGCAAGAAGAACGTGCGCGTGCTCGAGGCCGTCGCGCCGACGGAGACCGGCATCGAACTGCGTCCCATCTCGGGCGGTGCGCTGCTGCAGGAACGCGACGTTCTCGACGCCGAGGGCGACAACCCCGCGAACTGGACCCTCGCGGTCGGGGAGCCGGCGGACGAGCAGACCCTCAAGGACCTCGAATTCGCTTGGCGGGCTTGCCGTTCGGTCAAGTCGAACGCGATCCTGCTGGCCTCGGACGGCGCCTCGGTCGGTGTCGGTATGGGTCAGGTCAACCGGGTCGACTCCGCGCACCTCGCGGTGAACCGGGCCGGTGAGCGCGTGGTCGGGTCGGTCGCGGCGTCCGACGCGTTCTTCCCGTTCCCCGACGGCTTCCAGGTTCTCGCGACGGCGGGCGTCAAGGCGGTCGTGCAGCCGGGCGGATCGGTTCGCGACAACGAGGTGATCGAGGCGGCACGTGAGGCAGGCGTCACGATGTACCTGACCGGGGCGCGCCACTTCGCGCACTGACGATCAGTACCTCCGGGAGGTGCACCCTCGGCTTCGCGTCGAGTGTGCACCTTCCGTCGTTTCTCGGCGGGGAGGACGAACGCTCGCGCGAGGGTCAGGCGGCGGAACCGGAGATGACGATGCGCGCAGCACCGCGGTCGAGCAGTTCGCGGGCCAGGTCGGTGGCGGCGGCGCGCTGATCGGCGTCGGTGTGCGAGAGGTCGAGTGTGATCGCGTGACCGGTCAGGTCCGCGGGCAACTCGGCGAGTGGCCGCGTCTGGGACAACTGGTTGAATCGAAGTTTCATGTCGGAGCTCCTTGGCTCGGTGCCTGCACGACGAGTGTGTCGGCGTCGTGTGTTCGGCAGGTTTCGTGATGACGACGGTTCGGGAAAACGTCCGGGAAAAAGAAAAGGCACCCCGGCCGGATGGCCGTGGGTGCCGAGAAGTCGATCTGCGTCGTCAGGACGATTCTCGGCGTATGCGCTTGGCGAAAATGTGGAACTGCCACATGGCTGCTGCGGGTACGACTACGGCGTGCGCGAACATTTCGTGCGGTTCCTTTCTCGCTCGGCGACTTGTTAGCCGAGGACGCTACAGCATCGTCGGGGTCGCGCGCACCTCGGTTTCCACGCCGGGGATCGGCGCGAGGGGCACACGCCGCCGCGTTGCCCCCCGCGACCGGGTGCTGGGTCAGCGGGGGAGGGCGGCCAGCCAGGCGTCGAACGCGGCGCTGAACTCGTGCGAGAACGGCAGGTCCTCGATGTAGTCGGCGCCGGTCGACGGGCGCTGCCCGATCTCCTTGAGCACGTGGTTCGCGGTCGTCATCCGGACCGGTGTCACCGCGGTCGCCGCCAACGCGATGTCGAGGGCGTCGACGTCGTCGCAGTCCACCTGGATGTCGCGGGCCGAACAACTGGTCAGGACCGGGAGCCCGGCAGGCAACTGCGCGGCCAGGGCGCGCGGATCGAGTGCATCCTCCTCGGCCAGGGTCTTCGCGTTGACGGACACCAGCCCGGCCAGACGCAGCGGCTCGGGCAGGTCGTCCGGCACCGTGCCGTCGGTGCGCAGCGATTCGACCGCGTCGGCGAGACCGGTGCGCAGCTGATCGGCCAGATCCAGCGGCAGCTGACCGCCCGCGACGGCGGCGTCGACCTGGCCGGTGATCTGCCGGGTCAGCAGGTCGAGCAGCCGGACTGCGAGCGGTTCGAGCAGACCGAGACCGATCAGTGCGGGAGTGTCGTCGCGGACCGCGAGCGCCATGGCGACCAGCGCGCCCTCGCTGTGGCCGATCACGAGCAGCCGGTCGGCGTCGATGTCGGGTTGGGCGCCGAGGTTGCGCAGGGCGTCGGCCGCGGCGTCGACGAACACCGAGAAGCCAAGCCCGGCAACGTCGTCCACGTCGTACGGTCCGAGTCCGGTCACACCACTGCCGAGTTTGTCGTAACGCAGGCTGGCGATGCCTGCTTCGGAGAGGGTGTCGGCGAGGAACCGCAGGGTGCCGATCGGACCGGGAAGCACCGCGCTGTCGCCGTTGCGGTCGGTGGGGCCGCTGCCGGCGAGCAGCAGCGCCGCGGGCACCGGCTGCGTCACGCCGTCCGGAAGCCGGAGGGTGCCGTGAACCGTGACGTCGCCGCTGCTGAAGGTGATCTCGGAATCCGCCATGCTTGCCAGTCTGTCAGGTGCGCTGCCTCAGCCGGTGACGGGACGCGGCCGCCGCAGTCGACGCACGCCCTTCCACGCGAACCACAGGAGGAACGCGAGCGCGACCGGAACCAGCAGGGGCAGGACGAACGCGATCAGGACGAGCACGAACGAGACGACGTCCTCGACCACCGACACCACCGGGTTCGCGAGACCGGCCGTCGACGCGGTGCTCACCGCCCGCGTCCCGGTTTGGGCGGTGCTGAACGCGAGCGCGGTCGGGGCGCCGACGATGATTCCCGCGATCACTGCGGCGGACGGGTCGAGTCCGGTGAACACGGCGCCCGCGGCGATGGCGGCGGCGATCGGCCGGGTGACGGTGCCTATCGCGCCGAGCAGGTTGTCGACGACCGGGACGAGGTCGGCGAGCAGTTCGACCGCGGTCGCGACGGCCAGCGTCACGAGCGCCGCCGTCGACCCGACCCAGGCGAACGACTCGCCGAGAGAGATGCCGAACAGCCCGAAGTGCGCGGCGGCGCTGAGCATCAGCAACGGCAGGAACGTACGCAGTCCCGTTGCCGCCGCGAGGCCGAGGCCGAGGAACAGCGACAGCACCCAGGTGTCCATGAGTGGAGTGTACGAACCACGTCGTCTCGAATCACCCGACACGGATGCCGAATCGACCGAACCCTCGTAGCGTGGAGTGGTGACTGCGCCCACACCCGATACCCGGTCCCCGCGCCCCACCGTCGCGACGGTGGGCGCACTGCGCGCGACCGGCCACGTCCAGCGTCCCGTCAAGGACGAGCTCCGAGACAACCTGCTCGCCGCCCTGCGCGACGGCCGTGACCCCTGGCCGGGGATCGTCGGTTTCGAGGACACCGTGCTTCCGCAGCTCGAACGGGCCCTCATTGCCGGCCACGACGTCGTGCTGCTCGGTGAGCGTGGTCAGGGCAAGACGCGGCTGTTGCGGACGCTGCCGCTGCTCCTCGACGAGTGGACGCCCGTGATCGCAGGCTCCGAGCTCGGCGAGCACCCGTACGAACCGATCACCCCCGCGTCGATCCGACGGGCCGCCGAACTGGGCGACGACCTGCCCATCGAGTGGCGGCACCGCGACGAGCGGTACTCGGAGAAGCTCGCGACCCCCGACACCTCGGTCGCCGACCTGGTTGGCGACGTCGATCCGGTCAAGGTCGCGGAGGGTCGCAGTCTCGGCGACCCGGAGACCATCCACTTCGGTCTGGTGCCGCGCGCCCACCGCGGGATCGTCGCGGTCAACGAACTGCCGGACCTCGCCGAGCGTATTCAGGTGTCGCTGCTGAACGTGATGGAGGAACGCGACATCCAGGTGCGCGGCTACACGCTGCGGCTACCGCTGGACGTGCTGCTGGTGGCGAGCGCGAACCCGGAGGACTACACGAACCGCGGTCGCATCATCACTCCGCTCAAGGACAGGTTCGGCGCCGAGATCCGCACCCACTACCCGCTCGCGATCGAGGACGAGGTAGCCGTCGTCGAGCAGGAGGCGCAGCTGCGCGCCGAGGTGCCCCCGCATCTGCTGGAGATCCTGGCCCGGTTCACGCGGCTGCTCCGCGAGTCGCCGTCCGTCGACCAGCGTTCCGGTGTGTCGGCGCGATTCGCAGTCGCCGCGGCGGAGACGGTGGGCGCGGCGGCACTGCATCGCGGGACGATCCTCGGTGAGTCCGAGCCGGCCGCGCGCGTCGTGGATCTCGGCAGTGTCATCGACGTCCTGCGCGGCAAGATCGAGTTCGAGTCCGGCGAGGAGGGCCGGGAGATCGAGGTTCTCGAGCACCTGCTGCGGCGGGCCACCGCCGACACCGTGCGCGACCTGCTCGGCGGCATCGACTTCGCGCCGTTGGTCGCGGTGATCGAGGACGGAACACCGGTGGTGACGGGAGACCGCGTGACCGCGAAGGACCTGCTCGGGGAGCTGCCCGATCTCGACGTCGTCGACGAACTCGCGCAGCGTCTCGGTGCGCAGACGCTGGGCGCGCGGGCGGCGGCGGTCGAGTTGGCGCTCGAGGGAATGTATTTGGCGCGGCGGATCGCCAAGGACGCGGACGACGACGGGCAGTTGGTGTACAGCTGATGTACCAGCGCTACGGCCGCTATCACGGGGGACCGGATCCACTGGCCCCGCCGGTGGATCTGCGCGAGGCGCTGGAGGCGATCGGCAACGACGTCCTCGAGGGCTCCTCGCCGCGGCGGGCGTTGCGGGAACTGCTGCGCCGCGGGACGTCGTCGATGCGAGGGCTGGACCGGCTGGCCGCGCAGGCGAACCGTCGTCGCCGGGAAATGTTGAACCACAACAACCTCGGCGGAACCCTCGACGAGGTGCGAGAGTTGCTCGATCGCGCGGTTCTCGCCGAGCGCAAGGAGTTGGCGCGTTCCCTCGACGACGAGGCCCGGTTCGCTGAGATGCAGTTGGCGGAACTGCCGCCGTCGACGGCGCGGGCCGTCCAGGACCTGTCCGAGTACCAGTGGCGGGATGCGCAGGCACGCGAGGACTACGAGAAGATCCGGGACCTGCTGGGTCGGGAGATGCTCGATCAGCGGTTCGAAGGCATGAAGCAGGCACTCGAGAACGCGACCGACGAAGACCGGCAACGCGTCGACGCCATGCTCACCGATCTGAACGAACTGCTGGACAAGCACTCTCGCGGCGAGGACACGCCGGAGGACTTCGAGCGGTTCATGGCCGAGCACGGCGAGTTCTTCCCCGAGAACCCGCGGGACGTCGAAGAGCTGATCGACACGCTGGCCAGGCGGGCGGCGGCGGCGCAGCGACTCCGGAACTCGCTGACCCCCGAGCAACGCGCCGAGCTGGATGCCCTGGCGCAGCAGGCATTCGGAAGTCCGAGTCTGATGCAGCAGCTGGACCGGCTGGATTCGAATCTGCGCTCGGCTCGTCCCGGCGAGGACTGGAACGGCAGTTCCCGGTTCCGTGGCGACGACGGGATGGGGCTCGGCGAGGGCACGTCGGCGCTCGCGGACATCGCCGAACTCGAGCAGCTCGGCGAGCAATTGTCGCAGGAGTACGCGGGTGCGCAGCTCGACGACATCGATCCGGAGGCCCTGCTGCGCCAACTGGGCCCCGAGGCCGCCGCCGACGCCCGCACACTCGCGGACCTGGAGAAGGCGCTGCAGCAGCAGGGTTTCCTCGACCGGGGAGCGGACGGGCAGTGGCGGCTCTCGCCGAAGGCAATGCGCAAGCTCGGGCAGTCGGCGCTGCAGGACGTGGCGAAGCGGCTCTCGGGGCGCGGCGGTGCCCGCGACACCCGGCGGGCCGGCGCGATGGGCGAACCGACGGGTGCCAGCAGGCAGTGGGAGTTCGGCGACACCGAGCCGTGGGACGTGACCAGGACGGTGACGAACGCGGTGCTGCGGGAGGCGTCGTCGGGCAGGCCGAACGTGCCGGTGCGATTGCAGGTGACCGACGTCGAGATCGCCGAGACCGAGCAGCGGACCCGCGCCGCGGTGGCCCTGCTCGTCGACACCTCGTTCTCGATGGTGATGGACGGTCGCTGGGTTCCGATGAAGCGGACCGCGTTGGCGTTGAACCATCTGGTGCGCACCCGGTTCCGCGGCGACGACCTCCAGCTGATCGCGTTCGGCAGGCAGGCCAGGACCGTCACTCCGGAGGAACTCGCCGGACTCGACGGCGCCTGGGACCAGGGCACGAACCTGCATCACGCGCTGCTCCTCGCGGGACGGCACCTGCGTCGCAACCCCAACGCGCAACCGGTGGTCCTGATCGTCACCGACGGCGAGCCGACGGCGCATCTGGAGCCGGACGGCCGCGCGTTCTTCGACTACCCGCCGCATCCGAAGACGCTGGGGCTGACGGTCCGTGAGCTCGACCATCTGGCGAAGCTCGGCGCACAGGTGACGATCTTCCGGCTCGGTGACGATCCCGGTCTGGCGCGGGTGGTGGATCGGATGGCGCAGCGCGTAGGCGGCCGCGTCGTCGCGCCGGACCTCGATGGCCTCGGGGCGGCGGTGGTCAGCAATTTCATGCGGCTGCGGCGCCGATGACCTGCGTGCCGTGCCGTGCGGCGACGGTGGTCGCGTCATAGGCTGAGGGGAAGTCAGCGCCGAGAGACGGGAAGCGTCCATGAAGAAGCTGCTGAAATCGCTGTCGGAGAAAGACTTCCGCCTTTACCGGCAAACGAAGCGGGACCGGCTTCGTGAGCTCGACGAAGACGAACTGATCGACCTGCACGCCCGGGTTCGAAATGCGCGGAACAAGCACATGACCGTGTATCGACGCGAGGCGGCTGCTGCCGTCAGCGACAAGGCAGCGCGGGGGGCTGCTCGCCGCACGACTCGCGGCAATGCCGCTCGGGTCGAGGCGCTCGAGACTGCGCTCGCCCGGGTCAGTCGGCGGCTCGGCACCGTCGCCAAACAGAATGCGGCGGCGTTGAAACAGGCGCGGCTCGATGCTGCCCGGTCGGACGCACCGTCGTTCGCCGGGGCCGGTGCCGACGACCCGGCGGCCGCCCGCATCCCTGGTGGGAAGGCCAAGTCGAAGCAGAAGTCGGCCGGGCGCAAGAAGCGGGAGGCCTCGGACATCGCCGCAGGTGCGAAGCGTCAGGCAAAACGCGACAGCAGGTGAGGGACGCGTCCGTCAGGCCAACAGTGCTGCGACGAGGCCGATCGCGGGAATGGACGCGAGTGTCGTGACCAGGGCGGTGTCGCGGGCGAGGACGACGCCTCGGCCGTACCGGCTGGCATAGACGAAGACGTTCTGCGCGGTCGGCAGCGCGGAGACCACGACGACGGCGAACAGGTCGTGCCCCTCGAGTCCGAGCGCGAAACGTCCCATCAGGTACGCGAGAACCGGCTGGACGACGATCTTCAGCACCGATGCCAGGGCGATCTCCCTGCGCGGAGCCAGGCCGCGCTGCAGTACGCGCACGCCGTACAGCGAGATGCCGAAGGCGAGCAGGGCGCCGGGCACGGACGCGCCGCCGACGAGGCGGAACGGTTCGGTCAGCGCCGTCGGTGGCACCCACCCGGAGATCGACACTGCGAGTCCCGCGACGCCCGCGAGCACGATCGGATTCTTGAACGGCGTCGTCACCGTCTCCACCCACGACCCGCTGCGGGTGCCGGTGGTCAGGTCCAGCATCGTCAGGGCGATCGGCGAGTAGACGACGATCTGGAACAGCAGCAGCGGCGCCACGAACGAGGCGTCCCCGAGCACGAACACCGCGATCGGGATGCCGAGGTTGGCGGAGTTCACGTAGGACGAGGCGAGGGCTCCGATGGTCGCCTCGGGTACGGGCCTGCTCATGACGGTGCGGGTGATGACGAAGTACGCGATGCCGATGGCGAACGCCGTCGCCGAGGCGACCGCGAGGGTGGGGGAGAAGATGACCGACAGGTCCGATTTCGCCAGGGTGTCGAACAGGAGCGCCGGTGTCGCGACGAAGAAGACCAGACGGCTGAGCACGAACTCACCGTGCTCGCCGAGGACTCTCGACCGGCCCAGCGCATAGCCGATCGCGATGACCACGAAGATGACGGTGAAGCCGGCGAGTACACCAGACACCGGGACCTCCTAGGGCGAACAACCCCGACGAGTCTAGTGGGTAGCCGACCTAACGACCGCAGCGCATGCACCGGGCCCCGGGGGACCGGGTATCGGTCCGGCGGGGCCCGGTGAACTGCTCGCTACCGCGCGGGTGCGCCTGCCGTCGGGTTCACTTCTCCCCGCGGAACGCGGCACCGGAGAGTGACACCGACTCGCGGCCGTCCGGGCCGACCGGAACCTCGCCCTCGATGGTGGTGCGGTACAGCACCCGCGTGACGTCGAGATGATCGAGGTCGGTCGGTGCGAGGTGCGCCGTCGCGCGGTTGTCCCACACCGCCAGAGTGCCGGGACGCCAACGGAACCGAACCGTGTACGCCGGGTTGGTGACCTCCTCGAACAACAGGTCGAGCACGCGGTCGCTCTGCGACGGCGACAGGCCGACGATGCGCGCGGTGAAGCCGGGCTGAACGAAGAGCGCCTTCTCACCGGTCACCGGATGCACCCGGACCACCGGATGCTCGGTGACGAACGGGTTCTCCTGCACCTTCCGGCCGTACTCGCTGTCCGCACCCCACAGCGGCCTGCGTCCGCCGAAGCGGTGCTCGGCACGTAGCCCCAGGACGAACTGCTGTAGCGGCTCCGGCAGGCCCTCGTAGGCGGCGACGAGGTTCGTCCAACTGGTGTCGCCCCCACGTTCCGGCACCTCGTGGGCGCGCAGCAGCGTCACGGCGGGCGGATTGACGGCGGCGGTCACGTCGGTGTGCCATTGACTGTCGTAGCTGTACTTCTTGCGTCCGAAGCGCCGCTCGTACTTGGCGCTGTCGACGGCGAGGATCTCGGGGAAGCCCTCCGGCGCCTCGTCGTCGTAGGGGTGCGACGGCGTGACCGTCCCGAAGATCCGCGAGAACTCGATCTGCTGGGCGTGGTCGATGTGCTGGTCGTGGAAGAACAGCACCTTGTACTTGTGCAGCTTCCGGCGGATCTTCTCGGCGTCGTGGTCCGAGAGCGGCTCCCGGATGTCGATTCCCGTGACGTCGGCGCCGATGTGTCCGGCGACGGGACGGACCTGCAGATCGGTGGCGGTGGACAGTTCCGGTGCAATGGTCATGTGGAAATCCCCTCGGGCTGTGTGGTTCTCGGCCTCCATTCGGCCGTCGACACCCACGATGTACTCGGTCGGCATTCGGGGAAAGGGTGTTTCCACCATGCGAAAAACACTCAGCGTGAATCTATCTCGACGCGGACGGCGGGCGATTCGGTGTACCGCGCGATGAGGGCTGCGGTGTGCTGCATCGCAGGCACGATCCTCCGCAGTGTCGGCTCGTTCAGGCGGCGCCGTCGCGCTTGCACTCCGACCGCGCCCCACGGCCGATTGCCGTTGTCGAACACCGGCACCGCGACGGCGAGCACCGTCGGGTCGCAAACGTCGACATCGACGGCGAACCCCTGTCGACGGATTCGATCCAGGTCCACAGCCGACTCCCGGCTCGGCCGCCTTCCCCCGAGCTGCTCGAACGCGAGCACCGCCCGGCCCATCACGCTCGTGTCGACGGATTGCCGCGCGCGCGGAATCTGAATGTCGCAGAACCGATCCGGTGGACGCGCCGAGAACACCGTCAACGCGTCGTCGCCGCGAACGACGGCGAGGCTCGCGGTGATGCCGATGCCCGCGGCCAGCGCGTACAACTGCGGCGCACACGCGTCCGCCCCGAGCCGGACCAGCGGCGGCACGGCCAGGGCGATCAAGCCCGATCCGATGCGGTATCCGTCGGGTGCGCGTTCGAGCAGTCCGCCGCGCACGAGTGCTTGCGCGATACGGTGCGCGCTACTCACCGGCAGTCCCGTCCGCGCAGCCAGCGAACTGACCGTCAATTCGGTCGCGCCGTCGTCGAAACAGCCGAGCACGGCAACAGCGCGCTCGACTGCGCGTGAACCCGAACGTGACTGGCTTTCCGAAGCCGACATGGCACCTCGCGACGTCATCGCCTCGACCACGTGCGCCGAGGAAGGTCAGCGGTGACTATCGTGGCGCGTCGCCCGCCGGTCAACGGTTACGCGCGGCGAGAATCCGAAGTCGACGTAGGCCGTTCACCCCGCGCGTCGCCTTGTCCGCGTCGGCGCCGCTCGCCAGGATGGGCGGATGTCGATTTTCCGGATCCTCGCCGTGCCGTTGGCGGCGGCAGTTCTCGTCGGCGGGAGTGCCTGCTCGGACGACCCCGACGACGCTGCCTCGACGCCCGACGTCACCACGACTGCACGTGTGATGTCGGTGTCGCCTACCGTCCGGGAGGACCCCGAAGCCGGCTACTCCGCGACCTCCACCCAGGTCACGGGCGACACCGGACGGGTCCGTTACGACGTGACGGTGCCGCAGGTCGAGGGCGGGGATCCCGCGGTCGCGGCGGAGTTCAACGAGTCGATGCGTGCGGCCCTCCAGGACCAGATCGACGGGGCGTCGGGGGAGCGGTTCACCCTCGATTCCCGCACCGAGTCCGGTGTCGCGCACATCGGGTCGCGGGTGCTGAGCGGACTCCTGGTCACGTCGTGGAACGCCGACCCGCCGGGGGCGCACCCGACTCCGTTGGTCGCGACGGTCGTCGTCGACACGGACAACGGTCGGCCGATCACTCTGAACACTCTGTTCCCCGACTTGCAGGCGGGTCTGGATCGGCTGTCCGAGGAGTCGGCGCGCCTGCTGCCCGGGACGGCGGCGGGGGCCGAGTTCGAGCGATCGGGCATCGAGCCCACACGGCAGAACTTCTCGAACTGGCTGGCCACGCCGGAGGGGATGGAGATCCACTTCTCCGACTATCAGGTGGGCCCGCATGCCGTCGGGTTGGTCGAGGTGACCGCGCCGTGGGATCGGTTGCAGGACGTGATGGCGCCCGCGATGGTCGGCGTCGTCTCCAGCTGACCGCCCGGACGCAAGCGGCCCCGGAAATGCGAAAGGCCGCACAGTCGTGGACTGTGCGGCCTTTCGGAAACTCCGACTACCGGCTGGTGAACGGCAGCAGGGCCATCTCGCGGGCGTTCTTCACCGCGACGGCAACCTGACGCTGCTGCTGCGGGGTCAGGCCGGTGACGCGACGGCTGCGGATCTTGCCGCGGTCCGAGATGAAGGTGCGGAGCAGGTTGACGTCCTTGTAGTCGACGTGCTCGATCTTCGCCGCGAAAAGCGGGTTCTTCTTGGGCTTGCGGCCGGTGTCGGCGCCGCGGGACTTCTTGGACGGGCCCCTCTTGACTGCCATTGCTTCCCTCTCGAGTTCTACCAGCTGGACTTGCGCACGCCGGGCAGCTCCCCACGATGAGCCAACTCGCGCACGCGCACGCGGGACAGCCCGAATTTTCGCAGGTGACCGCGCGGACGACCGTCCGCAGCGTCACGATTACGCAATCGTACCGGACTCGCGTCACGCGGCAGACGCTGCAAGGCCTGTTGGGCCGCGGCCCGCTCGTCGTCGGTGCTCGACGGTCGTCGGACGATCTCCTTGAGGGCCGCGCGGCGCTCGGCGTACCGCGCCACCACCGCTGCTCGCTGCTGGTTGCGGGCGATCTTCGACTTCTTTGCCATCCCGGTGCCTACTTCTCTTCGCGGAAGTCGACGTGTCGTCGGACGACCGGGTCGTACTTGCGCAGGACCAGGCGGTCCGGGTCGTTACGGCGGTTCTTGCGGGTGACGTAGGTGTATCCGGTTCCCGCGGTGGACTTGAGCTTCACGATCGGCCGGATGTCGGTGCTCCTCGCCATCAGATGCGTACCCCCCGAGCGCGGATTCGGGCGACGACGGCCTCGATGCCGTCCCGGTCGATGGTCTTGATGCCCTTCGTCGAGACGGTGAGCGTGATTCGTCGTCTCTCGCTGGGCAGGTAGTACGCCTTGCGCTGGATGTTCGGATTCCAGCGGCGGCTCGTCCGGACGTGGGAATGCGAGACGGACTTCCCGAATCCGGGGGCGCGTCCTGTGACCTGGCAGTGGGCGGGCATGGGACCTCCTCATCATTGTGAAAGTGAAAACGGTTTTCGACAAACGAGTGATCGCACTGTAGCGTCCACGTTCGGTAAATGACAATCGTTATCGAAAGGAGCGGCAGTGACCCGGACACCAGTCGTCCTCGTCTCGGGCTGGCACCACACCGCACGCATCGCGGACACCCTCCTGACGGAGGGCACGGTCCTCGTGCACCACGACCTCGGTCACCTCGGTGAAGGTGTGGTCCGGCGCACGATCACCCACCCCGACCGCCGCGTCGACACGACCGTCCTCGAGCTCGCCCACGGCTGCGTGAGCTGCACCCTCCGGGAGGACCTGCTGCCACTGCTGCGACGACTGCACCGCCGCGACTCCGTCCGCCGTATCGCACTGCTGCTCGATCGCACCCTCGAGCCCGAGGTGGTGTGCCTCGCCGTCGAGCAGGTCGTGGTCGCGGGCGTGGTCGGGCAGCTCGACGGACCGGCCTCCCGGGACGTGCGGATCGAGGCGGTCCTCACCTGCGTCGACGCCGCCACCTGGCTCGACGACGCCACCGGCGACGACGACCTCGCCGAGCGTGGCCTCGCCGTGGTCGCGGACGACGAGCGCACCGTCGCCCAGGTCGTCGTCGGTCAGGTCGCGATCGCCGACGCCATCGTCGTCGCAGGAAGGGGACCCGATGGCTGGAGCCAGGCCAGGCTGCACGCTGCGCTGACGCGCCTCGCGCCCACCGCCCCGATCGACTGGATCGGCGACGACCTTCCCCCCGACGCGGGCGGCCTGTTGGCCCGCGTCCCGGCTGACGCCCGCCGCGGGTCCGCCTCCGACGTGCACGCATCACTGCTCCGCGGGCAGCCGCCGCTCTCGTCCGACTGCGGCGTCACCCTTGTCGAGTTCGTCGCCACGCGGCCCTTCCACCCGGAACGCCTGCACAGTGCCGTCGACACGCTCCTGGACGGAGTCGTCACGGCACGAGGGCGACTGTGGGTGGCCACCCAACCCGGCAACGTGCTGTGGCTCGAGTCGGCGGGGGGAGGGCTGCGTATCGGACGGGCCGGTCGGTGGCTGGCGGCGATGACACCCGACGAACAGGAAACGGAATCGGCGACGCGGCGTGCGCTCGCCGCACTTTCCTGGGACGAGCGCCACGGCGACCGCCACACCTCGCTCGTCGTGTTGGCCTGCGGCGCAGACCCCACCGAGATCGACCGCGCGCTGCAGTGGGCGCTGGTCACGGACGACGAACTCCAGGACGTCGCGGCCTGGCGCGCATGGTCCGACCCCTTCGCCGAATGGCACGAAGACCCCTGCGGTGAGCAGGACCTCCCATCCGAATACCTGGAGACCTACCGAGAGGACCGATCGTGAAGAAGTCGATTCATCCCCCGTACCACCCCGTCGTCTTCCGGGACGGCGGCACCGGAAACCAGTTCCTGACCCGGTCGACCGTCACCAGCAGCCAGTCGGTCGTGTGGGACGACGGCAACACGTATCCGCTGGTGGTCGTCGACGTGACCGCCGACTCGCACCCGTTCTGGACGGGCGCGTCCAGGGTCGTCGACACCGCGGGACGCGTCGAGAAGTTCGAACGCCGCTACGGAACGCGGCGTCCGCAGGGCCGCTGACCAGCAGAGAAGGAAGGAACACGCCATGGCAGTCCCGAAGCGCCGAATGTCGCGCTCGAACACCCGCAGTCGACGGTCACAGTGGAAGGCGACGGTCCCCGACCTGGTCGACGTGACTGTCGGGGGTGTCACACATCGGGTTCCGAGACGCCTGGTCAGGGCGGTCGAGCGGGGCCTCTACGACCCGACGGGACGGTGATCTGCGACGTCGGGACCGGGCGCGACCTGCTCGTTCGCTAGAATAACGATCGCCTTGCGCCCATCGGCGCGCTCGGTCCCGACGTCCACCGACGTCCGATGCGTAGACCACGGCCCTGCCGTGGGCGAGGAGAACCCAGTGTCCGAAGACACCCAGATCGTCGCGGCCCAGGATCGAGAACCCGGCCTGTCCCGGCAGCTGACCAACCGGCACATCCAGCTCATGGCGATCGGCGGTGCCATCGGCACCGGCCTGTTCATGGGCTCGGGCAAGACCATCTCCCTGGCCGGGCCCTCGGTGCTGTTCGTCTACATGATCATCGGCACGATGCTGTTCTTCGTCATGCGGGCGATGGGCGAACTGCTGCTGTCGAACACCGGGTACCGGTCCTTCGCCGACTTCGCAGGCGACTACCTCGGACCGTGGGCCGGCTTCTTCACCGGCTGGACGTACTGGTTCTGCTGGATCGTCACCGGCATCGCCGACGTCATCGCGATCTCCGGCTACGTGTCCTACTGGTGGGGTTCGCTGCCCCTGTGGATCCCGGCGCTCGCCGCCGTCGTACTCCTGATCGCGCTCAACCTCCCGACGGTGAAGGCCTTCGGTGAAACCGAGTTCTGGTTCGCTCTCATCAAGATCGTCGCCATCGTCACGCTCATCGTCGTCGGGCTCGCCATGGTCTTCACCCACTTCGTCGCGCCCAACGGATCCGAATCCGCATTCGCGAACCTGTGGAACGACGGCGGATTCTTCCCCACCGGACCGATGGGCTTCGTCGCCGGATTCCAGATCGCCACCTTCGCTTTCGTCGGAATCGAACTGGTCGGCACCGCCGCCGCGGAGACCAAGGATCCACAGAAGAACCTGCCCAAGGCGATCAACTCGATCCCGATCCGCGTGATGCTGTTCTACGTCGTCGCGCTGGCCGTGATCATGTCCGTCACCCCGTGGCGCGAGATCAGCGGTGACCGCAGCCCGTTCGTGGCGATGTTCGCGCTCGCCGGCATCGGCATCGCCGCATCGGTGGTCAACTTCGTCGTGCTCACCTCGGCGGCGTCGTCGGCGAACTCCGGTATCTACTCGACGTCACGCATGGTCTACGGCCTCGCCCAGGACGGCGACGCACCCGGCGCGTTCGCGCGGCTGACGAAGCGGCGGGTGCCTGCCAACGCCCTCTACCTGTCCGGCGTGTTCCTCCTGTCCGGTGTGGTGATGGTCGTCGTCGGCGACTCGCTCATCGAGGCGTTCACCATCGTCACGACCATCTCGTCACTGTGCTTCATGTTCGTCTGGTCGATGATCCTGATCAGCTACATCGTCTACCGGCGCAGGCGCCCCGACCTGCACGAGCAGTCCACCTTCCCGATGCCCGGCGGCGTCGCGATGTGCTACGTCGTGCTGGCGTTCTTCGGGTTCCTGGTCTGGGCGTTCACACAGAAGTCCGACACCCTGCAGGCGCTGCTGGTGACGCCGGTCTGGTTCGTGATCCTCGGCGTCGTGTGGGCGGTCATCCGGCGACGTCCGGTGCAGATGGCCCGCGCCGCGGCGTTCGACGCCACCCGAAACGGCGACACGGTCGACCGCTGACGCCTGCCTCCGCCGCGACTCCGCGGCGCGAATGGATCATTCACTCGATCCGGTCGACCGAACCGATCATGGCGGTCCATGGAGGTGAGCAGTGCTGCTGACGGTGCTCGAACTGGTCGGCGTGGTCGCGTTCGCGGCGTCCGGCGCGCTGGTCGGCGTCACCAAACGGCTCGACCTCTTCGGAGTGAGCCTGATCGGGGTGTTCACCGCCATCGGCGGCGGTGTGCTGCGCGACGTCCTGCTCGGCATCACCCCGCCGACCTCGCTGACCACCTGGAAGTACTTCACCACCGCACTCGTGACGTCGGTGGTGGTCTTCTACGCCCACGCCGCGATCCGTCGACTGCGCCGCGAGATCCTCGCCCTCGACGCCCTCGGCATGGGCCTGTTCGCGAGCAGTGGTGCGACGATCGCGCTCGACGTCGGCGCGAGCAACCAGGCCGCAATGCTGATCGGCGCGACCGCCGCGATCGGCGGCGGCGTGCTTCGCGACATCCTCGTCAACGAGGTGCCCCTGCTCCTGCACCGCGACCTGTACGCGATTCCCGCGCTGATCGGGTCGAGCGTCGTCGTGGCGTGCGCGGCGGCGGGCCTCGGCTCGAACGTCGGACTCGTGGTCGGGACGGCATCGGCGTCGCTGCTCCGACTGCTCGCACTGTGGCGCAAGTGGAACCTGCCGGGCCCGCGGCACGTGGACTGACCGACACGGTTAAGCGACCTCTCAGCACGATCTCAGTCGCTGGGGGGAAACTATGAGGATGCGCATCCTGGTGGTCGACGACGACCGAGCCGTGCGGGAGTCCCTCCGCCGTTCACTCACCTTCAACGGATACACCGTCGACCTCGCCGTCGACGGGTTGAACGCACTGGAGAAGGTGGCCGAGTCCCGGCCCGACGCCGTCGTCCTCGATGTCATGATGCCGCGACTGGACGGCCTCGAGGTGTGCCGCCGGTTGCGCAGTGCGGGCGAGGACCTGCCGATCCTGGTGCTCACCGCCCGCGACTCCGTGTCCGAACGGGTCGCGGGACTCGACGCGGGCGCCGACGACTACCTGCCGAAGCCGTTCGCGCTCGAGGAACTGCTGGCCCGGCTCCGGGCGTTGCTCCGCCGCGCGGTTCCCGACCCCGATGCCGACTCCGAGGTCCTCGCGTTCGAGGACCTGACCCTCGACCCGGTCACCCGGGAGGTCACCAGGAAGGGCCGGTCGATCAGCCTGACCCGCACCGAGTTCTCCCTGCTGGAGATGCTGATGTCGAACCCGAGGCGGGTGCTCTCGCGCAGCCGCATCCTCGAGGAGGTGTGGGGCTACGACTTCCCAACCTCCGGCAACGCCCTCGAGGTGTACGTCGGGTACCTGCGGCGCAAGACCGAGGCCGACGGCGAGCCCCGCCTGATCCACACCGTCCGCGGTGTCGGTTACGTGCTGCGGGAGACTCCTCCGTGATGGTTGCTCCGTTCGGACGTTCGCCCTCCGACCCGTCGTCGCCCAGCACGATTCCCGAGATGCGTCCCCCGATGCCGCTGACCCGATCCGTGTCCTTGCGGTGGCGGGTCACGTTGCTCGCGGCATCGGTGGTGGCGATCGCGGTCGCCGTCATGGCGATCGCCGCGTACGCCGTCGTCTCGCGTGCCCTCTACAACGACGTCGACTCCCAGTTGCGCAACAGATCGACGACGCTGATCGCCAACAACTTCGACGCCCTCGACATCCGGACGATCTCGCTGGCGACGGTGTACTCCAACGACATCAGTGTCGCCCTGGTGTTCCCGGACCTGACGGTCTACATGCCGCCGGGGTCGAACACGCCGATCGGCGATGCCGAGATGTCCGTCGCGCGTGGCGAACACGAGTCGACACTGCGGACGCTCGCCGGGCAGCGCGTGTTCGCGCAACGCACGAACCTCGGTTCGACACTGGTCATCGCGCAGCGGCTGGAACCGACGGAGGAGGTGCTCGAGCGGCTCGCCTGGGTGCTGTTCATCGTCGGCGGGTGCGGCGTGGCGTTGGCTGCGCTCGCCGGGATGGCCGTGGGGCGCACCGGGTTACGGCCCATCAGCAGGCTCACCGCCGCGACCGAACGGATCGCGCGTACCGACGAACTGAGCCCGATCCCGGTGACGGGGAACGACGAACTCGCCCGGCTGACGGTCTCGTTCAACACGATGCTCCGCGCACTCGCCGAATCCCGTGACAGGCAGTCGCGTCTCGTCGCGGACGCGGGGCACGAACTGCGCACGCCGTTGACGTCGCTGCGGACGAACACGGAGTTGCTGATGGCGGCGGGCAGGCCCGGTGCGCCGCACATCCCCGACGAGGACATGGCGGAGCTGCGCGCCGACGTCATCGCTCAGATCGAGGAGCTCTCGACCCTCGTCGGCGACCTCGTCGACCTCGCGCGCGAGGACGCGCCGGAGACGGTGCACGAGCGAATCGACCTGGCGGACACCGTCGAACGGTCACTCGAACGGGTGCGCAGGCGCCGCAACGAGGTGGACTTCGACGCAGAGACCGTGCCCTGGTTCGTCCACGGGGACGGAGCGGGGCTGGCCAGGGCCGTCCTGAACGTCCTCGACAATGCGGCCAAGTGGAGTCCACCCGGCGAGCAGGTCCGGGTGCGGATGCGTCAACTCGACGCGGGACATCTGGCCCTCGTCGTCGACGATGCGGGACCCGGAATCCCCGAGGAGGACCGGGATCTGGTGTTCGAGCGTTTCTACCGTTCCACGGAGGCGCGCTCGATGCCCGGTTCCGGGCTCGGACTGGCGATCGTCCGTCAGGTCGTCGTGAAGCACGGAGGCACCGTCACCGCGGGTGCATCCGCGCGCGGAGGGGCACTGCTCACGATCGTGTTGCCGGGCTCGGCGACGGCACCTGCGGACGACGAGGTCGACAGCAGGATCTCGGCAAACTGAAAGCCGCGTCTCAGGACTCTCTAAGTCCGGACAGGCAGGCTTGGGGGTAACGAGAAGGACTACAGCGCACCGACCTGGTGCGCAGGGGAGAACGGATCACACGCATGACCGACGATTACAGCGACGGGCGCGGCGCAGGACAGGGTGGCGAGGCCGGACCGGCTGGTTCGCCCTGGGCGCCGAACCAGCCGGCAAACCCGCAGCCACAGCAGTCGGCGACCCCGAACCAGCCCGGTGCGCAGTACCCGGCGGATCAGCCGACGGCGCAGTACCCGACGGGTGACCAGCCGACGGCCCAGTACCCGACCTACCAGCAGTCGACCTACGGTCAGGCGCCGTACGCCGGTTACTCGTCGCACGACGCGCAGCAACCGACCGACCCTCGCGCAACCCATCAGGCTCCGGGCCAGTACGCGACCGCGACCGCCACGAAGCCGAAGCCGGCGCGCACGGCGATCGTCGCGGGCGCGGTGGCGCTCGCACTCGTCAGCGGCGGAATCGGCGGCGCCGTCGGAGCCTGGACGCAGAGCGGCTCGTCCTCCGGAGCCGTCACGAACGCGCTCGACGCCCCGCGCACCAACGCAACGCAGACCGCGAACGCCCCGGCGGGCACCGTGCAGGCAGTAGCCCAGAAGGTGCTGCCCAGCGTCGTGCAGATCCAGGTGGCGGGCGCGCAGGCCGAAGGTGAGGGATCGGGTGTCGTCCTGTCGTCCGACGGGCTGATCCTGACGAACAATCACGTGGCGGCCGGAGCGGGCGCCAACGGCAAGATCACCGTTGCGTTCTCGGACGGAACGACGGCGTCCGCGACCCTCGTCGGCGCCGACCCGATGTCCGACATCGCCGTCATCAAGGTCGAGGGCCGCACCGACCTCACGCCGATCGAGCTGGGCACGTCCGCAGACGTACAGGTCGGTCAGCCCGTCGTGGCCATCGGATCCCCGCTCGGTCTCGCGGGCACCGTCACGAGCGGAATCGTGTCCGCGCTCAACCGGCCGGTGTCGACGAGCGGCGAGTCCGGCAACCAGAACACCGTCATCGACGCCATCCAGACCGACGCCGCCATCAACCCCGGCAACTCCGGTGGCGCCCTGGTGAACATGGACGGCAAGTTGATCGGCATCAACACCGCCATCGCAACACTCGGCGGTGAGGCGGCGGGAGGCCAGCAGGGCGGTTCGATCGGGCTCGGCTTCGCCATTCCGGTCGACCAGGCAAGCCGCATCGCGAACGAACTCGTCAAGACCGGCAAGGCGACCCAGGCGATCATCGGTGTCTCCGTGTCGTCCCGGGACACCTCGCACGGCGCAGGCGTCATGGACGTGACGGCAGGCGGGCCTGCCGACAAGGCGGGCATTCCGAAGGGCTCGGTCATCACCCGGGTCGACGACCGGGTCGTCGACAGTGGCGACTCGCTGATCGCCGCGATCCGCTCGCACGCACCAGGCGACAAGGTCGAGGTCACCTACACCGACGCCAACGGCAAGAACGGCGCGACCGTCGAGGTCACCCTCGGGACGGCTCCCACTCAGGGTGGTCGCTGATGCCGCCACGCCCGGTGTCGTTTCGCCTCCACACCGGACCGGGCCCCGGCGGTACCACTACCGTAGGGACCATGGACATCGAAGCCCCGCTGGCCGGCCGCGCACTCGTGGTGATCGTCGACGACCGCACCGCGCACGGAGACGAAGTGGACTCGACGGGACCGCTCGTCACCGAACTGCTCAACGAGGCAGGCTTTCTCGTCGACGCCGTCGTCGCCGTCTCTGCCGACGAGGTGGAGATCCGTAACGCCCTCAACACCGCCGTCATCGGTGGCGTCGATCTCGTGATCTCGGTCGGCGGAACGGGTGTGTCGCCGCGCGACGTCACCCCCGACGCGACTGCCGCGGTCCTGGACCGCGAGATCCCCGGAATCAGCGAGGCGCTGCGCTCGTCGGGCCTTGCCGCAGGATCGCTCGATGCGGGACTCTCGCGCGGGGTCGCGGGCGTCTCGGGAAGTACCCTGGTGGTGAATCTGGCATCGTCCCGCGCTGCGGTGCGCGACGGCATGGCCACCTTGACACCGCTCGCCAGTCAGGTGATCGGTGAGGTGTCCCGTATCGAGGAGTGACCATCACCGACGACGCGCCACGCGCACACCCCAGCCGGGACCCGAAGACTCGGGCCCGGCTGGCGCGCATATTCGGTGACGTACTACCGGAGACGACCGGCGACGAGCGGTCCCCCGAGGACGCCCGCGACTCCTCCTCGGACGACTGGCTGCGACGTCAGGTTCCGCCGCACCACGGCTGAATCGGGCGCAGTCAGTCCTGCGATGCGGACCGGTCGGCGAGCAGGTCGCGGATCTCCGCGAGGAGTTCGGTCTCGGTGGCTTCGGGGCCCTTCTTCGGTCCGCCGAACCGTTCCTTCGCGTGGTTGTACGGCATGATCAGCACGAAGTACACGACCGCGGCAATGATGACGAAGTTGATGCCCGCGGTGATGACCGCTCCGATGTTGACGAACGTCTCGGGGTTGTCGGTGATCTGGAAGCCGAAGCCCATCTCGTCGGAACCGCCGGCGGCCGCGACCAGGGGATCGATGATGTTGTCACTGAAGGCGGTGACGATCGCCGTGAAGGCGGCGCCGACGACGACCGCAACGGCCAGGTCGATCACGTTGCCCTTCAGCAGGAAATCCTTGAAGCCCTTGAGCATGGCCCGGTCCTCGTTTCGCTCGATCGGCTGGCGGGTGTGCCGGACACTCAGGATGCCAAAAAAACGATCGGGTCGCGCCCTTCGACACGCTCAGTGCAGCGTCACCGTGATCGTCCCCGTCATGGTCGCGGCGGCCACCGCAGTAGCGCTCACCTCTGGTAATGCCACGAGCACCGCGGGATCGGACGCCGCCCGTCCGCTGTCGCGGGCCGCGGCGAGCACCACCGTGGCGTTCGTGGCGAGCACTCGCGGCGTCCCCGATCCCTCCGCATCGGCGGTGAGGATGTCCACGACATCGCCTGCGCGCAGGAGCCCGGCCACCTGGGCATCGTCGATTCGCAGGGGCACGACGCGGGCGTCCGGTCCGGCGGCGGCTTCCGCCAGTCGGGAACCCAGCAGGCGGACGTCCGTCAGCGTCTCACCCGAACGGGCGGGACCGGCGAGGGTGTGCCCGATCACGCCCTCCGTGCTGTGCACTGCACCGTCGGGAACGGCATCGACAGGGAGTGGGATCAGCCGAAGATCCGCCTCGCCGAGGACGGTGCCGGGAGGGACGTCGCGCGCGACCGTCACGACATCGACCCGATCGTTTCCCTGGTCGCCGCGGATCGCCAGTACCAACGCGATCACGGCGAGTGCCGCCGCAGCGATCCGGCGACCGGTCGTCGTGCGGCTCCAGTCGGGCCGGGTCAGCCGGGAGACGCGGTCGAGCGTGGTCGGGGAGAGGGCGTCGCGGAGGCGCCCGACATCACGTGCCATGCCCTCACGTTAGGGACGGCATCGTCACTCGACGGGTCGTGCAGGCCTGCCCTGTGGATGAATCAGGGGGCTGTGGACAACGCTGTTTCAGCTGGCAGCGGGCGCGGGCGTGCTCGCGGGAGCGGACGATTCCGACTTCGTCGAGGACGAGGAGTCGGAGGACTTCGCGGCGGGTTCGCTGGCGGTACTGCTGCCGCCGCCGCGGTTGTCGGTGCGGTAGAAGCCGCTGCCCTTGAACACGATGCCCACCGAGTTGAACAGCTTGCGCAGCTTCCCGTTGCATTCGGAGCAGACGGTCAGGGTGTCGTCCGTGAACGACTGCACGATGTCGAAACGGTTGTCGCATTCGGTGCAGGCATAGGAGTAGGTGGGCACTGCAGGTTCCTCCGCACGGGTACTCGAGGCCTGGGTAGGTGATACGACAGGCACTGGCACTTTACAGTCAAGAGTGCCAACGCTGCCAATTTGCCTGCTATTCCAGGGTGCGCAGGCCACCGCGGGGAGTGAGCACCTCACGCATCCGGACATCGTGGGGGTCCTCGGGCAGTTCGTCGACGAATTCGGCGTCGCGCACCACCGCCACCAGTCGAGGCCCCGACGCCAATGCGAGGGTGCGGTCGTAGAACCCGGCTCCCCGGCCCAGACGCACACCGCGGCGGTCCACGGCCAATGCCGGGACCAGTAGCAGTGCGGCCTCCGCGACGACGTCGGGAGGCAGGAACGGCGGCTCCGGCTCCTTCAACCCGAACGGGGCCGATACCAGCGAATCAGCCCCCCGGTACGGCGCCCACTCCAGCGGCCCGGGCTCACGGGCGACCGGAAGCAACACCCGCCCGACCACCCCTGCGAGCGCGTCGAGCATGGCCACCGACCCGGGCTCACGGCCCACCGGAACGTACGCGCACACGGTGGCGTCCGCGCCCAGCGTCATGCCGATCTCGCGTGCGGCCGCTGCGAGGGCGTCCGCCTCGACCGCCCGGGTGTCGGCGTCCGTCTTCCGCCGCGACGCGAGGATCGCGGTGCGCCACTGGGACTTGGTCCGCGACGTCATCGGCCCCCTGCCGTTCTGCTCATACCGGCAACCCTAGAATCTCGGTCTCACCGGCAGGGCGGCTAGGGTGTGGCCCATGACAGACACCGGTTCCAACGACAACAGGGCATTCCGCACGGCGGTGGTCCCCGCGGCAGGACTGGGTACCCGGTTCCTTCCCGCGACGAAGACCGTGCCGAAGGAACTGCTGCCCGTTGTCGACACGCCGGGTATCGAGCTGGTGGCCGGGGAGGCCGCGGATTCGGGGGCGACGCGACTGGTGATCGTCACGTCCGAGGGCAAGGACGGCGTGGTCGCGCATTTCGTCGAGGACCTCGTCCTGGAGAGCAAGCTCGAGGCGAGCGGCAAGTCGCACTTGCTGGAGAAGGTTCGGAAGGCGCAGGGCCTGCTGAAGGTCGAGTCGGTGGTGCAGGACGAGCCGCGTGGTCTCGGGCATGCGGTGGCGTGCGCGGAGGCGGTCCTCGACAGCGACGAGGACGCGATCGCGGTGCTGCTGCCGGACGACCTCGTGATGCCGCGGGGTGTCCTGGAGACGATGGCGCGGGTGCGTGCCAAGCGTGGTGGCAGCGTCCTGTGCGCGATCGACGTGCCGAAGGACCAGGTCAGCGCCTACGGCGTGTTCGACGTCGAGGAAGTGCCGGACACGGTGAACCCGGACGTCCTCAAGGTCGTCGGGATGGTGGAGAAGCCGAAGGTCGAGGAGGCACCGTCGACGTTCGCGGCGGCGGGTCGGTACCTGCTGGACCGGGCGGTGTTCGACGCGTTGCGCCGCATCGAACCCGGCGCGGGTGGCGAGTTGCAGTTGACCGATGCGATCGCGCTGTTGATCGCGGAGGGCCATCCCGTGCACGTGGTGGTGCATCGGGGTGGGAGACACGACCTCGGAAATCCCGGCGGCTACCTGCGTGCTGCGGTTGACTTTGCGCTTGCCAGTGAAGAGTACGGTCCGTCCCTGCGTGAGTGGCTCGTCGAGAGACTCGAGCAGACGGAGCGGTAAGTGGGGTCGGGAGGCAGCATCCACATGCGCTCGGTTGAGGAGCAGCAGGCCAGGGTGACCGCTGCCGCCGTCGCCCCCAGACCTGTCCGGGTCGCGATCTCCGAGGCCCAGGGCCTGCTCTGCGCGGAGGAGGTGGTCACCGAGCGTCCACTTCCCGGTTTCGATCAGGCCGCGATCGACGGTTACGCCGTCCGCAGTGTCGACGTCGCGGGTGCGGGTGGCCGCCAGGTCGGTGACGACGGCGCGCCCGTCGACGTCGTGCTTCCGGTGGTCGGTGAGGTCGCAGCGGGGTCGCGTCAGGCCACCCGGTTGCAGCCTCGTCAGGCCGTCCGAGTCGACACAGGCGCTCCCATGCCGACTCTCGCCGACGCCGTCCTGCCCCTCGATCGCACCGACGGGGGACGCAACCGTGTCCGGGTGCTGAGCTCCGTTCGCTCCGGCGACTACGTCCGTCGCGTCGGCGACGACGTCCAGCCGGGCGATGTCGCCGTCCGCGCGGGCACCATCATCGGAGCGGCGCAGGTCGGCCTGCTCGCCGCGGTCGGCCGCGACAAGGTGCTGGTGCATCCGCGTCCACGCCTGTCGGTGATCAGCGTCGGCGGCGAACTCGTCGACGTGGACCGCACGCCCGGACCGGGTCAGGTGTACGACGTGAACTCCTATGCGCTCGCCGCCGCGGCCCGGGACGCGGGCGCCGACGTGAACCGGGTCGGCATCGCGGGCACGGACCTGCGACGCCTGCGTGAGGTCGTCGAGGGGCAGCTGATTCGCTCGGAGATCGTGGTCATCGCCGGTGCCGTCGGCGGGGGAGCGTCCGACCAGGTCCGCGAAGCGCTGCGCGAGCTCGGTGACCTGGAGGTCGAGCGGGTCGCCATGCATCCGGGGTCGGTGCAGGGCTTCGGTCAGCTCGGCCGGGACGAGGTTCCGACCTTCCTTCTGCCGTCGAATCCGGTCAGTGCCCTCGTCGTGTTCGAGGTGATGGTGAGGCCGCTGATCCGGATCGCGCTCGGCCGTAGGCAACCGATGCGTCGAATCGTCTCGGCGCGGACCGTCGCGCCGATCACCTCGATCGAGGACCGCAAGGGTTTCCTCCGCGGGCAGTTGATGCGCGACGAGTCGACCGGGGAGTACCTCGTTCAGGCACTTGGCGGGGCGCCCGGATCCTCGTCCCATCTGCTGGCGACACTTGCCGAGGCGAACTGCCTGGTCCTGGTGGACCCGGAAGTGACGGACATCCGCACGGGTGACCGCGTCGACGTCGCGTTCCTCGCCCAGCGGGGCTGACCGCGTGAGTACGTCGTCGCTGCGCCGCTACACGGTGCACCCGGGTTGGCCGGCACGCCTGGGTCCACTGGTGGTGCCTGCCGGTCGGGTGACGTTGCGCCCGATCCGGCTGCGGGACGCCGCGACCTGGAGCAGGCTGCGAATCCGCGACGAGGATCACCTGCGCCCCTGGGAGCCCACGGGCGAGGGACCGTGGGATGCGCGGCATCACATCGGAAACTGGCCAGGGCTGTGTTCGTCACTGAGGGCGGAGGCACGTCGGGGGCGGATGCTGCCGATGGTGATCGAGCTGGACGGCAGGTTCTGCGGTCAGTTGACGATCGGAAACGTGGTGCGCGGTGCGCTTCGATCTGCGTGGATCGGGTACTGGGTGTCGCAGGCGGACGGTGGTCGGGGTGTCGCGACGGCCGCGCTCGCGCTCGGGCTCGATCACGGCTTCGGGCCCGTCGGGCTGCACCGGATCGAGGCGACGGTGCGCCCCGAGAACCTCGCGAGCCGGGCGGTGCTGCAGCACGTCGGTTTCCGGGAGGAAGGTCTGCTCGAGCGGTATCTCGACGTCGACGGGCGGTTCCGTGACCACCTGCTGGTCGGCCTCACCGCCGAGGAACTCGAGGCCACGGCCGCCGATCGGCTGGTGCGTGCCGGTCGCGCCGCGTGGGGCTGAGGCCCTGGTTACATTTCCGCTACCGAGCGTGCATCGATGCGGCAGTAGTGACTAATGTGGCATGTGGGAAAGGTGAGTCGGCGCGTCTGCGGGGAACAGCGAGTCGAGACAACTAGCCTGAGTAGGCCTACCGGGTCAAATACGCAGGTGAGTGCTGCGCTGGCAGACGACAGGGAGGGAGGTCGCCGACATGCCGAACTCACTGGTGGTTGTCGCGCTGGTCGCGATGTGGCTGTTCGTGCTGCTTCCGATGCAGGCCAAGCGTCGTCCGCGAATCCGGCAAACCACGGACGCGGCGCTGGCGACCAGAGTCCTCGACCGTGATCAGCACGCGCGGCAACATCGCCGCGGCCCGGCGACCGGGCACCGGAGCGACCCGCACTGGAGCCCGGATCCGAATCGGCCGATGCATGCGGAGGACTGGATGGAATCGCAAGCCAGAACGGACGCGGACCACGACCAGGGCTACGACGAAGTCGACACGCACGGCGAGTACGACGAATACGACGACTACGACGTGCGCGACCGCGAGGAGCACGAGGCGGCTCCGAAGTCGCGTGAACGTGCGACCTATCGCCGCGGACGCGGCGGCTTCGATCCCGAGGCGGACGCGATCGCTCGCGCTGCGCGGTACGGGTTTCGGCAGCGGACGGTCCTCGGCCTCGTGCTCGCCGCGATCATGGCCGCAGCGCTCGCGTTGATCATCTCGTCGACCATGTGGTGGTTGTGTGCCGCCGTGGTGGCGACGCTCGGAGGGTACCTCGCGTACCTGCGTCGACAGGTGCAGATCGAGCACGAGATCCGGCACCGGCGCCTGGCTCGGCTGAGCCGGTCTCGGCTCGGTGTGGAGTCCCGCGACGATGCCGAACTGCGTCTCGTGCCGTCGCGGCTGCGCCGGCCGGGCGCGGTGGTTCTCGAGATCGACGACGAGGATCCCGTCTTCGACCACCTGGCTCACCACGACATCCATTTCGACGAGGGTGACGGCACCGACGAAGTGCGCCGCGTCGTCGGTCAATAGCCCGAAAAGCTCCTGCGACCAGCCGATTTTCCTGTTCCAGGATGTGCCTGTTAGAGTTGCCGAGCACTCCTTGAAGGGGTGTGAGGACTGGGGCTGTGGCGCAGTTGGTAGCGCGCTTCGTTCGCATCGAAGAGGTCAGGGGTTCGATTCCCCTCAGCTCCACCAGTTCGACACAGAGGGCGCTCCCGCGATCGGCGGGAGCGCCCTCTGTGCATTTGTGCGACGTGGCCCGACTGCGTGTTGCTGACTGATTGCTTAGCATCTAGTCGAATTGGACGTCCGTCCATCTTTCGTCGCGAAAACGCTCTTGACCTGATGTCTGATGTGGTCTAATCCTCTGCGACTTTGTGCCCGCGAGGCGACATGCCGAGGTAACTGGCGCACCGAGAACACGAGTACGGCGGATCGAACAACCCCAGTGTTTTCGGGCCGCTGTGGAGGAAATGCATGTCAGAACACAGCATTCGCCGCGTGGTTGGCGGGGTCAGCGCTTTTGCGATCGCGGCAGGCTTCGCCGTGGTCACCGGATCGGGTGTCGCCCAAGCGGCGTCCGGGACGGTCGACTGGTGGGACGGGAACAGCCACTTCACCCGGACAGTGAGCAACACGACGCCCGCTGAGGGAGACGTGGTCACGGTCTCCACCAAGTTCGAGCGCAAGGCATGGACCACGCTCGAGATTCTCTACGGCGTCAAGGACGTGCATGCGCCCTGCCTGACGTACGTCGAGGGGTCCGCGAAGGTCGACGGCTCGCCGCGTGGTCTGGACAGCCAGGGGGCGGACTTCGCGAAGGTCGCCGGCAGCTGGACGGTGTACCCGAACATCGACCCGAAGTCCCACACGTTCGAGTTCTCCTACAAGGTCGGGCCGGATTGCGCTCGGGACACTGCGCTGCAGTCGGGCATGCACTACAGCGGCTCGCTCGGTTCGGGAACCTACGACAACAAGGGCCCGGCGATCACGGTCGGCAAGAACGCCTCGACCACCACCCTCGCCGCGGTGACGGGTGCTCAGGTCGGGCAGGCCGTGACCCTGTCGGCCACCGTCACCGGCGGCGCCAACGGTGACACCGTCGACTTCTACGACGGTGGCACCAAGATCGGTTCGGGCGCGCTGAACAACGGTGTCGCGACCTACTCGTGGACCCCGGGCAACCGCGGCTCGCACACCCTGGTCGCGAAGTTCCCCGCCACGGCGAAGGCGAACGCCTCCGAGTCGGGTGCGCAGAGCGTGCAGATCACCGACGCGGACGCCAACTCGTCGACCGTGCTCGCGCCGGTCGGCAATGCACAGGTCGGACGCCCCTCGGTGCTGAAGGCGACGGTCTCCCCGGCCGGTGCCGGCGGCACGGTCACGTTCAAGGACGGCGCCGCGGTGCTCGCCGAGGTTCCGGTCCCCGCGAACGGTGAGGCCACCTACACCTGGGTGCCGTCCACGTCGGGCGCCCACGCGATCAGCGCGGCCTTCTCCGGCCGGGCCGGTGTGACCGCTTCGACTGCGAACGCGACCATCACCGTGGCCGAGGCGCCGGCAGGCAACGTCTCGTCGACCACGGCGCTCGCCATCGGTGGCAACCCGACGGTTGGCGCATCGAACATGCTCTCGGCTCAGGTTTCGCCCGGAAACGCGGGTGGCTCGGTCACGTTCAAGGACGGCGACACGGTCATCGGTACCGCCCAGGTGGATGCCAACGGCAATGCCGGCCTCGCGTGGACTCCGGCGACTGCCGGTCAGCGCGTCATCAAGGCCGAGTACTCGGGCGCGGGCAACGTGAATGCGTCCGCCGACTCGGAGTCCGTCCAGGTCGCGGCCGCCCCCGGCGGCGGTGACGGCGGCAACGGCAGCTCGTTGTTCGGCTCCAGCTAGACCCGGTCAACGGATCCCCGTCACCGCATGCGGTGACGGGGATCCGTCGTTTCCGGTAGTGGGTGTCGTCAGCCCGCGTACAGATCCTCGATCTGCGGTGCGTACTTGTCCGCGATCGGCTTGCGGCGCAGTTTCAACGTCGGCGTGAACTCCTCGCCGCCGGGTTCCCAGACGTCGGGGAGCAGCGCGAACTTCTTGACCTGTTCGACGTGTGACAGCTGGCTGTTCGCGGCGGCGACGGCGCGGTCGATCTCCGCTCGCACCTCGGGGCTGTCCGTGAGTTCACCCGGGGAGCGGCCGGATCCCGCGAAGGCGGCCGCGACGTCCTGATCGAGGGTGAGGAGCGCCGTCACGTAGGGGCGGGCGTCTCCGATCGCGACGGCGCCTGCGATCAGCGGGCTCGCCGCGTGCAGTGCGTCCTCGATGGCCGCCGGGGAGATGTTCTTGCCGCCGGTGGTGACGATCAGTTCCTTCTTGCGGTCGACGATCGTCACGTAGCCGTCGGCGTCGATGGTCGCGATGTCGCCGGTGTGCAGCCAGCCGTCGGCGTCGAGTGTGTCGGCGGTCTTCTCCGGCTCGCCGCGGTAGCCCCGCATGACGCCGGGCCCGGAGACGAGCAGTTCGCCGTCGTCGGCGAGCTTGAGTGTCATGCCGGTCACCGCCTCGCCGACCGACCCGATGCGGATCGACCCGGGCCGGTTCGCGGTTCCCATGGCGGTCGTTTCCGACATACCCCACACCTCGCAACACGGTATGCCGAGGCCGAGGATGAAGGTCAGCACGTCGGGTGAGATCGGCGCGGCGCCGGTGAAGGCGATGCGGACCTCGTCCATGCCGAGCTTGCGGCGGATCGAGGCAAGGACCAGACGGTCCGCGGCTGCGTGCTGCAGTTCCAGCCGGTGCGGAACGGGGACGCCCGCCGACCGCATTCGGGCGACGCGCATTCCCACGTCGACGGCCCAGCGAGCCAGCTTCTCCTTGGTCCCACTCTCGGCGTCGATCGCAGCTTCGATCCCGGCCTTCACCTTGTACCAGACCTGGGGGACGGCGAGGAAGAGCGTGGGGTGAACCTGTGGCAGCACGGTTGTCGCCTGCTTCATGTCAGCGAGGGTCGTGATCTCCGCCGCAAAGAAGATCGGGAGGTAGTGGGCGACGGCCCGGTTCGCGATGTGTGCATCGGGCAGGTACGACACGCCTCGATCGTCGGACGTGGGGTGCGCGAGGTCGACGGCGGCGTCGCGGTAGGCGAAAATGTTCGAGTGGGTGAGCTCCACGCCCTTGGGAGGCCCCGTCGTGCCGGACGTGTAGATGATCGTGACGAGGTCGTCGGGGCGCACGTCCCGCCAACTCGCGTCGAAGTCGAAGGCCGGGTCGGGATTCGCCTCGAGGTCGGCGAGGTCGACGGCTCCGTCAGAGGCTCCGTCGACGCAGACGACGTGTTCGACCGAGGTTCCTGGGATCGCCTCGCGGATCGCCGGAAGGAACTGGCTCTCGCACACCATGACCCGGTTGCGCGCGTTGGTCAGTACGTGCCGTAACTGCTCGGCGGCGAGGGTGTTGTACACCGAGAACGGGGTGGCTCCCGCGTGCAGAGCCGCGGTGTCGACGAGGTTGAACTCGGGGCGGTTCGTCAGCATGATCCCGACCGTGTCGCCGTGTCGGACACCGAGATTGGCGAGCCCGGCGGCGATGGATCGAACGCGCTCGCCGTACTCGTGCCAGGTGATGGCCACACTGTCGGCGGGGGTGCGCAGTGCGATCTTGTCAGGATGGCGGGCGACGGTGTCCTGGAATGCGGCGCAGAGGGTGTCGAGGCTCATCGTGGATCCTCCTTGACTGGCGGACCGGGGCCACCCAGGGCAGCGATGTGACCCACGTCACCTACCAGGATAGCCCCGCGGCGTCCGGCATTCTGGGCGGTTGGCCGTGCGCCCGAATCGGAGCACACTGAGTGATATGGATCACAGAATGTCGGATGACGAGTTGCGCAGGGCGATCCGGAAGTTGCGGGAGCGCGCCGACTACGCCCGTGGCCACGAGGATGCGGCCGCGGCCGAGGAGATCGAGCGAACCATCCGCGGCTACCAGGACGAGATGGCCACGCGACTGTAGGTCGTGCGCGACCGGGCGACGGCGGCCTATATCGGCTCGCCGTGCGCTGGTGGGCGGTCGCGTCACCGCTGCCGCCGTAGACTCCCGCCGTGAATCGAGTGCGCACCCGCGTACGGACGGCAGGGGGTCTCGTGAGGAATCTCGGCGGCAAGAAGTGTCTGATCACCGGTGCCGGAAGTGGAATCGGTCGCGCCACCGCGCTGGCCTGCGCGGCCGAGGGCGCACAACTGTTCCTCACCGACATCAACGAAGTGGGCCTTGCCGAGACCGTCGCGACCATCACCGCGCGCGGCGGTGACATTGTGGAATCTCGTGCCCTCGACATCGCTGACTACGACGCCGTCACCGAGTGGGCGGTGCAGGTCCACGGCGACCACGGTTCACTCGACGTCGTGATGAACGTCGCCGGGATCTCCGCGTGGGGGACTGTCGAGAATCTCGAGCACCGGCACTGGAAGTCGATGGTCGACGTCAACCTGATGGGCCCGATCCACGTCATCGAGAACTTCGTGCCGCCCATGGTTCGTGCGGGCCGGGGTGGGCACCTGGTGAATGTGTCCTCGGCCGCCGGATTGCTGGCACTGCCGTGGCACGCGGCGTACAGCGCAAGTAAGTTCGGGCTGCGCGGCGTGTCGGAGGTGCTGCGGTTCGACCTGGAGCAGCACGGGATCGGTGTCTCTCTCGTGGTTCCCGGAGCGGTCCAGACTCCGTTGGTCGGGACGGTCGAGATCGCCGGTGTCGACCGGAACGACCCGAAGGTTCAGAAGGCCGTCCACCTGTTCGAGAGGCGCGCCGTGACCCCGGAGAAGGTCGCGCAGTGCATCGTGCGGGGAATCGAGAAGGAACGGTTCCTCGTCTACACCTCGCCGGACATCCGATTCGGATACTGGTGGGCCCGGAAGTTCGCGTGGCCCTACGAGTTCGTGATGCGTCAGGCGAACCGCCAGTTCTCGAAATATCTGCGCTGACACGCTCTGCGGCGACCGTTTCCTGACGTCTGGACGAACGTTCGACCAGTTCGCCGAAACTGGCTCTGCAAGTGATCGAACCGTGATCTACTGCACCCCGATCTCAATCCGATCCGCCTCTATCGGCGGTTCGTGACCACACCACTGGGGCCTTTCGTGGGGGCCGCATTCGGAAGGAATGGCATGTCGGGGATGTCTGGACGCAGGGCGGTCGCCCTTGCGAGCGCGGTCGGGGTTGCCGCGGGATTCGTGGCGGTGGTGTCCACCGGCGTCGCGTCGGCCGCACCGGGAACCATCTCGTGGACCAACGGTGGCGACGCGCTCACCCGCACGGTGAGCAACGTGACGCCCAACGAGGGCGAGATCCTCACCGCCACCACCACGATCACCGGTGCGGGCAGCACCGTCAGCTGGGTCGAGGACGTCCGACCCACCTGCCTGACCTACCTGCAGAACACCGCCAAGGTCAACGGCTTGCCCGTCCCGGTGTCCAGCATCGGCGCGGGCCTGGTCCGTGTGGCGGGTTCCTGGGACGCCACTGCCACCCAGACCTTCGAGTTCCAGTACTCCGTCGGAGCCAACTGCGTCCGTGAGGCCGCCCAGAACACCGGCGTTGCGTACGGCGGCACCACCGCTGGCGAGTTCCGCGGACAGGGCCCCGCCCTCAACGTCGCGAAGAACGTCACCACCACCGAGCTCAAGCCGGTCGGCGCGCTCAAGGGCGGCATCAAGTCGACGCTGACCGCGAACGTTCTCGGCGGTCGCGCCGGTGACCTGGTCAAGTTCTACCGCGGCGTGGACGAGGTCGGCACCGGAACGCTGAACGCCACCGGTGCGGCGACCTTCGACTGGACCCCGTCGAACGTCGACGCAGGCACGTTCGACATCACCGCGAAGTTCCTCGGCACCGGGTATGCGCTGGAGTCCGTCTCTGCTGCCCAGACCGTGACCATCGAAGCGGGCAACCAGAGCACGCAGACGACGCTCATCGTTCCGGCGACCTCGCTGATCAACACGGACGTCGTTCTCGAAGCCCAGGTCGAGCCCTCTCCGGGCGCCGGAACCGTCACCTTCAAGAACGGTGCGACGGTCCTCGGCACCGCCGATGTCGACCCCGCCACGGGCAAGGCAAGCGTGGTGCAGAACTTCAACGTCGTCGGTGACAAGGTGCTCACCGCCGTGTTCAACGGCGCGCCCGGGTTCAACGCATCGACGTCCGCGGCTCAGACGATCAAGGTCAGCGAGCCGGGCGCGACCGACGTGGCGACCACGCTGACGCTGAACATCCCGACCTTGGCGCAGAAGGGTGTCTACGTGTTCCTGCGCGCGACGGTGGCGCCCGCGGCCACCACCGGAACGGTGCAGTTCTTCAGCGGCGCCGAGCCCCTCGGTAACCCCGTGAACGTCAAGAACGGTTTGGCGCAGCAGAGCTACGTCTTCAACGCCAGCGGAATCTTCGACGTCCGCGCCGTCTACAGCGGTGGACCCGGCTTCCTCGGTTCCGAGTCCACGACGACGGTCACCGTCACCGACGAGCCGGTGCCCAACCCCGGTGGCGGCGGCGGAAGCGTCGACATGGGCAGCCTGTTCGGCCAGTAGTCGCGAACGCTCGCGTCACGGCGCCCCGTCCCGGTTTCGGGACGGGGCGCCGTTTTCGTTCACTCGGATACGTTGACGCGGGATCCGGAAGTCAGCCGTCCGCTGTGCATCTCGTGGACCTCGTCGACGAGATCCAATGTGCCGAGGTCGTGCGTGACCATCACGACGGCGACGTTCCGGTCGTGGGCCAGGTCGGCGAGCAGCGCCACGACCTGCCTGCTCCGGTCCTCGTCGAGCGCGGACGTCGGTTCGTCGACCAGCAACACCGACGGTTCGTTCATCAGACCGCGGGCAATCGCGACCCGCTGCCGCTGCCCGCCGGACAGTTGGTGTGGACGCCGGTCGAGGTGCGTGCCGAGACCCAGTTCGGTCAGCAGACCGCGCGCCCGGTCCCGGTCGGCGCGGATGCGACGTCCGCGCAGATGGGTGATGGCGAGCAGTTGTTCCGTTGCGGTCAGTGACGGCAGCAGGTTCGACTGCTGGAATACGAATCCGAGCCGTTCGCGTCGTAGTGCCGTCCGCTCGGCGCGGGATGCCCCGGTGAGGTCGTCGCCGTCCAGTTCGACACGGCCCGAGTCCGGGACGGTCAGCAGGCCCGCGACGGCGAGCAGACTCGACTTGCCTGAGCCGGACGGTCCGGTCACGGCGCTCAGTCGACCGCGTTCGGCGGTGAAGTCGACATCGTCGAGTGCTCGGATCCGGTCGTCGCCGTCGGGATACGTCAACACGACGTCGCGAAGGGTGATTCCCATGGTTGTTCTCCTGGTTCTCCGAGTGAGGCGCGGGTGTCAGCGCGCCGCGCTGAGCGCGGTGAGTGGATCGACGGTGACGATCCGGGTGAGGGCAGCAGCGGCGCCAACCATGCCGAGTGCGATAAGGGCGACGAAGGGGAGTGCGACGCCGGCCACCGTCAGGCTGAATGGAACGGACTGGGCAGCAAGGGATCCCAACCCGACGGCGGCGGCCGTACCGAGGGCGGTGCCCAGAGTGAGGACCGCGAGTGCCTGGCCGAGGGCGTCCCGGATCAGGTATCCGGTGGACGCGCCGATCGCCTTGAGGACCGCGAGATCCTGCCCGCGTTGAATCGTCCACACGGTGAAGAACATGCCCACCACCAGAGAGCCGACCGCCACCAGCATGGCCTGGATCAGCAGCAGTGATCCGCGTTCGGAGCTGTAGCCGCCGATCGCGCCGAACGCGCCGGACTCATCGGTGATCGAGGTGCCGGAGGCGGTCGCTGCCGCGCCCGCGTCGAAGCCAGTCGACGTCTTCAGTGCCAGGACGGTGCCGTAGCTGCCCGCCGCGGTCGGAAGTGCCTGCCAGTCGCCGAGATCCAGCCAGACCACGGGCTGATGACTGTGAGACGAGTCGTCGACGAGGGCGGTCACCGTGACGGTGTGACCCCCGATGTCGACCTGCTCGCCTGAGGTCACCCCGTTGTCCTCGGCGAAGGTGCGGTTCATCGCGACCTGGCCGGGCGACAACGGGACCGGTGCCGCGAAGGACGTACCGTCGACCCCGAATGCGCTGACAGCGGCTTCGTACCCGCCGACCGCTACCCGAGCCGGGGCGACCCCGACGACTGCGACTTCGTCGACACCGGGCTGCGCGGCGAGTTCGTCGTGCTGCGTTTCGGTGACGCGGGAGTCGGAGAACGACAGCGGCCGGTCCTGCCCGGAGTCCTCGAACGCGTAGTGGTCGGCGCCGATGCTCTGGACCGCGGAGATCGACTCGTGGCCGAGTCCGGCGGTCAGGCCTGACAGCAGGACCACCATCAACGAGACGAGAAATCCGGCGGCGACGGTCAGTGCGAAGCGGCCTTTGGCGAATCGGAGGTCACGCAGTGCGAGGAACATGACTCCAGCCTCTTCTCAGGCGAGGAGGTTGGCATCGCGCAACGGGTGGGTTCGGCGATCAATCGAAAGTTGGAACCCGCAGGTCGGAGGCGGATCAGGGTGCACCCGAGTGTTAGCGTGGACGAAATGCAGCCCACGTCCGCTCCCATGCTGCGCGTCATGACGGTAGGCGCGCATGCACTGTTCGTCCTGCTGCTCGGCCTCGGCGTCGCCCGGGTGGTGGCGGACGGGTCGTCACCGGTCGTGACGACTGCGGTGGCTGTCGCGCTGCTCGGGTGGTACGGCTCGGGAATGTGGTTCGCCAGGAAGGCGGACCCTACCGGGGATTCGTCGTGGGGTCGGTTCTGGCTCGCGATCCTGGTGGCCGGTTGGCTGCTCCTGGTGGCGCTCGACCCGTCGTTCGTGTGGGTGGCGTTCCCCCTGTACTTCCTGTGTTTCCACCTGTTGTCCACCCGGGCCGCTCTGGCCGCGACGGTGGGGATCACGGCGGCCGCGATCGGCGGCTCCCTGTGGCACGGCGCGTCGAATCCGGTGGCCTCGGTTCTCGGCCCGATCTTCGGTGCGGCGGCGTCGGCGGGGATGGCGCTGGTCTACCAGCAGTTGCTCGAGAACGCGCGGCAGCGCGGCAAGCTCTACGAGGAACTGTCGATCGCGCACAACGAACTGCTCAGTGCCCAGGACGAACTCGCGGCGCTTCAGCGTGAGGCCGGTGCGGCCGAGGAGCGGGCGCGGCTGGCCAGGGACATCCACGACACCCTGGCGCAGGGGTTCTCGTCGATCGTGCTGCTCGCTCGCGCCGGACAGCGCGGTGACCCGGTTGCGGTGCTCGGCCAGATCGAGGAGACGGCAAGTGGCGGCCTCGACGAGGCCAGAAGAGTCGTCGGGGCGTTGACGCCCGCCGTCATGGACGGCGCGTCGCTGGTGTCCGCACTCGACCGGGTGACCGCGCAGTTGCGCGACCACACCGGCATCGATGCCACCGTCGTCGTCGACGGAGCACCTGTCCCGGTGCCGATGGAGTACGACGTCGCGCTGCTACGGGTGGCGCAGGGCGCGCTGGCGAACGTCCGACTGCACTCCGCGGCAGAACGCGTCCGGGTCACGTTGAGCTACGCCGAGGACGAGGTGCGTCTCGACGTCGTCGACGACGGAGTCGGCTTCGACCCCGACGCGCCGCGAGGGCGGTCGTTCGGGATCCGGTCGATGCGCGAGCGCCTCGACTCGCTGGGCGGGTCGCTGGTGGTCGAATCGGCGCCGGGCGACGGGACCGCTCTGGCCGCGACCCTGCCGGTGCCGTCGTGACGGCACCGGGCGCAGGCGGGGCTCTGCGGATCGTCCTGGTGGACGACCATCCCGTCGTGCGTGCCGGGATGCGGGCCCTGCTGTCGTCGGTCGACGGTCTGGAGGTCGTCGGTGAGGCGTCGTCGGGGGAGGAGGCGCTGGACGTGATCCGCACCCAGCACCCCGACGTCGTCCTGATGGACCTGCGCCTGGGGTCGGGAATGGACGGCGCGGAGGCGACGGGCGCGATCATCGCGGGGGAGCGGCCACCGAAAGTCGTCGTCCTCACCACCTATGACACCGACGCCGACATTCTCCGTGCCGTCGAGGCGGGGGCGTCGGGGTACCTGCTCAAGGACAGTGATCCGGAAAAGCTGATCGACGCGATCCGGGCCGCGGCGCGGGGCGAGACCGTGCTCGATCCCGGTGTGGCGCAGCGGCTCTATCGCCGCATCCGGGCACCGCACGAGGACCTCAGCGCCCGCGAGATCGAGATCGTCACACTCGTCGCCCGTGGAATGTCGAACCGGGCGATCGCACGGGAACTGTTCGTCACCGAGGCGACCGTGAAATCGCACCTGGTGCACGTGTTCTCGAAACTGTCCGTCGACAGCCGCACCGCCGCGGTCGCGGTGGCACGCGACCGGGGGCTGATCCGCTGACGAACCCGCGCGCCACGTGTCGCCGATGAGTCGCCGACGCCGGCGGTGCGCACTACCGTCTACTCATGACGAGCGAGAACCCGGCCCCCAGGGTCGATTCCGAAGTGGGGCGTCTGCGGACGGTGCTGCTGCACCGGCCCGGAGACGAGCTCAAGCGTCTGACGCCGCGCAACAACGACCAACTGCTCTTCGACGGACTGCCCTGGGTCGATCGAGCGCAGGACGAGCACGACGCGTTCGCGGACCTGCTGCGGTCACGTGGTGTGGAGGTGCTCCTGCTGTCTGACGTGTTGACGGAGGCGCTGACGGTCAGTGGAGCGGCCCGCATCCAGGGCATCGCGGCGGCCGTCGACCCACGTCGACTCGGGCACCCGTTGGCGCAGGAGCTCGCGGCGCACCTGCGCACCGTCGACCCGGCGGCGCTGTCCACGGTGTTGACCGCAGGAATGACGTTCGACGAACTGCCGATCGGACCCAGTGGGTCGTCATTGGTGCGGCGGATGCACCACGGCGGCGACTTCGTCATCGAGCCGCTCCCGAATCTCCTGTTCACCCGGGACTCGTCGTTCTGGATCGCCGACCGGGTCGCGATCACCGCGCTTGCCCTGCCGGCCAGGGTCCGGGAGGCGTCGTTGACGGATCTGATCTACGCGCACCATCCACGATTCCTCGGTGTGCGACGCGCGTACGAGTCGCACACTGCGCCGGTCGAAGGGGGTGATGTGCTGCTGCTCGCGCCGGGCGTGATCGCGGTCGGGGTGGGGGAGCGGACCACGCCGGCAGGGGCGGAAGCGTTGGCGCGGAGCGTGTTCGAGGACGGACTCGCGCATACGGTGCTCGTCGTCCCCATCGAGCAACGTCGGGCCTCGATGCACCTGGACACCGTGTGCACCATGGTCGACGTCGACGCTATTGTCATGTATCCGGCTGTGGCGGACACGCTTTCGTCCTTCACGCTGCGGTTCGAGGGCGATGGGGTCACGATCCGCGGCGCCGAACCCTTTCTCGATGCGGCGGCAGCGGCGATGGGTATCGACAAGCTTCGGGTCATCGACACCGGGCTCGACCACGTCACCGCCGAGCGCGAGCAGTGGGACGACGGCAACAACACTCTCGCGCTCGCGCCCGGTGTCGTCGTCGCCTACGAACGCAACGTCGAAACCAATGCCCGGCTGGAGGCCTCGGGCATCGAGGTCCTGCGCATTGCGGGCTCCGAACTCGGTTCCGGTCGAGGTGGCCCGCGCTGCATGTCCTGCCCGATCTGGCGGGAGTAGGCGGCGCACCGCTCGTGCGCCTCTTGGTAGGTGGAGCTATCGACAAGGCGCACACGCGAGAGGCGTCTAGAGGATCGAGGTGACCTTCTCGACGGGGCGGGCGAGGACGGTGCCGCGGTCGGTGACGACCAGCGGGCGCTCGATGAGGATCGGATTCTCGACCATCGCGTCGATCAGTTCGTCCTCGCTCGCGTCTGCGAGGCCGAGCTCCTTGTACACGGCTTCCTTGGTGCGGATCGCCTGGCTCGGTTCGAGCCCCGCGTCGTCGAGGAGCTTGCGCAGTCCGTCCCGCGACGGCGGGGTGTCGAGGTACTTGACGATCGTCGGGACGATGCCCGCCTCCTCGATCAACGCGAGCACCTTGCGGGACGTCGAGCAGCGCTGGTTGTGGTAGATCGTCGCCCTGGTCGCGGGGGAAGTGGTTGCCATGACGGACATTCTGCCCCGGCCGCCGGATTCCGGGACAACGGCGACGCCGGTGCGGTTTCATGTCGTGATGGACCTTCGGACGATCGCCGACCGCATCGAGATCACGGACCTGCTGACGCGCTACGCGCATGCCGTCGACACCAAGGACTGGGTGTTGTACCGAACGGTGTTCACTCCCGACGCGGCGATCGACTACTCGACGACGGGCGGGCCCGCCGGGTCTCTCGAGGAGGTCGTCACCCAACTCACCCCGATGCTCGACCTCTTCGCCCGCACGCAGCACTTCGTCTCCAACATCTCGGTCGACCTGGCCGGGGACGAGGCGAGCGTCCGGGCGATGTTCTTCAACCCGATGATTCTCGCCGAGGCGCAGGACGGTGCTCCGGCGAAGCAGTTCTTCTGCGGGGGCTGGTACAACCACGAATTGGTTCGAACCGAGGACGGCTGGCGTAGTCGCAAGCTGTACGAGGAGTCGGCGTGGTTCGACGGGTTGGACCGATTGTCCTGACTAGTGCGGGTCGGCGTGCCGTCGGCGCTCCGCAGGGCTAGCCTCGCGACATGCGCATCGACATCGATCCGGAGTCGTCGACGGCACCGTTCGAGCAGGTGAAGCTGCAGGTCCTCGACCAAGTGCGGGACGGTCGGTTGATCGCGGGCACGAAGCTGCCGACCGTGCGGGCGCTCGCCGAACAGTTGGGGTTGGCGGCGAACACGGTCGCGAAGTCGTACCGGGAACTCGAGGCGCTCGGGGCGATCGAGACCCGCGGCCGGCTCGGATCCTTCGTTGCATCGATGGGTGACGCGTCGGCCGGTGTCGCGGCGCGTGCGGCCACGGACTACGTCGCGACCGTGCGCGGCCTCGGTCTGTCCGACGATGTGGCCCGGTCGCTGGTCGAGGCGGCGATCCGGGGGGCGTAGGGGCTACGCTCGAACTCGGGGTGGGAACGTCGCGGAGCAGTGTGCGCGTGACGGAGGTGGTGATGCTCTACCGCGTCGTCGAGGTGCTCGCGGTCGCGTTGCACTTCGCGTTCATCGGATACCTGGTGTTCGGTGGCTTCCTGGCGTGGCGCTGGCCCCGCACACTCCCGCTGCACGTGATCGCCGTCGTGTGGGGTGTCGGCTCGGTGCTGGTGGGATACGAGTGCCCGCTGACGTGGCTCGAGAACTGGGCGAGGCTGTCGGGAGGCCGGTCGGCGTTGCCTTCCGCGGGTTTCATCGCCCATTACCTGACAGGTGTCGTCTATCCGGTCGAGGCCGTGAATCTGGTTCGACTGCTGGTGATCGCTGTCGTCGTCGGGTCGTGGGTGGGGTACGCCAGGCGGTCGCATCACACCCGCTTGGTTGACGCTTCAACTTAAATCGTGCGACAGTGGGCGTGTTCCGCAATCGGAACGCCGACCCGCGCCCCGAATCGCAAAGGACGACAACACTCATGAAATCCAGCGCTTTCCGCGACCTGGCCCTCCTGATCGCCCGCATCGGCATCGGCATCATCTTCGTCGCCCACGGCTGGCAGAAGTTCTTCACCAACGGCATCGACGCGACGCAGAAGGCGTTCGACGGGATGGGCGCCCCACTGCCCGACCTGTCGGCGATCGCCGCCGCGACCATCGAACTCGTCGGCGGATTCGCCCTCATTGCCGGCGTCGCGACGCCGATTTTCGGCATCCTGCTGTTCCTCGACATGCTCGGCGCGTTCTTCATCGTCCACGTCGACAAGGGGATCTTCGTGTCCGAGGGCGGCTACGAACTGGTTCTCGCGCTCGGTGTCTCGTCGCTGTTGATCGCTGCGACCGGTGCCGGACGGCTCAGCGTCGACGCCCTGTTCCGCGGCAGGTCGAGCACGCCAAGCGTCGCCTAGCGACGCGAACCGGCCGACGCGACGCCACGCCCGGCGTCGCGTCGGCTTGCATTTGTGCCCCAGGCCACGCAACGTAGACATTCATGGTTGCGAAGACCGACCCTCCGCCGCGGAACTCGGGTCCCGAGGCCCAGAATCCCGGCGAGGGGGCGCAGGATTTCGGCCCGGACGACGGAGATCCGGGTGGTACCCGCGGTGCCGGTCCGCGAACGGACCGCATCGTTTTCGGGGTCACGGCCGCCGTCGTCGCCGCGATCCTGATCTGGGGTCTCGTCAGCTCCGACAGCCTCAACAGTGTCACCACCGCAGTGCTCGACTGGCTCGTCGTCAACATCGGCTGGCTGTTCATCCTCGCGGCCAGCGGGTTCGTCATCTTCTCGCTGTGGCTGGCGTTCAGTCGGTTCGGCCGCATTCCGCTCGGCAAGGACGGTGAGAAGCCCGAATTCCGCACCGTCAGTTGGATCGCGATGATGTTCAGCGCGGGTATGGGCATCGGACTGATGTTCTTCGGTGTCGCCGAACCTCTCGCCCACTTCGTGACGCCTCCACCCGGCACCGATGGCGGCATCGGCACCGCCATGGCGACCACGATGTTCCACTGGAGCCTGCATCCCTGGTCCACGTACGCCGTCGTCGGGCTCGCCATCGCGTACGGCACCTACCGGCGGGGACGCAAGCAGCTTTTCAGTTCGGCGTTCATCGCGCTCCTCGGACGACGTGCAGAGGGACCGATCGGCAAGGTCATCGACATCCTCGCCATCTTCGCGACGATGTTCGGCACGGCCGCCTCGCTGGGTCTCGGGGCACTGCAGATCGGCTCCGGCATCGAGGTTGTCGGATGGCTCGAAGAGGCGGGCGTGATGCTGCTCGTCGCGATCGTCGCGGTGCTCACCCTGGCATTCGTCGCGTCCGCGGTTTCCGGTGTCTCCAAGGGGATTCAGTGGTTGTCGAACATCAACATGGTGCTCGCGCTGCTGCTCGCGGTGTTCGTGTTCGTGCTCGGACCCACGGTCCTGATTCTCAACCTGGTGCCCACAACCATCGGTGCCTACGTGAGCGAGCTCGCGGAAATGTCCGCGCGCACCGCCGCGTCCAGTAATCCGGAGACCGCCGAATGGCTGTCGTCGTGGACGATCTTCTACTGGGCCTGGTGGATTTCCTGGACCCCGTTCGTCGGGATGTTCCTCGCCCGCATCAGTCGTGGGCGCACCATCCGAGAGTTCGTGATCGGTGTAATCGTGGTTCCGAGCACGGTAAGCCTGTTCTGGTTCTGCATCTTCGGCGGCGCGGGCATCGACGAACAACGTGAAGGCATCGACCTGGCTGCGCGCGGCTCCTCGGAGTCGCAGCTGTTCGGGATGCTCGAGAATCTCCCGTTGTTCGGGATCTCGGCGGTGCTGGTGATGCTGCTCGTCGCGATCTTCTTCGTCTCCGGTGCCGATGCGGCCTCGATGGTGATGGGAACGCTGTCCCAACGCGGAACCCTGGCACCGTCCCGCTGGGTCGTCGTGTTCTGGGGAATGTTGACCGGTGGTGTCGCCGCGTTGATGTTGTGGACGGGCGGGGAGGACGCTCTGAACGCGCTGCAGACGATGACGATCATCGCGGCGGCGCCGTTCGTCGTGGTGATGATCGGCCTGTGTATCTCGCTGTACCGGGACCTCTGCCACGACCCGATGATTCTGCGCCCACCGGAAAGACGCAGACTCCCGCTGCCGCTGCGCAAACGCCACCAACCCGTGTCCGAGTAGGGTCACCGCCAGCTCGGTAGCCACAGCTGCTGCTGCCACATTTCCGGAGTGATCGGCAGCGCTGTCAGGATCGGCCACAACCAGACGAAGTTCGCGACGACCAACCCCAGGTACAGGGCGACGGCCAGCAGTCCGGTTCCGCGACGTTCGTCGGTCGCCGCGCGCGTCGCACCCAACCGCCCCCGAGCCGAGCCGATCACCTCGCCGCACACCAACGCCAGACCCATCACCAGGAACGGCGCGAGGGCGACCGCGTAGAAGTAGTACATCTGCCGATCCATCGTGACGAACCACGGCAGCCAGGCGGCCGCGTAGCCGACGAGCACCGCGGCGTACCGCCAGTCGCGCCCGACAACCGACCGCCACAGCGCCCACGCCAACATCGGCAACGCCAGCCACCACATCGCAGGCGTGCCGATCAGCATGATCGCCTTCACGCAGCTCTGCGCGCCGCAACCCGAGACCTGGTCGCCCTCGGCGAAGTAGTACAGCATCGGCCGCAGTCCCATCGGCCACGTCCACGGCTTCGACTCCCACGGGTGATGGTTCCCGGCAGAATTGGTCAGTCCGGAGTGGAACTCGAGGACGTTGCCGCTGTAGTACCAGAGCGAACGTAGCGCGTCCGGGACGAACGAGAAGCTGCCGCCGAACCCCACCTCGTCGCCGACCGCGTGCCGGTTCACCCCGGTCTCCGAGGCAAACCATGCCCAGTAGCTCGCCAGGTAGACGCCGAGCGGGACCAGGACGAGTGCGTACAACCCCGGACCGATGTCACGCAGCGCGGTGCCGACCCACGGTCGGCGCACCCCGTGGTACCGGCGCGCCGCGACGTCGAAGGCGACACACATCAGCCCGAAGAACGCGATGAAGTACATGCCCGACCACTTCGTGCCGCACGCGAGCCCGAGCATGACGCCTGCGCCGAAACGCCACCACCGCACCCCGAGCCGAGGTCCGTATTCGGAGACTCCGATCCGGCCCTCCGCGAATGCCACCGCCATCCGCGCCCGCACCTGGTCGCGGTCGACGACGAGACAGCCGAACGCGGCGACCACGAACAGTGCCATGAAGATGTCGAGCATCCCGATCCGCGACGAGACGAACATGACGCCGTCCGCGATCATCAGGATGCCCGCGATCGCCCCGACGAGTGTCGATCGCGTCATCCTCCGCACGATGCGGATCACCAGCAGCACGAGAATCGTGCCCGCCACGGCCGCCGCGAACCGCCAGCCCCAGCCGTTGTATCCGAACACAGCCTCGCCGAGCGCGATCAGCTGCTTGCCGACCGGCGGATGGACGACCAATCCGTATCCCGGGTTGTCCTCGACGCCGCCTCCGGTGAGCACCTGCCAGCCCTGCGGCGCGTAGTGCTTCTCGTCGAAGACGGGCGTACCCGCATCGGTCGGGTAGCCGAGCATCGTGAACCGGGTGATCGCGGCGACCGCGGTGAGGAACAGCGTGACCACCCAGCCGCGAAGCCGATCGGCGGGCGGCGGATCCGGTACCGGCGCGGCGGGCCCCGGGCTGATCAGCACCCGGTCGTCCGCCGCCCAGCGCTCGTCGGTCAACTGGGTCACCGAACGATCGTAGGCTGTCGGACATGAACGGTTGTCTCGTCCTGGCTGCGACCCCGATGGGTGATGTCGGCGATGCCTCGGAACGGTTGCGGTCCGCACTCGGGACGGCGGACGTCGTCGCTGCCGAGGACACCCGCCGCACCCGGCACCTGGCGTCGGCGCTCGGCGTCACCATCACGGGCCGTGTCGTCAGCTTCTACGACCAGGTCGAGACGACCCGGCTGCCCGCGCTCGTCGAGGACGTGGCCGAGGGTCGCACCGTGCTGCTGGTGACCGACGCCGGCATGCCGTCGGTGAGCGATCCCGGATACCGGCTCGTCGCGGCCTGCGTCGAGCGGGACCTGCCGGTGACGTGTCTGCCCGGCCCGTCCGCGGTGACGACGGCATTGGCGCTGTCCGGTGTCCCGGTCGAGCGGTTCTGTTTCGACGGATTTCCGCCTCGCAAGCAGGGCCCGCGTCGGGCATGGCTGGAGACACTGCGCACCGAGTCGAGGGCCTGTGTGTTCTTCGAGGCCCCGCACCGGTTGGCGGACTGCCTCGAGGATGCGGTGGATGTCCTGGGTGGAGAACGCCGGGGGGCCGTGTGCCGGGAGCTGACGAAGACCTACGAAGAGGTCCGACGGGGAACGCTCGCCGAGTTGGCGGAGTGGGCCGCCGACGGTGTACGGGGCGAGATCACGGTCGTCCTCGAGGGTGCCCGTCCGGTGGCCGCCCGGCCCGAGGATCTGGTGGCCGTCGTCGAGCAGTTGGTCGCCGACGGCGCGAGGCTCAAGGATGCGTGCGCCGATGTGGCGACCGCGGGCGTGTCGAAGCGTGAGGTGTACGAAGCGGTACTCGCGGCGCGCAGATCCTGACAAACCGAGTGCGGCAGGGTCAGGTGGGAATGCCCGCGAGGATGACGATCAGCGCGACGGATGCCGCGATGACGAGTGCGGCGGACAGGGTCGGCGGAACACTCCGAACGATCCTGATGGCGATTCGACTCACCGTCGACTCCTCACGTCACGACCATGGATGTGCGCTGCCCGGCGGGAACTACCCCTCGAACTCTTAGTCCCCGCCGGTGCTGCGACGTACGCAGGGCGTTGCCTGCGGTGCTCACAACTGTGCCGCCCCGATCGAACCTGACCAATAGGTCTGTGTCATCAGTCCGGTATTCTCCCAGTTCACATGTGGTGAGGAACTATTCCGCAGCGGATTTTCCGCGGCTGGGAACAGGTGGAGACGGGCAGCAGGATGACCGACGAGCACGACGCGAGGTTGCATTTCGCCGACCAGTTGCGCCTGCTGTTCGCAACAGCGGGCGGGCCTCCCCTGAAGACGGTGGTGTCCGAGGCAGCCGCACTCGGCCGCGCGATCGGCGCGGAGAAGCCGGTGTCGATCCAGCGCCTCAGTGACTGGCGCTCCGGTAAGCGGGTGCCCGCGAGCTTCGACTCCCTGAGACCGGTACTCGTTTCCCTCGTCCGCACGGCCCAGTCGCTACACGGAAGCCAGCCGCCGTCGCCGGGGTTGTATTCGCTCAAGCAGTGGCACACGTGGTGGGAGAGTGCCCGCGACGGCGGTGGCGCCGCCCGCGGCAGCGTCGAGTCCGACAAGCCCGCCGCCGCCCCGATGTCCGGGGTCCGGCCCTACCGCGGTCTCGAGCCGTATCGGGCCGAGGACGCGCGCCTGTTCTTCGGGCGCACGGAAACCCTGCAGCGTCTCGTCGACGTGGTGACCGCCGCACAGGGACACGGCATCGCCATCGTCACCGGCGCATCCGGCGTCGGGAAGTCGTCGCTCGTCCAGGCCGGCCTCGTCCCCGAACTCCTCGGTACCGGGCAGTTGCGATCCGATCCGGCGTCCGACACCGCGACCGTGACCGCGATCGTCGTCACCCCGGGGCCCGACCCGGTGCGAGCGCTCGCCGCCGCGATTCCCGAGTTCGGTGACCTACCCGCCGGCTTCGGACGAGAGGACGTGCGGCGCGCGGTCCGTGCGGCGACGATCCGCCTCGGCGTCTCCCAGCTCGTCGTGATCGTCGATCAGATCGAGGAACTGTTCACCCAGTGCGACGACGCGCACGCCCGCGACCGATTCCTCGAGCTGCTGGATGACGCCGCATCGGCGTTGGCGGCCGACGAGACGCCCGATGCGGCCCCGGTCGTCGTCGCGACGATGCGATCGGACTTCTACGCGCAGGCGTTGGCTCATCCGGTTCTCGCCGACGCCCTCGAGCGGCGCAGCCGCGCGGTGTCGCCGCTGACACGAGCCGACATGGTCGAGGTCATCACCCGGCCCGCCCAGATGATCGGACTCAAACTCGAGTCCGGACTGGTCGATCTGATCCTGCACGACCTTGGGGTTCTCACCGCAGACGACGGTGGCAGTACCGTACTGCCCCTGCTGTCGCACCTACTCGACACGATGTGGGAGCGCCGACGCGGCGGCCAGTTGACCGTGGCGGGCTATCGGGCGACCGGTGGTGTCCGCGGATCGGTGACCGCGACCGCGGAGCGCACCTGGGAGGGCCTCGACGAGCGAGGCCAGGCATTGGCTCGGGCGATCATGGTGCACCTGGTGTACGTGACGCAGACCGGAGCCGACGTCAAGATGCGGCGCACCCGCCCGGAACTGCTCGCACTGACCGATCAGCCCACCGAGGTCCAGCAGGTCGTCGATCGTTTCATTGCAGCGCGTGTCCTCGTCGCCGACGCCGACAGCGTCGAGTTGATCCACGATGCCGTGATCGAGGCTTGGCCGCGATTGAAGGCCTGGATCCAGGAGAACCGGTCCTATTCGGCGCTGCGGCAGCAGATCGAGGAGGACGCGGCGCGGTGGGAAGACTCCGGTCGCGACTCCAGCCTCCTGTACCAGCGGGGCCGCCTCGACATCGTGAACGAGGCATCGCAGTTCGCCGCCGAGGGATACGCCGGCGTCGGGTACAGCGCAGCGAGGGGCGGCGGTTCCGGTCTGGTCGCGACGTCGCTGACGCCGTCGGCGTCGCAGTTCCTCGCGGCGTCGACGCGTCATGCACGCCGAAGCACCTGGGTTGCGCGCACGGTGATGGCGGCTCTCGTGCTGTCGACGGTGGTCGCACTGGTAGCGGTGTCGACGGCGTGGTCGGCGAAGAACCGCGCCGAGTCCGAGAGCACTGCCGCCCAGTTCCGGCAGGTCATCGCGCTCGCTGATTCCCTGCGGACGACCGACCCCACGACGTCGGCGCGGCTTTCCCTGGCAGCGTGGCAGATGCGACCGGATTCCGAGGACGCCTACTCGAGATTGATCGCGACCGAGGCGACGCCGATCGGCCGGGCCCTGGAAGGTCACACCGGACCGGTGTACGGGGTGGCGGTCAACAGCAGTGGCACGTTGATGGCATCGGCCAGCGACGATCGCACGGTACGGCTGTGGCAGCTCGGTGGCGGTGCGGAGCCGACGCCGGTCGGACCCCCGCTCATCGGGTCGGAGAAGTACATGGCGTCGGTGTCGTTCTCCCCGTCGGGGGCGGTGCTGGCCGCGGGGGCCGGTGACGGCACCGTGCACATGTGGGATGTCACGAACCCGGCCGCGCCGCGACTGCTGCTCGACGACGCCCGAGTGGGCACCGAGGCGGTGCACAACATCCGCTTCAGCCCCGACGGTCGGACGCTGGCCGTGCCGAACGACGACGGCACCGTTACCCTGTTCGACACGTCGAGTGCACTGGCGGCAACCCCTGCGCCCGGCCCGTATCCGGCGACGGTCCTGAACGCGCATCCTGCGGGTGTCCGGACCGTCTCGTTCCGTGGCGATTCGGCCGTGATGGCGACATCGAGCGACGATCGCAGTGTCCGGTTGTGGGACGTGTCGAACCGCAGTGCGCCGGTTCCGCTGCCGCCCGTTCCCGCCGAGTTCGGCGACGTCGTGCATTCCGTTGCGTTCGCACCGGACGGACGTAGTTTGGCGGCGAGCAGCGACGACGGCATCATCCGGTTGTTCGACACCACGGACGTGCGCGCGGTGCGGGAGGTCGGCGCCCCCGTCCAGGCGCACACCGGCGCGATCTGGACGATCGCATTCGCACCCGACGGCGCCACGCTCGTCAGCGCGTCCTGGGATGGGTCGGTCAAGCGGTGGTCGGTGGGTGCGGGACGCGGCACCATGCGGCAGCTGCAGCCGCCGATGACGGGAAACGGTGGAGGTGTACCCGCGTTGGCGCTGTCTCCGGACGGGGCGACGGTGTTCACCGGCGGTCAGGATTCGCGCGTCCGGGCGTGGACGCTGCCGCACACCGCGGTCGCGGCGTCGGATGCCGCGCTCACGCTCCCGTCGATCAGCCGCGACGGAAAGTTGATGGCGACAGGCGGGTACGACTCGGTGATCCGGCTCTGGCGAGTGGACTCCAACGGGCGTACCGAACTGTCGGGATCGGTGGAGTTGCCCCGCCCCTTCGGCGGTGCACATGTGGTCGAGTTGGCTCCGGACGGAACGTTGATGGCGACGGCGCCCACGACGGGTGGGCAGGTGCAGATCTGGGACGTCCGGAACCCGGAACGTCCCGTCGCCCTGGGTCCGCCGATCCTGACCGACACCCGATTCACCTGGGAGCTGGCGTTCGGGCCGGACAGTCGCACGCTCGCCGCGGGCGACGACGACTCCAGTGTGCGGCTGTGGAACCTGGCCGATCCGGCGAACCCTGTGCCGTGGGGTGGGCGACTCGACGGGCCGACCAACCTCGTGCGGTCGGCTGTGTTCAGTCCCGACGGTTCGTCGTTGGTCGCCGTGGACGCCGACGGTGGACTGTTCGCGTGGCGGGTCACCGATCCGTCCGAGCCGGAGGTATTGACGGTCGGCGCAGGTGGAAGTTCCGGCATCAACTCCCTGTCGTTCTCTTCGGACGGCCGGACGCTCGCGACCGGGACCGACGATCAGACGGTCGTGCTGTGGGATCGGGCCGAGGACGGATCGATGACGGTGCGCGTGCCGGAGCTGCGTGGCCACAGCGGCACCGTCTATTCGGTCTCCTTCGACTCGACGGGCCGGTACGTCGCGTCGGGGAGCGACGACGGGACGGTCCGGCTGTGGGACGTCGCCGACCCCGCTGACATGCGTGAGGTCGGCGGCCCGATTCTCGTCGACGGGTCCGGACGGCAGCAGGTCGAGTTCCTGCCGAACTCGAACACCGTGGTGGCCGCGGACGGTGACGGAGTGCTGCGGGCGTCGCGTCTCGACGTCGATGCGATCATCGCCCGGATCTGTTCGTCGTCGTCGCCGCTCAGCGCCCAGCAGGAAGCCGACTACGAGCTGACCGGGTCGGCTCGGGGGGAGTGTTCGGAGTAGTCGGTGCCCGGTTCGCCCATCGGGGACGTCAGTGCCTCGGTGCACTCCGCAGAGCCAGGATGCTCGACGCCTTGTCGAGGCACTCCTGCCATTCGGCGTCGGGATCGGAGTCGATGGTGATTCCGCCGCCGACACCGAGTGTCGCGTTGCCCCGTGAGTCGAACTCGACGGTGCGGATCGCGACGTTCAGTTCGGTGCCGGCCAGAGGTGAGGCGAATCCGACGGTTCCGCAGTACACCCCGCGCGGGTTGGGCTCCCACATCGAAAGGAGTTGTCGGGCTCGATGTTTCGGGCATCCGGTGACCGATGCCGGCGGGAAGCTGGCGTCGAAGAGTGCGGGTGTCCCCGTTTCCGGCGGCACGGTTGCGGTGACCGTGGACACGAGGTGCCACACGCCGGGGGCGGGGTGCACGCCGAGCAGATCGGTGACCGTCACCGTCCCCGGGACGGCGAGATGCCCGAGGTCGTTGCGGACCAGGTCGACGATCATCACGTTCTCGGCGACGTCCTTGACGGAGGCGCGGAGTTCGTTCGGGTCGGCGTCGATCGACAGCGTTCCCTTGATCGGGCTGGACGTCACCTGGTTTCCGTGCCGAGCGAGAAACAACTCGGGTGACAGGGACGCGACCGCACCCCATTCACCGTGAACGAACGCGGCGCGCGCCGGTTGCGTTGCGTCCGCCGCGTCGGCGAAGAAGTGCAGTGGGTCGCCGTCGAAGGCGCCGGTGAACTGTCCACACACGCACGCCTGGTACACCTCGCCCTCCGCGATCGCGTCGAGGCACTGCCGGACGCCTGCGCGGTGCGCCGCGCGGTCCGGCGGGGTCCATTCGACGTGCCACGGTGCGCGGTCCGCGTCGGGTGCGGTCACGGCGGTCACCCAGTGCTCGGGGCACGACGTGTTGGTGAGCGACTCGTACCACCAACAGTTGTCGGCATCGAGGCGCAGGACGGAGTCGGTCCAGCCGCCCGCGGACTCCGGTAACGCCGGCGTCCGGCCGGACGTGGGTAGGTCGGGGTAGCTCCGGAAGCCGATCCATCCGCCCCCGACGACCGGTGCGGTGGCATCTGCGTCGTCGGTGGCGTCGCGGGTCGCCCACGGTGTGATGTCGAAGGCGGCGCCGGGGGTAACCGGCCCCGTGGTGACGCTGGGAGCGATCACCGCACGCGACCCGAACCAGTCGCCGATCAGCGCGGCGGGCAGTGGGACGCCCCGATTGGTGCTGACCCGTGCCAGGGCGCGAAGCACCGCCGCCGGGGTTCCGCCCCCACCCAACCGTTCGACTCGCACCGGGAAAGGGTTTCACGGCGGGGCGCGAGGACGAAAACGGCAGGTGCGAGCGTGCCCAGCAGCACGTCCGCGTCCCGTCAGCCAGTCACGGCCCGTCGGTCGGGCGCAAGATGTGCGGCGTCGGCTGCGCTTCGTCCGGCCGCGATTCCGGCGCGATCACTGACCGTGAACCCCCACGAGCGCAGCGCCGGTCCGAACAGTCGGTCGACCTCGGTCTGCACCGCATCGGATCGGCGGGCGAGCAGGGGAAGCAGGTCCCCGAACGTGACACCCGCTTCGATCACCGCCTCGGCGGTGGCGGACTTCTCGGCCTCGGTGAGGCGTTGGCCGATCCGTACCGCGAAGCCGTAGAGGAAGGCGCGCCGGAAGGCGGCCGAACTCGCGCCGTTCGAGCCTGCGGTGTGCATCGCGCGGGTGGCCTGGACGAGCAGCGAGGTGAACAGGAGATCGACCTGTTCGAGATCGGCCGGGGTCCCGACCACGGTCGCGATCGCATCCACCGGATTGAACAGCGTGCGGACGTGATTGGCATCGCCCACCGTGGTGAGCAGGAGGCCCTTCTGCTTGCTGTAGGGCCGGTCGAGGTGAATTCTCCTGGCGTGCACCGGGACCGTGTGCTCGGGTGCGGAGGCGTCGAGCAGTGCCGTTGTCACGGAGTGCCGGGTCATCAGTTCCTGGGCCTTGGCCGTGAGGGTTTCGGCCTCCTCGGTGAACTCGGTGCTCTCGGCCTTGGCGAGCAGTCCGCGGATCCGTCCCAGCACCTTCGCGTCCGTTCCCGCGACCGCGTCGTCGGAGCGCATGTCGGGCCACTGCGACGGTGGTGGGCACAAGCGGCGCAGCGGTGTCAGCTGGCCGAGCAGTCGGGCCGCTGTCGGCGCCAGGTGTGGCTCGTCGTGTCGCCGCGGATAGGCGTCCGCGATCGCCTTGAGCTGATCGACCCAGTGCAGCGGCGCCCGCGCCCAGGCGCCGCTCCGGTGGGCCTCCCGCTGGATCAGGAGGGCGATCGATGCCAGCTCGACCGCGGCGAGGCCCCGCCGGGCGACGTGCAGGACGTCGCCCGGTTGCCAGCCGATCTCGTAGGCGTGACGCAGCAGGGACGCGTCGTCGTCGCCGGAGCGCTCATCTCGAATGTCTGTTCGATTTCTCCCCATGTGGGCAGTGTGCCCCAGGGGTACGACAGGTTCCGTCGGCCCAGGCGGGGCCGTTTTCAGTGGTCCCCGGTCGTCAGGCTTCTTCCGGCTCGACGTACCGGGGGAACACCGGAGCCGGTGCGGGGAGGGCTGTGCCCGCCACGATCCGTGTCGCGATGTCGGCGAACTGCCGCGACTCGGGCCGCTGGCCGAGGATCGAGAGGATCTTGTCCGCGGCGTCCGGCATCACAGGCTGTACGAGGATGCCGACGATCCGCACGACCTCGAGCGTCACGTAGAGGACCGTCTCCATTCGCGCGGTGTCGGTCTTGCGCAGCACCCACGGCTCCTGGGCGCTGAAGTAGCGGTTCGTCTCTGCAAGGACGTGCCAGATCGCCTCGAGTCCGAGGTGGACGGCCTGGACGTCGAACTCGGCGCGCACCTTCTCGAGCAGCGCGTCGGCCTGTGTGAGCAGCGCGACGTCGGCGTCGGTGAACTCGCCGGGAGTCGGCACCGCACCGTTGCAGTTCTTCGCGACCATCGACAGCGACCGCTGGGCCAGGTTGCCGAGTTCGTTCGACAGATCCGCGTTCATCCGGGCGACGATGGCCTCGTGGCTGTAGCTGCCGTCCTGGCCGAAGGAGATCTCTCGGAGCAGGAAGTACCGGACGGCGTCGAGGCCGTACTCCTCGACCATCTCGAGTGGGTCGACGACGTTGCCGACCGACTTCGACATCTTCTCGCCCTTGTTGTAGAGGAAGCCGTGGACGAACACCCGCTTCGGCAACTCCAGGCCCGCCGACATGAGGAACGCGGGCCAGTACACGGTGTGGAAGCGGCTGATGTCCTTGCCGATGATGTGCAGGTTCGCCGGCCAGAACTTGCCGTACGCCTCGGAGTCGGTGTCGGGGAACCCGACGCCGGTGAGGTAGTTCGTGAGCGCATCCACCCAGACGTACATGACGTGCGAGGGGTCGCCCGGAACGGGCACGCCCCAGTCGAAGGTGGTGCGCGACACCGACAGGTCCTTGAGGCCGCCGGAGACGAAGCTGACGATCTCGTTGCGGCGAGTCGCGGGCGCGATGAACTCGGGGTGCTCCTCGTAGAGGGCGAGCAGCTTGTCCTGATATTCGGACAGCTTGAAGAAGTAGGTGGACTCCTCGGTCCACTCCACCGGGGTGCCGGTGTCGGTGGAAATGCGGCTGCCATCCTCCTGCAGCGTCGTCTCGGCCTCGGTGTAGTAGGCCTCGTCGCGGACGGAGTACCAGCCCGCGTAGGTGTCGAGGTAGATGTCCCCGGACGCGACCATGCGCTCCCAGATCGCCTTGCACGCCAGTTCGTGGTCGGCGTCGGTCGTCCGGATGAACCGGTCGTAGGAGATGTTCAGCACCTTGTCCATGGCCTGGAACACGTCCGAGTTCCTGGCTGCGAGTTCGCGGACGTCGATGCCTTCCTTCGCCGCGGTCTGCTGCATCTTCAGGCCGTGCTCGTCCGTCCCCGTCATGAAGAACACGTCGAACCCGTCCAGCCGCTTGAAGCGCGCGAGGGCGTCCGAGGCGATGTACTCGTAGGCGTGCCCGATGTGCGGGGCGCCGTTGGGGTACGCGATCGCGGTGGTCATGAAGAACGGGGGCCGGCTGGGTGCAGTCATGGTGGGCCTATCGTATCGGTGTGCCCAAGGATCGTCCGGCCCCGGACCTGCCCGAGCCCCTCTCTCCGCTCGTGGACGCTCACACGCACCTCGATTCGTGCGGTGCGCACGACGCGACCTCGGTCGCTGCGATTGTCGATCGCGCGGAGAAGGCCGGTGTCGGGCGCGTCGTGACGGTCGCCGACGACCTCGCCGCAGCCCGTTTCGCCGTCGACGCCGCGCACTGGGACCCGCGGGTGTACGCCGCCGTCGCGATCCACCCCACCCGCGCGAACGTCCTCGACGACACGACGAAGGCCGAGATCGAACGCCTCGCTGCCGACCCGCGCACCGTCGCGGTGGGGGAGACCGGCCTCGACTACTACTGGCCCGGCAAGCTCGAGGGCTGTGCGTCCGTCGAGGATCAGGTCGAGGGCTTCCGCTGGCACATCGACCTCGCGAAGCGGCTCCGCAAGCCGCTGATGATCCACAACCGTGAGGCCGACCACGACCTGTTGACCGTGCTGCTCGACGAGGGCGCGCCGGAGACGGTGATCTTCCACTGCTTCTCGTCGGACGCGACGATGGCGCTGGCCTGCGTCGAGGCCGGGTACGTACTCAGCTTCTCGGGAACCGTCAGCTTCCGCAACGCCCGTGAGCTGCACGAGGCGGCAAAGCTGGTGCCGGATGGCCAGCTCCTGGTGGAGACGGACGCACCGTATCTGACGCCGCACCCGTTCCGCGGCGCCCCCAACGAGCCGTACTGCCTCCCGTACACGGTCCGGTCCCTCGCCGAGACCCGCGGACAGGACCCGTTCGAGCTCGCCGCCACCGCGACCGCCAACGCCGAACGCGTCTACCGCCTCTGACCGTCCGCCGAGCGCCCACCAGGGCGATACACCGGTTCTTCACTCACGGCGTGCAGGTCGAGCCGACGGTGACCAGGGAACTTGCCGCACGGGAGTCGGTCGATCCGGTCGACGAGGGCCTGACCGGCTAGAGCACCTTCCGCAGGAAGTCCTGGGTGCGGGGCTGCTGCGGGTTGCCGAACACCTCCTCTGGGGTGCCCTCCTCGACGATGTAACCGTCCGCCATGAAGATGACGCGGTCGGACACCTCGCGGGCGAAGCCCATCTCGTGGGTGACGACGACCATCGTCATCCCCTGGGCGGCGAGATCACGCAGCACCTGCAGCACCTCACCGACCATCTCGGGGTCGAGGGCGCTGGTGGCCTCGTCGAACAGCATGACGTCGGGGTTCATCGCGAGGGCGCGAGCGATCGCGACGCGCTGCTTCTGGCCACCGGACAGGCTGGCGGGTTTGGCGTCCTTCTTCTCCGCGAGCCCGACCTGCCCGAGCAACCGGATGCCGTTCTCCCGTGCCTCCTCCTTGGTGGCCCGCTTCGTCTGCACCGGCGCGAGCATGACGTTCTCGAGCGCCGTCATGTGGGGGAACAGATTGAAGTGCTGGAACACCATCCCGATGTGCTGGCGCACCTTGTCGATGTCGACCTTCTTCTCGGTGAGGTCGACACCGTCGACGACGACGGATCCGCCGGTGATGTCCTCGAGCCGGTTCAGGCAGCGCAGGAAGGTGCTCTTGCCGGAGCCGGACGGCCCGATCACGCAGACGACCTCGCCCGCCGCGATGTCGATGTCGATGCCCTTGAGCACCTCGTTGTCCCCGTACGACTTCTTCAGCCCGGCGACCCGGATCTTGGGTGCGGTGACGGTGTCGCTCACTGATTGATCCTCTTCTCGAGCCGGTCGGACAGTTTGGTCAGGGCCATGATGATGACGAAGTAGAAGATGCCGACGATCAGCCACATGTTGAAGGACTCGAAGTTCCTGGCGATGATGATCTTCCCTGTCTGGGTGAGTTCGGCGATGCCGATCACGGACAGGATCGACGTGTCCTTCAATGTGATGACGGTCTGGTTGACGAAGGACGGCATCATCGTCCGGAAAGCTTGTGGCAGGACGACTTTGCGCATGGCGGGCAGGTATCCCATGCCAAGGCTGCGCGCCGCTTCCATCTGCCCCTTGTCGACGGACAGGATGCCGCCCCGGATGATCTCGGTGATGTACGCGCCCGCGTTCAGGCTCAGGGTGATGATGCCCGCGGTCATGGCGGGCATCTTGAAGTCCAGGGCCGCGGGAATGCCGAAGTAGATGAAGAACGCCTGCACGATCAGCGGGGTGCCGCGGAAGATGTCGACATAGGTGACGCCGATGCCGCGCAGGATGCGACTGGTAGAGACCCGGAAGAAGCCGAAGATCAACCCGAGGACCACCGCGATCGCCAACGACACCACGGTCAGGACGATGGTGAGCCAGAGTCCTTCCATGAGCAGCGGGAAGCTGTCGCGCAGCAGGGAGAAGAACGTGTTGTCGCCCTGTGCTGTCTGGGCGCCTTCGCCGAGGTAGGTGTCGATGATCTGGTCGTACTGGCCGCTAGCCTTCACGTTCGCGAGGCCGGCGTTGAACATGCTGAGCAACTCGGCGTTCTGGCCCTTCGACACGGCGAAGCCATACGAGGCGCCTGCCTCTTTCTCCGTGACGGTCTTCAGGCCGTTGCCCTGAGCGATGCCGTACAGCAGGACGGGGTAGTCGTCGAAGACGGCGACGGAGTTCCCGGTTTTGACGTCGTCGTACATGCTGGCGGAATCGTCGAAGGTGACGGTGGTGAAGCCGTACTGGTTCTTGATCGAGTCCGCGAACGCCGCACCCTCGGTGCCGGTCTTGACCGCGACCCGCTGGCCCCGCAGATCCTCGTAGGAGGTGATGTCGTCGTTGTCCGTCGACACCGCCATCTGCACCCCGGACTCGAAGTACGGGTCGGAGAAGTCGAAGACGAGTTTGCGTTCGTCGGTGATCGACATGCCCGCGATGACGCCGTCGACCTGCCGTGACTGCAGTGCCTGCACGGCGGCGTTGAATCCGAGCGGTTTGACCTGGTAGTCGAAACCCTGGTCCTCGGCGATGGCCGCGAGCAGGTCCATGTCGATTCCGACGAAGTCGCCCTGCTCGTTCTGGAACTCGAACGGGGCGAACGTGACGTCGGTGGCGATGACATACGTGCGATCGGACTGCGCCGCGGCGGAGCCCGTGCCGACCAAGGCGCCGAGCAGTGCGAGTACCCCGGTCAGGGTGATGACGACGGCTGATCGTGTGCGGCCGTGCCCGCCGCGCCAACTGATCCTCGGCATGCTCATGCAACCCAGCTTTCGTGCTCGTCGTACCCGGTCGTGACGCTTGACGACGTTAGTGAGCCTCGTCCCATTTCTGCTGGTCACACCCCGTGTGGTTGCCGGAGCTCTGCCTATTCGTTACCGTACCGTGATCGCTCAAGTCCGGGATCACATCCCGGTAACCCATAGCTCAGGACGTTCTCGTGTCACCTCTCACTCGAATCAACAACGCCAGTTCACCCCTGCTGCGACTCGTGGTCGGCGCACTGCTGCTGACCCTGATCGCGGGCGGAGCAATGGCGGTGAGCAGGCACAAGACCGTTCTCGTCGACGTCGACGGCGAGACCGTCGCGCTCAACACGATGTCCACCGACGTCGATGCCGTCCTCGAAGACGCGGGCTACTCGATCGGTGAGCACGACGTCGTCGCCCCTGCCGGTGGCAGCTCGGTGTCCGATGGCGACACAGTTGTGTTGCGCCGGGCGCGTGAGTTGACGCTGACCGTCGACGGAACGCCTCGGACCCTGTGGACCACCGCACTGACCGTCAACGAGGCGCTCTCGCAGGAACGGCTCGCGGGGGACGTTCACGTCTCGGCCTCCCGCTCGGAGCGTTTGCCGCTCGAGGGCGCTGACCTCGAGGTCATCAATCCCAAGGTGGTTCGCCTGTCCGACGGTGGCAGCGCCCCCGTCGATGTGCGGCTCGCTGCCCCGACCGTCGGTGAACTGCTCGCGGCCAAGGGTGCACCGCTCGAGGAGCAGGACACCGTCGAGCCCGCCGCCGACACCCCGGTCACCGAGGGGCTGGATGTGACGGTCACCCGGGTTCGCACGGAGAACAAGGTCGAGACGCTTCCGGTCGCACCGCCCGAGGAGCGGATCGAGGATCCGACCATGAACATGAGCCGCACCATCGAGGAGCACCCGGGCACGCCGGGCGTGCGGGACGTGACCTTTGCGGTGACCACCGTCAACGGCGTCGAGACCGGTCGCGCCGAACTCTCCGAGACGGTGACCACGCCTGCGACGCCGAAGACCGTGCGCGTCGGTGCGAAGCCCGGCACCGAGGTGCCGCCGGTGACCAATGGCGCGACCTGGGATGCGCTCGCGCAGTGCGAGGCAACCGGCAACTGGAACATCAATTCCGGCAACGGCTACTACGGCGGCGTGCAGTTCGACCAGAGCACCTGGGAACGCCAGGGCGGACTCAAGTACGCGCCCCGCGCGGACCTCGCGACCCGCGAGGAGCAGATCGCGATCGCGTCGAAGACGCAGCAGACGCAGGGCTGGGGTGCGTGGCCGTCCTGCACGAGCCGACTAGGCATGCGCTGACCGCGCTGCGCTAGATTCACCAGGTGTCAGACGAATCCGCCGCCCCTTCCGACCTGCCCGAATCCGCTCCGCGGGGACAGGCGGCACTGCTCGGTCCAGCCGAGGTGCGGGCACTGGCGGCCGAGTTCGACATCAGGCCGACCAAGCAGCTCGGTCAGAACTTCGTCCACGACGGAAACACCGTCCGCAAGATCGTGGCGGTGTCCGGTGTCACCCGCGACGACGTCGTTCTCGAGGTGGGCCCCGGTCTCGGCTCGCTGACTTTGGCGCTCCTCGACGTGGTCGAGAAGGTCGTCGCCGTCGAGATCGACCCGAAGTTGGCGGCCCGGCTGCCCACGACTGTCGCCGAACGTGCCCCGGAGCTGTCGAGCAGACTGGACGTGGTCCTCGAGGACGCCATGCGGGTGATGCCGTCGCAGGTGCCCGCCCAGCCGACTGCACTGGTCGCGAACCTGCCGTACAACGTCGCGGTGCCGGTGCTGCTGCACCTGTTCGCCGAGTTCCCGTCGCTCCGCACCGCGTTGGTGATGGTGCAGGCAGAGGTCGCGGATCGGCTCGCCGCGCAGCCCGGCAACAAGATCTACGGCGTCCCCAGTGTGAAGGCGTGCTTCTTCGGACGGGTTCGACGCGCGGGTTCCGTTGGGCGGCAGGTGTTCTGGCCGGAGCCGAAGATCGAGTCCGGTCTGGTGCGCATCGATCGGTACGAGGATGCGCCGTGGTCGCTGGACGCCGAGCATCGCAAGCGGGTGTTCGCGGTCGTTGATGCCGCATTCGCGCAGCGCCGCAAGACCCTGCGCGCCGCATTGGCGACCTGGGCGGGCTCGCCCGCCGAGGCCGAGCGTCGCTTGGTCGCCGCCGGTGTCGAACCCTCCGCCCGCGGTGAGGTCCTCGACGCCGCCGCGTTCGTGAGGTTGGCGAACGTCGACCCGTCCTCCTGAGAGCTCAGTGCCGCGGCGTGACCGCCCCCGCGTCGTAGGCGAAGATCACCGGGATGTGTTCGCGGGCCCCATCTTCGCGAGAACGCGGCGGCCGCGTTTCTCGGCGGTTGACTCGGTCAGCGCGAGTCGTTCGCGATCTCGGAAGTGGTCCACTCCGTGGGGATCGCCACCAGGACCTGGTTTCTGCACCATTTTCGGAACCATGTACGTCCAGCTTTGGTTGTCAGTAGCCTGACGCGCAGCGTGCTTGGCCTGGGGTGTGCGTCGGCGCGCGACACATCGGTCACAACTGAACGGAGTCCGTCCATGTCTCGTCCCGCGCTGCGACGTCTCGCGGCCACGGTTCTCGTCTCGGTCGGTCTGGCGGGCTGCCTTGTCGCTGGCCCGGGCACCGCCGCCGCCGATTCGATCGACCGATCCGGAGGATCCACGGACTGTGTGATCTCCTCTTGCTCGAACGTCGCCGAGGCGCTTCTAGTTGTTTTCGGATCGGTTGAGCCTTGTATTGGGGTGTGTTGGGATCACTGACCCGTCGCGCGATGATTCAGACGTGCGAGATCACCGAGCGTATCGAACCCTCCGTCCGCGGCAAGGTCCTCGACGCGGCCACGTTCGTGTGATTGGCTAACGTCGACTGGTTGCCTCGGTTCGTCACTGTTAGACGAATCATCAAGTGCTGCAAGGGTATAGCGTTCTTTCCTCCAGAGCGGATCATCGTTGGATGACGCGACGGGCAACTCATCCGACGACGGGGTGGGCTCGATTGGCGATGTGTTGGCCTCATACACACCCGCCGATTGGCTTGCACTGGCAGGGAATCCGGCGGTACAGGTAGCGGCTCCCGTGATTATTCTCTGGGCGGCCCTGGCGGACGAGTTGGGTCTCGAATGCGCAGGGCCGGCAGTTGTGCCAGGCTGCTCCTCATCCGACTCGTAGGGCGGATCGGAGCGGCGACGTCGCATCAGCCGGTCCGGAGCCTCCGGTGAGAGATGCGAATTCACCTCCGGGTTCGGTCTGCTGCCGTACGGTCACGTTCTGCGTCGGGTCGACGCCACCGGCAAGTGAATGAGAAGCGCTGCCGGGTGTCACTGTCGAAGGGGTTTCGTCATGTCTCGTTTCATGGGACGTCGTATCGCGTCTGCTGTTGTCACCGCGGCCGTATTGGCCGGTGGTCTCGCAGCCGGCGCCGGAAGCGCGTCGGCCGCCGGATCCTCGGGTGCGGAGTCGCCGAAGCTCGTCGGATCCTTCGAATCCTTCGAATCGGTGGGCTCAGTGGCCGATGCGTTCTGGCTGGAGAGCGTCATCGTCCAGGGTTGGTCGGATGTGGGATCGGCATTGCGAGATGTGTTGGGACTCGGAGACTTCTGTGGCAGTTCGCCAGTATCGATTCCTCCCTATTGCGAACCCTTGTCGTAGGGCAGGTTGGAGTGCGGCTATCGCCCTGCGTTGGCCTGCTGCGACGCACGGATTCGCTGGGGCATGGCCGGCTTCGGGCATGAATAGATCGCGACTGAGCTAAAATGCCCGGGTGACTCGCAGCGGGGACTCGACGGGCAAGACCTTCTCGGACTACGACCGCCCGTCGGTCGCTGTCGATGTCGCGGTTCTGACGTACCGCGATGGTGCACTCCGGGTTCTGGTGGTCGAGCACGAGAAGCTCGGGGGCCGAGCCCTGCCGGGAACGTTTCTGCACTCGGGGGAGCGCCTGGCCGACGCCGCGGAGCGGGCGCTGCGCGACAAGGCGGGGCTGACCGGTACCGGATTCCGGCAGCTGGCAATGTTCGACGACCCGCAGCGCGACGACCGCGGTTGGGTAATTTCGATGGCGCACACCGCTGTGCTGCCGGCGTCGGCCCTACCCGTCGATGCCGCACTGGTTCCGGTGACGGACGGTTACACCACCGAGGGCCTGCTCTTCGATCACGCAGACATGGTGCGGCTCGCCGTCAAGGACCTGCGGGACCGCTACGCGGAGCGGGTGGATCCGGATCGTCTTCTGGGGGAGCAGTTCACGGTACTCCAGCTCAACGAGCTCTACCGTGTGGTCTTCGGGTTGGAAAGACTGCAGAAGGACTCGTTCCGGCGGCACGTGATCGCGGCGCTCGAGCCGACCGACGAGTTGGTGGCCACCGGTGCCGGTCGGCCCGCCGAGCTGTTCCGTCGCAGAGGCGAGGCTCGACTGTCACCCAAGGCCGCAGCACTGTTTGCGAAGTGACGCGGTGGTGGCAACCCACCGATCATGCTGCGGTGAAAGCCGATTGAACCCGCCACGCCGGGTGCACGCTGCGGGTAGGGTCCGGCGAGCGCTGGCACAGCGCGGCCGACGACCGCATCCCGCGGGGTCGGTTCCTACGGTGATTGGGGATGGTATGGCTCGATCCATCAGGCGTCGTGTCGCGTCAACAGCGGCTGCGGCGACGCTGTTGACCGGTGCTCTCGCTGCCGGCGCGGGCACCGCATCGGCGCAAGATCCGATCGAGACCGGGAGCGCGGTGCTCGGGAACCTGCTCTACGCCCCGGTCGGCTCGGTGGATGTAGGGAGTGACCTCGCCGAGATCGCGATCGACAATCCGATGCTGACGATCATGGTGATCCTGGTGGGCGGGTCGACGGCGATCGACAATCTCGGGAGCCAGGCGTAAATGCTTGTGCGCCTTTCCGGTAGCTGAACTACCGGAAAGGCGCACAGGTGACGCGGGCGCCTACCTGAATCGGCGGAGCCGAAGGCTGTTGCTGACCACGAAAACGGATGAGAACGCCATCGCGGCGCCGGCGAGCATCGGGTTGAGCAGGCCGGCTGCGGCCAGCGGCAGGGCGGCGACGTTGTAGGCGAACGCCCAGAACAGATTTCCCTTGATGGTGCGCAGGGTCTTCCGCGACAGGCGAATCGCATCCGCCGCGGCCCGCAGATCTCCGCGCACCAATGTCAGGTCGCTGGCCTCGATGGCCACGTCGGTTCCGGTGCCCATCGACAGGCCGAGGTCCGCCTGCGCCAGTGCTGCCGCGTCGTTGACGCCGTCCCCGACCATCGCGACCACCTTTCCCTCCGCCTGCAGTCGCTCGACGACCGCGACCTTGTCCTGCGGCAGCACCTCGGCGATCACCTCGTCGATGCCGACCTCATCGGCCACCGTGCGGGCAGCGGCCGCGTTGTCGCCGGTCAGCATGATCGGCGTCAGACCGAGTGCCTTCAGTTGGGTGATGGCCTCCGCGGAGGTGGGCTTGACGGCATCCGCCACGACGAGCACGCCGCGTGCCTGGCCGTCCCAGCCGACCGCGACCGCGGTCCTGCCCTCGGATTCGGCCACACGCATGGCGCTGTCGAGTTCGGGGGTGAGTGGCTGCGCCCAGTCGGCCAGCAGGCGTGCCCGTCCGACGATCACCGCGTGTCCGTCGACGACTCCCTGTACGCCGAGGCCCTCGATGTTGGCGAACTCCTCGACGGCGGGCAGGGGCCCGACCCCGGATGCTGCGGTCGCGATCGCCTTCGCGATCGGATGCTCGGAGGAGTCCTCTAGTGCGCCCGCGAGCCGGAGCACCTCGTCGGTCGACTCGCCCTGCGCCGCATGGACGCCCTGCAGGGTCATGGTTCCGGTGGTGACGGTACCGGTCTTGTCGAGGACGATGGTGTCGATGCGGCGGGTCGATTCGAGGACCTCGGGGCCCTTGATGAGGATGCCGAGCTGCGCGCCGCGGCCGGTGCCGACCATCAGGGCCGTGGGCGTGGCGAGGCCTAGGGCGCAGGGGCAGGCGATGATCAGGACCGCGACGGCCGCGGTGAACGCCGCGGCCACGGAACCCCCGGTGCCGATCCAGTAGCCGAGCGTCGCCACCGACAGCGCGATCACGATGGGGACGAAGATCCCGGAGATCCGGTCGGCGAGACGCTGCGCCTTGGCCTTGCCGGTCTGCGCGTCCTCGACGAGCCGCGCCATCTGGGCGAGCTGGGTGTCCGATCCGATCCGGCTGGCGCGCACCACGATCCGGCCGCCCACGTTCACGGTTGCGCCGACTACAGCGTCGCCCGGACCGACCTCGACGGGCACCGACTCGCCGGTGAGCATCGACGCGTCGACGGCGGACGAGCCGTCGGTGACGACGCCGTCGGTCGCGATCTTCTCTCCGGGACGAACGATGAACTCGTCTCCGACGGCGAGTTGGTCGACGGGGATGCGCTGTTCGCCGCCGCCGCGCAGCACTGACACCTCCTTGGCGCCCATTTCCAGCAGTGCGCGCAGGGCGGCCCCGGAGCGGCGCTTGGCGCGGGCCTCGAAATAGCGGCCGGCGAGGATGAAGGTGGTGACCCCGGCGGCGGCTTCGAGGTAGATGTTGCCCGCGCCGTCGGAGCGCGAGATGGTCAGCTCGAAGGGGTGCGTCATCCCGGCGACCCCTGCGGTACCCCAGAACAGGGCGTACAAGGACCAGCCGAGTGCGGCGAGGGTGCCGATGGACACCAGCGTGTCCATCGTGGCGGTGCCATGCCGCAGGTTGGTCCATGCGGCCTTGTGGAACGGCAGCGCGCCCCACACCACGACCGGTGCGGCCAGGGTGAGTGAGAGCCACTGCCAGTTGGTGAACTGCAGAGCCGGCACCATCGCCATTGCGATCACCGGCACGCTGAGGACGAGCGAGACGAGCAGTCGTCGGCGCAGCGCGGCGGTCGGGTCCTCCTCGGCCGGGGCGTCGGCCTCCGGCGACGGGGCCGCGGGTGTGGGAAGCGTCGCCGTGTAGCCGGCCTGCTCGACGGCGTCGACGAGGTCGTCGGCGGTGACGTCGCCGGTGTAGTCGACCCGAGCCTTCTCGGTGGCGTAGTTGACGGTGGCGGTGACCCCGTCGAGCTTGTTGAGCTTGCGCTCGATGCGGTTTGCGCACGACGCGCACGTCATGCCACCGATCAGCAGTTCGACCTGTCCCGTGGTCGGCGCCTGTGCGACGGGGTTCATCGTGACTCCTCTCGTGTGATCTGTCAGTGCCCGTGGCCGGCAGGCTCGACGGGTGCGGTGGTGGTGGGGGCGGCTTCGTCGGCGATGAGGGTGAATTCTGCTGTGCGGACCGTGTTCTCGTGCCGGAAGTCAAGGAACAGTCGGTAGGTCCCCGAACTCGGGGCCTGAGCGTGGAACACGATGTCGGGGCCGGGTGCGGTGACGCCGTCGCCGGGTTCGCCCTGCGGGTGCACGTGCAGGTAGGCGAGGTCGCCGGTGCGCAGCGCGACCAGGTGGCCGTAGGCGCCGAGGTAGGGCTGCAGGTCGGTCACCGGCTGTCCGCCGCGGCTCACCGTGAGGGTGAGGGGACCGCCGGACGTGGACAGGTCCCCGGCCAACTCGACGCGGTACCCGTCGACCTCGGCGACCCGCGACGGCGACGGAGTCGGGACGGGGGAGTAGTCGCCCGCGACGTCGACGTTGCGTCCCAGAGTGAGGGCGGGTCCGCCGGACGGCTGGAAGTCCGCGAACACCCGGTAGGTGCCACCGGTCGGCCAGGACCAGTCGATCGACCAGGTCCCGTCGGAGGACATCGTCGGGTGGACGTGCCGGAACTCGGTGGTGTCGGTACGGACGACGATGAGGTGCAGCGCCTTGTCGTGCTGCTCGGTGAACTCGGTGACCGCAGCGCCGGACGGTTCGGTGATCCTGAAGTCGAGCGTGCCGGGTGTGTCCGCGGCGGCAGGGGCGGTGATCTCGGTCAGGGTGTAGCCCTGGTCGGAGATCTGGAGGCCCGCGGGTGTCGCGGATTCCGTCGACGTTGCGGCGTGGGTCTCGTGTGTGGTGGTGGACATGTCGATCGGGCTCCCGACGGCCGCCCCGACACCGAGGGCCGCCGCGAAGATCGCGGCGAGCCCCCCGGTGTAGGCGGTCAACTTTGTGGCGGTGTTCATGACTGGACGGTGTAGCCGGCCTCGTCGACGGCGGATCGGACCGCGCCTTCGTCGACGGGGGCGGTGCTCGTGATCGTCACGAGGCCGGTGGGGACGTCGACCGCGATGTCGGTGACCCCGTCGAGCTTGCCGACCTCTTCGCGGACCGACGTCGCGCAGTGGCCGCAGGTCATCCCGGTGACGGTGTAGGTGGCGGTGGTGGTCATTGCGGACTCCTTATGCATATACGGGGTAGGGGTATCGACACGGATGAACATACCCCCGGGGGGTACCTTCCGCAAGGCGTGAATCGAAGAAATTTCGCGTTGGCGATCCCGTGGTGGGCTCGCCGGTGTCGGATTTGAGCAGTGTTAAGCGAATGCTGTTGCGGCACAGGTTGTTCGAAGTTGCACCCGAACTCGGGGGCGGCTGCGTAGCATGCCGTCGGGGCGGTGTTGTCTGGTTGTGCCGGTCGATGGTCGATCGGTGCTGCACCGTCGCTGTCGATCACGGGGGTATTTCATGTCGTCACGTTCAGCCCGTCGCACGCTGTCGACGGTCGTCGTCGCCACTGCCCTGGGAGGCGCACTGGTGGGCGGTGGTGGTTCGGCCATGGCAGGCTCGCTCGACTGGACCGAGACCCCCAGCGCGGGGTCCGAGGCGGGGTCGGTGCTCCTGGAAGGGGCCGATCCGGTGAAAGCACTCAGCACGATCGTGGCCCCGGTCGTCGATGTGGTCGGTCCGGTGTTCATCTCCGTCTGCGCTGCCGTGCGGTATCTCCAGTCGGGCGAGAACTACTGCATCTTTCCGCCCGGCCCGATTGGGTGACGTCGTGCCGGTGACCTAACGGCAGTGGGCGCCTCCGGACCATGTCCGGCGGCGCCCACTGCTGTTGGTGGTCGGTGACTACTGGGAGTTCAGGACCTTGCCCATGCCGCGCTCGACGGCGGAGACGAGACGCGGGCGCAGGTCTGCGGCCGGCACGATGTCGTGCACGGATCCGACCTCCTTGGCGCGCTCGATGTTGTGGATCGCCTCGAATTCCGCGGCCACCTCGCCGAGCTTGGCGTTGCGGACCGCGGTCTTCGTGGTGGCGAGCTCGACGCGCAGTTCGGCGCGCTTGGCATCGTCGTCGGTGGCGGCGAGCTTGGCCTCGAGTTCCTTGACCTCGGGGTCCGCAGCGGTGCGGGCGTTGACGTCCCTGGTGAAGACGACGGCCGCGGCGGGCGCGCCACCAAGGACGGACGCGAACGATCCCTCGACCGCCAGCACCTCCATGTTCTCGTTCAGCGCTCCGGAGAACACGACGAACGCGCCGCCGTGGTAGCGGGAGATGACGACGAACACGATCGGGCCGTCGAAGTTGACGATGGCCCGGCCGATCTCGGCGCCGTACTCGAGCTGCAGGTTCCGTAGCGACTCCGGGGAGCCGTCGAAGCCGGACAGGTTCGCCAGCACCACGACCGGACGGTTGCCGGACGCTGCGTTGATCGCGCGGGCCGTCTTCTTCGACGAGCGCGGGAACAGGGTGCCCGACGTCCACTGGTCGGGGCCGTCGGTCGGGAACCAGCCCTTGCGGGCGATGGCGCGGGACTCGATGCCGACGACGGTGACGGCATTGCCTCCGAGGTGCGCGTCGAACACCACCGAGGTGTCGGCGTCCGCCATGTCCGCCCAGCGTTCGAGGACGGCGTGGTCCTGGTCGACGACGGCGTGCATCACGGTGCGAATGTCGAACGGCTTCTTGCGGTCCGGGTTGGTCTCCGCGGAGAAGATCTCGCCGACCGTGGTGAACTCGCTGGACGGATGAACGTGCGGGAAGCAGCGCACGTCGCGGTCGATCGGGTCGGTCGACTCGGCCTTGCGCGGGAAGCGTTCCCCGGCCGCGAGGTACGAGTGCTCGTAGTGCGCGAACAGGACGCCGATCGCAGCCGTCAGGTCGGGTGCCCAGTACTGGGCCTGGCCGTTGGGGCCCATGACGCGGTCGTAGCCGCCGATGCCGAAGTTGTCCTCGGCGGAGACGCCGCCGGAGTAGTCGAGCGACTGCTTTCCGGTGAGCACCATCGCCGACTCCGGGGTCATCACGAGGATGCCCTTGGTGTGCATGAGCATGGTCGCTTCGGCGTTCCAGTACGGCTGCGCGCCGACGTTGATACCCGCGACGATCACGTTGATCTCGCCGCCGTTCTGGGTGAACGTGATGATCCGGCGGAGGCCGCGGGACACCCAGTCCATGTTCTCGGTGCCGGACTCCATGGAGATGGTGGCGCCGGAGGAGAGGGCGAACCATTCGACCGGCACACCGAGGGATTCGGCGAGGTCGATGGCGGCGACGATGCGGGAGCATTCGGCCTCGGCGACGGTGCCGAGCGCCCGCGTCGGGTCGCCGAACAGTGCCACGCGGGTCATGCCCTCGGGATGGCGCTCGGTGGCGGTCTTGACGACGCCGACGATGATGCCCGCCTTGTTGCGCCCGTACGGCCGGTCGACGGGAAGCAGGGCTCCGGTGTCGTCGAGGTCGTACTCGACGAAGCTGCCGCCCGCGCTGAGCGCCGGGATCAGCTCGTAGGGGTAGACGGTCCCGCGGGCCTTCGAGCGCTGCACCTTCTGCGTGTACTCGTCGAGCGGCTTGAGGGGCTGCGTCGGCGGCTCGGTGACCGCGACCTGCAGACCCGCGCCGGACCGGTACGAGAACCGGATCGCGACCTGGCGCGGGGTTGCGTTGGGCGCCTCCTGGATTCGGCAGATCAGGGTGATCTGCTCGATGCCCGCACCCACGGTCAACGGTGCGACGTGGCCCGCGATCGACGCGATCCGGTCCACGGCGATGTCGAGGCGCGGCCACACGTAGAGCACGACGCGGTTGTTGTCGAGACGCTTGCGTCCGCGTGCGGCCTGGGCGTTACGAATGCCGGCGAGGCAGGACGCGACGGCCCGTTCGATGGCGGGTGCCGCTTCGATCTCGCCCGCCTCGTCGAACTGCAAGGTGAGGTCGCGAACCTGGGCCATCGCGATCAGGCGCTCGTCGGACGGGTTGTCCTTGGCCGCGAGGTGATACACGTACGTGTCGGCGGGCGCGGGGAGTCGGGTGCCGTCGAAGTTCTTCAGGCGCCACATGTCGAGGCGCTGTGCGGTCAGCGGGTGCATGCCGCGGATGATGCGGTCCTCGGCAAGGCCGCCGTCCGCCGCGGGACGGAACGTGACCTGGCGCTGGGTGGTCATCGCACCCGGCACCGTGACGGTCACCGTGACCCGTCGCCACTGAGCGGATCCGTTGTGCGCCAGCAGTTCCGAGCGCAGCGTGTCGGCGAGCACATCGTCGTCCGCGGGCGCATCCGGCCAGGTCAGGTACAGATCTGCGACGAGGTTGACCGGCGCGGGTCCGGCCACCGAATCCGCCACGGCGAGTGCATCGGACAGGCGCGACTTCTCGGCCACCACCGACACCAGGTTCAGGTGTTCGCCGGAGAGCTCGAAAATTCCTGTGACGCAGGGAAGTCCGTGTCCATCGACGGACTTGACGTCCGACAGTCCGCGGATCTTGTAGTACTGCCGCGTGACGACCTCGAGAAGGTCGGCCGGAGCGGACCAGGGCTCCGCGAGGAGTCCGACGAGCGGTTCGGGGGTGTCGACCATGGCATCGATCCGCGCGGCACGGTCGGTGGCACCGGGCCGCTCGGTCAGGTACTGCAGGCTGCCCCGGACGCCGTCGTAGATCTGCTCGCGGGCACGTCGCACGACGGGCTCGTCGAAGATCCGGAAGTGCAGGCCGCGGGCCATGTCACCGATCAGCGGGTAGCGCAGCTGGGTGGCGACGACCAGACGGTCGAGCACCTCGCCCACCTCGGCGGACAGCGCGTCCCCGATCGGGAACTCGCGCAGCCAGTGCGACAGGAGTCCGGCGACGACCGGCACCTGGTGCTCGAGGCGCTGCAACGCGACGAACAGCCGGAACACGGCTTCCTCGAGCTCCGGGGTGCGGTCGAGCTCGACGATGTCGTAGTGCAGGAGCGAGCGGGACAGCCGCGCGCGGAACGACTCCGGGAGTCCTTCGAGTTCGACGTCGAGCGAGCGGAGGAACGAGTGGAAGTGCTCGCGCGGGGAGTGCACCCGATCCTCGGTGTCGACACCGGCCGGCCGGTTCCGGGACAGTTCGCACAGGTCCGCGAACGTGGTCAGCAGTGCCAGTTCGGCCCGCACCAGGGTGGGGTCGGACTCGGGCAGGCGGTCGCGCAGGGACTCGTACTCGGCGAGCAGCGCCACCGCACGGGTGTCGTCGACGTCGAAGCCGGTGATCATCGCGGTGAGCGAATCGAGCCGCGCGAGTGCCTCGGTGAGGTCGTCGCTGTCGTGGGTCTCGGGCATCGCGAACTCGACGCGCGGAGCCGTCGCGGTCACCGTCTCCTCGGAGACCTGATCGACGCGCAGCAGCGGAGCACCCGCGTCGACCTGGCCGTTCACGATCGCCAGGACCTCACGGACGGTGCCCGCGTAGGGAGCGCGGATGGCGGTTTCCATCTTCATCGCCTCGAGGACGACAAGGGGGTCACCCGCCTCGACCTCGTCGCCGACGGCGACGGGCAGCGCGACGACAACGGCGGGCGACGGAGCGCGGACCACGCCGGCCTCGTCCTGGCTGATCTGGTGGCTGACGCCGTCGACCTCGACCAGGTGGTGCGCGGGACCGGTCACGGAGACGACGTGGGAGCGGCGGCCGCCGACGGTGAGCCTGCGCTCGAACTCGCCGAGCCGATCGACGTCGACCTCGACCTCACCGCTGTCACCGTCGACGAGGTAGCGGTGCGGGCCGACCTGGCCGACCTCGAACTGGTACGCCTGGCCCTGGTAGCTGAGCTCCACGCTGCGGCCGAGTGCCTTCTTGGTGCGGGGGCGTCCACCGCGCGCGGAGGTGAGGAACGCGGACCGCTCGCGGGCCTCCTCGGCGTCGTAGACGCCGATGGCCGTGGCGAGCAGCGCGATCGCGGCCGCGGGGGTCGGGCCGTTGTCGGTGCCCGCGCCCGTGCGGTCGAGCCATCCGGTGTCGGCGGATGCGCTGACGACCTCGTCGCGGTCGAGCAGATCGAGGAGGAAGGACTTCGTGGTGGTGCCGCCGTCGAGGACGACCGTGGTTTCCCGGAGTGCGGTGCGCAGTCGTGCGAAGGCCTCGGACCGGTCTCGGCCCCAGGCGATCACCTTCGCGACCATCGAGTCGTAGTCGGGCGGGATGACGTCGCCCTGGGCGATGCCCGTGTCGACGCGGAGGCCGGAACCGAGCGGGAACTTGAGGAGCTGCACGGTGCCGGGCGCCGGGGCGAAGCCGTTGTCGGCGTCCTCGGCGTTCAGACGGGCCTCGACGGCGTGGCCGAACTCCGTCGGGCAGTCACCGACGAGGGGGTTGCCGCCCGCGACGTGGATCTGCAGCTTGACCAGGTCGAGGCCGGTGGTGAACTCGGTGATCGGGTGCTCGACCTGGAGACGGGTGTTGACCTCGAGGAACGTGAACACCTGCTGCGACGGCTGGTACAGGTACTCGACGGTCGCGGCGCCGCAGTAGCCGGCGGCCTTGACGAGTTCCGCGGACACCTTCCGAAGCTCGGCGGACTGATCGGCCGTGAGCAGCGGGGACGCGGACTCCTCGATGACCTTCTGGTTCTTGCGCTGGATCGAGCAGTCACGGACGCCGGGTGCCCACACGTTGCCGTGTGCGTCGGCGATGACCTGGACCTCGACGTGGCGTGCCTCGGTGACGAGGCGCTCGATGAACACGACGGGGTCGCCGAAGGAGCGCTCGGCCTCGCCCTGGGTGCGCTCGAGAGCGAGTTCGAGCTCGTCCTCGGAGTACACCTTGCGGATGCCGCGGCCGCCGCCGCCGGAGCGGGCCTTGATGATCAGCGGGTAGCCGATGGCCTGGGCATGACGCCGGGCGTCGGCACGGGTCGTGACGGGGCCGCCGGACCACGGTGCGACGGGGACGCCGACCTTCTCGGCGAGCAGCTTGGCCTCGACCTTGTCGCCGAGAAGACGCATGGCGTCCGCGGACGGGCCGATGAACGTGATGCCGAGTCGGGCGCAGACGTCGGCGAAGCCGGGGTCCTCGGCGACGAAGCCCCAGCCGACCCACACGGCGTCGGCGCGGGCCTCGAGGAGTGCGCGCTCGAGTTCGACGTGGTCGAGGTAGGGGGTTGCGGCAGTGGTGGACGGGCGCAGCGTGACGCCTTCGTCGGCCTGCCTGACGAACATGGCGCGTCGTTCGGCCTCGGTGTGCAGGGCGATGACGGTGATGTCGTGGTTGGAAGCAGAGTTGCCGGACGCTTCGCCCGAGGAGTTCTCGGCGTTGAGTTCCCGGACGGCGCGGATCAGGCGCACTGCCGCCTCGCCCCGGTTGACGACTGCGATTCGTCTGAACATCTGGTTGGCCACCATTCCCTCGTGCATCGATTTCTCACTTGTGTTGTCCGCCCCGTGCGCCGAGGGCACTCGGTGCGGACAGGCGGCAGCCGCGTCGAACATGTGCGAGCCGGGGCCCTCGACTGCCTGCGACCTCCACTGCCCCGGGTGTCGGGGATGGTCGCCGGATGCCGGGCGCCGTGCGGACGGAGGGGTCGACGATGACCGTTTCGGCCGGGATTTCCCGGCCGACCTCCGGCGCGTGATCGGCGCTACCGGAATGCCAGCATGCATTATTTCGGCGGTGGTGTCATGTCGTTACAGGGTCGCTCAACATCGTTTTGCTGCAACGAAATTGGACCGCTGTTCGTGACATTCCGTCCGGTTTCGATGGCTACTTTCGAGTAGCTTTTCGCGTACTCGCGAGTAGGTACTTTCCGGAGATGAATTTCTCCCGCACGGCTGCCTGTGACGCGTGGTACCGACCGAGGCGAGATGCGTCGAGTCGGTGCTGGTGGGCGCCGTGCGTGGGGCGCCGGGTGGGCCGCGGCACAGCCGGGGTGGGGGTTTCGTTACCGGATAGTGACGCTATCTGGACGTTTGCCCATGTGGTGCTGGGTGTCCTAATGCGGTACAAAACCTAGGTCACAACGAAATCGTGACCATTATCACATTTACTTGTGATCTTTGGTGACATACATCACCCGAGATGGGACGCCTGAACATGCTCCTTCCGATGTCGCCGACCGACTCGATGTTCCTGATCGGTGAGTCGCGCGAGTGCCCGATGCATGTGGGCGGCCTCGTGCTGTTCGAGCCGCCGGAGGGCGGCGACGCGAGCGACATCCGCGACATGCTCGACACCGCGCTCGCGCGCGACTGGGTCGCACCCCAGCTGCGTCGCCGGGCGCGGCGATCGCTGGGCACGCTCGGGCAGTGGGGGTGGGAGACCGTCACTGACGTGGACCTGGCCCATCATGTCCAGCACGACGCACTCCCGCAGCCCGGCGGTATGCGCGAGCTCATGGCACTGGTTTCCCGCCTGCACGCGGGTCTACTCGACCGGAGCCGGCCGTTGTGGGAGATGCACCTCATCGAGGGACTCGCCGACGGTCGTTTCGCGGTGTACATGAAGGTCCATCACGCACTCGCGGACGGAATCTCGGTGATGCGGATGCTGCGGCGGGCGCTCAGCACCGACGCGGACGCCCGCAACCTGCGCGCTCCGTGGGAACCGGGTGCGCCCCGGCTGGAGGTGGCCTCGCCGGTGACGGGCACCGTGGACTTCGCCGAGGCGGCGGTCCGTGTCGTCCGGGAATCGGTCGGCGAGGTCGCCGGGCTGGTGCCGGCGCTGGTCGACACCGTCGACCGCGCGCTGCACGGCCGCGGCGGCGCGCTGACCCTGGCCGCGCCCTCGTCGCTGCTGAACGTGCCGATCGGTGGCGCGCGACGGTTCGCGGCCGGGTCGTGGTCCCTCGAGCGACTGCGGCTGGTTGCCAAATGCGCGGACGCGACCGTCAACGACGTGGTGCTCGCGATGTCGTCGGGGGCGCTGCGCACCTTCCTGGCGGGGGCCGACGCACTGCCGGGGGACCCGCTGTTGGCGCTGGTGCCGGTGTCCCTCCGGAGCGAGGGTCGATCCGAGGGTGGAAACGAAATCGGTGTTCTCACTTGTAATCTCGGCACCCATCATGCCGAGGCCGCAGATCGCCTCGCTGCCGTCAGGTCGTCGATGCGTGAGGGAAAGGAGACCATGCGCACCCGCAGCGCCACCCAGATCAGGGCGATGAGCGCGCTCGGGGTCGCGCCGCTCGCACTGGGAATGCTGCTCGGCCGGAGCCTCCCGATCCGGCCGGCGAACGTGATGATCTCGAATGTGCCGGGACCGGATGTCCCCCTCTACTGGAACGGAGCTCGCATGACCGCCCTGTATCCACTGTCCATCCCCGTCGACGGACAGGCACTCAACATCACCTGCACCAGCACCGACGAGGAGATCTCGTTCGGGCTCACCGCCTGCCGGAGCCTTCCCGACCTCGCTCCCATGGTCACCCATCTCGACGACGAACTCGCCCTGCTCGAACGGGCGGTCGGACTGTGACCGCCCACCACGGTCGGCACCGGCTGCCCGAGAACGCCGACGCACTACGGATGCGGTCCGCCACCGTCATCGCGTTGACGTCCGCGGTCGCGGCGGCGATGCCCACGGTGGTCGTCAGCGGTTCGGTTCCGCTTGCCCTGCTCATCGCCCTCGGAACGGTCCTCGCCGTGGCTGTCGCGGGCTTCCTGATCTGAGTAGGCGAGAAGGGCTGTGCTGCAGTCGGACTCGATGACAGTCGCCTGAGGGCGGGTGCGAGGGGGCGGGCGGCCCGACGCCTCCACTAGGCTGTCTCGATGTGCTGTCAGTCGTTCCTCGCCCGGTGATCGTCCGGGCACCGTCCAAGGTGAACCTCCACCTGGGTGTCGGCGACCTGCGCGAGGACGGCTATCACGAGCTGACCTCGGTGTTCCAGGCGCTCTCCCTCAGCGACGACGTGCACCTCACCGAATCCGACACCCTGTCCGTGCGCGTGCAGGGAGTGGACGCCGAGTCGGTGCCGACGGACCGGTCGAACCTGGTGTGGCGGGCCGCGGAACTGCTGGCCGCGCGTGCGGGCCGGTCTGCCGACGTCGCCATCACCATCGTCAAGGGCGTCCCGGTTGCAGGCGGTATGGCAGGCGGCAGCGCTGATGCCGCCGCCACGTTGGTCGGACTGAACGAGCTCTGGCACCTCGGGTTGGGGCGGGCCGAACTGTTCGAGCTCGGTGCCGAGCTGGGTAGCGACGTGCCGTTCACCCTGCACGGCCTGACGGCGTTGGGAACCGGCCGCGGCGAGAAGCTGCTTCCCGTCCTGTCCCGCAACAGTTTTCATTGGGTCCTCGCCCTCGCGAAGGGGGGATTGAGCACCCCGACGGTGTTCCGTGAGCTCGATCGGTTGCGCGCCGAGGGCAACCCGCCCCGCATCGGCGGACCGGACGACCTGATGCAGGCGCTCGCGTCCGGCGACGCCGCCGCCCTGGCACCCTTGCTCGGGAACGATCTGCAGCCCGCGGCGCTGTCCCTCAAACCCGAGCTGCGACGCACGCTGCGCGCGGGCGTCACCGCCGGAGCCCTCGCAGGCATCGTCTCCGGATCGGGACCCACCTGTGCCTTCCTGTGCGCCGACGAGGGCACGGCCGTCGAGGTCGGCGCCGAACTTGCCGGAGCAGGCGTGTGCCGGACCATCCGCGTCGCGCAGGGGCCGGTCCCGGGCGCCCGCGTCCTCGGCGACGACAACGAACACCCCGGAACGGAATTCTGATGGCCAATCTGATCAACCTGGAGCAGGTCTCGAAGTCGTATGGCGTCAAGCCGTTGCTCGACTCCGTGTCCCTCGGCGTGCAGGAGGGCGAGCGCATCGGTGTCGTCGGCCTCAACGGCGGCGGCAAGACCACGATGCTCGAGGTGCTGGCCGGTGTCGAGGAGCCCGATTCCGGCCGGGTCAGCCGGGTCGGCGGACTGCGGATGGCCGTCGTCACCCAGCGCGGTGTGTTGCCCGAGGGGGCGAGCGTCGCGGACGTCGTCCTCGCGCCACTCGGACTCGCGGAGCACGAATGGGCAGGTGACGCCCGGATCCGGTCGATCCTGGCCGGGATCGGCATCGATTCGCTCGGTCTCGACCGGTCCGTGGAGGGGCTCTCCGGCGGCGAGCGACGCCGGGTCGCGTTGGCCGCGGCCCTCGTGCGAGACCTCGACCTGCTGGTGCTCGACGAGCCGACCAACCACCTCGACGTCGAGGGCGTGCAGTGGCTCGCCGAACACCTGTTGACGCGTCGCAGCGCGCTCGTCGTCGTCACCCACGACCGCTGGTTCCTCGACACCGTCGCGTCGCGGACCTGGGAGGTCGTCGGCGGCAAGGTCGAGACCTACGAGGGCGGCTACAACGACTGGATCTTCGCGCGCGCCGAGCGGGCCCGGCAGGCCGACGCCGCGGAGGAACGTCGCCGGAACCTGGCCCGGAAGGAACTGGCGTGGCTGCGGCGCGGACCGCAGGCCCGCACCTCGAAGCCCAAGTATCGCGTCGAGGCAGCGGAGGCGCTGATCGCGAACGTTCCGCCCCCGCGGGACGCCGTCGCGCTGGCGTCATTCGCCAAGAGCAGGCTCGGCCGCGTCGTCATCGAACTCGAGGACGCGACGCTGGCAACTCCGGACGGCCGCGAGCTGGTCCACGACCTGACGTGGCGACTCGCGCCGGGCGAGCGTGTCGGTCTGGTCGGCGTCAACGGCTCCGGCAAGACGACGCTGCTGCGCACGCTCGCAGGCGAACTGCAGCCGGCGTCGGGCAAGCGGATCCAGGGGCAGACCGTCAAGATCGGGTGGCTGCGTCAGGAACTCGACGATCTGCCCGTCGACATGCGGGTGCTCGAGGCCGTCAAGGACGTTGCCGAGCGAATCATGCTGGGTGACAAGGAGATTTCCGCGGGGCAGCTGGCCGAGCGGCTCGGGTTCACGCCTGCGCGTCAGCGGACGCCCGTCGGCGACCTCTCCGGTGGCGAGCGGCGACGGCTGCAGCTGACGCGTGTCCTGATGAGCGAGCCGAACGTGCTGCTGCTCGACGAGCCGACCAACGATCTCGACATCGACACCTTGCAGCAACTCGAGGACATTCTCGACGGCTGGGCAGGCACGATGGTGGTCATCTCCCACGACCGCTACCTGATCGAACGCATCTGTGACAGCACCTGGGCGCTGTTCGGGGACGGCAAGCTGACGAACCTCCCCGGCGGAATCGAGGAGTATCTTCGGCGCCGCGCGGCAGTGGCCACAGCCGCCGCACCCGGCCCCGCGCCGGTGCGGGTCGCGTCGCCGTCGACCGAGGGGCCGGCGGTGGTCCGCGACGGTGCTGCCGAGCGCGCCGCGCGGAAGGAGCTGAGCCGCATCGAACGTCAGGTGGCGAAGCTGTCCGAGCGGGAGAACACACTGCACGAGGCGTTGGCTGCCGCGTCGACCGACGTCGCGGAACTGCAGAAGCTCGACACCGAACTGCGGGCGGTCGTGGCGGAGAAGGAGTCCGCAGAAGAGCGGTGGATGGAGCTCGCGGCGGAACTCGACTGAACGACACGGGCGGCGGCGTCGTTCGGGCATGCCCGAGTGTTCACCCCCCGAGTACGCCGCAAGGCGACTAGGCTTCGGCTCAAGTCGTTCTTGTCGTTCATGGTCCCGTCATGAAAGGCGTGCGTCATGGATCTGGAGGCTCTAGCCGAGATCACCAGGCTCAAGCACCGCTATTCGCGCGCCCTGGACACGAAGGACTGGGCGCTGTTCCGGGAGACCCTGCTGCCGGACGCCACCGCCACCTATGGCGAGCACCTCCGGTTCGAGGATCGTGATGCGCTGGTCTCGTTCATGGAGATCACGCTTGGGCCGCACGTGTTGTCCGAGCACCTGTGCGCGCAGCCGGAGATCGACGTCACGGGGGACGTCGCGACCGGGACGTGGTTCCTGCAGGACGTCGTGATCATCCCCGAGGACGGAATGATGTTGCGCGGCGCGGCTTTCTATCACGATCGGTATGCCCGCAACGAGACCGGGGAGTGGCGGATCGCGCACACCGGCTACGAGCGGACGTTCGAGTTGGTGATCGCGTTGTCCGACCTGCCGAGCCTGCAGTTGACCTCGAACCGGTGGGCGATGGCGATGAATTCGGTGCCGCCGCGGCAGGCGGTCACCGAGTGAGCGCCCCGCCGAGCATGTCCATCTCGTCGAGCTTCACGTGGAACCGCGCCGGCAGGCGCACACTCGTCGCATGATCGGTGCACTGCTCAACCCGCTGCCTTCCGTTCGTTCGCTGACGGCCCGTGTGCGTCCCGGACCCGACCGCATCGCCGGGCGGACGATCCTCGTCACCGGCGCCTCGTCCGGCGTCGGCGAAGCTGCTGCGACCGCGTTCGCGGAGCGCGGCGCGGCCGTGATCCTGGTGGCGCGGGGAGCCGACGACCTGGCCGTAGTGCGGGACCGGATCGCGGCGGCAGGCGGCGTCGCGCACAGCGTGCCCTGCGACCTGACGACCCAGGACGACGTCGAGGCGCTGGCGGCGCGGGTGAACTCCGATCTCGGACCCGTCGATGTGCTGGTCAACAATGCCGGTCGGTCGATCCGCCGCACCGTCACCGAATCGCTCGACCGGTTCCACGACTACGAGCGGACGATGGCGCTCAACTACTTCGGTCCCGTGCGGCTGACATTGGCGCTGTTGCCCGGGATGCTCGATCGCGGACACGGCCATGTCGTCAACGTCGCGACTTGGGGCGTTCCGGGTGGCGTGATGCCGCGGTTCGGGGCTTACCACGCGTCGAAGGCGGCGATCAGTGCATTCGGCCGTGACCTCGGCGCGGAGGTCGACGGCAGCGGTGTCGCGGTGACGACCGTCCACTTTCCGTTGATCCGGACACCGATGATCGCGCCGACGCAGGACTACGACCGGATGCCCGCGTTGACGGCGGAGCAGGCGGCGGGCTGGCTGGTGGACGCGGTGCGGACGCGTCCGGTCGAGATCGCACCGGCGTACGCCGAGTTGCTGCGATACCTCGGCGCGGTGGCACCGGGAGTCGCGAACTCCCTCGTTCGCCGCGCAGGCATCTAGAGTTCGGGAGACCTGCCAAGCTCCGCGCCCGGCGGCAGTCGGAGCGCCAGCCTCGCGCCGCCCAGCGGGCTGTCCTCGAGTTCGACGGTCCCGCCGTGCAGCGCGGCCTGTTGCGTCACCAGTGCGAGCCCGAGTCCGGAGCCGTCGGCACCAGCGCCTCTGCCACGCACGAACCGATCGAAAACCACGACGCGTTCGGCCTCGGGAACACCGCTCCCGTCGTCGTCCACGGTGAGGACGACCTCGCCGCCCGGATCGCAGCCGATGGTGACCTGGATCCGGTGTGCGCCACCGTGCCGGACCGCGTTGGTGATGGCGTTGTCGAGGACGAGTCGCAGACCGGTGGGAACGCCGCAGATCACCACCGCGCGCTCCGGCGCCGCGAAGTCGATGTCGACGTCCCGGTGGGTACGTGCGGATTCCTGGACGCAGCGGTCCACGAGGTCGACGAGGTCGACGTCCTCGTGATCGGAGGCGTCCGCCAGCTCTCCGAGGGCGAGCCGCTCGAGGCCGGTGAGGGTGGTCTCGACCTGTCGCTGGGTGTCGAGCAGATCGTCGAGGATCTCGGTGCGCTGCTCACCGGTGAGCCGCATTGTCGCGAGCACTTCCAGGTCGGTGCGCATCGAGGTCAGCGGGGTCCGCAGCTCGTGTGCGGACACCGCCGCGAAGTCCCTGGCCGACCCCAACGCCTCCTCGGTCCGCCGCTGTGCCATCGCGATCCGGTCGAGCATGTGGCCCATCGCTTCCGACAGGTCCTCGGCCTCCCTCGCCCCGCGCACGTTCGGGCGCGGTGCGCCGGGATCGTCCCCGATCTCGTGGGTGGCGTTGGCGAGCAGCCGCAGCGGCCGCACGGCCCGGCCGGCCAGCAACCAGCCGAGGCCGCCCGCCGCCGCGATCGCCACCACGGCTGCGATGGCCACAGCCACCTGCTGCTGCCGGATGGCCTGGGTCAGCGGGTCCTCCGGGACGGTCAACGCCAGGACGGCTCCCGATTCTCCAGGTACCGCGACGTCGCGGACGCGGACCGCAGTGCCTGCCATCAACTCCGTTCGAGTCGCATCCTCGGTCGCCAGGGCCTCAACGGGGTCCGTGGACCCATCGGCCACGACCGAGGGCAGCGGGAGCACCGGTGCCATGGCCGTGTCGGCCGGGGCCAATTCGGCCGGGAAAGCCAACGTCACGGAGTCGAGGGTCCGGTCGATCTGCTCGGACCCGTTCACTCTCAGGAACACCGCGATGGCGGCGCCGATCGCGACGATGACGACGGCCGCCGACAACGCCGACACGATGGCGACCCGCGCCCGCAGCGACAATGACCGCCTCATGGCTGGGCCCGCAGGACGAATCCGACTCCTCGGACGGTGTGCAGGACTCGCGGCATCGAGTTCGCCTCCAGCTTCTTGCGTAGATAGGTGACGAAGACGTCCACCACGTTGGTGTCGGCGTCGAAGTCGTAGCCCCACACCAGCCGCAGCAGCTGGGGGCGGCTGAGCACGACGCCCGCGTTCTCGGCCAGCGCGCCGAGCAGGTCGAACTCGCGCTTGGTGAGGTCCAGCCTGCGGCCCGCGACGTGGGCGCGCCGTCCCGGCAGGTCCACCTCCAGGGCCCCGATCGCGACGGTGCCTGCGGGCGCGGCGGCCCGGGGCGCCCGCCGCAGCAGCGCCCGGAGCCTGGCGACCAGTTCGCCGAGCTCGAACGGCTTGGTCAGGTAGTCGTCCGCGCCGGCCTCGAGTCCCGCGATCCGGTCGCCCACCGAGCTGCGGGCGCTGAGCACGCAGATCGGTACGTCGTTGCCCATTGCCCGCAGCGCGGTGACCACGCCAACGCCGTCGAGGCCAGGCATGTTCACGTCCAGGACGATCGCGGCGGGGCATTCGGCGGACACGGCCCGCAGGGCGGAGGCGCCGTCCGTCGCTGTGTCGGTGTGAAACCCGGACAGACGGAGCCCCCGCTCCAGCGAGGCCAGGACCTTGGCGTCGTCGTCCACGACGAGGATTCGAGCGGTGTCGGTCACCCGATCCATGGTGCCAGGATGCGCAGGGTGTCCTAGCAGACGCGGGTCACGGCCAGGGTGCCGGCCGGGGCGTTCTCGTCCATCTGGATCGTCAGCATCTGCGGTGCCTCAGCGGTCACCTCGTCGGCGGGGACGGCGAGGGTGATGGTGCCGTCGGCGATCATCCGCTGCACCTCTTCCTCGGTCAGAACCTCCACCTCGTCGACGGGAATGGCGGGCGTGGACTCGACAGCCGGCACCGCGGTGCCCTCCGCGATCAACTTCTGCAGTTCCGCCGGGATCAGATCGGTGGGCAACCCCGCACAGGTCGCCGCGTCCAGCGCGGCACCGAGGACCGCGGGCCCGGACGCCTCGCCGACGGGCGCGGCCCCCCGGACGACGACGGGGCCGCCCTGAGGGATGGCGTTGTCGGCCCACGCGACGCCGGGGAGCGCCACCGCGGCGGTGGCAACCGCGGCGGCCGCGACGATCCCTGCTCGGGTGCGGAAGGTGCCGGCATCGAGGGACTTGCGCATGGGAACTCCTTGGGTCGTGTCGCAGCCCCGGTGGCTTCGACGGGACCCAAGTTATGGACGAAAAACTCGGCGCCAGTTAGCGAATCATTAGGGGTTCATTAGACCCGCATCGGTGTCGTCCGGCGCTGGATCCGCAGCCACACCGCGAAGCCCCACACCACGAACCCGGCGTACACCAGGTACAGGATCGCGGACGGGTAGTACCCGGCCTTGAGCAGCAGTGGCACCCCGACAACGTCGACGCCGATCCAGATCAGCCAGAACTCGGTCCAGCCGCGTGCCATGCCGTAGGTGGCCAGCATCGAGCCCATGAAGATCCACGCCTCGGCCCACGGTCCGTACGACCCCAGACGTCCGAAGATCTGCGCGAACGCCACGGTGCCGACGGCCATCGCGAGGAGCAGCAGTAGCCGGTCCCGCGGCGGCGCCCACCGCGGGAGGACGGCCTGGCCCGACTCGTGCCGCGAGCGCAGCCATTGAGTCCAGCCGTACACGCTCACGGTGATGAACATCAGCTGGCGGCCGGCCTGGCCGTACAGGTTCAGTTCCTGCGGCGTGTGGAACAACGCGCCCATGAACACGGTGAACAGCAACGCATTTCCGGCGATGCCGACCGGCCACGCCCACACCACGCGCTTCATCCCGCCGATTGCCGACGCGATACCGAATGTGTTGCCGAGGATCTCGCGCCACAGGATCGTGGCCCCGCCTACGTGCAGCTCCGCATCGAACAGGGTGAGCAGCGGGTTCACGGAGTCAGTCGGCGGTCGCGACGAGCGGCTCGAGCGTGAGCTCGGGGAGTTCCTTCTGGATGTACTGCAGACGCCACTTGTCGCTGACGAGGGCGAGGAGGACGCCGTCGGAGCGGGTGAAGACCTCGACTCCGCGCTGGCGGCCGAGCTCGACGGCGGACTCGGCGTCGGTGCGCCGCGCCAGCTGGTACGGCAGACCCTCCATTCGCGCCTCGACGTTGAACTCCGCCTTCATCCGGGCCGCGACGACCTCGAACTGCATGGGACCGACGGCCGCCATCACCGGGGACGCGTCGCCGCGGATGTCGTTGCGCAGGATCTGCACGACGCCCTCGGAATCGAGCTGGTCGACGGCGCGGCGGAACTGCTTGTACTTGCCCGCACTCTCGGCGCGCAGCGTCGAGAAGTGTTCCGGCGCGAACGACGGGATCGGCGGGAACTCGACCTTCTTGTCGGTGAACAGGGTGTGCCCGGGGGCGAGTGCGGTCGCGTTGACGAGACCGACGACGTCGCCCGGGTAGGCGCTGTCGACAGTGGAACGCTCGCGGCCGAACACCGTCTGTGCGTACTTGGTCGCGAACGGCTTGCCGGTCTGCGCATGGGTGACGACCATGCCGCGCTCGAACACCCCGGAGACGACGCGCATGAACGCGAGCCGGTCACGGTGCGCGGTGTCCATGCCCGCCTGCACCTTGAACACGACCGCACTGAACGGGTCGGTGACCTCCCGCTCCTTGCCCGCGAGGTCGGCGCGGGGGCCCGGAGCGGGCGCCAGTTCGACGAGGGTGTCGAGGATCTGCCGAACGCCGAAGTTGAGCATCGCGGACGCGAAGATCACCGGCGACGTCTGTCCGGCGATGAACAGTTCCTGATCGTGGTCCTGGCCGGACGCCGACAGCAGCTCACTCTCCTCGACGGCGGTGTCCCACTCGCTGCCGTCCCGAGTCGCGGCAGCGTCGGCGTCGAGGATCTCCTCGGGGGCGATCTTCGCGCCACCCGCGGTGCGGGTGAATCGGATGTACTCGCGGGGAGCACCCTCTTCGCCGCGGCGCAGCAGCCCGCGGAAGTCGCCTGCGATGCCGACGGGCCAGTACAGCGGCGTCGGCGTGAGGCCGATGCGCTCCTGGATCTCGTCGAGCAGTTCGAGAGGGGACTGGCCGGGGCGGTCCCACTTGTTGATGACGGTGACGACCGGGATGCCGCGGTGCCGGCACACCTGGAACAGCTTCAGCGTCTGCGGTTCGAGACCCTTGGCCGCGTCGATCAGCATGACGGCGGCGTCGACCGCCGTGAGCACCCGGTAGGTGTCCTCGGAGAAGTCGGAGTGGCCGGGGGTGTCGACGAGGTTGACGACGTTCGGTTCCTCGTCGGGGTCCGTCTCGGGGGACTTGTAGTTGAACTGCAGTGCAGTGGAGCTGACCGAGATGCCGCGGGCCTTCTCCATCTCCATCCAGTCGGAGACGGTCGACTTGCGGCCGGCCTTGCCGTGGACGGCGCCCGCCTCGGCGATCATCTTCGCGTGCAGGGCGAGGGCCTCGGTGAGCGTCGACTTGCCCGCGTCGGGGTGCGAGATGACGGCGAAGGTGCGGCGGCGGCCCGCCTCGGCGGACAGTGCGCGCGCGGACCGGTCGATCGTGCCGGTGGCAGTCGTCGCGGCCTCGGATCCGGCGACGGCCTCGGACTCGGGTGCAGGTGTCGTCGACGCGGGCTCGGTGGTCACCGGGGAGTTTCCTTTGCTTGACGGAGTCGGGTCGCGCACGGGGGTGCCGTGGCGAACGGCCGGTAGTCCAGGTTACCCGCCCTGTGGTGGCCCGATTCGCCATGTCGGTCGTGGGCGTTCGGGGCAGCGTGAACCCACACCGGGAATGTGACGTGTAACACAACGGTGGTGTCTAGGGGAAATACCTTGTAGCGACCCGGTGAGGAGTCACGCCATGAGCAGATTCACCGACGAGATGTACGAGACCGCCGCGACCAGCAGCGCAGGCCTCGTCATCGGCGAGCCGGACAGCCCTTCGCGTCGGACCTGGGGGCAGATCCACGCCGCCGCGCGGCACATCGCAGGTGGGCTCGGTGCGGCGGGCGTGGGGGCGGGTGATTCGGTCGCGGTGCTCGCCGGTGAATCCGTCGACATCGCGCCGACCTGTCAGGCGGTCTGGATGCGCCGTGCTGCGGTGACCATGTTGCATCAGCCGACCCCGCGCACCGACCTCGAGGTGTGGGCCCACGACACCGAGGTCGTCGTGCGGATGATCGGCGCCCACGCCGTCGTCCTCGGATCGCCCTTCGAAGCGGCGGAGCCGGTGCTCGCCGCGCACGGCATTCCCGTCGTCACGGTCGACGGCCTCCGCGGCGCCCACCCCGTCGATCCGCTGGACGCGGCGGAATCCGATATCGCGTTGCAGCAGTTGACGTCCGGGTCTACCGGATCACCGAAGGCGGTACGGATCACGCACGCGAACTTCTACACGAACGCGAACGCGATGCTGGACCGGATCAAGTTCGACGCGCAGAGCGACGTGATGATCAGTTGGCTGCCGCTGTTCCACGACATGGGCATGGTCGGTTTTCTGACACTCCCGATGCAGTTCGGTGCCGAGATCGTCAGCGTCACCCCGCTCGACTTCCTCCGTGCGCCACTGCTGTGGGCGGACCTGATGAGCAAGTATCGAGGAACGATCAGTGCCGCACCGAATTTCGCGTACTCGATGCTGGCACGCCGACTCGCTCAGGCGCCGGACGGCGCAGTCGACCTGTCGTCGGTGCGCTGCCTGCTCAACGGGGCGGAACCCGTCGACGCCGACACCGTGCTCGCGCTGGCCGCTGCGGGCGAACGGTTCGGCCTCGACCCGGCGGCGCTCGCGCCCACGTACGGGATGGCGGAGGTGACGCTCGCGGTGTCGCTGCCGTCGCCGGGACAGGGCATGGTGCTCGACCTGGTGGATCCGGACCTGCTCGGCGCGATGCACCACGCGGTGCCGTCGACGCGCAGCAATGCCCGCAAGATGGTCACCCTCGGCAAGCTCGTCTCCGATCTCGAGGGTCGGGTCGTCGACGAGGACCGCCACGAGCTGCCCGCCCGCTGCGTCGGCGTACTCGAGGTCCGCGGACCGTCCGTCACTCCCGGCTACCTCACTGCCGAGGGGCCGAGGGCCGCGCAGGACGCGGACGGCTGGCTAGACACCGGCGACGTCGGCTACTTCACGGGGGACGGGCTCGTGGTGGTCTGTGGACGCGTCAAGGACGTCATCATCATGGGTGGCCGCAATGTGTACCCGACCGACATCGAGCGGGCCGCCCTGACCGTGCGGGGCGTGCGCCCGGGCAACGCGGTCGCGGTGCGCCTGGACGCGGGGCAGAAGCGGGAATCGTTCGCCGTCGCCGTCGAGACCAACGCGATCGACGACCCCGGCGAGGTGCGGCGAATAGAACACGACGTGGTGCACGCGGTGGTCTCCGAGGTCGGGGTCCGGCCCCGCACCGTCGCCGTCCTCGGGCCGGGCAGCATCCCGAAGACCTCGTCGGGCAAGCTCCGGCGCACCCATTCGGCGATCCTCGTGGGCGGCGACTGAGTGCGAACCGGTCGCTACGCGGTGGAGCAGGCGTCGCTGACGGGAACCTCCGCAGACCATCGGTTGGACCCGACGTCGCGTGCTCGGACGGAGGCGTCGGCTGTGCCGTCGCAGTCTCCGGGTTCCGGAGACTCGTAGCTGAACGCGCCGGCGACGAATCCCGGTAGGTTCCGAGCCGTCGTGGTGAAGGTGGAGATCGTGCCGTCCGACCGCCTGACCGTGAGATCGACGGGACTGCCGACGGTGAAGTGGTCCCCGTTGATCCTCACCCGGGCGACGCCGTCGCCCACCGGGGCGCAGACGCCGCCGTCGCAGACGATGGACTGCCGATATGTCGTCAGCCAGATCGCGGGAGCGTCGGAAGCCCAGTTCTGGGCCGCGCCCGAAGCGGCTCCAACCTGGGGCAGTACGAGGACCGCCCCGATCACGAGTGGTGCGATGAGTTTCATGACGAGTCCTTCCTCGGAAAGGGTGTCCCGGTTCTCGGGGGTTCCCGAGTCTCGGGGGAGGAATTCATCGTCCGGACCGCCGGGGCGCGGCACACGAGTAGTCGACTACGCGATCATGTGTCCGGTGTCGCCGAGCACGACAACTCCGATTGCATGCACGCGGTGCCGCCCGGCGGTCAGGGGTCCGGAACGCTACGCCGGACTGCCCGTCGGGGGAAGGGATTGACTCGTCCTGATTCGAAGTACTGACGGTTGACAGGTGCTGTGCCGCAACCAGATTCGACTCCCTGTCGATCTCGTTCTATGGTGGGTGCTCGATGTGCGTCACCGCCGCGTCGACCCGAACGGAGATCCCATGAGCACCACCTTCGCCTCGCTGGACCAGGCCTCACTGCGCGAGGTCTTCGGACATGTCCCCAGTGGCGTCGTCGCGGTGTGCGCGGAGGTCGACGGGGAGCGCGTCGGGCTTGCCGCGAGCACGTTCGTTCCGGTGTCGCTCGACCCGCCGCTGGTTGCATTCTGCGTGCAGAACACGTCGACCACGTGGCCGCGGCTCGAAAGTGCCGCGCACATCGGCATCAGTGTGCTGGGTGAGTCGCACGATGGCGCCGCTCGGAGCCTCGCCGCCAAGACGGGAAACCGATTCGAGGGTCTGTCCACCGAGACGACCGACGGCGGCGCGGTGTTCGTGGGTGGGGCATCGGTGTGGCTGGACACGTCGGTCTCGCAGCAGGTTCCGGCCGGTGATCACGCGATCGTGATCCTCCACGTCAACGAGGTGCGGCTACAGTCCGACGTGGAACCGATCGTGTTTCACCGCAGCAGGTTCCGTTGGCTGAGGTCGCAGTGACCCGTGGCCGTGATCGGTCACATCGAGTCGAGAGAAAGGTGAGCGTCGGCATGGCACTGCACGTACAGGAGTGGGGCGCCGGCGACCGGGTGGCCGTCCTGATCCACGGACTCGGCAACTCGAGCGACTCGTGGTGGAGAGTGGGCCCGGCCCTTGCGGACAACGGATACCGAGTCGTCGCCGTCGACCTCCCCGGACACGGGAAGAGCGAACCTCTCGCCGCCTACAGCGCCGAGGCGCTCGCGTCGTCCGTCGTCGCGTCCGTGCCGCGTAATCCGGCGCTTGCGATCGGCCACTCGCTCGGCGGACTCGTTCTCGCCCATGCGGTCGCGGAGCTGCGTCCCGGTATCGCCGTGTACGAGGACCCCGCGTTCGTTGTATCCTCGGATCCGATTGTGGCAGAGGGTTTCCGAGCGCAGAAGGCGTGGCGAATCGACGACCTCGAACGTGAGCATCCGCGCTGGGACGACACCAGCAGGCGCCACAAGCTCGGCGCGCTCACGGCGTGGGACCCGACGATCGTCGACCACCTCGGCGCCTTCACGTCCGCTCCGGTCGACGCCCCGGTCGTTCCCTCCGTGCTGGTGCTCGCGGACCCGAGCAGACTGATTCCGTCGCCGTTCGCGGACGCACTGGCCGCACGTGGCTTCGTCGTCGACGTCGTTCCCGACTCCGGGCACGTCATCCACCTGGACGACCACGACGGGTTCCTTGCCGCACTGGCGCGTCACGGTGTCGTCCCTGCGCGAGGATGACGCGGACACCGGGCTCGGCCGAAGTCCGGGAACGGTGTGGGGTGCGCCTGTCAGAGCGCACCCCACACCTGCCGCACCAGGATCAGCGCACGTCCCGCAGTTCCCGTCGCAGGATCTTTCCGGTGACGGTCTTCGGCAGTTCGCCGACGAACTCCACCTGACGCGGATACTTGTAGGCGGCCATCTGTTCCTTGCAGTACGCGACGATCTCGTCGGGTTCCACTGACGCGCCGGGCTGGAGGGAGACATACGCCTTGACCGTCTCGCCGCGGTATTCGTCGGGCACACCGACAACGGCCGCCTCTCGCACGGCGGGATGGGCGTAGAGCACGTCCTCGACCTCCCGTGGCCACACCTTGTAGCCCGAGGCGTTGATCATGTCCTTCTTGCGGTCGACGACGTAGTACCAGCCGTCGGCGTCCATGAACCCGACGTCGCCGGTCTTCAGCTCGCCGTCCGGGATCGACTCGGCGGTCTTGTCGGGCTTGTTCCAGTACCCCTTCACCACCTGGGGCCCGGAGGTGACGAACTCGCCGACCCCGCCGACCGGGACGTCCTCGCCGTCCTCGCCGACGACCCGCACGACGGTGTTGAAGACGGGGACACCGACGGACAGGGCACCCGAGGTCGGGTCGACGGGGGCGCGGACCCCGAGCGGGACACCGTGGGACGGCGACGACGTCTCGGTGAGGCCGTAGATGTTGTGGATGTAGGCGCCGAACACCTTCTCGAGTCGATCCGCCATCGCGGGCGCGATCGGGGCGCCGCCCGAGTACAGCACGCGCAGGCTCTGGAAGTCCTCCGGTGTGGCGCCGGGTGCAGTGGAGAGGGCGTTGTACGCGGTGATCGCCGCGACGGTGAACACCGGCTTCCATTCGCGGATCGCGTCGAGCGCCACGTCCGGAGCGAACCGGTGGGTGAGCGTCAGCGGTGCCCGCGCCAGCATCGCCACCATGACGTGTCCGACGAGCCCGGTGATGTGGAACAGCGGGGCGATGCCGAGCACGCCCTCGCCGGCGGTCAGGCCCGTCCAGTCCCGGTAGGTCTGCGCGTTGAACGTCAGGTTGCCGTGGGTGTTCATGGCGCCCTTGGGTTCTCCGGTCGTCCCCGAGGTGTAGGTGAGGACCGCGACGTCGTCGGAGGTGAGCGTCGGCGCGGGCGGCGGGGTGCCGTCGTAGGCCGCGATGATCTCGGCGAGGTCGAGGGCTTCCTCGGCGCGGTGCCGTTCGGCCCCGTCGAACAGGCGCGGATCGTTCCGGGTCTGGAAGTCGAGCGCCGACGTCGTGACCACCGTCCGCACCGACGTCTTCCCGGTACCGATCACCTCGGCGGCGACGTCGCGGTACAGGTCGTCGAGGGTGAGCAGAGCTATCGCGCCGGAATCGACGAGCATGTACGTCAGTTCCCGCCGGCGGTTCATGGGGTTGATCGCGACCGCGACCCCGCCCGCCTTCCAGGCCGCGACCAGCCCGATCACGTACGAGGGGTTGTTCTGCGTGTACACCGCGAGTCGCTCACCGGCGGCGAAGCCGTCCGCGACCAACGCGGCGGCGAGCGCATTCGCAGCCCGGTCGACGTCAGCGAAGGTCAGTGTCGCGTCGAAGTAGTGCAGGAACGGGCGAGCAGGGTCCGACGCCACCGCCGCGTCGAAGACCTCGAGTGCGGTGGCGTGTTCGGCCTCGATGTCGGAGGGGGTGCCCTCCGGGTAGAGGGCCAACCACGGCCGGTCGGTGTAGCTCACTTGATCACCACCGGGTTCACCGGGGAACCGCTGGCGCGGTGGATCTTCAACGGCGCCGCGACGTAGAAGAACTCGTACACGCCGTCGGTGGCGCAGTCCTCGGCGAGCTTCTCCAGGTCGCAGATCTCGGTGAACGCGATACCCAGGTTGCGCATGAGTGCGTTGTGCAGCACGAGCGCGACGCCGTTGTGCGGGTCGGTGGTGATCTCGTTGGCGATGGTGTCGGTGACGAGGTTCGGGATCTCCATGTTCTGGAACCACTGCACCAGCTCGGGCGAGTAGACCAGGCCGGGCTCGCAGAAGTCGCCGTAGAAGCCCTCCGAGTCCTGGAAGAACAGCGCGAGGTGGTTGGTGCGGATCAGCAGGATGTCACGCGGCTTGATCTCGATTCCCTGTGCGGCAGCGCACTTCTCGAGGTCGGTGTGGTCGAAAGTCTCGCCCGCCGCCAGGTGGTTCACGTCCCGGAAGCGAGCCATGTCGAGCAGCACCGCACGTCCGGCGACACCGCGCTGGGCGATCGGCTCGACGCTGGCCTTGTCCAGGCCGCCGACGGTGGTGCGGGCGTCGTAGCCGTTGTAGATCTGGCCGTCGTACCAGACGTGACCGAGCGCGTCGTACTGCGTGCTGCCCTGCAGGAACGCGTTGATCTTGTCGTCGGCGTAGTGCAGGCCGCCGGGGAAGGCGGGTCCGTCGCCGCCCTCGTCCCAGTGGGATTCGTCGAGGATCATCTCGCGGGTCGCCGGGCTGCGGCCGGGCCACACCGGGTCGCCTGCCGGGTCGCCGATGAGGCGCTGGAGGGTGAACAGGGCGCCCTTCCTGATCAGGCCGACGCCGCCGAGGACCTGTTCGGGCGTCAGGTAGTTGAGGCTGCCGACCTCGTCGTCGGTGCCCCACTTGCCCCAGTTGGACGGGGAGTCTGCGAGCAATTCGGTGAGATCGGGCGTGGTCATCGGCTCTCCAATGAGTTGATCTGACTGAAATTGAACGGTCCGAGCGATCGTTCGGACGGTTCAGTGAGATCAGCATCACAGGAATCGACGCGGCCGTCAAGTGTGCAGCGAAGGCGAAAGTGCCTGGGGGTCAGTCATTCTCGATGTTCAGCGAGACTGAACCTGCATCATCGCCAGTGCGTGGCCGGCGTAGTCCCGGGCGACCTCGTCCGGGCTGAGCGGCCCGGTGGGGGAGAACCAGTAGGTCAGGGCCATGCACATGGTCGTCACGGCTCGCGCCGTGCCGCGCGGGTCGGGTGTCGTGAAGGTTCCGTCGGCGGCCGCAGCCACCGCCGCCGCGTCGAGCCGTGCCTGCAGGCGCCGGCGCGCGTCGGCAACGGTTCGGCGGTCGGGCTCCTCGAGACTCCGCATCTCGGTGGCGGTGATGAAGGCGAGGTCCCGGCGGACGGTGTGACCCAGTGCCAGCGCCTCGACCATGAGGGCGAACCTCTCGGCAGGCCGGTCACCTTCGGCGTCCGCGGCCGCGACACGCCACTCGATGTCCTCCATCGTCCGCGTCATCAAGGTGGCCAGAAGGTGCTGCTTGCTGCGGTGATAGTGGTAGATGCCTGCCACGCTGCTGTCGGCGGCGGTCGCGACCAGGCGCATCGTCGCGCCGTGGTATCCGAGATCGGTGAACACCTCGACCGCTGCCCGGAGGGCCGGGTCGAGGTCGAGTTCGAAGAAGCGGCGCCAGTCCGTGTCCCCGGATGCCGCCGGTGTGTCGACAGGTGCGCGGTCGGGCGGGGGGCTGAGCAGGCGGGCGGGCGGGACGTCGAGGTGTCGGGCGATCGCATGCAGCCGGTCGATTGTCAGCGCCACCTTCCCGTTCTCGATCGCACTCATTGTCCCGACGCTGACGTCGATCGCCGAGGCGAGGGCGCGCAGGGACATCCCGGACTGCTGCCGGGCCTGACGGACGGCGGGCCCGGTCGAGTTCTGTTCAGCCATACTGAACACGGTAGCGTGGGTTGGCCCGCGCTGTGGACCAGCGACCGGTGATGCCCGCCCGGTCGGGCGAGCAGCGGAATGGAGGTCGGGTGAGCGCGTACGACGAGCGGCCGTGGCTCGCGCATTACGGCGATCGGCCGGCACACATGCGTGTGGAATTCGGTACAGCGATGGACATGTTCGACGCCGCGGTCGTGGCGGCCCCGGACGACCCTGCGGTGCGGTACTTCGACGGCGTGCTCTCGTGGGCCGAACTGGATCGGGCATCGGATGCGCTCGCCGCGTTGCTCGCGTCGCGTGGATTCGTGCCCGGGGACCGGTGCGCGCTGTACGTGCAGAACGATCCGGCGTTCGTGATCGGGTTGGTCGCTGCCTGGAAGGTCGGCGGTGTTCCGGCCGCGATCAGCCCGATGAGCAAGGCCGACGAGTTCGAGTGGTTCCTGCGCCGATATCGTCCGTCGGCACTGTTGGCGCTCGACGACCTGTACGTCGAGGTGGCCCGTCCCGTCCTGGCAGCGGATCCGGGTCTCGCCGTGCCGGTGGTGGTGACCGTGTCCGGGTTGGACGGCCAGTCCCGCACCGACGTGCGGGTGTTCGCGGGGGTCGAGCGGCTCCGGCCGCCCGACACGATAGATCTCGCCGCGCTGATCGCAGGGTATGACGGCCCGGTGGTTCGACGGCGTCCGGTCGGTCCCGGCGATGCAGCCGTTCTGCTGGGCACGTCGGGAACGACGGGGTTCCCGAAGGGTGCGCGGATCAGTCACGCGAACCTGACCTTCAGCACTCAGCTGTACCGCGACTGGCCGGGAGTCCTCCCCGGCGAGCCGATCCTGGCACTGGCGCCGGTGTTCCACGTAACCGGTCTCGTGGGCGCGGTCACGCTGGCAATGCTGTCGAAATCGCCTGTCGTGTTGACCCATCGCATCCATCCGGGGGTGATCGCCGACGCGATCCGCGAGCATCGCCCCGCGTTCGCCGTGGCAGCCGTCACCGCCTATATCGCGCTCGCTGACGAATCCGACATCACCCCCGCCGAGATCGCGCCGCTCCGGTTGCGCTACTCCGGCGGTGCGCCGGTCGATCCCGGGGTCGCGGACCGGCTCGAGGTTGCGCTCGGTGGCTACATTCGCAACGTCTACGGCCAGACCGAGACGACTTCGCCGACGCACATCGTGCCGCCGGAGGTGCGCGCACCTGTCGACGCGGAGACCGGAGTGCTGTCGGTTGGCGTGCCGGTGTCGAACACCATGGTCCGGGTTGTCGATGATGTCGGCCGCGACCTCCCCGTCGGCGAGATCGGCGAGCTGGTGACTAGCGGCCCACAGGTCATCGGCTCCTACTGGGACGACCCGGAGGCGACCGCTGCGGCGCTGACCGGTGGTGAGCTGCGTACCGGTGACATCGGATTCATGGACGCCGACGGCTGGTTCTACGTCGTCGACCGAAGCAACGACGTCATCAACGCGGCCGGCTACAAGATCTGGCCGCACGAGGTCGAACTCGTGCTCGCCGAGCATCCCGACGTCGTGGAGGCCGCGGTCGTCGGTATCCCCGACGACTACCGGGGCGAGTCGGCCAAGGCATTCGTGGTGACGCGACCTGGAAGTACGGCCACCGAAGCCGAACTGGTCGACCACTGCCGTGAGCGTTTGGCGGCCTACAAGTATCCGCGAGAGGTCGAATTGGTCGGAGCCCTTCCTCGGTCCGCGACCGGGAAGTTGTTGCGACGCAAGCTGCGTGGCTGAGAGTGCCGGGAGCCCATTCCCGGTGACTCAGTGCAGCTGGTTCTGAGCTGCCTCCAGGCCGACGCGCAGCAGCAGTTCGACCGCATCCGCCGCCTCCTCGCACACGAGGTCGAGCTCCTTGCGTTCCACCGTCGAGAACGGCTTGAGCACGTAGTCGGCGGGATCCATACGGCCCGGCGGGCGGCCGATGCCGACCCTGGTGCGCAGGTAGTCCTTCGTGCCGAGGGCCTGCGAGATGGAACGCAAACCGTTGTGGCCGCCTTCGCCGCCGCCCATCTTCAGACGGAGGGTGCCGTAGTCGAGGTCGAGCTCGTCGTGCACCACGACGAGGTTGCCGGGGTCGACGGAAAAGAATCGAGCAAGTGCGGCAACGGGTTTGCCGGACAGGTTCATGTACGTCCGCGGCTTCGCGAGAATCACCTGACGTCCGGCGAGTCGGATGGTGACGGCATCGGCGCCGGACTTCTTGTGCACGCTGAACCGTGCCCGTTCGCGGGCGGCGAGGGCGTCGACGACCATGAATCCGACGTTGTGCCGGGTCTTCTCGTACTGCGGTCCGGGATTGCCGAGGCCGACGACGAGTGCGGTGTCGTTCGAGTCGCTCAACGTGGTTGTCCTGTCCTGACGAAGCGCGACGACGCGCCGCCCGCGGTGGGGCGACGCGTCGTCGACGTCAACTGATGTGGTCCGCGGAAGCGGATCAGGCCTCTTCGCCCTCGGCTGCCTCGGGGGCCTCGGCGGCCTCTTCGCCCGCGCCCTCGAGCGACTCGGCGGACGGCGCCTCGACGATGTTGACGAGCAGCAGCTCGGCGTCGTCCTGCAGCGTGACGCCGGAGGGCAGGGTGACGCTGCCGGCGAGGATCTGGGTGCCGGCCTCGGCGCCCTCGATGGAGATCTCGACCTGCTCGGGGATGTTCAGGGCGTCGGCCTCGACCTTGACGGTGGTGACGTCCTGGGTCACCAGGGTGCCCGATCCTGCATCGCCGGTGAGGACGACGGGAACCTCGATGGTGACCTTCTCGCCCTTCTTCACGACGAGCAGATCGGCGTGCTCGATGTGGCGACGGATCGGGTGCACGACGACGGACTTCGTCAGCGCGAGCTGCTCGGTGCCGTCGATGTTGAGGTTGATGACGACGTTGGTGCCGTGGGCGCGGAGGATCGCGGCGAACTCACGGGCGTTGACGCTCAGGTGCTGCGGGTCGGTTCCGTGGCCGTACAGAACGGCGGGCACGTTGCCGTCGCGGCGGGCGCGGCGGGCGGCACCCTTGCCGAACTCGGTGCGGACGGCGGCGTTGAGATTGTTGACGTCGGTCGACATGGGGAAACAGCTCCTACGGCTCACATCAGTGTTTACGGGTACTCGGTGATTGCTTTGGTGTCGGCTCTACGGGGGGCGACGGACGCGCACGGCCCCGGAGCAATGCTCGCTGGAGTAACCGTGGCCGCGTCGATCACGGTGAACCCGTATCAGTGGGTTCGCCCTCGCCGAGACAACGCAGGACAGCCTACCGGAACGCGGCGTCCACGGCTAATCGCAGGCGAGGGCGCGGACAGCCGGGCTCGTGGACCGTCGGACGAACGCGCATTCGGCGAGCAGGTCGGTGTCACCGAGGTCCACGTCCAGGTGGACGGACTCGGCGAGCCGGTACGGCCTGCCGTCGATCACGGAACCGAGGATGCGCCGCAGACGGGAGATCTCGGCCCGAATCGCGACGGCGTGATCGGGGTCGCCGTAGAGGCCGGAACTCAGGTCGGCGACGGACAGGCCGCGCGGCCCCGCGCGGTGCAGCAGGAGCAGGATCTCTGCGTGCCGACCCGACAGGGGAGCGCGCCAGGAGTTGTCGGCGCCGGACACCACGACGACCGGCGACCCTGACAGGTCCAGTCGCATCTCGATCCGAGCGCCCTGGTCATGGGGGCGGATCACCCAGCCTCCTGCGACCCGTTCCGGTGAGCACGGGCCGAGTCCCGGCACCGTCAGCGTCCGGTCGTCCCGCGGTGCCGCGACGCGCTTGGTGGCCGCGACGCCGGAGGCGTGCGCGACCCAGCCGTTGTCGTCGACCAGGAGGATCGGACCGGTGCTGGACGCCAGCATCGGTGCGGCGGTCAGGCGAAGGCGTTCGAGCCGCGACTCGTGGTGCCGCCACAGTTGGGCCTGCGCGAGCCGGACGGCGGTCTCGACGAGTGCGGTGACGGTGGGGTGCAGGGTGAGCGCCGGTCCGCTGACGTCGACGACGCCGAGAAGCTCGCCGGTGCGGGGGTCGTGGACGGGGGCGGCCGTGCAATACCAGGGATGCTGCGTCTGCTCGAAGTGCTCACCCGAAAAGAGTTGCACCGGGGAGCCTTCCGCAATCGCGGTGCCGATGGCGTTGGTTCCGACGACGTCCTCGGTCCAGGTGGCGCCTTCGCGGAATCCGAGCGAGTCCGCCCGGGCGCGCACGCGTGCGGAGCCCGAGCGCCACAGGATGACGCCGTCCTCGTCGGTCACCACCATCAGCAGGTGCGAGGCGTCGGCGACAGCGGAGATCACCTGGTCGAGATCGACGATCACGTCGGCCAGCGCGGACCGCCTGCGGCGTCGTTCGATCTCGTCGACGGCGAGCAACGCCCGTGCATTGGTGCCGTCGGGGGCGAGTCCGGACTGCAGGACCCGAGCCCACGACCGCTGCACGACGGCGCGGGGCCTGATCGGCGAGCGTCCGCCGCCGATCAGGGCGTCGTGCATCCGGACGAGGTCGCGGGCGTGCCGGGACAGGTCGGTGCCCGGCTCGATGGCCCCGTATCCGGTGGCACGGACATCGCCCACGGTCTCCGCCTCTGCTCGCTGGTCCCGCGAGCATATGTCCGCGATGTGTCGGGTGTCACACGCGATGAGTGGTGCGGGTGTCGTGCAACGCGCTGCAACGCTTGTCGCGCGTATCTACCGAGAGTGTGCTCTGTGTCACACGACAACGAAGGGATTGGCGCCATGACACAGACACTCGACCCCGCGGCTCGCTCCGCCACCGGATCGCCGAGGGAACGGGTCGACGCCTGGCTGACGGAATTCGAGGCCGCGCTCGCGACCCGGGACGTCGATGCTGCGGCCGGCCTGTTCGCCGTCGACGGCTTCTGGCGCGACCTCGTCTCGTTCACCTGGAACCTCAAGACGGTCGAGGGTCGTGACGGCGTCGCGGACATGCTCGGCGAGCGTCTCGACGACACCGATCCCTCCGGCTTCCGCGCCACCGAGGAACCCACCGAGGCGGACGGTGTGGTCTCCGCCTGGGTCGCGTTCGAGACGGCAACCGGGCGCGGCGAGGGTCACCTGCGGCTGCGTGGAGACGAGGACGGTCGCGACCGCGCGTGGACCCTGCTGACCACGCTGCAGGAACTCAAGGGACACGAGGAGGGGAAGGGCACGCGCCGCCCGATGGGCGCCGAGCACGGCGCGGATCCGAACCGCGTCACCTGGTCGGAGCAGCGGGACCTCGAGGAGCGTGAACTGGGGTACTCGGCGCAGCCGTACGTGGTGATCGTCGGCGGCGGGCAGGGTGGCATCGCGCTGGGTGCGCGGATGCGTCAGCTCGGAGTGCCCGCCCTGGTGCTCGACAAGCACGACCGCCCCGGTGACCAGTGGCGGGGCCGCTACAAGTCGCTGTGCCTGCACGACCCGGTCTGGTACGACCATCTGCCGTACATGCCTTTTCCCGACAACTGGCCGGTGTTCGCGCCGAAGGACAAGATCGGCGACTGGCTGGAGATGTACACGAAGGTGATGGAGGTGCCGTACTGGTCGAAGACGACATGCACGTCCGCGTCCTACGACGAGAAGCTCGGCACGTGGACCGTCGAGGTGGTCCGCGACGGAGAGCCGATCACGTTGCGCCCCAGGCAACTGGTGCTCGCCACCGGCATGTCGGGCAAGGCGAACGTCCCGTCGTTCCCCGGCATGGAGAAGTTCCGAGGCGATCAGCACCACTCCAGCGCGCATCCCGGTCCCGACGCCTACGCGGGCAAGAAGGCCGTGGTGATCGGCGCGAACAATTCCGCCCACGACATCTGCGGCGCGCTGTGGGAGCACGGCGCTGACGTGACGATGGTGCAGCGCTCGTCGACGCACATCGTGAAGTCGGATTCGCTCATGGACCTCGGCCTCGGCGACCTGTACTCCGAGCGGGCACTCGAAGCCGGAATGACAACACACAAAGCGGATCTCACGTTCGCATCGCTGCCGTACCGGATCATGCACGAGTTCCAGATCCCGATCTACGAGAAGATCCGCGCCCGCGACGCCGACTTCTACGACAGGCTGGAAAGTGTCGGGTTCCAGCACGACTTCGGTGACGACGGTTCGGGGCTGTTCATGAAGTACCTGCGCCGCGGATCGGGCTACTACATCGATGTCGGCGCCGCCGAACTCGTCGCGAACGGTGACATCGCTCTGGCACACGGGAACATTCGTGAGCTCACCGAGAACTCGGTGATCCTCGACGACGGCACCGAACTCGAGGCCGACGTCGTGGTCTACGCAACCGGGTACGGGTCGATGAACGGGTGGGCCGCGGACCTGATGGGGCAGGAGATCGCCGATCGGGTCGGCAAGTGCTGGGGTCTGGGCTCGGACACCACGAAGGATCCCGGGCCGTGGGAGGGCGAGCAGCGCAACATGTGGAAGCCGACCCAGCAGGAGGCGCTGTGGTTCCACGGCGGCAACCTGCATCAGTCGCGGCACTACTCGCTGTACCTGGCTCTGCAGCTCAAGGCTCGGTACGAGGGCATCTCGACTCCGGTGTACGGGATGCAGGAGGTGCACCACCTGAGCTGAGTCGTTCGCTTCGCAAGCCCCTCCCGTCGAGATGGGAGGGGCTCGCGGAGTGGGCCCGGGTGCCGATGCGGCGCGAGCGGGTCCGGCGAGACCCGTTCACAGTTCCGCGACGGCGGCGACCAGACGGTCCAGATCCTCGAAGGTGTTGAAGTAGTGCGGCGACGCGCGTAGGACACCGTCGAGTCCGCGACGCGTCATGTCGACCCAGGTTGATCCGCGACCGCTCACGGTGACGGTGACGTCGCTGTCCGCCAGCACCTCCCGGGCGGAATTGGGGTCGACACCCTCGACGGTGAACGAGACGATGCCGCTGCGGTGGCCACCGAGGTCGCGGACGGTGACACCGGGGAGCGCGGCGAGCTCGGTGCGGGCGAATTCCGCTCGCGCCGAGACCGCCGACGCCACCTCGTCGATGCCGAGGTCGAGCAGGTATCGGATCGCGGCACCGAGACCGAGCCTGCCTGCGACCGAACACTCCCAGAACTCGAACCGGGATGCGTCGGGTGCGAGCCGGTACCCGGTCTCCTCCGCCCACTGCGCTCCGTGCAGGTCGAGGGCCGCGGGTTCCATGCTCCGTGCGAGCTCGGGGCGCAGGTACAGGAAGCCGGTGCCGCGAGGTCCTCGGAGCCACTTGCGTCCCGTCGCCGACAGGGCGTCCACGCCGAGTTCACGGACGTCGACCGGCACCTGACCGACGGACTGGCAGGCGTCGAGCAGCACCAGTGCACCGACGCCGTGGGCGAGGTCGACGACTTCTCGGACCGGATTGATGAGGCCGCCGTTGGTCGGGGCGTGGACCAGCGAGACCAGGCGGACCCGCTCGTCGAGCATTCGGTGCAGGGCGTCGAGGTCGATCTCGCCGATCGGGGTCGACGGCACCACCTCGACGCTCGCACCGCTCGATCGGGCGCGCTGGAACGCCGCTATCGCGTTGCTGGCGTACTCCACCTCGGTGATGAGGATGCGGTCGCCGGACGCGAGCGGAACGGAGTAGAAGAAGTCGGCCCATGCCCGTGAGGCGCTCTCCACGAGTGCCAGGTCGGCGGGCTGGGCGCCGAGCAATTGCGCGAGCGACCCCTTGACGTCGGCGAGGTCGTCGGCGCGTTCCGCTGCCGCCCGGTAGCCGCCGATCTCCGCCTCGCGCCGCAGGTGACCGATCATTTCGTCGAGAACGGGATTCGGCGGGAGGGACGATCCGGCGCTGTCCAGGAACACGCGTCCCGCGCACCCGGGTGTGTCGGCGCGGACGCGGCCTAGATCGAGCATCGGGCCTCCAGAATCGGTCGACGTCTGCGGTCGACGCTACCCGTGCGGCTCGCTGTGCGGGTGATGACAGCGACCGCGATTCCGGTCTACCCTCGGTCACGTTCTGTGATCCGTACATGCCGTCCGAGGATCGGAGCACGGCGATGACCATGGCAACACGAACGGGGTCCGCGCGGCTGACCACCAGGGCCGCGGCGGAGGCGTACGTCGGTGGGGTCTGTTTCAAACTCGGCCCGCCGCGGCTGATCGGTGCCGAACTGGAATGGTTGACGGCTGCTCGTGACGGTGCGCGTCCCCGACCCACCGATTTTGCCGCTGCTCTCGGACCGCATGCTCCGACCTCGATCGTCGCCGATTCCCCCGCGCGGGCACTTCCCGGTGGCAGTGTCGTCACCCTCGAGCCGGGCGGTCAGATCGAACTCTCCAGCGCCCCGATGTCCTCTGCCGAGGAATTGTGCGCGGCGCTCGCCTCCGACTCCACCCGGCTGGAGCACCTGCTCGCCGGCGCGGGCATCGCGATGCGATCGGGGGCGGCGGACCCCGATCGAATCGCGGATCGCATCCTCCCCGCTCCCCGATACCGCGCGATGCAGCACCGCTTCGACCGGATCGGTCCGTTCGGGCGGTTGATGATGTGCAACACGACCGCCACCCAGATCAGTGTCGACGCAGGTGCCGACGCAGCCGAGGTCTCGGCCCGTTGGCGTGCGCTCTACGCGATCGGCCCGGCCCTGCTGGCGGCGTTCGCCTGCTCACCGCGGCTCCGCGGGGTTCCCGGTGGTCGGTGGGCCTCGCAGCGGATGCGCACCTGGTTCGAACTCGACCCCGGACGCACCGACCCGCCGCGACTGTCCGACCCGATCCGCGACTACGCGAGCTGGGCAGTCGACGCTCCGCTGCTGTGTGTGCGCGGCGGCTGCGGGGACAGCGCCGACGACTGGTCGGTTCCCGGTGACGCCAGATTCTCGGATTGGGTTGCCGGTGAGCTGGATTCGGTGATCGGTCGGAGTCCGAACGTGTCGGATCTGAACTATCACCTCACGACGTTGTTCCCTCCCGTGCGGGCGGCCGGGCATTTCGAGGTGCGCTACCTCGACGCACAGCCGGGTGACGGGTGGCGAATCCCGGTGGCCGCGCTTTCCGCGCTGGTCGGCGATCCGGTGACCGTCGAGGAGGCAACCGCGATCGCAGCACCGACCGCGGACCGATGGCGCTGCGCCGCCGAACTGGGACTGATCGAACCCGAATTACGTACCGCTGCCGTCGATCTCCTGGAACTGGCCGCGTCCCGCTCGGCGACGTTCGCGCCCGACCTGGCCGCCGCGGCGGAGCGATGTCGCCGTGGACGCACCGTGACAGGGGTGTCGGCACCGTGACCGAGGAGACAGCATCGTGACGAAGGTGGCCGACCGATGACCACACCCGAGGACGTCCGCACCCGACTGGTCGCAGAACTGACCCGGGCGCGGGACCGCAGCCGTGCACTGACCGACTGCGTGGACGACGTCGACCTCACGACCCAGCATTCGCCGCTGATGAGCCCGCTCGTGTGGGATCTCGCGCATATCGGGAACCAGGAAGAACTGTGGCTGGTCCGCGACATCGGGGGACGCGAACCGGTACGCCGCGACATCGACGAACTGTACGATGCCTTCGCTCACCCTCGCGCAACGAGACCGTCACTGCCACTGCTGAATCCGTCCGAGGCGCGGCAGTACGTCGATCAGGTCCGCGACAAGTCCTGGGACGTGCTCGACCGGTCGCCGCTGCGGGGCCGCAGGCTCGAGGAGGACGGGTTCGCGTTCGCGATGATCGCCCAGCACGAGCAGCAGCACGACGAGACCATGCTGGCCACCCACCAGCTCCGTCGCGGCTCGGCCGTTCTGGCGGCTCAGGCCGCCCCGCGGACGGCGGCGGTTCCTCGCGGTGAGGTCGTCGTGCCCGGCGGCGAGTTCGAGATGGGCACCTCCACCGATCCGTGGGCCCTCGACAACGAACGCCCCGCACACCGCGTCACCGTGCGGGCGTTCGCGATCGACGCGGCGCCGGTCACGAACGGGCGGTACCTGGAGTTCATGGCCGACGGCGGGTACCGCAGGCCCGAGCTGTGGAGCGAACGCGGTTGGGCGCACCGCGTCGCCGCCGAACTCGACGCGCCGCAGTTCTGGGTGGACGACGGCGCGGGCGCGTGGTGGCGGCGGGCGTTCGGGACGATGGAGCCGATGCGTGAACACCAGCCGGTGGTGCACGTCAGCTGGTTCGAGGCGCAGGCGTACGCGCGGTGGGCCGGACGCCGCTTGCCGACGGAGACGGAGTGGGAACGTGCCGCGCGATGGGATCCGGTGTCGGGCCGGTCGCGGCGATTCCCGTGGGGGGACGAGGAACCGACTCCGGAACGTGCGAACCTGGGCCAGCGTCACCTGGAGCCGGCCGAGGTCGGGGCATACCCCGTCGGGGCGTCGCCGCTCGGTGTCCATCAGCTCATCGGGGACGTGTGGGAGTGGACCTCCTCCGATTTCCTTCCCTACCCTGGCTTTTCGGCATTCCCCTACCGGGAGTACTCGGAGGTGTTCCACGGCGGTGACTACAAGGTCCTCCGTGGCGGGTCGTTCGGGACGGACCCGGTGGCGTGCCGCGGGACGTTCCGGAACTGGGATCACCCGATCCGTAGGCAGATCTTTGCGGGATTCCGCTGCGCGCGGGACGTGGAGTCGGATGTGTAGGCACCTCGCGTACGTGGGTCCGCCGCGGTCCGTGGCGAGTGTGGTGACCGACGGCCCACACAACCTGGTTACGCAGTCGTGGGCGCCGGCCGACATGCGCGGTGGTGGCACGATCAACGCCGACGGTTTCGGAGTCGCGTGGTGGCCGGAAGGTGGCGAGGGTGCCACCGCGTACCGGAACGCCCGCCCGATCTGGGCCGACCCGGCGGTTGTCGGTGTCCTCACCCAGGTCCGGTCGACGGGCGTCATGGGGGCGGTTCGGTCCGCGACGGAGGGGATGCCGATCACGGCAGAGGCCTGTGCGCCGTTCACGGATGGGCGATGGGCGTTCAGTCACAACGGCCGGATCGACGGGTGGCCCGGTTCGGTTGCGGCACTGGCCGAGTGGTTGCCCGCGGTGGAACTGCTGACGATGCCTGCCCTGACCGATTCGGCGCTGTTGTGGACCTTGGTGCGGCGCAGGCTGGGGGTCTCGCCGCCCGGCGTGGTACTGCGCGACGTGGTCACCGAGGTGCTCGATGCCGCGCCGCGGTCGCGACTGAACATGATGCTCGGTGACGGGACCACCGTGTGGGCGACCGCGGTCGATCATGCGCTGTCGGTGCGGGTCGACGAGGCGAGCGCGCTGGTCGCGTCCGAGCCCGTCGACGACCGGGACGGCTGGGTTCCGGTGCCGGACGGGCATGCGGTCGAGGCGCGACCCGGCCACCTGGACATCACCGAATTGCCGACACGGAACGCGTACCGGGAGGGACGGGCATGACCGAGCCGACGATCGAGATTCACTTGGCGCCGGAGGATCTGGACGAGAGTCTACGGGTGGACGCCCGGCTCGGCCTGACGGCGGTGCCGAAATCGCTTCCCCCCAAGTGGTTCTACGATGCGCACGGCAGCGAGCTGTTCGAGGAGATCACCCGGCTCCCCGAGTACTACCCGACGCGCACCGAACGGGAGCTCCTGCGGGCGAGCGCCGAGCACGTGGCGGAGGCGACGTCGGCGCAGATCCTCGTCGAACTGGGGTCCGGGTCGTCGGAGAAGACGAAGCTCCTGCTGGACGCCATGACCGCGCACGGGTCGCTCGAACGCTACGTCCCGCAGGACGTGTCGGTGGCGGCGTTGGATTCGTCGGTGCACGACCTGGCCCGCAGGTATCCGCGCCTGGTCGTGCACGGCATCGTCAGTGACTTCACCGACACCCTGCACAACCTGCCTCGCGGGGGTCGCAGGATGATCGCGTTTCTCGGCGGAACGTTGGGGAACCTCGTCCCGGACGAGCGCGCGGAGTTCCTGTCCTCGGTCGCGGAGGTACTCGAGGACGGGGAGCAGTTGTTGCTCGGAGTCGGGCTGGTGACCGATCCGGAGGTGATGGTTCCCGCCTACGACGACGCCGCGGGTGTGACGGCGCAGTTCAACCTCAACGTGCTCAACGTGTTGAACACGCGGCTGGGGGCGAACTTCGACCTGTCGGGATTCCGTCATGTGGCACTGTGGGATTCGCGCAACGAGTGGATCGAGATGCGAGTGCAGGCGCTGCGGCCGATGACGGTGCGTGTGCCTGCGATCGACCTGGACGTCGTGTTCGACGAGGGGGAGCAGATGCGGACGGAGATCTCCGCGAAGTTCCGGGTCGAGGGAATCTGCAAGGAGCTTGCCGCAGCGGGTTTCGGCAGCGACCGGGTGTGGACGGATCCGCTGGACCGGTTCGCACTCATCCTCGCCGACCGGACGGGACGCGAGTGAACACGAAAGGGGAGGGCATCCGATGCGCAAGGTGACCTATTCGATGAGCATGTCGCTGGACGGCTTCATCGTCGGACCGGACGGCGGATTCGACTGGCCGGGCTTCGACGACGACGTCTTCCAGCTCTCCATGGACGAGATCCACGACGTCGACGTGCACCTGATGGGGCGACGCCTGTACGAGACGATGCTGTACTGGGAGACTGCCGACCAGGATCCGACACTGAGCGGCGCCGAGCGGGAATGGACCGTGCTGTGGAACGCCCTTCCCAAAGTGGTCTTCTCCACGACCTTGACGGAGGTGCAGGGCAATGCCCGCCTGCTGCCCGGAGGCCTCGTCGAGGAGATCGAGCGGCTGCGAGCCGAGCCGGGGGACGGCGAGATCGCGATCGGTGGCGCGGGCCTCGCCGCGGGCGCGGCGAGCCTGATCGACGAGTACAAGATCCGGGTCTTCCCGGTGCTCGTCGGCGGCGGTATCCCGTTCTTCGCGCGCGACGAGCGCAGGGTGGACCTCGATCTCCTCGAGAACCGCACCGTCGGAAAGGTCCTGTATTTCCGGTACGCCGTGGTGCGGTGAGAGATCACGGCGAGTGAGGTCGCCGTGATCTCGAGACCGCCGGAATCCGGACCGGCCCCGTCGCCGACTGAGGGTCGGTGACGGGGCCGGTCCGAGACCGCGCCGAATCAGGCAGCGAGGAACGGCATCAGCGCGAGGCCGAGGCCGACTGCGGCGCCGACGCCGACGATGACGCCACCCGCGGCCGTGATGACCTTCTGGAGGTCTGCGGCGGTCTTCAGATCATCTGCGGTCGAACCCATTGTGAGGTCTCCTGTTTTCGTGGGGGATGGTGACGCATGTCTCAGCGACAGGAATATTCGTACCACAAGCGAAAGACTTCACAACTATGCGTATCAATATATGAGAAAGGCCAGCGTGGAAGGGTTGAACGAAAGTTACGGTTACTTGAATTACGGTGCGGTACCGGACTTTTGATCCGCGATTGTCGCTGATCTCGGTCAGTGGGACCGTACTCGCTAGTAGCGCTTGTGTCGTCCCCTTCGGATCAGAACCGGTTGATTTCCGTGACGTTCGTCGTCGCGCCGGTGCCGCGCTCGCCTCGTGTGCGTCGAGTGGCATCACCATCGGCAGCGGGGGCGAGCACGAGTCGCGCGGTAATTCGGGTGCACCGACCCGGCTGTCGGTGTCACCATGAGCGTCCCGATCGCACACCCGAACCAGGAGAGGAGTCAGCCGATGCGAGCACAGGTACCGACAACCGTCATCTCGTGGTCGAAGCTCCGGCCTGCTTCCCTCCAGGAACCTGCGCGATCCCAGCTCGCCCACATGACGCTGCTGCCGAGCTCGACGTGGGGACACCGCTACGCCGGCTCCCGGTCGATTCACCCACTCACCACCTGACGCGCCTCGTTCCGCACGGTTCTCGGCGCCACCACGCACCCGAGAACGAGGAATCCGATGCGCACTCCACCTGTCACCGTCCACAGCAGGAACTGGCAGCGCAGTCGCGTGCTGGTCCTCAACGCGACCTTCCAGGCGCTGTGCGAGGTCCCAGCGGAACGTGCCGTCACCCTCGTGGCGATCGGCGCCGCCGAATCCGTCGCGGACCACGAACCGCGGGTTCCGATTCGGGCGCAACACCTCGAGATCCCGCTGCCGGTCACGATCCGGCTGTTCGAGTACGTCTACGTGCCGCACACCGCGACGGTCACCGACACCAGTCGGGCCACGTACGCGGGAGTGTTCCGGCGGGACCGGCACAGTTGTGCGTACTGCGCCGACCAGGCCGCGACCACTATCGACCACGTGGTGCCCCGCAGTCGAGGCGGCACGAACAGCTGGGCCAACCTCGTCGCGTGCTGCCGGCCGTGCAACCAACGGAAGGCCGACCGGACACCTCAAGAAGCCGGGATGGCCCTGCTGTGGGAACCGAAGGTGCCCAACCACATCGAGAAGGCCCAGCATCGGATCTGGCGGCGGCTCGCCGCGATCTGAGCGCAGAACCGGAGAGGAGACCGGACATGACGACGTCGACCTTCGTGGACGACCCGACTCGCTGGCGGGACGCGGCCTGCCGCGACGATCCGAACCCGGAAAGGTGGTTCCCGTTCCCGTCGGACGACTTCACTCACGCTCGCGACGTGTGCAACGGTTGCCCGATCCGACTGCAGTGCACGCACTTCGCAGTCTCGACCGGGCAGTCCGGCGTGTGGGGTGGGATGGAGTTCGATCGCGGCCGCGTCCGCCGGTGACCGTTCGGGTCAGAGGGTCAGTTGCATGTACGTCATGTCCAGCCACTGCCCGAACTTGGTGCCGACCTCGGACATGACGCCGACCACCCGGAAGCCGAAGCGCTCGTGCAGGGCAATGGACACGGTGTTGCCGGACTCGATGCTCGCAACCATGACGTGGACGCGGCCCGCACGGGCCCGGGAGATCAACTCGGTCATCAACGCCGTCGCGATACCCCGACCGTGGTGGTCGGGGTGCACGTACACGGAGTTCTCGACGGTGTGGCGGTAGCCGCTCTTGGCCCGCCACACACCGTACGAGGCATGCCCGGCGACCCTGCCCCCGGCCACCGCGACGAGGACCGGGAAGCCCTGGGTACGGCGGTCGTGGAGCCAGGCGCGGCGATCGTCGACGTCGACGGTCTCCTCGTCCCAGATGGCGGTCGTGTTCCGGACCGCCTCGTTGTGGATCTCGAGGATGCCGGGCAGGTCCTCGTCGCGGGCGTCACGGATCTCGATGGTCACCACTCCATGGTGCCCCAGACCCGGTGCCGCCGCTGTGTTGATCCGGCGCTACCGCTGTGTTGATCCGGTGCTACCGCTGGTCCGATCTGGTGCTACCGCTGGGCGCTGAGGCGGGCCTTCTCGAGCGCCCCCAGGGTGCGCATGATCGTCGCCTTCTGCTTCTCCAGGTCACTGCGGCGGGCGCGGGCCGCGAGGCCGGCCTGGTCCGCGACCTGCGCGAGCTGGGCGTCGACCTGAGTCATCTGGTCGAGCAACGCCAGTGCCCGCGACTGGATCTCGTCGAGATCGACGGCCTCGGAGCGCACCGGCGATGCGGCGGGCGCGGACGCCGCGCTGCGGCTGGTGCGGGTGGCGGTGGTCGCAGCGGGACGCGGAGCGGCGGAAGCGGACTCGGCGACAACGGCCGCGGCGCGCGGCCGCAGTGCCTTGCGCACGAGCGCCGGATCGGGCGGGGTCGCCAGCTTGATCTGGTTCAGCGTCTGCCGGGCGTCGCGGGCATTGACACGCCACTCGCGCTCTTCCTCGTCATCGGACTGGAGGGTGCCGCCGAGCGGACGGAGACCGTACATCCCGAGGAACCGGCGTGCGCCCTCGATGACCTCTTCGTTCTCGCGGCAGGTGCCGCACCGCGGTTCGTTGCGGTACATGTCGACTGCATTGTCGTCGCCGCACCAGACGCACGCCCCGGGAACCCAGGCTCGTCGCGATGTCGGCCGGTCCGTCTGCGTGTTCGTGGTGTCGGCCGGAGCATCGAGAGTCTGCGCGTCAATCACGACGCATGACAATAGGGCAGACGTTCCCGGCACGACACACCGGCTCCGTACTTTCCTGGAGTTCCAGGTTCGGTCGTGACGAATCTCATGCTCGATTTCCTTTGGGTTGGGTGTGTGAGCAGCAACCTCTTGCCGCGCAAGAGGTTCCGATCACCCGAGGACGTCGGAAAACCAGTCGACGAGCGGGCGCATCGCCACCCACGCATCGCGCACCTCGGTCAGTGTGCGAGGACTGTCGATCCAGTCGGGAGAAGTGAACAACCGGCCTGCGGTCAGCGACTTGTGGCGCAGAAGTTCGATCCGCGGATGGTCGGTGCCGAACCCGCGGGGAGCGGTCTTGAGTTGCTCGCCGCCGATGTCGAACCCGGCCGCCTCGAGGCCGGCGACGACGGACACCAGTTGGCTGCCGCGCAGTTCGGCATCGACGGCGGCGCGGTAGCGCGCCAGGCGGTCGGGGGAGTGCGCGTAGTGGCCACCCGCGACGAAGAGTCCACGCGCGTCCACCTGGACGTAGAAACCGGCGCCGGGGGTCGTTTCCACGAATCCGCCCTGATGAGTCTTGTAGGGCGCCTTGTCTTTCGAGAAGCGGACATCGCGGTGGGGGCGAAAGACCTTACCGGGACCGAATTCCGGCTCCAGTTCGTCCAGGAGCGCGATCATCGGCGCACGCACCGACTCGTCGTAGACAGGCTTGTGGGCGGCCCAGAAGGACTTGCTGTTGTCCGACTCGAGATCCTCGTAGAAGTCGAGCGCGGTGACGGGGAATCCGGTGAACACCCCAAAAATTCTACGCCTGTGCGTGAGTTCGGCAGCTGGAGTTGCCGAACTCACGCACAGGCGCGAAGCGCTACGCGCTGCCGTTGAAGAGAGAGGTCACCGAGCCGTTCTCGAAGACCTCCTTGATCGTGCGCGCGAGCAGCGGCGCGATCGACAAGACGGTCAGCGTCGGGAAACGCTTCTCTTCGGGGATCGGCAGTGTGTTGGTCGCGATGACCTCCTTCGCGCCGCAGTTCGCGAGGCGCTCGGCGGCCGGGTCGGAGAACACGCCGTGCGTGGTCGCGATGATGACGTCGCCCGCACCGGAGTCCTTGAGGACCTTCACGGCGCCCGCGATGGTGCCGCCGGTGTCGATCATGTCGTCGATCAGGACACAGGTCCTGCCGTTGACGTCACCGACGACGCGGTTCGACTTCACCTGGTTCGGGACCAGCGGGTCGCGGGTCTTGTGCACGAACGCCAGCGGTGCGCCGTCGAGTTCATCGGCCCATTTCTCGGCGACCTTGACGCGGCCGGCGTCGGGGGAGACGACACAGATGTTCTCGGTGCCGTAGTTCTCCCGCACGTAACCGGCGAGCTGACCGAGGGCGTGCATGTGGTCGACCGGCCCGTCGAAGAAGCCCTGGATCTGATCGGTGTGCAGGTCGACGGTGATGATGCGGTCCGCGCCCGCGGTCTTGAGGAGGTCCGCGATCAGACGCGCAGAGATGGGCTCACGCCCGCGGTGCTTCTTGTCCTGGCGGGCGTACGGGTAGAACGGCAGGACCGCGGTGATGCGCTTGGCGGAGCCCCGCTTGAGCGCGTCGATCATGATCAATTGCTCCATCACCCACGTGTTCAGCGGGGCCGGATGGCTCTGCAGCACGAACGCGTCGGAGCCGCGCACCGACTCCTCGAACCGGACGAAGATCTCGCCGTTCGCGAAGTCGGTCGCCGTCTGCGGCGTGACCCGGATGTCGAGTTCCTTGGCGACCTGCTCCGCCAGCTCCGGGTGCGCGCGACCGGAGAAGAGCATGAGGTTCTTCTGGTTGTCGGTCCAATTCGCGGTCACTGCTTTTCGCCGTCCTTGCTTGAGTTCTCGTAGTGCTGCTGTGCTGATGCCGCCGCGTCGGCGGCTGCCGTCCCGGGCCTGTTGCGCTCGACCCAACCTTCGATGTTCCGCTGTTTCCCTCCGGAGACGGCTAGCGCCCCCGGCGGAACGTCCTCACGCAGGACGGTGCCTGCGCCCGTGTACGCGCCGTCGCCCACGCGGACCGGGGCGACGAACATCGTGTCCGACCCTGTCCGCACATGCGACCCCACCACGGTACGGGTCTTGTTCACGCCGTCGTAGTTGACGAAGACGCTCGATGCCCCGATGTTGGTGTGCGAACCGATGCTCGCGTCCCCGACGTACGTGAGATGCGGCACCTTCGTGTGATCTCCGATGTCGGAATTCTTCACCTCGACGAACGCGCCGAGCTTTCCGGATTCGCCGAGCACCGTTCCGGGCCGCAGGTACGTGAACGGGCCGACCGTGGCGCCCGCGCCGATCACAGAGCTGTCGCCGTGCGTGCGGATCACCGAAGCGCCCGCCCCGACCGTGACGTCGGTGAGCGTGGTGTCGGGTCCGATGACCGCGTCCTCGCCGATCGACGTCGCGCCGTGCAGCTGTACGCCCGGCCGGATCGTCGCGTCGCGCCCGATCGTCACGTCTACGTCGATCCACGTCGAGGACGGATCGACGACGGTGACGCCTGCACGCATGTGGGCCTCGACGATCCGCCGGTTCAGGTCCCGCGCCAGTTCGGACAGCTGCACGCGGTCGTTCGCGCCTGCAACCTTGCCCGGGTCGGACAGCTGGGCGGCGTAGACGTCCCGGCCCGACTGTCGGGCCAGCTTGACCACGTCGGTGAGATAGAACTCACGCTGGGCGTTGCTCGAATCGAGCTGCGACAAGGCGTTCCGGAGAACCTGCGCATCGAACGCGTACACGCCGGAGTTGACCTCCGTGATCGCGACCTGTTCCGGGGTGGCGTCGGCATGTTCGACGATTTCCGCCACCTCGCCGTCGGCGTCGCGCACGATGCGGCCGTACCCGTTGGGGTCCGCAGGTACGAACGTCAGGACGGTCGCACCTGCGTGCGTGGGCTCGGCGCGATGTTCGTCGAGCAGTCCGTGCAGGGTGTGGCCGTCGAGCAGGGGGACATCGGCGGAGGTGACGACGACGGTCCCGGAGAAGTCCGTGGGTAGCGCGCTCAGACCGCAGTCGACGGCGTGCCCGGTCCCGTTCTGTTCCTCCTGGACCGCGATGGTGATCTCGCGATCGAGCCCGGACGCAGTTTCCAGAGCGGCTGCACCGACGGACTCCCGTTCGTGGCCGACGACGACCACGAGGTGGGTGGGGTCGAGTTCCGCGGCCGCATGCAGGGCATGGGCGAGCATCGACCGGCCGGCGAGGGGGTGCAGCACCTTGGGGGTCTTGGACCGCATCCGGGTCCCCGCTCCGGCGGCGAGGACGATCACGGCGGTCTCGGTTGGCATGGAGCTCCTCGAATCGAACATGGTGATCTGCCGCTTGCTCCGCCGCCAGGACTCGAACCTGAACTATCTGAACCAAAATCAGAGGTGCTGCCATTACACTACGGCGGATTGCCTGCGGATTTGCAGGACATCCAGGGATCGAAACCCGGCTCCGGTGGTCCGCTGTGCGCCCGCGATCCTCTCACGAGTACCCGCTCGGGTGCCAACCGCCTCGCCCGAAACGGGGTCGACGCCTCGCGCCTGCCGGCGAGGTGGGCCGATACGCTGGTCGGCATGTCCCGCCCTCCGCAGGCTTCGCCCGACAAACCGGTCCGGACCCGGATGACCGGAACGCAGCGCCGCGAGCAGCTCATCGAGATCGGTCGCAGCGTGTTCGCCGAGCGCGGCTACGACGCGGCGTCCGTCGAGGAGATCTCGGCGCGGGCGAACGTCTCCAAGCCGGTCGTCTACGAGCACTTCGGCGGCAAGGAAGGCCTGTACGCGGTCGTCGTGGACCGTGAGATGTCGGTACTTCTCGAGATGGTGACCAACTCCCTCCGGCAGAACCGGTCGCGGGTGCGGGTCGAGCGCGCCGCATTGGCACTGCTCACCTATGTCGAGGAACGCACCGAGGGTTTCCGCATCCTGGTCCGTGACTCGCCGGTGACTGCCGAGGAGGGGACCTACTCGAGTCTGCTCAACGAGGCGGTCTCCCAGGTCGGACACATCCTCGCGGGCGACTTCTCCCGGCGCGGGTTCGACGCCGGCCTCGCGACGCTCTACGCGCAGGCCCTCGTCGGCATGGTCGCCACCACGGCCACCTGGTGGCTGGACGAGCGCACCCCGTCCAAGGAGGTCGTGGCCGCTCACCTGGTGAACCTGTGCTGGAACGGACTGACGAACCTCGAGGCCGACCCGCAGCTGGGCGAGTGAACACCAGGTGTCACACCCGTAACGGTTAGCTGTGCTCTGTCGACACATGCATCGTGACCACGACACGTAGGACCGGCGCGGTATCGATCCTCGGCGCGGCCTTGGCCGCGATGGTGCTCGTACTTCCGGCAGGCACGGCCTCCGCCGCCGACCCGGTCCCACTCGACAAGGTCTTCGGGTCGTTCGTGCTGAGCACGTTCGCCGACGCCTCCATCTCTCCACCGTCTCAGTGGTATCCGCGGCTCGCGAGCGACGATCCCTGGTACGACGCCCCACCGATCGGCAACGCCGCACCCGGAACCTTGCTTCGCGCCCGGCCTGCGACGGTGCAGGTGTACGGCGTGCAACCAGGGCATGTGTCCGCTTGGCAACTGATGTACGTGACCTCGGACTTCGACGGGTCCGCGACCGTGAGCACCGGCATCCTCCTCATCCCGGAGGACGGCACGCCGCCCGGCGAGCGCAAGTTGATCGGCTACGCGGAAGCCAACGACAGCCTCGGACCGAACTGCATGCCGAGCACGCAGTGGACCGGAGGCAACCAGGCCGACCCGTCCCTGTTCTCCGCTCTCGGACCGGTCGCGCAGATGTTCGGCCACGGCTGGGCGGTGATGATGAGCGACACCGCCAACGACGGCGACACCGCACCCAACGGCTTCTCGATCGGCAACTTCTCCGGTGCCGCGACCCTCGACGGACTGCGCGCGGCCCTCGCCCTCCCCGAGGGTGGATTCGCTGCCGACACCCCGATCGGGTTGTACGGCATCGCGGGTGGCGGCGTTGCAGCCGGATTCGCGGCCGAGAAGCAGGACGCGTATGCACCGGAACTGAATGTCGTCGGAACGGTTCTGCAGGCGATGGTCATCGACAGCGCCACCTTCGAACGGAGGGCGGACGGCGGCATCGGTGCCGGTTTCGTGTTCGCGAACTCTCTCGGCTATGCGGTGAAATACCCGGAGATCGACCTCGACCGGGAACTGACGCCGCTCGGCAAACTCGTTGCGGACGCCTTCAACAGCACCTGCCAGCAGAACTACCTCTATATGCCCTTCGTTCCGTTGAACGCCCTGTACGTGCATGGCCGACCCGCCGACAACCCGGCCTTCGCCCGGGCATACGCGGAGAATCGGATGGGGCAAAAGGCACCGAAGGCGCCGGTCCTGATGACGTCGTGCCGCGACGACTTCCTCGTGCCGTACTCCGACGTCGAGGGCCTCGTCGCGGCCTATCGCGCCGGTGGGACCGAGGTCACCGTCGCCCCCAGTGTCTGCGGCGTCTCCGACGTCCTGACGAACCCGTACCGCGTCGGCACCGAACTGCTCGGCATGCAGAACGTCGACTGGTTCGTCGGTCGATTCGAGGAGGCAGGCCGGTGAGACGGTGAGACGGATGCTGGCGGCCGTTGCCGTCGTCACGACGATGGTCCTCGGGTTCGGCGGGACTGCGACGGCGGCACATCCGGACGTGCTGGACCTGCCGCGGACCAACGAGAACGCCGAGCGGGGCGGCGGGGTGAACCCTGACCTGCCCACCGATCCGAACGTCCTACGCGTGGAACTCGACCGCGCACGGGCGGCCGGCGTCGCCCCGGTTCGCTACGCCGCACTGCTGCAGCAGTTCTGGTTGACGACCGCCACCACCAAGGCAGGCCTCGACCTGACCGACTGGGACCCGAATCGCGGACTGGCGGCGAACGAGCACAACCTGGCGAACACGTTCCGGTACTACGACCGGCTGCAGGTCGAGAACCCGAACTTCCTCTGGACCGGGCAGGGCGGCATGGCCGGACCGTCCTTCGCGGCCGGGATCATGGACGTCGACCTCGGGCGCGTCGTGCTCGGGGTGCGGGGCGTCACCGATGTCGTCGCGGGGATCGTCGGCACCCTCGACGACGCCGCGGCACCGGCCACCACGCACCTGCCCGACGACCTGCAGGCCCTCCTCGAGGTGGGCCGGACGATCACCGCCGCCGACATCGCGGACTTCCAGGTGCGGGTGATCGCGATGAGCAAGCACATCTTCATGGACCTGATCCCGCAGCACGAGGCGTTCCTCGCCGGCGGGATGGGCGCGATCGACGAGTACCGGGCGGCCGGTCTGATCGACGACGACGCCTACCGGGCGTGGCAGGACCTCGCAACCGGTGATCCCGACAGGGTGGTCGAGGGCAACACGCGTCTGCTCCACCGCGAGCAGTACCAGTCGATCGGCGACCAGTGGGACCTGGCCAGGGAGAACCGCGGCGCGGTCGGGCGTGCACTCACGTATCTGAGCACCCTCGCCGCCGATCCCGCGATCCCGGGCGTGGTTCCCCCTCGGGAGGCGAGTCCGCTGACCCTGACCGCGGGCGACGTCACCGGGGTCGTGGAATCGGGACCCCGCTGGCGCCTCCAGACGCCGCTGCCCGCCTTCAACTGGTCGGATCGCGGCGCCCGCTGGGCGTACATCACCGAGCAGATGCTGCCGAAGTACCGGAACCTGAAGGAGACCCGGCCGCAGCTGTGGCGCGACACCCTCGCGAAGCCGATGGACCAGCAGATCCTCGAACAGCGGGCGTTGGTTCGACTGCCGCAGTTGCTGACCTCGATGGCGCGGACCCTTCAGGTGCGCCACTACTGACTCGGCTGCATTCTTCGGTCCCGGACCGATGCCGATCCAGGTCCCAGGTTCGAATACGGCGGGAATTCCGGACACGTGTTAGGTTTCGTCCACATCTGACGTGGAGCAGGATGCTCTGCGGCGTGGTCACCAGAGGCGGTCATGGTCAGGCAGGAACGTGCCGAGGCGACCCGGAACGCGGTGCTGTCGGCGGCGGCGGAAATCTTCGCGCGGGACGGCTATGCCGCCGCGAACCTCGGCGTCATCATCGACAAGTCCGGTGTCACCAAAGGGTCGCTGTACTTCCACTTCGCATCGAAGGAAGACCTCGCTCGCGGCGTCATCGACGAGGGAGTCCGGCGCATGGAGGTCGCGTGCGCCCCGCTGACCGACCTGCGTGACCCGGCACTCGAGGTCATGATCGGGCTGTCCTACCTGGTGACCGACATCGCCTCCGAGGATCCGATCGTCGGAGCGATGTTCCGGCTCCACCACGAGATCGGCGACCACCGAGGCACCGGGAAGAACGTCGTCGACACGTGGCGGGAACGCCAGATAGCCCTGACCCAGCGGGGCCAGGCCGAAGGCGACCTGGGTGCTGACGCCGATCCCGTCGACATCGGCACCTTCGTGTTCGAGACATTGTTCGGGGTCCGCGTCGTCGCGCACGCCACCGGAACACTCGACGAACTTCCCGCCCGGCTGGAGCGAGCCTGGCACTTCATGCTTCCGGCCCTGGTCGACCCGTCGAAGGTCGACTACTTCCGGCAGTTCGCCGTGCGCCGCTCGCGGCGGTGACACGACGCCGCTCGCGGCGGTGACACGAGGCCGCCACCGGCAGCGGCCGGGATCGGGGCTGTCGGACACCCGGCCTAGAATCGACGTGGCCGTCCTGGACGGCGGCCACTCCTCGTTCGGCGATTCAGGGGCGGTCACATCCACATGCCATCGACGCTGTCCACAGCCAACCCGGGTTCCGGGCAGGCGCATCTCCCGCTCTCAGGCATCGCCCGCATCGCGCTCGCGAACCCGGCGTTCGACGGTGTCCGCGATGCGCTGGGTCGCAGCGAGCTCGCGATCGTCGCGCCCAATCCGGTCCGGCCGTTCCTCGCGACGGCGATTTCCGAACACAGTCAGCTGCTCCTGGTCACCGCGACCGGACGCGAGGCCGACGACCTGACGACGGAACTGCGGGAGATGCTCGGGGACGCCGTCGCCCAGTTCCCGTCGTGGGAGACGTTGCCGCACGAGCGGCTCTCGCCCGGCGCCGACACCGTCGGCCGGCGGCTCGAGGTGCTCCGTCGCCTCGCTCACCCGGACAACGCCGACTACGGCCCGCCGCTGCGGGTCGTTGTCACGACGGTCCGGTCGCTGGTGCAGCCGATGGCGCCCGGCCTCGGCGACATCGAGCCGGTGACGCTGCGGGTCGGCACCGAGGTCCCGTTCGACGAGCTGATCACGCGGCTCGTCGAGATGGCGTACACCCGCGTCGACATGGTCGGCAAGCGTGGCGAGTTCGCGGTCCGCGGCGGCATCCTCGACGTCTTCTCGCCGACCGCAGATCACCCGGTGCGCGTCGAGTTCTGGGGGGACGAGGTCACCGAACTGCGGCCGTTCTCGGTCGCCGACCAGCGCTCGATTCCGGAGCTGACGGCCACCACCCTGATCGCTCCGCCGTGTCGTGAGCTGATGCTGACCGAACGGGTCCGCGACCGCGCCGCCGCCCTCGCCCGCGACAACCAGGCCGACGCGGCTCTCGTCGAGATGCTCGACAAGTTGTCCGCCGGTATCCCCGTCGACGGCATGGAGGCACTGCTCCCGGTGTTGCAGAGCGGTGAGCTGGTGCTCCTCACCGAGGTGCTGCCCGAGGGCGCCCATGTGCTGCTCTGCGACCCCGAGAAGATCCGGACGCGCGCCACCGACCTGGTCCGCACCGGGCAGGAGTTCCTCGAGGCGTCGTGGACGGCGGCGTCCATCGGTGCCGCCGCCCCGCTCGACACCTCCACCCTGGACACTTCCGGCGTCGGTGTGTCGGGGGTCGACCTCGCCGCGTCGGCGTACCGGACCCTGCGGCAGGTGCACGAGACCGCGGTCGCGCAGGACCGGCCGTGGTGGACGGTCAGCCCCCTCGCCTCGGGGAGCGCCGACGAGCTCGTGCTCGACGTGACGCCCGCGCCCGAGGTCCGCGGGTCCGACGAGCTGCTCGCCGAACTGTTCGTGATGCTGCGAGCTCACGTGACCACCGGTGGACGGGCTGCGGTCGTGGTGGCAGGCGCGGGCACCGCGCAGCGCGTCATCGAACGCTTGTGGGAGGCCGAGGTTCCCGCCGTGATGCTGGCATCCGGTGCCGAACCGGCGCGCGGTCAGGTCTCGGTGCTGTGCGGCAGCCTGCAGAACGGACTCGTCCTCCCCGCCCACCGCCCGGAAGCCGGGCTCGTCGTGGTGTCCGAATCGGATCTGACCGGCAACCGCGTCGCCGCGGCGGGGGACGGGAAACGCCTGCCCGCCAAGCGGCGCAACCAGGTCGACCCGCTGGCGCTGACCGCGGGCGACATGGTCGTCCACGATCAGCACGGCATCGGCCGGTTCGTCGAGATGGTCGAGCGGACCGTCGGCGGCGCCCGGCGCGAATACCTCGTCATCGAGTACGCGGCGAGCAAGCGTGGCCACCCGGGTGATCGACTGTTCGTGCCGATGGAGTCCCTCGACCAGTTGTCCCGCTACGTCGGCGGTGAGCTGCCCGCACTGAGCAAGCTCGGCGGATCGGACTGGCAGAACACGAAACGCAAGGCGCGCAAGGCGGTTCGCGAGATCGCGGGTGAGCTCGTCCAGCTGTACGCGGCGCGGCAGGCCGCACCGGGGCATGCCTTTGGCCCCGACACCCCGTGGCAGAAGGAGATGGAGGACGCGTTCGCGTTCACCGAGACGCAGGACCAGTTGACCGTGATCGACGAGGTCAAGGCCGACATGGAGAAGCCGGTCCCGATGGACCGCGTCGTCATCGGCGACGTCGGTTACGGCAAGACCGAGGTCGCGGTGCGCGCCGCGTTCAAGGCAGTCCAGGACGGTAAGCAGGTCGCGGTCCTCGTCCCGACCACGCTGCTGGCGCAGCAGCATCTGCAGACCTTCTCCGAACGAATGGCGTCCTTCCCGGTGAAGGTGCGGGGGTTGTCCCGCTTCACCGATCCGGCCGAGTCGAAGGAGATCATCGCGCAGCTCGCCGACGGTGAGATCGACGTCGTCGTCGGCACCCACCGGCTGCTGCAGACCGGTGTGCGCTGGAAGGACCTCGGCCTGGTGATCGTCGACGAGGAGCAGCGTTTCGGCGTCGAACACAAGGAACACATCAAGGCTCTGCGCACCCACGTCGACGTGCTCACGATGTCCGCCACGCCGATTCCCCGCACCCTGGAGATGAGCATGGCAGGCATCCGGGAGATGTCGACGATCCTGACCCCGCCCGAGGAGCGGCACCCGATCCTCACCTACGTCGGCGCGTACGCCGACAAGCAGGTCGCCGCCGCCATTCGTCGCGAACTGCTGCGCGACGGCCAGGTGTTCTACGTGCACAACCGGGTGAGCTCGATCGACAAGGCCGCCAAACGAATTCGTGAACTGGTGCCCGAGGCGCGCGTCGTGGTCGCGCACGGTCAGATGAACGAGGAGACCCTGGAGAAGACCGTCCAGGGCTTCTGGGAACGAGAGTTCGACGTCCTCGTCTGTACCACCATCATCGAGACCGGACTCGACATCTCCAACGCGAACACACTCCTCGTGGAACGCGCCGACTCGCTCGGGCTGTCCCAGCTGCACCAGCTCCGCGGTCGTGTCGGACGCAGCCGCGAACGCGGCTACGCCTACTTCCTGTACCCGCCGGAGAAGCCGCTCACCGAAACCGCGTACGACCGGCTCGCGACCATCTCGCAGAACTCCGACCTCGGCGCGGGCATGGCCGTCGCGATGAAGGACCTCGAGATCCGCGGTGCCGGAAACGTGTTGGGCGCGGAGCAGTCCGGGCACGTCGCAGGCGTCGGCTTCGACCTGTACGTGCGGCTCGTCGGTGAGGCCGTCGAGGCGTACCGCGCCGTGGCGGACGGCAGGCCGATCACCACCGACGAGGCGCCGAAGGAGGTGCGGATCGACCTGCCCGTCGACGCTCACATCCCGCCCGACTACGTCACCAGCGATCGACTCCGGCTCGAGGCGTACCGCAAGCTCGCCGCCGCCGGAGGCGACGACGAGATCACCGCCGTCGTAGAGGAACTCGTCGACCGTTACGGTCCGCTGCCCGAGGAGGTCGGCCGGCTGGTGTCGGTCGCCAAGCTCCGGCTCCTGTGCCGTGCCTACGGGATCGAGGAAGTCGCCGTCACCGGCACCCAACTGAAGATCTCCCCGATGCAACTGCCCGACTCGAAACAGCTGCGGCTCAAGCGGATGTACTCGGCCGCGCAGTACCGGGCGACCACCGGGATGATCCAGATGCCCCTGCCGCGCACCGGCGGTGTCGGCTCCGACCGGGTGCGTGACGTCCAGTTGCTGCAGTACATCGCCGACTTCCTGCTGGCAATGGACGGCAAGGCCGCAGGGGCCGTGGACGTGTCGGTGGCGGTCGGGGCGCCCGCGTGAACACAGAGGAGGGTCGCCTCGGCGACGGGCTCGTCGAGGCCGCCGAGGTGATGGACCGACTGTGGTCGTACGGAGGCTGGGAGGTCACCCAGACGCACGACTCGCTGCGCCGGTATCTCCTCGAGGAGACGTACGAGCTGCTCGACGCGATCGAGGAGGGCGACCCGGTCGGCCTGCGCGAGGAGCTCGGCGATCTGCTGCTGCAGGTGCTCTTCCATTCCCGGATCGCGCAGGAGTCGGCCACCGACCCGTTCACCGTCGACGACGTGGCGCGCGGCCTGGTCGACAAGCTCGCCCTGCGAAGCCCGCACCTCACCAACGGCCACACCGGACCGATCGACGTCGCCGAGCAGGAACGGGCCTGGGAGGTCGCGAAGGCGGCCGAGAAGGCGCGCGCCTCCTGTCTGGACGGTATTGCCATGGCGCAGCCTGCGCTTGCGTTGGCGGAGAAGGTGATCGAGAGGGCGACGAAGGCCGGTTTTCCCGTGGAGTTGATTCCCGACGAGCTTCGCGTCGTCCGGATCGTCGTGGGTGACAACCCGGAGGACTCCCTTCGCAAGGCCGTGATGGCGTTCGCCGCCCGGATCAGGAGGGCGGAAACACGCAGCCGGGCAGCAGGTTCCGATGTTGCGAACATGGGGTCCGGTGACTGGCATCGGGTCTGGCGCGAGGGCTGACGGCGACCGGCGGTGCCTACAGTCCTCCGAGAGTCGATTCCGTTCGTGCGACGGTGAATCCGTCGTGGTACACGACTCCCGCTCCAGTGACGTTGCGGTCTCGGTAGTAGCCTTGCTTGAAATAGGTGGGGCCGGCGCCCGGCACCAAAGTGCGCGCATAGCATCGGGTTTGCCCGGGGCATGGTGACCCGGTGAATGTCTGCTGGACTCCGTCGTGCCACAGTTCGACGAACCCGATCCGGTCATCGGTCGACCACTTGATGTGGACCTTGATGTCCTGCCAGGTGCCCTGCGCGAGCCCGGTCGTCCACGGAGCATAGTCCTCGATGAACTGGCCCGGAGCCGTCTGGGCGTTGATCCGGAGTCCCCACTGTCCGTCGCCCACGTCGACGTACATCCCGATCGGCGGCGAACCGTCGACGTCGCTGTGCCACTGCGCCACCAGTCCCCAACCCTGGCTGGCGTGATCGGTGGGGAAAGTCGTGCTGAACTCGGTGCTCCACTGGTACCACCGGTCGTCGCCCTCGTTGCCTCCGGTCTCCGGTGGGCCCTGCACCTCGGCCCGCTCACCACCGGGGACGGTGGTGGGCACATCGCCGTCGCGGACCTCGAAGCGTGCGGCGAACATGCCTTGGCGTCGGACCTCGCTCTGGACTTGAAGGCTGTAGTGCGAGCCGCCGTAGTCGCGACACGACTCGTTGACCGCCACCGACTGGCAGATCTCCCACTGATCGAGGTTCCCCGTCTCGTAGTCGCCGGTGAAAAGTGCGCTCGGCTCGGCGGTCGACGGGGCGAGAGACACCAGGATGGCCACCGCAACGGCAGACGACATTGCAAGCGGGCGCAGGTATTTGGCGCACCGCGTCGCGACGCGCTTCTCCGGCTCGATTCCCTTCCGGTTCAAGTTCGGCCTCCATGGACGTGCGGCCGCATCCGTGGTTTCACGCTACGCTGGTTGTGCTTCGATCGGAACCGGGTTCGGCTCGGCTCGGCTCGGACGTGGAACCCGGGGACGGCAGAGGGAACCCGATGTGCGGGATAGCGGGCGTGCGACGGTTCGACGGTGTACCGATCGAACCTCGACTGCTCGCCGAGATGTCACGTTGCCTGCACCACCGGGGCCCTGATGCTTGCGGAACCTGGTCGGTGGGGTCGGTCGGGCTCGCCCACACGAGGTTGTCCATCATCGATCTCGCGGGGTCTGCGCAGCCGATGGCAGGCTCCGACGGACGTACTCACCTCGTGTTCAACGGCGAGATCCTGAACTACAGGCAACTGAGGGCGAGTCTGCGCTATCCGTTCCGCACTCGCGGCGACACCGAGGTTCTCCTCGCGCTTCACGATCGGTACGGGGCGGGTGGGGTGACACAACTTCGCGGACAGTTCGCCTACGCCCTCCACGATTCGCGGACAGACGAGACACACGTGGTGCGGGACCGCCTCGGCATCCTGCCTTTGTACTACTACCTCGATGACCGTGTGTTCGCGTTTGCGTCCGAGATCAAGGCGTTGTTCCCGGTGACGGGTGTGCCCAGGGTCGACGAGGCGAGCATGCACGACTACCTCGCGCACCGGACCGTGCCGTCGCCGCACACGTTCATCGAGCGAGTGCGCAAGGTGCCGGCGGGGCACCGACTGGTCGTGCGCGCCGACGGCACCGTCCGGGTGAGTCGATACTGGGATGTGGAGAACCACGCACCGCGGCGCATCGTGGCACCGGACGAGGCCGTACGACTTCTCGACAACACACTCACGGACGCGGTGCACGATGCGCTGGTCGCACATGTGCCGGTGGGCTGCTACCTCTCGGGTGGTGTCGACAGCAGCCTGATCGCCGCGATGGCCGCACGCGAGCACTCCGGCGGCAGGATGCACACGTTCGCGGCCGGGTTCGCCGACAATCCGAGAGACGAGACCCCCTGGTCTCGCAGGGTTGCGCGGGCAATCGGAAGCGAGCACCACGAGGTGATGGTGACGCCCGACGATTTTCTGGACACCTGGTCGAGACTGAGTTGGCACCGGGACGGGCCCCTGTCGGAGCCCGCCGACGTCGCGGTGTTCCGGCTGGCAGCTCTCGCGCGGCGGGAGGTGAAGGTTGTCCTGTCCGGCGAGGGGAGCGACGAATTGTTCGGCGGCTACCCAAAATACCGTCACGCCAGGGCAACGAAGTGGGCAGGTGTCCTGCCGGGCGCGCTGCTGCGGCGAATCGAACGGTCACTGCCCCCGGGAGGCGCACGCTTGGGCGTCGCGGTGCGTGCGCTGTCGGAACCGACGTACGCGGAACGGATGCGGGGCTGGTTCGCGCCCTTCACCTCCAGCGAGCGCGAGCGACTGCTCGGTCGTCCGGCCGCGCGGTCGGCTCCGGCGCCCTACCGAGACGGTCGGGGCGACCCGCTGCGCCGAATGCTCTACGCCGACATCCACACCTATCTCGCGGACAACCTGCTGGAGCGGGGTGACCGGATGTCGATGGCGGCGTCGCTGGAACTGCGCCCGCCGTTCCTCGATCATCGGGTGGTCGAGCTGGCGTTCGGTCTGCCCAGCGACGTCAAGGTTCGCGGGACGACCATGAAGTGGGTCGTCAAGGAGGTGGCCCGGCGCTACGTCGATCCGGAGGTGGTCGACCGTCGGAAAGTGGGCTTCACCGTGCCGATGGACGTGTGGTTTCGCGGCGGGCTCGCCGACATGGCGTTCGATCTGCTCACGGACTCGTCGTCGTTCGTCGGCACACACTTCGACCGGACCGGGATACGCCGGTTGCTGACGGACCACGCGTCGGGCGCGCGCAATGAGCAAGTACGCATCTGGACCCTGCTGTCCCTGGAGGTGTGGCACCGCGAACTGGTCAGTCGGTCGATCGGCCACCGCATCTGAAGGGCACACCGGTGCTGTGGCGCGCGGGTATGCGCGTGGGGGGTCACGATCGATCGAGGATTCGGCGCGGTTCGGTGAACCGCCGGATCGTGGGGGCAACCGGGCGTCCGGACAGCAGGCCCTCGACCGAACCCCTGTCGATGGCGCGGCGGTACACCGTGAGCGCATCGCGGACGGCGTCGATCGTCCGTGCGATGTCGGAGTCTGCGTGGGCGGCCGAGATCACGAACGACTGGCCGAGGATGCCGCGTCTGAGCAGTTCTTGGAGGAACAGGGTGCGGTACGCCTGCGACGGCTGTCCGTCGGGGCCGCAGGTGACGAACACCGCGCACGAGGGCCGCCCGACGACTCGCAGGTACTCGCCGACATCCGCGTCCACGGCTGCGGCCGTGACACCGGCGGCCAGCAGTTGGCCGGCGCGCTCCATCCGCCCGATCGGGTCTTCGGTCTCGTAGGCCCGCACGACCGCGAGAAAGGCTGCCAGCGAGCCGGATTCGGGACCGAAGGTGGTGGACAGCAGGAACACTCGTTCCCGGTCGGTGCGTAGTCCTCCCAGTTCCATCAGCTCTCGACGGCCGGCGAGTGCCGCGATCGGGAAGCCGTTACCCATGGCCTTGCCCCAGCAGGACAGATCGGGCCGTACGCCGTAAAGAAATTGCGCGCCATGCTCCGACCACCGGAAACCGGTGATCGTCTCGTCGAAGATCAGGACCGTTCCGTGCTGGTCGCAGAGGTCCCGGACCGCCTCGAGAAAGCCGGGTTCGGGCTCCGCGGTGGTGGTCGCGGCCTCCAGGATCACGCACGCGACATCACCCTCGCCCAGAACGGTGGCCAGTGATCCGATGTCGTTGAACCTGAACCGCACGGTGAGAGTCGAGCTCTGGAGCGGAATTCCGCTGCGCATCGGTGTTGCGCCGATGAACCAATCGTCGACGGAGAAGAACGGCTGGTCGCATACCGCGACACGTCTACGGCCCGTAGCGGCGCGGGCCAGTCGGACCGCGGCGGTGGTGGTGTCGGAGCCGTTCTTGGCGAACTTCACCATGTCGGCGCCGGGGACCAGTCGAAGGAACTCCTCGGCGGCTCGCAACTCCATGATCGTCGGGCGGCTGAAGTTCACTCCGTCTCGGATGGTTTGCGACACTGCGTCGACGACGGGTCGGTACCCGTGGCCCAGGGTGACGGACCGGAGCCCCATGCCGTACTCGACGTATTCGTTACCGTCGACGTCCCAGACGTGGCAGCCGTGACCGTGCTCGAGCACCGGAGCCATCTGTTCCGGGTACTGGTCGGATCCGCGCGCGTAGGTATGCGCTCCTCCGGGAATCAACTCGTGTAGCCGTGCTTGAATCTCGTTGGAGCGGGCAAAGATCGGATCCCCAGGTGGTGATGGCATGGGAGTCTTCCGTGGAGTTTGTCGGCAGCCACTGGTGCCGTCAGCATACGTCGACCTGCGTGCGTGGACAGCGGAGTCGGGGTCGAATGATGTGGCGACGCCGTGCGAACTCGGCCGACAGGGCGGAAAACCGCGATCGGGACCGGTGGCGATGCGGTATCTTTCCAAGTGGAGTCGGGCCTCGCGGCCGACCGGTGGCGGGACTGGCTGATTCGGCTCGCACCAGATCGTGCGTGACGAGTCGCCGATGTCCGGCGGGCTCTCGTGATGGGTTCACAATGGCGAACAACGGTTCCGGCACTGCCTCGCACGCCGATGTACGGGTTCTGGTCGAGAACGCCGAGTACTGGTTGAACAACCGCGGCGACCTCGCGATGATGGACGTGACCGTCGAGCGCCTGCGGGCCCGCTGGCCGCATGCGCGTGTCGGCATCCCGACCTACCGGCCCGCCCTGCTGCGGGCGCTCCTCCCGACCGCGGAGCCGATCTCCGGTCGGGCGGGATCGTGGGCGCGTGAACACAGGCTGCGTGTGCCGGAAGTCGCAGGCCCGCGCCTCGTCGGGCCCGTGGCTGCGGGATGGCACGGGGTGACGGTACGACCGCGTCGGCACGTGCACGACGTTCGTGCTGCGGTTCGGGCACGTGTGCACAGCGGCCGTCGGGAGGCCCGCGGCGCGACCGCAGCGGCCGACGCGACGCCTCCCACGACCCGGGTGCCGATCGCGGTGCAGAGTGCGTCGTTGGTCCTGGCGCTGGGTGGGGGCTATCTGACGGACGGTGACCCCTACCAGGCGTACCGGACGTTGAATCTTCTGGAACATGCCGATTCCCTGGGTATCCCGACAGCCATGGTGGGGCAGGGGATCGGTCCGCTGGACGATCCGGCGTTGCTGGCGAGGGCAGGCGAGGTGCTTCCCCGGATCGGCTTCATCGGCGTGCGGGAACGCCGCAGGAGCGTCGGGCTGCTGGAGCGGCTCGGTGTCGGTTCGGACAAGGTGCTGGTGACAGGTGACGATGCCGTCGAGTTCGGATATCGACTGTCAGGAAAGGAGATCGGATCGGATATCGGTGTCTGTCTGCGGGTCGCCTCGTATACCGGTGTCGCAGAAGGGGTGCCGGACACGGTCGGTCGGGCGGTGCGGGACTTCGCCGGTTCGGTGAACGCAGCCCTGGTGCCGCTGATCATCTCCGAGGAGGATGCGGAGGATCGCCGATCCACGCTTCCGATGGTGCACGGGTTCGCGCGCTCTCGTGAACCGGTCCCACGATTCGGTACCGCGCACGATGTCGCGGTACAGGTGTCACGTTGCCGGCTGGTGGTGACCGGCGCCTATCATGCCGCTGTTTTCGCGCTGTCGCAAGGTATTCCGGTGGTCGGCTTATCCGGATCACGGTTGTACGACGACAAGCTTCACGGGCTCGCGCAGCTCTTCGAGGGCGGAATGCGGGTCGTCAGGGTCGACAGTACTGATCTGGAATCGGCTCTCGCGGGAGCGATCACCGAGTTGTGGAACGCGGCCCCCCGACTTCGTGACGGTCTGCGGGCGAGCGCGCGCGATCAGGTTGCCGCGAGTCGAGCGGGCTACGAGAGGGTTTTTCGACTCGTCGAGGCGGACCGACCCGAGGTGAGTGCCTTCAAGGCATGACGGAGCAGCCGAGAGGCGAATCGCGGAAGGAGGAGGGCATGCCCCTGAAGCGCCGGATCGAGCAGGTGCGACAGCGATGGTGGTTGGTCCTCGCCGTCACTCTGGTCGCCGTACTGGGCGCCCTGGTCTCCACTCTCGGGGCTGGCAACACCTACGTCGGGAAGTCGGCGATGATCGTGTCCTCGCCGGGTCGCTACCCCGAGCAGGATGCGGTGCTGGTCGGCGGATACGTCGCCTACTTCAACGACCCGGCCACGCAACAGCGGCTGCGCGCCACCGACCCGAACATCCCGGCGGACGCCACCTTCCAGGCTCGGGCCGCGGCTGCCAGTCCGATCTTGATCATCGAAGCAACCGCGCCCGATTCGGGCGATGCACAGTCGGCGGCAGCGCTGATGGCGGCGGCGCTTCGTGAGGACGTCAACGCCGTACGCAGCTCCGGCAATCAGGAAGCGGTCAAGGCACTGACAGAACAACTCGACGCCATGCGGTCCCGGGAACCGGGGAACGTGCCGGACCCGGCTGTCACCGCACTCCAGGACCGGATCAACACCACGCAGTACGACACCACCAACATGCTCCAGGACCTGCAGGCCGAGGCAGGGGTGGTGGCGAGTTCGCCGAAGACCGCCTTCGACCTGCTCGCCGCGACAGCGGGTGGTCTGGTGCTCGGGGTGCTCGCCGCTCTCGGAGTCGCCGCCCTGTCCACCCGGCTCGCGACAGCCGACGACGTCCGGGAGAAGGCCGGGATCGAACCGCTCGCAGAGATACCCCACGGCGGATCGGACTCACGAACCCGGCTGCACGAGAACGGAGTTCGACAGATTGTCAACACGATCAGCAGAGCGGACCTCCCTCGGCCCGCGGTGGTCGCTGTCACCGCCCCCGCCAGCGGTGGCGCAGCGGACATCCTGGTCCGGGACCTGGCCGAGGCCGCGGCGTTGCGGGGCGAGCGGGTGATCGTCGTGCAGGCCCGGGCGTCCGACGCCGGGGAAGCCGGTGAGTCACACCGCATCGGATTCGCGGACCTGATCCTCGACGATCGCCTCGCGGTCGCGACCGCACTGCTGGAGGACGGCCTTCCGAATGTGACACTGCTGCCCTACGGGACACCGCGGACGGCGCTTCCCGACGTTCTGACCCACGCGAAGATCGAGCGGGTTCTTCGGGAGTTGCGTGCACTGGCCGACCTCGTGATCGTCGAGAGCCCCCGGGCCACCGACTCGGCGGAGGCGAACCTGCTGTGCGCGGCATCGGATCGCGTGATTCTGGTCCTGCGGAAGAACGTTGCACGGGCCGACGAAACGAAGGAGGCGACCCGGTCACTGACCGACTCCGGTGCCACCGTTCTCGGCGCGGTCCTGGTGGAGGAATCGCGCAGCCGGCGCCCTCGATCGACGACGAGCGGGACGCGCCGGACCCGGAAGTCGACCCCGGCGCATCCGGCAGGGTCCCACAACGAGGGTGAGCGCCGGTCACCCGGCGCGTCGGCGGTGGACGCGGCCGCCCCGGGTTCCGGCGACGATCACGGCTGAAGGACGGCCATGACGACGCCGCGAGAGCGCGTGCAGGTGCGCCGACCGCCCGACGAACGTGACCCGGGCCGACCGTCCCGGGTCCTGCCGGCTCTGGTGATCGGGGCATCGGTTCCCGTTGCAGTGGTCGCGTCGGCAGTCGTGCGCCGCGTCGTCGGCGGGAACTTCGCACATCTCGTCGTTCTGGGTGCGGCGTGTGCGGTGATCGGGCTGCTGGCACTGCGCAGTCCGGTGTTCGCTGCCGTCGTCCTGCTCGTCGCCACGTTTCTCCGCGTCGCGCTTCCCCCGATCCTCCCGGTCGACGTCTTCCTGGTCGCGTTCGCCGCAATGGTCGCCTCGACCGCGCTGTGGATGCGGCGCAGTGACGACCGTCTCCGTGGCGTCGGGGCGCTCGAGTGGTTGATGGGGTTGTACCTGCTGTGGAACGTGTATTCGATGATCGCACCGCACGCCTACCCCGCGGTAGCACCGCTGACGGGATCGTCCTACTCGGTGTGGCGGTTCATCCTGTCGGGAACGCTGATCCCGTTCTCCATGTACGTCGTCGGCCGGTTCACCTTCGAGGCCAGATCGGCGGCGCGTCTCCTGCTCTGGGTGATCGTGGCGCTCGCCGGCTACTCCGCTCTCGTGAGCGTGCTGCAGTTCACGGGCCCGAGCGGACTCGTGTGGCCGCGTTACATCGTGGAGTCTCCCAACTGGCCCACACGGGCCGTCGGTGTCTTCAATCAGCCGGTGGTCAACGGGTTCGTGCTGACGCTCGGCTTCGCCGTGACCATGCTGTTGATCGCCGAACGTCGTCAGCCTCCGTGGCGGCGAATCGTGCTCCTCGCGGTCGCCGTGGGCTGCGGTGCAGGCATCTACCTGACGCACACGAGGGCGGCCTGGCTCGGGGGCGCGGTGGTGCTGGTGCTCGGTGTCGTTCTCGCCAAGGGATTCCGGACAGGGTTCGTGGTGTCGAGCGGTCTCGTCGCCGGGACGGTGCTCCTCAATTGGTCGGTGTTCTCGAGTAACGACCGTGCCGCTGGTGGAGTTGGGTCGGTGGGCGAAGTCGAGGACCGCCTCAATGCCGCGCAGACCGCGCTGTGGGCTGCTCGACACGAGCCCCTGACGGGGTGGGGAATAGCGCGGTTCCAGGCGGTCAACACCTACCACCACCAGCAATGGGCGCCCGATGTGCCGTGGGTGCGAGGTTATGGAATCGTCGCGCACCAGAACGAACTCGGAATCCTGAGCGAGCTGGGGTTGACCGGCCTCGTGTTGTGGATCGCGGTACTCGGCGCCACGCTCTACCGGTTGGTCGATGCCTACCGCACGTTGCCGATCGACGACCTGTGCGGCAAACCGTTGGCGGTCGTGGCGATCATTGCCTTCGCCCTTCTGATCGTGACCGGGTTCACCGTGGACATGCGGTTCATCGACTTCCCGGGCGCGGTGGTGTTTCTGTTCGTCGGGGTCGTGGTGGGCCGAGCTCAGCGGTCTCGGCGACCCTGCCTCGAGCAGGCGGACGACGCGGTGCCCGTCCCCGATCCGCAGCAGACGGGGTGACGACTGTGCGCCGTGCGCTCTGGGCTTCGACCAGTCCCGCCACCCGCGGCGGGGTGGCAACGTACGTGCGGACGATGCAGGACACCCCGCTGTGGCACACCTGGCACATTCACCATGTCACCACGCACCGGGACGGTTCGGCCGTTGCGAAGGTCGAGACCTTCGCCGTGGGGGCGATCCGGTTCGTCGTCGAACTGATCAGGCACCGGCCGGACGTCGTCCATCTGCACTCGAGTGCGGGAGCGAGCTTCGTCAGGAAGGCGATTCTGCTCTGGACCTCCTGGCTGGCCCGGGTCCCGGTCGTCATGCACATGCACGGCTCCGACTTCGTGGCCTTCCACGACGGGTCTCCGCGACCGGTCCGGTGGGTGATCCGGGGGACGCTGCGTCGTGCACGGGCGGTGGTCGCGCTCGGCGACGGGTGGTCGCTCCAGCTGCGCCGCATCGCTCCGGGGGCACGAATCGTGGTTGTTCCCAACGCTCTCCGATCCGCAGATCGGGTCCGGCAACCCGGCCCCGGTGAGCCGGTGCGGGTGGTGTTTCTCGGCAGGATGGGAGAACGCAAGGGCACCTTCCGGTTGCTTGCTGCGTGGGAACGCATGCGCGCGGACGCCGCGCCGGCTCGCGCGGCGGTGCTGACCGTCGCGGGGGACGGGGAGGTCGACCGGGCCCGCCGGTGGGTGGACGACCACGGGCTCGGTGCATCCGTCGACGTCCGGCCGTGGCTGTCGGCGCGCGAGGTGGCGGCGTTGCTCGACGATGCGCAGGTCCTGGTGCTTCCCTCGCGCACCGAAGGGCAGCCGATGGCGATTCTCGAGGCGATGGCCCGCGGCATGTGTGTCGTGGCCGCACCGGTCGGTGGCATCCCCGACATGATCGGCGACGGTTGCGGTGTGCTGGTGCCAGCCGACGACGTGGACGCGCTCAGTACCGCCCTCCGCAAGGTTGTCGAGGACGAGCGCACCCGTGCCGGATTGGGCGACGCAGCGCGGGAACGGTTCGCCCGCACATTCGACGTCGACGTGGTGTGGCGCAGCATCGACTCTCTCTACCGGGAGGTGCAGCGGTGAACGGGCCGGTGCGAGTGCTCTTCGTGGTTCCCGACCTGCGGATCGGGGGTGCGGAGCGGCATGTGACGACGCTGGCACCCCGGATGGATTCGCGGCGATTCGAGCCCGCCATAGTGTGTATCGGCCAGGAGGGGAAACTGTTCGGCACGCTGGTCGCTGCCGGTGTCCCGGCGATCGCCCTGCACTGCACCAAGCGTCAGGCGGGCCGGGCGCTGTGGCTGTTGATCGGGCAAATGCATCGGTGGCGGCCCGATGTCGTCATCGTGCGCGGATACAGCGCGGAGGTGCTCGGCCGGGTCGCTGCCCGACTCACCGGCGTGCCGTGCGTGGTGATGTGGGTACACAACATCGGTGACATCCCGCCCCGCGGTCGCGTCCGCGCGTGGACGGACCGCGTACTCGGCCGCTGGACCGACCGGTACTTCGGGGTGGCAGCGGCGCAGCTTCCGTATCTGGTCGCGGACCTTCGATATCCGCCGGAGCGAATCCGGATCATCCACAACGGCGTCGACGTGCCGTCCTTCGCGGCGACGTCGGACCGCACCGCTGCGACGGAGCTCGGAGTCGATGCGAGCGCGCCGGTGGTCGGGACGCTCGCGGCTCTGCGGCCGGAGAAGGACCACGTGACACTGCTGCGGGCCGCGCGGCTGGTGGTCGATCGCATCCCCGCGACCGTGTTCCTGATCGTCGGCGACGGTCCGATGCGGCCACGACTCGAACAGCTGACCACCGATCTCGGGCTGGGGCCGAACGTGCGCTTCACCGGCAGCCGCGACGACGTGGCCCGGGTACTGCGCGCGATCGACGTCTTCGTACTCAGCTCGGCGACGGTCGAGTGCCTGCCGATCGCGCTGCTCGAGGCCATGGCGGCGGGCCGGCCCGCCGTGTGCACCTCTGTCGGCGGGGTACCGGAACTGGTGGCGGACGGCCGCACCGGCCACCTGGTTCCCACCAGAGACCCAGAAGCTCTTGCCGGGCAGGTCGTGTCGTTGCTGACCGACCCGCTCACCGCGAAGCGGATGGGGGGAGCCGCGCGTGCGCGGGCGGAGTCACTGTTCGGTCTGGACCGCAGTGTCGCGCAGACGGAGCAGGCGATTGCGGAACTGGTCGCCGAGTCAGGGAGGGGCGGTGGATGAATCGGCACATCGTGATACTCGTCGAGAATCTGTCGGTGCCGTTCGACAGGCGGGTGTGGCAGGAGAGCTGCGCGCTCGTCGACGCCGGGTATCGAGTCACCGTCATCTGTCCCGTCGGAACCGCGCAGGACGGCTCCTTCGAGGAGTGGATCGACGGTGTCCACATCCTGCGATACCCGCTGCGCGCAGCGGCCGGGGGTCCCGCCGGATACCTGCGCGAATACGGCCTGGCGCTGTGGCATTCACTGCGACTGGCGGTCCGCGTGCGTCGACAGGGGAGGGTCGACGTCGTCCAGGCGTGCAACCCTCCCGACCTGCTGTTCCTGATCGCGCTCGCACTGCGGCCGTGGGGTACGCGTTTCGTGTTCGACCACCACGACCTGGTTCCCGAGCTGTTCCTGTCGAGGTTCGCCGGCCGCGGGATGCTGCTGTACCGGCTCAGCCTGCTGCTGGAGCGGCTGACCTTCGCGGCGGCCGACGCAGTCATCGCCACGAACGAGAGCTATCGGCGCGTGGCGATCGGCCGGGGCCGTGTGCCCCCGGACCGGGTGACGGTGGTGCGCAGCGCGCCAGACCTGAACCGGTTCGTGCGCAGTCCGGCCGATCCCGGATTGCGTCGCGGAAAGCCGTACCTGGTGGCCTATCTCGGGGTGATGGGCCCGCAGGACGGTGTCGACCATGCTCTGCGCGCGCTGCAGCGACTGCGGGCGGATCTCGGACGCGAGGACGTGCACGCGATCTTCATGGGCGCCGGTGACGCCTTCGACGATCTGGTGGCACTGAGCGAACAGCTCGGGCTCGCCGACATGGTCGAGTTCCCGGGCCGGGTGCCCGACGAGTACGTCGTCCGGTGCCTGTCGACCGCCGACGTGTGTCTGTCCCCGGACCCGCTCAACCCGCTCAACGACGTCTCCACCATGAACAAGGTCGTCGAGTACATGGCGATGGCACGTCCCGTGGTGTCGTTCGACCTCGTCGAGGCACGGGTGTCGGCCGGCGACGCGGCCCTGTACGCCGCACCCAACGACGAGGCGGCCTTCGCTGCAGCGGTCGACGAACTGCTCGACGATCCGGAGCGGCGGTCCCGGATGGGACAGGCGGGCCGCGCCCGGGTGGAGCAGGGACTCTCCTGGACGGAGTCCCGGCGGGCGCTGCTCGGGTTCTACCGACAGGTATTCGACGAGATGGAGGGAGCTGGACGCGGGTGACCCGGACGGACTGGTATCTGAGGCGAGCCCTCGCGATGACTCCGCGCGAGATCGTCTGGCGTGTCGGCCGGGCCGGGCGGGACCTCGTCAGGGCGGACCGGGTGGCCGGGTGGGCGCGCGACCGTGGGCCCGATGCCGGCGTGCAGGACTGGGATGGCGTCCTGCAGCGCTTCAGAGCGGGGGACGGCCGCCCGGTGCTGCTGGATCGGGTGCGTGCCGAGAGAATCGGCGCGCAGTGTCCGGACGGGGTGGCTGCCGTGGTGGACCGGGCCGATCGCATCCTGGCGGGTGAGGTCCGCTACTTCGGATACCCGGTGGCCCACCTGGGTAGCCCGATCGACTGGAGTCTCGACCCGCTGACCGGTCGCCGCTGGCCGGCGATCGCGGCCACCCGGATAGACCACCGCACCGCCTCCGCAGACCCGAAGTGGATCTGGGAACTGAACCGCCTGCAGCATGTGCCGTGGCTGGCTCAGGCATGGCTGTTCACCGGTGACGAGCGGTACGCCGAAGCGGCCTTCGCGCATCTGGACTCCTGGATCGAGCAGAACCCCGTCGGTGTCGGCATCGCCTGGCGGGGCGCTTTCGAGTCCGGTCTCCGGGCGGTCTCCGTCGCGGTCGCCCTGCAGGGGCTGCGGGACTGCAAGGCGCTGTCCCCGGCCCGATTTCGGCGGGTGGTCGAGATGCTCGACACCAGTGCCCGCTACTGCTGGCGGGGCCGTTCGCGGTTCACCTCCGCCAACAATCACGTGATCGGCGAGCTGACCGGGGTCGTGTGTGTCACGGCGCTGCTTCCCGAACTTCGGGCCGCGGACACGCTGTGCGAGCGGGCCATCCACACCTTGTCGGTCGAGGCGGACCTGCAGATCCTGCCGGACGGCATGGGCGCCGAACAGTCGGTCTGCTATCACATCTTCACCGCGGAGGCGCTCACGCTGGTCGCTGCCGTCACCGCGCTCCGGCGTCGCCCGGTGCCCGCGCCGATCACGGCGGCGATCGACCGCAGCGCCCAGTTCCTCGCGGCAGTCGTCGGTGCCGGAGACCCACAACCACGCTACGGCGACGACGACGGGTCGTTCGTCCTGCGGCTCGGTGCGGAATCAGAACGCACGGTGCGTGACCACCTCGGAATCGTCGCGGCCGTCACTGGCAGCCCCGAGGCGCGATGGGCCGGTCGCGCCACGCTGTCGTCGGCCTGGCTGGGTGCCGCGCTCGCGGACTCCGATGCGCAGGCCCGTGTGGCCGGTCGCCGACCGCCGGCCGGCCACTCGGCGCCGGGTTTCTACGCCCGCGACGGAGGCCTCGTGGTGCTCCGTGCCGGTGCGCGCCGGGTGACGATGGACGTCGGGCCGCTGGGATACCTCACGACCGCTGCGCACGGCCACGCCGACGCGCTGGCGGTGACGCTCGCTTCGGGCGGGCGTGAGCTGATCGGCGACCCCGGGACTGGCAGCTACTACGGCGACCCGGCCCAGCGTTCGGCGCACCGCGGCACCGCTGCGCATCCGACGGTCTGTGTCGACGACTCCGACCAGTCCGTCATGGGTGGTGCGTTCCTGTGGACGCGGCATGCCCGCGTCACCGTGCATGCGGTGGATCTCGGTCGCGGGATCGTCGACGCCGAGCACGACGGGTACCGCCGTCTCGACGATTCGGTCCGCCACCGCAGATGGCTCGTCGCCCCGGGTGACGGCGGCACGATCGCGGTGGTCGACCTGATCCGCGGCCGGGCCCGGCACCGGGTCCGGGTCGGCTGGCCGCTGCACCCGTCGCTGGCGGCGACGGTCACCGGGTGCGGTCACACCGCGGCGCGGGGCGCGGTTCCCGTCCTGCAGGTCGAGTACGCGGCGACGGCGCCGTTCACCACACAGCAGCTGTGCGGCGACGACCGGTCGCGGCTCGGCTGGTGGTCGGACCGGCTCGAGAGCTGGACGCCGTCGTGGCTCGTCGGGGTGGAGTGTGCCGCGCGCCTGCCCGTCGCCGTCCTCACACTGTTGCGCCCGCTCGGGGACACGGCTGCGCGCCCGGTCACCGCCGCGCGGATCGAGTGGTCCGATTCGGGGTCGCTCGTCGCGAGCTGGTCGGAGTCGGGTTTCGGCCACCGCGTCACTGTCGACTGCGTGCGCGGCGGGGCGGTCGTCGCCGAGCGGATCGGTGGGTGAGGCATGTCCCGTAGCGATGCTCGACCGCTGATCAGCTTCCTCACCACCGCCTGGCGCACCGAACGGTATGTCGGCGAGTCGATCGGGTCGGTCCTCGACCAGACCAGGGGGGACTGGGAATTGATCGTTGTGGACAACGGTCGTTCGGACGAGATCGCACGAATCGTGGAGGACGCGGCGCGAGATCCGCGGATCACCTTGGTACGCCAGGACAATGCCGGCTACGGCGGTGGCGTGTCGACCGCAGCGCTGCATGCCCGAGGCCGCTACTTCTGCGTGCTCGACAGCGACGACCTCGTGGCGCCGGAGTTCTGCGCGCGGATCGGTGCGATCGTCGACGGTGATCCCGGTGTCGACGCGGTGGGCTGCGACGCCGAGTTGTTCCCCGATCCGGACGACGGGCAGCGGGCACTGGGCTATTTCGACTCGATCGGACGCAGGCGCCGGCCGGACCCGGCGCGGCGAGTGACCCTCGACGAGATGTTCCGTGAGGGAGTGCCCTTCTACTGCGGCGCAATCCGTCGCGAGGCGTGGGCCGCTCACCGCGGGTACCGGCCGGGGATGATCGGTGTGGAACCCGACGTGGTGTTGTGGTTACGTCTCGTCGCCGGGGGAGGGAACGTGCGACTCCTCCCGGACCGGCTGGCGCGGTGCCGGGTGCGTGGTGACTCGCTGTCGCACGATCCGTCGACCGTCGCGGCGTTCGAACAACGGTTGCAGCATTCGTTCGTCGCGGTGGCGGAGGAGGCGGGCCGCGTCGATCTCGCGCAGGTGTGGGCGGGGATGCTGCGTCGGCTGCGCTACACACAGGCGCTCGGCCGGGCACGGTCCGCTTTGCTGGGTGCCGACGTCACGACCGCGCGGGCGGAGGCATCGGTGGCAGTGCGGTGCCACCCGACGGTTCGGGCGATCGCGGTCTTCGTTGGGGTGTGGCTGTGCCCGGCCGGTCTGCGGCGGATGCACCCCGTCAAGGCCCGGGTGTCCGCATGGGTGGGTCGCACCATGCGTCGCTACGAGAAGAGATGGAAGAGAACACGTTTCGTCCGGATTCGGGGCGTACGCGGCTCAGCGGGCGGCGCCAGGCGGCGGTGAGGAGACGTCATGGGGATTCGTGTGCTGATGATCGGGGCGTACCCCCGCGAGGCCGGTGTCGTCGTCGGCGGCATCGAATCGGTGACGAGCACGCTCGTACCGGCGTTGGGCGCGCACTCGGCCGTCGACCGTGTGACCGTCCTGTGCTTCCGCAACGACGGCGGCCCGGCGGCCTACCGCAGCGACGGTGACTCCGTCGAGATCTACCACTTGCGTGGGCAGAAACGACTGCGGACCGTCACCGGTTCGTTCCTCGACGTGCGGAGGGCGCGTCGACTGGCCGCGCGGCTGGCGCCGGACGTCGTGCACGGTCAGGAGATCGGCTGGTTCGGCGACGTCGCGGTCAGGTGCGGCCCGTGCAGCGTGGTGACCGTGCACGGGCTCCCCCATGTGGAGATCCGCCTCGCTGCTCGACATCGGTTTCGAGACCGGCTCCGCACGCGGCCCGTCACTCGCATGGTCACGCGGGTGCTGCGCCGGGCCCGGGTGGTCATCTCCATCTCGGGGTACGACCGGCGGGAACTCGCGGGACTGATCCGCGGGGTCTGTGTCGGGATCCCCAACCCGATCGCGCGCGAGTTCTTCGACCTGGCTGCGTCTGGGCCGACCGAGCCGAGACTGCTGTTCGCCGGGGTGCTGTCGCCGCGTAAGAACCCGGAGGGCATGTTGCGGGCGTTCGCGCTCGCCCGTCGGGCGGTTCCCGCGGCGCGCCTGACCCTGATGGGGCCGCATCCGGACCGCGACTACGCGCGCGAGGTCTTGGAGCTCGCCCGCCGGCTGGGGGTGTCCGGCTCCGTCGACGTCACCGGTCTGGTGGACGACGAGCGGATGCGCCACGAGCTGGCGCGGGCACGGGCCGTCGTGTTGTTCTCGTGGGAGGAAACAGCACCGACGATCATCGCTCAGGCGATGGCCGCGAGCACACCGGTTGTCGCGTCCCGCGTCGGAGGCGTCGCGGAGATGGTGCGTGACGGTGACAGCGGTTTCGTGGTGGAGCCGGGGGACGTGGCGGCGCTGGCGCAGCGCATGATCGTGCTGCTGACCGATCAGGACCTCTGCTCGAGGATGGGCGAGTCCGGTCACGCGGCCGCGCTCGATCGGTTCGAGCCGGGTGCCGTCGCCGACCGGACCGTCGAAGCGTACCGGCAGGCCCTGGCTGGGAGCCGCAGTACGCAGGGGGAATCGTGGTGACCGGCGCAGCGCGGCCGTTCGACTGGCGCGGCAGGCCCGTCCTGGTGACGGGGGGTGCCGGGTTCATCGGGTCACATCTGGTCGAACTGCTCGCCGGGGCGGGCGCGCAGGTTACTGTCCTCGACAACCTGGCCTCCGGTTCGCCGGCGAACCTCGCGGCCGTCGCCGACCGTGTCGCACTGGACGAACGGGACGTCCGCACCGTCGACTGGGCCGACTACCTCACCGCGCATCCCTGCGACGTCCTGTTCCATCTGGCCGCGAACGCATACGTGCCACCGTCGGTCGAATCACCTTCGTACGACTGTGAGTTGAACTTCGCGACGACGTTCCGTCTGCTCGACGCGCTGCGGGGGACGGGCTGGCCCGGCCGCATGGTCTTCGCCTCCTCGGCGGCCGTATACGGAAACGCGCTGCGCAGTCCGATCACCGAAGAGGACCCGACGGTGCCCATCTCGCCGTATGGCGTCGGGAAGCTGGCCGCGGAACGCTATCTGGCGGTGTACAGCCGGCTGTACGGGCTGAACCTCGCTTCTCTTCGGTTCTTCTCCGCGTACGGGCCGCGGCAGCGCAAGCAGGTGGTCTTCGACTTGTTGAGCAAGATGAGCCGAGATCGCGAGCGCCTGTTCATACACGGCGACGGGACTCAGGTACGTGACTTCCTGTACGTCACCGATGCAGCCCGATCGGCAATGATGGTCGCGGCCTGCGGTGCGCTCCGCGGGGAGGCGTACAACGTCGGCGCGGGAACCCAGTGCAGCATTGACGAATTGGCGCGGCTGCTCTGCGAGATCACCGCGCTCAGTCCGACGTTCGAGTACAGCGGGGTGAATCGCCCCGGTGATCCGGAGAAGCTCGTGGTGGACATCCGGCGCCTGTCATCGCTCGGATACCGGCCCCAGGTCGACCTCGCTCACGGCCTGGCGCGGGTGGTCGCGTGGTTCGGAGAGGTCACGGGCGAGACCTGGCGGTGACGACCGTCGAGCGGATGCGAATCCGACGAGATCTGCGGTGGAAGTCTCTCGAAACTCCAAAACGGGGATAGAGTATGTAAGGAAGCATTTGAATGACCACACAGTTTAGTATTGGTTTACTTTTCAGCCCCTCGGTCTGGGAGTGATGTGAGTCTGATGGCAGATACCGATTCGGGTGGCGCGATCGGCTCCCGCCGATCATCGGTGAGCGTGTTCGGTCTCGGGTACGTCGGCTGTGTGTCGGTGGCCTGCCTGGCGGCGTTGGGGCATCGCGTCGTCGGGGTGGACGTGAACCCGGCGAAGACCGCGTTCCTGCGGCGGGGAGAGTCCCCGGTTGTCGAGGAGAGAATCGGGGATCTCGTCGCCGAGGGTGTGCGCGCGGGACTGCTCACCGTCGGCGACGCCGGGGCCGCCGTGCTCGGCACGGACGTCACCCTGGTCTGCGTCGGCACTCCGTCGGCACCGGGCGGTGGGCTGTCGACGCTCCACCTCGAGCGGGTGACCGACGAGCTCGGCGCCGCGCTCGCGGTCAAGGACGACTACCACACCGTCGCCTATCGGAGCACCATGATCCCGGGAACCTGTGCAGAACAGCTGATTCCGCGCCTGGAAAGAGTATCGGGCAAGCGTGTGGGAGTGGATTTCGGAGTCTGCGTCAACCCGGAGTTCCTCCGGGAGGGCAGCAGCGTGACGGACTTCTTCGACCCGCCGAAGGTCGTGGTCGGCGCGTCCGACGGGCGAGCCGCCGCCGCTGTCGAGAATCTGTACGAGGGCCTGGGCGGTCCGCGATTCCGGGTGCCCGTCGAGGTCGCCGAGATGATCAAGTACGTCGACAACAGCTTCCATGCACTGAAGGTGGACTTCGGCAACGAGATCGGTGCGATATGTGCGGCGCTGGGGGTCGACTCCCACGCCGTCATGGACGTCTTCCTCTCCGACACGAAGCTCAACATCAGCACCGCGTACCTGCGCCCGGGCTTCGCGTTCGGCGGATCGTGCCTCCCGAAGGACATCCGGGCGCTGATGCACACGGCCCGGGTGCACGACGTCGAGGTTCCGGTCCTGGCGAACGTCCTGGTCTCCAACGAGACACATCTGCGCCGGGCGCTGGACGCGGTGATCGCGACGAGGCGGCGCAGGATCGGTATCTTCGGACTCTCGTTCAAGTCCGGCACCGACGACCTGCGGGAGAGCCCGATGGTCGAGCTGGCGGAGCGGCTGCTCGGCAAAGGGTACGACGTGCGCATCTACGATGCTCACGTCGCGCTGTCGCGACTGGTCGGCGCCAACCGTGCCTACCTGGAGGAACTGCTGCCACACATCGGCGAGATCCTCACCGACGACGTGGAACTCGTCCTCGCCGAGTCGGACGTCCTGATCGCCGGGTCTGCCGAACCCGCGGTCGTCGCGGCGCTCGCGCGGGCCACGCCCCGTCACACTGTGGTGGACCTCGTCCGGTCCCCCGGGGCCCCGGACCACGGGCGCGGCGAGGATCGGGTGGTGGCCGAGGGGATCGGGGCCGGCCGTCGGTGAGGATCGACCACGCCCCCGACAGCGACGAGCGGCCCGTCGGACCGCTCGGCTCCCTCCTGCGGCGCGGTGCCGTGCTGTCCGCGTCCGGGCTCATGATCGTGCAGATCATCGCCTTCGTGCAGACGCTCGTTCTGGCGCGGCTGCTCGACCCGCAGGCCGTCGGCGTGTTCACCGCGGGCACGGTATTGACGTCCCTGCTCGCGGTCCTGACCCACGGCACCCTCGCGCAGGCACTGATTCAACGCGGACGCGACGTCGAGGACGCCGCCGTCACCGTGTTCTGGGCGTCCGCCGCCGCCGGTCTCGGCATGGGGCTGCTCATGCTGGCCGCGGCCCCGCTCCTCGGTCGCGTCTTTCACAACACCCAGGTCGCGGCGGTGGCCGCGGTGATGTCGGGAAGCATGCTGCTGATGTCCGTCACGACCGTGCCGGACGCATTGATGCAGAGGCGTTTCCAATTCACTCGCAGGGTCGTCGTCGACCCGGCGGTCGGGCTCGCCTACGCCGTCGGCGCGATCGTCCCTGCGGCGCTCGGCCTCGGGGTGTGGTCCATGGTGATCGGTTCCTACCTCTCGCTGGTGGTGTGGATCGTCGCGAGTTGGTGGTTGGCGCACTGGGTTCCGTGGCACGGCCGGTTCTCGGTCGGGCTGTGGCGGGAGATGGCGGTCTTCTCCTTCCCGCTGTTGCTGGACGGGGTGGCCGGCCGCCTGCAGGAGGCCGTCGGGTTGACGCTCGTCGGTCGCGAGCTCGACGAGAGTGCGCTCGGCGGCTACCGGTTCGGTCGGCGAATCGCCCTGCTCCCCGGCATGGCCGTCGTCCAGATCGGTTCGTACGTGCTGCTTCCGGCGTTCTCCCGGATCGCGTCCGACAGTCGTCGTTTGCGGGATGCCTTCGTCCGGGCACTGACCTGGATCTGGCTGGCGGCGGCTCCGACGGCCGCGGTGATGGCGGCGCTCGGCACACCCGCGGTGGTCCTGCTCCTCGGCGAGCCATGGCGCTCCGCTGGGATGGCCGCGGCGGCGATGGCCGGCCTCGGGCTCGGGGTCGCGATGACCGCCGTCAGTTCCGAAGCGCTGAAGGGCGCGGGCCGGTCGGGCCGGCTTAACTGGATGACCGGCGTGGGGCTGCTGACCGGCATTCCGCTGCTGCTCGTGCTGTTGCCGTTCGGCCTGACCGGCGTCGGCACCGCCGCGTCCGTGTCGGCGATCCTCGTCGGCGTCACCGGCCTCGTCGCGGCCGGGCCCATCGTCCGTGTGTCGGGCCGGGAGATGCTGAGGGTGCTGGTTCCCCCGCTCGTCGCCGCGTTGGTCGGCGTGCTGGTGATCGTGCCGGTGGAGCACTTCGTCGGGCACGCCGATCAGCGGTCGACACTGATCGGACTGTTCGTGATCACGGCGGAGAGTCTCGGCCTGCTCGCCGTCTACCTGCTGTCCCTGAGAGTGATCGCCCCCGCGACGGCGGCCCGGATCGGCGACGCCGCCCGCGCCCTCCGCTCCGGGGTTGGAGCCGGGCTGATGAGGGGCGCGTAGATGGTTCGGGAGGCGGGGACGGTCCGGCGGCGGTGGCTGCTGCCGTGTGCCTTCGTGTTGGTGCTGCTGGCGGCCGGTGTCGTCGGTGCCGGGGTCCCGGTGTACGTCCACCCGCGTGTCGACGCCCTCCGGCCCGTCGATGCGATCTTCGTGCTCGGAGGTCCGGGCTACGAGCGGTACGCGTACGGGCTGGATCTGGCGCGGCGCGGCCTGTCGGACTCGGTCGTCCTGTCGGATCCGTCGGCGGGGGAGGACGACTGGATCGCCGAGCAGTGCCGCACGCAGGACACCTTCGCCGTCGACTGTTTCGCTCCGCAACCGGCCACCACCCGGGGCGAGGCGGAGGAGCTCGGTCGACTGGCACGTGCCCGCGGCTGGCACAGCGTCATCGTCGTCACGAACATCGCGCACGTGTCGCGGGCACGGTTCATCGTGGAGCGGTGCTTCCCCGGTGACCTCGTCATGGCGGCGTATCCCGGCGGTCGAACGCTGCCTCGGATCGCCTGGCAGTACGTGTATCAGTCGGCGGGTTACGTGCGGGCCGCGCTCGATCCGGGCTGCTGAACACGGGTGGGTGGTGCGGGTGACTGTCCGTGTGGGTGGTGCGGGTGATTGTCCGGTGGGTGGCGCGGGTGGCTGTCGTCCGCCCAGTCGAGCACCCACCGGCCTTCCAGGTCGGGAAGCGCCTGCCGGACCTCCGGGAAGAGGTCGGGCAGCGTCAGCAGGACTCGGTCGGGCTGCGCTGCGACCAGCTCCGCCGGCGAGACGACGGGGATATCCGTGCCGGGCATGCGTCGGCCCTGTTTGGCCTCGGACGCGTCCGCGACCGCAGCGATCAGGCGCCGGTCGATGTCGGCGTGGTGCAGGAGTGCGACCGCCCGTGACGAGGCGCCGTAGGCATGCACGCGCACGCCGGCGTCGGCCGCTGATTCGAGCCAGGCGCGCAGCGATCGTGCCTGCCTGTCCGCTGACTCCTGAAGCTGCGCAACGACTGTCATGCTGTCGATCCGGAAGGCGCTTTCGGTGCGCAGAATCCGTCGGACGGTTGACGATGTGCCCTCGACGGGCGAGCGGGTGGCCACGACCAGGACGGTGCCGCCGTACAGCGGAAACTCCCATGCGGCCACGACGTGCATCCCGACCTGTGCCAGAAGTCGGATCAGTGCGGTCAGGGAGTAGTACGCGAAGTGCTTGTGCCGAAGGGCGTTCCACTGCTCTTGCCGCACGATCGTGTGCAGCGAATGGAATTGGATGAGAAGCGTGCCGTCGGGCGCCACCGCGGCGGCACGCTCCTCGAATGCGCCGTGCTGATCGGCCTCGTGCATGATTCCGAAACAGTCGATGACCACGTCGCCGGGTGTGCCACGCCCAGGGGCGCGCAAGCCGCGGTCGGTGAGCAGTGGGAGCCAGCTGCCGCCGTGAGGGCTCCCGAACTCGACAACGGTGTGGCCGACCAGCCAACCCTGTCCATCGAGGATTCGAACCGCTTCGTCGGCTTGGTCCCTCAGTGCCTGTGGTTCGATTCCGCGTGGCTCCTGGGCCGTCGTGTCGTCCTCGGCGAGCTGAGCCAGGCCGCAATCACGACACAGTTCCATCGCGAGCGGATGGCCGGCCTCGTCGGGTGAAACCGGCGTCGAGGCCAGTGGAAAATGATCCGCCGCCGGGACGTGGCCGAGGTCGAGGACCCGGTCGGTGTCATGGCATCCGCAGCCCCGGCAACGCATCATCGACCGCGGGGTCGATCGAATCGGCGGAATCCGGGACCGGAACGGTGGAGGATGAGTCCATGCGCGTCGAAGCCACCGACTTGGCAGATGTTCTCGTGTTCCGGCCCGAGCCCTTCAGAGATGATCGCGGGCTCTTCACTCGGACGTTCGACGCCCGGGACGCGGAGCTTGTGGGGATCCGCGGTGCAGACTTCGTCCAGGACTCCCAGTCCCGGTCGCTGCTCGGTGTCATCCGGGGTATGCACGGTCGTCGGGGGCGCGGCGAGGCGAAGTTGGTTCGGTGTGCACACGGTGCTGTGCACGATGTGCTGGTCGACATTCGCCCCGGATCTCCGACCTTCGGAGTCCATCGGGCCTTCACTCTCGACGACGTCGACTTCGTCTCCCTCTACGTCCCGCCCGGGTTCCTCCACGGATTCCAGGCGATCAGCCCGGTTGCCGACGTCTGCTATCGGATCGATCGGGAACACGACCCGACCGAGGACATCGCTGTGGCGCACGACGATCCGGACCTCCGTATCGCGTGGCCGCTGCCGGTGACGGCGATCAGCGCGCGTGACGCCGACGCCGGGTCGTGGGGTGACCTCGTGAGTCGCCTCTGAAGGTCCGCGGTCATGCATTTCGCACGCCGATCGGCCGTGGACGCAGGGAGTCGTCGACTCGTCCGTCCCAACGCAGGCGCTCGAGCCGAGTGAGCCGCGTGAACCTGGAATCGAAGTCGACCGCGCTCAGCCCCCACCGGCGGTACTGCCGGTACAACTCGACGGCTCCGTCGGCAATTGTCCACTTCGCCTCGAATCCACCCAACCCGGTTCGGATGGAGGAGAAGTCGACTCGGTACGAACGGGCGTCCGCGCCGGACTCTCCGGTGATGGTGACGGTCGAACCCGGCACCACCTCGGCAACGGCCGAGGCGATCTCTGCGACGGTGAGGTTGTTTTCTTCTGTGCCGACATTGAATGCGGAGCAGTGGATCCGATCGACCGGCGCGTCGAGTGCGCACGCGAAGGCGGCGGCGATGTCGCGAGCGTGGACGAGCGGTCGCCACGGCGTGCCGTCGGACAGCACGCGGACCTCGCCGGTCAGCAGTGCGAGACCCACCAGGTTGTTGAGCACGATGTCGGCGCGCAGTCGCGGCGAGAAACCGAAGGCGGTGGCGTTGCGCAGGAACACCGGTGAGAATCCGGAGTCGGCGAGGGATGCCACATCGTCCTCGACCCGGACCTTGCTCTCGGCGTACGGAGTCAGCGGGCGAAGCGAGGCCTGCTCGGTGACGAGTTCGTCGCCGGCCGCGCCGTACACGGAACAGGTGGATGCGTACAGGAATCGTTTTACCCCTGCATCTTTCGCAATTCTGGCCAACCGAACCGAGGCGTGGTGATTGATGTCGTAGGTGATTTCCGGGTCGAGTGAGCCGAGCGGATCGTTCGACAGTGCTGCGAGATGGATGACGGCATCGAACCCGGTCAGCTGGTTGGCCGCCACGTCGCGAAGGTCGACGGCGATCGTCGGAGGGTCGTCGGGTGCCGGACCGAGGACGCAGTCGGCGAACAGTCCGGTGTCGAGCCCGACGACGTGGTGCCCGGCGGCGCGGAGCACCGGCACCATGACCGTCCCGAGATAGCCCTGGTGACCGGTTACGAGGACTCGCATGTCACACCCCCTGGAACGTCAGAGTCGCTTTTTCGATCACGAAGGCCTCGGCGTACGGGTGGTGGCACTGCACTCCACGCAGTCGTGAGAGGCCGAGAAACGCGCGCTCGTCGAACCAGTCGTGGTCCGTCTGGGAGGGATAGTGCTTGAGCAGGATCCGGGCCTTCTCCTCGGCGACCTTGCTCGTGATCGGGTGAAACACCGTGGGGCGTGGGGTGTCGGTCTCCCATTTGAGGACCTCGTAGCCGAGTACCAGGTGATCTCGGAACACTGTCGGAACCAGTTCGGCGAGCAGTCGGTGGTCCTGGTGCGCGTCGTCGTGCTGGGGGGCGAACACCACATCGGGTGCGACGGTGCTGCGAAACGCCGCGAGCGCATTCTTGATCGGGTCCCAGTACGCGGGCGCGTGCCCGTCGGGCACGTCGAGCACCGTCACCTCGAGATCGGCGTCCGGGCACAGCGCGGCGAGCGCGTGTCGTTCCTCGATCTCACGCCCGGTGTCGGTTCCCGAGAGTACGAGGGCGCGTACCCGCAGTCCCGGGCGTGCGGTGGCGAGGGTGAGCAGGGTGCCGCCCGCGCCGATGGCGATGTCGTCGCAGTGCGCGCCGAGGGCGGCGACCTCGTCGACGCGTGCCCGGAGTCCGATCATGGGACCGGCATCGCTTCCGTGTCGGCCCAGAGCATCCACGGATGCTCGCCGCGGGCGAAACCGGCGTCCAACTCGGCCCGCTCCTTGAATGTGTCGGCGGGCTTCCAGAAACCCTCGTGCCGGTACCCGAACAGGCGGCCCTCACCCGCGAGGGCGCCGCAAACGTCCGCGACGAGATCGCCTCCGGGGGGAAGGAAGTCGAAGATCTCCTGGGTGAGCACGAAGTAGCCGCCGTTCTCCCAGATCGGGAACTGGCCGATCGGTGTCAACTGCTTGATCTCACCGTTCTCGGCCACGTCGACGCAGTGGAACGACGACTGCGGCGGCACCACGAGGAGCGAGGCGACCGCGCCCGACTGGTGGAATCGATCGATCACGAGGTCGAGTGGGGCGTCGGTGAGGACATCCGCGTAGTTGGCGAGGAAGCACCTGTCCCCGTTCAGATACCGGCGTACCCGGCGCAGTCGCTCACCGATCGACGACTCGAGTCCGGTGTCGGCGAAGGTGATCGACCAGTCGCTGATGTCGGTGTGCAGCAACTCGACCCGGTTGCCGTGGAGCACGAAATCGTTGGACTGCTCCTCGTGGTAGTCGAGGAAGTAGTCCTTGATCTTGGCGGCCCCGTATCCGAGGCAGAGGATGAACTCGGTGTGTCCGAAATGAGCGTAGTAGCGCATGATGTGCCACAACAACGGTCTGGGACCCACCATCTGCATCGGCTTGGGTATCTCGTCGTCACGAGTGCTTCTCATGCGCATCCCGTATCCGCCGCAGAACAGCACGACTTTCATGGTGTCCGCCCCTCTCTGGTGCCGACCCGGGCGATCACGCCGCGGCCTTGTGCAGTCGGGGGAGCGGGAACACCAGTTCGCCGCCCCAGTCCTTGATGTAGTCGAGTTGCTCGGTGAGTTCCGGCTCGAGGTTCCACGGCAGCCCGAGCACCACGTCGGGTCGATCCCTGGAGATCCGTTCCGGTTCGCGGATCGGGATTCGGGTGCCCGGGGTGAACCGCCCGTGCTTGTACGGGTTCCGGTCCACCGTGTACTCGAGGAGGTCGGGTCGAATGCCGCAGTAGTTCAGGAGGGTGTTGCCCTTGCCGGGTGCACCGTAACCGACAACCGAGCGGCCCTCCGCCCGACGGTCGAGGAGGAAACGCAACAGCTGGTGGCGGACCGACCGGGCCTGTTCGGCGAGCCGAAGATACCCGTCGACGTCGTGGAGTCCGGCACGCTTCTCGATCGCAAGCACGTCGCGAACGCGCTGGCTGGCCGGACCCGCGGCGGATTCGGGCTGCGCCCAGATCCGGAGGGATCCGCCGTGCGTGGGCAGCGACTCGACGTCGACGACTGCCAGGCCGGCGGTGGAAAGGGCTCGCGCCGCGGACAGCACCGTGTAGTACTGGAAATGCTCGTGGTAGATCGTGTCGAACTGGCCGAGTGTCACGAGATTCAACGCGTGGTGGACCTCGATGGTCAGCCATCCGGTGTCGGCCATGAGAGTGCGCAGGGCCTGGGTGAATCCGATCAGATCCGGAACGTGGGCGTATACGTTGTTGGCGACGACCAGGTCGGCCGTCCCGAACTCACTCCGCACGGTTGCCGCGGTCGTCGGGTCGAGGAAGTCGGTGTAGGTGGGCACGCCGCGCTCACGGGCGGCAGTGCCGACGTTGACCGACGGCTCGATTCCGAGGCAGGGGATGCCGGCGCGGACGACGTGCTGGAGCAGGTAGCCGTCGTTGCTCGCGACCTCCACGACCCGGGAGTGGGTGTCGAGTCCGAGGCGACGGACGGACTCTTCGACGAATCGCTGGGCGTGTTCGACCCAGCTGTCAGAGTACGACGCGAAGTACGCGTACTCGGTGAACGTGTCTTCCGGGCTGATCAGTGCGGGGATCTGGAGCAGCATGCAGTCCTCGCACAAGCGGAGGTGCAGGGGATAGGTGGGTTCCGGGGTGTCCAGCTGCGCGAGGGTGAGGAATCGCTCGCACGGTGGTGTCGCACCGAGGTCGAGGACGCTCAGGAGGCGGTCCGAGTCACACAGTCTGCACCGCATTGGTCGTCTTCTCCTCGTCCGGACCGTTGAGAGTTGGACTGCGTCCAACTAACCACACTCCGCACACGCTTTCAAGGGTCTATAAGTACTTCAGGTCGGTTTATATCCGATTTCTTAGTCTTCGAGTTTGCATTCGAATGGTCTGGTGGGAATAGGAATTTCGCCATCTGGACATGTCTCCCCAACGCCGCGAATTCGCGGTTATGGTGGATCTGCTGTGACCGGATCGGGTGTCGTCGCGAGCAATGGGAAGCCCGTTCCGGGGAGGGAGCGTGGTGGAATTGCGATCCGGGGAGATTGAGTTCGTCGAACTCGGCCAGACGTTCGTGGGGGGACTCCCGGTGCGAAGTCCCAAGCGTCCGTTGGGGATGCTGCGCGATCCGAACCTCGAGCGAGCCTGGTCCGCGGTGCTCAAACAGAATCCCCCAGGCCCGCTCGCCTCTATCTACACGGATCATTCCGCAGAGGCCGGTTCCTTCTACACCCAGGTCGTGGGTTACCGGTGCGAGTCGATCAAGGACGTGATGCGTGGCCATGTGATGGCGCGGGTTCCTGGCGGGCGCTACGCGCGGTTCGTGTCGACCGGCGAATTTCCCGACGTGGTGAGCAACCTGTGGCAGCAGGTTCGGGAGGCGGAGGACGCGGGGCAGATCCACCGGGTCGCTACCAGCGCTTACGAGTGCTACCCGCACGCGTACCGGATCGATCTCTACATTGCGGTCGACGACCAGTCCTCGGAGATCCGGTCATGAGCTTTGAGATCGTCAAACTCGGGGTGGTCGACATCGGAGGATTGGTCCTGCCGGATGTGGAGCCGGCATCGGGGGAGCGGTTGGGCGGGCTGATGGAATTCACCCGTGAACGCATGTGTGAACGGGGCGTCGCGGAAATCGTGACGGTGTACACCCCGAACGCGGAGGGCGATTCGATCGCGGTTGTCGGGTACCGGTGCGAGGGTGCGGAACACCTCGCCGAAGGCGACGTCATGGTGCGGGTCCCGGCCGGCTACTTCGCGCGATTCGTTCCGGACGGACCCGTCGATGATCCGATGACCGATGTGTGGAACCAGGTGGAGGTCGCAGCAAAGGAAGGGATGATCGACCGTGCCTTCGCCGAGGAAATCGAGATCACCCGCGCGCCGAACGGGTTCGAACTCTTCATCTCGCTGACCTAGGCGCACGCTCCGCGGATGGTCGGGTTTCCGTACGAATCCGAAACTCGAACACTCCGAAATTGGAGGCAGTGATGGCCCGTGCACTTTCCTGTGCAATCCGGGGGGCCGAGAAGATATTCGAAGAGACGAGTGTGTGGGATCCGAGATCGGAATGCCGATTCGTCGCGGCACGACCGGACGAGGAACCCGGATTGTGGTCGGAATATCTCGCCGGTGCCTTCGAGAGTTACTCGAAGCACGGTGTGGTCGACGCTCTGGAGTACGAACGGATCCGTGACGGGAGTACGACCACGCTGTTCTTCGTCGCGGTTGCGGCGGATGGCACCGTCAACGGCGGGTTGCGGGCGCAGGGACCGTACGACCGTCCGGAACAATCCCACGTGATGGAGGAGTGGTCGAACCAGGTTGGTGAGGCGGCTGCGCGTGAGATGATCGCCGACCGAATTCCGTTCGGTGTGGTGGAGATGAAGGCCGCCTGGGTTCGCGATCGGGCGCCGAATCGGCGGGCACTCACCCAGTCATTGGCCTCCGTCGGCGTCTGCGCACTCGAATTGCTCGACGTCCAGTTCCTGATGGCGTCGGCCGCCGACCACGTCCTGGATCTGTGGGCCTCGTCGGGCGGCGTGGTGGCCACAAGGATTCCTCCGGCCGCATACCCGGACGACCGCTACCGGACGCGGATGATGTGGTGGGACCGCGACGATCGCCGCATCCGAGCGGTTGCGCAGCAGTTCGCCCGCCTGTGGGCGGAGAACGAACCGGGGCGGTCGGGGCAGGTGCGTCAGGCCGTCGAGGGTCGTGATGCCAGTGCATGACAATGACTACACGGCAACACTTCTCGATGAGGAATCGCCTACTGACGCCCCGCAGATCGCGGCGATTCGGGAGGGTGTCGGGGTGCGATGTCACGACGAGCTCGTGGCCCAGCGCGCTGCGCTGGGCGCACTCGTCCCGGCGCCGCACCCGTCGGTTCTGCGAGAGTCGGCGCGGTGGGCCTACTACCCATGGCGCCGCGCAGTGGTACGGATCCTCGGCCCGACCGGCTACCGGTTGTTGCGGCTGGACCGGAACAGGAACAAGATCACCGACGAAGAGCAGCGGCGCCTGGCCGAGCTGCAGGTTGGAATCGTCGGGCTCAGCGTCGGGCACGCTGTCGCCCTCGCCCTCACCTTGGAGTCCTCCGTCGGAGCGATTCGTCTCGCGGACTTCGACGTCCTCGAATTGTCCAATCTGAACCGCGTGCCGGCCACAGTGTTCGACCTGGGCCTGAACAAGGCGATTGCGGCGGCGCGCCGGATTGCGGAGATCGACCCGTATCTGCAGGTGTCGGTCTGGCGCGACGGTGTCACTGCGGAGACCGTCGGTGCCTTCCTCGAAGGCCTCGACCTCGTCATCGAGGAATGCGATTCGTTGGATGTGAAGGTGGCGGTGCGGGAGGAGGCTCGTCGACGTCGGCTGCCGGTCCTGATGGAGACCAGTGACCGGGGCCTGATCGATGTCGAGCGGTACGACCTGGAGCCGGATCGCGCACTGTTCCACGGCCTGCTCGGTGAACGCGACGGCGCGGAGCTCTCCAGGCTGTCGGCGCGTGACAAGATCCCGCACATCCTGCGCATTCTCGGCGCCGCTGATCTGTCGACCAGAATGGTTGCGTCCCTCGTCGAGGTCGGCAGCACGATCTCCACCTGGCCGCAGCTCGGCGGCGACGTCCTCCTCGGCGGTGCCAGCGTGGCCGCGGCCGTCCGCCGGATCGGTCTGGGGCGTCCCCTTCCTTCGGGCCGGGTCCGGATCGATCTCGACGAACGACTCGACGACGTGCGCGCGCCGCTCACCGAGCCCGGCGGGCACGCAGGCCTGGAGCCACCTGCCGAGACCCCGCCCACTGACGGGAGGGCCGCAGTCGCGCGGGCCGCGTGCCTTGCCCCGTCCGGAGGCAATGCCCAGCCGTGGCGAATGGTGACCACGCCGGACGAGTTGCGGCTGTATCTCGACCCCGACCGGACGACGGCGATGGATGTGCGGTACCGCGGGAGTCACGTGGCCATCGGCGCTGCGCTCTTCAACGCCCGAGTCGCCGCCGCCACCCAGGGCCTCCTCGGACGGGTCGACCTGTTCGGTGACGTCACCACGCCCGCGCTGGTCGCGACCATGGCGTTCGGCTCCGGCACGGACCCGGTGCTGGCCCACCGGTTCGACGGAATGATTCGGCGAGGGACCAATCGGAGGGCGGGCTCGCCCCGCCCGCTTCCGGTTGCGGCACGTGAGGCGCTGGCAGGAGCCGCCAGAGCCGAAGGTGTGCGGCTGACGATCGTCACCGAGCGGTCTGCCATCGACTCGGCAGCGATGGTATTCGCCGCTGCCGAGCGGATCCGGTTCCTCGATCCGCGCCTGCACGCCGAAATGATCGGTGAATTGCGTTGGCCGGGTGTGGATCGCCTGGAAACCGGCATAGACGTGCGATCGCTCGAACTTGACGACGCGGATCTCTCGGCCTTGCGGGTACTGTGCCGAGCCGACGCGATGGATGCACTGGCCGCCTGGGGGCTGGGACAGTCGCTGGGCGCCGCAAGCCGTGACCGGATCAGGTCCAGCAGCGCATTGGTGGCCGTCGTGGTGAACGGAACGGAGCCGGCGGATTTCGTTCGGGGCGGGTCTGCGGTGGAGTCCGTGTGGATCACGGCCGAGGACCACGGCATGGCGGTACAGCCGATTTCGCCGGTGTTCCTCTACGGATTGGAGCAGGATGAACTGGCGGCGTTGGCCCCCGCATACAAGGCGGAACTCGCCGTGGGGAGCGGCACATGGCGCGAGTTGTTCCAAGTCGGTGGGAGCGAGGCCCTCGCGCTGGTGTTGCGTCTGAGCCATTGCGCGTCCGCGTCGGTCCGGAGCCGTCGCCGACCACCGACCACCGATCCTCCGGTACTCACGTCCTGAGGGGCACGCCATGTCAGCGCACACACTCGAGGAACTCGTCACCGGCGTCGCCTCGCGTCTGACCGCGACCACCGCCCTTACCTGGGTGGACAGTGCCGAGGAGGTCCTGCACGACCTGGTCGACTACTTCGAATTGGACGCGTGCTTCCTACGGCGGAACGACCACGACGTCCGTGCCACGATCCTCGTGGCCGAGTGGCCGCACCGAACGAACGTGCCTGATCCGGATCCCCTCGCGGTCGTCTACTTCGAGGATGCCGATCCGGAATTCGCCAGGGCCGAGCACCTCAAGGAGGTCGGCATCGTCCGGCCCGGAGGGGACGCCACCGGCTATCAGGATCGGGTGACTGCCGGATCGGGTGTACCTGCGGTGACGCTGGCGGCGATACCCCTGCTGTCCGGCGACGTGACAACCGGGACCCTCGGCTTCGTTCGTTTCGGGGACCGGGATTGGAGTTCTGCGGAGATCAACGTGCTCAAGGCCATTGCAGCCCTCCTCACCCAGGTACAGGAACGGGTCCGTGCCGAGAGCCTCCTGCTCTACTGGGCGCACAACGACGCGCTGACCGGGTTGGCCAACCGCCGCTCGCTGCTCGAGCATCTCGTGCGCCGGATGGCGTCCGGCGAGCGGGGTCCAGTGGCCCTGATGTTCCTCGACCTGGATCGGCTCAAGACTCTCAACGACTTCCTCGGGCACACCGCCGGCGACCGGTTCATCGTCGAGATCGGTTCCCGTCTGGCGGACTCGCGTGCATCGGGTGACCTGGTGGCACGGCTCGGCGGGGACGAGTTCGTTGTCGTTCTCGGTGGGGAGGCGGACGTGGGCACGGCGTGCCGCGAAGCGGAACGGATCAGTGAGGTCGTCAACGAGCCGGTGATACTCGGCAACGTGTCCTTCAGTCGAAGTGTGAGTGTCGGCATTGCGGTCGGCACGCCCGGTGACTGCACGGCGGTGGATCTGCTGTGGCAGGCGGATCAGGCTGTCATCGCGGCGAAGGCGCAGGGCGGCAACGCTATAGCGGCGTTCACGGAGAGCATGCGCGCCGAGGTCGAGGTTCGGAGCATTGTCGAACTGAGCCTCCGGTCGTCGATCGACGAAGACCGGCTCCATCTCCTGTACCAGCCGGAGGTCGATCTGCGGACCGGTCGGATCCTTGCGGTCGAAGCGCTGGCGCGGTGGGTCCACCCCGCGCTGGGACTGCTGTTGCCGCAGTCGTTCATCCCGGTCGCCGAGTCGACGAATCTTGCGAGTGAGCTGGGTGCGTGGGTGTTGCGTCGGGCGTGCAGTGACTATGCCCGGTGGCGCGCGGCGACTCCCGGCCTCGACATCACGCTGAGAGTGAACGTGTCACCGGCGCAACTGGTGGGTCTCGAGTTCCTCGAGGTCGTCTCGCGGATCCTCGACGAGCACGCCGTCCGCGGTGATCGGTTGTGCCTCGAGATCACCGAGAATGCAGTGGTCGGCGACCTGGACCGAACCCGCGTCGCACTTCAGGGGCTGGCCGATCTCGGGGTCCGGGTGGCGATCGACGACTTCGGGACGGGGTACAGCTCCCTGGCCCAACTCAAACAGCTGCGGTTCGACGTGCTGAAGATCGACCGCGAGTTCGTTCGTGACCTCGGCAACTCTCCGGGTGATCTTGCGATCGTCAAGTCCATCGTGGGATTGGCCAGGTCGTTCGACCTCGATCTGGTTGCCGAGGGGGTGGAGAACGACACGGCTGCGGAGGTACTGCTCGGATTGGGCTGCAACCGGGCCCAGGGTTTCCTGCTCAGTCCACCAGTGACAGTGGAGCGCTGCGGCGAGTTGCTCCGTGCCGGATGGATTCCGGTGGACCCGGCTCTGCGCACACCCCGTCGTCTCAACGTCTAGTCCACAGGCCTGAAACAGGGTGGCGACATTGCTTGAGTAGAATAACCAACTTGGAGTATGTTTTAGCGATGGTTTGTTGAGTCAATGACGATCATCGGGCGGTATATTCCGGATGTGCGAATGCAGCGCGGTTGCGGGCGCCGAGGCAGACACGCGAGACACGTCAGCTCTGGTGTGTCCGGTGTGTGGACGGCCTTTCGCAGAAGTCGCCCGTCCGTTCGGGGCCTGGCGGCTACCGCTGCCGTTGCCGCCCCCGCCGCGGCCGGGTTGGGAGTCCCGCTACGGACTGATGGCGCTCGGGGTCGACGTCCTCAGCCTGCTGGCCGCCGACCTGTTCGTCTCGGTCTTCTACCACGACCCGGAGGTACTCGAACATCCCGCCAATCTTGCTGTTGCGCTGGCCGTTCCGATTTGTGCACTGCTTTCCCTCGCGCTCAACCACGCCTGGGACCCGAGGATCCTGGGTTGCGGTCCCGAGGAGTTCCGTCGCGTCGCGTCGGCTTACGTGACGGTGATTGCCGTGATGGCGGTGGCCGGCTACGCGGCCGCAATGGCAGGCGGGCATTCGTGGGTGTTCGGGACCCTGCCGCTCGCGGCGGCGGCGTCCCTGGCCGGGCGCAAGTTGCTGCGCACATGGCTTCATCGTCGCCGCAGGTCAGGGGCGTATCTGCGGTCGGTGGTCGCGGCCGGTGACGAGGCGTCGGTGCGGGAGCTGATCCACCGGACCCGGGCGGCCACCAACACGGGCTGGAACGTCGAAGCGATCTGCCTCTCTCGCTCCGACCCGGCCCAGGAACTGCCACTGGAGATCGACGGAGTGCCTGTCGTCGGCACCGAGCGTGACGTTGTCGGGATCGTCGCGCTGCGTGGTTTCGCCGCGGTGGCGCTGCTCCCGTCGATCGGCTGGACACCGGCGCGGACCCAGCGCCTCGCCTGGGACCTCGAGGGCACCGGGGCGGACCTCCTCATCGCTCCCGCCCTCATGGACATCGTCGGGCCCCGGCTGCACATCAGCCCGGTGGCGGGTACACCGTTGCTCCAGTTGAGTGCGCCGCGGTTCACCGGACCGGCGTGGGTGGTCAAGTCCGTCCTCGACCGGGTTCTCGCGCTCGGGTTGCTGATCGCGATGCTGCCACTTCTGCTGGCGGTCGGCGGTGCGATTCGACTGACCAGTCCGGGGCCCGCGTTCTACCGTCAGACGCGGGTCGGACGGGCAGGCACCACCTTCGAGATGATCAAGTTCCGCAGCATGGTGCGCGACGCCGATACCCGGCTGGCCGCGTTGTCGTCCGCCGACGAGGGTGCGGGTGTCCTGTTCAAGATCAAGGATGATCCGCGGGTCACCCGGGTGGGCCACTTCATCCGGCGCTACTCCATCGACGAGCTGCCGCAGCTGTTCAACGTGGTGGCCGGGCACATGTCGCTCGTCGGCCCTCGGCCGCCGCTGATCGCCGAGGTCGAGAAGTACGACGACGGCGGCGTCCGGCGCCGGATGCTCGTCAAACCCGGACTGACGGGACTCTGGCAGGTCAGCGGCCGCAGCGATCTCTCGTGGGAGGAATCGGTGCGCATGGACCTCCGGTACGTCGAGAACTGGTCGATGACCCTCGACCTGATGATCCTCTGGAAGACCGCCGCCGCCGTGTTCCGCGCCGAGGGCGCGTACTGAGCAGTCGAATCGCCCTGAACAGCCGGGACCGCCTTTGTGGTCACCGTCCATGGATGATGGGCACGGTGAGCCGACGAATCGTGACACTGCGAGCCGGTGCGGCACTCCTGCTCGGCATCGTCTTGGCCGGGTGCGTCCGGGACGTCCCGGAGCCGATCCCACAGAACATCCCGCCGCTCCCCGGAATCGCGTTGCCGCCGATCGACGTCGACGCACCGGGCCGCACCGCGGACCAGCTCTCCGAGTGGGCGGCAGCGGTGTCCGACCAGACCCGCGTCTCGACCACCGCGCTCGAGGCATACGGCTATGCGGCCGCGGTGATGGCGCAGTCCCGGCCCGACTGCGGAATCACCTGGACGACCATCGCCGGCATCGCGGGCGTCGAGAGCAGGCACGGCACCCACCGCGGGGCGTCCCTCGCCGCCGACGGCACGGTCACCCCGCCGATCCGGGGCATCCCACTCGACGGCGGCCCCGGAGTCGCCGAGATCCCGGACACCGACGGCGGCGTCCTCGACGGTGACGCCGTCCACGACCGTGCGATGGGGCCGCTGCAGTTCATTCCCGAAACCTGGCGCAGGTGGGGAGTCGATGCCAACGGTGACGGTGTCGTCGACGCCGACAGCATCGACGACGCAGCCCTCACCGCCGCGCGCTACCTGTGTGCCCGCGGCGGCGACCTCACCGCGGAGGCAGGCTGGCGGCAGGCGCTGATGGCCTACAACCTGTCCGGGGAGTACCTCGTCGACGTCCGAGACCGGGCCAACACCTATGCCGTGCGGAGCATGCCCTGACTTCCCTGCCCGGCGTGTGCGGCGGCGTCACAGCCGGTTGGGTTGGTTACCCTCGGACCTGGCACTATGTTGCGAAATGCCAACGCTCGACGTGACCGCGTCGGGTGGCGTCGCCCAGAACGAGTACAGCCGCCGATAAGGAGAACCATCCGTGGCCATCATTGAGCAGGTCGGAGCCCGCGAGATCCTCGACTCCCGAGGAAATCCGACGGTCGAGGTCGAGGTGCTGCTGGACGACGGCACCTTCGCACGCGCCGCGGTGCCGTCGGGCGCGTCGACCGGCGAGCACGAGGCTGTGGAGCTGCGTGACGGCGACGAGCGTTACCTGGGCAAGGGTGTCCAGAAGGCCGTCGAGGCTGTTCTCGGGGACATCGCTCCCGCGATCATCGGTCTCGACGCCTCCGAGCAGCGCACCGTCGACCAGGCTCTCCTCGACGAGGACGGCACCCCCGACAAGTCCCGTCTCGGCGCGAACGCCCTGCTCGGTGCGTCCCTCGCGGTCGCGAAGGCGGCAGCGGAGTCGTCCGGACTGGACCTGTTCCGCTACGTCGGCGGCCCGAACGCGCACATCCTGCCGGTCCCGATGATGAACATCATCAACGGCGGCGCGCACGCGGACAGTGGCGTCGACGTCCAGGAGTTCATGATCGCGCCGATCGGTGCGCCGACGTTCAAGGAGTCCCTGCGCTGGGGCGCCGAGGTCTACCACTCCCTCAAGTCGGTCCTCAAGGCCAAGGGCCTGTCGACCGGTCTCGGCGACGAGGGTGGCTTCGCTCCCGACCTCGCGGGCACGAAGGTCGCGCTCGACCTCATCCTCGAGGCCATCGAGAAAGTGGGCCTCAAGCCCGGCCAGGACGTCGCGCTGGCTCTCGACGTCGCGGCCACCGAGTTCTACACCGCAGGCACCGGCTACGCGTTCGAGCGTGAGACCAGGTCCGCCGAGCAGATGTCGGCGTTCTACGCCGAGCTCGTCGGCGCGTACCCGCTCGTGTCCATCGAGGATCCGCTCGACGAGAACGACTGGGACGGCTGGGTCGCGCTCACCGAAGCGATCGGCGACAAGGTCCAGCTCGTCGGTGACGACCTGTTCGTCACCAACCCGGAGCGTCTCGAGGACGGCATCGTCAAGGGTGCCGCGAACGCGCTGCTGGTGAAGGTGAACCAGATCGGCACGCTGACCGAGACCCTCGACGCCGTCGATCTCGCGCACCGCAACGGCTACAAGACGATGATGAGCCACCGGTCCGGCGAGACCGAGGACACCACCATCGCCGACCTCGCCGTCGCCGTCGGCAGCGGCCAGATCAAGACCGGCGCCCCGGCTCGGTCCGAGCGTGTTGCGAAGTACAACCAGCTCCTGCGCATCGAGGAGTCGCTCGGTGACGCCGCCCGCTACGCAGGCGAGATCGCCTTCCCGCGGTTCGGCGCCTGACCGGTCGTAGCAGATCATGAGCCAGCGCGGCAGGTCCCGACCGAGCGGGAGCCCGGTCGGCCGCGACCCCCGTCGCGCCCGTGACGGGTCGGGTCCGCGTCGATCGACGCGGACCCGACCGGCGGGACCTGCCTCGCCCGGCAACAGGGCCGAGGGCGCCTCGGACACGGCACCGTCGCCGACGGAGAAGCCCGTCGGTGCCCGGGGGAATCGCCGCGGCAGAGCCCAGACCGGACCCGAACGCACCATCCTCGGGTTGTCCACCGCTCGTGCCGTCGTACTCGCGATGGTGCTGTGTGCGGTGGTCCTGACTTTGGCGATGCCGCTGCGTACCTATCTCAGCCAGCGCAACGAAGCAGAGCAGGTGGCCGAGCAGCGCGCACAACTCGAAGAGGACGTCGCGCGGCTCACTCGGGAGAACGAGCAGGCGGACGACCCGGCCCATGTGCGGGCGCAGGCGCGTGAGCGCCTGCAGTACGTGATGCCAGGGGAGACCCCGTATCAGGTCCAGCTCCCGGGGGCGACTGCGCCGCCGGTCGAGGACCTGACAAAACCCAAGCACGACAACGACCCTTGGTACACCGACCTGTGGCGACCGATCGCTGAGCCGCAGCCGACGCCCACCAAGGCGCCTGCGCTCGCACCGACGGTTCCGCCCGCACCGGACGACGCGGGGACGATGACCATTCCGGACGATCAAGGAGGAACCCCCCGGTGAGCGAGCACGAGATTCCACAGGCCGACCTGGACGCGGTGGCAGCTCAGTTGGGTCGCGAACCGCGCGGTGTCCTCGCGATCGCGTACCGCGCACCGGACGGCACCCCCGGCGTCGTCAAGACGGCACCGCGACTGCCCGACGGCACCCCGTTCCCGACTCTGTACTACCTGACGGACCCGCGGCTGACCGCCGAGGCCAGCAGGCAGGAGTCGGCGGGAGTGATGCGGGAGATGACCGAACGTCTCACCCGTGACCCGGAACTCGCCGCGAACTACCGCAGCGCGCACGAGTCGTACCTCGCCGAACGTAACGAGATCGAGTCCCTCGGAACGGATTTCACCGGGGGAGGGATGCCGGACCGCGTCAAGTGCCTGCACGTCCTGATGGCGCACTCGCTGGCGAAGGGTCCGGGTGTCAATCTGCTCGGCGACGAGTCCATCGCTCTCGCGGCCGACCACGGCCTGCGCGGCACGGCGATCCCCGTCGACTGGCCCGCGTACGTCGCGCCCGAGGCGGCCGGGGACACCGAATGACGCGCGTCGCCGCCATCGACTGCGGCACCAACTCGATTCGACTGCTCGTCGCCGACGCCGAGAACGGTGCGCTGACCGACGTCGTGCGGGAGATGCGGGTCAACCGCCTCGGGCAGGGGGTCGACGCCAACGGTCGGTTCGCGCCCGAGGCCATCGAACGCACCCGGGTTGCGCTCGAGGAGTACGCGGGGATGATCCGCGAAACGGGTGCAACGAAGGTCCGCATGGTCGCGACGTCCGCCACCCGCGACGCCGCCAACCGCGAGGACTTCTTCGCGATGACCCGCGAGGTCCTCGGTGCGGTGATCCCCGGTGCCGAAGCCGAGGTCATCACCGGCGACGAGGAGGCCCGGCTGTCTTTTGCCGGCGCCGTCGGCGAACTCGATTCCGCGGCAGGGCCTTTCGTGGTCGTCGATCTCGGTGGCGGATCCACGGAACTCGTCCTCGGCGACTCGACCGGCGTCCACGCGGCGTACTCGACGAACATCGGCTGTGTGCGGCTCACCGAACGCTGCCTGCACGACGACCCGCCGACTGCCGACCAGGTCGAGGAGGCCCGCGCGGTCGCCGCGGAGAAACTCGGTGAGGCGTTCGACCGTGTGCCCGTCGAACAGGCACACACCTGGGTCGGGGTCGCGGGCACCATGACCACCCTCGCCGCGGTGTCCCTCGAACTACCCGAGTACGACGCCGAGCAGGTGCACCTGTCGCGGATGTCGTTGGAGCGGCTGCACGAGGTCAACGATTCGCTGCTGAACAAGACACACGACCAGCGCGCCGAGATCACCGTCATCCACCCGGGACGGGTCGACGTCATCGGCGGCGGCGCCATCGTGGCCGACGTCCTCGGAGTGGAACTGGCCCGGCGCGCAGGCATCACCGAACTGATCGTCAGCGAACACGACATCCTCGACGGGATCGCCCTGTCGATCCTCTGACGGCCCCTAGAGTCGTTTCCGACGACCGTCGGGAGGAAAGCCCCCGTAGCCCAATTGGCAGAGGCAGCGGACTTAAAATCCGCCAAGTGTCGGTTCGAGTCCGACCGGGGGCACAGGTCAAGGCGTTGAAGGCGTTGGCGCCGACAAACAGATGGCGAATGCCCCGAGAACGTGCGGGTGGGTTGGATTCTCGCTTCATCGAGCTCCATGGGCCAGATGAAACTGAGCGGTGGGTCCGGAGGACTCGACCTCCTCCGGACCCACCTCTTCAGTAGCCGTGCGGGCGCTAGCCTCACGACCATGCAGTCCAGCTCCTGAGACTGCGTTTCCGTCCGAGACCTCAACGGGTATTCAGCATCGCCACTCGAGGTATCGACGGGCACCGGACGCACTACTGCCGCGAGTGCGGCGCCTTACTTACCGGCCGCCGTGCTCCGGAGCTCAGCCGCAGCGGGACCGGTGGGCACCAGAGCGCCACCAACAGCGACGTCGTCATCCATCGCCCTGATCGTGGCTCGGGTGAGCACCCTGATGGTGCGGGCCTGCAGTTCGATGGCGGCGTCGGCAGCCGCGAGCCCGATCACGATCGGGCCGCCGATCCACAGCGGAAGTCGCATTCGAGTCTCCCAAGTTGAAGGGTGGCCCGCCGGCAGAGGAGGCCGGCGGGCCTACGCCGCCCTCCCGGGAGAGAGGGCGACGCGCCAGCGAACATAGCTTCCGCCTCATGTGACTCGCGAGTACCAAACCAACCAGGCGCTTGGTGCAGTGGAGGGTGACGCTGCTGGCTGGACGCCTTTTGCCTGCGAGTTGCGGAAGTCGTTGCTGCCGTGGCCTTGTGCGCCGTACGCGTTACGACCGAGCGGGGGCTCGAAGCCCGTCGAATGCAAGGGGAGATACCTGCTCGCCAGGTTTCGTGCACCGGGCTGACGATTGATTCACAGGCTGTGAGTAACTATCCAGGCAACTGAGTAGCTGCCGCGCTTGTTTCCGTCTCGCTTCGACGTCTCGTGGCAAGGGTCGCCAATACCCCACCTACAGCGGCGGTGCCCCACACCACGATGCTCGCCAGGACGTCCATGCCAGTGGCGGAGACAGCGACAAGCGTCGCCGCGATGGTTGCCGCCCATGCGGCTGCTGCTAGGTAGCGGTGTCGATCCACTCATGGATTGAATCAGACAACCCCGACGCAGCAAATATTAGGCAAGTAGTGAACGCAGAAGGCCCGCCAGGCCTGAGGAGTAGCCGGCGGGCCGCCGCCTGCGAAGAGCTTGGGGTCTGCAGGCAGCACGGCTGATCGTAGGCCAACAAATAGCAAGTGCGCAGCTACACGCCGAACGGTGGCCGTAGGCGCTACCTACCGCGCCGACGGGCGTTATGCGGCCAAGCTCAGTCCAGCGACGCCGGCTTGAACTCCCCGTACAGGCCGCGGTCCTCACCGGCGAGGTACTGCTGATGCTGGTGGTCTGCGCGCGCGGCGAGGTGCACCCGTTCGGCCTTCTCGCCGTTGAGTCGGTCCTGACGCTTCTGCCACCAGGCGATGCTGCCGACGTAGCTGCCCCACACGATCAGCGCGAACAGGGCGAGGCCGACCAGCAGCTTCCAGTAGGTGAGGATCAGTCCGAGGGCGATGAACCCGAGGATCCATGGCGCGATGCCCTTCATGGCGTGCTCCTTCCGGTGTTCGGATTCAACCAGACCGCAGACGTGCGTCCATCGTTGTCATTCACGCGACGGACGCGGCCCGGCGCGTCAGCCTCCGACCGCTGCGAGGTGCGCACGGAGTCGGCCCCTGGGCCCAACTCCCTACTTGCCCAGCGCTTGGGAGACCCGGTCGTAGGCTTCGAGCATCGCGGTGTACTCGGGGCACTTGAATCGCGCGCTCAGTAGATACCGAGCCCGGACTTGCTGTTCGGTTCGCCCGGATTCCTGAGCCTGCTTGGCTACAAGCGGGTCGAGGGTGTCCGCAGCTGTCACGGCGGCGCCTGACGATGTCACTGACGGCCCGCTGGTCGACTTTGCGAATCCTTGAACCACACCGCAGTCCGCGGCAGCCACCGCGACAGTCGCTTCGACTGTCTCTGGTTGATCTGCTGCCGCGTCGGCCGCGGCCATGCTCTTGCCGTAGACCTCGTATGCCACCGCGTACGTGTACTCGCGATCTGTCATGGTTGGCGCGACGTCACTTGAGTCGCCGTTGCTGCAGGCGGTCGCCGCCAGCAGCGCGATGGCTGCGGCACTGGTCGCGATGGTCCGTTTCATGTGCGGATTCAACCAGACCTACCGGTCGCGTTCGCCGCTGTCATTCGAACGGCGGACGCGACCGGTCTGCGTCATGCTGTCGCGCTGACCGTGCCGAGCGGAGCCGATTCGTGGGCTGCGACGAGACTGTCGCGACCGCCGGGTCCGACGAGGCGGTGCACCGCGTCCTTCGACAGCCCGCTCGCGCGTGCGATGTCGCGCAGCGACATGCTCGTGGTGGCGAGCAGGTGTCGCGCCCTGTGTCGCTTTCCTCGCGAGACGACGCCTGTGGAATCGAGGTGGACGGTGCGACGACATCAAAGAGTCCGTCGCTGACGTTGTCGTCCTGCGTCTCAGTGTGTCGGTCCTGGCCGCCAGATTCGCCGTGCGACACCGGCTCAGGTGAGACAACAAGGGTGAGGGCTGGCGTCTCAGCGTCGCGTCCTTCGTCGGGCGTCTCGGCGGCGTCAGCTGGCGCCGTGGCGGTGGTGTCGCGGTGGAGTTGCACGGCGAGGTGCAGTGCGACGAGCAGGCACAGCGGCGGGACGACTGCGCCAGCCCAGCCGGGGAGCGGGCCCGGCGGGAGGAGGTGCGCCGCGGCGCCCGCGACAATCGACACGACGGTTGACGCAACGAGCAGTGTCCATGCGTACCGACGCGACGAGCGCAGTCGCATCACGGCGGCCGTCGCGACGACCGCGAGGCCGTCGATGGCGAGGAGCCACCCCTTCGCCATGCTGGGTGGCGTAGTCGAACGTGGCGTGCTCGATGAGTGCGTCGATCAGTCCGCCGACGGCGGCGTACTCGGGCGAGGTGCGCGGGAAGCGGGCGCGGTAGGCGACGGCGAGCTGCAGGTGCGTCACTGCGCTACCGCCGCGGCGCGGCAGGAGCACCGTCGGACAGGCAGGCCCGTCTCGGCGTCCTCGATCAAGCCCTCGACACACTCGCCGCACAGCGCCACAGCGGGGCGGGTGGTGCGCGGCAACGGCATCGCCTCCCAGAGACGCAGCCAGCCGTGCACGTGCATCGTCGGGTTCTCGGGCCGGTGCGCGCGCTTCGCTGCGTCGACGAGCGCGGGGATCTCGTGCAGGTCGATCCTCGCGAGGATCTCGCCGCGCTGCGCTGCCTTCGTGCGGGCGTAGCTGGCGGGCAGGCCCGCGACGAGGGTGGCGGCCTCGAGGTCGGCGAGCTTCGCCGCGTCAGCGGTCTGGATCTCCTGGACCTTCTCCGACAACGACGTCGCAGGGTTCGTCGTGCACTGCCGCGGGCGGCGTGCTCGGGGCGCGGGGTTGTTGTTGGTCTCAGTCCTTCGTGATCGATCCTTTGTGAAAGCGCCGGACCGACCGACGTCGGCACGACCGCGAGGCGGAATCTCAGGCCCCGGATCGGCAGAGGTGATCGGCTCCTCGAAGATCGTCTACAGGGTGTGCCACCGCCCGCGCTCGTCCTGGACCTTCTCGCGGACGAGGTAGCCGTGCTCCTCGAGCTCACGCATGGCGGTGCGGACCGCGTCGTGGCCCTCGGTGGGGGACTGCGCAGCAAGGGATTCGGAGCGGGTGCGCCAGTCGGCAGGCTTCGAGAGCAGCCACATCAAGATGCCGCGAGCGCGGAAGCTCAGACGGGCGTCGTTGAGGACTGCGTTGGAGAGTACGGTGAAGTGATCCGCGCGACGAGGTCCGCGCTGAATCCCACCCGAGATGTGGGTATTCTCTGACACGTCGAACTCCTTGACTAGTTCGGCCATGCCCCGGGAGCGTTGGCGCGCTCGCCGGGGTCCTTTTCTGTTGTGGTGCGGTGATCGTGACACAGCGCGCACCGGCTGTCCACCAACCTGATTCGCGATTCGCCGGACGTCGGTCGGCCTGAATCGCCGCGCGCACGAGTTGTCACACACTTGTCACTACTCGTGCTTTGTCGCCCTGTCGCCCGCTTCGCTCGCCTTCGTAAACGCGCTGGTCGGCTCGCTTCGCTTCGCCCCACGGGCGGACCTAAAATCCGCCAAGTGTCGGTTCGAGCCCGGCCGGGGGGCACCAGGTTGACGCAGGTCGGTGCGCTTGCCGGACGTGCGTGTGTGGTCAGGCCCTGTGGAGAAACCCGCTTCGGTAGTAGTCCTCGTCCTCGTGTGCGGGTTCTGCTGGTGGTCGGGTCACGGTCGTGGCTTCAGCGCCCAGTTCTCCGATGACCTTGGACACCAACGGATCTGACGTGAGTTCGTCGCGAAGAGCTTGTGCCTCGTGTGCGGCTTCGGCGCATGCTTCGCGGTGGGTGTCGGTGACGGCCGCTGCCAGTGCTGCCGCCCCGTTGGCGGAGAGGGCGGAGTCGGTGATGGTCAGCGCGGTGATGTGGCCGGCGGCGTCGACTTCGATGGTGACGTGCCCGTCGGCGGACCGGGCGCGTCCGCGGACGAGTGTCACCGCGTCGTGGACGCGTCGTGCTTTCGCGGCGAGGTCGGCGAACGGCGCGTTGGTCGTCATGTGTGGCTTTCGGAGTCGTCGGGCGGCAGGCGAATCGCTACGGGGTCGGGTCCGTGCGGGCGGCGGGCAGGCGGCAGCCGGTGTGGGCGCTGATGAGAGCGTTCACCTTGGAGCCGAGCATGATGCGATCGCCGCTGTCACTGGTGAGGACCACGTCGTGGTCGCCGGGCTTGTCGACGCGGACGGTGAGATCGGTGATCCCGAGCGGAGCGGCGATGTCACGGGCGGACTGAAGGACGCGAGGCCAGGCCGCATCGGAGATCGGAACGGGAGTGACGAGTTTCTGCAGATAGATCTTGAGGCCGTCGGTCTTGGCAAAGGCGCCACCACATCCACCCTGGGATCGTTCGTCCTGCCATTCCCAGCGCAGCTCCGGTGCGATCGCCGTCGCGGCGTCGGCGATCTGTACGACGACGGCGGTGAGTTCGGCTTCGGTCTCCTCGAGCGTAGGAAGGGCGGGGAGTTGTGCTGCGGCTGCGGCGATCTCGTCGTCGGTGTGGTTGTAGGGGTTGCCCATGAGGTCTCCGCATGCGGTGGTCAGAAGTGTCAGGGTGGCGGCGAGCGCGGCGAGCAGTGGCAGGGCGCGTCGGGTCATCGGTACACCACCTGGTCGGGGAGTCCGGCCACGATCGAGGCCATGTTGTATCCGGACATTCGGAGCTCCTTGTTGTCGCCGAGTTGTGGATATTCGCTGTGGGAGCCGACGCCGTCGCGGGCGACGCCGTCCGGGCTGGTGCCCGCGTCGGTGGAGAGTTGTTCGAAGTCGGAGGTGCTGGGATCCGGTCCGAACAGGTGTCCCTTGCCTGCCTCGGGGATCAGGATGTCGCCGTCGGCTTCCATCACGTAGCCGTGGCCATCGGGGAGGCCGAGGTCGGATTCGTCGTCAGCATTGATGCCGGGTGATCCGTAGAACACGGCGTCGTCGACGGGCTGCCCGGGTCCGGGGTCGTGGAGGGCGAGGCCGGTGGTGAGGGACCCGTAGGAGTGCCCGAGGGCGGTGAGGTGCGGGTCAGGTTGCGTCGATGCGACATCGAGGCCGTCGTAGAAGGATGCGAGCTTGGGGGCGCCCGCGTTCGCCCGGTCGGTCTGGACGACGTCGCCGTAGCCGCGAAGGCCGTCCGAGACCGGGTTCGAGGGGCCGCTGGTCGCCTGCGGTGGTTCGTATCCCAACCACGCGATGCCTGCGACGGTCTCGTCGCCGCGCCCGGCGCGGATGAGTTGATCCTTCGCTTCGGATCGAAGTTCCGTGGTCTCGTCGACCATGCTGCCGAGGGACCCGTCGATCGTGGTGTTCAGTCCGGGGGTGGTGACGGAGATGTGGTCGGCGGTATCGGGATCGCCCACGGCGAAGGCGGCCATGCCGCGTTCACCCGACTGCAGGTCGAGGAGCATCAGCCGGCCGTCGGGGTTGTCGGCGACGATGTTCTCGAGTTCGTCGAGGTCGCGGAGTTTCTGTTCGGTGTACCAGAGTGCGGCGTCCTCGTTCGTGAAGGTGCCGCCGAAGACGTTGTCGTCGAGGTTGGCCCGGTGGCGATCGCGTTCGGCTTCGAGGCGGGCGCGTTCGTCGTCGAATCGGCTGACGTTCGCCTCGTGGCGCACCGCCGAGGGAATGCCGTCACGGTTGCCGACCCAGTCCGGATGTTCGTCGACGATCCCACGCCGTTGTTCCTCGGTGAGCGAGTCCCAATACTGCTTGTTCTCCCTCGCGGACGCATCGGAGCCCGGCGGTGCGGGCAGGTCGCCTGCGGCAACGGTCCCCACCCTGCTGTCGCCGGTATCGCCGAGTTCGGCGGTCGCGGCGTCGAGGGCGGCGCCTGCTCTGGCGTCGAGTTCGTCGACCGTGGCGAGGGCGGGTATCAGCCGCGCCTGGAAACCGGATGCCTGTTCGTCCAGTTGTGCTTGGAGGAGTAGGTCTGCGACCGGGTTGCCGGTGACCAGCGGTGGCGCAGTCACCCGCCCATCGTCGGCGACAGCGAATCCGGAGGCGAGTGCCTCGTCGGCGATGCCGATGGCCGTGGTTCTGGCTGCGCCGATCGAGGCCGCGGCGTTCGTCAGCGCGTCGGCCTGCGCGGTCACCGCTGCGCGGATGCGGCGGGCCTCGTCGTGTTCCGTTTCGGAGCGTGCCCCCGCGGCCCTGCCTGCGGTGCCGCGCCACACGGTGTTGGCGACGTGGTCCCTGGCCGCGTCCGCGGACTCGCCGAAGGTGCGGTTCGATTCGACGATCGCGGTGGCCGCGGCGTCGAGGAGCTCCGGTTGCCATGTGCGGAGTCGTGACACTGCGACCATCTAGACGTCCCCGGGAGGGGCGTCGAGGTTGCGGCGGAAAGCCTCGTCGGCGGCGTCGTATTCGCGCGCATTGCCTTCCGCTGTCGACGCCATGTCGCGCAGGCGCTCGGCGGTGGCGCTGTAGGACAGGAGCAGCGAGTGCCCGGCACGGGCTGCCGATGCTGCGATCGAGGATTCTTGCATCGCAGCGGTGGCGGCGGTGATCGCGGTGGAAGGGTCGACGTCCGAGATCCGATCGGCCTCGCTGGTCAACGACGCAGCGAGCAAACGCAACGCGTCGGTGTCGACATCGAGCGGTTCCCCCACAGCAAATCCCCTCTGCCGTTCCGCGTCACACCTCGATGGTGCTGGATGCGAATGCGTCGGCCCCGCCTTGGAACGGAGCTCACGAGGTTTGACGCAGACGGGAGGTGCTCGGTTCCACCGAGTCGGAAGACCGTTGCTGTACGGGTGACTACCTGCGCAGCCCGATGAAGTCGGCGACCCCGCGTCCTGCGCTCTCGATCATCCCGATCGGTTTCAACGCGATCTCGGCGACTCCGACGAGCCGCTCCACCCGGTCGACGACCGTTTCGAGGCGCGCAACGACGGCGACCATGCGTTCCGCGATGGCGTCGACGTTGTCGAGGGACTCCACGAACCGGTTCAACGCCCCGTCGAGTGTCGTGATGGTCGCGTTCATGTCGCCCATGGTGGCGTCGATGCCGGTGAGAGCGCCGTCGAGGTCGGTGAGGATGGTGTCGACCTGACTCACCGTGAGGTCGGCGTTGAGTGCGGCCTGCGCGAGCCGGCGGAAGCGTTGCCGCTCGGGCGCCGCTTGGCCGGAATCTCCTCGTGTGCCCGTGTTGTCGACCATGCGGCCGATTATTCACCGACGGGTCGCCAGGCGAGGGCTCCTGTGCCGGTGTGACGACACACACGCACGGTTCGGAGCAACGTTGGCAATACATTGGCAAACACAATGTGCGAAGCTTGCGCAGCGGTCTGAACCGCTGGTTCGGGGTGGATGCGGATTTCGTGGGTTGTTGCGTGTCACCTCGTAGTGCGTTGCCCCGTCCCCGGGATCGGGGGCGGGTCCTCCTTCTCGTGAAAGTGGTTGCAACTCATGCTCGACTCGTTCTGGGATTTCCTCTGGTACACCCTGCTGATCTTCGCCTTCGTGGCGTACCTGATCATCCTGTTCCAGATCATCGGCGACCTGTTCCGGGACCACAAGCTCAGTGGTCTGTGGAAGGCCGTCTGGATCTTCTTCCTCATCGTGTTGCCGTACCTGACGGCGTTCGCGTACCTGATCTTCCGTGGCCGCGGCATGACCGAGCGTGCGTTGGCTGCGCACGCCGACGCGCAGAAGGCTGCAGACGCGTACATCAAGCAGGTTGCGGCCTCGGGCAACCCGGCAGAGTCGATCGCATCGGCGAAGGCGCTGCTCGACTCGGGCACGATCGACCAGGCCGAGTTCGACCAGTTGAAGGCCAAGGCTCTCGCCTGACAAAGACTCTCGGGCGCTCGGCCGGGTGAACCGGCCGAGCGCCCGAACTGTCTCGAGTGACGCTTGTCAGATGCGAACGAGCATCTTGCCGACGTTGGCGCCGCGCATCAGCTGAAGGAAGGCGTCCACGGCGTTGTCGATGCCGTCGACGACGGTCTCGTCGTGGACCACCTCGCCCGAGGCGAGCCACGGCCCCATTTTCGCGGCAAACTCCGGGAAATGGTGCGTGTAGTTGCCCAGGGTGAATCCCTGCAAGGTCAGTCCGCGGGAGATGATCTTGACCAGGTTGTCAGGTCCGGGGACGGTGTCCGTCGTGTTGTAGCCGGCGATGGCGCCGCAGAGGGCGGCCCGCCCGCCCGTCTTCATCACGTCGATCGCGGCCTCGAGGTGATCCCCACCGACGTTGTCGAAGTAGACGTCGACACCATCGCCCGCGATGTCCGCGAGTTGCTCGCGGATGGGGGCCTGCTTGTAGTCCACCGCGGCGTCGTACCCGTACCTGTCGGTGAGCAGTGCGACCTTGTCAGGGGACCCCGCAGAGCCGATGACGCGGGACGCGCCTTCGAGTCGGGCGATCTGTCCCACGGCGGACCCGACGGCTCCAGCCGCACCGGAGACGAACACCGTTTCACCGGGCTGTAGGTGGGCGACGTACTTGAGGCCGACGTACGCGGTGAGCCCGGTCAGCCCGAGGATTCCCAGGTACGCCGAATTCGGAACTCCCGGAACCTCCTCCACCCGCCGGAAGGCATCCGCGTCACCCTGCGCGATGTCACGCCACCCGAGGTCGTGCACGACGACGGCACCGACGGGGTGCGCGGGAGAGGTGGACTCGACGACGCGTCCCACGGCGCCGCCGGTCATCGTCTCGCCGAGCTCGAACGCCGGAATGTAGGACTCGCCCTCGTTCATGCGGCCGCGCATGTACGGGTCGACGGACAGGAACTCGTTGGCGACACGCACCTGGTTGGGGGCGAGGTCCGGGAGCTCGACGACAACTGTGCGGAAGTCGTCGAGCGTGGGCCAGCCGACGGGGCGGCTGATCAACTGGATCTGGGTGCTGGTGGGCACAGCTGTACTTCTTTCGTGGTGCGGTGTTTACAGTGCCAGCCCGAGTGCGAGGAGTGCGACGGCGAGGAGAGGCAGAACGCCCTGGGTGATCGCCGCGCGGGCTTTGCCGGGTGAGGAGATGAGCAGGACGAGGGCTGCGGCGAGCATCGAACCGGTGCCTGCGAAGGTGAGTGCGGCTCCGACCGGGACCTCGTCGATCGCGACGGCAACGACGCCGATCGCGGTGACGATCGCCAGGAAGAGGTTGTAGAAGCCCTGGTTGAACGCGAGCTCCTTCGTGGCGACCGCTTCCTCCTGTGACGTCCCGAACGTCGCGCGGGTGCGCGGCGCGGTCCAGCGCAGCGATTCGAGCACGAAGATGTACACGTGCAGCGCCGCCGCCAGTGCGGCGAAGATCAGACCTGCGGTCACCATGGTCGCTCCTCTCATTCTGAACTGACCGTTTCAATATATACTGAACCGGTCGTTTCACAACTGGGAGTGAGGTCTGTCATGCCGCGGGTGCAGGAGTTCGACACCGAATCCGTCGTGTTGGCCGCGCGGAACATATTCTGGGACAAGGGGTTCGAGGCAACGTCGGTGCCCGACCTTGAGCAGGCTACCGGGTTGAACCGATCGAGCCTCTACAACGCATTCGGAAGCAAGCGCGGTCTGTTCGATGCCGCGGTCCAGGACTACCTCCAGCGCATCGTCCGCCCCAGGATGCGTGTCCTCGTCGACGAGCCGACGGCCTCCGACGCGGCGGCGCATTACTACCGCGGTCTTGCTGCCGAACTGTCGAACATTCCCGACGAGCTCAGCGCCAACGGCTGCCTGCTACTCAACAGTGCGGCGGGATTCGCGGCACACGACGAGATCCAGCGCGCAGCCGTCGACGCTTACCGGGCGGAACTGGCCGCGGCGCTCGAGCACGCGCTGCGCGCCCTCGACCCGACGAGTGCGCGCGCCGTTGTGGAGCGTCGCGCACGCATGCTGACGGCGGTCTCGATAGGCGCGATGCTCCTCGCCCGCGTCAACACGGGCGAGGCGGTCGCGCTCGTCGACGCGGCGGTCGAGCAACTCGACGAATGGGGCCGCGCCGCCTCCTGATCAGTCGCGGATGGTGAACACGGGCAGTCGATTGCTGCCCGACCGGGCGACATGGGCGACCCGAACCCGGCGATCGGTGTGCGCGGGGAGGTCGCCGTCGATGTGGGAGTACAGCCACGGGCCCTCGTCGGTCGCGACGATCGCGACGTTGTCGGGCATCTCTCGCCAGCCGCCCTCGTTCGAGGTTCGGACCACGGCCTTCGACGACACGATCACGCCGAAGCCGGATGCAGGCACCTGGTCGAAGAGGTCACTGCGGCAGGCCGAGCAGTGGGACACCACGGGGGCGCGCAGGTGCCCGCACGCCGCGCAGCGCTTGAGGAGCAGTGGTGCCGACTCGTCGGTGACTTCTGTCGAGAGTTCTTCGAGGATTCCGGTCATCTGTGCCTCACCAAGTCGTGGATCGGAGCGGTTCGGGTTCAGTGTCGTGGACGCCATCCGCTCACCAGACCCGTACATCTACGTGGTGGGGTGCCTGTTTCGACAACTCGGGTACGTATGCGGGCGGGTTCGAGCGGTCGGGTTCGGGCCAAAATGCCTCTGAGCTGCGCAAACGTGACCGAGCTCACTGTGCACCGTACGAATCCACACGAACGTGCTGGGCATGGCGTTTCCGGCGATAGGCACATCAAGATCAAAGTTTGATAAATATTTGGTCACGATCGACGTGTCGAGATCGCCTCGTTACCTTCATTCGGGTAAGGGTCCGCGGCCGCACCGCCGAGGGGGTGCGGCCGAGTCAACGAAGAAGATTGAAGGAAACAACTGTGGCCGACACCCACAGGACGGTTACTCGTTCTCACTCGCTCACCCGCCGCGCCAAGCTCGCCGCAACCGCCGCCGTGACCGGCGCGATCGCCGTCGCGGGCATTCAGCTCGGTGCGGGCACCGCCGCCGCTGAACCCGTTCGTATCCCGGCCGGCGTCCTTCCCGCGGGCACCGCGGCGCCCGTCGTCGACGTACCCGACGCTGGCCTTGCGGGCTTGGCCAACGGATTCCTCGCGCAGTTCAACACGGGCAGTGTCGGGCCGCGGACGGTCCAGCCGGTGTCCGGAACCCTGAGCTCTCGATACGGTGCCCGTTGGGGTACCCACCACGGCGGCATCGACATCGCCGCCCCCATCGGAACCCCGATCCAGTCCGCGGCCGACGGCGAGGTCATCTCGGCGGGCCCTGCGTCCGGTTTCGGGCAGTGGGTCCGTGTCCGCCACGACGACGGCACGATCGCTGTGTACGGCCACATCGAGACCTACTCGGTTCACGTGGGTCAGCGCGTCGCCGCGGGCCAGCAGATCGCGACCGTCGGCAACCGCGGGCAGTCCACCGGACCGCACCTGCATTTCGAAGTGTGGGATGCGGCGGGTAGCCGAATGGATCCGAATGCGTGGCTCGGACAGCGGGGAGTCGTTCCTACCTGGGGTTCCTGAGCCGACCTGCCCCCGACCGCAGGTGATCGAAACGAGATCGACCGGCCGTTCGGTGGACGGGGTCGAGACCATCTTGTTATGTTCGGCGCGGACAAACGGCGCGCAGCCACCTGCGCGCCGCCGACCGAAGACAACGGATGGGATACCGACCGTGGCAGATCATCGCAGTTCAGGAGCGCGAACCCTCGCGTTCGCCGTCGTCGATCCCGACGCGGCACGTGGCCGACACCGGGCTCCGGCACAAGGTCACGGAACGGGGGTCAAGGCGGCCACCCTGGCCGCTGCCACCGGTGCGATCTTCGTCGGCGGGGCCCAGTTCGCCACCGCCACGGCGTCTGCCGCCACGATCGACGTCGCGGCACTGCCCGCCGACGTCACCGCCGGACTGAAGTCCGTCGGCGTCGAGGTCCCGGCCACAGTGGAGGTCCCCGACTTCGCCGCCGACGCGATTCCCGGCTTCGCCACCGCCAAGCAGTGGCTCGAGAACCAGCCGACCGGCTCCACCAACCCGCTGCCTGCACGCACCGTGCAGCCGGTGAACGGAACGTTGACCTCCGACTACGGGTCCCGGTGGGGCGCACACCACGGCGGTATCGACATCGCCGCGCCGATCGGCACGCCGGTGCTGGCCGCCGAGGACGGCACCGTCATCTCCGCCGGTGAGGCCTCCGGCTTCGGCCTGTGGGTCCGCGTCATGCACGAGGATCGCAGCATCACCGTCTACGGGCACATCAACGACTACCGGGTCAGCGTCGGACAGAAGGTGTCCGCGGGCGAGCAGATCGCCACCGTCGGAAACCGTGGCCAGTCCACCGGACCGCACCTGCACTTCGAGGTGTGGGACCCGCAGGGCAACAAGACCGACCCCTCCGCATGGCTGCGCGACAACGGCGTGTCCGTGACGTGGGGCAACAACGGGCGGAACGTATAGGGGTACCTCCGGCTCCGGCGCCGTACCCGCATCTTCTTAGGATCTGATCTCGTGACCGACACCACCGTCGCGCCGTCGACGCTCGCCGCACTGCTCTCCTCCCGGTTCAGTTGCCGGGCATTCCTCCCGGACCAGGTCCCCGAGGACGTGATCGTCGAGATCCTCACCATGGCGCAGCGCACCCCGTCGTGGTGCAACACCCAGCCGTGGCAGGTTGCGGTCACCGATGGCGAGGCCACCGAGCGGTTCCGTGTCGGTCTCGCGGACGCGATCCGGACGGTCCCACAGGCCCCCGACATCGCGTTCCCGACCGGCTACCACGGGGTGTACCGGGACCGGCGCAAGGAAACCGCGATGCAGCTCTACTCGAGTCTCGGTATCGCAGGTGACCGGCAGGCCTCCGCCGAGCAGACGATGAAGAACTTCGATCTCTTCGGCGCTCCGCACGTCGCCGTCGTCACCACCGACGCGGCCCTCGGCACCTATGCGGCCGTCGACTGCGGTCTGTACGTCAACACCTTCCTGCTCGCCGCGCAGAGCCTCGGTGTCGCGACGGTCCCGCAGGCCGCGCTCGCCGGGTGTGCGCCGTACGTCCGGGACTTCTTCGAGATCCCCGACGACCGTGACGTGCTCTGCGCCATCTCATTCGGATACCCGGACCTCACGCACCCTGCGAACGCGTTTCGTACCACCCGCGCCGAACTCGACTCCGTCGTCACGTGGGTGTCCCGCTGACGCGGCAGTCCACCTGACAGACTGGACGCGTGCCGGTCCCCGAGGAACTCTTCGCCACCCTGCGACGCCACCCCGACGTCGAGGCGCCCAACCTGTACGCCGTCGACGGCGCCGACCGCCTCGTCCTCGACGAGGCGGCCGCCGCGCTGACCGTCGCCGGGCCCGGACAGGTCGCGGTGATCGGGGACCATTACGGTGCCCTGACCCTCGGTGCGGTCGCGGGTTTCGGAGCGAGTGACGTTCGGGCGCATCAGGATCCGCTCACCGGCGAGCGTGCGCTGTCGGGCAACGCCGAAAGGGCGGCGCTGGCAGGGACTTACCGGCAGTGTCCGCTCGGGGAGAGCCTGCTGTCCGGAGCGACGGTGGTGCTCGTGCAACTGCCGCGCAGCCTCGCGGCGCTGACGGAGATCGCGGAAACCGTTGCGCGGTACGCGGACCCGTCGGTCGTCGTGTATGCGGGTGGACGAGACAAGTACCTGACCCACGCCTTCAACGACGTCCTCGCGACGTGCTTCGCTGATGTCCACGCCACGCGGGGCAGGCAGAAGTCGCGCGTGCTCGTCGCCGCGAAACCCACCCCCGTGCCGCCGAGTTTTCCCCACCGCGAACACCTCGCGGAACTGGACCTCGACGTCGTCGCCCACGGCGCCGCCTTCGCAGGCGCCACCCTCGACATCGGCACCCGCTACCTCCTCGACTTCCTGCCCCGCACCGATCCCGGTGCCCGCACGGCCGTCGACCTGGGGTGCGGTACCGGGATCCTCGCGGTCTCCCTCGCGCGGCTCCGGCCGGACGTCGAGGTGATCGCCACTGACCAGTCGGCTGCAGCCGTAGCCTCCGCGTCGGCGACCGCAGCCGCGAACGGGGTGGCCGACCGGGTCGCCGTCCTGCGAGACGACGCGATGTCCGGCCTCGCATCGGACAGCGTCGACCTGATCGTGTGCAATCCGCCGTTCCACGTCGGGGCGGCGGTCCATACCGGCGCCGCCGAGTCGATGTTCCGGGCCGCCGGACGGGTGCTGCGCCCGGGCGGAGAACTCTGGACGGTGTACAACTCGCATCTCGGCTACCGCGCCGACCTGCGGGCAACGGTCGGCGACACCGAACAGGTCGGCCGGAACCCGAAGTTCACCGTGACTCGCTCGATCGCCCGCGGCTGAGGACTGCCGGGCGCGCTTCGGGCAACTCGGGCACAATACGCGCGTGCCGCTTGCGGTGACCTGCTGGTGACAGTGCTGGCGTGGAGGTCCACCCGGTAGAGTCCGAATTGTCCGACCGGGGGAACTCGGTATGGACGGCGTTCGTTGGAAGTTCAAGAAGGCGGGGAAACCCACCAGTCGGGCCGTCGGCTCGACCGGCCACAGGCCACGAAAGAAGGGACACGCACGGTGCGCACCACCAGCAACCCGGTGTTCCGCAACCTCCCCAAGCAGGAGGGCGGATACGCCTCGTTCGGTTCTGCCGCGGCAGGCGCCGGGCAGATGACCCAGCAGTTCGGTCAGCCGCAGTACACGCAGGCCGAGCCCTACACCACCGGACCCGCACCGCGGGCCATGACGATCGACGACGTCGTCACCAAGACCGGTATCACGCTCGGAATCCTGTCGGTCACGGCGATCGTCTCGTACATCCTGGTCAACCAGAACGTCGACCTCGCCGCACCGTTCGTCATCGCAGGCGGACTCATCGGCTTCGTCCTCGTGATGATCGCCAGCTTCGGCAACAAGATGGACAACCCGGCGATCGTGCTCGCCTACGCGGCAGCGGAGGGTGTGTTCCTCGGTGCACTGTCGTTCCTGATGACGTTCGACATCCAGGGCGTCAGCGCCGAGACCCTGATCGTGCAGGCCGTCCTCGGCACGTTCGGCGTGTTCTTCGGCATGCTCGTCGTCTACAAGACCGGAGCGATCCGCGTCACCCCGCGCCTGACCCGGATGATCATCGGCGCCCTCATCGGTGTCGTCGTGCTCTCGCTGGGCAACCTGATCGCAAGCTTCTTCATCGACGGCGGCCTCGGCCTCCGCGACGGTGGCGGCCTCGCGATCATCTTCAGCCTCGTCTGCATCGGTATCGCGGCGTTCAGCTTCCTGCTGGACTTCGACGCCGCCGACCAGTTGATCCGCGCCCAGGCGCCGGAGAAGGCCGCGTGGGGCGTCGCCCTCGGCCTCACCGTCACCCTGGTCTGGCTCTACGTCGAGATCCTGCGACTGCTGAGCTACTTCAACAACGACTAGCAGCACTCCGCCGAACGGGCGGTTACCGTGCAGCGCCCTCGGGCGATGCTCCGGTAACCGCCCGTTCGGCGTTCGGTGCGGCATCATCGTGCCGTGGTCTACGACTATTGCGTGATCGGGGCAGGCATCGTCGGACTGGCGACGGCGCGAGCGATCCTCGACCGGCAGCCGGGTGCGACGGTGATCGTGCTGGAGAAGGAAGCCGACGTCGCCGCGCATCAGACCGGGCACAACAGCGGCGTTATCCACGCCGGCATCTACTACGAGCCGGGCAGCCTCAAGGCGGACCTCTGCAAGCAGGGCGCCGCCGCGACGAAACGGTTCGCCGACGAGCACGGGATCGAGTATCGGGTCACCGGAAAGCTTCTCGTCGCGACCGACGACGTCGAACTCGCGCGGATGGAGAAGCTCACCGATCGCGCCCGGATCAACGGCATCGACCACGAACGCCTGGGTGCCGCCGAACTCCGCGACCGCGAACCGCTCGTGTCCGGCGTCGGCGCACTGCTCGTCAAGGACACCGGGATCGTCGACTACCGGCTCGTGTGCCGGGCACTCGCGCAGGACATCACGGAGGTGGGCGCGGAGGTGCGGACCGGCTCGGAGGCCGTCGGCGTCGACGAGCGCGACGACTGTGTCACCGTCACGACGCCCGACACCACGGTCCGGGCGCGCACCCTGATCGCCTGTGCCGGACTGCAGGCCGACCGGATCGCGCGGCTCGCCGGCCTGCCCGTCGACTTCCAGATCATGCCGTTCCGCGGCGAGTACTACCGGCTGCGACCGGAGAAGTCCTCGATCGTGCGGCACCTGATCTACCCGATCCCCGACCCCGACCTGCCGTTCCTCGGCGTCCACCTGAGCCCGACCATCGGCGGTGACATCACCGTCGGGCCGAACGCGGTCCTCGGGTTCGCGCGGGAGAAGTACGAGCCGTTCGGCTTCGATCGCAGGGACGTCGCGGAGATGCTGCGGTTCCCGGGGCTGCGCAGGGTGGCAGCTGCCAACGTCCGCACCGGGGTGCGGGAGATGCGGAACGCCATCTTCAAGCGCGGCTACCTCGACGAATGCCGGAAGTACTGTCCGTCACTCGAACTCGACGACCTGAAGGACCGGCACGCCGGTATTCGCGCGCAGGCGGTGCTCCGCGACGGCACCTTCGTGCACGACTTCCTGATCCGCTCGACGGATCGGATGGTGCACGTCGTCAACGCGCCCTCGCCTGCCGCGACATCGGCGCTGCCGATAGGGCGCATGATCGCCGAACGGGCGGTCACCTGAGCATCGGCCGAGTGGCCTGCCCGGTAACCGCCCGTTCGACGGAGACGATCAGCTCAGGCGCTGGATCAGCTCAAACGCTCCAGCACCATCGCCATGCCCTGGCCGCCGCCGACGCACATGGTCTCGACGCCGAAGGTCTTGTCCTGCTCACGCAGGTTGTTGATCAGCGTGTTGGTGATGCGGGCGCCGGTCATGCCGAACGGGTGACCCAGGGCGATCGCGCCGCCGGAGACGTTGATCTTGTCCTCGTCGAGGTCGAGCGCGCGGGCGGAGCCGAGCACCTGCACCGCGAACGCCTCGTTGATCTCGTACAGGTCGATGTCCGAGGTGGTCATCTTCGCGTAGCCGAGGGCCTTCTTGACGGCCTCGATCGGGCCCAGGCCCATGATCTCGGGAGACAGGCCGCTCGCGGCGGTGGCGACGACGCGCGCCAGCGGGGTCAGGCCGAGGGCCTTCGCCTTGGTGTCGCTCATGATGACGAGCGCGGCCGCGCCGTCGTTGAGCGGGCAGGCGTTGCCGGCGGTGACGGTGCCGTCGGGACGGAAGACCGGCTTGAGCTGGCTGATCTTGTCGTAGCTGGTGCCTGCGCGCGGGCCGTCGTCGGTGGACACGACGGTGCCGTCGGCGAGGGTCACCGGGGTGATCTCGTTGGCGAAGAAGCCGCGGTTGATGGCCTCCTCCGCGCGGTTCTGGCTGCGAACGCCCCAGTGGTCCTGGTCCTCGCGGCTGATGCCGGTCAGCGAGGCGACGTTCTCCGCGGTCTGGCCCATCGAGATGTAGATGTCGGGGGTCAGGCCGTCCTCGCGGGGGTCCTGCCACGCGACGCCACCCTGTGCGGCCAGCTCGGTGCGGGCCTGCGCGTCGGCGTACAGGGCGTTCTTGGTGTTCGGCCAGCCGTCGGCGGTGCCGGTGGCGAAGGACGAGACGGACTCGACGCCCGCGGAGATGAACACGTCGCCCTCGCCCGCGCGGATGGCGTGCATGGCCATCCGGGTGGTCTGCAGCGAGGAGGAGCAGTAACGGTTGACCGTCACGCCGGGGAGGAAGTCATAGCCGAGAGTGGTGGCGACGACCTTGGCGATGTTGTAGCCGGACTGGCCGCCGGGCTGGCCACAGCCCATCATCAGGTCGTCGATCTCGGTGGGATCAAGCTCGGGGATCTTCGCGAGCGCTGCGGCGACCATCTGGGCGGCCAGGTCGTCGGGGCGAATGTCCTTGAGCGATCCCTTGCCTGCGCGGCCGATCGGCGAGCGCACGGCGGAGACGATGACTGCCTCGGGCATGAGTACTCCTTCGTTCTGTGAGCTGTCTGTGTGTGAGAGGTGACAGCGGGGGTCCGGTGTGACGTTACGTGGGGATGCCGCAGGTCTCGGCATGCGGTCGCTCATCCACCCGGGCGCAGCGGTGCCATCTTCTCCGCGGTACGTCCCGCGGGGGTGTCGTGGGCGGCCGGTTCGCCGTCCCGATTGCGCCGGAACAGCGCTGTGGCGCTGCTGATCCGCGACGTGAGGCGACTGGACTCGGCCACCGCTGACACGGTGGGAAGTGTCGGGAGTGGGCCACCGTCCCACTCGCCGAGTGCGGCCGCGAGTACGGGCAGCAGTTGCCGGGCCGCCAGCTCGTACCCGGCCGCCGACGGGTGGAACTGGTCGGGGGAGAACATCGTGTCCGGGGCGGCGAGGAATTCGGGGGCGAGCAGATCGGCAAGGGGGACCGGGTGCCCGCCCGACGACAGCACGGCCGAGGTCTGGGCACGGGCGAGCAGATGCCCCCATTCGCGGACCACGGTCCGCAGGGGTTGGGGGATCGCCGTCACCACACCCAGGTCGGGGCACGTCCCGACGACCACAACGGCGCCCGCGCTGCGGAGCCGGGCGACTGCGGCACCGAGCCGCCGTGCCGACGGGTAGATCCCGTTCTTCGCGGTGACGTCGTTGGCGCCGATCAGGATCACCGCCGCATCGGGCGGCGGACCCGCCACGAACATCGCGTCGACCTGGCCCGCCAGCCCCTTCGACGTGGCACCGCCGATTGCCTTGGTGCTGAGCCTGATTCGCTTCCCGGTCTCCTCGGCCAGTCCGCGTGCAAGCCGAACGCCGGGCACCTCATCTGCGGAGGCGCAGCCGACGCCCGCAGCCGTGGAGTCGCCGAAGATCATCAGGTGCAGGTCGAACGGGACTCCGCGACGCCACGGAACGGGCGCGTCGGCGCCCGCGACGTGGATGCCGTCCGCCTCCGGTGGTTTGGCCACATTGCGGCCGATCACCCCGCGTGCGGCACCCGCCTGTCCCATCAGATAGGTGTAGGCAAACCACGACGCCGTGCCTGCGGACGACCCCGCGACGGCCGCCGCTGCACCGGCCTTCGCGGCCGTTCGCCACCTGGTGGTACCCATCGCTCGCCTTCCGGTCGAGGTGGCAGCTGACACCGACGAATCTAGTCGGAATCCGTACCCGTCGCCGGGCCATCGGAACCAGGTGTTGCCGACGACGTGGGCTCTGGGACGATGGGGGTATGCGCATCGCGGATCACGTCGTCGACCTCATCGGAAACACGCCCCTGGTGAAGCTGAACTCGGTGGTTGCATCAGGCTCCGGCCTGGTTGCGGCGAAGATCGAGTACCTGAACCCGGGTGGCAGCTCGAAGGACCGCATCGCCGTCAAGATGGTCGACGCGGCCGAGGCATCCGGTCAGCTGAAGCCCGGCGGCACGATCGTCGAACCGACGTCCGGCAACACCGGTATCGGTCTCGCGCTCGTCGCCCAGCAGCGCGGGTACAAGTGTGTTTTCGTATGCCCCGACAAGGTCAGCGAGGACAAGCGCAACGTCCTGAAGGCCTACGGCGCCGAGGTCGTCGTCTGCCCGACCGCTGTCGCGCCGGAACACCCGGACAGCTACTACAACGTCTCCGACCGTTTGGTGAAAGAGATCCCGGGCGCCTGGAAGCCGGACCAGTACTCCAACCCCGGCGGCCCGGACAGCCACTACGAGACGACCGGCCCCGAGATCTGGCGTGACACGGAAGGCAAGGTCACGCACTTCGTCGCAGGCGTCGGTACCGGCGGCACGATCACCGGCACCGGCCGCTACCTCAAGGAGGTCTCGGGCGGAAAGGTGAAGGTCATCGGCGCCGACCCCGAGGGATCGGTGTACTCCGGCGGCACCGGACGCCCCTACCTCGTCGAGGGCGTGGGCGAGGACTTCTGGCCCAGCGCCTACGACCCGTCCATCCCGGACGAGATCATCGCCGTCTCCGACGCCGACTCGTTCGACATGACGCGACGCCTCGCCCGCGAGGAGGGGCTGCTGGTCGGCGGCTCCTGCGGCATGGCCGTCGTCGCGGCTCTCCGGGTCGCGGAGCGCGACCCGGACGCGGTGGTCGTGGTGCTGCTCCCCGACGGTGGTCGCGGCTACCTCTCGAAGATCTTCAACGACAAGTGGATGGCGTCGTACGGCTTCCTGCGCACCCCCCTCGACGGCAGCAAGGCCGCTGAGCCGACTGTCGGGGACGTGCTGCGGGGCAAGTCGGGCGAGCTCCCCGACCTGGTGCACACGCACCCGACGGAGACGCTGCGCGACGCCATCGAGATCCTGCGCGAATACGGTGTCTCCCAGATGCCCGTCGTCGGCGCCGAGCCGCCGGTCATGGCGGGCGAGGTCGCGGGCAGCGTCACCGAACGCGAGCTCCTCTCAGCGGTGTTCGAGGGCCGCGCGCAGCTCGCCGACCCGGTGTCCAAGCACATGAGTGCGGCGTTCCCGCTCATCGGTTCGGGCGAACCGGTCAGCGCCGCGACGAAGGCGCTCGGCGACACCGACGCGCTGATGGTCGTCGACGACGGCAAGCCCGTCGGGGTCATCACTCGTCAGGATCTGCTCGGGTTCCTCAGCGCCGGAGGCTGATGCGCGCGGCGGTTTCCGCTGTCGTACCCTGGCCGCCATGCAGTGGGGGAGAGCAGCGGGGGCTGTCGCATGTCTGGCGGCGGTGGTTGTGACGGCGTCGGCGTGCGCGTCGACGGTGACGGGCACGGCGGTGGCGCAGGATGGCGAGACTGCGTCCGCGCGCCCGAGCACGTTCCCGAAATCGAGTGGGTACCCGAAGCCGAGTGCGACGAGCGCCGCGGCGCGGCCGAGTCAGGCGGCTGACCGAAACGGATCCGCGACGGTTCCGACGTGTGACGCCATCGACTCGGCCGTCACCGGTGTCGTCCGGGGCTACACCCTCGATCGGTCGCCGCAGACGCCGGCGACCGGCGATCAGTCGACCTGCTTCTTCCTCAAGGGTGGAGAGTTCTCCGACGATCACGTCGCGGTGTTGATCGGCAAGCTGCCGCTGTCCGCCGAGGCGATCGTCCGGCAGCGCGAGAACCTCGCCGACACGAAGCCGGGGGAAATGATCGAGTCGGCGGTGGCAACGGGTCTGGACGGGTACATTTCCGACCCGCTCGGCATCGGGCATCTGGCACTGGTGATGCCGGGATTGATGGTGAGCGCCAGCGCGGGTGACGCCGCAGACCTGTCTCAGGAGAAGCTCGTCGAGGTCCTGGAGGCCGTCGGTTCGGCGGTCGCGCACTGACCCGATGAGGTCGTGAGCCGGTCGCTACGCTGATCGGTATGACTGACCAGGGCACCTTCAGCGGCTTTTCCACCAGGGCCATCCACGCGGGCTACGAACCGGATCCGCAGACCGGCGCGGTCAACGTGCCGATCTACGCCAGCTCCACGTTCGCGCAGGACGGCGTCGGCGGCATGCGCAACGGCTTCGAGTACGCCCGCACCGGCAATCCCACCCGGCGTCCCCTCGAGGCCAATCTCGCCGCGATCGAGGGCGGCACGTTCGGGCGTGCCTTCTCGTCCGGCATGGCGGCCACCGACTGCCTGCTGCGGTCCGTGCTGCGCCCCGGCGACCACCTCGTCATCCCGAACGACGCGTACGGCGGCACCTTCCGGCTCATCGACAAGGTGTTCTCGGAGTGGGGTGTCGAGCACACGCCCGCGCCGATGGGCGACGTCGACGCCGTTCGCGCAGCGATCCGCCCGACCACCAAGCTGGTGTGGGTGGAGACGCCGACGAACCCGCTGCTGAACATCGGTGACATCGAGGCGCTGTCCGCGGTCGCGCACGATGCGGGCGCGAAGATCGTCGTGGACAACACGTTCGCGTCGCCGTATCTGCAGCAGCCGCTGGCGCTCGGCGCCGACGTCGCACTGCATTCGACGACGAAATACCTGGGTGGGCACTCCGACGTGGTCGGTGGCGCGCTGGTGACCAGCGACGAGGAACTCGACACCAAGTTCGCGTTCCTGCAGAACGGCGCCGGCGCGGTGCCCGGGCCGTTCGACGCATACCTGACGATGCGCGGCATCAAGACGCTCGCGCTGCGGATGGAGCGGCACAGCGACAATGCCGAGAAGATCGTCGACCTGCTGACCGGTCACGCCGCGGTCGAGAAGGTGATCTACCCGGGTCTCGCTTCGCATCCCGGTCACGCGGTCGCGTCGAGGCAGATGCGCCGGTTCGGCGGCATGGTGTCGGTGCGCCTCAAGGGGGGCAAGCAGGCCGCGCTCGACTTCTGCTCACGCACGAAGATCTTCACGCTCGCGGAGTCGCTGGGTGGCGTGGAGTCGCTGATCGAGCATCCGGGTGCGATGACCCATGCGTCGACCGCGGGATCGGAACTCGAGGTTCCCGAGAACCTGGTCCGGCTGTCCGTCGGCATCGAGGATGCGGCGGATCTGCTCGCCGACATCGAGCAGGCGCTGGGCTAGTTCCCCTACGTCGTCCGCGCGTCGGTTCATTGGCTGAAACGGTGCGCGGGCGGCGCGTCGCGTCTCGACTTCGTCCCGACCGTGCCTACGGTGCCTTAGCGGTACCGCGAGTTGCGCGCAACCTGAAGGCTGTCTAAGAGTTCGCCGGAAAGGCGAGCACTTTGGCGTTAACCGTCATACGGTGATGCGAGTCACACAGGGGGCGGCGGGCGTCAGACGCATCGCGGTCGACGTAGGAGGATGCGCATGGCGGTTGACCCAACAGCGGTCATCGTTGCCGTTGCCACGGCACTGGGTGGATTGGTACAGGGGTCCGATCTGCCCGCACCGGTCAAAGAGCAAGCAACACAAGCAATCCAATCGTTCGAAGCAACATCACCCGCGGTGAGCCAGCAGGTGAACGACGTGATCGGCCTGCTGCCCGAACAGATGCAGGACCAGGCCCAGCAGGCCGTTGCGGACGCATCGAAGGCCGCGGTCGACGCCGTCGACCCGTACCTCCCCGCGCCTCCTCCGCCTCCACCCGCGCCGGAACCTGCCCCGGAACCGGCGCCGGTGCCCGTCACGCCCCCTCAGGCGTACGACCGGGCCGATGACGTCGCCGATGTCCCATTCGGTGGCGATCTGTCCCGGGCCGTCACCTCGCTCGACGCGGCGTTCCCGGGCGGCAACATCGCGCCGATCGGGTCGATCGCCGTGTTCGTGCCCTGGTTCAACAAGGCGGGCGCGATCTGCGACGGCATCAAGGCTCCCGTCCTCGCAGCCCTGTACAACGCCGAGAACGGCTTCCGTTACGGTCCGACCGCACCCGTGTCGCGTACCGGCGCGAAGGGGCCGGGCCAGTTCATGCCCGGGACCTGGGAGAAGTGGGGCAAGGACGCGGATGGCGACGGCAAGGTCGACGTCCTCGGTGTCGCCGACCCGGTGATGGCGTCCGGCAACCTGCTGTGCAGCATGTACGGGCAGATCGACGAGTGGAAGAAGCAGGGCGTCGTCACCGGAGACACCCTCGACCTGACGATCGCCGGCTACAACGCCGGAGTCGAGGCGGTCCGGCGCGCGGGCGGCATGCCGAACGGCGCCTACGACTACGAACACCAGACCAAGCCGTACGTGAAGAAGATCCGCGACTCCGAGCCGGTGTTCGCGGCGATCCTCGCGCCGCTGTCCGGGACGGACGGCAGCATCGGCAGCAAGGTCGTCGAGGCCGCACTCGGCTTCCTGGGACTGCCGTACGTGTGGGGTGGCGGCAACATCAACGGCCCGTCCGGCGGCGGGTTCGACTGCTCCGGTCTCACCTCGTACGCGATGTACACCGCGACCGGTGACACCCTCGTGCTCCCGCGGACATCCGAGACGCAATGGAACATCGGTACCGAGATCGCCATGGCGGATGCTCGCCCCGGAGATCTGCTGTTCGGTAACTGGCAGTCCGGCGGCCCCGGCCACGTCGCGATCTACATCGGCAACGGTCAGATGGTGCACGCACCGCAGACCGGCGACGTCGTTCGTGTCGGGCCCGTCTTCGACGGCATGAAGGCCCGCCGGATCGTCTAGGTCTCCGGCGCAGGTGCGCAGCTGGGCGGGCGAGCGGGGGATCGACGTGTCCGATCGGGGACGCGTCCCCGCTGCGTTGGTGCGTGACTTCCTGGCGTCGAGGCGGTGATCGACGCTGCGGGGCGCCTACGATCACGAGGTGACTTCGCAGCCTGAATCCCGGAACCCGCTCGTCGACGCCGCGTTGGACGTGTTGCGCGCGCACGGACCTCTGACCTCCGAGGACTGGGCGGAACTGCTCGTCGATGCGGGCAACGGTTCGGTCGACGAGATGCTGCCGTTCGTGGACCTGCTCGACGAACCCGTGCTCGGACGGCTCGTCGACGGCCGCACCGTCGCGCTGGACGCCCTGCTCGAGGGCCGGGTGTTCACGCACCGACTGTCCGAGGCGGAGATTCGCTCCGGGCTGCTGTATGCGGAACCGGACCTGCTGCCGGTGGTGTTGCTCGCGATGGCCGCCGACGACGATCGGGTGCTGTTCGAGGAGTACGACGGCGATGCCCTCGAAGAGTTGGGGCTCGAGTACGAGGACTTCCCGGACGGTGCCGGACTGCTGTTCGGAGCTGCTGCGCTGCAAGGGTATTCGGTCGGTGACGTGATCGGTGTCCGGGTACGCGGCGGCGACGTGGAGGTCGAACGCGTCGTCGGTGACCTCGTGTCGGCCGATCTGACCGAGGCCCTCGGGCGGACTGTCGGCGAGGACAACGCGGACAACTCCGAGACCGTCAGTTGGCAGCTCCTCGCCGACGACCCCGGGCTGTGCACGACGCCGACGGTTCCGCTCGGCGAACTGATCTCGTCCGCGGGCTACGTGTGTGAGGGCGACTACATCGCAGCCAGCGGGTTCGACGTGGCCGCGCACCATCTCGCTCGGCACATCGCGCTGGTGGCGCGGCAGGCGGAGCTGCATCCCGACGAGGTCGATGCCGTGATCTCGTTCGTCGACCTCGTCGGTGCCGTCCGCGAGGGCGACATGGATCTCGTCGCGACGCGCGAGAGGGTCATGTCCGACCCGGAATCCTTTGGAGGTCTGGAGGATCCGTCGGCTTCCGCGGCCGCGCTGGACGTGGTCAGCGGTTTCGACGACGACCACCTGCCCGCCGTGTACCTGTCGGCGCTGGCGGTCGCGGAGAAGGGTCCGCGCCGGTCGCGGGCATCCGGACACTGGCTCGCCGGTATGGCGGCGGACCTGCTGGGCGATGTGCGCGAAGCCGAACGGCACCTGGAAGAGGCCGTCGCCCTGGACGAGGAGTGGACGCCCGCGCTGCTCGAACTCGCCGGGTTCGCGTCCGACCGCGGTGACGCCACCCGCGCACTGTCACTGCTCGGCCGCATCGAGGGAGGCGAGGAGGAACACCTCTACGCGGTGCTGCAGCGTTTCGCGCCGCACGAGCACCCCGGGCTCGGACGCAACGACAAGTGCTGGTGCGGGTCGGGACGCAAGTACAAGGTGTGTCACCTCGGCAAGTCCGACACCACCCTCGACGACCGCGCGCACTGGCTGTACGAGAAGGCCGCGATGTTCGCGCAGTCGACGACCCTGTTCGATCTGGTGCTCGCGCTCGCCGACCTGCGAGCGGAGGACGTGGACGACGAGGAGTCCGTGGCGCGGGCGTTCGCGGAGCCGCTGGTGCTCGACGTCGGGCTGTTCGAGGGGGGACTGTTCGGGCTGTTCGTCCTGCGTCGCGGGGCGCTGCTGCCTGCGGACGAACTCGAACTCGCGGGGCGCTGGCTCGAGGTCCGGCGCTCGCTGCATGAGGTTCTCGCATCAGCGGACAGCACGGTCACCCTGCGTGACCTCGTGACGAACGAGACGGCCGACGTTGCCGTCGACGAGGCGCTCGAGGTCGGGTCGCTCGTCTGTGCCCGCGTCGTCCCCGCCGGGGAGCGGACGCAGATCCTCGGCGGGTACGAACCGGTCGCCGCAGACCGGCGTGAGGCCGTGCTCGCCGTCCTCGCAGCTGACGAGGTCGAGCCCGAGGACGTGATCGACGTGCTCAGCGGGAGGGTCGTCGGTGGCGAGTAATTTCCCCGAAATTGGTGGGAACCTTCGCGGCGTTCGTCGCGTCTGACTTGATGTGGGTCGAAGTGCACACGCTCGGGGGGTCGGGTGTGCGCGGCTCACCGAGGTCGGTGGGGCAGCCTGGCAGGGGGCGGCTGCCCCACCGACCGGCAATCGTGTGGTCCGCCCGGATACGCGAAACCCCGGTCCGTGCGTCGGACCGGGGTTTCGTCGCGTATGCGGGGATCAGGCGTGGTACGGCTCTGCGCTGATCAGGGTGACCTTCATGGTCTTGCCGTTGGGCAGGAAGTACTCGCGGGTCTCGCCGACCTTGGCGTCGAGGAGTGCGCCGCCGAGCGGGGAGCTGGGCGAGTAGACCTCGAGCTTGTTGCCGCGGGCGCCCTCTTCGCGGGTGGCGATGAGGAACGTCTCGGTGTCGGATTCGTCACCGTCGTAGTACACCTTGACGACCGAGCCGGGCAGGGCGACGCCGGACTGCGTGGGGGCCTCGCCGACCTTCGCGCTGTTCAGCAGCTCCTGCAGCTGTCGGATGCGCGACTCCTGCTGGCCCTGCTCCTCGCGGGCGGCGTGGTAGCCGCCGTTCTCCTTGAGGTCACCCTCTTCGCGGCGCTCGTTGATCTCGGCCGCGATGACCGGACGGTTGGCAATGAGCTGGTCGAGTTCGCTCTTGAGCCGGTCGTGGGACTCCTGGGTCAGCCAGGTCACCTGGGTCTCGGTCATGCTCGATCACTCCTCGTAGTCGGAACCCTCACGGTCCCCTGGACGGACCACCGATTCCGGTGGTCGGCTGCGGCCACGCGCGTTGTCCCCCGGATGGCGAATCCCCCGGTCGGCTCACCGCTCGGTGAGCGCGCGCCCGGCCGCGTGTGTGCAGCGGGCCGCTTGCGTCCGGGTGCGCGTACTCACACGCGTCCAGATGCAAATGCAGCAATACACGGCTCCAACGCGGAACCGTGTATCGGGCGAGTCTAGCACGAGCTGGGATTTTCCCGTGAAGGTCCAGGTCGCGGCCATGGCGTGGCGCGCCGAAATGTCAGTCGACGGTGAGATACGCCGGGATCGTGGAGCCACAGCCGTAGATGTCGGCGATGGCCGGCGGTTGCGTGGTCGTGATCTGGGTGTCGATCTGGACGGTTTCGTGTTCGGACGGTTGCACGACGACCTCACGTCGACCGGTTTCGGAGCCGTCCCGTGACCTGGATCGCACGATGCACACGGCAGCTTCCGACGGTTCTTCGCGGGTGACGGTGAAGCTCAGCGCGATCGTCGAATCGTCGACGATGGAGTACTGCAGCACCTCGGACTTGATGTCCTTCGCCTCGAACTTGTTGTACGCGAGCCATGCGACGGCCAGGCCGAGGAGGATGACGCCGATCGTGAGGACGATTGCGGTGATCCGGGACCCGCGGACACTGCCCTGCGGCATCGGGTAGCGGTCGGAGGGGATCGTCTCGGTCATTCGCTCGACTCTCGTGCAACGGTCCGGGCGAGCTCGTGGTGCCCGGCTGGGCGCCCTCCTGGCGGTGATCCGAGCAGGGTCACGGTGACGCTGGAGGTGTCGGGTGGAACTATAGGGGAAGGACACGGACGCCCCCCGCCCGGTCGGTGCGGCAGGGTGGACGACAGTCACACGTAGGTTCCAGCGAAGCTGAGGTGAAGGAAGACTGTGAGCGGATTGCGTCTCATGGCCGTGCACGCCCATCCCGACGACGAGTCCAGCAAGGGCGCGGCGACGATGGCCCGCTACTCGGCCGAGGGCAACGAGGTGCTGGTGGTCACCCTCACCGGCGGCGAGCGCGGCGACATCCTCAACCCGGCGATGGACGTGCCGGGCATCCGTGACCGCATCAGCGAGGTCCGCAAGGAGGAGATGGCGGAGGCCGCCCGCATCCTCGGCGTCCAGCAGATGTGGCTCGGGTTCGTCGACTCCGGACTGCCGGAGGGCGACCCCAAGCCGCCGCTGCCGGAGGGATGCTTCGCGCTGGTTCCGCTCGAGGAGTCCGCCGAGGCGCTGGTTCGGGTGGTCCGCGAGTTCCGTCCGCACGTGATGACGACCTACGACGAGAACGGCGGCTACCCGCACCCCGACCACATTCGCTGCCACGAGGTGTCGGTGGAGGCGTTCGAGGCTGCCGCCGACCCCGATCGGTTCCCCGACGCGGGGGAGCCGTGGGAGGTGCTCAAGCTGTACTACTCGCACGGATTCATCCGGAAGCGTCTGCAGCTGTTCCAGGAGGAGTACGACCGTCGCGGCGAGGAATTCCCGATGGCGGACTGGCTGAAGAAGTGGAAGACGGAGCAGGGCGACCTCATGGCCCGCGTCACCACGCAGATCACCTGTGGCGACCACTTCGCGCAGCGGGACGACGCCCTGCGCGCTCACGCGACGCAGATCGACCCGAATGGGTCGTTCTTCGCGGTCCCTCGTGACATTCAGCAGAAGATCTGGCCGACCGAGGAGTTCGAGTTGGCCAAGACCCGTGTGACCACCGCGATCCCCGAGACGGACCTGTTCGCCGGGATCGATCACGTCGGTGTCGGCGCGGGACATCAGGAGGAGGAGAAGTGAATCTGGCAGGCGCGGCAGTCGGGTGGCTGGCGCAGACCCAGGGCACACCGACGGGACCCGAGTTCGGCAAGGCATCCCCGGTCGGATTGCTGATCATCGTCGTTCTGCTGATCGGGACAGTGTTCCTGATCCGGTCGATGAACAAGCAGCTGCGGAAGCTGCCGGACACCTTCGAGCCCGAGCATCCCGAAGCCGATCAGGCAGCAGACGAGGGCACCGACCGTGGTGGGGCGCTGACGCAGGACGAGTCCGACACGTCTGCGGCGAAGCCGTCCACTCCGCCGACACAGACGTCGAGTTAGTCGTGGGCGCGCTGTCCCGCAACACCCTCGGCGACGCGACCAGTCCGTACCTGCGCCAGCACGCGGACAACCCCGTGCACTGGCAGCAGTGGGGCACCGAGGCATTGGAGTGGGCGCGCGAACGCGACGTGCCGGTGCTGTTGTCCATCGGTTACGCGGCCTGCCACTGGTGTCACGTGATGGCGCACGAGTCGTTCGAGGACGAGGCGACCGCCGCCGTGATGAACGAACACTTCGTGTGCATCAAGGTGGACCGTGAGGAACGCCCCGATCTGGACGCGATCTACATGAACGCGACGGTCGCGATGACGGGGCAGGGCGGGTGGCCGATGACCTGCTTCCTCACCCCGGACGGCGAACCGTTCTATTGCGGCACGTACTTTCCGCCTGCGCCGCGGGGCGGAATGCCGTCCTTCACGCAGCTGCTCGAGGCGATCGACGACACCTGGCGGACGCGCCGTGACGACGTGCTCAAGGCGTCGGAGTCGATCACGGCGGAGCTGCGGCGCGCCGGCGGTGCCCTTCCTGCGGGAGCCGTGGCGCTCGACGGTGCGCTCCTCGACGCGGCGGTGGCCTCGATCCGTTCCGACGAGGACGTCGAGCGAGGCGGGTTCGGTGGGGCGCCGAAGTTCCCGCCGTCCGCGCTGCTGGAAGGGATGCTCCGCAGTCACGAGCGGACCGGCTCGGCGATGGTCCTCGAGTCCGTGACCCGGACCGCGGAGGCGATGGCGCGCGGCGGGCTGTTCGACCAGCTGGGTGGAGGCTTCGCCCGCTACTCGGTCGATGCCGACTGGATCGTGCCCCATTTCGAGAAGATGCTCTACGACAACGCCCAGCTGCTGCGTTTCTATGCACACCTGGCCCGTCGCACCGGCTCGGACCTGGCCTTGCGTGTCACCGAGCAGACAGCGGAGTTCATGCTCCGTGACCTGCGCACCGAGACAGGCTGTTTCGCGTCCGCCCTCGATGCGGACACCGACGGCGTCGAGGGATTGACGTACGCATGGACCCCGGATCAGCTGATCGAGGTGCTCGGCTTCGAGGACGGGGTGTGGGCTGCCGGCCTGCTGGCGGTCAGTTCCGTCGGAACGTTCGAAGCCGGGACGTCGGTGCTGCAACTGCCCGCCGATCCCGACGATGCCGTGCGCTGGGAATCGGTGCGCCGAACCCTGCTCGACGCACGCTCGAGGCGACCGCAGCCCGCCCGCGACGACAAGGTCGTCACCGCGTGGAACGGGTTGGCGATCACTGCGCTCGCCGAAGCCGGTGCGGGACTGGGGCGCACGCAGTGGCTCGATGCAGCGCAGCACTGCGCTCGCTCGCTGCTGGACGAGCACCTGGTGGACGGACGGCTCCGGCGTGCATCGCTCGGGTCGGTCGTCGGCGATGCGGCGGCAGTTCTCGACGACCACGCCGCGCTCGCGACAGGACTGCTCACCCTGCACCAGGTGACCGGTGGTGCCGAGTGGCTGGCGAATGCACAGCAGATTCTCGACGTGGCGCTCGACCACTTCTCGGACGACACCGAGCCGGGATCCTGGTTCGACACCGCGGACGACGCGGAGGCGCTGATCGCCCGGCCCCGCGACCCCGTCGACGGGGCGACCCCGTCCGGCGCGTCGTCGATGGCGGAGGCGCTGCTCCTCGCATCAGTGCTGTCCGCGCCCGACACGGCAGGGCGCTACGGCGCCGCGGCCTCCGCGACGATCGACCGGGGAACTGTTCTGCTCCAGCGTGTTCCACGCTCCGCGGGGCACTGGCTCGCGGTCGCCGAGGCCGCTGTTCGTGGCCCGATCCAGGTGGCTGTCGCGACGGACGGTGCGTCGGATCTGCTCGACGCGGCACGCAGGCATGCGCCCGGTGGTGTGGTCGTCGTCGGCGGAACGCCCGATTCGGTTCCGCTGCTTGCGGATCGGCCGCTGGTCGACGGCGAGTCCGCGGCGTACGTGTGCCGCGGGGTCGTGTGCGACCGGCCTGTCACCGATGTCGATGCGCTGGTCGAGGCGCTCGCCCGGTAGTGCGCCGGCGCGGGGGATCGGCTTTCGGTCGTCCCCTGTGTGGCGTCGCCACCTATCCCGGAGGTTCGGGATGGCGACGCTTCAACTCGTCGCGGACGCGCTCCAGTGACGCAGTTTCGCCGTCGATCTCCGCGACCCGGCGCTTGGCCCGGTCGAGATTGCCTTCGAGTTCCAGGATCTGCAGGACCACACCCTCGCGTTCGGCGGCCAGCTGTCCGAGGGCGTCTGCCACTGGATCGTCCATACAGCTCACTGTAGGTGGTTTCTGCAGGTGTGACGGGTGCATCGTCGCTGCCACGAGGGTGTCGGTTGCGGGATTCGATCCGTCGTACACAGGCGGGAACCGATCGGGACTCGGTTGCGTCTGAGTAGGGTGAGCGGACTGTTGTCGGGGGGCGGGGGCATGTGGTGCGGGGGACTGTCGCGGGTGTCGAGTGTTGGCGTTTCACGGCACTGGAATTCGATGTCCTGTGGCGCCTCTGTGGACGTGACCGACTGCCGTATCCGATGGCCTACCGCAGTGCCGCGGAGACCGTCGACGAGGATCGGCGACAGCGGCAGGAAGCAACGCACATTCTTGTTCGGCAAATCGACAGGGAGTTGCAGTCGGCGCTGTCCGTCCTACTGGAACCGGATCTCCGCGTCGAGGTGTGCGGTTTCGCGGGCGCAGGACCGACGTCGATGACCCGCGTGCACGCAGGCATTCGGGGTGCCGCCGCCGTTGTCGTCACCCAGATGACCGGGCCCGACACCGAAAGCGGTGGCGACGTGCGAATCGCGGTGGTGCCGCGAACCCGGGTCGCTGCCACGGTCGCTTCGGCAGTGCCGGCGGCCGCGCGCGGCGCGGGCCGTCGGCTCGTCGCCCGACCGGACACCGGGAACACGGTGATGCGGCCCGTCTCCGAGCGCGGCACCTCCGACGACGTGCGGGGATTCCTCTCGCGACGCCGCGACGGCATCGGAGAGGTCGGCGTCCATCCCGGGCCCGCGGTCGACTGGCGCCCGACCGACGACGGTGGCGTGTTCCAGTGGATCGACGTCGAGGACGGCCGCTACCTGATCGTCCGTACCCGCGATGTCGTCGAGGTGGTTCCTGTATCGGTGGACGAGCTTCGTGAACATCTCACGGCGCTCGTCGACCGCGTCGATCGGCACCGTCAGGCGAAAAGCACCAGCCACACCGCGATGTAGTGACAGAGTGCGGCCACGACCGTGCCTGCGTGGAAGAACTCGTGGTGCCCGAAGGTGTCGGGCCACGGGTTCGGCCATTTCGTGGCGTAGAGGACCGCGCCGAGGCTGTAGAGCACACCGCCAACCGCCAACAGGATCAGGGGGAGCCAGCCGACCTGCTCGACCAGGTCGCCCGCGACGGGCACGATCGCCCATCCGAGCAGGAGGTACAGGGGAACCCCGACCCATCGGGGAGCGGTGGGCCACAACATCTTCAACGCGACTCCGGCGAGGGCGCCGGACCACACCACAGCCAGGAGCGTTCCGCCGGTGCCCGCCGGGAGCGCCAACGTCGCGAAGGGGGTGTAGCTACCCGCGATGAACAGGAAGATCATCGAGTGGTCGGCGCGCTTCATCCACGTACGCGACCGGGTCGTCGGCCAGTGGATGCGGTGATAGGCGGCGCTGACCCCGAACACGCCGCACACGGTGGTGGCGTAGACGGCGGTGGCGACACCGGCGCGGGTGGACACGGTGAACGCGGCCGCGACGAGTACGACGCCCGCCACGACGGCCACCGCGAACGCCCATGCGTGGATCCAGCCACGGAGTCGGGGTTTCACCGGGGCGAGGGGTTGGTCCAGGACGGTCATGGGGTCTTCTCCCAGCGCTCGAAGCCCATAACCTACGGAACCGTAGGTTATGAATCCCGGCCACTGTACCCCGCACGAAGTCGGCCGACAGGGCCGTCGAATGTCACGCTCCTCACGAGAACACCGGTGCGCGACGCGGAGGCAAGGGCCGGGCGTAATGTGACCTCCCGTGGTGATGTCCAGGTGAAGCCCTCCGACCTGCTGTACAGCCTCTACGAGCGGCGCCTCACCGGGCAGCTCGACGGTATGCAGCGACCCCGGCACGTCGCCGTCATGTGCGACGGCAACCGCCGCTGGGCGCGGGAGAACGGGTTCACCGACGTCGCGCACGGTCACCGGATGGGTGCGCTCAAGATCGCCGAGCTGCTGACCTGGTGTGACGAGACCGGCATCGAGATGGCGACGATCTATCTGCTCTCCACCGAGAACCTGCGCCGCGACCCCGAGGAACTCGACACCCTCATCGAGATCATCACCGACGTCGTCGAGGAGATCTCCGGGCCTGATCAGAATTGGTCCGTGAAGATCGTCGGCACCCTCGATCTCCTGCCCGAGGACTCCGCCCGCCGACTGCGCGAAGCCGCCGACAGCACTGCGGGCCGCACCGGCACGCACGTCAACGTCGCGGTCGGGTACGGCGGGCGCCAGGAGATCGCCGACGCGGTCCGCTCGTTGGTGCGGCAGAAGCAGGCCGAAGGCGTGGACGGTCCCGAACTGGTCGACGCGATCACCGTCGAGGCGATCGACGGGCATCTCTACACGTCCGGGCAACCCGATCCGGATCTGGTGATCCGCACGTCCGGTGAGCAGCGGTTGTCCGGGTTCCTGCTGTGGCAGAGCGCGTACTCGGAGATCTGGTTCACGGAGGCGTACTGGCCGGAGTTCCGGCGGGTCGACTTCCTCCGTGCCCTGCGCGACTACGCGGCACGGCACCGCCGTTTCGGCACGTAGGCGCTGATCCGCCATGTGCGTGAGCCGGGCGGCCGGGACCACCACACTCTCGCGCACATGCGGCGGAGCTGCCTCAGAGCTTGCGCAGCCGCAGTCGGTTGATGGAGTGGTCGGCGTCCTTGCGCAGCACCAGGGTTGCGCGCGGACGAGTCGGCAGGATGTTCTCCACCAGGTTCGGGCGGTTGATCGAATTCCAGATGTCCTCGGCGGCGATCGTGGCGTGCTCGTCCGAGAGGTTCGAGTAGTGGTGGAAGTGGGCCTGCGGGTCCGCGAACGACGTCTTGCGCAGTGCCAGGAAGCGTTTGATGTACCAGCGCTCGATGTCCTCGACCTTCGCGTCGACGTAGATCGAGAAGTCGAACAGGTCGGAGACCATGAGCCGAGGCCCCGTCTGCAGGACGTTGAGGCCTTCGAGGATCAGGATGTCGGGCTGTCGGATCAGGTGGTACTGGCCGGGGATGACATCGTAGGACCGGTGTGAATAGACCGGTGCCGCAACCTCTTCGGCGCCGGACTTCACCTCGGTGACGAAGCGGAGCAGCTTGCGACGGTCGTAGCTTTCCGGAAAGCCCTTGCGGTGCATGATGCCGCGGCGCGTCAACTCCGCGGTCGAGTACAGGAAGCCGTCGGTCGTCACCAGGTCGACGCGCGGGTGGTGTTCCCACCGCGCGAGCAGCGCCTGGAGGACACGCGCGGTCGTGGACTTACCGACGGCGACGGAACCCGCGACACCGATCACGAACGGCACCTGACGATCCGGGTGCTTCTCCCCGAGGAAGGTCGCGGTCGCGGCGAACAGGCGCTGCCGTGCGGCGACCTGCAGGTGGATCAGTCGCGACAGCGGCAGGTACACCTCGGCGACCTCGTCGAGATCGATCTGCTCGCCGAGGCCCCGCATGCCCTGGAGTTCTTCCTCCGTGAGCACGAGCGGCGTCGCCTTGCGCAGTGTCCTCCACTGCTTCCGGTCGAACTCGACGTACGGGCTGCTTTCGCTCACCCTCGCCATTCGCGCGCCCCGGCCTCGATCTGCATCGCCTCGATCTGCATAGGTGGATTGTGCTCGCCCACACAGTCCGATGCTGCGTCGGGTCCGGCCACTAGGGTGCACAGGTATGGACGCCACCACCTTCGTACGCGAGTATCTGCTGCTCGGGCTCGGTTTCGACCGAATCGAGGACGGGTTCGTCGACGCCTTCACCGGCGACCCCGAATTGCGTCGGCGGGTGGAGAACGCGCCGCCCCCCGAGCCGCGTCAGCTGGCCCGTCGTGCCGCGGAGTTGCGGTCCGAACTGTCCAACGTCGAGATCGCGGCGGGTCGCGCCGAGTTCCTGGATGTGCACCTGCGCGCCCTCGAATGCTCGGCACGCAAGTTCGCGGGCGAGGAGATCGGCTTCGTCGACGAGGTGCACGCCTACTTCGACGTCCGGATCGAGCCGGGGTCCGTCGACGACTACCGTGCGGCGCATCGCGCGATGGACGAGGTGCTCCCAGGGGACGGCAGCACGCCGCTGGCGCAACGGTTGCAGGCGCACCGCGCGGCAGACGAGATTCCGCCCGAGCGCCTCGCGGAGTGCGTCGACGCGTTCTCGTCGGCGCTTCGCGACCTGGTGCGCGCCCGCTACCCGCTGCCCGAGACCGAGCGCGTCGAGTACGAAGTGGTCGGTGACAAGCCCTGGTCGGGTTTCAACTACTACCTCGGCGACTACCGGTCGAAGGTCGCGATCAACTCGGACCTCAAGCAGCACATGGCGCACCTGCCACACCTGATCGCGCACGAGTCGTACCCGGGTCATCACACCGAGCACTGCCGCAAGGAGGCGGGCCTCGTCGACGCGGGCGAGATCGAGCACACGATTTTCCTGGTCAACACCCCGCAGTGCCTGATGGCGGAGGGCCTTGCGGATCATGCGCTGGGTGCGATCGTGGGGCCCGGGAGCGGAGCCCGCGGAGCGACCCCAGGGCAGGGCGGCGGAGCCCGCGGAGCGACCCCAGGGCAGTGCGGCGGAGCCGGCGGAGCGACCCCAGGGCAGTGCGGCGGAGCCGGCGGAGCGACCCCAGGGCAGGGCTGGGGGAAGTGGGCGGAGGAGATCTATGCCGATCTCGGTCTCCGCTTCGACGGTCAGCGCGCCGAGGCACTGTCGACGGCGTCGGCCGGACTACTCGGGGTGCGTCAGGACGCGGCACTGCTGCTGCACGACCGCGGACGCTCCCACGACGAGGTTGCGGAGTTCCTGCAGACGTGGAACCTGACGTCGCCGGAGCGGTCCAGGCAGTCGCTGCGGTTCCTGTCGTCGCCGCTCTGGCGTGCTTACACGTCGACGTACGTCGAGGGCTACCGGTTGCTCGACTCCTGGCTCGGCCGCGCGGGCGACGGCATCGAACGTGCGGACCTGTTCGGGCGCCTCCTCGACGAGCCCCTCATTCCGTCCGCACTGCGCTGATCCCGGTCGTCGCTGATCCCGGGCGTCGCCGACCCGGTCGGTCGTCGCCTACACTGGGTGCTGCTTCACGAGTGCCGTCGCCAAGCCCCGACTGGACGGCCGCCAACCCCACGCTCGCGGGTGGCTCGGGTGACGAAGTGGCTGGCACCACCCGGTGTCGGCACGAGCGCCCCCGGATTTCCGGGCGGCCCGAGGAACTCGGGAGATCCCATGAGCCACCTGTCCCACGACAACCCGGTCGTCGACCGCCACTGCACCAGCTACGGACCGGGACATCGGGTGCACTTCATTCACGCACGCAAGAGCTGGGAGAACGGGGACTCCGTCGACGTGCTGGCCTCGGTGCGGCGCGACGGACTGATCCGGCTGGAGTCGCACGACGACGTGGTGGAGTGCTGGCATCACGACACGCGCCGGGTGGCGGCGGCATTGCGTCGTACCGGCGGTTTCGCCCGCTGGAGCTCACGCCGGCATGCGCTCGCCGTACCGATCGAACCCGGCCGGAACAGCCTGTTCAACCTCGCCGACCCGGCCGATGCCGAAGGGTGCGACGGTGCGGTCAGTCGCGGGGTGACCAGCCCTCGGGGCCCGGTCCGAGGGCAGTGAACGAGCCGACGTGCCCGCGGTTGTGCTTGACGCGGCGCGTCAGCAACCACGCCTCGCCGTGCCGGACCCAGCTGTCGTGGTAGTCGCCGAGGGTCTGGAACGTGACGCCCGACCGGTCACCGGTGCCGAGGTGCAGGTCGGAGACGTATGCGCGGCTGGTGGCGGTGTCGCCGTCGACATCGACGACGACGTTGCCGAGCAGGTGCTGCGTCGGACCGCAGGCGTCGAGGAACGAACGGATGCTCGCAACCAGTTCGGCGCGGCTTCCCAGTTCCCCGGTGCCGAGGTTCGCTGTCATGTCCGGGACGGTGAGGTCGTCGAGGGCCGCCCAGTCGCGATCGTCCATGGCCCGGGCGATCAGGGTCAGGGCGCGGGTGATCGTGCGTTCTGCGATCAGGTCGTCGAGGGTCATCGGTGGCTCCCGGTGGTGTGGCGGACTCCGTCGTGGTGGACAGCCAAGCGCGTCCGCCGCCGCTTGCGGCGGCGTTGTCCCGGCGATCGGGACGGCGGCGGCATCGTTCCAGGGAACCCGCGGCAGGGTGCCGGTGACCTGGCCCTAGAATGGAGCTGCCCCTGCCCGGCCTTCCACTTGGAGATCCCTCGATGACCGCTGTGCCCAGCACCGACGTCAACAATGCCTCGCTCGCCGAACTCGACCCCGAGGTTGCCGCGGCAATGAACGGCGAACTGGCCCGTCAGCGCGACACCCTCGAGATGATCGCGTCGGAGAACTTCGTTCCGCGCGCCGTCCTGCAGGCTCAGGGCAGCGTCCTGACCAACAAGTACGCCGAGGGGTACCCCGGGCGTCGCTACTACGGCGGCTGCGAGCACGTCGACGTCGTCGAGAACCTCGCCAAGGAACGCGCCAAGGCCGTCTTTGGCGCGGACTTCGCGAACGTGCAGCCCCACGCCGGCGCCCAGGCCAACGCCGCGGTGCTGATGGCGCTGATGAACCCGGGCGAGAAGCTGATGGGCATGGACCTCGCGCACGGCGGGCACCTCACGCACGGCATGAAGCTGAACTTCTCCGGCAAGCTGTACGAGGTCGCGTCCTACGGCGTCCGGGAGGACACCCACGTCGTCGACATGGACAAGGTCCGTGAGATCGCCCTCGCCGAGCGTCCCCAGGTGCTCATCGCCGGCTGGTCCGCCTACCCGCGTCACCTCGACTTCGCCGCGTTCCGGTCGATCGCCGACGAGATCGGCGCGAAGCTGTGGGTCGACATGGCGCACTTCGCCGGTCTCGTCGCCGCGGGCCTGCACCCGTCGCCGGTTCCGCACGCCGACGTCGTGTCCACCACCGTCCACAAGACCCTCGGCGGTCCGCGCTCCGGCATGATCCTCGCCAAGCAGGAGTGGGCGAAGAAGCTGAACTCCGCCGTGTTCCCCGGCCAGCAGGGCGGGCCGCTGATGCACGCGATCGCCGCGAAGGCCGTCGCCATGAAGATTGCGGGCACCCCGGAGTTCAAGGAGCGCCAGGAGCGCACCCTCGCCGGATCGAAGATCCTCGCCGAGCGCCTCGGCGGATCCGATGTCGCGGGCAACGGAATCTCCGTCCTCACCGGCGGCACCGACGTGCACCTGGTCCTGGTCGACCTGCGCAACTCCGCGCTCGACGGTCAGCAGGGTGAAGATCTGCTCCACGAGATCGGAATCACCGTCAACCGCAACGCCGTTCCGTTCGACCCCCGTCCGCCGATGAACCCGTCCGGCCTGCGCATCGGCACCCCCGCGCTCGCCACCCGCGGATTCGGCGAGGCCGAGTTCACCGAGGTCGCCGACATCATCGCGACGGCGCTCGCGAACGGCACCGACGCCGACGTTCCCGCACTCCGCGCACGCGTGTCGAAGCTGGCCCTCGACTTCCCGCTCTACGACGGGCTCGAGAACTGGGGCCTGCTCTCCAAGAACGTCTGACCCGACCACGCGAGATGGCCCGCACCCGCATGGGGGCGGGCCATTTCGCTGCTTCGGCCGGGTTGTCGGTTTACCCAACGTTCACCGTGTTGGTCGCGCACGGTGGGGCGGAGTGGACGTAGCGTTCAGGCCAACGGGTGACAGGGGAAGTTGCCCGTCCGGGAGGTTCGAGTCGTGACTGACTTCGCGCAGTGCGAGGGGACCGGCGCCCGGTCCCTGTGGGTTTCGCCCCACCCGGACCGATCGGCCCAGCGAACCGCCGCTTGCGCGGGCGCCGCGTCAGCGTAGGAGCCACCGTGACCGCAAACCGCTCCGTCCGCACCTACGTCCTCGACACCTCCGTTCTGCTCTCGGATCCGTGGGCCGTCACCCGGTTCGCCGAGCATTCGGTTGTTCTGCCACTGGTGGTGATCAGTGAACTGGAGGGCAAGCGCCACCACCATGAGCTGGGATGGTTTGCGCGAGAGGCGCTTCGGATGTTGGACGACCTCAGACTCGAACACGGCAGGCTCGATCAACCGGTGCCGATCGGCACGGAGGGCGGCACACTGCAGGTCGAGCTGAACCATACCGACCCCGCCGTGCTCCCCGTGGGCTTCCGCACCGATTCGAACGATTCCCGCATTCTCGCGTGCGCACTCAACCTGGCTGCCGAGGACTACGACGTGGTCCTCGTGAGCAAGGACATCCCGCTTCGCGTCAAGGCGGGCGCGGTCGGACTGCCCGCCGACGAATACCACGCGCAGGACGTCGTGACGTCCGGGTGGACCGGGATGACGGAACTCGATGTCGCGTCGGAGCAGATCGACCGACTCTTCGCCGACGGCATGATCGACCTCGACGAGGCGCGGGAACTTCCGTGTCACACGGGAATCCGACTTCTGGGGGGCCGATCCAGCGCGCTGGGGCGAGTCACCCCCGACAAGCGGGTGCAGTTGGTGCGGGGGGAGCGGGAGGCGTTCGGGTTGCACGGCCGCTCCGCCGAACAGCGGGTCGCCCTCGACCTGCTCCTCGACGAGAGCGTCGGGATCGTCTCGCTCGGCGGCAAGGCGGGTACCGGCAAGTCGGCGCTCGCGCTCACCGCGGGCCTCGAGGCGGTGCTCGAGCGCCGCACCCATCGCAAGGTGGTCGTGTTCCGGCCGCTCTACGCGGTCGGCGGGCAGGAGCTCGGCTATCTGCCGGGCAGTGAGAGCGAGAAGATGGGGCCGTGGGCGCAGGCCGTGTTCGACACCCTCGACGGTCTGGCCAGCCCCGAGGTGATGGACGAGGTCATCAACCGCGGGATGCTGGAAGTGCTGCCGCTCACTCACATTCGCGGTCGCTCGCTGCACGACTCGTTCGTGATCGTGGACGAGGCGCAGTCCCTGGAACGGAACGTGCTGCTGACCGTTCTCTCGCGACTCGGCAGCGGGTCGCGTGTCGTGCTGACCCATGACGTCGCCCAGCGTGACAACCTGCGCGTCGGTCGGCACGACGGTGTCGCGGCGGTGATCGAAAAACTCAAGGGGCACCCGCTTTTCGCGCACATCACGCTGACCCGTAGCGAGCGTTCGCCGATCGCGGCTCTCGTGACGGAGATGCTCGAGGAGTTCGGCCCCACCGCATAGCACGCAGTTCGGCAGGATCGGCCTCGCTGTGCGGGGCCGATCCTGCCGAACGTGTTTTCGCGGTTCAGACCGTCGCGTACTGACTGACGGGACGAGGCAGACCGTAGTGGTCGCGCAGCGTCACACCCTCGTACTCGGTGCGGAAGAGCCCCCGCTCCTGCAGGATCGGCACGACCTGCGTCGCGAAGACCTCCAGCCCCTGCGGATACTGCGGGGGCATGACGTTGAACCCGTCCGCGGCACCCTGGGTGAACCATTCTTCGATGGTGTCCGCGACCTGTTCCGCGGTGCCCGCGACGACGCGATGGCCACGGGCACCGGCCAGCCGGTGCAGCAACTGCCGCACGGTGGGCTGTTCCCGCTCCACGATCCCCGCCAGGACCTGGAGTCGGCTTGCCGAGTTGTCGGCGACGTCGCCGGCGCCGGAGAAGGCCTCGAGCGGAATCCGCTCGTCGAGTCCGATGTGACGCACGCTCTTCCCCGTGAGCGATTCGAGCTGCTCCAGGCCGTACTCGGGAACGGTGAGTTCGTTGAACTCGCGTTCGAGCGCCTTCGCCGCCTCCTCGGTGTCCCCGATGAACGGGCTGATTCCGGGGAGTACCTTGACGTGATCCAGGTTGCGGCCGACCTCGGCCGCCCGGTTCTTGATGTCCTTGTAGAACACCTGGGCGTCCGAAAGGCGCTGGTGGGCAGTGAAGATCGCCTCCGCGTGACGGCCCGCGAACGCGCGACCGTCGTTGGACGATCCGGCCTGGACGAGCACCGGGTGTCCCTGCGGTGACCGGGCCGCGCCGAACGGTCCCTGGACCTTGACGTGGTTGCCCGCGTAGTCGATCGTGTGGATCTTCGACGGGTCCGCGTACACGCCGGTCTGCTTGTCGACGACCAGTGCGTCGTCCTCCCAGCTGTCCCACAGCTTCACGACTGCCTCCACGAACTCGTGTGCTCGTGCGTACCGCTCGGCGTGGTCGGGGTGGGCGTCGAGCCCGAAGTTGGCTGCCGCCTTGTCGGTTCCGGTGGTGACGATGTTCCAGCCGGCCCGCCCTCCCGAGATGTGATCGAGCGAGGAGAACAGGCGCGCGAGGTTGTAGGGCTCGTAGTAGGTGGTCGAGGCGGTCGCGATCAGTCCGAGGTGGGTGGTGACCGACGCGATGGCCGTGAGCAGGGTGATCGGTTCGAGTCCGTAGGTGACGTTGTGGCGCACGTCGGTGCGCAGGGCGGGTCCGTCGGCGAAGAACACGCCGTCGAGTTTCGCGGCCTCGGCGGTGCGCCCGATGTCCTGGAAGTAGCGGACGTCGTAGATGCTCTCCGGCCGGCTGTCGGGGTGCCGCCAGGCCGCCTCGTGGTGTCCGGTCGGGTAGATGAAGGCGTTGAGACTCACACGTCGCGGTTCTGCGCTCATGACCCCATTTCGTATCTCGGATCACGTGCGCGAACCAGGGTTTCGCCGCTGATGATCCGAAGGGTTCCCACCTACTCTTGTTGCCGTTCGGCGGCGACGGCAAGGGCCCTGTCGAAGGTGTGGACGAGCACGGACCGGCGCGCGACCTTGTGGTCAGGGTCCGGCTCGAGTCCGTCGATGTATCCGTCCCACACGCGCAGGTATCGGTCCCGCCAGTCGGTCAGCACGGTCGTCGAGGGAAAGGTCACACCGACTCGCTGTGTCTCGGCGATATCGGTGAGGATCTCGAGCCAGGCAGGCACCATGTTCCCGCCCCACTCGTCCGGCTCCAGGTTCGAGTCGTCCTCGAACTCGGTGGTGATGTCGTCGAGAATCCTGCCGGTCAGCTCTCCCAGCCCGTCCGCGACCGTGTCGCTGTCGAAGTTCCCCGAGCCCCAGACGCCCATGTCACACTCCCGTTCGTTCGCGTCGATTGCCGCCGTCCATCACGCACCCAGGTAGCCGGACGAGCGGCCGCCGCGACGACCGAGAACCAGGCGTCCGACGCCAACGGCCAAGCCGCGCAGCATGTCCCGCATACTGAAGTAGTCGCGCCAGACGGCGACCTTGCCGTCGCGCAGTTCGAACGTGCCGCACACCCAGAACTCGAGGGTGACCGGGCCGAGGGCGAGCAGGTCGGTGCGTTCGGTCAGGACCACGCTCCCGTCCGAGGCCACGTTGTGCAGGATCACGTCGAAGCGCATCCAGGGGAGTGCAAGTCCGCGGAGTGTGCGAATGGCGCGGGCGCCACGCAGCGGGGGCACCCCCACGTTGTGCCACACCAGGTCGTCGGTGGTGAGGGCCACTGCGGCGTCGACGTCGGAGTGCGCGAGCGCGGTCAGGAAGCGTTCGACCACCGCGATGGAAGCGGTTGCGTCGAGGTCGGTCGAGGTCATGGATCCTCCGTGGGTAGGGCGGTCAGAGTTGGGCCGATCCTGCCAGCGTTTGACCCCGGGGCCGCGACCGGTCACGATGTGGTGTGCGGAATGTGATGTCAGTCATATTTTCGACCGTTGTGGCGACGGTACTCGCCCTGCTGTGCGCGCCGTTCGCCGCAGCTCAGGGGCCGTGGTTCGCCGGCGAGGTCGGAGCCGCAACCCAGGTCGTTGCCGTCAACGGCACCAGCGGTTCCGGTGCGACCCTCGAGGCCTGGCAGCGTTCGCCGGTCGGCTGGCACCGCGTGTCCCCGTCGCTTCCCGCTCTGGTGGGCGAGTCGGGTTTCACCGAGAAGGCCCGCGACGGCGTTCCGGCCACCCCGACCGGGGTGTTCAGCCTGGACGAGGCGTTCGGCACCGCACCCTCGCCCGGTGGTGGACTGCCCTATCGGACCGTCGGAGCGGACGACTGGTGGGACGGCGACCCGAACAGCCCCACGTTCAACACCCACCAGGTCTGCGAGCCGGGATCGTGTGCGTTCGACGAGGACGCCGCCGAACAGCTGCAGATCCCCGAGTACCGCTACGCGGTGACGATGGGCGTCAACAAGGCGCGGGTGCCCGGCGACGGCGGCGCGTTCTTCCTTCACGTCACCAACGGTGAGCCCACTCTCGGGTGCGTCGCCATCGACGAGGCGGCGCTGGTGTGGCTGATCCGGTGGTTGCAGCCCGGCGCGGTCATTGCCATCGAGCGCTGACCGACCACCACCCGGCTCGGGCGGTCAGCGACCCGTCAGCGCTCTGCGCAACTCCTTGCGGCTGGTCTTGCCGACGCCGGTTTCGGGGAACGCGTCCAGAACCTGCACCTTGTCGGGGATCTTCCATGCGGCCAGGCCGCGGTCCCGGACGAAGGCCCGGATCTGGCTCGTCCTGGGTGGATTGTCCTCGTCTGCGGCGAGGACGAACGCGCAGGTGCGTTCGCCGAGGTACTCGTCGGCGATCGCCACGACCACCGCGTCCCGGATCGAGGGATGAGCGAGGAGATGTTCCTCGACCTCCTCGGCGGACACCTTCTCGCCGCCCCGGTTGATCCGGTCGACGGCGCGCCCGCAGACGGTGATGTTGCCGCGCGCGTCGACGCGCACGATGTCGCCGGTCCGGTACCAGCCGTCGTCGGTGAACGAGCGGGCATTGGCGTCCGCATTCCGGTAGTAGCCGCGAATTGTGTAGGGGCCGTGGGTCATCAGTGATCCCTCGCTGCCCGCCGGGACGTCGACGTCGTTGTCGTCGACGACTCGGATCCGGTCCAGCGGCGACATCGGCCGCCCCTGGGTGGTGGTGACGACCTCGTCGGAGTCGTCGAGGTGGGTGTAGCAGACGAGGCCCTCGGCCATGCCGAACACCTGCTGCAGGCGGGCGCCGAGTGCGGGGCCGATGCGGGTGGCGAGCTCGTCGGGGCAGCGTGCCCCGCCGACCTGGACGGTGGCGAGGGTGGAGATGTCGTGGGGTTGTCCGCGCTCGGCGGATTCCGTCCACAACCGGGCCAGGGGCGGCACGAGCCCGGTCATCGTGACGCCGGCTCGTTCGATCATCGCGAAGGCGGTCGACGGGGCCGGGGAGGGTGTCAGCGCGATGGTGCCACCCGCGACGACGGCTCCGAGGATTCCCGGGGAGCTCATGGGAAAGTTGTGGGACACAGGAAGAGTCGCCATGTAGACGGTCTCCTCGGTGACGCCGCACACCTCGTTGCTGCGGACCACGCTGTAGAGGTAGTCGTCGTGCGTGCGGGGAATGAGCTTGGGTACGCCGGTGCTGCCGCCGGAGAGCTGCAGGAACGCGACCTCGCCGGGATCGGCTGTGGGGAACTCGCGGTCCTGGCCGCGAACCGTATCGAACGCGACCGTGCCCTCGGGGGCCACGGCGCCCGCGTCGGGGATGCAGACGATCGTGCGCAGCGAGGGCACGGCCGTTGCGACGTCGGCGGCGAGCGCGGCGTGGTCGAATCCCTCGTGATGGTGTGCCACGACGATGGCGACCGACTCGGAGGCCGCGGCCAGCGCGGTCAGCTCCGCGGAGCGGTGCGCGGGCAGGCAGAACACCGGTAGCGCGTCGATGCGGAACAGTGCGAAGACGGTGGCGACGTACTCGGCCCGGTTCGGCAGCTGGACCATCACGCGTTGCCGCGGTTCGATGCCGAGATCGAGGAGCCCGGCGGCGAGGGTGCGGACTCGGGCATCGAGCTCGGCGTAGGTCCACGAGGTGTCGGCGTCGATCACGGCGACGGTGTCCGCGCGCCGGGTCGCCGTGTCGCGCAGGATACGGTCGAACGTCGTTCCCGCCCAGATGCCTTCGCTTCGGTAGCGCGCTGCGTCGGTCTCCGGCCACCGGGTGAACTCGACAGGTCCGTTCGACTGCTCGGGCACCGCATCCCTTTCGCTTCGGGTGTGCCCTGCGGCGTCACCACCAAATCCGTAAGGGTAGCCTACGCTTATGGCTGTGGAGGGTGTGACCGGGCGTTCCGTACTCGTGACCGGTGCCGCGGGCGGCATCGGTGCCGCCGTCGCGCGGCTGCTCGAGTCGGTGGGTGCCACCGTCGCGCGATGGGACCTCGCCGGTGAGGCGGACGCCGACCTGCATGCGGGCGAGGCGCTCGCCGTCGACGTCACCGACATCGACGCCGTCGTGGCCGCCTATGACGCCACCGAGGCGGCCGTCGGGCCGATCGCGATCCTCGTCCATGCCGCGGGCGTCCTGCGCACCGGCTCCGGAATGGACCTGGGCGACGATTGGGACGCCTGCATGGCCGTCAACGCCACCGGAACCCGCAACGTCGCCGGTGAGGCGGCGCGGCGCCTCATCGCGGCCGTGAGGGCCGGCGCGCAGCCCGGGGTGATCGTGGGGGTGTCGTCGAACGCGGCCGCGACCCCGCGGACGTCGATGGCCGCCTACGGCGCGTCGAAGGCGGCCGCGACGGCCTACCTGCGCAGCCTCGGGTTGGAACTCGCGCCGCACGGCATCCGGTGCAACGTGGTGTCGCCTGGCTCCACGGACACCCCGATGCTGCGCGGAATGTGGTCGGGTGACGACGAGTCGCCGGCAGTGATCGCGGGTGACGCGGCATCGTTCCGGCTCGGCATCCCACTAGGCCGCATCGCCCGGCCGGAGGACATCGCGCAGACCGTGCTGTTCCTGTGCTCGGACGCCGCCCGCCACGTCACGCTGCACGACCTCCGGGTCGACGGCGGAGCAACGCTCGACATGTGAACCGCCACATCAGAACTCACGCACCCAACGACGACAAGGAGTCACCGGATGGCCATCCCGCCCATCGCGCCGTACGACCTGCCGAGCCGCGACGAGGTACCCGCCGACCGTGTCGACTGGGCCTTGGACTCGTCTCGGTGCGCACTGTTGATCCACGACATGCAGAAGTACTTCATCGACGCGTACGAGCCGGGGACCGAGCCGATCACCTCGGTGATCGCGAACATCGCCGCCATCCGTGACGCCTGCACGCGGGCCGGGATTCCGGTCATCTACACGATGCAGCCGGGCGATCAGCACCCGTCGCGGCGCGGGATCCTCGCCGACTTCTGGGGTGTCGGCATGACGACCGGCCGCGACACCGAGGTCGTTGAGGAACTCGCCCCGCGTGGATCGGACATCCAGGTCACCAAGTGGCGGTACTCGGCGTTCCAGCGCACCGATCTGCGTCAGCTGCTCGGGCACTTCGGCCGCGACCAGCTGATCGTCACGGGCGTCTACGCGCACATGGGCTGCATGCTCAGCGCGACCGAGGCGTTCATGAGCGACGTCGCGCCGTTCCTGCTCGTGGACGCCACCGCGGACTTCACCCGAGACGAGCACCTGATGGCGTTGAACTACGTCGCCAAGCGTGCCGGTGTGGTGTCCACGACCGCAGACGTGGTCGCGGCGATCGACGCGACCACCACCGTGCCGGACCCGTCGGCGGAGGCGAACACAACGGCGTGAGTCTCCTGCCGTACGCGGTCAGGCGGTAACGCCCAGCGCGGCCATGATCGTCCCGAATTTCGTTGTGGTCTCGTCGAGTTCGGTCTCCGGATCGGACGCCGCGACGATGCCGCCGCCCGCGTGTGCGACGACGTGGAGTCCGTCTGCGGCGATCTGCGCGCCGCGAAGGGTGACCATCCACTCGCCGTCACCGGACGCGTCGGACCAGCCGACAGCGCCCGCGTAGAAGCCGCGGCTGCCCTCGAGTTCGAGGATCGTTCGCATCGCCTCGTCGGTCGGGGTTCCGCAGACGGCCGGCGTCGGGTGCACGGCGAGGGCGAGCTCCAGCGCGGTGACGGCGGGATCGCGCAGGGTCGCGCGCAGCGGAGTGCCCAGGTGCCACAGTTGCGGCGTCGTCGTGAGCACGGGTCCGTCGGGAACGACGATGTCGGTGCACAGCGGTGCAAGCGATTGCGTGAGTGACTCGATGACGTAGGCGTGCTCGGTGAGGTCCTTCGTCGACGCGGCGAGCGCGCGCCCGAGGGCGGCGTCACGGTCGGGGTCGGGGTCGCGGGGTGCGGAGCCGGCGAGGGGATGGCAGGTGACGGTGGTGCCCTGTCGACGGATCAGCACCTCGGGGCTCGAGCCGACGAGTCGCACACCGCGGTGGTCGTCTCCGGCCGGGCCGAGGTCGACGGAGTAGCCGTTCCCGGACGGATCGGCGGCCACGAGGCGGTCCAGGATCGCGCGATGATCGAGTGGCTCGGCGGCGTCCAGTTCGAGCGCGCGAGCGAGAACGACCTTGCGCAGCGATGTTTCGCGCAGACGCGTAACGGTGTCGGCGACGCGGCGGGTGTGCTCGGCCGGTGAGGGCACGTGCCTGCGGACGGTGACGGTGGGCACGGCAGGGCGGGAGGGGACCGGCAGTGGCGTGGTGGTGACGTCGAGTCGCCCGGGGACGGTCAGTGCGGCCGGTTCGCGGACATCGAAGGGAAGTGCCCCGACGATCGGCGCGCCTGCTCGCAGTCGGGCGACGGCGTGCGCGGGATCGGTGATCGCGTGGGTGACACCGCGGGCGGTCACCGTGCCGTGGGGTCTGGACAGGATGAAGTGGGGCTCTGCGGGCCCGGAAGGCTCGTGCGGTGTGGCCGCGTTCGTGGCCGTGCCGGTTGTCATTCTGTGTCCTCGCCGGGGTGGTCCTGAGGGCCAACCCCTGTCGCACTCTACTTCGCTTAGGCTAACCTACTGACCGTGAATCGCATCATGCTCTCCGGGAAGATCCACCGTGCCACTGTCACGCAGGCCGACCTGCACTACGTCGGATCGGTGACCATCGACGAAGACCTGATGGACGCCGCGGATCTGCTCGAAGGCGAGCAGGTGCACATCGTCGACATCGACAACGGCGCCCGCCTCGAGACCTATGCCATCGCCGGGGCTCGGGGCACCGGAGTGATCGGAATCAACGGTGCCGCAGCGCATCTGATCTCTCCCGGTGATCTGGTGATCATCATGGCCTACCGGCATGTCGACACCCGTGAGGCCGCGGACTTCGTTCCGCGGGTGGTGCACGTCGATGCGAGCAACACGATCGTCGAGCTCGGGATCGACCCCGCCGAGCCGGTGCCCGGCGCAACGGACCAGTTCGCCAGCCGCTGACCGTGATGGCCACCCGTCACCGGGTGGCCGTCAGTGGTGCTCGCGACGGCGGTGCTCCATCGACTCCACCGCCTGATCGCGCAGGGCGCGGACGCGTCCAAGGGCGCCGGTGACCGGGACCCGCCAGTAGCCGGACGCGTCGAGTTGGGCCTTCGGGATGCCTCGTTCCTTGGCCACCGCGCGCAGTTCCCGCACGATCGCGGCCTCGCCCGCGATCCACATCCACCCGTCTCCTGCCTGCGGGACGACACGACGCACCGCGTCCGCGAGGGCCTGGGCGTCGGACACCCCGGCCTGCCGATGCACCCACGTCACCCCGGCCAGATCGGACTGTTCCTCGGCGGGTCCGTCGACCAGGACGACCGCGTGCAGCGTCGCTGGGTCGTCGTGGGTCTCGACGTATCGGCCGATGGCGGGCAATGCCGTCTCGTCGCCTGCGAGCAGCCACCATTCCGCCCCGACCGGGGGAATGGTCGACACCTTCGGTCCGGCCAGGTGCAGGACGTCGCCCGGCTTCGCGTCACGCGCCCAGTTCCCCCCGACGCCGTGGCCGTGTACGACGAAGTCCAGATCGAGTTCGCCGGTGACGGCATCGAATCGGCGCACCGTGTACGCGCGGGCGACGGGTGCGGGCTTGCGCGGCCAGTGCAGGTGGCCGTCGTGCTGCTCGGGCAGGACCGGCTCGGTTTCGCCCTCCTCGGGCAGGAACACCTTCACGTAGTCGTCGGCGCCCTCGGTTCGGAACGGGGTGACGTCGAATTCTCCGGTGCGGAATGCGCCGAGCTGGTCGCCACCGACGGTGATCCGGCGCATCCGCGGGGTTACCTCGGTGGTGCGGATGACCCGGAGCTCACGCAGGACGATGGGGAGGTCGAGCCGCTGGGACGGCGTGGTCACCGGCATACGCTTGGTCCTTTCCAGAACTGGGATAGGTCATCCTAACTTCACGGGTGTCGTCCGTCCTGTGCCGGGGCACCGCAGGATGCACGGTCGGCGGGTGGTGGCGGGACTCCGGCTCCGCCGATCGGCACACCCCACATCGGGTGCCGGAGAAACTAGGGTCGACTCCCGAAAGCGTCACCACCTCAACGGAAGGTCTCGACCGAATGCGCCGTGTCAGTGGATTGTTCGCGGGAATCGCCGCAGTCGCCCTCGTTGCCGCCTCGGGCGGCGGGGCGGCTCATGCGCAGCCCGGGAACGTCGGTGACGCGGGCATCGTCGTCGCGAGCAATGCTGCGGACGCCTTCCTCCATGTCGAGGGGGCATCCGACAACCTCACCTTCACGTACCGAACCGCGGGAGCGGACGGACTGTCCACTGGGCAGGTGCTGGTGCCGGAGGGGGTCGCGCCCGAGGGAGGGTGGCCGATCGTGGCGTGGGCGCACGGCACCGTCGGTATGGCCGATCAGGACGCGCCCACCCGGTCCGGAGTGGTGTACCCCCTGTACCGCTCGCTGTTCGAGGACTGGCTGCGTCGCGGATTGATGGTCGTCGCGACCGACTACGCGGGACTCGGCACGCCGGGTCCGCATCCGTACCTGAACGCCGACATCGTCGCGAACAACATCGTCGACTCGGTCCGCGCTGCCCGGGAACTCTTCCCGAGCGCGTCGCGGCGCTGGGCGGTGGCCGGCCAGTCGCAGGGTGGTCACGCGGCGCTCGCGACGACCGTACGAGCGGAGGTGCTCGCGCCGGACCTGGACTTCCGGGGCACGTTCGCCAGCGGGGCACCGACGAATCTCGACCGGCTCGTCGGTCTCGCCGGTCCGGACTTTCCCGATGTGAAGCTGGACGGTGTCACGCTCTATCTGACGTACATCGCGGCGGGACTGCGCCAGGCCAGGCCCGACCTCGACGTCGACAGCTATCTCACCCCACGCGGCCGCGAACTCGTCGACGCCGCCGACGGCACGCCGCTCGCGCAGTTCAAGCCCCGCGCGAACCAGACCCCCGTCGGTGACCTGTTCTCCCGGCCGCTGGCGGGAACGCCCTTACCGCAGGCGGTCACCGAGTACTTGGGTGTTCCGACAACGGGATTCGACAAGCCGTTGATGATGGTTCAGGGCACGCAGGACCGGGTGGTGCCACCGCCGCTGGCCCTGTGGTTCGCCGCCGAGCTCGCGCTCTCGGGCGAGCAGTTGACCCTCCGGCTCCCGGGCGCCGGTCATGTCGACGGTCTCGCGCAGTCGGCGCCCGAGGTCGGGGACTTCCTCGATCGCATCCTCCACTGAGCCGGGGGCGGGTACCAGCGACCGGCACGCCTCAACGCCTCTATAGAATAGGCTAACCTAACTATTTTGGCCTGCCGTGTGTGCGGACAGGCGGGCGCGTCGAGTGTGATGAGGAGTCGTCGGTGGAGTCGAGCATGAAGCACGCCCTGTCGGCCGCGCAGGCGGGGATGTGGTTCGCTCAGCAGCTCGATCCGGAGAATCCGGCCTTCGTCACCGGCCAGTGCATCGACATCGTCGGCCCGGTCGACGCCGCGACCCTCGCGTGCGCCGTCGACCTGGTGGTGGCCCAGTCTCCGGAGTTGCGGACGCGCATCGACGTCGTCGACGGGGAGGTCGTCCAGGTTCCCGGCGGCGCGGTGGTGCCGTCCACGCCGGTCGTCACGTCCGCGGGCATCGAGGTGGCGCTCGGCGAGATGCGGGCACAGCTGAGGCAGCCGATCGACCTCACCGCGCAGCCGGGCTACCGCGCGACGGTTCACGTGCTCGGACCCGATCACCTGGCGCTGTTCCACCGGGCCCATCACGTACTTCTCGACGTCTACGGATACAGCCTGCTCGGTCGCCGGATCGCCGCCGTGTACAACGCGCTCGCCGCAGGCGCCGAGCCGCCCGCACCGCGGTTCGACCCCGTCACGAAGGTGATCGCCGCGGGCGACGAGTATGCCGAATCCGCTGTCGCCGAAGCGGACCGCGACTTCTGGGTCGCGGAACTGCGAGGCGCGCCGGACTCGATCAGTCCCGCGCTCACGCCACCGCCGTCCGCGTCGGCGGTGGCGCGGGAGCTGCGCGGCCGGACCGTCACCGTCGATGCCGGGGCTGCCGACCGCCTGGACGCCGTTGGCCGGGCCGCGGGCGGCGGCTGGGCCGACGCGGTGACCGCCGTCATCGCCGGGTATCTGGCGCGGGTCACCGGGGAACTCGATGTGACGCTGGGGTTCCCGGCGATGAACCGGCTGGGGACCGCGGCGGCCAAGGTGCTGACGACCGCGGTGAACGTGGTCCCGCTCCGCGTGTCCGTCGACCCGGGCGCAGGCATCGCGGCGCTGACCGACTCCGTCCGGGCCGCCGTCGCCCGCACCGCCCTCCACGCCCGGCGCCGCGCGGAGGACATTCATCGCGCCCTCCGGCTCCCGGCTGCCGCGGCGGGTCCGGTCGGCCCGACCGTCAACATCAAGCCGTTCGGCGACACGCTGCGCTTCACCGGTGCCACCGCGACCGTGCACTCCCTGGCGCGCGGGCCGGTCCGGGACATCGCCTTCGTGGTGCGCCGCCTCGACGACACTCGTGCGCTCGAGATCCAGATCGACGCCGACGCCGACCGCTACACCGACGCCGACCTCGATCGGCTCGTCGCGGGACTCACGCGACTGGTCGACGCTGCGACCGTCGACGGGCCTGCGCTGGCTCGGGTGCAGCTGCTCGACGTCGAGTCGGAACGAGAACTGGCCGAGTGGGCGGGCACGGTCGCCGTCGACGACAGCCGCGACGTCCTGGCCCGATTCGACGAGCAGGTCGCGGCGCGTCCCGATGCGCTCGCGCTCGTCGCGGGCGACGATCGGCTCACCTACCGGGAACTCGCCGACCGAGTCGACACGCTCGCCGCCGAGCTGACGGCCAGGGGAGCGGTGCGGGAATCCCTGGTTGCGCTGGCGCTGCCCCGCACCGCCGACGTCGTGGTCGCCCTGCTCGCGGTGCTGCGCACCGGTGCCGGCTACGTGCCGCTCGATCCGCAGTTCCCGACGTCGCGGCTCGACTACATGCTCGCCGATGCGCGTCCCGCGATCCTGCTGACGACCGCGGGATTCACCGATCGGGTGGCGGTCCCCACGGGGACCGTCGTCGCGACGGTCACCGGCGGGCTCGCGTCCTGGGTGGAATCCGCCGAGACGGCGCCCTCCGGGCGTGCTGCCGCAGCACCGGAGAACACCGCCTACGTGATCTACACGTCCGGTTCCACGGGAAACCCGAAGGGCGTCGTCCTCGACCGTCGAGCACTGTCGCGCTTCGTCGACACCGCCGCCGACCTCGCCGGAATCGATTCCACAACACGACTTCTCGCGGTGACGACCCTGTCCTTCGACATCGCCGTGCTCGAACTGTTCGTCCCGCTGAGTGTGGGCGGCGCGGTCGTGCTCGCCGACGAGGACTCCGCCCGCGATCCCTCCGCGCTCGCACACCTGATCGCGGCGGAATCCGTCACCGCGATGCAGGCGACGCCGTCGCTGTGGGGTGCGGTGCTCGAACATCCCGCGGTGGACCTGACGTCCGTTGCGGTCCTGGTCGGCGGCGAGGCGCTGCCGATGCCGGTCGCCGCGGGGCTCTCGGCTCGCGCGCGGACCGTCACCAACATGTACGGCCCGACCGAGGCGACGGTGTGGTGCACGTCCGCGCCGGTCCCCGCGGACCGGGAATGGTCCGGCTCCATCGGCTCGCCCTTCCCCGGAACCGCCGCCGTCGTCCTCGACCGGTTCCTGCAACCCGTCCCGGCGGGCGTCGTCGGCGAGTTGTACATCGCCGGGCCGCAACTGGCCCGCGGATACCGGGGCCGACCGGACCTCACCGCCTCCCGGTTCGTCGCCGACCCGGCCGGTCGCGGTCGCCTCTACCGCACCGGCGACCTGGTGCGCTGGAGCAGGGACGGGGCTCTCGAGTACCTCGGCCGCGGCGACGACCAGGTGAAGGTGCGGGGGCATCGGATCGAACTCGGCGAGATCGAGACCGTCGCGGCAGGGCTCGACGCCGTGTCCGCGGCCGTCGCGGTGGCGCGGCCGGACGCGACGGGCGCGCTGCATCTCGCTGCCTACGTGACGCCCGCCGACGGCGCGAGTGTTGACACCGACGCGTTGCGGGCGCATCTCGCCGCTGCGTTGCCGGAGTACATGGTTCCCTCGGCGCTCGTCGTGCTGGACGAGTTCCCGCTCACCCCGAACCTCAAGATCGACCGGAAGGCGTTGCCGGAACCCGATTTCGGTGCCATCGACACGGGCCGGAGCGCGCGGACGGCTTCCGAGCGTGCTGTGGCGGCGATGTTCGCGGAACTGCTCGGACTCGGCGATCCGGGTGTCGACGCCGACTTCTTCACACTCGGCGGAACGTCGCTGTCGGCGACGCGACTGCTGGCGAGGATCGCGGGCACCCTCGGTGTGAGCCTGTCGCTGCGCGAGGTGTTCGACGCCCCGACCGTCGCCGGTCTCGCGGCCGTCGTCGACTCGGCGACCCCGGCGCTTCCCGCTGTGACGCCCGTGCCCCGCACGGAGGAGATGCCGCTGTCGGCGGCCCAGCAGCGACTGTGGTTCCTGCACCGGGCACACGGTCCGTCCGCGACCTACAACGTCCCCTTCGTCCTGCGGATCTCGGGCACCGTCGACGTGGACGCACTGCATCGCGCACTCGCCGCGGTCGTCGCGCGACACGAGGTGTTGCGTTCGGTCGTCGTGGATTCCGCAGGGGTCGGTGTCGCCCGCATCCTGCCCCCGGCCACGGTGGTGCCGACCGTCGTTGCCGATGTCACCGAGACAGAACTGGAGTCGGTGCTGCGAGACGCGGCCCGTGCGCCGTTCGACCTCACCACCGAGATCCCGATTCGCGCGCATCTGCTGCGCACCGCTCCCGAAGCCGCCGTCCTGCTGCTGGTGATCCACCACCTTGCCGGCGACGAGTGGTCGGCGGGTCCGCTGCTACGGGACCTGGCGACGGCGTATTCGGGTGGCGACCTGCCGGACGACGCCGGGCGCATCCAGTACGCCGACTATGCCGCCTGGCAGGCCGGAAATCCGGAACCGGCTGCTGCGCTGGGCTTCTGGCGCAGAGAGCTCGCGGGGGTGCCCGAGGAGCTGGCGCTGCCGCGTGACCGCACCCGGCCCGCCACCTCGACCCAGCGCGGCGCGGACGTCTGGCTCCACCTGGGTGCGGACGTGATCGACGGACTGCGCGCCCGCGCCGCCGGCACTGGAACCTCGATGTTCATGACGGTGCAGGCTGCCGTCGCGCTCCTGCTCGCGCGGCTCGGTGGGGGAGACGACATCGTGCTCGGCGCACCCGTCGCGGGCCGCGGCGCTGCTGGTGTCGAGGATGTCGTCGGTCTGTTCGTCGACACCCTCGCGCTTCGCGTCGACCTGTCCGGCGACCCGACCGTCACCGAAGTCCTCGACCGGGTGCGTCGCACCGACCTCGACGCGTTCGCGCATCAGGACGCACAGTTCGAGGACGTCGTGGACGCGGCCGGAGTGACGCGGTCGCTGTCGCGTCACCCGCTGTTCCAGACCCTCGTGCAGCACCGCACGCCGCATGTCGCTCCGCCGTTCGCGGGCCTCGATGTCGAACCGTCGTACCTGTCCACGGGGACCGCGAAGTTCGACCTCACCTTCGAATTCGTCGAACTGCCGGAGGGTCTCGACGTCCGGGTCGAGTACGCGCTCGACCTGTTCGACCGCGACACCGTCGAAGCGATCGCGCAGCGACTCACCGCGGTTCTCGACGCGGTCGCCGGTTCCGGCGACCCCGCCGTGCACGCGGTGGACGTGCTGCTTCCCGCCGAGCGGGACGCGCTGTCGGGGCCGGCGACGCCGTCGGTGTCGATGCAATTGCTGCCGGACGTGCTCGCCGCGGCCGACCGCGAGTTCGCGGACCGCGTCGCGTTGGTCGCGGATGCCGCCGAGTTCACCTACGCCGACCTCTCGGCCCGCGTGAACCGGCTGGCACGTGGGCTCATCGACCGCGGCGTCGGACCGGACACCATCGTTGCGGTCGCCGCGACGCGCACCGCCGCGACGGTGGTCGCGCTGCGTGCGGTGATCGCGGCGGGCGCTGCGTACCTGCCGGTGGACCCGTCCTACCCGGCCACTCGGATCGAGCACATGCTCACCGACGCCGTTCCCACACTGGTTCTCACCGACGCGGAGGCCGCCGCGGCGGTGTCGCCGCTGGTGTCGACGTCGCCGGTGGTCACGATCGCGGACCTCGAAGCCGACGCCGCCGAGCGGTCGATCGCCGAGATCGACGACACCGAGCGGATCACCTCCCTGCACGGAGCGAACCTCGCGTACGTGGTGTACACCTCGGGTTCCACGGGCGTGCCGAAGGGTGTCCCGGGAACCGTTGCTGCACTGACGAATCGGATACTGTGGCAGCGCGATCTTCCCGTCGCCGGTGACGTTCGCCTCGCGAAGTCGTCGCTCAGCTTCATCGACGGTTCCACCGAACTGCTCGCAGGCCTGCTCTCGGGAACGCGCCTGGTCCTCGCCGACGACGCGGCCGCGAAGGATCCCGGTGCGATGGCCGCCCTCGTCGCGGCACACGGCGTCACCCAGGTGACCGCGGTGCCCAGCCTGGCCGCCGCGCTCGTCGAAGCGGGAGCCCACGTACCCACCTGGTTCCTCAGCGGCGAACCCCTCGAACCTCGGGTGATCGACGCACTCACCGGCGACGTGAACGCCCGAGTGTCGGTCTACAACTCGTACGGTTCCTCCGAGGTCGCGGGCGACGTCAACGTGTGGGCCGCGGACGGCCCACAGGTACTGATCGGCGCGGCCGTTCCCGGTGTCACGGAGTACGTCCTCGACACCCGCCTGCAGCCCGTCCCGGACGGTGTGGTCGGCGAACTCCACGTGGGCGGAGTGCAACTCGCGCGTGGCTACCTCGGCAGGCCGGGGCTCACCGTCGCCCGGTTCGTCGCGAACCCGTTCGGGGGCGGTCGCCTGTTCCGCACCGGCGACCTCGTCCGGCGCACCCGCACCGGCGAACTCGCGTTCGTCTCCCGCGCCGACAGCCAGATGAGCCTGCACGGGTTCCGCATCGAGCCGGGCGAGGTGGAAGCGGCGCTGGCCGCGCACCCCGACGTCGAACGGGCAGTGGTGATGGTTCGGGCGGGCGCATCCGGTGCGGACCAGCTCGTCGGCTACGTGGCAGGTGATGCGAACCTCGCAGGCGACGACCTCCGGATGCACCTGCGGGACCGCCTGCCGGACTACATGATTCCCGCCGCGTTCGTGGTGCTCGGCGAGTTCCCGACGTTGCCCAACGGGAAGGTGGACCGTGACGCGCTGCCCGCACCGTCCCGGGACGTGGCGCGCCGCGAACCGGCCACAGACGCCGAGCGCGACGTCTGCGACGCCGTCGCGGAGCTCCTCGGTCTGAGTTCGGTCGGTCCCGACGAGGATTTCTTCGCGCTCGGCGGCAACTCACTGCTCGCGACGCGGCTCTCCTTCGCCATCCGGGCCCGGCTGGGTCGAGAGGTGGGCATCCGGGAGATCTTCGATCTGCGGACGCCCGCGCGGCTGGCCGCCGCGGCGACCGCGCCGAGCACCCGAATTCCACTGGTGCGCGGTGAACACGCCGACCTCGTTCCGATGTCGGCGGCGCAGGGTCGGCTGTGGTTCCTGTTCCAACTCGAAGGAGCCGGCCCCACCTACAACATTCCGTTCACGATGCGGCTGCGCGGCAGGGTCGACGCGGACGCCCTGCGCGGAGCCCTCGCGCATCTGCTCGCCGTGCACGAGAGCCTGCGCACGGTGTTCGCCTCCGGCGACGGACACATCGGGTACCAGCGTGTCCTCGACATCGACGAGTGCGAGATTCCTCTCGCGGTCGACGACGTCGACGCCGCCGACCTCGATGCGCGGCTGGTCGACGCGACCACGTACGCCTTCGACATCACAGCCGAACTGCCGCTGCGCGCCGTGCTGCTGCGGACCGCTCCCGACGACGCACATCTGATGCTGCTGGTGCACCACATCGCCGCCGACGAATGGTCGGCGCGCCCCCTGATCGCGGACCTCGCGGCCGCGTACTCGCACCTCTCGGGATCGGATGTGGCTTTGCCGCAGCAGCTTCCGGTGCAGTACCGCGACTTCAGTGTGTGGCAGCCGCAGGTGTTGGGCGATCCGACGGAGGCCGGCTCCCCGGTGGCAACCCAGCTCGACCACTGGACGGCGGTCCTCGCAGGCCAACCCGAGGAACTGACCCTGCCCCGGGACCGGCCCCGTCCCGCCGTCGCCGGCTACCGCGGATCGGCGGTCGGGTTCACCCTCGACTCCGACATCGCACGGTCCCTGGCCGCGGTCGCCGCGGACTCCGGCGCCACGATGTTCATGCTCACCCATGCCGCGGTCGCGGTGTTGCTGCGTGAACTCGGTGCCGGCGACGACATCGTCGTCGGCTCGCCGGTCGCGGGCCGCGCCGACGTCGCATTGGAGCGGGTGGTCGGATTCTTCGTCAACACGCTGGTCCTGCGGACCGACCTGAGTGGCGATCCCACGTTCGCGCAGCTGCTGCGCCGCGTCCGCGACGCGGACCTGGACGCCTATGCGCACCAGGATGTTCCGTTCGAGGTGCTGGTCGAGCGGATGGCCCCGGCGCGCTCGCTGTCGCGTCAGCCCCTGTTCCAGGTGCTCGTGCAGTACCGCGACCCGATCGACCCGGTGACGATGACCGGACTGGACGTGGCGCCGGTGTTCGTGGAAACGGGCACGTCGAAGTTCGACCTGACCTTCGAGCTCGCCGCCGCGGACGACGGGGGAGTCCGCGGCCGCATCGAGTATGCAAGCGACCTGTTCGACCACGCGACCGTCCAGTCGTTCGCGGACAGGCTGACGCTGTTGCTCGAACAGATCGCGGCGCACCCGGAGTCGGCACTGTCGAGCCTCGACCTGTTGACCTACGCCGACCGGGCTGCGCTCGCCGCCGCGGAGCCGGGACGCACCGTGGGCGTCGAGGAGTCGACCCTGCCCGAGCTGTTCGCCGGCCAGGCCGCCGCGACTCCCGACGCGCTCGCCCTGGTCGTCGACGACACCGGACAGGAGTGGACCTACGGGCAGCTCGACCGGGCCGCCTCGGCGCTGGCCTCGCACCTGAAGGGAGCAGCGGGCGGCGTGGTCGCCGTCTCGGTGCGACGCAGTGCGGCGCTCGTGGTCGCCCTGCTCGCGATCCACCGGGCCGGAGCGGGATACCTGCCGCTCGACGACAGCTATCCCGCGGACCGGTTGTCCTACATGGTCGCCGACGCGCGACCGGCGCTGGTCCTGCTCGGTCCCGATGTGGCGCGCATCGACACCGATGCTCGGGTCATGGAGATCGATTCCGACGGGGCTGTTCTCGACGCGTCGGCGGAACCGGCCTCGGCGGTGCCCGTCCTCCCCGATTCGGCCGCGTACCTGCTTTACACCTCCGGGTCGACCGGGCGCCCGAAGGGCGTGGTCGTCAGCCACCGCGCCATCGTCAACCGCCTGGCCTGGATGCAGGCCGAGTACGGACTGACAGCAGCCGACCGCGTGTTGCAGAAGACGCCGTCCGGGTTCGACGTGTCGGTGTGGGAGTTCTTCTGGCCCCTGATCACCGGTGCCACGCTGGTGGTGGCGCGTCCGGACGGTCATCGCGATCCGCAGTACCTGCGGGAGGTCATCGCGCGACGAGGCGTCACCACGGCGCACTTCGTGCCGTCGATGCTCGCGGCGTTCCTCGACGGACTCGCCGATGCGGGCTCGGCCGGCGCGAGACCGGCGCTGGCGCGAGTCCTGTGCAGTGGTGAGGCACTGACCACGGAGCACCGCGACCGGTTCCACTCCCTGGTGGACGCGCCCCTGTTCAACCTGTACGGGCCCACCGAGGCGGCGGTCGACGTGACCGCGACGCCGGTTGCCGAGTGGGTCGGCGACGGCTCCGGGTCGGTGCCCATCGGTTCGCCGGTGTGGAACACGCGGGTGCTCGTCCTCGACGAGCGGCTGCGGCGGGTGGCGCCGGGGGTGACCGGCGAGCTGTACCTCGGCGGCGTCCAGCTGGCGCGCGGCTACCACGGTCGCCCGGCATTGACCGCGGACCGGTTCGTGGCCGATCCGTACGGCGCTCCGGGCGAGCGGCTCTACCGCACCGGCGATCTCGTGCGGTGGCGCAGCACGGGCTCGGGTTCCGATCCGGGCCTCGCACTCGACTATCTCGGCCGCGCGGACGGTCAGGTCAAGCTGCGCGGTCAGCGCGTCGAGCTCGGCGAGATCGAGTCCGTCCTGGCGGGGCACCCCGATGTCGCGCAGTCCGCGGCGCTGGTCCGCGCGGGACGCATCGACGCCTATGTCGTCCCCGCTCCGGGGCAGACGATCGCGACCCCGGAGCTGCTCGCCTTCGCGGCGCAGACCCTGCCGGAGCACATGCTGCCGACCGCCGTCGTGGTGCTGGGTGCGTTCCCGCTGTCGGCCAACGGAAAGCTGGACCGAAAGGCGTTGCCGGAACCGGCTCCTCCGGCGGAGGCGACGCGGCGGGCACCGGACGGACCGCGAGAGGCGGCGCTGTGCGAGCTCTACGCGGAGGCGTTGCGCGTCGACGAGGTGGGTGCCGATGACGACTTCTTCCTCCTCGGGGGCGACAGCATCATCTCCATTCAGGTGGTCAATGCCGCTGCGCGCCGTGGGATCACCTTCGGTCCGCGGGAGATCTTCCAGTGGCGTACCCCGGCGGCACTCGCGCGCGTCGCCGAGTTCGCTGATGCCGGTGCGGACTCCGATGCGGGTCCGGTGGACCCCACGGAATCGGGTGCGTTGCCGCTGACCGCGCTGGTGCACCGGGCCCGTGAGTCGGGCCGGGAGCCCGCCGGGATCGGTGCCGCCGTGACGGTCGAGACCGAGCCGGGCGCAACCCTCGAGCAGATGCAGGCGGCGGTCGACACGCTCGTCGCGACGCACGATGCACTACGGCTGGGATTGACGCGGGTGGCGTCGGTGCTGTGGTCGCTGGAGTCCCACGCCGCGTCCTCGGTTCCGGTGTCGCGCACCGAGTCGAACGGCGCACTGGCGCAACAGTGTTCCGATGCGGAGTGCAGCGCCATCGCGTCGCTCGAACCCGAGGCCGGTCTCGTGGTGGCCGCGACCTGGATCGACGGGGGCGAACATCCGGGCGCACTCGTCGTCGCGGTGCACCCGTTCGCCGCGGACAGCAGGTCGCTGGCGGTGCTCGCCGACGACCTGCGGGCACTGCTGAGGGGCGGGAAAGCGACGCGTCCCGCCGCGACCGCGTACGGGCTCGCGCACCGACTCAACGACCGCGCCCAGGACCCTGCCCTGATGGCGGAACTGACGCATTGGTCGCAGGTGCTGGCGCCGGGTGGCTCGCTTCGGGTCGGGGTGCCCGCGCTGCCCGCGCTCGTGCCGGATCGCGGGAGCGTCACGGCCGACGCGGTGTTCGGCGGCCATGGCATGGAACGCGAGGTCGTCGTCGTGGCGGCGGTCGCGGAGGCCCTGGCGCACTGGCGCGGCAGCGTTGCGGACCTCGTCGTCGAGGTTCGCCGTGACGCGCAGGGCGGTGTGGACGGCGATCCCGACGGCACCCGCACGGTCGGACCGTTCGAGGTCGGGGTTCCGGTGCGGGTCGGTGACGGTGACCTCGACACGGCTCGTGCGGCGCTCGCCGCGGCGCCGTCGGCGCTGGGCTACGGCATGCTCCGCTACCTGGGAGCGCAGACGGCGCCGGTGTTCGCGGCGTTGGCCCGGCCCGAGGTGAGTGTGCGCGTTGCGGACGTGAGCGATCCGGAGCAGGCGGTGGTCGATCCGAGGCCGATCGACGTGACCGTCGTGTTCGGCGGCGGTGTCGCGCGGGTCCGGGTGGAGCACGATGCGGTGCAGGTTCTGGCCGCGGACGCACGTGCGATCGCGGAAGGTGTCGCCGGGGCGTTGACCCAGTTCGATGCGGCGGGATTGAGTACCGCAGGGCAGTTTGGTTAGGCTAACCAGAACTAGCCGGTCGTGACGCCCGGCGCGGCCGAGACGTGGAGTGAAACACAGTGCAGTTGGCGTTCCCGGTGACGGCTGCTCAGCGCAGCATCTACTTCGGTCACCAGCTCGATCCGGTCGGTCACCTGTACAACACCGGCATGTACACCGAGACCGTCGGCGACGTGGACGTCGACCGGATGGTGGCGGCGTGCAGGGCGGTGCTCGACCAGGCCGAGACCCTGCACGTCAACGTCGACGTCGACGCGTCGGGCGAACTCGTGCAGACCCTCCGCGGGGATCGCGACTACGAGATCCCCGTCCTCGACTTCCGTGGCGAACCCGACCCCGAGGCCGCGTCACTGGAGTGGATGCGCGAGAAGATGCGCGCCCGCGTCGACCTCGCCACCGACCTGCTGTTCACGTTCGCGGTGCACCTCGTCGGCGCCGAGAAGGTGCGCCTCTACCAGCAGTATCACCACATCGTGAACGACGGCTACGGCTTCTCACTGGTCCTGACGAAAGCGATGCGCGCCTACGCGGACGGCAACGCTCCCGACATGTCGGCCGAATGGTCACTCGCCCGATTCGTCGCCGCCGACATCGAGTACACCGGTGGCGAGCAGATCGCGGCCGACCGCGACCACTGGCTCACCGAACTCGCCGACCTGCCTGCCGTCCCGAGGTTGATCCCCGTCGATCACCCACCCGCTCCCGGCGTCACCCACACCACCGTCACGCTCGACGCGGATCAGCGGGGCCGCCTGGAGGCGTACGGCAAGGAGAACGGACTGCGGCTGCCGATCCTCATGATCGGCCTGCTCGGCAGCTACATCGCGCGCGCCACCGCGACCACCGACCTCGTTTTCGCCCTGCCGACCACCGCCCGCGGAACCCGCGAACTGCGGATGGTGCCGGGCATGGTCGCAAGCGTGCTGCCGATGCGCTTCGACGTCGGCGCGGACGCCCGCATCGCCGACGTGGCAGGCGCCGCCGACAGGAAGATGTGGACGCTGCTCAAGCACGGCCGGTTCCGGGGCGAGGCGATCGGCCAGGAACTCACCGCCCGTGACCCGAACTGGCGGCCACCCGCGATCGGCATCAACATCATGCCCTCGTCCGCGTCCCGCGTGCTGATCGGCCGCGAGTCGGATGCGCACATGCTCGCGTCGGGACCGGTCGGCGAACTCGAGTTCATCGTGCTGCTCCACAAGACCGGGCAGCCGATCGAGATCGGGCTGCGCAGCCACCCCGACAACGCGGACCGCTGCGCCGAGATCGCCGACGACCTCGCCGACTTCGTCGACGCGTTCCTCGCCGACACGGACGAGACGGTGTGGTCCCTGCCCGCCACGGCGCCGACCGTGGTGGATCCGCATCGGATCCACGACGAGGACGGTAGCGGACCGCTCGCGGTCCCGCCCGCGCTCGCCGCGCGCCGCGACGCGCAACTGCCCGTCGACGCCACCCTCCGCAGCCTGCGAGTTCCCGCTCCCGACGGTCTGACACGAGCTCACCTCGTCGACGCCGTCGACGCCGTCGTCACCCACCACCACGCCCTCCGGGCCACGCTGACCGCGCCCGCCCCGATCCTGTGGCTCCTCGCCGTCCCCGACACCGTCGACGCGTCCTCGCTGGTGCACGTCCAGGCCGTCGAATCCGGTGCGGACGTCGCGGAACTCGCCGCGCTGGACGGGGTGTCGCCCGACCCCGCGACGGGGCGTGTGCTCAGCGTGGTGTGGGCCACCGGGGGAGCCGGGGAACTGATCCTGCTCGCCCCCGCAGGCCTCGTCGACGAGCGGTCCTGGCAGGTCGTCGCCGAGGACTTCACAACCGCACTGCGCGCGGTGAGTCGTGGCCGTGACGTGTCGCTGCCCGCCGTGCCCGTCTCCCTCAAGGCGCACGCCCAGCAGTTCACCGCCGAAGCCGCGCAGCCCGCCCGCCTCGCCGAGCTGGTGACGTGGATGTCGGTGCTCGCACCCGGCGCCGAACTCGCCACCCCCGGTGTCGGTGTGGACCCGGTGGGCCCTGCCGCCGCCATCGAGGTGACGCTGTCGCCGAGCGAGTACGCCGCCACGACCGCCGCCGTTCCTGCGCTCGTCAAGGGCGAGCTCGGTGACGTGTGGGCCGCAGCGACGGCGCTCGCCGTCGCGCGCTGGCGCGAGAACGACGCCACCGCAGCCGAACTCGTCGTCGATTTGTGGCGAGACGGCCGCGCCGGGTGGGACGGATCGGACGGAGGTGTGCTCGATCGCACCGTCGGCCCGCTGGACTGGTCGGCACCCGCCCGGCTGCTCCTCGGCACCGACCCGCTATCCGTGCTGCGTTCCGCGAAGGAACGAATCCGATCCGCGGGCGGAATCGGGTTCCCGATGCTGCGGTACGCGAACGTGCAGGCAGGACCCGCGCTCGCCGGGCTTCCGGCTCCGCAGGTGTCGGTCCGAGCCGGCGGCGACCGCATCGGGAGTCGCGCCCTCGACGTGTGTGTCCGACCCGACGGACACGGCGGCGCGACGGTGCGCTTCGAGTCCGATCACGGGCTGGGGGACGAGGGTCTGGGCGCGATCGCGGCGCTGTGGCAGCGGGCGCTTGCCGACCTGGTGGAACTCACGGGCGCCGCGTCCGGGTCGGCGCGGCTGACGCCGTCCGACCTCCGGCACATCGACCTGACCCAGGACGAGATCGACCGCGTCGAAGCCGTCGCTCCGGTGGTGGTCGAGGACATCTGGCCGCTCTCCCCGCTCCAGCGTGGGCTGTTCTTCCAGTCCGTGTTCGACGACTCCCGTGACATCTACACCGCCCAGTTCTCCCTCGACTTCGGGCACCGCGTCGACATCGTGCGGCTGCGCACCGCGGCCGCCGCCCTGCTGGACGAGAACCCCACGGTGCGAGCCGGTTTCACCAACGACGGGCTGGCCGATCCGGTGCAGTTCATCGGCAGCGGACTCGAGGTCCCGTTCCTGGAAATCGACCTGTCCGAGCTCCCCGAGGGTGATCAGGAGGCCCGCGCCCAGGAAGTGATGGCGGCCGATCGCGCCAAGCCGTTCGACCTCACGTCGCCGCCGCTGTGGCGGATGCTGCTGCTGCACCTCGGTGGCGGTGTGGACCGGCTCGTGGTCAATCGCGAGTTCATCCTGTGGGACGGCTGGTCCGGTGCCCTGTTCGTCGACCAGCTGCTCGCCCGCTACGCGGGCGACCCGGTCGCCGCACCCGAGGCAGGCTTCACCGACTACCTGTCCTGGCTCGCCGACCGCGACCCCGCGGCCGCGGCGCTCGCCTGGCGCGACGCGTACGCCGGTTTCGAGACCCCCACCCTCGTCGCCGGGCCCACCAAGGGCGGCGTCCCCGTCGTGCCGACACGTATCGAGTCGTACGTCGGCACCGAGCTCACCTCCGCACTGCGCGAGCGAGCCCGGACCAGTGGTGTCACGTTGAACGCGTTGATGAACGCGGCGATGGGTCTGCTGCTGTCCGCCGAGTCCGGCCGCACCGACGTGGTGTTCGGCTCCACCGTCGCGGGACGGCCGACCGAGATCGTCGGCCTCGACCGCGTTCTCGGCATGTTCCTCAACACGGTGCCCGTGCGAGTGACGCTCGACCCGACCGAGACCGTCGGAGCGCTGCTGCGTCGCATGCAGGACGAGTACGTCGAGCGGATGGAACACGAGTACCTCGGGCTCGGCGAGATCCAGCGGGCCACCGGCCACACCCAGCTGTTCGACACCCTGTTCGTGCTGCAGAACTTCAAGAACGCAGCCGAGATGGCCGCGCAGTCCGCGAAGCACGACATCGTCGGGGAGGACAGCCTCGACCACACCCACTACCCCCTCGCCGTGGTCGTCTCGCCGGGCGAGGAACTGCACGTCAAGGTCGACTACCGCGCCGATCTCGTCGCGGCGGACCGCGCCCACGGCCTCCACGACCGGTTCGTGGACCTGCTGGGCACCATCGCTCGGGATGCCGACCGGTTGGTGGGCCAGGTCCCCGCGCGCAGCGTCACCGAACTGGCGGCCGCCCGCGAGCAGTGGTCGCAGCCGCTCCCCGCGGTGGAGGACGTGACCATCGCCGAGATGCTCGTCGTGAAGGCCGCGGAGATCCCCGACGAGATCGCGCTCGTGTTCGGCGAGGAGCGCGTCACGTACGGCGACCTCGCGGCCCGCGTCGACGGTCTCGCCCGCCACCTGATCGAGCGCGGATCCGGGCCCGAAACCGTGGTGGCGCTGGGGCTTCCGCGTACCGTCGACATGGTCGTCGCGCTGTTCGCCGTCCTGCGTGTGGGCGCCGCCTACCTGCCGCTCGAACTCGATCAGCCCGACGAGCGTCTCAAGGTGATCCTGGACGACGCGCGGCCCGTGCTCGCCGTGACCACGTCCGCGGTCGAAGCGCGACTGGATCTCGATCCGCAGCGGTCGATCCGGCTCGACGAACCCCACGACTGGGACTCGTCGCCGCTCGACGACTCGGCTCTCGGAGTGTTCGCGCCCGGGTCCGTGGACCGGCTCGACCATCCCGCCTACGTGATCTACACATCCGGATCGACGGGCAAGCCGAAGGGCGTCGTCACGCCCTATCGGGGCCTGACCAACATGCAGCGCAACCACCAGGACGAGATCTTCGACCCGATCGTCGCCGCGGCGGGTGGACGCCGGATGCGGGTGGCGCACACCGTGTCCTTCGCGTTCGACATGTCGTGGGAGGAGCTGCTCTGGCTCGTCGAGGGCCACGAGGTACACATCTGCGACGAGGATCTGCGCCGCGACGCGCAGGCGCTGGTGCAGTACTGCGACCGCATGGCCATCGACGTCGTCAACGTCACCCCCACCTATGCGACCGCACTGTTCGCGGAGGGGCTCCTCGACGAGGGTCCGGGGCCGGACGGCACCGCAGCGCACCGGCCGCCCCTGGTGCTCCTCGGTGGCGAAGCGGTCCCGGACTCGGTGTGGAACCGGCTGCGGGACACCGACGGAACCCTCGGCTACAACCTGTACGGGCCCACCGAGTACACCATCAACACCCTCGGCGCAGGCACCGACGACAGCGACACCCCGACCGTCGGCACGCCGATCCGGGCGACCCGCGGGCACATCCTCGACCCGTGGCTGCGACCCGTGGTCGACGGTGTCGCGGGCGAGCTGTACATCGCGGGCGCGGGCCTGGCGCGCGGGTACCTCGGCCGGGTCGACATCACCGCCGACCGCTTCGTCGCGAACCCGTTCGAGCCCGGGACGCGGATGTACCGCACCGGCGACTTCGTCCGTGCCCGCGCCGACGGCAACATCGACTACCTCGGCCGCATCGACGACCAGGTCAAGATCCGCGGCTACCGCGTCGAGCTGCACGAGATCGAATCCGTCATCGAGGCGCACCCGGCCGCGGCGTCGGCCGCCGTGATCGCCGTCGACGATCCGCTGGTGCCCGGCATGAAACGCCTTGCCGCGTATCTGGTCCCGGCCGACACCGCGGGGGGCGACCAGGTCGTTGCCGTTCTGGACCACCTGCGGGCGCAGCTGCCCGACTACATGGTGCCGTCCAGCTTGCAGACCATCGACGCGATCCCCATGACCGTCAACGGCAAGCTCGATGCGAAGGCCTTGCCCGAGCCCGAGATGCGGGCGAGCGCGGGCAGCCGCGCACCGGCCACCGAAGCCGAGCGGGTGCTGTGCGAGCTGTTCGCGGACCTGCTCGGACTCGACGCCGTCGGCGCCGACGACGACTTCTTCGAACTCGGCGGTCACTCGATGATCGCGATGCGGGTCGTCAGCCGTGTGCGCGCCGCGTTCGACGTGCAGCTCACGATCCGCGACCTGTTCGACGCCCGGACCCCGGCCGAGCTGGCGCGGCTGCTGCCGTCGGCGGCGAGTGCGCTGCCCGCGATCGTCGCGCTTCCGCGTCCCGACCGGATCCCGCTGTCCGCGGCGCAGGAACGACTGTGGCTGCTCGCCGAGATGACCGACGATTCCCTTGGCTACCACTACGCGCACGTCGCACGCCTCGACGGACCCGTCGACGCCGACGCCCTCGCCGCGGCCGTCCGGGACGTCACCGGCAGGCACGAAAGTCTGCGCACCGTGGTCGAATCCGCGGACGGTGAGGCCTACCAGGTGATCCTGCCCACGGGCGGCGAACTCGAGGTCCTCGACACCGACGCCGGGACCACCGAGACCCGGGTCGTCGAGCGACTGATGGCGAACTTCGACCTGCGCACCGACGTGCCACTGCGCGTCAGCCTGCTGCGGGAGGCGCCCGACCGGCACGTCGTGGTGGTGGTGCTGCACCACATCGCGACCGACGAGTGGTCCGACGCGCCCCTGCTGGGCGACCTGACGCGGGCCTACCTGTCCCGAGTGGCCGGACGCGAGCCGGAGTGGACGCCGCTGCCCGTGCAGTACGCCGACTACGCGCTGTGGCAGCGGGACATTCTCGGCGAGAAGGGAATCGACGGACAACTCGACTACTGGCGGGGCGCGCTCGCGGGCCTGCCGGAGGAGATGCCGCTTCCCGCCACCCGCCCCCGGCCCGTGACACCGACGTACCGCGCGGGCAACGCGCAGACCGTGATCGGCGCCGGCGTGGCCGCGCGACTGCGGGAGGTCGCGGATGCCCGCGGCGGCACCATGTTCATGGTGCTGCACGCCCTCACCACCGCGGTGCTGTCCCGGCTCGGAGCCGGCGACGACGTGGTGGTCGGCAGCCCGGTGTCCGGCCGATCCGACAGTGCCCTCGACGACCTGGTCGGGTTCTTCGTCGGCACGGTAGTCCTGCGCACCGACCTGTCCGGCGACCCGACGTTCGGGGACCTCGTGGACCGGGTTCGCGAAGCCGACCTCGCGGCGATGTCCCACCAGGACGTGCCGTTCCAGCGCCTCGTCGAGGAGTTGGCGCCCACCCGTGTCGAGGGCCGCAACCCGCTGTTCCAGGTGATGGTCAGCTACCTGCAGCGTCCTGCGGTGCTGCCCGACCTGCTCGGCGTGCCCACCCGCTGGGAGCAGTTGACCAACATCCGCGCGAAGTTCGACCTGAACATCACCTTCGTCGAGGCTCCGGACACCGGGGACGTGACCGTCGTCGCCGAGTACGCCGCCGACATCTTCGACCAGACTGCGGTCGAGACCGTCCTCGGGTCGCTCACCCGCGCCGCCGCCGAGGTCGCCGCCGATCCGTCGGCGCGGATCGGTGACCTCCCGTTGCTCGACGAGGGGGAGCGGTCCCGGCAGCTCGCGGTCGGCGTCGGCCCCGTCGCGCGGTACGAGGACGTCACCGTCGCCGAGATGCTCTCGCGGCGTGCGGTACTGGCCCCGACCGCCACGGCCATCATGGCGGGTGCGGACACCCTGACGTACGCCGAGCTCGACGGACGCTCGAACGCGCTGGCGCGCATGCTGATCGAGGACGGGGCCGGCCCCGGTGACCTCGTCGCGGTGGCGGTGCCCCGGTCGGTGGACCAGCTCGTCGCGATCCACGCCGTCGTGAAGTCCGGTGCCGCCTACCTGCCGATCGACACCGGACTCCCGCCCGCGCGCATCGAGTACCTGTTCGGCGACGCCCGCCCCGTCCGCGTGCTATCCACGACGGCGACGACGCTGCCCGGCGACGTGCCGCGCACGGACCTGGATGCGCAGACCGTCCGGGACCGTCTGACCGCGCAGTCGTCGCAGCCCGTGACGGACGCAGACCGGGGAGCGTCGCTCACGCCCGCACACCCGATCTACGTCATCTACACCTCCGGTTCCACGGGAAACCCGAAGGGTGTCGTGGTCGCGCACCGTGCGGTAGTCAACCGGCTGAACTGGGTGCAGGACCGGATCCCGGTGACCGCCGACGACCGCGTGGCACTCAAGACGCCCGCGACCTTCGACGTCTCGGTGTGGGAACTGTTCTGGCCCCACGTCAACGGCGCTGCCGTGGTCGTCGCCGGACCGGACGACCACCGCGACCCGATCGCTGTGCAAACACTGCTCCGCGTCGGAGAGGTGACCGTCGCGCACTTCGTGCCGTCGATGCTGGAGGAGGTTCTCGCACTCGACACGGTCGAGCTTCCGCGCCTTCGCCGGGTGGTGTGCTCCGGAGAGGCGCTGCAGTTCCGGACCGTCGCCAGGTTCGCCGCCGCCGTTCCCGGTGCCTCGATCGAGAACCTGTACGGACCGACGGAAGCGGCCGTCGAGGTCACCCTCGCCGCAGACCTGACGGCACGGGTCGCCGATGCCGCCGGTGCCACGCCCATCGGCGGACCCGGAGCCAATGTCGCCCTCTACGTGTTCGATTCACGATTGCGACCGGTCCCGGGTGGGGTGCCGGGCGAGCTGTACCTTGGCGGCGTCCAGGTGGCGGACGGCTATCTCGGCAAGCCCGGACTGACCGCGCAGCGCTTCGTCGCGGATCCGAACGGCGACGCCGGGGCGCGGCTCTACCGCACCGGCGACCTGGTGCGGTGGGGCGGAGGCGAGCCCAGCGACGGGGGATGTTCCGGATCGGAGTCGGCCCCCGAACTCGAGTTCCTCGGCCGCATCGACGATCAGGTGAAGATCCGAGGCCTGCGTATCGAACTCGGTGAGGTCGAGTCGGCGCTCGAAGCGCTGCCGTCGGTGTCCCGCGCCGTTGCGTCGGTGGCACGCAACGCCGAGGGCGAGCCGGTCCTCGTTGGGTACGTCGTCGGAGCGTCCCCGGTCGATCCAGCCTCGGTGCGATCCGGGCTCGCCGGCGTGGTCCCCGACCACCTGATTCCCGCCGTCGTCATTCCGATCGACTCCGTGCCCGTCAACTTCAACGGCAAGCTCGACCGGAAGGCGCTCCCGCGACCCGACTTCGGTGCATCGACGGAGTCCCGGGGCCCCCGCGACGAATTCGAGGCCCGACTGTGTGCGGCGTTCGCCGGAGCCCTCGGCGTCGAGTCCGTCGGAATCGACGACGACTTCTTCGCGCTCGGCGGGCACTCGCTCACCGCGATCCGTCTCGTCAACGCGCTGCGCGCCGATCTCGGTGTCGAGGTCGCGGTGCGGAGCATCTTCGAGGCGCCGACGGTGGCCAGGCTCGCGCCGCTGGCACTACGAGCGCAGGGGGCCTCGCGTCCCGACCTCGTCGCGGGTGACCGCCCCGGGGCGGTGCCCCTGTCCTTCGCGCAACAGCGCATGTGGATCCTGGATCGGCTGGGGGCAGAAGGCGGCGCGTACAACGTGCCGATCTCGTGGCGCGTCCACGGCTCGGTCGACGTCGTCGCGCTCGCGGAAGCGGTGCGGGACCTGATGATTCGTCACGAAGTGCTGCGCACGGTGTTCCCCGAGGTGGACGGTGCACCGCAGCAGGTGATCCTGCCCGCCGACGGGGTCGAGGTGAACCTCGACCGCCGCGCCGTGCGACCCGACGACGTCGCCGCGGCCACGGCGGACGCGGCCAGGTACCGCTTCGACCTCGCGGCGGAGGCGCCGGTGCGCGTCACGGTGCTCGAGACCGACGCCGACACCGTCGTCGTCCTGGTGATCCATCACATCGCCACCGACGAGTGGTCCACCCGTGCGCTGCTCACCGACCTCCTCGGCGCGTACGCCCTGCGTCAGGCGGGTCGGGCGCCGCAGTGGACGCCGCTGCCGGTGCAGTACGCGGACTTCACGTTGTGGCAGCGGGAACTGCTCGGGGACCCGTCCGACTCCGGCAGCCTCGCGGCCCGGCAGGCGGGGTACTGGCGCGAGACGCTCGCAGGCCTGCCGGAGGAACTGTCACTGCCCACCGACCGCACCCGGCCTGCCCGGTTCAGCTACCGCGGTGGCGCCGTGTACCTCGGTGTGGATGCCGACGTGGTCGCCGGGATGCGCGTGGTCGCCCGTGCACAGGGCGTCAGCATGTTCATGCTCGTGCAGACCGCGGTCGCCGTTCTCCTGCACAAGTCCGGTGCGGGCGTGGACATCCCGATCGGCACACCGGTGTCGGGACGCGGGGAGCGTCAGCTCGAGGACCTCGTCGGGTTCTTCCTCAACACGCTGGTGCTGCGCACCGACCTGTCCGGTGACCCGACCGTCGCGGACCTGCTGGCACGGGTCCGGGACAGCGACCTCGCCGCCTTCGAGAACCAGGACCTGCCGTTCGAGCAGGTCGTCGACGCCGCACGCAACCCCGCCGAGTTCCCGAGCAGTCCCGGTGCGGGAGCCCGGTCGCGATCGGTGCATCCGCTGTTCCAGACGATGGTCGTCTACCTCACCGAGCCGAGCCCGACCGACGGCTTCGGGGGAGTGGCGGGCATGACGCCGGAGCCGATCGAGGCGACGACGGCGAAGTTCGACCTGTCCTTCGACTTCGTCGAGTACGCGGGCACCGACACCATCGTCGGCATGATCGAGTACAGCTCCGACCTGTTCGACCGCGAGACGGTCGAGCGGCTCGCCGCCGGACTGTCCACGGTGCTGCGCGAGATCGCGACCGGTCCCGCGGATCTCCGGCTGTCGGCGCTGGATGCGATCCCCGCCGCGGATCGCCGGAATCTGACACGGAGCTGGAACGTCAACCCGATCGACGTGCCCGACACGACCGTCCCGACCCTGTTCGCGGACGCGGCGCAGCGGTACCGCGACGAGCCCGCCCTGATCGACGGGGACACGGAATGGACGTTCGGCGACCTCGCGGCGCGCGTCAACCGTGTCGCCCGGCTGCTGATCGCCGAAGGTGTCGGTCCGGAAGTCCCGGTGGCGCTGATGCTTCCGCGGACCGCGGACGCGATCACGTCGATCCTCGCGGTACTGGCCTCGGGCGGCGCCTACGTGGCCTGCGACCCGCACGCGCCCGCAGCCCGGACGGCTGCCGTGTTCGCGACGACGACGCCTGCGCTGGTGCTCACCACCAGCGCCCTCGCCGACCGGCTTCCGGCAACCGAGGCCACGGTCGTCCTACTCGACGACCCGGCCGTCACGGCACGCCTGACGGAGTTGAGCCCGGCCCCGGTCGGTGACCGGGACCGGGTCGCCCCGCTGCGCCCCGAGCACCCGGCGTACGTGGTCCACACCTCCGGCTCGACCGGTGTCCCCAAGGCGGTCGTCGCGGTGCACCGGGGCCTGGTGACGTTGTTCCACAGTCACCGCGCCGACCTGTACCGGCCGACGCAGCGACGCGCGGGCAGGCACCGCCTCCGGGTCGGTCACGCCTGGTCCTTCGCCTTCGACGCGTCCTGGCAGCCGCAGCTCTGGCTCCTCGACGGGCACGCGCTGTGCCTGGTCGACGAGGAGACCCAGCGCGATCCGCGAAAGATGGTGCTCCAGGCGCAGACCCAGGAATGGGACTTCGTCGAGGTCACGCCGTCGCATCTCGCGCAACTGATCGACGCCGGACTCCTCGAGGGTGGCCGGGTGCCCGCGTCGCTCGGGTTTGGCGGCGAGGCCGTCGCGGCGCCCCTGTGGGCACGGCTGCGGGCGCAGGACGGCACCGAGTCGTACAACCTGTACGGGCCGAGCGAGAGCACAGTCGACGCGCTCGTGGCACGCACCTCCGACAGCGACCTCCCCGTCACCGGCCGCCCGGTCGGCAACACCAGGGCATTCGTCCTCGACGAATGGCTGCGGCCGACGCCGGTCGGTGTCGAAGGCGAGCTGTACCTGGCGGGCGACGGACTCGCCCGCGGCTACGGCGGCGAACCGGGAAGAACGGCGGAGCGTTTCGTCGCCGACCCGTTCGGTGCGCCCGGCGCCCGCATCTACCGCACCGGGGACCGGGCCCGCTGGAACCGCGACGGACAGATCCAGTACCGCGGCCGGTCCGACGACCAGGTGAAGGTGCGTGGTCACCGCATCGAACCCGCCGAGGTCGCTGCGGCGCTGCTTGCCGACACCGCGGTCGCCGACGCGGTCGTGCAGGCCCGCGGCACCGGCGGCGGCGTTCACCTGGTGGGCTATGTGGTGGCTGCATCCGGAACCGTTGACGCGGACGCGTTGCGTCGCCGCATCCGGACGGTGCTGCCCGACTACATGGTGCCCGCGGCGATCGTCGTCCTGGACGCCCTGCCGACGCTCCCGAACGGCAAGCTCGATCGGGATGCCCTGCCGCGACCGGAGTTCCGAGCGGCAGGGGAGTACCGGGCGCCGACCACGGCAACGGAGACCCTGCTGTGCGGGGCCGTCGCCGAGCAGTTCGGGCTCGATCGCGTCGGACTCGACGACGACCTGTTCGCACTCGGCTGCGACAGTATCGGCGTGATGGCATTGCTGAGCCGGCTTCGAGCCCTTGGCGTCGAGGTCGACGGCGCGCAGGTGTTCGCAGTCGGGTCGCTCGGTGATCTCGCCGCTGCCGTCGACGACGCCGGAATTCGTCCGTGACACACGTCAACCGCACGGGGACACACCTCAACCGCACGAAAGGGAACAGATGAACACTCGATGGACCAGACGGATCGGTGCCGCTGTCGCCGCCGCGACCGTGATGGTGGGTGTGGCCGCATGCGGCTCGGACTCCGACAGCACCGACACCACCGCCGGAGCGTCGGCGAGCGCCGATGTGGGGCAGTTCCCGGTGACGGTGTCCGGCAAGTTCGGCGAATCGACCGTCGAGGCGCAGCCGACCCGCGCGGTGCCGCTGTCCCCGCAGGACGCCGACATCCTGCTCTCCCTCGGTGTCACCCCGATCGCCTTCCCGGTGGACGCCCAGAACCGCGCCGCCACCGGCGGAACCGGCATCTGGCCCTGGCAGAAGGAGGCGTTGGGAGGCCAGAGCGTCGAGACCCTCGACATGGACACCGGCGCCGACTCGATCGCCGAGAAGCTCGCCGTGCTGCAGCCCGACATCATCGTCTCCACCGGCTTCTGGGGACTCGACCAGTCCAACTTCGACCAGCTGAACACGCAGGCCCCGGTCGTCCACTTCGACACCAAGGCCAACGGTGAGCCGTGGCAGAACTCGACCCGCAAGGTCGCGGCCGCTCTCGGTATCCCCGACAAGGCCGAGTCGGTGATCGCCGACGCCGAGAAGAACCTGCAGGCCGCGAAGGACGCCAACCCGTCCATCGCGGGCAAGGTGTACAACGCGGTCATCGGTGACACGGGTGGCCAGCTGTCGGTGCTCGCCTCCGACGAGCGTGGCATCGGCCAGTTCCTCACCTCGCTCGGCCTGGTCCTGAGCCCGTACGCCACGTCCCTGCCCGTCGACGCCGACGGCCGCGGCATCCTCTCCTACGAGAACATCGGCAACATGAACGCAGACGTCGAGTTCGTCGTGTCGCCGACCGGCGACATGGGCTACCTGACGAAGTTCGAGGCCTGGAACGCGCTGCCCGCCGTGCAGAAGGGCGCCGTGGTGTCCCTCGCCCGCAACACCGGACTGCCGAACGCCATCGGCTTCCCGTCCGCGATCTCCCTCGCCTGGGCCACCGACCAGGTGATGCCGTTGATCGTCGACGCCGTCGCCAAGAGCAACGCGGGCTGACATGAGTGAGAGCGGCGTCTTCCTCGACGTACGGCCGCTGCGCGAGAGCGCAGCGTTCCGGCGGGTGTTCATCGCCCGCACCATCTCGATCTTCGGCATCGGATTGCTGATGGTCGGCGTTCCGATCCAGATGTACGCCCTCACCGGGTCGTCCTTCCTGGTCGGTCTCGTCGCCGCCGTGGAGGGCGCCGCGTCGATGGGCGGCATGCTGGTGGGCGGCATCCTCGCCGACCGCTACGACCGCAAGAAGCTGATCCTGTTCGCGCGCACCGTGTCCGGGATCACCTTCGTCGGGCTCGCGGTCAACGCGATGCTCGCCGACCCGTCCTGGATCGCGATCCTGGTGCTGTCGCTGATCAACGGATTGATCGGATCCATCAGCATCGCCGCACTGTTCGCCGTGGTGCCGACCCTCGTTCCGCACGAGCAGTTGGTCGGGGTCGGTGCCCTGAACGTGCTCAGCGCCCGGGCAGGCGCGGTCGTGTCCCCGGCACTCGGCGGTGTCGTCATCGCCGCGTTCTCCGTGTCCTGGAACTACTGGGTTGCCGCGATCGGTACCGCGATCACCATCGCGCTGCTCGCCGGGTTGCCGCCGCTTCCCGCCCCAACCGGTCGCGCCGCCGGAGGATCCGACGACCCCACGGAACCGCTTCCCGCCGAGGAGGTCTCCGTGCTGGCGTTCATCGCGGGGCATCGGGTGATCGGCGGTGTCATGATCGCCGGCGTCGTCGCCATGCTCGGCAGCGGACTGCTCGTGCTCGTCCCCGGGTTCGTCGACGAGCGGTTCGGCAACGACTCCCGCGCCGCCGGCCTCCTGTACGCCGCCACCGCGGTCGGCGCCGTGATCGCGACGGTGACCAGTGGATGGCTGGGCAGGCTCACCCGACCGGGACTCGTCCTGCTGATCGCACTAGCCGCGGGGTTCGCCGCGCAGGCCGTCGTCGGGCTCGCGGGCGTCCTGGTCGTGGCGATGCTCCTGCTGATCGTCGCGGGTGCGATCACGTCCGTGCAGGAAGTCCTGCGCTACTCGCTGATCCAGACCCACACACCCGAGCACATGCTGGGCCGGGTGAACGGACTGTGGGCGGCGCAGGAAGTTGCGGGCGCGTCCGTCGGCGCGCTCGTCGCGGGTGCGGTCGGCGGGTTGGTGGCGCCGTCCGCCGCCATCGTCGCCTACAGCGCAACCCTGTGCGGTGTCGCGCTCGTCCTACTGGTCGTGCTCGGCACGCTCCGTCGCGCCACCGCCACAACCACGCTCGACGAGGACACCGCCGTGTCGGCGTGACCTGGGGTTCCCTGCCGCGACACGTCACCGATTTCGAAAGGCACCACCGATGAGTTCGACCCTGACCCGTGACCGCATGCGGGCCGACCTGGCGGCCCTGCTCGATCTGCCCGTCGACGAGTTCACCGAGGATGCGAATCTCCTCGATCTCGGCCTCGACTCCGTTCGGTTGATGTCGCTCGTCGAGCGGTGGCGCTCGGAAGGGGTGAGCGTCGACTTCGTCGACCTGGCGTCGGATCCGGAACTCGGGGCGTGGTTCGAGGTTCTGGGTGCGAGTTGAACAACGAGGGTTGACGCTCCTGCGAGCTGAGCGACGCCGATGACACCGGGGGGCGCCGTGCGCCGCGCGGTGTACGTGTGTGGGGTCGCGGCGGTCGCGGTTGCGGCGTTCGCGGCGGTGGCGCACGTCGTCGGGCCCGAGAGCAACGCGCTGATCATCCTGGCGTCGTTCGTGCCGTTGCTGCTCGTCGTCGGGGTCGTCGGTCTGGTGTCGTTGGCGTGCGTGCGCGCGTGGCGAACGCTCGCGGTCGCCGTCGTCGTGGTCCTCGCGGGCGTGTCGATGCAGGCGCCGCTGTACGTGCGCGACGCCCCGGACGTGGTCGCGGGGGACAACGAGATCCGCGTGCTGCAGGCCAACATTCGACTCGGCGAGGCGGACACGGACGCCCTCGTCGAGTTGGTGCGGTCCCGGGCCGTCGACGTCCTGACGGTGGAGGAACTCACGGATTCGGCTGTGATCCGACTTCGGGATTCTGGCCTCGACGATCTCCTGCCCGAGACGTACCTGGTGCCCCACGGATCCGGCGGGGGCGGCACGGGCATCTACAGCAGGTTCCCGCTGCGTGACCCCGCGCGCCTCGGGGACTTCTCGATGGCCAACCTGGTCACCACGCTGGATGTGGGTGGCGGCCGCACCGTGACCCTCGCCGCCGTGCACCCGATGCCGCCGTACCCGTCGCCGTCCTGGATGTGGGCGGCAGAGGTGGAGAAGCTGCGCGACCTGCTGCACGAGCGGGCCGCCGACGGCGATCCCGTCGTCGTGAGCGGCGACTTCAACTCGACCTACTCGCACAGCCGGTACCGCGACCTCCTCACCGACGGTTTCGTCGACGCCGGGGAGCAAGCGGGCGCGGGGCTGGTGCCCACCTATCCGGCGGATCGCTGGTATCCGCCGGTGATCGCGATCGACCGCGTCGTGCTCAAGAACGCGGTCGTGGGGGAGTACGAGCGCGTGCACCTGCCCGGCTCGGACCACTACGGCATCTTCGCCACTGTCACACCGCAGTTCACGCAGACCGAGGAAGCGCAGTGAACCGCGTGTCCGTGGTGGTGCCCGTGTACCGCTGCCTCCCGTACGTCGAGGGATGCCTGGCGTCGGTGCTCGCCCAGACTCGTCCGGTCGACGAGATCGTCCTCGTCGACGACCGGGGCGGGGACGAGTCGATGGCCGTCGCCGAGGGGTTCCTGCGCGAGCGTGGAGTGGACTTCCGCAGCGTCGTGCACGAGCGCAACCGTGGGCTCGGCCGCGCCCGAAACTCCGGGCTCTCGGCCGCCACGGGCGATCTGATCTGGTTCCTCGACAGCGACGACGAAGCCGATCCGCGGTTCGTCGAACTGCTCGCGGGTGCTCTCGAGGACGGGTCCGCGGACTTCGCGTGCACCCGCACCCAGCGCGTCGACGAGCATGGACGCGTCCTGCAGATCGACGAGGCGCCGTACGAGGCGATCGTGGTGTCCGGGAAGGTGTTCGCGCACCTGCTCGTCACCGGGCTGGCCAAGGCATATGCCTGCACGAAGCTCTTCCGCCGCGAGCTGCTGGGTGACCGTCCGTGGGACGAGGACCAGGGCTACGAGGACATGGCGCCGCTGATGCGGATGTCGTTGGAGTCCAACCGGATCGCGTTGGTGGACGAGCCGCTGTACCGCTACCTGTACCGCGAGGGGTCGATCAGCACCTCGCTGAACCGGCGCACCTTCGACCTGTTCACGGTGGAACGCGACGTCGACATCGCCGTGTCCGAGGCGGGTCTCGGCGACCGCTGGGCGTCCGAGATGCGTGGCTTCCGGTACCGCGAGATCCTGCGCTCCGTTGCACACGTCGCGATGCGCGCCGACCATGCGGCCGCGTCCCGTCCGGACCTGTACGACGAGGCGATCTCCCGCGTCCGGAGCCGGGTGTCGATGCGCGATGTGATCCCGCTCCTGCGCACCGGACACCGCCGAGAGGCGGTGTTCGCCGCGATGGTCGGCGTCACGCCCGGCCTCTACTCGACCATCCTGAGGTACCGATGAACGCGCCCACGGTCACCGTCCTGGTGCCCGCCTACAACGCCGCACCGTATCTGCGTGAGTCGATCGGGTCGATCCTCGCGCAGGACTTCCGGGACTTCGAACTGCTCGTCGTCGACGACGGATCCACCGACGAGACCCCGGCCCTGCTCGCATCGGTGGACGATCCACGACTGCGAGTCGTGCGGCAGGACAACACCGGCCTCGTCGGTGCCCTCAACCGCGGACTCGACGAGGCCCGAGGTGAGTTCGTCGCGCGAATGGACGCCGACGACCCGATGCCCGCAGGCAGGCTCTCGGCCCAGATCCGCGCCATGCGTGCCGATCCGGAGCTGATCGTCTGCGGAACTGACTACGTACTGTTCGGCGCGCTCACCGGACGCGTCCGGATGCCGGTCGGCGACGCGGCGTGCAGGCAGCGGATGCTGCTGGCGAGCCCGCACTGCGGTGCGTCGGTCATGATCCGGGCGTCGGCGCTCGAGCGCGCCGGGCTGCGTTTCCGGACCGAGTTCGCCCACGCGGAGGACTACCGGATGTGGACGGAACTGTCCGAGCACGGTCGGCTCGGTAACCTGCCGATGGTCGGGTACCTGTACCGCATACACGAATCGCAGGTCAGTGCACTGTATTCAGTCGAGCAGCGGCAGGCGCACCTGCGCATCGCTCGCGAGCATGCGCACGCCGTCGGCAGCAGGCCACTGTCCGACGATGCACTCGAAGCCCTGCTGTGGTTGCCGAGGCCGGAGGGCCCGCGGCCGGTCGCCGCGGTGAAGGCGTTCGCCGCGGTCGCCGGACCTGCGGTGTCGGCCGTCCTCCGCGCGCCGGGACTCGAGACGCTCCGCTTCACCGGACGCAAGGTGGTCGAGGCGGTGGCCCGCGCGTAGGACGGAAGTCAGGTGGTGATCGTGAGGGTGTCGCCGGTCTGCTGGACGACGCGCGTCGGCAGCGGTTTCTGGGCTGGGCTGCGGACCACCGAACCGTCGTCCACGGAGAATGCGCTGCCGTGGCAGCGGCACACGATCAGACCCTTGTCGATACTGGACACCAGGCATCCGTCGTGGGTGCACACGGCCGAGAAGGCATGGAAGACACCGGGTTCGGGCTGCGTCACCACCACCTGATCGGCCCGTAGGACCACGCCACCGCCGACGGGAACGTCTCCGACCGGGACCTGGAGTGGTCCCGACCGCTTCGGCTCCGATTCGGACGATCCGGCGCAGCCGGCGACCGCGAGGCATCCGGCCGCGCACACTCCTCCGACGAACGCGCGGCGAGACAGTTCTCGGCCCGACGAACTCATGACAGTGACCTCGTGCAGGTGGTGGTCATGGTCGGTCAGCCTACTGACAGGGCCCGGACCCGACCGCTGCTCAGGGTCCCCTAAGTATTGCCCTGCCATGATCGACTCGGCGTCACGACGACGCATCACGGATGCCGCGCGCTGCTCCTCGCGGACCGGCCGGCCTCGTTCGGGGCGGTCGGCGCGGCGACAATCGAAGGGACACACTTCATGGCTACTCGCACCACGCACCGCCTGGCCGCGGCCGGAACCCTCGCGGGCCTCTCGGCGCTCGCCCTCGTCGTCAACCCGGCCATCGGGTCGGCGGCGATCACGGGTGGTGCGACGGTCCAAGCGAACGCAGGCGCGGGCACCATCACCACTTCGATCACCGGTCTGAACACCACCAAGCCGTTCGTCAAGTGCGAGGGCACCGTGTACCGTGCCGACGCCACCGTCCTGGACTCGACCACGAAGGTCGGCCAGAGCTACCTCGTCGTCGGCGACACGATGGTCGCGGGCCAGGTCCTGACCAACGCGTCCGGTGTCGGCACGTCCGCGGTGTTCCCGGAGGGCGAGTACCAGGTGCGCACGAAGTGCAAGGAAGAGGGCGACACCGACTACCAGGACCCGATCGCCTCGGTGCGCGTCACCGTCACCGGTGGCGCGCCGTCGACCGGTGGATCGAGTGACCCGGGCGCGTTCGTGAAGGGCCTGCTCGGCAGCGTGCTCGGTATCTTCGGAAGCTGATGCTCGTCCGCGCGGCGGACAGAACGTGAACGGAGTGCGTCACCTGGTGACGCACTCCGTTTTTCGTGGTGAGGGGCAGGCCTCTAGGGGTTCCCCGCGGACTCTCTGCTTCCGCCGAACAGGGTCGAGCCCCAGTAGGTTCCGTCCTCGACGCCCGGCGGCACGGCGAACACCGCCGACCCGACGTGCTTGATGTACTCGTTCATCGCGTCGTTCCGCGCCAGGTTCTGCTGCATCGGCACGAACTGCTTCTGCGGGTCGCGGCAGTACGCGATGAAGAACAGTCCGGCGTCGAGGTGCCCGAACCCGTCCGATCCGTCCGTGAAGTTGTATCCGCGCCGCAGGATCTCGATGCCGCCGAGTTCCTCCCTCGACGCCAGACGCACGTGTGCGTCGACGTCGACGAGGTGGCCGTCGGGGCCTTTGGAATCGAGATCGAGTTCGTCGAACTCCTCGTCCTGTCCCAGCGGCGCTCCGGTGCCCTTGCTGCGTCCGATGACCCGCTCCTGCTCGTGCAGAACCGTGCGGTCCCACGACTCGATCAGCATGCGGATGCGGCGGGCGACGAGATAGGAGCCGCCGCCCATCCACACCTGATCGTCGGCGGGGTCCACCCAGACGAACCGGTTGACGGCGTCGTCCTCCTCGGCCTTGATGTTGCGGGTTCCATCCCTGAACCCGAAGAGGTTTCGCGGCGTCGTCTGGCTCGTCGACGTCGACGACGTCCGCCCGAAGCCGAGCTGCGACCAGCGGACCGCGACCACCCCGAACCCGACCCGCGCGAGGTTGCGGACCGCGTGCACCGCCACCTGGGGGTCGTTCGCGCACGCCTGGATGCAGATGTCGCCGCCGCTGCGGGCGGGTTCGAGCGCATCACCGGTGAACTTGGGCAGTTCGACGAGCGCGGCCGGTCGCTTGTCGGCGATGCCGAAGCGGTCGACCCCGTCCTTCTCGAACAGCGAGGGGCCGAAGCCGATGGTGAGCGTCAGCTGGCCGGCCTCCAGATCCAGGGCTTCGCCGGTGTCGCTCGGCGGCGTGTAGGTGCCCGCCCCGAGCGCGCCGTCGGGCGCTGCTTCCTCGCCCACGGTCATCCGCTCGGCCATCGTCGTCCACGTCTTGAGCAGTTCGACCAGTTCGTCCCGGGAGTCGGTGATCACGTCGAAGGCGACGAAGTGCATCCGGTCCTGAGCGGGGGTGACGATGCCTGCCTGGTGGACGCCCCGGAACTCGACGACGTCTCCGTGCGCGGAGGTGTCCTCGGGAGAGGTGAGGCGCCCGACGGCGACACCCGCTCCCGCGGCGACGACCCCGACACCGACAGTGCCGAAAAGCGCTCGGCGGGAGATCTTCCCGGACGGCGGTGTGGGGGGCACCTGCGGATCAGTCTCCTGCGACGACACCTTGCACCTGGCTCACTTCGGCGGACAATGCGTCGATCTTGTGCGACAGTTCCTGCCGCTGCGGCTCGGTGACCGTGTCGTAGGAGACGAAGCCGTCGCCGGCACGGAACTGCGCGAGAGCCGCATCGAGATCGGCGAACCGCTGGTCGATGCGCTGCCCCAGCTCGGGGTTCCGCTCGTCGATGATCGGGCGGAGCGAGGCAATCGCGGCCTGCGACCCGTCCACGTTGGCCTGGAAGTCGTACAGGTCGGTGTGGCTGAAGATGTCCTCTTCGCCGGTGATCTTCGTCCGGGAGACCTCGTCGAGAAGGGTCTGTGCACCGCCCGCGACCTGGATCGGATCGACGACGAAGTCCTCGGCGGCGATGCCGTCGGCCAGTTCCTGCAGGTCCGCGATCAGCTGATCGGCCATCGCATTGGTGTCCGGCTGGAGCCCGGAGACCCAGAGGTCCTTCTCGAGGCGGTGGAAGCCGGTCCAGTTCCAGCCGGGCTCGACGTCGACCTCGCGCAGGTCGAGTCGAGGATCGAGGTCGTCGGGGAACGACTCGGCGATCGGCTCGATGCGCTCGTAGTAGGTGCGGGTGGTCGGGAACTGGGCCTTCGCAGCCTCGACGTCGCCGGCCTTGATCGCCGCGACGAAGTTTCCGGCCGTCTCCTGCAGCGCGGTCACCTGGCTGTTCACGTACCGCTTGTAGCCCGCGGCAGCCTCGGCGAGCTGGCCCGACTCGTCGGTCGCGGCCTTGGCCTCGCCCGTGACGGTGAACTCCGTTCGGATGCCCTCGCCGACCATGCCCGGCTTGCAGGCGGTGTGGTACGTCCCCGGCTCGGTCAGGTTGACGATGAGCTGGCGGGTCAGGCCGGGGCCGACGTTCTCGACCTCACCCATGACGCGATCACCCGCGCCGAAGACGTAGAACTCGGTGACCTTCGACCCGTTGTTGGTGATCGAGAAGGTGGTGTTGCCCGTTTCCGCGGTGCTCGAGGCGACGTCGCAGGTGGTGTCGGTGGCGGTGACAGCGATGGCGTCCGCGCTGGAATCCGACTTCGACGTGCACGCGGCGAGCGCGAGTGGCGTCAGAGCCAGGAGGGCGAGAGCGGGAGTGGATCGACGCACAGGAGGGTGCCTTTCGGGTTATGCGGGAAGGTCGGAGGTTTCGGTGGCCGCCGTCGGCGCCGCCGTCGGCTTCCTGACCGGACGCAGGAACAGCGGGAGCACGATGGCGATGTAGGCAACCCACGCGACGACCTGAAGGACCGTCGGGTCGGGGCGGAAGTTGAAGATCCCCTGCAGCACCGTTCCGTACCAGCTGGACGTGTCGAACCAGGAGGATGCGTCGAAGGCGAAGTTGGTTCCGCCGGGCAGCCACCCGGCGATCTGCAGAGCCCGGACGCCGTAGGCCAGGATTCCCGCGGCAACGACCACGAGGAACGCTCCGGTGTACTTGAAGAACTTCGCGAAGTTGATCCGGACCGCGCCGAAGTACAGCAGCACCGTCAGGACCGCCGCGACCGCGATGCCGAGCAGGAGTCCGATCAGCGGCCAGACGCTGTTTCCCGCGTTCTCGGCGTAGCCGACGAGGAGCAGAGCGGTTTCGACGCCCTCGCGGCCGACCGCGAAGAACGCCATCGCCGCGACCGCCAGCGGGCCGATCGCGAGTGCCTTGCCGAGACTGTCCTTCAGATCGCTCGAGATGGTGGCCGCGGCGGTACGCATCCACAGCACCATCGCGGTGACGATCGCGACCGCCACGAGGGAAGCGATGCCGCTGATCAGCTCTGCTGCGGTTCCGGTGACGGTCGAGGTACCGAAGTGGATGGCACCGAAGATCACGGCCACCATCGCGATCGCGGTACCGACGCCGAGCCACACCCACTTCAGGGCGTCGCGGCGCTCGGACTTGACCAGGAACGCCACGAGGATCATCACGACGATCCCGGTTTCGAGGCCTTCTCGAAGGCCGATCAGGCCGCTGCCGAACAGTTGGGTCGCGATCCCCGGCGCCGTGGCGTCGGCGGCGAGTACAAGCACAGCAACCCTCGATTCCGAGATCGGAGTCGCCCGGACCCGAGTCAGGCTAGGCGAACCTTTGTTACTGGGAACCTAGCACTTGCGGCGCACGTAACCCGAGCCGATATCGAGGTCGACTGAAATGTCCGAATCGTCCTGCTACCAGCACTGATGCGACCAAGAGTGGCGTCGATTCCTGTTTCTCCCACCTCGAGAAGGTGCATCAGGTCCCGGGTGCGCTCAGCCGGTGACGGCAGGCTCGCGCGTGTCGGCCTCCGGTGTGCCCGCGTCCGTGCGCGGCGCAGTCAGGTCCGCGATCGCGCGGCGCAGCGGATACGCCAGCACCATGAGCGCAACCATCTGCGCGGTGAGCGCTCCGAGGCCGACACCGATCAGGCCGACCCGGGGGACGAGGAGAAGCGCCACCGTGAGGGTGGTGGCGACGATGACCACCTGGATCGCCAACATCAGCCGGAGCCGGCGCAGGATCTGGGCGAGGAGGAAGTACAGGATGACGACGGTGCCGACGAGCGACTCCACCGCCATCACCACCACCAATCCGGCCGCGGCGTGGAAGTAGTCCGGGCTCACCACGTACAGGACCAGCGGCCCGCCGATCGCCAACCCGGCAGCGGAGACTACGGCCACCGCGCCGAGCATCTTCACCAGGCGGCGGAGCAGGGCGGCCCGGTCGGCGTCCGGTGCCGACGCCTCGACGATGAATGCCGAACCGACGGAGCTGCGGAGCAGGCCGACCGCCGAGCACATCGTCCACGCCAGGTTGAAGTACGCGTTCTGCTCGGTGCCGAGCTGCGCGACCACGATCAGCGGAAGCACCAGCGGCGTCACGGTGACGACGAGCGTCATCGTGAAGTACACACCCTGGAACGCCCACAGTTCCCGCGTCGGCGGCAGCTGCGGCTCGGTGTTCTCGCGGCCACGGACCCCGGTGCGCAGCATGTGGACGACCGCCGCCGCGGTGACGACGAACGCCAGCACCGCCCACGAACCCGTCAGCGCCAGCGCCGAACCCGTCCCCGCCAGCACGACGATGGGCACGATCTTCAGCACCGACAGCGCAATGTTCTTGACTGCCACGGCTTTCGCGAGCCGTAGGCCGGTCAGGATCGGATCGGACAGGGCGTACACGGCGAAGGCCACCACGATCAGCGGGAACAGCACGAGCTCGGTCGTGGACGTGAACAGTCGTGAGTTCGACGGATTCACCGCCAGGAACAGGGTGCCGAGCAGCAGCGCAACAGTGGAGGTCAGGGTCAGGCCGCCCACGATCAGCCGGGTGGAGGAACGCCCCGCCAGCGGCAGGAACCGCTGGTACGCACCGCCGAGGGACAGGCACGACACCGACGCCAGCATGGTCGCCGTGCTGATCACCGCGGACGCTCGGCCCACCTCCGACGTGTCGAAGAAGCGTTCCGCGACAGCCCAGTACACCAATCCGAGGGCACCCGTCGCGACCGATGACACCATCAGTGCCGCGGCATTGGATTCGAGGCTCGCCGTGGCGAGACGCTTCGGCACGCGGATCACGGCGTCACCGGTTCGGTTGAACGGAATGCGTCGATGAGTGCCTGCCCCGTGTCGTCGACCTTGCGGGCGAACAGCGCGGGGGAGCGACGCAACTCGGCCTCGTCGGTGGCGGTGAACGTGCGGGGGTTGACGGCCTGACGGTCCGACCAGTCGATGTGGTGCATTCCGTGCACTGGATGCGCGAGGTAGGCGGCGATGTCGGGCTCGCGGTCGACATGCTGGGCGATGCGGTCGGCGAGCGGCGAGGCCGCGACGATCGACTGGAAGACGACTTCGTCGGGGCACAGGGTGTGCCGGTGGAATCGCAGCCACTGTGGGTGCGCGGCGAGGAATCCGGTGACCTCCGCGATCGCGGCCGGAGTGAGCGACCACCACATCGAGCCCTGCACCAGTGGGATCGTGTCGTCGACCCGTCGGGGCAGCCGCCCGGACAGGTGGGCCCACACGGGGCCGGAACGGTCCGCGAAGTGCCGGCGCGCGACGACGTGGCCGCGCTGCGAACCCGGCCCCGTGAGCCGATGGTCGACGCGCAGGAACTCGGTGTCCGTCGACCAGGCAGCGAGCACGTCGTCGAGCGGGGCGATCAGCAGGTCGGCGCCCGAAAGCAGGGAGAAACGTGCGTAGTTGTGCCCCGAACCCTGTGCTGCGGCAATGAGATCCAGTGTCGACTCGACAATGCTGAATCCGCCCCAGGACACGGTGCGTCGTTGGTGGAGGTACGTCAGTCCGTCCCGTTCCGGGGCCGCTGCGAGGAAGGGCGTCAGGTCCGACTTCGCGTCCACGTGGACGTACACGTCGATCGCCGGGTGGCGCAGCGACTCGAGCAGTGACGCCAGCACGTGTGGCTGGTGATGTGCGAGGACCAGCACCGCGTGCCGGTCCGTCATGTTTTGTCCCCCAGGGCGGTACGGACCAGTGCTGCGGTCCGCGCGACATGGGGTGCGCGCAGCATCCCGACGTGATCGCCCGACACCCGGTCCACCGACACGACGTTCGGCGCGATGATCGACCACCACGACGGCTCGTCGGGGTTGTCCTCGGCCATCACGACCGCGACCCGTCCGTGCCACGGCTGGAGCTTGTGCAGTAGCGCCACCCGCCTGCCCAGCTCGTGGAAGAGGTCCCACTGCTTCTGGGCGGGACGGGGCACGATGCCCGCCGTCAGGAGCCGGAAACGGGTGCGCCACAGGGCGCCGCGGCTGGGCGCCGGTCCGTCGACCGCGGGCCGGGTGCCCGCGGTGCGAGGCAGGTCCGGTCCGCCCTCCGACAGTGGCCCGCCGAGGATCGTGTCGAGGCAGATCACGATCTGGACGTGGTGCCCGTCCGCTTCGAGCAGTCGGGCGACCTCCATGGCGATGACGCCGCCGAGCGAATGGCCGACGAAGGCGTACGGCCCGTGCGGCTGGACTCGGCGGATCTCCCGGAGGAATCGGCGCGCGGCCGCCGCAACCGTCCAGTCCGGAAGTCCCCGGCTCTCGAGGCCGTGGGCCTGCAGTCCGTGGACGGGCCTGCTCAGCTCGCGGGCCAGAGGCAGGAGCGCCAACGCGGTCGATCCCGCACCGGCGAACGCGAACACGGGTCTGCCGATGCCGTCCGGGTGAAGCGGAACGAGCACCGAGGTGGCGGCGACTGCGCCCGAGTTCGTGCCGTCGAGATGCGCCGAGAACTGCCGAAGGGTCGGGAACCCGGCCAGCGTCGCCGACGAGAACTGGACGGCGAAACGTTCCTCGACCTGGGTGAGCATCTGCTGGGTCTGCAGCGAATCCCCGCCGAGCGAGACGAAGTCGTCGTCCCTGCCGATCGGGTCGACTCCGAGGATCTGGGACCACAACGCGGCGACGGTCGTCTCGGTGTCGCTGCGCGGCAGGACCACCGGAGGCCGGGGCGTGGGATCCGGCAGTGCCGTGCGGTCCACCTTGCCCCGCTCGTTTCGGGGCAGGGTCGGCATCAGGACGATGTTCGTGGGAACCATCCAGTCCGGCAACAGGCTCCGCAGCTCACATCGGAGATCGGCCACCGACGGCGCCCGATCGCCCTGGGCGAGAGCCGCGTACCCGACGAGCGTCGTGGAACCGTTGTCCAACTTCCTGGCGACGACGACGGCGTCCTCGACGGCAGGAATCTTGCGCAATGCCGACTCGACCTCCGACGGCTCGACGAGATACCCGCGGATCTTGACGGCGTCGTCGCCGCGTCCCACCAGGTGCAGGAATCCGTCGTCGTCGAAGCGGCCCAGATCGCCCATGCGGAAGGAACGAGCGCCACGGTCCGTGGTACCGAAGCGGTCGTCGAGGGGACCGGGCCCGAACCCGTCCACGAAATACCCCTCCGCGAGGTAGTCGGACTCGACGACGATCTGGCCGACCTCGCCCGGGCCGACCGGTGCGTCGTCCGGCCCGAGCAGGCGGACGGTCTTGTTCGCGGCGACCACCCCCACGGGCAACACACCGTCCGGAACGGGGCGACCGGGCGGGAACGCGTTGAACGCGAGGTTGCCGGTCTCCGACGACCCGGACAGGTTGCAGTACGAGGCATCCGGGCCGAGCAGTGCCCGCAACCGGGTCACGTCGGCGCCGTGCACGGCCTCCCCACAGGTGGTGACGAGGCGGAGGCCCGACAGGGACGGCGTGTCCGCGCACGCCGTCATCACGGCTCGCAGCAGCGACGGGGTGGCGTGCAGGGTGGTCAGCTGCTCACTCGAAATCCAATGCGGCACGGCATCGATGCCCACCTCGCGCGGATCGAGAAAGTGCAGTGTGGCGCCGTTGAGCAGCGAGGTCATCACGACGTCGAGTCCGCCGCCGAAGCTGATGGGCAGCGCCATCCCCACTCGATCCGATGCGCCCGTTCCGAGCGTCGTGTGGAAATCGGCGGCCTGGTTCAGCCAGAGACGCTGTCCCTGCCGCACCGCTTTCGGCTTCCCGGTCGATCCCGACGTGAAGAGCAGCACGGCAGTGTCGGTCGGGGCTCCCGAGTGCAGTGGCGTGTCGGGCGAGGGCGGCAGCGCGGCCAGTTCGGACGGTCGGACGCGCGCCGCGTGGCTGCGGGTGAGGATGTCGGTACGGCGCTGCTCGGGCAGTTGCGAGTCGAGCAGTACGAGTGGGTACCCGGACACCAGCACCGTCACGATCGCGACGACGCAGTCGAGTGTGCACTCGGTGTCGATCGCGATCGGGCGGCGGACACCCTTGCGTGACTTGACGAGTGCCCGCGCCCCGCCGATCGCACGCTCCCGCAACTCGGAGTACGTGATGTGCTCGCCCTGGCACACGACCGCGGTCTGTTCGGGCAGCCAGTCCGCGACCACGTCGAATCGGTCGCGGATCGACATCCACGGAACGGGAAACGGCTCGTGGCCGCGCGGCGGTGCGAGCTGGGGCGTCGCCGGGTGCTGGGGCGTCACTGCGGAATCGGGCACGGCAACCTCACACGTCGGGTGTCGCGGTGACACCGAGACGCGGGAACAGCAGGTCCGCGACGTACTTCGCCTCGTCGATCAGTGGCCACCCCGACAGGATCCAGATGTCGATGCCCAGATTCTCGCTCATGCGGAGGATGCGGTCCGCAACCTGGTCCGCACTGCCGACCAGATAGTTGCCCGTGCCCTTGCCTGCCACGTCGAACGGCGGCTCCGCGCCGGTCCACGTGGTCAGCCCGGCGGCCATGTTGGGCGCGTACTCGAGTTCGGCACGGGTGGGCAGTCGGCCGGCGCGCAGCGCGTCGATCCGGGCCTGCACCTGACGATCCTCCGACATCAGATCTGTGAGTGGTGGGAAGCCGAAGCTGGTGAGATTGCGGTCGGCCGTCGCGAGCACCGACTCCGGTGACGTCTGGGACAGCTGCCATTCGAAGCGTTCCCACGCCGCGTCCTCGGTCTCGCGGACGACGACGCTGGCGAGCACGCCGAACCTCATCTCGCGGCCGGCATCGGCAGATGCCTTGCGGACCTTGGTGAACAGTGCGTCCATCGCCGATTCGGGGCTCATGAACATCAGGTACGCGTCGAGCACCTGCGCGGCGTGCGCGATGCCCTCGGGGGACGCGCCCGTGCCCCAGACCGGGACGCCACCGGGCTGGCGCGGGCCGGCGATCGCGGGCTTGTAGCGCGGTCCGTAGCCGAAATACGTGCCCTCGTAGCCGTCGGTCTCGTCGAGGTAGAGCCGCCTGACCAGCTTCCAGTACTCCTCCGACACCGCGTATCGCTCGGCCTTGGAGTGGAAGCTGCCGTAGCGGGCGAGCACCGGGTCGGCGCCGTTCACCTGGTTGTAGATCAGTCGGCCACCGGAGTACTGGTCGAAGACCTGTGCCTCCTCGGCCAGCAGCACCGGCGGCTTCACGCCCGGGTACTCGGGGACCACGAACCGGAGCCGTTCGGTGTCGGCCACCAGCGAGATCGCCTCCCGCGCCGTGGTCAGGGCGCCGTGGAAGCCGAGGCGGTCCAACGTACGGGCCTGCTCGCGCAGCGCGGCGAAGGACGGCTCGAAGCGGTGCCGCGGATCCCACGGCACCTCACCGTCGTTCGCCCCGATGTACCACAGGATGTCGGGCGTGCTGGGCATGGTTGGTCAGCGCTCGTCGCAGAACTCGGTGATCGGCAGTCCGACGTGGCGGGCCTCGGTGGGGACGTAGCCGAGCAGGACGTCGCCGGGGGTGAGTTCGGTGACGTTGTTGACCGAGCCGCCGGGGCCGAGGAGGCGCACGTGCCAGTCGTCCTGCGCGATGACATTCACGTTCTTGCCATTGGGGGCGACGGCGGTGATCGAGATCAGCGGGCGCTTCTCGATCTTGACGCGCCCGATGCGGACCTCCCGGACGCTGCCGTCGGTGCGGACCGCGAGGATCGGGAAGCCCGCCTGCAGTTCACTGACGTAGCGGGTCCGGTTGTCGGGACCGAGCACGTAGGAGTGCACGGCGCCTGCGTTCCACCGGAACGGACGGGTCGGCATGTACGGCAACGGATGGGTCTCGCTGCAGGACAGGAACATTCCTGTGGAGAAGGAACCGATCAGGCAGCCCTCGTCCAGCTCGAGCAGCGAGCAGGTGTCGATGCAGGCGCGATCGCCCATGCCGATGTGCTCGACCTTCGTGACGACGAGCTCGGAGAGCTCCATGCCCTCGAGCTTGTGGTCGACGATCCGGGCCAGCTTGACGACGTCGTCCGCGGTACGCGGTGCGAGCAGCAGTCCGTCGGAGCCGTGCTCGAGCACCAGCTTGACGATTTCGGCGTCCTCGACGTCGTTGACGGTGGTGATCGTCCGGCCGCCCGAGTTCTCGGCGGCCGCGATGACGATCTCCAGCGGAATCTTGGTGGGATCGGTGAAGGTCAGCAAGGTCCAGGGAACCTCACGGACCACCTCGCAGGCCTCCTGAAGGGTGGGGGCATCCGAGACCACCACGTGCACCCCGCGATCCGGGGTGTGGCCGATGTGCTTCGAGTGCACGTCGCCGCGATTCGACAGGATCACGAGGTCGACGGCGTCGTAGGGGAAGTCCTCCGCGACGGGTGCGTCGACGGCGAGGATGCGGCGCACCGTCGGCGGCAGGCCCTCGAACGTGGCGACATCGTCGGACAGGATGCCGTCGATGCGGTGATGCAGTGCCGCCTGCACGACGGCGGGCAGCAGATCCTCGTCCACCGCACGCACGTCGAGCCATGCGAAGTGACCCTCGCGGCTGACGGGGGTGCGACGGGAATCGGCGCCCGCGCCTGCGGTGGGGACGATCTGGTCGGTGACGATGGTGCTGTCCATGTTCGGACGGGTTCCCTTCATGTATGACGCGAGGTGAATCGGGCGCCGTCAGGCGCTTTCGAGCTCGATGGCGGGGGCAGGGGAATGGACGAGCCGCGCCAGAGCGGATGCGACTGCGAACGGGTCTCGTGCCTCGAACACGTTGCGGCCGAAACTCAATCCGGCCACACCGGACGTGAGGATCTCCGCGCCGAGCGCGATCGCGTGGTCGTCGCCATCGCGTGTGCTCGGTCCGCCTGCGACGCAGATCGGGATCGGGCAGGACTCGACGACTCGCCGCATCTCGTCCGGGTCTCCGCAGTAGTCGAGCTTGACGATGTCGGCGCCGAGGTCGGTCGCGATGGCGGCGAGGTGGGCGAGTTCGCCGGAGTCCGACGGCAGGTCGGCGCGCAGTGGTCCTCGGGCGTACATCATCGCGAGCAGTGGCATGCCGAGCAGTTCGCACTCCCGGGACACAGCGCCGAAGTCCGCGAGCTGTTCGCGTTCGGTGGGTGATCCGACGTTGACGTGGATGCTGACGGCGTCCGCGCCGATCCGCAGGGCGTCTTCGACGCTCGTGACCAGGATCTTCGCGTTGAGGTCCATGCTGCGGTTGGTGCCTGCGGAGAGGTGGACGATCAGTCCGGTGCGCGCGAAGACTGTGGGATCGACGTGGCGGACGCGGCCTCGGTGCAGGATCACGGCGTTGGCGCCCGCGTCCGCGAGCGTCCGGACGGTGGCGTCGGCGTGGTCGGCGGCGCCGAGGGGGCCGGTGGTGACGGAGTGGTCCATCGGCACGATGAAGGTCCGGCCGGTGCCGTGATCCGAGATGCGGGAGAGTCGAAGTCCCTTGCCGCTCATGGCTCGAGCGCGTGTGGTCGTGGGGAAACTCAACATCGGCCGGACTCCAATCGGAACGTCGCGCATGCGGGGTCGAACGCGCTGGCGTCCCGCAGTATTAGGGTAGGCTACACAAAGCTACGTGCTGGATCATAGGGGGGGTGACTGCATCTGCGCCACACCGTCGGGGCGGGCCGTCGAGTGCCTCACCCGGTGAAGTTCCATCGAGTCGGGAACGGCAGGCCCAGGTACACCTCGCCGAGGGCGGCCTGTTCGGCCTCGGACTCCACCCATCGGCCGAGGCGGGCGCGGCGCAGTTGCCAGTCCATGGGGTCGTCGCTCAGTGCATGCAGGGTCGTGGTGAGGGTCCACGAGAACTGTTGTGCCTTCCAGATTCTCGGCAGGCACGTCTCGGAGTAGGCGTCGAGGAACGAGCGATCGCCCGCGGCGAAGTACGCGCCGAGTGCATGCGAGAGGGTGCTTGCATCCGAGACCGCCAGGTTGAGGCCCTTCGCTCCGGTCGGCGGCACGATGTGTGCGGCATCGCCGAGCAGGAAGAGCCGTCCGTCCTGCATCGTCTCGCACACATACGAACGCAACGGTGCCACCGACCGGTCGAAGATCTCGCCGCGTTCGAGTTCGGGGTGGTCGTCGCTCGCACTGCGCAGTGCCAGCTCGTCCCAGATGCGCTCGTCCGACCAGTCGTCGAGGTCGGTGTCCGCGGGAACCTGCAGGTACTGGCGAGTGATGCGCGGTCCGCGCATGCTGTGGACCGAGAGTCCGTTCTCGTGGGCGCAGTACATGCCCTCGGGGGTCGTCGGCGCGGTCCGGGCCAGGATGCCGAGCCACGCCACCGGGTAGGTGCGACTGTGCTCGCGCAGTCGACCGGCCGGGATGTGCGCACGACTGACACCGTGGAAGCCGTCGCAGCCCGCGACGAAGTCGGCGGTGATCTCGAGGGGTGTGCCCGCGTGGTCGACGAGGATGCGCGCACCGTCGGCGGTTGTCTCGATCGCGGTCACCTCGGCGTCGAAGAGGAGTGATCCGCCCGTGGACAGGCGATTTGCGACCAGATCCTTGACCAGTTCCTGTTGGGCGTACACCGTGGCGTGGCCGCCGCCCAGGCGATGGAAGTCGAGGTGATGGGTGGCGCGGTCGAATCGGAGGTAGAAGCCGTTGTGCGACATGCCTTCCGTGCTGAGGCGGTCGCCTACGCCGAGTTCGTGCATCAGTGCGACGGTGGGCTGCTCGAGGACGCCGGCCCGGGTTCGGGTCTCGATGTACTCCCGATCGCGGTTCTCCAGCACGATCGAGGAAACACCCTGGAGATGAAGCATTCGGGAGAGCGTCAGGCCCGCGGGTCCGGCTCCGATGATCGCTACCTGGGTGTGCACGAGGGTTCCCTTCGTCGGTGTGACAGTCCTCACAGGGGGCGCCCACGCGCTTTGCTTAGGCTTGCCTACCTTCTACTGTATAACTCGCGGTTCGACGAACTGCGGGACCCCCGATCGACCAACGAGTAACGGCGCAGCCGGTTTTCGTGCGATTCGGCCCTGATGTGAACAAATTGGAGCCATCGACGTGAGCATCCCAACACCGACGGACGGCCCGGGAACCCCCGCAGTCCCGACCGTCGTACCCCCCGCCGACGGCAATGCCGGTCGTGGCGGCAGGCCCACAGTTTCGGTCATCATCCCCGCCATGAACGAGGCGAAGAACCTCCCCTTCGTCGCCTCTCGGATGCCGGACGGCATCGACGAAATCGTGTTCGTGGACGGCAATTCCGTGGACGACACCGTCGCGGTGGCGCGCTCGCTGTGGCCTGCCGCCACCTTCGTCACCCAGACCCGAGGCGGCAAGGGCAACGCCCTCGCCTGCGGCTTCGCCGCCGCGACCTGCGACATCATCGTGATGATCGACGCCGACGGATCGACCGATCCCGCCGAGATCCCGCTGTTCGTGGAGGCGCTCGTCGGCGGCGCCGACCTCGCCAAGGGAAGTCGCTTCGTAGGCCGCGGTGGCAGTTCCGACATCACCGCGCTGCGCAACGTCGGGAACAAGGGACTCAACGGCCTGGTGAACCTGGTCTTCCGGACCCAGTTCTCCGACCTGTGCTACGGCTACAACGCGTTCTGGCGCAAGCACGTTCCGCTGATCGAGCTGCCGCCGATCGAGTACCAGCGTGCGCAGTGGGGCGACGGCTTCGAGATCGAGACCGTCATCAACGTTCGACTCGCGACCAGTGGGCTCAACATCGTCGAGGTCGGCAGCTTCGAGGGGCCGCGACTGCACGGGCGTAGCAACCTCAACGCCTACAGCGACGGCATGCGCGTGCTGCGCACCATCGGGCAGGAATGGAACCACTGGCGTGCCACGAAGGACATCCGCAAGGCATCGGCCCGCGCCGATGTGCGTGAACTGACGACGTGACCACAGGGGCCGCGCCGAGCACGCGCACGGCCGGTTCGGGAATCCAGGCCAAGAGTCTCGAGCGAAACAGTCTCGCGCTCACGGTGTCCGCCGCGCTGACCGGCGTTCTCGGTCTCGGATACTGGGCGCTTCTCGGGCGTCACTACCCCGCACGAGAAGTGGGGGCCGCATCGGCGGTGATCACCACCGCCACGATGCTCTCGGCGTTCGGGAACATCAGCCTCGGCGCGCTGTTCGAGCGGTTCCTGCCACTCGCGGGAGGCCGTGCCTCGGCGCTGGTGCGTTCCGGCTTCCTGGTGGGTGGTTGCGGCGGGCTCTTCCTCGGCGCGCTGTTCCTGCTGTGGGGGCCGACGGACGAGATGTTCGACGGTCCACTCGAAGCGGCGTCCTTCCCGCTGATCGTGCTGGTGTTCTCGGCGTTCGCGCTCCTCGACCACACCTCGGTCGGCCTGCGCGAAGCGGGTTGGGCCGCTACGAAGAACGTCACGCATGCCGTCGTCAAACTGGTTGCCGCGATCGCCCTCGCATTCACCGCGTCCCGGCTCGCCGTCATCTGGAGCTGGACGATTCCCGCGCTGATCGGAGCAGCCGTTCTCGGAGTCGCGGTCGCGCAGCGGCTGCGTCGTCCCGAGATCGCAGGAGCGCCCTCGCACTTGCCGGATCGGCGTGAGATGGGGTCCTTCCTCGCCGGCTCCTACGGGATCTATGTTGTGGGATCGCTCGCGCCCCTGATGCTTCCGCTGATCGTGGTCGCCGAGATGGGCGCCGACCACAACGCCTACTTCGCCATCGCATGGTCGCTCGTGTCGGCCGTCCTCGTGCTGATGACCGTCCTGATGGGGCCGTACGTTGCGGGCGTCGCAGCCGACCCCGACCAGGTCCAGGCGCTGACCCGACGATTCCTGATCGTTCTCGCGGTGGTCACGGCAGGGGGCGTGGTCCTGTTCGCTGTCGTGGCGCCGGTACTGCTCCGCATCGTCGGAGACGACTACGCGGACACCGGAACTCCGCTCCTCAGGCTCGCCGCGATCGCGCTGATCCCCGCGATAGTGGGATTCGCCTACAACGCCGTCGCCCGCGTGCGTCGGCGGCTACGGCTGGCGATCGTGGTCCAGGTCGTCAACGCGGCGCTGGTCCTCGGCTTGAGCATCGCCCTCATCGACGATCATGGTCTGGCTGCGATGGGCTGGGCCTACATCGTCGCGGAGGCGGTGTCGGCAGTGGTGCTCATCGTTCCGCTGACCAGGGCAGTACGTGCACTCGGAAGTGAACCGCGGGGCGTTCAGCCGGCCTCTGTCATCTGAACGGCATTCGGCGCCGGCGCGATCGTGCGGTTGCTCATCGCGTCCAGCTGTGACTTCTCCGGCGCGTACACCGCCACCCAGTCGATCTCCACGTCCACACTGTCCGGACGCAACGGGCTCGTCTCGGAGCACGGTGTGATACCCCAGTCCGCACGACGCTCGCAGGCGCCGGCCTCGGCCTGCAGCCCTAGCCACATCGGCTGGTCCGGAACCATGACGTCCGAACGGACCTCGGCCCACACCGCACCGTCGAGCAGATAGCGGATGATTCCCGGCCCCCACTCGACCCCGACGGTGTGCCAGTCCGAGAAGTCGCCGGTGACGAAACCATGGGATTTCCTGTTCTCCCCACTCGCGTCGACCCAGTGCACGAACGCGTCCATCTGCGTGCGCTCCCCGCTCGCGGACTCTGCGAAGTCGATCTCCGGTGGCCACTTCTCGCGCTGCGGCCACAGGAGCATGTGATACGAGATGTCGTCGCTGCGGTCGGCGCGCATCCGGATCTCCCACCGCCCGTACTCCTGCGTCACGGGATAGTTGGAGACCCCACCGGTGACCCACCCGTCGGCCGTGCGTTCGGACTTCAGCGTGAGTGCGCCGCCTGCCACCTCGACCATCGACCCGTCCCACCAGCTGTTCGGGTTTCCACCGGGCTGCCCGCTGTAGGAACTCCACTTGCTGCCGAGTTCGCACCGGTCGAAGTCGTCGGTGAAGATCTGCGTCCACCCCGGCAGATCACCGACGGGAACGGGGATCTCGCCGGGAATCTCACTCTCACCGCAGACGTCCGATGCGGGAGCGGCGCCCAGTCGGCCGGTCGGGTTGTTCGTCGGGATCGTGCAGGACGTGCAGGCGGCCGCGGCGAGCGCCGCGGCCAGGGCGCGCGCAGTCCGGCGTGCGCGCAGGGGGCGACGCGTCATCCGGCGAGGGCGATCAGTCGAACGAAGGTCATGGCTGCCGCGGTCGCCACGCACACCGCGAGGGCGACGGAGACGATGTGCGCGGACGGCTTCCTGCCGATGGCGCCGGTGTCCGGCACATCGCGTTCGCGCAGGGCGACACTGACGAGCAGCAGGACGGCGGACAGGACGAAGAACAGGACGGTCAGGTTACTCATGATGTCTCGAATTCGATGGCGGCGGAATCGAAGCGGCGGAGGATGGTGATGCTGTCGCCGTCGACCATCGGCACGTACCGTCCGGACGCGACGAGCTCGCTCACCTGGGCATCGAGATACTCCGGGGACAGGCCGTACTGCAGTCGCAGCATGCCGGTGCCCTGACTGGTCGTGTAGAGGTAGGACGGGCTGCGTTCGAGTGCACAGGTCGAGAGATCCCGCATGCACTCGTCGCTGTCGATGAACGAGAACTTGGGCCCACGGGAGTCGAGGGTGCGGCGGACACCGTTGGTGTGCGGCGCGTATGACCACGCCATGACGGTCGATCCGGCCGGGACTGCGGCGACGAACTCGTCGGACACGACGACCTGTTCGCGCGTCGACGCCTCGAACGAGGTGTTCAGGCCACGGTTCGTGGTCAGCAGCGCGCCCAGCGCCACCAGCGCAAGCGCTCCCGCGACGACCGGCACCCAGCCCCCGGCCGGAGTGGCGGCCCGGGAGCCGGCGCGCTTCCGTACCGCCCGAACCGCGTGAGCGACCGCAACGGCCGCGAACGGAGCGAGTACCGGGGACGCGAGAACGAAGCAACGAATGATCATCTCGCCGCCGTAGCTCTGCAGCAGGACCAGGGCGAACGGTGCCCCGCACATGGCGCCCGCCACGAGCCAGGTTCGGCGTCCACGAGCGAAGAGCCAGCCGACGAAGGCGACGGCCACGAACAGACCCGACGCGCCCATCCGCAGATACTGCATCTGCTGATAGGTCGGGTCGCCGGAGAGTCGTTGGCCGACGCCACGGTTCACGGACGAGCCCACCTGCCCGATCTCGGCGAAGATCGACTGCAGGTGACCGAACCAGAAGTCGGTGGCGCCGTAGCTGAACCAGGCCGCGAAAACGAGTCCCGCGGCGAGCCACAGCGTTCGGTACCTGGTGACGCCGAAGAGTGAGAAGAAGGCAAGGGCGATGACGACCAGGATCGGTGTGATCTGGTGGGACACCACGTTCGCGACGATCAACAGCAGGAGCACGGCGCCGATCGCGAGCGTGCGTGAGGTGCCGAATCCGGGGACCAGGCCGGGGGTCCGACGCGGCGCATCGAGAACGAACCGGAGGAAGCCGGGCTCGATCCGGGGGAGCGGTGCGCGTCGCAGCTGCCACAGCAGCGTTGCGACGATCGTCGTGTAGAAGACCAGCGCGACGGCCTGCGGAGCGAAATAGTCCTGCTGATACCAGTTGAACAGTTGGTACAGCACGACCGACAGCCACGCGAGTCGGGCCCGGCCGGTGACGGAGATGGCGATCGCGTACAGCGGGAACGCGAGGAGCGCGCCCATGAACAGCGTCGACCACGCGAGGAGAACGGTGACGTCCTGCACGTCGGCCACCGTCACCAGATGCGCGCCCGCCGAGAAGAATCCGGCCCAGCTGAAGCGCGCGTCGATCCCGTTCGGGAGGTGTCCGGATTCGGCGATGCTCGTGATGAACCCGCGGTGCACGAAGGCAGTGGGAACCGAGGTCTCGCCGCTGGCGACCGGTACCAGCATCGTCGTGTACGCGAGCAGGACCACAGTCGACGCCGCCATCACCACATGGTCGACATGGCTGCGTGTCAGCGTGTGGACGATCGTGGCGGACAGGACTGCGAATCCGAGCCAGAACGCCACTCCGACCTGCGTGATGATCCCGTAGTGCCCGGAACCGAGAAAGTCGAGTTGCCTTGCGGCAAAAACGAACAGCGCCACGCTGACCAGGAGCGCCCCGAGTGCGAGTGCGCGGGCCCGACTGACGGTGCGCAGATACTGCAGCGCGCCGCGAGGGACGGTGTAGTGCCGCGGCAGCGTCCGCTCGGCAACCACGCAGCCGACGAGTGATCCGATGGCGACCAGGGTCTGGACCGTCAGCGGGCTCCACCACTCCGCGACGATCGTGAACTGCGCCGCAAGGATGACGGTGGCCAGCGAGACGGAGACGATCAGTGACGCGGACAGCGCGCGACCGGGGATCCGCAACGCGACGACCACGGGCAGGCCCGGCACGAGGACGGCACCCGCGAGTGTGACGAGGAGCCGTAGCGGCTCCGGAATCAGGTCCGATGCGCCGATCGCGACGAGCAGGTTCAGTGCCAGCATTGCCGCCGACACGGCGCCGCCGAGAAGCAGCGCGGATCGCGGATTCCACCCGAATGCCGTGGTGGGCGACGAGGTTCCCGTCACCTGTGGGGCGGCGGTGTCGGCGGTCATCGGCGCGCCCCCGATCGGCGTGTGACGAGGTGACTGCGGACGAACAGCGCGGGGCCCGTCACATATCCCCACGCCTCGAGTGCGCGAAGCCGAAGGGGCCAGTCGCTGGGGAAGTCCGCGTTCTTCGTCGAGTTCGGGGACAGCAGCATGTGGATGCCGCGGGGCAGTCGCGTCAGGATCGGCGCCGGGTTACCCGAGACGACGAATTTGGTCAGGCCTGCCGCCATGCCGGTGCCGTAGCCGTAGCTCTGCGCCCGAAGCTCGGCCATGTTGTCGCGGTGGTAATGGCGGACAACGGCATTCGGGTTGTACGCAATCGACCAGCCGCGCAGGATGGCGGACCGGAAGGCGTCGAGGTCCTCGCCGCCCCGCGTCGGGGTACCGGTGCCGAGCCGTTCGTCGAACCCGCCGATGGAGGCGAGTGCGGACGACCGGAACACCATGTTGTTGCCCGAACCGCATTCTCCCGCGGTGTAGGGGAAGAACGGACCGCGGGGACCGAACTCTCCGAGTTCCGGCTCGATCGCGTGTGGGTGCAGCGTCCACACGGTCGGAATCTCACCCTTGTCGAAGACCTTCGCCTCCTCGAACCACTCCTGGACCCGGTTCGTGGTTTCGGTTCCCAGGACCCGGCCCGTCACCACGCCGACCATGCCGACCGGATCCGCGCGGAAGCTGGCGACCGCCCTGGAGAGCCAGGTGGGGTCGGCGAGCGCATCGTCGTCGGTGAACGCCACGATGCGCCCGGCGGCGGCGCGGTGCCCGAGATTGCGGGCCGCGGACACTCCGGGAACCGGCTGGTCGAGCACCCGGATGCGGGGGTCGTCGATGCCTGCGACGATGCGCGCGGCGTCACCGCGATGCGGACGGTTGTCGACCACGAGCAGTTCGATGTTGCCGTGGTCCTGCGCGAGGATCGAGTGGACGGTGTCGACGAGAGACGCGCGTCCGACGGTGGGGATCACCACCGTCACGAGTTCGTCCTCGCTGATCGCGGTATCGGATGCAGCCAGCTCCGGTGCCTGCGTGGGGGATTCAGGTCGTCGTGCGCGCAAGCGGACGGCACCGACCGCGGTCGCGCCCGCCGTCACCAGGAGCCCGAGCACGAGTACCGCCAACCGGCTCAGCGCGGCCAGGCCTTGCCCGGTGACCGTCTGTCCGAGATTGCGCAACGCACCGGTTGTCAGGGTGCGCACCACGAAACTGCGTTCGGCGGCCAGTCCCGCGTCGGCGCCGACCATGCCCGACAGCACGGCCTTGGATCGACCCTCGTGTCGGCAGCGGCTCGTGAAGTACCGCAGTGTTGCTCGGGTGTCCGGCACGACGTGGTCGACGGCGAACCCGGTGACCCGCACGATTCGGGACCCGGGAAAGTGTTGCCGCAGTTCGATACCCATCAGGGTCTCCTCGCACCCGGCGGGAACGGTACCCACCCGGCCGAGGCGGTCGGAGAAGCCGCCGACTTTCTGGAGTTCGGCCCGGCGTACGGCCATGGCCGCACCGATGGGGTTGCGAATCTCGGCGCCGTCGGCGGGTAGTCCGCGGTAGTCGCAGCCGACGACCCACCCGAATTCCTCGGGGAACCACGCGGGCGGCCGACCGGATGCCCAGTTCGCGACGACCGCACCGCCGACCGCAACGACGGAGCTGTCGGCGAATGACGCCCGCGCCGCGTCGAGTGCGCCCGGCCGCAGTGCGGCGTCGTCGTCGAGGAAGACCACGATCTCCGCGGTCGCGGCGGCGACGCCGGTGTTGCGGGCGCCGGACAGTCCACGGTCGTGCGCGTTGGCGACGAGGGTGACTGAGTCGCGGAACCGGGTCCGGAGTTCGCGCTCGAGTTCCGCATTGTGGTCGACGACGACGATCAGCTCGTCGCCGTCACGGAGCTGGTCGCGGGCCGCGTCGATGCCCGTGATCAGCATGCCGAGACGGTCGAGCGCGTAGCAGCAGATGATGATGGCGACCCCGGGGTCGGGGCGGGTCGTCGAGGCCAAGGCGAAACTCCGGGATCGTCAAGGTGCAGCCAGGCCCAGGATAGGGAAGGCTTGCCTATCCTACGGTGCCGGGCGGGTGTTCGGGGAACCGGGTCACCGCAATAGCTGGAGGGGGTCCGAGGTCGCCGAATCGAGCCCGCGCTGCACCTGTGCGCGGTCGAACACGTTTCCGTGAAACGAGGCAGCGGTGAACATGCTGCCGTCGATCATTCCCCAGGACACCGTGATTCCCTCCGGACCGGTCGGGTCGTTGTGAACGATGTAGAACGGATCCGCCGTCCCACGCCAGGGGATCGCGCCCTGCCGCGGGACCTTCCCGAGGCTCGAGAACAGCAGTCGAGCGCGAGGCACGCGCGGTCGGGTCGCCGGAGCAGTCGGCCTGCCGGTGAGCAGGCCGACCCGGGTACGCGCGGAATTGAGTGCCACATTTGCCACCGGTCGCCCCGCCGCCGTCGCGGCGGCGACCATTCCGTGGATCCTCCGCGGAGTCGGATGCGGGCCCAGGTCGAACTCCAGTCCGGACACGAAGTTGGCGAGTGGGACATGTCCGGCCGCCAGGTACCTGCGGACGTCGAGCGTCACCGTCGCCACATCGTCGACGTCCAGTCCGGCGGACCGGAGTCCGCGATGCAGCGCCGCGGCGACCACAGCGAACATCGACGTCCCCGGAGCGTCGTTGTCGCGCCAGGCACGCAGCCGCGCCACCGTCTCCGGCGGCATCGGTGAGAAGACAGCGGTGCGATCGGGTGTCCACGGTTGCTGCGCCGCAACGGGATCGGGCACATCGGGCGGTCTGCGAGTGACGGCTGCGTCCGCGCGTGACAGAGAACTCCGCAGCGCCCAGAGTCGCCGCGGGTCCGACCCGAAGGTGCGCAGCGCCGCGGTCGTGATCCCAGTGCCTCGGCGCCGAGCAGGACGCCACACGTTCGGATCCGACGGGTCGATCGTGCCCAGCACCACGCCGTGCAACAGCAGGGTGAACGCGACCTCCCCGAGGCCGTGATTGTGGTCGGTGCGCAGGTAGTCGCCTGCCAGCACGACACTCGTCGGCCGCGTCTCCGCCGCGCCGGTCGAGTCGACGTCGATGTCGAGGAGATCCATCGGCGACGCCGGCGCGTCCATCGTCGTGACGGCCGGCCGGTTCGCCACCGGGTCGAACGCCCAGCGGTTCGTTCGCGTCGACGGTCGCAGCCCCAGGCGGGCTTCGGGCCCGGCAGCCGTCATCGCAGCGAGGCGGTCCGCGACGACGTCGGCGGGCGGCAGGTCGACTGGGCCGACGATCGTGGTGGCGCGGGCGTGGCTGTGCATCACGTCCAGATGTGCGACGCGGACGGTGGAGCGGTCGGTCACGCGAACCTCATCCAGCGGCCGGCAGGGTCGACTCGAACCGACGGAAGTACTCGACGGTGCGCGCGACCCCCGCGTCGAGGCCCACGGCAGGCTGCCAGCCGAGGACCCGGCGGGCACGTCCTGCGTCGAGTGCGGAACGGCGCACGTCGCCGGGCCGTTCGGGCTTCCAGATCGGCGCAGCGGTCGCGCCCGTGGCCTCGGCGACAAGGCGATTCAGTTCCATATCGCTCGTCTCTGTGCCCGTCCCGATGTTGAAGCGCATGCCCGACCCAGCGGTGCCCGATGCGGCGACGAATGCGGTGACGACATCGTCGACGAAGACGTAGTCGCGGGTGTTGCCGCCATCGCCGAACAGCGTCGTCGGCCGGTCGGCCAGCATCTCGCGAGCGAAGATTGCGACCACGCCTGCCTCTCCATGTGGATCCTGGCGGGGACCGTACACGTTGGCCGGGGCGATGTGCGAACAGTCCAGGCCACGGAGGAGGCGAAAGCTCTCCAGGTAGTTCTCGCCCGCGACCTTCCCACACGCGTACGGCGACATCGGCCGGACCGGTGTCGCCTCCGAGACGGGCAGCTCCTCCGGGGTGCCGTAGATGGACCCGCCGGACGAGGTGAAGACGATCTTGCGTGCTCCGGCCGCGGCCGCCGCCGTCGCGACGCGGATGGTGCCGAGGATGTTGACCTCCGCGTCGTGCATCGGGTCCGTGACGCTGTTCCGGACGTCGATCTGCGCGGCCAGGTGGAACACGACCTCAGGTCCGAAAAGCTCGAAGGTCGGCGTGAGGTCGTCCCGGCAGACGTCGAGTGTCTGCAGGTCGACCGCGCCCGTGGCGAGGGCGTCCGTGAGGTTGTCCTCGCGGCCGCGACTGAGGTCGTCCACGACGAGGACGCGATGGCCGTCGCCCCGCAGTCGGTCGACGAGCGTCGATCCGATGAATCCGGCACCGCCGGTGACCACCACTCGCAAAGGTATGCCTTCCCTAACAAAACGTGATGGTTCGGGAGTCTAAGCGCTGGCCGCCGTTCGCGGTGTGGGCAGGTCGTACTCGGGGTGACTCGGGTTCGACCTGCGGTTGGCGGATTTCCGTTCCTGGGCACGTGTTTCGCCGCGAATACCGGAAAACCGCGTGCTAGCTTCATTTTCGAATTCGTTTTTCGGTTGTCGCATGCGAACCCTCTTCCCTCATTGTCGAGAACGAGGTACCAAATGGTTCGTTTTCGTGTGCGCAGAAAACCCCTACAGCGAGACGTCATTCGAGAAGTCGGTGCGGTATTCGTCGTCGCGGCAGTCGCATTGGCTGTCGTGGCGGCGCCCCGGGACGTCGTCCCCCACGCGTCGGCAGCCACCGTCGGTCCGGTGAGGACGCAGGGTGGGCTGTGTCTGGACAACAAGTGGGGCGTCACCTTCGAGGGCAATCCCGTGCAGGTGTACCAGTGCAACGGCATGCCCAGTCAGAGTTGGAGCGCCGAGGCCGACGGCACCATTCGGGTGCAGGGCAGATGCCTGACCGCGAGATCGAACAGGGCCGGCACCGTCCTCACCACCGGCGGCTGCGCGGGAACGGTTGCACAGCGGTGGACGGCACGGGCGGACGGAACGGTGATATCCCAGGCCAGCGGCCTGTGTATCGAGAACAAGGGCGGGCGCGAGGCGAACGAGAACCCCGTCGTAGTCCAGAGGTGCAGCGGCAGCGCCGCCCAGCGGTGGGCGTACGCGGCAGTACCCCCGACGACCACGGTCGCCCCCACGACCACGGCCCCTGCGCCCGCGTCGCCGTCCGGGGTCGCGGCCCCGCGCGGAAACCTGCCGGGCTGGCGTCAGATCTTCGTCGACGACTTCACGGCCACCGCGCCGGTCGGGTCCTGGGCCAACGCCTGCGAGCCGGATCGGATCGTCTACACCGGCGCGGAAGGCCAGAAATGGCGCACCTATCCGAGCTGCTATCTCGACACATATCAGAAAAGACCCTATCGGCCGGATCGTGTTCTCAGTGTCGACAACGGCGTTCTCAATTTCCATTTGCACCAGGTCGACGGGCAGCCGGCCGGCGCCAATCCGTCGCCATTGATCGACGGACAGAGTCAGTACCAGACGTACGGGCGCTATTCGGCGCGGTTCAAGGTGGACAAACCGAATCTGAATGAGTACTACGTCGCCTGGCTGCTGTGGCCGCAGTCCGAGCGCTGGCCGGTGGACGGCGAGTTCGACTTCCCCGAAGGGGGCCTCGCGGGGACGGCGGGCGGCTTCCACCACTACTCGGGTGCGGGTTCGTGTGTGGGCGGATGCCAGGACGTCGCGACGGACATCGGCGCCCGGTTCACCGAGTGGCACACCTACACCGTCGAGTGGTCACCCGGCCGGATTCGCTACCTGCTCGACGATCGCGTGGTCCTGGACAGCACGGCATGGGTGCCGTCCACCCCGATGCGGTGGCAATTGCAGACGGAGACGAACGGCAACGGAAGCAGCGACGGAAACCTGCTGGTCGACTGGGTCTCCGTCTGGGCCTACAGCCCGTAGGCGCTTCGCGACTGTGCGCGAGTTCGGTGGCGCCGGCCACCGAACTCGCGCACAGGCCTGGTTCGTTCGCGCTCGCCTGGTGATGGGGCGCGAACATCCACCCACGCACGAGATCACGGCGCCCAACTCGCCGTTCGCGAATGGCAGTGCCTCCGAGTCGGGGTCATCCCCGGGTATGACCCGGCCCCGCGCGGATTTCGTCCGGCGAGTGGATGTCTCGCGACCCGTGCGCTGATGGAGTGGAGGCATGCGTGAGCAAGTGGTGTATTCGGTGCTCGTCGGGCTGGCCGCTGCCGCGGTGCTGGCGCTGCCGCTGATGGTCTGGCAGTACCGCAAGTACGGTCGGGTGTCGGCGGCCCGGCTGACGGTGGTGGTCGCGGCCCTGATCTACGCCGCGGCGGTCGTCGCCTTCACCATGTTCCCGCTGCCGTCGCTGACCCCGCGGTGGTGCGACCTGTACGCGGTCACCGAGCCGGTGCTGCGCGCGTTCGCCTTCGTCTCCGACATACGCCGCGACACCGCCGGGATGAGCGCGGTCGGGGTGCTGACGAGTCCCGCGGTCATGCAGGTGGTGCTCAATGTGGCGCTGTTCGTGCCGTTCGGGGTGTTCGGGCTGGTGCTGTTCGAGCGCTCCCGCGCCGCGACGATCGCCGCAGCCGTCGCCGTCTCGGGGCTGATCGAGCTGACCCAGTACACCGGCGTGTGGGGCGTGTTCCCCTGCGCTTACCGGGTGGCGGACGTGAACGACCTGCTCCTCAACTCGGCGGGCGCGGTGGTCGGGGTGGTGCTGGCCGGGCTCGCCCCGCAGCTCGTGCCGAGCCGCGGCCTGCTCGCGGCGGGCCGGCCGGTGCCGCGCCCGGTCACGGTCTGGCGCCGCTGGGTCGGCATGGCCGTCGACGTGACCGCCTTCGTGGGCGTCTTCGTCACGGCGGCCGTCGTGGTCCAGGCGGGAGCGCAGGTCGTGGGTATTTCCGTCGATGCCGGCGCGGCCCGGGCGATCGCGGCTGTCGGCGATCGCGGCGGTCGTCGGGCCCGGCCTGATCGGGTCCGGTGCCTCGCTGGGGCAGCGGGTGGTGTGGTTGCGGCCGCAGTGGCCGACCGAGCCGACGGTCGGGGCCAGGACCGCGCGGGCGCTGACCGTCACCGGGATGGGAGCGGTGCTGGTGCTCGTGGACCCGCTCGCGGCAGTGCTGTGGCTGTGGGTCGTGGTGGCATCGGTGCCGTTCACCAGGGGAAACCGCGGCCTGTCCGGCGTGCTCAGCGGTGCCGACATGGTCGACGCCCGAGTGCGGCAGGAGGCGGCGGAGCCGACGCCGCCCCCAGCCGTTCGGGTTCCCGTGGACGCCTGCCACGACTAGGGCACGTCCCCTGAGTGGCAAGGAGCCTGAGCCACGTGCAGACCGCTGAGAGCAGCACGCACGGTCCAGTCGACCAGGCGCCCTATTCGTCGACCTTCGCCATCGCCAGCACGTCGAGCCGGCGGTCGAGTTCCTCCTCGGACAGGGCGTCGCCGATCAGGCCCCGATCCACGACGGTCTGGCGAATCGTCTTGCGCTCCTTGAGGGCTTCCTTCGCGACGGCCGCGGCTTCCTCGTATCCGATCGCAGAGTTCAGCGGCGTCACGATCGACGGGGACGACTCGGCCAGGGTGCGCAGGTGCTCGACGTTCGCGACCAGGCCGGAGACGCAGCGGTCGGCGAACAGGCGCGTCACGTTCGCCAGTAGTCGGATCGACTCGAGCACGTTGCGTGCCATCACCGGGATGTAGACGTTCAGCTCGAAGGCGCCCGCGGCCCCGCCCCATGCAACGGTGGCGTCGTTGCCGATGACCTGCGCCGCGACCTGGGTGACGGCCTCGGGGAGAACGGGATTCACCTTGCCGGGCATGATCGAGCTGCCGGGCTGGAGGTCCGGAAGGTGGAGTTCACCGAGGCCGGTCAGGGGCCCCGACCCCATCCACCGGATGTCGTTCGCGATCTTCGTCAGCGACACCGCGACCGTGCGCAGTGCGCCGGACAACTCGACGAGACCGTCCCGCGCCGCCTGTGCCTCGAAGCTGTTGCGGGCCGCGGAAAGTGCATCGATTCCAGTCGAATCCACAAGGCGAGCAACAACTTTCGGTCCGAACCCGTCCGGTGCGTTCAGTCCGGTGCCGACCGCGGTCCCGCCGATTGCCAGCTCGCCGAGCCGGGGGAGGGTGGCCATGACACGTTCGACGCCCGCCTCCACCTGGTGGGAGTAGCCGCCGAACTCCTGACCGAGCGTGACCGGGACGGCGTCCATGAGGTGGGTGCGTCCGGACTTGACGACCGTCCGCCATTCGGTGGCCTTGTCCAGCAGGGCCAGGCGCAGATGGTCGAGCGCAGGGACGAGATCCTTCACCGCCGCCTCGGTGGCCGCGACATGCGTCGCGGTGGGGAAGGTGTCGTTCGACGACTGCGACATGTTGACGTGGTCGTTGGGGTGCACGGTGACCCCGTTCGCCTGCGCGATCGACGCGATGACCTCGTTGGCGTTCATGTTCGAACTCGTGCCCGACCCGGTCTGGAAGACGTCGATCGGGAACTGGTCGTCGTGGCGGCCGTCCGCTATCTCGGTGGCGGCCGCGACGATCGCGTCGGCCTTCTCGGCGTCGAGGAGGCCAAGATCCCGGTTCACCTGGGCGCATGCCGCTTTCAGAAGCCCGAGGGCGCGGATCTGTGCCCGTTCGAGGCCGCGACCGGAGATCGGGAAGTTCTCGACGGCACGCTGGGTTTGCGCACGCCACAGGGCGTCGACCGGAACCCGGACCTCACCCATCGTGTCGTGCTCGATGCGGAACTGCTGCTCGCTGTTCTCGGTCATGCACTCAGCTTGCCACCGCAGAAGCCACAACGCCCGTGCGTCCTTTCGGCCCGGTGGCGGGGCGAAAGGACGCACGGGCGGTGAGCCGCATGTCTCAGGGCAGCGGGCGCTGGGCTCCGTCGACACCGTCGAAGTTGATGGACGAGAACTCGTGCAGCTTCTCCAGGCGGTGGTACGCCTCGATCATGCGGACGGTCCCGGACTTGCTGCGCATGACGATCGACTGCGTCGTCGCGCCGCCGCCGTAGTAGCGCACACCCTGGAGCAGGTCGCCGTCGGTGACGCCGGTCGCGCAGAAGAAGATGTTGTCGCCCGTGACCAGTTCCTCGGTGGTCAGGATGCGGTCCAGGTCGTGTCCGGCGTCGATGGCCTTCTGGCGCTCTTCGTCGTCCTTGGGGGCGAGCTTGCCGTGCAGCGCGCCGCCCATGCAGCGCAGCGCCGCCGCGGCGATGATGCCCTCGGGCGTGCCGCCGATGCCGAGCAGCATGTCGACACCTGACTCGGGGCGGGCCGTCGCGATCGCGCCCGCGACGTCGCCGTCCGAGATCAGCCGGATACGGGCACCCGTCTCGCGGATCTCACGGATGATGTCCGCGTGCCGCGGCCGGTCGAGGATCGTGACGGTGGTGTCGGACACCGCGCGGTTCTTCGCCTTCGCGACGCGGCGGATGTTCTCGGCGACACCGGCGCCGAGGTCGATGACGTCCGCGGCCTCGGGGCCGACGGCGATCTTGTCCATGTAGAACACGGCCGACGGATCGAACATGGCGCCGCGCTCGGCGACCGCGAGCACCGCGATCGAGCCGGGAGCGCCCTTGCTCATCAGCGTGGTGCCGTCGATCGGATCGACCGCGACGTCGCAGAGGGGACCGTCGCCGTTGCCGACCTCCTCGCCGTTGTACAGCATCGGGGCTTCGTCCTTCTCGCCCTCGCCGATGACCACGACGCCCTGCATCGAGACCGAGCTGACCATGTGGCGCATCGCGTCGACCGCAGCCCCGTCGCCGCCCTCCTTGTCGCCGCGGCCGACCCAGCGGCCTGCGGCCATGGCGGCCGCCTCGGTGACACGCACCAATTCGAGGGCGAGGTTGCGATCCGGTGCTTCGCGGTGACTCGTGCTGGCCGTCATGGGCGGTGCCTCCTCGCTGGCGACCCGCAGTCGCCGTGGGATGTGTCGATGGGGAGAGACGAATCTCGCCGGGGTGATTGTCGCATCCTCACCTGCGAGGATATGCAACCGGTCCGCGTGGTGAAGCCGCTCACGCCTGCGGTCCCGTCGTCGATGTTTTCGGGTGTGACGGCGCACTCACCTCGGGTCCGGGCGTCGGCGCTGTCGACGGCACTGGGATACTGGGAATCGTGGCCGGCGACAAACCCCGTTATCTTCAGGACCATCGCGACATCATCTGGTCGTTGATTCCCCTCGTGCTTTTCATCGTGATCATCGCGGGAATCGCCAGGTCGTGTTCGTTCAGTCCGGACGGCCCGACCGCGGGTCCGGTTCCCCAGTTCGACATCGAGGCGGCACTGACCTTCGATGCGGCAGAGTTGGACTTCCCGATCCGCAATCCGGCGGTGCCCGAGAACTGGCAGCCGAACTCCGGCAGTCGTGGGACCGCGCCCGGCGACGACGGCGGCGACGTCAGCACCGTCGGCTACATCACCGACGCCGGCCGCTACCTGCAGCTCAGCCAGTCGTCGGCGACCGAGGAAACGTTGGTCCCGTGGGTTGCCGGCGGTCCGCGCGCGTCGACGGGGGCCGATCTCTACGAGGGCAATTCCTGGGTTCAGTACGACGAGGAGGGCAGCGAGCCGATCTGGGTCACCGACCTGGGAGACGTGCGGGTCCTCGTCACCGGCAGTGGTTCCACCGAGGAGTTCACCACCCTCGCGACCGCGATCGGGCAGGCCGAGCCGATCGAGTGAGTTCGCTCAGTCCTCGTCGTCGGCGTGGGCGAGTGCCTTCTCGACCCGGGCCCGCGCACCCGCGAGGTGCTCTTCGCAGCGCTTGGCAAGGGCCTCGCCCCGTTCCCACAACGACAGCGAGTGGTCGAGGTCGAGCCCGCCCTGTTCGAGGAGCTTGACCACCTCGGCCAGCTGGTCGCGCGCCGCTTCGTATCCGAGTTCGGATACCGGTTCGTTCACTTCTGCTCTCCTGACTTGTCCTTGCCCATGACCGCCGCGACGAGTGCGCCGTCCGCGACCCGCACCCGCACCTGCGTTCCCGGCGGGGCGTCGTCCACCGACCGCAACACCTCCGGGTCGGAACCCGGGACCATCCGCTGCACGACGGCGTAGCCGCGGGCGAGGGTGGCGGCCGGTCCCAGTGTGGTCAACCGCGCCGACAGGTGTTCCAGGGTGGTTCGCTGGACGTCGACGACGCGGTGGATGTCGCGTCGTGCCGCATCCCGCAGTCTCGTGACGTCCTCGGCCCGCCGGTCCACAGTGGCCAACGGGTCGGCCAGAACGGGTCGGCTCCGCAGGTCCGCCAGGGACCGTGCCTCCCGCGCCACCCAGTTCCGCAGTGCGGCCGCTCCGCGGGCCCGGAACTCGGCGACCAGTGCCTGCTCGGCGACAGCGTCGGGCACGACCCTTTTCGCGGCGTCGGTGGGAGTCGCGGCCCGGACATCGGCGACGAGATCGCAGAGCGGGCTGTCCGGTTCGTGACCGATGGCGCTGACGACCGGGGTCGTGCAGGCCGCGATCGCCCGGCACAGTGTCTCGTCGGAGAACGGAAGGAGGTCTTCGACGCTGCCGCCGCCGCGGGCCAGGACGATGACCTCGACGTGGGGGTCGGCGTCCAATTCCGCGAGCGCCGCAACGATCTGCGCGGTCGCGGTCGAACCCTGGACCGCAGTGTTTCGGATCTCGAATTGCACTGCGGGCCAACGCTTCCCGGCGACGCTGAGCACGTCGCGCTCCGCGGCGCTCGCCCTGCCGGTGACCAGCCCGACGGTACGCGGCAGGAACGGCAGCGGACGCTTGAGCCGCGGATCGAACAGTCCTTCGGCGGCGAGAAGTCCGCGAAGACGTTCGATTCGCGCGAGCAGTTCGCCGATCCCCACCGGGCGGATCTCGGTGACTCGTAGCGAGACGGATCCGCGGCCGGTGTAGAACGACAGCTTGCCGAACATCACGACCCGGCTGCCCTCGGTCAGCGGAACCGGGCTGTCACGGATCAGGTTCGGCGAACAGGTCACCGACAACGACATGTCGGCCGACGGGTCACGCAGGACGAGGAACGCGGTTCGGGTACCGGGACGGACGTTGATCTGGGTGATCTGGCCCTCGACCCAGATGCTGCCGAGCCGGTCGATCCACGCCGCCACCTTTGTCGAGACCGACCGGACCGGCCAGGGGTTCTCGGCGGAGTTCGACGTCTGCGCCGACGGCCGGGCAGCCGCCTGGGAATCGGGCGTGGTCACTTGGCGGTGGCGGCGGTGATCCGGTTGCCGAGCATCGTCAGGAACGGTGCCCGCTCGCGGGTGCCGTTCTCGTAGTCGAGCAACGCCGTCAACTCGTCGACCGACAGGCTCCGCAGTCGCGCGCGCAGCTGCGCGAGGGTGAGGTTGTCGTAGTCGAGGTAGTCGGCGATCTCGGGACGCTCACCGGTTGCGGTGGCGACCGGTTCCTCCGGCTCGGCAGCCGATTCCGGGCCCTGTCCGTCGGCCGCCGGGGACATCGAGTACAGCTCGAAGCGCCCGTTGTTCGAGGTGTTCGAGGGGGACTCGGGGACGTCTCGACCGTTGGTGGCGACGGGTGCGGGGGCGTCCTCGTCGAAGGTCGCCCACGAGGGTTGATCGTCGGTCGGCGGGAACAGGACCGCCAGTGCTTCGTCGCCCTTGATGGCCAGGGCGGTGACGGTCTGCTGAACGTGCATGCCCGTCTGCAGCACCTGGCTGACGGCGGTCATCGGCAGCGTGATCGCCGTCGTGGGGAGCTTCTGCACCTCTTCGACGAGCGTCACTGCGATTCCGGCTGCCACGCGGGCGGCGAAAGGAGGTCGGAACATGGTGTCCAGCGTGCACTACGGCGCGGGTATTTGGTAGCTGGGACGCGGTACGGACCCCGACGCGTCGGCCCCCGTACCCTGGTGTCATGACTTCCGCTGTGCCCCTCAATCTGGGAATCACCGGCTCCGGCGTGTCCGATGCGGCCACCGGCAAGCGGGTACTGCTCGCCGAGCCCCGCGGCTACTGCGCCGGGGTCGATCGTGCCGTCGAGACGGTCGAACGTGCTCTCGAGAAGCACGGTGCGCCGATCTACGTGCGTAAGGAGATCGTCCACAACCGCCATGTCGTCGACACCCTGTCCGAGCGTGGCGTCGTGTTCGTCGACGAGACGGACGAGGTGCCGGAGGGGTCGGTGCTGGTGTTCTCGGCGCACGGTGTCTCGCCCGCGGTGCACGAGGCGGCGGCCGAGCGAAGCCTGCACACGATCGACGCGACCTGCCCGCTGGTGACCAAGGTGCACCAGGAGGCGAAGCGGTTCGCGCGCGACGACTTCGACATCCTGCTGATCGGGCACGAGGGTCACGAGGAGGTCGAGGGGACGGCAGGCGAAGCCCCCGACCACGTGCAGCTCGTCGACGGACCCGAATCGGTCGACGCCGTGACCGTCCGTGACGAGAACAAGGTGATCTGGCTGTCGCAGACGACGCTGAGCGTCGACGAAACCATGGCCACGGTCGCGCGCCTGCGGGAGAAGTTCCCGAAGCTGCAGGATCCGCCGAGCGACGACATCTGCTACGCCACGCAGAACCGGCAGGTCGCCGTCAAGGCGATGGCACCCGAGTGCGACCTGGTGATCGTGGTGGGTTCACGTAACTCGTCGAACTCGGTGCGGCTGGTGGAGGTGGCGCTCGGCGCTGGTGCGAAGGCGTCCCATCTAGTGGACTACGCCCGCGAGATCGATCCCACGTGGCTCGACGGTGTCCGGACGGTCGGCGTCACGTCGGGTGCGTCTGTTCCCGAGATTCTGGTCCGCGGTGTCATCGACCTGCTCGCCGAGCACGACTTCGCCAACGTGCAGACGGTGACCACCGCGAACGAGACGCTGGTGTTCTCCCTGCCTCGCGAACTGCGCAAACCTGCCGCCACTCAGCGGTAGCGGTAGGGCGGGTCCTGCTCGTCGCGGTCCCGGTATCGGACCTGCGGGATCGGGTGCAGGGGCGTCTCGGGATCGCGGTGCCGGTCCGAGGGCCCTGCCGGCCGCCGGTCCTGCAGGGATTCGTAGCGAGGGAGATCGCGCCGGGGCGCGTCCTGGCGGGGCGGTTCGTGGCGGGGCGGTTCGTGTCGCGGCGGCTCGCGGCGGGGCGGTTCGGCTCGGCGCGGCTCGCGCTGCTGCGGTCGTTCGGCCCGTACGTCGGCGTCCGGTCGGGGTGACCGCCCGTACTGCCGCGGCCGATCGAATGTCTCGGTCTCGTCCTCCGGAGGTCCGCTGTGCCGGGAGCGGCTCGGGTACCGGCCGGTGGGAAAGCTGCCCGGGGCGTGCGCGGGTCTGCCTGCGGGGGTCTCGGCGCGGCGGGTCGGCTGCTCCGTGACGCGGGCGTCCTGACCTGGCGTCGGGTCCACGTTCGAGGTGGCGTCGGCCGAGTCGGTGCCGGTCCGTGTGGCAGCCGCCGTTCGCCGCGCCGCGGTCGACTTCCGGGCAGGTCGGGCTGCGGCTGCGGCCTGCCTGCGGATGTACATCCGTCCCGCGCCGACGAGAATCACGGCCGCGGTGGTCAGTGCCATCAGCGGAAACCGGTTCACCAGGGGGATCGCGACGTTGAACGCGAGATCCTTCAGGCCACCGCCGCCCGGGGTGAAGAACTGATAGGCCAGCGGGACGGCCACCACGAGCAGGAGCGGTGGCTGCACCATCGCGGTGAACAGGCCCCGGTTTCGAACGGCGAGAACCGCGGCGAGGCATCCGAGGAAGTAGAAGACCGAGAACGCGGATGTCAGTTCGGTGCCGCGGATGGCATCGATGAGGAAGCCGAGGAATGTGGCCCCCACCGCGATTGCGACAGCGCCCAAGGCCGGTACACCGGGGATCGTGGGCAGCGCGGACCTTCGTGCGAGCGGCACCCCGGATCGAGCGCGTTGGGTTGCAGACACGCCTAGACATTAGCGGCTCGGGTCACGATTCCCGCGCTGGCGTGACCGTTTGTGGGAACGATCTCGCGGAATTCCGATCGGATCGACGCTCCCGCGCTGCGGGCCGGAGTGTTGCGGTCGGGGCCGGGGGAGAGTGTCGGTGCCCTCGTCTACGGTCGGCTCATGCGAATCCTGCACACCTCCGACTGGCACGTGGGACGCACCTTCCACGGTGTCGACCTGCTGGCCGATCAGGCCGCGGCTCTGGAGGCGGTGGCCAGGCTGGTGGCGGACGAGGGCGTGGACGTCGTGGTGGTTCCCGGCGATGTGTACGACCGCGCGGTTCCCGCCGCCGATGCGGTGACGGTGTGCAATCGTGCGTTCGAGGCGATCCGTGACGCAGGTGCCGTGATCGTGGCCACGTCGGGCAACCACGACTCGCCCGCACGGCTCGGCGCGGGAGCTGCGTTCGCGTCAGCGGGCGGCCTGCACCTGATGACCCGGGTCGCCGAGGTCGCGATGCCCGTGGTGGTGTCCGACGAGCACGGTCCGGTCGCGTTCTACGGCATTCCATATCTGGAGCCGGAGACCACACGTGTCGAACTGGGGGTTCCCACGGCGCGCTCGCACGCGGACATCCTGGACGCGGCGATGGGCCGGATCCGGGGCGATCTGACGGCGCGCACGGACGAGGGCACGCCGGTGCGCTCGGTGGTCCTCGCTCACGCGTTCGTGGTCGGTGCCGAGGCGACGGGATCGGAGCGTTCGATCTCGGTCGGCGGTGTGGAGACGGTGTCTGCGTCGGCGTTCGACGGCGTCGACTACGTGGCACTCGGGCACCTCCACTCACCGCAGACATTGACGGACCGGGTCCGGTACTCGGGTTCGCCGCTGCCGTACTCGTTCGGTGAACGCACGCATCGCAAGGCGGTGTGGATCGTCGATCTCGACGCCGACGGACTCGCCGAGGTCACGCGACGCGATCTTCCCGTGGTGCGCGGCCTGAGCCAGTTGACCGGGACCGTCGACGAGTTGCTGGGCGACGACGCATTCGAATCCGCCGTCGGCGACTACGTGTCCGCGGTGCTCACCGATCCGGTGCGGCCGGTGGACGCCATGCGTGTGCTGCAACAGCGGTTTCCTCACCTGGTTCACGTGGAATGGGTTCGTCCACAAGGAGACACGGACCTGAAGTACCGGGACAAGGTGCGGGGTCGCACGGACCGCCAGATCGTCACCAGCTTCCTGACGGATGTGCGAGCCGAGCCGACGGCGAGCGAACTGCAGTGGATCGAGCGGGCGCTCGGCGTCGCGGCGAGGGAATCGGACGGCGCCGTCGCCGAGAAGGACCGTGTGGGGGAGTCCGTCGCGTGAGGCTGCATCATCTCGAGGTCACGGCGTTCGGGCCCTTCGGCGACACCGTGCGGGTCGACTTCGACGAGTTGGGTGCCGATGGGCTGTTCCTTCTGCACGGGCAGACGGGCGCGGGCAAGACGACCATCCTCGACGCCGTCGCGTTCGCGCTCTACGGCCGGGTGCCCGGGGCGCGGCAGGAGGGCAAGCGGCTGCTGTCGGACCACGCGGCCCCGGGTACGCCCCCGAAGGTGGTGCTGGAGGCGACGATCGGCGGCAGGCGCCTGCGTCTGACGCGCAGTCCGGAGTACCAGCGCCCGAAACTTCGCGGCACCGGCACGACGAAGGAGAACGCCAAGGGGACGCTCGAGTGGCTCGACGGCCAGGGGCAGAACCTGACCCGGCTGGACGAGATCGGTGAGGTGGTGGGACGCCTGCTCGGGATGAGCGCGGACCAGTTCTTCCAGGTCGTCCTCCTTCCGCAGGGCGACTTCGCGAGGTTCCTTCGTGCCGACACCGAGGAGCGCGGTGTGCTCCTCGAGCGGCTGTTCGACACCGGCCGGTTCGCCACGGTCGAGGAGTGGTTCGCGGCGCAGCGCCGCTCGGAGGAGTCGGCGATCTCCTCGAAGAAGCACGCGGTGGATCGTGTTGCCGCGCAGGTGTCCGCGGCGGCGGGGATCGAGGCGGGCGCGGACGCGGACCCGGTCGGGTGGTCGCGCAGGCTCGTCGACGAGGCACGGGATGCCGCCGACGCCGCGGGCACGGTGTTGACCGCGGCGACGCATGCGGCGTCCCGATCCGAGACCATGCTGCAGAAGGCGCGCGAGGTACGGCAGCTGCAGGACCGCGCCGCTCAGGCCCGCACCCGTCTCGCGGAGATCGACGAGGGACGCGAGCACAGGGACGTTCTCGAGGTCGAGCACACCCGCGCGGTGCGTGCCGTCGCCGTCGCCGCCGCGGACGCTCGCGCGGCGCAGGCCCGGACGGTTCTCGAGGCCGAACTCGGCCTGGTCGATTCGCTGTCCCGAACCGTCGCCCGCGAGCCCGAGGGCGCCGCGCTGGTGGGTCGTCTGTCCTGGCCCGACGGTGCAGATGACGCGACGACGCTCGCCGAGGCGGTGCGCAGCTGGGGCGCCGACGTGACGCGGCTCGACGAGCTGATCGCACGGGACGCGACCCGGCGCCAGGCGCACACCGACCTCGACGCCGCACGCGCACGGCGGGTCGAACTGTCCACCGTCGCACGCGAGGTGGACGAGCGGCGCGCTCGGCTGCCCGGTGAGGTCGCACAGTGCGAAACCCGGTTGGCCGATCTGCGTGAGCTCGCGGCCACGGTGCCGCACCGAGTCGACCTCCTCGCATCGGCACGCGAGAAGATCACGGCGTCAACGGAACTCGGACGAGTTCGTGTCGAGTGTGCGGCCGCGGCAGACCGGCACGAGAAGGCGCGCCGCGCCCACCTCGATGCCAGGGAGGTGCTGGCCGACCTGCGTGAGCGGCGGATCGCCGGAATGGCTGCGGAGCTGGCATCCGGGCTCGCCGCCGGTGACCAGTGCCCGGTGTGCGGTTCGGCCGAGCATCCCGCACTCGCGTTGCCCGCCGACGGCGCCGTCACCAAGGCAGACGAGGATGCGGCGCGGGCGATCGAACAGCGACGCGGGCGTGACGCCGAGACCAAGGCCGCGGCGGTCGTCGAACTGGATCGGCAGGTTCAGGTGCTCGCGGCCCGGGTCGGCGATGCGGACCACGACAGCCTCGTCGCCGCACTCGACGTTGCGGAGAAGGCGCATGCCGAGGCGCGCGCCGCGGAGAAGGCGGAACCGGCTGCGGCGCAGTCGTTGTCACGTCTGCGCGCCGAAGGTGACGATCTCGCTTCCCGTGCCCAGGGACTGTCCGCCGAACTCGCAGGCCTCGAACAGCGCATCGCGGACGACACCCGGCGCCTCGCCGACCTGGACCGGGAGATCGAACTCGCCATCGGGGCCGAGACCGATCTGCGCTCGCGGCGCGACCGGCTCGAGGGGCTCGCGTCGACGGCGAACGCCCTCCGCGACCAGCGGGCGTCGGCGACACGCGCGGCAACGGCCGCCGCCGCTGCTGCCACGGACGCGGCCGACGTCGCGGCCGACGCCGGCTTCGCGGACCTCGCCGACGCACGCTCCGCGGTCCGGGCGCAGCACAGGATCGACGAGATCGGTGCCTTTCTCGCCGCTGCCCGCGAGGACAGGCGGGGGGCCGAGGCAATCCTCGCGGACCCGGCCGTGGTCGCCGCGATCGCCAAGGAACCCGCGGACCTGCCTGCCATCGAGGCCGCTCACGTCGCGGCGGCGCAAGCCCGCGACGCGGCGATGCGGACCGCCACCGCCGCCGACGACCGCGCCGCGAAGGTCGAGCACTACGCAGGTGCACTGCGCGCCGAGGTCGAGCAGTTGGGTCCCGCGCTGCAGCGGTACGAAGAACTCGCGGCGCTGGCCGAGGTCGTCGCGGGACGCGGACAGAACGGGCGCAAGATGTCGCTGCGGTCGTACGTCCTCGCCGCGAGGCTGGAGGAGGTCGCGCTGTCCGCGTCCGTGCGGCTCCGCAGGATGTCCGGTGGCCGTTACGAATTCGTCCACGAGGACGGTGCCGGGCCCCGCGGCAAGCGCGGCGGCCTCGGACTCGACATCCGCGACGACTACACCGGTGTGGTGCGGTCCGCGAAGACCCTCTCTGGTGGCGAGTCGTTCCTCGCGTCGCTGGCCCTCGCACTCGGGCTCGCCGACGTCGTCGCCGCGGAATCGGGCGGGCTGGTGCTCGACACCATGTTCATCGACGAGGGGTTCGGCACCCTCGATGCCGACACCCTCGAAGCCGTGATGGGCGTGCTCGACGAACTCCGGGAGGGCGGACGGGTCGTCGGAATCGTCAGCCACGTCGACGAGATGCGCCAGCGCATCCCGAGCCGCTTGCACGTGCTGCGCGGCAGGAACGGGTCCACGCTGGAGTCGATCGCAGGCTGACCACCACACGACAGGAACCATCGATGACACTCGTATCCGCGCCCGAACTCGTCGAGCTGCTCGCGTCCGACGCGTCTGTCTCGGTGCTCGACGTCCGTTGGACGCTCGCCGAACCCGACGGGCACGCGGCTTACCTGGCCGGGCACGTTCCGGGCGCCGTCTACGTCGACCTCGAATCCGACCTGAGTGACCATGCCGTTTCCGGACGCGGACGGCACCCACTGCCGGCCGGGATCGATCTCCAGGCAGCGTTGCGGCGCTGGGGAGTCGATGACGGCGACACGGTTGTCGTGTACGACGACTGGAACCGAGCGGGATCGTCGCGGGCCTGGTGGGTGCTGCGGGCCGCAGGGCTCGCGAATGTGCGGATTCTCGACGGCGGATGGGCTGCGTGGCGCGCCGCCGGTGGGCCGGTGCAGACCGGCGTGTCGGAGGTGGCCGAGGGCGCCGTCACGGTGCGGCACGCAGACCTGTACTCGGGTGCACTACCGACGCTCAGCGCCGGGGATGCCGCGGAACTCGGCAGCACCGGGGTGTTGCTGGATGCCCGTGCCCCCGAACGATTCCGCGGTGAGGTGGAGCCGGTGGATCCGGTGGCCGGTCACATCCCTGGTGCCGTGAACCTGCCGTCCACGTCGATTCTCCGCGAGGACGGCACATTCGCTGACCGCGAGCAGCTGGCGGCGCTGTTCCGTGCACGCGGAACGGACGGGACGGTGACCGCAGGCGCCTACTGCGGATCCGGCGTCACCGCAGCGGTTCTCGCGGCTGCGGCAGCAGTCGCGGATGTTCCGCTGGCACTGTTTCCGGGGTCGTGGTCGCAGTGGTCATCGGATTCGGCGAACCCGGTGGAGACGGGTGCCGGAGCGTCCTGACCTCCGAGGTCAGCGTTCCTCTACCGGGTCGGGTTCCGGATCGTCGGACGGCACCGGATCGTCGGACGGCACCGGATCGTCGGAGGGCGAGCGATCGTCGTCCGCGGCGGCCGACTCGCCGTCGGGGTCGGAACCCGGCTGCTCGGCCTGCGCATCGAGTTGCAGGTCGATTTGTTCGCCGATGTAGCGGATCACCACCGCGACGCACGCGGCGACGGGGACCGCGAGGAAGGCGCCGACGATGCCGAACAGGGAGCTGCCGCCGGTGACGGCTAGCAGAACGATCGCGGCGTGCAACTTCATGCTCCGGGACTGCAGGACTGGCTGCAGCACATTGCCTTCGAGTTGTTGCACGGCGAGCACGATGATCAGGATGATCAGTGCGGTCGTCCAGCCCTTCGTGACCAGTGCGACCAGCACGGCGAGGGCGCCCGCGACGAAGGCGCCGACGATGGGGATGAAGCCGCCGAGGAAGGTCAGCACGGCCAGCACCGGGGCCAACGGAACTCCGAGGATCACCAGGCCGAGTCCGATGAAGAATGCGTCCACGAAGCTGACGAGTGCCTGGGTGCGGATGAATCCGCCGAGGGTGTCCCATACGCGGATCGAGACGGCCTCGAAGTGGCGGCCCGCGCGCCCACCGCTCACCGAGTGCAGCCACGGAATGAACCGGGGGCCGTCCTTGATGAAGAAGAACGCGAGGACCAGAACGAGGAAGATCGCGACGAGCATCGATCCCGCGGCGCTGACACCGGAGAACACGCCGGTGGCGATCGACTGTGCGCTCGATTGCAGTTTCGAGGTGATCGCGTCGATCGCGGAGTCGATCTGATCCTCGCGCAGGTTCACGGGTGGGCCCTGCAGCCAGTCCTGCACCTTGTACAGGCCCTCGGTGGCCCGGTCGGCGATCTGCGGCGCCTGGTCCACGACGGACGGGACGATGAGCGCGATGATCCCGGAGAGGACCGCGAAGAACGCGGCGATGGTGATTCCCGCCGCCGCTGCCGGTGGGACGCCCCGCTTGATCATGGCGCCCGTGGGCGGCCACAGCACCGTCGCGACGACGAGCGCGAGCAGGACGGGGAGCACCACGACCCACAGTTCGCCGAGAATCTCCCACACCACCCAGGCGCCGGCGGCGATGACGACGAGGCACAGCGACCATTTGGCCAACCACAGGCCGCCGACTCCGATCACCTCACCGCGGTCGGCGAATCGGCGGCGTCGTGGCTTGACGGCGGTCTGCTGTGTTTCGGTCACCGGCGGTCCCTTCTGACGTGGCACTCGGGGCGAATCTACCCGGCGGAACCCTCGTGGGAGAGGAGCCAGCGTTTGACCGGCAAACCCCAACGGAATCCGCCGAGCGATCCGCCGACCCGAACGACACGGTGGCACGGCACGAAGAGGGCGGCGGCGTTGCGGGCGCAGGCGGACGCCGCGCCGCGGATCGCGGCGGGTCGCCCAGACAGGGCCGCGAACTCGGTGTAGGTGACGGGTTCGCCCGCGGGCACCTTCCGTAGGACGTCCCATGCGGTTTCGAGGAACGGGCCCGAGTGTTGTTTCACGGGAATCGAATCGATGGATCGCAGGTCACCGGCGTGATAGTCGGTCACTGCGCGCGTGACGGCGCCCAGATCGGTGCGCGTGGCGAGTGTGCCCGGGCGCAGCGAAGGGTGGATCACCGGCAGCAGTGCATCGGTGTCGGGCGTCCATCCGGACGCCAGGACGGCGCCGTCGGCATCGACGACGGCGGTGAACGGACCGATCGGGGTGTCGACGGTGCAGTGGTACGAGGTCATCGGTGATTCTCCTCATCGGGTGTGGTGGACAGGGCTCCGCGGGCGGTCAGTGCGACACGCCACAGATGCATGGAGACGTAGGAACGCCACGGCGCCCAGGAGCTCGAGTTGGCCAGGTCGACGCCGAGAAGGTCGCCGCCGCGAACGGCGACGAGATCGGTGTCGAGCAGGATGTCGGGGTCGGGGAGCACTCGCATCGCGACGTAGTCGGCGGTCCACGGTCCGATTCCCCGGTGGGACACCAGATCCGACCTCAGATCGTCCCGGGTGCGGCCGGCGTGCATCGACAGCGAGCCATCGGCGAGCGCGCCCGCGACGGCGATCACGGCGTCGACTCGTCGGGCCGGACCGGTGAGGACCTCTCGCCCCCGCTCGGCGACGGTCGTCGGGTCAGGGAACGTGTGCGTCAGGTGCGGGTGCGCTGGGATCGGCTCGCCGAGCGCGGCGACCAGCCTCGCGGTGTGCGTCGCCGCGGCGCCCACCGAGATCTGCTGCCCGATCATGGTGCGCAGCAGCAACTCCTGGGGGTCGACGCAGCCGGGAACCCGGATTCCCGGCGCGGCGTCGACTGCGGCCGCGAGGTGCGGATCTCTGCGCAGCGCGTCGTCGACGGCTACGGGGTCTGCGTCGAGGTCGAGGAGGTGCCGCAGCCGGGACACGGCGGTGGCCAGGTCGCGCATGTCGCCGAGGGACAGCTCGGCGAGGACATGGGTGTCGTCGAACCGGACGGCAACGACACCGCTGCCGTGCGGCAGTCCCAGTGTCCGCCGATAGACGCCCTCCGACCAGTGTTCGAGTCCCGGAACCGCGTGGGCGGACAGGAACCAGGTCAGCCAGGTGCGGTCCAGGGGTGGGCGATAGGGCAGTCGCAGCGACACCGTGCCCGCGCCCGGCGTCGGGACGGCGGCGCGGCGCTGTGCTCCCGCGCGTAGTTGGGTCGGCGTCGCGGCGAACACCTCGCGCAGGGTGTCGTTGAACTGCCGAATGCTCGCAAATCCCGCGGCGAAGGCGATGTCGCCCATCGACATGGTGGTGGTCTCGATCAGTGTCCGCGCGGTGTGGGCGCGGTGTGCGCGGGCCAGCGCCAGTGGTCCTGCGCCGAGTTCGGTGGTGAGGGTCCGGGTGAGCTGACGCGTCGAGTACCCGAGCGTCGCGGACAGGCCTGCGACACCGTCACGCTCGACGGCGCCGTCACGGATCAGCCTCATCGCCCGCGCCGCCAGGTCGGAGCGGACGTTCCACTCGGGTGAGCCGGGCGATGCGTCCGGCAGGCAGCGACGGCATGCCCGGTATCCGGCCTGCTGCGCCGCTGCCGCGGTGGGAAGGAATGTCACGTTGCCCGGCTTCGGTGTGATCGCGGGGCACGACGGTCGGCAGTAGATGCCGGTGGTGCGGACGGCGGTGTAGAACTGCCCGTCGAAGCGCACGTCCCGCGACGAGACGGCGCGGTAGCAGCGGTCGAAGTCGAGGTCCATGCCGTCCAGCGTGGCAGCCGTCCGCGCCGCGCGCTAGCGGAAATCAGACATCGCCGTCGCTCGGTATCAGCAGCAGCGGGCGCCTGGGTTGCGGTCGGCGTCGGCGTACCGCGCGCGCCAGTACTCGCGCTCGGTCGGTACCGGCTCGCCCGGGTGGACGCGCGCTCGGTGCGCGACGAACCGCTCGTAGTCGTGATCGCCCATCAGGGTCCGCACCCACCACAGCAGGCCGCTCATCAGTGGTGCTCCACGGTGTGCGCGGCGCCGGGTGCGCGGACCTTGCCCTCGGCGATCAACACGTCCCACTGCTCCTGAATCTGTTTCTCGGCCTTCGTCGGAACGAAACCGGCCGGGCCGAAGATCTTCGACGGGACCGTCGGTGCTTCCGTATCCGGCAAGCCGCCCGCCCGCCAGGCCTTGACGCAGACCCACAGGCCGACGACGGCGACGACGAGAACCAGCACCGCGAACACGATCGACAGGGTGCCCTGGATGAAGGTGTTGCGGATGACGGCGTCCATCGCCTCGGGTGTCTTCGCCGTACCGAACGACGTCTGTCCGGCATCCTTCGCGTTCTGGAATGCGTTGTGCTGGGCCCAGTATCCGATCGCCGGGACGTCGGAGAAGATCTTCTCCCAGGAAGCGGTCATCGTGACGACGAGATCCCACACCAGTGGGACCGCCGGAATCCACACCCACCTGAACAGGCCGCGCTTCGTCACCACGACCGTCACGACGGTGAGCGCGATCGCGGCGAGCAGCTGGTTGGCGATGCCGAACAGCGGGAACAGGGTGTTGATGCCGCCGAGCGGATCGGTGACGCCCATCAGCAGGACGCCGCCCCACAGTCCGACGACGATGATCGAGCACAGCCACGCACCGGGACGCCACGACGGATCCTTGAAGCGCTTCGCGGCGCCGCCGAAGTTGCCCAGCGAATCGGAGAGCATGAACCGGGCCACGCGGGTACCCGCGTCGACGGTCGTGAGGATGAACAATGCCTCGAACATGATCGCGAAGTGGTACCAGAACGACTTGAGCGACTCGCCGCCGATGAACTGGTGCATCACCTCGGACATGCCGAACGCCAGCGTCGGTGCGCCGCCCGTTCGCGAGACAATCGACTCCTCTCCGACAGCCTCGGCGGCCTCGTTGAGTCGTTCGGCAGTGATGTCGGCGCCGGGCAGTCCCAGGTTGTTGAGGTAGTCGGGTGCGGACGCCGCGGTGCCGCCGGTCAGCGGGGCGGGCGCGTTGAGGGCGAAGTACAGGTGCTGGTCGAGGATGCAGGCCGTGACCAGTGCCATGATCGCGACGAACGACTCGGTGAGCATGCCGCCGTACCCGATCATCCGGGTCTGACGTTCCTTCTCCAGCAACTTCGGGGTGGTGCCGGACGCGATCAGTGAATGGAATCCGGACAGGGCGCCGCAGGCGATGGTGATGAACAGGAACGGGAACAGTGAACCCGCGAAAGCGGGACCTTCGCCGTTCTTCGCGAACTCCGTCATGGCGGGCATCTGGATCGCGGGCTGCGCGATCAGGATTCCGGCCGCGAGCAGCGCGATGGTGCCGATCTTCATGAACGTCGACAGGTAGTCGCGCGGCGCGAGCAACAGCCACACCGGCAGCACCGACGCGGCGAACCCGTACGCGATCATCAGCCACGCGAGCGTGACCTTGGACAGGGTGAACCAGTCTGCACCCCAGGCGGTTTCGGCGACCCAGCCGCCCGAGATGATCGCGAGCAGAAGAAGGACCACGCCGATGAGCGAGACCTCGGACACCTGGCCGGGGCGGAGGAACCGCAGGTAGACGCCCATGAACAGGGCGATGGGGATCGTCATCGCGATGGAGAAGACGCCCCACGGGCTTTCCGCGAGAGCGTTCACCACGACGAGCGCCAACACCGCGATGAGAATGATCATGATGACGAAGACGCCGACCATCGCCGCGATGCCGCCCACCAGGCCGAGTTCCTCCCGTGCCATCTGGCCGAGGCTGCGGCCGCGCCGTTTCGACGAGATCCACAGCACCAGGAAGTCCTGGACACCGCCGGCGAACACGACGCCGATGATGATCCACATCGTCCCGGGCAGATAGCCCATCTGAGCGGCGAGGACGGGGCCGACCAGGGGGCCTGCGCCCGCGATTGCGGCGAAGTGGTGGCCGAACAGGACCCGCCGGTCCGTCGGCATGTAGTCCTTGCCGTTTTCCATGATCTCCGCGGTCGTGGCGCGGTCGTCGCGGGGTTTGACGATCTTGTTCTCGACGAACCGCGCGTAGAAGCGGTACGCGATCACGTACGTGCACACGGCGGCGATGACGAACCAGACCGAGTTGATCTGCTCGCCGCGGACGATCGCGATCATCGACCACGCCACCGCGCCCAGGACGCCGATCGCCGCGAAGATCAGCTTCTTCGCCGGCGTGATCGGACTGCGATCGACCACCCCGACCGGAGGGAGGTCCGGGTCGGTGTAGAGGTACTCGACGTTCGGATCGGAGCTGGGTGTCGGACTCGTGGCCGTCGTCATGTGCTGGCATCCCTCCGTGCGTGGATGTGGCTCACCTCACACTAGGACGCCGGGAGGGTCAACGCCCGGCAGAGTGGCCCGGGCCCGTGCTCAGAATCGATCGGCGTCCGCGTCGATCCAGTCGCTGCGCCACGACGTGGGCGGATCCTCGAGCAGTTCCCCGTCCTGCAGCCACTCGTACAGTTCCGCGTACGTCTTTGTGGTGTGGGCGTCGACCCGGCGGTTGAGCATCGAGGGCCGCAGGTCGGAGAAGGAGTCGACGCCCATCGACGCGACCATCTGCGCGGCACTCGCGACCGTCGACTTCTGGAAGCGGTACACCCGCGCCGACTTGTCGGGGACGTCGAGGGCCCTGGTGCGCGCCGGGTCCTGCGTGGTGACGCCGACCGGGCAGTGGTTCGTGTGGCAGGCCTGCGCCTGGATGCAGCCGACGGCGAACATCATCGCGCGCGCGGCGAGCGTGAAGTCGGCGCCCTGGATGATCCGTTTGACGATGTCGCTGCCGCTGGCGACCTTGCCGGACGCGCCGATCCGGATGCGGTCGCGCAGACCCGACCCGACGAGCGCGTTGTGCACCATCATCAGGCCCTCCGTCAACGGGGTGCCCATGTGGTCCTCGAATTCGACGGGTGCGGCACCCGTTCCGCCTTCGGCACCGTCGACGATCACGAAGTCCGGGGTGATGTCCCGCTCGATCATCGCCTTGCAGATGCCGAGGAACTCGATCCGCGACCCGACGCACAGCTTGAAGCCGACGGGCTTGCCGCCGGACAGGGTTCGGAGTGTGACGATGAAGTCGATCAGTTCGTTGGGTGTCCCGAAGGCGCCGTGGGCGGGAGGTGAGATGACGGTCTTCCCGACGGGGACCCCGCGCGTCGCGGCGATCTCCTCGGAGACCTTCGCGCCCGGAAGGACGCCGCCGAGGCCGGGCTTCGCGCCCTGCGACAACTTGATCGAGATGGCCTTGACTTGGGGGTCGACTGCCTTCGTGGCGAACTGGTCCGGATCGAACCGGCCGTCGTCGGTGCGGCAGCCGAAGTAGCCGGAGCCGATCTCCCAGATCAGGTCACCGCCGTGGCGGCGGTGGTACGGGCTGATCCCGCCCTCCCCGGTGTCGTGGGCGAATCCGCCTCGGGCGGCGCCCGCATTCATCGCCTCGACGGCGTTGCCGGACAGCGATCCGAAGCTCATCGCCGAAACATTCAGCAGCGCAATGTCGTACGGCTGGGTGCAGTGCGGCCCCCCGAGTCGGACGCGAGGGGTGAGATCGGTGGCGTGGCGGGCGCGCAGCGAGTGCGTCATGAACTCGTAGCCGGGGGCGTGCACGTCGCGTTCGGTACCGAACGGCTCCGCGTCCTTCGTCCCCTTCGCCCGCTCGTAGACGAGGTCGCGGGTCTCGCGGTCGAACGGTGTTCCATCCGTGGACGATTCGATGAAGTACTGCTGGATCTCGGGTCGGATCCGTTCCAACTGGAAGCGGGCGTGCCCGAGGATCGGATAGTTGCGCAGGATGCTGTGCCTGCGCTGGATCAGGTCGTAGGTTCCGGTGCCCGCGAGTACCAGCACGAGCGCCGCGAGGATCCAGAAACCCCATCCGGCGATCGGTGCGAGCGCGCCCAACGCCAGGCCGACCAGCCACACCCCGGCCACGATCAACCACCTCACCCGACACCCCTTCCTCGGTCCTGGCCCTAGTCTGGACCACGTGACGCGATGGAAACGGGAACGCGACGAGGACGCTTCGCGCGCCTACGTCACGCGGTTCGAGGAACTGGCAGAACAGGGAGCCGATCTGCACGGCGAGTCCCGGATGGTCGACGCGCTGCTGGCACGGGGGTCGCGGGTGCTTGACGCCGGCTGCGGTACGGGCCGGGTGGGTGCGGAGCTCGCCAGGCGCGGACACCGCGTCACCGCCGTCGACCTCGATCCGGTGCTGCTCGACGCCGCACGAGCCACGGGTCTGCTCGACGTCGTCCAGGCGGATCTCGCAGAGCTGGATCTGCCGGAGGAAACGTTCGACGCCGTGGTCGCGGCGGGCAACGTGATGGTTTTCGTGGAACCGGGCACCGAGCGCCTGGTCTGCGAGCGGCTCGCCGCCCACCTGAGGCCCGGGGGAGTGCTGGTCACGGGGTTCGCCACCGACCGCCCGTACACGGTCGACGATTTCGACCGGGACCTGGTCGCGGCGGGATTCCGTGTCGAGCAACGGTTCGCGACGTGGGATCTTCGGCCCTGGCGGGACGACGCAGACTGGGCGGTGACCGTCGCGCGAATGCCGGCGGCCTGACCGTAGACCGCCCGGCGCGACCTGGGATGACGCCCATTCCGTAGTATCGCAGACCGTGAGCCTTACCCTCGGAATCGTCGGACTGCCCAACGTCGGCAAGTCCACCCTGTTCAACGCGCTGACCAACAACGACGTGCTGGCTGCGAACTACCCGTTCGCGACGATCGAGCCCAACGTCGGCCTGGTCGAGCTGCCCGATCCGCGGCTCGCCAAGCTGGCCGAGATCTTCGGTTCCGAGCGCCTGCTGCCCGCGACGGTGTCCTTCGTCGACATCGCCGGCATCGTCAAGGGCGCCTCCGAGGGCGCAGGCCTCGGCAACAAGTTCCTCGCCAACATCCGTGAGGCCGACGCCATCTGCCAGGTGGTCCGCGTGTTCGCCGACGACGACGTCGTGCACGTCGACGGCCGGGTCGACCCGGCGTCCGACATCGAGGTGATCGAGACCGAGCTCGTCATCGCCGACATGCAGACCCTGGAAAAGGCCCTTCCGCGCCTGGAGAAGGAAGCGAAGAAGAACAAGGAACTCAAGCCCCTGCACGACGAGGCGCTCAAGGCTCAGGCGTTCCTCGACGAGGGCAAGACGCTGTTCAGCGTGAAGGACAAGCTCGACTTCGGGCTCCTGCGTGAACTGAGCCTGCTCACCACCAAGCCGTTCCTGTACGTCTTCAACGCCGACGAGGCCGTCCTCACCGACGAGGCCAAGGTCGCCGAGCTCCGGGCCTCTGTCGCCCCCGCCGACGCCGTCTTCCTCGACGCGAAGGTCGAGCAGGAACTCCTCGAGCTAGACGAGGAGGACCGGCAGGAGATGCTCGACTCCATCGGTCAGTCCGAGCCCGGCCTCCATGCGCTCGCGCGTACCGGTTTCCACACCCTCGGCCTGCAGACCTACCTCACGGCAGGGCCGAAGGAATCGCGCGCCTGGACGATCCACAAGGGTGACACCGCCCCGCAGGCCGCGGGCGTCATCCACACCGACTTCGAACGCGGCTTCATCAAGGCCGAGATCGTCTCCTTCGCCGACCTCGTCGAGGCCGGCTCCATGAGCGCAGCCAAGGCCGCAGGCAAGGTGCGTATGGAGGGCAAGGACTACGTCATGCAGGACGGCGATGTCGTGGAGTTCCGCTTCAACGTCTGACCCACACCGCGAACGGGCAGCTACCGGAACGAAGGCCGAGTACGTTTCCCCGTAATCGCCCGTTCGTCGTTTGCTGCGTGTAGCCGGGACGTCTTGGACGCTTGTTCGGCAAACAGACCCGCGTGGCCGTCGTACCCCGTACTGTTCTGTACGCAACACGAAATACAGCTAAGGAGCAGACATGGGTGGCAGCGCGGAAACGATCCTCATCGGTGTTCTGTCGAAGGTTCTGACGGACCTGGTCAAGGACGCGTTGGGGTCCTGAGCACACGATTCGTCGACGCCCGTCGCCTCACCAGAGGCGGCGGGCGTCGATGCATGTGTGGGCGAGCCGCGGCCGAGATCCGTGTTCGGGTTTCGTCCAGTCGCTAGCGTGGGCGCATGGCCATCAAACTTGAGAACGTCGGTATCGCCGTGGGGGACCTCGAAGCGGCGATCGCCTTCTTCGTCGACCTCGGACTCAGCGTCCTCGGACGCGACACGGTCAGTGGCGAGTGGACCGACACCGCAGTCGGACTCGACGGCAACCATGCCAACATCGCGATGCTCCAGACGCCCGACGGGCATGGCCGCCTCGAACTCTTCGAGTACATCCACCCCGAGGCGATCGAGACGACACCCACCCTTCCCAACGAGATCGGCATGCACCGTGTCGCATTCTCCGTCGACGACATCGACGACGCCCTCGCGGTGGCCGCGAGGCACGGCTGCCACCCACTCCGCGGTGTCGCCAACTACCAGGACATCTACAAACTCACCTACGTCCGCGGTCCCAGCGGGATCCTCGTGATGCTCGCCCAAGAGTTGGCGAAGAGCTGAGGGGTGGGTTCCTCGATTGGGCGCGATGGTCTTTCGCACGGTGTTCGGCGGGCCGGATCCGGACGGGGTGGGGGCGACGGCGGCCATCAAGCGGAGCTTGCGTGACATCGACTTCGCCTACGAGCTAGACATCCTCCTGCACGTCGGCGGCGAGATCTCGTCGACCACGGACCCGACCGGACTGTACGCGCCCCGCGTGTCGGTGGCGCAGCGCCGGATGACGGCGCAGATTCGCGTCAACCGCTCCGACATCCGCGATGCGTCGGAGCTGAGTGGCTTTCTGCGGCAGGCGATCTTCCTGGCGCTGCAACAGATGATCGAGCGGATCGCCGCCAAGGACAAGACGGTTGACGTGGACGCAGAGATTCGCAAGATCGTGTTCCTCACGGAACCGGGCTCACTCACCGGGCAATGAACATCTCTGACGCATTCATCGACCACCTCGTGACGGCGGGCACCGTGCGGCAGATGCTCGTCGTGCCTCTGCACGGCTGACGACGGCTGAGACGACACTGTGTCGGCGGGGGTGGCTACCATCGTCGCCGCCGGGTGGCTTCGCCCGATTTCGTCCTGATTCGGAGGTGGCGCTGTGAGTCCAGTATCGAACAACCCGAACGTGATTCCGCCCTACGCGACCCTCCCCGACCTCGCCCTCGACGAGGACGCGCGCGCCGAGCTGACCCAGCAGATCTGGGAGCAGCTGATCACCGGCCGCGACGACGTCGACGACTTCATCGACATCTACGGCGACGAGTACGACCTCACCGACGACCAGCTCGCCGCGGCGTTCGACGCGCTGCGCACCGCCCGGCTGCGGCAGCAGGCGGAGATCGGTGCGTACGCCTCCCGGACTATCGCCGCGTTCGACGAGCTGAATGCTCACGGCGTGGTCGCCCGCGCGGACTTCTCCTGCTGCGGAACCTGTGCATCCGGCGAGATCTGGGGCGAACGCGACGACAGTCGACACTGGAAGGGGTATGTCTACTTCCACCAGCAGGACACCGAGCGCCTCGTCGTGGACGGCGAAACCTACATCGGTTATGGCGCGTTTCCGCCGGAGGACTTCGACGAGGACGCCTATGACACGCTCAGCGAGACTGCGAAGGAAGACCTCTACCGTACCGACGTGACGAGGCTGCTCGAGGACGTGATGTTTCCCGTGTTCCGGCGACACGGCATCGAGCCGGAATGGAATCGCGACCTGGGCACGCGGGTGCTGCTCACGAACGCGGACTGGTACGACCCGATCGAGGCGTAGGGCACGAGATTCACGTAGATGGCCTGCGATGAGCAGGATCGTCCGTCAGGTGCGGCTCGACGACCGATCGGTGGCGGTGTCGGCGCGGTCCACGGTCACGAGCAGCGTCAACGACTCGGCGGTGCGGGCGCAGAAGGTGTCGGCGTCTGCGAGCCCGCTGGTGAGACCTCGCATGGTGGTCGCGGCCATCAGAAGGTCGAAGGCGGCGTCGGACACGGCGGTGTTGGTGTCGTCGGAACGCTCCGGGAAGGCCGCGGCCACCCGGGCGGTGAGCGCGGCGCGCGCGGGCGCCTCGGACCGAGTGACCAGGCGCTCGTAGACACCGTCGTCGGAGTGGTAGGCGGACAGCAGTCCCGGGATCGCGGCCCGGGTCGCGGGTTCGGCGATCCGCACGAGGAACATCCGGGTCCAGGTGAGCAGGTCCGCGCGCAGGTCGTCGGTGGCCTCGGGCAGGGCGACGTCCTGCATCCCGAAGATCGCGTCCTCGATGATCGACTCCCGGGTCGCCCAGCGCCGATAGATCGCGGCGGTGCCCAGCTTCGCACGGCGGGCGATAGCGGTGATGGTGGTCTTCTGATAGCCGCACTCCACCAGTAACTCCCTGGTCGCGGCGAGGATGGCCTCGTCGACCTGTGGATCGCGAGGCCGTCCCACTCCGGCGGTGCCGGTCCGGCGATCTCTGCGCTCATCCACAATCGCGGACAGTACCGGACGTCTTTCGTCGAAACCAATACGTTGCGGAGCGCTCCGTAATAGATTTTGGTCAGCCCTCCTCCCCGACGAAAGGTCAGGCCATGATCACTCCGCATGACGAACTGCTGATCCACCAACTCCCCACCACTCTCGACCACGTCTCGCAGAGCGACCTCCGATGGACCGAGCGCATCGTGATGTACGGCTTCGACAAGTCCGGCGAGATCAGCATCATGACCGGCATGGCGAAGTACCCGAACCGCAACGTCCTCGACGCCTACGCCATGGTCACCCGCAAGGGCGAACAGGCCCGCGTCGTCCGCCTGTCCACCGAGCTGAACCCCCAGACCGGGGCCCTGAACGCGTTCAGTGTCGGCCCGTACACGTACGAGATCGTCGAGCCGCTGCGCAAGGTGCGCTCCACCGTCGAGTCCAACGATCACGGCCTGAGCTTGCAGCTCGACTTCACCGGCGACTTCCCGGTCTACGAGCAGACCGCGGCCTTCCACCGCAGCCGCGGCCGGGTCCGCGAGGATGCGCGCCGGTTCTACCAGAACGGCACCATCACTGGCTGGATCGAGATCGACGGCGAGCGCATCGAGATCGACCCCGAGAACTGGTGGTTCGGCCGCGACCACTCGTGGGGCGTGCGCCACGGCGGCGGCGGCGGCAGCCTGCCCGAGGGTGGGAACATGCAGCCCTCCGAGGTGCCTGCCGGCGTCCTCTACTACATGGGCATCTTCCAGTTCGACGACGAGGTGGTGCACTTCGCGCAGCGCGAGACCCACACCGGGGAGCGCTGGCAGTTCGAGGGCGAGGTGCTCTTCCCGATCGACTCCGGCAAGGAGCCGCTGCCGATCATCGACGTCGAGCACGACCTGGACTTCCGCGACGACCTCCGCGTCGTCAAGTCCGGCACGTTCACCGTGCACCGCGCCGACCGCTCGACCGACGTCATCGAGGTCACGCCCGTGTGCGACTTCTGGCCGGGCCTCGCTGGCTACGACGAGTACAACGGCTACGCATCGGGTATGTACCGCGGCAAGGACTTCAGCGACAGCTTCGACGTCGACATCACCGACGTGAACGAGATCCGCAAGGTGAGCATGCTCAGCGAGACCCTCTGCGAGGTCCGGATGGGCGACAAGGTCGGGCACGGGCTCGTGGAGATGGTGTTCATGGGCGTCAACCCGCGCTACGGCTACACCGACTGGAGCGCCAACCGGGAGGGTAAGAGCAATGGCTGAGCGGGTCGCGCCGGAGGACCTGGCGGCTGCCCTCGAACCAATTGTCCAGCAGCGTATTCCGGGCGCACAGAACGCGAAGATCGTCGACTGGAAGCGCACCGAACGCGGGTTCTCCACCGAGACCTATCTGTTCGACCTCGAGGGTGCCGAGCACGAGTCGGCCGGGTATGTCTTCCGGCGGCCGCCCGAGGTCTCACTGTTCCCGGACTACGACCTACGGCGCCAGTACCTGGTCGCGGAGCGGCTCGCACCGACCGATCTCCCGGTCCCCGGCGTCCGGTGGATCGACGCGGACGACAACCCGCTCGGCAGTCCGTACTACGTGATGGACCGTATCGGAAATGCCGAGGCGCCCAGCGACTTCCCGTCCTACCACACGGCAGGGAACTACTTCGACGCCGACGAGCAGGGTCGGGCGAAGATGTGGTGGGAGTGCGTGGAGACGATGGCGCAGGTGCACGCCCTCGACCCCGAGGAACTGCGGCTCGGGTTCCTCGCGATGCCCAAGTTCGGGGACACGCCGGTCGAGCAGATCGTGAACTACCTCGACCGGGCGGTGCGCTGGGCGGCACCGGAACTGCCGCCGGTGATGGAGCGGGCCCTTACCTGGCTCAAGGACAACGTCTACGAGCCGGAGCACGTGACGCTGGTCTGGGGCGACGCCCGCATGTCGAACATCCTGTACACGCCGGACCTGGCCGTGGCGGGTGTACTCGACTGGGAGATGGCGTATCTGGGTGACCACGAGGCCGACCTGGCGTGGGTGCTGTTCCTGGACTGGGCGTGCAGTGTGTACGAGGGCCACCCGCCGCTGCCGGGTACTCCGACGCGCGAGGAGACCATCGCCCGTTACGAGGAACTGACCGGTTGGAAGGTGCGGAACCTCTTGTTCAACGAGGTGCTCGGCGCTGTGCTGCTCTCCGTGCCGCTGCTGCGACTGTCGACGCACCTGCAGCTCGGCGACAACGTGAGCATCCACGGCTTCTGCCTGGCAAGACTCGCACAACTGTTGGGTGACGCCTGACCGCTGCTCACACCCCCGGCGAACAGGGTGGAGTTCGCCGGGGGATGGGCGCCGGTGCCTTGCCGGTGAGCCGAAGGACGGACCCCGCCCCTGCGGCAGTGACGTAGAACTCTCCCGAACCCGCTGGGCCACAGCAGATGTTGGTGGGCATGCTGCCCGTATCGAGGAGGTGTGTCTCCTCGAGAACACCCCCGGAACCAATGACGTCGATGCGGTCGCCGCTGGTGGTGGCGACCCAGAGTCGGCCGGTGTCGTCGATGGCGAGTCCGTCGGGGTGCCCGTCGACGATCGTGCACACCGGCGCCGCGGTCGCGCGTGGTTCCGGCGTGAGATCGTATGCCGTCACCCGGCCGCTGACGGTCTCGGTCAGGAACAGCCGGACGCCGTCGAACGCGATCCCGTTGACGAAGACGGGCCCCTCGAGCATCAGCTCCGCCACGCCGCTGTCGACATCGACGGCCCAGACCCTGCCGGGCAGCGCACTTTCGGGGTGGGCGAAGTCGACTTCCTCCCGCGAGTCGGTGACCCACAACCGTCCGTCCGGCCCGAAGGCCAGGTCGTTCGGCGCGTCCATCCCCGCCGCAAGGTAGGACACCTCCCCGTTCCGGATGACCTGGATTCCCGGCTCGGCTGATGCCCGCGCCGCCCAGATGCCACCGTTCTGCGCGACGTAGAGTGCGCCGTCGGGCCCGAGGGCGAGACCGTTGGGGCCGCCTCCCACCTGGTACTCGACCGCGACGGTTCCGTCGCGGTCGAGTACGAGCACCGAACCACGACTCATGGACACCACGGCGATCCGATTGTCCGGCAGCAGAATCGGGCCCTCGGTGAAGCCGAGGCCGTCGGCGAGAAGCGTGACGTCCATGTCAGCGGGGCAGTCCCAGCACCCGCTGGGCGATGACGTTGAGCTGGATCTCGATGGTGCCGCCGCCGATCAGCACGGCCGGGACGCCGAGGTAGTCCTGGACATACGGCTCGTCCGGACTTCCCACACAGCCGAGCGGGCCGAGCAACGCGACCAGCGCCCGGGACCCGTCGCGCTGCGCGATCGCATGGAACACCTTCTGCACACTCGTGGACGCGCCGGTGGTGTCCTCCGACCCGTTCAGCCGATGGAGCACCGACTTCAGGTTCATGGCCGACACAGCGAGTTCACGGCCGGTGTTTCGGCCGAGCACCCGCACGACCTCGTCGCGGGTGGCGCCGTACTCTCCACTGTCGAGCAGTTGCCGGACGGTGTCCGCGGCGCCGTGCCCGAAGCCCGCAGTTCCCATCTTGAGGCGTTCGTTCGACAGGGTGGTGACGGCGAGACGCCAACCGTCGCCGGGCCCGGCGACGACGCAGTCGTCCGGAACGAAGACCTCGTCGAGGAACACCTCGTTGAACTCCCACACTCCTGTGGCCTGCTGGAGCGGACGGACGTCGACCCCCGACGAGGCCATGTCGATCAGGAAGTAGGTCAGGCCCTTGTGTTTCGGCGCGTCTGCGTCGGTCCGCGCGAGGCACACACCCCAGTCCGCCTCCCGCGCCTGCGAGTTCCACACCTTCTGTCCCGTGAGTGCCCAGCCCCCGTCGACCCTGCGGGCCCGGGTCGACAGGCCCGCGAGGTCCGAGCCGGCGCCAGGCTCGGAGAACAGCTGGCACCAGACGAGTTCGCCGCGCAGGGTTGCGGGCACGAATCGCTTCTGCTGCTCCTCGTTGCCGTGCGAGATCAGGGTGGGCAGCACCCATTCCGCGATTCCCGTGTCCGGCCGCGCCAGCCCACGCCGGGCGAATTCGTCCGCGATCACCGCCTGCTCCACCGGTCCCGCGTCGAGGCCGTAGGGCTGCGGGTAGTGCGGTGCGGTGAGGCCCTCGGCCGCCAATCTGGCCCGCCTGGCCCCGCCACGCGAGGGGGCCCACCCTTCCGTCGCGATCTCGTCCTCGGGGAGTGCGAGAACGTCGTCGAGGGCAGCCGAGACCCGCGCCCGCAGTGCGGGCAAGGTGTCCTCGTCGATGAACGAGAAGTCCCGCTCGATGTGCAGGGCCGCCTCACCCAGCCGGGTCGACCAGGTGTCGTCGGCGCCCACTGCCGAGGCGACGGCGACGGCCCGACGCCAGTACAGGTGCGCGTCGTGCTCCCATGTGAATCCGATACCGCCGAGCAGGCTGATGCAGTCGAGCGCCTGGTCGACTCCTGCCGGAGCTGCGGTCAGGGCGGCCTGTGCCGCTACCAGGCGGCGTTGGTCGGGGGTGTCTTCCGCGGCGCGAGCGGCATCCCACGCGGCTGCGCACGCCACTTCGGAACGGACGAGCATCAAGGCCGCCTTGTGCTGGACGGCCTGGAAGCTGCCAACGGGTCGACCGAACTGGTGCCGGGCCCGCACGTAGTCCACGGCGGTCTCCAGGCACCACGCGGCGATCCCGCTCGCCTCGGCGCCGAAAAGGGCCGCGACGACAAGGTCGACATGGTCCTGGTCCAGTCCGGACAGTGTCCGAGCGGGGGCGACGTGATGTCCGGTCAGATGTAGCCGGCCGACCGATCGGGTGATGTCGGTCGCCTTCAATGCCGTCACGGCCGCGGTCATCCTGCCGAGATCCGTATCGTCGAGCCAGAACCACAGGCTCGCACCGGAGCTCTCCCGCGACGCGCGCACCAGCACTCGCGCCGCACCCGGAAGCCCGAGAGTGGGATCGGACGTCCCCTCGACGATCCATCCTCCGTCGCCTTCCCGTGCCGTGAAGCGACTCCCGGTGACGAGAGCGCCGGTCGCGCCCTCGCCGAACGCTGCGAGAAGTTCCGAGGCACCGGCAGTGGCGGTCGAGGCGACCGCACCGGCGAGGACCGTGGGGAGGTAGGGCCCGGGGAACAGGGCCATGCCCAGCTGCTCGACGACGACAGCGAGCATCGGCAGCCCGCACGCAGAACCTCCCGCAACCTCCGGGAGGTGAACGGTGTGCAGTCCCTGACGCAGCACCGCCTCCCACACCGGGTCCGGTGCGGTACCGGATGACAAGGCATCCAACCGGGCACGGGTGTCCGCAACCGGTGCCGCTCGGCGGGCGAAGGCCGCGACGGAATCTGCGAGCGCGCGCTGATCCTCGTCGATGGGTAGAGCCATGAGTCCTCCTCGAAGGAACGGCCGGCCGGGGCCGGGAGTGCCGACACCTGATGGGGTCGGGTGCGGCTACAGCCGCTGCGCGTCGACCGTGGTCAACCGGGTGGACAACTCCCACAGGGTCGACGCCGTCGAAGGATCGGTGGCGTGGCCGGCGGCCGTGCCGACAGCGCAGTCCACGAGGTACGTCCCGCCGGCCGCGTCGAGCTCCGGCGCCGTGGCTCCCCACACCGACGTCGCCGCGGCGGCAGGGACGGATTTCAGAGTGGTCAGAGCATTCGGCGTGCCCGCCGAGAGGCGTTTCATCTCGGCGAAGTCCTCGCGCGACATGTGCCGGGCGAGTCCGGTGGCGCACACTCCCGGATGCACCGCGAAGGCATGGACACCAGTGCTGCCGAAACGATGTTCGAGCTCGACGGTCATCAGGACGTTGGCGGACTTCGACTGCCCGTAGGCGACGAACTTGTCGTAGCCGCGGCGCTCGAAGTTCGGGTCGGCCAGATCGACGGGGTGCGCGCGGTGCGCATCCGAGGACACCGTGACCACCCGGGCCGGGACTCCGGACCGGTCGGCCGCGGCGGTCAGCGCGGGCAGCAGTGCCGTCGTGAGTGCGAAGTGGCCGAGGTGATTGACACCGAACTGCGCCTCGAAACCGTCCCTGGTGCGCTGCAGCGGCGGGTACATCACCCCGGCGTTGTTGATCAGGAAGTCCACCGGCAGGCAACGCTCGGTGAGCCGATCCACGAAGGAGCGCACGCTGTCGAGGTCGGTGAGGTCGACGCCGTACGTCTCCAGGTTCGCGGCGGGATGTGTCTCACGAATCCGGTCGGCGGCCGCGGCGGCCGCGGTGACCTCCCGCGCGGCGAGAACGACCTGCGCACCCGCGGCGGCGAGCGCGCGGGCGGTCTCGGCGCCGAGCCCTCCGCTCGCGCCGGTGACCAGCGCGGTACGGCCGGTCAGATCGATGCCGGCGAGGACGTGGTCGGTGGTCGGGGCGGTCATCGCGGATCGACCTCCTGCCAGTCGCGCGACAGCTTCGACTGCCATTGGGGTTCACGTCGATCCGTGAACGCCCGCACCCCCTCGGTCGCGTCGTGGGTGCCCATGACCCGTAGGTGCAATTCCGTCTCCAGTTCCGCGACGCGCTCCGGCGAGTAGCCGCGCCCGATGGTCTGCCACAGCAGCCGCTTGGACAGCGCGGCCGACATCGGCGCGACGTTCACGGCGATGTCCCGGGCGATGTCCATCGCGGCAGGCAGAACGTCGTCCGCAGGCAGGGAACGGCTCGCCAGGCCCAGCCCGAGCGCCTCGGCGCCGTCGAAGGTGCGGCCCGTCAGTAGGATGTCCGCTGCCGCCGCCATCCCTGCAATGTGCGGAACGGTCCAGTGCGACATGGCATCCGGGAGCACCCCGCGGCGGACCTGCGGGATCGAGTACTTGGCGTCGGTCGCGAGGATCCGGATGTCCGCCTGCATCGCGAGTGTCAGGCCGATGCCGATGGCGTGCCCGTTCACCGCGGCGACGACGGGCTTACGCAGGTCGAATGCCGGCGGGTCGACGGGTGACGCGGTGAACGTGTCGTGCTCCGGTGCGGCGAAGGTGCCGTCACCGCCCGCCATGTCGGCGCCCGCGCAGAACGCCGGGGGAGCGCCGGTGAGGACGATGACCCGGACGGCGTCGTCGTCGTCGAGCATCCGATAGGCCGAGCCCAGTGCCCGGCCCATGGCCTTGGTGAACGCGTTACGTCGCTCGGGCCGGTCGAGGGTCACCACCGCGACACCGCGCTCGACCTCGACGCGCACCCCGCCCGTCACGACGCCGCCTTCACGGCCGAGATCAGTTCGGCGACATGGACATCCGATACCGGGTAGCCGGGAAAGTAGCAGCACACCCGGTCCGCGTGGTCGCCGAAGCGGGCGACGATCTGCGCCGCACACTGTTCGGGCGTGCCGTGCACCGCGAGGGTGGCGAGCATGTCGTCGTCGATCAGCTCTCTCATCGCGGCGAACTCACCGCGCTTGGACAGCGTGTTGAGCTCCGGCTGCATGTCCGCCCAGCCCTCCACCTCGAGCACCGGCCGGTAGGCCGGGGTGGATCCGTAGAACCCGAGCAGGCCCCGCACACCGCGAGCCGCGGCGTCGAGTTCCGCAGGCGTGCGGCCGACACCCACGATGACCTGGGGGTAGATCGCGAGGTCCGAGCGCGAGCGTCCGCCGCGCTCGAGCCCTTCGTCGATCGCGGGCACGGTCCGCTCCCGGAAGTGTCGGACACTGTTGAACGGCATGACGAGCAGCCCGTCCGCCACCTCGGCCGCGGCCCGGGTCATCAACGGCCCCAGCGCGCCGAGGCAGATCTCCGGCGGACCGTAGGGATTGGGACCGGGGTTGAAGGTGGGCGGCATCAGGGTGTGTGTGCTGAACTCGCCCTGAAACTTCAGCGGCGCCCGGCCCTCCCAGGCCGCGAAGATCGCCTTGATCGCCAGCACCGCTTCGCGCATGCGGGCGGCGGGCCTGGACCACTCTGCGCCGTAACGCTTCTCGATGTGCGGGCGCACCTGCGACCCGAGACCCAGACGAAACCGCCCACGGCTGAGGGTTTGCAGGTCGTAGGCGGTGTGGGCCAGGTGCAGGGGGCTGCGCGGCAGTGCGACGGCCACGTTCGTCATCAGGTCCGCCGACGTCACCGCCGATGCCGCGACGAGCGGGACGAACACGTCGTGGGCCCCTTCGAAGGTGAACAGTCCGTCGGCGCCGAGCGCGACGAGTTCCTGTGCGCGTTCCGCGGCATCTTCCGGTCGGCGGTTCAGTTGAACGTCGACCTTCATCGCTGCACCGGCCCGGTGTCGACCGCCTCGGCGGCGTGTGCGGCCAGCACGAACAGGGCGCCGGCCAGGGACTCGACGAACTCGTCCTCGTCTTCGGTGCCCCGCGTCAGCCCGCGCATCGTCGTGGCACCCGAGAGCAGGTCGAACAGGAACATCGCGTCCACACCCGACGCGATCTCGCCGCGGTCGACGGCGCCGTCGAGTAGGCCCTGGAAGGCCTTCCGGACGGGCGCCCCGATGGCAAGCAACCGTTGGCGTGCCTCCTCGGTCTGCGAGTCGGCGAGAAGGCCGGGCACACCCGCCCGCGCTGCCGGCCGCGCGGCGCGAATCAGGAAGATCCGCACCCACGTCGCCAGGTCGGAGCGCAGGTCACTGGACTCCTCGGGCAGCGGATGGCCGCCCGTCCCGTGCACGGCCTCTTCGATCAGGGCCTCCCGTGTGGGCCACCGCCGGTAGATCGCCGGGGTGTTCACGCCTGCGGCGCGCGCGATCGAAGCGACGGTCGTCTGCTGATAGCCCACCTCGCCGAGGAGGCGTCGGGCAGCGACGAGGGTCGCCTCGTCCTTGCTGAGGTCGCGGGGGCGCCCCATTCGAGGTGAGGGCTGGGGTTTCACCATTACATGGTAAGCCGTTACGTTAGTCGGGCGAGGGTTTTTGTCCGATCCGGCCGCGGCCCTGCCCCTCTGATGCAAGCGGGCCACGGGAGCTGCTGTGCAGCTCCCGTGGCCCGTCCCCCCTGTTCCCCCTGGCTCAGTTGGCGATGTTGCTCGCCTGATTGCTCCATGCCTGCCGGCTGAAGAGTTCGCCCGTCCCGGAGACGAATGCGCTGTGTGCGTACTCGTCGTCCTGGAGTTTGTCCATGTTCCAGGCGGTGAGGGTGCCGAGGAAGCCCTGCACGCCGCTGACGCAGCCCGGATCGTTCGGGGGGCAGCCGGGCTGGCCCTGAATGTCGTTGTGGTTAGGGCCGTTCAGCGTCGCCATCGCCTTCTGGACCGAGTCCGGGGTGGCGGCGAAGTAGCCCTGCGCGGACTGGGGGCCGATCTGCTCGAACGGGAGCGGCTGGGTGGACGGCGAGATGGGGCTGCCGGACCCGTTGACGTAAAGGACGGAGCCGGTGGTGAGCTTCGTGGGATCCGTGCAGATCGTCATCGCCGCCTCGGGTTTCGGCAGGTTGAGCGTGCACATGTACTGCCCGGGCAGTTCGATGGGGACCGCGGTCTTGACGGTGCCACCGGCGGCGATCGTGGCGTTGAGGGTGCCGATCGCGCCCTGTGAGTGGCCCATGGCTCCGACGTTGTCGGTGTCGAGTGCCTGGTAGAAGACGCTCGACGGGTCGTCGTTCTGCCCCTTGAGGAAGTCCACCGCCTGCAGCATCTCCTGGCCGGAGCCTGTGTTGGTGTTGTCGGGGGCGATGACCACGAAACCCCAGGACGCCAGGTGGGAGAGCAGATAGTCGTACTGGAAGGGGTGCGCGAAGGTGCCGTTGCCCCAGGTGATGATCGGGTGGCGTTCACCGTTTGCGCCCAGGTCGGTGGGGTACCAGACGTCGAACTTGTGGCCGGAAGAGTCGCAGCAACCGAAACCCTGCTGCTCGGTCACTTCCCACGGTCCGCGCTCGGAGTACGTGCTCTCGACCGAAGTTGTCGGCTGACTGCTCGGGGCGGGCGCGCCGGCCGTGGCCGTGGCGCCGGTCCCGAACATGGTCAGGGTTGCTGCGGCGAGGAGGATTGCGCCTCTACTCAAGCGACTGCTCATGGCGACGAGGCTAACTATTCACCTAGTCGTCGTTAGTGGTTGTTACATCATCGTTATAAATTGGTTCCCCGGAACCGGTCGCAGAATTGGATCGTCGACCCTGTCGTTAGGCTCGCACCGTGACCGAGCGACGGCGGGGTGGGCGTGCAGCCAGGGCGGAGGCTCGGCGTGAGGCTATTCTCGACGCCGCGATGGCCGAGATCGCGGCGAGTGGATACCGCGCCACCACCCTTGCCGCCGTTGCGGAGCGGGTTGGACTGACCCAGCCGGGTGTCCTGCACTATTTCCCCAGTAAGGAACACCTGCTGATAGGTGTTCTCGAAGCTCGGGACCGATGGGACACCGCCGCCCTGCTCGCGGCCTCGGCGGACGTGAGGTTGTCGCACCTGGAGCAAGTCGTGGAATTCAACGCTGCTCGACCCGGCGTTGTCCAGACCTTCACTGCCTTGGCTGCCGAGAGTACGACCGGTCAGCATCCGGCACGCGAGTTCTTCACCGAGCGCTACGCTGCCGCGCGCGCCAGGCTCGCCGAGTTGCTGAGGGCGGAATTCGGCGACCGATTGCCCGGTGATCTCACCCCCGAACAGGCGGCGCCTCTGCTGATCGCCGTCATCGACGGTGTGCAGATTCAGTGGCTGCTGGCTCCGGATGAGGTGGACATGTCCGCCGCTTTTCGCAACTTCGTTGCGCTGCTCACCGCCGTCGACCGGGCCGGGAACGATTCGGGTGAACGGTAGTCGACCCATCGAGTAACGGTTTGATAACGACACTTAATCACCGTTAGGTGAACGGCTAGCCTGACCACACCACCGTGTTCGCAACCGGTCGGCTGTCGTGCGTGTGCTGGGTAATCTCGCCATCGGAAAGGCAAGTGCGCCAAGGATTGATCGCATCGGTGCCGCTCCGATCGATGCCTGGCGAACCGTCGATGACGAAGGAGTCCACGATGCACGACGAGGCGACGCGCGAGGCCGTCGAATCGGCACTCGCCAAGCTCGATCTGGACGCGAAGGCGAGACTGCTCCAGGGGCAGGACATCTGGACGCTGCCGCCGCTCCCCGAGATCGGGCTCGGCTCCCTCGTGATGTCCGACGGTCCGGTCGGTGTGCGCGGAGCCAGCTGGGGGCCGGAGGACCCGTCCGTTCTGCTGCCCTCGCCCACCGCGATGGCAGCCTCCTGGGATCCCGAGCTGATCGCCCGTGCTGGAACGCTGCTCGCGCAGGAGGCCCGTCGCAAGGGCGTGCACCTGCTGCTCGCCCCCACCGTGAACATGCACCGGACCCCCGTCGGCGGCAGGCACTTCGAGGCGTACTCCGAGGACCCGCTGCTCAGCGGCGCCATCGGTACCGGCTTCGTCCGCGGTGTGCAGTCCGGCGGCGTCGGCGCCACCGTCAAGCACTTCGTGGCCAACGACGCCGAGACCGACCGCATGTTCGTCGACAACATCGTCTCCCCGGAGGCGCTGCGCGAGATCTACCTCGCGCCGTTCGAGGCGATCGTGCGCGACGCCGGCCCGTGGGCCGTCATGTCCGCCTACAACAGCGTCAACGGAACCACGATGAGCGAGCATGCCGAGCTGCTGCGCGGTGTGCTCCGCGACGAGTGGGGCTTCGACGGCATCGTGGTCTCCGACTGGATGGGCACCCGCTCGACGGTCGGCGCCATCATGGGCGGCCTCGACGTCGCCATGCCCGGTCCGGTGTCCGTCTACGGCGAGCTCCTCGTCAAGGCGGTCCGGGACGGCGAGGTCGACGAGTCCGTCGTGGACGGCGCCGTCCGCCACGTCCTGCTGCTCGCCGCGCGCGTCGGCCTGCTAGAGGGCGCACCGGCCGCCGTCACCGAGTTCCCCGCGGCGATCGACGGCCGCGAGATCGCGCGGGAGGTCGCCCGGCGGTCCTTCGTGCTCGTCCGCAACACCGAGGTCGCCGGCAGTGCAGTGCTGCCGATCGCACCCGCCGAGTCCACGGTCGCCCTCATCGGACTGGCCGCTCGCGACGCCCGCGTGCTCGGCGGCGGCTCCGCCATGGTCTTCCCCGAAACCGTCGTCTCCCCGCTCGACGGGCTGACGGCGGCGCTGCCCGACGGTGCGCTGGGCTACAGCGTCGGCACGGTGCTGAGCGAGGACATGGGTGTCGCCGACCGCGGGTTCGACCTGCGCGCCCGTTGCCTCAGCGCCGACGGGACGCTGCAGCGCGAGCTGCCGCTGGCGGACGGCAACATCATGTGGATGGGCGACCTCCCCGAGGGCATCGACTACCCGTCGCTGCAGACCGTCGAGATCGTCGGCAGCTTCACGCCGGAGCTGTCCGGCCCGCATCGCTTCGGCACCAAGGGAATCGGCCGGTTCACCCTGGCCGTCGACGGCGAGACGGTGTTCGAGGGCGAGCAGGCACTGGAGAGCTTCGATCCGTTCGAGATGTTCTTCGGCTCGCCGAAGGACCGTGCCGTCGTCGAGCTCGAGGCGGGGCGCACCGTCGAGGTCTCCCTGCGATACGACCCGATGAAGATGGAAGGCGCACCGATCGCCGTCGTCAGCTTCAGCCTGGGGCACCTCGAGCCGCAGCGTGACCCCGAGGAGCTGATGGCCGAGGCCGAGGCTGCTGCGGCTCGGGCCGATGTGGCCGTCGTCGTCGTGGCGACCACCGACAAGGTGGAGTCCGAGGGCTTCGACCGCACCACCCTCGCGCTGCCCGGCCGTCAGGACGAGCTGGTCTCCCGCGTCGTCGCGGCAAACCCGCGGACCGTTGTGGTCGTCAATTCCGGTGCCCCCGTGGAAATGCCGTGGCGCGACGACGTCGCCGCGGTGCTGCTGAGCTGGTTCCCCGGCCAGGAGGCCGGCGCGGCGCTCGCGGAGGTCCTCACCGGCGCGGCCGAGCCAGGCGGCCGGCTCCCCACCACCTGGCCCGCGACGCTGGAGGACTGCCCGGTCACCGAGGTGACCCCGACTGACGGCAAGCTCGACTACACCGAGGGCCTGTTCATCGGCTACCGCGCCTGGGACCGGTCCGACGTCGCGCCCGCGTACTCGTTCGGGCACGGCCTCGGCTACACCAGCTGGGAGTACGAGGACGCCCAGTGGGACGGCGACACCGTCACGGTCCGCGTCCGCAACACCGGATCCCGCCCGGGACGCGAGGTCGTGCAGGTCTACCTCGCCCCAGTCGACGGTGACACGTCCCGGCCCGCCCGTGCGCTTGCCGGCTTCGCGAGCATCGAGGCGATGGCAGGCGAAACCGCCACGGCCACAATCGCATTGCCGCAGCGCGCCTTCGAGACGTGGGACGAGACTAGCCGGAAGTGGGTCCACCGCCCCGGCGCGTACGACCTCCAGGTCGGCGCCTCGTCCGCGAACTGTCCTCGCACGCTGCGCATCACGGCCGCCGGCTGACACCGCGTCCACACTTCGGCACATCTGGCTCGGACAGTGGTGTCCGATTCGAGGGAGATTCAACGTATGAGGTTCTCGACTGCCGTTCGCGGCGTAGCGGGCGCGGCTGCCCTGGCCCTACTGGTGCCTGTGATCGGTGCCGCCGCGTCCCAGCGTGACCCCTCGGGGGTGGTGATCGAGTCGCACGAGGTCAGCCGGAGCGTGGCTGCGCCCGCGGACTGCGGGCCCGGATCGCGACCGGAGACAGGGTTGCAGGGGGACGTGCCCGCGGCCGACCGGGACAGCGGACGCAGCACCGAGGGCTACGACTGCAACATCTCCCAGGTCGGCGGGTTCGCCGGACGTGGCGCAGGTATCGTCTCCGCCAGCTTCGACCACTGCGCCTACCTCGGCACGATCTTCCCCGGCGACCTGCTCGGACCCGCACCGGGTGTCCAGGTCCTCGACGTCTCCGACCCCGCCAACCCGGTTCCGACCGTCAACCTGACCGAGCCGGCGATGCTCGCGGGTACCTGGGAGAGCCTCAAGGTTCACACCGGCCGGAAGCTGTTGGTGGGCACCGGGGTTCCCGCAATGACGGGAGCCGGCCTGCTCTCGGTGTACGACATCTCGGACTGTGCTCACCCCCGGTTGCTCAACCCGGGAACCGGTACCAACCTTCAGATGCCCCTTCCCGTCACCTCCCACGAGGGTGGGTTCTCGCCTGACGGCATGACCTACTGGTCCTCGGGAGTGGTCCCCGGCCTGGTCAGCGCGGTCGACCTGGCCGACCCCGTCAACCCGCGGGTGATCTGGCAGGGCCTGTCCGGCCCGTCGTCTCACGGCTTCGGCATGAGTCCGGACGGCAACCGGATGTACCTCGCGGACAACGCCGGTGGCCTCCGCGTCCTCGACGCCAGCGCGGTGCAGCGCCGCGACCCGAATCCACAGGTGCCCGTGCTGGCCCAGATGGTGTGGACCGACGGAATCGCCACCCAGCACAGCGTCCCGGTGAGCTACGACGGTCACCCGTACATCTTCGTCGTCGACGAGGCCGCGTCCGGCGGGGTCAAACTGATCGACGTCGCCGACGATGCGAAACCGAAGATCGTGGGTGGCATCAAGCTCGAGATCAACCTTCCCGAGAACGTCGACAGTCAGATCGCGTCGGCGTCCGGTGGATCGGCGTTCACCTACGACCCGCACTACTGCACCGCGGATCGGCCCGTGGATCCGACGGCACTCGCCTGCGGTTGGGCGTCCTCGGGTATCCGAGTGTTCGACGTGCGGGATCCTTTCTCGGCGAAGGAGATCGGATACTTCAACCCGCCGGCGATGAAGGGTCGCAACCTGGAACGCTGGAACTCTCCGCACGCGCTGGCGTCGGTCCTCGGATACCCAGTGTTCTCCGAACTCGCGGCGCAGGGAGCGAAGGAACGCGGGGTGTTCGATCCTGCGCAGGCCGAGAGCAGTCGCACGGGCATGCTCCTCGGCGGCGACCTGTCCACCGACTGGTGCATGTCGCCGCCGGAATGGCGCGGCAACGACCTCTGGGTCACCTGTTCCGACAACGGCTTCCTCGCCCTGCACCTCGACGAGGACGTCTACACCCCGCCGGCGAACCAGCGGTCGACCTTCGGGTCATGACGAGATCCACGCTCGTCCGCGGGGTCGCGTTCGTGTCACTGGCAGCACTGCTGCTGGTGATCGGCGCGGCCCTGCGGCCCTTGATCGCCCCGACCGCCCCGGCCGTCGCCGACCCGATTCTCAGCGCCACGGAGGTCGGCTTCGCCGCGGACATGGCGGCCCACCACCAGCAGGCCATGCAGATGGTGCAACGACTCGACCCGGGCGCCGACCCCGGCATCGTGGCCCTGGCCCGGCAGATCCACGACACGCAGTCCGTGGAGATCGGCATGCTCCTCGGCTGGCTCCGCCTCGCCGATGCGTCGCCCACCAACCGGGATCCGATGGCCTGGATGGCGGCAGACGCCGCTGCGGCCCACCATCATCCGGCACCGGCGGGCGCCGCCGACCCGCCACTCGGACCGATGCCCGGCATGGCGACGATGACAGAGCTCGACGCCCTCTCCGCCGCCCGTGGCCGCGAAGCCGAGGTGCTGTTCCTCCAGCTGATGTACCGCCACCACCAGGGCGGCGTCGCGATGGCGCAGGCCGCCGACGCCATACTCACCGGTGGACCGGTCAAGCAAGCGGCGCGCGACATGATGGCGACCCAGAGTCAAGAAGCCGGACTGATGGGTGTCCTCCTCGCCCAGCGAGGCGGGCACCCGACCCCGTAGCCGGTCGCGACCAGCGGGTTGCCGCACCGAATTCATCACCGCCGCGGAAACAGCGGCTTGCGGACATGATCGAGCCGGAATGGAATCGCGAACTGGGCACGCGGGTGCTGCTCGCGAACGCGGACTGGTACGACCCGATCGAGTCGTAGGGCCGCGCAGCGGTCACGAGATCGAGGGCGTGAGTTCGGCGACGAGTCGTGCGCGGGCGCGGCTGATGCGGCTTCGGACCGTTTGGACGGGGATTCGCTGGTGGTCCGCTATCTCCTGATAGGTCATCCCGGCGACTTCTCGGAGGACGATCGCCTCGCGGAAGTCGTCGGGAAGGGTGTCGATCGCGGCCCGGACCGCCGCGACTGTGGTGACCCGGTCGGCAACCGACGGTGCCGGGTCGACCACGTCGAGGAAATCGTCCTGAGCGGAGAGCACGTCCTTGCGGCGGCGGATCACGGCGAGCGAGGCGTTGGCAGCGACGCGGTGCAGCCAGGTGCCGAGCTGGGAGTCGCCCCGGAACTTGTGCAGGTTCTGCCAGGCGGCGACGAGGGTGTCCTGGAACGCGTCCTCGGCATCCTGTTGGTTCCTGGTGATTCGGCTGCACACCGCCCACACCTTGAGGCGATGTGGTTCGACGAGCTGTGCGAATGCCCGTGCGTCACCTTGGCGGCACAGGTCGAGCAGTTCGGCTTCGGTCATGGTCGATCCCCCCGGAACAGTTCGGCCCTCCACTGGGCCGGGCTGGATCGTAACCGACCCCGCAGTACGCGCAGGGAGTGACGCCGGTTCGCTGAGGTCATGGCGGTTCAGAACCCGTCCGTGCCCAAGTCGATGTCGTCGACGTGTGCGTCGCCCCAGTCCCCGTCGGAGTCGTCCGGATCGGCTCCGGCATCGTCGAACGATCCGGCGGTGTCGTGGGATCCACCGGGAACGTCGGCGTCCGGGAAGCCGAGATCGCCGGCCGCTGCGTCGGCACCGGTGGCGGCGTCGTCGCTGTACGGGACGAGGTCGCTGTCGAGGGGTGGGGTGTCCGGGTCGATCGCGGCGGCGATCGCGGTGTCCCAGAGGTGCTCGGGCATCGGCGGGGTGAGCTCGTCGGCGCTCACACCGAGTTCATCCCACAACGATGGTGATTCCGCGTCGTCCATGCCGTGTCCGTCCTTTCGTGTCGAGGAGCAGGGAAGTGCGATGTGCCGGGTTCGTCAATGTTCCCACCCCATTGTGAGCGGTCCGATCACTGCAACCCGATGAGGTCGAGAATCGCCCACGGTCTCGGTTGCAGCGCCGCGACACTGTCGTCGGTCGCGTCCAGGTCGGGGTCGGGTTCGTCGGCGACGATCATCTGGTTCTCGCCGTCGGCCCACGAGTCCATGAACTGGTCGATGGGAACTTCGAGTCCGTTGCCGGTGGGGCTGCCGGGGTCCGAGAGGATGACGACGCCGCGGGTCTCGTCGATGCCCGCGACCACGACGACGTGGTCGGGGGTGCTGTCCTCGGCGATCTCCTCGTCGGGATACCAGATCTCGCCGCTGTCGACCATCGCGATGATGCCGTAGCCGTCATCGAGTTTGGTCTTCAGGTCGTCGAGGGTGCCGGACTCGATGTGGCAGGGGACGTTCTGGTCGTCGAGCAGCGCCTCGATGCCGTCGAGGGTCATGCCCTGCGAGGGGTCGTCGCCGAGGAACAGTCCGAGTTCGAGTGCGCGGTCGACCATCTGCTGCGGGCTCGTGATGTCCAGGCCGGTGTACTCGGAGATCAGCTGCGCCGCGCTCGACGGGCCGCAGAACCCGTTGACCTCCTGGTAGAACCACTCCGTCGTCCACGCCGAGGCGTTGCCGTAGGTGCCGTCCGAGGGTGGCTGCTCCGCGGGATCCTCGGAAGGCTCGGACTCGGGTGGTACCGGAGCGGCCGGCTCGGGCTCGGGGAGTGCGGGCGCGGCCGGCTCCGGCGTGGTGAGGTCCGGTGCGGGAAGGTCGATTCCGTCGATGAGGTCCGGGATGGACGGCATCGTTCCCATGCCGTTCGGTTGCCACGGCTCGCCCGACGGTACCTCCGAGCCATCGGTGAACGGGTCGATGTCGTCCCCGATGTCGAAGGTGGGCGGGTCGAGATCCGGTGCGGTACCGGCGATGTCGTCCATGGTGGATGCTCCTCGAGCAGAAAGGTGGCGAGCGGAACGTACGCGCGGGGCGAGATCAGATCAGGTCGGTCGAAGTGGGGACTTCGTTCCAGTCGCCGGTCTGCCCGGCATCGGTGTAGATGTGGTCGGCGTTGCCGTCGCCGTCGGTGTCGACCCCGTGGTAGTCGAAGATCCCGTCGGTGTTGCTGTCGAGCATGACGGTGTCGATGATCCCGTCGCCATCGGTGTCGGCGTCGATCTCGTCGATGGTCCCGTTCCCGTCGTGGTCGAACGCGACGTTGTCGGTCAGGCCGTCGAGGTCGGTGTCGGTGTCGAGCCGATCGGTCACGCCGTCGAAATCGGTGTCACGTTCGACGACGTTGAAGTGCCCGTTGCCGGTGGTGGATTCGATGACGTCGATGTTGCCGTCCCCGTTGGTGTCGTGGGCGATCTCGTCGGTGACGCCGTCACCGTCGAGGTCGATGTGCACGGTGTCGATGCTGCCGTCGCCGTCGAGGTCACGGGGGGAGACGTACGGCTGCGACGGATCCTCGACCCACGCGGCCTCCGGCTGCGGTGCCGCGGTCGGCGCGGTGCCGGTGGGCGAGGTCGACTCGGTCGCCGTGTCGACCTGCGGGACGTCCGGGGCGGCGGTGACGTCGTCGATGCTGTCCTCGAAGCTCTGCTGCGGGTTCGTCATGATGTGCTCCCTCTGCTCGTCGTCAGCGGCGGCTTCCGCTGGTATCACAGATAGGAGTTGCCGGATCCCCGGAAAGTTCCCGACGACTCTCGATCAATCCAACATGTCGGCACGCTCGAGGATTTTGACCAGCACGTCCTTGTCGACGGTTCCGGGGACCGTCATCCCGAGATTGAGGCCGGTGACGGTGCTGACGTACTCGACGTAGTTCTTGCCGGGCTTGATGTACGCACCGGCGGTACCGTCCTTGTTCTCGACGAGGTCCCCACCCATGTTGCCGGCACGCCAGCCCCCGATCGCCTTGTTCGCGTTGTCCTTGTCGATCGACGCCTGGAACGTCACATACCCGGGGAGGTTGAGTTCGTACACCGCGAACGACTTGGAGTCGACCTCGCAGGAGATCTTCTGAACCTTCGGCGTCTTGCTGCTCAGGCCGGCATCGGTGCAGTCGCTGTCCATTTCCAGCGACTGCGGCAGGGCATTGATGACCGCCTTGACGCCGTCGGCGCCCACCAGCGGCGCACTCGCGGTGGTGGTCTGCGAGGTCGAACCGGTGTCGTCACCGGAGGCCTCTGTGGCATCCGACGTGTCGTCCGGGGACAGGACGATCGCGGCGACCACGGCTCCGACGATGACCACGACGGCAACACCTGCGACGATCGGGCCTCGCTTCGACTTCCGCGCCGGCACAGCGATCTGCGATCTCGCGGTGTCACCGCCGTCCGGCCGGGGTCCGTCGGCCGCGACCTGCTGCCGCGTGTTCGCCGCAGTCGCTGGGGCGGCAGGGAACGAGGCGGGCCACTGCGGCGGAGCCGGGGCGGGGACACGGTCGGCGGGCCGCGCTGCGGCGGCGAAGGCGCCGGCGTTCGCGGCTGCGATCAACGCTCCCTGCGCGACGACCGTCTTCGGGTCGTCGAGAGTCGCGATCGGACCCAAGGTGGCCAACTGCGTGTGCACCAGCGGAATCCGGCTGCTGCCGCCGGTCAGGTACAACGCGGACAGGGCGCCGGGACCGGTCAGTCGGGCATCGGTGAATGTCGCCCGAGCGAGCGCGACGGCCTGGTCGAGAACCGGCCTGATCAGGTCGTCGAGCTCGCCGCGCGTCAGTGAGAGCGTCTCCTGCCCGACCGGCGTGGAGATGGTGACAGTCGCGGACGGCGCTTCCGACAGCAGTTCCTTCGCGCGGCGGGTGGAATCCTCGAGTCCGCGGAGCACGTGCACGGGTGCACCGCGGCGCAGGTAGTCGAGCAGTTCCGGATTGCGGTCGGCCAGTTCCGTGTCGATCCACCGGCGGATCAGCGCGTCGAGGTTCTTGCCGCCGAGGCTGTTGTCCCCGCGGGCAGCGATCACCTCGAAGGCGCCCGCGGGTCCGGCGGTGAGGACGGCGACGTCGAGGGTGCCGCCACCGAAGTCGAACACGGCGATCGTCTGTCCGGTGGTGAGGGCGTTACCGCGGGTGTAGAAGTGCGCTGCGGCCCGCGGTTCCGAGATCGTGGTGACCCGGGTCCGATCGAATCCGATGGTGGCGGCCGCGTCGAGGAGCACCTGGATCTCGCGGGGGGACCAGGCCTCCGGGTGGGTGAGTACCAGTCGCGCAGGTGGACGCCCGGCGTGCGCCGCAGTCGCGCGCGTCACCACCGCGGACAGGATCGCCGCGACGGCGGCCGAGGGCGGCAGGTCGTATCCGTTGGCATGCAGCACGCCCTGCACGAGGGCACGTTTCGGGGACGGGATGAATCCACCCGGATTCGACTCCGACCGATTCAGTGCGACCTCGCCGACGAGGATCGAATCCGGTGACTCGACGAACACCGCGGACGGCATCAGGTTGCCCTGATGGGTCAGCGGTACGGTGGCGACCGAACCGGTGGCGAGGTCGAGATGTGCAGCTGCCGTGTTCGAGGTGCCGAAATCGACGCCCAACACCCATTCCCCGGACATGAGTCGTTCCCCTCGCGGCTCGGTCGGTGCCCGCGTGGGAGACGGTTGACGCCCCAGGTCGCGGTGCCGCCCGTGAGGGCGGCCGCAGCAAGCCCACCCGCTGCGCGGTCTGAATCCTGCCACGACACGTCGATGCCGCCGCCACCCGGCGTCCCGCCGATCGGCCGGACGCCGAACTCATCCCGTCGGCTGTGTCCGGCGGCCGATCGCGGCGTAGGTGCCGTGCAGCGCCGTCAGTGCGGAGTCCGCCGCCGCCGACATCGTGGACAGCGACTGCCGCTGCACCCACGCCAGTCGCTCCGCGGCGGCGACCCGAACCTGATCGGGCCCAGCAGTGGCGGGGAGGCCGACGACGTCGGTGTCGCTGCGCGCGCGCAGGACTCGCGTCAACTCGTCGACGACGGGTGAGTCGTGGTCCACGTCGAGCATCGCGCGCAGACACCCGAACAGCACCACTTCGTTCATCGCGGGATCGCGGCGGGCGGCGCCGACGATCGCGCGAATGTGATCGCGCGCGGGATGTTGGAAGGCGAGGGTGTCGAGTTCGGTGAGGATCCGGCCTGCGCGCTGGATCGCCGCGAACCGCGCCAGCGACGTGTGCAGTTCGTGCCGGAAGCGTTCGATACCGGACACGGTCGCCAGCCACCGGTTCAGGGTGTGCGCACCACCCTGGGCGACGGTACGGGCGTGGACGAGGCCGTACTCGCCGACGAGGTCCAGCAGGCGGTCCCGGACCGCGGCGTCGAGTGGGGGCGCGGGGGAGTCGGAGTCGAGGCGCTCGATCAGGGCGAACGGTTCCCATCCGGCCAGTGACGCCAGCGCCCGCGCGTCGGTTTCGGTGAGCTGCCCGGTGAGAGCGGTTTCGGCGAGGAGTCCGGCGATCGGCAGCACCGTCCCGACCGTGTCGGAGAGTTCGGCGGCCATCGGCGCGGAGTGCTCGGCGGCGTACGCGATCGGATCGCGCTGTCCGAGTGGTCCTTCCCCGAACCCGTCCGCGCGAGAGAGCACACCGAGTGTGTTCAGCGGGGTGAAGTCGAGTTGGCGGAGGAATTCGAGTTCGTCCGCGCGGGGGACGGAGTCGAACAGGAACACCGCCGCGTCGGCGTTCACCGAGGCGGTGCGCGTCTGCTCGAATCCGTCGATCAGCGCGCGCCGTGTCGCCGTCTCGTTCTCCGTGGTCAGTGTCGCGAGGCCGGGGGTGTCGATGAGGGTGAGGCCGCGAATCGCCTGCGACGGAATCCACCGTTCTATGTACGCGACCTCCGTTGCGGGGCAACCGAGGTCGACCGGCATGCCCGACTCGACGCGCAACGGCCGACGGGCGCCGTCCAGTCCGACGACCTCCGCCCGAGAGGGTGCGCCGTCGGTGTAGATCGCGACGACGTTCGTCGCTTCGAGGGCAGCGGTTTCGGCGACCGGCGCCCCGATCAGCGCGTTGACCAGTGTCGACTTCCCGGCCTTGAGTCGTCCCAGGATCACCACCCGCGGCGGTGACCACAGGATCGCGCCGATCCGGTTCGCGTGCCCGACGAGATCGCCGCCGAGTGCGGCGAGCGAATGGAGGGAGCGGTCCAGGACCGTGCGCACCGGGTCGAGCGCAGGAGTGGGAGCGGGTGGGGCGCCCGGGGGTTGACCGGCAGGATTCCACTGCTGTCCCGACGCGTTCCACTGCTGACCGGCGGCTCCTACGGGGTAGCCGTTCACGTGTCGGACCGCCCTTCGGTGGTCGCCGAGAGTCGGCCGATCAGGTTCTCGACCTCGGCGATCGTCGCGGTGACCGCGCGCACGTTCGTCGAGAGGCGTTTGACGGTCTGCTCCCGGGTGGCCTCGTCCAACCGCGCCGCCTCCTTCGCGTCGGTGATCCGTTGCTGGACCTGTGCGATCGTCGCAACCAGGTGCTCGCGATACCGGATCACCACCTCCGGGCGTGCCGTGGACAGTGCCGCTTCGAGCAGGCGGGCTGTGCTGGTGCGGGCGGTTCCCAGGGTTTCCCGCAGCCATGTCAGGAGGTTCGTCTTCCCACTGCGCAGCGCCTTGTAGCCGAGGTTGACGCCCACCCAGACGACGCCGGCGACGGCACCGACGCCGATCACCGCGCCGAGCATCGAGGTGCCGATCATGCCCATCGTCAGAATCGACGGGTCGAGCAGCCCTTGGCTTTTCGATGCGACCTGCCCCGTCCGCAGCTGCGGGTCGAGTCCGCCCAGGGTGCGTGACTGGATCTCCTCCCACTGCACATCGGACCCGAACAGGGGAGTGACCGCGGCGCGCGTCTGATCGAGGAACCGCTGCACCGTCGCCGCCATCGCCACCCGCAGTTCGGACTCGATCTGCGCGGTGAAATGCTGCGGGTTGCGGCGCAGCACCTGCACCCCGGACTTGTTGATCCGGTTCGTCCACGACTCGCGGATCTGCTCGAGCTGTTCGTCGAGGTAGGTGAGAGCGGACTGGCGGGCCAGGGTGAGGTCGCGACCCAGGTAGTGCTCCCACTGACCGGAGTGGTCCTTGAGTTCCTGCAGGCGGTCTCGCTCGGCCGTCAGCTCCGGCAGTACCGCGGCCGAATTCTGCGCGATCGCCAGGTCTTCGGCGAACGCGGCGTGCACCTTCCGCAGTCCTTCCAGGGCCGTTCGGAGTCCGTCGACCGTGGGAAGGTTCTCCCCGAGAGCGAGGCGAGCGCGGATGTGCCTGCGCAGCTCGGCGATGCCGGACGACTCCTCACCCGCTGCGCGCGTCTCCGGGTCGGTGCGTTCGGCGGCTTCGACGGCGCGCAGACTCGACACCCCCACGACCGGGATGGGGCGTCGCAGGTGCTTCTGCAGCAGTCGCCGATTCTCGTCGACGATCGGCCGCCAACGCCGCAGGTTCTTGTCCGTCTTCGTCACCGCAACCACCACCGAGTCGACGGTGGCCGTGGCGTCCCGGAGGAATTCCATCTCCGGTGCCGTCAGCGGGGTCGTCGCGTCGCATGTGACGACGAGGACGCAGGCGCGTTGCGCGGTGCGCATCGCCAGCTGCGCATGGGACGGGTCGAGACCTCCGACACCGGGAGTGTCGACAACGACGGCCCCACCGAACGTGTCGGCGCGGGTGGTGACCACGGCGCCGGTGGGCAGTGTTTCGGTGCCGCGGTCGACGACGCGGGCACCAGAGGTGCTCACCCAGTCCGCCAGCTCGCTCCGGTCAACGGTGCGGGGTTGCCCGGGGAACAGCAGTTCCACCGTCCCCGGGACGCGGCCGGGCGCCGGGGGTGCGAGGTGGATCGTCGCGGACGTACTCGACGCGACATCGACCGGGGATGCGTTTCGTTCGGCGACGAGGGCGTTGACCAGGGAGCTCTTCCCGCGTTTGACCTCGCCGACCACGACGATCGACTGCACCTGCAGTTCGGTCGAGGCCTTGCGTTCGGCGAGCTCGGCGACCGCCGTGTATCCGCACTTGCGGAGGACGGTGCACGCCTTCGCCAGCGTCGCGGCGGCCGGATCCTCGGCCGACGTGGATACACCGGTACCGGCTGCTGACTCCACGACCATCCCCCGACCTGTCCGTACGTCCCCGGGCCGCTTGGAGGGCCGCCACGAGAGGTTACCGAACGGCGAGTGCCGCGCCCTGCCACCCCGGCGCAGGCACCGCGGGAGAAGCAGCCGCCGCCGAGCGAGGGAAGTCGTCGGGAACTTTCCGGGTCCCAGGCGCCTCCAAGAATGTGAACGAACACCCGACCCCGGACGCTCGACGCGACCAGGTGAGGTGAACGCGGTGCCCCGAGCACCCGACCGAAGGGAACTGAGGAACAGATGCGTGCGACAAAGCTTGCCCCGATCGCCGCCGCGGCAGTCGCGGCAGCACTGGTGTTGACGGGGTGCGGTGGCGGAACGACCACCGGTCAGGCAGTCAAGTCCGGCGGCGACACCGAGGCGGTCGACCCGGCGTCCCTCGACACCGGCACCTTCCCCACCACGCCCCGCCCACCGTTCACCACCGTCGGCGACGACTTCCTCGGACGATCCGTCGAAGGCCAGCGGATGGCCGAGTTCGTCGTCCTTCCTCCCGAGGTCGACCCGACTCTCACGGAGTCGGCGTCGATGTCCACCTACGTCATCAAGGACGGCAAGTCCCTCGGCATCCTCCTGCCGGGCCCGACACCGCAGGTCGCAGCCGACAACGGCATGCTCGTCGGATTCAGCACTTCGAGGTCGACCCCCGGCAAGGCCAACGACAGCTCCCTTGTCCACGCCGTCCTTCGCTTCCCCGACGCGGCTGCCGCGACGAAAGCAGCGAACGCGATGCACCAATCTGTCCTCGGCTACGACTTCGGGAACGGATTGCCCGCCGTCGGGAAGATCACCGCACTCCCGCAGGCGCTCGCCAGCACGTCGGAATCCGGCGGGGTCTTCAGTGCGAACGCCTTCACCCCGCACAACGAGTACGTCATCTACACTTGGGCGAGTGCCCCTGCGGCGCAGAAGAACTGGACCGCCGACGTCATCGCCAAGGCATACGAACTCCAGGCTCCGATGATCGAGAAGTTCCCGGCAACCGATCCCGCGAACTACGCGAACCTCGAGATCGACGTCGACGGCGTCCTGCGATACACGCTTCCGATGGAAGGCAGCCAGACCACGAGCAGCCTCGCCGTGTACGGCTCGCGCGGCGCCGCGCACCGCTCGACCAACGCTCTCGCCAACCTCGAGAACTTCACGCGGACGGGCACCACCCACCAGGCGGTGGACGCCACCAACGTGTATCTCTCCGAGACCGAGGAAGGATCGCAGCAACTCAGGGACGCGTTCCTCGCGGAGATGAAGACGGAAAACGACATGGCCGAAGACGCCGCACCACCGAATGTCCCCGGCGCCGCCTGCCTCAGCGCGAAGACGTACAGCGGAACCGAGTACTACTGCCTCGTGCAGTTCGGTAAGCGGCTCGGTGAACTCGGTGGACTCGACAACCTGCCGGAGTTGCATCAGATGGCCGCCGCGCAGTACCTGATCCTTCAGGCTGCCGAAGACTGACGCAGCCGACCGCTGAACGGGCGGTTCCCGGGACGAATGTCGAGGACGCGTCCCGGGAACCGCCCGTTGTCGTTACGTCCGCCGTCGAGACGCTGACGCGGGCGACCCGGGCGGGCCGCTGCCGCGACCGTGGTCGCTCGACGTCGGTGAAACATCATGGTGGACAGTGGAAGTGAACACCGGTCCGAGAAACGTCTGCAGGTAGGCCGACAGGGCGTCCCGATCATCGACATCGACCGCGGTTCCCGGCGTCCCGACCAGGGAGACGAGCATCCGGATCAGCCATTCTGCCGCGCCGGGCAGGTCGAGATCTTCGCGGGCCAGACCGCGCTGCTGGGCATCACGCAGTCGGTCCACCCAGAAGTCCGACAGCTGGGCGACCACGTCGTGGGAGTAGGTGCCCATGATCTCGGCGTACTCGTGGGGTTCCCGGGCGGCCAGTTCCACGGCCAGTGGCCCCAGAGGGTTCTGTCTCGACAGCACGACGGCCTCGGTCAGCATGCCGGACACGCTGTCCTGTTTCGCGATCCGATCGCGTGCGTCCTCCCAGAAGTCCGCTCCCCGGCGGATCAGCGCCGCCGACAGCAGTGTCGACTTGTCGGAGAAGAATCGGTACAGATAGGCGCGGCTGACATCGGCTTCCTTGGCCACGGCGCGGACGGTGGTGCGGCGGATACCGTCGCGCGCCAGACAGACTTCGGCGGCATCGAGGATGCGGTCGCGCACGGCGCTGGAGTGGGGTCTCATCGCCGCTCGATCATAGGACCGGGCACGTGTGGTGAGGCTTTTTGTAGGCACTTTTGCGGAAGTGTCTACAAATACTGCCGACAAGTCCTACGTTCTCCACCACGACCGGCCGTACGGAGGCCCGGTCGCCATCCGAGTCGACGTCGTGTCGGAACGGTGAGCGCAGCGGAGGACGTATGGGTTTCCTGCGACCGGTGGAACCAGATATCGATGCGGACGAGTTGCGCCGCGGTGGGCGATCCACCCAGATGCGCATCCTCTCGGAGAACTACCTATCGCAAGGTTTCGGGACGCCCGATGTGGTGTACGTCGGCTATCTCATGAAGATCGCTCTGTTCATCCTCGGCGCGGCATTGTTCGCGTTGACCACGCCAGGCGTGGACGGCCTGTTCGACGTCAGCCAGTGGTGGGCCCTGCCGGTCGTCTGGCAGAAGGTGGTGCTGTGGTGCATCCTCTTCGAGGTCACCGGTCTCGGCTGCGGATTCGGGCCCCTGAACCTGCGCTTCCTGCCGCCGTTGGGTTCGTTCCTCTACTGGTTCCGCCGCGGGACCATCCGGATGCCTCCGTGGCCGCGGCGAGTTCCGCTGACCTCCGGAGACCGGCGCGGCGTCGTCGACATCGTCCTGTACGCCGCGCTGCTCGTCTCGCTGCTGATGGCGCTGGTGTCGGCGACCGCTGCCGGGACGGTTCAGCTGCCGTGGCAGAAGGTGGCCGTTGTCCTGGGGGTGCTCGCGGTCATCGGACTGCGCGACCGGACGATCTTCCTGGCCGCCCGTGCGGAGGTCTACGGCGCGATTGCCGTGACCTTCCTCGTGCCGTTCCCCGACTCCATCGTGGCGGCCAAGTTCGTGCTGCTGTGCATCTGGTGGGGCGCGGCGGTCTCGAAGCTCAACGTGCACTTCCCGTCGGTGGTGCAGGCGATGGAGGCGAACAGCCCGCTGTGGAGAACGAAGCGCATCAAGCACCTCTTCACCCGGTCGTACCCCGATGACCTGCGCCCGTCCGGGCTCTCTAAGCTGCTCGCCCACGGCGGAACCGCGATCGAGTTCGTCGTCCCGCTCGTGCTGATCCTGTCCGGGGGCGGCGCCGTCACGACGGTGGCTGCGACCGTGATGATCCTGTTCCACCTGCACATCATCGTGACGATTCCGATGGGAACGCCGCTCGAGTGGAACGTCTTCATGATCTTCGCCGTGCTGACGTTGTTCGTGGACAAGGCATCCCTGGGACTCGGTGATCTCGTGCATCCCGCGGTCCTGCTGATCCCGGCCGTCAGCTTCCTTCTGGTGATCCTCGGAAACCTGTTCCCCGAAAGGATCTGCTTCCTGTTCGGGATGCGCTACTACGCCGGGAACTGGGACACCACCGTGTGGTGCCTCTCGCCGAGCGGCGAGCAGAAGCTGACCGACGGCACGATCCGCTTCGCGATGCTGCCGCACCGCCAGTTGGAGAAGGTCTACGGCGGAGAGGACGAGGCCCGGGTCACGAGACTCACGGGCTTCGCGTTCCGCGCGGTCCACACGCACGGTCGCGCGCACGCAGCCCTGCTGCCCCGACTCCTGGCCGACCAACCCACGACGGAGTATGTCGAACTCGACGGTGAGACGGTGGCCGGCGTCCTGCTCGGCTGGAACTTCGGTGACGGGCACCTGCATTCCGAACAGCTCGTCGAGACGCTCCAGGGCCTGTGTGCCTTCGAACCGGGTGAATTGAGGGTGCTGGTCCTGGACGCCCAGCCGATCCACAGGCAGACCCAGGCCTACCGGTTGCTGGACGCCGCCACCGGTGAGTTCGAGCGGGGCACGGTTCGGGTCGCGGACATGGTCAACCGGCAACCGTGGGCCGACGACATGCCGGTGACGGTGAGCGACGACGCTAGTGCGCGCTGACATGGCGAACGCGAGGACCGCAGTCGTGGTCGGTTCCGGCCCCAACGGGCTGGCCGCCGCCGTCCGGCTGGCCGGGCACGGACTGAAGGTGACGGTGCTGGAAGGTGCCGACAGTCCGGGAGGAGGCGCGCGCACCGCCGAACTGACGCTGCCCGGAATGCTGCACGACGTCTGTTCCGCGGTGCACCCGTTCGGGGTCGCCTCGCCGTATATGGCGACCCTGCCGCTCGCTGAACACGGCCTGCGGTGGCGATGGCCCGAGATCGACCTCGTCCATCCGCTGGCCGACGGGTCGGCAGGTGTGCTGGTCGGCGACGTCGATCGCACGGCCGCCGGAATGGGTGTGGACGCGGGCGCATGGCGACGGGTCTTCGGGCCGCTTGCGCGCACCTTCGACGCGCTTGCGCCCGACGTGCTCGGTCCGCTCCTGCGAGTGCCCGGGCACCCGATCGCGTTGGCCAGGTTCGGACTTCGGGCGGGACTCCCGGCCACCGTCCTGGCCAAGGCCTTCCGTACCCCACAGGCCCGGGCCCTGTTCCTGGGTTGCGCGGCACACCTGTTCCAACCGCTGAACCGTCCGCTGTCGGCGTCGGTGGGCGTGATGTTGGTGGCGGCCGGACATCGCCACGGATGGCCGGTCGCCGAGGGCGGCTCGCAGGCGATCACGTCGGCGCTGGTCTCCATCCTGCGCGAGCGCGGTGGGGAGATCGAGGTCGACGCTCCGGTCAGGTCGTTCGCCGATCTGCCTGCGGCCGACGTCACGCTGTTCGACACGACTCCGCAGGCGGCAGCCGAGATCCTGGGTGAGCGCTTCGGCGGGCGACGCAGGCGCCGGTATCGGTCCTACAAGTTCGGCCCCGCCGCCTTCAAGGTGGACCTGGCCGTGCGCGAGGGGGTCCCGTGGACCAGTGAATCCGCGCGCCGGGCCGGGACGGTCCACCTGGGCGGTACCGCCGATGAGGTGGCGGCCGCGGAGGCCGCGGTCGTCGCCGGCCGGATGCCGGAGCGGCCGTTCGTGCTCGTCGGGCAGCAGTACCTGGCCGACCCGACCCGATCAGCCGGGGAAGTGCATCCGATCTGGGCGTATGCGCACGTCCCGTCCGGCTACGACGGGGACGCGACAGAGGTCGTGCTGGACCAGATCGAGGCGTACGCGCCGGGTTTCCGTGGCCGGGTCGTCGCCGTGCATGCCACCGGTCCCGCGGAGTACGAGCGATACAACGCGAACTACGTCGGGGGCGACATCGGGGGAGGGGCGAACACGCCGCTTCAGATGGTCGGGCGACCGGGATTCGGGCTCGACCCGTACGCGACCGGGGTGGACGGCATGTTCCTGTGCTCGGCCTCCACGCCGCCCGGCGCGGGTGTGCACGGCATGTGCGGGGCCGGCGCTGCCGCCAGCGCGTTGCGCAGTCTGGGCGTCGACGTGCAGCCGATCGGGCCGCGAACCAACTGACCTGCCTGGGACGACGCGGCCTCTGGATTGGCCTGGTTCAGCGCAACGGTGGCGACTCGCTCAACGTGCGCTCGGTGACGAACCGCCGCGGATTCCCCGTCAGCGGATCGGTGAATTCCAGTTCCCGCGCGAGCAATTGGAGTGGGAGGCGGTGATCGTCGGGTGCCTCGGGCAGCAGGTCGGGATAGAGACGATCGCCGAGGATCCCGACGCCGAGTGCAGCCAGATGCACCCGCAACTGGTGCATCCGCCCGGTACGTGGACGCAGGACCGTGTGCACCACCTCGCGACCAGAGGCACTGATGCCCGTCCGATGAACCCCGATCACCGTCTCGGCGTTGGGTTCCCGGTCGTCGTCGACTCCGACCCGGAACTTGCCGCGACGCGACACGATGTGGTTCCGGTAGACGACGGGCAGGGCGTGTCCGGCGAGGGTCGGTGCGGCCGGATCCCATCCGGGCGGTCGCGCCGACACCGCCTCGTAGACCTTCGTGACCGCTCGCTGCTCGAACAACGACTGGTAGGCGCCGCGCGTCTCGGGTCGGGCCGAGAACATCACGACGCCCGCGGTCGCGCGGTCGAGTCGATGGATCGGCGTCAGTGCCGGATTGTCGAGCCGGACCCTCAACCGGACGAGCGCGGACTCGTGCAGGTATCGCCCGCCCGGGGTGGTCGGGAGGAAGTGCGGCTTGTCGACCACCACGAGGTCGTCGTCGGTGTGCAGGATCTGCTCCTGGAACGGAATCGGCTCTTCCGCAGGCAGGTCGCGGTAGTACCAGACGAAGGTGTGCGTGCCGAGCGCGGCGGTGGGATCGATCGGGTGACCGTCGGCGCCGACGACCTCGCCGGCCTCGAACCGCCGTCTCAGTTCGTCGGCCGCCAGGTGGTCGAACCTCTCGGCGACGTACTCGGCGATCGTCGCCCACGGCCCGGACGCCGGGACGCGGAGCCGCGTCGGTCCGACGCCGTTCCTGACGGGCAGCGGGGCGGGCATCGGCACGTACGCCATCATCTCACCGGCCGCTGGGTCGGCTGTCGTCATAGGCGAGTGGGCGGAAGCGGTTCGATGTCGTACGGGCGGGACCCGGATGCGCCGACAGTCCGGGCACGCAGGAGGGGGAGCGCGTCGCGGAGGTTTCCGCCGAGCCGATGCAGTGAGTTGAACGACCGGGACTCCCAGACTGGGAATTCCCCGTCCGCGGTGCGTGCCGCCGTGTCCCAGAGCAATGCGTTGCCGTTCTCGCTCCATCCGAAGACGTGCAGGGAGTCGGTGAGTGACCAGTCGGCGTCGGGTTCCACCATCCAGTCGAACCCTTCGCTCCGGCCGTCCTGGAAGGTGGCCCGGAAATGCGACGTGAGGTTGCCTGCTCGGGCGTGCCAGCCGTCGGCGTACCCGGAACGGACGGGCGGGTAGACGAACCAGAGTCCGAAGGACCGCGCCCATCCGGCCTTCCTGACGAACACGCGATACGAGTCGGGGAAGCCGCCGCCGTCGGGGAAGCGGTGGGAGTCCAGCGCGACGAAATCGATGTGTTCGAGGGTCGGTGGACCGTTCACGGTCAGTGCGTGGTCGCCCTCGGAGATCTCGAACTCGTTGTCGGCCAACGCCCTACGCCTCGACGGTGACGTCGACAACGGCACCGCTCTCGTCGAATCGGACCGCGGGCCAGTACCCGTCGGGGAAGTGCTGACCGCACGAGTCGTCGAGGTGCAGGACCACCTCGCGTCCGGGAAGAACCTCGACGGTGGCCAGGACGAGGTCGTCCGCGGCGTCGTCGAGTTCGGTCGGTTCCGGATCACCCTCGCCGAACCGTGTGACGACGGCGTCGGTGGCCCGCCTGTGCCAGGCAGCACGATCGGCGAAGAACGCGCCGAGCGCCGGGAGCAGTGCTGTCGCCTCGGCGGAATCCGTGGCGCGGAGCATGAGTTCGGGCTCGCCGTCCACGGTGAACCAGTCGTGGACCAGCGTGTCGCCATCGGTGAGCACGGTGGTGGCCCGTGTGAAGACACCCCAGTCCGACGGTACGGGAAGAGAACTGTGAGGCACGGGGCCGAGCCTATCGGTGAACTGCCGGACGGTGGGACCGACGACGAACGGGCGGTTCTCGGAACGAACGTCGAGTACGTGTCCCGGTCACCGCCCGCTCGGTGCGATCGTGTCAGTCGGCCGAAACGGAGCGGCCCTTCCACCACATCCACGCCGCGGTGACGATGACCGCGCCCGCGATGGAGCCGATGATGCCGCTGGGGCGCAAGTCGAGGCCGTCCCCCGCGAGCAGACTGATCAGCAGACCGCCCACGAACGAGCCGCCGACGCCCGCCACGAACGCCAGGGTCCAGTCGACTCCGGACTTCGATCTGCCCAGGAGGAACTGGGCGCCGGCGCCGATGAGCAGTCCGAACAGGATCATCCCGATGATCAACATGGCGGGAGTATATGGCTCGGATACCGCCGGGGCCGGTTGTCGTGAAGTCGGGCGTGCTATCCGTGTCGCGCCACGTCCTCGCACAGGATGCTCGGCCAGCGGGTGAGATCCGCGGGCGTGTGCGCCACCGCGAGGGTGGCCTTCGGCATCAGGGCGACCAGTTCCTCGGCGGTGGACACGGGATGGCCGGGGTCGTCGATCCAGGCCAGCACCGTGGTCGGCACGTCGATCGCGGCGATCGCGTCCGGTGCGGGCAGGTCGCTGAGGGCGGCCCCTCGGAACAGGGACGGAAGCAGGCGTTCGGTGACGTCCGGCCCGGTCTCGGGCGTCCCCACGGTCGCCGGCGGCCGCGGGGCGGCGAGGTCGGCCACGAGGAACGCGTCCAGCCCCTGCTCCTCGATCAGAGTGGCATTGCGCCGGTAGATCTCGGCCTTGGCGACGCGGGTCTCCCAGGCGGTCGCAGGCACCAGCAGAGTGAGGCCGACGAACCGGTCCGGATCACGCACGGCCGCGTGCAGCAGGGTCCCTGTCCCCATCGACGGGCCGACGCCGTGGACCTGCTCACCGGGAAACCAGTGGTCGAGCAGCCGCAGCAGGTCGTCGGCCAGTACCGGCCAGCGGTAGTCCTCGGGGACTGCGCGTCCCGTCGAATGGCCGTGCCCGCGCGCGTCGTAGCGCAGCAGCCGGGTGCCGTTGAGTCCGCGTCCGAGATCGAGGTCCATCAGGCGGTCGCGGTGGCGGCTGGAGGTGAGGCCGTGGAGTTGGACGACCGGGTGGCCGCCCTCGTCGCTCAACTCCACGTCGAGCTCGGCACCCGGAACACTGAAGGTGGGCACGGTACCTCCTGGTTTGCTCGTGAAAGCGGGGTGGCTCGTGAAAGCGGGGTGACTCGTGGAAAGCGCCTAGGATAGCGCCATGCGGCTGACCAACGTCGCGCACCTGCGCCTGCCGTTCGGCCGACTGCTGGGCTACGACGTGACCGTCGGAGCGCCGGGCCGATCGCTCCCTGTCTCGTTCGACCAACGACGTCACGTCGGAGCCGGAGACCGTGCCGGCTCTTGGATGGCGTTGTCGTTCAGGCTTTCCCGATCGGTACCACTCGACGAGCTCGCGGCCGCATGGCTGGCGGTGATCGCGCGCCACGGCACGCTGAGATCGGTGTTCGTGCCGGGCGAAGACGGTGAGCCGCGGCTGCACGAGGTCGAGATCCTCCCCGGGCAGTGGGTCCTGCACTCGATCGCCCCCGGGCAGGCCGTCAACGACGCGCTGCGTGAGGTGCTCGACCGCGCGTGCTCGCCGTACAGCAGTCCCTCGTATCGACTGTGCGTGCTCGAGACCGCAGTGGGGCCGACGGTGGTTGTCGCCGCGGACCATTCGCACGTCGACATGTGGTCGATGCTGGTGATCGCACGCGACCTGCTGACCGCACTGGCGGAGGTGCAGGACGGTCGAGCGCCGTCGTTGCCGCCCACGCCCGCCTTCGCCGAGCACACCCGTGCGCTGCGGGACCGACCGGCGGCGCCCCCCGAGGTGCACCGCCGCTGGGCCGAGGTGCTGGCGGCGAGTGGCGACGTGATGCCGCGGTTCCCGCTGCCGCTCGGCCCGGCGACGTTGCAGCAGGAGCGGGTCGAGGTGCGCGACGTTCTCGACGTCGACGACACCGCCGCGTTCTCCGCTCAGGCCCGTGAGGAGGGGGTCTCGACCCTTGCGCTGGTGGTGGCCGCGATGACCGAGGTGACGCGATCGCTCGCGGACGCCCCGCTGCGCGCGGTGTTTCCGGTGCACAGCCGGTATGACTCCACCTGGCACGACTCGGTCGGCTGGTTCATCACCAACTCGGTGTTGGAGTCGACCGACTCCGATCCCCGGGCCAGCGCGGAGGCGGTGAAGGAGGCCGTCCGAATGGGGTCCTGGCCGTTGGAGGACCTCCTCCGTCCGTGGGGTGGGATGCCCGAGGTTCCGGGGATGTTCGCGATCTCGTGGCTGGACCTGCGCAGGTTGCCGGTGCGGGTCGATGCGACCGGTCTCGAGGCGCAGTACGTCGGCGCGTCGATCCGGACCGACGGCGTGATGCTCTGGTTCATTCTCGACGAGTTCGGCCTGCACCTGCGGTGTCGCTATCCCGACACCCCCGAGGCCCGGCGGCACGTCGGTGGCTGGCTGGACACGCTCATCTTCCACCTGCGCTCGCGGGCAAGGGAATCCGTCGGTGGAAGGCTCCGGCTCGGTGACCGGACCTATCGGGTGCAGCGCGCCGGACGGAACGATGTCCCGGCGCTTGTCGAACTGCTGTCCGACGACGAGATCAGCCGCCCACGCGAGGGAGCGGAGCTCGCCCGGTACGAGGAGGCGTTCGACGCCATCGGCCGCGACTCGTCGCACTACCTGGCGGTGGTGCGTGACGAGGACGACCGGGTCGTCGGCACCATGCAGCTGACCATCCTCCCCGGACTGTCTCGGGGCGGAACCACTCGACTGCAGGTCGAGGGGGTCCGGGTTCTGGCCTCCGAGCGCTCCCGCGGTATCGGAACCGCGATGCTCGAGTGGGCGCACGAGCACGGTCGGCACCGCGGTGCGACCCTCGCGCAGGTCACGACCGATCGGGAGCGCGAGCGGGCGCACACGTTCTATGCGCGGCTCGGGTACGGCAACAGTCACATCGGACTCAAGCGGACTCTCTGACGCCGCCGACGGTCCTGCCGCAGTGCGGGCTACGGCACGAAGAACGTCGCGAGACCGGGCGTGATCGGCCCCGGTGTCGCCGGATCGAGCAGGACGGCGACCTGCCCGGTTCCCGTGTGCACTGTCGCCGCGGCGGGGATGCCGTTGAGTCCGTCCGACAGACGGGCGGATCCTGAGGCCCCGGTCGACAGGTTCACCCAGCGGACCTGGGACGAGAGCAGGCAGCCCCATCCGCCGGGCTTGCCACCGGTGATGGTCATGTCGCCCGGCTGGTCGCCGACCTCGGCGACGCAGCGCACCGACGGTGCGTCGAAACTTCCGTTGGGGTTGCTGAACGGTGCAGGATCGAGCTGAAACGGGATCGTCGTCGCTGCGGCGAGCCCTGTCGCGCACAGTCCGGAGAGGGTCAGTGTGGCCGCGCAGACACCGAGCTTGCCAACGAGTTTCATCAGTGATTCCTCTCAGTGCGCCGAGTGAACCCCCATTGTGCACCGACGCAACGACGTGTTCGTCGCGTACGCCGGTGCTCGCTGGTCCGTGGGTGATCCGGCCGAATCCCACAGACACACCGGGGCTGCCGCTACGCGTCGAGCTTGCCCAGCCGCAGGACCTCGCGGTTGCCCGTGCACCAGCGCTGGACCGCACGCACCGCGCTGATACGCCAGCCGTCCTCGCAGCGCTGTAGACGCATGTCGTACTGGCCACCGGAGGTCCACATCGGCCCTCCGGAGCTGTTGGGCTTCACATGGAATGCCACCACCTGGGAGATGCACCCGGCCTGGTCGCCGGAGCCGCTCACGAGATGCCCGGACACCAGATGCTGCGTTGCGTCCAGGTTCCCGAGCAGCCGCTCGGCGTTCTTGACGTAGACCGCACGCGGTGTGTCGGTCGGCGGGCCGCCGAAGAGGTCGCCGTAGTCGAGGGTGATGGTCTCAGTGAACACCGTGTGGAGGTCAGCCCACCTGCGTTCGTCGATGTAGTAGGTCATCTTGGTGCAGGTCTCGACGATCGCCGCGCGATCGTCGGCATCGAAACGCTCCTGGCTCATTCACTGACTCCTTCGTGTGCTGGTGATTTGCGGACCTTCGCCGGCTGCCCCGGTGGCGAGCAGGCCGTCGATCTCCACGGCGTCGAGGCCCCATTCGGCCAGAACTGCGCGCGTATTCGTACCGGGGGCGACGCCCGGTGCTGGGGTGTGGGGAGGCGTGCGCGAAAACCTGGGGGCCGGCGCAGGTTGGACGACACCGCCGATCTCGACGAAGACGTCCCGTGCGAGGTTTGCCGGATGCCTGGTCGCCTCCGTCGGTGTGAGCACCGGGGCGAAGCATGCATCGGTACCTTCGAGCAGCGCGCACCATTCCTGCTGGGTACGGCTGGCGAACAACTCGGTGAACACGGAACGAGTGGATTCCTCGTCGGTGCGGTTGACGTCGACGCCCAGACGGGTGCACAGATCGTCGAAGAACCGAGATTCGAGGGCACCGATCGTCACGAAGCGATGGTCGGCGGTCTCGTACACGTCGTAATAGCCGGCGCCACCGTCGAGGACGTTGTCACCTCGCTCCTCGGACCACTCCCCGGAGTTGATGAGTTCGTGCATGGCGGTGGTGAGCAGCGCTGCTCCGTCCACGATGGCGGCATCGACCACCTGGCCCCGCCCGGACGACTTCGCCTCCAGCAGCGCACTGACCACACCGAGGGCGAGCAGCATTCCGCCACCGGCGAAGTCGCCGACCACGTTGCCCGGTGGGACGGGGCGATCGCGTGGACCGATGCCGTGCAGGGCGCCGGCCAGTGCGATGTAGTTGATGTCGTGACCGGCGGTCTGGGCCAACGGACCGTCCTGGCCCCAGCCGGTCATTCGCCCGTAGACCAGTCGCGGGTTGCGTTCCCGGCAGGGCCCGGGACCGATGCCGAGGCGTTCGGCAACACCGGGGCGGAAGCCCTCGATCAGCGCATCCGCGCTCTCGCAGAGGCGTAGGAGGGTGGCCACGCCTGCGGGATCCTTGAGGTCGAGGGCCACCGAGCGGCGGCCTCTGGCGACCGGCTCGTGTTCGACGAGCGTTTCGCCGCGAGGTGCGATGCGGTCGACGCGAACGACGTCCGCACCGAGATCGGAGAGCAGCATGCCGGCGAAAGGCAAGGGACCCATGCCCTGGATTTCCAGCACTCGAAGTCCGGCCAGCGGTCCGCTCATCGTGTTCCGACCCGTTCGGTGGACCGCTGGTCCGTCGCACCCACGGTGCGCGCCAGCATCACCAGGTTGTCCAGCAGGCGGCCGATGAGTTTGGTGGCGCCGGGATCGATGAGCACCCCGTCCTCGAAGCGGGTGTGCGCGCGGGTGACGAAGACCTCCGGAGTGTTCACCACGTGGGACTGTGTGGAGACGAAGGACTGGCGCAGCTGGGATTGCGCGCGCGCCGTACCCAGGATGCTCGGCGACGCGCCCACGAGGGCCACCGGTTTGCCCTCGAGCCCCGAGTTTCCCGGCGGCATCGAGATCCAGTCGAGTGCGTTCTTGAGCACTCCGGGGACACCGTAGTTGTACTCCGGGGTTGCGATGACGAGAGCGTCCGCCGCGCGAACTTCGGCCTGGAGTTCTGCCACGGCGTCGGGTGTGCTGATGCGGGCCTGGTCCTCGTTGAACAACGGGATCTCCGCGAACCGCGGGAACTGACGGATCTCCAGTTCATCCGGGCTCAGCCGGATGACGTTGTCCAGCAACAACTGATTGTAGGAATCTGCCCGCAGGCTGCCCACGATGGCAACTGCACGGAGCCTTCGGGGAATGGTCACATCGCTGGTCATTGTCTAGGGCCCCTCACTGCTGTTGGAGTCGTGGTTCGCGGGGGAGTCCCAATACCCGCTCTGCAATGACGTTCTTCATGATCTCGTCGGTACCTCCCCCGATCCGCAGCCCCAGGGCACCGGTAAGCAGTTCGGTCCAGGGGTTCTGGAGGACGCCGTCCGGGCCGAGCGCGCGCAGTGCTGTGTCCGCTGCGAGATACTGGCCGGTCGTCGAGAGCAATTTGGTGATCGACCCCTCCGGTCCGGGTGGACGGCCCTCGTTGGCCGCAGTGCGCAGCCGAAGCTTCAAGATGCCGAGGATGTGCTGGATCGTGTGCACGTCGGCGAACTGGCGGCCGATGGCAGGGTCGGTGAGGTGCTCGCAGGAACGCAGGAGCTCGAGCAGTGGTTGTGCACCGACAATTTCCGGTTCGAGCGAGTATCGCTCGGCCATCAGGGTGGTCATCGCGACCTCCCATCCCTGGCCGGGCTCGCCGAGGACCGCGTCGGCGGAGACGACTGCGTCATCGAAGAAGACCTCGTTGAAGGTGTGTGCCCCGGTGGCCTGCTTGAGCGGTCGAGTCGTGACGCCCGGTTGCCTCAGGTCGACGAGGAACGCGGTCAGTCCGTGGTGTCGGGGAGCATCTTCGCTGCGGGCGAGGATGTAGCCGAAGGATGCGTACTGGGCGTAGGACGTCCAGATCTTCTGCCCGTTGATCAGCCAGCCGTCCGCGGTCTTGCGTGCTGTGGTCCGGATGGCGGCGAGATCGGATCCGGCGTCCGGTTCGGAGAACAACTGGCACGACAGTTGCCTACCGGCCAGGAGTGGCGTCAGGTATCGCTCGCGCTGCTCGGCGGTACCCCACCGGGACAGGGTCGGCACGATCATTCCCATCGTGACCGACTGGGCGTCGAGCGGGAGACGGTAGCGGCCTTCCTCCTCGGTGAACAGCAGCTTCTGAGGGACATCACCGCCCGCGCCGCCGAATTCGGTGGGGATCCCGATACCCGCCCACCCCTCCTCGTACTTGCGCGCCTGCCACGCGAGCGACTGCTCCACATGTCGGACGGATTCTTCGGTGGTGCGAGCGCCGAAGACGCTCAGCCTGCCCGTGTCCGGCTCCTCGAACGCAGGTGCATTGGTGGCCAGCCACGCTGCGGCACGTTCTCGGTATGCGACGTCGGCGGCCGAATCGGCGAAATCCATGGTTGCTCCTATCGGGTCTGCGCGAGCAGAAGTCGGGCGGCGACCGCGTCGCGGTGATCGTCGGAGCTGCCGAGTGTCAGCGCGCGGCTGCGGGATCGACGGACATGGAGGTGTGCATCGTGTTCCCAGGTGAATCCGATTCCTCCGTGGGTCAGGAGGTTCGCCTCCGCGGCTTCCGTATAGGCGTCCGAGCACCACGCCTTGGTCATCGAGGCCACCAGGCTGAGCTCCTCGGTCGCGCCCTGGTCGGCGAGCCATGCAGCGTGGTACACCAGGGAGCGTGCGCCCTCGACCTTGATGAGTACGTCTGCGCACCGGTGCTTGATCGCCTGGAAGGACCCGATCGCCCGCCCGAACTGGGTTCTGGTCTTGGCATACTCGACGCATTGGTCGAGGCAGGCCTGGGCGCCGCCCAACTGCTCGGCCGCCAGCGCGACGCTCGCGAGTGCGAATGCTCGCTCGACCTTGTCCGAGGCGTGAGCGCCGAGTCGGATCGCCGGGGTGTCCTCGAGGCGGATTCGGCCCGATTGGGTGACCAGGTCGTAGGCGGCTGTCGGGTCGTCGATGGCAGCGGTGAGCGCGGCGCGGTGCACAGCGAAAAGGTCGGTTCCGTCGGGCGTGCGTGCCGGCACGATCAGCAGATCCGCGGTCTCCGCGTCGATGACCGCTTCGGCGACGCCGGTCAGCCGCGCGCTGCCGTCGGCGTGGATCGGAAGGGCTGCAATCGATCCGACACCGACCGGGAGCGCGAACGTGGCGATCAGCTTGCCGTTGGCGATCTGGGGAAGGAAGTCGGCGCAGGCCGCGGAGTCACCGGAAGCGAGGAGTGCAGTGGCAGCGAGGCCGACGCTTGCGAGGTACGGCGATCTGACGAGATGGCGACCGAACTCCTCGAGGATGATCGCCAACTCGACCATTCCGCCACCGGCCCCGCCGTACTCGACCGGGATCGGCACGGACATCAGGTCGAGTTCGTCCGCGGCTCGTCGCCAGGATGCCTCGTCGTACGGGAGGCCGGCGTCCACGAGGGTTCGGAGCTGCTGCCGGTCCGAGGTGCCGAGGAACCGACCGACGCTGTCGCGGAGCGCGGCCTGCTCAGGATTGAAACCGAATTGCACGATCGTTCCGCCTAACTGAGGAGGTCGGCCATGAGGCGGACCGCCTCCGGCTGTCGGGTCATGAGGGACATGGAGGTGATCGGTGCCGCCGTCCAGAAGTCGAGGAGCTCCTTGATCCGTTCGGGTGGGCCGCACAGTGCGACTTCGTCGACCAGGTCGTCCGGAACGGCGGCGATCGCTTCTTCCTTGCGCCCGGCGAGATACAGGTCCTGGATCTTCTCCGCCGCGTCCTCGTAGCCGTACCGGCGTGCCACGTCGTTGTAGAAGTTCTTCCCGCGAGCACCCATGCCGCCGACGTAGAGCGCGATGCTCGGCTTGACCTGGGCTCGGCATGCGGCGGCATCGTCCCCGACGACCACGTCGAGGATCGGGCACAGGTCGAAGTCGGGGCGCGGTGTGAAACCGGAGGGAAGGATCGCGTCGTATCGGCGAGAAGAGAAGAACACCGGAAACCAGCCGTCCCCGATCTCGCATGCAAGTTCGATGTTCCGGGGGCCGATCGCGGCGAGATAGATCGGGAGATCGGCGCGGCGGGGATGGAGGATCAGCTTCAGCGGCTTGCCGAGGCCGGTGCCGTCGCTTCCCGTGTACGGGATGTCGTAGTAGGTGCCGTGGTGCTCGAGGTGGGTCTCCCGGCGAAGTGCCTGGCGAACCACGTCGACGTACTCGCGGGTCCGCTTCAACGGCTTGCCGTAGGGAATGCCGTGCCAGCCCTCGACGACCTGCGGCCCCGACATGCCGAGTCCGAGGCGGAATCGGCCATTCGACAGGTGATCCATCGTGGCGGCGGTCTGAGCCGTGAGGGTGGGGGAGCGGCCGGCCATCCCGAGTACGGCGGTGCCGAGACCGATCCGGGATGTTCTCGCGGCGAGCCAGGCAAGAGGAGTGACGCCGTCGGACCCATAGGCCTCGCCGGACCACACGCAGTCGAACCCGACGTCTTCCGCGAGTTGTACCAGTCCCAAGGTGTCGTCTTGTCCAGAGCCCCAGTAGCCGAGATTCAGGCCGAGCTTCATGGCATCCTCCAAACACGGATTCGGGCGGACGAAGGTGCCGCCGGAGGGGGCGGCCGATGGCGCCGCCGGAGGGAAATGGGCTCGTCAAGGAGGTCATCCCTGATGTCGCGCTTGCACCCCGGAGACTAGCAGATTCTGATGTGCAGAGGGATTTTCTGAAAACTCTTGTGCCCTCCGCGAACTCGTGTAATGCTCTGTCTGCGCCGAAAATCACACCGCGATCCGCCCGTAAAGGCGCGCCGCACAATCGGTATCGAAAATTACCGACCAGGTAGTAGGGCCGCCGTCCGAGACGGTTTCGAGCCCGCAGTCGTTGAATGGAGCCCTGATTATGGCCATGGATGACCTGATTCTCGTTTCGAGGCCCGCCCCCGGAGTCCAGCAGATCACGCTGAACCGCCCCAGCAGGCTCAATGCCCTCAACCCCGGCCTGATCATCGAACTCACCAAGCAGCTCGATGAACTCGTGCGGGCCGACGACATCAAGGTCGTCGTGCTCACCGGCGCCGGCCGTGGCTTCTGCTCCGGTGCCGACCTGTCCGGTGAGGTGTTCCCGACCGGCGTCGAAGGCGACCCGAATCGGCACTGGACGGCCGTCCAGTCGTGGTACTCCGGTGTGATCGCCAAGCTACGCCGAATCCCTCAGCCGGTGATCGCGGCCGTCAACGGGCCTGCTGTCGGCGGCGGCTTCTCGATCGCGATGGCGAGTGACATCAGGTTGGCCGCGCCGGAGGCGTATTTCTCTGCGGCCCAGATCAATATCGGTCAGTCGGTTTCGGAGATGGGCGCCAGCTACCTGCTTCCCAGGATCGTCGGCGGCCGCGCGACAGAGATCTTGATGACCGGACGGCGGATGCAGGCCGACGAGGCGGAACGCATCGGGTTCGTGAGCCGGGTGTGCTCCGACGGTGTCGTCGACGCCGCACTGGAGGTGGCGCAGGTCCTGGCCGCGAAGGCGCCTCTGGCCCTGCGGATGTCGAAGGAGGCGCTCAATGCCTCCCAGGAGATCGGAAGCCTCGAGGCCGCACTCGCCATGGAGGATCGCACCCAGGTCGTCTGTGTGCTGAGCCAGGATCTGGCCGAGGGTGAGCTCGCCTTCCGCGAGAAGCGCAAGGCCGTGTTCTCCGATGTTCCCGCCGTAGTCTAGGAGGCGTTGGATGAGCGAGTCGTCGAGCAACCCCAGGGTCTCTCGTTTCGACCTCTATCTGGACACCTCACCGAGTGCGGCTCCCGGGTGGTCGATGGAGACCATCCGGGAGCCGTCCCGGCTCTTCGGGGCAAACGGGGTGCGGCTCCATGCAGACGGGAGACTGTGGGTCTCGGAGCTTGTAGGTGAACATCTTTCAGCATGGGATGCGGACAACGACGTCCTGTCCAACGTGTCGCCGATGGGTTCGGAGCTTCGAGGTCCCGACGACATCGCCTTCGATTCCGAAGGAACCGTCTATGCCGCTGAGACGATGAACGGGCGGGTGAGCGGTCGACGCGCCGACGGTTCGTACTTCGTGTTGGTCGACGAATGCCCTGCGGTGAACGGCATCACCGTCGATCCCGAGACCGACAGATTGTATGTCGACGAGATGCGCGAGGGCGGCCGGGTCCTGGAGATCGACCGGCACCAGCGAAACCAGGTCAGGGTGATCGCTGAGGGCCTGGACTGGCTCAATGCCCTGGAAATGGGTCCGGACCGGCGGCTGTACATGCCGCAGGTCTTCGCCGGCACGGTGTTGGCAGTGGACCCGGAAACGGGTGCGGTCGAGACCGTGGTCGACGGCCTGGCGCACCCGACCGCGGTCAAGTTCGCACCCGACGGCCGGCTCGTCGTCACGCAGTCGAGCCTCGGTGAGGTGACCGCGGTGGATCTGGCCACCGGCGAGCGGCAGAAGTTGGTGAGTCTCGCTCCGGGTGTCGACAACTTCGACATCGACGACCGCGGCAACATCTACGTCTCCAACTTCGTGGAGGCGAGTGTGGCGCGATACACGATGGAGACCGGTGCACTCGACAAGGCCCTCTCGGTGAGTTCCTTCCTGGGTCCCTACCAGATCGCAAGTGCCGCCGAAGGATACGTTGTCGCCGACCACGGAAGTGTGTGTCGCATGGACGGCCTCGGCAACTTCGAAAGATTGAGCAGGCTGCTTCTCGACCAACCGTTCGTCGCAGTCGGTGTCGCCGAGGTCGACGGAATCCTGGTGGCGCTGAGTCAGGCCGGGGAGGTGTTCCGGCTCGAGGACTCGGGTGAGTGGGTGAAGATCTACGGCTCGCTCGACGGCGCGAACTCCGAGTACTTCGGGCAGGACTCGGACGGGGTGAACGCGATCGGCATCGATGACGGACAGTTGCTGGTGGGAATGCTCCGCGGCGACGTCGTCGTCCTGGATGTGGACGGCACCGTGAAGTCCCGGCGAGCGTCCGGCCTCGCGACCGTCACGGCGATCTCCGGCCGCGACGGCGCGATCGTCGTCAGCGACGAGAACGCCGGATCGGTTCTCGTTCTCGGCGACGGTGGACCGCTCGCGCTCGACGGTTTCAAACGACCCCAGGGCGTGGCGCTCACCGAGGACGGTGTGGTGGTCGCCGACCAGGGGGCGAGACAGGTCGTCCATGCAAGCCTCGACGGGGAGCGACGTGAGGTCGTGGCATCGGATCTGCCCCTCGGACTGCCCCGGCTGCAGGCCGATGACGGTCGCCGATCATCGGTGACCCTTGCCAAGGACGGGTCGATCATCGTCGGATGCGACGGCGACGGGAGCGTCCGCCGCGTCGCTCGCAGCTGAATTTGCCGGGAGGAACCAAATGAATCTTGCTGGACCACTGCGGTACTGGGCGCAGCGTGACCCGGAACGAATGGCGATCGCGATGGGTGATCGCGAACTGAGCTGGGCGGAGCTGGACGGCCGCACCTCGAGGCTGGCGCAGGGGCTGCGCGGCCTCGGGGTCGGGCCGGGGGATCGAGTGGCGACGCTGGTGCCCAATTGCATCGAGTTCTGCGAAACCGTCTTGGCCTGTTTCAAACTGGGTGCGACGTTCGTGCCGTTGAACTACCGGCTCGCTCCTGCGGAGCTGGCCGAGATCATCGACCGCTGTGGTGCGGCGGCGATCGTCGCAGATCGCGCGATGCTGGACGCCCTCCTCGAGTACGACCAGCGGTCGGTCGGTGAGCTTCCGCGCATCGTGACCACCTCGCCGCGGGCAGGCGAGAGCCTGTTCGAGGAGGTGGTCGCCACTTCCTCGCCCGAGGACCCGCGGGTGGAGTTCGCGGCAGACCATCCGGCATTCATCTGCTACACATCGGGAACGACAGGTGCGCCCAAGGGGGCGGTGCTCAGTCACCGCAACGTGCTCGCAGTGTGCGCCGAGCGGATCGCGATCGATGCCTGGAACTCGACCGACAGCACGTACTTCCCGTACGCGCTCGCGTTCACGGGTGGACTTATCGCGATGTGGATGCCGCTGTACTCGGTGGGCGGCCAGACCGTGCTCGAAGACGACTTCGATCCGGAACGGACGCTCGAGGTGTTCGCGCGGCGCGGCATCACCCAGTTCATCGCGGTCGGATCGATCCTGGAAGCGCTCACTCAGGCCGGCACCTTCGAGACAACCGACCTTTCCAGCCTGCGGATGCTCGGCACCGGTGGCCAGGCCATCTCGGTCGCGATGCTGCAGGCATTCGGGCGCAGAGGGCTGTACGTGTGCCAGGGCTACGGGCTGACCGAAGGTAGCGGCTTGAGCCTGGCTCTGCCCGGTGAGATGGCGGAGGCGAAGCTGGGTTCGACCGGCATCCCGACGCCGCAGACTTCGGTCAGGGTGGTCGACGCGTTCGGCGAGGACGTCGCCCAGGGGAAGGTCGGCGAATTGTTGCTTCGGGGACCTCAGATCATGGAGCGCTACTGGGACGATCCCGTGGCGACCAGGGACGCGTTCATCGACGGCTGGCTGCGAACGGGCGATCTCGTCAGGCAGGACGAGGACGGCTACTTCTACGTCGTCGATCGCGCCAAGGACATGCTGATCTCGGGCGGCGTCAACATCTACCCCGCAGAGATCGAGCGTGTGCTCGCCGGCTACCCCGGGATCGTCGAACTGGTCGTCATCGCGGCCCCCGACGAGAAGTGGGGTGAGGTGCCGGCGCTGATTGCCCGACGTGACCCGAACGCAGACGAGCGCCCGAGTGCGGACGAGCTGATCGAATACTGCCGCCAGCGCCTCGCGCGCTACAAGGCGCCCAAGTACGTCTTGTTCCAAGAAGATCCGCTACCTCGTGGCATGTCCAACAAGGTGCACAAGAGCGAGGTCCGTGAGCAGGCCCTGCGAATCCTCGGCCTCACCGGGGATCACACGCGGACCACGGCATGACGGTGGGTTCGACGATCGGGCGGTACGTCGGGGTGGCGATCGCCGTTCCCGACCTCACCGCGGCGGTCAAGCAGTATTCGCGCCTGGGCTTCGTGGTCTCGAACCTTTCGTATCGCACCGAATGGGGCGCCGAGGTGGCAACATTCGGCTTCGCCGACGGGAGCTACCTCGAGCTGGTCAGCGGGGTCGACACGACCAAGCGCAACGGTGCTGCGATCGCAGCGTTCGTCGAGCGCTTCGGTGCCCGAACCTATCTCTCGTGCTACGAAGTGGCCGATATGGCGGCCGCCTACGACCGTGTCCGAGAAGCCGGGATCGACGTCGTGGGGCCTCCGCAGTTCGCCCCGGCCTCGGTCGGCGAACGCGCCGAGATGCTGTGGTTGCAACCGTCGGCGATGGGTGGTGCTTTCACGCAGCTCCTCCGACTGCACGACGGACCGCGGCAGTTCGAGGCCACGACGCCCGGCACCAGACTGTTCACCCAGGTCCTGGTCGGACACGATTCCGAGCGGATCGTCGCGACGATGACGGGGCTTGGTTCGATCCCGAACCCGTCGTACGAGGTACCGCAATGGGGTCTTCGCGCAACGGTATTCGAGCTGCCGGGTGATACGAACATGGAGATCGCCGTACCGACCGACACGGCGAGGCCTCAGGGCGCGGCACTTCGGCGCGCACTCGACGCCGGGCGGTCCGGCCACTACATGACCACCTTCGAGGTCGACGACGTCGATCTGTTGGCGAAGCGATTGGCCGACGCCGGTGTGGAGACGCTGGGGCCGCCCACCGATTCGCCCACGCAGTCTCCCTGGGGGCCGTGCCGACAGCTCTGGGTGCACCCCACCCGATCACCCGGCACCTTCGTCCAATTCCTTACCCGGATCTCCGGTTCGACAGATCCGCATTCCTGATGGAGGCATGAGCAACTCGTGACGCAGCTATCCGAGATCGAGACCACGTTCGTCGGCCTGGCCGCACCGGGGCAGCCCAGAGCGGGAGCGGGTGGCTGGCCCTGCCAGGGCGTCTACTACCGCCCCCGCGGAACTCGGCCGAAGGTTGCCGTGATCGCAACTCACTACAACGTCGACTTCTCCCAGCACTACATCGCCGACCACCTGGCGGCACGCGGATTCGGATTCCTGGGTTGGAACACCCGGTTCCGCAACGATCCGCTGCACTTCCTCCTCGATCGGGCGCTCGTCGACATCGGTGTCGGAGTGCGGTGGCTACGCGAAGAGATGGGCGTCGAGTCGGTGATCATCCTCGGCAACTCCGGGGGATGCTCGCTGATGGCGGCATACCAGTCACACGCGACCACGCCGAATGTCGTTGCCCTGCCGGGTATGCGACCCGCACCCGGAATCGACGACCTGATTCCGGGTGATGCGTTCATTGCTCTCGCAGCGCACCAGGGGCGCCCCGACGTGCTGACCAGTCAGCTCGATCCCGCCGTGATCGACGAGAACGACCCGACGCTCACCGATCCTGAACTCGACCTGTGGAATCCTGAACACGAGCGGCCGTTCACTGCCGAGTTCCTGACCCGTTACCGGGCTGCGCAGCGAGATCGCAACGCGCGGATCACCGACTGGGCCAAGTCGGAACTGCGACGCCTCGCGGCCGCCGGCCAGCGCGATCGTGTCTTCACCGTGCCGCGGACGTGGGCCGACCCGCGTTTCGTCGACCCGACCATCGACGCCAACGATCGCAAGCCGAACTGGTGCTACCACGGGGAGCCCAAGCAGTCGAACGGCTCGACGTGGGGCCTGGTGACCTCGTGCACGCTGCGGACGTGGCTCTCGATGTGGAGTCAGGAGACCTCGCAGTGCAACGCCGGTCCCCATCTGGCGAACATCGCGGTGCCGAGTTTCGTCGTCAACGGCGCGGCGGACACCGGGGTGTTCCCCAGCGACGCCAAGGCACTCCTCGAAGGCCTCGCCTCGGCGGACAAGGCCGGCGTGGAGATGCCAGGCGACCACTACTTCGACCGACCGACCGACACCCGCCCGGAGGTCGCCGACGTCATCGCCGAATGGATCGGACAGCGGTTCCGGCCGTAGCACAACGACCTCGTAGGACATCTGTAGCGCGTCTACCCACCGGACCCGGTCGCTCGGGTACCGGCTTCGAAGGCACTTCAGCGAGAGGAACAATCCATGAGATTTCCAGGTGTGAAACTGTGCGGCGCCGCTGTGATGCTCGCCCTGGCGGTGACTGGATGTGGTGGTCAGCCTGCCGCGCAGAGCGGCGCAGGGGCGAGCCTGGATGCTGCCGACGCCGACCCGTCCGGGCACCTGCGGGTGGGCTACTTCCTGCCCCCTCGCCCCGTCGATCCCTACACGGTTCCCTCGACCGTCGCGGCGTACCCCTACCTGACCCCGCTCTACGATCGCCTCACCCAGATCGTGAACGGGGAGAACGGCGCGGTGCTGGGCCCGATGGTTGCCACCGGATGGGAGTTCGGTCCGGACGGCCGGTCCGTGACGTTCAAGCTCCGCGACGATGTCACCTTCTCCGACGGCACGGCACTCGATTCGGCGGCAGTGAAGGCCTCGCTCGAGCGTGCAATGCGCCTGCCGGGCTCGACAGTCTCCAGCTACTACTCGATGGTCGAGGGCATCGACGCCGTCGATCCGTCGACGGTGACGATTCGAACGAACCGCCCGGCGTCGGACCTGCCCTACGTCCTGTCGGGCGTCGAGGGGATGCTCATCAGCCCGAATGCCGTCGGCAACCCGGACCTCGACGTGCGGCCGGTCGGGTCCGGGCCCTACGTTCTGGATACCCTGCGCGTCGGCGATTCGGTCTCGTACGTGCGCCGGGAAGGGTACTGGGACAAGTCCGCCCAGCTTCCGGAGCGAATCACCATCACGGGCTTCGCGGACGGCAACGCGCGCATGAACGCGCTGCGTTCCGGCCAGATCGACCTCGCATACGCAATGCCTGTGGACTACGCCCAGGCGTCGAACCTCGGCCGCGGATTCGGGTTCTACTCGTACCCGCCGTCCACCGCGTACGTCGTGAACGTGAACACCAACTCTGCCGACATGGCTCGGCCGGAGGTGCGCCAGGCGTTGAACTTCGCGATCGATCGGGACGGCATCAACAAGTCGATCCTGCATGGTCAGTGCACACCCAATCCACAAGCCGCCACGCCAGGAACTGTCGGATACCTCGATGAGCCGCCGGTTCGGTACGGCTTCGACCCTGAGCGTGCCCAACAGATCCTGGCTTCGGCAGGGGTAGCCGGCCTCGAACTCGAGATCATGGCTCCTGCAAGGGTTTCACCGGTGGTCGAGATCGCGACCGCGGTCCGCTCGCAGTTCGAGAACATCGGGATCAAGGTGAACTTCCAAGAAGTCGATCAGGCTGAGATGAACGCACGTTTCAGTCGAGGTGACGCCTACGACGCGGTCATCAACGGTCGAGTACCCCGTCCGAGTTCGCTGCAGTCGTTCCAGTACTGGTACCGGACGCCGCAGCTGTTCCCCGGCCCCCGCCCCGCCGGCTTCGACGAGGCCCTGGACCGGGCGTTCGACCCGGCCCTCACCCCGGACCAGCAGAACCAAGCTCTCGAAGACACGGCGGCGATCGCAACCGAGCAGGCGATGAACGTCTTCATCTGTGCTACCCCGACCCAGTTCGCATACTCCGACAAGGTCATCGGGGCGACCGAGATGGCGATGTCCCGAATTCAGGGCGTCCCTGACCTGCGGTACGTCGGTGTGGCGAAATAGTCTGCACCCGAGGACGAACGCTACCGAACCCGTCGGCGGTGAGGATACGGCCTCACCGCCGACGATGAGTCGTGTGATGGACCAATACAACGCTGCGCTGGATATCTCATTCCAGCGCAGCGTTTTTCGCTGTTCCGGCCAGGTCAGGACCGATATCGCCGACTTCGTCGGGTGATCCGAGGGTCCGCGCTGGTGTCGACTTCCTCTGACCTGAGAAGTCCCAATCATGTTCGTGGGCAGTGATTGTGGTGCGAGGCATGGGTCGATGCAGGTGCGTCGCGTCTGGAGTTTCTGTTCTGCGGAGCTATTGCATGCTGTGCAGAAGATCACTAGCTTTGATCAGAGATGTGAACTGCCTCATATTTTCTCGGCGCTGCGGGGCGTTCTTTGCCGCGGGCCCACGGAGTTCGGGAGTTGTTACATGAGTATCGATGTCGTTGACCGATCGACGTCGGCGCGCTCTGATGCGGGACCGGTGCTGCAAATCGAGGGTCTGTCGGTGGACTTCGTCACCGACCACGGGTGGACCAGGGTGGTCGACGGGATAGACCTGTCGATACCGGCAGGGTCGGTGGTCGGTGTCGTCGGGGAATCCGGTTCCGGCAAGACGGTGACATCGCTGGCGGTGATGGGGTTGCTGCCCGGCGCGACGTCGAGGGTGTCGGGATCGATTCGGGTTGCGGGCCGTGAACTCGTCGGTATGAGCAATCGTGAGCTGGCGGAGGTGCGGGGCGCCGAGGTGTCGATGATCTTCCAGGAGCCGCGTCGCAGTCTGGATCCCGCCTTCACGGTCGGTTCCCAGATCGCCGAGGTCGTGCGAAGACATGAAGGCGTGGATCGGAAGGCCGCCTGGAAGCGCGCGGTCGAGATGCTCGATGCGGTGGGGATCGCCGATGCGACACGTCGCGCCCATGCCTACCCGCACGAGTTCTCCGGCGGCATGTGCCAGCGGGTGATGCTCGCGATCGCAATGGTGTGCCGGCCGAAACTGCTGATTGCAGACGAACCGACCACCGCACTGGATGTGACCGTGCAGGCGCAGATGCTCGATCTGATGCGTGATGTGCAGCAGCAGGTCGACGTGTCGATCCTGTTCATCACACACGACCTCGGTGTCGTTGCTCAGATGTGCGATGTCGTCAACGTCATGTATGCGGGCCAGGTCATCGAATCCGCACCGGTCGAGAGTCTCTTTCTCTCCCCGCAGCATCCCTACACGCAGGGTTTGCTCGATGCGATTCCGGATCACCGGGATCGGTTGACCCCGCTGAAGTCGATCCCGGGCGCGGTGCCCGCGCCGTGGGACTGGCCGCAGTCGTGCCGGTTCGCGCCGCGATGCCCCCATGCAGGACCGGAATGCGAGGCCGCTTCGATCCCGCTCTCGAGCATCGCGCCGGCCGACTCCCTGCATGCAGTGCGGTGTGTGCGTGCGAATGATCTGTTCTTGGAAGGAATTACAGGATGAGCCCGCTACTGGAAGTGTCGGATCTGGTGAAGACCTATCCGGTGAAGCGGAACATGCTCGGCCGGGTGCGCGAACGTGCCGTGGTGACCGATCATGTCTCGTTCACCGTCGAGCGGGGTGAGACTCTCGGCATCGTCGGCGAATCCGGCGCCGGCAAATCCACTGTCGGCCGCCTCGTGCTGCGATTGATCGAACCCGATTCCGGCTCGGTGATGTTCGAAGGACGCGACGTCCTCGGCCTGTCCCGGAAGGAGTTGCTCGCGTTTCGGCAACGGGCACAGATGATCTTCCAGGATCCGTTCTCGTCTCTCGACCCGCACATGACCATCCGTGATGCGGTCGGGGAACCGCTCTCGATCCACCGTGGCCTGAAAAGAGCGGAGCGGGACGCCGAGGTGACCGCGCTGCTGGAGCGGGTCGGGCTCCGATCCGACCAGCTCGACAAGTATCCGCGCGAGTTCTCCGGCGGGCAGCTGCAGCGCATCGCGATCGCGCGTGCGTTGACCACGGAGCCGGACTTCATCGTGTGTGACGAGCCGGTGGCCGCGTTGGACGTGTCGATTCAGGCGCAGGTGCTCAATCTGCTGATCGACCTGCAACGAGAGCGAGGACTGGCGTACGTGTTCGTCTCGCACGACCTGTCGCTGGTGAGGTTCCTGGCGCACCGGGTGGCAGTGATGCAGAACGGGGTCATCGTGGAGTCCGGTCCCACCGAACAGGTGTTCACCGACCCGCAGCATCCCTACACCAAGAAGCTGCTCGACGCGATCCCGGATCCGCGGGCCCACTTCCTCGCTCGACGCGCCGAGTCCGGTTTCGGCCGAGCGGTGCCGATGACCGCCGGTTCCGTGAAGGAGTCCTGATGGTGAACCTGATCGCGAAGCGGATCGTCTCGGCGATCCCGATGTTGTTGTTCGTGAGCTTCTTCGTCTACGCACTGGTCGATCTCGTTCCTGGCGATGCAGCGACACAGTTGGCCGGTGACAATGCCGGCCCCGAGCAGATCGAACAGACCCGGCAGGCGCTCGGGCTGGACCAGCCCTTGATCGTTCGGTACATCGAATGGCTCGGCGGAGTGTTGACCGGAGATCCGGGGAGCTCGCTCTACAGTTCCCAGACGGTCGTGCAGGTGATCGGGGAGCGACTTCCGGTGACGCTCTCGCTCACCGTCGTGACGATGGCGATCGTGGTGGCAGTCGGACTGCCGGCGGGGATCATCGCTGCGGTGCGTCCGAGCTCGTGGTTGGACCGGGGGCTGACCGTGCTCTCGAGCGTGGCGATGGCAGTGCCGCCGTTCATCGTGGCGTTGGCGTTGGTGATCCCCCTGGCGATCCTCAGCCCGATCTTCCCGGCCACCGGATACGCGCCGCTCGCCGACGGAGTCGGTGCGTGGCTGCAGCATCTGATCCTTCCGTCGATCGCGATCGCCGCCATCTCTGCCGCCGAACTGGCACGACAGACGCGTGCCTCCCTCGTGGACGTGCTGGGACGAGACTTCATCCGCACCGCTCGCGCGAAAGGCTTGCTGCAGAGGGTGATCGTCGGCAAGCACGGCCTCAAGAACGCCGGTGTTCCGATCGTCACCGTGCTGGGACTGCAGGTCTCCCGTGTTCTCGCCGGTGCCGTGACTGTCGAGTTCGTCTTCGCGCTTCCAGGGCTGGGAACCCTCGCCGTCGACTCTGTGTTCTCGCGCGACGTTCCGGTGATCCTCGGCATCGTCATGGTCTGTGCGGTGTTCATCGTGATGATCAACGTGATCGTCGATGCCTCGTACGGCTACTTCAACCCACGCGTCCGAGCCTGAAAGGCACAACCATGATCAGCACGACCGTTGCCGCGGCGCCGCCCAGGTCGAATCCCCTCGTCCACTTCTGGACCACCAGCAGGCCGCTCCGCCTGCTCCGCAGCAATCGTAGTGCGATGGCTGCCTTGGCATTTCTCGTTCTCGTCGCGCTGCTCGCCGCGTTCGGCGGCATGTTGGCGCCGCACGACCCGAACGCTCAGGATCTGTCGAACAGTTTCGCCCCCGCAGGCGGAGAGAATCTGCTCGGCACCGACCTGTACGGCCGCGACAATCTCAGCAGACTGTTGGACGCAGCATCGGTGACCTTCGCTTCGATCGTCCAGGCCGTGAGTGTTGCCGCAGTCTTGGGTATCCCGTTCGGTTTGCTCGCCGGTTTGCTCGGTGGCGTGGTCGGGTCCGTCCTGTCGCGGATCTCCGACGCGTTGCAGTCGCTGCCGACCCTGATCCTGGCCGTCGCCATCGTCGGTGTGCTCGGCCCGGGGCTGACCAACGCGATGCTCGCGATCGGTATCGTCCTCGCGCCGTCCCTGTTTCGGCTTGCTCGTGGGGCGGCAGAGTCCGTCTCCACCGAAACCTATATCGAGGCCTGCCGATCACTCGGCTGTTCGCGGTGGCGGTTGCTGTGGCGGCACGTCCTCCCGAACGCCGCATCCCCGCTTCTCGTGCAGCTCACGTTCTCCGCGGGCGTTGCGATCGTCGCCGAAGCGTCGTTGAGCTTTCTCGGTCTCGGCGTCCAATCACCGCAGACATCCTGGGGGAGTATGTTGCGCGACGCGTTCGACAACGTCTACACCGATCCGACCGCGTTGATCGCCCCGGCAGTCATGATCGTCGCGGCCGTTCTTGCCTTCTCCACGTTCGGCGACGGTCTGCGTGACGCCCTGGAGGGCACCGGCACGACCCGAAAGATCCGGCTGTTGCGGCGAAACACGTGACGAGATGCCGAACCCTCTGCTTCCCGGTGCCGAAATCGTGAACATCTCGGATCTCGGATCTCGGATCTCGGATCTCGGATCTCGGATCTCGGATCTCGGATCTCGGATCCCGGGTCTCGTCTCCGGGTAATGGGTTGACTCGACTGACCCCGCGAGGCAGAATCTGTTTCTGCAATACAGAAACATCCAGTCCTCTTCGAAGTGAGGTCCCATGCGTGACGCGGCCGACGTCCTAGCCAACGTCCGGCGGGGCATGCTCCCCGCACACATCTACAACGACGCCGAGGTCTTCGCGGCCGAGAAGGAGCGTTTGTTCAGCCGGGCGTGGATGTTCGTTGCTCACGAGTCGGAGCTGCCGGAGATCGGTGACTACGTCGTGCGCCGGGTCATGGACAACTCGTTCATCGTCAGCCGTGACCAGTCCGGTGAGGTCCACGCGATGTTCAACATGTGCCTCCACCGCGGGATGCAGGTCTGCCGCGCGGAGCAGGGCAATGCCTCACACTTCCGCTGCCCGTACCACGGCTGGTCGTACAAGAACGACGGCCGCATCGTCGGCATGCCGTTCCACAAGGAGGCCTACGGTGGCGAGGAAGGGTTCGCGCGCAAGGGTCAGCGACTGCTCCCCGCCCCGAGCCTGGGCATCTACAACGGCCTGATCTTCGTGTCGATGGACCCGGATGCCGAGCCGCTCGAGGACTTCCTCGGCGACTTCAAGTTCTATCTGGACTACTACACCAAGCAGAGCGCCAGCGGAGTCGAGGTCCGCGGACCACAGCGCTGGCGGGTCAAGGCGAACTGGAAGATCGGCGCGGAGAACTTCGCCGGCGACATGTACCACACGCCGCAGACCCATACTTCCGTCGTGGAGATCGGCCTGTTCCGCGAGCCGAAGGCGGAGAAGCGCAAGGACGGCAACACCTATTGGGCGGGCAAGGGGGGTGGCACCACGTACAAGCTGCCTCCCGGCACGTTCGAAGAGAAGATGAACTACGTCGGCTACCCCGACGAGATGGTCGATCGGATGAAGGAGCAGTGGTCCCAGGAGCAGATCGACGTCATCGGACGCGACGGCTTCATGATCTCGGCGGCCTCCGTCTTCCCGAACATCAGCTTGGTTCACAACTGGCCGAAGGTCGCCGAGGGCGACGATGTCCTGCCGTTCATCTCGATCCGTCAGTGGCAGCCGATCAGCGCCGACGAGACCGAAGTCCTGTCCTGGTTCGTGGTCGACAAGGAGGCGCCGGAGGAGTTCAAGAAGCTGTCCTACAAGGCCTACCTGATGTGCTTCGGCAGCAGCGGAATGTTCGAGCAGGACGACGTCGAGAACTGGGTCTCGCTGACCAACACGGCAGGCGGTTCGATGGCTCGCCGACTGCTGCTCAACGGCCGTATGGGGATGCTGCACGACGACAGCCCCGTCGTCGCGCCCCTGACCGAGGACGAGTTCTGCGGTCCAGGCGTCGCGCACGTCGGCTACGGCGAGTACAACCAGCGGCACCTGCTCAACGAATGGGCCGACTACCTGGAGATGCCGGCGCCCGCACCGTCGTCCATCGAAGTTGGTGCACCGCAAGTTGATTCGGAGTGCAGCAGCGAAGCGGCAGCGCAGTGCAGCAGCGAGAAGGCGGAGGCCTAGTCATGTCGACGTACATTCCGATCGATTCGGCCAGCTCGCCCCTCGGCCAGAACGCTTCCACGACCGCCGCGGCGGGTCCGTCGCTGGCCTTCGACGACCCGCGGCACCTGACGGCGCATCGCTGGCTGGTGGAAGAGTCCTACCTGCTGGACCAGCAGGACTACGACGCCTGGCTCGAGGTTCTCGCCGAGGACATCCACTACTTCATGCCGATCCGCGTCACCACGGCGCTGGGCACCGGCTACGACACGGCCAAGGACATGGCCCACTTCGACGAGGACAAGTATTCGCTGAGTCGCCGCGTCGCGCGCTTCGACACCGGTCACGCCTGGGCGGAGGACCCGCCCTCGCGTCTGCGCCACCACCTGTCCAACGTCCGCACCTTCGCGACGGACAACGAGAACGAGCTCGTCGTGGAGTCGGCCGTGCTGTTGTTCCGTAGCCGCGGCGATGTGCTCGAGCCCTCACTGCTCTCGGTCGGCCGCGTCGACCTGCTGCGTCTCGAGGACGGCGCCTGGCGGCTCGCCCGCCGGCACATCGCCGCCGACGAGTCTGTGCTGCGCATGCAGAACCTGGCGGTGTTCCTGTGAAGCTCTCCTGGGAAGGCGAGGCGGAGGACGCGGCGGCGGCCGCCCGGGCCAATTCGCAGTTGGGCGTCCTCCAGGACCGACGTGACGGCGAGACCATCGTCATCGCGAACGAGTTCTCGGACATGCGGATCTCGAAGGTGCACACCCGCAACGGTGTTCGGTTGCTCATCGAGTCGCCGAAGTCCGGTCAGTGGATCACGTTGGACGCACTCGAACTGGAGGCGCTGACCTGGCAGAACGAGACGACGCTCTCGGCCATGGTCGGCAAGCCGTTCCAGTCGCTGATTCCCAGCGAGGACGCCTCGTGACCGGCTGGCTCGACGGCAAGCGCACGCTTGTCGTCGGGGCCGGTTCGGGCATCGGCCGCGGTGTGGTCGACGCCTTCCTGGCCGAGGGTGCGAGCGTCGGGGTGCTCGAACTCGACGCGGCCAAGTGCGAGGTCCTCGCGGCCGAGCGCCCCGATGTCGAGGTTGTTCAGGGCGACGCCACCACAGCGGCGGCGAACCAGGCTGCGGTTTCCGCCGTCGTGGATCGCTTCGGTGGCCTGGACGTCCTCGTGAACTGCGTCGGCATCTTCGACTTCTACCGCAAGCTCGAGAGCATCGATGCCGATCTTCTGGACCAGGCATTCGACGAGATGTTCGCCGTCAACGTCAAGTCACACCTGCACAGCGTGAAGGCCGCGACGCCCGCGCTGCGTGAATCGGGCGGCGCGGTCGTGCTCACCGAGTCCACCTCGGCGTACTACCCGGGTAGGGGCGGAACCCTCTACGTCGCATCGAAATTCGCTGTGCGTGGGTTGGTCACCACTCTTGCCTACGAGCTGGCGCCCGACATCCGGGTCAACGGAGTCGCGCCCGGCGGCACCCTGGGGACCGACCTGGGCGGGCTGTCGACACTGGGCCTGACCGGGAACAGACTCGACGGGCCGGACCGGGCGAAGGAGCTCGCGGGCCGAAACCCGTTGGGTGTGGCGCTCGACGGCCTCGACCATGCCTGGAGCTACGTGTTCCTCGCCTCTGACCGGTCGCGTGGCATCTCGGGTCGCGTCGTCCACTCCGATGGCGGGATGGGCATCAAAGTCTAGAAGTCGTGTCCGCGCGACGTACGGAAGGAAGAATCTCGGATGGCAATTCTCAAGGTCAACCTCGAACTGTGCCAGGGCTACGCGAACTGCGTCGTCGCGGCGGACGATGTGTACGACATGGACGACGACGGCCTGGTGGTGCTGCTCAAGACCCGCGTGGACGAGTCGGATCGTCAGCGCGTCGAGACCGCAGCGAAGAGCTGCCCGGCCTCCGCGTTGTGGCTGGAGGACGAATGAGCGGCGGCGTCCTCGTCGTAGGTGGCTCGGTCGGCGGCATTCGCACGGCCCGTGCGCTACGCAACGAGGGCTATGTCGGCAGGGTCACGGTGGTCGAGGCCGAGTCCGAGCTCCCGTACGACAAGCCCCCGCTGTCCAAGATTCCGCTCGACGGTGACGCGCATGTGCCGCTGTTGACCGCGGAGGAGACGCGGGAACTCGACATCGAGCTGGTAATGGGAAGGACTGCAGTCGAACTGCGGCCGCAGGACAGGCAGGTAGTGCTGGACGACGGGGTCGTCCTCGGATACGACGAGCTGGTCATCGCCACCGGCGCGGCCGCGCGGCCGTCGCCGTGGACCGGTCCCGGTGTGCACGTGCTCCGCACCATCGCGGATGCTCGCGCGCTGCGCGCGAGTCTGCGGGCCGCGAGCAGACTGCTGGTCGTCGGCGCCGGCTTCATCGGCGCAGAGGTCGCTTCCCTCGCACGCAAGCAGGGCATCGAGGTCACGATCGTCGACCCGGCGCCCATTCCCATGGCGCGAGTCGTGGGAGATGGACTGGGCAGGCACTTCTCGCAGCTGCACCGTGCGCACGGGGTGGACACCCGCTTCGGCACCATGGTCGACACCATCGAGCACGGGGAGGGCGGCATCACAGCCCAACTCTCGGATGGGTCGTGCGTCCTCGTGGACGCCGTCGTCGTCGGGATCGGCGCGGTGCTGAACACGCGCTGGTTGGAGTCCTCCGGCCTGGCACTGGAAGACGGCGTGGAGTGTGACGAGTACGGCCGTGTGGCCGGTGCCGAGAACATCTTTGCCGTCGGCGACATTGCCCGGTGGTACCAGCCGAGGCAGGGGAAGGCGGCTCGAGTGGAGCACTGGACCAACGCGGTTGAGCAGGCGAACTGCTTGGCGCGCAACATCGTCGCCCCCGACACTCCCGTCGCACACGACCCGGTGGCCTACGTTTGGAGTGACCAGTACGACTGGAAGATCCACCTGTTCGGCACTCGTGACGTCACGGGAGACCCGGTCGTCGTGGAGCAGTCGGAGCCATTCCGGCTCGCCGCGATCTGGCAGGCCGCGGACGGCAGGGCCAGCGGCGGGTTGACCGTGAACTGGCCCAAGGCCTCGGTTCAGCTGCGGCGAACCATTGCAGCCGGTGGCCCGGCGGGCCAGGTCCACGCACAGCTCGTCGACGCGGCGGCGAAGGCATGACGCCCGGGGATCTCGACGAGCTGCGGGCTCTGGTCGCCGAAGGCTGCCGGGTTCTTTCCGCCCGGGATCTGGCGCCAGGGATATTGGGACACATCAGCTTTCGAGTCGACGATTCCCGGATGCTGATCCGGTGCCGCGGACCGCGGGAGCGGGGACTCGCGCACACCACCGCGGACGACATTCGGTTGGTCGGGTTCACCGGGGAGCCGGGCGCTGCTGGTGAACTGGACGGCGGCTACACAGTGCCGTACGAGCTGCCTCTGCACAGCCGGATTCTCCTGCGGCGTCCGGATGTAACATCGGTGGTTCACGCGCATCCGCGCAATGTGGTGGTCGCAGATCTCGCTGGGTTGTCCATCATGCCGATCGTGGGGGCATACGACATTCCGGGTGCGGTGTTGGCACACGGGGGAGTTCCCGTATTCCCGAGGTCTGCTTTGATTCACAATCCCGACCTGGGTGACGACGTGGCCGATTCCCTCGGTGATCGGCCGGTGGTGCTGATGCGTGGCCACGGTCTCACATCCACCGGCACATCGGTGCAGGAGGCGGTGCTTCGCGCCATCTCCGTCGACGTGATCGCGTCGTTGTCGGTGTCGATCGTCTCGACCGGCGGCACCCTGAAGCCGATCGGTGCCGAGGATCTGGCGGACTTGCCGAATCTGGGTGCCGGTCTGAACGTGGGGGCCGCGTGGCGCCATGAGGTGGCCCGGCTCGATTAGTGGCGTCTGTGATCGACCGGATCGCGTTCGGCGATCCGGTCTCGGCAGCGTCACTCCGGGTCGTCCGACCCTGCGTGTTCGGCAGAAGCTATTTCTGTATAGAGCAAACAGCGTGTATCAGGCCAGTTCACAAGTATGTGAAGAATCGCTTAGCGATCGATAGACAAGTCCTTGACGCGGTGACGTACTTGCCTGTTCAATGCTCAGGAACATGGTTTCGATGTGGGGCGGGTCACAACCCCGAAGGGATGTGCTGACGGTGTTGGGGAAAGCGGTTCCGGTCCGGATACCACCAGCGGATGGCCATCGCATCTCGAACCGCGTCTTCGACTTCGGGCACGGAATCGTCCTCGGTAGGCCCGCCGAGGTTATTCGCGGCGAGGCAGTCGTCGCGGTCTATCTGGGAGCTGCATGATGAATGACGGAAAATTCGTGGTCTGCGCGATTGCAGGCAGTCTCCGCGCAGACTCGTGGAACCGCAAGCTTGTCGAGGCGGCCGCGGCGATGGCGCCCGCCGATGTCGATGTACGGATCACGAAGTTGCTGGGCGAGATTCCGATGCTCAACGAAGACGACTTCGGTAACGAAGCAGCGAGCGTCCACGCGCTCCGCGCCGAGGTCGAGGCCGCCGACGCCCTGTTGATCGCGACACCGGAGTACAACGGTGGCATCCCGGGTGTCCTGAAGAACGCCCTCGACTGGCTCTCGCTGCCGCTCGGCCGCTCGGTGCTCGAGCGCAAGCCGGTGGCGCTCATGGGCGCGACACCGGGCCGCCTCGGCACGGCACGCAGCCAGTTCGAGCTGCGTCACACCTTCGTCTTCTCGCGATCTCCGGTGTTGCCGGGGCCCGAGATCCTCCTCAGCTTTGCGCCCGATCATTTTGACGAGCAGGGCAATCTGACTGATCCGATCGTCCTCGAACGGGTCGATCTGATGTTCGCGCATCTGAAGAAGTACGCAAGTCTCAACGAATACGAGGTTGTCTGACCATGACCGGTGCTGTGACCAGTCCGAGTATCCACAAGGAGTTCGTCAGCAGCGAGTCTCCGGGCGCGAGGCGCGCGGGGGCGGGGGGCTACCCGTGTCAGGGGCTCTATTACACGCCGACCGGCAAGAATCCCCGGATCGCGATGATCGCGACGCACTACCAGATCGACTTCTCGGAGCACTACATCGCCGAGTTCATGGCCGAGCGCGGCATCGGATTCCTGGGCTGGAACACCCGGTACCGCGGCTACGAGGAACTCTTCAATCTCGATCAGGCACTGGTCGACATCGGTGTGGGTGTTCGCTGGTTGAAGGAGTGCGCCGGTGTGGATCATGTGATCCTGCTGGGTAATTCGGGCGGAGGGTCGCTGATGGCGGCCTATCAGGCGCAGGCCGTCGAGTCGTGCATCCGGCCCGCCCGCGACATGGAGCCCGCCGTGGGTATCGACGAGCTCATCCCAGGGGACGCCTACATCTCGCTTGCTGCGCACGGGGGTCGGCCCGATGTGCTGACGTCGTGGCTGGACGCGGCCGTTGTCGACGAGGACGACCCGACGCTCACCGATCCGGAGCTCGACCTGTTCAACCCGCAGAACGGACCGCCGTACTCCGAGGAGTTCGTCGAGCGGTACCGTGCGGCGCAGGTAGCTCGCAACCACCGGATCACCGCGTGGGCAAGGGAAGAGCTGGCCCGGGTGACCGCAGCGGGCTACTACGACCGGCACTTCGGCGTCCCCCGGACCTGGGCGGACCCCCGGATGGTCGACGCTACGCTGGAACCCAGCAGTCGGCCTGCGGGCGAGTGCTACCGCGGCGCCACCGAGGTCGCCAACCGCGGTGACCGCGGCATCGGCGCCGGGTCCACCCTGCGGAACTGGTTGCACATGTGGAGTCTCGAAGAATCCCAGTGCCGGGCGGAACAGCATCTGGCCAGGATCACGGTGCCGGCCTTCGTCATCAACCCGGATGGCGATTCGGGTGTGTTTCCCAGCGACGCAGACCGGCTGTTCGACGCGATCGCGAGCGAGGACAAGCAGCGCAAGGACATGGCCGGGGATCACTACTTCGAGGAACCGGCCGGCGCCCGCGCCGCAGTATCCGAAGTCATGTGCGAATGGATCGCGGCCCGATTCCCGAAAGCGTCGTGGTGACGACGACCAGCGAGCCCGACGAGTTGCGGCTCGCGCGAAAGCAGCACTGGGTCAACCACGTTGCTCGCCATGCGTTCGAACGTGGTGGCCTGACCGCGATCGTCTTCGGTGACCGTCGGATCACCTGGGCCGAGCTCCAGCAGCGGGTGGTAGCGGTCTCTGCCGCACTCGCCGAGCGTGGCGTTGGCCGTGGCGACCGCGTCGCGTTGCTGATGGGCAATCAGGCCGAGTACATCGAAATCATGATCGCCGCGAACCGCCTCGGTGCGATCGCCGTGCCGATCAACTTCCGGCTGAGCGTCGAGGAAGTGGCGTTCACCCTCGACAACAGTGGGTCTGCAGTCCTATTCGTGGACGAGTCGGCGGGCGCCACCGGAATCGGGGCGGCCGCTGCGGCCGAGAGCCAGGTCCTGGTCGTCGAGGTCGGCGGGGGCGACGACAGTGCTGACGGTACGACGCCGTACGACGTACTCCTTGCCCACGCCGGTGTCGGCGCTGCGGTCGTCGAGGTAGACGAAGCGGAGTCGGCGCTGCTCATGTACACCTCGGGCACCACCGGGCGCCCCAAGGGTGCGGTGTTGACGCATCGCAACCTGGCGGCGCAGTCGGCCACGAACGTGATGGCGTTCCGCATCGAGATGCACGACGAGGTCAGCCTCTGTGCCGCACCGCTGTTCCACATCGGCACACTCGGCCTCGTGGCGCCGTCGATCCTCATGGGCGCCACGATGGTTGTGTTGCCAAGCATCTCCTTCGACGCAGGAACATTCCTCGACGTCGCGGAACGCGAGCGGGTCACCTCGACGTTCCTCGTCCCCACGCAGTGGCAGGCGGTGTGCGACGAGCAAGAGCGGACTCCGCGTGACCTGTCCAGGCTCCGAGTGAGCTCCTGGGGTGCGGCACCCGCCAGTGACACTCTGCTCCGCAGGATGGCCGAGGTTCTGCCGGGCTCGTCGAGCCTCGCACTCTTCGGGCAGACCGAGATGTCTCCGGTGACATGCGTGCTCGAGGCCAAGGACTCACGCCGCAAGCTCGGGTCCGTCGGGCGTCCCGTACCCGGGGTCTGGGCCCGTGTCGTCGACTCCGAGATGGTGGATGTGCAACCCGGCGAGGTCGGTGAGATCGTCTATCGCGGTCCGGGGCTCATGTCGGGGTACTGGAACAACCCGGAGGCGACAGCGGAGGCGTTCGCCGGCGGCTGGTTCCACTCCGGTGACCTGGTACGGATGGACGACGAGGGCTTCATCTATGTCGTGGACCGCGCGAAGGACATGATCATTTCCGGCGGAGAGAACATCTACTGCGCCGAGGTCGAGAATGCGCTGGCCGGTCATCCGGACATCGCCGAGGTCGCCGTGGTCGGCCGGGACCACGAGAGATGGGGTGAGACCCCCGTCGCGGTGGTCTCGCTGAAGCAGGGCGCCGCGGACCTGACGATCGAGGCCTTGCGTTCCTGGGCAGGGGAAAGGCTGGCTCGGTACAAACTGCCGACCGATCTCGTGGTGGTCGATGCGCTGCCGCGAAATGCCTCGGGCAAGGTCATCAAGAACACGTTGCGTGCACCGGCCGCTACGCTACCCGCGTGACCGCAAAGGAAGCTGCCCCACCGAATCGTCCGCAGTACCCGATCGAGTCCGTTGACAACGCGCTTCGGATTCTGCTGCTACTGGGCGAGCGCCGCAGCATCCGGTTGACCGAGGTGAGTGAATACCTCTCGGTGGCGTCGTCGACGGCCCACCGGTTGCTGGCGATGCTGCAGTACCGCGGCTTCGTTCGCCAGGTCGAGGGCTCGCGTGCGTACGAACCGGGCCCTGCACTGACGACGATCGCGTTCGCGGTCCTTCGCCACACGGACGTGCGGGAGCGCGTGCATCCGGTGCTCGAGCGGCTCTCGGCCAGCCTGGGGGAGACGGTCCACCTGGCCCGGCTCGACGGGAACACGGTGACCTTCGTGGACTCGGTGGAGAGCTCTCGGGCGGTGCGCGTCGGGTCCCGCATGGGCATGACCATGCCGGCCCACTGCACGTCGTCGGGCAAGGCACTGCTCGCCACCATGGACGACCGCGCGGTGCGTGAGCTCTACCCCAGCGAGAAGCTGACGGGTCTCACCTCGCACTCGATCATCAAAAGGTCGGTACTGCTGCGCCAACTCGCGGAGATCCGCCGGGTCGGGTACGCCACCAGCGACGAAGAGTCCGAGGACGAGGTCACCTCGGTGTCGGTCTCGCTCGGAGAGTACGGCGGGTCGCGTTACACGTTGAACGTGTCAACGCCGAAGAGTCGAATGTCGGACCCGACCCGCGAGGAGATCGCAGCCGCGCTGGCGCATGCCGTGGACGAGGTTGCCGCGTTCTTCCTGTGAACGGGACGGAACGAATCCTGCAGCGCAGCAAGCCATGACAAGGAACAGCCCCGCCGATCTTCTCGATCGGCGGGGCTGTTCCTCTCGAGTGGGTTCGGTCAGGCAAAGACCTTGCGGAGTTCGCCCGCATCCATGTATTCCTCGATGCGGCTGACCTTGCCCGCGTCGACGAACACCCGGAAGATCGCCGGGACGTTGACGGTCTTGTCCCCGATGGTCGCCCGGATGATGTGCTGGCGCAGAAAGCCGTCCACGAGGACCGTGCACCTCGGCTCGTCGTATCCGAAGTCGTCGTAGCGGGTGGGGATGCCCGACAGGATGCGGAGGTTGTCCTCGCGGGACTGCTCGGCGTTGTCCCAGTTGTGCCAGATCCTGACGTCCGGAGCGTAAATCTGGTCGAGGACGGAGATCTCGCCCCGCTGGAGGGCAGTGAACATCTTGTCCGCGAGCTCGAGCATCTCGCTCACTTGGCTGCTTCGACGGGCATGCCGAGGCCACCGTCGGAGGTTCGCGGCGCGTGCCTGACGTCGTCCTCGCGCAGCTCACGGGTCCAGGCCGCGAACTCGAGCAGGATGCCGTCCGGGTCGAAGAAGTAGATCGACCGCACGAACGTGGAGTCGCTCTCCTTGAAGCTGATTCCGCGCTCGGACAGGTCGTGGTTGAGCATCGGCCCGGTCTGCACGCCCTTGGCCTCGAGCTTGGCCTTGTACTCGTCGAACTTGTCGAGCGGGATCTTGAACGAGACGTGATTCATCGAGCCGTGTGCTGACGCGATTTCCTTGCCGATACCGGGAATGGCTGCCGGCGCAGCGATTCCCGGCGCGTGCGGCGCTGCGTCGGCGAACCAGAAGAACGCGATGAACTGGCCGCCGCCCATGTCGAAGAAGAAGTGCTGTCCGCCGTTGGGGAGAGCGAGCGTCATGGACAGCTTCATGCCCAGGACGTTTGTGTAGAAGTCGACAGTGCGCTCCATGTCCTGGCACACCAGAGCCAGATGGCACACACCGCCCAGCTCGAACTCTGTGTTTGTCACGTCACATTCTCCTTGCCGTGTGTCGCTCGTCTCGCTGCTGTTCGAGCAAGACGGTATTGCCGGTCGTTCGGTTTGTCAAAAGTTATCGATCGCTAAGTGTCGAACGATGGGGTCGTTATGGTAAAAGCCGACCTCGGCACGCGGGTCGCTCCTTGCGTGTCGAGTGGTCGCGTGTTCCAGCTGTGCCGTGTCCTGCCGACTCGGGCGGCTTCGGTGCGGGTCTGGTCAGCGAAAACGGCGTCGAGTTGCCAACCTCGGCGCTGATCCGGCGTCCGGATTCCGTCCCGGCCGGCTCGCATCGTCTTGTGTCCCGACGTGCATTCCTCGGATGTCTCATGAAGACCGTAGGGGTCGCTCGTTCGGCTCGTCAAGACCTAACGATCGCTAAGTTTCGAACGGGTCGTGTCGTGCTGTCGCGGCGATCGCGCCCCCTGTGGTCCCCACCTGCGCCGGAGATCGCTTGTGTACGACCATGGATGGCCGCACGGCCGGATACTCACGTGCCGGCGGGATACCGTGGTGCGCATGGAGCGGGCGGGACGAATCGGCGGGAAGGGACTCGGCGCGCGGATGCGCGCGGCACGTATCGAGCGTGGGGTCGGGCTCCGCCAGTTGGCGGGGCAGGTTGGCATGAGTCCGTCGTCGCTGAGCGAGTTCGAGAACGGTAAGAGCCTGCCGGGGACAGAGCGTCTGCAGGCTCTCGCAACCGTGCTCGGTGTCCCCCTGGATCTACGTCCGCCCGATCCCGCCCGGTTCGACGACTGGCGGGACTTCGAACGGCAGGAACTCTCGCCGGTCTTTCGGACGGCACTCGATGTCTTCGTGGAGGTCGGCTATCACGCTGCCACGGTCAGGATGATTGCCGACCGGTGTGGCATGTCCATGGCCGGTGTCTACTACCACGTGGAGAGCAAGGATGCTCTGCTCACCGAGCTGTTGCGGAGCGGGATGGCCGAGCTCATCAGTCGCTGCCAGGCGGCTGACGCCGAAGCGGATTCTCCTGAGGAACGGTTGGCGAACCTCGTCGAGTGCATCATCCTCTTTCACACGTACCGTCAGGCCTCGGCGGTGCTCACGTCCACCGAACTGCGGTCCCTCAGCGAGCCCGGCCGAATGCGGCACCTACAAGCGCGCCGGCAGGTGCGGACGATTGTCCAGGCGGCCGTGGAGGCCTGCCGTGACGCGGGGCAGGTCGGGGCTGTGCCGGCATCGTCGACCGCCACGGCGATCGTCACGATGTGTGTTGCCGTTGCGGATTGGTACAACCCGGGCGGAAGTTCGTCGCCGCACGCGATCGCACGGGAGTACACGGACCTTGCACTGGCAATGGTGAGTGCGGGCTCGCCGGATCCCTCGGGCTCACGGAGCTGACGAAGCGGTCGTACCTCGCACTTCGATCCTTGACTTACGCTCTCGGCCTGTGCAATTCTTCGAGAAGAGAATGATTCTGCATGACAGAATTGTGTGGTGGATGGGTGGCCGGTTCGCGTAGAACGCGGGTCATGTGCTGGGAGGCCGCCGTCCGGCACCCCCGCTGGCGCCAGTAGAACAACCGGATTTGAGGAGCGCGCAATGTCCGCGATTGTCACGGGGCATCCGTCGACGAATGACGACTCGTATCAGCTCAACACGACGACGCTGATCCGCCATTCGGCACGCAACTACCCCGAACGCGAGATCGTCTATCGCAACGGCGACGGAGGATGGGGCGGCTACACCTACGCCGACGCGTACGCGCGCATCAAGCGGATTGCCAACGCGCTGACCGACCTGGGCGTGAAACCCGGTGACGTGGTGGGGATCCTGGACTGGAACAGCAAGCGTCATTTCGAGCTGTACTGGTCCATTCCCGGTGTCGGGGCGGTGATGCTGCAGATGAACCTGCGTCTGGCACCCGAGGACGTCGGATACGTCGCCACGCACAGCGGCGCGTCTGTCGTCCTGGTGGACGAAAGCCTGCTGAGCGTCGCGGAGTCGGTGGCGTCGTTTGCACCTGAGGTCACCTGGGTGGTGATGTCCGACAAGCCGCTTTCGGAGATTGCCACCACGTTGACGAACGTCCGCCATTTCGAGGATCTGGTGGCGAAGGCCTCTCCGGAAATCGAATGGCCGATGATCGACGAGAGCTCCGCCTACAGCGCCTGCTACACGACCGGCACCACCGGCCGACCGAAGGGCGTGTTCTACTCGCATCGAGCGATCTACCTGCATACGTTGACCCAGGCCTCGTCCTACGGAATGAGTGCCGCGGACGCAGTCATGCTGATTACTCCGATGTTCCACAGCCAGTCCTGGGGTCTGCCGCAGTCCGCTGTTTACGTAGCGGCCAAGATCGTTCTGCCCGGGCGCTATTCGGCGGAGGACACCGACATGCTGGCAGACGTGATGATCGCAGAGAACGTGACGGTCGCGAACGGTGCTCCCGCGATCTTCCAGCCGATGCTCGACTACATCGAGAAGCTCGACGTCAAACCGGACTTCAGCCGCGCCCGGCTGCTGTCCGGAGCCACCGAGCCCGCGCTCTCCCTCATGCGTGGGTTCCACGACTTGACCGGTGCCGACTTCATTCATGCCTATGGGGCTACCGAAACTGCTCCGATGGCTTTCGTCAACTACGGCCGCAAGGTGACCTTGCAGGGCAAGGTGACGGAAGATGAATGGTGGAACATCAAGCGATATCAGGGTTTGCCCTCCGGTGGTGTCGATGTGCGGATCGTGGATCAGGACGGCAACGACCTACCGCACGACGGCAACAGTCAGGGTGAGGTCCTGCTGCGGGGGCCATGGATCACCGCGCGTTATCACAAGCTCGACGACGACGCCGACAAATTCCTCGACGGCTACTGGCGAAGCGGGGACATCGGGACCATCGACGAGAACGGTTACCTCAAACTCGCGGACCGGCTCAAGGATGTCATCAAGAGTGGCGGCGAGTGGATTTCATCGATCGACATGGAAAACGCGATCGTTGCCCATCCTCGAGTGGTCGAGGTCGCGGTGATCGGTGTCGAGCATCCGAAATGGCAGGAACGTCCGGTCGTGATCATGGTGACCACGGACGGAGAGGAAGTTGCGCTCGCCGAGATCCACGCGCTGCTCGACGGCGCATTTGCCAAGTGGCAGCTTCCCGACACAGTCCTGTACGTCGATCAGCTTCCGCGTACGAGCGTTGGGAAGCTCGACAAGAAGGTGATGCGTGTCGAGCACGGGGACGTCTATCGAGGCGCCCACCACTGAGTGTGGGTCGTGGCCGGTGCGCTGCCGACATGCTTCCGGCGGAGAGCAATTCGGTCGTCGAGTGCGGCCGTCGTTGCCGCCGGATTCCCGTTCTCCTCTTCTGAAGAGAAGTTACTTCTGCTAACCTCGCCGTGGTGACGGTGCTCACATTCGTGAAGAGGAGAGTCAATTGACCAAGCGGATCGCATATTTGGATCTGAAGGGCGGCGCTCAGCGGAAGGGGGCTCGGATCCCCGAGCACGTGATCGCGCCCGGCTTCGCCGTCGACGTGGTGGATACCGAGATCCGGGTTACTCCCGTGGACGCGACCGACCTGCTTCTCTCCGACATGGCATACACGGAAGCGGCCGTTCGAGCCGAACGTGACGGATACTCGGGGGTGCTGATCGGCGGGGTGCCGGACTACGGTCTCGCGGCCGCGCGTGCGGCCGTGGACATTCCGGTGATCGGTAGCGGTCAGGCCAGCCTGCTGGTGGCCGCGGCGCTCGGAAGCCGGTTCAGCATCGTCACGATCTGGCCGGAAACGATGAGCTTCGTCTACGATCGCCTCCTCCGCGAGAATCCGGTGGGCCGACAGTGCATTTCGGTGCGCTACGTCTCCACCCCCGCGGAGCAGAGCACGCTGGCAGACGAGGACAACTTCCTCACACAGATGAGGTCCGGTCGCGAACACATGATCGAGCGCATCCTCGCGGAGATCGAGGGTGCGGTGCAGGACGGCGCCACATCTGTCATTCTCGGCTGCAACTGTATGAGCCCGGTCGCCGATGTGCTCGCATCGCGCGCGAGCGTCCCGATCGTGGATCCGACCACCGCCGGATACCGGCAGCTCGAGTCGATGGTCGCACTTGGTCTGCAGCCTGCGCGCGATCCTCGCGTACCCAAATCGGATCGCCATCACGTCCTGACGGAGATGGTGAAGGCAGCCGATCTCGCGCTCGGTGCGAATGAGGAGGATTGCCCCGTCTGCGTGCTGAATGCCGACGGCACCGCTTCGTGTGATCTGCCGGTAAGCGCGCCTGCTGCCTTCGATCGGGGGTAGCAGGCGCGCGTCGGATCCGTTGGGGATTCAGTCGCTGCGCGATCTGGTTGCGGTCGTTTCGCTGCTGGCCTCACTCAGACCAGGAACGGGACAAGGGCCTTGCGGTCGGTGGGGTAGTCGGTGAACTTCTCCTGGTACCACCGATGGGTGGCCAGCGCCCGCGGGATCAGGTTGCCCGCGGTGATGAGGAGGATGACGACGCCGGGCAGGGCCCAGGTCAGCAGCGCGAATCCAGACCATGCGATCAGTTCCCCGAGGTACGCGGGGCTGGTGACGAACCGGAACCCGCCGCCGAACGGGACGCGGTACTCGGTGGCGCCGGGGTTGTTCTTGTCCCGCAGGTTCCGCACGATCGACTCGGAGCTGAGCAACAGCGCGAAGCCGAACAGGTAGATCGCGAGCCCGACGAGGAAGCGCGGATCCGTCAGCCATTCGGTGGTGTACCTGCCGAAGTAGTCGTTGCTGAACAGGGCGCCGTTGAGGTAGCCGTGCATGGACGTGACCAGCATGCCCATCACGATCACCGAGACGTTGAAGGTGCTGCGCTTGCCGGGGACCTGGCGGATCGCGAGGGGGAAGTACCAGCCGCGGTTCGCGTAGTGCAGCAGCCAGATTCCGGCGAGCGCCAGGGACGCGGGCTCGAACCGGTTCGGTCCGGCGAGGTAGAAGCCGAGGAACACCACAGTCGCCGGGATCTCCATCAACCACCAGCCCAGCTTCGGGTTGAGGTTGAATCCGAGGTTCGTGGAGGAGAAGCGGCCGTAGGAACTCTGCGCGAAGAAGCCACCGATGATCACGAATGCGGTGAACGCGAACGCGGCCGTCAGGACCGTGTCGTAGACGGTGTTTCCGGTGTACCAGTTCATCGAAATCCTTTGGCGGGCAGTCATCCGCGGGTAGGCGTCATCGCGGCCCCATGTTCAGGGACCGTGACTTTTGTAACGTGTTCTACCATGCCGGACGGGCGTCCAGGGGGTGATTGGGCAACCGAGTGGTGTCGAAGCAGGCTCCTGGCCTGGGGGCGGCCCACCCGCCCAGGAGGGGGGTGGGCGGGAGGGCCTACGCCGTGCGCTGAGGGGGCGCGTCGGCGCGCCCGCGATGATATTTCGTGATCCCGAATACTCGCGAGTACCCGACCGCGGGGTTTCATGGACAAAGGTCCAGGATGCGGTTCGGCCGCTGCTCTTCGACTTGCTGTCGGCGACCGGTGGGAAGCATGGGTGTGGATGTCCGGTGGCGGCCGGGCTATCGATGCGGTCGCGGTGGCCGCGAGGCGCGTTCAGGACGCAGTCGAGCGGATTCTCGGTAGGGATTCGCGTGCTCGGAATGTTTGCTCGACGCGGAACGATTCCTGTGACGGCGAACGTAAGGTTGCGGTGATCGTTTCGGTAATTCGGAGATTCATTCACATGGATAGTGCGCTATTGCTCATGCCCATTCCCTCGGATTCGCATCGCGCATCTTCTTTCAATTCTTCTGCGCTCGTTCGGGGGACGCCTCGGCGCGGGCGCAGGTCCTTGTGGACCGGCGCCCGCGCCGGAGCGCGTGGCCACGTGAATCGCGGTGTGTGCCGCGCTCAGCCCTTGGTGATCGACTCGATCAGAGCGGTGAAGTCGCTGAGGTCGATGTCGAAGACGCTGGAACCGTTGCCCACTTCCTCGTTCACCGAGTTGGCGCAGGACATGCCGCCCTCGTTGTGCGATTCGTTGGGTTCGTCGCAGATTACGGACCCGGTTGCGGCCGAGGCGACGCCGGCTGCGGGCGCCATCAGGATTCCGGCGGTGACAATCATCAGGCTTGCGGCGAAGCGGCGATTCATTATTAGTAATCTCCTGTAAGGTCGCATTCGATGTCGGCATTCGGAATTGAATGTCGACTCGCGGACGTTAGCGCAGTGATTCGAAGCCTGCGGGGGAATGCGCGTTTCTTTTGCTTCGGGTGACGGTTGGTCGGCCTTGTCGGCCGCGTGAGACGTGCGCTATGATTAGATCAATAGTGATCTATATAGGGTGGGGTGTACGTGGAACTGAGCGAACAGCAGGTAGACCGGGCCGTCGGAGTGTTGCTCGCGGGTGCAGCGGGTGACGCGCTGGGTGCGGGCTACGAATTCACGCATCCGGCCGCGGACGCGGTGATCGACATGATCGGCGGCGGGCCGTTCGACTGGGCGCCGGGGGAGTGGACCGACGACACGTCGATGGCACTGGCGATCGCCGAAGTCGCCGCCTCCGGGGCCCCGATCGGCCACGATGCGGGACTGGACGCGATCGCCGCCCGCTTCGTCGCCTGGTTCGATTCGAACCCGCCGGACATCGGCAACCAGACGAGGGCGGTGTTGTCGACCCGTCCCGCCGGCGCCGACGCGATGCGCACGCGCGCACAGGCTGTTCGCGGACGCAAGGGGGGCAACGGGTCACTGATGCGCACCGCCCCGGTCGCTCTGGCGTACCTCGACGACGAGCGTGCCTGCCGCGACGCCGCCGCCGCGATCTCCGCCCTCACTCACGACGACGTGCGCGCAACCGAGGCGTGCCAGTTGTGGACGCACGCCATTCGCCATGCGGTCCTGCACGGGACGTTCGACGGTGTGCGAGGCTTCCTGGAGACGGCGCCCTCCGACGCCGCCGAGTTCTGGTCGCCGCTCCTCGATCAGGCCGAAACCGGCTCGCCCGCAGACTTTTCCAACAATGGATGGGTGGTGCACGCCTTGCAGACGGCGTGGTGGGCGATCAGCACGACCGACGATTCGGACTCCGGGCACCTGGTCCGTGCCCTCGAAACGGCCGTGCGCGCGGGCGGCGACACCGACACCACGGCGGCGATCGCCGGGGGTCTGCTCGGTGCGCGGTGGGGCGCCGGTGCGGTTCCGCTCCGCTGGCGGCGGATGCTGCACGGCTGGCCCGGCCTCTCCGCCCCGGACCTGGTGCGGCTCGCCGAAGCCTCGGTTCGGGGCCGCGCTTCGGCACGGTCCGGCCCGGTGATCGAGGTTGTCGTCGGCGACATCACCACGCAACGCGTCGACGTGGTCGTCAACGCCGCGAACTCATCGCTGCTCGGTGGCGGTGGTGTCGACGGGGCGATCCATCATGCCGGTGGACCGCGAATTCTCGCGGAGTGCAAGAAGATACGGTCCACCACTCTTCCGGATGGCCTGGCCGTCGGTGACGCGGTTGCGACCACCGCAGGCAACCTTCCCGCGACGTGGGTCGTCCACACCGTCGGCCCCGTGCACTCGCGCGCGGAGGATCGCTCCGTGCAACTGCGATCCGCCTACACCCGCAGCCTCGCCATCGCGGACGACCTCGGCGCACGCAGCGTCGCCTTCCCGCTGATCTCGTCAGGTTCCTACGGATGGCCCCGTCAGGATGCCGTACGGCAGGCCGTCGCTGCGATCCGCGGCGCGGACAGTTCCGTGGAGCGTGTCGTGCTGGTGGCCTTCGACGCCGCGACCGCGGATCTGTTGCTGCGTGGGCTGGAATGACGTCAGCCGCTACGCGGTCCGGGTGAGCAGTGCGTCGAGGGCCGCGTAGCTGGCGTTCATGCCCTCCTCCATGCCCGAGCCGAGCATGCCGTCCCGGTCCTCGGTCGTGAGGAACAGTGACTCCACCACGATCTTCGTGCGTCCGTCGCCGAGGTCGACGAAATCGACGGAGTCGATCGATGCGTGCGTCGGCATGCCGTCCCATTCGAACGAATACACGAGACGTTCCTGTGGGACGACCTCCCGGAACCGACCCTCGAATCCGTCGCTGCCGCCCTCGTGATGCTCGACGAACCGCCAGTGGCCGCCGACTTCGAGTTCCCACTGCTCCACGTCGACCGGGTTTCCGCGACCCCACCACTGCGCGATCAGGTCCGGCTCGGTGTAGGCGGCCCACACCCGGTCGCGTGGCGCGGCGAAGGTTCGTTCGACATGGCAGTCGCGATCGCCCGATGTCGTGACTGTTGCGTTGGTGGTGCTGGTCATGACTCCTCCTCATGGTTCGGTTCGCGGTCGAGGAACGCTCCCAGGTGGTCCAGTCGCTCGGCGACGACGCGGCGGTGCCGGGCCATCCACGCGGCCTCGAGGTCGAGGGTGTTGCCGCCCAGGCGGCAGTACCGGACCCGGCCCCGCTTCTCGGTCACCACGAGGCCTGCTCGTTCGAGAAGGTGTACGTGCTTCGCGATGCCGGTGAGCGTCATGTCGAAGACGTCTGCCAATTCGGTGATCGTCGCGTCGGAGCGGTCGAGGTGTTCGAGAATTCCGCGACGCGTGGGATCGGCGAGCGCCGCGAAGGTCGTGTCGAGCGGTTGATACTGAACCATCTAGTTCAGTGTTACCCCGCGCATAACCGCTGTCAACCCATGGGGGTAGTCAGCGGGAACGCGTCGATCAGACCATTTCCGGCACGTGCAGGTGAGCGATGGCCAGTTCGAACAGGCAGGTGTCGAGCACCGTGGCGCCCATCTCTCGGGTCACAGCGGTGCGCATCCCGTCGGCCTTCTCCTGGTTGCGTTCGAACGCCTCACGGCTGTCCCAGGTCACCGACACCACCGCGCGGCCCGCGGCGGGGTCGACCATCATGCCGGCGCTGCAGAACCCGTCCAGGTCCTCCATGTGCGGGAGGGCGGTCAGTTTGAAGACGTCGATTGCCCGTGCCAGGTGGCCGGGCTCGAGCTTCAGCCAGGTGACGCGGACACACGAGCCGTGGGGAGATGGGTGATCGCGGTGCAGGGCGGCGATGTCCCAGCGTTCGACGGTCGCCGTGCCGTGGAATATCTCCGTGGCGTGGTCGCGCAACGCGCGGACCGGTCCCTCACTGCCGCGCAGCGCGTCCTCGTCCATCCACGAACTGGTCGCGATACAGCGACCGCTGTCGCGATCGACGAGGAGCGAAAGTCCGGCACAGCCCTCGTAATCCGCGAGTGCGGGCATGACGGTGTCACTCATGTGTTTGATGCCGGCGTCGATGAAGGACGGGTGCGCCAGGATCGTGGTGGAACGTGCGTACACGATCGAACCCCTTCCACTCGAGGCAGCGCCCCGGCGGCGCCACCGGATACCCCCGCCTCTCACCCTCCTCCGCGCCGGAGCCCGAGGCAATGGCTGCGTGGGACCGGGATCGACTACCGGCCGGTAGGTCTGCCGCGCAGGTGGGGGCGGTAAAATCCCGGCGAACACAGTGCCTCGTGAGCAGTCGAAGGGAATCGGATTGAACGCGCACACCGGAGAACGGGAGCAGCTCGAGTTCCAGGCGGAGACCCGCCAGTTGCTGGACCTGATGGTCCACTCGATCTACTCGAACAAGGACTCGTTCCTGCGGGAACTGGTGTCCAACGCCTCGGATGCACTCGACAAGTTGCGGCTCGCGGCCTTCCAGGACAAGGACCTGGACGCCGACACGTCCGACCTGCACATCGAGATCGCGATCGACAAGGACGCGCGGACGCTGACGATCCGCGACAACGGCATCGGCATGTCCCGGGACGAGGTCGTCGACCTGATCGGCACCCTCGCCAAGTCGGGCACCGCGGACTTGCGTCGCAAGCTCAAGGAGGCGAAGGACGCAGCCGCGAGCGAGGAGTTGATCGGCCAGTTCGGCATCGGCTTCTACTCCACGTTCATGGTCGCGGACAAGGTCACCCTGCTCACGCGTAAGGCCGGGGAGCGGCAGGCAACCCGCTGGGAGTCGAGTGGCGAAGCGACCTACGTCATCGAGACGGTGGACGATGCCCCGCAGGGCACTGCGGTGACGCTGCACCTCAAGCCCGCCGACACCGACGACAACCTGCACGACTACACCGCCGAGCGGAAGATCAAGGAACTCGTCACCCGGTACTCGGACTTCATCGCCTGGCCGATCCGGATGGACGTCGAACGCCGTACCCCGGCGACCGATGAGGAACCGGAAAAGGTCGAGGTCGAAACCCAGACTCTGAACTCGCAGAAGGCGCTGTGGGCGAAGTCGAAGGACGAGGTCTCCGAGGAGGAGTACACCGAGTTCTACCGCCACATCGCGCACGCATGGGATTCGCCGCTCGAGACGATCCCAATGAAGGCCGAGGGCACTTTCGAGTACCAGGCCCTGCTGTTCATCCCGCAGCACGCGCCGTTCGACCTGTTCATGCGCGACGGCAAGACCGGTGTCCACCTGTACGTCAAGCGGGTGTTCATCATGGACGACGCCGACGAACTGCTCCCCGAGTACCTGCGCTTCGTCAAGGGTGTCGTCGACGCCCAGGACCTCTCGCTGAACGTGTCCCGAGAGATCCTGCAGCAGGACAGGCAGATTCGCGCCATCCGGCGTCGACTCACCAAGAAGGTGCTCACCACGATCGCGGACATCGCGTCGTCGCGTCCCGACGACTACCGCACCCTGTGGTCCGAATTCGGCCGCGCCCTCAAGGAGGGGCTGATCTCCGACGTCGACAACCGCGACACGCTGCTGAAGATCTCGTCGTTCGCGTCCACGGCCAGCGAGGACGAACTCACCACCCTCGCCGACTACGTGTCCCGGATGAAGGACGATCAGAAGCAGATCTACTTCGCGACCGGCGAATCCCGTCAGCTGCTGGAGAACTCGCCGCACCTGGAGGCGTTCAAGGCCAAGGGACTCGAGGTGCTGCTGCTCACCGACCCCGTCGACGAGGTCTGGGCGTCGCAGGTGCCCGAGTTCGAGGGGATGACCTTCCAGTCCGTCGCCAAGGGCGAGGTCGACCTCGACAGCGATGAGGACAAGGCCGCCGCCGAGACCGAGCGTGAGGAGAAGGAGAAGGATTTCGCGGATCTGCTCTCCTGGCTGACGACGACCCTCGACGAGCAGGTCAAGTCGGTGCGGCTGTCGACCCGCCTGACCACCTCGCCCGCGTGCATCGTCGGCGACGATTTCTCCATGTCGCCCGCGCTGGAGCGGATGTACCGGGCGTCGGGTCAGCCGGTCCCGGTTACCAAGCGAATCCTCGAACTGAACCCCGAACACCCGCTCGTGCTCGCGCTGCGCACCGCGCACGCCGAACGCCCCGGGGACGAGGCGTCCGCGGAGACCGCCGAATTGCTGTACGGAATGGCGCTTCTCGCGGAAGGTGGCGAGCTCGCCGACCCGGCACGCTTCACCGCTCTGCTGGCGAACCGGCTGACCGCCGCGGTCTGACGCCGTTCGACGCAGCGCCGAAGCGGTCCGGGCCGTGCCCGGGCCGCTTCGGCGTGTCGTCCGTCGTCATCGCGGCGTCGACGGCACCCCGGACCGGATTCGGCCCACCTCGGTGCGGGCGAACTCGACCGCCGGGGTGTCGCGGCCGCCCGACGCGGCGAGCGCGTCCGCCACGTCGGCGACCGCGTCGAGGGTGTGGCCGCGGCGCCTGCGGTCCCGCCTGTCTACGCCCATCCTGCGGAACGCCCTGCGCACCTTGTGATCTCCGCACACTGCGATCAGTTCCTCGGGCGTGATGGTCCCGACCGCGACCTCGGGACCGAGCACGTCGCCGAGGAACGCGCGTTCGCGGGGGACCGTCATCCGAAACACCCGCACTGCGATGGCCAGGGCCACCACGATCACCACGACCCACGTCGCGACGAGTTGAACGATCCGGCCCCCGGCGAGTGCCGCCAGCGAATTCCACACCCCGTGCAGCAGCATCGCGGTCGCCATCAGCGCCAGCCCGCGTCCGACGCGGCGTGGCTCGGCGGGCCGGCCGAGCAGGTAGACCAGTCCGGCGCAGAAGACCGCGCTGTACAGGATGTGTGCCGCGACCCCGACTGCCATGCGCAGCCACACGGTCCCCATCGCTGCCGCCACCTGGTTCGCCCCGAACTGCGATCCGGCCGAGTTCAACGCGTACACGACGTCCTCCGCGATCTGGAATCCCAGGCCGAGGAACGCCCCGACGATGAAGCCGTCGAACGCGGTCCGGATCAACCGCGGCGCCAGCGCGATGAGCAGGAGCAGCCCGAGACCCTTCGCGATCTCCTCGGTGACGGGGGCCACGAGGCCGGCACCCCACGCCAATGACCACGACTGCCCGAGCGCTTTCGCGAACAGTCCGAGCGCGGCAGTGTTGGCCTCCGCCGCCAGCACCCAGGTCGCGGCGAACGCTCCCCACCCGAAGGCCACGACGACGATGCCGACAGGCTGCCGGGAGTATCGGTCGATGTGCTGGGTGAATCCCCAGAAGAGGGCGCCGTACACCCCGAACAACACGACCGACACCGCGATCGCACGTCCGTACGCGCCCGACGCGCCCACCAGCATCGTCACGAAACTGAACACACCGAGCGACACCAGCAGCAGATACACCCAGAACGCCGCATTGCGCGGCTGATAGAAGGTGAATGACCGGCCCCACCCGGAGTCCTCGATCGCGGCGACCCGACGTTCCGTCGCGGTGGCGGTCATCAGGACTCCTCCCTGTCGCGGTCGATGCTCGTGATCATTCGGGAGATCTCCTCGGCCCGTGATTGATCGGTGTCGGGGGGACCAGTGGCGACGACCTGGACACCCCGACCGTCCTCGACGAACGCCGCGAGGACCCCGGAGAACCGGGGCCCGGCGTAACGCGCGACGTATCCGTGCTCCCCGGAGTCGGTCGTGACGGGCGTTGGGGTGCCGTCGATGTGGATGCTGTCGTCCAGCGCCGTGGTCGTGTCCCGGATCTGTTCGAGGAGGGCGCGGGCATCGCCACTGAAGGCACCGGTCCGGACTGTCAGGGACACGTCATCGGCCTCGACGGTCGCGGAAGCCGGATACGACCCTGTCGCGGGCCGGTCGCCGGCCCGCACGCCGGAGGTGATGCCCCAGTCGGTCGCGGGCTCGAACGTCACCCCGCCCGCGATCTCCATCACGTCGCCTGCCGTGACGGTGTCGTCGTACTCGACCGCACTGTTGACAGCCGGCAGGACTGCCGCGAGTACGAAGGCGAATGCGAGCACCACGACGGCGGGCAGGAGGGTCGCACGGTCGAGCCCCAACCACCGCCGGTCCACCGGCACCCATCGGTCACCCGGGTCGAATTGGTTGGTCGGCGGTGAAACACCCTGCGTCATCGGACCTCCTGCGTCGCTGGGTGCAACGGTAGGGCGTGGGCGGGCACGTCGCCGCCGCGACACTCGCGACCCCGCCACGTTGCCGCTGCTATCGTCACCCGGTGCCGCGGATGACCAGCCCTGATGCGCAGTCGTACTGGATCTCACGCCGGATTCCGACAGACCAGTTCCTGCTGTACTGCTTCGTCGGTACGACCGAGCCGCTGACGAGCGCGCGGGACCAGCTTCTGGCGCGCGCCGCGACGATCGGCGACCTGTCCCTGCGGGTGCGGGAGGTTCCCCGACGGCTCGACGTTCCTCACTGGGCGCCTGCCGCGCCGGACGCCTCGTCGATCCGCCTGCACGAGGACACCGGAACCTGGAAGGACTGCCTGACCGTTCTCGGTGAACTCGTTCTCGACCAGGTCGATCCTGCTGAATCGCCCTGGCGGATCCACCTTTTCGGACCGTTGGTCGATGCACCGGACAGTGGCGGCGCCGAGTGCGTGGTAGCCGTCCTGCAGATGTCCCATGCCCTTGCCGACGGGAGGCGCGCCGCGGCGATCGCCCGCGACCTGTTCGCCGACGCGGCCCCGACACCGACGCGACCGCTGCCGCAGTGGCGTCCCCGCCTCGCCGCCGTGGCAGCCGCGGTCCGGCTGCCGATGCAGGTAGGCCGGATGCTGCTGCGCGCCCGGCCAGCTCACCTTGCACACCGCCAACTCGAACGCGACACAGCAGCAGGGTTGGTTCCGCCGAAGCCGCTCGGCCGGCCGAAGTTGCCGACGAATGCCGCACCGGACGAGCGGCGGACCCTCGGAGCCGTCGTCGTTCCGGCCGCCGACCTGCGAGGGCCCGGCGTCAGTGTCACCGTCGGTGCGCTGACGACGATCTCGTTGGCGCTCGGCAGGTACCTCCTCGAACGAGGAGTGGACCCCTCGGTGCTCGCCGCCGAGGTCACCGTCGCCAGGCCGGGAATCCCGTACGCCCGCAATCACTTCCGAAACTTCGCCGTCGAGCTTCATACCGAGGTCGACGATCCCGCCGATCGCGCTGCAGCCATCGCGGAGTCGCTTCGCGAGCGGAGGTTGCGCGCGGACCACCCGTCGCGGGCCGCCGAGGATCGCGCACTCGACGCCGTGCCCGCGCCCCTACTGCGACACGGCATCGAGCACTTCGATTTCACCGCCGTCCCGGACGAGGTCACCGGACACACGGTGGTCTCCAGCGTCGACCGTGGTCCCGCCGACCTCGTCCTCGCGGGTGGCCGGGTCGGGTTCACGGCAGGATTCCCCGCACTGTCTCGTTTCATGGGGCTGACCCACGGCGTGCACGGCATCGGTGACCGAGTGACGATCGCCGTTGCGACCTCACCCGCGGTGCTGCCCGACGTGGACGCGTACGAACGGTTGCTGAGCGACGCGGTCGCAGAAGTTGCGCAGGCCCTGCACACCGACCGTGATCGGACCGGGTCCTGATCGCCCGCGAACCACAGACAATCGGCCCGGTGGGCGTGGGGCTCCGCCGGGGCCCGACATGCAGGCCTTGCGTCACCCGGCGACGGTGACGCCCCCGAACGCCACCCCGCGGAACTCCGCGAGCGCCGTCGACCGCTTCTCGACGTCGGCGCGCTCCGCCTTCGACAGCACCCGCCACGGCGCCGTCTCGACCGTGAGCGTGCGGCCAGATGTCCGGGGTCGCCACTCGCCGATCAGGTCACCGCCGACTGCGATCGCACCCGGCCGTCCCAGAGTCGGCCACAGGGACTTCCGGTTCGCCGCGTCGGGCACGAGAATCTCCCGGTCCTTCAGTTGCAGGTACGGGTCGTACGGGCCGAGCAACTGCACCGACCTGTCGGGGGGAGAAGTACGCAGCGCGTCGACGTCGTCGGCGAGCGCCGAGCGGCTCACCCCGTCCACCGTCACCTCGACCGCGTCGGCCGGCCAGTTCGCCTTCACGTCCCGGACGGGCGCGTCGACGTACGCCGCGACCGCCTTCGGATCGCTGGGGCCGAAGAAGTGCAGGTACCCGCGGATCACGTCGAACCGCGGCTCGGCGTCGGTGCCCGTGTGCGCGTACGCCGCCCCGCGCCAGCCGGGAATGCGTTCGAGGACCGGTGGTGACGTGTGCGGGCGCAGTTCCAGACCTGCCTGAAGCGCCGCCAGCCGGAAGGGCATCTCGTACATGTGCGTCGCGCTGCATGGCCGGCAGAACCGGAGGTACGGCTCGGGCATCCGAGCGGTGAGTTGCGACGACATGTCGCCCTTCACAGTGGGCTCGTGGACGATGTCGCGCATCTCGTGTGCGACGGCGCGGAGCGCGTCGAACGTCGGAATACCCGCCGCCTTCAGTGGTCGGTTCGCATCGAAGATCCGCTTGGCGGCGTCCGCCTCCGACAGCGGGGCCGTCGCGACCGCCACCTTCGGCAGGTCCGCACGGCGATAGCAGTGCGGCGCACCCCGCAGCGTCCACGCCAGCGCGAGCGCGTCACCGGTGTCTGCCGGTGTGCCGCGCAGGTGCAGCGCCAACGCTGCGCCGTCGGGACCGGTGTTCTGGATTCCGAGGTCGAGGAGGTCGCAGTCGGCGGCGTCGGTGGCGACACCGGGCATGCGATCGAGCTGCTGCACGTGCCATCGATACGCGAGCACCTGCACACGGGACACCTCGGCGGTCATGGGCCGAGTGTAGGAGCGGTGACCGACACCAGGCGTGTCAGCGGTTGTCGACCTGATACGACTCGATCCGCCGGATCAACCCTTCCCGGAAGTGGAAGTAGTCGCTGAAGATGCCGTGCAGTTCGCCGCCGTCGGTGAACCGAGCCTCCACCGTCCCGAGCAGGACGACGACATCGTTCTCCTCGACCATGCGGATCACCGTCAACGTCGGTTTCCCGGTGAACGTGTCGTTCTCGATCTCCTTGTGGAAGGCCGCCTTGCCGGTGATCGAGAAGTCGCCCGGCATCTCCCAGATCACGTCCTCGGTGAGCAGGGAGAGGATCGCGTCGTGGTCGCCCGTGCGAAAACCCTCGACGTACGCGGCGACGGCGCGCTTGTTCGGGGACAGTGACGGATCGGATTCGGACATCTCCGGCTGCATGACTCTCCTTCGGGCAGTCGAGGCGGTCCAGTTCATCGTGGCACCGGTAGCGGCATCACACCCCTGATGAGGCCAGATTGATGTCGAGTTCCGCGAGAGACGCCGGATCGGCGAGCACGACCAGCTCGACGATCCGGTCTCCCTCGACCACGAACGTGTACACCGCCCGGACGTGCCCGTCGGGCGCCCACGCCGCCGCGGGACGCCCGTCGACAGTGACGACCTGCGCGGCACGAGCGCGCCCGCTGAAAGCCTCCGCGACGCCGCGGGCTCCGGCGACCATCGCCGACAGGGCAGGCGCACCGTGGGCCACCCCGGCCGCCGACGCGGACACCGCCACCGAGTCCGCGCGCAGCACGACATCCGGATCGAGCAGTTCGAGCAGGTCCTCGAAACGACCCTCCCGGGACGCGGCGAGAAACGCCTCGACCACCCGCCTGCGCCGCGGCGCGTCGGGCTCGGCGACGCCACCGCCCTGCACGCGGCGCCTGGCTCGGCTCGCCAACTGCCGCGCGGCGGCGGGGGAGCGGTCCACGATCGGTGCGATCTCGTCGAACGGCACCGCGAACAGGTCGTGCAGCACGAAGGTGAGCCGCTCTGCGGGCGTGAGGGTGTCGAGCACGACGAGCAACGCAACACCGATCGAATCGGCAAGGACCGCTTCGGTTTCCGGTCCGATTGCCGCATCGGCCGGATCGGGGCGGCCGGGCTCGTCCAGCGTCACCTCGCGGCGCGACCCCCTCGAGCGCAGCATGTCCAGGCACACCCGGCTGAGGGCGGTCGTGAGCCAGCCCGCCAGGTTCAGGATCTCGTCGCTGTCGACCCGAGCCAGGCGTAACCACGTCTCCTGCACCGCATCGTCGGCCTCCGCGGTCGACCCGAGCATGCGGAAGCCCACAGCCCGCAGATGGTCGCGGTGCTCCTCGAACTGCCTGGCCAGAATCTCTTCACTCATCGCTGTCACATTCTCTCGTAGCGGTCCGTCAGAGGGGTGACGAACATGCGAGAACCGATGTGACAGGAGAGTTCGAGATGCAGGCACGAATGACCAATCCCGCGATGGTTCTGCCCGGCGCCGTGGCGGCGTTGCAGGCAGTCGGCCGCACGACGGAGAACACCGGACTGCCGACCCGCACCGTGCACCTCGTGCACCTGCGCGCCAGCCAGATCAACGGCTGCGGCGTCTGCGTCGACATGCACCCGAAGCTGGCGATGAAGGACGGCGAAACCGTCGAGCGCCTGCTCGCGGTCGCCGCGTGGCGCGAATCCCCGTACTTCACGGACGCCGAACGGGCAGCGCTGGCACTGACCGAGTCGGTGACCCGGCTCGCCGACCGACCCGACCCCGTCCCGGACGACGTCTGGGACGACGCTGCCGACCACTACGACGAGCAGCAGCTCGCTGCGCTGATCATGCAGATCTCGCTGATCAATGTGTGGAACCGGCTCAACGCCACCGTCAAGCAGGTCGCCGGCGCAGGCTGGTGAACACGACGGCGGCCCGGTGGGAATCCCACCGGGCCGCCGCCGCACATCTGGTTACAGGCCGGGACGCTTGCCCACGGTCAGGGTGACCTCGCCGGTGTGCGCGAAGAAATCGTTGCCCTTGTCGTCGACGACGATGAACGCGGGGAAGTCGACGACGTCGATCTTCCACACCGCCTCCATGCCGAGCTCCTCGTACTCGACGACCTCGACGTGCTTGATGCAGTCCAGCGCCAGACGCGCGGCCGGGCCACCGATCGAACCGAGGTAGAAGCCGCCGTGCGAGTTGCAGGCGTCGGTGACCTGCTTCGAGCGGTTGCCCTTCGCGAGCATGACCATCGAGCCGCCCGCGGCCTGGAACTGCTCCACGTACGAGTCCATGCGGCCTGCGGTCGTCGGGCCGAACGATCCCGACGCAAGTCCCTCGGGAGTCTTCGCCGGTCCGGCGTAGTAGACGGGGTGATCGCGCAGGTACTGCGGCATCTCCTCGCCTGCGTCGAGGCGTTCCTTGATCTTCGCGTGCGCGATGTCGCGGGCGACGACCAGCGGACCCGTCAGCGACAGACGCGTCTTCACCGGGTGCTTCGACAGCTCGGCGAGGATCTCCGGCATCGGCTTCGTCAGGTCGATCTTGACCGCGGCGCCCTTGCCGGTACCCGAGATGCCGTCGGTCTCCGCGTCGAGCTGGCTGTCGGTGACCTCGGGCAGGAACTGGCCGGGGTTGAACTCGAGCTGCTCGAGAAACACGCCCTCGGGGGTGATCTTCGCCTTCGCCTGACGGTCCGCCGAGCAGGAGACGGCGATCGCGACAGGAAGCGACGCGCCGTGCCGGGGCAGGCGGATGACCCGGACGTCGTGGCAGAAGTACTTGCCGCCGAACTGCGCGCCGATGCCGATCTTCTGGGTCAGCTCGAAGACCTGCTTCTCCAGTTCGTGGTCCCGGAAGCCGCGGCCGGTGATCGCGCCCTCGGTGGGCAGCTCGTCCAGGTAGTGCGCCGACGCGTACTTCGCCGTCTTGAGCGCGAACTCGGCGGAGGTGCCGCCGACGACGATCGCCAGGTGGTACGGCGGGCACGCCGCGGTGCCGAGCGACCGGATCTTGGCCTCGAGGAACTGCATCATCGAGTCCGGGTTCAGGATCGCCTTCGTCTCCTGATACAGGTACGACTTGTTCGCCGACCCTCCACCCTTCGCCATGAAGAGGAACTTGTAGGAGTTCTCGTGGCCCTTCGCGGTGTCCGCGTACAGCTCGATCTGCGCGGGCAGGTTGTTGCCGGTGTTCTTCTCCTCCCACATCGTGATCGGAGCGTTCTGCGAGTACCGCAGATTCAACCGGGTGTACGCGTCGTACACGCCCCGCGCGATCGACTCCTCGTCGTCACCAGGCGTGAGAACCTGCTGGCCGCGCTTGCCCATCACGATCGCCGTGCCGGTGTCCTGGCACATCGGGAGCACACCCGCCGCGGAGATGTTCGCGTTCTTCAGCAGATCGAGTGCGACGAACTTGTCGTTGTCCGAGGCCTCCGGGTCGTCGAGAATGCTCGCGACCTGCTTGAGGTGATCGGTGCGCAGGTAGTGCGAGATGTCGTGCAGCGCGGTCTCGGTGAGCAGCCGCATCGCTTCGGGCTCGACCTTCAGGAAGGTGCGTCCGTCCGGTCCCTCGACGGTGGACACCCCCTCGGTGGTCAGCAGCCGGTACTCGGTGGGATCTTCCCCGATCGGCAGCAGGTCCTCGTAGAGGAAGTCGGCCATCATCTCTCCTGGGCATGGGCGTGTGAAGGTCGGGATCCAGGCTAAACCTGCCCGTCGAGTGTGACGAAGGCGGGGATCATACGGGCCTTTCCCTGCTCGTGGGGTCCGTACACTGGGCGGGGTGTCCGAAACGATCGCCGTCCATCGCCCGCGGTTCCACGCGTATCTCGACGTCGCGGTCGTCGTCGCGGTCCTGGTGTGCACGAACCTGATCGCGCACTTCACCACCGTGTGGGCGTCGGTGGCCGCCGTCCCGATCGCGGCAGCGGTCCTCCTCGGTCTGGGCCGGAGTCGGGGACTGGGCTGGCACGAACTCGGACTCTCGCCGCGGCACTGGCGGCGCGGCACCCTCTATGCGCTCGGTGCGGTCGCGCTGGTCCTCGCCGTGGTCGCGGCGGCCATCGCGCTTCCGCTGACCCGCCAGTTCTTCCTGAGCAACCGGTACGCGACGGTCTCGGGTGCACTGATCGCATCGATGATCGTCATCCCCCTGCAGACCGTCATCCCGGAGGAGCTGGCGTTCCGTGGTGTCCTGCACGGAACGCTCGAACGTGTCTGGGGCGCCCGCGGAGTCTTCGCGGCAGGTTCGCTCCTGTTCGGCTTCTGGCACATCGCGTCGTCACTGGGACTGACCACGGGTAATCAGGGGCTCACCGGGATCCTCGGCGCCGGACTGTTCGGGCAGATCGTCGGGATCGCGGGCGCCGTTGCCGCCACCGCGGCCGCCGGAGTCGCATTCACCTGGTTGCGGCGCCGCAGCGGCAGCCTCCTCGCGCCCATCGCGCTGCACTGGTCCCTCAACGGAGTGGGAGCCCTCGCGGCGGCCCTCGTCTGGCACGTCACCCTGTCGTGACGTTGCCACCGTTCTCGAACTCGGCGATGTCGCGCGCCAGCTCTCGCTGAAGGGCGAAGTACATCGCCGGGTGCATCCGCTGCTGTTCCGGAAGCGGAACACGTTTGCGTGGTCGCCCGAAGGCCAGCCAGAGCGCGGGACCGACCGGCGGCAGCAGCGCGATCGCCGCGATCCACGTCCGGCGGCGCGCCCGGCACATCTCCCACTCCCGTCGCGAGACGGCATCCGTGAGCGTCCCAGCCCAGAGCGGCACGATCACCGCCGCGGCCAGCATCGGCGTGAGTTGCTTCTGCACGATTTCGGTTCCTCCCCCGTCGCGTGGCTGTCGAAGCCACCTGATGTCGACCCCCTGCAGGGAGGGTACGGGGTGGGGGAGCTGTTTCACCCGGGGTTCGTACCGGACTTAGCGAACCCTCAGGAACGGCTGAGATTCGTCTCAGAGGTCGAACGGAACCCACCGGCCGAACGGCGGAGGCCCCTCGCCGTGCACCTTGATGCGATGACTCGGGTCGTCCGGGGTGATGTGCATCCATTCGTAGCCGTGGAGAACGTGTTCCTCGTTTTCCTCGGTGCTCGCGACGACGAGGTCGCCGTTGGGGCGTTGCTCGAATGTGAACGGGCTCTCGGGTGCGATCACCCACCACGTTTCCTTAGCCATGGCCCACCCTCCTCGGGGAGGTTTTCCTGCTGGTCGGCTGCCCTTCGGATACGGTTCCGAGCCTACCGCCGAACCGGCCGTCGGCACCCGCACCTTCGGTTACGGGTGAGACGCAACAGGGCGCGTGCGACTGGCGGGCACCACTGTGCTGTGATGCAATTCACCGAGGCCGACCGCAGACGATCCGATGAAGCGAGGCGCCCCGTGCATGTCACCCGTCGTGAACTGTTCAGATTCGCAGCCGTGGGCTCGGCCGCGCTCGGTGCCGCGGCGCTGGGCGTGACCGGCGCCGCGGGTGCCGCGCCGCTCGGCACACTGGTCGACTACTCCGGCGGCGTGCCGTCCGCCGACGCCATCCGAGCAGCAGGGCATGTCGGCGCCATCCGATACGTCTCCGATCGCAGGCCGGGCGCCGAATGGATGGTCGGCAAACCCATCCGGGCCGACGAGGCGTCCGCGTTGATCGAGGCCGGCCTCGAGATCGTTTCCTGCTACCAGTTCGGCAAAGGTGCGACCGCCGACTGGCGCGGTGGATTCGAAGCGGGTGTCACACATGCCAGGCGCGGACTCGAACTGCACCGCGCCGCGGGCGGACCCGAAGGGCGCCCGATCTACACGTCGATCGACGACAACCCGAACACCGTCGACATCACGACGAAGGTCCTGCCGTACGTACTCGGCTGGGAATCCGTGATCGGACGCGAGAACACCGGCGTCTACGCGAACTCCGGCACGATCGACGCACTGAGGCTGGCAGGCGCGGGAAGTTTCTTCTGGCAGCACGACTGGGGGACACCCGAGGGCTACGTCCACCCCGCCGCGCACCTGCACCAGTACGAGATCGACAAGCGTGCCATCGACGGGGTCGGAGTCGACCTCAACACGATCCTCAAGCCCGACTACGGCCAGTGGTCGCTCGCCTGAGCGACCACCGGCCGTAGTTGTACGGTCCTAGGTCAGCAGAGCGGCTTGGCGATGTTGTAGATCTGCTGCGCCTGCTCCGGAGTCGCCTCGGTGCCGCCGTTGCCCGCCCGAACCTGCAGTTCGGAGACCACCGTCGACTCGTCGACGTTGGCGTCGATTGCCGCACACGTCTCGGCGTAGATGTCCTCGATGGCGGCGTCGTCGCGTCCCTCGGAGAGATCGGGATAGCCCGCCCGGAATGCGGCGACGAACGCACCCGACTGGATGGCGTCGACCGCGCCACTCGCGCGACTCGTCAGGCCCGCCGCCGCGGACTGCATCGACGAGACCGCTCCCTGCGCCGACGAGATGGCGCCCTGGGCTGCGTTCGCGGCCGAGCTGACGGCATCGGATGCCCGATCGAGGACGCCCGCCGTCGTGGTGACGGTGGTGTCGCTGCTCTCGCTGTCGGAGGTGCATCCCGCGACGGTGAGAGAGACGACGGTCGCGGTGAACAGTGCTGCTGCTACACGCTTCATGTGTCGAGCCTAGCCCCGGACGTAACGCCTGGGGCGGATGTGGACGACGTAGGGAAGAACGAGTCGCAATCGAAAGGACACCGATCACACGTGGACATTGTCATCAACCTCGTCTATGCATTCGCAGCCAACCTCTACGAGGAGATCTCCGCAGGCTCGACCGCAGGCGTAGGGGAGCAGCAGAACCCCTGACGGGCCGGTCGGTGTCAGCCGCCGACCTTTGCGAGCCACCGACGGGCCTCGTCCGGCAGTGTGCCCGCGGACTCGGCGGCGCGGCACCACTTCTTGGCCATCGCAAGGAACTTCATCGGGTTGTAGACGTCCTCTTCGCAGGACCACAGCCCGTCGCCCGCGTAGTGCAGGATCGTCAGGTTCGACGCGCCGTGGACCGATCCGTCGCCCGGATCGCACATCGGGTTGTCGATCTCGCAGATCACCCAGCCCCGCTGCTCGTCGATGGTGTGCCACAGCGCCGGGAATGCCGTCATGTGACTGCCGGGGAAGCTCGACATCGTGCGGTTGATCCACGGACGGATCTCCTCGCGGCCGGAGAACGTGCCGTATGCGTGCTCCACGTAGTTCGCGTCCTCGGTGAACATGTCCGCGAACAGGTCCCAGTTCCCGGTCTCCTTCGCGGTCTCCACCGTGCGCTGGTAGCCGGCGAATGCCTGCTCCAGTTCCTCCCGGCTCCAGCGGCCTCCGGTCGGGGCGAGTGTGGCGTCGTTGCCGGGCAGGGTCACGGGGTCCTCCATCGGTGTCGGTCGAAACCGGATGGGGCGATCCCGGTTTCGGCTCAGGTCTGGGTATGCGAGAGCGGTGACGCCGCGAGTTCCGGTTCCTCCGCCAGCACGTGAAGTGGGCGGTCTCCGGGACCCTCGCCGTCGGCCCGCCAGGACAGCACCGACCATCGGGACAGGCCCGACAGCGCGGAACCGAGGCTACCGAACGAGCCGGACGACAGCGCGGAACCGGCGGATCCGATCGACCCTATCGAGAGGATCGAGAAGGCGGAGCCGATCGACAGGATCGAGTACGCGGACCCGATCGACAGGATGGATCCCTCCGAGCGGATGGACAGGATCGACCGACTGGAGCGCACGGACTTGACGGAGCGTCGACTGCGAGTGGCCATTCCCCGGTTTACCACGGTGCGGCCCACCGCACGACCCGGCGAATGAACGAAGGCCCCTCGCGTGACGCGAGGGGCCTTCGTGAGTTCGTCGATCGGAACTTCCCGATCAGGGGACGTACACGGTCCCGACGGTCGGGAGGAAGCTGCAGGTAACGGCTGCGCCGCCCTCGGTCTCCGTGGTGAGCCCACCGGAGACCACGGCGAGAACGCGGCCCTGGCCGGTCTGGGCGATGCCGGACAGGGTGGCCGGGCCGTCCGGGTTGATCCGGGACGCGGTGGTCAGCTCGGTGCGGCCGGTCTTCGGGTGGTCGATGTTGACCCAGTCGACGACCAGCGGCGCAGGCTGCTTTTCGGTGGCCTTGCTGGTGCCGAGCGCGGTGAACACGAAACCCGTCTCGCCGGCCTTCGGTCCCGGAGGGGGCAGGTGCGCGGGCCCGGGAACGGCGAGCGCCGCACCGATCGAGTCGGACTTGCCGCCGATGCAGCCCTTGCCGATGGTCGGGTACAGGAACTGGGAGATGACCGGGCCGCTCTCCGGGGGCAGCTCCGGGCCGCCGCCGCCGCTGCCGTCGAGGAACGTGATGACACGCTGGAGGGTCGACTTCGTCTGCGGGGGCAGGTTGGACGCCTCGAGCAGCGCCTTCGCCTGCGCGAGCAGATCTGCCTGCGGGTTGGCAATGTCCGTCACGCCGAGCTCGATCGGGCCCGCGGCTGCACCGACGATCGCGGGGGCGAGCGAGGCGAGGGCCTCGATATCCAGGCCCTCAGGGATCTGGGGGACCGTGGGCTCGGCGGACGCGCTCGCCGGTAGCGCGACTGCGGCGGCGGCAATCGCCAGCGCAATGATCGATGTGCGCGTTCCTCGCGTACGAAGCACGGTGTCCCCATCCTTGTCGTCAAACGTCGGCGTCCCTAAGGCGACGACTGGCCCAGTAGGCCCCTCGTTGTCGAAGGGTCACTCTATGCAGGGCTTCTGGCGTTGTACAGCGTTTGCCGTGACCGTCCCACGCAATGGCGAGGGGCGAGCACCCGCGGAAGTCTACTCACTGGTACTTCCGACGATGTCGACGTCCCGACGATAGCGTGTTACGGGAGTGAACTCTGAGGTAGTTGATGCAACTGTTACTTGCTGCCGTCGCCGTGCATCGAGTCCGCCGCCCCTGACGTAGGCTCGCCGACGACCAAGTCGGGTCCGGCCCGCAGGAACACCACCACCCTGGAGAACACGAGCACAGTGTCCGAGACGACTCCTGCGTCCGAGGCGAACGACGCCGCCCCGGCCCGCAGCCCCAGGACACGGGCGGACCGGTTCCTGCGGCTGGCACCCCTGCTCCTCTTCGTCTCGGTCGCGGCGCGGATGGCATGGTCCCTGCTCAGCGCCAACGGCATGAACCTCGTCGACCTGCACGTGTACGTGGACGGATCTGCGGCCCTGCTCCAGGGCGACCTGTACGACTTCACGTACTCCGAGGTGACGCCCGACTTCCCGCTGCCGTTCACCTACCCGCCGTTCGCCGCACTCGTCTTCTTCCCACTGCACTATCTGCCGTTCCCGGTCGTCGGCATCGGATGGCAGCTCGCGACGATCGCAGCGCTCTACCTGCTGGTCAGGATGAGCATCGAACTGCTTCATGGCACCCGAACGGCGTGGACACGTGGACTCGACCACCGATGGACCTCCATCGCCCTTCTGTGGACCGTGGTCGGAATGTGGACGGAACCGGTCCGCACCACCCTGGACTACGGACAGGTCAACGTCTTCCTCGCGCTCGGGGCGATGGTCGCGGTGCGCTCGACTCGGTGGTGGGTTGCGGGCGGGCTCGTCGGATTCGTCGCAGGCATAAAGCTGACTCCGGCAGTAACCGGGTTGTACTTCGTGCTGCGGCGCCGCTGGAAGGACGCGGTGTTCGCCGCGGTCGCCTTCGGTGGCACCGTCGCCCTCAGCTACCTGCTGATCGGGAACGAGGCGCGCACCTACTTCGAGCACCTGCTCGGAGACGCGTCGCGGATCGGGCCGGTCGGGTCGGTCTGGAACCAGTCCCTGCGCGGCGCGATCAGCCGCGTCGCCGGTCACGACGTCGGCAGCGGCGGCGTGTGGCTCGTCGGGGTCGCGGTCGCGGCAGCGCTCGCGTGGTTGGCGTGGCGGTCTCTCGGGCGTGACGATCTGCTGGGCACGCTGGTGATCGTCCAACTGTTCGGGCTGCTGCTCTCGCCGATCTCCTGGTCGCACCACTGGGTGTGGCTGATCCCGATGTCGATCTGGCTGGTGCACGGTCCGCTCGCCGACCGTCTCGGCTCGAAGATCCTCGCCGGAGCGTGGCTGACGTCGATCCTGGTCGGTGTGCCGTGGGTGCTGAGCTTCTTCCAGGATTCGATCTGGCTGATCTCCCGGCCCGGCCTGCTGGCGTGGCTCGGTGCGGTCGACGTCATCGGGACGGCGGCCTTCTTCCTGTGGGTGATCTACGCCGGTCGGGTCAGCCCGCGGCCAGCCGGTCGATCGCCCGCGCCAGCGTCACGTCCAGATCGGTGATTCCGCCCTTGAAATGGGTGGAGCACCGGAAGGTGAGAGTTCGCCAGCGGATGTCGATGTCGGGGTGGTGATTGCCCGACTCGGCGATCTCGGCCACCCGGTCGACCAGGGTGATCGCGGCGGGAAACGTGGGCAGTTCGACGGTTCGAACGATCGCCGCGCCGTCGCGGCGCCACTGAGGCAGCCCCGTCAGTGCCTCGGCGACCTCTGCGTCGGTCAGCAACTCGGCCATGGTCATGATGGTCCCATGCACACGGGTGCGAGCAACAGGGACGACCGGCGGGAAGTGGCCGCCGCGGCGATCGTCGACGATGGCCGGCTGCTGCTCGCGCAGCGCGTGAGCCCACCGGAACTGGCAGGCCGGTGGGAACTTCCCGGCGGCAAGATCGAACCTGGCGAGACGCCTGCCGAGGGACTACGACGCGAACTGCGCGAGGAGCTCGGTGTCGAGACGGTCGTCGGCGCGCGGATCGGTGTGGACGTCCCGCTGCCGAACGGAATGGTGCTGCGGGCGTACGCCGTGGAATTGAGATCGGGCGTCCCGGTCGCGCTCGAACATGCCGCGGTGCGGTGGGTCGGCGCCACCGACCTCCTGGGCGCCGACCTCGTACCCAACGATCGCGCCTGGCTGCCCGAGCTGATCGGCCTCCTCGCAGTCAGGTAGGTCGGTCAGCTCAGGCGGCACGCGCCTTCTTCAGGCCCTTCTTGAGTTCCTTGCCTGTTGCACCCTGATCCTCGAGCTTCTTCATCCGCATGATGACGACCGGGCACTTCACACACCGGGTCTTGCTGCGGCAGCACTTCTTCTTCGGCTTCAGGCTCGACACCTTCTTCGCCTTGACCTTGCTCATTGGCGACCGGGACCTTCCACTCGACAACCACGAAGCGACTCTCCGAGGGAGGTTAGCGTGTCCTCAGTCGCCTGGGACGCCGGGTCAGCGGCCGTGCACCGGGTAGTTGCCGCGGATCACGTGCGACGGATCGACCGACTCCTTCAGGCGCCGCAACGAGTCCAGGACCGGTGCGTCGAAAGCGCGGTCCAGGGACTCGCTCGGCCCGAGCAGCGTCGGGACGGTGGGGCCCGCGGACCAGGGGGCGAGCTCGTCGAACAACGTCGACATCGCCTCCGCTCCGGCAGCGAGCAGATCGGGTGCAGGCGCGACGGTCAGCGTCATCACCGCATACTCGGCGCCACGAGGCCGGAGGTCGAATGCGCCCGCCCGCCCGGTACGCGACGGACCGCCCAGGTGGCGGAACTGGATCTGGCTCAGCGGAAGCGAGCCGGCCGTACCGGCGCGCTCGACGACCAGGTCGACGAGGTCGTCGTCCAACGCGGTGAGCATCATCGAGGAGTGCACGCCCGGTGACGGATCCGTCGGCTCCTCGCAGATCGTGCCGACGTCGCCGGGCAGCAGTGGGCGAGTCGTGTCGCGCAGGACCGTGCCCGTCGCGCGGATCGAGGCCAAGTGGTTCGTGAGCTCGTCCTCCGAGCCCAGCAGTATCGCGTCGACGAAGCAGAACGATTGCCCGCGGATCTCGTCGGGCAGCTCCGGGATCGGGGGGAAGTGCATGATCGACGCCCATACCGACAGTTCCGCTGGAGCGGTGGCCGTCAGGGCGGCGACAGCGCGTAGCACCGCCGCGGCGTCGGTGGCGGGGAAGGCCACTCGGCCGCCCGTGATCTCGGGAGCCGGGAACAGGTCGATCTCGACCGCGGTGACGATGCCGAACTCGCCGCCTCCCCCGCGAAGTGCCCACATCAGTTCGGGGGACGTGTCGTCGCTGATCCACCGGTGCGTGCCGCCCGCGTCGACCAGTTCGACCGCGCTCAGCGACCCCGATCCCGGCCCGTACGGGCGGGTGAACCACGACAGTCCGCCGCCTAGGCAGAAGCCCACCACCGAGACGTCGGGATTCGAGCCGACCAATCCGGTCAGGCCGGTTCCGTCGAGTGCGGACTGCAGCGCACCCCACTTCACGCCCGCTCCGACTCGCGCGGTCCGCGCGGTGGAGTCGATCCAGATGTCGTCGAGGGCAGCGGTCCGGATCAGGAGGGTGTCGTCGAGCGCCCTGTTCGCACCGTGGCCACCCGGCTGCGCCGTCACGCGGACACCGCAGTCGGCGGCGAAGCGGACGGTCTTGACGACGTCGGCGACGGTCGCGGCGGTGACGACCGCGGCGGGATGTTGCGTCACGCTCACGTTCCACGCCAGGGTCGCGGCCGGCCAGTCCTGATCGCCCGGAAGGTGGAGCGTTCCGTCGAGGTCGGCGGCGAGCAGATCCCACGCGGCGGTGGCGGAGCGGGTGCGGGAGCGATGGGCGTCGAGGTCGATCGGTGTCGATGTCATGGCCGACAGCCTCCGGCGGTGCGACGGCCGGGCACATCCCTCGGGACCGGGCTTTCGACATCCCAGGAACCTGGGGTGTCGGAATTGCGCCGCGCACGGGAGGATTCCACGCCATGACGACCATGCGCGCGGAAACGGTCCGCACCAAGCTCGACGCTCTGTCTCGGGCCGGTGGGTCGTGGCAGGAGTTCGGCCTGACTGCCATGGAGTTGTTGACGAAGGCGGTGCCGTTCGACGCGGCGTGCTTCGGCACGATCGATCCAGCGACGTCGATGGTGACCGGTTCGGTCAAGTCCGGACTCGACAACCCGTGCGAGGTCGAGTTCGCCTTCCACGAGTACGTCGAGGACAACGTCAGTCTCTTCACCGATCTGGCTCGTCGCAAGGTTGGAGTGAGCATCCTGCACGAGGAGACCGGGGGCGATCCGAGGCGCAGCTCCCGGTTCCGGGACCTGTTCGAGCCGATGTTCGACCTCGGGCACGAGATGCGGGCGACGATCCGGACCGGTGGAGACGTGTGGGGCGGCCTGGCCGTCTATCGGCGGGCGGGTGGCAGTGGGTTCAGCCCGGCGGAGGCCGATTTCCTCCAGGGGTTGTCCGGGACGCTCGCCGTCGGGGTTCGCGCCGGCCTGATCGTGGACGCGGCATTGGGGGGCGAGGTCGGCGTCGAATCGGGAGGGCGGTTCGCTGCGGAAAGGGTGGACGGTCCCGCAGTCCTCACCTTCGACCACCACAACCAGCTGTGCCAGGCCACCCAGGCCGCGCAAGCGCGCGTCGAGGAACTCGGTGGGGACCTCTGGGCGGAGCTTCCCCAGCCGGTGTTGGCGACGCTGGCGGGTGCGCGGGCGTTCGCGGCGGGGCGGACGTCGGCTCCTCCGCGTGTGCGGGTCCGCTCGGGGACCGGCCAGTGGCTGGCCGTCCACGCCGCCGCGCTCACCGGGCGCGCGGGTCATCCCACGCAGGTCGTGGTGACGATCGAGCCGGCAGGCGCACCCGAGGTGGTGCCGCTGGTGGTGGCGGCGTTCGGGCTGACGCCGCGGGAACGCGACGTCGTGGACGGGGTTCTGCGCGGGGCGAGCACCGCCGAGATCGCCAAAGCACTGCATCTGTCCCCGTACACGGTGCAGGACCACCTCAAGGTCGTCTTCGACAAGGCCGGCGTCTCGAACCGGAAGGAACTCAGCGCTCGGGTGTTCTTCGACCACTACGCCCCACGTAAGGACTCCCGGGTGGGGCCGTCCGGGTGGTTCGCCCAGCCCTGAACGCCACCAGTGTCGCAGATCACTATTCCCTGGTCAGGGGCCGTGATCGAGGATTGTGATGTGTGGAACCGGGGCGCGGGCGGGTAGGATGTTCGCTGGCCGCAGTCCCTGCACCAGCGCAAAATGTCGATTTGGCACGCGACGTTCGGTTTGACGGGGGTCGCGAATGGAAATCACGCATGCGCGTAGCGGCAGCCAGAAGCCGTGCGACCCCAAATTCGTGTGGCCCCATCAGCAGCCAGGAGAACGCCCCGCGTGAGCACCACCAATTTCCGCAACGTCGCCATCGTCGCGCACGTCGACCATGGCAAGACCACCCTCGTCGACGCGATGCTGCGCCAGTCCGGCGCCTTCGCCGAGCGCGCCGAGCTGGTCGACCGCGTGATGGACTCCGGTGACCTGGAGCGCGAAAAGGGCATCACCATCCTCGCGAAGAACACCGCGGTTCACCGCCACAACGAAGACGGCACCGTCACCGTCATCAACGTGATCGACACTCCGGGCCACGCCGACTTCGGTGGTGAGGTCGAGCGCGGCCTGTCCATGGTCGACGGCGTCGTCCTGCTCGTCGACGCGTCCGAGGGCCCGCTGCCGCAGACCCGATTCGTGCTCCGCAAGGCCCTCTCGGCGTCCCTGCCGGTCATCATCGTCGTGAACAAGACGGACCGCCCCGACGCCCGTATCGAGGAGGTCGTCACCGAGGCCCAGGACCTGCTCCTCGACCTGGCGTCCGATCTCGACGACGAGGCCGCTCAGGCCGCCGAGGCGCTGCTCGACCTCCCGGTGCTGTACGCGTCGGGCCGTGAGGGCAAGGCGTCGCTGAACCGTCCCGAGGACGGCCAGGCGCCCGACACCGAGAACCTCAACGTGCTCTTCGACGTGCTGATGGAGCACGTCCCGGCGCCCAAGGGCGACGAGAACGCACCCCTGCAGGCCCACGTCACCAACCTCGACGCCTCCGACTTCCTCGGTCGTCTCGCGCTGGTCCGCATCCACAACGGCCAGCTCCGCAAGGGCCAGAACGTCGCATGGATGCATGCCGACGGCGTGAAGACCGTCAAGATCACCGAACTGCTCAAGACGGTCGGCGTCACCCGTGAGCCCGGCGAGAGCGCAGGCGCAGGCGACATCGTCGCCGTCGCGGGCATCCCGGAGATCATGATCGGTGACACCCTCGCCGACACCGAGAACCCGGTCGCACTGCCGACCATCACCGTCGACGAGCCCGCGATCTCGGTCGTCATCGGAACCAACACCTCGCCGCTCGTCGGCCGGGTGAAGGGCCACAAGCTCACCGCGCGCATGGTCAAGACGCGCCTGGACTCCGAGCTGATCGGCAACGTGTCGCTGCGCGTCCTCGACATCGGCCGCCCGGACGCCTGGGAGGTGCAGGGCCGAGGCGAGCTGGCGCTGGCCATCCTCGTCGAGCAGATGCGCCGTGAGGGCTTCGAGCTGACCGTCGGCAAGCCGCAGGTGGTCACCCGTCAGGTCGACGGCAAGCTGCACGAGCCGTTCGAGGAGCTGACCATCGACACCCCGGAAGAGCACCTCGGCGCGATCACGCAGCTGCTCGCCAACCGCAAGGGCAAGATGGTCCAGATGACCAACCACGGAACCGGTTGGGTCCGTATGGAGTTCATCGTCCCGTCGCGTGGCCTGATCGGGTTCCGCACCGACTTCCTCACCGAAACCCGCGGCACCGGCATCGCCAACGCCGTCTCGCACGGTTACGGCCCCTGGGCCGGCGAGATCCGCGCGCGCCACACCGGCTCGCTCGTCTCGGACCGGAGCGGCACCGTGACCCCGTTCGCCATGATCCAGCTGTCGGATCGCGGCACGTTCTTCGTCGACCCGGGTGCCGACACCTACGAGGGCATGGTCGTGGGCATCAACCCGCGTGCCGAGGACCTCGACATCAACGTCACCAAGGAAAAGAAGCTCACCAACATGCGTTCGGCGACGGCCGACGTCACGGAGACTCTTGCGAAGCCGATCGAGCTGACCCTCGAGTCCGCGATGGAGTTCTGCGCAGGCGACGAGTGCGTCGAGGTCACCCCGGAGGCCATCCGCGTCCGCAAGGTGCACCTGAACGCGACCGAGCGCGCCCGCGAGCGTTCGCGCGCGAAGTCCCGTGACAAGGCTGCGCTGTAAAGTGCGCTGACGTGCCTGTGCGCCTTCGCGGTAGCTCCGACTACCGCGAAGGCGCACAGGCGACGTAGCCGCTTACGAAGGGAACGGTGGGTGCGAGCGATCCTGCGGATGGTGACCGTGTTGGTCTCCGGACTGGCCCTGGCGGGCTGCACGGCGAACCCTCCACCCCCGGTGGAGAGCACGGACAGTCCGAAACCCACCACCACCGTTCCCACCAAGAACACCGTCGTCGTCGGGATCGACGAGATCGGGCAGGGTTTCAACCCGCACCTGCTGTCGGACCAGTCGCCGGTCAATGCGGCCGTCACCTCGATGGTGCTGCCGAGTCCCTTCCGGCCGATCCAGAGTCCGACCGTGCCGGGCGGGACGGACTGGGTGCCGGACGAGTCGCTGGTCGTGACAGCGGACGTGACGTCGCAGGCGCCGTTCACGATCACCTATCAACTCCGCAACGAAGCCCAGTGGTCGGACAGCGCACCGATCGCTGCCGAGGACTTCCGCTACCTGTGGCGGCAGATGATCAGCCAGCCCGGCGTCGTCGACCCCGCCGGCTACGCGCTGATCGACGACATCGCCTCGTCGGCGGGCGGCAAGACCGTCACCGTCACCCTGACGTCGCCCTATCCGGCATGGCGCGAACTCTTCACGGACCTGTTGCCGTCGCATCTCGTCAAGGACACCCCGGGCGGTTTCGCCCGTGGGCTCGCGGAGAACATCCCGGTTTCCGGTGGGCACTTCCACATCAAGAGCGTCGACCGTGGGCGTGACGAGATCCTGCTCGAACGCAACGACCGCTTCTGGGGAACGCCTGCGACGCCCGATCAGATCCTGATGCGGCGCGGTGGATCGAACGCCCAGCTCACCGATTCCGTCCGGTCCGGTGACACCCAGGTCGTGCAGGTGCGCGGGGCCGGTTCCCTGCAGGCGCAGCTCGCCGCGGTCCCCGGGGTGCGGGCGGGCACGACACCGCAACCGCGAGTCCTGGACCTGACGTTCAACGGCCGCACCGATGCCGTCGCGGATCAGCGTGTGCGGCGTGCCCTCACCGGCCTGCTGAACACGGATCTGCTCGCATCGGTGGGGTCGCCGTCGGGCGCGAATGCGACGGTCGCCCGAGCTCAGGTGCTCGCACCGTCCGCACCCGGCTACGTTCCGACGGCTCCGCCCGCGCTCACCCGGGACGACGCGCTGCGTCTGCTCGCGGAATCCGGGTGGATTCTCGACGTCCCGCAGGCGCAGCCCGACGACTCCGCGGACGGTCGGGAGGACGAGGTGCGTCTGGTTCGCGACGGCGAACAGCTGGCGTTGACGATCGGTGCGACCACCGGTGACGACTCCGCGATCGCGGTTGCGAACACGGTTGCCGACCAGTTGCGCGGCGCGGGTGTCCTGGTCGACGTCACGACGATGCGTGCGGAGGAACTGTACGGGCAGGCACTGGTCGAGGGTCGTGTGGACGCGGTCGTCGGCTGGGCGCGTGCGGGCGCGGATCCCGCGACCGTGCTGGCGTCCCGATACGGGTGCCCCCTGCCCGCTGCACCCGAGGCGGAGCCGACGGGCGAGCCGAGTGCAGCCGCAGGCACCGCGGCGACCGAAGCGCCGGAAGCTTCCGACGAGGATTCGGAAGACGCTCCGAATCTCGAAGCCCCGAGCAACATTTCGGGCCTGTGTGATCCCGCCTTGCAGCAGGGGATCGATGCCGCACTGCGTGGCGTCGGCGACGTCGGGCAGGTGATCTCCCAGGCCGAGCCGCGCCTGTGGGAACTTGCTGCGGTGCTGCCGATCCTGCAGGACACGACGGTGGTCGCGGCGGGGCCGGACGTGGACGGCGTGACGCTGTCCGGGGCGATCGAGGTCGGCATCTTCGGTGACGCTGCGAACTGGTCGAGGACTCAGGGATGACGACGCAACACATGACTGCCGTGGACGATTCGACGCCGGCCCGACGTGTGCTGCTGGTGCACGCGCACCCCGATGACGAGTCGCTGACGACCGGCGGCACCATCGCCCGGTACGCGGCGGAGGGCGCCGAGGTCACGGTGGTGACCTGCACTCTCGGCGAGGAGGGCGAGGTCATCGGGGAGAGCTGGGCCGGTCTCGTCGCCGATCAGGCCGACCAACTCGGGGGATACCGGATCCTGGAACTGACCGCGGCACTCGGCCGCCTCGGGGTGTCCTCGCCGCTGTTCCTCGGCGGCGCCGGTCGATGGCGTGACTCCGGGATGGCGGGCACCCCGGCCGCACGGAATCCGCGGGCGTTCGTGAACGCCGATGCCGACGAGGTGGTCGAGGCGCTGGTCCGGGTGATCCGGGAGCGTCGACCGCAGGTCGTCGTCTGCTACGACCCGCAGGGCGGGTACGGCCATCCCGACCACATCCGGGTGCACGACGTCGTGACGGCGGCTGTCGAGTCGGCCGCGTCGGATGCTGGAGCGGGGGCTCCGTGGGACGTGGCGAAGCTGTACTGGACCGTGACCGAGGAGACGTCTCTGGCTGCCGGTCTCGAGTGCATCACCGAGTTCCCGGCGAGCTGGCGTCTGCCCGAACCCGGTGAGTTGCCGTGCGTTCCGGACTCCGAGGTCACGACGACGGTCGACGTTCGTGAGCACCTGGCGGCGAAGGTGGCGGCCTTCGAGGCGCATGCGACGCAGGTGACGGTGTCGCCGAGCGGGACGGAGTACGCGCTGTCGAACGACATCGTGCAGCCGATCCTCGTCGACGAGCACTACGTTCTGGTGCGCGGGACGCTCGGTGACGTGGCCGCCGACGGACGCGAACGGGATCTGTTCTCCGGACTGTGAAACGGCCTTGCGCGGGCTACGCTGTGGTCGATTCACCTGTGTGACTTCCAAGTGTGTGTGAGCTTCACCCACGAAGGGACGAGTGCTGATGGCACTGCACAAGGTCGGTGACCGATCCGACATCACGGACGACATCTATTCGACGCCGCTGAGTGAAGCGGAGCTTCCGAAGTATCGAATGCCCGAGGGGTCGTCGGATCCGCGAATCGTCCGAGCGTTGATCCACGGCGAACTGGCCCTCGACGGAAACTCCTCGCAGAACCTCGCGACCTTCTGTTCCACGTGGTCGGAGGACGAGGTGCATCGTCTGATGGACGAGTGCATGGACAAGAACATGATCGACAAGGACGAGTACCCACAGACCGCGGAGATCGAGTCGCGTTGTGTGCACATGCTCGCCGACCTGTGGAACAGTCCGGACGGCCGCAACACGGTCGGGTGTTCGACGACGGGGTCCAGCGAGGCCGCGATGCTCGGCGGACTGGCACTGAAGTGGCGGTGGCGGGAACGCAGGCGCGCGGCAGGGCAGTCGACCGACCGCCCGAACCTGGTGTGCGGTCCGGTGCAGGTGTGCTGGGAGAAGTTCGCCCGCTACTTCGACGTCGAGCTGCGGCAGGTCCCGGTGGAGGAGGGTGCGACCGGAATGCAGCCGCACCAGCTGAGGGAGTACGTGGACGAGAACACCATCGGTGTCGTCGCGATCCTGGGCGTCACCTACACGTGCGACTACGAGCCGATCGCGGAGATCGCCGCCGAACTCGACGCGATCCAGGCGGATCACGGTTGGGACGTTCCTGTCCACGTGGATGCCGCGAGTGGTGGCTTCATTGCGCCGTTCGTTCAGCCGGAGCTGGTGTGGGACTTCAGGATCGAGCGTGTCGCGTCGATCAACTCGTCCGGTCACAAGTACGGGCTGGCGCCGCTCGGAGTGGGCTGGGCGATCTGGCGGAGCGCGGACCTGCTCCCAGAGGACCTGGTGTTCCGGGTCAGCTACCTCGGCGGTGACATGCCGACCTTCGCGTTGAACTTCTCCCGGCCGGGCGGGGAGATCGTCGCGCAGTACTACCTGCTGCTGCGTCTCGGGCGGGAGGGCTACCGCCGGATCCAGCAGGCGTGCGCGGACACGGCCAAGCACCTTGCCGACGAGATCCGGGAGATGGGCCCGTTCACCATCCTCTACGACGGCACCGGCGGACTGCCTGCGGTGTCGTACACGCTCACCGATCCGGAGAACGCGGGATTCTCGCTGTACGACCTGAGCGACCGCCTGCGGATGCGTGGCTGGCAGGTGCCGTCCTATCCGTTGCCCGCGAACCGGGAGAACACGGTGATCCAGCGGGTTCTGGTGCGGCACGGCATTTCTCGTGACGTGATCGAGTTGCTCGCCCGCGACATCGAGGAGACGGTCGCGACGCTGAGTGGCGGCGGGGCCCCCACGGCCAGCGAGCGCACGAGTTTCCATCACTGAGTCGATTTCTCGCCGGGCAGGTGACGGGCAGCGCCATTCCCTCTAGTCTGTGATCTGGATCATAGTTGCGGGGGATGGCTCGGAGGTGCCGGCGTGAACTGGAGCGTGCAGAACCAGATCGTGGAGTTCGTGGACTCACTGCGGCCCAATTCGCAGATGCATCACGATCAGTACATGAACGCGCTGCACGGATTCGTCCACATGCAGTCGAACCTCCTGACGATGCTCGGGTACCCGCCCGTGGGGTGAGTGCCCGGCGCCTACGATCGACGGCATGACCACCGCACCCGCCGCCGACCACGGGACCGTCGACCGCTTGATCCTGGCGTTGCTGGTGTTCGACGGGTTCCTGACGGCGCTGCTGGCCGTGCTGTTCCTGCCGACGCACATCGGGGCGGTGGCGGTGCCGGTGAGCGCTCTGGTCGCGGGTGTCGTGAATGTGCTGCTCGTCCGCGGGGCGAGGTCCGTCACCGGCAGCGTCGGGCAGGCGACGTGGCCGCTCGTCGCCTGGTTCGTGGGGTTTCTCGTGTGCATGGTCGGTGGTCCCGGCGGGGACCGACTGCTCCCTGCGGACTGGCGCACGCTACTGCTGCTCGCCGTCGGGCTGCTTCCGCCGATCGCGATGCTGTTCAAATGGGGAGCCGACGCCGCGGTGGAGCGTGGGCAGGCGACGCGGCGCTGAGGTCGGTGTCCCTAACGAACGGTCTTGAACTGCGGCGCGCCCTCGAGATAGTCGACCAGGCCTCGCGGAGCGTAGCCGTCATTCCTGTCGTATCGGGCCTCCGCGGTCGACGAGAGGTACTCGGTTCCAGGTAGGCCCTCGCCGAACCGCCGGCTGTACCCCGGGAAGATCTTGAAGAGCCCTTTGCGGGACTCGTTCAGTTTGCCGAACGTGTTGGGGTTGACGGCGGTGTACGCACGGAGGGCCGGATCGCCCACTGGTGGAGCGCCCTCGCGCGACGAGGCGTCCACAAAGGCATCGGGTCGGAATTTCACGCCGCATGCGCGGGCGCGGTCGACCATCCACAACAGTGAAATGTCGCTGAGGCCGTGCACTTCGTAGCCGCCGCCGACGTCCTTGTGGACCCCGGCGAACCAGACCTGTTCGACCTCCTGGTTCTCGGGAGGTGGATCCTTCGGCCCGGGTGCCGCATCCGTGTTCGGGGTCCACAGCGTCGGACGGAAGGGTCTGCGCTTCTCGTCGATCGCCAGGGCGTGGTAGGCCGAGCGGACCGTCGGGCTCAGGGTGGTGTCGTGAAACGCCCAGCGGCGGTTGATCATCCTGGTCAGATTCCACAGGTGAAGCGGAATTCCGAGCGATCCCACCGTATCGAAAACGCCGATGAACTCGATGTGGGCTTCGTGGGAGAAGGAGCGCCGGAAGAGGATGGCCTCGGTTCCCTTCCTCATGGTGGTCTTGCTCTTGTTGCGGTACAGCGCGTACGCCTCGTCGAGGCGGTGGGTGTGTTCTCGGCGCAGGACGCCGCAGTTGCCGACGAAGCCGGCGGTACTTCTCGCGGTGAAGGCGCCGCGACTGAAGCCGAAGAAGTAGATCTCGTCGCCCGGCTCGTAGTTCTCGACGAGGAACCGATAGGCGTTCCGGACGTCGCGAGAGAGACCCACACCGAATGCGCCTCCGCGAACTCTCTCCCTCTTGTCCGTTCCGACGCCGCGGTGGTAATACGTGCGCTGCTCTTTCCCCGTGCCGTCCTGTGCGGCGACGGCCAGAGCAATCTTCGAAACGTTGGTCGGGTTCTCGTCGTCCGCGCTGTTCCATGTGCCGTCACAGCACACGATGAGTCGTTTCGACATGGCAATCCCTCATTGGAGGTAAGGGCCCCTGACTACCGCAATTGTCGCGCCGAACATCGTGGGCGACAACTCGAGCGCGGTGCCACCTTGTTAAGGGTGCGAACGAATTCGGCTATCGGACAGGTAAATGCGCGGCGCGCGCCGCATCCCGGAGAACGCTCTCGATCATGGGAGGGGTGAGCCTGCCGGTGAAGGTGTTCTGCTGGCTGACGTGATAGCAGCCGAACAAATGCAGCGGGCTGCCCTTGCCCGCGAGTTCGACATGGGCGCCGTGCGCGAATCTCGGTCGTGGACGCGGGATCGTCCACCCGGCGTCGGCGAATACGGGAAGTAATGCCTGCCAACCGAATCCACCGAGCACGACCACCGACCGCAACGTCGGGGAGAGCAGGCGCAACTCGTCGTCGAGCCAGCGGCGGCAGGTGTCGCGCTCGGTGGGGGTCGGCTTGTTGTCCGGAGGTGCGCAGTGCACGGGCGAGGTGATCCTGGTGCCGAGCAGGGCGAGTCCGTCGTCGATGGACACCGCGGTCGGCTGATTCGCCAGGCCCACGGCGTGCAGCGCCGCGTAGAGCACGTCACCGCTGCGGTCTCCGGTGAACATGCGCCCAGTTCGGTTGGCGCCGTGGGCGGCGGGTGCCAACCCCACGATCAGGAGTGAGGCGTCGGAGGGTCCGAACCCGGGTACCGGACGGCCCCAATAGGTTTCGTCACGAAAGGAGGCCCGCTTCTCGCGTGCAACCTTCTCTCGCCACGCCACGAGGCGGGGGCAGCGTCTGCACTCGATGAGATCAGCGTCCATCGAGGTGAGAGTGGAGTGACGTTCCATCGATTCGACGCTACCCCCGCACCGGGTTTCAGCAGGGTGCCGTCCCGGGCAACGTCGGATCGAGGGCCTGGCGGACGAGGAAACGGGGGACCTCATGGTCGAGGAGGCCGACGGAGTTGCCCGCTCCCGGCGGGAAGTACCTGCCGTGCGAGATGGCCAGATCCGGGTCGTCGCACACGTCCTGCACTGTCATCTGACGGACAGACTGCTCGGTGCCCGGCGCCGGAGTGAAGAAGGAGTTCTCGTACGGAAAGATCCGATCATCGTTGGTCGACGCGATGACGGTGTACTCGATTCCGGGCAATGTTCCCGGGCCGGCGTTGAGTTCGGTCAGGAACGACGATCCCACGGTCTGCTGTTGAGCGGCGATCGAGTGCCCCCCCTTCTTGGCCCCTTCCTCGGTCTTACCCCAGAACGTCGTGCCGTTGGTGCTGGGCGCGAGCAGGACCAGGCTGTGAACCTTGTTGTTCTCGGGGTTCGCCGGGTCTGCTCCGCCCTCGGCGAGGAGGTACCGCCGAGTGAGCGGCCCAGCCTGTGAGTGCCCGACGATATCGACCTGGGGTGTGCCGGTCAGGTCCCGCACCGAGTCGATGAACGTCGACAGTTCCTTCGCGGACTCCGCGATCGAGCCGTTTCCCCACCCACTGGGGCCCGCGAACCCGGCGATCCGAATCACCGTGTCGTATCCGTAGTTCAACGCGTACAGGCAGTACCCGTCGTCGCGAAGCGCCGTGACCATCGGCCCAGGCAGGCTGGGATCGAAGACGTTCCCCCACGTCTTCTGCATTCTCAGCCCTGTGCCGTGAACGAGTACGACCGGCCGAGGGTGTTCCGGCGACGGCGTGCATTCCTCGTTCACACCCGGGAGTTCACCCTGGACGAACTCCTGACTCATCACCGACCCCGTGAGGTTCTTGAAGCTCTCGACGATCACCGGGTTCGAGGACTGCGCCGATGCCGTCGCCGCCCCCGGGACGATCGAGAACCCAAGCAGGAGTGCGGCGAGGGCCGTTAGGCCGGTCGCGGAAGTGCGGTTCCGTTGTGTCACTCGAGTCCCCCTGTGGATGGTCGTGCAAGCTGGAATAGGTGCAGCGGTCATATCTAGCAGCACGGACGAGATCGGCGAGGCAGAACAGGGTGACTAGTCCGTCACGACGCCGGTGAGATGCCGCGGATCGAGTCGGCGTCACACGGACCGGGTCCAGGCGTCACCGGCGCCCGGGGTGACTGCTTCCACCAGTGCCCACGCCTCGTCGGCCGGCAGGTCGATCACGTCGTAGTGGCCCGTCCCTGCCGGGGTGGCCGCGATGACAGTCGCGACCCCGGCGCGGCGCTGGAAGAACGTCTGCCGCACCGTCCACGCCACGATGCCGTCGGCGTCGACCGTGTGCCTGCCGCGGTCGAGTGATCCGTGCCGCGTCACCAACCGGCCCGGCGGGGTGGCGTGCCCGAGACCGCGATACCGGTCGTGGGCGAGCAGGCCCGCGGCGACGGCCAGGATCGCGACCGCGGTCCACACCGGCCAGCCGATGGGCGCACCGACCGCGCCCGCGACACCGGCCGCCGCGGCGAGGGCGGCGAACGGCAGGAGCGCGCGACTGTATCTGCGGCGCCGCGCGGCCGGTCCGTGCATCCTCAGTGGCGTGGAGTCGTCCGCGCGCAACACCAGGGACTCCATGCGCCGCACCTCGGCGTGCGGCGCCTGCGGCAGCAGCATCGAGGAGAACCTCTGATCCGCGGAGACCCCGGTCATCACGGCGTCGAGTCGCGCCGCACCCGCCATTCGCAGCAGCAGCGGCTCACGGAGGCTGGTGCCACGCAGGCGTGCCCGGTCCAGTGTCGTCTGCCGGGTGCGGAGCAGTCCGTGACTCACGTGCAGGACTCGTCCGTCGTCGGTCACCGTCAGGTTGCCGAAGGTCAGCAGGTAGCGGACGCAGGCGAGCGCGCTCGCAATCGCGACGAGTGCGACCACGCCGATCGTCACCGCCGCCGCGACACCCCAGCCGCGCAGCACGTCCAGGCCCTCGGAGATCGTGTCGGAGTCGGCGACGCGTTGGCCCAACCCGTACTGGAACACCAGGCCGACGGCGGCGGCGACGGTGAGGACGCCCGTCGTCGAGAGCGGGGCGTACCGAACCCAGGACGGTGACCAGTGTGCGATCTCGACGGCAGGCGGTGCCGGCGCGGGTTCGGATGCCCCGGGGGAGTCCGTGCTCCCGTGTGCGAACAGCAGCGCCTCGCGCAGCGCGGGGACGAGCCGGGCGTCGAGGGCGTTGAGTTCGAACCTGGCCGACTCGCCCGGCTTCTCGGCCCGCTGCCCCGTCCCGATCCGGACAACCGAGAGACCGAGGACGCGGTGCAGCAGTCCGGCCTCGACATCGACCGAGCGGATCCGGTTCCGCGGAACGGACAGGACCTTGCGTTGGAACACCCCGGTCCGCAACTGCACGTGGACGGGTCCGATGCGGTAACTCGTCGTCAACCACCGTGCAATCGCGTACGCGACCAGCCCGGTCAGCACGAGCAGACCCCAGTAGTGGTTGCCGCTCTGGGTGCCGACGACCAGTGAGATCAGCAGCACCGGGAGGAGTTTGACCGCTTCGTCGACGGGATGAACGAGCAACATCCGCTTGTCGAGGCGCAGCCACGGCTGCTCCTGTTCGGCGGCGAGGGCGTCCGGACCCGACTGTTCCGGCGGGGCGGTGCCGGGGGCCGGTGACCGCGGCACGGTCATGTCGCGTCCCCGCGATTGTGTCCGGCGATCTCGGTGAGTCGGGTGACGGTGGCGTCGGCGATCTCGGTGTCGAGCGCCGCGATCCGCACCGCACCCGCGGACGAGGCGGTGGTGACGGTGACCGTGGCGAGTCCGAGCAGGCGGTCGACCGGGCCGCGTTCGGTGTCGACGGTCTGGACGCGGCTGATCGGCGCGATGCGACGTTCCTGGGTGAACCACCCGGAGCGCGTGTAGACGGCGGTGTCGCTGACCTCCCAGCGGTGCACCCGGTAGCGCCAGCCGGGCACGACCAGCACGTGCGCCAGCGCCAGCGCCGCCGACGCCGCGAACACCGTCACGTGCGGCCACGACGTCCACGCGCCGTCGACGACAGCCCAGACGGCCTGCGCGGCGAAAACCGGGATCCACATCAGGGCAGCGTTCACCGCCCACAGCAGCGGAGCCCGCGAGCTCGGCTTCCACCGCGGGTCGGCCATCGTGACGGGGGAGGAGAAGGCCGGGGTGCTCATCACCCCTCCACACTGCCGCACCGGACGCCAACGGCGCTCGTGGGCGCTTTGCGTGTCACCGGACCCGTGAACCGCGCACGAGCGCCGAAGGCGCCTAACCTGGACAGGAGCGGAAGGAGCGTGCCGTGGATCGACTCGAGAACGAGGTACCGGACGTCGACCGCGCCGAGCAGGCGGACCCGGTGGTGCCGGACGACGAGCAGGACGATGCGGCGCAGGTCGAGACGGTCGGCACCAGGGAGGTCGACGAGGCCGACGCGGTGGAGCAGTCCCGTGCGGTTCCCGACGACGAGGACTACCCCCGCAGCTGACCTGCCCTGGCGTAGATCTCCGGCAATGGCGCATGATCGACTGCGTGACTGCTGACGACGCCACTTCCTCGATGCTGCCCGACCCGACGATGCCGGGCGCGGCACCGTCGACGGTGCGTGAATTGCCGGCACCGCCGGCGTCCGCGATGCGACGTGCGCTGCGACGTGCCCGGGACGGGGCGACGCTCAACGTCGACGAGGCGACGGTGCTGCTGCACGCCAAGGGCGGCGACCTCGACGATCTGTGTACCTCGGCGGCGCGTGTCCGGGACGCCGGCCTGGAGGCGGCGGGCAGGCCGAAGACCGTCAGCTACTCCCGCAAGGTGTTCATCCCGCTTACCCGGCTGTGCCGCGACAAGTGCCACTACTGCACGTTCGTCACCGTGCCCGGCAAGCTGCGCGCCGAGGGACACGGGATGTACCTGGACCCGGACGAGGTGCTCGACATCGCCAGGAGGGGCGCCGAACTGGGCTGCAAGGAGGCGCTCTTCACGCTCGGTGACCGTCCGGAGGCACGGTGGCCAGAGGCACAGGAGTGGCTCGAATCGAGGGGGTACGACTCGACCCTGGACTACGTGCGGGCCATGTCGATCCGGGTGCTCGAGGAGACCGGTCTGCTGCCGCACCTGAATCCGGGCGTGATGAGCTGGGAGGAGATCTCGCGGCTCAAGCCCGTCGCGCCGTCGATGGGCATGATGCTCGAGACGACGTCGACGCGGCTGTTCACCGAGAAGGGGCAATGTCACCACGGCAGCCCCGACAAGGATCCGGCGGTTCGCCTGCGGACGTTGACGGACGCCGGTCGGCTGTCGGTGCCATTCACCACCGGACTGCTGGTGGGGATCGGCGAGACGATGGTCGATCGCGCAGAGACGATCATGGCGATCCGCAAGTCGCACAAGGCGTTCGGTCACGTTCAGGAAGTGATCGTGCAGAACTTCCTGGCCAAGGACGACACCGCGATGCGGGAGACGCCCGACGCGGGGATCGAGGAGTTCCGGGCCGCGATCGCCGTCACCCGGCTGGTGCTCGGACCGGCGATGCGGATCCAATCGCCGCCGAACCTGGTGTCGGCGGACGAGTGCCTGGCGTTGATCGCGTCCGGTGTCGACGACTGGGGCGGGGTGTCGCCGCTGACGCCCGACCACGTCAACCCGGAACGCCCATGGCCGAACCTCGACACGCTCGCCGCGATCACCGCCGAGGCCGGATACACGCTCGTCGAGCGCACGGCCGCCCAGCCGCAGTACGTGCTGGCAGGCTCGCCGTGGATCGACCCGCGCATCGCCGGGCACGTCCAGGCACTCGCCGACCCGGCCACCGGCATGGCCCGCGTCGACGTGATTCCGGCAGGCCTGCCGTGGCAGGAACCGGACGAGATGTGGTCGTCGAGCGGCCGCATCGACCTGAACACCGCCATCGACACCGACGGCCGCAACACCGAGACCCGGAGCGACCTGGGCAGCGCGTTCGGCGACTGGGACACGGTCCGCGAGCAGGTGCTCTCGCTCAGCGCCCCGCAGAAGGTCGATTCGGACGTGCTGACCGCGCTCCGCAACGCGGAGCGCGACCCGGCGGGCTGCTCCGACGACGACTACCGCGCACTCGCGACCGCCGACGGTGCCGGCCTCGAAGCCCTCGTCGCGCTGGCCGACGGCCTGCGTCGCGAGGTGGTCGGCGACGACGTCACCTACGTGGTGAACCGGAACATCAACTTCACCAACATCTGCTACACCGGCTGCCGATTCTGTGCGTTCGCGCAGCGCAAGGGGGACGCGGACGCGTTCACCCTGTCGGCATCCGAGGTCGCGGACCGGGCGTGGGAGGCGCACGTCGCCGGGGCGACCGAGGTCTGCATGCAGGGTGGTATCGACCCGGAACTGCCGGTCACCGGGTACGCCGACCTGGTGCGCGCGGTCAAGGAACGGGTTCCGTCGATGCACGTGCACGCGTTCAGCCCGATGGAGATCGTCAACGGCGCCTCGCGCGGCGGGCAGTCGGTGCGGGACTGGCTGACGGAACTGCGGGCAGCGGGCCTCGACACCATCCCCGGAACGGCAGCGGAGATCCTCGACGACGAGGTCCGCTGGGTCCTCACCAAGGGCAAGCTGCCGACGAGCACCTGGGTCGACGTGGTCACGACGGCGCACGAGGTGGGTCTGCGGTCGAGTTCGACGATGATGTACGGCCACGTCGACCAACCGCACCACTGGGTGGGCCACCTGAACGTGCTCCGCGGAATCCAGGACCGCACCGGCGGTTTCACCGAGTTCGTGCTGCTGCCGTTCGTGCACCAGTCGTCGCCGCTGTACCTGGCGGGGGCGTCGCGTCCGGGGCCGACAATGCGGGACAACCGGGCCGCGCACGCGCTGGCGCGGGTGATGCTGCACGGCCGTATCCACAATATTCAGACGAGTTGGGTCAAACTGGGGATCGAGGGCACCCAGGCGATGCTGCAGGGCGGTGCCAACGATCTCGGAGGCACGCTCATGGAGGAGACCATATCCCGCATGGCCGGCTCGCAGCACGGGTCGGAGAAGACCGTCGCCGAACTGCGCTCCATCGCGGAGGGCATCGGCAGGCCCGCCCGGGAACGCACGACCAGTTACGCCGAGCGGGTGGTCGTGTCATGAGCGGCGGGGACCCGATCGGCGACGAGCGGGTCGTCGCGGTTCTCGACCGCGCGGCGTGGGGCGTGAATCCGATTCTCGATCTGGCGTCCGTCGACCCGTTCGGGATCAAGGCGCGCACCTTCCTGCCCCCGGTCGAGGGCGGGTCGGCGCTCGACCGCGTCCTCGACGGGGTGGCGTGGCTGCTGGACCTCGCCGAAGTGCCGGGCACCGCGGCGTGGGAGCGGGCCGGGGACGAGCGTCGGGCGAGTTGGTGGCTGACACGCCTCGGGACCCTGAACACGATGGTCGTGGCGTTCCCGGGTGTCCTCGGACCGGTTGCGAAGCGTCTGCCGCTGCAGGACCTGCTCGGGTTCGCGAACCAGACACTGGTTCTCGTGGCGGTCGCCCGTGAACTGGGCGTCACCGACCGGACCGCGCAGGTGGAGTTGCTGGCGTCGGTGCTCTGCGGTCGGGAGATCGATGCACGCACCCTGCTCGCCGACACCGCTGAACGCGTCGACGACCAGCCCGCCGGCTGGCGACCGTTCGCCGCGATCGGCGGTCTGTGGTCGACCGCGCGGACGGTGCGGGCCATCCCCGACGAACTGCACCGCAGGCCCCAGCCGATACGGGTGTTTCGGGTACTCGGTCACGTGCCGCTGGTGGGTGCGATCGCCGGATATCTCGGCGAGCGGGGCGCCCTGTTCGATGCCGCGGTGCAGGGGAAACGGTGGATCGACGGGCACACCGTGCGGACCGCTGTCGCGGGGCAGGGTGTGCACGGAATCACCACTGTCTGAGGGCACCCTTACCTGACCGTCGTCCGGGGGAGGGGTGATACTTGTTACCCGGGTACCACGCCTCGTGGTGTCCTGCAAAGAAGGTCCGTGTCAGAAAGGCAGCGGCAGTGCCCTACACGATTGCTGAACCGTGCGTGGATGTGCTCGACAAGGCATGCATCGAAGAATGCCCCGTCGACTGTATTTACGAGGGCGGCCGGATGCTTTACATCCACCCCGACGAGTGCGTGGACTGCGGCGCCTGTGAGCCCGTCTGCCCCGTCGAAGCCATCTTCTACGAAGACGACGTCCCGGATCAGTGGAACGACTACGTTTCCGCAAACGTCGACTTCTTCGTCGAGCTCGGATCACCGGGCGGTGCCGCCAAGCTCGGGAAGGTCGACTACGACCCGCCGTTCATCAAGGCGCTCCCGCCCATGGGCGAGCACTGAGCGTCGAGGTTCCCGACCGTGCCCCGTAACGCCGTCTCTCGCGGCCTGCCCGACTTCCCGTGGGACTCGCTCGCCGGCGCGAAGGCCACGGCGCAGTCGCATCCCGACGGCATCGTCAACCTGTCCGTCGGTACCCCGGTCGACCCCGTCGCGCCCCTGATCCGGGACGCGTTGGCGTCGGTGTCCCAGGTGCCCGGGTACCCGACCACTCACGGTGAACCCGCGCTGCGGGAGGCCGCGGTGGCGGCGCTCGCCCGGCGGTACGGCATCACCGGTGTCGATCCGGTGGCGGTGCTGCCCGCGATCGGGACGAAGGAGATGATCGCCTGGATGCCGACCCTCCTCGGGCTCGGCAAGGGTGATCTGGTGGTGATCCCCGAGGTCGCGTACCCGACCTACGAGGTGGGCGCGCTGCTGGCAGGCTGCCGCGTGCTGCGGGCGGACGGTTTGACGCGTCTCGGTCCCGAGCGGCCCGAGCTGATCTTCATCAACTCGCCGTCCAACCCGACCGGCAAGGTGCTCGGTATCGATCACCTCCGCAAGGTCGTCGAGTTCGCGCGCAGCCGGAACGCGATCGTCGTGTCCGACGAGTGCTACCTGGGGTTGACCTGGGAGGCCGAGGCGTACTCGATCCTGGATCCGCGCGTCTGCGACGGCGACCACACCAATCTGCTTGCGGTGCACTCGCTGTCGAAGACGTCGAACCTGGCCAGCTACCGGGCCGGCTTCGTCACCGGCGACCCGGCACTCGTTGCCGAGTTGCTCGAGGTGCGAAAGCACGCGGGCATGATCATGCCGCTCACCGTGCAGGCCGCGATGACGGCGGCACTGAACGACGACGAGCACGAGAACGAGCAGCGTGAGCGGTACCGCAAGCGTCGTGAGGTTCTGCTGGGTGCCGTCCGCGGCGCCGGATTCACCGTCGACAACTCCGAGGCCGGCCTCTACCTGTGGCTGACCCGCGAGGAGGCGTGCCGTGACACCGTCGACTGGTTCGCGGAGCGTGGCATCCTCGTCGCCCCCGGCGACTTCTACGGTCCCGGCAGCCGCCGCCACGTGCGGATGGCGCTGACCGAGACCGACGAGCGCATCGCCGCGGCCGCGTCCCGCCTGTAGGCAGCTTCGGCTCCCGCAAGCGGGAGGTGCCCCAGCTCGTGTGCGTTTCGGGGGTCTGTGGACCTCCACAACACGCACGAGCGCCGACGGCGCCTTACGCTGGACTTCAGTTCCTCGGTACCGGGGTTCCGCCCCGGTCCCACCTCGGGACAGGAGGCAGCATGGACGCCGTCACGCAGGTTCCCGCGCCGGCCAACGAGCCGGTGCACTCGTACGCTCCGGGCAGTCGCGAGCGCATCATCCTCGCCGGCGAGCTCGCCGAGATCGCCGGGGCTCCGATCGACCTCCCACACGTCATCGGTGGCGTGCACCGGATGGGTGCGGGGGAGCGGATCGACGTCGTGCAGCCGCACCGCCGGACCGCGGTCCTGGGCACGATCACGGACGCCACCCACGAGGACGCCGACGACGCCGTGACCGCGGCCGTCGCAGCGGCGCCGGGATGGCGGTCGCTGCCGTTCGACGAGCGCGCCGCGGTGATCCTGCGCGCCGCCGACCTGCTGTCCGGCCCCTGGCGCGAAACCCTCGCGGCGGCAACGATGCTCGGACAGTCGAAGTCCGTGCAGCAGGCAGAGATCGACGCGCCGTGCGAACTGGTCGACTTCTGGCGGTTCAACGTGCACTTCGCGCGGCAGATTCTCGCCGAGCAGCCGGTGTCGAGTCCGGGGGTGTGGAACCGGATGGAGTACCGGCCGCTGGAAGGTTTCGTCTACGCGGTGACGCCGTTCAACTTCACCGCGATCGCCGGAAACCTGCCGACCGCGCCCGCGTTGATGGGGAACACCGTGGTGTGGAAACCGTCTCCCACCCAGACGCTTTCGGCGTACTGGACGATGAGGATTCTCGAGGAGGCCGGGCTGCCGCCTGGGGTGATCAATCTCGTCACCGGGACGGGTCCCGCGGTGTCGGACGTCGTCCTCTCCGACCCTCGCCTCGCAGGCATCCACTTCACGGGCTCGACCCGCACCTTCCAGCACCTGTGGCAGGAGGTGGGGTCGAACATCGGCCGATACCACGGTTATCCCCGACTTGTAGGCGAGACCGGAGGCAAGGACTTCGTCGTCGCGCACTCCTCGGCGAACCCGGACACGTTGCGTACCGCACTGATTCGCGGCGCGTTCGAGTACCAGGGGCAGAAGTGCTCGGCGGCGTCTCGCGCCTACGTGCCGCGGTCGGTGTGGGAGGAGATGGGGGAGGACTTCCTCGCCGAGACGGACGAGCTCGCCTATGGGGACGTCACCGACCTGGCGAACTTCGGCGGGGCACTGATCGATCAGCGGGCCTACGACAAAAACGTCGCGGCCATCGAGCGGGCGCGCGGAGCCGCCGGCGTCAAGGTCGCGGTCGGTGGCACCTACGATGACGCCGTCGGCTGGTTCGTGCGACCGACGGTTCTGCTCGCCGACGACCCCGGCGACGAGGCGTTCGCGACCGAGTACTTCGGGCCGATCCTGTCGGTGCATGTGTACGACGACGCCGCCCCGACCGCGTTCGAAGACGTGCTCACCGTGGTCGACAGGACCGCGCCGTACGCCCTGACCGGGGCGGTGATCGCCGACGACCGGGTTGCGGTGGAGAAGGCCACGGCGGCACTGCGATTCACTGCGGGAAACTTCTATGTGAACGACAAGCCGACCGGTGCCGTGGTGGGGCAGCAGCCGTTCGGTGGGGCGCGGGCGTCCGGTACCAACGACAAGGCGGGCTCGCCGCTGAACCTGCTGCGCTGGACGTCGGCTCGCACGATCAAGGAGACGTTCGTGCCGCCCACCGACCACCGCTACCCGCACATGGGACCGGAGGTGTAGCGATGGCGAACCTGCTGCGGCCCGCGATCCTGGCCGCAGCGCGCTCGTCTCGGATCAAGTCGGCGATCACCCATGCCCCCGGAACCCGCTCGCTGGTCACCCGATTCGTCGCGGGGGAGGCCCGCGACGATGTGCTGGTCGCGACGCGTGCCCTGCTCGACTCCGGACGCGCCGTCAGCATCGACCACCTCGGCGAGGACACCACCGACGCCGAGCAGGCGCGCGCGATCGTCGCCGAATACCGCAGTCTGCTGGGTGATCTCGCCGAGCTGGACGAGGCGCCGGGATCGCACAGGCTGGAAGTGTCGGTGAAACTTTCGGCGCTCGGGCAGGCGCTGCCCGTCGACGGCGACAAGATCGCGCTCGACCACGCGCGGGAGCTGTGCGAGGCCGCGCTGGCCGCGGGTGTGTGGGTCAGCGTCGATGCGGAGGACCACACCACCACCGACGGGGCGCTGTCGATCGTCTCCGCGCTCCGCGCCGACTATCCGTGGGTGGGGGCGGTGCTACAGGCGTACCTGCGCCGCACGGAGAGCGACTGCCGTGATCTCGCGGGACCGGGGTCACGAGTCCGGCTGTGCAAGGGCGCCTATCGGGAGCCGGCGTCGGTGGCGTTCCAGTCGGCGGCGGAGGTGGACGACTCGTACCGTCGGTGCCTGGCGATTCTCATGGACGGCGACGGTTACCCGATGGTCGCATCCCACGACCCGGCGATGATCGACGCCGCGACGGCCGAGGCCCGGCGCACCGGGCGCGGCCCGGATCGCTACGAGCACCAGATGTTGTACGGGATCCGGGACGTCGAGCAGCAGCGTCTCGCCGACAGTGGCGCCCGCATGCGGGTGTACGTGCCGTACGGCGCGCAGTGGTACGGCTACTTCATGCGCCGCCTCGCGGAACGTCCCGCGAACCTCACGTTCTTCCTACGGTCGCTGACGACGCGGACGTGACGGGCGCCGGACCTGATGTGAGACGCTGGCAGGCGTGCTGCTGAGCTCCCTGAACCCCCTCGCCGTCGCCCAGGGCGACGACCTCCCCGACGCCGTGCGCATCGACGGGCACACCCTCTCGCGCAGTGACATCGTCGGTGGCGCCGGCGCGCTGGCGCGTCGCATCGCCGGTGCTCGGTGCGTCGCCGTGCTCGCCGAACCCACTCCCGCGACCGTCGTCGCGATCGTGGGCTGCCTCTTCGCCGGGGTCACCGTGGTTCCGGTGCCGCCGGACTCCGGACCGGCGGAGCTCGCGCACATCCTGACCGACTCGGGCGCGCAGGCGTGGTTGGGGAAGGCGCCCGAGGGGAGCGACCTTCCCGTCGTGCCGGTGCGGGTGAACGCCCGAGACTGGCACGGACACCCCGAGCCACATCCGTCGTCGACGGCGTTCGTCCTGTACACCTCCGGTACGACCGGCGCCCCCAAGGGTGTGCTGCTGTCACGTCGCGCCATCGCGGCCGGGCTGGACGCGCTCGCGCGGGCCTGGCACTGGACCGGCAAGGACACTCTGGTCCATGGGCTTCCCCTGTTCCACGTGCACGGTCTGATCCTCGGGCTGCTCGGACCGCTGCGCGTCGGCAGCAGGCTCGTGCACACCGGCAAGCCGACGCCCGCCGCCTATGCGGAGGCGGGGGGCAGCCTGTACTTCGGTGTTCCGACGGTGTGGTCGCGGATCGCGGAGGACGAGGCATCCGCTCGGGCACTGTCCGGAGCCCGGTTGCTGGTGTCGGGCAGTGCGCCGCTACCGGTTCCGGTGTTCGAGAAGCTCACCGCGCTCACCGGACTCGCGCCCGTCGAGCGGTACGGCATGAGCGAAACGATGATCACCCTCAGTACCCGCGCGGACGGGGAACGCAGGCCCGGATGGGTCGGGCTGCCGGTCGAAGGAGTCGAGACGCGGCTCGTCGCCGAGGACGGGACGCTCGTTCCGCATGACGGCGAATCCATCGGAGGGCTGCAGGTACGCGGTCCGATGCTGTTCGACGGCTACCTGAACCGTCCCGACGCGACCGCCGAATCGTGGACGGAGGACGGCTGGTTCGTCACCGGCGACGTCGCCGCGATCGACGACGGCGGCTTCCATCGCATCGTCGGCCGCGCGTCGACCGACCTCATCAAGTCCGGCGGCTACCGGATCGGCGCGGGCGAGGTGGAAACCAGTCTGCTCGGACATCCCGGCGTCAAGGAGGTTGCCGTCGTCGGACTGCCCGACGACGACCTCGGGCAGCGGATCGTCGCGTTCGTCGTCGGGCCGGACACCGACCCCGACGAGCTGATCGCGCACGTCGCGTCCGAACTGTCCGTGCACAAGCGCCCGCGGGAGGTGCGGTTCGTGGAGTCGCTGCCCCGTAACGCGATGGGGAAGGTCCAGAAGAAGCTGCTGGGGTAGTGGGGATGTGAAGCGTTGGGGCGGCGAGTATCTCGACGTACCACGGCCGAGAACCAGACGGTGGGAATGAGGACTCGTCGCGTAGCCCACGGGAGAGGACGGCAGGCGGGTTCTACCATGTGGAGAACCTGTCCCCCGAATGCAGGAGTCCCGTCGTGACCTCCCGGGATCTACAGAGCGTCGACCTGAATTTGATGGTCGCGTTCGACGCCCTGATGTCGGAGCGCAGTGTGACGCGTGCCGCCGAGCGGATGCAGGTGGGCCAGCCCGCGATGAGCGCATCCCTTGCGCGTCTGCGCAAGCTGTTCGACGATCCCCTGCTCGTCCGGGAGGGACGCACCCTGGTGCCGACTCCGGTGGCCGAATCGCTCATCGGCCCGATCCAACAGTCGCTCGCGCTGATGGAGAACGCCCTGGGGCAGCGTCGCGCGTTCGATCCGACCCGCGAGCATCGGACCTTCACGATCGTCGCCAGCGACTACGTCCTGTTGGTGTTCCTGCGGCCGCTCCTTGCCCATCTGCGACGCGAAGCGCCCGCCGTCAGCATCCACGTCCGCCCTGTGACCGAGGACTACGCGGAGTTCCTGCAGCGGGGCCGTTTCGACCTGCTGATCGCGCCACGGGAACTCCAGCCGTCGGGTGTTCCACTGAACAGTGAAGACCTGTTCGGTGATCGATTGGTCTGTGCGGTCGATTCGGAGAACACCGAGGTCGGGGACGCACTCACCGCCGAGGAGTTCCTCACTCTGCCTTACCTGGGGTACGAGGGCCACGCGGTGCAGACGGTCGCGCGACTCCAGATGCGGGCGATGGGCATGGACCGCCCCGTCGACGTCTCGACTCAGAGCTTCTCCGCGGCGTCGCTGTTCCTCCGCGACACCCCGTTCTTCACCGTGATCTCGGAGCGGCTCGCGTACTGCCTCGCCCCGCAGGCTCGCATCCGGCTCGTCGAGCCACCGATGACATTCGCCCCGTTGACCGAAACGATGTTCTGGTCGGCCCGCCATGACGACAACCCTTCGCACCGCTGGCTGCGACAGCGCATGCGCGACGCCGCCGAGGCCCTCAACTATCAACAGCAGTGATACCGGCTATCGATATGAATCGATAACACCTGCGTGATGCAGCGCACTAGCTTCGAGGTTGATCGGCGTTCGCGCATCTGACCAGCGCGGACGGAAGCCTTCGGCGGCGCCCATGGCGCCCGCCGCCTTTTCGGTCGAATCACCCTCACACCGAACCACTTTCGAGAGAAGAACCGATGAAATTCGTCACCTTCCGCACCCCCGACGACCCCACTCCGCGGCTCGGCATCGACAACCGCGACAACCACAGCTACACCGACCTGACGAGCCGGTTCCCCGATGATCCCGACTTCGCGTCCATGCTGGCGCTGATCGACGGCGGGCAGGCCGCACTCGACAAGGCGTGGGCCGCCTACACCACGCTCGACGCGGCGCACCTCGTCGAGCAGCGCACCGCCGGCCTCCTGGCTCCCTTCCGTCCCCGCCGCCTGCGCGACGTCTCGCTGATCGTCAACCACCTCCGTCCGAGCGTGGCGAGGACGGCACAGTGGATCGCCGCGAACACCGACGATCCGCGAGCCGTCGCCGAGATCATGGCGGCGGTCGACCCGCTCGTGTCGTTGCTCTACGAGCCCACCGCTCCGCCGTTCGCGGCCGAACGCGACGCCGGGACCGTCTCGGCGCCCGGAAGCGTCCTGACCTGGCCGGGTCGAAGTGACTGGCTGGACTACGAACTCGAGCTGTGTGCGGTGATCGGCAGGTCCGGGCGCGACATCGACCCGAGCGTCGCCGACGACCACATCTTCGGCTACGCCGTCTACAACGACTGGACGCTCCGTGACGTCCAGGCCCGCATCATCGCGGGCAGTGGCTCGATCCACGGCGACTCGAAGGACTTCCCGAACGGCAACAGCTTCGGACCGTGCGTCGTCACCAAGGACGAGATCCCGGACGTGCGCGATCTCGCGATGACGGTGCGTGTGAACGGACAGGTGTGGGGCGAGGGCTCGACGTCGGAGATGCTCCACGGCTTCGACGACGCGGTCGTCTCGCTCAGCAAGGGCGACGAGATCGTCGCAGGCGAGGTGTGGGGCACCGGAACGGTCCCGGACGGCTCCAGTTTCGAACTCGGCAAGCACCTGCCACGGCCGGCGTTCGTCGAGTTGGAGATCGAGCGCATCGGCGTCCTCTCGCACTACGTCGTCCCCGAACTCTGATCCCACCGAAGAAGCGAGCACACACACCATGACCACGTCCCGCCTCGCCCTCGACGGCGACCCGCGCCTCCTCCAGCTCTCCGACGACGTCTACGTCTTCGGCACGTACCCGTACAGCGGCCTGATCGTCACCGACGAAGGTTGCATCGCCGTCGACGGCCCGATGTCCGTCAACATCTGCGCACCGTGGAAGGAGTTCATCGACAGCAAGGGCCCGCTGCGCTACCAGGTGTACTGCGAACACCACTCCGACCACACCATCTCCGCGCCCTACCTCGAGCCCGAGGTCCTGATCTCCTCGGAGACGACGCGCGGTGTGATGGACACCGACGAGATGGCCCGCGAGGCGCTGCGCACCTGGGGCGAGTACCCGGATGTCGATCCGGCGATTGTCGAGAACTACACGATGGCGTACCCGACGCTCACCTACCGTGGGCGCCTCAACCTCGAGCTCGGCGGCAAGCGCTTCGTCCTCTTCGAGGCGCCCGGCCACACCATGGGCTCGACGGTGGTGCATGCGGTCGACGACCGCGTGGCCTTCATCGCCGACCTCGGAATGACCCCGGCCATCCAGTCCGGTGATCCCGTCGCCTGGCTCACCACTCTCGCGCTGCTCGAGACGCTCGACGTCGACTGGTACGTCCAGGGACACATGGATCCGATGCGGCGAGAGGACCTGCACACGTGGCGCACCATGCTGCTGGCGACCCTCGACACGGTTCGGGAACGAGACGGCGCAGGCCTGAGCGCGCAGGACATCATCGCCGAGAGTCCGATCTTCGACATCCCGGCGATCCTGGCGAGCCATTCGTTCGTCGGTCGCGCCGACATGCCGACCGGACTGCTCAAGGCCGCGGGCGACACCCTCCAGGTGCTCGGCGCCGAACGGATGGTGGAGTCCGTGCACCGGCATCCCACCGATTCCCTCACGGCGTCCCTCGGGCCTGTGAGCACGCAGGAATGACGCGAAACATGAACGACGTCTTCATCATCGGGGTAGGCATGACCCCGTTCGGAGTGCATCCGTCCGAGACCGTCCCGAGCCTGGCCACTCGGGCGGTCCGAGAGGCACTCGCCGACGCCTGCGTCGATCCCGCCGAGGTCGACAGCGCCTACTTCGGCAACACCACCCAGGGCCCGCTGGAGGGCCAGGCCATGATCGCCGGCGAGATCGCGCTGCGCGGAACAGGACTCGAGCGGATCCCCGTCTTCAACGTCGAGAACGCGTGCGCGAGCGGGTCGTCGGCGCTGAGTCTGGCGGTCACGAGCGTGCGGGCCGGGGAGTCGGCCGTCGCGCTGGCGGTCGGCGCGGAGAAGATGAACACCGGCGACCGCGCGAAGACGATGAGCGTCTTCGACGGCGCCTACGATCTCTCCGACCCCGCCGCACTGCAGCGGACGCTCGACCAACTCGGCGGCACCGTCGACGCCAGTCAGGCGGGCCGGCGCAGCATCTTCATGGACATCTACGCGGCGATGGCCCGAGCCCACATGGACCGGTTCGGCACCACGCAGCGCCAGCTCGCGGCGGTGTCGGCAAAGAACCACCGGCATTCGGTCGACAATCCGCTCTCGCACTTCCGCAAGGACATGAGCGTCGACGAGATCCTCGCGGCACGCGCGCTGAGTTTCCCGCTGACAGTTCCGATGTGCTCGCCCCTCACCGACGGCGCCTCGGCCGTGATCGTCTGCAACGCAGAGGTGGCCGCGCGGGTGGGGTCGAAGCGGCAGGTCCGTGTGCTCGCGTCCGTCGTCGGCACCGGCGTGGAGCGCGCGATGACCGACTACTCGAGGCACGTCACGAAGCTCGCAGGCGAGCGTGCCTACGAGCGGGCCGGCATCGCGCCGAGCGATGTCTCCGTCGCCGAGGTCCACGACGCGACCGCCTTCGGCGAACTGTTCATCAGCGAACTCCTCGGTTTCGTCGAGTTGGGGGGCGGCGGCGCGGCCGCCGAGTCGGGAGTCACCTCGATCGGAGGACGCATCCCGATCAACACCTCCGGCGGCCTCGAATCGAAGGGGCATCCCCTCGCTGCGACCGGTCTCGGCCAGATCTTCGAGCTCGTCAGCCAGTTGCGTGGCGAAGCAGGTAGTCGTCAGGTTGAGGGCGCACGGATCGCTCTCGCCGAGAACGGCGGCGGATTCAGCCCGTTCTCGACAGGTGAGGAAGCCGTCGCAGTGGTGACCGTCCTCGAGGCGGTCTGATGGCGATCATCGACTTCTTCGACCGCGGGTGGGATCAGAATGCCTCCGGTACCGCTTTCATCATGGGCGAGCGCTCGTGGACCTATCAGGAAGCGGGCGAACTCACCTGCCAGATCGCATCGGCGCTCCTCGACACCGAAGTGACGTCGACCGGACACGCGGCCGTGCTCTCCCCGAACGATCCCGTGGCGTGGCTGTGTGTCCTCGGCATATGGCGTGCCGGCCGAGCCTGGGTGCCGCTGCACCCGGGCGAGCCGCCCAGCACGTCGGCGGGGCTGATCCGGCAGTTCGACTGCGAAGCTCTCTTCTTCCACAGCTCGATGCGTTCCGAGGCCGAGGAGCTGTGTGCGTCGGTGCCCGACCTGGCCCTGATGATCTGCATCGATTCCGACCTCGACGGCTCGTACCCGTCGCTCGCCACGTGGATCCACGGCCGGCCGGTCACCCGACCGGCCGTCCCGTACTCGATGGACGACGTCGTGATGATCTCTCCCACCGGTGGCACCACGGGGCTGCCGAAGGGCGTCATGAACACCCATCGCACGCTTGCCAACACGTGCGCGCATCTGCTGATGGCGTTCGAATACGGCCACGCCGAGTCGATCGTCAATCTGGCGGCGGCGCCCCTCACGCACTCGGCGGGCATCATCACCCTCCCGACCACGGCGCGCGGCGGCACCGTCGTGATCGTTCCGCGAGCGGACCCCGCGTCGATCGTCGAGGCGATCGAGTCGCATCGGGTCACAGACCTGTTCCTGCCTCCGACGGTCATCTATCGCATGCTGGACTGGGTGGCCGGACGTGACTTCGACTTCTCCTCGTTGCGCTACTTCGTGCACGGGGCTGCGCCCATGTCGGTGGAGAAGGTCAAGCGAGCGATCGAGGTCTTCGGCCCGGTGATGATGGCCGCGTACGGACAGACCGAGGCGTTCGCCGGAGTCGCGTTCGCGCGTCCCGACGAACGCATCCGCGACGGAATCCCGGTGTCGGACAGTCGACTCGACTCCTGTGGACGCCCGTACCCGCTCATCACCGTCGAGATCCGCGGCACGGACGACAAAGCCGTACCGCGCGGTGAGAGCGGTGAGATCTGCGTCCGCGGCGATCTGGTGATGAAGGGCTACTACAAGCAGCCCGACAAGACCGCCGAGACGATCATCGACGGTTGGCTCCGCACCGGTGACGTCGGACACCTCGACGACGAGGGCTACCTCTACATCACCGACCGGACCAAGGACATGATCATCACTGGCGGCTTCAACGTGTATCCCAGTGAGATCGAGCAGGTCATCTGGGGACATCCCAGCGTCGGCGACTGTGCCGTGATCGGCGTACCCGACCCCGACTGGGGCGAAAAGGTGATCGCCGTCGTCGAGCTCTCGCCCGGTCGTGACGTCGGCGAGTCGGAACTCATCGCGCTGGTGAAGGACGCGCTGGGCAGTGTACGTACACCCAAGCGGATCGACTTCGTCGACAGTCTTCCCCGCAGCGGCGCCGGCAAGGTCTTGAAGCGGTCGTTGCGGGACAACTACTGGGTCGACGTCGACACGCGGATCTGACCGCCTCTCGGAAGGACGATCCTCGTCTCGACAACATCGCCGTCGCCAGTCAGGCGGTTCCGACGACCGAGGAACCGGTCTGTAGTTCTGCGGGGAGTGGACGGCCTCGGGCAGCGAAGTCGGGGCTGCCGGGATGGCCCCACGTCGAGGGTGGCGTCTTTCCTCACCCTCGGGTGCCTGTCGGCGCCGCGGCGCCCGGCGGACGCTGGTCTGGACCAGGACCACCCGACGAGGTGGCCACCGGACTGGAAGGACACCGCACCATGCCGCACATCCTCGATCCCACCGTCCCCGACGAGCTGGAGCACGCTCCTCCCTCGACCGGCAGGGTCCGCCATCACTGGGCGTTCACCCGCATCGGGCTGTACCTCCTCCTGGCGTCGTTGCCTTTGCTGGCGATCTCGGCGCAGGTGTTCGGGGTGGTCTCGATGAACGCGACGGGTGCGCTGGTGATCATCCCGCTCGCCGCGATCCTCGTCGTGCTGTGCGTTTTCGCGCCGCACCCGGTTGACCGGATCGTCGGACACGGTCTCTTCTGGGGCATGTTCGCGTGCCTGGTGTACGACGTGTTCCGCCTCGACACCGTGTACCTGCTCGGGTTGTGGGGCGACTTCATCCCGCGGATGGGCACGTGGGTGCACGCGGGCAGCGACGCCCGCACCGGTGCGATCGTGGGTTACCTGTGGCGGTACCTCGGCGACGGCGGTGGGATCGGGATCGGGTTCTTCCTCCTGGCCCTCACCTTCGGCCTGCAGCACCGATCGCGCCGCACCGTCCTGGTCGCTTTCGTCGCCTTCGCGGTGGCCCCGGTGTGGGCCGGGTTGATCGGCACGGTCGCGCTGTCACCGGGCGGACAGCAGAAGATGTTCCCGCTCACTCCCACCACGATCGTGCTGTCCCTGATCGGGCACCTGATCTTCGGGCTCGTCCTCGGTCTCGGATTTCTGCGGGCCCGCGCGCGCCTCGCTCGGCATTGGCCGTGGCGGCCACTGCTGCCTACCCGCCAGGCTGCGCAGGCCGATACCCCCTGAGCTATGCACGGGCAGGCAACGCCGAGGCGCAGTCCGGCGTTCGTCCCTGCCCGCCGTCGACCCGGCAGCGCTCTGCCTACGACGCGTCCGGATCGCGGTGGACGATGACGGTCCTGTCGGCGCGATGCAGCAGGTTCTGACTCGTCGAGCCGAGCAGGGCCGCTGCGACTCGGCCGAGGCCCCTGCTCCCCACCACGGCCAGCTGGCCGTCATCAAGGGCACGCAGCAGTTCTCGGGGTGCCGATCCGCGGGACGACACCGCGTTGACGGTCACGCCGGGAAAGCGGTCCCGGAACGGGGCGAGGATGTCCGCCAGATGCTGCTCCTCGGCACGAGCGACTGCCTCCCAGTCGACCAGCAGTGCCGTCGGTCCCGACTGGCGCAGCATTTCGGGGGTGGCCGCACCGATCGCGTACTCGTCCGTCCAGGACCGCACCGCAGTGACGGGTGCACCGAGCAGGTCCGCGAACGTGAATGCCAGCTCGGTTGCGGCTGCGGAGATGGTGCTGCCGTCGATGCCGACGACGAGCGGGCGCGTGTCGGGCCCGGGATCGGCAGGGTCGCCTCGCCAGACGACGACGGGGCAGGGGGCTTGGTTGGCCACCCGCACCGCGGTCGATCCGAGCAGCCACCGCTCGACCGTCCCTCGTCCCGTGGCGCCGAGCACGATCATGGTGGCGTCGTTCGCGGCAGTGAGCAGTGCGGCTGCGGCAGGCTCGTTGTCGAGTTCCGTCGTCATACGAATGTCGGAGGCGTGTTCACGAATGGCGTCGACCGCAGAGGAGAGAACTTCGACTCCCTCCGCGTCGAGACTGTCGATCAGCTGTTGAGAGGGGGATGGCTCGCCGCGGCCGGACGTACGCTTGGGTTTCGGCGCCGAATGCACGACATGCAGTGGCTGCCCCAGTTTCTCTGCCACCACGGCGGCCCATTTCGCGGCCCCCAGTGAGGTGTCGGATCCGTCGACCCCGACCACGATTCGTGTTCCGGCGTTCACGAGCGGCATGTCTTCCTCGTTTCGGCAGAAGGTCACCTCTTCGAAGCTGCGCCGCGGCTCATCCAGTGAATCGCGACACCAGACGACCCTACTGCGGTGGCGGCGGGACCGGGACCCACGCGGACTTCACGGGTACCGCGCCGGTGTCGGCCGAGAGGCGCTCGAATTCGGTCTCGGAGGTCGTCGGCCCGGGTCACCGGGAGCCGCGATCGTCCTCGCGGACTCCTCTCCGCCCGAGGAACCGGTCGGTGCTGTGCTGCGGCGTCAGATCGAGGCGTCGGAGCAACTGCGCGTTGAGCGCGACGACGACCGTCGACGCCGACATGAGAATCGCACCGACACTCATCGGCAGCACGAACCCGATCGGGGCGAGGACGCCGGCGGCCAGGGGTACGGCAACGAGGTTGTAACCGGCTGCCCACCACAGGTTCTGCTTCATCTTGCGGTAGCTCGCGCGGGACAGTTCGATCACCGACAGCACCGAGCGGGGGTCCGACGACGCCAAGATCACGCCGGCCGATCCGATCGCGACGTCGGTGCCCGCGCCGATGGCGATGCCGACGTCGGCCTGCGCGAGCGCCGGAGCATCGTTGACGCCGTCGCCGACCATCGCGACCTTGCGACCCTCGTGCTGGAGTTCGGCGACCTTCGCCGCCTTCTCCTCGGGTCGCACGCCGGCGTACACCCGGTCGATGCCGAGGTCCGCCGCCACGCTCTCGGCGACCGCCTGCGCGTCACCGGTGATCATCACGACCTGTGCTCCGGCAGCGTGCAGCGCGTCGACGGCGTCACGCGACTCCGGGCGGATCTCGTCGGCGAGGCGCAGCGCGCCGATCACGTCGTCGCCGGAGAGCACGTGCAGGATGATCGCGCCGGTCCTGCGCCATTCGTCGGCGACCGGCAGTTCGGCGAGGTCGTGCTCGGTGAGCAGGTGCGGGCCGCCGACCCGGATGCGGGAACCGTCGACGGTGGCCGTTACGCCGACCGCGGGCGAAGAGGAGAAGTCCGACGACGCCGGGACGGTGATGCCGCTCGACTCCGCCTTCCGGACGATGGCCCTCGCGAGGGGGTGTTCGCTGTCGGATTCGGCGGCGGCCGCGAGGGCCAGCACCCGGTCCGGGCTGTACCCGGCGACCGGTTCAACGGCGAGCACCGAGGGCTCACCCTTCGTGAGCGTGCCGGTCTTGTCGAAGAGGACCGCGTCGACGGTGCGCATCGACTCGAGCGCGAGTCGGTCCTTGACGAGAACGCCTCCGCGGGCGGCGCGTTCGGTCGCGATGGACACCACGAGCGGAATCGCGAGGCCGAGGGCGTGGGGGCAGGCGATGACGAGGACGGTGATGGCTCGCACGACCGCGGAGTCGGGCATACCGATCGCGGTCCACACGACCGCGGTGATCGCGGCGGCGCCGAGGGCGAACCAGAACAGCCAACCGGCGGCGGTGTCGGCGATGCGCTGTGCGCGCGAGGACGACGCCTGCGCGTCGGCGACCAGTCGCTGGATGCCGGCCAGTGCCGTGTCGTCCCCGGTGGCCGTGACCCGAACGCGCAGACCCGAGTCGGTGGCGACCGTGCCCGCAACGACGGTGTCGCCGGCCTCACGCTGGACCGGCTTCGACTCGCCGGTCACCATCGCCTCGTCCATGCTCGCGGTGCCGTCGACGATGGTGCCGTCGGCCGGTACCGATGCGCCGGGGCGCACGATCACGATGTCGCCGACGGTCAGTTCGGCGGGGGAGACCGTCACGACGTCCTCCCCGACGAGCTTCTCGGCCTCGTCGGGCAGCAACGCGGCGAGCGAATCCAGCGCGGAGGTGGTCTGGGCGAGAGATCGCATCTCGATCCAGTGCCCGAGCAGCATGATCACGACGAGAAGCGCCAGCTCCCACCAGAAGTTCAGTTCGTGGTGGAGCAGTTCCAGTGTCGAACCCCATGAGGCGACGAAGGCGACGGTGATCGCGAGGGCGATCAGCAGCATCATTCCCGGCTTGCGTGAACGGATTTCACTGACCGCGCCGGTCAGGAAGGGGCGACCGCCCCAGAAGTAGATGACCGTGCCGAGGATCGGCGAGACCCACCGCACCCAGTCGGCATCCGGCAGCTGATACCCGATGAGGTCCGCGAACATGTCGTTGAACGCGACGGTCGGGACGGCGAGGACAAGCATGATCCAGAACAGCCGGCGGAACTGGTCGACGTGATTGCCGTGTCCGGCGTGGCCACCATGATCCCCGTGCCCGGAGTGTCCCGCGCCTGGATCGTGCGCGGCATCGGGCGCGCCGTGGCCCATGTGGTCGTGGCCGGAATGGTTGGTGTGCTCATGATGCGTCCCGACTGCGTCGTGGTGCGTGTGCGGGGCGGCCGATACAGGGTGTTCGGGTCGCATGCTCATGCCCCGACCATACCCCCAGGGGGTATAAAACTCCAGGGGTCAGGGTGCAACCGGATAGTGGCTCGTGACCGCGACACGGTTCCATGCGTTCATCACCACGGTGAGCCAGCTGACCGCCGACGCCTGTGCGTCCGTGAGGGAGCCGTCGCGCCAGCCCTGGCGTGCCGGCACGGGAAGTTCGGTGACCTGCTCGGCCAGCGCGAGCGCAGCCCTCTCCTGTTCCGTGAAGTACTGCGACTCCCACCACGCCGCCACGACCGCCAGGCGATCGGTGGTCTCGCCCTTCGCGACAGCGTCACGGGTGTGCATACGCAGGCAGAATGCGCAGCCGTTGATCTGGGAAACCCGGATCTTGACCAGCTCGCCGAGGAGTGGGTCCAGCCCCGCGTCCATGATCGCGGCGTCGGCCTGAGCGCTCAGGGTCAGCAACTGCTGATAGAGGCTCGGATGTTGCTTGCTCAGGTTGACGGCGTTCATCGTCGGTCCTCCATGCTCTCCGCGCGTCGAGTGCGACCTCCGTCACAGAAGACTAGCCTCGACAGGCATGAGCCTGCCTGCCGAGAACACTCGCGTCGTGCTCGCCGCCCGCCCCGTAGGCGAGCCGACCCCGTCCGACTTCCGGATCGAAACGGCGCCCCTCCCTGAGCCTGCCGACGGTGAACTGCTCCTCGAAACCCTCTACCTGTCGCTCGATCCGTACATGCGCGGCCGCATGAGCGAGGCCGAGTCGTACGCCGACCCCGTCCCGCTCGGCGCCGTGATGGTCGGCGGCACGGTTGGTCGCGTCGTCGAGTCCAAGGACCCCTCGTTCGTGAAAGGTGATGTGGTGCTGTCGTTCTCGGGCTGGCAGTCCCACGCGATCGCGGACGCGCGGCACGTGCGGAAGCTGGATCCGGCGGCGGCGCCCCTGTCGACGGCGCTCGGGGTACTCGGCATGCCGGGTTTCACGGCGTACGCGGGGCTGCTCCAGATCGGCAAGCCGGCGCGCGGCGAGACCGTGGTGGTTGCGGCGGCCACCGGTCCCGTCGGCTCCGCGGTCGGGCAGATCGCGAAGATCAAGGGCGCCCGCGCCGTCGGAATCGCCGGTGGGCCCGACAAGGTCGCGCACCTGCGTGCGCTCGGCTTCGACGAGGCCCTCGACCACCGTGCGCCCGACTTCGCGGCGCAACTGAAGGCTTCCTGCCCCAACGGAATCGACGTGTACTTCGAGAACGTCGGCGGCAAGGTGTGGGACGCGGTGCTGCCGCTGCTGAACACCTACGCCCGGGTGCCGGTCTGTGGCCTGATCGCGAACTACAACCTGACGTCGGCGCCGGAGGGCCCGGACCGGTCCGCGGCACTGATGGGTCGGATCCTCACGAAGAGCCTCACCGTGCGGGGTTTCATCCAGTCGGAGTTCGTGAAGGATCAGTTCGTGCACTTCCTGGCCGACATGTCCGGCTGGATCGCGGACGGCCGCGTGAAACACAGGGAAGACGTCGTCGACGGTCTCGAGAACGCTCCCGCCGCCTTCATCGGTTTGCTGAAAGGTCAGAACTTCGGAAAGTTGCTGATCAAGGTCGCGCAGTGACGAGCTCGGCGCGCGAGCGTTCCGACTACGGTCCGCTGCACGCGGCGGCGTTTCTCCTCGAACTGATGATGCTCACGATCCTGGCGCTGTCCGGTGCCGCGTCCAGCGACAGCCTGGTGGTTCAGGTGCTGGCGGCCGTTGCGCTTCCCGTTGTCGCCGCGGCGATCTGGGCGGTGTGGATGGCGCCGACGTCCGTGCGTCGGCTCGCGAATCCACGCCGGTTCGCGGCGGAGGTGGTGTTGTTCGCGATCAGCGGACTGCTCGCCGCGCTGCTGCTCGCGCCGTGGGTCGGTGCGGTGTTCTTCATGGTGGCCACCCTGGTGTTCGGCGAGCTTGCCCGCCGCGAAAGCCGGTGATCGTGAGATTCCCCTAGCGTTCCACCTCGTCCGCGATCGCCCGGACCCCTGCCAGGGATTCGGCGAACCCCGTGCTCAGGGGGCTCGGTCCCAGGCGCAGGCCCTGCGGTGCGCGGAAGTCGGGGATCACGCCGCGAGCCCACAGTCGCGACAATGCGTCGCGGAATCCGGGGTGGTCGAGGGTGACGTGCCCGCCGCGGCGGCCGGAATCGAGGGGTGACGAAATCGCGACGCCGGGGAGGAGTTCGCGCGCCAGGTCGATCAGGTACTCGGTCAACTGCACCGACTTCGCGCGCACCGCGTCGATGCCCGCGCGCTCGATCATGTCGATCGTCGACTGCATCGCGATCATCCCGAGGATCGCCGGAGTGCCGCTGACAACCCGCCGGACACCCTCGGCGGGCACGTAACCCGGACCCATCTCGAATGGGTCGCGGCGACCCATCCACCCCTGGATCGGTTGCCGGAAGTCGTCCTGGTGCTCGGTGCGCACATAGGCGAACGCGGGCGATCCCGGACCGCCGCACAGATACTTGTAGGTGCAGCCGACCGCGAAATCGACGTGCCACGAATCGAGTTCGATCGGGACACTCCCGACGGAGTGGCACAGGTCCCACAGGACCAGGGCGCCTGCATCGTGGGCGCAGCGTGTGATCGCGTCCACCTCGGCGAGAAAGCCCGACCGGTACGCGACGTGACTGAGCACCACCAGTGCCGTGCGATCGGTGATCGCGTCGCGAGCGGCGGCCACCTCGACACCGGATGCGGGATCGACCGTGATCCAACGCAGGTGCAGGCCGAGCTCGTCCGCGATGCCTTCGAGGACGTAGCGGTCGGTGGGGAAGTTGTCGCTGTCGAGGACGATCTCGGTTCGGCCCGGCCGCATCGCGAGGGCGCCGCGGGCGAGCTTGTAGAGCAGCACGGTCGTCGAATCGCCGATCGTCGTCTGTCCCGGTGCGGCGCCGAGTGCCGCGGCGCCGAGCCGGTCGCCGATGGTGAGCGGCAGGTCCATCCACTGCTCGTCCCAACCCCGGATCAGTCGCCCCGACCACTGTGCGACGGCAGCGGTGATCGCCTCCGTCGCCGCGATCGTCGGGCGGCCCAGCGAGTTGCCGTCCAGGTAGGAGACCAGATCGGAGCCTTCGGTCGAGTGGAAGAGGGAGCGGTAGTGGGCCAACGGATCTGCCGCATCTCGCGCGGCGGCGTCACGGTCCAGGTCGTCGACGGTCACTGCATGCCTCCTCGTTCGATGTCCGGGGCGAGGTCGAGATCGCTGACGGCCACGATCCGCGCGCCCGCCAGCCAGTCGGCGAAATCGGCGTCAGCCGCGGGCGGGGTCCCGGGGATCCAGGTGAACCGCTGCAGGCCCGCGGCGAACCGCGCGGCGGCGCCACCGTCGATCATCGCGTCCAGAACTTCCGCACGGCCGAGTCCGGCGTCGAGCAGCGACAGCACCTCCGCCGGGTTCGGCCCCTCGGGTAGGTCACCGTTTCCGAGATCGGTTCCGTACCGGACGCGTCCGCCAGCGGCGTGGAACCGGCGCAGATTGTCCACGGCCACATTGAGTTCGGGGCCGCGGTGGATGGCGAGTGTGCTGATCCACAGCATCGACCGTGCTGCCGTGTGGATGACGGAATCGTCGAGAGCTTCCGTCCACGGGGTGTGCGCGAGGACGTCGACGCCCGCAGCGAGGGCACGGGCTGCCTGTCCCGGCCCCTCGGCGTGCGCGATCACCCCGCGGCCCGCGGCGCGGGCGGCGGAGACCACCGCCGTCAGGGTGTCGTCATCGAACACCGGTCCCGCGGCAGCGTTCAAAGTGACCTTCACGAAAGCTGATCCCGCACAGACCTGTTCGCGTACCGCCGCTGCCGCATCCTCGGCGGAGTCGACCTCCCGGACCGAGCCCGCGGGCGCCCACGGCCGGTCGCTCGGGTAGCCGCCCGGCGCCGTCAGGAACTGGCCGGCGAAGCGCACCCGCGGCATTCCCTCGACCGGGCGACCGTCCGGTGACGGCCACGTCGCGACGGCGTCGAGCCCGGCACCCAGGTCGTACACCTCGTCGAGGCCGCCCGCGAACAGTGCTCGGGCATCGACCAGTTCCAGGTGGACGTGGGCGTCGCGGAACCCGGGAAACACGGTGCCGCCGAGGTGCAGGTCGGCGTCGCGGCCGCTCGCACCCGGCCGCATCCGTCCGCCGTCGAGGGTGAATCCGATCGGTCCGCTCCACCGCCCGAGCCAGGACTCGTCGGCTGCGACCGTTCCAGTCGGCACGTCACCGACCGACTTCGGTTCGGACCGCGAACAATTCGGGGAAGAACGTGAGGTCGAGGGCGCGCTGGAGGAACCCGACGCCGCTCGAACCGCCGGTGCCGGGCTTCGTTCCGATGACGCGCAGCACCGTCCGCATGTGCCGGAACCGCCACAGCTGGAAGTTCTCCTCCAGATCGACCAACTCCTCGAACGACTCGTACGCCTCCCAGTTCTCGTGCGGGTTCTCGTAGACGTGCTTGACCAGCGGGATGAGGTCGCGGTTGAGGGTGTACGCGCTCGCGGGGTCCCGCTGCAATGCCGACTCCGGCACCGGAAGTCCGACCCGGTGCAGGTGTCGCCAGAACTCGTCGTACAGGCTCGGTTCCGCCAGCACCCGCGACAGCAGGGCATGCGCCTCGGGGTCCGACTCGAACACCGGCAGCACCCCGGCGTTCTTGTTGCCGAGGATGAATTCAACGGCCCGGTACTGGAACGACTGGAATCCCGACGCGTTGCCGAGGAAGCCACGGAACTGCGAGTACTCCGTCGGAGTGAGTGTCGCGAGCACCGACCACTGTTCGGTCAACGACTTCTGGATGTGTTTGACGCGGGCGATGCACTTGAGCGCGACCGAGATGTCGTCCCGGGCGAGCGCCGCCTTCGCCGCACTCAGTTCGTGCAGCGTCAGCTTCAGCCACAGTTCGCTCGTCTGGTGCGCAATGATGAACAGCAGTTCGTCGTGATGCTCCGGCGCACTGACCGGATGCTGCGCGCCGAGCAGCGTGCCGAGGTCGAGGTAGGACCCGTAGCTCATCCGGTCCCGGAAGTCGGTGACGATCCCCGGCTCGACCGGCCGCGTGTTTTCCTCGCCGATGTCGTGATCGTCGGAGCCCATGCATCGACCATGCCCCAATCGGTACGCCTCGTCCAGGCCAACAGGCTCGTGTCCGCCGTCGTCGGTGCCGTCTCCACCCGTGCTCGAGTACTGCCGGGGGAGTAGCGGACGCGCGCGTCCTCAGCCGAAATGGCGGAGGAGGAAGCTGCTGAGGCGTTGTGTCGCAGGCGCCTCGGTTGTCGAGCCCCAGGCAAGGGTGACGTCTCGCCTGTATCGCGTGCCGGTCAGTGGCAGTTCGGCCAGGCCCGGCGTTGTTCGTTCGTCGTGGGGGAGCAGTGCGATTCCGAGGCCACGGCTGACCAGCTCGCGGATGGTGGCGAACTCGGTCACCTCGAACGCGACGTCCGGCTCGAATCCCTTGTCGTGACACCAGCTCTCGGTGAGTTGCCGAAGGTTATAGCTCGGTGGGTTGGCAATGAAGGTCTCGTTCTTCAGGTCCGTGAGTTCGACGTGCTTCCTCGTCGTCAGGCGGTGATCTTCGGGAACCGCCACGTGAATCTGCTGGGAACCGATGCGGACGTGCTTGAGGCGGTCGGGCGCGGGGATGACGATCGCCAGGTCGAGTTCTCCGGTCACGAGATCCGTGCCGAGGGCTGATCCGTGCGCCTGCTTGAGAATCACCTTGATGCCGGGATGGTGGCGACGGAACGCGGCGAGAAGGTCGGGAACGTGACCGGATCCCATCGTCAGGGGGAACCCGAATCGAACGGTCCCCTGGTCGGGATCGGCTGCTCCGGTCACCTCGGCGATCGCCAGATCCAGTTGGTGCAGCGGGTCACGGACCTGTCGCGCCAAGCGTTCGGCGGCGGCGGTGAGGCGGACGATCCGGCCGTCATGAATCAGCAGCGGAACCCGCAAGTCCTCTTGCAGGGCGTGGATGCGCCGACTCATCGACGACTGCGGCACGCCGAGTGCCGCCGCTGCCTGGGTCATGTGACCGTCGTGCGCGGCCAGTTCGACCAGCGCCCGCAGCTGTGGGGCCAGTCGATTCGTCCACTGATCCATAACTGGATCGTAATACCGCACTCGTTCATTGGACGGATGGTGTGTCGCGGGCGAATTCTGGCTGCACCAACCCTCTACGTCGGGAGTGTGCGTCACATGGGTCGACCGTCGAATGCCGTGCCGGACTCGCCCGATGGGCGGGATGCCGATGTGATCCTGATCGGTGGCGGAATCATGTCCGCAACGTTGGGATCGATGCTCGCGATCCTGGAGCCCGACTGGCGGATCGTCCTGCTGGAGAGGGCAACCGGGCTGGCCACCGAGAGCAGTGGGCCGTGGAACAACGCCGGCACCGGGCACAGCGGGTTCTGCGAGCTGAACTACATGCCCGACCCGGAAGACGGACGCAAGGCATCGACCATCGCGCGGCAGTTCCATGTCTGTCGCCAATGGTGGGGGTACCTCACGGCCAGGGGGTTGCTGGACCCGGATGCCTTCGTTCACGCGACCCCGCACATGGACGTCGTCTTCGGGCGTCGCGACATCGACTACCTCCGTGAGCGATTCGAGACGCTGACGTGTGACCCACTGTTCGACCGGATGGAGTACAGCGACGACCCCGCCACGATCGGCCGGTGGGCACCGCTGTTGATCGAGGGACGAACTCCGGGCGAGCCGATGGCGGCCACGCGACATGCCGGAGGGACCGACGTCGATTTCGGCTCTCTGACAGAGGGGTTGACGCGAATCGTCGCCGACGCCGGTGGGGAGGTCTTGTTCGAACACGAGGTGCGTTCGCTGCGTCGGTCACCCGGCGGAGCGTGGGTTGTGGGAGGGAGTTCCGGTTCCGGCACGTTCGAGCTGCGCGGGCGGCACGTGTTCGTGGGTGCAGGCGGAATGGCACTGCGTCTGCTGCAGCGAGCTCGCCTTCCCGAGGTTCGCGGGTACGCCGTGCTGCCGGTCGGCGCGGCCTTCCTTCGCTGCTCGGAACCGGACGTCGTCACTCGTCACGAGGCGAAGGTCTACGGCCAGGCCGCGATCGGAGCGCCGCCGATGTCGGTGCCGCACCTCGACCGGCGGTTCATCGAGGGAACCGAGCACCTCCTTTTCGGTCCGTACGCGACGTTCAGTACCAAACTGCTCAAGCACGGACGCCTGAGCGACGTCTTCACGACGCTCCGGTGGCACAACCTGCTCGTCATCGTGGCCGCACTCGTCCAGAACCTGTCGTTGGTGCGCTATCTCGTGGGCGAACTCGCGGCGAGGCCCCGAAAGAAGTTCGCCAAGTTGCAGCGCTTCTACCCGAACGCGGACATTCGTCAGTGGGAGCTCGTGCCGGCAGGCCAGCGCGCGCAGCTGGTGACGCCGGACCGGCGCCGCGTCGGCGTACTCCATCAGGGCACCGAACTCGTCGTCGGAGGGGACGGGACCATCGCCGGCCTCCTCGGAGCCTCGCCAGGGGCGTCGACGGCCGTACCGATCATGCTCGAACTGCTCGAGCGGTGCTTTCCTGACCGGTGGCACACCTCCTGGAGCGCCACCATGACCGAGGCGATGCCGGCCTGTGGTGCCGCGGACCGGGACGCCGCCGAGGTCGCCGAGTCAGTCGCCTCGACCGGTTCGGTGCTGGGCCTCGACGGGTCGAACGATCGGCGATGAGCACAGCCCTTCGGGATGTCGCGGACAATGTCTCCATGGCAACGTTCAAGGCCGAGGTGGAGGACTACGACGCGAGTGATCTCGTCGAGCTGGCCGGCGGTCCCGACTGGACACCGGACCCGACGAGGGTCGCGATTCTCGTGCACGACATGCAGCCCTACTACCTGGATGTGCTCGCTGCGCAGGTCAGGTCGCGGCTCCTGTCGGAGGTGTCGGCCCTTCTGAAACGTGCAGTGGACCTTGGTGTTCCGATCCTCGGCAGCGGTCCTCGGCCGGCCACCGAGCCCGTGCAGCGCGGACTGCTCGGCTCGATGTGGGGGCTGGGGCCCGACCCGCGTCAGGCGGAGGAGACGGCGCTCGACGAGCTCGTCTCGCCTGACGTCGTGTGGGTCAAGAAGCGCAGCTACAGCGCGTTCTTCGCAACGGATCTGGCCGAGGAACTGCGTCGACGCGGACGCGACCAGTTGATCGTTGCCGGGGTGTTCGCCACGGCAGGCGTCCTGGCCACCAGCTACGACGCATTCGCCCGCGACATCCAGTGCTTCGTCGGTGTCGAGTCGACCGCCGACTACACGAAGCGTCAGCACGCCGTCGCGCTCACGCTGATCTCGGCACTGACCGGCCGGGTGCAGCCGACCGCGAGCCTGCTGTCCTGACGGTCGTCGGAGCGAAGGCCACTCGACAGAATCGCACGCCCAACGCGTCGTCCGATTCCCGCCAGCGCCGAGTCTCGTGATTCTGCAGTCTGATTCAGGCGACCACGTCGCCACCTCCAGCAGAACTTCCGAAAGGACTCGTCATGTCTTCGCGCCTCGACTCCAAGGTCTTCATCGTCACCGGCGGCACATCCGGCATCGGTCTCGCTGTTGCCCGGCGGCTCACGGCGGAGGGCGCCGCCGTCGTGATCGGTGCTCGCCGCAAGGACGTCGGGGAGGACGCTGCGGCGAGCATCCGCGCCGCGGGCGGCACGGCGACATTCGTACCGGCGGACGTGTCTGTCGAAGCGGATGCCGCGGCACTGGTCTCCGCCGCGGTCGCCGAGTTCGGGCGACTGGACGGGGCATTCAACAACGCCGGCGGCATCAACGCGTCCGGCTCGGTGTGCGGAATCGACGGTGCCGACTGGGACGCAGAGATCGCGCAGAACCTCACCAGTGTCTTCAACTGCCTCAAGCACCAGATTCCTGCAGTCCTCGACACCCGCGGGGCGATCGTCAACAACGCGTCGAACATGGGTGTCGTCGCGCTGCCCGAGGTCGCGCCCTATGTTGCCGCCAAGCACGCCGTCGTGGGCCTGACCAGGTCCGTCGCGCTGGAGGTTGCCGAGCGGGGCGTCCGCGTCAACGCCATCACCACAGGAGGGGTCGACACTCCGCTCTCCCGCGGGTCCATGGCCCCCACCGACGAGGCGATGGCGCAGATAGCTGCCCTGCACCCGGTGAACCGTGTCGCACGGCCGGAGGAGATCGCACCCTTCGTCGCGTTCCTGCTGAGCGACGAGGCATCGTTCGTCACCGGCGCGGCTCTCTCGATCGACGGCGGCTTCACCGCGCGCTGAGCCGGACGCGCCACATGCGGCCCGGTCCGGAGTCCGGTCCGGGCCGCATGCACGATCCGTCCGGCGAAGCGATCAGACCGCGGCCTTGCGCCGCCTCGCGTTGAGCACCGACAACCCGGCGATGAACAGGGTGAGGATCGCCGTCGAGATCAACTGCTTGCGGGCGTCGGTGTCGGTGAGCATCAGCAGGATCAGGCCGCCGAGTGCCGCGAGCGTCAGCCAGCTCAGGTACGGGAAGCCCCACATCTTCACGGTCAACCTGCCTTCGGCCTCGAGGCGTCGGCGCAGTCGCAGCTGCGCGACCACGATGAAGATCCACACCACCAGCAGTGCGGCGCCGACGGCGTTGAGCAGGATCTCGAGCAGCGAGTCGGGCAGCAGCCAGTTCAGCAGCACCGACACGAAGCCGAAGAACACCGACACCAGCACCGCGTTGGTCGGCACGCCGGTCGGGGAGAGCTTGCCCAACGCGGACGGTCCGTCGCCGTCCCGGGAGAGGGCGAACGCCATCCGCGAGGTGCCGTACACGTTGGCGTTGAACGCCGAGAGCAACGCCACCACGACGACCAGTTCCATGAACCCGGAGACGTACGGGATGCTCGCCTCGTTCAGGACCGCGACGAACGGGCCGCTCTGCAACTGCTCGGAGTTCCACGGCAGCACGAGCACCATGATCGCGATGGAGCCGAGGTAGAAGACGCTGATCCGCCACACCACGCTGCGGACCGCCGACGCGATGGAGCGTTCCGGGTCCTTCGACTCCGCCGCGGCGATGGTGACGATCTCGATTCCACCGAACGCGAACGCCACCACCAGAAGTCCCGCGGCGATACCCGCGACACCATTCGGCATGAAACCGCCCTCGCCGAACAGGTTGGTGGTGCCGACCGGGTCGGTGCCCGGGAGCAGTCCGAACACCAGCAGGACACCGATCACCAGGAAGGCGATGATGACGGTGACCTTCATTGCGGCGAACCAGAATTCGAACTCGCCGAAGTTGCGGACCTTGGACAGGTTGACCACCGCGAAGAAGGTCACGAACACCAGTGCCACCACCCACTGCGGGAGGCCGGGCAGCCAACTGTGCACGATCGCGGAGGCGCCGGTGATCTCGGCGCCGAGCACCATGATCAGCATGAACCAGTACAGCCATCCGAGGGTGAAGCCGGCCCATTCGCCGATGCCGATCCGGGCGTAGTGGCTGAACGAGCCGGACGCCGGGATCGCGGCGCCCATCTCGCCGAGCATCCGCATCACGGCGATCACGATGATGCCCGCGATGACGTACGAGACGAGCACCGCCGGGCCCGCCTTGGCGATGCCGACGCCGGTGCCGAGGAACAGCCCCGCCCCGATCGCGGACCCGAGGCCCATCATCGTCAGATGGCGAACCTTGAGTCCGTGACCGAGGTGGGACGCATCCCCCTCCTCGGCTGTGGAACTGGCGGAGGACGGGGAGTGTTCCTGGGAGTGCTTCATGAATCCAGACGTTCGAATAGACAGCCGCCCGTGGTGACGGCCTGGGTGAATCAGTCGTTCGCGTGCAGCGCCGCGTTCAGTTCGACACCGGTGCCGGACTTCGCGACCACCTCGACACCACCGGTGACCGAGTTGCGGCGGAAGAGCAGGTTCGACGTGCCGCTGAGCTCCTTCGCCTTGACGACGGTGCCGTCCGGGCCGGTGACCTTGGTGCCCGCGGTGACGTAGAGGCCCGCCTCGATGACGCAGTCGTCGCCGAGGGAGATACCCAGGCCGGAGTTCGCGCCGAGCAGGCAGCGCTTGCCGACGGAGATGACCTCCTTGCCGCCACCGGACAGGGTGCCCATGATCGAGGCGCCGCCGCCGACGTCGGAACCGTCGTCGACGACGACGCCACCGGAGATGCGGCCCTCGACCATCGAATTGCCGAGGGTGCCCGCGTTGAAGTTGACGAAGCCCTCGTGCATGACGGTGGTGCCGGACGCGAGGTGGGCACCGAGGCGGACACGATCGGCATCACCGATGCGGACGCCCGACGGGACGACGTAGTCGACCATGCGGGGGAACTTGTCGACGCCGAAGACGGTGACGGGACCGCGGGCGCGCAGCTTGGCGCGGACCAGCTCGAAGCCGTCGACGGCGCACGGGCCGTAGTTCGTCCACACGACGTTCGCGAGCAGGCCGAACACGCCGTCGAGGTTCAGGCCGTGCGGCTGCACGAGGCGGTGGGAGATCAGGTGCAGGCGAAGGTAGGCGTCGTGGGCGTCGACCGGTGCGGCGGACAGGTCCGCGATCGAGGTGCGGACAGCGACGCGGGTGACGCCGCGATCGGCGTCCTCTCCGGTCAGCGCCGCGAACTCGGCGGGCACATCGGCGCCGGTCAGGACGACGGTGCCGGTCTCGGCGACCTCGCCGAGCGCGGGTTCCGGGTACCAGGTGTCGAGGACGACCCCGCCCGTGGTCACGTTGGCAATACCGACTGCGGTAGCTCCCTGAATGCTCACGGGCGTCCAGGTTACCGTCCGGCCAGGTGAACCTGTGTGGCCGCCTGTCTCGGCTGATGCCTGTGGGCTCGGTCGAGCGACGTTGTCGTGAGCGGGGACCAGGCAGCGCTGAACCTGTACCGACGGCGGTGAACAACGGTTCCGTCGAGCTTCGTCAGATGCCGATTGACTTGACTTCCGCTGAAACCAGATACAAACCAACCGCGTGGTTTACGGTCCGCGTTTGTAATGGCCGCACGAACGATCAAGGAGCACCACGTGAAACGCACGATCCGGTACCTCACCGGTCTGCTTGCCGCTGCCAGTCTTGTCGCCAGTCTGGGCGTCGGTACTGCTCAAGCGGACGAAGTTCCCGCCTCGACCGCGAAGACGGTGATGCCGGGGATGCGGATCACCTTCCTCGACCCGGTCACCTACCCTGACTATCAGGGATTGTGCACTCTCGGCGCGGTCGGCACCGACTCCGCTGGACGCAAAGTCGGTATCACGGCTGGGCACTGCAACTCGCATCAGAAGTACAACGAAAATCCAGACAATCACGGGGACCCGACCTATGACGGTGCCCCGGTGCGGACCCATACCCTCACCAACGACTACAAGGTGTGGGACTGGCGCGACCCAAATGGTGGCCCTATTGGATGGATCCGCTGGGTCTCCAATGACGGCAGGCAGACGAACAATGGATACCTCGGGAAACTCGACTACATGGTGATCGAGTTCGCGCCCCATGTCGTTTTGTCGAGTCAATTGATGCGCGCACCGAAGTACTTCCAGGCATCCGACGGTAAACTCGACCGCAGCCAAATACTTGTTCCTGCTCAGCCTCTGCACAAGATCAACACGATCTACTCCAACTCCGCCGGAGTGGTGCAGATCCCGCCGGTCGGCTCCACCATCTGCAATATCGGTTCCACCACGAATGAAAGGTATGTTCAGACGGACTCGGCTTTCAACATGCAGTGTGGCCCCCTCAAGTTCATCAGCACTGGTGGCGGGCTCCCGGCTCAGGGGACTGACGGACTTGTTACCCCTGGTGTGATGTTGGCTGATGTTTCCATGCCGGGCGGCGACTCCGGAGGTCCCGTAATTGACAAGAGTCGCCCGAACGAGTGGGCCGGAATCACTTCCTGGCGGTACAGGAACTTCTGGGTGAACCCAACATTTTTCGAGTACGGTGCCGCCACCTCGGCCAAGACGATCCTCGATGACCTGAACCCGCGCGGCATCACAGGCAGCGGCTTCCAGATCACCAACAACTAGGCGAGACGTATCGCGTTCGTGCGTGGTTGGCGGGCTCGGGGACCTGCCAACCACGCGCGACCGGCGGAACCCGGGCTGAGCGGCAGGGGCGAATCGGTCATTGGCGTGCGGCGCAACCCCGCTCAGTTCGACGCCTGTGCCCGACGGTATTTCTGTGCAACGCTACGAAGGAGTCACCGCACCCGAAGGGACGTGGATTCCATGCGCCGAGGTTCGATCGTCGCCGCTGCTCTGAGCGCGCTCGTCGTCACTGTCACCGCCACGATCACCACCCCGACCGCCGCTGCTGCGCCGGCCTGCCCGGATGCCCGGTCCCCGGTGCTCGTGGGCAGCGTCCCCGGCGCCATCCTCGAGGGCGCCGCCGTCGACGGCGCGGGCCGGATGTACGTCACCGACCTGATCTCCGGCCGCGTGTTCCGGCTCGACCGGCCCGGTGCGCCTGCCGTCCCGATCGCGACGGTCCCCAGCGGCGGTGCGGGCGCGTTGGCGTGGGCGCGCGACGGGTCGCTGCTGGTCGGGTACGGCGCGGACGCGCGGGTCTTCACCGGCGATGTCACGCGCTCCGCGGGGATCGTGGCCGTCGACGTGAACACCGGCGCGGTCCGCCCGTTCGCGTCGGGGCTGAGCGCCGCCAACGGGCTCGCCGTCGCCCGCGACGGCACCGTGTACGCCACCAACGACTTCGGTTCGCTCGTCGGGCGGGTGCTGCCGAACGGCGTCGTCCAGCCGGACTGGGCGGTGTTGCCCAGCGCCAACGGCGCCGCACTGAGCGCCGACGACCGGTACCTCTACGTGTCGCGAACCTTCACCAACCCGGGTGTGAGCCGGATCCCGACGGCGAACCCCGGCGCCCCCGAATCGGTGGTCACCTTCACCGGCGGGGACGTGTTCGCCGCGCCCGACGGGCTGACCCTCGACCCGCAGGGCCGGCCGATCGTCCCGACCGACGTCTCGGGGCAGATCCTGCGCGTCGACGGCCCCGACCGGTACTGCGCGATCGCCTCCGGGCTGCCGATGTCGAGTGTCCTCACCCATGGCAACGGCGACGCCGGGTTCTCGACCGGACGACTCTTCCGCTCCGGCTTCGACGGCCAGATCTTCGAGGTGTAGGCGAAGCCGCATAGTCTTGGATGCGTGACTGCGCTGCCGTACCTGGACCTGCACGCCGACCCGATCGACCTGACCGCCGCACTCGTGGACATTCCGAGCGTGTCCCACGACGAGGCGCTCATCGCGGACGCCGTCGAATTGGCGTTGCGGGAGCAGACCATCGGGTTCGAGGTGATCCGCAGCGGCAACGCCGTCCTCGCCCGCACCGGCCTGGGACTGCCGAGCCGGGTGATGCTCGCCGGGCACCTCGACACCGTCCCGATCGCCGACAACGTCCCCAGTCGCCGTGAGCGCGACTCCGCCGAAGGCGACGTGCTGCACGGCTGCGGCACCGTCGACATGAAGTCCGGTGACGCGGTGTTCCTCCACCTGGCGGCGACCGTGGAGGACCTGGCACACGATCTGACACTGGTGTTCTACGACTGCGAGGAGATCGCCGCGAAGTACAACGGGCTGGGTCGCATCGAGCGGGAGCTGCCCGACTGGCTGCGGGCCGACGTCGCGGTCCTCGGTGAACCGTCCGGCGGATTCATCGAGGCCGGCTGCCAGGGCACGCTGCGCGTCCGGCTGTCGACGAGCGGAACCCGTGCGCACTCGGCGCGATCCTGGCTGGGGGACAACGCGATCCACAAGTTCGCACCGCTGCTGCAGCGGTTGTCGGAGTATCAGCCGCGTTCCGTGGACATCGACGGCTGCGTCTACCGCGAGGGCCTGTCCGCGGTCCGCATCTCCGGCGGGGTCGCGGGCAACGTGGTCCCCGACGCGGCCGAGGTCGACGTGAACTTCCGCTTCGCGCCCGACCGCAGCGTCGCGCAGGCCGTCGACCACGTGCGGGAAGTCGTCGACGGACTGGGGCTCGGTTTCGAGGTCACCGACAGCTCGCCCGGCGCGCTGCCGGGCCTGTCCGCGCCCGCTGCCGCGGAACTCATCGCCGCGGCGGGTGGCCAGGTGCGGGCCAAGTACGGCTGGACCGACGTATCGCGATTCGCGGCGCTCGGCATTCCCGCGGTGAACTACGGTCCCGGCGACCCCAACCTCGCCCACAAGCGCGACGAGCGCGTGCCGGTGCAGCAGATCACCGATGTCGCGGCGGTGCTGCGGGGCTACCTCAGCAACTGACGGTTGCCCGCGGTCGAGCCGGCGGCCGATAGCCTGGCGGCATGGCACCGGACAAGATTCCAGGCGGACCGCGCGGCACCGGAAAGCGGGGCAGCGCATCCGCGGTGAAACATCGCGGACCGATCATGCTGCGGCGCGAGCGCAAGGCCGAGGTCGCCAACGCCGACCGCAGGTTGCTCGACCAGCGCGGACCCAGCGACTGGGTACACACCGACCCGTGGCGGGTACTGCGTATCCAGAGTGAGTTCATCGAGGGATTCGGGGCGCTCGCCGAGGTGCCGCGGGCGGTCACCGTGTTCGGGTCGGCGCGCACACCTGACGGGTCGCCCGAGTACGACGCCGCCCGGGAACTCGGTTCGGCCCTGGCGGCCGCGGGCTTCGCTGTCATCACCGGCGGCGGTCCCGGGATCATGGAGGGCGCCAACCGAGGGGCGGTCGAGAACGACGGCTACTCCATCGGCCTCGGCATCGAGCTACCCCACGAGCAGGGCCTCAACGAGTGGGTCGACCTCGGTATCAACTTCCGCTACTTCTTCGCCCGCAAGACGATGTTCGTCAAGTACTCGCAGGCGTTCATCTGTTTGCCCGGCGGGTTCGGCACCCTCGACGAACTGTTCGAGGCACTCACCCTCGTCCAGACCGGCAAGGTGACCCGATTCCCGATCGTGCTGTTCGGCACCGAGTTCTGGGGTGGGCTCGTCGACTGGATCCGCACCACACTGGTCGCCACGGGGAAGATCTCCGCCACCGACGTCGACCTCCTGCACGTCACGGACAGCGTCGACGAGGCGGTGCGCATCGTGGTGGAGTCGCAGAAATCGGCCGAGCCGGACGAACTCGACGAGTTCGACGAGGTCGGCGAGGGCGTGGAGGAATGGTGACGCCGCGCCCGGTCGCGGTGTGCGTCTACTGCGCATCCGGACCCGTCGACGCGTCGTTCCTGTCGCTCGCCACGGAGGTCGGCGCCGAGATCGGTCGCCGCGGCATGACGCTGGTGTCCGGCGGCGGAAACGTGTCGATGATGGGCGCGGTCGCCGAATCGGCCCGACGGCACGGTGCCTGGACCGTCGGAGTCATCCCGAAGGCGCTGGTGCACCGGGAAGTCGCCGACGTCGACGCGGACGAGCTGATCGTCACGGACACCATGCGTCAACGCAAGAAGGTCATGGAGGACCGGGCGGATGCGTTCATCACCCTGCCCGGCGGCATCGGAACCCTCGAGGAACTCTTCGAGACGTGGACCGCCGGCTACCTGGGCATGCACGACAAGCCGATGGTTCTCCTCGACCCCGTCGGACATTTCACCGGACTGCTGCAATGGCTGGACGGATTGCGGGAAGGCGGCTTCGTGCAGCAGCGGGCGCTGGATGCCCTCGTCGTCACCCAGGACGTCGGTCGGGCGCTCGACGCCTGCATGCCACTATGAAGCCATGATCGAGCTCACGTCCGGCACCGAGTCCGGGCACCGACCCGCGCCGGTGCCCTCGCCGACGCTGTGCGGTCGGCCCGTCGCGACGGACCGTGCGCTGGTGATGGCGATCGTCAACCGCACCCCCGATTCGTTCTACGACCAGGGGGCGACCTTCACGGACGAGGCCGCGATGGCTGCTGTGTCGCGGGCCGTCGACGAGGGCGCCGACCTCGTCGACATCGGTGGCGTCAAGGCCGGTCCGGGTGACGTCGTGGACGCTGCCGAGGAGATCCGCCGCGTCGTGCCGTTCGTCGAGGCGATCCGCAGCCGATACCCGGACCTCATCATCTCGGTCGACACCTGGCGTTCCGAGGTTGCACGGCTGGCGTGCGCGGTCGGCGGCAACCTGGTCAACGACACCTGGGCGGGCGCCGACCCGGACCTCGTCGCGGTCGCTGCGGAACTCGGCGCCGGCTACGTGTGCTCCCACACCGGGGGAGCGGTGCCGCGGACCCGGCCGCACCGCGTTCGGTACGCGGACGTGGTCGCCGACGTGGTCGCCGAGGTGGTTCCGGCGGCGGAACGGGCACTGGCACTCGGGGTGCCCCGCGACGGAATCCTCGTCGATCCGACCCACGATTTCGGGAAGAACACCTTCCACGGGCTCGAGTTGTTGCGTCGAATAGACGATCTCGTAAAAACCGGGTGGCCAGTGCTGATGGCACTGAGCAACAAGGACTTCATCGGGGAGACTTTGGGTGTGGAACTCGCCGAGAGGTTGGAGGGCACGTTGGCAGCGACTGCATGGGCGGCATCGAACGGCGCCCGAGTTTTCCGCGTACACGAGGTCGCGTCCACGCGGCGCGTCGTCGACATGATCGCGGCGATCACCGGCACCAGGGCCCCGGTCCGGACCGTACGGGGGCTGGCATGAGTGCACCGAGGATCGGGGAGCGGGTCTGGTCGGAGGCGAACAGCTGGGATCACCCGGAGTGGACCGTCGCCGAGCTGGAGGCCGCCAAGGCGGGCCGCACGGTGTCGGTGGTGCTGCCCGCACTGAACGAGGAGAAGACCGTCGCAGCGGTGGTGGACAGCATCCACCCGCTGCTCGGTGGGCTCGTCGACGAGTTGATCGTGCTGGACTCCGGCTCGACCGACGAGACGGCGGACCGTGCGCGGGCGGCGGGGGCCACCGTCGTCAGTCGCGAGGAGGCGGTCCCCGAACTGACCCCGGTCGCGGGCAAGGGTGAGGTCCTGTGGCGGTCGATCGCCGCGTCCAGCGGCGACATCATCGCGTTCGTCGACTCCGATCTGATCAACCCGGACCCGGCCTTCGTGCCGAAGCTCCTGGGCCCACTGCTCACCGTGGACGGCATCCACCTGGTCAAGGGCTACTACCGCAGGCCGCTGCGGGTCAGCGGCACCGAGGACGCGAACGGCGGCGGCCGGGTCACCGAACTCGTCGCGCGACCGCTCCTGTCGGCACTGCGTCCGGAACTGACGTCGGTGCTGCAGCCGCTGGGCGGCGAGTACGCAGGCACCCGTGAACTGCTGTCCGCGGTCCCGTTCGCGCCCGGCTACGGGGTAGAGATCGGACTGCTGCTCGACACCTACGACCGGCTGGGGCTGAGTGCGATCGGGCAGGTCAACCTCGGTGTCCGCAAGCATCGCAACCGGCCGCTCGTCGAACTCGGCGTGATGAGCAGGCAGATCATCGGCACGATGCTGAACCGCTGCGGCGTGCCCGACTCCGGTGCGGGACTGACACAGTTCCGGTCGGAGGGGGACACCTTCCTGCCCGTCACCACGGACGTCTCGCTCGCCGACCGGCCGGCGATGAACACACTTCGCCCTCGGAGCGCCGCCCGTCCATAGGTCGACCGTGTCGGTGTCGTCCGCAGGGCGACCGTGTCGGTGTCGTCCGCAGGGCGACCGTGTCGCAGTGCCGTGACAGGATCGGGGCATGCTCACCGTCCTCCTGTACCTGATCGTCATGGCTCTCGTCGGCGGCGCACTGTTCTTCGCGGCGTCCGTCGTGTTCGGACGCGGCGAGGAGATGGCGGCGTTGCCACCCGCGACCACGGTGACGGCGCTGCCGTCGCATGGGGTGACGGGCGCGGACGTGCAGGAGCTTCGGTTCCAGCAGACGCTGCGCGGGTACAAGGCCAGTGAGGTGGACTGGGCGCTCGACCGGCTGGGAACCGAGATCGACGTGCTGCGCGCCCAGCTCGCCGAGGCCACCCGGGGCGCGGCGGGCATTCCGGTCGAAGGCAGCGCGGCCGCCGACGTCGAGCCCGCGGGTGCGGCGACCACCCCGAAGGATCCGGCATGAGCGAGGACCGGTTCCGGTGTCCGTGGGCCGTCGACGCGGCGGGCTCCACCCTGTACCGCGACTACCACGACTACGAGTGGGGTGTTCCGCTTCACGGCCGGGACGCGCTGTTCGAGCGGATCTGCCTCGAGGCATTCCAGTCCGGGTTGGCGTGGATCACGGTGCTGCGCAAGAGGGAGGCGTTCCGGGCCGCGTTCTCGGGGTTCTCGGTGGACGCCGTTGCCGCGTTCGGGGAGGCGGACGTCGAGCGATTGCTCGCCGATGCGGGCATCGTTCGCAACCGGGCGAAGATCGAGGCCTCGATCTCGAATGCGCGTGCCGTGCTGGCTCTGGGGGACACCGATCTCGACTCCCTGCTGTGGTCGTTTGCGCCGCCGCCACGCCCGAGCCGGGTGACGTCCGTGCAGGAGGTGCCTGCCGTCACCGACGAGTCGGTTGCGCTCGCGAAGGAACTCAAGCGTCGCGGATTTCGATTCGTAGGCCCTACCACGGCGTATGCGCTGATGCAGGCGACGGGAATGGTCGACGATCACGTGGCCGACTGCTGGGTGCCGACACGGTGATCACGGGTGCGTCCGGGCACGTCGCGGGCACCGAAATGGCGACTCCGGTTCCCGGCGATTTGGACGATAGGGAAGAATGAACGAGTGGACCCGGAAAAAGCCCGGGTCCGACGATGCAGATCTGGAGGGAGCAGGAATGGCGGCCATGAAGCCCCGGACTGGGGACGGTCCCCTCGAAGCAACCAAAGAAGGACGGGGAATCGTCATGCGGGTTCCTCTCGAGGGCGGAGGTCGACTGGTCGTCGAGCTGACCCCGGAGGAAGCCGCTGCGCTCGGCGACGAGCTCAAGGGCGTCACCAGCTGACCTCCCGCAGGGTTCGACCAACCTGGCCCCGCATCGCCACATCGGCGGGCGGGGCCCGGTGCTGAGATGACCCGGTGCTGAGATGACCCGGTGCCTACACCCGAGAATCCGGAAGGAAGGCGGACGATGCTCGCCGACGCCGTGACTCTGCTCGCCTGCCCGCACTGTGGTGCTCACCTCGACGAGGCCGACGCTGCCCTGCTCTGCGGCAGCGGGCACAGCTTCGACATCGCCCGCCAGGGCTACGTGAGTCTGCTGGCCGGGGCCTCGAAGATCACCGGGGACAGCGCCGAGATGATCGCCGCCCGGGCCGAGTTCCTCGACGCGGGTCACTTCGACGGGTTGCGCGCCGCGGTCGCCGACGCGACCGCTGCTGCCGGGGTGGACGCCCCCGCAGTACTGGAGGTCGGCGCCGGAACCGGCCACTACCTCGCGACGGTTCTCGACGCCCTGCCCGGTGCGGTCGGCATCGGCGTGGACGTGTCCAAGGCGGCAGCGCGCCGACTCGCCCGCAGCCACCCCCGAGCAGCGGCGGTCGTCGCCGACGTCTGGACCCAGCTTCCCGTGCAGGACGGCGCGGTCAGCCACGCGCTGTCGATCTTCGCTCCGCGTAATGCGGGCGAACTGCACCGTGTGCTCCGGGCGGACGGCGAACTCGTTGTCCTGACGCCGACGGACCGGCACCTGCACGAGCTGGTCGCCCACCTGTCGATGGTGCGGGTCGACGAGAACAAGACGGAACGTCTGGGTGCGGCCCTGGCCGGACACTTCGACCGGGTCTCGCGTGTCGCCGTCGAGTACCCGATGACGTTGTCGCACGCCGAGGCCCGGCACCTGGTCGGGATGGGTCCGTCGGCGCGGCATCTGGGGCCAGTGGCGCTCGCCGACGCGATCGGCGAGCTCCCCGAACCGGTGACGGTGACGGCGTCGGTCACCGTGAGCCGCTATCGACCCCGGTAGTCGTCGACGACGCTCTCGTAGACGCTGAGCGTCTGGCGGGCGATCTCGGCCCACGAGAACTCCGCGATCGCCCGCTTCCGTCCCGCGCGGCCCATCGCGGCGGCACCGGTGAGGTCCGCGCACACCGCGTTCACCGCGGCGGCGAGCGTCTCCTCGTACGCCTCCGGCTCGTACTCGTTGTAGTGCACGAGTCGCCCCGTCGATCCGTCCTCGACGACCTCGGGAATGCCGCCGACATCGGACGCCACGACGGCCGTCTCGCAGGCCATCGCCTCGAGGTTCACGATTCCCAACGGCTCGTACACCGAAGGGCACACGAATGTGGTTGCAGCGGAGAGAATCTGACGGACCGATGCGGTCGGAAGCATCTCGCGAACCCAGTGGACGCCGTCGCGGGCGCCGCGCAACTCCTCGACGGTGCGCGCTGTCTCCGCACCGATCTCGGGGGTGTCCGGTGCTCCCGCGCACAGCACGAGCTGAATGTCCGGGTCGAACCGGTGCGCCGCCGCGACCAGGTGTCCGAGACCCTTCTGTCGGGTGATGCGGCCGACGAACACCGCCAGGGGCCGTCCCGGGTCCACGCCGAGGTCGCGCAGCACCTCGGACGCCCACGGGTCCTCCTCCGGGTACCAGACGTCGGTGTCGATTCCGTTGCGCACCACGTGTACTCGGCCGGGTTCGACGAAGGGGTAGGCGTCGAGCAGGTCGGATCGCATGCCCGCGCTGACCGCGACGATCGCGTCCGCGTACTGGACAGCGTTGCGTTCGGACCAGGACGAGACCCGGTAGCCGCCTCCGAGTTGCTCGGCTTTCCACGGCCGCCGCGGTTCGAGGGAGTGCGCGGTGAGGACGTGTGGCAACCCGTGGAGCTGTCCGGCGAGGTGCCCGGCCAGGCCGGTGTACCAGGTGTGGGAGTGCACCACGTCGACGCCCGCCGCGGCCGCTGCCATCCGCAGTTCCGCGGACAGCACGCCGAGCGATGGATTGGCCGATGCCAGTACCGGATCGGGGTCGTGTACCTGTGCGCCCTCGCGGGGCGCACCCATGCAGTGCACGTCAACTGTGCACAGTCGGGCGAGTTGTGCGACGAGTTCGGTGACGTGGACCCCCGCCCCGCCATAGATCTCCGGTGGGTACTCCCTGGTCATCATCGCCACACGCACGCGCCTAACGTAACCGTCGGGCGGGTAACCGGCCACCGCACCGGGCACGCCCCCGAGTTGATCGTGGTTGCTGTGGCGGGGGCACCCCGGTGCCGATAGGTTGACAGGGTGAGGAGTCAGCCGCACGTGCTTGGAATAGTGCTCGCCGGCGGCGAGGGGAAGCGTCTGTATCCCCTGACAGCCGACCGGGCGAAGCCCGCCGTCCCGTTCGGTGGGGCCTATCGGCTCATCGATTTCGTGTTGAGCAACCTGGTGAACGCGGGCTACCTCCGGATCTGTGTTCTCACGCAGTACAAGTCGCACTCCCTCGATCGCCACATCTCGCAGACGTGGCGGCTGTCCGGGTTCGCGGGGGAGTACATCACTCCGGTACCCGCGCAGCAGCGCCTCGGCCCTCGTTGGTACACGGGAAGCGCCGACGCGATCCTGCAGTCGTTGAACCTCGTCTACGACGAGGATCCCGAGTACATCGTCGTGTTCGGTGCCGACCACGTGTACCGGATGGACCCCGAGCAGATGGTCCGCCACCACATCGAGTCCGGGGCGGGAGTCACCGTCGCAGGCATTCGCGTGCCGCGCAGCGAGGCATTCGCGTTCGGCTGCATCGACTCCGACGAGTCGGGCAGGATCACGCAGTTCCTCGAGAAGCCCGCGCACCCACCGGGAACTCCCGACGACCCCAACGTCACGTTCGCGTCGATGGGCAACTACGTCTTCACGACCAAGGTTCTCGTCGACGCGATCCGGGCGGATTCGGAGGACTCGGACTCCGACCACGACATGGGCGGCGACATCATCCCCAAACTCGTCCGCGAGGGCGCCGCGCACGTCTACGACTTCGCCGACAACATAGTCCCGGGTGCTACCGACCGCGACCGTGGCTACTGGCGGGACGTCGGCACCATCGACGCGTTCTACGATGCGCACATGGACCTGGTGTCGGTGCACCCGGTGTTCAACCTCTACAACCGTCGCTGGCCGATCCGAGGCGCGGCCGAGAACCTCGCCCCCGCCAAGTTCGTGAAGGGCGGCCTGGCTCAGGAGTCGATCGTCGGGTCGGGGTGCATCCTGTCCGCGGCGACGGTCCGGAACTCGGTCCTCAGTTCCAACGTGATGGTCGAGGACGGCGCGACGGTCGAAGGCAGCGTCCTGATGCCGGGCGTGCGTATCGGCAAGGGTGCCGTCGTCCGCCGCGCGATCCTGGACAAGAACGTCGTCGTGGGTGAGGGCGAGATCATCGGTGTCGACACCGAACGCGACAAGCAACGCTTCGCCGTCAGCAACGGCGGTGTCGTCACAGTCGGCAAGGGCGTCTGGATCTGACCGCGCACCGCCCTAACGCAGGTCGCGGCGGCGGAAGGCGAGGAATCCCACCGCGATCAGGGTGGCCGCGATCGCGGTCAGCCAGAGCAGCGGAGTCGCGCTGAACTCGCCGCCGGGCAACTTCGGCGCGTGGCTGAAGGGTTCGAGGTTCAGCGCCCACTGCGGGAAGTCGGCGACGGAGCCGACCAGGAACACCGTCAGGAACGCGACCAGAACGCCCCACGCGACCGGGGCGAACCGGGGCACCAGACCGAACAGGGCGACCGTGACGCCCGCCAGCAGCCAGATCGCGGGCAGCTGCACCAGCGCCGCGCCGAGGATTCGCCACAGCACCGAACCGATGTCGCCGACGGCGGCTCCGTATGCCAGTCCGGCGCCCAGTCCGGCCACGGTCATCGCCACCGCGGGACCGAGGATTGCGAAGAGTGTATGCCCTGCGGCCCAACGGATTCGGCCTACCGGTCCGGCCAGGACCGGTTCGATGCGCGCTGCGGACTCCTCGGAGTGCAGGCGCAACGCCGCGGAGATCGCGTAGGCGGAGCCGGCGATGCCGAGCATGACCATCGCGTACCCGATGAACGACAGCTCGAGCGACTCCGACCCCCCCATGCGCATGACCAGGTCGCGGATCGTCTCGCTGTCGCCGAGCTGGTCGCCGACGCCTTTCGCCGCGCCGCCGATCAGCAGTCCGTACAGCCCCAGCCCCGCGGTCCACGCGGCGAGGGTGCCGCGCTGCATGCGCCACGCCAGGCCGAGCGGTCCGGCGAGGGCGGGCGCAGCGTTGGGCGGGCCCAGTCGGGGCGCGATCATTCCCGCGCCGAGGTCACGCCGGTTGGCGAGCAGATATGCGAGTGCGGTGAGCCCGACCGCAGTGGCGAGCAGGGGCGTGACCACCCACCAGCGCTCGTCGGCATACGGGCGCATCCGAATTGCCCACCCGAGCGGTGAGAACCAGGACAGCGTCCCGTTGCCCGCGTCCCCCACCGCACGCAGGGCGAATGCGGTGCCGAGCGCCGCGAAGGCGATGCCCCGGGCGATCCGGGCGCTGGCACTGAGCTGGGCGGCCACCGCGGCAACCGAGGCGAACACCGCACCGGACAGCGCCAGTGACACACCGAATGCGACGGATCCGCCGACGGGCAGGCCCCTGGCCAGCAGCGCCGCAGTGCACAGCACACCGGTGACCACGCAGGCCCCGAACGTCATCACCAGTGTTGCCGTCAGGCCGGCGAACCGTCCGATCGCGGTGGAGTCGAGCAGTTCGGCGCGTCCGGTCTCCTCCTCGGCGCGGGTGTGCCGGACCACCGTCAGGATCGTGGCGATCGCGATCAGCGTGAAGTAGGCGCTCGCCTTCCAGATTCCGACCGACCCGATGTCGGTGCCGAAGACCGGCCCGTACATCGCGAGCTGCGCGGGGCTGGCGTTCGTCGCGGCGGCGAACCGGGCGAGCTCGGCCTGAGTGGTGTAGATCCCTTCGATACTGGCCACGTACAGCGACGGAGCGACGGCGAACAGCAGCACCCACAGGGGTAGGGAGATCCGGTCACGGCGCAGGTACAGGCGCAGCAGAGCGGTGGTACCGGTCAGGTCACGGGTGGTCGTGGTCGTGCGTGGCGGGGGAGCGGGGCGAGTCGCGGTGGTGGTCATGCCCTCACCCTCTCCGCTTCCGTGTCCCGCTCCGGGCCCGACTCGGTCCGATAGTGCTGCAGGAAGAGCTCTTCGAGCGTCGGCGGCGTGGAGACGAGGCTGCGGACGCCGGTGTCGCCGAGTACCCGGATCAGTGCACCCAGGTTGTCGGCGTCGACCTGGCACCGCAGGGTGGTGCCGTCGAGGTGGACGTCGGCGACCCCGGGGAGCCGGTCGAGATCGCCTGGATCGCCAAGCAATTCGGCGGTGATGGAGGTGCGCCGCAGATGCCGCATGTCTGCGAGCGATCCGGATTCGACGGTGGTGCCCGCGCGGATGATCGTCACCCGCTCACAGAGCGCCTCGACCTCGGAAAGTATGTGACTCGACAGCAGTACGGTCGCGCCGCGGCCGCGAGCCTCGGCGATGCATTCGCGAAAGACCTCTTCCTTCAATGGATCCAGGCCCGAGGTCGGCTCGTCCAGCAGCAGCAGGCGGGCATGCGACGAGAACGCGGACACCAGCGCGACCTTCTGCCGGTTGCCCTTCGAGTAGGCACGGGCCTTCTTCGTCGGGTCGAGTTCGAATCGCGCGATCAGGTCGGCGCGTCTGGCGGTGTCGAGGCCGCCGCGCATCCGGCCGAGCAGGTCGACGGTCTCGCCGCCGGTCAACGACGGCCACAGCGTCACGTCACCGGGCACGTACGCGAGGTCGCGGTGCAGGTCGACAGCGTCGGACCACGGATCACGTCCGAACACGGTCGCCGTTCCGGACGTCGCGCGCAGACTGCCGAGCAGGATCCGGATGGTGGTCGACTTCCCCGAGCCGTTCGGGCCGAGGAATCCGTGCACCTCGCCCTCACCGACGTTCAGGTCCAGGCCGTCGAGTGCGCGGGTGCGCCCGAAGTGCTTGTGCAGGTTACGGACTTCGATGATTCCGGTCATCGAAACTCCTCGTGGTTGGTGTCGCCGGCGTTGTCGGGACGCTGGGCGACGATCGTGTCCAGGAAGGTGGTGTCGGTGAAGAGGCCCTCGGTGTAGAGCTCGAGGGCCGGGAGCATGACCTCGTCCGTGAGTTCGCGGAGGGCGCGGCCCCAGTCGACGGGGCCGTCCTGTTCTCCGCGCATCTGCAGGAAGAGCATGGTGCTGCCCAACGACTGCATGGTGAGGTACCGGGCACGAGCCGCCGGATCGCGGCTCGGTCTGAGGGTTCCGGCGGTGACGCCCTCCTCGAGGTACTGCTCGGTGTTGGCGACGAGGTGGTCGAACATGGTTCGGGCCAGATCACCGCCCGACTGGTAGCTGCGGACGAGGTAGGCGACCAGGGGGGCGTACTCCTCGATGTCGGCGAGCTGATGGAGGAGTCCGGCGGCGCTGGGCCGGGTCAGTGTCTCCGTCTTGGCCGCCCGGATCGCTCCGAGGACGTACTCGTCACAGGCCTCGCGGAGGCCGTTCTTGGATCCGAAATGGTGGTTGACGAGGCCCGGCGACACCCCGGCGGCGGCCGCAACCTCCCGCACACCGGTGCGGAAGCCGCGGTCGCCGAACACGACGATCGCTGCGTCCCTGATCCGGGCCCGAGTGGTCAGGTCCGGGTCCGGTGTGCCGATGGCGGTGTATCCGTTCAGGCTTGAACGCATGTTCAGGACGTTAAACGAGCGTTCAGCCCAGGGGAAGGGTTCGCCGCGTCAAGATGTCGTCAACGTGTTGTCAGCCTCGTGATGCGCAGAGCAGGCCGTCGCCTACGGGCAGCAGCACCTTGGTGAGCCGGTCGTCCTCGGCGATGGCGCGCGCCGCGGCCCGCACGGCGAGCGTGACGGCGTCGCGTGCTGCGGGGTCCGCGACCCTCCCGCCGAGAAGCGCGTTGTGGAACACGATCACCCCGCCCGGACGCAGCAGGCGCACACCCTGCTCGACGTAGAGCGGATGGTCGGCGGGCACCGTGTCGACGAACACCAGGTCGTAGGAGCTGTCGGCGAGCCGTGGCAGCACGTCGAGCCCCCAGCCGTTGATGAGACGCGTGCGGCCCGTCGCGATCGACGCGGACCGGAACGCCTCCTTCGCGGCGCGCTGATGCTCCGGTTCGGGGTCGATGGTGGTGAGTACGCCGTCAGGACGCATCCCGTCGAGCAGCCACAGCCCGCTCACACCTGCGCCGGTCCCGATCTCGACGACGGTCCGCGCGGACAGCATCTGCGCGAACAGGCTCAGCAGCGCGCCTACCGACGGGGGTACCGGGTCGGCACCGAGGTCTTCGGCCCGCTCACGTGCGGAAACGAGAACGTCGTCCTCCAGGACGGACTCCTCGGTGTGGGCCAGCATCTGGTCGCCGTTGGTGTACACGAGCACGAGGTTATCGCTGTCGAGGTTCGGGCGTGTCGAGGCGCGCATGCTCGCGCTGCTGGACGGGACGTGCGGCCGCACATTCTCAGCCGGAACTCAGGTTGCTCACACGTCCCACATACGCCGGTCGACAACAGTGAGGGCACACGCTGATCAGCACACCCGCCGATCGGCAGACAGCAGGAATCGCAGCGCCGGGAACAAAACGGACACTCCAGGAGTTGTCAGGTCACGTAGCGCGACGCCCGCGCATTTCGCTTCCAGCTGTCCCGAGCAGGAGGTCATCCATCTCGATGGTCAACGCCCCGTCCGACGTCGACACCACATCCGCCGACATCGACTCCGAGGTCCTGAGCAGCACCGCCGCTGAGTTCCTGAGCAGCACCGCCGGTGAGGTCCTCAGCGGCACCGCCGCGTTCGACGCCAGCGGAGACCAGTCGGCGATGCCGTCCTGGGACGACCTCGTTCGCGAACACGGAGACCGTGTGTACCGGCTGGCCTACCGGCTGTCCGGCAACGCCCAGGACGCCGAGGATCTGACCCAGGACACCTTCATCAGGGTGTTCCGTTCGCTGTCCAACTACCAGGCGGGCACCTTCGAGGGGTGGTTGCACCGCATCACGACGAACCTGTTCCTGGACATGGTTCGGCGCCGCAACCGCATCAGGATGGAGGCGCTGCCCGAGGATTACGAGCGGGTGCCGTCTCAGAACCCGAACCCCGAGCAGGTCTACCACGACGCCCGGCTCGACCCCGACCTGCAGGCCGCACTGGACTCCCTCGCGCCGGAGTTCCGCGCCGCGGTCGTACTGTGTGACGTCGAAGGCCTGTCCTACGAGGAGATCGGTGCCACACTGGGCGTCAAGCTCGGGACCGTGCGCAGCCGGATCCACCGCGGCCGCCAGGCGCTGCGGGACCACCTGTCCGCGGCGCAGGTGGCGCGCGAACTCGAGGCAGGGACGACAGTCGCGTGAGTGTGCAGGAGGAGCGGATGACGCAGGGCCGCGGGCCGCGCCGGTTCGGTTCGACAGAACATCTGGCCAGCGAGGCCGTTGCCGCGTACGTCGACGGCGAGTTGCAGATGAACGCCTACCTCCGGGCCTCCCAGCACCTGTCCGAGTGCGCGGAGTGCGCGGCTGCGGTCGATGCCCAGCAACATGCCCGGGTCGCGCTCCGGCAGTCCGGCGAGATCACGATGCCGGTGTCCCTGCTCGGTGTTCTCAGCCGGATTCCGACCTGCCAGCCCGCCGACGAACCGGCCGCCGATGCCGCCCGGACCAGGCGCCGCGCGGGGTTCACCGCATCCTCCTATTCGCTGCCGACGTGGCGTCGGCGCCGCTGACGCGGCACACCGTGCACCGCGGGGACCTGGCGCTGGTCTGTGTCACCGGGCACGTCGGTGATACTGGGTGCCGTGACTGACGCCATGGAGCCGGAGGGGACGCAATCGCGGGCGCCCGAGTCGGAGCAGCCCGATGCGAGTCCGGTGAACGCGACGACCGAGGCCGAGGACGGGGCATCCCGGCGTCTGGCACCGCGGCCGCTGTACCGGCCCACCGTCGACCCTGTTTCGGCCGCCGCGTTCGGGCGTCCCGATGGCGTCGCGGACTCGTTCGCCCCCACCCGCCCCGCAACCGAACCGAACCTGGCGGTCCGCCCGCCGGACCCGTCGATCGCGGAGGCGTACGGCCGTCCCGAAGGCGAAACACAGACGATTCAACGTGGACCCGCCGCCGACGACCACGGCGACGTCGCCGGCCCGCCGGCGGATCCGTGGCGTGACCCGACCGCCGCGGTCCGCCTCGGCGGTGCGGCGGTCGACACTCCCGCACCGGCTCCGCTGGCGCCTGGCCCGAAACTTGGTGTGCGGGAAGTGCTTCTGGGTGACCGTGTCGCACCGCGGGCACTCGCGGCGCTCGCCGGGGTCGCACTCGTGATCGGGCTGGCGGGTGGCATCGTCGGGCGGATGACGGCGGAGAACGTCGGTGCGTTGACCAGTCAGAAGGTCGAGCTGACGCAGTCGACCGGCGACGACCGCGAGATGGGGCAGGTCGCGAAGGTTGCCGAAGCGGTGCTGCCGTCGGTGGTGTCGATCCAGGTCGCGCTGGGGGACCAGGCGGGCACCGGCTCCGGTGTCGTCGTCGACGGCGCCGGCTACATCGTCACCAACAATCACGTCATCTCGATGGCGGCGACGGATACCGCCAACGCCACCCTCCAGGTGGTGTTCTCCGACGGAACCCGCACGCCCGCGACGATCGTCGGCCGCGACACCAAGACGGACCTCGCCGTCCTCAAGGTCGACGTCGGGAACCTGACAGTCGCGCAGCTGGGCAAGTCCTCGGACATCCAGGTCGGTGACGACGTCGTCGCCGTCGGCTCGCCTCTCGGCCTGAGCAAGACCGTCACCAGCGGCATCGTCAGCGCACTGCACCGGCCGGTGCGGCTCGGCGGAGAGGGCACCGACACCGACGCCGTGATCGACGCGGTCCAGACGGACGCCGCGATCAACCCGGGCAACTCGGGTGGACCGCTCGTCGACGCGGAGGGCCGGGTCATCGGCATCAATTCGGCGATCCGCTCCGAGAGCGGCGGTTCGGTCGGCCTCGGGTTCGCGATCGGGGTCGACGACGTCACCCGCGTCGCCCAGGAACTCATCCGCAACGGCGTGATGCACCATCCCGAGATCGGCGTCAACGCGCGATCGGTGACCAACGAGCAGACCACGGGCGCCCAGGTGGCGAACGTGCAGTCGGGCAGTCCCGCGCAGCAGGCGGGCATCGTCGAAGGCGACGTGATCGTGCGGGTGGGCGACCGCGACGTGGCCAATGCCGACGAGTTGGTCGTCGCGGTGCACAGCACCGAAGCGGGCCAGCCGGTCGCGGTGAAGCTGATCCGGTCGGGTCGGGAAGTCGAGGTCCAGGTCACGCCCGTCTCGGACTGACACCCCGGGCGTCGGCTGTGACTCTCCGGTGAATTCCGGGTTCGGGGGTACGTCCGGGCCGGGTGGCACGTAGTCTGGTCACGTGTTTGGCAATATCGGCTGGGGCGAGTTCATGATCCTGCTCGTCGCTGCGCTCGTGATCCTCGGACCCGAGCGCCTTCCTGGCGCCATTTCCTGGGTCAGCAAGGCGCTGCGTCAGGTGCGCGATTACGCAGGCGGCGCCACGGCGCAGCTGAAGGACGAACTCGGTCCCGAGTTCGACGACCTGCGCAAGCCGCTCTCCGAACTGAACCAGCTGCGCGGTATGACGCCGCGCGCAGCCATCACCAAGCATCTCCTCGACGGTGACGACTCGATCTTCACCGGGAACTTCGACGACACGAAGTCGTCCGGTACGTCGTCCGGAGGATCGGGATCCGCGCCGAAGCAGAAGCCGACGACTCCGCTCGCCGAGGGCGACACGCCCCCCATCGACGTCGACGCCACCTGACGGCGTCCCGCGACATGCGACGAGCCCCGCCCGGGCAACCGGGACGGGGCTCGTCGCATGTTGGGGATCAGGAGCCGAACAGCTGCTCGATCAGGCCCGGCTCGCCGACCCAGCCGCTACCAGTGTCGAGCGAGCCGAAGAGCGGACGGACTTCCGCGGGGGCGACCAGGTCGCGGTAGGTGATCGTGTAGACCACCTCGTCGTCCACGGTGCACACGTGCCGAACCTCGTAGGTGCCGTCAGGCACGCCGCCCCACGAGTACCCCTGCCAGCCGTCGTCACCCGGGGAGGTGGGCGCCACGTCCTCGACGACGTTCCCGGTGGTCTGATCGAACAGCGTCGCGCCGCACAGGGTGCCCAGCGGAACACCCTCGACCGATGCGGTCACGTCGTTCTCGATCACGTCGGCGGTCGAGGTGATCGACGCGGCCGACGCGGCGCCGGTGGAGAGCAGGAGCAAGGGTGCGGCCGCGGCTGCGGTGAGAGCCGTGCGCACGAGGAGTGTCGTCATACCCGATCCGTTCCTTGTCGCTGGATGTCGCGATCGCCGCGACACCGTGGAGTGAACCATCGACCGATGGTTCGGAACAGAAGGTAACAATGACGATGATTCGCAGGGAGCGAATCGGACATTTGTCGGTGTCGAGAGGTAACAGTTTCTCGGGATATCAGGTTTCGGGCTACAGGTGCCGGGTGGTGTCGATGCCGAGGGACATGCCCGCCAGGCCGCGGGCGCGGACGGACAACTTGTCCGCGATGCTGCGCAGTGCGGCGCCCGCGGCGGAGTCGGGTTCCGACAGAACGATCGGGACGCCGGCGTCGCCGCCTTCACGTACGGACTGCTCCAGCGGAATCTGACCGAGCAGCGGCACCTGCGCGCCGACCGCGCGGGTGAGGCGATCGGCGACGGTCTGACCTCCTCCGGACCCGAACACGTCCATGCGGGTGCCGTCCGGCAGCTCCATCCAGGACATGTTCTCCACGACACCGACGATCCGCTGACGGGTCTGCAGCGCGATCGAACCCGCCCGCTCGGCAACCTCGGCGGCCGCCTGCTGCGGCGTGGTGACCACGAGGATCTCGGCGCCGGGGATGAGCTGCGCGACGGAGATCGCGACGTCGCCGGTACCCGGCGGCAGGTCGAGCAGGAGGACGTCGAGGTCGCCCCAGAACACGTCGGCGAGGAACTGCTGCAGCGCGCGGTGCAGCATGGGTCCGCGCCACACGACGGGGGTGTTGCCCTGCGTGAACTGCGCGATCGAGATCATCTTCACGTCGTGCGCGATGGGCGGCATGATCATCCGCTCGACCTGGGTCGGCTTCGCATCGGTGCCGAGCATGCGGGGGATCGAGTGACCGTAGATGTCCGCGTCGAGGACGCCGACGGACAGGCCCTTGGCGGCCATCGCGGCGGCGAGGTTGACGGTGACCGACGACTTGCCGACACCGCCCTTGCCGGACGCCACCGCGTAGACGCGGGTGAGCGATCCGGGCTGCGCGAACGGGATGACCGGCTCGGTCGACTCCCCGCGCAGCGACTTGCGTAGTTCGGTGCGCTGCTCGTCGTTCATCACGTCGAGTTCGACGCGGATCGCGCCGACGCCCGCGACGTCCGCGACGGCCTTCGTCACCCGTTCGGTGATCTCGGTGCGCATCGGGCAGCCCGCAGTGGTCAGGTAGATGACGATGTCGACGCTGCCGTCGTCCTCGAGCGTGACGCTCTTGACCATGCCCAGTTCGGTGATGGGCTTGCGGATCTCCGGGTCGAGCACCTTGGCGAGGGCACCACGAACGTCGGACTCGGTCACTGCAGACATGCCACCAATGGTAGGTGCCGCCCTCTCAGTGGATTCGCGGCAGGTCGGCCGAGCTCGGGTTGACGCCCGTCGAGTAGGCGAGTGACCAGGCGGTCACGTTCGCGACGTAGGCCATCGAGTTGTTGTAGCGCAGGATCGCCTTGGTGGCCGACACGATGTCGCGCATGTTGGTTCCGCCGTCGCACAGGTAGGTGGCGGTGGACGCGGCCGCGTCGTAGAGGTTCTGGGGGTCGGCGACGCCGTCACCGTTGCCGTCGGTGCCGTAGAGGGCCCACGTGGACGGAATGAATTGGGTGGGGCCGACTGCGCGGTCGTAGACGGTGTCGCCGTCGAGCGCGCCACCGTCGGTGTCCATGATGACGGCCTGGCCGGGGAGGCTGCCGTCGAGGGGCAGGCCGATGATGGGTTCGATCAGGTTGCCGCGCTCGTCGGCCTTGCCGCCGTTCGCGTGGCTCGACTCGACCCGGCCGACGCCGGCGACCTGCATCCAGGAGATGCCGCACGTGGGGTTGCGTTCGGCGAGTACGCGTTCCGCCGACCGATAGGCGTCGTAGTTGATCGCGGGGATTCCCAGCGGGCCCTCCGGCAGCGGTTCGGGCGCGGCTGCCGGGGCGGGCGCGGGAGCGGCGGCGAATGCGGGAGTCGCGGTAGCGGGCTCCGGAACGATGGCCTCCGGCTCCGGTGCCGGTGCTTGTTCCGCGGGAGCGTCGGTCAGTGGCGACGCCTTCGCTGTCGTGAGGAACGGCAGGGTGATGGTCGCGCCGCCGGCATTGGCCGCCGTGACCAGTCCGGTCGGGACGAGTCCGGCGAGTGCGATGACCGAGTTGCGTTTTGCCTTCGACTCCGTCGGTTTGGTGTGGCGACCCACGTCGTACCTCCTGGGGCTCCCGCAGGTACGGGGCCAGTCGTTGGTGAACGCAGGCGACGCTACCCGATTCGCAACATTGCCGTTATGTAGTCGTGACCTTTCCGCGCGGAATTTCGCCACGAATCTCCAGGTTGAGACGGTAAAAACTAGGGTCTCAAAATTATCTCGACACGCGCGTTTCCGATGACGCAGAGATTACGACGTCGTCGTCAGGCCGGCGGGCAGAAGGCCAGGCAGGGCAGGGGTGGCAGCGTCGGCAGCGCCGGGAGCCCCGGAATCAGCGGCGGCGCCGCGGCACCCGGCGCCGCGGCGGCGTCGCGCAGCAGGTCCTGATCGTTCGGAGCCGGAGCCGGAGCCGGAGCCGGAGCCGGAGCCGGCGCCGGAGCCGGCGCCGGGGTGGGTGTCGGTTCGGCAGGCAGTCCCGGTTCGACAGGCACGTCACGGATCTCACCGGGCTCCGGCGTACCGCCGTCGGCGTAGGCCGACGACCACCCGATCACGTTCGAGGCGTACGCGAGGGAGTTGTTGTAGCGCAGCACGGCCCGTTGCTCCTGGTCCGGCTCGCGCAGGTCGAGTCCGCCCGAACACAGGTAGCGGGCGGCGGCGAGCGAGGCGTCGAACACGTTGTTCGGGTCGGCGCGGCCGTCGTCGTTGCCGTCCGCGGCGTACCGCGCCCACGTGCTGGGGATGAACTGCATCGGCCCGACCGCGCGATCGTGTGCCGGATCGCCGTCGACGGCGCCGCGGTCTGTGTCCAGGATGACGTTGTTGCCGGCGAGGGTCCCGTCGAGCCGCGGACCGAGGATCGGCGTCACCGTCGTCCCTGCGGCATCCGTGCGGCCGCCGCCCGCATGACCCGACTCGATGCGACCGATGCCCGCCAGCAGATGCCAGGTGACGCCGCAGCCCGGCGTGTCCGCCGCGAGCGTCGCCTCCGCCGAGCGGTAGGCGCCGAGCACCAGTTCGGGGATGCCGAGCGATCCGATGGTTACCGGAATCGGCGTCAGTGAGCCGCTCGGCGATGCGAGCCGTTCCGCGACCGCGGGCGGCAGGCTGAACGTCACAGGTGGTGGCGGGGTGTAGGCATGTGGTGCGCGAGAAAGCTGCGGCGCGGGTTCGAGCACCCCGACGACGCCCCCGGGCGGGGTGTCAGCGGATGCGACGGAGGTGACCGCCATCGGCGCGACCTCGGTCCCCGCGGCTCCCACGACCGACATGCCCACCGTCACGCCGCAGAGCAGCGCCGCCGTGGCGATTCCCGCCAGGCTCCTCACCTGCATTCGCAATCCCCCGGGTCTCGTCGCGCCGGGCACCCCACCCGTTATGTGACCGAGGTTACATAACGGAAACGTTGCTCGCCGGACGTTCGGGCGAAGCCTCGGGGTTCACCGGCTCGGCCGGGGCTCCTCGTCGTCGTCGCGTGCGGCGAGGAGCGACTTGATCTCTTCCAGCTCGCGGCGCAGGTAGTCGCGGGTCGCGACTTCCCCGACCGCGAGGCGAAGCGACGCCAGCTCGCGCGCCAGGAACTCCGTGTCCGCCTTCGTCTGCTCGGCCCGCGCCCGGTCCTCCTCCAGCGAGACACGGTCCCGGTTCTCCTGCCGGTTCTGTGCCAGCAGGATCAGCGGCGCCGCGTACGCCGCCTGCGTGGAGAACGCGAGGTTCAGCAGGATGAACGGGTACGGGTCCCACTGCAGGCCGATCGCCGCGACGTTGAGAATGATCCAGACGATCACTACCACCGTCTGGATCAGCAGGTACTTGCCCGTGCCGAGGAATCGGGCGATGGATTCGCTGACGCGGCCCACGGCCTCGACGTCGATGTGGAACCCGCGCCAGCCCCCGCCCGGTGTCTCGAGGCGGGCCCGGGCGCTCTGCGACGCGGACGGACGCTTGTCACTCATCGACGCTCTCCTCCTCGCGCCAGTCCTCCGGCAGCAGGTGGTCCAGGACGTCGTCGACGGCGACGGCGCCGAGGAGGTGGCCCTCGTCGTCGACCACGGGCCCACAGACGAGGTTGTAACGCGCGAAGTAGCGCGTCACCTGTGCCAGGGGATCCTCGGGGGAGAGTCGGATCAGGTCGGTGTCGAGCAGCCCGCCGACCAGCGACGCGGGCGGTTCTCGCAGTAACCGCTGTATGTGCACGCAGCCGAGATAGCGTCCGGTCGGGGTGGAGATCGGCGGGCGCACCACGAACGCCATGCTCGCCAGCGCGGGCGTCAGGTCGGGGTGGCGTGCCCTGGCCAACGCCTCCGCGACCGTCGTCGCGGGGGTGAGGATCACCGGCTCCGGGGTCATCAGGCCGCCCGCGGTGTCGGGGGAGTGCTCGAGCAGCCTGCGCACCGGCTCCGAGTCCTCCGGGTCCATCAACTGCAGCAGCGATTCGGCTTCGGTCTCCGGAAGTTCACCGAGCAGGTCGGCCGCGTCGTCCGGGTCCATCGCCTCGAGGACGTCGGCGGCGCGTTCGACTTCGAGGTGTGTCAGCAGGTCGGTCTGGTCGTCCGTGGGGAGCTCCTGCAGCACGTCCGCGAGGCGCTCGTCGTCGAGTGCGAGTGCGACCTCGTGCTTGCGCTTGTCGGGCAGGTCCCGCATCGCGTTCGCCACGTCCGCCGGGCGCATGCCCTCGAACTGCGCGAGTAGTTGTGACACTCCTTGCCCCGGGAGGTCGAGTTGCGAGTTAGTCAGGCCCTGGACGTGCTGCCACGCGACGACGTGGATCGGTGAGCGTCGGGCCAGCCCGGCTCTCGGCTTGCGGACGGCGACGCGGTTGACCACCCAGTCGCGGGTTCGCGTCAGCTCGATGCCGAGGTCGACGACGAGAACGTCGACGCCGGCGAGATCGTCGAGTTCGGGGTCGTCGACGCGGACCCTGGTGTCGACGACCTGGGCGAGCGCGAGGACCTCACCGGGCTTCTGCGTGAACTTGCGAAGGCTGACGCTGCCGGTCAGCGTGACGGATCCGGGTTCGACGGCGGTGACACGCAGCATCGGGACGAAGATGCGACGCCTCGTCACCAGTTCGACGACCAGCCCGAGTACCCGGGGCTGCTGGCGTCCGACGCGGATGGTGATGACGACATCGCGGACGCGGCCGATGGATTCGCCGTCGGGTCCGAGCACGACCAGGCCTGCGAGCCTGGCTGCGAAGACCTTGTTGACTGCTGCCATGATGACAAGGCTAATTGGCGCGGTGTCCGATCGTGGGATCGCGGACGCTGCCACGGTTCACGGTCGGAGGTCCACGATGGTGCAGGCACGTCCGCGGCGATCGGTACTCGCCGTTCCCGGCAGCAGTCGCAAGATGATCGAGAAGGCGAAGGGCCTGCCCGCCGACGAGGTGTTCCTCGACCTCGAGGACGCGGTGTCGCCGCTCGCAAAGGCGCAGGCGCGCACCGAGATCGCGGACGCGCTCGCGTCGGACGGGTGGGGCTCCCAGATCAAGGTGGTGCGCGTCAACGACTGGACGACGCAGTGGACCCACCGCGACGTGGTCGACGTGGTGTCGGCGGCCGGTGCGCACGTCGACGCGATCCTGCTGCCGAAGGTGGTCGACGCCAGCCACGTACAGGCACTCGACCTGCTGCTGACCCAGGTGGAGAAGGAGAACGGTCTCGAGGTCGGACGAATCGGGATCGAGGCGCAGATCGAGAACGCGATCGGCCTGACCAACATCAACCGGATCGCGACCGCGAGCCCGCGGGTGCAGACGCTGGTGTTCGGACCCGCCGACTTCATGGCGAGCATCAACATGCGCACCCTCGTCGTAGGCGAGCAGCCCGAGGGCTACGACACCGGTGACGCGTACCACCACATCCTCATGACGATTCTCATGGCGGCCCGGGCACACGGCCTCGAGGCGATCGATGGTCCCTACCTGCAGATTCGTGATGTCGATGCGTTCCGGCGGGCCGCTGCCCGGTCGGCCGCGCTCGGCTTCGACGGCAAGTGGGTGCTGCATCCCACGCAGATCGACGCCGCCAACGAGGTCTTCAGTCCGCGTCAGGAGGACTACGACAAGGCCGAGATGATCCTGGAAGCGTACGAGTTCCACACCTCCGCCGCGGGTGGTGCGCGCGGTGCCGCCATGCTCGGCGACGAGATGATCGACGAGGCGAGCGCGAAGATGGCTCAGGTGATCGCTGCGAAAGGCCGCGCCGCCCGGATGACACGCACGACGCGATTCGATCCGGAATCTCCGTAAACTGGACATGGGCACGCCCGCCGGGGTGTGTCCGCCCGGACGAAAGCAGGAGTCGATGCCCAATCCACTCGGAACGCCGAATCAGCCCGGACGGGGCGGACTTCCGACGCCGCCCACGGGCTGGCCGATCGGCTCCTATCCCACGTACGCAGAGGCGCAGCGCGCCGTCGACTACCTGTCGGATCAGCAGTTCTCGGTCGAGGATGTGACCATCGTCGGTGTCGACCTGATGCAGGTCGAGCGGGTGCTCGGGCGCCTCAGCTGGGCGAAAGTCATTGGTGGCGGCATCGTTTCGGGTGCCTGGCTCGGCGTGTTCCTCGGCCTGCTTCTCGGCCTGTTCACCGACAACCTGCTCGGTCCGCTGATCGCGGGCATCCTCGGCGGCATCGTGTTCGGTGTCATCTCGACGACCATCCCGTACGCGGCGACGCGGGGCACCCGCGACTTCGCCTCGACCATGCAACTGGTGGCGGGACGCTACGACGTGCTCTGTGAACCGAAGACGGCGGAACGGGCCCGCGACATGCTGGCCAAGCTGGCGCTCTGACGGCGCGTGGGGAGCGGCGTGCGGACCACACTCGACGTCCGTGAGTTGGGTCGAGCGACCCTCGCGCGGCAGTACCTGCTCGAACCGACGGACACGCCGGTCGAGAAGGTGGTGCGGCACCTGTACGGCCTGCAGGCACAGTCGCCGACCGCGCCGTACTTCGCGTTGTGGGCGCGGGTGGCGGGTTTCCGCCCCGAGCAGCTGTCGGGGTTGATCGAGGACCGCGCGGTCGTGCGCATGGTGTCGATGCGCGGGACGGTGCACGCGCTGACGGCAGCGGATGCACTGGAACTGCGGCCCTGGACGCAGCCGATCATGGACCGCGACCTCAGGACGAACACGCAGCACTCCAAGGCCCTGGCCGGTTTCGACCGCGAGGCACTGGAGTCCTGGTCGCGGGCACTGCTGGAGGAGACCCCGTCGACGCTGGCGGCCCTGCGGCCGCAACTCGCGCAGCGGTGGCCGGACCGCGACCCGGCGGCGCTTGCCCACGCCGTGCGGGATGTGCTCCCGCTGGTGCAGGTTCCGCCGCGCGGACTGTGGGGTCGGTCGGGGCAGCCGGCCTGCACGACGTTGGAGCATTGGACGGGATCTGTTCTCGCCGAACCGGATCCGGAGCGGATCGTGCTCCGCTACCTCGCGTCGTACGGTCCGGCATCGGTGGCCGATGCGCAGGCGTGGTCGGGTCTGACGCGTCTCGGTGAGGTTTTCGACAGGTTACGTGCCCGGCTGCGGATGTTCGGCGGCCCGGACGGTGCCGAACTGTTCGACCTGCCCGACGCGCCGCGTCCGGGCGGGGACGTTCCCGCGCCGGTCCGGATTCTCGCACCGTTCGACAGTCTGCTGCTCTCGCACGCGAACCGTTCCCGGGTGTTCGACGACGCGTACCGTCGGGTTCTGTTCACCGTCAACGGCATCGTGAAACCGACGTTGCTCGTGGACGGCAGCGTCGCCGGCCACGTCACGCTGAGCGCGAACCGGAGCAGTGCGGCCGTCGACGTCACGCCCCTGCGGTCGTTGTCGGCGCGGGTGGTGGCGTCGGTCGAAGCAGAGGCGTTGCGTTTGCTCGCGTTCGCCCATCCGGGGCTCGATCACGAGGTGCGCGTGGGTTCGGTATGACCTCACGTGCCGGCCGCCTCGCTGTGAGATGCGGGTCACACCGCCCGTGAGCGGGCAAAACGGTCACCGGGTGTTAGATGGGATGGTGATCGACAACGTCCTGACCTCAGTGCGCGCTCACCTGGTCGAGAGCTTCGGTGGACCCGAGCCGTCCGCGGCCTCGGTGACGTTCCTCGGCCTCGAACCGCTCGAGGTGCTCCGGTTCCCCGCCGATTCCGAGGACGTCGTCCGCTATGCCACCCTCGGCTGCTCCCGGCACCCGATGGCCGATCCCAGTGACCTGGTCGCCGATCCGGTACGCGGCCCGAGGGCCGAGTTGGTCCTGACCCTGCGCGGCGGACTCGACGTGGCGTCGGGTGTGCACCGGTCCCTCGCCATACTCGCCGCGGCGCCTGCGGTGGAGGGTGTCGTCCTCGCCGTCGACGGGCTCCTCGACCTCGGCGAGCCGCTGTGGAAGGGCGCCCCCTTCACCGCAATTTTGTTGGGGGACAGTGGTGTCGAACCGCTTTCCCTGCCGGAGCCTGCGGACCCGGTGCAGTTCCTGGACGCGGTGCCGATCACGGGAACCGAGGCGGCATGGGTTCGGTTGCGCGGTGCGGCGGCGCTCCGCGACGCATGGGCAGAAGCGGGGATCGACGTCCGCGATCCGCGACGTGGCCAGGCGTCCCTATAGCCAGTTGTTGCGCCGAAAGGTGACGAACAGTCCGATGCACGACGCGGCGATGATCGTCAGGATCGCGGGATAGCCCAGCGTCCACCCCAACTCCGGCATGTGCTCGAAGTTCATGCCGTAGATACCCGCGAGCATCGTCGGGACCGCCGCGATCGCAACCCATGCCGAGATCTTGCGCATGTCGGTGTTCTGCTGCACCGCGACCTTCGCGAGCGCCGCCTCCACCAGGGTGCTCAGAATCTCGTCGAACTCCGAAACCCGCTCGGCGACGATCGTGTGGTGGTCCTGCACGTCGCGCAGGTATCGCCGAACCTCCTTCGGCACACCGAGACTCGGTTCCTGACTCAGTCGCTGCAGTGGTGTGCCGAGCGGTGTGACCGACTTGCGCAACTCGACGATCTCCCGCTTGAGGAGGTAGATCGAATCGACGTCGATCTGGCGGACGCTGAACACGTCCTCCTCCAGGAGGTCGACGTCGTGTTCGACGAGATCGGTGACGGCCAGGTAGCTGTCGACGACGTGGTCGGCGATCGCGTGCAGGACGGCGCTCGGGCCACGGGAGAGCCGGGACGGATCCGCGTCCATCGCGGCGCGCACCCCCGCTAGCCCGGAATGGTCGCCGTGCCGGACGGTGACGACGAAGTCGCGACCGAGGAAGATCATGATCTCCCCGGTTTCGACGATCTCCCGGGCCGTGGAGATGGAGTCGTGCTCGACGTAGTTCACGGTGCGCAACACCAGGAACAGCACATCGTCGTACACCTCGAGCTTGGGTCGCTGGTGGGCGTGCACCGCATCCTCGACCATCAGCTCGTGCAGTCCGAAAACCTCTGCGACGGAATTCATCTGGTGCACATCGGGAGCATGCAGGCCGACCCAGACGAAGCCGGCTCTGCGCTCACGCACCTCCGCGAGCGCGGCCGAGTGGGTGAACCGTCCGGGCAGGCGGTGTCCGTCGACGTAGACCCCGCAGTCCACGATGGCGCGGGCGGCGGGAACGCGGATGGCGGGCAGGGGAGGACGCGCTGCGCTGCGCGACGACCGGAGCGACGAGATCGGCGGCATGGACGGCACGGGCGGCACCTCCCGGTCGCGGGGATTGTTGCTGCTCATCCTATGTCGCGCAGTGTCGCGGTGCGGCGCCGGGCGGCCGGGCCGACCGGCCTGGAACAATGGCGGGGTGCGTATCGACCTCCACACCCATTCGACCGCTTCGGACGGCACGGACAGCCCCGCCGAGGTGGTTCGCGGTGCCGCGGAGGCAGGGTTGGCCGTGGTCGCGCTGACGGATCACGACACCACCGCCGGATGGGCCGAGGCGGCTGCGGCCCTCCCGTCGGGAGTCGCCCTGGTTCGGGGCATGGAGATGTCCTGCACGGGACGCGGCGAGGACGGCAGGCCGGTCGCCGTGCACCTGCTGGCATACCTGTTCGACCCCACGAACGACGCGTTCGCCCGGGAACGTGAGCGGCTCCGCGCCGAGCGGACCTCGCGGCTGCGCGCGATGGCCGAGAAGATGGCGGCGGACGGACTGCCGATCGACCCGGCCGCGGTGATGGCCGCCGCGGGCCCGGCGGTGGGGCGCCCGCACCTGGCCCGTGCGCTGGTCGACGCGGGTGTCGTCGGGTCCGTCGACGAGGCGTTCGCCGACCTGCTGCGGACCGGTGGCCGGTATTACGTGCACAAGGACGACACCCCGCTGCGGGACGCGGTCCGGATGGTCGCGCAGGCAGGCGGCGTCAGCGTCCTTGCCCACCCGCGGGCGTCGTCACGCGGCAGGCTGATGGACATGGACCAGATCGGCGAACTCGTCGCCGACGGGCTCGGCGGGGTGGAGATCGCGCACCACGACCACGGTGCCGCGGACCAGCGGATTCTGCGCGGCATCGCGGCCGACCTGGACCTGATCGTGACCGGTTCCTCGGACTACCACGGCCGTAACAAGTCGGTGGTCCTCGGTGAGTTCGTCACCGACCCCGACCAGTACGACCGGATCGTGACGTCGGCGTCCGGGGTCGACGTGGTGACCGGATGAACGGGTACCGGGTCGACGAGTACGACCCCGACCGCGAGCCGCCGACAGATGTCATTCGCACCCCCGGACGGCCTGCGCCGGGCCGGGCCGGGGGCGGGGCGCGTCGACGCAGTGGCCCGGCCCGCGCACTGCAGGGGCTCAGCGGCTCGGTCGCGGCGGGCGTCGTGGTGCTCGCACTGGTGGTCGTGGTGACGGCCTGGCTGGGCCCGCGTCGCGGGTTTCCGGGGCCGGGCACGGAGTCGGTGGTCGCGCACGTCGTCGCGGCGGCCACGGTCGTCGTGGCCCAGCGGTACGCCGACCATCGCCGGGGTGGCGTGGCCGTCATCGGGTCACTGCTGGTGTTCTTGGTCACAGGGGCCCTGCTGTGGACGCAGTGGTGGGGTTAGCTCACCGAATTCCGTGTTCACCAGTGAGATTTGCCAGCGGTGAGCAGTCGATGGCAGACTTGTTGCACCCCAGAGCCGGTGCCACCGCCCGGCGGGGGCGCGAAGTCGATTTCAACAAGCAGCAGATTTCAGTACCCGAGCCCACCCCGCTCGGCGTCATCGAACCTCACTGGCGCGTGCCCATCCAGTAGACCGATCGGGCTCCGATCATGCACCCTCTGAGCGTTCACCAGAAAGTACGAAAACCTGCGGCTGCGTCGAAAAACACCCTTCGCCGCTGCTACTTCCCAGTAACCCGCCCCCGAGTGGTGGCGCCGTAAGTAGGAGTGTCATCGTGTCTCTCGTGACTGAAGCAACCACCCCGGCCAAGGTTGAGCTGACCGACGAAGAGATCTTCTCCGGCCATGTCGGCGGCAAGCTCTCGGTCGAGACGACTGCCCCCCTCGACACCCAGCGCGCGCTGTCGATCGCGTACACCCCGGGCGTCGCCCAGGTGAGCCGCGCCATCGCCGCGGACGAGACGCTCGCCGACCGCTACACGTGGACCAACCGCCTCGTGGTGGTCGTGAGCGACGGCTCCGCCGTCCTCGGCCTCGGCGACATCGGTCCTCGCGCGTCGCTGCCGGTCATGGAGGGCAAGTCGGCCCTGTTCAAGAACTTCGCGGGCCTGAACTCCATCCCCCTCGTCCTCGACACCAAGGATCCCGACGAGATCGTCGAGACCCTGATCCGGTTGCGCCCGAGCTTCGGCGCCGTCAACCTCGAGGACATCTCCGCTCCGCGTTGCTTCGAGATCGAGAAGCGCGTCATCGAGGCACTCGACTGCCCCGTCATGCACGACGACCAGCACGGCACCGCGATCGTCGCGCTCGCCGCACTCAAGGGTGCGGCCAGGGTCCAGGGCCGTGACATCACGAAGCTGCGCGTCGTCATCTCCGGCGCAGGTGCAGCCGGTGTGGCCTGCGCGAACATCCTGCTCCTCGCCGGGATCGCCGACATCACGGTGCTGGACTCGAAGGGCATCGTCTCGAGCGGTCGCGACGACCTGAACGAGATCAAGGCGGACCTCGCGGCTCGCACCAACCCGGCAGGCCGCACCGGTGGCATCGTCGAGGCCCTCGACGGCGCCGACGTGTTCCTCGGTGTCTCCGCGGGCACCGTGCCCGAGGAGATCATCGCGACGATGGCCGACGACGCCATCATCTTTGCGATGTCCAACCCGGACCCGGAGATCCACCCCGACATCGCGCGCAAGCACGCCGCGATCGTCGCGACCGGCCGCAGCGACTTCCCGAACCAGATCAACAACGTGCTGGCCTTCCCCGGCGTGTTCAAGGGCGCCCTGGATGCAGGCGCTCGCCGGATCACCGAGGGCATGAAGCTCGCCGCCGCCGAGGCGATCCTGTCCGTTGTCGCGGACGAGCTCGCCGTCGACAAGATCGTCCCGAGCCCGCTCGACCCGCGGGTCGCTCCGGCGGTCGCCGAGGCCGTCGCGAAGGCGGCCCGCGACGAGGGTGTCGCCGCGCAGTAGCACTTCCAGGGTGCGCCCGGTTCCGGCGCAACCACACGATGAGGGGAATCCTCGTCCGGCGTGATCCGGGTCGAGGATTCCCCTCACTCGTCGGTGCATGCGGCATCAGGATGGTTGTCATGCGCGAGATCACCCTCGATCTGGACGCCGTCCGTCTCCGCGCCCTCACCTGGGGCCCCGAGACGGGGCGCCTGGTCGTCCTGCTCCACGGCTTCCCGGACACCGCGCACACCTGGCGGCACCTGGGCCCTGCGCTGGCCGACGCGGGCCGGCGGGTGGTGGCCCCCTTCACCCGCGGCTACGCACCCTCGGCGGTGCCTGCCGACCGCAGCGGACACATCGCCGCGCTGATGGACGACGCCGCGTCGATCCATGCGCATCTCGGTGGCGGAACCGATGCGGTGGTCGTCGGCCACGACTGGGGTGCGATCACCGCGAATGCGCTTGCCGCACACCCCGATTCGCCGTTCGTGGCATCGGTGGCGCTCGCGGTCCCGCCGTTCGAATCGCTGCGGAAGAGGGCCGCGCTGCCGATGCTTCCGCGGCAGGTGCGCAACAGCTGGTACACGCTGTTCAACCAGATCCCGGTACTTCCCGAACGCTACGCGCAACCGTTGATTCGCCGGCTGTGGTCGGACTGGTCGCCGGGCTACGACGCATGCGCCGATCTGCCCGCGGTCATGGCGGCGATCGACGACGCCGCCCACCGCCGCGCGGTCATCGGCTACTACCGGTGCGTGGCGCGGCCGCTGCCTCGGGTTCCCGCGCGCTACCGGCGCTGGGCCGGTGCGGAGATGCGGCTCCCGGTGGTCCCGACCCTCTACCTGCACGGAGCCGACGACGGTTGCATCGATCCCCGATTCGCGGCGCTCGTCGGCGAATCGCTCCCGGCAGGCAGCCAGGTTCACCTCGTTCGCGGAGCGGGTCACTTCCTGCACCTGGAGCAGCCGGGGGCGGTCAACGAACGCATACTGGCGTTTCTCGCAGAGCAGGCGCGGTGCGACGATGGTGGGCGAGCAGAGCGACGGGACCCGGGGTAGGACCGCGCACGGTGACGAGAGGGGCGTGACGGACGGTGGAGATGCGGGCGTTGAGTGTGGTGGTGGGGGCGCTGGTCGTGGCGGCGGCCGTCGCCGGGTGCTCCGGCAGTGCGCTCACCGACGACCCAGCGCCGGGTTCGATCACCGTCGGCTCCGGCGAGTCCGCCGAGAGCAGGGTCCTCGCCGAGATCTACGCCGGCGTGCTGCGGGGGACCGGTTCGCCGGTGCAGACCCGGCTCGGCCTCGGCGACGAGGAGACCCTAGCACTGCTGGACTCCGGGGAGGTGACGCTGGTGCCCGAGTACACCGGGTCGCTGCTCCTGCAGTTGAATCCGTCCGCTACCGTGACCGACCCCGACGACGTGTTCGACGAGCTGAACAGGTCTCTTCCCCAGGGGGTTTCGGTGTCGGACTACGGACTGGCGGAGGATCCCTCGGTGACCGGCGAGGTGGGGGACCGGGCGGCGGAGAACGTCGTACCACTGATGCGGACCGGTGCGCTGACGACGACGCAGATCAAGGCGCTCAATGTCGTTGCGGGAGAGCTGACGTCGACGGACCTCGCCGACATGGGTGACGAGGTCCGCGGCGGCGAGCGCAGCCCCGGCCAGGTGGCCGGTGACTGGCTCGCCGCGCGCTGATCCGTCAGACGGGCTGGGACGCGAGCCGGGTCCGGAGGAAGTCGCCCATCTCGTGCACCGCCTCCGCGGCCTCTCGGACCAGGGACGCCTGCAGATGCGCAACGTGCCACAGCGTCGGGTACTCGGTGAACTCGACGGCTGTTCCCGCCGCCCGCATCTTGGCGACGAGTTCGACGACCTGCGGGTACAGCACCTCGGTTGTGCCGACGTGGATGATCGTCGGCGGTAGTCCGGACAGGTCTCCGAGCAGTGGCGCGTACCCGGGGTCGGTGGCGTCACCGCCGCCGAGGTAGGCCTCCGCTGCCTTGTATGACCATCCCGTGTTGATGACGGTGTCGCGGTCGAACGGGGCATCGCGCGCACCGGGATCGACCCACGGCGCGATCAGGCCGAGGGCCGCGGGCTTCACCGTGTACCGGTCCACGAGTCGCCTCGCGGTGGCGAGCGTGAGTCCGCCGCCTGCCGAATCCCCGGCGATCGCAAGGGTGTCCGGCGTGAAGCCGTGCTCGCCGAGCAGCTCGAGGTAGGCGGCGACCGCGTCCTCGAGACCGGCCGGGAACGGATTCTCGGGTGCGAGCCGGTATTCGAGAACGAAGACCGCCGCACCCGATTCCTTCGCGAGGTGCGCGGCCCCCGACCGGTGCGTCGCGAGCGATCCGAGGGTGTACCCGCCGCCGTGCAGGTAGAGGATCGCGGAGCGACGTTCCGTCGCGCCGACCGTGATCCGCTCTGCGGGCCTACCCGCAAGGGTCAGCTTCCGGACCACCGTGTCCCGCGGCAGGGCCTGCAGCGCCGAACCGGCATCGATGACGCGTCGCGCCGCCGTAGCGGGGAGCGACGGGTGCAGTGCGAGCCGGTAGAACGGCGCGAGCGAGGCGGCCACCAGCGGCAACGGCAGATACACCATCGCCTATCGTCCCTTCGGCATGACGCGTCCCGCGATGTCGGCGACGATCCGCTGGTAGCCGGAGCCGACCAGACGCACCCACGCGTCGAGCAATTTGGCGTCGGCACCGATCAGCACCCGCGCCTTGCCCCTGCGCACGCCGTTGACGATGACGTTCGCCGCCTCCTCCGGGGAGGTGCGCGCGAGCTTGCGATCGAAGAACTCGGAGAACGTCGCGAGATCCTCGCCCGGGCCCGCGATCGCGTTCCGGGCGATGGCCGTCTTGATGCCGCCCGGGTGCACGCAAGTCACCTTGACGGGGTTCTTCGCGATGAGCATCTCCTGGCGCAATGACTCGGTGAATCCGCGGACCGCGAACTTCGCGGCGTTGTACGCGCTCTGACCCGGCATGCCGAGCAGGCCGAACAGGCTGGAGACGTTGACGACGTGACCGTCGCCGGATGCGATCAGGTGCGGCAGGAAGGCCTTGGTGCCGTTGACGACTCCCCAGAAGTCGACGTCCATGACGCGTTCGATGTCCTTGAACTCGGACTTGACGAACTCGCCGTGGTACGCGATGCCCGCGTTGTTGTAGATCTGGTTGACCTTGCCGAAGTGTGCCATGACCGCGTCCGCGTACTCCAGGACGGCTTCGCGTTGGGTGACGTCGAGGTGATCGGCCTTGACGTCGGCGCCCAATGCCTTGACCTGCGTGACGGTCTCGGCGAGTCCGACGCTGTTCTGGTCGGACAGGGCCAGCTTCGCGCCCTGCTTCGCCAGATTCAGCGCGAGCGCCCGGCCGATGCCGGATCCGGCGCCGGTGATGACGACGACCTTGCCTGCGAACTCACTCATTGGACACTCACCTTGTCGTCGTCGTTGTCGGATGCGGTCGGCACCGCGACCGGGGAGGGGGCGGGAAGGTCGGCCACGTTGACGCTGTCGTACGCCTCGAGGTCGAACTTCCGTGTGATGTTGCGGAATTCGAAGGTGAACCCGGGCCAGAGCGTGGTGTTGTTGCCGTGCTTGTCGAGGTACCAGCTGGCGCAGCCCCCGTTGTTCCACACGCTGGATCCGAGCTTGTCCTGGACCTCGCGGTTGTAGCGGTCCTGCGCGTCCTGGCGCACCTCGATCGTGCCGATGTCGTTGCGCTCGATGACGTTGATCGCGTCGACGACGTAGTTCAGCTGCGACTCGATCATGAACACCATCGAGGAGTGGCCCAGGCCGGTGTTCGGGCCGACCAGGAAGAACATGTTGGGGAAGTTCGCGATGCTCGACCCCTTGTAGCCCTGCTGGCCGGTGGCGTCGAAGACCTCGGCGAGCGAGCGGCCGTCCCGGCCGAAGATCCCTGCGAACGTGGGCGAGTCCGTCACGTGGAAGCCGGTCGCGACCACGATCGCGTCCACTTCGCGGGTGCGGCCGGTGCCGTCGATGACGCCGGTGGCGGTCACCTCGGTGATGCCGTCGGTGACGAGGTCGACGTTGGGCTGCGCGAGCGCCGGGTAGTAGTTGTTCGAGATCAGCATGCGCTTGCAACCGATCTGGAAGTTCGGGGTCACCTTGCGCCGCAGTGTCTTGTCCTTGATCTGCTTGCGCAGGTGCTGCTCCGCCGCGATCTGCAGCGGCTTCATGAACACCGGGGCCTTCGCCAGTCCGACGACCTGCGTCTCGCGCATCAGGTAGATGCCGAGGCGCGACAGGCGCTGGAAGCCGGGCACGTACTTGAACGCGAACTTCTCGACGGCGGTGTACTCGCGGTCGGCACGCGGCAGGATCCACGGCGCGGTGCGCTGATAGACGTCGAGCTGGCCGACCTTGGCCGCCAGCTGCGGGACGATCTGGATGGCGGATGCACCGGTGCCGATGACGGCGACGCGCTTGCCGGTGAGGTCGTAGTCGTGGTTCCACTGAGCGGAGTGGAAGATCTCGCCGGTGAAGCCCTCGATGCCCTTGATGTCGGGCAGGGACGGCTCGCACAGCGCACCGACGGCACTGACCACGATCTTCGCCGAGAAGGTGCCCTTCGACGTCTCGACGACCCACCGCGCTGTGTCCGCGTTCCAGATCGCGGACCGCACGTCGCAGTTGAAGACGTGCTTGTCGAGCACGTTGTACTTGCGGGAAACCGACTCGATGTAGCGCTGGATCTCGGGCTGCGGCGAGAAGGAGCGCGTCCAGTCCGGGTTGAGCGCGAACGAGTAGGAGTACAGGTGCGACGGGACGTCGCAGGCTGCGCCGGGGTACGTGTTGTCGCGCCAGGTGCCGCCGACGTCCGAGCCCCGTTCGAGGACGAGGAAGTTCGTCTTGCCCTCCTGGCTGAGCTTGACGGCGGCGCCGAGGCCGGCGAATCCGCTGCCGATGATCAGAGTGTCGACCTCGCGCGGTGTGGTCTCCGGCGTCGCGGCAGTACCTGTAACTGGAAGACTCATGTATCGAAGGATATGGGGCTACTGAGCGTTGGTCAACAGTCTGTTGAGCATTGTTCAGTAGGATTCTGCGTCATGGAGGCGATCAAGCGCACGCGCATGAGCCCGGACGAGCGGCGTGCCCAGCTCCTCGACCTCGGCGCCCGGATGCTCGCGGAGCGGCCGCTCGAACAGATCTCGGTCGAGGAGATCGCCGACCAGGCAGGTGTGTCACGCGGACTGCTGTTCCACTACTTCTCCTCCAAGCACGACTTCCACCTGGCGATCGTCCGGTACACCAGCGCCGACATGCTCGCTCACACCGAACCCGACCCCACACTCGAACCGATGGACATGCTTCGCGGCGCCGTCACGGCCTACGTCGACTACGTCACCGAGAACCGCGGCACCTACGTCTCGATGCTGCGGGGCAGCGCGAGCGGCGACGAGGCGATGCGCGAGGAGTTCGAGAACACCCGCGCCGTGATGGCTGAGCGCATCGTCACCCACCTGCCGCGACTCGGTATCGAACCCGACGCCCGCATCGTCCTCGCTGTGCGCGGCTGGATCGCCTTCGTGGAGGAGGCCACCATCAGTTGGCTTCGAGACCCGCGGATTCCGCGCGACGAACTGATCGATCTGCACGTCGCCGCGTTACCCGCCGTCGCGCTCGGTGCCTCGGCGGCGATCGGACTCCTCGGCTGAGTTGTCGGACGACTCCGCTACGTTGCGGGAGTTCGCCGAACCGAGCCGAGGAGTGGTGTGTTGACCGACTGGGAGTCCTCCAGCATGGCGCGGGTGCTGCCGCCCGCCCGTCCCCGGACGTTGGCGAAGGTGCCCTTCGTCGAACTCGCCGACGGACGTCTGCAGGGGGTCGTGTCGAGTGGTTCGGACATTGGACGGGTCTACGTCTCGTCGGTGTCCGCCGGCAGTTACGAATTCGCGTGCAGTACCAACAACAATCGACCCTGTGGTGGGGCCCGGGGCACCTTCTGCAAGCACATCGCGACCCTGATCGACGAGGCCGCGCTCCAGTACGGCGTCGACCGGGTGGCGCGTTACCTGCGAGTCGACGTCACCGGCGACGTGTCCGGCGAGCAGCCGACCGGCCGGGACATCGCCGAGCGGATGCGTGACGCGGGCCCGGCTCGCGCCGACGGCACTGCCGCTGCCGCAGTGTTCAGCCAGTTCCTGCGTCACCTCACCTACCTGGAACACCCGCCGACCACCACGCCGGTGCCGGAACTGCACTGGTTCCCGACGGCCGGGGCGGTGCGCTGATGCGCGCCGACCTCCTCGCCGTCGCGGGTCTGGACGACGCACTGGCTGTCGTCGACGCCGTCGATCGGGTGCTCGTCGCCGGTCTGCTGCGGCCCCAGCCCGCGCAGGCCGCCGACCTCACCCGGCTCGCCGCGAGTGTCGCCGGAACGCCGCTGGCCGCACGCGTCGCGGAGGCAGCGGACAAGGCCGCGGCGGGCACCGCGGGCCCGGAACACCTTCTCGCGCTTGCCGCCGCGCGTACCGCGCTGCTCGGCTCCGTCCACGACGCGCTGACGGACAGGGTCGCTGCCGCAATCGGCAGGGTGGTGGGCGAGTGGGAGTCCGCACCCCCCGCCGCGGCCATCCCGTCGAATCTGCAGGACGCCGCCTGCGCGTGGCTGTCCGACCTGGCGCGCACCGGTTGGCAGGGCATCGACTCCGATCTCGTCGCGGGCGCGACGCCGGTCGTCAGCGCGATGCTGCCGGACCCGGCACTGCGACGACTCGCCACTGTCCTCGACGGTTTCGCCGGCGAACTCGCAGCCTCGTGTCCGGGGGCGTCGCTGGATCGGATTCCGGCCCGCCGGTGGGGCGACCTGTGGTCCCGGGCGATGCTCCTGACCCGGTCCGGTGTCGCCGACTCGCCCGCCGCAGGAACGGTCTCGGGCCGTCTCCTCCCGCTCGGCGTCGACCTGCAGGAGCACGCGACGGCGGCGCAGGCCCAGGTTCACGCGGTGTTCGAACCCGCAGACGGGGGCGCACCGCGACTGGTGCGGGCGAGCGTGTCGGTGCCGAAACCGGAAACGGTCGTCGGTGCCGGTGTGTGGCAACTGCTCCGGCCGCACCTGTCCCTGCTCGCCGCTGCCGGCGACCACCACGCGGTCGAGGTCGCGGACATGCCGATCACCGCGGAGGGGGACCTGCTCTGGCAGGACGAGTTGGCCACGCGCGGCGCCGCCGCCGATCCGTTCGCCACGGCCCGGCTCGTCCTGCCCACCGCCACCGCGGCGGCGGTCGCGCCGCTCGACCGGCACCCCGCGCGGATCGCGGAGCCGGTCTTCCTGGACGGCTACACCGTGGACGGTGAACCGGAGGAACTGACATTCGCCGTTGCCGGACAACGGATTCCGGTCGACACGGATCGCATTCCCGCGGCGAGCCCGCTGACGCCCTCGGCGGTCGCGGCGTCGACCGCGTGCATCGGTCTTCTCCGGTGGGACGACGGTTCGTTCGTGGTGCAACCGCTGGCCGTCCTCGCCGTAGTGAAGCGCAAGACGGTCGCCGTCCACGCAGGCGCCTGGGCCGCGGGCACCACCGACAAGGTGGGTGCGAAGGCGGAGAAGGCCGCCACTGCAGCGGTCGACGCGCTCCGCGAGCGGGCCGGAAAGCTGCTGCGCGCATGACCGCCGACGACAATCGCCGTCAGGTTCTCTACTGGCGCCTGCTCTCCCGGCTCTTCGACCCCGAGGAGCAGGCGTCGCTCGAATCGGCGAGCCTCGCCGTCGTCGACGACATCGGTCTGCCGGCCGCCCTGCTCGACCCACAGGCGTCCGTGGACTCCGTGGTGCAGCGTCACCCGGACCTGGCCACCGAGTTCGACGGGCTGATGGTCGCGGACACCGACACCGAGCGGGACGGGGAGGCCGAGGTGCGCCGCGCCGCGCTGGTGTCGAAGGTGCTCCTGAACGTCTTCGCGACCGGGTCCGGCAACGTCACCGCACAGCAACTGGGCCGGTGGCAGTCCGATGCCGGGTGGCTCCAGCGCGCGCTCGGAGCGGCGCCCGGCGACCGCGGCGGTCCGCTCGGACCCGAATTGGGTTCCCTCGAGGCCGATCTGGTGAATCGGATGCAGCTGCGCGAGGTGCTCGCCGACCCTGCCCTCGCCGCGAGGCTGACACCGAGCATGTCGCTGATCGAGCAGTTGCTGCGGGACAAGAGCAACCTGTCCGGTGTCGCGCTGGCCAACGCGAAGTCCCTCATCCGCCGGTATGTCGACGAGGTCGCCGAGGTGCTTCGCAACGAGGTCGAGAGTGCGACGGTGGGCACGATCGACCGCTCGATCCCACCCAAACGCGTCTACCGCAATCTCGATCTCGACCGCACCGTGTGGAAGAACCTCCCGAACTGGAGCCCGGAGGACGAGCGGCTGTACGTCGACCGCCTCTACTACCGTCACACGTCCCGGCGGACGACGCCGCAACGGCTGATCGTGGTCGTCGACCAGTCCGGGTCGATGGTCGACTCGATGGTCAACTGCGCGATCCTCGCGTCGATCTTCGCGGGTCTGCCGAAGGTGGACGTGCACCTGATCGCATACGACACGCAGGCACTCGACCTCACCCCGTGGGTGCGCGACCCGTTCGAGATGTTGTTGCGCACCAAACTCGGTGGCGGAAACGACGGCATGGTCGCGATGTCGCTGACCCAGCCGAAGATCGCCGAACCGCGCAACACGGTCGTGGTGTGGATCTCCGATTTCTACGAGACCAGGGTCGAGCAACTCTTCGAGTCCATGGCCGCGATCCACCGCTCCGGCGCCAAGTTCATCCCGGTCGGCTCGGTCACCAGCGGGGGCCGCGGCAACGTCAACCCGTGGTTCCGGGACCGGTTCAAGGACCTCGGTGCCCCGGTCGTCTCCGGCCACATCGGCAAGCTCGTCCACGAGCTCAAGACTTTCCTGACCTAGAAAGGCAACGACATGTCCGACCTGCTGCGCGCCCCCGCCGAGCACAAATACGCCGAGGAGCTGGACTGGCTCGAGTCCATCGACACCGGCCCCAAACCGTTCGCGTGGCGACTGTCCCCGAAGATGGTGCGGCTGTTCGTCCTCGGCTCCGACCGTTCCGACGGACTGGATCGCGAGATCGCCCAGAAGTGGTTCGGTGACCGCAGTTTCGTCGAGCGCGCCATCGTCACCCTCGCGTCCGACCGTGGACTGCTGCTGATCGGCGACCCGGGCACCGGAAAGAGCTGGCTCGCCGAGTTGTTGGCCGCCGCGATCAGCCGCAACTCGACGCTCGTGGTGCAGGGCACCGCGGGCACCACCGAGGATCAGATCAAGTACTCGTGGAACGTGTCGATGGTCATCGCGAAGGGACAGTCACGGGAGTCGATGATCCCGTCGCCGATCATGACCGCGATGGAGACCGGCGCGATCGGCCGGTTCGAGGAGCTCACCCGTTCCACCAGCGACGTGCAGGACGCCCTCATCTCGATCCTGTCGGAGAAGTACATCTCGGTGCCGGAACTCGACAGCGACAACATCGTCTTCGCCAAGCCCGGCTTCTCGATCATCGCGACCGCCAACAGTCGCGACCGCGGCGTCAACGACCTTTCGTCGGCCCTCAAGCGGCGCTTCAACTTCGTCCGGATCCCGGTGGTGACCAACAAGAAGAGCGAAACCGAGATCGTCCGCTTCCGTACCGAGGAGCTCCTGCGCCGCCACGAGATCGAACTCGACGTTCCTCCGACGCTCCTCGACGTGCTGCTGCGTAGCTTCGCCGACCTGCGTGCCGCCGCGACCGCCGCGGGCAGCGACGACGAGAAGTTGGAGTCCGCGCTGTCCACCGCCGAGCAGATCGGCGTCCTCGAGGACGCGATCCTGCACAGCAACTTCTTCGGCGACAGCGAGTTGTCCGCCCGCACACTGGCGTCATCGCTCGTCGGGTCGCTGGCCCGGCGCCAGCCGGAGGATCTCGCGATCCTCAACAAGTACCTGCACGGGGTGGTGGAGCCGCGTAGCAAGGACGAGGGCGGTCAGTGGCCGGAGTTCCTCGAAGGCGGCCGCGACACCATCGCCACTCTGTCGTGACCGGGTCGATCGACGTTCCGGACGTTCGGGGGGAGTTCGATGCGCTCCGCACCCAGTTACGGAGCGCTGCAGACGCTTTCGCGGGAGGTTCCGATGCACTGTCCGGAATCCTCCTCGGCATCGTCGACGACGTCGACCGGGCGGTCGCGGAGCCCCTGGAGATCTTTCCGGTCTGTCACCACTCACCGGCCTCGGCCATCGCGATGGCGCGGCGTCTGCGGGAGAAGCAGCCGAAGGTGGTGTACCTGGAGCTGTGCGAGGACATGGCGCCGCTGCTGACGGAACTGCGCAACTGCCGGCTGCCGGTCGCGGTGCAGGCCTTCGCGACCGAGGTCGTGGGGTTCCCGCAGGACTGGGCGCCGCTGTCGGTGGTTGCCCCCATCACCGAGGCGTCGGCCGAGTACCAGGCGATCGCCTACGCACTCGACACCCCTGGCGTCGAACTGGTGCTGGTGGACCGATCGTCCGACCACGTCTTCCAGTGGGGCCCCCGCGACACTCCGCCGGAGGAGAGCGCCGAATCGGACCCCGACGCAGCGCCGCCCGAGGAGGAGGCGGTCCTGCACGGCGATGCGATCGGTATCGAGATCGGCGACCTGCGACCGCGTTTCGCGGAACTCGAGGAGCACCTGCTGCGGCACGGGAAGGTGCGGCACTGGTCGGAGTGGTGGCACCAGTACGTGGAGGTGCCGCTCGGGGACAGTGACCACGACACGTACCGGCAGGTCATGACGCTGATCGGCAGCCTGTTCCGGCGCCTCGCCCCCGGTGACGCGCGCAGCGTCCGGGTCGACGAGGACCGGGAACGGTACATGTGGACGCGGATGCGCGAGCACCTCGCCGCGACGGGCACCGACCCCGCGGACTGCCTGTACGTGTGCGGCGCCTTCCACGCCGCCAGCAGGGTGGCCGAGTTCGGCGTCGAGGGCACCGACACCTTCGAGATCTCCCCGCCGAGCGGAAGCGTGTGGCAGCACGGACTCATCCCGTCGAGTCACGCCGCGATCGAGGCGCAGTTCGGCCTCGCGGGCGGCTCGGTGTCGATCGCCGCGACCGAGTGGGCGAAGAACGTGAAGCGAACGCGCGTCCGTCCGTTCCGCCTCGATGGGCAGGCGGGGACGAAACGTGTTCCGCAGAAGGAGCTTCCGGCTCCGATCCCGGACGCGGTCCCCGCGGATGCGCTCACCGGGTTCCTGCAGCGTCCGCCGGCGCTCGACCATCTCGACGAGACCGAACTGCTCGGCTGGTCGGTCGAGATCGTGCGCGCCGCACGTCGCAACGGCTATCTGGCATCCACGGCGGACGCCATCGCGGTGTTCGAGACGTCGATCCTGTTGGCCGGTATGCGTGACCGCGCGAAGCCGACGCCGTACGACTTCCAGGACGCGGCGATCACCTGCATCGAGAAGGATGTGGTTCCCGGGCGCCGCGACGTGCGGCGACTCGTCGAGATCATGATGGGCGGCGACCGGGTCGGCCGGGTCGGCTACGACGCGCTGCCGCCGCTCGCCCGGGACGTTCACGACAGGTTGGCCCCGCTGAACCTGCCGCTGCAGCAGCGCGGAGTGCGCCGGGCCCTGCTCGACATCGCCGCGAACCCGCAGCTGGAACGGTGCTCGGACCTGCTCTGGATGCTCCGGTACCTGATGCCGCACGGAGCGGCCCGCCCGATCATGGGCGAGCGGAGGCTGGGGGAGCGGCCGATTCAGGAGTCCTGGGATCTGGCGCTCGGTACCCACCAGCGGGCACTGATCGAACTCGGCTACGAGGGTGTCAGCATCGAACAGGTGCTGGAGCAGCGGCTGCGGCGCACGGCCCACGACCCCCGCGCGACCGCTGCGGTGGTTCTGGGGACGGTCGAGGACGCGACGCTGTACCTGCGAAGTCCCCGTCTCGCCGGTGAGCTGGGCGCCCGCGCGCTCGAGGCGCTGTCCACGGAACGCGGGGTGGAGGGCGCGCCGGAGGTGTTGGTTCGGATCCGGCGTCTGCTCGCGTACCACCGCACGGCCGACCCCGTGCTTCCGGCGTGGATCGAGGCGTTCGTCAAGGCCGGTTACGCGCACTACTGCACCCTGTTGCCGACCGCTTTCACCGATGAGGACGCCACCGCACCGCAGGTGGCCGCGATGCTCGGCTTCCTGTTCGGCATGGAGTCGCTCGCCCTCTCCCTCGGCTGCGACCGCAGCCAGCTGGAACTGGCTGTCCGGCAGTCGCATCCGGATGAGCCGAGCCGGATCGCCCTGCTGTGGGCGGCACAGATTCAGCTGGGTGAGCTGACCCGCGCGGAGCTGCGTGACCGATGTGACGACCTGCTGGCCAATCTGTTGACGCTGCCCGCGTATCCGCGCTACCTCAGTGGATTCGTCCACGCACTCGACCCGGTCCCCGGTCTCGTCGACTTCGTGGTCGAAGCCGTCTCCACCGCCTTCGCGCGGCTGCCCGACGGTGTGCTGATCCCGTGGTTGCCCACCCTGATCACCACTCTCCGGAAGAGCGGGACGCACCTGGCGCCCCGGCTCACCCGCGAGGCAGCCCGCACGTTCCCCGCCGCACTACCCGCGCTCGACGCGTGGATTCCGCCGTGGTTGCAGAGCGAGGCCGTCCCGGTGCGCGCCGCGGCGGGGGAGAGGGTGGCCCTGCTCGCGGCACACCCCGCGACGTGCGACGCTGCCGCGGATTTGCTCGGCTACGACGGCGCGTGGGCGCAGGACTCCGAACCGTCCCGCAGCGTCGGCCTCCTCACCGAGCACCCCGCGACGGCCGCGGCACTGGAGGCGCTCCTGGCCGCGCGGTGATCCGGCCGGTCTACGGTCGGGATGGGAGAGTTTTCGACAGGGCCGGTCGATTCGGCCGGATCTCGTTCGTCGTCATGGTGTACGGCAACCGCCGCACGCTCACGGACACGACAGGAGTCGAACCATGAAGTACCTGATGCTCATCAACGCAGCCGCCGATCAGATCGACGAGCAGGCTGGCGGCTCGGCCGACTGCACGCCCGCGGACTGGATGGCCTACGACAAGCAGGTCCACGACGCGGGGATTTTCGTCTCCGGTGAATCCCTCGCCGACCTCGTCACGGCCACCGCCGTTCGGGTCGACGCGTCGGGGGAGCGCACGATCACGACGGACGGGCCGTTCGCCGAGTCCCGCGAGGTGCTCGGTGGGTTCTACGTCATCGACGTCCCCGATCTCGACGTCGCGTTGGACTGGGCGGCGCGCTGCCCGGGTGCCCGTGGCGGCGGCACCGTCGTCGTCCGTCCGGTCGCCGACTTCGGCTGACCCGATGGCCGAGCAGACGCGGGCGCGGGCATCCGTGGAAGCCGTCTTCCGTGAGGAGTACGGCAGGCTGCTCGCGACCCTCGTCCGCAGGTTCGGTGACCTCGACCTGGCGGAGGAGGTCGCGTCCGACGCGCTCGAGGTCGCGTTGGTGCGGTGGCCGGTCGACGGCGTCCCCACCAAGCCCGGTGCCTGGCTGGTGACCACGGCGAGGCGTCGGGCCGTCGACCGGTTGCGCCGCGACCAGACCTACGCGGCGCGGCTGGCGGTGCTGCAGGTCGAGGCGGACCGCGCCGATCCGGCGCCGCCTGCCGATGCCGACGGGGGCCTGCCCGACGAGCGGCTTCAACTGTTCTTCACCTGCGCTCATCCCGCACTCCCCGAGGAGGATCGCGGCGCCCTGACCCTGCGGTGCCTCGCGGGGTTGACGACTCCGGAGGTCGCTCGGGCGTATCTGGTTCCCGCAGCGACGATGGCGCAGCGAATCGTGCGGGCGAAGAAGAAAATTCGGCTCGCGCGAATACCCTTCCGGGTGCCGGGAGCGGACGAGCTGCCCGGTCGGCTTCCGGGGGTGTTGCGGGTCCTCTACTCCATCTTCACCGAGGGGTACGTCGCCAGTGCGGGACCGGACCTGCAGCGCCCCGACGTCGCGGAGGAGGCGATCCGGCTGACGCGGATCCTGCACCGCCTGCTCCCCGAGGAAGGCGAGGTGACGGGACTGCTCGCGCTGATGTTGCTCATCCACGCCAGGAGGGAGGCCCGCACCGGGAGCGGCGGCGAACTCGTGCTGCTGGCGGACCAGGACCGGGGCCGCTGGGATCGCGCGATGATCGACGAGGGTGCCGGGCTGGTGGTCACCGCACTGACCGGTCGTCCGGCCGGGCAGTATGGGGTACAGGCCGCGATCGCCGCCCTGCACGACGAGGCGCCCGACGTCCCCGGCACGGACTGGCCGCAGATCGTCGCGCTGTACGACGTGCTGCGCACGCTGGCGCCGTCGCCGATCGTCGAGCTGAACCGCGCGGTCGCGGTGGCGATGCAGGACGGGCCCGAGGCCGGGCTGGAGCTGCTCGACACGTTGGCAGGGGACGCGCAGCTGCGCGGCCACCACCCGTACCCGGCGGCCCGAGCGGAGCTGCTGGCCCGGCTCGGCCGGAACACCGAGGCCGCCGTGGCCTACCGAGACGCCCTCGAACTGGCAGGCACCGACCCAGAGCGGGACCACCTGCGAGTGCGTCTGCGGGAGGTCGAGCGCGGTGACTGACCTGGATTGGTCCGAGTACACGACTCGTCGGGCGGATATCGGGTAGTCCGCTACTCGCGCCCGGCCGACGACCCCGGAGCAGAGTCGGAAGGGCACGACGGACCGGCGTCGGCACACGGCGCGGCGCTCGTGCTCGAAGGAGTGCGACATCATGCGAACCGGAATCGTGGAAATGGGGCTTCACCCGCGGGGAGCTCCGGACTCCCTGCTGCGCGCGAGCCGACTGCTCGCTACGGCGGCGGGCGCCGATTCGATGTGGCTTCCGGACCATCTGATCGGAATCGTGCCCGCGTCGATCTGGGCACCACGGCACATGGCCGTCGCCCGCGTGGTGCAGCGCGGCGACGGCTACTACGAGCCGTGGACCGCGCTCGGATACCTGGCGGCGCGCAACCGACTTTCACGGCTGAGACTGGGGGTGGGCGTCACCGACAGCGGTCGCCGCAATCCGGCGGTGACCGCCCAGGCCGCCGCGACCCTGCATCTGCTGACCCGTGGCCGGGCCATTCTCGGCATCGGACCGGGAGAGCGGGAGGGAAACCAGCCCTACGGAGTCGAATGGTCGAAGCCGGTTGCCCGGTTCGAGGAGGCGTTGGCGACGATTCGGCTGCTGTGGGATTCCGGTGGACGGCCGGTGAGCCGGGACTCGGACTTCTTCCCACTGCGCGACGCGGTGTTCGACGTCCCGCCGCACCGCGGGACCCGGCCCCAGATCTGGATCGGCGCGCACGGCTCCCGGATGCTCCGGTCTGTGGGCCGGTATGCGGACGCGTGGTTCCCGGGGTTTCCGCAGCGACCCAAGGACTACGGCGCGAAGCTGACGCGGATACGGACGGCCGCATCGGATGCGGGGCGGTCCCCGGACGCGATCACGCCTGCGGGATGGTTCGCGGTCGCCCCGGCACGTTCCCGCGCCGAGGCCGACGAGATGCTCGGGTCCGTGGGCGCAAGGGTCCTCGCGCTGTGCGTCTCCGCCGACGTGTGGGCTCGGCACGGCGCCGAGCATCCGATGGGTGCGAATTTCAGTGGCGTGCAGGATCTCCTGCCGCAGACGTTGAGCGAGGAGCAGGCGCTCGCCTGTGCGAACCAGGTTCCGGAATCGCTGCTTCGGGAGTGCGCCATCTGCGGGACGCCTGCCGACATCCTCGACCAGTTCGCGGAATGGCACGATCACGGACTGCGCTACCCCGTCCTGCTGAACGCCGGGCCGATGTGCCACACGAGCGTGCGCGCCGGCATGCTCACGGCGGGTCCGTTCCTGAAGGTGTTGCGGGCGCTCAAGCGGCTGTGACGGGTCGCGTCACAGGTGCCGCAGGAAGCGATCCGGCGCGTCGAGGAACGACCGCCAGCTCCGGACCAGGTCGAGTTCCGGCCAGGCTGCGTGCTCGATGCCGTCCTCGGTCAGCTCCCATATCTCGGCTCCGGGGCAGGCCGCGAGGACTGGGGAGTGCGTTGCCATGATCACCTGTGAGCCCTCCGCGACGAGGTCGCCGATGACGCCGAGCAACGCCAGGCAGGACTGGAACGACAGCGCTGCCTCGGGTTCGTCGAGGATCCACAGGCCCACGCCGACCGGCCGCTCGGCGACGTAGTGCAGGAATGACTGCCCGTGCGACAGCTCGTTGAAGCCCTGATCGGAGACACGGATGCGGTTGGCGTCCGCGGCGGAGAACATCGCGTGCATGGACTCGGCCCTCAGGAAGCAGCCGCCGTGCGGACGTGGTCGGGCGCCGACGCACCGCAGGTGCCACGGCAGGTCGGTGTCCTCGGCGCTGCCACCCGCCGACCACATCAAGTCCTGCGCACCGGTGAACCCGGCCTGCCATGCGCCGGCGACGGCCTCGACCAGGGTCGACTTCCCGGCCCCGTTCTCGCCGACGATCACCGTCACCGGACTGGTGAATTCGATGCCGCGACGGCACAGTTCGGCGATCGCGGGGACCTCCAGATACCACGAAGCCGGGTCGAACCGCTCCTGTGGAGCGAACTCGACCCGGCTCAGTGGAAGCACTGGATCACTCAGGCGTTCAGCGGAACGCCTCGTCGATGATCTCCTGCTGCTCGACGGCGTGCACCTTGCTCGAACCCGACGACGGCGCCGACATGGCGCGACGCGAGATCCGCTTGATGCCGCTCAGCACCTCGGGAAGCAGCTCCGGAAGGGCCAGGCCGAACAGCGGCCACGCACCCTGGTTCGCCGGCTCCTCCTGGACCCAGCGGAACTCGGTGGCGTTCGGGTACTGCTTGAGGGTCTCGCGCAGACGGCGGGCGGGCAGCGGGTACAGCTGCTCGATCCGCACGATCGCGACGTCGTCGCGGCCGTCCTTCTGCTTGCGTGCCAGCAGCTCCCAGTACAGCTTGCCGCTGACCAGCAGCACCCGCTTGACCGCGTTGCGGTCGCCGCCGCCGGTCTCGTAGGTGGGCTCCTCGAACACCGAGCGGAACTTGCCGGTCGTGAAGTCCGCGAGGTCCGAGACCGCGGCCTTGTTGCGCAGCATCGACTTCGGCGTGAACACGATCAGCGGACGACGGATGCCGTCGAGGTGGTGGCGACGCAGCAGGTGGAAGTACGACGCCGGGGTGGACGGCACCGCCACCGTCATCGAGCCCTCCGCGCACAGCTGCAGGAAGCGCTCGATGCGGCCGGAGGTGTGGTCCGGGCCCTGACCCTCGTGACCGTGCGGCAGCAGCAGCACGACGTCGGACAGCTGACCCCACTTGGCCTCGCCGGACGAGATGAACTCGTCGATGATGGTCTGCGCGCCGTTGACGAAGTCGCCGAACTGCGCCTCCCACAGCACCAGGGCGTCGGGGTTGCCGACCGAGTAGCCGTACTCGAAGCCCACACCGGCGTACTCGGTGAGTGCGGAGTCGTAGACCATGTACTTGCCGCCATTGTCGGCGTCCGCCGCGACCCGGGAGATCGGGTTGTACTCGTCGCCCGTCTTGCGGTCGATCAGCACCGAGTGCCGCTGCGTGAACGTGCCGCGACGCGAGTCCTGCCCGGCCAGACGGACGAGCGCACCCTGCTCGACCAGCGAGCCGAATGCCAGCAGTTCCGCGAACGCCCAGTCGATCTTGCCCTCGCGGGACATCTCCTGGCGCTTCTCGATGACCGGCTTGACGCGCGGGTGCACGGTGAAACCCTCGGGGACGTTGACGAACGCGTCGCCGATCCGGGCGAGCGTCTCCTTGTCGACGGAGGTCTGCAGACGCGCGGGCGGGGTCTGGTCGAGCTCGACCGACTCCGACGGCTCCGGCTTGAACTTCTCGAGTTCACGGACCTCGTTGAACACCCGCTCCAGCTGACCCTGGTAGTCGCGCAGGGCGTCTTCGGCTTCCTTGAGCGAGATGTCGCCGCGACCGATCAGGTTCTCGGTGTAGCTCTTGCGGACGCTGCGCTTGGTGTCGATCAGGTCGTACATCGCCGGCTGCGTCATCGACGGGTCGTCGCCCTCGTTGTGGCCGCGGCGGCGGTAGCAGATCATGTCGATGACGACGTCCTTGTTGAACTTCTGACGGAAGTCCACGGCCAGCTGGGCAACCCACACACAGGCCTCGGGATCGTCACCGTTCACGTGGAACACCGGTGCCGCGATCATCTTCGCGACGTCCGTGCAGTACTCGGACGAACGCGAGTGTTCCGGCGCCGTGGTGAAGCCGACCTGGTTGTTGACGACGATGTGCACGGTGCCGCCGGTGCGGTAGCCGCGCAGCAGCGACAGGTTCAGCGTCTCCGCGACGACACCCTGGCCCGCGAATGCCGCATCGCCGTGCAGCATCAGCGGCAGGACGGTGAAACCGCCCTCGCCCTTGTCGAGGATGTCCTGCTTGGCGCGGACCAGACCCTCGAGGACCGGGTCGACCGCCTCGAGGTGCGACGGGTTCGCGGTGAGCGAGACCTTGATGTCGTTGTCGCCGAACATCTGGATGTAGGTGCCCTCGGCGCCGAGGTGGTACTTCACGTCGCCGGAGCCGTGGGCGGCCGCCGGGTTCATGTTGCCCTCGAACTCGGTGAAGATCTTCGAGTACGGCTTGCCGACGATGTTCGCGAGCACGTTGAGGCGACCGCGGTGCGGCATGCCGATGACGACCTCGTCGAGTGCGTGCTCGGCGGACTGGTCGATGACGGCGTCCATCATCGGGATCACGGACTCGGCGCCCTCGAGCGAGAAGCGCTTCTGGCCGACGTACTTGGTCTGCAGGAAGGTTTCGAAGGCCTCGGCGGCGTTGAGCTTGCTCAGCACGTACTTCTGCTGCGCGACCGTCGGCTTGACGTGCTTGGCCTCGACCCGCTCCTGCAGCCACTTCATCTGCTCGGGGTCGAGCATGTGCGTGTACTCGACACCGATGTGGCGGCAGTACGCATCGCGCAGGATCGACAGCACGTCCCGCAGCTTCATGCGGTCCTTGCCGTTGAAGCCGCCGACGTTGAACTCCCGGTCGAGGTCCCACAGCGTCAGGTCGTGGGTGGTGACGTCGAGGTCGGGGTGGCTGCGGAACTTGTCCTTGACGAACTGCAGCGGGTCCGTGTCGGCCATCAGGTGGCCGCGGTGACGGTACGCCGCGATCAGCTCGAGTACGCGGGTGCTCTTGTCGACCGAGCCCTCCGGCACGTCCTGACGCCAGCGGACCGGCTCGTAGGGGATGTGCAGCGAGTGGAAGATCTCGTCGTAGAACTCGTCGCTGATCAGCAGGTTGTGGATGGTGCGCAGGAAATCGCCGGACTCGGCGCCCTGGATGATCCGGTGGTCGTAGGTCGACGTCAGGGTCATCAGCTTGCCGACGCCCATCTCGGCGATCTTCTCGTTGCTCGACCCCTGGAACTCGGCCGGGTACTCCATCGCGCCGGCACCGATGATCGCGCCCTGGCCCTGCATGAGGCGCGGCACGGAGTGCACGGTGCCGATGCCGCCGGGGTTGGTCAGCGAGATCGTGACGCCGGACATGTCCTCGGCGGTCAGCTTGCCGTCGCGGGCACGGCGGACGATGTCCTCGTACGCGCCGTAGAACTGCACGAAGTTCATCTCGTCGGTGCCCTTGATGGCGGCGACGGCCAGCGCGCGGCTGCCGTCCTTGCCGGGCAGGTCGATCGCCAGACCGAGGTTCGTGTGCGCGGGGGTGACGACGTTCGGCTTGCCGTCGATCTCGGCGAAGTGCCGATTCATGTTCGGGAACGCCTTGACCGCCTGCACGATCGCGTAGCCGAGCAGGTGGGTGAACGAGATCTTGCCGCCGCGCGTGCGGGCGAGGTGGTTGTTGATGACGATCCGGTTGTCGAACATCAGCTTCGCGGGGATGGCGCGCACGCTGGTGGCGGTGGGGATCGCGAGCGAGGCGGACATGTTGCGCGCGACCGCGGCGGCAGCGCCACGCAGGACCTTCGAGTCGGGCTCGGAGGCGGTGGTCGCGGGCTTCGCGGCGGCGGGCTTCGCGGCCGGTGCCGGAGCCACGACGGGCTTGGCAGCCGCGGGGGCCGGGGGAGTCGGGGCCGGAGCGGGCGGCGGAGTCGCAGCGGGCGTGGCGACCGGCGGGGCGGCGGCCGGCGCCGGTGCGGTGACGGCACCGTTGGTGGCGGATCCGTTGCTGGTGGTGGTAGCGGCGGCGGTCACGGGGATCTGCCCGTTCGCGGCCGGCGCTTCCGGCTTGTAGTCGGTGAGGAACTCGTGCCAGCTCGCGTCCACGGATGAGGGATCATCCTGGAAGCGCTGGTACATCTCGTCGACAAGCCACTGGTTCTGTCCGAATTGTGACGTAGAACTGCTGCTCACGGCAGGTGTTCGCCTCGTTTCTCTCTTGTCCCCGAACGGCGCATGTACTTCGAGGCTAGTCCCCCGGCGTGACGCCTGCGCACCGGGCGCGATACGAGTGAGCTGCGTCACTGGGGCACATTCAGCTCTCCTATTCGAGGACAGCTTCGGCGACACGTTTATTCCCCACGCGGTCGAGCGTCGCCTGCCACAGTTCCTCGTACGGTCCGCCGGTGTGACGCAGTGCCGAGTGCGATCCGATCTCGACGATGCGTCCGCGGTCGACCACCATGACGACGTCCGCGCGTGCCGCGGTGGCGAGACGGTGCGCCACCACCACCGCGGTGCGCCTGCGGGTCAGCCTGCTCCCGGCGTCCAGCACGGTGCGCTCGGTGGCGGGATCGAGGGTCGCGGTCGCCTCGTCGAGAAGCAGCAGGTCGGGGTCGACGAGTTCGGCGCGGGCGAGCGCGACGAGCTGCCGCTGCCCCGCGGACAGCCCCTGCCCGCGCTCGCCGATCGGCGTGAGCATTCCGCCGGGCAGCGCTGCGATGGTGTCGAGGGCGCCGACGGCGCGGGCGGCGGCGGTGATGTCGTCCCGGGTGGCGTCCGGCCGGCCGTACGCGATGTTCGAGGCGACGTCCCCCGAGAACAGGTGTGCTTCCTGCGGAACCACCCCGAGTCGGCCGCGGTACTCGTGGAGGGGGTAACGCCGCAGGTCGACGCCGTCGACCCGGACTTCGCCCGCGGTGGGGTCGTAGAAGCGGGCGAGGAGTTTGACGACCGTGGACTTGCCCGCGCCGGTGCGGCCGACCAGGGCGACGGTGGTGCCCGGCTCGATTCGCAATCTCACGGCGTCCAGTGCATCGGTGTCAGCACCTTGATACCGAAACGTCACAGTGTCGAAATCGACCGTTCCCGCCAGATGGCCTTCGATCGCCGTCGCGTCGGTGCTTGCGGCGGTCTCGATCGAGCTCGGGGTGCGCAGCAGATCGCCGATCCGACGCAACCCGACGCGGGCCTGCTGGTACCCGTCGAACACCTGGGAGAGCTGCTGGATCGGACCGAACAGCAACCCGAGGTACAGCACGAACGCCACCAGGACTCCGGCCGTGGTGTGGCCGTCCGCGATCTGCGTCGCGCCGACGTACACCACCGCCGCGAGGGCAAGATCGGACAGCAGCGTGATCAGCGGGAAGTACAGGGAGATGGCGGTCTGGGAGCGCATCCTGGCCCGGCGGTAGTCGTCCGCGCGTTCCGCGAACCGCTGCGCCGCGAAGTCCTCCCTGCGGTAGGCCTGGGCCGCCCGCAGTCCGGTGACGTTCTCCTGGAAGTCGGCGTTGACCACCGAGATCCTCTCCCTCGACACCGTGTACGCGGTCGACGACACCTTCCGGAACACCAGCGTCGCCACCGCGAGGGGTGGCACGGCCGCGAGTGCGACGAGCGCGAGCACCGCGTCCGTCAGCAGCAGCGCCACCGAGATCCCGACCACGGTCAACACACTGACGACGGCGGTTGACAGACCCGTTTGCAGGAACGTCGACAGCGCGTCGACGTCTGTCGTCATGCGGGTCATGATCCGGCCGGACAGTTCGCGCTCGTAGTAGTCGAGGCCGAGTCGTTGCAGGTGCGCGTAGCTGCGCACGCGCAGTCCGTAGAGCACCTTCTCACCGGCGCGTGCGGTGATCACGGTCATGACCGCGACGACCGCCCAGCCGACCGCGACCAGGCCGACTCCGGCCGCCGTCGCCGACCAGAGTGCGGCGGGATCATCGGGCGTGACGCCGTGGTCGATCGCGAAGCGGACGATCGACGGGAACGCGATGCCGATGAGCGAGTCGACGGCCAGGCACGCCATGACCGCGACGAGGATCCAGCGCACAGGTCGCAGGATCGACGTCAGCCTGAATTCCGTGTGAGGGCGACGCAATTCGGCGTCGTCGAGGCCCGGTTGTTCCGTGGCGGGTGGCAGCTCGGCGACTGCGGCGCGCAGTTCCGGAGTGGCGGCGACGTCTCCCATCGTCGTCGGTCCACCACGGCCGCCGAGTCCGCCGCCGCGGCCGGCCCCCGCGGTGAGACTCCGGTTCGGCACCGCGTCGGTGACGACGGCGTCGAACGCGAAGCCGGGGACGGTGTCCGGCCACAGTCGCGACGGGTCCGGTTCCGCCGCGGGCATCGGGGCAGGCACGGGCTCGGGTTCGGCGTCGACCTCGGGGTCGGCGAGCAGTTCCCGGAAGAGGGAACAGCGGTCGTCGAGTTCCGCGACGGTGCCGGTGTCGATGACGCGGCCCCCGTCGAGTACCGCGACCCGGTCGGCGAGCGAGAGCGTCGAACGGCGGTGCGCCAGGATCAGGGTGGTGCGGTCCCGGCGGTCCCGAAGAGCGTCGAAGATCGCGGCCTCGGTGGCGGCGTCGACCGCGGACGTCGCGTCGTCGAGGATCAGCAGGCGCGGATCGACGAGCAGCGCCCGGGCCAGTGCGACACGTTGCCGCTGCCCGCCCGAGAGTGTCAGGCCCCGTTCGCCGACAACCGTGTCGTAGCCGTCGGAGAGGCCCGCGATGAACTCGTCGGCCTGGGCCATCCGTGCCGCGGTCCGGATCTCCTCGGCGCTCGCGTCGGGCCTACCAAGTGCGATGTTCGCGGAGACGGTGTCGGAGAACAGGAACGGCTCGTCGAACACGAGCCCGACGGCCTCGCGCAGCTGATCGGCACTCAGCGTCGCGAGGTCGTGGGCGCGACCACCGACGGTGAGCGCGACGCTGCCCGCGCTCGGTGCGTAGAACCGTGGCAGCAGCAGCGACAGCGTGGTCTTGCCGGATCCGGCGCGGCCGACGACGGCGAGGGTTTCGCCCGGTGCGATGTCGAGGTCGAACCCGTCCAGTACGCGGCGGTCCGCGTCGAATCCGAAGGTGACATCGCGCATCCGGACACCGAGCGGTCCGTCCGGCAGCGGTGTCGGGTGTGGTGGATCCGCGACACCGGGTTCGGTGTCGATCACCTCGTGGACCCGCTCGACGGCGGCCCTCGTCATCTGCGCGGTGATCACGACCGACGACAGCAACCGCGTCACGCTCGACATGGTCGAGACGTAGGTGGCGAACGCGAGGAACGTGCCGATCGTGATGACGCCGTTCAGTGCGAGTACCCCGCCGAGCGCGATGACCCCGACCAGCCCCAACTGCGGCAGCGCCGCCATCGTCGGGGTGAAGCGGGCATTGATGCGCGCGGCCCGCATGCGCTCCGCGTAGAGGGTGCGACCGAGTGTCTCGAGCCTGCCGACGGCGCGGGTCTCCTGCCCGAACCCCTTGACGACGCGCACACCCGTCACCGTCTCCTCGACGTGCTGGGCGAGGTCGGCGGCACGCTGCTGCGACGACCAGGTCGCGGCGAACAGGGTCGGTCGAATCCGCCACACCACCAGCGACACAGCAGGCACGACGAGGAGCGCGACGACGGTGAGCAGCGGCGACAGCCAGGCCATCACGACCAGCGTGAGCACGAACTGCAGCAGCGCCCCCGCCGACAGCGGCACCATCGCGAGGAGGCCCTGGACGAGTTGCAGGTCGGTGATGGAGCGCGAGACCACCTGGCCGGTGCGGATCTGGTCCTGGCCGGCGCCGTCGAGTCGCTGCAGAGACGCGAGCAGTCCGAGCCGAAGGTCGTGCTGGACGTCGAGGGACAGCCGGCCCGCGAGCATTCGCCGTCCGAACTGGCAGCCGAAGCGGACTACACCGAGGGCGGCGATGGTGGCCGCGATCGCGGCGATGCCGTCGGTGATGCCCGCGCTCGCGTCGTCGACGGCCGTCCGCGTCAGCAACGGGAAGGTGATGTCGATGACCGCCGCCACCATGGTGACCGCCAGGGCACCGAGTGTCAGTGATCGGTGCCGCCAGCACTCGGCGGTCAGCCGCCGGATCCAGCCGGGGTGATTCGTGGTGGAAGCCATTGCTTCCCACCGTAAACCTCGTGTCGGACGCCCCGACGGAGTCAGGTGATGTCGCGGCGCCTCGTCGTCCACCAACCCAGCCCCACGGCGGCGGCCGTCCACACGGCCAGCCCGACCAGCGATGCCTGCCACGGCGGCAACCACTCGATCCCGGCGGGGAAGGTCAGCGTCGACAGGGTCAGTGCCCCGGGTAGCCAGCCGACGGTGTCCTCGGCGCCGACGTTGCGCAGGATCGCTCCCGCGATCAGTTCCCCGACGGGGAACCAGGCGAGCAGTGTCACCGATGCCGCGGTGGACGACGCGAACAGCAGGCTCAGGCCCGCCCCGATCAGGGCCCAGAGGGCGGTGACCACGGCGGCGACTGGGAGCAGCGCGAGGATCTCCGAACCGATGCTGACGTTGTCGCCGCCGAAGACGAGCATGCAGGCGACGGTGACGATTTCGACCGCGACGGCGTAGCCGAATCCGAACAGGGCGGTCACGCCGAGTTTCGCGGCGAGAACCGAATCGCGTCCGCGGGTGGTCAGGAAGGTGGGGGTGAAGGTGTGGTGACGAAACTCGGTGCCCGCGTTGACCGCACCGAACACCGCGGCGGCCAGCGAGGTGGCCATCATCGCGATCATCAGGGCGATCGTCGCGGCGGCGACCGGGTCCGACGAGTCGAGCGAATCGAGACCTTCGGCGACGGTGCCGTAGATCGCCCCCGTGAAGAGGGCGATGAACAGGGGCGGCAACGCGAGCGCCCACCAGAAGCGCAGCGTCAGGACCTTGCGAAGTTCGGAGGTGACCAGGGTGCTCATCGAGGACCTCCGGGATGGGTGGTGGGCGGGTACTGGCCGGGTGGCGGCCCCTGAGTCGGGTAGCCGGGAGGCGGCACCTGCGGATATCCGCCAGGCGGGGACTGTGCGGGTGGGAACTGTGCGGGTGGGAACTGGGTGGGTGCCGCGAACTGCTGCGCCGCGTACTGTCCCGACGTCATCGCGAGAAAGACCTGTTCGAGGTCGACGTTCTCGGTGTCGGCACCGAACACCGTCACCCCCGCCGAGACCGCGACGGCGGCGATCGTCGGGACCGGCGCTCCCCGGACCGCCAGCCGGCCGTCGGGCATCATCTGCGCGTCGGTGAGGCCCTGCGAGGCGAGCGCGAGTGCCAGTGCCGACGGATCGGAGCTGGTGACGAACACCCGCGCGCTGTGGCGTGCCCGCAGTTCCTCCATCTCGCCCTGGTAGACGAGCGAACCGCGGTTGACGATCACCAGGCGATCCACCGACTGTTCGAGTTCTCGCAGCAGGTGGCTCGACACCAGCACGGTGCGGCCGGCAGCGGCGAAGGCGCGCATGAACTCGCGCAGCCAGGCCATCCCCTCGGGGTCGAGGCCGTTGGCGGGTTCGTCGAGGACGAGAATCTGCGGGTCGCCGAGCAGTGCCGTCGCGAGCGCGAGTCGCTGCCGCATGCCGAGGGAATGCGTCGCCACCTTCTGGTGCGCGGCGGAGGCGAGTCCGACCAGCGACAGCACCTCGTGGGCCCGCCCGTCGGGGACGCCGATCGCCGCCGCATAGATGAGGAGGTGGTCGAGCGCGGTGCGCTTGGGGTGCACGCTCAGGGAGTCGAGCACCGCACCGAGTGTTCGCGCCGGGTGAGTCAGGTCTCGGAACGGGACGCCGCCGATCGTGGCGTGGCCCGAGGTGGGTGCGACGAGACCGAGCAGTATCCGCAGGGTCGTCGTCTTCCCGGCACCGTTCGGGCCGACGAACCCGGTGATCGACCCGGCGGGAACCTGGAAACTGAGGTTCGAGACCGCATGCGAGGGGCCGAACTGTTTCGTCAGGCCCACGGCCTCGATGGCCGGAACTCCAGCATTCATGCCAGAACCCTAATGTGTCCGGCCGGGTCGATCGGCGCTGGTTACCCGCGCAGGCCCAGTGCGGTGGCGAGTTCGCCGAGCGGGGGCAGCGCGTCACCGGTGGGCGGAAGCGACTGCACGCAGACATGATCGGCGCCCGCGTCGAGGTGGTCGTGCATTCGGGCGGCGACGGTGACGGCGTCACCGTGCGCGACGAGGGCGTCGATGACGGCGTCGCTGCCGCCGTTCGCGACATCCGCGTCGGTGAAGCCGAGGCGCTTGAGGTTGTTGACGTAGTTGCGCAGGTGCAGGTACGGATTGGCCACCGGCGGGCGGCCGACCTCGCGGGCCGCGACCGGATCGGTGTCGAGCACGAACTTCTGCTCGGGTGCGAGCAGGACACCGGGACCGAGGAGTTCGCGGGCTTCCCGGGTGTGCTGCGGCGTGGTCAGGTAGGGGTGTGCGCCCGCCGAGCGGTCGGCGGCGAGTCTCAGCATGCGGGGACCGAGGGCGGCCAGGACGCGGCGCGACGCTGGAACGCCCGCGTCGTCGAGGACGTCGAGGTACTCGACCACCGCGTCGTAGGGCTTGCGGTAGACGTCCTGCGACGCCTCCGGGTGGCCGACGCCGATGCCGAGGAGGAATCGGCCGGGGTGCTTGGCCTCGAGTCGGTGGAAGGACTCGGCGACCTCGGCCGCTGGCGCGGTCCAGATGTTGGTGATGCCGGTGGCGACGACGAGTGTGCTGGACGCGTCGAGGACCTGCTCGGGGATCTTCAGATCCGCGGGCGGTGATCCGCCGAGCCAGAAGGTGCCGTAGCCGAAGCTCTCGAGGGTCGACACGAAATCGGGTGTCAGGCCGTAGGCGTGGCGCCAGACGCCGAATCGTCCGAGGTCGGGTGTTGGTGTGGTGGTGGTCACGATCACTTGTAACCGCCGTCGGCCGAAACTCATTCCGGTCGTAGCGTGTGACGAATGGTCGAGGCTGGCATGCGTGATCGGTTCGTGGTGGCGCGGGCGTTCGTCGCGCTGTCGGTGGCGATGGGATTGGGTCGGTTCGCCTTCACTCCGATCCTGCCGCTGATGCTCGACCAGGCGGGCCTGAGTCCCGAGTCGGCCGCGACGCTGGCCACCGCGAACTACCTCGGCTACCTGGCGGGCGCGGTCGCCGCCATCGCGGTGCACCGCATCGCGCAGTCCGTGCTGTCGCTTCGGATCTCGCTGGTGACGCTGGTCGCCACGATCGCCGTGATGGCGGCCACCGAGTCGGTGACGGCGTGGCTGGTGCTGCGGTTCGTGGCGGGCGCGGCGAGTGCCGCGGTGTTCGTGTTCACGACCCGGGTCGCGCACCAACGGGTCCGCGCCGACGGCGACGGGGTCGGGTGGGTGTTCGGCGGTGTCGGCGGCGGAATCGTGCTGTCGGCGGCAGCGGTCCTGGTGTTGGGGGAGACCGCGGACTGGCGGGTCGCGTGGCTGGTGTCGGCCGTCCTCGCGGCTGTCCTCGCTGTCGCTGCCTGGACGTTGCCGGGGGAACCTCGGACGGTGGAGCACACGGCGGCGCCGCGGCCCGCGGAGTCCCGGGCCGGGCGGCGCGGCTTCGTGTGGTTGACCGCGGCCTACTTCTGCGAAGGCATGGGATACATCGTGTCCGCGACGTTCCTGGTCGCCGCGGTCGCCGCCTCCGGATCGGCGCACTGGCTCGGGTCGGCGGTGTGGATCGCGGTCGGTGTCGCGGTGGTGCCCTCGTGCGTGTTGTGGATGCGGTTGGCCCGCAGGTACTCGCCCGCGTCGATGATGACGGTGGCACTGGTCGTGCAGGCCGCGGCGGTCGCGGTGTCCGCGGTGATCGGCGACGGCGCGGTCCAGATGGTCGCCGCCCTGTGCTTCGGCGGCACCATGATCGCGATCGTGATGCTCGCGCTGGGGGAGGGTGCGCGACTGGCCGGACCGCGTGCTGCCGCGATCCTCACCTCTGTCTACGGGCTCGGGCAGGTGCTCGGGCCGTTGGCCGTCGCGCCCCTGCTCGGTGGCGGCTATGCCGCCGCGCTCGGCCTCGCGGCGGCGGTGATCGCGGCGGGAGCCCTCTGCATGATTCCGGTGTTGCGAGCCGATCGCGCGGTGTAGGCGCTGGTCGCAGGGATTTCGGCCGACCCCTGGATTTGAATGAAACTAGCAGTTACAGTTACTCGTGTTGCGGGCCACCGGCCCATCCACTGCTCGGCACCACACACGGGAGTAGCGATGACACTGTCTACGACTCGGAACGACCTCGACCAGGCCGATTACGACGACGTCCTGCGTCGGCTGTCCGAGGCATCCGTGGACAAGCACTTCGACCCCTACGTCGACATCGCCTGGGACTCGCCCGAGTTCGCGGTCACCCCGAACGACCCGCGCTGGATCCTCAACCCGCAGGACGATCCTCTCGGCTCGCACCCCTGGTACCAGGCCCTGCCCGACGAGAAGAAGATCGAGATCGGCATGTGGCGGCAGGCCAACGTCGCGAAGGTCGGTCTGCAGTTCGAGAACATCCTCATTCGCGGCATGACCCAGTACGTCTTCTCCCTGCCCAACGGTTCCGCCGAGTACCGGTACTGCACCCACGAGTGCATCGAAGAGGGCAACCACACCCTGATGTTCCAGGAGATGGTCAACCGCATCGGCGTCGACGCCCCCGGAATGGGTCCGGTGCTTCGGGGCCTGTCCCCGTTCATCCCGCTCGCGGCGGGACCTCTGCCCGAGCTGTTCTTCGTCGGCGTCCTCGCCGGTGAAGAGCCCATCGACCACATCCAGAAGACGTTCCTGCGTGGCAGCGGGAACATGCATCCGATCATGAAGAGCGTGATGGCGATCCACGTCGCCGAAGAGGCTCGCCACATCTCGTTCGCCCATCAGTACCTGAATCGCCGGGTGCCGCAGATGTCCCGCGTCGGACGTTTCGCGCTCTCCATCGCGATGCCGATCACGATGCGTATCCTCTGCGACGCGATCGTGGTGCCGCCGAAGTCGTTCTGGAAGCGGTTCGACATCCCGAAGTCGGTGCGGAAGGAACTCTTCTGGGGCAGCCCCGAGACCCGGGCGATGTTGCGCAACTACTTCGGCGACGTGCGCATGCTCGCGCAGGACGCAGGGTTGATGAACCGCTTCTCGAAGCGGGTGTGGAAGGCCTGCAAGATCGACGGCGACGTCTCGCGCTTCCGCAGCGAACCGGTCCGCCGCGCGGCCTGACCGCCCGCCGCACCCGACCACACCAGATCGGAACACCTCGCCATGCCCCACGTCGTCACCCAGTCCTGCTGCAGCGACGCTTCGTGCGTCTACGCCTGCCCGGTCAACTGCATCCACCCGACGCCGGACGAACCCGACTTCCTCACGGCCGAGATGCTGCACATCGACCCGGCCGCGTGCGTTGACTGCGGTGCCTGCGTGTCGGCATGCCCGGTCGACGCGATCGTGCCGCAGAAGAAGCTGACCGAGCCCCAGGTTCAGTACCTGCAGATCAACGCCGACTACTACAAGGAACCCCACGAGGACCGGTCCCGCATCGGTGGCAGCGCGACTCGTCCCGCGCTCGCGAGGGTCACCGCGGCGCCTCGGGTCGACGCGAAGCGCGGCCCACTGCGCGTGGCAATCGTCGGGTCGGGTCCGGCGGCGATGTACGCGGCCGACGAACTGCTCACCCAGCCGGGCGTCACGGTCGACGTGTTCGATCGACTTCCCGTGCCGCACGGGCTCGTTCGCGCCGGGGTCGCGCCCGACCACCAGAAGACCAAGCAGGTGGCCCGGCTGTACGACACGATCTCCGAGCAGGCCGGTTTCGAGTACTTCCTCAACGTCGAGGTCGGTCGGCACGTCACCCACGACGAGTTGCTGGCGCACCACCATGCGGTGATCTACGCGGTCGGTGCGTCCCGTGACCGCACCCTCGGTGTGCCGGGGGAGGACCTGCCGGGCAGTACCTCGGCCACCGACTTCGTCGCCTGGTACAACGGGCATCCCGATCACGCGGACGACCGCTACGACCTCTCACATCGTCGGGCCGTCATCGTCGGCAATGGCAACGTCGCGCTCGACGTCGCCCGCATCCTGACCACCGACCCCGACACCTTGGCGGGCACCGACATCGCGCCCTACGCGCTGGAAGCGTTGCGGGCCAGTCGCGTCGAGGAGGTCGTGATCGTGGCGCGTCGCGGTTTCGCGCAGTCGGCGTTCACCGTTCCGGAGTTCGCGGGCCTGCTCGACGCGCCGGACGTCGACGTTGTCGTCCCGGCGGACGAGGCCGGGCTCGATCCGGTTTCGGAGGGGCTCGCCGAGCGCGGTGAACTCGACCACGCCGTGACGCAGAAGCTGCGACTCCTCGCGAAGCTCACCGAGCCCGCCGAGGGACGGCGCCGCATCGTCTTCCGCTACCTGCTCTCACCCACGGAGATCGTCGGCGACGATCACGTCACGGGAATCACGTTCGCCCGCAACGAGATCGTCGTCGGCGACGACGGCACCGTCCAGGTCAAGGCGACCGCCGACACCGAGACGATCGACGCCGGACTGGTCCTCACCTCGATCGGCTATCGCGGGGTGCCGATCGACGGGGTGCCGTTCGACGACAGCCGGGGAGTCGTCCCCAACGAGGACGGCCGCGTCCTCGATGCACCGGGAGGTGCCATCGCCGCGGGCGTCTATGCCACCGGCTGGATCAAGCGGGGTCCCAGCGGATTCATCGGCACGAACAAGTCCTGCGCGCAGGTCACGGTGCGGCACCTGGTCGACGACTTCAACGCCGGACTGCTGGCGCGACCGACGGCGGACGCGGCGGCACTCCGCAACCTGGTCGGACAGCGGCAGCCCGCGGTCATCGACCGGGCCGGATGGCAGGTCATCGACGCAGAGGAACGCCGCCGGGGCGCGGAGTCGGGCCGGGTCCGGGTGAAGATCACCGACGAGGCGGAACTCGTCGCACTGGCACGCACCGCCGAGGCTCCCGCGGTCCGGAATCGGACAACCCTGCTGCGACGCAAAGGTCCGCTCGTTTCATCCTGAGCGGGTCCGCGCGTCGGGGTGCGGCACCGCTACCCGCGGCGGAGAATCGTCCGATGGGAACCATCACGGGAGAGCGCTCCATCCGAGCACGACGCTGGTGGGCGCGGGTTGCCTTCGCCGCGCTGATCGTCGCAGTTCTGCTGCCCGTCGTCGTTGCCGGACTGTTCGGCACGCTGGCTCTGCTCGCGTCGGCGTTCGGTGGGGTCGCCATCATGGTCGCGTTCGGCTACTGGTTCCTCACGGGCCATGGCGTGGCGCGATGGATCTGCCTCGCGGTGGCGTTGCTGACGCCGATCGCGGTACTGATTCTGTTCGTTCAGCAGAACCTGCTGTGGGTCGTGCTGGTGGTCGCGGCAGCCGTGGTCGTCGCGGGCGCGTGCGGTCGCCTCGCGCTCGGTGAAGGCGGGCAGGAGCGCTTGGTGGTGGAGCACGACGTTCCGCCACCGAAACGTCCCTTCCTGGTGATGAATCCGCACTCCGGCGGCGGCACCGTCGTCAAGCATGATCTGGTCCGACGGGCCGAGGAACTCGGCGCGGAGGTGGCGCTCCTCGACGGACCCGAGATCATCGATGTCGCGGAATTGGCCAGGCAGGCGGTCGCCCGAGGCGCCGACCTGCTCGGCGCGGCGGGCGGCGACGGCACGCAGGCCCTCGTCGCCGCGGTCGCCGCCGAGCACGACCTGCCGTTCCTCGTTGTCAGTGCGGGCACCCGCAACCACTTCGCACTCGATCTCGGCCTCGACCGCGGCGACCCCGTCGCCTGCCTCGACGCGTTGCGGGACGGCGTCGAGATCCGCGTCGACCTCGGCAAGCTCGGGGACCGGGCGTTCGTGAACAACGCCTCGTTCGGGGTGTACGCGGAGATCGTGCGCAGCCCCGCCTACCGGGACGACAAGCGCGGCACCGTGCTACGGATGCTGCCGGATCTCCTCGGTGAGGGTGGCGGCGCCCGGCTCACGGTGCGAGCCGGCAATGTCACCGTCGACGGCCCGAAGGCGATTCTGGTCAGCAACGGCACGTACCGGACGAACGATCTCGCGGGGCTCGGACAGCGGACCGCGCTGGACGACGGTGTGCTCGGCGTGGTGACGGTGTCCGTCAACAGCGCCCGGGACGCCGTCGGCCTGTTCGGTCGCACGCACGAACGCGGCCTGACGCAGCTGGCCGTCACCGCCGCCGAGATCGACGCCGACGTCGACGAGATCCCGGTGGGTGTCGACGGGGAGTCCCTGATGATCCGGACGCCGGTCCACTGCGTCGTCGTCCCCGGCGCACTGCGGGTGCGGGTGCCGCGGAACCGGCCGGGGGCGCGTCCCCCGAAGGTGACCCTGGACTGGGTTCGCCTTCGTGCACTCGCCTGGGGACGCGCCACCTGACTGCTACTGCCCGAGCATGGACTTCATCTGCTCGATCTCGGCCTGCTGGCCGGAGATGATCTTCCCTGCCAGTTCGTCGACCTGTTCACTGCGGCCGTTCGCCTGGATCTGCTGCGAGGAGTCGATCGCGCCCTGGTGGTGGGCGATCATCATCTCCAGCCACGCCCGGTCGAACTCGGCGCCGGTGGAGTTCTCGAGACGGGCCATGTCCTCGGCGGTCATCATGCCGCCCATGTCTCCCATCTGACCCATGGTGCCCATCGACGAGTGGTCCATGCCCTCGTTCATCATCGTCGGCTCGCCCCATGCGGTGAGCCAGCCGGTCATCTGCTCGATCTCGGGGTCCTGCGCGGCCTGGATCTGCGAGGCCAACTCCAGCAGTTCCGCGTTGTCGGTGCGCCCCTGCGCAAGCGCGGCCATCTCCACCGCCTGCTGGTGATGCGGAATCATCATCTGAGTCCACATCACGTCGGCGGCATTCCGGTCGGAGGAATTCTCCGAGGGCTGCGCCGACATGGTCATCGACATCGAGCCCATCGAGTCCATCGAGTCCATCGAATGACCCTGGTTGTCGTCGTTGCTGCAGCCCGCGACGATCAGCGCGCCCGCGGCAACGGCTGCGACGAATACGGCGGTCCTGGTACGTGTGTTCATTTGTCTGCCTTCTACTTACGAGTGTTTCCGATGGGACCGGACTGCGCGCACGGCGCAGTGGCCCTGTCAGACCCGAAGGAGGCAGAGAGCTGCGAGACGGGTCGAGGTCGGCCGAGCGAACGGCGGTCCACGTCCCGAGCGGACCGGGATCACGCGTCGTCGGTCGCCCCCGATGCCGGTACCGGTGAACGTCCCGAACAGCAGCAGAACGAGAACCAGGACAACGCCCGCCGACACGACGGCCAGGCACGCGGCGAACATGTGCTGGTCACCGCCGTGGCCTCCGCCGCCCTCGTGGTCGGGCATCGCGGGGTCGGTGACGGCGTCGACGACGGCCGCGGCGGCTATGTCGTGGGCGGAGTCGTGGCTCGACACCGGCATCGCGGTCGCCACATGGTGCATGGCCAGTATCCCGAGGATCATGGCGAGCAACAGGACCGCGCGGCGCGGCCCCGTACTCGACTGAATGTCCCGGGTCATGCCACGATCATACCCCCTGGGGGTAGGCATCGGGATATGCCTCGACGGTGATCACCCAGTGGGCCGGCGCGGGACCGAACGCGTCACGGGCGTTCGCGACGACCCCCTTGCCGATCGTCCGGTTGCCCATGCTGCCGATCGCGGCGCCGATACCCGCGGGAACGAGTTTGCCGAGGATCAACGCGCTGCGCTTGGCCGCGTACTTGGTGACGAACGTCCGCAGCAGGGTCTGGTTCATGCCGGTCATCGTCTGCGCGGGCAGCTTCCCCGACAGCAGCAGTCCCCAGTTCTTCGTGGTGGTGCCGACTGCCTTCTCGACGATCTCCATGCCCGCTGCACCCAGCGCGACGGACAGCACCAGTGCGCGCCTGCGCTCGTGGTTCTCGACCGGGATTCCGTGGACCGACGCCACCGCGAGGGTGAACAGTGCGCTCGCCTCCAGGAAGAAGGCCGTCTCAGCGCTGACGGCCGCGATGGACCCCACGGTTCCGATCCCGGGGACCGCCGCCGCGGCACCGACCGCACCGCCGCTGCCCGTGACCGCCGTCAGGAACATCCGCTCGAGCCGCTCGACGATCTGCTGCGGCGTCTCGTCGGGATGTGCGCGCCGCAACCGCGACACATACGTCTCGACGGCAGGCCCCTGCAGCCGGGTGCCGTTGTCGAGTAGGGACGCGATCGCCGATTCCACGCGTTCGGTGATGTTCATGGGTCCATCCTCCTGTTCGGATGCGCACGGGCGGCCGCCGAACACAATCCCAACGCCCGGCTTGTCGCGATTGTTCCGGACACCCGGCTAGCCTCGGAAGGGTGACCGGTGTCTCCGAGGGGATGCGGGCCGCGCCCGCCACGCCGTTGCGGCCGTACCTCGGGCCGTACGAAGGCTACCGACTGGTCGGGTACGGGCCGGGCCTTCATCTGGGTACACCCGCCCCGGAGGTGACGGTCGTACTGTCCCTGGACGCGCCCGTCGTCATCACCACCACCTCTCATCCCGATCAGTCGGAAGGGTCGTGGGGCGCGCTCGCCAGCGGGCTCGCGACCACCGCCGTCACCATCGCGCACGACGGCAATCAGCACGGCATCCAACTCGCGCTGACGCCGGCCGGGTCCCGAGCGCTGCTCGGCGTTCCCTCGGCAGCGCTCGGTGCCTGGATCGTCGATCTCGGCGATGTACTCGGTTCGGACACAACCGAACTCGTCGACCGGATCGCAGCTGAGCCGCTGTGGCCACGGCGGTTCGCGATCCTCGACGAGATCCTGCTCCGCCGAGCGTCCGGCGGCGAGTCGTCGATCGACCCCCACCTGCAACGGGCCTGGCACCTGCTCACCGGCCCAGACGCCCCGCGCGTCACCGACGTGGCCCACGACGTCGGCTGGAGTCGACGTCACCTGATCACCCGGTTCACCGCCGAGTACGGGATCGGACCGAAGGACGCCATGCGGGTCGCCCGATTCGACCGCTCCAAACGGCTCCAGCGCAGGTCGCCCGGCATGACCCTCGCCGCAGTCGCTGCGCACTGCGGATTCGCCGACCAGTCCCACCTCGCCCGCGAGTGGCGCTCACTCGCCGGTGTTCCCCCGTCGACCTGGCGGGCCGACGAACAGTTCCCACTCGTACAAGACGCCGAGGACCTGCAGCGCGCATCGTCGAGGGCATGACCACAGAATCGAGTACCACAATGACCGTCACCCACGTCTGGCCCACGCTCACCTACGCGAATGCCCGAACGGCCATCGCGTTCCTCGTCGGCGTGTTCGGATTCGTAGAGAAGGCCGTGTACGGCGAAGGCGATCGCGTCGATCACGCCCAACTCGACTGGCCCGAGGGCGGCGGCATCATGCTCGGCAGCCGTCGCGACGACTCGGTTCTCGCCGAACTGCCGACCGGCGTCGGGTCCGTCTACCTCGTCACCGACCGCCCCGACGAGCTTCACGACCGCGCCCGCGCCGCGGGTGCGACGATCGTGAAGGGCCTCACCGACGAGGACTACGGCTCACGCGGGTTCACCTGCCGCGACCCGGAAGGCGTGTTCTGGAGCTTCGGCACCTACGCGGGCGAGTAGTCCGTCCGCCCGTATCGCACTCCGCTCCGCCCGCCGCATCCCTGCGCCACCCGACCACGTCGGGCGAGGGTGGGGTGGCGGTCGGGATGGGGCAGTCGCTCAGCGCGCCCAGTGCTCCGCGGGCACGACCTCGGCGGGCTTCGGGGGAGGTGGCGGGGTGCCGTCCCCGAACGGCCTGCCGCCCAACGACTCCCGGCCGTGGGGCGTCAGCCAGCCGGACAGGTCGGGGCCCTTCGGCACGATCTGCGTCGGATTGATGTCGGTGTGCACGATGTAGTAGTGCTGCTTGATCTGGGTGAAGTCGATCGTGTCGCCGAATCCGGGTGTCTGGAAGAGGTCTCGGGCGTACGCCCACAGGACGTCCATCTCGTCGAGCTTCGACCGGTTGCACTTGAAATGGCCGTGGTAGACGGGGTCGAACCGCGCGAGGGTCGTGAACAGGCGGACGTCGGCCTCGGTGATGGTGTCGCCCACCAGGAATCGCTGAGTGGCGAGGCGGTCCGTCAGCCAGTCGAGTCGCGCGAACAGGCGATCGTAGGCGCGTTCGTACGACTCCTGCGACCCGGCGAACCCGCACCGGTAGACGCCGTTGTTGACGTCGCGGAACACCAGGTCGGCGACCTCGTCGATCTCGGCGCGCAGGTGCTCGGGGTAGAGGTCGGGGGCACCGGCGCGGTGATACTGCTTCCACTCCGTCGACAGGTCGAGGGTGATCTGAGGGTAGTTGTTGGTGACGACCTTGCCGGTCGGGACGTCCACGATCGCGGGGACGGTGATGCCGCGCGGGTACTGCGGGTCGCGGGCGAAGTAGGCGTCCTGGAGTCGGGGGATCTTCAGGACCGGGTCGACGCCGCCCGGGTCGAGATCGAAGCTCCAGCTGCGCTTGTCGTGAGTGGGTCCGCACATGCCCATCGACAGCACGTCCTCGAGGCCGAGCAGTCGGCGGACGATGATCGCCCGGTTCGCCCACGGGCACGCGCGAGCGACGACGAGTCGGTAGCGGCCGGGTTCGACGGGGTAGCCGTCGCGTCCGTCGGCGGTGATCCGGGTTTCGATGTACCGGGTGTCCCGGACGAACTCCTTGCCGGGTTCGACGTAGGCGCCACTGGTGCTGTTCTCTTCGGTCACCCCGGCTACGTTACGGCGCACGAGGTGGTCCGTCAGGTGATGACGCGTGTGTTCAGGGCAGCGCGACTTCGGTGACCGAGCCCAGTTCCTCGTATCCGAGGTGTGCGGCGAGCCGACGGGACGCGGTGTTCTCGGGGTGGCTGCTCCACTGCGGGATCATGCCCTCGTCGATGGCGTCGTTGGTGCACAGTCGCCCGGCGACCGATCCGTGGCCGCGACGCCGCAACTGCGGTGCGGTCAGGACTCCGATGCGCGCGACGATGCCCTGCCACTCGTCGTAGCCTGCGCCTGCGAGCGGCCTGCGGGTCTCGTCGACGACGGTGAACCAGGCGCGACGACTGGTGAGGCGTGCTTCGGCGACGTCGTCGGGTGGGCACAGCGCCTCCAGTGCCTGCACGTGCTGCAGGTCGTGGGAGACGAGGGGGTCCTCGGCGTCGACGTCGCCGCCGACCTGTCCGGCGAACGAGAGCAGGCGGGGGCCGGCGACGCGGCCGCGGTGGTCCCGGGTGAGTTCGACGAGCGTCGCGCGCGCCGCGAGGGTGTCGTCGTCAAGGTCGGCGGCACGGTCGAGCAGCCATTCGGGTCCGACGAGTGCACTCGCGTCGCCGAGGCGGACGAACCGGACGGTGTCGGTGTCCGGTCGTACGGTGCGGGTACCGGGTCGGCGTAGTGCGTCGTGCGGCAGGCCGAGTTCCCGGCACCAGGCGAGGGAGACGATGTCGAGTTGGTGCGAGTCCACACGTCGACGCTATCGGTACCGGAGTCGGAGGGCTTGCCGCCCAGTTGCTCCACGCCGTATATTCCGTCTGGACTATTTGATGGAAGGGAGGTGACCGTGACGGTCACGCCTCTCGCGATCACCGTCCTCGCACTCCTCAACGAGCGCGACATGCATCCGTACGAGATGGTCCAGCTCCTCCGGCAGCGACACCGGGACCGTCTCGTCAAGCTCCGACCCGGCTCGCTGTACCACACGGTCGCCCGCCTCGACCGCGACGAACTGGTCACCGTGATCGGCACCGATCGCGACGGCAACCGGCCGGAACGCACCACGTACACGATCACCGACACCGGGCGCGGCACCCTGACAGCGCACGTGACGGAGATGCTCGGAACACCGGCCCGCGAGTATCCGCAGTTCCCGCTCGCCCTCGCCGAAGCGCACAACCTCGACGGCGACACCGTCGCCCGACTGCTCCTCGAACGCATCGCGCTGCTCGAACACGATCTCGACACCCTCGACGCCTACCGTGCCGCGGTTGTCGCGCCGGGCAAACCGCGGGCCTTCTGGTTCCACGTCGACTACCAGCGTGCGATGACGCGAACCGAGATCGACTGGCTGCTGGCCACCGTCGACGAACTCCGCAGCGGCGCGCTGCCGTGGGTGGGATCGGACGGATGTCCGACGCCGGCCCCGCAACAGACCTGACCCGCCTCACCCGACAGACAGGGAACGAACCATGACAGAGACCGAGATCGCCCAGCGCACAGACATCAGGCCGTGGCCCGCGCTGTGGGCGCTGTGTCTGGGTTTCTTCATGATCCTCGTGGACTCCACGATCGTCGCGGTCGCGAACCCGGCGATCATGGAAAGCCTGGAGACCGACATCAACAGCGTCGTATGGGTGACCAGCGCATACCTTCTCGCCTATGCGGTGCCACTGCTCATCACCGGCCGCCTCGGTGACCGCTTCGGGCCGAAACGCCTCTACCTCCTCGGCCTGACCCTGTTCACCGCGGCCTCGCTGTGGTGCGGCCTGTCCGGCAGCATCGAGATGCTGATCGTCGCACGCGTGTTCCAGGGCTTCGGTGCCGCGTTGATGACGCCGCAGACGATGGCGGTCATCACGCGAATCTTCCCGCCCGACAAGCGCGGAACCGCGATGGGTCTGTGGGGCGCTGTCGCGGGCGTCGCGACGCTGGTCGGCCCGCTCGCGGGCGGCGTTCTCGTCGACGGTCTCGGGTGGCAGTGGATCTTCATCGTCAACGTGCCGGTCGGCATCATCGGGTTCGTGGCCGCGATGCGGTTCGTCCCGACGCTCGAGACGCACGAGCACAAGTTCGACATCCCCGGTGTGATCCTCAGTGCCGCCGGCATGTTCTTCCTGGTGTTCGGTCTGCAGGAGGGCAACACCTACGACTGGTCGGCGCGGATCTGGCTGATGATCGCGGGCGGTGTCCTGCTGCTCGGCGTGTTCGTCTGGAATCAGTCCCGCAACCACGACGAACCACTCCTGCCCCTGGACCTGTTCCGGGACCGGAACTTCTCGCTCGCCAACATCGCGATCACGTCGATGGGCTTCGCGATCACCGCGATGGTGCTGCCGCTGATGTTCTACGCGCAGGCGGTGCGTGGCCTGTCCCCGACAGGCTCGGCACTGCTGATGGTGCCGATGGCGGTGCTGACGGGCGTGCTCGCGCCGAACGTCGGCAAGCTGGTCGACCGCACGCATCCGCGCTACATCGCCGCGCCCGGCTTCCTGATGCTCTCGATCTCGCTGGCCTGGCTGGCGGTGGTGATGAAGCCGGACACCGCGATCTGGGAGTTGCTGCTGCCGATCGCGCTGATGGGCGTCGCCAACGCGTTCATCTGGTCGCCGCTCGCGGCGACCGCGACCAGGAATCTGCCGCAGCATCAGGCGGGCGCGGGATCGGGCGTCTACAACACGACACGGCAGGTGGGCGCGGTGCTCGGCAGCGCAGGCATCGGTGCGCTCATCACCTCCCGTCTCACCGCGAACGGCGTGCCCTCCGGTGGCGGCGCGCACGAGGGCATGGCCACCGCGATGCCCGACTTCATCAAGGACGGATTCAGTTCGGCCATGAGTCAGTCGGTGCTCCTTCCCGCCGCGGTCCTGCTGGTCGGTTTCGTTGCGTCACTGTGCTTCTCGCGTCCCACGAACAACGCAGGCTGGGCCCCGGCCCGGGAATCGGAGGATCGGCCCGACCCTGTGGCAGGCTGACATCCATGACCGACACCGCACGCCCCACCCGGCTCGAACGCATCACCACCGACGCAGGCGCGGAGGTCGCCGTCCTGACGTTCGACGACGGGGCGCTGAACCTTTTCGATCGCGCGATGTTCGACTCGCTCACCGCCGACCTCGACGCGCTCACGGCGGCGCCGCCGCGAGCCGTGCTGTTACGGGCCGAGGGTCGGGTCGTGTCCGGGGGTGTCGACGTGCACCTGTTCGACGGGCTCACCGAGGAGCAGGGCGCCGAACTGTGGCGGACCCTGTTCGCCGAGATCATCCACCAGATCGAGGCGTTGCCGTGCCCCGTCGTCTACTCGGCGCACGCCCTGACGCTCACAGCGGCGTTCGAGATCTCCCTCGCATGCGACATCCTCCTCGCCGCGCCGAAGGCGAAGTTCGGCCTCGTCGAGACCGTCGTCGGGCTGACGCCGTCGATGGGTGGCCCGCAGCGCCTCGCGGAACGCGCGGGGTCGGGCCGGGCGCGTGAATTCGTCATGACGGGCGACCTCTACGACGCCGAGACGATGCGGTCCTGGGGTGTGGTCAACGCGATCCACGACGACGTCGACGCCGCGGCGAAGGCGCTCGTCGTGCGGCTCGCGGACGGGCCGACGCGTGCGCACGCCGCGACCAAACGGATCATCGAGGCGTGGCGGTCCGGCGGTGTGGCGCACGCGGATTCGATCACTCCCGACGTGTCCGGCGCACTGTTCGGCACCGAGGACCTGCGCGGTGCCGTGCGCAGCTTCCTCAAGGTGGGGCCGGGAAAGGCGCACTACACGGGCCGGTGAATCTAGAGTGTCACCATGGGTTGTGAGGTGCGACGGCGGTCGTTCATCCGGATGGTGGCGGCGACGACGGCCGGAATCCTCGGTGCTGCAATGATCGCCGCGTGTGGGTCGTCCCCCGAGGACGCCGCGGCAACTGAGCAACGCGACCGCGCCGAGACCGCCGCCGACGGCTTCGTCTACGGGTACGCGCCGGTGGTGCTGACCAGGACGCGGGCCAACATGACCTGCCTGTTGCCGATCAACCAGCTCTACAACCAGCCGCAGATGTCGGGACCGGATTCGCGGACCGTCGTCGCGCCCAACGTCGACACCCTGTACTCCGTCGCCTGGCTCGACCTGAGGTCGGGGCCGATCCTGCTCGCGCATCCGGACATGGGGGAGCGGTACTTCGGATTCCAGCTCCTCGACATCTACAGCAACGTCTTCGCAAACATCGGGACCAGGGAGACCGGCTCGTCCGCGGGGTCGTTCCTGATCGTGCCGCCGGGATGGACGGGGTTGGCGCCCGACGGTGCCGCCGCCGCCGTCACACCGGACGGCACCGCCGTCGTCGAGTCGCCGACCTGGGACGCGTGGATGATCGGACGGACCCTGGTCGAGTCCATGGACGACCAGCCCGCCGCGCAGGCCGCGCAGAAGCAGTACTCCATGCGGGTGGTCGGCCCCGCACCCACGACGACGCCCCCGCCGTTGCCGCCGAACGACTGCGGGAACAACCCTGCTCCGCAGGCAGTGGCGGCGTCGGGTCCGGAGTTCTTCGACGAGCTGGCCGCGGTGCTCGCCGCCAACCCGGCGCCCGAGGCGGATGCGCCGCTGCTCGACGAGATCGCGCAGCTCGGCGTCACACCCGGAGCGACGCCGAGCACGGGTGATCCCGAGGACGTCGCCGCGCTCGCGTCCGGAGTGGAGATCGGCGGTCAGCGCCTCGACGACCTGATCGCCGAGGGCTCGGACGGCCCTGCCGGATCGTGGACCTCTCTCGAGGACGCCGGGCGGTACGGCACCGACTACCTGCACCGGGCTACGGTCGCGAAGATCGGTCTCGGAGCGAACGTGCCCGAGGAGTCGATGTACCACGTCACCCGCGAGGACACGGACGGCGAGACGCTGCGGGGGTCGACGGGCTACGCGCTGCACTTCGACGCGGACCAGCTGCCGCCGGTCGACCCGAGGGGATTCTGGTCGATCACGCTGTACGGGCCCGACATGTTCCTGGTGCCCAACAGCATTGCCCGCTACGCGATCGGAGACCGGACCCCCGGCCTGGTCCGCGGGGACGACGGCTCGCTCGACGTCTGGATCTCCAGTTCGCCGCCGCCGGAGGGGAGGACGAACTGGCTGCCCGCACCAGAGGGGGAGTTCGTCCTCATGCTGCGCGCCTACCTGCCGACCGACCGGTCCTGGTCGCCACCGGTCGTGCAGCCCGCCGAATGACACGACCATTCGAACCGACACGACGGGAACCCGTGATGACACCGCTCGCAGAACTGCACATGCACATCGAGGGATCGCTCGAACCCGAGCTGATTCTCGAACTGGCACAGCGTAATCGGATCGAGCTGCCGTACGCGGACCTCGACGACCTGCGCTCCCGCTACGAGTTCACCGACCTGCAGTCGTTCCTGGACCTGTACTTCGCGAACATGGCGGTGCTGCGGACCGCCCAGGATTTCGCCGACATGACCCGCGCCTACTTCGAGCGCGCCGCCCGCGCCGGGGTGGGGCATGCGGAGATCTTCTTCAACCCGCAGGCACACACGGCGCGGGGCGTTCCGCTGTCCGAGGTCCTCGACGGTCTCGCGGACGCGGTCTCGTCGAGCGAATCCGAATTCGGTGTCACCAGCGGTCTCATCGCGGGGATCCTGCGTGACCGTCCCGTCCCGGAAGCCGACGCTCTGCTGACCGACCTGCTGGCGGTGGGAGCGCCGATCATCGGGATCGGGTTGGACTCGGCCGAGGTCGGATATCCGCCGTCCCTGTTCGTCGACGTGTTCGCGCGGGCCCGCGCCGCCGGGCTGCACGTGGTCGCACACGCCGGGGAGGAGGGCCCGCCGGACTACATCGTCCAAGCGCTCGACCTGCTCGGTGTCGAGCGGATCGACCACGGCATCCGCTGCCTGGAGGACCCGGATCTGGTGCGGCGCCTCGCCCGGGAGCGGATTCCGCTCACCGCATGTCCGCTGTCGAACGTGCGTCTGCGGGTGATCGACACGCTCGCCGACCACCCGCTGCGGGCGATGTTGGCTGCCGGGTTGAACGTGTCGGTCAACTCGGACGACCCGGCCTACTTCGGCGGCTACGTCGACGACAACTTCGCCGGCCTCGTCGCCGCGATCGGCCTCACTGCCGAGGAGCGGGAGACGCTGGCGCACAACTCGATCCATGCGTCCTTCGCGAGCGAGGGTCGCAAGGCCCAACTCCTCGGCGGCTGATTCTCAGCCGAGTACCTGCTGCAGGTAGGTGTTGTCGAAAACCCGCTCCGGGTCGTACTTGTCGCGGACCGAGCGGAACTCGTCGAAGTGACGGTAGGTCGGACGCAGGTCGGCTGCGTTGCGCGAGTGCATCTTTCCCCAGTGCGGGCGCCCGTCGGCGGCGCGGGCGATCGCCTCGACCGCGTCGAAGTACGGGCGGTGGTCGCGTCGGTGGTACTGGTGCACGGCCACGTACGCCGTGTCGCGGCCCGACGCCGTCGACATCCAGAGATCGTCGGCTGCGGTGAAGCGCACCTCGACGGGGAAGGCGACGGTGAATCCGGACGTCTCCAGCCACCGGTCGATCTCGCGCAGGGTCTCGGGCAGGGCCTCTGCGGGGACGGCATACTCCATCTCCCGGAACCTCACACGTCGCGGCGACGCGAACACCCGGTAGCTGCGATCGACGAACTCGCGGGCGCCGAGCGCGCGGGAGGTGACGTCGTTGATCTTCGGGATCGCCGACGGCACGCGGGCGGCGACCCGGTTGACACCCTCGAAGAGCGTGTTGGACAGAAGTTCGTCGTCGATGAACGAGCGCACCGCGCTCACCGGCCGGGGTGAGGCGTCGAGGGGCAGGCGGGTGTTGTGCTTGGTGAGCACCCGGTCGGTGTGCGGGAACCAGTAGAACTCGAAATGGTCGGTCCCCTGAACGTGCTCGTCCAGGTTCGCCATCGTCTCGCTGAGGCGCGCGGGTGCCTCGACGGCACGCATCATGTAGGCCGGTGCGCACTGCAGGGTCATCTTGGCGATCACGCCGATCGCACCGAGTCCGATGCGGGCGGCGTGGAACAGCTCGGGGTTGTCCTCGAGTGAGCAGTCGACGATCGCGCCGTCGGCCAGCACGATCTGCAGGGCGCGGACCTGGGTGGCGAGGCCGCCGAACTGGGCGCCGGTTCCGTGCGTTCCGGTGGCGATCGCGCCTGCGATCGACTGGGCGTCGATGTCGCCGAGGTTGATCATCGCGAGGCCGAGGTCCCACAGTCGCGGGTTGAGCTCGTGGAGGCGGGTGCCCGCGAGCGCAGTCACGAGGGCGCCGTCGGCGTTCGGCACCACGGATTCGATGCCCTGCAGGTTGTCGAGACTGATCATCACGCCGTCGGTCACCGCGATGGGGGTGAACGAGTGGCCCGCGCCCACGCACTTGACGTGCAGGCCCTCGCTCGCGGCTCGGGTGATCTCGGAACTCAGTTCCGCGACGGAACTCGGAGTGGCGAACCGCCGCGGGGTGGCACCGGCGCTGTTGGCCCAGTTGTGCCAGGTCTGTGAATCCATTCACTCACTATTACCTGGACGTCCGTCCAGGTCAACACTTCGCACGGATTCCCATCCGGACGTTTTACGATTGTCGAATGCTGAACAGGCTCCCGGCGGACGAACGCCGCGCACAACTCGTGGAATCGGCGATGGGTATCGCGGAACGGGGCGGAGTCAGCTCCGTGACCATCCGTGCTGTCGCCGAGGATGCGGGGGTGTCCCTCGGTGTCGTGCACTACTGCTTCGAGAGCAAGGAAGCGCTGGTCGCGGCGATGGGTGAGGCGCTCGTCCTGCAGCTGAGCCAGGCACTGCGGTACGCGTTCGGGCAGGCGCGCACCGAGGAGGCGCAGAGCGGTCCGCGCGGACTGCGGGAACTCCTGCACAGCGGACTGTCGGCCATGTGGCCGATCATCGAGGCGACGCCGAACCGGCAGTTGCTCACCTACGAGATCACCGCCTACGGGCTGCGGCAGCAGGCCGCGGGCGCCGAACTCGCCGGTTCGATCGCCGCGAAGCAGTACGCGACGATGGACGCCGAGGCCGTCGAGTTCCTCGAGCGCTCCGTTGAACATGTCGGGATGCGGTGGACAGAGCCGGTCGGCCACCTGGCCACCTTCGCGCTTGCCGTCATCGACGGCATCGTCCTGCGGTGGCTTGTCGAACGAGACAGTGAAGCGGTGATCGCGGAGCTGGACGACCTGGTGCAGCTGGTCACCGGAAAGGCCGTCGAGGTCTGAGAGGACAACTCGTCATGGACAGTCGTCCAACTCGATGGTTGACTGCTTCCGTGTCCGCGACAATCGACCGCCCTGCCCCTGCCGAAACGACCACCGAGGCGGTCGTCGCCCGGCTCGACGCCGCGACCAGCGCCTTCGACGCGCCGTTCGCCGCCGTCGACCTGCCGACACTCGACGCCAACGCCGCCGACCTCGTGCGGCGCGCGTCGGGGACCCCGATCCGGGTTGCCAGCAAGTCCGTACGCGCCCGCGCGGTCCTCGAACGTGCTCTCGGGGCCGGACTCACCGAATCCGGTGGCTTCCGCGGAATCATGGCCTATTCGCTGCGGGAAGCGCTGTGGCTCGTCGAGAAGGGCGCCCGTGACGTCCTGATGGGTTATCCGACGGTCGACCGTGCGGCCCTCGCCGACCTCGCTTCCGACGCGGACGCCCGGCAGGCGATCACTTTGATGGTCGATTGCGCCGAGCACCTCGACGTCATCGCCGCCGCGGGGGCCACCGGCGCCCGGCTCTGCCTCGACGTGGACGCCTCACTGCGCATCGGACCCGTGCACCTCGGTGTCCGGCGTTCGCCGCTGCGCACCCCCGACGCCGCCGCCACGCTGGCGCGGGTGGCGGCGTCCCGGGCCTTCAAGGTCGTCGGCGTGATGTTCTACGAGGCTCAGATCGCCGGCTTGCCCGATTCCAGCGCCGCCGTGCGACTGGTGAAGAAGGCGTCCGCGTCCGAGTTGTCCACCCGCCGGGGCGCGGTCGTCGACGCCGTGACCTCCGTGGTGGGTCGGCTCGAGATCGTCAACAGTGGCGGCACCGGTTCGCTGGAAGTGAGTTCGGCCGACCCTGCGGTCACGGAGGTCACCGCAGGATCGGGCCTGTTCGTTCCCACCCTCTTCGACCGGTACCGGGCGTTCACGCCGCGCCCGGCGATGTTCTTCGCGCTCGATGCGGTGCGCCGCCCCACCCCGAAGATCGCGACGCTGTTCTCCGGCGGCTACATCGCGTCCGGTCCGGCGGGTGCGTCCCGGGTGCCGACCCCGGTGTGGCCCGCGGGCCTCAAGCTGCTTCGCAACGAGGGTGCGGGCGAGGTGCAGACGCCGGTGACGGGTCTCGCGGCGTCCGCGCTGCGGATCGGCGACCGGGTGTGGTTCCGTCACGCCAAGGCGGGCGAGCTGTGCGAGCGGTTCACCACCGTCCACCTCGTCGACGCGGGTGGCGCCGTCACCACGGTCCCGACCTACCGCGGTGAGGGGCAGTGCTTCGGCTGACCGAGATATGGCGGCGGGAACATCCTGTCCAGCAGGGTGCCTATTCAACTTGGTGAATAGTCACCGTTGGTCGCCTACCATGAGGGCATGGCGCTCCAAGACGCGATCCTCGCCGCCCTGACCACGGGCGAGTACTCGGGATACGACCTGGCCAAGTCGTTCGACGTGACCGTCGCGAACTTCTGGACCGCCACCCCCCAGCAGCTCTATCGCGAACTGGACAAGATGCAGGAAGCGGGCCTCATCGTCGCCCGGACCGTCGAGCAGGAGAAGCGGCCCAACAAGCGGATGTACACGCTGACCGAGGCCGGCAGAACCGCGCTGCGTGACTTCGCCTCGCGGTCACCGAAACCCACTGCCATCCGCGACGAGTTGCTGGTTCAGGTCGAGGCGATGGACACCGAGACCGCCCCCGCGGTGCGGGCCAACGTCCAGCGCATGCTCGAAGCGTCGGAGGCGAAGCTCGAGCGATACGAGAAGCGACGCGAGTACCTGTTGGCCGGCCGGACCGAGAATGCGTTCCTCGCCGACGGTGTGAGCATCGGGTCCTACCTGACACTGACCCGAGGGATCGCCTTCGAGGCCGAGAACGTGCGCTGGTGCGAGTTCGTTCTCGCGGCCGTCCCCGAGTGACCGGGCTGATGGCGTAGCCATCCGCGAACGCCTCCGTCAGGCGCTGGGGTGGGTGCGCAGGAACGCGCCGAGCTCGGTGAGCCCGGCAGGTGTCGTCGGCAGGTAGTCGGTCAGTGAGGGGGAGCGGACGATCACCGCGCGCCACATGCCCCGGGACAGGGCGACGTTCAACCTGTTTCGCGACAGCAGGAAGCCGATCCCGCGCGGAACGTCCGCGGCCGACGACGCCGTCATCGACACGAACACGACCGCGGCCTCGCGGCCCTGGAACTTGTCGACGGTCCCGACGAGGACGTCTCCGAGTCCGGCGGCCGTCAAATGCTCCCGGATCAGCGTGACCTGGGCGTTGAACGGCGCCACCACCAGGAGATCCGACGCTGTGAGTGGACGCGGCTCCGCGTCTGCGGACGCGGTCCACCGGGCGCCGATCAGTGCGGTCGCCGCCGCCGTGATCGCCACCGCCTCCTCCGGCGACGAGGTCGAGTTACCCACGTGGTCGACGAGGTGGGCGTGCACGCCCGGCTCCACTCCGTCGAGATGCCGCGCCCTGGTCACCGATTCCTTGGAGTGCAGCCTGCCGTCGTACGACAACGCCGACACCGGCGCGCACACATCGGGGTGCATTCGCCACGTGACGTCGAGAAAGTAGCCGAGTTCCGGCGGCAGGGCGCCGTGCTGGATCAGGCCGAGTTCCCCAGCAGTGTCCCCGTGGGCCAGCCAGCCGAGCGCCGACGTGTCCACGGGCTCGGGATGGATGCCCTGACTGACCTGCGGCAGCTGTTGCGGATCGCCGAGCAGCAGCAGGTTCCGTGCCGAATTCCCGACGGCGACCGTGTTGGCGAGCGCGAACTGTCCCGCCTCGTCGACGACCAGCAGATCCAGGCTTCCCGGGGGAACGCGGTCGGAATGCGCGAAATCCCATGCGGTACCCCCGATCACGCAACCCGTCGACGCGTGCTGACGGAGGAACTCCGGGAACCCGCTCGGATCCAGCTCGGTCCACTCCGGGGCCGCGGTGACACCGGAACCGGGCTTCTTCGCGACCCGGTCGCCCGGAACACCCGACCGGACGACGGCGTCGAGCATGTTCTCGACCACCGAATGCGACTGCGCGACAACACCGACCCGCCAACCGTGCCGGCTCACCAGGTCCGCGACAACGGCTGCGCCGGTGTGGGTCTTGCCGGTACCGGGCGGGCCCTGCACCGCCAGGTACGAATCGTCGAGGTCGAGCAGCGCCGCGACGATCGCGGGAGCGCGGTTGTCGGGATCGGCGACGGGCAACGCCGCACCCGACCGGGTCCGTGGCGGAATCCGCCGCAGAATGTCCACTGCCGCCGTGCCCGGCATCGACGGCAGCGCGGCCACCATCGCGGACGCCTGCTCGGCGATCGACGCCTCGATCCGGCGGGTGGGTACCGGGCGTCCGGGCGCCAGTGCCATCGGGACGGGATCGTGGGTGCCCTCGCCCTGCAGCTCCTCGACGATCACCACGTCCCGCGGGCTTCCGTCCGGTCCCGGCTCCGAGTCGAGTGCCACGACGGTGACGCCCGCGGTGCCGCGGGAGCCGGCCTCGCCGAAGCCGACACCCGTCGCGGCGTCGTACAGCGCGAACGGCGCGTCCCCCACCCGTGTCGTCGATCCGGTGCCCCACGTGCCGACGAGCCGGATCCGGCGGCGGAGCTTGCGCTGACGCGGCGAGCTCTTGTGCCAGTCCTCGGCGACCGTCGCCGACTCGGCGACCAGCACGTCGGCGGTGCCCGACCACTCGTCGGTCGGGGCGGTCAGGCGCGCGAAGTGCGCCCACCAGAACGGCTTCCGCTCGCGGCGGTGGTAGCCGAGCGCGGCCGCCATCAGTGCGGCCGCCTGTTGGTCCGACGACCGCGCACCCGCCAGTGCATCGCCGACGTGCGCACGCAGCGCCACCTCGCTCGGATCGGGCTCCTCGACGGTGACGTCCAACGCCTCCTGCGCCGGGTGCGGCCGCACCCCGCGGTCGGCGGCGAGACCGAGCAGCCAGTCTCGCAGCCGAAGCGTCGACAGGCAGTCGTACTCGTTGTAGGCCGCGATGCCCTTCAGCAGGACCGCGGCGTCGTCGCCGCGGCCCGCATCCCGCAGATCGCAGTAGTCGGCGTACGCGACGATCGATGCGCCTGCGTCGGTGACATCGCCGCTGCGCAGCTGGTCGCCCATGTACAGCGGTTCGAGCTTCTTGATCGAGTACGACGGCGCACCGACCCGGACCGCACCCCGCACCACCGGGTAGAGGTCGACGAGGACGTTGTCCCGCAGCAGGGCGTCGACGGCGTCCTCACCGACCCCGTACCGTCCGGCCAGCCGCAGCAGCGCCGTCTTCTCGTAGGCGGCGTAGTGATAGACGTGCATGTGCGGGAAACGTTTCCGGCGTTCTGTGACGTAGTCCAGGAAGTCCAGCAGCGCGCGCCGCTCCTGCTCGCGGTCGTGCGCCCAGAACGGCCGGAACGTCCCGTCCGATTCCATCACGCCGAACAGGTACTCGAGACCCCAGTCGGTTGAGCCGTTCTCCGCCCACAGCGGATCGCCCTCGAAGTCGAAGAAGACGTCGCCCGGGTCCGGTGCGGGCACTCCGGCGAGCGCCGCACCGCCACCGATCACCTCGAAGTCGGGCTCGCCAGGTTCGGATCGGACCTGCACGGCCGCCTGAGCGCGCAGCGAGTCGAACGTCGCCGATGTCATTCCGTGGACCGGCCGATCCGCCGTCGCCAGCGCGTCGATCGTGGTGATACCGCCGCGAATCAGCGTCTCGCGCTGCGTCGACCGTAACCCCGCGACCAGTACCAGGTCGCGGCTGCGCGTCACCTCCGGCGTGCACGACTCGCAGCGCCCGCAGGCGCGGACCGCGCCCCACGACACCGGCGTCCCACCGCGTCGGTGGTCGTCGAGAAGCCGAACCAGGGCGTCACGGCGCCGCTCGAACACGGGCGTCACATCGGCGAGGGGGACGCTGACGGTGGTCTCGTCACCCAGGACCAGGCCGGCCGTCGGCGCCGTCGGGATACCGGACCGTCGGAGGGCGTCCGCGTATGCCGCGAGCTGCAGCAGTGCGGGAACCCGCGCATGCCGCGACAGTTTGGTGTCGATCACCTGGTAGCCGTCCTCGCCGCGGACCAGGAAGTCGCAGAACCCGAGGAATCGGCCGCCCAGAGTCGTGCGCTGAAAGAACGTGCCCTGGTAGATGACGTCCGCGCCTGCGTTCGCGGCGTCGAGGGTTGCGGTCGCGGCGGCCGTCAGCGCCGAGCCGACGAGTTTCGGTCGCTCGATCACGACGACGCCGTCGCCGAACCGCTCCCGATACCCGACCAGACGTCGATGCTCGTGCGCGTCGCCGAGCGCGGACGTCCGGGCCAGCATCGGGTCGGCGCCGTCGGCGGCGTCCTCCGCCTCGCCGCGGCCGAGTTTCGCATCGAACCGGCGGAGCAGCGCGAACTCGCAGTCCGCTGCCCGCGCCAGGTCGCTGGTGCTGTGCACGATGTGATCGTCGAGGAGGAACACGGACCGACTATGGCAGAGACCACCGACGGTACGGTGACGGAGCGTCCGGACCCCCGGACCCGACGAAGGGAGACCGGACCGTGGCAGCGAGCACGTGGACCGTCCGCGCGAGGGACGTCTCGTGACCGGCTCCCGATTCTTCGACGGCGCATCCGGGCAGGTTCACCACCGTCGCTGGCCGTGCGCAGATCCCGTCGCCGGACTCGTGTTCCTGCACGGGATGGGCCAGCACACCGGGCACTACCACCGATTCGCGCGAGCACTGGGCGCCGACGGGATCGAGATGTGGGCGCTCGACCACGTCGGGCACGGGCTCAGCGAAGGCGAACCCGGCGAACCGGGACCGATCGACGACCTCGCCACCAACGCGCTGCTGCTCGCCGACATCGCCGAAGGCGACCGCCCCGGACTGCCGCTGGCGATCATGGGGCATTCCCTCGGCGCCGCCACTGCCGTGGCGGCGGTGAACCGGGCGCCGCTGCGGTTCGCGGCAGTCGTCCTGTGCGGGCTGCCCCGCGCGGCGGCCGCGAACCCCGACGCGGTCGCGGGCGTCCGGTCCCCGGTTCTCGTCGTCCACGGCGTCGACGACCGACGCGCCCCGATCGACGGCGCCAGGGCATGGTCGGCGGCGGTGCCGGGTGCCGAACTGCGGGAGTACGAGGACGCAGGTCACGATCTGCTGCACGAGCCGGTACATCGCCGCGTCACGTCCGACGTCGCCGCGTTCATCCGGTCTAGCGTGCAGGCATGACTCCGGACGAACACCTCGCAATGTTGCGTACCGAGGGCATGCGCCTCGCGGCGATGCCGCCCGATGCTCTCGACGCGCCCGTGCCCACCGTCCCCGGATGGACGCTGGAGCGGGTCGTGCGGCACACGGGCAGGGTGCACCGCTGGGTGTCGGCAACCCTCGCGGCAGGCCCGGATGCGTCGATGGCGACGTCCGCATCGGCCGAGTCGTTGCCACGCGGGCGCGACTGTCTGCCCGCGTACCGGGACGCGCTCGACGAACTGCTCGCGGAGTTCGACAAGCACGATTTCGATCGGCCCGCACCGACATTCACCGGTCCTGGAGCCGTCCGATTCTGGGCGCGCAGGCAGGCGCACGAAGTCGCGGTGCACCGGGTGGACGCCGCGGACGCGGTCCATGCCGCTGGTGGCGTTGCTCCCGAACCCGTCGACTCGCTCGGTGCCGCGGACGGCGTCGACGAATGGGCGCGGCTCGTCCTGATCCGCGCACTCCCGGAGGTGCCCACCCCACTGCACGGGAAGACGGTCCACCTGCACGGAACCGACACCCCGGACGCAGAGTGGTTGCTCACGTTCGGCCCGGACGGTGTGAAGGTCGAGGCCGGACATGCGAAGGGTGACGTCGCAATCCGCGGCACCGCCCAGGAGCTGCTGTTGACGATGTGGCGGCGCCGCCCCCTGGCCACGCTGGAGATGTTTGGCGACATCGACGTCGCACACCGGATGGTCGACGCCGCGGTCATGTAGAGCCTGTCCGTCGGCGACGGATTCCTGGTGAGTGAACGAGCAGCGCTGCGAGAAGTCCGCCACCGAGTCAGGTGGTCGCCTCACCGTGCTGTCGTGGATTCGCGCTCACTCCTGCCCGGTGCCGAGCAGCCGGTGGGCGCACAGGCCCACGTACAACTCGGCGGCATGCACCGGATCGACGAAATCTCGCCCCGTCAGCTCCTGGATCCGGCGTAGTCGGTACAGCACGGTGTTGCGGTGATAGTGCAGCTTCGCGGCGGCGGCCGCGGTCGATCCGCGGGCAGCGAACCAGGCGTCGAGGGTCGTCAGGAGATGGTGCTGTTCTTCGAGGGGCAGGGCCAGCACCGGACCCAGGACCTGACGGGCGGCGAGTTTCCCCGCGTCCGGCTGCCGGATCACCAGCAGTGGGACCGGAACCGAGTCGAAGCGCGTCGGTCCGCCCACACCGTCGGGCGCGCAGCTCCGAGCCTGCCGGGCCTGCTCCACCGCCTCCCCGATGCCGCCCGGCCGACCGAACCCGCGGCTCACCCCGATCGCTGCACCGCCCATCTCGCTCAGCGCTGCGTCCAGCGCCTCCTCGGCCGGCGCCCACAGCAGGCCGAGGAGGCCGTCGACCTCGGTGTCCCACACCGAGTCGATACCGATCCCGGTCAGCCTCGATCGCAACGTGTCCGCCGACGGGCATGACGTCGAATCTCGAACGGAGACAACGAGAAAAGCTGCCCGCTCGGGTATGCGGAACGCCCGCACTGCATCCGCTGTGCCTGCCGGATTGGCGGAACTGTCGGCGAACAGTGTCCGGATCAGCCGCCTGCTCGCCTCGACGTCCTCGCGCGCCCGCCTGTCGGCCGCCTCCCGGTAAGCGTCGGCCGCGGCGTCCGAGTAGACGTCGACCAGCGCCCAGACCTGCGCGGCCATGTCCAGCAGCCACTGGCTGGCGCGCCCGTCCGAGCGCACCGTCAGCTCCTCCCAGATCAACCGCCCGCCGAGCCGGAAGGCGTGCAGCAACGCGGCCAGCGACACGCCCTGCTCCGCCTTCATCCGCCCGGCCGTGCGGGCCGACTCCAGGCGGACCGGCTCGCTGCCGTCGAGGTTCGCGAGCATCGAGGACAGGTTGTCCCAGCACGCGAACCTCAGCTGTTCCGGCGTCAGCAGCGAGGCGTCGGCGTAATCCTGCTCGGCCGCCACGATGCGAGCGACCAGCTCGTCGGCGAGATCGTCCACGGAGGCGCGCATGTCGTGCAGCAGCTCGGTCGGCGCGGGCGGAAGGAGTTCGGGACTGACGGACATCGCCCCAGGGTAGCCGTCCTGAAGTGACCCACGCCATAGGGTCTTGTGCGGCTGCACAAGCGGGTCGTCGACTTCGGCGCCGTCCGCCTATGGCGCGCGGCCCACGATGCGACGAGGATCACAGGAGAAGATCCGACGAGTCCGGCCCCCGCCTGCCTCGAATCGAACGGAGTTGTCCAGTGTCCGACCACGACCCTGCCAGCACGCACCCGGCCATCGATCAGGCCCTGGCCGACCTCGTCGAGGGCGAGAAGACCTGGGCAGGCCTGTCCCTGGGCCGCCGACGGCAACTGCTCGACCGAGTCCGCGATCTCACGGTGCGACACGCGGCCCTATGGGTGGCAGCGGCAGTGCAGATCAAGGGGCTCGACCCCGACTCCGCGCTGGTCGGCGAGGAGTGGATATCCGGTCCGTACTCGGTGGCCACCGGCGCGACGACGCTGTCCGCCAGCCTCGAAAGGCTCGAGTCCGGTACCAGTCCGCTCGCCGACGCCACCTTCGGCACCGCCCCTGGCGGTCGCACCACCGTGCGGGCGCTGCCGATGAGCGTCTTCGACAGGCTGCTGCTGAGCGGGTTCAGCGCCGACGTCTGGCTGCAGCCGGGCGTCGATCGTGCGACGGCACAACGCGAGGCGGGCCTAGCCCAGCTCGATCCCACCCGGACGCAGGGCGTCGGGGTGGTACTGGGCGCCGGCAACATCACCTCGATCGCCCCGCTCGACACCCTGTACGAACTGTTCGCGCACAACCGCGTCGTCGCGCTCAAGCTCAACCCGATCATGGATCGGATGCTGCCGGTCTTCGAGAAGGTGCTCGAGCCGTTCATCACGATCGGCGCGGTCCGGATACTGACCGGCGGCGCCGACGTCGGCACCTACCTGACCCGGCATCGGCTGGTCGACCACGTGCACATGACCGGCAGCGCGCTGACCCACGATGCGATCGTCTTCGGCACCGGCGAGGAGGGCGCGCGCCGTAAGGCGGCGGGCGAGCCCGTCCTCGACAAGGGGATGACCAGCGAGCTGGGCGGCGTGTCGCCGACCATTGTGCTGCCCGGCGCCTGGAGCCGCGCCGACATCGAGTTCCAGGCCGAGCACATCGCGACGCAGCGTCTGCACAACGGCGGCTACAACTGCATCGCGTCACAGGTGGTCGTGCTGTCCTCGCGGTGGCCGCAGCGCGACGAGTTCGTCGCCGCGCTGCGCGCCGCCGTCGACCGCGCCCCCGCCCGCCCGGCCTACTACCCGGGCAGCGACGACCGGGTCGCCTCGGCCGCGCAGTCCTACCCGAAGGCCGAGCGGCTGGGCGAGCGCGGCGGCCGGGTGCTGGTGTCGGGCCTGCAGCCCGACGAGTTCGCCCCGCTGGTGCAGACCGAGTACTTCGGGCCGGTGCTGGGGGTGATCGAGCTGCCGCACGACGGTGAGCAGTTCGCGACCCGCGCGGCCGAGGTGGTCAACGATCAGTTCGTCGGGACGCTCGGGGTCAACATCATCGCCGAGCCCGGCACCATCGACTCGATGGGAACGCGCTTCGACGCGTTGCTCGAGTCGCTGCGGTACGGGACGATCGCGGTGAACGCGTGGACCGGGGTCGGCTACCTCACCCCCGCGGCGACCTGGGGCGCGTTCCCCGGCCACACCCTCAGCGACGTGCAGAGCGGCATCGGGGTGGTCCACAATGCGCTGCTGATCGACCGGCCCGAGCGCACCGTGGTGCGCGGCCCGTTCCGGCCGTCGCCGCGGTCGCTAATGCACCGGGAGTGGTCGATCTCGCCGAAGCCGCCGTGGTTCGTCACCAACCGCACCGCGGCCGGTACCGGTCGGCGGCTGACCGAGTTCGCGGGCAAGCCGTCGTGGACCCGTCTGCCCGCGATCTTCGTTTCGGCGCTGCGCGGCTGAGGGCCGACGGTTCCGTACCGCGGCGGAAGCACTTCCCCCCAACACTTCTCGATGTGGAGATGAACGCATGATCCAGGAATCGTCGGTCGCCGACTATGTCATCGTCGGTGCGGGATCGTCCGGCGCCGCGCTGGCCGGCCGGCTCAGTACCGACCCGCGCGCCGAGGTCGTCCTCCTCGAGGCCGGGCCGCCGGACAAGGACAAGTTCATCCACATTCCTGCGGCCTTCTCCAAGCTGTTCCGCAGCGAGGTCGACTGGGACTACCTGACCGAGCCCCAGCCCGGGCTCGGCGGCCGCAGCATCTACTGGCCACGAGGGAAGACCCTCGGCGGTTCCTCGTCGATGAACGCCATGATGTGGGTGCGCGGGTTCGCCGCCGATTACGACGAGTGGGCCGAGCTCTCCGACGACTCCTGGTCCTTCGGCAAGGTGGTGGAGTACTTCCGCAGGATCGAGAACGTCGAGGGCGGCGCGGGCGCCGACGACGCCGGCACCACCGGCCCGCTGACGGTGAGCCACCAGCGCAGCCCACGCCCGCTGACCGGTGCCTACCTGGAGGCGGCGCGCGAGACGGGGTTCCCGGTCGAGCGCGCGAACGCCGCTGCGCCTGAGGGCTTCTCGCAGACGATGGTGACCCAGAGGCGCGGCGCTCGATGGAGCACGGCCGACGCATACCTTGCGCCCGCGCGAAAGCGCGCCAACCTCACCGTGCTCACCGAGGCCGCCGCAACCCGGGTGCTGTTCGAGGGATCCGCTGCCGTCGGGGTCGAGTACCTGCAGGGCGGCGTGCGTCGCACTGTCCGCGCCCGCAAGGAGGTGGTACTCGCAGGCGGTGCGATCAACACACCGCAGCTGCTGATGCTGTCCGGCATCGGCGACGAGGAGCAGCTGCGCAGGCACGGCATCGCCGTGCGGCACCACCTGCCGGAGGTGGGACGCAACCTGTCCGATCATCTGGTGTCGATGCTCGGCTACCGCGTCGAATCGGACACACTCTTCGCGGCCGAGAAGCTCCCCGAGCTCGCCAACTACCTGGTCCGGCGTCGCGGGATGCTCACGTCGAATGTGGGCGAGGCGTACGGGTTCGCCCGCAGCCGTGAGGAACTCGCGCTGCCCGACCTGGAGATGATCTTCGCGCCCGCGCCGTTCTTCGACGAGGGCCTCGTGCCCGCCGCCGAACACGCGGCGGTCCTCGGCGCGATCCTGCTCAAGCCGGAGAGCCGCGGGGAGATCACGCTGCGGTCGGCGGACCACGCGGACAAGCCGATCATCGATCCGCGCTACCTCAGCGACGCGGGCGGCATCGACCGCCGCGCGATGCTCGAGGGCCTGCGGTTGTGCGAGGCGCTCGCCTCCGCTCCGGCACTGAAATCCCTGCTCGGCGAAATGATCCGGCCCGCCGTGACCTCCCCGACGCCCCTCGAGGACGTGCTGGCAACCGCGCTCGAGCGCACCTCGCACACGCTCTATCACCCCACCGGAACCTGCCGGATGGGCAAGGACGCGGCCAGCGTCGTCGATCCCGAGCTGCGGGTGCGCGGGGTGGACCGGCTGCGTGTGGCGGATGCGTCGATCATGCCGACCATCATCCGCGGCCATACCCACGCACCGTGCGTGGTGATCGGGGAGAAGGCGGCCGACCTGCTCCGACAGGCGAACTGAGCGGGCCGGCTCGGGGCCCCTAGCTTGTGTGCGGGTGTGGTCACCTCGGGCTTCGAGATCAGGCGAGGGCTGGGGGCACCTCCCGGTTGCGGGGGACGGAGCTGCCTCCGCAGCCCCAGGTGAGTCCGGCGCGGTCCTGGGCGGTGGAGAGGGCGTCGGCGAGAGCCGAGTCCGTGAACTCGGGGTCGTCGAGGGCCGCGTGCCCGAGAATCGTCACCCCGCCGTCGGACACAGAGTTGCCGGGCGCGAATGTGGGCCCGTCGACTGACATGGCGTCCAGCGTCGCCGCCCACGCCTCCGGACCGAATGCCACCACCGCCCGCACCCACCGATGCAGTTCCGGCCACTCCGCGATCGGATCACCGACGATGCGGGCACCGAAGAGCTTCTGGCCCGCGTCATCGCGGCCGCCGGACCTGGCGGCGACCCCCGCCACGTGCAGGGCCCGAAACAGTCGGGGTTCGGCACCGGGATCGGGGGACACCAGCAGCAGCTTGGCGAACCCGTCGCCGAACCCGAGTGGTCGGTCGCCCTCGGGGACGGGGTGCACAATCGTCGACATGGCGCTCATTCAACCCGACCCGGCACTCCTCGACGTCGTCCGTTCCGTCGAGCGGGTCACGGTGTTCTCCGGTGCGGGGATGTCCGCGGAGTCGGGGGTACCGACGTTCCGGGACGCGTTGACAGGGCTGTGGGAACGTTTCGACCCGACCGAACTGGCGACGCCGCAGGCGTGGGAGAAGGATCCGGCGCTGGTGTGGGCGTGGTACGAGTGGCGCGCCGCGCTGGTGCGACGGGTGCAGCCGAATGCGGGGCACAGGGCTGTGGCCGAGTGGGCGGACACAGCCGAGGTGACGGTGCTGACCCAGAACGTCGACGACCTGCACGAGCGAGCCGGATCCACGGTGGCGGCGCACCTGCACGGCAGTCTCTACGCGCCGCGCTGCTGCCTCTGCGGGCTGGCCGCGGACCTCGACGACGCCCGCTTCGCCGACCTGCGCGACGAGCCTGCGGAGCGAATCACGCCGCCGTCGTGCGAGTCCTGCACGGCCCCGGTCCGCCCCGGTGCGGTGTGGTTCGGGGAGGAACTTCCCGCCGACGCCTGGCAGGCGTCCGTCGACGCGGTGGAGCACTGCGACCTGATGCTCGTGGTCGGAACCTCGGCGGTGGTCTACCCGGCAGCCGAGCTGCCGCTGCGGGCGCTGCGAGCGGGTGCGACCGTCGTCGAGATCAACCCCGAGCCAACCGATCTGTCGTCCGCGGTCACCCACTCGTGGCGGGCCACCGCTGCGCAGGCGCTGCCGGTGCTCGCCGCGGTGGGTCAGGGACGCAGTCCGCGAATGTAGATCTCGACGAGCCAGCGCTCGTGTTCGGCGAGGTCGGGAAGGTCGACGCCGGTCGGCAGCGGCCGGGTGATCGTGGCCAGCCCCAGTTGGAACTGCACGGCCGTCAGGTCTGCGCGCACCACTCCCGCGTCCTTGGCGAGTGACACGACCGCGTCGATGGACGTGAGTGCCTCGGTTCGCAGTGCCACGAACTTCGACACGTCGACGCCCTCGGCGAGGGCATCCGTCACCACCGAGATCAGTGCGCCGGGGCGCAGGGCCGCGACCTCGCGGACGAACGACGTCCACCACGTCTCCGGGTCGGGGGTCACCTCGGTGCAGTACCGATCCATGATCGCGGCGATGCGCTCGCGGGTGTCGACGGCAATCGCGTACAGCAGGTCGTCGCGCGTGGCGAAGTGCCGGTAGAGAGTGGCGACTCCGACTCCGGCTTCGGCGGCGATGGTGTTCACGGACACCGTCGTGCCCCGGGACGCGACGAGTCGGCGGGCAGCGGCAACGACGGCGTCGCGGTTGGCCTGCGCATCGGCTCTCACGTCGACCTCTTCTCCACGACACCATTGTGACCTCGCAAGCGGAGTATTACACTCCCACTTAATCGGAGTAAACATCTATCACTTATGGAGCAGTGATGACCGCAGCACATGATTCCTCTGCTTCGGGGACGAAGCGGACACCCGGCCCGCGCGTACTCGTCGTGGTCGTCGCCGGGCTGACGCTGGCCGTGTCCCTGATGCTGCTGGCATTCGCCGCCCCAGCCGTGAACTCCGGCGCCCACGACCTGCCTGTCGCCGTGTCCGGCCCCGACCCCGCGCTCGCGAATCTCGAGGCGGCACTCGACGCCAGCAGTCCTGGCGGCTTCGACGTCACGCGCTACGCCGACGCGGCCGCGGTGGCCGACGCGATCACCGCACGTGACGCGGTCGGTGGAATCTCGATCACGCCGGACGGAGTCCTGATCCAGACCGCGGCCGCGGCCGGAGCGCCGTACGCGCCCCTGTTGCGGTCCATCGGTGCCGGCCTCGCGGCGAAGGGGCAGCCGATGACGTACACGGACCTGGTGCCGCTCACCGAGGACGACCCGGCCGGCTCCGGGTTGTCGGCGCTCGCCCTCCCGCTCGCCTTCGGTGGCATGATCTCGGCGGTCGGGCTCGTCACCCTCTTCAAGCACAGCCGGACGCTGCGCGTCGTCGGCTCGATCGGGTTCTCCGCGGTCGCGGGCGTCACCATCACAGCGATCCTGCAGTTCTGGCTCGGCTCGATCGACGGCTCGTTCTGGCTCACGGCGACAGGTGTCGCACTCGGCATCGCCGCGATCTCGCTCGTCGTCCTCGGGTTGGAATCGCTGTTCGGGTATCCGGGCCTCGGGATCGGTGCCGTGATCATGGTCTTCGTCGCGAACCCGCTGTCCGGCCTCGCCACCGGTCCTTGGTGGCTGCCACAGCCGTGGGGTGCGATCGGTCAGTTCCTGCCGATCGGCGCCGCGGGTACCGCCATCCGTTCGGCGGCCTTCTTCGACGGCGCCGGGGCCGGGCCCGCACTCGTGGTGCTCGGGGGGTGGATCGCAGTCGGTCTGGCGCTCGTCGCGCTGTCCGCGCGGCGCGCCACGCGGGACGAGGTTCTCGTCGCCGCGTAGCGGCCGCCGCCGCCCTAGGTGTTGATCACCTTGTCGCTCGATCCAAATGCGGTCATGAGCGCGTTGTAGAACTCGACCTTCGGGTCGTACACCAGGATGTCCTGCAGGGTCAGCATCCGAACTCCTCACATGAAACGGGGAATGGGTCGCCTCCCGAGGGAGGCGACCCATTCAGTCACACCACCGCCCCGGTGCGGGGCGAAACGTCAGGAGTAGATCGCCTCGATGGCGGTTCCGAACGAGTCGTGGATGACGTTGCGCTTGAGCTTGAGCGTCGGCGTCAGCTCACCGGTCTCGATCGTGAAGTCGACATCGAGGATGCGGTACTTCTTGATCTGCTCCGGGTTGGAGACCTTCTTGTTGCCCTCGGCGACCGCTGCGTCGATCTCTGCGACCAGATCGGCGTGCTTGACGATCTCGGCGATCGGCAGGTCGGTCGCGATGTTGTTGCGCTCCAACCAGCCGGGCAGTGCCTCCTGGTCGATGGTGATGAGCGCACCGATGAACGGCTTCGCGTCGCCGACGACGAGGCACTGGCTGATCAGCGGATGGGCGCGCAGGGCGTCCTCGAGTACAGCCGGGGCGACGTTCTTGCCGCCCGCGGTGACGATGATTTCCTTCTTGCGGCCGGTGATCGAGACGAAGCCCTCGTCGTCGATGGACCCGAGGTCGCCGGTGTGGAACCAACCGTCCTTGATCGAATCGGCGGTGGCGGCGTCGTTGTGCCAGTAGCCGTTGAACACGACCGGGCCCTTGACCAGAAGTTCGCCGTCGTCGGCGATCCTCGCGGCATGGCCGTTGATCGGCTTGCCGACGGTGCCGACCTTCTGCGCGGTGGTCGTGTTGACGGTGATCGCGGCGCTGGTCTCGGTGAGTCCGTAGCCCTCGAAGACGGGAACGCCGATGCCGCGGAAGAAGTGGCCGAGACGGGCGCCGAGTGCCGCGCCGCCGGAGACCGCGCGGTCACACTCGCCACCGAGAGCGGCGCGCAGCTTGCCGTAGACGAGCTTGTCGAAGAGGGCGTGCTTGAGCTTGAGGACGAAGCCGGGGCCGCCCGTCTCGAGCGCCTCGCTGTACGCGATGGCGGTCTCGGTGGCCTTGGCGAAGATGCTGCCCTTGCCGCCGTCCTCGGCCTTCTGCTTGGCCGAGTTGTAGACCTTCTCGAACACGCGCGGCACGGACAGGATGAAGTTCGGCTTGAACACGGCGAACTGGTCGACGAGTGTCGTCAGGTCCGCGGTGTGGCCGACGGTCACCTTGTTCTCGAACGCACCGAACGAGATCGCGCGGGCGAACACGTGTGCCATCGGCAGGAACATCAGCGTCGACTGGCCCTCGGCCATCGCGTCGTCGAGCGCCAACTTCACGGCCTTCGCCTCGGCGTTGAAGTTGCCGTGGGTGAGCTGAACACCCTTCGGGCGGCCGGTGGTGCCGGAGGTGTAGATCAGCGTCGCGGGGGAGGACGCATTGACCTGCGCGCGACGCTCGTGCAGCGCCTCGTCGGTGATCGTCGCGCCTCGGGAGGTGAGCTCGTCGAGGGCGCCCGCCTCGATCTGCAGCATCTCGCGCAACGCGGGGGCCGCTTCGGCGACGTCCTTGACGGCCTCGGCGTGCTTCGCGGTCTCGACCACGAGGATGGCGGTCGCGGAGTCCTCGAGAATCCACTGCGCCTGGTCGGGCGAGGACGTCTCGTAGATCGCGACGGTGCACCCGCCTGCGGTCCAGATGGCGTAGTCGAGGACGACCCACTCGTAGCGGGTGGCCGACAGGATCGCGACCCGGTCGCCCAGTTCGATGCCGGACGCCATCAGGCCCTTGGCGACGCCCGCGACCTCGCCCGCGAACTCGGCGGCGGTGACGTTGACCCACTTGCCGCCCACCAACTTCTTGAAGGGGACGTGCTGCGGGCATTCCTTCTCGTAGCGGAACACCGTGTCAGCCATCGAGATGTCGTCTGGAACGGTAAACGACTGCGGAACTTCGAACTCTCGCACTGAGGATCCCTCCAGGAACTACTGATCGGTACGGGTGTGCATTGGATCACATCGTAGGGGACGGTGCACAGTCTTCGTTGTCCGGATTGACCGGATGTAATCTCGAAGAAACGAGATTACTGTTACTGAAAGTCTCGGGAACTGGCATGTTGGCCCGTTCGGCGAGGTCGGGCGAGGTGTAGATCACAAACGCAATGCAGACCTCACCTCCGCATCGGTGAGCTGGTGAAAATCCCGATAGGCGCCGCCGACGCCGCCGAGCCAGCGCGGTACGAGCGGGCACACGACCTCGTCGGCCTCGTCCTCGAGTCGCGTCACTGCCTCGTCCGATGACACCGGCATCGCGACCACGACCCGGTCGGCGCCTCGAGCTCGCGCGACCCGGCACGCCACGACGGCGGTCGCGCCGGTCGCCATGCCGTCGTCGACGATCACCACGAGCCGTCCGGCGACCGGGACGGCAGGCCGGTCACCGCGGAGCAGTCGCACGCGGCGGTCGAGTTCGCGTCGCTCCGACACCTCGACGTCTGCGAGTGCCGACTCGGCGACGCGTGACTGCGCGATCACGTCCGCGTTGAGTACGCGGACGTGTTCCTCGCCGATCGCGCCCATCGCGAGCTCCGGTTGCCACGGCAAACCGAGTTTGCGGACGACGATCACGTCCAGGTCGCCGCCGAGCGCGCGGGCGACTTCGGCGGCGACGGGGACGCCGCCACGCGGCAACCCGAGCACCAGCGGTTGGGTGTCACGCAGGTGCGTCAGGGAGGCGGCCAGTTCGCGGCCGGCCTCGGCGCGGGTCGCGTAGAGCATGTCGCCTTCGACGCTACGCCGCGCGGGGTGTGCGGCCTATCGTTCGACGACGCCGCTGTGCCCGACGTTCGACCACGTCGCTGTGCCTACCGTTCGACCACGTCGAAGCGGCGCAGTTCCAGCGCCGGGTTCTTCGCCCTCGCCTCGGCGATCCGGGCTGCGCTCACCTCGGTGCGGGCCGTGCCGACCTGCTCGCCGAGCGAGGCGAGGACCACTCCCATCGGGTCGACGATCATCGAGTTGCCGGACCCGCCGCGGGCGCTCTGGTCGGCGGCGGCGACGTACATGGTGTTCTCGATCGCCCTGGCGCGGACGAGTGTCGTCCAGTGGTCTTCCTTGAGCGGACCGGGAACCCACTGGGCGGGTAGTGCGAGGACGTCGGCGCCGGCGTCGACGATGCGCCGCGTCACCTCGGGGAATCGCAGGTCGTAGCAGGTCTGCATGCCGAAGGTGAGGTCGTCGACGGTGAACGTGGCCGGGGTGGCGATCTCGCCGGCGCGAATGACATCCGACTCCCGGTAGCCGAATGCGTCGTAGAGGTGGATCTTGCGGTAGACGGCCGCGATCGTGCCGTCCGGTGCGGCGGCCACGAGGGTGTTGGACACGTGGTCGTCACCGGGTAGCGACTCGTTGACACCCACGACGACGTGCACGCCGAACTCGGATGCGATGCCGAGTATTCCGGTGACGAACGGGCCGTCCAGGGGTTCGGCGGACGTGACGAGCTGTTCGTCGACCCGGGCTCCGGTGTACATCGCGTACTCGGGTGCGATGACCACCTGTGCGCCGCGGGCCGCGGCCTCCCCGACGAGGTTGCGCACCGCTGCGAGGTTTTCGTGCTTGTCGGTGCCGGAGCAGAACTGGGCCACTGCGATTTCGACCATGGACCCATTCTGCCGGGCGACCGTCGTCGGTCGCCCGGCAGCGAGGCTCATCCGGGTGGGGCACTCACTCGGCAGTGGAGACGAGGTTGCCTTCCATGTAGGCGTGGTACGCGGGCAGGTCGAGCATGCCGTGTCCGGACAGGCCGATGACCAGGACCTCGGGTTCGGTCAGCGTCTTGGCGTACTCGGCGCAGGCCGCGATGGCGTGCGACGACTCCGGAGCGGGCACGATGCCCTCGGCACGGGCGAACTGGACGCCCGCGGCGAACGAGTCGGTCTGGTCGACGGCCTGGCCGGTGACGTAGCCGAGCTCGACGGTGTGGCTGAGCAGCGGCGCCATGCCGTGGTAGCGCAGCCCGCCCGCGTGGATCGGGTCCGGGACGAAGTCCTGGCCGAGCGTGTGCATCTTCATCAGCGGCGTCAGTCCCGCGACGTCACCGTGGTCGTAGCGGTACTCACCCTTGGTGATGGACGGGCACGCGGCCGGCTCGACGGCCATGATCCGCGTGTTCGCGCGGCCGTGCAGGACCTCGCGGATGAACGGGAACGCCAGGCCGGCGAGGTTGGAACCGCCTCCTGCGCACCCGAACACGACGTCGGCGTTCTCCTCGCCCGCGGCGCGGAGCTGCTCGACCGCTTCGAGGCCGATGACGGTCTGGTGCAGGACAACGTGATTGAGGACGCTGCCGAGTGCGTAGCGGGTCTGCGGGTCCGATGCCGCGACCTCGATGGCTTCGGACACGGCGATGCCGAGGCTGCCCGGGGTGTCCGGGAACTCCTCGAGGATCTTGCGGCCGGACGCGGTGAGGGGCGAGGGGCTCGGATGCACCGTGCCGCCGTAGGTCTCCATGAGGAAGCGGCGGTAGGGCTTCGAGTCGTACGACGCCCGCACCTGCCACACCTCGAGGTCGATGCCGAACTTCGCGCAGGCGAACGACAGTGCGGAGCCCCACTGGCCCGCGCCGGTTTCGGTGGTGATCTTGGTGACGCCGTCCTGGGCGTTGTAGTACGCCTGCGCGACCGCGGTGTTGGTCTTGTGACTGCCGACGGGGCTCACGCCCTCGTACTTGACGTAGATCCGTGCCGGGGTGCCGAGCGCCTTCTCGAATTCGCGAGCCCGGATCAGCGGCGCGGGACGCCACGTCTTGTAGACCTCACGGATCGGCTCGGGGATCTCGATGTACTGCTCGGTGGCCGCCTCCTGCGCGATGAGCGCGGACGGGAACAGGGCCTCGAGATCCGAGGGCGTGACCGGCTCCCTGGTCCCCGGGTGCAGGTGCGGCGGCGGCGGGACCGGCAGGTCAGCCGCGATGTTGTACCAGTGGGTGGGGATCGGCGTGTCGGACACGGGCGCTCCTGGGGGTGGTCGAGAGGCGGATGCTGACCCGCATTGTGCCGGTGTTCGTGATCAGGGTTAACGGGGGTGGGTGGCTTCGAGTCGGCCGCACTCCGGTCGATCGACTAAACTCCAGGTGAAATGAGTGACACCGAGCAGAACCCCGAGCCGGAAACCGACAGCACAACCTTTGCCGACCTCGGCATCGACGATCGGGTGCTTCGGGCACTGAGCGACGTCGGGTACGAGTCGCCGTCGCCGATCCAGGCAGCCACCATCCCGCCGCTGATGGCAGGCAACGACGTTGTCGGCCTCGCCCAGACCGGAACCGGTAAGACGGCCGCGTTCGCCGTCCCGATCCTGTCCCGCATCGACACCGACCAGAAGCGGCCGCAGGCGCTGGTGCTCGCACCGACCCGCGAGCTGGCGCTGCAGGTGGCCGAGGCGTTCGGCAAGTACTCCGCGCACATTCCCGGCCTGCAGGTGCTGCCGATCTACGGCGGTCAGTCCTACGGAGTCCAGCTGTCCGGCCTGCGGCGCGGCGCGCAGGTCATCGTCGGCACGCCCGGTCGCGTGATCGACCACCTGGAGAAGGGCACCCTCGACCTCTCGCACCTGGACTACCTGGTGCTCGACGAGGCCGACGAGATGCTGAAGATGGGCTTCCAGGAGGACGTCGAGAAGATCCTCGCGGAAACCCCGGAATACAAGCAGGTCGCGCTGTTCTCCGCGACGATGCCGCCCGCGATTCGCAAGATCTCCAAGCAGTACCTGCACGATCCGGTCGAGATCACCGTCAAGGGCAAGACGTCGACCGCAACGAACATCACGCAGCGGTGGGTGCAGGTCGCGCACCAGCGCAAGCTCGACGCCCTGACCCGGATCCTCGAGGTCGAGGCGTTCGAGGCGATGATCATCTTCGTCCGCACCAAGCAGGCCACCGAAGACCTCGCGGAACGGCTTCGTGCACGCGGATTCTCGGCCGCCGCGATCAACGGCGACATCGTTCAGGCGCAGCGTGAGCGGACCATCGGCCAGCTCAAGTCCGGTGCCCTCGACATTCTCGTCGCCACCGATGTCGCGGCCCGCGGCCTCGACGTCGACCGCATCTCGCATGTCGTCAACTACGACATCCCGCACGACACCGAGTCGTACGTGCACCGCATCGGCCGTACCGGCCGAGCCGGGCGCACCGGCGACGCCTTGCTGTTCGTGGCTCCGCGCGAACGGCACCTGCTCAAGGCGATCGAGCGGGCTACCCGGCAGCCGCTGACCGAGATGCAGTTGCCGACCGTCGAGGACGTCAACGCGCAGCGTGTCTCGAAGTTCGGTGACTCGATCACCGCGTCCCTGAACTCCGACAACCTCGCACTGTTCCGTCGGATGATCGAGGACTACGAGCGCGAGCACGACGTCCCGCTCGCCGACATCGCGGCGGCACTCGCCGTGCAGTCCCGTGACGGCGACGCGTTCCTGATGGAACCGGAGCCGCCGGCCCCGCCGCGCAAGGAACGGGAACCTCGCGAGCGACCGCCGCGCAAGTTCGACGAGGGACCGAAGATCAACCGCGACGGTCAGGAGCTGGCGACGTACCGGATCGCGGTCGGCAAGCGGCATCGGGTGGTTCCGGGCGCGATCGTCGGTGCCATCGCCAACGAGGGCGGTCTGCGTCGCAGCGACTTCGGGCACATCAGCATCCGGCCGGACCACAGCCTCGTCGAACTGCCCGCGGACCTCGCGAACGAGACCCTCGAGGCGCTGCGCAGCACCCGGATCTCCGGTGTCCTGATCCAGCTCACCCCCGACTCGGGTCCGCCCGGGCAGCGGCCGCAGCACGGCAAGGGCAAGCCGCGTTTCGACAAGGGCAAGCCCAAGCGCGACCGCTACTGACCTCTCGGAGGGTCACACCGGGGTCGTCGCCACCAGCGCAGTCACCTCGTCTCGTGTCAGCGCGGCACCCCGTTCCCAGCCGTTCGTGAGTTCGGCGGGGGACAGGGCCGCGCGGATCTCGGCGTCGTAGCGGGCCAGGTCTATCGGATCCATCGCGGCGGGCCGGTACCCGATCGGTGCACCGCGGTTCTCGACGACTCCTGTGAGCAACGCGGCCCGGTCGCGATCGCCGCGGCGTAGCGCTGCGTAGGCGAGTGTCGCCACCGCGACGAGCCACGACGTGACGTCCTCGTTGTCCACGCACACGCGAACCATGCGAGCGAGCTTCTCCTCGGCCGGTCCGCCGTGCCGGTCCTGCGCGAGGTCCACCTTCGCACCGATCCACAGGGCCGACGCCTCGCACCAGCCGTAGCCGCATCCGGCGGCGACGGCGACGGACTCGTCGAGGTGCAGTGCGGCGGAGGCGTGGTCGCCCGCCCGGAAGTCGACGGTGCCGAGGCACATCAGGGCCTCGGCGGCGGTGAACGGCCGCTCCGCACCCAGTCCGAAGTCGAGCGACGCCCTCGCGTGCGCGCGAGCCTGGTCGACGAGGCCCGAACCGGCTTCGAAGAACGCGAGCGTCGACTCGGCGTCGGCGCGGGCCACCGGATCGGTGACCTGCGCGGCCAGGTCGGTCAGCAGTCCGAACGCGGTGAACAGGCCGGGGAGGTCGCCTGCCAGGTAGTGGATGACGACCGCGCCCGCGACGGCCCGCGCATGGACCGGCAGCGCGGCCGATGCCGCGCCGTGCGGCGTCATCGCGGGGGCAAGCCACCGGATCGCCTCGGCGACGTGTCCGCCCCGGTACCAGTACCAGTAGACACCGCCGGCGATACGCAGGTATGTGTCGATCTCGTCCTCGCTGGCAGTCAACGCGGCACGGACGTTCGCGATCTCCCGCTCCATCCGGTGCATCCACCGTGAACTGTCGCGTCCGCGGAGGCCGACGAAGGCGGCATCGGCGAGTTCGCAGATCCAGTCGATGTGCGCGCGACGCAGGGTGGTGGTCAGGGAGGGGGCGCGGACGAGTGCCGCGTAGCCGCGCATCGTCTCGAGCATCCGGTATCGGCGGGGGTCGCCGCCCACCACCGAGACCAGCGACTTGTCCACGAGGGAAGCGAGATTCGTCAGCAACCCGGTATCGCCGACGACGACCCGCGCGGAATCGAGATCGAAGCCGCCTTCGAAGACTGCCAGCGACTGGAACAGTCGCTGCTCCGGTTCGGTGAGCGTCTGGTACGACCACTCGACGGCGGCGAGCATCGTGGTGTGGCGCGCGGTGGTACGGGGGCCGCCGCGGAGCAGGGCGAATCGGTCGTCGACGAGTTCGACCAGCTGCCGCACCGACAGCGTGCGGCACTGGGCGGCGGCGAGCTCGATCGCCAGGGGCATGCCGTCCAGTTCGGCGCAGAGCCGGGTCAGCAGTGCGCGCTCGGTGTCGTCGGGGTCGAAGGTGCCGAGGTGGGCGGCGGCGCGGGTGACGAAGAGTGCGACGTCGTCGCCGCCGTCCAGGGGAGGGACCTCGTAGGCGAATTCCCCAGCGGCGAACAGCGCTTCGCGACTGGTGGTGAGGACACGGATGGTCGGGCAGCGGGTGAGGATCGCGGTGACGACGTCGGCAACCTCGGCCACGACCTGTTCGCAGTTGTCGAGAACGAGGATCGTGTCGCGGCCACGAAGGACCTCGGCGATGCCGTCGACACCGCCGGACACGGTGAGCCCGAGCGCTGTCGCGAGCGCGTCGGCAACCTGGTCTGTGTCGCGGGCGCCCGCCAGTTCCACCAGCCAGGGACCGTCCGCGTCGGTCCGGGCCCTGGCCAGTTCGAGCGCCAGTCGCGTCTTCCCCATGCCACCGGGCCCGGTGAGCGTGACGAGGCGGTGCGTACCGAGCAGATCGGCCAGTTCGCGGAGTTGCGTGTGCCGTCCCACCAGCGGGGTCAGGGCGAGCGGGATGTTGTGGGCGAACGGATCCGGAGCCCGGGCCGGTGAGGGGGCGGGCTCCGCGACGGTTGCCGGGGTCGTGACTGGCACCGGGGTTGTGACGGGTGCCGGGTTCGGGTGTGTCAGGTGGGCGTCGTGGGCGAGGATCGACGCCTGCAGTGCGAGCAGGCTGGGCCTCGGATCGGTGCCGAGTTCCTCGGCGAGGGTTTCCCGGGCCCGCCGTAGAGCGTCGAGCGCGTCACCGGGGCGTCCCGCGAGGTAGTGCGCCCGCGCCAGCAGTTCCCAGGCGCGCTCGCGGAGTGGGTGACTGCGCGTCACGACATCGAGTTGTGCTGCTGCCCAAGCATGTTCACCGAGTTTCAAGGCCGCCTCCATGCGGTCCTCGGTGGCGTCGAGTCGGAGCGCGTCGAGTCGGCGTGCCTCCGTCGTGACCGTGCCCGATTCGGTGACATCCGCGTAGGCATCGCCGCGCCAGTGGTCGAGTGCAGCGTCGAGGGTGTCCGCGGCTGCGCCGGACTCGCCCCGCGCCAACAGGTTTCGTCCCTCACCTGCAAGCGCGGTGAACTGCTGCCAGTCGGTGGCGTCCGGATCGAGTGCGTATCCGTTGCCGCGTCGCACGAGCACGCGGGAGTGTGCACCGGGACGGGCCGGGTCGAACACCTTGCGCATTCGCGCGACGTACCCCTGCAATGTCAGCTTCGCCGTCCGCGGCGGCGCCTCGCCCCACAGGTCGTCGATCAGGGCGTCGTCGGTGACGACGTCCCCGCCAGCGACCGCCAGCCGCGACAACAGGGCCCGGGGGACGGGCCCGCCGACCGACACGTCCGCGTCGCCGACCAGAACCCGTACCGGTCCGAGAACCTGCAGGTAGACCGAGGTCGGTGGCGGCAGCGGAGTACTCGGTTCGGACATGGCGATCAGCATAGATTTCGGTCTGCCAGTGAACTGCAAGTGGACTGCAAGTGGGGCGAAGCGCACGCCCAGTCGATTCCAAACGGTGCCGGGCATCGTCTGTCGTGTCGGAAACGCCGACACCGTCCAACGAAGGAGAACGACATGCGCAACACCACCATCACCGAGATCACCCCGGCCGGCGCCGAGCTGAACGAGGCGCAGCTGGCGTCCGTGGCAGGCGGCATGCGCGACCGCGGCCGCTCCAGCAAGGTGATCGACGTCGTCGACGGCTGGACCGGAACCGACGCCGACTTCTGATCGGTAGGCACCGTCGGGGGGTGCCGCCCGAAAGGGTGGCACCCCCTGGGCCCGGCTCCCGGCGGGCGCCGATCGGCCCGCTGCCGCCCCACCGTTCCCGACCAACTGCGAGGAAGACACCGATGTCCACCGACGTCCTCGTCCTGACCCAGCCCGGTGACACTCATGCCGACGCGGTGACGCGGCGACTGGTGGCGTCCGGAGCTTCCGTCACGACCTTCGATCCCGCCGAGTTCCCCTCGGCGGCAACACTGTCGCTGCACCTGTCGCCTGCAGGTGCGATCCGCCGAACGCTGCTGCGTGGACGGGACCGCGTCGACCTCGATCGCGTCGATGCGGTGTGGTTCCGTCGCCCGCAGGATCCGCGCCCCCACGACGAGATCACCGATCCCGAGGTCCGCGAGTACGTCGAGCAGGAGTGTGAGGCATTCGCGGGAGCGCTGTGGGACGACCTGGACGCGCTCGCCGTCCCCGGAACCCGCGCCGACATCCGGCTCGCGGGCCGCAAGCAGACGCAACTGCGTCTCGCGGGCCGGCTCGGATTCGAACTGCCACCCACGCTGCTCACGACGGACCCCGACGAGTTCCTCGACTTCTGGGACGCCCACGAGGGCCGGGTCGTCACCAAGCCACTGCAGCGGTCGTGGCTGATCCGCGGCGACGAGAGCTATGCGCGGATGGCCGAATCCGCGACCACCGTCGACGTCGCGTCGGCGGAGTCCATGCGACTGTGCCCGCTGATCGTGCAGGCCTACGTCCCCAAACGGGTCGAACTGCGGGTGACCGTCGTCGGCACCCGCGTCTTCGCAGCCGAGATCCACAGTCAGGACAGCAATCACACCCGCCTCGACTGGCGCTGCTACGACCCGTCGACCACCCGTCACGGTGTGCACGCACTACCCGGTGACGTGATGCGGCGGTGCGTTCTGCTCGTCGCGGAACTCGGCCTGCGGTACGGGGCGATCGACCTGATCCTCACGCCGGACGGCCGCTACGTGTTCCTCGAGGTCAACCCGTCCGGCCAGTGGCTGTGGATCGAGGACGCCACCGGCCTCCCCATCTCCGAGGCGATCGCGGACCTGTTGCGGTCCGGCGCCGACCGACACCTACCGAACCCCGTGAGCGGAGCGCTGTCATGACCCACCCGACGACGACACACGACACCCTGCTCGCCGACGCCCTCGGAATCCTGCGCGGGCTCGACGCCGCCGAACCCGCCGCCGAACGTGCACTCGAGCCGCTGCGCGCCCGCCACACGGGAAGTCGCCTGCGCCTGCTCCGGCACCGTGAGGCACTCGATCAATCCGTGCACTACGGGCTTCTCATCACCGAACCCGGTGTCGGCACCACTTCGCTGTCCTGGACGCCGACGTCGACGGTGCCGTGGTCGCTGCGGGGTAGTCAACGCACCGCCGAGTCGATGCTGTTGCGGGTCAACGGCGAACCGCTCGCGATCGAGGAGGCGATGGGGTACCTCGACGTCCTGTGGGAGAAGACGGAACTGCTCGAACGCCTCGTCACGGTGTGCCTCGTGCGGCAGGAACTTGCCGAGAATCCCGTGCGCATCGAGCCGGCCGCGCTGCAACACGCGATGGACGCGTTCCGTCGCGCCCGCGGACTGCTCACACCGGCCGCGACCGAGCAGTGGATGCGCGAACGTGGACTCGGTGTGGACGCGTTCGAGGATCTCGTCGAACACGAAGCCGCCATCGCGGAACTCAAGGCCCGGATCCTCGCCGAGCGTCCCCTCGATCCCACCGAACTCGATCGAGCACGGGTGGTGCGCGTCCGCTTCACGGAACGCCTCCTCGCGGACGCGTTCGTCGACATGGTCGGGCGGCGATCCGAACCCACCGACGTCCGGGCGGTCGCATCCGCGGCCGCAGGCGCCTTCGCCGTGGCATCCGCGGTGACGGGAACGGAATTCCTGGAGGTGTCGGCCGACTCGGTCGACGGCGCCGAACCCGGCACCGTCCTCGGCCCCACCGCGGACGGGGACGGGTGGTCGGTCACCCAGGTGGTCGCGGTGATCCCGGCGACCTCGGGTCCGCGCACCGACAAACTTCTCGCCGACATGGCCTTCGAGCGGTGGGTCGCCGACCGCAGGCGGGACGCGCGGATCGAATGGTTCTGGGGGGCGGCGGCGAAGACGCCCACCGGGCCCGTGGTGTCGCCGTGAGCGTGCCGGTCGTCGTGCAGGACGGGCTCACGGACTGCGGTGCCGCATGTCTGGCGATGATCCTCGGTCATCACGGCCACCGCGCCACCGCCGGGGAGGTCGCAGACGAGATGGGAGCCGGACGTGACGGGCTGACCGCGCTGGCGCTGGTGCAGGCCGCTCGCCGGTACGGGCTGCAGGCCCGCGGTGTCGGGGCACCCGCCGAGCGCATCCTCGACGGTGGTGCGGCGCTCCCCGCGATCGTGCACTGGACGGGCAACCATTTCGTCGTCGTCGAACGCGTCACCCGGCAGGTGGTGCACGTCGTCGATCCGGCGCGTGGGCGTCGCCGCCTGACACACGCGGAGTTCGCGGACCGGTACTCGGGAGTCGTGCTCGAATTCGGCTGCGGGACAGTCGAACCGAGGGCACGCGCGGCGCGAGGGCCGTGGAGCAGTCGCGTACTCGAGATGATGCTCGGCAACCGGGCCCTGCTGGCTGGGGTGGTCTTCGCGTCGCTCGCCCTGCAGTCAGTCGGCATGGCACTGCCGTTGACGGCCGGAGTGCTCGTGGACCACGTGATTCCCGACGCGGACCTGACCCTGTGGTGGGTGGTGGTCGCCGTCGTCTCGGTTGCGGTGGCCGCCTATCTCGCGACGGCACTCGTGCGCAGTGCGCTTCTCGTCCGGCTGCGCACCCGAATCGACACCGATCTGACCGCCACCGTCGTCGACCGTCTGATGCGGCTGCCGCTCGGATGGTTCACGCGCAGGGGAACCGGTGACGTGACCGCACGGATCGCCTCCGCCGGGGCGTTGCGGGAACTCGTCACCGGTCCGGTGCTCGCCGCGCTCCTCGACGCGCCGATCGCCGTCGGCTACATCGTGGTGCTGCTGTGGTGGTCCCCGCTACTCGGAGTCGGCGTGTGCGTGTTCGCACTGGTCCAGGCCGCGTTGCTGCTCGCGACGGCGGGCCGCGTCACGGAGACCGGGCACCGGGAGTTGGCGTCTGCGGCGGCCGCGGAGGGCAGTCTGATCGAAGCGGTGAGCGGCATCGAGACGGTGAAGGCATCGGGAGCGGAGGACGCCGTCGCGGCGCGGTGGGCGTGGCTGTTCGAGGTGTCGATCCGTGACGCGGCGGCGGGAGCGCGACTGCAGGGCAGGCTCGACGCCGTCCTGCAGGCACTACGCGTTGCTGCGCCCGCGGTGCTCATCTCGCTCGGTGCGCTCCAGGTCGTCGCGGGAACGCGATCGCTGGGAGACATGATCGCGCTCAACGGAATTGCGCTCGCGGCACTTGCCCCGATCGGGTCGCTCGTCGGGGCACTGCAGAGACTGCAGATCGCCGGTGCGCATCTGCGCCGGCTCGGCGACATCCTGGACGCTCCGCCGGAACAGCACGGTGTCGACACCCGCCCGGCGCCTGTGCTACGGGGCGCGATCACCGTTCGCGGGCTCGGTTTTCGCTACGACCCGCGCGCCCCGTGGGTGTTGCGCGACCTCGACCTCGATGTCCCCGCGGGGTCGACAGTGGCCCTCGTCGGGCGGTCCGGATCCGGCAAGAGCACCCTCGCGCGACTCCTTCTCGGGCTCGTGCCCCCCACCGACGGCGGCGTCGCGTACGACGGTGTCGACGCGGCCACCCTCGACGTGCGTTCCCTGCGTGCGCAATTCGGGGTGGTGACGCAGGAGTGCGCGCTGCTGACCGGCAGCATCGCCGACAACATCGCCCTGTGCCGGCCCGCTGCGAGTCGAGCCGACGTCGTCGCCGCGGCCCGGATTGCGTGCCTCGACACCGAGATCGACGCCATGCCGATGGGGTACGACACCGTCCTCCGGGACGGGGGCGGACTGTCCGGAGGTCAGCAGCAACGGCTCGCGATCGCGCGGGCGGTGCTCGCCGACCCGCGGATCGTGCTGCTGGACGAGGCGACGAGCGCGCTCGACTCGGTGACGGAAGCGTCGGTGACCGCCAACCTGGCCGAGCTCGATCAGACCCGGATCGTGATCGCGCACCGGCTGAGCACGATTCGCGACGCCGACCTGATCGTCGTCCTCGATGGTGGCCGGATCGTCGAGCGGGGAAACCACGACAGCCTGCTCGCCGCGGCAGGCGTCTATGCCGATCTCGTCCGGGCACAGGGACATGCCGGGGCGCCGTCGCAGATTTGATGCAACCGGGGGGTTGCGGATAGTCCGGTCAAGTGCAACCATTGGGTTGCATTCAATGTCCGCATCCCATGCACGGCAGGAGTGAACGACATGACGAACACCCAGGCAGCAGTCGTCGACACCGATCGGTACACCGTCAGCCGCACCGTCGTCGTCGGCGCACCACGCGCCAAGGTCTGGCGCGCACTCACCGACCCCGCCCACATCGCGAAGTGGTTCGGCCAGACCGCGCGCATCGACGCACTCGAGGTCGGCGCCCGCGGCAGCTTCGGCTGGGACGGCCACGGCGAGTTCCCGCTCGAGATCACCGAGGTCGACGAGCCGGAGACCTTCGCCTACCGGTGGTTCACACAGGGTGGCGACTTCGACTTCGACCGGGCCACCGAGGCGCGCTTCACCCTGGTCGAGGAGGGGGAGACCACGGTGCTCACGGTTGTCGAGACCGGCTTCGACCGGCTCAGCGACGAAGAGGAGACTCGCCGCGGTCAGCTCGAGAGCAACCGGCAGGGCTGGGACGGCGAACTCGACGAACTCGTCGCCTATCTGGAAGCCGCATCGGTGTGAGCGCGTCGGACTCGCCCACGGCGGTGTTCGCGGTGCTCGCCGACGACACCCGATGGGAGATCCTCGAACTGCTCGGCAGTGAGGACCTGTCCGCGTCGGCCCTGGCGGATCGCCTCCCGGTGAGCAGGCAGGCGATCGCCAAACACCTCGTCGCACTCGAAGGGGTGGGCCTGGTCGAGCGGGTTCCGGTGGGCCGCGAGATCCGCTACCGCGCGCTCGGCTCGGTGCTCGGCGCGGTCGGCAGGCGGCTCGAGGCCATCGGCGCGCAGTGGGACACCCGACTGGCACGCATCAAGGAGATCGCCGAAAACCTGTAGGAGTCTTCGGTGCGTGTGCGCCTTGTCGGTGGCAGGAGCTACCGACAAGGCGCACACGCGTGTCAGCGTCGGAGGTACGCGAGGTCGTCGGCGATGCCGTCGGCGGGGGTCTCGAGGATCACCGGGGCCTGCGCGGTCCGCACGACCTCGGCGAGCACCTCCGCGTCGATCGTGCCGTCCGCGAGGTTGGCGTGTCGGTCCCGCGCCGAGTTGAACTCGTCGCGAGAGTTGTTCAGGTGCACCAGGTCGATGCGTCCGGTGATCGCCTTGACTCGCTCGACGACCCCGACGAGGTCCTCGCCGCCCGCCCACGCGTGGCAGGTGTCGAGGCAGAAGCCTGCGCCGAAGTCGCCGACCTCGTCCCACAACCGGGCGATGTCGTCGAAGCGCCGCGCCATGGCCGCATCCCCGCCCGCGGTGTTCTCGATGAGGATCGGCACCGCGAACCCGCCCTTGTCGGCTTCGCGTTCGAACAGCTTGCGCCAGTTGGCGAATCCCTCGGCCTGGTCTTCTCCGTCGCGAACGTGACCGCCGTGCACCACCAGTCCGATTGCGCCGATGTCGGCGGCGGCCTTCGCCTGCTCGGTGACCGACTTGCGGGACGGGATGCGGATCCTGTTGTTCAGCGACGCGACGTTGATGACGTACGACGAGTGCACGACCACGTCGATGGGGGAGGCGAGGATCTGCTCCGTCCTCGGGTGCGGAGTCAGCTTGTTCCACTTCTGCGGGTCGGTGAGGAACAGCTGCACGATGTCGGCCCCGAGGGCCTCGCCGGCACCGATCGGGTCGTCGTCCTGGCGTACGTGGGCTCCGATGCGCATGCCGTCCAGCCTAGGCCGTGGCGCCTCCGCCGACGATCCGGCGGACGATCCCGAGCAGGTCGTCCATCTCCTCGGCGGACGCGACGAGGGCCTTGCCGCCGAACGCGGCCCGGTAGTAGAGGCCGTCGCCGAGGAGGATGATCGCCCGGGCGATCGCGGGGTCCCGGACCTCGTCGGTGAGTGCGTCCAACCAGCCCTGCTGCATGCGGAGCAGTGCCTGCTGGGCGGCGGCGTTGTCGCCCTGGCTGAGCCGGGTGGCGGCCACGATGGCCCGGTCCAGCGCGGAATCCTCGAAGTTGGAGCTGCGGACGTAATAGACGGCCGCGCCCTCGGGCGCCTGCCGCATCGTTGCCACATCCTCGTCGGCCAGGTCGATCAGGTACGCGATCAGTCCGTCGACGAGGGCGTCCTTGGAGCCGAAATGGTAGAGCAGTCCGCCCTTGGAGACGCCCGCCGCGGTGGCCACGGCCTCGAGGGTCGCGGCGCGCTCGCCCTGCTCGTTGAGGATCGTGACGAACGCGTCGAGGAGCTTGGCGCGGGCAGCGGGTGGACGGGGCACGAATGGAGATGCTACCCACACTGCCCCGCTGCGAGCGGGTTACTGTACCGTCCAGCTGGTACAGTAACGAAGTCTGATTCGCCGCTGTCGGGCGCCGTCACGAAGAAGAAAGCCGAACAGTATGTCGACCACGTTCATTCATCGCGAACAGACCACGAACGCACCCTCGGTGGGCGCGCGCGGCTGGGTCGCGCTGGCAGTGCTCATGCTGCCGGTGCTGCTCGTGTCGGTCGACAACACCGTTCTCGCCTTCGCCCTGCCGTCGATCTCGTCGTCGATCGGCCCGACCGGAGCCCAGCAGCTGTGGATCGTCGACATCTACCCGCTCGTGCTCGCGGGCCTGCTCGTCTCGATGGGCAGCATGGGTGACCGCTTCGGTCGACGCCGGTTGCTGCTCATCGGCGCCACCGGGTTCGCCGCCGTCTCCGTCCTCGCCGCGTACGCGCCGACGCCCGAGGCGCTGATCGCCGCGCGCGCCGTACTCGGATTCTTCGGCGCCATGATCATGCCGCCGACGCTCTCGCTGATCCGCAACATCTTCCTCGAGCCGAACCAGCGCCGGCTCGCCATCGCCGTCTGGGCGGCGTGCTTCGCGGCAGGCGGCGCGCTCGGTCCGATCGTGGGCGGATTCCTGCTGGAGCACTTCTGGTGGGGCTCGGTGTTCCTGCTCGCCGTGGTCGTCCTGATCCCGCTCCTGATCCTCGCGCCGATCTTCGTACCCGAATCCAAGGACCCCAATCCGGGTCCGGTGGATCCGACGAGCATCCTGCTGTCACTGGTCGCCCTCGCCCCGATCGTGTACGCGGTCAAGAACCTTGCCCACGGCGGACCGCTCGGTCAGACCGTCATCCCCGCCGCCGTCGGTGTCGTCGCGTCGATCCTGTTCGTCCGGCGTCAGCTGCAGCGCGACATCCCGATGCTCGACGTGCGCCTGTTCCGGGTTCCGACGTTCTCGGGTGCCGTCGCGGTGAACCTGCTCAGCGTGTTCTCCCTCGTCGGCTTCCTGTTCTTCACCTCCCAGCACCTCCAGCTGGTGGTCGGACTCAGCCCGATGCAGGCCGGCGTCGCGCTGCTGCCGGGCCTCGCTCTCACCGTTGCGGTCGGACTCGCCGTCGTCCCGCTGGTCCGCCACGTCAAGCCGTGGATCGTGGTCGTGATCGCACTGTCGATGTCGTCGCTCGGGTACCTGACGGTGCTCGCGTTCGTGTCGCCGACCTCGACGACGGCGATCGTGGTTGCGTTCGCGCTCCTGGGTGCGGGCATCGGTGCGGCCGAGACGATCTCGAACGACATGATCGTGTCCAGCGTCGCGCCGGAGAAGGCGGGCGCAGCGTCGGCCGTCTCCGAGACCGCGTACGAGCTCGGCGCGGTGCTGGGCACCGCTGTGCTCGGGTCGATCCTCATGGCTGCGTACCGGGCGCACCTGACGGTGCCCGCCGGCGTCGACGACGCTGCGGCGTCGCTCGCGGCCGAGACCCTCGGCGGCGCGCACCATGTCGCGACCGGACTCCCGGCCGCGGAGGGTTCCGCGCTGCTCGACTCGGCGCACGCCGCATTCGACACGGGAGTCGTCTTCACCTCGGGAATCGGTGCGGTCCTCATGGTCGTGTCGGCGGGCGTCGCCTACGCCACGCTGCGGCCGCGGGCCTGACCCGGCCGGGGGCCACCCCGATCCCGAAGATCAGGGTGGTCCCCGATGGCGGCTGTCGGTGTCGCCGGTAAGGATGGACGGGTCGGGCCGGCCGGTCCGGCGACCCCTGGACTTTCAGGAAGGCCGTCATGAGCGCGCACGCCGTACCCGACCCGACATCCGAGGAGGTCGCCGCACGCGCGGTGAACCTCACCAAGACGTACGGGTCGGGTGAAACCGCCGTCACCGCACTGGGCGGTGTCGACGTCGACTTCGCGCGCGGCGAGTTCACCGCGATCATGGGACCGAGTGGCTCCGGCAAGAGCACCCTGATGCACTGCCTCGCCGGCTTGGACGCAGCCTCGTCGGGATCGGTCGTGATCGGCGACACCGACCTCACCGGACTGTCCGACAAGCAGATGACGGCGCTGCGCCGCGACCGCATCGGCTTCGTCTTCCAGTCGTTCAACCTCGTCCCGACGCTGACGGCACTGGAGAACATCACGCTGCCGCTCGACATCGCGGGGCGCAAGGTCAACCAGGAGTGGCTCGACTCCGTCCTGACCCGCCTCGGACTGACCGACCGGCTCGGGCACCGGCCCAGCGAGCTGTCCGGCGGACAGCAGCAGCGCGTCGCGTGCGCCCGCGCACTGGCCGGTCAGCCGGAGATCATCTTCGGTGACGAACCCACGGGCAACCTCGACTCGCACTCGTCCGGTGAGGTGCTCTCGATCCTGCGGGCGGCGGTCGACGAATTCCGCCAGACCGTCGTCATCGTGACCCACGACCCCCGTGCCGCGGGCTACGCGGACCGGGTCGTGTTCCTCGCGGACGGTCAGATCGTCGACGAATTGCGCGAGCCGACCGCCGAAACCGTGCTCGACCGGATGAAGGGCCTCGACGACCGGGCCCGGGTGCGGAGCTGAGTCGTGGCGAACCTGACGCAGAACCCCATGCGCAAGGTGTCCTTGCGCAATCTTGCCGCCCACAAGGTGCGGCTCGTACTGACGGTGCTCGCCGTCGTTCTCGGCACCGCATTCGTCACCGGATCGTTCGTCTTCACCGACACCCTGCAGCGCACCTTCAACGGACTTTTCGAGGATGCCGCGAAGGGTGTCGACGTCCGCGTGTCCGCCCAGGAGCAGGGGTCGATCGGTGTCCCGCTGACCGACGTCGCGACCGTCGAGGCGCTCCCGTCGGTGCGGGCAGTCGTGCCCGCCGTCGACGGCCAGATCGTCCTGCTCGGCGCCGACAAGGCCCCGGTTCAGACCGGTGGCGCACCCAGCATGGGCTCCTCCTACATCCCCCCGGACCAGGCGCTCGGCGAGCCCGAGACGTTCGTCGCGGGCACCCCGCCCACCGAGCCGGGTCAGATCGCGCTCAACGAGGGCGGTGCCGAACGCGCCGGTCTCACGGTCGGTGACACCACCCAGGTGCTCGTCCCCGCCCACGGCGTTCTCGGGGTCACGATCAGCGGCATCTACTCCGTACCCACCGACACCGGCGGATTCGTCGGAGCACTGTTCCCGGCGGCCCAGGCCACCGAACTGTTCACCGACGGCGCGCATGTCGACTACGTCGATGTCGCGGGGGACGGCAGTCTGAGCCAGGAACAGTTGCGCGACGAGCTCGCCGCCGCACTGCCGGATGCGAAGGTGCAGACCGGCGCCGAGGTCCGCGAGGACGTCAAGGCCGAGGTCACCTCCGCGCTCAAGTTCATGAACTACTTCCTGCTCGCGTTCGGTGCGATCGCGCTGCTCGTCGGCACCTTCATCATCTACAACACCTTCTCGATGATCGTCGCTCAGCGGCTCCGCGAACTCGCGTTGCTCCGCGCGGTGGGTGCCAGTCGCGGACAGGTGGGACGGTCGGTGGTCACCGAGGCCTTCATCGTCGGTCTGCTCGGCAGCCTGATCGGTATCGGCGCGGGCGTCCTGCTCGCGTACGGCCTGCGCGCCATGCTCAACGCGTTCGACGTCGGACTGCCCACCGGCTCACTGCAACTCGAGCCCCGCACGGTCATCGTCGCGATCGTCATCGGTGTCCTCGTCACCGTCGTCAGCGCATACGCGCCTGCGCGACGCGCGTCACGAATCCCCCCGGTCGCCGCGATGCGCGAAGAGCACGCGTCCACGGGCGACTCGCTGCGTATGCGCACCGGAGTCGGTGTGGTCTTCGCCGTTCTCGGCGGCGCGCTGCTGGTGCTCGGTTCGCAGGGGACCGGCGGCAGTGCGGCAGCGACCGTCGGAGCGGGCGCCGCGGTGCTGATCCTCGCGGTCCTGCTCGGCTCGCCCGCACTGTCGCGCCCCGTGGTCGGCGCGCTCGGCGCGGTGTTCGCCCGGCCGTTCGGGGCCGTCGGCAGGCTGGCCCGGACCAACGCCGTCCGCAACCCGCGCCGCACCGCCGCGACCGCCTTCGCCCTCACCCTCGGGCTGATGCTGGTCACCGTGATCGGCGTCTTCGGCTCGTCCGCGAAGGCGAGTGTCGACGAACTCGTCGACAGCGGAATCTCGGCCGACTACATCCTCACCGGGCCGCCGCAGATCGGTGTTCCGGTCGGCGCCGCCGACGCCGTCGCCGAGGTTCCCGGAGTCGCGGACGCGGTGGCACTGAAGGGACTGCCCGTCACCATCGACGACGAGGACACCTTCGGCACCGGAATCGGTGGCCAGTTGGACGGCGTCATCGACTACGAACTTCGTGCGGGTAGCGCCGCACTCGACGGTGACGTCCTCGTCGCGTCGGAGTCGTTCGCGGCCGAGAAGGGGTGGGCCCTCGGAACCCCCGTCACGATGTCCAACAAGGACGGCGTCGTGGTCACCGCCCCCGTCACCGGAATCCTCGTCGACAATCAGATCCTCGGGAACTGGTTCACGTCCGAGTCGGTGTACGAGCAGCTGGTGCCCGCCGTGATGCGCGCCGACCTGGCGGTCCTCGTGAAGGCGGCGCCGGGCACCGACATCCCGGCCCTGCGCGGTGAACTCGAGAAGGTGAGCGACCCGTTCCTCGTGGTGCAGGTCAAGGACCGCGAGGAATTCAAGGGTGAGCAGGCCCAGCAGATCAACACCCTGCTGGCGGTCCTCTACGGGCTGCTCGCACTCGCGGTGGTGATCGCTGTCCTCGGCATCGTCAACACGCTCGCACTGTCGGTGGTCGAACGTCGTCGCGAGATCGGCATGCTGCGCGCCGTCGGCATGCAGCGCCCGCAGGTTCGCCGGATCATCTACCTCGAGTCGGTGCTCATCGCCGTGTTCGGTGCCGCGGTCGGCGTGCTCCTGGGACTCGCGTTCGGGTGGGGCTTCGTCCGCACCCTCGCCGACGAGGGCCTCGGCACCGTCGCGGTGCCGTGGGGTCAGGTCGTCGCGATGCTCCTCGGATCCGGCGTCGTCGGCGTCCTGGCGGCCGTGTGGCCCGCCGTTCGCGCCGCACGCACCAAGCCGTTGGAAGCGATTGCGGGAGTCTAGTTCTCGATGCACGACCGGTGCCGGCGGACGAATCGTCCGCCGGCACCGTCGTCTAGGCCAGGTTGTGGAGGCGGGCGGCCAGGCGCTCGTCCACCTGTGGCCAGTCCTCCGCCGTGATCGAGAACATGACGGTGTCGCGGACGCTGCCGTCCGTGCGGCGGAAGTGGCGCCGCAGCGTTCCCTCGTACTGCGCGCCGAGCCGGGCGATGGCCTGCTGTGAGCGGTGGTTCCGGGTGTCGGTCTTGAGTTGGACACGCCCGGCGTGCAAGGTGTCGAACGCGTAGCCGAGCAGCAGCCGCTTGGACTCCGGATTCACCGCTCGCCCACACCGCCGGAGTGAAGGTCGTGGCCCCGATCTCGAGGCCCGCGTCGCGCACATTCGCGTTCAGGTACGACGTCATGCCGACGATCGAACCCGCGCGCGTGTCCCCGACGTCGCGCCTCAGACGCACGATCCACGCGTGCCAATCCGGTGCCGCCGCCCACGTCGTGAGCAGTTCCGCGAGTTCCTCGGCACAGCCGGGCCGAAGGGGGATGTGTGCCCACACCACGTCGTGGTCGAGGGCCCGGAACAACTCGGCGGCATCGGCGTCCGGGTCGGGCACCGACAGGTGCACGACGTCGCCCGTCAGCTCCGCATCGGCGGGGATCGGCCACGTCAGTTCCGGCCACGGGCCGTCGACCGGGCGCGGGTCGGGTACGGGCACGAAGCGATCCAGGTCTGAGATCTTGTCCACGGGTGGACCCTAGCGGGCGTCCCGGAGCCGGCGCACACTCGTTTCGCGAAACCCGCGGAACCCGCCTGAAGCGCCACGAAATGTGTTGACACTCCGAACTTACGGCTGAATCTCGACGACCACCCGTACCGGGTCGGTCGCCATCGACACGGAGGCGGGGCGAGGGGACGTCTCGACTCCGATGAACGACTGGGTGACGCCCTCGAACACGGTCGCGAGCCGGACCTCGGACACCACACCGGTGCCGGGCAACGGATTCGGACCGGCGTACGGGGTGACGCCGGTGTCGAACGGATAGCCCGTCCCGGTCAACGACACCTCGATGACCGATTCGCCGGCCAGGTCGAGGACGTTGCCGCTGCCGTCCTGGACCGCGCTGTCGACGTAGCGGACGTTCCACCCGGGCGCTCCGGTGCCGGCGAACACGTAGACGACGCGGACCATGCCCGCCTGCGATTCCACTCGCATGTCCGTCACCGTCAACGCGGCCGCCTCGGACGGTGCGGCAAACGCGTTGGCGACCACGGGCAGGCCGGTGGGGAGGACGGGACGCTCGAGGGTCGTCGGCTTCCTGGTCGTGGTTCTCGGCGCAGAGGTCGTGCGCGTCGTCGGAGCAGGTTCGCTCGACGTCGGATCGGTGGTGGGCGGGTCCGTCGTGCTCGGGTCCGTGACGCTGGTGCTCGGGTCGGCGACACCGGTGCTCGGATCGGCGACGGCGCCGTCGGCATCGAAGCCGCACCCGATCGGAACCAGGAGTGCCGCCGCCGTGATCGCCGTCCACAGACGGAGATTCCGTCCGCTCATCCGTCCAGGGTAGGCCGCACGACGTCAGCACACCACCGGTTCGTCACCGCACGACCAGGTCCGAGTCGGTGGCGCTGAGGGTGATCGGGGCGATCATCTTGCCGCGCATCCAGTCTCGGACGAACGCATCGTGTGCCGGGGTTGCCTCGCTGTCCTCGGGAATCTCGATCGCACCGATCAGGTGACGCGGATCGTCGTCGAGACCCGGCCCGCGTGGGGTCATCCGCAGGCCGTCCGCGGTGTGCATCAGCACCGGTATCCGGGAACCGTTGGGCGCGACGACGGTCGCCGGGCGGGTGGTCGCGGCGGGGTCGAAGGCCGTGACCTCCAGGCGGTATCCGGACGGCGTCGCGTGGCTGCCCACCGCGTCCAGCATCCTCGGATCGACCACCGAGTACGGGAATCCGATGTCGACCAGCACCTGTGCGTCGATGGCCCCGTCCCGCGCAGGCAGCGACCCGCTCAGGTTCCAGGGAGCGGGCGGGGCGAGGGTGTCGGCGGATCGGTCCTGCGGCGAGTTCTGCAGCGGCGTGCCGAGCCGGGCAGCGCCGGTCGGGGTGAACTCCCAGGCGGGGGCGTCGAGATCCTTGTGCCAGAACCCGTCCTCGCCGTCCCGGCTGCCCTCCACTCGGAGTTCGCGCCGACCGGGGCCGGGCCCGGTGGAGTGCACGCTGATCGCGGACGTGATCTCGCCGGGGATCTTCGGTTGGTGAACCCAGGCCGGGGCGGGCAGTTGGATGGCCGCGGTGCTGCGGTCCAGCGTTTCCACGATCAGGTTCGGTGCGGTGGGCTTGCCGCTCTGGTCGTCCCAGCTGTAGCGGAAGAAGATCGAGTCGGAGCCGGAGGAGTCGAAGTCGAAGGTGCGGGTGTACATGTCGCCGAACTCGTTGGTCACGAAGGTGGTCGATCCCGCCGCGGACAGCGCGGTCGCGCGGAACCGGCCACCGAGCGGTCCGCCGATCTCGTAACTGTCGTCGTTGGGCAGCCACGGATCGGCATAGGTGATGCGGCTGCCGTCCCCAGTCAGCGCCGGAACCATCGTCATCTTGCCCAACCCGACGTAGTGGATGCGGCCCGCGATGTCGGTGTACGTCTGGTTGTCGGTGGGGGAGGAGACGCTCAGCGCCCACCTGCCCGGCCGCGCGTCCGGCACCTGCTGCCCGGAGTCGAGCCACAGCGGTGCGCCCCACGCGGACGTCCAGTTCCACCAGATCGGGTCCTGCGACGCGTTGTCCATCGTGTACATCCACCCGGACTCGTCCACCGCGACCAGTTCGTCGTCGTCCAGCGAGATACCGACGAGGCGCCCACGCAGGCACTCCGGCATCGGCACGTATCGCCACGGCTCCGTGGATTCGCGTGGCCTGACCAGGAGAGCGTTGCCGACGAGGACGAAGTCGAAGAACCTGTTGAACTGCGTTGTCGGGGTGCGCAATTCGACACTCGATGGGGTGTCGGCGCCCAGATGCTCGGGAAGGGCGGTCAGACCGAGGTGCCCGCCACCGGACGGGACGCCCGGCGGCAGTTGTGCGGTACCGAACGGGACGCAGCCCGCAGGGGTCGACGCCGGGGCTGCCGACGTGGGCGGGGTGAACGACAACGCTGCCAGGAGGGCCGCCGCTGCGGCCAGGGGGACTCGGCGCACCGCACGAGTGTCCCACGCGGAGGTCACGATTCGGCGGGGGCGCGCTCCGCCACGCCGTATCCGTTGACGGTGCGCAGGTTCCACTGCCGTCCGTCGTGGTGGAAGGTGGTGATGCCCGCGTTGGGGATCCGCGGCGCCCACAGTCCACTGACCGCGCCGATCACGGACCGGATCAGTCCGCCGTGACTGACGGCGACGACCGACGCCCCTGGATGCCGGGTCGCGAGGTCGTCGAGGACGCCGAGCCCACGGTTCGTCATCGAGGTCCGCGATTCCATCCCCGGGTAGCGGCCATCGGGCCAGCGGTCCCACAGGTCCTCGTCGGTGGCGCCCTCGGCCTCGCCGAAATGACGCTCGACCAGGCCGGGGAAGGTGGCCGACCGGGTGAGACCGAGATGGGTGCCGATGATGTCCGCGGTCTCCGCTGCCCGGGACAGCGGCGAGCTGACCAGCAGGTCCCAGGTGCTTCCGGTCAGCAGTGCGGCGGCCTCCGCTGCCTGGGCGCGGCCGGTGTCGTTGAGCGGAATGTCGGACGAGCCCTGCAGTCGTCGCTCCGCGTTCCACTCGGTCTCGCCGTGCCGGACCAGCGCCAGAAAAGTCATGGTCGCCGCAGGTTAGCACCTGGACACGGGAAGAGGACCGGCGCAGACTGCACGAATCGACGCAAGGAGATGGTTCGCGGTGACCGAACCCGGCCCGCCGACGGCGGCGACGAAGTCACGTCCGAGGCGGAGTGCACGGCCGCCCGCGGGCCAGATCGCCGACGGCTTCACGTCACGGCGCCTGCAACTCGGCCTCACCCAGACCCGGCTCGCGGCGATGGCCGGTGTGTCGCGTTCGAGTGTGCAGGCCATCGAATCGGGCCGGGCCACCGTTCAGTTGGACGTCCTGGTTGCCGTGGCGGATGTCCTCGGATGCGACATGGTCCTGGCTGCGCGAGCCGGGCGTCGCCTGCCCGGCGACTGAGTCGACGTCCGGCCGGAGTTCGCACGGGCGCCCGTCGCCGAGTTCTGGAACAGTGGAGTGACCACGCATGGACTCCGGGAGGACCGATGGACGCGACGCAGCGGCGGGCGCGGATCACCGCACAGGTGCGAAGCTGGTGCGAGGAGGCGCGGGTCGACGGCTTCCGGCAGGACCTGTCGGCGGACGCGGCGGTGCTCCTCGCCGCCGGCTACCTGGACGAGCCCACCCGTGACGTGCTCGCCAACCGTCGCCGTCAGGGCCGCCCCCTGCCCGACATCGGAGGCTTCGGTCGCCTGCGCGCGCTCGCGGACGACTACGTGCGGCTCGACGACAAGGCGAAGTCGATGCGTCCGGGCGTCATGCAGGTGCTGGCCGCGGCGCGGGCGGGCGACGTCGAGCGGAAGCTGCTCACCGCGCGCGCGAAGTTCGTGCACTCACCCGCGCACTACGCGACGGGTGTCCGGACGATCCGGCGGGACCGACGGGATCAGGTGCACCTCGAGCCGCGGCAGCGTGAAGTCCTGTTCGACGCGTTGGCGCGAACGCCCGCGCCGGTGTCGGAGCAGCGGACCGATCAGGCGACGGCCGCCGCGGTGACGGTCGCGGCGGAACGCCTGGCGGGCCTGGCGGAACGGACGCCGTGGGCGGCGGCGGGGCGTCGCGCCGCGGAGGCGCTCGGCGGTGCGGTCGGCGTCGGTCAGCCGGAACGGTTCGAGGACCGCTTCGATGCGCTGCTGTTCCTGGCGGGCGCGCTGTACGACCGGATCGACGGTTCGGCGGCCTGGCATTCCGACCATTTCATGGTGCAGCGGGTGCAACTCGACCTCGCCGACGAGTTGACGCAGATCGCGGTCGACACCGTCGCGCTGCGAGGGATCGGGGCCGAGCTGACGGCGGCACTGGCCGCGGTACGGGGCGACGCGGCCCGCGACCAGATCCGGTCGCGGCAGCAGGCACTCGCGCCGGTGTGGGACCAGCTGGTCGAACGGGTCGCCGCGCTCGCCCGCATCGGTGACCTGCTCGGCGAGGCCGAGGAGCAGCTGCGGTCGGTGGCCGCGGTGCAGCGGTCCATGAGTCTGGACTCGCGGATCGACGACCTCGTCGCGCGCGCGGGGAATCGCGAATTGTCCACGGAGAACACACATCACGTCGGCGACCAGATTGGCGGGGTCGACGAACTGATCCTCGGATACCAGGCCCTGCTGCACGGCGACATCATCGCGTTGCAGGCCCGCTCCGGCCGTTGATCGGACTTGGCCTCAGCGCGTCGCGCCGACCAGTCGCAGTGCGAGTTCTGCGTAGAGGTCGGCGACCGCATCGGGGTCGGTGAACCCGCCGCCGGGGAACCAGCGGCACACGTCGACGCACAGGGAGTTGATCGCGAGGTTCACGCCCGCGACGTCGGGGACGACGAACGAGCCGTCCCGCGCGCCCTCGCGGATGATCCGTTCGATGATGCGGCTGATCTCCCGGCGCAGGGTCAGGATCTCGCGGTAGTGCTCGGGGGACAGCGCCGTGAGTTCGTACTGGACGACCATGCCGCGGATGTGGTGCGTGGCCTGCCAGCTGGTGAACGCGCTGACCACGGAGACCAGCCGGGCGGCGGGCGCGGCGCCCGGTTCGTCGGCCTCGGTGAGGAGTTCGACGCATTTGAGGTGGCCCTCGTAGCTGATCGCGAAGAGGAGCTCTTCCTTCGACTTGTAATGCGGGTACATCGCGGCGGGCGACAGTCCGAGGCGGGCGGCGATGTCGCGGGTGGTGGTGCCTCCGTAGCCGTTCTCCGCGAACGCCTCGGCGGCGGCGACGCGGATGCGCGCGGCCGCCTTCGAGGTACTGACCACCGTGTTGGGTGTCGTGAGGTGATGCGCATTCGTGCTCGCCGCGCTCGTGTCGCTCACGGGTCCCTCCCTTCCGCCTGTCGGCCTTGACAACGGCAGACTGCAGGGTGAGTATAAGCATGCGCTTAGATAATGAGCGAGCGCTTATTTTCGGCGCTCACCGGCAGGCGAAACGCGGCCGCCCCTCGCGTCCCCGGCGAAGGCAGCCTTCGATCTGACACAGAAAGCACGCCATGAATCTGAAACTGACCGACGAGGAACTGAAGTTCCGCGACGAACTGCGCACCTTCTTCGCCACCGAGATCCCGGCGGAGATCCGTGAGCGCGCCTCGGGCGGCGAGCTGACGAAGGACGACTTCGTCACGACGCAGAAGATCCTCAACGCCAACGGACTCGCGGTGCCGCACTGGCCTGCCGAGTGGGGTGGCAAGAACTGGACGCCGGTCCAGCGACACATCTACCTCGACGAGATGCAGCTCGCGTCCGTCCCGGACCCGTTGGCCTTCAACGCCGACATGGTCGGCCCGGTCATCGCGGCCTTCGGCTCGCAGGAGCAGAAGGAGAAGTTCCTCCCCGGTACCGCGAACCTCGACATCTGGTGGTGCCAGGGCTTCTCCGAGCCCGAGGCGGGTTCCGATCTGGCGTCGCTCAAGACCAAGGCCGTCCGTGACGGTGACAGCTGGATCGTCAACGGTCAGAAGACGTGGACCACGCTCGGTCAGCACGCCGACTGGATCTTCTGCCTCGTGCGCACCGACCCCGATGCCCCGAAGCGTCAGCAGGGCATCTCGTTCCTGCTGATCGACATGAAGACCCCGGGAATCACCGTCCGCCCGATCAAGCTGATCGACGGCGGCTACGAGGTCAACGAGGTGTGGTTCGAGGACGTGCGCGTGCCGGCCGAGAACCTTGTCGGTGAGGAGAACGCCGGCTGGTCCTACGCCAAGTTCCTGCTCGGAAACGAGCGGACGGGCGTCACCCGCACCGGTGCCAGCAAGGCCAAGCTCGCGAAGGCGAAGAAGTACGCCGCCGAGACCAAGGTCGGCGACGGCTCGCTCCTCGACGACCCGCTGTTCGCCGCCCGCTTCGCCGAACTGGAGAACGAGCTCGTCGCACTCGAGCTGACCCAGCTGCGGGTCGTCGCCAGCTCCGCCGACGGCAAGCCGAACCCGGCGTCGTCGCTGCTCAAGCTGCGCGGCTCCGAACTGCAGCAGGCCGCAACCGAGATCCTCATGGATGTCGCAGGCCCCGACTCGCTGGCGTTCGACGCCGGCGACGACATCGCGTCCCCGGAGTGGGCTCAGCGGAGCGCACCCGTCTTCCTGAACTACCGCAAGGTGTCCATCTACAGCGGCTCGAGCGAGGTTCAGCGCAACATCATCTCCTCCTCGATTCTCGGATTGTGAGTAGCAGCCATGGATTTCGAACTCAATGACGAACAGGTCATGCTGCGGGACACCACCCGCGAACTGCTGAGCCGCAGCTACGACGCCGAAAAGCGCAACGCCGTCACCGCCGACGGCAAGGGCTGGAGCGACGACGTGTGGGGCAAGCTCGCCGAGATCGGTCTGCTCGGCCTCCCGTTCTCCGAGGAGGACGGCGGCATGGGCGCCGGACCCGTCGAGACGATGGCCGTGATGAACGAGATCGGTCGCGCGCTCGCGCCGGAGCCGTTCCTCGACGGTGTCCTGACCCCCGGTGGTCTCGTCGCCGAGGTCGGGTCCGCCGACCAGCGCGCGAAGATCCTGCCCGCGCTCGCCGAGGGCAACACCCTGCTGGCGTTCGCACACGCCGAGCCCGGTAGCCGCTGGCCGAACGAGGTCGTCGCGACCACCGCCGTGAAGTCGGGCGACGACTGGACGCTCACCGGCACGAAGAACCCCGTCCTGCACGGTGACTGCGCGGAGACGCTCGTCGTCAGCGCCGTTCTTCCGGATGGCGGCATCGGCCTGTTCCTCGTCGCCGCGGGCGCGGCAGGCGTCACCCGCAAGCCGTATGCGACCCACGACGAGCTGCGCGCCGCGCAGGTCGAGTTCGCGGGTGCCGTGGCGCAGCAGCTCGGCGACGGCGGCGACGCCTCCGCCGCAATCACCGCCGCCCAGGTTCGTACCCAGGCCGCCCTCTGTGCCGAGGCCGTGGGCGCGATGGAGGAGACGCTGCGCCTGACCACCGAGTACCTCAAGCAGCGCAAGCAGTTCGGGGTTCCGTTGGCGCGGTTCCAGACGCTGACGCAGCGCGCCGCCGACATGTACGTCGAGCTCGAACTCGCGTCGAGCATGAGCCTGTACGCGACGATGAACCTGGCCGACGGCATCGTCGACCCGATCATCGCCTCGCGGGCCAAGCTGCAGGTCAGCCGTGCCGCCCGGCACATCGGTCTCGAGGCCATTCAGATGCACGGTGGCATCGGCATGACCGCCGAGTACCCGGTCGGGCACTACGTGTCCCGTCTGACGGCCATCGGCCACACTCTTGGCAGCGCCGACGACCACCTGCGGGTACTCGCCGGTGTCGTCGCCGACCACGAGATGGTCGAGCTCGCCAAGTAGGCTCACCCGCAAGGGGTTCCCCCTCACAGAGCGCCCCCGCCGACCGACAGGTCGGCGGGGGCGCTCTGTTTCGCGCCGTCTGTGACGCGACCGGAATCTCGTCCGGTCAGGATCTCTACGGCATCGACTCGGGGGTGGGGCGGAAGGGGCTCGGCTCGGTCACCGGCGCCGCGAGCAGTCCGGCTGCCGCGTCGGTCAGAAAGTTGCCGAGGGCCGCCCAGTCTGCCTCGCGATTACCCGCGGCGATGCCGGCCTCGTACTCGGCGCAGACCTCGAAGATCATGCGGCTCAGGATCCAGGCGCGCCCGATCAGCACATCGCGGTCGAGGTGGCCGAGATGGGCGATGGTCAGCGTCCGGACCTCCTCCGACGCGGTCGACACGGTCGTCGCGCGCTGCGCGAGCAGTGCGGCCGCGGTCGGGTTGTGGCGTGCCTGGTTGATGAACCGGGCGCGCCACGACGGTACCGGAAGATCCGAAAAAGACTGCGTGGCAGGGAGAATCATGCAGCGCAGGTGATCGGTCAGGCTGCCCCCGGGACCGATCTCGCGGAACATCGCGACACGCAACTCGTCGGTGCTCTCGGCCTGCCGCTCGAACAGGGCCCGGATCAGTCCGTCACGGTCACCGAAGTGGTAGGCGACCGCGGAGTGGTTGGAGTTCCCCGCTCGCTCGGCGATGCGCCGACTCGAGACCTGGTCGATGCCGTATCGGCCGAACAGTTCCTCGGCCGCGTCCATCAGTGCCGTACGCGCCTGCTCGCTCTTGCGCGCCATCTCGCTCCCGTCGTCGGTGAAACCGGCTGATGTGTCCGCCGATATGGCCCGGATTCCATGATCTCGCGCGCGCTGAGACCAACGTCATGCCGGTCTCACATTGCCCATTTTAAGTCATGTGGCGTAATTTTGATTCAGTGCTCGGCATCGGCCGGGCATTGGTGACGCGAACTGAGGAGTGGCTGTGAGCAACCAAGTGCAACCGCCTGTCGAGGAGGTGGACCAGGTGGATGCCGCGGCCGCGGACGCGGCGCGGGCACGTAAGGAGAAGATCGCGCGCTATGTGGGCATGCTGATCTTCCCGTTCCTGATGGTCTCGATGATGGTGACCGGCTACCTCGGGGCGATGCACGCGCCGACGCCGCACGATCTGCCCGTCGCCGTCGTCGGGGCTTCGCAGGCCGACGCCACACGACTCGCAGACGCTCTCGAGGCCTCGAATCGGCCGGCGCTCGACGTCCGCGTCGCCGACAGCGCGGGCCAGGCACGGGCACTCGTCACCGACCGTGAGGTCGTCGGTGCCGTCGTGTTCTCCGGCTCCGGCGAGGCCACCGTCCTCACTGCGGGCGCCGCGGGTGCATCCCAGGCGTCGACCGTCAACCAGTTGCTGGTGCCGTTCGTGGCATCCCAGGACGCCGCCGTCACCACCGACGACCTGGCGCCGCTGCCCGCCCACGACAGCGCAGGACTCGGCGTCATGTTCATGACCACGGCACTCGTGCTCGCCGGATACATGCCCCTGAGCCTCATCCTCTCGGCGGCTCCGGAACTGCTGCGCAAGCGCCGTATCTACCCACTGCTCGCAGGCTGGGCCGCCCTGATCTCGGCCGTCGTCTGGTTCATTGCGAACCCGATCCTCGGGGCCATCGAGGGTCACACGGCCGCGGTCCTCGTCATCTGCTGGCTCGGCGTGTTCGCCATCTCGTGCGTGCAGTTGTTCCTCACCCGCATCGTCGGGCCGCTCGCCGTGCTCGTCGGCATGCTGTTCCTGATGGTGCTCGGCATCCCGGCCTCCAACCTGGGCATGTCGGTGCACACGATGCCCGGAATCTTCTCCGTCCTGTACACATTCCTGCCGTCACCCGCCATCGGTGAGGCGTTGCGCTCGGTCCTGTACTTCGGCAGCAACGGACTGGCCGGACACCTCGTCGTCCTCGCGGTCGGTGCCCTCGTCGGCATCGCGTTGACGGTGCTCGTCGACGCCCTCAAACGACGCAAGAACCCCGAGGCGGCACTGCCCGAACCGACGCTCGCGTCCTTCACCGGCAACCGGCCGCAGTCGACCCGCGCCCGCTACGCCACCATCGTGCTGTTCCCGCTCGCCATGGTCGTGATGATGATGTCGATCATGACGTCGTCGATGTACCAGCCGTCGCCGCGTGAACTGCCCGTCGCCGTGGCCGCGTCCGACCCGGCGCAGGCCGAGCAGATGGCCGCAGGTCTGGACAGGTCCATGGAGGGCATGTTCGATTTCCAGGTCACCGCACCCGGTGATGCCGAGCAGTTGGTCGTCGACCGCACGGTTGTCGGCGCGTTCGTCCTGCCGAGTGCGGACCGCCCGACGGCGACGCTGATCACCGCCGGCGCTGCAGGCATGAGTCAGCAGCAGGCCGTCACCACCGTGTTCACGCAGGTGGCGCAGCAGCAGGGCATGCCGCTGACCAAGCAGGACGTCACCCCGCTCAGCTCCAACGACACCGTCGGCACCGTGAGCATGTACCTCGCGATCGGCTGGATGATGTCCGGCTTCATGCTCATCATCGTCATGGGAACGGCGGCGCCGGAACTGCTGGCGCTGCGCAAACTGCTACCGATCATGGCTGGATGGGCCGTCGCGATGTCCGCTGTGGTGTGGACGATCGCGGGCCCGATCATCGGAGCCGTCTCCGGACACGCGTGGCAGCTGATCGGCATCGGTGCACTCGCGACGTTCACCATCTCGCTGTTCACCGCCGTCTTCGCGCGACTGCTCGGCATGCTCGCCGTGCTTCCGGTGATCCTGGTGGTCATGTTCCTCGGCGTCCCCGCCTCCGGCGGCGGTCTGTCGATCTACATGTCGCCGGAGATCTTCCGGGTGCTGCACGACGTCCTGCCGATGCCCGCCGCGGTCGAGTCGGCCCGCTCGATCCTCTACTTCGGCGGCGACGGCGTCGGAGGCCATGCGGTCACGTTCCTGATCTGGGCCGCCGCCGCCCTGGTCTGCGTGATCGCCATCGAATGGTTCACCGGCCGCAAGCAGAGCACTCCGCCCGTCGATCCGGTGGCCGAGGGGAGGATTGCCGAGTTGGTCTAGCGGCTGACGCAACGGTGGGGGTCGGCGGATTTCTCCGCCGACCCCCACGTACCGCCTCTCGGCCATCCGCTCGGTGACCCGTTCGACGTCGACGAGATCGGGTACTGCAACCGCTCTCGGGCGACCGGCCCGTGCTCCTGCTCCGATTGGCCTCGACTTCCTGAGCAGGTTATTGACACTCTCGCGTCAGAGTGTCTAGTTTTAGCCGTCTCGGATCGACTGTGACGGCATTCACGCCGTATCCGTTCCGGGGGGTCATGTCACACGCGCTTCGGGAGGTACACCTGTGTCCGGGATAAACCGTCGGTCCTTCTTCGCCGCGGCGGCGGCCGCCGGTGCTGCGCTTGCCGCCGCACCCACCGCAACGGCGCAGGCCGGCAATGCCGCTCCGACGAGAACCGGTACCGCCGGCGGTGTCCGGCGAGTTCCGCTCACACACGAGGATCACCGCGTCGTCGTCATCGGCTCCGGATTCGGCGGCGGCGTCGCCTCCCTCCGCCTCGCCCAGGCAGGCGTCAAGGTTCTCGTCCTCGAGCGCGGCATCCGGTGGAACACCGGGCCGAACGCGAAGACCTTCCCGAACCCGACCGCGCCCGACAAGCGCCTGCTCTGGTACCGCTCCGCACCGCAACTCTTCGGCAAGCCCGTCGCGTTCGACCCGTACGTCGGCCTCGTGGAAGCCGTCGTCGGTGAGAACATGACCGCGCTGTGCCCGGCAGGCGTCGGCGGCGGTTCGCTTGTCTACCAGGGAATGTCGCTACAGCCCTCCGAGGCGGTGTTCAACACCTACTTCCCGAACGAGCTCGACTGGCAGACCATGAACCGGGTGCACTACCCCCGCGTCGCGAAGATGCTCCAGCTCGCGACGGCACCCGACGAACTCATCGAGAGTGAGCAGTACAAGGCTCCGCGTGTGTTCGCCGAGCACGTGCGGCGCGCGGGAATGCCGCTGTCGAAGATCCCGATGCCGATCGACTGGAACTACGCCCTCGCCGAGCTTCGCGGCGAGATGGCGCCGTCCTACACGGACGGTTCCGGAGCGATGGGCGTCAACAACGGCGGGAAGCACTCCGTCGATGTCACCTACATCGCCGCGGCGGAGGCGACGGGCAACGTGACCGTCGAAACGCTGCACGAGGTCACCGACATCGAGCGCGCAGGGGGCGGTCGATGGCGGGTCCACGTCAACCGGATCGACACCGCGGGCAATGTCCTCGAGAACAAGGTCCTCACCACGGATGCGCTGATCATGGCCGCGGGCAGTGTCAACACCACGAAGCTGCTGGTGCGGTCGGCCGCGACGGGGAAGATTCCGGACATGCCGGACGGTCTCGGCGGTGGCTGGGGAACCAACGCCGACCGGATCTACGTGTGGACGAATCCGGCCGCGGGTTTCGGTGTGACGCAGGGCGGACCCGTAGTCTACGGCAGCCTGAACTGGGACGACCCGACCCGGGCGCACTCCGTCATCCAGGCGTCCATTCCGTCGATCTCGAGGGACATGGCCAGCACGATGCTCGTCGGATTCGGAGTCAGCGACAGCCGCGGGCGGTTCCGATACGACGCCGGGCGCGACGAAGCGACGCTGTTCTGGCCCGCAGACGGCGATTCGGTCATCCAGAACGGCTCGATCGGTCCGAGCGTCAACAGGATCGCCGGTCCGGGCAGCGTGCTCACCGACACGAACCTGATCGTGCCGTCCACCTGGCATGCGCTCGGCGGAGCCCCCATGGGCACCGTCTGTGACATCGACGGTCGCGTCGAGGGACAGCCCGGTCTCTACGTTCTCGACGGGGCCCTGATCCCGGGAACGACCGGTGCCTGCAACCCGTCGATGACGATCGCCGCGGTCGCCGAACGCGCCATCGACAACGTCATCGCGCAGGACGTCGGCACCGTCTTCTGACCGGCGCCGATGTCCGAACGGATGTGGTCGAATCCGCGCCGCGCCGTGCGGGACGCGGATTACCGTTGACCGGAGCCATGCTCCGACGATTGGGGGAGTCATCGTGCTGTGGGGAAACCGTGCTGTGGGTGGCAATGTGCTGTGGGGACACGGTCTTCGGGGTCGTCGATCGACCGTGGTCGCCGTTGCAGCGGCGCTGCTGATTCCGGTCGGTCACGTCGCCGCCGCCCCGGCAGTGGACACCGCGGGAGTCGTGCGGGAAGTCCACGACGTCGGACGCGTCGCCGCGGCACGCGCCGACTGCGGTCCCGGCTCGCGACCCGAAACCGGACTGCAGGGCGACGTGCCCGCCGCCGACCGGGACAGCGGACGAAGCCGAGACGGCTACCAGTGCAACATCTCCCGCGTCGGCGGGTTCGCAGGAAAGGGCGGCGGCATCGTCTCCGCCTCGTACGACGACTGCGCCTACATGGGCACCACGTTCCCCGGCAGCGTGGTGGGGGACTCCAAGGGCGTGCAGGTCCTCGACGTCTCCGACTCTGCGAACCCGGTCCCCACCGTCACCCTCACCGAACCGGCCATGATGGCCGGAACCTGGGAGAGCCTCAAGGTCCACCCGGGCCGGAAGCTGCTCGTGGGCACCGGTGTTCCCGCCCTGGTCGGAGCCGGCTTGCTGTCGGTCTACGACATCACCGACTGCGCGCATCCGCGACTGCTCAATCCCGGTCCGGGAACCAGTCTGCAGATGCCGCTGCCCATCACCGCCCACGAGGCAGGCTTCTCCCCGGACGGGAAGACCTACTGGTCGACCGGCACCGAGGGGGTCGTGAGCGCAGTCGATCTCACGGATCCGTCGCAGCCGCGTGTGGTCTGGCAGGGCTGGATCGGCATCTCCGCACACGGATTCGGGATCAGTCCCGACGGCAACCGCATGTACGTGTCCAACAACTTCGGCGGCGTGACCGTCCTCGACACCAGCGCCGTGCAGCGGCGCGACCCCAATCCTCGGGTGCCGCAGGTGTCGCAGTTGTCGTGGACGGACGGCTGGGCCACCCAGCACAGCATCCCCGTCACCTACGACGGGCATCCGTACCTCTTCACCGTGAACGAGGGCGGGTCCGGTGGGGTCAAGCTGATCGACATCGAGGACGACACCAAGCCGGGCATCGTCAATTCCGTCAAGCTCGAGATCAACCTCCCGGAGAACATCGACAGCCAGATCGGTTCCGGAATGGGCGGCTCGGCGTTCTCCTACGAGTCGCACTACTGCGCGGCAGACCGGCCGACGAATCCGACGGCACTGGCCTGCGGCTGGATCTCGTCCGGCATCCGGGTCTTCGACGTCAGCGACCCGTTCGACGTCCGGGAGATCGCCTACTACAACCCGCCCGCGATGACGGACCGCAACCTGGAGCGCGTGAACTCCCCGCACGCCCTCGCCTCGGTGCTCGGCGTGCCACTCCTCAGCGCGCCCGCGGCTTTCCAGGCGGCCGCCGGTGGACAGTTCGACCTCGGCCAGGCGATCACCTCTCGCGCAGGCATGGTCGTCGGTGGCGATCTCTCCACCGACTGGTGCCTCTCGCCTCCGGAATGGCGGGGCAACGAGCTGTGGGTGACGTGTTCCGACAACGGGTTCATGGCCCTGCATCTCGACGAGTCCGTCTACACGCCGCCCACGAACCAGCGATCGACGATCGGGTCATGACGAGCGGCACGGCGATTCGGGCGGGCGCGTTGGCGTCACTGGCGGTGTTGCTGCTGGTGGTCGGTGCCGCGCTTCGACCGGTCGTCGTGCCAGTGGAGTCCATTGCCGAACCCGTCCTGAGCGCCGCCGAGATCGGGTTCGTGCAGGACATGGCCGAGCACCACCAGCAGGCGTTGGCGATGACGCTCCGGCTCGCCCCGGATGTCGATCCCGCGGTGGCCGCCCTGGCGCGGCAGATCGGGGACACCCAGCGAGTCGAGATCGGCACGCTGCTGGGCTGGCTGCGCCTGGCCGATGCACCGCCGACCAATCCTCGGCCGATGGCCTGGAACATCGCACCCGATCACGCCGGACACGACGGCAGCGCGGCAGAACCGGGTGCATCGATGACGGGGATGGCGTCGATGGCCGAACTCGACGCACTGTCCGCGGCGCACGGACGCGACGCCGAGGTGGTGTTCCTGCAGTTGATGCTCCGCCACCACCTCGGAGGTGTCGAGATGGCCCGCGCGGCCGACGCGCTGCTCGTCGACGGTCCGGTCAAGCAGAGCGCTCGCGCTGCAGTCCAGGAGCAGGGCGGCGAGATCGGTTTGTTGACGGTGATGCTCGCGGAACGCGGCGCGACAGCCCCGAGATGACGCGGCTCGGGCGCGCCTGCGGTCGCGCGATCCGTCCCTGGCGCGCCTCCCCGGATGGCACAGTGACACGCGTTACCGTTTGATACATCCCACCGAAACGTCCGAGTAGGTGCTCTCGATGGCCACAAACCCTCCCCCCGCGAAGAAGATCCTCGGCACCGTGGTGTTCCTCGTCGGCCTGGTCGGCGCCGGTGTCGGCATCTACACACTCGACGTCGTTGCCGCCGTCGTCTGGCTCGTCGTCGCCACGCTGTCCGGCTTCTACCTGCTGAAGTTGCGTGCCGATTCGCGAAGTCGGCTCGATTCCTCGACGTGAGCCGCGCTACCTCGCTTTGACCCTCCCTGACCTGGACGGTAAGGTCGTCTGCTGGCGTGCGATACGTCGCGCACTCTCGGGTGCCGTCGTCCCGCGGGTTCCCGGGTCTCCACTGGCCGCCGGGAGCGACTCCGCATCGTCCGCCACGGCCAGCAGTGAACGAGTTGACGAGGAAGTAGCTGTGTCTACCTACGCCCCGAAGGCTGGTGACGTCACCCGGCAGTGGTACGTCATCGACGCCACCGACGTGGTGCTCGGCCGCCTTGCCGTCCAGGCAGCGACCCTGCTGCGCGGCAAGCACAAGCCCACCTTTGCCCCCAACGTTGACGGAGGCGATTTCGTCGTCATCATCAACGCCGACAAGGTTGCCATCTCCGGTAACAAGCGCACGGACAAGTTCCTGCACCACCACTCCGGACATCCGGGTGGCCTCAAGTCCCGCTCCGTCGGTGAGGTGCTTGCGAACAACCCCGATCGCCTCGTGGAGAAGGCCGTCACCGGCATGATCCCGAAGAACAAGCTCGGCCGCGCGATCGCAGGCAAGCTGAAGGTCTACGCAGGCCCGAATCACCCCCACGCCGCGCAGCAGCCGGTTCCGTTCGAGATCAAGCAGGTGGCCCAGTGAGCGAGCAGAACGAGACCCCCGAGGTCGAGACCGCAGAGGTCGTCGTCGAGGAGTTCGCCGCCGAGCCCGAGGCCGTCGAGGAGTACGTGGTCGAGGAGGCTGTCGCCCCCGCTGCCCCGATCTACATCGATCGCCCGATCCAGACCGTCGGTCGTCGCAAGGAAGCGGTCGTCCGCGTCCGCCTGACCCCCGGCACCGGTGAGTTCAAGCTCAACGGCCGCACCATCGAGGACTACTTCCCGAACAAGGTGCACCAGCAGCTGATCAAGGCTCCGCTGGTCACCGTCGAGCGGACCGAGTCCTTCGACATCACCGCGCTCCTGCACGGTGGCGGCCCGTCCGGCCAGGCAGGCGCACTGCGTCTGGCCATCGCCCGCGCCCTGATCGAGGTCACCCCCGAGGATCGTCCGGCTCTCAAGAGCGCCGGCTTCCTCACCCGTGACGCCCGCGCCGTCGAGCGCAAGAAGTACGGCCTGAAGAAGGCCCGCAAGGCTTCGCAGTACTCGAAGCGCTGATGTGGCACCGGCCCCGCCCTCCGAGGTGGCGGCCGGGACCTGTTCACCAAGAGCAGGCGTCCAGCAACACCGGACGCCTGCTCTTGGCGTAGGAAAGCGACAATCGCCGAAACACCACGAACGGCAAGGGGTCTTCATTCATGGGTCGAATGTTCGGTACGGACGGTGTGCGGGGTCTCGCCAACGCAGACCTCGACGCGGAACTGGCGCTGCGCATCGCGGGGGCAGCAGCATCGGTGCTCGCGCTGTCCGAGCGGGGCGCTCCCCGTCCGACCGCGGTCGTCGGTCGTGACCCTCGTGCCAGCGGCGAGATGCTGGCAGCCGCCGTCACCGCAGGGCTGTGTTCCGCCGGCGTCGATGTCATCGACGTCGGAGTTCTCCCCACCCCTGCGGTCGCCCACCTCACGGGCGCCTACGACGCCGCACTCGGCGTGATGATCTCCGCGTCCCATAACCCGATGCCCGACAACGGCATCAAGATCTTCGCCGCGGGCGGCCACAAACTCGACGACGAGTCCGAGGACCGCATCGAGGCGGCGCTCGCGGACCGTGACCTGATCCCGCGGCCCACCGGTGCCGCGATCGGTCGTGTCGTCCACGCCGACGACGCGGCCTCCCGCTACCTGGCCCACCTCGGCCGCGCGATCGACAGCCGCGCCCTCGACGGGATCACCGTCGTCGTGGACTGCGCCAACGGCGCCGCATCCGACGTCGGGCCCGCCGCCTACCGCGCGGCAGGCGCCACCGTCGTCGAGCTCCACAACACCCCGGACGGCTACAACATCAACGACGGCTGCGGGTCGACGCACCTCGAGGACCTGCAGGCCGCCGTGCTGGCGCACGGCGCCGACCTGGGCCTGGCCCACGACGGGGATGCCGACCGATGCCTCGCCGTCGACGCGACCGGTGCGATCGTGGACGGTGACGCGATCATGTCGGTCCTCGCGGTCGCGATGCGGGAGTCGGGCGAGCTGGCGGGCAACACCCTCGTCACCACCGTCATGAGCAACCTGGGCCTGCACATCGCGATGCGGGAAGCAGGCATCGAGGTGCGGACGACCGCCGTCGGCGACCGGTACGTCCTCGAGGAACTGCGCTCGGGCAGTTTCAGTCTCGGCGGAGAACAGTCCGGGCATGTCGTCCTTCCCGGCTTCGGAACCACCGGCGACGGAGTGCTCACCGGCCTGCGTCTGATGGCGCGGATGGCCCAGACCGGCTCCACACTCGCCGCGCTCGCTGCAGTGATGCAGACCCTCCCGCAGGTCCTCGTCAACGTGAAGGTCAGTGACAAGGCAGCTGTCGCCGTCGCACCGCAGGTGCTCGCCGCGGTGGCCGACGCCGAGCGTCGACTCGGCGACACCGGCCGGGTCCTGCTGCGTCCGTCCGGCACCGAGCAGCTGGTCCGCGTGATGGTCGAGGCGACGGAGATCGAGATCGCGCGCACTCTCGCCGACGGGCTCGCGGACCGAGTCGCGTCGGTCTGAGGTTTCTGTCGGTCGCCTCGGTCCGAGGTGTCGACCCGTTTGCGGAACCGAATCCGCTCCCGCTGCGTCTGAACCGGTGACCGGCAGGCAGGGGAGTGGAACGTGGGCGGAGAACTGAAGTTCGACGACGAGACGGTGAGGTCGGTCGCCGCCGCCTTCGTCGATTCGGCGGGGGAACTCGTGCTCCTCGCGGACCGGGTCGACGCAACGGTGGAGTACCGGAGTGGCGTCCTGGCCGAGGGCATCCGGGCGTGGGCTCGGCGAGCCGCGACCGATGCGGCACGTCTGTCGGCCACAGCCGACCGCTACCGCGAGCAGGACCGGGCCGCCGCGGAGAGTATCGGGCGGGTCGACCCGTGAACGACGCGCTGCTCGCCGGGGAATCGTCGGGTCTGGACTACCTCACCCGCCTCGGCGGCCTCGCTGGGATGAACGACGACATGGCCCGCGTCGTCGCACGCTACCGCGCCGCATTGTCGCTCGACCCGGACGCGCTCCATGGCGACGCCGATGTCCTGCGCTCCACGGCAGCGGTCATGCGTGCGCACCTCCTCGCGCAGGAGCAAGCGGTCGAGCGCCTGCGTGTGGCGTGGTCGGGCGACGCGGCCGACACCGCGCTCGCCGCACTGGGCCTGCATCTCGACCTCGCCCGTGCCGACTGCGTCGCCGTTCTCGCAGCCGCGCGTACGCTCGACGAGGCGGGTGACCTGATCCGCGAGTCATCCCTCGCAAGAACGGAATTCGTCAGCAGGGCGTTCGGGCAGCGGGTGGACGAACCGGGTGCCGGGTGGCCGCGTCCGGTTCTCGCCGCGCATGTCGAGGCCTGTCTGACCGCGCTGACGGAATTCGTTGCGGCGGTCGAGGACGTCGTCGACGGGGCGCGATGCGCGGTGGAGTCGGCGATCGACGCGATCTGCGGGCAGGCGGAGGTGCCTCCCGCGGAGGCGGCGCGGCCCACGGTCGACGCTCCGTTGGCTCCTCCTGCTCCGGTCCACCGCATCGACCCGTCAGCCCCGTCAGCCCCGTCAGCTCCGCCTGTCCCGCCCGTCGCCGACGTGTTCGGTGGGGGATCGTCCGCATTCGGTCCGGGATCCGGATCGTCCCCGCAGCGGGACCGGCGCGGCGCTCCCGGGGCGGTCGCGAACGACGTTGCGGGCACAACCGCAGCAACAGGTACCGATTCCGGCGCCGAACTGGCCGGAGCAGGTCCGCTGTGACCATCGAGGAGTTGCGCTCGGCGCTGGCGTCCGCCGTTCGGCGTGCGGAAGCGGCGATCGAGGAAGCAGACAGGGCGGCCCTCGTCTGCGTCGCCGCCGAGGCGGACGAGACCGCCGCCCCGCAGGAGGTGCCAGACCCAGGTACGGACTATCCCCGGAGCAGCTGGCTCGTCTGATCCTCGTCGTGCTCTTCGGGAACCAGCGTCGTGTGCGGGATCGCGGCGTCGGGCGTCGCGAACAGGGCGTACTGGGTGTCGCCGGTCAGGTGGTAGAGCAGGTACCCGGTGAGAAGTGCCCGCGTCACGCGCTGGGTTCCGCGCTCCGACCGTCCGAGCCCGACCGCGCCGAGCAGCGCGCGACCCTCGAGCAGGCCGCTGGTCGACGCCTTGTCGACGCTGCGCAGGATCGCCTGTCCACCCCAGGCCGCGGCGAGCGAGCGCGCGTTGCAGTTCATCGAGTCGAGGTCCTCGGCGGGGGCGAGGACGAGTGCGGGGCCGTTCTGGCGGGCAGCGAACTCTTCTGCCGGCGGTGCGGTGGGGGCGGGGAAGACCGCGGCGACCGCGGGTGCGCCGTGGTCGGCGGCGGCGATGATCGCGGCGCCGCCGCCCATGCCGTGCCCCGCGAACGCGACCCGGTCGGCCGCGACGCTGATCATTCCCGGCCCGAGACGGACCCCGGTCACGATGTCGGCGGCGGTGCGCAGGTCCGCGGCGAGCGCGAGATGTGATGCGACAGGGGAACGCTGGGTGTCCGGGGCCGCGGCGACGATGCCCCACGACGCCAGGTGGATCAGGGTGTCGCGATAGCGGTCGGCGCGGGTCATCCACCCGTGCCCGAACACCACCGCGGGCAACGAGAATCCCTCGGCAGGGGTGTATACCGACCCGGGCAGTCCTGCCAGCGCCAGGTCGCCGCGCAAAACCGGATGCGGTCCGCGCTTGGACAAACTGTTGACCAGGTTTTTCGGAGTCGGCGCCACGAACAAAACCGTATCCGATGCACGACCGACGGTGCGAGGCCCCACGCGCCTGCGCCGGTGGCGGCCGGGTTCCCGTGTCCTATGGTTTGGACGGCAGTACAGGGAGGAGTGACCACGGTGGGTGGACTGACGGTTCCGGTGCCCCGGCACGTGGCGCGGGCGGCGGCGAACGTGCGTGCCCGAATCGGCTCGGACGGGCTCGCGGACCTTCGTCCCACCGAATCCGAGGTGGTCCACTCGACCGCCGACCGGACGATCCGGAGGTTCCGGCCGTCGAACGGCGTGATCACCGGCGCGCCGATCCTGTTGGTGACGCCGCTGGCGGCCACGTCGATCGCGTTCGACCTGCGCAGGGGATGCAGTTTCGTTGCATTCCTGAAGGAGGCGGGACACGACGTCTACGTCGTCGACTACGGGCCGGTGAACTTCGCGGACCGGTCCCGTGGCATCGAGCACTGGGTCGACGACGTGATCCCGGACGCCGTCCGCGTGGTCAGTGCCGACGCGGGTGGGGTCGACGTGCACCTGGCCGGCTGGTCTCTCGGAGGCATCTTCGCGGTGTTCACCGCGGCGGCGCACCCTGATCTGCCGCTGAAATCGGTGACGCCGATCGCGAGCCCGTTCGACCTGCGTCGCGTGCCGCTGTTCGCGACGTTGCGTCCCCTGGACCGGGTGTTCGGGCCGTACACGGTCGCCCCGTTCTATCGGCTCCTCGGTATCGTTCCCGCCCCGCTCACCAGTCTCGGCTTCAAGATCGCCAGCGTGGACAAGTACCTCACCCGGCCGTGGGTGGTGCTGACGAACCTCGACGACCGGGACCATCTCGAACAGATCGAGGCGGTCGACCGATTCATGAACAGCATGTACGCGTATCCGGGCCGTACCTTCGGGCAGCTGTACCACGTCATCATGAGGTCGAACGAGTTCGCGACCGGGAGTATGCAGATCGCGGGACGAGCGGTCGACCTCACCGCGATCGACGTACCGGTGATGGTGGTCGCCGGCACGGGTGACGGCCTCGCGCCCGAATCCGCGGTACGGCACCTCGTGGATCTCGTCGGCGGTGCGCCGGAGGTTCGGTACGGCGCGTACCCCGGCGGCCATCTCGGGGTCCTCACCGGGCGCAGTGCCCGCGACACGATGTGGCCTGCCTACGTGGGCTTTCTCGCCGACTGTGAGGCGGGGTCCGAAACACACTCGCGTTGAGGTGAATTCGCTGTTACGGCACCGTGGCATCCGCGCTTTTGTTTGAATGACGCGGCTGTTCGACTTTTCGGTGGCCGTGGACGTGAAAGACGGTGGACATGCGGCGAGTGCTTCGTGGTCTTGCTCTGGTTCTTGCGCTCGGATGTGCGGCCGTCGCGTCGCCCGCCCTCTCGGCGCCCGCGATCGCCGCACCCGCGGTTCCCGCCAAGGCGCAGCCGGCGCCGCCGGAACCTGCGGTGCTCGGAGTCGGGCAGTACCCACGCCTCGCTCGTCTCGACACCGGCGCCATCGTCGCCTCCCTGACGACACGTGACGCGCAGGGCGACTTCACCCAGATCATGGAGAGCACGGACGAAGGTGCGAGCTTCCATCCGATCGGTGCGGTCCGCGACCCGGAGGCCGTGCAGGGGCAGTGCTGTTCGACCCTCTTCGAGATGCCGCAGCAGGTCGGTACTCTTCCGGCGGGGACGCTGCTGTGGGCGGGAACCGTCGGCTATCTGCCCGGGCCTGCCGCGAAGGTGGGCATCAAGGTCTGGTCCAGCGGCGACGGCGGCCGCACCTGGGCGCCGCTCGGTGTCGCGGCCCGCTCGGCCGGCGGCGGCGGTGTGTGGGAACCCGAGTTCACCGTCGATGCAGGCCTGCTGTGGCTGTACTACGCCGACGAGACCGAGGCTGCCCACTCGCAGGTGATCAGCCGGGTCGCCACGATCGACGGTGTGAACTGGTGGGGCAGGCACGTCGTCCAGGCGAACGGTGAGCACAGCCTACGGCCCGGAATGGCCACGATCGCGCGCCTGCCCGACGGGCGCCTGGCATCCACACACGAGATGTGCGAGGTCGGCCGCGATCGGTGCACGCCCTACCTGAGGTTCTCCGACACCGGCCTGTGGTGGGGCAACGGTGTTCTCGACCAGGGCATCCAGGTCATGGCGGGCGACGGTAGCAAGCTCAAGCACTCGCCCTACCTGACCGCACTGGCAGGTGGCGCCCTCGGCACCCGTCTCGTCCTCGGTGGACAGGCACTGGTCGATCGTGACGGTAAGCGCGATCCGCGCAGCGGGAAGGTCCTCTTCGTCAACGACACCCTCGGGTCGGGTCCGTGGTTCGAGATCGCGGCCCCGGTTCCCGTCACAGATCCGCAGTCGAACACCTGTGCGAACTACAGCTCGCCGCTGCTGCCGGTCGACGGCGGAGCGAACATCCTGCAAATCGCCGTCACGCTCAAGGACGGGGTATGCACCGCGCGGTTCGCCAAGGGGTCCGCAGGACCACGCTGACCGCCTGTGGCGCAGCCCTCCCACCTCGACGCGGTCACGGGCGGTTCCTCCCAGTACGCTTGACCACCATGTGCGGAATCGTGGGATACGTCGGCCACCGCCAGGCACTCGACGTCGTCGTGAAGGCGCTGCGGCGGATGGAGTACCGCGGATACGACTCGGCCGGGATCGCGGTCCTGGACGGAGTCGGCGGGCTCGCAGTCGAACGCAAGGCGGGCAAGCTGGACAACCTGACCGCCGAACTCGACGAGTCCGGTCCCGACAGGTTCGCAGGCAACGCGGGCATCGGACACACCCGTTGGGCGACGCACGGGCGTCCGACGGACCGGAACGCGCACCCGCACCGCGACGCCAGCGGCAAGCTGGCGGTGGTGCACAACGGCATCATCGAGAACTTCACCCCGCTGCGACACGAACTCGAGTCGGCCGGAGTCGAGTTGCTCAGCGACACCGACAGCGAGGTCGCCGTCCACCTGGTCGCCCAGGCCTACGCCCAGGGCGACACCGCCGGAGACTTCGTCGCGAGCACCCACAAGGTGCTGCGCCGCCTCGAAGGCGCGTTCACGTTGGTGTTCACGCACGCCGACCATCCCGACACGATCGTCGCCGCCCGTAGGTCGACGCCGCTCGTCGTCGGGGTGGGCCGGGGCGAGATGTTCGTCGGCTCCGACGTCGCGGCGTTCATCGAGCACACGCGCGATGCCATCGAGCTCGGTCAGGACCAGGTCGTCGTCATCACGGCAGACGACTACCGGATCACCGACTTCGCGGGCAACGAGTCGCACGGGCGCCCCTTCCGAATCGACTGGGATCTCGAGGCCGCAGAGAAGGGCGGCCACGACTACTTCATGCTGAAGGAGATCGAGGAGCAGCCCGCCGCGGTCGCCGACACGCTGCTGGGGCACTTCGAGAACGGCCGGATCGTCCTGGACGAACAGCGACTGTCCGACCAGGAGCTGCGCGATGTCGACAAGGTGTTCGTCGTCGCCTGTGGCAGCGCCTACCATTCCGGTCTCCTCGCGAAGTACGCGATCGAGCACTGGACGCGGCTGCCCGTCGAGGTCGAACTGGCCAGCGAGTTCCGGTACCGCGATCCCGTCCTCGACCGCTCGACGCTGGTCGTCGCGATCTCCCAGTCGGGCGAGACGGCCGACACCCTCGAAGCCGTCAAGCACGCGAAGGATCAGAAGGCGCGCGTGCTCGCGATCTGCAACACCAACGGCGCCCAGATTCCGCGCGAGGCGGACGCCGTCCTCTACACGCGGGCCGGTCCGGAGATCGCCGTCGCGTCGACGAAGGCGTTCCTCGCCCAGGTGACCGCGAACTACCTCGTCGGGCTGGCCCTCGCGCAGGCGCGCGGCACCAAGTACCCCGATGAGGTGGCCCGCGAGTACGCCGAGCTCGAGGCGATGCCCGCCCTCGTCACGCGGGTGCTGGAGACCGTCGAACCGGTGCGTGCGCTGGCCCGGGAGTTCGCGGACGCGTCGACCGTCCTGTTCCTCGGCAGGCACGTCGGCTACCCGGTCGCGCTCGAGGGTGCGCTCAAGCTCAAGGAGCTGGCGTACATGCACGCGGAGGGCTTCGCGGCCGGTGAGCTCAAGCACGGTCCGATCGCGCTGATCGAGGAGGGCCTGCCGGTCATCGTCGTGATGCCGTCGCCGAAGGGCCGTGCGGTCCTGCACTCGAAGCTGGTCTCGAACATTCAGGAGATCAAGGCGCGTGGTGCCCGGACGATCGTGATCGCGGAGGAGGGCGACGAGATGGTGCGTCCGCATGCGGATCACCTGATCGAGATCCCCGCGGCGCCGACGCTGCTGCAGCCGTTGCTGTCGACGGTGCCGCTGCAGGTGTTCGCGGCGGAGATCGCCCGCGCCCGCGGCTACGACGTCGACAAGCCGCGCAACCTGGCGAAGTCCGTCACCGTCGAGTGACGTGCGGCTCCGCCGCCTGTGAGTGATTGTCACCCCGATCGGGGTGACAATCACTCACACACCGATCGGGAGGACGTCCGTGCGCGAGTTCCACACTGTCGAGCAGGTTCGTGCGGCCGAGGCTCCGCTGCTTGCCTCCCTGCCCGAGGGGACGCTGATGCGGCGGGCCGCGCACGGACTCGCCCGGGTCGTGACAGCCGAACTCCGCGGGTGTACCGGCGGTGTCGCGGGCCGGACGGTGACGCTGCTCGTCGGGTCCGGTGACAACGGCGGTGACGCGCTGTGGGCAGGCGCGATCCTGCGACGACGTGGGGTCGCGGTGACCGCGGTCCTGCTCGACCCGTCGCGGGCCCATGCTGCCGGGCTTTCGGCGTTCCGGTCGGCAGGTGGCCGGATCGTCGCCGACGTGGGGAACCCGGACCTCGTGCTCGACGGCATCGTCGGGATCTCCGGGCGGGGGCCGCTTCGTCCCGGCGCCGCCGCACTCGTCGCGTCGATCACCGCGCCGATCGTCGCCGTCGACCTGCCCAGCGGCGTCGATCCGGACACCGGAACCGTGTCGGGGCCCGCGGTCACCGCAGCGGTGACCGTGGCGTTCGGTGCACTGAAGCCGGTTCATGCGTTGGCCGGAAGTCGTTGTGGACGAATCGAACTGGTCGACATCGGTCTGGACCTTCCGGTCACGACGATTGCCGCGCTCACCCCGAACGAGGTGGGGGAGCGGTGGCCGATTCCCGGCGCCGTCGATGACAAGTACAGCCAGGGAGTTGTCGGCGTCGCGGCGGGCAGCGCCGGCTATCCGGGTGCCGCGGTCCTGTGTTGCGGCGGCGCGGTCGCCGCGACGTCGGGCATGGTGCGCTATGTGGGACCGGTTGCACCGCATGTGCTCTCGCAGTGGCCGGAAGTCGTCGCCGCCGACGGATTCGCGGAGGCGGGCCGCGTCCAGGCCTGGGTGGTCGGCCCTGGCCTCGGAACGGGAAAGAGCGCGCAGGAGGTGGTGCGCGACGTACTCGCGACCGATCTTCCGGTCCTCGTGGATGCCGACGGGCTCACCGTCCTCGCGGCCGACCCCGCACTCGTGCGTGAGCGCACCGCGCCGACCCTGCTCACCCCGCACGCAGGCGAGTTCGAGCGTCTGACAGGCATCGACCCCGCCGACGACCGTGTCGGGCGCACCCGCGACCTCGCCGCAGAGTGGGGTGTGACGGTCTTGCTCAAGGGGCGCGCCACCGTGATCGCAGACCCCGACGGAAGGGTTCTCGTCAACGACGCAGGCGGGTCGGCCGCAGCGACAGCCGGTTCGGGTGACGTCCTCGCCGGCGTGATCGGGGCGCTGCTGTCCACGGGACCGAGCCCCGCGACTGCTGCCGCCATGGGCGCCCGAGCGCATGCGCTGGCAGCGGCCCTCGCGGCGGGCGATGGCTCCGAGGTGGCCGCACCGATCTCGGCCGGAACCTTGTTGTCGCAGGTCAGGTCCGCGATCCGAGTTCTTCGCGCGCAGAAGGTTCTCGGAATGTGACCAGCTCGGTGAGCCACGCCATTGGGGCGAAACAGCCCTCGGTGGCAGTATCGAAGCATCATGATCATCGCCGTGAACAGTGACCGAACGGCACCCGCCCCCGCTGCGGGTGCCTTCTCGTCGGCACCCGCGCCGCAGGTGGGATCACCCAACCCTGCACCGCAAGCGGAAGCCCTGATCGACCTCGACGCCATCGCCCACAACGTCGGCCTGCTGTGTGAGCATGCGCGCGACGCGGGTGTGATGGCGGTCGTCAAGGCCGACGCTTACAACCACGGGGCGGTGGCGGTCGGGCGTGCGGCTCTGGCAGCAGGCGCCGCGGAGTTGGGTGTCACCACCGTCGACGAGGCTGTCGCGCTGCGTGCGGCCGGGATCACCGCGCCGGTGGTGTCCTGGCTGCACACCCCCGACACCGACTTCCGTGCCGCGGTCGCCGCCGGCGTCGAGATCGCGGTGTCGTCGCCGCGACACCTGGATTCGGTGATCCTGGCCGCGCGCGCGACCGGGTCGACGGCGGTCGTGTCGATGAAGGTGGATACCGGGCTGAACCGCAACGGCGTCTCCGCCGTCGAACTCGACGACGTCCTGGCCGGGCTCGCCCGTGCGCAGGCCGAGGGATCGGTCAGGTTCGGTGGAGTGTTCTCCCACCTCGCCCACGCAGACCAACCCCACCACCCCGTCATCGACCGGCAGGCGGACGTACTGCGCGATGCGGTGGCGCGGGCGGCTCGGCTCGGACTGCACCCCGACCGGGTTCACCTGTCCAATTCCGCCGCGACGCTGACCCGGCCGGACCTGCGGTTCGACATGGTCCGGCCCGGTATCGCGCTGTACGGGCTGTCGCCGGTGCCCGAGCTCGGCGGATTCGACCTGCGTCCCGCGATGACCTTGCGAACCCGTATCGCCCTGGTCAAGAAGGTCGAGGCCGGGGCCGGTGTGTCGTACGGGCACACCTGGATCGCGCCTCGCGACACCACCGTCGCGCTGCTGCCGGTCGGCTACGCGGACGGGGTGCCGAGGTCGCTGAGCGGACGATTCGAAGTCCAGATCGGCTCTCGACGGTTCCCTCAGATCGGCCGGGTGTGCATGGACCAGGTCGTGGTCGATCTGGGCGCCGATCCCGGTTCGATCGCGGAGGGAGACACCGCGATCCTGTTCGGTCCCGGCGACGACGGTGGGCCCGTTGCGCAGGAGTGGGCCGACATGCTGGACACCATCCACTACGAGGTGGTCACGGGTGTGCGCGGTCGGGTCGTGCGCACCTACGTCGGTGGCGACGAGGGCGTCCGGTGACGCCGCACGGTCGCCGGGGCGTCCTCGGCGGTGCGGGTGTGGCCACCGCGGTGGGCGCGTTCGCCGGAGTGCGAGCCGTTCGCACCAAGCCCGAGCCGTCGCGGCGGCGCCGTGACAGGCACGCTGACGAGGACTTCGGCCTGCTCGACAGCGACCGCGGCAGCCTCGTCGTCGCCGATGACGGCGTCACGCTCGCGATTCGTGAGGTCGGGCCGGCGACTGCGCCCCTGACGGTGGTGTTCGTCCACGGGTACTGCCTCCGGATGGATTCCTGGCACTTCCAGCGAAAGCACCTGCAGCGCCGGTGGGGCGACTCGGTGCGGATGGTGTTCTACGACCAGCGCGGACACGGACGCTCCGGTACCCCGAGTGCCGAGTCGTGCACGATCGGACAGTTGGGGCGTGACCTGCACGCGGTGCTGCGGGCGGTGGCTCCGACGGGCCCGGTGGTTCTCGTCGGGCACTCGATGGGCGGCATGACCATCCTGTCGATGGCGCGGCAGGTACCGGAACTGTTCGGCACCCAGGTGATCGGCGTCGGGCTGCTCGCGACGGCGGCAGCCGGCCTGAACAAGACGGGCCTGAGCCGCAACCTGGACAACCCGGTGATCGACGCGTTCCGGCTCGCCGTTCGCACCGCACCCGGGTTGGTGCAGTTCGGCAGGGGCGCGGCCCGCGCAATCATCGCGCCGATCATGCGCGCCGCGTCGTTCGGCACCGTGGTCAGTCCGTCGCTGCACGGGTTCTCGGACCGGATGCTCAACGAGACCTCGGTGACGACCATCGTCAACTTCCTCAAGTCCCTGGAACTGCACGACGAGTCGGCGGCGCTGCCCGTGATCGCGGACCTGCCCGCCCTCGTGCTGTGCGGCGATGCCGACATGGTCATCCCGTTCGCCCAGTCGGAGGCGCTGGCCGGTGCGTTGACGAACAGCGAACTCGTGCGGGTGGTTTCGGCTGGTCACCTGGTGCAGTTGGAGTTCCCGATCCGATGTACCGACGCGATCGACCGACTGGTCACGCGCGCGATCGAGGCCGGCGACAACGAGTGGGAGGTGGGGATCGGTGGCTGACCGGGACGACGCCGTGCGTGCGCACGAGGACGATGCCGTGCGTGAGCACGCGGTGATCCATCTGCCGACCGTCGAGGACACCGAGGCGTTCGGCCGTCGACTGGCCGTCGACCTGGTCGCAGGTGACCTGGTCGTCCTGGACGGTCCCCTCGGTGCCGGCAAGACCGCACTGGCCAGGGGGATCGCCGCGGGACTCGGGGTGCAGGGCCGGGTAAGTTCGCCGACCTTCATCATCGCGCGCGAACACCGGGCGGGGGAGCGTCCCGGCGGGGGAGCGCCGGTGGCGATGGTGCACGTCGACGCGTACCGCCTCGGTCTCGGCGCCGACCGCGCCGCGACCTTCGACGAACTGGACGCGCTCGACCTCGACACCGACCTCGCCGACGCGGTCGTCGTCGTCGAGTGGGGCGAGGGGATCGTCGAGCACCTCACCGACCGGCACCTGCTGGTTCGGCTGCGCCGCGAACCCGAGTCCGACGTCCGGACGGCGCAATGGGGTCGGGTCTCGTGAATACCCACATTGACGTGCGGGTATTCTGGTAAACCGTGCTCGTACTCGCCGTCGATACCGCCACCCCTGCCGTCACCGCGGGGGTGGTCCGCCTGGACGGCGGTGTCCCCCGCGCACTGGCGTCGCGGGTCACCGTCAATGCTCGTGCCCACGCCGAGGTCCTGACCCCGCACATCATGGAATGCCTCGGTGAGGCGGGCGTCGAGCCCGCCGACCTCGATGCCGTCGTTGTCGGGATCGGACCCGGGCCGTACACGGGCCTGCGTGTCGGAATGGCGACCGCGGCGGCATTCGGCGATGCGCTCGGCCGCCCCGTGTACGGGGTGTGCAGCCTCGACGCGATCGCCGTGGACGCCGCCGACGAACGAGATCTCCTGGTGGTCACCGACGCCCGGCGTCGCGAGGTGTACTGGGCCCGGTACTCGGGTGGCGTCCGGGCGACCGGCCCCGGTGTCGACAAGCCTGCCGACCTCGAGCCGCAGCCGTCGGTTGTCGTGGCGGGTTCGGAAGCGCACGCCGCACTCTTCGATCTTCCCGTGGTCGGCGCGCCGTCGCCGTCGCCCGCCGGGTTGGTGGCGGTGGCCGCATCGGACATTCTCGCCGGCGCCGATCCGGAACCTCTTGTGCCGCTGTACCTTCGGCGGCCCGACGCAGTCGCGATCGCGGATCGCAAGAAATGAGCGACACCCTCTCCCCGATGCGTCCCGCCGACGCGGAGCGCTGCGCCGAACTCGAGTCGCTGCTGTTCGCGGGCGACGGCCCGTGGAGCGCGGACGCGTTCCGCTCCGAACTGGACCATTCCCACAACCGGTACGTCGTGATCCGCGACCAGAGCGACGTCGTCATCGGCTACGCCGGGATCGCGTTGCTGGGCAACACGTTCGCGCCGGAGTCGGACGTGCACACCATCGGCGTCGACCCCGAGCATCGCCGACGCGGACTGGGGTCGCTGTTACTCGCCGAGTTGCTGCGCCTCGCCGACCGTCACGGCGGTCCGGTGTTCCTGGAGGTCCGCACCGACAACGATGCCGCGCTCGCGCTGTACGAGCGGGAGGGTTTCGAGGTCGTGGGAACCCGTCGCAACTACTACCAACCCAGTGGGGCGGACGCATACACAATGCGCCGTCCGCACCCCTCCGCCGTGCCCGAGGAGCAGCAGTCGTGATCGTGATGGGAATCGAAAGCTCCTGCGACGAAACGGGAGTCGGCATCGTCCGGTGGAACGCCGATGGCACCTGTGAGTTGCTCGCCGACGAGGTCGCGTCCAGCGTCGACGAGCACGCCCGCTACGGCGGTGTGGTTCCCGAGGTCGCGTCGCGCGCACATCTGGAGGCGATCGTGCCGACGATGCGACGCGCACTCGCGCAGGCGGGGATCGCCAAGCCGGACGCGCTCGCCGTCACCATCGGCCCCGGACTGGCCGGGGCGTTGCTCGTCGGTGCCGCTGCCGCGAAGGCCTACGCCGCGGCGTGGGACGTGCCGTTCTACGCGCTCAACCACCTCGGCGGGCACGTCGCCGTCGACACCCTCGAACACGGACCGATGCCGCCGTGCGTGGCGCTCCTGGTCTCCGGCGGGCACACGCACCTGCTGCACGTGCGCGACCTCGGGAAGCCGATCGAGGAACTCGGCACCACGGTCGACGACGCGGCGGGGGAGGCATTCGACAAGGTCGCCCGCCTGCTCGGACTCGGGTTCCCCGGCGGGCCCGCGCTCGACGCCGCCGCGCGCGACGGCGACCCGAAGGCCATCGCGTTCCCCCGCGGAATGACCGGGCCCCGCGACGCCAGGCACGACTTCTCGTTCTCCGGACTGAAGACGGCCGTCGCGCGGTACGTCGAGTCCAAGGAGCGGGCCGGTGAGCCGGTGTCCATCCCCGATGTCGCGGCGTCGTTCCAGGAAGCCGTCGCGGACGTGTTGACCATGAAGGCGGTGCGTGCGGCCACCGATGTCGGCGTCGACACCCTCGTCCTCGGTGGCGGTGCGACCGCGAACTCCCGCATCCGGTCGCTCGCGCAGGAGCGGTGTGACGCGGCCGGTCTGACGCTTCGCATCCCGAAACCGCGTCTCTGCACCGACAATGGCGTAATGATCGCCGCACTGGGTGCCCACGTCATCGCCGGAGGCGCGACTCCGTCGCCGCTGTCCGTCGCCACCGATCCAGGACTGTCCGTCACGGTCAGCCAGTCGTCGGTGCGCGGCGATGGCCACTGAAGGCGCTGCCGAAGGGCCGAGGCTTGCCTTCGCCTCGCTGCCGAGAACCGAGCAGCGTGAGCTGATTCGGCGGGCAATCCTGCGGCCCGTGATGTCCGCGGTGCTGCTGCTCGTCGTGTACTTCGTGGTCCCGATGAACGACATCGCCTCGGTCGGCGCGATCGGCGCACTGGTGTTGTGCGCGGTCCTGGTGTCCGTACTGTTCGTGTGGCAGGTCCGCCGGATCGTCCACGCGAAGTATCCCGCTGTGCAGTCGGTCGAGGCGCTGGCCGTGACGGTCCCGACCTACCTGCTGGTGGTTGCCACGATTTACCACCTGATGTCGTTGACGTCGGCGGGCAGCTTCAACGAACCGCTGTCCAGGCTCGACGCGTTGTACTTCTCGCTCGTCTGCTTCTCCACGGTCGGATTCGGCGACATCGTCGCCGAGACGGAGGTGGCGCGGGCGGTGGTCACGGCGCAGATCGTGTTCAACCTGGTGTTGCTGGGGATCGGTGTGAAGGTCATCACTGCCGCAGTGCGGGCGGGCCAACGGCGTCGCGGTACCGAGAACGCGTAGAAGCCCGGCTGCCTCAGGCAGATCACCACGCCGATCAGGAAGCGGGGATCGGTCAGCCACTCGGTCCCGTAAGGGTTCGGGTAGTCGTGGCTGAAGATCGACCGTTTGAACTCTGGGCGAAGAAGCCGCCGACGATGACGAACGCCGCGAAAGCGAAAGCGATCACGGTTTGGCCACGAAGACGAGGCGGGACGCACGAATCAACGGCACGCCCCGCCTGCGATCGTCGGTGAAAGCTGGACGCGGGCCGGTCCTACTCGACGTACTGGTGCGCGAACTCAGTGGTCGGCGGGGTCGGTGTGATGACGTCGATCAGGACGCCGTCGGGGCCGGCGATGATGAAATGCCGTTGCCCGAAATCCTCCGTTCGGAGGTCGAGCACCGCGCGGCGACCCCCGAGCGTCACGAGCCGCTTGTACTCGGCGTCCACATCGTCGACCTCGAAATTGAGGATCAGGCCCTGCGCGCGCGATCGGTGCCCGTCGGGAATGGTCTCGTGGGTGTGGTCGAGGATCGCGAGTTCGAGGTCGGGTTCGCGTCGAAGGCTCACGTACCAATCGGATTCGAACGTCGACTCGAAGTCGAACCAGCGGCGGAAGAACTCCGCCGACTCGGCGACGGTGTCGGTGCAGATCACCGGATAGAAGCTCGTCTTGGCCATGAAGCTCTCCGTTCAAGATAGATACGTACACAATGTATGTATCTGAACATACGCATACACTGCGTACGTATCAATGGGTCATCGAAGGGGTGGGCTTGAGTCCGTCGAAGAAGGAACAGAGCGCTACGACGACGCGAACTCTGCTCGCGGTGTCCGTCGAGATGTTCGCCGATCGCGGATACGGCGCGGTTGGACTCGACGATGTCGCGCAGCGGTCCGGCCTCACTCGCGGGGCGGTCTACCACCACTTCGGCAGCAAGGCCGGGTTGTTCGACGCCGTCGTGGATCAGGTGCAGCGCGAGGTGGCCGACCGGGTGAGCCACGCCGCGGCCGGGGCGGAGAACCTGTGGGACGCACTCGTCGAGGGCTGCCACGAGTTCGTCCGCGCCGGGTCGGACCCGAGAGTCCATCGGATCATGTTGATCGACGCGCCCGCCGTGCTCGGATGGCAACGCTGGCGGGAACTCGACGCGGCCAACTCGGGTCGCCTGCTGAAGGAGGTGCTCGACGAGCTGCAGGCGGAGGGCACGATCGCTCGCGGGCTCGCCGCGCCAGCCGCACACCTGCTGTCCGGGGCGATGAACGAGACGGTGCTCTGGGTGGCGCAATCAGAGACCCCCGACCCGGACCGGGACTCGGCGTTGGCGACGCTCGACCGTCTGCTCGGCTCCCTGCGGCAGCGCTGACCTCGCCGAGGTCCGGTTCGCAACCCGCCTGGGAACCTAGGCCTGCTGGGCGGGCCTGACGGAGAGGCTGAGGAGGACGCGGGCGTCGGGTTCGCGGACCAGATCGTCGACAGTGATGTCGTCGAGTGTGGAGTAGAACGCGTCCTGTGCGCGGCGGAGCGCACCGCGCAGTCGGCAGCCGTGACGGAGCGGGCATGGGGTGGTGCCTTCGCACGTGACGACTTCGTCGTTGCCCTCGAGCTGCCGCGTGAGCCAGCCGACGGAGGTGGTCCTGGCCTTTTCGGTGATGTTCAGCCCGCCGCCCCGGCCGCGGCGGGCTTCGACCATGCCGAGTTCCTTGAGTCGGAGCACCACTTTGGTGGTGTGCGTATACGGAATCGACATCTCGTCCGCCACCTGACCGGTCGTCAGGCCACCGCCCCCGGGAGCCACGGCAAGCCGCATCATCACGCGCAGCCCGAGATCTGTGAACTTGGTGAGCTGCACGCTAAGAACGCTATATTACTTGCATTCTGCGTGCAACATTCGGCGAGTGTGATCTGCGCTGGTCACGCTCGGGGGGAGGACAGGAGCAACTCGGTGTTGTGGTCGACCGTGCCGCCCAACCGCGCCGGATCGGCATGGATGTCGTTGAACGACAATTCGCGATACAACGACGCCAGCCCCGCCGGTGAGAAGTCGCCGTGCTTCGCCTCGTAGGGGCTGTCCGCCTCGATCAACGTGGTCAGCAGTGACAGCGTTCCGTCCGCATTGTCGACGACCTCCACGATCCGCGCGTGCTGGGGGAAGTCGACGTGTGAAGCGGTGTTGATCTCCCAGAACCCCTGCGCGGGTGTCGGGCCCGGGTGCGGCGTGATCCGGTTGTCGTGGGTGTGTCCGTTGACCCACGCGAGGACGTTCGGGAATCGCTGCAGCAGCGCCACCAGTTCGCCGCCGCTGTGCCGCGCCTCGAGCGGGCGGGCCGGATCAGGGATCAGATTGTCCATCGAGGTGCTGGTGTGGTGGCTGAAGAGCAGGAACAGCACGTCCTCGCGGCTCTGCTCGACCGCACGCCCGTCGACACCGAAGTACCGGCTGCTGCCCTCGATCAGGGTCCGTTCGATCCATCGGAACTGGGCCTCGCCGAGCGAGCCGTCGACGAATCCCGCCGGGTTCGTCGAGTCCATGCCGATCCCCACGACGCCGGGCGCGATCTCGAAGGAGTAGTAGCCGATTCCGGTCTCGGCGGCGTCCAGCGCGAATCCGTGCCCGACGGGACCGGGGCCGGTCTGGGCGGGATCGAGGTGCGCGGCGATGTACTCACGCGGCGTGAACGGCGCCCGGGACGGGTCCGGGGTGACGTGGCGCGGGGGAGAGGTGATCGCGGCGAGCGCGTTCAGGACGGCGCCCGGCCCCGACTTCGTGGCCATCGCGACGGACATCGCCTCCTCGGGCGAGCCGGGCACCTCGATCTTGAGGTTGCCGGTGTACATGGCGTCCAGTGGCCCGATCCCGCTGGGGAGCGTGCCTGACACCGAGTCGTCGTGATTGCCGAAGACGCTGAACCAGGGGGTGTCGAGGCCCGGGCTCGTCACGGGCGTCAGCGCCGCGCCGAGCAATCCCGGAATCTCGGGGAAGCCGGCCTGCTTGTACACGTCCGGGATCGGTGATTCGGGATTCCAGTACAGGTCCGAACCCGAGTTCTGCACGCCCTCGTAGCGGTCCGCGGCCCCCGTGTTCGGGATGAAGGTGCCGCCGTTCAGCGCGGTGAGGAACCAGCCGAGTTCGGCGTGCTCGTGGTTGTCGGTGTTGTCGCCCGTCGACACCACCGCATCGAATGCGCGACCGGTGTGCGGACCGGCCGCGACCGAGTTGACGCGCTGTACCAACGACACCAGACCCTGAGTGGTCAGTGTCTCGTGTGGGCGGAACGCCGAACCGTTGAACGGCGCGATGTACTCGAACCGCAGTGGGCACTGCGCGTCGATCACGTGGACGTCGGTGAGCTGGACCAGCGACGCCATCGCCGTCCGGCGATCCTCGCGTCCGGATCTCGGCTCCGCGAGTTCGCCTCGGACGATCGTCGGCCACCCCGGTCCCGCGGTGAGCCTGCGGTAGCCGCCCGACCCGACCGGGGTCGCCACGGTTTCCAGCGTCGTGCCCGCGAACGACGCGGGCAATTCCGCTGCACCGGCGTGCCACGTGCCCCACGGGGAGCGCCCGAGGGCGGTTCCGAACGCCCCGACGCCGAGTGCGCTCGCGGCGCCGACACCGGCAAGGCCGAGGAAACCACGTCTGTTCACGTTCACCATTCGGATGACTGTAGGTCACCCTCTGGCAACCCGAGTGGACGTCGCGCGGACCGGTCTCTTCGTTTCGGGACACGTCGGGAACCCCGGGTGGGCCACATCCGCACACTCCTCCCTTGAGTGCTGGCACTCGCATGTATAGAGTGCTAGTTGGCGCTGACCCGGTCACGGCACCCGCGACGACGCGATCGGGGGACAGGGCCACATGCGTGAAAAGACGACACGCCCAGGGGAACAGCCCCGGGGCGCCTGAATCCCCCGAAAGTGGAGGCTCATCGTGGCGAGCGTGAACATCAAGCCGCTCGAGGACAAGATCCTCGTCCAGGCCAACGAGGCTGAAACGACGACGGCCTCTGGCCTGGTCATTCCTGACACGGCGAAGGAAAAGCCGCAGGAAGGCACCGTTGTCGCAGTCGGCCCCGGCCGCTGGGACGAAGATGGCGAGAAGCGCATCCCGCTGGACGTCCAGGAGGGCGACACCGTCATCTACAGCAAGTACGGCGGAACCGAGATCAAGTACTCCGGCCAGGAATACCTGATCCTGTCGGCTCGCGACGTGCTGGCTGTCGTCTCCAAGTAGCCACATGCATCCGCCCCGGTGTTCCGTCCACGGACCCGGGGCGGATCGCGTTCAGGAGCACCTTCAGCAGGTACGGCTCGCCGACCTTCCCAGGAGTAACAGCACATATGTCCAAGCAGATCGAATTCAACGAGACCGCCCGCCGCGCTCTCGAGCGTGGCGTCGACCAGCTCGCGGACGCGGTCAAGGTGACCCTCGGCCCCCGCGGCAGGCACGTCGTGCTGGCCAAGGCGTTCGGCGGTCCGACCGTTACCAATGACGGCGTCTCCATCGCGCGCGAGATCGAGCTCGAGGATCCCTTCGAGAACCTCGGCGCCCAGCTCGTCAAGTCCGTCGCCACCAAGACCAACGACGTCGCGGGTGACGGCACCACCACCGCGACCGTCCTCGCCCAGGCGCTCGTCAAGACCGGCCTCCGCAACGTCGCGGCAGGCGCCAACCCGATCGCGCTCGGCGTCGGCATCTCCAAGGCGGCCGACGCGGTCGCCGAGGCCCTGCTCGCCGCGGCCACCCCGGTCGAGGGCAAGGAGGCGATCGCGCAGGTCGCCACCGTCTCCTCGCGCGACGCCGAGATCGGCGAACTCGTCGGCGAGGCCATGACCCGCGTCGGTATCGACGGCGTCGTCACGGTCGAGGAGTCCTCGACCCTCGCGACCGAGCTCGTGGTCACCGAGGGCGTCCAGTTCGACAAGGGTTACCTCTCCCCGTACTTCATCACCGACATCGATGCGCAGCAGGCCGTGCTCGAGGACGCGCTGGTGCTGCTGTACCGCGAGAAGATCAGCTCCCTGCCGGACTTCCTGCCGCTGCTCGAGAAGATCGCCGAGTCCGGCAAGCCGGTCCTGATCATCGCCGAGGACGTCGAAGGCGAGACCCTCTCGACACTCGTCGTCAACTCCATCCGCAAGACCATCAAGGCCGTCGCCGTCAAGGCGCCGTTCTTCGGTGACCGCCGCAAGGCGTTCCTCGAGGATCTCGCCGTGGTCACCGCGGGCACCGTCATCACCGCCGACATGGGCGTCACGCTCAAGGACGCCGGCCTCGAGCTGCTCGGCTCCGCGCGCCGCGTCGTCGTCACCAAGGACGAGACCACCATCGTCGACGGTGCAGGCACCGAGGCCGACATCGACGCTCGCGTCGGTCAGCTCAAGCGCGAGATCGAGAACACCGACTCCGACTGGGATCGGGAGAAGCTCGAAGAGCGTCTCGCGAAACTGGCCGGCGGCGTCGCCGTCATCAAGGTCGGCGCCGCGACGGAGACGGATCTCAAGGAGCGCAAGTTCCGGGTCGAGGACGCCGTCAACGCAGCCAAGGCCGCGGTCGAGGAAGGCATCGTGCCCGGTGGCGGTTCCGCCATCGTGCAGGCCGCGCAGTCGCTGACCGCGCTCGCCGCGTCGCTCTCGGGTGATGAGGCGACCGGTGTCGAGGTCGTGCGGACCGCCGTTCAGGCGCCACTGTTCTGGATCGCGACCAACGCAGGCGTCGACGGCTCCGTCGTGGTCAGCAAGGTCGCAGAGTTGCCCAAGGGACACGGCTTCAACGCCGCAACCCTCACCTACGGCGACCTGCTCGCGGACGGTGTCGTCGACCCCGTCAAGGTGACGCGCTCGGCAGTGGTGAACGCGGCGTCCGTCGCGCGGATGGTGCTCACCACCGAGTCTGCCGTCGTCGACAAGCCCGTCGTCGACGAGGCTGCAGGCCACGGCCACGGCCACAGCCACTAAGTTTCACCACGACGAAGCCCCGGACGGGTTCGACCGTCCGGGGCTTCGTCGTTGTTCAGGTGCTCGTCAGGAGGCGATCTTCTGGCGGAAGCGGCGCGTGTGCGCCTCCCGCTCGGCTTCGGACATCCCACCCCAGATGCCGTAGGGCTCACAGACGGTGAGGGCGTGGTTGCGGCATTGGGTCAGGACCGGGCATTGCCTGCACATCTCCTTTGCCCGCATCTCGCGCTGCGCGCGGGCACGGCCTCGCTCGCCGTCTGGGTGGAAGAACATCGCGGAGTCGACGCCGCGGCAGAGTCCGTGCATCTGCCAGTCCCAGATGTCGGCATTGGGGCCGGGGAGGTGATTTGGTTGCGGCATTCCATCTCCTGACGTCGGCGGCTCGGGCACTGCTCTCACCGTGGCTGGGTCTGCACCTGCATCACAGCGAGTGCTCCCGGTGGGTGCGGAACCCAGTTCGCGAGTACGACTGTGAAGGTCGTTCACACAAGTACTCAATTTCAACAGCAACGTTATAGTCGGCGTGGAAATCGAGTCAACAGTTCTGCGCGTGGTGATTTACATACCTCCACAGCGAGGAATTAACGCTCTGTTCATCGACATTGACACTATTTCGTGATTCTTCGAGGAGGCGCCAAGGGTGCGCCTCCGGTACGTGCGTACTGCACGATTTCCGCCGCTGTACTGGGAGTTCGTCGGGGTTCTCGAGCCGAAAGGCGTCGAGCGACGTGTTCGGGACGCTCCTGCGGGTGAGATCGCCTGCCGAGGCGGCCCTGGTCGTTATCGGCAATTGGCTCCCCATAAAATGTGCTCAATATTTACGCAAGTCGAAATCGTAATGTGACCGAAACTGTCGAAGAACGCATCGGTAACAATTGGTGACGGCGCGGTGTCCGCGTCGGTTCGCTGCGACGCACCTCTACCCTTACGTCGTGTTCGCAACCCTCGCCGTCGACTCGCTCGACGCCATCGCATTCGGACCGGTGCCGGGTGGCGCCGTCCCGCCCGCAGTCGCGCCGCACGACCGGTGGTTGCGCGCCGTCGCGCTGGGTGGGCAGGGTCGTTACGCCGCCGCCCGCACCGAACTCGCCGTGCTGCGCCGCAGTCGGGCCGGTGCCGTCCTCGACTCGCTCGTGGCAAGTACCGAGGCATCACTGCTGCGGCAACTCGGATGGCACCGGCTCGCGTCCGCCCACGACGGCCGCGCGCTCGCCGTCCTCGGCGATTCGCAGGCTCCGGGTGCCAGGGCCGCGCGCTGCGACGCGGTGACCGGACTGGCCGCCGACGCCCTCGGATGTGGCCGATTGGATCTCGGGTTCCGTCTGCTCGAACGGTGCGCAGACCTCCTCGCCGACGCAAGCCCCGACCTGTGGCGCCAACGGATCAGACTGCACTGGGTGACGGCCGAGATGTCCCTCGCCTCGGGCGACGCGGTCCAGGGTCTCGTGAACGCGAGGCGCGCACTCGAATTCGCGAACGGGTCACCCTCGGTGCGGCACCAGGTCAAGTCGGAACTGCTCGTCGCGGCCGCCGTCAGTGCCGGACCCGACACTGCCGCGGCCGTCGACCCGGCTCTCCGCGTCCTCGCGCGCTGCGACGAACACGATCTCGTCCCTCTCCGCTGGGCCGCCTCGATGCTGCTGTGCGGGGTCGCGCCGGCGCCCCGCTTCCTGGAGGTTCGCCAACGCGCCGAGGCCTCGGTTGTGGCCGCAGGCGGGCGATTCCGAGAATCGTGACGGAAGGTCGCTATCCTTCAAGCGTTCCGCCATCCGGTCGGGAGCGCTCCGTCACAGGCGCGCCACTGTAACGCCAGGACTTTGTCTGTCGATGAGTAGTACGAGCGAGGAGTTGGACTCAGCCGTCGCTGCGGCAGCGCAGGGCGATCGGGTTGCTTTGGCTCGAGTTCTGGAGTTTGTCCGACCCATGGTCGTGCGCTATTGCCGATCACGGGTCGGAGCCGCGGAACGGGGACACCTGTCCGCGGACGATGTGGCGCAGGAGGTGTGCCTGGCTGTGATGACGGCCCTACCCCGATATCGGGACCAGGGGCGGCCGTTCATGGCATTCGTGTACGGGATTGCCTCGCACAAGGTGGCCGATGCACACCGAAGCGCGGGACGTAACCGATCCGAGTCGATGGCCGAAGTACCAGATGTGGTCTCGGTTGACGAAGGGCCGGAACAACTCGCCCTCGATTCCGAGACGAGCAGGCAGGTCAACTCCCTGCTCGCCACACTGTCCGACAAGCATCGAGAAATCGTCATCCTTCGACTGGTAGTGGGTCTGTCCGCGGAGGAAACGGCGGCCGCCGTCGGGAGTACGGCGGGAGCAGTACGAGTAGCCCAGCACCGGGCGCTCGCGAAATTGAAGACCGAAGTAGCGAAAGCGGGTGAGATGTATGGCTAGGGGGAACAGGCGTGGCCACGGTAAGTGGTCACGGCAACACAATGCGTCCGACGCCGACCTCACCCCGTCGCAGGGTGATCCGTTTGCCGAGGAGACGACGGGCGGTCAGCCGTTCGACCTTGCAGCGGTACAGCGTGACGACGCCCTCATCGACGCTCTCGCGAGCGGTGGTGACGTCCCCACCGCCACTGCGGAGGAGTACCGGCTCGCCTCGCTGCTGGCCGGCTGGAGGGCCGAGATAGTGGCCCCCGAACTCCCTGCGGGCCCGACGCTCGACGAGGTCGCTGCGGCCGTCGACGCCGAGATCGCGCGCGAGCAGACCCCGCGGCGCGGTTCGCTCCGACTGCTGCGCCCGGTCGCGGGCGCCGCAGCGGCGATCGCGGTCGTGATGGCAGGAATCACCGTCGGGTCGTACAACGCCCAGCCCGGTGATCCGTTGTGGAAGGTCAAGTCGGTCGTCTTCACGGAGCGCGCCAACTCGACCGTCGCCGGCATCGACACGAAGAACAACCTCGAGGAAGCCGAGCGGATGATCCGCTCCGGCGACTCCGAGGGTGCGATGGCCGTGCTGGAGTCCGCGAGCAAGCGCGTCGGTGCCGTGAGTGATTCGGCGAAGCGCGACGAGTTGAACGCCTGGCACGACCGTCTGATGGCCGACGCCACCGCCACCGCCACGAGTGCGCTTCCCGTTCCGCCTCCGCTGGTTCCCGGCGTCACGACGACGTTGCCGGTTCCGGTGGTCACGACGCTGCCGGGGATCCCCCCGACCACGGTGCCGGAGTATCCGACGGACGCTCTCGTCAGGCCGACGTTGCCGGTGACGGAGCTTCCCCTCGAGACAACCGTCACGGGCGTTCCGCCCGTGACGACGTCGCCGCCCCCGGGACCCGAGATCGTTCTCACCCCGGATACCGGCTCGACGGCACCGAAGCCGACCACTGCGGTCCCCACGACGGAGAAGACGCAGAGCGAGACGCGGCAGTTGTCGCCCGAGGCGCCCACGAGCTAGAACCGAGAACGGCCCGACGAGCACTGCTCGTCGGGCCGTTCTCGGTTCGAGTGCCGGAGTGCGCGTCCCGGTCAGGCGTCGAAACCGTCTCCGTGGAGTGCCTCGTTCATCGACGCGTCGGCGTAGCCGCGGCAGTAGTCCCACGTGACGTAGGCCTCGGGGACCGGATCGTATGCGGGCTCGTGGGGGCGGACCGTGCCGTCGACGAGCAGCTGGAGCAGGTTCGCTCGCAGCATGTCCCAGTCGTGGTAGTGGTCCTGTTGGCAGTCGTCGCAACAGACGACCAGGCCGCGAATTCCGCGATGCGCCAACAGTGCCTCGTAGACCGCGAGGTCCGCCAGGTCTTCTTCGACGGCGAGGCGCTCATGGGGGTCGAGGGGCTGGCCCGGCTCGAGTGCATCCAGCGCGGCGGACGGGTCGGACGGGTCGCCGGCGAACGGGTCCGGCGGCAGACCGGGAGGCAATTGATCACGCACAGCACCACGGTACGCAGCGCGGGGCACTCTGCGCCACCCGTCTGAGTCAACCGGGTTCGCCTGCACACGCGCGCAGCCGATACCATGGTGACCGGTCCGAGGGAATACTTCGCTGGGGATCGAGCATTGATTCTGTCCGAAGAATCGCGACATTTCGGCCCATGGGCGAGTGGCTGCACGGGGTTTCCCACGCGCGCCGCCGGGGCCGACGGTCCAGTGCAACCGACGTTCGATGGAAAGGTTCGACAGCCGCATGACTAATTCCGGAGGGCACGTGCACACCGGTGGAGACCGCGCCGACAAGGTCGCGATGCTCGGACTGACCTTCGACGACGTGCTGTTGCTGCCCGCCGCGTCGGACGTCATCCCCAGTCAGGTCGACACGTCCAGCCAGCTCACGCGCGACATCCGGCTGCGGGTGCCGTTGGTCAGCTCGGCGATGGACACCGTCACCGAGGCGCGGATGGCGATCGCCATGGCCCGCGCGGGCGGCATGGGCGTGCTGCATCGCAACCTCTCGACCGATGCGCAGGCGTCGCAGGTGGAGACCGTGAAGCGGTCCGAGGCAGGCATGGTCACCGACCCGGTGACCTGTTCGCCGACGAACACCATCGCCGAGGTCGACGCCATGTGCGCCCGGTTCCGGATCTCCGGTCTGCCCGTCACGGACGACGCCGGTCAGCTCGTCGGCATCATCACCAACCGCGACATGCGCTTCGAGGTCGACCTCAGCCGTCCGGTGTCCGAGGTGATGACCAAGACCCCGCTGATCACCGCCCAGGAAGGCGTGACGGCGGACGCAGCGCTCGGGCTGCTGCGTCGTCACAAGATCGAGAAGCTCCCCATCGTCGACGGCCAGGGCAAGCTCACCGGACTCATCACGGTCAAAGACTTCGTCAAGACCGAGCAGCATCCGAACGCGACCAAGGACCGCGACGGCCGGTTGCTGGTCGGTGCGGCCGTCGGCGTCGGCGACGACGCGTGGGCGCGCGCGATGGCGCTGACCGACGCGGGCGTCGACGTCCTCGTCGTCGACAGCGCGCACGGCCACTCCGTCGGTGTGCTGGAGATGATCGCGAAGATCAAGGCCGAGGTCGGCGATCGGGTACAGATCATCGGTGGAAACGTCGCGACCCGCGGGGGCGCGCAGGCGCTCGTCGAGGCGGGCGTCGACGCCGTCAAGGTCGGCGTCGGTCCGGGCTCGATCTGCACCACCCGCGTTATCGCCGGTGTCGGTGCACCGCAGATCACCGCCATCCTCGAGGCCGTCGCGGCGTGCAAGCCGCTCGGCATCCCTGTCATCGCGGACGGCGGCCTCCAGTTCTCCGGAGACATCGCGAAGGCACTCGCGGCCGGCGCGTCGACGGCGATGCTCGGTTCGTTGCTGGCGGGCACGGCGGAGTCGCCCGGCGAGATGGTTCTCGTCGGCGGCAAGCAGTTCAAGAGCTACCGCGGCATGGGCTCGCTGGGCGCGATGCAGAGCCGCGGTCAGGGCAAGTCCTACTCGAAGGACCGCTACTTCCAGGACGACGTGCTGTCCGAGGACAAGCTGGTGCCGGAGGGCATCGAGGGCCGGGTTCCGTTCCGCGGCCCGCTCGGTTCGGTCATCCACCAGCTGACCGGCGGCCTGCGCGCGGCGATGGGGTACACCGGATCGACCACCATCGAGCACCTGCAGGAAGCGCAGTTCGTGCAGATCACCGCGGCGGGTCTGAAGGAGAGCCACCCGCACGACATCACGATGACGGTCGAGGCCCCGAACTACGCGGCCCGGTAACCGGACCCTTTCCCACGTCACTTGCGTCAACTACACATCGAAGAAAGGGGCGCGCGTGCGCGACCTCGTTGAGATCGGTATGGGCAGAACCGCCCGTCGCACCTACGAGCTGGACGATATCGACATCGTTCCGTCCCGTCGGACCCGTTCGTCGAAGGAGGTGTCGACCACCTGGCAGCTCGATGCCTACCGGTTCGACATCCCGGTTCTGACGCATCCGACGGATGCGCTGGTGTCGCCGTCGTTCGCGATCGAGATGGGTCGCCGCGGTGGCCTCGGCGTCATCAACGGCGAGGGACTGTGGGGCAGGCACGCGGACGTCGAGGCGAAGCTCGCCGAACTCGTGCACCTCGCGGAGACGGACGAGGATCCGGATGCGCCGATCGCTCGTCTGCAGGAGCTGCATGCCGCGCCGATCCAGGCGAACCTGCTGGCGGCCGCGGTCGCACAGGTGCGTGACGCGGGCGTGACGACAGCGGTCCGGGTCAGCCCCCAGAACGCTCGTGCGCTCACTCCCGAGCTGATCAAGGCCGGTATCGACCTGCTGGTCATCCACGGCACGATCATCTCCGCCGAGCACGTCGCGAACAGCGGGAGCGAGCCGCTCAACCTCAAGACCTTCATCTCGGAGCTCGACGTGCCCGTGGTCGCGGGTGGCGTCAGCGATCACCGCACGGCGCTGCACCTGATGCGCACCGGCGCTGCCGGCGTCATCGTCGGTTACGGCTCGACCGAGGGTGCGACGACGACCGGTGAGGTGCTCGGCATCGGTGTCCCGATGGCGACCGCCATCGCGGACGCCGCCGCTGCGCGACGCGACTACCTGGACGAGACCGGTGGCCGGTACGTCCACGTGATCGCGGACGGCGACATCGCGACGTCGGGTGATCTGGCCAAGGCGATCGCGTGTGGCGCGGACGCGGCCGTGCTGGGTGCCCCGCTCGCCGCATCGGCGGAAGCGGCGGGAGGCGGCTGGTTCTGGCCGTCGGCGGCTGCGCATCCGTCGGTGCCGCGTGGCGCGCTGCTGCCCGTCGCATTCGGTGATCGTCCGAGCCTGGACCAGGTGCTGACGGGTCCGTCCAACGACCCGTTCGGTTCGCTGAACCTGGTGGGCGGACTGCGCCGCTCGATGGCGAAGTCGGGCTACTCGACCCTCAAGGAGTTCCAGAAGGTGGGCCTGACGGTCCGCGCCTGACCCGCCGCCTGCTCGTCGTGAACGGACCGTTCGGACCCGCTGAGGGTCCGAACGGTCCGTTCACGTCTGTCGGGGTCGTGATGCGCAGGGTTTCTGGTACGTCCCGTTACGGTTAGGGCACCCTTGTGGGATCGGTCACAGCTCCGGGGTGCATACTGACGGGTAACAACCAGGTTCACGGTAGTGGAGGTCTCCTGATGGGTAAGCGTGCGACGGATTACGACGTGCTGATCGTCGGTTCCGGATTCGGGGGCAGCGTCACCGCGTTGCGCCTGGTCGAGAAGGGCTATCGGGTCGGAATCCTCGAGGCCGGACGCCGCTACGCCGACTCCGACTTCGCGAAGACCAGCTGGGACCTCAAGCGATTCCTGTGGGCGCCCGCTCTCGGCTGCTACGGCATTCAGCGGGTGCACCTGCTGCGTGACGTGATGATCCTCGCCGGTGCGGGCGTCGGCGGTGGGTCGCTGAACTACGCCAACACCCTCTACAAGCCGCCGTCGTCGTTCTTCCAGGACCCGCAGTGGCAGGGCATCACCGACTGGGACGCCGAGCTCAGCCCGTTCTACGACCAGGCCCGCAAGATGCTCGGTGTCGTGCAGAACCCGCACATGACGCCCGCCGACGACGTGATCAAGTCCGTGGCCGACGACATGGGTGTCGGCGACACTTTCATCCAGACGCCGGTGGGGGTGTTCTTCGGTGAGCCGGGGGAGACGGTCGCCGATCCGTACTTCGGGGGTGCGGGTCCCGCGCGGACCGGATGTATCGAATGCGGTGAGTGCATGACCGGCTGCCGCCACGGTGCCAAGAACACCCTCGTCAAGAACTACCTAGGGCTCGCCGAGCGGGCGGGTGCGACGGTGATCCCGATGACGACGGTGACCGGACTGACCGAGGCGTCCGACGGGACCTGGAACGTGCAGACCCGCCGCACCGGCGCCAAGCTGCGCAAGGGGCATCGGACCTTCACCGCGGACAACGTGGTGCTCGCCGCGGGCACGTGGGGCACCCAGCATCTGCTGCACGCGATGAAGGACAGCGGCGCACTGTCGAGGCTGTCGCCGACGCTCGGCGAGCTGACGCGTACCAACTCCGAGGCGCTGCTCGGCGCGGCCAAGCTGACGGTCGACCCCGGCATGGACCTGACCCGCGGCGTCGCGATCACCTCCTCGTTCCATCCCGCCTCCGACACCCACATCGAGCCGGTCCGCTACGGCAAGGGCTCGAACGCGATGGGTCTGCTGCAGACCCTGATGACGGACGGCGGCGGCAGTACTCCGCGGTTCGTGAAGTTGCTCAAGACGATTGCCGCCAACCCGGGGCAGATGCTGCGCATGCTGAGCGTCAAGAACTGGAGCGAGCGGACCATTATCGCGCTCGTCATGCAGAACCTCGACAACTCGATCACCACGTACACGAAGCGTGGCCTGTTCGGGCGCCGCAAGGTGACGAGCAAGCAGGGTCACGGTGAGCCGAACCCGACGTGGATCCCGGTCGGCAACGAGGCGACGCGGCGGATCGCGGAGAAGATCGGGGGCGTCGCGGGCGGCACGTGGGGCGAGGTGTTCAACATTCCGCTCACCGCGCACTTCCTCGGCGGCTGCGCGATCGGCGCGGACGCCTCGCAGGGCGTCATCGATCCCTATCACCGGGTGTACGGCTACCCGACGCTGAGTGTCGTCGACGGTGCCGCCGTGTCGGCGAACCTCGGCGTGAACCCGTCGCTCACCATCAGTGCACAGGCCGAGCGCGCGGCGTCGCTGTGGCCGAACAAGGGCGAGCAGGACGAGCGTCCGGCGCAGGGGGAGGGCTACCGGCGTCTCGCGCCGGTGGCGCCGAACGCCCCGGTGGTCCCGGCCGGTGCTCCCGCTGCGCTGGTGCTGCCGATCGTGGAGATCCGCTCCGGGAAGCCCGCGTCGCCGAACAGCAGTGACGTGGCCTGACCCTGCCTCGGAGGAGTGGCCCCCGACTGGTGAGGTCGGGGGCCTTCTTCGTCTCTTTGACCAGAAATCAAGCAATCATGCTTGATTGTTTCGGCGTCCGGCCCTACAGTCGCGAGTGACCGACATCACTCGGTGATGGCTTAGTGACCGAAACAACCCATCGATGCGGAGGCTGGCACCCATGAAGCCCGATATGTCCGGACTGTCCGAGCTCGAGATCAATCTCGCGAGCCGCGTGTCGGTCGGCGACGCGCTGACCCGTTCCGCACGGATGTTCGGGGCGCGAGCTGCGGTCCTCGACCGTGGCACCACCGTCACCTACCGGGACCTCGACACGGCCGCCGAGTCCGTCGGCCGGGCTCTGCTCGACGCCGGCCTGGAGCGGCAGCAGCCGGTCGCGATGCTGATGGGCAACTCGTGGCAGTTCCTGGCCACCTACTTCGGCTGCGCGAAGGCCGGACTCGTCGCGATGCCCGTCAACCTCGTCCTCGCGCCGGAGGACATCGTCTGGATCCTCCGTGATTCCGGCACCACCACGATCGTCACCGACGTCGCCTTCGTGCCGCTGATCGAGAGGATCCTCCCGGCTCTCGACGCGGTGACGACCGTCGTCGTCTCCGGTGAGGGTGCGCCCGCCGAGATCGCCGGGCGGCCGGTCCTGTCGTGGACGGAGATCGCCTCCCGCGCCGTGGACGGGCCGCTCGAAGTCCTCGTCGACGACCGCGACACCGCGCAGTGTCTCTACACCTCGGGCACGACCTCGCGACCCAAGGGCGTCCTGACCAGTCATACCTCTCTGATGATCGGCGGACTGACCAATGCGCTGATGCAGGGCGCCGGGTGGGGCAGCGAGCCCGCGGTGCTGCTCAACGTGCTGCCGCTCTTCCACACCACAGGACTGAACACGCTGGTCATGCCGACGCTGTTCATCGGTGGCACCGTCGTGCTGCCGGGACCGTTCGATCCGGGTGCGGTTCTGGACGCGATGGAGACGCACCGGGTGACCACGGTGATGATGCTGCCGATCATGTACGCGGCCGCACTTGCCGCGCAGGGGCAGCAGGCCCGCGACCTGTCGTCGGTGCGCCTGGCCATCTACGCGATGGCCCCGATGCCCGCGACCCTGCTCGACCAGGTCGATGCGGCCTTCCCGAATGCGGCAGTGATCCTGGGGTCGGGTCAGACCGAGGTCGTGCCCGCGACCGTGCTGCAGTGGCCCGAGCACCGCGACACCAAGCCCGACTCCTGGGGGCCCGCGACGCCGACCGTCCAGGTCGGGATCATGGCTGACGGCGAATTGACGCCCGTCGGGGAGACCGGCGAGATCGTCTACCGCGGCCCCCACGTGTGCAGCGGCTACTGGAACAACGCGGACGCCAACACGGCCGCGTTCGCGCACGGCTGGTTCCACAGCGGCGACGTCGGTCACCTCGACTCCGAGCAGGTCGTGTGGTTCACCGACCGTCTCAAGGACATCATCAAGTCGGGCGGCGAGAACGTCTCGTCGGTCGAGGTCGAACGAATCGTCGCCGGTGCTCCCGGCGTCGTCGAGTGCTCGGTGGTCGGGCTGCCGGACGAGCGGTGGGGCGAGGCCGTGACCGCGGTGGTCGTCGGATCGGATCCGGCCGTCACCGACGAGCAGTTGGAGGCGACGGTGATCGCTCACGCGAAGGCACACCTCGCCGGGTTCAAGGTGCCCAAGCGGGTCCTGGTGGTCGACGAGTTGCCGAAGACCGCGACCGGCAAGGCCCGCAAACACGAGCTGCGGGCGAAGCTGCGGGCGTGAGGACGGGGTGGGCGCGGCCACACATTAGACTGGGCGGGTGGCAGACACCCAGCATTCCGGCCCCAGCCAGCAGAATCCGGTACTCGTCGTCGACTTCGGGGCGCAGTACGCGCAGCTGATCGCACGTCGGGTCCGTGAGGCCAGCGTCTACTCCGAGGTGGTGCCGCACACGGCGACCGTCGAGGAGATCGTGGCACGCAAGCCTGCGGCGGTGATCCTGTCCGGCGGACCGTCCAGCGTGTACGCCGACGGCGCGCCGCAGCTCGACCCGCGCCTGTTCGACCACGACATCCCGGTGTTCGGCATCTGCTACGGCTTCCAGGCCATGGCCGGTGCCCTGGGTGGCACGGTCACCCACACCGGCACGCGTGAGTACGGGCGCACCCAGCTCAGTGTGGACGGCGGTGTCCTGCACGAGGGCCTGCCGACCACCCAGCCGGTGTGGATGAGCCACGGCGACGCCGTCACCGACGCGCCGCACGGCTTCGAGGTCACGGCGACCAGCGCGGGCGCGCCGGTCGCCGCATTCGAGGATCGGGCGCGGCGACTGGCGGGCGTCCAGTACCACCCGGAGGTCCTGCACTCGCCGCACGGCCAGCAGGTCCTGACCCGCTTTCTGCGCGAGATCGCGGGCATTGCGCCGACGTGGACGGCGGCGAACATCGCCGAGGCCCTGATCGAGCAGGTCCGGGAGCAGGTCGGCGACGGCAAGGCGATCTGTGGCCTCTCCGGCGGCGTCGATTCCGCGGTCGCGGCCGCCCTCGTGCAGCGGGCCATCGGCGACCGGTTGACGTGTGTGTTCGTCGACCACGGCCTGCTGCGTGCGGGTGAGCGGGAGCAGGTGCAGCAGGACTTCGTCGCTTCGACGGGTGCCAAGCTGATCACCGTCGACGCGGTCGACACGTTCCTGTCGGAACTCGACGGCGTCTCCGACCCGGAGGCCAAGCGCAAGATCATCGGGCGCGAGTTCATCCGGTCGTTCGAGGGTGCCGTGACGGAGGTGCTCGGCGAGTCCGTCGCGCACGGCGAGGCCGTGGACTTCCTGGTCCAGGGCACGCTGTACCCCGACGTCGTGGAGTCCGGCGGCGGCGCGGGTACCGCGAACATCAAGAGCCACCACAACGTCGGTGGCCTGCCTGAGGACCTGCAGTTCAAGCTCGTGGAGCCGCTGCGTCTGCTGTTCAAGGACGAGGTTCGCGCGGTCGGCCGCGCGCTCGGCCTGCCCGAGGAGATCGTTGCCCGGCAGCCGTTCCCCGGTCCGGGTCTGGCGATCCGCATCGTGGGTGAGGTGACGCGGGAGCGGCTCGAACTGCTGCGCCAGGCCGACGCGATCGCGCGTGAGGAGCTCACCGCGGCCGGTCTCGACGGCCAGATCTGGCAGTGCCCGGTGGTGTTGCTCGCGGACGTGCGCAGTGTCGGTGTCCAGGGCGATGGACGCACCTACGGGCATCCGATCGTGCTGCGCCCGGTGTCCAGTGAGGACGCGATGACCGCGGACTGGACGCGTCTGCCGTACGACGTTCTCGAACGGATCTCCACCCGGATCACCAACGAGGTGGCCGACGTCAACCGCGTCGTGCTCGACGTGACGAGCAAGCCGCCGGGAACCATCGAGTGGGAGTGACCCACTGACGCCTGCGAGGGCCGTCGACGCACAGCGTCGGCGGCCCTCGTCGGTGGTGGGACGGATTCTCCCTGTCAATGGGCTGTGTAACGCTGTGAGTTCTGCCCGCGGGCTCCAAGGTTCGCGGGGTTCACTTGTTCGATGCGAGTCGCGAGGAGAACGACATGACGGGGGAAGGCTCCGGTACGGCGTACCGGGTGCTCGAGCGCGGTGTCTGGGGAGCACACCGCACGGGGGTCGGTGATCGTGGCGCGGTGACCCTGCTCTGCGACGCGACCCGGGCGCTGGTGACGCGAATGTGCCGTGCCGAGTTGGCCCCGGCGCTGGGCGTGCCTGCTGCGGATTCCGTTGCGGCGGGAGTTCTTCCGGTTGCGATCGCCGCGGTGCTCAGCGACCGGGCGCGATCTCCGCTGCGGGTGGTCTACACCGAGACGGTTCTCGGTGTGGAGGCCGTCCGGCCGTACGTGACGCCGCCGGGCCCGATGGACGGGTTGGCGCGACACGAGCGGGATGTGCTCGTGTTGCGAACGGCCGTGGGGCTCAGTGCCGCCCAGGCAGGTGAGGCGTTGGGGTGTTCGGTCGAGCAGGTGCACCGCGATCAGCACTCGGCCCTGCAGAAGCTCCGGAACGTCCGCGTCTGCGGGTAGCGCCCCTGGCCCTCATCGCCGCCGGCCGGGGGAGATGACGAGGACCACACCGACCACGACGGCGACCGCGATGAACAGCCACTTGAGGTGACCTTCGCCGATGGCGCCGAGCCGGTCCGGTCCGATGAATGCCCACACGCTGACGAGCAGCGCGGCCAGGCCGGCGAGCAGCAGGCCCGGTGACGGCCGTCGGCGCGTGCCGGCGGTCGCGGCGGTGTCGGTGTCGGTGTTGTCAGCCACGGTGAACCTCCAGATTTCCCATGCGGCCGTTCATGTTCAGGGTCAGTACCGGTCCGTCGGTGCCGTCGGCGCCGCCGCTCAACCCGTCCGGAAGGCAGTAAGTGTCTCCGACCGCGATCGAGCAGTGATTGACGACGTTCATGTTCTCCGGGACGAGCACGGTGAAGCTGCCCACTCCTGAGGTGACGTCGACGGTCTTGTCCTCGGACAGCGTGATCTGACGCAGGTCGAGCGTGAACTCGCCGAGCTGCCCGGTGTATTCGGGAGCGAGCTCGCTGGCGGCGGCGGGTGCCCAGGTGCGGGTGCCGACGTTCTCGGATTCCCAGTCGACGGGGCCGACGAGCGAGGCGAGGATGACGAAGCCGACGAGTGGTCCGGTGACGACGAGCAGTCCGTATCCGCGTCGCAGGAAGGCACCGATGACGAGTCCGACACCGACGACGGCGAGGCCGACGGCGCCGATCCGGCCGGGCGACAACCAGTCCCATCCGGTCGCCGCGGCGAGTGCCCATGCTGCGGCGGTGGCGAGGATCGCCAATCCCAGCACCACCGACGTCAGCCGAGACTTCGGTCGGGCGGGGGCGGGGACGAGTGGCTTCGGTGCGGGCGTGGGCTCGGGCAGATCCCAGGCGAACGGTGCCACTCCGAGCGGATCCCACGCCGGCGGCGTCGTGACGTCGGTCGGTGGGACACCGCCGGCCGCACTCGAGTCGGAGGACGGGGTGACCGCGACGTCCGGATCCGTCGCGGCGTCGGTCGTCGGCGCGTCGGGGGACGGTGTGGCGGAGCCCGGGTCGTAGGTCTTCGGCAGCGTCGCGAAGACACCTGGCGGTGTGTGAGTGGCGCCGGGCCAGCCGGTGTGGTCGCCATACCACGCGCGTGGGTTGGCGTGCGGGAACCCGGGTGTCGGGATGCCCGCCCACGGCTCCGCGTCGGGGATGGTGGCCGGCGGATTCGGCCGGCGTTGGAACAGCAGCCACAGCCCGCCGAGCATCAGCGCCATGCTGAACATCCCGGACCCGCCGAATCCGACGCCGATCGGACCGAAGGCGCTGACCGCGATAGCGAGTGCGACCACCAGGACGATGGTCTTCGTGCTCGATGCCGAACTCCGCCCACGACCGAGCAGCGACTCGGCAGCGGACGCGTCGTCACCTGCACGCGGTAGCAGCAGCCATCCCGCCAGGTAGAGGACGATCCCCGCGCCGCCGAAGATCGTCGAGACCACGAACGCGACTCGGATGAGGACGGGGTCGACGTCGTAGCGGTGGCCGATGCCCGCCGCGACGCCTGCGATCGGGCCTCGGCGGGGAAGTCGCACGGGCCGGGTTCGCCACAACTGGTTCAGCTGTTCGGAGAAGGTCGCTGTGCTCATGCCGTCCATCGTCGACCCCGTGGGGGTGCGTGCACATCAGGGACCGACCCTGATATTCGGTCGCGGAGGACGCTCTGTTGTCAGGGTTGCACCCTGATGCGCGCGGCGGCGACCGCGTGCCACCATCGAAGGTGTGCAGCCGATCCCACATGCCCAGACGCCGGTGACCGCTCCGGCATCGCCGGAGGGGCCGCCCAGGCTCGAACGACGCGTCGGTGGCCGGGTCATCGGTGGTGTCGCCGGTGGGCTTGCCGATCACCTCGGGGTCGACGTGTTCAAGGTTCGGGTGGCGTTCGTGCTGCTCGGTGCGCTCGCGGGCGCAGGGATCACGGCATACGGCCTGCTGTGGATCTTCACCCCGCCCGGCACCGACACGGAACGTCCCAGCCGCGCCGAGCGGCAGCGGGCACTCGGCCTCGCCGTCCTCGGTCTCGCGCTGGCCGCGGTACTGGGCGCGCTGGCGAGCGGTACCGCCGCCGAGGTGCTGGTCCCGGTCGTCGTGGTCGCGGTCGGTGCGGCATTGGTGTGGCGGGAGTACGACTCCGACGGTCCGCGCTCGGTGTTCGGGCTGCCGCAGAGGCCGACCGTTCTCACGTGGGCGCGGGTCCTCGGTGGCATCTCGCTGATCGTCCTCGGCCTCGGTGTGGTGATTCTGGCGCAGGTCGACCTGGCGTCGCTGCGGTCCTCGGTGCTGGCGGTGGTGGTGACCCTCGTCGGGATCGGGCTGCTGACCGTGCCGCTGTGGCTGCGGATGTGGCGCGATCTCGGACGCGAGCGGGCGGCGCGGATCCGTACCGAGGAGCGGGAAGAGATCGCCTCGCATTTGCACGACTCGGTCCTCCAGACACTCGCGCTGATCCAGAAGCAGGCCGATTCGCCGCTGCAGGTGCAGCGCTTGGCCCGAAGCCAGGAGCGGGAGCTGCGCAAGTGGCTGTTCGGTGAGGGCGAGACCGCGCACGCGAGTCTCGCGGAGGCGTTGCGCACGATCGCGGGTGAGGTCGAGGACCAGTACGGGGTCGCGGTCGAGACCGTCACCGTCGGCGATGTGCGACTCGACCTGCCCGAGGCCGATTCGGGGATCACCCCGGAGGCGGTCACGGCGGTCCTCGGTGCCACGCGCGAGGCGCTCGTCAATGCGGCGAAGCACTCCGGTGAATCGAACGTCGACGTCTTCGCGGAGGCGGAATCCACCGAGCTGAACGTCTTCGTCCGCGACCGCGGCGTCGGATTCGACGTCGACGCCATCGCGGGGGACCGCCAGGGGCTGGCGAAGTCGATTCGCGCGCGGGTCGAGCGGCGCGGCGGAGAGGTGACCGTCGATTCCGCCGTCGGCCGGGGGACCGAGATCCGCATCCACATGCCGCTCGGTACCCAGGACACAGACGACCTAGAGTGGTCGGAGCAGTCGGCCCGACCCAAGGAGCAGCCTCGGTGACGTCATCCGGAAACAATCCCGAATCCGCTTCCTCTGACACCGCTTTCCGGGTGTTTCTCGTCGACGATCATGCCGTGTTCCGGTCTGGGGTGCGGGCCGAGCTGGCAACGGAACCCGACATCGTGGTGGTCGGTGAGGCCGGCGGAGTCGCGGAGGCGATCGCGGGAATCGACGCCACCTCACCGGACGTGGTCCTGCTCGACGTGCACATGCCGGACGGCGGTGGCGTCGCGGTGCTGGCCGGGATCGCGCCGGGCCCGGTGTGCCTGGCGCTCAGCGTCTCCGATGCGGCGGAGGACGTGATCGCGGTGATCCGGGCGGGTGCCCGGGGTTACGTCACCAAGACGATCTCGGGTCGTGAACTCGCAGACGGTGTCCGGCGGGTCGCCGGGGGAGACGCGGTGTTCAGCCCGCGTCTCGCGGGGTTCGTCCTCGACTCGTTCACCGGGCGATCGTCCGTTCCCGAGCCGCCGCTCGACCCGGAACTCGATTCGCTCACTCCGCGTGAACTCGAGGTGTTGCGCCTGCTCGCTCGCGGCTACACGTACCGGGAGATCGCCGAGACGCTGGTGATCTCCGTGAAGACCGTCGAGACGCACGCGTCCAACGTGCTCCGCAAGACACAGCAGTCCAACCGGAACGCGCTCACCCGTTGGGCGCACCGACGTCGCATCGAGTGACGGCGGCCGGTCGAGGATCCCCGATGTCCGCCAATCCCGATGTCCTCCAACGCGGGATGCGAACGGGCCGTTCAGTCCCCGGAGGGACTGAACGGCCCGTTCGTACCATCGATCGGGACTATTCGGTGGTGGTTCCTCCGGCGCGGGCGCGGCACACGACCCACGCGAGCGCCGTGGCCGCGAAGGCCAGTGCGGCGGGCACGGGGATCAGCAGGGGCGAGGCCAGCGTCGCCACCAGGACGAGCATCGGCACCAGCAGTGCACCGGGGTGGGGGCGGTAGGTCGGTACGACCTGCTGGTCCAGCCAGGTCGGGGCCGGACCCGCCCTCATCGCCCAGCCTCGACGGGGGTGTGGCCGCGTCCGACGTGGGCCTCGGCGTGCATCCGCTCGACCATGTGCGGGTAGTGCAGCTCGAACGCCGGGCGCTCCGAACGGATCCGGGGCAGCTCGGTGAAGTTGTGACGCGGCGGAGGGCAGCTCGTCGCCCACTCGAGCGAGTTGCCATAGCCCCACGGATCGTCGACCGTGACGACCTCGCCGTAGCGGTAGCTCTTGAAGACGTTCCAGATGAACGGCAGCGTCGAGGCACCGAGGACGAACGCACCGATCGTGGAGATCGCGTTCAACGTGGTGAAGCTGTCCGTGGGCAGGTAGTCGGCGTAGCGACGGGGCATGCCCTCGTTGCCGAGCCAGTGCTGCACGAGGAACGTGGCGTGGAAGCCGATGAACGTCAACCAGAAGTGCCACTTCGCGAGACGCTCGTCCATCAGCCGGCCCGTCATCTTCGGGAACCAGAAGTAGATGCCCGCGTAGGTGGCGAACACGATCGTGCCGAACAGCACGTAGTGGAAGTGCGCGACGACGAAATACGAATCGTGCAGCTGGAAGTCGAGCGGCGGGCTGGCCAGGAGCACACCGGACAGGCCACCGAAGAGGAACGTCACGATGAAGCCGACCGAGAACAGCATCGGTGACTCGAACGTCAACTGGCCCTTCCACATGGTGCCGATCCAGTTGAAGAACTTCACACCGGTCGGAACCGCGATGAGGAACGTCATGAAGGAGAAGAACGGCAGCAGGATCGCGCCGGTGGCGTACATGTGGTGCGCCCACACCGCGATGGACAGGGCGGCGATGCCGAGCGTGGCGTAGACCAGGCCGCTGTAACCGAAGATCGGCTTACGCGAGAAGACCGGGAAGATCTCCGACACGATGCCGAAGAACGGCAGCGCCAGCACGTACACCTCGGGGTGTCCGAAGAACCAGAACAGGTGCTGCCACAACATGACTCCGCCGTTGGCGGGATCGAAGATGTGCGCGCCGAAGTGACGGTCGACGAACAGCGCGAGCAACGCCGCTGCGAGCAGTGGGAAGATCATCAGGGCGAGCAGGCTCGCGACGAGGGTGTTCCAGGTGAAGATCGGCATGCGGAACATGGTCATGCCGGGTGCCCGCAGGCAGACGATCGTCGAGATCAGGTTGACCGCACCGAGGATGGTGCCGAGGCCGCCGAGGGTCAGGCCGATGATCCACAGGTCGGCGCCCGCTCCGGGGGAGTACGCCACGTCGGTCAGGGGAACGTATGCGGTCCAACCGAAGTCGGCGGCACCGCCGGGGGTGACGAAGCCTGCGGAGGCGATCAACCCGCCGAACAGGTACATCCAGTAGCTGACGGCGTTGAGGCGCGGGAAGCACACGTCGGGGGAGCCGATCTGCAGCGGCATGATGTAGTTCGCGAAGCCGAAGAAGATCGGTGTCGCATACAGCAGCAGCATGACTGTGCCGTGCATCGTGAACAGCTGGTTGTACTGCTCGTTCGACAGGAACTGCATGCCGGGCACGGCGAGTTCGGTGCGGATGAGCAGGGCCATCAGTCCGCCGATGAGGAAGAAGGCGAACGAGGTGACGATGTACATGACACCGATCGTCTTGTGATCGGTGGTGGTGAGCAGTTTGACGATTGCCGAGCCCTTCGGCGCGGAGCCGGTGGGTGCGGGTCGGGTGGGATCGACCGGGTCGATCGCGGCGGCGGGGCGGGGGGCGAGATCAACCATGCCGCACGCTCACTCGGCCGCGTCGAACTGCTGCCGGACTCCCGGGTCTTCTGTGCTCACGCATGACACGAAATGGTCGTCGGCATCGACGGCGCGTGAAAGAGTCGAAGGTCCCGAGAGGAATGGGACGTGGGTCACAGTTCTCAGGGTGGGAGCACTGTGGTCAAATGTGTTGCGCTGAAGTGGTTCTCGTCAGGCCAGGATGGCGACTGCCAGGATGACGACCAGGATGGCCGCGACGGCGAGCGCGACGACGAGTGGTGTGGGCAGGCCCGCGGTGTCGCGCTTGGGCTCGAACGCGGGAGGCTGCGGCAGGCCGGGGCCGGGCCGGCGAACGGAGTGCAGTGGTTCTGTCTGAGGTGCGGCGGGGAGCCCGCTCACGGTGCTGTGATGCGGGCGGCGCGCGGCGGGTGCGGCGCCGCGCCTTGCCCAGAACGGAACGGTGCCGTCCGGGTCACGTAGGGGTGCGCCGAGCACGTACGCGATGCTGGTGCCCGGACCGGACGTGCTGTACGCCAGCAGGTCACGCGCCTCGGCCATCGTCGGCCGCCTGCTGGGGTCGGGTTCGAGCATGCGCAGCAGGACGTCGGTGAGGGGGCCGCTGCGCGTCGGCCGCATGATCTCGGCCTTGGCGACCCGGTGGAGGAGTGCGATGGCGTCGTCGTCGATGCCGAACGGGGGTTGCCCCTCGGTCGCGGTGTACAGGGTGGCGCCGAGCGAGAACACGTCGGAGGCCTCGGTGTGGTCGCCTCCGCGGGCCACCTCCGGCGCGAAGTACGCGGGTGTACCGACGATCGCCGAGGTCGAGCCGGTCTGGGTCTCGCCCTTGGCGTAGGAGATGCCGAAGTCGCTGATCTTGACGGTTCCCGCGGTGGGGCCGCGATCGGCGATCAGGATGTTGCCCGGTTTGACGTCGCGGTGCACTATGCCCGCGGCATGTGCCTCGGCGAGCGCATCGGCGACCTGGGCCCCGATCTGGGCCACCTGCAGCGGGGGCAGTGATTCGGTGACGTTCAATGCCTGGGCGAGGCTGCGGGAGGGCATGTACTCCATGACCAGCCACGGGTCGTCGCCCTCGAGGGTGACGTCGTACATCGCGGTGGCGTGCGGGTGGGTGAGGCGTCCCGCGAGTCGGCCCTCGCGCATGGCGCGGGCGCGGGCCTCCTTCACCGCGGACTCGGTGAGGTCGGCGGGGAAGGAGATCTGCTTGACGGCGACGTCGCGGTCGAGTCGGGTGTCGTGCGCCAACCACACCGAGCCCATACCGCCCCCGCCGAGCTTCGAGCGCAGTCGGTAGCGCCCGGCCACGAGATGGTCCGGTCCGACGATTCGCTGCCCCTGCTGCGCCACACCGCGAGGGTAGACGACGCGTCGTCGGGGCCGCTCCCCGGAGCCCTGAACTGGGGATACTCCACGCCTTGACGGCGCAGTCGGGACGGGCTTTACTGAACGGGTATCGAATGTGTGTTCGATAATGGTTCGGGTGGTCCGCGTCTTCCCCGCGGCGGTGCCTCGACCGATGGTCGTGGATGTCGTGCGTGGGCGGATGTGTGGACGGAGTGTGCCTGTGGGTGGGACGAGTGGTGCCGCGCCGGAAGTTCCGGTGGTACTCGAGGCGTCGGGGCTCTCCCGGCGGGAACGAATCGAGCTGTTGCGCAGTCGGATCGCCGCAGTGCCCGCGCGTGGCGAGTCCGTCGCGACTCGTCCGGACCTGGCTCCGGGAGCCGAGCGAGAGGTGCTGCCCGTGCCCGAGCCGCTGGCCGTGCTGCTTCCGCAGGGCGGGTTGCCTCGGGGATCGGTTGTCGCCGTTTCGGGCGCGGCGTCGCTGCTGGTCGGTCTCATCGCCGCGGTGACGGCGTCCGGTGGGCACGCGGCCGTGGTCGGGCACCCTCGGCTCGGGTTGCTCGCGGCGTCCGAGATGGGTGCCGAACTCGGACGGCTGGCGGTGATCCCCGACCCGGGTCCCGATCCGGTCGAGGTGGCGGCAGTGCTCCTGGACGGGCTCGACCTGGTGGTGCTCGGTCTCGGCGCTCTGGTGGTGCCGCCGTCGCGGGCGCGGGCGGTCGTCGCGCGCGCCCGCAGCAAAGGGGCGACCCTGCTGGTGACCGGTGGTGGCTGGGGCGGCGCGGAGATCCGTCTCGATGCGACCGTGCACGAGTACGACGGGCTCGGTAGGGGGTGCGGCAGGCTGCGGGGACTGCGGTTGTCGGTCGGAGCCGAGGGGCGGGCGTTTCAGCGTCGTACCGCCCGCGTCGACCTGTGTCCGCGCCGCGGTCGTGTGGAGTGGTTCCCTGAATCTGTTGAACCGCAGCCAATCTCGCTTGTCCCGAGTGGTGCGGCGTGAGCTCGCCGCGGGTGTTGGCGCTGTGGTGCGCGGACTGGCCCGCGGTCGCGGCGGCGGCGTCCGAGGATCTGCCGCCGACCGAACCGGTGGCGGTGCTCGCCGGTAGCCGGGTCGTCGCGTGCACCGCCCCGGCCAGGGCGGACGGGGTGGTGCCGGGGCTGCGGCGCCGGGACGCGCAGGGGCGATGCCCACGACTGCACGTGCTGGCCGCGGACGAGGCGCGTGATGCCCGGATGTTCGAGCCGGTGGCCGCGGCGGTCGACGCAGCCACACCCGGGGTCGAGGTGATGCGTCCCGGGCTGTTGGTCCTCGCCGCGCGGGGCGCGGCCCGGTACTTCGGATCGGAGGAGGCTGCCGCGGAGCGGTTGGTGGACGAGGTGGCCGCGGTGGGAACGGAATGCCAGATCGGGATTGCCGACGAGTTGTCCACCGCGGTTGTCGCGGCGCGCAGAGGGGTGCTGGTCCCGCCCGGAGAGGGGGCGCGGTTCCTGGCCCCACTTCCCGTCGCGGAACTCGCGGCCGAGCCAGCGCTGTCGGGCCAGGGCCGCACCGATCTGATCGATCTGTTGCGTCGCCTCGGTCTGCGCACGGTCGGGGACTTCGCCGCGCTGACCCCGGTCGCGGTGGCCTCCCGGTTCGGGGCGGACGCGGCCGTGGCCCATCGCAGTGCCCGGGCGCAGCCGGAGCGTCCGCCGTCGGCGCGTGCCCTGCCGCCCGATCTGGCGGTGGAGTTGCAACTCGACCCGCCCGTCGATCGGGTGGACGCGGCCGCGTTCGCGGGCCGCACTCTGGCCGAACGACTGCACGCCCGACTGTCAGCCGCCTCGGTGGCGTGCACACGGCTGGAGGTGTACGCGAGTACCGGTCACGGACAAAGCCTTTCGCGGATCTGGCGGTGCGCCGAGCCGCTGACACCGGACGGCACCGCGGACCGGGTGCGCTGGCAGTTGGACGGCTGGCTGACCGGACGCAGCGAGGCGAGGCCCACCGCGGGAATCGAGGTACTGCGACTGGAGCCGGTCGAGGTGGTGGCGGCCGGTGCGCTGCAACTCGGCCTGTGGGGTGGGGTCGGGGCCGAGGACGAGCGCGCGCGCCGCGCCCTGGTCCGGGTGCAGGGACTCCTGGGCGGTGACGCCGTCCGGGTCGGGGTGCTCAGTGGCGGCCGGGGACCCGGGGAGCGGGTCACGGTCGTGCCTCTCGGTGACGAGCCGGTGCCTGCCGCCGACCCGGCGGCTCCGTGGCCGGGGCGTCTCCCCGAACCGGCGCCCACCGCGGTGCTGCCGGAGCCGCCGCCCGTCGTGCTCGAGGATTCTGCGGGGTGCCCGGTGTCGGTCACCGATCGCGGCGAGTTCGATTCCCGACCGGCCCGACTGCGGTGGGGGAGGCGGAGTTGGGATCTGCTCGGGTGCGCAGGTCCCTGGCCGGTGGAGGAGCGGTGGTGGGATCCGGCCTCCGCACGCAGGCTCGCCCGCGCCCAGGTTCTGCTCGCGCCCGCAGGAGGGGAGGGCGGCCCCCGTGCGCTGCTGGTGCGGTTTGACGGGTCCGGTTGGCGTGTCGAGGGGGTGTACGAGTGAAGCCCACCGCGACCGTCCCGCGGGATGGCGACTACCCTTTCGGCAGAGAAGCTGAGCAGCGCGAAGGACAGGTACGACTCGATGATGACGACGGCGACGGCGACGTTCGACGACGTCGACATCCACTACCGCGACTCGCGTGGCGCCGATCCGGTGCCGGTCCTGCTGGTGCACGGCATGGGCGGGGACGGCGCGACGTGGGACCGCTTCGCCCGGGCGCTCGTCACGCGTGGACGCCGGGTGATCGTCGCGGACCTTCGCGGACACGGCCGTAGCGCGCACGCCCCGAGCTACCGCTTCCACGAGTTCGGCGCGGACCTGCTCGCACTGTGCGATCACCTGGCCCTCGATCGCGTCGACGTCGTCGGGCATTCGCTCGGTGGGCACGCGGCGTCGCTGGCCGCTCAGTCGCGCCCCGACCTCGTGCGGCGTCTCGTCCTCGAGGAGGCACCGCTGCCGCTGCGGACAGGTGAGGAGTTGGGGTCGCTCGCGCGTCGACTGCCGAGCCCGGTGGAACTGTGGCATGCGGGGACGAGCCTGCTTCGCAGCCCCCGGGCGTCGTTCGCCTTCGACCGATCGATGACGCGGTCGGCGCTCGAACAGTTCCGCACACCGCACCCCGCGTGGTGGTCGGCGTTGCCGTCGATGACCGCGTCGACGCTGATGATCACCGGTGGGCCGAGGGGAATGGTCGACCCGGCCCGGTTGGACGCTGCGGTCGCCGCGATCCCGGACAGTCGTGCCGTGACGATCGAGGTCGGCCACAGCGTTCACCGTGACCGGCCCCGCGAATTCGAATCGACCGTAGTCGGGTTCCTGGCCAACGACGGACGGGGATAATGACGCGATGCGGTCACGGAAGAGGATCTTGGATGCCACGCTCGATCTGATCGGGTGCAACGGCTTCGAGGGGATCACCATCGCCTCGGTCGCGCAGGCGGCCGGCGTGACCAGGCAGACCGTGTACACGAACTTCGGCAGCCGCGAGGAAGTGGTCTCGCAGGCGATGGTCAGTCGCCTGACCGAGGTCGCCACCGAGATCCAGCGCGAGCTGACCTCCGCGGCCGACCCCTGCGAGTATCTCGTCGAACTCATCGTCGCGTGCCGCGGGGCCGTGCGCAGCGATCCCGTCCTCACCGCACTGTTGCGATCCGAGACCAACAATCCACTCTTCGACGACGGTGCCGTCACTCGAGCGAAAGTTGTTGCGCGCGTCCTGCTCCAGCCCATCGGTGAGCTGTTCCCCAATGTCGTCGACCGGATCGACGACTTCGCCGAGATCGCCGTCCACCTCGGCCTGTCGGTGGTCTGCTTCGACGACGCCGCGCTGCGTGACGACGACGACCTGCGGGCGTTCCTCACTCGGTGGCTCGCGCCGGGGATCGCATGAGCGCCGCACCGACCGCGCTGAAGGCGGACACCTGCTCGGCGCTCTCCGCCCTCGATGAACCGCTGGCGGGGACGGCCGCGCAGGTGACCGCGTGGCTGTGTCTCGAACATGCCGGGGCGTGGGGCCGCGACGTGTTCGCCGGCGAGGCGTTCGGTCCGCAGCTGTCGGAACGACTGCAGGCACACGTGGACGCCGCTGGAGTCCGACTGTTGTTGATCCGCAGGCCCGGACGTGCGGCGGCGAAACACACCCGGACGGTGCTGTTCGCACGGTCCGCGCCGGACGGAACATGGTGCGAGAGCTTCGAGGTGTCCTCGCCTGCCGACCTGCTCGACCTCGACCTCACCGCCGCTGTCGAACCGCCGGGCCTCGGTGAGTCCGTCACCGCGCCGGTGGCGTTGGTGTGCGCGCACGGCAAACGCGACCAGTGCTGCGCGGTGCTCGGCAGGCCCGTCGCGGCAGGCTTGGCGGAGCGGTTCGGGGACGCGGTGTGGGAGTGCTCCCACACCGGTGGACACCGGTTTGCGCCGTCGATGATCCTGCTCCCCACCGGCTACACGTACGGGCGCCTCGGCGTCGAGGAGTCCGTCCTGGCGATCGAGGCAGCAGGCCGGGGTGAGGTGCACCTGTCGGGGCTGCGCGGTCGCAGCTGCTGGTCTCCTGCCGGGCAGGTCGCGGAAGCCGCGGTCCGGGAACGGGTCTCGGTGGGATCCGACGACCTCACCGTCGACGGCCCGGAGGACCGTCCGGTAGTTCGGCATCGGGACGGCCGCACGTGGACCGTCCCGGTCGCCGCCGTCGCCCTGCCGCCCCGCCCCGCGAGCTGCGGCGCCGACCCCAAACCCGTGAACGCACTCCGCGCAATCCTGCCCGCGTAGTCTGACCCGCCCGACACAGTGCCCGGGTCACACGGGACGACGCCTTGGCTCAGCTCAAATGGAGAACCCCGGGTGCGTCGCGAACGCGTTGTCGATTACGAGATTTCCGCGCTGGCGCGCGCGTTCGCGCAGCGCCGAGGTCGTCCGCGCGCCCTGTGCGAAGTACCACCAGAGGTACAGCGCGCCGTACATCCACGCGCCCTCGTACGCCCACGTGGTGTCGGCGCCGCCACCACTGCCGAAAACCGACCCCGCCGGGAAGTTGGCATTGTGTGGTTTTCCGCCCTCGTGCCGTGACTCGTGAACGAGCGTCTCGACGCGTCCCGGAACGTCCTTGCCGAACCAGCAACCGAGATACAACTCGACCAGTCCGCCGCCGAACGAGGCAGCGATTGCCCCGCCGTTGCCGCACTTGGCACGCAGATTCTTGATGTGTTCGCGCACATAGCGGCGGGCCCAGTTCAGCATCGCGCCGGCATAGTCGTCGTTCTGCCAGTTCTCGGCCGAATAGGTCAGCGCGTAGCAGGCGTTGAACGTCCGCGCCAGCGGCAGATCGGTGTTGCACGAATCGTCCCAGCCGAATCCGTCGTCCCAGTACTCCTTGTTGCCGGCGAATCCGTATGTGTTCCAAAAGTAGTCGATGTACGTCTGGTTGCAGATCGATGCACCGTAGAAGTTGTCGCCACTCGCGTTCTTGTCGGGAGCACTTGCGCTGCACGTTGTCATTGTCTTCTCGCCTTCACTTGCTGAACGGTTCGGGTGGGATCGTCGTGCCGCCGCCGGCATGCGGATCGCCGTCGGGGTTCGGCTGGGGCACCGAGCCGACGCCGACCCGGCGGACCCGCAGCATCCATTCGTCGTCCGTGCCGGTGAGACGTTCACGCACGCGTCGGACAAGGTCCGCATCTGCGGCATCGGTAGCCGCCTGCACTGCCGCCCGCCGAATCGACCGCACATCGCTGTCGAGTTGGCGGTAGACGACGGCAGCGGCTTCAGGACTACCGCCGGCAATGAGCCGGGACAGGGCTTCCAGGGCGGTCGTCCGGATCACGACCTCCTCGGCGACGGTGCTGAGTCCGTGCACCGGGTCGCTCCCGTGCTCCTCCGGGATCGGTTCGGCGAGGACGTCCGCCAGAAAGTCCACTGCTGCTGGGGTCCGCAGATCCGTGACGAGTTGGACCACGGCCCATCGTTCCTGGTATCTGTCCTCGTCGAGTCTTCGGTAGGCGTCGGCCAACGAGGGTCCTGCCTGCGAGTCGCGTTCACGCAACGCCGCAAGCGCCCGTTGGTAATTCCGTTCGGCGTCGTCACTGCCCGCAGACGCGAGGGCGGTCAGTGCCTCGCTTGCCACGGTGTTCAGTGCATCGTCCCGACTCACGACTATTCCCGCCGCGGCGGGACCTGCAGTGAACATGTCGCCGCCTCCGCCGAGTTGCGGTGTGTCCGGGCTTTGTTCGGATGTCATCTCATTGCTCCTTCGTGTGTTGTCGGGTTCCGGTGACGCTGGTCCGGGTATCACGCGGCGTCAGTCCGGCCCGGGTGTCGATGCCTTCGTCGTGACGCTGATGGCGGCACTCGGCGCCGAGATCTGCTCGATCTCGAGTCCCGAAGCGCTGCCGTCCCACCAATTGCTGTTCGGCGCTGTTGCGCGGCCGAACGTCGACGCGATTCCTCCGTAGAGGTCCTCGGCATCGCCGCCGTTGGCTCGGCGTTCGAGGTCGAAACGGTTGTCGGCCTGTTCGAGCGAGCATTCGTAATGCTGGCTCGGCGTCATCTGTTCGAAGCTGTTGTTGCCGTTCTCGTCGACGTGCCAGATCGCCAGGCCTGCATCGGGAAGCGACGCGTCGCGGCCCGACTGACGCCGGTTCTCCAGAATGAAGTACTCGGTCGCGTTCCGGCGATAGATCAGGAAATCGTTCTTCCCGGCTTCGACGGTGGCGGAGACACCGGAAGTGAGCGTGGTCAGTTTGGACGTCCACCCGGCCGCGTGCTTGAGATAGGCCTCGACCTGTGTGGGATTCTTGTCGGACCCGCCGAAACACATCAGTGAGTAGTGTCCGATACCGTTGCCCACACTGACGGCGTCGTAGTCGTACAGGTCAGGGAAATCGCACACCATGTGACCGTTTTCGTGACAGAACGTACGTAGCGTCAACTGGGTGCCGATATCGGTGATCTGGTAGTCGGAGAACGACTTCGTGGCCGACGCCGCGTACGGGTTCGCCAGCGCCCACGAGTGCGGCCACAGGCCCTCGGACCAGTTGTTCACCCGGTTGCCCGCGTAGAACAGGCTCAGCGCGTACACGAAGCCGTCACTATCGCTGCTCAGCTCCGAGAAGTCGAAGCCCCTGGCGCCCAGTGCATCGAGCGCTTCCTTGATGAGTTGCTGTGCTCGCTTCCCATACTTGACCGTGCTGTCGGTGTAATAGGCACGTGGGTGACTGGCGGTGTGGTACGCGGCGACGATGTTCTTGTACCGCAGTTTGCCGTCGGAGACGCTGAGGAAGTAGTCGTAGGCCGACCCGTTGTTCCCGAATCCGTGGTAGCCGATCTTGTTGCAGAAGTCGTCGATCTCCTGCCTGCTGATCGTGCTGGGCACATCCGGGAACTCGACGAGCAGAAGCAGTCCCACGTAGTCGCCGATCGTTCCGGCAGGTGGTGGAGCCGGGTTCGGCCCGTCTCCATCGGCCTCGGCCTGGCGCTGTGCGCGGCTCTCGGCGCGCCTGCTCATCCAACGTGGTTGTCGTCCCAGTTCGGTCCGGGCCGCATCGGCGCGGGCACGTGTGGCAGTGCGAGACAATCGGGCGTGCCGGGGCAGGCCGAGAGTTCGCGGATCGTCGGTTCCGGCACGGGTGTCGGTGGCGATCAGTTCGTCTCCCGACTCCGACAGTCTGGCGTAGTGATAGAAGCCGGTGCCGGGATCCTGGACGACCGTGTAACCATCGAGCGTCTCGAAAACTGCTTCGAACTGATTGCCCCAACCGCGGACGGTGATCTCCGACCCGTCCGGGTTGTGGAAGGTGAACAATTCACCGGTGAACGGGGTAGGCATGACGGTCCCTCGCTTCCTGGTGGCGCGGTATGAATGGGTGGTATCTCATCCTCCGCAGCGGATCATCCGTGGTCGCGAGTAGCGCATTACCCGAGTGCAGGGAGGTTCTCGGTGCTGTGGACGACCGTCTCCGAGGAGGTCTCGAGTTGGAGAACGAATTCGCTTGCGCAGGAGCGCAACTCGGTCACGGCGTGCTCCCGAACTCGTCGGTGACCGCCTCGGCTTCGAGTTCGGGGCCTTCGACCGCACTGCCTACAGGTCCCGGGCCGTCAGAATCCGAGGGTTCCGTCGCGGGGGTGGCGACGGTCGAGGTTGGCGCGGAGCACTCACCACCGAAATTCCGGTGCCATGAATCGATGGTGAATCTCCGTTGCGGCGATGACGCGAGTAGTGCGCTACGCGAATTAACCGGCAGATCGCATCAACGTGCGGCGAGAGGCAGGTAGCGCTCTACTCGTGACACCCCTACGAGTGGCTCGAGATGATCGGCGCATGACCAAGAAGATCGGCGACCGCGCCGACGGCACGTGGGATTCGGGGCAGTCCTCGAGCGCCGACGTCCATCGGTTGCACCGGATGATCGATGCGAGCGCCACCCGGGTGTCGCCTGGCCTTCGCCCTCGACGATCGGACAGACGATGCTCACGGACACGCTCCTTCCGCTGCTGGACCCGCGTCGGCATCTCGGCCGGCTCCCGAGGCCGATTCCATGGATCGCGGCCGGGCTGATCGGGCGGATTCCGCAGGCCCGGCGCCTCGTCAGCAGAATCGCCATCAACAAGTACGCCTACGCAGTCGCGCCCCGTCCTCGTCCGCTGACGCTTGCCGGTGACTACACGAGCTGGAAGAGCCTGACCGACCGCACCTACAGCGGACGGCACCTCCCGCCGTCCACTGCGCCGCCCGAAGAACTGCCGGCCGAGCAGGATGTCGTCGCACTGTTCCGTCGGTCGGAAGAAATCCCGTCGACCGACACCAGCCTGATGTTCGCGTTCTTCGCGCAGTGGTTCACCGACAGTTTCCTGCGCACCAACCGCTTGGATCCGAGGAAGAACGACTCGAATCACGAGATCGACCTCTGCCAGATCTACGGGGTGAACGAACACAAGACGAACATGTTGCGGGCCGGACACGAAGGCCTCCTCGACAGCCAGTTCGTCAACGGTGAGGAGTTCCCGAAGTTCCTTTTCGCAGAACGGGAACCGGGTGGCGAACTGTTCTTCGATCCCAAGTTCGAAGGCCTGCACGACCGCGAGTACCTCCTGAACACGATTCTCCGAGCGTGTCCGGACGAACGAAAGGACTCGGTGTTCGCAGTGGGCCTCGAACACGGCAACAGCACCATCGGCAACACGGTTCTGAACGTGCTGTTCCTCCGTGAACACAACCGGATCGCACGTCGGTTGGTGCAGCAGTACCCGAAGTGGGAGGACGACCGGCTGTTCGAAACGACCCGCAACATCATGATCGTGCTCCTGCTGAAGATCGTCGTCGAAGAGTACATCACGCACATCGGCCCGTTCGACTTCCCGATCGAGCTCGTGCCGTTCGTTGCCGAGGAAGAACGCTGGAATCGAACCAATTGGTGTGCAATAGAATTCAACCTTCTGTACCGGTGGCACTCGCTGATTCCGGATTCGACTGTCTTCGACTCGAAGCGCATGAGCACCCGAGAACTCGTCGACAACAACCCGTTTGTGCTCGACCGCGGGATCGACACCGTCATCGCGCAGTTCTCGCGGCAGAAGGCGTCGAAGATCGGTCTCCGGAACACGCCCGCCTTCCTGGTGGACCGTCATCCGGGGTTCCCCGCCTACCCGTCGGTTGAAGAGCGGACCGTTCACCTGATGCGCGAGGCGCGACTGCGTCCATACAACGCGTACCGCAAGGAGTTCGGCCTCGGCGCACTGGCAAGCTTTGCCGACCTCACGAAGGACGTCGCGTTGCAGAAGACGATGGAGTCGCTCTACGGGGATATCGACAATGTCGAGTGGTACGTCGGGATCTTCGCCGAGGACTACCCCGAGCACCGCATGATGGGCAACCTGATGACCACAATGGTCGCCCACGATGCGTTCACTCAGGCGTTGACAAATCCGCTGCTCGCTCGCCGCGTCTACAACGACCGGACATTCACGAAGGTGGGCAAGGAGATCATCGACCAGACCCATTGCCTGCAGCAGATCGTCGCTCGCAACTCGCAGAATCCACGGGAGGCGTACGCGAGCTTCCGTGTCGAGTGAGCCGGTTTCGGCAGGTCAGAGAAAGCGTGCGACGACAGGTGCATGGTCGGAGGCGGTGGCACCCCGTCGACATGTCGGATCTGCGGAAATGTCGTCGACACCGGCAGTGACGGCGGCCGCGGAGTGCATGTGGTCGAGGAGGCGACGACTGATCAGGATGTGGTCGATCAGCTCGTACCTGCCCTCCGAGATCCGCGAGTATCGATGTTCGCTCGGGATGAGTGGGGCGACGTTCCACAGGCGGACGCCCTCGTCGCGGCGCGGCGAGTCCGGTCCGCTGGTTCCGATGCGCGAGCCTGGCGGCCCTTCCAGCATCAAAGTGGTTGCGGCGTCGGCGGTGTCGTTGAGGTCGCCGAGCACGATGACCGCTGGTGGGAGTGCCGGTGACAGATCGTCTGTGGACTCCCCGAGCGCGGCGGTCGCTGCGATACGCACGGTGGAGGCTTCGACGGCGCGCCGGTGGAGGGCGTACGCCCCGAATCGCGCCCGTTCGTCCTCGTCGCGAGGCGCGAACCGGTTGCCGGGAAACGTGAGGAGCTTCGACTTCAAGTGAGCGTTGATCAGGTGAACAGTGCCTATCTCCGTCTCGGTGTGAACCTGCAGGGCGCCGCGCCCCATGCGCCTCATGGCACTGCCGCCGGCCGGCGAATCGGCTGTTCGCACCGGGCACAGCGGTGCGGGGAGGTCGACGATGTCGACTCCGTCGAGGAACGAGAGGCGCGAGACGAATCCGACTCGGATTCCGCGTGCGTCCGGGTATGCCGACAGACGATGGTGCCAACGGCCGGGTAGCAAGTCGACGAGGTCGGCGAGCGCATCGGGATCGCCGACCTCCTGAACAGCGAGGATGTCGACGTCGATCTCGGTGACCGTGTCGGCGAGAACATCGAGCTTCCGCCGGTAGATCTCGTCGTTGAGGGGACCGAACACGGTTCCCGGCCGGTACAGGTTCTCCACGTTCCACGTCGCGACGGTGATCATGTGCACTCCCCGGGGATCCGCGTCACCGGCCGCGGACGTGTGCGGCTCGGTCTCGAGTATCCAGGGTGCGGGTCGGTTCTCGTGGTGTCGTGAGTAGGGCATTACTCGTCGCGCATCAGGCGCCCGAGTTGATCCCGATCGGTCACGTCGAGTTTGATACACGCCCGGTAGATGTGACCCTCGACAGTACGAACAGACACCACCAGACGCTCGGCGATCTGCTTGTTCGTCAGGCCGGCGGCGACGAGCATGGCGATCTCCCGTTCCCGGACCGTCAACGGAAGCGGATGGGCCGCTACCTGAATGGCTGGTGTGGTAACACCGCCGCAGCGTGCAGCCAGGCTGAATGCCCGGGCGCCGGACTCCGTGCTCTTCCTGCGGCTCCCGTCGTGAGTGTGTGCAGCGGCAGCGAGAGCCGCGGCGTCCGCGGCATGGAGGAGCAGGCCGTGCCGCTCGAAATCGTCGCTGATGGTGTCCAGGCACGCGGCATCTGCGGCCGCCGCCGCCGCGGCGTGGCGTGCCAGGATGGACACGATCGGTCCGTCGACACGCTCGACGAGTTGGGCAAGGCGGTCCGCGACAGTGCGATCGCCGAATCGGGCAGCATCGTGGAGAGCGTCCGCTTCGATGGCGTATTGGCCGGACGCGTGCGCGGCCTCGGCGGCCAGGTTGGCCAGTTCGACACTGCGGCGTGCGGAGTTCTCGGCGGCGGCCAGCCACGATTGTGCGATCAGCCGGCTGGGCCTGTGCAGCGCCATGTGCTCGCCGGTGTGTTCATGTGCAGCGTTGAGAACGATGCGGGCTCGCTCCGGTTGTCCGAGTGCGGCGTAGGCCTTTGCCAGCAGAATCGTCGCAGGCAACCGCCACGGAAGGGGAACCTCGGCCCGAAACGCTGCCAATGCCTGCTCGACCTCGGATATGACGTCCGGGAAGCAGCCGCGGCTGGTGTCCACCATGGCAGCCATGATCTTGGAGATTGCCCATGCCAGGAACTGGCCTGCCGATGAGAAATTGGAGTACTCGGCGACGCGCCGCTCCGCGAGCGTCAGATTGCCGACCTGAGTGAGCGCGCGGACCTCGCCGTACCGGATCATCGCCCGGATCATGCCGTCGGTCGATTTCCGTGAGTTGCGGCAGCGGGCGGCTATGGCCTCGAACGCGTTGCCACGCCCGGCGAGCGGCGCACCGAGGCCTGTGCTGAACGCGGCCCACTCGATGGCCTGTGAGGGGGAGTCGGGGTTCGACAGGACTCGCTCGGCGAGAGTGAGTCCCTCGTCGAGCCGGTTCTCGTGGACGGCGATCGCCGACGCCACGGCTTCTGCGAGCAACTGCAGGGCAGGGTGGTGTGTGCGTTCACGAAGGAGTCCGAGGATCTCGTGTGCGTGCTGGACATCGCCCAGGGACCAGAACAGGATCGATACGTGGGGGATGCCCCATTGGACGAGTTCGAGCTCGTTCAGGTCGTCCGGATCGAACGCGGCGAGAGTTCTCTCCGCCAGCGCGGGATGGCCCTGCCACAGGAGTGCACGTGCCAGCAGTTCGGCGGCGGCCACGCCGCCGCCGCGCTCGACCGCGCGACGCGCAATGCGTTCTCCGAGCGGAAGATTGGACAGGGAAATCGCGTCTTTCGCGGCCGTGACGAGAAGCTCGGTGTCGGGTGGGCAGTCGCTGTCGATGTACAGTTCGGCCAGCCGGATCCGTTCCGCTGCGGTGGCCGCTCCCCGCTGCTGCAGTTCATCGACGAGTCGCCCACGAAGCTTGCGGGCGGACGCGGTGCCGAGGCGTCCGCGCACCACATCCCCCAGGAGGGGATGGCAGAATCGGGCGTCGAGCCTCGAGCCCGCGGGCTCGATGCGGATCAGACCGCGCAACTCGGCCGTGTCCACGGCTTCCTCCCCGGCCAGGTGGCACAGGATGTCGATATCGAGTGGCTCGCACAGGGCGAGTGGCCCGAGTGCGCTCTGTGCCTCCCGTCCGGCTCGGTCGAGGCGGTGCTCCAGCAGTTGGGTGAGTCCGGGGGTCGCGGTGGTCTGCCCGCGAAGCTGCCATACGCCGGCGACCTGGATCAGGTGACCGGTGTCGAGAGCACCTTCCACGAGGTGTCGAAGGAACAGTGCGTTACCTCCCGACATGTCCCACATGACATCGGCGCTCAGATCCTCGAGCTGGCCGTCGAGGACCGACTGGACGAGTCGAATGCTCTCTTCCTTCGTGAACGGACGTAGCTCGATGCGGTCGAGGTACTCGTTCTTCCACAGCGCCGTCACCGCGTCCGGGACGGGCTCACCCGTACGGATCGTCGCGATGATCCGTACGGCGCGGTCGATGGCGAGTTGCTGGAGGAGGGTGGCCGAGAGCTGGTCCAGCAGGTGCGCATCGTCGACGCCGAGTACGACAGTGCCTTTCGCCAGCAGAGATTCGCGCGCAGATGCGACCAGGGTGACGGCATCGTGCGCACCGGACGGGCCGATGAAGGGAGCGAATGCGCCGAGTGGAATGCTCCGCGCAGACTCGGTACCCGCGATCCACTGCACCGGTGAACCGAGCGACTCGGTGACGACGCGGGCCAGGGTGGTCTTGCCGACGCCTGCGGCGCCGATCAGGATCGCCCCGTGACCGTTGGTCGTCATGGCGGATCTGATCGCGTCAAACTCGTCGGGACGATCGATCAGCCGCCAGTCGGCTATCACAATGAATCAGTATAAGTGCGGTGCATGCGAGAATGCCCATTGAAGGATGTCCGGTGGTCGCTGACGTGGCTCAGTCGGGGACGTCGGACAAGCTCGTCGGTTCAACTTCGTCGATCTTGTTGGTGCGATGACGGAATTTACTCGACTCGTCGTACACCCGGAGCTTGAGACGATTGATGGAACCCAGCGGGCGATGGTCGGCGAGTCCGTTCCAGGAGTTGAACGACAGCACGTCCTCGGCGTAGGTGCGGAGCGCGTCGCTGGTGGTGTCCTGACGGGGCAGCGTGATCCTGGCGACCGGGACGTGTGGTGACTCCTCGGCGGACCACCGGGCGGTGGCATTCTCGATCGGCATCCGCGCGGGATCGGTGCACAGCTGCACCCGCACCTCGTAGTCGGCGCTGTGCTGAGCGAAGAATCCTTCGACGGCCGTGCGGTGGGCGTTGTCGCCGGCACTACGCGGAATATGTTGTCCGGTAAGGTTAGTCAGCGATTCGGACAGTGGCGCGACGCAGATCTTGGCGACGTGGTCGCCGTACCGGAGTGGCGCTGCGGAGTGGTAGGTCTCGCCGAGAACGTGATCGTTCGGACGTGCAAACAATTGCACCGCTTCGGGAATGCGGACGTGCAGTGGAGTGAGTGCTCGTGAAGCGACACGCGCGAGCACGCAGGATGCCTTGAGGATCGGGTCGGGGGTGCGAGCGAGGATCGTCGCGAGACGCATTCCCTTGCCTGCGTACGAGCGCACATCGCCGAAGGGAAAGGTGTCGCTGTTGACCATCACGAAATCCTGGTTGGAGTTCCCGTCGTCGGGGCGGATTCGTGCACCGCCGACACCCAGGACCTTGATCGCCATGCCCCGCACTCCGCTGATCTGGTCGCTACGGATCGCGCCTGCCGTGCTGGAAAGCCTGATGACCACCGGAAACGTTGCCGGTGCCGAGAACAATCCTTGCCGAAGGTGGCTGGGGAGGTTCGGATACACGCTGAGTTCTCCCCGCAGGATGCCGAACCCCTTGGCATGAGCGTCGCGGATCGCATGTTTGTGCTTCGCGGCCGCCCATTCGTTGTTGCCGCGGAGGGACCGAACGATAGTCTCGATCAGGGCGTCCTCGTCGGGATCGCGTCGTTCGAGTTCGGCGCTGTAACGGACGAAGTTCGGTTGTGTCAGTTCTGCCGACGATCCGGTCATGGGTGGTCCTCCCGATCTCCAGGTTCGAGCCAGTACTCGGGGTCGGGTTCCATTGTCGGTGACACCCATGTCGGTCGCACGGGTAGTCGACTACCTGCTTCTCCGGTGTCCGGCGCAGCGCGGGACCGCTGCGGCTCAGTGCCCGATTCCCACCTTCTCGTGGATCTTCTTCATCCACGCCGGCGCCCACCAGTTCGCTTCGCCCATGAGCTTCACCAACGACGGGACGAGGAGCATCCGGACGACGGTGGCGTCGATGATGAGCGCGACGATCATGCCGACGCCGAGGAACCGCATGATCGTCAGCCCGGACAGGGTGAACGCACCGGTGACGACGATGAGCAACGCCGCTGCCGCGGTGACGATTCGGCCGGTGCGGGCGGTGCCGATCCGCACCGCCTCCTCGGTGGTGGCGCCGTTCGCGCGGGCTTCGACCATCCGCGACATGAGGAATACCTCGTAGTCGGTGGACAGGCCGAAGACGACCGCGAGGATCAACACCACGAACGTCGGTTCGAGAGGGTTCGGGGTGACGCCGAGCAGGCTTGCGCCGTGGCCCAACTGGAAGATCCAGGTGAGGATGCCGAACGTCGCGGCGAGGCTCAGGCCCGCCATGGCGACCGCCTTGATCGGCAGCACCACGGACCCGAACGCGAGGAACAGCAACACGAGCGTGGAGACCACCATGATCGTGATCATCAGCGGAAGATGGTCGACGATGGAGGTGTTCGTGTCGTGGGTGAGGGCGGCGGAGCCGCCGACCATCACGCCGGTGCCCTCGGGTGGATCGATCGCCCGGATCTCCACCACCATCTCGCCCGGATTTGCGCCGTTGGTGAACACCGCGTTCAGGACCGAGGCGTCGCCGGTGGTCGCGACCAGGGACACCTGCTCGATGCCGTCGAGGGCACGCAGGTCGCGGGTGAATTCGGCGAGCTGCGGCGTGGTCGGCGGTGCGCCGTCCTCGCCGCGCAACAGGACGCCGGCGCCGACGCCCATGGAGGAGAACTCGGTGGCGAGGGTTTCGGTGGCGATGCGGGAAGGATCGTTCGGCGGCAGCGCCGTGTAGGTGATCTCGCCGAGCATCACCTTCAGCAAGGGGGACGCGAGCACCAGCAGGCCCGCGATGATCGTGACGGAGAAGACGACCGGCCGCTTCATCACCTTCGTCACCACGCCGCCCCAGAACCGTTCGGCGCGAGCCTCGCCGCGCTCGACGGCGCCGCGGCGCCACGCGAGCGAGTTGATCCGTCGGCCGAGGATCGCCAGGAGCGCGGGCACCGCCGTCAGGGACAGGACCGCCGCGCTCGTCACCGCGGCGATGGCGCCGTAGCCGAGCGACTTGATCACCGGCTGCGGGAACACGAGCATGCCCGCGAACGCGCACACCAGCAGCAGGCCCGAGAACATCACCGTGCGGCCCGCGGTCAGAACGGTGCGGCGCACCGCCTCGCCGGGTTCGCTACCCGACGCGAGTTCCTCGCGGAACCGGCTGACGATGAACAGGCCGTAGTCGATGGCGAGACCGAGCCCGAGTAGGGAGGCAACGTTGAGTGCGAACGAGGAGACCTCGGTGATCTCGGTGAGCAGCCGCAGTGTGCCCAGCGCGCTGAAAACCGCGAGCATGCCGACGAACACGGGGACCGCGGCGGCGGTGACGGTGCCGAAGATGACCACCAGTAGCAGGAGCGTGATCGGAATGGCGATGGCCTCGGCCTTCACGAGGTCCTGCTGCAGGTGCTGGTTGAACGAGTTCCCGACCAGCGTGCCGCCTGCGAACTCGGCGTCGATTCCCGGGGGGTCGAGCGCGGCCGTCATCGCGTCGAGATCCGCGAGCTTCGGCCCGGCGTCCCAGTCGACGAAGACCGTGGCCAGCGCCTTGGTGCCGTCCTCGGAGACGAGTGGCTGCGAGGCGTTCGACCCGACGGACCAGTAGGACACGACCGAACGTGTCGGCCAATCCTCCTGGAAGTCGCTCAGCGTCTGCTGCACCTCGGGGCCGATGTCGGCGAGCGTGCGGCCTTCGGGGGCGGTGTAGATCGCGACGATGTCCGGGCTCTGCTGACCCAGTTCCCGGTTGATGAGGGTACTGACCTGCGCGGATTCACTGTTCGGGTCGAAGTAGCCGTCCTGGCTCATCTTCCCGAACACCCCGAGACCCCACACTCCGGCTGCCAGTACGGCAATCACGGCGAGAGCCAGAACCAACCATTTTCTCGCGACGACGAAAGCGGCCCAGCGCGTCATTGAATCGGCATCCTAGGGGTGTCATGAGTCAGGTCAGGGGCTCGAGCGCCACGACTCTACCGACGCGATCCTGAGGTGAACCTGAGGCATACCTTCTCCGGTGGCGCACGGTCGACGAACAGGGGACAGTGGACGGGTGGACCTCCCCGGCACGATGACGGGTTGGCGGGTTCGCGAGCCCGGCCCGATGCGCTCGCGGCCGCTCGCACAGCTGACCATGCCGGTCCCGGAACCGGGGCCGGACGAGCTGTTGGTGCGGGTCCGGGTGTGCGGAGTGTGCCGCACCGACCTTCATGTCACCGAAGGGGATCTGCCCGTGCACCGCGTGTCGGTGGTGCCCGGCCACGAGGTGGTGGGCGAGGTCGTCGCGTGGGGTGATCGGGTCGGTGACGGATTCGGTTTGGGTGATCGGGTCGGCATCGGCTGGCTGCGGGCCACTTGTGGGGTGTGCCGCTACTGCGTGCGCGGTGACGAGAACCTCTGTCCCGAATCCCGCTACACGGGATGGGATGTCGACGGCGGGTACGCGCAGTACGCGGTGGTGCCCGCCGCGTTCGCGCACCGGCTGCCCGACGGCTATCTCGACGAGGAACTCGCGCCGCTGCTGTGCGCCGGGATCATCGGATACCGCGCGCTGAAGAAGGCGGACGTGCCCGACGGCGGCAGGCTCGGCATCTACGGGTTCGGTGGCAGCGCCCACCTGACCGCGCAGGTCGCCATGGCTCGCGGCATCGAGGTGCACGTGATGACGAGGGGGGAGCGAGCGACGCGTCTCGCCCAGGAACTGGGGGTGGCGTCGGTGCAGGGACCGGCGGACCCGCCGCCGGTACCGCTGGATTCGGCGATCCTGTTCGCGCCCGTCGGCACGCTCGTCCCACCGGCCCTCTCCGCGCTCGACCGCGGCGGCACCCTCGCTGTCGCGGGGATTCACCTCACCGACATCACCCGCCTCCACTACCAGGAGCACCTGTTCCAGGAGCGGACGCTGCGTTCGGTCACCTCCAACACCCGAAGCGACGCCCGTGAGTTCCTCGACTTCGCGGGCAGGCACCGGCTGCTCGTCACCGCCAACGCCTACACCCTCGACGAGGCGGACCGTGCGCTCACCGATCTCCGGGAGGGTCGGGTGGTGGGGGCGGCGGTGCTCATTGCCGGGTGACGAACATCGGCGATCGGATTCCCGTCGCCGTCGTGGACTCGGTTGTACCGTCGTGGAACCATCGGGGTAACACCGTCGGTCTGGAGGACGCCGTGGTCAGCGGAGATCTCGTTATCGATGTTGCGGGACTGTACAAGTCGTTCGGGAAGTTCAGGGCGCTGAACGGTCTCGACCTGCAGGTCGAACGCGGTCGGGTGCACGGCTTCCTCGGCCCCAACGGGGCGGGCAAGTCCACGACGATTCGTGTCCTGCTCGGGCTGCTCAGCGCGGACAGTGGTCGGGTGCGACTGCTCGGCGGCGACCCGTGGCGTGACGTCGTCGACCTGCACCGGCGGCTCGCCTACGTCCCCGGCGATGTGTCGTTGTGGCCGAGCATGACCGGTGGTGAGGCGATCGACCTGCTCGGGTCGCTGCGCGGCGGCATCGACGAAGCTCGTCGTGCGGATCTGGTGGAGCGCTTCGAACTGGATCCGACCAAACGCGGCCGCCAGTACTCGAAGGGAAACCGGCAGAAGGTGGCGATCGTCGCGGCGCTGGCCTCCGATGTCGAACTGCTGATCCTCGACGAACCGACCTCCGGGCTCGATCCGTTGATGGAGAACGTCTTCCAGGAGGTGGTCGGGGAAGCCGTGGCGCGCGGAACCACGGTGCTGTTGTCGAGCCACATCATGGCCGAGGTCGAAACCCTCGCGGACCGACTCAGCATCATCCGGGACGGCGTGATCGTGGAGACGGGGACGTTGTCGGAGTTGCGCGGCCACATGCGCACCACGGTGCGCGCCGAACTGGCCACCGTTCACGACATCGACCGTGTGGCGGTGCTGCACGAGGTCCACCTCGACGGCAACCACCTGACCGCGACGGTGGACACCGATCGGATCGGCGAGGCGATGGAAGCGCTCACCGCGTGCGGTCTACGGAGTTTGACCGTCACCCCACCATCACTGGAGAGCCTGTTCCTGCGCCTCTACGAGCATGACGACGAGACCGAGACCACCCGATGACGGCGCCCGCGGCACTCGTCGGTACGCGGCCGCTGCTGCGGGCGTCGCTGCGGCACGAAGCCCACTCGTTCGCGCCGTGGGTGCTGCTCCCCACGTTGCTGGCTGTGTCGTCGGTGATCGCCTATCCGCTGCTGTTCCCCGAGCCGCAGGAACGTCAGGCGTTCGCCGCGACGGTGGGCGCGAACCCGGCGCTGGGCCTGATCTTCGGTCCGGCGTTCGACCTGTCGACCGTCGACGGGTTCACCGCCTGGCGCAGTCTCGCGCTCGGCGGTTTCGTCACCGCGCTGGGTGCGATCTTCACCACCGTGAAAGCCAGTCGCGGGCAGGAGGATTCCGGTCAGGCCGAGCTCCTCGCCTCCGGGGTGCTCGGCCGGCAGTCACGACTGCTCACCGCACTGGTCATGGCCGCGATCCTGTCCGTCGCGGTCGGCATCGTCGCGGGTGTGGCGACCAGCCTGTGCGGTGGCGCGTGGGAGTCGTCGATGCTGCTCGGCGCCGGGTTCACGGTCACCGGATGGATGTTCGCCGCCGTCGCTGCGCTCTGCGCCCAGATCGGCGCCGATGCCAGGACCGCGACGTCGATCGCGGTTGCGACACTCGGGGTGCTGTTCGTACTGCGGGGTTTTCTGTACTCGGTCGAGGCGCCCGGCTGGACCACCTGGATCAACCCCCTCGGGTGGGTGGAGGAAACGCGCCCGGCCACCGGGGATCACTGGTGGCCGCTGCTGCTCGCCGTGGTGTTGGCCTGCGTCGTCGCAGCGATCGCGTTCGTGTTGCAGACCTCGCGGGACTTCGGTCAGGGCCTCGTCGCACCCCGGCCCGGGCCGGGCCGCGGGACCGCCCGTACCCCACTGGCATTGGCGGCGCGACTGAATCGCTCTCCGGTCGTCTCGTGGTCGCTCGCGTTCGTCGGACTCGGCGTGATCTTCGGGTACTTCACGCGGTCGGTGAAGGATCTGTTCGCCGCGAATCCGGCGCTGGCCCAGATATTCGCGTCCGGTGCGACGTCACCCGCCACCCTGGTTTCCGCGTTCCTCGCGACCATCCTCAGCCTGGTCGGGATCATCGCCTCGGTCGCAGGCGTGCAGATCGTGAACCGCGTCCGCGCCGAAGAACTCGACGACCGCACCGAACCCGTGCTCGCCACCGCGATCACCCGCAATCGGTACTACGGCGGCAACGTGCTCGTGGCATTCGCCGCACCCGCCGTGTTCGTGCTCATCGCCGGAACCGTGATCGGTGTCTTCGCCGCCACCGCGAAGATCGGCATCGGTTTCGGTGACGCACTGCTGCAGGCGCTGGGGACGGTGCCCGCGGTGTGGACGATCGTCGCCCTCGCGGCCGCGGTCATCGGAGCCCGGCCGCAGGTTCAGTTGGCGTCCTGGCTCGGAGTGATCGTTTCCTTCGTGCTCACCCTGCTCGGTCCCAGCTTCAAACTGCCCGACTGGGCGCTCGGGATCAGCCCCTTCTATCACGTCCCGAAGGTGGCGTCCGGCGCCGCCGATTGGTCGGGACTCTGGTGGATCAGCCTGGTCACCGTCGCGTTCCTGGTTGTCGGGTTCGCCGGGTTCCGGCGCCGCGACAGTCCTTGAGACGTCGAGGTTCGCTACTCCGAGACGCCGTGGAGGGTGACGGCGTCGGCGACGGTAGCCCTGCGGCGTGGCCAAACGAACGCGACCCCGACGGTGGCCACCAGCATTCCCGCCGCGGTGACGAGCATCGTTCGGCCGACGCCGGTGGAGAAGGCGTCGATTGCCGCAGCGGTGACATGGTCACGCAGGTCGGCGGGGAGTGACGCGAGCGCGTCCGCGAAGGACGACGAGTTGACCAGTGCCTGGTGGGCCTGGTCGACGTCGCCGGGTGTCAGGCCCGCCGTGTCGATCGCGTTCTCGCTGTCGGCCATCGAGAAGCCGCGGGCGAACGCGGTGAGGATCGCGACGCCGAGCGCCCCGCCGACCATGCTGGACATCTTGAACACCCCGGCCGCGGTGCCCGACAGCGAGGCCGGGGCCTCGCCGACGGCGGCGTTCGAGATGGGGGTCGACAGCAGGCCGAGGCCGAGGCCGATGACGACGAGTCCTGCGGCGACGAGCCACAGTCCGGAATCGGCGTTCAGTGGACCGAGGATCAGGAATCCGACCACCATGGTCCCCAGGCCGACCAGGACGGGGGTGCGGCCGCCGAGTCGCTCGTCGAGCCTGCCCCCGAGCGGGATGAACGCGAAGATGCCGACGACGGCAGGCAGCATCAGCAGTCCGGCCTGCACGGCGCTGTAGCCGCGGGCATTCTGCAGCCACAGCACCAGCAGGTAGGACAGGCCGGCGTAGGAGAGGTTCATCGAGAGGTTCGCGGTCAGGGCTCCGTCGAAGGAACGCAGCCGGAACAGTGAGAGGTCGACCAGTGGTTCGCGAACGCGGCTCTCGATCACCACCCAGGCGATGCCGAGCACGACCGTCACGATCAGCAGCGTGATGATCAGCGGGGACGTCCAGCCTGCGCTGGGGCCGTCGGTCAGGGCGTACAACAGGGCGAACACGGCGAGCCCGATCGTGGTCAGGCCGAGCCAGTCGACGTGACGTGACCCGTCGGGGTCCGCGGATTCGGGTGTGGTCGAACGGATCACCGCGTACGCGATCAGCCCCAGTGGAACGTTGATCCAGAACAGCCACGCCCAGCCGACCGTGTCGGTGACGACGCCGCCGATCGTGGGGGCAACCGCCTGCCCGCCCCAGGCGACGCCCTGCCACACTCCGAATGCCGTCAGTTGGGCCTTCCCGGAGAACTGGGGCGGAATCAGCGCCAGAGTCGCGGGCAGGATCATCGCCGCTCCGATGCCCATCAGGCCGCGGCCGACGATGAGCGCTTCGACGTTCGGGGCGAGCGCCGCGACGACGGAGCACGCCGCGAACAGCAGAACACCGAGTTGCAGCATTCGGCGTCTACCGAAGACGTCGCCGAACTTGCCCGCGGCGATCACCAGCGCGCCTGTCACGAGGCTGAACGCGTTGTTGGCCCAGGAGAGGGAGGACATGTCGGCGCCGAAGTCGTCCGCGATCGTCGGGATGGCCACGCCGAGGTCGGCGAACGCCAGCCACACGAGGCCGGCGGTGGTGCAGATCGCCCCGAGTGAGACCCAACGTCGACGGGATGATGTGTCCGGGCCGACGGCTCGGGTTTCGTTGGTCATCTCGTTCGGCCCCCGCTCTCGTCACGGTGGCAGCCTCGCGGCGGCCGTCCTGCAAGTGTGTCTCCGGATCGGTCGCGTCCGGATCACCCGGATCGGGTGATCCGTGTGGTTGGGCCGAGGCGATCGCCCAGCGGTGTTCGACAGCCGGCCGAGCGGATGCGGCGCCGAGGTTCAGTACGCTGACGCCATGGTGGACGACAGCCGGGCCCCGACTCTCGGTGAGCTGATCCGACAGCAGCGCGAGCTCGCGGCCGTCCCGATGCGCAAGTTCGCGGAGATGGTCGGGATCTCGAATCCCTATCTCTCCCAGATCGAACGGAATCTGCGCGCACCGAGCGATCAGGTGCTCGACGCGATCGCCGAGCACCTGCACATGTCGGCGGAGATGTTGACAGCGCAGGCGCGCCGCGAGGACTCCGGCGATGCGTCGGAGGTGGTGGCCGCGATCCGCCGGGATCCCGATCTGACGAAGGCGCAGCGGGCGGCACTCGAGGAGATGTACGACACCTTCCGGGAGGTGACCGTCGCGAAGCGGCGTCGCGGAGCGGCGGCAGGCGATCGGGCCGCCGCCCCGGACACCGGCGGCCAGGACGACGCCTGAGGGAGCCCCGGGTCGCGACGCACGTCGGCCCCGGACGGTTCGGTTGACCGTCCGGGGCCGATGCGGATGATGCCTGCCTACTTGAGGATCTCGCGGGCCGCGGTGGTGGCTGCCGTGCTGATGCCCGTGATCAACGAACTCTGTGCGTCCACGATCGCGGTGACCCAGTCCAACCGGGTGGCCTCGGCGATCGACCGGTTGAAGTCGACCACGGAGGTCACGGTCTTCTCGTAGGCGTTGACCGTCAGGTTGCCGCTCAACTTTGCGGCGTCGACGAACTTCTCGTTGAATCCCTGTACCCGTTCGAGGTTTTCGTCGAACGACTTGGTGAGTGATTCGACGCCGTCGGCGACGGTCGTCGTCGCGGTGCCCGCGTCGCTCGTGGTGGTGGTCCGTGCTGCCATCGGATGTCTCCTCGGTTTCTGTCGGGGTCGATGCCCGGCTGTTAGCAAGTTAGCACGATGAATGCTAACGCGCTAGGTGGAGTCGGGTCCTCAGCTGAACACGTAAGTGCCGGGGGCGATTCCGATCACCGGGTTCAGCTCGCTCCCCATGGTCGGCGGTGCCTGTAGGTCGCCCGCTCGCTGCTGCGACCACAGCGCCCAGTCCTCCCACCAGGAGACCGACTGGCGTCGAGCCGACGATCGCCACAGCGCCGGGTCCGACGGCAGTGCCTGCGTCGACTCGTCGGGCGCGCCCTGCACCTCGATCCAGTTCTTCTTGCCCGGTGGGTTGACGATGCCGGCAATGTGCCCGCCGTTCGCGAGCACGAAGCGCACCTGTCCACCGAACAGTCGGCCGCCCGCGTACGACGACTCCCAGGGCACGATGTGGTCGTCGATCGCGCCGACCAGGTACACGTCGCTGTCGACCTTCGACAGCGAGATCGCTTGTCCGGCAACGACGAACTCGCCACGCGCCAGCTGGTTCTCGGCATAGAGCGTGCGCAGGTAGGTGCTGTGCATCGCGGCGGGCATCCTGGTCGAGTCGTCGTTCCATGCCAGCAGGTCGAACGACTCGGGTTCCTCGCCGAGCATCCATCGGCTGACCCAGTAGCGGAAGATCAGGTCGTTGGCCCGCAGCATGTCGAACGTCAGGGCCATGTCCTCACCGGACAGGTAGCCGTTGTCCGCCATCAGGACGTCCAGGTTCGCGCGGGTGTCCGGGTCGGTCATCAGTCCGAGCGCGCCGGGGTTGCTGTAGTCGAGCAGGGTGTTCGCCAGCGTCAGCGTGCCGAGACGGTGGTCACCGGAGCCTGCCAGGTGGCCTGCCGCGATCGACGCCATCGCGCCGCCCAGGCACAGTCCGACGATGTCGATCCGGGGTGCCCCGGTGATTTCGCCGACGATGTCCATCGCCGCGGCAACGCCGTGGGTGAGGTAGTCGTCGAACGTCACCTCGCTCATCGTCTCGTCCGGATTGCGGTAGGAGATCAGGAAGACGGTCCGATTGTGCTCGAGCGCCCACTCGACGAAGCTGCGCCCCGGGCCGATGTCCATGATGTAGTACTTGTTGATCCACGGCGGGCAGGCGAGGAGCGGAATCTCGTGCACCTGGTCGGTCTTGGGTGCGTACTGGATGAGCTCGATCAGGTCGTTTCGGAAGACGACCTTGCCTTCGGTTGCGGCCATGTTCTCGCCGACGGTGAACGCGTTCGGGTCGACCCGCTTCGGCAGCCCGCGTCGCGTCACGATGTCCTCGACCAGATGGGCCGCACCCCTGGTCAGGCTCTTGCCGCCGGTGGTGAATGCGCGCGTGAGCACCGCCGGGTTGGTGACGGGATTGTTGGTCGGGGCGGCGAGGTCGAGCACGAGGTGGGCGAACTGGCGGGCCTTTGCCGTAGTGAAGGCGTCCTCGGTTCCCGCGTCGACCAGTCCGTCCACGTAGGACCGAGCGCACAGGTACGCGCGGAGGAGCGCGAAGTACGCCGGGTTCTCCTGCCACGCGGGGTTGCGGAAACGCGGGTCGTTCGGCGCAGGCGGGTCCGTGTCCGCCCCGATCGCGACTCGCGCGGCGTCGGTCGGGATCCGGGCCAGTTCGACCGCGAGTCTGCCGGTGGCGGCGGCGACCCCGGCCGGGTTGCGCGCCGCGCTCTTGGCGACCGAGGTACTGGCGGCGAGCCAGCCGACCGGGTCGACTCGGGCGGACACCTGACGGAAGGCCTGATCAAGCATTGTCGCCTCCCGTGGCCTGGCCCGCGCTGCCGAGGTAGCGCAGGATCATCTGCGCAACACAGACCGGGCGATCGACGCCGAGCGCGTCGAAGGTCAGGGTGACCGCGATCTGATAGCCGCCGGAACACGGTTCGACCGAGGTCACCTCGGCGACGGCACCGACCGACGAGTCGACGGGTACCGGGGCGGGAAAGCGGACCTTGTCGAGTCCGTAGTTGATCAACTGGTCGCAGTCGGTGACATCGAGCAGCTGCGAGTAGAGGTCGACGGCCAGCGACAGGGTGAGGTAGCCGTGTGCGATCGGTGCCCCGAACGGTCCGCGGGCGGCTCGTGCGGGGTCGACGTGGATCCACTGGTGGTCGTTGGTCGCATCGGCGAACAGGTTGATCTGTTCCTGGGTGATCACGACTCGGGACGACGACCCGAGGCTCGTGCCGACGAGTCCGGGTAGCTCCGCCATGGTGACGCGTCGCGTCGCCCGGCTGCTGCTGGTGGTGGTATCGCTGGTCATCCCATGTCCCTGCATTTGGGTTCGAGTGGTACCCGAACTGGTGAACTGTTCCAGGAATTGCACTGATCGATCCCGGTAAACAATTCAATCAATCGGTTCCGGTTACGGTTACCCGGCTTCACGACAATTGCTTTCCGCGGGTTCGATCGAGCGCAGCATATACGCACGGAATTCACGGATGGAGGGGGCGCGCTCAACCGTTTGATTGAACATATGTCCACTTCAAGTCGGGTTCCTGCGATGGGATCGGTTTCACTTGGGGAGGCCAAGGGGGGTGGCCTCCTGGTATGTGCAATTGGCATATGTGTGATTGATATATGGGCACGATGAGAATTATTCGACTGGTTTGATAGCAGAATTGATCTGCTACCGGGCGGTAAGAATTCGAGTTACATCAAATGGAATCCATCGACTGCAGCCCCGAGTTGAGAAGAATTCCGCAAGGTGCATATCGGACATGTGGGCGCTCGTGTCGGTTGACGACGCGGGCCTCGCTGATGCAAGGTAGAACATACGTTCGAAGCGTCCTTCCCCCGCTCGGTCGTGGTCGTGTCAGTGGTGTGGGAGGAGTGTGTGGTGGGCTGGAACAACGGGCCGCCGACCTGGTCGGAGCTGGAACGGGTCCTTTCCGGGCGCTCCGGTCGAAATCCTCCGGAGGCCATGTACCCCGGCGACGGCAGCGACAGTCCGGCGTGGTCCCGCAAGCGCGGTGCCTACCGTGCAGAGGAGATCGCCGTGGACGGTGGTCCGGTCGTGCCCTACGCCGAACTCCACGCCCACTCCGCGTTCAGTTTCCTCGACGGCGCCAGCGGGCCCGAGGAGCTGGTCGAGGAAGCGGTCCGGCTCGGACTCGAGGCGATCGCGTTGACCGACCACGACGGCCTCTACGGGGTGGTGCGGTTCGCGGAAGCGGCCAGGGAACTGCGCATGCGAACCGTGTTCGGAGCCGAATTGTCCCTACCCGCAGTCGATGCCGCGTTCGCTCCGCCGCGTACCGGAACCCCCGACCCGGGTGGGGTGCACCTGCTGGTGCTCGCTCGCGGCCAGGAGGGGTACCGGCGCCTGTCCAGGCAGATCGCCGCCGCGCACCTCGCCGGTGGGGAGAAGGGGAAGCCGACCTACGATCTCGACGCGCTCACCGAGGCCGCAGGCGGGCACTGGCAGATCCTCACCGGATGCCGCAAGGGGCACGTGCGTGCGGCGCTCGTGCTCGGGGGAGCCTCCGCTGCCGAAACCGAATTGCGAGAACTGACGGAGAGATTCGGCCCGGACCGCGTCGCCGTCGAACTCACCGCGCACGGGGTGGTCGAGGACGAGGAGCGCAACGCGGCGCTCGCCGGGCTCGCCGACCGCTGTGGGGTTCCCGTGGTCGCGACCACCGCCGCCCACTTCGCCGCACCGGACCGGTCCCGGCTGGCGATGGCGATGGCCGCGGTCCGGGCCCGGCAGTCCCTCGACGAGGCCGCCGGGTGGCTCGCTCCGACGGGTGGTGCCCACCTGCGGTCGGGGGCCGAGATGACGCGACTGTTCGCCGCGCACCCCTCCGCGGTGCCGACGGCCGCCGAACTCGGTCGCGAGTGCGCCTTCGATCTCGCGCTGATCGCGCCGAAGCTGCCGCCGTTCGATGTCCCCGACGGGCACACCGAGGACAGCTGGCTACGGGAGTTGACGATGGCCGGTGCCCGACGCCGCTACGGCACCCCCGGTGAGCGGCCCGACGCCTACCGGCAGATCGAACACGAACTGGGAATCGTTGCGCAGCTGGGATTCCCGGGCTACTTCCTGGTGGTCCACGACATCGTGTCGTTCTGCAAGCGCAGCGACATCCTCTGCCAGGGCCGCGGCTCGGCGGCCAACTCCGCTGTCTGCTACGCCATCGGCATCACCAACGTGGACCCGGTCGGCAACAGACTGCTCTTCGAGCGGTTCCTGTCGCCGGAGCGGGACGGTCCGCCGGACATCGACGTCGACATCGAGTCGGACCGGCGTGAGGAGGCCATCCAGTACGTCTACAACCGATACGGCCGCGAGTACGCCGCGCAGGTCGCGAACGTCATCACCTACCGCGGCAAGATGGCGGTGCGCGACATGGCTCGCGCTCTCGGCTACTCGCCGGGACAGCAGGACGCGTGGAGCAAGCAGGTCAGCCGGTGGACCGGTGTCAAGGGCGAGAAGGGAACCGACGGTGACATTTCCCGAGGCTCCGCCCGAGGTATTCCGCCGGCGGTCCTCGAGTTGGCCGGTGAGATCGAGGGTTTTCCACGACATCTGGGTATCCACTCGGGAGGCATGGTGATCTGCGACCGGCCGATCGCGGACGTGTGTCCGGTCGAGTGGGCGCGGATGGAGAACCGCAGCGTCCTGCAGTGGGACAAGGACGACTGCGCGGCGGTCGGGTTGGTCAAGTTCGACCTGCTCGGTCTCGGCATGCTCTCCGCGCTGCACTACATGATCGACCTGGTCGCCGAGCACAAGGGCATCGAGGTGGACCTTGCGCACCTGGACCTGTCCGAGGCCGCGGTCTACGAGATGCTGTGCCGCGCCGACTCGGTGGGCGTGTTCCAGGTGGAGTCGCGTGCCCAGATGGCGACGCTGCCGCGACTCAAGCCGCGCACGTTCTACGACCTTGTGGTGGAGGTGGCACTGATCCGGCCGGGTCCCATCCAGGGCGGGTCCGTGCACCCGTACATCAGGCGTCGCAACGGCCGTGAACCCGTCACCTACGACCATCCCAGCCTGGAGCACTCGCTCGAGCGGACCCTCGGCGTGCCGCTGTTCCAGGAACAGTTGATGCAGATGGCCGTCGACGTCGCAGGGTTCACCGCCGCGGAGGCCGACCGATTGCGTCGCGCGATGGGCTCGAAGCGGTCTCCGCAGAAGATGGAACGGCTCAGGGGTCGGTTGTACGACGGCATGCGGGAATTGCACGGCATCACCGGAGAGGTCGCGGACCGGATCTACGAGAAGCTGTACGCGTTCGCGAATTTCGGTTTCCCCGAGAGTCATTCACAATCCTTCGCCTCCCTGGTCTTCTATTCGGCGTGGTTCAAACTGCACCATCCCGCGGCGTTCTGTGCCGGACTGCTGCGCGCGCAGCCGATGGGGTTCTACTCACCGCAATCCCTCGTCGCCGACGCCCGGCGGCACGGTGTCGTGGTGCACGGCCCGGACGTGAACCGTAGCCTCGCCCACGCGGGCCTGGAGTCCGGCGGCATGGAGGTCCGGCTCGGGCTCGGTGAGGTGCGGCACATCGGGACGGCGCTGGCGGAGAAGATCGTCGCCGCGCGCGAGGAGGGGGGACCGTTCACCTCGCTGCTCGACCTGACCGGCCGGGTGGAACTGTCCACGGCGCAGGCGGAGGCGCTGGCGACGGCGGGTGCGCTCGCCGGTGTCGCAGGAACTCGCAGGCAGGCGCTGTGGGCGGCCGGGGCGGCGGCGGGGGAGCGGCCGGACCGGCTGCCCGGCACCGGGGCCTCGGTCTCCGCGCCGACCCTGCCCGGGATGAGCGACGTGGAACTGGCCGCGGCCGATGTGTGGGCGACCGGGGTCTCGCCGGACTCGTACCCCACCCAGTTCCTGCGGCCGCAACTCGACGCGCTCGGAGTGGTCCCGGCGTCGCGGCTGCTGTCGGTCCCGGACGGGGACCGGGTACTCGTCGGCGGCGCCGTCACCCATCGGCAGCGTCCCGCGACCGCGGCAGGAGTGACCTTCATCAACCTGGAGGACGAGACCGGGATGGTGAACGTCGTCTGCTCGGTGGGTCTGTGGGCCCGCTACCGCACCCTCGCGCACACCGCGCCTGCGCTGCTGGTCCGCGGTCGGGTGCAGAACGCGGAGGGGGCGGTGACGGTGGTCGCGGACCGGCTGCAGCGGATGGACCTGCGGATGGCGGGGAAGTCGAGGGACTTCCGTTGAGGCGCCGAAGTGAGGAGTGTCAATGACGTACGTGCCCCACCACAGTTCCCGCCGCCCGATCGCCGGCCTTCAGGGGCCGGCAGGGCATTCGGATCGTGTGTTGGGGCAGTTGTGTTCTCAGACGGCGACGACGGCAGGGGCGTCGTCGCCGCGCCGGTACTGTCCGGGCGCGAGCCCGTATTCGCGCTTGAACGCCTTCGCGAAGGCGAACTCGCTCTGATAGCCGACTTTGCGTGCGACGCCGGCCAACGGGGTGTCGGTGTCGCGGAGCAGTCGAGCCGCGGTGAGCATGCGCCAGCGGGTGAGATAGGACAGTGGCGGCTCACCGACCGTGGCGGCGAATCGGCGTGTCAGGGTCGCCCGGCTCACCCCGGCTACGGCGCTGAGATCGGGCACCGTCCAGGCGCGTTCGGGCGAAGCGTGCATGGCACGGAGCGCGGCCAGCACTCCCGGATCGGTGAACGCTCCGGCCCAGCCCGTCGGGGTCGGAGCGTGACTCTCGAACCAGGCGCGCAACGCGAACAGCAGCAGCGTCTCCAGCAGCGCCGGAACGGCGGCATCGGTTCCAGCGCGCGGCCGTGTCAGCTCCACGGCCAAGATGTCGAGGAGCCCTCGCAGCCCCGGATCGGCGCCCGGCCGCGCGGGGATGTGCACGAAATCGGGCAACTCGTCGAGCAGCGGATGACTGCGCTGCCGACCCAATGCGTAGGCGCCGCACATCAATTCGCTACGCGCACCGGGGCCGCTGATCTCGCGGGGTTCTCCGATGTGGGCCTGCTCGGTCACCTCGCTGTCGAGATTGTCCGCCAGCACATGGTCGGACCCGCGCGGCATCAGGATCACATCCCCGGTGCCGAGTGCGATCGGCGCACCGGCGGGTGGCACCAGCCAGCACGAACCCGCGAGCACCACGTGGAATCCGGTGCCCGGCACCGCGGGATAGCCGCGCCCCCAGGGGGCGTGCCGAATGAACACGCCGCAGGTCGGAGCACCTGTACGGATGGCGGTGATGGTGTCACTGAGCACGTCCACGCCGCCAATCTACTGATCGATCGACCAGTGAGTCATTCGGGCATCAGAGTGAGTCGATGAGCCATTCAATCGCCGTCAGCTTCCCCATAACTTCGTACGCATGACGAACACCGCGCAGCACTCGAACCTCCACCGCCCCACCATCGCCGTGTACGGAGCTACCGGCCACACCGGCGGATACGCCCTGCACGAACTCCGCCGTCGTGGCATCACTCCGCTTCTTGTGGGCCGCCACGAAACCCGTCTGCAGGCGGCGGCCATCGCCGCGGGCCTGCCCGACGCCGATACCCGGCTCGCCGACCTGGATGACCTGGCCGCTCTGACCGCCGCGTTCGCCGAGGTCGACGTGGTCATCAGCACCCTGCCCGCCTACGTCGCGTTTGGCGAACCGGTGCTGGCCGCCGCCATCGCGGCCGGTGCGCACTACACCGATACCTCCGGCGAGCAACTGTTCCTACAGAAGGTGTTCGACGAGTACGGCCCACGCGCCGAAGCCGCCGGTGTGACGATCCTCGGCGGCATCACCAACAGCAACCTGCCCGGCGACCTGCTCGGTCACCTGGCCGCGACGCAGGTGGCAGCGCCGGCCGAGGTCGTGATGAGCCTGGTCACCCGGGGTGAGGGCGGAGGATCGCGGGGCAGCGCGGAAACCGTTCTGGCCGGGATGGACTGGTTCCGCTCGGGCGGCTGGCACTACGCGGACGGCGCGCTGCGCACCGGTCCGATCGACCGGCACACGCTGATGACCTTCCCCGGTGACCCGGCGCCGACCGTGGTCGCCAAATTCCAGCAGCCTCCGGTTCTCACCATCCCCCGCCACACCGACGTGTCCTTCGTGGCAGGCGTCGTCGACGCCGACATGCTCGCCCAGCTCGCCGGTTTCACCCCCGAACTGCTGGATGCACTACCCGAGCCGAGCACCGACCTCCGCTACGAGCTGGTGGTCGACGCCATCGGCGCCGACGGCACTGCGGTACGCGGTGTACTCACCGGCCCGGACGCCTACCGCGACACCGCGATCATGGCGGTCGAGGCGGCCACCCGCCTCGCGGCCGGCGACGTCACACCCGGTGCGCTGGCCCCCGCCGAAGCCTTCGACCCCATTGAGTTCCTGAATTCCCTTGCCGTTCACGACATCACGTGGGGTATTACCGCAGTTCGGTGACCAACCCCACCTGGTGGCCGGTGTGCTTCGAGTCGGCCAGCACACCACGCACGTTGGACCAGGTCCACCGCCCCGCGTGGCGACCGGATCGACAGGCAGCCGTGGCGGATTGCCGACTCCCGTTCGCCTGGGCGGCACCTGTTCACGCCGACAGTTGAAGTGCCTCGGGGATGACGGCGAATGCCTGGTGCAGGCGTTCGAGGAGATCGGCTCGGCCCCCGCTCGCATCGGCGGCGACCCAGCCGCGGCCCGCGCTGCTCCATGCCGTCGTGGTCAGCTCGGCGAGGACGCGGGGGCGCGGGTCACTGTCGGGGAGGGTCAGCCTCTCTGATATCCATTGGGCTACTTGGGTTTCCACGCCGGAACGGGTGTAGTCGACGTGGCCGAGCAGGCTGGGGGCGGTGAGGACCAGTTTGCGGGTGGCGACGTAGCGGACGTCCCAGTCGTCCGGGAGCTCGGCAACCGCGCCGGTGAGGACGTCGCGTAGCGCGGTGAGCACCGGGCCGGCGAGGTCGTGGTCGGTCAAGGCGTCGAGATAGCCGGTCCACAGCTCGGTTTCGGCCTCGACGGCCACGGCCTCCTTGGTGGGGAAGGCCCGGAAGAAAGTGCTGCGCGAGACCTCCGCCGCATCGACCAGTTCCTCCACGGTGGTCGCGGCGAAACCTTTCTCGGTGAACAACCGCAGCGCGGCGTCGGCCAGGGCGCGGCGGGTACGGAGCCGTTTGCGTTCACGCAGCGGTAGAGCGTGGTCGTCGATGGGCATGCCGGAATCCTAGCTCGATGTGAACCTCGAGCACGTAAGACACTCAGTCGCAATTGATACTTGTGCAGTTATGAGACGCAGTGTCAGAATCGCAGAATCAGTTGCGTGAACGAGCACCACCCGAACAAGGAGATCGCAATGAACACCACCGCCCCGCCCACCCTGAACCCGTCGGTCATCGGTCAGGCCGAGAAGCACCACACCGCGGTCTTGGCTCGCGCACTGGCCGGTACCTCGCTGGACGAAAAGCAGTGGATCGTGCTCAACCAGGCCCTGGCCGCCGGGGCGCCGGTTGATCCGGCCGTCCACATCACCCGCGTCGCCGCCATGACCCGGTGGAATCCCGCCGACACGGGGGCCGCCCTGACCGCACTGCTCGAAAGCGGCCTGCTGCGATCGACTTCCGGTGAGCTGGTCGAGCCCACCGAGGGCGGTACGGCGCTCGCGGGCAAGGTCCGGAGCGAATCGGGCGCGATCGTGGCCGCCGCCTACGGCGCGGTCGCCCCCGAGGATCTGGCCACCGCCGCCCGGGTGCTGACCATCATCACCGCCCGGATGGCCGAGGAACTTGCCCGCGCCTGAACCGAGATGCCGCCGCCGGCCGCGGCACCGACAGCCAGATCACCACCACGCCAACGAAAGAGGATGCCATGTCCACCCCGAGTTCGACCGCCGACCGCATCGAGATCGCCGACCTGTTCACGCGCTTCGCCCGCCTGCTCGACGAGCGACGGCGGGACGATGTCGGAACCGTATTCGCCGACGATCTGAAAGTCGACTCACCCCGAATTCAAGTCCGTGGTGTCGACAAGGTCGTCGACTACATGCGACAGGCCGAGGTCGATGGGGAACACACGCAGCACACGACCACCGACCTGCTGGTGAACGTGAATGGCGACCAGGCCACCGCCTCGTCGAACTCGATTGTCTACTACTACCGTGACGGCCGGCCGCCCCACCAGACGGGCAGCCTCCGGCAGACCTGCACGGCAATACGGATGACTGCGGGTTGGCGCCTCAGCGGGATACGAATCACGCCCGCCTGGATCCGCAGGGATTGACAGCGGACTCACCGATTGGAGTCGCACTGTGGTGGTCGTAGGTCGATCGGCCAACGGAACACACGACGGGAGAATCACCGCCGAATCGGGCGCGACGCGGCGGTGACTCGCGCCACGGTCGGGGAGGTGGGGGAACAGTTCTCGCCGCGAGCAGGTTCCTATACCCCAGGGGGTATGCTTGCCTCTGGCTGTGACGAAGGGAGTCGACGTGAAGGTTGTCATCGTGGGTGGCGTCGCCGGTGGAATGTCCGCGGCGACCAGGCTGCGCCGGCTGAACGAGGATGCGCAGATCGTGGTGTTCGAGCGGGGCGCACACGTCTCGTTCGCGAACTGCGGACTGCCGTACTACGCGGGCGGAGTGATCGGGGAGCGCGAGGCACTGCTGCTGCAGACCCCGGACTCGCTGGCCGCCCGGTTCGAACTCGACGTCCGTGTTCGCACCGAGGTCACCTCGATCGACCCGGACGCTCGCACGGTCACCGTGCGCGATCTGGTCACCGGTGTCGAGGCCGTCGAGACCTACGACGAACTGGTCCTCAGCCCCGGCGCGAGCCCGATCGTCCCCGACCTGCCCGGCGTCGACCGTGCGCTGGTCCTGCGCGACGTCGAGGACGTCGACCGCCTCGTCGCCGCGCTGGAATCGACCGCGCGTTCCGCCGTCATCGTCGGCGCCGGGTTCATCGGGATCGAGCTCGCCGAGAACCTGCGCCGCCGCGACCTCGACGTCACGGTCGTCGAACTCGCCGATCAGGTGCTCGCGCCGCTCGACCCCGAGATGGCCGCGCCCGTCGCGGACGAGTTGCGCTCCAACGGGGTCCGGATCGAACTCGGCACCCAGGTCGCTTCGATCGGTACCGACGACGTCACCCTCACTGACGGCCGGGTCCTGCCCGCAGACGTCGTGGTGATGGCGATCGGCGTGCGGCCCGAGTCTGCGCTCGCGGTCGCGGCCGGCATCGAGACGGGCCCGCGCGGCGGCATCGCCGTCGACGAGAAGATGCGGACCTCCGCCGAGCACGTCTACGCGGTGGGTGACGCTGTCGAGAAGCTCGACGCGATCTCCGGGCAGCCCGGCCTCGTGCCGCTCGCCAATCCGGCGAACCGGCAGGGTCGGCTCGTCGCCGACGTGATCTCCGGACTGCCGGTGCGTCCGCGTCCCGTCGTCGGCACGGCGATCGTCGGAGTGTTCTCCCTCATGGCCGCCGCCGTCGGCTGGAACGAGAAGCGCCTGCGCGCTGCGGGCAGGTCCTACCGGGCGATCCACACGCATCCGCAGTCGCACGCCGGGTACTACCCGGGAGCCCAGGGCATGTCGCTGAAGCTGCTCGTCGATCCGGACACCGACGCCATCCTGGGCGCGCAGGGTGTCGGTGGCGACGGGGTGGACAAGCGCATCGACGTGATCGCCACCGCCATGGTCGGAGGCATCACCGCGTCGGAGCTCGCCGATCTGGAACTGGCGTACGCGCCGCAGTTCGGTTCCGCGAAGGATCCGGTGAACATGCTCGGCTACATCGCGGACAACCTGCGAGTGGGCACCGCTGCCACCATTCAGTGGCACGAACTGGACGCCGCCGGTGCGGTGCTCGTCGACGTTCGTACACCGTCCGAGTTCGCGGCCGGCACGATTCCCGGTGCCGTCAACATCGAACTCGACGCGCTCCGGTCGCGGGCTGCCGAACTGCCCAGCGGCGAGATCGTCGTGACCTGCCAGGTAGGTCAGCGCGGGCACACCGCGGCCCGCATCCTGCGTCAGCTCGGCTGCGACGTCCGCAACCTCGACGGCGGCTACCGCACCTGGCTCGCGGGTCGCGCCCACGCCGACCTCCTCGTCTGACCTTTCGAGAACACCCCCGGCCTCCGGGGGTTTTCTCGGCCCGCTCATATACCCCCACCCGTATTTCCGAGAAGGATGTTCGATGCCATGACCACCACCGACACCGACAAGCACACCCCGCCGCGGGAGCAGGTGCACGGCCTGATGGCGCGACTCGGCGCCACGATGGCCGACCGCTTCAAGCTCGTTGTCATCGCCTGGATTGCCGTCGTCGTCGCGCTCGGTGCCGCCGCGCCCAGCGTGTTCAGCTCACTCGCCGGCGCGGGCTGGCAGGCCGACGGCTCCGAGTCCGTCCAGGTCCGCGAGCTCGCCCAGGAGCACTTCGGTGGCACCGGGTCCGACGCCCTGCAGGTCGTCGTGCACTCCGAGACGCACACCGTGGACGATCCCGAGATGGCCGCCGCGATCGCGGGCGTCACCGGCGTCTTGGACGCCGACTCCCGGATCTCCCAGGTGGTGCCGCCGCAGCCGGGCATGACGATCAGTCCCGACGGGCACACCGCGATCGTGCTCGGCGGCGCGGGCGCCGACGCGAACACGATGGTCACCGCCGCAGGCGACCTCGCGGACCCGCTGGCCGCGGTCGCCGGGGAAGGGGTCGAGATCCACCCCACAGGCGCGTCCGCGCTGTGGAGCGACTTCAATGCCGCCAATCACGACGCGATGATCAAGGCCGAGTTGTTCTCCTGGCCGGTCACCCTCGCGATCATGGTGCTCGCGTTCGGCTCGCTCGTCGCGGCGGGTCTGCCGCTGCTGCTCACGATGGCAGGTCTGGTCGCGTCCGCAGGCGCGCTGGTGCTGCTGAACGAGCTCACCCCGATCTCGGTGTGGGCGATGAACTTCGCGATGATGTTCGCCCTCGCCCTCGGTATCGACTACGCGCTGTTCCTGGTCGTCCGCTTCCGGGACGCCCTGCGTAACGGCGCGAGCTCCCGGATGGCCGTCGCCGAGACGATGGCAACCGCGGGCAAGGCGGTGCTGCTCTCCGGCTTGACGGTGCTGGTCAGCCTGTCGGCGGTGCTGCTGGTGCCCGCCCCCGCGGTGCGCACCATGGCGGTCGGCATCATGCTGGCCGTGCTGTTCGTGCTCGCCGCGACGCTGACCCTGCTGCCCGCGGTCCTGGGCAAGCTGGGCGGCAAGGTGAACAAGGGGGCGCTGCCGTACGCGAAGCGTCAGGAGCACCGGTCGCCGGTGTTCTTCCGCTGGGGTGCGCTGGTGAACCGTCGGCCGTGGCCGCTCGCCATCGGCGCGCTGATCGTCCTGGTGTTGCTCTCGATCCCGGTGTTCGGCCTGAAGGTGGCCATGCCGTCGATCCAGGTCGTGCCCGAGGATGCCGCCGTGCGGCAGGGCTACGAGATCGTGCAGGAACAGATGGGTGCCGGTGTGCCCGGCACGCTGCAGATCGTCGCTGCCGCTGAGGATGCCGACGAGGTCGCGCGGGTCGCCGCCGCCACCGAGGGCGTCGCGATGGTGAGTCCGCCGATGTCCTCCCTCGACGGCTCCGATCACGTGCTGCTGCAGGCGGTGCCGGACGTCGACCCGTCGGATCCCGCACTGGCCGGTACCCTGGACCGGCTGCGGGCCGACCTGCCCGAGTCCGCGATCGTCGGCGGCGCCCCCGCCGAGAACCTGGACCTGCAGCAGGCGCTGAACGACTACCTGCCGATCGTGATGGCGGTGATCCTGGTGCTCGGCTTCCTGCTGTTGCTGATCGCGCTGCGCGCGCCGTTGGTGGCGCTGATGGGCACCGTGGTCAGCCTGCTGTCCACCGGTGCCGCGTTCGGAGTGGCGAAGCTGATCTTCCAGGACGGTCACGGCGCGGGACTGCTCGGCTTCGAGCCGCAGGGCTTCCTCGACGGCTGGGGGCCGGTGTTCTTCTTCGCGATGATCTTCGCGATCGCGATGGACTACACGGTGTTCCTGCTCTCGACCGTCAAGGAGCACTACGAGCGCACCGGTGACGCCGCCGCCGCGCAGGTCGAGGGCATGGCGCACTCGGGCCGAGTGATCTTCGCCGCCGCCGCGGTGATGGTGGGCGTGTTCTTCAGCTTCGCGCTCGCCGAGCCGTTGCCGCCGAAGGAGATGGGCATCATCCTCGGCGTCGCGGTCCTGCTCGACGCGGTGCTGATCCGGCTGGTGTTGCTGCCCGCGCTGCTGCGGATCGCCGGCCGGGCAGCGTGGTGGTCACCGGCGTGGCTGCGCCGGCTGCTACCCGAGATCAGCTTCTCGCACGGCTGACGGGCGGTCAGTGCTCCGGGTCTGGTTCGACATCCGCGTCCAGCCCGGAGCCGCCGTCGGTGTCGGCGTCGAGCGCGCTGACAGTGATGCCGTACGGCAGGAAGCGGACGCGGCGGTGGGCGTCGGTATTGGTCTTGTTGGCGCGCAACGCGTCGAGTTCGGTGGCGTACACCTGCTCGACGGTGGCCGTGCCGTCGTCGTCGACGACGAAGATCGCCCACACGCCGCCGCCGGTGTCGCCGGTGGTCTGGGTCTGCTTACGGCGCGGGTACGCATACGTCACGCCGGGGCGGGACTCCGTGACGATCTCGAAGCCGGCGTCGCTGATGATGCTGCCGATCCTGTCGACCGTGTCGCGGATGCCCTCCCCGACCTGGCGGGCCATGCGGTCGAGATCCTCGGGGTCGAAGCCGAAGGGCCGGTTCTCGCTCATGGACTTCTCCTGTCGTGGGTGGGCGGTGTCGCCCGCTTCACCTTCCAGTGTGGCCGCGTGGACCCCGGTTTCGCCACGAAACCCGGGATATACCCCGAGGGGTAAACTGAAGGAGTTCGATCCGAATGCGTGTCGAGAAAGAGCAGGTGTGTCGATGACAGGCGACGAAGAAAGTATCGCGCAGGTCCTGAACCGGCTGCGCCGCGCGCAGGGGCAGCTTGCGGGCGTGATCTCGATGATCGAGGCGGGACGTGACTGCAAGGACGTCGTGACTCAGTTGGCGGCGGTGTCCCGTGCGCTGGACAGGGCCGGATTCAAGATTGTCGCCACAGGGTTGCGTGATTGCCTCGACGGGACCACGCGCGACAATCAGGAACCGATGACCGAGGCGGAGCTCGAGAAGCTCTTCCTGGCGTTGGCGTGACGATGGACGCCTCGGACTGGGACGCCCGTTATCGCGACCGCCCCGACCCCTGGGGCAGTGAACCCGCCGAAACGATCCGGCAGCGCCTCGGCGGGGCGACGCCCGGCACGGCTGTCGACCTGGCGTGTGGAGACGGAAGGCACGCTCGGTGGCTGGCCCGCATGGGGTGGACCGTCACCGCGGTCGACCACTCCGAGGTCGCGATCGAGCAGGCCCGGGAGAAGGACGCCGACGGATTGATCGACTGGCGGGTCGCCGACGTCACGGACTGGGCGCCCGGCCGGCAGGTCGATCTGGCGTTGCTCAGTTTCCTGCACCTGCCGACGGACGATCTGCGGGCGCTCGTCGCCCGGGCCGCGGGCTGGCTCGCCCCGGGTGGTCGCCTGCTGTATCTCGGGCATTCGATCGAGAACTATCACCGCGGGGTCGGCGGGCCGCCCGACCCGGCGATCCTGCCGGGCATCTCCGATCTCGCGTCGGCCTCGGCGGGTCTGCGCATCCACGCGCTCGAGCACGTACTGCGCCCGCAGGGTGACGGGACTGCCGTCGACGTCCTGCTCGACGCGTCGCCCTGGCAGTTGCTCGAGCATCGCTGAACGGCATACCGAACGGAACCAAGGGAAGGGATCGCACACATGGAACTCGGAATCGGAACCACACTGACCGCCGACTTCGACGATGCGGTGGCCCGGACACGTGCAGCACTGCAGGAGCAGGGATTCGGTGTGCTCACGGAGATAGACCTGCAAACGACGCTCAAGGAGAAGATCGGGGCCGACCTGGACAGGTACCTGATCCTCGGCGCATGCAATCCGGGGCTCGCGAACCGCGCCGTCGGTGCGGATCCGCAGATCGGGCTGTTGCTGCCGTGCAACGTCGTGGTGCGGTCCGAGGGCTCATCCGCCGTCGTCGTGGAAGCGATGAACCCGCAACTGATGGTCGAGGTGACGGGCAATCCGGAGCTGGCGGCCGTCGCCGAGGAAGCTGCCGGTTTGCTGCGGGCCGCCGTCGGTTCGCTGACTTCCTGACTCTCCGGGGTCGCGTACGAGATGTTCGGCGCGACAGGGAGTGTCCCGGCGTCCGGGTTTCGGGAATGGCTCCGCCGAGCGCGTAGATTGCTTTGATGTTCGTCGCTCGAATGGAGTACGCATGTCTGTGGGAATTGGGCTCCGCATCGGCAGCCTCGTCTCGACGCTCGTCGTTGCCTCGAACGAACCGGGCACTCCCGACCCGATAGTCATCGTCCGTGACACCGTCCTCTACGTCGGCTCCGACGGTGACGTTCTTCTCGGCGGCGGTGACCCACCGGAGGGCGGCGAGTTCGTCGGCACCGTGACGGGGTTCGTGGCCCGGGTCGGAGATCCCGAAGGTGTGGCGGCCAGCGACGGTACCCGCTACCGGGCGGAGGACGTCGTGGCCTCCGCGATGCGTTCGCTGGTGCGGGAGTGCGAGCCGCTGCCCACCTTCGGTGGTCGCGACGGCGGCACACCGACGGTCGTCGCGTCCTACCCCTCGATGTGGGAGGCGGACCAGATCGCAGACCTCCGTAACTCGCTGAACTATTCGGGACTGGGCGAGCTTTCACTGCTGTCCGACGCGGAAGCGGTGTGCGCGTGGTTCGAATCGGAGGTCTCGGCGAAGCCCGGGCAGCTGATCGGCACCTATCACGTGGACGACGCGGGGGCCACGGTCACGCTCGTGCGTTCCGGTGTCTCCAGCGGTCGGTCGTTTCGGTTCGCCGCATCCCGCGGCTCGTCGCCGACGGCCCAGTTGTCCACGGCCCTGGGCGCATTCGGCTGGCTACCGTCCAACCTCGACGCCGTGGTGGTGACGGGTGACGGCATCGTCGCGCGGGACGTCGTCGCGTTGCGCGGCGTCGCCGATGCACTCGCCACGAAGTTCGGGGTGCACGTCGTGGTGGGTCCGGGTCCGGAGCAGGCCGCAGCGCTCGGCGCCGCCATCGTCGCAGCCGGCTTCCGCAGTGCGACTCGGCCGAACAAGCCGATCGGGCTGCCGCCGTCCTATGACGTCACCGAGGTGCTGACGGCCATCCGCGGGCCACTGCTGCCCGCCGACGTCGTGACGGACGGCGACACAGTCCTCTCGGCGGCGTCCGCCGCGGTGGAGGTCGCCGAAGGCCCGATCGAGGACCCGGCCGAGGCCGGTGTCGTCGAGGTCGTCACCGAGCCCGCAGTGGACACAGCCGAGGAGGGCGGGGGTTCGGCAGGACGAACAGTGCTGAGGGTGCTGGTCGTGGTCGCCCTGCTCGCGCTCGTGGCAGCTGTCGTGGTCTTCCTGCTGCTCTGACGTCGGGCACCACGGCACCTTGTCTCCCCACAATGAGGCTTTGTGGCCGGGTAGGGTGTGCCGCATGCCCCTGTCTCCGCGCGTCCCCGAACTGGCTGCACTCGACGTGCTCCTGTCCGTTGCGCGACTCGGCAGCATGGGCGCCGCGGGACGGGAACACGGACTCAGTCAGCAGGCGATCAGCGCTCGCGTCCGGTCCGCGGAGCGTCAGCTCGGCATCAAGGTGTTCGACCGCGCCACCACTGGTGTCACCCCCACCTACGAGGGGGGACTGGTCCTCGAATGGGCCGCCGGAACCCTGACCGCCGCAGAGCAACTCGCCTCCGGAATCTCCGCCCTTCGCGGCGAGAGGGAAGCGAACCTGACCGTCGCGGCGAGCATGACCATCGCCGAGTACCTGGTGCCCGGCTGGACCGTCACCATGCGACGCAAGCATCCGACGGTCGTTACCTCCGTCCGCCTGCTCAACTCCACCGACGTCGTCGCCCAGGTGCTCTCCGGACAGGCCGAACTCGGATTCGTCGAGGGGCCTGAGGTGCCCGCCCGTCTCGATTCCCGGGAAGTTGCGCGCGACGAACTGGTGGTGGTGGTCCCGCCCGCACACCCGTGGGCGCGATCGGGGCCGATCGCGCCTGCCGAACTCGCGCGAACGCCGTTGATCCAGCGTGAATTCGGGTCGGGCACCCGCAACACCCTGGAGCGGGCCGTCCCCGGATGTGTGGCACCGCTGCTCGAGCTGACGTCCTGCACCGCGGTCAAGGCTGCCGTTGTCGCAGGCAACGCGCCCGCCGTCGTGTCGTCGCTCGCCGTGGCCGCCGACATCGTCGACGGCAGGCTCGTCGCCGTCGAACTCGAGGGACTTCGTCTGCCGAGACGGTTGCTCGCCGTGTGGGATCACGCCAGCGGGCTGCGGGGCTCCGCACGGGAGTTCCTCGACATCGCGGCCGGTGCGCGGTGATGCCGTTGCACCGCAGACACACCGAGGTCGGCGTCAGCCGTCGCTCTGCACGACGTCGAGGATTCCGGGGTCTGCGCTGAGTCGATACGACCGGCGCCGACATCGACGACCTGGCCGGACGCGTACTCGACGTCCTCGGCCGGTACGAGGCGGGCCGAGGCCAGGAGCGATAGGCCGTCATTGCGGCGAATCCTCCGTATGCTGAGTCCGTGCCCCTGTGGGACGGACACGAGTACGCCGAGGTGAGTGCGCTGCAACGCACGCTCGCCGGGCAGGCGCTGGCCGGCCTCAGCCTGCGCGGCGACGAGCAGGTCCTCGACATCGGTTGCGGGGACGGCCTGGTCAGTCTCGAACTGGCGGCGCGGGTGCCGCGGGGGTCGGTCGTCGGGATCGACGCGTCACCGCGGATGATCGAGACGGCCACTGCACGCCCGGTTCCGGCGGGTGCGTCGGCGCGGTTCCTGGTCGGCGATGCCCGCGACCTGCCGTTCGCCGACGAGTTCGACCTGGTGGTGTCGTTCAATGCGCTGCACTGGGTACCCGAGCAGCGTCGCGCTCTGGAGTCCCTTGCGCACGCGCTTCGGCCGGGTGGCCGGGCGGTGGTCCAGATGGTCTGTGCCAGTGAGCGTTCCAGTGTCGAAGGCATCGAGATGGAGGTCGCCCGCCGGCCTGAGTGGGCGACGGATTTCGTGGGGTTCGAGGCGCCCTACGTGCACCCCGCGCCCGACGAGTACGCGGCGCTCGCCGAGGCGGCGGGATTAGCGGTGACGGGGCGACGGACGTGGGAAGTGGAGTGGGACTTCGGTTCTCGCTGGGATTTCCTGCGGTGGTGCACGGTGGGGTCCACAGACTGGACGCGACGCCTCGAACCCGACCGTGCCGCCCGGTTCATGGCCGACGTCGTCGCCGCGTACGAGGCGGTCGCGGGTAGGCCGGGACTGTTCCGGTTCAGTCAGATGCGCGTCGAGTTGAGCCGCGACGGCGCCCGTGGGTGAGGCAGGGCGACCCTGTCCCGACAATCGGGGGGCGTCGACCTCCGCCGACGGCTGGCCGTGCTCTGAATCAGACGCCGCCGGCGAACCCGTGCTGGCGCCATGCCTCGTACGTCACCACGGCAGCGGCGTTCGACAGGTTCAGTGACCGCCGTCCCGGGATCATCGGGATCCGCACCCGGCTCGTGACGTGCGGGTCGGCGAGCACTTCGTCCGACAGGCCAGTCGGTTCCGGACCGAACAGCAGCACGTCGCCGGGCAGGTACTCGATGTCGGCGTACGAGGTGTCGGCGTGTGCGGTGAACGCGAACACCCGTTCCGGCGCCAGCGCCGCCCATGCCGCCTCGAGGTCCGCGTGGACCGTCACCGAAGCCAGGTCGTGGTAGTCCAGGCCCGCCCGCCGCAGCTTCGGCTCGGACAGGTCGAAGCCGAGCGGCTCCACCAGGTGCAGCTCACTTCCCGTCCCGGCGACCAACCGGATGGCGTTGCCGGTGTTCGGGGGGATGCGGGGCTCGTGAAACAGGAGACGGAACACGGCACAAGCTTGCCATCCGCCCTGCCCGGCCGGTTGCCGACCCGGGTCAGGCGTGCGGACCAGGCACGACCTCCGGCGTGTGGGTCGCTCGGCAACCTCCGATGGGGCACCAGGGGACCCGCTGCGGGCCGCTGACGTGCACGGCTGTGCCGTGTCGGGGGCGGCGGGCAGGATCGGGGTATGGCTGAGGAGATCGAAGAGTTCGTCGGTGAGGATTTCTCCGATGCGCGGCTGCCGCGGCAGCACTGGATTCGGCGGCACTACACGGGGTGCACGTTCCGCGACGCGGACCTGAGCGAGCTGCGGACCGAGCACGTGGTCTTCACGGACTGCGACTTCACCGGCGCCGACCTCAGCGACGGGGTGCACACCGTGACGGCATTTCGATCCTGCACGTTCGCTCGGACAACCCTGTGGCACAGCCAGTTTCGAAGCTCAACTTTGATGGGGTCGACGTTCGAGCAGTGTCGGATGCGGCCCGTCGACTTCGACGAGGTCGACTTCACGCTCGCCTCCCTCGGGCGAGCAGACCTGCGCGGCATCGACTTCACCGACTGCCGGCTGCGCGAGGCGAACCTCGTCGAGGCGGATCTGCGCAAGGCGGACCTGCGGGCCGTCGACCTGCACGGCGCCCGGACCTTCGGGCTTCGCCTCGAGGACGCGGACCTGCGAGGTGCCCACGTCGACGCGTCGCTGTGGACTTCCGCGAAGCTGACCGGCGCGAAGATCGACCTCACCCAGGCCGTCGCGATGGCCGCGGCCAACGGACTCGTTGTCGAGCAGTGACGGGTTGCCCGGGCCCGCGGACGCCACCATGCTGTGGCAATGGGAACGGTCACGAGGTCCATTGACCTGCCGATCGCCGCGGATACAGCGTGCGCGCTCGCGCAGAAACCCGAACTGTTCGACTTCGTACTCCGGCCGATCCTCCGAATTCGCACACTGCAGCGGCCCGACCACATCGGGCCCGGCTCCCGAGTCTCGGGCCGGCTGTGGTGGTTCGGGGTGATCCCCGCGTGGACCCATCACCTGACGTTGCTGCGACTGGACGCCACCGAGATCCTCACCCGAGAACACGGCGGTCTCGTTCGAACGTGGAATCACCACCTGACGTTCACTCCGACGGGCGAGCACTCCTGTCGGTACACCGACGAGATCGAGATCGACGACGGCTGGCGCGGCGCGGTGGTCGGCCCTGTTGCCCACCTGTTGTTCCGGCACCGCCACCGGCGCTGGCGGGCGCTGGCCGCGGTGCTCGCGTGACCGGGCGGGTCAGCGGACGAACTCGCGGGCCAACAGGTCCATCAGCAGTCCGTCATCCCAGGTGCCGTCGTGGCGCATCTCGTATTCCCGCATCACCCCGACCTCTGTGAACCCGACCTTGCGGTAGCAGGCGATGGCCGCGGCATTCGCGACGTTCGGATCGATCACGAGCCGGTGATGGTGGTGGTCGTCGATCAGGTGCGTGCACAGCACCCGGATCACCTCCGTGCCCAGCCCGCGGCCGTGCACCTCGGCGGACAGGAAGAGGTCCAGGCCGGCGTGCCGGTACTGGGGGTCCGCCTCGAAGTACCACTGCGCGAACCCGACGATCCGGTCGTCCGTCAAGACGGTGTAGCCGGTGGTGTCGGGCTCGAGGGCCTCCGGCCAGTCGTCGTCGGGCATCTGCCACCAGCGCCGGACCTCCGGCTCCCGGTGGATCTCCCGCAGTCGTCGACGATGCTCCGGCCGAAGGGGTGTCAACACGACCCGCGGACCGCGCAATTCGGGCGCGAGTTCAGGACTGTGTGCCATGTGTCCAGTGTTACCTGAAAGAATGGGCGCCGTGACTGCGACGATTCTCGATGGCAAGGCAACCCGTGACGAGATCTTCGTCGACCTGAAGGCTCGGGTGGACGAACTGAAGGCCAAGGGCATCACCCCCGGACTGGGCACGGTGCTCGTCGGCGACGACCCCGGTTCGGCGTCCTACGTGCGTGGCAAGCACGCCGACTGCGCGAAGGTCGGCATCAATTCGCTGCGCCGCGATCTGCCCGCCGACATCACCCAGGCCGAGCTCGAGGCCGTCATCGACGAACTCAACGCAAACCCGGAGTGCACCGGTTACATTGTGCAGCTGCCGCTGCCGAAGCACCTCGACGAGAACGCCGCGCTCGAACGCATCGACCCCGACAAGGACGCGGACGGACTGCACCCGGTCAACCTGGGCCGTCTGGTTCTCGGCAAGGAAGCGACGCTGCCCTGCACCCCGCGCGGTGTCGTGCACCTGCTGCGTCGCTACGACGTCCCGATCGACGGTGCACGCGTGACCGTCGTGGGTCGCGGCGTCACCATCGGCCGGCCGATCGGTCTGCTGCTGACGCGTCGCAGTGAGAACGCCACCGTCACCCTCTGCCACACCGGCACCAAGGATCTCGCCGCTGAGGTCCGCCGTGCCGACATCGTCGTCGCAGCCGCCGGAGTCGCGGGTCTGATCACCGCCGACATGGTCAAGCCGGGTGCCGCCGTCCTCGACGTCGGAGTCAGCCGCACCCCCGACGGCCTGCGCGGTGACGTCGCCGACGACGTTCGCGAGGTCGCCGGGTTCATCTCCCCGAATCCGGGTGGTGTCGGACCGCTGACGCGCGCGTTCCTACTGAGCAACGTGGTCGAGCGCGCCGAACAGCTCGCGGCCGAGTCGGCCTGACCACGGTGACGGCCGCCGCGGAGCCGGCGAACCGGTGGCTTCGGTTCGCGCGGAGGAACCTGCCCTTGATCGTGGTCGCGGTGATCGTCCTGGTCGCCATCGGGTTCGTGCTTGCGGACCGGTGGCGGCGTGGAGCTTTCGTGTTCGGGATCGCGACCCTCGTCGCAGCCGGGTTCCGGCTCTGCTTCAGGACCGAGGAGGTCGGCCTGCTCGCCGTGCGCGGGCAGGCGTTCGATGTCACGGCGTTGACCCTCGTCGGCGGAGCCATCGTGTGGCTCGCGGTGTCCATCGACCCGCTCGGGACCGGCTGAGCCGCTCCGGTCTTGTCGAACTACCCGGCCGGTGTCGTCGGCGTGACGGCACCGGCCGGGCGTCGACTAGCGGTCCGCGCGTGCAGCCCTGGCCATGGAGAGGGTCTCGCCCATCAAACCTGTCACCCACTCGACCTCGGTGAGGAAGCCGTCGTGCCCGGCGGGCGAATTCACGATCCGCGTGCCGTCGCAACCGGGGAGCAGCTCCGCCATCTCCATGATCTGGTGCAGTGGCATGATCCGGTCGGAGTCGATGGCGCCGACGATGGTCGGAACCGCGGTCGAGGAGAGAGCGGCGGCAATGCCACCGCGGCCACGGCCGACGTCGTGCTTGTTCGCGCAGTGGGTCAGGGCGACGAACGAGCCCGCGTCGAAGGTCGCCACGAGCTTGTTCGCGCAGTAGTCGAGGTAGCTGTGGACCGCGTACCGGCCGCCGTTCCAGATGTCCTCGCCATTCTGGGGGGCATTCTCGAACTGGTCGTCGAGGGCGGCCGCGCCGCGATACGTCAGGTGGGCGAACCGGCGGGCGATGTTCAGCCCGTTGTCCGGGGAGGTGCCGGTGCCGTAGTAGTCGCCGCCGTGCCAGTTCACGTCGGCGGAGATGACGTCGATCTGGGCGGTGTGGCCGCCGATCTGGTCCGCCGTCGCGCGGGGGCTGACCGCGAGGAGCAGGGCCGAGGCGATCCGGTCCGGGTGGGCGATGATCCACTCGAGGGCGCGCATGCCGCCGAGTGAGCCGCCGATGACGGCCGCGAACCGATCGATCCCCAGCTTGTCCGCGAGTACGCGTTCCGTTTCGACCTGGTCGCGCACCGAGATCGCGGGGAATCGAGAGCCCCATGCCTGGCCGTCCGGTGCGGGTGAGGCGGGACCGGTCGTGCCGCGGCAGCTGCCGAGCACATTGGTGACGAGCACGCACCATTCGTCGGTGTCGACCGGCGCACCAGGGCCGACCATGCCCTCCCACCAGCCGGGGGTCGGGTGCACGTCGTCGGCCGGGCCGACCACATGGGAGTCCCCGGTGAGTGCGTGCTCGATCAACACGATGTTGTCCAGTTCGGGGCTCGGCTCGCCCCAACACTGAACGGCGACCGTGACGTCGGGCAGTTGGTCGCCCGACTCGAGGGCCAGCGTGCCGATCGAGAGATGGACCATGGTCCCGTCGGTCGGAGGGAACTCCAGGACGGGCCGGGTGTCGGGCGACGTGGTGGTAGCCGCGGAGGATCCGGCGGCCCCCGCGGGGCGCAGGTCAATGCCGCCGGAGAGCGAGGGTGTCGTGGTCGAATCTGTTGCTATAGGGAGCACGGCGCGATGTTATCGACTTGAAACACGGCCGATGGGGGCAATGGCGAAACTGGGATCACGAATCGCGATCGGGTGATGTGCGGTGGACGCTCCGCGCATCACGGTGGGTCCTGGCCAACTCCATCGTCTCGCCGAGCAGGGTGGTCACCCACGCGGCCTCTGTCAGGAAGCCGTCGTGGCCGTCCTTCGAGTTCACCACTCGAAGTCCCTCACACCCCGCGAGGTGGGTCGCGATCTCACGTTGCTGCCACAGCGGGTACAGGCGGTCCGAGTCGACGCCGCCGACGATCGTCGGCACCGTGCACGACGCCAGTGCCGCCTCGACCCCGCCGCGCCCGCGTCCGACGTCGTGCCGGTTCATTGCTTCGGTGAGGAGCACGTAGGTGGCCGCGTCGAAGCGGGCCACCAGTTTGGACGCCTGGTGTTGGAGGTAGCTGTCCACCGCGTAACGGCCCCCGGTGCGCGGGTCTTCGCCGTCCTGGGGATCGTTGTGGAATCTGGCGTCGAGCTCACCCTCGGTGCGGTAGCTCAGGTGCGCGATGCGGCGTGCGACGCTCAGGCCGGCATCGGGGCTACGTCCGGTGCCGTGGTAGTCCCCGCCCTGCCAATCCGGGTCCGCTGTGATCGCCGCCATCTGGGTGGTCTGGGTTCCGATCTGGTCGGCGCTGGCCCGTGCGCCGACAGCGAGAACCAGTGCGGCCGTTACCCTTTCGGGGTGCTCGATGATCCACTCGAGGGTACGCATGCCGCCCATCGATCCGCCCAGGACGGCGGCGAACCGTTCGATGCCGAGCAGATCCGCGAGGGCCGCCTCGGCGGCGACCTGGTCGCGAATGGAGATGCCGGGGAACCGGGATCCCCAGTGCCGTCCGTCGGGCGCGAGGGAGGCGGGTCCGGTGGTGCCGCGGCAGCCGCCGAGCACGTTGGTGGCCAGGACGCACCACTCGTTGGTGTCGATGGGTGCGCCGGGGCCGACCATGCCGTCCCACCAGCCGGGCGAGGGATGACCCTCGCCCGCCGGTCCGGTGACGTGCGAGTCGCCGGTCAATGCGTGTTCGACGAGCACCACGTTGTCCCGGGTCGCGCTCGGTTCGCCCCACGCCTGAACGGCGAGGGTGACGTCGGGCAACAGGGTCCCGTCCTCGAGCGTCAGCGAACCGATGGGAATTGTGGTCAGCCGCCCGTCCGGCAACGGGAACACCTCTCGGGACCCGGCCGGACGGGGGCTGGAGACGGAACCGACTGTCAAGACGCCGCCGCCGCGAAACCGGCCTCGAGGTCGGCCAGGATGTCGTCGATGCCCTCGATGCCGACCGCGAGACGCACCAGGCCCGGGGTGACGCCGGACGCGAGCTGTTCCGCGGGTGTCAGCTGCGAATGGGTGGTCGAAGCGGGGTGGATCACGAGCGAACGCACGTCGCCGATGTTAGCCACATGGCTGTGCAGGGTGAGGGCGTCGACGAACTTCTTGCCCGCATCCACGCCGCCCGCCAGCTCGAACGCGACGATGGCGCCTGCGCCCTTCGGTGCGAGCTTCTGCGCCCGCTCGTACCACGGTGAACTCGGCAGCCCCGCATACGCGACGCGGACGACGTCGTCGCGTCCTTCCAGGAACTCCGCGACCCGCTGCGCGTTCTGCACGTGACGCTCGACCCGAAGGCTCAGCGTCTCGATGCCCTGGCTGATCAGGAACGCGTTGAACGGGGAGACGGCCGACCCGAGGTCGCGCAGCAACTGCACCCGCGCCTTGAGTGCGTACGCGGGAGCGCCGAGGTCGGCGAACACCGCGCCGTGGTAGCTGGGATCAGGGGTGGTGAAGCCGGGGTGGCGACCTTGCGTCCAGTCGAAGGTGCCGCCGTCGACGATGACGCCCGCGATCGCCGTGCCGTGGCCGCCGAGGTACTTCGTCGCCGAGTGCACGACGATGTCCGCGCCGTGCTCGAGCGGGCGCAGCAGGTACGGCGTCGCGACGGTGTTGTCGACGATCAGCGGAATCCCCGCTTCGTGTCCGACGGCGGAGACGCCGGGGATGTCGAGGATGTCGTTGCGCGGATTCGAGATCGACTCGCCGTAGAACGCGACGGTGTTCGGGCGGATCGCGTCACGCCACTGGTCGAGGTTGTCGGGATCCTCGACGAACGTCACCTCGATGCCCAGCTTCGCGAGGCTGTAGTGGAAGAGGTTGTACGTGCCGCCGTACAGGCTCGGGCTCGACACCACGTGATCGCCCGCGCTCGCGATGTTGAGGATCGCGAACGTCGACGCTGCCTGCCCCGACGACAGCAGCAGCGAGGCGACGCCGCCCTCGAGAGCGGTGATCCGCTGCTCGACGGCGTCCTGCGTCGGGTTCATGATTCGGGTGTAGATGTTGCCGGGCTCGGCGAGGCCGAACAGCGCTGCAGCGTGATCGGTGTTGTCGAACGTGTACGAGGTGGTCTGGTAGATCGGCAGTGCCCGGGCCTTGGTCGTGGCGTCGGACGTCTGTCCCGCGTGGATCTGCTTCGTCTCGAAGCTCCAGCTCGCGGTCGGATCGATCGTGTTCTCGCTCATGGGTTGGCTCTGCTCCAGGTTGTGTTCCGAAGATGAGGCGCGACGGGGCGCCCTGGCTGATGGGGCCTATCTGCGACAGCAACACATGGTGAAACCTCCGGTGGGTCGTGGCCCTGTTGGTGGGTCCGTCCCAGCGGACCCGCGCTTGTCCTCCACTGTGCGGAGAACCAGGTCATCACCCGGGGCACCCCACCGCGGATGGAGGGTTGCCGGCCAGCGAGCCGGGGCTTGATGCTGGCACTCATGACCTGGCAGCGATCTTAACCGCTGTGTCCGCCCTCACCGAAACGGGGACGGTGCCACGGCACCTCGCCGCGTGGCCCGACCGCGAGTGACCTGCGCAACAGCACTAAACTGCTGGTCGCAATCGTGCAGGACGAGCTGGGAGACCCGAAGTGAAAGACGCCGCCACGGCGCTGACCCGAGGTCTGTCGGCCCGTCACATCCGCTTCATCGCGCTCGGATCCGCCATCGGCACCGGCCTGTTCTACGGCTCGGCGGGGGCGATCCAGAAGGCGGGCCCGTCGGTCCTGCTGGCGTATCTCATCGGCGGTGCCGCCGTGTACGTGGTGCTGCGTGCGCTCGGTGAGATGGCCGTCCGCAATCCCGTCTCCGGCTCGTTCGGCGAGTACGCCGCGAAGAACCTCGGGCCTCTCGCCGGATTCATGACGGGCTGGACGTACACGTTCGAGATGATCGTCGTCTGCCTCGCCGACGTCACGGCGTTCGGCGTCTACATGGGGTTTTGGTACCCGGACGTGCCGCGCTGGATCTGGGTGCTGGCGATCGTCTTCTTCATCGGTGCGCTGAACCTGCTCAGCGTCAAGGTGTTCGGTGAGCTCGAGTTCTGGTTCACCGTTGTGAAGGTGACTGCGATTCTCGCGATGATCGCCGCGGGTGTCGCCATCCTGATCTTCGGGTTCGGCGTGCACGACACCTCGCAGGGCGTCAGCAATCTGTGGAGCGAGGGCGGCTTCTTCGCGGGCGGATTCGGCGGGTTCGTCGCCTGCTTCGCGATCGTGATGTTCGCGTTCGGGGGCAGCGAGATCATCGGTATCACCGCGGGTGAGGCGGAAGATCCCGCCCGCACCATTCCCCGGGCCGTCAACACGGTTCCGGTGCGGATCATGCTCTTCTACATCGCGACCCTCGCCGTGATCATGGCGATCATCCCGTGGCACACCATCGGCACCGGCAGCAGTCCATTCGTGCAGATCTTCGAGGCGATCGGAGTCGGACCGGCCGCGGCCGTGCTCAACGTCGTCGTGATCACCGCGGCGCTGTCCGCGATCAACAGTGACGTCTTCGGTGCGGGCCGAATGATGTACGGGATGGCGCAGCGCGGTCAGGCGCCCGCGGTGATGACGAAGGTGTCGCGCAACGGCGTGCCGTGGATGACGGTGGTCGTGATGACGGTGGCGTTGCTGCTCGCGGTCCTTCTCAACTACCTGATTCCCGAGTCGGTGTTCCTCGTCATCGCGTCGATCGCGACCTTCGCGACGGTGTTCGTGTGGGTGATGATTCTGCTGTCGCAGTACCGGGCGCGTCGGCGCATGAGCACGCAGGAGCAGGCGGAGCTGCAGTTCCCCGTTCCGTTCTGGCCGTACGCGCCACTCGCCGCGCTCGCGTTCCTCGGCTTCGTCATCGTCGTGCTGGCCTTCGACGCGGATACCCGCGTCGCGTTGATCGTCGGCGCGGTGTGGCTCGCCGGCCTGACGGCCGCGTACCTGCGTTTCGTTCGACCGCGGGTCACCGAGTCGGCCGACGACCCCGAACATGCCGAAATCGCGGGGTAGCCGGGCTTTCACCCGCGCAGGGTGAGGCCACCGGCCGAGTGCGAATGCTGCACTGGGTGCGGTCTCGTCCGTTAGCGAAGGGAGTCCGCACGTGAACGGTGACGTCAGGGGAGAGCGGATACCGGGCGGCGACTCGCTTCCCTTCCCGCCGACACCGTCGGGGAGCGTCGCGGGTCGCACGATGCAGGAGTCGGTGTACAGCCCGCGGTCGAAGTCGCGGCGGCTGCCCGACGACGCGCCGAACGTCCTGGTCGTCCTGATCGACGACGCGGGCCCGGGTCTGCCGAGCGCGTTCGGCGGCGAGGTGAACACCCCGACGCTGTCGCAGATGGTGGGGGAGGGCGTCAGCTACAACCGCTTCCACACCACCGCGATGTGCTCACCTACCCGAGCCTCACTGCTCACCGGTCGGAACCATCACCGGGTCGGGAACGGCCAGATCGCGGAACTCGCCAACGACTGGGACGGGTACTCCGGCCACATTCCGAAGTCGAGCGCGACCGGTGCCGAGGTGCTGCGGCAGTACGGCTACACGACGGCCGCGTTCGGTAAGTGGCACAACACTCCCGCCGAGGAGACGACGGCGGCCGGACCGTTCGACAACTGGCCCACCGGTGTCGGCTTCGACTACTTCTACGGTTTCCTCGCCGGGGAGGCGTCCCAGTACGAACCGCATCTGGTCCGCAACACCACGGTCGTGCTGCCGCCGAAGACGCCGGAGGAGGGCTATCACCTCAGCGAGGACCTCGCGGACGACGCGATCGGGTGGCTCCGCAGGCACAAGGCCCTCGACGCGGACCGGCCGTTCTTCATGTACTGGGCCAGCGGCTGCCTGCACGGTCCGCACCACATCATGAAGGAGTGGGCGGACCGCTATTCCGGCAAGTTCGACGACGGCTGGGACGCCTACCGCGAGAGGGTTTTCGCGCGGGCGAAGGAGGCGGGCTGGATTCCGCCGGAATCCGAACTGACCGATCGTGACCCGACGATGACGGCGTGGGACGACATCCCCGAGGACGAGAAGCCGTTCCAGCGGCGATTGATGGAGGTCGCCGCGGGTTTCGCCGAGCACTGCGACGTGCAGGTGGGGCGCCTGTTCGACGAACTTGACAGCCTCGGCTACCGGGACAACACGCTGGTTCTCTACATCTGGGGTGACAACGGCTCGTCGGGCGAGGGGCAGAACGGCACGATCAGCGAACTGCTCGCCCAGAACGGCATTCCGACCACCACGGCTCAACACATCGCGGCATTGGAGGAACTCGGCGGACTCGATGTCCTCGGCTCCCCGAAGACCGACAACATGTATCACGCGGGGTGGGCGTGGGCGGGGAGTACGCCGTACAAGGGCATGAAGCTCCTCGCCTCGCACCTCGGTGGGACGCGGAACCCGATGGTCGTCCGCTGGCCCGAAAAGGTCGCACCGGACCCAGTTCCGCGAACGCAGTTCCTGCACTGCAACGATCTCGTGCCGACCTTGTACGACCTGCTCGGCATCACGCCGCCGCGGATGGTGCACGGCATTCCGCAGGACCCGATCGACGGTGCCAGTTTCGCGGCGACGCTCGTCGATCGGGACGCGAAGGCGGGCAAGACAACCCAGTACTTCGAGATCATGGGTAGTCGGGCGATCTATCACGACGGTTGGATGGCGTCCGCGTTCGGACCGCGCGCCCCGTGGGCGACAGGTATGCCCGCAGGCATCCACGACTGGAACCCCGACGACGACACGTGGGAGCTCTACCACCTCGACGAGGACTGGACGCAGAACAACGACCTCGCGGACGAGCATCCGAAGAAGCTGGCGCAGTTGCGTGAACTGTTCGCGATCGAGGCGGCCAAGAACAAGGTCCTGCCCGTCGGTGGCGGGCTGTGGGTGGTCGCGATGCATCCGGAGCAGCGCATCTCCACCCCGTACACGAGTTGGCGGTTCACCGGTGACGTCACCCGCATGCCCGAGTTCTGCGCTCCGGCGCTGGGCAACAAGAACAATCGGGTGACGATCGAACTGACGGTCCCGGAGTCCGGTTCGGGTGTCCTGTACGCACTCGGTGGCAACGGCGGTGGCTTGACCTGCTACCTCGACGACGGCTACCTCTGCTTCGAGTACAACCTTTTCATTCTCATGCGGACCAAGATCCGATCCGCGCAGCCGATCGTCCCCGGTGCCCACACCGTCGAGGTGTCGACGGTGTACGCGCAGGAGCGGCCGGGTGGTCCGCTCGACGTGGTGCTGTCGGTCGACGGGCAGGAGGTGGGTCGGTCCACGGTGCCGGTGAGCGCGCCGCTGCTCTTCACCGCCAACGACTGCCTCGACATCGGCACCTGCTTGGGTTCGCCGGTGTCGCTGGACTACTTCGACCGGGCACCGTTCCCGTTCGAGGGCACCATCGAGACCGTCGTCGTCGAGTACGTCTGACGGTCAGGGCAGGGGGAAGCGGGTCGCGGCGATCGAGCCGTATTCGGTCCCGTCGTGCCCGACGATCCACGAACCGCCCTGCTGCCGGCAGGTGGCGACGGCGTCGAACGCCTTCAGCATGAAGAGGATCGCGTCCTCCGCGGTCGGTGCCAGCGCAAGCTGATGGGATTCGCCGGGCCGGGACATGTCCAGCCACACACCCTTGTTCCCGTCGAGCCGCATCCCGAGGATGTGGGCGACGTCGACGTACTGGTATTTGCGTTGCTCCCACGGGGTGCTGAGCGAGTACCCCTGTTCGAGCACCTGGATCAGGATGGTCATCGAACCTCCCGTCTGCGAACGGTGTCGACGCCCATTATTCCGCTGGTCGGCGCCGTGAAGCCAGGCTGTCCGAGTCGGGTGGTTGGATGGTCCGGTGGTGCATGCGGTGTGGTCTCCCGGCTCGGGGCTGATGCTGTGGACCGCTGCCTCCGATGCGCCGCACGACCATGACGGTCTGCCGTCGCCGCTGCCCGGGTTGCTCGGACGGCGGTTCCGGCATCGCGTGACCGTCACCGTGCCCGACGCGCTCGGTGGCCTCTCCGAGACCACGGTGCCTGCTTTGGCGCTCGCGCCTGCCGATGCCGCATCGCTGCTCCTCGACCTGCCCGCGGCGGACCCCCGGCTGCCCGGCGACCTGCGCTACCTCGTCCATGTCGCGCGCGGCATCCGACGCTGGGCGGAGGCGGGCCGGGTGGTCCCCGAACTGGGACGCGAGGACGGCCGGTGGTGGGTGCGGTGGCGGCTGCTCGGCGGCGATCGGCAGCGGGCGTGGCTCGCGGAACTTGGCGCCGCGATGCCGGGGATGCTTCGCCGCGCCGGAGGCAGGCAGGCCCTCGACGACTTCGTCCTCGCGCTGACCGATCCGATCGTGCGCGACCGGCTCGGCGGCCGCGACAGCGACCACCCGATGCTGCACGCGTTGCTGACCGACACGCCGATCCCGGAGCCCGAGGACGGACCGATCCGGGGTGTCGCAGTCGCGGAGTCACGGCTCGAGCGGTGGCGTGAATCGCTTGCCGTGGAGGAACCGGACCTCGTCCTGCGGCTAGTGGAGCCGGACGAATCCGACGACCTCGCCGAGCCGGGCTCGGATGTACTGCTGTGGCGTCTCGAAGTGTGCCTGCGACCCTCGGGGGAGGCGCCGATGCCGGTCCGCCACTCGGACCCCGAGGGGCTGCGGGTGGCCCTGCGGCTGCTCGGGAAGGCGATGGAGGCGTACCCGCGACTGCGCGCGGTTCCGTCGGATCCCGACGGACTCGATCTGCTGCTGCCGCTCGCGGTGGTCATGGACCTGGTGGCGCACGGGGCGCGGGCGCTGGCGGCGTCGGGCGTGACGCTGCTGCTGCCGCGGGCGTGGGTGGTGGCGGCGCCGTCGCTGCGGTTGGCAGTCGCCAGCCCGCCCGTGCTCCTCGACACCGATGAACGCGACGTCGGGATGAACCAACTGCTGTCCTACAACTGGGAACTCGCCATCGGCGACCTGGTACTGACGGCCACCGAGATCGAGCGGCTGGCTCGGTCGGCGGCGGACCTGGTGCAGCTTCGGGGGCAGTGGGTGCAGGCGGACGGCGCGGCGCTCGCGAAGGCAGCGAAGTATGTCGGCGCCCACGAGTTGGGCGATGCCTCGACGCTCGGCGGGCTGCTGGCGCTGTTGACGGCGGCCGACCCGCCGCCGGTCCCCGTCGACGCGATCACCTCGACCGGGTGGGTGTCGGCGCTGCTCGGTGGTGCGTCGCGTCCCGATCCCGTTCCGACGCCGCACGGACTGAACGCGACGCTGCGCCCGTACCAGCAGCGCGGCCTCGAGTGGCTCGCGTTCATGAGCGATCTCGGGCTCGGCGGGATTCTCGCCGACGACATGGGGCTCGGGAAGACGGTGCAGTTGCTGGCGTTGCTGGCGCACGAGCGGGAGCGTGCAGGCACCGTGGCGCCGACCCTGCTGGTGTGCCCGATGTCGGTGGTGGGGAACTGGCAGCGCGAAGCCGCGTCGTTCACGCCGGGACTGCGGGTGCACGTCCACCACGGTCCCGCCCGGTTGCGCGGCGACGGGTTCGCGGCTGTGGTCGCCGGGTCGGACCTGGTGGTCACGACCTACGCGGTCGCGGCGCGCGACGTCGAGATGCTGCGGGAAACAGGCTGGGGGAGAGTTGTTCTCGACGAGGCCCAGCACGTGAAGAACGCGGCGACGGCGCAGTCGCGGGCAGTGCGTGCCATCCCTGCGCGGCATCGTCTCGCGCTCACCGGCACCCCCGTCGAGAACCGATTGGAGGAACTGCGGTCGATCCTCGACTTCGCCAACCCCGGCCTGCTCGGGTCGCCGCAGCAGTTCCGGGCTCGGTTCGCCGTGCCGATCGAACGACTGCAGGACGAGGGCGCGTTGGCGCGGCTGAAGGCGGTGACGTCGCCGTTCGTGCTGCGGCGGGTCAAGACGGATCCGACGGTGATCGCGGACCTGCCCGAGAAGTTCGAGATGACGGTGCGGGCCAATCTCACCGCCGAGCAGGCGGGTCTGTATCGCGGGGTGCTCGACGACATGACGCGGCGCCTGCGGGACACGGACAATCCGCGCGCACGTAAGGGCGTCGTGCTCGCTGCGCTGACCAGGCTCAAGCAGGTGTGCAACCACCCGTCGCACTTCCTGGCGGACGGTTCGCCCGCGATCCGCCGCGGTCGGCACCGCTCGGGGAAGCTCGCGCTGGTCGAGGACATCGTCGAGTCGGTTCTGGCCGACGGCGAGCGGGTACTGCTGTTCACGCAGTTCCGTGAGTTCGGGTCGATCGTGGCCCCCTACCTGGCGGAACGGTTCGGGGTGGAGGTGCCGTTCCTGCACGGTGGGGTGGCGCGGACCGCGCGCGACGAGATGGTCCGCGACTTCCAGCGCGACGGGTCGCCGTCGCCGGTCATGCTGCTCTCCCTCAAGGCCGGTGGCACCGGTTTGAATCTGACGGCAGCGAATCATGTTGTACACCTGGATCGCTGGTGGAACCCTGCCGTCGAGAATCAGGCCACCGACCGCGCGTTCCGCATCGGTCAGCGGCGAGACGTGCAGGTCCGCAAGCTGCTGTGCGTCGGTACCTTGGAGGAGCGCATCGACGCGATGCTCACCGGCAAGGCGGAACTCGCGGATCTCGCGGTCGGCGTCGGGGAGAAGTGGATCACCGAGATGAGCGACAACGAGTTGGCCGCGCTGATGATGCTCGGCGACGATGCGGTCGGTGAATAGGGCGGTGGGCGAGTGAGACGGGTGGCGCGGCGCGGCGCGGGCGAGGGCTGGGGCCGCGCGCTGACGGCGGCCGTCGAGAAGTCTTCCGGCGGTGCGCGGTTGGGTCGTGGCCGCAGTCACGTGCGGGCCGGGCAGGTGCTGTCGTTCCGCGTCGCGCCGGGACTGGTGATCGGTGAGGTGCAGGGCAGCCAGAACGAGCCGTTCACGGCGACCGTCACGGTGCGTGTCCTGGACGGGGAGGCGATCGACGCGGTCGTGGGGCGGGTACGGGGGACGCCCGGGGTGCTCGCCGCCGTCGCGGGCGGCACGATGCCTCTCGAACTCGGCGAGCTGCTGCTGCCGTCCGGTTCGTCGGACGTCGACTTCGGCTGTACGTGCCCCGACGAGGGCTGGCCGTGCAGGCACGCGGCGGCGCTGGTCACGGTCATCGCGGATCGGTTGGAGGACGATCCGACGCTGTTGCTCACCCTGCGGGGAATCGACCTCGACACCCTGATCGGCGGGGTGGACCAGGGCGTCGAGGTCGACGACGACACGGCGGACTGGTTCGGCGACGACGCCGTGCTCCCCGCACTGCCGCGGCCCGCGGTCGTGCCGGCGACGCAGGACCTCAACCCGGTGCACCTGCGTGCCGCGCTGCGGGCGATCACCCCCGACGAGGACGCTGCCCGCCGAGCCGTCCGAGACCTCGACGCGCTGTATCGGGCGTTGGCCGGCGATTAGGCGTCGACCAGCGCGACAACCCGAGTGCAGCGTTCCGCGCGGCAACCCAGGTGGACGAGTTGCTCCGGCGCGTCAGCGGAATGCCGGTGTCAGTGCGGGACGGGAGTCGGTTGGAGTCCGGTCTCGAGGTGCGCCGTGGACGTCCGGGGTTCGGTCAGGGCCTTGCGAGCGGCCTTCTCGACCAGGAGTGGGATGTAGTCGCGGATGCGGCCACCCTCGAGTCGTCCGTAGATCGCCAACACCGTGTGCTCGACGGTATCGGGCGGAAGCTCGGGGTACCGGGCAATCATCCGGCCGATGATCCGCTCGATCTCGATCATCTCGTTGTCGCCCGTCATCACCTCATGGTCCGCGGCAGGCAAGGGGGGGTCAAGAACGAAACGGTCTCGACAACAGGACATTTGATCGACGGCGCCGGACAATAGGTGGGCGCGTGAGGGGGTCGTGCACGGGACCGATCGGTCGTGGGAAAGGGGACGGGTCCGGTCGCCACGGTGACGCGTCGATCGGCCCGCCTGCTTCGACAGCCGCCGCTGCGAAAGATCCGTCGAAGTTCGGCCCACGATGAGCGGGAACGGGGAAAATGATGGGTATGGACAGCCAGGGTTCCGATGGGCCTGGCGGCATCGGCGACGGGGCCGATCGTCTCGGCGGTCGAGAGGCGAGCGATGCGTCGAAGGCGATGACCGTCCGCGGAGCCGCGTTCCTCGGCGTCGGCTCGATGGTCGGTGCGGGGATCTTCGCTCTCCTCGGGGAAGCCGGAGCGGTGGCCGGGTCTGCGGTGTGGGTCTCGTTCCTCGTCGCGGGGATCGTTGCGACCCTCCAGGGATACGCCGTGGCGAAGCTGGGTGCGCGGTACCCGTCCTCGGGTGGCATCGTGACCTTCCTGCTGCAGGCCTACGGTCGTGGTCACACCACTGCGATCGCTTCATGGCTGCTCTACTTTGCCGCCGTCATCGTCACCGCCATGGTTGCCGTGTCGTTCGGCAGCTACGGCGCTGCGCTCCTCTTCGACGACTCCGTGGCGTGGAGCAGGATCCTCACGGCTGCGGTTGTCGTCGTGGTGGCCGCGGTCAACATCGTCGGTACGAAACTCCTCGACCGCGTCCAGACCACGATCGTCGTGCTCCTGCTGGCGGTGTTCGCGGTCTTCGTCGTCGTCACGCTCGCGCAGGTCGATCCTGCTCTGCTGGCCCGCTCCACGTATCCGCCGGCGGTGGACATCGTCTCTAGTGTGGCGCTGACCTTCTTCGCGTACCTCGGCTTCACCGTGGTCAGCTTCACCGGCGGCGATCTGCCAAATCCGAGCCGGAACCTGCCGCGCGCGATGTACCTGGCGCTGGGTATCACCATCGCCCTCTACGTCCTGATCTCGATCGGCGTGTTCGGCACACTGACGGTGGACGAGGTGATCGCCAACGGTGAGACCGCCCTCGCCGTCGCGGCCAAGCCCGCGCTCGGAGACGCCGGGTTCGCCATCATGGCTTTCGCGGCGCTCCTCGCGACCTCGTCTTCTGCGAATGCCAACCTCTACGCGGCGGTCGGTTCGACCGCCAAACTGGCCGAGTCCGGTTCGTTCCCACCGGTATTCGGCAGGTCTGTTCGGTTCGGGGCCACGGGTGGGCTGGTCATCACGGCCGCGCTGATCATGCTGTTGTCCCTGTTCGTCGATCTGACGGCGATCGCGTCGCTCGGGAGTGTGGTGGCCCTGGCGATTTTCATGGTGACGTCGATCGGCGCATTCCGGCTCAGGAAGGACATCGGGGCCAACACGTCGATCCTGGTCGTGGGCATCGTGCTGACCGCGGTCGTCCTCGCCGTGTTCGCAGTGCAGACCCTGCGGACCTCGCCGCAGACGTTCGCAGGCATGGTGGCGATCCTGGCATTGGCTGCGATCCTCGAACTGGTCTGGGATCGGCTACGAGCGCGCCGCGCATGACCGTCTGCCCTGCTCAGTTCTTCACGACGCCTGCGGTCTTGAGTTCGTCGACGAACTGCTGAAAGTCTGCGAGCTCGTCGGGACAGTAGGTCTTGATCACGAGGAGCTGTCCCTGCAGCAATCGGCTGTCGGCGATGACCGGGCGGGTTCCGGGTCCGCCCGAACCGTTGGCCAGCTGCGCCGCGAGCGTGGCTCGCGAGAGGGACCCGTTCGGGTTCTCGCACACCGCACCGCCGTCGTCCCCGAGCACCCGGACGATCTGATCGTGCGACGGAGCGGTCAGGCCTGCCGCCTGGAGTTCGGAGGTGAGCTGGTCCGCCTTGTCGTCGGCCTGCTGAGAGGATTCCGCTGCGCTATAGGTCAGTAGCGCGATGATCAGCAGGACGAGAATGATGACGCCGACCGAGATGTACAGCGCTGCTCGCTCGCTGGGTGGCGAGAATTCGGTGTCGGTCGTCATGACGGGCTCCCTTCCGTCGACTCTGCTTGCTTCCAGGAGGGCTTGCGCAGTCGGTAGAACAGGAAGGGCACCAGGAGACCGAGCCCCAGAGCGCCTGCGGCGACGAACAGGAAGTAGACCCCTGCATTGCCACCGCCGAACTGGGAGGGCGGAACGAATCCGATGAGCAGTGCGGCCAGGGACGCCGCGAACCCGACTCCGCAGAGCCCGACGAGCATCGGGGCCCGGTAGCCGCGCGGGTGGTCGGGGAACTTGCGGCGGAGCCGGACAGCGGCGACGAACATGAGCAGGTACATGATCAGGTACAACTGCGTGGTGATCACCGAGAAGATCCAGTACGCGCTCGACACGTCGGGGATGAAGGCATACAGCAGCGCGATGACGGTGGTGACGAGCCCCTGGGTGACGAGGATGTTCTGCTGCACACCCTGCTTGTTGACCCGCTGAAGGAATGGTGGCAGATAACCTTCCTGGCGGGAGATGAGCAGCAGGCCCTTCGACGGCCCGGCGAGCCAGGTCAGCATTCCTCCGAGCGAGGCCGTCACCAGCATGATGCCGATCACCGGAGTGAGCCACTGCCAGCCGAATTGGGCGAACACCGCATCGAACGCCTGCATCACTCCTGCGGTCAGGGACAGTTGCTCGGCCGGGACGACCCAGCTGATGGCAAGTGCGGGCAGGATGAAGATCAGCAGCACCAACGCCATCGCGAAGAACATCGCCCGGGGGAACTGTTTGGCCGGATTCCGCAGCGACGAGACGTGCACCGCGTTCATCTCCATGCCCGAGTAGGACAGGAAGTTGTTCACGATCAGGACCAGGCTGGCGATTCCGGCCCAGGCGGGCAGCAGGTTGTCCGCGGTCATCGGTGCTGCCGACGGGTTTCCCTGTCCGAGGAAGACGATGCCGAGGATGACCAGCAGTGCCCCGGGAACGAGGGTGCCGATGATCAGTCCGCCGCTGGCCAGCCCGGCCACCCCCTTCGTTCCGCGGGAGGAGATGAACACGCCGGCCCAGTAGGCGATCATGATGACCAACGCGGTCCACACGCCGTTGTTCGCCAGGCTCGGGTTGATGACGTACGCGAGGGTGCTTGCGACGTATCCGAGCAGGCTCGGGTAGTAGAAGATCGTCATCGCGAACTGGCACCACACGGCCAGGAAGCCCATGGGTTTGGAGATTCCGAGGGCGACCCAGTTGTAGACACCGCCGCTCCAGCCCGAGGCCAACTCCGCCGAGACCAGTGAGGTGGGGAGCAGGAAGACGATCGCCGGCACCACGTACAGGAAGACGCAGGCGAGTCCGTAGACCGCCATCGTCGGGGACGGCCGAAGGCTGGCAACCGAACTGGTTGTCATGAGCGCCAGGGCGATCCACGAAATCCATGTCACTGCGGGCGGTCGACCCCCGGTGGGGACCGACTCCGACGGAACCTGGGTGTCACTCATCCCGATCACCGTCCTCGCGATGGGATCGTCCCGAGATCGGCCTCCGGCCTCGGCCCCGGCAACCGGGGGAGATGCGCCGAGACCCGGGATGGAGGCTGGGTCGTGCGATGTCGAAACAGGTTCTCGTCACTGTCTTGACCTTTCACCGACGACACGAGCGAAACACGTCGAACGGCACTCGCCGCCTCGAGGAGCGGCGAACAACCCGGATCAGCGTCGACATTTTCCCACCCCGCAGGCGACACGCGCGACGGAAACACTGCCGCGATCCGGTTTCGATTAGGTGAACGTGACGCGTTGAGTGCGGGCACGGGTTCTCGCCATGATCGGGGGCCGGTGGAGCCTTGCGATGGACTGCGGAGGGCCCGCCGACATCGGTTACAGGGGACTCACCCCTAGACATACATGGACATCCAACTATAGGATGAGCGACATATTCGAGACGTTCAGCCGTGCCCGGGACCGGGCGCGGAGTCCGCAGTTGGTCTTCGATCGGTCAGGACAGGAAAAATGGTTCAGGAACTCACCCACTTCGTCGACGGCAAGCGCGTCCCCGGTACTTCCGGCAAGTTCGGCGACGTCTACGACCCCAACACCGGTCAGGTCCAGGCCCGCGTGCCGCTCGCGGACAAGGCCGAGACCGAGGCCATCATCGCCAACGCTGAAGCCGCGCAGCGGGAATGGGCGGCGTTCAACCCGCAGAAGCGTGCCCGCGTCCTGATGAAGTTCCTGCAGCTCGCGCAGGCGGAGATGGATTCGCTCGCGCGCCTGCTCTCGTCCGAGCACGGCAAGACCGTCCCCGACGCCAAGGGCGACATCCAGCGCGGCCTCGAGGTCATCGAATTCGCGCTCGGTGCACCCCACCTGCTCAAGGGCGAGTACACCGAGTCCGCGGGCACCGGCATCGACGTCTACTCGATGCGTCAGCCGCTCGGCGTCGTCGCGGGCATCACCCCGTTCAACTTCCCCGCGATGATCCCGCTGTGGAAGGCAGGCCCGGCACTCGCCGCGGGCAACGCGTTCATCCTCAAGCCCTCCGAGCGCGACCCCTCCGTGCCGCTGCGTCTGGCCGAACTGTTCCTCGAGGCCGGACTGCCGCCGGGCGTCTTCAACGTCGTCAACGGCGACAAGGAGGTCGTCGACGTCCTGCTCACCGACGACCGCATCAAGGCCGTCGGGTTCGTCGGCTCGACCCCGATCGCGCAGTACATCTACGAGACCGCGGCCGCGCACGGCAAGCGCGCGCAGTGCTTCGGCGGCGCGAAGAACCACGCCATCGTCATGCCCGACGCCGACCTCGACGACGTCGCGGACGCCCTGATCGGGGCCGGCTACGGGTCGGCCGGTGAGCGCTGCATGGCGATCTCCGTCGCCGTCCCGGTCGGACAGGAGACCGCCGACGCGCTGGTCGCGAAGCTCACCGAGCGGGTGGCGAAGCTGAAGATCGGCCGCTCCGACGACGAGGCCGCCGACTTCGGTCCGCTGGTCAGCAAGGACGCTCTCGACCGCGTCAACAGCTACATCCAGATCGGCATCGACGAGGGCGCCGAGGCGGTCGTCGACGGCCGCGGGTTCACCCTCGACGGCCACGAGGACGGCTTCTTCGCGGGCGCGACCCTGTTCGACAAGGTCACCACCGACATGCGTGTCTACAAGGAGGAGATCTTCGGTCCCGTCCTGCTCGTCGCCCGCGCCGCGGACTACGAGGAGGCGCTGCGCCTGCCCACCGAGCACGAGTACGGCAACGGCGTCGCGATCTTCACCCGCGACGGCGACACCGCTCGCGACTTCGTCGCCCGCGTCAACGTCGGCATGGTCGGCGTCAACGTCCCGATCCCGGTCCCGATCGCGTACCACACGTTCGGTGGCTGGAAGCGGTCCGGCTTCGGCGATCTCAACCAGCACGGCCCGGACTCGTTCCGCTTCTACACCAAGACGAAGACGGTCACGCAGCGCTGGCCCTCCGGCAAGAAGGAAGAGACCAACCACTTCGTCATCCCGACGATGAACTAGGGGCGAGTCGATGTTCACCCTCACCGACGACGAGCGGGCGATCAGCGACACCGCCCGCGACTTCGCCGACGAGTACCTGGCTCCCAACGCCATCGAGTGGGACCAGGCCAAGCACTTCCCGGTGGACGTGCTGCGCAAGGCCGCCGCGCTCGGCATGGGCGGCATCTACATCCGGGAGGACGTGGGCGGCTCGGGTCTGCGGCGGCTCGACTCGGTTCGCATCTTCGAGCAGCTCGCGACCGGTGACCCGTCGATCGCCGCGTACATCTCCATCCACAACATGGTGGCGTGGATGATCGACACCTACGGCACCGACGAGCAGCGCCACCAGTGGCTGCCCGACCTGTGCTCGATGGAACGGCTCGGCAGCTACTGCCTGACCGAGCCGGGAGCCGGATCGGACGCCGCGGCCCTGTCGACGAAGGCGGTCCGCGACGGCGACGACTACCTGCTCACCGGTGTCAAGCAGTTCATCTCCGGTGCGGGCGCCTCCGACGTGTACGTGGTCATGGCGCGGACCGGGGACTCCGGTGCGCGCGGGGTGTCGGCGTTCATCGTTCCGAAGGACTCCGACGGGCTCTCGTTCGGCGCGAACGAGAAGAAGATGGGCTGGAACGCCCAGCCGACCCGCCAGGTGATCATGGACGCCGTCCGGGTGCCCGCGGCGAACCTGCTCGGCGGTGAGGGCAACGGATTCCGCATCGCGATGGCGGGGCTCAACGGCGGTCGTCTCAACATCGCTGCGTGTTCGGTGGGCGGTGCGCAGGCCGCACTGGAGAAGGCCGTCGCATATCTCGGTGAGCGTCGCGCATTCGGTGCGCCGCTGGTGAATTCACAGGCTCTTCAGTTCCAGCTCGCGGACATGCGCACCGAACTCGAAGCGGCCCGCACCCTGCTGTGGCGAGCCGCGGACGCGCTCGACTCCGACGCCGAGGACAAGGTCGAACTGTGCGCGATGGCGAAGCGATTCGCCACCGACACCGGCTTCGAGGTCGCGAACCGGGCCCTGCAGATGCATGGTGGCTACGGCTACCTTTCCGAGTACGGTCTGGAGAAGATCGTCCGGGATCTGCGTGTGCACCAGATCCTCGAGGGCACGAACGAGATCATGCGGGTGGTCATCGCCCGCAGTGTCATTGCGGGAAAGGTGGGAACCGTATGAGCCAGGCCGACGAACAGGAAGTTCTCGTCACACGGTCCGGTGGGGTCGGGCGACTGACCCTGAACCGGCCGAAGGCGATCAACGCCCTCAACCACGCGATGGTGCGGACGATGGCCGCTGCGCTCCTCGAGTGGGAGTCGGATCCCACTGTTACGGCCGTCGTCGTCGACGGTGCGGGCGAGCGCGGACTGTGCGCGGGCGGCGACATCGTCGCGATCCACGACGATGCCAAGTTCGGAGGCACCGGATCGCGCGAGTTCTGGCGTGACGAGTACGTCCTCAACGCCGCGATCGGCCGGTATCCGAAGCCGTACGTCGCGATCATGGACGGCATCGTCATGGGCGGTGGTGTCGGTATCTCCGCGCACGGCAGCGTCCGCGTCGTCACCGAGCGGTCGACGATCGCGATGCCGGAGACGGGCATCGGCTTCGTGCCCGACGTCGGCGGCACCCACCTGCTCTCGCGCACACCCGGCGAGATCGGCACCCACATCGCCCTGACGACCGGGCGACTGAACGCGGGTGACGCGATCGCGCTCGGCTTCGCCGACCACTTCGTGCCGTCCGAGTCGCTGCCGGAGTTCGTGGCCGCGATCGCGTCCGTCTCGGTGGAGGACGCTCTCTCCCGGTTCGCCCAGCCCGCACCCGAATCGCCGCTGCTCGCGCAGCGGTCCTGGATCGACGCGGCGTACTCCGCCGACACCGTCGAGGAGATCGTCGCCCGGTTGCAGGCAGCCGACGTGCCGGAGGCCGCGAAGGCCGCCGACCAGATCCTCGGCAAGTCGCCGGTCGCGCTCAAGGTCACGCTGCGCTCGCTCCGTCAGGCACGCGAACTCGGCAGCCTCGAAGAGGTACTCAACGAGGAGTTCCGGGTCTCCGTCGCGGCTCTCGCATCCCACGACCTGGTCGAGGGCATCCGGGCGCAGGTCATCGACAAGGACCGCAACCCGCAGTGGGCACCCGCCACCCTGGCCGATGTCACCGCGGCCGACGTGGACCGCTACTTCCAGCCGCTCGGCGACCTCGACCTCGGGCTCGCCGCACCCGACCTCGAAGGGGTCCGACCATGAGCACACTTCCCACCGTCGCGTTCCTCGGTCTCGGCCACATGGGTGGCCCGATGGCCGCGAACCTGGTCAAGGCGGGCTACGACGTCACCGGGTTCGATCCCGTCCCCGCGGCACAGGAACAGGCGTTCAAGGACGGACTCACCGTCGCCGACACCGCCGCCGCCGCCGTCGCGGATGCCGACGTGGTGATCACGATGCTGCCGAACGGCAAACTGGTCCTCGACCTCTACGGTGAGATCCTGCCGTTGGCCAAGGCGAACACGCTGTTCGTCGACAGCTCGACCATCGACGTGGCTGACGCCAAGGCCGCCGCGGACAAAGCGCACGCGGCCGGGCACCGGGCGGTCGACGCACCCGTTTCGGGCGGTGTCGCGGGTGCGGCTGCGGGCACGTTGGCGTTCATGGTCGGCGGCAGCGAGGCCGACTTCGACTCCGCCAAGCCCCTGCTCGACGTCATGGGCGCGAAGGTCGTGCACTGCGGTGGTTCCGGTGTCGGGCAGGCCGCGAAGATCTGCAACAACATGATCCTCGGCATCTCGATGATCGCCGTGAGCGAGGCGTTCGTGCTCGGCGAGAAGCTGGGGCTGACGAACCAGGCGCTCTTCGACGTCGCGTCCAACGCGTCCGGTCAGTGCTGGTCCCTGACCAGCTACTGCCCCGTGCCCGGGCCGCTGCCGACCAGCCCCGCCAACAACGACTACCAGCCGGGCTTCGCGGCTGCGCTGATGGACAAGGACCTCGGCCTGGCGTCGAACGCGCTGCGCGCCAACGGGGTCGAGGACGGCCTCGGTCTGCGTGCGGCCGAGCTCTATCACCGCTTCAACGCCGAAGGCAATGGGGGACTGGACTTCTCCGCCATCGTCAACGACATCCGCACCCGATCCGAGGGAAACAAGTGAGCGAGTACGAAACCATCCTGACCGAGCGAAATGGTCGCGTCGGCGTCGTCACGCTGAACCGGCCGAAGGCGCTCAACGCGCTGAACAGCCAGTTGATGGCCGAGGTGGTCGCCGCGGTCGAGGCGTTCGACGCGGACACCGAGATCGGCGCGATCCTGCTCACCGGGTCGGAGCGGGCCTTCGCGGCGGGCGCCGACATCAAGGAGATGCAGCCCAAGACCTTCGCGGAGGTCTACGCGGAAGATCTCTTCTCCCAGTGGGATCGGCTCTCGTCGGTACGCACCCCGATCATCGCCGCGGTGTCGGGCTACGCGCTCGGCGGCGGTTGCGAACTGGCGATGTTGTGCGACTTCATCATCGCGTCGGACACCGCCAAGTTCGGTCAGCCGGAGATCAAGCTCGGCGTCATCCCCGGCATCGGCGGATCGCAGCGACTCACCCGTGCCGTCGGCAAGGCGAAGGCGATGGACCTGTGCCTGACCGGACGCAACATGGACGCCGACGAAGCCGAGCGCGCCGGACTCGTCGCCCGCGTCGTTCCGGTCGCGGAACTGCAGACCGTTGCGCTGGAGGCTGCCACCACCATCGCGTCGATGTCGCTGCCGATCGCGCGGATGGCGAAGGAGGCCGTCAACCGGTCCTTCGAGACCACCCTGGCCGAGGGCGTGAAGTTCGAACGGCGCGTGTTCCATTCGACGTTCGCGACCGCCGACCAGAAGGAAGGCATGGCGGCGTTCGTCGAGAAGCGCGCCCCCAAGTTCGTGAACGGCTGACATTCCTCTGCCATACCGACGAGGGTCCGCGAAGCGCTCGCTTCGCGGACCCTCGTCGCGTCCGGGCTCTCGGTTCGGGCTGTCCGGACCAGCGCCGCCGCAGTGTCCGTAGACGGATCAGAGACCGAGATCCTTCGCGATGATCGTTTTCATGACCTCGCTGGTGCCGCCGAAGATCCGGGTGACCCGGGTGTCGGCGTAGAGGCGCGCGATCGGGTACTCGGTGACGTAGCCGTAGCCGCCGTGCAACTGCAGGCACTTGTCGATGACGCGTCCGGCGGCCTCCGTGCAGAACAGCTTCGCCTTCGCGGCGTCGGCGACGGTGAGTTCACCGGCATCGTGCAGTTCGATGGCGCGGTCGACCATCAGCTGGATCGCCTGCACCTCGGTCGCACACTCGGCGAGCACGAACTTCGTGTTCTGGAACGCCGCGACCGGCTTGCCGAACACGGTGCGCTCCTTGACGTAGGCGAGGGCGTGCGACATCGCGGCGGTCGCGGTGGCCGCTGCGCCGAACGCGATCGTCAGCCGCTCCTGCGCGAGGTTGTGCGTCAGGTACGAGAAGGCGGCACCCTCCTCGCCGAGCCGGTCGGTGACGGGAACCTTGACGTCGGTGAAGGACAGTTCGGCCGTGTCGGAGGTCTTGAGGCCGATCTTCTCGATCTTGCGGCCCACCGCGAAACCCTCGGACGCGGTGTCGACGACCAGGATCGTCAGGCCGGCGCGCCGGTCCTCCGGGGTGCTGGCCGCGGTGCGGCACACCACCAGGATCCGGTCGGCGAGTGCGCCGCCGGTGATGAAGGTCTTGGCGCCGCTCAGGACGTAGTGGCTGCCGTCGTCGGACAGCTTTGCGGCCGTCGCGATGTTCGCGAGGTCCGACCCGGTGCCTGGCTCCGTCATCGCGATCGCGAACATCAGGTCGCCGGACGCGAATCCGGGGAGCCAACGCTGCTTCTGCTCCTCGGTCGCGTGCTCGACGAGGTACGGCAGGATCAGATTGCTGTGCACCGAGTAGCTGCCGAACGACGCTCCTGCGGCCGCAACCTCCTCTGCGACAACCACGTTGAACTTGATGCTCGCTTCGCCGCCACCGCCGTACTCCTCGGGAGTCTGGATACCCAGGATGCCGAGATCGCCGAGGCGACGGTAGAAGTCGCGCGGGGGGTGGCCGTCGACCTCCCAGTCGTGGTGAACGGGTACGACCTCCTTGGCGATGAACTCACGAATGGTCTTGCGGAATGCTTCGTGGTCCTCGCCGAAGATGGTTCGTTGCACGGGAATCTCCTGTTCGGGTCCGGGTGGTGCAGTGTCGCGGGGCGCGCTCGCATCAGCATGCCTCGCGTGGTGTTCGGGTACCAGGACCGATCGGCTATGGCACTCATCGCGGTAGCCAATGACTGCTTCGGCCCATACCGGGTCTGCATAGGTTTCGGCTATCGAACGGTTCACCAAGTGCGGATTGCGGGAGTGATCTGGGTCACCTTGAATGGAGTGGTCGGTGAGTGTGGCGCCCACGCCGACCACCCCACCTCCTCAGCGCGTCCGTCCACGTCCTCGACTTCGAAGGATTCTCGTGACAACAGGCAATCTGGCACCCGGTCGACCGGCCTCCTCCGTCGGCACCGCGGCCACCTCACTCGTCAGCAGCAAGCGGGCTTGGGGGATGACCGGACTGGTCGTCTTCCTCTACGTCGTCAACTACGCCGACAAGGCGGTGCTCGGCATCATCGCGCAGCCGCTGGCGCGCGAACTCGGCCTCACCTCGGCCCAGATCGGACTCGTCGGCTCACTGTTCTTCCTCACGTTCACGATCGGCGGCTTCCTCGCCGGACCGATGAACAAGTACCTGACACTGCGGTGGGCGTTGCTCGTGCTCGGTGTCACGTGGTCCGTCGTGATGCTGCCGCTGGTGGTGTCGGCGAGCCTGGTCATGCTGATCGTCTGCCGCATGCTGCTCGGCCTCGCAGAGGGTCCGAGCTCGGCGCTCATGCACACCGCCACCTACTCGTGGCATGCGCCGGCCAAGCGCGGACTCCCCGGTGCGTTCCTCGTCGGGTCCGCGTCGGTCGCCAAGATCGCCCTCGCACCTGTTCTCGCCTACGTCACCGTCCAGTGGGGGTGGCGCGCGGCGATCGTCTCGCTGTCACTGCTCGGCGCGGCCTGGGTGGTGGTGTGGCTGACCGGGTGGTCCGAGGGGCCGTTCACCGCCAAGGCGATCAAAGCTGACGCGGAAGGGGCGACCGCGGGTGAGCCGGCGACCGTCGAAGCCGAACCGAGCGTTCCGTGGCGGTCCATCTTCATCAGCGGAACATTCCTCAGCTGTGCCTTCCTGGTGATGGTCGTGTACGCGCTCACCACCGTGGTGCTGACCTGGCTGCCGTCGTACTTCGAGGTGGGTCTCGGCTACTCGGCGCTGCAGGCCGGCTCCATGTTCGCGCTGCCCTCCATCGTCGGGCTGGTGCTGATGATCGTCTCCGGTGCCGTCACCGACCGAATGATCCAGCGCGGAGCGAAGTCCCGCGTCGTCCGCATCATCGTTCCCTGCGTCGGTGTGCTGATCTGCGGTGGCGTACTGACCATGCTCCCGATGATCGACGCGCCCATCGTGGCGGTGCTGACACTGTCCGTCGGTTACGGCTTCGGTGCGATCGTGTTCCCTCTCGTCAACGCCGCCATCTCCGAGCTGTGCCCGCCGCAGCAGACCGCAGGAACGATGGGCGTCTTCCTCGCGCTGATGGCGATCGGCGGCCTTGTCGCGCCGTACACGACGGGCATCGTCGTCGACAACGCCGCCTCGAAGGCCGACGGCTACGCGATGGCGTTCCAGTCGATCGGTGTCCTCGCGGCGATCGCCGCGGTCCTGGTGCTGGTCTTCGCGAACCCCGATCGCGACCGTGCCCGGATTCGCCACCTCGCCTGACCGACATAGCGTCCGGCTGTCGGTGGTATCCACCGAAAGTCTTTGTCCGACGGCCGGGCACGTGATCGACTCGATGTCGAGGCCCGTTCGGTCGGCCGTCCATTCCAGTTCTGGAGGTAACCATGCGCGATGCCGTCATCGTCGATGCAGTCCGCACTCCCATCGGACGTCGGGGAGGCGCCCTTGCCGACGTTCATCCCGCCGACCTGTCCGCGCACGTACTGACGGCGCTCGCTGCGCGTACGGGGATCGACCCCCAACTCGTCGACGACGTCGTGTGGGGATGCGTCAGTCAGACCGGTGAGCAGGCGGGCAATGTCGCCCGCACCGCGGTCCTCGCCGCGGGGTGGCCCGAGTCGGTGCCCGGCACCACCCTCACCCGAGCGTGCGGTTCCAGCCAGCAGGCGGTGTCGTTCGCCGCGGCGACCGTGATGTCCGGGCAGTACGACGTCGTGGTGGCCGGTGGTGTCGAGATGATGACGCGGGTCCCGATGGGCTCCGCCAGCAAGAACGGCGAGCACTTCCCGGCGTCGGTCCTGGACCGGTACGGCGTCGAGGGATTCAGCCAGGGCACCGGCGCCGAGATTATGGCCGAGAAGTGGGGGCTGTCGCGAACCGCGCTCGACGAGTACTCGTTGCGGTCGCACGAGCTCGCCGACGCCGCGACGGTGGCCGGTGCGTTCGAGGGGCAGCTCGCGCCGATCGCCGGCCTCACGCAGGACGAGGGCATCCGCCGCGGCGGCACACTCGAATCTCTCGGCACGCTGCGAACCGTCTTCAAGGAGGACGGGGTGATCCACGCCGGGAACTCCTCGCAGATCTCCGACGGCGCCGGCGCCCTGCTCGTCACCACCAGCGAGTACGCGGCATCGCGGGCGTGGACGCCGATCGCGCGCATCCACACCGCTGTCGTCGCGGGCGACGACCCCGTCGTCATGCTCACCGGTCCGATCGCCGCGACGGCCAAGGCGCTGACGCGAGCCGGCCTCGGCATCGACGACATCGGTGCGTTCGAGGTGAACGAGGCGTTCGCTCCGGTCCCGATGGCGTGGCAGATCGAAACGGGCGCCGCCGCCGACCGGCTCAATCCCCTCGGTGGTGCGATCGCCGTCGGGCACCCGCTCGGCGGTTCCGGCGCCGTCCTCATGACGAGGCTGGCGCATCACATGCGGGACAACGGGATTCGCTACGGACTCCAGACGATGTGCGAGGCGGGTGGACTGGCGAACGCGACGATCCTCGAACTGCTCTGACCGCACTCCTCAGACAAGGAACGAATCACGCAATGGATGCGAACACCTTCGCCGGACTCCACCTGACCTACCCGGACGTGTCGATGGCGGTGTGGGCACCGAGCATGGCCGCTGTCCACGGTGACCGTGCCGCCGTCGTCGACGGTGACCGATCCTGCTCGTACCTGGAGCTCGACGAGCGGTCGGCGCAGTTCGCCGGGGGCCTCGTCGCCGCAGGCGTGCAGGCGGGCGATGTCGTGTTGCTGCACTTGGGCAACGGGATCGAGTTCTTCGTCGCGTACTACGGATCGCTCCGTGCGGGGGCGACCGTTACGCTCGTCAACCCGTTGCAGCCCGAGCCGGGGTTGCGCAGGCAGATCGAGGAGACGTCGGCGGTCGTCGCGGTCACGCAGCCGCCGCAGCTCGGCACCCTCCGAGCCGCGGCTGCGGGAACGACCGTCGGCACCGTCGTCCTGGTCGGGGGCTCGCCCGGGGACACGGGCGTCGGCGTGATCGGCTTCGAGCGGTTCCTCGAGGGCCGCCAGACCGTGTTCGCACCGGTGCAGGTGAGAGGCGACGACGTCGCCCACGTCGCGTTCACCGGTGGCACCACCGGCATCTCCAAGGGCGTCCGGGTACTGCATCGCAACGTGGTCGCCAACGTCACCCAGATGTGTGGGTGGAGGGCCGGCCAGGCGGTGGTGAGCACCGACGGGGGCCTCGTCGACCTCCGGCCGATCCCCGACCTGGACGTCTACGGGGTGACGCCGGGCGTCGGGTGCACGATCGTCGTGTCGCCGCTGTTCCACGCCCACGCACTGATCAACGCGTCGTTCCTGCTGCTGTGCGGCGTCACCCAGGTGATGGCGGGCCGCTTCGATCCGGCCCGGATGCTCGAGCTGATCGAACGGCACCGAGCCAGCTACGTCACGGGTAGCCCCGCGATGTGGCACACCCTCGCCACGCACCCCGACGCCGCCCGACGCGACACCACCTCGGTTCGCGTCGTCGCGTCGGGCGCCGCTCCCATCGACCGGGTGACCCTCGAAGCGCTGTCGGTGGCGTTTCCGCAGGCCCGCGTCACCGAGGGCTACGGGTTGACCGAGGCCACCTGTGTCGTGACCGCCGCCCCGCTCGGCGTCGGCACCGCGTACCGGCTCGGCAGCGTCGGGCTGCCGGTGTTCGACACCGAGGTGCAGATCCGTGCCCAGGACGACCCGGCTACCGAGCTGGCCGCGGGCGAACGCGGCGCGCTGTGGGTGCGCGGACCCCAGGTGACCGGTGGCTACCTGGGGCACCCCGAGATCACGGCGCAGCAGTTCGTGGACGGCTGGCTGGACACCGGAGACATCGCGTACCGGGACTCCGACGGCTACCTCTACATCTGCGATCGTGCGAAGGACATGCTGATCTACAAGGGCTACAACGTGTATCCGCGCGAGCTGGAGGAGATCCTGGCCACCCATCCGGCGGTGTCGACCGCGGCGGTGATCGGGCGCGGCGCAGGAGCAGTAGGGGAGGAGCCCGTCGCGTTCGTCGTCGCGGTGCCCGGTGTCGCGGTCGATGCCGCGGAGTTGATGGCGTTCGTGGCGCAACAGGTGCTGCCGTACAAGAAGATTCGCGAGGTCGTCGTGATCGATGCGCTGCCGACGTCGGCGGCGGGCAAGGTGCTCAAGACGGATCTGCGGGCGATACTGCAGGAGGCGGTCGCGCACTGACAGTGGACCGGTACCGGGCGCCGTCCGGTACCGGTCTCGCGTCACAGGTCGGGTGGTGCGGCGCGGACGAAGTCGACGAAGGCCCTGCCCACGGGCGAGAGGGTGGCCGGGTCGAACGCCAACGCGAACGCCCGGGTGAAGCTGGGGTCGCAGGGTCGCACCACCGCGCGGTCGCGGACCGACTCGGCAACACACCGCTCCATCAACGACCCGCCTACACCCGCCAGGACGAGCGGCAGTCGGGCCTCCCGGTGTTCGGTCAGCACCGCCAGAGGCGGGCGAGCACCGGCGTCGCGGATCGCCTCCTCGATGGTGTCGCCGAGTGACCCGCCGCGCGGTACGAACACCATCGGAATGTCCGGTAGCTCCGAGAGTTTCACCGCGCCCTCCGGAAGCCGAGTGCCCGCCGGGTACACGAGCCAGAACTCCTGCTCGCCGAGTTCGACGACCTCGAGGCTGTCGTGGCCGTCGAAGGGCAGGTGCGCCACCACGAATTCGCTGTGCCCGTCCCGGATCACGGTCGCGGTCGCGGATTCGTCCCGCAGCTCGGACAGCTGGACGGTCACCTTCGGGTGCTCGGCACGGAAGCGAGCCACGAGGTCGACGATCGTCCCGGTGGCGAGCGCGGGAAAGGCCATCACGTCGAGTCGGCCCGCGAGTTCCGCGGACCCGCCGGTGAGCGTGTCCCGCGCGGCGACGACGTCGCGCAGCACCTGCCGGCTCGGACCGACGAGGCTGCGTCCCGCCGCGGTGAGGACCATGCCCCGTCCGATGCGGTGGAACAACTCCACGCCGAGTTCACGTTCGAGCCCACGGAGCGACTGCGACACCGTCGGCTGCGCGACACCGAGCCCGGAGGCTGCGCCGTTGATGCCGTCGCGTTCGACGACGGCGAGGAAGTACTCGAGCTGACGGAAATCCACCGGTCATACCTCCAGGGGGCCGGCAGTGGACGTGGTGACGAAGGCCGCCGCCGCGGGGGACGGCTCGCCGGACCGCAGGAGGAGGCCGATCGGCCTGCGCAGGGGAGGTTCGAAGGTCAGCAGTGCCACGTCGGCGGACCGCCCCTGCGGGATACGGCTCGACGTGAAGATCGCCCCGGTGCCCCGCAGCATCAGTTCCGACGCCGCCATCGGGTGCGCGCAGTCCACCACGACGTTCGGTGCGCCGTCGCCGACGAGGGACCCGACACGCATGGACGACGCCGTGTCGCTGAGGTCGACGATCAGTGGCACGTCCCGAATCCGTTCACGGGGAAGAGGGTTCGGAAGTTCGGTGGCGATGTCACGGTGCATGGCGAGGGCCAGTTCCTGCTCTGCGAGTGGGATGGTCACCATCCCCGGGTACTCGACCGACAGGTCCGTCACGCCCACTTCGGCCGCACCGCGACGCAACGCGGTGTGCACCGCTGCGGGCCCTTCGGCGTCGACGACGTTCACCAGAATTCCCGGGTACCGCAAGCGGAATCGGCTGATGAGGTCGACGAGCGGGTCGAGGGAGAACGCGGAGTAGGTCACCACGTCCACCCGCCCGGATTCCAGCTCGCGGACCGCGGCGACCGTCGCCTTCGCTCGATCCACGTCGGCGAGGATGCGTCGGGCGGCCACGTCGAGTCGTCTGCCGTCCTCCGTGAGCTCCAGCCGGCGTCCCGACCGGTCGAACAGGGTGGTCCCGAGTCGACGTTCGAGGGTGCGGATCGCCTGAGACAGTGACGGCTGCGAAATGTACAGGGCCTGAGCGGCCTTCGTGATCCCACCGTGATCGACGACGGCGACGAAGTAGGTCACGAGGTGCAGGTCCACCCGGCCAGTCTACGGTCGTGCACGCCGCGGCCGGCTGCTCTCGTCCCCCGTCACGGTGCGGGAACGGGAGCCGCCGTGGTCCACCGGTCCGGGTCGCACCCGGTTCGGTGTACCTCGCCGCGATCCGCGAGGACGAGCAGATGGGCGTCGGTTTCGCGCACCGCGAGTCGGTGCAGTCGCGGACGCATCTCGTCGAAGGGTCGCGACCAGGTGATGCGGGTGGTGACCTCCCAGGTGGTCGACTCCGGGTGCGCGTGCACATCCGCCAGGATCTCGGCGAACCGCTCCTCGTGGTGCCCGAGCAGGCCGCGGGCCCGGTCCGCGAGGCCGCTGAAACGGTATTCGTGCGCGGGAAGCACCTCGTGGTCGGGCAGGGTCGCCGTCGCGGCGAGCGAGAGCAGATAGCGGTGCAGTGGATGTTCCAACTCGCCTGGCACGGTGGAGATGTTCGGGCTGATCCGCGGCAGCATGTGGTCCCCGCTCACGAGCACACCGGCCGTGTCGTCGACGAAGCACAGGTGCCCGGCCGTGTGGCCCGGCGTCCACAGTGCCCGCAGGTTCCATCCCGGCAGGCCGAGGTCGTCACCGTCCCCGAGGACGACGTCCACCGATTCGCCCGGACCGAACCGAACCAGGTCGACGGGGTCGGCGTCGATCACCGGACGCGGCGCTCCGAGGCGTGTGAGTTGCCGAGCCCAGGCCTCCTCGGTGTGCGAGTGATCGGTCGGTGTGTGGTGGCCGAGCAGAGTCGCGTCCGCGGCGTGCATCGCCAGCGTCGCGCCACTGACCGCGCGCAGACGCGGTGCGAGTCCGAAGTGGTCGGGATGCAGGTGTGTGATCGCCGCGTACCGGACCTCGGTGATGTCGTGCCCGGTCGCGCGGATGCCGTCGACGAGAGCCCGCCACGATTCCTCGGCGTCCCAGCCGACGTCGATCAGCGCCAGGCCTTCGTCGAGGGCGAGAGCGTAGACGAGCACGTACCGCAACGGGTTTCGCGGCATCGGCACGGGAATCGACCACAGTCCGGGGCGTACCTGCTCCACGGGCGGTAGGACACCCCTCAGCCACGATTCCCGCTGGGCGGTACCGACCACGGCCGGGGCGGTCACGATCCGCTCCCGGCACCGAGGGATTCGCGCAGCGACTTCTTGAGCACCTTCCCGCTCGCATTGCGCGGCAGTGCGGTGACGAAATGGATGCGCCGCGGCTTCTTGTACGACGCCAGGCGGGCCGTGGTGAACGCGACGAGTTCGGCTTCGGTGGGTGGCTTCTCGTCCTCGGCCAGTCGCACCACCGCGGTCACCGACTCTCCCCAGCGCGCATCCGGCACTCCGACGACCGCGACCTCCGCGACCGCCGGATGCTCGGCGAGCACGGCCTCGACCTCGACGGGATACACGTTCTCACCGCCGGTGATGATCATGTCCTTCACCCGGTCCGTCACGAAGAGGTAGCCGTCCTCGTCGAGATGTCCGGCGTCGCCGGTGCGCAGGAAACCGTCGTCGGTGAAGAGTCCGTCGTCGCCGCGCCGCCAGTAGCCGGCCACGTTGTTGCGGGACCGGCACACGATCTCGCCGGTCTCGCCTACCGGCAGACGCTCGCCGGTGACCAGGTCACGGATCTCGACCTCGGTTCCCGGCATCGCACGGCCGGCCGAACGCAGCAGGCCCGCGCGGTCACCGGTCGGGTCGTGGTCCTCGACGGGCAGCGCCGTCACCGACCCCGTCGTCTCCGTCATTCCGTACCGTTGGACGAATCCGCATTTCAGGACGTCGATGGCCCGCCGGAGCAGCGCGGGCGTGATCGGGGAGGATCCGTAGGCGACGACCCGAAGGCTCGACAGGTTGTGGTCCGCGAGGTCGGGGAGGTCGAGTATCGCTGCGATCGTCGTCGGGACCAGAAACGCATGCGTGATGCGGTGCCGCTCGATCAGGGCCGCGACGGCCGACGGCGAGAACTCGCCCAGCAGCACCACGTGTACCCCCGCGGACAGGCACGTGCTCAGGAAGCCCGCGCCCGCGATGTGGAACAGCGGCATGGCGTCCAGCGCAACCGAATCGGCGCCGAAGTGATAGATCGTCAGACCCTCGGGGTCGTTGTGCAGGTTGCGATGCGTCGACACAACACCTTTCGGACGACCCGTTGTCCCCGACGTGTACAGCTGCAGGACTTCGGCGTCGAGATCGGAGCCGTGCCCGGGGTCGACGCCGTCGCCGGTCGCGACGAAGTCGCCCCAGGTGCGCGCCCCGGGCACCACCTGGGGATCGGGTCCGAGGACCACCACCCGCAGCGTCGGCAACGCCGCGACGATCGCGCCGGCCGCGGCGGCGAACTCGGGGTCCGCGATCAGGACGTCGAGCTCGGCGTCGACCGCGATGGCGGCCGCCTCGTCGGGGTTCAGACGCCAGTTCAGCGGGACGAACACCAGCCCCGCCTTGGCGGAGGCGACGAACGTCTCGGCGCCCTCGACACCCATTCGGAGCAGCCCTCCGACCCGGCCCCGCGGCGCCGCGACGGACGCGAGCGCGGACGCGAGCAGGGTGGTGCTCGCGTCGAACTCGGCGTTCGTCAGGGTGCGGTCGCCGTCGCTGACTGCCTGTGCGGTCGGTGCGTCCGCCGCGCGGGCGCGCACACGTTCGGGAAGATGCAGGCCGGTCACATCACGCTCCTCGTCGCTGAGTGCGAAGCGCTACCGCGCCCGCACCCCAGTCGACCACCGGACCGTTGCCGTCGGCAAAGACGTGACGCCGCACGGATCGTTAGGGAGCGCCTATGTTCAGGCGGGAGGGCGGGTCACCACCTGGTGGGGGCGTCGCCGGTGTCGAAGTCGCCTGCGTCCCGGCGCAGTTCCGCGAGGATGCGAACCAGGGTGTCGAGCTTTTCCGCGGGCAGGCCGGGGTTCGCGAACACCTTGCTGTTCAGGAGTTCGGTGGCCTCGACCGCCAAATCCCTTCCCTCCTGGGTGATCTCGACCAGCGTGGCTCGTCGGTCGCTGGGGTGGGGGACGCGTCGGACCAGGCCGGCCTTCTCCAGCCGGTCGACCGCGTTCGTCACCGAGGTCGGGTGAACCTGCAGCCGCGCACTGGCCTTCGCCATCGGCAGAGCACCCGTCCGGGTGAAGGTCAGCAGGGCGAGCAGTTCGTAGCGTGAGAACGTCAGCCCGGTCGGCTTGAGGACCTCTTCGACGCGGGCGATCATGATCTGCTGTGCGCGCATCACCGACGTCACGGCCGCCATCCCGTCGGCGACGTCACCCCAGCCGTGAGCTTCCCACTGGCGGTGGGCTTCCTCGATGGGGTCGAGCGGCAACGGTTGTGACGGCATGCCCGTCATCATCCCACGAGGTCGCCGGGGTACCTTCCTTCGCGGAGGTAAGCAGTTGAGTGACACCCGTACGCCCTGGGCTCAGCACGCCCTGATCCAGGCCGTGTTCTTCCTGATGGGCGCGGAACTCTTTCTCGCGTCGCCGCTGCTGCCCACGATCTCCGCGGACTTCGGCACCACGATCGCGTCGACGGCCTGCGTGGTGACGGTGTTCGGCCTGGCCTACGCGGTCGCGAGCCCGGTGCTCGGGGCGCTCACCGAACACCTGCCCCGCAAGCGGGTGATCCTGGCCGGCGTCGCCGTGTTCGCGGTCGGGGAGATGCTGTGCGCGTTGTCGCCGGGACTCGGCTGGCTGCTCGCCGCCCGCGCCGTCGGCGGTGTCGGGGGCGCGCTCGTCGGTCCGGCCATGTGGGCATACCTCGCCGAAACCGCAGCACCGCGGCAACGCGGTCGCGCCATCGCGGGCGGCACCGCAGCGTACGCGGGCGGACAGATCGTCGGTGTGCCGCTCGCGACGGTTGCCGCGGCGGCGCTGAGCTGGAGGTTCGCCTTCGCGGCCGTCGCGGTGGGACTCGTGGTGGCAGGCAGCCTGATCGCCTTGCGGCTGCGCGAATCGGTCCCAGCCGCCCGTACCCGGAAGAGTCCGTTCGCCGCGCTCGCGTCGTCGCTCACGCTGTGGCGGGTCGGGGTGTTCCGCACGATCATGGCCGGCAACTTCTTCGTCCAGGCCGCACGGCTCGGCACGTACGCCTACGCGGGTGCGCTGTTCTCCACCCGGTTCGGGTTCGGAACCAGCGTGCTCGGACTCGTCGGCATGGTCGTCGGGGTGGGGTCGCTCATCGGGTCGCTGGTGTCGGGGCCACTGATCGACCGATGGACCTCGGCCGGTCGGCACGTCTCGGTTCTCACCGTCGGCTGGGGTCTGCTCATGGCGGTCGGGCTCGGTGTCGCGACGACCGCCACAACGTGGCAACTCGCGCTGGCCGGCTTCGTGCTGTCGTTCTTCTCCGGCACCGGCTTCTTCAGTACCGCGCAGGTGTACCTGACGACGGTGATGGCGGAACGCCGGGCGCCTGCGGTGTCGTGGAACAACTCGGTGCTCTACATCGGCACGGGCGCAGGTACCACGATCCTCGGATTCACGACCCTCGGCAGCACCGCCTTCGCGGCCTGTTCGGTGGCGTTCGCGCTGCTCGCCGCCGGGTTCAGTGCGCTGCTCGCGACACATCGCAGCTGAGAGTTCGAATCACGGTGAGCGCAACCCTCGCGGCAGGCGTGGCGCTCCGGCACTGTCATCGGTGATGCGGGTGTGGCTGAGTGGTCAGGCACCGGCCTGCAAAGCCGTTCACACGGGTTCGAATCCCGTCATCCGCTCGACGAGCCCGGCAGGTCACCGACCTGCCGGGCTCGAGTGGTCTCGAACTACCCTGCCGACGGGGGCTGGTCTACCAGTTGGGCCAGGTACAGCTGCTCGCCGAGCTTGTCGATCAGTTCCAGCTGGGTTTCGAGGTAGTCGACGTGGTCCTCCTCCTCGGCGAGGATTCGCTCGAAGATGCCCGCCGTGGTGTGGTCGCCCTTCTCCCGGCACAGCGTGATGCCGGGGCGGAGCCGTTCGACGACCTCGACTTCGATCGCCAGGTCGGAGGTGAACTGCTCTCGGATGGTCTGGCCGATCCGGAGGGGGAGGATGCGCTGGTAGTTCGGCAGCGCCTCCAGCATGAGGATGCGGTCCGTGAGGATCTCCGCGTGCTGCATCTCTTCGAAGGACTCCTGACGAGTCTTCTCCGCAATCTTGGTGAGGCCCCAGTTCGCCTGCATCTTCGAATGAAGGAAGTACTGGTTGATGGCCGTGAGTTCGCTTGTCAGCTGCTCGTTGAGCAGAGCAATGACCTCGTCGTCGCCGCGCATGACACCTCCGATGGGGGTGGGCTGGAAGTCAAATCAGCCTAACCCTCACCGGGTGGTTTCACACGGTGTAATTTTTGCGCGCGTCGTCTCGGTCTGGTGTCGCTCCTAGGCGCTGATCGGTTCCGGGTCGCATTCCACGGCGGAATAGTGCTGTTCGATCATCGACTTGATGCGGTCGCGGCACAGGCCACAGCCGCGCCCACGCCCCGCGCCGCAGCCCATCGCAACGTGCTTGGGCGTGCTCGCGCCGGCCGAGATGCACTGGTGCACCACTTCCTCGGTGGTGCCCTCACATACGCAGACGTACATCGTCGTGATCCTCCAACCCTGCTTCCTCAGGTGAGGCTACACTAATGACGGCGCACAGGGGAAGGCTAGGCTAACCCAATTTTTTGATCTTGAAACGGCGGCCACCGACGGGTGAGGGGAACCCTCGACCGGGCGGACCGGTCAAGGGTTCCCCTCACCTTTTGGCGGGTGGGATCAGACGCCGAAGCGCTCGTCCACTTCCTCGGCCGTGAGGCCGTACTCCTCGAGCGTGTAGCGGTGCACCGGCTTGCGGTCACCCGTCTGGGACTCCGCGTGCAGGGCCTCCATGTTCTGCTGCGCCGCCGAACTCAGCGACATCCCGAAGCTCGAGTAGATGCCCTCGACGGTGCCGAGCGGATCGGCGTGGAAGTCGCCGAAGTCGACATCGACGAACTGCGCCGGGTCGTACTTCGAGCGCGCCGCGGTGAACGTCTCCAGTCCACGCGCCCACAGTTCGAGCTGACCACGGCCGATCACGTCACCCTTGAAGGTGTTCGACCAGCCTTCGGTGGCCTGTTCCGCCAGGCTGCAGGTCGATGCCATGATCGTGCTCGGCGGACGGTGGGTCTGGACGATCAACGCGTCCGGGTACACCGCCATCAACTCGTCGAGCGCGAACAGGTGGCTCGGGTTCTTGAGCACCCAACGCCGATCCTGGTCGGGCAGGCCGATCAGCTGCAGGTTCTTCTTGTGTCGCGCGTAGGCGTTCGTCCAGTCCTGGCCTTCGAGCCACTTCGAGTACGTCGGCAAATTCGCCAGGCACTCGTACGAGACCGACTTGAAGGTTTGCCGGAGCAACTGCCAGCACTCCTCGACCTCCGCGGCCGACATGTAGTGCACACCCATGAACTCGGGATGCTCGATGTGATGCTGGCTGAACTGCGACTCGATGCCCTGGAACACCGGGTTCGACTCCCAGGTGTCCCGTGAGGGACGGGGCTGCGGCATCTCCGTCAGCCACATCTCCAGCCCCTGATGCGCGGGATCGACAGTGAGCAGGCGATGCAGTGCGGTGGTGCCGGTGCGGGGCAATCCGGTGACGAAGATCGGGCGCTCGATCGCGACGTCGGCATGCTCGGGATTCGCCTTCCACGCCGCCTCGGACAGCAGTCGCGCAACGAGGGCGCCCCGCAGGAACACGCGGGAGATCTTGCTGCCGAACGGCGTCAGGTCCTCGTCCCGGGCATACGAGTCGAGCAGGACTCCGAGGGCCTCGGTGTAGTCGTCGACGCCGAAGTCGGTCATGCCGGTCATCTTCGTGGCCGAGGCGTGCAAGTCCTCGACGGTGCCGACCGTGGTGCGTTCGGTGCTGTCAGTCATGTGTCCCGGATCCTCTAGTGGTGGAATTCGCCGCAGTTGACGTCGAGGCACTGCCCCGTCACGCCGCTCGCCATCGGGGACGCCAGGAAGATCACCGCATCCGACACCTCGTCGGTGGTGGGCAGGCGCTTGAGGTCGGTGCTCGCCGCGGTGTGCTCGTAGATCTGCTCGACGGTCGTGCCGTACTTGTTCGCCTGGTGCGCGAAGTACTGCTGAAGCGTGTCGCCCCAGATGTAGCCGGGTGCGACCGAGTTGATCCGAATGCCCTTGGGGCCCAATTCCGTCGCGAGCGACTGCGAGACCGAGAGCAGAGCGGACTTGGCCATCTTGTAGCTGCCGTACCGCTCCTGCGAGTGCCGCAGCACCATCGAGTTCACGTTCACCACCGCGCCCTTCGACGCCTCCAGTGCCGGGGTGAACAGCTGGATCATGCGTAGCGCGCCGAACACCGTCAGCTCGACCGCATCCCGCATGTGCTGGAAGTCGGTGCGCTCCAACGGCTTCATCGACGGAACCGAGAAGGCGTTGTTGATGAGCACGTCGGCCCGGCCGTACGCGTCTTCGGTGGCGGCGACGAGGTTCTCCACCGAGGCCTGGTCGGTGATGTCGGTGGCGACGGTCACCGCGCGGCGGCCGAGGTCGGCGACCTCCTTCGCGACCTCGTCCAGGCGCGACTGGGTGCGGGCGGCGAGCACCAGATCGGCGCCCGCCTCGGCGCAGCGCAGCGCCAGCGTACGGCCCAGTGCCGGGCCGACACCGGAGATGACGACGATCTTGTCCTGCAGAAGTGAAGACATGCTTGTCCTTGTCTGGTTTCTGTCGAGTCGTGTTGTCTAGCCGAGCATCCGGTCGGCGATCGCAGCCTGACGGGCTCCGATGCGCGTGGCCCAGTCCTCGTCGGTGATCCGGTTCTGGTCGTGGAAGGGGAGTTTCGCGGCGACCTCGTCGATGCCGACGACCTCGACGGTGGGACCGTCCTCGGGGGTCAGGTCGCGGGAGGTCCGCTGCCAGCGGAACTGCAGGATGCCGCGGGGGTGCCCGACGGTCTCGATCCAGTTGGTGATCCCGGGATTGCGCTCGGAGATCACCATGCGGATCATGCCGTCCGGGTCGACCTGGGCCTGGTTGTGATTGAGAGACGTCTGGTGCCCGGTGTAGTCGAGGGAGATGTACCACATGCTGCCGAGCTGGAAACCCTGATACGGCGCATCGGATTTCGGGACGGTGATGATCATCGCCTGATCGTCGCCGAGTTCGTAGTGACCCACCGAGGAGAACTGGGTGGCAAGTCCGCCCGGCGTCGGCCGCGGCGCCGTCATCGTGTTCACCGGCAGCTTGAGGTAGAACCACTCCGGGAACTGCAGCCACGTCTTGACCCGGCTGACGAGGGCCTTGCCCGCGCGCGCGAAGCGCTTCGCCGTCTCCTCGGGCGTCAGCGCGTCGAAGGCGACGCCGATGCGGTCCACCCGTTCGACGCGGATCGATCCGCGTCGCTGGGACCAGTCGCTGTACACCTCGCGGACCACCAGCTGGGACGCCCCGGGGGCGAGGGTGAAGTGGTTCCGTCGGCCACCGCCGTACGGCGACCCGTCCGCCTGTGCCGGGCCGAAGCGCACCTCGAAGTGCCCGTCCGGGTCGATGTCGATGGCGCGGTCGTCGAAGGCGGACTCGCTGCCGGGGACGTTCGAGTCGGTGTAGTTGCCGCTGAGTACCTGGAAGCTCAGATCGCAAGTGCTGCCGCGGACGCCGGTGACGACGTACTCGGCGTCGTCGTTGACGCGGGTGCCGAAGTACAGCGTGTCGGGGTTGTCGAGGCCCATCTTCGTGTACGGCCCGGTGCCCTGGATGAAACTCGGGTGGGTCTTCTCGGTCGCCCATGCCGCGTGTGTGCAGGCCAGGATCCCGCCCGCCAGGTACTGGTAGCCCTCGAGCAGGTCCTGCTCCGAACGGATGTGGGGCGCCGCGGCGACGAGCGCCTCGGCTTCGGCGATCGCGTCCGTCAGTGGCCCCGTCAGTGTGCTGGTGGCCGTGGACGGCGCCGTCGCACCCAGTTGATCTGTCACGCTCCCGCTCCTCGCGTGCTGGTGGTACAAATATGTACCTAAGTGGTAGGAGAATTGTGCTCCGACCATAGAACGTGTTCTAAGGAGTGGTCAATGGCCGCCGAACCGGACAGTGTGACCGGGCGTCGCTCACCCCCGACCGAGCGGGTGATCCAGGTGCTCGACCATCTCGTCGCCCGGCCCGACAGCCGGTTCGGGCTCTCCGAGCTCGCCCGCGACCTCGGGATCAGCAAGCCGACCTGCCTCGGCATCCTCACCGCGCTCGTCGGCGGCGGGTATCTCACCCGTGATCCCGACGCCCGCTACGGGCTCGGCCCGGCGCTGATCGCGGCGGGCCGGGCGGCGCAGCGAGGGTTCGCGGTCGGATCGATCGTCCGCCCGCATCTCGACGCGCTCGCCCGCGAATTCGGTTCGGTGTGCACCGCGTCCGCCGTGGTCGGGGACCAGGTGATGATCCTCGAGGTCGCGCCCCCGCCCGGGGCCGCGGCGGGTCGCGCCGCCGCCAGGGTGGGGCAGGTGTACCCCTTCGCGCCACCGGTGGGGCTGATGTACGTCCTGTGGAGCCACGACGACGAATTTGCGCGCTGGCTGCGACGTGATCCGGCGTTCCCGGTGGTTTTGGACCACGATCTGCTCCGCCGCGTCGTCGACGACTGCCGGGAGTCCGGATATCTCGTCGAGCGGCTCACACCGACCGGTCGCCGGCTGTTCTCGCTGATGGCGGGGGTCGCCGATCGCACGCTCCCCGCCGAACTGCGTGAACTGGTGGGGGAGATGGTCTCGAGTCTCGGTGAACGGGTCTATCTCGGGCGTGAGACCGCGGCGGACTCGGACTATCCGGTCAGCCTCATCGCTGCTCCGACCTACGACGCGGACGGAGGGCAGTCGATGGTGCTCACCCTCGACGTCGGCGGGTCGATCAGCGGTGCCGAGATCGAACGTAGGGGACTGGCCCTGGTCGGTGTGGCGGACGCAGTGACGGCCGAGCTCGGTGGGCGGGCGCCGAATCGGGCCGCTGATCGGCATTGACCGGTACTGGAACGCGTTCTACAGTCGGCTTCACAATTCCACTTTGGTACCGATGCGGTACAAAAATGTACCGACCGTAGCCTCGGAGGCCCGATGACGACACAGTCCCCGCCTGCCAGTTCGCCGCCCAGCTACCAGCTGACCCACCTCGAGGCGCTGGAAGCCGAAGCGGTGCACATCTTCCGCGAGGTCGCCGCGACCTTCGAACGACCCGTCCTGCTCTTCTCCGGCGGCAAGGACTCCGTCGTGATGCTCCACGTCGCCGTCAAGGCCTTCTGGCCCGCGCCCCTGCCGTTCGCCGTCATGCACGTCGACACCGGACACAACTTCGACGAGGTGATCGAGTTCCGCGACCGCGTCGTCGCCGAGCGCGGACTGCGTCTGGTCGTGGCCAGCGTGCAGGACGACATCGACGCGGGCCGCGTCGTCGAGGAGACGGGGCCGCGCGCGAGCCGCAACCGGTTGCAGACCCACGCCCTGCTGCGCGGCATCCGCGACGGCGGCTTCGACGCGGTGTTCGGTGGCGCCCGCCGGGACGAGGAGAAGGCCAGGGCCAAGGAACGCGTGTTCAGCTTCCGGGACGAGTTCGGGCAGTGGGACCCGCGCGCCCAGCGTCCCGAACTGTGGCAGTTGTACAACGGCAGGCACCGCAAGGGCGAGCACATCCGGGTGTTCCCGCTGTCCAACTGGACCGAACTCGACATCTGGCAGTACATCGCCGCCGAGCGGATCGAGCTGCCGTCGATCTACTACGCGCACCGCAGACCCGTCGTGCCGAGGGACGGGATGCTGCTGGCGCACACCAGGTTCCTGACACTTCTCCCCGGGGAGGAGTCGTACGAGGAGCTCGTCCGCTTCCGGACCGTCGGCGACGCCACCTGCACCGGCTGCGTCGAATCCACCGCCACCACACCGGACGACGTCGTCCTCGAGGTCGCGGCGAGCCGCATCACCGAACGGGGCGCCACCCGCGCCGACGACCGCATCTCCGAGGCAGGCATGGAAGACCGCAAGAAGGAGGGGTACTTCTGATGACGCACGAACAGCAGCTACTTCGGGTTGCCACCGCGGGCAGTGTCGACGACGGCAAGTCGACGCTCATCGGCCGCCTCCTCTACGACTCGAAGTCGATCTTCGAAGACCAGCTCGAAGCGGTCGAACGCAGCAGTCGCGAACGCGGCGACGAGCACGCGAACTTGGCATTGCTCACCGACGGACTCCGCGCCGAGCGTGAGCAGGGCATCACCATCGACGTCGCGCACCGCTACTTCGCCACGCCGAGGCGCAAGTTCGTCATCGCCGACACCCCCGGTCACGAGCAGTACACCCGCAACATGGTCACCGGTGCGTCCACGGCCGACCTCGCGCTCATCCTCGTCGATGCCCGCAACGGCATCCTCGAACAGACTCGGCGGCACGCGTTCCTCTCCACCCTCCTCGGGATTCCCCACCTCGTCGTGTGCGTCAACAAGATGGATCTCGTCGACTGGTCGCAGGAGCGTTTCGAGACGATCTGCGAAGAATTCCGTCAGTTCGCAGCCAAACTCGACGTGCACGATCTGACCTTCGTCCCCGTCTCCGCCCTCAAGGGCGACAACATCGTCACGCGCACCGAGAGCATGCCGTGGTACGAGGGCTCCTCGCTGCTGCATCTGCTCGAGGAGGTGCACGTCGCGTCCGACCGCAACCTCATCGATGCCCGCTTCCCGGTGCAGTACGTGATCCGGCCGCAGCGGCAGACCGATGCCGACCTGCACGACTTCCGCGGGTACGCGGGCACCATCGCCAGCGGAGTGTTCAAGCCCGGTGACGAGGTGGTCGTGCTGCCGTCCGGCCACACCTCGCGGATTGCGGAGATCCACGCACCGGGTGGTGCGCCACTCGCGGAGGCGTTCGCACCCGCGGCCGTCTGTGTCCGGCTGACCGACGACATCGACATCGCGCGCGGAGACACCCTGTGTCGTCCCAACAATCGTCCGCAGGTCGGTCAGGAACTCGACGCCATGGTCTGCTGGCTGACCGAGCAGTCCGAGCTCTCGCCGGACGCCAACTACACGCTGCTGCACACGACACGCTCCACCAAGGCCAGGGTGCAGCGCCTGGACTACCGCCTCGACGTCAACACGCTGCACCGCGACGAGTCGGCGCAGTCGTTGCGGCTCAACGAAATCGGACGAGTTCAGCTGCGCACCCAGCAGCCGCTGCTCTTCGACCCCTACCGGCGCAACCGGGTGACCGGCAGCTTCATCCTCGTCGACGACGCCACCGGCAACACGGTGGCCGCGGGCATGATCACCGGACCGACACTGCGTGAGTCCGCGGTGGTCTGGCACAGCGCCACCATCGATCGCAGCGACCGCGCCACCGCGGGCGCCACCGTTTGGCTGACCGGGCTGTCGGCGTCGGGCAAGTCGTCCGTCGCCGCGGAACTGGAGCGCCGACTCGTCGCCGCCGGAATCCCCGCGTACCGCCTCGACGGCGACAACCTGCGTCACGGACTCAACGCCGATCTGGGATTCGGGGCCGACGACCGCGCCGAGAACGTGCGCCGGGTGGGCGCCGTGTCACAACTGTTCGCCGACGCGGGCATGGTCGCGGTCGCCTCACTCATCAGCCCGTACCGCGAGGACCGCGACCGGGTGCGCGCGGCGCACGAGGCCGCCGGCCTGCGATTCGTCGAGGTGTTCGTCGACACCCCGCTCGAGCAGTGCGAAGCCCGGGACCCGAAGGGCATGTACGCCCGCGCGCGGGCGGGGGAGATCACCGGATTCACGGGAATCGACGATCCCTACGAACGTCCCGAGCGCGCCGAACTCGTCCTGACGCCTGACGACGGCGATCCCGTCGCACAGGCCGCCGCGATCATGGAGTATCTGACTCGATGAGCACCGAATACGAACTCGACGACGCCCAGCTCGCGGCCGATCTCGCGGCCCGAGCGGGCGACCTGCTGCTCGAGCTGCGCGCGCGCGAACTCGCCGAGACCCCATTGTCGAAAGAGGCCGCCCGGGACCTGAGCCGCCGCGGCGACACCGACGCCAACGGCCTGCTGCTGCGGATGCTCGCCGAGCACCGGCCGGGCGATGCCGTGCTGTCCGAGGAGTCCGCCGACGACACCGCCCGCCTGGCAGCGCCGCGGGTCTGGATCATCGACCCCCTCGACGGCTCCCGCGAGTTCGGGCTGCCCGGACGCGTCGACTGGGCCGTTCACGTCGCGCTGTGGGAACGGGACCGGGGCATCACCGCCGCCGCGGTCGCGCAACCCGCCCTGGGCCGGGTGTACCGCAGTGACACGTGCAGCGCGGCGGTCGGCGAGCGCACGCGGCCGCGGATCCTGGTCAGCGACAGTCGCCCACCCGAGTTCGCCGCACCGCTCGCCGAGCGGATCGCCGGAGAACTCGAGCCGATGGGGTCGGCAGGTGCGAAGGCGATGGCGGTGCTGCGCGGCGAGGCCGACGCCTACGTGCACGCAGGGGGACAGTGGGAGTGGGACTCCGCCGCACCGGTCGGTGTCGCGCTCGCCGCGGGCCTGCACTGCTCGCGGATCGACGGAACGCCGCTGCTCTACAACGAACCGCACCCGTACCTGCCGGATCTGCTGATCTGCCGGCCGGACCTGGCCTCGGCGCTGCTGTCCGGGATCGCGGACCTGACCGGTGGCGCCGCCGACAGCCCTCGGGTGGCGATGGCGCGTGAGTACCTCGGGTCGCTGCTCAGCCACGACGCGAGCAAGGTGCGTCTCGCCGCGGACTGCTTCCGTGTCGAGAACGGCCGAAGGACAGGAGAATCCGGATCCGAGATCGTCCGCGAGCTCGAGACCGGTGCGCAGTACCTGCCGCTGACCGCGATCCGCGACCTGAGCTTCAGCGAATTCGGCACCGACGTGGTCGCGCGCTTCCAGCTCGACATGAGCGTCGGGGACGAGACCCACACGGTGTCGCTGACCGAGCACTTCGCCATCCCCGGAGCCGAGATCGCCGCCATCACCGCGATCATCGAACCCGGCGCGCGGTGAGGGTCTACGCGAACACCGACCCGCGCCTCGGGCCGCGTGAGATCGCCGACCTCGCCCGCCGCGTCGAGGGCGCCGGATACGACGGAATGCACGTCAGTGAAACCGTGCACGACCCGTTCCTGCTCGCCATGTCGGCGCTGCAGGCGACGTCCCGCATCGTCGTACGAACCTCGGTCGCGCTGGCGTTCGTCCGCAGCCCGGTCGCGGTCGCCTACACGGCGTGGGACCTGGCCCGGTTGTCCGGCGGACGCTTCGAACTCGGCCTCGGCAGCCAGATCCGGCAGAACGTCGAAGAGCGCTACGCGATGCCGTGGTCGGAGCCCGCATCGCGGATGCGTGAGTACGTGCAGGTGGTCCGGGCCGCTTTCGCGACCTTCCGTACCGGCAGCCTGGTGCCGTTCGTCGGCGAGCACTACCGGTTCACCCGCATGCAGCCGTACTTCAACCCCGACGACGGCGTCGCCCCGCCGCCGGATCCGCGAATCCTGCTCGGCGGCGTCGGCCGCAGGATGTGCCGGGCGGCGGGGGAGGTCGCCGACGGCTACATCGGTCACCCCACCAACTCCGGACGCGCCGTCCTCGTCGCGGACGTCGTGCCCGCACTGGCGGAGGGAGCGGCGAGTGCGGGTCGCCGCCTCGCCGACCTCGAGGTGGTCGCGGGTGTGCAGGTGATCACCGGAGCCACCGACGACGTACTGTCCCGGGCACGGGAACGGCAGCGACGTCAGTTCGCCTTCCTGTACTCCACCCCTGCCTACCGGGTCGCACTCGACCACGCAGGCATCGGCCACCTGCAGGCGAACCTCGCCCGGATGGTTCGCCAGGACGACTGGACCGACCTGCCCGACGTCGTGACCGACGACGTGCTCGCCGCACTGGTACCGACGGCCCGGTACGTGGACCTCGCGGGGGTCGTCGCCGAACGAGTCGGGGGCCTCGTCGACGGCGTCACTCTCGCCCTGCCCGTCGATCCCGCCGACGACCACCTGATGGCCCGGGTCGTCGCCGAACTTCAGAAGACCGCACCACCACATCGACACGAAGGAGACCCGGCATGAACGCCGACAGCATCGTCACCGAGTTCTGCGCCCGCTGGAAGGACGCCGACGCCGCGACCCTCGCCGAGTACTTCACCGAAGACGCGGTGTACCACAACATTCCGATGGCGCCGGTCGTCGGCAAGGACGCGATCAAGGACTTCCTCACCGGGTTCCTCGGCCAGTTCGGCGGCATCGACTTCCGCGTGCACCGGCAGGTGTCTGGTGGCTCGGTCGTCATGAACGAACGCACGGACGTCTTCACCATCAACGGCACCACCATCGAACTGCCCGTGATGGGGGTTTTCGAGGTCACCGACGAGGGCAAGATCGCCGGATGGCGCGACTACTTCGACATGGCACCGCTCAGCGCACTCGGCTGAACGCCGTACAACGAGAGAACCCCGGTCGACGTGGTCGACCGGGGTTCTCTCGTGAAGTGGTGCACTCGAAATGCGAGTGCCCCCGGCAGGATTCGAACCTGCGGCCTTTCGCTCCGGAGGCGAACGCTCTATCCCCTGAGCTACGGGGGCGCACCGAGAAACAACACCCGGTGTGCCTGTTGGGCTGGCTCAGCGTAGCGCATGCCGAGGCGGAATCCACATTCGCACCCGTCGTGTGGACAAAGTCCCAGGTAGCCCGCAGCATGAAGCCGACAGTCGAGATCCCACGACGGTACCGAGGGAAGGCGCGAGCCGATGGTCGACGAGACCGGAGCCGAATACACCGACGACGAACTCGACTTGGACCTGCGATGGTGGGCCGCGGCCAACTACCTCACGGTCGCACAGATCTACCTGCAGGCGAACACCCTGCTGCGTGCCCCACTGGCCGCCGAACACGTCAAACCGCGACTGCTGGGTCACTGGGGGACCAGCCCCGGCTTGTCCGCGATATACACCGTTCTGAATCGCCACATCCGCCGCACCGACGCGGACTGGCTGTACGTCACCGGTCCCGGTCACGGCGGACCCGCCCTCGTCGCCGCGACCTACCTCGAGGGCACCTACTCGGAGACATACCCCCACATCGGCACCGACGCCGCCGGCGTCGAACGGCTCTGCAGGCAGTTCTCGACACCGGGCGGAATACCCAGTCACGTCAGCGTGCAGACTCCCGGGAGCATTCACGAGGGCGGCGAACTGGGCTACGCGCTCGCGCACGCGGCGGGGGCCGCGTTCGATCGTCCCGATCTGCTGGTGGCCTGTGTCATCGGGGACGGCGAGGCCGAGACCGGGCCACTGTCCGCGTCGTGGAAGCTCCCCGCGTTTCTCAACCCACGCCGCGACGGCGCGGTGCTACCCGTCCTGCACCTCAACGGCGCCAAGATCGCCGGACCCACCGTCCTGGGGCGCAGCACCGACGAGGACGTCGCGGCGTACCTGGCGGGGCAGGGATGGGCCCCGATATTCGTCGAGGGCGACGATCCGAGGACGGTGTTCCGTGCCCTCGCAGCAGCAGTCGACAGCGCCTACACCGCGATCACCGGGCTCCAGGAGGTCGCGCGCTCCGGCGGGGAAGGCAGCCACCGGCGGTGGCCGGCGATCGTGCTGCGCACCTCGAAGGGATGGACCGGTCCGCACACCGTCGACGGGGTCCTCGTCGAGGGCACCCACCGCGCTCACCAGGTGCCGCTGTCCGGGGTGCGCGACAACCCGGACCACTTGGCGCTGCTCGAGCAATGGATGAGGTCCTACGAGCCGGAGGCCCTGTTCGACACCGACGGGACGCTGGTGCCGGAGCTGGCCGGTCTCGCGCCAGTGGGGGACAAGCGAATGGGCTCGACGCCGTACGCCAACGGCGGTCGCCTGCGCCGGCCGCTCCGCATCCCTGCCCTCGAACGCTATGCGCTCGACATCACGACCCCCGGGACCACCTTCCACGAAACGACGCGCGTGTTCGGCGAACTGATGCGCGACCTGTACGCCGACGGAACTCGTCCGGACGGTGGCGGCGACTTCCGGCTCTTCTGCCCCGACGAGACCGCCAGCAATCGCCTCGGAGCCGTCTTCGAGGTCACCGACCGCTGCTGGCAACTGCCCGTCACCGACCACGACGACGGGCTGGGCCCCGACGGGCGCGTGATGGAGGTGCTCAGCGAACATCTCTGCGAGGGGTGGCTCGAGGGCTACCTGCTCGCGGGCGGACACGGTGTCTTCGCCAGCTACGAGGCGTTCGCGATGGTGAGCGTGTCGATGCTGATCCAGCACGCCAAGTGGCTCCAGCACGCGCTGACGCTGCCGTGGCGCGAGCCGGTGTCCTCGCTGAACGTGCTCCTCACCAGCACCTGCTGGCGAAACGACCACAACGGCTTCAGTCACCAGGGTCCCGGCATGATCGACTCCGCGATCCCGCTCGCACCCGACGTCGTGCGGATCTGGCTGCCAGCTGACTCCAACACCCTGCTGTCGATCGCCGACCACTGTCTGCGCAGTACCGACCACGTCAACCTGATCGTCGTCGACAAGCAGCCGCACCTGCAGTACCTCACGTTGAGCGAGGCCGCCGAGCACTGCGCCGCCGGAGCGTCGGTGTGGCACTGGGCGGGAACGGAGGCGGATGCCGGCGACCCACCCGACGTCGTCCTGGCCGCGGCCGGGGACGTTCCCACACAAGAAATGCTCGCCGCCGCGGAACTGCTCCGGGTCTGGGTTCCCTATCTGAGGGTGCGGGTGGTCAACGTCGTCGACCTCATGGCGCTGCTCCCACCCGGGGAACACCCACACGGCTTCTCCGATGCGACCTTCGTCGACCTGTTCACCGCCGACACCGACGTCGTCTTCGCGTTCCACGGCTACTCGCGAGCGGTGCACGAACTACTCCACGGGCGCCCCGAGGTCGCGCGTTTCCATGTCCGCGGCTTCAGTGAGCAGGGCACCACGACCACACCGTTCGACATGGTGGTGCTCAACAGGATGAGCCGCTACCACCTGGTGCTCGAAGCGCTCCGCCGAAGCAGGCGGGTCCCCGAGCGTGGGGACGAACTCGAGGCGTACTGCCGGGCTCAGCTGGATCGGCACCGCGCCCACGTCGTCGCGCACCTCGAGGACATGCCCGAGGTGCGCGACTGGACGTGGGGATCCACCGAGTCCCACTGACGACAGCGGACCGGTCAGGGGAAGGGGAGCGGAGCGGCGCCCTTCTCGGCGAGCATCTGGGTCATCCGGGTTGTCTCGCTCGCCTGGGTGTTCACCATGGTCTGCGCCAGGGTGCGCACGGCCGGGACCTCGGCGTTCTGTGCGGCGTACTCCATCATCTGGAGTCCACCCTGGTGGTGCCGCAGCATCAGCTGCAGGAACATCACGTCTGCCGCCTCGCCCCTGGCCTGCCGTAGCGCCGACATCTCCGCGGACGTCGCCATACCGGGCATCTGCGCGCTGCCCGACGTGGCCGCCTCCGTTTCGGTCGTCCCGGTGCCGTGGTCCATGCCACCGTGCTCGTCGCTCATCCACGCCATGTGGTCGGCCGTCGACACCACCGGCTGATTCCACAGCGCGAGCCACCCGGTCATCTGACCGATCTGGTTCTGCTGCGTCGTCAGCAGGTCGTAGGCGAAGTCGCGGACCAGCGGGTCGGACGCGTTCGCGATCGCGATCGCCGACATCTCCACAGCCTGGTCGTGGTGCTCGATCATGTCCTGCGCGAACCCGACGTCGACGGAACCGGCCACCGGGGTGACGGAATCGTCGTGCAGGAACTGGTTGGCCAGGAACCCCAGTCCGAAGCCGACTGCGATCGCCGCCACGAGCCCGAGAATCGCGAGCGCGGTGCGTTGGCTGCGTGGCGCGGAGCCTGCCGTGTCGGTGGAGGTCATGTCCACGTCCTTACTGTCCTCGCTGGATCCGGTCGACACAGTCGAACCATCAGCTCGCCGGTGCCGGCTGCGGTGCCATCGGAAGTCCGGTACCGCCGATCTCCGAGGGATCCGGGGTCAGGCCCGCACCGTCCATCGAGACGGCGTTCGGGCCGGGATCGGACGGATCGAACGCCGGCGGGTTGTCCGGGTCGAATGCCCCCGGAATCGTCGAGCAGGACGCGCCGATCTCCGGGTACACGCCGAAGTTGTTCAGGCGCAATGCGGCGATGAACTGGTTGATGCGCTCGTCGTCGGCGCTGTCGAGCTTGAGCTGGTGTCCCCAGCTCTGCAGCGCGATCGGAGTGTCCTGGCCGGGGTACGGCGACATCAGCATGTACGACTTGCCGTCGACCCGGTCGGCGAGCAGTTCTCGCTGGTCGTCGGACACGGTGTCAGGGTTGTAGGTGATCCACACGGCGCCGTGTTCGAGGGAATGGACGGCGTTCTCGGTGCGGATCGCGTCCGGGTACACGACGCCGGTGCACGTCGCCCACGTCCCGTCGTGCGGACCACCGAAGGGGGGCGTCTGGTCGTATGCGACTCGCTGGTCCGCGGACACGTGCAGAGCGGCCTCGTAGTCGATCTTGACGACGCCGTCGATCCCGGTGGACGGATCGGTGTTCGACGTGCTCGGCGCGAACTTGTCGGCCTCCGCCTTGTCCTGGTACTTCGGCACGAGGTTCACGGCGAGCAGTGCGACGAGCGCGACGACTGCGGCGATGGCGCCGATCGTCAGCCAGGGGATGTTGCGCTGCTTCGGCAGGCCGCCCTTTGCGGATCCGCCGGAGCTCTTCTTGGCTGCCTTGATGGCCTTGGCTGACTTGGCGCCGCTCTTGGCGCCGCGATTTTCCGAACCGCTCGGCATCTGTGAGGCTCTTTCGCTGATGTGGACGTCGGGACTGTCTCGGGGTCGCACCACGCCGGGCGCCTCGTCGGATGACGGATGATGCGGCCGGCGTGACGGGCGTACCCGCGGTCGCACCACTGTACGTTCCGTGCCTGAGCGCAGGGTTTGAATGGCCAGCCCATAGGATGAATACCCGTGACTCCCGCAGACCTTGCCGAACTCCTTCGCGTCACCGCTGCGAAGGTCCTCACCGAGCACGACCTCGACGCCTCCGTGCTACCCGCGACACTGGCCGTCGAGCGGCCCCGCAACCCCGAACACGGGGACTACGCGAGCAACGTGGCAATGCAGGTCGGCAAGAAGGCCGGCACGAACCCCCGCGAGCTGGCGACGTGGATCGCCGATGCGCTGACGGCCGATGCGGGCATCGATTCCGCTGAGGTCGCCGGTCCCGGCTTCCTGAACATCCGGCTCGCCGCCGCAGCCCAGGGTGCCATCGTCGAGAAGGCTATCGCCGCAGGTCAGGCGTACGGAAGCGCGTCGAAGCTCGCCGGAACGCGCATCAACCTCGAGTTCGTCTCCGCGAACCCGACCGGTCCGATCCATCTCGGTGGCACCCGATGGGCCGCCGTCGGCGACGCGCTCGGCCGCATCCTGGCCGCGCAGGGCGCCGACGTCACCCGCGAGTACTACTTCAACGATCACGGCGCCCAGATCGACCGGTTCGCACGGTCGCTGATCGCGGCGGCCAAGAACGAGCCGACGCCCGAGGACGGTTACGCGGGCGCCTACATTGTCGACATCGCCGCCGAGGTGCTGCGGCAGCGGCCCGACGCTCTGGAGCTGGCCGCCGACGAGCAGCAGGAGACGTTCCGCTCGGTTGGCGTCGCGATGATGTTCGACCACATCAAGCGGACCCTGCACGAGTTCGGCACGGACTTCGACGTCTACTTCCACGAGAACTCGCTGTTCGAGTCCGGAGCCGTCGAGAAGGCCGTCGCGACCCTCAAGGGCAGCGGCAACCTCTACGAGGAGGACGGCGCCTGGTGGCTCAAGAGCACCGACTTCGGTGACGACAAGGACCGCGTCGTCATCAAGTCCGACGGCAACGCCGCGTACATCGCAGGCGACATCGCCTACTTCCAGGACAAGCGCTCCCGCGGCTTCGACCTGTGCATCTACATGCTCGGCGCCGACCACCACGGCTACATCGGCCGGCTCAAGGCCGCGGCCGCCGCGTTCGGCGACGACCCGGCGACGGTCGAGGTCCTCATCGGCCAGATGGTCAACCTGGTCCGTGACGGTGTCGCGGTGAAGATGAGCAAGCGCGCAGGCACCGTCATCACGCTCGACGACCTCGTCGAGGCGATCGGCGTGGACGCCGCCCGGTACGCGATGATCCGGTCGTCGGTCGATTCCAGCCTCGACATCGATCTCGAACTGTGGGCGAGCACGACCAGCGAGAACCCGGTGTACTACGTGCAGTACGCGCACGCCCGGCTCGCGTCCCTGGCCCGCAACGCCGCCGATCTCGGTCTGACCACCGAGAACCCGAGGTTCGAGTTGCTGACCCACGATCGCGAAGGCGACCTGATCCGTACGATCGGCGACTTCCCGAAGGTCGTCACCGCCGCCGCGGACCTGCGGGAACCGCATCGCATCGCCCGGTACCTCGAGGAACTCGCGGGCACCTATCACCGCTTCTACACCGACTGCCGTGTCCTGCCGCAGGGTGACGAGCCCGCAGGCGACTTGCACACCGCGCGGTTGGCGCTGTGCGGAGCCACCCGCCAGGTCCTCGCCAACGGCCTCGGCCTGCTCGGCGTGAGCGCACCGGAGCGGATGTGAGCGCGCACCCTGCCGGTCCGCGGCACGCGGACATCCAGCACGCCCCCGGACTGCCCCCACGGCCGACCGACCCCGCGCAGATGACGACCCTCCCGACCGCGGTGTGGCCCCGTGGCGCGGCTCGCGGCGACGACGGCGTCGTCCGGCTCGCGGGCGTTCCCGTCACCGAGCTCGCCGCCGAGTACGGGACTCCGCTCTTCGTGATCGACGAGGACGACTTCCGGTCCCGCTGCCGGGACATGGCACGGGCCTTCGGGTCCGCCGAGCGCGTGCACTATGCGTCGAAGGCCTTCCTGAGCGCCGAAATCGCGCGCTGGGTCGCCGACGAGGGACTGTCGATGGACGTCGCGTCCGGTGGCGAGCTGGCGGTGGCCCTGCACGGCGGCTTCCCCGCCGAGCGGATCACCATGCACGGCAACAACAAGTCCGTTGCCGAACTGCACGCCGCGGTCGCTGCGGGCGTCGGACACATCGTGCTGGACTCGACGCAGGAGATCGACCGCCTCGACGCGGTCGCGGGCGAGCTCGGCGTCGTGCAGGACGTGCTGATCCGGATCACCGTCGGTGTCGAGGCACACACCCACGAGTTCATCGCCACCGCCCACGAGGACCAGAAGTTCGGGTTCTCGCTGTCCGGTGGCGCGGCGCTCGACGCCGTGCGCCGGGTGTTCGAGACCGACAACCTGCGGCTCGTCGGCCTGCACAGCCACATCGGATCGCAGATCTTCGACGTCGACGGCTTCGAACTGGCGGCGCACCGCGTCATCGGGCTGCTGCGTCAGATCGTCGACGGCTTCGGTGTCGAGAAGAGCTCGCAGGTCAACATCATCGACCTCGGTGGAGGACTCGGTATCTCGTACCTCGAGAGTGACGACCCGCCACCGGTGGACGACCTCGCCGCGAAGCTCACGAACATCGTCGCCACCGAGTCCGCCGCAGCCGGACTCCCCGTTCCGACGCTGATGGTCGAGCCGGGTCGCGCGATCGCAGGCCCGGGCACCGTCACCCTCTACGAGGTGGGCACCACGAAGGATGTCCGCTTGGACGGCAACGCAACTCGGCGTTACGTCAGCGTCGACGGCGGAATGAGTGACAATATCCGCACTGCGCTGTACCAAGCCGAGTACGACTGTCGGCTGGTCTCGCGGGACAGTCGAGCGGAGCCCGTTGTCGCACGCGTCGTGGGGAAGCACTGCGAGAGCGGCGACATCGTGATCCGCGATGTCTGGGTGCCTGAGGACGTCGGCGCCGGGGATCTCCTGGCGGTCGCCGCCACCGGCGCATACTGCTATTCGATGTCCAGCCGCTACAACCTGCTCACCCGCCCCGCGGTGGTTGCGGTACGCGACGGGAAGTCCCGCCTCGTGCTGCGCAGGGAAACTGTGGAAGACCTGCTCAGCTTGGAGGTACAGCAAGATGACTGAACCGAACACCGCCGCGATCGGCGTGGCGGTCCTCGGCCTCGGCAACGTCGGCAGCGAGGTCGTGCGGATCATCCGCGAGAACGCTGCCGATCTCGAGTCGCGGATCGGCGCGCCACTCGTGGTGCGAGGTATCGCGGTTCGTCGGATCGACGGGGACCGTGGCGTGCCCGAGGGACTGCTGACCACCGACGCGGACTCGCTCGTCGCCCGGTCCGACGTCGACCTGGTGGTCGAGGTCATCGGTGGTATCGAGGTGCCGCGCAAGCTGATCCTCGCCGCACTGAACTCCGGGAAGTCGGTCGTCACCGCGAACAAGGCGCTCCTGGCGGAGTACACCGGCGAGCTCGCCGAGGCCGCCGAGAAGCAGAACGCCGACCTGTACTTCGAGGCCGCGGTCGCTGGTGCAATCCCGGTGATCCGACCGCTGACGCAGTCACTCGCGGGTGACCGCGTCAACAAGGTCGCGGGAATCGTCAACGGCACCACCAACTTCATCCTGTCCGCGATGGACGAGACGGGTGCGGACTACGCCGACACCCTCGCCGAGGCGGGTCGCCTGGGCTACGCGGAGGCCGACCCGACCGCGGACGTCGAAGGCTTCGACGCCGCGGCGAAGGCCGCCATCCTGGCGTCCATCGCCTTCCACACCCGCGTCACCGCTGCCGACGTGTACCGCGAGGGCATCTCGTCGATCACCTCTGCGGATCTCGAGGCCGCGAAGTCGCTGGGCTGCACCGTGAAGCTGCTGTCGATCTGCGAGCGGATCGTCGCCGCGGACGGCACCGAGCGAGTGTCGGCGCGCGTCTACCCGTCGCTGGTTCCCCTCGACCATCCGCTGGCCTCCGTGAACGGGGCGTTCAACGCCGTCGTTGTCGAGGCCGAGGCCGCGGGCAGGCTCATGTTCTACGGGCAGGGCGCAGGTGGCGCCCCCACCGCATCCGCCGTGATGGGCGACGTGGTGATGGCGGCCCGCAACAAGGTCAACGGCGGACGCGGTCCTCGTGAGTCGAGCTACGCAGACCTGGCGATCGCACCGATCGGGGAGATCCCGACTCGCTACTACGTCAACATGCAGGTCGCAGACCGCGCAGGCGTGCTCTCCGCCGTCGCCGCCGAGTTCGCCAAGCACGACGTCTCGATCTCGACCGTTCGGCAGGAGGGCGCGGGCGACGGAGCGAGGCTGATCGTCGTCACGCACAGTGCGACCGACGCCGCACTGTCGGAAACCGTTGCGTCGCTTGCCCAACTCGATTTCGTCACCGCGGTCACCAGCGTTCTCCGATTGGAAGGTTCCAGTGAATAGCCCCCGTCAGCACACCCCCGTTCACACGCCCTGGCCGGGCCTGATCGAGGCGTACCGTGACCGGCTCGCGATCGGCGAGAACTGGAAGACAGTCACCCTGCTCGAGGGTGGTACCCCGCTCATCCCCGCCGGGCACCTGTCCGAGCTGACGGGCTGCGAGGTGTACCTCAAGGTCGAAGGTCTCAACCCGACCGGCTCGTTCAAGGACCGCGGAATGACGATGGCGGTCACCGACGCCCTCGCTCGCGGCCAGAAGGCCGTTCTGTGCGCCTCCACCGGCAACACGTCGGCCTCGGCGGCCGCATACGCCGCTGTCGCGAAGATGACGTGTGCGGTCCTGGTGCCGCAGGGCAAGATCGCCATGGGCAAGCTCGCCCAGGCCGTCATGCACGGCGCGAAGATCATCCAGGTCGAGGGCAACTTCGACGACTGCCTCGAACTGGCACGCAAGACCACGGCCGAGTTCCCGACCATCGGTCTCGTGAACTCGGTGAACCCGGTGCGCATCGAGGGACAGAAGACGGCGGCGTTCGAGATCGTCGACGCGCTCGGCAAGGCCCCCGACATCCATGCCCTGCCGGTCGGTAACGCGGGCAACATCACCGCGTACTGGAGGGGCTACTCGGAGTACCACGCCGACGGCATCTCCTCGTCGCGGCCGCGGATGCTCGGAGTCCAGGCTGCAGGTGCCGCGCCGCTCGTGCACGGTGCGCCGGTCAAGGATCCGGAGACCATCGCGACCGCCATCCGGATCGGTTCGCCCGCGTCCTGGAACGGGGCCGTCTCCGCCAAGGAGGAGTCGAACGGCGCCTTCCGCGCCGCGACCGACGACGAGATCCTCGAGGCGTACCGCCTGATCGCACGGACCGAAGGTGTCTTCGTCGAGCCCGCGTCCGCAGCGTCCGTCGCCGGCCTCCTCGCCGCCCACAAGGAAGGCTGGCTGGACCGAGGCCAGACCGTCGTCTGTACCGTCACCGGCAACGGGCTCAAGGACCCGGATACGGCGCTGCTGGGAATGCCTGCGGTCCAGCCGATCCCGGTCGACCCGGTCGCCGTGGCTACGGCTCTCGAGTTGGTGTAGTGGCACCTACGCGAATCGACGACACAGCGATGACTCAGACGTTGCCGGTGGGGTTGACCGTGACGACGCGCGTGCCCGCGTCCACGGCCAACCTCGGCCCGGGTTTCGACTCGCTGGGTATGGCGCTCGGTCTGTACGACGAGATTTCCGTGACCACAACCGAGTCGGGACTGTCCGTTCGCGTCGAGGGCGAGGGCGCAGAAGACGTTCCCTGGGGGCCGTCGCACCTGGTCGTGCGTGCGATCGAGCGTGGGCTCGAGGCCGCGGGCGTGTGGGCAGGCGGGCTGGACGTGGTGTGCCGCAACGTCATTCCGCACTCGCGGGGACTGGGCTCGTCGGCGTCCGCCGCAGTCGGTGGCCTCGCCGCCGCGAACGGCCTCGTCGCGCTGCTCGATCCCGACCTCGCGCTGGACGAAGCGCAGATGGTGCAACTGTCGTCCGAGTTCGAGGGTCACCCCGACAACGCCGCGGCGAGTGTCCTCGGCGGCGCTGTCGTCTCGTGGAGCGCCGACCTCGTCGACGACGACTGCCCGCGTCGGTTCGGAGCTGTTCGGCTCGATGTGCATCCGTCCATCGGTGTTGTCGCACTGGTGCCGGAGGATCGCTCGTCGACGTCGCACACGCGTGGGTTGTTGCCCGAGACGGTTCCGCACGGCGATGCGGCCTTCAACGTGAGCCGGGCGGCGCTCGCCGTGGTGGCCCTCACCTCTCGCCCGGATCTGCTGCTCGCTGCGACCGAGGACCGACTGCATCAGCAGCAGCGTGCTGCCGCACTGCCCGTGACGACCCGATGGATCGCGGCGTTGCGGGAACGCGGAATCGCCGCCGTGGTGTCGGGAGCAGGGCCGACGGTGCTCGCGCTGACCACCGCGCCGTTCCCCGCCGACCTGCGCGCGGCGGCCGAGTCGGAGGGCCTGCGAGTCCTCGATCTCGAGATCGCGGACGGCGTTCGCACAGTCTGACCGACCGGGGTGGTGTGATGACGCACACCACCCCGGTTGTTCTTGCCCGTATTCGCGTTCACGGCTATCCTGAGGGCGTTCGCCCATCGTGCGTATCAGTCGCCGGTGCTCTATAGGGCAATCAACTCCCGATGCAGGAGCTTCCTGACCGTGCCTTCGCGGTCGCGAAGCTCGGAATTCACGGATCAGCCCCGAGTTCCGGACTGCGCTTTTTCCGCCCGAATCCGTGTGCTTCGAGGTCGTCGAGGCAATGGTGGAATCGTTCGTGGAGAAGGCGCGGAAGGTGCCTGTGCCGGAGCCGGCGAACAGCCCGACATTTTCCGAAACATGTCCGGCACATCCGAGTTCAGTAACTGAACTGCGGAACGAACCCTCGACTCAGCGCCGCGCGGGCGAGGGAAGGAAAGGACCTCCGTGACCGATACGGACCTGATCGCCACCAATGCGCTCGACGATGCGGTGTCCACCGCGTCGGGCACGACCGGCGGTTCACAGACTTCTTCGACGGCTTCGGCCGTCACTGCCGCGACGAAGCGCGCCGACGCTCGCCGCGGTGCCGGACTCTCCGGCATGGTGCTGACCGAACTGCGTGTACTGGCAGGCGAGCTCGGCATCAAGGGCACCTCCGGGATGCGCAAGGGCGACCTGATCGCAGCCATCAAGGAGCGGCAGACGGGCGGCGCCGCACCCAAGTCCGCCAAGTCCGAGAAGGCGGCCCCACAGGGGGACACGACGGCCAAGGCCGATGCGCCGGCGAAGGCCGAAGCGCCGGTGAAGACCGAAGCGCCGGTGAAGACCGCGCCCGCCACGTCCTCGAAGGCCGAGTCGGCCGACGCAGGTGAGCAGACCGCGATCGAGATCACGGACGCGCAGGCCGATAGCGACCAGGGCGGTCGCCGCGGCAGGCAGCGTCGCGGTGCGTCGAGGCCCGCGGGCGGTGCGGCCCCCGACCAGGCGGAGTCCTCCGAGCAGCAGCCTGCGCGCCAGGAGCAGCAGCCGCGCCAGGAGCAGCAGCCGCGCCAGGAACAGGGCGGTGACCGTCCGCGCCGGGAGCGTGGACAGGGTGGTGATCGCAACCAGGGCGACCGCAACCAGGGCGACCGCAACCAGGGCGACCGCAACCAGGGCGACCGCAGTCAGGGTGGCCGCAGCCAGGACCGGAACCAGGACGAGCGTGGTCAGGGGAACGGTCCCCGCAACGATTCGCGTGACAACCGCGACGACGACGGCGAGGGACGCGGTCGCCGCGGTCGCCGATTCCGTGAGCGCAGGCGTGGACGTGACCGCGGCGAAGGCGGAGTCGGCGGTGGCGGCGGAGACGTCGAGATCCGCGAGGACGACGTCCTGCAGCCGGTCGCGGGCATCCTCGACGTGCTCGACAACTACGCGTTCGTGCGCACGTCGGGCTACCTCGCCGGACCGAACGACGTCTATGTGTCGATGAACCTGATTCGCAAGAACGGGCTTCGTCGTGGCGACGCCATCACCGGTGCCGTCCGCGTCGCCCGTGAGGGGGAGTCCGCTGGCTCGCAGCGTCAGAAGTTCAACCCGCTGGTTCGCATCGACACGGTGAACGGCGGTGACGTCGAGGCAGCGAAGCGTCGTCCCGAGTTCAACAAGCTCACCCCGCTGTACCCGAACCAGCGGCTGCGTCTCGAGACCACGCCGAACATCCTGACCACCCGGGTCATCGACCTCGTCATGCCGATCGGCAAGGGGCAGCGTGCGCTGATCGTCTCCCCGCCGAAGGCTGGCAAGACGACGGTCCTGCAGGACATCGCGAACGCGATCTCGGTCAACAACCCCGAGTGCTACCTGATGGTGGTCCTGGTCGACGAGCGGCCCGAAGAGGTCACCGACATGCAGCGTTCGGTGAAGGGTGAGGTCATCGCCTCGACCTTCGACCGGCCGCCGTCAGACCACACCTCGGTGGCCGAACTGGCCATCGAGCGCGCGAAGCGGCTCGTCGAGAACGGCCGCGACGTGGTCGTCCTGCTCGACTCGATCACCCGACTCGGCCGCGCCTACAACAACTCGTCGCCCGCGTCCGGACGCATCCTGTCCGGTGGTGTCGACTCGACGGCGCTGTACCCGCCGAAGCGTTTCCTCGGTGCTGCCCGCAACATCGAGAACGGCGGCTCGCTGACGATCATCGCTTCGGCGCTGGTCGAGACCGGTTCCACCGGCGACACCGTGATCTTCGAGGAGTTCAAGGGCACCGGTAACGCGGAGCTCAAGCTCGACCGCAAGATCGCCGAGCGCCGCGTCTTCCCGGCCGTCGACGTGAACCTGTCGAGTACCCGCAAGGACGAACTGCTGATGAGCCCGGACGAGTTCGCCGTCGTGCACAAGCTGCGCCGGGTGCTGTCGGGTCTGGACACGCACCAGGCGATCGACCTCCTCGTCGATCGTCTCAAGAAGTCGAAGAGCAATGTCGAGTTCCTGATGCAGGTCACCAAGACCGCGCCGGGCTCGATGGGCAACGACTAGCAGGGAACAGATCGGCTGCCGACGGCGTTTAGGAGAACGTCGGCAGCCTCTGGCAGAATGAACGACCGCGCATCCGGCGTTCGCCGAATGTTGGAAACTCAATGTCCGGTTCCGGTTCACGGCTTCGATTCGCGAAGCCGACCCGGCGACCACGAAAGGGACACCATGAAGGCAGGAATCCACCCCGAGTACGTGGCGACCACCGTCGTCTGCGGTTGCGGGAACACGTTCGAGACCCGCAGCACCAAGGAGTCCGGACGGATCACCGTCGAGGTCTGCTCGCAGTGCCACCCGTTCTACACCGGCAAGCAGAAGATCCTCGACACCGGCGGACGCGTTGCCCGCTTCGAGGCTCGCTACGGCAAGCGCGCGTCGAAGAAGGCCGACGCCGACAGCTAGCGACATCGCCGACGCCCGTCCTGTGCACCTTGCAGGCCGGGCGTCGGCTTTTTTGCATCCCCACCTTCGTTAACCCGATTCGAACGCACACCTGGAGCGCATCATGGCGGGCACCACCCAGCCCTCGGCGATCGACGACATCCTGGCCGAGCACGCCGGCCTCGAACTGCAGCTGGCGGACCCGTCGCTGCACAACGATCCGGCCGCAGCACGACGGGTGGGCAAGCGATTCGCCGAGCTCGCGCCGATCATGGCGACCCACGCGAAGCTGGTCGCCGCACGTGAGGACCTCGACGCCGCCCGCGAACTGGCGGCCGATGACGCGTCCTTCGCTGCGGAACTGCCCGCACTCGAGGCGCTGGTCGAGGAACTCGACGTCACGCTCACCGACCTGCTCGCGCCTCGTGACCCGCACGACGGCGACGACGTGGTGCTCGAGGTGAAGTCCGGTGAAGGTGGCGAGGAGTCCGCGTTGTTCGCGGCCGACCTCGCGCGGATGTACACCCGCAGCGCGGAGAACGCGGGGTGGCGCGTCGAGGTTCTCGGAGCGACATACTCCGATCTCGGTGGATTCAAGGACGTCACGCTCTCCATCAAGTCGAAGGGCGACGTCCGCGACGGCGTGTGGTCACGGCTGAAGTTCGAGGGAGGCGTGCACCGCGTGCAGCGGGTTCCGGTCACCGAATCGCAGGGCCGCGTCCACACCTCGGCGGCGGGCGTGTTCATCTACCCCGAACCCGACGAGGTCGAGGAAGTTCAGATCGACGAGGGCGACCTGCGCATCGACGTCTACCGCTCTTCCGGCAAGGGCGGTCAGGGCGTCAACACGACCGACTCCGCGGTCCGCATCACCCACCTGCCCACCGGCATCGTCGTCACCTGCCAGAACGAACGTTCCCAGCTGCAGAACAAGGCCCGCGCAATGCAGGTTCTCGCGGCTCGGCTGCAGGCCGCCGCGGAGGAGGCCGCAGACGCGGAGGCGTCGGCAGGCCGCGCCAGCCAGGTTCGCACCGTGGACCGGTCCGAGCGGATCCGGACCTACAACTTCCCCGAGAACCGCATCACCGATCACCGGATCGGGTTCAAGGCCCACAACCTCGACGCGGTCCTCGACGGCGACATGGACGCGCTGCTCGACGCTCTCGGCAAGTCCGACCGGGAAGCGCGACTCGCCGCCGAATGACGGGTGAGGCACGGTGGTCGTCGCATCCGTTCCGACACCACATGGCAGGCTGAACGCGTGACACGACAACCGTTGCGCCTGGCGATCCTCGACGCCACTCGCACACTCGAGGATGCAGGGGTTCCCAGCCCGCGCACGGACGCGGAACTGCTCGCTGCGCACGTCGTCGGCGTCGACCGCGGACGACTTGGCCTTATCCCGCTGGTCGATCCCGATGTGATCGAGACCTACCGAGGCCTCGTCGCGCGTCGTGCGGAGCGAATTCCGTTGCAGCACATCACCGGTGTCGCGGCGATAGGTGCGATTGACCTGGCGGTCGGTCCGGGGGTGTTCGTCCCGCGTCCGGAGACCGAGCTGCTTCTCGCGTGGGCGATCGCGGTACTCGAGGCCACCCCGACGAGACCGCCGGTGGTCCTGGACCTGTGCACGGGATCCGGTGCGTTGGCGCTCGCGATCGCCCAGGCGCGGCCGGATGCCGTCGTCCATGCGGTCGAACTCGAGACCGCGGCACTGGCGTGGGCACGGCGCAACGCCGACACCCGTGCGGCGATGGGGGACACGCCGATCGTGCTCCACCACGGCGACGTCACCGACCGTGCGTTGCTGCCCGACCTCGAGGGTGGGGTCGATCTGGTCGTGTCGAACCCGCCGTACATCCCCGTGGGAGCGCAGCTCGAGCCGGAGGTGGCGGACCACGACCCGTCGACCGCGCTGTTCGGCGGTCCGGACGGGCTCTCGGTGATCACACCGATGGTGTCGAACATCGCGCGCTGGCTCCGTATCGGCGGTGCCCTCGCCATCGAGCACGACGATTCCAACGGTGCGCAGGTGGCGGCACTCCTGCGGGAACGTCGCGTGTTCGGTGAGGTCTCGGAACACAACGACCTGGCGGGCAAACCGCGGTTCGTCGTCGCCCGGCGCGTCGCGACTGCCACGGAAGCTGCGCGAGGACACTGACCTACCACGGCGGCGGCCCGGCCACCTCACCGGTGGCGGCGACACCGGTTCAACGAGCCGGGTGAAAGGATGAACAGGTGAGCATCGTCTACGACTGCGGGCAACCAGACACACGCGAGGCCGGAATCCGGGCTGCCGGAAACGCGCTCAAGGCAGGGCGTCTCGTCGTCATGCCGACCGACACGCTGTATGGCCTGGCCGCGGACGCGTTCGACAGTGATGCCGTCGCAGGCCTCCTGCGGGCCAAGGGTCGCGGACGTGACATGCCGGTACCGGTGCTCGTCGGTTCCTGGAACACCATCGACGGGCTGGTGTTCACGGTCCGGCCGGAGGCGCGGGAGCTCGTTCGCGCGTTCTGGCCGGGTGGCCTGAGTCTCGTCGTCCAGCAGGCGCCGTCGCTGGCATGGGATCTCGGGGACACCAGGGGAACGGTGATGCTGCGCATGCCGTTGCATCCCGTCGCACTCGAACTGTTGCGCGAGGTCGGCCCGCTGGCGGTGTCCAGCGCGAACATCTCGGGTCACGCGCCGGCCACCACCGTCGCGCAGGCGCGTGATCAGCTCGGGGGCGGCGCGGCCGTCTACCTTGACGGCGGGCCCGCCGTGCACGCCGTCGCGTCGACGATCGTCGACCTGACCTCCGACGTCCCGCGGGTTCTTCGCGAGGGCGCCGTCCCGACAGCCGACGTCGCCGAGGTTCTCGGCGTAACCGTCGAGAGTCTGCTCGGAAGCGCGCGAGGATGAGCACCGCACCGTGACCGTCGCCGATGCCACGCTCATGCTCGCGGCGGAGGCACCGGCGGCTCGAGGGGCGGGTGTGCCGCTCCGCGAGCTCCTTCTGGTGCTCTTCACCGCTGCAGTCATCACGTTTCTCGCCACCGGGGGAGTGCGACTGTTCGCACTCAAGTTCGGTGCGGTCGCCGTTCCTCGTGACCGCGACGTCCACGTCACGCCGACCCCGCGGCTCGGTGGACTCGGCATCTACTTCGGCTTCGCGGCCGCGCTCCTGTTCGCGCAGCAGCTGCCAGCGCTGACCAGGGGATTCGAGTACAACACCAAGGACATCCCCGCCGCATTGGTGTCGGCGACGGTGATCGTCGCCGTCGGCTTCGTCGACGACCGGTGGGGCCTCGACGCCCTCACCAAGTTCGTCGGCCAGGTCACTGCGGCCGGCGTGATGGTCGTGATGGGTGTCAGCTGGCTGGTGGTCTACGTGCCCTTCGGTGGGGGTACGACCTGGGTGCTCGACCAGCTCCAGGGCGGACTGTTCACCGTGCTCGTCGCCGTGGTGATGATCAACGCGATGAACTTCGTCGACGGACTCGACGGACTCGCCGCCGGGCTGGGGTTGATCGCAGCGCTGGCGATCCTGGTCTTCTCGGTCGGTCTTCTCCACGAACAGGGCGGCGACGTCAGCGCCTATCCGCCCGCGATGCTCGCGGCAGCGCTCGCCGGGGCGTGCCTCGGGTTCTTGCCGCACAACTTCCAGCCCGCACGAATCTTCATGGGCGACTCCGGGTCCATGCTCATCGGGCTGATGCTCGCCGCGATCTCGACGAGTGCCTCGGGCCGGATCACGCTGAACGCGTACGGATCTCGCGACATGCTCGGCCTGCTGTCGCCGCTGCTGCTGGTGGGCGCCGTGATGTTCATTCCGATCCTCGACCTGCTCCTCGCCGTCGTGCGGCGGACGATGGCGGGGCGCAGCCCGTTCGCCCCCGACAAGATGCACCTGCACCACCGGCTCCTCGAGATCGGACATTCGCACCGCCGGGTCGTGCTGTTGATCTACTTGTGGGTCGGCGTGCTCGCATTCGGCGCGGTCGGGACGGCCCTGTTCGACCGGAGGATGGTCGTGCTCCTCGTCGCTGGGGGGCTCGTGTTCGCGTTGGTCGTCACCGCGGTCCCGTCGCTGCGGGTGCAGAAGGTTCGTGGTGGTGGCGGCGGTGCCGCCTGAGGTGTACGGCGGCGGTGCCGCCTGAGGTGTACGGCGGCGGTGCCGCCTGAGGTATACGGCGGCGGTGCCGCCTGAGGTATGGGGCGACTCGCCGTGACCGCCAGCTACCCTGGACGCTTGTGAGCTTCTCTCCCGAACCCCTGCCCGACCCGTCTGCACCCCTTCGCGCCGCTGTGCGGTGGGGAATCGTCGGCCTGATCGCGCTCGCTGTCGTGGGTTCGATCGTCGCCTCGCTTCTCGCGGGGTGGGCCGGTCTGTGGGGAGCGCTGATCGGTGTCGCGGTCGGTGGTGGGTTCGTCCTCTGCACGGCGTTGGCAGTGCTGTTCACGGAGAAGATGCCTCCTGCGACGTCAGGCCTCATCCTGCTGGGCAGCTGGCTGCTCAAGATGATTCTGGCGGTCGTGGTCCTCGGTGTGCTCAGGGGGATGGATTTCTACAGCAAGGGTGCCCTGGTCGCGGTCCTGGTGCTCGCGCTGATCATCGTGCTCGGAGCCGAGACGATCGGACTGGTTCGTGTGAAAGTGCCGTACGTCGACTCCACGGACCCCGAATCCGATACGAGGTAGTACTACGACCAGTAGTTTTCCTGGGCCCGAAGACCCCGTCTACACAACGTCGTAGTTGTGTTGATAAGGTCAGGGTCACGTGAGTGCTGGAACGGTGCGAATCAGACGAATCTGCACCGGGCTGGCAGCCGCGAAGGTGACTCCCATACTGGGTGTTTCGAGCATCGAAACCGCACATCGTGGGACCGCCGAGTCGACGACAGTCGCCGACACCGACAGACGCAACGCACTCGAGCACTTCCACGTGCCCGGGCGAGCCGCAGCGGCTGACGAATAAGCGAGCCGACCTGGTCGACTTGTTAGTTCGTCAATGTCCGATCGAACCGTAGGCGATGCCGCCTGCGGCCACGACTACGGGAGAGACCGCTGAGCGTCACCACCCTGGCCGCGGAATTCCATCCGCCGTCACTAACAGACTTCTTCCCTCCCGCCGTGCTGTTCGAGGGCACGCCGTTCGAACTCGATCGTCTGATGCTGATCCGCATCCTCATGACGGTCGTCCTGCTCGGCTTCTTCGCGGTTGCGATGCGCAGCCCGAAGCTCATCCCCCGTGGCGCGCAGAACGTCGCCGAGATGGGACTGGCGTTCGTCAAGGACCAGATCGCAGACGAGGTCCTCGGCAAGGAACAGGGCAAGCGGTTCCTGCCCGTCCTGGTCACGATCTTCTTCACGGTCCTGTTCCTGAACGCGTCGAGTGTGATCCCGTTCCTGAACATCTCCTCGAACGCCCGCATCGGCATGCCGATCGTGCTCGCCGCGCTCGCGTACGTGGTGTTCAACTACGTCGGAATCAAGAAGTACGGCTTCTTCAAGTACGTGAAGTCGAGCATCGTCGTTCCGAATGTGCCGATCGCGATGCACGTCCTGCTGATCCCGATCGAGTTTCTCTCTACGTTCATCCTGCGGCCGTTCACGCTGACCGTCCGACTCATGGCCAACATGCTGGCCGGTCACGTCATGCTCGTGCTGTTCTTCAGTGCCACCCAGTACTTCTTCTTCGAGGCCGCGGCCGGAATGAAGGTCTTCGGGATCTTCTCACTGGCGGCTGGGTTCGGCTTCACGCTGTTCGAGATGCTGGTGATCTTCCTGCAGGCGTACGTCTTCGCCCTGCTGACCGCCGTCTACATCGACCTGGCACTGCACGCCGACTCGCACTGACCTCCGACGCCGCACTGTCGGCATCTGAGGGCATCGACCACCTAGCACCACACATACTGACCCTGCGCCGAACCCGGCGACGGGCAACAGAAAGGGAACGGAAAACCACATGAGCCTCTCGTACCTGGCCCAGGCCACCTCCGAGGTCACCGGTAACGGATTCGGCGCCATCGGCTACGGCCTCGCGGCGATCGGCCCCGGCATCGGCGTGGGCATCGTGGTCGGCAAGGCCATCGAGGGCATCGCGCGCCAGCCCGAGCTCTCCGGCCAGATCCGTACCAACATGTTCCTCGGTATCGCGTTCACCGAGGCCCTGGCGCTGATCGGCCTCGTTGCCGGCTTCGTTTTCGCCTGATCACGCGATGTCGAACATCACCGTGATCGCGGCCTCGGAGAGCGAGGACATCAACCCTCTGCTCCCCGAGACCTATGACATCGTCTGGTCGCTGGTCTGTGTTGCTGTCATCGGCTTCTTCTTCTGGAAGTACATCCTTCCGAAGTTCCAGCAGGTTCTCGCCGATCGTTCCGACCAGATCGAAGGCGGCATCAAGCGGGCTGAGGAAGCGCAGACCGAGGCGAAGGCGGCACTCGAGCAGTACCGCGCCCAGCTCGCCGACGCGCGCACCGAGGCAGCGGCCATCCGCGAGGATGCCCGCACCCAGGGTCAGCAGATCATCAACGAGATGAAGGTGCAGGCTCAGGAGGAGAGCGACCGGATCGTCGCCGCAGGCAGCAGCCAGCTCGCCGCACAGCGTCAGCAGATCGTTGCGGAGCTCCGCAGCGACCTCGGCCGCACCGCGGTCGACCTGGCCGAGAAGGTCATCGGCGAGTCCCTCGCCGACGACGTCAAGCGGGCAGGCACGATCGACCGTTTCCTCAGTGAACTGGACACCGTCAGCGCTGACTCCGCAAACGGAAAGTGAGCACCCATGTACGCAGCAAGCCGTGAGGCGCTGACTCAGACGAGGAGCGCCCTGGAATCAGCGCTGGCCGGGGTTTCGGCCGGTGCGGCGACTGCGGCTGCGGCACAGACCGGCGCGGAGCTGTTCACGGCGGTCGAGGTTCTCGACGGCCAGCGCACGCTCCGCGCCGCGTTGGCCGATCCGTCGGCTCCCGCGTCCGTCCGGCAGGCACTCGCCGGCCAGGTGTTCTCGGGCAAGGTTTCCGCCGAGACCCTGGCGACGATCGACGCCGCAGCAGGTCAGGACTGGTCGACGACCGCAGACCTGCGCAACTCGCTGGTCCTGCTGGGGCGGGAGTCGCTGCTGCGTGCAGCGGACGACCAGAACCAGCTCGACACCGTCGAGGACGAGCTGTTCCGGCTCGGACGCATCGTGGCGGGTAACCCCGACCTCGAGCAGAGCCTGTCCGACCGTGCCCGTCCTGCATCGGCGAAGCGTGAGCTGCTGTCGAAGCTGCTGTACGGCAAGGTCACGGCGGTCACCGAGGCGTTGGCAACCCAGGCCGTCGGCCGACTCGAGTCGGCTCCGGCGGATGCGCTCAACGAACTGTCCGAGCTGGCCGCGGCGCGGCGTGACAAGGCGGTCGCACACGTGCGCAGCGCCACCGCGCTGTCCGAGGCCCAGACCGAACGGCTCGTCGAGACGCTGACCAGGACCTACGGGAAGCCGGTCACGGTGCACGTGGAGGTCGACCCCGAACTCCTCGGTGGACTCGTGGTCCGCGTGGGTGACGAGGTCATCGACGGCAGCGCCGCGGGACGACTCGCATCGCTGCGCAAGAACCTCAAGTAGCCGGCGTCCACGCTGCGCCCCGCAGCACCCACCCAGAACCATTTTCGAGACCAGATACCGAGAGCAGGAAGAACATGGCGGAGCTGACGATCTCCTCCGACGAGATCCGTAGCGCGATCGAGAACTACACCGCGAGCTACTCCCCGGAGGCCTCCCGTGAGGAGGTCGGCACGGTGTCCGACACCAGCGACGGCATTGCGCACGTCACCGGCCTGCCTTCGGCGATGGCCAACGAGCTGCTGGAGTTCCCCGGCGGCGTCCTCGGTGTGGCGCTGAACCTGGATGCCACCGAAATCGGTGCCGTCATCCTGGGTGACTTCCAGGACATCGAAGAGGGCCAGCAGGTCAAGCGGACCGGCGACGTCCTGTCCGTCCCCGTCGGCGATGCCTTCCTGGGCCGCGTCGTGAACCCGCTCGGCCAGCCGATCGACGGCCTGGGCGAGATCGAGTCGACCGAGAACCGCGCCCTCGAGTTGCAGGCCGCGACCGTGCTCGAGCGTCAGCCCGTCGAGGAGCCGCTCCAGACCGGCATCAAGGCCATCGACGCGATGACCCCGATCGGCCGCGGACAGCGTCAGCTCGTCATCGGCGACCGCAAGACCGGCAAGACCGCGGTCTGCATCGACGCGATCCTCAACCAGAAGGCCAACTGGGCGACCGGCGACCCGAAGCAGCAGGTCCGCTGCATCTACGTCGCGATCGGCCAGAAGGGCTCCACCATCGCCGGCGTGAAGCAGGCTCTGGAGGAGAACGGCGCGATGGAGTACACCACCATCGTCGCTGCCCCGGCTTCCGACTCGGCCGGCTTCAAGTGGCTCGCTCCCTACACCGGTTCGGCCATCGGCCAGCACTGGATGTACCAGGGCAAGCACGTCCTCGTCGTGTTCGACGACCTGACCAAGCAGGCCGAGGCGTACCGCGCCATCTCGCTGCTGCTGCGTCGTCCGCCGGGACGTGAGGCCTACCCCGGTGACGTCTTCTACCTGCACTCCCGTCTGCTGGAGCGCTCGGCCAAGCTGTCCGACGCGCTCGGCGGCGGCTCGCTGACGGCGCTGCCGATCATCGAGACCAAGGCCAACGACGTCTCGGCGTACATCCCGACCAACGTCATCTCGATCACCGACGGCCAGGTCTTCCTCGAGTCCGACCTGTTCAACAAGGGCATCCGCCCCGCGATCAACGTCGGTATCTCGGTCTCCCGAGTCGGTGGCGCCGCGCAGACCAAGGGCATGAAGAAGGTCTCCGGTTCGCTGCGTCTGGAGCTCGCTCAGTTCCGTGAGCTCGAGGCGTTCTCCGCCTTCGCCTCCGACCTGGACGACGCCTCGAAGGCTCAGCTCGAGCGCGGCCAGCGACTGGTCGAGCTGCTCAAGCAGGACCAGTACAGCCCGATCGCCGTCGAGGACCAGATCATCTCGATCTACCTCGCGGGCGAAGGTGTCTTCGACTCCGTGCCGGTCGGCGACGTCCGTCGGTTCGAGTCCGAGCTGCTCGAGGATCTGCACCGCAACGCCGCCGGCGTGTACGAGCAGATCGCTGGCGGCAAGGCGCTCGACGGCGACTCGATCGAGGCGCTCAACGCCGCGACCGACAAGTTCAAGCAGGGCTTCCTCGCTTCCGACGGCAGCCGTGTGGTCAACGAGGCCGAGGCTGCCGCTCTCGGTGCCGACGAGGTCAGCCAGGAGCAGGTTTCCGTCACCCGCAAGCACGTCGCCAAGTGAGCGCGGCGGCCGTGACGGACACCAATTGGGAAGGAGGGACTGAGTAGATGGCGAACTTGCGCGAATTGCGCTCCCGCATCAAGTCGGTCAACTCGACCAAGAAGATCACCAAGGCGCAGGAGCTCATTGCGACCTCCCGCATCACCAAGGCGCAGATTCGGGTCGCGGCCTCCAAGCCGTACGCCGAGGAGATCACCAAGGTGCTCTCCGCGCTGGCGAGTGCCTCGGGATCTCTCGATCACCCGCTCCTGAACGAGCGGGCGAACCCGAAGCGTGCCGCCGTGCTGGTCGTCACCAGCGATCGCGGCATGTGTGGTGGTTACAACTCCAACGTCCTCAAGGAAGCGGAGGAGCTGTTCCAGCTGCTGCGCAGCGAGGGCAAGGAGCCGGTGCTCTACGTGCTGGGCACGAAGGGCCTGACCTACTACACGTTCCGCGACCGTGACGTGAAGGGTGCCTGGACCGGGTTCTCCCAGGATCCCGGCTACGCCGACGCGGCACGCGCCAGCAAGCACCTCGTCGAGCTGTTCATGGCGGGATCGGGTAACACGATCCAGGCCTACAACGGCGAGGGCACGGTCGAGGGCGTCGACGAGCTGCACATCGTCTACACGAAGTTCGTGTCGATGCTGACGCAGTCTCCCGAGGTCCGCCGCATGGCGCCGCTGGAGGTCAGCTACCAGGATTCGAACTTCGAGCTCGGCGAGGACATGCTCTCCGACTCGAACGGTGCTGAGCCGACGGCCCAGTACGACTTCGAGCCGGAGGCCGGGACGCTGCTGTCCGCCCTGCTGCCGAAGTACATCAACACCCGGATCTACTCGTCGCTGCTCGATGCCGCGGCGTCGGAGTCGGCCGCGCGTCGTACCGCCATGAAGGCGGCCACCGACAACGCGAATGAGCTGGTGAACACCCTGAGCCGTGAGGCCAACCAGGTGCGCCAGGCCCAGATCACCCAGGAAATCAGCGAGATCGTCGGTGGCGCGAATGCGCTGGCCTCGAGCGCAGGAAGTGACTAGCACATGACCGCAGCAGTAACCCAAACCAACGCGAACGGTGCGGCCGCCACGGCCGGCCGGGTCGTGCGGGTCATCGGTCCCGTTGTGGACGTTGAGTTCCCGCGTGGCGCCGTTCCCGCCCTGTTCAACGCGCTGAACGCAGAGATCACTCTGCCGACTGTCGCGAAGACGCTGACCCTCGAGGTTGCGCAGCACCTGGGCGACAACCTGGTGCGCACGGTGTCGATGCAGCCCACCGACGGCCTGGTCCGTGGCGCCGCGGTCGTCGACTCCGGTCGTCCGATCTCGGTTCCCGTCGGCGACGTCGTCAAGGGCCACGTGTTCAACGCCCTCGGTGACTGCCTCGACACCCCGGGCCTCGGTCGCGACGGCGAGCAGTGGGGCATCCACCGCAAGCCCCCGGCCTTCGACCAGCTCGAGGGCAAGACCGAGATCCTCGAGACCGGCATCAAGGTCATCGACCTGCTGACCCCGTACGTCAAGGGCGGCAAGATCGGTCTGTTCGGTGGCGCCGGCGTCGGCAAGACCGTTCTGATCCAGGAGATGATCACCCGTATCGCCCGCGAGTTCTCCGGAACCTCGGTGTTCGCAGGCGTCGGTGAGCGCACCCGTGAGGGCACCGACCTTCACCTCGAGATGGAAGAGATGGGCGTCCTCCAGGACACCGCCCTTGTCTTCGGTCAGATGGACGAGCCGCCGGGAACGCGTATGCGCGTCGCCCTGTCCGCACTGACCATGGCGGAGTACTTCCGCGATGTGCAGGGCCAGGACGTGCTGCTGTTCATCGACAACATCTTCCGCTTCACCCAGGCCGGTTCCGAGGTCTCGACCCTGCTCGGTCGTATGCCGTCGGCCGTGGGTTACCAGCCGACGCTGGCGGACGAGATGGGTGAGCTCCAGGAGCGCATCACCTCGACCCGTGGCCGCTCGATCACCTCGCTGCAGGCGATCTACGTCCCCGCCGACGACTACACCGACCCGGCGCCGGCCACGACCTTCGCGCACCTCGATGCGACCACCGAGCTCTCGCGCCCGATCTCGCAGATGGGTATCTACCCCGCTGTGGATCCGCTGAGCTCGACCTCCCGCATCCTGGAACCCGGCATCGTCGGTGCCGAGCACTTCCGCGTCGCGAACGAGGTCAAGCGGATCCTGCAGAAGTACAAGGAACTGCAGGACATCATCGCGATCCTCGGTATGGACGAGCTGCAGGAAGAGGACAAGGTCCTCGTCGGCCGCGCCCGCCGTCTGCAGAAGTTCCTCGGCCAGAACTTCATCGTCGCCGAGAAGTTCACGGGCGAGGCCGGCTCCGTGGTGCCGCTGCGTGACACCATCGAGGCGTTCGACCGCGTCTGCAAGGGCGAGTTCGATCACCTGCCCGAGCAGGCGTTCAACAGCTGTGGTGGACTCGACGACGTCGAGGCCGCTGCCGCCAAGATCGCCGGAAAGTAGTCGACGATGGCTGAGATGACCGTTGAGCTCGTCGCCGTCGAGCGGCGGCTGTGGTCGGGGCAGGCGACTCTCGTCAGCGCCCAGACCACCGAGGGTGAGATCGGCATCATGTACGGCCACGAGCCCGTCCTCGGCCAGCTGGTCGAGGGTGGGACCGTTGCCATCACCACCGAGGGCGAGCGTCTCGTCGTCGCGGTGCACGGTGGCTTCCTCTCGGTGACCGGCAAGACGGTGACGATCCTGGCGGAGTCCGCGGACTTCTCCGGAGACATCGACGTCGACGCCGCGAAGGCCGTCCTCGCCGACACCACCGCAAGCGACGAGGCGATCGCAGTCGCCAAGGGCCAGCTCCGCGCTGTCGAGCGGGCCTGACAGGTATTACGACAAGCCGCGACGAGTAGGCCGACGAGTAGTGACCACCGGAGTGATCGTTCTTTCGATTCTGGTTGCGCTGCTCGCGGCCCTCGTCGCGGCTTTCGTGTATCGACTGGTGGTGCTGCGTCGAGGTGGGACGGCCGCGATCCTGCGGTGCCTTCCGAACGATGCCGGCCTCGGGTGGCGTCACGGGATCATCCGCTACGGCGAGGAGACGCTGCAGTTCTTCAAGCTGTCGAGCCTGCGTCCCGGACCCGACTCGAGGATCTCGCGGCAGGGCATCGAGATCGCAGGCAGGCGATCGCCGCAGGACACCGAGTTCGACATCATGACCGACGACATCGTCATCGTCTCGGTGCGCGACGAGGACTCGGAACGCGCGTTCGAGTTCGCGCTCGACAGAGGTTCGCTGACGGCGTTCCTGTCGTGGATCGAATCCCGTCCGTCGGGTAGATCGCTGCGGGGACGCCCACCTGGAATGGGCGACTGAGTCCGGATACGAACAACCCCGGCCCGATGGGCCGGGGTTTCGTCGTCTCAGGACTGTTCGCCGCCCGGTTTCCAGAGCACGTCCCCATCCGGATTTGCGACCCTGCCGAGGATGAACAGCAGGTCCGACAGGCGGTTGAGGTACTTCGCGGGGGCGACGTTGGTGTCCTCGGGCGCGGCGTCGACCGCGGCCCACGCGGCGCGTTCGGCGCGGCGTACGACGGTGCGGGCGACATGGAGCTGCGCGGCGAGCGCGGTCCCGCCCGGCAGGATGAACGAGTTGAGTGGAGCCAGTTGCTCGTTGAACTCGTCGCACCAACCCTCGAGTCGCTCGATGTACTCCGGGGTGATCCGCAGCGGCGGATACTTCGGATCCTCGACAACCGGCGTCGAGAGATCGGCCCCCGCGTCGAAGAGGTCGTTCTGGACCTGGCGGAGGACCGCGGCCAGTTTCTCGTCGGGGTTTCCGACGGCCAACGCAACTCCGAGCGCGGCGTTCGCCTCGTCGCAGTCCGCGTACGCCACGAGCCGGGGATCGTTCTTCGACACCCGCGAGAAATCGCTCAAACCGGTGGTTCCGTCGTCGCCGGTGCGCGTATAGATGCGGGTCAGGTGGACTGCCATGGGGTCACCGTACCGCGCCCCGACGGACCGCCGAGGCGGCCTGACTAGGCTGTGCGACTGTGAGTGAACGCTTTCTGGTCACCGGCGGCAACCGACTGTCGGGTGAGGTCTCGGTCAGCGGCGCAAAGAACAGCGTCCTGAAGTTGATGGCAGCGGCGTTGCTCGCCGAGGGCACGACGACCATCACGAACTGTCCGGACATCCTCGACGTGCCCTTGATGGCGGAGGTTCTCAGGGGACTCGGCTGCGAAGTCGTCCTGGAAGGCGACCAGGTCGCCATCACGACGCCGGCGGAACCCGAGTACCACGCAGACTTTCCCGCAGTCACCCAGTTCCGGGCGTCGGTGTGTGTCCTCGGGCCGCTCGTCGCACGGTGCAGGCGTGCAGTCGTTGCACTACCGGGTGGCGATGCAATCGGTTCACGGCCGCTCGACATGCATCAGAGCGGACTGCGCCTGCTGGGTGCGACCAGCGAAATTCAGCACGGATGCGTCGTCGCCGAAGCCGCGGACCTGCACGGAGCGAGTATTCGGCTTGCATTCCCGTCGGTCGGGGCGACCGAGAACATCCTGATGGCGGCGGTTCTCGCCAACGGCGAGACCGTCATCGACAACGCTGCCCGCGAACCCGACATCGTCGACCTGTGCAACATGCTCGGCCGGATGGGGGCGCAGATCGAGGGCGCAGGAACGTCGACCCTGACGATCCAAGGTGTGCGGACCCTGCGTCCGACGACGCACCGCGTCATCGGCGATCGCATCGTCGCGGCAACGTGGGGTGTCGCGGCCGCGATGACCCGCGGTGACGTACGGGTTCGCGGCGTCAACCCGCGACATCTCGCGCTCGTCCTAGACAAGCTGCGGGCTGCAGGCGCCGATGTCACGAGCGAACCGGACGGATTCCGCGTCGTTCAGGCCGAGCGTCCGCGCGCCGTCAACTTCGCGACGTTGCCGTTCCCCGGATTCCCGACCGACCTGCAGCCGATGGCCATCGGATTGGCGGCGGTTGCCGACGGCACGTCGATGATCACCGAGAACGTCTTCGAAGCGCGGTTCCGGTTCGTCGAGGAGATGATTCGGCTCGGTGCGGATGCGCGGACTGATGGCCACCATGCGGTGGTGCGCGGAATCCCACGCCTGTCCAGTGCGCCGGTGTGGTCCTCGGACATTCGCGCGGGTGCCGGTCTGGTGCTCGCGGGACTGGTCGCCGACGGGACGACCGAAGTGCACGACGTCTACCACATCGACAGGGGTTATCCGAGGTTCGTCGAGGACCTCAGCGAGCTCGGGGGAGACATCGAGCGGGTGCCGGGAACGGAGTGACGACCAGCCGGCAACCATGACCTTTGGGCCTCGGCGCCTCGCGTAAGCGAGGCGCCGAGGCCCTTCTCGTATGCGGCGGACGGGCATGGTGTCGGGCGTCACATGGACGTGATTTGGGGGTTTGGGTCGGTTGGCGGGGTGTTGACCTGCGTCTTTGGGTGGCGTGATGTGGTGTGACCAGCGGATTTGCGGTGGCGTTCACGGCCACGTAACTTTTGTCGAGTCAGAGCGACACGGACACCGACCAGCCCGGAAGGGCCGGACACGAGGTTGGACGAAGGCGCCTGACAAAGCCTCAATCAATTGTCTCGACTTCAACGGTTTGCGCCGGTGGGGGAGATGGGTTAGGCTGGAACAGTTGCCCCGGAGCGGCCGAGANCGAGTTTCTNGGTGGTGATGGTGTGTGCGTGTTCTTTGAGAACTCAACAGTGTGCCGATGAATGTCAGTGCCAAATTTTTTGGTACTCCACTCCATCATTTGTATGGGGTGGGTATTGCTGGCTCCGGTCCTTCTTCCGTCGGATTCGGGGTCAGTGTTTGAATGCTAGTTTGAGTTTTTGAATGCTAGTGATTTGACTCGATGTCTATGACTGATTAGCGGCTTGCCGCGAAATCTAGAGTCTTCAACGGAGAGTTTGATCCTGGCTCAGGACGAACGCTGGCGGCGTGCTTAACACATGCAAGTCGAGCGGTAAGGCCCNTTCGGGGGTACACGAGCGGCGAACGGGTGAGTAACACGTGGGTGATCTGCCCTGCACTTCGGGATAAGCCTGGGAAACTGGGTCTAATACCGGATATGACCAAAGGCTGCATGGCTTTTGGTGGAAAGGTTTACTGGTGCAGGATGGGCCCGCGGCCTATCAGCTTGTTGGTGGGGTAATGGCCTACCAAGGCGACGACGGGTAGCCGACCTGAGAGGGTGACCGGCCACACTGGGACTGAGACACGGCCCAGACTCCTACGGGAGGCAGCAGTGGGGAATATTGCACAATGGGCGAAAGCCTGATGCAGCGACGCCGCGTGAGGGATGACGGCCTTCGGGTTGTAAACCTCTTTCAGCAGGGACGAAGCGAAAGTGACGGTACCTGCAGAAGAAGCACCGGCCAACTACGTGCCAGCAGCCGCGGTAATACGTAGGGTGCGAGCGTTGTCCGGAATTACTGGGCGTAAAGAGCTCGTAGGCGGTTTGTCGCGTCGTCTGTGAAAACCAGCAGCTCAACTGCTGGCTTGCAGGCGATACGGGCAGACTTGAGTACTGCAGGGGAGACTGGAATTCCTGGTGTAGCGGTGAAATGCGCAGATATCAGGAGGAACACCGGTGGCGAAGGCGGGTCTCTGGGCAGTAACTGACGCTGAGGAGCGAAAGCGTGGGTAGCGAACAGGATTAGATACCCTGGTAGTCCACGCCGTAAACGGTGGGTACTAGATGTGGGTCCCTTCCACGGGATCCGTGTCGTAGCTAACGCATTAAGTACCCCGCCTGGGGAGTACGGCCGCAAGGCTAAAACTCAAAGGAATTGACGGGGGCCCGCACAAGCGGCGGAGCATGTGGATTAATTCGATGCAACGCGAAGAACCTTACCTGGGTTTGACATATACCGGAAAGCCGTAGAGATACGGCCCCCCTTGTGGTCGGTATACAGGTGGTGCATGGCTGTCGTCAGCTCGTGTCGTGAGATGTTGGGTTAAGTCCCGCAACGAGCGCAACCCTTGTCCTGTGTTGCCAGCGCGTAATGGCGGGGACTCGCAGGAGACTGCCGGGGTCAACTCGGAGGAAGGTGGGGACGACGTCAAGTCATCATGCCCCTTATGTCCAGGGCTTCACACATGCTACAATGGCCGGTACAGAGGGCTGCGATACCGTGAGGTGGAGCGAATCCCTTAAAGCCGGTCTCAGTTCGGATCGGGGTCTGCAACTCGACCCCGTGAAGTCGGAGTCGCTAGTAATCGCAGATCAGCAACGCTGCGGTGAATACGTTCCCGGGCCTTGTACACACCGCCCGTCACGTCATGAAAGTCGGTAACACCCGAAGCCGGTGGCCTAACCCTTGTGGAGGGAGCCGTCGAAGGTGGGATCGGCGATTGGGACGAAGTCGTAACAAGGTAGCCGTACCGGAAGGTGCGGCTGGATCACCTCCTTTCTAAGGAGCATCTCCCCACACACCCCGAAGAGTCGGGGAGCGTGTGAGGGCAGAGCCACTTCGGATTCACATGTAATCCGGTGGTGCTCATGGGTGGAACGCTGACAANCATTTTCTTCATTACCGCCGGCCCGAGTGCTGGTGGGAAGAGAGTTATATCGGTGCACTGTTGGGTCCTGAGAGAACACGCGAGTGTTTGTCTCTAGGGTAAACGACGAGCGGGAAGCCGCAGGTCAAACCGCGGTGAGGGTGTGAGCCTTCACTGGTCTGGTGTCTGCAGGTTGGTTTCTTGTTTGTGTGTTGTTTGAGAACTGCACAGTGGACGCGAGCATCTTTGTTGTAAGTAATGAAGAGCGTACGGTGGATGCCTTGGCACCAGGAGCCGATGAAGGACGTAGGAGGCTGCGATAAGCCTCGGGGAGCTGTCAACCGAGCTGAGATCCGAGGATTTCCGAATGGGGAAACCCAGCACGAGTGATGTCGTGTTACCCGCACCTGAATATATAGGGTGTGTGGAGGGAACGTGGGGAAGTGAAACATCTCAGTACCCACAGGAAGAGAAAACAACCGTGATTCCGTGAGTAGTGGCGAGCGAAAGCGGAAGAGGCCAAACCATGTACATGTGATACCCGGCAGGGGTTGTGTGCGTGGGGTTGTGGGGTCATCTTTGTCAATTCTGCCGGATTGGCCGACAGTAAGAAATCATCGTGTTAGTCGAAGTGGTCTGGAACGGCCTGTCGTAGAGGGTGAGAGTCCCGTAGACGAAAACATGGTGACTGTCGTAGGTGATGCCCAAGTAGCAGCGGGCCCGTGAAATCTGCTGTGAATCTGTCGGGACCACCCGATAAGCCTGAATACTCCCTGGTGACCGATAGCGGACTAGTACCGTGAGGGAAAGGTGAAAAGTACCCCGGGAGGGGAGTGAAATAGTACCTGAAACCGTGCGCTTACAATCCGTCAGAGCCTTCGAGCAGCTTGCTGCTGGGGGTGATGGCGTGCCTTTTGAAGAATGAGCCTGCGAGTTAGTGGCATGTCGCGAGGTTAACCCGTGTGGGGTAGCCGTAGCGAAAGCGAGTCCGAATAGGGCGTTTTAGTGGCATGTTCTAGACCCGAAGCGGAGTGATCTACCCATGGCCAGGGTGAAGCGACGGTAAGACGTCGTGGAGGCCCGAACCCACTTAGGTTGAAAACTGAGGGGATGAGTTGTGGGTAGGGGTGAAAGGCCAATCAAACTCCGTGATAGCTGGTTCTCCCCGAAATGCATTTAGGTGCAGCGTCACGTGTTTCTCNCCGGAGGTAGAGCTACTGGATGGTCTAGGGGGCCCACAAGCTTACCGAAATCAGCCAAACTCCGAATGCCGGTGAGTGAGAGCGTGGCAGTGAGACTGCGGGGGATAAGCTTCGTAGTCGAGAGGGAAACAGCCCAGATCGCCGGCTAAGGTCCCTAAGCGTGTACTAAGTGGAAAAGGATGTGGGGTCGCGAAGACAACCAGGAGGTTGGCTTAGAAGCAGCCACCCTTGAAAGAGTGCGTAATAGCTCACTGGTCAAGTGATCCTGCGCCGACAATGTAGCGGGGCTCAAGTACACCACCGAAGCCGCGGCATTCACATAAGCCCGCTTGATCCTTACGGGGGTCGAGCCAGGTGTGTGGATGGGTAGGGGAGCGTCGTGCAGCCATGGAAGCAGCAGTGTGAACTAGCTGTGGAGGCTGCACGAGTGAGAATGCAGGCATGAGTAGCGAAAGACAAGTGAGAAACTTGTCCGCCGAATGACCAAGGGTTCCTGGGCCAGGTTAATCCGCCCAGGGTGAGTCGGGACCTAAGACGAGGCCGACAGGCGTAGCCGATGGACAACGGGTTGATATTCCCGTACCCGTGTGAACGCGTCAATGGTGAATCAGTGATACTAACCGTCCTGAAGCGCTCTTACTTCCCTTCGGGGAACCTGGGTGTGGATGCACGGAACCTGAGCTGGTAGTAGCCAAGCGATGGGGTGACGCAGGAAGGTAGCTGGGCCAGTTAGTGGTAGTACTGGTGTAAGCGTGTAGGG
>NZ_CVQP01000002.1 GCF_001040705.1 Rhodococcus sp. RD6.2
CAGTTCGGTGAACGCGTTCGCGGCCTTCGAGACCTCGGCGAGGAGGTCGTTGTAGGTCAGCGACCGGGAGTCGCCGGGCTCGCCCTCGAAGTGAATGGCGACGCGGTCACCGTTGCCTGCCTCGACGTGCCGGTCGACGCAGTTGTAGGCGACGTTCAGCGACCCGCCGACGAACCATTTCGCGACCGGGGCGTCGGACCAGTCGAGTACCTGCGTCCACGGGGTGGCCCAGTCCAGGCGCTTGGCCTGGGTGTCCCAGAATGCGAGGCGGTCCGCATCGGCAGCTGCCTGCAACTCCGGCCCCGCATTCGCCTGCGCGGCGAACCCCGGGCTCGGCGGGTAGATCTCGGATCCGTGCTCGGTGGCGTTGGTGTCGGCGGTGCTGGTCATGTCGCCCGTACCCTCGTTTCGGTGTCGTGATGCGGTTGTCGGCGCAGTTGTGAGGGTAGTCACATGGCATCCCGGACGCATCGTTGCATCCCGCTGCAACGGCGTTCCTGCGATGGCCGGTCGTTTCGGCGCGACCGATGGTGGCGCCACGCGACGAATGGTCCGGCGGGGTGGCGGCGCAGGTGTGGTTGGGTGGAGGCATGCGTCAGCACGTGAATGTCGTCACCCTCGGCGTGGCAGACGTCGGGCGATCGCACCGCTTCTACGTCGACGGCCTCGGATGGACCGCGACGCTGCACGTGCCGGGGGAGGTGCTGTTCCTTCAGATCGGCGGCGGAGTCCTGCTCGCGCTGTGGTCCGTCGACGCGATGACCTCCGAGGCAGGCGCGACCGCGCGGCCCGACGGCGAGCAGGGTCGGGCGGCCGTCACGCTCGGACACAACGTCGCGGACGAGGCCGAGGTGGACGCCGTTCTCGCCGACGCGGTGCGGGCAGGCGGTACGGTGCTCGTGGCGGGGGCGCGCAGATCCTGGGGTGGCTACAGCGGGTACTTCCTCGACCCCGACGGCTTTCGCTGGGAAGTTGTCCACAACCCCGGACTCGTGGTTCGTGCCGATGGAACGGTCGTGTTCGAGGGGTAGGCCCTACTGCATGTGGTACCGGTCGCACGGGTAGCGTCGACCGATGTGAATGATCCGCTCCAGGCCCTGGTGGAGTTGCCCGGTGTGCGCGAGGCGTCCGATCGTGCGCGCGACGCGCTCGGCGAGGTGCATCGGCACAAGACCAATCGACGGGGATGGCCGACGACCGCGGCGGAGGCCTCTGTGCGTGCGGCGCGGGCGTCCGCATCGATCGACGGTGGCAGCACCGAACTGCCCGCCGCCGGTGTTGCGGGGGATCCGGTACTGACCGGGGCGTTGCGGGTCGCGCAGGCACTCGACGGTGACGCGTTGACGATCACGGTCTCCACCTGGCAACGGGCGCCGCTCCAGGCCTTGGCGAAGCTGCACGTGCTGGCGGCGGCGGGACTCGTCGAGGACGAGTCGGATCTCGGGCGCCCTCGAACGGACCCGGGGGTGGCGGAGCGGCTGGATCTGCTCGCCCAGCTCGTGACAGGGGGGACGAAGGCCCCCGCCCCGATTCTGGCGGCAGTGGTGCACGGCGAATTGATGGCGCTGAAGCCGTTCGGGACGGCCGACGGTGTCGTTGCGCGCGCGGCGTCGCGGTTGGTGGCCGTTTCGACGGGACTCGACCCGCACAATCTGGGCGTGCCCGAAGTCAGCTGGCTGCGTCGTCGGCAGGCCTATCTGGACGCGGCGGTCGGGTTCGCCGCGGGCACGGCTCACGGGGTTGGTAGCTGGGTGGTGCTGTGCTGCGGAGCCCTCGAAGCCGGTGCCAGGGAAGCGCTTTCGATTGCGGAGTCGGCGGCTCCCTGATCTGGACCCGTCTGGCCGTGTGGATGTGAACTGCGAATCGTACTGCGCTGTTGGGTGGTTCGCGATTCACGTGAAACGGGCGACGCTGCCGACCTCCGTCGACTTCGCCGCCCGCTAGCACGGACTACCTGGTTACCATGCGTGCAAAAGTGGCCTGTGTTCCGGCCTCGGCGTAGGCGCGGGAACCGTCGGTTCGCCTCTGCAACATGTGCAAGGTTCTCGCCAACGTGTACCCGAGTCACGCAGGCCCACAATGACTCTGCCCTTATAGTGGCTTGCGCTCCGCGTGGGTGCCTGGTGTCCGTGCTGGGACTTTACGACTGGGAGACCGCCCCTTCTCTTCCGAGTCGATCCTGGCCTGCCGTTCGTCCGTAACTCCTTTGTACCCGTTGGCTCCGTCCACTTCAAGGGTTAAACGCGCTGGATCGACTCGAGTTTTCCGGGCCCGTCAGCGACGCTTACGGAGCGCCGCGTACACGAGCGCGCCTGCGGTCATCGTGGCCAGCACCATTGCCGCCGTAGCGACGGTCGACGTGGTGTCGGGTGTCGGAATTCGGGACCTGATCGGAACCGGGTTGGAGAAAGTCAGTACGGGCCAACCGTTTTCGGACGCAGTACGTCGCAGTGGGCGATCGGGGTTCACTGCAGTCGGGTGGCCGACGGCTTTCAGCATCGGAAGGTCGGTCGACGAATCCGAGTAGGCGTACGACCGGTCCAGGTCGTAGCCGTACTCGGCGGCGAGTTCGCGGATGACGTCCGCCTTGCCTTCGCCGTGGCAGTAGAACTCGAGTTCGCCGGTGAAGCGGCCATCCTCGACGTCCATCCTGCTGGCCGCCGAATGGTCGGCGCCGAGCATCGCAGCGATCGGCGTGACCACTTCGTCGCCGGACGCGGACACCACGATCACGTCGTGTCCGCGCGCCTTGTGGTCGGCGATGAGGTCGGCGGCTTCCGCGAACACCAACGGTTCGACGACGTCGTGGAGGGTCTCGGCCACGATCGCGCGGACCTGGTCGACGTCCCAGCCGGCGCACATGTTCGTCAGGTGGACGCGCATCCGCTCGGTCTGGTCGTGGTCCGCGCCGGAGACGAGGAAGAGGAATTGGGCGTAGCTGCTCTTGAGCACGGAACGTCGGTTGATCAGCCCCTGGTCGAAGAACGGCTTGCTGAAGGCGAGCGTGCTCGATCGAGCGATGACCGTCTTGTCGAGGTCGAAGAAGGCCGCGACCCGTTGTTCACCGAGCCTGTCGTGCGCGTTCGCCGTCACCGCTTCAGGATAGGCGGGACGCGGTCCCGGAGTGGGGCGGCGACCGGAAATGGACATGTGACCAGATGAACTTGCAGATTCTCGGTCGCCCAGGTGTAGTATCAACGACACCTGGACTTGATCTAGGTGTGTTCAGTCCGACCCCCCGGGACTGAACACCGAAGACCCCCGCCTCCTCCCCCCCCTGGCGGGGGTCTTCTCTGTTCTCTCCCCCGAAATCGGGGCAGTGCCCCCACCGTGATTCCTGTCCTCGGGCCGTGCCCGGACGGTTTGTCCACAGCCCGCGAAGTTATCCACAATCGCCTCACACCCCCTGGTGACGGCGTCGCTGCGGCCGCACGCTCGATTCATGGACACCACGAACGCCGGGTCGCCCGTGCTGGCGATCACCTCCGACGAGGAACTCGCCGCCGGAATCCGACGCGCCTGCGCCGCCGCGGACCGCGACGTCCAGGAGCTTCCGGTACCCGTACCCCGACGCGTGTGGGCCCGCGCTCCGCACGTCGTGCTGGATACCGCGGCGGCCCGGGCCTGCCGGGACGCCGACCTGCCGAGACGCGCCGGGATACACCTGGTGTCCGGGGGCGTGGCGGGGCTCGCCGAGTGGCAGACCGCAGCGGCAGTAGGCGCCGAATCCGTCCTGGTCCTTCCCCTCGGTGAACCGGACCTCGTCGTCGCACTCGCCCGCCGCGTCGAGGCCGCAAGCGGTAGCGGCCCCGTAGTCGCCGTGGTGGGAGGCCGCGGCGGCGCGGGTGCGTCCACTCTGGCCGCAGCGCTCGCACTGACCGCCGAGACGCGATTCCCCGGCCGCCGGGCGCTGCTCGTCGACTGCGACTCGACAGGGGGAGGACTCGATCTGCTGCTCGGGGTCGAACACCGCCCCGGACTCCGGTGGCCGTCGCTGATCGTCGAGGCGGGCGCGGTGTCGGCCTCCGCGCTGCACGCGGCGCTCCCCGGGGTCGGGGGCAGCGTTTCGGTTCTCTCGTGCGGGCGCGGGTCCGGACCGGTCGAACCGGGAGAAGCCGCGCTGACCGCGGTCGTCGAGGCAGGCCGTGCCGCGGGTGACATCGTGGTGTGCGACGTCCCGAGACAGTCCCGCTCCGTCGCTGATGTCGCACTCGGACTCGCCGACGTCGTCGTTGTGGTGGTGCGGGCGCAGGTTCGCGCCGTGGCGGCCGCCGGATCCCTGATCGCGGGAATCGCGCCAGACCATCCGAATGTCGTTGTGGTGGTGCGTGGTCCGTCTCCGGGTGGGTTGCGCAGTGGCGAGGTGGCCGACCTGCTTGGCCTGCCGGTCCTGGCAACGATGCGGCCCGAACCGGGCCTGGCGACCGCTCTCGAGCGCGGTGGGCTGCGGCTGGCCAGACGGTCGCCACTGCGCCGCGCGGCCGGCGCCGTGCTCGACATCCTCGCCGGAGGTGCGGCATGAGCGGGCTCGTGTCGGCCGCGTTGCTCGACCGGGTGCGGACCCGACTGGCGCTGACGTCCGACACACCGACCGCCGCCACTGTTGCCGCGGCCATCCGTGCGGAATCGTCAGGGGTGCTCGGCGACACCGACCTGCTCGACGCGCTGCGCACCCTGCAGACGGAGTTGACCGGTGCGGGAGTGCTCGAATCGCTCCTGACCCAACCGGACGTCTCCGATGTCTTGGTGACGGCGCCCGACGAGGTGTGGGTCGATCGCGGTCACGGACTCGAGCGTGCCGATGTCGACTTCGCCGACGAAGCGGCAGTGCGCCGACTCGCTCAGAGGCTCGCCCTGGCCGCCGGACGCAGGCTCGACGATGCGCAACCGTGGGTCGACGGCCGGCTTCCCGGAACGCCCGGCGCGAACTTCGGAGTCCGACTGCACGCAGTGCTGTCCCCGGTCGCGCAGGCGGGCACCTGCCTGTCGCTTCGCGTACTGCGTCCGGCCACGCAGGGGCTGGACGCTTTGCACCGTTCGGGAACCCTGAGCGACGAGGCCTACGAGCTGCTGCAGCGAATCATCACGTCACGTCTGGCCTTTCTCGTCGTAGGAGGTACCGGCGCGGGCAAGACGACACTGCTCGCCGCGTTGCTGGGCATAGTGTCGTCGCGGGAGCGGATCGTCTGCGTCGAGGACGCGGCAGAGCTGGCGCCGAGCCATCCGCATGTGGTGCGCCTCGTCGCGCGTCCCGCGAATGTCGAAGGAGTGGGCGAGGTTTCGGTACGGCACCTGGTTCGGCAGGCCCTGCGGATGCGTCCCGACCGGATCGTGGTCGGCGAGGTTCGCGGCGCCGAGGTCGTCGACCTGCTGACCGCGTTGAACACAGGGCACGACGGAGGTGCGGGCACGGTACACGCGAACTCGCCGGAGGAGGTGCCCGCCCGGCTGGAAGCGCTTGCCGCACTGGGTGGAATGGACCGGGCGGCGCTGCACAGTCAGCTCGCCGCCGCAGTCCAGGTCGTGCTGCACTGCCGACGGGACGCGGGCGGCAGGCGCACACTCGCCGAGATCGCGGTGCTCGAGCGCCCTTCCGGTGACGAGGTCGTCGTCGTGCCTGCATGGCGTGACGGGTGGGGACCCGGCGCGGACCGCCTCCGCGCACTCCTGGAACGGGCGAACCGATGACGGCCGCGTTACTCGTCGCCGCGCTCGCGGTGCTGTGTGCACCGACGTCCGTGGCCCGTCGCAGGCTGACACCGCCGACGTCCGGTGGACGTCGGCCCGGTATCACCCGGCCCGGGGTCGGTGTCGCGGCGGTGGTGGCCGTCGTCGCGGGTGCCGTTCTGACGGCACCGACCGTCGGCATCGCGGCGGCGACGGTCGGCGGCACCGTGGCCCACCGGATGCGCCGCGCACATCAGGACCGCCGTCGGGACAGGGAGGTCCGGGCACTGCTCGCGGGCCTCGACGTCGCGGTCGCGGATCTTCGGGTGGGTGCGCACCCCGAATCCGCTTGCCTCGCTGCAGCGGCCGAGTCCACGGGCCGGCCTGCCGAGGCATTCCGATCCGCGGCGGCGACCGCGCGGCTCGGCGGCAGCGCGGCAGCCGGGCTGCTCACCGGGGCGCAGCGCGGAGACAACGACGCCTCCGGCGTCGCCTCGGACCTCGGGCGTATCGCCGTGGCCTGGCGGATCGCCGAACGACACGGCATCCCACTCGCCGAACTTCTCGATGCTGCTCGAGCGGATCTGTTGGGAAGAAGAAGGTTTCGCTCACGTGTCGAGTCGGGACTGGCGGGTGCACGCTCCACCGCCGCCGTGCTCGCCTGCCTGCCGGTCCTGGGCATCGCGCTCGGTCAGATGATGGGCGCAGACCCGGTCGGCGTCCTGCTGTCGGGAGGGATCGGCGGTGTCCTGCTCGTCGTCGGGACCGCCCTCGCCTGTAGCGGGCTGGCTTGGGCAGACCGGATGACCCGGGCGGTGACGGCGTGAGCGCCGCGGCGCTGCTCGTTCTCGGTGTCGCGCTCGTCGTCGCGCCGGGCGCCGGCGCCGCCCACGCGCGGTTGCGCGGCCCCGCAGCCGACGCAGGCGACTCGAAGCCGACGACGTCCCCGTCGGATCCGCTGGCACTCGCAGGCTCCTACGACCTGCTCGCCGCGTGCCTACGAGCCGGGATGCCGGTCGCGTCCGCCGCGACCGCGGTCGCCGAACAGGCCCCCGAACCGCTCGGTGAAGCGCTGAGGCGTGCCGCGAACCTGCTCTCTCTCGGCGGCGAATCCGACGCCGCGTGGCAGTACGCGGGCGCGCACGTCGAGACGGAGGCCCTCGCACGCCTTGCGCGCCGCTCCGCCCGATCGGGCAGCGCATTGGCCGATGCCGTCACGGAACTCGCCGCGCAGCAGCGCGCGGCCGTCGAGGATTCCGCGGCGGCCGCCGCGGAACGAGCCGGGGTGCTCATCAGCGGGCCGCTCGGACTGTGCTTCCTGCCCGCATTTCTGTGCCTCGGCATCGCGCCGGTCGTCATCGGGCTCGCCGCGCACGTTCTCGGGGAGGGAGTGCTGTGACACCACATGCACGTGGTCACGGATCGGCCGTGACGCGAAACAAGGGGGAACAAGATGAGGAACAGCGCACTGCGTGTGGTCTGGACGATCCGGGCCCGGCTGCTCATCGCGGCGACGGCGGACGACGGCATGTCCACCGCGGAATATGCGATCGGCACGATTGCCGCCGCGGCGTTCGGCGCGGTCTTGTACTCGGTCGTGACAGGCGATTCCATCGTGTCGGGGCTCACCGAGATCATCGACAAGGCACTGGACACCGCGGTCTGAGGGCGGTCCGTGCCCCGGTCCGCGACGACCGGGGTGCGGTCACCGTCGAGGCGGCGATCGCGTTGGCGGCGATCGTCGTCGTGGTGGCGCTGTGCATTGCGGGCATCGTCGCCGTGACGGCCCAGGTCCGGTGCGTCGACGCTGCTCGCGAGGCGGCGCGGCTGGTCGCGCGGGGCGACGCCGACGAGGCGCTGTCCACGGCGCGGCGGGTGGCGCCGTCCGGTGCCCGGATCGAGGTCCGACAGGAGAACGGTCACGCGGTCGCCCGGGTCTCGGTCGACGCCGCACTGCTGCCCGGACTCGACGTGTCGGCGGAGGCGGTGGCCGCCATGGAGGAGCAAGCGACCGAACCGAGCGCCGGGCCGGCACCGCGATGAGGGACGACCGAGGGTCGGCGAGCGTGACGGCGTGCTTCGCGATCCTGGCGTTGGTCGCGGTGACCGTGGCCCTGGCTCACGTCGGTTCCGGGGTGGTCGCGCGCCACCGCGCCCAGTCGGCTGCCGACCTGGCGGCGCTGGCTGCGGCTGCGGAATCGGTGCGCGGCGCGGAACGGGCCTGTTCCGCTGCGGGCGAGGTCGCCGGACGCGTCCGAGCCGCCGTGCGCGGCTGCCGGATCGACGGCTGGGATGTCGTGGTGACGGTGACCGTCCCGGTGGGACTCGGATCGGGTGTGGCGACGGCCGCGGCGCGTGCGGGGCCCGCGGGCGAGACCTGACGGCTGTACCAGCAGTCCCTCGCGCAACACGCGCGCAACACCGGCGCGGCGCCGCGGAAGCAAAATGGCAGGATGCCGGATGTGACAGTCCACCGACCCGCTCCGCGCCCGCTCCCGGAAGATGCCGTTCCACTCGGGCGCCGCAGGTCGGTACCAGGCACCGCCGAATGAAGGTCGACGGCCGGGAAATCCCGGTACACGGGAGCTTGCTGCAGCCGCTGCGCCGCCGGACCAGTGACCAGATCCGGGTTGCAGTGTCCGGGCTCGCGGTGGTGGCCGTGGTGCTCGTGTCCTACTACACCAAGGGCCGCTGGGAGTCGCTGGAGAACTCGATCTCCGACCTCATCGGGGTCGCGTCACCCGAACTGTCCAACCGCGTCTACACCCTGTACGGGGTGGCGATCCTGGCCCTGCCGTTCGCGATCCTCGTCGGCATCGTGTTCGGGCGACGGTGGAAGCTTCTCGCCGGCTACGCGGCGGCCGCGGTACTCGCGGGCATCGCACTCTCGATCACCGGTGACGGGATCGCGGCCCCGCAGTGGAACCTCGACCTGCGCGAGAATCGTGCGACGTTCCTGTCCCAGTTCCTGGACGACTCGCGGTGGATCGCGATGCTCGCCGCCGTGCTGACGGTGTGCGGGCCGTGGCTGCCGCGCCGGTGGCGCCGCCTGTGGTGGGCGCTGCTCCTCGCATTCATCCCCATCCATCTGTTCGTCAGCGCGGTCGTCCCGGCCCGCGCGCTGCTCGGACTGACCGTCGGATGGTTCGTCGGCGCACTCGTCGTCCTCTTCGTCGGTACGCCCGCGCTCGAGGTGCCCGTCGATCTGGCGTTGCGCGTCCTCGGCAGACGTGGACGCGGCGTGCAGGCACTCACCGTCCTGAGCCCGGCCGGACCGGGACCGCTCGTCCTCGCGGCGCGCTGCAAACTCGAACCCGGCCTCGACGTCGGACACGGACCCTTTCCGCCCGTCGAACCGGTCGGGGATCGGACGCCGCCGGGAGACGGCGAGCCGGAGGAGACGACCCTCGTCCTCGACCTCTTCGGGCAGCATCAGCGCAGCGAGGGCGTGGTGCGGCAAGCGGGCCGGTGGCTCACCTTCAGGAGCACCGAGACGCTGCCCCCGTTCGCGTCACTGCGTCGTTCCGTCGAACACCGGGCCCTGATGTCGACGGCCTTCGGGTCGTTGGGGCTCGCCGCGAACGTCCCGGTCGCCGTCGCCGTTCTCGACCGCGGCTGGATGATGTACGCCCACACCACCTCGCGCGGCGCACCCCTGGACCGGCACGATCCCGCCCACCTCGACATCGCGTGGGACGGACTGCGGCGGCTGCACGCGCACCAGATGTCCCACGGCGACCTGCGCCCCGAGAACATCCGCATCAGTGACGGCGCGGCCCACTTCGACGGATACGCGCGGACGGAGGTCGGCGCATCCGACTCCCTGCTCCTGTCCGACGTCGCGCAACTGCTCCTCGTCACCGCCGACATGTACGGCGTGGAGCGCGCGGTGTCGGCGGCGATCGACGCGATGGGAGCCGACCGCGTCGTGTCGGCGTCGGGGCGACTGACGCGCACCGCCACCCCGAGCAGGATCCGGCGGGCCGTACGCGACCCGGGGCAGTTGATGGCCGCCACCAGAGCAGAAGTCCGGGCCCGCACCGACACCGACGTCATTCGCGATCAACAGGTCACCCGGTTCTCTCGCAACCAGCTCATCCAGCTGGTCCTGCTCATCGGACTCGTCTACGTCGCTTACCCCTTCGTCAGTCAGGTCCCGACTTTCCTGACGGAGATGGGATCCGTGATCTGGTGGTGGGTGCTGCTCGGTCTCGCGGTGTCCGGCCTGACGTACATCGGGGCCGCCGCCGCCCTGTGGGCGTGCGCGACGGAATCAGTGAACTTCCGGCACCTGACGATCATGCAGTTCGCCAACACGTTCGCCGCCACGACGACGCCCGCAGGCGTGGGCGGCCTCGCGTTGAGCGCGCGATTCCTCCAACACAACGGGCTCGGCGGGGTGCGCGCGACCGCGGCCGTCGCACTGCAGCAGACGGTGCAGGTCGTCACGCACCTCGGCCTGCTGATCGTGTTCAGTGTCGTCGCGGGCAAGAACGCCGACCTGTCCCACTTCATCCCCAGCGCGACCGTCATCTACCTCATCGTCGGAATCCTGCTGGGCGCCGTCGGCGCGTTCATGGTGGTGCCGAAGCTGCGACGCTGGCTGCGCGAGGACCTGCGGCCCCAGATCGCCGACCTGACGACCGAACTCGTCGACCTCGCCCGCGACCCCGGACGCTTCCTCATCATCGTCGGCGGCTGCGCCATGACCACCGTCGGAGCGGCACTGGCACTGTGGGCGTCTGTCGAGGCATTCGGCGGGGACGTCGCCTTCGTGACCGTCACCATCGTGACGATGGTCGGTGGAACGCTCGCCTCCGCCGCGCCGACACCCGGCGGTGTCGGCGCCGTCGAGGCGGCACTGATCGGTGGCCTCGCAGCCTTCGGCGTTCCCGCCTCGGTCGCGGTCCCGTCGGTGCTGCTGTACCGGGTGCTGACCTGCTGGCTGCCCGTGTTCATCGGGTGGCCGACCCTGCGCTGGCTGCAGCGCAACGACTTGGTCTGACCCCGCCCGCGTTCCCTGATGTCACATTGGGGGTCGCCAAGTGAGCCGATGTGACATCAGGGAACACGCGGCGGAAAGGTCAGCGGGACAGGGCGCCGAGGACGGCGGTGAGGAGGCGTACCGCTCCGGCCTTGTCGAGAGGGTTGTTGCCGTTGCCGCACTTCGGGGATTGCACACACGACGGGCAACCGGCGACGCATTCGCAGGCGTCGATGGCGTCGCGGGTCGCGGTCAGCCACGGACGCAGTTGGGCGTGTCCGCGGTCGGCGAATCCGGCGCCGCCCGGATGCCCGTCGTAGACGAAGACCGTCGGCAGGCCGGTGTCGGCGTGCAACGCTGTGGACACCCCGCCGATGTCGCCGCGATCGCACGTCGCGACGAGGGGGAGCAGTCCGATCGCGGCGTGCTCGGCAGCGTGGAGTGCTCCGGGGAGCCGGTCGGCGGGAATCCCGGCTGCTTCGAGTAGTTCCGTTGTTGCCGTGTACATCACGGCTCGCGTCGGCAGGGTCTGCTCGGGCATGTCCAGTTCGACGGAGTCGAGGACCTCGCCGGACGGGAGTCGTCGGAGGTAGCCGACCACCTGATGGGTGACCTCGACCTCGACGAGCGCGACGGCGACGGCGCCGTGATCCGCGTGTTCGACGACGCGGGTGATGGTGATGTCGGTGGTCTCGCGAGCGGAGGTCGTCCACTCGGGGGTTTCGGGGTGGACGAGGGCCAACCCCTCCTCGAGGTCGAGCGTGTCGACGACGAATGTCTCGCCCTGATGCAGGTAGACGGCCCCGGGATGGGTGGTTGCCGGGGCGCGGCCACCGTCGACGGTGCCGAGCAGGCGGCCGGAGTCGGCGTCGACGATCGCGACCTGGACGCCGATTCCGCCGCGGATGTCGACGAAGGCGTGCGGGTTGGAGTCGGCGGTGACGAACCATCCGTGTGCGCGACGCCGGATCAGGCCCTGTGCGGCGAGGTCGGTGAGCAGGTCGACGGCGTCGTACTCGGCGACCTCGGTGTCGGTGAGGGGCAGTTCCATTGCGGCGCACAGTAGTTGCGGGCCGAGGACGTACGGGTTGGTCGGGTCGGTGACGGTGGCCTCGACGGGCTTGTCCAGCAGGGCCGCCGGATGGTGGACGAGGTAGGTGTCGAGGGGGTCGTCGCGGGCGACCAGCACGACGAGGGAGCCTTCGCCGCGTCGCCCGGCGCGTCCCGCCTGCTGCCAGAAGGACGCGACGGTTCCGGGGAACCCGGCGACCACCACGGCGTCGAGTCCGGCGATGTCGACGCCCAGTTCGAGGGCATTGGTGGTCGCCGCCCCGAGCAGGGTGCCGTCGGCCAGGGCCGCCTCGAGGTCGCGACGGTCCTCGGCGAGATAGCCTGCGCGGTAGGCGGCGACACGATCGACGAGATCCGGATCGACTTCCGCGAGAATCTTTTTGGCGCCCATCGCAGTCAGTTCCGCGCCTCGCCGTGAGCGGACGAACGTGAGGGTCCGAGCGCCCTCGACGACGAGGTCGGCCATGATCCGGGCGGACTCGCTGCCCGCCGCGCGCCGCACCGGTGCGCCGTTCTCGCCGGTGACGTCGGTGAGCAGTGGGGGTTCCCACAGCGCGACCGTGCGAGGCCCGTGCGGGGATCCGTCGTGGACGACCTCGGCGCAGGGAGCACCGACCAATCGGGTGGCCGCGGCTCCGGGGTCGGAGGTGGTGGCGCTGGCAAGGACGAACACCGGGTCGGCGGCGTACCGGTGGGCGATGCGGCGGAGGCGGCGCAGGACCAGTGCGACATTGGAGCCGAAAACTCCACGGTACGAGTGGCATTCGTCGACGACGACATAGCGCAGGTGTCGGAAGAAGTGCGCCCAGCGTTGGTGTGATCGCAGCATGCCGACGTGCAGCATGTCGGGGTTGGTGAACACCCACCGTGAGTTGGCGCGCACCCACTGTCTGACCTCGGTTGGGGTGTCCCCGTCGAAGGCGCTCGGATAGGCGTCGACGAGCTCGTCGACGCCATCGCACAGCGTTACGGCGGCGCGGATCTGGTCGGCGCCGAGGGCTTTCGTCGGGGCCAGGTACAGCGCCGTCGCTCGCGGATCCTCCGCAAGCGACGTCAGCACCGGTAGCTGGTAGGCCAGGGATTTTCCGGATGCGGTGCCGGTGGCGACGACGACGTTGGTGCCGCCCGCGGCGAGTGTTGCGGCGTGTTCCTGGTGGGTCCACGGAAGGGGGATGCCGGAGTCGCGGAGTGCGGCGACCACTTCTGGGTGGGCCCAGGCCGGCCATTTGCCGTAACTCGACGCGCGGGCAGGCAGTTCCGCGATGTGGGTGACGGGCTCTTCGTGGTTCGGGGTGCCCGCAAGGACTCGATTCAGGAGTTGACGTCCGTAACTCTCGTCCACTCGCTGTTCTCCGCGTTCTGTATCGGCCGGGTCGTGCGGTCGACCTGGGTTTTTGATGCTACTGGTGGCGCCTGGGCGTGTCAGTGTGGGCCCCGGAGCGCGGACCTGGGGGGTCCTGAACTGGGGTTACCCGCGAGTACAATGCAACAAGATCATTTCATTGTGGTTTTAGGCTGTTGCACTCGCACGAAGCGTGGTTGACTAACTCCCGGTCGCAGCTTCTGTGTTCGTGTACGCGCTCGCAGGACGATGTTGCGAGCGCGGTGCGCGATGCTTTCCTGAGGGGGAATCAGCGGTACAGCGGTCGGAACCGGCCCGGTGGGCTGTGAGCGCCGCCCGCCGCATCCGGTGTTAGAAAGAGAAGGAACAGCATGGCACAGGGCACTGTGAAGTGGTTCAACGCGGAAAAGGGATTCGGCTTCATCGCCCCCGAAGACGGATCCGCTGACGTTTTCGTCCACTACTCCGAGATCCAGGGTAGCGGCTTCCGCACCCTCGAGGAGAACCAGCGCGTCGAGTTCGAGGTCGGCCAGGGCACCAAGGGTCCCCAGGCGACCGGCGTTCGCGCCATCTGATTCGAGTACCGCAACAGGTTCGAATCCCTCGTCCCCCGCCGCCATGCGGTAGCGGGGGACGAGTCGTGTCCGGAGCAATTCGGGACATGTTCGCGCGGTAGGTCGCACCTGCATCCGCTGAAGAACCCCACGACCGGGGTTACTGTCCTGAAGGTGAACCAGCTGTCCTTCTTCTCTGCGGACACCGTCCCACCGGAGATTGCGGACCTCGACGGTCTGCTCGCCGGGCCGGGTCAGATCGTGGCCACCGCCGACCGTGCCCGGGTGTCGGTGGTCGTCGACGCGCAGTGGCGAGCCGACGCGATCGCCGAGATGATCGAGGACGCGGGACTCGTCGCCGAACTCACGCGATCCGACGAGGGCAGCCCGCTCGTCCGCACGGCGTCGGTGCCGGAGCTGGCGGTCCTCGCCGCGCGCTGGACGAGAGGCGCCGTGAAATCGGTTCCGAGCGGATGGGTACCCGGACCTCGCGCATTGCGGGCCTGGGCGTTGGCCGCCGGGCGCGCAGACAACGACGGCAGCAGGTTCGTGCTCGGCCTCGACCCGCATGCGCCCGACACCCATCCCGTCCTCGCGCAGTCGCTGATGCGGGCAGGTGTCGCTCCGACCCTGTTCGGTACCCGCGGCACCGGCCCGGGACTGCGGATCGTCGGGCACCGTCGCCTGCTGAGACTGGTCGAGAACATCGGTGAACCGCCTCCAGGGGCGGAGGCGGTGGCCGCGTGGCCGCGGGTGTAAAACGGTCGACACGGAACTGATCTGCAAGGATTGTTCCGCGGTGTGTCACTCTGGTAGCCGGGTGATCGCCGAACATTGGGCGAGAAAGGTGCAGGCAGAGACGTGGCAACTCGGGACAAAGACACAGCAGGGGACACCACCACTGCTGCCGGCCGGACGCGTCGGCTCGTGATCGTCGAGTCGCCGACCAAGGCCCGCAAAATCGCCCCGTACCTGGGCAAGGACTATGTCGTGGAGGCCTCGGTCGGGCACATCCGTGACCTGCCGCGCGGCGCCGCGGACGTCCCCGCCAAATACAAGGGCGAGTCGTGGGCACGTCTCGGCGTGAACGTCGACCACGACTTCGAGCCCCTCTACGTGGTCAGCCCCGACAAGAAGTCGAAGGTCACCGAGCTCAAGAGCCTGCTCAAGGACGCGGACGAACTGTTCCTCGCCACCGACCCCGACCGCGAGGGCGAGGCCATCGCCTGGCACCTCCTCGAAACCCTGAAGCCGAAGATCCCGGTCCGCCGGATGGTCTTCCACGAGATCACCAAGCCCGCGATCCTGGCCGCCGCCGAGGACACCCGCGATCTGGATCAGGACCTCGTCGACGCGCAGGAGACCCGCCGCATCCTCGATCGTCTCTACGGCTACGAGGTCAGCCCGGTCCTGTGGAAGAAGGTCATGCCGAAGCTGTCGGCGGGCCGCGTCCAGTCGGTGGCGACCCGCGTCATCGTCCAGCGTGAGCGTGAGCGGATGGCGTTCCGTTCCGCCGAGTACTGGGACATCTCCGCCACCCTCGACGCCGGTGCGCAGGCCAGCCCGCGCACGTTCGGCGCCCGCCTGGTCGCCGTCGACGGCAACCGGGTGGCGACGGGCCGCGACTTCGGCGCCGACGGTGCGCTGAAGGCTGCGAGCAACGGGACCGCGTCCGGCGGAGTGACCGTCCTGAACGAGGCGGCGGCGCGCACCCTCGCGGAGGCGTTGCACGGAGTCGACCTCACGGTCGCGTCCGCGGAGGACAAGCCGTACACCCGCAAGCCGTACGCGCCGTTCATGACGTCGACGTTGCAGCAGGAGGCCGCGCGTAAGCTGCGGTTCTCGTCCGAGCGGACGATGCGCACCGCGCAGCGGCTGTACGAGAACGGCCACATCACCTACATGCGTACCGACTCGACGACGCTGTCGGAGTCGGCGATCAATGCGGCCCGCGCGCAGGCCACCGAGCTGTACGGCGCCGAGTACGTGAGCCCCTCGCCGCGCCAGTACACCCGCAAGGTGAAGAACGCGCAGGAAGCGCACGAGGCGATCCGTCCCGCCGGCGACGTCTTCGCGACGCCGGGCCAGTTGCACAGCCAGCTCGGCACCGACGAGTTCAAGTTGTACGAGCTCATCTGGCAGCGCACCGTCGCATCGCAGATGCAGGACGCCCGCGGTACGACGCTGACGCTGCGCATCACCGGGACCGCTCGGTCCGGGCAGGAAGCGACCTTCTCGGCGTCCGGCCGCACCATCACGTTCCCCGGCTTCCTCAAGGCCTATGTCGAGTCGGTCGACGAGGAAGCGGGAGGCCAGTCCGACGATGCCGAGTCGCGCCTGCCGGTTCTCGTTGCGGGACAGGGTGTCACGGCAACCAAGCTCGATCCGGACGGTCACACGACGAATCCGCCCGCCCGATTCACCGAAGCGAGCCTCATCAAGACGCTCGAGGAACTCGGCATCGGCCGGCCCTCGACCTACGCGTCGATCATCAAGACCATTCTCGACCGCGGTTACGTCTACAAGCGAGGTAGCGCGCTCGTGCCGTCGTGGGTGGCGTTCGCCGTCATCGGCCTGCTGGAAGCGCACTTCGGCCGGCTCGTCGACTTCGACTTCACCGCTGCGATGGAGGACGACCTCGACGAGATCGCCGGGGGGCGTGAGCAGCGCGGGAACTGGTTGTCCGGCTTCTACTTCGGAGGCCAGGAGGGTCCGGAGGGATCCGTCGCCCGCGCCGGTGGCCTGAAGAAGATGGTCGGGGAGAACCTCGAGGGCATCGACGCCCGCGAGGTGAACTCGATCCGGTTGTTCGACGACGCCGAGGGCCGCGAGGTGCACGTCCGGGTCGGCCGGTTCGGTCCGTACCTGGAGCGGATGGTCGTCAATCCTGATGACCCCGACGGCGATCCGATCTCGCAGCGGGCGAACCTGCCCGACGATCTGCCGCCCGACGAGCTCACCCCGGAGTACGCGGAGAAGCTGTTCGCGACCCCGCAGGACGGCCGTCGTCTCGGTGTCGATCCGCTGACCGGACACGAAATCGTCGCGAAGGAAGGACGATTCGGGCCGTACGTCACCGAAATCCTGCCCGAGCCCGAACCGACCCCGGAACCCGACATCGTCCCCGTGCCGGTCGCCGATGCGTCGGTCGACGGTGCCGCCGCCGTCGCGACCAAGGCGCCCGCCAAGAAGGCGGTCAAGAAGGCCGCGAAGAAGGTCGCAGGACCCAAGCCGCGCACCGGGTCGCTCCTCAAGTCGATGGACGTTGCGACGGTGACGCTCGAGGACGCGCTGCGGTTGCTGTCACTGCCGCGTGTGGTCGGCATCGACCCCGAGTCGAAGGAAGAGATCACCGCGCAGAACGGTCGCTACGGCCCGTATCTGAAGAAGGGCACCGACTCTCGCTCGCTCGCGAACGAGGAGCAGATGTTCACCGTCACCCTCGAGGAGGCGCTGAAGATCTACGCCGAGCCCAAGCGTCGTGGACGTCAGGGTGCCGCAACACCGCCGCTGCGCGAACTCGGCAACGACTCGGCGACCGACAAGCCGATGGTCATCAAGGACGGACGCTTCGGGCCGTACGTCACCGACGGCGAGACCAACGCCAGCCTGCGCAAGGGTGACGAGGTCGAGACGATCACCGACGAGCGTGCATCGGAACTGCTGGCGGACAGGCGTGCTCGTGGCCCGGTGAAGAAGAAGGCCGCGGCCAAGAAGGCGCCCGCCAAGAAGGCTCCGGCGAAGAAGGCGGCAGCCAAGAAGGCTCCGGCGAAGAAGGCTCCGGCGAAGAAGGCTCCGGCGAAGAAGGCGCCCGCCAAGAAGGCATCCGGCACCGAGGACTGACGCGGTCGCCGTGTACCGGGAACTGCCGATCGCGTTGCCGGGCACGGTTGCCTGGTCGGTGGACGCGCTCGGTTCGGGCGGGGCGTTCGTGCTGCCGGACGGCTGCATGGACCTGATCTGGCACGAGGGCGGCATCCTGGTGGCGGGACCCGACACCCGGGCCCATCGCACCACGGCGGCGGGCCCGCGTGCGATCGGATTGCGGTTCGCTCCCGGGCTCGGCCCGACGGTTCTCGGGGTCGCGGCCGACGAATTACGCGACACCAGAGTCGAATTGAACCAACTCTGGTCGGACGCCGCCGTCCGTCGGCTGTCGGATGCGGCGGAACGCGACCCGCTCGATGCCCTCGCCGGCGAGGTCCGACGCAGGCTCGGTGCGGCGGACCCGCCGGTCGAGGCGACGATCGCGGCCCGGTTGGCGGCGGGCGTGTCCGTCGCCGAAGTCGCGTCCGCACTCGGCTGGAGTGTCCGGAAGCTGCACCGGAAGTCGTTGGTCGCCTTCGGCTACGGCCCCAAGATGCTCGACCGGGTACTGCGTTTCGACCGCGCACTGTCGGCGGCCCGCGCAGGCGTCGGGTTCGCGCGCGTCGCAGCCGACGCTGGGTATGCCGACCAGTCGCACCTGGCGCGTGAAGTGCGCGCGCTCGCTGGTGAGTCGCTGTCGGAACTCCTGTCTCAGCCGGGCAGTGCGGCGAACAGGTCGACGTGATTGCCGTCCGGGTCGGTCAGCGTCGCGTACCGCTGACCCCAGAACGCGTCGAAGGGCGCGAGCGTCGAGGTGCCACCGACGGTGAGCAGGTCCGCATACGTCGAGTCGACGCCGTCCGGCGTGCCGCAGTCGAAGGCCAGTGACGGGCCACCGCCGGTGGTGTGGACGAAGTCGGGGTCGAACGAGCGGATCGTGGCGACCGTGTCGAACGCGAGTCGCAGACCGCCGGGCAGGGTGACCTCGACGTGCGGCTGCGCCGCCGCCTCCTCCGGGATGTCGAGGCCGAGGCGGCGGTAGAAGGCGAAGGTACGGGCGAGGTCGGCGGAGACGAGGCCGATCACGGAGAAAGTCGGGGTCATGCCTCGACGGTAGGCGCCGGGCACCGTGGCGTCTTGAACGTTTCGGACACCGCAGCCCGTCATCCCCCCAATCGGGCGGGAGGATGTCGCGACGGGAGTGGCCGGTGGGCGAGCAGGATCAGGTGAACATGAGGGCGACGGCGTCGGCCAGTTCCTCGCCGGTCACCTCGACGGCGCCGTCGAGCCAGGCCGTGACCAGTTCGGCCATGCCGCCGATGAACAGCAGGCCCGCGATCTCGCTGCGGTTGCGGTTCTCATCGCCGGTGCCCCACTTTCCGTGCGTTTCCTCGGCTGCGAGGTGTCCGAAGTGGCGGAGCAGTTGGGTGCGACGCCGGCGCAGTGCGGGGATCGCGACGGACTCGATGATCGCGACCCGCCCCTTCCTCGGGTCACGTTCGACGAGGGCGACGAAGGCGAGGACGGATGCGCGAACGCGGGCGGTGAGGTCGTCTCCCGCGGCGTCGGCTGCTGCCGTGCTCGTCTGCTCGATCTCGGTGGCGATCGTCTCCATCACCGCGGTCAGGGCGTCGTCGACGGTGCGGAAACTTTCGTAGAAGTAGCGCTCGCTGAGGCCGGCTTCGGCGCAGATCCGCGTCATCGTGACGCGTTCGTCGCCGGACCAGACGGACAGCGTCGCGTCGAGTAGACGGGATCGACGCTGGGCAGCGCGGTCCTCGGCGCTCACTCCGCGGTATGTACCCGACTGCACGGCCATGCCGAACAGCCTTGCACGACGACGTCGCGGGCCACATATTGACAGAGCATCCTTCCTGAATGATAGTGGTGCCGATCACACTCGTTTGGCCTGTACACGGCACCGAAGGGGGAGTTTGCGATGGTCGGATCGTCGAGTCGCCTTTCCGATACCGCGGAGTCGCCCGCACGGGACCTGCCGCCGATCCGCCGCGCCGACCGCGGGATGCCCGTGCTGGGTCGCGCGCTCGACTACGCCCGGTCGCCGATGGTCATGTTCGAGCGGCAGTGGGACCACTACGGCGAGATCACCCCGATCCGGATGATCGGCCGCACCTGGGTCGTCGCGCTCGGTCCCGACGCGTGCGAGGAGATCCTTCTGAACCGGAGCAAGGCCTTCGCCAACGGTCCGGCGTGGACCTACGTGGTGGGTCCGTTCTTCCGGCGCGGGTTGATGTTCCTCGACTTCGACGAGCACCTCCTGCACCGGCGCATCATGCAGCAGGCGTTCGCCCGCGCGCGCCTCGACGCCTACACGACGGCGATGCACCCCGCGATCGAGACGGCACTCGAAAAGTGGGGGAGCACCAAGGGATTCAAGGCCTACCCCGCGCTCAAACAGTTGACACTGTCCATCGCCACCGACACATTCATGGGTGGGGCGCCCGACACCACCCCGGCAGAGATGGACCGCATCAACCGGGCGTTCATCGACTGCGTCCAGTCGGCGGCGGGGATCGTCCGCCTCGACATCCCGCTGACCCGCTGGGGTCGCGCGCACCGCGGCAGGCGCAGGCTCGAACGGTTCTTCCGCCACTACCTGCCGTCGCGCCGCGCGACCCGCACCGACGATCTCTTCTCCGTGCTGTGCCACATCGAGAGTGAGGCCGGCGAACGCTTCAGCGACGACGACGTCGTCAACCACATGATCTTTCTGCTGATGGCCGCGCACGACACCTCGACGAGCACCCTGTCGGCGATGCTCCAGTACCTCGGCCAGCATCCCGACTGGCAGCAGCGGTGCCGGGACGAATCGCTCGCGCTCGGGCCGCGGCCCACACTCGCCGAACTGGAGGCGCTGGAATCGCTCGACCTCGTGATGAAGGAGTGCCTGCGACTGCGGCCACCGGTGCCGGTCGTCGTGCGCCGCAGCATGACCGACGTCGAGGTGCGCGGCATCCGCATTCCCGCAGGTACCGACGTCGTGGTGACACCGCAGTTCTCGCACATGATGGACGCGTACTGGACCGACCCGCAACGCTTCGACCCCGAGCGGTTCGGGCCGGAGCGTCGGGAGGACCGTTCCCACCACTACGCATGGGAGCCCTTCGGCGGCGGCGTGCACAAGTGCCTCGGGATGCATTTCGCGGGCGGCGAGGTGAAGGCCGTCATGCACCACCTGCTGCGTGGGTACGAATGGCGGGTCGACCCCGGTTACGTCGCGCCGATCAACAACCATTCGCTGCCGTTCCCCAGCGACGGTCAGCCGATCGACCTCGTGCGCCGCTGACGACCTCGTGCGCCGCTGACACGTTGTCGTGGCCGCTCGATAGGGTGGGCGCATGGCGGGAGTGTTCGATCGGCTGGTGGGCCAGCACGAAGTCGAGGTCGGGCTGATCGCTGCCGCCACTGCGGCGCGAGGCAGCGTCGACGCGACCGCCCCCGAGGGTTCCGGCTCCCGGATGACGCACTCGTGGCTGTTCACCGGCCCGCCCGGGTCGGGTCGCTCGGTCGGCGCGCTGTGCTTCGCCGCAGCCCTCCAGTGCACGAGCGACGGCGTCCCCGGCTGCGGGCAGTGCCATGCCTGCACCACAGTTCTCGCGGGCACCCACGGCGACGTGCGCCGAGTGATCCCCGAGGGCCTGAGCATCAGCGTCAAGGAGATGCGCGAGATCGTGCAGACCGCGGCGCGGCGACCCAGCACAGGACGCTGGCAGGTGATGATCATCGAGGACGCCGACCGCCTCACCGAAGGCGCCGCGAACGCACTCCTGAAGGTCGTCGAGGAACCACCGGAGCGGACGGTGTTCCTGCTGTGCGCGCCGTCCGTCGACCCCGAGGACATCTCGGTGACCCTGCGGTCGCGGTGCAGGCACGTGGGGCTGGTCACCCCCTCGGTCGAGGCGATCGCCGGGGTGCTGCGCGAGCGTGATGGGCTCGACGAGCAGACCGCGCTCGATGCGGCGCGGATCAGCGGAGGCCATGTCGGGAGGGCCCGCAGGCTGGCCACCGACGAGGCCGCCCGGCGCCGACGCGACCAGGGGCTCGGCCTCGCGTCGGCCGCGACGAGGTGGTCGACGCGCTACTCCCTCGCCGAGGAACTGGTCCGCGAACTCGAGGTCGAGGCCAAGGAACTCAACACCGAGATCAACGACCGCGAAACCGAGGAACTGCGCACCGCCCTCGGGGCAGGTGGCACGGGCAAGGGCGCGGCCGGTGCCCTGCGCGGGTCGGCCGGTGTGCTCAAGGACCTCGAGCGCAGACAGAAGTCACGCGAGACACGGATGAAGCGCGACGCACTCGATCGGGCGCTGATCGACCTCGCGGGCCTGTACCGGGACGCACTCGCCGCGGCCTTCGGATCGTCCGCGACGGCGAACCATCCCGACCGCGCCGATCAGGCCAGGAAGATGGCAGGCGTCGGCAGTCCCGACGCACTACTGCGCTGCATCGAGGCGGTGCTCGACTGCCGCGAGGCGCTCGACACCAACGTGAAACCCCAGTTCGCGGTGGCGGCCATGATGGCGAAGCTCGGCGCCGAGCTGGGCTGACGGACCCCGTTTTCGTATTCCGAGGCCGAGCCGTTAGACTTCCGTTGCTCGGTCGACAGGCCGGGCGCGCTGCCTTAGCTCAGTCGGTAGAGCATTTCACTCGTAATGAAAAGGTCGAGAGTTCGATTCTCTCAGGCAGCTCAGCGAAACCCCAGGTGAGAGTACAAGTCACCTGGGGTTTTCTGGTTTCTCGAACCTGATTGCCTTGCCGCTGGTTAGCCTGCCGGGGTGAAGAAGCTGATGGTGGCGGCGGTCGGTCTCGGAATGCTGTTCGTGGCGGGGTGCGGCAGCGACGACTCGCCGGCCACCCAGGGGGACACGGCCACCCAAGGGGACACGGCCACTCAGGCGACGACAGCGGCGGCGACGTCCACGGCAGCTCAGCCGTCGGGCACGCCTGGCGTGTTCAAAGTGGGGGAACCCGTCGACAACGGCGGGCTCACGGTGACGATCGCGTCGGTCGAGACGGTGCCTGCCGTCGCGGTCTCGGATGGCACGGGCGGATACGGCGATCGGACGGCGCCCGAAGGTCAGCAGTTCGTCGTCCTCGACGCCGACATCGCGAACGGAACGACCACCCCGATCGACCTGAGTTGCGGCACGACGATCGGAACCCGACTTCTCGACACACAGAAGCGGCAGCACAACGTGATCGACGACCTCGAGTCGGTGCAGGGCAACCGGCCGTGCGGCGACCAGGTCGCGCCCGGCGCCGGCGGTGAGATCCGGTGGGTGTTCGAGGTTCCCGCCGATGCGGTGCCGAGGCTCTTCGCCTTCCTCAACGAGGCAGGTCCGGATCCGACAGCCGTGACGGTTGTCGATCTGTCGGTGAGCTGACGGCACCTGCAGTCAGTGCCTGTGGACAACTCGGCCGGGCGGTCCGGTGACCACGGACGAAGCCCGGTCGAGTTTGCCCGATCGGTGCCGGAAGAAAAGTTGTCAACAGGTACGAACGAACGGATGTGCGCAGGTCGGGAACGTTTAGCTCCAGTGATCCTGGGCACTATCCACAGTTATTCACAGTCTGTCCACACCCTGACCAGGCCGTGTGAGTTGTTCGTTCCACAGCTGTGGACAACTTGACCGGCAGGGTGCACAGATTCGGGCTACCTTTCCACTACCGGACATCCCGGGACGGAAAGGATGGTTGTGATGACCGATCCCGAACACCCGGACGCGCAGTCCCCGGGCCCGGCGCAGCCGCCGCCCGGCTTTCCGCAGCACGGCCCTCCGCAGCAGGGCCCTCCGCAGCAGGGCCCTCCGCAACAGGGCCCTCCGCAACAGGGCTACCCGCAGCAAGGTCCTCCGCAGCAGGGTTACCCACAGCAGGGTTACCCGCCGCCCGGCTATCCACAGCAGGGTTACCCGCCGCCCGGCTATCCGCCGCAGTACGCGGCGCGGCCGATGCCCGTCTACCCGTACGCGTCGTGGGCGTCTCGGTTCGCGGCCTACCTGCTGGACGGCATCGTCATTCCCCTCGTCGGATACGTGATCGCGGGGATCGGCGCGTTTCTCGCCTTCAAGGACGCCAGTTCCACCACCGTCACCTACAGCGGTGACTACTACGATGAGACGACGACGAACCTGGACGGCGTCAACGGTGCCGGAATCGCGATCATGGTCGCGGGGTTCCTGCTCGCGGTGGCGCTCGTGGTGTGGAACAACGTCTTCCGTCAGGGGCGCACAGGGCAGACCGTGGCGAAGTCGTGGATGGACATCGCGGTCGTGCGGGAGGTCGACGGGCGACCGCTCGGCGCGGGAATGGCCTTCGTCCGGTGGCTGCTGCTCGTCGTCCTCGGCGATCTGTGCTTCCTGAATTTCCTGTGGCCGCTGTGGGAGGAACGCAAACGGTGCTGGCACGACATGCTGGTCTCGACGGTGGTGATCCGGACGGCGTGAGCACGACTGGCGAACTCGACACCGCGGCACCGACCGGGCGTGCCGGCCCCAGACGCTGGGCGGGCCCGGTCGCGGTCGCCGCCGCGGCGCTGGCCGGGGCAACGCTGCTGTACGTGCGTGACCCACACCGGCCGGGGGCCTACGGGCTGTGCCCGTTCCAGGCGCTGACCGGGCTGTGGTGTCCGGGCTGCGGCGGCCTGCGCGCGGTCCACCACCTCACCCACGGTGACGTGGTGGCGTCGCTGTCGAGCAACGTGTTCGTGCTGCCTCTGGTACTGGTCCTCGCCGTTGCGTGGGTGCGATGGGTGGGGAAGCGGTGGCGGGGCGAGAACGGGAGGATGATCGTGTTGGGGCCTGTCGCGACAGCGGTCGTGCTCGGTGCACTCGCCGTTTTCACCGTCGTCCGCAACACCCCGTGGGGTTCGGTCCTCGCACCCGGCTGACCCTCGACCGTGCGAATCCGAGGAGGAATTCGATGGCCATGCAGATCTTCTCGCTGATCGTGCTGATCGGCGCGCTCGTCATGCTGATCCCGGTGGCGCGGCGCGTCTTCGGCAAGCGCGACGAGTAACGCACCACCACGCCACCGCTCTCGACACAGGCACGAGAACGGACCATGCTCAATCATGGCCGAATCACTGCGTGACCGGGTCCGTGAGAAGTTGTTGCGCCAGATCGCCGAGGACGGCGGTGGGCCGTCGGAGCGTGCTGAAGACGATCCGCGCCTCATTTCGCTCGACGACGATCTCGCCGTCCTCGATCGCGCTCAGGACGGCGACCCGGTGATCGAGGAGCTCGCCGCCAAGTACTGGGTTCCCTAGTTCCGAGCGCCCACCCCACCCTGCCGGATTTCTTTCGCCTAGCGTATAAATACATCTTGTGTCTAAGTTGCGTTCCGCGTCCGAGCAGGTCTACTTGGAGGTCAAGGAGCGGATCCTGTCCGCGACCCTCCCCGGCGGTGAGCTGATCAGCGAGGGCGAGATCGCGTCCGAGATGGGGACGAGTCGCACCCCCGTCCGTGAGGCCTTTCTGCGTCTCGAGGCCGAAGGCTGGATGAGGCTGTTCCCGAAGCGCGGCGCGCTCGTCGTCCCGGTCGCCGACGGCGAGACCGAGCATGTTCTCGCGGCGCGTCTGCTCCTCGAATCCGATGCCGCGCACGCGGTCGTTCGCGGCCCGGCACACCTGCGCACCGACCTGGTCGAAGCGCTGCGCGCCAACCTCGACTCCCAGCGAGCGGCTGCAGTGAACGCCGACGTCGCCGAGTTCAGCGGCCTCGACGCCGACTTCCACGGGCTGATCGTCCGTGCGGGCGGGAACCCGCTGCTGGTGACCTTCTACATCGGTCTGCGCGAGCGTCAGCGCCGGATGACGGCCAAGTCCCTGGTCCGCGACCCCCGGCAGTTGCAATCGATCATCGACGACCACACCCGTCTCGCCGACCTGATCGAGGCTGGCGACACCGACGCCTTCACCGCATCCGACGACGCCCACATGCGCCGCGTCCACGGACTCCCGATCGCCACCGAGGACGGTGCGCGATGAGCGTCCAGTGTGACACTGCCGTCGACACCCCGACCCCGTCGCGGTCGCGGATCGCGCCGTGGGCGCTGGTCTCGGCGGCCATGTTCGCCGTGGCCTGGGGCGGCAACGAGTTCACGCCCTTGCTCGTCATGTACCGGCTCGACCACGGGTTCTCGCCGGTCGTCGTCGACGCCTTCCTGTTCGCGTACGTGCTCGGCATCGTGCCTGCACTGTTGCTGGGCGGACCCCTGTCGGACCGGCTGGGTCGCCGTCCGGTCATGCTCCCTGCGCCCGTCATCGCCGCCGCGGGTTCTCTCGTGCTGGCGTTCGGTGCGGATAGCGCGCTGCTGCTCGTGATCGGACGCATCCTCAGCGGGATCGCGCTCGGGCTCGGCATGGCGGTCGGTGGCAGCTGGCTCAAGGAACTGTCGGTGCCGCCGTGGGACACCGCCGCCGGGCCCGGCGCGGGCGCCAGACGCGCGGCGATGAGCCTGACGGCCGGGTTCGCGATCGGTGCGGGAACTGCGGGTGTGCTTGCACAGTGGGCGCCGTGGCCGAGCGGACTGGCGTACGCACTGCACATCACGATCACCATCGGCGCCGGGATCGCGCTGGTCGCGGCACCCGAATCGCGCCCGGCGACCCCTGTGGGTGAGCGGGCGCCGCTGATCGACGACCTGAAGATCCCGGCCGCGTCCCACCGCAGGTTCTGGCTGGTCATCGCCCCGGTGGCGCCGTGGGTGTTCGGCGCGGCGAGCTGTGCGTATGCCGTCATGCCCGCGCTGATGGCGGACCACAGCGGCGGCCGTCCCATCGCGTTCTCCGCACTCCTGTGCGTTGTCGCGTTGGGCTGCGGGTTCGCGATCCAGGCGCTCGGACGGCGCATCGACACCCCACGCAGCGCTCGTGCCGTGATCGTCGCACTGTCCTTTCTGGTGGTCGGCATGGTGCTGGGCGCTGTCGCCGCCGGCCGGTTGACCGTGCCGCTGGCAGTGCTCGCGGCCGCGGTCCTCGGCTGCGGATATGGCATGGCGCTGGTGTCCGGGCTGCAGGAGATCCAGCGCATTGCGCGACCCGACGACCTCGCCGGGCTGACCGCGGTGTTCTATTCGCTGACGTACATCGGATTCGCGATTCCGGCGATCCTCGCGCTGGTCGTCGAGAACTGGCCCGCGGTGGGGTATCCGGTGATGTTCCTGTTCGGAGCGGCCGTGGCCGCTGCGAGTCTGGTGCTGGTGATCGGTAACAGCCGGGCGCATCTCCCGGAAACAAGCAGTGACAGAGGGAATCCGGATCGTTAGGGCGTGCGCCCGGATCGTGGGCTGATCGCGACCTTTCGGCGACCACGCGGCCACATTGCCGGGCGTAGCGTTGCGGGTGGGGAACGTGAGAGTGAGGTGCCGTGGTCGCATCGTCCGCGGCGCGGAGCGTCGGGAACCTACCCCACGAGCTGACCAGTTTCGTCGGTCGGCGCCGCGAGGTGACCGAGGCGCGGCGCTGCCTTGCCTCCTCCCGGCTGGTCACCCTCACCGGGATCGGCGGCGTCGGCAAGACACGTTTGGCGCTGCGAGTGGCGCACGAATCGCAACGCTCGTTCGCGGATGGCGTGTGGCTCGTCGAATTCGGCGGGTTGTCGGCACCGGAGCTCGTCGAGAACGCGGTCGCGGCCGCACTCGGGATCCGGGAGATAATGCCGGGGCAGCATGATTCCGTCGTCGACCACATCGGGGATCGAAACCTGATGCTGGTCCTCGACAACTGCGAGCACCTCGTCGCCGCCGTCGCCGAACTTGCCGGCCGCCTGCTGCGGAGCTGCCGGAATCTGCACATCCTCGCCACCAGCCGCGAACCACTCGGGGTGACCGGGGAAACGGTGCTCCGCGTGCCGCCGCTCGGTGTACCCGACCCGGATCACCCTCGCCGTCGGGGCTTGATTCACTCCGAGGCGGTGACGCTGTTCGAGGAACGTGCGGGCGCTGTGGTTCCCGGTTTCGACCTCAACGACACCAACCGCGCCGCGGTGACCCGGATCTGTCAGCGCCTCGACGGGCTGCCACTCCCGATCGAACTGGCCGCGGCAAGGCTGCGCGCGATGTCCCCGGATCAGATCGTTCAGCGCCTCGCGGACATGTTCATGCTGCTCAGTGCGGGTGGCAGGGAAGTGCCGACGCGGCAACAGACCCTGCGGTTGTGCATCGACTGGAGCCACGACCTGTGCACCCCGCGGGAGCAGGCGGCGTGGAGTCGGTTGGCGGTGTTCAGTGGGCGGTTCGAACTGGATGCGGCCGAGGCGATCTGCGCCGAGACGCTCGCGTCCCACGAACTGCTCGACGTGGTGACGTCCCTGGTGGACAAGTCCATCCTGATCCGGGACGAGGAGGCAGGCGGAGTGGGCTACCGGATGCTCGAGACACTCCGCGACTACGGGCGGGAGAAGCTCGAGTTGACCGGTGACGGTCCCCGCCTGCGCCGTCGCCACCGCGATTGGTACGAGGCGTTCGTGGTGCCGGTCGAGGAGGAACTGCTCGGTCCGGGGCAGGCCGAATGGCTCGCCCGGCTGCACAGCGAACGCCCCAATCTGCGGGCGGCGATGGAGTTCTGTCTCGCCGATCCGATGGAGGCCGAGTCCGGCTTGCGGATCGCGACCGCGATGTGGCCCTACGCGTTGTCCCGTGGCCAGTTGGAGGAGGGCCGGTACTGGTTGGAGCGGGCGCTTGCCCATCAGGGTGGCGAGGCGACTGCCGTGCGGGCGCGTGCGCTGTGCGCGTACATCCTGCTTTCCAGCAACGAGGGCAGAACGGATGCGGCGGGCGCCAGCCTCGACGAGGCGCGCGCCGTCGCTGCAGCCGTGGGAGATCCGGTCATCGATGCGCAGTTCGCGCACGCCGAAGGATACTTCGCGTTGTTCTCCGGTGACGTGAGCGGAGCGCTGGACCGGTTCGCCGCCTGCCTCGACGTCTTCCGTGCCAGCGATCCGCTGCGGCTGGTGTCGGCGCTGCTCGGTATCGGTCTGGCGGCCGGGATCCTGGGCGACGTCGACCGGGCGGTGCGATACCAGGAGGAGGCGCTGGCCATCGCGGAGGCGCACGACGACTCGGTCTACCGCGCGTACTGCCTCCTCGTGCTCGGCTTGGCGCTCGTACGAACCGATCGCGACCGGGCGCGGACACTCCTCGACCAGGTCGTGCGCCTCGAAAGGGATATCGGCGACCTCCTGGGGACAACGGTGGCGGTCGAGGCGCTGGCCTGGGTCGCAGAGGCGGACGGGGAGCCTCAGCGAGCGGCGGTGCTGCTGGGATCGGCTCAGTCGATGTGGAACGCCGTGGGCAGCGGCAGCGTGAACGTACTGGCGATGCGCGCCTTCCACGACGACTGTGTCGAGCGGACGACCCGCGCGCTCGGCGTGGCCGCGTACGCGGCGGCGTTCCGGCGCGGACTGGAGTCGAGCACCGAGGATTCGGTCGCGTACGCGCTCCGGGAGGCCACCGTCGACGTGGCCGCGCCGGCCGACGACCTGACGCGCCGCGAACGGCAGGTCGCGGACCTTGTCGCCGACGGTCTCACCAACCGGGCCATCGCGGAGCGACTGGTCATCTCGCCCCGGACGGTCGAGGGTCATGTGGAGCACGCGCTGACCAAACTCGGGTTCCGGTCGCGCAGTCAGCTCGCGGCCTGGGTCGCCGAGCAGAAGCAGCGAAAGCGCTCCGACCACTAGAAATGGCCACCGGTGGAGATTCGGGTACGGCGCCCTGCCGGGAAAAACAGGTATGCGAACGGGTACTTCTGCCGTCGTCGATCGGTGCATCGATCGGGAACATGGAACATGACAGTTCCAGTGCTCCAGGCAGAGGTGCGTTCGATGATCGAAGGCTCACATGTCGCCGTTCTTCCCCACGTCGCGGCTGACCGTCTGATGCTCCGCAGTTGCGACGACTGCAGCGCGCTGTCCGCTCCGGGCAGCGCTCACTGCTCGGACTGCGGCGGAACCTCGCTGTCCCGCGTCCCGTCGTGCGGCGTCGGGTCGATCGTCTCGAGCACGGTCGTCACCAGCCGCCCACGACGCGGCCCGGCCGCGGTCGAGGTGCCCTGCACCATCGCGATCGTCGAACTCGACGACGGACCGTGGACGTATGCGTGGATCGAAGGGCGCCCGCCCGCGCGGTCCGATGCCCGGGTCCGCGTCCGGTTCGCCCACGAGGAGCCGGGGGAGCGGTACCCGTACTTCGTCTGCGCGGCCTGATCCGAGGTTGCGCGTACGTGCGCGGGTGGCTCAGGCTCCGTCCCGGAGCGCGGGCAGGTTCCTGTCGAACAGCCAGCCGTCCCACAGCGGCCGGAGCGAGTGATCGGCGAAGTGCGCCGCCAGGTCCGTGAAGTCCTCGGTCGTGACGGTTCCGTACCGGTGCTTGGCGGTCCACCTGTGGAGCAGCGCGAAGAAGTTGTCGTCGCCGAGTTCCGTGCGCAGCGCGTGCACGGTGAGCGCACCCCGCTTGTAGACCCGGTCGTCGAACATCAGCGTCGGTCCCGGATCGCCGAGCACGAGGTCGTACGGCAGCCCCGACTGTGTCCGATGCACCTGGACTGCGATCTCCCGGGCGGTGGGGCCGCCGGAGTTCTCCGCCCACAGCCACTCCGCGTAACAGGCGAATCCTTCGTGCAGCCAGATGTCTCGCCACGCGCCGAGCGTGAGGCTGTTGCCGAACCATTGGTGCGCCAGTTCGTGAGCGACGAGCCGCTCCGATCCGCGCCTGCCGTCGCAATGGTTCGCGCCGAACACGGAAATTCCCTGTGACTCAACAGGAATCTCGAGTTCATCGTCGGTGACGACAACGGTGTAATCGGCGAACGGATACGGTCCGAACAGTCGGATGAACGTCTCCATCATCTTCGGCTGACGTCCGAAGTCGTGGTCGAATCGGGTGCGCAGACGCTGCGGCAGCACGGCGTGCATCGGCACCGACGTGTTGTCGGCGACCCGGCGCCGTTCGTAGTGGCCGATCTGGACGGTCGCCAGATACGTCGCCATCGGCTCGCTCTGCTCGTACACCCAGGTCGTGTGGCTGGCGCGAATCTGCTTGCGCACCAACGCGCCATTGGCGACCACATGGTAGGGAGAATCGGTGGTCACCGAAATCTGATAACTCGCCTTGGAGCTCGGATGGTCGTCGCACGGGAACCAGGACGCCGCACCATTGGGCTGGCTCGCGACGAGGGCGCCCTCGCTCAGCTCCTCCCAGCCGACCTCGCCCCACGGCCCGCGGACCGGCTTCGGGGTGCCTGAGTACTGGACCGTCACCGACAGTGCTCCGCCCGACGGGATCTTCTGGGCGGGTGTGATGGTGAGCTTGCCGTTCTGGTGCGTGTACTTGGCGGCGCGTGAACCGTTGACCGTCACCTTGGACACGGCCAGTGTCTGCGACAGGTCGAAGGCGAACTTGTTGCGCGTCTGCGTCGTTGCCGCTGTGATGATCGCCTTCCCCGACAGTCGGTTGCTCGCGACCTTGTACGTCAGGTCCAGTTCGTAGCGCGACACGCGGTAGCCCCGGTTGCCCGCCTTCGGCATGTACGGGTCGATCGGCTCCTCGTAGAACTTGTTGCCTGCGCCGCCGGCGGCAACGGCTTTGGCAGTACCGCCGGTGGCAGCGGACTTGCCTGCACCGCCGGGGACGGCCATCTTGCCCGGTTTCATGTCAGGCACCCGTCCACGGGCCGATCGGGTTGCCTTGCCATCGGGTGCTCGGCGGCACGACGTCACCGCGCATGACCAGTGAGGCCGGGCCGACCGTCGCGCCGTCGCCGATTCCGGATGCGGGCAGCGCGACGCAGTGCGGCCCGAGGGTCGCGCCTGCGCCGAGGGTGACGGTGTCCATGGCCATGATCCGATCATGGAAGAGGTGTGTTTGCACGACACATCCGCGTTCGACCGTGGCGCCGTCGCCGAGGGAGACCAGGTCTGCCTCGGGTAGCCAGTACGACTCGCACCACACGCCTCGGCCGATGGTCGCGCCCATTCCTCGCAGCCACACGTTCAGGACTGCGGTGCCGGTCGCGGCCCGTGCGAACCAGGGCGCCGCAACGGTTTCGACGAAGGCGTCCGACACCTCGTTGCGCCATACGAACGAACTCCACAGCGGGTGCTCGGTGCGGCCGATCCGGCCAACCGTCAGCCACTTCGCCGCGACCGAGATCACACCGGCGGCGGCACCGGCGACCAGCAGCACGACACCGCTGAGGAGGGCCGCCGCCCAGTATCCGACGGCCCCGGCGAGCGCCTGCAGCGCGAACAGCACACCCAATCCGATGCCGAACGTCACCATGACCGGCAGCAGGCGGCACGTCTCGACGGCGGCCCTCGCGACCTTGAGTCGCGTCGGCGGCGCGAAGGTGCGCTCGGCGTCGCCGTCGCTGGCCGCGCGCCGCAGCTTCACCGGCGGACTGCCCAGCCAGGACGAGCCGGACTTCGCCTTGGTCGGTGCCGCCGACAGCACCGCGACGAGGCCGTTCTTCGGGACGCGGCGCCCGGGCCCGGCCATGCCGGAGTTGCCGAGGAAGGCGCGCTTGCCGACCTTGGCCTCCTGGATGTGGAGCCATCCGCCGCCCAGTTCGTAGGACGCGACCATGGTGTCGTCGGCGAGGAACGCGCCGTCGGCGACGGTGGTGAACTTCGGCAGCAGCAGGACGGTCGACGCCTCGACGTCCTTGCCGATGTTCGCGCCGAGCAGTCGCAGCCAGACCGGGGTGAGGAGGCTGGCGTAGAGCGGGAACAGGAAGGTGCGCGCGGAGTCGAGGAGGCGTTCGGTCGCCCACACCTGCCAGCCGACGCGGCTGCGGACGGGGTGGTAGCCCTCGGTGAGTCCGATGCCGAGGGCGCGGACCGCGGCGACGGTGAGGGCGGCGAACACGAAGAGGGCGAGCAGCGTCGCGACGGGCAGCCACAGCAGTGCCCGCGGGACCGCGGAGCCGAGGTCGGGTGCGTCGGCGATCGCGGCGCCGATCACGGCGATGCCGGCCGCGAGGGCGATGATCGGCAGGGACGCGATGGCCAGCGACGTCAGGCCGTACACGGGAACCCACTGGCTGGCCTGCTGTGGTCGCTGCGTCGGCCACGGATGCTCGGCCTTGCCGACCTTGACTGCCGGTGAGCCGGCCCAACTCTGGCCGGCCTTCACGCGTCCGATGACGGCGGATCCGGGAGCGACCTCGGCGTTCTTGCCGATTTTCGCTCCGGGGAAGAGGGTCGAGCGGGAGCCGATGGCGGCGCCGTCGCCGATGCGGATGCCGCCGATGTGGATGACGTCGCCGTCGATCCAGTGCCCGGACAGGTCGACCTCGGGTTCGACGGAGCAACCTTCACCCAGTTCGAGCATCCCGGTGACGGGAGGAAGGGTGTGCAGGTCGACGCCGCGTCCGATCGTGGCGCCGAGCGCGCGGGCGTAGTAGATCATCCACGGCGCGCCGGACAGGTTGGCGGCACCGCTGGCCTCGGTGAGCCGGTGCGCGACCCACAGCCGCAGGTGTTCGCGCCCGCCGCGCGGGTAGGTGCCGGGTTGCAGGCCGCGCAGCAGGATCCGGCAGCCCGCGACGGCGATGCCCATCCGGCCGATCGGCGTGATGAACAGGAGCACGCCGAGGAGCACCCACCACCACGACACCGCGGGCGCCCAGGGCACGTCGGCGAACCAGGCGAGGACGTTGTTCACGACGGCCAGCCACGTCACCCACTGCAGACCGGTCAGGGTGGTCAGCGGGATCGTCCACAGAATCTGCTTCCACTGCGCCGACCGCGGTGTCGGCTCGACGGTGCGAATCTCGACGGCGTCGGTGGGGGCGAGGGAGTCGAGGTGTTCGGCGAGCGAACCCAGTCGGGGGTGGTCGTAGAGTTCGGCGACGGTGACCTCGGGGAATCGCTCACGCAACGCCGTCACGAGCTGCGCGGCCGACAGCGATCCGCCACCCGCGGCGAAGAAGTCGTCGTCGGCGCCGGTGATCTGTGCACCGAGGATCGACGACCACAGGCCCGCGACCCAGGCGGCGGTTCCGTCGAGTCCGGACTCCACGGCGGAGTCGTCGGCGCCCGGCAGCGGCCACGGCAGCGCGGCCCGGTCGACCTTCCCGGACGTTCGGGTCGGCAGCTCGGCCATCAATGCCAGGCGTGGGACGAGGGCGGCGGGCAGTTGCTCGGCGAGGAGGGTGCGTGCGGCCGCGAGGTCGAAGTCGGGGTCGGTGCTCGCGAGATAGCCGACGAGGATCGAGTGGCCCGTCGAGGTCTTCCGGACCGCGGCGGCGGCACCGGCGACGCCGGGCAGGTTCTGCAACGCGTTGTCGACCTCACCCAGCTCGATGCGTCGCCCGCCGATCTTGACCTGGTCGTCGGCGCGACCCTGGAACAGCAGCCCGTCCAGTTCGAGACGCACCAGGTCGCCGCTGCGGTAGGCGCGTTCCCAGCCGAGCGACGGCATCGGCGCGTACTTCTCGGCGTCCTTCGCCGGATCCAGGTAGCGGGCCAGCCCGACACCGCCGATGACGAGTTCGCCGACGTCGCCGACCTGGACCGGGTTGCCGTCCCCGTCGACGACGGCGAGGTCCCAGCCGTCGAGGGGGAGTCCGATGCTGACGGCGGACGTGCCGTCCATCTCGGCGGCGCACGCCACGACGGTGGCCTCGGTCGGGCCGTACGTGTTCCACACCTCGCGGCCCGGGGTCGCGAGCCGTTCCACCAGTTCGGGCGGGCAGGCCTCGCCGCCGAAGATCAGCAGCCGCACGTCCTCGAGGGCTTCGGCGGGCCACAGCGCTGCCAGTGTCGGGACGGTGGAGACGACGGTGATGTCGCGGGACACCAGCCACGGGCCGAGGTCCATGCCGCTCCGGACCAGCGAGCGCGGGGCGGGAACGAGGCAGGCGCCGTGGCGCCACGCCAGCCACATCTCCTCGCATGACGCGTCGAACGCGACCGACAGGCCTGCGAGGACGCGGTCGCCTGGGCCGAGCGGTTCGCCCTGCAGGAACATGCGGGCCTCGGCGTCGACGAACGCGGCGGCGTTGCGGTGGGTGACGGCGACACCCTTCGGCGTCCCGGTGGACCCGGACGTGAAGATGATCCAGGCGTCGTCGTCGAGGGCCGGGGGGTGTGGTGTGTTCTCGCGGGCGGGTGCGGTGCCCGCTTCGACGCCCTTGCCGGTGAGGACGGCCGCGACCTGGGCTTCCCCGAAGACCAGGTCGGCGCGTTCGTCGGGGTCGTCGGCGTCGACCGGGACGTAGGCCGCGCCTGCGGCGAGCACGGACAGAATCGCGGTGTAGAGGGCGTGGGAGCCGGACGGCATGCGGATGCCGACGCGGTCGCCCGCGCCGACTCCGAGGTCACCGAGCCACTGCGCGCCCCGCTGGATCTCGTCGAGCAGTTCGGCGTAGCTGAGAGTGGTGTCACCGTCGTCGATGGCCGGGGCGTCGGGATGCGCCTGCGCGGTCGCGGTGACGATGTCGACGAGGGTGCGGGGTGCAGGAGCCAGTGGCGACCGAAGGTACGCGGCCGGGATCTGTTGGGAGCGATCCGAAGGTGATTGCAGGTGCAACGCCGGTGGTTCCTTCTCTCGTGGCTACCGAGTCCCCTGACCAGTGTCTCTCATGGTCGGCGGGCCTCGTGCCGGCGAAGTCGTGACCTCGCCGGCCGTTCGCGTGGTTCTCTCACGTCAAGTTTGCGAGTTGGTGAACGGATTTGCCGGACCGACGCGCGGCGAGCCTGCGCCGAGACCCTGTTCAGCGCCGTGTCGCAGCGGGTAGGTGGTGGTACGGCCGATACGCTGCGCCGATGAACTCGCTCGCGACGATCGGCCGCCTGCGTTCGCTGATCGAGCATCCGAGGACCGGCGCCGAGGAACGAGATGCCGCCCAGCGGATGCTCGACCGACTGCTCGCAAAGACCCCCGGGACGGCAGGCTCCGGCCGGTCCGGTGCGCGCCGCGCCGGACTCGGCAGGCACGTGCGGATCGATCCCATCGTGGACGCCATCCGAACCGACATCACGCTTTCCCGGACCGTGCGCCTGGTGTCGGCGGTGCCGGGGGTCGCCGTCCGCGACCTGATCCGGGACGCACCGGACGGCGTCACCTTCGATGTGGCCGCCGACGGCGAGTGCGCGATCGTCGTCACCATCGAGGGCGTTCCGCCGTCCTGGGGATGGGTGGACGACGGCGGTGTGGAGTCGGTGAGCCCGGAGCTGCAGGCCCTCGCGGACCGGCTCGCCGACGTCGTGAAGGGATACAACGACCGCGGTCCCGACGGCACGCCGCGCTTCTTCGGACGTGTCCGGATTCCGGGGCACACGCTGGTCTGGTAGCGGGCGTCTCAGGTGGGCGGCCCCGGGTACGTCGCCCGCCGCGCTGCCAGCGCCGCGACGAGTCGCACCACGTCCGGTGCCGACGCGACGTCCAACGCGGTCAGCGCGGCCACCTTCCGCAGCCGGTAGACCACGGTGTTCGGGTGGACGTGCAGTGCGGACGCCACGGCCGCGCGGTCGCATCCCGCATCGAGGTACGCCTCGAGCGTCTCCAGCACGGCCGGGTGGGAGTCGAGGGGCGACAGCAGGTTCGCGAGGACGGGGGACGCGGTGGTCGGCCGGGTGAGCTGGTATTCGAGTGCGACGTCCCGCAACTGCATCGTGCCCGAGCGGTGGCCGTAGCGGAGCGCGACGTCGAGGATCTCCTGGGCGTGCACGTAGGCCTGCGGGACGTCGGCAGGCGCCGCCACCGCCACACCGGCCAGGACGGCGGCGCCGATGGCCCGCTCCATGTCCCGCAGGCTCCGGCTCAGCTGTGTGTACTGCGCGCTGTCCTGCCAGTCTCCGGCGCCGGGTTCGGCCGCGAGGATCGGGATGAGCACACCACCGCCGCTGCCGGACAGGTTGCTCAGCGCCTCGTCGCGGCCGAGGGTGTCGAGTTCGCGTTGCAGGCGCCGCACCTTGCGACGCTCGGCGACGACGGCGTCGACGGCAGCGGACTGCTCGTCCGGGTGCGGCTCCACGTGCAGCGCGACCACCCAGTAGAGCCTCGGCAGTTCGGCGCCCGTGCGTTGCGCGGCCACCGTCGGGTCCGCGCCCGACGTCAACGCCACGAACAGGGCGCGCCGTGCGGAGTCGTCGTCGCCGGGCAGCGCCCGGTCGGATCCGTAGCCGGCGAGCACGGCTGTCGTCGCGGCGAGCAGGTGCGAGTGGAGCAGGGTGCCCGCGCGGGCCACGTCGCCGGTGTCCTCGGGCCCGGCCAGGTCGCCGATCGCCGTCCACCAGTGCTCGACCCCGAGGTGGTACGCGCGGAGCACCTCGGCCAGCGGCACCAGTTCCTCGGCGCGTCGCCGCGCCGAATCCCGTATTCCCGCGAGGTCGTCGGCCTCGAGTGGTCGCAGTGACCGCAGGCTGGCGACGAACAGCTCGAGGTTGCGCCGGACGATGGCGGTGACGTCACCGCGCACCGCTTCATCGGGCAGCGACCGGTAGTAGGGCACCTGCGTCCACACCGCCTCGACGGTGGCGGTGGTGATCGCGTGGGTGCGTTGGGCCAGATGATCCGCGAGGGGGCGACCACCCACGACGATCGGTTTGTCTGTGGACACAAAATCCCCTTGATTGTCGATTCGGACACACAACGACCACCTGCTGCTTTCTGGCCAGTATGTAATCCACGCCACTCGGGATCAGACAAATCCGTGCATCCGGCGTCACCGAACCGAAGGAGACGAGTCTCGTGCACCTCAGGACCCGAACGGCCGTCGTCGTCGCAGCCGCAGGCTGCCTGCTCGCCGCCTCGGCAGGCGGTTCCGTGGCGCAGCCCGCCGGGACACTCGACTACGTCGCGCTCGGCGACTCGGCCGCAGCAGGGCCGCTGATTCCGGACCAGGACCCCGCGACCCCGGGCTGCCTGCGGTCGCTGCACAACTACCCGTCCGTCGTCGCGCAGTCCCTCGGCGCCCGCCTCACGGACGTGACGTGCTCGTCCGCGCGGAGCAGCCACATCGCCGACGCCTCGCAGACCACGTTCACCGGCGCCGTCCCACGGCAGGTCGACGCGCTCACCGCCGACACCGACCTCGTCACCGTCACGATCGGCGCCAACGACGTCAACCTGTTCACGACGGCGCTGCGGTGCCTCAACCCGCTGCCCGAACCGTCAGGCACCTCGTGCGCCGACACGTTCACCACAGGTGGCGTCGACCAGATGCGCGGACTCGTCGACCGCGCCGCTCCGCAGTGGGGCGAGACCCTGGACGAGATCCGGGCGCACGCCCCGAATGCCGAGATCGTCGTCGTCGGCTACGGCACCTACACCCGCCCCGGCGGATGCCCCGACCGACAGCCGATGTGGCCGCGCGACGCCGACTACCTGCAGCGCGTGATGGATTCCGTCAACGACGCGATGGCGGAGCAGGTGCGTTCCCGCGCAATGACCTTCGTCGACATCCGGACCGTCACGGCCGGGCACGACATCTGCGCCGATCCGAGCCGGGCGCACTACGCCGGTGCCGTTCCGGCGGAATCCGCGGCGCCGCTGCACCCGACCGCGCTCGGCATGCAGGCGATCGGCGCGTACGTCGCCGACCAACTCCGCTGACCCGAAGTTCCCTCCAAGTCTCCCCGACCCGTCGACACCGAGGTTCCCCATGACGCGACCCGCGACGATCACCCATGCCCCGGCCACCGGCCGCACCACCATCCTGTCCGGCGCGCTGGTCGCGCTGTTCCTTGCCAATCTCCTCAACTTCTTCGACCGCGCGATCCCCTCGGTCGTCGCCGAACCCATCAAGACCGAATTCGCGCTCAGCGATCTGCAACTGGGCCTCGTCACGTCGGCGTTCACCGTCGTCTACGCAATCGCCGGACTCCCACTCGGCAGGCTCGCCGACCGGGGGAACCGCCCGGGGATCATCGGCGTCGGCCTGCTCGTGTGGAGCGGTCTGACTGCGGCGACCGGCGCCGCAGGCAACTACGTCCTGTTCATCCTCGCCCGGCTGGGCGTCGGGGTGGGGGAGGCCGCCTTCACGCCCGCCGCCAACTCGATGATCGGCGACCTCTATCCCGCGGATCGCCGCTCGCGGGCGGTCGGCATCTTCATGCTCGGGCTTCCGGTAGGTCTCATGCTGGCGTACTTCACCGTCGGACGGATCGCCGAGACCTTCGACTCGTGGCGGGCGCCGTTCTTCTTCGCCGCGGTCCCCGGTGTCGTCCTCGCGCTGGTGATGCTCCGGATGCGTGACCCCGAACGCGGTGCCGCGGAACAGGTCTCGACAACGGACTCAGGTCCGGTTCCGAACCCGATCCGGCACCTGCTGTCGATCCCCACACTGCGGTGGCTGATCCTCGCCGGGCTGACCTTCAACTTCGCGGCCTACGCGGTCAACTCGTTCACCGTCCCGCTCCTGATGCGGCAGTACGAGCTGAAGCTGACGTCCGCTGCCGTCCTCACCGGCGTGATCGTGGGGCTGACCGGGTTGTTCGGTCTGCTGCTCGGTGCCCGTTACGCGGACCGCGCCTCGGCCACGTCGCCGCGGGCTCGGCTCACCATCGGGGTCGTCACGACCGCAGCCGCGGCGCCGCTGACCGTGTTCGCGTTGATGCAGAACGGTGGGAGCGTCGCCGCGTTCACCGCCCTGTTCGCATTCGGCTGGCTGCTCGCCTACGGCTTCTACATCAGCGTGTACCCGGCGATCCACGACGTCGTCGTGCCGCGACTGCGAGCGACGGCGACCGCCCTGTTCTTCGCCGCGATGTACCTCCTCGGCGGGTTCGCCGGACCGGTTGTCGTCGGCGGGCTCTCCGACTTCTTCGCCGAGCGCGCAGCGGAAAGCGCAGGGGTGCAGGATGTCACGGCGTTCGCCGGCGACGGCCTGAACTCCGCGATGTATCTGGTGCCGCTGATGCTCGCGCTGACCGCAGTGTTCATCCACCTCGCTGCTCGCCGCGTCGGTGCGGATTCGGCGCGGATGCACGCAAGCCTGACCGAATGACCCTCGAACCGAAAGGTGAACCAGCAATGCCGAAAGCGCGTGTGATGCTCCGCAGGACCGCTCTCGCCGCCGCCGTGTGCGCGGTACTCGGGATGACCGTGCCGATGGGCACGGCCACGGCCCAGTCGTCCGCGATCCCCGAGGTGGGTCATCGCTGGGCCGATGCGGGGCCGTACACCCCGGAGGTCTCGATCGGGGTCGTGCACACCCTGTACTACCCACGTGAGCTCGGTGCCCGCGGCGAGAAGCATCCGGTTGTGTTGTGGGGCAACGGGACCGGCGTCGTTCCCGGCGCCTACACCTCGCTGCTGCGTCACTACGCGAGCCACGGATTCATCGTGGTCGCGGCGAACACTCCGACGAGCAACTTCGCGATCACCATGCGGTCCGGCATCGATCTGGTCGCGGCCGAGGCGGCCGACCCCGGGAGCAGGTTCTACGGCAAGGTCGATCTGGACCGCATCGGTGCTGCAGGGCACTCGCAGGGCGGCTCCGGCGCGATCAACGCTGCGATCGACGACCGCGTCGACACCGTCGTCGCCATCCAGCCCGGGCCGCTCAACGACGTCGACCTCATCGACGAGCCGGTGCTCTATCTCGCGGGTCAGGTCGACCTCGTCGTCTGGCCGTCGGTGGTGCGCGCGATGTACCGCGACGCCGACCACGTACCCGCCGAGTACCTGGAACTGCGCGGCGCCAGCCACTTCGGCACCGGCATCACCGGCGGTGCGATGCGCGGCCCGAGCACGGCCTGGCTGAGGTACTGGCTGCTCGACGACCCTAATGCCCGCGCGGAGTTCTTCGGCCAGAACTGCGGGTACTGCTCGGACACTCAGCAGTTCTCGGGTTTCGACCGTAACGATCTGGCCCGGCAGATCCCGGGCTGATGCAACCTCGCGATCAGGTGATCACCGGGTGGCCAGGAATCTGCGGCGCTGCAGCAGATCCCGGCCCATCCGGCCCATCTGGTCGCGGACGTCGCCTGCGACGTCCCGCCCCGCGACTCCGGGACGCCGCAGTGCGCTCGCGACCGCGGCAGTGTTCCGGAGCGGTGTCTGGTCAGTGGGTGGCGATTCGCTTCGGAACCACTCTTGCCGATTGGGCAAGGTTCATTGCCGAAGTGCGGCTCTCGCGGCAAGGTTGTCGGGGAGATCCACAGAGGAGTGACGGATGAAGATGGACGCCCGGTTCTGGGACGAGAGGTACGCAGGCACGGAACAGCTGTTCAGCGGTGCCGCCAACGGGGTGCTGGTCACCGAGGTGGCCGACATGACGCCCGGACGAGCACTGGATGTCGGGTGCGGTGAGGGCGGCGACGCGCTGTGGCTGGCCGAACAGGGCTGGCGGGTGACGGCACTCGACGTGTCCCAGGTCGCCCTCGACCGCGCCGCCGCGCTGGACGTCGACGGCCGCGTCGAGTGGAGGCAGGCCGACCTGACGGCGTCCGCACCGACCCCGGGCTCGTTCGATCTCGTGTCCGCGCAGTACTTTCCGGTCGTCCGGCAGCACGACCACGCGACGGTCCTCGGCCTGCTCGCGGCGGTGGCGCCGGGCGGAACCCTGCTGATCGGCCATCACGATTTCGGGGACCTGCCGCCGCGCGAGGAACTCGACTTCGACCCCGCCGACTTCTACGCGCCCGCCGACATCGCCGACCTCCTCGGCGACGAGTGGACGGTGGAGATCAACGAGACCCGGGCGCGGACGGCGCCTGCGCCTGCCGGGACGCACCACTCGCACGACACCGTGCTCCGTGCCCGCCGCGTGAGGTGACGACGGCGACCACGGCCCCGACCTGCGCGGTGACCTCGCGGCGGTCGCGTAGACGCAGCGCGAGCCCGAGCATCGCCAGGTGTGTGCGGACATGGGGCCACGGGAACGCCTCGGTCATCAGGTGGGCCAGTTCGAGGTGATCCCACTTCGCCGCGTCGGTGCTCGCGGTGCGGGCGTCGTACATCTCGGCCTCGTATGCGGAGTGGACACGGTCGGGCATCGTCGGCATCGGACTCTTTCGGCTCGGGCTCTCGGGACGCGGTGCGCGCTCTGGACCATGCTGGCCGAGCCATGCTTAGCGGACGCTGAGTAGCTGTTCGCCGGGTAGGGCGTCCTGGCTACTGTCGTTTCCGTGCGACCCCGAATCTCGACGTTGGCGGGTCGGGTCCGGCGGTGGGCTCGACCGGTACGTGTCCGCCTGACGCTGCTGGCGACGCTGCTCGTCGCGGTCACCGTGACCGTTGCCGCGGGTGCGGTGCTCGTCGCGCTCTACCGCTCGGCGGGGTACTCGGCCGACGTTGCGACCACGGCCCGGGCGAGGCAGATCGAGGACATCGCGCGTTCGGACGGTGTCGGGGCCCTTGACGAGTCGGTGCTGACACCCGGCAGGCATGTGGACATCGTCCAGGTCGTCGACGGTGACGGCCGCGTCATCGTCAGCGGTCAGCGGTACCCGTCGGGATCGTTGGGTCCCGCACTGCTGCCGGGCGGATCGGACCGGATTACCGGCGTGCGGGCCGGTCCGGATGGAACCCGGTACCGGGTCTCGTTCATCGGTGTCTCGACGCCGGACGCGGGCCCGGTCACAGTGGAGGTGGGTGCCGACGAGACCCGGCTCTACTCGCGGGTCCTGTTCCTCGGCGCGCTCAGTGCCGTGGTGATCCCGTTCGTCGTGCTGGGGGCCGCGTTGCTCGCGTACTACGTCATCGGCCGTGCGCTGACACCGGTGCGGGACATTCGCAGGCAGGTCGACGAGATCTCCGGCGGCGACCTGAACCAGCGGGTCCCGGTGCCGGACACCGGTGACGAGATCGCCACGCTCGCCGTCACGATGAACGCGATGCTCGACCGGATCGACACCGCGCGCAGCGAGCAGATGCGGTTCGTGAACGATGCGTCGCACGAGCTCAACAGTCCGCTGACCACCCTCGTCGGTCTGCTCGACCTGTCGCGGACGACGCACCGTCCGATCGACCCGGAGACCGTCGAGACGGTGATGATGCCGGAGGCGCTTCGGCTGCAGGGCATGGTCGCGGACCTGCTGTTCCTGGCCCGCGCCGACGAGAACGGTGTGCCGCTGCGCGTGGCGGACGTCGATCTCGACGAGGTGGTCGCGGCGGATGTCGCCCGCCTGGAGGCGCTCGGCGGGCGGGTGGTGACCGCGCACATCGTCGCGGCGCGTGTTCGCGGCGACGAGGAGAAGTTGGCGCGCGCCCTGCGGAACATCACCGAGAACGCGGTCAGGCACGCCGACGGCAGCATCGACGTAACGATGACCGTCCGGGACGGGCGGGTGAGCGTCGTCGTCTCCGACGACGGACCGGGAATCCACGAGTCCGACCGGGAACGTGTCCTGGAGCGGTTCGTTCGCCTCGACGCCACCCGTGAACGGGCGCGCGGCGGGTCGGGTCTCGGTCTCGCGATCGTCACCGAGATCGTCCGTGCGCACGACGGTCACGTCACCGTGGCGGGCGCCTCGAGCGGCGGCGCGGCGGTCGGGTTCGAGCTGCCGCTGCAGACGTGGGCGGATCAGCCGCCGGAGACATAGGGCGGCTCAGCCGCCGGAGACATAGGGCGGCTCAGCCGCCGCCGTCGGCCGCGAGCCGGTAGCCGACACCACGGATCGTCTCGATGGCCTTGCAGCCGAACGGGGCGTCGATGCGGCGCCTCAGATAGCTGATGTACACCTCGACGACGTTCTCGTCGCCCCGATAGTTGACGTCCCACACCGCCTGCAGGATCTCCGCCTTCGTCACGACCTCGCCCTTGCGTCGTGTCAGGTACTCGAGCACCCCGAATTCTCGTGGTGTCAGGGTCAATTCGGTGTCGCCGCGCATCGCGACATGAGACGCGGGGTCGACGGTCAACGATCCGGCCGTCAGCACGGTCGGTCGGGCCGGCGCCCCTCGACGTACCAGCGCACGCAGTCGCGCCGTCAGCACCACGAACGAGAAGGGTTTCGTCAGGTAGTCGTCGGCGCCGAAGTCGAAGGCGTCCGCCTGGTCGTACTCCCCGTCCTTCGCGGTCAGCATCAACACCGGCGTCCAGACGCCCGTGGTCCGGAGTTGCCGCACCACCTCGTACCCGTTGAGCCCGGGCATCATGATGTCGAGGATCACGACGTCGAAGTGTTCCGTACTCGCCTTCTCGAAACCGGCGCGCCCGTCGTGCGCCACGTCGACGACCCAGCCCTCCGCAACCAGCATGCGGCGGACCGTTTCCGCCACGCCGGGGTCGTCGTCCACCACGAGTACTCGCACGGACCCCACTATTCCCGTTCTCGCCGCCGCCGTGTTGTGCGTCGCGGCGGCGAGAACGGCCGGGCTACGGGGTGACGATCGCGAAGTCCGGGTCGGGCTCGTCGAGGTAACCGACCATCTCGACCAGCACCGCCGGGTCGCCGCCCACGGTGATCGTGCCGTCGGCGATCATCGCGGCCATGTCGCCGCCGCCGATCAGCGCGGAGTGCAGGGCGGGGTTCGACAGCGTGAAGGTCGCGTCGGGGCTCGCGAGGTCACCGGTCACGTCGAAGTGGACGAGAAGCCCATTGCGCAGATGGGTGCGGTGCACGACGTCGGAATCACTCACCTTCCAGTCGATGGCAATGTCCGCGGACCACGCCTTCGGCCCGTCGACGCGCAGCGCGATGGCGTCGAAGAGCTGCTCGACACTCAGCGCATTCGCGATGTCGGGGGACGCGGTCGCCGTCGGCGTCCCGACCGGTCCGTTGCGCAGTTCGTAGGCGCCCATCAGGAAGAAGTTCCGCCACGTGCCGTTCTCCGACCCGTACCCGAGCTGCTCGAACGCGTCCGCCTGCAGTGCCTTGGCTTCCGCGTTGTCGGGCTCGGCGAAGATCACGTAGTTCACCACCTGCGTCACCCAGCGGAAGTCGCCCTCGTCGAACGACTTTCGGGCCTTCTCGAGGACCGCGTCGACGCCGCCCATGAACTCGACGTGACGCGCCGCGGACTCGGCGGGCGGATGCTCCCACAGGTGCGCCGGGTTGCCGTCGAACCACCCCATGTAGCGCTGGTAGATGGCCTTCACATTGTGGCTGACCGAGCCGTAGTAGCCGTGCGTGTGCCACACCTGCTCGACGCCGGGCGGCAGTTGGATGTCCTCGGCGATCTCGATTCCGGTGGCGCCCTTGTTCAGTGCCCGCAACGTCTGGTCGTGCAGGTACCCGTAGAGGTCGCGCTGCACCGACAGGAACTCGGTGAGCCGTTCCGTCCCCCACGTCGGCCAGTGGTGCGACGCGAACAGCACGTCCGAGCGTCCGGCATACCGGTGGATGGACTCGGTGAGGTACTTCGCCCACACGTGCGGGTCGCGGACGAGCGCACCGCGAAGCGTCAGCAGATTGTGCAGGGTGTGCGTGGCGTTCTCCGCCATGCACAGCGCCCGCAGGTCGGGGAAGTAGAAGTTCATCTCGGACGGTGCCTCGGTGCCCGGCGTCAACTGGAACTCGATGGTGATGCCGTCGACCACCTCCGTCTGCCCGGTGTGGTCGATGTCGAGGGTCGGGTTGATCAGCGTCGGGGTTCCGGTCGACGTCGTCGGGCCGAGACCTGCGCCGATGGAGCCGCGCGGTCCCCGCGGCAGTGCGGCCCCGTACATGTAGGCGGCACGCCGTCCCATCGCCGTTCCGGCGTAGACGTTCTCGGCGACCGCGTGCTCGACGAAACCGGTCGGTGCGAGGACAGGGCAGCGGCCCGCGTCGACGTCCTCCTGTGTCGTGACACCCTTGACGCCGCCGAAATGGTCGATGTGGCAGTGTGAATAGATCACGCCCGTCACCGGACGGTCCCCGCGGTGCTCGCGGTACAGGGCCAGGCCCGCGGCGGCCGTCTCCTCGGAGATCAGCGGATCGATCACGACGACGCCCGTGTCGCCCTCGACGAGAGTCATGTTGGACAGGTCGAGTCCGCGGATCTGGTAGATGCCGTCGGCGACCTCGTACAGGCCCTGCATGGCGCACAGTTGCGACTGGCGCCACAGGCTCGGGTGGACGGTGTCGGGGCACTCCTCGGAGAGGAACGCGAAAGCATCGCTGTTCCAGACGGTCTCGCCTGCATCGTTGCGAACGATGCCCGGTTCGAGTTTGGCGATCAGGCCGCGCTGCGCGTCTTCGAAGTCCTGGGTGTCCGAGAATGGCAAGGCGCGCCTCGACTCGGCGTGCTGTGCATCGATGCTCGCGACAGCGGGTTTCTGGTCGGTCATCGTTCTCCTCGTTCAGTTGGTTCGGGCGGACCTCGCGACACCGCTCAGCAATGTCACGATGGCGATTCCGACGACGAAATAGATGGCCGCGCTGCAGAGCCGGGACGCGACCGTCCCCGCGGCCGCGAACGGCAACAGTGCGACGGCGATGGTCGCGAGCACACCGATCCAGCCGAAGAAGCTCGTCGCCCGGGGCGTGGTGAGCAGCAGGACGTGGAGCAGTGCGGTGGCGATCAGGGCAGCGACCACCGCGTGCCCGGCAAGGTTCGCGGCCTGGGAGTCCCCGATCCCGGTCGCGGGCGTGATGACCGGAACATCGAGGACGTCGCGGACGAGGAGCAGTCCCACGAGTGCGGCGAGCGCCGCGACCAGGGCCGTTGCAGCCCCACCCGCCCACAGTCGCTTCGCGTCGACCGTCGTGGTGGATGGCTCGGGTCGATTCGTGGTCAACGAGAACCCCTTCCGTCGGTGCCGTCGGTTACCGGTTCCGACGCTAGGGTGTCCGGGCGGACCCTGGCCTCATCCCACGCGGGTGAGGTGTGGACGCCTTGGCAGGGCAGAGAATGGCGCGGCTCCGCTGCCTGGGGCGGAGGGGCCGCGCAGGTGTACGCGGCCCTTACTGCCGGGCCGGAACACGGTGCTCCTCCGGGTGTGGAGTGAGCGACCGCGCGGGTTCGCTCGCCGACGCGGTGATGCCGATGCTCGCAACCACGACGAGTGCGATGGCAGCGAGGCGGGTGAGCCCGACGGACTGGTCGAGGAGCAGCCATCCGGCGACGAGCGCCATGATCGGCTCGAAGCTGAGGAGCACCCCGAAGACGTGACGGGGCAGGCGGCGCAGGGCGGCGAGTTCGAGCGTGTACGGAATCACCGACGCCAGGACGGCGGTGGCCGCCGCGATCGCGAGCAGTCGCGGGTCGGTCAGCGCACTCGCGGCACCCGACGCGCCGACGGGGAGCACACAGACCGCCGCGACCGCCAGTGCGACCGCGAGGCCCCCGTGGCCCGGCACGGTCTCGCCCACCTTCGCCGTCGCGAGCACGTACAGCGCCCAGAACACCGCCGCGACGAGAGCGAAGGCGATGCCGACGGGGTCCAGGGACGATGCGGTCAGGGCGTTCTCGAGTCCGAGGAGCGTCATGCCCGCCAGTGCCAGCGCCACGCACGCGAGATCGCGCCGGCGTCGGGAGAGGACCGCAGCGAGCAGGAGTGGACCGAGGAACTCGATCGAGACCGCGACCGCGAGGGGAATGCGGGCGATGGAGGCATAGAAGAACCCGTTCATCCCGGCGAGGGCGCCGCCGAGGACGAGCACGGACCGCCACTGATGACGTGTCCACCTGTCCGCGCGGGGACGGACCACGACGAGGAGGATCGCCGCCGCGATCGTCAGTCGCAGCGCCGTGACCGCCCACGATCCCATGACGGGAAAGAGGCGGGCGGCCGTCGCCGCCCCGAACTGCAGCGAGACGCACGATCCGAGGACCAGTGCCACGGCGGGCGCGTTCGCGCTGGCGCGAGTGGGGCGGGGGAGGACGGTCACCTATTCAGCATTGTCACCGCCGTATCATCAGTCCAGCGAATTGTTCTTCGCTATTTCGGTCAGTTGAACTAATCAATGGGTGGAGTCGCCGTGCTGAACGTCATGCGGTTGCGGATGCTGTGCGAACTCCACCGTCGCGGCACGCTCGCCGAGGTCGCGCAGGCACTGTCGTACACGCCGTCCGCGGTGTCGCAGCAGTTGTCGCTGCTCGAACGGGAGACGGGCGTGACGCTGTTCGAGCGCGTTGGCCGGGGAGTGCGCCTCACCGACGACGCCGTCGGTCTCGTCGCGCACGCCGAGGCCGTGCTGGCCCGCCTCGAACAGGCCGAATCCGAGCTTGCCGCCGCGCAGCCCCAGATCCGGGGCACGCTGCGCGTCGCGTCGTTCCAATCCGTCGTCGTCGAGTTGGCCCCGCCCGCACTGACCTTGCTGGCGGAGCGGCATCCGCAGCTGCGAGTGGAGATCAGTCATCGCGAGGTCGGGCCCGCCTACAGTGCGCTCCTGTCGCATCAGTTCGACGTCATTCTCGGGGAGGAGTATCCGGGTCTGCCCGATGAGATCCGGGTCGGCGTCGACCGAGCCGATCTCGTCCGCGACCGGCTGTGCCTGGCCGTCCCCGCCACCGGACCGTGGGCGTCGGTGCCGACTGTGTTGGCGGATCTGCGTGCGGCGCCGTGGGCGCTGGACCCGGCGGACTCGCCGACCGGGGCGTGGGGGCGGGCCGTCTGCCGCGCCGCGGGGTTCGAGCCTCCGATCGCGTTCGAGAACTCCGATCCGCTCCTGCAGGCACACCTCGTGAGCTCGGGACATGCCGTTGCCTTCATTCCTGCGCTGATCGCCGGACGGCATCAGGGCGGTGTCCAGCTGATCGGCCTGCCCGGCGACCCGCATCGGACGCTGCACACCGCCGTGCGCGACGGACGGGCGGCGCATCCCGCGGTCCGTGCCTTCCGGGCGGCGCTCGCGGAGGTTGCGTCGGAGCGCGCGGCGATCCCGGTCGCGCGGTGGCTGGACGACGCCTGACAGAGGCTCTTTCGTGTGCCGGCGATGCAACGTTCGTGTGACGCTTGCGTTACCACTGCCGGGGTCATGATTCCATCGGGTTGCCAAGTGCTGCAACCCGATCCGCGTTAACTCAGAGTTCACGCGTACCGCTTGCGTGCCGTGAGGCGGCGGTCCACTCTCGGGTGACGACGATTCCCTCCGTAAGACGGGCGTCGCACCCACCGCCGATCGAGCGGTGGCTCCTTCGAACGTAAAGGTGGACCGCATGGATCAGGCTCTTGCCGCGGCCAATACCGCCTGGATCCTCGCCGCCACCGGCCTGGTGGCGTTGATGGTTCCGGGTCTGGCGCTCTTCTATGGCGGCATGGTGAGTGTCCGCAGCACCCTCAACATGATGATGATGACCTTCGGTGCGTTCGCACTGGTCGGCGTCCTGTGGGTGCTCTTCGGCTACTCCGCGGTCTTCGGCGACTCGCTCGGCGGCGCCGGACTGCTCGGCGACCCGCTCGAATACCTCGGCCTCGGCCAACTTCTCGAGGCTCCGGCCGAACCCGGACTGCCGCCCGCCCTCTTCGCGGCGTTCCAGATGCTCTTCGCCGCCATCACCGTCGCCCTCATCTCCGGTGCCGTCGCGGACCGCCTCAAGTTCGGCGCGTGGATGGGCTTCACGGCAATCTGGCTCACCCTCGTCTACTTCCCGGTTGCCCACTGGGTCTTCGCATTCGACAGCTCCGACGGCTCCGTCATCGGCGGCTGGATCGCGAACACCCTCGGTGCCATCGACTTCGCCGGCGGCACCGCCGTCCACATCAACGCAGGCATCGCCGCCCTCGCGCTGATCCTGGTGCTCGGCAAGCGGCACAACTTCGCGAACCCGCCTCGCCCGCACAGTCTTCCGCTGACCATGCTCGGCGCAGGCATCCTGCTCTTCGGCTGGCTCGGCTTCAACGGTGGCTCCGCGCTCGCGGCGAGCAACAGCGCTTCGGTGGTCGTGCTGAACACCCTCGCGGCGTCGTGTGCAGGCATCTGCGCCTGGCTGCTCGTCGAGCGGATCCGCACCGGCCACTCCACCACGCTCGGTGCGGCCTCCGGCCTAATCGCGGCACTCGTCGCCATCACCCCCGCCTGTGGTGCGGTCTCCCCGATCGGCGCTCTCGTCATCGGCGCCGTCGCCGGTGCGGTGTGCTGCGTGGCGATCTCGCTGAAGTTCAAGCTCGGCTACGACGATGCACTCGACGTCGTCGGCATCCACCTCGTCGGCGGTGTGCTCGGCACCCTGCTGATCGGGTTCCTCGCCACCGAAGCGGCCCCGAACGGTGTCGCGGGCCTGTTCTACGGCGGCGGACTCGGTCTCCTCGGCAAGCAGACGGTGGCCGTGGTTGCGGTCCTCGCCTACTCGTTCGCTGTCACCTGGCTCATCGCCAAGGGCATCGACAAGGTCACCGGCCTGCGCGTCGACCACGAGGTCGAGCGTGACGGCCTCGACGTCGCGGTGCACGGCGAATCCGCCTACTCCGTCGAGGCACCCGAACTCGGCGGGGCGGTCGTCACCACCGACGCCGACGACGTCGCCGTCGCCGCGGAGGCCATCACCGAGAAGGCGGTCACCGAGAAGGTCACCTAGGGCATGTCACCCGATCCCTCGGGTTCAGGGGTAGGACCGTCCCCAGCAACGCGGTTCTGAACCCGAGTACGCGAAAGACCCCCGGTGTCGCGTCGTCCTCCACGCCGACATCGGGGGTCTTTCCCTGTGTTCCTTGCCCTTTCGGGAGCTAGTTCTTCGGGACCCGGATGATCAGGGCGTCACCCTGTCCGCCGCCGCCACACAGGGCAGCCGCACCGACACCGCCGCCGCGACGCCGGAGTTCGAGGGCCAGGTGCAGCGCGATGCGGGCCCCCGACATGCCGAGGGGGTGGCCGAGCGCGATGGCGCCGCCGTTGACGTTCACCTTCTCCGCGTCGATGCCGAGTTCGCGGGCCGAGACGATTCCGACCGCGGCGAATGCCTCGTTGATCTCGATCAGGTCGAGGTCGGTCGGGTCGATGCCCTCCCGCGCGCAGGCCTTCGCAATGGCGTTCGCGGGCTGGGACTGCAGAGTCGAGTCCGGTCCGGCGACCTGTCCGGAGGCGCCGATCTCGGCGATCCAGTCCAGGCCGAGTTCCTGTGCCTTGGCCTTGCTCATCACCACGACCGCTGCCGCACCGTCGGAGATCTGCGACGCCGAACCGGCGGTCACGGTGCCGTGCTTCGAGAACGCCGGACGCAGCGTGCCGAGCGACTCGGCGGTGGTGTCCGCGCGGATGCCCTCGTCGGCGGCGAAGAGGATGGGGTCGCCCTTGCGCTGCGGGATCGAGACGGGCACGACCTCGTCGTCGAAGATGCCGTCCTTCCAGGCGCGGGCCGCGCGCTGGTGCGACGCGGCCGCGAACGCGTCCTGCTCGGCGCGGGAGACGAACCGCTCACCGGCATTGGCGGATTCGGTCAGGTTGCCCATCGCCTGGTCGGTGAATATGTCGTGGAGGCCGTCGTACGCCATGTGGTCGCGCAGGGTCACGTCGCCGTACTTGAAGCCGGCGCGGGACTTCTCGAGCATGTGCGGGGCCTGGGTCATCGACTCCTGGCCGCCGGCGACGACGATGTCGAACTCGCCTGCGCGGATCATCTGGTCGGCCATCGCGATGGCGTTGACGCCGGACAGGCACACCTTGTTGATGGTCAGTGCGGGCACGCTCATCGGGATGCCTGCGGCGACCGCGGCCTGCCGTGCGGGGATCTGTCCGGCGCCCGCGGTGAGGACCTGGCCCATGATGACGTAGTCGACCTGCTCGGGGGCAACGCCCGCCTTGTTCAGGGCGCCCTTGATCGCGACCCCGCCGAGATCGGATCCCGAGAAGTCCTTCAGCGATCCCTGCAGGCGTCCCATCGGGGTACGGGCTCCGGCAACGATGACCGAGACGTTGTTCGTCATGTGTTCGACCTTTCAGACGAGTTCGGGGAGTCGGACGTCGAGCTGGGCGCCGGTGGCGGCGACGACGTCGTCGACCGTCACGCCGGGCGCCAGCTCGACGAGTGCGAGGGTGCCGTCACCGACGACGTCGATCACCGCGAGGTTGGTGATGATCCGGTTCACGACGCCCTGACCGGTCAGCGGCAGGCTGCAGGACTCGACGATCTTCGCGCCGCCGTCCCGGTCGTTGTGCTCCATGACCACGATGACGCGGTTCGCGCCGTGCACGAGGTCCATCGCGCCGCCCATGCCCTTGACCATCTTGCCGGGCACCATCCAGTTGGCGAGGTCGCCGGTGGCGGAGACCTGCATGCCGCCGAGGACGGCGGTGTCGATGTGGCCGCCGCGGATCATGCCGAACGAGAGCGCCGAATCGAAGTATGCGGCACCGGGATTGACGGTGACGGTCTCCTTGCCCGCGTTGATGAGGTCGGCGTCCACGGCGTCCTCGGTGGGGTAGGGGCCGGTGCCGAGGATGCCGTTCTCCGAGTGCAGCGTCACCTTCACGTCGTCGGTGAGGTAGCCGGGGATCAGCGTCGGCAGGCCGATGCCGAGGTTGACGTACTCGCCGTCGATCATCTCCGCTGCCGCGCGGGCGGCCATCTGGTCGCGGGTCCATCCCTGCGTCATCGCGAAACTCCTTCGGTGACAGTGCGCTTCTCGATGCGCTTGTTCTGGGGTCCGGTGTGCACGATCCGCTGGACGAACACGCCCGGCAGGTGCACCTGGGCCGGATCGAGCTCGCCGGCCGGAACCAGTTCCTCCACCTGCGCGATGGTGACCTTGCCCGCCATCGCCGCGAGGGGGTTGAAGTTCAGGGCGGTCTTGTCGAAGACCAGGTTGCCCGCGGTGTCGCCGCGGACGGCATGGACGAGGGCGAAGTCGGCGTTGATGCCGAGCTCCATCACATACCGCTTGTCGCCGAACTCGCGGGTCTCCTTCGGCGGCGACGCGAGTGCGACGGACCCGTCGGCGTGGTAGCGCCACGGGAGTCCGCCGTCGGCGACCGGGGTGCCGACACCGGCGGGGGTGAAGAACGCGGGGATACCCGCGCCGCCCGCACGGAGTCGCTCGGCGAGGGTGCCCTGCGGCGTCAGCTCGACCTCGAGCTCACCGGAGAGGTACTGCCGCGCGAACTCCTTGTTCTCGCCGACGTATGAGGCGGTGACGCGGCTGATCTGCTTGGCGCCGAGCAGGATTCCGAGGCCGTGGTCGTCCACGCCGCAGTTGTTGGAGTACACCTCCAGGTTGCCGACACCGGACGCGGCGAGCGCGGCGATCAGGGCGTCGGGGATCCCGCACAGGCCGAAGCCTCCGACTGCGATCGAGGCGCCGGTGCCGATGTCGGCGACGGCCTCGGTCGGTGTGGCGAACACGGTCGTTCCCATCCGATTCCTTCCTCCCTGCCGTGTCCATCGAACGGACACCGCGGATTGACTCTGCGGACCAGTTAAACGAGCAGGTAATCAACGTTCAAGGTCAGCGGACTCTCGGGGCGGATTCTGTTCGGATGATGAAACGTGGACGCCCAAGTGTTCACTGAATGGACGTATGATCGGGCGCATGGAGTCCGACGCCAAACCTCAGGTGATCCGCCGGGTGGGTGCCCTGCTGCGGGCCGTGTCTGCCGCCGAACCGGCCGGAGCCTCGACGTCGGACCTGGCGCGCGCCGCGGAACTGGCCAGGCCCACCGCCCACCGCCTGCTGGCGTCCCTGGCCGAAGAGGGCCTCGTCGACCGCGACAACAAGACGGGACGCTGGTCGCTCGGGCCGGAGCTGTACCTGCTCGGGGCGCAGGCCGCGACGAGGTACGACATCTCCGACGCGGCCCGCGACATCCTGCGCGAGTTGGCCCGCGACACCGGCGAGAGCGCGTTCCTGTCCGCGCGCCGCGGCGACGAGACGGTGTGTATCGCAAGCGAGGAGGGCAGCTTCCCGCTGCGCTCGCACGTCCTGCACGTCGGACTGCGGCTCCCGCTCGGCGTCGCGTCCGCCGGGCTGGTGATCCTGTCGCACCTGCCGGACCGCGAGATCGACGACTACCTCAACAGGCGAGAGCTCGCCGAACGCTGGGGAGACGAACACAGCACCGCGGGCATCCGTGATCGCATCGACGCGACCCGGCTGACCGGCTACTGCCTCAACCCCGGACTGCTCGTCGAAGGCAGTTGGGGGATGGGCGCCGCCGTGTTCGACTCCGCCGACCAACCCGCGTGGGCGCTGAGCCTGACCGGAGTCGAGTCCCGCTTCCCGCCCGAGCGGCGCGGCGAGCTCGGCGAACTGCTGCTCCGGCAGGCACACCGGTTGACGCAGCGGCTGCGCGGTGGGCGTTGAACCGACGCTCCCTGCGCGTGACGCGGCGGTGACCCGACATCCGGCCGGCCGGGAACGTCACCGGCGGATGCAGCGAAAACCGATGTGGCTCATCCCCGTGTCGACCATCTGCGGTCGCCTCGCGGAGGGCCGGTATCGCATGCAGTAGCTGTCCGCGCAGAGGAACGAGCCGCCTTTGACGACCCGGCGAGGGATCGCGAACCGAGGCTGGGACGGATCGTAGGACTCGGTGCCGCAGCACGGCGTGGTCGACCGGTCCTCGCCGTAGAAGTCGGCCGTCCACTCCCAGACGTTGCCGGCCATGTCGAACAGGCCGTAGCCGTTGGCCGGAAAGCTGCCGACCGGAGTGGTCTGCCCGTACCCCTTGTCCGGGAGATACGGGAACTCGCCGTGCCAGTAGTTGGACAGCTTCTGGTCGGCCCGCTCCGGCTCGTCGCCCCACGTGTAGGTCGCGCGATCGAGCCCGCCCCGCGCTGCGACCTCCCACTCTGTCTCGGTCGGCAAGGATTGCGCCGCCCACTCGGCGTACGCCTCCGCATCCTCGTACGCGATGTGCACGACAGGATGGTTCTCGCGGCCTCGCACCGACGACCGCGGCCCGCGCGGGTGCTGCCAGCACGCGCCCGGCGTCCACGTCCACCACTGACTGAGGTGTCTCAGGTCCACCGGGCCCGCCGTGCGGTGGAACACCATCGACCCGGGCTGCAGGTTCGCAGGCGGTGCACCGGGGTAGTCGGCTGGGTTCAGCGGACGCTCCGCGACTGTGACATATCCTGTGGTGGAAACGAATTCGGCGTACTGGGTGTTGGTCACCTGATGCTTCTGCATCCAGAATCCCTCGACCGAGACCGTCCTCGGCGGCCCTTCCTCCGGGTAGTCGTTGTCGGCGCCGACCGTTGTCGACTGCGCGGGGATCCAGACCGCGTCCGTGTCCAGGCCGGGATCGGTTGTGAGAGTGTCAGGCACCGAAAACCGTCTTCCAATCGTTCTTGATGCTGGCGACGACCCACCCGTCGTCGGCTGCCCTGTGCAGCGCCGTCTCTGCGCCCGACCTGTAGTCGAACTCGCGTTCGGCGTCGTCGTGCAGGATGAGCAGTTGCAGCGAGGGATGCCCGGACGAGGCGGTGAACTCCAGCATCTCGATGTCGCCGTTCGAGTTGCCCGCCGCGAAGACGGGTCTGCGTCCGATCCGATCCCACAGCCGGACTGGCTTGCCGGGCCCGTCGTCGACGAACTGCAGGTCGGCGGTCGTGTACACGTCGGCATCCCGATAGACGAGGTTCACCGTGCTGCCCACCACCCGCTCCGGCGGAATCCCGTACATCGGGCCGGATATCGGACGCATGAAGTCACGTCCACCGCCCGACACGATGTAACAGGTGAACCCGTTGTCCTCGAGGTACCGCAGCAACTCGACCATCGGCGAGTACCCGCATTCGGTGTACGGGCGGCCCAGTGTCGGATGCCGGGCGGCCTCGAAGAACTCGGCGATCACGGCCGCATGCTCGTCGACCGAGATCTCCTGATGGGCCGCGAGGATCGCGGCCGTCAGCGGGGCGAAATCGCTGTCGTCACCCTGATAGTGCTTCGCAACTGCGCCACCGAGCCACGCCAGGTCGCCGGTCCAGGCGGCCTTGTACGGCTGCGCCTCCCGTAGTGCCGGGTCGGCCTCTGCCTGTTCCCGGAATCGCCGGATCAGGAAGTCCAGTTGGACGTACATCGGCTTCTCGCACCACAGGGTGCCGTCGTTGTCGAAGACGGCAACCCGGGCATCCGGTTCCACGTGGTCGGGTCCTTCGGCGGTGACCCGCTCGACGAAGTCGACTATCGCCGACTTCGTCGAGCCGTTCGTCCAGGTGTCGAGCACGGCTCAGTCCCTCGCCAAGAACTTCTGGAGCTTCTCGACAGCGTGGTCCACGTTGAAGCTGGCCGGTTCGTGTCGTGGCGGGAACTCCTCGAAGGTCTCGAGGAACTTCGAGGCCATCGCGGTCATGTAGAAGATGAAGTAGTCGTGCCGCAAGAACCATTCGTAGTAGGTGTTGGAGGTGATGTCGGCGAACTCGTACGGGTCGGTGCGCAGGTTGAACAGCTTGGGCACACGCAGGTGCACGAACGGCTCCGCCCACACCTGCAGGGTGCCCGGGCAACGTTGCTCCAGGAACACAGCCTTCCAGTTCTCGAACCGCATGGCGACGAGATCACCGTCGTCCGAGAAGTAGAAGAATCCGCGCCGGGGGCTCGCCTCGACCTCACCGGTGAGGTAGGGCAGCAGGTTGAACCCGTCGATGTGAACCTTGTACTCGGTCTCGCCGTCGGCGCCGGCGGCGTGGCCCGCCTTCAGCTTCTCGACGATGTCCGGTTCGCCCGCGGCAGCCACCAGCGTGGGAAGCCAATCGTGGTGCTGGACGATCTCGTTGGACACCGAACCGGCCTCGATCTTCCCCGGCCAGCGGATGAGCTCCGGGACCCGGAACGCGCCCTCCCAGTTCGTGTCCTTCTCGCTGCGGAACGGTGTCGTGCCGGCGTCGGGCCAGGAGTTGCGGTGCGGTCCGTTGTCGGTGGAGTAGATGACGATGGTGTCCTCGGCGATTCCGAGCTCGTCGAGCACGTCCAGCACCGTCCCGACGTTCTTGTCGTGGTCGATCATCGCGTCGTGGTACGGCGACTGCCACAGTCCCGCCTGGCCGCGGCTCTCGGGTTTGACGTGCGTGTACAGGTGCATGTGGGTGAAGTTGCACCACACGAAGAACGGGTTTCCCTCCTCGTTCTGCCGCTTGATGTAGTCGACGGTGAGGTTCGCGATGTCGTCGTCGATCGTCTCCATGCGTTTGGCGTTCAGCGGGCCGGTGTCCTCGATGGTCTGCTTGCCGACCGGGCCGAACCTCGGATCGTCGGGCTCGGTGGACACCTCGGTCGTCGCCTTGCACCTGAGTACGCCCCGGGGGAGCGCGAAGTCGTGCAGCCTGGGGAACTGGTCGGCGTGCGGGTAGTCGACGTTCTCGGGTTCCTCCTCGGCATTGAGGTGGTAGAGATTGCCGTAGAACTCGTCGAAGCCGTGGACCGTCGGCAGGAATTTGTTCAGATCCCCGAAGTGGTTCTTGCCGAACTGGCCCGTCGCGTATCCGAGGGGCTTGAGAAGCTCTGCGATCGTAGGATCTCCTGCGGCCCAACCGATGTCGACACCAGGCACGCCGACCTTGCTCATTCCGGTGCGGTAGACGCTCTGCCCGCTGATGAAGGCCGCACGTCCGGCGGTGCAGCTCTGCTCACCGTACGAATCGGTGAACCTCATGCCTTCGTCGGCGAGTCGGTCGATGTTCGGTGTGCGATAGCCCATCAGGCCGTCGCTGTAGCAGCTGAGATTGGAGATTCCGATGTCGTCACCCCAGATGACGAGAATGTTCGGCTTGCCGTTCGGCATCGTCAGAGGCCCCTTCGTTCGATCGAGACGTCGAATCCACTGATGCGTCGAATTCTATGGGCGATGGGTGGTGTCCGCCGGGTAACCGGGCCACCCCGGCCAATTCAGACCTGCGGCGTGCCGATCTCCACCACCTGTGCCCATTCCGGTGGCCGGTCCGAGCCAGCGTCGTGGTCGGGCCGGCCCCAGGGGCGCGCCCGGGGGAACAGGCCGACCACGGTCCGGCATGCCGGTCGGCTGCTCGGCCAGGGCGTCTGCCCATCGGTGAGGACGACCACCACATCGGGTCCGGGCCGTGTGCGCAGGGCTCTGGTGAATCCGGTGCGCAGGTCCGTGCCGCCGCCCCCGAACAGCGGGATGCCCTCGGCCCGGCACAGCGGGTCCACAACCCGTGCCGCCGCGTCACACGACAGCACCGTGACCAGGTCCCGGCGCCCGCCCACGGCCCGCGTGATCGCGGCCACCTCGAGCAGTGCGCTCCCCAGGTCCGCGTCGCTGACCGATCCCGACGTGTCGACGATGACGCTGACCCGGGGTGGGGTGCGTCGCAAGCTCGGTAGCACCGCGCCGGGCACGGCGGCCGAGCGGCGAGCCGGGCGCCGATAGGTGTAGTTCTCGCCGGTGCCTGATGACGTGGTGGCCGTGCGGATCGCCGCACCGAGCAGGGCTCGCCACGGCTGCGTCGGGTGCAGGGCCTCCTCCGCCCACCGCTGCCATCCGAGGGGTGTGTCTCCACGCCGACCGACAATGCTGTGCGCCACCCGGAATCGAATTGCGTCGCGTTGCTGTTCACTGAGAACGTTCGCACCGTCGGGACCCAGTTCCCACTCCCGAGGCAGTCCGTCGGCGCCGCTGCCACAGTCGAGCCACGTCGCCGCGTCGGTGCTGGGACCGAGGCTGAGCCGGCCGAGGTAGTCCTCCATGAGCTTGCCGCTGGGCAGCCACAGCGTCGACGGCAGAACGGCATCGTCGGGCGTCGGCAATCCGTCGCCGAACGCGTCATCGTTGATCTCCGCATCGGCGGCGAGGTTCATCCGTAGTCGATCCGCGCGGGAGGTCAGGTCGTGTGCGCGGGCGTAGCGGTCGCTGCGGTCGTGGTGGTCGCGCAGCAGATGCGACACCTCGTGCACCAGCATCGAGGCCAGCTCCTCCACCGGCCGCTGTGCGACGAAGGCGGGGGAGACGTAGCAGCGCCAGTGCCGGTCCACGCCCATGGTCGGTACGCGGGGCGACGCGACGATGTTCATCGCATACAGGGCGGTCGCCAGGTAGGGCCGGGCTCGGGCGGCGTGCAGCCGGGCGGCGTAGATCTTGTCCGGGTCGAGCGCCGACGACACTGTCATCGCCGGGCCCGCGCGGCGGCGCGGTCCGCCACCATCGACACGGACACCACACCGGCGAGCTGGTCGATGGCCGCCGGGGCCTCCCAGTCGTCCCGGCGCAGGGTCGCCAGTGTCGTCGCAGGCACGACCACGAGGTCGGGTGGGCCGGTCTGCACCGCTGCGACGAGGAGCGTCCACGCAGCGTCCCAGCGTGCCTTGTCCGGCCGCCGGCGGACGGCGGCGACCACGGCGTCGAGAACGGCCTGACGCAGATCGCCGCGATCGGGGAGGTCGGCGGAAGCCGGATCGGCGAGCAGTGTCTCGGGATCGGGGAGGTCCATGCGGTCGATGGCGGCCAGCAGCTCGAAGCCGGGCCCGTCACCGACGCTGCCCCGGACCAACAGGGACAGCACATCCGTCGACGACGAGGCGGCGGTGGCGAACGCGACCAGCCGCACCGTCATGTCCCAGCTCCGCGGCGACGGCCAGGCACCGCCCCGGCGGGTCTGACTGCCGGGGAGTTGGTGCACCAGGGCGGGGCGCGCGGTGAGAAGCTCACAGACCGCGCGGCGGGCGAATGCCACCGCGTCGGAGAACCTCTGCGGGTCGAGGTGGGGCAGCGTGGCGCGCGGCCAGGTGCCGCTGAGGCCGCGGACGACCACCTCGTGGTCGTGGGTCCAGTGCAGGTGCACGAAACGGTTGGCCAACGGTGGACTCAGCTCCCAGCCGTCCGCGGCCGAGGACGGCGGGTTGGCGGCGGCCACGATGCGCACTCCGGACGGGAGTTGCAGTGCCCCGATTCGCCGCTCCAGGACGAGACGCAGCAGGGCCGCCTGCACGGCGGGCGGTGCCGTCGACAGTTCGTCCAGAAACAGCAGGCCCCGCCCGGCCTGCACGAGCCGCACGGCCCAGTCGGGCGGGGCCATCGGAACACCGTGTGTCGCCGGATCGTCCCCGAGGACAGGCAGACCCGAGAAGTCCGACGGCTCGTGCACGCTTGCGATGACTGTGGTCAGTGGTAGGTCCAGCGCCTCGGCGAGCTGGGTCAGTGCGGCGGTCTTGCCGATTCCCGGCTCGCCCCACAGCAGCACCGGGAGATCCGCCGCCACCGCCAGGGTGAGGGCCTCGAGTTGGTCGTCCGGTCGTGGCTCGGTGGTGACGGTGTCGAGCATCGACAACAGCGTTGCGGCACTGTCGAGTTCGGTGGTGTCTCGGGTTCGGGTGGGGAGGAGTATGGCAGACATGTGCATCACCTGTGGTGTGGGAGGGGTCGCCGGATGGGGCCATCCGGTCGCAGTGCGGGGGCCTTGTCGGGGTGGGAGGCAGGGTCAGCGCGCGCGGAGCCGACGCGACCGCCTGGGGTGGCGAGCTCGCGACGTGGGCGGCGGCTCCACCGGTTCGGTGCGGTACCGGTCGTACCTCTCGCGGCGGTCCACCGACGCGTGGAGTTCGTCGAGCAAGGGGCCGTCGCGGAAGACGGCGTTCGGGCCGAGGAGACCTTCGACGACGGCCAGCGCCCCGGCGGCGTCTCCGTGGTCCAGGCGTCCCTGGACGTCGGGCAGCCAACCCGGACGACGATGGGCCAGGTCGACGGCCTGCAGGCACGGCAGCGGGGTACCGCCCAGTGCCGCCAGCAGTTCCTCACGTCGGAGCACGGTGGGGTCGTGATCGAGTGCGGTCAGTGCGCCGTTCACCAGGGCGATCCGGTGCCGTTCGCCGCGGCAATCGACTAGGTGAATCCGGTTGTCCCGGTCCGGTGCCCGGGTGGGAGTCGGCGGTGTCCACTCCGGCGCCAGCGCGGCGGCGACCAGCGGGTGCAGGCGGTCGACGGTGATCGCTCCCGACCGGATCAACTCCAGGTCGGGCAGCACCCGGGTCGCGGCATCGGGCAGCACCGGGAGTGCGCCGAGTCGGCCACGCGGGTAGTCGTCGACCAGCCGTACCGCAGCTGGATCGCCGTCGTCCGGCTCCACCACCAGGTCGTGCCGGCCGCCGCACCGCACCCGCACGGGGCCGTCGCGCCGACCGTCCGCGCGGAGCAGAATGCCGACTTCGGCCGTCCAGCGGTCGACGGCACAGCCCTCCGGAACCGCCCGTGCGAGGCGATGTCCTTCGGGCAGTCGTCCTGTCCCGCAACGTATTCGCAGTTCATCAGATCTGCGCGCGTCCCACAGGTGCCGATGGAGGTCGAGTCGGTATCGCCGGTTGGGTCGGGGATGGGGATGCCTGGTGGGCTCCGAGCCGTCCCACAGGGCCAGCGCGATTCGCTGGCCGCCGTCCGCCCACACCGGGGCCGTTCGGGCCACCAGGTGCACCGAACCGCCTCCACCACAACGACTTCGGTGCTGTTCGGGTCCGTACCGGGCCAGCGTGACGGTGAGTGCGGGGCGCAGCAGCCCGTCGGGGGCGATCCGCGGCAGGTGCCAGCGCAGCAGATCGGGTGCCAGATGTTGCAGGTCGGCGAGGACCTGTGCCGCGATGTCGCGGCCGTGCTCGCGGGTCAGTGCCCGCAGGTCGATGTCGGTGTCGAAAGCCGCTGCGGCACAGGCGCCGGACCAGTCACCGGCGAGGCGTCGGTCGGTTGCGGTCTCGATCATGGACGGCGGCACGGCGAACTCGCGCACGCGCAGCCAGAAGGACGGTCGGGGATCGGTCCCGTTCGCGATGGGAGGGTGCATCAGCACTCACCGTGAGCGAACTGGGCCCCCAATCTTGGATCGGAGTAAGTAGACATCGGCGCAATCGTAGCGTGCCGAGGCGATCTCGGCCAGTTCTTCGCCGTCAGAAGTCGTACCGTTGCGGGTGATTCCTCGGGCTCCCGGGGAACAGGATCCGCAAAGGAGGGAGATGCGCAGTGAGCGATCCACTGACCGATCTCGGTGAGATACTGGCGTCGCTCGACGTCACGGTCCGACCCGATCCCTACGTCTTCGCAGTCGTGGACGCCGGGTCACCTGTGGTCGGTGACGCGCACGCGGTGATCGTCGAGGACGAGGGCGTCACGGTGGTCGTCACCGCCACCCGTGCCCGGGACCACGTAGTCGCGGATGTGCCGGCATTCGCCTGGCTGGCGCTCACCGTGCATTCTTCGCTCGAAGCCACAGGGTTGACGGCGGTGGTCTCGGCCGCGTTGGCCGACGCGGGGATCAGCTGCAACGTTCTCGCCGGATACCACCACGATCACCTGCTCGTTCCGTGGGCGGAGCGACACCGTGCGGTGGCCGTGCTGCGCGCTCTACGCCCACCGGCGTGACGACCTGCGCGTGCTGTTCGGCGCGAGAGCCCACTGTCCTCCACGTGCCCCCGGTGTCGGCGGCTTGTGACACGATCGCGCCATGTCCGCCATCCTCGACTACTTCGCCGCGGCCTCGGATCAGCACGCCGCCGCCGCGCTCGACAACCTCGTCGACCTGGATCCCGACACGATCGGCGACATGCCTGGCCTGTCTCCGGACACACCGGCCCGGCCACGAATTCGGTTGGCCGCGAGCGGCACCCCGGTACTCCAGCTGAAGGGCGTCGAGCCGATCGTCGCGCTCGGCAGGCTCGAGGCCGCGCTCACCGCTCGCCCGTACGACGAGGTGGCGTCGGGCGCGCGCCACGGGTCTCTCGTCGCCATGAGCGACGACGGAGACTCCCTGGTGCTCACCGTCACCGACGAGTTGCGTGATGCGCTCGCGGAGCTGGATGCCGCCGCTGTCGCCGCCGCTGCGCGTGTCTGGGCGATCGACGAGGAGGGCGAACCCTCGAAGGAGTCGGTTCCCGTTCTCTCCGCGTTCGTCGAGCTGTCAGCGGGAGCCGTGAATCGCGGCGAGCACATATACTGCCGCGTCATCGTCTGAGGTTCAGCCCTGGTGGTTGTCCGGGTAGGCGGTGATCGCGAGGAAGCGAATCGGCAACTCCACCAACTCGTTCGGGCCGTGCAGGCCCTCCCCGTCGAGGAGCAGTGCGTCGCCCGGCTTGAGTCGGTACTCGCTCTCGCCGTGCCCGTAGACCATCTCCCCCTCGAGCATGTAGAGCAGTTCGGTACCCGGATGCTGGAAGAGCGGAAACACCTCGCTGGCGTTCGTCAGCGTCACCAGTACCGGTTCGAGGCGCTTGTGCTGCCCACGCAGCGCGCCGAGCATCTCGTAGTGGTGGCCGACGCGGGTGCCTCGGCCGACGATCTCGGCGCCCTGCCCGGCGGAGGTGAAGACGGCGTCCCGTGTCGAGTCCGCGCCGCGGAACAGGGACGTCACGGGAACGTCGAGGCCGGCGGCGAGCCGCGCCAGCGTCGAGAGGCTGCACGAGGTCTGCGCGTTCTCGATCTTCGACAGCATCGCCTTCGAGATGCCGATCTTCGTCGCCATGTCGCCGACCGACAGCCCGGTCGCCAGCCGGAGCTTGCGCACCTGCCCGGCGATCACGCGTTCGAGATCGACGCCGGTCGGTGTGTCCGCCGGAACTTCACGCGGCTCGGTGTCGTGGTGCACGGGGCGGTTGGGGCTGGACATTCACCCAGGATAGCGACGGGTTTCTCCACAGTGGACGCGGCGCGCGATGAGTTCCGGGCCCTCGCGGCGTCCACCCTGTAGTGGGACACTCACGCGAGGAGGCGTGTCATGGGCACTGCACTGGACAGAGAGTTCGTCGCCACCCTGGTCAAGAGCCCCGCGAAAGGCGGCTGGACGTACCTGGTGTGGCCGGAGTCCGTCGAGTACTTCGGCACCCGCGGCCTGGTCAAGGTTCGCGGCACCGTCGACGGGCACCCGTTCGAGAGCTCGTTCATGGCGCTCGGCAACGGCGCCCACAAGCTGCCGGTCAAGGCGTCGGTGCGCGACGCGATCGGCAAGCAGGTGGGTGACGAGGTGACGGTGCGACTGCTCGAACGCCTCGCCTGAACAGCCCGGTCAGCGGTCTGCGGCCCCCGCTGCGGCGATGAGATCGGCGGCCAGGGAGCGCAGTTCGCCTGCGGGGCCGTTCGCCGGATAGAGCCCACCCGTCGTCAGCGCACCCACGATCACCAGGTGGAGCCGGTCGGCCAAGCGGTCACTCTCGGCGATGCCGAGCCGCCCGGTCGCCTCTCGCAGCCGGCGCCGGAGTTCGTCCTCGTGCGCTAGGCAGCGTTCCCTGATCTCGGGCGACTCGTCGCCGTCGAATTCCGCTGCGGTGTTCACGAAAGCGCAGCCACGATAGCCGTGCAGGGTCGCGAGATCCTCGATCCACGACAGCTGGGCATCGAGCTGCTCACGCGGGTCGGGTCGGCGCACGGCGGTGGCATCCCACTGTGCCCAGAACAGGTCGTCGCGCCGCTGCAGCACGGCGAGAACGAGGTCGTTCTTGTGTGGGAACCAGCGGTACAGGCTCGCTTTCGCGACCCCGGCCCGCCGGACCACCTCGTCGACCCCGACGGCACGAACACCGTTGGCGTAGAACAGCTCCGCTGCGATGTCGACAAGCTTGTCCCGCAGCGCCTGTCCCCGTACCTGCTTGGACTCCTCACCCACCGGCCTCACGGTACGCCCGTCACGATCGCGGCCTTGCCGAAGCCGGCCCGGTTCTGCACCCACTGCTGGGCTTCGACGGCGCGGGACAGGTCGAACTCCGCGCCGACGACCACCCGAAGTCGGCCCGTGTCGGCTAGGGCGGCGATCGCCCGCAGTGCCTCGGGATCCGGTTCGACGAGATACGAGACCGCCCGGATCCCGTACGTCGCGGCGGCGGCCTCGTAGTCGGGGATCGACCACGCGTTCGCCAGCGAGATCGAGCCCCCGGCAGCGACGAGGCCGAACAGCGACCGGCCGAACTCGCGACCGACGAGATCGACCACGGCATCGACCGTTCCGATGGCCGCGACCGCCGCCGGGTCGGTGTGGTCCGCGCACGAGTGTGCGCCCAGTTCGTACAGGGCCGCGTGATTGCCGGGCCGTGCGAGGGCGACGACGGTGGCGCCCCGCGCGGCCGCCAACTGCACGGCCAGGTGCCCGACCCCGCCGGAGGCGCCGCTGACGAGAACGCGATGCCCGGCGAGGTCCCGAGTGCCGTTCGCGGCGACGGAGTCCAGCATCTGCCACGCCGTGAGCGCCGCCATCGGCAGGCACGCTGCTTCGGTGAACGACAGCGATGCGGGCATTGCTGCCAGGTGGTGCGCGGGGACCGTCAGGTACTCCGCGTAGGTTCCGGCGGGTTGCGGGAACGACGCCAGTCCGAAGAGTCGGTCACCGACGGCATGGCGGGTCACGCCGTAGCCGACCGAGTCCACGACGCCCGCGACATCCCAGCCGGGGATGCACGGCAGCTGCATGGACTGTTCGTAGCCGACGTTGTACCCGGTGTAGATGTCGATCGGATTCACGCTTGTCGCCTGCACCGCGATACGTACCTCACCCGCTGCGGGTTCGGGCCGGGGAACCTCGGCGATCTCGAGCGCCGCACCCCACTCACGATGCAGTGCCGCGCGCATCGTGGCGCTGCTGGGTCGGCGGCCACCGACGATCACGACGCCGCCACCAGGTCGGATGCCTCGACGCCGCACTGACGAGCGACCCCGGCGACGTCGAAGTGGAAGCTCTCGTAACTCACGCGGCCGTCCTCGAATCGGAACAGCATGAAGACCGGCACCGTTGCCCGCACCCCGTTCAGTGCGACCCCGGTCCACGTGAACGACGGAGTGAACGAGATCTCGCCACAACAGCACAACGTCTCGCCGTGCAGTCCGTGACCGTCGACGCGAACGGTGTAGTCGGGTGCGAATGCGAACCACCCCACGACCGCGTTCTCGACCTCGGGCCCCGCGTGCCGAGTTCCCAGCGGCGGTGACTCGAGTACCGCGTCGGGGTGGTAGACCGCCATCGCCGCAGTCACGTCCTGCCGGCTCTTCGCCTGCGCCAACCGTTCCACGATCCCCATCGCATCGGTGGCCGAAATGAATTGTTCGATCATCCTGCGTTCGCCTCCCCTGAAGTCCGTATCGAGACAGATCTGTCTCTATTTAGCATCGGGGAGGCAGGTCGTGTCAATGGGACGCGAAGGCGCGGCGACCGTGCGCGACGAGTTCGCGGACCGCCGGGCGCACCGCGTCCTTCCACACCAGGGCCAGCAGCGCGGGCGCCCCCGCGTCGTCGATCCTGCGGGCGACCAGATCGGGGTAGGCGGTGGCCATCGACTCGCTGAGGATCGCCACCCCCAGTCCGCGCGCGGCGAGGTCGGCGATGGCGTCGGAAGCCCCGGCCTGCAATGCGATCCGTGGGGTGAGACCCGCTGTGGTACAAGCATTGTCGAAGACGGCGCGCAGGCCGGTTCCCGGCGGCATGCACACGACGGTGTCGGCGCACACGTCCCGCAGGCTGACCCGGCGTCGTCGGGTCAGGGGGTGATCCGCGGGCGTGACGACGACCAGAGGCTCGCTGACGACGGTGATCGATTCGAGGTCCGTGGGGGGCGCCGCCGTGCCGATCAGTGCGAGGTCGACGGTGCCGTCGCGGACGGAGTCGAGCAGGCGGTCCGAGTTGTCCTCGAGCAGGCTGAGTTCCACGCCGGGGTGCGCACGATGGAACCCTGCGAGTGCATCGAACAGTGGGGTGACCGTGCATCCGACGACCATCCCGATGGTCAGTTCGCCGCGGATCAGATCGGTGACCTCGCCGACTGCCTGCGTGAGTGCCTCGGCCGACGCGAGCGCGGCACGGGCGTGGGCGAGTGCGGCCTTGCCTGCGACGGTCAGGGTCGCGGTGCGGGCGGAGCGGTCGAACAGTTCGGCGCCGAGTTCGCGTTCGAGCGAACGGATCTGAGCGCTGACCCCGGACTGGCTGATGTGCACCCGCTCGGCGGCGCGGGTGAAGTTTCGTTCCTCGGCGACCGCAACGAAGTACTCGAGCTGCCTCAGTTCCATAACTAGTAATTCTAGAACTGATCAGAACCATCTGTTGGACTTCTCGTCGGGGGGCGGCGACGCTGGAAGACGAACCGAACGCGAGGACAGGAGAACGTCATGTACGAGAAGGCCATGCATCCCGAGGACATCACCCGGCTGTTCGTCGAACGGTCCAATGCAGGCGACGCGGCCGGCGTCGCGGCGCTGTACGCGGAAGACGCGGTGATGGCCTACCCGCCCGGCAGTCGGACCGTCGGCCGCGCCGCGATTGAGGAGTTGTGGGCAGCCGTCCTGGCTGGGCGCCCCCACTTCGTGCCCGAGGAGTCGTTGCCGACGCTGATCAGCGGCGACCTCGCCCTGACGTCCACGCCGCCGCGAGACGGTGCGGGCGCCCGCGCTCAGGTCGTCCGGCGTCAGCCCGACGGGAGCTGGTTGCGGGTCCTCGACCAGCCGGAATTCGTGCCAGTCAGCGTCGAGTGAGCGCTTCCGCGATCGGTGTGCCGCCGTTGTTGAACCCGATGGTGCGGCCGACGGTGGTCGGGTCGGCGAGGGTAGCCGCGACCACCGCGGCGACGTCCTCGCGCGACACCGACGTGGCTGCCGGAGTCGGGCTCACCTCGATGCGCCCGGTGCCCGGCTCCAGGGTGAGGGTCCCGGGTCCCAGAACCGTCCAGTCCAGGTCGGTGCCGCGCAGGTGCTCGTCGGCCGCTGCCTTCGCTTCGGCGTAGGCGAAGAACGAGTTGTCCTGAGGGACACCGTGGTCCGTGCGCGCACCGAGGTACGAGACCATCACGTACCGGCGCACTCCGGCGGCCGCGGCAGCGTCCATCGAACGGATCGCGGCGTCGCGGTCGACGGCGTAGGTGCGTGCGGGGTCGCCGCCGCCTGCACCCGCGGACCACACGACCGCATCGTGGCCGTGCAGGACATCCGCGATCTGATCGGTGGTCATGTTCTCGACGTCCGCGACCTGCGGCCGTGCGCCCGCCGCCTCGATGTCGGCGGCGTGGTCGGGGTTGCGTATCAGTGCGGTCACCTCGTCACCGCGTTCGCTCAGGATTCGTTCCAGGTGCAGGGCCACCTTGCCGTGGCCACCGATCACGACGACACGAGTCATGCGTCCAACGCTACGGCGGCGAAGCGGCTACCGCATCTCGCCGGCGCCCTCGTACGGGTTGAGACTGAGCAGCAGATCGCCCTCCGCGAACCGGGAGTACCGGAAGTCGTGCGGGTTCACGTTCGGAAGGGTGGTCGCGCCGTCGTCGAGGAGCATGTCGGCGACTAGCTTGCCGACAGCGGGGGAGATCTTGAAGCCGTGCCCGGAGAAGCCCGTCGCCAGGAACAGGCCGTCGACAGGTGCCGGGCCGATGATCGGGTTGTAGTCCGGTGTCACGTCGTACGCGCCGACGTAGCTGCTGGTGATGCGCGGATCGGGCATGTCCGGCAGGCGGTTGCCCAGCTTCATGATGTTCTTCTCGATCGTGCTGTCGTCGGCGCGGTTGCTGTAGTTGTCCGGGTCGATGTACTCCGGTGCCTGGTGATCCGAATTCCCGACCAGCAGTTCACCGTTCGGCTCCCGGCAGATGTACTGCAGGCCCGCGAGGTCAGACAGGACCGGGACCTCCGGGGTGGGGACGCCCTGATCGACGAGGACCAGCTGCGCGCGTTGGGCCTTCACGTCCACGTCGACACCGACGCCCGCCGTCAGCGCAGGCGTCCACGGCCCGGCGGCGACGATGACGTGCTCGGCGTGCACCTCGGAACCGTCGGCGAGGACAACGCCGTACACGCGTCCGACCGCGTTCTGCAGCAGTGATGCGACCGGCGTCGACTGCCTGATCCTGACGCCCATCTTCCGGGCGGTCGCCGCGAACGCCATGCCCGTCATGTACGCCTCACCGCGACCGCCGAGCGGCTCGTACGCGAACAGCGCGAAGTCGTCGAGGTGCATGCCAGGCCACAGGTCGGCCATGGTGTCGTGGTCGATGAATTCGGTGGCAATGCCGAGTCCCTGCATCATCTCGATGTTCGCCTCGAGTGGCTTGACGTTGTTCTCTCCGACGCCGACCACGTAGCCGCACTGCCGGAATGCCATGTCGTCGCCGAAGATCTCGGTCGCACGGGTGAAGATGTCGACGCCGTACCAGGACATCGCCGCCAGGGATGGCGTCCCGTAGTGGCAGCGCACGACGCCGCTGGATTTGCCGGTCATGCCGGAGCACAGCGTGTCGCGCTCGAGCACCAGCACGTCGGACTCGCCTCGGTCGGCGAGCGAGTAGGCGATGGCCAAGCCTTCGAGGCCGCCGCCGACGATCAGGAACTTGGTTGTCTGCGTCACGTGAGGATCCTTTGAACGGTGGTCGGGAGATTCAGGAGTGGAGACGGATGCGAACGAGCAGACCCCGTGCGTTGCCTCGCAACGGGACTTCGCCCTGACGGACGACGAGGCAGTCGCCAGGCTCGGCCCGGTGGACCTCGGCGATTGCGGTGCCCGTGTGGACGAACAGTGCCGTCACCTCGGCGGGTCCGGTGACGATCGGGCCGATGTCGAGATCGACGGTCGTGACCGCGGCGTCCGCGGCTCCGGCAGCCACCATGACGTTCAGTGCGCTGGTCGCGCCCGCCGGAATGCAACGCGGTGCCTGCCCGCCTGCGAACGAGTGCGGGCACCACGGCGGCACCGTCGCGCAGTGCGTGTCCCACTCCAGCGTGACGCCGTGGTCGCCGACGACCGTGAAAACCCGGTCGACGCCGTCGAACGCGGAGAATGCGGTCGGTGATTCACCCAGATCGGCGAGACTGATCCGCCAGAGCGGCGCTCCCGCAGCGGTGTCGGGGCAGGCGGCGATCTGCTCCGTGAACCCGGCGCCGTTCCGCCACGCGACACGACGACGATCCGCGGCGCGGACCAGGCGAACTGTCGCCATCACGCACCGGCCGTCCAGTCCGCCATCACGTCCGCGAGAGCCTCGGCGCCGATGTTGCAGTCGTCCGGCTCGGCGAACTCGTGGGGTGAATGCGAGACCCCGGTCGGATTGCGCACGAACAGCATTGCGGTCGGCACCTTCTCCGCAAGGATGCCTGCGTCGTGTCCGGCCTGGGTGGGCAGGACCGGGATGTCGCCGAGGTGGGAGAGGGCGCGCCTCAGACGTTCTCGCGGTCCGGAGGGAAACTCGACGATCGGCGTAATCGACTCGGCGAACACGTCGAGTGCGATGTCGTCGACGGACGAGTGGCGACGCGCCTGCGCCTCGATCTCGGCGACCAGTGTGGTGAGCGTTTCCTCGTCCGCGGCGCGGGCGTCCAGCCACGCCTTGATCTCCGACGGAATGGCGTTGGCGCCGTTCGGGAGAACTTCGAGCTTGCCGAACGTCGCGACGGCACCGAGGTCGGCGGCGCACGATCGTGCGCTGTGCACCGACGACGCGTAGGCCAGCATCGGGTCGCGGCGGTCCACCAGACGCGTCGCACCGGCGTGGTTGGCCTCACCGGTGAACGTGAACTGCCACCGCCCGTGCGGCCAGATCGACGACGCGACCGCGACCGGCGCGTCCACGAGGTCGAGTGCCCGGCCCTGCTCGACGTGCAGTTCGACGTACACGCCGACCCGGGCGACCAGCGTGGGGTCGGCGCCGACGTGCTCGGGGAGGCGTCCGGCGCGGGTCATGGCTTCCGCCAGCGTGATTCCGTCCCGATCTCGCAACCCCAACGCCCTGCCTGGTGCCAACCCGCCGGTGGTGAGTTGGCTGCCGATGCACGCGACCCCGAATCGGGCGCCCTCCTCGTCCGAGAATGCGGTGATCGCGATCGGGACGGTCGGGATGACTCCGCGGGCACGCACGATGTCCACGGCGGCGAACGCCGACACGACCCCGAGTGGGCCGTCGAAGGCGCCGCCGTCGGGCACCGAGTCGAGGTGTGATCCGGTGACGAATGCGTCGGTCGGGTCGCCCACCCAGCCCTCCGGAAGCCACCACGCCCACAGGTTCCCGTTGCGGTCCTCCTCGGCATCCATGCCACGCTCGGCGGCGCAGCCACGGAACCACTCGCGGAGCGTGAGGTCGGCGTCGCTCCAGGCGAAGCGGCGGTAGCCGCCGGTGGTCGCGTGCTTGCCGACATCGATGATCGACGCCCAGAGTGAGTCGAATGCGGTCATGAACAGCTGTCCTTCCGACGAGAATTCCTGGAGCTCAGTACTGGCCGGGAATCCAATTGGTGCCTGCCAGCGGTACGCGGGCCATCGCGGACGCCTCGACGGTCAGCGCGACGAGGTCCTGGGGCTCGAGGTTCCGCAGGTGCGACTTGCCGCAGGCTCGGGCGATGGTCTGTGCCTCCATCGTGAGCACCCGCAGGTAGTTCGCGAGACGGCGGCCGCCCTCGATCGGATCGAAGCGCGCCTGCAGCTCCGGATCCTGGGTGGTGATGCCTGCCGGATCCTTCCCGTCTTGGAAGTCGTCGTAGAAGCCGGCGGCCGACCCCAGCTTCTCGTACTCGGCCTGGTACCTCGGATCGTTGTCGCCCAGCGCGATCAGAGCGGCGGTGCCGATCGCGACGGCGTCGGCGCCCAGGGCCATCGCCTTGGCGACGTCGGCGCCGGACCGGATACCGCCCGAGACGATCAGCTGCACGCCACCCGGAGTGCGGTGCATTCCCATCTCCTGCAGTGCCTGCACCGCCTGCGGGATGGCGGCCAGCGTCGGGATGCCGACGTGCTCGATGAACACGTCCTGGGTGGCGGCGGTGCCGCCCTGCATGCCGTCGACCACGACGACATCGGCGCCTGCCTTCACCGCGAGCTTGACGTCGTAGTAGGTGCGGGTGGCACCGACCTTGACGTAGATCGGCTTCTCCCAGCCGGTGATCTCCCGCAGCTCGACGATCTTGATGGCGAGGTCGTCCGGGCCCGTCCAGTCCGGGTGCCGGCACGCGCTGCGCTGGTCGATGCCGACCGGCAGGGTGCGCATCCCTGCGACCCGCTCGGTGATCTTCTGGCCCAACAGCATTCCGCCACCGCCCGGCTTCGCGCCCTGGCCGAGCACGATTTCGATCGCGTCGGCCTTGCGCAGGTCGTCCGGGTTCATGCCGTAGCGGGACGGCAGGTACTGGTAGACCAGGTTCTTCGACTGCCCGCGCTCCTCGGGCGTCATGCCGCCGTCGCCGGTGGTGGTCGACGTCCCGACCTCGCTCGCCCCGCGACCCAGCGCCTCCTTGGCGCGGCCCGAGAGCGCACCGAAGCTCATCCCTGCGATGGTGACCGGAATGTCCAGGTGCAGTGGAAACTTCGCGTTCCGGTCACCGAGCACGACATCGGTGTCGCACTTCTCGCGGTAGCCCTCGAGCGGGTAGCGGGACATCGATGCGCCGAGGAACAACAGATCGTCGAAGTGCGGGAGCTTGCGCTTCGCGCCCCAGCCGCGGATGTCGTAGATGCCGGTCTCGGCGGCGCGCTGGATGTCGTGGATGACGCCGCGGTCGAAGGTGGCCGACTCGCGCAGTCCGGGCTGGAACGTCGTCATGGTGTACTCCTGAAGTGTTCGCGGAAGTGGCGGGGTAGGGGCGCCGGGATCAGTACGCGGACGTGTTGTCGACGTGGAAGTGGTAGAGACTGCGGGCGGATCCGTAGCGGGTGAAGTCGGCCGGGTCGGCGTCGAGACCTGCGGCCGTCAGCAGTTCGCGTAGTTCGTCCAGGTGCTCCGGCCGCATGTCCTTCTTGACGCAGTCCGCGCCGAGCGAGGCGACGGTGCCCCGCACGTAGATACGCGCCTCGTACAGCGAATCACCGAGCGCCTCACCGGCATTGCCGAGAACGACGAGGCGTCCGGCCTGGCCCATGAAAGCGCTCATGTGTCCGATGTCGCCGCCGACCACGATGTCGACGCCCTTCATCGAGATACCGCAGCGGGCTGCGGCGTTGCCCTCGATCACCAGCAGTCCGCCGTGCGCGGTGGCGCCCGCGGACTGCGAGGCGTCACCGGTGACCCGGACGGTGCCCGACATCATGTTCTCGGCGACGCCGACGCCGACGTTGCCCTCGACGGTGACCGACGCGTGCTTGTTCATGCCTGCGGTGTAGTAGCCGGTGTGGCCCTCGATGGTGACGTCGACGGGGCGGTCGAGGCCGCAGGCGAGTGCGTGGGCGCCCTGCGGGTTGACCGCCCGCACGGTGGCGGGAGACTCGGTCGCGTGCAGCGCGGCGTTGAGCTCACGCGTCGAGATCTCCGCCAGGTCGTAGGTGGTGGTGACGGTGGGGGTGTCGGTCAGTGTCACGGTCGGCTCCGGAAGGTCAGGGGTGGTCGGGTCAGCTACACGGGACGCAGAGCGCCGGCGCCATCGAGCGCAGGACGTCAGCGGTTCCAGACGTAGACGCGGTCCGGTTCGGGTTCGAACAGGTGCGCGTCCGCGATGCCAGGGAGGTGGGCCAGGGCGCGGAACTCCGACGCCATCGCGACGTAGGCGTCGGTTTCGGCGACGATCGCGGGCTTGCAGGCGATCGGGTCCCGCACGACGGCAAAGGAATCGGCGGTGGAGACCAGCAGGGTGTAGAAGCCGTCGAACCGCTCGCCGAGCAGGCGGAGCGCCTTCTCGAGGTCCGCTCCCTCGGCGAGGTGCTTGGCGACGAAGCGGGCACCGACCTCGGTGTCGTTCTCGCTGTCGAACTGCACGCCTTCGGCCTCGAGTTCGCGCTTGACGGAGAGGTGGTTCGAGAACGAGCCGTTGTGCACCAGGCACTGGTCGGGTCCGACGGCGAACGGGTGCGAACCGGCGGCAGTGACCGCGGATTCCGTGGCCATGCGGGTGTGCCCGACTCCCTGCCAGCCGGAGGCTGCGGGCAGGCCGAATCCGCGGGCCAGGTCCAGCGGATCGCCCATGCCCTTGAGGACGGTGACCTCCTCGCCGAGGCCGATGACGGTCGCACCGGGGTCGACGGACCGGATGACCGCGGTCAGTTCGTGTGCCGGAACGGGGGCGTGCAGCACGGTCGTCGGCGGGAGGTCGATGGCTGCCACGTCCACTCCGAGGACGGCGCCTGCGGCGGCCGCCAGGCCGGTGTCGGCACCGAGCACGGACACCGACGCGTGGCCGGCGGGGGAGAAGATGGGGTCGCCGTAGATCGCCATACCCGCGGAATCCGGTCCGCGGTCGACCATTTCACCGAGCATTCCGGTCAAGAGTTCACCCAGTCGAGGGTGGAGGGAGGGCTCACGCAGGTGGAGCCCGACGATGCCGCACATGGCAGTCTCCTAGTTGTGTTGGACGCAGTGGGGGTCGGTTTTCGGGGGCCTAGAAGGCGGTGAGGTAGGTGTCGACCTCCCACGGCGTCACCGTGTTGTGCCACGAGAAGAACTCCTCGCGCTTGAGGCCGGCGAAGTAGTCGGCGACGCCGGGACCCGCGGCGTCGAGTGCCCCGCAGACGACGGGATCGGCAGCGAGTGCGTCCATCGCGTGCAGCAGCGTCATCGGCAGCGTGTCCGGGCCCGATCCCGCTCCGGGCTCGCCCGGGTCGAGGTCGCGGTCGATGCCGTCGAGTCCGGCCCCGATCGCAGCGGCCGCGGCGAGGTACGGGTTCGCGGAGCCGTCGCCGCCGCGCAGTTCGACTCGGTTGTGGTCCGGCACGCGCAGGTAATGGGTGCGATCGTTGCCGCCGTAGGTGGCGTAGCGGGGTGACCAGGTGGCGCCGCTGCTCGTCGCGGTGGCACCGGTTCGCTTGTAGGAGTTGACGGTCGGCGCGATCACGCCCTGCAACGCGCAGGCGTGTTCGAGGATCCCCGCGATGAACGAGTAGGCGGTCTTCGACAGACCGAGGCCGCGCGGGTCGGAGGCGTCCGGGAACGCGGATTCGCCGTCCCTCCACAGGGACAGGTGCATGTGGAGGCCGCTGCCGGTGCGGTCGGCGAACGGCTTCGGCATGAACGTGGCGGTCATGCCGCGCTCCTCGGCGAGTACCGAGATCAAGTAGCGCAGCGTCACGACGCGGTCGGCGGTGGTCAGGGCGTCCGCGTAGTTGAAGTTCTGCTCGAACTGACCGTTGCCGTCCTCGTGGTCGTTGGCGTAGTTGCCCCAGCCGAGGGAGTTCATCGCCGCGGAGATGGACGTCAGGTGCTCGTACATGCGGGTGACGTCGCGGGCGTCGTAGCAGGGCTGCCGAGAGGTGTCGAGAGCGTCGGCGGTGCGCAGTCCGCCCGTGTCGTCCTTGTTGACGAGGAAGTACTCGATCTCGGCGCCGATGTTGACGTCGAGGCCCTTCTCGGCCGCTTTGGCCAGCATGTTCTTGAGGATGACGCGGGGCGCGAACGGCCAGGGCCTGCCCTCGACGTGCGGGTCGCAGTGCACGAGCGCGAGGCCGGGCCGGACGAACGGGATCGGGGTGAAGGAGGACGGGTCGGGAACGGCGACGAGGTCGGGGTCCTTCGGCTCCTGGCCCATCGCGCCCGCCGCGTAGCCGGCGAAGCCGACGCCGTCGGTGGCCAGCTCGTCGACGGCCTCGACGGGAACCAGCTTCGCACAGGGCTTGCCGGCCAGGTTGACGAAGATCGCCAGGATGAAGCGGGTACCGGTGGCGTGGGCGAGGCCGGCGAGGTCGGTGGGTGCCGTGTGGGACGACGAGGGTAGACGCGTCACGTTCAGGTCGGTGGTGTCGAGCGTCATCAGGGCTCCTGGTCTCGGCTGCGAGTCGTTCTGCATGTCGTTTCACTGTGTGAATCGCTGTCGAATACCAGGAAACATAACATCCATGACGGGCGTGTTACGGATGCGTCAGGTTGTCGTGACGAGCCCTCGGGTGGCCGGGTTGTCGAATTCGGTTGAGCGAGAGAGGAATCGGTTACACGAGTTAACCGCCGCGCAATTGCCGGGAGGGTTTCCTCTCAGTAGCGTCTGTTTCACGCCAGCGATTCGGCGCTTTCCTCCACCCCCGCCGGCCCTCACCCGGCCCCATCGCCAGGAGCAGTCATGGCAGACGTCACCACCACCGTTCGCGCCAGCAGCGACACCACGGCGGTTCCCGCCAGCAGCGACACCACGGCGATTCCCGCCTTCCGGGTCACCTCCGGCTTCTGGAAGTCCCTCCCGCAGATGCCGGTGGCCGAGTTCCCCGGCACCGAGGGCTACATCGACGACGTCTACCCGAACCCCGAGGGCTCGGAGATGGCCGCCGGCTACTTCAAGCTCGACCCCACCGACGCGCCCCTCGACTACACCTACGAGTACGACGAGATGAAGGTCGTCCTCGACGGCGAGTTCCGCCTCGAGAACCTCGACACCGGGCAGGTCGAGACCGCGGGGCCGCGCGACGCGATCTTCTTCCCGAAGGGCTCCCGAATCCGGTTCACCACTCCGGCCGGAGCGCTTGCGTTCTACGTCGGCCAGCGCAGCTTCGCGCCGTAGGGGTCCGGCCATGACCGTCTGTATGGGCACGACCACCGTCGGACGGTGGCACGCCGAGCGGACCGCCGTCGCCGACGGCGGCCGCACGGTCACCGTCCTCTCGTTCGGCGCCGCGGCCGGACGCCGCGCACAGGAACTCGTCGGCAGTTTCGCCGGCACCCGCGTGGACTGGCTCCGGCTGCCGCCGGACTGGACGCAGATCGCGTCCGACGTCCTCGATCGCAGGCTCGCCGCCGCCCGGGTCGGGTGGCGGCTGGTCCTCGTCGGCGCCGAGGCGCCGGTGCTCGCTGCCCAGGCGAGAGCGCAGGGCGCGGGCCTGCTCGATGCGGAGATCCTCGCCGAGGTCGTCGACGACGGAGGCCCCGATGCCGACATCCGCAGCGTCCACTGCGCGCACTGCGCCACCGTCCACCTCGCGGCGGTGCCCGTCGGCGGACTCACGCGTTGCCCCGAGTGCGCCGCCGATCTGATCGTGTACCACCATCTCTCGCGCCGAACCGGCGCCTACCTCGGCTACATGCACGATGCGGAGGAATGCCCGTGACCCTGACATCCGACCTGCCGGTCCGCGGTGACGCCGCTACACGCCCCGTCGTCGTCGACGCCGTCGACACCCCGGTGGACGGCGTCCGCCACGCGAGATTCACCGACCCCGGCGGCGCACCCCTGCCGTCCTTCACCCCGGGTAGCCACATCGTGGTGTCGTGCGGAATCGCCGCCGACGGACGGCCCCGACGCAACTCGTACTCGCTGACCGGACCCGAATTCGAGCCCGACGCCTACGAGATCTCCGTCCGCCTGAACCCCACCGGGCGCGGCGGATCACGATGGATCCACGACCTCGCCGTCGGGGACGTCGTCGAGATCAGCCGTCCCCGAAGCACATTCGCCCCCGTTCTCACGGCCCGTCATCACCTGCTCGTCGCGGGCGGTATCGGCGTCACGCCGATCCTGTCGCATGTCCGGGCGGCCGTGGCCTGGGGTCGGTCGTTCGAGGTGCACTACACCTTCCGGCCCGGCGACGGTCCGCACCTGGACGAGCTTCGCGAGCTGTGCGGCGACCGGTTGCACTGCTACCACACGCCGGACGAGTTCTGGGGTGCACTCGGACCCGCGCTGTCCGACAGCCCACTCGGAACCCACCTGTACGCATGTGGTCCTGGTGTCCTCATCGACGATCTCGTCGCGCGAGCGGGTGCGGCCGGCTGGCCCGGTGCTCGAATCCACTACGAACACTTCGGTGTCGGCGACCTCGACGCGGGCGAACCGTTCACGCTACGACTGCGGCGCAGCGGCATCGACGTCCCAGTACCAGCCGGGGTCAGCGCGCTCGACGCGCTGGAACAGCAGGGTGTCCCGGTCCCGAACCTGTGCCGCCAGGGCGTCTGCGGCGAGTGCCGCACTGCAGTCGTCGGTGGTACGCCCCTGCACCGCGACCTCTATCTGACCGACAGGGAGAAGGAGTGCGGCGGCCACTTCATGCCCTGCGTCTCTCGCGCCGACGGCAACCGAATCGAGGTCGACCTGTGACAGCCTTTGCCCTGCCCGCCCGCGTGGCCCGATTCCCGTTCCCCTTCCCGCACGAGACCTACCGCTACAGCACCAACGTCGAGCCGGCAGGTACGCGGGCCGTCACCGCCGCGGGAAGCTGGGGCGAGGATCCCGTTGACGTCGACGAGTTCTACCTGGGCGATCTGGCGGAGCGTGACCGCATTCTCGGCGCCGATCCGGATCGCTTCCAGGCGCTGCCGCACATGGAGGCCGCGCAGTGGGAAACGATGACGACGCTCATGCGGATGCTTGCCGACGCCCACCCCGACCGGTTCTCCCTGGCTCGGGACGGCGACCGATGGCATTGGCGCAATGGTGAACTCGGATGGGATCAGTCCTTCGTCGTCGGGGTCGCCGACAGTCTGCCCGAGCCGCCACTGCGGTACATCGGAAGGCAGGTCCAGGAGGACGTCGTCCTGCTCGACCAGCGTGAGGGCGCGCTGTGGGGTGACGCAGGTCTGGTCACCTTCGCTGCCGACTGGTCGTTGCGGTTCGATGTCGGGATGAGCTTCCTGCAGATCCACGGACCCGTTCCCCGCGTCCACGAGGAGGGCGTCATTCCGCGGGCGCAACAGTTCCTGATGGGACTGCAAGCGGGACAACGGTACCGGCGCACCAACTGGACGCTGACCGTCGACCGCAGGCTCGACACCGCCACCGAGACCTACCCTGACTGGGGTCGCGACCGGCGTCTGCTCGGGGAAGGCCCGTTGGCCGACGTCGGACGACGCCTGCACCTGCGAGTCGAGGTACAGCACCTCATCCGCCTGGGCGCGTCCAATGCCATCCTGTTCCTCATTCGCACCCACCTGCTGCCGTTCGAGGACGTCGCGTTGGTTCCCGAATGGGCGCAGCGACTTCACGACATCCTCGTCGAACTGCCCGACGACATGGCCGACTACAAGGGCATCGCCCGCACCCGAGGACCCGGAATCGACTGGCTCCGTGCCCATACGGGGGTGAACGCATGAGCATCGGATTCGACCACCTATAGGTCGCAGGCCATCCCACCGGGCAGTGCCTACAGCGCGCTGCCCGCGCGCCACTGGTCCCAGGGCAGGCTCCAGTCTCCGTTCTGCCACACCTCCAGCGGTGCGCCGCCGGTGTTGCGGACCTCGACGACGTCTCCCGGCTGCGAGAAGCCGAAGAACCACTGCGCGTTCTCGGGATTGAGGTTGAGGCAGCCGTGTGAGGTGTTGGTGTTGCCCTGCGCCCACACGCTCGACGCCAGCTCGTGCAGGTAGATGCCGTCCGAGCTGATCCGCGTTGCCCAGTTGATCGTCTCCTTGTATCCGAGCCGCGAATTGATCGGCAGCCCATACGTCGACGAGTCCATGATCACCGGGTTCGCCTTGTCCATCACCGTGTAGACCCCGGGTTGCGTCCAGAACGACAGCGTCGTGTCGCCGATCGTCTCCGTGCCACCCATGCCCATCGACGTCGGCATCTCCCGAACCACCTGGCCGTTCTCGTAGACGGTCACCATCTTGGTGTTGTCGTCGGCGATCGAGACGTGGGAGTCGCCGATCCGGAAGGACACCGCCTCGTCCTGCTCGCCGTACAGGCCGTTGCCGAGATCGGTGCCGTAGATCTTCGCGTCGACCGACACCGTCGTGCCGGGCGCGTAGTACTGCTGTGGGCGCCAGTGCGCGTTCTGGTCGTCGACCCAGAACCACGAGCCCTGGACCGGTGGATTCGTCGTCACCGCCATCGCCTTCTCCGCGGCGGCACGGTCCCCGATCGGCTCGTCGAAGTGCCCGACGACGACCAGTCCGACGCCGTAGGTGCCGCCGTCGACGAGGGACTGTCCACCGGTGGTGTTCAGGTACAGGCGGGTCTGGTTGTTCGGGGTCACGGTGGTGAACGTGGCGTCCCGAGACGTTGCGACGCCGCGACCGTCGACCGCCTGCGCGGCCAGGTCGTACGTCTTCCCGTAGCCGAGAGGCTCGCCCGGCTTCCACGACGTCTCGTCCGGCGTGGTGATGCCCTCGATCACCTTGCCCTCCGGGTTGGTGAGCGTGACCGATGTCAGTGACCCGTCCGCCACGTCGACGGTGATCGGGCTGAGCGGGTCCACCGGCGCCGTGAGGTCGGCGGGGGTGAAGGTGATCGTCGCGTCGGAGTCCTGCGAGCCCGACGCGGCCGGACCGGACGAGTCGGAGCCGCCCGAGCATCCGGCCACCAGCACGACCGCTGCGACTGCAGCCGCGAGGGCGATGGACATTCGACGAAGATTCGGCACGAGACGCCTCCCAGGTTCGAACTGTCCGACCAGCCTATAGACGGACCGGGAACAGGTGTTTTCCGCTGGTGGGCGGGCTCGCGACCGTTGCGTTCGGACACGGGGGAGTGATGGAGGTCACCGTGGGGCCTCGGAGCTTCGGGTTGACAGCCGCTCGGCAAGGCTGCCATTCTCGCTGCAGGTTATGAGTGCCAGCGCTTAGCCCCGGCTTGCTGGCCGGCAACCCTCCACCGCGGTGGGGTGCCCCGGGTGACGACCTGGCCGTGAATCCAACACCGGACACGGCAAGCGCGGACTCGATGCACAACCACCTCACGCACGGGTCCCTGAGTTCAAGGGATGACGCCATGACCGCAGTTCTGGAATCCACCGCCTGTGCCGACCTCTCGGTCAATGAAAATGCGTGCGACACTGCCGCTTTCGCTCCCGTGTGCGGATCCGACCTCGTCGCCCCGCTCGCCGACGGAACCTCCGCCACGTACGCGAACTTCGATTACGCGGCCAGCGCTCCCGCACTGACCGCGGTCGCGGAAGCCGTGCAGAACCTGCTGCCCTTCTACGCCAGCGTTCATCGCGGCGCGGGCTTCGCATCGCAGGTGTGCACCGAGCGGTACGAGGGTGCGCGCGGCGTTGTCGCGAACTTCGTCGGAGCCCGTGAGGACGACGTCGTCGTGTTCACCCGCAACACCACCGACGCCCTCAACCTGCTGGCCTCCTGCGTGCCTGGCGACACCGTCGTCCTCGACATCGAGCACCACGCAAACCTGTTGCCCTGGAACCGGAATGGCGCCCGGGTCGTGCGGTCCGCCGATACGGTCGAGGAGACCATCCAGCGGATCGTCGCCGAGCTCTGCACGCGTCCCGCCGCGCTGCTCGCCGTCACCGGGGCGTCGAACGTCACCGGTGAGGTCCTGCCGATCGCCCGCCTCGCCCGCATCGCACACGAGTGTGGTGCGCGCATCGTCGTCGACGGCGCCCAGCTGCTGCCGCATCGTCGCGTCGACATCGCCGAACTCGGCGTCGACTACCTCGTCTTCTCCGGGCACAAGCTCTACGCACCGTTCGGTGCCGGCGCCCTCGTCGGCCGCGCAGACTGGCTCGACGCCGCCGAGCCGTACCTTTCGGGCGGCGGCGCCACCAAGAACGTCGACCTCGACGACGTCCAGTGGGCCACCGCACCGCAGCGGCACGAGGCGGGCACCCCGAACGTTCTCGGTGCCGTCGCCATCGCCGCTGCATGCGAGGCGCTCGCCGGATTCGACGCCGACGAGGCCGAGCTCCACGAGCGGATTCTGTGCGACCGGCTCACGGTCGGACTCTCCGACATCGACGGCGTCGAGATCCTTCGGATCTGGCCCGACTCGCCGGACGCGGTCGGCATCGTCACCTTCACCGTTGCGGGCGCACAGCCCCGCGAGGTCGCGACGTTCCTGTCCGACGGGTACGGCATCGGTGTGCGCGACGGCCGCTTCTGCGCCCACCCGCTGCTCGCACGTCTCGGGCACGTCGAGGGGGCCGTTCGTGCCAGCCTCGGACTCGGCAGCAGCAGTGGCGACGTCGACCGGTTGGTCTCCGCCATCGCGGATTTCGTTCGTGAGCGCGCGACGACCTCCGCAGCGGGACGCTAGTATCGGGCGCATGACTTCGGAAGCGGCAGAGACGATCGGCGGCCAGTGGTGCCGCAGGCATGTCGATCTGTGCCGCACCGCGTCGGGCATCTGTCCGGTCTGAGTATCACCTCGACCGCCCCGATCATCCCCGTCACATTCCGAGGACAGTCATGTCTGCTTCCTTCTCGAACCCGTCGTCCAGGCCGCTGCACGTGGCCGTCGAACTCTCCGGTGCCGGTCGTCACCCGGCTGCCGCCGCCCACACCGACTTCCGAATTCCACTCGGCCTCAGCGACTACTGGGTCGAACTGACGTCGTCGACCCTCGACCTCGCGGGCGACCCCGACTCCGTTGTCAGGATTCGCGCGCACGACCTGGGGGAAGCGCAGCGTCGGCGCGACGTCGCCCGAGCCCGCGCCGAACGCGACGGCCGCGATCCCGATTCCGTTGCCGTTCTGCTCGACGTCGAGGTGCTCCTCGCCGACGACCATCGCGGAGCCCGACGCGAACTTGCCCGGCTCGACGCGGGACTGCGTGAACCTCGTGTGCCGGAATCGATCTCGTACGTCGGCACTGCGTCCGGGCTGGTGGGTCTGCTCGCGGACATCCGGGCCGCGGGTGTCGCGGACGGCGTCACCCTGCTCCCGCTCGTTCTGCCGCAGGTGCTCGACAGGGTCGTCGACGACGTCCTACCGGTGCTGCACGAGCAGGGGGTGACCCGGCCGTCGACGGTCCTGGGCGAGATCCTCGGCCGGTTCGGCCTCACCACGCGCGCCCTCGCCTCCTGACCTCCGCTTCGACCCCTCGGGGTGAGGGGAGCCCTGCCCGGTCCGACCGCCTTCGGGTTCCCCTGACACCGAGGGGTGGGGTGCTCAGTCGACGTCGATGGGCAGGCCCGCGGTGATGCGGACCAACTCGCGGAAGGTCGTTCGGAACACCGCGTCGGGGTGGCCGGCGGCCGCCCACAGTTCCGGAAACGCCTCGAGCGAGGCGTCGACGTAGGTGGACAGGTTCGTCGGATGACCGACCGGGGCAACCCCGCCGATCGGTTGCCCGGTCACCTCGCGCACGAGCGACGCGGGTGCTCGCGCCAACGTCCCCTCGAGACGTTTACCGGTGCGCTCGGTGTCCACCTGATGTGCTCCGGAGACGAGCAGCACGACGGGCTCGTCGTCGAGCAGGAACACCAGCGACTTCGTGATCGCGCCGATGTCGACGCCGAGGATCGCGGCCGCCTCCGCCGCGGTGTGGGTCGGCTGGTCCAGCGTGACCACCACCCCGTGGTGGCCCCGCGCGATCAGCGTCCTCGCGACGTTCGCCGCGTCCGGATGCAGTGTCCTCGCCATGACCCACCTTAGGACGTGAGAGGCACCGCTCGCTCGGCGAAACGTTCGTCAAGCGGAACGTGTCCGCCGAGATCGGACGGCGGTGAATCCGAACACGGCCGCGAGGCCGGCGACTGCGTACACGACCAGTGTCACGACCGGCTGCCCGAGCCCGGTTCCGTGGAAGTACACGATGCTCCGCACACCCTCCGTCCCGGCTCCCGGCGTGATCCACCGGCCGATCGCGGCGTAGAACGAGGGCAGCACATTCGACCCGAATGCGCCTCCTGCGCTGGGATTTCCGAGCACGACGAAGATCAGGATCGCCAGCGGAACGGCGAGGATGCCGATCGCCGCCCGCAGACCCATCGTGAACATGCCGGTCGCGAACACCACTGCCGCGCCCAGCAGGGACAGGGGCAGCAGATGCCCGGTGAACGTGCCGAGGATGTTGGTGGCGATGAGCGCGCCGAGGAATCCCGACACCACCGCGTACGCGGCCATGAGCGCGGTGTGCACACCAGCTTCGCGCAGCGTCCTCGGTGCCCCGATGAGCAGGCCGATCGCGGCTGCCAGCAGGTATCCGCCGACCACCCAGCCGATCGACAGGTAGAACCCGGACAGGCCACGGTTGTCGTGCGCCCCGACGGGTACCTCGTCGCGGACGACGAACTCCCTCCCCATGTCCGCTGTCGCGGAGGTGAAGATGCCCTCGAGCGCGGTCGCTGCGGAACTGCCTGCTCCGCTCGCGACGATCAGGGTGTCGGGGCCGGATGACGCGATGACGTATCCGCCCATGACCTCCCGCGCGCCGATCAGGGTGCGTGTCTCGTAGGTGCCGGCGGCGAGCCGCGCCTGGACCGGATGCCCGTCGATCGCGTTGAGGCGGTCGACGACCTGCTGGCCGGTGCCCGCCGGCAGTGCGGAGTCCGCGACCACGGTGATCGGGATGTCCCGCGGGGTCGGCTGATGGAAGGCGGCGACGTAGCTGGTGATGAAGCCGATCTGCAGCAGCAGGACGCCGATCGCGACGGCGACCAGGATCTGTCGCTGGCTGTACCTGTCGGTGGGGCTGGTGGATCGGTGCGCCACCGTGTCCTCCCGAATCGCGCTCGTCTCGCGCGCGTTCGCGTCGACTGTCGTGCTCATGTACGCCCCTGCCTTGTCGATACCTGAAGTATTGAATACCGTAGGTATCGAAAATTGGAGTCGTCAAGCCGGAAAATGGACATCGTGGAAACTGAGTCGAGCGCGACACCGGACCAACTGCCGCGGATTGCGCCACACGGCGAGCCGATCGCCCGCCCGTCGCGCAACGAGGTGCGACGGCGGATCCTGGGTGCCGCGGCCGAGGAATTTGCCGTTCGAGGCTTCGCGGCCGCCAAGCTCACCGAGATCGCGCGGCGTGCGGGCTTCACCAAGGGGGCCGTCTACTCGAACTTCGAGTCCAAGCAGGACCTCTTCGCGGAACTGTTCGCCGAGCGCTCACTCGAACTCGCGGGCCGGGTCCTCGCGGAGATCGCGGACCTCGACATCGCCGATGCCGTCGGCCGCGGCGGCGAGACGATCAGCACCTGGCTCGTCGGGGAACCCGGATGGGCGTTGCTCGTCCTCGAATTCGGAGTCCAGGCCGCACGCGAACCGGCCATTGCCGAGGCGTACCTGCGGGAGCGGCGATCGCTGCGGAGCCAGCTCGAGGACCTCATCGCCGGACGAGCCGACGCGTGGGGCATCGCGGACCGTGTCGACGCCCACGTCCTCGCGATCACGATCATGGCGCTGATCTCGGGGCTCATGCTCGAACACGCCGTCGACCCCGAACAGGTCGATCAGCAGGCGGTGCAGTCCGCCGTCGCGGGAGTGTTCGCCGGCGCCTTCGCGCGGCCCTGACCTGCGAATATCCTCAGTAGTAGTTGTCGTAGCCGCCCTCGGGCCCGAGCATGCGCCGGATCCTTGTCCGGTTGACCTTCGCCAGTTCGCCGAGCATCGTCTTGCGCTCGATGTCGGGGGAGTGGGACATGCGCAGGTCGAGGTCGCCGAGCAGATCGACGGCGTCACGTCCGGATGCGCACCACAGGTACGGGTATCCGAACTGGCGTAGGTAGCGGTCGCATGCGGCGACGACGGCGAGCATCGTCTCCTCGTCGGGCGCCCAGACCGCGCACTGTTCGAGCGACGAGGCGGTCGTGCGAACCCGGTGCGCAATGCCCCGGTGTGAATGCAGAGCGGTGTCGACGGCCTCCGGGGAGAGCTCGAAGAGTTCGGAGTCCGCCCTGGTCAGAAGGGCGTCGTGGGTGGCGTAGGGGCGGCCGGACGCGAGTGCGCCTGCCCAGATCACCGAGGAGCAGCATTCGAACAGGGCATGGGTCGCCCGGCGCTCGGACAGGGTGTTGAACCCGTCGAGTCCGATTCCCTGGTGCATCAGCATGTGGCCTCCCTGCGATGCGGCCGCCCGTCACATCGGATCGGCGGTGGTCCCTTCATCCTGAGCGGTGGTCGCCGGTCGATCCAGCGGAAATCGATGAAGTTTTCCCAGGCTTAACGGGCGCCCGGCGCGAAGGTTACTCTTGAGTAATGACTCAACATTCCTGGAAGGCCTTCACGGTCGACATCAAGGACAACGTTGCTCAGGTGACGCTGATCGGTCCCGGTAAGGGCAACGCCATGGGCCCCGACTTCTGGGACGAGCTGGTGCCGCTGTTCGCCGAACTCGACGCCGACCCCGAGGTTCGCGCCGTCGTCCTCGCCGGCGAGGGCAAGCACTTCTCCTTCGGTCTGGACCTCCAGGCGATGGCACCCGCCATGGCACCGGTGCTCGCCGACAAGGCGCAGGCCGCGCCGCGCACCGACTTCCACGGCGTCATCCGGAAGATGCAGAACGCCATCACCGCCGTCGCCGACTGCCGCAAGCCGGTTGTCGCGGCCGTCCAGGGCTGGTGCATCGGCGGCGCCGTCGACCTCATCACCGCCGCCGACATCCGCTACGCCAGCGCCGACGCGAAGTTCAGCGTCCGAGAGGTCAAGGTCGCGATGGTCGCCGACGTCGGAACCCTCGCTCGACTGCCCCGGATCATCGGCGACGGTCACCTGCGTGAACTCGCCCTCACCGGCAAGGACATCGACGCCGCCCGCGCCGAGAAGATCGGTCTGGTCAACGACGTGTACGCCGATGCCGAGGCCACCCTCGCCGCTGCGCACGAGACCGCCGCCGCGATCGCCGCCAACCCGCCGCTCGTGGTGCAGGGCGTCAAGCAGGTCCTCGACCACACGCGCAAGCCCGCCGTCGACGACAGCCTCCGCTACGTCGCCGCGTGGAACTCCGCCTTCCTGCCCTCCGAGGACCTCGGCGAGGCCATCGCCGCCGTGTTCCAGAAGCGGGCACCGGAGTTCAAGGGCCGCTAGAAGCGAGGGTCAGCCGAGAGGCTTCGGGTGACCGGCCGAACATCCCCAGCGTGCGGGCGTGCTGGTGGATGCGTCGGCTGGTTGCCCGAGTGACGGGGAACACCACATACTTGCCGTCAGCACACAGTTGGTGAGGCCCCGAGGAGTGACAGTGACAACCCCGCCCGACCGCGAGATCGAGCCGACGTCGGACGACGTCGACTCGCTCGCAGACCGCATCGGCAACCACCTCGTCCGACTGCAACGGGTTCGGGACCGGACCATCGCGCACGCGAAGGCCACCGACGGGATCGACCCCGCGGCGTACGCCTGCCTGTTCCGGCTGATCCACGACGGACCGATGCGGTCGGGCGCGCTCGCAGAGGTCATGTACTCCGATCCGTCGACCGTCAGCAGGCAGGTCACCCAGCTGGTCGAGCGCGGCCACGTGGAGCGCCAGCCCGACCCGACGGACGGTCGCGCCAGCGTCCTAGCGGTCACCGAGAGCGGAAGGGCAGCGGCCACACGAATCCGCGCGCTCCGCAACGAGAAGCTGGGCCAGGTCGTCGCGGAGTGGTCCATCGACGACCTCAACGAGTTCACGCGCCTGCTCGACCGCTTCGTAGAGGACTACGAACGAATGCGGCCGATCTTCGACCGGGCGCGGGACGCGCGATGACCCTGGCGGAAGCCGCAGACCAGAACGCACCAGAACGCACCGAGAGCCACCCGACAGGGGACGAGGCTCCGGCGTCCGAGGGCGTTTTCACGCATCGGCAGATCCTGGTCGTTCTGTCCGGGCTGATGCTCGGCACGTTCCTCGCCTCGCTCGACGAGATGATCGTCGCCACCGCGATCCGCACCATCGCCGACGACCTCGACGGCTATGCCATGCAGGCCTGGGTGACGACCGCATACCTGGTCACCGCAACGCTGGCCACCCCGCTGTACGGCAAGCTCTCCGACATGTACGGCCGAAAGCCGTTCTACCTGGCGGCGGTCACGATCTTCGTGGCCGGATCGCTGCTGTGCACCCTCGCACAGTCGATGTACATGCTCGCCGCGTTCCGGGCGATCCAGGGACTCGGTGCGGGAGGACTGCTGGCGCTGGGCCTGGCGATCCTCGGTGACATCGTCGCGCCGGCGGATCGGGCCAAGTACCAGGGCTATTTCCTCGCCGTGTTCGGTTCGTCCGCCGTACTCGGACCGGTGCTCGGCGGAGTGCTCGCCGGGCAGGACGTCATCGCGGGGATCACAGGCTGGCGCTGGGTGTTCCTGGTCAACGTCCCGATCGGTGCGTTCACCCTGGCCGTGGTGTGGAAGGTGCTGAACCTGCCGAAGACGCGCCGATCGGGGGTCCGGATCGACTGGTGGGGTACCGCGGCGCTGGTGGTCGGCCTCGTCCCGCTGCTGGTCGTGGCCGAACAGGGACGCATCTGGGGTTGGGGGAGCAGCCGATCGATCGCCTGCTACGTCGTCGGCGCGGTCGGCGTGTGCGTGTTCGTTCTCGTCGAGCGGCGTATGCGGGACGCGGCCGTGATCCCGTTGCGGATGTTCCGCAACTCCACCTACGCGCTGGGCGTCGTCATCTCGATCGTCGTCGGCGCCGCGATGTTCGGCGCCATCGCCCTGCTCCCGCAGTACCTTCAGGTGGTCCAGGGGTCGAGTCCGACCCTCGCCGGCTTCCAGATGCTCCCGATGATGCTGGGTACGGCGACAGGCTCGATCCTCTCCGGGCAACTGATCGCCAGGACCGGCAGCTACCGGATCTACCCACTGATCGGCGCCGCGACGCTCACCGTCGGGGCGTTCCTGCTGCACTACGTCACCGCCGACAGTCCACTCGCTCTCGTGATGGCGGGCATGGCGATCATCGGGTTCGGTCTCGGCAACCTGATGCAGCCGCTGACCCTCGCCATCCAGAATTCGTTGCCGCCGCAGGACATGGGGGTGTCCACCGCATCGGCCACCTTCTTCCGGCAGATCGGCGGCACCCTCGGCGTCGCGGTCTTCCTGTCCATCCTGTTCGCACAGCTGACGCCGAACATCACCGGTGCGTTGCACTCCGCCGCCGCCGATCCGGCGTTCCGTCAGACCGTCATCGACAGCCTGCACAGTGACAACCCCACCGACGCCGCGCTCGCCGCCGGCCTCGTGAGCGGTGACACCTCCGCCGCTGCCGAGGTACTGGACGACAGTTCGGTGATCCAGCAGCTCAGCCCTGTGTTGTCGAAGCCGTTCAAGGTCGGCTTCGCCGAGTCCATGTCGGCGGTGTTCCTCGGCGTGACCGTCATGTCGCTGATCGGTCTGGTGCTGGTGGCCTTCTGGAAGGAGGTGCCGCTGCGCACCGGCGGTGGTCTCGCCGCCGCAGCAGCAGAACGCGACAGGCGCGACTGAACGAGCCGGGCGTGGCGTGCCGTTCGTGCGGCACTCAGGTGGGAGGATCGGCGCGAGCGGGACTCCAACCGGACGAGGCTCGGGAGTGCACATGACGTCAACGGACACGCTTCGGTCAAGAAGATGCCGCCGCCGAACACCCTGTACACCCGCGACACCACGCGCTGGCTCTACAGCGGCGTCACACTCAATCCCCTGTACTGGCCTGCGCGGCACGACGAGACCCTGCTGATGCATGCGATCTACCGATTCCATCCCGACTTCACCGATGCCACCGTGTGGTGGGGTGGTGCCGAGAAGGACTGGGGATTGGCGACTTTCGAAGGTGGCGACGTGATGCCGGTCGGCAACGGCGCGGTACTCAGGCATCCACACCTTTTCGCTGCGGCCCGGTGACAAGGTGCCCGAGGTGACCGAGGAGACCAAGCCGTTCGTTGACGTGGTTGCGGAGGCGCTGAACTTCGACAAGCTCCGTGTGGTGCCGACCGGAGGCGGCTACTACGCCAACGAACGGCAGCAATGGGACAGCGGCAACAACCTCGTCGCGGTCGAACCGGGTGTGGTGTTCGCGTACGACCGCAACACCCACACCAACTCGGCGCTGCGCAAGGAGGGGGTCGAGGTGATCACGATCGTCGGAGCCGAACTCGGCCGCGGACGTGGCGGCGGACATTGCATGACCTGTCCGATCGTCCGCGACCCCGTCGACTTCTGACGTCCGCCTCAGAGGCGGCGCATCACCGAGACGACGCGACCGAGGATCGCGGCCTCGTCACCGTCGATGACCGGGTATGCGTCGTTGCGCGGTTCGAGGGTGACGTGCCCACCGCGGCGGCGCAGCACCTTGACGGTGGCTTCGCCGTCGATCATCGCCGCCACGATCTGTCCCGAATGCGCCTCCTGCTGCTGGCGCACCACGACGATGTCGCCGTCGCAGATGGCGGCATCCACCATCGAGTCGCCGCGCACCCGCAGGCCGAACACCGTGCCGGAGCCGACCAGGTCGCGCGGCAGGGACAGCACGTCGTCGGTGTGCTGCTCGGCGAGGATCGGGGTTCCGGCCGCGATGTCGCCGACAACGGGGACCTCCACCGACGCGTCCGAGGCGGAGCGTGCCGTAGTGCCCTGCAGGAAGGGGCGCACGTCGATCGGTCGCGACACCGCGGGGCTGCGTCCGAGGAAGCCCTTGTCCTCCAACGACTTCAGATGCTTCGACACCGTCGACGTCGACTGCAGGCCGACTTCGTCCGCAATCTGCCGGGTGCTCGGCGAATATCCGTGCGCGACAACCCAGTCCCGGATCGTGGCGAGGATGCGCTGCTGGCGTTCGGGCAGCGCGCTGGGGTCGAGGCCGCCGAAGGGGTCGAGGTCGTCGTATCCGGTCACGTCGCGAATCGTAGTGGCGACCACCGACATACCCCGAAACGACAAGTGCGGCATTCCTCCGGTTTCCGGGGGGAATGCCGCACTTCTCGGATGAACTCAGTGGCCGCCGTTGGCCTTCAGGCGCTCGAACGCCTCCGCGATGACCTTCTCGGCCTCCTCGCGTCCGACCCAGTCGGCGCCGGTGACGTGCTTGTTCGGCTCGAGGTCCTTGTAGTGGACGAAGAAGTGCTTGATGGCATCCAGCTCGAACTGCGAGACGTCCGAGATGTCCTGGACGTGATCCCAGCGCGGGTCGCCTGCAGGCACGCACAGCACCTTGTCGTCGCCGCCTGCCTCGTCGACCATCTTGAACATGCCCACGGGGCGGGCCTCGACGATCACGCCCGGGTACACGGACTCGGGCAGCAGCACCATCGCGTCCAGCGGATCGCCGTCCTCGCCGAGGGTGTCCTCGATGTAGCCGTAGTCGGCGGGGTAGCCGAACGACGTGTACAGGTAGCGGTCGAGCTTGACGCGTCCGGTGACGTGGTCGACCTCGTACTTGTTGCGCTGACCCTTGGGGATCTCGATGGTGACGTCGAACGACACGCGTCTTCCTCGCTTTGTCTCGGTGAATGGTGCGACGAACAGGGTAACCGGTCAGGGATAATGGCGGACAAAGTACGACATGCAGCGTCCGGAGCCACGCGCCCGGACCATCAGATCATCGGAGGGATGTTGGGCAACGCAGGGGCGAAGGACCGCAAGATCGGGTCCCTGGCCGCACGACGGCGCACACGGGTCCGGCTCCTGCTCGGGGTGGCCGCTGTCGGCGTCCTCGCCGCGCTCGCCGCGGTCGTCGTGATCCAACAGCCCGGATTCGGGGCCGACGCGACGACCGCCACCACGGTCGCGGCGCCACCACCGGTCACCGCGCAACCGCAGGTGGCGCCCGTCTCCGACGGCGCACCGACGCCGACACCCGAAGCGCTGGCAGCCGCGCTGGCGCCCGTCGTCGGCAACCCGGACCTCGGCGCATTCACCGGAGTCGTGTCCGACGCGGTCACCGGGAAGGTCCTGTGGAGCCAGGGGCCCGACATCCCGATGATCCCGGCGTCGACCGCGAAGGTGCTCACCGCCGCGGCCGCGCTCCTCACGCTGCCACCCGAACACCGCGTCGCGACCCGAGTGGTGCAGGGCACCGAGCCCGGCCAGATCGTGCTGGTCGGCGGCGGCGACCCCACCCTGACAGCGCAACCGGCCGGTCAGCCCGGCTACTACCCCGGCGCTCCACGGCTCGACGACCTCGTCGCCCAGATTCGCGGCACCGGCACCGCCGTGACGTCCGTCGTCGTCGACAGCAGTGCCTACGTCGGTCAGGCGATGGCCCGCGGCTGGATGCCGACGGACATCGCCGCCGGCTACATCGCACCGATCGAGCCCGTGATGCTCGACGGTGCCCGCCGCGAAGCGCTCGTCGACGAGTCGTCCCGCAGCGCGACCCCCGCGCTCGACGCGGGCCACGCGCTCGCCGCCGCCCTCGGAGTCGCACCCGAACGGGTCACCGCGGGTGTCGCGCCGTCGGGCGCCGCACCCCTCGCCTCCGTCGAATCCGCGCCGCTGCGGAACCGTATCGGCCAGATGATGGAGCACTCCGACAACGTGCTCGCCGAGACGATCGGCAGGGAGATCGCGGCAAAGGTCGGTGCCGAGCCGTCCTTCGCGGGCGCGACCGCGGCGATCGTGCAGGTCCTGGGCGACGCCGGGTTCGACGTCAGCGGCGTCGCGCTGTACGACGCGAGCGGGCTGTCCGTCGACGACCGCATCCCCGCCCGCCTGCTCGACGAGATCCTCACCGCTGCGACCGGCGACAGCATGCCCGAACTGCGTCCGATGCTCGACGACTTGCCGGTCGCGGGCGCGACCGGAACCCTCTCCGCGCGCTACGGAACCGGTGCCGGAGCCGGCTGGGTGCGCGCGAAGACCGGGACGTTGTCGCAGGCCAGCGCGCTCGTCGGATACGTCACCGATGTCGGCGACCGCGTCCTCGCGTTCGCGCTGATGTCCAACGACCGGTCGCCGGACGTGAGTCGTCCCGCTCTCGACGCCATCGCATCGACCCTACGGTCCTGTGGGTGCACTTAACGCTTCCCATGCCTGAAGGCAGGAGATTCCACGCTCAGACCGCAACCCGACCAACTCCTGGAGGGAGGTGATCAGATTGACTGACATCGTCAACACGTGTGTGGCCGCGCTCTGCCACAGCCAGGACCACCCCGGCAGCGTTCCGATCCCGACCCTCTACATGACCACAGGACCAGCATCGGAAGACTCGTTCACCGAGCCCGAGGCGCTGCTTGGCTCTCGCGAAACACCTCGAACACGTCATGCTCGTGTACGTGGGCCGCACCAACACCACCTTCCGGCCGGCCCGCACGCCCCGTTCGATCAACTCTCGCTTCGCGCCGCCGATCGCAGCATCGGCGGCCTTGCGCGCCATCGTCGACTTTGCCAGGAATCTCGGCGTGAAATCCTCCACCGCGATCAACTCGTGACTGTCGACGACGCGTTTCGCCCACACCCGCGAATCGTGTGCGGTCTGTCGGGCCGCTTGCTTCTGCAGCCTCGCGGCCTGACGCTTCGCCCGCCCGTAGCCCTTGGATTGCGGGCCCCGCTTTCCGGTGTGGCGGCGGGCCATTGTCCGCTGCGCCTTCGCCAACTCCGCCGCACACCGCTTCCGGTGGCCGAGATACGCCAGGTCGAAGGCGGCGTCGGTGGTGGTGGCCGTGGTCGTCACACCCCAGTCGATGCCGATCCCACCCGTCGCATCCGGGACAGGTGGAACCTCGCGTCGGACGACGAACGAGGCGTACCAGTGGCCGAGCGAATCCCGGGTGATCTGGACACTCGACGGCTCCGACGGCAACTCCCGCGACCACACCACGGGAACGGAAACGCCTTTCGGCAGAATCAGCCGACCGTCGTGGATCCGGAATCCACGACGCGTGAACTCCAACGTCAGAGGTGCCTTCTTGCGGGCTTTGAATGTCGGCCGGCCACGACCCTTCAGCGTGAACGACTGATCAAGCGCCCGCGCATGCGTGCGCAGCATCTGCTGCTGCGCGACTTGCGATCCCTCCCGAAGCCAGGCGTTACGCGCCCTCGCCTTCGTCAGCATCTTCGACAGGGTTCCGAGTGTCGGCCGTGTGCCCGACTTCTGTTGGTGGACGGCCTCGTTCCACAGGAATCGGCACCGATCCCACTCCGCGACCAGGGCATGCTCCGCCTGAGCGCCGGGCCGGAGCCGGAACGTGTACCGAACGACCTCTTCCCCCATGCACGGCAACGTATCGGAGACCCCCGACAGACAGGAGGATGGCGCTTTCACTCTCCCGTGAACGAGGGAGTACCCGCGCCAAACATCTGATGACCGATGACCGGACCGGTGGACTCGGTGGGGCGGTGGACTGGGATGTCGCCGCACGCACCGGTGTCCGGCTGGTTCGGTCCGGGCCGCGCATCACCAGGGAGGAAGCCGAACGGGTCGTCGACGACCTGGCGGATGCGTCGATCCGTGCGGAAGGACCGGTCCGTGACGTCACCGGACTCGCCGACGGACTGCCGGTCCCGCAGGCCCGGATCGTGGACAGGAGCGGCTGGATCAGGGCAGCGTCCGCGTCGATGGCGCACCTGACCGGTGACGACACCCCAGGAAGGACCGGGCTGCTCGGTGGGCGCCCGGCCGGGGTCCAGGCAGGCGCGATGCTGGCCTTCCTGTCGTCCGCGATCCTCGGCCAGTACGACCCGTTCACCGGCGAACACGGCACCCTGCTGCTGGTCGCGCCGAACGTCGTCTCGGTGGAGAAGTCCCTCAAGGTGCCGTCCGCCGACTTCCGGTTGTGGGTGTGTCTGCACGAGGTCACCCACCGGGTGCAGTTCTCGTCGGCGCCGTGGATCGCCGACTACATGCGGGAGACCGTCGCGACGCTCGGGGAGATCGGCGACGACTCGATCCTCGATCTCGCGGGCCGACTCACGGGAGCGCTGCAGTCGCGGCGTCAAGGCGCGGACCAGCCGCCCGAGGAACGCGGCATCGTCGGCCTCCTCCGAGCCACCCAGGCGCAACCCCAGCGGGACGCCCTCGACCGGTTGCTCATGCTCGGCACCCTGCTCGAGGGGCACGCCGACCACGTGATGGACGCCGTCGGACCCGACGTCGTTCCGTCGGTGGCCCTGATCCGCCGCGCCTTCGACCGGCGCCGCGCCACCCAGAGCAATCCGGTGCAGCGACTGCTGCGTGCGCTGCTCGGCATCGACGCGAAGATGGCGCAGTACGTGCGAGGCAAGGCATTCGTCGACGCGGTGGTCGAGCAGGTCGGGATGGCCGAGTTCAACACCATCTGGACGGGTCCGCAGACGCTTCCGCGCACCCAGGAGATCGAGAACCCGCAGGCGTGGATCGACCGGGTCCTGGCATGACCGAAACGCGCGGACGCCTGCCCGAAGGGCCCGCGCTCCTCGAGGTTCGGCACGGAATCCGGCGCTGGCTCGCCGCCCACGATCCGGTCGACGGTGTCGCGGTCGCGCTGTCGGGGGGAGCCGACTCGCTGGCGCTCACCGCCGCGGCGGTCGCCGAGATCGGAGAAGTACACGCCCTCGTCGTCGATCACCGACTGCAGGCAGGCTCGGGCGATGTGGCGCAGCGGGCAGCGGACCGGGCGCGGACGCTCGGCTGCGCCTCCGCTCGGGTGTTGGCCGTCGACGTGACCGGGCGCGGTGGTGTCGAGGCGGCCGCTCGTTCCGCCCGCTACGCCGCGCTCGACGGCGCCCGCGCGAACCGTCCGGTGCTGCTCGGACACACCCTCGACGATCAGGCGGAGACCGTCCTGCTCGGGCTCGCCCGCGGCTCCGGGCCCAGGTCGATCGCGGGCATGCGGGACTGGGACGAGCCGTGGGGACGGCCCCTGCTCGGGGTGCGGCGCGACACGACCGAACGGGCGTGCGGCGAACTGGGACTACAGCCGTGGCACGACCCGCACAACGCCGATCCGGCGTTCACGAGGGTCCGGCTCCGGACCGAGGCCCTGCCGCTGCTCGAGCAGATCCTCGGCGGCGGTGTCGCGCAGGCCCTCGCCCGGACCGCGGCCCAGTTGCGCGAGGACGGGGAGGTTCTCGACGCGTCCGCGGCCGAATTGCGACGAGCCGCGACGGTGCATTCGGAGACGGGGGGTGACGAACTCGACACCGACGTCCTCGGTGCCGCACATCCGGCGATCCGCAGGCGAGCGATGCGAGAATGGCTGCAGGTCAGTGGGGTCGTCGGTCTCACCGACGTCCAGTTGCGGGCCGCCGACGACCTGGTCGGTCGGTGGCGCGGGCAGGGTGGTGTCGCGCTCGGTGGCGGTCGTCACGGCGCCAGGTTGGTGCTCACGCGGCGGCGTGGCAGGCTGTCGGTCGGGTTCGTCACGAGTGAACCCGCAGGTCGATGAACGAAGGGGCTAACGCCGTGTACGAAGGCGACATCGCATCGGTTCTGATCTCCGAAGAGGAGATCCGCGACAAGACGGCCGAACTGGCCGCAGCGATCGCCGAGAAGTACCCCGAAGGTGCGCCCGAGGGTGACCTGCTCCTCGTCGGCGTGCTCAAGGGCGCGATCTTCTTCATGACGGACCTCGCGCGGGCGCTGCCGATCCCGACGCAGATGGAGTTCATGGCCGTCAGTTCCTACGGCTCGTCGACGTCCTCCTCCGGTGTCGTCCGGATTCTCAAGGACCTCGACAAGGACATCGCCGGGCGCAACGTCCTGATCGTCGAGGACATCATCGACTCCGGTCTCACGCTGTCGTGGCTGATGCGCAATCTGTCCACCCGGAACCCGGCGTCGCTGACGGTCGTGACGTTGCTGCGCAAGCCGGAGGCCACCAAGATCGACGTCAACGTCGAATGGGTGGGCTTCGACATCCCCAACGAGTTCGTTGTCGGCTACGGCCTCGACTACGCGGAGCGGTACCGCGACCTGCCCTACATCGGCACCCTCGAACCGAGTGTCTACGGCGGCTGAGCCCGTCTTCCTCCGCGCATAATCGGGTGATGGACCCGGATTTCACCGCCACTTCCATCGCCCGTCGAGTACGCGCGGGGACGTTGACGCCGGTCGACGCCGTCGACGATGCGTTGGCCCGGATCGCGGCCAGGGATCCGCGGCTCGGGGCGTTCGTTGCCGTCCGGGGCGAGCAGGCCCGCGCCGAGGCCGCGGCGGTGTCCGCACGGCCCGATCTGGCATCGCTGCCACTGGCCGGAGTCCCGATCGCCGTCAAGGACAACGTCCCCGTCGCCGGTCACCGGCTCGGCAACGGTTCGATGGCGTCGTCGGCCGAGCCCTCCGAAGCCGACCATCCCGTCGTCGCGCGCCTCCGGGCCGCAGGCGCCGTCGTCGTCGGGCTCACCGCCGTTCCGGAACTGTGCGTGTGGGCCGCGACGGACACCCCGGACGCCGTCACCCGCAATCCCTGGAACCCCGGGATCACCTCGGGTGGCTCGTCCGGGGGGTCCGCGGTCGCGGTCGCGTCCGGAATGGTTCCCGCTGCGCACGGCGCCGACGGGATGGGGTCGATCCGTATCCCCGCCGCGGCGTGCGGGGTGTTCGGCATCAAACCGGGGCGCGGGGTGGTGCCGGCGGAGTTGGGCGTCGACTCCTGGTTCGGGATGTCGGAGAACGGGCCGATCGCGACGACGGTCGCCGACGCGGCGCTGTTGCTGTCGGTGATGGCGGACCGGCCCGACCTCGCCGACATCGAGGACCCGGGCCGCTTGCGGATCGCGGTGTCGGTACGTTCGCCGCTGCCGGGCGTGCGCGTCGATCCACACTGGCGGGCGGCGGCCGAGCGGGCCGCGGCGGCGCTGGGCGCCCTCGGTCACCACGTCGCCACCGCGCCGCTGCCCTATCCGGCGAATCCGGTTCCGCTGCTGTCGCGGTGGACCGCCGGAACGGCCGCGGACGCCGCCGGTCTCGACAGAGCGCTGCTGCAGCGTCGCACCCGAGGTCACATCGCTGCGGGAAAAGTGATGCGCCGCTGGGTGAATCCCGCACAGGTGGAGTCGGTCGACCGAGTTCTGCGTCGCTTCTTCACCGACCATGACGTCGTCATCACGCCGACGCTCGCGTCCGTTCCCATCGCGGCGGAGCGCTGGAGTGACCGCTCGTGGCTCGCGAACCTGGTCGCCAACATCCGGTACGCGCCCTTCCCGTCGCTGTGGAACTTCGCCGGGTGGCCTGCCGCGAGCGTGCCACTCGGAATCCACCCCGAGACGGGCACTCCGCTCGGGGTGCAGATCGCCGCGCCTCCTGGTGGGGAGGCGCGGATCCTGGCGGTGGCGGCGCAGTTGGAGTCGCTGTTGCCATGGCCGCGGGTCGCGGCGGTGTGAGAGCAGCGGGTCGCGGCGGTGTGAGAGCAGCGGGTCGCGGCGGTGTGCTGTCGTCGCGCCAGCCCTACTCGGCGGGCAGGACGCGTTCGACGACGGCGGTGATCAGCTCGCCCATGCGGTCCCCGGGGAAGACGTCGGGCAGGGTGAGGTGTTCGACGATGAGCCAGTTCATCGCGAGGTACAGCGTGAGCACCGTGGTGGCGTCGCCGGGGAGTCCGGAGTCGAGGTGGTAGGCGACGTTCGCGTCGACGTCGGCGCGAATCCTGTCGGTGAGGACGGTGCGGAGTTCCGGCCGTCGGGTCGCCTCCAGCCGTAGTTCGAGCAGCGCGAGGTAGCCGGTGCGGAAGGCGCTGATCCGATCGACGAGTTCGTGCATCAATTCGACGACGCGGGCGCGGTCGCGGGGACCCGCCAGGCTGCCGGCGAGGGTCGGTGCATCCGGTTGGAGCCGCTGGTAGATGCGGCTTCCCGCCTGGGTGAACAGGTCGTCGCGGTTGGTGAAGTAGTTCGATGCGGTGCCTGCGGGCACGTCGGCCTGGGTGTCGACGGATCGGAAGGTGAGCCCGCGGGCACCTTCCCGTGCCAGGACTTCGATCGCGGCGTCGACGAGTGCTGCACGACGTTCCGGGTTTCGCCTCACCATTGACACCACTCCATCTGTAGTACTACGTTGCTACCACTTCAACTATAGTGGTTTGGCAACGAACGGGGTGGAGCATGCGCAAGCTCGTGTATTACGTGGGAACGTCCATCGACGGCTACATCGCAGGACCGGAAGGAGAGTGGGATTTCTACCCGGTCGGTGCCGACCTCGCCGAGTACATGAACACCCAGTTCCCGGAGGTGGTCCCGGCGCACGTCCGCGAGGCCATCGGCCTGGAGGCCGACCCGATCCGCTACGACACCCTGGTCATGGGCCGCGGCACCTACGAACCGGCGCTCGCCGTCGGGATCGCGAGCCCGTACTCGCCCCTGCGGCAGTACGTCGTGTCCTCCACCCTCGGCGCGGTCGATCACCCGGATGTGGAGGTGTACTCCGGCGACCCGGTCGACCTCGTGCGCCGACTCAAGGGCGAGGACGGTCGGGACATCTACCTGGCGGGCGGAGGCCGGCTGGCGGCTGCACTGCTCCCCGAGATCGACGAGATGATCGTGAAGCTGTATCCGGTGGTCGCGGGTACCGGAATCCCCATGTACTCCGGAGGATTCCGGCCCACCGCCTTCACGCTGACCGGCTCGCGCACCTTCGACAACGGCACAGTGGTGCTGAACTACGCCAGGACGTGACGCGTCAGTCGGAACGTGACGCGGTGTCGTGGGAGACGACGCGCTCGAGTGCCTGCAGATCCGTTTCGAGTTGCCGGAACAGCCAGTAGGCGCCGACGAACGCGAAGATCGCACCCACCGACAACACCCTGACCGCGCCGATCACCTCCCCGATCTGCGCGGGGGTCAGGAACGTCACTCCCGCGACCGCGACCAGCGGCACGGACGCGGCCACCGCGAGATAGCGGGTGCTGCGGCGATCCAGACCGCGGAGTTCACGGTCGTCGTCGCTGCTGGTGATGCCGAGCGGCAGCAACACCGGATACAGGTAGCGCACGGCGTAGAAGGTGACGAAGAAGAACGGGTACGCCACCGCGATCGCCCCACACACCAGCAGTGACCCGACGAAGTGCAGATACGCACTCGGTGGGATGCCGCCCGCGATGATCTGCAGTGTCACCGGGTACACGAGGCCCGCGATCGCCCACAGCGTGAACACGACCGCCACGACCCTGTCGCCGAGCAGCAGGGTGTCGGTGCGGGCCCGCGCGAGGGTCGGGGCGTCGTAGCGTCTGCCCTTGCGCAGCCCGCGCGGCACGGTCAACGGATAACGACACAGGTAGAGCAGGATGGCCGCGCCGAGCGGGAACGCGATCGCGTTGATCACGTACTGGATCTGGTCGAAGTTCCGTTGTACGAGTGGGTCGAGATTGTCGATGATCAGCGTCTTGTTGTGGTGGTAGTTGTAGGCGCCCGCGAGGGCGTTCGGGACGGCGACCGCCGCGATCAGGATCGGAACCGTCCAGCGCTGAAGCAGTCGGCGGCGCCGGCTCGGAGGCGGGTCGACCAGGTCACGGGCGTGCGGGTCGAGGCACAGATCGAACTGGCGCGCCAATTCGGCGCCGCTCGGCCAGCGCCCTTCCGGATCGGGATCCAGGCAGGTGCGCAGGACCCGCACGAGGGTCGCCGGGCAGTCGGAGGGCAATGCTGCCTGCGCGTCGCCGCGGACCCCGGACTCGCGCAGTGCCAGCATCCCGTCCAGCGGATCGGCGTCCGGTACGTCGGGGAAGGGCCGGCTCCCGGCGAGCAACTCCCACAGCACGACGCCGAGAGAGTAGACGTCGCTGCGGGTGTCGAGGTCGGCGGCCGTGCATGCGCGGCCGGGGTGACAGGCCCGCAACTGCTCGGGCGACATGTAGGCGAGGGAACCGCCGAAATAGGCGACGGGGCTGGTGTCGGCGACGGATTCGCTGAAACTGATGTTGAAGTCGGCGAGCTTCGGCACACCCTCCGCCGTCAACAGCACGTTCGCCGGTTTCACGTCGCGGTGCAGAACCCCGCGACGGCCCGCGTAGTCGAGTGCGTCGGCGAGTCGTCGGCCGAGCCAGGCGACGGTCTCCGGCCACGACAGCGCCGCGATCTCGGCCCGGACGCTGGAATCGGTCGGCACGATCTCGCCCTTCGCGGCGAGTGTCGCGTCCACGGCCTCGAGCAGCAGCGCACCCGACCGCTGCTCAGGCGGCGTCTGCCGGACGCGTCGCAGCACCGACAGCAGCGTCCCGCCCGGGACGTACTGCATGTACAGCACCTTCATCTCCAGATCGGGGACGAGGCGCTGATCGAAGACTCGGACGATGTAGTCGTGGTCGAGTTGTGCGAGGGTCTGTGGCTCGGTGCCGTGGTCGCGGGAGATCTTCACCGCCACCATGCGCTGCATCGATCGCTGCCGGGCCAGGAACACCCGCGCGAACGCCCCCCGGCCCAGTGCGACGAGGAGATCGAAGTCGTCGACACGGTCACCGACGTCCAGGTCGTCGAGTGTGACGCCGTCTCCCGCGGGGCGAGTGGTTGTGGCACCGCCCGCGGAGCGGGTGGTCGGGTCGTGATCGTCGGCGGGCGCCGTGGCGGTCGTCGGGTCGAGTGCGGTGGCGGTCGCGACCTCCGTTGCCTCGGCGTCGTGGGGTGCGGGCGACCCCACCGTGGCGGTCGCCGCCACGGTTTCGTCGGGAACGGATCGTGCTCGGCGCTGTTTCACGAACACCTGCTCCGCAGTTGTTGTGTCATGAACACCCTGCCGGACCGCTGTGTGCCGGCATCGACTCCTCGGGCCTGAACCCTCAGGATAGTCCCGGAGTCAGAACGGCCAGGTGGGAACGGTGGGGAGGTCGGGCCGGGTGGGACGACCGATCAGCCATGCCAACAATTCGGCGCGTGGCAGCGCAGGCGGCACGAGGTCCGGTGCCAGCGCAGCCAGTGCCGGCAGTTCGGTGGCGAGCGTGGACTCGACGAACGCGGAGGGCCAGTCATCGCAGGTGTAGCCGACAGCGAGGTCGAGATGGTGGATCTCCAGCTCCCGCCAGCGGAGGGCCGGGATGAACCGGGCGGGCACAGGAGTGCGCCACTTCACCGGGGTGTCGAGGCCGGTGGACCCGACGGCCCGCAGGTCGTCGATGAGGCGGCCGCCCGCGAAGCGGAGATCGGCTGCGAGCAGGTCGACGGGACGGTCCGCGCCCTCCTCGATGGCGGCGGCACGCGCGTCGGGTCCGCCTGGGTACATCTCGGATGGAACGCCGGACCGTACTCCGACGACGAAACGACGCAGGCCGTCGGCGTTGCGCGCGAGATGTGTCGCCACGTGCCCGCGACTCCAGCCGGGCAGCGCGGACGCGCCCCGCGCCTGCTCCTCGGAGAGCCCCGCCAGCGTCAGGTCCAGCCGCGCCTGCGACCGCTCGACATGGTCGATCGTGTCTTCGTATGTGTCCCCCACAGTGGTCGAGAGTAGTGGGGGCGGCCGACATCGCGCGCCCGGAACCATCGCATCCGTCCGCACGTTGGTCTAGTGGAGTCGGTGTGGGATCCTCGCCGGAACGCGGGTGACGTGGCCTCGGAGATCACCACCCCGGTTCGCGGTAATCTGAGGTGTCCGGTAAGCAGCCGGAAGCCGGCGCACCGAGCTCGACCCGAGCTGATTGGCTCGACCGGAACTGGAAAGGACTGGCCCTCGCGGCTGAACCTGTATGAACCGTAAGACAGTGTTTCGCAACCTGGCGATCGTCGCCGGCATCCTGCTGATCATCTACGCGTTCAGCTACTTCGGCAACGACACCCGCGGGTACACGACCGTCGACACCTCGGTGGCGATCGCGCAGCTCGACGCGAAGAACGTCACAGACGCGCAGATCGACGACCGCGAGCAGCAGATCCGGTTGACCCTCAAGCAGGGCAACGATGCGACCGAGAACGCCACGCAGATCCTCGCCAAGTACCCGATGGCGGCGTCCGAGCAGATCTTCACCGAGGTCCAGGACGCCGGACTCGAGAACTACAACACCAAGGTCAGCACGCAGAGCTGGCTGACCCAGATCCTGCTGTTCGTGCTTCCGATGATCATTCTGCTCGGCCTGTTCGTCTTCGTGATGGGCCGGATGCAGGGCGGCGGCCGCGGCGGCGTCATGGGCTTCGGGAAGTCGAAGGCCAAGCAGCTCTCCAAGGACATGCCCAAGACCACGTTCGCCGACGTCGCGGGCGCGGACGAGGCCGTCGAAGAGCTCTACGAGATCAAGGACTTCCTGCAGAACCCGGCGCGCTACCAGGCGTTGGGCGCGAAGATCCCGAAGGGCGTCCTGCTCTACGGTCCGCCCGGAACCGGCAAGACTCTCCTCGCGCGCGCGGTCGCGGGTGAGGCCGGGGTGCCGTTCTTCACGATCTCCGGTTCCGACTTCGTCGAGATGTTCGTCGGTGTCGGCGCGTCCCGCGTTCGTGACCTGTTCGAACAGGCCAAGCAGAACAGCCCCTGCATCATCTTCGTCGACGAGATCGACGCGGTCGGCCGCCAGCGCGGCGCAGGCCTCGGCGGCGGTCACGACGAGCGTGAGCAGACCCTCAACCAGCTGCTCGTCGAGATGGACGGATTCGGCGACCGGCAGGGCATCATCCTGATCGCCGCGACGAACCGGCCCGACATCCTCGACCCGGCACTGCTGCGTCCCGGTCGCTTCGACCGCCAGATCCCGGTGAGCAACCCGGACCTCGCCGGTCGCCGCGCGATCCTGCGGGTTCATTCGCAGGGCAAGCCGCTCGACCAGCACGCGGACCTCGAGGGCCTCGCCAAGCGGACCGTCGGCATGTCCGGCGCTGACCTGGCGAACGTCATCAACGAGGCGGCGCTGCTCACGGCCCGCGAGAACGGTGCCGTCATCACCGAGGCTGCGCTCGAGGAGTCGGTGGACCGAGTCATCGGCGGCCCCCGCCGCAAGAGCCGCATCATCAGCGAGCACGAGAAGAAGATCACCGCGTACCACGAGGGTGGTCACACCCTCGCGGCGTGGGCGATGCCCGACATCGAGCCGATCTACAAGGTCACCATCCTCGCGCGCGGCCGCACCGGCGGTCACGCCATGACGGTGCCCGAGGACGACAAGGGCCTGATGACCCGCTCCGAGATGATCGCGCGCCTCGTCATGGCGATGGGTGGCCGCGCGGCCGAGGAACTGGTGTTCCACGAGCCGACGACCGGTGCGTCCTCCGACATCGACCAGGCCACGAAGATCGCCCGCGCGATGGTCACCGAGTACGGCATGAGCGCCAAGCTCGGCGCGGTCCGCTACGGGCAGGAGGGCGGCGATCCGTTCCTCGGCCGGTCGATGGGTCAGCAGTCCGACTACTCGCACGAGGTCGCCCGCGAGATCGACGAGGAGGTGCGCAATCTGATCGAGGCGGCGCACACCGAGGCATGGTCGATCCTCAACGAGTACCGCGACGTGCTCGATGTGCTCGCAGGGCAACTCCTCGAGCACGAGACCCTCACACGCAAGGACCTCGAAGCGCTCTTCACGAGCGTCGAGAAGCGGCCGCGGATCACCGCGTTCAACGACTTCGGTGACCGGGTGCCGTCGGAGAAGCCGCCGATCAAGACGCCGAAGGAACTGGCGATCGAACGCGGTGAGCCGTTGCCGGAGGAGCCCTCGCGCGTCCCGACGTATGCGAGTCGTGACACGGCGTCGCAGCCCGTCCCTCAGCAGCCCGCCCCGCCGCAGCCGCAGAACGGATACCAGGTCCCGCCCGCCGGGTACCCGCCGTACCCGCCGCCGCAGCACCAGCAGGCCCCGCAGGGATCGGTCCCCGACTACGGCGCCCCCGCCGGATGGTCGGCGCCGGGTTGGCCGCCGCGCGGAGACACGCAGCACGCGCGTCCCGCGACGAACCCCTACCCGGAGTCGGAGAATCCGTACGCCGGATATCCGCAGTGGAACCCGCCGCCGCAGCCGGCGCACCCTCCGGCCGACGACAAGGATGCGTCGACGCAGCGTTGGGACGGGCCGAACGGCAAGGAGTAGGCCCCGCTAGTGTTTGACGAGGTTCGCCGAGGTGCGGATCGGCGGTTCGAGCGAGGTGGAGGTGCGGTCCAGGTGTCGGTTCATCAACTCGGTGGCGCTGGAACAGGTGAGGCGGGCGACGTGTTGCAGTCGATCGAGTCGGGGCGTGTCTTCGACCAGCCGCGAGCCGAAGCAGCGGTCCGGGAACTGCTGATCGCGGTCGGCGAGGATCCGGACCGTCCCGGACTGCTCGACACCCCGGCGCGGGTCGCGCGCGCGTACCGCGAGGTGTTCGCCGGTCTCTACACCGATCCGGACAGTGTCCTCGACACCACTTTCGACGAGGGACATCAGGAACTCGTGCTCGTGCGCGACATCCCTATGTACTCGACCTGCGAACATCACCTCGTCTCCTTCCATGGTGTCGCGCACGTCGGCTACATTCCGGGACCGACCGGCCGGGTGACCGGCCTGTCGAAGCTGGCACGCGTGGTCGACCTGTACGCGAAGCGTCCGCAGGTGCAGGAGCGGCTGACGAGCCAGGTCGCGGACGCCCTGATGCGCAAACTGGACCCCCGCGGCGTCATCGTCGTCGTCGAGGCCGAGCACCTGTGCATGGCGATGCGCGGCATCCGGAAGCCGGGCGCCAGCACCACGACCTCCGCGGTCCGTGGCCTCTTCCAGACCAGCGCGGCCTCCAGGGCCGAGGCGCTGGACCTCATCGTCCGCAGATGACCGTGCTCCCGACACCCGGACGATGCGTGGTGATGGGTGTTCTCAACGTCACCAGCGACTCCTTCTCCGACGGCGGGCGCTACCTCGACCGGGACGCGGCGATCGCTCACGGACTCGAACTGCGCAGGCTCGGTGTCGACATCATCGACGTCGGTGGCGAGTCGACGCGTCCCGGCGCACAGCGGGTTGATCCCGACGTCGAGGCGCAGCGCGTGGCCCCGGTCGTCGCCGACCTCGTCGCCGAAGGCATCCCGGTCAGTGTCGACACGATGCGGGCGTCGGTGGCGCAGGCCGCGATCGAGGCGGGTGCGCACGTCGTCAACGACGTGTCGGGTGGTCGCGCCGACCCGGCGATGGCGTCGGTGATCGCCGATGCAGGCGTGCCGTGGATCCTGATGCACTGGCGTTCGGCGGGGGAGTACGTCCACGCGGGCGGGGTCCTGCACTACGGCGATGTGGTCGCCGACGTCTGTGCCGAACTGACCGAGACGGTCGACGCCGCGGTGCGCGCGGGCGTCGACCCGTCGCAGTTGATCGTCGATCCCGGTCTCGGTTTCGCCAAGACGGCAGAACACAATTGGGCGCTGCTCGGTGCATTGCCCGAATTGCGGGCCCTCGGTTTCCCCGTGCTGATCGGCGCGTCCCGCAAGCGTTTCCTGGGCACACTGCTCGCCGACCGGGACGGCGATCGCGCCCCCGACGGCCGCGAGATCGCGACGGCGGTGGTGTCCGCGTTCGCCGCTCGCGGAGGAGCGTGGGGTGTCCGGGTGCACGACGTCCGAGGATCGCGGGACGCGATCGCGGTCGAGCAGGCATGGCGTGGCGCACAGGAGGCTCGAGGTGTCTGACTGCATCGAACTACGTGGACTGCGGGTACGCGGGCATCACGGCGTCTTCGAGCACGAGAAGCGCGACGGCCAGGACTTCCTGATCGACGTCACTGTGTGGATGGACCTCGCGGGCGCTGCGGCGTCGGACGACCTCGCCGACACCCTCGACTACGGCGCGCTCGCGCAGACCGCGGCCGACATCGTCGCGGGGCCGCCGCGGGACCTGATCGAGACGGTTGCCGCCGAGATCGCCGACGCCGTGCTCACCGACGGTCGCGTCGCGGCGGTGGAGGTCACCGTGCACAAGCCGTCCGCTCCGATCCCGCTGACGTTTGCCGACGTTGCGGTGGTGGCGTACCGGTCGCGGACGGGGTCGCGCTGATGGCAAGGGTGGTGCTGTCGATCGGTTCGAACCTCGGCGACCCCCTCGCGAATCTGCGTTCCGTGGTGGACGAACTCGGCCCGCGGCTCGTGGCGGTCTCGAGTGTCTACGCAACCGCGCCGTGGGGTGGCGTGGATCAGCAGGATTTCCTCAACGCGACGCTGATCGCGGATGACGACGAGCTGGACTGCCGGGGCTGGCTGCGATTCGGGCAGGATCTCGAACAGCGCGCGGACCGGGTGCGGGATGTGCGGTGGGGACCCCGGAGTCTCGACGTGGACGTGATCGACTGCGGCGGTGTCGTCAGTGTCGACCCGGAGTTGACGCTTCCCCATCCGCGGGCACATCTGCGGGCGTTCGTGCTGGTGCCCTGGTTGGAGATCGATCCGGACGCCGTGCTCACGGTCGACGGGTCGGCGGTCGGGGTCGCCGAACTCGCGCGGTCGCTGGACCCTGCGGACGTGGCCGGTGTCCGCCGCACCGACATGGTGTTGGCGGTGTCGTGATGAAGCCGACACGGGGTCGTGACCTGGTGGCGTTGGCCGCATTCGCGGCCGTCGTGACGTGGATCCTCGTCCGGTCCTTCTACGGCTCACTACCCCCGGTGTCCGTATTTGCCGGAGCCTCGCTGTATCCGGTGGCGCTGATCGAGTTCGTCCTGGCTTTCGTCATCCGCTCCCGGGTCGACGACCGCAGGATCGGGACGGACCGGCATCAGCTGCACCCCATCACCGCTGCGCGAGCCGTCGCTCTTGCGAAGGCGTCATCACTGGTGGGGGCGGCCAGTGCGGGTGTGTGGTTCGGCTTGCTCCTGTATCTCCTGCCGGAACGGGCCGAGGTCGATGCCGCGGCGCAGGACACCGCCGGAACCGTCGTCGGGTTGGTCGGCGGCGTGGTTCTGGTGGCGGCAGCGATGTGGCTGGAACATTGCTGCCGAACTCCCGACGAGCCGCCGGACGAGCCCGCGATGTAGCTCGGTTCGGCCGGACATCGCGTTCCGGCGTCCCGGACTCCAGGCCGCCGACGGCTATCCTGGGCGCCATGACGTTTTCTGGTCGCGCGGGTTCGATTCGAAGGAACAGGCGCAGCGCGAGCCAGGTCATCGTTGCCGGTCTCGTGGTGCTGGCGGTCGTCGCCAGCCTGTTCCTCATTTTCGGTGACAGCGTTCAGATTCTGCGGATCGGACTCGTCGCCGCCCTGTGGGCCGCCGTCGTCGGTGCCATCGCCATGACGAAGTACCGGCGCGAGTCCGCGGCGGACAAGGCGAAGATCCGGGACCTGCAGACGGTGTACCAACTGCAGCTCGAACGTGAGGTGACCGCCCGCCGCGAGTACGAGGCCGGTGTCGAGGCGCGCGTGCGTAGCGAGACGAGCCTGGAGGCGTCCGAGATCGCCGCGCTGCGGGCCGAGCTTGCGGCACTGCGCGGCAGTCTCGAAGTGCTGTTCGAGGGCAGGCTCCCCGCCGACCGTGTCGCGATCGAATCGGAAGGAACGCGTCGAGGTGAGCTCGGTCCGGGTGCGGCCGGCGCCGTGCCCTTCGCCCCGAAACCCGCGTACGCGGATCCCGGAGCGGGCCCGAAGTTCGCCTCACCGGACGACGAGCCCGTGACCGCCGAGGTGGACGTCGTGCCCGAGGACGAGACCGGGCCGATTCCCGTCCCGGGCCGCGCGCCCGATCCGGTCCCCGCCCGTGGGCGCGTGGACAGCAGTGCACCCGTCACCGCGAACGACGACAGGCCGCAAGCGCCGGAACCTCCCGACGAAACACCGTCGCCGGACGCCGAGGAGCAGGACGAACCCGACCTCGAGCCGGCCGAGCCCGACCCGACGGGCCAACCCGGTCCTACAGCGGAATCGCCGGCCCAGGCGCCGACGACTCGGGGTGGGCGGCGACGCGCCGCCGAGGGCGAGGAGGGTGACGGAGCACATTCGAGTGGACTCACCGTCGCCGAGATTCTCGCGAACGTACGCGCCGAGAAGTCCGACGCCGACGGACCGCGACAGGGCCGTCGCCGTCGTGAGTGAGCCGTAGATCACTGTTTCCACCGTGGCGGCGCGCTGGAGCGGCCGACTATCCTCGCTGTGAACGTCCGGTACCCGCCATGCGGGACTGGAACGAACTGAGAGGAACAACGGTGACCTCTTCCGAGATCACTCGAGGTGGGTCCTTTTCGGACCCGGCGCCCGCACGGCTGACGGTAGGAATCGTCTCGGCGGGACGCGTCGGCACCGCTCTGGGTGCAGCACTCGAACGCGTCGGCCACCTGGTCGTGGCATGCTCCGCCGTCTCCGAGGCGTCGGTGCGGCGTGCCCAGCAGCGCCTTCCCGACACCCAGATCCTGCCCGCCGCCGACGTCGCGTCGCGGTGCGAACTCCTGATCCTCGCCGTTCCCGACGCCGAGCTCGCGGACCTGGTGCACGGTCTCGCCGCCACCGGCTCGCTCCGTCCGGGGACGATCGTCGCGCACACGTCCGGCGCCAACGGCATCGCCGTCCTGTCGCCCCTCACGGCGCGGGGTGCGGTTCCCCTCGCGATTCACCCCGCGATGACGTTCACCGGCCACGACGAGGACGTCTCCCGGCTCGCGTCGACCTGCTTCGGGATCACCGCCGCCGACGAGGTCGGGTACGCGATCGCGCAGTCCCTGGTGCTCGAGATCGGTGGTGAGCCGGTCCGCGTTCGTGAAGAGGTGCGGCCGCTGTACCACGCCGCTCTCGCGCACGGCAGCAATCACCTCGTCACCCTGGTCTCCGATGCCGTCGCCGCACTTCGCGTCGCGTTGTCGGGTGACGAACTGTTCGGGCAGCAGGTCGTCGATGCCGCGCCGAACGGTGTCGCGGAGCGGGTGCTGGCACCGCTGCTGTCCGCGGCCCTGGACAACGCGCTGCGCCGCGGACCCGCGGCCCTGACCGGTCCCGTCGCACGCGGCGACCGGACCGCCGTCGCCACACACCTGCGGGTGCTCGGTGAGGTGGACCCACAACTTGCCGCCGGCTATCGGGCGTTGTCGCTGCGGTCGGCACAGGTCGCCGGGGCGGACCCGGCGTTGATCGAGTTCTTGGAGGACCAATCGTGAACGGCTACACGCGCGGCGAGCTGACCGTGCACCACGAACCCGCAGAGCTGACGCGGGTCACGCGGGCACTGCGCGGTGTCGGACGGCAGGTGGCGTTGGTGCCCACGATGGGCGCCCTGCATGCCGGGCACATCGAGTTGGTGCGTCAGGCCAAACTGCGCGGTGCGGTCGTGGTGGTCTCCATCTTCGTCAATCCGCTGCAGTTCGCCGCGGGCGAGGACCTCGATGCCTACCCGCGGACACTCGATGCCGACCTCGAACTGCTGCGCGGCGAGGGTGTCGAACTCGTCTTCGCTCCGTCGGCAGCGCAGATGTACCCGAACGGACCGCGCACCACGGTGCTTCCGGGCCCGCTCGGCGGCGAACTCGAAGGTGGCAGCAGGCCGACGCACTTCGCCGGGATGCTCACGGTGGTCGCGAAGTTGCTGCAGATCGTCGCCCCGAACACCGCGTACTTCGGCGAGAAGGACTACCAGCAGCTGACGCTGATCCGTCAGATGGTCCGCGATCTGAACTTCGACGTCGAGATCCGCGGAGTGCCGACTGTCCGTGAGCAGGACGGGCTCGCGCTCTCGTCGCGCAACCGCTACCTCGACGAGGAGCAGAGGGCCGCGGCGGCAACGATTTCCGCGGCCCTCGTCGCGGGTGCACACGCCGCTGCGGGTGGCGCCGAGGCGATCCTCGCGGTGGCGGGCGAGGTGCTTGCCACCACCCCGGAGATCGTCGTCGACTACCTCGAGGTGCGCGGCGTCGATCTCGGTCCGGCGCCCGAGCGGGGTGACGGGCGACTGCTGGTCGCTGTCCGGGTGGGAAACACCCGGCTCATCGACAACGTCGGTGTCGCCGTCGGCACCGGATTCCTCGAGCGGGACGAGGATCCCGCACTCATCTCCAATGTTGCCGACGATCAGATCGTTCGCTAGAACCGTAAGGGGCAGTACATGTTTCGCACGATGATGAAGTCGAAGATCCACCGCGCCACCGTGACCCACGCCGACCTGCACTACGTCGGCTCCGTCACCGTCGACCAGGACCTGATGGACGCCGCCGATCTCCTCGAGGGCGAGCAGGTGTGCATCGTCGACATCGACAACGGTGCCCGCCTCGAGACCTACGTCATCGCGGGGGAGCGCGGCACCGGCGTGATCGGGATCAACGGTGCGGCAGCGCATCTCGTCAACCCGGGCGACCTGGTGATCCTCATCGCCTACGGCGTGATGAACGAGCAGGAGTGCCGCGACTACAACCCGCGCGTCGTGTTCGTGGACGCGGACAACAAGCAGGTCGAACTCGGGTCGGATCCCGCACACGCGCCCGAGGGCTCCGGTCTGATCACCCCGCGGATGCTGAGCACCCTCGAGAACACCTCGGCACTGGTGTAGGCCGTGCTCCTTGCGGTCGACGTCCGCAACACCACCATCTCGCTCGGGGTGTTCACCGGATCAGGGGACAACGCTCGGCTGGAACAGGATTGGCGGATGCGCACCGATCCGCGGATGACGGCCGACGAGCTCGCCCTGCTGCTGCGCGGGTTGCTGGGGTCGCGGGTCGAGACGATCGTCGGCGTGTCGGCACTGTCGACGGTCCCGTCCGTGCTGCGCGAGCTTCGGGTGATGCTGAGCCGGTACTGGGATCACGTCCCGCATGTCGTCGTCGAACCCGGCGTCCGTACGGGTGTGCCGCTCCTCGTCGACAACCCCAAAGAGGTGGGTGCCGACCGGATCGTGAACAGCCTTGCCGCGCATCATCTCTACGGTGGACCGTGCATCGTCGTCGACTTCGGTGTCGCGACGTGCGTCGACGTCGTGTCGGCGAAGGGGGAGTTCCTCGGGGGCGCGATCGCGCCGGGGCTGGAGACGTCCACCGACGCCCTCGCCTCCCATTCGGCCGCGCTGCGTCAGTTCGAACTGGTCCGACCACGAGCGGTCGTGGGCAAGAACAGCGTCGAGTGCATGCAGTCGGGTGCGGTGTTCGGATTCGCCGGCCTGGTCGACGGATTGGTGCGCCGCGTGCGCGCCGAACTGCCCGCGTTCGCTGGGACGGACGTGACGGTGCTCGCGACGGGAGACAGCGCGCCGTTGGTGATGCCGGAGTCCGAGACCATTGCGCACCTCGAGCGTCACCTGGCGCTGGAGGGGCTGCGCATCGTCTACGAGCGCAACCAGGCCAGACGGGCCGCGAAACGCGCCCCCGTGGTGTGAGCTTGTCCCTGCACCCTTTGCCGATCCCGGATTCTGTGTCACACTTGTCGGCGTGATTGCTCGCATGGTTGCTCAGGAGTGTTGTCGAGGCTGACTGCCGCCTCGATCTGTTCGAGGCATGTCCTTTGCCCTCGAACGATTCCACCTCCTGGAGCTGTTTCCATGCTTTCCACACCTGTCTTTTCCGGGCCTCGTCCCGCGCGACCATCGGTGTCGCCCACCCGCCTCCGTCCCGCTGACCTGCTGCGTATCACCGATCAGGGTGCGCAGGACGTGCTCGACGGCCGTTTCGCCCACCTCATCCCCGGTGCGGACGAGTGGCCCGTCGCCGAGCGCTGGTCCTCCCGGTTGCACGCCGACGACGACGTCGACGTCTGGCTGATCAGCTGGGTTCCCGGCGAATCGACGGAACTGCACGACCACGCAGGTTCCCTCGGTGCGCTCACCGTCCTCAGTGGAACGCTTGCCGAATACCGCTGGGGTGGAAGCGAACTCAAGTACCGCACGTTGGCCGCGGGCGACCAGGCGTCGTTCCCTCTCGGCTGGGTGCACGACGTCGTGCAGGCGCCCGACACCGAATCGGGTCCCGGTGCACCGACACTCAGCGTGCACGCGTATTCGCCGCCGTTGACCGCGATGTCCTACTACGAGGTCACCGACCAGGGCAGCCTGCGTCGCACCCGCACCACACTGACCGATCTTCCGGAAGGGCTCTCGGCATGACCATCGACGAAATGCTCGACGAGGCCCGGTCCCGCATCGACCGGATGTACGTGTTCGAGGTTGCCGACGCCGTTCGCCGTGGTGCCGTCTTCGTCGACATCAGGCCCCAGGCCCAGCGTGAACGCGAAGGCACCCTGCCCGGCGCGCTCGCGATCGAACGCAACGTCCTCGAATGGCGGACCGATCCGACCAGCAGCGCACACCTGGCCCTCGCCGTCGATCACGACGTCGAATGGGTGATCGTCTGCTCCGAGGGGTACACGTCGAGCCTTGCGGCGGCGTCGCTGCGTCAGCTCGGCCTGCACCGGGCGACCGACCTGGTCGGCGGCTACCAGGCGTTGCGGTCCGCCGGACTGCTCGGGGCGCTGATCGGGCAGACACACTGCACCCGCGAACTGTCGACGGTCGCCGCACACTGACCATTTCGGGTTCAGCTGCAGTTCACCGACCGTCCAGTTCTGGTCTTCTGCCCCGGCTAGGGTCGCGGCGAGGACGCGCCGCGTCCGAACCGCCGACCATCCAGGAGACCCGACAATGCGTCTGACAGGACGTCCCGCCCTCGCCGCCATCGCGGCGGTGACCGTGTTCGGCGGCCAGCTCACAACCGCAGGTATCGCCGCCGCACAGGTACCGACCGGTCCGCAGGCCGTTCAGATCCAGGGCGGCGCCGCCGCCGCAATCGAGTCTGCACTCGGCTTGCCTGCAGACGGATACGGGCTCGACCAGCTCGCGCGCATCTACCCGTCGGACCTCCCGGCACGCGGCACCTACATCGCCCTGATGGACGGCTTCAACGCTCTGCGCGCAGAGCGACCCGATGTCATCGCGAAGAACCTGCAGACGGTCGTCGACGTCAACAACTCCGCCGACACGCGGACAGTGGAGCGCGCGATCTTCGACAACTACGAGGACCGCGAGATCTCCCTCGCCGACTCGCTCGGCGACGAACTCGGTGCGGCGTTCCTCGACGCCTACGAGGGCGGGCGGCTTCCCAAGGTGAAGGCGTTGCTCGGGGGGTACCTCTCGCGGGCAGGCGGACTGGTCAACTCGTCGCTGATCGAGAAGACCGTCTACAACAATCCCCGCCCGTTCGTCGTCGACCCCGCCAGGATCGTGCGCCACGACGACGCCCGCGGCACCGTGTACTCGTCGGTCGAGTCGAGCGGCTCCTACCCGTCCGGCCACACCTCGGGCGCGTACCTGACGGCCTCGCTCCTCGCCACGATGGTTCCCGAGTTGGCGCCGAAGATCCTGACCCGCGCCTCCGAGATCGGCAACAGCCGCATCGTGCTCGGCGTGCACTACCCGCTCGACGTGATCAGCGGCCGCATGCTCGGCACCGCCGCCGCCGCGGACCGGCTCGCCGACCCGGCGTTCGCTCCGCTCGTCGACGAGGCAGGAGTCGAGCTGCGGACGGTGCTCGAACGCGAGACCGGCCGGCCGTTGTCTCAGGTGATCGCCGAGGACTCGGCCTACCTGTCGGCGGACGAGGCGACGCGCGTCTACCGCGAGCGGATGACGTACGGGTTCGACCGGGTCGGGGCGTCGGGCGTGCCGATCGAGGTTCCGGCGGAGGCCGCCGCGCTGCTGCGCGGAGTGTTCCCCGACCTGACCGACGCGCAGCGCCTCCAGGTGCTGGCACAGACCGCCGCCGACTCCGGGTACCCGCTGGACAAGACGGGCCCGCAGGGTGGGTGGCAGCGCCTCGACCTCGCAGCCGCGTCGGCGGCAACGGTGACCGTCCGCCCGGACGGCTCCGTGGCGGTGTCCTGAACCGAGACATGTCCGACCGCCGCGCGGCCCAGCAGTCGCGCGGCGGTGGTGGCCCTATAGTCTTGGAGCCCGTGAGTGATGCACCGGCCCAGCATGTAGACGACACCCCCGAGCAGCTGCGTATCCGCCGGGAGAAGCGTGAGCGTCTCCTGGAACAGGGACTGGAGGCGTACCCCGTCTCGGTGCCCCGGACCCATTCGCTCGGCGAGATCCGCGCCAAGTTTCCCGATCTCGAACCCGACACCGCCACGGGCGAGCAGGTCGGCGTCGCGGGCCGCGTCATCTTCGTCCGCAACACCGGCAAGCTGTGCTTCGCGACGCTGCAGGAGGGTGACGGAACCCAGCTGCAGGCGATGCTGTCCCTCGCGAACGTCGGCGAGGACGCGCTGGCAGCGTGGAAGGCGGACGTTGACCTCGGTGACCACGTCTTCGTCCACGGCGAGGTCATCAGCTCCCGTCGCGGCGAGCTCTCGGTCATGGCGGACGCGTGGCAGCTCGCGTCGAAGTCGCTGCGTCCGCTCCCTGTCGCTCACAAGGAGATGAACGAGGAGTCGAGGGTCCGCCAGCGGTATGTCGACCTCATCGTGCGGCCGGAAGCCCGCGAGACCGCGCGCAAGCGCGTCGCCATCGTCCGGGAACTGCGGAACGCGCTCGAGAGCCGCGGCTTCCTCGAGGTCGAAACCCCGATGCTGCAGACGGTCGCAGGCGGTGCGGCCGCGCGGCCGTTCGTCACGCACTCGAACGCACTCGACATCGACCTGTTCCTGCGTATCGCGCCCGAGTTGTTCCTCAAGAGGTGCGTCGTCGGCGGAATCGAGAAGGTCTTCGAGATCAACCGCAATTTCCGCAACGAAGGCATCGACTCGACGCATTCGCCGGAGTTCGCGATGCTCGAGACCTACGAGGCGTACGGCACGTACGACGATTCCGCGACGATGATTCGTGAGCTGATTCAGGAAGTCGCGCAGAACGCTCTCGGGACGCAGGTCGTGACGCTGGTCGACGGTACCGAATACGACCTGAGCGGCGAGTGGAAGACGATGGAGATGTATCCGTCGTTGTCCGCGGCCATCGGTGTCGAGGTCACGCCGGACACGACCGTCGACGAGTTGCTCGCGCTCGCCGCGAGGGTGGGGCTCGAGGTTCCGAAGGACAAGGGCTACGGGCACGGCAAGCTCGTCGAGGAGTTGTGGGAGCACCAGTGCGGCGACCAGTTGCACGAGCCGACGTTCGTCCGGAACTTCCCGGTCGAGACGTCCCCGCTGACCAGGCAGCATCGATCGCTTCCCGGCGTCACCGAGAAGTGGGACCTGTACGTCCGCGGGTTCGAACTGGCCACCGGCTACTCGGAACTCGTCGACCCGGTGATCCAGCGTGAGCGGTTCGTCGATCAGGCGCGTCTCGCGGCAGCGGGCGACGATGAGGCGATGGTCCTCGACGAGGAGTTCCTTGCGGCAATGGAACACGGCATGCCGCCGACCACCGGCACCGGTATGGGTATCGACCGACTGCTGATGGCATTGACCGGATTGGGTATCCGCGAAACCATCCTGTTCCCAATTGTGCGTCCTTCTGCGCGTTGATCGAATTACAACGGAATTCTCAGAATTCTCGGTAATCGTGATTCTTGTTCCGGGGGTAGACTCGCCGAAACCGGTTCACCGGGGTTGGTAATGATGCGCTCAATTCGAAGGGAACTCGACTCATGGCGAAGAAGGTCACGGTCACACTGATCGACGACGTGGATCAGGAGTCGGCTGCCGATGAAACTGTCGAATTCGGCCTTGACGGCGTGACCTACGAGATCGACCTGTCGTCCGAGAATGCGGAAAAGCTGCGTGACCAACTCGCGGTGTGGGTGACGCACGCGCGCCGCTCCACCGGTCGACGTCGCGGGAAGGTTGCTGCGCCCACCGGCAAGGCAAGGGCCGCAGTGGATCGTGAGCAGAGTGCCGCGATTCGCGAGTGGGCGCGTCGCAATGGTCATCCGGTCTCCGCGCGCGGTCGAATCTCCGCGGAAATCACGGAACTGTACAACAAGGCGAACTGACCCGCCGAGTTTTTCGTTCGTTCTGCCTGTTCGCGTTCGGCTCCCCTGTTAGCCTGCCGCGAACAGGCGGAACGAACGAAAATGGGGGGCGCGGTGCGTGTTCGAAATGTAGTCGCGGCATTGGTTGGGGTGGCCGCACTATTCCTCGGGTCGGGTACGGCGGGCGCGGATCCGCTGCCGGTTCCCTATCAGTTCCTGGCCGGAGTTCCGTTGGAACTGACCAATCCCGGCGGTTCCGCCCCCGGATCGAACGATTGGTCGTGCAGGCCCACCGCGGAGCATCCGAATCCCGTCGTTCTCGTGCACGGCACCGCCGGTAACCGCCAGACCAACTGGGCGACGTACGCGCCCCTCCTTGCGAACGAGGGCTACTGCGTCTTCTCGCTGACCTACGGGGCCCACGAAGAACTGCCCTGGCCGCTCAGCGCGATCGGCGGCATGAAACCGATGGATCAGAGCGCTGCGCAACTCGGCGCGTTCGTGGATCAGGTGCTCGCCGCGACCGGCGCAGAGAAGGTGGATCTCGTCGGCCATTCCCAGGGCACCCTGATGCCGACGTACTGGGTGAAGTTCCTCGGTGGCGCGGACAAGGTGGACAAGTACGTCTCGCTGGCTCCGGTCTGGAAGGGGGAAGGCGCCTTCGACCTCGATCGGAACGCTGCCGCGCTACGCGCAGGCGGCATAGACGTGGCCGGACCTGCGCTGGCGCCCCTCTGCGGTGCGTGCGGACAGCTGGTCGCGGGTTCGCCTTTCATGAACGCCGTCCGGGACGGTGGAGTCTACGAACCGGGCATCACCTACACCAACATCATCACCCGCTACGACGAGATCGTGATCCCGTACACCAGCGGGTACGAAGAGGGACCGAACACGACGAACCTCGTTGTTCAGGACTTCTGCGACCGCAACTTCGGCGAGCACCTCTCGATCGCCGGTGAGCCCGTCGCCGCGGCTCTTGTCCTCAACGCGCTCGATCCGGCGAATCAGCGTCCCGTGCCGTGCGTGTTCGTTCCACCGGTCTTCGGCTGACGATCAGCCGAAGGTCAGCACCTGCGCGACCGGCCTACGCGGCGTGATGTTCAGCGGCGCCGGGTGGGTGGATGTGCCCACCCGGAGCAGCAGTTGCGGTACACCCGCACCGGGCGCGAGTGCCCGGATCGTGTCGCGGCTGCGTTCGATGTCGGTCAGGTGCGTCAACGGGCACGTCGCCAGGCGTTGCACCGTCGCCTCCAACGTCACCGCCGACATCGCCTCGCCGCATCGAATCCAGTCGGTGGGGGAGTCACCCGGTGTGCTGAGCAGCATCACCGTCGACTGGTCCGATGGTCCCGGCTCCGCGGACACGACCGCGTGCGAGTCCGGGAAGGCGCGGCCGACGGGCACCCGCTCGCGCTCGGCGCGCGAGGCCAGTGCGGTGTCCGGAATTCCCTCGGTGTCGAAACCGTGCCCGGCCCACCAGTGCAGTTCGGCCTGGTAGGACGCGTCGTAGCGGCGCACCGCGGAGCTCATTTCGGTGGCCGCCGCCAACGCGGGCCGCGTGTCCTCGCCGAGAACCGTCAGGGTCGCATCGGTGCCCGCGGCGGTCCGCAACAACTCGGGCAGCAGCGGGTTCACCGGCAACGGTTCGAACGGGGTGCGATCGGTGCGGCGGCGGCGGATGGCGGCGAGCAGGTCGAAGTCGTGGGACTGAGGGCGCGCATCGCGACTGAACGTGACCGACGCGACCAGTCGCGGCGCCAGCGGGTCGGGGAGCAGGCGAACGTGGGTACGCCAGCGCAGCGACGTCATCGCGACCGTCAGATGATGCAGTGCGGCGCCGCAACTGATGAGCAACTGACGTCCGCGGGGGTCGGCGGCGACGAGGAGTCGCGTCGGGTCGGCATACAGGTCGAGTCGGCCGGCGTCGTACCGCCACTGCCACGGCTGACTGTTGTGCACCGACGGTGCCCGGCACGCCAGATCCACCGCCGTGCGTACGACATCGGTATCGGGAATGAGCGCGTCCATGATCGGTCCTCACTGTGCGTCCTGATAACCAGTGTCGATCTGCTGGAATCGGGCGACTAGGGCCGATGGTCCCGACTTGGGCGCTACTTCCAGCCGAGTCGGGTGAGCATCTTCTCCAGCGTTGGGACGGCCTGCGTGCACCACGTCTCGTCGGGATCGAGGCCGGCGGCGGCGACCTTCTCCACGCTGGGTGAGACGAGAAGGAACAGGCCGCGCCCGTCCTCGAACCGTCCGTGTGCGAAGCATCGATCCGGTGATTCGGTCAGCACCACGTCGACACCCGCGATCTTCTGGGGGGCGGAGTCCGGGAGGCGCCCTGGTACGCCGATCACCACACCGATCATTCCCGCGGGGGCATTGTCGGGCGGAAGCCAGTCGCATGCGGCCCCTTCCTTGTCCGGCGGGACTTGCCTGCTGGGCGTCAGCGGTGCGAATCCGACTGCGTCCTGCGCCTCGGCGGCGGTCAGCAGAGTGCACGGGTCGATGCCGATTCGGTTGACGGCATCTTCGGCGGCTGGTGCTTCGGTCAGGCCGGTGCTTGTCGCGGTGGCAGTACTCGTCGCGTCTGCGTCGGATTCCGACGTGGAGCAGGCGGGCGCCACGGCGAGCGCAACGGCGCACAGTCCGAGCCCGGCGAAACGGCTGAACTTCACTGTTCTCCTGTCGAGGGGCGGGATCATTCCCAAGGAATGCGGTACGGCTCGGGCTCGTCCGGCTCGAGAGCCGGCGGCGGTGTGGCGTTGGGATACCAGCGATAGATGCCGGAGTTCTTGATGTGGTCGACCTCGGGGGGAATGGGGTGGCACCGGGATTCGATTTCGTGCCAACGGCATTCGTCGGCCGCGACGCGCACGGCATAGGCGCGGATCGCGGGGGAGGCGTCGTCGAGCTGCGCGGTCCGTTCCATGATCGCGTCCGTGACGTCGATCAGATCGTCCCAATCGCCTTCGCGGACCTTCGCGGCACGTATTCGGGCGGTGGCGGAAACGTCGATCGCGTCCATCAGACGGTTGTAGGCGGAGCGCAGGAAGGGTGGGATGTCCTCGGTCATGCTGCGTCTTCCCATGGTTCGGTGCCGGCTCCCGGTGAGTAGTCCTCGTCGGGTCGGTGCAGAGGCCCGTCTGCGTCGGCAGCAGCCTTGATGTCCAAACCGATTTCGGCCTTCCGCCGCGTGTCCCGGACCCGCTCCGCGATCGGCCCCAGAGTTTCTTCGGAGATCGCGTTGGCGCTGTCGTTCATGGCGATGAGCGGTTCGAGGAAGCTCTTGATCGCGTCGACGATGCCCTGCACCTGTGCGACCAGCTGTTCGACCCTGCCCTTGACGCTGATGATGATGTCGTAGACCGCCCAGGCCTGGTAGGACGTCCCGACGACGGGAATCTTCTTCGCGAGCAACTTGACCAGGCTCTTGATGCTGTCGCCTTCCACCTCCTTGGCCAAGAGGTCGGCGAGCTGCCGCACGACCTCGATGCATGCGTCCTGTATCTCGGTCCCGGCGGCGTCGAGGGCCTCCTTGGTGAGCCGTCCGACCGGCCCCTCCCACTTCATCGACTCGACCTGTCGGCGCGCGTAGTCCTGGAAGGACTCCTCTGCCTTTCCGCTCCAATGGTCGGCGACCTGCTCTGCGCCGGCCTCGAGGTTCTTGCCGCACTTCTCCATCGCTTCACCGGCGATCTTGTGCGACTCGCCGATTCGCTTGAGTTCGTTCCAGTTTCCGCTGATCGGCTTGATGACCTCTTCGAGCGCGGACCACTTGGTCACCGCCTTGACGGCGTCGTCGACGTCGCCGAGCCAGCCCGCCTCGTCGGCGATGATCTTTCGGATGTCCTCGGCTGCGGTCTCCGGCGGATCGAGCTTGACCGACTCGCGCGCGACGTACCGGGCCGGGTTCTCGTAGTCGTTGGCGAGACCGGGGGCCGGCGCCGTGTCGCTGTAGCTCGCAGGGTCGAGGTTCTCGAGGCCGATCACGTTCGCGTTGAGCGCGGCGTAGTTGCGGGCCTCCTGGTCGTGGTACATCCACGCCGTCCGGTTCAGGTTCACGCCGATGCCGCGGCAGTTCTCGTGGTTGGCGTCGTAACGTCGGACCACGGCGTCGCTGTACATGCCGAGTGGCTCGTACAGGGCCCACATCGCGCCGTCGCCGAAGTCGCCCAGAGGTGGTGTGTGACTGCGGGCGAAGTTGGTTGTCTCCCAGGCGTCGTCGGCAATCTTGTGGGCGAGGACCGACAGTCCGGCAATCTCGGTTGGTTCGGACTTGAATTTTTCACGCATGTCGGGGGTTCCCCTTTTCCATCTCAGGACGGGCGGAGGGTGCTGATGATCTGGTCGGCGACCGTCTCGTCGAGTGATTCGGGAAGGCCGAGCGCGCTGTCGATGACGAGGAGCATGACGTCGGCGGTCGCGAGGGCGGGGGTGGCGACGATGTCGTAGCGGGCCTCGGGTGGGTCGCAGTCGACTTCACGTGGCAGTCCCGTCACCGACAGAGTGATGCGGACGGCGGATCGGCCGTGAATCCGGACCTCGGTCGGTGCCGTGCGATGGAAGCGGATGTCCGGCGCCTCGGGTTCGGTGAGGCTGCGTTGGATCTTGTCGGCCTCGTCGACTGCGGCGGTGGCGGCGTCCATTCCGCGGCGGCCGGTGGCGCCGGACATGGCCAGTTGTGCGTAGCCGGATTCAGGGCAGTGATCGTCGCCGAAGAGTCCGACGGCACCGTACGCGACCGATTCCGAGTGGCCGTTCCAGCCGGCCACGCCGGTAGAGAAGTTCCGCCAGTCGGCGGGGATGTCGTAGGTGAGACCGAACTTGGTGGCGATCGGCTGGGGTTGCCCCTCCGGCACCTCGATCTTCGGTGGCGGTCGGTCCATCGAGGGGAAGCCCGGAGGCAGCGGTGGCGGCGCCGAGGTCGCGACGGCTGCTGCGCTGGTGCTGGGGACCAGGGCAGTGGCGAGCGTGTCCACGTCCGGCACGGCCTCGTTCTTCTGGTTCGCGACCTGGGTCACGCCCCAGACCACGACAAAGCTTCCGGCGATGATCAGCAGTCGGGTGCCGATGGACCGTTTCGAACGCAAGGCGCCGTTCCCCCCGTGTGACCGCCGCCTCCCCCTGAGACGACCGGCGCGAGCGTAACAGGGTGATCGGTCTGAAATTGTGTCCGCTCAACCGGGCAAATCGGCCCCACAGGCGTGTTCGCTGCGGGCGTAGCGCTGATCGGGAAACGAAAGCCCTGGCTGCTGCGTTGGTACCCATGAGCAGGCAGACTGTCCGCAGTGAATGGGGATGGACACGGCGCAGCCCGTATCACCGGCCACTACAGTGGAGGTACGGCTCGTAAATCCCGCTTGGGGATCTACCCATAAAGAACGTGAGGGAGAGCGATGTTCGAGAGGTTCACCGACCGCGCACGGCGCGTTGTTGTCCTGGCCCAAGAAGAGGCCCGGATGCTCAACCACAACTACATCGGCACGGAACACATCCTGCTCGGCCTCATTCACGAGGGCGAAGGTGTGGCGGCGAAGTCGCTGGAGTCGTTGGGCATCTCCCTCGAGGGCGTGCGCAGCCAGGTGGAAGAGATCATCGGGCAGGGGCAGCAGGCTCCGTCCGGTCACATCCCCTTCACCCCGCGCGCCAAGAAGGTGCTGGAGCTCAGCCTGCGTGAGGCGCTGCAGCTCGGCCACAACTACATCGGCACCGAGCACATCCTGCTCGGCCTGATCCGCGAGGGCGAGGGCGTCGCCGCACAGGTGCTCGTCAAGCTCGGCGCCGACCTGAACCGGGTCCGTCAGCAGGTCATCCAGCTCCTGTCCGGTTACCAGGGCAAGGAGCCCACCGAAGGTGCAGGCACCAGCCGTGGCGAGGCAGGAACGCCGTCGACGTCGCTGGTCCTCGACCAGTTCGGACGCAACCTGACGCAGGCCGCTCTCGAAGGCAAGCTCGACCCGGTCATCGGCCGCTCGAAGGAGATCGAGCGCGTCATGCAGGTCCTGTCCCGCCGCACCAAGAACAACCCGGTGCTGATCGGTGAGCCCGGCGTCGGCAAGACCGCCGTCGTCGAGGGTCTCGCGCAGGCCATCGTCAACGGTGAGGTCCCCGAGACCCTCAAGGACAAGCAGCTGTACACCCTCGACCTGGGTTCCCTGGTCGCGGGCAGCCGCTACCGCGGTGACTTCGAGGAGCGACTGAAGAAGGTCCTCAAGGAGATCAACACCCGCGGCGACATCATTCTGTTCATCGACGAGCTGCACACCCTGGTCGGTGCAGGCGCGGCCGAGGGCGCGATCGACGCGGCCTCGATCCTCAAGCCGAAGCTGGCCCGCGGCGAGCTGCAGACCATCGGTGCGACCACCCTCGACGAGTACCGCAAGTACATCGAGAAGGACGCCGCCCTCGAGCGCCGGTTCCAGCCGGTGCAGGTCGGCGAGCCGACGGTCGAGCACACCATCGAGATCCTCAAGGGTCTGCGGGATCGGTACGAGGCTCATCACCGCGTCTCGATCACCGACGGCGCGCTGGTCGCGGCGGCGACGTTGGCCGACCGCTACATCAACGACCGGTTCCTGCCGGACAAGGCGATCGACCTCATCGACGAGGCCGGTGCCCGGATGCGCATCCGCCGGATGACCGCTCCGCCGGACCTGCGCGAGTTCGACGACAAGATCGCCGACGCGCGCCGGGAGAAGGAGTCCGCGATCGACGCGCAGGACTTCGAGAAGGCCGCGAGCCTGCGCGACAAGGAAAAGCAGCTGGTCGCGCAGCGCGCCGAGCGGGAGAAGCAGTGGCGTTCCGGTGACCTGGACGTCATCGCCGAGGTCGACGACGAGCAGATCGCGGAGGTCCTGGGCAACTGGACCGGCATCCCGGTGTTCAAGCTGACCGAGGAGGAGACCACCCGTCTGCTCCGCATGGAGGACGAGCTGCACAAGCGGATCATCGGCCAGGAGGACGCTGTCAAGGCGGTCTCGAAGGCCATCCGCCGCACGCGCGCAGGCCTGAAGGATCCGAAGCGTCCGTCCGGATCGTTCATCTTCGCGGGACCGTCCGGTGTCGGTAAGACCGAGCTGTCCAAGGCGCTGGCGAACTTCCTGTTCGGCGACGACGACGCGCTCATCCAGATCGACATGGGCGAGTTCCACGACCGCTTCACCGCGTCGCGGCTGTTCGGTGCCCCTCCGGGATACGTCGGCTACGAAGAGGGCGGCCAGCTCACCGAGAAGGTGCGCCGCAAGCCGTTCTCGGTGGTGCTGTTCGACGAGATCGAGAAGGCGCACCAGGAGATCTACAACACGCTCCTGCAGGTGCTCGAGGACGGTCGTCTCACCGACGGTCAGGGTCGCACGGTCGACTTCAAGAACACGGTGCTGATCTTCACCTCGAACCTCGGTACGTCCGACATCTCGAAGGCCGTCGGCCTGGGCTTCACGTCCGGCAGCGGCAGCGAGTCGAACTACGAGCGGATGAAGAACAAGGTCCACGACGAGCTGAAGAAGCACTTCCGGCCCGAGTTCCTCAACCGTATCGACGACATCATCGTCTTCCATCAGCTCACCCAGGAGCAGATCATCCAGATGGTCGACCTGATGATCGGGCGAGTCGAGAAGCAGCTGAAGAACAAGGACATGGACATCGAGCTGACCGAGCAGGCGAAGTCGCTGCTCGCGAAGCGCGGGTTCGACCCGGTGCTGGGTGCGCGGCCGCTGCGTCGCACCATCCAGCGCGAGATCGAGGACCAGCTGTCGGAGAAGATCCTCTTCAACGAGCTGGGCCCCGGGCAGATCGTGCTCGTCGACGTCGAGGGCTGGGACGGCGAAGGCTCCGGAGAGAACGCGAAGTTCACGTTCGCCGGATCCCCGAAGCCGGTCAAGGTTCCCGATTCGCCCGCCGAGGCGCTGGCAGGCGCAGGCGAGTCCGACGTCGCCTCCGGCGAATAGCAAGCGCACGAACCGACGCCCCGCACGCATCGCGTGCGGGGCGTCGCGTTTTCGGGCCCTCTCACGGCTGTCCACACACCTTTTCGAGTGTCCGCAGCGCTCTTGCCCGACGAAAAGGGGTGCGGACGCCGCAATAGGTGTGCGGACCTGGGCGGTCACGGCGAGCGGAAGTCGGTCTGATCGCGCACCATTGACTCTGTGACCACGCTCACCGACGGCCGCCCCGCGCGCGCAAACCTGGTTCTGGCGTCGCTGATTCTCGTCGCCGCGGTCGCGAATCTGAACCTCGCCGTCGCGAACGTCGCGCTACCCGACATCGGCAAGGCCTTCGACGCCAGCCAGACCTCGTTGAATCTGATCGCCGTCGGGTTCTCACTCGGACTCGCGGCCTCCGTGCTGTACCTCGGCGCGGTGGGCGACCGCTATGGGCGCAAGACGTTGCTCGTGCTGGGCATGTCACTGTCGGTCCCAGCGTCGCTGCTCGCGGGTTTCGCCCCCAACGAGCAGGTGCTGTTCCTGGCGCGGGTGATCGGTGGGCTCTCGGCAGGCATGGCGTACCCGACGACCCTCGCGCTCATCACGGCGTTGTGGTCCGGCGCGGGGCGGACCAAGGCGATCGCCCTGTGGTCGTCGATCGGCGGCGGCCTCTCCGCGTTGGGGCCGCTCGTTGCAGGTGCGCTGCTGGAGTGGTTCTTCTGGGGTTCGGTGTTCCTGGTGACCATTCCGCTCGCGGTGATCGCACTGGGCATGACGCTCTGGTTGGTGCCGAGCCACGTCAACGAATCCACCGACTCCGTCGACCATTTCGGCGGCATGGTCTCGGTGGTGTTCGTCGGCGCGCTGGTGCTCGGAATCAACTTCCTGCCGATCGACGGGATGAAGACCACCGCGGTGATCTCGCTGGGAGTGGCGGTCGTGGCGGGAATCGTGTTCGTGCTGAGGCAGATGCGAGCCCGCAATCCGCTGTACGACCTGCACGTTGCGGCGCGGCGGATCTTCTGGGTTGCCGCTGTGGCAGGCATCGTCGTCTTCGGCACCCTGATGGGCGTCATGTACATCAGCCAGCAGTACATGCAGAACGTGCTGGCGTACGACACCCTCGAGGCGGGGTCGGCGGCGCTGCCCGCGGCGATCGTCATGGTCCTGGTGGCACCCCAATCGGCGAAGCTGGTGGAGGCCAGGGGCGCGCGATTCACGTTGCTCTGCGGATACGTCGCGATCCTGCTCGGTCTCGCAGTGGCGCTGCTGCTCTGGGACGAGAGCACCAGCTACTGGGCGATCGCGCTCGGGTTCATGTTCCTCGGTGCGGGCGTCGGGCTGGCCGGAACGCCCGCATCGCATTCGCTGACCGGATCGGTCCCGGTGTCCCGGGCGGGAATGGCGTCGGGGACCGCCGATCTGCAACGCGATCTCGGCGGTGCGATCGTGCAGTCGATCCTCGGTGCCCTGCTCACCGCCGGGTACACGGCATCGTTCACGGCGACCGTTGCTGCGACGCCGCAGGCGGCATCGGTGAGCGAGCAGACGGAAGCCGCGTTGGAGAAGTCGTTCGCGGGCGCGGTGAACATCGCCGAACGCTATCCGCAGTACGCGCAGCAGATCATCGGTGCCGCGCGCTCCGCCTTCCTGGACGGGGATACCCGCGCGTACACCGCGGCGATCGGGATCGTGCTGATCGGTGCGGTCCTCGTCTTCTTCGTCTTCCCGAAGCGTGACGAGGAACGTGCGCTGCTCGCCCGGTACCAGGCCGAGGACGAGTCGTCGGAGGGTGCCGTTCGCAACGTGTGACGCGCACCTCGGTTCGGGAGAAGACAGTGCAGGGAAGATTCGTCGCCGGCCGGATGGCCGGCACCACGGAAAGGTTGGTCCATGCCCACTCGTACAGCTCGCACCGCCTGGAACGGAACGTTGCAGGACGGTGGCGGCCAGACCGAACTCACCAGCTCCGGACTCGCGACGTTCGACGTGTCGTTCCCCAAGCGTGCCGCCGACGACGCGAACGGTGCCACGAGCCCGGAAGAGTTGATCGCCGCCGCGCATTCGGCGTGCTACGCGATGCAGTTGTCGGCACTGATCGGTGAGGCGGGCGGCGTCCCGCAGAGCCTGGAGGTGACGGCCGTCGTCGGGCTCGGCCCGGACACCGTCGGCTTCAAACTGACCGGGATCACCTTGACGGTGCGCGGTGAGGTGGAGGGACTCGACGCCGACGGTTTCGCGCAGGCGGCGCAGGCTGCGAAGGAGACCTGCCCGGTGAGCAAGGCGCTGACCGGCGTCGAGATCACGCTGGACGCCGCCCTGGTCTGAGCCGTTCACCCCGGGGGTGTCGCGACGGTCGCGGCACCCCTGTTCTTCGCGATCGCTATTGACGTTGACGTCAACGTCAACACATACTGTGACAGTGACCACGAGCGAGCAGCAGGAGCAGGCGAGGTCGGCGCGACGCGCGTCCGACGGCCGGCGCCGCCGGGACCTGCTCGAGGCCGCGACGTCGTGCTTCGGCGAGCTCGGCTACGAGGCGACAACCGCGCAGGCGATCACGGCGAGGGCGGGAGTTTCCCGGGCCACCTTCTACGCCTACTTCTCCTCCCGCGAGGAGATCTTCGGTGCGGTCGCCGGGCAGGTGTGCCAGGAACTCCTCGACGCCCAGCATCTCGAGGGGGCGATCGTCGACGACCTGCGCGAGGTCCTGCGTGCCACGACGACCGCCGTGATCACCGCATACTTCCGGCACGGCGCGATCGTCGGACTCGTCGACCACCGTGCGCGGCTCGACCCGGCGATCGGAGACCTGTGGTCGTCCGTCCGGGAGCGGCTCGTCGCCCGCTACGCGCGGTTCATCTCCCGAATCGCGGAAGCGGGGGAGGCGACGCCGTGTGCTCCGCCCGCGACGGTGGCGCAGACCCTTGCCGACGCGCAACTCGTCGGCTCCGCTCGGCTCGCATCCGCCTCGGATGACGAAAGGGCACAGTACATTTCGGACATGATCGTGATGTCCGAGCGACTCATCGGTTTCACCTGATCGAACCGGGCCGGAACGCATGCGTCCGGTCTTCGGATCGCTGAGAGAACGAAAGCGGGCACCCATCGTGACATCAATTCTCGACACCGCGCTGGCCGAACTGCGGGAGTTGCAGCAGGCGCACTGGCCTGCCGACGTCCCGCGCGACATCGAGTACCCCCTCGCGGGAGGAGGGCTCGTCGACTACCTGCGGCACTGGGCGTCGGAGCGGCCGGCCACGGTTGCCATCGACTACTACGGCCGCGAGATCACCTACGCGGAGTACGACGAGTTCTCGGACAGGTTCGCCGGGTGGCTGCTGGCGAACGGTGCAGCGCGCGGTGATCGGATCGGAGTCCACCTGGGCAACTGTCCGCAGTTTCACATCGCGATGCTCGGCATCCTCAAGATCGGTGGCGTCCACGTTCCCGTCAACCCCATGCTGCGCGAACACGAACTGGCGCACGAGCTTTCCGACGCCGGGGTTACCGTGGTGTTGACGATGCCCGCCCTCGCGCCGCTGGTCGAGGCGGTGCGCGCGCAGACGCCGGTGCGGCTCGTCGCCGTCACCGACATGTCCGACATGTCCTCCGGATCGGCGGAGAACGCGGTGGTCACGGACTGGTCCGCCATCATGGAAAGCGATCGCGCGGAACCGATTCCGACGGACCCGGACGCACTCGCCGCACTGAACTACACGGGTGGAACCACGGGACTGCCCAAGGGGTGTGAGCACACCCAGCGGCACATGGTCTACACGGCAGCGACCGCCACCGCAGCGGCGGGTCGCCGTGTCGGCGACAGTTCGCTCACCGCGCTGGTGTTCCTGCCGGTGTTCTGGATCGCAGGTGAGGACTTCGGCATTCTCCTGCCCCTCGTCAACGGTGGGACGGTGGTGCTGCTGTCGCGGTGGGATGCGGGAGTCGCCCTGGCCTCCGTGGAGAACCGCCGCGTCACGTCGATGGTCGGCACCGTGGACAACTACGTCGAGATGATGGACCGCGAGGACTTCGCCGACCGCGACCTGACCAGCCTGGACACGCCGATGGCAGTCTCGTTCGTGCTCAAGTTGGACTCCGCGATCCGTGCGCGATGGCGGGACGCGACCGGGCACGTGCTGCGTGAGGGGAGTTACGGCATGACCGAGACGCACACCGCCGACACCATCACCCTCGGCTTCCAGGACGACGACTACGACCTGAGCGGCGACCCGGTGTTCTGCGGAATTCCCGTGCCGGGCACGGACATCCTGATCGTCGACGCGGACGGAGTTCCGGTCCCGATCGGCGAGCAGGGACAGATCATCGTGCGCAGCCCGTCGGTGATGACGGGTTACCACGGCAACCCGGCGGCGACCGCGGACGCGTTGCGGGACGGATGGCTGCAGACCGGCGACCTCGGCAAGTTCAGCGAACGCGGTGCGCTGCATTACCTCGCGCGCAACAAGGAGATGATCAAGACCAACGGGATGAGCGTGTTCCCGTCCGAGGTCGAGGCGCTGCTCATGCTGCACCCGGCGATCGAGAAGGCGGCCGTGGTCCCGAAGCCCGATGCCGCCCGCGGTCAGGTTGCGTTCGCGTTCGTCCAGCTCGTCGACGGGACCGACGCCGGCGCAGACGAACTCGTCGGATGGGCACGCGAGAACATGGCCGGCTACAAGGTGCCGCTGATCGAGATCCTGGACGTGCTCCCGATGACCGCGACCGGCAAGGTCCGCAAGGGCGACCTGTTCACCATGGCTGAGGAGCGCTGACGATGCCCGATCTGTCCACGGTGCTGGTCGCGAACCGCGGCGAGATCGCCCTGCGGATCATCCGGTCCGCAACGGAACTCGGCCTCGATACCGTCGCGGTCTACGCGACCGACGATGCCGACGCGCCCCACGTCGCCGCCGCGACGACGGCGGTCGCGCTCGCCGGATCCGGCCCGTCCGCCTACCTGGACCGTCGCGCGATGCTCGCGGCGGCGACGACGACCGGCGCGACCCTGGTCCATCCCGGCTACGGATTTCTCAGCGAGAAAGCCGATTTCGCTCGGGACTGTGCGGCCGCGGGGTTGACGTTCGTCGGTCCCGACGCCGCACTGCTCGACGTGTTCGGAGACAAGGCGTCGGCCCGCGCGGCGGCGATCGCGTCGCGGGTTCCGGTGCTCGCCGCCACCGACGGCGGCGTCGGTGAGGACGACGTCCGCGCGTTCCTGGCAGCCCACCCGGCGGGCGTGATGATCAAGGCCGTCGCGGGCGGTGGGGGTCGCGGGATGCGCGCCGTCCGCGGAACCGACGAGGTCGCGGACGCCTACCGCGCTGCCGCTGCCGAGGCCGAGCTGGGATTCGGCAATCCGGCCCTGTTCGCGGAGGCGCTGTGCGTGGGTGCCCGCCACATCGAGGTACAGGTCGTCGCCGCGGTCGACGCGGACGGCCGCAGCCGAGCACTCGCACTGGGCGACCGGGACTGCAGCGTGCAGCGCCGCCACCAGAAGCTGATCGAGGTCGCGCCCGCCCAGAATGTGAGCGACGCCGTTCGCCTCGGGCTGCACCGTGCCGCGGCCACGCTGTGCGCGGACCAGGGCCACCGGGGTCTCGCCACCGTCGAATTCCTCGTCACCGGAGACGAATTCGTCTTCCTCGAGGTGAATCCGCGGATCCAGGTCGAGCACACGATCACCGAGGAGGTCACCGGAACCGACCTCGTCGCCGTCGGTCTCGACATCGCACGGGGCGCGTCGCTCGGTGACCTCGACCTGCCCGGCGGTGTCGTCGCGCACGGCGGTGTCGTCACGGGCACCCCCGCCCGCGCGCGCGGCATCGCGATTCAGGCTCGCGTCAACATGGAGTCGATGACGCCGGACGGCGCGACCGTGCCGTCCGCTGGCACGCTCACCGCCTTCTCCGTACCCGCAGGGCCCGGTGTGCGCGTCGACACCTTCGGTCGGACCGGGCTCGTGACGAGTGCCCGCTACGACTCCCTGCTCGCCAAGGTCGTCACGCACACCCGCGCCGACGACTTCGCCGCCGCGATCCGCAAGAGCGACGCCGCGCTCCGCGAGTTCACCGTCGAGGGAGTGGCGACCAACATCGGCTTCCTGCTTGCGATCCTGGGGGACAAGGACTTCGGCTCGGGTTTCGTGCCGACGACGTTCCTCGGTGAACGCATCTCTGATCTGGTCGCGGACACGGGCGCCGCCCCGGCGCCGGTCTCGGCCCCGGACCTCGCATCGGGGGAGGGCGTCGTGCGGGCCGCGTTGCCGGGCACCGTCGTCGAGGTCGCGGCAGTCGGCGACGAGGTCGCGTCCGGTGCGCAGGTCGTCGTGCTCGAAGCAATGAAGATGCAGCATGTCGTCGTCGCGGAGTCCGATTCGCAGATCCTGCGACTGCTGGTTCGGCCGGGCCAGGTGGTGAACGTCGGCGACCCCCTCGTGGTCGTGGCCGCGAGCGACACGGGATCCGCGGCCGACGTGGACGCGACATTCGACGCCGACCGCATCCGGCCCGATCTCGCGGAGGTGCTCGACCGGCACGAGGTCACACTCGACGCGCGGCGCCCCGCCGCTGTCGCCAAGCGGCACCGCTCCGGTCGTCGAACGGCCCGCGAGAACATCGCCGACCTCGTCGACGAGGGCAGCTTCGTCGAGTACGGAGCGCTGGCGCTCGCGGCCCAGCGGACCCGGCGCTCGGAGCAGGACCTGATCGAGAACACGCCCGCCGACGGACTGATCGGGGGAGTCGCGACGATCGGTGCCGACACCTTCGGCGCGGCCGCGGCGGAGGCGGTCGTCGTCTCCTACGACTACACCGTCCTCGCAGGCACGCAGGGCATGCGCAACCACACCAAGACCGACCGAATGCTGGAACTGGCCGCGCGCAAGCGCATTCCGTTCGTCCTGTTCGCGGAGGGCGGTGGCGGGCGTCCGGGCGACACCGACGCGAACGGAGCAGCCGGGCTCGAACTCGGGACGTTCCGTGCGATGGCAGCGCTGCGCGGTGTCGTCCCGACCGTCGCCGTCGTGTCGGGACGCTGCTTCGCGGGCAACGCCGCGCTCGCAGGCGCCTGCGACGTTCTGATCGCGACGCCCGACGCCAACATCGGGATGGGTGGTCCGGCGATGGTGGAAGGCGGCGGTCTCGGGGTGTTCCGCCCCGAGGACATCGGCCCGATCGACGTCCAGACCCGCAATGGTGTCGTGCACGTGCTCGCCCGCGACGAGGCGCACGCCGTCGATCTCGCGAAGCGGTACCTCTCGTACTTCCAGGGCGCCGTCGACGACTGGACGGCGCCCGACGAGCGCCTCGCACGCCACGTCGTCCCCGAGAACCGGTTGCGCGCGTACGACGTTCGCGAGGCGGTCACGGCGATCGCCGACGTCGACTCGGTGCTGGAACTGCAGCCCGACTACGGTGTCGGGTTCGTGACGGCGCTGATCCGGGTCGAGGGCGTCGCGTACGGCGTCCTCGCCAATTCCAGCCACCACCTCGGCGGTGCGATCGACGCCGAAGCGGCCGACAAGGGCGCCGAGTTCCTGGCACTGTGCGAGGCGCACAGGCTGCCGGTCCTGACCCTCTGCGACACGCCGGGATTCATGGTCGGCCCCGACTCGGAGCAGGAGGCGACGGTGCGGCGGTTCAGTCGACTGTTCGTTGCGGGAGCCAGGCTGACCGTGCCGTTCGGCACGATCATCCTGCGCAAGGGGTACGGGCTCGGTGCGATGGCGATGGCGGGCGGCTCGTTCCACGCGCCGCAGTTCACGGTCGCATGGCCGACCGGGGAGATCGGGCCGATGGGGCTGGAGGGCGCGGTACGACTCGGGTTCCGGAAGGAACTCGAGGCGATCGACGATCCGGCCGAACGCGACGCCCTGTTCGCGACGCTGCTGGGGAAGGCCTACGAGCACGGCAAGGCGCTGCACGCGGGTACGACGTTCGAGGTCGACGACGTGATCGACCCGGCGCGGTCCCGAGCCTGGATCCGGCAGTTGGGACGCGCGCGGGCCTGACGGAACAAACCGGCGGTGGTGGACGTTTCAACTACTTGTGAGCATCGAATCTCCCGAGAAGTCCACCGCCGCCGCTGTCGTGCTGGAGGTGTGGTCCGACATCGCCTGCCCCTGGTGCTACATCGGCAAGACACGGTTCGAGGCGGCGCTCGCGCAGTTCCCGCATCGGGATCAGGTCGAGGTCGTCTGGCGCTCCTACCAGCTCTCCCCGGACACGCCCGCCGGACTCCGGCGTTCCGAGATCGACACGCTCGTCGAGATGAAGGGCATGCCTGCCGGCCAGGTACGACAGATGCTCGCGCACGTCGCGAGCACCGCGGCCGCCGACGGCCTGGCCATGGACTTCGACACCGTCATCGCCGCCAACACCTTCGATGCGCACCGGCTGATCCACTTCGCGGGTGACCGCGGCACGGAAGTCATGGCGGCGCTGTTCCGCGCGCACTTCGAGCAGGGCCGCGTGATCGACGACCGCGACGAGCTGGTGGCCGTCGCGGCCGAGGTCGGGCTCGACGCCGACGCCGTGCGCGCGGCCCTGGGCTCGGATGTCGAAGCGGATCGCGTCCGCGACGACCTCGCCCAGGCCCGAGCCCTCGGGGTCACCGGCGTCCCGTTCTTCGTCGCCAACCGCGCGATCGGCGTCTCCGGCGCCCAGCCCGTCGGGGTGTTCACCCAACTGCTGGAGAAGGCATTCGCCGACGCGAAGCCGATCGTCACCCTCGCCGGAGCGGCCGATGCGGACGGCGCCTGCACCGATGGGTCCTGCGCGGTCTGAGATCCTGCGTTGCCCCTGCTCCGCTCGACCGACTGTGGCCGTTGATCACGTGAAGTGATCAACGGCCACATTCGGTCGGTGCGGGGATGGGGTTGACGGGCGTCAGTGCGCGCCGGCGAGCGCGGGCTGTGAGCGTGTGGCGCGTTCGGTGAGGAACGCGAACGCAGCGCCGAGCGTCAGCCACAGCGTCGCCTGGATCGCCAGCGACGAGATCCGGAAGTCCCACAGCAGGGATGCGGGGAAGTCGGCGCCGACTTCGTTGATGTCGGGCAGCACGGCGTAGCCGACCGCGACGATCACCAGGAATGCCACCACCGGCGCCGCGACCTGCGCGGACACGTAACCCGACGCGGCGACCAGTTGTCGCACGTAGGCGGCGACGGCGACCGCGAACAGTCCGAACACCACCGACGCCAGCCACAGCCAGGTGCGCTGGTTGATGGTGTCGGGGTCGCCGACGGCAGGCGGGTTCGCCGGGTACTTGAAGAACGGCACCACCTCGATCGCGAGCCATCCCAGCCCGGCCAGAGCCAGCGCCAGGACCGGTCCCGACGCGGTGGTCACCCGGCGAGCGTAGTGCGCGACGGCCGCGAAGATCGCGCCGAGCGCCAGCCCGGCGAGCGTGGTCGCGAGGAACAGGCCGACCTTCTGGCCGTCGCGGCTGACCAGGGCGTCCTCGCCGTGCGAATGGCCCTCCTCGGCCGCTGCTCCGGCGTCGTGCGAATGGCCTTCCTCGGCCGCTGCTCCGGCGTCGTGCGAATGGCCGGCGTCCGCCGCGGGCTCGGCGTCCGCGGAGGCAGCTTCCTCGATCGCGATGGCGGCCTCGATGTGCGGCTCGCCGAGAACGAAGGCGACGGCCCCCGCCAGCAGGCCTGCGACGAGTCCGGCCAGCAGGCCGCGGATGAGGAGTTGCGTGAATTTTCCGGTCAGTGGCACGGAAGCCCCAGCAGGTGACGACCGTCGTGCATGAGTTCATGCATGTACATGCCGGTCCGCGACACCGCGCCCTGGTCGAATCCGACCAGGTAGAGGGTGAGCATCGCGAGCAGGACGACGCCAGCCACGATGAGTGCGATACCGGCCGACTCGGTCGACCTGTCCGGGGTGTGAACGACAGCCATGGGTTCCTCCTGGGATAACGCGTCCCGTAAATCCTTGCGCCGTCGACGGTGTCTGGCTTCTCGAGGCGTACCTCGATCACAGTGGCGCGACCGCTCCGGAGTTGCACCGGAATTCCCGTTTCGACGTCGCGTTTACTCGCGCACTGTCGCATCGACTCGCCGTTGCTGTCAACAGCCCGACCCAGCCGTCGCCGGTCCGATCTGAACCGAACCGGCGACGGGACGGCTCAGGACGGAATCTTGTCGAGGAACCCGAGGACGTGCGCCAGTCGTCCGTCGTCGCCGCGTTCGATGACGTCGAATCCCTCGATCAGGTTCTCCGCTCCTGCGGGTCCGAGTTGCCAGCCGAAGCGTGCTTGTTCGTGGTGGCCGTCGACGTCCCCGCGGAGGCGGAACCGCATCCCGGCGAACTGGCCCTGCACTGCAGCGATCGCCGCGTCGATGTCAGTGTGACCGTGCGCGGCGACGGCGGGATCGACGTACCGTCCGTCCGGTGCCCACAGGTCCTCGATCGCGGCGCGTCGGGCATCCGGATCGGTCTCGTTCCACACCGCGATGTATTTCGTTGCGAGGGTGTCGAAGTCGTTCATGTCGTCGCTCTCGTTCTCTCTGTGCCGGCGCTGGCCGCCGGGCGATGAGACAACTGTGCGGCGGGCGTTGCGGCGCGTCGATTACCTCGGAGGTAATGGTCCTGCTTCCGTCGCGAATCTAAGCTCGCCCCATGACCACGCTCGCCGAACCGACCGTCGGGGTACTGCTCCGGAACTGGCGTGAGCGCCGCCGGATGAGTCAACTCGAGTTGGCGGCCCGAGCGGAAGTGTCCGCGCGGCATGTCAGTTTCGTCGAGACGGGTCGGTCACGTCCGACGCGTACGATGCTGCTCAAACTCAGTGACCAGTTGGAAATTCCTCTGCGGGAACGTAATTCACTGCTCCTGGCAGGCGGGTTCGCTCCCGCGTATCCGGAGCATGCACTCGGTGACGTTCCGATGGCGTCGGTGTCGCGGGCGATCGGTCAGATTCTGCACGCGCACCGGTCGTCGCCTGCAGTGGTCGTCGATCGGCACTGGAACCTCGTCGATGGCAACGATGCCGTCGCTCTTCTCGTGGACGGGTGTGCCGCGGACCTGTTGGAACCGCCGGTGAACGTCTTACGCCTGAGCCTGCACCCCGACGGCATGGCCACCCGAATCGGCAACCTCGGACAGTGGCGAGTGCATCTGCTGCATCGCCTCGATCATCAGATCGCGGTGACCGGGGACGCCGAACTCGTTGCGCTCGCCGCGGAACTCGCGGGCTATCCGTGCGACGATCCCGATGTCGACATGGAACCGGGCGCACTCGTCGTCCCCATCAGAATCGCGACGGCAGCAGGGGAACTCGCCTTTCTCAGCACGACGACGGTGTTCGGGACGCCACTCGACGTCACCGTTGCCGAGCTCGCGATCGAGACCTTCCACCCGGCGGACGAGGCCACCGCCGAGGCGTTGCGCCGCCACCTGGGATGACGGCGGGCACCGGCCGCCCGACGGGCGACCGGTGCGGGGAGTGCTGCGTCAGGACTGCTTGGCGGCGACGTCGAGGACGACCTCGAACTCGAGCAGCGAGGCGCCGGTCGCGACCGGCTTCTTCGCCTCACCCGCATGCGCGGCACGGGCGTCGCCGTCACGCCACGCCGCGAACGCGTCCTCGGACTCCCACTGCGTCACCACGAAGTAGCGGGTCTCGCCACCGGTGGGGCGGAGCAGCTGGAAGCCGAGGAACCCGGGCGAGTTCTCCACGGTTCCGGCGCGCGCTGCGAACCGCTTCTCCAGTTCGGGACCGGCGCCCTCGGGCACCTCGATTGCGTTGATCTTCACCACTGCCATGGCCGCGAGCGTACTCGCGCGACACACGGGGCGGGCGCGACCTCGTAACCGAAAAGCGAAACCCGACGGGAGTCGCGGTGCCGGACCGCTAACCTCGGTGCCGTGCTCCATGACGAGGGTGGGACCGGCGAACCGATTCTGTTGCTACACGGGCTGATGGGCAGTGCCCGCACCTGGCGACGGCACGTGCCGTGGCTGCGTGAACACGGCCACGTGTACACCTTCGACGCCGCGGGGCACGGCCGGCCGGCCCCCGCCGAGCCGAGCACCGAGGCGTTCGTCGCCGACCTCACCGAGGCCGTCGCGTCGATCACGGAGCCGATGATCGTGATCGGCCACTCGATGGGCGGTCTGCATGCGTGGTGTTTCGCTGCCGCACATCCGGATCGGGTGCGCGCCGTCGTCGTGGAGGACATGGCGCCCGACTTCCGTGGTCGGACTGCCGCCGACTGGGCGGCGATGATCGCCGCCTGGCCGACACCGTTCCGCGACGAACCGACGATGGTCGAGTTCTTCGGCCCCGTCGCGGCCCAGTACTTCATGGACTCCTTCGAGTTGCGCGACGACGGATACCACCTGCACGGCGAGGTCCCGGTCTGGCGGGACATCTCCGAGGAGTGGGGGACCAGGGACTTCTGGACCCAGTGGCGGTCCGTGCAGGCGCCCGCGCTCCTGCTCGAAGGGGAATTCACGATCACGCCCATCGGTCAGATGCGCGAGATGGCGGGCACCCCGCGGCAGGCGGAGACCCGCTACGAACTCGTCGCGGGCGCCGGTCACCTCGTGCACGACGACCGCCCCGCCGAGTACCGCGCCGCGGTGGAGTCGTTCCTGACCGACCTCTGACGCCCGGTCAGCGGCGGGCGTCGCCCTCTCCGGCGAGGGCGAACAGGCCGCCGTCGGTCTGCTCGACCAGTCCGTCGACGAGCAGCGAGTCGAGGGCCCGGTCGCGCTGAGCGGTGTCCGTGAGCCACACCCGGTCGAGCAGTGCGCGCTCGACCGGGCCGTCGCTGCCCCGCAGCACGTCGAGCAGTCGGCCGCGGACCTGACGGTCGGTGCCCGCGAACTTCTGCACCTTGCGGGCGGGTCCGGTGTGCGCCGGACGTCCGGCCGTCACCCACGCGCAGTCGTCGAGGGGGCAGCGTTCACATTCGGGGCTGCGCGCGGTGCACACCGTCGCGCCGAGTTCCATCAACGCGGCCGAGAACACCGCCGCCCGGGCCCGCGTGCGGGGCAGCAGGGCGTCGGCGTCGGCGAGATCGCGTCTGGTCGACGGATTGCCGGGTTCGGCGGCGCCGTGCACCGCTCGGGCGATCACCCGTCGAACATTGGTGTCCACCACCGGAACCCGCTGTCCATACGCGAAGCAGGCGACCGCTCGCGCGGTGTAGTCGCCGATTCCCGGAAGCGACAGCAGCACATCTACGTCGTCGGGGACCACGTCCCCGTGCTCGGAGGCCAGCACTCCCGCGCATTCGTGCAATCGCAGCGCCCGACGCGGATAGCCGAGCTTGCCCCATGCGCGCAGCACCTCGCCCTGGCTCGATGCGGCCATCGCCGACGGCACCGGCCAGCGTTCGACCCACTGCTCCCAGATCGGCGCCACCCGGACCACCGGGGTCTGCTGCAGCATGATCTCGCTCATCAGCACGTGCCATGCCGTCACGTCGTCGCGACGCCACGGCAGGTCGCGGGCCGCTCGCTCGTACCAGCCGATGAGTGCGGAGGAATTCACGGGATCGTCATACCTTCCTTCTGGGCTTTCTCCAGGTCGGGCCGTCACGGGATTCGGTGCGGGGTGCACAATGGCAGGCATGCCCAACTCGAATCCCATTTCGGCCTGGAAAGCCCTCAAGCAGGGTAACGAGCGGTTCGTCGGCGACACGTCGATACACCCGAGCCAGGGAATTGCCGATCGCGCGAAGCTGGTCGGCGGCCAGCACCCGACCGCGGTGATCTTCGGCTGCGGTGACTCACGCGTCGCGGCCGAGATCATCTTCGACCAGGGACTCGGCGACATGTTCGTCGTCCGCACGGCAGGTCACGTCATCGACAGCGCGGTTCTCGGTTCCATCGAGTACGCCGTCGGGATCCTGAACGTCCCGCTGATTGTCGTCCTCGGCCACGACAGCTGCGGTGCCGTCGCAGCGACCCTCAACGCTCTCGACAAGGGCGAGATTCCGGGTGGCTTCATCCGCGACATCGTCGAGCGGGTCGCTCCGTCCATCCTCGTCGGCCGCACCGAGGGCCTGACGACGATCGACGAACTGGAGTCCCGTCACGTCGAAGAGACCGGCAAGCTGCTCATGGAGCGCTCGCGGATCATCGCCGACAAGGTGGAGAACGGCACGTGCGCGATCGTGGGTGTCACCTATGCGCTCGACGACGGCGGTGTGAAGCTGCGCAGCGTCGTCGGCGAGATCGGCGAGGTTGCCGACGAGACAGCCGCACTCTGACAGTGCCGCCGACGCGACACGCCGGACCTGGTGGAGGTGGCGGGAACCCCGGACACCTACCGTGGTATCCGTGATGGAACCGTCCGGGCCGCTGCCCCCCGAGATCTACCGGCGCCGCCGCTGGCTTGCCATCGGTGCGGCGGTTGTCGCGCTCGTTCTGCTGATCTGGATCGTCTCCGCGGTGCGTGGGGGAGGCGACGACGAGGCCACCGACGCGGCCGCCGCCAGCGCGTCACTGACGACGACCACGACGGCGTCGCCCTCGACGTCCGCCTCCGAATCGGGATCGGCCTCGAGTTCGGGGTCGAGTGGTTCGTCGTCCGTCACGGATTCGGCGTCGGGCACGGCGGACGCACCGGCTACGCCCGTGGCCGCGGGGCAGTGCCCCGACAGCTCCCTTGCCGTCAAGGTCAGTGCGAGCAAACCCACCTACCCTGCCGGTGAGGAACCCGAGTTCGGCATCGTGGTCACGAACATCGGCAACGCGCCCTGCGACCGGGAACTCGGGGCAGGCATGCAGCAGGTGCTGGTCTACACGCTCGACACCCAGCAGCGCCTGTGGTCGAACAACGACTGCTTCCCCAACGCGGCGGCGGACGTCCGTACCCTCGCCGCCGGTGAGCAGGCCGCGTTCACGGTCAAGTGGTCCGGTGCGACCTCCGAACCCGGGTGCACGGCACCGCGCGAGCCGGTGCCTGCGGGCGCCTACTCGGTCGTGGGCCAGCTGGGGAACCTGCGCAGTGCTCCGGAGCCGTTCAATCTGAGCTGACGCGGCTCCGCCGCTGTGCGTGACCTTCACCCTCACCGGGGTGAAGGTCACGCACAGCGCTTCAGTCGAACGGTCCGGTGATCGACGTCTCCGCCAGCCGCGACAGACCCTCCCGGATGTGCCTGGCCCACAGTCCGCCGATCCCTTCGACGGCCTGCAGGTCGGCCGCGGTGGCGGCGAGCAGGCCCTGCAGCGTCCCGAACGACGCGACGAGCCGGTGCACCTGATGGAACTGCAACCTCGGCACGCGGGCGAGCACCCGGTAGCCCCGGGGGCTCATCGGTGCATCGAGCGACTCGATCGTCGCGGGGTACCCGAATGCCCGCGCCAGGGTCGTCAGGTCGAGCAGGTCGGCGTCGGTGAGTTTGTCCAGCGCCGCGAGGGTCGCTTCGACCGCCTCGGACGCGGGCTGACCGGCGCCGGCCAGGTAGTCGCGGGCGACCAACTGCCGCGCGACGTCGTTGTCCCCGACGAGTTCCTCCAACTGCAGCGCCAGCTGCCGCCCATCGGTGCCCAGTTCGAGCACGTCACGTTCGATCTCGACGGACACCCGTCGCACCATCTCCAGTCGCTGCGCCACCGTCAGGGCGTCACGGAGTGTCACGAAGTCCTCGATCTCCACGACGGAGAGCGCGCTCGTGACCTCCGTCAGCCGCGACTTGTAGCGTTCGAGAGTGGCCACGGCCTGATTGGCGCGGGACAGGATCGTCGACGAGCCCTCGAGGACGTGCCGGACCCCGCCGACGTACACCGAGACGATGCTCATCGACTGGCTGACGGAAACCACCGGATATCCGGTCTGAATTGCGGTCCGCTCGGCAGCCCGGTGTCGGGTCCCCGATTCGACCGTCGGGATCTTGTAGTCGGGAACCAGCTGCACGTTCGCCCGCACGATGCGGGTGCCGTCCGTCGAGAGCACGACCGCGCCGTCCATCTTCGACAGCTCACGCAGGCGGGTGGGCGCGAACTCGACGTCGAGGACGAAACCGCCGTCGCAGAGTTCCTCGATCTCGTCGTCGTAGCCGAGCACGATCAGTGCGCCGGTGCGTCCCCGGAGGATCCGCTCGAGTCCGTCCCGCAACTCGGTTCCCGGCGCCAACCGTGCGATTGTCTCGCGAAGCGTGGCCGCGGTGTCGTCCATCGCCGTCCCCCCTGCCTCGCAGGAACCTTGCGGCCCCGATCCGACGCGACGGAGCCTCTGGCTCCCCGCGCACATGTCGCGACTAGATTACCGAGACATGAGCGGTACCTGGATATTGCCCGACGATCTCGAGATTCCGAGTCGCCCCGACTTCTTCCCGGAGCCCGGAGGCGCACTGCCCCAGCACTGGGCCAAGTGCTTCGGCTGTGGCGACGAGCAGCCCACCGGGCTCGCGATGCACTTCACCGCAACCGAGGGGATCGAGGTCGTCGGACAACTGACCGTGGCGTCGCGCTACCAGGGTGGACCCGGCGTGATCCACGGCGGCATTCTGACCACGGCGTTCGACGAGACCCAGGGCATGGCGTGCATGGTGCTGGGGACGCCGGTGGTGACCGGCCACCTGCAGATCGACTTCGCCCGGCCGATCCCACTCGGTTCGGTACTCGAATTCCGGGCCCGGATCGACGGGACGATCCGACGGAAGGTCTACGCCAGCTCGGAGGCCCGCATCGTGGAGGGGCCCGCGGCGAGTAACGAGGTTGTCGCCACATCGCGCGGGTTGTTCCTGCGGATCAAGCCGGAGCACTTCACGCCGATGGCCGAATTCGTCGACGGTGTCCCGACGATGCCCAACTTCGGGAACTCGACCCTCTGACGCAGGCCTAGTCCCGGACCGCCCTCGCTCGCCGCGGCACGACGCGCAGCGCGTCCTGAAGGTTGCCGACCTCGATGACCTTCACGCCCTTCGGGTACGGGCCGGAGCCGCCGGGCACCACAGCTTCGGTGAACCCGAGCCTGCCCGCCTCGGTGAGCCTGCGGCCGACGGCGCTGACGCGGCGGACCTCGCCTGCGAGTCCGACCTCACCGAGCACGACGAGCCCGGACGGCAGCGACGTGTCGCGGTCGGCGGACGCGATGGCAAGGGCGAGGGCCAGGTCGGCGGACGGCTCGGTGACCCGCATGCCACCTACCGTCGCGGCGTAGACCTCCTTGTCGTGGGTGCGGATGTTGGCGTGCTTGGCGAGGACCGCCAACACCATCGCGACCCGCGCGGAGTCCATGCCACTGACCGCTCGCCGCGGAGACGGGTTCTGCGTGGGGACGACGAGGCCCTGTACTTCGCCGAGCAGGGCCCGCTTGCCGTCCATCGTGACGGTGACGGCGGTGCCGGGCACCATCGCCTCACGGTGGTGGAGGAACAGTCCCGACGGGTCGGAGACGCACTCGATGCCCTCCTCGTGCAGCTCGAAGCAGCCGACCTCGTCGGCCGAGCCGAACCGGTTCTTCACTCCGCGCAGCATCCGGAGGGTCGAGTGCCGGTCGCCCTCGAAGTGCAGGACGACATCGACGAGATGTTCGAGAGCCCGGGGGCCTGCGACCGCACCGTCCTTGGTGACGTGACCGATCAGCAGTACGGGGATCCCGCTGGTTTTCGCGAGTGTCGTCAGGGCGGCCGTGATCGCCCGTACCTGGGTGACGCCGCCGGTGACGCCGTCGACGTCCGCAGCGAGCATCGTCTGGACCGAGTCGACGATCAGCAGTGTCGGCTGCACCTGCTCGACGTGGCCGAAGATGGTGGCGAGGTCGGATTCGGCGGCGAGGTACACGCGGTCGTGTACGGCGCCGGTCCGGTCGGCCCGCAGCCGGACCTGACCCGCCGACTCCTCGCCGGTCACGTAGAGGGACCGGTCGTCCGGGCCGCGGCGCGCCCATCGATGCACGACCTCGAGCAGCAGCGTCGACTTTCCGACGCCCGGCTCTCCGGCGAGGAGCACCACGGAACCGGGGACGATGCCGCCGCCGAGCACCCGGTCGAGCTCGGGTACACCGGTCGGCTTCGCCTTGCTGATGGTGGAGCTGACCTGGGTCAGCGGCATGGCGGGGGAGTTGGGCACGAGCGCGGTGGCCGCTCGTGCGGCGCTGGCACCCGGCCGGTTGGTGACCGGGGTGAGGGCGGGGGCCGCCTCCTCGACGGAGCCCCACTCACCGCATTCCGGGCACCGGCCCACCCACTTCGCGACCGTGTACCGGCAGGCGGTGCAGCGGTAGCTGGTCTTCGTTTTCGCCACGGTGCCCAAGACTAGGTGTGGGCACCGACATCACTCAGGACGACGTCGCGGCCCGGTGCTTCTTCGCCAGTGCCTTGTAGCCCTCGGCGTTGAACTCGATATGACGGACCTCCTCGTCGGTGAGTTCGCGGCGCACCTTCGCCGGAACTCCCGCCACCAGGGACCGCGGCGGGACAACGGTGCCCTCGAGGATCACGGCCCCCGCGGCGACGAGGCAATTCGCGCCGAGCGTGGCACCGTTGAGTACCACCGCGCCCATCCCGATCAGGGAGGCGTCACCGATCGTGCAGCCGTGCACCACAGCGTTGTGTCCGACGCTGACGTTCGCGCCGACCGACAGCGGGAACCCGGGATCGGAATGCATCGACACGTTGTCCTGGACGTTGGTTCCCGCGCCGATGCTGATCGAGTCGGCGTCGCCGCGCACGACCGCGCCGTACCAGACGCTGGCGTCCTCCCCGAGGGTGACGTCGCCGATCACGGCGGCGGTCGGGGCCAGCCAGGCCGAGTCGGCGATGCGCGGCGTCGCGCCGTCGTCGAAGGACACCACGGTCGGTCCGGTCATGTCACGCTCCTGTTCGTCGGAAAGTGGGTCGACCCTATCGACCCCGACGACGGCAGGGACACCGGCCGTCCCGAGGCAGCGACACCGGCCCCCGACGGCAGCGGCCCCCGACCTGTGACAGGTCGGGGGCCGCTCGGTGTCCGTGGGACGGTCAGTGACCGCCGACGATCTCGGCGAGGGTGCCTGCACCCTCGTTGCCGGACTTGTCGGACTCGTGACGATCGGTGGCCGGGCCCGCGTCGACGGGGACGTCGACGGTGATGTCGCCGGCCCGCTCGAAGCTGAACGTGACCGGGAGCGTGAGGCCGGGGTAGACGTCCTGGCCGATGTCGTTGAGCGTCACCAGGATGATCTTCGACTCGATCTCCTCGCCCTCGTCGACGACGGTGGCGTCGACGGTGCCGGCTGCGAGCGCGGTCTGCGGCGGGATGATCCGATCGCCCGGCTCACCCGCGATGGTCACGGACGCGGCCTTGTCGGTCGTGATCTTGGTCAGGCGCTCGGCCTGGTATTCGCTCTCGTTGATCGCGGTGAACGCGAGCGCAACGGTGCCACCCGGCTCGAGGCTGTACTCCTCGCTGTTCGGGTAGACGACGTGCACGTTGCGCAGCGAGATGTCGCCCTGGTTCGCGTAATTGCCGTTGACGGCGGAAACCTGGGTGGCGGTCTGGGTGATCTGTCCCGCGCTGCAGGCGGACAGCGAGATGGCAGCTGCTGCAGCCAGGGCAACGGCGGTGGCGACTCGGCGAGTCGACGCATTGAGTGCTGTCACGGGGTGTCCTCCACGGCGTCGGGTCGTAACAACTAGGCAGAGTAGTAGTCATCGCGCGGGCGGGCGTCCCCGGGTCGACGTTCGGGCCGTACGTGTCGCCCGCGGAACGGCTCGAAAGGCGTTCCGGGCGCCTGCCCGACCGCCCCGCCGATGCATGTTCGTGACCTGGTGTCAACCCCCGTTATCTTCGCTCTGCGCGTCTGACCAGCGACGTTGGAACCGCCCCTTGTGGAACCCGTGATAAACTGGGCAGATCGAAAGGGGCACGGGACAGATGATTTTCAAGGTCGGAGACACCGTCGTATACCCCCATCACGGCGCGGCGTTGATCGAAGCAATCGAGACTCGCACCATCAAGGGTGAACAAAAGGAATATCTGGTACTGAAGGTCGCCCAGGGCGATCTCACCGTCCGGGTCCCCGCAGACAACGCCGAGTACGTCGGCGTTCGTGACGTCGTCGGTCAGGAAGGCCTCGACAAGGTCTTCCAGGTGCTGCGTGCACCGCACACCGAGGAACCCACCAACTGGTCACGGCGGTACAAGGCGAATCTGGAGAAGCTGGCCTCCGGCGACGTGAACAAGGTGGCAGAGGTCGTTCGTGACCTGTGGCGCCGGGAGCAGGATCGTGGCCTGTCCGCAGGTGAGAAGCGGATGCTGGCGAAGGCTCGTCAGATCCTCGTCGGTGAGTTGGCGCTCGCCGAGGGCACCGACGACGCGAAGGCCGAGATCATCCTCGACGAGGTTCTCGCGGCAGCGTCCTGACGGCCGCGACAGCATTCGATAACAGATGAACATCGTGAACGACCCGGTCGACGCGCGCAGCGGTGGCCGGGTCGTTGCATTGGTGCCCGCGGCCGGGCAGGGAACTCGCCTGGGTGAGGGCATACCCAAGGCCTTCGTGGCACTGCGCGGCCGGACCCTGCTGGAGCGTGCGGTCACCGGTCTGCTCGACTCCGGGGTGGTCGACGAGGTCGTGGTGATCGTGCCGGAGGAGCGTGTCGACGAGGTTCGCGCGGACCTTCCCGCCGGTGTCTCCGTGGTGGCCGGGGGAGCGGAGCGAACGGATTCGGTTCGTGCGGGAATCGAGGCGGCCCCGGACGCCGACCTGCTGCTCGTACACGACGCCGCCCGCGCGCTCACGCCGCCGGCACTGATCGCCAGGGTAGTCGCAGAACTGCGGGCCGGACGCGAGGCCGTCGTGCCCGCGCTGCCCGTCACGGACACGATCAAGACGGTCGATCTTCTCGGCGTCGTCGTCGCGACGCCCGAGCGGTCGGAACTGCGGGCCGTGCAGACTCCACAGGGGTTCGACGCCGTGCTGCTGCGCCGCGCCTACGCGGGATCCGACGTCGCCGCGACCGACGACGCCGGACTCGTCGAGAGGGTCGGAGCGAAGGTCCGCACCATCGCGGGCGATCCCCTCGCCTTCAAGATCACCACTCCGCTCGACCTCGCGTTGGCGCGGGCGTTGACGGACCCGGACACGAACGAATAGGAGTCACACGCCGTGCGAGTGGGCATCGGGACGGACGTCCATCCGATCGAGGCAGGTCGGCCGTGCTGGGTGGCGGGACTGCTGTTCGAGGGAGAGGACGGCTGCTCCGGACACTCCGACGGCGACGTGGCCGCGCACGCGTTGTGCGACGCCCTGTTGTCGGCGGCAGGTCTCGGCGACCTCGGTTCCGTGTTCGGCACCGGACGGCCGGAGTGGTCGGGTGCCAGTGGTGCGACGCTGCTCGCGGAGGTGCGCCGACTGCTCGAGGTGAACGGTTTCGCCGTGGGCAACGGTGCCGTCCAGGTGATCGGCAATCGGCCGAAGATCGGTCCCCGCCGCGTCGAGGCGCAGGAGGCGCTGTCGGCTGTCCTCGGGGCGCCGGTGTCGGTGTCCGCGACGACGACCGACGGTCTCGGATTGACCGGTCGGGGTGAGGGCATCGCCGCGGTTGCCACCGCGCTGGTCTTCCCTGCCCCTGCGGACCGGTAAGATCGCACGTCGTGACCCTGCGACTCTTCGACACCGAAACGCGGGCCCTGCGTGAGTTCGTTCCGCTGGTCCCCGGCCACGCGTCGATCTATCTCTGTGGGGCAACCGTGCAGGGGGAGCCGCACATCGGCCACGTCCGCAGCGGTGTCGCGTTCGACGTGCTGCGCCGGTGGTTGGCCGCGCACGACCTGGACGTGGCGTTCGTCCGCAATGTCACCGACATCGACGACAAGATCCTGAACAAGGCCGCGGATGCCGGCCGTCCCTGGTGGGAGTGGGCCGCCACCTACGAGCGGTCGTTCACGTGGGCTTACGACCAGCTCGGGGTGTTGCCGCCGTCGGCGGAGCCGCGAGCGACCGGGCACATCACCCAGATGGTCGAGCTGATGCAGCGCCTCATCGACGCCGGGCACGCGTACGCGGCGGCAGGCGACGTCTATTTCGACGTGCTGAGCTGGCAGAAGTACGGCGCGCTGTCCGGACACAAGCTGGACGACGTGCACCAGGGCGAGAGCGCTGCCGAGGGCAAGCGCGACCCCCGCGACTTCACGCTGTGGAAGGCGGAGAAGCCGGGTGAACCGTCGTGGCCGACGCCGTGGGGTCGCGGCAGGCCGGGCTGGCACCTCGAGTGCTCCGCGATGGCCGAGGCGTATCTCGGTGGCGAGTTCGACATCCACTGCGGTGGTCTCGACCTGGTGTTCCCGCATCACGAGAACGAACTGGCGCAGTCGCGCGCCGCGGGTGACGGGTTCGCGCGGTACTGGCTGCACAACGGCTGGGTCACCATGGGCGGCGAGAAGATGTCGAAGTCGCTCGGCAACGTGCTTTCGGTGCCGAACGTCCTCAAACGTGTACGGCCGCAGGAACTCCGGTTCTATCTCGGCGGCGCCCACTACCGGTCGATGCTCGAGTACTCCGATCACGCGCTCGACGTCGCGGCCGAAACGTATCGAGGCATCGAGTCCTTCGTGCTCAAGACGGCCGAGCGGGCGGGGCAGGTTCCGGTCGGGACCTGGACGGACGCGTTCGCCGCGGCACTGGACGACGATCTCGGCGTCCCGAAGGCGCTCGCCGAGATCCACGGCCGTCAACGCGAGGGAAACCGCGCGCTGGCCGCGGGCGACCTCGACACCGCTGTCGTCATCGCGGGACAGGTCCGCGCGATGATGGGCATCCTCGGCGTCGATCCTCTCGATCCGCACTGGGCCGCGGGGTCGACGGATGCGTCTGCCGCGCACGCGGCGCTCGATGTGCTGGTGCAGTCCAGTCTGGAAGCGCGTCAGCAGGCCAAGGCGGACAAGGACTGGGCGACCGCCGACGCCATCCGGGACCGGCTCGCCACGGCGGGCATTGCGGTCACCGACACCGCGGGCGGACCCGAGTGGTCCCTCGAGAAAAACCACGACGAAGCAGGGTAGACATGGCAGGCAATTCGAGCAGGCGCGGCGCAGTTCGCAAGTCCGGTACCAAGAAGGGCCAGGTCACCGGGTCCGGCGGCAAGGGCAGGCGCAGCCTCGAAGGTCGCGGCGCGACCCCGCCCGCCGTCGAGCGGACCAAGCATCCCGCCGCGAAGCGTGCCCGGGCGGCCGAGAAGGCAGCTGCCTCGGGACGCCCCGGCGGCAGCGCTCCGCGTGGCCGTGGCGGGTCCCCGCGCAAGGGTGAGGCAGGGCCGGAGAACGTCCTGGGGCGCAACCCCGTGCTGGAGTGTCTGCGGGCCGGGGTTCCCGCGACCGCGCTGTACGTGGCGGTCGGCACCGAGAACGACGACCGACTCTCGGAGAGCGTGCAGATCGCGGCGGACAACGGTATTTCGATCCTGGAGGTGCCGCGCACCGATCTGGACCGGATGAGCGCCAACGGGCTGCACCAGGGTGTCGCGCTGCAGGTCCCGCCGTTCCGGTACGCGCATCCCGACGACCTGATCGCCAACGCCCGCACGCAGCAGCAGCCTGCGCTGCTGGTGGCGCTGGACAACATCACCGATCCCCGCAATCTCGGTGCCGTGGTGCGTTCGGTCGCCGCGTTCGGCGGTCACGGTGTCGTGATCCCGCAGCGCCGGAGCGCGTCGGTGACGGCGGTCGCGTGGCGCACCAGCGCGGGCGCCGCAGCCCGGCTGCCGATCGCGCAGGCCACCAACCTCACCCGCACCCTGAAGGACTGGGCTGCGAAGGGTGTGCAGATCGTGGGTCTCGACGCAGGCGGTGACACCACCCTCGACGAGTACGACGGCTCCGGTCCTGTTGTTGTCGTCGTCGGATCCGAGGGCAAGGGGCTCTCGCGGCTCGTGCGCGAAACGTGCGACACGATCCTGAGCATCCCGATGGCCGGTCCGGTCGAGTCGCTCAATGCTTCCGTCGCGGCGGGTGTCGTCCTCGCTGACATCGCGCGTCAGCGCCGCTGACGCGCCCGTGCGTGGTTGTCACCCCACCGGGGTGACAACCACGCAGGGCTCGTGACCTGCGAGAACCGGATCACATCGCCGGGGGCCAGTTGCGCCGCCGCGCTCAGGTCGTCGTCGACGACGACCGCGATCACCGGGTAGCCGCCGGTCACCGGGTGGTCGGCGAGGAACAGGACCGGCTGCCCGCTGCTCGGTACCTGCAGTGCTCCCGGAACCATGCCCTCGCTCGGCATCTCGGTGGTGTCGGATCGCGTCAGGGCACACGAACCGGCGAGCCGGGCTCCCACCCTGTTCGTGTCCGGGGTCACCGTCCATTCCTGATCGGTCAGGACGCGGAGGGAGTCGGCGTCGAACATGGTGTGGCGCGGGCCGATTCGGACTCGAAGCACGACGGGACGGAGCCGCGCGGGCGGCGGCGGAGCGAGTTCCGTCGCGGGCCACTCGCTCCGTTCCTCGCCGATCGGCAGCCGGTCTCCGGGCCGTACCGGGTCGGGGCCGAGTCCGGCGAGGGTGTCGGTGGCGCGACTGCCGAGTACCCGCGGCACGTCGATGCCGCCGCGCACCGCAAGGTAGCTTCGGAGTCCGTCCGTCGGGTGTCCGACGGTGAGCTCGTCGCCGGCTCCGAGATGGAGTGTGCAGTAGTCGGGTACGTCGATTCCGTTGACGGACAACCGAACACGTGCACCTGTCGCGGCGGCCGTCACGCTCCCGGTGGCGCGGACACGGAGCCCGCCCAGCGTGACTTCCAGGGTTGCGGCTCCGGGCGCGTTGCCCACCAGACGGTTGGCGGCATCGTGCGCGGCGAGGTCGGCGGCCCCGGATCGCCCAACGCCGAGGTGCGCGAATCCGGGCCGGCCCCGGTCCTGCACCAAGACCAGGGCCCCGACGCGCTGCACCTCGAGCCAGTTCACGAAACCCATTGTCGCGCACCTCGCCGAGGGTGCCCATTGCCGACGCGTCCACTCGTGTGTCGCGCCGGCGGGTGCACGCCCGGTGCGGTCGTGTCGTGCGTCGTACCATCGCCGCATGCTGACAGCCACCCTCTACGGACTCGGTACGGCCCTGCCGATGCTGATCGGTGCCGTGGTCGGGTTGCGCTACGACCTGCCGCGTCCGGCGCTGGCCGGGCTGATGGCATTCGGTGCGGGCGCGATGGTCGCGGCCGTGTCCACCGAGCTGTTCCAACCGGCGTTCGAAGCGGAAGGGGTTGTCGTTGCGGGCGTCGCTCTCATGCTGGGCGCCCTCGTCTACGTCGTCGCCGACCACCTGATCGAGAACCGTCTCGGCCCGGCCGCTCTGGGGTGGGCGCTGATGCTCGGCGCACTGCTCGACGGAATTCCGGAGAACACCGCACTCGGTGTCTCACTGAGCGCGGAAGGGGGACTCGTTCTCCTGGTGGCGATCGCGGTGGGCAACGTGCCCGAAGCGGTGGCCGGTGCGGCGTCGATGCGTACCCAGCCGAACTTCGATGCCCGCCGGGCGCGGCTGCTGTGGGTGGTGACAGCCGTCGTCCTGGTGCTGGTCGTGGTCGCCGCGAATGCGGCGGCGGATTCGATCCAGCCGCAGCAGATTGCGGTGATCCAGGCGTTCGCCGGTGGCGCGACGATCGCGGTCCTCGCGGATTCGTTGATGCCCGAGGCGTACCGGGAGGGCGGTTGGTGGGTCGGTATCTCGACCGCGGCCGGTTTCCTCGTCGCGTTCGCGCTCGGCGGCTGATCCGGGGCGCCTCGACCGCAGGTGCGCACGCGGTGGGGTCAGACGGCGCGGAATCGGACACCGACACCCGGTCGCAGCAGCGCGGGCGGATCGCGGTCGGTGTCCCACAGGCTGACGTCGGTGCTGCCGATCAGTTGCCACCCGCCGGGGGAGGAGCGGGGGTAGATGCCGGAGAACCCGCCTGCGAGCCCGACCGACCCCGATGGTACGGACGTGCGCGGACTCGACCTCCTCGGCACGTGCAGTGACTCCGGTCCACCGACGAGATACCCGAACCCGGGAGCGAATCCGGCGAACGCCACCGTCCAGTCGGCCCCGGTGTGCGCGGCGATCACACCGGCGACGCCGAGCCCGGTGAGGTCGCCAACCTCCTCGAGGTCGGGGCCGTCGTAGTGGACACCGATGTCGATGGCGTCGGCGCGAACCCCCTCGGCCGTGTCGACGGGTCGGATGTCGCGGAGCCACGCCCGCACGGACTCGCGGTTCGTGACCCGTCGATCGAAGCGGACCAGAATCGTCCGGGCCGCAGGCACGATGTCGTCGATACCGTCAGGGCGGGACGAGTCCAGGGCGCGGAACGCGGCGAGAACGGCGTCGAGGGTGCCGAATTCGACGAGCACCGCGCCGTCACCGACGTCGAGGACACGCATCACACGAAGGGGGCGAGGTCGACTCCCGCCGCGGCGAGCAGGTCGCGGATCGCGACGGTCATCGCGACGGCATCCGGGGTGTCGCCGTGGACGCAGACCGATTCGGGTCGGGTGGCGACGACGGTGCCGTCGACGGCGTCGACCCGACCGTCCTCGACCATCCGAAGGACACGCGCCGCGACGAGGTCGGGGTCGGTGAGCACGGCGCCGGGCTGGGTGCGCGGGACGAGTTCGCCGGTCGGGAGGTAGCCGCGGTCGGCGAACGCCTCGGCGACGGTGCGCAGGCCCGCGGCCTCCGCTTCGGCGAAGAAGACCGACCCGGGCAGTCCGAGGACGGGCAGGGTGGGGTCGTAGGCGACGATGGCGGCGACGACGGCCTTCGCCTGCTCCCGGTGGTGCACGATCGTGTTGTAGAGCGCCCCGTGCGGTTTGACGTACCCGACCGCCGACCCCGACGCCTGGGCGAGGCCGTCGAGGGCGCCGATCTGATAGATCACCTCGGCGGTCAGGTCGGCGGAGGAGATGTTGACGAAGCGGCGTCCGAACCCGGCGAGGTCGCGGTAGCCGACTTGCGCGCCGATCCGCACGGCGCGATCCGCGGCGCCGCGACAGGTCGCGAGCAGCGTCGCCGGGTCGCCCGCATGGAATCCACAGGCGACGTTGGCACTGGTCACCAGCGTCAGCATCGCCTCGTCGTCGCCGAGTCGCCAGGCGCCGAAGCTCTCACCGAGGTCACTGTTCAGGTCGATGGCCACGACCCCAGACTAGGCCGCCGCGACGGCAAGCCTCCCCGCACAACAGGCCGCCCCGAATCAGGCCGCGACGAGCCGCCCCGCACATCAGGCCGCGACGAGCCGCCCCGCACATCAGGCCGCGACGAGCCGCCCCGACACATCAGGCCGCGACGAGCCGCCCCGACACATCAGGCCGCGACGAGCCGCCCCGAGTGCGCGCGGCGCCGCGACCCGATGAGGCGGCAGATCAGGTAGATCACGAACGAGATGGTCGTGACGAATGTCGACACCGGCACGCCGGGGGCGAGGGACAGCACGATTCCGCCGACCGCGGCGAGTTCGGCGAACAGGATCGCCAGCAGGGTGGTTTTCAGTGGGCTGGAGGTGACGCGGGCGGCCGCGGCTGCCGGGGTGATGAGCAGCGACAGCACCAGCAGCGCGCCGACGATCTGCACGCCGAGGGCGGCGGCGACTCCGACGAGCACCGCGAACACCAGCGACAGTCCGCGGATCGGGACGCCGCGGGCCCGCGCGACGTCGGGGTCGGTGCTGGCGAACAGCAGCGGCCGGTACACGACCGCGAGGACGGCGAGAACGACCACCGCGCACACCAACAGCAGTTGCAGTCCCTCGTTGCCGACGCCGACGATCTGGCCGACGAGCAGGGAGAAACTGGTGCCGGTGCGGCCCGGGTAGAGCCACATGAACAGGACGGACAGGCCGAGACCGAACGACATGATGACACCGATGACGGAGTCCCGTTCACGGGCCTTGCTGCCGAGCAGCGCGAAAAGCACTGCGGCGACGACGGATCCGATGATGGCACCGACGCCGACGCTGATGCCTGCGAGGAGGGCGGCGGACGCGCCGGTCAGCGACAGTTCGCTCGTTCCGTGCACCGCGAAGGACATCTGCCTGCTGATGATGAGCGGACCGATGGCACCCGCGAGGAGCCCGAGAATCGCGGCGGCGAGGATCGCCTGCTGGACGAAGTCGTACTGGAGCAGATCGAGAGTCGTCTGCCAGTCGAGCATGTTGCCGAGCGCCTCGGACAGTTTGTCGTTCATGCGTGGTCCTCGTGGTGTGCGCAGTCGGTGCTCAGTTCGCCCGCGCCGCCGAGCGCGTCGATGGCGTCACCGGTACCGACGACGACGAGTCGGTCACGGACGCGCAGCACCTCGACCTCGGTTCGGTACAGCTCGGAGAGCACCGCGGAGGTCATCACCTCTGCGGCGGTACCGATGCGGAAGCGTCCGTCCACGAGGTACAGGACGCGGTCGACGAGCGGCAGGATCGGGTTGATCTCGTGGGTGACGAACAGGACCGCGGTGTCGTGGCTGCGGCGCCGGGCGTCGATGAGGTCGGCGACGCGTCGCTGGTTCGCGAGGTCGAGGCTCAGGAGCGGTTCGTCGCACAGCAGGACGCTGGGGTCGCCGACGAGTGCCTGTGCGACGCGCAGTCGCTGCTGCTCACCTCCGGACAGGGCGCCGATCGGCGCGCCCGCATACGACTGCGCTCCGACCTCGGCGATGGCAGCGTCGATGATGGCGTTTCTGGCGCGTCGACCACGAAATCCGAGGCCCCAACGGTGTCCGTCGACGCCGAGTCCGACGAGGTCGCGGCCGCGCAGCGGCAGTCCCTCGTCCATCGTCTTCTGCTGCGGGATGTAGCCGATGTGCGGGTTTCCCGCGCGGACGGGTTCACCGGCGATGCGAGCGGTCCCGGACGTCAGCGGCACCTGCCCGAGCAACATCTTCAGCAGCGAGGTCTTGCCGGACCCGTTGGGGCCGAGGACCGCGACGAATTCGCCTGGCGCGACGTCCAGGTCGAGTCCCGACCACAGGGTGCGGGGTCCGTAGGACAGTTCGGCGCCCTGCAGGGCGACCGTGGGTGTCGCGGTCACTCGGACGCCTCGACGGATGTGCCGTCGAGGGCGGCGGCGAGCTGCTCGGCGATCGAGACCTGCCACTGCACGTAGTCGACGCCTTCGGGCAGGGTTTCGGTGACCTCGACGACGGGGATGCCCGCTGCTTCGGCGGCCGAGCGCATGTCGCGGGTGACCTTGTCCTCGGTCTGGCTGTTGTAGACGAGGACGGCAACCTGCTTGGCGCTCATCAGGTCCCGGGTCGCGGCGATCGCGGCGGGCGGCGGGTCGTTGCCCTCCTCGATCGCGCGGGTGAAGTCCTCGGGGGTGCGGTCGTCGAGTCCTGCAGCCGCGAGCAGGTAGTAGGCGGTGGGCTCGGTCTGGGCGACCGGCGTATGCGGGTGCTTCGCGGCGACGTCGGCGGTGATGGCGGACACGTCGTGCAGTTTCCCGTGGAACGCCTCGGCGTTCGCGGTGTAGGCGTCGGCGTTGGCGGGGTCGAGTGCGCTCAGTTCGGCTGCGATCGCGTGCGCGACGGTGTCGACGGTGGCGACATCGTACCAGACATGTTCGTTGACGCCGCCGTGGCTGTGACCGTGACCCGCGTGCGAGTCGGCGTCCTCTGTCGCATCGTGCTCGGCCGCTCCGGTTGCTGCCGTGTCCATTTCGGCTTCGTGGTGGTGCCCGGCATGCAGGTCGGATTCCGCGCCGTGCAGTTCGAAGGCGTTGACGGTCGGCTTGTCGCCCTCGGCCGCGAGGATGTCGTCGATGAACTCGTCGTAGCCGCCCCCGTTGTAGACGACGAGGTCGGCATCGGTGACGTCGGCGGCGTTGCGCGGGCTGGCCTCGTACGAGTGTGGATCGGCGGAGGGTTCGGTGATGATCGCGGTCACGTCGGCACGGTCGCCCGCGACGGCGGCGGCGACGGATCCCCACACGTTGGTCGAGGCAACGACGCTGATGCGACCGTCGTCGGCGGCGTCGGAGGTGGCGCTGCAGCCGGCGAGAACCAGCGCGGTGGCCATGGTCAGCCCCACTGTCACCGCGGTCGCGCGTCCGGTTCGTCGGTGACGACGGGTGTGGGCACGGCGACGTGCGTGGGGTGCGAGGGGCATGGCGTAAATCTTAATGGAAACCGTTTCCGTTGTACATTGGCGGGGTCGTGCTTTCGATCACGCAGGGCACCCAGTACCGTCCCGATATGCCCCGCTCCGGTCATCCGCGTCGTCAGGCGACACTGGCGTCCCTGGCCGCCGAGTTGAAGGTCTCCCGCACGACCGTCTCGAATGCGTACAACCGGCCAGACCAGTTGTCCGCCGAACTCCGCACCCGGGTTCTCGAAGCGGCCAAGCGTCGCGGCTACCCCGGTCCCGACCCGGTCGCGCGCTCACTGCGCACCCGGAAGGCGGGCGCGGTCGGTCTCCTGCTCACCGAGGCGCTCAGCTACTCGTTCCGAGACCCCGCGGCGACGAGCTTCGTCGCCGGGCTCAGCGAATCGTGCGAGGAGGTCGGACAGGGGTTGCTGCTCATTCCCGCCGGCCCCGGACGCGACGACGTCGAGGCGGCGGCCGTCGTCCAACAGGCCGGAGTGGACGGGTTCGTCGTCTACTCCGTAGCCGACGACGACCCGTATCTCGCCGCCGTCCTCGAACGGCGACTGCCCATGGTCGTGTGCGACCAGCCTCGCGAGATCGAGGGTGCGTCACTGGTCGGCATCGACGACCGCGGCGCGATGCGGGAACTCGCCGACTACCTGCTCGCTCTCGGGCACACGCGCATCGGGGTGCTGTGTATGCGCCTGGGGCACGACGCCCGAGACGGCCGGGCCGACGCCGAACGCTTGCAGTCCCCGCATTTCCACGTGCAGCGCGAGCGCATCGCGGGGGTGCAGGACGCGATGCTGGCCGTCGGTCTCGACCCGGCGACGTTGACGGTCGTGGAGAGTTCCGAGCACACGGTGAATGCGGGCCATGCGGCCGCGGAACGCACGTTCGCGATCAACCCCGACATCACGGCGCTGATCTGTACGACCGACGTACTGGCGCTCGGTGCACGGGAATTCGCGCGGTGGCGCGGCATCGACGTGCCCTCCGAGTTGTCCGTGACCGGTTTCGACGGCGTTCCCGAGGCACTCGCGACGGGTCTGACAACAGTGCGTCAGCCGGCCGAGGAGAAGGGACGCCGAGCAGGCGCGCTGCTGCTGCGCGACTCGCATTCTGGTGTCCCGAGCGTCGAGATCCTCGACACGGAACTAATTCGCGGGCACACCGCCGCCCCGCCCCGCACCTGGCAGCGGGGCCCGGCGGAATAGGCGCCACGAGCTGCGCCCCCCTTACGGGGGACGCAGCTGCCTAGCTCAGAAGCTGGGCGCAGCGGAGCAGGCCGATGTGGCTGTACGCCTGCGGGTGATTGCCCAGCGAGCGTTCGGCGACCGGGTCGTACTCCTCCGCGAGCAGTCCGGTCGGGCCCGCCGCGGCGACCAGCTGCGCGAACAGGGCTTCGGCGTCGGCGCGCTGCCCGATCAGCAGGTATGCCTCGACGAGCCAGGCCGCACAGAGATGGAACCCACCCTCGCCGCCGGGCAGGCCGTCGTCGTGGTGGTACCGGTACACCGTTGCACCGCTGCGCAATTCGGCCTCGGTGGCGGTGACGGTCGCCGCGAATCGCGGATCGGACGGGTCGATCAGCCCCGACAGCCCGATGTAGAGGGTCGCGGCGTCGAGGTCGGTGCCGTCGTACGCGGCGGTGAACGAGTTGGCGCGGTCACTCCAGCCCCGGTCCCGGACCTCGTCGGAGATCTCGCGCCTGAGCGCCGCCCAACCGGTCCCGGCGTCGCGCCCGAACTCGGCGGCCAGGGCCAGGGCTCGGTCCACCGTCACCCAGCACATGACCTTCGAGTACACGTGGTGACGCGGGTTCCCGCGGATCTCCCAGATGCCGTTGTCGGGTTCGGACCAGCGGCGTTCCACCGCGGATACCATGGCCAGCACCAGGTTCCAGTCCCGGTCCGTCAGCGCCTCTGTGATGCCCTTGTCGCGGCGGGCATGCGCCAGATGCGCGATGAGTTCGACGATCGGCCCGAACACATCCAGCTGGACCTGCGAGTTCGCGGCGTTGCCGACGCGGACAGGCCGCGAACCTCCGTATCCGGGGAGTGAGTCGATGACGGCCTCGGGCGGCAGGTTGGAGCCCTGGATCGTGTACAGCGGATGCAGGCGTTCCGGCCCGGGCAACGTGTCGAGGACGCGGTGCACCCATTCGAGGAACGCCTCCGCCTCGCCGAGCGACCCGAGTGCCACGAGGGCCGAGGCGGTCATCGACGCGTCACGCAGCCAGCAGTAGCGGTAGTCCCAGTTGCGGACACCGCCGAGATCCTCCGGCAGGGACGTGGTCGCGGCGGCCAGGATCGACCCCGAGTCGGCGTGGACGAGCCCGCGCAGCGTCAACGCCGACCGCTTCATCAGTCCGGTCTTGCGGGAGGGCAGCGTCAGGCCGTCCGCCCAGTCCCGCCAGTACGCCTCCGCCTCGCCGCGGCGCTCGGCTTCCGGCGTGACCGACGGCGTCAGGTCGGCCGTGCCGCACCGTAGTTCGAGAATGACGGGACCGTCGCTCGGATCGACGACGGCGTGCGCGGTCTGCTGGACGCCGTCGCTGGTGATCTCCCAGGCGACGCCCGGCGATCGGAGGACCATCGGGTCGTTGGACCCGTACACCCGCAGGCCGTCCTCCTCCTGCTCGAGGTGGATCTGGACCTGACCGAACTCGGGACGCGGCGCGAACGTCACGACCGCCTTCGCGCGGCCGGTGATGACGCGAGTCAGTTCGGTGCGCCCGGTGGGGACGTCGTGCGGCAGGTAGTCGGTGACCTGCAGGCTCGCCCAGCTGGTCCGGACCGTCATCGTGCCGTCGACGTATCGCTGGCTCAGGGGCAGGCCGGCACGGTGCGGCTCGATGCTGAAGTGGCCGGCGCCGACGCCCCCGAGGAGGTGCGCGAACACGGCGGCGGAGTCGGGTTCCGGATGACACAGCCAGGTGACGGACGCGTCGGGTGTCAGCAGGGCGACGGTCCGCGGGTTGGCGAGCATCGACAGCCGCTCGATCGGGGGCGCGTTCTCGCCGTGCAGCCAGGTGCGCCGCTCCTCGAGGAGGAAGGCGAGTGCGGTGCCGACGTCCTCGGTGTTGTCGATGCGGAACTCGGCAAGTGAGTCCCCGGGGCCGATCTTGACGCCGATGTCGGGACCCTGCAGGCGTGCGAACGCCTTCTCGTCGGTGACGTCGTCGCCGAAGAACACGGCTGCGGCCGCACCTTCCCGGTGCCGCAGGATGTCCAGGGCCTCGCCCTTGTCGGTGACGATCACGGCGAGTTCGATGACGGCCTTGCCCTCGGTCACCTGGACGCCGTTCCACTTGGCGGCGCCTTGCCGCACCCGCTCGAGGGCGCGCTCCCCGACGTCCGGGTCCGCGTTGCGCACGTGCAGCGCCGCGCTGGCCGGCTTCGTCTCGACGGCGACGCCGGGCGCCTCCTGGGCGATCGCCTGCAGTTCGGCGGTGACCTCGCGCAGCAACCTCTGGGCGTCGTCGCTGATCTCGTGGACGAATCCGACGTCGAACTCGGAGCCGTGGCTGCCCACGAGCTGTACCTCGACGGGGAGCCGCGAGAGCATCGCCAGGTCGCGCAGCGCACGACCGGAGATCACTGCGGACGTCGTCCCCGGGAGGATCGCCAGCGCGCGCATGGCACGCACCGCGTCCGCGTGGGGAAACGCCTTGGCTGGATCCGACACGATCGGCGCCATGGTGCCGTCGTAGTCGGACGCCACGAGAAGACGCGGCGTCCGCGCGATGGCGACGAGACGTCGTCGGAGCTCGACTGGTAGATCCTGCGCACTCACTGCGCAGAGTCTACTTACGATCCCGCTTGATCCTTGTAGCCACCGAGCAACAGTTCGACAGTCAGTTCCAGACGCTTCGCGACATCGGTCGCCGACGACCGTCGGGTCAGCCACGCGACGAGGTTCGACAGCCACACGTCGGAGACGACGCGCGCGATCTGGAGCTGCTCTTCGGAGGGGACACCGTCGCTCATCGCGCGGGCGAACAGCGAGTCCATCAGGCGACCGACCTGGTCGACCTCGGCGGCCGCGGAGGCGTCTGCGAACATGAACGCCCGGGTCATCGCCTCGGTGAGCAGCGGGTCGCGCTGCATGGCGCGGGTGATCTGTCCGAGGATCAGGTGCATGCGCTCGATCGGGCTCTCGCCGGGGGGCATCCGCCTGCGCGCGTCGATCTTCTCGAACTCGCGGGCCAGGGCCGAGACGAGCAGGTGCACCTTCGACGGGAAGTACCGGTACAGGGTGCCGACGGCGACGTCGGCGCGTTCTGCGACTGCCCGCATCTGAACGGCTTCGTACCCGCCCTTGGACGCGAGCGCGAGCGTAGCGTCGAGGATGCGCTTGCGACGTTCGCGCTGGGCGTTGGAGCTCAGGTCGTCGTCCGTCAGGGTGGAGACGGCGCCGTTCGTCCCGGCCTTCGCAGCCGGACGCGTGCGGGGGGAGGAGGTCATCAACAACTTCCTTGAAATCGCTAGGGGAGCTATGTACGGGCCCGGTCTTGACTGAGAGCCGACTAAGAGATTAGAACACGTTCTAGACGGTTTTGTCAGTACTGAGAAGGGCGACCAGGCTTGTGACGATAGCCACGACAGACGAGCAGCGAGCAGTGCAGGAATCGATTCGGTCCTGGGCGCGCTCCGCGAACCCGGTCGAGACGTTGCGTCAGGGACCGGCCGATTCGTGGCGGACGCACTGGGATGCGCTCGCCGAACTCGGCGTGTTCATGGTCGCCCAGTCCGAGGAAGTGGGCGGTGCGGACGGTGAGGTCGTCGACCTCGCCGCCATGCTCGAGGCCACCGCGGGAGCCCTGGCCTCCGGCCCTGTTCTCTCCACGGCGCTGGCCTCGCTCGTGGTCGGTCGCAGTGGCGAACCCGCCGCCAAGCAGTGGGGGCCGGAACTCGCCGAGGGTGCCCTTCCGGTCGGTGTCGCGCTCGGCGGCAATGTGACGGCGACCGTCGAGGCCGACGGGTCGCTGGTGCTCGGCGGGGCGGCCGGGTACGCGCTCGGCGCCGCACCCGACCTCGGTGTCCTGCTGTCCGCGACGCGCGGCGACGACGTCGTGTGGTGCCTGGTCGAGGCCGGTGCGGCGGGGCTGACGGTCGACGCTGCGCAGAACGTCGACGTCACCGTTCCGCTGGCGACGGTGACCTGCGACGGCGTGCGGGTGTCGGGCGACCGCGTGCTGACCGACGTGCCGGCGGGCCGGGTCCGCGACCTCGCCGCCACCCTGGTTGCGGCGGAGGCCGCGGGCGTCGCAGGCTGGTGTCTGACCACCGCTGTCGAGTACGCGAAGATCCGCGAGCAGTTCGGCAAGCCGATCGGGTCGTTCCAGGCAATCAAGCACCTGTGCTCCGAAATGCTGTGCCGCACCGAGCAGATCCGTGCCGTGGCGTGGGACGCCGCCGTCGCGGCCGAGACGGGCGAGGAGCTGCCGATCGCGGCGGCCGTTGCCGCGGCCGTCGCGCTGGACGCGGCCGTCGACACGGCGAAGGACTGCATCCAGGTGCTCGGCGGCATCGGCTTCACCTGGGAGCACGACGCTCACTTCTACCTTCGCCGCATGATCTCGCTGCGCCAGCTACTCGGCGGCGGCGCCGCGTGGCGCGCCCGGGTCGCCGAACTCACCCGCGGCGGTGCCCGCAGGCATCTCACCGTCGACCTCGGCGACCTGGAGTCGCAGCGCGAGGGCGTCCGCGCGGACATCGAGGCGATCGCGGCACTGCCCGAGGCGGAGCGGCGTGTCGCGTTCGCCGAGTCCGGTTACCTGGCCCCGCACTGGCCCGCGCCGTACGGCAAGTCCGCGAAGGCTGCGGAGCAGATCCTGTTCGGCGAGGAGCAGTCCCGGGCTGGACTCGAGACCCCGAACCTGGTGATCGGCTGGTGGGCGGTGCCGACCATCCTCCAGCACGGCACGGCCGAGCAGATCGAGCGGTTTGCGATGCCGACCCTGCGTGGCGACCTGATCTGGTGCCAGCTGTTCTCCGAGCCGGGCGCCGGGTCCGACCTCGCCGCCCTGCGCACCACGGCCGACAAGGTCGACGGCGGCTGGAAGCTCAACGGGCAGAAGGTGTGGACGTCGCTCGCCCGTGAGGCGGACTGGGCGATCTGCCTGGCCCGCACCGACAAGGACGCACCCAAGCACAAGGGCATCACCTACTTCGTCGTCGACATGCGCAGCGCCGGGATCCGGGTGTCCCCACTGCGTGAGATCACCGGCGACGAGCTGTTCAACGAGGTGTTCCTCGACGACGTGTTCGTGCCCGACGACTGCGTCGTCGGTCAGGTGAACGGCGGCTGGAAGCTCGCCCGGACCACGCTCGCCAACGAGCGGGTCGCGATGAGTGGCGGATCGTCGCTCGGCAAGGCGATGGAGGACCTGCTCGAACTCTCGGCCCGCGGCGGCATCGACCCCGTCATCGAGGACCGGATCGGCTTCCTCGTCGGTGACGCGATGGTCGGCTCACTGCTCGAGCACCGCACCACCCTGCGGCAGATCGACGGGCAGGATCCCGGACCGGAGTCGAGTGTGCGGAAGCTGGTCGGTGTGCGGCATCGGCAGGCCGTCGCCGAGTTCGGACTCGAATGCGCGGGCATCGTGGGCGCGGTCGAGGGTCCGCTGGCCAAGCAGTTCCTCAACACGCGCTGCCTGACGATCGCGGGCGGTACCGAGCAGATCCTGCTCACGGTTGCCGCGGAGCAGCTCCTCGGGTTGCCGCGTTCCTGAGGCCTGAACCGGTTCGCCGGGTCCGCCACTGGCCGGACCTCGGTGAACCTGATACAACTTGGAACACGTTCTAACTCGTAGGCGGGATGTTCAGCGTGGATTTCTCTCTCGATCAGACTCAGGAAACGGTGGCGGAGATCGTCGTCGGGCTGCTTGCCCGCGAGGCCTCCGACCCCGCCGATCCCAGTGGCGTCAACCCGGCGCTGTGGGAGGCGATGGCGAAGGCAGACCTGCTTTCGCTCGCGCTTCCCGAGCGCCTCGGCGGTGCGGACCTCGGGCTGCCCGAGGTCGCGACCGTGCTCACCGAGGTCGGCCGCGGCGCCGCCCCGGTGCCTGCGCTCGCGACCCTCGGCTTCGGCCTGCTGCCGGTGCTCGCACTCGGCACCCCCGAGCAGCAGGACGCGCTGCTCGGTGAGGTCGGCACCGGACGGGTGCTGACCGCGGCCCTGTGCGAACCCGGCGCGGCGTTCCCGGCCACGCCCGCGACCACCGCGGTCGCGGACGGCGACGGCGTCGTCGTCACCGGGCTCAAGGTGGCGGTGCCGTTCGCGGACACCGCGTACCGGATCCTCGTTCCGACGGACGCCGGTGTCGTGCTCGTCGACCCGACCGCGGACGGCGTCACCCTTGCACCCATCTCGACGTCCTCGCGTGGACCCGAGTTCTCGGTGCGCCTCGACGGTGTCCGGGTGCCCGCGGCCGAGGTTCTCGGCGGCGACAACCAGGTGCTGTACCGGATCGCGTTGGCCGCGATCGGCGCTTACGCGGACGGACTGCTCGCCGGGGCGACCACGCTCACGGCCGAGCACCTGCGTACCCGCGAACAGTTCGGCAAGCCGCTGGCGACGTTCCAGGCCGTCGCGCAGCAGATCGCCGACGCGTACGTCACCTCCCGGACCCTGCACGTCGCGGCGCTCGCGTCGGTGTGGCGGGTGTCCGAGGGGCTCGATGCCGACAGTGCGATCGAACTCGGTTCCGCCGACGGCGATCTCGAGGTGTTGTCCTACTGGCTCGCCGCCGAGGTGCCCGCCGCGATGCGGACCCTGCACCACCTGCACGGTGGTCTCGGTGTCGACGTGACCTACCCGATGCACCGCTACTTCTCCATTGCCAAAGACCTGGCCCGCCTCGTCGGCGGAGCCTCGTCCCGACTCGACCTCGTGGGGGCCCGGTGTTCATCGATCTGACACCGCAGCAGCGTGAGCTGCAGGCGGAACTGCGCCGATACTTCGCCAACCTGATCTCGCCGGAGGAGGCCGAGGTCATGCTCACCGAGCGGCACGGTCCCACCTACCGCGAGGTGATCCGCCGGATGGGCAAGGACGGCTGGCTCGGTGTGGGCTGGCCGACCGAGTTCGGTGGCCGCGGCTTCGGCGAGATCGAACAGCAGATCTTCGTCAACGAGGCCGTCCGCGCGGACGTCCCGCTGCCGTCGGTGACGTTGCAGACCGTCGGCCCGACCCTGCAGACGTACGGCACCGAGGAACAGAAGCAGAAGTTCCTGCCCGCGATCCTGGCCGGCGAGGTGCACTTCGCGATCGGCTACTCCGAGCCCGACGCCGGAACCGATCTCGCGGCGCTGCGCACGACGGCCGTCCGCGACGGTGACCACTACGTCGTCAACGGCCAGAAGATCTTCACCACCGGCGGCCACGACGCGGACTACATCTGGCTCGCGGTGCGCACCGGTGACGCGGACTCGCGCCACCGCGGCATCTCGATCCTGATCGTGGACACCAAGGATCCCGGTTTCACGTGGACCCCGATCATCACCGCAGACGGTGCGCACCACGTCAACGCCACGTACTACTCCGACGTCCGGGTGCCCGCGAGCATGCTGGTCGGCGAGGAGAACAAGGGCTGGAAGCTCATCACCACCCAGCTCAACCACGAGCGCGTCATGCTCGGACCGGCCGGCCGTGTCGCCGGGCTGTACGAGAAGGTGCACGAGTGGGCGGCCAAGCGCGATCTGCTGTCCGAACCGGACGTACAGCGCGGGCTCGGCGAGATCCACGCCACCTACCGGCTCAACGAGCTGCTGAACTGGCAGGTCGCCGCCGCGACCGGTGACGTCGACGTCGCCGACGCGTCGGCCACGAAGGTCTTCGCCACCGAACGCATCCAGCGGGTCGGACGCATCGCGGACGAGATCGTCGGCGCGCACGGCGATCCCGGCGATCCCGAGACCGCGAAGCTGATGCGCTGGCTCGACGTGCAGATCAAGCGCAACGTCGTGATCACGTTCGGCGGTGGCGTCAACGAGGTCATGCGTGAGCTGATCGCGATGGCCGGGCTCGGACTGCCGAAGGTGCCCCGATGACCGTGACGGAGAACCCTGTGAGCGAGAAGGAAGCCTCGATCCTGGCTGCGGCGCAGCGGGTTCGGGACGGCGGCGCCAGCAAGGCCCGTGCAGGACGCGATCCGATCAACATGCCGATGATCCGCAACTGGGTCGAGGCGATCGGCGACGAGAACCCCATCTACGTCGACGAGGACGCCGCGGTCGCTGCTGGCCACGGCGGCATCGTCGCCCCGCCCGCGATGGCGCAGGTGTGGACGATGCGTGGTCTCGGTGCCGTCCGCGAGGAGGACGATCCGCTCGGCCGGATGACCGAGATCCTCGACGAGGCCGGGTACACCTCGGTCGTCGCGACGAACTGCGATCAGACCTACCACCGGTACCTGCGTCCCGGCGAAGAGGTGACGATCGAGTCCGTCCTCGAAGACGTTGTGGGACCGAAGAAGACGGGCCTCGGTGAGGGCTGGTTCTTCACCACTCGCAACTTCTGGAAGGTCGGTGACGAGGTCGTCGCCGAGATGCTGTTCCGCATCCTGAAGTTCGCACCGCCCGCCAAGGCGGAGGCCGCGCCGGCGCGCGAGGCCTCGTCGAGCCTCGGCGAGTCGCTCGACGACCTCGACCCGACCCGGATGCTGCGTCCGTCCGTTTCGCGGGACACCGAGTTCTTCTGGGAGGGTGTGGCCGCGCACGAGCTGCGCATCCAGCAGCGTCCCGACGGATCGCTCCAGCACCCGCCGGTGCCCGCGATCTGGAAGGACAAGACCGAGCGCACCGACTACGTCGTCGCATCCGGGCTCGGCACCGTGTTCAGCTTCGTCGTGCACCACGCCCCGAAGGTGCCCGGACGTTCGCTGCCGTTCGTCGTCGCGCTCGTCGAACTCGACGAGGGTGTGCGCATGCTGGGCGAGCTGCGCGGCGTCGACCCTGCCGACGTGACCATCGGAAGCCGTGTCCAGGTCGAGTTCCTCGACCTGCCCGGTGACGACGAGACCGATCAGAAGCCGTGGACGCTGTACGCGTGGCGTCCCGCGAAGGAGCAGTGATGAGCTCGACCCTGCAGGTGAACGTGGGGGAGACCCTGCCCACCCTGTCCATTCACGGCGACCCGACCTTCATCGTGTCGACGGCGTTGGCCACCAGGGACTTCCAGGACGTCCACCACGACCGGGACAAGGCGCAGCAGCGCGGGTCGAAGGACATCTTCGTCAACATCCTCACCGACACCGGCCTCGTGCAGCGGTACGTCACGGACTGGGCCGGCCCGCGCGCGGTGATCAGGTCGATCAAGCTGCGCCTCGGTGTGCCCTGGTATGCCTACGACACCCTGACGTTGACCGGCACCGTCGCCTCCGTCGAGGACGGACTCGTCACCCTCGACATCGTCGGCAAGGACAGCCTCGGCGACCACATCAAGTCGACGGTCACCCTCGTGATGGACGGAGCGGACGCATGAGCGACGCACTCTCGGGCAAGGCCGCGATCGTCGGCATCGGTGCGACCGACTTCTCCAAGGACTCCGGTCGCAGCGAACTGCGTCTCGCCGCGGAGGCGGTGCAGGCCGCACTCGACGATGCGGGTCTGAAGCCGTCCGACGTGGACGGGCTGACGTCGTTCACGATGGACACGAACACCGAAGTGGCCGTGGCCCGTTCGGTCGGCATCCCGAACCTGAAGTTCTTCTCCCGCATCCACTACGGCGGCGGCGCGGCCTGCGCGACGATCCAGCAGGCGGCGATGGCCGTGGCCACCGGCGTTGCGGACGTCGTGGTCGCGTACCGCGCGTTCAACGAGCGTTCGGGAATGCGCTTCGGGCAGGTCAATTCGGCTCTCGTGCAGCAGGTGAACTCGTCGGGTACCGACAACGCCTTCTCCTACCCGCACGGCCTGTCGACCCCGGCGTCGTTCGTCGCGATGATCGCGCAGCGGTACATGCACGTGTACGGCGCGACCAGCGCGGACTTCGGTGCCGTCGCGGTTGCCGACCGCAAGCATGCGGCGACCAACCCGAACGCGTTCTTCTACGGCAAGCCGATCACCATCGAGGACCACCAGAACTCGCGGTACATCGCCGAACCGCTGCACCTGCTGGACTGCTGCCAGGAGACCGACGGCGGCATCGCCATTGTCGTGACCTCCCCGGAACGTGCCAAGGACCTGCCGAACACGCCCGCGATCATTGCGGCCGCGGCGCAGGGCAGCGGGGCGGACCAGTACATCATGACCAGCTACTACCGGGACGGCCTGAGCGGTCTGCCGGAGATGGGACTGGTCGGGGACCAGCTGTGGGCGCAGTCGGGTCTGCGGCCGCAGGACATGCAGACCGCGGTCCTGTACGACCACTTCACCCCCTACGTGCTGATGCAGCTCGAGGAGCTCGGGTTCTGCGGTCGCGGCGAGGCGAAGGATTTCATCGCCGACGGCGCAATCGAACTCGGCGGCAGACTGCCGCTGAACACCCACGGCGGCCAGCTCGGCGAGGGCTACATCCACGGCATGAACGGCATCGCCGAGGGCGTGCGCCAGATCCGCGGTACCTCCGTGAACCAGGTGCCGGACGTGCAGAACGTGCTCGTCACCGCGGGTACCGGCGTCCCGACATCGGGCCTGGTGCTCACGGCGTAGGAACCTTCGGCGCTCGTGCGCGTTTTACGGGTCGAGGGCCCCGTAAACCGTGCACGGGCGCCGTTGTCGTCTACTGGACGTCGAGACGCTCGAACGCGGCGACGGCAGCGACGAGAAGGACGGCCGCGATGCCGATCAGGATCGCGGCCCAGGCCACGGACAGCCCGTCGGTGAGCTGGTTGTCGCCGACGGCGTAGAAGAACGGTGACACGAACCGGAACGGGTGCAGCCAGTTCACCACCGGTGCCAGCGAATTGAGCAGGTAGGTGGCGGCCGCGACGGCTGCGGTGATGCTGACAGCGGAGCCTCGGCTTCCGGTGAGGGCGCCGAGCGTCATCGCCAACGCGCCGAACACGACGCCGAGCAGGACGACGCCGACGGTGGTGCCCACGAGGGCACCGAATCCGACGGTCAGTTCGAACCACCTGCCTGCAAGGGAACACAATCCGGTCACCACACACACGGGGATCGCGAGAAGCGCCATCACCGCGAACTTCTGCACCACGATCGAGCGCCGGGTCACCGGTTCCGTGGCGACCAGACCGAGTGTGCCGTCCTCGTTCTGGCCGGCCAGGCACGACGCGCCGTAGCCGATCGTCACCAGCAGCACCACCAGTGGCAGGAAGTTGCTGTAGATGTTCGCGTTCAACCATCCGGCGGGTGAGGTGAGCGACCCGCTGATCCCGAACAGTGCGGCCATGGTCTCGCTGCTCGACGCGAAGTCGTCGAGGCCGGAGTCGTCCTTGAACGTCGGGTAGAGGGCGATGACGACGAGGGCGTAGACCCCCATCCCGAACGCGTACCAGATCAGCGACTTCCGGCGCAGCAGCAGGTCGATGGCCGCTATCTCGGAGTGGACCCCGCGGAACGACCCTGGGACGGTGCGCATCGTCAGTCTCCGCTCTGCTCGTCACGGTAGAAGCCGAGAAACAGTTCGTCGAGGTCGGCGCGACGGGCCGAGACATCGACGGCACCGAGGTTTCCCGCGACCGTGAGTAGTTCCGACACCGCGCCGGTCACCGACAGCGTCACCCGTCCGTCGTCGATCCCGCGCACCTCGACTCCGGGCAACTGCTGGAACTCGGCGGCGGTCACGGGGTGGTTGAACCGGAACTCGACGGTGCGGGGCGCGGTGCGGCGCAGGCCCTCGACGGTGTCGGTGACGACGATCCTGCCCTCCTTGATGATGGCGACCCGATGCGCGAGTTCCTGTACCTCCTCCAGATCGTGTGAGGACAGGAGGACGGTGCGACCGTCGTCGACGGTTTCGCGGATCAGGCGCGCGAACTCGTTCTGCATCAGCGGATCCAGGCCCGAGGTCGGTTCGTCGAGCACCAACAGTTCGGGTCGGTGCATGAAGGCCAGGACGAGTCCGATCTTCTGCCGATTTCCCTTCGACAGGGCGCGCACCGGTTGGTCGAGTTGCGCCCCGAAACGCCGTACCAACTCGTCGCGGTAGCCGACGTCCGTCAGGTCGCGGATCCGGGCGATCCGCTCCAGGTGCTGCGCGCCGGTCAGTTTCGGGTGCAGTGCCAGCTCGCCGGGCAGGTATCCCACGCGGCGGAGGATGGGAACACTTTCGTGGGTGGGGTCGTGGTCGAAGACCCGCATCCGACCGGACGTCGGTCGGTACAGGCCGAGCAGCAGGCGGATGGTGGTCGACTTACCCGCCCCGTTCGGACCGAGGAATCCGAACACCTCGCCGGGGGCGATGGTGAACGAAACGTCGGCGATGCCCCGCCGTTCACCGAATCGGCGGGTCAGTCGGTCGACGTCGACGATAGGAGCCGTCTGCGGCCGCGTCATTTCCGGGGCCGCGTCATCGCTGGGGCCATTGTCCGAATATAGGGCGGCTCCGCCGCATGTGCGCGGTGTCGGCGGTCAGGACCGCCGACACCGCGCACATGTGCGACGCACCTAGCTGTTGTCGGCCGCCCACTGGGCCACCCGCTGGGCGCTCTCGGTTTCGGACAGGTCCTCGACGCGGGTCATGATCGACCAGCGGATACCGAACGGGTCGCGGATGGACGCGTACCGGTCGCCGGAGACGAAGGTGCTCAGCGGCTCGCGGACGGTTGCGCCCGCCCGTTCGGCGCGCGCGACGACCTCGTCGGCGTTCGGGCAGTACAGACCCATCGAATAGCAGTCGGTGCCGCCGGTCGGCGCCGCGACGAGCCCATATTCGGGGTTGGGTTCCCCGAGTTGGAGCCGGCCCTGGCCGAAGTCGAGGTCGGCGTGGACGACGATGCCGCCCATCTCGGTGACGTCGACGACGCGTGCGCCGAAGACGGTGCGGTAGAACTCGATTGCCTCCCGCGCGTTCGGAACGGCCAGGAACGGGGTGAGGCTGGTGTAGCCGTGGGGTGTGCCGTCGGTGGTGTGGGCGCCGGTCACGCCGGTCGCGATGCTGTTGGTCATGCACTCGACGCTAGGGGCGCGGTGTCGGTGGCGGCTTGTAGATTCGCGACATGCGGGGGCCTGTGCGACATGGATGAGATCGACGGTCGGGGCGTGCTGTACCCGGCTCGGCTTCCCACGTTTCACAGGGAACCGGCGCCTCGGGCGCTGGCGGGTCTCGTCCGCTGGTTCTGGATTCCCGAGTGGCACCTCGCGCCGGGGCGGTCGTCCCGCCAGGAGGTGTTGGCGTTCCCCGCGTCGAACCTGACGGTCGAGCAGGCTCAGGTGACGCTGACCGGGCCGACCACCCGTCGGTCGCACCGTGATCTCCACGGCCGTGGGTGGGCGGTCGGTGCGCTGCTCCGCCCGGCGGGGATCGCGTCGCTGGGAATCGATCCGCGGAGCATCCGCGACCGCGAGAGCGCCTTCGACGCACCGGGACTGATCCACGATGTGACGGCGGCGATGACGATCACCGACGCCGCGGCGCGTCGGACGCGCGCCGCCGCGGAGTACGCCGCGTGGATCGCCGACCGCCTCGATCCACCCGATGCCGACGGAGACCTCGCCAACGCGATGGAGGACGTCATCGCCACCGACCGGTCGGTGATCCGGGTCGAGGACGTGGCACGACGACTCGGACTGTCCGTGCGCGGGGTTCAGCGCCTCGCGCAGAGGTACGTGGGCGTTCCGCCGCTCGCGATGATCCGTCGCTACCGACTGCAGGAAGCGGCGCAGGCGCTGCGGGAGGATCCGGACGTCACCATCGGGCAGGTCGCCGCCGAACTGGGATACGCCGACCAGGCGCACCTGTGCTCGGACTTTCGCGCGGTACTCGGCTTCACCCCGAGCACCTACCGGCGGGGCGCGGCCCCGGGCGACGGTTCGGAAACTCCGTCCGGCTGATCCGGGGCGGTGCGGCGGTAGGTGATCGCCCAGCCGAACAGTGCCGCCAGCGGGAACATCATCACGCCGTACACCGCGGCGGGCACCGCGATCCGGGTGCTGTCGAGCAGGCTGATCGCGATGGTGATGGCCAGCGTGCTGTTGTGGATTCCGATTTCCATCGAGCAGGCGATGGACTGCCGATACGTCACGCCGAGTCCGCGCGGAACCAGGAACCCGATGCTCAGGCTCAGCACGCAGAACAGGAACACCACCACGCCGATGTCGGCGAGATATCCGCCCACATTCTCTCGCTCGGCGACGACCGTGCCGACGATCACCAGCGCCAGCACCACGGCGGAGCCCACCCGGACCGGGCGATCCATCCGATCCGCGAACGCGGGCCGGATTCGGCGCACCCACACGCCGAGCGCGACCGGGATCAGGACGATCGCGAAAATCTGTACGACCTTCGCGAACTGCAGGCCCAGATTCGCACCCTCGGGCGGATCGAAGTACCCGAGAGCGAAATTGGTGATCAGCGGCAGCGTCACCACCGCGATCACCGAATTGACCGCCGTCAGCGACACGTTGAGTGCGACATCGCCCCGGAACAGGTGGGAGAACAGGTTCGCCGTCGTGCCGCCGGGGGAGGCGGCGAGCAGCATCATGCCCACGGCGAGCAGCGCCGGTAGGTCGAACAGCAGGACCAGTCCGAACGCGATCGCAGGCAGCACGATCAACTGGCACACCAGCGCGATGCCGACGGCCTTCGGGTGTCGTGCGACCCGGGCGAAGTCGGAGACGGTGAGGGAGAGCCCGAGGCCGAACATGATGATCGCCAGGGCTATCGGGAGGGCGGTGGTGGAGAGTGCGGAATCCATACTTGCCCCGTCGTTCGGTCGGGTGGGTCACGGCCGGATCCAACCTAACGAGCCCACGGCCATTGCGCGGACGAATCGGGCAATCCCGACGCCGGTACCGGTGGCCGGGAGTTCGACCCCGTGTGCCGGGGCAACGGGGTAGAGATGGCCCCGAATCACGAGGCGAGGAGACGAACATGGGTGAATTCGACGGCAGGGTCGCACTGATCACGGGTGGCGCTCGCGGGCAGGGACGGGCGCATGCGGTGGCATTCGCCGAGGGTGGCGCGGACGTCGTGATCTGCGATCGGTGCGAGGACAGCGACGTGGTGTTCTACCCGCTCGCCTCTGAGGACGATCTCGCCGAGACGGCCCGGCTGGTGGAGGCGGCCGGTCGTCGCTGCATCGCGGTCAAGGCCGACACCGCGGACCGGGCAGCGATGGATGCGCTGGTTGCGCGCGCCGAATCGGAGTTCGGCCGCATCGACGTCGCGGTCGCCAACGCCGGAGTCTCGATCGCCGCGCCCGTCCAGTCGATGACGTCGGCGCAGTGGAACGAGGCGATCGCCAGCAACCTGACCGGTGTTTTCAACACGGTCGGGGCCGTCGCACCCGGAATGATCGAGCGCGGGTACGGCCGGATCGTGACGATCTCGTCGATGCTCGGCCGGGCGGGCAGCACCAACATGGCTGCCTACTCCGCATCGAAGTGGGGTGTGATCGGGCTGACGAAGAGCTCGGCGCTCGACCTCGCGAAGCACGGCATCACCGTCAATGCCATTGCTCCGGGAAACATCTCGACACCGATGATCCACAACGACGCCCTGTACTCGATGATGCGTCCCGACCTGGAGAAGCCGACCGCCGACGACGTCGCGCCCGTTTTCGCGTCGCTGCACGCGCAGCCGGTCCCGTGGCTCGAGGCCGAGGAGATCACCCGCGCCGTGCTGTTCTTCGCTGCCGAAGCCGGTGCTCACATCAGCGGAACCGTCCTGCCGATCGACGCGGGCAACGCGGCACGCGTGACGGGCTAGGAACGCCGAAGGTCCGGCACCCGTGCAGGGTGCCGGACCTTCGGACGAATTCCGCGGGGGCCGCACGAGCGACCGCGCCGTGGAAAAGGCTACGGCAGAAGCTGATCCATGAAGGAGTTGCTGTAGACCTTGTGCGGGTCGAACTCGTTGAACGCCGCGACCGCGGTGTCCCAGTTGTCGCCCCCGGGGAGGCCGTCACGGTAGCTCTGCGGCAGTGCGCCACTGATGATGGCGCCGTCGGTGTACGGCAGTTCGGGGCCGAACGCCCAGCCCTTCGACCACTCGGGACGGAAGGTGTAGGCGTCGCCGGTGTAGTGCGAGCGCATCCACTGCTCCATCTCGCGGTAGAACGCGAACATGCCCGGCGTGCCGGGGACGCCGAGGACGTTGAGCCAGATGGCGGTGTCCCACTCCGGGTGGTCCGGGCGGGGACGCATCGCGGAGATGGTCGGAGCGCCTGCCGTCGGAACCTTCACGTCCGCCTGCTGGTCCAGGCCGCAGCAACGGATCTCGACGGGACCGTTGAGCGGGTACTGGCCCTTGGACTTGTAGAACTCGATGCGCTCGTTGAACCACACGGCGAAGTCGTGGATGACCTGGCCGATGTTCTCGCGGCTGGTGATGACGGCGCCGCCGCCTTCGGTCAGGCGCAGGGTGGTGGCCTTGATGTAGAACTGGATGTCCTTCGACCAACCCCAGATGTCGGTTGCGTTCGTCGCGGCGAGGCCGGCGACCGTCGTCGTGTACATCGTCTTACCGAACAGGGGCGCGATACCCGGTGCGCCGCTGTTCATCTGTCCGAGCAGGTCGGTGACGGCCTCGGGCAGGTTGTCGGAGAACGGGTAGTTGTACGGACCGGTGACCTCCTTGGAGCCTGCCGGCTTGGTCGGCGCCACCGACCACACCTTGAGCCACGGCTTCTCCGTGAAGGGGTACCAGATCGCCTCGACGCCACCGTTGGCCTTGACGTAGCTCTCGAAGGTGCGGCCGGAGGCGCCCTTCGGTGCGAACATGTCCTGCCACGGGATGTCGGTGTAGCTCTGGCAGCGCATCCGGAAGTTCGGACCTGCCTGCATGGTCACCGACGTGATGAAGGTGCGGCCGAGGTTGGTGAGCAGCGGCTTGATCTTCGGGTCGTTGCGCGAGAAGCTGCGCTCGGCGTACGCGGTGCCGTTCCACACCACCGCGGTCAGCGAGGTGATGAGGTTCGACAGCGAACCGTAGGTGTGTCCGGGCTGCGTGGACTGGCCGTCCGCGGGCAGGGCCGCGCCGTGCGCGTCGACGGCGAGGCATCCGGCGATGGTCAGGACGCCGGGTGCGGGCAGGTTCGCCCAGCCGAGGCCCTTGTCCTGCAGCGCGGTGGTGATCGCGTCGAGGGTGGCGCCCGGGCCGGCGGTGACGGTGGCGGGGGAGCCTGCGCCGTTGACCACGACACCGTTGAGGTGCACGGTCGTGTCGACGAGGATGACCTTGTCGACGGACGCGCCGTTGACGACCGTCAGCGGGGTCCACCCGTGCATCGCGCCACGCGGACGCAGCGTGTATCCAGCCGAGTGCGCCCAGTTGGTGAGGCGGACAACGTCACCCGAGTTCTTCGGGGTGGCGGTCCAGACGGAGTCCAGCATGATCTCCTTGGACCAGTTCTGGTACGCCTGCTGGGCGAGATCGATGTCGGTGGGGAAGTCCGGCGGTGCGGGCAGGGTGGGCCCGCCTGCAGATCCCGAGTCGAGCGAGCCGGCTGCGCGGAGCGGAAGCGCGTGGACGGGCGTCCAGCCGCCCATCGCGGTCACGGCAACCGCGCCCGCGCCTGCGGTGAGGAATCCCCGCCGGGAGAAGCCGGAGGAGTTCTCGGTTTTCGACATTGTGTCTCCAGAAATGGTGAAAGGGGGTAATTCCGATGGAGCGCTTTCGCGCGCAGATTTCAGGAGCTTAGGCGGTCGTCGGACTCGCGTCAGCCCGTTTGCATAGTTGTCGTTCCGGTGGGTGACATGCGAGATCGCATGTCGCCCAGACTCGGTCAGATATGCGTTCACCCACGCCGGTAGGCGTGGGTGAACGCATATCTGACCGGAGGGGCGGCCGGATTCACCGGCCGCCCTGCCGCTCATGCCAGGGTGAGGACGACGTCCGCCAGTGCGGGGGAATTCTCCCGCGCCGGAACCGAAGCGGAGATCAGCAGACGCCCCGCCTCTTCCCAGATCCGGACGAGGAGCGTCTCCCCGGGGTACACGACACCGGCGAACCGAGCCTTGTAACCCTTGACCCGGGTGGCGTCCGCATCGAGCGCGGTGTCGACGGCGGCCTTGCAGACGATGCCGTAGGTGCACAGCCCGTGCAGGATCGGTGCCGGAAACCCAGCACCGGCAGCGAATTCCGGATCCGAGTGCAGCGGGTTGCGGTCGCCGCACATGCGGTACAGGAGTGCCTGCTGGGGCAGCGTGGGCACCTCGACCTCGTGGTCGGGGGCGCGGTCCGGCAGGGCCACGGCCTCCGACGGGCCACGCTCGCCACCGAAGCCGCCTTCGCCACGGGCGAAGATCGACGACCGTGAGGTCCACAGCGGATTGCCTTCGGCGTCGGTGGTCACCGACTCCTGCACGACCACGGCCGCCTTGCCCTTGTCCCAGACCTCGGCGATCCGGGTCGTCGTCCGGCCGGTGCCTTCCGCCGGAATCGGCTGGTGCACGGTCACTTCCTGGCTGCCGTGCACCACCTTTGCCAGGTCGATCTCGACACCCGGGAACGACACCTTGGGTGCCTCCGTGGCGTGGATGTTGGCCACGACGGTGGCGAAGGTGGGCAGCACCTGGGGCTTGGCGTCGTCGAGGTAGCGGAGCTCGCTCGAGTCGAGCGGGCGGGCACCTGCGCCGATGCCGAGGTGGTAGAGCTGAACGTCCGAGGCTGTCCAGGTGAAGTCCTGGACCGGCAGTTCGGCTCCGATCGCGATCGAGGGATCGATGGGCACGGTCGGTTCCTTGTCAGTTCGAAGTGGCGGCGGCGGAATCGGATTCGGTGGCCTTGGCGCGCTTGGCAATGTCGAGCACGGCGAGGTAGCCGAACGTGATCGCGGGTCCGATGGTGGCGCCGGGCCCGGCATAGGTGTGGCCCATGACCGGTGCGCTGGTGTTGCCTGCCGCGTAGAGGTTCTCGATCGTCGTGCCGTCCTCGCGAAGGACGCGGCCGTTGACGTCGGTGACGAGACCGCCCTTGGTGCCGAGGTCGCCGGGGACGATCTTGGCCGCGTAGAACGGGCCCTGCACGAGTCCGGCGAGGCACGGGTTCGGCTTGACGGTCGGGTCGCCGTAGTACTTGTCGTAGGCGCTGTCGCCTCGGTGGAAGTCCTCGTCGACGCCGGTCGCGGCGAATCCGTTGAAACGCTCCACGGTCGCGGCGAGGTTCGACTCGGGCACACCGAGTTTCGCGGCCAGGTCGGCCAGCGTCGGCGCGCTGACGATGTTGTCGTTCTCCATCCAGCGGGACGGAATCTTCTGACCCGGCTGGAGGGCGGCGAACATGTAGTTGTTGCGGTACCGCTGGTCGAAGACGAGCCATGCCGGGATGTTCTCGCCCGGACCCTCGCCCTCGCCGTAGGTGCCGCCGTACATCGTGTGCACGGCCTCGACGTACGGTGCCGACTCGTTGCCGAACCGCTTGCCTTCGGCGTTGACGATGATGCAGCCGGGCAGGTTGCGCTCGGCCAGGCAGAACCACGGCTTGCCGCTCTTGAAGATCGTCGGGCCCCACCAGGCGTCGGCCATGACGTCCAGGGCGCCGCCGAGGTCGCGGCCCGCGATGATGCCGTCGCCGGTGTTGGCGGGAGCGCCGGTCGTCCACTCGGTCGTGATGGGCTGGCGCTGGTACTGCGCACGCATCTCGGCGTTGTGCTCGAAGCCGCCCGTGCCGAGCACGACGCCGTGGCGGGCGATGTACTCGACCTCTTCGCCGTTGTGCGTCGCACGCACACCGATCACGCGGTCGTTCTCGACGACCAGGCCGGTGAGCGGAGTGTTGAGCAGAACGGGAACGTTCGCGTCCTGCAGGCCCTTGCGGATGGCGGCGGCGAGCGCCTGGCCCATGCCGAGCAGGTGCTTGCCGGTGACGCGCGCCCAGGTGGCGCGGATGCCGACGCGCAGCGCCCGCGTCATGCCGACGGTGGGCTTGCGCTTGAGCAGGTTCAGCTTCACGAAGTCCGCCTGGGTGACGACGAAGTTCAGTGGTGCCTTGCTGTACGGCGGCTCGAGATTGAAGCGCTCGGCGCCGAGGGACTTGGCGTTGAACGGGGCCGGTTCGCAGGAGCGTCCCGACGACAGGCCTCCGGGGGCCTCGGGGTAGTAGTCCGAGTAGCCCGGAACCCACTTCATCTTCAGCGGGCTGTGGTCGAGGACGAAGTCGAACGCCTCGGCGCCGCGGTCGATGTAGGTGTCGATCTTCTCCTTCGGCGCCGCGGTGCCGATGATCGAGTGCAGGTACTTGCGTGCCTCCTCGCGGTCGTCCGGTCGGCCCGCAGCGAGAAGCGCCTTGTTGCCGGGGATCCAGACGCCACCACCCGAGCGGGCGGTGGAGCCGCCGTAGTGGGCGGCCTTCTCAAGGAGGACCACGCTCAGGCCCTGGTGGGCGGCGGTGAGGGCGGCTGTCATGCCGGCTGCGCCACTGCCGACGACGACGATGTCGTATTCCTGCTTGCTCATGTAGAACACGTTATAGAATGACCCCCGGCTAGGTCCATGCTTTCTGCCAGGAAGTATCGCCCGGTGCTGGTAAACCCTTCGACTCGAACGGAAACACGTTCACCGAACACGGAAGGTGGTGCGCGGTGGCCTGGGATCTGTCCGCGGACGTAGTGGTCATCGGTATGGGTGTGGCGGGGGCATCCGCTGCGATCGAAGCGCTGGACGCCGGTGCGGACGTCGTCGCCGTCGACCGGTTCGGCGGCGGCGGAACGAGCACCATCTCCGGCGGAATCTTCTATGCGGGCGGCGGCACCGCGGTCCAGACCGAAGCAGGCGTCACCGACACCGTCGACGCCATGTACGCGTATCTCTCCCGAGAGGTGGGGGACGCGGTTCGCCCCGACACGTTGCGGCGATTCTGCGAGAGCAGCCCCGCCACCGTCGACTGGTTGATGGACAACGGGGTGCCGTTCGAGGGCTCACTGTGCCCCTACAAGACGTCCTACCCCACGGATCGGCACTACCTGTACTTTTCGGGCAGCGAAGCGGCGGGCGGGTTCCGCGACGTGGCGCCGCCCGCGCCGCGCGGCCACCGGGCGAAGGGGCGCGGGACGTCCGGGAAGATGCTGTATCGGCCGTTGATCGAATCCGCGCTGGACAAGGGCCTGCGGTTGGAACGCCAAACCCGTGCGGTTCGGCTTATCACGGACGACAATGGGGACGTGGTCGGCGTGGAGTGCCTGAGCCTTCGCGACGCACCCGCCCGGGTGCGCGCCCGGCATGCCCGACTCGCCTCGATCTCCGCGAAACCCGGCATCTACTACCCGCCGCTGCGCCGGGCGCTCGACAGGGTCGTCAACCGGATCGAGGCCCGCTACGCGAAGCCGCTGCGCATCGAGGCGCGTGGGGGCGTGATCCTCAGCGCGGGCGGATTCATCGGAAACCGGGACATGGTGGCCACGCACGCGCCGCGTTATCTCGCCGGTCTACCCCTCGGGACCTCGGCCGACGACGGAAGCGGCATCGCGATGGGAGCCGAGGCGGGCGGCGCGACCGACAAGCTCTCCCACATCTCGGCGTGGCGGTTCATCGTTCCGCCCAGCGCCTTCCTCGGTTCCGTGCTGGTCGACCGGCACGGCAACCGCATCGTCGACGAGTCGCGCTACGGCGCCGCGCTCGGCCACGCGATGATCGCCGAGGGTGACGGCCACGGCTGGCTGGTGGCCGATGCCGCACTCGTCGAGCAGGCCCGGTCCCAGCTCGGCAGCCAGACCAACTGGTTCCAGCGGATCCAATCCGAAACCATGATGCGGCTCGACGGCACCACTGCGGCCACCCTCGAGAAGGCCGCGACCGCCGTCGGAATCGACCCCGATGGGCTGGCCGCCACCGTCGCCGCCCACAACGCCGCGATCGCGGACGGTGAGCCCGACCCGATGGGCAAGCCCGACGACTTCCGGCGGCCGCTGACCTCGGGGCCCTACTCCGTGTTCGATGTCTCCCTGAAGAAGAGTCTGACCAATCCACTGCCGATGATCACCCTCGGCGGCCTCGTCGTGGACGAGGACACCGGCGGGGTCCTCGACCGGGCGGGTGCGCCCGTCACGGGGCTCTACGCGGCCGGTCGTACCGCGGTCGGGATCTGCTCGAACTCCTACGTCAGTGGACTCTCACTCGCGGACGCGGTGTTCTCCGGGCGACGGGCCGCCGCGCACGCCGCGGACCGAAGTCGGTCGCCGATCACCGAGCCGGCCACGGAGCGGCCGGCCTAGCAACGGAGGACGCCATGACACCGTCGGGAACGTCGCACGCCAAGGCACGCGTCGCGGTCGTCGGGTCAGGCAACATCGGGACCGACCTGCTGTACAAGCTGCAGCGGTCGGAGTGGCTCGAGCCGCGCTGGATGATCGGGATCGACCCCGACAGCGAGGGTCTGGCCCGTGCCCGCGCGATGGGACTCGAGACCTTCGCGGACGGCGTCGACCGGCTGCTCACGCAGGCGGAGAAGCCGGACCTGGTGTTCGAGGCGACCTCCGCCCGCGTCCACCTCGACGCGGCGCCGAAGTACGCGGCCGCGGGAATCCGCGCGATCGACCTGACGCCGGCCGCGGTCGGTCCCGCCGTGGTACCGACGGCCAACCTCCGCGAACATCTCGACGCGCCGAACGTCAACATGATCACGTGCGGCGGCCAGGCCACCATCCCGATCGTGCACGCGGTCTCGCGCGTCGTCGACGTCCCGTACGCCGAGATCGTCGCATCCGTCGCATCGGTGTCCGCCGGACCGGGCACCCGCGCCAACATCGACGAGTTCACCAAGACCACCAGTCGCGGCGTCGAAGTGATCGGCGGCGCCGTTCGGGGCAAGGCGATCATCATCCTCAACCCGGCCGACCCCCCGATGATCATGCGCGACACCATCTTCTGTGCGATCCCGGACGGTGCCGACCAGGCCGCGATCACCGATTCGATTCACCACACGGTCGCCGACGTACAGGGGTACGTACCCGGCTACCGACTGCTCAACGAACCCCAGTTCGACGAGCCGAGTGTCGTGTCCGGCGGTCACGCCACCGTCACCACGTTCGTCGAAGTCGAGGGCGCGGGTGACTTCCTGCCGCCGTACGCGGGCAACCTCGACATCATGACCGCGGCGGCAACCGCAGTGGGCGAGGAGATCGCCCGCACACTCCTGAGCGTGGAGGCGTGACGACATGACACGCACCGACAGCGCCGTTCATCTCGACCCGACGTTCGACGTGCGGGTCACCGACACCTCGTTGCGCGACGGCTCGCATCACAAACGACACCAGTTCACCGGTAACGAGGTGCGCGCGATCGTCGGGGCCCTCGACGCGGCAGGTGTTCCCGTCATCGAGGTCACCCACGGCGACGGACTCGGCGGATCGTCGTTCAACTACGGGTTCTCCCGGACACCCGAACAGGACCTGATCGGGGTTGCCGTCGATACAGCGAAGCGGGCGAAGATCGCCTTCCTCATGCTGCCCGGTGTCGGGACGAAGGAGGACATCGCCGAGGCGCAGGACAACGGCGCCGCCATCTGCCGGATCGCGACCCACTGCACCGAAGCCGATGTCTCCGTTCAACATTTCGGACTCGCGCGTGGGCGAGGACTCGAAACCGTCGGGTTCCTGATGATGGCGCACACCGTCACACCGGAGAAGCTGGCCGCGCAGGCCCGGATCATGGCCGACGCCGGTTGCCAGTGCGTCTACGTGGTCGACTCGGCGGGTGCGCTCGTGCTCGAACAGGTCGCGGACCGGGTCGAGGCGCTCGTCGCGGAACTCGGCAGCGACGCGCAGGTCGGCTTCCACGGGCACGAGAACCTGGGGCTCGGTGTCGCGAACTCGATCGCCGCCGTCCGCGCGGGCGCCAGGCAAATCGACGGCAGCACCAGGCGATTCGGTGCGGGTGCGGGGAACGCGCCGGTCGAGGCGTTCGTCGGGGTGTGCGACAAGATCGGGGTCAAGACCGGTATCGACTTCTTCGCGATCGCCGACGCCGCCGAGGATGTCGTCCGCCCCACGATGCCTACGGAATGCCTGCTCGATCGGCAGGCGCTGATGATGGGGTACGCCGGCGTCTACTCCAGCTTCCTCAAGCACGCCGAACGGCAAGCCGAGCGGTACGGGGTGTCCGCGGCGGAGATGCTCGTGCGGGCAGGCAAACGCAAACTCGTTGGCGGGCAAGAAGACCAGTTGATCGACATCGCGCTCGAGCTACAGAAAGAAGCGGCGGGCACCTGACTCGCCCCGCCTGTTGGAGTCCTCCCCGCCATTGACCGAATGTGGCGTTCAGTCACTTCAACTGACCGAATCACACATTCGGTCAGATACGGCGACGCTCGAACTCGGGGAGTGTGGTCGTCCCCGGCCACCGACAACCGGGGCGGAACGACGAAGGGGCGTGCATCCGTGTACGGATGCACGCCCCTTCGTTCGGTGCCGACTACTCGGACTTCGTGTTGCGGACCTCGATGATGCCCTCCATGACGGCGTGGTTGATCGACGCCGTCAGGCGCGGGCAGGACTGCTGCGCTCCCGGCCGCGCGCCCGCGAGTTCCGGGCACACGGTCGCGGGTTCGGCCTCCCACTGAATGCTCGTGTGGTTGAAGCTGTTCTTGCGGACGAGCACGCAGGTGTGACAGGTGCGGCATTCGACCTGCTGCAGACCGTCTTCGAGGTAGGTGCGCAGATCGGTCGTGGTCTGGGCGCGGACCGCCTCGACCCGGTCCGGGCGGTCGGCGAAGTCCGGGGCCTTGGACCAGGTCGAGGAAGTCATGTCACACGCCCGTCTTGTTCTCGGCTTCTTCGGCGGCAGCCTTCTCGGAGGCCTGGCGGGCCAGGTTCTCCTCGACCTCGCGCTGCCACGCCTCGATTGCCTTGGTGGTGTCGATCTCGAACTCGAAGCGAGCCGTTGCCTTCGGGTCGATGTCAGCGACGTCGACGTAGAACTGCTCGTACCAGCGACGGAGCTGGTAGACCGGGCCGTCCTCCTCGCAGAGCAGGGGGTTCTCGATCTTGGTCTTGTTCTTCCAGATCTCGACGTCCTGCTCGAAGCCCATCGTGACGCCCTCGGTGAACTTGCGGGCGAGCTTGCTGGTGGTCTTCTCGTCCAGGCCCTTCGGCTTCTCGACGCTGACGCCGTACATCAGCATGAAGGAGTCCTGGGTGATGGGGTAGTGGCAGTTGATCAGGACGCTCTCGACCTTGTAACCGCTGTAGTCGTTGTGCAGCCAGTTGATCATGAAGGACGGGCCGAAGTACGAGGCCTCGGAGTCCAGCACCGACTCGCCGTACTGGGTGCCCATGGAACCGACGTCCGGCCGGCCGTGGTTCTGCAGGTACTGGCTGGCGACATGGCCCTCGAAGACGTTCTTGAAGTACTTCGGGAATCCGAAGTGAACGTAGAAGAAGTGCGCCATGTCGACGACGTTGTCCACGATCTCGCGGCAGTTCGAGCCCTTGACCTCGAGGCGGTGCCACTCCCAGTCGGTCCAGTCGTCGGTCAGGACCTCCGGGAGTTCCGGGATCGTGACGTCCTCCGGCGGCGGGTTGCCCTCGGGGTCGTTCCAGACGAACAGCATTCCGTTGCGCTGCAGCGTCGTCCACGCACGGGTGCGGGCGAGCGGCGGAACACGCCGGGCGTAGGGGATGTCGGTGCACTTGCCGTTGCCGCCCCAGCGCCAGTCATGGAAGGGGCACGCGACGGAGTCGCCCTTGATGCTGCCCTGGCTCAGGTCGCCGCCCATGTGCCGGCAGTACGAGTCGAGAACCTTGAGCTTGCCCTCGCTGTCGGCGAAGACGACGAGCTTGGTGCCGAACGCTTCGACACCGTGCGGCTTGCCGTCGAGGAACTCTCGCTCGAGGCCGATGCAGTGCCAACCACGCGCAAACCGCGTGGGGGTGGTTCCCACGTCGATCTCGCGAACCTTGCGGCTTGCGGAAGCGCCGCTCGTCTGCGTCATCTGTGGCCTCACATTCCTTCGATGGCTGTCGCTAGAACACGTTATAGAAGTTGGTCGACTTTCGCTACACAATTTGAGGAGTTGTTCCTGTCGCGAGCCCGTGACCAGGGTATCGTTCCGGCTCTCGACACAGATGGGAACCTGTTCTAGTCTCAGGGACGGGTGAACCGCCGAGTCGGGCGACGATCCGTGCACGACGGATCGACGACACCGCAGATCGACTACACAGCAGATCGACAGACAAAGGGAGCGACCAGTGGGCGAGCACGACAGTCACGTGGTGATGGAGAAGCTGGACGAGCTACTGCCAACCCTCCGCGAGCGCGCGCAGGAGACCGAGGACCTGCGGCAGATCCCCGAGGCGTCGATCAAGTCCCTGCAGGAAGCCGGCTTCTTCCGGCTGCTCCAGCCCAAGCAGTGGGGCGGCTACGAGGCCGATCCGGTCACCTTCTACACCGCGGTGCGCAACATCGCGAGCGCGTGCGGTTCGACCGGCTGGGTCGCGGGCATCATCGGCGTCCACAACTGGCATCTGGCGCTGTTCGACCAGCAGGCGCAGGAAGACGTCTGGGGCACCGACACCGACGTCCGCATCTCGTCCTCGTACGCCCCGATGGGCGCCGGTGAGGTCGTCGACGGCGGTTACAAGGTCAACGGCGCCTGGGCCTGGTCCTCGGGTTCCGATCACGCCACGTGGGTCGTCGTCGGTGGACCGGTCATCAAGGACGGCCGCCCGGTCGACTTCGGCAGCTTCCTGATCCCGCGCGAGGACTACGAGATCGACGACGTCTGGAACGTGGTCGGTCTGCGTGGCACCGGGTCGAACACGGTCGTCGTCAAGGACGTCTTCGTGCCGCGGCACCGCTTCCTCAGCTTCAAGGCGATGAGCGACCTGACTGCGCCGGGCCTGCAGCAGAACACCGCGCCCGTCTACAAGATGCCGTGGGGCACCATCCACCCCACCACCATCTCCACTCCGATCGTCGGTATGGCCTACGGTGCCTACGACGCCCACGTCGAGCACCAGGGCAAGCGCGTTCGTGCCGCCTACGCGGGCGAGAAGGCCAAGGACGACCCGTTCGCCAAGATCCGGATCGCGCAGGCGTCCAGCGACATCGACGCCGCGTGGCGTCAGCTGTCCGGCAACGTCGCCGACGAGTACGCGTACCTGCTTGCGGGCGAAGAGGTTCCGATGGAGCTGCGCCTGCGCGCTCGTCGTGACCAGGTGCGGGCGACGGGTCGCGCGATCGCGTCCATCGACCTGCTCTTCGAGAACTCCGGTGCCACCGCACTCCAGAACGGGACGCCGATCCAGCGGTTCTGGCGCGACGCCCACGCCGGACGCGTCCACGCCGCGAACGATCCCGAGCGTGCCTATGTCATGTTCGGCGGCGCCGAGTTCGGCCTGCCGCTCGCGGACACGATGGTCTAGGGGGACGACACATGACGGCAACCGAAGAACTCACCTACGAGTCGACCTCCCGATTCGCCCAGGTCCGCCCGGACCTGAAGCTGCACTACCACGAGGCAGGCGTCGGCAACGGTCCCACCATCGTGCTGCTGCACGGCGGCGGCCCCGGCGCATCGTCGTGGTCGAACTTCTCGAAGAACATCCCGGTGCTCGCCGAGCAGTTCCACGTCATCGCGGTGGACCAGCCCGGCTACGGCAAGTCCGACAAGCCGACCGAGCACCCGCAGTACTTCGTGCACAGCTCCTCGGCGCTGAAGGATCTGCTCGACACCATTGGCATCACCGATCGTGTTCACCTGCTGGGTAATTCGCTCGGTGGTGGCGCGGCGGTCCGCTTCGCACTGGACTACCCGGACCGCGCAGGCCGGCTCGTCCTCATGGGCCCGGGTGGCCTCAGCGTCAACCTGTTCGCGCCCGACCCCACCGAGGGCGTCAAGAACCTCGGCAAGTTCAGCTACCAGCCGACCCGCGAGAACCTCGAGGCGTTCCTGCGGATCATGGTGTTCGACCAGTCCCTGGTGACGCCCGAGCTCGTCGAGGAGCGTTTCGCTGCCGCGAGCACTCCCGAGTCGCTCGCCGCGGCGAAGGCGATGGGCAAGTCGTTCTCCAGCGGCGAGTTCGAGAAGGGCATGCTGTGGCGTGAGGCGTACAAGCTGCGCCAGCGCGTGCTGCTGATCTGGGGCCGCGAGGACCGCGTCAACCCGCTCGACGGTGCGCTGGTCGCGCTGAAGATGATTCCCCGTGCGCAGCTGCACGTGTTCGGCGGCTGTGGGCACTGGGCACAGCTCGAGAAGTTCGACGAGTTCAACAGGCTCGCTGCGGACTTCCTCACCGAGGGAGGTAACTGATGGGTATTCGCTCCCTGGGGTACATGCGGATCGAAGCCACCGACATGGCGGCCTGGCGGGACTACGGTCTCAAGGTGCTCGGCATGATCGAGGGCAAGGGCACCAACCCCGATGCCCTGTACCTGCGGATGGACGACTTCCCGGCGCGCCTGGTGATCGTCCCCGGCGAGAAGGACCGCCTGCAGGTCTCCGGCTGGGAGACCGCGAACGCCGCAGAGTTGCAGGAGGTTCGCGACAACCTCGCCGCGGCCGGTGTCCCGTTCAAGGAGGGCACCGCGGACCAGTTGGCGGACCGCCGCGTGGTCGAGCTCATCACGTTCGAGGACGTCTCCGGCAACACGCTGGAGGTCTTCCACGGCGTCGCGCTCGAGCACCGTCGCGTGGTCAGCCCGTACGGGCACAAGTTCGTCACCGGCGAGCAGGGCCTCGGCCACGTGGTGCTCACCACCGACGACGACGACGCGTCGCTGCGCTTCTACCGCGACGTGCTCGGTTTCACGCTGCGCGACTCGATGCGTCTGCCCCCGCAGATGGTCGGTCGTCCGGCCGATGGCGAGCCGGCCTGGTTGCGTTTCCTCGGCTGCAACCCGCGTCACCACAGCCTGGCGTTCCTGCCGCTCCCGAACCCCACGGGCATCGTGCACCTGATGATCGAGGTGGAGAACTCCGACGACGTCGGACTCTGCCTGGATCGCGCGCTGCGCAAGAATGTGAAGATGTCGGCCAGCCTCGGTCGGCACGTCAACGACCAGATGCTGTCCTTCTACATGAAGACGCCCGGCGGCTTCGACGTCGAGTTCGGTTGCGAGGGACTCGAGGTCGAGGACGAGAGCTGGATCGCCCGGGAGAGCACCGCGGTCAGCCTGTGGGGCCACGACTTCACGGTCGGATTCAAGTAGTGAGCACCCCGGAGGAGACGACGGCGCCCGTGGCGGCGATCGACCCGCGTCAGTTCCGGAACGTGCTCGGCCAGTTCTGCACGGGCGTCACCATCATCACGACGGTGGACGACGGGGAACCGGTCGGGTTCGCGTGCCAGTCGTTCGCCGCACTGTCCCTCGATCCGCCGCTGGTGCTGTTCTGCCCGACGAAGGGGTCGCGGTCCTGGGCGGCGATCGAGCGGACCGGGAAGTTCTGCGTCAACGTGCTCGCCGAGGAGCAGCAGGCGGTGTGCGCGCGGTTCGGTTCGCGTGAGCCGGACAAGTTCGCCGGAATCGGCTGGGAGGCATCGCCTCTAGGTTCGCCGATCATCGACGGATCGCTCGCGCACATCGACTGCACGGTCGAGACCGTGCACGACGGTGGCGACCACTACGTGGTGTTCGGCCGCATCTCGTCGATGAGCGAGGTCAAGACCGAGCGGCCGCTGCTGTTCTATCGGGGCCAGTACACGGCCATCGAACCGGACAAGACGGTTCCGGCGCCGTGGCGGGACGACCTGGAGGCGTTCCTCACCGCGACCACCGAGGACACCTGGCTGTAGAAGCGTGAACATGACGAAGCCCGCCACGGAAATCCGTGGCGGGCTTCGTCGTTCCGCGGTGCCGACCTGTCCACAGTCTGCGGGCTTTGTCCACAGTGCCTGGGGATTACTCGAACTCGACCTCGAGCATGTCGGCGCGCGGCAGCGCCTGGCAGGCCAGGATGTAGCCGTCCGCGATGTCGTCCTCCTCGAGGACCTGGTTGTTCACCATCTCCACCGAACCCGCCGTCAGTCGGCACTCGCACGACGCGCAGACACCCTCCGCGCAGGACGACGGCACGACGATGCCGTTCGCGTCGAGCGCCTGCAACAGTCGCTGGTTGGCCGGCCACTGCACGGTGTGTTCCTCACCGCCCTTGCGCACGGTCACCGTCGAGACCGCGACGGGCTCGGACGTCGGGGCGGGCTCGGGTTCCTCGGTGCCGGCGAACGGATCCGACCCGAGTGAGGTGAACCGCTCGATATGCAGGTTCTCCCGGGGAAAGCCCATCGTGGACAGTGCTTTACGTGTGCACTCCATGAACGGCTGGGGTCCGCACACGAACACCTCGTCGAAATCCCAGTCCCGGAACAGGGCTGTCAGCTGGTCCGAGGTCGGCCTGCCCAGGGTGGACTCGATCCAGTGCTCGACCCAGAGCCGATCGGGGTGTCGGGCGCAGAGTGCGCGCAGCTCGTCGTCGAAGATCACCGACTGCTCGTCGCGATTCGCGTAGAACAACACCACCTCACCGCTCCCGACACCGAGAACCGATTTGAGGATCGACATGATCGGTGTGACTCCGCTGCCGCCCGCAACGAGCAGGTAGCGCGAGTCGAAGCCCTTCGGGGTGAACACGCCGGAAGGCTCGAGCACTTCGATTTCGGTACCGCGACGGGCGTTGTCGCACAGCCAGTTCGAGCCGAGTCCCTGATCGACCCGCTTGATCGTGATCTTGAGTTCGTCGTCGAGATCGGGTGCACTCGCCAACGAGTAGCAGCGCGCGTGTGTCGTGCCGGGGATCCTCAGCGTGAGGAACTGCCCGGGGCGGTAGTCGAAGCGGTCGCGGATCGCGGCGTCGATCTCGAACACCACCGACCGGGCGTCGGCAGTCTCCTCGATCACGTCGCTCACGCGGAGACGGTGGATCGTCGGTGCGGGCATGGGCGGTGCGCTCCCGTGGCGTCGGCTGGTCTCGTGTGAACCGTCTGTGCCATTCATACGAGATGGACAGGTGTCTGGACTGTAGTCTGTACCGATGTACGGGCGCAACGGCTGAGCGCCGCAGACGAGGACGGGAGTGAACGGGATGGATGCCGACGTGGAGCGTCACCTCGACGGACGAGGGGCGATCGTGACGGGCTCGAGCCGCGGAATCGGGCGCGGCGTCGCGCACGCGCTCGTCGCTCAGGGCGCCGGAGTCGTGGTCAACGGTCGTGACGGTGCGGTCGCGCAGGCAGTGGTCGACGAGATCCGCGCGGAGGGGGGTCGCGCGGTCGCCGTCGCCGGTTCGGCGGCGTCCCGACCGGTCGCGCAGGAGCTGGTCGACGCGGCACAGAGCGAGTTCGGTGGCGTCGACATCCTCGTAAACTGCGCCGGTGTCGCGGAACCGCCGGGATCGTCGATTCTCACGGTCACCGACGAGGAGTGGGACGACCTCGTCGACGCCCACCTGACGGCGACCTTCCGCACCTGCCGGCTCGTCGCGCCCCTGATGGCCGATCGTGGATCGGGCGCGATCGTGAACACGAGTTCGTTCGCGTTCCTCGGCGACTACGGCGGCACCGGCTATCCGGCGGGCAAGGGCGCCGTCAACAGTCTCACCCTCGCGATCGCCGCCGAGTTGGCCGAGTCGGGAGTGCGGGCCAACGTCGTGTGCCCGGGCGCGAAGACCCGGTTGTCGGAGGGCGAGGAGTACGCGGCGCACATCGAGGAACTGCACAGCCGCGGAATGCTCGACGACGCGTCCCGATACGGTTCTCTCAATCCAGCACCGCCCGAGTACGTCGCGCAGCTATACGCGTTCCTCGCCAGCGACCTCGCGAGGTCGATCACCGGCCAGATCTTCGTCGGCTCGGGCGGATTCGTCGGCCGGTTCGATCGTGCGGCGCCCACCGTCCTGGCATACCGCGACCACAACACCGAGCCCCCGTGGACTCTCGGCGACTTGAGCGGCTTCGTCTCCCGCGAGCGGGAGGTGCCCCCGGCCCGCGCGTGAGTGTGGTGTCCAGAGCCACGACACTCACGCGCGCGTAGGCCCCTAGACGGTGAAGGGTGCGGAGGTCCCGGTGAACGCGGTGATGGAACCGTCCGGGTTCTTCCGGTCACCGAAGTGCTGGATCCGGTAGGTTCCCGCCGGTGTCCCGGCCGGGACGTCCCAGGTGATCCGGGCGACGGACGCGTTCGATCCCTCACGCCGCCAACGGAATTTCGTCGACCAGTCGCCGTCGTCGGCGTGCCGAAGCCAGCGCGCGCCGTCCTCACGCTGGACCTCGAAGAACGTGCCGCCGCGATGCAGGTTGTTCTTGGGGTGGCCAGTGACGAACTCGACCGCGACCTGTGTACCCGCTGACGCCGTCGAGGCGGGCTGCACGAGCACGTCACCGAACTGTCGTCCCGCGAGCGGGGCGTCCACCGGAACCTCCGGCCCGAAGTTGGGCTGGAACCCCGACATGTCGCGGGGCGCCGGGCCGCGGGGCACGTCCGCTCCGGTGTGCATCGCCGCGGCGAGTGCTGCGTAGCCCTGCTGATATGCGGGAAGGGTGTTGCGGCCGAACAGGGTCGAGCCGCCCTCGTACTGCTGCGCCTCGTACTCCTCGGGCGTGGTGCAGTAGCTCGAGTACGAGTTGGCGTAGCCCTGGAAGATGACGTTCTCCAACGGCACGCCCAGTTCCTCGGCGACGGTGCGGCGGATCCGCAGGCCCGACACGATCGTGAACTCGGCAGGCCCGCCGACGACGTACACGTCCCCGATCCGGAGGATCTGGATCTTGAGGACGTGCGGAACCCAGCCGTCCGGCGGCAGGAGGCCCACGGCGACAAGCACGAGCTTCGGTGCCTGCGCGTCCGCGAGCCAGTTCGGCACGGGGGCGTTCATGCCGCCGAGGGCGTCGACGAGGGGGTTGCGGGCGCCCTCGGGGAAGAGCGGGAGCGCGGGCCCGTCCTCGGTGCTGCCCGCGCTCATGGCGGCGCCGACACACGCCGGTGCCGTGCGGCGCTGCTGGCCGTCCGGGGTGAAGCGTCCGTCGACCACCTGATTCGCCATGTCCAGGTACATCACGCGGGAGTCGACTGTGGTCGCCGACATCGTCTCCGCGTCCGCGAACGCATTGCGGGCAGCGGCGACTTGACGCTCACCGATGATGCGGGCGTTCTCGAACTCGTCGTCGGTCGGTCCCTTGCCCGGTTCGAGGTGCAGGTTCGGGGACATGTCGCCGGAGTTCGTCTGAGGGAAGGCCGCCACGAATCCCGGCGCGCCGTCGAGGTACCGGACCCCCTCGCCGTCGTGCTCCCAGAAGTACGAGGCCGCGCCCTTGTTGTCGCCCGAGATCAGGAGGTTCTCGTTGGTCAGTGATGCGCAGTGCGTGGCAAACCAGTTGATCGCGCCGACGTCGGTGCCGGACCGGGTGATCCGCAGGGTGCGCATCGACGAGTCGATGCCGAGCGGGTAGTAGTCCTTGTCGCGCTGCGGGTTTCGGTCGAAGGCGATGCGGGACCGGTTCACGCTGGCGTCGGTCAGTTCGCTGCGGCCGTACGCGACCGTGCCGGGGGCGAGATCGTCGTGTGCGGCGGTGATCGCCTCGACGATGCCGTCCACCTCGGCCTGGAAGGTCAAGGGCTGGAAGCCGAGGTTGGCGAGCGTGTACGCGTAGTCGTGGGACGCCCCACCGCACGCGGCGTGGGAGTGAACGGCGGTGAGCATGACGTTGCGTTCGGTGTAGGCGCCTCCGAATGCGGTGTGCAGGCGGCGGATCACCTCGTCGTGGACCGACTGGAACACCATGCAGGTGTCGACGCAGACGTACACCACCCGAGTGTCGGCGGCGTCGGCGAAGACGTAGGCGCGGGCCCTGGTCCGCTGGTGCAGACCCTCGGCGACCTGGTCGAAACTCGAGTACCCCATCATGCCGTTCTCGGCGACGGGGCCGGTCACGTCGGCGATGCCGACGCCGACCCGCAGTCCGGTTCCGGACGGGGCCGTGCGAAGGGGTGCGGCCTGGGCCGAACCGGCGCTCAGGGCGGCGAGGGCAGGTACGGCGGCCGCACCGGCGAGCACGCTGCGTCGACTGATCTTCACTGGGGAATTCCTTTGCAAGGCTGCCGAAATGCAAGTTGGTCAAGTGTCCAATTGCTACCTCATCACGACAACACCGCCCTTGGCAAGGGCCCTCGCGGCCTTCTGTCGTGACCCGTTCCGGGACTACGATGGGAAAGCCAACAAGATCGCGGTCGGGGACTCGAGCGGGCATGCGCAGGGACGTTCGCGATGCCTGAGGTATGTGGCGCCACGACGTGCCGTGCCGGCTCGACAGTGCGATAGCGGATGTGTCCGATCGAGGTCGCGATCCCAGCGCGCTCGACTCTCGGGCGTGCGTATCCCACGAGGCAGGAATTGCCATGGCCAAGACGCTGAGGACCGAGGAATCGATCATGATTGCGCGTCCGGTCGCCGACGTGTTCGAGTACATGTCGAATCCGGACAACGCACTCGCCTGGAACGGAAACGTCGTCGACTACAACCTGGAGTCGGGCAAGCCCGACGAGGTCGGCTCGGTGACGTCGTTCACCGCCAAGGTCGCCGGATTCAAACTGGAGGCAACGGAGGAACTCACCGACTACCAGGCGAACAAGCGACTCGGGTTCCGCTCGGTGAAGTCGAAGGTCGGTTACGACCGCGAACTCGACTTCGCGGTCGACGGCGAGCACACCCGGGTGACCTGGGTTTCCGAAGCGGAGGCGGGCACCGGTGTCTTCAAGTTCGCCGATCCCATCGTGCAGAAGCTCCATGCGCACGACGTCCGCAGCAGTCTCGAAAAGGCGAAGACGATCCTGGAAGCCTGACTGTCACACCGCTGTTGCTTCTCCGAAGGTCATTTTCAGGTCGGGGATGGAGGTGGTCATCAGGGCCCGGCGTGGCAGTCCGAGCGACCGCAGCTCGTCCGCGATCGGATGCGACCCGAGTGTCACCTCCGCACCGCCGAGGCGGGTGCGGACACCGTCCGGGTTCATGTCCCACGACGTGCATCGCGTGATGGCGTCGATGTGCGAGTAGGCCTGCATGGTGGTGCTCTTCGCGGCGCCGGGCGCGCGAAATCCGCGCTTGACCGTGAGGTCGACGATGAGTTGGCCCTCCTGGCTGACTGATGCGCGCTTGACGTCCGACGCATGGTCGGCCTCGAACTCTGCCAGTACCTTCGGGAAGCCCCAGATCCCGCGCCCGGCGGCGAGGGTGAAGTCCCCGTCGACGGGGAGTTGGTGGATCAACGCTCCGGAGCCACCCGTCGCCAGCGCACGCAGGTCACCGGGAACGGATCCGCCGCGGGTGCGGTGATCGCGAACCATGAACACGACACCGAATTCGTTGTACGGACCGAGATCTCCGTCCACGTAGTCGACGAACACCAGTCCGCACAGGCCGCGGCCCGGCCGGTACTGCAGGATCTCCAGGCCGGTCGGGTCGATCAGCCGCTGCGCCGCCGAGGTGGGGACGGAGTACATCGCCATGAACGCCGTCGCCTTCCGGATCTGCACCGGCATCGCGACCTGCCTGCCGAGTATCTCGTGGGAGGTCACGGCGCCACCACCCCGCGCAGTCCGTCCTCGCCGTACACCTGCTCGAGCATCGAGCTGAAGTCGGGACCGCGGCGCAGCATCTGACCTCCGTCGACGTTGATGACCTGCCCGGTGATCCAGGTGGACTCGTCCCCGAGCAGGAAGCGGGCGAGCCGTGCGATGTCCTCCGGTTCCCCGATGCGGGGCAGCGGCGTGCACGCCCGGTAGTCCTCGAGGAGGGGCCCGCCGTCGGTGATGACGGTGACGAGATCGGTTCGGGTGAGGCCCGGTCGGATGCAGTTGACGCGGACGTTGCTCGCGCCGAGTTCGTCGGCGCCGAGTTGCACGAGATGGTCCACCCCGGACTTCGAGACGCCGTAGGCGCCGAACCAGCGGTGGGTGTTGCTGCTCGCGATCGAGGAGATCGCCACGAACGAGCCGCCGCCTCCTCGCACCAGTTCTCGGGCAGAGTGCTTGAGCGTCAGCATCGTTCCGGTGACGTTCAGTTCGACGGTTCGGCGCCAGGCGTCGACGTCGATCTGGGTGACCGGTGCGATGGTCTCGTTACCGCCCGCACAGGCCACGGCGCCGTCGAGTCGACCGGTGACTGCGGTGGCGGCCGCAACGGCCTGGTGAACCTGGTCCTCGATGGTGACGTCGGCAACGTGGTGGGTGATCGAGCCGCCGTCCCCCGGCGTGATCGTCGACGCTGCCGCGACGAGGCGGTCCTCGGTGCGTCCGACGATGGTGACGTGAGCGCCGGAACGGGCGAGCAGGTCCGCGACCCCGAGCCCGATGCCGCTCCCGCCTCCCGTCACCAGGATCGACTTGCCGCGAAGGCCATCGGCGCTGCTCGTGTTCACTGGGCCGTTCATGTGCTCCGGAGCTCCCCTCGGCTCGTGTGATCGGTGCGGCCACCCTGCACGTGGTGGAACCTGTTCTACCACCGCCGCCCGGTTTTGAACATGCATTGCATCGGAGAGGCATACGCTCGGGCTGACACCTGTCGCGAGCGAGACGGACCGAGGGGACGGACACGATGCGACCCGACTTCGAACTGGTCGACGGACGCTTCTACGCGTGGGAACTGGGTGATCCGAGGAAGGCCTACGCCTGGATGCGGGCGAACGAGCCGGTGTTCCGGGATCGCAACGGCATGGCGGGGGCGTCGACCTATGCGGCGGTGATCGACGCGGAGCGTGATGCGGGCCTGTTCTCCAACGCGGGCGGAATCCGGCCGGAGGTCGGGCCGCTGCCGCACATGATCGACATGGACGACCCCGAGCACCTGAAGAGGCGCAAGCTCGTCAACACCGGCTTCACCCGCAGGCAGGTCGAGTCGAAGATCGACGACATCGGTCGGATCTGCGACGAGCTGATCGACGCGGTCGTGGCGAAGGGGGAGTGCGACTTCGTCCGCGACCTCGCGGCGCCACTGCCGATGGCGGTCATCGGGGACATGCTCGGCGTCCGCCCGCACGAGCGGGCGATGTTCCTGGAGTGGAGCGACGACCTCGTGAAGGCCCAGGGCAGCAACGTATCCGACGACATGATCGCGAAGATGATGTCCGCGTATGTATCGTACGTCGACTTCACCATGCGGACGATCGCGGAGCGCCGCTCGGAGCCAACCGACGACCTGATCAGTGTTCTCGTGCACGCGGAGATCGACGGGGACCGGATGACGGACGAGGAGATCGTCGCCGAGACCCTGCTCATCCTGATCGGTGGTGACGAAACCACCCGGCACGTGCTCAGCGGAGGGATGGAGCAACTTCTCCGAAACCCGGAGCAGCGCGACAAACTGGTCGCGGACCGCTCGCTGCTGCCGCTCGCACTCGAGGAGATGTTGCGCTGGGTGTCCCCGGTGAAGAACATGTGCCGCACCGTGACTCGGGACGTCGAGTTCCACGGGACGCAGCTGCGCGCGGGGGAGAAGATGATGTTGTTGTTCGAGTCGGCGAACTTCGACGAATCGGTGTTCGAGGATTCCGAGACCTTCGACATCGCCCGGAACCCGAACCCGCACATCGCCTTCGGATTCGGATCGCACTTCTGTCTCGGCAACCAGTTGGCTCGACTCGAGGGTCGGTTGATGTTCGAGCGACTGCTCGAACGGATCCCGGCGATGGAGTTGGTGACCGACGGGCAGTTGCCACGCCGGCCGGCCAACTTCGTCACCGGGATCGAGGCGATGCCCGTCCGGTGGTAGGCGGCGGAGCGGCCTACGCGGCGAGCGGTGCGAGGACCGCGGCCGCGGCAGCGGCGAGCATCAGGACACCTGCGGGGGCGATGTTCTTGTCGTTGGCGCGCAGGTGCATGACCACTGCGCCGAGGAAGTAGGCGACGACGCCGACGGCGGCCGCGACACCGATCGGCCACCAGAACAGGCCGACGACCAGACCGGCAGCGCCTGCGAGTTCGGCGATCGCGAGCAGCCACATCTTGTCGACGGGGAAGTTCACGGCGGTCATGCTCGCGACCTGCATGGGGTTCTTCGTGAGCTTGCCGAAGGCCGAGAAGGTCAGCATGAGGGCCAGGAGGATCGAAACGATGGCGGCGGCGATGAACATGGGTGGCTCCTGAGGGATTGGCGCCGTCGAACCGTCGGCATGGCGCTTCGGAAAAACTAGCAACATCGAAGAAGCTAGCTTACTTCGGAAAAGCTAGCAACTAGTGACGTGATAGCCGAGGGGTAGGGTGGGGGCATGCAGAAGGACGCCGAACACCACGAGCCGCGCGCGTGCGACGCGGGGTTGAGCCGGGCGTTCAACTTTCTGGGCAAGCGGTGGAACGGCGTGCTGATCGGCACCCTGGTGCAGGGTCCCGCCGGATTCTCCGAGCTCAAGCGGGCCGTGGCCGGGATCAGCGACTCGGTCCTCTCCGAGCGACTGACCGAATTGACCGCCGCCGGGCTGGTGGAACGGACCGTCGAGGACGGGCCGCCGATCACCGTCGTCTACCGCGCCACCGCCGCGAGCGAGGCGCTGATTCCCGCGCTCGACGCGATCGCCGTGTGGGCGCGGGACAACCTGAAGGGGTAGCGCCCGAGGACTGACAAGTTCGGATTCCCGCCCGACGATCCTGTAGGCCGCTCAGGGCTGAGGCGTCGTCGTTCCGGTGGCCCACATGTGCGACAGGAACCGGTGGCTCGGGATGTCCTCGAGCGAAACCAGCGACTCGTAGATCCGGGCGTAGGACGTGCGGGTGATGCGCCAGCGGCCGTCCTCGTCGCGTCGGTACTCGTCCGAGTAGTAGCCCGCGCCGCGGATCAGGCTCTTGGCATCCGGCACGATCACCGTGTCCTCGAAGCACCACGAGCCGGTCGCGGTATCGCCGGTGACGGTGATCTCGGGATGGTTGGCGATGTGGACCGTGGTGATCGCGGAGCCGAGCGTCTTGCTCATGAAGCCGGCCAGCGCGTCGCGGCCCTCGAAGACGAGGGGGTCGGAGAGGGCGTGGGTGCCGTACTCGGCGACGACGTCGTTCGCGAGGGTGTCCGCGAACTCGTCCCATCGCTTCAGGTCCAGCGTCCGGAAGTACCGGTATTTGAGCTGACGGATCTCTTCGAGTGCTGCCAGGTCCATCGGCGGAGCATGACAGCCCCGAGCGTGTGCGGGAGGCGGATTCGACGAATCCGCCTCCCGGCGATCACGCGGACAGGCCCGCAGAGCCCTCGAGCGAGTGCAGATGCGTGCGAGGCTGGCCGAACAACTGTGCGCTGCCGTGCGCACGCTTGAAGAACAGCTGGGCGTCGTGCTCCCAGGTGATCGCGATGCCGCCGTGCAGCTGGATCGCGTCGCCGGTCACGGCTTGCAGTGCCTCGGAGCAGTAGACCTTCGCGACCGTGGCGTCCGTTGCCGCGGACGCGGCACCCTCCGACAACGACGCGACCGCGGCGTACGACGCCGACCGGGCCGTCTCCACCAGGAAGTACAGGTCCGCCATGCGGTGCTTGAGTGCCTGGAAGCTGCCGATCGCGCGACCGAACTGGACCCGCGACTTGCTGTACTCGACGGTGCTCGCGAGGATCTGCTCCGCGGCGCCGACCTGCTCGCCGGACAGCGCGACGCACGCGATCTCACGGACCCGCTCCAGCGCCGCGGCGCCGTCGGCGGTGAGCAGTCTGCCGGTCGCCCCGGCGAACTCGACGACCGCGACGCTGCGGGTCGGGTCCATCGTCGGGACCCGCCGCCGCGTCACCGCGTCCTGCGCGGGGTCGACCTCGAAGAGCGCGACTCGGCCGTCCACGGATGCCGCGACGACCAGCACGTCCGCGTAGGAGCCGTCGAGCACGAAATGGCTGCTGCCGGTGAGGGAGTCGCCGTCCGCGGTGACGCCGACACGCTCGGTGTCCCAGGAACCGTCGGATCCGGTCCAGCACAGTGCGGCGATGGACGCGCCCTCGGCGATGCCGGGGAGCAGCCGCTCGCACGCCTCGACGTCACCCGACGCCAGGATCGCCTGCGCCGCCAGGACGACTGACCCCAGCATCGGTGTCGGGGCGAGGGTACGGCCCAGCTCCTCCATCACGAGATGGGTTTCGACCGCGGACGCACCGATGCCGCCGAACTCCTCCGGAATGGCCAGTGCGGCCACGCCGACCTGCTGGCACAGCAGATCCCACAGGGTCGCGTCGAACCCGTGCTCGGATTCGGTCGCCTTGCGGACGGCCGCCTGGTCGGCGTGCTTGGTCAGCAACGCGCGGACGGTCTTGCGCAGTTCGAGCTGTTCGTCGGTGAACGCACCGACCGCCGCGACGCTCACAGCGCCTCCATCACTCGGGCGCGGTGCTCCGCCGGGGTGCCCCAGGCGGTCAGCAGTGCGCGGGTCTTGGTCAGCCACAGCGACAGGTCGTGTTCCATCGTGTAGCCGATCGCGCCGTGGACCTGCAGCGCGATCCGCGACGCGCGGTACGCCGCGTCGCCGCAGGCCACCTTCGCGGCGGAGATGTCGCGACGCGCGGTGAGGGAGTCGTCCCGAACGGCCATCGCGGCGCCGAGGAGCAGCGGACGCGCCATCTCGAGGCCGACCGCCACACCGGCGAGGTGATGCTTGATCGACTGCTGGCTGCCGATCGCCTTGCCGAACTGCTTGCGCTGCTTGGCGTACTCGGTGGTGATGTCGAGCATGGTGCGGCCGAGTCCGAGCAGCTGCGCGGCGGTCGCGAGCGCGCCGAGGTCGAAGGCGCGTTCGGTGTCCGCGTCGCCGAGGGTCTCGGCGGCGGTCACGGCGAACAGTCCCCGGGAGCGGTCCACCGACCCGCGGCGTTCACCGTGGGTTGCGGTGCTGACGGTGGTGCCCTCGACGAGCAGCGTCAGGTCGACGGCGTCCGCGTCGACCGCGAACGGCACCCGCGGCGGAGCGGCGACGGTGGCGAGCGATCCCTCGGCGAGTGCGGACAGCCGGTCCGGTGCCGCGCCTGCCAGGAGGATCGGTGCGACGGCGACCGTCTCGGCGACCGGACCGGGGACGGCATGGCGTCCCAGCTGTTCGAGCGCGACGACCAGGTCGATCGCGTCGGCACCGAGGCCGTCGTGGGCCTCGTCGATCAGCAGTCCGGTGACGCCGGTCTCGGCGAGGCGCTGCCACACCTTCAGGCCGGGAGCGGTGTCGCCCGCGTTCCAGGACCGGATGACGGCAGGCATGTCGGACTTCGCGAGCAACGAGTCGATGCTGTCCGCGAAGTCGGTGTGCGAGGAGTCGAGCGCGAATCTCATCGGTCAGCCTTCGGTAGGCCGAGCAGCCGCTCGGCGATGACGTTCTTCTGGATCTCGTTGGTGCCGGCGTAGATCGGGCCGGAGAGGGAGAACAGGTAGCCGTCCATCCACGCGGTGTCGGCGAGCTCGGCCTCGGGGCCGAGCAGGTCGAGTGCCGTCTCGTGGGTGGCGACGTCCCATTCGGACCAGAACACCTTGTTGATGGAGGACTCCGGGCCCAGCTGGCCGCCGTCGGCGAGACGGGTGACGGTGCCCCACGTGCTCAGTTCGTAGGCGCGCGAGCCGATCCACGCGTCGACGACGCGGTCCCGCAGCGCGGTGTCCGACTGGTCGCCAGCGTCCTTCCACAGCTGCACGAGCCGGTCGGTGGCGGCGAGGAAGCGGCCCGGGGAGCGCAGCGACAGGCCGCGCTCGTTGCTGGCGGTGCTCATCGCGACGCGCCAGCCCTCGTTGACGGCGCCGATCACGCCGGACTCACCGGGGTTCGCCGGATCGTCGGGGACGAAGACGTCCTCGAGGAACACCTCGGCGAAGCCGGGCAGGCCGTCGAGCTGGTCGATCGGACGGACGGTGACACCCTTCGACCGCAGGTCGAACATGTAGTAGGTGATGCCCTTGTGGCGCTGAGCCTCCGGGTCGGAGCGGAACAGCCCGAAGCCCCAGTCCGCGAACGCGGCGCGCGAGCTCCACGTCTTCTGCCCGTTGAGCAGCCAGCCGCCGTCCACCTTGGTGGCGGTGGCGCGCAGGCTGGCCAGGTCGGAGCCGGACTCCGGCTCGGACCAGGCCTGGGCCCAGATGTCGTCAGCGCGGGCCATGCGCGGCATGATGCGCGCCAGCTGTTCGGGCTTGGCGTGCTCGAAGAGCGTGGGTGCCAACAGGAAGATGCCGTTCTGGCTCACACGTCCGGGCGCACCCGAGCGGTAGTACTCCTCCTCGAAGATCACCCACTGCTCGAGGGTCGCGTCACGTCCGCCGTACTCGGCGGGCCACGACACCACCGACAGGCGGGCCTCGGCGAGGGTGCGCTCCCACTGGCGGTGCGCCTCGAAGCCCTCGGCCGTGTCCATGTGCGGCAGGGGTTCGGAGGGGACGTTCTCCGCGAGGAATGCACGCACTTCGTCGCGGAACGCGACTGTGGCGTCGTCGAATTCGAGATCCACTACTGCTCTCCAGCCTTCTTTGTCACGGCTGCGCCGTGCTGCTTCATTGAGGTTGCATCCATACCGCCGAGGGGGCCGGAGCCGATCTCGGCATTGTGGGCATGCGCGAAATGGTGCAGGCCGAACACCGAGTCCATGCCTGCGCGGATTCCCATCAGGTCCTCGCACTGGTTGACGGCCTTCTTGGTCAAGGCCAGGCCGAACTGCGGCATCGTCGCAATGCGGTCGGCGAGATCCATCGCCGTTGCTCCGAGGTCGTCACGCGGGACCACCCGGCTGACCATGCCCCACTCGTAGGCGCGCTGCGCGCTGAACCGATCGCCGGTGTAGAGGATCTCCTTCGCCGCGCGCGTGCCGAGCACCCACGGGTGGGCGAAGTACTCCACACCCGGAATTCCCATCCGGACAACGGGGTCGGCGAAGAATGCGTCGTCGGACGCGACGATCAGATCGCACACCCACGACAACATCAGGCCGCCGGCGATGCACGCGCCCTGCACCATCGCGATCATCGGCTTCGGCAGGTCCCGCCAGCGGCGGCACATCCCGAGGTAGACCTCCATCTCGCGGGCGAAACGCTGGTCGCCGCCCGGGCGGTCGACGTGGTCCCACCACATGACGGCCTTGTTCTCGTACGAGACGTGGTGGTCGCGTCCGACGGTGCCGATGTCGTGGCCCGCGCTGAAGTGGTCGCCGTTGCCCGCCAGCACGATCGCGCCGACGTCCGGGTCCTCGACGGCCCGCTGGAAGGCGGCGTCGAGGGCGTACGTCATGACCGAGTTCTGGGCGTTGCGGAACCGCGGACGGTTCATCGTCACGACGGCGACGCGTCCTCGCACCTCGTAGGTGACGACCTCTCCCTCGTCCGGAACCGAGTCGGCGGGGACGTGATCGGTGGACGCTGTCACGACTTGTCCTCTCGCAGTTCGTTCTTGAGGACTTTGCCGGACGGATTGCGCGGCAGGGTATCGACGATGCGGATTTCGCGCGGAACCTTGAAGTTCGCCAGGTTCTCCTTGCAGTACGCGCGCACCTCGTCGGCGTCGACGACACGTCCCGGCTTGGCGACCAGGTAGGCGCGGCCGACCTCGCCCATCCGCTCGTCGGGGATGCCGATCACGGCCGTCTCGGCGACCGAGTCGATGCGGGCGAGCGCGTTCTCGATCTCCGCGGGGTACACGTTGAACCCGCCCGAGATGTACATGTCCTTGAGGCGGTCGGTGATGTCGATGTAGCCGCGCTCGTCCATGACCCCGACGTCGCCGGTGTGCAGCCAGCCGTCCGCGTCGATCGTCTTGGCCGTCGCGTCGGGGTCGTCGAGGTAGCCGAGCATGACGTTGTCGCCGCGGACGAGAATCTCGCCATGGTCGCCGATGCGGACCTCCATGCCGGGTACGGCGCGTCCCGACGTCGTGGAGACGGTGACCGGGTCGTCGTCGGTGCGGCACATGGTCACCACGACGGCTTCGGTCTGTCCGTACGCGGTCAGGACCGCCTTGTAGGACAGTTCGCTCTGCAGTCGTTCGACCAGTGTCACGGGGACCGCGGCTGCGCCGGTGACGGCGACCCGCAGGCTCGACAGGTCGAAGTCGTCGCGGCCCGGCAGGTCGAGGATGGACTGGTGGATCGTCGGGGCGCCGGGCAGGACGCTGATCCTCTCGTCCGCGATCTTCGCCGCGACCTTCGGTACGTCGAACACGGCCATCGGGACGATTGTCGCGCCGTTGAGTACGCAGACGACGAACCCGGCCTTGTAGCCGAAGGTGTGGAAGAACGGGTTGATGATGAGGTAGCGGTCGGCGGACGTGATCTCGGCGCATTCCGCCCACGCGTCGGCTACACCGATGGTTTGCCGGTGCGCGGTCATGACGCCCTTGCTCTTCCCGGTGGTGCCGGAGGTGAACAGGATGTCGGCGACGTCGTCGGGGGAGACGGCGCCGGCGCGGGCGTCGGCAACCTCGGCAGGCACGCCGGCTGCGAGCGTGTCGAGTTCGCTCCACTCGATGACGCCGTCGGCCGGGGCGTCCCCGTCGAAGGGGATCCGGATGACGGTGTGGAGGCTGTCGAGGTCGCCGGGAGACGCCGCGCGCTGCAGGTCGGCGTACCGGTCGGACTTGAGGAACGCCCCGACGACGACCAGCGCCTTCGCCTTCGTGCGCACGACGAGGTCGAGGGCTTCGCTGCCCGTGTACCGGGTGTTGATGGGCACGATGACGGCGCCTGCGTACTGGGCTCCGAGTGCGGCCACCACCCAGTGGTGGGTGTTCGGGGCCCAGATCGCGACCCGGTCACCGGGTTCGATTCCCCGGGCGATCAGGGCGCGGGCGGCCGTGCGGACCCGGTCGAGGAGACCCGTGTAGCTGATTCGGACGTCACCGTCGGCGATGGCGTCCTTGTCACCGAATACGCTCGCGGCCCGCGCGAGTGCTGCGGGTGTTGTCTTCACGTCAGTGGTCACTGGACTCCTCTACCTAGCAAGTGCTTGGTAGGTTACTCTACCGATGTGGATGCAAGCCAGGGGCTGGGAACAGCAGTAGACGACGAGAAGTTCGCCGCCACCGTCCGTGAGTGGCTGGCCGACAACCTGACCGGCGAGTTCGCCGGACTGAAAGGCCTCGGCGGGCCGGGTCGCGAGCACGAGGCGTTCGACGAGCGCCTCGCGTGGGACCGGCACCTCGCCTCGGCCGGATGGACCTGCCTCGGCTGGCCGAAGGAGTACGGCGGCAAGGAAGCAACCATCAGCCAGCAGGTGATCTTCCACGAGGAGTACGCCCGTGCGGGCGCTCCGGCGCGGGTGAGCCACCTCGGCGAGGAACTGCTCGGCCCGACGCTCATCGCGTTCGGCACCGAGGAGCAGAAGCGCCGCTTCCTGCCCGGAATCAATACCGTCAGCGAACTGTGGTGCCAGGGTTACTCCGAACCCAATGCCGGCTCCGACCTGGCCGGCGTCACCACGTCCGCCCGACTCGACGGCGACCAGTGGCGCATCAACGGGCAGAAGGTGTGGACCTCCCTCGCGCACGTCGCACAGTGGTGCTTCGTCGTCGCGCGCACCGAACCCGGATCGCAGCGCCACAAGGGCCTGTCCTACCTGCTCGTCCCGATGGACCAGCCGGGCATCGAGGTCCGGCCGATCCTCCAACTCACCGGCACCTCCGAATTCAACGAGGTGTTCTTCGACGACGCCCGCACCGACGCAGACCTCGTCGTCGGCGAGCCCGGCCAGGGCTGGGCCGTCGCTATGGGCACCCTCACCTTCGAGCGTGGCATCTCCACTCTCGGCCAGCAGGTCGGGTTCGAGAAGGAACTCGCCGCCATCGTCGAGCAGGCCGAACGCAACGGCGCCGCCCAGGATCCCGTCATCAAGGACAAGTTGACGCGCGCGTGGATGGGCCTGCAGGTGATGCGCGCGCATGCCATGCGCACCCTGTCCTCGGTCGATGCCACCGGCAACGGCGGCGAGGCGTCCGTCGCGAAACTGTTGTGGGCCAACTGGCATCGCGGCCTCGGTGAACTCGCGATGGAGGTCGCGGGCGCCGACGGACTGCTCGCAGGCGACGGGCCCTTCGGAGCCGACGCCGACCTCAGCGACGAGCAGCGACTGTTCCTGTTCAGCCGCGCCGACACCATCTATGGCGGATCCAACGAGATCCAGCGCAACATCATCGCCGAGCGGGTGCTCGGCCTTCCCCGAGAGGCACGCCCGTGACCACCTCAGTCCAGTCGCCCCTGTCCGTCGCCCCCGCCGAGATCGAGGGCCACAACCTGCTCAAGGGCAAGAAGGTCGTCGTCACCGCGGCCGCAGGCACCGGCATCGGCTTCGCCACCGCCCGTCGCGCACTCCTCGAGGGCGGCGACGTCCTCGTCTCCGACTTCCACGAGCGTCGCCTCGGCGAGACCGTCGAGAAGCTCGCCGCCGAATTCGGTGGACAGCAGATCGAGTCGTTCGTGTGCGACGTCTCCAGCACCGAACAGGTCGATGCCCTCATCGCAGGTGCCGCCGAGAAGCTCGGCCGCATCGACGTTCTCGTCAACAACGCAGGCCTCGGCGGCGAGACCCCGATCGTCGACATGACCGACGACCAGTGGGACCGCGTCCTCGACATCACCCTGAACAGCACCTTCCGTGCCACCCGCGCGGCGCTGCGATACTTCAAGTCGGTCGAGCACGGCGGCGTCCTGGTCAACAACGCGTCGGTCCTCGGCTGGCGCGCGCAGCACTCGCAGTCGCACTACGCCGCCGCGAAGGCAGGCGTCATGGCGCTGACCCGCTGCTCCGCGATCGAGGCCGCCGAGTACGGCGTCCGCATCAACGCGGTCGCCCCGTCCATCGCGAAGCACCCGTTCCTCGCGAAGGTCACCAGAGACGAACTGCTCGACACCCTCGCCTCCCGCGAGGCATACGGCCGCGCCGCCGAGGTGTGGGAGATCGCCGCGACCATCGCCATGCTCGCGAGCGACTACACCACATACCTCACCGGCGAGATCGTCTCCATCTCCAGCCAGCGCGCGTAGGCACTCGGCACCCGGCCGGCCTTCATGCACCTTTCCTGAATGGCCCATTGATTCAGTTCGACTGAATCAATGGGCCATTCAGGTTGAGGGGGAAGAACGGTGGAGCGGGGTCAGGCGGTGTAGCCGCCGTCGATGTTCAGCTTCTGGCCGGTGACGAAGCCCGCATTCTCGCTGACGAGGAACGCGACGGCCGCCGCGACGTCGGTGGCACGGCCGAAGCGGTTCAACGGGATTCGGCTCTTCGCGACCGCGAGTGCGCGCTCGTCGAGGTCTGCGCTGCCGATGAGTCGTTCGGCCATGCCGTCGGTGAGCATGCCGGGGCCAACGGCGTTGAATCGGACTCCGTACCGGCCCTCTTCGACGGCGAAGGCGCGAACGAGCGCCTCGACGGCGCCCTTCGTCCCGGACGACAGTCCGTCGCGGGCGGGGAAGCGGTCGGTCGCGGCGGTCGTCACCGCGACGACGGAACCCTGGGTTGCACGCAGGGCAGGCAGCAGGGCGTGCACGACCGCGAAGAAGGCGGTGGCCTCGGCGTTCAGGTGCTGGGCGTAGACGTCGGGGGACACGGACGACAGGTGGACCATCGGGATGTGCGGGCCCGCGGCGTGAACGAGGACGGACGGTTCGCCGAAGTCGGTGCGGACTTGGTTCGTCCAGTCCGCGACGTCGGCGCTGTCGGTGAGGTCGACGCGGTCCGCACGGGCGCGACCTCCGGCGTCGGCGACCTCGGCGACGACGGCGTCGGCGCGTTCGGAGTTGCTGCGGTACGTGAGTGCGACGGGGTGTCCTGCCGCGGCCAGGTGCCGGACGACTTCGATTCCGATTCCGCCGGTCCCACCGGTGACGACAGCGCAGCGTGACGACTCGACCATCCGTCTACCCTAGCAATTGCTTGGTTGGTATGGTGGCGAGGTGAGCCCATCGCCCCGCGCCGAAGAAACTGCCGCCAAGTCGGGCCGTCGAGCAGAACTGCTCGACCTCGCGGCCGCGCTGTTCGCGGAGCGCGGCACCCGCGCAACCACGGTCCGCGACATCGCCGACGCGGCGGGAATCCTGTCCGGCAGCCTGTACCACCACTTCGACTCGAAGGAGTCGATGGTCGACGAGATCCTGCGCGGATTCCTCGACGACCTGTTCGGACGCTACAGCGTCATCACGGAGTCCGGGCTCGGCGCGCGCGCCACCCTCGAGGCACTCGTGGTCGCGTCGTTCGAGGCGATCGACAGTTCGCACGCCGCCGTCGCGATCTACCAGGACGAGGCCAAGCACCTCGTCGGGAACGAGCGGTTCGCCTACATCACCGAACGCAACCGGGAGTTCCGGACCCTGTGGGTGTCCGTCATCGAATCGGGTGTCGCCGACGGCAGCTTCCGGCCCGACATCGACATCGAACTGGTCTACCGATTCATGCGGGACACCGTGTGGGTCGCGGTCCGGTGGTACCGGCCCGGCGGCCCGATGACCGCGGAAACCGTAGCCAAGCAGTACCTCGCCATCGTGCTGGACGGGCTGTCCAGCCCCGACGCACAGCACTGACACCGTAGGAGTACCCATGCCCGAGGCATACATCGTCGACGCGATCCGCACCCCGATCGGCAAGAAGAACGGCGGCCTGTCCACTGTTCACCCGATCGACCTCGGAGCGCACATCCTCAAGTCGCTCGTCGAGCGCACCGGCATCGACGCGTCCGAGGTCGACGACGTCGTGTTCGGCTGCGTCGATGCCATCGGCGGCCAGGCGGGCAACATCGCGCGCATGTCGTGGCTCGCCGCGGGTCTGCCGCAGCACGTCCCGGGCGTGACCGTCGACCGTCAGTGCGGGTCGAGCCAGCAGGCGATCCAGTTCGGTGCGCAGGCGATCCTGTCCGGCACCGCGGACCTCATCATCGCCGGCGGCGTGCAGAACATGAGCCAGATCCCGATCTCGGCCGCCATGATCGTCGGCAAGGAGTATGGCTTCACCACGCCGACGTCCGAGTCGACCAGCTGGACCGAGCGCTACGGCGACCAGGAGGTGTCGCAGTTCAAGGGCGCCGAGATGATCGCCGACAAGTGGGACATCAGCCGCGAGGACCTCGAGAAGTGGGCACTGCAGAGCCACGAGCGCGCGAAGGCCGCGATCGCCGAGGGCCGCTTCGACAACGAGATCGTGCCGCTCGGTGACGCGACCGTCGACGAGGGCCCGCGTGAGACCAGCCTCGAGAAGATGGCGAGCCTGAACGTGCTCGTCGAGGGCGGCAAGCTGACGGCTGCCGTCGCCAGCCAGATCTCCGACGGCGCCAGCGCGCTGCTCCTCGCGTCGGAGGAGGCCGTCGCGAAGCACGGGCTCAAGCCCCGCGCCCGGATCCACCACATGAGCGCTCGCGGCGACGACCCGATCTTCATGCTGTCCGCGCCGATCCCGGCCACCCAGCACGCGCTCGCCAAGACCGGCCTGACCATCGAGGACATCGACCTGATCGAGATCAACGAGGCGTTCGCGCCGGTCGTGCTCGCATGGATCAAGGAGATCGGCGCCGACCCGGCGAAGGTCAACGTCAACGGTGGCGCCATCGCTCTCGGGCACCCGCTCGGCGCGACCGGCACCAAGCTGATGGCGACGCTGCTCAACGAACTCGAGCGCACCGGCGGACGCTATGGCCTGCTCACCATCTGCGAGGGTGGCGGCACCGCCAACGTCACGATCATCGAGCGCATCGAGCAGTAGCCCGATCGCACGAAGAACGCCCCGACAGCTATGGGCTGTCGGGGCGTTCTCGTGTTCGGTGGCCGCTACCGCAGCGTGTCGATGACGGCGTAGAGCGCGTCGGCCAGGTGTTCGCACCACTCGTCCGCGCCCTCGTAGCCGTGCGCGACACCGCGAATCATGGTGGACGACATCAACATGTCGAACACAATCTCGACCGTCGCCTCCGCCTGCGCTCCCGCATACGGACGTGCCCCGAGGACCCGTTCGACCAGTGCCGCGCGGGTGGGTGCTTCGGCCCGCTCGACCAGGCGCTCGTGGACCCCGTCGTGGTGGTGGTACGCAGACAGCAGACCGGGGATGGCCGAGCGGGCCGCCGGGTGCGCGGTGCGATCGAGGAATTTGCGAGTCCACGCCAACAGGTCCGCGCGCAGGTCGTCGGTCGCCGGGGGAATCGGTACGTCGGCGCCGTCCTGGAGGCCGAAGATGGCGTCCTCGATGATCATCTCGCGAGTCGCCCAGCGTCGGTAGATCGCGGGTGCGCTGACCTGCGCCCGCCGGGCGATCGCCTGGATCGTCGTCTTCTGGTAGCCCTCCGCGACCAGCAGATCGATGGTGGCGTCGAGGACCGCACGATCGACCTGCGGATCGCGCGGACGGCCAGGGCCGCCCGCGTCCGGTCGTCGATCGCGTGTCAGGTTCACAAGGGCGGACACTACCGGAGGTGAGACGGTCGGCCGCCCGGATCGGCGACGGTGGTGGTCGGAGTGGAGCCCGCGCGACGGGTTGCCGTGACGGTGAAACCCGTCGGCATCATGGTCAGCCGCTCCTGCACCCGGAGCCGGTAGGCCGGGTCGCCGCGCAGGTCGTAGCGCTGCAGGAGGGTTCCGAGCACGAGCATCGCCTCGTGGATCGCGAACTGCCGTCCGATGCATGCCCGTTCGCCGGTACCGAAAGGCTTGTACGCGTGCGGAGGACGGCCGCGCATACGTTCGGGGAGGAATCGGTCGGGGTGGAACTCGTCGGCGTCCGGCCCCCAGACCGGGTTCCGGTGCAGCGCCGGGATCAGCACGAGCATCCAGTCACCTGCCGCCATCCGGTGGCCGCAGCGCAGCGTCGTGTCCGAAATCGCCTCGCGCGCATAGGCGGGAGCCGTCGGCCACAACCGCAGCGTCTCGTCGAGGACCCGCCGCACGTACCGCAGCTTCGCGACCTGTTCGTAGGTGGGCCGTGCAGTCGGGTCGGTTCCCCAGACGCGGTCCACCTCCTCCTGTGCGCGGGCCAGCAGATCCGGGCGCCGAGTGAGGTGGTACAGGGCGAACGACAGTGCACCGGAGGTGGTTTCGTGTCCGGCGACGAGGAACGTGATCACCTGGTGTCGGATGTTGAGCTCGTCCACACGATCAGGGTCGGCGTCCCGCTCGGCGCGCAACATGAGTTCGAGCAGGTCGTCCGGGGTCGTGCCGTCCGGTGCGCCGCGGCGGGAGCGGATCACCGCGTCGACGACCTCCGCGAGATACGCGACATCGGCGTCGTGGCGGGCGCGGCGGCGCCTCGTCGTCACCAAGCCGAGCGGGGTGACCGCGCGCTGCGCGTCGGTCAGTGCCCGCACCATCGCCGCGACGAACGGGTGCGTTTCGGTGCGCTCGAACGAGCCGAACGGAAAGCTGAAGCCGGTGCGGCCGATGGTCTCGAGCGTCAGTGTCGTCATGTCGGAGGAGACGTCGATCGGCGCCCCGGGGGACCGGTCCCAGTGGGCGGTCAACTCGGCGGCGACGTCGACCATGGTGTCGTGGTAGCCGCGCATCGCCGACTGCGTGAACGCCGGGGCGAGCAGAGTGTGCGCCTTCCGCCAGTTCGGTTCCTCCGTGTACGCGGTGAACAGTCCGTCGCCACCGATCCCGCGCAGCGCCGCCACCGCGGGGGTCAGGTGCTTGCGGAACCGGGATTCATCGGACAGTTCGGCCACGACGTCCGGGTCGGACACGATCACAAAACGCTTGCCGAGCACCTTGCGTTCGAAGATCGGACCGAGTTCGACGGAGAACCGCATCGAATCCTGAACCGGGGTGCGGGGACTGACCCCGAGCACGTCGCCGAGCAGTGGGACGCGCCACTTCGGGTGCGGGATGGTGAAGCCGGGCGGCGACAGTTCGACGGTCATGCGTTTCCCCCTGATGGCGTCATCGGCCACCACGGTACGCACCGGAGGGGCTCGTCGCGGCGTGCTTTCGGGGTTACCGTCGAGGCATGTGCCGAAACATCACCGAGTTGCGCGGCCTGGAGCCGGCTGCGACCGCGGAGGAGATCGAGGCCGCCGCGGTCCAGTACGTCCGGAAGGTCAGCGGAATCCACAAACTGTCCGACCACACGCGCGAGCCGTTCGAGCTGGCCGTCGCCGAGGTCACAGCGGCCACGCAGCGGCTGTTGGACGCACTGCCGGAGCGGCGCCAACCGCCGCAGACCGTCCCGCCGCTGCGACGCCCCGAGGTGCAGGCCCGCATGGCGGCAGCCGCCGCGAAAGGCTGAAGGGCACCTTCGGCCGGGTTGATCCGGTCGAAAGTGCCCTCCGGTCTGGACTGTGTCCTCAGGCGTGCAGCGGCGGTGCCGTTCAGGCCTTCAGCGCGCCCACGGCGTCGATGCGCTTGACCGCGTCCGCGACGATGCGGTCGATCAGTTCCTGGCAGCTGGGCAGGTCGTCGATCATGCCGACCACCTGACCCGACGCCAGCACGCCCGCCTCGGTGTTGCCCTCGACCAGGCCGGCCTTGAGCAGCATCGGGGTGTTGGCGGCCATGATGATCTGCTGCCACGTTCGGTCGCCCGACTTCTTCATCGCCAGGCCGTCCTTGGCGAGCGTCGACCACTTCATGCCCGTCATCGACTTGAACTTCATCGCGTTCTTGGCCGCGGCGACGAGTCCCTTTGCATAGCTGGACTTCTCGAGGGCGTTCACCAGGTCGGTGTTGAGCACCCGGTGGGGCATGCCGTCGACCTTCACCGACACGGTGGTGTCGGTCAGGCCGCGCTGGAGGTACTGCTGCTTGACCGAGTCCGGCACCGCCGAATCACTGGTCAGGAGGAAACGGGTACCCATCGCGACACCCGCGGCGCCGTACGACAGCGCCGCGGCGAGGCCGCGGCCGTCGAAGAAGCCGCCGCCCGCGATGACGGGGATGTCGACGGCGTCGAGCACCGACGGCAGCAGCAGCGTCGTCGCGACACCGCCCGTGTGGCCGCCGCCCTCGCCGCCCTGCACGACCACCGCGTCGGCGCCCCACGAGGCGACCTTGACGGCGTGCTTGGCGGCACCGATCGACGGGACCACGACGATGCCGTTGTCCTTGAGCTTGGCGATCAGGTCCTTCTTCGGCGCCAACGCGAACGAGGCAACCTTGACGCCCTCGCGGATCAGCAGGTCGCACCGCTGACCGGCGTCCGACGCGTCGGCACGCATGTTGACGCCGAACGGCTTGCTCGTGAGCTGCTTGGTCTTCTTGATCGCCGCTTCGAGCTCGTCGTACGTCATCGTCGCCGAGGCGAGGATGCCGAGACCGCCCGCGTTGCAGGTGGCGGCGGTCAGACGGGGGCCGGAGACCCAGCCCATGCCGGTCTGCACGATCGGATGCTCGATGCCGACCAGTTCGGTGAGGGGAGTGCGGAGAACTTGCCCGCTCACGCCGACACCTCGCGGTCACGGAAGTTCTTCGGGTCGAGCACCTCGCGGATGATGCGCAGCTCTTCCGCGGTGGGTTCACGGGTGACGCCGGCCTCGGCGAGCCCGGCGACCTCGAAGGAGGTGTTCTCGGCGACCTCGTCGGCAGTGACGCCGGGGTGCAGGGTGACGGCACGGAAGGTGCGGCCGGGACCCTGGAAGTCGAACACACCGAGGTTGGTGATCACCTGATAGTTGTTCAGGAAGCGGAACGCCGGGTTCTCCGGGTCCACCTTGTCGTAGCCGACACCGCACACCACGTCGACCTTGTCGGCGAAGACGCGGGTGGAGTGCTTGCCGACCCAGTAGCTGGTGGCGTGGTTGATCGAGTTGCCGGGGGCGCCGCGCAGACCGAACATCTGGCGGGTCGGCTTGTCCAGCGGGCCGAACGCGGACAGGTTCTGGTTGCCGAACTTGTCGATCTGGTTGGCACCCATCACCACGTGGCGACGACCGGATGCGACCACGTCGAAGACCTTCGAGAACGGGATGTAGCCCTCGATCGGCGCGCTGCCGCCGATGGCCGGGGCCTCGGCGAAGATCAGGGCCTCACCGTCGGTGATGATCAGATCCGGCTCAGAGGTGAGCTTGGCCAGCCGGGCACCGATGAGCGACATCGTCGACATGGGCGAGGCGAAGATCTCGCCTGCATCGGCGAACAGGTCGGCGCACGCGATGGCGCAGTACTCGGCGCGGGTTACCTCGGTCATGCGTTCTGCTCCTCTGCGAACTTGCGCACGGCGGCCTGGTAGTCGTCCTCGCTGCCGGACAGGTAGGTGTCGGCGAAGGCCTGCCATGCCTCGGGGGTCTTGGCGGCCTCGGCGTAGTGGCGCTGGAACTTCTCGTCGCGCTTGTACCCGCCGGCGAAGGTGAAGTGGGCTCCGTTCGGGGCCTCGGTGACGGTGTCGACCATCGCGCGGTTCAGGATCAGGGCCTGGTTCGGGACGGACTTGACGAGCTCCTCGGTCGAGACGATCTTGTCGACGCTGAGGATGCGCTGCTCGGCCGCGAGGCAGAACAGGTCGTCGAAGTACGGGTCGACGCCGGTGTAGGCGGCGTTGCCGCGCTCGTCGGCCAGATCCAGGTGGACCAGGGCGGCGTCGAGCTTGAACGCGGGCATCGCGATCAGGGTCTCGGTGCGGCCGTCGGCGTCCGGGTACGGGGACGCGACGGTCTTGAGCTCGTCGCCCCAGACGGTCTGCGCATCCGAGCCGAGGCCGGCGCGGATCGGCATGAACGGCAGGCGCGCGGCGGCTGCCTGCAGGCCGGCCTTGACCATGCCCTCGTCCATCTCGCGGGACTCGATGGTCCCGGCGACGCGGGCCTGGGCGAACCAGGGGTCGTAGAAGGGCGCCGAGTCCAGGGACACGAAACCGTAGTAGGCACGCTTGACCTTGCCTGCGGAGATCAGCAGACCGAGGTCCGGGCCCAGGTAGCCGACGACGGTCAGGTCCTTGACGTCGCTGCGCAGGAGGGCGCGCACGAGGGCCATCGGCTTGCGCCGGGAGCCCCAGCCGCCGATGCCGATGGTCATCCCGCTCTGGATGCCGGCGACGGCCTCGTCCAGTGAGCGGCGCTTGTCGCGCTTCTCGGCCATTAGTTGCCCTCTCCCTTGGGTGCGGTGGTGTTCGACTTCGGCTTGCCGGTGGCGACGAACTCGTCCCGGTGCTCGTCGGCGACGCCGGCCAGGTTCAGCTCGAAGGTGAAGCCCTGCTCGATCCGGTAGCTGGTGTGCACGTCCATCACGTCGATACGGTTGATGGCTTCCTTGGCCCGGCGGATGACCCGGGTGTCCTTGGCAGCGATCTCACCGGCGATCTTCAGCGCGCAGGCGTCGAGTTCCTCGCGGGGAACGACGTCGTACACGGACCCGAAGTGCTTGAGGGTCTGGGCGTCGACGTTCTTGGCCGTGTAGTACAGCGTGCGCATCATGTGCTGGGGGACCAGGCGGGCGAGGTGCGTGGCCGCGCCGAGCGCACCGCGGTCCACCTCGGGCAGGCCGAAGATGGCGTCGTCGGAGGCGACGATGACGTCCGCGTTGCCGACCAGGCCGATGCCGCCGCCGACGCAGAATCCGTTGACCGCCACCACGACCGGAACTTCACAGTCGTAGACGGCGGAGAACGCTGCGGCGCAGCCGTGGTTGGCCTCGATCAGGGCGCCGTGGCCCTCGGTGGCCTGCATCTCCTTGATGTCGACGCCGGCGTTGAAGCCGCGTCCCTCGGCCCGCAGGATCACCACGTGGGTGCTCATGTCCTTGCCGGCCTCGCGGATTGCGTCCGCCAGTTCGAACCATCCCTTCGAGGGAATGGCGTTCACGGGCGGGTAGTCGACGGTGACCGTGGTGATGCCGGCCCCGTCGGAAGTGGAGGTGATTCCCATCGTGTTTCCTTAGGTAGGTCGCCAAACCAAGCGATTGCTTGGTAAGTTAGCACACCTGCGGGTCGAGCCGGAGTCCGTTGCGTGCTGCGACGGAGGGAACCCTCGACCCGCAGAACAACTCGAACCCGTCCCGGGTGGGCAACTCGAACCCGTCCCGGTGGGACAACGCGAACCCCGTCTCGGGGCGTACAGCGGAGGTATGTGGTGGATCTGGGTCTGGACGGCAGCGTCGTGCTCGTCACCGGCGGCGTGCGAGGGGTGGGCGCAGGCATCAGCCGCGCCTTCCTGCGGGCAGGCGCGACGGTGGTGACGTGCGCCCGGCGTCCCGCCGACGAGGCGATCGAGGTGGACGGTCGGACCGTCGACTTCGTCGAATGCGACGTCCGCGACCCGGAGCAGGTGCAGGCGATGATCGAGGGGATCGTCGAGAGGCACGGCCGCCTCGATGCCCTGGTCAACAACGCGGGCGGTTCCCCCTCTGCCCTCGCCGCCGACGCGAGCCCGCGGTTCCACGCGAAGATCGTCGAACTGAACCTGCTCTCACCTCTCCTCGTCGCGCAGGCCGCGAACGCGGTGATGCAGAAGCAGGACACCGGCGGCGCCATCGTCAACATCTCGAGCGTGAGCGGGTCGCGGCCGTCGCCCGGCACCGCCGCATACGGCGCGGCGAAGGCGGGTGTCGACAGCCTCTCGCAGTCACTCGCGGTCGAGTGGGCACCGAAGGTCCGGATCAACTCGGTCGTCGTCGGCATGGTGGAGACCGAGCAGTCGCACCTGTTCTACGGCGACGATGCGGGCATCGCCGCCGTCGGCGAGACCGTCCCGCTGGGCAGGCTCGCCCGGCCCGACGACATCGGGAACTGTGCAGCATTCCTGGCATCACCGCTGGCGTCCTACGTCAGCGGCTCGACCCTGACCGTCCACGGTGGCGGCGAACGTCCCGCCTTCCTGGCGGCGGCAAACACCGATTCGAACAAGTGAGTGGAGTAGAAGTGAGCGGACTGGTAGACGGTCGCGTCGTCATCGTGACGGGCGCGGGCCGCGGCATCGGGCGGGCGCACGCACTGGCGTTCGCGGCGGAAGGCGCGAAGGTCGTCGTCAACGACATCGGCGTCGGCAGTGATGGCAGCGCAACGGGTGACAGCCCCGGCGAGCAGGTCGTCGCCGAGATCATCGCCGCCGGCGGCACCGCGGTCGTCAACGGTGACGACGTCGCGGACTGGGAAGGCGCACAGAACCTGATCAAGACCGCCATCGACAACTTCGGTGGGCTCGACGTCCTCGTCAACAACGCCGGCTTCCTGCGCGATCGGATGCTGGTCGGGATGAGCGAGGAGGAGTGGGACGCGGTGATCCGCGTGCACCTCAAGGGGCACTTCGCGCCGCTCCGTCACGCCGCCGCCTACTGGCGCGCGGAGTCGAAGGCCGGCCGCCCCGTCGACGCCCGGATCATCAACACCAGCTCCGGCGCCGGACTGATGGGTTCCATCGGTCAGGGCAACTACGCCGCCGCGAAGGCAGGTATCGCGGAGATGACCATCCAGGCCGCAGCGGAGCTGAAGAACTACGGCGTCTCGGTGACCGCGATCGCTCCGGCTGCGCGCACCCGGATGACCGTCGGCGCAGGCGGTGCGATGGCCGAGGCGATGGCGGCCCCGGAGGAGGGCTTCGACGCCATGGCGCCGGAGAACATCTCCCCGCTCGTCGTCTGGCTCGGTTCGACCGAGTCGAAGGACGTCACCGGTCGCGTGTTCGAGGTCGAGGGCGGCCAGATCACGGTTGCCGAGGGCTGGCGGCACGGCCCCACCCAGGACAAGGGTGAGCGCTGGGATCCCAAGGAGATCGGTCCCGTCGTGGCCGACCTGCTGGCCAAGGCCGAGGTCCCGACCCCCGTCTACGGGGCGTAAGCAGCTGCGCGGGTTCGGTGGCCGGAGCTACCGAACCCGCGCACATGCGCTAGGCGCCTGAGGGGCTCCGGACGACGACGATCGTGCCGGGGAAGTATGCGGCGAGCTCACTGCGCGACTGCTTGAGCGCGGCGGTGCCGTACCCGTGCTTGCGGGCACTCGGATCCACCCAGACCGCGATGTCCACTTCCTGGCCGGTCAGTTCGCCGAAGACCAGGCCGACGCTCCGCGGGCTGTCACCACTGAGGTCCTCGCACACGAACCAGGCGGCGGACTCGTCGTCGACGCGGCGCAGTCCCTCGGCCCGCTCGGATTCGACCCGATCCGCCGACCACGGCTGTCCGTCGTCGCCGATCTGCTCGGCGGACCGGCGACGGAACAGTTCGACGTCCTCGGCACTGGAGCTGAACGGGCGAAGGTGGACGCCGACGCCGGTCGCGGCGGGACGCTGCTCGGGCAGCCACTTCAGGGTCGCGTCGAGGTTCTGCACCTCGTCGCTGAGCCGGTCCCGCTCCAGCCGGGTGAGCCGGCCGAGTTGCAGCGCGAGCACCATCTCGGCGTTGGCCTCGGTACTACCGAGTAGGCCGCTCACGGCCCGGACCGCGCCTGCGTGGTCGTCGCTGTCAACGATCGCGTCCAGAACTTCGTGCCTCATTTCGAGCGCCTTGAGCAGCGCCTTCGCGAGTTCGCGGCGGTCCAGGATCTGATCTTGGGGTCCGGCAGTCATGTCGAATCTCGCTCTCCGTCGTGTGTTCGGCAGGGGAGCGCCCGCGGCCGGTGGGCCGACGGGCGATCCTTCTCGCATTGTCGGCCACCGGCGGCGGAATTTCCACGAACACGGACTACGAGCAGACGACGACGGGGATCTTCCGGTCGGTCCAGGACTGGTAGTCGTCGAACTCGGGGTACATCGCGACCAACTTCGGCCACAGCTCGCTCCGCTCGGCGTCGTCGGCGACGTTCGCGGTGAGAGTGCGTACCCGGGAACGGATCTGAACGGTCACGGTCGGGTTGGCCTTGAGGTTCAGGTACCACAGTGGGTTCTTCGGCTGTCCGCCCTGCGACGCGACGAGAATGACGCGGTCGCCGTCCTCGAGGAACAGCAGCGGACTGACGCGAGGCTCACCCGATTTGCGGCCGGTGGTGGTGAGGAGGCAGATCGGCAGCCCGTTCTTCGCGGCACTGCCGACCCGCCACTTTCCCCCGATTCGCCCACCGGTGAGCCGGTACGCAACCACGTTGGACTTCGACATCCATTTGATGATCGTGCGGGTGAACTGCGTGTCCAGCATCGGTGGGCGTTTCATCGTGGTGTCAGAGCCTTTCGATGATGGTGCCGGTGGCGAGCGCGCCGCCCGCGCACATCGAGATCAGTGCGGTGGAGCCGTCGCGGCGCTCGAGTTCGTGCAGGGCCGTGGTGATCAGGCGTGAGCCGGTGCTGCCGACGGGGTGGCCGAGGGCGAGTGCGCCGCCGTTGACGTTGACCTTGTCCATGTCGGGGCCGTGCACCTGCGCCCAGGACAGTGCGACGGACGCGAAGGCCTCGTTGACCTCGAACAGGTCGAGGTCGCCGATCTTCATGCCGGCCTTCTCGAGNACCTTCGCGGTGGCCTGGACGGGTACGTCGAGGTGGAAGTCGGGCTCGGCGCCGAGGAGGACCTGGGAGACGATGCGCGGGCGGGGCTTG
>NZ_CVQP01000003.1 GCF_001040705.1 Rhodococcus sp. RD6.2
GGTCGGGGCGATCACCCGCAAGCCGAAGTCCCGTAAGCGTGGTGGCGGCGGTGCGGGTGCCGCGTCGGGTGATGCGGTCACCGCGCCGATGCAGGGCACCGTCGTCAAGGTTGCTGTCGAGGAGGGTCAGGAGGTCGCCGAGGGTGATCTGATCGTGGTCCTCGAGGCGATGAAGATGGAGAACCCGGTGACCGCGCACAAGGCGGGTGTCGTGACGGGGTTGGCTGTCGAGCCGGGTGCCGCGATCACGCAGGGCACCGTCCTCGCCGAACTGAAGTAGGCCCTCCGGGCACGTGCGCGAGTTCGGTAGCTCCGGTTACCGGACTCGCGCACGTGCGCCAGGCACCTGAGGAATCTCATGGAACCGATCGAAATCAACGCCGGATCCTGGTATCTGCGTGCGTTGCGGTCCGACGAACGCGTCGACGACCGGCCCGCGCTTGCCGACTGCGGCATCACCGATCCCGAGCACGTTGCGACGCGCGCCGCGCAGTGGGCGTCCGACGAGCACTACTCGTGGGCGGTGTGCGAGCCGACCACCGGCGAACTGCTCGCCGAGGTCGGCCTGACCCTGCACGGCGACGCCGCGTCCCTGACCGGGCGGGCGCGCCCCGGCCACGACGACGCACTCGACGCCGCCGTGGAATCGGTGCAGCGCTTCGGTGCGGCGGGACTCGGGCTGACGATCAGTCGCGGCTGAGCAGACGCTCCCGCAGCGCGTTCACGTCCTCTGCTTCGAGTCCGAGTCCCCGTGTGAAGTAGCTCTCGATGTCGCCGAACGTCGTGCTCATCTCGTCGATCGCCGTCTCCAGGTACTCCCGGCGCACACCGAGAATCGGCAGCAGGATGTCCGGGTTTCCGCCCGCGTTGCGGAAACGGTCGAACACCGGCGAGAGCGCAGGCAGCAGATGCTCGTTGGTGAGCAGGTATTCGGTGAAGACCGTTTCCTCGTCGACTCCGAGGAGCAGCAGCAGCGCGGCGACGCCCCAGCCGGTGCGGTCCTTGCCCGTGGTGCAGTGGATCAGTGCGGGCGCATCGGTCCCGCGGGCGAGGTCGGTGTAGAGGGACCGGTAGGCCGTGACCGCGGACGGCAGCGACACGAACTCGCGGTAACTGCTCAGCAGGTGCTCGCTGGCCTCCGAGCCGCCGAGCGCCTCCTCTGCGAGCTTCGGGTCCTCGAGGAGCTTGAGCATCATCGCGGGCGCCGCCGACGGATCACGGTCCGCGAGGACGTCGAGGGGCACCTCCTTCGCGCCGGTCGGGACGCGGTCGGGCCGCACCTCCCGTTCCGCAACAGTGCGCAGGTCGAACACCGTGGCGATGCCGAGATCGTCGAGTGCGACCGCGTCGGTGTCGGTGACGGCACCGAGGTCGGTTGACCGGTAGAGCACTCCCCGGCGCACCGTCGCTCCGGCACCGGCGGGGTAGCCGCCTGCGTCGCGCAGGTTGGGCACGGACGAGACGGGGATGAGGGAGCCGAGTGGCCGCATGATGCTCATGCCTGCACGGTAATCCACGTGATCCGTCACTGGCCCGTCGGCGTCGCGACAATGCCCTCACCCGGGCCGCATGCTGCCGGACCTGCGGCGTCACCTACGGCCACGCCGATCGTCATGCCGAGCACCAGCGCTGAGGCAACGCAGATCATCCAGGTGGCCCGGGTCAGGTCGCGGTCGGCATGCGCGGGTGGTTCGAACGGGTGGGTCACGTGGTGGTCCTTCGGAGCGTTCGGGGCGGTGTCCGCGATCGGACGTTGTCGATCAACGCCGCGCGCGGGATCCGCCGCTCCACTTCCGGAGCCGCTCAGAATGACAGGGGGGTACGACAGGTTCGGATTTCGCCCGTCGACCTGGGTCGATCAGTCGAGTACCCGGTCGAGTGCGGCAACGGCGTCGGACAGTTCGGTCGTCGTGACCGTCAGCGGTGGCCGGAACCGGACTCCCCGCTCACCCGTGCCGAGCAGGAGCACGTGTTCGCGCTCGCGCAGTGCGGCGACCGCCGCGTCCCGTCGGGTCGCGGTGTCGAGGGTGACCGCGCACATGAGTCCGCGTCCCCGCGCGTCGGTCACGACTCCGGGACGGCGCGCGGCGAGTGCGCGCAACTCGGTGAGCAGGTGCGAGCCGAGCAGTCGTGCCCGGTCGATCAGCCGGTCCCGCTCCACGACTTCGAGAACACGTCTGGCCCTGACCATGTCGGTGAGGTTGCCGCCCCAGGTGGAGTTGATTCGGGAGCTCACGCGGAAGACGTTGTGCGGCTCCTCGTCGACGCGTCCGCCGGCCATGATCCCGCACACCTGGGTCTTCTTCCCGAACGCGACGATGTCCGGTTCGAGGCCGAGTTGCCGGTACGCCCAGGCGGTTCCGGTGAGCCCGACCCCGGTCTGCACTTCGTCGAGGACGAACAGGGCATCGCGTTCGGTGCAGAGCCGGGCCATCGACTGCAGGAACTCCGGACGCAGGTGCCGGTCGCCGCCCTCGCCCTGGATCGGCTCGGCGACGAAACAGGCGATGTCGTGGGGATGGTCGGCGAAGGCCCGGCGCGCCTGACTCAGGGCGAGTTCCTCGGCGGCGGCGATGTCGACGCCGGTTTCGACTGCGGGAGCGTCGATCCGCGGCCAGTCGAATCGCGGGAACCGGGCGACCTTGATCGGGTCGGTGTTGGTCAGGGAGAGGGTGTAACCGCTGCGACCATGGAAGGCGTGCCGCAGGTGCAGGACCTTGGTGCCGAGCGCGGCGTCGCGGCCGGCGGCCTCGTTGCGGCGACTCTTCCAGTCGAACGCGACCTTGAGCGCGTTCTCGACGGCGAGTGCGCCACCGTCGACGAGGAACAGGTGCGGCAGTCGGGGGTCGCCGAGGACCCGTTCGAAGGTGTCGACGAACCGTGCCATCTCGGTGGTGTAGACGTCGGAGTTGCTGGGTTTGTTGACGGCCGCCTCGGCGAGCTCGAGCAGGAACGCGGGATCGTCCGCGAGGTCGGGATGGTTCATCCCGAGCGCGGAGGAGGCGAAGAACCCGAACATGTCGAGGTATTCGGTGCCGTCGCGTTCGTCGACGAGGGTGCGACCCCGGGAGCGTTTCAGGTCGAGGACGAGATCGAATCCGTCGACCAGGAGGTGCTCGCCGAGCACGCGGAGAACATCGCCGGGCCCGATACGCCCGGGGCCGGGTCGGTGATCGATGGCGCCGCTCATACCGTCAGGCTATGCGCAAAACTTACGGAAATGCACTGGCCTGATGTAACAATTCCGGTTCAGGCTACGTCTGATCGTAAAATGTTTGCAGAATGATGGTGCTGCGGGTTCGGACGTTCGCGGCGGTCCGAATTCGCTGCAACAGGTGCTCGAGGGCCCGGGGAGACGCCACCCGCACCAGCAACACGTAGCTGTCCTCACCGGCAACAGAGTGACACGCACGGACCTCGGGAATGTCCGCCAGCCGCGCGGGGGCGTCGTCCGGGCCCGACGGATCGAAAGGAGTGATCGCCACGAACGCCGACAGTTCGTCGCCGAGCGCGGCGGGGTCGACGCGGGCACCGTACCCGCGGATCACTCCCCTGGACTCGAGGCGCCGCACCCGCGTCTGGACCGCGGACACCGACAACCCCGCCTTCTGCGCGAGCGCGGACAGCGTGGCGCGGCCGTCGTCGACCAGTTCGTGCACGAGCAGTGTGTCGATCTCGTCCAATGGCTCCGACATGGGGGCAGGCTAGCCCAGTACGTACTCGAACCCGACACGTTCCGAACCGTGAGACCGACGGAGGCACCGCGATGACCGAGACCGTACCCCGCGACCTGTGCAGCCGCGCCGCCGACGCCCTGCGCGCGTGCGGCGTCACCGTCCCGTCCGGCGACGACCTGCCCGCGCTCTCACCGGTGGACGGCACCGTGCTGTTCACGTTGCGCGAGAGCACACCGGACGACGTGTCGGCGGCGATCGAGCATGCGCAGCAGGCGTTCTCGCAGTGGCGGGTCGTGCCCGCGCCCGCTCGTGGGGCACTGGTGCGTCGCCTCGGCGAACTGCTCACCGAGCACAAGCACGCGCTCGCCGACCTCGTCACGATCGAGGCCGGGAAGATTCCGTCCGAGGCCCTCGGCGAAGTGCAGGAGATGATCGACGTCTGCGAGTTCGCGGTCGGGTTGTCGCGGCAGCTCTACGGCCGGACCATGCCGTCCGAGCGTCCCGGCCACCGGCTGATGGAGACCTGGCATCCGCTCGGGGTCGTCGGGGTGATCTCCGCGTTCAACTTTCCCGTCGCGGTCTGGGCGTGGAACACCGCAATCGCCCTGGTGTGCGGCGATCCCGTGGTGTGGAAGCCGTCCGAGCTGACTCCGTTGACGGCCCTCGCGTGCGATGCGCTGCTGCAGCAGGCGGCGAAGGAAATCGGTGCACCGGACAGCCTTCACTCCGTTCTGCTCGGGAGCGGACCGGTCGGTGAACAGCTCGTCGACGACCCGCGGGTCGCCCTGGTCAGCGCGACGGGGTCGGTGCGGATGGGTCGCGAGGTCGGACCCCGGGTGGCGGCCCGGTTCGGACGGTGCCTGCTGGAGTTGGGCGGCAACAACGCCGCGGTCGTCGCGCCGTCCGCGGACCTGGACCTAGCCGTCCGCGGGATCGTGTTCGCCGCCGCGGGCACCGCAGGGCAGCGCTGCACGACGCTGCGCCGGCTGATCGTGCACTCGTCGGTCGTGGACACCGTCGTCGACCGGGTCGCGGACGCGTACCGACAGCTCCGGGTCGGTGATCCGTTCGAGGACGGCGTACTCGTCGGCCCGCTGATCCGCGAACGATCATGGGACGCAATGGCGGCCGCGCTGGGTCGGGCACGCGACGCCGGGGGCACGGTGGTGTGCGGCGGCGAGCGGGTGGATCGCGACGGCGTCTACGCGTCACCCGCACTGGTGCGGATGCCCGAGCAGACCGCCGTCGTCCTGGAGGAAACGTTCGCACCGATCCTGTACGTGCTGACGTACGACAGGTTCGACGAGGCGATCGCGCTGCACAACGCCGTCCCGCAGGGTCTGGCGTCCTCGATCTTCACCCTCGATCAGCGTGAGGCGGAACGCTTCCTCGCCGCCGACGGGTCGGACTGCGGCATCGCGAACGTCAACATCGGCACGTCGGGCGCCGAGATCGGCGGCGCGTTCGGCGGTGAGAAGGAGACCGGCGGTGGCCGCGAGTCCGGTTCCGACTCGTGGAAGGCGTACATGCGCCGCGCGACCAACACCGTCAACTACTCCGACCAGCTCCCCCTCGCGCAGGGAGTGCACTTCGGGTAGGCGATGTCGGATTGCGGCGCGCGACCGCGTCCCCCAGCATGAGAGCCGAGGCGCGAGTCGACGTGGCTCTGCCCGTTCTCGGTGAGGGGAACGATGACGACCCACGATGCCGTGCGAACATGGCGACGTCTCGCGGTCGGCGCGATCGCCGCCCTCGGCCTTCTGGTCGGCGGATGCACAGCCGCACCGAGTGACGACGCCGGGACCGCTCCATCGGCGACCCGACCGGCCGCACCCGAGGGCGAGTTGCCCGCCGAGCTCCAGGACCGGCTACGGAACGCGGTCGAGCAGGTCATGACGGAGTACGACGTGCCCGGCGCTGCCGCGGGCGTCTGGGTTCCCGGGCAGGGCTCGTGGACGACCGCGGTCGGCCTCGCCGACGTCGACGGCAACGTCCCCGTCACCACCGACATGACCTGGCCCATCCGGAGCGTCACCAAGTCGTACACCGTCACCCTCGTTCTCCAGCTGGCCGACGAGGGCAAGCTGAGTCTCGACGACACCATCGACCGGTACGTCGACGGGATCACTGACGGCGACGAGATCACCCTCCTCGAGCTCGCGAACATGTCGAGCGGCAACGCCGACTACGTGGGGCAGGCCTTCATCGACGACTTCAGCGCGGACCCGACGAAGATCTACACCCTCGCCGAACTGAACAGCTTCGTGATCGACCAGCCGGCGCAGTTCGCCCCCGGCAGCGACTACGAGTACACGAACGCCAACACGAACCTCCTCGGCGCCGTCATCGAGAAGGTCACCGGTCAGTCCTACGCCGAGGCGCTCGACGAGCGCATCCTCGGGCCGCTCGGACAGTCCGGCACCGCCTATCTGACCGACGTCGACGACTGGGCAGCACCCCATCCCGTCGGCTACATCGTGACCGACGGGATCCCGGAGGGCCAGGACGAGAACCCCTCGATCCTCGGTGCCGCGGGAGCGCTGTTCTCGACCCTCGACGACGGCCGGGTCTGGGCGCAGACGCTCGGCACCGGTGCGCTGCTGAAGCCCGAGACGCAGGAGCTGCGTCAGGTCGGCCACCCGATCCCCCGACCGCCGTACGACCTGTACGCGGTCGGCATGGGCGAGACCGGCGGCTGGTGGGGCCACAACGGCGAGGGCATCGGGTTCACCGCCGCGACGTTCCACGACCCCGACACGGGCGCGAGCATCGTCGTGTACATGAACGAGTCGAACGTTCCCGACGCACATCCAGCCGACGCGACCTTCCGCGCCCTGGCCGAGGTCCTCGCGAACGAGACAGGTCGGTGACACTGCGCCGAGCGACGGACCTACCGACGCCCGCGGCCACCCACACCGGTCACAGCCGGCGGACACGCTCGTCGTAGTCCGCCCGCGCCGCCGAGTCGACGGAGGTCACGGCCCGGTCGCCGCCGACGACCCGCCGCACGAGCCGGATCAGCGTCTCCGGTGCCGCGGCGAGCCCGAGGTCGAGGGCGGCCAGGTAGCCGGGCACGGGCGTCTCGGCTCGCCGGGTGCGGCAGGTCCGGACGACGGCGGCCGCGATGTCCTCGGGGTCGACCGTGGGCAGCCCCTTGCCGAGCGGCAGGCCCGACGTCAGCGTGGTGCGCACCGCGCTGGGCAGCACCGTCGACACGCTCACCCCGTGCTCGGCGAACTCCAGGCGCGCCGCCGCCGACAGCCCGACGGCCGCGAACTTGCTGGCGTTGTAGACGGCCAGCCCGGGGATCGCGATCTTCCCGGCGAGGGACGCGACGTTGATGATGTGCCCGCGACCCCGCTCGATCATCGCCGGCGCCACCGCCCGCATGCCATGGATCAGGCCCCACACGTTCACGTCGAGGGTTGCCTCGCCGATCTCGTCCGGTTCGTCGAGGAACGGCGCCACCGGCATCACACCCGCATTGCCGACCAGGACGTCGATCGGCCCGAGGTCCGCGACGACCGCGGCGACACACGCGTCCCACGACGCCCGGGAACGCACGTCGAGGGTGTACGCCCGCGCCGCCGAACCGATCTCGGCCGCCGCGGCGTCCGCTGCGGCGCGGTCCAGGTCGGCCACCGCGACGCGCGCACCGCCGGCCGCCAGCGCCTGCGCGGTGGCCCGGCCGATGCCGCGTCCCGCGCCCGTGACGAGGACGACCGCGCCGCCGAGGGAGATCTCCGGGTACTTCATCGTGTCGACACCTCGTATGCTCGTTGATCGAATTCGTTCAGTCGCTGCACCATTCGGCCCGTCGACCACGGCCAGTTGAAGCTGTTGCGACCGTTGACGTCGAGGAAGTAGCTCTGGCAGCCGCCCGCGTTGTAGACGGTCGTCGCCAGCGCCTGCTGCACGTCGGCGTTGAAGGCGGCCTGCACGTCGGCGCGGGTCTCCATCCGTGTCCACCCTCCGGTGCGGGCCGCGCTGATCGCCGACGCCAGGTACTCCAACTGCGCTTCGAGGATGGTGAATGCCGAGGTGTGTCCGGTACCGAGCGCGGGACCGAGCAGGACGAAGGCGTTGGGGAATCCCGCGACCGTGGTCCCGAGGTAGGCCTGTGGACTGCCCTTCCAGTGATCGTCGAGGCTGCGGCCGGCACCGTCGAAGACCTTGCTGCCGATGGGCATGTCGAGGATGTGGAAGCCGGTGCCGAAGATGATGACGTCGACCTCGCGTTCGGCGCCGTCGGTTCCGATGACGGTGTTGCCGCGCACGGAGGCGACGGCGTTCGCGTGCACCTCGACGTTCGGCCGCGTCAGCGCCGGGTAGTAGGTGTTGGACAGCAGCAGCCGCTTGCAGCCGAGGGTGTAGTCCGGTGTGAGTGCCTGTCGCAGTTCGGGATCGGGGACCTGCGCTCGGAGTTGGGCTCGGCCGATCTGCTGCACGATCCGCAGGATCCACGGGTTGCGGAAGCCGACGCCGAGCGCCTCCATGATGGTGTACTCGATCGACCGCAAGGCCCGCTGCGCACCGGGAACGCGCCGCATGACCCACCGTTCGACCTTCGGAACGTAGTGGTCGGGCTTGGGCAGCACCCACTGGGCAGTGCGCTGGTACAGGTGCAGTTGCTCGACGTCGGGCACGATCGCGGGCACGAACTGCACTGCGGACGCACCGGTTCCGACCACCGCGACCCGCTTCCCGGTCAGGTCGAGGTCGTGGTTCCACCGGGACGAGTGGAAGGCCTCGCCGTCGAAGGTGTCGAGTCCCGGGATGTCGGGCACCAGCGGTTCGCTCCACGGCCCGGCGGCCGCGATCACCGAACCCGCGGTGAGGGTTCCGCGGTTCGTGTCGACCACCCACCGGTGGCGGGTCTCGTCCCATTGCGCACGGGTCATCTCGGTGCCGAAGCGGACGTGCTCTCCGACGCCGTGTTCGGCGGCAATCCTGTCGACGTAGTCGAGGATCTCCCCTTGCCCGGCGAACAGCCTGGTCCACTCCGGATTGGGGGCGAACGAGTACGAGTAGAGCCCGGACGGGACGTCGCACGCACATCCGGGGTAACTGTTGTCGCGCCACGTGCCGCCGAGTGCGTCGCCCTTCTCGAGGACGACGAAGTCGGTGATGCCCATGCGTCGCAGGGTGATCGCCGCACCGATGCCGGAGATTCCGGCTCCGATGATGGCGAACTCGACGTGTTCCGGCTGGGTCATCGCGTCACTCCGTTCTCGATCTGGCGGGCCACGGCGGCCCGGGTGGTGCGCAGCGACGACTCCAGCGTCGCGAGCCGTCTGCGGTTGTCCATGAAGTTCGGGCCCATCACGGCGAGGTCCTCGGCAGTCGCGTCGAGGCGGATCACCCGGGTTCCCGCGGCGCGCACGACGTCCAGTTCGGCGTCGAGACCCGCACTCATCCATCCGCGCAGGATCAGCCGTTCGAGTCGAGCGGCGCCGCGCGCAGGCACCCGGCCGGTGGACGCCATCGGCGCGAGCACGACGAGTTCGTCGAGTTCGAGCGGCGCGACGAGGTCCGCGGAGGCGGTCGACGCGGCCCCGCCGTCGACGAATCGACGACCACCGATCCGCACCGGCGGGAACCAGCCGGGGATCGCCCACGACGCGCGAAGCGCTTGCGAGAGCGTCGCTTCCGGAGCACCCGGAGACCCGAACGCGACGCGTTCGCCGGAGTCGTGATCCATCGCGACGAGCCAGGTCGCGGGGTGCGCCACCCACGCACGATCCGGCGCCATCCCGGATGCGAGCCGATCGAGCCATGCCGCGTCCCCGCCGCCGGGCGGGAGCAGGCCGCTCAGTGCGGTGACGGTACCGACGCTGCGGTTCCGGACCAGTCGCCGCGACCCGAGCCCGAGGCGCGGCAGGGGCGGGAACCGGCCCGGTGCGTCGGCCAGGTGGGTGCGCAGCGCCGGGTGGGCGACCTGCTCGCCCAGCTGCATCGCGACCAGCTCGTCCACGCCGAGACCGCTGCCGAGCATCGTGACGAGTTCCGCGCCCGCCGACGTCCCGACGAGGACGTCCGCCTCGCGTGGGTCCCAATCCAGGGCGTTGCGGACGGCAGCCAGTGCCGCGACCGTCCACGCCGCACCGAGAGTGCCGCCGCAACCGATGACCAGTCCCCGACGAAGGTGTCTGTCACTCGAAGTCATATTCAGAAACTAGCAGTATTCGAATACCATCGGTATGCCAAATGGAGAATTTTCGCGAACGGAGTGTCGATGACCCGGATGACCAGGTCGGAAAGCCAGGCCCAGACGCGGGCCCACCTGATAGCGACCGCCCGCGACCTGTTCCTCGCCAATGGCTACGGCGTCACCTCCCTCGAGAAGGTCGCGGAGGAGGCCGGCTACTCGAAGGGTGCCGTGTACTCGAACTTCCGCAACAAGAAGGAGCTCTGCCTGGAGGTCCTCCAGCTGATCCACGCGACCAAGGGCAGCGAAATCGCCGAGGTGATGGCGCGGCCGGTGCCGCTCGAGGAACGGCTGATCGCGTTCGAGGACTGGGCGGAGCGCACCCTCGGTGACGTCGAATGGACGATGCTCGAGTTCGAGTTCATCGCAGCCACCCGTCACGACCCCGAACTGCGAACGGCGCTGGCAACGAACCTGTCCTCGACCCATCACATCGTGCAGGCCGTCCTCGGCGCGCTCGTGGCGTCCGGCGAGGTCACCCTCCCGATGTCCGTGGAGGACGCGACGACCAGCGTCCTGAGCTTCGGCGTCGGCCTCGGCATCCAGCGGGCCATCGACCCGACGATCTCGACCTCGGTGATCACCCGAAACCTGCGCGCGCTTCTCGGCGGATCCGGAGACGGCCCGTGACGCACCGGCCGGGGCTCGCACACGGCGTCGCTCAGGGTGTGGCGCCTCGCTCGTCACGCTCGATCAACGGGAAGCGGAGCGGCGGACGATTCCGCTGACAGGTGGCAATCCACCGGCGCGCCGATGAGAATCGGACGCGACAGCGGTCAGTACCTGCATCCGAGAACGTTGCGTCCGAGAAGGGTTCGATCATGTCCGAATACTCCGCACCTGCTGGTGCCCCAGTCTGGTTCGATCTGATGAGCAGCAACCCCGCGAAGGCTGCGGAGTTCTATAGCGCGATCTTCGGCTGGGAGGTCGAGGCACCGCGCGAAGAGTTCGGCGGCTACCAGAACTTCACGAAGAACGGGCGACGCGTGGCCGGCCTGTCTCCGTGGATGGAGGAGGCCGGCGGCCCGCCGAACATCTGGTCCGTGTACCTGCGCACCGACGACGCGGCGGCGACGTTGGCGGCGGCCGAGGCCGCGGGCGGTTCGGTGATGGTCCCGCCGATGGCGGTCGGCGACGAGGGCACCATGGCAGTGGTGACAGATCCTGCAGGAGCGGTGATCGGGTTCTGGCAGCCCGGCCTGCACCACGGGTTCACCCAGTGGGGCGAGCACGGGACGCCGTACTGGTTCGAGTGCCACAGCAAGGACTATGCGAAGTCGATCGACTTCTACCCGAAGGTGATCGGCGCTCGGCTCGAGGAGATCGGAACGGGCGGGGACGGCTCGCCCGGACCGGATGCCTACAGCCAGGTCTTCATCGGCGATTTGTCGTACTCGGGCATCATGGACACCTCGAAGCTCAGTCCACCCGAGGTGCCGTCGTTCTGGCAGGCGTATGTCACATCCGACGATGTCGCCGCCACCGTCGCGCAGGTCGAATCGCTCGGCGGCACGGTCCTGATGCCCGCCGAGGACACCCCCTACGGGACGCTCGCAACGGTCACCGACCCTTTCGGCGCGGCCTTCTCCCTGGGCCACCCACCGACCGGCATGTAGACACTCGGCATGTAAAAACTGATGGGTCCCGTCGGTCCGCCTCCGGGCAGACGGGACCCGCGGGCAATACGCTGGCGCCGTGACGCACTGGCCGGAGCTCGCTCACGACATCGCCGAGGACGTGCTGTTCCCGGTCGCCGACAGCGTGGACGCCGACGGGGAGATCCCGTCGAGCCACTTCTACGCACTCGCCGACGCGGGGTTCTACGGTCTCGCCGCACCCCCCGAACTCGGTGGCCCGACCATCGACATCGGCGACCTCGTCGCGGTCGTCGAGACGCTGTGCGGCGGGTGCCTCGCGACGACGTTCACCTGGATGCAGCATCACGGGGTCGTCGCGGCGCTCGCCGCCAGCCCCAACACCGCTCTGCGCGAACGGTTCTGGGACGGTCTCGTCTCCGGGTCGGTGCGCGGCGGCGTCGCCTTCGCTGGTGCGATCCCGCAACCACCACTGCTGTACGCACGTCGCGTCGACGGCGACGGCTACATCCTCGACGGAGTGGCCCCGTTCGTCACCGGCTGGGGCATCGTCGACGTGCTGCAACTGTCTGCGCGGGACGAGTTCGACGACTCGATCGTCCACGTCCTCGTCGACGCCGCAGCCACCGACGGCATCACCGTCGAGCATCTGCCGCTCATCGCCGCCCGCGGCAGCAACACCGTGCGGTTGCGGATCGACGGACTCGTGGTGCCGGACGAGCAGGTGGTCGGTGTCGTCGACCCGGCCGTGTTCGCCGCCGGACAACTGTTCGGGTCGTGGCTCAACGGCTGCATGGCGACGGGGGTCGCACGGCGGGCCCGCACCGAACTCGCCGAACGCGGAGTGGACGTCCGCCGATTCGCCTCCGACGCCGAGCAGGTCCGCGCGAGCCTGGACGGGGCGTTCGCGGGCACCGGCGACCTGAGTACGGCGCGCGCGGCGGCGTCGGAACTTGCCGTGCGCACCGCCGCCGCGCTGGTCACGGCGACGGGCAGCGCAGCATCGATCGCCGGAGCGACCGCCGAACGTCTCATGCGGGAGGCGACGCTGACGCTGGTCGCGGCGTCCCGACCGCAGATCCGGTCGGCGCTGCTGGACCGGTTCGGTCGCGGCACCGACTGACACCGGGTGGTGTCCGTTTGCACCCAAGGGTCGGTGTTTCCCGCGGCCGCCCCGGGTGAGGCTGGGGTCAACATCCGAACCGACCCCTGAGGTGATCATCATGTCCAGTCGTACCAAACGTTTCATCACCGCCGGACTCGCGGCGGCCGCCGTCATGGCCGGTGGGCTCTTCGGCGCCGCGTCGGCGAGCGCCTACAACGGTCCCGTCTCCGGCTGCGCCTTCCAGACGGTGAACGGGAACTACCTGACGGCCGTCGGCGGCGGCGGACGCACCACCGACGTCCTCCACACCGATGCGACACAGATCCGTGGATGGGAGAAGTTCACTCTCGTCGACTCACGCGACGGCTCTCCGGAGATCGCCTACGGCGTCCAGACCATGACCGGCAACTATCTGACTGCCGTCGGCGGCGGCGGGCGCATCACCGACGTGATGCACTCGGATGCCACGTGGCTGCGCGGCTGGGAGAAGCTCACATTGCACTCCCTCGGTGGCGACTGGTACTCGATCTCGACCGTCAACGGCCGGTATCTGACCGCAGTCGACGGTGGCGGCCGAGTCAGCGACGCGATCCATTCCGACGCGACGCAGGTCGGAGCGTGGGAGCGGTTCCACGTGACCTGCGGGCACTGACCGGGTTCCCTCCGGCGCCACCGGCACACGTGCCGGTGGCGCTGTCCGCTGTACTGACGATGTCGGACCCTGCGGGCAGTATGGATCCATGGATTCGGTGCTCGGCAGGTTCTCCGCGGCCACCCGTGAGTGGTTCGAGGGTGCCTTCCCGGCCCCCACGTCCGCGCAACTCGGCGCGTGGGAGGCGATCGCCGACGGAGCGCACGCCCTCGTGGTCGCCCCGACGGGGTCCGGCAAGACACTGTCGGCGTTCCTGTGGGCACTGGATCAGCTGGCGTCACGCCCGCATCGAACGGACGACACCGAGACGGACCGGAAGCCGGGAACGTCGGTGCTGTACGTGTCGCCGCTCAAGGCCCTCGCCGTCGACGTCGAACGAAACCTGCGCGCCCCGCTCGTCGGCATCACGCAGACGGCGAAGCGGCTCGGTCTGACACCTCCCGCGGTCACCGTCGGCGTGCGATCCGGCGACACCACGCCCGCGGCTCGTCGCACCATGCTGCGCACTCCCCCGGACATCCTCATCACGACGCCGGAGTCGCTGTTCCTGATGCTGACCTCGGCGGCGCGCGAGACCCTCGCCTCGGTGCACACCGTGATCGTGGACGAGGTGCACGCGGTGGCCGCGACGAAACGTGGTGCGCACCTGGCACTCTCGCTCGAGCGGCTGGACATGCTGCTGGATCGTCCCGCGCAACGGATCGGATTGTCGGCGACCGTGCGCCCGCACGAGGAGGTGGCGCGGTTCCTGGCCGGCTCCGCACCGGTGCACATCGTGGCGCCCGCGTCACCCAAGACGTTCGACCTGACGGTACGCGTCCCGGTCGAGGACATGACGGAGCTCGGCGTCACCACACCGGACGAGGAGTCCGCTTCACCTGCCCCGCAGCAGGGTTCGATCTGGCCGCACGTCGAGGAACAGATCGTGGACCTCGTGCTCGACCACTCGTCGTCGATCGTGTTCGCCAATTCGAGGCGGCTCGCGGAGCGGCTGACCGCCCGCCTCAACGAGGTGTACGCGGAACGTCTCGGCGAGGACGGCGCGGCCAGCCGAGGTGACCCGGCGGCCACAGCCCACAGGACACCGGCGCTGATCGGGGCCACATCGGAGGTCAGTCACGGCGCCGATCCCCTGCTCGCCCGGGCCCACCACGGCTCGGTCAGCAAGGATCAGCGCGCCCTGATCGAGGACGACCTCAAGTCCGGGCGACTGCGGTGTGTCGTCGCCACGTCGAGCCTGGAGCTCGGCATCGACATGGGTGCGGTCGATCTCGTGATCCAGGTGGAGGCTCCGCCGTCGGTGGCGAGCGGGCTGCAGCGTGTCGGCCGCGCCGGACACCAGGTCGGCGAGATCTCCCGCGGCGTCCTGTTCCCCAAACACCGCACCGACCTGATCCACTGCGCGGTCACCGTCGAGCGCATGACGACGGGGAGGATCGAAGCGCTTGCGGTGCCCGCAAATCCGCTCGACATCCTCGCCCAGCACACCGTCGCAGCCTGTGCGCTCGACCCGATCGACGCCGGCGTCTGGTTCGACGCGGTCCGGCGCACCGGCAGCTTCGCGACGCTGCCCCGGTCCGCGTTCGACGCCACCCTCGACCTGCTCGCGGGCCGCTACCCGTCCGACGAGTTCGCCGAGCTGCGCCCGCGGCTGGTGTGGGACCGCGACGCCGACGTCCTGACGGGCAGGCCGGGCGCGCAGCGCCTGGCCGTGACCTCGGGCGGCGCGATCCCCGACCGCGGCCTCTTCACCGTCTACATGGTCGGCGAGAAGCAAAGCCGGGTCGGCGAACTCGACGAGGAGATGGTCTACGAGTCCCGCGTCGGCGACGTCTTCGCCCTCGGCGCCACGAGCTGGCGGATCGAGGAGATCACCCACGACCGCGTGCTCGTCTCCCCCGCCTACGGGATGCCCGGACGCCTGCCGTTCTGGCACGGTGACGGTCTGGGCCGCCCCGCCGAGCTGGGCGCCGCACTCGGCGAGTTTCTGCGGGAGACATCACTCGGCGAGCCAGAGGAGCTGCGGGCACGGCTCGCGTCGCAGGGTCTCGACGACAACGCCGTCACCAATCTCCTCGCGCTGGTTTCCGAGCAGGCCGCGGTGACCGGTCAGGTCCCCAGCGACCGAACACTGGTCCTGGAACGGTTCCGGGACGAACTCGGCGACTGGCGCCTGGTTCTGCACTCGCCGTACGGGATGCCCGTGCACGCGCCGTGGGCACTGGCCATCGGCGCCCGACTGCAGGAGCGCTTCGGAATCGACTCCGCACCAACGGCATCGGACGACGGCATCATCGTGCGACTCCCCGACACCGAGGACGCTCCGCCCGGCGCGGAGCTGTTCGTGTTCGACCGCGACGAGATCGAGGACGTCGTCACCGAGCAAGTCGGCGGGTCGGCCCTGTTCGCGTCCCGGTTTCGCGAGTGCGCGGCCCGCGCACTGCTGCTGCCGCGGCGCACCCCGGGCCGCCGCGCGCCGCTGTGGCAGCAACGCCAACGCGCGGCTCAACTCCTCGACGTCGCCCGCAAGTACCCGACGTTCCCGATCCTCCTCGAGACCGTGCGGGAGTGCCTGCAGGATGTGTACGACCTGCCGTCGCTGACACGACTGCTCACCGACGTCGGGCGCCGCCGGATCCGGATCGTCGAGGTGGAGACGGCGTCACCGTCACCGTTCGCGACGTCGCTGCTGTTCGACTACGTCGGCGCGTTCATGTACGAGGGCGACAGCCCCCTCGCCGAACGCCGTGCGGCCGCCCTGTCGCTCGACTCGACGTTGTTGGCGGAACTGCTCGGCCGGGTGGAGTTGCGGGAACTGCTCGACGACAACGTCATCGAGCAGACCGAACTCGAACTGCAGCGCCTGGTTCCCGATCGCAACGCCAGGGACGCGGAGGGAGTGGCAGACCTGTTGCGGCTCCTCGGCCCCCTCACCGAGGCCGAGGTCGCGGCCAGAGCGACCGCGGATCCCCTGCCGTGGCTGGGCGAACTCGAATCCCGCAAGCGTGCGCTGGCGGTGTCCTTCGCCGGCGCGGACTGGTGGGTGGCGATCGAGGACGCACCGCGGATGCGGGACGCACTTGGTGTGCCGCTGCCTATCGGCGTACCCGCCGCGTTCGTCGAACCGGTCGACGACCCGCTCGGCGACCTGATCGGCCGCTACGCCCGCACCCACGGCCCGTTCACCCTCGCCGACGCCGCGGCGCGATTCGGCCTCGGAGTCTCGGTGGTCCGCGACGTCCTGTTGCGGCTGGCCCAGGACAAACGCGTCGTCGAGGGCGAGTTCCGTCCCGCCGCAACCGGATCGGAGTGGTGCGACACCGAGGTCCTGCGTCGCCTGCGACGCCGGTCGCTCGCCGCCGCCCGCAGGGACGTCGAGCCGGTGGAGCAGCAGGCGCTCGGCCGGTTCCTGCCCGACTGGCAGCACGTCGGTGGGGGTCTGCGCGGCGTCGACGGGGTGGCCGCCGTCGTCGACCAGCTTGCCGGGGCGCCGATTCCGGCGTCGGCGTGGGAGTCGATCGTCCTGCCGTCCCGCGTGCGCGACTACACCCCCGCGATGCTCGACGAACTGACCACCACCGGGGAGGTCCTGTGGTCGGGCGCCGGGCACATCTCGGGGAGCGACGGGTGGGTGCGGCTGCACCTCGCGGACACGGCGCCCCTGACGCTGACGCCGCCACAGGAGATCGAGCTGACCGAGATGCACCGCGCGATCCTCGACACCCTCGCGCCGGGTGGCGCCTTCTTCTTCCGCAACCTGTCGGACCAGATCGGCGCCACCGACGATGCGGCGTTGTCCGACGCGCTGTGGCAGCTGGTGTGGGGCGGGTACGTCGGCAACGATTCGCTGGCCCCGCTGCGGGCACTGCTGTCGGGCACCACACGCGCCGCGCCCAGTCACCGCGCTCCGCGCCGCGCGCCGCGCACCCGCGCCTACCGCGCGCTGCCGCGGCCCACGATGCCGTCCCGGACCGGTCCCCCGACCGTGGGCGGCCGGTGGTCACTGCTTCCCGAACCGGAACCGGACCCGACGATCCGCGCGCACGGCCGGGCCGACCTGCTGCTCGACCGCCACGGCGTCGTGACCCGCGGTTCGGTTGTCGCGGAGGACGTTCCCGGCGGGTTCGCGTTGATGTACAAGGTGCTACGCGAGTTCGAGGAGAGCGGGCGGTGCAGACGCGGCTATTTCGTCGACGGTCTCGGTGCCGCTCAGTTCTCGACGTCGGACGTCGTCGACCGGCTGCGCGGCTACGCGGACGCCCCCACCCCGGACCGGCCCCGCGCGGCCGTGGCATTGGCGGCGACCGACCCCGCCAACCCGTACGGCGCGGCCCTCGGCTGGCCTGCGACGGAAGGGGGGCATCGGCCGGGCCGCAAGGCCGGTGCCATGGTCGTCCTCGTCGACGGCGACCTGGCGCTGTACGTCGAGCGAGGAGGGAAGACCCTGCTGACGTTCACCGCCGACCCAGGCGATCGGCACGCCGCGGCGCTCGCCCTCGGCGAACTCGTCGACCGCGGCGGCGTCGAGAAGATCGTCGTGGAGAAGGTGGACGGCGAATCCGTCCACTCCAGCCCGTTGGCACCCACCCTGGTCGAGGCCGGGTTCTCGGCCACACCCCGCGGCCTGCGGAAGCGGACGCCCTATGCGGGGCGGTGACGGTGCCCGAGGGTGACACGGTGTGGCAGGCCGCGACCCGTCTGCGCGCCGCGCTCGAGGGGAAGGCGTTGACACTCTGCGACATTCGAGTGCCTGCGTTCGCCACGGTTGACCTCACGCCGGGACCCGTCGACGAGGTGGTCAGTCGCGGCAAGCACCTGTTGATCCGCGTCGGAGACCTCAGCGTCCACACCCACCTGAAGATGGAGGGCGCCTGGCACGTCTACCCGGCGGGCGCGCGATGGCGTCGGCCCTCGTGGCAGGCGCGCATCCTGCTCGGCACCACCGATGCAGTCGCCGTCGGCTTCCAGCTGGGCGTCGTGGAGGTGATACCGCGCGAACAGGAATCGGCGGCAGTCGGACACCTCGGTCCCGATCTGCTCGGCGCGGACTGGGACGAGCAGATCGCGGGGGCGAACCTGGCCTCCGACCCGGCGCGCGCCGTCGGGGTCGCACTCCTCGACCAGCGGGTCATGGCGGGCGTCGGCAACGTGTACCGCAACGAACTGTGCTTCCTGCGGGGCGTCCACCCCGCCACCCCGGTTGCCGCGGCAGGCGACCCGACGGCCTGGACGGATCTGGCGCGCCGGCTGCTGATCGCGAACCGTGACCGCGTCGTCCGCGTCACCACCGGAGACCGCCGCCGCGGCCGCTCCACCTGGGTGTACGGGCGCGCCGGTAAACCGTGTTGGCGCTGCGGCACTCTCGTCGAATCCGGGTCACTCGGCGACGACGCCGCGCACGAGCGGCAGATCTTCTGGTGCCCGAACTGCCAACCGCCGCTACCGTGATCGCATGACGACCATCCGGGTGGGCGACGCACAGCGGCAGCTGCCCGAGCTCGTTGCGGCAACCGCACACACCGGGGAAACGTTCGAGATCGTCGCGGACGGAGCGCGTGCTGCTGTGCTGCTGGGCGCGAACCGTTACGACGGATTGCTGGAGACGATCGCCCTGTTGTCCGACCCGGCCATGCTGGGCGCGCACGAGGCCGGTGTCGCCGAGATCGCCGCCGGGGACGTCCTCGACGCCGACGCGCTCGCGCTGGGCATGCGCGAAGCGGGCCGCGACCCCGGGGCGGCGAACCGACCGGCTCCGGTGGCGTCGCACCATCGATTGGTCGTCGCACGATCCGCGGCGCTCGCGCTCATCGATACGGTCCGCACCCCCGACGCACTCGCGCTGTTCGGCCTCCTCACCGGTCCCCTCGTCGACGACCCGCGCGCTGTCGGCACCGAACTGAGCGCGCCTGCGCTCTCGATCCTGTACTCGTGTCAGCGGGGCGCCAACCGGGTGGTCTTCCGGATCGACGAGGTCCGTCGGATCGTCGAGGTCACCGCGATCGGTCCGCGTGCGGACGCATACGCCGACCACCGCTGAGACGTCATGCGTGGCTCTCCCGCTCGAGCAGGCCCAGACAGTGCCGGATCAGCGTCTCCCGGGACACGGTGACGGTCCCGTCGAGATAGCCGATGAACAGGCTCGTCAGGGCGCCGACGAGTCCGAGTGCGCGCAGGGCGCGTTCGTCGGGGTCGTCGACGGCACCGAGCTGAGCCTGAATCAGGGCGACGAAACTCGGGACGAGTGCGAGTCCGCGTCCGCCGAGGGCAGGTTCACGCGTCGGCGCGAGCAGCAGGACGCGACCCGCTTCCGGGTGATCGAGGACCAGCTCGACGAACGCGCGCACTGCGAACTCCGCGAGTTCGGCTGGGCTGGAGGCCTTCCCGACCGCCGCGACCAGTGCGGCGCGCGCCCGTTCACCCACCTCCGCGTAGACCTCGCGGACGTAGGTGTCACGGTCGGCAAAGCTCTCATAGAAGTAGCGTTCGGTGAGGCCCGCCGCACGACACACGGCACGGACACTGACGGCGGGGCTCTCCGCCGCGCCCAGCAGGTCGACCCCGACATCGAGTAGTCGGGTACGGCGCTGCTTACGGCGTTCGTCGAGGGCTGACCTAACGGTGCTCATCGTCTGAGAAGTGTAGGCGCTTCGCGCATGTGCGCCTTTTCGGTGGCCGGCGCTACCGAAAGGGCGCACATGCGTCGTAGGCACCTACCTACATGTGGGTTCCGCCGTCGATCCGAATCTCGGTGCCGGTGACGAACTTTCCGTCGTCGGACGCCAGCATCGCGATGACGCCCGCGACGTCCTCCGGCGGCGCGAAGCCGTCACCGATCCACGGGTACAGCTTGCCGATCAGCGACGGGTCGACCCCTTCGGTCGGGAACCCGGGGTTGCTGGTCATGCCCGACGCGATGGAGCCCGGCTCGACGGCGACGGCCCGCAGGCCCTGCTTGGCGTACTCGAGGGCGATCGCGTGGGTGAACGACCGGATGCCGCCCTTCGACGCCGCGTAGGCAGCCATGTAGGGATGCGCGAAGTGCGCCGACGTCGAACTGAAGTTCACGACGACACCCTTGCCCGAGTCGAGCAGCGCGGGCAGTGCCTGGCGGGTGACGAGGAAGGTTCCCGTGAGGTTGACGCCGATGACCGTGTTCCAGAAGTCGAGCGTCGTGTCGGCGGTGTGGGAGGACCGCAGGATCCCCGCGGCATTGATCAGCACCTGCAACCCACCGAGGTTGTCGATGACGCCGCCGATGCTGTCGCGGACCGAGTCCTCGTTGGAGATGTCGACCGTCGTCACGGTCAGTCGGCCCGCGGTGCCCGCTTCCTCCGCACGTGCCTTCGTCACTTCGAGGCCGGCCTCGTTGACGTCCGCGGCAGCGACGATTCCGCCTTCTTCCAGGATTCGGGCGACAGTGGCCTGCCCGATACCCGATCCTGCACCGGTGACGAGCACCTTGCGTCCCTCGAAGCGATTCATCAACTGCACTTCCTCTCGTCTCACCGGATGGTTGAAGTTTTCATCATTGGCATCTCGCGCCATAGTGGCACGTCGTGCCACCATGTGATGATGGTGCACATGGCGGACCCGAATGCGCAACCCCTCGTGTCGCTGACCGAACGACGGAAGGCGCAGACCCAACTCGACATCGCCCGATCCGCCGCCCGACTGTTCGCCGAGCGCGGTGCCGCCGCCGTCACCGCCGAGGACATCGCCGGCGCAGCAGGGATCGGACTGCGCACCTTCTACCGCTACTTCCGCACCAAGGAGGAGGCCGTCGCGCCGCTGATCACCTCTGGTATCGACGACTGGCTCGTCGACCTCGCCGGAACCGAACCCGGCACCCCGATCGCGGCGGCGCTCGAGGCGTCCGCACGCCGAGCGCTCGTCGCGTCCGAGCCGTCCGGCTACCGGGCCCTGCAGCTCAGCCGCGACCTCCTGCGCGCCGTCCCCGGCGATCCCGGCCTGGAGTCGGTGTGGTTCCGCGTCGTCAACGACACCGAGGAGAAGCTCGTCGCGACCCTCGGCGTCCTGATGGGCCCTGACGCCGACCCAGTCGACGTCCGGCTCGCCGCAGTCGCGGGCAACACGGCGATGCGGCTGGCGATCCAAACATGGGCGGGGACCGGCGACGACACCGGCGGAGCTCCGAGACCCGCGGACATCGCGGTGCGCTGCATCCGGACACTCACCGCAGGACTCGCGTCACTCGAAACCGCGTGAGCACCGCGTCCGTGCGACGCTGTAACGCATGCCAAGACCGCCGCTTCCCGTCGAGGACTATGCCAGCCGGATCAGTGCGTACGTGTACGGCAACATCCTGGTCCTGACGGCCTTGATACCGCTGAATCACAGCACCGGCATCACCCGGGCCAGCCTCGTGGTGATCGCGACGTCGCTGTCCACGTTCGTGGCGCATGCGTTCGCTGAATCGGTCGGCCGCAGCGCCCGCAGCGGACGTCAGCTCACCACCACCGAACGCATCGCGGAACTCCGCGACTCCGTCCCGGTCCTCACGTCGGGACTCGTCCCCGCCCTCGTCGTCGGCATCGGCGGCCTCGGCCTGATCGAACTGTCGACGGCGCTCATCCTCGCGGAGATCTGGGTGGTCACGCGCATCGCGAGCATCACCTATGTCATCACCCGACTGCGCGGCGAACGCCCCACCGGTCAGACCCTGATCGGGTCACTGGTCCTGGGAGTGATCGCGGTCGTGATCGTCGCGATCAAACTGTTCCTGACCCACTAACGCGAGATCGGTACCGGTTCCAGGATCTCCGCTCGCGCTTCGGGTGCCGCAGCCCTGAGCGCGTCGGCACCCGGATCGTCCGGCTGCGCCTGCGACATCACCTCGGCCTCGACACGCGCGCGGTAGGTCGCGACCTCCCGGTCGATTCCGGCCTCGTCCCAGCCGAGGACGGGAGCGACGAGTCTGGCGACCTGCTCGGCGCAGTTCACCCCGCGATGGGAGTACTCGATCGAGATGCGGGTGCGCCGCGCAAGGATGTCCTCGAGGTGGAGCGCGCCCTCGGCTGCGGCCGCGTACACCGCCTCGACCTGGAGATAATCCGGGGCATCGGTGAGCGGCTGGAGCAGCTCGGGTGTCTCCGCGGCCAGTGCGAGCACCTCGTCGATGAGCGAGCCGTAGCGATCGAGAAGGTGCTTCACGCGGTAGGGGTGCAAGCCGTGCAGCTTCCCCAGGTGCACCGACTGGTTGACGAGTGCGAAGTAGCCGTCGGCCCCGACCAGGGGAACACGCTCGGTGATCGACGGCGCGATCCGTGCCGGGATGTCCTCCGACGCCAGGTCGACGGCGTCCATGCCCATCACCCGATAGGTCGTGTACTTACCGCCCGCGATCGCGACCAGACCGGGCGCGACACGCGCCACCGCATGCTCACGCGAGAGCTTCGACGTCTCGTCACTCTCCCCCGCCAGCAGCGGCCGCAGTCCGGCGTACACGCCGTCGATGTCGTCGTGGGTGAGCGGCGTGACGAGCGCCTTGTTGACGTGCCCGAGGATGTAGTCGATGTCGGCCTTCGTCGCGGCCGGATGCGCCAGGTCGAGGTTCCAGTCCGTGTCGGTCGTTCCGATGATCCAGTGACCACCCCACGGAATCACGAAGAGCACGGACTTCTCGGTACGCAGGATGATCGCGGCGTCGCTGACGATGCGATCCCGCGGCACGACGATGTGCACACCCTTGCTGGCACGCACCCGGAAACGACCCCGCTGACGCGACAGCGCCTGGATCTCGTCGGTCCACACTCCAGTGGCGTTGACGACGACGTGTCCACGCACCTCCGTCGTGCTGCCGTCCTCCGAATCGCGCACACGCACACCGGAAACCCGGTCCGCTTCCCGAAGGAACCCCACCACCTGGGTCGACGTGCGCACCACGGCGCCGTAGTGCGCGGCGGTGCGGGCGACGGTCATCGTGTGCCTGGCGTCGTCGACGACGGTGTCGAAGTAGCGAATTCCACCGATGAGAGCGTTCCGCTTCAATCCCGGCGACATCCGCAGCGCGCCCGCCCTGGTCAGATGCTTCTGCGCCGGAACGGATTTCGCGCCGCCCATCCGGTCGTACAGCATGAAACCGGCTGCCATGTAAGGCCGTTCCCACACCCGGTGCGTCAGCGGGAACAGGAACTCGAGCGGCTTGACCAGATGCGGCGCCAGCGTCGACATCGACAGTTCCCGCTCGTGCAGCGCCTCCGCCACCAGACCGAACTCGAGCTGTTCGAGGTAGCGCAGTCCGCCGTGGAACATCTTCGACGACCGCGACGACGTTCCGGACGCGAAGTCACGCGCCTCCACCAACGCGACCTTGAGTCCTCGGGTCGCCGCGTCGAGGGCGGTGCCCGCGCCGACGACACCGCCGCCGATCACCACCACGTCGAACTGTTCGGCGCCCAACTGCTCCCAGGCCAGCTTTCGCTGGTCGGGGCCGAGGAACTGCACACCAGGCTGCTTGTCCAACGCTTCGCTCCCGAGCTTGACGGCAAATCGTGGCTCAGCCTAGTAGCTTCGTGCCGAGACCGCCGAGAGAGTAGGACGCCAGTGACCCGGTACATCGCCGCGATCGACCAGGGCACCACGTCGAGCCGCTGCATGATCTTCGATCACGCCGGCCGCGTGGTCACCTCCGCGCAGCAGGAACACCGTCAGATCTTCCCCCAGGCCGGGTGGGTCGAACACGACGCGAGCGAGATCTGGCGCAGCACCCGCGAGGTGGTGGCGAGCGCCCTCGCCAAACGTGACCTCGCCCATGCGGACCTCGCCGCGGTCGGCATCACCAATCAGCGCGAGACGACCGTCGTGTGGGATCGCACCACGGGCGAACCGGTGCACAACGCCATCGTCTGGCAGGACACCCGCACCGCCGAACTGTGCGAGGAACTCGCCGGCGACGAGGGACCCGACCGCTATCGGCAGGCGACCGGGCTTCCCCTCTCCACCTACTTCTCGGGACCGAAGCTTCGCTGGATCCTCGACAACGTCGACGGCGTCCGGGCCCGAGCCGAAGCGGGTGACCTCTGCTTCGGGACGATGGACTCGTGGATCCTGTGGAACCTCACCGGCGGGGTGTCCGGCGGCGTCCACGCCACGGACGTCACCAACGCGTCCCGCACGATGCTCATGAACCTGCACACCCTCGAGTGGGACGAGCAGATCTGCTCCGACATGCAGATCCCGATGTCGCTGCTGCCCGAGATCCGCAGCTCGTCCCACGTCTACGGCACCGCCCGCGGTCGGGGAAACCTGGCGGGCGTTCCCGTTTCGGGCATCCTGGGCGACCAGCAGGCCGCGACGTTCGGGCAGGCGTGCCTGTCGCCCGGCGATGCCAAGAACACCTACGGCACCGGCAACTTCCTGCTCCTCAACACCGGAACGACGCCGGTGCAGAGCGAGCACGGGCTGCTCACCACCGTCTGCTACCGGATCGGTGACGCGGCAGCCGTCTACGCACTCGAAGGGTCGATCGCGGTGACGGGGTCGCTCGTGCAGTGGTTGCGCGACAATCTCGGCATCATCAACTCCGCGAAGGAAGTCGAGCTGCTGGCGTCCGCGGTCCCCGACAACGGTGGCACCTACATCGTCCCCGCCTTCTCCGGGCTGTTCGCTCCGCGCTGGCGTCCCGACGCCCGCGGAGCCATCGTCGGGCTCACCCGTTTCGTCAACAAGGGGCACCTCGCCCGCGCGGCACTCGAGGCCACCGCATTCCAGACCCGCGAGGTCATCGAGGCGGCGGAGGCCGACTCCGGCGTGACCCTCACCTCGCTCAAGGTCGACGGCGGCATGGTGCTCAACGAGACCCTCATGCAGTTCCAGTCGGACATCCTCGACGTTCCCGTCATCCGGCCGGTCGTCAACGAGACCACCGCGCTCGGCGCCGCCTACGCCGCAGGCCTGGCCGTCGGGTACTGGAACTCCGAGGACGACATCCGCGCCAACTGGGAGATCGGGCACACCTGGACCCCGAACATGGCCGCGGACGAGCGGGACCGCCTGTACCGGGAGTGGAACAAGGCCGTCGAGCGCACCTACGACTGGGTCGACTGACCCAGGCGCACGTTCCCTGATGTCACATCGGGTATCGCCAAGTGACCAAATGTGACATTAGGGAACCTCTCGGGCGGCGTCGACTCAGCAGTCGTGGGCAGCGGCGAGCCGGGCGACGGCCTCGTCCAGCCGGTCGGCGGTGTTCGTCGTGAAGCACAGGCGCGCACTCGCCCCCGCCCCGGCCCCGCCACCGACGGCGAAGGCGGACCCCGGGACGAAGGCGACTCCGCGGCCGAGTGCCGCCGTGAGCAGGGCGTCGGTGTCGGTGCCGTCGTGGAACTCGAGCCAGCCGAACATGCCACCGCCGATCGGGGACAGTGTCGCGGTGTCACCGAACTCTCGCCGGACCGCGGCACCCAGCGTGTCGGCGCGCCGACCGTAGTCGGCCCGTAGTCCCGTGACGTGTTCGTCCAGCCACGGCCCGTCGGCGAGCAGTTCTGCGACCACCTGCTGGGTCAGTCGGGAATCGCACAGGTCCGCGCCCTGCTTGACGAGTTCGACCGCCGCACGGATCTCGCGCGGGGCGACCATCCACCCCACGCGAAGTGCAGGCGCGAGGATCTTCGACACGCTGGACAGCCGGATCACCCGATCCGAGAGCGCGGCAACGGGTTCCGGCGGCCGACCCGTGTAGTACAGCTCTCCGTACGGGTCGTCCTCGACGACGTGGAACCCGAATCTCTCGGCAAGAGCCACCAACTCGCGTCGACGCGACACGGACAGCGTCACCCCACGCGGGTTGTGGAAGGTACTGACGGTGTGCACGAACACCGGCCGCTCCCCCGATTCGAGCAGGTCGGCCAGTAGATCGACGCGCATGCCGTCCTCGTCGAGGGGAACTGTCACGATCCGCGCCTGGGCCGCCCGCAGCACCTGCAGGGCTCCGGGGTACGCAGGTTCCTCGACGACGACGGTCGCGCCGGGATCGACGAGCACCTGAGCGAGCAGGCTGAGCCCCTGTTGGGAGCCGTGCGTGACGGCGACGTCGGCCACGTCCACCCGACACGGACGGTACGCCGACTCGCGGTCTGCGATCACCTCGCGCAGCGCGAGCAGTCCCGCGGTCTCGGTGTACTGCAGTGCGTCGGCCGTCACGAGCGCTCGCATGGTGGCATCTCGAATTCTCTGGAGTGGAACGAGATTCGGGTCGGGAAGGCCGCCTGCGAGGCCGATGACCTCGGGGCGGGCGGTCACCGCGAGCAGGTCACGGATGGCGGACGAACGGAGCGCGGCCATGCGGCGCGCGAGGACTGGGGACACGGGATCCTCCCGGGATTCGGCGAGCGGGGACAAGGCGTGAAAGACCTGTCGCCGGCGGATCCACGGGCGGGAGGCACGGAAGGCGGCCGGGGGTGCCGGCCGCCTTCCACTATCGCATCATCGCGTTTGCCATGTGAACCATCGATCCCACATGTTGGACATGTCAGTCCAGATCGTCGTGCCGCATCAACTGCCGCGCGGCCTCGGTGATCGAGCCGGACAGCGACGGGTACACCGAGAACGTCTGCGCGAGGTCGTTGACCGAGAGGTTGTTCTGCACGGCGATGGCGATCGGCAGGATCAGCTCGGACGCCGTCGGCGCGACGACGACACCGCCGATGACGACGCCGGTCGCGGGGCGGCAGAAGATCTTCACGAATCCGCGACGCAGCGACGACATCTTGGCCCGAGGGTTGGTGTTGAGCGGCAGCATGACGGTGCGGGCGGGCACGTCGCCGTTGTCGATGGCAGCCTGGCTGACGCCGACGTTCGCGATCTCGGGGCGGGTGAACACGGCGGACGCGACGGTCTTGAGCTTGATGGGACTCACGCCCTCACCGAGCGCGTGGTACATGGCGATGCGGCCCTGCATGGCGGCGACCGAGGCGAGCGGGAGCAGGCCGGTACAGTCGCCGGCCGCGTAGACCCCGGACACCGATGTCCGGGACACCCGGTCGACCCGCAGGTAGCCGCCGCGATCGAGTTCGATGCCGACCTTCTCGAGTCCCAGCCCCGAGGTGTTGGGGGTGGAACCGACGGTCATGAGGGCGTGGCTGCCGTCGACGGTGCGGCCGTCGGACAGGGTCACGCGGATGCCGTCGGCGGTGCGAACGACGGAGTCGGCCCTGGCGTGCTTGACCAGGGTGACACCGCGTTCGGACAGCGCCTCCTCGAGGACCATCGCCGCATCCGCGTCCTCGTGCGGCAGCACCCGGTCGCGGCTCGACACCATCGTCACGTGCACACCCATTTCGGTGTAGGCCGAGACGAATTCGGCGCCCGTCACACCGGAGCCGACGACCACGAGATGCTCGGGCAGGGTCTCGAGGTCGTAGAGCTGACGCCAGTTGAGGATGCGGTCGCCGTCCGGCTCGGCGCCCGGCAGCACGCGGGGCGACGCCCCGGTCGCGATGAGAACGACGTCCGCCTCCAGCACCCGCTCGCCACCGTCGGCCAGATGCGCCTTCACCTTGTGCGAGGCCATGCCGATGACCGAGTCGATCAACTCCGCGGTACCTGCGAGCAGTTCGACACCCGCGGTCTGCAGCTTGTCCCGGATGTCCGCGGACTGGGCCTGCGCGAGGCTCTTGACCCGGGAGTGGATCTGGGGCAGGGAGATGGTGGCCTGCGCCGGATCGAGGGAGATTCCGAGATCGGTGGCGCGACGCATGTCGGTGCGGACACCGGTGGACGCGATGAACGTCTTCGACGGGACGCAGTCCCACAGCACGCACGCACCGCCGACACCGTCCGAATCGACGAGGGAGACCGTCGCCCCGTGAGCTGCCGCGACGAGCGCCGCCTCGTAGCCCGCAGGGCCACCGCCAATGATCACGATCCGGGTCATCCGTCCTCCATGTTTCGGCAGCGTGTGCACAGTTCTCGGTGCATCCACGCTATTCCACCCGGGTGGTGCCCTGCACATCGAGCGGGCGGCGGTGCGGCGAGTGGAGCCGTTGCTGCGGTGGACGGTGGCCACGCCGCGCGACCCGGATCCGAGGTCGACAGTTCGAAGCTCGTACGCGCACGGTCTAGGCTTTCGCCGTGCCGATTTACGCCGCGTACGGATCCAACATGCACCCCGAGCAGATGCTGCTGCGGTGCCCCCATTCGCCGATGGCCGGGACGGGCTGGCTCGACGGCTGGCGTCTGACGTTCAGCGGCGGAGACATCGGCTGGGAGGGCGCACTGGCGACGGTCGTCGAGGACCCCGACTCACGGGTGTTCGTGGTGCTGTACGACGTGCCCGACGAGGACGAGGCGAGCCTCGACCGGTGGGAGGGTTCGGAGCTGGGGATTCACCGCAAGATCCGGGTCCGGGTGGACACCGACTCCGGTGACTCCGTCCTCGCGTGGCTGTACGTGCTCGATGCGTACGAGGGCGGCCTCCCGTCGGCGCGCTACCTGGGCGTGATGGCGGACGCCGCCGAGATCGCGGGCGCCCCGGCCGACTACGTCCGCGAACTGCGCACCCGCAACAGCCGCAACGTCGGCCCGGGAACGCCCGGCTACTCGGGCTGAACCGCCGACTCGTCAGGGAACCGTCGGCTCGCCACCGATCGCCAAGTTCGCGAGCACCCGCACCCCGACCCCGAGCGCCCGTTCGTCCAGGTCGAAGGTCGGCTGGTGGATGTCGAGTTGCTCGCCGACCCCCGACCAGACGCCGAGCCGGGCCATCGCGCCCGGCACCTCCTCGAGATACCAGGAGAAGTCCTCGCCACCACCGGACTGAGGGGTGTCCGACAACGCGTCGGGTCCGAGCTGCGAGATGGCGTGCTCGAACATGCGGGTGGACACCTCGTCGTTGACGACGGGCGGCACTCCGCGCCGGTAGTTCAGTTCGTAGCGGACGCCGGTCGGGGCGAGCAGTCCGTGCACGATCTCCCGGACGAGCGGTTCGAGCAGCGCCCAGGTGTCGTGGTCCCCGGTCCGCACCGTCCCGATCAGTCGTCCCGTCTGCGGAATCGCGTTGGGCGCCTGGCCCGCGCTGACCGCACCCCACACCATCACCGTGCTGGTGCGCGGGTCGATGCGCCTGCTGAGCATGCCCGGCAGTCCGGTGATCACGGTGCCGAGCGCGTAGACCAGGTCGGTGGTCAGGTGAGGTCGTGAGGTGTGGCCGCCCGGCGAGTCGAGCAGCAGTTCGACCGTGTCGGCAGCGGAGGTGATGGCACCGAGCCGGACTCCGACCCGTCCCGCCGCGAGGCGCGGATCACAGTGCAGTGCAAAGATTCTCGACACACCTTCCATCGCCCCGGTGGCGACGACGTCGAGTGCGCCGCCCGGCATGACCTCCTCGGCGGGCTGGAACACCAGTCGGACGCCGTTGGGCAGCGACTCGGGTGACTGCGCGAGCGCGAGGCCCGTGCCCAGGAGGATCGTCGTGTGTGCGTCGTGGCCGCAGGCATGGGACACCCCGGGGACCGTGGACGCGTACGGCGCGCCGGTGTCCTCCTGCAGGGGCAGCGCGTCCATGTCCGCGCGCAGGGCGACGCGCGGACCGTCGGGACCGATGTCGCAGACGAGACCGGTTCCCCCCGGCAGGATGCGCGGAGTCAATCCGGCTGCGGTGAGCGTGTCCGCGACGAAGGCGGTGGTCGCGAACTCCTGACGGGCGAGTTCCGGGTGGGCATGGATGTGTCGGCGCCACCCGGACAGTTCGCGGGCGTGCTCGTCGACCCACCGGTCGATCCATCCGGTCACCGTGCGGTCCCCCGTCGCTCCTGTGCGTCCGAGCGCGCCGCGGCGGCGCCCAGCAGCCGTGTCCGCTGCGCCGGGTCGGTTGCCGCGGCGACCACCGTCCCCGCGAGCGCGCGGGCGCCGTCGAGTACCGCACGATCGGCGGAGTCGGTCACGCAGGCCGCTGCGAACTCCGGTTGGTGGGTGACCGCGCCACCCGAGTCGATCCCGATCACCGGATGGATCCCCGGAATCACCTGCGTCACGTTTCCCATGTCGGTGCTGCCCAGCGGGCGCGATCCTTCCCGGTCGGGGGGCAGCGGCGAGCGGCCCATCGTCTCGATCTGTTCCCGGTACGCCCCCACGAGCCAGGGGTCGGGGCGCAGTTCGTCGTAATTCGGTGACACCGTGCGAATTTCGTGTGTGCAGCCGGCGGCGAGCGCGCCCGCCTCGAAGCAGGCGAACACCCGGTCGGTCAGTGCGGACAGCGCGGTGGAGGTGCCCGCGCGGAGGTAGTAGAGCATCTCGGTGTGGGCGGGCACGATGTTCGGTGCGATGCCACCGTCGCTGACGATGCCGTGCATCTGCTGACCCGGTTCGAGATGCTGGCGCAGCAGGCCGAGTCCGACCTGTGCGACGGTCGCGGCGTCGGCGGCGTTGAGTCCCAGCTGCGGCGCGGCCGACGCGTGCGCCTCCCGCCCACGGAACGTGACGGCGATGTCCGCCATCGCCAGGGAATGGGCGCCCGCGATGTCCTCGGGTCCGGGGTGAACCATCGCCACCATCGCGAGGTCGTCGAACGCCCCGCGTTCGAGCATCAGGACCTTGCCCCCGCCCGTTTCCTCGGCCGGGGTGCCGATCACCCGGATCGTGATTCCCAGTCGATCGGCCAGGGGCGCCAACGCGATCCCGGCACCGACGGCCGCCGCGGCGATGACATTGTGTCCGCACGCGTGCCCGATTTCGGGGAGGGCGTCGTACTCGGCGAGGAGACCGACGACGAAGTCGCCGCTGCCGTACTCGGCGCACAACGCGGTCGGCAGGCCGAAATAGGGAACGGTGACGTCGAAGCCGTACCGGGACAGCACTTCCGCGACCTTCGCGACGCTGCGATGCTCGGCGAAGGCGAGTTCGGGCTCGGCGTGGATGGAGTGGGACAGCGCGATCAGATCCGCCTGCGCACCGGCGATCGCGTCGTCCACTTCCGAGGTCACAGGTCCCAGTGTCTCACCACTGGGGCAGCGGAGCCGCAGTGGTGCGCATGTTGCACCACTGCGGAGGCGCATCACCCGAAGGTCAGGTTCTCCGGGGTCGTCGGGACGGCGAACGCCTCGAGGATCGGGGCGTGCACGTCGGACTTGATCTTGCGCAGGTTCGCGCCGTGCAGCGCGGTGGTTGCGGCGGCCCGCGCGATCGCAGCGGGGAGCACCCCGTCCCCGTCGGCGATCTCGTTGACGATGCCTGCGGCGAGCGCATCGGCGCCGCCGTAGCGGCGGCTCGTGGTCATCGCCTCGACGGCGACGGTGCGGGGCAGCTGCAGGGTCATCAGGGCGTTCATACCCACGGTGAACGGCATGTTGAGCTTGGCCTCCGGCAGGCACCAGAACCCGCGGTCGGCACGCATCACCCGCTGGTCGCTGGACGCCGCGAGCATCGTGCCCCCGCCGAACGCGTGGCCGCCGACGGCGGCGACCGTGGTCATCGGGAACGTCAGAACCCGAGTGAAGATCGTGTGCACCTTGTCGAGATAGGCGTGGATCTGGTCGAGGTTGCCGAACAGCCAGTCCGTGTCGAGTCCGTTGGTGAAGAACTTGCCGGACGCCGCGAACACCAGCGACGCCGGTCCCTCCACAGCCTCGACCTCGTCGAGGGTGGCGTGGAACGCGTCGATCCAGTCGGGGTGGAAGCGGTTCTCGCTGTCGGTCTGACCCTGGTCACCGAGGTACAGGATGTGGACGTCGCCGTCGCGCTCGAGGTAAGGCATGCCCGAATACTACCTACGGGTAACTTCCGTTGTCGCCAGTACTGTGCCCTCATGGACTCCCTCGAGCAGCAGGCCGCGCGGGTACTGGGTGAACGGACCGGCGCGGCCAGGCACGACGTCGCGATCGTGCTCGGCTCCGGGTGGCAGGCGGCAGCGGACGCGTTCGGCTCCGCGACCGCGAGCGTCCCGATGTCCGACCTCCCCGGCTTCGCTGCGCCGTCCGCCTCGGGTCACGCGGGAACCGTGCTGTCGGTCCCGGTCGGCGACCACCGGGCACTGGTCCTGCTCGGACGCACCCACGCGTACGAGGGCCACGACCTCGCGCGGGTCGTCCACCCGGTGCGGACGGCCGTCGCCGCCGGCGCTCGCACCGTCGTACTGACCAACGCCGCCGGGGGCATCCGCGACGGACTGTCCGTGGGGCAGCCCGTGTTGATCGCCGACCACCTCAACCTGACCGCCCGCTCCCCCCTCGTCGGCGCCCGGTTCGTCGACCTCGTCGACGCCTACTCGCCCCGCCTGCGCGCACTCGCCCGGTCGATCGATCCCGCGTTGGACGAGGGCGTGTACGCGGGACTGCCCGGACCGCACTACGAAACGCCCGCCGAGATCCGGATGCTCCGCATCCTCGGCGCCGACCTCGTCGGGATGTCGACCGTCCACGAGACGATCGCCGCCCGCGAACTCGGCGCGGAGGTACTCGGCATCTCCCTGGTCACCAACCTCGCCGCGGGCATCACCGGCGAACGACTCGACCACGCAGAGGTCCTCGCGGCCGGAGCGGCGTCGGCGGGCCGCATCGGAACTCTGCTGCGCGAACTGGTGTCGGCACTGTGACGCCGGAGCTGCGGCGCCTGGTGGACGACTGGATCGCAGGCGATCCCGACCCCGCCGCCCGGGCCGACCTGCGGGCACTCTCGGACACCGAACTCGCGGACCGCTTCTCGGCGCCTTTGACGTTCGGCACCGCAGGACTGCGTGGCCCCCTCCGCGCAGGTCCGAACGGGATGAACGTCGCGGTCGTCACCCGCACGACCGCGGGCATCGGGGCCTGGCTGCGGGCGAAGTGCCTCGGCGGGTCGGTGGTGGTCGTCGGCAGGGACGGACGCCACGGATCCGCACTGTTCGCGACGACGGCGGCGGAAGTGCTTGCCGGCGCCGGATTCTCGGTGGTCCTGCTTCCCGGACCGACTCCGACGCCGGTGCTCGCCTACGCCGTCCGGGCGTTGGGGGCGCAACTCGGCGTGCAGATCACCGCGTCCCACAACCCGGCTGCCGACAACGGCTACAAGGTGTACCTCGACGGTGGCGCGCAACTGATCTCGCCGTCCGACCGCGAGATCGAAGCCGCCATCGCTGCTGTCGGACCTGCCGTCGCGGTGCCCCGATCGCCGGTCGAATCGGCGGACGCGGTCTCGCTGCGCGCCGACTATCTCGCGCGCGTCGCCGCCCTGGCCCGAGGCGAGGACCGCGACCTGCGGATCGCGCTCACCCCACTGCACGGCGTCGGCGGCGCCACCGCGGTCGAGGCGCTGCAGGCCGCAAGGTTCTCCGAGATCCACACCGTCGGCATCCAGTTCGCGCCCGACCCGAACTTTCCCACCGTCGCGTTCCCCAATCCCGAGGAACCCGGCGCAACGGACGCACTGCTGCAGTTGGCCGATTCCGTCGACGCCGACCTCGCGATCGCGCTCGACCCCGACGCCGACCGGTGCGCCGTGGGGGTCCCGACGCCGGACGGATGGCGGATGCTCACCGGCGACGAAACCGGTGCGATCCTCGGCGACCATCTGCTGCGCGCGCAACCGGCCGGAGCCGACCCGCTCGTCGCGACGACGGTGGTGTCGTCCCAACTGCTCGGCCGCATCGCGGCCGCCCGCGGCGCCCGGTTCGCACAGACCCTCACCGGCTTCAAATGGCTGGTGCGGGCGGGCGAGGGCCTGGTGTACGCGTACGAAGAGGCCATCGGGCACTGCGTGGCACCGGATCTGGTTCGCGACAAGGACGGCATCTCCGCCGCGGTCGTGCTCGCCGATGTCGCGGCAGGACTGAAAGCGCGGGGCCGCACACTGCAGGACGTCCTCGACGACCTCGCGGTCGAATTCGGGGTGCACGCCACGACGCAGGTGTCACACCGTGTCGAGCACCTCGACCGGATCACCGAAGCGATGACCCGGCTGCGTGAGAACCTCCCGACCGACCTCGCGGGCGAGCCCGTGTCGGGTGAGGACCTCCTGCTCCGCCGCGGGCAGGCCCGGACCGACGCCGTGGTCCTGTCGGGCGAGCACGTGCGGGTGGTGGTGCGCCCGTCGGGGACGGAGCCGAAGCTCAAGTGCTATTTCGAGGCGTTCGAGCCGGTCACGAGCCGCGCCGACCTGCCCCGCGCACGAGCCGCCGCGCAGGAGACGCTTCGCGCCTGTGCGCGATTCTCACCCCAATTGGGGTGACCGCTAGATGTTGCGGGGCCCGAACTGGCGGTCGCCCGCGTCGCCGAGCCCCGGGACGATGTACGCGTTCTCGTCGAGACCCTCGTCGACGGCGGCGACGACCAGCCGGACCGGAAACCCGGAGTCGGCCAGCGCTGTCACACCTTGTGGAGCCGCGACCACGCACACCGCGGTGATGTCGGTAGCCCCGCGCTGCGCGAGGAGTTCGATGGTCCGCACCATCGAGCCGCCCGTCGCGAGCATCGGATCGAGGACGTACACGGGGATGCCCGCGAGGTCGACGGGGAGCGACTCGAGGTAGGGCACCGGCTCGTGGGTTTCCTCGTCACGGGCCATGCCGACGAACCCCACCTGCGACTGCGGGATCAGCGAGCTGGCCTGCTCGACCATGCCTAGGCCTGCGCGGAGGACCGGAACGAGCAGAGGCGGGTTCGCCAGCCTGACGCCCCGCGCAGGCGCGACGGGCGTCACCACCTCGAACTCCTCGATCTCCGCGTCTCGGATGGCCTCGTAGATGAGCATGTGCGTCAGCTCGCGCAGTGCCGCCCGGAAGGCGGGGTTGCTGCTGCGGGTGTCGCGCATGGTGGTGAGCAGGGCTGCCGCCAACGGGTGGTCGACCACGTGCGTCTCCATGCGCCCAGGATAGGCAGCCGACCACCGGGCGCGCGCAACGGTCCCGGAAGTGTTCGTCAACGCCGCGGAACCGGAACGCACCCGGGCGCGTCCAACGGGGTGGCGGGTGTACAGGCAGGCATCCGGTCGACACGACGAAACGGGGGGTACGGGATGAGCGGGAGCTCAGGGGTGATCGACGAATTCTCGGCGGCGACCGACGGATTCTCGGCGGTGACCGACGGAATCCGCGCGTACGGTGTCGCTGCCGCGACGATGGCGTCCGGGGTCAGGGGGGCGGCGATCGGTGCCGCGGCGATGGGACCGGGTCCGCTGACCCCGGTGTTCGGACTGATCGGAGGCGATTTCCTCGCCGCGTTCGCCACGGCCCACGGCTCGCACACGGCGGCGCTCCACGCCCTCGCGGACACGCTCGACGGGATGGGGGCCGCGGCGCATGCAACCGCTGCCGAATACGACGGCACCGACCACGGCGTCGCGGCCGCGATCGATGCCGCGGGTGGGGTGAGCGCATGATCGCCCTCGACGTCCTCGGCCGACCCCTCACGGAACTCGTCACCGCGTTCGGCTCGGGAACCCTGCCCGCGGACGGCGCACCCCAAGCGCTCACCATCGCGTCCGCGGCGCTCGACACCGCGTATGCCATCGGCAAACTCGGGCTCTCCGAGCTCGGTGCGGCGTGGACGGGTGCGCCCGCCCAGGCCGCGATCGCCAAGGGCGAGCAGGCACAAACCCAGCAGGTACAACTGTCCGAGCAGGGCACAGAGATCGCGAGCGTCTTGACGGCCGCGTCGGAGGTCGTTGCCGCGGGACTCGTCGAGTTGCAGGGCATCGTGCAGTCGTTCGTGTCGACCGCGATCTCGGCCGGCCCGGCGCTGGCCACCCCGGCCGGTCAGATGATGATCGTCGCAGCCGCGATCGACCACCTCTCGCGTGGCCTGTCCGTGGTCATGCGGGTGCGTGGCGAACTCGAGGTCCACACCGCCGCCATGGCGCAACTGACGGCGCCCGATCCGATCACCTCGCCGACGACCACGGGCGACGTGCGGGCCGCGATACAGCCGGCCCCCACCGGCGGCGGGAGTCCGCTGTCGGGACTCCAACAGCGTGGCGACGCCATGAACGCGTTCGTCAAGCACTTCGCCGACGCCATCGCGACAGCTCCGAATCCGTTCGGCACCGAGCCACAGGGCCCACCGGCGGAGGTGGGGGCGCCCGCCCTCGGATCCGCAGACATCGGCAGCGGCGACCTGGGCAGCAGCGGCGGCGTCGAGATCCGGCTCCCCGACGGCAGCACCGCCACGGCACCGAATCCCGAGGCCGCGAATGCGGTGCGGAACGCACTGAGCCAGCAGGGTGTCCCGTACCAGTGGGGTGGCACGGCACCCGGCCAGGGCCTGGACTGCTCGGGCCTGACGCAGTGGGCGTACGGCGAGGCGGGCATCGAACTGCCGCGCACGGCCCAGGAGCAGACGGTCGGCATTCCGGTCGAGGCCGGCGATCTGATGCCCGGCGACCTCGCCGTCTGGGACGGGCACGTGGCGATGGTCATCGGGAACGGCCAGATGGTCGAGGCAGGTGACCCGGTCCAGGTGTCGGCGGTTCGGACCGCGAACATCGGGATGGGCTTCTACGGCTTCTACAGGCCCACCGCGTGAGCGCGCCGTTCGATGCGGGCGGCCCCGTGCTCGGGGTACCGGTGCTCGGCGTCCCCGCGCTCGATGTCGCCGTGCCGGGCGCCGACGACCGCCTCGACGAGCCCGCTCGCGATGACCGGTCCCCCGGCGAACCGCCGTCCCAGTCCGACTCCACCACCATCGTCAACCCGCGAGGCACCGTCGCCGTCACCGCCACCTCCACCGGCCTGCCGATCGACGTCCGCATCGACTCTCGGGAATTGCGCTACGGCGGCGGCGAACTCGCGGCGGCGATCCTGGACCTGTGCCGGAGATCGACGCAGGAGGCGAAGGCACGCAGGCGCGACGAACTGGCCGCGGCGGGCGTCCGGGACGACATCCTCGACCAACTCGGGCTGCCCGAGCGTGACGCACTCTCCGCCGACCAGGCGCGACGCGACGCGAACGAGTCAGCGGCGCCGACGTGGATGAGGCCCGTGTGAGCGGCGCGAACGGAGTGGTGCGGTGAGCGGCCGGAACGGAGTGGTGCGGTGAGCGGCCGGAACGGAGTGGTGCGGTGAGCGGCGCAGAGATGGATGCCGTGGTCGCGCGGGCGACCGCGGGGCTCGCCGCGCTCGACGACGCCCTGCACCAGTTGTCGTCGGCGCGGGCACGGGTCACGCATTCGTCAGGTCTGGTGAGCGTCGAGGTGGACGAGCACGGGGGCATGTGCGGGCTGTTCTTCCCCGAGTCGCTGTCCGGCACCGACGCCGATGAACTGGGCCGGGCGGTCGTCGAGACCGCGGCCCGCGCTGCGCAACTGGTGGCGGAGCGACGGGAACGGCTACTGGCATCGCTCGCGGAGAGGTTGAGCGATTAGGCTTCGCGCCATGGCTGGAGACATCGTCCCGATTCAACTCGGACTGACCGACGGCGACCTCGTCACCCTGTGGGCGCCGCGCTGGCGTGAAGGGGACGATGAGTGGGAGGCCTTCCTCGGTCACGGTGACGATCTGTACGGGTTCTCCTCGGCGGCCGAACTGGCCGCGTTCGTCCGCTCGGACCGCGAGCACGATCTGGTCGAGCATCCGTCGTGGGCGATCGTCGCGGCGCTGTCTGCCGCGGAGTTCGAACCCGACGACACGCACGTGTTCGACCTGGTCGGTGTTCCCGAACTCGTGGCAGGCGACCCCGACGCGGACACCCTCGGCGAGCTCGAGGACACGTTCGAGATCGTCCGCTCGATCGGCGAGGTGTGCGACCTCGACGTCGTGATCCGGTACTTCGGGGCGAATCCGGTGCTCGACGCCGTCTCCGCGGGTGAGCCCGCGTTCGTCGGCCGGGACGGCGAGCAGCGGTGGGACCAGATCGGGACGGCCGTCGCGGCGGGATGGGAGGCCGTGATCGACGCTATCGACGCGGTCGTCACGACACCGCAGACCGACGCCGCCGCCGTCGCGGAGGCCGAGGCTGAGATCGTCGCGGCGCAGGAGAACGTCGTCGACGCGGACGATGCCGCCGAGGAGGGCGACGACGAGGACGACGACATCGAGTACGTCAGCCTCGACGGCGAGACCGACGAGGAGGAGGGCGATGACGAGGAGACGTTCTGGACGTCGGTCGGCATCGACCCGGTCAAGATCATCACCTCGGCGGACACCTACTTCACGCTGCGCTGCTACCTCGACGACGACCCGGTCTTCCTCGGCAGGGCCGGGAAGATCCTCGCGTTCACGTCGGAGCGGGCGCTGGCGCGGTTCCTCGCCGACGACCACGATCACGCACTGGCACGCGTGAGCACCTACGCCGAGGTGCAGGCCGCGGCCGTGGACGGCTCCCTCGACGTCGAGGTCACCGACGAGAACGTGTACGTGCTGCCGGGTCTGGCCGACGACCTCGCGGACGGACCGCAGTCGGTCGACGCCGACCAACTCGACCTCGCCGTCGAACTGTTCACGGACGCGGCGCAGTTCGCCGGGGACGAGTCGACGGAGCAGGCGCTGGCGCCGTCCACCCCGCTCGGCTGGTACGTGTCGTACACGCTGAACCCGGATCCGACGCGGCTGGCCCCCAGCGCCCCGTTCACCGCGGAGGCGCAGTCCTGGCGTGACCTGGAGCGAGAGTTCGAGGCCCGCCTGCAGCTCGTCTAACGGGTCGGCCTGTCAGTGCCCAACCCCTTGAGTCGGGCGTATCCGGGTTTGACGACGTCGTCGATCAGCCGGAGCCGCTCCGGGAACGGGATGAACGCCGACTTCATCGCGTTGATGGTGAAGCGTTCGAGATCGCTCCAGCCGTAGCCGAAGGTCACGGCGAGCGCGACCATTTCCTCGCTCATGGTCGTCGCGCTCATCAGCCGGTTGTCGGTGTTCACCGTCACCCGGAACCGCAACCGGGCGAGCAGGTCGAAGGGGTGCTTGTCGAGGCTGGGGACGGCACCGGTCTGCACGTTGGAGCTGGGACACAGCTCCAACGGGATGCGCTGGTCGCGAACGTAGTTCGCAAGCCTGCCGAGCCGGGTGTCCCCGTCGTCGCCGACGGTGATGTCATCGGTGATCCGGACTCCGTGCCCGAGGCGATCGGCCCCACAGAACGCGATCGCCTCGTGGATCGACGGCAGACCGAACGCCTCGCCGGCGTGAATGGTGAAATGTGCGTTGTTGGCCCGCATCAGCTCGAAGGCGTCGAGGTGTCGGCTCGGCGGGTGGCCCGCCTCGGCGCCCGCGATATCGAAACCGACGACTCCGCGGTCCCGGAACCGGAGCGCCAGTTCGGCGATCTCCCGCGACCGGGCGGCGTGCCGCATCGCGGTGAGCAGGCAGCCGACGCGAATCTCGCGACCCTGGTCACGGACCTGAGCCATCCCGTCCTCGAACCCGAGCAGGGTGTGGTGGACGACGTCGTCGAGGCTCAGTCCCCGTTCGAGGTGTTGCTCGGGCGCGAACCGCACCTCCGCGTAGACCACTCCGTCGGCGGCGAGGTCTGCGACGCATTCGCGTGCCACCCGCTGGAGGCCCTCGGGCGTCTGCATCACCGCGACGGTGTGCGCGAACGTCTCGAGATAGCGCTCGAGCGAGCCACTGCCCGCGGCCGCGGCGAACCAGACGGCGAGGTCGTCGGCATCGGTCGCCGGGAGCGCGTCGTATCCGATGTGTTGGGCGAGTTCGAGGACGGTTGCGGGCCTGAGCCCACCGTCGAGGTGGTCGTGCAGGACCGCTTTGGGTGCGGTGCGCACCGTGGCGAGGTCGAGGGGTGCGGATCCGGGGTTCTGCGGTGGCGTACCCATGTCTGAGAAGTTAGACCGGGACCATGCCGATGCGCTCGATGACGAGCGGCTCGTCGGGTGGCGTGTCGCCGATGTCCCAGGCGCCGTCGAGCGCGGCCCGGGCGGACTCGAACCGGTGTGGCGTGTCGGTGTACAGGGTGAACAGTGGCGCTCCGGCCTCGACCCGGTCGCCGGGACGGGCGTGCCACCGTATCCCCGCCCCTGCCTGGACGGCCTGACCCTGCCGCTCGCGTCCGGCACCGAGTCGCCAGGCGGCAACCCCGACGGCTCTGGCGTCGAGCCGGGTCAACACACCGGAGGCGTTTGCGTACAACACTTCTCGTTCCCGAGCGGGTGGCAGCGGAGCGTCCGGGTCGCCACCCTGCGCCGCGACCATGGCTCGCCAGCGATCCATCGCCCGCCCGTCCTGCAGTGCGTCGACGGGGTCGACCGCGTCCAGACCGGCGGCGGCGAGCATCTCGCGAGCGAGCGTGAGGGTCAGTTCCACGACGTCCGGCGGACCACCACCGGCGAGCACCTCGACCGACTCCGCGACCTCGAGCGCGTTGCCCGCGGTGTGACCGAGCGGGGTGTCCATTCCCGTGAGCAGGGCGACCGTACGCACCCCGGCGTCGTTTCCGAGTTCGACCATGGCGGTGGCCAGTTCGCGGGCGTCGGGCAGCGACTGCACGAACGCGCCGGACCCGACCTTCACATCGAGAACCAGCGACTGTGACCCTTCGGCGATCTTCTTGCTCATGATCGAGCTGGCGATGAGCGGGATCGATTCGACGGTTCCGGTGACGTCCCGAAGGGCGTACAGCTTGCGGTCGGCGGGAGCGAGATCTGCTCCCGCGGCGCACACGACCGCGCCGATCGCCGGATCCGCGAGGATCCGCATCATCTCGTCGGACCCCAGGTCAGCACGCCAGCCGGGGATCGCCTCGAGTTTGTCGAGGGTTCCGCCGGTGTGGCCCAGTCCGCGCCCGGAGAGCTGCGGCACGATGGCACCGCAGGCCGCCACGAGCGGGGCGAGGGGAAGCGTGATCTTGTCTCCCACACCGCCGGTCGAATGCTTGTCCACGGTCGGCCGGGGCAGTCCGGACAGGTCCATGCGCCGCCCCGACGCGATCATGGCGTGGGTCCACGCCGCGGTTTCGCGGCGATCGAGGCCGCGCAGCACGATCGCCATCGCCAGGGCCGCCATCTGCTCGTCGGCGACACCCCCGGCCGTGTACTCGCTCACGACCCAGCGGATCTGGGTGTCGGTGAGCTCACAGCCGTCGCGTTTGGCTGTGATGACCGAGATCGCGTCGAGGCCGCTCATCGCGCGACGCGTTCGAGGTCGTCCGGACCGAAAGCCGCAGGTAGAAGCACCGACAGCGGGACCGGCCCCGTCGGCGTGTCGACGAGCAGCTCGCCTCCGCCGTGCTCCAGCAGCAGCTGCCGGCACCGTCCGCAGGGCATCAGAATATCCGAGTTCGCGTCCCGGCACGTGAACGCCAGCAGGCGTCCGCCGCCGGACGCGTGTAAGTTACCGACGAGTCCACATTCGGCGCAGAGCCCCAGCCCGTATGAGACATTTTCCACATTGCATCCGACGACGATCCGACCGTCGTCGACGAGCGCCGCCGCCCCGACAGGGAACTTCGAGTAGGGCGCATATGCCTGCATCATCACCCGATCAGCATTGTCCCGCAACACATTCCAGTCGATTTCCGCCACGGTGCACCATCCTGGCATGCATGCCGAACGGGCGCAGTACTTCACCCTCCTGACGTCGAATGTAGTTGGACAGGCAAACCTAAGTAGGATGCTTCTGCCTCGTACGAACCGCCCGCCGAATTAGTTCCCGGATTCCGGGAGGATTACAGTGCAGGGAGTCGGTTCAGGTTCTCGTCGCACCAAGACTGAAAACCCCAGGGTGTACCCAGAATCAGTCGAACTCCCGGTGCGGCGCGTCCACCAAAAATGTTGGAGGCACAGCACTCGATGAGTAGCACGACTGAAGCCGCTCCGGCACAGGAGCGCACGCGGTCGCTATACCGGGGCGACCCCGGAATGTGGTCCTGGGTCCTGCACAGGATCACCGGTGTCGCGACATTCTTCTTCCTCTTCGTCCACGTGCTCGACACCGCACTGGTGCGAGTCAATCCGGACACCTACGACCGGGTCATCGAGACCTACAAGAACCCCGTCGTGGGGCTCATGGAGCTCGCCCTCGTCGCGATGGTGCTCTACCACGCACTCAACGGCCTGCGCGTGATGCTCGTCGACTTCTGGTCGAAGGGCGCCCAGTACCAGCGCGTGATGCTCTGGGTCATCCTCGCGATCTGGTTCGTGGTGATGATTCCGGCCGCCGGTCGCATCTTCTACAACATGTTTGCGGGGCACTGACAATGAGTGAAGCAAAGGTTCTCGCCACCTCGTACGACCGCCCCGCCAGCCTGGACAGCCCGCGTTCGCCGCGGCGTCAGGCCAAGAACAACTTCGAGCTCTACGCCTGGTTGTTCATGCGCCTGTCCGGCCTCGCCCTGATCATCCTGGTACTCGGCCACCTCTTCATCATGCTGATGGTCGACGAGGGTGTGCACCGCATCAACTTCGCGTTCGTCGCCGGCCGCTGGTCCAGCCCGTTCTGGCAGCTCTGGGATCTGTCGATGCTGTGGCTCGCGATGCTCCACGGTGGCAACGGACTGCGCACCGTGATTGCTGACTACTCGCGCAAGGACTCGACGCGCTTCTGGCTCAACGTCGTCCTCGCGGTGGCGATGATTCTCATCCTCGTCACCGGCACGTATGTCATCTTCACCTTCGACCCGACCTTCATCCCGGGGAGCTAACTCTTCATGCTGGAACATCGTTACGACGTCGTCATTGTCGGGGCAGGCGGCGCCGGCATGCGCGCCGCCATCGAGTCGGGTCCCCGCACCCGGACTGCGGTCCTGACCAAGCTCTACCCCACCCGCTCCCACACCGGCGCGGCGCAGGGCGGCATGTGCGCCGCACTCGCCAACGTGGAAGAGGACAACTGGGAGTGGCACACCTTCGACACCGTCAAGGGCGGCGACTACCTCGCCGACCAGGACGCCGTCGAGATCATGGCCAAGGAGGCCATCGACGCGGTGCTCGACCTGGAGAAGATGGGTCTTCCCTTCAACCGCACCCCCGAAGGCAAGATCGATCAGCGCCGCTTCGGCGGTCACACCCGTGACCACGGCAAGGCTCCGGTTCGCCGGGCCTGCTACGCCGCGGACCGCACGGGCCACATGATCCTCCAGACGCTCTACCAGAACTGCGTCAAGCACGACGTCGAGTTCTTCAACGAGTTCTACGCGCTCGACATCGCGCTCACCGAGACCGACGAGGGCCCGGTCGCCACCGGCGTCATCGCGTACGAGCTGTCGACCGGCGACATCCACGTCTTCCACGCGAAGTCGATCGTGTTCGCCACCGGTGGCTCGGGCCGCATGTACAAGACGACGTCCAACGCGCACACCCTCACCGGTGACGGCATGGGCATCATCTTCCGCAAGGGTCTGCCGCTGGAGGACATGGAGTTCCACCAGTTCCATCCCACAGGACTCGCGGGTCTCGGCATCCTGATCTCCGAGGCCGTGCGCGGCGAGGGCGGCATCCTCCGCAACGTGGACGGCGAGCGCTTCATGGAGCGCTACGCCCCCACCATCAAGGACCTCGCGCCGCGTGACATCGTCGCCCGGTCGATGGTGCTCGAGGTGCTCGAGGGTCGTGGCGCAGGTCCGAACAAGGACTACGTCTACATCGACGTCACGCACCTCGGTGAGGACGTGCTCGAGGAGAAGCTCCCCGACATCACCGAGTTCGCGCGCACCTACCTGGGCGTCGACCCGGTCACCGAGCTCGTGCCGGTGTACCCGACGTGCCACTACGTGATGGGCGGCATCCCCACCAAGATCAACGGTGAGGTCCTGCGCAACAACGAGGATCACGTCCCCGGCCTGTACGCCGCGGGCGAGTGCGCCTGCGTGTCCGTGCACGGCGCGAACCGTCTCGGCACCAACTCGCTGCTCGACATCAACGTGTTCGGCCGTCGCGCCGGCATCGCGGCCGCCGAGTACGCCCTGTCCACCGAGTTCGTGCCGCTGCCGGACGAGCCCGCGAAGATGGTCGAGGAGTGGCTCGAGGTCATCCTGTCCGACCACGGCCACGAGCGCGTCGCGGACATCCGCACCGAGCTGCAGCAGTCCATGGACAACAACGCGTCCGTGTTCCGCACCGAGGAAACCCTCACGCGGGCCCTGGAGGACATCAAGGGCTTCAAGGAGCGTTACAACCACATCACCGTGCAGGACAAGGGCAAGCGCTACAACAGCGACCTGCTCGAGGCCGTCGAACTCGGCTTCCTGCTGGAGATGGCCGAGGTGACCGTCGCCGGTGCACTGAACCGCAAGGAGTCCCGCGGCGGTCACGCCCGCGAGGACTACCCGGATCGCAACGACGCCGAGTACATGCAGCACACGATGGCGTACAAGGAAGGGGCGGACCTCATCGCCCCGATCCGTCTGGACTACAAGCCGGTTGTCCAGACCCGCTACGAGCCGATGGAGCGTAAGTACTGATGTCCGCACCCGTTGTAGACAAGGACGCGCCCGCGCTGCCTCCCGTGCCCGAGGGCGCCGTCATGGTCACCCTCAAGATCGCCCGGTTCAACCCGGAGGACGGCAACGGTCAGCACTGGGAGTCCTTCCAGGTTCCGACCCTGCCGACCGATCGCCTGCTGAACCTGCTGCTGTACGTGAAGGGCTACCTGGACGGCACGCTGACGTTCCGTCGGTCCTGCGCGCACGGCGTCTGCGGTTCGGATGCCATGCGGATCAACGGTGTCAACCGACTGGCCTGCAAGGTCCTCATGCGGGACCTGCTCCCGAAGGACGCGAGCAAGCAGCTGACCATCACGATCGAGCCGATCAAGGGTCTGCCGGTCGAGAAGGATCTCGTCGTCGACATGGAGCCGTTCTTCGACGCGTTCCGCGCCGTGAAGCCGTTCCTGATGACCTCGGGCAACGAGCCGACCCGCGAGCGGATCCAGTCGCAGGCCGACCGCGCTCGCTTCGACGACACCACCAAGTGCATCCTGTGCGCGTGCTGCACCACCTCGTGCCCGGTGTACTGGAGCGACGGCAGCTACTTCGGCCCGGCCGCGATCGTGAACGCACACCGGTTCATCTTCGACAGCCGTGACGAGGGTGCCGCCGAGCGGCTTGACATCCTCAACGACAAGGAAGGTGTGTGGCGCTGCCGCACGACCTTCAACTGCACCGACGCATGCCCTCGTGGCATCCAGGTCACGAAGGCCATCCAGGAAGTCAAGCGGGCGCTGTTGTTCACTCGCTGACAGCCTTCGGTCGATCACCCGACAACGCCGTCCAGCTACAAAGGCGCGGACCCGAGAGGGTCCGCGCCTTTGTGTGCTTTCTGACCAGGTCAGGCGTTACGTTCACATTTCAGATCACGAAGCTGCGTTCCTTCCGCAACCAATCCGTTACCATATGCCGATGAAGGGGTCGAGACCCTGATTCAGGGGTCAAACATACGAAGGGATCGGGACCAACAGCAATGGAGTCAGACTTCGCTTCTCGACTGAACAAGCTGTTCGAGACAGTGCATCCACCAGGCCGCAAGCCGCACACCAACACCGAGGTCGCCGAGGCTCTCAACGGTTCCGGCCACCGCATCTCCAAGCCCTACATCTCCCAGTTGAGGAACGGGCAGCGCACCAATCCTTCACCCGAAACCGTTGCGGCACTTGCCCAGTTCTTCAAGGTCAAGTCCGACTACTTCTTCGACGACATCTACGCCGCTCGGATCGACCACGACCTCGAACTACTCTCCCAGCTCCGCGGTTACGGGCTGCGGCGCCTCTCGGCTCGTGCATTCGATCTGTCCAGCGAGTCGCAGGAACTCCTCACCGCCATGGCCGAAAAGCTCCGGCGCAGTGAAGGTTTGCCCGCCACTCCCCCGGACTCCACCGAGTAACAGGTGCGAACCACCTTCGCACAGGCAAGGCGCTGGCGGGTCCTGACCGTCAGCGCCTTGCTGGGTGTCGCGATCACCGTGCCCGCCGTCGTCATCGCCGCACAGTACGACATCGGGGACGGCGACTCATCCGCCGCGACACCCGCCCTCGTCGCCCACGAACAGGATCAGGGCAACAGGGGTAACGGGAACGGCAACAACGGCAACGGCAACGGCAACGGCAACGGCAACGGTCCGGGCAACAACGGCAACGGCAACGCCTACGGCCACTGGTGCCACCACGATCACAATCGGCACGGAAACCACTGCGGTGGAACGCCGTCCACCACAACCCGGCCGACCCGAACCACGACTGTCCGGCCCACTACCACAACGGTCGAGCCGACCACCACCACCGTGGAGCCGACGACAACCACCGTCGAGCCGACCACCACAACGGTCGAACCCACCACCACCACCGTGGAACCGACGACAACCACCGTCGAGCCGACCACCACAACGGTCGAACCCACCACCACCACCGTGGAACCGACGACAACCACCGTCGAGCCGACCACCACAACGGTCGAACCCACCACCACCACCACCACCGTGGAACCCACCACCACCACCGTCGAACCGACGACGACCACCGTCGAACCGACGACGACCACCGTCGAACCGACGACGACCACCGTGGAACCCACCACCACCACCGTCGAACCGACCACCACCACCACCGTCGAACCCACCACCACCACCACCGTCGAACCGACGACAACCACCGTGGAACCCACCACCACCACCGTCGAACCGACCACCACCACCACGGTCGAACCCACCACCACCACCGTGGAACCGACCACCACAACGGTCGAACCCACCACCACCACCGTGGAACCGACCACCACCACCGTCGAACCGACGACGACCACCGTCGAACCGACGACGACCACCGTGGAACCCACCACCACCACGGTCGAACCCACCACCACCACCGTCGAACCGACGACAACCACCGTGGAACCCACCACCACCACCGTCGAACCGACGACAACCACCGTGGAACCCACCACCACCACCGTCGAACCCACCACCACCACCGTCGAACCCACCACCACCACCGTCGAACCGACAACGACCTCAGCCGAGCCGACGTCGACGACGACGCAACGTGCCGACGGGGAGCAGTCCAGCGGCGGCAACGACGCCCGAGGCGATGCGGGCGACGAGCCGACTCCGTCGTCCGGCCCGGAGTCCGCCGCGCCCGAGCAGCCGAGCGAGTCCGACCAGCCGACCGCACCGGAACAGACCACTGCGCCCGAACCGCCCTCGCGAGACGAGGCGGCCGGTGATGATCAGGGGATGGATGAGCGCGACAACCGCACCGATGCGGCAGCGGAGCCTGCGGCTGTATCCGAGGGCGCGTCGACGGCGGCGCGGCCGGAATCGACCGCGGGTGCGGCAACCTACGCTGCGCCGTCGCAGCCGGACGTGGCATTGGCGTCGGCGTCGCGCCCGGGTGGCGACGTCGGCGCGGCAACCGCAGGTGTGACAGCAGTTCTGGCTGCGGCCGGTGCGACGGGGTTCATGAGTTTCCGGAGTGCACGCGCAACTCGCTTGCGTTTGGATCGCGCGCGGGCGGAGTTCCTGGAGCCGCGGCCGTGACCGCCTCCCGCACCGAGTCGGCGCGCGGTGACGGGTCGCGTCCGGTCCGCGATCATCGCCGCGTCCTTGCTGCGGTCGACGCCGTCCTGGACATGGCTGCGCAGACACATGCGGTGACGATCGAGGACATCGTCCAGTCGTTGGCCGACAGGCGTCGTCGTCCGATCGAGATCGTGTACGAGGATCTGGGTCCGGGGGTGTGGGGACAGCGCCGCGAGTTCGCCGATCACGATCGGATCGTGCTCGCGCGTAGCCTGCCGAGTGTGACGAGAACCCTTGCCCACGAAGTCGGACACATCGTTTTCCGCCACCCTGGTGCTGCCGTCAAGGAGGCGACTCTCGCGGCCGACGACGACCTGATCGCGTACATGCTCAGCCAGCGGTCGTCGGCCTCGGTCGATCCGGATCGCGAGGCGTTGCACGAGTGGGAGGCGGAGGCATTCGCGGTCCGGCTGTTGCAGCGACTCGGCCAATTCGACCGCGGTGACGACTGGCGTCCGCTGCTCTGCTTCGACGAGGCTCTCGGGTGATCACCTGGGTTGTCGCGCTGCTGTGTTCGACGGCGGTGGGCGCTCGCATCGGCCGGTTGACCGTTCGACCGCCGTCCCTGGCGCGGATCGCGATCGCGATCGCCGCGGTGACGTTGACGGTGGCGGCGACGGTGCGGACGACGACCGTGACCGAGGTGCTGGACGGGTCCGGCGACGGTGTGGCCGCGACGGTGTTCGAATTGTGCCTGGTGCTGTTCGCCGCGACGACCGCGTTGATCGCGGCTGCGTCGCTGACGGTGTTGAGCACGCGGCCACAGTGGCCGCTCTCGGCCGCGTCCGCGTTGGTCGCGGCTGTTGTCGTCGTCGTGGAACTGGTGTCCGCGCACCACAGTCCGGTCACGTCCGCCTATCTGGTCGTCGCGTCACTGTTCGCGACCGGAGTGTCGGTGCGGTACATCCGCTGGAACCCGCTCGGGCGGGCGATCGGCCTGTACAGCGCGGGACTGGTTGTAATTGCGGCGATGTGTGCGGTGAATCTCGCGACGGCCACCGACGATCACGTCTCCCCCGGGTCGGCGTGGTGGTCGCTCGCGGTGATACTCGTCAGCGCCGGCTGCTCGTCGGTGATGATCGAGGCATGGGCGCGAGCACGGCTCGACCTGCGCCGGACCAGGACGGTGTGGACGATGCTGACCACGGCGCATCCCGAACTGCTCGACAGCGACTACAAGTCCGTGACGACGACGCTGACGGCCGACGACCGGGTGTCGCAGATCCTCGACGGCCTGTACCTGCACGCGGGTGCCGGACTGATCACCCGCGGTGCGTCCGAACCGCCCACGGAGATGTCGACACAGGCGGATGCGGTCGCCGGCTGGCTGCATCGCACCGCGGTCGAAATCGAACCGTTCGATCCGGGGTGGCTGGGCACACCGGAGGGCGTGACGGATCGGCAGTGGATCCTCGCGGTCTGTACGGCGTACGACCGACCGCGCAGACGCGCCGCCACCACTGCCGGGGTGTAACCGACCGGCTGTTGTGCGTTACCCTGCCTCCGCGATGACCATGCTCGGCAGAACTTCGATGACGCTCGCCCCGACGCCGACGCGCCGCGGGGTGAGGGGCTGCGCTGTTGCCGCTGTCGCGGTCGGCCTGCTCGTCCTGGTCGGTGCCCCCGCGGCGGCGCAGCAGCCGCCGGACGGCGTACCGCCCACCAGCGCACCTTTCATGACCCCGAACACGGACTCGTGCCCGAACCGGTCTGTGCCACCGCCTGCGATCGATCTCTCCGAGATTCCGGCCCCGGGGCAGACGGCACCGGCCCCGCTTCCCGTCCCGTCGGATGTCGTCGGCGGCGGAGACCTCGACGAGTGCGGTGTGGTGACCGCCGAGAACACTCCCCCGCTACCTGCGGACATCTCCGCGACAGGGTGGGTGCTGGCTGACCTCGACACCGGGGAGGTGCTCGCGGCGAAGGATCCGCACGGCCGCTATCGACCTGCGAGCACGATCAAGATGCTGCTGGCGCTCGTCGCGCTCGACGAGCTGGACCTCGATGCCACGGTGACGGCCACCTCCGAGGACGCCGCCATCGAGGGCAGCGCGGTGGGACTGGGCAAGGGCGGGGTGTACACGAACCGACAGCTGCTGCAGGGGCTGGTGATGGCGTCGGGCAACGATGCCGCGCATGCGCTGTCCACCCAGCTCGGCGGAGACGCCGAGACAGTGCGGAAGATGAACGAACTCGCCGTGGCGCTCGGCGCCCACGACACACGGACGGCCACACCCTCCGGACTCGACGGACCCGGAATGTCCACGTCCGCTTACGATCTCGCCCTGATCTACCGCGCGGCGCTGCGCAACGACACGTTCGCCGAGATGATCCGGACACAGACGGTGGACTTCCCTGGGTTTCCCGAGGACCCCGCCGATCCGACCGACACCCCGCGGCCCGGTTTCGCGCTGTCCAACGACAACAAGCTGCTCTACAACTACGACGGCGCACTGGGCGGGAAGACCGGCTACACGGACGACGCCCGGCAGACGTTCGTCGCCGGGGCGGAACGCGGCGGACGACGGCTCGTGGTGACGCTGGTGAAGGCGGACGTCGAACCGATCCGCCCGTGGGAGCAGGCCGCACGACTCCTCGACTACGGCTTCGCCCTCCCCGAATCGACGTCGGTGGGGGCCCTCGTCGAGCCCGGCAGCGTGTCCTCCGACGAAGCGGAGGACACCGGTTCCGTCACCGTTGCAGCGCCGCCTGCGGGGGCGAGTCCGGTGTCCGCGGCGGGCGCAGCCACACACTCCTCGGGTGGCGCGTCGACCACCACGATCGTCGCGGTCGGCGGCGGGATCATCGCCGTGCTCGTCGCATCGGCCGCAGTGGTTCAGGGCCGCCGACGGCGCTAGCGGCTCCGCCGCCTGTGCGCCTTGTGGCAGTGGGGCTACGCAACAGGCACAGCGCGTCAGCGCCTGGCTCGGTGTCGCCGCAGCAACCCACCTATTCCGAGCGTCGCGGCGACGCCGGTCCCTACCAGGACCGTCGCCTCGGCGAACGTGGTGCGCCTCGCGGGCGCTGGCGCGGCCACCTCGATCACTGCTGGCTCGGGCGGCGGTACGAACGCCCGGGCCTCGTTCTCATGGGACGTTGCCGCCCACGCTGTCGAGAACAGGACGAGCCGCGCTGTGAAGTAGATGAAGACGAGCAGACCGATGATCGGACCGAATGTCGAACCCGCCGGACCGCCGGTGACGCTCTGCAGGTAGATCACCCCGACCCGTTTGAAGATCTCGAAGCCGACGGCAGCGATCAGCGCGGCGCGGGCTGCGCTGCCCAGGGTGACCGGTTCCCGGGGCAGCCGGGCGATCGCCCAGGTCAGCAGACCCCACGTCACGGCGAGCGCAAGCACACCGAGCCCGATCTCGACGAGCGACTGCACCCAGCCGAGATCGTCGATTCCGAGGAACTCGAGCACGGTTCCGATGACGCCGCCCCCGGCGAGCACCGACAGCCCGATCGACGCCACCACTGCGACGAAGAGGCCGCCCAGCTTCGCCAGGTCGTGCAGTTTCGTCGCGACGAACCCGGACCTGGGGTGCTGCTGTTCCCACATCTCCGTCAACGCCTCACGGACGTTCGCCATCCATCCGAGGCCCGAGTACGCGGCGACGAGCAGACCGAACACACCGACGGTGGCGCGCGCCGCTACGGCGGAGTCGATGAGCTCGTTGATCTGAACTCCGAGATCTCCCGGCATCGCCTCGGTGACGGCGTCGTGGATGGAGTCGAGCAGCGCGGGGTCCCGGACGAGGACGAAGCCGCCGATCGCGAAGGCCACCATCAACAGGGGAAACAGCGCGAACACACTGAAATACGTGATGCCCGCGGCGAAATAGTCGCCCCGGTTGTCCTGGTAGCGACCGGCGGCGCGGACGACGTGATCGAGCCAGGGCCAGGCGGCACGTCGGCGCTCCAAGAACCCCTTGATGTCCGGCACCTGCTACGTCTCCTTCGGTTCAGCCCTTCTGCGGCAGGAACCCCACCTTGTCATAGACGGCCGCCAGCACACGGGACGACACTTCGCGCGCCCGATCCGCGCCCGCATCGAGGATGCGGTCGAGTTCGGCCTGGTCGGAGAGGTACTCGTCGACCTTCGCACGCAGTGGGGTGACGAACTCGACCAGGACGTCTGCGGTGTCGGCCTTGAGGTCGCCGTAACCCTTGCCCTCGTAACCCTTTTCGAGGTCCTCGACGCTCGTCCCGGACAGCGCGGACTGGATCGTGAGCAGGTTCGAGACGCCCGGCTTGGTCTCGCGGTCGAACCGGATCTCCCGCTCGTTGTCGGTGACGGCGGACCGGATGCGCTTGGCGGACACCTTCGGGTCGTCGAGCAGGTTGATCAGGCCCGCATCGGATGCGGCGGACTTGCTCATCTTCGACGTCGGATCCTGCAGGTCGTAGATCTTGGAGGTGCCCTTGATCATCTGCGCCTCGGGAATCACGAACGTCTTGCCGAACCGGGTGTTGAATCGCTGCGCGAGGTCGCGGGCCATCTCGAGGTGCTGACGCTGGTCCTCGCCGACCGGCACGCGCTGCGGGCGGTACAGCAGGATGTCCGCGGCCATCAACACGGGGTAGGTGAACAGGCCGACCGTCGCCGCCTCGGTGCCCTGCTTCGCCGACTTGTCCTTGAACTGCGTCATCCGGCTCGCCTCACCGAAACCGGTGATGCAGTTGAGAACCCACGCCAGCTGGGCGTGTTCGGGCACCTGGCTCTGCACGAACAGCGTCGACCGCTCCGGGTCGATCCCGAGCGCCAGCAGCTGCGCCGCGGCGATCTTGGTGCGCTTGCGGAGGTCCTTCGGGTTCTGCGGAACGGTGATGGCGTGCAGGTCGGGGATGAAGTAGAAGGCGTCGAAATCGTCCTGCAACTGCACCCACTGGGCGAGCGCGCCGAGGTAGTTGCCGAGGTGGAACGAGTCGGCGGTCGGCTGGATACCGGACAGCACCCGCTGCTTGGCGGTGGGGGCGGACGATTCGGAACTCGACATGCGTCGATCTTTTCATGCAGTCCCGGAGGCGACGGAACCGGTCAGCGGTAGCGCACCGTCACCGGCGCGTGGTCGGACCAGCGCTGGTCGTACGACTCCGCGCGCTCGACGACCGCTTCCTTCGCGCGCTCTGCGAGTTCCGGGGTGGCGGCCTGGTAGTCGATCCGCCATCCGGAGTCGTTGTCGAACGCCTTTCCGCGGTACGACCACCAGGTGTACGGCCCGGCGATGTCGGGGTGCAGGCCGCGCACCACGTCGACCCAGCCGTACTCCCCGAACACCGAACCCATCCAGGCGCGTTCCTCGGGCAGGAATCCCGAGTTCTTCACGTTGCCCTTGTGGTTCTTCAGATCCAGCTCGGTGTGCGCGATGTTCCAGTCACCGCACACCACCATGTGCCTGCCTGCCTGTGTGGCCGCCGCGGCTGCGGCCGACAGGTGTGCGCCGAACGTCCCGAGGAATCGTTCCTTCTCCACCTGCCGATCCGTGCCGACCTCCCCGGACGGCAGGTAGAGGCTGGCGACGGTGAGGTCGTCGAAGTCTGCTTCGAGATAGCGGCCCGCACCGGCGAACTCGTCGTCGCCGTGACCGATCCGCACTGCATCCGCGGGCCGCCGCGAGAGCACCGCGACACCGTTGCGGCCCTTGACCTCCGGTTCGGCACTGACCGCATGCCATCCGGAGTCGAGGGCGGACGCCAGGGTGGTTCGGAGCTGCTTGTCGTCGGCGCGGGTCTCCTGCAGACAGACGACGTCGGCATCGGTGGCGGCGAGCCACTCGAGCAGACCCTTCTTGGCTGCGGCCCTGATGCCGTTGACGTTGACGGTGGTGATGATGTGCGGCACGGGAGGACACCGTAGCGGAGCGCGCCGACACGGGCGGACCTCACCCGGTGACCTGCGTGGACGCCCTTCTGCGTTCCAGCAGGACCGCGAAGCCGAGCACGACAAGCCCCGCGACCGCGAGCATCGACCCGACCGCTGCGGGCGCCGTGTACCCGTATCCGGCGGCGATCACGACGCCGCCGATCCAGGCGCCGAACGCGTTCGCGACGTTCAATGCCGCGTGGTTGAGGGCCGCCGCCAGGGTCTGCGCGTCGGCGGCGACGTCCATGAGCCTGGTCTGCAGTGCAGGCACCATCGCCGATCCGGCGACGCCGATGAGGAACACGAACACCAGCGCGGTCACCGGCGTGCGCACGGCGATCACGAAGACCGCGAGGATCAGCGCCAGCGCGGTCATCGAGACGGCGAGCCCCTTCGTCAGGGCACGGTCGGCGAGGTGGCCGCCGACGACGTTTCCCACCACCATGCCGAGCCCGTACAGCATCAATGCAATCGGGATCAGCGACTTCGCGAGGCCGGTCACGTCGGTGAGCGTGGTGCTGATGTACGAGTAGACGGCGAACATGCCGCCGAAACCGACCATGCCCATGATCAGCGTCATCCACACCTGCACCCGGGTGAGAGCGCCGAGTTCGGTGATCGGGTTGGTCGTCGGCATCGCGTCCAGTCGCGGAATCCATGCGATCAGGGACGCGACAACCGCGACTCCGATGACGGTGACGAGCGCGAACGCGCTTCGCCAGCCGAGGTGCTGCCCGAGCCACGTGGCGACCGGGACCCCGACGACGTTCGCGATCGACAGCCCGATCATCACGTTCGCGACGGCCTTGGCGCGGCGGCCCGGTTCCGCGAGGTGCGCCGCGACCAGTGCCGCGACCCCGAAGTACGCGCCGTGCGGCAACCCGGCAACGAACCGCGCGGCCATCAGCGTCGGATAGTCGGGGGCGAGCACCGACGCCGCGTTACCGAGGGTGAACGCCACCATGAGTGCGATCAGCAGGGTTCGCCTGGGGACTCGCGCGGTCAGGGCCGCGATGAGCGGGGCGCCCACGACCACCCCGAGCGCGTACGCGGAGATGACATGTCCCGCCGTCGGCTCGCTGATGTCGAGGCCACCGGCCATCTCGGGCAGCAGTCCCATGGCGACGAACTCGGTCGTGCCGATCCCGAATCCGCCGAGCGCGAGGGCGAGCATCGCGAGTGACCGAAGGGAGGGCGGACGTTCGGAGCGGGACAGTGTCGACGAAACCACCCGTCGATTGTCGTCGCGTCGGCGACGAACCTCCAGGTGGGAGCCGGTGAGCTCGCTCACCCGACGGTGCCGCCACGACGAAGGGCCCCTGCCGCGGTCGTGCTCCGACCGGGCGGGGGCCCTTCGTGACGCGGCGCGACCTACTTCGCCGAGACCGCCTTGCGCAGGTTCTCGTCGAGCGCACCGAGGAACTCCTCGGTGGTCAGGTAGCCCTGATCTCCACCGACCAGAAGCGCGAGATCCTTCGTCATCTGACCACCCTCGACGGTCTTGATGACGACGTCCTCGAGCTGCTGTGCGAAGTCGATCACCTCGGGGGTGTTGTCGAGCTTGCCGCGGTGCTCGAGGCCACGGGTCCAGGCGAAGATCGACGCGATCGGGTTGGTCGACGTCGGCTTGCCCTGCTGGTGCTGGCGGTAGTGCCGGGTGACGGTGCCGTGCGCGGCCTCCGCCTCGACGGTCTTGCCGTCCGGGGTCATCAGCACGGAGGTCATCAGGCCCAGCGAGCCGTAGCCCTGCGCGACGGTGTCCGACTGGACGTCACCGTCGTAGTTCTTGCAGGCCCAGACGTAGCCGCCCTCCCACTTGAGCGAGGAGGCGACCATGTCGTCGATGAGGCGGTGCTCGTAGGTCAGGCCCGCGGCGTCGAACTCCGGCTTGAACTCTTCCTCGTAGATCCGCTGGAACTCGTCCTTGAACATGCCGTCGTAGGCCTTGAGGATCGTGTTCTTGGTCGACAGGTAGACCGGGTAGTTCTGCTGCAGACCGTAGGCCAGCGACGCCCGCGCGAAGTCCTGGATGGACTTCTTGTAGTTGTACATCCCCATGACGACGCCGCCGTCCTCGGGAATCTTGCACACCTCGTGCTGGATCGGCTCGGAGCCGTCATCGGGGGTGTACGTGATGGTGACCGTGCCTGCGCCGGGAACCTTGAAGTCGGTGGCGCGGTACTGGTCGCCGAAGGCATGACGTCCGACGATGACCGGCTTGGTCCAGCCCGGAACCAGGCGCGGCACGTTGGAGATCAGGATCGGCGCGCGGAAGATGGTGCCGCCGAGGATGTTACGGATGGTGCCGTTCGGCGACCGCCACATCTTCTTGAGACCGAATTCCTCGACCCGCGCCTCGTCCGGGGTGATGGTCGCGCACTTGACGCCCACGCCGTGCTTCTTGATGGCGTTCGCGGCATCGATGGTGACCTGGTCGTCGGTCTTGTCGCGGTACTCGATACCGAGGTCGTAGTACTCGAGATTCACATCGAGGTACGGGTGAATCAGCTTGTCCTTGATGAACTGCCAGATGATGCGTGTCATCTCGTCGCCGTCGAGTTCGACGACGGTGCCCTCAACCTTGATCTTGGACATATGTACTTCGCGTCCTCCTAGGAAGTTTCCCCTGGTCACACGGTTGCCGTCCGCATCGTGAGCGGCCGGCGAACGACTCAATTCGTAAACCCATACAACGCGGGGCAACCCCGGGCTGCGGAGCCAAACATAACAAGCGTACTGCTAGCCGCTCGGCGCGCCAACGGTCGACCCTCGCCCATCGTTCGGCAACTACGCCCAGCTCAGGCCATCACCCGGAGGTCTTTCGCACTGCTGCCGCAGGTTTCGCCATCCACCCCGGCCTCGACACCCTTCGACTGTACGGCGTGGCGTGATGCGAGTCACTCGCTCACGGGTGCGCCGCAGCTCCCGGCGCTACCGTGGACGGGTGCGCCCACTCAGCAAGGACACCGTCAACCGGGACACGACACTCTGCATGTCCCTGTCCGCGCGGCCCTCGAACATCGGGACGCGGTTCCACAACTTCCTGTACGAGGAACTGGACCTCGACTTCCTGTACAAGGCCTTCACGACCACCGATCTGCCCACGGCGATCGCAGGCATCCGGGCCCTGGGGATTCGGGGCTGCGGGGTGTCGATGCCGTTCAAGGAGGCGTGCATCGCCCACGTCGACGTGATGCACCCGTCGGCGTCGGCGATCGACTCGGTCAACACCATCGTCAACGAGGGCGGCGTGCTGCACGCCTACAACACCGACTACCAGGCCGTGGCCACTCTCCTGCGGGACCGTGCGGTCAAACCCACCACGAGCGCCGCCGTCGCGGGCAGCGGCGGGATGGCGAAGGCCGTCGTCGCAGCGCTGCGGGACACCGGACTGGCCGACGTCACCGTGATCGCGCGGAACGAGTCGACCGGTCGGGCGCTCGCCGAGCAGTACGGTTTCGACTGGCAGCCGGAACTCGGCAGGCTGCGTCCCCGACTTCTCGTGAACGCGACCCCGATCGGCATGGCGGGCGGTCCGGAAGCCGACGACTCCCCGTTCGCCGACGACGCGGTGCACGCCGCGGATACCGTGTTCGACGTGGTCGCGATGCCGCCGGAGACTCCGCTGATCCGGGCCGCCCGGGCCGCCGGGAAGTCCGTCGTCACCGGCGCCGAGGTGATCGCGTTGCAGGCCGCGGAGCAGTTCGTCCTCTACACCGGTGTCATGCCGACCGCCGATCAGATCCGGCGGGCGTCGGAGTTCTCCCGCGCCTGACGCCGGCCGGTGCGGCTCAACCGGTGGGGGTTGGCACCATCGTGGTCGCTGCGGGCGTCACCGGCATCGTGGTCATCGGGGGCGGAACGTGCGTCGTGGGCACTGCCGGCGGAACCTGCATCGTGGTCGCTGCCGGCGGAACCGGCGTCGCGGGCACTGCGGGCGGACCCGACGTCGGCGCCTTGTCGGCCAGTCGGTACACGTGGTCCGGGGTGATGACCTGCGTGATCGCGTTGGCCAGCAACGTGCTCGGCTCGCTCCCCTCGTACGCCTCGTCGGTGTTGATCATGATGACGAGGGTCATCTCCTTCTCCGGCAGGTGGACGACGACGGTCTGATATCCCGGGAGGCTGCCGTTGTGCCCGATCCAGCCCTCGACGTCGAAGATCCCGAGCCCGTAGCCGACCCCCGGCGCGTAGCCGGGGGCAGTGACGGTCTCGAGCCGCTGCGCCTGCGTTTCCGGGGTGAGGAGTGTTCCGTTCGCCAGGGCGGGAGCCCAGATCCGCAGGTCGTCGAGGGTGGAAATCATCGCGCCCGCCGCCCAGCCCCAGGACGGGTTCCAGTCGGTTGCGGTGGCCTCGTTTCCGTCGAGGGTCTGCGTCGTGTACCCCTGCGCGTGAGGCTCGGGGAAGGCCGCATCGGTGGGGAAACTGGTGTCGTCCAGTTCCAGCGGCGCGAGGATCTTCTCGGTGATGTAGTCGGGCAGCGACATTCCGCTGACCTTCTCGACGACCAGGCCGAGCAGGGTCGTGTTGGTGTTCGAGTACTCGAATCCCTCGCCGGGCGGGAACGACGTGGGCAGCGCGAATGCGTATCCGAGGAGCTTTTCGGGAGTGAACGGGGCATTCGGGTCGGCGAAGAACGCCTTCTGGAAATCCTCGCTCGCCGTGTAGTTCGCGAGCCCACTCTGCATGCGCGCCAGCTCGCGGATCGTGATCCGGTCACCTCCCGGAACACCCGGGATGTACTTGTCGATCGGATCGTCGAGGCCGACCGTGCCCTCGTCGACGAGTTGGAGGATCCCGGTGACGGTGAAGGTCTTGGTGACGCTGCCGATGCGGCTGTAGAAGTCGGTCTCCATGGGCGCGCCGGTGGCCTTGTCCGCGACGCCGTGCGCCGTGACGTAGGCGCCCTCCGGGCTCCAGACACCGACGATCGCGCCGGGTATCGAGGCCTGCTCCATCGCCGACTCGATGGCGACGTCCAGGCGTTGCGAGAGTGCGGGGTCCAATGGTGCGTCCGATCCGACTGTTGCGGATCCGGACGTCGTCGATGTCGTGGTGTCCGTGCCGGAGTCGGAGCAGCCGGCGAGGACCAGCAGTGCGGTGGCGGCGACAGCCACCGGTCCGAGGCGTCGACGGAACCAGGTCGCGATCGGTGGCGTCATGTGCCGGTCCCGTCGTCGGCGTGTGGTGTGAGTCACAAGCTACCCCGCGGGCGGCCGGCGCGCCGGATGGGAACCACCGCGCGAGGCCACCGCGACGTGCCGGGGACAATGTCCGTCGTGCCTGCACCTGCCGAATCCCGCTCGTCCCCGTCCGATCCGGGTACCGGTCACGCGATCGTCGCCGGGGTGGTCACCGCTCTCGTCGGGTTCACGAGTTCGTTCGCGGTCGTGCTCACCGGGCTGCGCGCGGTCGGTGCGAGCCCCGAGCAGGCCGCCTCGGGACTGCTGGCCCTGTGCGTGACCCAGGCCGTCGGAATGGTGTGGTTGGCCCGTCGGTTCCGGATGCCGATCACGCTCGCCTGGTCGACACCGGGTGCGGCGCTGCTCGCGGGTTCCGGCGCCGTCGCAGGCGGGTGGCCCGCCGCGGTCGGAGCGTTCGTCGCGGTGGGTGTCGCCATCGTCCTCACCGGGCTGTGGCCGCGACTGGGGCGCCTCATCGCGTCGATTCCCGTCCCGCTGGCGCAGGCGATGCTCGCGGGCGTGCTGCTCCCCCTGTGCCTCGAACCCGTCACCGCGCTGCGCGTTTCACCCGCCGCAGTGGCGCCGGTCATCGTGGTGTGGCTCGTCCTGCAACGGTTCTCGACCCGCTGGGCGGTGCCCGCGGCGTTCGCGACCGCCGCGGTGGTGATCGCGATCGATCTGGCGTCCGGCAACGCGACCGTCGACCGGACCGCACTCGTCCCCCGACTCGACCTCACGGTCCCGCAGTGGTCGTGGCAGGCCATGGTGGGAATCGCCCTACCGCTGTACGTCGTGACGATGGCGTCGCAGAACATCCCGGGCACGGCCGTGATGGCGTCGTTCGGCTACCGGGTCCCGTGGCGCGCCGCGATGGCCGTGACGGGTGTCGGCACGGTGGTGGGGGCACCCGCGGGCGGACACGCGATCAATCTCGCCGCGATCAGTGCCGCGCTGGCGGCCGCCCCCACCGCACACCCCGACCCGCGCCGACGGTGGGTCGCGGCGTTCACCGCAGGGCTGTCCTATCTGGTTCTCGCCGTGACCTCGGCGGCGCTGTCCGCGCTGGTGGTCGCCGCACCGCCCGGCGTCGTCGAGACCGTTGCCGGTCTCGCCCTGCTCGCGACCCTCGCGGGCGCTCTGATGTCGGCGCTGTCCGACGAGTCGGATCGCCTCCCGGCGGTGCTGACCTTCCTGGTGGCGGCGTCGGGTGTCGCGTTCGCCGGGATCGGTTCCGCGTTCTGGGCGCTGGCGGCGGGCCTGGTGATCCGACTGCTGCTGCGGGCGGAGCCGCGACGCGTTCGGTCGGGTGACTAGGGTCGGTTCGTGACCGCCGACGCCGCTTCCGTCCCGACCGCAGCCGACTACCCCGTCCTCTGGCCTGTACCCACCCGGTGGGCCGACAACGACCACTACGGGCACGTCAACAACGTCACCTACTACTCGTACTTCGACACGGCGGTGAACGCGTTCCTCATCCAGGAGTCGGGGGTGGACATCCGCGACCTGCCCGCGATCGGTGTCGTCGCGGAGACGTCCTGTACGTACCGCCGTGAGCTGAGCTTCCCGGACGCCCTTCAGATCGGATTGGCCGTCGACCGGCTCGGAAGCAGCTCGATCACCTACTCGCTGGCCATCTTCCGCGTTGCGGGTGACGGCCTCGACCTGGCTGCGACAGGTCGTTTCGTGCACGTGTACGTGGACTCCGAGACGCGGCGTCCCGTACCGATCCCCGACGAGATCCGTTCCGCGGTCGAACGGCTCGTCCGCATCTGAGCGAATCGCGCCACCCGAGGAACACGTCCACCCCGCTCGGGTCCGAGCGGGGTGGACGGAATGCACAGGTGCGGCCGGGGCGATGCCCCGATCGTGACCTACTCTGCGGGGGTCTCGGCGACCGGCGGCGGCGTGGTCTCGCCGTCGGCGGAGAAGCTGCCGAGAAGATCAGTGAGCAGAGTGACGATCTGATCCATGAAGACTCCTTCTAATCCGTTGATGCACCGGGTCCGGCAATGCCGGGGTGCGCTGACGAACTCCCCCCGATAGGAAGCGCGTCGAACCCGGTCACTCCACCGTGTACGCGGCGGGTTCGCGGTGTGTCACATGCAGCCGAATCGGCCGAGCACGAGTGTGCCACCACCACAGCGGATTACGTGCCGCTTTTCGGGAATCACTTCACCGACGCGAACACCCCTTCGAGTTCGCGAAACTCTCGAATTCGATAGCGGCGGTGAAGCAAAGATCCAATCATGAATACAGATCCGGCGTCTCTTGCTGTCGATTCACGACCGAAATCACCTACCACACTGCCGGATTCACAAACCGATCGATCGGGATACAGAGACGGTAACGAAATACCCACTCACGCCAGGTATTTGCCGGAAGGTCAGCGAAGGCCGGCGGCGTCCGCGGTCTCGCGTGCCCGTTCGACGATGTCGTCGATGAGCTTGACGGACGGCCCGCCCGACTCGGCGGTGTTGCGGGGGTCGTCCAACGTCCGACGCAACACCCCCTCGGCGATGATCGCGAGCTTCCACAGTGAGAGCGCATGCCAGAAGCCGAGCGCCGCCGGGTCACGGCCCGTCTCGGCGAAGTACACCTCGGCGAGTTCGTCGCGTGTCGGGAACCCCTCCACCGTCGACGCCACGAACGGACCGGTCACGGCGTCGTCGGCCTGCGCCCAGTAGCCGAGCAGCGCTCCGACGTCGGCGAGCGGATCACCCAGCGTGGACAGTTCCCAGTCGACAACGGCGACGACCCTGCCGTCGTCCTTCGAGGTGATGACGTTGCTCAGGTGGAAATCACCGTGCACGAGGGTCGTCTCGGTCTGCTGCGGGATCGACCGCGCCAACAGCTCGGTCAGATCGTCGAGCGCCTGGACCTCGCGCGTCTTCGACTTCTCCCACTGCCCCGTCCACCGTCGCATCTGGCGTTCGGCAAACGGAGATCGGCTCGCCAGGTCGTCGAGGCCCGCGAGTTCGAGATCGACGCCGTGAATGCGCGCGAGCGCCCTCGGCATGGACAGTCCCGTTGCGCGGCGCAGCTCGGGCGTCAACTTCCTGGCAACTCCGATGTTGTCGACGACGACGCCGTCGACGTGACTCATCAGCATCAGGGGAGCGTCGGTGACCGACGGGTCCTCCGTCAGGGCAAGGGCTTTCGGAACGGGCACTCCCGTACCCTGGAGGGCGGTGATGATCCGGTACTCGCGGGCGACGTCGTGGGCGGACGCCAGCAGATGTCCGAGTGGCGGCCTGCGCAGAACCCACTGGGAATCGCTGGAGTCCGTCACCCGGTAGGTGAGGTTCGACTGACCGTTGCCGATGCGCTGGAAGGTCAGTGGCGCGAGCGCTCCGATCCCGAGGTCCGCGATCCAGGCGGCGACCGCCTCCTCGTTGAGGCCAACGGCATTGCTCATCGACTGATCCCTCCTGATCGCCGGACCGTCCGGCCCTGGCCCTACGGATTCGGCGGCATGCCCGTCCGAACCGTCGATGCTAGTGCCCCACTCACACGGTCGGCTGGATATCACGACTCCGCATCGGCCTGCTGGTACGCGCACCTTGCGCCACCGCGACAAAGGGGGATGCTGGTGGTGAGGGCTCGGCGCGTCGGGCGTCGTCTCACGAGGACTTCCCCGGCGGCTACCGCGAGGAGGTCCCGGTGGGCGACAAGAAGGTCTACCCGGTCCAGCTGGTCCAACCGGACGGCAGGCGGGTGCACGGTGCGCCGTGCGCGGAGGTCGTCGCCGACATCGACACCGCACGGCTGCGCGGGCTGTACACGGACATGGCGGTGGTAAGGCGGATCGACGCCGAGGCAACCGCGCTGCAGAGGCAGGGTCAACTCGGGATCTGGGCGCCCTGCCTCGGCCAGGAAGCCGCCCAGATCGGCTCCGCGCGGGCCCTGCACCCCGACGACTACGTGTTCACCAGCTACCGCGAACACGGCCTCGCGTACTGCCGCGGCGTCGACCCTGCCCAGTGGCCGAGGTTGTGGCGCGGGGTGTCCCTGTCCTGCTGGGACCCGAACGCGCACGCGATGACGAACCCCGCGATCGTCGTCGGTGCGCAGGGACTGCACGCCGTCGGCTATGCGCTCGGCGCACATCTGGACGGCGCCGAGATCGCCACCGTCGCCTACTTCGGCGACGGCGCGACCAGTCAGGGCGACATCGCAGAGGCACTCGGGTTCGCGGCCACGTGGGGCGCCGGTGTCGTGTTCTTCTGCCAGAACAATCAGTGGGCGATCAGCGAACCGGTGCGACTGCAGTCCCCGATCCCGTTGGCGCAGAGGGCAACGGGATACGGAATCCCGTCGGTGCAGGTCGACGGCAACGACGTCCTCGCGGTCCTCGCCGTCACCCGCGGCGCCGTTGCCCGCGCCCGCGACGGCGGCGGCCCCGGATTCGTCGAGGCGCTGACGTTCCGGATGGGTCCGCACACCACGTCCGACGATCCCACCCGCTACCGCACGGGCGCCGACGTCGCACCGTGGCAGGCGCGCGATCCCCTCGAGCGGATCCGCCGTCTGCTCGCCGCGGAGGACGGGTGGGACGAAACCTTCGACTCCGGCGTCCGCGAGCAGGCGGACGCCGCCGCCGCCGCGTTCCGCGCGGGCACCCTCGCACTCGCCGACCCCGACCCGGCGGCCCTGTTCGAGCACGTCTACACCCACGGGCATCCCCTCCTCGACGAGGAACGCGCGCGGTACCGGAACTACCTTCGCTCGTTCGAGGAGGTGCCGTCATGACCACCACCACCCTCGCGGGAGCCGTCAACGCCGGACTGCGTCGCGCGCTCGAGGACGACCCGAAGGTCGTCCTGATGGGCGAGGACATCGGCGCCCTCGGCGGGGTGTTCCGGGTGACGGACACCCTGCAGAAGGACTTCGGCTCGAATCGCGTCATGGACACACCCCTCGCCGAATCCGGCATCGTCGGAACCGCGTTCGGTCTCGCACTGCGCGGGTACCGGCCGGTGTGCGAGATCCAGTTCGACGGCTTCGTCTATCCGGCGTTCGACCAGATCGTCTCGCAGGTCGCCAAGATCCACTACCGCACCGAGGGCCGCGTCCGGGCGCCTCTGACGATCCGCATTCCGTTCGGCGGCGGAATCGGTGCGGTCGAACATCATTCGGAGTCGCCGGAGGCCCTGTTCGCGCACATCGCGGGCCTGCGGGTGGTGACGCCGTCCAGTCCCGCCGACGCGTACACGATGATCCGGCAGGCCATCGCGGACGACGACCCGGTGATCTTCCTCGAACCGAAGCGGCGGTACTGGGACCGCGGCGAGTTCGACCCTGAGGTATCCCCCGAACTCGACCTGTACCGCGCCCGCGTGATCCGGCCCGGTACCGACACGACCGTCGTCGCGTACGGACCGATGGTGGCGACCGCTCTCGCCGCCGCCGACATCGCCGACAGCGAGGGCCACTCCCTCGAAGTGGTGGACCTACGGTCGCTCTCCCCCATCGACTTCGACACCGTCGAAGCATCCGTGCGCCGCACCGGCCGGCTCGTCGTCGCCCACGAGGCCCCGGTGTTCGCGGGACTCGGCGCGGAGATTGCCGCCCGCATCGGCGAACGCTCCTTCTACCAACTCGAGGCTCCGATTCAGCGCGTCGGCGGCTTCGCGACGCCGTACCCGCCGGCAAAGCTCGAGAAGCACTACCTTCCCGACCCGGACCGGATCCTCGACGCCGTCGACCGGACCCTCGCCGGGTGACGCCGTGACCGTTCACGAGTTCCGGCTACCCGACCTCGGCGAAGGCCTCACCGACGCCGAACTGGTGTCGTGGACGGTGGCCGCAGGCGACGTCGTCACACTCAACCAACCGATCGCGGAGGTCGAGACCGCGAAGGCAGGCGTCGAACTGCCGTCTCCCTTCGCGGGCGTCGTCGTCGAACTGCTCGCCGAGCCGGGCACGATCGTCGCCGTCGGTGCGCCACTGATCCGGATCGACACGACGGACCTGCCCGAACAGGCTGCACCGCAAGGTGATCCGGTGCTCGTCGGATACGGGCCGACCACGCCGACCGGGACCAGGCGGCGCGGCCCACCCCCAGCACCACGCCCGGACGACGGCCCGCAGACCCGCCCGGACGCGACACCGTCCGCGCGTCGCCTGGCCCGGGAACTGGGCGTCGACCTGGTGACGGTGCGGGGCAGCGGCCCGGGCGGCGCCGTCACGGTCGGGGATCTCGGGGACGTCGGGGCCAGGGACGCCGGGACAGTTCGTGCGACGGAGCCCGACGAAACCCGTACCCCCGTTCACGGCGTCCGCAAACGAACCGCCGACGCAATGGTCCGCAGCGCATTCACCGCACCGCACGTGACCGTGTTCGTCACCGCCGACGTCACGGCATCGATGGACCTGCTCGACCGGTTGCGCGCGACGGCCGCGTTCACCGAGATCACGCTCACCCCGCTGGCGCTCGTCGCGAAGGCGATGCTGGTGTCGCTGCGGACCCATCCCGAACTGAACTCGAGCTGGGACGAGGAGCGGCAGGAGATCGTCACGTTCGGGCACGTGAACCTGGGCGTCGCGGTCGCGACCGACCGTGGCCTGCTCGTGCCGACGGTCCGGGACGCGCACGCAATGACCCTCGTCGACCTCGCGCAGGCGCTGTCCGAGGTATCCGCCGAGGCCCGAGCAGGCACGTCCACTCCCGCCGACCTGACCGGCGGCACCATCACCGTCACGAACGTCGGCGTGTTCGGCGTCGACGCAGGCACCCCGATCCTCGTGCCCGGCCAGGCGGCGATCCTGTGCCTCGGTGCCGTCACGCGCCGCCCCTGGGTGGTCGACGACCGGGTCGTTCCCCGCTGGGTCGCGACGCTGGGTCTCTCGTTCGACCACCGTGTCGTCGACGGTGAGCAGGGTTCGCGGTTCCTCGCCGACGTCGCCACCCTCCTCGATGGCTCCGGCGCCCATGCGCCTTCGTGGTAGTTCTGGCCACCAAGGAGGCAATTCTGGCGGCGGAGCCGCCAGAATGGGGAGCGATGCTTCTCACCACTCTCGACACCGTCCGCCTCCGCCGTGCCCGCGCCGCCGTCTTCGGCGTCTTCGCCGTCAACGGATTCCTGCTCGCCGCGTGGGTGGTGCACATTCCCGCGATCTCCGAACGCACCGGCATCAGCCACGCCACCCTCGGATGGCTGCTGCTGGTGCTGGCGGGCGCCGCACTGATCGGCATGCAGATCGCGGGGCCGCTGGCAGACCGGTGGGGCAGCAAACCGATGGTCGGTGCGGCAGGTCTGCTGCTGTCGGCCGGAGCGATCGGCCCCGGCCTCGCGACGGACACCGTCACACTCGCCGCGGCACTCGCCGTGTTCGGCCTCGGCAACGGGGCGCTCGACGTGTCGATGAACTCGCAGGCCGTGCACGTCGAACGCGCGTACGGCCGACCGATCATGTCGGCGTTCCACGCACTGTTCTCCCTCGGCGGTGTCGTCGGCTCGCTGCTGGGCGCGGCCACGCTTGCCGCCGGATGGAGTCCGCTGACCGCCCTGTCCGGGGCGGCGGCGCTGGGCGCCGTGCTCATCCTCGCCTGCGTGCCGATGCTTCTCCCCCACGAACATCACGCCGCCCCGCAGCGCCCCGCCGGCGCAGCCGGCTCCGGTCGCACCCCGACCGCGAAGATCCTCACCCTCGGCGCAATCGCGTTCGCGGTGTTCCTCGCCGAAGGCGCCGCGAACGACTGGAGCACCCTGCAGGTCAAGGAACACCTGGGTACCTCCGAGTCGACGGCGGCACTGGCGTTCGGCGCATTCGCAGTGATGATGACCGTCGGCCGGCTCACCGCCGACCAGGTGGCAGCCACCTTCGGTCCGGTCGCGGTCGTCCGCTACGGGACGCTGATCGCGGCGGTCGGGTTGACTGCGGTCATCGCCTCGGTGTGGGTGCCGCTGACCCTCGCCGGATGGGCACTGTTCGGGCTCGGCCTGTCGGGGTGCATCCCGCAGATCTTCACGGCGGCGGGCAACCTGCACGGCGGCGCTCCCGGCGTGAACATGTCGCGGGTCGTCGGGATGGGGTACATCGGGCTGCTCGCGGGTCCGGCCCTGCTGGGGTGGCTCACGCACCTGATGCCGTTGACGGCGACGCTCGTCGTGCCGCTCGTGATCGTCCTGCTGGCGTCGTGGTTCGCCGGCCAGGTCAGTCCGGCGTCTGACGTCGCTGACGATTGAGTGGTCCGGACCGCGCACGGTGGCTATCCTCGGCCCGCAACCGACCGGAAACCACGCAGGAGGATCCATGGGCAGCGTCGAGGACATCATCGGGTTCTTCGTAGACCTCATCACCGACAACGAGCCGATGCCGATCGGCATCATGCCGGTGCTGCCGGGCAATCGCTGAGATCACAGGAGCCCCGACGATGAGCAGCATCACCGACATCGACCCGGTGGCGATCGTGATCGCCGCGATCACCACCGCACTCATCCCGACCGGCAGCGTCATCACCTGACCACCGGTTCCGGAACACGAAGCAACGAAGGCGCCCCTCCCCGAACGAGTCGGAGAGGGGCGCCTTCGTTGCCTGTGGCGGTGCCGGATCTACAGCGCCTTCAGTTCCTCGGTGACGGCGCCGACCATCTTCTTGGCGTCGCCGAAGAGCATCGACGTCTGGTCCGCGGTGAACAGCGGGTTGTCGATGCCGGCGTAGCCGGACGACATGGACCGCTTGAGCACGATGACCGACTTCGACTGGTCGACGTTGAGGATCGGCATCCCGTAGATCGGGGACGACGAGTCCTGACGTGCAGCCGGGTTGGTGACGTCGTTGGCGCCGATGACGATGGTGACGTCGGTGCGGGAGAACTCACCATTGATGTCGTCCATCTCCTTCATCGAGTCGTACTCGACGTCGGCTTCGGCGAGCAGGACGTTCATGTGTCCGGGCATGCGGCCTGCGACCGGGTGGATCGCGTACTTGACCTCGACGCCCTTCTCCTCGAGCAGGTTTGCCATTTCCTTGACGGCGTGCTGGGCCTGCGCGACAGCAAGTCCGTAGCCGGGGACGACGATGACCTGGTTCGCGTACGCCATCTGGATCGCCGCGTCGGAGGCGGAGGTCGCCTTGACGGTGCCACCGGATGCCGCGCCGCCCGCACCGCCTGCGTCTCCGCCGCCGAACGAGCCGAAGATGATCGCCGGGATGGACCGGTTCATCGCCTTGGCCATGAGGTTGGTCAGGATGGTGCCCGACGCACCGACGATCATGCCTGCGACGATCATCGCCTGGTTGTTCAGTGCCAGGCCGGCCGCCGCGGCGGACAGACCGGTGAGGGCGTTGAGCAGGGAGATGACGACGGGCATGTCGGCGCCGCCGATCGGCAGCACCACGAAGAGGCCCATCACACCGGCCGCGACGAGCAGACCGAGGATCAGCAGCGACGACTGCGGGTCACCGTCGGCGCCCATGCCGATGTAGACGGCAAGTCCGATCGAGATCAGCGCCAACGCCATGTTCGCGACCTGGAAGGCCTTGGCATTGGAGACGAAGACCTTCTCCACGTTCTTGTTCAGCAGTTCCTGCAGCTTCGCGAACGCCACCAGCGAGCCCCAGAAGGAGACCGAACCGATGATCGCGGCGAACAGCGAGCCGATGATGAACGGTGCCGACGGCACCGCCTCGACGGCGGTGAAGCCGTCGGAGTTGAGGAACTCGGCCCACGCGATCAGCGCGACCGTGCCACCGCCGACGCCGTTGAACAGCGCGACCAGCTGCGGCATCGCGGTCATCTTGGTGCGCAGCGCGGGCGGCACACCGAGGACGACACCGACGATCAGGCCGGCGGCGATGAGAATCCAGTTGTCGGTCTCGCGGACGTCGATCAGCACGGCCACGACGGCGACCAGCATGCCGACGGCAGCGATGTAGTTGCCGCGCACCGCGGTCTTCGGGCCGGTCAGGCCCGAGAGACCGTAGATGAACATCGAGAACGCGACGATGTACAGGATTGTGACGAGGTAGCCCATCAGGCGTCAGCCTCCTTCTTCTCGGCCACAGCCTTCTTGGGCTTGAACATCGCAAGCATCCGATCGGTGACGACGAAGCCGCCGACGACGTTCAGGGTGCCGAACACCAGCGCCACGAACAGGATCAGCTTGATCGACCACGGCGCGTCGCCGGGGAGGTGTCCGAGGACGACCAGCGCGCCGAGCACGACGATGCCGTGGATGGCGTTGGTACCCGACATCAGCGGCGTGTGCAGCGTGTTCGGAACCTTGGAGATGACGGCGAATCCGACGAACCCGGCCAGGACCAGGATCGCGATGTTCGCGAGCAGTTCGTTGTACATCAGGCGTTCGCCTCCCGGGTGACGCAGGCGGCCGCGAGGATCTCGTCGTCGAAATCGGGTGCGAGTGCGCCGTTGTCGTCGAGCATCAGCTCGATGACGGCCTGCAGGTTCTTCGAGTACAGCTCCGACGCGTGCTCGGGCATCGTCGCGGGCAGGTTCAGCGGCGAGCAGATCGTCACACCGTGCTTGACGACGGTCTGACCGGGCTCGGTCAGTTCGCAGTTGCCGCCGGTCTCGCCCGCGAGGTCGACGACGACGCTGCCGGGCTTCATGCCTTCGACCGCTGCGGCGGTGACCAGGCGAGGAGCGGGACGGCCGGGCACGAGTGCGGTCGTGACCACCACGTCGAAGCCCTTGATCGCGTTCTCGAGCGCCTGCTGCTGCTGCGCCCGCTCGTCGTCGGTGAGTTCACGCGCGTAACCACCTTCACCGGCGGCGTCGATACCGAGGTCGAGCCACTGCGCGCCGACGGAGCGCACCTGGTCGGCAACCTCCGGACGCACGTCGTAGCCGGTGGTCCGGCCGCCGAGCCGCTTCGCGGTCGCGAGGGCCTGCAGACCGGCGACACCGACACCGAGAACCAGCACGGTCGCCGGCTTCACGGTGCCCGCGGCGGTGGTCAGCATCGGGAAGTACCGGGTGGACTCCGATGCGGCGACGATGACGGCCTTGTAGCCGGCGACGTTCGCCTGCGACGACAGCGCGTCCATCACCTGGGCGCGGGAGATGCGCGGGATCGCCTCGACGGCGAACGCGGACACTCCCGCGGCCTTCAGTGCGGCGATCCCGTCCGGGTTGGTGCGCGGCGCCAGGAATCCGATCAGGACGGATCCCGACTTCAGCTTCGCGGTTTCGGCGTCGGTGGGCGGCGCGACCTTGACGACCAGGTCAGCCGACCACGGGTCGCCGATGGTGGCACCGGCCTCCTTGTACAGCTCGTCCGGGATCAACGCCCCAAGGCCGGCGCCGGCTTCGACGACGACGTCGAGGCCCTTGCCGATCAGGGTGGTGACGACCTTGGGCACGAGGGCCACTCGACGTTCGCCGTCGTTCGTCTCTCGAACGACGCCGACCGTCGGGCGCGCCTGCGGCGTGCTCTTCGATGTTTCCAATGTGACTGCTTTCCTGCGATGAATTGGGGCGGGCCGAGAGGGTGGAGGCCCGAATGCGGACGAACGGCGTATGTCCGGCGGCACGAGGTGGGCCAATGCTAGCCAGACTTACGGTCCCGAAGGCACCTCGGATCCCGACTTTCGCCTACTGAATCGAATCCGTACTGGAGTTAACCCAGCACAGAGTCCTCTTATTGTGCCCCAGGTCACAGACCTGATTCGGCATGTTGGGTGACCTGGACCTTTGTTCGTCACGTCCCTGGATCTCACAGGACACACATCGAACGTGTGAGATTCACAATGGCAAGCAGGTAACCGTCACAACTCGACGATGTGCCCGGCGCGGTCCGTCCGGACTCCCTAAACTGGGCTCAGGTGGGAGCCCACACCGCACGCCGTGACGATTCGGGCGCAAGCACCGGAGGCGATCGATGATCGACAGGAATGCAGTGACCAGAGCCGCCCTCGACGGCGCGCACGTCACCGTCGAGCGGGTCTACGACCATCCCGAAGCCGAACCGGGCACGGTTCGCGTGTTCGTCGACCGACTCTGGCCGCGCGGGGTTCGCAAGGACTCCTTCCACTACGACGACTGGGCGAAGGACCTCGCCCCGTCGACGGAACTGCGTCGCTGGTACAGCCACGACACCTCACACTTCCGCGAGTTCCGAGCCCGTTATCGGGCCGAGCTCGAGTCCGACGCCGGCCAGGAGTCCGTCGACCACGTCCGCGCGCTCGCGCAGGGGCATGCCCTCGTGCTGTTGACCGCGACCCGGGACGTCGCGCACAGCCACGCGGAGGTTCTGGCGGAGTTCCTGGAGGAGAAACGTTGATCGCGAGCCGTGACCACATGACCCGGGAGCCGATGACCCAGGAGCCGATGACGGAGCACTCCGACGCGCGGAAACCGGGCGGCGAGGACCTCGGCGGCGACCCGGTGTGCTGGCTGGATCGCGTGTGCCCGGAGTGCGGCGCGTTCCTGCCCGACGGCCCCGAACACCCCTGCCCGCGCTGCGCCGGGTAGGCACGCCGGATTCGCCGACTCCCGGCGCTGCTGGTGGGCCGGTCCTAGAGTTGGCCGGGTGAGTGACGCGAAGACACCGACCCTGCTCGACAAGGAACCCCTCACGGACGCCTTGATCGGCGAGTGGCAGACGATCGGATTCCTGCTCGACGAGTTGACCCCCGCGCAGTGGTCGACGCCGTCTCCCCTGCCCGGCTGGTCGGTACAGGACGTGGTGGCACACCTGATCGGAACGGAGTCGATGCTCGCGGGTATCGATCCGCCGGTCGAGGAGGGCGACGTCCCCGATTCGCCCCACGTCCACAATCCGATCGGCGCGTTCAACGAACGCTGGATCCACGGACTGCGTGAGCACACGCCCGAGCAGATCCTCGCTCACTACCGGGACATCACCTCCCGCCGCGCCGACGCGCTCCGGACGATGACGCAGGCCGATTTCGACGCGCCGTCGATGACGCCGGTCGGCCCGGACAGCTACGGCCGCTTCATGCGGACCCGCCTGTTCGACTGCTGGTTCCACGAACACGACATCCGCGACGCGATCGGGCGGCCGGGCGACGAGGGTGACGTGCGCGCCGAGTACGCCCTCGCCGAACTCCTCTCGGGTGTCCCCTTCGCCGTTGCGAAGAAAGGCAGGGCTCCGCAGGGCACGTCGGTGACCTTCGCACTGACCGGCCCCCTGGCTCGGAACATTCACGTGGCGGTCGAGGGCCGCGCCGCGCTCGTCGACGAGCTGCCGGGCCCGGCGACGACGACACTGACCATGGATTCGCGGCTGTTCACCCGGTTGTGCGGCGGCCGGGTCTCGCCCACCGACCGAGCGGGCGAGGTGACGATCACCGGTCACGAGGAACTCGGCATCCAGATCGCGACCAATCTGGCGTTCACGATCTGACGGCGATGCGACTGTTTCTCGCGTCGTACCGGTTCGGCGCGCACCGTGACCGGTTCGTGCACCTCGTCGGCGGCTCGGGCCGGGTCGCGGTGATCGCGAACGCAGCGGATGCATGGGGAACGGCGCGGGACTCTGCCGTGGTGTCCGACCTGGTTCCGTTACGGAGACTCGGTTTCGACGCGCACGAGTTGGACCTGCGAAAGTACGCAGGCACGCCCGACGAGCTGCGGAATCACCTGGCGGGGTGCGACGCGGTGTGGGTCCGTGGCGGCAACACCTTCGTGTTGCGCGCACGGCTCGCGGCGTGCGGCGGTGACGCGGTTCTGACGGATCTGCTGCGGCAGGATGCGCTGGCGTATGCCGGCTACAGTGCGGGCGCGTGTGTGATGTCGCCGAGCTTGCGCGGCCTCGAACTCGTGGACGACCCGGCCGAGGTCGAGGCGGTGTGCGGGACGACGCCGATCTGGGACGGTCTCGGTCTGATCGATTTCGCAATCGTGCCGCACCATCGTTCTCCGGGCTATCCGGCAGAGGAGGTCGAGTTGATCGACCGCATCGCCGACGGCTACCTGAGGTCGGGCGTGAAATACAGAACCCTCACCGATGACGAGGTCGTCGTGATCGATGAGGGTTCGTGAATGTCGGATCAGCCGAGAACGCCCGAGCGGGTGCAGAGGACGGGAAGCAGCGACGGGCGGCGCGGAGCCTTGAGTCGTCGCCGGGAGATCTCGTCGGCTCCCGCGAGCAGCGCGTCGACGAGGATCTCGGGGTCGCGGCGCCATGCCGCGACCACTCCGGCAAGGGCCTCGTCCGTGAACAGTCCACTGTCCGAGAGCGCCTCCCGCCAGGTGTTCAGCTCACCGTCGCGCACCTGGTCGACGGCGTGGACGTCGATCTCCCCGCCATCCCACTCACAGGACAGAACCGCACTCATCAACTCTTGGGTCGGAGTTGCCAGGTTGTTCATACGGCCGATCCCTTCGTCGTAATGACTTCGAGCGACGGTGTAACACTGTGACGCCGTCGAGCGATTGGAGCCCAACCTAGCCGGAATTCTCGGCCTTGACGAGGACGAATCGCCACAATCTGGTAACAGAGTGTCCACTGTGACTGATGTGACGAACGAGACGACGAACGGTCGGCCGCCCTCCGGGGATCAGCTGACGAACGCGGCTTCGGCCGCGACAGCGGCAGGCACCCGCGACGCCCGCACTCGCCGCGAGGTGACCTCGTCGGCGCCATCCAACAGGGCGTCGACCAGGAGTTCCGGATTTCCACGCCAGGCAGCTTCGAGGTCGCGCACCATGTCGTTGGCAAGCAGTCCGGAGTCGGCGACGGCGCAGACCCAGTCGTCCAGCTTTCCGGCCCTGATCGCGTCGACGGCATCCGAGTCGACGGAGTCCAGGTCGTCGAACTCATAGGCGAAGATTGCCCGCACGATCCCGTCGATTGCACTCGTCACGGCCATCGGTAACTCCAATCACGCACTCCGCGCATCCGGGCGCGGTAACAACGAGCGTCGGCCAACCAACCGACACTTTCGCCGGACCTGTAACGAATCACCGGTACCGAGCGATGGGGGCAATCTAGCGCGGTCAGAGCATTGTTTGTATAGCCAGCATCGAAACATCTGGTTAACCGGCGTGTGTGATGCACCACAAAATACTCATACACCCCCCGGCTGGTTCCGGAGGCGATATGGATCGACTCCCCCGTCCGGTGGACGGCCTCGGCACGGCGCGCACGCCTGCCCACCCGGCACGACACTCGCACTCACGACGGAATCCGCCCCGGAGCGCACCGGGCGGGTACAGACTGAGGGAGGCACCCGCAGGCGTGACCCGCGTCGGCAACGACCTGGAGTGGACGGCGGCGTGTGCGCAACCGCAGTCGACGACGTTGGGAGTGCGACATGGGTGACGGCCGACCTCTCGTTCCTCCGAGCGCGGTGGATGTCGACCTCTCCGGTGTGGCAGCGGGTTGGGACCGCACCATGTCCGATCTCGAGGCGGGCATGTGGCGGATGGAGGAGGCACAGCCGAGGCTCCGATCGCCGATCGTCGCCGTGGACGTCCTCGACGAGTCCCCTGACTGGGATCGGCTCGTGCGGGCGCACGAATGGGCGTCGCACATCGTCCCGCGAATTCGGATGCGCGCCGTGGAACCCGTTTTCGGCCTGGGCAATCCGGTGTGGTCGGTGGACCCGGAGTTCGACCTGGACTACCACCTGCGTCGGGTTCGGTTGCCCGAGCCCGCGACGTTCGACCACGCGCTGCGGATCTGCAGGCATCTGGCCTGCGAGCCGTTCGACAAGGCCAGGCCCCCGTGGACGGCGATGCTGATCGAGGGACTCGACGACGGCCGCGCGGTCTACTTCGTCAAGACCCACCACAGCATGACCGACGGCATGGGCGGCATCGGCCTGATGACGCTCCTGCACAGCAGGCGCCGCGAGCCGACCCCGGACAAGCCCGACCGTCTGCCCGCGCCGCCGGAGAACCTGAACACCGTGACGGCCTTCGGTGAGGAGGTCGTCACGCAGTTACGCCGCACTCCAGGCCTCATCCGAGGGCTCGTCGACGGCGCGGTGCGCACCGCGGCGGCAGCCGTCACCGATCCGTTGGGGACGGCGGGCGACGTGCTCGGCTACGCGAACTCACTGCGCCGTATCGTCACGCCGCCGCCGGCGGAAGGCTCTCCCCTGCTCCGCGACCGCGGCCTCGGACGGTGGTTCGGCGTCCTCGAAGTCGGTCTGCCCGAACTCAAGACCGCGGCCAAGGCGGCAGGCGGCTCGGTGAACGACGCCTACGTCGCCGCGCTGCTCGGAGGATTCGCCCGGTATCAGCGTGCACGAGGCCAGGAGCCCTCCCCCGTCCCGATGGGTATGCCGGTGAACATGCGCACCGCCTCGGATCCGTCGGGCGGCAACCGGTTCACCGCGGTCCGGTTCGTGGGTCCCGCGACCGTGGACGACCCCACCGAGCGCATCGCGAAGGTGCGGGCGATCGTCCTCGGGTTGCGGGAGGAACCGGCGATCGACGCACTCGACATGGCCGCGCCCGTCTTGTCCCGACTCCCGACCTGGTTGCTCGCCAACTGGTACCTGTCACAGTCGACGGGACTCGATCTGCAGGCCAGCAACGTCGCCGGAGTTCCCGTTCCGGTCTACCTCGCGGGCGCACGGATCGAGCGAATGTTCCCGTTCGGCCCGGCACCGGGCTGCGCGGTGATGGCGACGATGGTCTCGCACGTCGGAGTGTGCTGCATCGGAGTCAACCTCGACACCGCCGCGGTAGCCGATCCGAAGCTGTTCATGGACTGCCTCCAGGAGGCCCTCGACGAAGTGGTGGCCCTTGGCGTGTCCGACGGGTCGAGGTGACGACCTCGGCGAGGATGGAGGTGCTGTGAGCATGGCCGTGCAGCGAGGATGGGGAGTGCGATGACGAACTCGACGAGGCCTCGGGTGTACCTGACCGAGGCGATGACGGAGACGGAGTCCGGGGTGCTGCACACCTGGCTCGGCGAGCAACTGAGCGACGCCACCGTCCCGGCGACCGCGGTCGCCATCACCGATCAGGCGCTGCTCGACCTGACGAGGCGCGAGGACGACCCGCTCCTGACGCCGGTTCGGGTGGTGTGGCTGCCGCGGAACCCGAACGAGCCGGGCACGGTTCGCGTGCGCGAGGCGATATCACCGCGCGACCCACTGCATCCGGGCCGCGGCGCGCAGCGTCGACTGCTCCGCACCGATCCGACGCGCTGCCGGGTGATCGAGGGTGAGCCCGCCCCGCTCAGCGACCTCGAACGCCGCCTCGCGGAGGACGGCGGCGGATCGCTGCCCGAGTACATCCGAAGGCAGGCCGCGCTGGCACTGGAACGGGCCGAACGGACCCTGCTCGGCGACCAGTACAAGGTGTCGAGGTTCGTGGTCGACGAGATCACCGACAGCAGGCGGTACCGCGAGGGCATCCGTCGTCTCTCGGCGGAGCAGCACGTCCGACTCAGCGACGTCGACCAGCACGCCCGGGCATCCCTCGACGAGCTGGTCGCGACGCAGAGCAGACGCGCGGTCGCGCTGTGGGGCCGGCTGGGCCGCTACTTCTCCCGCGCCTACCGCCTCGACGTGGACACCGCCCGGTTCGACGAGCTGCGGGAACTCAACCGCCAGCACTCACTCGTATTCCTGCCGAGCCACCGCTCGTATCTCGACCCGCTGGTGCTGCGTCCGGCGCTGCTGGCCAACGATCTTCCGCTCAATCACGTCATGGGCGGCTTGAACATCAATTTCTGGCCGATCGGTCCGATCGGGAAACGCAGTGGCACCGTGTTCATCCGGCGCAAGTTCGGCGACGACGAGGTGTACAAGTGGACGCTGCGCGAGTACATGCGGTACCTGATCACGAAGCGGTTCAACCTCGAGTGGTATATCGAGGGCGGCCGCGGCCGCACCGGAAAGCTGCGGCCGCCGCGCTTCGGGATTCTCACGTACCTCGCGCAGGCGTTCCAGTCGTCGGTCGCCTCGGACGTGTATCTCGTTCCGGTCTCTCTCATCTACGACCAGTTGTACGAGGTGTCGGCGATGGCGGCGGAGGCGCACGGCGAGGTCAAGCAGAAGGAAGGTCTGCGGTGGATGGTCGGCTACGTCCGCGCGCAGGGTGAGCGCAACGGTGTCGCGCACGTGACCATCGGCAGACCGTTGTCGTTGGCACAGGCTCTCGCCCAGGAATCCGATCAGCGTCGCGCCATCCAGAAGACGGCGTTCGAGGTCTGTCACCGCATCAACGAGGTCACGCCGATCACCGCCTCGTCGCTGGTGCTGCTCGCCTTCCTCGGCATCGAGGATCGTGCGCTGACCGTCCGCGAGTTGGAGCTCATCCTGACTCCGCTCATCGAATACATCGTGATCCGGGACCTGCCGACGGCAGGCGACGTCGACCTGACGAACCCGCAGGTGGTGCGGAAGGCACTGCAGACACACCTGGATTCGGGTGTCCTGCGGCGCTACGCCGAGGGTGACGAGCTCGTCTACTATCTCGGATCCGATCAGCACCTCGTCGCGGCGTTCTACCGCAACAACAGCATCCACTTCCTCGTCAACCGTGCGATCGCGGAGTTGGTGATCCAGGGCGCCGTCGACGATCACCCCGACAATCTGGTGACGTCGGGGTGGGAAGACGCGAAACGCATCCGCGACATCCTCAAGTTCGAGTTCTTCTTCCCGGACAAGGCCACGTTCGAACAACAGATGCGGGACGAACTGACGATCATCCGCTCCGGCTGGGAGGACGACCTCGACGACCCCGACCACGCGTCCACGATGCTGGCGGCGGTTCTCCCCTACCTGGCACACCGGGTGCTGCAGCCGTTCCTCGAAGCCTACGAGGTGGTGGCCGATCAGCTGGTCGTGATGCCGGTGTCGTCGACCTTCGACGAGAAATCGTTCATGACAAAGTGTCTCGGAATCGCCAAACAGCGCCGCTTGCGCCAGCAGATCGCCAGCAGCGAGTCGATCTCGAGCGAACTGTTCGGCACCGCCCTGGCACTGGCCCGCAATCGAGGGCTCGTCGAAACCGACGTCGAGGACGGTGACGCGGCGGGCGCCGATGCCGTCGTGGTACGCCGGGAGGAGTTCGCCGCGGAGATCCGGGCCCTGGTCCGTCGGGTGCGGCGGATCCGGGAACTCGCCCACGAGCGACTTGCCACCCTGACCGAACCCGATGTGGCTTCGGGCGCACCGGAATCCAACTCGGACGGACCAAGCGCATGACCGCCCTCGACGACCTGTACCGGGCGATTGCGGAGGCGCCGCCCGGCCCGGGAACGCTGGCGGCCTTCGACCTCGACGGCACCCTGATCTCGGGGTACTCGGCGTCCGTCGTGTACCGGGATCGACTGCGCAGCTTCGACATCAGTCTCGGCGAGCTGCTGCGCACGACGGGTGCGGCCTTCGACACGCAGTTCCGGGGAGCCGACGTCGGCGCACTGATGGACATCGCCGTGCAGGCCCTCGCAGGCAGGCAGGACGACGAACTGCGGGAGTGGGGTCTGCGGCTGTTCCGGCAGCAGATCGCGGGCATGATCTACCGCGACGCCCGTGACATCCTCGCCGCGCACCGTAGGGCCGGGCACACAATCGTCATGGCGACGTCCGCGACGCCGTACCAGGCGCAGTACGTCGCGGACGACCTCGACATCGCCGACGTGCTCTGCTCGACTCCCGAAGTGGTGGACGGCATGCTGACCGGACGCCTCGCGGCACCGCCGCTGTGGGGCGAGGCGAAGGCGAAGGCACTCGCCGAGTACGCGGCCGATCACGGCGCCGACCTCGCGGACGCGTTCGCCTACTCGAATGGCAACGAGGACGTGCCGATGCTCGAGTCGGTGGGCAGGCCCGTTGCGCTCAATCCGGACCGCAGCCTCACCCGACGCGCCCAGCGCAGCGAGTGGCCCGTGGTGCGCCTCGCGGAGCCGCAGCGCGGACCGACGGTGTTGTCCACGGCCCGCACCGCGACCGCGCTCGGTGCGCTGATGACCGCCAGTGCGGTCGGCGTCGGCGCCGGTCTGCTGACCCGCAGTCGCCAGAACGCGGCGAATCTCGTCGGGACCGTCGGGCCCGATCTCGCGTTGGCGATCCTCGGGATTCACGTCGAGGTACAGGGACGCGACAACGCGTGGAGCCATCGTCCCGCGGTCTTCATGTTCAACCACCAGAGTTCGCTGGACGTGCTCGTGCTCGGGACCGTCATCCGCCGGGACGTCACGGGCGTGGCGAAGCAGGAGGCGGCGCACGATCCGCGTTTCGCTCCCGTCGGGGCGTTGCTCGACGTCGCATACGTCGATCGGGCCGACACGTCACGAGCCAAGGCCGCGCTCGCTCCCGCGGTGCAGAAGCTGAAGTCGGGGATCTCCATCGCGATCGCGCCGGAGGGAACCCGGTCTCCCACTCCGAAACTCGGCCGGTTCAAGAAGGGCGGCTTCCACCTGGCGCTGCAGGCCGGGGTTCCGGTCGTGCCGATCGTCATCCACGATGCAGGCGAACTGATGTGGCGCAATTCGTTCGTCGCCCACCCCGGTACGGTTCACGCCGAGGTCCTCGATCCGGTGCCGACGACCGACTGGACGACGGAGAATCTCGACGACCACGTCCGCGAAGTGCGCGAGCTGTTCGAGGAATGCCTGCGACGGGGTCCGCGATGATCACTCGCGCCGCTGCGCTGGGCACCGCTGTCCTGGGCGCCGTGGCGATCCTCGCGGGGTGCTCCTCGGACGACGAACCACCGAAATCGATCACCATCGAGTTGGCACCCACGGACCAGGTCGCGTCGGCGACGACGGACATTCCGGTCGCGGACCGGTGCACCGCCGACGAACTGTCGCTGAACCTCGGGCGCACCGACGGGTCGGCGGGGTCCGTGACGATGCCGCTGGTGTTCACGAACACCGGGGACCGCACCTGCATCCTGTCCGGCTTCCCCGGCGTCTCCTACGTCACCGCCGAGAACGGCACGGAGGTCGGCGCGGCGGCGACGCGGTCGGGTTCGCCGAGCGGTCCCGTCACCCTGGCCCCCGGCGGACGCGCGACGGCGTCGGTCCGCGCGGTGCAGGTCCTGAACTACCCGGACTACCAGTGTGGCCCGACACCGGTTGCCGGACTTCACGTGTATCCGCCGGACGACTCGGCCGCACTGTTCGTCGCCTACCCGGGCACCGGATGCGCACTGCCCAACGTGGATCAACTGCAGGTCACCGCGGTCGCACCGATGTGATCGCCGAAAGGGGCGTCATGGCAGAGACATTCGACTCGGTGGACGACTACCTGGCGTCGTTCCCCGACGAGACCCGCGAGGTGCTCGACGGGATCCGGCGCACGCTCCACGACGCCGTTCCGGACGCAGGCGAGAAGATCAGCTACCAGATCCCCACTCTCACCGTCGACGGCAAGTCGGTCGTGCACTTCGCCGGGTGGGCCAAGCACGTCAGTGTGTATCCCCTCCCGGAGGGCGACGACGCGTTCGCCGCCGATCTCGCCCCCTACCGGTCCGGCCCGGGAACCGCGAAGTTCCCGTTGAGCGAGCCGATCCCCTACGACCTGATCGGCCGCATCGCCACCTTCCTCGTGATCGAACGCGCCGGATGAGCCACCGACGACCCCGGCGGGGCGCCTGGTGGCCACGCGGGGACCGTGAGCGAATGATGAGGGCATGACCGCTGATCTGACCGCCCTCGCCGGGGAACTCCCCGACGGAGTCCTCCTCACCGACCCCGACATCGTCGCCGGCTACCGCCAGGACTGGGCCGCCGACCCGAACGCGGGCACACCGCTCGCGGTGGTGCGCGCCACCAGCACCGACGACGTGCAGACCGCGGTGCGGTGGGCCGCCGCGCACCGCGTCCCGGTGGTGCCGCGCGGCGCCGGATCGGGGCTGTCGGGTGGTTCGTCCGCCGTCGACGGTGGGATCGTGTTGTCCACCGAGCGCATGCGGGCCGTGGAGGTCGATCCGGTGACACGCACCGCCGTCGTCGGTCCCGGGTTGCTCAACGCCGAGGTCAAGCAGGCCGCTGCCGAGCACGGTCTCTGGTACCCGCCTGACCCGTCGTCGTTCGAGATCTGCTCGATCGGGGGCAACGCCGCCACCAACGCGGGCGGCCTGTGCTGCGTGAAGTACGGCGTCACCACGGACTATGTGCTCGGGATGCAGGTGGTGCTGGCCGACGGGACGGCGGTTCGGTTGGGTGGGCCGCGGCTGAAGGATGTGGCGGGCCTGTCCTTGACGAAGTTGTTCGTGGGCAGCGAGGGCACTCTCGGCGTCATCACCGAGCTGACCCTCAAACTGATTCCGGCGCAACCGCCGAGGTCGACGATGGTTGCGTCGTTCGCGACGGTGGAGGCCGCGGCGGAAGCGGTGCTGGCGATCACCCGAACGCTGCGCCCGGCGATGCTCGAGTTCATGGACCAGGCGTCGATCAACGCCGTCGAGGATTCGCTGCGGATGGGACTGGACCGGTCCGCCCGCGCCCTGCTGTTGGCGCAGTCCGACGCTCCGGGTGCTGCCGCGGAACAGGAGATCGCCGCGATGGTCGCGGCCTGTGAATCCTGTTCCGCCACCGAGGTGTTCGCCACCGACGATCCCGACGAGGGTGAGGCGTTCACCGCCGCCCGCCGCGCGGTGTTCCCCGCAGTGCAGGCGCTCGGGTCTCTGCTCCTCGAGGACGTAGGGGTGCCGATGCAGGCGCTGCCGACGCTGATCGCAGGCGTCGAGCGCATCGCCGCCGACTGCGGGGTCCGGATCTGTGTCGTCGCGCATGCCGGCGACGGGAACACCCACCCGCTGATCGTCTTCGACCCGAACGACACCGACGAGACCGCCCGCGCTCAGCGTGCGTTCGGTGACGTGATGGACCTGGCACTCCAGCTGGGCGGCACGATCACCGGCGAACACGGCGTGGGTCGCCTCAAGCGGGACTGGTTGCCGAACCAACTGGGGCCGGACGTGATGGACCTGACCCGCCGGATCAAGAACGCTCTCGATCCGGACGGCATCCTCAATCCCGGCGCGGTCCTCTCCTGACCCGGCGTCACGCCCCAAGAACGGGTGGCGCAACCAGCGGCAACGTCCCGACCAGGTCGTTGCCGTTGTCGGCGTTGACCAGGTAGGCGGGCGTGTCGTGCTCGGCGTCGGAGTCGCCCTGGCCGCGCCCGGCAGCGGGCGGCATCATGCCCGCGCCGGGTGCGCCCGGCTTCCCCGCAGCGCCCGCACCGGCAGCCGATGCCGCGGGCACCTGTCCGCCACCGGGAGCGGCCACGACACCCGATCCTCCGTACCCTCCGGACCCGGGACCTGTTCCCGCATAGCCTGACCCGGCCGACCCTGCCCCACCCGATCCGTGGCCGGGTGTCGTGGAACCGTAACCACTGCCACTGCCACTGCCACTGCCCGGTGAACCCACACCGGCGCCCCCGACCGCCGGGCCCGAGCCGTCCGGGCCCAGCCCGGCCGCCCGCACCTCGCTCCGGTCGTCCGACCCACCCGCCAACTCGTTCGGATTCGCGGCGGTCGCGTCGTCCCCCGCCGCTGCGTGGCCGGTGCCCTGCGCCGATCCGCTCTCGCTTCCGGGAGTGCCCGCCGCGGTGTCGACGTCGGCGTTCCGCGGCCCCTCCTGGTCGGCCGGCCACGTTCCGGTGCCGCCACCGCCGCCCGCGCCTCCGCCGCCCGTGCCTCCGTCGCCCGTGCCTCCGTCGCCGCCACTCCCGGGACCACCGGTCACGCTGACCGGCGACGGCAGCGTCGGCACCCGCGTGTCGGCCTGCCGCATGACCGGGCTGTACACCGTTTTCATGATGTGAATGGCCTGCTGGTGGGCTTCACTGGCCTCGTGCATCGGCCCCTTGATCCCGAAGGCGCTGAGGACGAAGTCGTGGGGTCGGGACAGGAAGCCCAGTTCCACCGGCGGCGGAATGGTCGCCTTCACCTGAGTGATCGCCGTGGCCGCCTCCTCCACCTTCGTTCCCACGAGGCTGCCCGCGGCCGCCAACTGATCGGACGCCGTCACGTAGCGCTCGGTGGCCTCCTTGGCACTGTCCGCCGCGATACCCGCCCATCGGGCCGCGTCACCGCTCCCGATCTCGCCCATCACGGCGACCTTGAAGTCGTTGAGCCCCACGCTCAGTGCGGCGCCGATCGCGGTCCACCCTTCCGCACTGGCAGTGACGACAGCCGGGTTCATCGGCTCCACCGCTGCCATGATCGCCTCGTGGGACAGGGAATCGAAGTTCTCGTCGACGTACACGTTGGCGTCGAACTCGCCGCCGAAGCGGCTTTCGAGTTCGGACTGCCTGGGGTAGATCGCGGCACGGTCGTCGTTTCCGACGCTCCAGTGGTCGATCTGCGCGCGCCCCGGCACCTCACCGCCGACGATGTCCACCAGGGCGGGCCCCGCCACGTCCATGGCGATACCCGCCGCGCCCACAATGGCCGAGCCCAGCACCTCGGTCGGCACGAGCTTGTCCACGAAGCTCATACTCGCCCCCTCCACATCGCTTCCATCAGGCCCCGCTCACGATCCCGCTCACGGCGATGGCCACCCACGCGACACCCGCAACTGCGATTCGCCGCATGTCACCCCCTGTCGAAGTCGGCCCACTGGTCGTTTGGACGCGTGGGAGTCCGATTCGGTTCCACGTTCTCGGGACATGTCGTGGACTACCGGCTCGGCTCCCGGCTGCGGGCCGTCAGTCGCGATAGCGTGGACGTCACATGCATGCCGGGCACGACGGACGAGGGGGATCATGGCCGAATCGGAGAGTTTCGATGTCGTCGTCGACCGCGCCTGGTCCGACCATCAGGATCGCCTGGCCGACGTGATCGCGGTGATGCGGGAGGACGATCTTCTGGCCCTCGAACTGGGCGAGGAGTCCAGCGTCGACGGGTTCGTCCCGTGCGTGCAGTTCCTGGCGTGGGGGAACGGCCAGATCCGCTGCGAGGTGCCGTCGAATGCCTATCTCGATCCGCGGTATCGGCTGTCCGCGGCCGACGAGGCACAGCTGGTGACGTTGGGGTGGCAACGACCGACCCGGGCCCCCGACGACGAGCCCGATTCGGGTTCGCCCGCGTTCTTCGTCGACAAGCCGTCGAACTGGGCGGATCAGTTGGCCGCGATGTCGGTGACGGTCTTCCGTGAGGTGTGGTCGGTGCCGCATCCGACGTTCCTGCGGGTCGATGCGCCGGGTGCACAGGAGTGGGCCGACGCGCTGGAGCCGGCAGAGGCGGACGACGAGCCGTACTCGCTGGATCTGGCGCGGGCGGTGACTCCACGCGACTCCGCTCACCTGTACGACCTGGTCGCGTCGACGTTGTCGGAGTTGTTCGACGAGCCGGCCGGCGACGACGACCCGGACGGCGACGACGACTTCATGGTGGCGATCGGGCAGCTCGTCGGTTTCGTGGGGCCACACCTCGACGGCGGTGAGGTGCAGGTCCGGATGCCGCTGGTGCGGGACGTCAGCGACCGCACCCGGGCGAGTGAGCTGGTGGCGGATCTGAATCGGCGGTGGCCGCATCTGAAGTTCACGCTGACCGCGGATCGGGTGGACGTGTGGGCGGCAGTGCTGGCGACCCCGTACGTTCCCCAGCATCTGATCGACACGATGCAACAGTTGTTCGCGTTCGCGCGGACGGTCGATCCGCGTTTCGCCCACCGGTTCGGTGGCCGGTTGGACGCTCTGGTGGACGATGAAACGGACGCCGTCGAGGTGCAGCGTGGTGAGTTGACGCCGCCGCAGGCGCCGAGTCAGGGACGACCGGGGCGTCAGGGTGAACTGTTCCCGGATCCGGACGAGCAGACGCTCTTCGACGAGCCGAACTGATCGACCACCGACGGACCATGCGGAGGACGAAGAAGGCGGACGCGGTGGCGGCGCTGGTCGACACGCTGTACGACCAGCGGGAGCGAGCGTGGGCGGCGGCGCTGGTGACGACGCAGACCTTCCTGGACACGCTGGCCGATTCGGTACTCGAGGACGAGGATCGCGACCGGCTGAACGCCGACGAGGCCCGGATCAAGGATCGGGCGCGGACCGTCGACAAGATCATGCGCAAGGTGGCGAACGGGCGGATCCAGCGCCCGACGACTCCGGAGGAGGTCGCCGAGTCGTTGCACGACCTGCTCGGCGTGAAGGTGCTGTGCAAGACACCTCGTGATCTGACCGCCTTCACGGAAAAGCTGGAGGAGGCGTGCGCGTCCCCTGCGTGTTCGGTACGGCTCGCGCACCCGCCCACCGATTACGTCACCGCACCGAAGGACAGCGGGTACCGCGCCTACCACGCGGTGTTGCTGGTGAAAGTTGCGACGCACGAGGGCGATCTCCCGGTGAAGGTGGAGGTGCAGGTGAAGACGCGCCTGCAGGACGCGTGGGGTGAGCTGACGCACGAGGACATGTACAAGCCCGGCAAGGCGCTCAAGCCCAACGAGTTCCACCAGGAGGTGGCGCGCCGGATGGCGGAACTCCTCGACAACGTGGACACGATGGCGGATCTGCTCGCGGCGGAACTGGATCGGCAGACCGCACCGGAAGGCGAAGCGGGCCCGGAGCTCGACGAGGTGACGGTGTTCGCGCGGGTCACCCGAACGGGCAGACGCTATGCGCTGGCGATCTCCCCGGACGGCAGGCAGGGGCTGATTCCCGCACGATCCGTGCGGGCCGCACTCGGGACGAATGCCCGGATCAACGTCGCCAGCCATCTCCACGTCGGGGACACGGTGGACGTGCGGATCGAGGAGACGGACACGGCCCTCTACTTCCATCCCGTGTCACTCGGCTGAGCGTGGGACCAGCAGCGGAGTCACCCGGACCGGCCACCTGTGCACACCGCTTCGGTTCGCGGTCGCGGTACGGTCGGAGGTTATGAGCGCCGACCCGCACGCCGATTTCACCCTTGCTTCGTTGGCGCGGGTGGTCGGGCAGACGTCCTACGGTCGCGGCGTCCGCTATGCCCGTTCGGGCGCGGTCGCGGGCATCGACTGGTATCCGGACGAACTGAGGGCGATCGGGACCGTGGAGGGTACGGGTTCGTATCAGGCGATCGCGAACTTCCAGCGGTTCGGTGAGGAGATCGAGTTCACCTTCGGACAGTGTTCGTGCCCGGTCCGGATGAACTGCAAGCACGTGGTGGCGTTGACGGTCGTGTTGGTCGAATCCGCGTTGGACGAGGCGGAGTCCGGACCGGACTGGGAGGCTGTCCTCGACTCCGCTCTGCCCGAGGACCACGCCCAGGGCGGGACGATGCCACTGGGTGTGCAGTTGTCACTGATGCGCGGCCCGCGTTCGGACCGGTGGGGCATGGCAGCGAGGCTGGTTCGGCCCGGCAAGGCGGGCTGGGTGAACGGCAACATGACGTGGTCCGGTCTCGGGCACGTTCCCGAGGCGGACCCACGACAGGTCCTGCTTCTCGCCGAGTTGTGGTCGACGTATCAGGTGGGCAGGCGCGGCTACTACGGATACGGCAACGAGAAGGACATCGACCTCACATCCGTGGTGCCGGAACGATTGTGGACGCTGATCGACGAGATGTACGACGCCGGTGTCGAATTCGTCCACACCCGGAAGGAGATGGGGACGATACCGCGGCCTGCCCGTGCCGAGTTGGTCGTGGACCTCTCCCGGTCGGATCGTGGTCTCGACGTGACACCGACCATCCACGTCGACGACTCCGACGTCCCCGTGAGCGTGCTCGGATTCTTCGGCTCCGACCCGCACGGGGTGCTCTACCTTCCCTCCGACGAGCCACGCAAGCCGGAACCCGACCGATGGCCGTTCCGAATGGCCCGGCTCACCGGGCGCGCACCACGGGCGATGCAGGACCTGATCATCGGGAACGAGTCGGTGACGGTGCCACCGGAGGACACGACCCGGTTCACCAGCGAGTACTTCCCCCGCCTGCAGCGCGCTGCGGCGGTCCGCTCGTCGAGTGACGACTTCACGCCGCCGACAGTGGAGGGCCCCGGACTGGTCCTCGACGTCGCCTATTCCGAAGGGCACCGCGCCGATGTGACGTGGTGGATGGCCTACCGGATCGACGGCGTGGAACGGCTGGCGGCGCTGGACGGTCCCCTGCACGAGGCGTTCCGTTCGGAGGAGCGTGAACGTGCGCTGCTCGCCGGACTCGACGCGCCACTGGACCAGTACGGACTACGCCGGGAGGGCATCGACCGTCCGTACCCGCGCGTGACGTTGCACGGCCTCGACACCGCCCGGGTGGCGGGCGAGCTGCTGCCGTTGCTCGAGGGCCGCGACGACGTCGAGGTCCGGGTGAGCGGCAGTCCCGCCGACTACCGGGACGCGGGCGAATCCCTGCAGATCGGGGTCGGCACCGACGCGACGGACGACGGTGACTGGTTCGATCTGGAGATCACGGTCCGCGTCGAGGGTCAGCCGGTTCCGTTCAAGGACGTCTTCACCGCCCTCAGCGCGGGCGACTCGCATCTGCTGCTCCCCGACGGCGCGTACCTGTCCCTGGACAAGCCTGAGCTGCAGCGCCTGAAGGCGCTGATCACCGAGGCCAGGGACATGCACGACCAGGATCCGAACCAGTTGCGGCTGAGCAGGTTCCAGGCCGGGGTGTGGGAGGAGTTGGCGGCGCTCGGCGTCGTGGAGCGTCAGGCCGAGCAGTGGCGGGTGCAGGTACAGGGCCTGCTGGACCTCACCGAGACCGCGGACCTGGAGCCACCGTCAACGCTGCAGGCGACACTGCGGCCCTACCAGCTCGAGGGGTTCCGGTGGCTGGCGTTCCTGTGGACGAACCGACTCGGTGGCATCCTCGCGGACGACATGGGACTCGGCAAGACGGTGCAGTCGTTGGCGCTGATCTGCCATGCGCGGCAGACGAAGTCGTCGGCTGAACCCGTACTGATCGTGGCGCCGACGTCGGTGGTGCCGAACTGGGCGTCCGAGGCGCAGCGGTTCGCGCCGCATCTGAACGTCGTCGCCATGTCCGAGACGTCCGCGAAGCGCGGTGCGGCACTCGGCGAGTCGATCGAGGGTGCGGACGTGGTGATCACCTCGTACACGCTGGCACGGCTCGACGCCGACGAGTACGAGTCGTACCGATGGTCGATGCTGTTGCTCGACGAGGCGCAGTTCGTCAAGAATCACCGATCCAAGGCGTATCAGGCGATGCGCCGGATCGACGCCCCGACGAAGGTCGCGATCTCGGGCACGCCGCTGGAGAACACCCTGATGGAGCTGTGGTCGCTGCTGTCGATCACGGCGCCGGGGCTGTTCCCGCATCCGACGAAGTTCCAGGAGTTCTACCGCACACCCATCGAGAAGTCCGGGGACACCGAACTTCTCGCCCAGCTGCGCAGGCGGATCCGTCCCCTGATGCTGCGCCGCACGAAGGAGCAGGTCGCCGCCGATCTGCCCGAGAAGCAGGAGCAGGTGCTCGAGGTCGAGTTGTCGCCGCTGCACCGCAAGCTCTACGACACCCGGCTGCAGCGGGAGCGGCAGAAGATTCTCGGTCTGGTCGACGACCTCGACTCCAACCGGTTCACGATCCTGCAGTCGCTGACGGTGCTGCGGCAGCTCAGCCTCGACCCCGCCCTCGTCGACGACACGCACCGGACGGTGGGGTCTGCGAAGATCGACGCGCTGATCGAGCAGCTCGAGGACGTCGTCGCGGGCGGGCACCGAGCGCTGGTGTTCAGCCAGTTCACCGGCTTCCTCGACCGGGTTCGCACGCGCCTCGACACGGAGAACATCGCGCACTCCTACCTCGACGGGCGGACCCGGGGTCGCGCGCAGGTGCTCGACGAGTTCAAGAGCGGCGACGCGCCCGTCTTCCTGATCAGCCTCAAGGCGGGCGGGTTCGGGCTGAATCTCACCGAGGCCGACTACTGCTTCCTGCTCGATCCGTGGTGGAACCCCGCCACCGAGGCGCAGGCGGTGGACCGCACCCATCGAATCGGCCAGACCCGAAACGTGATGGTGTATCGACTCATCGCCAAGGACACGATCGAGGAGAAGGTGATGACGCTCAAGGGGCGGAAGTCGGAACTGTTCTCGTCGGTGGTCGACGAGGGCGGTGCGTTCAGCTCGTCACTGTCGGCCGAGGACATCCGCGAGCTGCTCAACTGAAATCGTGGCTCCCCCACGCCAACCCTCCCACTGTTAGCATCACCTAAGTTCCTGGGTCACCGACCCGAGAACCATCGAAGATGACTGCCGCTCAAGAGAACTGCGTCGAGCGGCGCTTTCACGTGAGGAGATACACATGGGATCGGTCGAGGATCTGTTGGCGTCCAGCCAGCTCGTTTCGTCGTTGGAGCACCTGTTCGGCGTGCTCGCGGGACTCTCCGCCTCCTGACCGCCGGCTGCGCCCCGAACAGCGGACGCAGCGCCACTCCCCGACCCGTCGGGGTGAACTTTTTCACCCGGGACCGCATTGGTCCCGCCGCATTTGGAGGTACACCATGGGTTCTCTCGAAACCGCCGCCCTGATTCCGCTCGGCAGCGTCGACATCGTCGGTGCCGGCCTGGTCGACTCGGTCACCAACACCATCAACGCGCTGGTCATCCTGGCCGGCGGGATCAGCCAGAGCTGATCCGACGCTCGTCACCGACCAAGGCCCGTACGGCACTGCGCCGTACGGGCCTTGGTCGTCGTCGGACACCGATCCCGCACCGACCTGGCTCCGCCACCCATGGCACCGTTCCGTGCAGTTCGCGTTGCGTGGTCACGGGCTGTATCTGCTGCTTCTGTTCAGAGCAATTCCCTCCTATTTCCAAGGCTTTGATCCTCCGCTGCCGGAATCACGCGCCGCGCTGATCTTCCTCGGTGAGCCGGCCGCGGCACCGGTGTTGCCAGGACGGCCACTTCCGTCGTGCCCACTGCGCAGGTATTGCCCGGGCGTCGTGCCGACCGTGCGTCGGAAGGCCGCCAGGAACGCGCTCGCCGTGGCGTATCCCACGCTGTGCGCCACGCGCGAAACCGGCTGGCCCTCGGCCAGCAGCGGCAGGGCGGCGCGCATCCGGACCCGCGTGCGCCAACGGTCGAAGCTCATTCCCATGTCTCCGCTGAAAAGCCGAGTCAAGGTCCGACTGCTCACGCCGACCACGCGGGCGTGAGCCTCGAGGCCCCGCTGGTCGGCCGGGTCCGCGAGCAGGGTGTTCGCCACGATCCGAACGCGCTCATCGGTGGGTTGCGGCACATCAATGGGCCGGGTGGGCAACGGGTGCAGCAGGTCGGGCACCACCGCCTCGGCGCGCAACCGCGCCTCGTCGGGGATGTCGGTGCGGGCCAGGTACGTCGTCAGCTCCGCCAGCAAGCCGTCGATGCCGACCACGGTGGGCTCGGTCCAGTCCAGCGGGCAGTGTTCCGGGGCCAGGTACAGGCTGCACAGCACCGCATCTCGGGTGGCGCCGGTTGTGTGGGTGACGCCCGCGGGCACCCACAGGGCCCTGGTGGGCGGCAAGACCCAGTACAACTCGCCCACACCGACGCTCAGGACGCCGCGTCGGGTCCAGGCGATCTGGTGGTGGGTGTGACTGTGCGCGGGGATCCACTCCCCGGAGGTAAGCGGGAAGTGGCCCACGATGATCGCGCCAATGTCCTCCATGCGACACAGTCTGGCCTCAGCGCGGATTGTGGCCAAATGTCGTGGGTCATAACGTCGTCTCGTGCCCATGATTGTGTTGTGTCTCGTCCAGTTCATGCTCGTGCTCGATGACACCGTCGTGATCGTGGCCCTGCCCAGCATCCGAGATGAGCTGGGATTCAGCCCTTCCGGGTTGCCCTGGGTCGTCAACGCCTACTTCCTCGCCTTCGGTGGGCTGCTGCTGCTGTGTGGCCGGCTGGCGGATTTGCTGGGTCGCCGTCGCGTCTTCCTCATTGGCGTGGCGCTGTTCGGCGTGGCCAGCTTGGCTTGCGCGATCGCGCAGGAGCCTTGGCAGCTTGTGATCGGGCGGTTCGTACAGGGCGCGGGTGCTGCGATGGCCAGTCCGGCAGCAATGTCGATGATCACGTTGCTGTATCCGGGACGGGAGGAAAGGGCCAAGGCGCTGGGCATCTGGGGCGGCATCGCCGCCTTGGGTGGCACCTCGGGTCTAGTGCTGTCCGGAGCGCTGACCGACCTTGTCTCCTGGCGCGGGATCTTCCTGATCAACCTGCCCATCGTCGCCATAGCGCTGGCGCTGCTCCCGCGCCTGGTTCCCGAGTCCCGCGCCCGCAGCCGACGCCCTCTCGACGTGCGCGGCGCGGTCCTGGTGACCGGTGCCGCAGTGTCGCTGGTGTACGGGCTGCTGCGAGCCGGTGCGGCCGGCTGGAGCGATCCACTCGTCATCGGCGTCGTACTGCTGTCCGCCGCCTTGGCGGTGGCGTTCGTGGTGGCAGAGTCGCGGTCGACGGCTCCGCTGGTGCCACGGTCGTTCCTGGATTCGCGGACTCGGGCAGTCGCCAACGTTGCCACCCTGCTGTTCTCGATGGCGATGTACGCGATGTCGTTCTTGCTGATGATCCAGGTGCAGACGGCTCTGGAGTACAGCCCGCTCCTCGCAGGCGTGGCCTACCTGCCCTATGGCGCAGGCATTCTGGCGGGCATGTGGCTGTCCTCCCGCGTCTCGCTCAGGATTGGGAGGCGCCGGGCGCTCCTGCTGGCCCTCCTGGTCGACATCGCCGGTCTGCTTCTGCTGTCCGGCCTGGCTGCGGATGACTCCTATGCCTCTCACGTCCTGCCCGGCATGCTCGTACTGAGCATCGGCAATGGGCTGACACTGCCCGTCCTGGCCGTAGCTGCTGTCGACGGGACAACGGAGGAGAACGCTGGGCTCGGCTCGGCCCTGTTCACGTCCGTCCAGCAGATCGGCGGCGCCGTCGGGGTGGCCGCACTGGCTGTCATGGGCTACTCGGGTGGCCTCACTGCAGGCGTGGCCTGCGTGGCGCTCGCGGCTGCACTCGTCTTCATCCTGCTGCCGTCGAGTGACACCAGCCCACAGCTGCCCATTCGACGTGGAGCCGACGGCCGAAAGACGCCGTCAGGCACACAAACCTGAACGAACTGGGGGCACCGACCCCGCGAAGTCAGCGCCGAATATCGGCCGTCGCTGCGAGCGATTCCACAACCCACTGCTCGTAGTCCGTTGCGGACCAGCTTCGTTCATTGAGCAGCAGGTCGTGTGATTCCGGCGCGAGGAGCACGAGCCCGATGTCGACGCATCGCTCGACATCGAGGGCTTCGACCTTCCCGGCCAGCGCCGTCATGAGATGGCGCAACACTGTTTCGTGGTGTGCGCACGTGGTCGCCCAGAGCTGCGCCACTTCGGCGTCCGCTCCCGCCGCTGCCCGTACGGCGAGCAGCACCGGACCCACTCGGTCCAGCACCTGACGAGACGCGTGAACCTGAATGCGCAACTGTTCCATCGGGTCCCGGGCAGCGACCGCGTCGGCCACCCATTGCCGTTCCAGGGTGGGCACCGGCTCGTCGTCGCCTGCGATCGACACATCGAGCAGTGCCGCGAGAATGCTGCGCTTGTTGCCGAACACGAAGTACACGGTCTGCACCGCCACGCCGGCCTCCACGGCGATCGCCTTGATGGTGGTGGACGCGTATCCCGCGGTGGTGAAGAGCGTTCGCGCCGCGACGAGGATCTTGCGCCGCGCGGGGATGCTGTCGTCGGGGGCCGTTGCCATGCCGAGAGTCTAACTCTAGAGTTGGACACTAGAGTGTTGCTCTAGAGATCGGAGAAACGATGACCACAGTTCTCGTACTGGGCGGCTACGGGGCCGTCGGCACACATCTCGTGGCGGCGCTACGCACGACGGGCATCACGGCACTCGCAGGCGGCCGCGACCCGGCGCGGGCCGACCGAGTCATCGACCCCGCAGTACCGCTCGATGCTTCCGTGGACGGCATCGACGTCGTCGTGAACTGCGCAGGCATCGAGGATCCGGCGCTCGCGGCCGACGTCGCCGGCCGCGGCATCCCGTTCGTCGACATCACCGCGACCTCGTCGTATGCGGCTGCCCTCGAAGCCGTTTCGGGCCCGGTCCTGCTCGGGGTCGGCATCGCACCCGGGTTGTCGAGCCTGCTTGCGGTGGAGGCAGCGCGGGGCGGCGGTCCGGTGGACGTCGCGATCGGCCTCGGCGCAGGCGAGGCACACGGCGCCGCAGCCACGGCATGGACGTACGGACTTGCCGGCAAGCACTTCCTCGATCCCGACGGGCGCCGCGTCCGCAACTACACGCGACCCACCCGCTTCCCCCTGCCCGGCTACTCCCGATTCCCGGTGCTGCGAACCGATTTCGCGGACCAGCACCGGCTGAGCGTCGACCTCGACGTTCCCGTGCGCACGCACCTCCGTCTCGACTCCCGACTGGCCACCGTCGGATTGGCGGCGCTGACCTGGGCCCCATGGGCGGCGCGCTGGGTGCCTGCGGGCGCGATGCCGGGCGGCGACGCATGGGTGATCGCTGCCCGTGGCGCGTCAAAGACCGTGTGGGCATCCGGGCGCGGCCAGTCGCGGGCCACCGCGCTCGTCGCGGCCGAAGCGACGCGCCTACTACTGTCGTCCCCTGTCGACCGGCCGACGTGGCTGCATCAGATCACCGATCTCGCGTCGATCGCGCCTGCGTTCGACGCCGACGCGATCCGGATCGGCTGATCGGCGAAAGCTCGTGGGATCACCCCGTCAACACCGAACCCGCGCGCTGCGGGTTGGTCGGTGGTTCCGGATTCGTCGACGCACGGTGGCAGCGAACCCGACCTCCGGCGCACATCGCACTTCTCGACGGAATAGCCGTCCGTCAGGAGCGGTTGTTCGAGTCGTTGACCCCACGCCGTAGCGTGCTGGGTATCCCGACGAAAGGACGGCAACCGTGTCGCATCGCATCGAGCACGTTCCGGAGCACAATCGTTTCGAGATCCTCGTCGACGACAAGGTTGCCGCGTACGCCGAGTACACCGAGCACCACGGCGTCCGGGACTTCGACCACACGGTCACCGAAACCGAGTTCCGTGGACAGGGACTCGCCGGTGCACTGGTCGCGGCCGCCCTCGACACCACGCGCGCAGAGGGGCTGAAGATTCGGACGTCCTGCTCGTATGTGGACGCCTATGTCGCGAAGCATCCCGAATACCAGGATCTCGTCGCCTGAGCCCTCGGATGTAGATCTGAGCGGACCGGAGCAGGTCGCGGGTACCTGCCTGCCGGACCATTTCACGGCACTCCGGGTTGGCGTCGAGGTGCCACAAAGGCGATGGGTGAGTTGGGTTCCGAGACAAGCCTGCTCGCGCGAATGACCACCACGCGATCGGTGTCGAGGCTGCACTGCTCGGCCTCGGGCGGTCGCGAGGCGACGGCTCACGTGCTCGCGGCGTGAGAGGCCTCGACTGGGCAGTGCTCGGCTCTGGGTAGATCGAGGCCCGCTCGATCTTGCTGCCGTCCGTGGCCTCAAGCTCGTTGATCGGGTTCGTCATCCCTGCGGGTGGCGGCTGTCCGGGTCGCCGCCCCCAGCTCGGCCTCCCGGGGTGCGGACTGCCTGCGGCGTCGCACCCACTGCTGCGACTGCCCCACCCTGTCGGGGGTGGCTGTCAAGGTTGGTGCATCGCAGCACCCACCGCCCTTCAGGAGGAAGCCGAGTATGTCGGTCCCCGCAGTGACCACCACCGCCCACATCAACGAGGCCGTCTACATCGACCCGCGTGCCGGGAACGACAAGTTCTACCGGACCTTCACCTTCGGCTCCGTGTGGGTTTCTCAGTACGGCCGCAACGGCACCCTGGGCACCTTCACCAAGATCGTCGAGGCCGCCAGCCCCGAGGCGGCAGCGAAGGCCGCCGCCGCCAAGTTCGCCGGCAAGGTGAAGAAGGGCTACGAGCCGGTGCGCTCGGGTGCCGTCGAAACCAGCGCCGTCATCACCGCGGACAACCTCACGGTGCTCGACAAGCTCGCGGAGGGTTTGCCGATGGGTGACGCCGTCGGCATCGTCACCGAACCGGTCGCTGCCGTCGAGGTTGATGCCCCGCGTCTGAACCTCACGGCGCTGGCTGTCGAGGCGCTGACCAGCGGCGCGTTGGGAGTGAGTCCCGCGGTCGCTGACGACACCATTCCGCTGCTGCCGGTGCGACCGATGCTCGCGTCCGTGCAGCCCGCCGAGACCGTCGCGGACGCGATGGACTCCGACGACTGGTACGCCCAGTTCAAGTACGACGGCGACCGTGTCGTCATCGAAGTCGACAACGGTGAGATTCGCGTGCTCAACCGCCAGGGCCAGGCGAAGGTCCGCAATGTCGGACCGGCGCACCTGAATCCGTTCAGCGCCTTGCACTCCGGTCGCTGGGTCTTCGACGGTGAGGTGGTGGGACGCACCCTGGTGCTGTTCGACCTCATCGTCGCCACCGACGGCGTCCACACCTGGACGCGGGAGACCACCACGTTCCCGGACCGTCACCACGCGCTCACCATCCTCACCGAGGTGCTGGGCATCGCCGCCGTCGACAAGGCCCCGGAGGGCAGTTCGGTGGTGCTCGCGCCGATCGCGGTGACCGCCCAGACGAAGGTCGCCATGCTCGAATCCGCTGTGGCCGAGCAGCGTGAGGGCATCATCCTGCGCCATCGCGGTGGCACCTACGAGTCCGGTCGCCGCTCGACCATGCTGGTCAAGCACAAGCTCATCAAGGACGTCGATGTCGTCGTCACCGCCCTGCACCCGGTGAAGGACTCCGCGGAGCTCGCCGTCCACGACGCCGAGGGGAACCTCGTCCAGGTCGGTACCGCGTCCACCATCGGCAAGGGCGCAGTCGAGGTCGGTCAGGTCTGGGTGGTGACGTTCCTGTACGTCACCAACCCCGAACACCCGCGCATGGTCCAGCCGCGACTGATCCGCCAGCGCTACGACAAGGCCCCCGTGGAGTGCCTGCTCGGTCAGTTCGCCGACGCAGGCACGAACAAGACCGTCTGACCCCCTTCGGAGCCATCACATCTGGCTCGATGACAACGGCTACGAGGTCGAACCCGTCAACCCGGTGGCCACCATGGTGGCGTCGGTTGGGGCCACCGTCGTCCCACGCCCGGGTCGCCGCCTGCGCGGCTGTCCGGATTCGGTGGCGCCACGCCGGGATGTGATCGGAAGCGGCACCGGCAAGCTGTCGTACGCCAGGCTTACTGCTTGCGCCGCCTGGCGTGCACCGCTGGATCCGCAACGCTTTGGGGGAAACCATGCAGGTCATCGACCACACGTTGGATGCCGAGACAGCAGCGATCACCGATCCACAGTGGCAGGAGATCGGCGCTCTGGTCCGCATCGTCGCCACCGCGACACCCGAACAAGTCGAGCAGTTCGCCACCACCCGGGCCACGGCGGCCGGCGCCTGTGGAGGTTCAGCCGCCGACGGTGGGGCCATCGACGCTGCCGGTATCGCCATCTGCGCCGCCTGGTGCGAGGCCCGCAACGTCGACGCCGCGTGGGTCGCGGCTGCGGACGCCACCAGGCCGTTCGGTGGCGTCTGGTCCGTCGAGTGGAAGGCCGCCTGGGAGGCTGCGCTCGCGCTCGTCGTCCGAGATCTCATCGGCCGGTACGGATTCGAGCAGCAGCACTATGACCTGTTGGCGGGGCCGTGGCGGGCAGTGTTCGGGCCGCTGCACCCCGACGACGCCTTCTGAACGGGCCCACTGGCGGGTACCCCCCGTTGTGCGATTTCGGGGATCCGTTGTCTACTCCGATTCATGACTACAGCTGCCATGCTCGGCCGGTTCTTCCTTCTCCTGATTGCCGCCGCAACCTTCGCGTCGGCGGTCGCCGTCTGGCGCCGACAGAAAATGGCTCCGACACGTGCGGAGTTCGTGTCCGTCGCCGCCCTCGTGCTGTCCGTCTCGATGCTGACCTGATCGGTGCACCGAACTGACTGTGGCCCGCCCTCCGAGGGCGGGCCACAGTCGTCAGGTGATGGTGTAGCCGAGCTGATGTGCAGCAGTCGCGATCGGACCGTCGAGCGCGGGATGCGCAAGCGGCAGCGACAGCGCGGGGCGGGCGGGGAACGCGTCGGTGGCGCGTTCGATCAGCGCGACGCTCACGCTGCCGGCGAACCGGCCCCGGTAGATGACGCCGTCGAGGTCGCTGTGGGCACGGAAGATGGTGCGCGCCCAGTGCTGGCTGCGGCGGTGCGGGGCGCAGTCGAGGGCGTGGTTGCCGCCGACTCGGGTCGACCACGCCGCGCCGCCGATCCCGGACACGTCGAGCAGCCCCAGCGGCCGCAGGAACCGCAGCCCGGTCAGGTACGGGTCGCCGTACTCGCGGTCGATGACCCGCGCCGACTGGAACGCTTCGGCCAGGCCACCTCGGGGACTGGATGCGCCGTACCAAATGCCGTAGCCGGGGTGATCGCCCACCGCGCGCGGGTGGTGGTCGAATCGCAGGATCGGCCCGTGGGTCCGCATCCCGTTCCACGGCAGGACGTGACCGCCGGTGGTGCGGTGCACGCGCCACACCAGCTCGGTGGGCTGCCAGGTGATCAGTTCGTCAGGATGAACTCCCGCGTCACGGAGGACGGAGGCGGTTGGAGGTGGGGGCAGCATCGACCCCATCTACGCCGATTCCCAGTCTGCGGCGGTGATCACGTCGGCGGCCTGCTCGATGTCCGAGGCGGTGCCCGCGCTGCCCGTCAGCCACGCCACGATCGACACTGAGCGGCCCTCCACGGTCAGGGACGGCTGCGGCTGCGTCAGCAGCGCCTGCACCGTGAGCGGGTGCAGTTCCTTGCTCAGCAGCGGCAGCACCTGATCGAGGAACGGGACCGCGCCGGCGGCGGTGAACTGGGCGGGCGGCAGCAGGCGGCGGCGGCCCGAGGTGAACGCCCACAGGGTGCCGTCGGTCAGGCGTTGGCGGACACGGGCTGTGGTGACCCCGAGGCGTTCGGCGGCGTCGGCGACCGACAGTGAGCGGTGGACCAGGTCCTGCATGCGGATGTCCCGGTCCACCCGCGCTGCGGTCGCAGCGGCGGGGTCGGTGACGAAACCGCCGTCGGTGAGCAGTGCGGCGTCGTGCTCGGACAGGGCCAGTCCGGCCGGGTCCTTCACGGAGAGGCCGTGCACGATCCGCGCGAAGAACTCACGGTCGACGTCGGCGCCGGTCACTTCCCGTACCGCGGCCTCGAAGTCCAGCTCACCGTGCCGGTAGCGGTCCTCGACGCTTCGCCTCGTGTTCCCCATCCCACCGCATCCTTACAGTCATTTGCTCGCGTAAATCCACGATAGTCGCAGGTGGGGTTAATCGCCACCGTGATCCTGTCCACACCGCGGGCCTCCCCCGCCAGCTCCCCATGCTCACCGGCTAGCACTCGTCGGACCTCGACGCACACCACCCCCTTCCCTGTTTGCACAACTCTGTGCAGAATGTCGGTTAACTAACGACCAGGAGGACGGCATGTCGGTGGCAGAGCGGATCATCGCCGAGCAGCGTGCGACGGTGGGCGAGGCACAGGCGGTGTTCGACGACGCATCCCCCGCCGACCCGGACTTCCTGATCGGCACGTGGCGCGGCGCCGAACTGCGCACGGGACACAAGATGGACGGCATGCTCGACGCCAGTGGCTGGTGGGGCAAGCAGTTCGTGGACGCGGAGACCGTTCACCCACTGCTGTTCCCGTCCGCGGACGGCCGGTCCCTGTGGGCGCTCGATCCGCAGCGCATCCCGTTCACGCTGCTGATGCACCGCCTCGTCCCGTCCTTCGAGGGCAAGGACCTGTCGAGGCTCGTCGCCACCGGCCGACCCGTCGTCTCGACACGCAAGCCCAAGGCACGGCTGCGGTCCACCCGCTTCCGCGGCGTCGACACCGCCACGATGATCTACGACGCCCACCCCATCAACGACGTGTTCCGCCGCATCTCCGACGACACCGTCATCGGATGGATGGACCTCCGCGGATCGGAGCGCCCCTACTTCTTCTCCCTCACCCGCGACGAGTCACTGCCCGTGGTCGCCGGCTCCCGCTGACCCACCGCCCCCAACCCACACCACTCGTCTGACCGACGCCGCCCCAACACCCCCTTCTTTTGACCGAATGTGGCGTTCGGTCACTTCAAGTGACCGAACGCCACATTCGGTCACGCCGGCGCAGCGCCACGACCACCCACTCACAGCGGGTCCGCGAACGTCGTGTTGACCCGCAGCACCTGGTCGACGACGCGCTCCGCGAGCTGCACCCGCTCGTCGAGGGTGCCGGTGAGCAGCACCCAGGACCGATCCGTTGCAGTGAGCGCGTCCTCGAACCAGCGGGTCATGTCGGCGCGGAGGTGTTCGCCGTCGCGAATTCCGTCCTGCACGAAGGGAACTCCGTCGTGGTCGGTGAGCAGGTAGAGGGCACGGCGCTCGGGCGCGACGGCGTGCCCGGCAAACTCCCCGAGGTACCGCCGTTCCCACACGGTGGTGGCGAACGCGTCTGTGTCGCAGATGAGGACGGGCGACCCGGCACGGGCAGCCGCCTCTTCGAGCCGCGTCTGTTCGGCGGCGATGTGGGCGAAGTCGTCGCCGGTCCACACGAGATCGTCCATCGACGCATCCGGGCGCTCGCGTCGCAGGTGGTCGAGCTTGTCCACCGTGGCCTGCCGCCCGTACTCGGACACCCAGCCGGTCCGAGCCCAGACACCGCCGCGCCCGCGAAGCCGCTCGGCCAGTGCGCGACTGACGGTGGTGGTGCCCGTCGACTCGGCGCCGAGCACCACGATCCGCGTCGTCAGACCCGCACGAGCCGGAGCGGCGAGGTCGTCCCAGCGTGCGGGCAGGTCGGCGCGGCAGTCCGTCCCGGACACGGGGTGGGTGACGCGCGCGGGGTCGACGCTCACGTGGGTGGCCGAGAACCACTGCGCCAGTTCGTCTCCGTACTTCTCACTGGAGACGACGGCGTCGACGGGGACAGCGGTGACGCGCCGGACCGCGGCCCGCATGCACGCGACCTGCGCCGCCCACACGGGTTGCGAGTCGAGGTCCATCGGCGCGTCGCACACCACGCCGGTGACGGTCACCGTCTCGTCGACGGCGTGAGTGTCGCGCATCCAGGACACCCTGTCCGCCAACGGAATCGACTCCGCGGCGGACGCCATCACCACGACCGTCACCCGCTCGGCGACCTCGGCCGCCGAGCGGACGAGGTGGTGGTGGCCGGCGTGCGGCGGATAGAACTTGCCGATCACGAGCGCGTGCCGATACATCACGTCACCACCGCGAACTCGGGCGCCGCGACGCGGCTACGGCGCCACGCGACGAGTCCGCGGACACACAGCAGCAGGAACCCGCAGTACAGCAGGGCGGTCAGCGTCAGCCCCTTGTGCAGGTACAGCGGAATGTAGATGAGGTCGGCGGCGATCCACAGCAGCCACGACTCCCAGCGTTTCGTCGCCTGACCCCACGTCGCGAGCAGCGACAGGACGGTGGTGACCGCGTCCCAGAAGGGAACGGTGGACGATGTCGCCGTGTCGAGCAGGACAGTCAGCGCGGCGGTGCCGAGAACCCCCGCGCCCGCCAGCCACACCCATTCCTGCGCGCTGGTGCCGGTGACGGGCAGCGCGCCGGTGTCGGCGCCACGCACCCAGTTGGACCATCCCCACAGTGCGAGGGCGATGTAGACGACCTGAAGTCCCGAGTCGGCGTAGAGGCCAGCGGTCGCGAACAGCAGGATCCAGACGAGATTGTTCGCGATGCCGATCGGCCAGTTCCAGGCGGACTGCTGCGCGACCAGCCACACGCACAGGGCGCCGGTGACGAAGCCGAGCACTTCGGCCCAGGTGGTCGGCGCACCGAATGCGGTGAAGGCGGTCGAGTTGAGGAAGGTGATCATGATGCCCCCTTTCAGTTGCTGCACAGATTAGATCATTTCTACGCTTACTGATGCAACGGGAACGCGAAACGACCCCGAGCGCACGCGCGGGGTCGTCGACGCGAGGGAGTCAGTGCGGTGCCGCGTCCACCAGATCGTGCTCGACGCGGTACGAGGCGCGCATCCGCGCCATCTCGGAATCCCTCATCCGGTACGCCTTCAAAGTCGCCGCTTCCCGATCGGTGACCCGGAGCCGCTGGACCCGCCCGACCGCGGCCAGCACCGGGCCGGCGTGACGGAGGACGTGCTTGATCCGACTGTCGGGGAGGCGCAGGGCGTCGGCGTCCGCGTCACCGATGAACACCCGCTGCAGTCCGTACATCAGCTTGACGGCCAACGACTTCCGCATCTGCCCGCTTCCGGGGAGGAGGTTCGCGAGCTCGGGCGCCAGGTAGTCCTCGGTGAGCGCGACGACGAAGTCGCGGTCGTCGTCGCCGGGGCCGGGCGAGGTGAGCCGGTACAGCTCCTCGATCCGGACGTGGTCGGCCTCGGTGTGCGGGTTCAGCGCGTCGCTCATGCCGATGACGTGCCCGACGTATCGCCACAGGTGGTAGATGTCGGCGAGCTCGCGATCGGTGAAGCGCACGCCGAGGCCGTGCATGGCCTCGTTGGCGATGTGTCCGAACTCGGCGATGGTGAATGCCATGTACGGCTGCGGGATCGGCACGCCCCACGCCGCGTCGTCCCACTGTCCGCTGAGCCGGATGCCGCGACGCACGTGCGCGTGGATGACGCGGACGCGGACCGTGTACTCGAAACCGGCACCGCCGCGGCGCATTCCGCCGCGCGAGATGACGTGACGCAGCCACTCCCCCACCTCGACGGAACGGATGGCGGGCTCGCTGGCGTACCGGCCGGTGAGCGCGAGCGGCTTGCCTGCGATGGTGTTGCCCGCACCCCGAACGAGGGACGCGGCGCCGAGCACCATGCCCATCACGGCGCTGTTCTGGATGAGGGCGTCGGCGGCGCGGTCGAGCCGGTCGTGGTCGAGCCACTCGGGTTCGTCGTCGAGGAACGCGAAGAGGTCGCGCAGCGACTGCGGGGCGTCCACGACGGAGTCGATGCCGCCGTCGATCGCGGCACGGACCGATGCGGTGGCCGACGATCCCCCGAACCCATCGTCGACCACCGCGTCGGCCAGTGGATCGGCCTCCCACATCCCGTCGAGCCACACGCGGCCGGCGTCGCCGTAGCGGCGCAGCGCGAGATCGGCGTTGACGAGGGCGCTGGGAGTCGGTCGATCCATGCATTTCATGTAAACACGAGGAATCCTCACTTACTATTCACTTTCACACAGCCTCATCGGGAGGGTCGAAATGGCAGGTAAGACCGCACGACGCTCACCCGTACAGCAGCGCGGACGCGAGATGCGAGGTCGGATCCTCACCTCTACCCTCACTCTTCTCGAGCGTGACCCCACCAGGAGACCCAGCACCGCCGCACTCGCGGAGCACGCCCACGTCAGCATCGGCACCGTCTACCGCTACTTCGCGGACATGGACGCCATCGTCGAGGAACTACGCCTGGCCGCCGTGCACGACATCACCACCCGGCTGTCGAGCAGCATCGGCCGCGCCATGGACCAGCAACCGTTCGACGCGATGGTGACGGTCGTCGAGGGTCTGACGTCGGCGTTCGAGGCGCATGCGGCGGTGATGCGGGCGTCGTACACGTCGGCGGAGAGCGCGTTCGGCGACGCGTGGGCAGAGGTCGAGGGACCGTTGCTGCCGTTGGCTCGGATCATTCCGACGCGGCTGCGGCCGGACCTGGACGACGCGGCGATCGACGACCTGGTGTTCATCACCATGGGAGCGACGGCGAGCCTGTGCTCCCGGATCGCGTTGCTGCGTCCACCCGGGTCCGATCGGGACACCCTGATCGCGACGACGGCCCGGATGCTGCTGGCCGCGTTCGGACACGCTGGCACACTCGACGTATGACGCAGCACTCGATCGCCATCACCGTCACCGGCCACGCGGAGCGTGAGTTCACGCCGAACCGCTGCACGGTGCGACTGCGAGTCCACGCCGACGGCGCGACCCACGAGGCAGCGGCTGAGCCCGCCACCGCGGCGGTCAAGGCCGTCACCGACCTGGTGACGGCGCTGCGCGATCACGAGAACAGTCCCGTCAAGCGGTGGACCCTCGATCAGGTGCAGCACAGCCGCCACCGCCCGTACAGCCAGGACGGCAAGAAGAAGCCATGGCGATATCAGTCGTCGGCGTCGATCACGGTGACGTTCAGCGACTTCCGCGCCGTCGGCCCGTTCGTCACCCGCGCCTCCGAGGTCGAGGCCGTCAACGTCGACCACCTGCGGTGGTGGGTGAGCCGCAAGGCGGAAGCGAAGCGGCTCGCGAAGGTGCGGCATCTCGCCGTCCTCGACGCCATCGAGAAGGCGCAGCGGTTCACGGAGACGTTGGGGTTCGGCACCTTTCACGCGGTCGCGATCGCCGACCCGGGCATGCTCGGCGTCGCTCCGCCGACCGGGCCCGTCCACCCTGCCGGCGCCCCGATGATGCGGGCGCTCGCCGCGCCGATGGGTGTCGACGGCGAACCCGAACTGGTGCTCGAACCCGACCGGATCACCATCAGCGCCGACGTCGAAGCGCGGTTCGAGGCGTCCTGACACCCACCGCGACTAGGACGGCTTCTTGGCCCGTCCCGTCGTGACCGCAGCGCCGAGTTTCGGGGCGCGCGGGAGCGTCCCGTGCGCAGTCGATGCCCGGAATCCGTCGATCGCGAGCCCGGCGTACCGGCGAGCCGCCGCCGGCCGACTGTCGAGCGGCAGCGACGCCAGGCCGCGGGCGGCGACCAGTACGAGCACGACGTCGTCGAGGACGAAGTCCCTGCGCAGCTCTCCCGCCGCCTGAGCACGCCGGGCCAACGCGGCGACCTTCCGGAACAACGTCGCGCGGTGCACGGCGAAGCCGCCGGCCTCCCGATCCTCGGACATGAACGCCTCGACGAAACCGTGGTTGCGGACGTTGAGGACGACGGTCCGTTCGATCACCGCACAGAATCCCCGCCACGGGTCCGGGTCCGCGGCGCCGTCGTCGACGATGTCGCGGCAGGCCCGCAGTTCCTGCGCGAACGCCTCCTCGACCAGGACCTGCTTGGTCGGGAACCGGCGATACAGGGTCGCGGGCCCGACACCGGCGCGGCGCGCGATCTCCCGCATCGTGACCGTCAGCCCGTACTCGGAGAACAGTGCCTTCGCCGCGTCCATCACCCGGTCGCGGTTGTCCTGGGCATCGGCTCGCAGCATGTGAGGCAGTTGGTCCGTCATGACTCTCACTTCCCCTAAGCGGACGGGACCGTCCACTACCTTCGCGAGAGAACCTTACCGCCGCAACAGAAATGGAGCCACCCATGCGAGCGATCGCGATACGACGATTCGGAGATCCCGACGGCATGGAGGTGATCGACATCCCGGCACCGACACCCGGGCCCGGACAGGTCGTCCTGGACACCGAGGCGATCGGGGTCGGCGGTGTGGACGCCGTCATCCGCCGCGGCACCCTCGCGGGTTACGGATTCACCGAGGGCCTGATCGCCGGCAGCGAGGTCGCCGGAACCGTGACGGCGGTCGGCGACGGAGTCGACGCGTCCTGGGTCGGACGCCGGGTGTGGGCGTTCACCGGGACCGGCGGCGGGTACGTCGAGCAGGCCGTCGCCCGGGTCGAGGACATCGTGGCGCTACCCGACGACCTGACGTCGATCGACGCGGTCACCGCCGGAAGTTCCGCCACCGTCGCACATTTCGCGTTGGCACACGCACGCTTCGCGGCCGGCGAGTCCGTGCTCGTGCGCGGCGCGGCAGGCAGCATCGGTATCGCCACCGTCGAACTCGCCGCGCGCGGCGGCGCCGGCGTCATCACCGTCACCACCTCTTCACCCGAGCGCGGGCGACGACTCCTCGACCTCGGCGCGACCCACGTCCTCGACCGCTCGGGCGCCGGCGACCCATCCGCCCCCGAGTCCTTCGACGTCATCATCGACATCGTCGCCGGCGACGACCTCCCCACCTTCATCGACCGGCTCGCACCCAACGGCAGACTGGTCCTCGTCGGACTCGTCGCAGGTCCACCGCCCGCGGACTTCGGCACCAGGCTGATGAGCTCGTTTCAGCGGTCCCCCTCGTTCTCCGTGTTCAGCCTCGACAGCGTCCCTGTCACGGAGCGGGACCGCGTGCGGGCCGAGCAGTTCGCCGCCACGGCCCGAGGGGACCTACACGCGGTCGTGCACCAGGTCCTCCCACTGGAGAAGGCCGCCGAGGCGCACCGCCAGATGGACGACGGCACGGTGTTCGGCCGGATCGTCCTCACCCCGAACTGACCGAGCGCGGTCGCACCCTTCGGGCCGCGAGAAAAACACGCGCGCAGTGGAATTACGACAGGTCCGTCCGGCCGAAGCTCGGAGATCGAGCACCCACGTCGGGTCGGAGTGCGGCGAGCACCGTCTCGACCCGTCGGTCAACAGGCCCGGCCAGTTCGACGACGGTCAGGCCCTCGCATAGCTGCAGCGGATCGTCGTACACCAGTTCCAGAAGTGCGTCGTTGACGGCCGCACCGAGTTCGGGAAAGTCGGCCCGTGGCAGCAGCCGATCCGTGTCCTCGGTGATCGGCACCACCACCAGAAGATCGATCGTCGCCATCGCCGACCTGACCAGATCCACGTCGACCATGTCCGCGGGGTCGACGCCGCACACAGTGAGGTAGGCAAGGAAGTCCAGCGGGGTCCGGTCGAACACGACGCCGGCCCCGGAGTCCTGGAGCGAGCGCAGCGATCTCCGCAGTTGCGCGCGATAATCGCCGACGGACGGCGGAAACTCGCACTCGTACCCTCCTCCTCGAGCAGCAGGTAGGGCTCGTCGATCGGGGTGTGACCGTCCAGTCGGGCGCACAGTTCTTCGACCAGCGTGGTCTTGCCGGTTCCGTGCGGCCCGGAGACCCCGATACGTCGCTGCATGTGCGGTGAGGGCCTCATTCCCGGAGGATACGTCGCCCTCGACGACCCACTTCGCCCCGCCGGTTCAGTTTCCGATTCGGAACGACGCCTGCGCGGCTACGGGGTCGTCATCGCACCGCAGGTACGAGTCCCGATGGGAGCGACCTTCCACATACGCCCACATGCACAACCAGCCCTCGACCTGGGCGAACTGCCCCTGCCCCTGTTTCACCACCGACACATCGTTGGCATAGGTGTCCGCAATGCGAAGGGCGGTCTCGCAGTCGACCTGACCTGTCAGGACTGCCACCGGACGCGGCCCCGACCGGGTCCCCACCTCGCCACAGACCTGACCGGGCCCAGCGAGCACGGCGGCGTTGGATGCGGCGGAGGTGTCTTCGCCGGCGATCGTGACGGACGCCGCGTCACCGTCGAAGTCGAACGATCCCGTCGGACCCGAACACGACAGTGAGGTCACCGACGTCGCGGTGCACGCGAGTGGTCCAACCGACAGTGTCACCCCGGGATGAAGCGTGGGCCCTGCCAACTGCCCGCCGGCCATGTCGATGTCGCGCCGCACTCCCGCGGCGTCGAGCACGACATCGTTCGCCGTCTCGTCGCGCCCGGTGAACTGATTTCGCACCGGAGGGTCGGAGACCAGATCCCGCACGTTGCATGACAGATGCGGCTGCGGGTCATCGTGATTCTTCGGGTTGAACCAGCATCCCGCGGTTCCGGACTCGAGGCGGAAGGCGTGCTTGCCGTATCCGAGGTAGTACTCGTCAGCGTTCGCATTCTGCACCGCGTTCGAGCCGCCGGACTCGGAGGACGGTGGCGTCGACGAGGCAACCGCCTGAGGCTTGGACGTCGACGCAGACGACACTTCGGTGGTGGTGCCGGATTGCGTCGACGTCGAACATCCGGCCGCCAGTACGGCAATGGACAGCGCACACAGTCCCCGCCACAACCACGTCGACGTCGACGTCCGCCGCACACGCCAATTCCGTTGATCCTGCACATCTCCCCCTGTGAATTACGTCCCCCGGGCCGTAAGCCCGGCACAGAGTATCCCGTATGGCACCGACAACCTCGATCGGTCCCTCGCGGGACGCAACCGGACGTAGTGTGGCAACGTGGCCCAATCCTTCTCTGCGGGAGCAGAACTCCTCACCGGCGAAGCCCAGAATCTGGTTCGCGCGGCGGATGCACTGCAGTACGCAGTCGGCAGTGTCGACGCCGAGACGACGGCAATCGCCCATGGTCGGTCTGGTCCCCCACTGGAGGTATGGCTGTCCCTGTGGGACCAACGGCTCTCCGCGTGGACCGAGGTGATCGCCGGCATTCGCGAGGCCGCCGACCGCGTGGCGTCGATCGCCGCCTCCTACGCCGACACCGCAGCCAGCGCCGCCGCGTTCTTCTAGCCAGTCGCCGCGCGCTCCCACGAGCCGGCAAACGAGCACCGGGGTCGTCGCGGCCGTCGGCCCGTTCGCCGCGCCTCCGCGGCGTCGTGGGTGCGCGCTGCCATCATGGGCGGATGCATCCGTTCGACGAGGGTTTCGAACCACCCAAGGACTGCGTCCTGTGGTGCACGAACAGGACCTACGACATCCACGTCCTCGACGACGGTGTCCTCGTCGACCTGGACTGGTGGAATGACCACCTTGAGAGCGACGAGCACCAGGTTCAGTTGAAGGGCCGCGACATGGACGGCCGCGTCGTCAGTGGTGGTCGGGCGACGGTGCTGCGCAACGACTTGCAGATGGGAAGCGAGCTGGTCGAGGCCGAGCACAGGGGCCTCGGGCTGCTGTTCCTGTGCGCGGCGTGGCGCAGCGCCCATCAGAAGCGGCGCGCGGCGCGTCGATTCCCGGACGTGTCGAACCGGTTCGCGGCGCCGAACGTGCACCGGCACGCCGCGGTCAAGGCCGCCATCGACCAGCTCGTCCGCGACAAGCGGCTCCCCGACTTCGACTACACGTCGGGTACGGGCTGGCCCGGTCTGCCGAACGTCGGGGTTCCGCTGACGACGGTGTTCCTGTGGGCCCTCGGCGTCAAGGCCGCAGGCATCAGGGCGCAACTGCTGGATCAGCATGGCGTCTCCACCCTCATCCATCTGGGCTGGTTGGAGGATCCGGCGGTCAGCGGCTTCACGCGCCGTCGCTACGACCGGTACCTCGAAGTCCTCCAGCACTGGAGCGAGTCGGCTGGGACCACCCCGGAACTCGTCGAGCGTTGGCTGGTGGAACGGTGGAACGCGCGAGTTCAGGAGGCGCGCAGCGGGTCGCTGGCCGAGCCGACACTGTTCTGATCCCGCACCATGACGTATGCCGATCTTCCCGAGTTGGTCGGCGTCTATCTCGAGGACAGCTACGTCCTGTCGATCGAGGCAGCGCCGCACCGGTTCTCGTTCACGTTGGACGCCGTGTTGAGGTCCGAGCACCCGCGGTATCACCCACCAGTTCCGGGCGAACAGTACTGCTACGCGCGTGCCGAACTGACCTTCGACGACGTGACGGAGCTTGTGTGGCTGTCACGGACCGCGGTCGGGTTCACCTACGCGACCGGTGAACCCGACGTCGGCAACATCGACAGCCTCACCGTCGAAACTCAGGACCGGTATCTGCTGGAGGGCGACTGGGGTCGGGTCCGGATCCGTTGCCCGCGGCCACCACGGCTCGTCCTCGACACCTGACTGTCGCACCTGCCGCCACACCTGCATGGAAGCTCCGCGCGCGGTCCTGTCTCGCACCTACTCGTGACGGGCCAGTTCGCGTGCGAGCACGTCGAACCGCGGGTGCCGCGACCACGCGTCGCGGTCGCCGATGACGTACAGCCGCTCCTTTGCCCGACTGATCGCAACGTTCGCGAGGTTCGGTTTCGACGCCGCCCACCGTTTGGCGCCGTCCTTGCTCGGGTCGCCGCCGAGGACGAAGAACACGACGTCGGCTTCCTTACCCTGTGCCCGGTGCACCGTACCCGCGGACAGTCCGGGGTACTGCCGTTCGAGGGCGACGAGTCGGCTCGCCACCTGTCTGAACGGCGTGATGACGATGACCTCGCTCATCTCGTGCCCGCTGTCGCGCAACGCGTTCAGCTGCTCGATGAGTAGGTCGTGCTCGGCCCGAACGTAGTGCCCGGACGACGGTCCTGTGACGTGCATCCACTGCGACGGCTGGAGCGGCCCGCTGGGGCTGGGGTCGCGACCGTGGAGCATGGTGCCGTCGTAGGCGATGGTGTTGACGATGGTGAACATCGGGTCGTCGCACCGGCGGTGGACCCGCAGCGGCGCACCCACCCAGATCGGCTCCTCCCCGTCCGACAGTGTGGTGCCCCAACGGTTGAGTCGATCGGCGAGGGACTGCGCCGAACCCCGCGCGGGCAGCCACCGCTCCGACACCCCGAAGGTCCGCCGGACGGCCTGTTGCGCACGGAACGGCAGCGTGACAACGGGTTCGAGCTGGATCGGGTCACCGACGACGACGGTGCGGCGGGCCCGCCAGATCGCACCCACCGGGTTCTGGGGTGTGGCCTGACCGGCTTCGTCGATGAGGAGCCAGCCGAGGCTCTCCGCTCCGAGGCCGCGGAAGACGCGGTCGAAGGACGCGAAGGTGGACGACATCACCGGGACGAGGAAGAACAGTGCCCGCCAGGCGTCGGCGACGGCGTCAGCCCCGAGTTCGCGAGGCGAGGCCCCGGTGACGACGTCGTACGCGCCGTGCAGGCTCTGCCGCATCTGTTTCGGGACGTGCGCGAGGAACTCGCGGTGCAGGGTCAGCGCCGCCAGGAAGAGTCGACTTCGGGCCTCGGCGACCTCGGGGTCCGACCATGGTGCTGCGAGTTCACGGCGTTCGGTGTCGTCGTGCCAGTCATGTTCCGGCACAGTGTTTCCCCACCGTTCACGGTGGAGATCGAGGGCGGCGTCGAGGTGGTGCAGTCGTTCCTGTCCGGCCTGCTGCTCGCGGGCGAGCGGCTCGTGCCGACCCTGGGCGTCGACGAGGACGTGCATCGTCTCCTGGTGGGCCGCCCACACCTGCTGGTACGTCGCGTCCCACCGGGCCAGCGCCTCGGAGAGCTGTCGGCTTCGGGCCTGCCATCGTTCCCGCTCGGCGCGCGCTTTCTTGCCGACCATCCGCCACCACGCCGGGCGCGTGCGGTCGTGGGACTCGATCTCCGCGGCGACGGCCGTACGGCCCTGACCCTCGCGGTCGACGGCCGACCGCGCGTGCGTCTCGGCCTCCTGTCCGCGACGCAGGGCGTCGGCTGCGGCGGCCACCTGCGGATCCAACTCGACGAGCCGGCGGCGCACCGCGGTGGCCTCGGCGAGCTCGTCGTGCGCCCGCTGCCGCTCCGCGAGCAGCGCCGCGACACGGGCTCGTTTCGTCTCGTAATCCGCGACGGCGTCCCGCCACGGACGTTGGGGCGCAGACGATTCGAAGGTCTTCAGGATCGACTGGATGCCGCGGCGCAGGACCCGCGGCGGGCCGTCCTCCTGCTTTCCGCGCGGCTCCTTCTCGTCGAACCACAGTGTGTCCGCGAACCGTGTGCGATACGACTTGCGGCCGAGTCGCGCCGCGGTCAGAGCCCAGGCCGTGTCCTCGTCGTCGGGGAGCAGCGCCGACGCGATGTCCCCGAAGTAGTCCGCCTCGAAGACGGTCGAGTCGATGGCGGCCGCGGCAGGCATCTCGTGGCTGATGTTCTCGACGGCGCCGTTATTGGAGGACGCGACGACGATCTCGAATCCGTGGAACGTGGGCGCCCACCGCTGGACGACGCGGGTGTAGTCGCCTGCCTTCCAGCGGTGCGGCGCCGCGGTGAAGGCGTCCGCGGGGTGCCGAAGATCGGCGAGGCGGTTCGCGCGTTCGACGACGATCGCGGCGACGAGGTCGCGCAGCAGCGTCGATTTCCCGGTGCCGGGAGGCCCGTTCACCGCGAATATTCCTGCGCCGTCGGCGAGTTCCCCCATGATCGAGTTGACAGCGAACTGCTGGCCGAGGGCGAGGGGGCGATCCGGATTGTTGGGCCACCGACCGAGCGGGGTCGCGCCGGGCCGGCAGCCGTCGAGGGACGCGGAGGGCTGTGCGTGGACATCGACACGCCGGGCAGCGTCGAGGCCGGAATCCTCGGTCAGGTACTGCGAGAGCGCCACACCGATGTTGCCTGCCGCGACCTCGCCCCGAACAAGGTCGAGGTCGGCGGCGATGAAGCTGTTGAGGAAGTCGGTGCTGTCCACGCCGTCCGACTCGCGGACCTCGACGGACCGGACCCGAATCTCGGTGCACGAGACGAGTCCGCCCAGGTCGAGGAGCGCTTCAGTTCGCGCGCGGATCGCGAGCAGTGCGGCGTCGTCGAGTGGTGCCCGGCCTCCTCGGTCCTCGTCGACCGACTGGACGTCGTCGACCAGTTTCGCGAACCGCTTGCCGGCATCGCCGAAACCGTCCAGCCACAACGGATCACCCGGTCCCGGATTCCGAGTGCGGCCCGCGGCCCACGCGAGCCCGGACACAATCGCGGTGTCAGGGAGGAAGCGGCCGTGCTCGTCGACGAGGATCGCGGCGAGCGCGCAGTCCCCCGCCGGACGTGGGTCGAAGTTCTCCGTCCCCGGATCGAGGATGTGATCGACCGCCACCCACACGTCGTCGATGCGGTAGACGCCGAGGTACACGACATGTCGCCGCTGGAACCCACGCCGAGGCGGCTTCGCCGCGAGCCGGTGCCCTGTTTCCCATGGCAGTGGCGACCCGGTCGAGACCTTCTCCACCGGCGCCTGCGTGTCGAGCCGATCCACCTTCGGCACCGTCTGTGGACTGAACAGCTCCACGGCCCTCCAGAACGCCACGATGTCGGCCTTCGAATTCCAGTCCCCGCTCACGGCCCCGCCCCCTGTTGTTCGCATGCGATCACACGAGAGTAGGCCGATACGGGCTGCCGGGTTTCGCCCAGGATTCTTCCTCGTGGTTGTCGACGGTGATGGGACGCCCCGGCTCGCACCGAGCGATCTTGCGTGGCGGCCGGCAGCGACGGCAAGCCGGCCATTCGTGCATCGGATGCAATTGGTCACCTTTGCGCACCGATAGCCGCGTTACGCCATTCACCCTGGTCACGAACGCGAACCGAGGCCACTATCGCGCCTTACGCGCTCCTTGCCTGCCATTGAAGATCTCCCCGACAACTCCGGGCACCGTGGTCCGGCCCCCGTTGCCGGGGAACAGGCGCGCGCTGATCGCACCCGGTGAGGGAAGGTCATCCACCGGGTACTGGGGAGACGGAACCTTGCGGATCTCGGCGATGGTCAGAAAGTCACCGCCTTCGAGGCCGGTGAAGGCATTGACAATGTGCTGCCCGATGTCACGCCGTGCGGAGGTCCTCGGCGCCGCGGACCTCTGGTTCCGGACCCGTTCCGGTGCGTGGTCCCGGTCGGGGGTGAGAACGCGATCCGCATCGGCGATGCGCCGGACCGTGACGGTGGCGTCCCTCGCCGGGCGCGGCCAGATGGCGATGGCCGCCTGCGCGAACGCCTCGGATCGGTGCTCGATCTGCGTGGTGGTCCAGTCCCGCGGAAGTGTCCGGTTCAGAGTCAGCGCAGAGTATGTGAGCAGGTGTTCGCGCTTGGTGGCCCAAGACCCGTTGGACAGGCTGGAATTGAGCTTGCCGGTGACGAGCGTGAGGTTGCCGATGGTGTGCAGCAGGCTGTCTCTCTGCTCTTCTTCACTCTCCGCAGCCAGCCCCGGTGGCAGCGGCCAGTTCTCACTCCAACTTTGCGGCATCAGGTGTTCGATCGACAGCTTCGAGCTGGCCGGCACCGGCTCCGTGCGGTCGGTGGTCAGGTGATTCTCGAACGCCAGGAGCACACGCTGGAGTCGGTCTCGTTTGAGCAGTCGATACAGGGGCAAGGTCCGCAACGACTTCGCCAGGTCCTCGTCACTCGGCCACAGTCCCGAGTCCGAATCCTGCTGCACCAGGAACTGTTCGATGGTCTCGTGGGCAGGAGTCTCACCGGAGGAGAGCCGGCGCAGCAGTTCGAGGAAGAGTCTGTTGTAGTTCTTCGGGGTGAGCCGGCAGACGGCGCGACGCACCAGATAGGCCTCGAGCAAGGCAATCGAACGCAGTCGTTCTTCCCCGTCGGTGTGGGCGAACAGCCAGAGCAGGACGGGGATGACGGTGTGGGTGTCGACGATCTCAAGCTGAATCAGGAGGCGTCGTTCGGCAGGGGTTCCGATGGTTCCGTCGTCGAGCTCGTCGTAGATTCGGGCGTACTGGGCCAGGTCCGTAAGGAACTGCTCTGCTCGATCGGCATCGCCCGCGAAGTAGCTACGTGACGTCGCGAAGAGTTGATGGGACTGGACTTCCCGGCGCAACAGGATGGTGAGGAAGTAGCCGACGTAGACGTCCAGCCGCGGCCGGGTGAGTCGACCTAGACGCACGTCCTTCTGCCATTGCGGAAGCTCGAGCGGTTCCCAGAGCTTCTCGTAGAGCGCCTCGACAGGACGGCTGCTGTCCTGCAGTGTCCGGAACAACGCATTCTTGATCAGGTCGGAGGCACGGAGAGCCGTTCCCCGCGCGTTGAGGGTTTCGAAGATGACCTGCGCATTGTCGTCGACACCGAGGTCGATCACCACCACTTCCAGGTGCTCGAGCATGACCTCGGCCAAACCATCCAGGACGGCCTCGATGTCGTCCTCTTTGCAGCCGGAGACGAGGGCATCGATCTGTTCACGGAAGTACACGTATGCCGAGGCGATTCTCGGCAGCGCCGGATCACGGGTACTGGTGAGATGGAGGCCGCGCATGACCGCGGCGTAGGTATCGCGGTCACGGTTGGTCGGCCACAGTTTGAACTCTTCGTTCGGCCCGTCGACATAGTCGGTGTCGTTCACCAAGGTCTTGCTCAGCCGGCTCAGCGAGCGGGTCTTGATGCCCTCGGCGGCGTAGGTGTCGCGTAGTGCCGCGATGAGAAGTTGCAGGGTGGTCAGGCGTTGTTGACCATCGATAACCTCTCTGACCTCAATGCTGCCCAAGGCATGACGCTTCTCCTCAAGCACGATGGCACCGAGGAAATGAGGAGTGGTCTCCGCGTCTTCCCGCCGGTCGAACGTCGCAATGACGTCCTCCCACAACGGCGCCCACTGCTCATCCTCGTCCCACACGTATGGACGCTGGAACAGCGGTACGACTAACCGCACCTCGCTACGAAACACCGTCTTCAGTCTGCGTGGATGCGCTTCCACTGGTCTCCCTTGCTGCTGCGGCCAATATCTCCAGCGATGTCACATGATGATCCACCAGCATGATCGAGTGGCCGAGAGGGTGCTTCCCTGCGTGTGCATGGGCATCGATCACAGCACCCATCCGTTCCCCGCGGATGCTCCCGCCGATCTGCGCCAGCTGGGCCGATAGCCCCTGACGTTATGTCATTCCCCGTGAGCACATCCCAGGGAGGTCCATCATTCGACTGACACCCACCCGCGGGCCGTGCGGAATTCGGCGGTGTCTGGCGCGTCCTGCTGGTACAGGTATTGGCCGGCCCATGCCGTCAGCGACCCGCGGACGGACCCGAGGGAGGCCGCATAGACCGGAACCGAGGAGCTCGTGAGACGACGCATGCTGGCCGCACCCGCGTTGCTGGTGGCGCTCGCGGCATGCGGAACCCCGGAGTCCGTGCCGCCGCCGACCACCCAGGTGTCCACCCCGTCGGCGGCGACCAGCTCCCCCACCGCAATGCCATCGGTGGTCGTGAGTCCGCCCGCCATCACGCCGGCGGCCGCCGAACTAACTCCCCCCGCCGCACCCGAGGTGCATCCGCCGGTCACCGAGGCGCATTTCGTGCACTGCCTCGCTGTGGGCGACGGTGCGACGCTGCTGAGTGACGGGACCACGGGTACTCCCCCGATTGCGTCGCCGAGAAGACACGGCCTCCCGAGGTACCGCCGCCCGCGCCGGCACCTGACGTACCCTCGTACGTCGAGCCGACGCCCACCACCGTCGAGCCGTACCGGCCGACCGGGCCCCTTCCTGCCCAGCACGGCTACGAGGTGACGCTCGGGACGAGCTGCACACCCGGATCGACCGGCCACACGAGCAACGGCATCAGTGCCCGCTGTGTGCCGGTGAACCAACACGACAACGGCGGCTACATCTGGGAGCAGTGACGGACCGGCGAACGACCGGACCTCCGGTGCAGCGCAATCGAATCCCGACCAGCACTCGGGCCGCCCACACAACACAGGCACGACGAGGAGCACAGATGCTGAGCAAGGTCCACGTACGGAACGGAGTCATGGCGGCGGCCGCGTTGATCGCGGTCATGCCGGCGGTCGCGGCCTGCGGCGACAGCGAACGGTGCGCGGAGTTGCGCGAGTGGTACGACTCCGCACCCTACGACTCCAACCCCACCATCGCCCGCGACTTCCAGCGGGCGTGCAACGAGACGCCGCCCCCGGTGATCAACGGCGAGTTGGACGAGGATTTCAACTACACCTGATCGGACCGGCGGCCCACACCGGGTTCGTCGGTGTAGGCCGCCCGTCGGGCGAGGTCGCCGCCAGCGTCTACGGGCTGATCTCCCCGAGGCTCGTGACCGAGGCGGTCAGGCGATGGACCTGATTCGGGTTGGCGTGCAGGTCAACCAGCCCCTGCGCGAGATCGTGCGCCTCGTCGGTGGTCTCGCCGAGAACCCGGAGGGTGATCGCTGTCCGGTGCGCCGCTCCCCACTCGGTCTTCGGAGTGAACGCGTCGAGCCGCTCGTAACGGTCATCGAGGTCGTCCTGGGTGAGTCCGTCGAATCGCTCGGCGAGCTCGATGCTGACGATGAACTCCTGTCGGGCCACGGTGGGCTCCTCCGGTGCGTGGGGCGTGCTGTCCCGGTGAGAGTGCGGGATCGGAGGCTTGCGAGCAAGCGAAACGTGACAGCCCTGACCGCACATCCACCCCCAGGCTGGCGCGCACCGACAATCTTGTTCCCGGGCAGGTCGCGGCCGCCCGGCCGCGGTCTGGCGTTGGACCATCGGCAACGAGGTTGCTGCCGGCACCGACATCGAGCTCGACACCGTGGAGGTGGTCGAACCAAACGACGGCGAACTGACCGCCGACTTCAGCCGCCACATGATCGCCGGCTACGAACGCGGCCGCAGCGAGGCCGGGTACAACGCCACCTATTTCCGTTCGATGCTCGCCGAGATCGGCCCGGTCGCGACCGCGAAGAAGCTGCTGGCGTCGCCCACGGTGTCGGACGGCTTCGCATCGCTCTGGGAGCGCGGACGCCTCGATCTCACTGTGGAAGCGCTCGTCCTCGATCCTCGGTTCGAGACGCTGTTCGACCTCGATGAGTTGAACATCGCGCGTCGACGTCTGGAGCAGTTCGACTACTCGGCGTGACGGATCAGGCTGCTCGTGCGAACGACTTGTTACAGGCCCGCGGGATGCAGTGAACCCTAGGGTAAGCAACCGCAGAGATATTCGGCCTCCGACGACGGCGCCGATGTCGCTACAAACCTGAGGAGGTCAGGTAGCCAACGACAACGACGGCGCCGACACCAAGCTCGTCGACCTGCAGTACCGTACCCGGATGCAGATTCTCTGCAAGGTCGTCAACGATCGATCCGGCCGAATTGACTGTCCTGGAAGAAGCCGAGATCCAGTGTCGGAGGAGTTCGTCGTCGAGCGACTGTCGGCGTCGATCATCGTGGTCGTCACCGACACACCCGACCGCGTCAGTATCCGTGGCCCAGTCGTGGTTGAGAGGAACCGACCAGAAATGGTCACCGCAATCGCCTCGCCAAACCCGTCGGCATGACCGGAGACCCTTCAGAGGCCGACGTGGAGACGGTCACGGTGAGCTACTCGATCAGGTCGAGGTACGGCCACAGCGCATCCGTCAAACCGCTCTCGGTTCGAAGCCGTTTCAGTGTCTTGGCTTCGATCTGACGGATGCGCTCGCGTGTGACGCCGTAGATCTGACCGATCTCGTCGAGTGTGCGTGGTTCGCCGTCGAGGGTCCCCTCGTCGAGGCCATGCCACGGCCCTGCGTAGTTGCTGACAAACCCATGCCGCAAGGCGATTACGGCAGCCTCGCGGTCCTTGAGGCGATCGAACATCGCCTCGAATTGCCGATGCAGATCCTCGTGAAAGACGACTTCCAGACCCTCCACAGCGTCGTCCTCGATGTCGGGGTTCGGCCCACGATCCTCGTCCGGGCTCGGCACGGTCGCATTCGAATCGACCGTGTCATCCAAGCTTTCGACAGGTTGTGACCAGCTTTCGAGCATTCGCACCTTGTCGACATCCATCTCAGCGGCGATCGCAATCTCCGCGTCGCTCGCCACCCGCCCAGTGATGCGCTCACTCTCGTCACGTAATCGGCCGAGTCGGCTGACGTCTTCGACGACATGCACTGGAAGTCGCACGCTGCGCGCCTTGTCTGCTATCCCACGGGTGATCGCCTGCCGAATCCACCACGTCGCGTATGTGGAGAACTTGTTGCCCTGCATGTAGTCGAACTTCTCGACCGCCCTGATCAAACCCAGGTTGCCCTCCTGGATCAGGTCGAGCAGCTCGAGTCCGCGGTCCTCGTACGCCTTGGCGGTGTGCACCACGAGCCGAAGGTTCGCCTCGATCATGTGGTTTCGAGCGCGGACACCATCGCGAACAAGGCTCCGCATGTCCCGACGATCTGTCGATGAAATCCGCTCGCCGCTCTCCTCTGCGAGATTCAGGAGCTCCTCGGCGTAGAGGCCCGCCTCGATTCGCTGCGCCAGGTCCACCTCCACTTCGGCGGCGAGGAGGTCGATCCGACGAATGCGCTTCATGTACCAGTCGATGGCATCAGCGGAAGTCGTATCGCCGTCCGAATCGATTGCGACGGGTTCGATCATGATCCCGTGCAGTGGCGGTCGTGTGGCCCTTGATCGGACCTCCTGCACCTCGACACCCACGTCAACGAAGGACGCAACCAGTCGGTCGATTTCCGTCGTGCCGATTCCGAACCGAACGCCTCCGGGCCCGTCGCACACCACGTCAGCGCACCGCACGCGATCGTCGTCGCCTCGCGCGATGACGTGCGCACATGCCGATCCTGTTTCGGAGCCGCGGAACACGGTCAGCAACTCGACCGAACGCAGGGGCGCTCGCCGTGGGTCGGTCGGGTGTCTGAATTCCACACTCGCAGGCAGGTTCTCGCGGGTGATCCACACGTACCCGTCGTGCAGGATCAGCTGCCCGTCGTCACCGTCGAACCGTATGAACACGACTGCCTCCCTATCTGAGCACGTCGCCCTTCGTCGCCCGTGCCTGCACCCGTTCAACTATCCGATCGACGAGCCTGGACGTGGTCTTCCACCGCATCGCGGCACCGTCGTGATTCATGCCCTGCTCGGCGATGATGTCCTTGAGCTGGTCGGCATCCAGGGTGGTCAGCCGGGCGCGCAGACCCGGTTCCCCGGACACCTCGTAGACGGCGAACGGGTCCAGCAGTCCCTTGGACCGTCGTGTCCGTGGCTTCGCTGCCGCCCGTGGGCGGGCGGGCGCCGGAGTACCCGCAGCCTCTGAGTCGGCGGTGAGTGCGTCGGCGAGCGCTTTCGCGAACCGCGGCGTCCGAGCGGCCTCTGCCGCGATGACGTGCACGAGCCGCGACAGCGCTTCCCCTGCAGCCGGGTTGGCGGTGACCAATGCGACGAGTGATGTCTCCGCTTCCGTCACCGCGCGCCGACGGCGCAGCGTCTCCGCATCCAGTCCGCCACTCTGTCCGTTCATTGCCATGCCAACCGCACCTTTGTTGTCGCGATGAAATCCTGGGCCAGGTCACGCAGTGCCGCGAACTGGCCGTCGTTGCCGTACTTCTTGTGCAGCGTGCCGAAGTCCGCGTACTCGGCGGCCGCGGCGATCTGGTTCGCCTCCGGGATCAGCGACGGAAATACCATCGAGATCTGTCTGTTGCGATTCAGGTCGTCGACGGTGTTGCGGTGCACGGCGGACGCCTTGCGGTACTTGGTCACCACCACTCCGAGCTCGACGATGCTGGTTCCCCATTCGTCGGCGAACTGCCGAACCCGTTCCTGCACCGGCCCGATCCCGTACGTGGACATCACGTCCGGAATGGTCGGGATGAGGTACGCGTCCGCCAGCCGCAGCCCGTTGAGTGTCATCGCACCCAGGTTGGGCGGGCAGTCGATGAGGACGTAGTCGTAGTCGACGAGGACCGGCTTCAGTGCCCGCGCCAGGACCTCGGTTGGGCCGTCGGCGATGTCGGTGATCCGGTCCTGCAGGCCGATCAACCGGAGCGACGACGGCAGCAGGTCCACCGACGTGACGGAGGGCAGTGCCGACACCTGCCGCTGGATGAGCGTCGACACGTCCACGGGTCCGGGACGATCGCCGAGCGCAACCTCGAACAGCGTCGCGAGTGTCCCTCCCGCGGCGTCGAGTTCACCCCATCGCTGCTCGCCGATCATCATGATCGTCAAGTTCGTCTGCGGATCCAGATCGATGAGGAGTACCCGCTGGCCGAATTCCCCGGACAGCATCTCTGCGAGCGCCGCGGTCGTCGTTGTCTTCCCCACCCCGCCTTTGAGGTTGATCGTTGCCACGACGTGGGTCACGCGGACTCCCCCAATCCTTCGTCGCCGACTGCCTGCATCACCATGGCAGACAGGTCCGACAGAGCCCCTGCGACGTCAGCGGCTTCGAGTCGGGCCAGCGCCGCCGCCTCATGGGCCCGCACGTCCGACTCGGTGATGTCGAGCATCTCGGATGTCTGTCGGATCGACGCACGATTTCCTTCTCCGATCCCCAGTCGGCACAGCATCACCTGGATCTCGCCGGGTTCGAGCACCGCGAGGCACGACAGCAACAAGTCCGTGACCGCGAGGTCGGAGCTGGCCACACTCACGGTCAGGAGGGAGCGCGTCTCGCTCACCGTCTCCACGTCATCGTTGTCGGCAAGAGGCTGTGTCGCCAACTGCTCGGCGGGTTGCGGCGCCCGCGACAACCAGTCGGCGAGCAGTCCCGGCGCGTCGCCCGCATCGACGTCGACGAGGTCCGACGCGATCGTGGTGAGCTGCTCGAGAAAGGTGCCGTGTGCGCCGCGGCCCGGGTCCTCACTGCTCTCCCCGATGTAGAGCACCAGGAAGGACGCGTGACGTCCGTCCGACTTGGGGCGGACGATCCGGCCCATCCTCTGAATCATCTGCCGACGGGTCCGGCTGCTGGCCAGAATGATTCCCACGTCGGCCTCAGGGACGTCGACGCCCTCGTCGAGCACTCGCGGCGCCGCGAGTGTGGTCATGATGCCCTCTTTGAACAACCCGAGCAGCTCCGCGCGGTCGCCGGTCGACAGGTCACTCGTGTAGGGCGCGGCGACCACTCCCTGCTCGAGCAGCGCCTCCGCCGCCAGCTTGGCGGACTCCTTGGTCTCGGAGAACACGATGCTGCGTCCGCCGGTGGCGAGGACGCTGCCGATCTCCCGGAGGGTGTCCAACTTGCCCTGACTCTCCGCCAAGATCGCTCGACGGCGCGAAAACGCCTTCAGATAGCGCCGCGCCGACCACGTGGCCCGGTCTGCGCCGCCCTCGCTGAGAATCATCACGTCACGCATGAACTCGCCGAACGGCTCCTCACGGCACCCGTACTTCCGGGTCAGCGCCAACCGCTCCTTCGTGACGGTCTCGTCCAGTTCGTTGTACTCGAACTGTTCCTCTGGTGTGAACGGCACCGAAACGAGCATCACCCGCACAGGCGCGAGAATCCCGTCGGTGTGCCCACGTGGGTAGTCACAACCGGGGATGAGCGTCTCGAAGTACGGCAGCAGGTGTTCCTGGATGCCATTGTCGTTTCGCTCGAATGTCGCTGTAAGACCGATCCGTTCGTCGAAGGCGTCGCTGAGCAACCGCGAAAACGACGATGCCCCGTAGCGGTGCACCTCGTCCGCCACCAGAAGCGCCGGCCCGTCGGGCATGGGCGCACCGGACCCGATCGCGGACTGGACCGTGCTCACCAGGATGTCGACGCCTGCAAAACTGTCAGTCACGCCCGCTCCGCGGCGCCCGACCCGAGCATTCGGGACCGCCCGGCGGATCGCCTGGTACCACTGCTCGAGCAGCGCCACCCCCGGCACCACCACCAGCACGGTCCGTCCCCGATCGACCGCATCCGCGGCGGCGGTGATCCCGACCGCGGTCTTGCCCGTTCCCGTGACGGCCTCGACGACACCCCTACGTCCGGCCGCGACCCACCTGTCGAATGCCTCCTGCTGCCATGCCCGCAGTTCGAAGCCGCCGACTGCGCTCATCGGCGCACCCACCTCATGCCATCTGCGCCGTTCTCCCTGCGAAGCACGGACTCTCGCTCGAGTTCGGCGAAAATCGGCTCCAGTTCGGTCTCGGTCAGACGGGTGATCTGAACGGCTCGAGCAAGGGTGACCGGCGCGCTCCACGAGGCCGCCTGCAAGATCCTCTTCGCCGACGGCGGCTGCGCGCGAGGGAGTGTGGTCGCCGTGGACTGAGCGCTGGACTCGGTCGTCGGCTCGGCCAAGCCGCGGGTCGTCGACTCGTCCGAGTCGTTGGTTGGCGGTTCCGGCGAACGATTTGCTGACGCAAGTCGGTACGCGCCGTCCGAATAGGTGATCAACCCGTCGACCGCGAGTTGGTCGATCCTGGGTCCGAGCTTGATGGTGTCACTTCCGGCTGCGCGCCAGAGCACCCCGAACTTGGCTGGACCCCGTTCGAGCACCTGGAGGATCTTCGCCTCGGCCGACCCGGGACGCACGGTCGCACCGCGCGGGGCGCCCGCTCCGGACTGCGCTGGTGCGCCTCGTTCCGCCTCGTCGGAGGCGTCCTCCGGTAGCAAGAGATGTTCTCCGGTCCGAATGAGTGAACCGGTCTCGACGAGAATTTCTGATGCCTCGCGGACCTTCGCACCGGAGACCCTCAGGTGTCTCTCCAGCGTTTCCATGGTTACCGGCCCCCGCTTGGCCTCCGCAAGGATGAGCTGTTGGAGCAGGCGAGGCGACACCTCGCGATCACCGGCGCGTTCGTCATCGGCCGGTGCAGCTGCGCTCCTGCCCACAGATCTCTCGTGCCCTTCATTCAGCCCGCTCGACCGTCCGGCATCGTCGTCGCGTGGGATTGCGCTGCGCGGCATGATCTCCCATGCCGACGCCGACGCCGAGCCTCCGCCGCCATCCCCCACCTGGTTGTCCACCGGGAGTGGGTGCGTTGTCCGGGGCGGCGATGCGGCCGACGAATCGGTCCCAGCATGCTGAAGGATATTCGGAGACGGTGTCGGGAGCGGGTCCACACTCTTGGGCTCCGGCGTTCCCATCCTGTGCGGCATTACCGGAACCAATGCTGGATCGACGGTTTCCCACGCAGACGCCGACACGGCGACGCTCGCCGTCGTCGACTCGGCCTCGACTACCCCGACCGTCGATTCGGGTTCGTCCACCGTCGCTGCAGCGGTCTCGACCGGCGACACCTGCTCGCTGGCCGCGAACCCGTCGAACAGTGAGGGCGGCTCGTCCACCTCCAGCTCGTCGAACAGCGAGAGCGGCTTGTGCTGCGCGAACTGGTCGTACCAACCCGCCGACTCACCGGCCGTTGACGTATCCGAACTCGCGGAGACTGTGTCACCACCCGTCGCAGGGACGGGCCCCGTACCTGCCGTCGACACCGTTCGCGGGTGCGCTGTCTCGGCAGCGGCCTCCGCCTGCTCGTCCGGAATCACCGTCCACCCACCGAGGCCGGCATGCGCTCCTGCACCGCTGTCGGTGTGCTCCTCGGGATCCGTCGTCTGCCCCCGAACCAGAGCGAGGTCGGATTCTCGTTCATCGGGCTCAGACATCGTGGAGACGTCGTGCACCGAAACCACGACGGGCTCGCGCTCGGCGACAACTCCCGCCTGCTCCGCAAAGGTCGCGATATCGGCGATCTGCTCGACCTTCACGACCGGAGGAGTTGGCACCCAGTCGTCGGGCTCGTCCGACTTGGACTCGTCGTCGATCAGTACCGCCGGCGTCCACGTGGGGCCGGTATCCGGGCGTGCGCCGTCCAGGATCGTCGGCGCGATGCCGCGGCGGTCGAGCTCCGCCCACAGCCCGCTCAGCGCGCCGACCGGGTCGAGGTAATACGCCGATTCCCGAATCCGCCAGAACTCCCACCCGCACCGCTTGAGTTCGCGTTCACGCTCGAGGTCCCGTGCCCGCTGCTCTGGCGTGGTGTGGAAGGCGTCGCCGTCGCACTCGACTGCGAGCCGGCCTGCACCGCCGGTCACGACCAGGTCGATGCGCCGGCTGTTCACCTCGACCTGCGGGTTGACGTGGTACCCGCGGTCGGTGATGTCGAGAAAGACGCGCTGCTCGAAGAGACTGTCGAATGCGACATGCCGGTCGTCGCGGGTGACGCCGACGGGCATCGGGTCGGCCGGGGCCGGCGAGGTCGACAGCATGTAGGTCAGCAGTGAATGCCGAAGGTCCGTCTCCCGCAACGAGTCCGCGGTCACGGAATGGAACAGCCACAGCTGGTCCTGCGCCCGCGACGCGGCGACGTTGAACGCACGCTGCGCCTTGTTGTCGGTCCGCGCTGCCACCCGCTGACCCGGTGCGATCACCATCGACAGGAAGACGACGTGCCGTTCGTCGCCCTGGAAGTCCGGTGGTGTGCCGATCCGCAGGCGGCGCTCGTCCCACTGTTTGCCGTCGAGCCGCTCGAGCAGTTCGTTCCGGATAACGTCGACCTGCGCCTGCCCCTGCAGCACCACGACGCCGAACGTCTTCCCGTTGTACGCGGGATCATCCAGGCAGGCTTCGATCGCGTCCGCGATCGCCAGTGCTTCCGGCCCGTTGGCCAGCTTCGCATCCCGCCCGGTGACCACACCGCCCTCGACGTATGAGGTACGCAGCGGCTTCAGGCGATCGGATCCGAACTGCCGCAACGGAACCAGAGGGGCATCTCGATAGAACTGGTTGCTCGACCAGGTGATGATCTCGGGCATGCAGCGGAAATGCTCGCGGAGCCGAACAACCTGACCGAATCGGGTGCGCAACATCGAGAACAGGCTGTCGCGCGGGGTCAGGCTGGCACGCAGGTACTCCGGCATGTCCGGCAGGTATGTGTCGAGCCGCTGGAACACCGCGTCGAGCGCGCCCGACGCGACCTCACTCGGCGCACACTGCTTGTCGTCGCCGACGACGATCACCCGGGGCGCAAGCCACAGGAGGAACAGGCTGGCGATGTCGGCCTGGCTGGCCTCGTCCACGATCACCACGTCGAATGCACCGGGTTCCGCCGGAATGGACGCGAGCACCTGCTGCAACGGCATCACCCATGCCGGTACCGCACCCTGCGCCACCTGCATGGCAGACCGCGCCGCCGAGCGGTACTGCTCGGCGTACTTGCCGGTGCCCTTACCGATGTTCGCGACCTGCCCGCGATACGCCTGCAATGCCTGCACCTGCTCTGCCGTCATCCGCTCCAGGCAGCCTCGCCACGCCCGCTCGGCGGCGAGCTGTGCAGTAAGACGTGAGATTTCGGCCTCGACCTGCTCCAAGTCGGATTCGAGGCGGCGGTCCAGACCTTCCTCGTGGTGGGCCAGCACCCACTGCTGCGCGCGGCGCCACGCCCACGCCTCCTCGAACTCGGAGACGCGAACGAACCATCGCTCGTCCGACGCGGTGTCGGCGACGAGCGAAGCCAACGCAGGCGCGGAGTCCACCAACTGTCGTCGAAGACTCTCCAGCAGCTCCTCGTCGGCCTGGACGGCCCGCGCATGCTCCAGAGCGGAGAGCGCAGCCTCGATGCCCGCGTAGTCGCCTGCACCGACGGCGCCGACGAGCGCCCCGCTCTCCGGGGACGGCGCAGACGCGAAGCACGCCGCCACCGACTCCCCCAATTCCTGCAATGCGGTGCGGGCTGCGTCAGTGTCGGACCGTGCCGCGATCGCCGCTGCAGCCGCGGCGATCGCTGCCGCCTCCGTGACGCTCCGGACCGGAGGCGCCATCGGGTGAATTGACCTCAACGCATCCGTGATCGAGTTCACCTGTTCGACAAGCGCATTCACGATCCGGATCGAGTACTCCACGTTGCCGAGCGCATTGACCTGCGCCCCACGCGATCCGGCGGTGTCAACGGGTACCCCGAGGTCGGCGAGGAGGGCGGCCGCCCGCTGAACGGAGTCCAGCGCCCGGAGGTGCTCCGCGACCACCCGCATCGATTCCGTCGTCGTCGCCGGCTGTCCGTCGACGGTTGCGACAGGCCCGAGTGCCTCCACCGCTTTCTGCTGGTCACTCTTGCGGAACCGGCCACGCCATTCGAGCCCGCCGTGCATCGCCAACGCCATCGCGCCGTACACGTCGAGTGCGTGTCGGTTCACGACCGGCACATCCACCGTCCGCTGCCCCACGAAGGTGTCGGAGTGAACGGCGAGTTCCAGAAGCCCGGGAAGGTCGGCGGTCTTCGACCACAGGTGCCCGACGGCGCCGGACAGTACCGCGTCCGCCGCGGCCTGGATGGCCGTGGACTGGCGTCGGATGTCGCCGACCACTCCCTGCAGTCGCTCGCACCGCGATCGGACGTCGGCCAGGACGTGTGGCGACGCGCTGGCCAGCGCCGACATGAGCCACGCTGCTTCGGGACGCACGTCCTGCGGTGCGGCACCCGCCCGCGCGCACAGCTGCTGCAGCGCTGCAGCAGTCGGCAGTACGCCGTCGATCCGCGGCAGCGCCTGCTGCAGGCGTTGCCTCCGCTCGGGCGTCGACCTCGCGGTCAGCTCGATCGTCGCCTGCAACTGCGCACAACCGATCCCCGGCTCGGCGGAGTGCAGCGGTCCGGCCAGCCACTCGTAGCGGTCGGCGCGCCGGGTGACGTCGCGGACAATGGACGCCGCGGTGCCGGCGTACCCGGCGGCGATCTGGGGATGAACGAAGGTTTCGGCTTCCCGGAGCGATCGGATGCGCTCCGTGATGGCGGTACGTCGGCTCAACGCCTCGTTGCGCCGAGCAGTGAGGTCGTCGATGCGCGCGCCGGTGGCGGCGGCGTTGTACGACGACTTGCGAGTGGCGATCTCGGCGACGCTGCGGTTCAGCTCGGCCGACCCCCCGCGTCCGACATCGGTGATCGCGACACACAGCTCCTGCATCTCCTTGGGAAGCTTGTCCCGAAGCACCCGAAGCGCCTGCGCCTTCTCGCTGGTGACGAGGACGCGCTGACCTTGAGCGAGCAACGCGGACACCAGGTTTGCGATCGTGTGCGTCTTGCCGGTTCCGGGCGGACCCTCGACCACCACCCCGCTGTCACGGGCGAGTCGCGCGATGATCTCCCGCTGCTCCGGGTTCGCGGGCAGCGGGAACAGCGGATCTTCGGCAAGCGTCGCGGACGGCGAGGAACCGGCACGGTCCAGCCAGTCCACCCTGTCGTCCGGTTCGATGGCCTCGACGAGCTGCGCCAATCCGAGCGGCACCGGAACACTGTCGCGTTCGGCTTCGGCGATCATCCTGTCGTAGTACTCGACGAGCGCGAAGGCGCCCCGCTTGCGGAGCACCAACGCCGGTGCGGCGACCAACGTCCGGCCCGAGCCCGGATCATCGGATTCGCCCTCGACCTGGACCGGCACCGTCAGCGATCGTGTGGCCCAGGCCTTCAGGAACACCGGGATAGCCATGTCGATCGGCGAGGACAGGTCGTGCAGCTCGTCCTGCAGGGCACGCGAACCGGTGGGATCGAAGATCGGCAAGCCCGTCAGCAGTTGCGTGTCCTCGAGACGCGGTGTGGTCTCTACGGCCAACCGGACCAGCAGATCCCCGGACGACTCGTCGCGTTCGATCGTGGCGGGCTGGGTGAGGATGTGCGTCCGGACGGGCTCATTCCCGTCGGTCGCAGCCAAGGAGAGTAGGCCTGACGCGACGACCAGCTCGATGGATTCGGGTCGCGCGCCGAGTTCCTGCATCGCCCGCTGTAGCGAGTTGTTCAGTTGCCAGACCGGTCGCCGTTCCCGGTCCGTCGCCGCCCACGTTCGCCACTCCACGAGCCAGTCACCGAATGCGGTGGCACTGTCGGTGGCCTCGGCGTCCAGGGTCGGCGTCGCAGCCGAGTCGGTGACATCCCCGCGAACGTGGCCGCGCAGGTGAGCCGGAAGCTCCGGAGGGTCGGCCAGCATGACGCGTCGCGATCGGAGCACCACGTCACCGGCCGCCCCGTCCCGGACGAGTGCGACCTCGACGGCGTCCCCGGACAGCCACACCACGTCCTCGTGCCGACGGTGGTCCAGAACCGGTTTGCTGCGCGACTTCACGAGTTCCCGAAGGAACCGCATCAGCCTCTGAACCCGGTCCTTGAGGTGGGGATCGTCCTCCCTGTTCACGGCGTTGTCCCTCTCAAATCCTGGTTAGCTGCGCAATATTGAAGTACAGGGTAGGGACTCGGCGCGACACGCCCGGGCCGACCCCCAGTGAACGAACTACCGGAACAGACCGAGCAGGTCCCATCGGTCGCGGCCATATCGGACTCGCGCGGGCTCGATCGCGTGGTGGCCTGTGCGCTGACGGCTCGGATCCCGTGCCACCCAGGCATCGGTGGCTCGCCGAATCCCGTCAGCAACATCCTTGGACGGAAGGATGAACACCGCCGGCGGACTGAGCCACAGGTCGACGAAGGCCCAAAATCCGGCCCCGGTGTCGTCGGTACGGGGATCCTCATCGGTTTTCGACGCCTGCCAGGTTCCATCCGTGCGGGTCTTCACCCGCACCACCACCGGGTCGTGGCCACGCACGGTCACTCGAACCGCTGTGCGACGCGTCCCCGTCACCCGTGTTGCGGAGGCGCCGCGATCCCGCACCTGCTCGATGAACCAGGCGATTCCCCGGTCGGCGGTGGTCGCCGTCGAGGGACCGGCGTTGCTCGGTACCGTCTCTGGCTGCCGGCGCGGCTGTGGAGTTGGCACTGCAACGCCGCGAACCGCGTCGAGCGGACGGCTGGTGCCGTCGTCGAGCGTCCACGACGTCCAGCCGTCCACCGGAGGCACGGCGCCCGGCTCGATTCGTTCGATGACGGCGGCGGCCGCGGCCGCGGGGCCGGGGAAGCGGCGGCCCTCCAGTTCCCCCTTGGCGATCTCGGTGGCTCCGGTGATCGGATCACAGACCGCGATCGTCCGGAATCCAGCCCAATCGAGATACACACGCCAGCTGCTGCCCACCTGCGCATTGCGGATCACGGCAGTGTCGGCGTTGGCCTTCGGATTCGGGGGCGAAGCCGGCTGCACCCGAACCGATTCCAATGGCACGTCGGATGGGCGTGCCGGCACGGTCGCGACGGCACTCGGCAGCGCCACCGCCAGCGCGACTTCCCTGTCCGGCGTCACCGACGGACTCGTGACCGAACGTGGCGCACCGTCCGAGACGATAGTGCCGTCGCGGCGCTCACTGTCGCCTGTGTGCACCGCTTCCCACAATTCCGCGAGTCGCGGCCTCGACAGCTTCTCCAGTGGCGTGCCGGCGATGGCCGCGACGAGCGCGCTGACACCGGTATCGCCAGAAATGGTCACGATCTGTTCCACCGCGCGCACCAGATCGATACGCCGTTCCTCTGGTTCCGGGTGCACACCTCCGACCGCAACCCAGGCCGTTCCCATCCACGCCCAGGTGAGACAGGGATCGTCGTCGAGTGCGTCGAGTTCGTCGGCCATCTGTTCCATCCGGCCGATGTCACCGGCGGCGCCATTCGCCGCTGCAACGGAATCGAGGATCTCCTGCGCGGTGGCGACCCCTTCGAGCCGGTCGAGCGCCTCGAGGAAGTCGTCCCGCAGGGTCATCGGTTGCTCGGGGAGAGGCCCCGGATTCAACAGTGCTGCCAACGATTCGAACTCGGCACGACGACCCGGACCGAAGTAGACAACGTCGGGATGAGCCGAGAAGTTGTCAGGGAGATCGCCACAGCCCTCGACGCGAATGTGTACCGCGCCGTCCGCCTCGTCGCGGCGAGGCGGTAGCACCGTGCAGGCACGAACAGCGCTACGGGGTGCGCGGCGGGGACTGGTGGGGAATGGATAGTCGGAGACACGCTCCCGCGTGATCCACACGTGAGTGGCGTCGACGATCACCTCGCCGTCGATTCCGGTGAACCACAGGACCGAACCGTGCGACGCCGTTGCAGCATCGTCGGCGGGGTCGTCGACTGTCTCTGTCGACTCGACGTCGTCCAGCAGTTCGAGGAAATCCGGAAGCAGATCCGGACCGAAGCCCTGCCGCCGCGCGGCACGGAGGATGCGCGCGTAGAGGACATCCAGTGCGTCAGGGTCTGCGGTCAGCGTGTCGAACACTTCCCGGTCGAACCGGCCCCCGTTCGGCCGACTTCCGTCGAGGTTGGCCATCTTGGCGAGGATGCTGGTGTTCGGTCTCCGGAACAGGCGGGCAAGCTCGGGAACAGGAAACGGCGCCCGAGTCGCGGAACTGCTTCCGAAGCGACTGTGGTCGACAATTCGCATCGCGCACAGGCACACCACGACTTCGGACGGGATGAAATTGACCTGTCGCCCGACACTCGGATCGACACGGTCTGCAACAGAACCCCACGCGTCGTCGAGTTCCTCATCGGTTGGCTCGAGGAAGCCCGCGAGCCCGTTGGCCACCACCGCTGTCTCCCTTCATCCCTCCACGGCTACGGAGTGACGGCCAGGGCTGGCCTCCTCACGCTTCACTGAGGTTAGCCGAGGCAACCGACAGACCCGACCGCTATCGGTCGACTGAATGACGCCACTGCCGTCGCTCGAATCGGAAGGCGCGCAGGCGCGGGAGTCCAGGCCACAGATCGATCGCTGATGCCGAGCTGCCCTGTCACGAGGTCGAGGGAGGCACGGCGGCTCCTCGTTCCGAAATCGACGCGCACCCTGTCGGGGCCGCGCGATAACGTCGACGCGACGTCCGGGGTGAAGGAGTGGCCGATGTCCGATGGAGGCGAGTTCGACCGCGCGGTCGATGAGGCGTGGCGGGAGTTCCGGGGCGCGTTGGCGGACCGGTTGGCGGCAATTAGCGGGGACGAGGTGCTCGTCGTCGGCGCGCTGTCCGCGGATCGTGAGTCGCTCCTGGTGACGTTGGAGTACTTCCTGACAGCCGAACGCATCGTGTGTTCCGCCCAGCAGGATGCGCTTGCCGATGACCATTCACTGTTCGACCTGGTGTGTGCGGACGGCTGGGTCGAAGACGGCCGGCCGGACCGGTTCTTCCTGGAGGTTCCGCTGCATCAGGTGGATCGGACGGCCGCTGCCTCGGTGACGGTATTGCGGGAGGTGGCCGGTATCGCCCACCCGAGCTTCGTGGAGGCCCGAACCTCCGATGGTCCACTCGAACTCACGCGGGCAATGTCGCAGCCGCCGATCGAATCCGACACGTGGGAACCGCCCGATGTCGAGTTCCCTCGCGATCCGGAAGAGCTGCACGCAGCGGTCGGGAGAGTTCTCGCGGGCCATTTCGGCGCCGCACCCACCACCGATGACGACGGCGACTTCGTGATCGCCCTCGACGGGTTCACCTCCTACGTCATCCCGCATGGCGGGCGCCCGCAGGTGCGGATCCTGGTGCCGTTGCTGCAAGACGTCACCGGACTCACCCGCGCCTCGGAGGTGCTCACCGAACTCAACTCCCGGTACGCGTTCATCCGGCTGACACTCGCGTCCGATCAGGTCAACGCGATCATCGACCTGCCCGCCTCGCCGTTCTCCGGTGTGCACCTGTGCGATCACCTCGACCTCATGGAGGACTTCCTGCAGCGCCTCGACGAGAGGTTCGCGGAACGCCTCGGCGGCCGGTACTGCAAACACACCGCCGCCGATGATGACAGCGCACCCGTGCCCGAGGGCAGCGAAACCGACGACGACACAGGCCTGCCGCCGAGCCTGCTGACCCTGATCCAGCTCGACGCGAGCGGCGCCGGCGCCCTCGACCCGGACGAGGTCGCCGAGGTCTGCGGCCATGACCGCGACGCGATCCTCGACTACCTGCGTATCTGCGAAGAGCAGGAGATCGCCTGGAATCGGTCGGCCGATGACGCCTCCGCCGCGGACAACCGCGACGAGTTCGACATCTGCATGCACGAGGCCGGCGCCTGGCAGCGAACCGTCGGTGCGCTGCGCGCGGCACTTAGGATCGTCACATTGCCGCACACACCACGTGCACACACGGCGCCGCAACGACATTCAGCGCGGCCGCGGCAGGGCGAGCTGTTCGAACACCCCGACCAGCCTGGCCTGTTCGACTGACGTTCAGCCAATCGACGCAAGGAGAATCACCCCTGACCTCCATCCACGCGCTTGCGCGCCTGCCGCTCCACGAGATGGATTCGGCACTGCTCACCGTCGAGCTGCTCGAGGGTCATGGTGACCCGATCCCCGCCGCGATCCGCGTCGCTGCCTACGTGCACCGCACCGACACGCGGCCAGTCGGGCCCGGCACGGAGCCGTACACCGCGCACCCACTACGGAACGCCGTGCGGCTCGCCCGCCACGGATGCACCGACCCCGCCGTGCTCGCTGCCGCAGTCCTGCACGACACCGTCGAGGACCACGCGACCGAACTCGTCGCCCTCGCAGGCGGCGACGACCCGAGCACCGAACGCGCACTCGATGCGATCCGCGCGTGGTTCGGCCCCGACGTCGAACGGATCGTCGCCGCCGTCACCAACCCACCGACCGCACCCGGACTGGACCCTGCGGCCAAACGGGCCGCCTATGCCGCGCACGTCGAAACGGTGATCGGCGATCCCCAGGTTCTGCTCGCCAAGTTCACGGACTACATCGACAATGCCGGGAGCCTCGGCGCCATCACCGATGGGACCAAGCGCCGAAGGCTCGCTCTCAAGTACGCGCCACTCGTGCCGGTGTTTGCCGCCGCCCTCGAGCGGCACCGCGACGCGCTCTCGCTGTCACCGACCGGGGTGGCGGGGATGCGCGTCGAGCTCGACATGGTCGCCGAGGTCCTCGTCAGGGCCGGCGCCTGAGCTGACCACCGGGCGAGTCCTCGTCATGTCGGCATCAAGGTCCGGCGGAGACCGCCCTGGCGCACGGCCTCACCAAGTACGGGGCCTGCTCCTCCGACACGAACCGGCCGAGTTTCGTGGTGCAGAGTGATTCACGAGTAGTCACCTGCTCGATCGGCATCGTGCCATCACGACCCCGAACCATCGCCCGCCACAGCCAAACTCACGCGCTTCCTGCCTGGCAGTCGCAGACGTCCCAGATCGTTGCGATCGCGTCCTGCGCCTCGCGCCCTCCCACAACGGCGGATTCCTGGTCGTCGAGCACTGCGGTGACGTCGTGGCGCGCAGTCCGCACACGTCACCGCCCACCGATCGTGCACTCTGAATCCGGAGTGCCCATGCCGATCTGCCCCGCGGCTCGGGGATCGCGAACTTGGAAGACAACTCTGTCGGTGCCTCCCCGTACCGTCTCCACCACACGGGAGGCAGGGGGCACACATGATTCAGACGAACACCTTCGACGGCGCAGTCGAGCAGTCGTGGCGGGAGTTCCGCATCGAGTTGGCGAATCAGCTGGCTTCGATGGATCGCGACGACTACTTCATCGTCGGAGCGGCGTCGGCAGATCTCACCTCCCTGTCCGTCACGGTGGACTACCAGGTGTCGGATGAGCACCTCGTGTGTGTCGCCCGATGTGCCGGACTTGCGGTCGACCAGGCGCTGCTGGGCAGGGTCCACGGCCAGGGCTGGTTGCCGACGGGCGAACAGGACTCGGTCCGCACAGACATGCCCCTGCGATTCGCTGACCGCGCCGCCGTGTTGTCGGCAGAGTTTCTCCGTCAGGTCGGTGGCATCCAACATCCCTGTTTCGTCTACGCCCGCGATTCGGAGGGACCGGTCGCCCTGCGCTCCCGATCGGCGGACGTTCCACTCGAAGCAGTGGTGCCGACGCCTCCTCAGGTCGAGTTCCCGACCGACTACGACGAGCTGCACACCGCGATTTCCCTTGCACTGGAATGGAAGTACGGAACCCCTCCGGTCACCGACGAAGGAGGCGATTTCGTCCTCACCCTCGGCACCATGCAGGCGTTCGTGCTGCCGGATCCGGAACGCCCTCAACTGCGCATCCTGGTCCCACTGCTGACCGGTATCACTGGCCGCACTCGTGCAGCCGAGGTGCTCGCCGACCTCAACTCCGAGTACCGGTTCGTGCGCCTGACGTGGGACGGCGATCAGGTCGACGCCGCCATCGACCTTCCCACCTCACCGTTCTCCGCGCAGCAGCTCAGCGATCAACTCGATTGCATGGCAGCATTTCTCGACACGATCGACGAAGAATTCGCCCAACGATTCGACGGAGAGCTCACCCGTACGGACGACGAGATCGACGAACCGGAGCCCGATCTGCCGGCGGGACTCCTTGCACTCCTACACCTGGACCCGGGTAGCGGCGGGGCCCTCGACTCCGAGCAGGTCGCGACGGTGTGTGGATTCGACCGCGACACCATCCTCGAATATCTCCACATCAGCGAAGAGCAGGAGATCGCCTGGTACAACTCCTCGAACGAAGCCCGCGATGCGGGCGACCTCGAGGAGGCCGACGCCTGCGCCCACGAATCCCACGGATGGGAACGAACCGTCACGTCACTGCGCGAAGCGCTGCGAGTCGTCACCCTCGGCGTTCACCGTCGGCCTCAGCAGATGAAGCTGTTCGACACCCAACCCGACCAGCCCGACCTGTTCAGCTGACAACGCTTCATCGCGCTCCGCGGAACCAAGCGGATCTGTCGTGCTCCACCGGAGCAGCCCTTGGTCTGTCAGCTCGCGCCGGGGATCCCGCGGAGGAGGTCGGCATTCGATTGTTCCGTTGCGTCGTAGCGCGCCTGAATCTTCTGGAACACCGCTTGCATCGCCTGCACTTCGGCGATGTGATCGGCCAAGGCGTCGACCATCGAGTAATCACCGCCGACGGCCTTCTTGCCGAACTTCTCTGCCAATGCGATTCCGCTGGGAAACGTCCCCATTCCCTTAACAGCTCCCAGCCAGAACACCTCTTTTCTCAATCCCTCCAACTTCCCGACCAGATCTCGACAGTGCTGCGCGCACCGGGCCGCGACATTTCCGTCGAGGGACAGTTCGCCCGAGTCAACCGCTGCGCCCCAACTCAATCCAAGTCAACGGACTTGGTTCCGGCATTTCCGATCGTTCCTTTCGCTATTCCGGTAGATACGGGAGGAGTACCCGGGTCCCATCAAGAGCGAGTGCGCACGGGTCTCCCGGCCGGCCTACAGGGAGAGTCGCCGATATCAGCACAGTTCCGGATCCGGACGGCGTTGCGACGTAGCAGCGATCGTCGCTCCCACCGCTAGCGGACCCGAACCGAATCGCACTCCTGCCTGGAACCTCGACCGGCTCGAATCCCTTGAACTCCGGGTTTCGTCGAACGTCGCCAAGTGAGTAGTTCGTCGCAGCGACGCCGAGTGCGTAGGACGGGCCATCCCATTCGCAGATACTCCACCCCGGTTGCTGGACCCCCAGAATTTCTCGCGCCTCAGTCGCAGGATCCATCCCCGCAGCACGCACCGCGTCATCGGATAGGTCGTCACACGGATTGAACTCCGGCTGGCTCGCCGTCGGGTCTTGAGGCTTGGCCTCACCGGCGACAGTCCCACACCCGGATGCCAAGGCTGCCGCGCAGACCATCACCCCGACAACCGCTTTCGCCCTCATCCGCCCACCTCAGGATCAATCGCGGCAAGTGCCTGCGCCCCACGCTCATCCGTCGCCACGTACTGCGCTTCGATCCGCAGAAACACGTCTCGCATCGCCTCAACCTCGGCAATGTGGTCCGTCAGCGCCTGCACCATCGAATAGTCGCCGCCGACAGCCTTCTTGCTGAACTTCTCTGCCAGCGCTATTCCGCTTGGGAAGGTGCCAAAGCCTTTGATCTCGCCGAGCTGGCGCGCAAGATCGCGCATACTCGCCAGCTTCGCAATGAAGTCTGTGCAGTGGCGTGCGCATTGTTGTGCAGTCCCGCGTTCGAGTGTGAGGTGCCCCTGGTCCACGGACTCTGCCAGCGAACTCCAGGAATCGGTCTTCCCGTCTGTCATTGATCACGCCTCACTTCGACCAGTACGGCATGAATCGAACGACAGCATCTTCAGCGAAGCGACATACATTCGGATCCGACCCAGTGATCATCGATGCCGCCACCATAAGAAGCCCGGCGGGGCGTTCGACGGCCGCGTAGCAGATCTCACCTTCTGCAAACGCCCGGTGTCGAAAGGTCAGCCCTGCGCTTCCATCAAGTTCGATCTCCTCGAACCCGACGTAGTCGGGGTGGCGCCGGACGTCGTCGAGGGTGTAGTTGCTTGCATACGCCGAAAGCGTCACAGACTCGCCGCCCCAACCACACAGATTCCACCCGGGCTGATGAACCCCCAGAATGTCCCGGCCCTCGGTGGCCGGGTCCATTCCCACTTCACGAAGCGCCTCGTCAGGAATGTCCTCGCACGGGTCGAAGGCCGGGTCGCTGGCGGTCGGATCCTCCGCCTCGGCCTGCCCGCTGACGGTGCCGCATCCGGAAACGAGCGCCGCTGCGAACAACATCACCCCGATGGTCGTTCTCATGTTCTTCTCCCCCTGCAGAACGTGCGCACACTGTATCTAGACGCAGCCGGCGACCTGGGGGTTCCGTCTGTCACTCGGCAAGCTTCTGTTCACCGGCTCGCGCTACGGTGGGTGGCGCCCCGACCGGGTGATAAACACACGTGTGACCAGCAAAAGAGGAATGATGACCGACCTGAACGACCAGCCGCTGCAGTTCGATGGCGCTTTCGCGATCGCGACGGAGGATCGTGAGCAGTTGCATGCGCTGACGGTGCGGGCTCTGACGGAGTTCCTCGGCGAGGCTCCCGAGACCGACGAGGACGGCGACGTCGCGATCCCCGTGCACGGGTTCGGGCTGTTCGTGACGGTCGCGGAGGATGCGCCGCAGCTGCATGTGTGGGCGTCGCTGCTGGACGGCGTGACGGATCGCGCGAAGGCCGCCGAGCAGCTGATCGAGTTGGCGCATGAGTGGCCGCTGCTGCGTTTCGTGATCGACGGCGAGCACCTGCTGGTGTCGACGTTCGTCGATGCCGATCCGTTCGCGCCGCAGCATCTGCTGAACGTCGTCGACGAGTTCCACGATCTGACGCACGACCTGGATGACGACTTCGCGGACCGTTTCGGTGCGACCCTGGACTGCGATGCCGACGACGTCACCTACGCGGGTGTGTGCGGCGGCGGGGGCTGCGGCGACGACTGCGCGTGCGGGCACGACGACGCCGGTGACCTCGGCGAGACGATTCCCGTCGGCGTCCCGAAGGTCTGACACCCGAACACCCCGAAGGCCCGGCAGGCATGTTGTCTGCCGGGCTTTCGTCTGTCAGCTCGCGGACGTCATCCCAACCGCAGACCGCTGGCCCGCCGCACCTTCCTCCGTACTGCCTCGCGCACGGCGTCCTCGGTGCCGATGATCCGCACCTTGTCCTTCGCGCGGGTGATGGCGGTGTAGAGCAGTTCCCGGGTGAGCAGCGAAGAGCGCTCGTCGGGGAGGATGACGGACACCGTGCCGTACTGGCTGCCCTGGCTGCGGTGAATGGTCATGGCGTACACGGACTGCGTGGACGAGAGCCTGCTGGGGTGCAGGATCAGCGGTTCGGCGCCGCGCGCGAACGCCGCGACGAGTTCACCGTCGCCGCGCCGGACCACGACTCCGGTGTCGCCGTTGTAGATCCGCGCGTCGTAGTCGTTCGCGGTGACGAGCAGCGGCCGGCCCGCGGTGAGGGCGTCGGGGTCGAGCCGGTGCCCGACTTCGGCGCCGATCCATTCGAGGGACGCCCGCTCCCACCACGCGACGCCGTACGGTCCGTCGCGGTGCGCGCACAGCAGCCGGTGCCGCTCCGACAGGTCCAGCGCCGCGGCCACGTCACCGGCCTCCGCAGCCTGCACCACGTCCACCGCGGTGCCCACCACCTCACGCCGCAGCGCGTCGAGGTCGTCGGGTGCCAGGAACTCGATCTGGTCCCCGCCCGCCCGCAGCAGGTCGATGACGCGGTCCTCTTCTTCGTCGCGGACGGCGTCGGCGAGGGCACCGATGTCACGGTCGAAGCGCCAGCCGCGGGTAAGCCGAACGATGCCGCCCCGCAACCGATCCCGCTCGTCCGCGGTCCACGTCTCGAGATCGGCCCCGACGACCCGGTCCAGCACCGGGTTCGCCGCGACCGTGACGGGTCGATCCACGAGGTCGGCGAGCACGGCGCCCGCGTCGACGGACGCCAGCTGGTTCGGGTCGCCGACGAGCACCAGTCGGGTCTGCGGACGCAGAGCCTCGAGGAGCCGGCACATCATGGTCAGCGACACCATCGACGTCTCGTCGACGACGATCACGTCGTACGGCAGGTGGTTGCCCGCGTGGTAGCGGGGGCCGTTGTGACCCCACCCGAGCAGGCGGTGCAGCGTCGACGCCGCGAGGGTCGGCGGCAGACCGAGCGATGCGTCCTGTGCCCGCACCGATTCCTGCAGCCGCGCAGCCGCTTTCCCTGTCGGCGCCGCGAGCCCGATGCGTAGACCGTCGCCGTGCAGGCGGCGAAGCATCGCCAGCACCCGCGCGACGGTGTGGGTCTTGCCGGTGCCCGGGCCGCCCGCGATGACCGCCGTCCTGTGCGTCGCCGCGACGGCGACCGCCACGCGCTGCCGGTCCGGTTCGGCGCCGGGGAACAGCTCGGCTAGTCCCGCGCGCAGCGCGTCCACGTCGACATCGGGGTGATCGCCGGCCCGCGAGTCGAGGACACGGCGCACCGTCTCCTCCTGCCGGTGGTACTTCTCCAGGTACAGAAGCGAACCGACGTCGGTGTCGACGAGCCGCAACGGGCGCAGCGGACCGGCGGCGCCGCCGACGACAAGGGGGCTGGCGCGCAGCGCACCCAGCAGCACCGCCGGCTCGGGCCACGGCAACGCGTCGAGATCGATCTCGGACCCGTCCTCGGACTGGACCGCGTCGACACCGATGTCCCGAATGCCGTTGACCTCCAGACACACCGACCCCGACCGCACGGCCCGCACCGCGAGCGCCGTCGCCAGCACGGCGTCCTCCGACGACTCCCCCGCCATCTGCGCGAGCCGTACCGCGATGTGCACGTCCGCCGCGCCGAGCACCTTCGCCTCGTTGAACACCCGCAACACACCCTTGCCGCGTTGCGCGATCCGCGCGTCGGTCATCGCGCACCCCCGTGGGTCGTGTGTCCGGCGAGCAGATCGGACAAGTCGGTGATCAGCGCGGCAGGCGGGTGCCACTCGAACACCCCGCACCCGTCCGGAGTGTCCGGCCCGGCCATGCCGCGAACGAACAGGTACTGCACGCCGCCGAGATGCACCTCCGGGTCGTATCCGGGCAACCGCCATCGCAGGTAGCGGTGCAGGGCAACGGAGTACAGCAGCGCCTGCAGCGGATAGTGGGAGCGCATCATCTCGGCGGCCATCGAGTCGCGGGTGAAGTGTCCGGTGGTCACGTCGCCGGGCACGATGCGGTTGGTCTTGTAGTCGACCACGACGAACCGCGGGCCGGGCAGGCGGAGGACCGCGTCGATGCTGCCGGTCAGGTAGCCGCGCAGCGGGACCGCGCCGAGTTCGGCCAGGTCGTCGGCGTACGACGCGAGGACGTCGTCGGCGGGCAGGTGCCTGCGCAACAGCGCGACCGTGGCGTCCAAGGTGACCTCGGCCGCGGCATCGTCGCCTGCCCATCCTCGGGCGGAGCCTCGGGCATCGTGGTCCAGCGGGAACTCGAAATCCAACTCCGGCAGGCGGTCCGAGGGCGCGATCGACGCCAGAGTGTGCGACTCCCCCAACGGCGTCGCGAGGACCGGCATCAGCGACGCGGCGAGTGCGTCCGGGTCGACGTCCGCGAACCCGGATGTCACCTCCTCACGGCATCGTTGCAGCACCTCGGCGGTGAGGTCGTCGGCGGCGGTGTCGACGTATTCGAGTACGGCGTGGACGAGGGTGCCGAACGCGGCGCCGGCGGGCATCCCGTTCATCGGGGACGGCAGGTGCCCGTCGCCGGTGTCGGCGCCCGACGCCGTGAGGGGCGGTTCCTCGGGTTCGTCGTCGAGAGCCGGTTCCTCCGTCTCGCTCGCGACGGGCGCGAGAGCGTGCGCGGCGGCGGTGATGGCGGTGTAGGAGGTGCGACGCCACTCGTCGTCGAGGACGCGGTGGAACGTCGCGGCCTCGAGCTCGTCGATGCTCTCGTGCGGCGGGTTCCACGACCCCACCTCGATCGGATCGGGTGCGACGGCCTCCACGTCGACGCCGGGCACCCCGTCCGCCCAGCGGGTGAACAGCTGCGCCACTTGCGGATCGGCGGGCACCGGCAGGCTGCGCGGCACCTCCAGCGCACCCGGCACGCGGGCGAGCAGCATCCGGTGCAGCGGCGCCGACGCCGTCGACGTGGACGGCGCCCACCACAACACCAGCGCACACTTGGCGCGGGTCAAGGCGACGTACAGCAGGCGCAGTTCCTCGCCTGCCTCCTCCTCGTCGTGCCGTGCCCGGCGTTCGCGGTAGCCGGGGCCGTCCGGCCCGCCGACGTCGAGGATGCGCCGGTGCTCGTCGTCGTGCAGCAGCAGCTTGTCGGGGGTCGGGTTCTTCGCGGCGTCCCACCCGAAGGGGACGTAGACGATCGGGTACTCGAGTCCCTTGGTGGCGTGCACTGTCGCGATCTGCACGGCGGCGGCATCGGAGTCGAGGCGACGACTGCGGTCGGCGGTGCCGACGTTGGGTTCGCGCATCCGGTCGGTGAGCCAGCGGGTGAGCGCGGTCAGGCCAAGGCCCTGCGCGACGGCAACTTCACCGAGCAGCTGCGCGATGTGCCGCAGGTCGGTCAGGCGGCGCTCGCCACCGACCCGGGCCAGCAGCCGGGATTCGAGGGTGCTCCACGCGGCGAGCCGTTCCACCATCGCCGCGAACCCCGCCGTCGCGAAGACACGTCCGAGATCCCGGATGCCGCCGCCGATCTGCGCGACCAGTTCGTCGCCGCCGGCGTCGAGGTCGGTGGCGGTCTTCCCCAGCAGCGACGTCAGCGCGGCGGGCCGGACGCGGTCGGAGCGGTGCGGCTGTTCCAATGCCTGCAGCACCCACAGCCAGTCCCGGGCGGCGGGCGTGACGAACACGCTGAGCCCACCGACCGTGACGGCCGGGATGCCGGCGCGGTCCAGCGCGTCGTGCACCAGGGTGATCTGCCTGTTGGTGCGCACCAACACGGCCACGTCGCCGGGCACGATGCCCCGCCCTCCCGCGGACGGTGAGCCGAGGTCGATGGTGGCCTCCCCGGACACCAGGCGCACGATGTCGGCGGCGACGTCGTCCGCGACCCGCGCCCGCAGCGGCGCGATCGCGGGATAGCCGCTCTTGCCCAACGGCCCCGCGCCTGCTCGGGTGAGGTACCGCAGCCGGATCGGCGGCACCCCCGTCACCCGGGATCCGTCGTTCTCGGCGGCGACGGGGTGCACGACGATGTCGGGATGTCCGAGCGCCGCACCACCCTGCACGTGCGCGAGCGCGTCGAGCAGGGGCTTGTCGCTGCGCCAGTTCGTGGTCAGTTCGAGGGTGCGGGATTCGGTGACGGCGTCGAGGTACGCGTACACCTCGGCGCCGCGGAACGCGTAGATCGCCTGCTTGGGGTCACCAACGAGGATCAGGGTGGCGTGCCCGTGGAACGCGGCCTTGAGGATCCCCCACTGTAACGGGTCGGTGTCCTGGAACTCGTCGACGAGGACGACGTCGTACCGTTCCCGCACCCGCCGCCGGGCGTCCTCGCCGTGCTCGTCGTCGGTGAGGACGCCGTGCAGCAGGGCGGGCAGGTCGTCGAAGTCGCGGATCCCCGCGGCGCGTTTGCGGCGACGCACCTCGTCCCGCACGGACTGGGCGAACGCGACCGCATCGCCGGCCGCGGTGCCGTCCGCGTTCGCGGGGGCCAGGACGGCCTGCGGGTCGAAGATGGCCGCCCGCGCCGCTTTTCGCGCCTCCTCGGGAGTGAGGGTCGGGTCGGGGTCGCGTCCGAATCGGCTCAGATAGAGGTCGGAGACGGCCTCGGCGATCAGGCCGGTGGCTTCCTCGACGAGTTCGGTGTCGGGGTCGCGTTCGCCGGCGATGCCGATGCCGTCGAGCATCCGCTGGCAGAAACTGTGGGTGGTCGCGATGGTGGCGGCGTCGAAGTTCGACAGCGCCTGCAGGAGCCGCTGACGTCGCAGCGTCACCGTGTCGGGGTCGGCATCGGCGAGGAACGCGACCAGTCCGTCGCTGCTCGCGGCGGGGTCGGCGAGGCCCGCGGCGACGGCGGCGAAGCGGTCGCGGGTGCGTTCGCGTAGTTCCTTCGTGGCGGCGCGGCTGAACGTCACGAGCAGCAGGCGTTCCGGGTCGACGCCGAGTTCGGCGACATAGCGGACGGCGAGGCCGACGATGGCGTACGTCTTGCCGGTGCCCGCGCTGGCTTCGAGGACCGTTGTCCCGGTGGGCAGGTCGCCGAGCAGATCGAATGCGGCGCGGTCGGTGGCGGGGGTCATCAGGCGGCTCCGACGGTCTCGGCGGCGAGCAGCGGCGCCCACAGCGTGCGGGCGTGTTCACCGAATTCGGTGCCCTCCGAACCGGGCGCTCCGGCGGCGGTGAGCACCGTGATCGGTGCGTCCACCCCGTACAGGTACGCCACGTGCTTGTCCTTGGCGTCGCCGAAGAGGCTCGACCATTCCTTCTCGGCGGAGTCGAGTGCGGAGGCGACGGCGTCGCCGCCGGCGCGGCGTTGGGCGTAGGCGGCGGTGGCAGAAGTGACGATCGGCAGTGGCGCTCGAAGGCCGTTGTCCCGCAGCGCGATCAGGGTGTCGAGGTGGGCACGGGCGTCCGCGGGAGCCACGAGGTGCGAGCGCCACGCCGTCGGACGCCGCATCGGCGCCTTGCCCGTGGTGTCGGCCTTCCACTGCCGGTCCGGGTACGACGCCGCCAGCGCCAGCACCTGCACCCACGCGGTGAGCCGGTGCTTCGGGCCGAGTTTCGAGTAGGTGGTGCGGGCGACGAGGTCGCCGTGGACGCCGTCGACGCTCCCGACGAGACGACGACCCCCGAGGTCGAGATCGATGTCGACGGTTTCGGGCCGGCCCGGCACCCGCCCCGCGGACCCGAGGACGCGGACCGCCTCCTCGATGCCCGCCAGCGCCCGACCCCCGAGCGCGGCCGGGGGCAGGGTGCCGCGACGCCACTCCGCCTGCCGGAACTGCGCGATCGCGTCGGCGATGTCGCGGTCGTCGGCGAGGACCGCGGTGAGCATGCGTTCGCCGATCGACCACGCGGCGAGGGAGTCCAGTTCGAGGTCGAGCGAGTCGGCGATCTCCTCGTCGAGGTCCGCGATCCGCACGCCGAGACGCTGTTTGAGGAAGGCCTGGGTGGGGTGGACGACGAACGCGACGAGGTCGGCGAGGGCGACGTCGCCGCGCTCCGGTTCCGCCAGCGGTGCGGGCAGGAACTCCGGTTCCGGCAGGGCCGGCCGCTGCGCCGCACGCGCTCCGGCGAGCGCGGCGGGGTCGAAGCTGAACGGGTGCTCGGGACGAAAGTTGCGGGGGTCGAACGGCTGCAACGGATGCGACCGCACGAGGGTGCCGGACCCGCCGACCATCGCGTCGAGGACGTCGCGGACCTCGCTCAGCGGGATCGCCGGGGGCCGCGGCGCACCACTGACCGGGTCCATGCCCGTGTAGAACAGCAGCAGCCGCTCCCCCGTCGCACCGATGGCGTCCAGTAGCAGCTGCCGGTCCTCGCTGCGCGGATCCCGTTCCCCCGGAAGCGGAGTGCGGCCGAGGACGTTGTCGCCGTCCACTCCGGGACTGCGGGGGAACGCCTCGTCGTCGAGGCCGAGCAGCGCGACCACCCGGTGCGGCACCGACCGCATCGGCACCATCGTGCACACCGTCAACTCGCCGGTGCGGAAGTTCGAGCGGGTGGGGCGTCCCGCGAGCCGCGACGCCAGCATGGCCCGCACGTCCGCCAATCTCAGTTCCGCGGTGCCGTGCTCCATCGCGGCCGCCAGTTCGCGATGCGCCTGCCCCAACTGCCACGCGTCCCGCTCGCGGACGTCGACCATCAGGTCGAGCGCACGGGTGAGGGCGGCGGCCCACGCCGGTGTCGGCTGCGGGCCCGTCAGCCCCCGCAGTGCGACATCGAGGCGGTCGACGAATTCGGCCAGCTTGCCGGTGAGGTCGATGTCGTTGCTGTCGACGCCGCCGAGCGGCAGCGTCAGCCCCAGCCAGTCGCCGTCGGTGTCGTCGGCCGCGGCGCCGAGCAGGATGCGGTCGAGCGCCGAACGGACGGTGTTCTGCGCGAAGTCCGGCAGCCCGTACGCGGTGCGCTCCCGCGGCCCGATTCCCCAGCGGGCACCGGCGGCGGTGGTCCACTCACGGAGTCGTTCGACGTCGTCGTCGGTGAACGCGAACCGGCGGCGCACCGGCTCCGCGTCGGCGAGATCGAGGATCTGGCTGGCCGTGACGCGACCGTCCGCGAGGTCGAGCAGCGACGCGACCACGGCGAGCACCGGATTGGTCTGGTGCAGTGCACGGTCCGCGAGCCGGACCCGCAGCCCGTGACCGGGATGCCCGATGCCGTCCTGCCCGAACGCCGCCCGGATCAGCGGCGCGTACGTCTCGACGTCGGGGCACATGATCAGCACGTCGCGGGGTTCGAGGTCGTCCAGGTCGGTGAACAGGTGCAGCAGGGATTCACGCAGCACCTCCACCTGCCGCGCCGGGCCGTGGCAGGCGTGGATCTGCACGGACCCGTCATCGTCCGCGCTGCTCGGCTCCCGATCTGCCGCCAGGTCGTCCTGCAGCCGCCCGAGCAGGGTTTCCGGCCGCGGCGGCGCGGCGTGGTGCTCGTGCGCGACGCCCTCGGCGCCGATCCGAAACTGCAGTTCCCGCACGTCGCGGCCCAGGCTCGCGAGCAGCGGGTGTGTCACGGCGAGCCCGGATTCGTCGCCGGCGCGGGTCGAGGGCGGTTCGAACCGCGTCAACGCGTCGAACATCGCCACGCTGGGGTGCGGAACCCACAGGTGCACATCACGATTGACCGCCAACGCGGCGAGGACCTCGAGCTGCGCCGTGGTCAGCCGGGTCGGTCCGAACACGGAGATCCGGTCGGGCAGGTCCACGACGTCGGGGCGGGCCCGCAGCGCCTCGCACGCCGGCGCCAACCGCTCGGCGGGGCTGTCGGCACCGATCCGGTCGCGCAGGCGTCGCCACAGCTGCGCCTGCCACACGAGGTCGGACGGCAGGTCGCCGCCCGCGCCGTCGGTGTCGTGGCCGGCGGCCCAGTCGACGAGCATCCCCGGACGCTGCACACCGTAGGTGCGGAACAGTTCGGCCAGGTGAGCGGCGGTGCCGTAGCGGCGTCCGACACGGTGACCGGACGGATCGTCGCGGCCCAGGTGCCGGGCCAGGACCGCGGCCCACGGATCGTCCAGGCTGTCGTCGACCACATCGAGGAGCGTCCACAGCACGCGCGCCGGGTGCCACGGGTCGGTGTCCGCGGTCGCGCCGGTGACCGCGGCGAGCGCATCGTCGACGAGACGGGTCGGCGACGGGAAGTCGATGTTGGCGGCGATCCCGTCTGCCCCCGTCGGCGCCGCACCCAGAACGCTCGAAAGTCGTTGCGTCAGCCACCGTTCCACGCCCTTCGCTGGGACGGCGACGACCTCGCGGGCGAACGGGTCCGGCAGCGGGACGACGAGAACCTTCGCGAGCGCGTCGGCGAGCACGTCCGAACGTTCGGCGCGGTGCAGAGTCAGCAAGCGAGGCCCCCTCGATCGGTTCGAAACAGGCTTACCACAGCGTTCCGACAGCGCACCGGACGTCCCGCGTGCCTGGTCACGGCGTTCGCACGCCTGTCCGCGCATGCACACCGGTTGTGCACGCCGAATGCCCGTGCGCACCCGTCGAAACCCCTGCAAATCTCCCGCTGCCACCGAGTTGAATTTGTCACACAACGCCCACTGAACGGGCACACAGGCTGTGCTCCAGGCCACGTCGTGAGGTAGTGATGATCGAAAGACTAGATCGAATTTCACCCTTGAAGAGGTAGCGATGTCCGACGCAGTAGCCATCGGTGATGGCATCTTCCAGATCACGGTTCCGATGACCCACAACCCGTTGGGCAGCACGCTGATCTACGCGATGGAGTCGCCGAACGGCGTCGTCCTCGTCGACACGGGCTGGGACGGCGACGAGGGTTGGGAGGGCCTGACCGGCGGACTCGAGTCGATGGGCCACTCGATCGCCGACGTCGAGGGCGTCGTCCTCACCCACTTCCACCCCGACCACACCGGCCTGTGCGGACGGGTCCGGGAGGCGTCGGGCGCGTGGATCGCGATGCACGAGGCCGACAACGAGATGTTCCGGTTGATGTCGTCGGGACACACCGCGGAGTGGCTCGAGGATCAGATCGTGAACCTGCGGCGGGCGGGTGCGTCCGACGCGGACTGCGAGGCCTACCGGGCGGCGACGCACCTCAAGCCGCCTGCCGGCCCGGAGTCGGCGGCGGATCGCATTCTCACCGGCGGCCAGGTGATCCCGTTGGCGGGCGGCCGCACCCTGCGGATGGTGTTCACGCCCGGTCACACCCCCGGCCACGCGTGCTTCCATCTGGAGGACGCCGACGTCATGTTCACCGGCGACCACGTCCTGCAGAAGACGACGCCGCACGTCGGGAACTTCATCTACCCGCTGGAGGAGCGGGACGCGCTCGCCGAGTTCCTGAGCTCGCTGCAGCGGGTGCAGTCGATGGGCGTCACGCGTGGACTCGGAGCGCACGGCCTGCCGATCACGGACCTGCCGGGGCGCGCGAAGGAACTCGTCGAGCACCACGAGGAGCGCCTCGAGCACCTGTACGACGCGTTCGGCGACGACGAGATCACGCTGTGGGAGGTCGCCGAGCGGATGAAGTGGTACCGGGCGTGGTCCGATTTCCACCCGCTCGCGAAGGGCATGGCGGTGTCCGAGGCCGCGGCGCACCTGCGTCACCTCGTCACCCGTGAGCAGGTCGTCCAGGTGCAGGGCTCCGAGCCTGCCCGCTTCGTTCGCGTGTAGGCGACGGCGCCGCCTGTGAGTCCTTCCGGCCCTCCCGGCACCGGAAGAATTCACAGGCTCTAGCGCAACTATTGGACGTCCCATAATCTGACGTACATGAGTCTCGACCCCCGCACCCACACCCTCGACGGCATCCTGCGACGCTCGGCGGCGAAGTTCCCCGACCGCGACGCACTGATCTTCGACGGACGCACCCACACCTACCGCGACCTCGACGCCGCCGTGAGCCGCGCCGCCGCGCACTTCACCGCACTCGGCCTCGAACCGGGCGACCGCGTCGCGGCGTACGGCACCAACTCGGACGCCTACGTCATCGGTTTCCTGGCGTGCGCCCGCGCCGGCCTCGTCCACGTTCCGGTGAACTACGCCCTCAAGGGTGAGGAACTCACCTACCTCGTGTCGCAGTCGGGCGCGCGTGCGGTGCTCGTCGACCCGGCGCTGACCGGTGTCCTCGATTCGGTGCGCGGCGCCCTGCCGGCCGTCGCACACGTGCTGCCCCTGCGTGACGCCGACGGATCGCTGCTCGAGAAGTCCCTGACCGGCGAGGCACCCGTGTTCCCGCCGCGCGCCGCCGCGACCGACCTGGCGCAGCTCCTCTACACCTCGGGCACGACGTCGAAGCCCAAGGGCGCCATGATGACCCACGAGGCACTCGCCTACGAGTACGTCTCGTCGGTGATCGCCCTCGACCTCAAGGCCGACGACAACCCGCTGATCGCGATGCCGCTGTACCACTCGGCGGGCATGCACGTGTTCATGCTGCCGTACCTGTCGGTGGGCGCGACGGTGAACCTGATGGCGGCGCCGGACATTCCGGAGATCCTGCGCCGGATCGAGGAGGACCGCATCGGTTCGCTGTTCCTGGCGCCGACGGTGTGGGTGCCGCTCGCGAACCACCCCGACCTCGACACCCGCGACCTGTCGTCGCTGCGCAAGGCCCAGTACGGCGCGTCGATCATGCCGGTGACGGTGCTGAACCGGCTGCGCGAGCGCTACCCCGACCTCGGCTTCTACAACTGCTTCGGCCAGTCCGAGATCGGGCCCCTCGCCTGCGTGCTGCGGCCGGAGGAGCACGAGGACCGGCCGTCGGCGTGCGGGCGTGCCGTGTTCTTCGTCGAGACCCGGGTCGTCGACGCGGACGGCAACGACGTCGCCGACGGCGAGTCCGGCGAGATCCTCTACCGGTCCCCGCAACTGTGCCAGGGGTACTGGGAGAATCCGGACGCGACGGCGGAGGCGTTCCGCGACGGCTGGTTCCACTCCGGCGACCTGGTCACCCGCGACTCCGACGGTTTCGTCACCGTCGTGGACCGCATCAAGGATGTCATCAACACGGGCGGCATCCTCGTCGCGTCCCGTGAGGTCGAGGACGCCCTCTACACCCATCCGGCGGTCGCGGAGGTCGCGGTGATCGGCACCCCGGACGAGAAGTGGATCGAGGCGATCACGGCGGTCGTGGTGCTGCGCGACGGCCAGGAGGCGACGGCCGACGGCTTGATCGGGCACGTCAAGGAGCGGATCGCACCGTTCAAGGTGCCCAAGCAGATTCGGTTCGTCGACGCGCTGCCCCGTAACCAGAGCGGAAAGCTGCTCAAGCGCGAGCTGCGCACCGGGGCCTGACGGGTAGCGGGTCGCGGCTCCTGCCGCGGCCCGCTACATCGACAGTGTCATCCGGGCGAACCCGCGCGCCCAGTCCGGTGGCACCCCGCCCATCGGACCCAGCGCCCCGATCGTGGAGAGAAAGTCCTGGGTCGGCGCGGCCACCCAGGACACGTCGAACTGGGTGAGGGCGCTGCCGTCCTCGTTCCACCATCCCAGTGCGGCGAGGCCTTCGCTCATCGCCACGCGCCGCTCGTCTGCCGACGCACCAGCCGCCACGGTGAGCAACAGCAGACGCCCCGCCTCCCGTTCGATGGACTCGCTGCCGAGGGGAAGGGTGGCGAGCACGTGCTCCCACAGGTCGTTTTCCCGGTCCAGCAACTCCGCTCCACGCTTCGACAGCACCAGCTTGCCCTTGTGTTTCCGGATCAGGCCGAGCGTCAGTGCGGAGTCCCGGAACCGCTGAAAGTACGAGTTGTCGACTTCGCGGGTGCTGTCGGGCAGGCACCGGTCACCCCAGTCGAGTTCGGTGCGGGCGGCCTCGATGTGGGCGGGCGGCACGTAGCCGGACGCCGTCAGCGTGATGCCGTCGTCGCCGATCCGCCGGAGCAACCAACGCAGGTGGGTCAGCGCACCGTCCTGCATGTCCACCGTGCGGACGTCGGAACGCACCTGCAGGTGGGCGCGGGCCATCAACGCGTGGACATGCGGCGCCGCCTGGTACGGGATACGCGTCAGCAGGGGCTCCACCTGCGATCCGATCACCGGCGGGAACTGTCGCATGGCGTCCCGCGCGGCCAGCATCATGTTGACGTCGGCGGCCGAGAAGGACTCGGGTTCGAAGGCACCGGCCCAGCCCACCAGCGGCGCGTGCGCGGGACGCTCCGGGTCCGCGAGGGCGTCCGTCAGTCGCGCGTAGCCGGACACGCCGCCGCAGTCCTCGGGCGGGCAGGCCCGCTCGCCCGCAATGCAGTGCGCCCCCTCGGGCGACTGGTCGTGGTCGATGCCGTCGAGGACGACCGTGTGCTCCCAACCGTCACCGAAGTCGTACTCGTACACGAGGGCGTCACCGGGTGCGGTGAGGACGTCGTCGAGCCGCACCATGTCCTCGCATCGAGACCCGTTCGCGAAACCCTCCTCGATGCAGGAGCGTGTCGCGAACCGTTCGACGCGACCGGGGTCGTTCGGGTCCGGGCGTCGCCATTGATGCAGGTGGGAGTCGGTCCATCCCATGACGGTCTGCAGCACCGGATGGAGTTCGTCGAGCCTCGAGGTGGACCTGACGGTCAGGCTCCGCCACACCTCCGGCGTGACGCCGTCGAGTGAGATCCGCAGGCGGTAGGCGACGGCACCTCCATTCGGTGGCACCGGCAGGCTGCCCGCCGCTTCAACGAACGCCCGCAGCTCGTCGGGGTCGGTGGGCACGACCCGCAGGCGTCTTCCCGGTTCGAAGGCTCCCATTCGGCAACCCTAGGACAGATCGGGGCCGCAGACAGGGCACGCAGGATCGCCCCCATTGAAATGCAACACGTTCTACCATGCGGGACATGAGCATCCTCATCGACGACCGCGCGCGCGTCCGAACGCTGACTCTCGACCGTCCCGACGCACTCAACGCGTTCAACGAGGCCCTCTACGACGCGGCCACCGAGGCGCTGCGGGACGCCGCCGAGGATCCGTCGGTGGCGGTGGTACTCCTGACCGGCAACGGCCGCGCGTTCAGCGCGGGCACCGACCTGCGGGAGATGCACGCCCGCACCAGCGACCCGAACTTCCAGCCCGGCAAGCACGGCTTCCTCGGCCTGATAGACGCACTCACCGAGTTCCCGAAGCCGCTGATCGTCGCCGTCAACGGGCTCGGCCTCGGTATCGGCACCACCATCATCGGATTCGCCGACCTCGCATTCATGTCCACCTCGGCGAAGCTGAAGTGCCCGTTCACCGGCCTCGGCGTGGCACCGGAGGCCGCGTCGAGCTTCCTGCTGCCCACCCTCATCGGACGACAGAACGCCGCCTGGGTGCTGATGAGCTCGGAGTGGATTCACGCCGAGCAGGCGAAGGAGATGGGCCTCGTCTTCCAGGTCTGCGAGCCGGACGATCTTCTGGACGTCGCACGCAAGCACGCCGAAGTACTTGCCACCAAACCGATCTCGAGCCTCGTCGCGGTGAAGCAGACGATGACGGCACCGTTACGCGCCGAGATCGCCGCCGCCCGCGAACGCGAGAACGCCTGCTTCGCCGAACTCATGGGTGGGCCCGCGAACATCGAGGCGCTCGTCGCCTTCGCCGAGGGACGCGAGCCCGACTTCACGAAGCTCCCCGCGGGAGCCTGAGCGGGACGGCGGGTGTCAGTGGCCCGATTCGACACCCGCCCACACCGCGATCGCGCGACGCTTCGACTCGGGGAGACGGCTTCCCGGCAACAACTCCGAGATCCGCTCACGGTGCGCGGCTGTCGGCACCGTGTATGCCGGTAACGCTGCCACGACCGAGTAGGCCGCCGCGTGCAGGGCAGGATCGTCATGCCCGCATGCCCGCAGGTCCGCGACGACGGCGTCCCATCCGCCCCGCGCTCGTTCCAACACCCAAGCACGGCGGCGCGTCTCCGGATCCGGTTCACCCCACAGCGCCTCGACGTCGGCCGTTCGCCAGAGTTCGAGCTGCGCGGCGAGCACGCCCGTCGCCAATCGGGCTTCGCCGCGAGAGCCGTCCACCACCTGCCGGAGCAGACCGGGGACGTCATCTGCGACGGCCTGCCCTACCAACAGGCGCAAACCCATTGCACGCAATGGCGATTCGTCCGATTCGATCAGGGCACGGATCTCGTCCGGACCGGGTGGACATCCGGCCTCCCGCAAGCCGAGGTGAGCACGTGCGCGGACACGCGCGGGCAGCGACGCGGAGCCGGTTACGTCCCGGCAGGCGGCCACCGGGTCCTCCCCCAACTCGGCCCACCTGCGACACGCCCACAACCGGACGAGGACGGAACTGTCGAACAGCAGGCGCCGGACGTCGTCGCGGGCGAGGACATCGGCGTCGAAGCGGGCCAGCGCACCGGCCCGATCGGACGCCGAGATGCCCCGGGTGAGCAGCGGCGCCACCACCGACGGCTCGCCGTCCCGCAACAACAGTCGGCCGAGCACCCGCTGCACCACGACGTCCTTCTCCCCCGGATAGGACGCCGCCGCACCGTCGGGGCCGAGGGTTCCGTCCTCGATGCTCCGTCCGGCCGCGAAGCGCCTGACCAGCCGATCCTCGTTGGCGCGCAACAGCGCCCACATCGACCGGTTGCCGTGCCGCTGCCCGGCGGAAGCGTGGTACTCGTCGAGAACCGCGCCGCGCCAGTCGCGGGCGAACCGATTCAGGACCAGCAGCACGGGAGTGATCGCGTCCAGGTGAGCGGGATCGGTCCGACCGAGGATGGCCGCGCAGGCCGAGACGCGGATCGGGAGGATGTGATCACACGTCCGCAGCGCGAGCGCCCGGGATGCGTGCGTTCCGGGTTGCCGAGTGAGAACCGCGACGGCGCGCTCGCGCACGTAGCCGTCAGCCACCATGCTCATCGCGAGCGCAGACCGAGGGTGCGCAGCCAACCGATCGGCGCCCCAATCACGCGCGATGCCGTCGCGCTGCTGCGGCGACATCCAGCGACGGCGAGCACGTTGATCCAGCCGGACCAGATCCTCGGCCGCCAGACCCGCCATCCACGTGGCCACTTCGTTCAGCGCACCGACGTCACCGACCGTGCAGGCCGCGACGACCCGCGACGCGTATGCGTCGATCTCCCCCACCGAATGCACCCGCCGCCCCTCTCCTGACGGACCCATCCTGCCGGACGAACACCCACGCGGCGCCACCCGGACTCGGACCACGTCGCGGGACGTCAGCGAGCGGCCATGGCCGCGATCCGAATGTCACGGGTGCGTTCCTGATGAGCAACCATGAGGGCCCTCGCACGGTCGCCGTCCCCGTCGACGACGGCCTCGTGGATGCCGCGATGCTCGTGTTCGATGGCCGTGAGGTTCGTCGGCGCCTTGGACTCCTCGGCGTCGTACACGGCGAGTTGGGCGTCGAGACGTTCCATCAGTTCGGTGATTGTCGGATTGTGCGCGGCGACGCGGAGTGCGGCGTGCCAGTCGTTGTGCAGTCGCAGCGCGGTCACCGCGTCCGGTGCGGTGACCGCCCGGTCGAACAGCCCGATGAGGCGCGCGAGGTCGAACTCGGAGCGGCGGGTGGCGGCCGCGAACGCGACCGCGGATTCGAGCGCGATGCGCGCCTCGCAGATCGCGATCACCTCGTCCTCGGTGCGCACCCGGACGACGTAGCCGCGCGTCACCTTGGTGACCAGGCCCTCGAACTCGAGCCGCTGCAGCGCCTCGCGCACGGGGGTTCGCGACACCCCGAGTTGCACGCCGACGGTGGCGGGGACCAGGAGCGATCCCGGCAGGTGCGCTCCTCCGGTGATGCGTGCGCGCAGCTGCGCGTAGGGCGATCTGTCGTCTGGCACTGCGGCCCCTCACCTCGTGTTCGCGGTCTACGACAGAGATACCTACCGGCGCCGTCGGGCTCGACGGAAGAGTTTGAATCCGTGTGTATACAAATGTCGTCATCGGCGTTCATCTGTATTTACATGGCTCTCGCACCACGGCACGCGAGGAGAACGATGAGCACCGCACCACCCACACCGCAGGCGGCAGACCATGCCTGACACCGCCGTCACGTCACCCCCGACCACCCGGCCCACCACCGAGACACCAGCCCGCACGCGCGCACCGCGGCTACCCCGTCACACCGCGCTTCTGCCGTGGGTGGTTCCGGTCCTCGTTCTGCTCGGCTGGCAGTGGGCGTCGTCGAACGGAGTGATCTCGGCGGCGATCCTGCCGCCGCCGAGCAAGGTGCTCGACACTGCCGGAAATCTTTGGAGCAGCGGAGAACTGCAGAACCACCTGCTCGTGAGCGTGCGCAGAATCATCCTCGGCTTCACCATCGGCGCCTCGATCGGCCTGATCCTCGGCTTCGCGGTCGGGCTCTCCCGAATCGCGGAGGGCCTGGTCGACCGGACACTGCAGATGGTCCGTGCGCTTCCGCACCTCGCCCTGGTGCCACTGCTGATCGCCGCGTTCGGTATCGGCGAGGTTCCGAAGGTGGTGCTGGTGACGCTCGGCGTCATCTTCCCCGTCTACCTCAACACCGTCGCCGGGATCCGCACGGTCGACCCGAAACTCGTCCAGCTCGGCGAGTCCTACGGGCTCGGACGGGGCGAACGCATCAGGCAGATCATCGTGCCCGGCGCAATGCCGATGATCCTCACCGGCCTGCGCTACGCGCTCGGCGTCGCCTGGCTGACGCTGGTGATCGCCGAGACAATCGCGACGAGCGAGGGCATCGGCTTCCTCGCGCAGAACGGCCGCGACCTGCTCCGCAACGACCGCATCGTCCTGGCGATCCTCCTCTACGCCGTCGCAGGACTCCTCGCCGACCAGCTGATCCGGTTCGTCGAGTCCCGCGTACTGCGCTGGAACCCGAACTACCAGAAGGAGATCCGCTGATGAGCACCGAACCACTGGTCGGCCTCGACCTCCTCGGAGTCGGGCACAGCTACCGCGACACGCGGGTCCTCGACCAGATCGACCTGTCGATCGCACCCGGCGAGTTCGTCACGTTCCTCGGACCGAGTGGCGTCGGCAAGTCCACGCTGCTCCGCATCCTCGCCGGACTCGAGGAGCCGACGGAGGGCCGCGTCCAACCGACCTCCGACCGCCGCGTCGTCTCCCGCATGATGTTCCAGGAAGATCGCCTCCTCCCCTGGCGCACCGTCCTCGACAACACGGCCCTCGGCACCCGCGGACGCAAGGGCGAGGCGGCCACCCTGCTGAGCGAGGTCGGACTCGCGGGACGCGAGAACGACTGGCCCTCGGAGCTTTCCGGCGGCCAGCGGCAACGGGTCGCCCTCGCCCGGGCGTTGCTGCACCGACCAGACGTGCTCCTGCTCGACGAGCCGTTCGGCGCGCTGGACGCCATCACCCGGGTCACGATGCAGCAGTTGCTCGAACGCATGCTCGCCGAACACCCGCGGACCGTCCTGCTCGTCACCCACGACGTCGAGGAAGCCCTCGTCCTGTCCGATCGGGTGCTGTTGCTCACCGAGCGCGGCATCACCCGGGAACTGCGGATCGACCAGCCCCGACCCCGTCACCGCGGTGACAGCAGGCTGGCCGAATGGAAGGAGGAGTTCCTGGACGGACTCCTCGAAGCCGACCGCGCCCTGCACTCGTAGATCCATCCCCGAAAGGCCACCATGTCTCCCCTCACCACCTCCCTGAACCGGCGCGGCTTCCTCAGGGCCACCGGCGCCGGCCTCCTCGGTCTGACGGCACTGTCGCTCGCCGGTTGCAGCTCCGACACCGCCGCGGCCGACGACGGCCCCCTCGCCCAGGTTCGATACGCGCTGATCGGCGACGGCAACGCCGAGCCGGGCACCCTGCTACGCAACAACCTCGGCGGATTCGACGTCGGTGCGGACCTCGGCGTTCCCGTCGAATGGCCCACCGGCTTCCCGGCGTCACTCCCCGTGATGGAGGCGATCAAGGCCGGCAGTGTCGACTTCTCCTTCGCCACCGCCACGGCGGTGATCTACGCGATCGGCGGCGGCGTGCCCATCGTCCCGCTGGTGGCGTACCCGCTGCCGAGCGACGAGGTTGACGTGCTCGTCCCGCAGGGCTCCGACATCCGCTCCGCTGCAGATCTGAAGGGCCGCAAGGTCGCCGACCATCGCGGCACCACCGGCACCTACAGCCTCGTCAAGTACCTCGAATCCGCGGGCCTGACCCTCGACGACATCGAGTACGTCAACCTCACCGCCGCCGACGCCGAGGCCGCGTTCGCGCAGGGCAAGGTCGACGCCTGGATCACGTGGCAGCCCACGGCGGAACTCGCCAAGCGCAAGCACAACGCCACGACGCTGCCCGACGTGAAGACCTACGACTACGCGTTCTTCGTGGCGAGCGAGTCGTTCGCGAACAATCATCCGGAGGCGGCCGCCACCCTCGTCCGGAACGTGCGGGACGCGCAGCGCTGGATCGAGGCGAACCCGGAGGGCGCGGTCGCCGAGTTCACCCGGCTCGGCGGTTTCGGTGGCAGCGAACTCGAAGCCCAGGTGTATCTCGACCTCGTGAAGTCGGGCCGCCTCTCGTACTCCGGTGCGGGGCAGTTCACCTCGGTCGGCGCCGACGCGATCGCGGGCACCCAGGACCTCGCCGACAACTTCCACCGTCTCGGCATCTACCCCGAGCAGGTCGACGTGGCGTCCTGGCTCCAGGATCCGCGCTTCGACTCGATCAAGTCCGCCATCGACCAGGAACTCGCGAAGTAGGCCATCCCCCATGACTTCCCAGATGCACCTCGCTGCCTTCGTCACTGCCGGCCCCGGACGCCCCGGAGGCTGGCGCCACCCCGCGTCCGTCCCCGGGTGGCTGTCCGCCGAGTACTACCAGAACATCGCGCGCACCCTCGAGGACGGCCGGTTCGACCTCGCGTTCTTCGCCGACATCCTCTCCGTCCCGGACCGGTTCGGGTCCAGCACCGACAGCCAGCTCCGCAACGGCGCCCTCGGGTCGATGCGGCTCGACCCGCTGCACGTTCTCTCCGCGATGGGCGCCGTCACCCGGCACCTCGGGCTCGCAGCCACCGTCTCCACCACCTACGCGCAACCGTTCACCGTCGCCCGCTCGTTCGCGAGCCTCGACCACCTCACCTCGGGCCGCGCCGCCTGGAACGTCGTGACGTCCTTCCAGGAGTCCGAGGCCAGGAACTTCAACCGGGACGAGCAGTTCCCCCGCGAGAAGCGGTACGAGCGGGCCGACGAGTTCCTCGAAGTGGCCGCGAAACTGTGGGACAGCTGGGACGACGACGCCCTGGTCCTCGACACTGCGGAGCCGCTCTTCGCCGAACCCGCCAAGGTCAATGCGATCGACCACAAGGGCGAATGGTTCACCGTCCAGGGCCCGCTCAACGTCCCCCGCCCGCCGCAGGGCTACCCGGTCGTCATCCAGGCAGGCGCATCAGCCAAGGGCAAGGACTTCGCCGCCCGCTGGTCCGACGTCATCTTCTGCAGCCACGCATCACTCGAATCCGCGCGGGACTTCTACCGCGAGATCAAGGAACGCGCCGCCGCGCACGGTCGCGACCCGGAGCAGGTGAAGATCCTGCCATCGATCGCGCCGGTCGTCGGCGCGACCACCGACATCGCGCGGCAGACTGCCGACCTGCTGTTCGACCTCGTTCCGCCGCTCGGCGGCCTGTCCACCCTCGCCTACCACCTCGACGTGGACCTCTCCACGTTCCCGCTCGACGAACGACTGCCCGACGTCGAGGTCCCCGGCGTCGAGGGCCACTACCGGGAGGTCCGCGAGATCACCGAACGTGAAGGCCTCACCCTGCGGGAACTCGGCAAGCAGTACGGCGGACGTGTCGAGGGCGGATTCATCGGCACCGCAACCGACGTCGCCGACGGACTCGAACAGTGGTTCACCGAGGGCGCATGCGACGGCTTCATGGTGCAGGCGCCGTACCAGCCCGGCGGCTTCGAGGACTTCACCCGCCAGGTCGTCCCCGAACTTCAGAAGCGCGGCCTGTTCCGCACCGAGTACGAGGGCGTCACGCTACGCGAGAACCTCGGCCTCGACCGCGCCGCCGCCGGGGAGTGGGCGAACCGAATCCCTCTGTCCACGAGCACCACCCGATGACACGGTCGGCAACCGTCTCCGCCTCCGATTCCAGGACGGCAGTGGCCACCGTCTCCGGCCACACCATCGCGGGCGTACCGGGACGGTTCGTGCTGGGCGCACGCACCAACCACCTCGTCACCGACTCGCGACTCGGACCGGGCGAAGCCGTCCAGGCGGGTGAGCTGTTCCTGTCGGCGCTTGCCTCGTGCGCGATGGCCAACTTCGAGGCCACCGCGCACGAACTCGGCGTGCCACTGACCGGCATTTCGGTGGACGCGCAGCACCGCCGCGGTACCGAGGACCCGACGCGCTACGACTTCACCCGGCTGACGATCACCGTGCGGGGTGTCGAGCAGCGCGACGCCGACGCACTCGGTGCACGGTTCGTGGCAACCTGCCCGATCTACAACACCATCCGTCGCGGCGGCGGCGTCGACCTGGCGGTCGTCGCGGCGTGACGCGTTCCCGGGCCCGCCGTCATCCGATGGCGGGCTCGGGACGCCGCCGCACGTACAGGTCCATGACGGCGTGCAGCATCACGTTCCCGCCTGCGTCCCGCAATTCGCTGGTCGTGGTCACCAGACCGCGACCGTGGTCGTCGAGCACGATCTCGTCGACGCGGATCGTGCCGGTGAGGGTGTCGTCGGGTCGGACCGGCCGCCAGAATCGCACGTCACGCACTCCACGGCCACAGATGACGCTGAGGTGCCTATACCACCCGAGCGCCGAAAGGCGTTGCAGCACCGACATGGAGTGGAGTCCACTCGCGATCAGGCCGCCGAAGGCGCCCTTTTCGGCGGCCTCGGCGTCCACGTGGAAGTCCTGCGGATCCCAGGTGCCCGCGAAGTCGAGGAGTTCGGCTTCGGTGACGGTGTGCTCGCCGAGTTCGACCACATCTCCGACGGTCAGATCCTCCGCATACTTAACTGTGCTCACGACCTCGATGGTGTCAGAGCCACGCGCCGAGGATCACACGCCCCCAGGATCACAGCGCCTTGGCGATGATGCCCTTCATGACCTCGTTGGCGCCCGCGTAGATGCGCTGGACGCGGGCGTCCTCGTACATCCGCGCGATCATGTACTCGCGCATGTAGCCGTAGCCTCCATGCAACTGCACGCACCGGTCGACGACCTCACACTGCTTGTCCGTCAGCCAGTACTTGACCATCGCGGCCTCGGCGGGGTCGAGCTCACCGCGCAGGTGCGACTGGATGCAGTGGTCGAGGAACACCTCGCAGGTCCGGGCGATGGTCTGACACTCCGCGAGCTCGAAGGCGGCATTCTGGAACTCGAACAGCGTGTGCCCGAACGCTTCCCGGTTTCGCGTATAGGTGACGGTCTCCTGCACGGCACGGTTCATCGCACCGGACGCCTGCGCGCCGATGATCAGCCGCTCCTGCACCAGCTGCGCCATCAGTTGCCCGAAGCCCTGCCCCTCCTCACCGAGCAGGTTTGACACCGGGACACGGACGTCGGTGAACGACAGTTCGGACGTGTCCGCACCGTGCTGGCCGACCTTGTCGAGGACCCGACCGACGGCGAACCCCGGCTGGTCCCGCAGGTCCACGATCAGCATCGAGACGCCCTTGGCGCCCGCCTTCGGGTCGGTCTTGACGGCCATCACGATGACGTCCGCGGACGAGCCGTTGGTGATGAACGTCTTCGACCCGTTGACGACGTACTCGTCGCCGTCCCGGATCGCGGTCGTCTTGATGGCCTTGAGGTCCGATCCGGCACCGGGCTCCGTCATGCCGATCGCGCCGAGGATCTCCCCGGTCGCCATCCCCGGCAACCATGCCTTCTTCTGATCCTCGGTGCCGTACTCGAGGATGTAGTGCGGAACGATGCCGGAGTGCACGGAGATGCCGAGCGACAGGTCACCGGCATAGCCCTGCGCCTCGAACACGGCGAGGTCGTGGGCGAAGGTGCCGCCGCCTCCGCCGTACTCCTCGGGGATCGAGCAGCACAACAGCCCGAGCTTGCCCGCCTCGAGCCACACCTCTCGGTCGATGCGATGCTGCGCGTCCCACTTCTCGTTGTGCGCGACCACCTCACGGTCGAAGAATCCGGCCGCGAGTTCGGACAGTGCCCGAACCTCGTCGTCGTGCCAGGTGGGGACGTACTTCTTCATCGAACAACCGCCTCGTCGAATCCGTGCCGTTACTAGATACCTATGCTAACGGTCCGAAGTGCGAGCGTTCGTTCAGTCCCGCACGCAGAGGCAGAAGTGGTGCCCGACGGGATCCCGGTACACCCGGAACGTCGGATGGTTCTCGCCGCCCTCGACGAGTTCCGCACCCGCCCCGAGCACCCAGCGTTCGGCGGCATCCATGTCGTCGACCACGAAGTCGAGGTGAACCTTTACTCCCTCGGCGGGCCAGCGGACCGGCACGAAATCGGGCGCGAGCTGGAATGCCAACCGCAGGTCCCCCGGCCCCTGCAGCACCGCCCAGTCGCCCTCCGCGCGCACCAGCTCCCATCCGAGAACCTTGCGATAGAAGCCCGCGAGCGCAGCAGGGTCCGGGCAGTCGAGGACGGTGTAGTCGACGTCGATCGCGGGACGCGTCATGGGGTCAGGCTAGGCCCGCCGGCGAACTCCCACCACCTACGATGACGCGCATGAGCAACTTCGACGATGCCGTCATCGCCGCCGTCACCGGACACATGAACGGCGACCATGCCGCCGACAACCTCGCCATCGTGCGTGCCTTCGCCGAACCGGCGGCCACGGCCGCGCGGATGACGGGCCTCGACACCGAGGCAGGCGAATGGGCGGCGACCGTCGACGGCGCCGAGCGGACCGTCCGGGTGCCGTGGCCCGGGCAGGTCACCGACCGGGCATCGATCCGTACCGAGGTGGTCGCGCTGTACCACGCGGCGTGCGAACGCCTCGGCGTCGAACCCGCCGGACACTGACGGCCCGCGGAAAAATCAGTCGCGGACCCACCCCGCGGCCGCTAGCGTCGAGTCATGTCCCCTCCTTACTGAAAGAACTCAGACATGACAACGGCGACCACGACGGGCCGCCTGACGCCGTTCCTGCTCGTCAACCTCGCGACCTTGTTGTCGGCGACGGGCAACGGCATCACGATCGTGGCGCTGCCGTGGCTCGTCCTGCAACAGACCGGACGCGCCACCGACGCGGCGATCGTCGCAGGCGCGGCCACGCTCCCACTACTGCTGTCGTCACTGTTCTCGGGCACCGTCGTCGACCGGTTCGGACGCAAACCCACCTCGTTGGTCTCCGACCTACTGTCGGCGCTGTCGGTGGCCCTGATTCCGATATCCGCCGCCACGGTGGGGTTGTCGCTCCCGCTGATCGCCGCCCTCGCGGCACTCGGCGCCGCCTTCGATCCGGCCGGAATCTCGGCCCGTGAAGCGATGCTGCCCGCCGCGACGAAGGCGGCCGGCTGGCGGCTGGACCGCGCCAACAGCCTGTACGAAGCGAACTACAACGTCGCGTACCTGATCGGGCCCGGTGTCGGCGGCGTCCTCATCGCGACGGTCGGCCCGGTGAACACTCTGTGGGTCACCGCCGTGTGCTTCGGCGGGTCACTCGCGACGATCGCCTTCCTCCATCTCGACGGCGCAGGCGTTCCGGACCACGACACCCGCCCGAGTTCGATGTGGTCGGGCACCCTAGAGGGCCTGAAGTTCGTGTGGCGCAACAGGTTGCTGCGCACACTCGCGCTCGTGGACATGGCGCTCGTCGCCCTGTACATGCCCGTCGAAAGTGTCCTGTTCCCGGTGCACTTCACGGAACTCGGACAGCCCGCCCAACTCGGATGGGTACTGATGGCGATGAGCATCGGAGGCGTCGCCGGGGCGCTCGCCTACGGCTCCCTGGCGGTGCGAGTGAGCCGGCGGACGATGATGCTCGTCGCGGTGGCCGTGCTCGGATTGTGCATGGTGGGGATGGCGTTCCTGCCGCCCCTGTGGGTGACGCTGACGCTGGCGGTGCTGATCGGACTGGTCTACGGACCGGTCGGACCGATCGCGAACTACGCCATGCAGACGCGGAGCCCTGAACACATGCGCGGTCGCGTCGTCGGGGTCATGACGTCCACGGCGTACGCGGCCGGTCCGCTCGGATACCTGCTCGCCGGACCGATGATCGACGCCGTCGGCCTGCGCGCGACGTTCTTCGCGCTCGCCTTACCGGTCTGCGTGCTGGCTCTCGTCTGCGTTGCGCTGCCGTCGCTGCGTCAGTTGGACGACTGAGGATGCGCCCTCTCGGGCGCTACCCGCGGGTCAGCTGAACCCCATCACCTCGTCGCCCCACGCCGACCGCAACTCACGGTCGGGATCCGGAACCATCGCGTCGGTCTTGTCGATGAGCAGCGTCGAGCGTGTCTCCGCCGTGTACGGAGCCCAGTGCTTCGACGCGTCCAACGCGGCAGGCACACCGTGCCACGCGAACGCCAGCCAGCGCCGCTGCACCCGGCCGGCAACCTCGACCGCCGCCTTCCTGCCGCCGAGCCAGAACGTCGGATCGACGTTCAACGTGCCGAAGTTGCCGAACACATATGGCAATTCGGTGGCATGGCTGGCACCGACACGTGCCGCCCGCAGCATCGGTGTCGCATGGTCGAACCGGTACACCCACGTCGGTGAGTGCTGCGAATGCGCGTCGGCGATCCACAAGCACGGCATCCGGAACGCCGCGTCCCTCGACACCGCCATCGCGCCGGTCGACTTCGCGAAATCGGGATACGCCGCGATGATGTCCGCGACCTTCGTGGGCGGCAGATTCGGATGGTCGGATGCGATCGCCGTGAACATCTGGTTCACGGTGCCCGCCGTGACCGGCATGATCGGCGACTTCGTCAGCCGGAAGATGGACGCCTCGTCCTTGTTGGTCCCGATGATGAGCGGAATCCGATGCGACAACCCCTTCTGGAACGCCGCGACCGGATACTTCGGCACCAGGTCGCGGTCCACCACCGGCGCCATCGCGAGCGTCCCGGGTACCGTCTCCACGATCTCGGACAGGAGCCGGTCACCCACCGCGGTCAGTTCCTCGAACGGCATCTCGCGCAACCGTTCGGCGTCGCCGTTCCCGACACCCGCCAGTTCGGCGAACCTCGACGCGACCGCCGCCGCCCGCTCCGCCCCGTACACCGACGTCGCGGGTGAGCTCTGCGCGATTGCGCGATGGAACAGCCCCTCCGCACGCGGAACCGTCATCAACGTCGTGATCGACGCCGCGCCCGACGACTCCCCGAACACCGTCACCTTGCCCGGATCGCCGCCGAAGGCGGCGATGTTGTCGCGGACCCACTCCAGCGCCGCGATCTGGTCCCGCAGGCCGACATTCGACTCGAAACCCTCACCCAACGTGGACAGGTCGATGAAACCGAACACCCCGAGTCGGTAGTTGACGGTGACCACGACCAGGTCACCGACCTCGGCGAGATGCGTGCCGTCGTACACGGACTGCGACGACGCGCCGACGCAGTAGGCGCCGCCGTGGATCCACACCATCACCGGTCGCGGCTCACCGCCCGGTCGCGGGGCCCAGACGTTGAGCGACAGGCAGTCCTCGTCCTGGACCATCGCCGGATCCATCGGCACCTGCATCGCCTTCGCCTGCGGGGCGATGGGACCGAAGTCAATGCAGTCGCGTTCGCCGTCCCACGCGGGCACGGGCAGCGCGCTCCGGAATCGCCGCGCCTTCCCCGCCGAGGCGTACGGGACGCCCTTCCACACGTACACCCCACCCGCCGGGTGTCCACGCAGGTCACCACCCGTCACGCGAACGGTGACGGCGTCACTCGAGTTCACGGTCGCGTCCTCGTCGATCTGCACGGCAGCCTCCCTTTCGGCCCGCGATCACCTCGTTCGCCAACGTACCAATCGGGGCGGGCCGCGCGGGGACGCTCGCGGTGTCTCCCGGTGATCGGGATCGAACTACTCACACAAGAGACGGATGATGTGCAATCGCCGACATGACCGCCGTCCGTACCCCAGGCCCCCTGCTCACCGGCCGGCGCGCCGTCGTCACGGGCGGTGCCCGCGGAATCGGGGCGGCGATCGCGAGCTCGTTCGCAGCGCACGGCGCGACCGTGCTCGTCGTCGACGTCGAGCCCGGTCCGGACGTCGACTTCGACCGCGCCGCCGGTGGCAGCATCGAATCGATCGAGGCAGATGTGTGTGCGGCGCCGGTCCATCCCGCGCTGGCCGCACACGGCGCGGACGTCCTGGTCAACAACGTCGGGCACTTCGTGCGCGCGCCCCGGCCGTTCGTCGACGACACCGACGACCAGTGGGCGGCGCTGCACGAGGTGAATCTGGGGCACGTCCTGCGCCTGACGCACGCCCTCCTGCCCGGACTGGCCGAGCGAGGCGGCTCGATCGTCAACCTCACCACCGTCGAGGCCCATCGGGCGATACCCGGCCACAGCGTCTACTCCGCCTACAAGGCGGCGCTGATGCAGTTCACGCGGTCACTGTCCGCCGAGGTGGGGCCCGCAGGCGTCCGGGTGAACGCCATCGCTCCCGACCTGATCGAGACGCCACAGGTTCCGTATGCGGATCTGGTGCCCGAAGGAGAACGCGCGCTGTGGCCCCGCTGGTCGCCGCTCGGCGGGCCCGGCACACCGGACGACGTCGCGGGCGCCGCCCTGTTCCTCGCCTCCGACCTCTCCCGCTTCGTCACCGGCACCACCGTCCACGTCGACGGCGGAACCCACGGCTCCGGTGGCTGGGTTCCCCGCGCGACGGGCGGCTGGACCAACCGACCCCGCAACCCCTGAAAGGAGCACTCGCGTGCCCACCCTGAGCCTCAATGTTCCCAATTTCGGCACCCTCCTCGCCGCGGACCGATTCGGGCACCTGCTCGACATCTGCAGTGCCGCAGAGGATGCCGGCGTCGATCGACTGCTGATGACCGATCACGTGGTGATGGGACCGGACACCGACGCGTACACGTGGGGCCCGTTCCCGACCGACCCCGACGCGGCGTGGCTCGAGCCGATGACCGTCCTCGCGATGGTCGCCGGACGGACACGGCGAATCCGACTCGGCACCGGTATCGTCATCGCGGCGCTCCGCGGTGGTGCGATGCTCGCGAAGACCGGCGCGACCCTCGACCTCCTGTCGAACGGACGCCTCGACCTCGGTGTCGGGACCGGTTGGCAAGCCAAGGAGTACGAGGCGGTCGGACTCGACTTCACGCGGCGCGGCCCGCTGCTCGACGACACGCTCGCTGTGTGCCGAGCCCTGTGGGACGGCGCCCCCGCCGCCGTCGACCGGCCCGGCATCACGTTCGACGACGTGTACTGCTCACCGCGTCCCGCCCCCGATCGACGCATCCCGATCTGGGTGTCCGGCACGCTGTCGCGACCCGTGGTCCGCCGGCTCGTGACCTGGGGTGACGGATGGATCCCCATCATGGGCGCCACGAACGACGACCTCGCAGCCGGAATCGAGCAGCTGCACAAGGCATTCGCCGAGGCAGGACGTGATCCCGCCGAGTTGCAGACTCGCGGGAGGCTGTCCGTCGCCCGGACCGCAGGCGGCAACGTCGACCTCGACGAGACGGTCGCGAACGCGGTCGCTCAGACGGAACTCGGCGTCACCGACGTCGTGGTGGCGCTACAGGCACTCGACCCCGATCCCGATGTCGCGGCGGCCATCCTCCCCGACCTCGTGCGCACCTTCCGCGCCGCGTTCGCCTGAGCCGACTCTCGAGCGTTCGGCGGTCGGCGCAGTGCGTGAGAACCGACGACAGGAGCCTCACGGTCGGCGTCCTACGATGGCACGCATGCGCGCCACCCGACCTCGCCTGCTGCTGACCACGCTCTGCATCGCGTCGACCGCGGCGTGCTCCACCGCGGTCGACGGCGATGCGAGTCCCGCTCCGCGACAGGCGACGACGACACCGGCGACGACCACGCCCGGGCCTGCGCCGACCAGCCGAACGACAACCGCGGTCACCACCACCCCGGTGCCCGCCGCCCAGGTCGCCGAGTACATGGGCGCCGACAACGGCTCGTACTACTTCATCAGTCCCAGTACGAAATTCGAATGCGCCGTCGTGACCGCACCCGATCCGGTCGCCGGATGTCACGGCGCGCTCCCGGCGAACGCACCGACGGTGTCGGCGGTGGGCGGCACGGGTCGAGTCGCGCCGAACGCGATCCGTGTGACCGATTCCGGTGCCGGCGAATTCGCCAGCACCGGCGACCCGGCATTCCACCGTTTCGACCGCCCCGCGAAGGCACTGCCCTACGGCTCGCCGCTCCGAGTGCAGGGATTCACGTGCACCGTCGACGAACGGACCGGCGTGACCTGCGAGAGTTCCACGGGACACGGCTTCACTGTGTCGGACGCCGCCTATCGGCTCTGGTGAACTTCCGCGTTCCGCGTGAAACCGGTACTCCTAGCCGTACAGGGAGTCGATCTCGGTGCGATAGCGCTCGGAGACGACGTTCCGCTTGATCTTGAGGGTGGCGGTGAGCGCGCCGTTCTCCTCCGTCAGGTCGTGATCGAGGATCACGAACTTCTTGATCGCCTCCGCATGCGACACGAGCGTGTTCGCATCGTCGATCACGGACTGGATCGCCGCACGGAGGTCCCCGTCCCCACGAAGGTCGGACACAGTGGCGTCGGCGTCCTTGCCGTTCGCGGCCCGCCACCGGGTGAACGCCTCCGGGTCGACCGTCACGAGAGCACCGATGAACGGTTTGCCGTCACCGACGACCACCGCCTGCGACACCAGTTCGTGGGATCGCATCCGATCCTCGAGCGGCCCGGGCGACACGTTCTTTCCTCCGGCGGTGATGAGGAGATCCTTCTTCCGGCCTGTGATCGTGAGATAGCCGTCCTCGTCGAGGGATCCGAGATCGCCGGTGCGGAACCACGGCCCGTCGAACACGGCCTCGGTCGCGGCGTCGTTCTTCCAGTAGCCGCCGAACACCACACCGCCACTGAGCTCGATCTCGCCGTCGGCGGCGATCCGGACGGCATTGCCGCCGAGAGGCTGCCCCACGCTGCCGATGCGTTGCGCGCCCGGGACGTTCACACAGTGCGCCGCCGTGGACTCGGTCAATCCGTAGCCCTCGTAGACGGGAACGCCGACGCCGCGGAAGAAGTGTCCGAGCCGCGGCATGAGCGCCCCGCCCCCGGAGATCGCCCACCAGCACTCGCCGCCGAGGACCGACCGCAGCTTCGAGTAGACGAGCTTGTCCGCGACGAAATGCTTGACTCGCAGAGTGATCGACAGCCGACCGGAGTCGAGTGCTTCGCTGTAGGAAACGGCGGTGGCCTCGGCGAGGTCGAACACCCGCTTCTTGACAGCGCCACCGGCAGACGCCTGCTGCGCGGCGGCGTCCCGAACCTTCTCGAACACCCGCGGCACACCGAGGATCACATTCGGTCGGTACCGCCCGAACTGACCGACAATTGTGCTGAAGTCGGACCAGTGCGCCTGCGCCCCACCCGCTTCGAACATCGCCAGCGACACCGCGCGAGCAAGGACGTGCGCGAGGGGCAGGAACGTGAGCATCCGGTTCCCCGGCTGCGCCACCTCACCGATACTTGCCGCAAGGATTCCGCGTACCTCCGACAGGAAGTTCCGGTGCGTCAGCTCGCACCCCTTCGGACGTCCCGTCGTCCCGGACGTGTAGACGAGCGATGCCAGGTCATCCGCCCGCAACGCACTCATCCGCTGCTCGACGGCAGCGTCGTCCAGTCCGGTGCCCGACGCCAGCAGGGTGTCGATCGCCGCGTCGTCGATCTGCAGCACTCGAACACCGGTCGACTCGAAAGACCCGACCTGGGAGGGCTTTTCGACGATCGCGACATTGGCCCCGGAATCGTCGACGATCCAGCGCACCTGATCCGCGGACGACGAATCGTACACCGGAACCGATACCGCACCCACAGCCCAGATCGCGAAGTCGAGCAACGTCCACTCGAAACGAGTGGAGGACATCAGGATCACCCTGTCACCCGACTGCACGCCACCCTGGATCAGACCCTTCGCGACACCCGTGACCAAGTCCGCGAACGCTGCTGCCGTGACATCCACCCACACGTCGCCGTCAGGACGCGAGAACAGCACCAGATCCGGCGTCTGCTGCGCGTGGCGATAAACGGTGCGGACGATCGCATCGTCGTCGCCGATGGTGAAGTTGGGCGCGGTCGCGTACTCACGCATTCGGGTCGCCTCCACTGGTGTCGGTGTCGGAAATCGGTTCGGTCGCACTGAATCTGCGCAACAACTGAGCGAAGGTGTCGACGTCCTCGCTCGGCCAGCTTCGGACGCGGTCGGCGACCTCGGCCTGCCTGCTCCGGTCCGCGCGCTCGAGCATTCGCGCGCCGGTGTCGGTGAGGGTGAGCGGGTGCCCGTTGCGAACCGGCCCGATCTCCGCCTCCACCCAGTCACTGTCGACGCACGTCTTGATCTGTCTGGACACCGTCGAGCGGTGTACCCCGAACGCGTCCGCGATCTGCGTCGCCCGGCACCCGGGGTTGCGTTCGATGTACGAGAGGACGGAATGCAGAGCGAAACTCGGGGCGGCCGCGTCCACTCGGTCGCCCGTCACCAACTGCCGGACCAGGTGCACGAGCTCCTCGTGCACCTGCGCCACGGAACCACGGTGTTGCATATCGCAACTATATCCGCGGACAACTCGAATGGATACCCCGGGTAGCGAAACCCGGCCGCCTCGAGCCGGCCCAACTCAGAGCGCGAACTCCGCGTACCGACCGACCGGCTCGAATCCGATCCGCGTGTAGACCGACACGCCGTCGGCGCTGGCCTGCAACACCGCGGTCGTGACACGGGACCGGCGGGAACGATCCAGAGCATGAAGCGTCACCGCGGTCCCGTACCCGCGCCTGCGGACATCGTCGAGCGTCACGACGCCGTACAGACCGACAACACCGTCGCTCACATGGATCTCCGCACCGCTGACCGGCCGATCCCCCACATACCCGACGACGAACGTACTGGCACATGTCGCAGACAGCACCGCGGACGAGACGCCGGCGAAGTACTCCGTCACCGTCACCGACGGCGGGGTCCAGTTGGCCGCCATCAGCGCGGCATAGTCGCGCAGACCCGCGCCATCCGTCACCGTCTCGACCCGCAGTTCGCCAGGGATCGTGGGTGCCGGAATCTCCGACAGCTCTGCCGTCATGGCGATTTCGGATTCGTGCTCGCTCCAACCGTGCAGCCTCAAGAGGTCCGGCAGATCGTCCGGTGTCGACGCGGGCCCGACCCACCACGAGAAGGGGCGCCCCGACTCTCGAACGAGCGCCGTCGTCTCCGCGACGCGGTCCGATGCGTGTTCCGCCGAGAACCGTGCCCGGCACACGAGGTTGAAGGTGTCGTCGCCAAGCCCGCTGTCCGCAATGACGAGGTCATCCGTGGAATGCACTCGTGCGCCGGAAAGCACGGGATGGAGGTGAGATGCGTGAGAGGCAAGATTCGCGTCCATTGCCTGCAGAGTTCGATACACGCCGCGATCGTACGGCGGACGGACCGCCGGGCCTCCAACCCGAGCCCAGCGTCGGATGTTCGCATACCTTGTGGTGCGTCAGCACCCCTGTTGCGCGCGCAGTCCCCGTGCGAACACCACACAACCCCTGCGCAGGACGAATTGCGGGGAGCAAGGGAAAGGTCCCCTGAAACGCCGAAAACCCCGGAACCAGAAAACTCTGGTTCCGGGGTCCCCGGGATGTTATGTACGGCGGTGTCCTACTCTCCCACACCCTGTCGAGTGCAGTACCATCGGCGCTGGAGGGCTTAGCTTCCGGGTTCGGAATGGGACCGGGCGTTTCCCCTCCGCTATGGCCGCCGTAACTCTGTGAAACTGTCACACGGAACCAGAAACACACAACCCCAACAATCAGGATCGAAATTTCCGGCTCTGAACAACGTGTGTTGTTTCAGATACCGCACAGTGGACGCGTAGCTTCTTTGTGGTAAGTCCTCGGCCTATTAGTACCAGTCACCTACATGCATTACTGCACTTCCAGTTCTGGCCTATCAACCCGGTAGTCTGCCGGGGGCCTTACCCCCTCAAGGGGGTGAGAAACCTCATCTTGGAACAGGCTTCCCGCTTAGATGCTTTCAGCGGTTATCCCTTCCGAACGTAGCTAACCAGCAGTGCCCTTGGCAGGACAACTGG
>NZ_CVQP01000004.1 GCF_001040705.1 Rhodococcus sp. RD6.2
GGCCTCCACGACGTCTTACCGTCGCTTCACCCTGGCCATGGGTAGATCACTCCGCTTCGGGTCTAGAACATGCCACTAAAACGCCCTATTCGGACTCGCTTTCGCTACGGCTACCCCACACGGGTTAACCTCGCGACATGCCACTAACTCGCAGGCTCATTCTTCAAAAGGCACGCCATCACCCCCAGCAGCAAGCTGCTCGAAGGCTCTGACGGATTGTAAGCGCACGGTTTCAGGTACTATTTCACTCCCCTCCCGGGGTACTTTTCACCTTTCCCTCACGGTACTAGTCCGCTATCGGTCACCAGGGAGTATTCAGGCTTATCGGGTGGTCCCGACAGATTCACAGCAGATTTCACGGGCCCGCTGCTACTTGGGCATCACCTACGACAGTCACCATGTTTTCGTCTACGGGACTCTCACCCTCTACGACAGGCCGTTCCAGACCACTTCGACTAACACGATGATTTCTTACTGTCGGCCAATCCGGCAGAATTGACAAAGATGACCCCACAACCCCACGCACACAACCCCTGCCGGGTATCACATGTACATGGTTTGGCCTCTTCCGCTTTCGCTCGCCACTACTCACGGAATCACGGTTGTTTTCTCTTCCTGTGGGTACTGAGATGTTTCACTTCCCCACGTTCCCTCCACACACCCTATATATTCAGGTGCGGGTAACACGACATCACTCGTGCTGGGTTTCCCCATTCGGAAATCCTCGGATCTCAGCTCGGTTGACAGCTCCCCGAGGCTTATCGCAGCCTCCTACGTCCTTCATCGGCTCCTGGTGCCAAGGCATCCACCGTACGCTCTTCATTACTTACAACAAAGATGCTCGCGTCCACTGTGCAGTTCTCAAACAACACACAAACAACCGTGAAAATCGCTGTCACCAGCACCCGGAAAACCAGGCCGATGTGACAACCACGATCGCTCGTCGTTTACCCTAGAGACAAACACTCGCGTGTTCTCTCAGGACCCAACAGTATGTCGATATATTCACCGCCGGCCGGCCACAAGGGACCAACCGATACGCGGAAAAGCTTGTCAGCGTCCACCCATGAGCTCCCGCCGTTCCACGTGTGGGAACGAAACGGGCTCTGCCAGACACGAAATCGACTGTTCGACCTCGTCTGCTGGAGAATGCTCCTTAGAAAGGAGGTGATCCAGCCGCACCTTCCGGTACGGCTACCTTGTTACGACTTCGTCCCAATCGCCGATCCCACCTTCGACGGCTCCCTCCACAAGGGTTAGGCCACCGGCTTCGGGTGTTACCGACTTTCATGACGTGACGGGCGGTGTGTACAAGGCCCGGGAACGTATTCACCGCAGCGTTGCTGATCTGCGATTACTAGCGACTCCGACTTCACGGGGTCGAGTTGCAGACCCCGATCCGAACTGAGACCGGCTTTAAGGGATTCGCTCCACCTCACGGTATCGCAGCCCTCTGTACCGGCCATTGTAGCATGTGTGAAGCCCTGGACATAAGGGGCATGATGACTTGACGTCGTCCCCACCTTCCTCCGAGTTGACCCCGGCAGTCTCCTGCGAGTCCCCGCCATTACGCGCTGGCAACACAGGACAAGGGTTGCGCTCGTTGCGGGACTTAACCCAACATCTCACGACACGAGCTGACGACAGCCATGCACCACCTGTATACCGACCACAAGGGGGGCCGTATCTCTACGGCTTTCCGGTATATGTCAAACCCAGGTAAGGTTCTTCGCGTTGCATCGAATTAATCCACATGCTCCGCCGCTTGTGCGGGCCCCCGTCAATTCCTTTGAGTTTTAGCCTTGCGGCCGTACTCCCCAGGCGGGGCGCTTAATGCGTTAGCTACGGCACGGATCCCGTGGAAGGAAACCCACACCTAGCGCCCACCGTTTACGGCGTGGACTACCAGGGTATCTAATCCTGTTCGCTACCCACGCTTTCGCTCCTCAGCGTCAGTTACTGCCCAGAGACCCGCCTTCGCCACCGGTGTTCCTCCTGATATCTGCGCATTTCACCGCTACACCAGGAATTCCAGTCTCCCCTGCAGTACTCAAGTCTGCCCGTATCGCCTGCAAGCCAGCAGTTGAGCTGCTGGTTTTCACAGACGACGCGACAAACCGCCTACGAGCTCTTTACGCCCAGTAATTCCGGACAACGCTCGCACCCTACGTATTACCGCGGCTGCTGGCACGTAGTTGGCCGGTGCTTCTTCTGCAGGTACCGTCACTTTCGCTTCGTCCCTGCTGAAAGAGGTTTACAACCCGAAGGCCGTCATCCCTCACGCGGCGTCGCTGCATCAGGCTTTCGCCCATTGTGCAATATTCCCCACTGCTGCCTCCCGTAGGAGTCTGGGCCGTGTCTCAGTCCCAGTGTGGCCGGTCACCCTCTCAGGTCGGCTACCCGTCGTCGCCTTGGTAGGCCATTACCCCACCAACAAGCTGATAGGCCGCGGGCCCATCCTGCACCAGTAAACCTTTCCACCAAAAGCCATGCAGCCTTTGGTCATATCCGGTATTAGACCCAGTTTCCCAGGCTTATCCCGAAGTGCAGGGCAGATCACCCACGTGTTACTCACCCGTTCGCCGCTCGTGTACCCCCGAAGGGGCCTTACCGCTCGACTTGCATGTGTTAAGCACGCCGCCAGCGTTCGTCCTGAGCCAGGATCAAACTCTCCGTTGAAGACTCTAGATTTCGCGGCAAGCCGCTAATCAGTCATAGACATCGAGTCAAATCACTAGCATTCAAAAACTCAAACTAGCATTCAAACACTGACCCCGAATCCGACGGAAGAAGGACCGGAGCCAGCAATACCCACCCCATACAAATGATGGAGTGGAGTACCAAAANATTGGCACTGACATTCATCGGCACACTGTTGAGTTCTCAAAGAACACGCACACACCATCACCACCNAGAAACTCGTTCTCGGCCGCTCCGGGGCAACTGTTCCAGCCTAACTCATCGCAGCGACTCGGTCAAAACCGTGTCGGTCACAATCAGTAAAGGCANTCGAAGCGCAACAGTATTACTACTGTCGCTAACCTCTGGATTGGCCAGGCGCCTTCGTACAACCTCGTGTCTCTCACCCGGGGGCGGAGTCGGTGTCCGTGTCGCTCTGACTCGACAAAAGTTACGCGACCGACCTGCCCTCCGCAAATCAGCTGGTCACAGGCCCGAAAACCGCGATGTAGCCATGGTTGGAGGGCCACGTCCTAGCCTGAACGCATGTTGCTTGCTCCGCAGTACGGACGGGATTCGCTGTCGGACCTCGTTCCCTCTGTCCTTGCCCAACTCGGCGTGAACGGCGAGTCCGATCGCATCGGACTCGACCTCACCGGCGTCAATCGGGTGTGCATCCTCCTGGTGGACGGTCTCGGTTCGGAACTGTTGGCCGCGCACCCGGACGAGGCCCCGTTCCTCACGTCCGCTGTGCCCGGCCCCCGGCTCACCGCCGGCTTCCCCACGACCACCGCGGCCAGCCTGGCGTCACTCGGGACGGGAATGCCCTCCGGTGAGCACGGCGTCGTCGGCTATCTGATGTCGGTGCCCGGAGAGGACCGGCTGATGAATCCCCTGAAGTGGCGCCTGCACGGGGAAGGTCCGCGTGTCGACCTGCTTCGTGAGCTCGTCCCCGAGCAGTTCCAGCCGGCACCGACAGCGTTCGAGCGCGCGGCGGCGGCAGGCGTCACCGTGTCGAGGGTGGCACCCGCTTATCAGGGCGGTTCCGGCCTGACCCGGGCCGCGCTGCGCGGTGGCGAGTTCAAGCCGACGTTCTCCATGGGCGACCTGGTGGATGCGGCCGTGACGTCGCTGCGGGAGGGCGAGCGTTCCCTCGTCTACGCGTACCACGGTGAGCTCGACCTGACGGGGCATGCGCGGGGACCCGAATCGGCCGCGTGGGCCCTCGAGCTCGCGCAGGTCGATCTGCTGGCCCGCCAGATCGCGTCGCGTCTGCCGTCGGACGGTGCCCTGATCGTGACCGCGGACCACGGGATGGTTCAGGTCCGGTCACCTCTCGACGTCGATCAGGAACCCGAGCTGAACGAAGGTGTGCGGCAGATCGGCGGTGAGCCCCGCGCGCGTCACGTCTACACCGAGCGCGGCGAGGCCGAGTCCGTCCTCGAGCGCTGGCGGTCCCGCCTGGGCGGCGACTTCGCGGTCCTCTCGCGCGCGGAGGTGATCGAGCGCGGATGGTTCGGCCCGACCGTGAACACCCTCGCTCAGGAGCGCATCGGCGACGTCATCGCGGTCGCGACCGGTGACGGCGCACTGATCCGCCGATCCGCGGAACCACTGCAGTCGATCCTCGTGGGGCACCACGGTTCGCTGACCTCGGCAGAACTACACGTCCCGCTTCTCGTCTTCCGTCCCTGACCCGGACAGCGCGAGAGGACGTTCCCGATGGCTCTCCTCCACCGGGAACGTCCTCAGCCTGTGAACGCGCGCGGATCAGCCCCAGCTGGCAGCCGCCCGGTTGTTCGTTTCCTGCATCTCCTCGTTACCCGAGCCAACCGCGCGGCCGATCGCGTCGAGCACGGCCTTCAGATCGGCAGCCGAGCGGTCCCAGTTGCCCTGCTCACGCTGGTAGGCCGCGGCGGCGGTGCCGCCCCAGGTCGCGGCCAGCGGCTCGATGAACTTCTTGAGTTGGAAGAGCTGATCCTCGATGGCCGCGGTGGTGCTCGCGATGTCCGCGCGGGCACCTTCGATGACACCGAAGTTGTAGCGGATCTCGTCGCCGCCCATGTTGTCCCCCTTGATGATTCGTTCAGGTCGTGTGATTCGTTCGTATTTGACTCCGACCGAGGGCGGTCAGATGTCGAGGCTGGCACCCGCGTTGTTGAGCGCCGCGACGTGGGCGTCCTGAGCCTCCGTGAAGGTGTTGCCGTTCGTGCGGATGTTCTCGCTGATCGCGACGAGCGCCTGGTTCAAACGCCGAGCACTGTCGTCCCAGCTGGCGATGAGTCCGTCGAACGTCTTCCTCGCCGTGCCGCCCCACGCGCCCTCCACGGCCGTCAGCCGCTGCTGCAGACCCCGCTGCAGTCCGTCGATGCCGTCGCTGACCTCCTTCACGTGCGCCGCCGCGCTCTCCATGGTCCCGGTTTCGGCCTTGAACTCCTCGTTCATGCACCCCTCCTGGTGTCCCGCGTCCGCGATGTTCGACCCCTGGATGGGCCGACCTGGACTCGCCTACACACGGTTGGACGCAGCCAGCGCCCCATTCGGTTCCATCGGGTTCCGGAGAGATTCCCCCAGATGGGCGAGTACGGGAACAAAGCCGTACGCCTCGGATCGGTCACCGGGCCGAGATCATGACCGAACCGGCGACGGCGTCACAGGCCTGCGCCACGCTGTCGGGCTCCCCCCTGAGCGCCTGGCAACCGATACTGACCTGCAGTTCATCGGATACGAACACCCGCCACACGACCCGTGAATCGTGGTCGGGTACCTCCACGTACGCCAGGGCGGGCCGCGCGTCGAACTCGATGCGCGAGAGTTCCCCGAACGTGTCCGAGCGGGCCTCGATCTGGTCGCCGAGCGTCACCGCGACCGCGTCGAGGTCGGCGCCGGGGAGAAGTTCCTTCTGTACCAGCAGGATTCGTGCGGGCCTTCCGTCGTCTCGGACCAGTTCCACACGATCCGCCCCGCCCTCGGAGCCTCGCCGGTGCCAGCCCGGAGGCACTTCCAGCGCCGCCCGGCCCGTCGAGACCCAAGCCGGAGCCGCGATCGACGTCGGTGCGGGAGCGGGGATCACCGTGTCCGAGACGACCGGCGCGTCTGTCGACGCGTTCCCGGTGGTCGGGGTGTCGTCCACCGAACCGTGCACCACGATCAGTGCCGCCCCCACGACCACCGTGACGACCGCCGCGAGTACCACGCCCCATCGGCGTGACGTCCTTGCGGGAACGGGCTCGGAGTCGTCGCCGGGACCCGAGACGCGCGGCAGCTGACCCGCCTGACCCAGACCCCACTCGAATGCGGCCCCGACGAGGGTGCGCGGGGGGATCTCGCACACCGGGACGTCGAGGCCCCATCGGCGGCGAAGTGCGTCCGCCAGTCCGCCGGCGACCCCGGTCGGCAGTGTGCCGACGACGGCAATCCATTCGGGGACGTCCGCGTGCGCGGTGTGAACCACCTCGGCGAGCTCTGCCACGGCTTCCGGGCGAACCGACAGATCCATCGCGCCGATCGAGTCGACACCGACCCTGCCACCGCCGATCGTCGCGGTGGCCTCCGACGCCAGTACTCCGACCTCGAGGACCACACCGGACCGGTTGGCGCCGTCGGGATCCATCACCGCCGCTGCGATGTCCGCGATCGTCACCACACGGACCTCACGAGCGAGACGACGACCCGCCGCGGCCAGGACCCGGCGGCGACGCGTGAGCCATCCCGTCGGGCAGGTGACGACGAGGTGGTCGACGGGCGTCACCGCTCCGGCAGCGACGACCGCGTCGGCGAGAACTTCCGCCAGAACCTCGACGACATCGACCGCGTCGGTCCCGAGGAGGAGCACGTCGTCGTCCACGAACCGGATCGGTGCGGGTTCGAAGACCTCGTCGGACGCGGCCATCGCGCGGTCCACACCGACGACGAGTCCGCCCGCGGCGACGATCACACCCGACGGACGCTCGATGGTCCGGCCACCCTGGCGAGCCCACGTTGCGGACTCGGTCAGGTGCACCGCGACCACCGATCGTCCGGTCACAGCGGCGGCATCCACGCGATCTGGATCTGGGTGTTCCCGGAGCGGGTGACCAATGCCGCTCGGCCGGGCGGCATCTCGGTGGGGCGCGCAGTTCCGATCAGGTTGCCCTCGTCTCGGCTTCCGCTCATCACGAATCCGGTCGGTACGAGGTCGCGGAGTCGCGCGATGATCGGCTCGTAGAGCGCGCGGCCAGCACCGCCGGACCTGCGGGCCACGATCAGGTGGAATCCGACGTCCCTGCCGTGCGCGAGGTGGTCGAGGATCGGAAGCAGCGGGTTGCCACTCGACGTGACGACCAGGTCGTAGTCGTCGACGACCACGTAGATCTCCGGTCCGGTCCACCACGATCGGTCACGGATCTGCTGCGGAGTCAGATCCGCCCCAGGCATCCGCGCGGTCAGCAGGCCCGCGAGTTCGTTCATCATCGTCGTCAGGGTCTGGGCGTTCGGCGCGTAGCCGGCGAGATGCGGACCCTCGACGGCGCCGAGCATGGTTCGGCGGTAGTCGGCGAGGATGATCTTGGCCTGTTTCGGGGTGTTCGATTCCATCAGTCCCGCGCAGATTCCGCGCAGAAGCGTGGTCTTGCCCGCGCCTCCGTCTGCGAAGGCCAGCATGTGCTGGTGGACGTTGAAATCCACGTACACGGGCGCGAGGTCGGCCTCATCCAGCCCGATGGGCACCCGCAGGCACGCGGATTCGTCGGCGGGCGGCCACCCGGCCGATCGGGCCACGACGTCGGTCCGATCGCAGCGTTCCGGCAGCATCCGGACAGCGGGCGCCCGGTCTCCGGTGGAACCGGCGCCGATCCGCGCGACCGCGTCCGCGACGCCTGCGCCGAGGTCGTCGGTGGTCTCCCCACCGTCGACCCGCGGCAGTGCCACGAGCATGTGCAGTCCCTCGGAAGTCATGCCACGGCCCGGTCTGCCCTGCGGCACACGGCTCGCCTTGACCCGCCCGAAGTCCGAGTCCGCCGGATCTCCGAGGCGCAGTTCGATTCGCGTCGCCAGCTGGTCCTTGAGTGCCGGGCGGATCTCCGCCCACCGGGAAGCGGTGACCACGACGTGCACGCCGAACGACAAGCCCTGACTGGCCAGAGCATTGATCTGCATCTCCAGCGACTCGAAGTCCTGCCGGACTCCGGGCCATCCGTCCACCATCAGGAACACGTCGCCGTAGGGGTCACCCGCGACGTTCGGATCGCCCGCGGCGCGGCGGCGGCGGAACTCCGTCATCGAGTCGATCCCGAGTTCGCGAAACCTGCGCTCCCGGTCGCGTACGAGCGTGTTCATCTCGGCGACGGTGCGCCTTACCCGGTCGACGTCGAGGCGGTTCGCAACCGACCCGACGTGCGGCAGACCTGCCAGCCCCGAGAGGGTGCCGCCGCCGAAGTCCAGGCAGTAGAACTGCACCTGACGGGGCGTGTGTGTCAGGGCCATCGCCAGGATCATCGTCCGCAGCGCTGTCGACTTGCCGGACTGGGTGCCACCGACAACGGCGACGTTGCCGCGCGAACCCGCGAGGTCGACGACCAGCAGGTCTCGGCGCTGGTCGTAGGGGCGGTCGACGATGCCGATCGGCGCGCGCAACGCGACCGGTTCGCTGTCGGTGGGTGCGGGCGAGGCAACCAGATCGCCGAGTGCGGGTGACACGTCGAGCGGCGGCAGCCACACCTCGTGCGCGGCCGACCCTCGTCCACGCAGCCGGTCGACCACGGTGTCGAGCACCGTGCGTCCCGTGTCCGTGACGACGTCCGGCTCCTCCGCCCGTTCCGGTTCGGGCGCGGCGGGCAACGCGACCGCCGCCGCGGTGAACGACCGCGGACGCAGGTCCACCGCCGCGGCGGACGCCGCGAGGACGCCCCCGGACGTGCGCCGCAGGTACGGACCCGACACGTACGCCGCGGCGAAACGGACGATCTCGGCCGAGTCGCACTTGAGGTAGCCGGCGCCGGGTTGCGCAGGCAGGTGGTAGGCGTCGGGGACGCCGAGGACAGTGCGCGATTCGTTGGCGGAGAATGTCTTCAGGCCGATCCGGTACGAGAGGTGGCTGTCGAGTCCACGCATCTTGCCTTCGTCGAGGCGCTGACTCGCCAGCAGCAGATGGATGTGTAGCGAGCGTCCCAGACGTCCGATCGCGACGAACAGGTCCGCGAACTCCGGCTGTTGGCTGAGCAGTTCGGAGAACTCGTCGACGACGATGAACATGGCGGGCAACGGAGCGAGAGCAGCGCCCCCAACCCTGGCCCGCTCGTACTCGGTCACGTTGGCGAAGTTTCCTGCCGCGCGCAGCAACTCCTGCCTGCGGTTCATCTCGCCTGCCAGCGCGTCCCTCATCCGGTCCACCATCGCCAACTCCTCGGCGAGGTTCGTGATGACGGCCGCGACATGAGGCAACCCCTCGAGACCGAGGAACGTCGCACCACCCTTGAAGTCGACGAGCACGAGATTGAGCGCGTCCGGGGAATGCGTGGCGGCGAGTCCGAGGACGAGGGTCCGCAGGAACTCGGACTTGCCCGAGCCGGTCGCGCCGATGCACAGCCCGTGCGGGCCCATCCCGTTCTCCGCGGACTCCTTCAGGTCGATCTCGACCGGCGAGCCGTCCATCCCGACGCCGATCGGGACCCGCAACCGGTCCCGCGGGCTCCGCGGCGCCCACGCCGTCGCCACGTCCAGGGCGATGAGGTCAGGGAGCCCGAGCAGGCGCCGCCAGTCGGTGTCGGTGTCGTCGGCGCCGTCACCGGCGTCGGTGACCGCCCCGGTGGCGACGCGGAACGGCGCGAGGCGACGAGCTGCCGTCTCGGCCTGGTGCATGCTGAGCCCGTCGGGTACAGCGAAAGTCTCGACACCCGACGCGCTGCGGGCCCCGATCCCCGTGCCGGAGAGCACCAACTGGATCCCGCGGGTTGCCGACAACGTCGGTCGGTAGCCGCCCAGGTCGAGCACCGTCACCGAGTCCAGGCCGTCGTCGAGGATGCCGGGGCCGGAAGTGATTCCGCCGTCCAACACCACCAGAACCTGCGGGACGCCCGCGGTTGCCGGGGCCGTCCGCGAGTACCGCGCGCGCATCGCCAGGTAGGGGCCGAGGACCTCGTCAAGTTCGGCCAGGGAGCCGTAGACCATGCGCCCGCTGCCCACCCCGTCGACACGATCCGGGTGCTGGGCGTGTGGCAGCCACTTCACCCATTCCCACTCGGCGGTGGTGTCGGGGCCACACACGACGACGACCTGCACGACATCGGGACCGTGAAAGGTGCACAGCTGCACCAGCATCGCGCGGACCAGGTCGCGTGATGCAGACCTGTCCCCCTCGAATCCGATCGCCGCGAACCCGCGCATCGCCACCGCGGTCGGCAGGCTCGGGACGACCGAGTGCGTGCGGACGAACCGACGCAGCGACACCGCCGCAACCGGCTCGAGGTCCTCGACCGGTCCGGTCTCGGGCGTCACGAGTCTCGTTGCCAGCCGCTGACTGCCGCGGCCGACCCGGACGTGCAGGTGGTCCTGATCGCCGACGCGGCGTTCCCACATTCGCGCGGTGCCTGCGAGCGTCCACAGGTGTGCGGGATCCGGATGACTCCAGTCCAACGCCGCCCGCTGCTTGTCCACCGTGTCGTAGACGTCGCGGCGCAACTGGTCCAGGTAGCGCAGGTAGTCCTTGCGGTCCTCGTTGATCTCCGCTCCCCGCGAACCGTTGCCCCGTCCACCCGCGAGCATTCCGAGCATCGAGACGACCATCATCACGGGGAACATGAGCGACATCGGGTTCGACGACATGCCCGAGGTGAACATCAACGCGACCATGCCGACCATCGCCACGACCATCACCACCGGCAGCAACTTCTGCACGAGATTCCCCGGGACGACCTTCGGGATGTCCGGAGGCGGCTGCAGGCTCACCTCGCCGCCGGGCGTGCGCGGCACTTCCCCGCGCGCCTTGCGCACGAAACGCACTGTGGCCATGAAGCGCTCACCCCCTGGTCCCGCTCCGCCCCCGCCGGCCGAGATGCGGTGGACGCCACGCCATCCCCCGGCAGTCGTCCGAGCGTTGGACAGTAACGCATGTCCCGGTCAACCCGCGACCCACCCCGACCCCACCCCTGCCGTAGAGTTCGCGCAGTTTCGCAGTGGGGGCGGCACGGCTGGGGCAGTGCCGAAGTGAAGTCGAGTTCGAGGGGGAATTCGTGGCGATCGGCGTCGATTCTGGAGAGCGCACCGACCTGTGCAGAGTGACGATTCTCGCCGATCACGTGCAGGTCGATCTGGCGTTGCCCGCGAGCGCGCCGTTGGCGCTGCTGATCCCCGAGGTGGTGTCCGTCCTCGACGCGCACGGCGACCCGTCCACCGTGCGGAGTCGTGCAGCGGGACCGACCGAGTGGACGCTCGGCAGACTCGGCAGGTCCGCGCTCGATCCGACGGGGTCACTGTCCGACCACCGAGTCCGGGACGGTGAGTTGCTCCTGCTGCAGGCGGCCGACCGCTCGGCTCCCGCCCCGCTGTTCGACGACCTGATGCACAACGTCGCTGCCGTCGAAGCCGACACGTTCCGTCGATGGACACCGGCTTCCGCGCGAATCGCGGGATCGGCGGCCGCGGGCGCCCTGATGCTCGTCGGGGCACTGGCCGTGCTGCTCGCGAGGCGCCAGGACTCCGGGCCCACCGGCATGATCGCCGCCCTCGTGGTCGCGGTTCTGCTGGTCGCCGCGGGCATCGTCGTCGCCCGGGTCTATCACGACCGGGCCTCGGCGCTGACGCTGTGGGCCGCCGCTCTCGCCCCGGCGTTCGCGGCGGGCGCTTTGGTCGTTCCCGGCGAACCGGGCGCGCCTGCACTGCTGCTCGGCACCGTCACCTGCGGTGCATTCGCGGTGCTCGCAGCACGCATGAGTGGCGTCGGTATCGGTGTCGCCGTTGCGGTCTCGACGACGGCGGTCGTGGCGGCAGGCGCAGCAGGAATCTCCGTGCTGACGGACCTGCCGGACCAGGCGATCGGCGCGATCGTGACCGCGACGGCGCTGGTGCTGCTCGCGTGTGCACCGCGGATCGCGATGCTGCTCGCCAAGCTGCCTCTGCCACCGGTTCCGTCTCCGGGCTCACCCCTGGACACCGAGGAGGCGGCCGAAGAAGGCGACGCGCCACTGCCTTCGTTCGCGGGTCTCGAGGAGAAGGCCGGGCGAGCCCGTGGCCACCTGACAGGACTGGTGTGTTCCACGGCGGTCACCACCGCCGCAGGCGCGCTGATCGCGGCCGACGCCTTCCGCGCCGTCGACTGGCCCGGGTTCGCGCTCGCGGCGGTCGCGGCCCTCGTGTTGACGTTCCGCGGCCGAACGTACGCCAGCCTGTCGCAGGCGGCACCGCTCATCGGATCCGGATCACTGATCCTCATCCTCCTCCTGGCCAGCGTCGCGGTCACCGAACCAGGTTGGGCGCCTGCCATTCTCGTACTCGCGACCCTCGGAGTCGGGGTGGCGCTCACGCTCGGCGTCGTTGCTCCGCGCCACGAGTTCTCGCCCGTCCAGCGGCGCGCCTCCGAGCTGATCGACTACGCCGCCATCGCCTCCGTGCTACCCCTGACCTGCTGGGTCGCGGGACTGTTCGCGGCGATGCGTGGACTGTGATGGACGCCGGGCAGATCGCACGCGTTCTGGCGACCGGCATCCTGGCGGCCACGCTGACGACGACGTTCCCGGCCACCACCGTCGCCGTCGCGCCGCCCACGATCGATCCGGGCGCGCTTCCCCCCGCGAACATTCCCCCACCGCCCACCGAACTTCGCGACCCGTGTAACCAGACATCCGAAGTGGCGGATCCGCGGCCGACTCCGACACCGCAGCGGGCACTGGACCTGGATGCGGTCTGGCCCCTGTCCACCGGCGCCGGCCAGCTCGTTGCCGTGATCGACACCGGCGTCGAACCGCACCCGCGCCTCCCCGGCCTCGAAGCAGGCGCCGACTTCGTCTCCCCCGGCGACGGCACGTCCGACTGCGACGCACACGGCACGCTCGTCGCAGGGATCATCGCCGCTCGCCGATCCGACTCCAGCGGATTCGCGGGCGTTGCACCCGACGCCCGGATCCTGACGATCCGGCAGTCCAGCGCCGTCTTTCGCAGGGTCGGCGCCAACCGCGACCCCGACGAACAGAACGCACGCGGCGTCGGCACCCTGACCACACTGGCATCCGCCATCCGCTTCGCCGCCGATCGAGGTGCGCGCGTCATCAACATCTCCGAAGTCGCATGCGTGTCGCCGTCCGCAGGCGACCACCGTGCGCTCGGCGCCGCGATCGACTACGCGGCTCGCGTCAAGGACGCGGTGATCGTCGCCGCCGCAGGGAATCTCGGGGATCTCTGCAAGGAGCCGAATCCACCGCTCGACCCGGCGCGGCCGCACTCGAACCCGTGGGACGACGTGGTCACCGTCGCGACCCCCGCCTGGTACGACGACCAGGTGCTCACGGTCGGGTCGGTCGATCTCGACGGAGCACCGAGCGCCTTCACCGTCCCCGGACCGTGGGTGGACGTGGCCGCACCCGGCGTCGCCGTGACCTCCCTGGATCCGCGACGCCTGCACGACGCCGGGCTCACGGACTCCGTCAACGGCGGCAGGATCGAGGGGACCAGCTTCGCGGCGCCCTACGTGTCGGGGACCGCCGCGCTGATCCGGGCACGTCACCCGGAACTGTCCGCGGCGCAGGTGATAGCAAGGATCGAGGAGACCGCCCATGCACCTGCCGGCGGCTGGGATCCGTTCGTCGGGCACGGTGTCGTCGACCCACTCGCCGCGGTCACCGCGACCGGACCCGCGGTGCCGACCGAGCCGCAGTCGGTGGCGCTGCCGGTACCCGAGCAGGCCCCGCCGCCGGACAACCGACCCCGCACGGTGGCCCTGATCGGTGCGGCAGTGATGGTCACACTGCTGATGATCGGCCTGCTCGCCTCGGTTCCACTGCGGCACAGCCGTACGAGCACTCAGCGGCGCGGCCATACAAGCACTCAGCGGCACAGCGGTCCAAGCACTCAGGGGGCCGGGACGTCCATCGGCTGATCGTCGGGAGCCACACCGTCGTGTGCGAGGAGGGCTTCTTCCCTTCCGAGGCGCGGCCCCGGCGCCAGCAGACCGAGGATCGGCCACGGCGCCGGGATCGACTCCTCTGGGAAGCCGAGCAATGTTGCGTTGTCACGATTCTCGATGCCGTAGCGCACGCCGGTGTCGGCGACGAAGAAGAGTGCACCGTGGCGTTCGCTGGACGGAGTAATCCCGGTCGAGTGGACCAGGGCACCGCTGCCCGGACCGGCGTAGAACTGATCGGCCATGCTCCCCGGACCGTCGCTCTGCGCGAGTGTCACCGGCTTCGCCCCGGCAGGCAGGGGAAGGGTGTTTCCCGCGACGACGGCAATGGTCGCCCGGATGCCACCGTCGCCGGGTACGGGCCGCCATGTCAGGCAGCCGACCGGCTCGCTCTGGTCGTCGACGATTCGCGGCGGGGTCTCGGGGAACGTCCCGACCGGAAGCGCAGACGACTGAGGCGGGCGGGCCACGACATCGGGCGCCACGGCGTCCATTTCCGTGACACCGTGCGAATCCGAGAACCTGATCAGGTCTGCGGTCGCCCGCCCGACCCGCTGCAGGCCGTCGGAGAGGACCACGTAGTAGCGGGTCTCCTTCGCGTCCTGGACCTGTACCACCGACCCGATCGGCTTGCCGCCCATCGGATACGCCGGTTCCTGGCCTGCGTCCCGGATCGCCGGCGGAACCAGCGCCGGCGCCTCGGGGATCGCCGCGAGGAGGCCCTCGCTCATCGGCCGGGGCGCGATTCCTTCCAGCTCGAATGCGAGGGATACCGCGTGGTCGCCGAGGTCGATGCGGCTGCGGGTCCCGTTGTGCACCAGCCACGTTCCGTCCAGACTCTGAACGAGAAGTGCCTCGCCGGAGTCGAGCTCGTCGGCGCCGTCCCCGAGTCGGGGGCCACCGACGACGATCGTCGTGCTCACGGCACGGGCCCCGCCGGGTGCGATCGAATCGCACAGGGTCCACGCGCCCGGGTCCTGGTGCGGAAGTGCTGACGGCGCACCGGGGATGCCGAGCAGGGCACCGCGCGGACGAGTCCCCAACTCGGATTCCTTCACGATCACAGGCCGATCGGCACTTCCCACGATCAGCCGAGCCGATGCGAGATTGAGTACGGGATGCAGGGTTTCGTCGACGACGACGAACATCGCGCCGGAATCCTTACCCACCACGATTCGGGCACTGCCGATGCTGCCCTGCGGCCGGATCAGGGCCAACGCGCCGCATCCCGCCACCACCAGCAGCGACAGCAGCGCACCGACCGCGAGCGCACGCGACTGGCTGCGCATGGGGTCGTGCAGCATTCGCACGTCCCGGCGCACCAGTGCGTGTTCCATCCGGCGTACCAGGAAGCGGTATCCGCTCACCTGCCACCGTGTAGTCGGCTGTGCTGCCACCTTGCCTCCCCCGCTTGGCCCGCACTACGGGGGCACAGAGTACAGTCCGCGGAAACCGGGCCGTGGGGGCGTCCGGGTCTACGAGGGGGACGAACGTGACGCGTTGGCGCAGCCACCTTGTTCCCGCGATACCTGCACTGCTCACAGCGCAATTCGTTGCGCTCGCGGTCGCGGTGATCGTGACCTGCGCCGGGATGATCTGGTGGCAGGCCCTCCTCGTCGCCTCCGTCCCGGCCGTCGTGTGCCTGGTTCCCGTGCGCCGCCGATCGGTGCTGGACTGGGTGGTGACCGCCGCCCGGTATCGCACCGGACGCGCCGCCGCGACCGTCGTCACCGACTCCGCTTCGGCCGACGGCAGCGTGACCGGCATGGTGTGGGACGGCGGGACCGTCAGTTCGGTGATCGAGGTGCTTCCACCGCGGGGCGGAGTAACGCGGCTAAGCCGCGACGAGATCGTCGACGACCATCCGCTTCCTCTGTCGGCTCTCGCGGAATCTCTCACTCAGCACGATATCTCGCTGGCAGGCATCGACGTCGTCGCGCACGGACGCCGCGTCGATACTCGTTCACCGTCCGCTCGCGTCTACAACGAACTCGTCGGGCCCCTGCCCGCGATCGCAACCCGTTCCGTCTGGCTCGTGGTGCGATTCGACGCGGCGGAGCAGGCCCGATCGGTCGCGCTGCGCGGCGGAGGCGCCGACGGCGCCACGCGTGCGCTGTCGGTGGCGACCCAGCGCATCACCCGCACGCTGTCGCATCTCGGCACCGCGACCCGAGTCCTGTCCGCGACCGAAATCCGTTCTGCCCGAGACCTGATCACTGCCGGAGTGGAACCGTTGTCGGCGCCCCGCTCGTGGGGGCACCTCACGCTGCCGGAGGGCGTGAACACCGGCTACTCCCTCGACCCACGCCTACTGACCTGCGGTGTCCTCACCGATGTCTGGGCCGTCCGAACCGAGGCGACCACGGTCACCGTCCGCATCCGTCCCGGCGGCGCCGCTGCGGCTCGGCTCGCAGCGTCGTGCCGGTTCACCGCGGCGGCACTTCCCGAACGTCCGCCGATTTCCGGCGTTGCGCCCACGACCGGGAGGGACGCGTCCGCATTGGCTTCCCACCAACCGGGGTGCGCATCCGCCCTCGACTCGCTCACGACGTTCACGGACGTCGAGGTCTCGGACCTGGAATCGGTGACGCTCTCGCGTGGCGGCTGCGGCCAGCTCGTCGGATCCGACGCCGACGGTCGCGGCGTGACGATTCGCGTCGTCGGCCCCGACATCGGACGGGTGGACCTGATCGGCGAACCGTACCTGGCTCAGCAGGTGCTGCTCCGGGCAGTCGCCACCGGTGCCCGGATCGCCGTGCACAGCAACCGCCCGCAGGTGTGGCGCGACTTCGTCGGATCGGTTGGCGACGCCGCGCGCCTGTCCCTCGTCGGTGCGGACGGTGCGCCCGCCGGGGCGACCGCCGTGGTCTTCGACGGCACCCCGCCGTTCCCGATCCCGGCAGGCGTCACCGCAATCCACGTCGGCGACACACCCACGCCCGAGAGTGTCACCGTCGCACTGCTGCAGCCCGGTGGCCACGGCAACCGGATCGTGCTGTGGGCGGCGGGGTCCCGCCACGACCTCACGATGGTGAGCACCGCGGCCGAGGCGACGTTCCTGGGCCGGCCGCGCACCGCTCCGGTACCCGTTCGCGCCGGGTGACCGTCACCCCGAACAGAGCGGGTGCTACCCCGGGTAAGGGCGGGTCGCGTGCGCACCACGCACCGCGTCCGCCCACCACGACAGCTGATCGAGCAGTCTGCCGTGGCTGTCGATCGCCGCACCGTCGTCGGTCTCGCCCGCCGCGTCGAAGCGCTTGCGCGCCTGATGGAAGCTGACGGTCTGACGTACGGACACCATGTGGACCTCCGCAACAACCTGCCTGAGCTGCTCGGTGGCGCGGAGACCGCCCGACAGTCCGCCGTAGGACACGAATCCGACCGGCTTGCCGCGCCACTCCTCTTTCGCGGTGTCGACGGCATTCTTCAGCGCAGCGGGGTAGCCGTGGTTGTACTCGGGAGTCACGAACACGAACGCGTCCGCAGCGTCGACCCTGGCCCGAAAGCGTTGCGCCTGTGGACTGTCGGTGTGATCTGCGGGGAGGTCGGCGTCCGCAAGGTCGAGGACCGATATCTCGAACCGCGTGTCCTGCCGGGCCCGCCGAACGAACCAGTCGGCCACTACCGGTCCGAACCGGACCGCGCGCACACTTCCGACGACGACCTCGAGGCGAATCCGATCTGCAGGCACGCGACCCATCATGCCGCAGGTGGCGACACGACCAGTGGTCCCGCTCTCACGTCGCCAGCCCGGTGGTCACGAGCGCGGCGAGTTCACGGTAGGCCTCGGCGTCGCCCAGGCCCGTCGCCTCGGTCACCTGCCTGCGCTGGATTCGCACCATCGTCGACGTGGTGACGTCCGCGACGAACGCCGCGTGCACATCCCGGAACTCGCCGGCGGCGACACCCTCGGTGATGAGTTCCCGGACCCGCGTCGCTGCAATGGCCGTGTTCCGCTCGTACACCGGTCGTGCGGAGTCGCTGGCCGCGAGGTCCGTCATGAACTGCAGCGACGCCGGGCGCAACTGCTCCCCGACCGCCTCGAGGTACGACTGGATCCGCGCATGCGACCCCGTCGCTTCGACCACAGCTTGCTCGACCCGCTCCGTGGCGGCCCTGAAGAAGTGCACGGTGGCCGCCCGCACGAGTTGTTCCTTACTGGCCGCGAGCGAGTAGAGCGTCGACTTCGAGCACCGGAGCCGCCCGGCAATCTGGTCGAGGGTGAGGTGCGCGAAGCCCTCGGCCAGCAGAAGGTCGACGAGCTGGTCGAGGAGTTGAGCGCGCCGCGCGGCGCCACGAACCTGGGTTGCCATACTAAAAACTGTACTGGAGTATTCTTGACAGTATCGATTAACCGCGAAGGAGACCCCCGTGCCCGTCGAACGCCTGCTCCCGACCCAGGAAGCGCACGACCTGATCGAGTTGACCCGCGACGTCGCCGACAAGGTGCTCGCACCTCAGGTTGCCGAGTGCGAGAAGACCGAGACCTTCCCCGAAGGTGTGTTCCCCGCACTCGGCGCGGCCGGACTGCTCAGCCTGCCCTACCCCGAGGAGTTCGGCGGCGGGAACCAGCCGTACGAGGTGTACCTGCAGGTACTCGAGGAGCTCGGGGCGCGGTGGGCCGCAGTCGCCGTCGCGACCAGCGTCCACAGCCTGTCCTGCTTCGCGATGGCAACACACGGCACCGACGAACAGAAGGCCAAGTGGCTCCCGGACATGCTGGGAGGCAACATGATCGGCGCCTACAGTCTCTCCGAAGCCCAGGCCGGGTCCGATGCCGCGGCACTGTCCTGCAAGGCAACCGAAACCGAGGGTGGCTACCGGATCAACGGATCGAAGGCCTGGATCACCAACGGCGGACGCGCTGACTTCTACACCCTCTTCGCACGGACCGGCGAGAGTGGTTCGCGGGGCGTCTCGTGCTTCTTCGTCGACTCCGAGACCGAGGGACTGTCCTTCGGGAAGCCCGAGGAGAAGATGGGCCTGCGCGCCGTACCGACCACCTCCGCGCACTACGACAACGCCTTCGTCCCCACCGAGCGCATGATCGGAAGGCCGGGACAGGGTCTGCCGATCGCCTTCAGCGCCCTCGACTCCGGCCGCCTCGGCATCGCCGCCGTCGCCGTCGGCCTGGCCCAGGGCGCGCTCGACGACGCCGTCGCCTACGCCAAGGAACGCAAGGCGTTCGGCAAGCGGATCATCGACCACCAGGGCCTGGGTTTCGTCCTCGCCGACATGGCCGCGGCCGTCGACTCGGCGCGCGCCACCTACCTCGACGCCGCCCGACGCCGCGATGCCGGCCTCGACTACTCCCGGCACGCCTCGGTCGCGAAGCTCGTCGCCACCGATGCCGCAATGAAGGTGACGACCGACGCGGTCCAGGTTTTCGGCGGGTACGGCTACACACAGGACTTCCCGGTCGAGCGCTACATGCGCGAAGCGAAGATCACCCAGATCTTCGAGGGCACCAACCAGATTCAGCGACTCGTGATCGCGCGGTCACTGGCCGGCTGATCCCGAATCAGCTGGATGTGTCCGGTCTCACATTGCGCGAAGCGTTATAAAACTGTCACATAGAGGCACACTCAGGAACACGCAGGCCCAATCGGGAGGTCGCGATGAAAACGAGTCACGCCATGTCGAGACACATCGGTCCCAGATACACCAGCGGGATCAGTGGCGCCCACTATCGCTCGCTGATCCACAATCTCGACCTACCGGTGATTCTGCACACCGACGAAGATCAGGTCGTCGACGTGAACCGCGCCTTCGCCGACTTCCTCGGCTACACGCTCCCGGAGGCCCGACTACTCGGGCCCCGGGAGTTCGTGCATCCCCACCTGCTCGACGACTACCACCGCGCCCAGGCACAGCTCGCCGGCGGCGAGAAACTCGATCTGGCAGCCGACTACGACCTCGTCCGCAAGAACGGCGACGTGGTCCGAGTGCGTGTCAAGAAATCCGTCGCGCGGCACAACGCGGAAACCGTCCTCATGACGGTGATCACGGGCACCGGGCACTGACCCGGAATCCGGTCCACGACCGACGACTCAGCAGCAGCCACCCGGCAGCGACCGCACCTCACGAGTAGCGGCGTTGCGCGACGCCAGATCCTCGTCCGCGGGATAGTCGACCCGAACCAGGCTCAGCCCGTGCGCAGGCGCAACCAGTACTGAACTCGACCGCTCCCGTTCCCGTAGCAGCGCTGCAGTCCAGTCGACCGTGCGTCGTCCCTCCCCGACCGCAAGGATCGCTCCGACGAGGCTGCGCACCATCGACCAGCAGAATGCGTCCGCACTGACGAATGCGGTGAGGATGTCGCCGTCGCCCGGTGCGGAGCCCGCGGACCGCTCGTCGGAACGCATCCAGTCGAAGCGCTGCAGGTCGCGGACCGTCGTCGCGCCCTCCCGTCGACGACAGAACGCGGCGAAATCGTGCAGGCCGAGCAGAGAATGCGACGCCGCGCGCATCGCATCCAGATCCAGCTGCTTCGGGACCGACACCGTGTCACGGGCCCGCAGTGGCTCCGCCCCGTACCGCGCCGTCGTGATCCGGTACTCGTAGTGCCGCCGGATCGCCGAGAACCGGGCGTCGAACTCGGCCGGCACCTCGGTGATCGCCTTCACCCGCACGTCCGGCGGCAGGAACCGGGCGAGCCTGCGCACCAGACGGTTCGGCTCCTCGAGCCCCTCGGGCAGGTCGCCGTCGCGGCGCGACCCGATGTCGCAGTGGGCGACCTGGCCGCTCGCGTGCACCCCGGCGTCGGTGCGACCGGCGACGGTCAACTGCACCGGCTGTCGCAGGATCGTCGAGATCGCCTCTTCGAGAACACCGCACACCGTGCGCAGTCCCGGTTGGCGGGCCCACCCGGAGAAATCGGTCCCGTCGTAGGTGATGTCCAGTCGAAAGCGAACGAACCCGCCCTCCCTGACGGGAGCGACGGGTTCGTTCGCAGGTTCTGACGCGTTCAGCGTTAGTCCTTCTTGGCCTCGGCAGCGTCTGCAGCGGTGGCGGTCTCGTTCTCGACGGCCTCCACGACAGCGTCAGCGTTCTCGACCTCGGCCTCGGTGGCCTCGGCCTCGACGGCCTCCACCACGTTCTCCTCGGCCGGAGCGGCCTTCGATGCCTTCACGCGACGTGCGCGGTCGGCCTCGGAGGTGACCGTCTGCTCCTTGACGAGCTCGATGATCGCCATCGGAGCGTTGTCACCCTTGCGGGGGACGGTCTTCGTGATGCGGGTGTAGCCGCCGTCACGCTCCGCGTAGAACGGACCGATCTCCGCGAACAGGGTGTGCACGACATCCTTGTTGCGGATGACCTTGAGAACCTCGCGACGGTCGGAAAGGGTGCCACCCTTTGCCTTGGTCACGAGCTTCTCGGCGTACGGACGCAGGGCCTTGGCCTTGGCCTCCGTGGTGGTGATGCGACCGTGCTCGAAGAGCGCGGTGGCCAGGTTGGCGAAGATCGCCTTCTGGTGCGAAGCCGACCCGCCGAAGCGGGCACCCTTCTTGGGCTTGGGCATGATGAATCTCCTAGTAAGGACCCAGTGAGCTGGTTACAGCTGCTCGGTCTCGGCGTAGTCCTGGTCGTTGCCATCGCCCTCGTTGAAGGCACCGGCGTCGGTGTCGCTCCAGGTCCCGGTGGCGGCGTCGTAGCCGGCAACCGTGGACGGATCGAACGACGCCGGGCTGTCCTTGAGGGACAGGCCGAGCGAGTGCAGCTTGACCTTGACCTCGTCGATGGACTTCTGACCGAAGTTGCGGATGTCGAGCAGATCGGACTCGGTGCGACCAACCAGCTCGCCGACGGTGTGCACACCCTCGCGCTTGAGGCAGTTGTAGGACCGGACCGTCAGGTCCAGGTCCTCGATCGGCAGACCGAAGGAAGCGATGTGATCGGCCTCGGCGGGCGAGGGTCCGATCTCGATGCCTTCTGCTTCGACGTTCAGCTCACGGGCAAGGCCGAAGAGCTCAACCAGGGTCTTGCCCGCTGAGGCGAGCGCGTCCCGCGCGGTGATGGAGTTCTTGGTCTCCACGTCGAGGATCAGCTTGTCGAAGTCGGTGCGCTGCTCGACACGGGTCGCCTCCACCTTGTAGGTGACCTTGAGGACCGGCGAGTAGATCGAGTCGACCGGGATACGGCCGATCTCGGCTCCGGACGCCTTGTTCTGGACGGCGGGGACGTAGCCGCGACCGCGCTCGACGACGAGCTCGATCTCCAGCTTGCCCTTGTCGTTCAGGGTGGCGATGTGCAGATCCGGGTTGTTCACCGTGACGCCGGCCGGAGGCACGATGTCGCCTGCAGTCACGGCACCGGGGCCCTGCTTGCGGACGTACATGGTGACCGGCTCGTCCTCTTCGGAGCTCACGACGAGGCCCTTGAGGTTCAGGATGATGTCGGTGACATCTTCCTTCACGCCGGGGACGGTGGTGAACTCGTGCAGGACGCCATCGATGCGGATGCTGGTGACAGCAGCGCCGGGGATCGACGACAGCAGGGTGCGGCGAAGCGAGTTGCCGAGGGTGTACCCGAAGCCGGGCTCAAGGGGCTCGATGGTGAACTTCGAGCGGTTGTCAGCGATGACCTCTTCGGTCAGTGTGGGTCGCTGCGAAATGAGCATGTGGTTTTCCTCCTGTGCGGACGTCCGCTATTTGACGCCCAGTTGGATGGCGCCTCCGGCGCTCGTGCGCGGCCTGCGGGTCTGACGACACGCAAACCGCGCACGAACCGGAAAGGCTTTACTTCGAGTACAGCTCGACGATCAGCTGCTCCTGCAGCGGGACGTCGATCTGCGCGCGCTCGGGCTCCTGGTGGACCAGGACACGAAGGCGACCGGGGACGACCTGCAGCCACCCGGGAACCGGGCGATCGCCGACCGTCTCACGCGCAACCTGGAACGGCAGCGTGCTCAGCGACTTCTCCTTGACATCGATGATGTCGTACTGGGAGACGCGGTAGCTCGGGATGTCGACCTTCTTGTTGTTCACGAGAAGGTGACCGTGGGTCACGAGCTGACGAGCCTGACGACGGGTACGGGCCAGGCCGGCGCGGTACACGACGTTGTCGAGGCGGGTCTCGAGGATGCGGAGCAGGTTCTCGCCGGTCTTACCCGGGCGACGCACCGCTTCCTTGTAGTAGCGGACGAACTGCTTCTCCATGACGCCGTAGGTGAAGCGAGCCTTCTGCTTCTCCTGCAGCTGGAGCAGGTACTCGCTCTCCTTGATCCGCGCGCGGCCGTGCTGGCCCGGCGGGTACGGACGACGCTCGAACGCCTGGTCGCCTCCAACGAGGTCGACGCGCAGACGACGCGACTTGCGGGTGATGGGTCCGGTATAACGTGCCATTTTCTAAACCTTCCTTCCCGCTAGACCCGACGCCGCTTGGGCGGCCGGCAGCCGTTGTGCGGCTGAGGAGTGACATCGGAGATGGTGCCGACCTCGAGGCCTGCAGCCTGCAGCGAACGGATCGCCGTCTCGCGTCCGGAGCCGGGGCCCTTGACGAAGACGTCGACCTTCTTCACGCCGTGCTCCTGCGCCTTGCGGGCAGCGTTCTCCGCAGCGAGCTGCGCGGCGAACGGGGTGGACTTACGCGAGCCCTTGAAGCCCACGTGGCCCGAGGACGCCCACGAGATGACGTTGCCGGCCGGGTCCGTGATGGACACGATCGTGTTGTTGAAGGTGCTCTTGATGTGAGCGGCACCGTGCGGGACGTTCTTCTTGTCCCTGCGACGCGCCTTCTGGGTCTTCTTCGGACCGGTGCTACGTGACTTCGGAGGCATTACTTCTTCTTCCCTGCGACGGTGCGCTTCGGGCCCTTACGGGTGCGCGCGTTGGTCTTGGTGCGCTGTCCACGCACGGGCAGACCACGACGGTGGCGCAGGCCCTGGTAGCAGCCGATCTCGATCTTGCGCCGGATGTCGGCCTGCACCTCGCGGCGCAGGTCACCCTCGACCTTGAGTTCCGAACGCTCGATGTACTCGCGCAGCGTGCTCAGGTCGTCGTCGCTCAGGTCCTTGCTGCGCAGGTCCGGGCTGACGCCGGTTGCCGCGAGGATTTCCTTCGAGCGGGTACGGCCAACGCCGTAGATGTAGGTCAGTGCGATCTCCATCCGCTTTTCGCGGGGAAGATCGACACCCATGAGTCGTGCCATGTGGCATTCCTTTTCGGTGTGCGGAGGTCTGCTCCCAGTCCGTCCCCTGTGTCATCGCGGCATCGGTCACCCGACACGTGCAATACGTCTTTCAACTAACTCAGTGGGGCCCCGGCCTCCGTGCCGGGGGTGCACCGGTGTCTGCCCGTCGACCCGAGGGTCGGGTGGGCCGTGGACACCGGCTGGTGCTGGAAGGTCATCTGTGCTTGTTGCCAAGCAGATCCTCGAGAGGAGTGATCAGCCCTGACGCTGCTTGTGGCGCAGGTTCTCGCAGATCACCATGACCCGCCCGTTACGGCGGATCACCTTGCACTTCTCGCAGATCTTCTTGACGCTCGGCTGAACCTTCACGTCTGTCTAATCTCCTGATGTGTCGCCCACCGGTCGGTGGACATACTTTTCCCAGACCAGGAGTGGCCCGGGAAGTTTCTACTTGTACCGGTAGACGATGCGACCGCGCGACAGATCGTAGGGCGAGAGCTCTACGACGACCCGGTCCTCTGGCAGGATGCGGATGTAGTGCTGCCGCATCTTGCCGCTGATGTGTGCGAGGACCTTGTGGCCGTTTTCCAGCTCAATGCGAAACATTGCATTGGGCAGCGGCTCGACAACTCGTCCCTCGACCTCGATGGCCCCGTCTTTCTTAGCCATATCCTCCGCGATCCGTTGGTGGGCATCGTTCTCCGTTACGGTGGTGCAGACGCGATCGAGAACCGCCCGTGCACTGAGTCGAATTGCTCCCGAGAACGACGCGGGAAGCGGGACCGAAACAGCAGACGACCGGCACGCAGGACGCACCATTGGTCCATGCTACCGGAGTTCCTCCACCAGGCCAAACGCGGCGTGTCTCCTCCTCCGACACGAAGGGACGTGGGCCGTGCGCGCGGTCGTACAGCGAGTGACCGAAGCCGCGGTGGAGGTGGACGGCCGGGTCGTCGCCCGCATCTCCCCCGCCACGCAGGGGCTGCTGATCCTCCTCGGCATCGGTCACGAGGACGACGCGGCCCTCGCCGCGACACTGGCCGCGAAGATCTGGCGAATGCGCATTCTCGACGGCGAACGCTCCGCCTCCGACGTCGGGGCACCGCTCCTGGTGGTCAGCCAGTTCACCCTGCTCGGCGACGCCCGCAAGAGCAGGCGCCCGTCCTGGTCCGCCGCCGCGCCGCGACCGGTTGCCGAACCCCTGGTCGACGCGTTCGCAGATGCACTGCGCGACCTCGGCGCCGAGGTCGCGACCGGCCACTTCGGGGCACACATGCGGGTGTCGTCGGTCAACGACGGGCCGATAACCGTACTGATGGACATGTGATCTCGAGACCGCGCAGCGCCCCGGAAAACGAGAACGGCCCCCGCACACCGCGGGGGCCGTTCTCATGTTGCCTTCGAGTCACTCGGGGCGGACCGTCAGGATCCTCGGGCCGTCCTCCGTGACCGCTACCGTGTGCTCCCAGTGCGCAGCACGCGAGCCGTCCACGGTCACCACCGTCCAGTCGTCGGCGAGGATCTTCGTCTCCGTCGTGCCCAGCGTCAGCATCGGCTCGATCGCGAGCACCGACCCGACCACCAGCTGCGGGCCCTTGCCGGGTGCACCCTCGTTCGCGAGGAACGGGTCCATGTGCATCTCACGGCCGATGCCGTGGCCACCGTACCCGTCGACGATGCCGTACCCGCGGCCGTGCGCCTTCTCGGCAGCGAGCGTGCCCTGCTCGATCGCATGCGAGACGTCGGTGAGCCGGTTCCCCGGTAGCATCGCCGCGATACCCGCGTCCATCGACAACCGGGTGGCCTCGCTGAGATCCTGGTCTGCTGCGGACATCTCCCCCACGCCGAACGTCCACGCCGAGTCGCCGTGCCAACCGTCGAGAATGGCGCCGCAGTCGATGGAGACGAGGTCGCCCTCGGCGAGCACGTCGTCTGCCGACGGAATCCCGTGCACGACACGATCGTTCACGGACGAGCAGATCGACCCCGGGAATCCGTGGTAGCCGAGGAACGACGGAACTGCGCCGGCATCCCGGATGGTCTGCTCGGCGATCCGATCGAGATCGAGAGTGCTGACACCGGGCTTCGCCGCGGCCCGCACGGCCACGAGGGTCGCGCCGACGATCGCACCGGCCGCTGCCATCGCGTCGAGCTCACCGGCGGTGCGGAACGGAACGACCTTCTTGCGACGAAACCCCATGACAGCCCTCTTACTTACCCAGCGCGGCCAGCGCGCGGGCGTTGACATCGTCGATCTCGCCGACGGCGTCGACGGTGACGATGCTGCCCTTGTAGTGATCGAGGAGCGGTGCGGTCTCCTCGCGGTACACCCGCATCCGGTTACGGATGACGTCCTCGGTGTCGTCCGCGCGGCCACGGGAGAGCATGCGCTCGACCACGACCTCGTCGTCCACGTCGAACGCGAGGACGCCGTCGAGCTTGGCGCCGAGCCCGGCCAGGATCCCCTCGAGCGCCTGGGCCTGGTCGACCGTGCGGGGGAATCCGTCGAGGAGGAACCCGTTCGCGGCGTCCGGCTCGGCGACACGGGCCTTCACCATGTTGTTCGTGATCTCGCTGGGAACCAGGTCGCCGGCGTCGAGGTACTTCTTGGCCTCGAGTCCGAGCGCGGTCTGCTGCCCGATGTTCGCGCGGAACAGGTCGCCCGTCGAGATGTGCGGGATGCCGAGCTTCTCGGACAGAATCGCGGCCTGGGTGCCCTTGCCGGCACCGGGAGGACCAAGGAGGACGAGTCTCACTTGAGGAACCCTTCGTAGTTGCGCTGCATGAGTTGACTCTCGATCTGCTTGACGGTGTCGAGGCCGACGCTGACGAGAATCAGCACCGCCGCACCACCGAAGATGCTGCTTCCCGCACTCCCCTGCGCCAGGAAGAAGTTGGGCAGCACGGCGATCAAACCGAGATAGATGGCGCCCGGCAGCGTGATGCGGCTGAGCACGTACTGGAGGTAGTCCGCGGTGGGACGACCCGGGCGGATGCCCGGGATGAAGCCACCGAACTTCTTCATCTCGTCGGCGCGCTCCTCCGGATTGAAGGTGATCGCGACGTAGAAGTAGGTGAAGAAGACGATGAGCAGGAAGTAGATCAGGATGTAGACCGGGTTCGACGGATTCACCAGGTACTCGTTGATGAACCGCTGCCACCAGCTGGGATCGGTCGCCGAGGCGGCACCGGTGAGCTGTGCGATCAGGTTCGGGAGGTACAGCAGCGACGACGCGAAGATGACCGGGATGACGCCGGCCTGGTTCACCTTCAGCGGCAGGTAGGTCGACGACCCGCCGTACATCTTCCGGCCGACCATCCGCTTTGCGTACTGCACCGGGATCCGGCGCTGGCCCTGCTCGACGAACACCACACCCGCGATCAGCGCCAGTGCGGCCACACAGACGGCCGCGAAGATCAGGCCGCCGCGGGAGTCGAGGATCGCCCCGCCCTCGGCCGGAAGGCGCGACGCGATGCCCGAGAAGATCAGCAGCGACATGCCGTTGCCGACGCCGCGCTCGGTGATCAGCTCGCCCATCCACATGACGAGGGCGGCGCCCGCGGTCATCACGAGGACGATCGTGACCATCGCGAAGACCGAGTCGTCGGCCAGGATCGGTTCCGAACAGCCCTGGAGTAGCTGACCGCGAGCTGCGAGCGCGACGATGCCCGTCGACTGCAGGACCGCGAGGGCGATCGACAGGTAGCGCGTGTACTGCGTCATCTTCGCCTGGCCGGACTGGCCCTCCTTGCGGAGTTCCTCGAACCGCGGGATGACGACGGTCAGCAACTGCACGATGATGCTCGCCGTGATGTACGGCATGATGCCGATCGCGAACACCGACAGTTGCAGCAGTGCACCGCCGGAGAACAGGTTGATCAGCGAGTAGATACCCGCCTGGTCACTACCCGAGATCTGGTCGATACAGGCCTTGACGTTGCCGTAGTCGACACCCGGAGACGGCAGCGTCGCACCGAACCGGTACAACGCGATCAATCCGAGTGCGATGAGGATCTTCCGCCTCAGGTCTGGAGTCCTGAAGGCCGAGACGAAGGCGGAAAGCAAGAATCCTCCTGGGCACGACGATGATGGGGGGCGGGCTGGGGCATTGGGCCGAAGAGCCCGATGGTCACGTTGAACTCTGAAACTCTATCAGTGGCCCCCCGGGCGTCCGCCCGGCAATCCCACAATTGCGGTCACGGACTGGGACAACCGACGGAAACGGCCGCAGCACTGCCCTTTCGGGCGGTGCTGCGGCCGTCACGGTCCAGCTATCGAACGATCACAGCTCGGTGGTGGTCCCACCGGCAGCGGCGATCTTCTCCTTGGCGGAGCCGGTGAACTTGTTCGCGGTCACCTGAACGGCAACCGTGAGCTCTCCGTCACCGAGGATCTTCACGAGCTGGTTCTTGCGAACCAAGCCCTTGGCGACGAGTTCCTCGATGCCGATCTGACCGCCCTCGGGGAAAACCCGAGCGAGATCAGCGACATTGACGACCTGGTACTCGACGCGGTTCGGGTTGGTGAAGCCCTTGAGCTTGGGCAGCCGCATGTGCAGCGGCATCTGCCCGCCCTCGAAGGCGACCGGCACGTTCTTGCGTGCCTTGGTGCCCTTGGTACCGCGACCAGCGGTCTTACCCTTGGAACCTTCACCACGGCCGACACGGGTCTTGTCGGTCTTGGCGCCCGGCGCAGGCCGGAGGTGGTGCAGCTTGATGGTCATGGTTAGACCTCCTCAACTGTGACGAGGTGGCGCACCACGTTGATCAGACCGCGGTTCTGCGCGTTGTCCTCACGGACAACGGTCTGACGGATGCCCTTGAGACCCAGCGTGCGCAGCGAGTCCTTCTGGTTCTGCTTGGTCCCGATGGTGCTCTTGACCTGGGTGACCTTCAGATCGGCCATTACTTCACGCTCCCAGCCTGTGCGCGTGCACGGAGCATGCCTGCCGGGGCGACGTCCTCGATCGGCAGACCGCGACGAGCGGCCACCTCCTCGGGACGCTGGAGGCCCTTGAGCGCGGCAACGGTCGCGTGCACGACGTTGATCGCATTGTCGCTACCGAGCGACTTGGCAAGGATGTCGTGAACGCCCGCGCACTCGAGCACGGCACGCACCGCGCCACCGGCGATGACACCGGTACCGGGGCTTGCCGGACGGAGCATGACGACGCCTGCGGCTGCCTCACCCTGAACCGGGTGGGTGATGGTGCTGCCGATGAGAGGCACGCGGAAGAAGCCCTTGCGAGCCTCCTCGACACCCTTCTGGATGGCCGCGGGAACTTCCTTGGCCTTGCCGTAGCCGACGCCAACGAGTCCGTTGCCGTCGCCCACGATCACGAGGGCGGTGAAGCTGAAGCGACGACCACCCTTCACGACCTTGGACACGCGGTTGATCGCGACCACACGCTCGATGTGGTTCGACTTCTCCGCTGCGTTGTCCCGACGGTTGTCGCGACGGTCGCGACCGCCCCGACCCTCGTTCGCAGGTCCGTTCTGTCCGGCGGGTCCGCTGCCGCCGTCACGCCTCTGACGTCCCGGCATCAGACTGTCCTTCCGTTAGAAATCTTCGTCATCAGAACTTCAACCCGCTTTCGCGAGCGGCATCCGCCAGAGCGGCGATGCGACCGTGGTAGCCGTGGCCACCGTGATCGAAGACCACGGCCTCCACACCGGCTGCCTTGGCGCGCTCGGCGATCAGCTGACCGACCTTCGCGCTCAGGGCCTTCTTGTCGCCCTCCGCGGCACGCAGATCCGCCTCGGTGGTCGACGCCGCGGCCAGGGTGCGGCCTGCGAGGTCGTCCACGAGCTGGACGTGGATGTGCCGGGACGAGCGGTTCACGACGAGGCGCGGACGCTCGGGGGTGCCGGAGATCTTCTTGCGCAGACGGAAGTGACGACGCGTCTTCGAGAGACGACGCGTGGTGGACACGTCCTTGCCGAGCGGAATCCGCTTGGCCTTCTGGTTTGCAGTCTGGCTCATATCACTTACCCGTCTTTCCGACCTTGCGGCGGACCTGTTCGCCTTCGTAGCGAATGCCCTTGCCCTTGTACGGGTCGGACTTGCGCAGGCGGCGGATGTTGGCCGCAATCTGGCCGACCTTCTGCTTGTCGATGCCAGAGACCGAGAACTTCGTCGGCGACTCGACTGCGAACGAGATGCCCTCGGGCGCCTCGATCGGAACCGGGTGGCTGTAGCCGAGCGAGAACTCGAGGTCCTGACCCTTGAGCGCGACGCGGTAACCGACGCCGTGAATCTCCATCTTGGTGGTGTAACCCTGGGTCACACCGGTGATGAGGTTCGCGACGAGGGTGCGAGACAGACCGTGCAGCGCACGGCTGCGACGCTCGTCGTCGGGACGGGTGACCAGCAGGGCACCGTCCTCACCCTTGGCAACGGCGATCGGCTCGGCGAGCGTCAGCGACAACTGACCCTTGGGGCCCTTCACCGCGACGTCCTGGCCGTCTATGGTCACCTCGACACCCGAAGGCACGGTGACCGGAATCTTTCCAATACGCGACATGGTGGTCCTCCCTTACCAGACGTAGGCGAGGACTTCGCCGCCCACGCCCTGCTTGGCCGCCTGACGATCCGTGAGCAGGCCGGAAGACGTGGAGATGATCGCCACGCCGAGGCCGCCGAGAACCTTGGGCAGGTTGGTGGACTTCGCGTACACCCGGAGACCGGGCTTGGAGACACGACGGACGCCGGCGAGGCTGCGCTCACGGCTGGGTCCGTACTTGAGGTCGACGATGAGGGTCTTGCCCACCTCGGCATCCTCGGTGCGGAAATCGGAGATGTAGCCCTCGCGCTTGAGGATCTCGGCGATGTTCGCCTTGATCTTCGAGTGCGGCAACTTCACCTCGTCGTGGTACGCCGAGTTGGCGTTGCGCAGACGCGTCAAGAAGTCTGCGATGGGATCGGTCATGGTCATGGTTCGACCTCGACACCTTTCTCGCTGCGGTTCCCATGCAACACCGGCTGACCGGTCGTGGGCCTACAACAATTCGGCTGGTCCGGGCGACAGTCGCCGACCGGAATGAGTTCGTGCACTCGGCAACGCAGGCACGCAGAGCACCGACGTTGCACAGGCAACCCCACTAGTGTAGGGAAATCCGCTACGCAGGACAAATCGTCCGGATCACATCCGAGACGAACATCACCCCACGACAGCGACAGGGCGCGCACTCCGAGTGGAGTGCGCGCCCTGTCGTGTCAGCGTCGGTGTGTCACCAAGAGCTCTTGTGAACACCCGGCAGCTCGCCCGCGTGCGCCATTTCGCGCAGGCAGACGCGGCACAGACCGAACTTGCGGTAGACCGCGTGCGGCCGACCGCACTTCTGGCAGCGGGTGTACGCGCGAACCGCGAACTTGGGCTTCTTGTTGGCCTTGTTGACCAGTGCCTTCTTCGCCATGCTCAGTTCTCCTTGAACGGGAAGCCGAGGTGCTTGAGCAGGGCACGGCCTTCGTCGTTGTTGGTGGCGGTGGTCACGACGGTGATGTCCATACCGCGCGGGCGGTCGATCTTGTCGACGTCGATCTCGTGGAACATCGACTGCTCGTTCAGACCGAAGGTGTAGTTGCCGTTGCCGTCGAACTGCTTGCCGGACAGGCCACGGAAGTCCCTGATTCGCGGAAGGGCGATCGACACGAGACGGTCGAGGAACTCCCACATGCGGTCGCCACGCAGCGTGACGCGGGCACCGATCGGCATGCCTTCACGGAGCTTGAACTGCGCGATGGACTTGCGGGCCTTGCGGATCTCCGGCTTCTGACCGGTGATCAGCTCGAGGTCCGCGACCGCACCGTTGATCAGCTTCGCGTCGCGGGCGGCGTCGCCGACACCCATGTTGACGACGACCTTGACCACGCCGGGGATCTGCATGACGTTGTCGTACTTGAACTCTGCGTTCAGCGCGTCCTTGATCTCGGCGCGGTAGCGCAGCTTCAGGCGCGGCTGGATCTTGTTCTCAGTGCTCGTCATCTCAGATGTCCTTCCCGTTCTTACGGGAGATCCGAACGCGCTTGCCGTTCTCGTCGGTGCGGTAGCCCACGCGGGTGGGGTTGCCGTCCGAGTCGATGACCGCGACGTTCGACACGTGAATCGGGGCTTCCTGCGTCACGATGCCGCCCGAGGAGGCGCCACGCTGGTTCGCGGAAACCGCGGTGTGCTTCTTGATCCGGTTCACACCTTCGACGAGGACCTTCTCGGTCGCCGGGTAGGCCTGAATGACCTTGCCCTTGGCGCCCTTGTCCTTGCCTGCGATGACCAGAACGGTGTCACCCTTGTGCACCTTCATCACAGCACCTCCGGGGCGAGCGAAACGATCTTCATGAACTTCTTGTCGCGCAGCTCGCGGCCGACGGGTCCGAAGATGCGGGTGCCACGGGGATCGTGGTCCGGCTTGATGAGGACGGCGGCGTTCTCGTCGAACTTGATGTACGAGCCGTCCGGACGGCGGCGCTCCTTGGTGGTGCGCACGACGACGGCCTTGACGACCTCGCCCTTCTTGATGTTTCCACCCGGGATGGCGTCCTTGACGGTGGCGACGATGATGTCACCGATCCCGGCGTAGCGACGAGACGAACCACCGAGAACGCGGATGCAGAGAATCTCCTTGGCACCCGTGTTGTCGGCGACACGCAGTCGCGACTCCTGCTGAATCACTGATGTCTCCTAGACCTGGATTTTCGTACGTAGCGGATACCGACCCGATACGCGCGGTCTGCCGCCGGCCTGCCGAATGCGGACATGCTTCAGGCACAGGCAACCGCTCTAGTGTAGGGAAGTCACCGAAGGAAACCAAATCGTTCCTGGTGAAGGCCCTCCAACGGCGAACAGCCCGCCCCACGTGCTCGGGACGGGCCGTTCGTCGAATCTCGTACTCGGGTCGAAAGGCCTACTTGGCCTTTTCGAGCACCTCGACCAGACGCCAGCGCTTGGTCGCCGACAGCGGTCGGGTCTCCATCAGCTGGACGCGGTCGCCGATGCCGGCGACGCCGTTCTCGTCGTGCGCCTTCACCTTGCTCGTACGGCGGATGATCTTGCCGTACAGCGGGTGCTTCACACGGTCCTCGAGCTCGACGACGATCGTCTTCTCCATCTTGTCGGAGACGACGTAGCCGATGCGGACCTTGCGGGTCCCACGCTCTTCGGTCACTGCGGTGTCCTTCTCACTCATGCCGCGTCACCCGCATCCGGGCCGGCGGCGAGGCCGAGCTCACGCTCGCGCATAACGGTGTAGACGCGCGCGATCTCGTGACGGACGGTGCGCAGCCGACGGTTGTTGTCCAGCTGACCGGTAGCCATCTGGAAGCGAAGGTTGAACAGCTCTTCCTTCGACTCGCGGAGCTTGGTGACCAGCTCCTCCTCGGTGAGCTCGCGGAGTTCGGTGGCGGGGGTTCCAGTAGCCATCAGAACTGCTCCTCCCTCGTGACGATCCGGCACTTGCAGGGGAGCTTGTGCATCGCGCGGCGCAGGGCCTCACGAGCGATCTCCTCGTTGGGGTAGCTCATCTCGAACATGACCCGACCGGGCTTGATGTTCGCGACCCACCACTCCGGCGAACCCTTACCGGAACCCATGCGGGTCTCGGCCGGCTTCTTGGTGAGCGGGCGATCCGGGAAGATGTTGATCCAGATCTTGCCGCCACGCTTGATGTGGCGCGTCATGGCGATACGAGCGGACTCGATCTGACGGTTGGTGATGTAGGCCGGCTCGAGAGCCTGGATGCCGTAGTCACCGAACGTGACCTGGGTGCCACCCTTGGCCGCACCCGAACGGCTCGGGTGGTGCTGCTTGCGGTGCTTGACCCGACGTGGGATCAACATGCGTCAGCCCTCCTGATTCGATTCGGTCGAGGCGGGAGCCTCGGCGGTGGCGGCGCGACCGGCCTCGGTGCTGGTCGCGGTGGTGCCCGAGGCACCGGAACGACGCGGGCGGCTCGGACGCTCACGGCGCGGGCGATCGGCCGGAGCCGCAGCAGCGGTCAGCTCACGCTTGCCGCCGACGATGTCGCCCTTGTAGATCCAGACCTTCACGCCGATACGACCGAAGGTGGTCTTCGCCTCGTACAGGCCGTAGTCGATGTCCGCACGCAGCGTGTGCAGCGGAACCCGACCCTCGCGGTAGAACTCCGAGCGGGACATCTCGGCACCGCCGAGACGACCGGAGCACTGCACGCGGATGCCCTTCACGTTCGGCTGACGCATGGCCGACTGGATGGCCTTGCGCATGGCGCGACGGAAAGCGACACGGTTGCTGAGCTGCTCGGCCACACCCTGTGCGACGAGCTGGGCCTCGGCCTCGGCGTTCTTGACCTCGAGGATGTTCAGCTGGACCTGCTTGCCGGTCAGCTTCTCGAGCTCGGCGCGGATGCGATCGGCCTCGGCGCCGCGGCGACCGATGACGATGCCCGGACGCGCGGTGTGGATGTCGACGCGAACCCGGTCACGGGTGCGCTCGATCTCGACCTTCGCGATACCGGCCCGCTCCATGCCCGTGGCGAGGAGCTTACGGATCGCGACGTCTTCCTTGACGTACTCCGCGTACTGCTTGTCTGCGTACCAGCGGGACTTCCAGTCGGTGGTGATACCCAGGCGGAAGCCGTGCGGGTTGATCTTCTGGCCCACTACTGAGCACTTCCCTTCCGGCGATTGCGGTTCGAGGTGCCGGCCTTGGGCAGGCTCTCCACGATGACCGTGATGTGGCTGGTGCGCTTGCGGATGCGGAACGCACGGCCCTGGGCACGCGGCTGGAAACGCTTGAGGGTGGCACCCTCGTCCACGTACGCGGTGGCGACGACCAGCGTGCTGGGGTCGAGGCCGAGGTTGTTCTCGGCGTTGGCCGCTGCGCTGGCAACGACCTTCGCGACCGGCTCGCTGGCGGCCTGCGGCGCGAACTTCAGGATGTTCAGGGCGTCCTCGACGGAACGTCCACGAACCAGGTCCACGACACGACGCGCCTTCATGGGCGTCACGCGCACGTGGCGCGCAACCGCCTTGGCGGTGGGGTTCTGAGTTTCAGTGCTCATCGACGCTTGCTCTTCCGGTCGTCCTTGATGTGACCCTTGAACGTGCGGGTCGGTGCGAACTCGCCGAGCTTGTGACCGACCATCGAATCGGACACGAACACCGGCACGTGCTTGCGGCCGTCGTGGACCGCGAACGTGTGACCGATGAAGTCCGGGATGATGGTCGAACGACGGGACCAGGTCTTGATGACCTGCTTGGTGCCCTTTTCGTTCTGCACGTCCACCTTCGCGAGGAGGTGGTCGTCGACGAACGGACCCTTCTTAAGACTGCGGGGCATTCTTCACTCCCTCCTAGCGCTTCTTGCCGGTACGCCGGCGGCGGACGATGAGCTTGTCGCTCGGCTTGTTGGGCTTGCGGGTGCGGCCTTCCGGCTTGCCCCACGGGCTGACCGGGTGGCGACCACCGGAGGTCTTGCCCTCGCCACCACCGTGCGGGTGGTCGACCGGGTTCATCACGACACCACGGACGGTCGGGCGCTTGCCCTTCCAGCGCATACGGCCGGCCTTGCCCCAGTTGATGTTCGACTGCTCGGCGTTGCCGACCTCGCCGACCGACGCGCGGCAACGCACGTCGACGCGACGGATCTCACCCGACGGCATACGCAGGGTCGCGTACGGACCCTCCTTGCCGAGGAGCTGGATGCTGGCGCCTGCGGAGCGAGCCATCTTGGCGCCGCCGCCCGGGCGGAGTTCCACCGCGTGGATGGTGGTACCCGTCGGGATGTTGCGCAGCGGCAGGTTGTTGCCGGGCTTGATGTCGGCGCCGACGCCGGACTCGACCCGTGCACCCTGCTTGAGGTCCTTCGGCGCAATGATGTAGCGCTTCTCACCGTCGGCGTAGTGCAGCAGCGCGATGTTCGCGGTGCGGTTGGGGTCGTACTCGATGTGCGCGACCTTGGCCGGCACGCCGTCCTTGTCGTTGCGACGGAAATCGATCAGTCGGTAGGCGCGCTTGTGTCCGCCACCCTTGTGCCGGGTGGTGATGCGACCGTGTGCGTTACGACCACCGCGCCCGTGCAGCGGGCGGATGAGCGACTTCTCGGGCGTCGACCGAGTGATCTCGGCGAAGTCCGAGACGCTCGAGCCGCGACGGCCCGGGGTAGTCGGCTTGTACTTACGGATTGCCATGAGTCTTCTCGTCCTCTATATCTCGTCAAGTCCCGCCCGCTTACGCGACCGGGCCTCCGAAGATCTCGATGGGCTTGCTGTCGGCCGAGATCGTCACGAGCGCGCGCTTGGTGTCCTTGCGCTTGCCGTAGCCGAACCGGGTCCGCTTGCGCTTGCCCTGACGGTTGGCGGTGTTGACGCTGGTCACAGTCACGCCGAAGACCTTCTCGACGGCAATCTTGATCTGCGTCTTGTTCGAGTCCGGGTGCACCAGGAAGGTGTAGGTGCCTTCCTCGATCAGTCCGTAGGACTTCTCGGAGATGACCGGGGCGAGCAGGATGTCGCGGGGATCGGCGATGGTGCTCACTTGCTCTCCTCCTTCTGCGCAGCCTCGGCCGGGCCGTGGATGAACGCGTTGAGCGCCTCGACGCTGAACACGACATCGTCGCTGTTGAGCACGTCGTAGGTGTTCAGCTGGTCGGGTGCGATGGGGTGCACGCCTTCCAGGTTCTGCACGCTCTTCCATGCCGCGATGTCCTCGCGACCGACGACGAGCAGAAGCTTCTTGCGGTCCGAGATCTCACCGAGGAACTTCTTCGCGTTCTTGGTGGACGGGGTCTGCCCGGCAACCAGTTCGGTGATCACGTGGATGCGCTCGTTGCGCGCCCGGTCGGAGAGGGCACCACGGAGAGCGGCGGCCTTCATCTTCTTCGGGGTGCGCTGGCTGTAGTCACGCGGCTTCGGGCCGTGGACGGTGCCACCGCCGGCGAACTGCGGCGCGCGGGTCGAGCCCTGACGAGCCCGGCCGGTGCCCTTCTGGCGGTACGGCTTCTTGCCACCGCCGCGGACCTCGCCGCGGGTCTTGGTGGAGTGCGTGCCCTGACGTGCCGCGGCCAGCTGAGCAACGACGACCTGGTGCATCAGCGCGATGTTGGCCTGTGCGTCGAAGATCTCGGCGGGCAGCGCGACGGTGCCGTTGGTGCCGCCGTCAGCGTTGCGAACGTCGAGGGTGAGCTTGGTTGCGGTCTCGGTCATGCGGACGCACCACCCTTCACTGCGGTCTTGACGATCACGAGGCCGCCCTTGCGGCCGGGGATCGCACCCTTGATCAGAAGCAGACCGGCCTCGGCGTCCACCTTGTGGACGGTGAGGTTCTGCGTGGTCACACGGTCGTTACCCATGCGGCCCGACATGCGCATGCCCTTGAACACGCGGCCGGGGGTGGCGCAGCCACCGATCGAGCCGGGACGACGGTGCACAGCCTGCGCACCGTGCGACGCACCCTGGCCTGCGAAGCCGTGGCGCTTCATGGTGCCCGCGAAGCCCTTGCCCTTGGAGGTGCCGGTGACGTCGACGTAGGCGCCGTCCTCGAACACAGCCGCGGTGAGCTCCTGGCCGACCTCGTACTCGCCGGCGTCGGCGACGCGCAGCTCGACGATGTGGCGACGGGGGGTCACACCGGCCTTGGCGAACTGGCCGGAGGTCGGCTTGTTCACCTTGCGGGGGTCGATCGCGCCGTACGCGAGCTGGACGGCGCTGTAGCCGTCGCGCTCCTCGGTGCGGATCTGGGTGACGACGTTCGGTCCGGCCTTGACGACGGTGACCGGAACGACCCGGTTGTTCTCGTCGAAGACCTGGGTCATTCCGAGCTTGGTGCCCAGGATTCCCGTGATCTTGTTCTCAGTCATTGTTGTTGTCTCCGCCGCGCTCACTGGATGTTGACATCGACGCTCGCCGGCAGGTCGATGCGCATGAGCGCGTCGACCGTCTTGGGCGTCGGGTCGAGGATGTCAATGAGCCGCTTGTGGGTACGCATCTCGAAGTGCTCGCGCGAGTCCTTGTACTTGTGCGGCGAGCGGATGACGCAGTACACGTTCTTTTCGGTCGGCAACGGCACCGGTCCGACCACGCGGGCCCCGGTACGGGTCACCGTCTCGACGATCTTGCGCGCGGACGCGTCGATCGCCTCATGGTCGTAGGCCTTGAGCCTGATGCGGATCTTCTGTCCCGCCACGCTTGTGTCCTCTTCCTTGCCCGATGTGATTAGGCCTTGCGCTCCCCTCGGGGAACGCTTGTCTGCTGTGGTCCCACTCGGAGACCACCCTGTGCACAGTTCCACCCACTACCGGGCGAAGAAGAACGTTGGCGATCGGCGCCAAAGGTCGAAGGACCTGATCCGATGCCGATCGGGAAATCCGATCCGCTGCCGCTGTTCATCTGTCATGGAACTGTCCCCGGTCCACGCGGTCGGGCGTGTCGCCCTCCCGCTCATTCCCCGATTCGTGTTCACACACGAATCGGCCAGCGGAATGTGTACCGAGCCCGCGCTCCGGATGGAGCGCGAATGGATACTGCATTTCCTACCTGTCGACACTGTCGTACTTGTCGACGCTGTCCTACTTGGCCGGACCGGGTGACTGCTCCCTCCGAGCGGGAATCCCCATCTCGGTGGGACGACGCCTGGTCGTCGACCTCTTCAGCCGGACGTAGGCCGCACGCGTGCGTGTCCCCGGTCCAGGCAACCCGACCAGTATGCCGGAGTTCGGCGTGGACTTCAAATCCGAACGGGTCACACCTCGGCAAGTATCTTACTTTCGAGTAAGGTCTGGCCATGTCGACCGTCACCCCGACCTACCGCGCCTGGCAGCGTCTGCCGCACAACGCCCTGGGCTCCGCACTGTTCTCTCTCGGCATGTGCGTACGTGTCCCCTACTTCGCCACCGTCCTCCCCCGCGTGACCGCACTCGAGCCCGGTCGTTGCGAGATCCGGGCACCCAAATGGTGGGGCGTGCGCAACCACCTCGGCACCTTCCACGCGATCGCGGCGTGCAACCTCGCCGAAGCTGCGATGGGCATGCTCGCCGAGGCCACGGTCCCTCCCACCCATCGCTGGATCCCAAAGGCGATGCACACGCAGTACCTGGCGAAGGCGTCGACAGCACTCCACGCGGTCGCGACCCTGCCGACCGTTCCCGACTTCACCGCCGTCACCGAGGGCACCGAGCTCGTCGTGCCCGTCTCGATTCGGGACAGGGACGGCACCGAGGTCGTCCACGCGGACATCACCATCTGGGTCACCCCGGCGTCATGAGATCGCCGACACGGACGACGTCCCGACCACGCCCGGCGTCTCGTCGTGGTGGGCCGACCGTCCGGTTCCGTCGCGTGACGAGGCTCACCGGCGTCCGCGTCTCCTCGACACCGCACGCCCTCGACGTCGCCCCCACCGGCACCGACCGGGACAGATCCATCGGCGTGCAGGCCCCACTCGTTACCGGTTGGCGAACATCGAAAGGACGGGCGAAAATCTGCCTTGCAGGTCAGCCTCGGGGCTCGGCGATGCATGACATACTCGCGTGCATGCCTACACCCCACTCTGCCGTCCTGGTCGAGGGCATCCGCAAGTCCTTCGGTGAAGTTCAGGCGCTCAGGGGGGTCAGCTTCGAGGTGCCGCGCGGCACTGTTCTCGGTGTTCTCGGCCCCAACGGCGCAGGCAAGACCACGACGGTCAACGTGCTGTCGACTCTGCTGCGCCCGGATTCGGGACGCGCTGTCGTCGCCGGCCACGACGTTGTCGAGCAGGCCCCCGCGGTGCGGCGTTCGATCATGATGACGGGTCAGTACGCCGCGCTCGACGAGCAACTGACGGCCCGCGAGAATCTCGTCCTGTTCGGTCGGCTCATGGGCCTGAACCGCCAGTCCGCGAAGGCCCGCGCCGAGGAACTGCTGAGGCAGTTCGACCTCGAGTACGCCGCCGAACGCAAGGTCGCCGGGTACTCCGGTGGTATGCGTCGCCGCGTCGACATCGCCTGCGGCCTCGTCACCCGACCCGAGGTCGTCTTCCTCGACGAGCCGACGACCGGTCTCGACCCCCGCAGCCGTCAGGGCGTGTGGTCGCTCGTCTCCACGCTCAAGGATCAGGGGATCACGATCCTGCTGACCACGCAGTACCTCGAGGAAGCGGACGTCCTCAGCGACAACATCGTCGTCATCGACAAAGGGACCGTCATCGCGGAGGGCACCGCCGATCAGCTCAAGGACCGCACCGGCGGCAGCTACTGCGAGGTGGTTCCGCTCAGACTCGCGGACCTGCCTCGCGTGCACGCGGTGCTGACGAGCCTGGTGCCGCCGGAGTACGTCACCGCCACCGGCCACGACCGGTTGTCGATCCCGGCGCAGTACGGTGCGCAGACGCTCGCGGAGGTCCTGCGCAGACTTGACATCTCCCGGGTCCCGCTGGCCGACATCGCGCTGCGGAGGCCGTCGCTCGACGACGTGTTCCTCGCGTTGACAGGGCAACCCGCCGCCGAAGAGAGCGAAGCGTCGTGACAGCAATCGCGGCAAGTACCGCGAAGACCGAGGACACCCCGCCCGAGCCCCAGTCCCGCGCCGTCGCACGGGTCGGCAGGCACCGCAGGCCCGAACTCTCAGCGACCGGCCAGTGGCTCGCGCTTACCGGTCGGAACATCCGTCGCATGTGGACGAGCGGCCAGTTCTTCATCGCCGTGCTCGCACCCGCGATCTTCACCATCGGCTTCTATCTGCCACTGCGTTTCGTGATGAAGTTCCAGGGCATCGACTACGCGCAGTTCGTCATGGCGATCATCGTGCTGCAGGCGATGGCGTTCACCGCGATCTCGGCAGCGGGCAAGGCGGCGCTCGAGGCCGTCAACGGCATGAATGCCCGGTTCCAGACGATGCCCGTGTTCGCCGGGGTCCCGCTGGCCTCCCGCATGTCGGCGTCCTTCGTGCACTGCTCGATCTCCCTGATCGCCGCGCTCGTGTACGGCCACATCATCGGGTTCCGGTTCAACGGCGGCATCGCGAACTCCGTGCTGTTCGTCGCGATGTCACTCGCGATCGCGATGACGCTGTCACTCGGCGGCGACCTCATCGGCACTCTCAGCCGCAGTCCCGAGATGACCAGCCAGGCGCTGACCATTCCGCAGCTGATCCTCGGCATGTTCTCGGCCGGTTTCGTGCCCGTCGCGCAGTTCCCGACCTGGTCGCAGTGGTTCGTCCGCAACCAGCCGATCTCGCAGTTCTCGATCTCGTTGCGCGCGATCGCGGACGGCACGGCGACGCTGCATCTGATGATGCCCGCGCTGCTGTGGTGTACCGCGCTGTTCCTGATCGTCACCCCGATCACCATCTGGGCGAATGTGAGGCGCCAGTGACCACCGCGCCCACCCACGAGCGGCGCGACGAGGGCGCCCTCACCCGGATCACGTTCCAGGAGACCACCGAGGCCTACCCGGAGGACTCCCGTCAGGCCCTGATCACGCACAGCCTGCTGCAGACCCAACGTCTGCTGACCCGCTGGATGCGCGACCCGTTCACGATGCTGCAGGCCATCGTCTACCCGTCGATCATGCTGCTCATGTTCAACGCGGTGCTCGGCTCGTCGGTCACCCGGGCGACCGGGATCAACAGCGTCTACGGGTACGCCCCGATGATCACGCTGGTCGGGTCGATGTTCGGGTCCATCGCCAGCGGTATGCAGCTGAAGATGGAGTGGCATCGAGGCCTGCTGAGCCGGTTCTGGATCCTGCCCGTGCATCGGGCGTCCGGCCTCATCAGCCGCCTGCTCGCCGAGTCGGTCCGAATCGTGCTCACGACGGTGCTGATCCTCATGGTCGGCATGGTGCTGGGCTTCCGGTTCAACCAGGGCCCGCTCGCCGGCCTCGCACTGATCTGCGTGCCACTGCTCATGGGCCTGGGTTTCGCGACGATGGTGACCGCGCTGTCGGTGAACGCCGCGAAGGCGCCGCTGGTTGAGTTGCTGTCCCTGGCGTGTTCCCTGCTCATGTTCTTCAACTCGGGGTTCGTCCCGACTGCTGCGTACCCGACGTGGCTGCAGGGCTTCGTCGAGAATCAGCCGATGTCCACGGCCATCGACGCGATGAAGGGTCTGAGCCTCGGCGGCCCGGTCGCCGAACCGCTGATCAAGACCGTCCTGTGGTCGGTTGGCGCGATCGCGCTGTTCACCTGGCCCGCGATCCGCGGCTACCGCAAGGCGGCAGGCACCCCGGCCTGACGTCCACGCCGGCACCCCGGTCCGGCGTACGACACCCCGCACACCCCGATACGAGAAGGGCCCCGCCTGCAGGCGGGGCCCTTCTTCGTCCCTCTGTCAGTGACCGCGCAGGATCCCGTCGAGGACCGGACCGATCTGCGCCAGTGCCTGCGGCGTGGTCATGCCGTTGTGGTCGGAGTCGACGACATGGGTGCGGATCGTGCCGACCACGTCGACCCACTGCTCGGCGCCGCTGCCCGGCTCACCGGGGCCTGTCCGGGCCGCGAAGTACTCGACGTCCCCGTCGAACGGCTGCGGGCGGTACGCCTCGATGAGGTCACCGGCCCGACCCGCACTGGTGAGGATGCGCTCGAGATCCGCCGTGGTGAGCGACGCCGGGAAGCCCGGCACCCCGCGCAGAAGCGTGAGCAGACCGTCGGCGGTGATCGCCGAGGGATCCGGCCCGAGCTCGATGCCGAAGCCGATTCCGGCCAGCACCTCACCCATGTTGTCGGCGGCTGCGGCCGATCCGACCTCGACGAGGTCGAGGACGCTGTCGAGCATGACGAGCGACTCGACCTGCTCCCCCGCTGCGCGAAGGTGAACGGCCATCGCGTGGGCGAGGATACCGCCGAGCGACCACCCGAGAAGGTTGTACGGGCCTTCCGGCTGCACCCTGCGGATGTGGTCGACGTACAGCGCCGCAATGTCCTCGACCGTGTCCGGCAGCGTCCCGCCCGACAACGCGGGCGACTGGATTCCGTACACCGGACGATCGACCGACAGGTGCTGCGCGAGTCCGCCGTACGACCACGACAGGCCGACGAACGGATGGATGCAGAACAGCGGCGGCCGGCTGCCCGCGCTGCGCAGCGGAAGCACGACCTGCAGCGCTGCTTCACCGTCCACCGCGCCGGTGCGCGCGGCGTCGACGCGTTCGGCGATGCGCCGCGGAGTCGGGTCCGTGAACATCCACTGCAGCGGCACCCGAACGTCGGTCCGCTCCCCGACCAGCGCGACCAGGCGGGTCGCGAGGAGTGAGTGTCCACCGAGGTCGAAGAACCCGTCGTCGATGCCGATGCCGTCGGAGCCCAGGACCTCCTCGAAGGCCGTGACGACGACCTGTTCGGTCGGCGTGCTCGGCGCGACGTACGGCGCCCGCTCCGCGAACTGCGGTTCGGGGAGCGCTCGGCGGTCGATCTTGCCCGCACCGGTCAGCGGGATCTCGCTGATCGGCACGATCGCCGCGGGAACCATGTACGACGGCAGCACCTCACCGACGAACGCGGTGAGCTCGACCGGATCGACCTCGGAGCCGTGGACCGGCAGGACGTACGCGGCCAGTGCGGTTGCGCCGCCCGGGCCGGGCACGCCGATGACGTGCGCGAACTCCACCGTCGGGTGCGCGGCCAGCGCGGACTCGATCTCACCGAGCTCGATCCGGAAACCACGGACCTTCACCTGGAAGTCGGAGCGCCCGAGGTAGTCGACGACCCAGCGGTCGGTCCCGGTTCCGGACGCCGACTGCTCGGATCCGTCGCGCGCGATCCAGCGGGCGACGTCGCCGGTGCGGTACATCCGGTCGCCCGGCTCACCGTAGGGGTTGGCGACGAACCGGTCCGCGGTCAGCGCCGACCTGCGGTGGTAGCCGCGGGCCAGCGCGTTGCCGAACACGTACAGCTCACCAGCGACGCCCGCGGGCACGGGCCGCAGATGACGGTCGAGGATCACGGCGCCGACTCCGGCGAGCAGGCCACCGATCGTGACGTGTTCGCCCGCGACGAGGCTGCCGGTCGCGGTGACCCAGATCGTCGCTTCGGTGGGGCCGTACGCGTTGATGAACGACCGTCCCGGCGCCCAACGCGCCACCAGGTCCGCGGGGCATGCCTCGCCACCCACGGACACCATCCGCAGCTCGTCGAGTCCGTCGGGGTCGACGGACGCGAGCGACCCGGGCGTGATGAACGCGTGGGTGACGTGCTGCTTGCGGAGCAGGTCGGCGAGCTCCATGCCGCCGAACACCCCGGCAGGCGCGATGACCATCGTCGCGGCCGCACCGAACGCCATCAGGTACTCGAGGACCGACGCGTCGAAGCTCGGCGAGATGACGTGCAGTACCCGGTCGCCTGCGGAGATGTCGAAGCGCGTGCGCGCCTCCTCCGCGGTGTTGAAGACGTCCCGATGGGTGACGACGACGCCCTTCGGCAGACCGGTGGAGCCAGAGGTGTAGATCATGTACGCCGCCGACTCCGGACGCACGGGGTTCGTGCGGTCGGCATCGGTCACGGGTTCCCCGGACAGCTCGTCGAGGCGCGCGGTGACCGTGGCGTCGTCGAGTTCGATCCACGGCAGTCCGGCGTGCGGGCCGTCGCGGTGCGCACCGACCGTCAGCCCGAGCGCCGCACCGGAGTCGGTGAGCATGTGCTCGATCCGGTCGGACGGGTAGCTCGGGTCGATGGGCAGGAACGTCGCTCCGGCCTTGGCAGCCGCCCAGATCGCGGTGACCGAGTCGACGGACCGCGGCAGGGCGATCGCGACGACACTCTCGGTTCCGACGCCCGAGCCGAGGAGCATTCGAGCGACCCGGTTCGACCGTTCGTCGAGGTCGCGGTACGTCACGCTCTCGTCGCCCTCGATGAGCGCGAGGGCGGCGGGATCGACTGCGGCGGCGACGGTGAGCAGGTCCGGCAGGCTCAGGAAGCCGTGGCCCTGCGGCCCGCGGGCAGGCACCAGTTCCGCGCGCTGCGCCGCGTCGACGAGGTCGAGCGACGCCAGCCGAGTCCGCGGATGGCGCGCGAACGTCTCCACCGCCCGGGTGACCATGCCGAGTACGTCGCGGGCACGGTCGTGCGGGACGACACCGTCGAGGAACTTCAGCCTCAGGCCGAGGGTGCCGCTGTACTCGGCGACGAGGGCGAGCGGGTAGTGGACGGAGTCGGAACCCGACATGCCCGCAACCACCATGCCGTCGATGTCGCCGCCGCCGTCGGCGCCGCTGTCGGGATACGACTCGTACACCGCGAGGGTGTCGAACGTGGCGCCCGCGCCGGTGACGGACTGGATCTCGGGCACCCCGACGTAGTGGTGGTCGAGGAGGTCGGCCTGCTCGCCCTGAACACGGGACAGCATGTCGGTGACCGTCTCGGCGGAGTCCACCCGCACCCGCACGGGCAGGGTGTTGATGAACAGGCCGATCATGTCCTCGACGCCCGCGATCTGCGGCGGGCGTCCCGACACGGTGGCGCCGAAGGTGACGTCGTCGCGCCCGGTGAGGGTGGCGACGACCAGCGCCCACGCGGTCTGCACGACGGTGTTCATCGTGAAGCCGTGTTCGCGGCCGAGTGCGACGAGCGCATCCGAGACGTCGGCGTCGAGTTCCACCGACAGTTCCCGGGATTCACCCGGATCGCTTCCGGCGTCGCTGATGACGACGGTCGGCTCGTCGCTGCCGTCGAACGCGACTCGCCACGCCTCGAGCGACTCGGCCCGATCCTGCTTCGACAGCCAGGTCAGGAAGTCGCGGTACCTGCGTGCGGGCGGCAGGTGCGTCGCGTCGCCGTGGGTGGCGTACAGCGCGAACAGTTCACGCAGCAGCAGCGGTGTGGACCATCCGTCGATGAGCGCATGGTGCAGGAGCAGCATCAGGCGGTAGTCCCCGTCGGCCACCTCGACGAGCGTGAAGCGGATCAGTGGCGCCGACGCGAGGTCGAAGCCCTTGGCCCGGTCCGCGTCCTGCAGCGCGGTCAGCGCCGCGTCCAGCTCGTCGGCGGGCACGCCGGTCAGGTCGACGGTCCGCCACGGCAGGACGACGTTCGACTGAACGATCTGCGCGCCGACACCGCCGTCGTGGCTGAATGCGACCCGCAGGTTCGGGTACCGCTCGAGCAGGGCCTGACCTGCCGTGCGGATGCGGTCGGGGTCGACCGCGCCGGTGAGGGTGAGCATCATCTGGACCTGGTAGAAGTCCGTGTCGCCCTCGGCAAGTCGAGACTGGTAGAGCAGTCCGTCCTGCAGCGGCGACAACGACATCACGTCGGTGAGGTCGGGGTACTGCTCCTCCCACCGGTCGATCTGCCGCTGGTCGACGGTCACCAGGTCGAAGTCCGACGGCGTGAAGCCTCCGGTGTCCGGGCGGACCGCGTACTCCGCGAGGGCGGTCAGCGCCGCCACCCACAGGTCGGCGAACCGCTGCACCTCGGCGCGAGCGAGCATGCCGCTCGCGTACGACCAGGTGGCGATCAGCTTGGAGCCCGTCGGGGTGCCGATCGCAGCGGCGTTGATGTCGAGCACCGCGGGCACGACCATGTCGTCGTCGCGGCGTCCGGCCAGGTTGACCGGCTGCTCGCCCGAGCTGCCCGTGTCGGCGGCGTCGTCGTTCACGGCCCCGCGGCGTCCCAGGTAGTTGAACCCGATCTGGGGGGCCGCGAACGCACCGAGTTCCTCGGCGGTCTCGGGGTTGAGCCTGCTGAGCAGGCCGTATCCGATGCCGTGGTCCGGGACGGCGAGCAGTTGCTCCTTGACGGCCTTGACCGCGGCACCGAGGTCGCCGTCGCCTGCGAAGGCGGCGGCCAGGTCGATGTCGGACAGGTCGAGCCGGACGGGAACCTGGGTGGTGAACCAGCCGACGGTGCGCGAGAGGTCCGCACCCGCCAGCACCTGGTCCTCGCGACCGTGGCCCTCGAGATTCACCAGGGCGGTCGGCTCGTCGATTCCGCGTTCTCCGCGCCACACGACCAGCGCCATGGCGAGCGCGGTGAGCAACCCGTCGTTGGCGGTGCCGTGGAACCGCTGCGGCAGGGCGGTCAGGACCGCGTCCGCGATGGCGGACGGGACCTCGACGTGCAGGTCCTCGACCGTCGCGACGACGTCGCGAGCCGGGTCGAGCGGACGGGAGCCGAGAGCCGGGTCCGGCCCGTCCAGGATGCGCCGCCAGGTGTCCAGCTCGGCCACGCGCCGGTCGGAGCGGGCCTCCTCGACGAGTCCGTGCGCCCAGCGCCGGGCCGACGTGCCGACCGGGCCGAGGGTGACGGGCTGGTCGTGTGAGATCTGTCCCCACGCGGTGACGAGGTCGCCGCTGATGATCGGCCAGGAGACACCGTCGACGGCCAGGTGGTGCACGAGCAGCATGAGCCGGCCCGGCTGCTCGGTGTCGTCGGAGACGAACCAGACCGCCTGCAGCATCACGGCGTCCGCCGGGTCGAGGCGATCGGCGGCCGCGTCGAGTTCGCCTGCGGCGACATCGACGAAATCACCCGTGTGGGTGACGGTGTGGACGAGGTCACCGGCGTCGATCGCGCCGAACTCGACGACCTCGAGCATCGGCGCACCGTCCGTGACGACGAGGCGCGCCCGCAGCATGTCGTGGTGGTCGATGACCGCCTGGACCGCTGCGACGAGGTGCGCCGGGTCGACGTCGCGCGGCAGCGTCAGGATTTCCGCCTGCGAGAACCGGCGGTAGCTGCGTCCGTGCTCGATCATCCAGTGCGCGATCGGCGACAGCGGCATCTCGCCGACACCGCCACCGGGCAGTTCCTCGAGAACCTCGAGTTCGACCCCGCCCGCGACCTCGGCGAGGGCCGCGACGGTCCGGTGCTCGAACACCATCCGCGACGTCAGGACGATGCCCGCGTGCTTGGCTCGCGCGGCGAGCTGGATGGACAGGATGCTGTCGCCGCCGAGCGCGAAGAACGAGTCGTCGACGCCGACGGACTCGAGCCCGAGGACCTGCGCGAACAGTTCGCACAGCACCTTCTCGGTGTCGGTGCGCGGGGCCCGGGACGCGCCGGCCCTGGCGGCCAGGTCCGGTGCGGGGAGGGCCTTGCGATCGAGCTTTCCGCTGCGGTTGAGCGGGAAGGCGTCCAGGGTGACGAAAACCGCGGGAACCATGTACTCGGGCAGGCTCCGGCCGAGTGCGGCGGTCAGGGCCTGCTCGTCGAGTGCGGTGTTCGGCGCGGGCACGACGTAGCCGACGAGGAGCTGCTGCCCGGGGGTGTCCTCCCGGACCAGCACCGCCGCCTGTGCGACCGAATCCTGTTCGTGCAGCACGGCTTCGATCTCACCGAGCTCGATGCGCAGGCCGCGCAGCTTGACCTGGAAGTCAGCGCGACCGAAGTAGTCGAGCTCCCCGGAGCTGTTCCAGCGCACCCGGTCGCCGGTGCGGTACATCCGGGACCCGGTGTCGCCGAACGGGTTGGCGACGAAGCGTTCCGACGTCTGCCCGAACATGGCGCCGTAGCCGCGGCCGACGGCGACGCCGCCGACGTACAGCTCGCCTGCCACGCCGACCGGGGTCGGACGCAGCCGGTCGTCGAGGACGTACAACTCGACACCGGGGATCGGCGCGCCGATCGGCACGCTGCCCTGCTCGTCGCGTCCGACCTCGTGGAAGGACACGACGTCCGACGCCTCGGTGGGTCCGTAGCTGTTGAACACGCGGAGTCCGCCGTCGATCAGCGTGCGCAGCGGTGTCAGCTTGACGGCTTCACCGCCGAGGAACAGCATCCGCAGACGCGCGAGTGTGCCGTCGGTGTCCGCGTCGACGACCGCTTCGAACGCGGACGGCGACATGTTGGCCACGGCGATCGGGTTGCTCGCGACGATCCCGAGGATCACCTCGGGATCGAAGCCGTCGCCCGCGAGGTGCACGGTCGCACCGGAGACGAGCGCGGCCCACACGTTCTTCTGCGTGAGGTCGAAGCTCGGCGACGACGCGACGAGCACGCCGTCGCCCGTCGTCAGGTCCAGCTCACGCCGGTACCAGTCGACCGTGTTGGCGATGCCTGCCATCGGCACCAGTGTCGGCTTCGGACGACCGGTGGAGCCGGACGTCGAGATGACGTAGCCGAGGCGTTCTCCCGCACCGGACTCGCGCCACGGGTCCTCCGTGACCTCCACTGCGACTGCCTCGTTCGGGCCACCGATTCCGTCGACCGCGAGCACCGCGGCACCGCCGACGGTCCCGTCGACCTCGGCCGTCGTGATCCACGCGGCCGTCGACACCAGCGCACGAGCGCGGGTGTCGGTGAGCAGCGCCGCGATCCGGTCCACCGGATGAGACGGGTCGACGGGCGCGTATGCGGCGCCGACCTTCCAGACGGCGAGCATGCCGACGATCCATTCCGCGGACCTGGCGAGCGCCAGGGCCACGACGTCGTCGCGACGGGCACCCGCCGAGGTCAACTGCGCGGCAAGGGCGTTCGCGCGCTCGTCGAGTTCGCGGTAGGTCAGGGACGTGCCACCGTCGACGACGGCAAGCGCGTCCGGGGTCCGGTCGACCTGCGCCGCCATCCGGCCGACCAGCGTGGCCGCTCCGATCGCGGGAACGGCGCCGCGACCGAACGCGTCGATCTGTGCACGCTCGTCGGGCCCGAGCAGGTCGACGTCACCGATCCGCAGGGCCGGGTTTGCCGACACCTGCTCGAGGATCCGCACGAACCGGTCGGCGAACCCGCGGACGGTGGACCCGTCGAACAGGTCGGTGGCGTAGCTGATCGATCCGGCGATCGACGCGGCCGTGCCGTCCTGACCGTAGGTCTCCTGCAGGCCGAAGGTCAGGTCGAACTTGGCCGGCTCGGGGCCCGCGTCGACGGCGCCGACGGTGAGTCCCGGCAGTTCGAAGCTCGCCTGTTCGAGGTTCTGGAACGTCAGCATCACCTGGAACAGCGGCGAGTGTGCGGTGGAGCGTTCCGGTTCGAGCACCTCGACGAGGCGCTCGAACGGAATGTCGGTGTGACCGAACGCCGCAAGGTCGCTTTCGCGGACCGAGGCAACGAGTTCGGCGAAGGTGGCGTCCGGGTCGACCTGGGCACGCAGCACCAGGGTGCCGACGAACATGCCGACGAGGTCGTCGAGAGCGGCGTCTCCACGGCCCGCCGACGGGGTGCCGAGGGCGATGTCGGTCGTGCCGGACAGCCCGGCGAGCAGCACCGACAGTGCCGCGTGCGCAACCATGAACACGCTCGCGCCGCCGCTGCGCGCGACCTCGACGAGGGCACGGTGCGTGTCGGTGTCGATCGTGAAGTCGATCGAGTCGCCGTGCAGTGACTGCACCGGCGGCCGGGGCCGGTCGGTGGGCAGTTCCAGCTGCGTCGGCAGATCCGCGAGCGCCTCACGCCAGAAGTCGATCTGGCGTGCCGCGACGGACTGCGGATCGCGCTCGTCTCCGAGCACCTCACGCTGCCAGATCGCGAAATCTGCGTACTGGACCGGGAGTTCGGTCCACTGCGGTTCCAGGCCCGCGGCACGCGAGCCGTACGCGACCATGACGTCCCGCGCGAGCGGAGCCATCGACGAGCCGTCACCGGCGATGTGATGCACGACGACGACCAGGACCCGCTCGGTCGGCGAGGTCTCGAACAGCGCGATCCGCAGCGGCGGCGCGACGGTGACGTCGAAGCCGGCGGTGGCGAAGGCGCCGACTGCGCCGAGAAGGTCGGTGTCGGACACCTTCCGCGGCGCCAGTGCCGGGACCACCTCGTCGGCGGGCAGCACGACCTGGAACGGTTCGCGTCCGGCCGCCGGATAGAGCGTGCGGAGCGTTTCGTGCCGGTCGACGACGTCCGCGACGGCCTGAGCGAGCGCGGCGACGTCGAGCTCACCGGTCAGTCGCACCGCCAACGGGATGTTGTAGGCGGCGGACTCGGTGTCGAACTGGTTGAGGAACCACATCCGGCGCTGCGCGAGCGAGAGCGGGACACGGTCCGGACGCGGCACGACCGTGAGAGCCGGACGCGACACACCCTCTGCGCGAACGGAGTCCACATGAGCGGCGAGTGCGGCGACGGTGGGGGCGTCGAACACCTGCCGGACACCGATGCTCGCACCGAGGACGGTGCCGATCCGGGCCGTGACCCGGGTCGCCGACAGCGAGTTGCCGCCGAGGTCGAAGAAGCTGTCCGTCGATCCGATGCGGGCGACGCCGAGCACCTCGGCGAAGATCCCGGCGACGATCTCCTCGGTCGCCGTCCGCGGCGGGGTGTACCCGCCGGTGACCGTGACGATCTCGGGCTCGGGCAGTGCCCGGGTGTCGAGCTTGCCCGCAGGAGTCGTCGGCAGTTCGTCGAGGACGACGATCGCCGACGGCACCATGTAGGCGGGCAGGGTCCGGGCGATGCGCTCGGTCAGCTCCGCGACGCGGATGTCGGCGCCGGGGGCCGCGAGAACGTACGAGACCAGGTGGGTCTCACCGGAGTCGACGACGTGACCGGCGGTGTGCGCGAAGTCGACGCCCGGGTTCGCCGCGAGCGCGGCGTTGATCTCGCCGAGCTCGATGCGGAAGCCACGGACCTTGACCTGGCTGTCGGACCGGCCGAGGTACTGCAGGCGCGGCAGGGTGTCGTCGGTGGTCCAGCGGACCACGTCACCCGTGCGGTACATCCGGGCGCCGCCACCGTTGCCCGTCGCTCCGCCCCCGAAGGGGTTGGCCACGAAGCGATCCGACGTCAGGCCTGCGCGGGCGTGGTAACCCCGAGCCAGTTCCGGACCGGCGAGGTACAGCTCGCCGGGCACCCCGACGGGCACCGGCCGCAGCCGGGAGTCGAGCACGAGCGCCTCGACACCGAGGGTGGGTCCGCCGATCGCGATCGGCTCACCCGCGACCATCGGGCCGTCGATCGCGACCGCGATCGTCGCCTCCGTCGGTCCGTACATGTTGTACATCGCCCGGCCACGAGCCCAGCGCTCCGCGAGCTCGGGCGGACACGCGTCGCCGCCGGTGCCGATCATCACGAGACGATCGAGTCCGCGCTCGTCCACGGACGCCAACGCTGCCGGCGTGATGAAGGCGTGGGTGACCTCGCCGTCGCGGAGCAAACGGGTCAGCTCGGCGCCACCGAAGACGCTCGGCGGTGCGATGACGAGGGCGGCACCGGACCCGAACGCCATCAGGAACTCGATGATCGACGCGTCGAAGCTGGGGGTGGTCACGTGCAGCACCCGCGACGCGGAGCTCAGCGAGAAGCGGCGGCGGACGTCCTCCACCAGGTTGTACACGCCCTGGTGGCTGACTGCGACGCCCTTCGGCAGTCCGGTCGACCCGGACGTGTAGATCAGGTACGCCGCATGACGGACGTCGAGCGCGGACACGCGAACGGCGTCGGTGACCGGCGCCGCCGACTGCTGCGCCCACTCGACGGCGAAGTCGGCGTCGTCGAGCACCAGCCAGTCGATGGTGTCGTCGAACGAATCGCGGTGCGCCCGAACCGTGATGCCGAGCGGAGCACCGGAGTCGGTGAGCATGTGCGCGATCCGGTCGGCCGGGTAGTTCGGGTCGACAGGCAGGAACGCCGCACCGGACTTGGCGACGGCCCAGACCGCGGTGACCGATTCGATCGACCGGGACAGACCGAGCGCGACGAAACTCTCGGGGCCGACGCCGCGGTCCACCAGGACGCGAGCGAGGCGCGTGGACCGCTCGTCGAGTTCCCGGTAGCTGACCGACGTGTCACCGAGCACGAGTGCGGTGCCTGCCGGGTCCGCCGCGGCGACCGAGGAGAAGATCTCGGGCAACGTACGGATTCCGGTCTCGCCCACGCCGCGAACCGTCGTGAGGGCGCGGCGTTCGACCTCGTCCAGGATGTCGATGTCGCCGACCGGGGTGGACGGGTCGGCGGCGATCGCATCCAGGATCCGGGACAGGCGCGCCGCGAACAGCTCCACCGTCTCGGCGTCGAAAATGTCCGTGGCGTAACCGAATCGGGCGGTCATGCCGTCCGCGACACCGTCGTCGTCGATGCGCTCCGTGTAGGACAGTTCCAGATCGAACTTCTCGACGTGGGTGTCCTCGGCGATGCCGCTGACGGTCAGTCCGGGCAGGTCGAACCGCTCCTCGCCGACGTCCTCGGTGGACAGCACCACCTGGAACAGCGGTGCGTGCGACGTGGACCGGGCGGGGTCGAGGACGTCGACGAGCCGCTCGAACGGCAGGTCCGCGTGGGCGAACGCACCGAGGTCGGCCTCGCGGGCCAGGCCGAGCAGGGTCGTGAAGTCGCGAGCGCCGTCCACCTCGGTGCGAAGAACGAGGGTGTTGACGAACATGCCGACGAGGTCGTCGAGGGCACGGTCGCCGCGTCCGGCGATCGGGGTGCCGACGACGACGTCGGAGGTGCCCGACAGACGTGCCAGCAGGACGGCGAGCGCGGAGTGCATCACCATGAACACGGTGGCGCCGCTGTCCCTGGCGACCTCCCGCAGCCGCGCGTGGGTCTGCGGCGAGACCGCGAAGTCGACGCGCGCGCCCTGCTGGGCGCGTTCGGCCGGACGTGGCCGGTCGGTCGGCAGCGCCAGCACCTCGGGCACACCCGCGAGCGTCTCGGTCCAGTAGGCGATCTGCTCGGCGGCGAGCGACTCGGCATCGGATTCGTCACCGAGCACGTCCCGCTGCCAGAGCGTGTAGTCCGCGTACTGCACCGCGAGCGGGGCCCAACCGGGCTCCAGTCCCGCCGTACGGGCCAGGTACGCGACCATCACGTCGCGGGCGAGCGGCGCCGTCGACGATCCGTCGCCGGAGATGTGGTGGACGACGAACGCAAGGACGTGCTCGTCCGCGGCGACCCGGTACAGCGCGACCCGGACTGGGGCACCGGCGGTCACGTCGAACGGAGCGAGCGCGAATTCCCGCACCACCGACGCGATCTCGTCGGCGGTGACATCGATCGGCGTCAGGTCGGCGTCGATCTCGTCGACCCCGAGGATCACCTGGTGCGGTCCGTCCGCGGAGTCGGGGAACACCGTGCGGATGGACTCGTGGCGGGCGATCACGTCACGAACCGCGGCGGCCATCGCCGCGGCGTCGAGGTCGCCGGACAGCCGAACCGCCAGCGGGATGTTGTACGCGGCCGAGTCCGGGTCGAAGCGGTTGAGGAACCACATCCGCTGCTGCGCCAGCGACAGCGGAATCCGCTCGGGACGCGGACCCGCCGTGAGAGCGGGCACGGCCCGGCCGGTCCCGGCGCGCTCGGCCTGCTGGGCGAGACCGGCGACGGTCGGCGCGTCGAAGAGCGCGCGAACGCCGAGGGCGGTGCCCAGCGCGGCATTGACGCGGGCGATCACCCGGGTCGCGACGAGCGAGTTGCCGCCGAGGTCGAAGAAGCTGTCGGTGGCACCGACGCGGCCCCGCCCGACGACCTCCGCGAACACGGACGCGACAATCTCTTCGACCGGCCCGCGCGGCGCCACGAACGCGGCGTCGTCGACCTCGATGTGGGGAACGGGCAGGGCGCGACGATCCAGCTTTCCGCTGGCGTTCAGCGGCATCTCGTCCAGCACGACGAAGGCGGCCGGAACCATGTAGGCGGGCAGACGGCCGGCGAGGTGCGACTTCAAGACGCCCTGGTCGACGCCGGTGCCGGTCGTATCGGCACCGCCCACGACGTAGGCGACCAGCTGGTCACCGGTGTGCGGGTCGCTGTGCAGGACGACGACGGCCTGCTCGACCGCGGGATGCGTCAGGAGCGCCGACTCGATCTCACCGAGCTCGATGCGCAGGCCGCGCAGCTTGACCTGGAAGTCGGTGCGGCCCAGGAACTCCAGCTGTCCTTCTGCATTCCAGCGCACGAGGTCGCCGGTGCGGTACATGCGGGAACCGTTGCCCTCGAACGGGTTCGCAACGAACCGGTCGGAGGTCAGGTCGGCGCGGCCGACGTAGCCGCGCGCGAGCTGGTCGCCGCCGTGATACAGCTCGCCCGCGACACCGGCCGGAACCGGACGCAACCGGGCGTCGAGGACGTACGACGTGGTGTTCCACACAGCTCGGCCGATGGGGACGATCCACTCCCCCGCCTCGGCGGCGTCGAACGCGGTCGTGGTGATTGCGGCCTCGGTGGGTCCGTACGTGTTCTCCACGACAGCACCGAGTTCGGCGACCTTCCTCGCAGTCTGCGGGGTCAGCGCCTCGCCACCCGCGATGATGTGACGCATCGAGTCGGGCAGCCCCATGTCGGGGCTGGCGAGCAGCATCTCGAGCAGCGACGGCACGAACTCCGCGATCGTGATGCCCTCGGCGGCCATCACCTCGGTCAGGTACTCGGGGTCGCGGTGCCCGTCGGGTCGCAGCACGACGACCACGCCACCGACCTGGAGTGCGGCGAAGCACTCCCACACGGAGACGTCGAAGGTGATCGGCGCCTTCTGCATCACCCGGTCGGCGGCGGTCATGCCGAAGTAGGTGTGCATCCAGCGGGTCTGGTTGACGATCGCGTCGTGCGAGACCGCAACGCCCTTCGGTCGCCCGGTGGACCCGGAGGTGTAGATGACGTACGCGGCGTTGCCCGGCCGCAGCGGCGCGGTCCGGTCGGCGTCCGTGACCGGGTCGGCGGAGTAGCCGTCGAGGTCGAGGGTGTCGACGTACAGCACCGGACGATCGGCGGGCAGGTCGACGCCGTCCGCGGTGGTGGTCAGCACGAGCCTAGGGTCCGCGGACTGCAGGACGTATGCGGTGCGGTCGGCCGGATGGTCCGGGTCGAGCGGCACGTACGCGCCGCCGGCCTTGACGATCGCGTACATGCCGACCATCAGGTCGAGGGAACGGCGCATCGCGAGACCGACACGGACCTCGGGCCCGACACCGGACTCGATCAGCATGCGCGCCAACCGGTTCGCGGCGCCGTCGAACTCGAGGTAGGTGAGACTGCGCCCCTCGTACCGCACCGCGACCTCGTCGGGGGTGCGGGCGACCTGGGCGTCGAACAGGGAGACCAGCGTCGCCGGCTCCAACTCGACGGCGGTGTCGTTCCAGTCGCGCAGCACCATCGCGCGTTCGGCGGGCGCGAGGATCTCGACGTCGCCGACACGGGCGGCGGGGTCGGCGACGACGGCACCCAGGATCCGGACGAAACGCTCGGCGAATCCCGCGACCGTCGATTGGTCGAACAGGTCCGTCGCGTAGACGAAGTACGCGTACATGCCGTCGGGGTCGCCGCCCTCGGTGACGGCGTCACCGAGGGTGAGGTCGAGGTCGAACTGGGTGACATCGGTGCCTGCGTCGAGGGCGCCGACGGTCAGGCCCGGCAACTCGAACTCGGCCCGCTGCTGGTTCTGCAACGACAGCGACACCTGGAACAACGGATTGTGCGCCGTCGACCGGGCCGGGTTGAGCACGTCGACGAGCCGCTCGAACGGAATGTCCGTGTGCCCGAAGGCACCCAGGTCGTCGTGCCGGACACGGCCGAGGAGGTCGGCGAACGAGTCGTCACCGTCGACCCGGGCACGCAGCACGATCGTGTTGACGAACATGCCGACGAGGTCGTCGAGTGCGGCCTCGCCGCGACCACCGATCGGGGTGCCGACGGCAATGTCCGTCTCGCGGGTCAGACGGGAGAGCAGCACGGCCAGCGCGGCGTGCAGAACCATGAACGGCGTTGCCCCCTGCGCGGTCGCCAGCTCGTGGACGCCGCGGCGGATGTCCTCGCCGATCGTGAACAGGTGGCGGCCGCCGCGCATCGACTGCTCGGCCGGGCGGGGCCGGTCGGTGGGCAGATCGAGGGCGTCGGGCAGACCGGCGAGTGCGGTGGTCCAGTAGTCGACCTGCTGGGCCGCGAGCGACTGCGGATCGTCCTCCGACCCGAGCAGCGCACGCTGCCAGATCGCGAAGTCCGCGTACTGCACCGGCAGCGGAGCCCACTGCGGCGCGGCGCCGTTGGTCCGCGCGGTGTAGGCGACCATCACGTCGCGCGCCAGAGGCGCCATCGACATGCCGTCGGCGCTGATGTGGTGGACCACCATCACCAGAACGTGCTCGGTACTTCCGGGTCGTTCCGCAGGCTCCACTCCCGCGCTTTCGGGTCGTTCCGCAGGCTCCACTCCTGCGTCCCCGACCGCGAGCAGGCGTGCCCGCACCGGCGGGGCCGCGGTGACGTCGAAGCCCGATCCGAGCAGCGCGCCGAGAGCGGCGGGCAGGTCGGACTGCGTCACCGCGACGGGCGCGAGGTCGAGTTCGACCTCGGCGGCCGGGACGACCACCTGGTGCGGGCCGTCCACGGAATCGGGGTACACGGTGCGCAGCGACTCGTGACGGGACAGGACGTCGCGCACGGCCTGGGCGAGGGCGTCGGTGTCGAGGTCACCGGACAACCGCACGGCCATCGGGATGTTGTAGGCGGGCGACTCCGGATCGAAGCGGCTGAGGAACCACATCCGCTGCTGCGCCAGCGACAGCGGGATCCGCTCCGGTCGCGGCTGAGCCACGAGCTCGGGACGGCTCGCCCCGGCGCCCGAGTGCTCGAACCGCTGGGCGAGTTCGGCCACCGTGGGTGCCTCGAACAGGTCGCGCACGCCGATCCGGGCGTCGAGTGCGGAGTTCACGCGGGCGATCACGCGGGTCGCGACCAGGGAGTTGCCACCCAGGTCGAAGAAGCTGTCGTGCACACCGACGCGCTCCGCGCCGAGCACCGTCGCGAAGACCTCCGCGATCGCCTCCTCGACAGCATCACGGGGAGCAACGAATTCGTTCGCTGCCGCCGAGAAGTCGGGCGCGGGGAGGGCGCGCCGATCGAGCTTGCCGTTCGCGGTGAGCGGGAACTCGTCCATCACGACCAACGCCGACGGCACCATGTACGCGGCGAGGAACTCGCCGACGAACGCCAGCACCGCATCCCCGTCGACGGTGACGTCGGCCTCGGGGACGACGTAGCCGACGAGACGATCACCGGTGTGCTCGTCGGAGCGCACCAGCACCGCGGACGCCGCGACGCCCTCGTACCGCAGCAGCGCCGACTCGATCTCGCCGAGCTCGATCCGGAAACCACGCAGCTGCACCTGGAAGTCGCTGCGCCCCAGGTACTCGAGCTCACCCCGGTCGTTCCAGCGAGCCAGGTCGCCCGAGCGGTACATGCGATCGCCCGCTGTCGCGCCGGCGAACGGGTTCGCGACGAACCGGTCGGACGTCAGGTCGGGGCGGCCGAGGTAGCCGCGCGCCAACTGACCGCCGTGGACGTACATCTCGCCCACGACACCGACCGGCGCCGGCTGCAGACGCGAGTCGAGCACGTACACACCCATGCCCGGCAGGCCGCGGCCGATGACGCTGGCCTTCGACTCCCGCGCGAACTCGCGGTCGAGGGACAGGAACGACACGTGCACGGTGGTCTCGGTGATGCCGTACATGTTCACCAGGCGCGGGGACTGCTCGTCGTGCCGCTCGTACCACCGCTCGAGCTGCCCGAGGTCGAGGGCTTCGCCACCGAAGATGACGTAGCGCAGGCTGAGGGCAGACCTCTCCCCTGCACTCGGGACAGACCCGTCCCCTGCAACCGAGGCGGAGAGCCGGTCCGCTTCCGCGAGCTGGTAGAACGCCGAAGGCGTCTGGTTGAGCACCGTGACCCGCTCCCGGCGCAGCAGTTCCAGGAACTCCTCCGGCGAGCGCGACGTCAGGTAGTCGACGAGGACGAGTTCGCCGCCGAACAGCAGCGGGCCCCACAGCTCCCACACCGAGAAGTCGAATGCGTAGCTGTGGAACATCGTCCACACGTCGGTCTCGTCGAAACCGAACCTGGTCTGGGTGTTCGCCATCAGGGTCAGCACGTCCACGTGCGGCACCACGACGCCCTTGGGGCGTCCCGTGGATCCGGACGTGTAGATGACGTAGGCCGGGTGCTGTGGCGACAGCGCCGCAACACGCTCGGCGTCGGTGACCGGCTCGGCCGACATCCGCGACAGTCGTGCGGCGAGCTCCGGCGAGTCCAGCAGCAGCTGCGGAACGTCGTTGTCCGGCAAGGACTGCACGTCGTCACTGGTCGAGAGCACCACGACCGGCTCGGAATCGGCGAGCATGTACGCCAACCGGTCCTGGGGGTAGGTGACGTCCACCGGGACGTACCCGCCGCCGGCGGTGATCACCGCGAGCAGCGCCACCACGAGGTCCGTGGTGCGCGGCATGGCGACGGCAACCATCGACTCCGGGCCGACGCCCTCGGCGATCAGCACCCGCGCGAGACGGTTGACCCGCTCCGCGAGCTCCGCGTAGGTGAGGCGGTCGTCGCCTGCAACGACGGCGGTGCGGGTGCCGTTGACGGCCGCCGCGGCCGCGAACTCGACGGCAAGTGTTGCGGCGGGGGGCGTCACGCCCGGCTCCACCCACGCGGTCAGCACCTGCTCGCGCTCGGCGGAGTCGAGGACGTCGAGCGCCGCGACACGGAGGGCCGGTTCCTGTGCGAACGAGGTGAGTACGCGCAGCACCCGGTCCAGCAGGGTCTGCGCCTGGTCCGTCGTGTAGAGGCCGGTCAGGTACTTGGCCTGCAGGTGCAGGCGGTCGGACACGCTCGCGACCAGGGTCATCGGGTAGTGGGTCGAGTCCATACCCCGCAAACCGGTCACCCGGAGGCCGTCGATGTCGGTGGCGGCGGCGAGCGCCTCCTGGTCCACCGGGTACGACTCGAACACCGTGAGGGTGTCGAACGACGTGCCCGCACCGGCGGCGTGCTGGATCTCGGACAGTCCGAGGTAGTGGTGATCGAGCAGGGCTGCCTGTTCGACCTGGACGCGTTCGAGCAGTCCGCTCACCGACTCGGCCGGATCGAGCGTCACCCGCACGGGCAGGGTGTTGATGAACAGGCCGACCATCGATTCGACGCCCGGCAGGTCCGCGGGCCGCCCGGACACCGTCGACCCGAACACGACGTCGGTGCGAGAGGTCAACGCGGACAGCACGATGCCCCACGCCGCCTGGACGACGGTGTTGAGGGTGACGCCGTGGCGTCGCGCGAGCGCCGTCAGGGCGGCCGTCAGTTCCGCGGTCGCGAACACCGCGAGGTCGGCGGACTCGACGGACTCGACGCTCTGACCGGCAGCGAGCAGGGTCGGCTCGTCGAGTCCGGCGAACGCCTCCCGCCACGCGTCCGTCGACACACTCCGGTTCCGTTCGGACAGCCACACCAGGAAGTCCCGGTAGGCACCGACGGGCGGCATGGTCGCCGCGTCACCGCTGGTCGCGTACAGGTACAGCAGATCCTTGAGCAGCAGCGGCGTCGACCAGCCGTCGAGCAGGACGTGGTGGTTGGTCGAGACCATCCGGTACCGGCCGTCACCGAGGTCGACGAGCGTGAACCGAATCAGCGGCGGGGTCGCCATGTCGAACCCGCGGGCACGGTCGGCGCGGAGCACCTCCGCGAACGCGGCCTCGACATCGCCTTCACCGCTGAGATCGACCGTGCTCCAGGGCAGTTCGACATCGGCGGGGACGATCTGCACGGGTTCACCCGATGCGGTGTCGAACGCGACCCGGAGGTTGGCGTGCCTGCGGAGCAGTGCCTGGCCCGCGGTGCGCAGACGCTCGGCGTCCACCGCACCCTCGAGGTCGAGCACCGTCTGGACCAGGTAGGCGTCGAGGTGTTCACCCGCGAACTGGGCGTGGAAGAGCAGGCCCTCCTGCAGCGGCGAGAGCGACCACACGTCGGCCAGGTCCTGGTGGCGAGCCTCGAGCTGGTGCACTCCGGCCTGGTCGAGCGCGACGAGCGGCAGGTCGGACGGGGTGAACCCGCCCGCGCCCGGGGTGTCGGCGTACGCGGCGAGCGCGGTCAGCGCCGCCACCCACAGGTCGGCGATCCCGCGGGCCTGCTCCTCGCCCAGGATGCCGGTGGCGTACGAGAACGTCGCACCGAGGCGGCTGCCATCCGCGGTGTCGACGGCGGAGGCGTTGATGTCGAGCACGACCGGGGCGGTCATGTCGGCGTCACGCACGCCTCCGAAGCTTCCGGACGCGCTGTCCGGAATCCAGGGAGCGTCGGCTCCGGTCGCGGTCCCGGCAACCCGGCCGAGGTAGTTGAAGCCGATCTGCGGCGCGGGCAGGTTCCGCAGTGCGGCACCGGATTCCGCGTCGAGGTAGCGGAGCATGCCGTAGCCGATGCCGTGGTCCGGAATCGTCAGCAGCTGCTCCTTGACCAGCTTGAGTGCGTCACCCGCCGCGGCGCCGCCCGCGAAGGCGTCGTCGAGGTCGACACCGTCGAGGTCGAGGCGGACCGGGAACGCCGTGGTGAACCAGCCGACGGTGTTCGCGAGATCCGCGCCGGGCACCGCCTGTTCCTCACGGCCGTGACCCTCCAGCGTGACCAGCGCGCTCGCGGTGTCGCCACCGCGGTCCCGCCGCCACTTCGCGACCGCCATGGCCAGTGCGGTGAGCAGGCCGTCGTTCGTGGTGCCGTGCACGATCGCGGGCACCCGCCCGAGGACCGCCTCGGCCACGGCCGGGTCCAGCTCGATCCGCAGGTCGTCGACGGTGGACACGGTGTCCGTGTCGGGGTCGAGGGCGCGGGATCCGAGGAGCGGATCGGGTGCGTCCAGGATGGACTGCCACAGCGGCAGTTCGGCCGCGCGGGCAGGCACGGCGTCGACGAGGCCGTGCGCCCACCGTCGGAAGGAGGTACCGGCGGCGGACAGTTCCGCGGTGGCACCCTCGGTGGTGCGGTACCACGCGAGCGCGAGATCGGGAAGCAGCGCCCGCCAGGAGACACCGTCGACCACGAGGTGGTGCGCGAGGACGAGCAGACGTCCCGGCCCAGCCTGGGTGTCGAACCACACGAACTGCACCATCGTCCCGGCTTCGGGATCGAGTCGCGTTGCCGCGCGGCGCATCTCGGCCTCTGCGAATGTCGCGAAGGCGTCCGTGCCGGGCGCGTCCGCGACCGGAATCCGGGTGACGACAGCCGCCGCGGACACCGCGCCGACCGGAGCGACCTCGAAGTGGCCGCCGTCGCCGGCGCGCACGAGCCGCGAACGCAGCATGTCGTGGTGGTCGAGGACCGCCTGCACCGTGGCCTGCAGGTCGGCCTCGACCACGGCCTCGGGCAGGGTGAGCAGCATGCCCTGCGAGAACTCGTCGAACTCTCGCAGGTGCTCGATCATCCATGCCGCGATCGGGGTCAGCGGGAGCTCACCGACACCGCCGCCGGGCAGCTCCGCCAGCACGACGGTGTCGCTGCCGACTGCCGCGACCCGGGCGAGTGCCGCGATCGTCTTGTGTTCGAAGACGAGTGCCGGCTTGAGGACGATGCCCTCCCGCTTGGCACGCGACACCAGCTGGATCGCCATGATCGAGTCACCGCCGAGCGCGAAGAACGAGTCGTCGACGCCGACCCGGTCGTGGCCCAGCAGTTCCGCGACGAGGCGTGCCAGCACGGACTCCGTCGGGGTGCCGGGCGCCCGGTACGTCTCCGCGCGATCGGACAGGTCCGGCGCAGGCAGGGCCTTGCGGTCGAGCTTGCCGGAAGCATTGAGCGGCAGCGCGTCGAGGACCATCAGGACCGACGGCACCATGTACTCGGGCAGCCGAACGGACAGCGCCGAGGTCAGCTCCTCGATCTGCGGAGCCGCACCCGTGGCCGCAGTCAGGTAGGCGACGAGCTGCTGCGCACCCGGAATGTCCTCGCGCACGAGAACGGCCGCCTGCGCCACGTCGGGCTGTTCGAGGAGCACCGACTCGATCTCGCCGAGCTCGATCCGCAGACCGCGCAGCTTGACCTGGAAGTCGGTCCGCCCCAGGTACACCAGTTCGAGCCCACCAGCGGAGGTTTCGACCCACTTGACGAGGTCGCCGGTGCGGTACATCCGCTGACCTGCGACACCCCCCGTCGCTCCGCTCGCCATCGGGTTGGCGACGAACCGGTCGGCCGACAGGTCGGCGCGTCCGACGTACCCACGGGCGAGCTGGGAGCCCGCCAGATACAGCTCACCTGCGACACCGAGCGGGACCGGGCGGAGCCGACCGTCGAGCACGTGCAGTTGCGTGTTCCACACGGGGGCACCGATCGGCACCGTGATCGTGTCGGCGGACGTGTACTGGTGGAACGTGACGTCGACGGATGCCTCGGTCGGTCCGTACAGGTTGTGCAGCGCCGCCGCGCTCAGGCTGGCGAACGCCTGCGCAGCCTGCGGCGTCAGTGCCTCGCCGGAACAGAAGACCTGACGCAGGGACGGCACCCGTCCGGCGTCGACCACTGACGTGAACGCCGACAGCATCGACGGCACGAAGTGGGCGGTGGTGACGGACTCCGCCTCGATGAGGTCCGCCAGGTACAGCGGATCGCGGTGCCCGTCCGGGCGCGCGATCACCAGGGAGGCACCGACCTGCAGCGGCCAGAAGAACTCCCACACCGAGACGTCGAAGGTCGACGGCGTCTTCTGGACGACCGTGTCCTCGGGCCCCATCGGGTACTGCGCCTGCATCCACTCGAGGCGGTTGACGATGCCCACGTGCGGCACCGCGACGCCCTTCGGGCGGCCGGTGGACCCGGACGTGTAGATCACGTACGCGATGTTCGAATCACGCAACGGTGCAACACGTTCCGCGTCGACGACCGGGGCGTCCGAGTATCCGCTCGTGTCGAGGTCGTCGAGCGACCACATCGTGGTGCCCACAGGCACGTCGAGTTCGACGTCGCCACCGGTGAGCACGACGGCCGGTGCCGAGGACTCGAGCACGTACCGGGTGCGGTCCACGGGATGGTCGGGGTCGACCGGCACGTAGGCGCCACCGGCCTTGATGACTGCGTACATGCCGACCAGCAGGTCCACCGACCGGCGCACCGCCAGGGCGACGAGCACGTCCGGCCCGACGCCGGCATCGATCAGCTTGCGCGCCAAGCGGTTCACGCGCGCGTCGAACTCGGCGTAGGTCAGGCGCTCACCCTCGAAGACCAGCGCGACCGCATCGGGTGTACGAGCGACCTGCGCGTCGAACAGATCGACCAGGGTGGCGTCAGCCACCGGGTGCGCCGTTTCGTTGACCGCGGCGATCGCGGACATGTCCACGGAACCGGTGATCTCCACGTCACCGACCGCGACCTGAGGGTCGGCGACGACGGCGTTCAGGATCCGCAGGTAGGCGTCGGCGAAGCCGCGCACGGTCGCCTCGTCGAACAGCGCGGTCGCGTAGCTCAGGGTGGACGTCAGATCGGCGACCGCGCCGTCCTCGGCGCGCGCGTTCCCGACGGTCAGCTGCAGGTCGAACTTGGCGACATCGAAGTCGGACGTCAAACCGCTCACGGTCAGGCCGGGCAGCTCGAAGGTCGCCTGGGTGTTGTTCTGCATCGTGAACATCACCTGGAACAGCGGCGAGTATGCCGTTGACCGGGCCGGTGCGAGGGCCTCCACCAACTGCTCGAACGGCATGTCGGCGTGCGTGAATGCCGACAGGTCGGCCTCCCGGGCCGAGTCGATGAGCGACGCGAAGGTCGTGCCGGGCTCGACCGCGGTCCGCAGGACCAGGGTGTTGACGAACATGCCGACCAGCTCGTCGAGCGACTGCTCGCCGCGTCCGGCGACCGGGGTACCGATCGCGATGTCGGTCTCGCGGCCGAGCCGCGAGAGCAGTACCGCGAACGCGGAGTGCAGCACCATGAACAGTGTGGCGCCGCGATCGGCGGCCAACTCCAGCAACCGGACGTGCAGCGCGGCGTCGACGGTGAAGCTGACGTTCGCGCCCGCGGTGGATCGGACCGCGGGACGCGGCCGGTCCATCGGAAGGTCGAGCACCTCGGGCAGACCGGCGAGCCGCGCCCGCCAGTAGTCGGCCTGCGTACTCACCAGCGACGCCGGGTCGTCGAACGGGCCGAGCGTCTCGTGCTGCCAGAGCGCGTAGTCGGCGTACTGCACGGGCAGCGGCGCCCACTCGGGGGCGACGCCGTTGGACCGGGCCGCGTAGGCGACCATGACGTCCCGCGCCAGCGGCGCGACCGACGCGCCGTCGGCGGTGATGTGGTGCATGACCACGACCAGTACCCGCTCGGTCGACGAGGTCTCGAGCAGCGCGATCCGCACCGGCGGTGCGGTGGTGACGTCGAAACCGAGGGAGATCAGCTCGATCGCCCGGGCGACGACCTCGTCCTCCGGCACCCGAACCGGCGTCAGCTCCACGACGGTCGCCGAGTTGGGCAGGATCTGCTGGAACGGGCCGGACTCCGAGTCCGGGTACACGGTGCGCAGCACCTCGTGCCGGGCCAGCACGTCCACCACGGCGGCGCGCAGCGCGTCGACGTCGAGCGCACCGGACAGCCGCACGGCCATCGGCACGTTGTACGCGGCCGACCCGGTGTCGAACTGGTTGAGGAACCACATCCGACGCTGCGCCAGGGACAGCGGAATCCGTTCGGGTCGCGGTCCCGCGGTGAGCGCCCGCACAGCGGGAGCCGACGAGTGTTCCACGCGCGCAGCCAGTTCCGCGACGGTGGGGGCGTCGAACAGGTCACGAACCCCGACGCGGACGTCGAGGGCGGCACCGATGCGAGCGGTGACCTTGGTGGCGGACAGCGAGTTTCCACCCAGGTCGAAGAAACTCGTCGTCACGCCGACGCGATCGAGACCGAGGACCTCGGCGAAGACACCGGCGACGATCTCCTCGGTCAGTGACCGCGGTGCGACGTACTCGAGCTCCGGTGTCACGAACTCGGGGGTCGGCAGGGCGCGCCGATCCAGCTTGCCCGCGGGCGTCAGCGGGACCTCGGCGAGCGCGACGACGTGCGAGGGAACCATGTAGGCGGGCAGGAACTCCGCCGCGAAGGCACGCAGCGTCTCCTCGTCGACGGTGCGCCCGGACGCGGGCAGCACGTAGGCGACCAGGACTGTGCCGCCGTCGGGCGCGGTCACACCCTCGGTGGTGACGAAGCCGACGCTGTCGTGGCAGGCCAGCGCGCCGCTGATCTCACCGAGTTCGATGCGGAATCCGCGGACCTTCACCTGGAAGTCGGACCGGCCGACGTATTCGAGGGTGCCGTCGGCGGTCCAGCGGACCACGTCACCGGTGCGGTACATGCGCTCGCCGGGACGCCCGAACGGGTTCGCGACGAACCGTTCCGACGTCAGCGGCCCCCGAGCGTGGTAGCCACGCGCCAGCGCCGGGCCCGACAGGTAGAGCTCACCTGCGACACCGACCGGGGCGGGCCGCAACCTGCCGTCGAGGACGGAGACCCGGAAGCCCCGAGTGGGCGCACCGATGGTGATCGGCGCACCGGCCGTCAGCGGGGCCGACACCGTCGACCACACGGTCGCCTCGGTGGGGCCGTACAGGTTGAGCATGGTGCGGTCCGGTGCCCAGCGGGCCACCAGTTCCGGCGGGCAGGCGTCGCCCGCGACCGCGAGTACGCGGAGGGTGGCGAGACCGGTCGGGTCGGCCGCGGCCAGCGCGGCCGGGGTGATACAGGCATGGGTGACCCGCTGGGCCCGAAGGAATTCGGAGAGTTCTACTCCACCGAACAGGTCGGCTGGGGCGACGACCAACGTCGAGGCACTGCCGAACGCCATCAGCATCTCGAACACCGACGCGTCGAAGCTCGGCGAAGCGAACTGCAGTGTGCGCGAACGCGGTTCGATCCGCATGTGGGCACGCTGCTCGGCGACCAGGTCGGCCAGGCCACGATGCGTCACCACGACGCCCTTGGGCAGACCCGTCGAACCGGACGTGTAGATGACGTAGGCGGCGTCGTCCACGAGTACCGGTCGGATCGGTTCGACAGCGTCGTCGTCTGCCGCGGCGAGCGCGGCGGCGATCTCGTCGAGGACCAGCCACTCCACGTGGCCGGACAGCGCGCCGCGGTCGCGTGACGTGGTGACACCGACGGCCACACCGGAATCGGTGAGCATGTGCTCGATGCGGTCGGCCGGGTAGTTCGGGTCGACGGGCAGGAACGCGGCGCCGGTCTTGGCGATGGCCCACACCGCGACGACGGTGTCGACCGAACGCGGCATGGCGACGGCGACGAACGATCCGGCACCGACACCGCGGTCGATCAGGATCCGGGCCAGGCGGTTGGAGCGGGCGTCGAGGTCGCGGTAGGTCACCCGCGACTCGCCTGCGTCGACGGCGACCAGGGTCGGGTCGACGGCGACGGCGTCCGCGAAGATCTGCGGCAGGGTGCGCGCCCGCAGACCGTCCGGACCTGCCACTGCCGAGAGTGCGCTCTGCTCACCGGGATCGAGGATCGGCACGTCGCCGACCGGGAAGGTCGGATCGATGACGACCGTCGACAGGATGCGCACCAGGCGGTCGGCGTAGGTGCGGACCGTGGCGGCGTCGAACAGGTCGACGGCGTAGTCGAACGCGGCCCGCATACCGTTCGGGCGGCCTTCGGCGTCCACCTGCTCGGTCAGGGTGAGCTGCAGATCGAACTTGGCGACCCCGGCGGAGATCGGCTCCGGGGTGACCGTCAGTCCGGGCAGTTCGAGGCGCAGGTCGGTGGCGCTCTGGAAGTCGATCGCCACCTGGAACAGCGGGTGGTGGGACTGCGTGCGGGACGGGCTGATCACGTCGACCAGCCGCTCGAACGGCAACTCGGTGTGCGCGAACGCGGCCAGGTCGACGCTGCGGGTGTGCCCCAGCAACGTCGCGAACTCGGTTTCCGGTTCGACCCGCGTGCGAAGCACGACGGTGTTGACGAACATGCCGACCAGGGCGTCGAGTTCGGACTCGCCGCGGCCGGCGACCGCGGTACCGATGGCGATGTCGGTGGTGTTGCCGAGCCGGGCCAGGAGCACCGCGAGGGTGGCGTGCATGACCATGAACACGGTCGCACCCTGGGCACGCGCGATCTCGGTGACCGCGCGGTGCACCTCGGCGTCGATCGTGAACTCGACCCGGCCGCCGCGCATCGAGGCACGGGCGGGCCGCGGGCGGTCGGTCGGCAGGTCGAGCTGATCGGGCAGCCCCGCCAGCGCGGAGGTCCAGTAGCCGAGCTGGGCTGCCGCCCGCGACTGCGGGTCCTCGGCGTCGCCGAGGAGTTCACGCTGCCAGATGGCGTAGTCCGCGTACTGCACCGGCAGCGGGGTCCACTGCGGAGCCTGTCCGCCCTGACGGGCCGCGTAAGCCGTCATCAGGTCCGTCACCAGCGGACGCAGCGAGACGCCGTCCGCTGCGATGTGGTGGATCACGAGGACGAAGACGTACTCCGCGGGAACATCCCGGCCAGTGGACAACTCGAGCAGCGCGGCCCGCACCGGAACCTGGGCGGTCACGTCGAAGCCCGTGGTCGCGAGCTCGGTGATCCGCTCGACCACCCGCTCGGGGGTGATCGATTCGAGGTCGAGCGCAAGCAGGGCGGACTCGACCGGGTGCACGACCTGGTGCCCGCCGTCGACGGAGTCCGGGTACACGGTGCGCAGGGTCTCGTGCCTGCCGACGACGTCGTGCAGCGCCGCCTGCAACGCGGGCAGGTCCACAGCGCCGGACAAGCGCACGGCGAGGGGGATGTTGTAGGCCGCCGACTCCGGATCCATCCGGTTGAGGAACCACATCCGCTGCTGGGCGAGCGAGAGCGGCACCTGCCCGTCCCGTGCCTGCGGAACCAGGGCAGGACGCGTGCTCGCGCCGCCGCGGACGACCCGCACCGCGAGCGCTGCGACCGTGCGCGCCTCGAACAGGTCCCGCACGCCGACATCGGTGCCGAACGCCTGATTGACCTGGGCCACGACACGCGTCGCGATCAGCGAGTTGCCGCCGAGGTCGAAGAAGTCGTCGGTGGCGCCGACCCGCTCCGCGTTCAGGATGCGCCCGAACACCTCGGCGATGCCGATCTCGACCTCGCCGCGCGGCGCGACGAACACGGCCGCACCCGCGAACTCCGGTGCGGGCAGCGCGGCCCGGTCGAGCTTGCCGAGCGCGGTGAGCGGCACCTCGTCGAGGACCACGATCACCGCAGGAACCATGTACGGCGGCAACGTCCGCGCCACGAACGCAGCGAGATCGTCGGTGTCGAGGTGTGTTCCTGCCGCCTGCTGCACGTACGCGACCAACGCCAGATCGCCCGCGGGTCCCGGCCTGCCGACGGTCGCGGCGAACGCGACGGACGGGTGGGCGTTCAGCGCGGCGTCGATCTCACCGGTCTCGACGCGGAATCCTCGGATCTGCAACTGGAAGTCGGACCGGCCGACGTATGCCAGCTCGTCCGGACCCGTGACATCCCCCGCCGCTGCACTCCACCGCACGACGTCGCCGGTGCGGTACATGCGTTCGCCCGGCTCGCCGTACGGGTTCGCGACGAACCGTTCGGCGGTCAGCGCGCGGCGCGCGTGGTAGCCGCGGGCCAGGCCCGCGTTGGTCACGTACAGCTCACCGGGGCTGCCGGCAGGCACGGGACGCAGGCGCGCGTCGAGCACCAGCGTGTGCACACCGCGCATCGGCGAACCGATGGTGATCGGCGCACCCGGGGCGAGCGGCTCGGTGACGGTGACGATGACCGTCGTCTCGGTGGGGCCGTACGCATTGCGCAGCCGGCCGCCCCAACGCGCGGCGAGCTCCGGCGGACACACGTCACCGCCGACGACCACCCGCTCGACGAGGTCGAGACCTGTGGCGTCGATCGTCGCCACGGCTGTCGGGGTGCTGACGAACATGGTGACCCGCTGCTCGCGGACGAACCGCGCCAGCTCGGCTCCGCCGTACAGGTCGGTGGGAGCGATGACCATCGTCGCGCCCGCACCGAACGTCGCGAGCATCTCGCCGACCGCGGCGTCGAAGCTGATGGCCGCGAACTGAAGCACTCGCGATGCCGCGGAGATGGCGTAGTAGTCGACGACGTCCGCGGTCAGCGAGGCCAGGCCGCGGTGCGGCACGGCGACACCCTTCGGCAAACCGGTGGTGCCGGACGTGTAGATCAGGTACGCGAGATGGTCCACCGACAGCGCGGCGGTGCGGTCGGCATCGCCGAGCGGTGCCGCCGACCTGGCCGCGACGGCGGCGGTGAGCGTCGTGTCGTCGAGCTGCAGCCAGCCACCGGCCGGGTTCGCCTGCTCGGGCAACGCGGCACGGAACTCGGAGGTGGTCAGGCCGACCACGGCACCGGAGTCCCCGACCATGTGCGCAATGCGGTCGGCGGGCAGCTTGGGGTCGATCGGCACGTACGCGCCACCGGCCGCCGCCACCGCCCAGATCGCGACCATCGCGTCGACGGAACGCGGAATTGCCAGCGCGACAACGGTATCCGGACCGACGCCGTGGTCGACGAGGTGCCGAGCGAGGCGGTTGGACCGGGCGGCGAGCTCGGCGTAGGTGACGCACTCGCCTGCCCACTCGATCGCGGTGCGGTCGGCGTGGTCCACCGCGACGGCGGCGAGGATCTCCGCGAGGGTCAGCGGAACCTCGGCCTCCGCTCCTCGACGCGCGACCAGCGACGCGGCCTCGGCGGGATCGAGAACCGTGATATCGCCGACCGGCGTCTGCGGCGCGGCGAGCGCCGCAGCGAGCAGCGACCGCAGCCGGTCCCCGAACTTCACGACGGTCGCCGCGTCGAACAGGTCGGTGCTGTAGGTCAGGACCGCGTCCGCACCGGCGGCCGAGTCCTCGAGGATCGTCAGCATCAGGTCGTACTTGGCCGACCCGGTCGGGACGTCGAGCGCATCGATGTCGAGGCCGGCGAGTTCGAACCGGGACCCGTTCCGCGACTGGAAGGCGAGCGCAACCTGGAACAGCGGCGAGTGCGCCGTCGACCGCGGCACGTCGAGGACGTCGACGAGCTGTTCGAACGGGACCTCCGCGTGCTCGAACGCCGCGAGATCGGTGCTTCGGACCCGGGCTACGAGGCCGTCGAAGCTCTCGCCGCGATCGACCTCGGTGCGCAGCACCAGGGTGTTGACGAACATGCCGACGAGGTCGTCGAGCGCCCGCTCGCCACGTCCGCCCACCGGGGTGCCGACGGCGATGTCGTCGGTTCCGGACAGCTGCGCGAGCAGCGTCGCGTACGCGGCGTGCATCACCATGAACGGCGTCACGCCGCGGCGGCGCGCGTAGTCGACGACCTCGGCGTAGAGCTCCGCCCCGAGTTCGAACCGGTGGTCGGCGCCGCGCAGGGACTGCGCGGGCGGACGCGGACGGTCCGTCGGCAGGTCGAGGCGATCCGGCAGACCGGCGAGGGTCGTGCGCCAGTACTCGATCTGCGTGGCCGCAACCGACTGCGGGTCGGCGGCGTCGCCGAGTACGGCGCGCTGCCAGAGTGCGTAGTCCGCGTATTGGACCTCGAGCGGAGCCCATGTCGGCACCTCACCAGCCGTGCGGGCACCGTAGGCGATCATCACGTCCCGCGCCAAGGGGGCAAGCGACAGCGCGTCACCCGAGATGTGGTGCAGCACAAGGACGAGGACGTGTTCCCCGCGCGCGTCACCGTCGGCGACACGCAACAGGCCGACGTGCAGCGGAACCTCGGTGGTCACGTCGAATCCGCGGGTGACGACCTGCGCGACGGCGCCACGCAGGTCCGCCGACGCCACGTCAACCGGCGTCAGGTCGGGCGCGACCTCGGCGGCGGGCACGATCACCTGGTGCGGGCCGGAATCCGAGTCCGGGAACATCGTCCGCAGCGACTCGTGCCGCTCGACGACGTCGGCGACCGCCGCGCCCATCGCGGCGACGTCGAGAGCGCCGACGAGACGCACCGGCAAGGGCAGGTTGTATGCCGGCGAGGACGGATCGAACCGGTTGAGGAACCACATACGCTGCTGCGCGAGCGACAGCGGCACCGCGGTGCCGCGGTCCTGCCGCACCAGTGCGGGCCGGTCGCTGCGGGCGGATCGTTCCAGCCGCGCCGCCAGCTGCGCGACGGTCGGGGCCTCGAACAGGTCGCGGACGCCTGCCCGGACACCGAGCGCCTCGCTGACCCGGGAGACCACCCGGGTCGCGACGAGCGAGTTTCCGCCCGCGTCGAAGAAGCTCTCCAGGGCACTGATCCGCGGGACGCCGAGCACGTCGGCGAACACTCCGGCGACGACCTCCTCGACCGGGTTGCGGGGCGCCACGTACTCGGCGGTGGTCAGATCGAAGACCGGTTCCGGCAACGCCTTCCGGTCCAGCTTGCCGCTGCCGTTGAGCGGGAACTCGTCGAGAACCACGACCGCGGCGGGCACCATGTACGACGGCAGGGCCTGCGCGGCATGCGCGGCGACCTCGTCGGCGGTGACGGGCACCTCACCCGTCGGCACGACGTAGCCGACGATCTGATCGCCGGTGTGCGCGTCGGACCGGACGACGACGACGGACTGACTGATGCCCGGTGCGGACAGCAACGCAGCCTCGATCTCGCCGAGTTCGATACGGTTGCCGCGCACCTTGACCTGGAAGTCGGTGCGGCCGATGTACTCCAGGACGCCGTCGGAGTTGTGCCGCACGAGGTCACCCGTGCGGTACATCCGTTCACCGGCCTGTCCGTACGGATCGGCGACGAACCGGTCGGAGGTCAGGTCGACACGACCGTGGTAGCCGCGGGCCAACTGCACGCCCGACAGGTACAGCTCACCCCCGACACCCGGCGGGACCGGCTGCAGGCGTGCATCGAGCACGTACAGCCGGGTGTTCCACATGGGGACACCGATGGGGACGACCCCGTGGTCGTCGGCGCTGTGGCGCCAGTTCGTCACTGCCAGCGAGGCCTCGGCGGGGCCGTACAGGTTGTCCAGGGGTGCGGACGAGAGCGACCGGAAGCGTTCGGCCGTCTCGATCGGCAGCGCCTCACCGATCGCGATCACAGCGCGAACCGAATCCGGTATCCGCGCAGACGAATTCGACACGAACATGGCCAGCATCGACGGCACGAACTGCACGACTGTGACGCGCTCGTCGACCATCAGCCGGGACAGGTACTCGGGGTCGCGGTGGCCGTCGGGGCGCGCGATGACCAGACGAGCGCCGGTCTGCAGGGTCCAGAAGAACTCCCACACCGAGACGTCGAACGTCATCGGGGTCTTGAGCATCACCGCATCGTCGGTGGTCAGCGCATACTCGTCCTGCATCCAGAGCAGCTGGTTGACGAGGCCGGCGTGGGGCACCGAGATGCCCTTGGGCCGACCCGTGGAACCGGACGTGTAGATCAGGTTCGCGGGGTGCTGCGGGAGCAGCGCCGTGATCCGGTCCGCATCGGTGACCGGCGCCGAGTCGAAGTCGGAGAAATCCGACTCGTCGACCAGCAGCGTCGGCGTGCCCGCAGGCAGTGCGTCGGCGTCGCGGGCGGTGGTCAGCACGCACACCGGTGCCGCACTGTCGAGCACGTACCCGTTGCGCTCCGCCGGATGGTCGGGGTCGAGCGGCACGTAGGCGCCACCGGCCTTGAGGATCGCGTACATCCCGACCATCAGGTCGATCGAACGCCGAATCGACAGTCCGACAAGGGACTCCGGCCCCACTCCGAGGCCGATGAGTCCGCGCGCGAGGCGGTTGGCCCGCGCGTCGAACTCCGCGTACGTCAGCTGCTCACCCTCGAACACGAGGGCCACCGCATCCGGAGTGCGTGCCACCTGCGCGTCGAAGAGCGCGACGAGGGTGTCGTCGCCCGCCGCGACCTCCGGCACCACGTGCGCGGTGTCGTTCCACGAGTCGAGCACCCGCGTGCGCTCGTCATCGGAGACGAGGGCGATGTCACCGACCACGACGGCCGGGTCGGCGGCAACAGCGCCCAGGACCGCGGCGAAGCGGTGCGTGAACGCTTCCGCGGTCGACCGGTCGAACAGGTCGGTCGCGTACGTGAGGACGATGTCGATGTCGCCGGGCACGCCCTGCGCGTCGGTGTGGTCCGTGACGGTCACCTGCAGGTCGAACCGGGACAGCCCGATCTCGAACTCGGCGGGCGCCACGGTCAGTCCGGGGAGCTCGAGCTCACCGCGGGTGATGTTCTGGAACCACAACGACACCTGGAACAGCGGATGATAGGCCGCCGACCGGGTCGGGTTCAGCGCCTCCACAAGCCGCTCGAACGGGATGTCGGTGTGCGTGAACGCCGCCAGGTCGCGCTCGCGCACCTGTGCCAGCAGGTCCGCGAAGGACGCGTTCTCGTCGACGTCGGTGCGCAGCACCAGGGTGCCGACGAACATGCCGACCACGTCGTCGAGTGCGGCCTCGCCACGGCCCGCGATCGGAGCGCCTACGGCGATGTCCTCGCTACCCGACAGGCGGGCGAGGAGCACGGACAGGGCCGCGTGCACGACCATGAACAGCGTCGAGTTCGTCTGCCGTGCAACCTCGAGCAGTCGCGCGTGCAGATCGGCGTCGAGCCGGAGTGCGACGTCGCCGCCGCGGAAGGACTGCTGCGCCGGACGAGGGCGGTCCGTGGGCAACTCCAGCAGGTCGGGCAGGTCCGCGAGCGCGGAACGCCAGAAGTCCAGCTGACGAGCGGCGAGCGACTCGGGGTCCTGCTCGTCGCCGAGGAGGTCGCGCTGCCACATCGCGAAGTCGCCGTACTGCACCGGCAACGGAGCCCACGACGGGGCCGCCCCGTTCGTGCGGGCGGAGTACGCGATCATCAGGTCGCGGGCCAGCGGCGCAGACGACCAGCCGTCGAACGCGATGTGGTGCAGGACGAACACCAGCACGTAGGAGTCGACGAGGGCGGTGCCGTCCGTGTCGACGACGGCGGTGCCGTCCATGTCTCCGGTGCTGTCGGTGTGGGCAGCCGCGGTCGCGAGCAACCGCACCCGCAGCGGCGGGGCCGCGGTGACGTCGAACGGACCGGTCGCCAACGCGACCACCTCGCGTTCGAGGTCCGCCTCGGCGACCCGGACGATGTTCAGGTCGGCGGTCTCCGCGACCCGGTCGGCGGGGAGCACCACCTGGTGCGGTCCCGTCGCCGAGTCGGGGTACACGGTGCGCAACGTCTCGTGGCGATCCAGCACGTCGCGCATCGCCGCACGCAGTGCGTCGACGTCGAGTTCACCGGTGAGCCGGATCGCGAACGGCATGTTGTACGCCGCGGAGTCCTGGTCGAAACGGTTGAGGAACCACATCCGCTGCTGCGCCAGGGACAGCGGAACCGCACCACTGCGGTCGCGGGCGACCAGTGCGGGGCGCGGCGCCGACTCGCCGCCGGTCTCGGCGCGCAGCGCGAGCTCGGCGACCGTCGGCGCGTCGAAGATCTCTCGAACCGCGAGTGCGGTCCCGACGGCGGCGTTGATGCGAGCGATCACCTGGGTCGCGATGAGCGAGTTGCCGCCCAGGTCGAAGAAGTTGTCGGTGGCACCGACCCGCGGCGCTCCGACGACCTCGGCGACGATCGCGGCGACGATCTCCTCGATCGGCGTCCGCGGTGCGACGTACGCACCTGCCGTGGCGTCGAACGTCGGGGCGGGCAGTGCCCGTCGATCCAGCTTGCCCGCGGCGCTCAGCGGCAGCTCGGGCAGCGTGACGATCGCCGACGGCACCATGTACCGGGGCAACGTGCGTTCGAGTGCGTGCCGCAGCGTCCCCGCGTCGGCGTCGGACCCGTCGGCGGTGACGACGTACGCCACGAGCTGCGCCCCGACGTGCTCGTCGTGGTGGACGAGCACCGCGGCGCGCACGATGTTCGGCTCACCGCGCAACGCGGCCTCGACCTCGCCGGGTTCGAGCCGCTGACCGCGCAGCTTGACCTGGAAGTCGGTGCGGCCCAGGAACTCCAACTCACCGGACTCGTTCCAGCGCACCAGGTCGCCGGTCCGGTACATCCGCTGACCGGACTGGGTCGGATCCGCGACGAACCGCTCGGCGGTCAGGTCGGTGCGGCCGAGGTAGCCGCGGGCGACCTGATCGCCCGACAGGTAGAGCTCTCCCCCGACACCGACCGGAACCGGGTGCAGGCGGGCGTCGAGGACGTGGGCGCGCACGCTCGCACCCGGGCGGCCCATCGGCACGATCGAGCCGGCCGCGTGCGCCGCGGGATCGAATTCGTCGGCGATCGTGACGGTGACCGCGGTCTCGGTCGGCCCGTAGCCGTTGCGCACGCGCACGCCTGCGGCGGCGGCGCGCTCGGCGAGCGAGTAGGAGATGGCCTCTCCACCGACACGGACGAATCGGAGCGAATCCGCCAGCGGCACGCCCGTACCGAGGAACACCTCGAGCATCGACGGCACGAAGTGCGCGGCGGTGACCCGCTCGCGTTCCATCAGCTCGGCGAGGTACGCGACGTCGCGGTGGCCGTCCGGCCGTGCGACGACGATACAGCCACCCGCCTGCAGCCCGGCGAAGGTCTCCCACACGGCGACGTCGAACGTCGACGCCGACTTGTGCAGCAGCACATCACGATCCGACAGCTCGGCTTCGGCGCGCGCCCAGCGCAGGTGCGCGACGATCGCGCGGTGCGAGACCACGACGCCCTTGGGTCGGCCGGTGGACCCGGACGTGAAGTACACGTACGCCGGGTGCTCCGGGCGCAGGGCCCCGATGCGGTCGGCGTCGGTCAGCGGAGCGGTCGGACCCTCGTCCGCGACGTCCTCGATGCGCAGCACGGGTGTGCCGCCGAGGGGAAGTCCGACCTCGTCGGCCGCCGTCGTCACCACGCACACCGGTGCCGCGGCCGCCAGGACGTACGCGTTGCGATCGGCAGGCTGATCCGGGTCGACCGGCACGTACGCGCCGCCCGCCTCGACGATCGCGTAGGCGGCGACGACCGATTCGACGGTGCGGCGCATGGCCAGCGCAACCGTCGTCTCCGGCCCCACCCCGTGGCCCACCAGCGCGCGGGCGACCCGCGTCACCCGCGCCTCGAACTCGGCGTACGTCAGCGTCCACACGTCGCCGGACACGGCGACGGCGTCCGGCGTGCGCGAGGCCTGCGCGTGGAAGTCGTCCAAGAGCAGGCCGTCCGGCGTCGCCGAGACATGGGAGGAGCCGAGTGCGCCAACCGCTGCGGCCTCATCGGCATCCAGCATCGGCAGGTCACCGACCGGAACCGCCGGATCCGCGAGCACCGCGGCCAGGAGCCGGGTGAACCAGCGGCCGTAGCCCGCGATCGTCGACTCGTCGAACAGATCGGTCGCGTAGAGGAAGGTCACGCCGTACCCGGCGTCCGCGCGTTCGGTCACCGTGACAGCGAGGTCGAACTTCGACACCGCGGTCTTGATGCCCTCGGCGAGCACGCTCAGTCCGGGCAGGTCGATGCTCGGCTCGGAGAACGCCTCGAGCGCGAACTGGACCTGGAACAGCGGCGAATGCGCCGCGGAGCGAACCGGATTGAGGACCTCGACGAGCCGCTCGAACGGCACGTCGGCGTGCTCGAAGGCGGCCAGGTCGCGTCCCCGGACCTGCGCCAGGAGGTCGGCGAACGGGGCTGCGGCGTCGACCGGGGTGCGCAGCACCAGAGTGTTGACGAACATGCCGACCAGGTCGTCGAGCGCCTTCTCGCCGCGGCCGGCGACGGGGGTGCCGACCACGACGTCGGACTCACCGGAGATGCGCGCCAGCAGCACCGCGAGCGCCGACTGGAGCACCATGAACGGCGTGGAGCGATGACGGAGCGCCAACTCGTCGACGGCGCGTCGCGTCTGAGCGTCCAGCGAGAACTGCACGCGCGCACCGCTTCCCGACCGCACGGGGGGCCGCGGTCGGTCGGACGGCAGTTCCAGCACGTCCGGCAGACCCGCGAGTTCACGCGTCCAGAAGTCGATCTGCCGGGCCGCGATCGACTCCGGGTCCTGCTCGTCACCGAGCATCGTCCGCTGCCAGATCGCGAAGTCCGGGTACTGCACCGGAAGCGGCGCCCACACCGGAGGCACGGATCGGGTGCGGGAGGTGTAGGCGAGCACCAGGTCCCGCGCCAGCGGGGCGAGCGACCAGCCGTCGGTCGCGATGTGGTGCATCACCAGGGCGAGCACGTGCTCGTCGGTGTCACTGCCTGCGGCTGCGCCTTCGGGCGCGACCTCGAACAGGTGCGCCCGAACCGGGATCTCGTGGGTGACGTCGAATCCGCGAGACCCGAGTTCCAGTGCACGGGTGTGCAGTTCGCTCTCGGAGACCGGAATCGTCGTCAGTTCGACCTCGACGTCGGCGAGCGGGAGCACCACCTGCTCCGGCCCGTCGGCCGACTGCGGGAACACCGTGCGGAGCGATTCGTGGCGGCCGAGCACGTCGCGCAGCGCCGCCCGCATCGCGTCGACGTCGAGACGTCCCGACAGCCGGATCGCCATCGGCACGTTGTAGCTGCCGGAAGCGGGGTCGAACCTGTTCAGGAACCACATGCGCTGCTGCGCGAGCGACAGCGGAACCCGCGCAGGCCGCGCGCCCGCAACGAGGGGAAGACGGTCCGTTGAGCCCGTCGCCGCCTGCTCGGCGCGCACCGCGAGCGCACCGACGGTCGAAGCCTCGAACAGGTCGCGGACACCGATCGTGGTGCCGAGCGCGGCGTTCACCCGCGCGGTGACCTTCGTGGCGATCAGCGAGTTGCCGCCGAGGTCGAAGAAGTCGTCGGTCAGACCGGCACGATCGACGCCGAGCACGTCGGCGAAGACCTTCGCGACCAGTTCCTCGACCGGCGTCACCGGCGCGACGTAATCACTTGCGGCTGAAGCGAACACCGGCGCAGGAAGGGCGCGGCGATCCAGCTTGCCGACCGGGGTCAGCGGCACCTCGTCGAGGACGACGACCGCCGACGGAACCATGTAGGCGGTCAGCGACTCGGCGACGAACGCGGTCAACTCGGCCACGTCGACGACCGCACCGGGGACGGGGCGGACGTACGCGACGAGCTGCGTCTGACCGTGCTCGTTGTCGACGCCGATGGTCGCGGCGAAGTCCACGGCGGGATGCGCGGTCAGTGCCGCGTCGATCTCGCCGAGCTCGATGCGGAAGCCACGCACCTTGACCTGAAAGTCCGACCGACCGATGTACTCGATCGTCAGCGCGGCATCATCCCCCGTCGCTGCACTGGTCCAGCGGACCAGATCGCCGGTGCGGTACATGCGGGCACCCGGATCGGTCGGGTTCGCGACGAACCGTTCCGCGTTGAGCGCGGCGCGGTCGTGATAGCCGCGGGCCAGGCCGACGCCTGCGATGTAGAGCTCACCGGTCGCACCGATCGGCACCACACGCAGGCGCTCGTCGAGCACCAGTGCCGACACCCCGCGGATCGGGCCACCGATGGTGATCGGGGCACCCGGCGCCATCGGGTCGCTGATGGCGGCCATGATGGTCGTCTCGGTCGGTCCGTACCCGTTGTACAGCCGCCGACCGGGCGCCCATCGGGTGACGATCTCGGCGGGGACGGCCTCACCACCGGCGACCAGGTGCTGGAGACTGTCGAGCCCGGCAGGGTCGACGGACGCGAGTGCGGACGGCGTGACGAAGGCGTGCGTGACCTGCTCGGCGACGATCAGGTCGTGCAGCTCGGCGCCACCGAACACCGTCGGCGGCGACACCACCAGCGTCGCGCCGGTTCCGAACGCCATCGTGAATTCGAGGATGGACGCGTCGAAGCTCGGGGACGCGACGTGCAGCACCCGCGATTCGGGAGTGACGTCGTAGCGCTCACGCTGCTCAACGGCGAAGTTCGCGAGGCCCGTGCGGGTCACGACGACGCCCTTCGGCAGACCCGTCGACCCCGAGGTGTAGATCATGTACGCGGACTGGTCGATTCGGCCGACGCCGCGCTCCGCTGCGGTCAGCGGAGCCGCGGAACGCTCCGCCACCAGGGCTTCGAACTCGGCGGTGTCGAGCACCAGCCAGTCGGTGTCGCCGCCGGGCAGCAGTGCCCGCTCGGTCGTCACGGTCAACCCGATCCGGGCACCCGAATCGGTGAGCATGTGCTCGATGCGGTCCAGCGGATAGTTCGGGTCGACGGGCACGAAGGCGCCGCCGGCCTTGAGCACCGACCACATCGCCACAACCGAGTGCAGCGATCGCGTCATACCCAGTGCGACAAAGGTTTCCGGGCCGATGCCGCGGTCGGTCAACACGCGCGCCAACCGGTTCGACCACTCGTCGAGTTCGCGGTACGTCAGCTCGCGGCCGGCAAAGGAGACAGCTGTCCCCTCGGAGTTCTCGGCACACGCTCGCGCGAAGAGCTCGAACCCGCCCGCGTCAGGCGTCGCCGGAATCCCACGAACCGGGGCGAGGCGGGCACGTTCGGCCTCGTCGAGGATCTCCACGCCACCGATCGGCGCGGTCGGATCGGCAACGACGGCCGCCAGGATCCGGGTGAAACGGTCCATCAGCCGCAGCGCCTCGTCGCGGGTGAACGCGGTGGGCAGGAACTTCACGGCGAAGCGAAGCGCCGGATCCTGCAGCGCGACGAGCGTCAGCGGGTAGTGGGTGGCGTCGTTGACGCCGATGTCGAGCACCCGCATGCCCGCGATGTCGGTGGCCGCGGACAGCGCGTCCCGGTCGACCGGGTACGACTCGAACACCGTCAGGGTGTCGAACAGGGCACCGAGGCCCGCAGCCCGCTGGATGTCCGTCAGACCGGTGTGGTGGTGGTCGAGCAGGTCCGCCTGCTCGCCCTGGATCCGGCGAACCAGATCGGCGATCGCCTCGTCCTCATCGAAACGGACCCGCACCGGCAGGGTGTTGATGAACAGGCCGACCATCGTCTCGATGCCGGGCAGCTGCGGCGGACGACCGGACACCGTCGCGCCGAACACGACGTCGGTGCGGCCGGTCAGGCGAGCGAGCAGCACACCCCACGCGGTCTGCACGATCGTGTTGGCGGTGACGCCGAGGTCGCGGGCGAGCGCCACGACACCGGCCTCGACGTCCGCGTCGAGCGCGACGTCGATCTGCTCCGGCACGGGGAGCGCCGCGCCGGGACTGCCGGCCGCGATCAGCGTCGGCTCCTCCAGGCCGGACAGGGCGCGCGCCCACGCGTCGCCGGACTCCTGCGGATCCTGCCTGCCGAGCCACTCCAGGAAATCCCGGTAGGAGCGGCCGCGGGTGAGGACGGACCGGTCCCCCGCCTGGGCGTAGAGCGCGAGCAGGTCCTGCAGGATCAGCGGCAGGGACCAGCCGTCGAGCAGCAGGTGATGATTGGTGATCGCCAGCCGGTAGGTGTCCGCGCTGCTGCGCACGAGCAGCATGCGCACCAACGGCGGCGCGGCGACGTCGAAGCGCGCGACGCGGTCCGCGTCGATCAGCCGGGTGGCTTCGGCGTCGGCGTCGGCGGGCTCGCGGTCCGTCAGGTCGACGAGGGTGAACGGCACCGCGGCCTCGTCGACGACGATCTGTGCCGGCTCACCGGCCTCGTCGTAGACGAATGCGGCCCGCAGGCTCGGATGCTGGTCGACCAGCGCCTGCCCCGCAGCCCTCATCCGGTCCGCGTCGACGATTCCGCCGAGGTCGAGCACGATCTGCGCGGTGTACACGTCGACGGACTGTTCGGTCAGCGTCGCGTGGAACAGCAGGCCGGACTGCAGCGGGGACAGCGACCACACGTCGCTCAGCGACGGGTACCGCTGCTCCCACGCCTCGATCTGGTTCTGCGTGACGGTCACCAGCGGCAGATCGGACGGGGTGTACCCGCCCGCCGCGCCGGACGCCGCGAGCACCGCGAATGCGTCGAGCGCGCGGTGCCACAGCGACGCCAGTTCACCGACCGCCTCCGCTCCCAGCACCTCGGACGCGTAGGCGAACGTCGCGGTCAGCCTTGTGCCGTCGGCGGAATCCGCGGCAATGGCGTCGATCGCCAGCGCCGCGGACAACGCCATGCCGGGATCGCGGTGTGCGCCGGTCCCGAGCGAGTCGCCGTCCGGCATCCAGCCGACGGCCTGCAGCTCGGCGGGAATGTCCCCGGCCGACAGTCGGCCCAGGTAGTTGAAGGCGATCTGCGGACGCGCCCAGTCGCGCATCAGCTCTGCGGTGTCACCGCGCAGGTGCCGCAGCATCCCGTAGCCGATGCCGTGATCCGGCACCGCACGCAACTGCTCCTTGATCCGCTTGATCGCGACCGCGGCGGCCGGGCCGCCCGCGAGTGCGTCGTCGAGATCGACGTCGCCGAGGTCGAGACGCATCGGGAACACACTGGTGAACCAGCCGACCGTGCGCGAGAGGTCCGCACCCGGAACGACCGCTTCCTCGCGGCCGTGGCCCTCGAGGTCGATCAGGGTGGACGCCTCCGCGAGCCCGCGTCCGCGACGCCAGGCGGCGACCGCGACCGCAAGGGCGGCGAGCAACGCATCGGACACCCCGGCCCGGAACTGCGCAGGCAGCGCGGTCAGGAGCACGTCGGTCGTCGCGGCGGACAGTTCCACCTCGAGCCTGCGCTCGGTGGCGGCCACGTCGACCGCGCCGTCGAGGGCACGCGAACCCAACAGCGGATCGCTGCCGTCGACCACGGTGCGCCAGAAGTCGAGTTCTGCACGGCGCTGTGGCGACTTCGCCGCGTCGACCAGTCCGTGCGCCCATCGGCGCATCGACGTGCCGATCTCGGGCAGAACCGGCACCTGGCCCGCCGACACCTGCATCCACGCCATCGCGAAATCGGGAACGAGCACACGCCAGGACACACCGTCGACGGCGAGGTGGTGCACGACAGCGAGGATGCGGTCGTCGGTGCCGCCGGCGGAGACCAGCCGGACGAACTGCGCCAGGACACCGGTAGCCGGGTCGAGTCGACCCGCGGCCAGGGACGTTTCTTCCTCGATCTGCGCCGCGAACGCGTCGGTGCCGGGTGCGGCGGCCGCGTCGACCTCGACGATGACGTCGGTCGCCTGCACCGCTCCGGCGGCTCGGGTCACGAACCGCAGATCCGCGCCTGCTCCGGTGAGCTGCCCGCGCAGCAGGTCGTGGCGGTCGAGGACGGCCTGCACCGTGGCGGCCACCCAGTCGCGGTCTGCGCCCTCCGGCAACGTGAGCACGAGGGCCTGCGCGAAGCCAGCGTGGTCACCCAGCTCGAGCATGGTGTGCACGATCGGGGTCAGCGGGAGCTCGCCGACCCCGCCGCCGGGCAGTTCCGCGAGCCGGACGACATCGTCGGCGGCGTCGACGAACCGAGCGACCTCGGCGAGCCCGGCCACCGTGCGACGTTCGAAGACGTCGCGCGCGGTGAACGACAGTCCCGCAGCCTTCGCCCGCGACACCAGCTGCATGGAGACGATGCTGTCGCCGCCGAGTTCGAAGAAGCTCGCGTCGACACTGACCCGGTCGAGTCCGAGAACCTGCGCGAACACGCCTGCGATGCGGTGCTCGAGCGCGTTGCTCGGATCGCGGTGCTCCGTCGACGCGGCACCCTGCTGCGGGTCCGGCAGCGCGGCCCGGTCGAGCTTGCCGTTGACCGTCAGCGGAATCTCGTCCAGTACGACGACCGCGGCCGGAACCATGTACTCGGGGAGCTGGCGGCCCGCGAACGCGAGCACATCGACCACGTCGACGGCCGAACCCGGCTCCGCGGGCAGCACGTACGCCACGAGCCGGTTCTGACCGGCCGCGCCCACCCGGACCTGGGTGGTCGCGAACTCCACCGCGGGATGTCCACTCAGGACGTCGTCGATCTCGCCCAGTTCGATGCGGAAGCCGCGGACCTTGACCTGGAAGTCGGCGCGGCCGACGTAGTCGAGTTCACCATCCGCGGTCCAGCGAACGACGTCACCGGTGCGGTACATGCGTTCGCCTGCAGCCCCGAAGGGGTTGGCGACGAAGCGTTCGGAGCTGAGCCCCGCGCGCCCGTGATAGCCGCGGGCGAGGCCCGGGTTGGCGATGTAGAGCTCGCCCGAGACGCCGATCGGGGCCGGCCGCAGCCGGGAGTCGAGGACGAGCGCGTGCACGCCCCGCATCGGCGCGCCGATCGTGACCGGCACCTCCGGCGCCAGCGGCTCGGTGATCGTGACGATGACGGTCGTCTCGGTCGGTCCGTACGCGTTGCGGAGGCGGCCGTTCCAGCGTGCCGCCAGCTCCGCGGGCAACACGTCGCCACCCGTGATGACCCGGACGATGGAGTCGAGACCCTCCGGATCGAGTGTCTGCGCCGCGGGCGGCGTCGAGACGAGGGTGGTGACCTGTTCGCGCGAGATGAGCTGCGCGAGATCGTCGCCGCCCAGAACGGTCGGCGGTGCGACGACGAGGGTGGCGCCGTGCGCGAACGCGGCGAGCATCTCGCCGAACGCGGCGTCGAAGCTCGGGGACGCGAACTGTGCGACCCGGGCATCCGGGGTCACGGAGTAGGTGACGCGCAGGTCGGCTGCCAGTGTCGACAGGCCGAGATGCGGGACGACGACGCCCTTCGGCTTGCCGGTCGAACCGGAGGTGTAGATGACGTACGCGGGGTTGCCCGCCCGAACCGGCGCGACACGGTCGGCGTCGACCAGCGGCGACGCCGATTCCGCGGCGCAGAGGTCGGCGAACTCGGCGGAGTCGAGGACCAGCCAGTCGACGGACTCGGGCAGGTCGCCGCTATGCGCGGCCAGTGTCACGCCCTGCCGGACCTGCGAGTCCGTGACCATGTGGACGATGCGCTCGATCGGGTAGTTCGGGTCGATCGGCAGGTACGCGCCGCCCGCCTTCGCGATCGCCCACACGGCGAGAACCGATTCGAGTGACCGCGGCGCGGCCAGCGCGACGAAGCTCTCCGGGCCGACGCCCTTCGACACCAGCACCCGAGCCAACCGGTTCGCCCGCTCGTCGAGCTCACGGTACGTCCAGTCGGTGCCCTCGAACGTCACGGCGACCCGATCCGGGTGGCGCGCCGCGGTGTCGCTGAGGATGTCACCGAGCACGGTCGGTGCCGCGGCCGCCTCGCCGCGCCGATCCGCGAGCCACACGACCTCGGCCTCGCCGACGTAGTCGAGGTCCGAGACCGGCGTGTTCGGGTCGGCGGCGACGAAGCGGGCGAGGAAGTCGAAGAACCGCTCGTGGTGCCGTTCGACCTCGTCGTCGGAGTACCTGGCGGGATTGCCGATGAAGTCGACGTGCGTGGAGCCGGTGCCCGTCTCGTACAGGTTCAGCATCAGGTCGTCGACCGGACCCGACGAGAGCACGTGCAGGTGCGACTCGATCTCACCGAGACGCAGATCGCCCAGGCCCATCATGATGTTGACGACGGGACCGAAGTAGGACCGCTCCGCGCCCTGGACGCCGAGGTCGCGTCGAATGTCCTCGGCGCGGTAGCGCTGATGCCGCAGCGCGCCGACCAGCTGCACCTGAACCGACTCGAGCAGCTCGCGGATCGGGGTGTCCTCGCGAACGGTGACACGCAACGGCACCACGTTGGAGACCATGCCGCCCGCGCGGCGCATCGCCGCGGTCGTGCGTGCGGACACCGGCAGGGACAGCAGGACGTCCTCCGTGCCCGTCATCCGGCCGAAGTAGGCGGCGAACGCGGCGATGGTCGCCGGCGCGAACGACGGGCCCGCTTCGGTCATCCGAGCGACGGTGTCCGCCGACAGCGGTGCGCTCGCGACGCGGCTCAACGCCTGCGGCGGCGCCTGGCGGGGCGCGAAGCTCACCGGCTCCGGCAACCCCGCGGCGATCTCGCGCCAGTAGTCGCGGTCCGTGGAGAAGCGTCCAGAGCTGCGGTACTTCTCCTCCGCCTGGTAGAGCGCGAGCAGCTCGTCGTTGCGAGGCTCGGGCAGGTCGACGCCTTCCAGCGCCTGCGTGTACAGCTCGGCCGTCCGCGTCATCAGGGTGATGGCACCGAGGCCGTCGAGCGCGACATGGTGGCAGCGCGCGTACCAGTAGTGGTGACCGGGGGCAACGGTGAGAACCGCGCACAGGATCAGTGGCGCGGACAGCAGGTCGAGCGGCGCCGTGTACTCGGCGCGCATCCACGCGTGTGCTGCCGCGACCGGATCGGCCTCCGCGGAGAAGTCGACGCGGAGAACGGACTGGTCGATGTCACGGTCGATGATCTGGAAGGGACGTCCGTCGACGTCGATGAGGCGGAGGTAGCCGGATCCGAGTTCCTTGCCGACGACGATGCTCGCACGCTCGAGCAGGTCCAGGTCGAGATCGCCACGGAGCTCGACGTACTGCGCCATGTTGATCGGCACATCGGGATTCAGCTGCTGCGAGAGCCACAGTCCGAACTGGGCGGCCGAGAGAGGAAACGCTCCTGCGGGAACACCCCCACCTTCCCCCGGCCCAATTCCCTGGTTCGTCGCCTCGTCCACTCGTGATCCTCCTCGTCGCCGCCGCCACGGCGTGGTGCACGAAGGACCTGAGTCATCGCCGAGGACCCGACGTCCCCCGACTCTGCAGGCCCTTCTTCACTCACAACTCTCATGCCCTCGCCACCGACTTGTCGAATCGCCTGGTCGATCGATCGAACACATGTTCGATTCCAGGCAAATTCCACAAGGAAACGGCAGTGAGGGTCTTCTTCAGTATCTCAATCCGGCGCATGACCGTTACGGCGACCCCACCGTGGCGCCGGTCACCAGTGAACCCACGACAGGGGCCCTGTCCTGGGGAAACGCGTGAACTCTCGGTCGCACACAGTACGGTGTCGGTTGAAATGCCGTCGTTCTCACACCTGTCGGTCACGGGACGGACACGGCCCTGGAGACCAGCCGTCACGCTCGGGATCCCCGTCGAATCGTCCTCCTTGCCTGGCAACCCCCGAAGGCGTCGCACACGAGTCTCACCCCACTCACTGCCTTGTCGACCGCGTCCGATTACAGCGGACACGGACTGGCCGACACGACATGGTCCGGCAAATGGCCGGAACGTGCATTCGTATCAGACGTCACAGCGGTGCCGCAAACACCTCGTGGTCGCGTCGCGTGGCGGAACGCTCTGGACACAGCAGCAGACCATCGCCTGCTGGGCGGCACAGCGACGGTCCTACTTTGTGTCGACGTTGTCGACGACCCAGCGGTCGCCGTCCCGAGTCAGGCTGACGACCATCCGGTACTTCTGCGTGTTCCCCTCCGGGGAGACGACGTTGGTCGCCTGCTGGTCGACGAAGACGAGAACGACGGCACGGTCGCCGTCGATCGACTCCACACCGATGTGCTCGACCGTCGCGGTGGCCTTCCCCTTGCCGTCCGTGACGATCTGACGCAGCGCATCCACCATCTCGCTGTACTTGCCAGCGAACTCCGGCGTGGACTGCGACACGATCGCGTCCCGGTTCGCGTCCAGGTTCTCGAAGTCGAAGGACGACAGTGCCACCGAGTAGTCCCGAGCGGTGTCGATCGCCTCGGTGCGCAGCGCATCCGTGTTGCGGGCGTCCAGGACCTGTATCAACAGGGACACCGATGCCGCGATCAGCGCCACGACGAGCAGGCCCGCCACGACGACCACCCATCGCGGGGTGCCGCGACGCGACGCGCCATCGGAGGCGTCCTCCCCCGTGTCCACGTCGTCGCGTGCGGTGGTCTGCGTGCTGCCGTCATTGGCCATTGCCGAGGTCCTCCAGGAGCGAATTCCAGTACTGCAGTGCTTCCGTCCCTGTGGGAATCAGCACCGGATCGGAAACGGGCGGGTACCCGATCGGGGTGCCCGGGGTCGTTGCGTTCTGCAGCCCGAGGTCGTTCGGGCGGGGCGCGTTGCGCGAGCCACGCTGGGCGAGGTTGTCCGCAGGAGGACAGTAGTACGTCAGATTCGGCGTGGTGGGGCTCTCGTCCCCGACGGCCCGGCGGACCGTGTCATAGGTGCACACCTGCCCCAGCGTTCCGACGAGGACGAAGTTGGCTCGGTCCCCGGTGACGATCGACTCCAGCTTGCCCAGGCCCCGTGGGATGTCGTTCAGGCCAGACGCGAGCGAGGCCTGCCGATCGGAGATGATCGGCGCCACCGTCACCAGGTTCGCCAGCAACGACCCGAAGGTGTCGTGGTACCGGTCGAACAGTGTGGTGGCCTGATCCAGTGCGGCAGGCGAGGTGTCTGCGAGGTACACGAGCACCGGAGCGTTGGTGTCGAGCTGCTCCGTGAAATCGCGGGCCGCTCCCATACCCCGCACGAACGAATCCGACTCGCCCGCCATCGTGGTGACCAGGCTCGCGGTCCGTTCGAGCAGACCCGTGAGCATCGGCGCCTGCTCGCTCATCTGAGCGGTGAGCGCGTCACCGTGGTCGATCATGCTGGCCAGGGACGGTCCCAGCCCGTCGAACGCCGCCCCGAGCTCCGTACCGATGTCACTGACGGCCTGCGGGTCGACTCCCTCGATCAGCTCCCAGGCGTCGGTCATCAGTTCACCCATCTGCACCGGCTGCTGATCGGCAGGCGCGGGGAGGAGGTCGCCGTCCTCCAGATACGGGCCGTCACCGGTGTTCGGGAAGATGTCGACGTTCTGGATGCCCGCAGCGGTGCCCATCCCCACCTTGGCGATGCTGTCGACGGGAATCTCGACGCCCGGGTCCAGGTCGTAATCGATGCGCGCGCCCTCCTCCGGATCGAGCCGGACCGACGCCACCGACCCCACCGAGACGCCGCGGTACGTCACGGCCGTTCCCGCGGTCAGGCCACGGGCATCGGTCATGACCGAGTACACCCGGAGCGGAGTGCCGAACGCCTGCGGACCGATCACGTAGTTGATCCCGAAGGGAATCACGATCACCGACACGAGCGCGAACAGCACCAGCTGCACCACGACCAGACGTCTCATCGTCGACCTCCCTGGAGCAGATCGGTCAGGTCGCCCGCGGTCGCCGACACCGCACCACCGGGGACCTGCCCGCCGGTGAGCAACGTGTCGATGGTTCCGGGGATGTCGAGCGCACCGTCGAAGTTCAGGTAGTCGCCGTGCACGGCACTGCCGAAGTTGTCGAGGAAGCTGTTCATGTTGTCGAGCGTCGCCCCGATCTCGGAGTTGAAGGCCGCCAGCGTCGAGATCACAGTCGACGCGTCCGACACCATCGCACCGAGCCCGTCCGGGTCGCCGGAGACGACCACGTTCGCGGTGTCGGTCAGCTGCCTCGTCGAGTCGAGCAACGCGGCGATGCTGTCGCGCTGCTCGGTCAGCGCACGCACCGCACCCGGCATCGCGTCGAGATAGGCGTCGACGGTGGCCTGCTGCCCCGCGAGCTGTCCCGAAATCCGTGCGGCGGTGTCGATCGCCACCTCGAAGTCGTCCTGATTCGCGTTCGCGGAGGCCAGCAGCGTCGTCATGGTGTCGGTGAGACCGCGGATCTCACCGGAACGCCCGGAGAACGCGGTGTCGAGTTCGCTCACGACCGTCTGCAACTGCGCCAGGCCGCTACCGGTCACGATCGTCCCCAGGGTCGCGAGCATGCTCTCGACCTGAGGCCCGATGGTGGTGCTCGTCTCGACGATCACGTCACCGTCCTGAAGGCGACGCCCTGACGGGTCGGCGGGCGGGGTCAGACGAATGAACGGGCTGCCCAGCGCCGACGGCAGTTCCACCGAGGCGAGGACGTTGTCGGGCAGCTCGGTGGACTCCTCGAGGCTGAGCCCGACCTTCGCACCGATCGTGTCGGTGTCGAGGCTCTGGATCCGCCCGATCACCTTCTGCCCCGTGCGCACGTCGGCACCGAACAGCAGACCCTCCGCGGTCGCGAGCTGCAACGTCACCGTGTACGCAGGCCCGTCTGCACTGCGGCCGAGCGGAAGATCCTGCATGCCGACACCACAGCCCGCGGTGAGCAGGACTCCGGCCGTTGCCGCGGCGACGCGAATCGTCCTGGTGCGCATCAGTTCCCCCCTGCTACTGCGCCGGCGATGTTGAGCGGATCGGACTGGCTGACCGGGAACGGGATCGGGTTGGTGAATCCGGCACCCGTGCACAGCGGCAACGGATGCTCCTCGCACAGCGGTTGTGCAACGGCGAACTGGGTCAGTGCCGTCGAGATGTTCAGCCGGATCCGACCCTTGTTGGTGTCGTCGATGCCCCGAGCGAGGTTCTGCATCAGCAGCGGTACCAGGTCCATGAACTCCGCCAGCCCCGCCTGGTTCGCGGTGAGGACGTCGCCGAGCGCGTTGACGTTCTCCGCCGCGGCGCCCACGTCGTCGCCGTGCTGGTCCATGAAGGCGCCTACCTGGTCGAGGACGACCTGCAGATCCTGCAGTGGCGCCGCGAGATCGACGTCGGTCGACGCCCACTGGTCCCCGACCGCACCGAGATCGCGAACCAGTTCGTCCAGGCTGACCTGCCGCGCGTCGAGTGCGGCCATCAGACCCGACAGGTTCGACACCAGGACGCCGATGTCCTCGGCGCGAGCGCCGACGACACCCGTTGCGGAGCTGAGATTGCGCATTGCCTCGTTGAACTCGCCGCCCTGGCCGCGCCAGCCGTCGGCGGCCTTGCTCAGAAGGTCTGCGGGCGAGCCGTTCTCTACCTTCACGGCGTCGGTCAGCGTGCTGATGCTGCCCATCAGGGAGTCGAAGTCGATCGGCGCGTGGCTACGCTCCGGCGGGATCTCCGCGCCGTCCTCGAGCGTCGGTCCGCTGCTGTAGGTGGGACCGAGTTCCACGTGCCGGTCACTGATCACCGAGGGGCTCAGCACGTACGCGCTCGCATCGGCGGGTAGCGGTACGTCGGCGGGCATCGACATGGTCACCCGCACCGTCGTGCCCTGCGGAACGACCTCGGTGACGGTCCCGACCGGCACACCGAGCACCGTCACCTTGCTGCCGACGTAGATCCCGTTGACGTAGGCGAAGTTCGCGTGGAAGGTGTTCGACCGGTCGGTGCGTGCGAACACGAACCAGCCGGCGACCGCGACGGCGACGACGAGCAGCAGTGCGGTCACGACGACCGGAAGGCGCCGCTTCTTCTCGGGGTCGTCGCCTTCACAGGCGGAGACGGACTGGACGCTCATCTATTTGCACCCCTGCATCACTCCGATGGCGCACAGCAGGTTGTCCGGGATGACCGCAGCGGGTGCGGACACGTCCGTCCAGGCGCCGTTGCCCGTGGCATCGGTGGCTCCGCGCAGCGCGGGCGGCACCTTCACCATGATCTGGTCGATGTTGGCCGCGTTGTTCTTCAAGGTGGCGGTCACCGCGGCCAGGTTCTCGACCAGTCCCCCGAACTCGGATTCCTTCGCACTCATGGTGTTCGCAAGCGAGTCGAGGACCACGGTGAGGTTGTCCACGAGATCGGTCAGGGCCTGCCTGCGCGCCGCGAGGATCTGCATCACCGTCTGCGCGTTGCGTGCAGTTGTGGTCACGGAGTCGGTCTGGCGAGCCATCAGGTCCGACAGCGAACGCGACATCGTCAGCAACTCGTCGATCTGTTCGCCGTTGCGGGCGAATGCCGCCGACGCACCGCTCAGCCCGGTCAACGCCCTGCCCAACTCCTCGGAGTCGGCGGGGAGCACCTGCTCGAGCGTGGTCATCATCGCCTGCAGCGAGTCGACGTCGATGTCGGCCGCGGCGTTCGTCGCGTCCCGGCTCACGTCGTCGAGTCCGTACGGAACGGTGGTGCGGGACATGGGGATGACCGTCTGTCCCTCGTCGACGCCTGCGGGCACGACCTCGAGGTAACGCTTGCCGAGGACGGTCTTGAGCCGGACGGTCGCGGTGGTCTGGTTACCCAGCGGCTGATCCCTGTCGAGTCGGAAGTCGACCACGACGTGGTCGCCCGCCAGGTCGATGCCCTCCACCCGCCCGGCGGGCACCCCCGCGACGTAGACGGGATCGCCGCCTGCGAGTCCACTGGCGTTCGCGAGTTCCGCCGTGTACGCCTGTGTCCGGACCTGGTACCACACGCGGGGAGCGCCGACCGCGGCGAGCAGCCCGATGACGAGTACCGCGATCCCCAGTAGACCGAGTGCCATCGGCGTCGAGTTGCTGCGCCGCTCCCCTTTGAAGAGAAACAGGAAGATTCCGACGAAGACGTCGATCAGTTTGACGAGAAACATCATTGGCACACCTGCGAGTGGGTGGTCCCGAAGATGTTCGCCTGCATGTCCCCCGCCTCCAGCGTGAAGTTGCACAGGTAGAGATTCACGAAGCCGCCGTAACTGCCGATCCGGTTGAGGTCGGAGCCGAACTCGGGCATCTTCGCCAGGAACTCGTTGAACTGGTCCGTCGATCCGATCCATGCGTCGGTGACCGACTTCAGATCGGTGATCGACTTGCCGAACGCTCCGTTCGACACCGCCATCGCCCGCGCGAGGTCCGCGATCGCCGTGTTCCCGCCGTCGAGCAGCGCGACGAGCTGGTCGTTGCTCCCGACCACGGTCGACGAGAGGGTTCCCAGGCCGACGAGCAGCTCCTCGAGTTCCGGTGAGTGGGCGTCGACGGAGGCGAGGAGGGACGACATGTTCCCGACCAGTTGCTCGAGCACGGGCTGACGCTCGGCGAGGCCACTGCTCAGATCCCCGATCTGCGTGAGCAGGGTCGCGACGGACTGGCCCTGCCCCGAGAAGGTCTCGACGAAGCCGCGGGTGAGGCTGTTGACCTGGTCCGGCGCGAGGGCGTCGAACAGCGGCCGGAAGCCGTTCATCATCGCGGTCAGGTCGACGGGCGGCGTCGTGCGGTCGATCGGGATCGTCGATCCCGGCGGCAGCACCTCCGACCCCTCCGAATCCGTTACGCCGACCGGCTGTTCGCCGGTCGCGGACACCGGCCGTCCGTCGGGTCCGGACAGCGCGATGTAGCGCGCGCCGAGCATGTCCCCGTACCGGACCGCGGCGGTCACATCGGTGGTCAGCGGTTGGTCCGCCTCGACCTCGATCCCGACGACTGCCTTGCTGGTACCACCGCCTGCGTCGGCGAACTCGATGCTCTCGACCCGGCCGACACGGATGCCTGCCATCGTCACCGGATTGCCCGGTGTCAGGCCCTCGACGTCGACGAACTCCACCGAATAGCGTTCGGTGTCGCCGCGAACCGGGACGAGCAGGGTGTTGGACACCAGCAGTCCGCACGCCACGCCTGCGGCGCAGAAGCCGACGAGTTTGGCGACGGGAACCCATCCGAGCTTCATCGGACGGTCACCTCGTTTCCACGGACGAGCGGACCGAGCATCATCACGGTCGCGGGGTTGGGGTCGACTCCGGGCAGTGTGGGCAGTCCGCGTAGGTGTGACTCCAGCAGTCCGAGGGCATCGGTTTCCTCGGCCGTGTCGACCACCGGTGCCGCGACAGGGTTCATGTTCTTCGTGGTCGCGGTGTGCGCGGGCGACGGTCCGCCACTGCAGTAGTCGCCGGTCTCGGTGCCGTAGGTGGGGCAGTCCTCTCCGGTGTATGTGAACGGGTCCGCGAACGACGGCACCGCGGTGATGTTGAACTTGCCCGTCGAGAACACCCGGCCGCCCGCCGCGCCGAACGACTGCGCGCCGGCGAGGGTGCCGGTGAGCCCCTCGGGGTTCGCCGCGGTGGTGGCGAGAATGATCCCCACCGAGTCGACGACAGTGGTGATCTGCTCCTGCCGTTCCCGAGTGAAGCCGGCGGCCGTCGAGGCGAAGCCGGATGCCGAGGCGAGCATGCGGCCGATCGAGTCGCTGTGGTCGGAGATGGAGCGCGACACCGATGCCGCGGACGCGAGCGTGGCCAGGACGTCGGGCGTCGCGGTGTCGAGCGCGGTCATCACCTCACGGAACTCCGGTGTGGCGTCGAGGAACTGCTGCATTGCGGGAGTCAGCGCGGGGCTGACCGAGGCGAGCCGGTCGACGACACGGCCGATGGTCTCGCCGCGGCCGTCGAGGGCCTGACCGAGGGCGGTCAGTGCCGTCTGGAGTTTCTGCGGCTGCATGCTGTCGAGGACGTCGACGAGCTTGGTGTAGATGCTGTAGAGCGCGACAGCGTCCGGGCCCTCGTCGACGGTGATGGTGTCCCCCTCGGCGAGCGGCGGGGCCGCGGCATCCATTGTCGACTCGTCGTCGACGAGCTGAATGTAGATGTCGCCGAAGAAGGTTCGTGGAACCACTCGCGCGAGGACGGTGCTGGGGATCAGATCGATCGAGTCACCGTCGATCTGCAGGGTCACCACGGACGATTCGACGCCGGAGTCGATGCCGGAGATGTGCCCGACGTTGACACCCGAGTAACGAACCGGAGCCTCCCCGGTGATGAGCCCGGCGGACGCCGGAATGGCGACGGTGACCTCGGGATTGCGCTCCAGCGATCCCGAGCCGCGCAGCACGAGCGCCACGGCGACGACGAGCCCGACAGCGATGGCGACCACTCCGCGCAACGCGTGGCCGACCTTGGTTCGACCCGACAGTTGTTCCATGTCAGATCCCCAATCCGGGGATCTGCGGCACGAGACCCCACAGCGCGAACGTCATCAGCACGTCGAGAATCCCGATGGCGAGGATCGCGGTCCGCAGGGCGCGTCCGGCCGCCTGCCCGACGCCGGACGGTCCGCCGGACGCGTAGTACCCGTAGGCGCAGTGCACGAGTGACACCACGGCCGCGAAGACGACGGCCTTGAGTGCGGAGTAGACCAGGTCCTGCGGGGACAGTGCCAGGTGGAAGAAGTAATCGTAGGTTCCCGCGGAGGCGCCACCCCAGACCACGATGACCAGGCGCGTCGAAAGGTAGCTCGCCAGCAGGCCGACCATGTAGATGGGGATGACGCAGACCATCGCCGCGAGTACACGGGTGCTGGCGAGGAACGGGATCGAACGGATGGCCATGGCATCGAGGGCGTCGATCTCGTCGGAGATCCGCATGGCTCCGACCTGAGCGGTGAATCCGGTGCCGACCTTCGCAGCGAGTGCGATGGCAACCACGACGGGCGCGAGTTCGCGGGTGTTCGCGATCGCGGAGAGCATCCCGGACATGGTCGTCATGCCGACCAGTTCGAGGCCGCGCTGGGTCTCCACGCCGAGCATCATCGCGGCGGCGAGCGACATCGCGAACACGATGCCGATGGTGCCGCCGCCGGAGAGCACGGAGTTGGTCCCGAAGCTGACCTCGCTGATCTGGGCGAGAACGTGCTTGCGGTAGTGGATCAACGCGAACGGCATCGACGCGATCGTCCTGCAGTAGAAGGTGACGTGCCTGCCGATGGAGGCGAGCCCGTCGACCACCCGGTGAGCGGGAGCCGTGGCGCGACGGAGTCGGTAGCGGACGTCGATGTCGACCATCAGTACGCCCCGACCGCAGGCACGATGACCGTGTACAGCGCGGACAGCGCGGTGTTCACGATGAACACCAGCGCGAACGCGATCACCACTGCTTCGTTGACGGCGTCGGCCACTCCCCGCGGCCCACCCTTGGTGTGCAGACCCTTGAACGTGGCGACGAGGGTCGACGTGAGACCGAAGACCGCGGCCTTCACCAACGCCATCACGAAGTCGGACATGCGGCCGTACTGACTGAAGGTGGACATGAACGTTCCGGCCGGCAGGTGCTGCACGTAGATGTGGTAGAGGTAGCAGGCGATCACGCCGCCGAACGTGACCATCGCGCACAGTGCGAGCGAGACGACGACCGCGGCGACCAGGCGGGGCGCGACGAGGCGCTCGATCACGTCGAGGCCCATGACCTCCATCGCGTCGATCTCCTCGCGAATCTTCCGCGAGCCGAGGTCCGTACAGATCGCCGAGCCGGCGACGCCTGCCATCATCAGTGCGCAGACGAGCGCTGCGGCCTGTCCGACGATGATGAACGCGACCACGGCGCCCGAGTACCCACCGGCACCGATCCGACCTGCGAGTTCACCGACGGAGACGGCGATGAACACACCGATGGGGATCATCAGCAACAGCGAGGGGCCGGTGCTCACTCGGCCGATGAACAGGGTCTGGGTGACGGTTTCGCTGATCGAGAGCCGCCGGGCGAACACGGCCCTGATCAGCGCCACGAACGACATGACCGCGAAGCCGATCAGATAGCCACCCTGATTCGCGACATCGCGAAGCGGCCCCTTGGCCGCGGGCAACTCGTACGTCACCTGCGCTCCCCCCTGTTTCGGTCGAAGTACATTCGACTCACATATATGTGAATCGGGATTCGCATAACACTATGCGGACGGGGTGAGGCCGACAAGGGTTCCGCCATCGCGCACACCTGCAAGTTCGCCTCGCACCCCCGAGGAAACCCGCACCCCGGTGGTGCCACGGTCGCGAGACCACGGCACCACCGGACGAACAGCGTCAGCCGACGCGGACACCCTCGGTGCCGTGGGACTTGCGGAGGTCGCCCTTGACGACCTTGCCGCTGGCGTTGCGGGGCAGCGCGTCGACGATCACGAGCTCCTTCGGATGCTTGTATCGCGACAGGACACCGTCGAGGTAGGCGGCGAGCTCCTCGAGGGTGAGGCCCTCGGTCACCGATTCCTTGAGTGCGACCACCGCGACGGGAACCTCGCCCCACTTCGGGTCGGTGCGCCCGATCACCGCGGCCTCGAGGACCTTCGGGTGGCCGAACAACGCGTTCTCGACCTCGGCGCAGTAGATGTTCTCGCCGCCGGAGATGATCATGTCCTTCTTGCGGTCGACCACCCAGACGAAGCCCTCCTCGTCCTGCTGGACCAGGTCGCCCGAATGGAACCAGCCACCGGCGAAGGCGTCCGCCGTGGCGGCCTCCTTGTTCCAGTAGTGGCTCATCATGGTCGGTCCGCGATACACGATCTCGCCGACCGAGCCGACGGGGACGTCGTTCATCTCGTCGTCGACGACGCGGGCCTGGATGGTCGGGATGACCTTGCCGACGGAACCGAGCTTGCGCAGCGCGTCCTCACCGTCGAGCACACAGGTGATGGGCGACATCTCGGTCTGGCCGAAGACGGCCACGTTGACCGCGTTCGGGAAGGTGTCGGCCATCGCGCGCAGCACGGTGTCCGAAGCCGGGGCGGCGCCCCAGCTGATCACGCGCAGCGCGAGGTCACGGTTCTTGACGCCGGGAATCGCGCACATGGCCTGCCACTGGACGGGCACGAGGAACGCGGTGGTGACCCGCTCCGACTCCCACACGTCGAGCAGTTCGACCGGGTTGAACGCGCCGAGCGGGTGGATGACGGTCGGCACACCGAGCTGCAGGCTCGGCGCCATGCTGCCGAGTGCGGCGATGTGGAACATCGGCGAGGCGCAGAATCCGACGTCGCCGTTCGAGCGGATGCCGAGCGCGCGGATGCAGGTCTGGGCCTGGGCCTGCATGTTGGCGTGCGAGAGCACCGCGCCCTTCGGGCTGCCGGTGGTGCCCGAGGTGTACATGATCAGCGCCGGAATGTCCTCGGGCAGATCGACGGCCGGACGGGGGTCACCGGACTCGGCGACGAGATCCTCGTAGCCCAGCGCGCCGTCGGCGGTCTCGCCGCCTGCGACGATGGTCACGGCCAGCTCCGGAACCTGCTGGCGCACCGCGGCAACGAGCGGAGCGAGTTGCCCGTCGGTGACGACGACCTTCGAACCACTGTCGGTGACGATGTAGGCCATCTCGGGCGGGGTGAGGCGAAAGTTCACCGGAACGGCGATCGCGCCGAGCGCGTTGATCGCGAGCACTGCCTCCATGTATTCGGTGCGGTTGAGCATCACGATCAGCACGCGGTCACCGAAGCCGACACCGCGGCGGTGCAGGGCGTCCGCGAGGGCTTCGCTACGGCCGTGCAGATCTGCCCAGGTGGTGGTCGCGCCGAGAAAACGCAGCGCGGTCTCGTCGGGACGCATCAGGGCGTGGGTCGCGACCTGATTGTTCCAGTGATTCCTGCGGGACTGGAGGGGCTGTGTGAGGAGATCGGGTGACATCGTCGTGGCCTTCCCTGTCACGGAGCTGAACGGCGCGGTGGGGGCGCCTCTCCGGCTGTGGTCGATTATGGCAACGAAGCGGCCGGTGTGGGCCGTTTTGTTAACAAGTATTCGCAAACTCGGACACTACTGTCCCGGCATGTGTTCCGGGGGTGCTACGTGGCGTTCAGGAGCCGAAGCTGGGCTTGCGCCTTCCGAGCATCGCGGCGGCACCCTCGGCGAAATCGGCCGATCCGAGGAGTTCGATCTGACCCTCGGTCTCGATCTCGAACGCCGCCTCGACGCGAGCGAGCGTCGCCGCGGTGATCGACCGCTTCGTCAGTTCGAGCGCTCGCCTCGGCCCCGCCGCCAACTTCGCGGCGACCGCGTCGACGTGCGCGCCCAGATCCTCGACCGGAAGCACCCGGGTGATCAGACCCGCGGCGTGGGCGTCCCCCGCCCCGAGACGCTCACCGAGCAAGGCCATCTCGGCGGCGCGGGCCCTGCCGATCGATGCGGGCACGAGCATGCTCGAACCACCATCGGGCATGAGACCGATGTTGACGAATGCCAGCAGGAAGTACGCCTTCGGCGAGGCGTAGGTGAGGTCCGCGGCGAGCGCGATGGACGCGCCGACCCCGGCTGCGGCGCCGTCGACCTGCGCGACGACCGGAACCGGCGCCGTCAGGATCGCTCGGACGACCCTGTTCGCGGTGTCCATGACCACGCGGGGGTCGGTCGCGGGCCCGGTCGCGGCGGCCATCAGGTCGGCGCCGGTACTGAAGGGTCCGCCTTCGCCCGCGAGCACGATGACGCGGACGTCGCGTTCCGCGGCACGGGTCTCGACGAGATCCCCGAGGGTGCGCATCGTGTCCAGGTCGATCGCGTTCATCCGCTCCGGGCGGGCGATGGTGATCCGCAGGACGCCCGCGTCGTGGGAGACGACCAGCCCCCCGATCCGCTCGACGGTCGCCCCGCTCGGCGCGGCGTCGTGCTCGGCTTCGCTCGGCGCAATGGCACCGTTCGCCTCGGTCATCGGATGGCCCCGGCGATCCCGGCGAGGCGACCCGCGATGATGCTCTCGGCCTCTGCGACCATGCGGGACACCAGTTCTCCGACCGTGGGGACGTCGTCGATCAGGCCCTGGCACTGGCCTGCGGTCCAGATACCGGCGTCGAGATCGCCGTCCTCGAAGACCTTCCGGCCACGGGCGCCTGCGACCAGCTCGCGAATGTCCTCGAAGGTGGCGCCCCCGCGGGATTCGATGTCGACGACCTCACTGCTGACAGCGTTGGATGCGACGCGCGCGGTGTTGCGCAGGGTGCGGAAGATCAGCTTGGTGTCGAGTTCACTGTTGGCGACGATCTGGCGCTTGACCTCGTCCGCGACCGGTGACTCCTGGGTGCACATGAAGCGGGTGCCCATGTTGACGCCCTCCGCGCCGAGCGCGAGCGCGGCGACCAGTCCCCGCGCATCGGCGATGCCACCCGAGGCGATGACCGGAATGCGGACCTGAGCGGTCGCAGCGGGGATCAGCACGAGGCCGGGGACGTCGTCCTCACCGGGATGGCCTGCGCACTCGAATCCGTCGATGCTGACCGCGTCGACACCGACCCGCTCGGCCTTGATCGCGTGCCGGACGCTGGTGCACTTGTGGATCACCTTGACGCCCGCGTCCTTGAAGTGTGGGAGGTGGTCCACCGGGTTGGAGCCGGCCGTCTCGACGACCTTGATGCCGGACTCGACGATCGCCTGCCGGTACTCCGCGTACGGCGGCGGGGCGATCGACGGCAGGATGGTGAGGTTGACACCGAACGGCTTGTCCGTGAGGTCGCGGCAGCGCGCGATCTCCTTGACGAGGTCCTCCGGAGTCGGCTGCGTCAGAGCCGTGATGAACCCGAGTGCACCCGAGTTGGCCACCGCGGCAACCAGTTCCGCGCGGCCAACCCACATCATTCCGCCCTGGACGATGGGGTGCTCGACTCCGAACACCTCCGTGAAGCGAGTTCTCAACACGTAGATCCACCTCCCCGCCTGCAGTCGCCGGACCCGGGTCCGACGCTGCGGCGATTCATGCTTGCGGTCATCTTCTTCGGTCACTCCTGGAATGCGACGCCACGCCCTCGCATTCGTCGGGGACGAAACGGGCGAAGCGGACGCAACGGGGGTGAGATCCGTCACGAACTAGTGCGAATTCGCGTTAACTTTCGTCGACGGTCCGCGTACTGTCAAGAGCGAATCAGTCAGTGAAACGGGAAAACCGAAGCCGCGCCCCCGCCGGAACCGAGATCGGCACCGGAGAAGGACGACTCGCACTCGTCGGAGGCGGATCCTGCGCTCCGCTACCATTTCCCCCGGAGAATTCAGGAGGCCCGATGACGCAATCGACCCGCAGTCGGTCGGTTCCGGACCCGTCGGCACCTCGCAAGCGTCCGAAGAACCGCAAGGCACAGATCGCGCTCGTCGCGGCGGAGGCCTTCAGCGAACGCGGCTACCACGCGGTCGGCGTCGACGACATCGCCGCGCGACTCGGCATCTCGGGCCCGGCGCTCTATCGGCACTTCCCCAACAAGTACGCGCTGTTCGTCCAGGCCGCACTCGGCACGGTGGGATCCCTGCGCGAGAAGGCCGAGGGCGCAGTCGAGGCCAACCCGGACGCCGGCCCGGAGCAGCGCCTCGACGCCATCGTGAACGCACTGCTGTCCACCACGATCGAGAACCGCACCACGGGTGGGCTCTACCGTTGGGAAGGCCGATACCTCCAACCCGACGACCGGGCTCTCATGCGGGCGGACTTCGCGGCGCTCAACGAGATGCTGACGGTGCCCCTGCGGGAAATGCGCCCCGAACTGACCGCGGCCGATGCCGCGGCGATCGCGGCGTCCACACTCAGCGTCATCGGCAGCATCACCGCGCACCGAGCACCACTCGCCAACCGGCGCACCGAGAAACTGCTCCACAGCGCGGCGTGGGCCGTACTGCGCTGCGACCTCGCGGCAGCGACTCCCGCGCGGACGACGATCGACGACCCGGCCGCAGGCGGCCTGTCGGTGACGTCGAAGCGCGAACTGCTTCTGACCGAGGCCATGAAGATCTTCGATCGGCGCGGCTACCACGAGTCCAGCATCGAGGAGATCGGTGCAGCGGCGGGAATCAACGCGTCGAGCGTCTATCGGCACTTCCCCAGCAAGGCAGACCTTCTCGCGGCCGCGTTCTACCGAGCTGCGGACCGGCTCGCGGTCGCAACCCAGTCCGCACTGGGCAGCACCACGGACCCAGCCGAAGCGCTCGAGCGCCTCACGGGCGCATACATCGACCTCGCATTCGCCCAGCCCGACGTGATCGCGGTGTACTTCGCCGAGATCGGCAACCTGCCTGCGAGCGAACGCACCAGCCTCCGCAACGTCCAGCGCCTTCACATCGAGGAATGGGTCAATCTGCTCACCGCGGTGCATCCGCAACGTCAGCAGGCGGAGGCACGGTTCCTCGTCCACGCCGCGCTCGGACAGACCCTCGACGTCGGCAGGCAGATGCGGTTCGACACCGGTGCGTTGACGCGCGGCCGCATGCAGACCCTCATGCTGACCGTGCTGCACAGCTGAGGCGGCTCGCCCTCAGACTGTCGAGAACGCGGCGTCCCTGAGCTCGGTGTACGACTTCCGGATGAGCTCCGCGTAACGTCGGGAATCCTTCAGCAGTGCGGGATCTGCGGTGATGTTGAGGACAAGGGCGTCCCCGACGGACCCGACCGAATGCGAGGTTCCGGTGCCGTCGAGGGTGCTCGTCCCGAACGCCATCACCGCGGTCGCGTCGACCAGGCGTAGCGGTGTCGAACGCCGAGGAACGCTGGTGACGAAGGTGTTGAACAGACGGCCGTTCGCCGGATCGCCAGTCGGAGGGCCACCGCGGCGCCGTTCCAGCTCTCTCGCGACGCGAAACATCCAGCCCGGCAGCACGAAATCGGTGTCGAGGACCGCTGCCTCGGCGGGGACGGACATCCGGCTGCGCTCACCGAGAACTGATTCGCGGACGCCTCGGGCACGAGTGACGGGATCGGTCTCGGTGGTCCGCAGGTCCACCACAGTCATCACGAACTGGTTGTTCGACCCGGGCTTCGGGCGCGTCGCGCGGACGGTCATCGGCACCGACGCCGCCAGCGAGCCGTCCGGCGTCTCACCTTGCTCGGCGAGGTATGCCTGCAACGCCCCGCCCACGACCGTGAGCACCAGGTCGTTGATCGTGACCTCCCCGATCCTGGCCTTGACCTCCTGCATCTCGGCGAGCGAGAAGACCGCAGCCTCGTAGACGCGCCCGGGTCCGACCGGCCCGTCGAGGGAGGTCGGTGTGCGACGTTGCGGCGGGAGCGGATACGTCGCCGTCTCACGCAGGGACAGCTGAGCCGTCCGCTTCTCCTTCGCCGACCTCTGCGCCGCGACGAGTCCACCAACGGTGCGCGGCACCCCCAGGGCGGCTCTCGCGACCAGTTCCGGGCGGGTCGGCACCCTGCCGCGGCGAGTGCTCATGGCGTCGAGGCAGCCGACCTCGCTACCGAAGAGGGCGGTGGTCACCCGTCCGCTCCCGATTCCGTCCGCGGCGCAGTGATGCATCTTCACAGCCACGACGGCGACCGGCCCGCGCACGCCGGGCATCTCCTCCACCCGGTCGACGACGTGGAGTTCCCACATCGGACGGGTATCGTCCATCAGCGCGCTCGCCAGCCCGGCCAGGAACTCGCGCAACCGGTCCCACGTCATCGCGTCGTGGAAGCGCAGGTGCCGGGCGACGTCGAAGTCTGGATCCTCAACCCAGTACGGGTGGGCGAGGTCGAAGGGTGTGCGCACGAGCCGACGCCGGAGCTCGGGCAGGTACGCACGTTGCTCGATCCACTGTGCGGTCTCCTCACGACCGGGGAGCCGACCCTCTCCATCGGTCGGAGCGAAGGCGTAGGCCGATACGTACGCCTGACGGAAGCGCGGGCTGTCCGTGTACAGGAACCACGCATCCTGGGCCGACAACTGTTGCACTACTGAGCCTTTCGCGCGGACGGGCGTCGGGTCGCCCGCGAGCGGTCACATTCGATGGACGCCGCGTGATCAGCGGACGACGAGCTGCTGGGCCGCTTCCTTGAGTTCGGTGTAGGAGTGCCGGAGCAATTCCGAGTACCGCCGGGAGTCCGTCAGCAGTTCCGGATCGGCCGCGGTGTTCAGGCCGAGTCGCTCTCCGATCGCCCCGACCGCGTGCCCGACACCCGTCCCGTCCAGCGGTCCGATACCGAACGAATGGACACAGGTGGTGCCGGCGACCCGCACCTCCGCGATGTCGCGGGGCACGCTGCTGACAAAGGTGTTGAAGGGCCTGCGCACACCGGCGTCCGTGCCCCGCCACGTCCGGATTCGGCGGACGGCCCGGAACACCCAGCCCGGGAACATGTATTCCACGTACGCAACAGCCGCCTCGGCGGGCACACCGAGGCGGGTGCGCTCGCCGATCACCGCGTCGTGAACCGCGCGGGCCCGGGCCACCGGGTCCACGATGTCGGTTCGCAGATCGACGATCATCATCACGAACCTGTTGTTCGAGTCGGCACCTGCACCGGTCGCACGAATCGACATCGGCGCGGACGCGGACAGCGAACCGGATGGCGGGTGCCCCTGCTCGACCAGGTACGCGTGCATCGCACCACCGACGACCGTGAGCATCAGGTCGTTCACGGTGACGCCGCCGATCCGCGCCTTGATCTCCTGCACTTCCGGCAACGAGAAGTGCTCCGCCTCCAGCACCCGGCGCGGACCGACCGGTCCGTCCAGCGGCGTGGTCGTAAGACCTTGCGGGGGAAGCGGATACGTCGCGTCCGCGCGGGACAACGCGAGTGCACTCCAGTTCGCGCGCGCCCTCCTGACAGCGACGACGGTGTCGACGACCGTACGAGGCACGCGAGCGAGCGCACGGACCACCAGTTCGGCCGAACCCGGCACCCGGTCGTGACGCGTCGGCCCACCGACGTCCCGAGGCAGCGCATCCCCGAACAACGTCGTCGTCACCGCGCTGCTGCCGACGCCGTCGATCATGGCGTGGTGCATCTTCATCACGACCAGCATGGCCGGGCCCTCGGTGTCCGGCACCCCGTGCACGCGATCGATCACGTGCATCTCCCACAGCGGGATCCGTTCGTCCATCGGCTCGGTGGAGATGTCCGCGACCATCGCCCTGGACTCGTCCCAGCCTCGCTCGCCGTGGAAGTGGAGGTGTCGGCCGACGTCGTAGTCGGGGTCGTCGACCCAGTACGGATGGTCGAGATCGAGGGGTACCCGCACGAGCCGCTGACGGAGGACGGGAAGGACCGCACGCTCCTCGAACCAGCGAGTGATCTCGCCCCGATCCGGCAGTCGCCCGGCGGCGTCGTCGGGCACGAGGACGTACGCGGACATGTACGCCTGACGGGAACGCGGCGTGTCCACGTAGACGAACCAGGCATCCTTGGCCTTCAGCTGGCGCACGGGTACCTCCTGTTCGAGTCGTGTACCCGGGGTGGGCAGTGATCGACCGGAACGAAGCGTATAGCGCAAAAGCCGCCTGCGCCGGGTGGACATTCGACCCGGCGCAGACGGTTGTTCGACGCTGCAGACTCAGCCCTTGCCGTGCAGTGTCTTCAGCATCCAGGCGGCGATCTTCATGTCGCGAGCCTTGCGCTCCATCGTGAGCAGGTTCAGCGGGGCCTTGAACTTCTGCCGGGTGACGGCCTTCGGACGGGTGAACTCGCGCAGTCCGTCGGCACCGTGGATGCGACCGAATCCGGATTCTCCGACGCCACCGAACGGCAGCGCCGCGACTCCCGCGAACCCGAGAACCGAGTTGATGGACACCATGCCGGTGCGCAGATTCTCGGCGGCCTTGACCGCTCGGGCCTTGTCCTTCGTGAAGATCGACGCGCCGAGCCCATAGTTCGCCCGGTTGGCCTTCTCGACGCCGTCTTCGAGGTCGCGCATCCGGTTGACCGCGAGGAGCGGACCGAAGGTCTCTTCGGTCATGGCGGTGCTGTCCTCGGGGACATCGCCCAGGATGACGGGGTCGATGTACGGCTCACGCAGCGACTCGCGTCCACCGAGCAGCGCGTGGGCACCCTTGTCCAGTGCGTCCTCGACCTGTCCGCGCACGATGGCGTTCTGCCGGTCGAGCGTCATCGGACCGTACGAGGAGTCCTTGTCGCCGCCCACGCGCAGTCGCGACGCCTTGTCGGTGAGCTTGCGGACGAAGGCGTCGTAGACCTCGTCGGCGACGTAAATCCGCTCGACACCGGCACAGGTCTGCCCGGCGTTGCCCATGCCGCCGAACACGGCGAAGCTCGCCGCGACGTCGAGGTCGGCGTCGGCCGCGACGAGCATCGCGTCCTTGCCGCCCCCCTCGGCGACGAGCGGGGTGAGTGTCTTGGCGCAGGCGGCCATCACCTTCTTGGCCGTGGGACCGGAACCGGTGAAGGCGACCTTGTCGACGCCCGCTTCGACGAGCGCACCGCCGGTCGCGCCGTAGCCCGTGACGACCTGGAACACGGGTTGATTGGGGACGAGTGCCTTCCACTTGTCCTCGAGCCACACGGCGACACCCGGCGTCAGCTCACTCGGCTTGAAGACGATGGTGTTGCCTGCCGCGAGCGCGTAGGAGATGGAGCCCATCGGCGTGAACACCGGGTAGTTCCAGGGGCCGATGACACCGACGACGCCGAGAGGCTGGTAGTAGAGCGTGGATTCCTGGTTCGCGCTGACCAGTCCCGACGGAACCTTCTTTCGGCCGAGCACCTTCCCGGCGTTCTTGGACGCCCAGTCGAGGTGCTCGACGGCGAGCATGATCTCGAGGATCGCGTCGTCGACGGGCTTGCCGGTCTCGGCGGCCATGACACCGGCCAGGGACTGCGCGTCGCGGGCGATCGCGGCCTTCCACTTCTGGAGCCACTTCTTGCGGCCGTCGAAGCCGAGCGCCGACCACCACACCGAGGCCTCGCGGGCGCGTGCCACGGCGGCGGCCACGGCGTCGGCGTCGTGGATCTGGTACTCCGCGAGCACACCGCCCGTCCGCGGGTCGAGGGAGGCGAAGGTGGTTGCGGCGTCGGGTGCCTCGGCAGTGCTCGGCTTGTTGTCGGTCCCCTGGGACATGGGGGTTTTCCTCCGTCGGTGTGGCGATCGAGTCGGGTCCGGCCTGGTACCTGTCGATCCTCGCGGATTCACGCACTTCCGGCCCGAAATCACATCACATATATTTGATTTGTCTTACTGTTGTGGCCGTCACACTAGGCCGTACCCGAGCGACAGGCAAGATCTCACCGCGCCGAGTTCGCCGACGTGCCAGGTGCACGACCACCACCCCTGACCACGGGAGAGACCATGAGCGTCGACTTCACCACCGAACAGCGAGCCTTCGCGCAGGCCGTCGCGGACTTCTGCAAACGGGAAGCGGGGACGCGGGAGAAGCGCGACAAGCTCACCGGCAACGGCGCGCACAACCACAACCAGGGCGTCTACTCCAAGATGGCCGACCTGGGATGGCTGGGCCTGACGGTCCCGGAGGCGTACGGGGGCTCCGACGCGACCATGGTCGACATGTGCATCCTGCTCGAGGAGACCGCCCGTGGGATGGCACCGATCGGAGCGATCGGCCCGACCCTGATCACCGGCGGCGCGTACGCGAAGTTCGGCACCGAGGCGCAGAAGGAGTCGGTCCTGCGAGGCATCGTCGGCGGCGTGTCCCAGTCGATCTCGATGTCCGAGCCGGAAGCAGGATCCGACGTCGGCAACCTGAGTACGAAGGCGGAGAAGACCTCAGGCGGCTGGGTCGTCAACGGCCAGAAGACGTGGTGTTCGAACGCGCACATCTCCGAGAACATCCTGCTCGTCGCCCGCACCAGCCGTGGCGAGAACAAGCACGAGGGACTGACGATGTTCCACGTGCCTGCGAACACCCCAGGGCTGAAGATCAGCCCGATCGAACTGATGGGCGGCCAGAAGGAGACCAACGACCTCTACTTCACCGACTGCGTCCTGCCCGAGGACGCGGTGGTCGGCGAAGTCGGCGGTGGCTGGCGACAGCTGATGACCGGTTTGAACTTCGAACGGCTGATTCTGTCCGCCATGGCGCTCGGCGCCGCCGAGCGCGCGTTCGAGGACGTGCTCGGCTTCGTCTCGCAGCGCAAGCAGTTCGGTCGGCCCATCGGCACCTTCCAGGCCCTGCGACACCGCATCGCCGACCTCGCCACCGAGATCGAGTGCACGAAACTGCTCGTCTACAGCGTGGCGCGTCAGGCCGACGCGAATCCCGACATGATGCTCCCGCGCGAGGCATCGATGGCCAAGCTCAAGGCCACCGAGACCGCGCGGCGGGTCGCACTCGACGGAATGCAGATGATGGGCGGCTACGGCTACGCCGCCGAGTTCGACATGGAGAAGCACGTCCGCTCGGCACTGGTGTCCACGATCTTCGGAGGCACCAGCGAGATCCAGCGCGACATCATCGGCAAGACTTACGGACTCTGAGGATCGGTTCGGCTCACGATCATCGGCGCCTATGCTCGAAAGCCGTGAAGGAGGCAGTGCGTTGACCACCACCCGAAAGGCCGGCTTTGCCGGCGGCCCGAACGCGGGCCGTACGCTGCGTCGCCGTCCCCAACTGTCGGACGAGGTCGCAGCGCACGTGCGCGGGATGATCATGTCCGGTGGGGTGCGACCGGGCGACTACATCCGTCTCGACGAGACGGCTGCCGAACTCGGTGTCAGCGTGACACCGGTACGGGAGGCGCTGCTGACGCTGCGCGGCGAGGGACTCGTCGAACTCGTGCCACACCGGGGTTACGTGGTTGCCCCGCTGAGCCGTTCGGACATTCACGACCTCTTCTGGCTGCAGGGACAGATCGCCGAGAGGCTTGCCATCCGCGCGACGGCCGCGATCACACCGGAGGTTCTGCACGAGATGCGGGAGGCCCGCGACGAGCTCGCGCGCGCGGTTGCGGAGTCCGATACGGCCCGCGTCGAACTGCTCGAGTTCTCGTTCCATCGGCAGCTCAACCGGCTCGCGAACGCGAACAAGCTGTCGTGGTTCCTGCTGAACGCCGTCCGCTACACACCCGCGCACCTGTATTCGTCGGACCCGGCGTGGGGCGAAGCGGCGGTGGCCAGCCACGACCGGTTGATCGCAGCACTCGAGGCAGGCGACGCGGGAGCGGCGGCCGCGGTGACCCGTGCGCACTTCGCCGACGGCGCCGATCGACTCCTCGCACACCTGGAGACGATCGGGATCTGGGACTGACCCACTCGATCACACTCCCCCACAATGCATCAGGCCGCGTCCGGCGATCCGGACGCGGCCTGTGTGTCGAATGACGTGGGCTACCAGACGACGGCGATGATCACGTTCACGATGGCGAGGATGCCGATGGCGTGGGCCAACGTCGCGGTGGAGCTCGCAGTCGTCAGGGCACCCGCGCCGCCGGAGGTGCCCGCGTTCTCTTCCTTCGCCTTGCGCACACCGATCACCGCGAGGACGGCGATGACGATCGCGATGACCAGCTTCACTCCGACCTTCATGTGGTTGAGGTCGGCATCGTTCGCCTCGTTGAGCCCGACCAACGCGAGACCGGAGATCAACTGCAGGAAGGCGCCGTGCATCATGCCGGGCAGCACCTGCGGAACCCCGCGCATCGCCACGGTCAGGTAGCTACCGATGATGGCGGCGAGGCCGATGAAGTGCAGGATCAGGAAGATGTCGATGGCTGCGGTCATGACTGCATCGAACAGGTCCGGAGAGGACCTGTAAAGGAAGGTTTGCCTTTGCCGGGCGATCCGGAAACCACACCTGACGAGCACTGGACAGCTGTCCAGGCAATGTTGTCTAAACCGGACCGGCGGGACCCTACTTCCGAGTACTGTCACTGAACCGAACGGGGCGGCGAGCGCACAGCCTCGGCCCGCACGACGGCCGACGGCTCGCCACTCCGCACCCATACCCCATCGTCCCGCGACACCCGCCGTGGCAAGGAGTCAATTTCCGTGTGTTCGATCTTCGGCATCTTCGGCCTGAACCCCGACGAGGACCTGGCAACGCTGCGGCTCCGGGCGGTGGAGGCCTCCCGGCGGCAACGCCACCGCGGGCCTGACTGGAGCGGAGTGTTCGTCGACGACGGCGCGATTCTCGTGCACGAACGCCTCGCGATCGTGGACCCCGCGAGCGGCGCGCAACCACTCCGATCGCAGGACGGCTACCTGGTGCTCACCGTCAACGGCGAGATCTACAACCACCGCGAGCTGCGCGAGAGCCTCGACTACGAGTTCACGACCGCCTCGGACAGCGAGGTCATCAACGCGCTGTACCGCAGCAGCGACGCCGACTTCGTGAGCCGTCTCAACGGAATCTTCGCGTTCGCGCTCTGGGACTCGGACCAGCGGCGCTATCTGATCGCCCGCGACCCGATCGGTGTGTGCCCGTTGTACTGGGGCCGCGACGCCGACGGTCACCTCCTCGTGGCGTCCGAGATGAAGGCCCTCGTCGACACCTGTGACGACGTCGCCCAGTTCCCGCCCGGACACGTCTACGACAGCGCGACCGGTGAGCTGCGCCAGTACTACTCGAAGCCCTGGCGCGACCACGCATCGACGGCGGGAACCGAGGTCGCGCGTGCGGCTCTGCGCGAGGCGTTCGAGCAGGCGGTCCGTCGCCAGTTGATGACCGACGTGCCCTACGGCGTGCTGCTGTCGGGCGGACTCGATTCGTCCCTCGTCGCTGCCTGTGCGGCGAAGTTCGCTCGCGATCGCATCGAGGACGACGACCGCACTGAGGCCTGGTGGCCGCGACTGCATTCGTTTGCCATCGGACTCGACGGCTCGCCGGATCTCGCGGCCGCCCAGACCGCGGCGGACATGCTGGGCACCGAACATCACGGATTCGTCTACACGTTCGAGGAAGGGCTCGACGCCCTGCCCGAGGTGATCCGGCACATCGAGACCTACGACGTCACCACCATCCGCGCTTCGACGCCCATGTTCCTGCTCGCGCGTCGGATCAAGGCGATGGGCGTGAAGATGGTGCTGTCCGGTGAGGGCGCCGACGAGATCTTCGGTGGATACCTGTACTTCCACAAGGCACCGTCGGCGCAGGCGTTTCACGAGGAGACGGTGCGCAAGATCGACGCCCTGCACAACTACGACTGCCTCCGTGCGAACAAGTCGATGATGGCCTGGGGCGTGGAGGCCCGGGTCCCCTTCCTCGACCTCGAGTTCCTCGACACCGCAATGGGTATGGACGCGCGACACAAGATGGCCGGCGGCGGCCGGATCGAGAAGGCCGTGATCCGTGAGGCGTTCGAGGGCGCCCTTCCCGAGCAGATCCTGTGGCGGCAGAAGGAGCAGTTCAGCGACGGCGTCGGCTACGGCTGGATCGACGGGCTGAAGGATCACGCCGAGGTGGTGGTCACCGACGCCGAGTTCGCGACGGCCGCCGAGCGCTTCCCGCACAATCCTCCGGCCACCAAGGAGGCGTTCCTCTACCGCCGAATCTTCGAGCAGCACTTTCCCGGCGCCGCTGCTGCCGAGACCGTACCCGGCGGCAAGTCCATCGCCTGCTCCACTCCGGCTGCGCTGGAATGGGATCCGGAGTTCGCCGCGATGGCCGATCCGTCAGGCCGTGCCGTACGCGGGGTGCACGACCAGGCTCTCGTCGGATAGCAGCACCCGCGCCGCCGACCGCAAATCGACGGTCGACCACCAACGAAAGTGGGGCTCCAGCCATCAGGCTGGAGCCCCACTTTCGTTGGTCGATCAGCCGCCGAGTCCGACCTTCTCGCCATCCGCCGCCATGGCGGCGATCAGGCTCTTGGGACGCATGTCCGTCCAGTTTTCCTCGACGTACTGCACACACGACTGACGTGACGCCGCGCCGTGCACGGTTGTCCAGCCTGCAGGCACGTCGGCGAACGTGGGCCACAGCGAGTGCTGCCCCTCGTCGTTCACCAGCACGAAGAACGTGCCCTCTTCGTCATCGAACGGATTGCTCACTTCAGTACTGCCTTTCGTTTCGCTGCACCGGACACATTCGCCGGCACTGTCACGGTCTTCACGCTCGTCACTTCACGATCCGCTGCTTCGCCTGGCCTCACCCACGACCTTCGTCCGCCGCCCACGACTCGGTGAGCACGGCCGCGATCCGAGTCAGCGCCGCCGGCGTCGCCATGGTCCAGTGGGTGGTGTCGATCGGATGGTTGTGGATCCGACCACCGATCACTTCCGCCCAGGTCGAGGCCCCCCGCAGTCCGCTCGGATCGTCCAGCGTCGCGGTGAAGTACACGAGGTCCCCCTTGAACAGGGCCGGCTCGTAGGCCGCGGCCAGCGCCATGGACGCCTCTGCCGCCGCGAAGGCCGTCGCGATCCGGTCGGAGCCGAGCCCGTTGAAGGGCTCCGGCAGACCGGCCACCAATTCCGCAACCGTGTCAGTTGACATCTCGCCCTCGATCGCATCGTCGATTTCGACACCGGGAAGCACCAGCGCAAGCATGTCACGAGTCGACGGGGCCGACGTCTCGGCGACGGGGGCCGCCTCGATCTCCACGGCCTGCGCGCGGCCCGTCGCGACGAAGCTGTCCATTATCGACAGCAGGGCCACCTCCTCACCCTCCGCTTGCAGCCGTACGGCCATCGCATGCGCGATGATGCCACCGAGCGACCAACCCAACAGGTTGTACGGCCCGGTCGGCTGCACCGCGCGAACCTCCCGGACATACCGTTCCGCCCAGGACTCGATCGAATCGGGGACGGCGCCGTCGCCGCTCAGTGCGGGCGACTGCAGTCCGTACACACCGCGAGCCGGATCGAGATGCTGCGCCAGTCCGGCAAAGGCCCACGACAGTCCGACGACCGGGTGGATACAGAACAGCGGCTGATCGCGCCCCTCGCGGATCGGGAGAACAACGCCGAACGCATCCGCGCCGAGGACCTCGACCTCACCAGAACGCGCGGATTCGATTCGCGCCGCGAACATTTCGGTCGTCGGCTCCGCGAACAGCCAGACCAGCGGCACCTCGAATCCGAGTTCCGACGTCAGCCTGGACACGACCTTAGTGGCGATCAGAGAGTTGCCACCGACGTCGAAGTAGTTGTCGTCGAGACCGACTCGCTCGACGCCGACAACCTCCTCGATCACCGTGGCTACGGTCTTCTCGACCTCGGTGACCGGCGCCCGGTACTGCTTGGCGACGAACTCCGGCGCCGGCAGTGCCTTCCGATCCACCTTGCCGTTGGCATTGAGCGGCATCTCGTCGAGGACCGTCACCACCGAGGGCACCATGTACGACGGCAACCGCCCCGCCAGCCAGGACCGCAGGTCCAGAGCGTCGACCGTGGTGTCCGGCTCGCCGACCACGTAGCCGACCAGCCGATCGCCGGTCACGTCGCCGTGGACCAGCACGACAGCCCTGGCAATCGACTCGTGAGCGAGCAGCACTGCCTCGATCTCTCCGAGCTCGATCCGCAACCCCCGCAACTTCACCTGGAAGTCGGTACGACCGATGTACTCGAGAGACCCCTCCCGATTCCACCGCACCAGGTCGCCGGTGCGATACATCCGATCACCGGGCTCCCCGAACGGGCTGGCGACGAATCGATCCGACGTCAGATCGAATCGGCCACCGTAACCGCGCCCCACACCGACACCGCCGACGTACAGCTCACCCTCCACACCGACCGGAACCACCCTCAACCGGCGATCGAGAACGAACAGGTCGAGATTCGGCACCGGACGCCCGATGGGCACGCCAGCCACATCGGCGACCGACGCTGCCTGGAACGACACCACATCCGACGCCTCGGTCGGACCATAGCTGTTGACCACCCGCACACCGGATTCCATCAGTGCTGCGAGCCTTCCGACGTTGATCGGCTCACCGCCCAGGAACACCACATCGAGCGCGGCGAGCGCGCCCTGTTCGTGGAGAAGACCGACC
>NZ_CVQP01000005.1 GCF_001040705.1 Rhodococcus sp. RD6.2
GCCGTAGCCGGTGACGACACCGTCGCCGGCGGGGCGGTTGTCGCCGAGACCGAAGTTCGTGGACCGGTGCCGCGCCAGCGCGTCCAGTTCGACGAACGATCCCTCGTCGAGCAGCGCCTCGATGCGTTCACGGGCCGTGAGCTTGCCCTTGGCGTGCACCCGCTCCACAGCGGCTTCGCCGGACGGGAAGTGTGCCTCGGCCTGGCGGCGGTGCAGATCCGCGAGCTTGCCCGCGGTGGTGTGGATATCGGGGACGTTCGACGCCGCGGTGGCGGCGGGTTCCTGGACGGTGGTCACGGGCAGAACCTCTCGACTTAACTCGGATGTGCGACTCGATTGTGGGTCACGATACATGGCCCCAGTTAGTTAACTAGGTTGTATTTGTTAGCTGATCAGGGGCCATATCTTCGCTGTACAACGTGCAGTCTGACGCAACAACGGCCCTGACCGCCGCACTTTCGGCAGTCCGGTCCGCTCACGAATCCACTACGTCGGACGAGCTCCGGGCTCGGGGCCCGCCGCGACGGGAATCTTGTACTGGAGCACCCGGTACGGCCATCCCACCTCGGTGTTCCACTGACTCAGCAGAATGTGGAATCCCCCGCCCGGCCGGGAACCGGGCACGATCGACGGCCCGTACAGCTGGGCGACCGCGTCATCTCCCTCCTGCCCCCAGGCGACTCCCCGGATCGGGGTGCTCGTGTGCACGTCGTAGAGGTTGTCGGTGATGTTCGGAAACACCCTGACGTCGATGTCGTACCCGTCGACGTCGGACGAATCGAAGTTGACGAGAACCCACACACCGTCGATACGGCGCAGGCACAGTTCCCCGAATTTGCCTGCGGCACCGCCCCCTTCGAGTACGGGTGTCGGCTCGTTGCCCCACGCCCACACGCCGTCACGCCACCCCCAGCCCTCGTAGGCCCCTGGGTCCGCGACCCGGCCCCTCGGGACCCGACGCAGGATCAGCGGTGCGTCGCGCTGAAAGCCGGTGGACATCACGTACACCCAGCCGTCCTCGGCGACGTCCCAGGTCCACAGCTGCGCCAGCCCTCGGTGCAGGCCGGCGTCGAACTTCGCTCCGGTGTGCTGCCAGGTGCGGCCGTCGTCGACCGACCGCCAGATCTCGGTCCACACGACGTTGCCGAGGCCCTTGTTGACCATCACGTGCAGATACATCGAATCCCCGACGGTGAGGACGTCGGACGGCAGCACGGTCGAGAACACCGGGTTGTCGTGCGGGTAGTCCCACAGCTGCCGGGCGTAACCGAGGTCGCTGCCCGCCGCCTCGCTCCACACGATGCCGTCGTCGAGATTCTTCGTGTCCGAGAACAGCGCGACCGGCGCGCGCCAGTCCCCGTCACCCACGGCGGGTCCGGTGAAGGTGTCGCCGAACACCGCCAGGATCCGCCCCGACGGGGTTCGCGCCATGACACCGAGATCCGTCGCCGCCATGCCGAACCGATCGGTGAGACCGGGACCGGTGACGGCCTTGACCCTCCTCGACTGTCCCACCGGCGGTCCCGGGTCGATGGGTGACGCCTGCGCCGGCGAGGGCAGCCTCCAGCCGTTCCGGACGACCTCGTTCCACTCGCCCTCGGCGACGTGTCCGGTGATCGGCCACCCGAACGCCCTCTGCATTCGGATGGCCGCGTCGCGGGTGGCCTCGTCGTAGATGCCCGAATGCGGAATGCACAGGGCCGCCTGCCACCGCGCGAGCGCGTCCTTCGAGTACTGGGGTTCGGTGCCGAAGGAGTTGGACCACGACTCGTTCGGACCGTCGAGCGGCCCCCAGTAGTGGCCGGGCGGTAGCGGGAACCCGTCCGGGTCGTCGAACATGGCCGCGTAGCGACGCGCGGCAGCCAGCACCACGTCGTACGGGAAGGTGTCCGGCACGTCCCAGTGCGTCCCGTCCTTGAACCCCTTCAGTGCCACCGATCCGTACGTGTAGTTGTTGTGACTGCTCACGCCGCGGCGGTTGGCGCCGACTCCCGCGACGTCCACTCGTTCGATCGGCACACCCCGTTCCCGTGCGACGGTGGCGATGACGAACGCCACCATGTCGAGCATCTTCTCGTGCTCGAGCCACTGCGCTCGGGACTTGGGCCGGTCCTCCCGGTTCGGGTTGGGACCACTCCAGTTCCCGACTGCGCCCGACGTACCCACCATCGCGATCTGCACGCTCACAGGGTTGTCGTCGAGCACACCCCACGCGGTGTTCCCGATGTCGACGGTGTTGACGATGTGCGAATCGTCGACGAGGTAGTGGTAGCTGCCGTCCCGCACGCGGGCCTGGTAGTCGGCGACGTCCTCGGCGCGGGTGATCCAGTCCTGATTCTCGGTGGTGTGCAGGTAGATCCGTAGGTACGGGCCGTGACCCGGCGTGTAGCCGGGCCCTGGATACCGGGTGATCGGGTATCCCTGCATGGTGACCTCGCCAGTCGGTCGGGGACGGTGTCCGAGTCGCGCTCCCATCATCCCCGCGGACACCGACACTGTAGAACCCGCGATCGGCTATCGGACCGGGTCGGGTGCCGCCTCGAACTGCTCCACACCGCCGCGTACGACTTGGTGAACGGCACCCGCGGCAACGAGGTCGTCGAGAATCGGCACGGCAAGTTCGGGACGGACGGATGTCTCGGCGAGCAATTGACCCAACTGCATCGATTCGCCGCCGAGCGCCCTCTCGACCGCCTTGCGGCGGGCCGCCGTGAGAGCCCTGTCGACGCTCAGACTGCCGGGCTTCGTGCCTGCGCCCGTGGCGATCGGCGACGCTGAGGCGATGAGGATGTCGCGGACCTCGCCTGCCGCCAGGTCGCGATCGGTCGCCCAGACCAGCATGGCTGCGACCGCGACGTAGAGCGCGGCGCACGTCGTGCCCTCCAACTCGAGTACGGGAGTGGCTGATTCCTTCGTACTGGTCCTCGGCGCGTACAGATACGACGTTCCTGTCGCGGTACGGCCACCGTCCCCGCGACCGAGGAACATCGGTGCATCGGGCTGATCCCCGGATTCGATGACAATCTTCCCGTTCGCCGCGGCCACCCGGACCAGCGCGTCGCCGTGGTCGGTCTGTTCGCTCTCGCCGTGATCGACGACGACGATGTCCGCACCGGCCTGCGAGGCGTCGCGCAGCAGACGATCGGCGTCGCATATTTCCTCGTCGTGGAACGCCTGCTCTGGCGGAACCAGCTCCCCCAGTGCAGATTCGCCGTGCCCTGTCGCCCCGGACACCACCACCCGCCCGGGCACACCCTGCGCGATGGCGCACTGGGTGACCACGGAGGCGATCTCGTCGTGACGGTCCGCCGTGTGCGGTCCAGCGACCGCCAGCCGAAGGGGACGCCGGAGCGCCGCCCCGTAGGCCTCACCACCCTTGGGCGTCGAGGCCGCCTCGTGCACGACATTCACACTGAAACGACGGACCAGTTCCCTCAGATCGTCCCCCCTGTCCAGATCGTCCTCGGAAACGGCGCCTGCCAGCCGCTCCCAGTCTTCGAGATGACGAATGTCGTCGTAGTACCGGCGCAGATCCGCTTCGCCGAATCGTGCGAGCGCGGGCAGGTTTCTCCGGATCCACTGCCACACCTCGGACCATGACAGCGGATCGAGCCGGATGATGCGGACCTCCGAATCCTTCATGCCCTTGGTGAGGCCCTCCAACTGCTGTGTCGCGACCACAGCCAGCCGGGCGCTGCCACGCCGGGAAGTCAGTACACCGAGCGCCTCCAGTACGTCCTTGCCGCCGGGTTCGCCACCCGCCAACAGGTCACCGTCGTCGATCACGATCGCCAGACGTACCTTGTCCAATCCCCCGACCACCCGGTCCCACCATTCACTCGAATCGCGGTCGCCCCGCGGCACGGTGGACACCCCCTTCATCTCCAGCACCTCGACGACGAGTTCGGCGAGTTTCGCCACCGGATCGGTTTTGTCGAGCAGGGTTCTGGAACTGATGAACAGGTACGCGATCGAGGGGTCGAACTCCTCGATCACCCGGTCCAGCAGCGCGCTCTTTCCCGTCGCGGGCATGCCGACGACGTGCAGCAGTCGCGCGGGGGTGCGCCCCGACAGGACGTCGACCGCCTCACGCAGCTCGGCGAGTCGAGAGATGAACCGCAACTCCCCTTGCCGGACTCCGAGCCGCAGTCCGACCTGCTCCCGCGGTGCCACGGGCGTCGCTGGAGCGTCCGGGTCCACGACCGGTCCGGGCGCGCTGCCACCGACCAAGAGGGAGGGCACCGCCCAGTTGAGCAGTGGGCCTCCGCAGTCCTCGTCGCCGTCGATCGCCAGCCGGGCGAGGCGCAACGACTCAGCCACCGAATGCCCCGCGGTCAGTGCCTGGTAAAAGAATCTGGTGAGCAGCCGCTCCGTCCCGAACGGCAGGACGGCCCGCATTCCGATCACCATCGGGCTGGCGTCCCGGACACACAGGTCGGCCGTGGACACCGGACCCGCCCACCCGTCGTCCGCCCCCGCCTTGTCCGGCGCTCGGGCGGTCTCGCAGCCGGCGAACACCGCGAGACGCAGATCCGGAAGTTGATGCAGCAGCATGGCGAACTCGCGGCCGTGTACCAACGTGCCCCGCCCGTTGGGCCGTTCCAATTTGAGCCCACTCGGGTTGGCGTGACCCAGGTAGTGAAGTAGGTGAAAACCGTTGCGCTGCTGACCCATCAACGCACGTAGACCCTCGACGGTCGGGCGGTCCTCGACCACGACACGCAACAGTCCCGCCTGTTCGAGCGGTTGGAGTTCACGGAGCAGACTGCGTTTCTCGGCGTACAGGTCGAAAGGCGTCTCCGAGTCCGCAGGCCCTTCCTTCGGAGGGCTCGACATGACCAGCAGCAGGTTCAGCGGTGGCGCAACGGGCTCTTGCCGGACCGGGTAGGTTCGCGATCGTCCCGATCGCACGACGTGCACATCGCGTGCCATCGTCAGGCACCGACCCGGCCGCTCGGGATCACGCATCAACTCCCACGGCCAGGCACTCACTTCGTGCGGTGCGGCGAGAACACGAACCAGCACCTGTGCACCCGAGGTCCCGGCCACCCCACGCGTGCGCTGAAGGAGCGCCCCGATCTCCGGTACACCGAAGACGAGGTCGGTCAGGGCCGTTCCAACCGACCGAGCGTCCTCCGCGAGCGTGGCGTCCTTGCGGGCGTATCGGACCGCGTCCCGCAACCAGCACGCAGGCGACGGCCTCCCGTCGACATGCAGGACACGGGCCCAGTTGGGTGGCCGGCAACGCACCGCAAACACGGAGCCGAGCCGCGACTGCGCCGACACCCAGACGTCACGGCCGGCGGAGAGGACGCTGATCTCGAGTTCCTCGAACCCCACCATCGCGAGTCACCTAGATCCCGACGGAATGCTCGACCTCGGCGAGGTCGACGACGCTGGCGACATCGGTGACCGGTCGCACGCCGTCACCGTGCACGGTGATCCGGTAATCCTGGGCGGCGAGCCCCTCGATCGTCGCCTCCTGCCACCCGTCGCCGTGCAGCGGAACCTGGCTTCGCTTTCCGGAGGCCCCCTCGACCGTCGCCGTCAGCGCGGCGCCGCCACCTTTGACCTTGGCCCGGACAACCATCGGTTCCATGGTCGTGACGTCGTCGACCTCGAGTGACACCGCGAGGTAGTCCGCGGGAAACACATCCGGGCCGGTGAAGTCCGCCGCTGTCAGCAGCCCACCGAGGTGATTGATCACCGCGTCGTCGTTCTGCAGTGACGCGTGCCGCTGCCCGACGAACGTCGCGTTGCGCCACCCGTCCATCGCCTCGTGCGGGATCGCGGAGACCTTCGGCACCGTCCCGTCACCCAAACTCTTGTCCGGGCCCATCGTGAACACCGACTCGATCGCGGTCCCGTCGAACCGGGCCGCCCACCTGGTGCGCTGGAAGTCCCCGATGACCGACCGGATGTCGTATCCGGGTTCGTCGGTCTGCAGTCGCTCGTCCACTCGGGCACGCAACTGCCGGTGCAGGGTCACGGCGTCACGCATCCTGGTGCCGTCCAGTGCGGTCCCGGCCCAGTCGATGCTCGGGTCGTCGAGATTGAGCCACGAACCGGCGGGCCCCTCGACGCAGCGGTACGACGGCAACAGTTGATAGATGGAGGTGAACGACCGGATCAGGTCGCCCAGGTCGATGCTGAGCGGACCCCAGCCCTTGCGGAAGCCGTTGACGAGGAACTCGAGCGCATTCACCGAGCCGGAGTACGGCGTCCCGAACGTGACGAGGGATTTCGTGTCGCGCCACCCGTCCAGCATCTCCAGGTACAACCGCGCGACGATCCCTCCCATCGAATGACCCACCAGGATCAACTTGGCATCGGAGTTGCCGGACTTCTCCCGCCATGCGGCGAGCCAGTCGCGGGACAGCCGGGCCAGGCGCCGTGCAGCGACTCGGTTGTCGCGACGCCAGTCGTAGGGGAACTCGAAGTAGTTCTCCCCCGGCACCGCACCGAACCTCTCCACGAGTTCGTTCCGGACCCTGGTGTAGCCGTCGATCTTCCAGTCCAGCCCGGGCAGGACGTGCAGGTCCGGGACCAGGCGGGGCGCGACGACGCCGTCGCCGAGGTCGTCGGCATCGGGGTCGTCCCCGTCGAGTTGCAGTTTCTTGATGCTTCCACCCAACGACAGCGCCGCTGCCAGCGCGGCGCCGGGCGTGGGCGCCCACACCTCCTTGCCATCCTTGGCGAGTACGGACCCGGTGATTCCGGGTATGAGGACCACGATGTCTTTCATGCGCGCTTCTCCGATCCCAGACGATCCCCCCATCGCTTTCCACTACCAGCGTCCGCCGCGTTGTCCGCGACCTCACGCGTAGCCGACTACTCGTTTCGTTCGTCCACCGGGGATCTGTTTCCGAGTGGCGACGACGCGCCGAATGACCGCGAAAAACCGCCCCAGCGTCGACACAAGCGTCGCAACCTGGCATTCTGTATGTGAGACCCGCTCTCCTCCTGAGGGCAGGCTCGCAGTAACAGGAGCAAAAAAGTGGCACAAGGCACCGTCAAGTGGTTCAACGCGGAAAAGGGATTCGGATTCATCGAGCAGGACGGTGACGGACCCGACGTCTTCGTCCACTACTCCGAGATCCAGACCAACGGCTTCAAGACCCTCGACGAGGGCGCACGTGTGGAGTTCGAGATCGGCCAGGGCCAGAAGGGCCCGCAGGCCACCGGAGTCCGCACCATCTAAAGCGACTTCCACCCGAAGGGCGTCTCCATCTGGAGGCGTCCTTCGGCGTGTCCGGACCGTTTGTGCGCGCCGTTATTGGACGGGCGTACATATTTTTCCCATTCCCCGGTGCCGGGGCGGGTCGACGTGCTGCAATCGCGGACAGTTTGTGCCCATCATTGACACGAAAGACCCGGTACACCGATGCATCGACCTTCCCTGCGCGGCAGCGTGGCGCCTATCAGCGCCGTAGCCCTGGCCGCGGGACTCGCCCTGATCGGCACTCCCGCCTCCGCAGGCACCGTGAACTTCCAGACGTCCTGCCAGGCCACCCCCTCGACCTCGCTGGCAGGCCCCCAGCACAAGGTCGTCGCGGCGTCCGCCATCGTCACCGCGCCGGCGACGGTCAACGCGGGGCAGACTTTCACCTACCGCATCCAGCCCGGACCCGGCTCCTACCCGGACTCCGAATCCGGCGGCACCACGGCAGGCCTGTCGCGGCTCAAGTTCGACTTCGAGATCCCCGCGAACACCACATTCGTCGACGCGACCGTCGTCGCGGGCACGGGCAGCAACCTCGCAGGCGTCGCCCCCAACGTGCTGCGGATCGGTACCTCGGGCAACGTCGACGCCGCAGGTCCCCTGCTGCGCCTGTCCGGCAACAACCAGGTCATCGGCAACAGCCCCACTTCGAGCGGCAACAGCGAGGGCGGCATCACCGCCCCCAAGCTCAAGAAGAACCTCGATGGCACCGCCAACTCGGGCGGCAACAGCATCTTCCAGTTGCCCGCCGTCGACGTCACCGTCGTCGCCGGGTCCGCAGGCACCATCACCCCGAAGCTCCGGGTGGCCGGGAACGCCGCGAGCTACAACTCGGACGAGAACTACAGCACCTCCCTCGCCAAGGCCAGCGCCCCCTTCGTCGGCACGGTGTGGGCTCCCACCCGCTGCTCCCCCAGGGACTCGAGCTCCGGCGCGCTGAACGCAGGTGGCGGCGCCCTGGCCACGATCGCCGTCTCCACCCCCGAGGTCTCCACCACCACCGCCGTCACCGTCCCCGCGACGGCGACCGCAGGCGCCCCGGTCACACTGTCCGCGACGGTGTCCCCCGCCCCGAACGGCGGCACCGTGCAGTTCAAGGACGGTGACGCGAACATCGGCGCCCCGGTGACGGTCACCGGCGGAACCGCGACCCTCAACCACACCTTCGCCACCGCGGGAGCGCGCTCCGTCAGCGCGGTCTTCGCCGGAGTGGCCGGGTTCACCGGATCGACGTCGGCCCCGCAGACCGTCGACGTGCAGCCGGCTGCCGTCGTCGCCGTACCGACGTCGACGACCGTCACCCTGCCCGCAACCGCGACCACCGGTTCCGCAGCAGGCCTGACCGCGACGATCGCACCGGTCCCGGCAGGCGGCACCGTCCAGTTCAAGTCCGACAACACGCCGATCGGCGCACCGGTCGACGTCGTCGGCGGGGTCGCCACGCTGGCCCACGCCTTCACCACCGCGGGACACCACAACATCACCGCGTCGTACAGCGGGGCGATCGGGTTCGCGCCCTCCCAGTCCGCTTCGGCGACTCTCTCCGTCGACGCCCCGGCGCCGTCCGATGTCGCGACCGTGACCACCGTGACCGCGCTGCCGAACGCGACCGCCGGCACCAAGGTCGACCTGTCCGCCACCGTCGCACCGAGCACCGCAAGTGGCACCGTGCAGTTCAAGGACGGCACCACCCCGATCGGTGGCCCGGTCACGCTGGTCAACGGCGTCGCCATCCTGCCGCACACCTTCACCGCCGAGGGTGGTCACTCGATCACCGCCGAGTACAGCGGGGCCAACGGCTACGTCGCGTCCACCTCGTCCGCGTTCGCCGTGACGGTCACCGGCGCATCCACTGGCGGCGGCAGCAGCAACCCGTTCGGTTCGTGACCGCTCGACCTCTTCGCACCACCACATTCGGCAGTTCCCCTATCCCACGTGAAGCCTGTGCTTTGAACAAGCCTTCGCTTCTCGTTGGTCGTTCCCATTGAGAGGTTCGAGAGAATGCAGAACAGAAAACTGCGTCGGCTGGCAGCCGCCGCGAGCACGGCAGCGATGGCGGCGGGTTTCGCCGCATCGTTGGGCGTCGGGGCGGCATCCGCTGCGCCCGTGAGCCAGTCGACGAACTCCGGTGACTGGACGTTCAACCGGACCATCAGTAACGGCACGCCGGCCCCGGGCGAGACGATCACCGTCACCAACAACATCCGTTGGAACGGCGGCCTCGCGCCGACCATCTCCTCCTTCAAGGACTACCACCCGGCCTGCCTGACCTACGTCGCAGGTTCCTCCCGAGTGACCGGCAAAACCGTCACCACCAACGTCACCAACACCACCCTGGTGACCATGACGGGATCGTGGATTCGTAGTGCCGTCGACCGGAACATCGACTACACCGTCCAGTACACCGTCGGCGCGGACTGTGGCCGTGACCTCGCCCTGACCACGGGCGCAGGCATCTCCGCGAACCAGGGCCTGAGCTCCGAGAATCAGACCGCCGGTCCGTCGCTCACGGTTCCGAAGTCCGCCTCGACCTCCAGCGTCGCGGTGTCCCCGGCCCCCAAGGCCGGTGCCGCCTCGACCCTGACGGCCACGGTCACCGCGGGCGCCACCGGCACCGTCGAATTCGCCGACAACGGCACCGTCCTCGGCACCGGCACCGTCAACAACGGCACCGCCACCTACGCCTGGACCCCCAGCGCCGCCCAGCCGTACTCCATCACCGCGAAGTACCTCGGCGACGCCGCCTACCTGCAGTCCACCTCGGCTCCGCAGACCGGCACCGTCTCCGCACCCGATGTTGCGACGGACACTGCCCTCGCCGCGCCGGAGACCGCGAACAACGGTGCGCCCGTCGACCTCACGGCCACCGTCAGCCCTGCCCCGGCCGGCGGCACGGTGCAGTTCAAGGACGGCGCGGCCAACATCGGAGCGCCCGTCGCCGTGACCGGCGGCAGCGCCACCCTCTCGCACGCGTTCAGCACCGACGGCGCGCACGAGGTGACCGCGGTGTACAGCGGCGCCGACGGATTCTCCGGATCCACCTCGGCGGCGCGCACGGTGACGGTGAGCACCCGTGCTGCCGACACCACGACCGCACTGACCGCGCCCAGCCACGCGAAGACCGGTGTCGCGGTGAGCATCGCGGCCACCGTCGACCCGGCGCCGAACGCGGGCACCGTCCAGTTCCTCGACGGCGGCACGCCGATCGGCGACCCGATCGCCGTCGCCGGCTCCGTCGCGGTCCTGGCCCACACCTTCGAGACCGCCGGATCGCACTCGATCACCGCAGTCTTCAGCGGCGCAAAGGGATTCGCGACGTCGACGGCCGCAGCCGCGACCGTCCAGGTCGCCGTCCCGGCACCGAACGAGGTGGCCACCACCACCGCGCTGGCGGCGCCGGCGACGGCAGGTGAGAACGAGGCGGTGACGCTGACCGCCACCGTGGATCCCGCGCAGAACGGCGGTACCGTCCAGTTCTTCGACGGCACCACCGCGATCGGTGGCCCGGTCGCCGTCAGCGGCGGCAGCGCGACCCTCTCGCATGCCTTCGCCAGCGCAGGCGCACACGGAGTGACCGCGGTCTACAGCGGCACACCGGGCGTTCTTGGATCGTCCTCGGACGCGCGCGTGGTCAACGTGTCCGCGCCGACCGATCCGGGCACCGGCGGCGGCACCGGATCGCTGGGCAACCTGTTCGGCTGACCTGCTCCGCAGTACAACGGCGGCGGGCACCTTCACACGAAGGTGCCCGCCGTCGTTTCGTTCTCCGCGCAGGTCGGAGGGGCATTTCCGGGCTATTCTGGACTGCGACCGCACGACGAAACGACCCATCATGACGACGGAACCCCTTGACACCGGGTCCGCGCAGGTCACCGCGGAAAGCCGGGGGCCGCGATGAACGCGGACGGCACGGGCGCGACCGGACGAGATGCCCTCGGCGGCGTCCCGGAAGACCTTCTCGCGGCCGGATTCGCCGATGCCGAGGAGATCGGCCGGGGCGGCTTCGGGGTCGTGTACCGGTGCGTCCAGCCGATGCTCGACCGAACGGTCGCGGTCAAGGTCCTCGGCGGCGATCTCGACGCGGACAGTCGCGAGCGGTTCCTCCGCGAACAGCGAGTGATGGGCGCCGTGTCGGGGCATCCGCACATCTGCAACATCCTGCAGGTCGGAACCACCGCGGCGGGGCGGCCCTACATCGTGATGCCGTATCACCGGCACAACTCCCTCCAGGAACTCATCCACTGCACCGGCCCCCTCGACTGGCCCGACGTCCTGGTGCTCGGAGCGAAGATGGCGGGTGCGTTGGAGACCGCCCACCGGTCTGGCACGCTCCACCGGGATGTGAAACCCGCGAACATCCTCCTCACCGAATACGGAGAACCCCAGCTCACGGATTTCGGGATCGCCCGCACCACAGGCGGATTCGAGACGGAGACCGGCCTCATCACCGGGTCGCCCGCATACACCGCACCCGAGGTCCTCGAAGGACGCTCGCCCAGCGTGCGCTCCGACGTCTACAGCCTCGGCGCAACCCTGTTCTGCGCGATGACCGGGCACGCCGCGTTCGAGCGACAAGAGGGAGAGCAGGTCGTCGCTCAATTCGTCCGCGTCACCACCGAACCCGTTCCGGACATTCGCGGCGGGGACGTTCCCGCCGACGTGTGCTCGGTGATCGAACAGGCGATGGCACCGGATCCCGCGGATCGACCGGCAAGCGCCGCAGACTTCGGCGTGCAACTGCAGGGCCTCGCCGCAGCACACGGACTCGACCCCCTCGACATGGCGCTCCCCTCGTCCGACGCGGGATCACCCGGCGTCACCGGAGCGCCGACCCTGACGCGCGGACGCACCGGGACGCGATCCGACGCGGTGCCATCGCCCCTCCGCGGTGCGCGATCCGGAACCACCGCCACGTCCAGCACCGGCGCCTCGTCCGGCACCGGCGGCACCGCCGCCCTCGGACCGCCGACCCCTGCCACCCGATTCCGCGCACCCGTGATCGGTCGCACACTCGTCACCCGGCAGCGGCTGGTCGACATGCTGCGGGCGGGAGAACGCCGTCGGCTCACCGTCATTCACGCTCCGGCAGGGTTCGGGAAGACGACTCTCGCCGCACAGTGGGGAGGCGCCCTCGTCGACGAGGGCGTCACCGTCACCTGGTTGACGGTCACCGCCGACGACGACAACGTCGTGTGGTTGCTCACCCATCTCGTCGAATCCGTTCGCCGGGCCGCCCCGGAATTGAGTGCCGAACTCGACCAGGTCCTCGAGGACCACGGCCGCGACGCGGCCGACTACGTGATGTCCACCCTCATCAATCGAATCCACGACGCACGGCGTCGCGTCGCCGTCATCATCGACGACTGGCATCGCGTCACCTCACCGGAATCCCGTGCAGCGCTCGACTACCTGCTCACCAACGGCTGCCACCACCTGCAGATCGTCGTGACCACCCGCACCACCACCGGCCTCCCGCTCGCCCGGATGCGCGTCCAGGACGAACTCGTCGAGATCGATTCGACCGCACTGCGATTCGAGGAGGACGAATCCCAGCAGTTGCTGGTGGGACTCGGCGGACTCCACCTCACGGACACCGACGTCGCGGGACTGTGCCGCTCGACGGAAGGTTGGGTCGCGGCACTTCAACTCGCCTCGTTGTCCCTGCGCAGCGGCGACCGCCCCGAAGACCTCATCGACACCCTCGTAGGCAGGCACGCGGTCGACGAGTTCCTCACCGAGAACGTCCTCGACACACTCGAACCCGACGTCCTCGACTTTCTGCTCGCCACCTCGATCACGGAGCGGATCACCGGGTCGCTGGCGTCCGCGCTCGCGGGCGTCACGAACGGTCGCGCACGACTCGAGGACGTCGCGGGCCGCGACCTGTTCCTGGTGAGACTCGGCGACGACGAGTCGACGCCTCTGTCCACGGGCCCGATCGACACCTGGTTCCGCTACCACCACCTGTTCGCCAAGTACCTGCGCCGACGCCTCCAACGCGACCATCCGGAGCGGTACCCCGCGCTGCACAGGATCGCGGCCGACTGGTTCGCCGACCGCCACCTGCTCAGCGAGGCCGTCGACCACTGCCTCGCCACGGGTGACGCCGACGCGGCGGTGAATCTCGTCGAACGTGACGGGGTCTTCCTCATCGAGCACTCCCGGATGACGACACTGCTCGGACTGGTCGACAAACTGCCCGCGACCACAGTCGTCGGACGCCCGCGACTCCAACTGATGCTGGCCTGGTGCAACGTCCTGCTGCAGCGTCCCGGCGCGGGCCGCCGCGCACTTGCCCTCGCGCGCGGCGCGCTCGAGGGCTCACCCGAGGGCGCCGACGGCGAACTGTCCGTGGAGGCCGATGTCGTCGAGGGTGTGGTCGCCGCCTTCACCGACCACCCCGCGGGCATCGAGCACTTCACCGAACGCTGCCTCGCGGCGCCGCAGCGACACAACCCGTGGGTGGTGACCGCCGCCGCGAACACGCGAACGTTCGCGGCGCTGTACCGATTCGACTTCGACGACGCACGCCGTTGGCAGAAATGGGCGACCCCGTACCACGAGGCGATGAGCGGCCCGTTCGCGACGATGTACAGCTACTGCATGGTCGGGATGGCCGCGAACGAGGAGCTCGCGACCGAATCCGCCGAGGACTGGTTCCGGCGGGGCCTCCGGGTGGCCCGCGAACTATCCGGTCCGCGTTCGCATTCCGCCCGTCTGGCCGCGGCGATGCTCGGCGAACTGCTGTACGAACGAAACGAACTCGTGGAGGCCGAGCGCCTTCTCGACGAGGGGTTCGAACTCGGCGGCGAAGGCGGGATCGTGGAGTTCATGATCGCGCGGTACGTCACCGGTGCGCGGCTGAAGGTGTGCCGCGGCGACCGGGAGGCCGCCGCGCAGCGCCTGGCGGAGGGCGCGAGAACCGCGGACAGCCTGGACATCCCGCGACTGCGCGCACGCATCGACAACGAACGGATCCGGCTCGGCTTCACCATCACGACCCGCACCCGGACGCCGCGCTACCCGACACTTCCTCCGGTCGATTCCGTCCCCGACGGGAGCGCCGAGATCACCGCGCAACTGGAGGATGCGACGACCGCGCGACTGCTGACGGGCACCGGAACGGGGGCGAACACCGCACAGGCCTGCGAGATCGCCCAGGCGTGGGTGGACCGGCTCGCCGAAACCGGCCGGGCTCGCGCCCTCCTCATGGCCGACCGACTGCTCATCGCCTGCCTGTTCGCGGCAGGACGGGACGAGGAGGCCCTGGTCGCGCTCGCGCGGCTGACGGCGCAGTGCGCTCGGCACGGACTGGTCAGGTACCTGCTCGACGGAGGTCCCGCTGTGGTCGCCGGCCTGGCCGTGCTGCAGGCCAGGGCGACAGCAGGCACCTGGGATCCGGGGTGGGAGCCTGAACCCGCCGGGTTCATCGACGACTGCCTCGAGGTCGCGAAGGCAGACGGCGCGATGTGACTCCCACCCGGTCCGGTGGGATCGAGAAGAAGTGCCCTAGCCTGCGAGCACCGGCATCGTGACGACCTGGCCCGCGTAGGCGAGGCCGGCACCGAACGCGAGGAGCAGGGCCGTGTCGCCCGGCTTCGCCTTGCCGGTGCGCAGCATCTCTTCCATCGCGAGCGGAATCGACGCGGCGGAGGTGTTGCCGGTCTCGGCGATGTCGTTGGACACCGCGACCGTCTCGGGCAAGTGCATGCTGCGGGCGATGACCTCGGTGATGCGGGCGTTGGCCTGGTGCGGGACGAACGCATCGATGTCGTTGACGGTCATTCCGGTCTTGTCGAGGATCCGCTGCGCGACCTTGCCCATCTCGAAGGCGGCCCACCGGAACACGGAGGTGCCCTCCATGACGATCCACGGGCGCTTCTGCGTCGGGTTGGTCGCGAAGTCGACCCAGTCGGGCTCCTGGCGGATGGCCCGGCCCTGGGCGCCGTCGGAACCCCAGACGACGGGACCGATACCGGCTTCCTCGCCGCGGCCGACGACGACGGCTCCTGCGCCGTCACCGAAGATGAATCGCACGGACCGATCGGTCGGCTCGGTGGAATCGCTCATCCGCTCGACGCCGACGACGAGGACGTACTCCTCGCTGCCGGAGCGGACGAGGTCGTTGGCGAGCCCCAGTGCGTAGCAGAAGCCCGCGCATCCGGCGGCGACATCGATCGCACCCGCACCACCCGTACCCAGTTCCTCCGCGACGAGCGCCGAGCACGCCGGGGTCTGCACGGGGTAGGTCGAGGTCGCGATGATGACGGTGCCGATCTGCTCACCGGTCAGGCCCGCGGCCTCGAGCGCCTTGCGCCCGGCCGAGATCGACATGGCCAGCACGCTCTCGTGCGGACCGGCGAAACGTCGGGTCTTGATTCCGGAGCGGGACTGGATCCACTCGTCGGTGGAGTCGATCTGCTGGCAGATCTCCTCGTTCGTCACGACACGCTCGGGCCGGTAGACACCGAGCCCGAGGATCGAGGTGTGCCGAAGCTCGGTGGGGTTCGTGATCGCTGCACCCATTGACCTTTGTTCTCCTTCTTTCTCCGGATGCTCGGGCGAATCCACGAACGCTCCTCGCCCGACACGGTACTGCGCGTCGGTCGGCCGTGGTGACGCCTTCGCAGATGAACTGGACGGTTCACCATTTCCGTGTGCAGTTTCCCGCCTGTCGGATGCGCGTTGTCGCACCCGAAGCGTGGGTCCGACGCGATCTGCGGATCGCCACACCCGTCACTCCAGTCGACACCCGTCTCACTCATCCCCACAAAGCACGAAGGAGTTCATTAGCATCGTGCTGCGGCGGGAGTCACATCCTCCAGTCCACGCTATTCGTGCAGCACGACCGAGAGCGACGCAAGTCGAAGGGTGAACGAGCATGGATCAACGTGTCATTGGCCACCGCATTGCGGCGCGTGCGGGCGCAGTCGGCGCCACCGCGACGCTGGTCGCGGGGACATTACTCGCAGTAGCCGCTCCTGCGGGCGCGAATCCGAACACCGTCAATCCGATTCCCGGCCTGAACGGAACCAGCGGCCTTCCGCAGCTCCCGGGCCCGGCCAACGCGGTCGCCCAGGCCACCGGGATGCTCAGCCCGAACCGGACGCAGGACGAGAACGTGCTCGGCACGGATCTCGGCATCATGTGGGACAACGGCAACGGTGAGATCCTCACCGCGTTCGGCGACTCCGCCGGTCTCGGAGTACCCAATCTCCTGGCGGGCAGCCTGTGGTCGTGGCGGAGCAACACCCTCTTCCGCAGTGCGGACCGGGACCTGTACGACGGGATGACGTTCGACAGCACCCCCAGGGACCTCCTCGGCCAGTCCAAGGAACTGATCTTCAGCCCGAAGATCCCGTACGTCGAGATCAGCCGCATTCCCACGGCAGGCGTGGCCGTCGACGGCGTGCAGTACATGTCGACGATGTCGGTGAAGAACTGGGGCGACCCCGGCAAGTGGGAGACGAACTTCGCGGACATCGCCGTCTCGACGGACAACGGCGAGAACTGGGTCGAGGCACCGGAGACGAGGCGTCCGAACGTGGAGGGCAACCGGAACTTCCAAATGGGTGCCTTCATGAAGGACGGCGGCTACGTCTACCAGTACGGCACCCCGCCCGGACGAGGACAGTTGGCGTACGTGGCGCGGGTGCCCGAGCGGGAGATCCGGAATCTCGGCGCGTACGAGTACTGGAACGGCGGGGAGTGGAAGAAGGGCGACGTGAATGCCGCCGCTCCGATCGTCTTCGGCGGCGTCGGGGAGCTGTCGGTCCAGTACAACCAGTACCTCGGCCAGTACCTGATGCTCACCACCGACAACCTCAACTCGGTGGTCATGCGCCGTTCTCCGACACCGACGGGCCCGTGGGGACCACCGGAGGTACTCGTGGACACCCGCGCCCTTCCGTCCGCGTACGGCGCGTACATCCACCCGTGGTCCAGCGGCCCCGACCTCTACTTCCTCACGACGGTGCACTCGAACTACAACGTCCTGCTGCTCCGCACCACCCTGAACCGCTGACGCGGACCGGGACGTCGGGGTCGCTACGGTCGCGGCATGGACGCACACGAGTGGGATCTGCGGTATCGCGAGGAAGTGCCGGCGCCCGGGTCGGCGCCCGACCCCGACGTCGTCGAGTTCGTGACCGCACTACCTGCGGGTCGGGCGCTCGACCTCGGTTGCGGCGCGGGAAGGCACGCGCTGTGGCTGGCGCTGCACGCGTGGCAGGTCCACGCGGTGGACTTCTCGACCTCGGCACTCGCCGCGGCGGTCAGGGCCGCCTCCCCGCTTCCGCGCGCAACGCGCGACCGGCTGACCTGGGTCGATGCGGACGTCACGACGGTCGAGTACCGCCCCGAGTACGACCTCGTCCTCGTATGTGACCTGCATTTGTTGCCGGAATCACGCCGGGGCCTTCTGCGCCGCGCGGCGGGCGCGCTCCGACCCGGCGGCACCCTGATCGCGCGGACCGAAACCATCCGGGAGGAGGAGACCGGCACCCACGGATCACCTTGCACCCCCGAGGAACTCGCGGACGACGTCCGCGACCTCGTGACGATCGTGGCATCCCGTCCGGCATCGGTGGAGACACCCGCCGGAATCGCCGGGACAGGCCCGCACCAGCCGCGGGCCGGTGCCCTGTTGGTCGCTTTTCGCCGATCTGTTGGCAGCTAACTGAATCGCGAGTAACATCGGCTAAGTTACCGACGAGTAGCCGCTAGGGCGGTACTACGCAGGCTGGACCAGACCAGAACGTGGTCACCCACCAAGGCTGGACCGCACCATCTCAGGGAGACAGAAGACATGGGGCATTACAAGAGCAACGTTCGTGACCTGGAGTTCAACCTTTTCGAGGTCCTCGACCTCGAGAAGCCGCTGAGCGAAGGAACGTGGGGCGACCTCGACGCCGACACCGTCAAGAACATGCTCAGCGAGGTCGCGCGGCTCGCCGAGGGACCGCTGGGCGAGTCCTACGCCGACGCCGACCGCAACCCGCCGGTCTTCGATCCGGAGACCCACGAGGCCACCCTCCCCGAGTCCTTCAAGAAGTCCTTCAAGGCGATGTGGGACGCCGAGTGGTACCGCATGGGCCTGAGCGAGGAGATCGGCGGCGTGCCGGTGCCCCGGTCGGTCGTGTGGGCCATCGCCGAGATGATGCTGGGTGCGCAGCCCGCCGCCTTCATGTACCAGGCAGGCCCCTCGTTCGCGGACGTGTTCTTCAAGAACGGCACCGACGAGCAGAAGAAGTGGGCCGAGACCTGCGTCGAGCGCGGCTGGGGCGCCACCATGGTCCTCACCGAGCCGGACGCCGGCTCCGACGTCGGCGCGGGCCGCACCAAGGCGATCAAGCAGGACGACGGCACCTGGCACATCGAGGGCGTCAAGCGGTTCATCACCTCCGCCACCTCGGACGACCTCTTCGAGAACATCTTCCACCTCGTGCTCGCGCGCCCCGAGGGTGCAGGCGCAGGCACCAAGGGCCTGTCCCTCTTCTTCGTCCCGAAGTACCACTTCAACTTCGAGACGAACGAGATCGGCGAGCACAACGGTGCGTTCGTCACCAACGTCGAGCACAAGATGGGCCTCAAGGCCTCCGCCACCTGTGAGCTCACCTTCGGTGGCCACGGTGTTCCCGCCGTCGGCTGGCTGGTCGGTGAGGTGCACAACGGCATTGCGCAGATGTTCGACGTTATCGAGCACGCCCGCATGATGGTCGGCACCAAGGCGATCTCCACCCTGTCCACCGGTTACCTCAACGCACTCGACTACGCCAAGCAGCGCGTCCAGGGCGCCGACCTGACCCAGATGACGGACAAGGCCGCCCCGCGCGTCACCATCACTCACCACCCCGACGTTCGCCGCTCGCTGGCAATGCAGAAGGCGTACGCCGAGGGCCTGCGCGCCGTGTACCTGTACACCGCCGCCCACCAGGACGTCGAGGTCGCTCAGCAGGTCTCCGGCGCCGACGGCGACCTCGCGCACCGCGTCAACGACCTGCTGCTCCCGATCGTCAAGGGTGTCGGCTCCGAGCGCGCGTACCAGTACCTGACGGACTCGCTGCAGACCTTCGGTGGCTCCGGCTTCCTGCAGGACTACCCGATCGAGCAGTACATCCGCGACGCCAAGATCGACTCGCTGTACGAGGGCACCACCGCGATCCAGGCGCAGGACTTCTTCTTCCGCAAGATCGCCCGTGACCGCGGCGTCGCCCTGGCGCACGTGGCCGGCCAGGTCAAGAAGTTCATCGACCTCGAGGGCGGCGACAACCGCCTGAAGACGGAGCGCGCCCTGCTCGCCACCGCGCTCGAGGACGTCCAGGCGATGGTCGCAACCCTCACCGGCTTCCTCATGGGCGCCCAGGAGCAGCCGACCGAGCTGTACAAGGTCGGCCTCGGATCCGTCCGCTTCCTCATGGCCGTCGGCGACCTGCTGATCGGCTGGAAGCTGCTGGAGCAGGCCGAGATCGCACTCGGCGCGCTCGACGCAGGCGCGTCGGACAAGGACAAGCCGTTCTACGAGGGCAAGGTCGCGACCGCGTCCTTCTTCGCCAAGAACGTGCTGCCCGAGCTGACCGCCTCGCGTGGCATCGTCGCGAACGTCGACAACGACATCATGGAGCTCGACGAGGCTGCTTTCTAAGAGCAACACCACAATTCGGGCAACAGACCCGAACAGAACCGTGGCCGACGATGCCGCCCACCGAATTTCGGTGGGCGGCATCGTCATTCCCGCGCCAACAGAATGCGAACGCCGCTCAGACCGCCCCCGAGGCGCCCGCGCCGGTGGGCTGGAGTGTCACAGGCGAGGCCAACCACGTCCTCGTCGACACCACCGCAGGCTCGCTCACGACCGAGGGCGATCACCTCGTCGTCCGCGACGGCGCGGGCAACCTCGTCGACTCCGTGCCGCTGACCTTCACCTTCGACGGCACGGCGCACCCGATCTCGGCTCAGGTCGACGGCACCCACGCGGCCCTCACGCCGAACCTCGACCCGGCTGCTGCCAAGCCGGTCGCACTGCCGGTGAAGGACATCGACCTGCCCGCCGCAGTCTCGGGCGTCAAGGACAACCTCAGCCTGACGGCGTCCGTCGGCGGATTCGTCGGTGGCGCTGCGGGTCTGGTGACCGGCTGCGTGCTCGGCGCCACCGCCGCCGGAGTGGTGTCGGCTCCCGCCGCACTGCTGTTCGGTGCGGGCCCCCTGGCCGGTTGTGTGGGTGGCGCACTGTTGCTCGGTTCCGGCGCCTCACTGCTCGGGACCGCGGTCGGCGGCCTCGGCGCCGTCGCGGCGAACGCCCAGCCGTTCATCACCCTGCTGAACGCGCCGCCTGCCGCGAAGAAGTAGTCGCAGCCGAAACCGGATCGGCCCGCCTCCCCTGTCAGGGAAGGCGGGCCGATCTGTGCGCAGGGACAGCCCCCGTCGTTCGTCAGTCTCCCGTCAGTGCCGCGTCGATCCGCTCGAGGTCGGCGTCGGTCATCCCCTCGGGCTGCAGGACGGCGTTCCAGCCGTCCACGTACTCGGTCGTGTAGTGATGCCCGTGCCCACCGGGGACGCCGGTGGAGAACGGAAGGTCCGCGGACACCTGCCAGAAGGTGACGAACGGCAGCCACACCATGTCCTCGAGGACGTCGTCCCCCGGCACCTCGCGAATCCAGTCGGGTTCGCTGAAGATCAGGTCCGGGCTCCACCACACGATGGGGTCGGACGGGTGCATCAGGTACAGGACGCGGGTGCCGTCCCAGGGCTTGTCGGCGGGCGGGATGTCGGCGGCCGCGTCGTTGGCGAAGCGGACCGTCCGGCCGTCCTTGTAGACGGGCTCGCTCGCGCGACTGCCCGCGTCACGCCCCTCCCGGAACTCTGCGAACAGGGTGTTGAAGTTGGGCGGGCCCGCGAAGAGCGTGCCCGACGTCCGGTTGCGCAGGTCGTACTCCCCGCTGAAGGCGGTCTCGCCACCGAAGGAGCCGAGCGACTCGCCCGCGACGTACAGGCGCGGGCGCTCGTCGGCAGGCAGTCGCAACCACCGGTCGTAGACGGCGTCGAACAGGTCCCGGCCCGCATCGCGCGCCTTCGACTGGTCGACGAGATACGAGATCCACGACGGCAGGTACGAGTACTGCATCGAGACCGTCGCGGAATCGCCCGCGGTGATGTACTCGAACGAGTCGACCGCCGCCGGGTCCACCCAGCCGCTGCCGGTCGTGGTCATCACGAGCAGGTTCTCGCGCTCGAAGCCGCCGGCGCGAGCGAGGTCGTCCACCGCGAGCGCGGCCCGCGCCTCGCTGTCGTCCGCCGATTCCAGGCCGGCGTACGCCCGAATCGGCTCGCTCGCCGGACGCCCGATCACCTCGGTGATCTCCTGCGCGGACGGACCTCCGGTGACGAACTTCTGCCCTTCGTAGCCGAGCGTGTCCCACGGCACGAGACTGTCGGGTCCACCGGATCGGAGCCCGGTCGTCGGAGCTTCGACTCCCTCGGCGGTCGTGTCGTTCTTCACCGAGAACGCGCTGTTCGCCATGTCGGACAGCGTGCTCAGGAGCACACCGGACACCACCAGCCAGACCGCGACGGCGACGGCGATCCACCCGACCACGGCTGCGGACCTGGCGCCGATCCACCGCTCGAGCAGCGTCGCGAGCCGGCGATACGCGCTGCGGATGCCGCGGCCGAGGGCCAGGAGGAGGCAGAACACGATCACGGCGATCACCGGAGACGCGACGACGAGAACGAGGTTGTACTCGGTGACGCCCATCAGGGCCCGGATCTCGTGCTGCCAGTACTGACCCGCCGCGAACGCCGCGACGACCGCCACGGACCCGACCACCACGAACACCAGCCACGACCGCGGCCTGGCCGGACGAGCCGGACGGTCCGCGAGCGCTCGCCACATCGCCGCGAACCACACGCCCAATCCGTACCCGATCGCGGCCGTGATGCCGCAGAGCAACCCCTGGAGGAATCCACCGCGAGGCAGCAGCGACGGGGTGAACGAGAAGCACGCGAGGATCAGCGCACCCCAGCACCCCGGCAACGTGAACCGTCCCACGTAGCGGCGCCACCAGGACGGGCGCGCCGCCGCATCCCCACTCCCCGGGCCATCTCCACCCGGACTGCCACCACTCGGACTTCCACCACTCGGACTTCCACCACCCGGATCGACACCGTCGACCCCGTCGTCACCCGGTGGCGCCACCTGAACCCCGACCGACCCGGTTCCGTCCATGCGTCCTCCTCGCGATCAGTACCGCCATCCAGATCTGGTACATGGTCGCGTGGAATCCCTTCGGACGCGCGGCAACATGCAGGAGTGTCGAGCATTCAGCGTGGATCACGTGCGGGTGGCGGGGTCAGCGTCCCGGTGGCCGGTAGTCCGCGGGGCGCTTGACCGCCTCGTCGATCTCGGCAGGTGTCAGTAGCGCGATCGTCTCGGTATGGGCTCCACCCGCCGCAGCGGTGCGGATGCTCATCGCCGCGGCCGCGACCGCGTCGGGTACGTCGCCGATGACGTACAGGTCGTCGGTGCCGAACGCGAAGTAGCAGCACTCGACGGTGCCTCCGACGCTCTCGACGGCGGTGCGTATCGCGTCGCGGCGGGCGGTCCCGCCCTCGGCGAGCAGTCCGCCCGCGCCTTCCGCGGTGTAGCCGACCCGCCACAGGTACTTGGGCATGATCCTCGACCTCCTCGGTTGCCGGAGATTCCATCGTGCTCCTCCGAGGCGCTCGCGGCAGTGACAACAGATGTTGTCAGTTGCGCGGCGAGATCGCGGACGTGGCACCGCTTCCGTCGGTCGATTCCCACCGACCGGAGCTACGTGCCGATGCGCACGCGGCGGGTCACTCGTCGTCCCGGTCGCGTTCCCGTTCGCGCTCCCGCTCCTGTGCCCGTTCCTGCCTGCGCTCGGCCGCGGACGGCTGCGAGGTGTTCGCGGCCGGCGCGGCGGGAGCGGCAGCCGCCGCGGGGGGCGCAGCCGGAGCGGGTGCGGGTTCGGGACTCACGCAGCGAACGATCGGCACCGGGTCGTACTTCACGGTCCGCGTGTCGCGGGACAGTTCCGCACCGGTCTCGGCGTCGGTGATCACCCGGGTGTCGCTGGTCGTGAAGCCCTGCGCACCACCGGAGGCGATGCAGTCGGACCCGGCGGGCAGTGTGATCGTGTTCGGCGACGTGGCCGCGTAGCGGTCCCCGGTGATCGACTCGACGTCGACACGCTTGGTCCCCCACAGCCTCACGGTGATGTCGGAACTCGTGCCGATCGTCTGGATGAGAACGCCTGTGTCCGTGTCGTTCTTGAACTTCAGATCGATCGCGCCCTCGAAGACCGTCGCCTCGCGCGCCTCCGGGTAACGCGAGATGTAGTAGCTGTGCTCGGTGTGATCCACGTCCTCCATGCCCGCGAAGTAGGAGGCGTTGTACAGGGTGGTCGCGAGCTGGCTGATGCCGCCACCGACGGCACGGTCCGGCCTGCCGTGGTTGATGATGCCCGACGCGACATAGCCTTCCGCCGTCCCACGCGGGCCCGTGTGGCCGTTGAGAGAGAACGTCGCACCCGGCTTGACCAGTGCACCGTCGATCTCGCTCGCCGCGAGGCGGATGTTGACTCCGGATGCGTATTCGAAACCGCCCGAGGTGAATTCGCCGATCACCTCGTTGATGCCGAGCTTGTTCGCGGCCTCCGTCGTCAGCTCCGGCTGCTTGGGCTCGTAGACCGCCGCGACCGTGCGTGGACCGGACTGCGCGAGCAGTGTCGGCAGCGATTCGAGCGTCTTGTGCCACTCGATCATCTCCCCTGCCACTGCAGGAACCACCGTCGGCGACCCACCGGCGAGAGTGAACGACGCATCCTTCGGTGCCACCTCGGTGCCCACCAACTGCGGGCCGAGCACACCTGCCGCCGCATCGACGTCGAACTGCGGCGCGAGGCCACCGTCGCCGTCGGGCGCGAAGGACAGCACGGTCCCGACCTGATCGCGCGCGAGTACTGCCTTCTTGTCGTCACGGCCCGTGACCGTCAGGTCGGCAGCGACCGCGGGTGTCGCCACGTCGTTCAGTGCGCGGTCCACGCCGGACTGGGTGACGGTCACGGACGCGACCGTCACCGGCACCTCGACGCCGTCGACCGCGGCCCAGCCATCGGCCAGCGCGTCGGCCGCGGCGCCTGCATCGAGCGCCTGCCCTGCCTGCGGGGCCACCCCGACCGGCTTCGCACCCTCGAACACGACGGTGCCCTCCACCGGCGACCGGTCGACCCGGGGCCGAAGCCCCTCGACCGCCGCCGAGAGGGCCGCGTCGTCACGCGTCGACGTGACACCCACCTCCTGGTGGGTGAAGTACGAGGTGAGTCGGGTGATCGGATTGAGCGGCTGGGATCCGACACGGTCCACGGTCGCCTGCCAGTCCACGGCGAGCCCCGCCTCGGCGGGAACCAGCTCCGTCGTCACGTCACCGGCCCGCACCGTCACCGGCTGCTGGGCGCGGGGATCGATCGCGGCGCGCAGGGTGGCCTCGGCGTCCGCATGGGACTGCCCGCCGACCGCGACACCGGCAACAGTGACACCGCGTGGCACCTGACCCGATGACGTTGCGAGGTCAACGACGTACCAGGCTGCCCCGACCGCGAGGACACCTGCAGCAGCGCCGATGGCGATCCGTCGCCGCTTGGCGGAGTCGACGCCGCCAGAACCATCGGAGCCGCCGGAACCATCAGAACCGGCGGAATCGGCGCCGGGCGCCGGGGGTGCGGGCGGAGGCGGGACCACCCCACCGGGCGGGGGCCCGGACGGTGCCGGTTGGCCGGTCGCGACCCGAGGAAGGACGGTGGTGGGCACGTCCTCGGGGCGGACGTCTTCGGCGGTGGGGGCCTCGACGGTGATCGCCTCGGTCACTCCATCCGAGCCGCTGGTCGCGGCGACGGGGGCGGGGGCGTCGGCCGGGGCGTTCGCGTCGACCTGGTGATCCGATTCGGCGAATTCGGCACCCTCGCGTTGCACGGCGTCCGAGGACTGCCCGTGCGGAAACCCCGGGCGCTGCTGGGCACCCGAATGCTTGCCGATTCCGCCTGACATTCGCGGACCTCCCGGTATCGTCGTTCTGCTGGGCCAGGACCCGCTTCGACTGCCAGGGTAGCCGGGCGACGGTCGGCGCGGCACCGAGGTGTGCGCCCGCAAAGCCGACGCGACGCCCACGAAACAAAGGTGTCCCGCGCTGCAACCGGGTCGGGGGTCTGGCTGCAACGCGGGACGACCTGACTATCGACACCCCCCAACGTGGCGTTACACCGCGTCCGAAGAAAATCCGTGCGCATCGTTACCGGTCCAGGTGAACCAGGGCCCACCTGGGCGAACGCTCGATTCGGTCGAGGGAAACGTGTCCTAGCTCACGTCGGTGGGCCGCACTCGAGGCAAGGGAAGGACCAGCGCCCCCGAGGCGCCTGCGGGCACAGCGGGCCGCCGCGGCGCGACCGGGTCGACCCTCCGGTAGGGCGCACCCGGCGCCGGCCGGACGTCCACATCACCCCGGTTGGGCCACAACGCGAAGGCACGCTCGGCGAGCGCGGTGATCGTCAGCGACGGGTTGACGCCGAGGTTCGCGCTCACCACCGACCCGTCCGAGACGTGCAGACCCGGATATCCATGGACGCGCTGGTACGGGTCGACGACACCGGACTCCGCGGTGTCCCCGATGGGACACCCGCCGAGGAAGTGCGCCGTCATCGGGATGTTCGCCAGATCAGCGAAGGATCCGCCGGGATCGCCGTCGATCTTGTCGGCGATCGACCGGATGACCGCGTGACCTTGCGGGATCCACGTCGGCGGCGGCTCACCGGGTCCACGGCGGCTCACGAGGCGGAACCCACCCCTCGGCCCCTTTTTCACACCGAGTTCGAGCGAGTTCTCACCGGTCTGCATGACCAGGGCGATCACTGTCCGCTCCGACCACCGACGCACGGACAGTCCCCGGGCGAACGTGACCGGATGCCGGACCACCGCGGCCAACGCCTTGAGCGGGCGCGGGACCCGACCCCCGCCGTCGACGAGCAGTGTCTGCAGCAGTCCGATCGCGTTGCTGCCCTTGCCGTACCGGACCGGTTCGATGTGGGTGTGGTCGTCGGGGTGGAACGACGACGTGATCGCGACACCACGGTGATAGCCCGCGGGTTCTCGTGCCGTCGCCGCGAGCACCGCCTCGGAGTTGGTCCGGACCTGGGTACCGAGCCGATCGGACAACGCAGGCAGCTCGCCTCTCACCTTGGTGCCGAGGAGCAACTTCTGGCTGCCGTACGTACCGGCCGACACGACCACCTGCGCGGCCGTCAGGACCGTCTCGCGCCTGCGCAGCGATCCGGTGCGCCGGGTGCGGACCTCGAAGCCGCCGCCGGGCAGTGGCCGCAACCCCGCGACCGTGGTCAGCGGGTGAATCCGCGCCCCCGCCCGCTCGGCGAGATGGAGGTAGTTCTTCACCAGGGTGTTCTTCGCACCGACCCGGCACCCCGTCATGCACGACCCGCATTCCGTGCACCCGATACGGTCCGGACCCGCGCCGCCGAAGAAAGGATCGGACACCGCCCGGCCCGGTTCGTCGAAGAACACGCCGACGGGTGTCGCCGTGAACGTGTCCTCGACCCCCATCTCCCGGGCGACGTCCCGGACGATCCGGTCGGCGGTGGTGACACCGGGATAGGTTCGGACGCCGAGCATCCGGGCCGCCTGGTCGTAGTAGGGGTCGAGTTCGTCCTCCCAGTCGGTGATGTGTCCCCACTGCGGGTCCTCGAAGAAGGGCCGCGGCGGGCGGTAGAGGGTGTTCGCGTAGTTGAGCGAACCGCCACCGACGCCCGCACCCGCCATCACCAGTACGTCCGCGAGGAGGTGGATGCGTTGAATTCCGAAGCAGCCCAGTGCCGGTGCCCACAGGTAGCGACGCAGACGCCAGCTGGTCTCGGGGAGCTCGTGGTCGGCGAATCGCCTACCCGCTTCGAGCACGCCGACCCGGTATCCCTTCTCCGTCAGCCTGAGTGCGGCGACGCTGCCACCGAATCCGGAACCGATCACGACGACGTCGTAGTCGCAGCCGCCGCCGGCGCTCGTGTCACCGCCGCCACCGGCGCTCGTGTCGCCGGTGCTCATGCGACCTCCTCCGCGGGTCGGGGCTCGATCGCACGGTAGTTCTCGGCATCGAAACTGCGTACCTGCGCGCGGTATCTCCAGGTGAAGGTCGGCCACATCACCGAGTTGCGGCCACGCTTGTCCATGTACCAACTCGAGCAGCCACCGCTGTTCCACACCGTCGTCGCGAGCGCACCCCCAACCCGGTCGGCGTAGCGTTCCTGCACCGCGGCGTCCACCTCGAGTGCGGGTACACCCCGAGATTCCATGTACCCCAGCGCCTTCCGTACATAAGATGCCTGGCTTTCGAGCATGTAGACGATCGAGCTGTGCCCGAGATTGGTGTTCGGCCCGTACATCAGGAACAGGTTCGGGAACCCGCTGACCGTGATCCCGCGATGAGCGCTGGGGCTGCCGTCCCACCGTTCCGCGAGGCTGCGCCCGTCCCTACCGCGCAGGAGCTTCGCGATCGGCGGCTCGGTGGGCGTGAAGCCGGTGCCGAAGATGATGGTGTCGACGTCGCGCTCGACTCCGTCGGAGCCGACGACGCCGGTGCGGGTGACGCGCTGCAGACCCGAGGCGACCAGGTCAACGTCATCGCGTGCGAGCGTCGGAAGCCACTCGTTGGACAGCAGCATCCGCTTGCATCCGATAGTGAACGCGGGTTTCAACTTTCGGCGCAGACGGGGATCGCGAACCTGCGTGTGCAGCTGCGCCTTCGACACGAGCGCGATCGCGGGCAGCAACCACGTCAGGTAGGCGAAGACCACCACGTATGCCTCTCGCATACCGTAGACGAGGCCGCGTACGACCTTCTGTGTGAGGGGAATTCGGCGATACAGCGACTTCTCGAACTTTCCGAGTGTCCGGTTCCGCCGCGGAATCACCCAGGAGGCGGTGCGCTGAAAGACGGTGACCCGCTGCGCCTTGTCGACGATCTGCGGCACGAACTGAATGGCGGACGCTCCGGTGCCGACGACCGCGATCCGCTCACCGGTCAGGTCGTGGTCGTGGTTCCAGGCCGCCGAATGGAAGACGGTGCCACCGAAGGTGTCCAGTCCGTCGATGTCGGGCAGGTTCGGCGTGGACAGTGCACCGCTCGCGGCGACCAGAGATTGCGCGGTGATCTCCCCCCGATTGGTCGTGACCCGCCACAGGGTGGAGCGCTCGTCCCAGCGGGCGCCGAGAAGTTCGCAGTCGAAGAGCGTGCGCGCACGGATGCCGCTACGCGTCGCCACGTCCTTGAGGTACTCGAACAGTTCGGACTGCGCGGCGAAGGTGTGACTCCACTCCGGGCTCGGGGCAAACGACAACGAGTACAGCGACGTGGGCACGTCGCAGGCACAGCCCGGGTAGGTGTTGTCTCGCCACGTGCCACCAACCTCACCTGCGCGTTCGATGATCACGACGTCCAGCGATCGTCCGTCGCGGACCAGGGCGCCCGCGGCCGCGAGGCCGCCGAAACCGGCTCCGACGACCAGGACCCGGGTGTGCGCGGGGAGTTCGGCCAGGGTCTGCGCACTCGGGTTCCGTGCGCTCATCGCGACGTCACCATCGCTTCCCATATGGGAAGCAGGCGTTCGCGGCGCTCCGCTTCCTCCTCCGGAGTGCGGAACAGCGCCGATACGGCGAAACCGCGAGCCAGTTCGATGCTGAGCTCGATGGAGTCAGGTCCGAAGCTCTCGCCCATCACCTCGGCGGCGCCGCCGGTGAGTGCGTCCGTGACGCGACGTTCGAGGGGCACCATCGCTTGGAACAGTTCGGCGTCGGTACGGGCCGCCACCCACAGTTCGAGCGCTGCGTAGAAGAGAGGGCCGGTGAACGCGCCGGCCAGCACCTCGAGTCCGCGTTCGGGGTCGGGGTTGGTCGCGAGGATCTCGGCGAGCCGTTTCTCGACGAGATGTTCGACGGCCGCCACGACGAGGGACACCTTGGTGGGGAACTGGTGGAGCTGGGCGCCGCGCGACACCCCGGCTCGTCGGGCGATGCCCTGCGTGCTCGTCCCTGCGTATCCGAGTTCGACAAGGGAGTCGATGGTCGCGTCGAGGAGCTTCTGTCGCGTCTCGGCGCTGCGTTGCGCCTGCGTCCGTGTCGGACGGTCCGTGTCCTGGGTCACACACTCACGGTAGCAACAAACAGTCTGGACTGCTTGTAAATCGCGAATTGGTCACCTCGGGCCACCGGCCGGGGACGTCAGGGATGCGCCAGGACGGCGAGCCCGCGAGCGAAGTTGTCCATCCGCTGAGCCAGCGCGTGATGACCGCCGTTGACGAGCTCCGACACCCGCACGATGCCCGGGCCGTCGGCGACATTGTTCAGATTCCGCGAGGTCCAGTACCAGACTGCCGTGGTGAAGGCGTTCTCCGGCGCGGCGACCAGTTCGGGGTGCGCGACGAAGTCGATACCGGTGAACCGGCTCACTTCCTCGTAGTTGTGCCGGCCGGTCACCTGGATCGCGCCGCGACCCTTGTAGCGCTCACCGTCGCCGGGCTGAGTGTTCCCGAGGTCCGAGCGGCCCTCGTAGGCCCGTCCGGAGGCGTACTCCTCGAAGGTGCGGAACGAGTCGGACTCGACCGCGAGCTGGGCGATGAACGCCGCCTGACGCACTGGGGTGTCGATGCCACCACGCACCATCGCGTCGTTGAGCGGTGCGACGAACTGCGCGATCTTGTCGCCGGGCATCTGCGGCACGATGCGGGCCAGCTCGTCGCCCGACACTGCAGGCTCCGGCGCAGGCGCAGGCGCAGGCGCAGGCTCGGGGGCGGGAGCAGGGGCCGGAGCGGGGGCGTCGACCGACTCCTCGGCAGGGGCCTCGGCCGCTTCCTCGGAGGTGGACCCGACGCTGGGCAGCTCGGGGAACTGCAGCGCCGTGAACAGGTCGCCCGCCTCCTGATAACGGGGCGCGACCGACGTGGACACCGGGTCTGCGTTCGCAGCGGATGCGGCGCCCACACCGGTGAGGGCGGTGCCGGTGGCGATCAGTACGGTCGAGGCGACGGCGGCACGGAAATGGCGCGACTGTGAAACGTGCAAGACTCTGCTCCAAGATTCGACCGAGAACATGGCTCGGCCTCCGAGGGGTGTCGTCAGCGTGATCAGAGGGAGGCTTCCGGCCCTCGTCGATCACTGCAACGCACCAATAAGGTCACAACCAGGTAACGCGGCAGGTCACGAAGTTTTCAACCGATCGTGACGAGCGCCACGTTGACAGCGTAAAAGTGACTCATGCCACATTTGCTGAAGGTTCGCCCAATTCGAGCCCGCGGACCCGGGCGGCGACGCACCGCCGACCCCCTGGCGCCTGAGTGCTACTACACGCGGTCACATACGGCGTGCAGCCACTGCCAATCATGTTGTAGCAGAATGATATTGACGGATACCGATCAAGAGCAAACTTCCGTCGCGTCAGGCTGGACATCGACCGGCGCGCCATCGTTTCCCTCACAGTTGCCGGACCGGACCCAGAGAGGGCACCCTCGCCCAGCCGTCCGAGCACACCGATCGGTTCGTGTTCCACGCAACACCTGGGGCCGACACCTTGCCGTGACCATCACGGCCCCGCGATAACGCTCCGGGGCCTGATTCGTGACCATTCGAACCGCGCGAACAGGCACCGGCGGCAGCCGGGCCGATGGCCGCCGCCCGGCGCCTCACGGCACCGGGCGGCGGAACACCACTCACTGTCCCGCCGGCATCACTCCCGGCCGAGGGAGACCCACGTCGGGTCGGCAGCGCGGGCGCCGACCGTGAGCTCGGCGAGCTCGTCGAGCCGTGACACCTGATCCGCCGTCAGGTCCAGTTCCAGCGCCGCGGCGTTCTCGCTGACCCGGCTCGCGAACCGCGTCCCCGGAATCGAGACGACGGGCAGCCCGAACTGCCTGCCCTTCGCGTCGAGCCACGCCAGGACGACCTGCGCAGGTGTGGCCTCGGCGTCGCCGGCGACGTCCTGGACCACCCCGAGCACCTTCGCGTTGCCTGCCAGCGCCTCGTCGGAGAACCGGGGGAAGCGGCGACGCAGGTCCGACTCACCGAGCACGGCCGGATCGAATGTGCCGGTCAGGTAACCGCGACCCACCGGCGAGTACGGGACGAACCCGACGCCGAGCTCGGCCGCCGCCGGAATCACGTGCCGCTCGACGTCGCGGCTCCACACACTCCATTCGCTCTGGATCGCGGCGATCGGATGCACCGCGTGCGCCCGGCGCAGTTCGTCGCCGGTGGCCTCCGACAGTCCGATGTGCCGCACCTTGCCCGCGGTCACCAGTTCGGCGATTGCGCCGACGGTGTCCTCGACTGGGACGTTCGGGTCGACGCGGTGCAGGTAGTAGAGGTCGACGCTGTCGACACCGAGACGACCCAGCGACGCGTCGAGGAATCCGGCGACGTGCTCGGGGCGCCCGTCGATGCCACGCTGGCCGGCGGCGATGTTGCCGACCAGTCCGAACTTGGTGGCGAGCTGCACCTCGTCGCGTCGGGTGCGGAGCACCTCACCGACGGCCCTCTCACTGGCACCGTCGCCGTACACGTTGGCGGTGTCGATGAAGGTGATGCCGATGTCGATCGCGTGGTGCAGGGTGGCGATGGCTTCGGCCGGGTCGACCGGCCCGTAGACGGGGGCCACCGACATGGCGCCGTATCCCTGGGCGCTGACGTCGAGGCCGGGTGCGAGTGTGGTGCTGCGAACGGTCATGTCCGCATTCTCGTCGGGCACGACAGACGACGCACGGCCTGGAATCAGTGTGATTCCAGGCCGTGCGAATACCGCTACCGCTTGCCGCTCCGTGCCGAGGCCTCGCTCATCGCTCGATGATCGCGGTGACGCCCTGGCCACCCGCCGCGCAGATGGAGATCAGGCCGCGGCCGGATCCCTTCTCCGCCAGCATCTTCGCGAGCGAGGCCACGATGCGTCCACCGGTCGCCGCGAACGGATGCCCTGCCGCCAACGACGAACCGTTGACGTTGAGCTTGCTGCGGTCGATCTTGCCGAGCGCACTGTCGAGGCCCAGTCGCTCCTTGCAGTACTCGTCGGACTCCCATGCCTGCAGCGTCGCGAGCACCACGGAGGCGAAGGCCTCGTGGATCTCGTAGTAGTCGAAGTCCTGCAGCGTCAACCCGTTTCGGGCCAACAGACGCGGCACCGCGTACGTCGGAGCCATCAGCAGACCGTCGTCACCGTGCACGTAGTCGACGGCGGCGGTCTCGGAGTCGACGAGGTGCGCGAGCACCGGCAGGTTCCGCTGCGCCGCCCACTCGTCGGTGGACAGCAACACCGCGGACGCACCATCGGTCAGCGGGGTGGAGTTGCCCGCCGTCATCGTCGCGTCGCCGAGCTTGGTACCGAACACCGGCTTGAGAGTCGCGAGCTTCTCCACCGTCGATCCGGGCCGCAGGTTGTCGTCGCGGGTGAGGCCGAGGAACGGGGTAACCAGGTCGTCGAAGAACCCGCGGTCGTAGGCGGCTGCCATGTTCTTGTGGCTGGCGGCCGCGAGCTCGTCCTGATCCTCACGGCGAACACCGAACTCCTTGGCGGTGATCGCGGCGTGATCACCCATCGACAGTCCCGTACGCGGCTCGCCGTTGCGGGGGATCTCGATGCCGACCATGGACGGTCGGACGTGGCCGAGCAGCTTGACGCGCTCACCGGTGGTCCGGGCACGGTTGATCGAGAGCAGGAACTCCCGCAGCTCGTTGTTCACGCCGATCGGTGCGTCCGACGTGGTGTCGGTGCCGCCGCCGATGCCGGCATCGATGCGTCCCGCTGCGATGGCGTCGCCGACCGCGACGATCGACTGCAGGCCGGTGCCGCACGCCTGCTGCAGGTCGTAGGCCGGGGTGTAGGGGCTCAGCGCGCTGCCGAGCACCGACTCGCGGATCAGGTTGAAGTCGCGTGCGTGCTTGAGGACGGCGCCGCCGACGACCATGCCAAGCTGCTCGCCCTGCAGGTTGAAGCGGCTCACCAGTCCGTCGAGCGTCGCGGTGAACATGTCCTGGTTGGATGCCTGCGCGTACGCCTTGTCGGAGCGCGCGAAGGGAATCCGGTTGCCGCCGACGATGGCGACGGGACGCAGCTGACGGCCGGTCGGTGCGGCCGGCTTCTTGGTGGTACGCGCTCTGGGGGTCACGGTGTCTCCATCTGGACGAGGTCTCCAAGTCGGCGTTTCCTGCCTCGACACCAAACTTACTTCAGAGTAAGTTAGTTTGTCGACACCGCATCCGCACCGGATGCACGAACACGCGACGAAGAAGGTGGACCGTGGCAGCCAGCAAGGGCGCTCCCGACCTCTACTCCCAGTTCCTCAACTCCGCGCCGGGCGCATTCATCGCCAAGCAGGCCGGTCTGCCGCAGCCGGAGAACCTCCGTCGGTACAAGGCAGGCGAACCCGCCCTCGCAGGCCCGATCGTCATCGGCGGCAGCGGCAGGCTCGTCGAACCGTTGCGCGAACTGCTCTCCGACTACCCCGCCGCCCTCCCCCACGACGACCGCTACGGCGCCCTCGTCTTCGACGCCACCGGCATCACCCAGGTCACCGAACTGGTCGAGCTGTTCGAGTTCTTCCAGCCGATCGTCCGCAAGCTCGCCCCGTCCGCCCGCGTCGTCGTCCTCGGCACCACCCCCGAAGAGACGTCCGGCATCGACGAGCACATCGCGCAGCGCAGCCTCGAAGGCTTCACCCGCAGCGTCGGCAAAGAGGTACAGCGCGGCGCCACCGCCCAACTCGTGTACGTCTCCCCGAACGCGTCGACCGGGCTCTCCGGGGTCGAGTCGACGCTGCGATTCCTGCTGTCCGCGAAGTCCGCGTTCGTCTCCGGCCAGGTGATCCGTGTCGGCGCCGCCGACTCCACCGCCCCGCAGTCGTGGGACAAGCCGCTCGACGGGAAGGTTGCCGTCGTGACCGGTGCCGCCCGCGGCATCGGTGCCACCATCGCCGAGGTCCTCTCCCGCGACGGCGCACACGTCGTGTGCGCGGACATCCCCGCCGCGGGTGAAGCACTGTCCGAGACCGCGAACAAGGTGGGCGGCACCTCCCTCGCGCTCGACGTCACCGCCGCGGACGCCGCGGACGTCCTCGCCACCCACCTGCTCGAGCGCCACGGCGGCGCCGACATCGTCGTCCACAACGCGGGCATCACCCGCGACAAGCTGCTCGCCAACATGGACGAGTCCCGCTGGAACATGGTGATCGGCGTGAACCTGCTCGCACCGCAGAAGATCACCGAACACCTCGTCGCCAAGGGCGCACTCAAGAACGGTGGACGCGTCGTCGACGTCTCGTCCATCGCAGGCATCGCGGGCAACCGCGGCCAGACCAACTACGGCACTTCCAAGGCAGGTGTCATCGGCCTCGTCCAGGCCACCGCACCCGTGCTCGCCGCGAACGACATCACCATCAACGCCGTCGCCCCCGGCTTCATCGAAACCGCGATGACCGCGGCGATCCCGTTCGCCACCCGCGAGGCAGGCCGCCGCATGTCGTCGCTGCTGCAGGGCGGGCAGACCGTCGACGTCGCCGAAACCGTGGCGTACTTCGCGAGCCCGGCGTCGAACGCGGTCACCGGTCAGATCGTCCGCGTCTGCGGCCAGTCCCTGATCGGCGCCTGATGGCCGGCCGCAAGGGCACGGTCGTGCAGCTGCGTGAGCAGCCCGGCACCCTCGACAACTACGCGCGCGCCGCGTTCGGCGCACTGCCGTTCGTGAAGCCGTCCGGCCGCCGCAGCCTCCCGAAGGACACGCTCTCACTGTCGGGCCTGCGAATCGACACCGACAACCTGGCGGCGTACGCGAGGGTGTGCGGGCTGCGCTTCGGCGACACACTGCCGATCACCTATCCGTTCACCCTCGTGTTTCCCACCGTCATGCGGTTGCTCACCGAACGCGAGTTCCCCTTCCCCGCAATCGGTTCCGTCCACGTCGAGAACGTGATCGAACAGCTGCGCCCGATCTCGGTGTCGGAACCGCTGGACATCGCGGTGCACGCGGAGAACCTGCGCCCACACCCGAAGGGCACCCAGGTCGACTTCGTCAGCGAGATCAGCGTCGGGCGGGAACTGGTGTGGCGTCAGGTCAGCACCTTCCTGAAGATGCATCCCACCGACGCACCGAAGGAACCGAAGCAGGTTCACGCGGACGAGGTGCCGCCGCGCCCGATGCGGACGCTGCGCGTCGACCAGAAGGCGATCAGCCGATACGCGGCCGTCTCGGGAGATCGCAACCCGATCCACGTGTCGTCCCTGGGCGCCAAGGCCTTCGGGTTTCCGGGCACCATCGCGCACGGCATGTGGAGCGCTGCGGCCGTGCTCGGCGCGGTCGAGGGACGCATCCCCGACGCCGTCACGTACAGCGTGAAGTTCGGCAAGCCGGTGGTCCTGCCCGCGACGGTGAACGTCTACGCGGACGCCGTCGCCGGTACGGAATCGGCACGCACCGGTAGCGGCTGGGACCTCGCCCTGCGGAACCCGAAGAAGGGCTACCCGCACCTCACGGCAACCCTGCGCCCGCTGTAGCGGCGCCGCACTCGGCGCTCCGGAGTCGCAGGACTCCGGGGCGCCGAGTGGTCTCGGTCCGGCAACTGTGGCCGTGAGGCCGTCATCTCAACCGGCGTTTCCAGACGACTGCCGCAGTACCCCCCACAGCGACAGCGACAGCGACGGCGGCGACGATGAGGTACCAGATCTCCGAGGTGGGCGAGTACGGCGTGCGGTCGACCGCATCGAGCCCGACGCGGACGACGACGCCGCCCGCCACCCAGCAGAGTGCGACGAGGCCCGCCGTACCGAGCCGACGTCTCACGTTCACTGCTACTTCTTCTTGCCCGCCAGACCGCGCCAGGCGAGATTCTCGAGCAGGTCCGCGGCCTTCTCCACATCGATCTCGCCGCCAGCGACCCGGTCCGCAACCGCCTCACCCGCGCCGACGAGCGCGACGGCCATGATGCCGAAGTCGGTGCCGGGATCGGGATCCTTCGTGCTCGATTCGAGCAGCTTCGCCGTCAGTTCGATCAGGCGGGCCCGACTGGTCCGAACCTGTGAGGCGAACGCCTGCTCGCCCATCGACTGCCGGTACAGCACCATCCACGACGGGCGGTGCTCGTCGACGAAACCGAGAAATCCAAGGAGTGCCGCGCGCAGCTGCTCGCGCGGAGTGAGGGTCGGATCGGCAGCGGGCGTGATGGCTTCGACGAACCGTTGACCCTCGCGGGCGATGCCTGCGGCGAACAGTTCGTCCTTCGAACCGTAGTAGAGATAGAGCATCGGCTTCGAGATCTCGGCTGCCGCGGCGATCGCGTCCATCGAGGTGTCGTGATAGCCCTTGGCGGAGAAAACCTCGACGGCCGCGTCGAGCATCTGCTGCTCGCGCACGGCCCGCGGGAGTCGTTTCGTTCCGCCTGCCATCGTTCCTCCAGAGTATGGGCACCGACCTCGGCCGAGTCCCCAGTGGTCGATCTTACTCTAGAGTAAGAATTGGTGTCTCACCTGGCATTGCGCCCGGAGCGTCACGACCATTCTGCCCGGAGCCTCGCGACCCCTGTGCACCGGAGCGTCGCGGCGACCCTGCACCGCACTGCCGTCAGCAGTGCACGACACCCTTCGCGGTCGCCACCCGCAGCACCGACGCATCCACCTGGGACTGCGGCAACCGCCCCGCGGCCATCTCCGCCTCCAGGTGATCCAGCACGTCGGGCACCTCATCCGTCGTCAACCACAACGCAACGTCCGCGCCCGCCGTCAACGCCGCCGCCACGGCCTGCGGAACATCCATCCGATCCGTGATCGCCCGCATCCCCGACAGGTCGTCCGTGAAGATCGGCCCCTCGAACGGCGGCGCCCCGTACCCGGTACCCGTCCGCAGCAACGACATCGCGGCCGGACTGATACTCGCCGGAACACCCGGCGCCGTGAGACCCGGCACGTCCAGATGGCCGACCATCACGCCGACGCCCGTCGTCACGAGCGTGCGGTACGGAACCAGGTCCGACGTCTGCAGCTCGTCGAGCGGCGGAGTCGTCACGGCACCGGTGTGCGAGTCCCCCGACGCCGAACCGTGCCCCGGGAAGTGCTTGATCACAGGGAACACCCCGGCGTCGCGCAGCCCGTCGGCGTACTCACCCGCATAGGCCGTCACCACCTGCGGATCATCGGAGAAGGAGCGGTCACCGATCACCGAGTCCGCGGGCTGCGCGCTGACGTCGACCACCGGGGCGAAATCGACGGTGATCCCGAGATCGCGCAGTCCGCGACCACGCTCGAGTGCCATCTCGTACGTTTCCTCGGGCGTCATGGTCTGCGCGACCGTCCGCGGCGCCGGGTCCGCCCCGAGCAGGTCCGACACCCGCGACACCCGCCCGCCCTCCTCGTCGATGCTCACCATCACCGGCACGGTCGCCACGGCCTGCACCTGCGGGACCTGACGGTTCGCGAGCATCGCCTCATCGGTCCAGCTTCCGACGAAGATCCCCCCGACCTGCTCGTCCCGGACAACCGCGACGGCGTCCGCGGTCCCGGCCACTCCCACGTTGAGCAGCTGCGCCAGCCGCTGCCTCGGCGTGAGCCTCGCGAGGAAGTCTGTGCCGCACATCGGAGCCGCCATCGACGCGATTTCGGTCGTCGGAGCGGGCTCCGTCGTGGTGGCCGTCGTCCCGGTCGTCGAGGTGTCGGGGACCTCACCCTCCCCCGACTCCGAGTTCGCGCACCCGGCCACCAATCCGAGACCGAACAGCAAGGCCAGAACACGGGTCGAACGGGTTGCAGTCACCCTGCCAGGGTAGGCCACGGCACCCGCCCGACCCAGCCCGGAACAGGTAGCCTGGCACCAGGATCGTTCCCCGGCACCAGGAGGTTTCGATGCCCGCAGATCTGATGCTCATCGCCTACGACGGAACCGAGAACTCCAGGCGCGCAGTCGAATACGCCGGCCGCTTCCTCAGCTCCGAACGCGCCGTCGTCATCACGGCCTGGGAACCGATGGTGCGCCAGGCGGCCCGCATGTCGGGACTGTCCGGTGTCATGCAGCCCGAATGGGTGCCCGACGAGGACACCGAGGACATCGCCCTCACCGACGCCAAGACCGTCAACAGCGAAGGCCTCGAACTCGCTCGCAGCGTCGGCCTCAATGCCGAAGGCCGCACGGTCGAATGCGTCACCACCATCTGGACGACTATCGTCGAGACCGCCGACGAACTCGACGCCGACATCATCGTCACGGGCACCCGGGGCACGACGGGACTCAAGTCGCTGCTGCAGTCGTCCGTCGCCGACCACGTCCTGCGGCACAGCCACCGACCGGTGCTCATCGTCCCGCCCGGACGCTGACGTCACGTTCACCGCGAATCGGGTGCACGGACCTGCGCCTGCCGACCCGAATCCGGGCCCGCAGGTGATACCTTGGCGCGAACGTTTCCGTCAGGCAGCAGCAATTGGGAGATCCGAGATGAAGTTCCTTGTCCCCGGTGTGGCAAGTGCAGTGATCGGCGCGGTCCTCGGACTGGCCGCGGTCTTCGGCGTCACCGCCGCCGCCTCGGACAACACCCGCCCCGACGTCGACCGGAGCGGCAACGCGAACTCCTCGCTGCTGAACCAGGTGGAGTACGGCAGCCGTTAACAGCAGTCCAGGGGAGAGCGGCCTGATCGCTCGCCCGTGACGAACGCGCACCATTCGACCGCCGAGGCGCCGAACACCGAACCGCTGACCAGGCGGTGGCTGTCCGGGGTCTCGGTGGTCGCGTTCGTTCTGGCCTTCTTCCAGGCGCCCGGCCTGCTCGTCGCCGACACCAAGTACGACCTGACGCAGAATCCGCTCGGATTCCTGGAGCGGGCGTCCCACCAGTGGTCGTCACTCGCACCGCTCGGCCAGGTGCAGAACCAGGCCTACGGATACTTCTTCCCGCACGGCGCGTTCTTCAGCATCGGCCACATCCTCCACATTCCGCCGTGGATCACCCAGCGGATCTGGTGGGCCCTGCTCCTGATCGCCGGGTTCTGGGGCATCGTGCGGCTCGCCGAGGCGCTCGGCGTCGGCAGTCGCAGTTCCCGCATCATCGCGGCGCTCGCCTTCGCCCTCTCCCCGCGCGTCCTGACCACCCTCGGGTCGATCTCGTCGGAAACCCTTCCGATGATGCTGGCGCCCTGGGTGCTGCTGCCGGTGGTCCTTGCGACGTCGTCGCACGTGCGCCTTTCCGGTGGCCCCCACAATCGAACAGGCACACAGGCGCGGCTTGCCGCGCAGTCCGCGGTCGCCGTCGCGTTGATGGGCGCCGTCAACGCCGTCGCGACCGCCGCGGCCTGCCTCGTCGCCGGACTCTGGTGGATCGCGCACCGCCCCAACCGGCGCTGGTGGGTCTTCACGGCCTGGTGGCTGCCGCTGTGCCTCGTCGCCGTCGCCTGGTGGATGGTTCCGCTACTGCTGCTCGGCCGCGTCAGCCCACCGTTCCTCGACTACATCGAATCGTCGGGCGTGACGACGCAGTGGACCAGCCTCACCGAGGTCCTGCGCGGCACCGACAGTTGGACACCGTTCGTGTCCCCCGAGCGGATTGCCGGCGCCGTCCTCGTCACCCAGCCCGCCGCCGTCGTCGCGACCGGTGCGCTCGCCGCCGCAGGCATGGCCGGACTGGCGATGCGCTCCATGCCCGCGAAGGGCCGCCTGGTCCTGATCCTGTTCGTCGGGCTCGCAGGCCTCGGCGCCGGCTACATCGGTGAACTCGGCTCGCCCATCGCCGACTCCGTTCGACTCTTCCTCGACTCCGGCGGCGCGCCCCTGCGCAACGTGCACAAGCTCGAACCGCTGGTCCGGCTCCCCCTCGTCCTGGGGCTCGCACACCTGCTCGCGAAGGTGCCGCTCCCCGGATCGGTGTCGTCGGCGCGGTGGCGCAGCGCGTTCGCTCACCCCGAACGCGAACCGATGGTCGCGCTGACCAGCCTGATCCTCGTCGCGCTCACCCTCGCGACCTCGCTCGCCTGGACGGGCAAGCTGGCACCGCGAGGCGCGTACGACGAGGTTCCCTCGTACTGGCACGAGGCCGCCGACTGGCTCGGGGACAACGCCGCCGGGAACTCGCCCGACGGCTCCGATGCCGTCCGAGCGCTCGTCGTGCCCGGCGCCCCCTTCGCGACGCAGATGTGGGGTCTGACCCGCGACGAACCGCTGCAGGCCCTGGCCACGACTCCGTGGGCGTCGCGCGACGCGGTCCCGTTGGTGCCGCCCGGCGCCATCCGCGCCCTCGACTCCGTCCAGCGCCTCATCGCCGACGGCAGCCCGTCGGACGGCCTCGCCGCGACCCTGCGCGGCCAGGGCATCGGATACGTGGTGATCCGCAACGACCTCGACCCCGAGACCTCACGCTCGACCCGTCCACTGCTCGTACACCGGGCCATCGAGGGATCACCGGGCCTGACACGGGTCGCGACGTTCGGCGACGACATCGGTCCCCCCAAGATGGACGACATCGTCACCGACGGCGACCTGGACCCCGACTACCCGGCGATCGAGATCTATCGCGTCGACACCGCCGAGACATCAGTCGGCACCGCCACTGAGACATCGGCCGGCACCGCCGGCGCCGCCGCCCCCACAGGCCCCTACACCGTCGACCTGGCGGACGTCCCACTCGTCCAGGGCGGCCCCGAGTCGGTACAGCGACTCGCCGCCCGCCGGGCTCGCGACGGTGACGGTGTCCCCGCCGGGCCGGTCCTCCTCGCCGCCGACGCCGCCCGCGCCGGGCTGCCCGTCGACGCCGTCACCGTCACCGACACACCGACCGACCGCGAAACCGACTTCGGTCAGGTCGACAACCACAGTTCGGCGCTGCGAGGACCCGACGACGCGCGGCGCACCCACAACCTCGTCGCCGACTATCCCGTCCCGGACACCGACCTCGTCACCGGCCGGTGGGAGGGCGCGCGGATCACGACGTCCAGCTCGGCGGCCGACGCCACGCAACTGGGCGGGACGGCACCGGGCAGCGGACCTGCCGCGATGGTCGACGGCGACCAGGCCACCGGCTGGTTCAGCAACGGCCTGGAAAGCGCGCTCGGCCAGTGGGTTCGCCTCGACTTCGACCAACCGGTCACGAGCGGGCTGCTCAACCTGCGCACCAGCGCGGCCGCACTCGGTGTTCCGGTCCGGCAACTCGAGGTCACGACCGCGAACGGCAGCACCGCCGTCCGGATCGGCGAGCCCGGCGAACCGGCCGTCGTGTCCCTGCCGCCGGGCCGCACCGACTGGGTGAAGGTCACCGCGACGCACACCGAGGACGGGTCCGTCGGAACCCAGTTCGGGATCAGCGAGATCTCCGTCGACGACTACAGCGACCGCGACAACCCGGTGACCATTCCGATCCGGCACCTCACCGTCCTGCCCCCCACCCCCGCGGGCGCAGCCGTGACGGGATGGGACCTCGGCCAGGAACTTCCCGGGCGCACCGCCTGCGTCGACGGCCCGGATCGCGTCCGCTGCCATCCCGGATTGGGATTGCAACCCGAGGAGCCCGGCACCTTCGAACGAACGCTGTCCGTGCCGGCCGACACCGCCGTCGCGCCGCGACTCCTGGTGCGGTCCCGGCAGAGCCCCGAACTCGACGACCTGCTCTCGGACCCGACACGTGCCCGTGCGAGCGGCGACGCCACCGTCGTGGACGTTCGCGGGTCCGCGGCAGCGACTGTCGACGGCGACGACCGCACCAGCTGGACCGCATCCCGCGACAGCATCACCGCACCTGGAGCGAAACCGACTGTGACGGTGACCCTTCCGGAGCCCACTCTGGTCTCTGGACTGGATCTGACGCCGAGCCTCGGCACCGTTCCCGCACACGCCACCCGGGTCGCGGTGAACCTCGGAACCGGTCCGCAGGTCCGCGACCTGGACTCGGACAACCGAATCGGCCTGACGCCCACCGTCACCGATCGCATCGTGATCAGCATCGTGGACTGGGACGACGTCCTCGACCGGACGGCTCTTGGGTTCGCCCAGCCGCACCCGCCCGGATTCGCCGAGATCGGCGTGCTCACCACCGGCGGCGCCACCGTTGCAGGCACCGGAATCGCCGAGGCCCCCGGCGACCGAGTCGTCACCGTCGGCTGCGACGCCGGACCCGTCATCTCGTTCGCCGGCTCGGTGGTCCGCACCACGATCACTGCGACCGTCGACGAACTGCGCTCCGGCGCCACGGTGACCGCGACGGTGTGCGATGCGGAGAACGCGCCCGGAACACAGGTGCCACTGCCCGCCGGCGAGCAGTCCGTCGTCGTCGCGCCCGGTCCCACGTTCACCGTCGACAGCCTCCGACTCGACGCCGCGACCGCGCCGTCGCAGGCACAGCACCTCGTGCCGACGTCGACGAGCGCCTGGACCGCCAACCACCGCGAACTGACCGTCGACGCGGCCGACGGCCAGTCGACCGACGGCGACCGCATGCTGGTCAACCCCGAATCGCAGAACGTCGGCTGGATCGCGACCGCGCCCGACGGCACCGAACTCACCCCTGTCGTCGTGAACGGGTGGCAGCAGGGCTGGATCGTGCCCGCAGGCACCGCGGGCACCGTCACGCTCGAGTTCCCCACCGACCGCTGGTATCGCCTCGGAATATTCGTTGGCCTGCTGGCACTGATTCCGCTCTTCGCGCTCGCGCTGTGGCCGCGCAGGCGTCGCACCGACTCCGATCCGGGTCCCGCACCGCGCACCTGGCACAGCACCGGTGTCGGCGCGGCGGGCGTGCTCGTCACCGCGACCGTCGTCGCGGGATGGGTCGGCACACTGGTCGCCGCCCTGACGGCCGTCGCGGTCGTGCTCGTCGGACGACGACGCGGAGCCCGCGTCGCGTCACGCGCCCTTGTCGCCGCGGCGGGAATCGGGACCGCCCTCGGCGCCGCCCTGCTCTCGACCGGGCCCTGGCGGTTCCCCGACGGCTACGTCGGGCACGCCTGGTTGGTTCAGCTGGCAGCGCTGATCGGCGTCGTCGCGGTCGGCTGGTCCGCGGTGCCTCTGTCCCGGACCGCCTCGCGGCTGCTGCGGCGACGGGCCTCCCACCGGGCCAACGCCACCCGCGACGGCTCCTCGACGAGCGCGTAACTCGCCGACGCCACCGCCAGGCTCAGCACCACCGTCACCACCAGCACGAACACGAAATCACCCTGGAACGGGACGATCCCGAAGACGGGGAACACGATCGACAGCACCAGCAGGTGCCAGATGAACACGCCGTACGACCAACGTCCAACCGCAAGTGCCAGCGGCGACCCGAGGTACCGATGCCGGCCGTGGTCCCCGAACACCAGCGGAGCGAGCAGGCCGAACGCGATGACCGCCCCCAACGCGATCTTCACCGCGTACTGCCATGGCTGCGCCCGCTGCAGGCCTTCCGGTCCCGCGAGATCGGTGCACGTGAGACCGAACGCAACCAGCACGATCAGCATCATCAGGCCGCGCCTGCGCAGGAACCGGTGCACCGGCCTCTCCGAGAGCATCGCCAGCTCGGCCAGCACCATGCCCGCCCCGAACCACGGCAGATAGCCGGGCAACCAGTTGTCGGCGTGGATGCCGTCCGGGGTCGACACCGGCACGAACCCCCATCCGAGGCTCACCGCCATCGCGCCGAGCAGCACCGGGATCCGCCATCGCGCCGCCGCACCCCGCAGCCGGACAAAGGTGAACGCCAGCAGCGGCAGCACCAGGTAGAACGCCACCTCCACCGACAGGCTCCACATCTGGGTCAGGCCGTCGGTCAGTGTCAGCGGAACGAAGACCTGCACCAACCCCAGATTCGACAGCCACACCCGCCAGCCGCCGCCCGCGCTCGGCAGGAACGTCAGCACCACCACCACGACCACCCAGTAGGCGGGCAGGATGCGGACCGCACGGTGCAGGAAGTACCGCCCGACGGCCGGCCGGGTGGCGAATCCGCGGGCAGTCGCAGCATGCGGACGCCACAGCAGGAACCCCGACAGCGCGAAGAACACGGCCACGGCCAGATCGAAACGCCCGAAGATCCGGCCCAGGACGGGAATCGACACGGCACCCGTCTGGAATGCGACATGAGTGACGAGGACGCCGAGCGCGGCGAGTCCACGCATCCCTTCGAGGGACGGCACGAACCCACGAACCGCCTGGTGAGGCAGCACCGAAGGCTGGTCGACGTGGTCTGCAGAGGTGGTCATATCGCGTCCAGTGTGCGCGCAGGTCGCCGATTCGACCTACCGGTGAGTTTTCTACGGTGCCCGATATTAGGCGTGCCAGCGCAATCGAACACCGGACACTGTTACTGTCTCGTCTCACTGGGTGTCTCAGGACACTCCGCGATCAGTGCGGCCACGCCGCCACGCTGATGGGGCCATCAGGAGACTAAGGAGATTCGGTATGGCGGAACGCTCAGGGCCGAGCAGGACACTCGCCTGCATTCTGGTGGGGCTCGGCGCTTTCCTACTGGCTGCCGCCCTACTGATCCCGACCTACACCGTCGGCAAGCTCAAGAAGACCCCGCTCGACCTCGAGGTCACCACCATCGCCGAAGGCACCGGTGACGTCCTCGACGCCAAGTCACTGACCTCGGGCAAGGCCGTCGTCAACACCGACGTTCCGCTCGTCGCGCAGCGCTACGTCACCGTCGTCGACCCCTCCGACGCCGACCGCATCACGGTCCAGGCCGGTCAGACGCTGCGTCGCACCGACAAGCAGGGCGACACCGGCCTGCTGACCGCGACGATCGACCGCGTCACCCTCGACCGCGTCACCTCGATGCCGATCCAGGACCCGATCGGCACCATCCAGACCGACGCCAGCAAGCCCGCCGAAGAGGTCGAGCACACCGGCCTGCAGTACAAGTGGCCGTTCGACGGCGAGCAGAAGGCGTACCCGTACTTCGACCTCAACGCCCGCTCCACGCAGGACATCGACTTCGTCGAAGAGACCGAGATCAACGGGATGAAGGTCTACCACTACAACCAGAAGGTCGGCCCCGTCGACCTGTCGAAGGTCGTGGCCTCGCCCACCAACAAGCTGTCCCTCCCCGCCGACACCTGGGGTGTCGAGGGTGGCGCCGCGCCGATCACCATGACCCGCTGGTACGAGAACGAGCGCGACGTGTGGGTCGATCCGGTCACCGGCGTCGTCGTCAAGGGCCAGGAGAAGCTGTTCCAGTACTACGCCCGGGCCGCAGGCAAGCCCGAGGTCACCGTCCTCAAGGCCACGCTGCCGTTCAACGAGGAGACCATCGAGTACCAGATCGGTCAGGCCAAGGACGGCGCAGACAAGCTGTCGACCTTCGGCCGCACCGTCCCGATCGTCGCCGGCATCCTCGGCGTCATCGCGCTGGCCGCGGGCATCTTCCTCGGCACCCGTGGTGGCCGTGGCCCCAAGGACGCTCCCGTTGACGGCGGCGCGCCGGTCACCCCGGCACCGGCCTACCAGGGCGACGCGGACACCGAACTGATCCCCCGTCACGACTACACCTCCGACGAGACCGTCGAGATCCCGCAGGTCCGCCCGGACCAGGATCCGCCGACGACGCGTCAGTAGTAGTTCCATACGACTGGGCCCCGCACTCGACTCGAGTGCGGGGCCCTTTCGCATGCCCGGACGGGTGGCGCCCAGCGCGGGGTCGGACAGCGTCGGTCAGGACGGGCTGCGTAGGGCCAGCAGGGCAGCAGCGGCCGCGGTGAAGGCAGCCACGGACGCTGCGACCGCGATCAGCTGCGCGATGGTGGACACCGCCCCGAGGATCAGTGCCACCTCCGCGGCGAGTCCGATCCACGCGACTGCCGCGAGCCGGGTGCGCTCGCTGGCGATCGCGGACAGCAGTGCTCCTTGAAGGACCGCGAGGCACGCCCCGTTCAGCGCGAACGCCCACAGCAGACCCTGCACGGGCGCGTACGACTCCCCGAGCAGGGCCGGTACGAGGGGCGCGGCAACGGCGGCAGCACCGACGGCGAGGGCGCCGATTCCCACGAGGACACCCAACGCGGACCGCACCGCCTGCCCCGAGTGCGCCGGATTGGCCATGCGCGGGTAGAGAACGACGCCGACCGCGGCGGGCAGCCAGAACGCAACCTTGGTGGCGACGGCGCCGAGAGCGTACTGCCCGGCAGCCTCGTCGCCGAGGACCACGCGGGACAGCAGGACGTCCACGGAAGACAGCACGATCAGCGCCAGCTGCACCTGCGATGCGCGCAGGACCGCGGCGACTCCGACGTCGGCGCGTGCGGAGTCGGCTGCGGGCACGCGACCGACGAACAGCCGGGCCGCGACGGCGACGACGCCCGTGCCGACGGCCGACGCGGTGAGCGCTGCGCCCGGACCCCCTCCGACTGCCAGCACCGCGACCGCGGGCGCGACCTTGCCGAGCCCGGCGACGGCGAGAACGACTGCAAGGGCCGCGAATCGGCCTGCCCCCTGCAGCAGACCCTGTTCGCCGGCCAGCAGCACAAGCATCGGCGCGGTGAGCAGCGCGGCCGCGGTCGCGGCGACGCTGGTGCCGAGGGCCGCGGAGATCGGTACGACGAGTAGTGCCGCGAGGGCGACGACGATGGCCGTGCACCGCCAGGCCAGCGCCCGGAGCGCGGCCGGGTCCCTTCCGAGGACCACCTCGCGCGCGACGACGGTCTGCAGGGCGAGGGCAGGGACGGCGAGGACGAGTTGTGCCGCGGTGAGGGCGGCGAACTCGCCGTATCCGGCGGGCCCGAGCCACCGCGCCGCGAGCAGCGCGAGGAGGTAGGACGCGATGTTCGCGGTCATCGACCCTGCGGTCACCATCGTCATCCCGGCCACGGCAGATGTCGTGGCGGGCCGCGGAGTCATCCGCCAATGATGACACCCATTAGTCTTCGGTCCATGATCGCGCGGCCCGCGGGGCTAACCCGGCTGGCCGAGCCCGCGTTCGGTCTTGCTCTCGCGTTGGTGATACTGGGGCCCCTGCTCGGGCCGGGTCACCTGCTGGTGCGGGATGCGGTGAGCACGCCTCGGTCGTACCTGACCGACTCGGCGTTGGGCCTGTCGGACGCCGCAGCGCGCGCGGTACCGCAGGATGCGGCGCTGGCGGTCGCGTCGACGGTGGTCGACGGCGGAGTGGTCGTGAAGGTCGTTCTGCTGCTCGCGCTGTGGGCGGCGGGGTGGGGCGCGGCGCGCATGGTCGCGGTGCTGCTGCCGACCGCCGCTCTGCCCGCCCGACTGCTGGCATCGACGGTGACGCTGTGGAATCCGTACGTCGCGGAACGTCTGCTGCAGGGGCACTGGAGTCTTCTGACGGGGTACGCGACGTTGCCGTGGATCGTGGTCGCGGTCGTCGCGATCAGGCGGTCGACGCCGGGAGTCCTGGTCTGGTGTCCGCTGGTGTTCGCGCTGGCCGCCGCCGGGTTGACCCCGACGGGCGCCGTCATGGCGTCACTGCTGGCGTTGCTGCTGCTCGCGACGCCGGGCGGTCGGTCGAGGCGCGGCGTTCGCGTCCTGGTCGGGGCGCTGATCGCGGCGGGGGTGTCGGCGCCGTGGCTCGCGGCGACCGCGCTGTCCGGGGCGGGCGCGCAGGGCGCGGACCCGGCGGGGGTCGCGGCGTTCGCGGCGCGCGCCGAACCGGGCCTGGCGACGGTGGGCAGTCTCGCCGGGTTGGGCGGGATCTGGAATGCGGACGCCGTCCCGGGCAGCCGAACGTCACTGTGGGCGTTGATCGCGACGGTGCTGCTGCTGACGCTGGTCGCGTGCGGGCTGCCCGCGCTGTGGCGCAGGCGCCGGAATCCGATACTGGTGGTGTTGGCCGCTCTTGCGGTGGTCGCCGTGGTGCTGCCTGCGCTCGGAGCGACCGGGTGGGGACTGACCGTCGCGGAGTGGGCGGTCGTGCACGTGCCGGGGTTCGGACTGCTGCGCGACGCCCAGAAGTGGGTCGCGCTCGCGGTGCCGTTCTACGCACTCGCGGCGGCGGTCGGAGTCGGAGTGCTCGCGGCGCTCGGCCGTCGCGTGTTCACCCCCGACCGGACCGACGCCGGCCCGCCTCGCGCCGCGGCAGGCGTCGCGATTGCCGTCGTTCTGCTGTCACTACCTGACCTGGCGTGGGGTGTCGGGGGCGCGCTGCGGCCGGTGCACTATCCGGACTCCTGGCAGCAGGTGGCGGCCGTACTCGACGGTGCCGACGGCGATGTCGCGGTGCTGCCCGCCGGGACGTTCCGCCGGTTCCCGTATTCGGGTTCCGCGCCGGTACTCGACCCGGCGCCGCGGATGCTGCCCCTCGACGTGCCACAGAGCGGGCGACTGCTGGTCGGCTCCTCCGAGCCCACGTTCGGCGGCGCCGGGTACACCGACATCGACGGCGAGAGTGAGCGCGCCGACATGATCGACGTCGTCCTGCACTTCGACGGAACGACCGACGACCTCGCAGACCTGGGTGTCGGCTGGGTGCTCGTCGAGCACGGCACGCCCGGGTTGCCGGCGAACCAGGACCTGCTCGACACCCTCGACCGGGTTCACGACGACGAGCATCTCACCCTGTACCGGGTTCCGGGTGATGTTGCGCCACAGCACTACTCGACGTTCCATCGAGGCGCCCTCGTGGCGGCGCACCTACTGTGGGCGATGCTGCTAACCGGCGGCGCGCTCGGCTGCGTAGTCGGCGCGGTCCGTCGTCGGGTCCGCCCCGATCAGTCCTGACACGTGCCGTCCCGCCGCCGATTCGGCGAGGACGGTGTGCACCCCGGCCGCGGTCTGCGCCCAGGAGAACTCGGCGGCCCGCACCCGCGCCTTCTCCCCCAGTTCGGTGCGACGCTCGGCGTCGAGCAGCAGTTCCTCGACGGCTCCGGTCAACGCGGCGACGTCCTCGCCGCCGCGGTCCGGGTCCGCGATCTCGGCGCCGACCACGACACCGGTGACGCCGTCCACGATCGAATCGGTCAGTCCGCGCGATGAGCGGTAGCCGACCGTCGGGACGCCGTGCTGTGCCGCTTCGATGACGGCGAGTCCCCAGCCTTCCTTGCGGGACGGCATCACGTGCACCCACGCCTGGGCGAGGAGTTCGTGCTTGCGCTGCTCGGGCACGTGCCCGTGGAACGTCACCGCGTCGGCGATGCCGAGTTCGGCGGCGCAGTCGCGCAGGTTCTGCTCCCACCAGCCGCCGCCGACGACGTCGAGGTGCAGCCCCGGGATTCGTGACCGCAGCGTCGCGACGGCGTTCAGCGCGTCCTCGATCTGCTTGTGGGGCACGAGACGTGACAGCACGCAGATGCTGGGGTGCGCGGTGCGGGTGGCGTCGTCACCGACGGGCGCGGTCGGCGGGACCGCGTCGACGCCGTTGCGGACCACGGCGACCCTGCCTCGGTCGACGCCGAGTGCGTCGAGTTCCTCCGCGGACGGCAGTGACACCGTCAGGTACTGGTTGCCGCGGTGCACGCGCGGCGACAGTTGGGATTCGACCCACCAGCCGATCCGGCCGACGAGCTTGCCCGCGACGGGCCACTGCTCGCGGTGGCAGTGGTGCACGAGGACGGTACTGGGTGCGCCTGCGACGAGCCGGGCGAAGAACGGGATGCCGTTCTGGGTGTCGACCACGGCGTCGGGCCTGATGCCCTTGAGCGGACCTAAACCGAGCCGACCTGCGGCGATCGCGGCGAGCGCCCGCGGATAGACCGTGAACCGTCCACCACCCCGGCTGATCCGGATGCCGTCGACGACCTCGTCGCGGGGCGCCCCCGGGTACGAGGCGGTGCGGAGAGTGACGGTGATTCCGCGTGCGGCGAGCCCGGCGCCGACCTGTTCCAGGTAGCGTTCGCTGCCGCCGCCCTGGGGATGCCCGGTGTCCCGCCAGCACAGCAACAGAACCTCGCGCACGGCACTACTCCTGGAACCCTCGGGTGTGTCGACCGCGGCGGCGGCCGTTGCACACCTTATCGGCTTTGTCCTGCCGCGTGGTGCGGGTCGGTGCCGACGTGACCGCGTCGTTGTACGTGTCGATAGGCTGGCTCGCCGTGACCGCGCTCCCCGTGACCCGCCTCTTCGCCCGTCGGGCCACCCTCCGCCGCTCGGTGCGGCTGCTGTCTGACTTCCGGTTCGAGCAGACCGATCCGGACCGCTTCTACGGTGCGCTGGCGACGGATTCTCTCGAACTGATCGGCGACCTGCACGCCGGTGCGACGGGCCGGACGTTGGAAGACCTGACGGTTCTCGATGTCGGCGGCGGTCCCGGCTACTTCGCGGACGCGTTCCGCGGCGCCGGTGCGACCTACGTTCCGGTGGAGCCGGACCCGACGGAGATGCACGCCGCAGGTCTGCCCGCACACGGCGGCATCCGCGGGTCGGGGATGGCGTTGCCGGTGCGGGACGCGTCCGTCGACATCTGCTTCTCGTCGAACGTCGCCGAGCACGTGCCGCAGCCGTGGACGATGGCCGACGAGATGCTGCGGGTGACCAAGCCGGGCGGGCTGATGGTGCTGTCGTACACGCTGTGGTGGGGCCCCTTCGGCGGGCACGAGACGGGTCCGTGGCACGCATTCGGCGGCGAGTACGCGGCGCGGCGCTACGCCCGCAAGCACGGCAGGGAGCCGAAGAACCGGTTCGGGGTGTCCCTGTTCGACGTCGGGGCCGCGGACGGTTTGACCTGGGCGCGTTCGACGACCGACGGCGACCTGCTCGCCGCGTTCCCCCGGTATCACCCACGCTGGGCGTGGTGGCTGGTCAGAGTCCCGCTGGTGCGCGAATTCCTGGTCTCGAACCTGGTTCTGGTGGTGCGTCGACGCTGACGCGCTCGTTCGCCTTTCCGGTGGCCGGAACGACGACACGGGCGCACGGGCGATAGCCTGCGGCGATGACCGCACTCGCCCTCGACATCGGCGGCACCAAGTTCGCGGCCGCGCGGGTCGAATCGGACGGGACGCCGGCCGGTGAACAGCAGGTCCCTACACCGGACGTAGGCGTGTGGGCGGCCGCCGAATCCCTGCTGGCCGCCGTGGCAGGCGGGCGCCGGGTCGATCGGGTCGGGATCGCGTCCGCCGGACCCGTCGACGCTCTGGCAGGCACTGTCGGCCCCCTCAACATCGCGGAGTGGCGTCACGGTTTCCCGCTCGTCGACGCGGTGCGCAGCCTGTTTCCGGGCGCGGACGTCACCCTCGCGATCGACGGCGCGTGCTGCACCCTCGCCGAGTACCGGTTCGGCGCGGGGCGCGGCATCGACAACCAGATCGGGATGATCGTGTCGACCGGCGTGGGCGGGGGGATCGTCCTGGAGGGTCGGATCCTCGGTGGGCGAACCGGCAACGCAGGCCACATCGGGCACGTCGTGGTCCCGGGAGCGGAGGACGTGCCCTGCGCGTGCGGCGGTTTCGGGTGTCTGGAGGCGGTCGCGTCGGGTCCGTCCGCGGTCCGGTGGGCGAACGCCAGGGGTTGGGTGGGGTCGACCGGAATGGAGCTGGCGCGGGCGGCGAAGTCCGGGGACGACGTCGCCGCGGCGGCGCTGAGCCGATCCGGGACGGCGATCGGCGCCGCGATCGCGTCGACGGCCGCCGTACTCGACCTCGATCTGGCCGTCGTCGGCGGCGGCTTCGGTCAGGCCGGGGCTCGGTTGTGGGATCCGATGAGGGAGGCGGCGCGGCGACACGCCGGGCTGTCGTTCAGCCGAGGCCTGCGGGTCGTCCCGGCGATGCTCGGCGCGCGGGCAACCCTGATTGGCGCCGGCCTTCTGACCTGCGGCGATTAATTTCGTTACAGGCCCAACCGAAATGGGTGATGATTTCACCCCCACGACTCTGTAACGTGTTCTAGTGTGCTTCTCACCACACTCAGCCTCGGAGGCCGGGATCGCCCCGCGGCTGCCGAGGACGACGGAACGAGGGCACTGTGAGCGCAACCGAGATCGCCGAGGGTGACAACCACGCCGAATTCTCGCGACCCAGCGAGTCCCGGCGCGACCCGGAACAGCTCCGCGATGCACTGCAGGCCTGGCTGGCCGGCCGCCTCCCTGCCGACGCGGCCCCGCAGATCCTCGAGGTTCGCCTCCCCGACGCGAACGGCATGTCCAGCGAGACCGTGCTCCTCGACGCCGAATGGACCGAGGACGGCACCCGCCGCGTACACGAGCTGGTCGCCCGGATCGAACCCGGTGCGTCGTCGATGCCGATCTTCCCGAGCTACGACATGGGCACCCAGTTCGATGTCATGAAGGCTGTCGGCGATCTGTCCGACGTCCCGGTCCCGACGGCGTACTGGTCCGAACCGGACCCGGCACCGCTCGGCGCGCCGTTCTTCGTCATGGAGCGCATCGAGGGCGTCGTCCCGCCGGACGTCATGCCCTACAACTTCGGGTCGTGGCTGTCGGAGGCGACGCCCGAGCAGCGCCGAACCCTGCAGGACGCGTCCGTCGGTGTCCTCGCTGCACTGCACGCGATCCCCGACGCTGCCGAGAACTTCGGTTTCCTGCACCTGCACGACGCGGGCCCGACCGCCGAGGACGCGTTCCGGGCGCACCTCGCCCGGCAGCGCGGCTACTACGGGTGGGCCACGTCCGACGGGCCGCGGTCGCCGCTGATCGAGCGCGCCCTCGACTGGCTCGAGGCGAACGTCCCCTCCGACCCGTCACCCGCGGTCCTGTGCTGGGGAGACTCCCGTATCGGCAACATCATGTTCCGCGACTTCACACCCGTCGCGGTCCTGGACTGGGAGATGGCTGCACTCGGCCCCCGCGAGATGGATGTCGCGTGGATGATCTTCCTGCACAGGTTCTTCGAGGACCTGGCCGCCGTCGCAGGGCTACCCGGACTTCCCGACTTCATGCGCCGCGACGACGTCGCCGCCACCTACGCGGACCTCACGGGGTACACCGCCGAGAATCTCGACTACTACAGCGTCTACGCCGCGCTTCGGCACGCAACGATCATGTTCCGCGTGCAGAGCCGGGCGATCGCGTTCGGGCACGCGACGCTGCCCGACGATCCCGACGACATGATCATGCACCGCAAGACACTCGAGGACATGATCGACGGCACCTACTGGGCCAGGGTTCCGTGACGCCCGCAACAGCGACTTCAACGACGCACGCACCGGGGGAGGCCAGCACCTGATCCCTCGTTCCACCGCATTCGACGACCCGCACGAGCCGAAATCCGCACCAGCAAGGAAGAACTCATGACCGACTACGACAAGCTCTACATCGGCGGACAGTGGACGCAGCCGTCCACGTCCGAACGCCTCGAGGTGTTCTCGCCCGCGACCGAGGAGCGGGTCGGCAGCGTGCCGGTCGCCGCCCCCGCGGACATCGACGCTGCGATCGGCGCCGCCCGCGCCGCCCTCGAGTCCGGCCCCTGGCCGCAGACCACCCCGACGCAGCGCGCCGAGATCCTCGTCAAGGCCGCGAAGCTGATCGAGGAGCGCGCCGACGAGCTGTGCACGCTGATCTCGGCCGAGATGGGCGCACCGCGCGCGGGTGTCGAGCTGATGCAGAAGACGCCGACGCTAGCGGTGCTGAACAGCTACGCGGCGCTGGCCGAGACGTTCACCTGGGAGGAAGAGCGCACCGGACCGTTCGGCGTCTGCAAGGTCCTGCGCGAGCCGGTCGGCGTCGTCGCCGCCGTCATCGCGTGGAACGTCCCGCTGTTCCTGCTGGTGAACAAGCTTGCGCCGGCGATCATCTCCGGCTGCACCCTGGTGCTCAAGCCCGCGCCCGAAACCCCGATGAACGCCAACCTCGTCGCCGAGATCTTCGCCGAGGCCGGCCTGCCCGAGGGCGTGTTGTCCATCGTCCCCGGTGGCGCGGAAACCGGCGAGTACCTGGTCTCGCACCCCGGTGTCGACAAGATCACCTTCACCGGCAGCAGCGCCGTCGGCCGCAAGATCGGCGCCATCGCCGCGCAGAACCTCAAGCGTTGTTCGCTCGAGCTCGGCGGCAAGTCCGCAGCAATCCTCCTCGAGGACATGGACGTCCCGGCGACGATGCCGATGCTGGTGCTCTCCGGCCTGATGAACTCCGGCCAGGCCTGCGTGGGCCAGACCCGCATCCTGGCCCCGCGGTCGCGCTACGACGAGATCGTCGAGGCGATGGCCACCTTCGCCGGCTTCATGCCGATGGGCATGCCCGACGACCCGGCCGCGCAGCTCGGCCCGATCATCACCGCCAAGCAGCGCGACAAGGTCCTCGGATACATCGAGAAGGGCAAGGAGGAAGGCGCCCGCCTCGTCGTCGGCGGCGGCGTGCCCGCCGGCCTCGAAAAGGGCTACTTCGTCGAACCGACCATCTTCGCGGACGTCGACAACTCGATGACCATCGCGCGCGAGGAGATCTTCGGACCCGTGCTGTCGGTGATCGCCTACGACACCGTCGACGAGGCCATCAAGATCGCCAACGATTCCGACTACGGCCTCGCCGGCTCGGTGTACACCACCGACATCGAGAAGGGCCTCGAGATCGCCAAGCAGATCCGCACCGGCACGTTCGGCATCAACTGGTACGCCTTTGATCCGGGTTCCCCGTTCGGCGGCTACAAGAACTCCGGCATCGGCCGCGAGAACGGCCCCGAGGGTCTGGACGAGTACTGCGAGCTCAAGTCGATCCTGATGCCCCCCGGCTACGGCGCCTGATCTCCCACTGACGCGAACGCGCGCCGCACCGAAAGGTGCGGCGCGCGTTCGCGTTCGTCGGTCGAGGGGTGTGGACCCCTCACATCCAGCCGCGGCGGATGAATAGCATCTTCGCGATCTGGGTCGTCGCGCAGTACGCCGCGAGGATTCCGATCAGCCACGGGAAGTAGCTCCACGGCAACGGAATCAGCCCGAGGGAACCGCCGAGGCCGGTGAACGGAAGCACGAGACCGAACACGCACGCGAGGGCCGTCGTCACGAGGAGTGGCACCGACGCCCGGGACTGCAGGAAGGGAATTCGCCGGGTGCGAATCACGTGGACGATCAGAGTCTGGGTGAGAAGTGATTCGACGAACCACCCGGACTGGAACAGGGCGGCGTGTTCCGGCGCGTTGGCGGCGAAAACGAACCACATCACGGCGAACGTCGCGATGTCGAAGATCGAGCTGATCGGGCCGAAAGACACGATGTACCGGGCCAGGCTGCGGGTCTCCCACTTGCGCGGCCTGGTCAGGTACTCACGATCGACGCGGTCCCAGGGAAGCGCAAGCATCGCGAGGTCGTACACCAGATTCTGCACCAGCAGGACCAGCGGGATCATCGGCAGAAACGGCAGCATGGCACTCGCAACCAGCACGGTGAACACGTTGCCGAAGTTCGAACTGGCGGTCATCTTGACGTACTTGAGCATGTTGCCGAACGTGCGGCGGCCCTCGAGAACACCGTGCTCGAGTACACCGAGGTCCTTCTCCAACAGGACGATGTCCGCGGACTCACGAGCGATGTCGGCAGCGCTGTGCACCGAGATGCCGACGTCTGCGGCGTGCAGTGCCGGTGCATCGTTCACCCCGTCGCCGAGAAACCCGACGGTGTTCCCGCATTGCTTGAGCGACCGTACGATTCGCGCCTTCTGCGTCGGATCGATCTTCACGAACACGGCCGTCTCCCCCACGAGCGCGGCGAGTTCCTGGTCGCTCGACCGGTCCACCCGGTCACCGTCGACGACGTTGCCGACCTCGATTCCCGCCTTGCGGCACACGGCCTCGGTGACCAGCTCGTTGTCCCCGGTGATCACCTTGACCGCGGTGCCGTGCGCCTGCAGCGCCGCGACGGCCGACGAGGCCGACGCCTTCGGCGGGTCGAGGAAGGTCAGGAACCCGACGAGGGTGAGGCCCGATTCATCCGCTCTGGTGTATTCACGGCGATCACCTACCTCCACTCGAATATGCCTGCGGGCCACAGCAAGTACTCGCTTGCCTTCGCCGTTGAGGCGTGCGACGAGCTCCTCGATCTCCGATCGGGACGTCGCGTTCAGGTCGCACGTCCGGTCGTTCGCCAGGACCGAATCACACAACATCAGAACCTCTTCCGCTGCCCCCTTGGTGACCATGAGGTCAAGGCCGCCGTCCTCGACCACGACCGACATGCGGCGACGGGTGAAGTCGAACGGGATCTCGTCGACGAGGCGGTGATGTCGCCCGATCCACTCGGACAACGGCTTTCCTGCCGCGGCCAGGACGGCCTCGTCGATCGAGTTACGCAGCCCCGTCTGGAAATGGGCGTTCACCGTCGCCAGACGCAGGGTCGACCTGCTGCGCTGCCCTGCCGGATCCAGGTGCTCGGCCAGCGCGATCCGGTCCTCCGTCAGGGTTCCCGTCTTGTCGGTGCAGAGCACATCCATCGCGCCGAAATTCTGAATCGCTCCCAGCCGCCTGACGATCACCTTGTGGCGCGACATGTGCATCGCACCCTTCGCGAGCGTCGCGGTGACGATCAGCGGCAGCATCTCCGGTGTCAGTCCGACCGCGGTGGCGACGCCGAACAGCAGAGCCTGGCTCCAGTCCTTGGTGAGGCCGTTGATCACGAAGACCGCCGGAACCATGACGACCATCAACCGGATCAGCAGATAGCTGACCTTTCGTACTCCGACGTCGAAGTCGGTGTCGGGCCGGGAGTTGTCGAGGCACTTCGCCATTGCGCCGAAGTAGGTGCGGCGTCCGGTGTTCACCACGACTGCCGTGGCCGAGCCCGAGACAACCGAGGTCCCCATGAAGGCGAGGTTGTCCGCGTCCAGGATTCGACGCGCGTCGGCCCCGTGGACGGCTGCTGCCGTCTTCTCGACCGGCGCCGACTCCCCGCTGAGCATCGACTGGTTCACCTGCAGGTGCGTCGCCCGCACCACCCGGACGTCGGCGGGGATCATGTCGCCCGCCGCCAGGGACACCACGTCGCCGGGTAGCAACTCGTCGATCGGGATCTCTCCGCTCACCACCTTGCCGTCGTGCCGCCGGGTGGTCGTGGAGGTGACGGTGACCATCTCCTCGAGTGCCGCCACGGCCCGACCCGACCGGTGCTCCTGCCAGAACCGCAACAGAACGCTGATCAGGACCATCGATCCCACCAGCACGATGCCGTCATAGGACGGCCCGTCGTCGGCCCACAGGACGTCCGTTGCGAACATGACGGCACAGAGGAAGACCAGGATGAGAACGAAGGGGTTCGTGAACGTCTTCAGCAGCTGGATGAACGCAGGTGGAGGTCCGTCCCGACGAATCCGGTTCGGACCGAACTCCTTGCGCAGCCGGTCCAGCTGGTCGGAGCGCAACCCCTGGAAGGTGGTGCCGAGATCGGCGTGAACGTCACGTGGCGCCCGCCCGGCGAGAGCGGTCAACCGACGGGCGTCGTCCGGTGCCAGCGAGGTGGTGTGCGAGCGTTCCGCCGCCTTCTCTCGCCGAGGCAACGTGAGCACAGTGGTGAATGACATGGCTGTGTCCTTCTCCGCGCCGGCTCCGAAACGTCAGGAGCGCAGCGCAAAACTTCTCCGCGACAAGACAAGTCGCGCGAGTGGGCACGGCGGTTGGCCGTGGAGGAAAGGACCGAGGCGGGAGACGGCTAGAGCGCGCGGCGACCGCCGTCGGTCATCGTGATGCGAGTCGACAGTCGACTGGGGGGTTCGTCCACGGCGGTCACCTCCTCGAGACACGGGCGCCGGTCGGTGGACCATCCGGCGCCGAAAAGTTCCGGCGAGCACACGAGGTCGTGAGTCTTTCTTGCGGAACGCATTTCGTGAAACACGTCACCTCCACGTAAGAGCTTCGGCACTGCACGACGTGTCCCGACTCGGGGAAGCCACCTTGGATCACCCCTTAATCCGGGGAGACCTGTCCTAACCTTGGGCGTCTCTCGACGTCGTCAGATCAGTGGCCTGTGTTCGTGCAGGAGCCTCGCCTAACGAGGTGCTGCGCCATCCAACCAACCACCACGGTCGGACGACTGTCAAATCGAGCCTCGAAGCGATCGGCACGGCGGCACCATCACGGGACGGCCCTGCCGAGGTCGGGGGCGGGGTCGCCGTGGCCGCAGACCCCACCGAACGTGAAACGCGCGCCGCACCGAAAGGTGCGACGCGCGTTCATGTTTCCCGGGATCAGCTGCCGGCGCTCCCGCTGTCGCCACTGCTCGCGCTCGACACACCGAGCAGCGTGAGGAAGACCGGGATCGCCTCCGGGTTCTCGAGGACGGTGCTGCCGAAGTCGGCGACACCGGCGACACTGCCGAGACCGGCCGGGACGATCACCGGCGCCATCGCAGTCGCCGCGTCCTTGCCGATGCCCGCGCAGGCACCGACCACGGCGTAAACGCCGTTGGGCAGGTCCTGAACCGTCACACTCGCGGAACGATCCAGAATGGTGGTGATCGCGGGTGCGCCCTTGATGACACCGCTGTTGAGGATGCCGAGGAAGTTGGCCGGATCGGTGATGTTCGCCAGCAGTGCACTGATCTCCACCGCGCGGCCGGCGTCGACGAGACCGGCTGCGCACCCGTCGAGGATGCCGGTGTTGGGATCGTCGAGCGTGAACGTGACGTCCCCGCCGCTGACCGACGCCTTCAATACGGGTGCGGTCGCGGTCGCGGCGGACGCCGTCGCCGGCATCGCGAATGCCAGTGCGGCGGCGGTCGCGGCGGTGATCGCGGCGCCGCCGGCGATCCTCGTCAGGGTGGTACTCGGCATGGTGAACCTTCCTGTGGATGTGACCGCAGCCCGCCCATGCGGTCCGACTTGGGGAGAGCGCACGCACCCTATTGGACAACCGTCCGAATCGCCGCGAAACACGCCGATTGCCGGAGGATTCCTGCCAAACCGTTACTCCGCCAACACGGACCGCCCGACGCGGCCCCAGCCGAGGCCGATCGCCCATTTCCCGTCGTAGGGTTCCACGAATGACGGATCCGGACGTGACGGCGGGCTCGGAGCGGTCGGATTCCGGCCAGGAGAGCACGCTCACGGTGGTGCTGGCGTTCGGCGCGAACCTCGCGATCGCCCTCGCCAAAACGGTGGCCGCGGTGCTCACCGGGTCGGCCTCGATGGTCGCGGAGGCGACCCACTCCTGGGCGGACACGGGAAACGAGGTGCTGCTGCTCATCGCGAACGGACGATCGCGGCGGGCCCCGGACCGCGCCCACCCCCTCGGATACGGACGCGAGGCCTACATCTGGTCGATGTTCGCGGCACTCGGACTCTTCGCGCTCGGCGCGGGGGTGTCGATCACGCACGGCATCCAGGAACTGGTCCACCCTGAGCCCGCCGCCGACTACGGCATCGCCTACGCGGTCCTTGGCATCTCCCTCGTTCTCGAGGCGATTTCGTTCCGGCAGGCGTATCGACAGGTCCGGACCGAAGCGGTGTCCGCGGACCGCGACCTGCTCGAGCACGCACTCCACACGTCCGACCCGACGGTGCGGGCCGTGTTCGCGGAGGACGCGGCGGCCCTGATCGGCCTGCTGATCGCGTTCGCCGGAATTCTCCTGCACCAGATCACCGGGTCGCCGGTGCCCGACGCGATCGGGTCGATCCTGGTCGGCATCCTGCTCGGGGTGATCGCGGTGATCCTGATCGACCGCAACCGGCGGTTCCTCGTCGGCGAGGAGGCCTCACCACAGTTGCGGAACGCGGGCCTTCGGTCCCTGCTGGATCTTCCGGAAGTGGAGCGGGTGACGATGCTTCGGATGGAGTACCTGGGTCCGCGTCAGGTGTTCGTCGTCGGGGCCGTCGACCTGGTCGGCGACGGCGCCGAGCACACCGTCGCGGAACAACTGGACCGATGCGAGAAGGCCCTCGAACAGCATCCGTACATCCGCAAGGTGGTGCTGTCGCTGTCGACGCCCGGCGACCCCGCGCTCACCCCCGACAACAGGTGAGGGGAGTCCGTGCCCGGTCGACCGGGCATGGACTCCCCTCACCCTGGTGTCAGCTCAGATGTACATCGCAGGGTCGATGTAGCTGTTGGGGTCGACCAACTGCTCGTGCTGGCGACCGCTGCGGTGTCGCACGGTCGCCGGAATTCCTGTCGCGATCGAATCGGGCGGCACGTCACGGGTGACGACCGCATTGGCACCGACGGCGCTGTCGTCCCCGACGACGACCGGGCCCAGGATCTTCGCTCCCGCGCCGACCGTGACGCGGTTCCCGATCGTCGGATGACGCTTCGTCTTCGCCAGCGACCGACCGCCGAGTGTGACCCCGTGATAGAGCATCACGTCGTCGCCGATCTCGGTGGTCTCGCCGATGACGACACCCATCCCGTGGTCGATGAAGAACCGCCGTCCGATCGTCGCACCGGGATGGATCTCGATACCCGTCAGGAACCGGGTGAACTGGGAGAGCATGCGGGCCGGACCACGCAGCGCGGGCTTCGCCCACATGCGGTGCGCGACCCGGTGCGACCAGATGGCGTGCAACCCCGAGTAGACGATCGCGTTCTCGACGTTGCTACGCGCGGCCGGGTCCTGGCCGCGCGCGGCCTGCAGGTCCTCCCGAACCGTGCGCAGCACTCCCATGCCTCAGTCCCGGATGTGCTCGAACAGCGGCGTCGAGATGTACCGCTCACCGAAGTCCGGCACCACCACGACGATCAGCTTGCCCGCGTTCTCGGGGCGCTTCGCGATCTCCAGCGCGCCCCACACGTTCGCGCCCGCGGAGATGCCGCCGAGGATGCCCTCGTCGGTGCCGAGGCTGCGTGCGGTCGTGATGGCGTCGTCGAGCTTGACGTCGATGATCTCGTCGTAGATATCACGATCGAGGATGTCGGGCACGAAGTTGGCGCCGAGACCCTGGATCTTGTGCGGGCCGGGCTGTCCGCCGGTCAGGATCGGCGAATCGGCGGGCTCGACGCCCACGATCTTGACCTCGGGGTTGCGCTCGCGCAGTGCGCGGCCGACACCGGTGATGGTGCCGCCGGTGCCGATGCCCGCGACGAAGATGTCGACCTTGCCGTCGGTGTCGGCCCAAACCTCTTCACCGGTGGTGGCCTGGTGGATGGCCGGGTTGGCCGGGTTCGCGAACTGGCGTGCGAGGACCGCGTTCTCGGTCTGCCCGACAATCTCCTCGGCCTTCTTGACGGCACCGGCCATGCCCTCGGAACCCGGGGTCAGCACGATCTCGGCGCCGTAGGCGCGCAGCATGACGCGACGCTCGGTGGACATCGTCTCCGGCATGGTGAGGATGACCTTGTAGCCGCGTGCGGCCGCAACCATGGCGAGCGCGATGCCGGTGTTACCGGACGTGCCCTCGACGATGGTGCCGCCGGGCTTGAGCTCACCGGACTGCTCGGCGGCGTCGATGATCGCGACACCGATGCGGTCCTTGACGCTGTTGGCGGGGTTGTAGAACTCGAGCTTGGCCACCACCTGCGCCTGCGCACCGTCCGTGAGGCGGTTCAGGCGGACGAGCGGGGTCCGCCCGACCAGTTCGGTGACGTTGTTGTAGATCTGGCTCATCGCTGATCCTCTCCCCGTGCGTATACGCCGGGCGTCGCTGTTCGTTGGATGTATTCCACCACTGCCACCTGGGTTCGGCGACACCACCCCCGGAAACGAGTGAGGGGAACCTTCAACCGGATGGACCGGTCGAGGGTTCCCCTCACCACGAAGCTGGACTACGTCAGCCGAGACGCTGCTTCAGAGCCTCGAACTCGTCGCGGATGCCCGACGGCACCTTCTCTCCGAGGAACTCGAACCATTCCTCGATGAGAGGCAGTTCGGACTTCCACTCGTCGACGTCGACCGCGAGGGCCTCGTCGACATCGGCGGCGACGACGTCGAGGCCGTCGAGCTCGAGGTCCGCCGCGGTCGGCACGAAGCCGATCGGGGTGGTCTGCGCGCCCGCCTTGTGCTCGATGCGGTCCACGATCCACTTGAGGACGCGGGAGTTCTCGCCGAAACCGGGCCACAGGAACCGGCCGTCGTCACCACGACGGAACCAGTTCACGTAGAAGATCTTCGGAAGCTTCTCCGAGTCGGCGTTCTTGCCGAGGGTGATCCAGTGGTTCAGGTAGTCGCCGGCGTTGTAGCCGATGAACGGGATCATCGCCATCGGGTCGCGGCGGACGGTGCCCACCGCACCCTCGGCCGCGGCGGTCTGCTCGGACGAGAGCGTTGCGCCGAGGAAGGTGCCGTGCTGCCAGTCGAAGGACTCGCTGACCAGCGGGACGGTGGTCTTGCGGCGTCCACCGAACAGGATCGCCGAGATCGGCACGCCCTGCGGGTCGTCCCACTCGGGGGCGAGGATCGGGCACTGCGACATCGGGGTGCAGTAGCGCGAGTTCGGGTGGGCGGCCTTCTCGCCGGACTCCGGGGTCCAGTCGTTGCCCTTCCAGTCGATCAGGTGCTGAGGCTCGCCCTCGAGGCCCTCCCACCAGACGTCGCCGTCGTCGGTCAGTCCGACGTTCGTGTACAGCGAGTTGCCCGCCTCGAGCGTCTTCATCGCGTTGGGGTTCGAGCCGTAGTTGGTGCCCGGCGCGACGCCGAAGAAACCGAACTCCGGGTTGACGGCGTACAGACGGCCGTCCTCACCGAAGCGCATCCACGCGATGTCGTCGCCGAGGGTCTCGGCGCGCCAACCGGGGATGGTCGGCTGGATCATCGCGAGGTTGGTCTTGCCACACGCGGACGGGAACGCCGCCGCGATGTAGTACGCCTTGTCCTCGGGCGAGATCAGCTTGAGGATCAGCATGTGCTCGGCCAGCCAGCCCTCGTCGTGGGCCATGGCCGACGCGATGCGCAGCGAGTAGCACTTCTTGCCGAGCAGCGCGTTGCCGCCGTAACCGGAACCGTAGGACCAGATCTCGCGGTCCTCGGGGAAGTGGGTGATGTACTTCGTGTCGTTGCACGGCCACGGGACGTCGGCCTGGCCATCGGCGAGCGGTGCGCCGACGGAGTGCAGCGCCTTCACGAACGGCTTGTCGGAGCCCAGCTTGTCGAGCGCGGCCTGGCCCATGCGGGTCATGATGCGCATCGAGACAACGACGTACTCGGAGTCGGTGATCTCGACGCCCAGCTTCGGATCGTCGGCGCCCAGCGGACCCATGCAGAACGGCACCACGTACATGGTGCGGCCGCGCATGCAGCCCCGGTACAGATCGGTCATCAGGCCGCGCATCTCGGCCGGGTCCATCCAGTTGTTGGTGGGGCCGGCGTCGATCTCTTCACGAGAGCAGATGTAGGTGCGGGACTCGACACGCGCCACGTCGGACGGGTCGGAGTTGCCGAGGAACGAGTTGGGCTTCTTCTCGTCGTTGAGACGCGTGAAGGTGCCTGCCTCGACGAGCTGCGTGGTCAGGCGGTCCCACTCCTCGTCCGAACCGTCGGCGAAGACGACGCGATCGGGCTGGGTCAGCTCCGCCACTTCGCGTACCCAGGCGAGGAGTTCGCCGTGCGAGGTGGGCGCGGTGTCAGTGCCAGTCAGACCTGGAATGGTCGCTGAGGTCATCAAACTCTCCCTGGGGTGTTCCGGAATCGAGTCACGGCGCCCTGCCGGACGACAGTGCGCGGCGGATCGCGATTACCCCTCTCGGTGGGGCACCACCCGCTGTTCCATCGACCGTGTGCGAGTGGTTTCACACGGTTGACGACGACACGGGCGCCGGGTGTCCTGAATAGAGGTTAGCTCTGCGCGTCCGCGATGTGGGAATCGGGTCACGTCCGATCGGTCACAGGACCGATTCAGTGATCCGAGCAGATCCACCGAGACAACTCTGGCGGTGACGACCGAGGTCGTCACCGCCAGAATTCGACGTCGTGCGTCAGATCAGCTCAGCGAGCCTTCGAGCACCTTGAGGATGGTGTCACCGAGGACGTCGCTGATCGAACCGGTCGAGGACAGCTGGCCCTCGGCCGAGCCGAGGCCGGTCTCGTCGGCAACGCTCAGCACCGTCTCGCCCGGGTTGGGGATGCGGACCTTGAAGCAGGCGTTCAGGTTCGGCAGCTCGTTGGAGACACCCACGGTGCCTGCAACGCCGATGCCACCGCTCGTGATCGCCGAGCCGGGGGTCGAGTTCTTCGGAACCACGTAGGTGGTCTCGAGGGTGACCGGGTTGCCCGAGTTCACGAACCAGCCGGTGCTGGTGAACTTGTAGCCGGCGCCGTTCGGGGTCGCGGTCACCTCTTCGGGCTGCTGACCGCCGATGAGGTTGTAGGCCGTGACGACCGACTTGACGGGCGCACCGAATCCGGCAGGCGGGAACTCGGTGATGGTGTTGACGTACGGGTTGCCGATGCTCGTGGTGCCGATGACGGTCTTGTAGGTGACCTGGGTGCCGCCAGCGGCCTCGGTCACGTTGACCGAGCGGTCGTAGGTGTGAGTGATCCAGACGGTGCTGGCGTTGTTCTTCTCGGCGTGGGTGGACTGTGCGCAGGTATCCGCGGCTGCCGCGACACCGGTTCCGAGACCAAGGCTCAGCGTTGCACCGCCGACGACCAGCGCGCTCGCAGCGGCCGCGGCGGTGACGCGGCGCAGGGAGGATCGAGACATGGAAACTCCGTTCACGATTCGTTCGGGACCCAACGCGACTACCCCAGCGACGAGTCCTGAAGGTCAGTTACATGTGCGCAATCCGAGCACGCACCGAACCTTTATACGGACGATCGTCCAACTACCTGACCGTTTTCACGGAATTGGCCGCAAACTGACCCCGGAATCGGCGCGCCGGATCCGACTCGGACCACACAGCGGCCGGACGCCGAAGGATTCCCGGCAAACCGACTCGTCGGCCCGTCTAGACGCAGGGACCGGCGCGAACGGCTGATCGCGCCGACGTCTACCGCTCGAACGACAGTCGTCCTTCGTCGACGGGGTCCCAGCGAACCGTCCCGTCCGGGTCCCGCTGCGGCTCCCACGCGGCGTACGCGCCGTCCGCCTCGATGCGGGTGACATGGTCCGCCCAGCCGTCCTCGTCGAGGTCGGACGCGATCGTCATTCCACCGCCATCCGAGTAGACGCGGGTGTCGAGAATGCCGTCCCCGTCGAGGTCGACGGTCGGTTCGGACATCATGAGATCTCCGGAACCCGGACCGGACTCGACCGTCACTTGGTACTGGTCGTCGATTCCCGCCACCAGCGTCTCGTCCTGCATCTCGGCATCCTCTCGATCACCCGCGTTCCGTTCGCGGGACCGGTCACTGTGGACTTGGACGCAGCGCACGGTCCGCCGGTTCCTCGAACGGACGCTCGTGTTCCGCGAGGGCCCGATCGAGGACCGCGAGGTCGCGCTCGACGGCCGCGAGACGCCCAGAGGTCCGCGCGACACCGTCCCGCAACTCCCGGTCGAGTTCGGCCAGCGAGCGTTCGGTCGTCCGGGCGCGCTCCCGATGCGCCCGCTGCACGGCGTCCACGATCTCGGCTTCCGACTCGACGAGCCGCGTCAGCGCCCGTTGCTCCAGACCCGACCTGACCTGCGTCATCGCTTCCGTCAGCCACTGTCGGAGATGGGCCCGGTCCGCGGCCAGTCCGCGCATCCGTGTCAGCGCCCACGCCGCGACACCACCGATCAGCAGCGTCACGGGCAATGCGAAGAGGTCGAACGCCGCGATGTTCGACATCGGTGACACCACGAGCCGGCCGAGTCCGGCGCCGGCCGAGGCACCGACCACGATCATCATCCGATCCTCGACGCCCCGGTGCCGCGGCTCCGGGTCGTCCACGACGGGAGGGCGACGGTTCGGGCCTGCAACCGGATGCGGCGCACCCACCACCGCGGCCGCGAGGTCGCCCAGCACCGCGTCGGTCGTCGCATCCACGGCGGTGGTCAGCACGTCGACCTCCTCGCGCACTCGACAAGGAAACTCCCCCGACATCGACCGTCCCGACCGGTCCACCTCCGCGCGCAGGACTGCGGTTGCGGCACGGACCCGGTCGCCGACGAGATGGGTGAGGTCGACGCGGGCGAGTGCGGACAGCCGCCGCAGCGCCGCCGCGGACTCGGTACGGGGTCCGTCCCGGTCTGCGATCAGCGCCGCGCGACATTCGCGCAGTGCCGCGGTGGCGTCGTCGCGGCGCAGGTCGTCAGCGGTGGCCCGGACCATCGCCCGGACCCGGTCGAGTTCGACGTGACGCGGCGCTGCGCCGCTGTCGTCCAGGGCGCGCTCGACCGCTGCCCGCAACTCCGGCAGGCCGAGGCCCGTCGATACGGACACGGGAAGGATCGGCCCGGCAACGACGCGGTGTGCGTGCCCGGCGAGCACCGCCTCGTCCCGGTCGAGGACCGACTTCCAGTCGTGGTGGGCGTCGATCCGGGTCACGACGGCGATCGCCACCGATCCCGTCGCGACCGCAGCGGCGAGCAACCCCAGTTCCTCCCGGCCGATCGGCGCGGACGCATCGAACGCCACGACAACGACGGACGCCGCCGGATCCGAGCCGTCACGAACCCGGAACGCGGGCAGCAGCGACGCCAGCGCATCGGCCAGCGCGCTGCGACCGCTACCCGGCGGCCCGACCACGGCGACCGACGGTGAGCCCGAGCCGGGAATCTGCCAACGTCGCAACACCTGCTCGATGTCGAGGTCAGGCATTGCGCGCCCACTCACGGACGGCGTCGCGGTGCAGTGCCACTGCGGCGCGCACGGCGTCGGGATCCTGTTCGGTGTTCATCCGCGTTCGCCAGTACCGGGCCCGGGTCTGCGCGTCACCGTCCGGGCTCGCCAGGCCCGTTGCCCGGGCAGCGAGGCGCACGCCGTCGTCGCAGGCGAGGAACTCGTCGACGGCCGCTCGGGCACTGTTCCGATCGGCGATCGTCCGCAGGTGGGTGAGCAGCGCCACGGCCCGCGCAGCCCGGATCGCGCGAACTCTGTCGTCGAGGGCCGTACGCAGTCGCGGCAGGCCGGTGTCCGGGCCGACGGTCGTGACGGGCAGGCACGGAGCCGCGAGGGCCGACGCCGCCCGGGCGAGCGCGCGGTCGGGATCGGTCAGTGTGTCGGTCTTGGCCAGCACCGGCAGCAGGCGTCCGGCGGCCTCCGCGGCGGCCGCTCGATCCACGTCGCGCGGCGGGTCGAGAACCACGAGCACGACCACGTCGCCGGTGAGGATCGGATCGACGGATCCGGGGCGGTCACGGGCGGCCGACTCCACGACCTCCGCGCCGTCCACAGGTCCGAGCGCCGCGACGAGCGAGGACCTGCCGACGCCCGCGCGGCCGGTGAACTCGACGAGGACCGCGGCGTCCACGGCAACCGACAGCTGTTCGAGGTCGCTCGCGTCCTTCCGCCCGGTCGCGCCGAGGGCGAGCAGAACCCCGCCCAGAGAAGAATCAGTCGACACCTTCACGTCACCCCCAACGTGTTCCGAGTCCCTTGCGCGGCTCCCCCGACACGCGTGGTGATGATGACAGCCGGTGAGTGCGAACGGGAGACGTGTCACTCCGGACGGAACGCCTTCATCAGGAAAAGGCCTGCTCCCGCGGGATGACCGCCCCGAACCGGGGTGCCGTCGGAGGCCCACTGAAGCGTCAAACCCTCAACTCACACTTGAGACCCAGCTGCCGGAATCGGTGGTCATGCGTGACAATGGTCGGGTGAATGACGCCGAACCCCGGGTGGAGGGTGCCGCCGACCGCGGATCCCGCCTGTATCCCCGGGTGACCAGTTTCCGCTCCCGACGTGGCTCCCTCACCGATCCCCAGCAGCAGGCATGGGACCGGATGTGGCCCGCCATCGGCGCCGATGTGTCCGACACCCCCCTCGATCTCGACGGGTGGTTCGGCAGGCAAGCGCCGACGATCATCGAGATCGGATGCGGTACCGGAACGGCGACCACCGCGATGGCCCAGGCCGAGCCGCACATGAATCTGCTTGCCGTCGAGGTGTACCGCCCCGGCCTGGCGCAGCTGCTGCAGTCTGTCGAACGCGAGGGCATCTCCAACATCCGAATTCTGCGCGGCGACGCGATGGACGTGCTGGAGAACATGCTCACCCCCGGATCGCTGGTCGGTGCTCGGGTCTTCTTTCCCGACCCGTGGCCCAAGGCGCGCCACCACAAGCGGCGGCTGCTGCAGCCCGCGACGTTCGCGCTGATCGCGGACCGACTCGCGGACAACGGTGTGCTGCACGTGGCGACGGACCACGCCGAGTACGCAGAATGGATCGCCGAGGCCGGTGACGCCGAACCGCGGCTGACCCGCCTCGACTGGGAGCAACTGGCAGGCGGCGCGATCGACTCGCCGATGACCCACGAGCGTCCGGTGACGAAGTTCGAGGACAAGGCGCACCGCGTCGGGCGTCCGATCACGGAAATGATCTGGGGAAAGGCCACCGGATGAGCGTCAGCGAACGATTACCCGATTCTCTCGGGGCCGCGGGCGACGACGCCACGGAGCAGCCTCGACAACCACGCCGGGTACTCCTGGTCTGGGACGCGCCGAACCTCGACATGGGGCTCGGCGCAATTCTGGGTGGCCGTCCCACCGCGGCCTACCGACCTCGCTTCGACGCGCTCGGACGCTGGCTGCTCGGTCGCACCGCGGAACTGTCCGGGACGAGCCCGGTGCGGCTCGAGCCGGAGGCGACGGTGTTCACGAACATCGCTCCTGGCAGCGCCGACGTCGTCCGACCCTGGGTCGAGGCGCTGCGCAACGTCGGTTTCGCGGTGTTCGCGAAGCCGAAGATCGACGAGGACAGCGATGTCGACGCCGACATGCTCGCGCACATCGAGCAGCGCGCCGCAGGCGGCGGGCTGGCCGGTGTCATGGTCGCGTCGGCCGACGGCCAGGCCTTCCGGGAGCCCCTCGAGGATCTCGCTGCCGCGGGCGTCCCGGTGCAGGTGCTCGGGTTCCGGGAGCACGCCAGCTGGGCGGTCTCGTCGGAGATCCTCGAGTTCGTCGACCTGGAAGACATTCCGGGCGTGTTCCGTGAGCCGCTGCCACGGGTGAGCCTGGACTCGCTGCCCGACGAGGGCGCGTGGCTGCAGCCGTTCCGTCCACTGTCGGCCCTGCTCATCGGGCGTCAAGGAGGGCAATAGTGTTCGCGACCTGGGGCCAGCTCGTCTATCGCCTCCGATTCACGGTGATCGGGGTGATGGTCGCGTTGATGCTCGGCCTCGGCGCGTATGGCCTCGGGCTCGAGAAGAACCTGAGCCAGAGCGGCTGGGACGACCCAGGTTCCGAGTCCGTCGCGGCCGCGAAACTGGCGGACGGCACCTTCGGCCGCGACACCACCGCTGACGTGGTGCTCCTCTACACCGCACCCGACGGCAAAACCGTCGACGACCCGACGTTCGCCTCGAAGATCACGAAGAACCTCGAAGAGGCGGTCACGAACAATCCGGACCAGATCCTCAAGGTCAACGGCAGCTACTGGACGACGAAACTGCCTCAGTTGGCCGATGCGACCAAGCAGCACGCGATCGCGAGCGTCGCGATCGCCGGCGCCAACGACACCGAGGTCGCAGCCAATTTCCGCGAGGTGCGCGATGTGTTCTACATCGACGGCATCGACGTGCAGTTGGCCGGGCTGCAACCCGTCACCGGAACGCTCAACGACACGATGGCGAACGACGTCCATCGCATGGAGCTTCTCGCCATCCCGGCCGTCGGTGTGCTGCTGTTCTTCGTCTTCGGCGGCGTCGTCGCCGCGGCGCTCCCGCTGATCGTCGGTGGCCTGACGATCATCGCCGCGAACGGCATCGTCAAGTTGTTCACCCTGTTCACGGACGTCAACGCCTTCGTGGTTCCGGTGGTGTCGCTGATCGGCCTCGGCCTGGCGATCGACTACGGCCTGTTCATGGTCAGCCGGTTCCGTGAGGAGATAGCCGAGGGCTACGAGACCGGCGACGCGGTCCGCCGCACCGTGATGACCGCCGGCCGAACCGTGGTCTTCTCGGCGACGATGGTGACGGCGAGCCTCGGCGGGCTGCTGATCTTCCCGCAGGGCTTCCTCAAGTCCGTCGCCTACGGCGCGATCGCAGCGGTGATGCTGGCAGCGTTGATCTCGGTGACGGTGTTGCCTGCGATCCTCGCGATCCTCGGTCGCCGAGTGGACGCCCTCGGGCTCAAGTTCATGCGGAAGACGAAGACCGCCGAGGAGATCGAGAACAGCTACTGGGGCCGGTTGACGCAGTGGGTGATGAAGAACCCACTGAAGGTGGCGATCCCGATCGTGATCGGGCTCCTGCTGCTGACGATCCCGATCTCCGGCATCAAGTTCGGCGGCATCAACGAGACCTACCTCCCGCCCGACAACGAAACCCGGTTGGCGCAGGAGCAGTTCGACGAGCTGTTCCCGAACAACCGCACCGAGCCGATCAAGTTGGTCGTCGAGGGCGCCCAGGGCGCGGAGCTCACGCAGATCGTCAGGCAGGCCAGCGAGGCACCCGGCCTTGTCGAGAAGTTCAGCATCAACAATCCGACCAAGGACGGCGTGACCGTCTTCAAGGCCGGGTTGGTCGACCGCAACGACTCCGAGGCGACGATCGAGTACTTGCGGGCGATGGACGTCCCCGACGGAGCCACGGTGCTCGTCGGTGGCACCCCCGCCATCGAGCAGGACTCGATCGCAGCGCTACTCGACAGCCTGCCGCTGATGGTGGCGCTGGTGGTCCTGCTGACGACGCTGCTGATGTTCCTCGCGTTCGGATCGCTGGTACTGCCGATCAAGGCCGTGTTGATGACCGCGCTCGGTCTCGGCGCGACGCTCGGCATCCTGACGTGGATCTTCATCGACGGTCACGGAGCGACCTTGATGAACTTCACGCCCGGCCCGATCATGTCGCCGGTGCTGGTGCTGATCATGGCGATCATCTACGGCCTGTCCACCGACTACGAGGTGTTCCTGCTCTCCCGCATGGTCGAGGCCAGGGCGCAGGGCGCGAGCACAACGGAGTCCGTCCGGGTCGGCACGGCGCACACGGGTCGCATCATCACGGCAGCGGCGTTGATCCTGATCGTGGTCACGGGTGCGTTCGCGTTCTCCGAACTGGTGATGATGAAGTACATCGCCTACGGCATGATCGCCGCGCTCGTCCTCGACGCCACCGTGATCCGCATGTTCCTGGTGCCTGCGGTGATGAAGCTGCTCGGCGACGACTGCTGGTGGGCGCCTGCCTGGATGAAGCGTATTCAGGAGCGAATGGGCCTCGGTGAGCCGATCCTCGACGACGAACGCATCCCTGCCGACGTCCCCGAGATCGCACCTGTCGGTGTGCCCGCACCACGTCCGCAGGGCGCTCAGCGGCAGCGATCTACGCCGTTGACGAGGGAAGCCGTCGAGCGCGTGTTGCCGCCGCGAACGGCAGCGGCGTCGCGGATCGCGGCGACTGTGGAACCGCTGACCGGCGAACCGATGACCGAGCCGATCCCGCAGGTCGCACCGCGCCCGGCGCCCGAACGTCAGGCACCGGAGCGGCCCGCGCCCGAGCAGCGCCAGGAACCCGAGCAGAAGCAGGCATCGCGACTCCCGCAGGATGCGGTACGTCCGCCTGCACAGGCGCCCCAGCCGCCGCGGCCCCCGCAGGCTCCGGTGTCACCGAGGCGCGGTACCGAGCCTCCCGCGACGGCGAATCGCCCGATTGAGAGCTGGCTGTCGAGCCTCCGGGTTCCGACAGGGTCGCAGGCGAACGGGAACGCGGTGTCGGAAGCGCACGCAGGCGCACCCGGGCACCAACCGCAGGCACGCCCGGCACAGCCACAGGGCCGAGCGCCGCAGGCAGGACCGGCCCAATCGCAAGGCCAGCCGCTGCCGCCCCGACCGGCCCAGCCACAGGGCCAGCAGCCGCAAGCACGCCCGGGCCAGCCACCACAGGGTCGACCGGCTCAGCCGGAGCGGACCGCTCAGGAGCGCCCGACGCAGGCGGCGACGGCAGCGTGGCCCGCCCCCACCCCGCCTGCCCCTGCGACCGAGTCACAGCCGGCCGACGATCCGTCGAATTCGGGTCGGCACCGTCACACGGACGGGGCGCCGACGGTCAGCGTCAGCGAACTGCTCGCTCGCCAGCGGCGCGACTGACGGACAGGTCGGGTCGTCACCCGAGCATACGTCGCAGGCCCGTCCCGAACGGATGCTTCGCGGTGACGGACCCGAACCGCATCTGACCGCGCACCACGAGGTGCAGCGGCCCGATGTTCGGCCCCGTGCGCACCTTGTTGGTGGTGCTGCCGCCGACGGTTTCGATGCTGTTGAGGTCGACGGTGGCGTCCCCGGGGACGATGACGGTGACGGAACCGCAGTAGCCGTCGATCGTCACCTCGACGACCTGGGTCTGCATCACCGCGGACGTGAAGTCGAGGGTGACGTTCGACAGCCAGTTCTCGACGTGGAGGGTCGCCGGCACCTGCCAGGCCCCCTTCCTGGTCACGCTCGACAGCTTCGCGCGGATGACCGTCGGCGCATCGGCCTGGTACGCCGCCGCGACCGGGGTCGGCGGCCGGGGGCTCGGCGGCCGGGGGCTCGGCGTGTGGGCCTGCGCTGCGTGGTCGGTACCGACGACCCGGATGCCCGGCAGGTCGAACAGCACACTGTTGAGCTCACCGCGCGTGCGGGCAGCCAGAGCCGTGTCCATGCGTTCGGTGAATTCGCCGAGCGAGAGCATCCCCTGACCGACCGCGCGCTGCAGCAACTGGCCCACGTATTCACGTTCGGCGTCCGACACCCGAAGATCCCTGTCCTCCATACGGCACAGGATATGCGCGCCGTGAATCGGGCCGTCGGCGCCGTGCGATCGCGCTCAGGCCGCCGCGCTCCCGCCCTGACCACCGGACGCGAACGCACGCGCATACCTCGTGCCTGCCGCGAGCAGCAGCAGTCCCGCTCCGAGGAAGGCAAGTACCCGGTAGACCCCGTCGAGAGTGGCGAGGTCGAAGAGGAACAGCTTTGCCAGCGCTACCCCGGTGAGCGTCAGCCCGGAGACGAGCGCGAGCCGTGCCTGCTCCGGATGGGTCAGGCCCCAGCGCAGCATCGCGGTGGCGAGCACCATCCATGCCAGCGTCGCTGCGGTGTGCCCGGCGATGAATCCCGTTGTGGCGCCGAGAGCGGCGACACCCGCGGTCACCACGGTCGCGGTGCCCGCGTACCCGGCCACCGACCCGGCGACGATCGCGGCGACGGCGGTCCGATCCGCACCGAGCAGGCCGAGTGACCGCGCGGTCGCGGCGAGCGCCACCACGGTGGCCGCGAGCAGAACCCCGGCGACGACGACCACGAGCGACGAACTCGCATCGTTCTGGTCCGTCAGCGCTTCCGGCGGCGCGATGCCGAGGAACAGCAGTCCACCGAGAACGCCGAATCCGGTTGCGGCGGTGAACGCGATGCGGGATCCGGTCCGGCCCGACACCGCGACCAGTCCCAGCGCGAGGGTCAGCAGTGCCACCGGCAGCACGTCCCCGGAGGTGGCGGCGATGCATGTCTGCAGTGCCGCCAGGGCCGCGATCGCCGACGCGGCGATCCGGGTGTGACGGGGCAGGTCGGGAACGGCCAGGATCAGCCCGACGAGGCTCGCGGCCGTGACCACCAGCACCGCGACCTCGGTCCACCGGGTGAGCACCCCTCCGGTGAACAGCAGCGGCAGGGTGGTGACCGCGAGCATCACGCTCGACGTGACGTCGGCGGCGTTGCGGCGCAACACGATCACGGCCGTGCTCGCTCCGACGACCGCGACGGTCGCGGCCATGGCGAGTAGGAGCGCGACGGTCGGCCGATGTCCGTCCGGCCACAGCCCGATCCCCGACCAGGTGGCGTCCGCGAACACCACGAGCACCACGAGCACCGCCGGAAGGGTCCGTGCGACGTGCAGGTACGGCCAGTCCTTGCCGAGCTGAGGGAAGGCGCCCGCGATCTGCACCACCACCAGGAACGCAAGCAACGACATGGTGATGCCGTCGGTGAGCACGGGCGCCAGGACCGCGATCGCGGTCGTGACGAGCGCTGCCATCGGCTGGGACTCCCACCGGGTCGCGATCAGCATTCCGGCAGCGGCGATCGCGGCGGCCAGGGCGAGGCCGACCAGCGGTGGGAACCAACCGTGGTAGACGGTCGCTGCGGTGACAGCGAGAAAGCCGCCCGCGAGCCCGGTCACGGCCAACGCGATCGCGCCGACCCGTCCACCGCTGCGGTCGTACACCCGCAGGCCCGCACCGACCAGAGCCGCCGAGAACACCGCACCCGCGACGACTCTCGCGACGGGACCGAAGAAGCCGGCTTGCGCGGCGAGCACCAGCAGCATCACCACACCGATCAGGGTGACGGCCGCGCCCGCGGCCGCGAGAACGCGACTGACCATGCCATCGCGCTGCCACCACGGCTCACGCGGCACCGGCGGGGCGGGGGCCGGGCGCGGGGGCGCCTGCCGAGGCGGAGGGCCGGGCTGCGCGTACATGGGTTGCGCATACATCGGTTGCGGGGCGTAGACGGGTTGGGCCGGAAAGTGCTGGACCGGCTGCGCCGGATACACCGGCGGTGCCTGCACGGCCGGGATCTCGAGCTGCGCGCGAAGTCGCGTCAGGTCCTCGGAGACGCCGCGCAGGTGCTGCCCGAGCGCAGCGAACTCGCCGGACAGCCTGGCGACCAACTGTGGATCGATCTGGGTACCACCGGGATTGACCATGGTTCCAGCATCGAGTTCTCCGTTTCCTCGGACATGAGTAGTCCTACTCGAACTGACCGGGGACTTTCCGTGGACGCGGCGACCCGGGGTGTCGGTTGGGAGACGTGCCCCTAGTCGAGTCCGTTTTCGATCGCGTACCGGGCCAGGGCGACACGGTTCGCCAACTGGAGTTTCCGCAGGGTCGCCTGGACGTGGTTCTCCACGGTCCGGTGACTCAGACCGAGCCGGGTCGCGATCTGCTTGGCGCTCAACCCCTTCGCGACGAGCCGCAACACCTCGGTCTCGCGGTCCGTCAGACGCGGCACCGGGGCGGACGGCTCCTGGTCTGCGCCCGCGATCCGCCGGAACTCCCCCAGGACGAGCCCGGCCAGGCCCGGCGTGAACACGGCCTGACCGGAGGCGGTGGCGTGGACGGCCGCAACGAGTTCGGACGCGGAGGCGCTCTTGACGAGGTACCCGGTGGCGCCGGACTTGATCGCGTCGAGCACGTCCTCGCGTTCGGCCGACGCGGACAGCACCAGCACCCGGGACTTCGGGGACACCGCGAGAACCGCGGCCGTCGCCTGGGCGCCGTTGCCGTCCGGCAGCTGCATGTCCATCAGGACTACCGCGGGGAGCACGGCGGCCGCTCGGCGCGCGGCGGCGGCGACACCGTCGGCAGTGGCGACGACGTCGAAGCCTGCCGACCCGAGATCGCGTGCCACGCCGTCCCGCCAGATCGGGTGGTCGTCGACCACCATCACCGTCACCTGCTCGGCCACGCTTACCCCTTTCCCGGCGCGCGTTTGCCCACCCGGATCTCCCATTCGACGCCCTCACCGACAGCGGTGTCCAGCGTGGCGTCGCCGCCCAGTGCGGCCACCCTGCCCAGGATGGACCTCGACACTCCCATGCGCCCTTCCGCCTCGGCTGCGGCGAGTCGGTCCGCCGCCATCCCAACGCCGTCGTCACGCACGGACACGATCACATCGACGCCGAGATCCTCCAGCAGGACATACGCTTTCGCGTTCGCGCCCGCGTGCAGCGCGACGTTGGACAGCGCGGTCCGCACCACGGCCGCCAGTTCCTCCGCCCGGTCGCGGGGCATCGTGACGGCACCGCCGGGCGTCGACACCGACACCGCGGTCCCGGCCTGCGAACGCAGCAGCGTCCGCAGGTCCACGTCGACGTCGCCGCCGGCGACCGGCAGCGCCTGCTCGGAGATCAGCTCCCGAAGCGCGACCTCCTGCTCACCGGCCAGCGTCGACAGCTCGAGGGTCGGACCGCCGATCTCCGCGCCGCGGCGCCGTACGTACGCAAGCACCTGGAGCACCCCGTCGTGTACCTCGCGCCCCAGGCGTTCCCGTTCCTCGGTCGCCGCCGCCAGCCGGGCGGCCCGCTCGAGTTGGCCCTGCGCGCGTCGCGCGGTGTTCGCCGCGAGCCCGACCGCGAGTCCGACGGACATCAGCACGGGTGCCGTGGCATCACCAGCGAGGTCGACGTCGACCGTCCCGCGCACGGCGACGGCGACGATCGCGATCCCGAGTCCGGCGAGGACGCCGACGAGTGGCCCGCTCAGGATGGCAGCCGAGATCACCGCGTTGGTGGCCCACAGGGTGGTGGGCAGGCTCTGATGTGCGGAGTACCAGTCCTGGTCGGCGACCAGGCGCGTCGCCGCCATCGCGCCGACAACCACCGCCACGTCGGCGACGACCCACCAGCGCCGCGCTGCGCCGTCCCGGGACAGGACGATGGCGGCCACCCCGGACCACACCGCCATGAGTGCGACGATCACCCAACTCAGGGTCGGCCGAATGTACTCCGACACCGCGTGCGCCTGATAGCCGACCGCGTACACCAGCGTGGCCAGCCGGAACACCTGTCCGGCCCGCCACAGTGGTTCGGTCGGTCGACTCCGCTGCGGGTCGTTCACGGTCACTCGGGCGACCCTACGTCCCCTGGCGTCGCCCCCTTGTCAGTTGCGGCGCTCGGCGCGGGCGAATGTGCCCCCGGTCATGGTTGGGCCCTCCGACTCTGCTCCCACCGGGTATGCCCAGCTAAATTGGTCGCTGTGCTGGCATCCTCCTATCGAGCGGTCGCGCTGACCATGCGCAGTCGTTGGCCGCTCTACATGGGGTCGATGATTCTCGCGAACTTCATCGGTGCGGTGCTGGTGCTGGCGTTCATCCGATACGGACTTCCGATCGACGAGTCGGCGGCGATCATCGACGACAGGGTTCGGAACGTCGTCATCTTCGGCGTCTACCTGATCCTCGCAGGCATCGTGAGCCTGGGCGCGGCCGCGATGATGCTGCGTTCGGTGATCCGATGGCAGTTGCGCGGTGGCCCGCCGACCCGAAACGAGCAGATGGCAGCGCTGCACGCGCCGCTGCGCCAGGCGATCGTGCATTTGATCCTGTGGGTGGTCGGCGGCATCCTGTTCGTGGTCCTCACGGTGACGGAGATGCCGGAACTGGCCGTCGCGGTGATCGTGACCGTGTGTATGGCCGCGACGACGACGTTCGGTTTCACCTACATGCTGGGCGAACGGATTCTGCGGCCCGTCGCCGCGCAGGCCTTGTCGGAGGGCCGGTTCGACCGGACGCTTGCGCCCGGTGTCGGCACCCGAATGGCGATGACGTGGGGCCTGGGCACGTTGATGCCGGTGATCGGCATCATCCTGCTGTGTGCGACGCAGCTGAGCACCGATCTGCAGTTCTCCACCAACTCGTTGGCAATCGCGATCCTGCTGCTGTCGGGGATGACGATCACGACGGCATTCGTGCTGTCGATGCTGACCGCGAGCCAGGTGTCGGATCCGATTCGGCAGCTGCGGCGGGCGATCGAACGGGTCCAGCGCGGCGCGACGGACGTGCAGGTGGAGGTGTTCGACGGCAGCGAAATCGGACGCCTGCAGGTGGGGTTCAACCGGATGATGCAGGACTCGGCCGAACGCCGGGTACTGCGGGAACTGTTCGGCCAGCACGTCGGCGAGGACGTCGCGCGTCGGGCATTGCAGTTCGGAACCGAGCTCGGCGGCGAGACCCGCTTCGTGGCTGTCCTGTTCGTCGACATGGTGGGGTCGACGGGTGCGGCGGCGGAACGGCCACCCGGCGAGGTCGTCAGCCTGCTCAACGAGTTCTTCCGGGTGGTGGTCGACGTCGTCGACCGCCATCACGGGTTCGTCAACAAGTTCATGGGTGACGCCGCGCTCGCGATCTTCGGTGCGCCGCTGGACAGGCCGGACGCGCCGACGGCGGCACTCGCGGCCGCCCGAGAACTTCGATTCGCGCTCAACGGCATCACCGCGCTCGACATCGGTATCGGTGTCTCGGCAGGTCTGGCCGTCGCGGGCAACATCGGCGCGGCCGAACGGTTCGAGTACACGGTCATCGGGGATCCGGTCAACGAGGCATCGCGGCTGACGGAGCTGGCGAAGATCCACCCCAGCCGCGTCCTGGCATCGACCAGCGCGCTGTACTTCGCCGACGAGGAGGAACAGTCGGAATGGGAGCTCGGCGACCAGGTCCAGCTTCGGGGCCGCAACCGGGTCACCCACCTGGCGTCGCCGGTGCAGTATCCGTGACCCGGGGTTCGCGCTTCTGAGGTGAACCAACCCCGATTGGCTACGCTGGCCTGGTGGTGACGCCGGAGCCGGACCGGAGTGGGGACTCCCCCACCGATCAGGCGGTGCCGGACACAACCGGCCGCCGCGGTCGCTACTGGTGGCTGAAGTGGCTCGCCGGCGCTGCGCTGGTGGCGCTGCTGGTCGGCGAGGGCATCTACCTGTGGCCGCGGCTGCACGATTCGTGGCGGGCGCTGACCGAGATCCACTGGGGTTGGCTGGCGGCGTGTGTGCTGGCGCAGGCCGTCTCGCTGAGCGGGTACGGGCGGGTACAGAAGCAGTTGCTGCACGCCGGCGGCGTCGACGTCGGCCAGCCCAAGTCGGTCGCCGTCGTCTACGCCTCGACGGCGATGGCCGTCACGCTGCCTGCCGGGCAGGTGTTCTCCACCGCGTTCACGTACCGGGAGACGCGCCGTTGGGGAGCGAATCCCGTGGTGGCGTCGTGGCAGCTGGCGATCTCCGGGGTGATCGCGGGCATCGGGCTCGCACTGATCGGGCTGGGCGGCGCACTGCTCGTGGGCGGCTCCGTCAGCCCGGTGATGCTGGTGCTGTCCGTCGTCGGCCTGATCGCGCTGGTCGTCGCGATCCGCTACGTCTCCGCGCACCCGAGCGCGATCGAGGCGGCCGCCCGGTGGGTCCTGGTCCGCGTCAACCGGTTGCGGTCGAAGCCCGCGAACACCGGGATGCACGCGGTCCGCGAAACCCTCTCCCAACTCGAGTCGGTGCAACTGGGAAAGCGGGACGGGGCGATCACGGCCGGGTGGTCGGTCGTGCACCGGGCCGCGGACGTCGCGTGCCTCGGTCTGGCGTGTTGGGCGGTCGGCGCAGAGCCGACATTGGCCGGAGTGCTCATCGCGTTCGCCGCCGGCAAGGCCGTCGCGACGATCCCGCTGGCGCCCGGCGGCCTGGTGTTCGTCGACGCCACCCTGATCGCGACGCTCACGACAGCGGCGCGGATCAGCGCTTCGGAGGCGGTCGCGGCGGCCTTCGTCTACCGCGGGGTGAGTTTCATCCTGGTGGCGATCGTCGGCTGGATCGTCTTCGCCTTCTTGTTCCGGGGCCACCAGCACGAGGACCTCGAGTTCGATGTCGAGCTGGAACGCCGCGAGCAGCGGGAGCAGTTCGAGTTCGACCAGCGCGAGCAGCGTCTGACAGCCCGGGACGACACGCCCAACGACCCCCGCTCGGGCTGACGGAACCTCACCCCGGCTTCTGAACGGCGGCGAGCATCGAGTCGAGATGCGCGCGACTGATCGCGACCGCGGCGGCCGCATCCCCGGTGGCGACGGCCTCCACCAGTGCTCGGTGGTCGTCCGCGTCGGGTTCGGGGTCGTGGGAGCGCGTCCCGAGAAGTTCGATCATGTCGATCATCGCCTCGGTCAGCCGCGGCACGAAGGTCTCGAACAGTTCGGACAGCACGCCGTTGTGGGCGGCCCCGACGACGGCGCGGTGGACCTCGATGTCGGCCTCGACGAAGGCGCGGTTCCCGAGCGGAAAGGCCTCCTCGCGTCGCGTCAGCGCCCGACGCATGGCGGCGACGTCGGCGGCGGTGGCGCGTGCCGCCGCGAGCCGTGCGGCCTCGACCTCGATGGCGTTGCGGACCTCGACGACCTCGGCGATCGCCTGACCGCGCAGCACCCCTTCCCATGCGACAGCGGGCGTGGTGCGCTCGACGTAGACCCCGGCGCCCTGCCTGGCCCGGAGCAGGCCTTGGCCTGCGAGCATGCGCAGGGCTTCGCGGATCGTGGAGCGTCCGACACCGAGTTCGGTGGCGAGGGTGGTCTCGCCGGGCAGCTTTGCGCCGACCTCCCATTCCCCGTTCGCGAGTCGGCCGAGCAGTTGATCGGCGGCCTGGTCGGCGAGCAGGTTGCGGCGCAGCGGGGCGGTCACCGTGTGAACTCCTCGGGTTGTCAGACAAGTTGTTTCGGTCTAGCGTACCTTCCGTGGCTTTTCGTGGACTGCTCCTCGACCGCCGCGGCGGGGTCTGACCGGACCGGCACCCCGCCGCGGGGTTCGATCGTGCCGGTCGCCCGATCCGTACCTGGAGCACCTGCCATGAACGTCAACCGCCAGACCCCGTCGCCGATGCCGTCCCACCGTTACCGCTCACACACCGAGCGGGTGGCCGTTCCCCTGATCGAACGACACTGGCCCACACATCAACTCACCGAGGCACCCCTGTGGGTTCCGGTCGATCTGAGGGACGGGAACCAGGCTCTCGCCGAGCCGATGGACCCGGACCGCAAGCGCCGATTCTTCGAGCTGCTGGTCACGGTGGGATACAAGGAGATCGAGGTCGGCTACCCGTCGGCCAGCCAGACGGACTTCGACTTCGTCCGCGCTCTCTCCGAGCAGAACCTGGTATCCGACGACGTCACGGTCGTCGTGTTCACCGCCGCGCGTACCGACCTGATCGAACGCACCTACGAGTCGGTGCGCGGACTTCCGAACGTGGTGGTGCACATGTACACGGCGACGGCTCCCACGTGGCGCGACGTCGTCCTCGGACACGATCGGGAGTCGTTGCACCGCTTGATCGTCGACGCCGCCGGGGAGGTTGCTCGTGGCGGCGAGGCACACCCAGGCGTCCGGTTCGAGTTCTCACCGGAGGTGTTCAACCTGACCGAACCGGACTACGTGCTCGAGGTGTGCAACAGCCTCACCGAACTGTGGGATGCCTGCCCGGACCGGCCGGTCATCCACAATCTGCCTGCGACCGTCGAGGTTTCGACGCCGAACGTGTACGCCGACCAGATCGAGTACATGCATCGACATCTCGCGCGCCGCGAATCGGTGATCCTGTCGGTGCACCCCCACAACGACCGCGGCACCGGCGTCGCGTGCGCCGAGTTGGCGGTGCTGGCCGGAGCACAGCGAGTGGAGGGCTGTTTGTTCGGGAACGGCGAACGCACCGGGAACGTGGATCTGGTGACCCTCGCCCTGAACCTGCACGCGCAGGGCGTCGATCCGATGATCGACTTCTCCGACATCGACACGGTTCGACGAACAGTGGAGTACTGCAACAGGATCGACGTGCATCCCCGGCACCCGTACGGCGGCGACCTGGTGTACACCGCGTTCTCCGGCACCCATCAGGATGCGATCAAGAAGGGTTTCGCCCACCACGCCGCGGCGGCCGAGGCCGCGGGCGTCGACCCGGGGCAGGCGCCGTGGAACGTGCCGTACCTGCCGATCGATCCGCGCGATGTCGGCCGCGACTACGAGGCCGTGATCCGGGTGAACAGCCAGTCCGGCAAGGGCGGGATCGCGTACCTGCTGCAGACCGGATACGGGATCGACCTGCCGCGACCGCTGCAGATCGACTTCGCGAAGCGCGTCCAGCGCGCCACTGACGACAGCGGCTCCGAGGTGACCGCCGAGCAACTGTGGGAGCTGCTGTTCGCGGAGTACGGCTTCGACGGCAGGCTGGGCCAGTGGTCGGTTGAGCACCGCGCGGACGGCGACCACCTGCGGGTACGGGCGGAGTTCGACGGCGCGGCGATCGACGGCGCGGCCTCGGGCAGCGGGCCGGTCGAGGCGCTCACCCGGATCCTGGCCGCACACGGCCGCACCGTGGAGGTGCTCTCGCTCGGGCAGCAGTCGGTGGGTTCGGGCAGTGACAGCCGAGCCGTCACCTACGCCCGGTGCGGCAACGGCGACGGGACCGCGCACTGGGGTGTCGGCTTCGACCAGTCGGTGACGGCATCCACGCTGCGTGCCGTGTTGGCGGCAGCCGCCGGCATCAGCAGTCCGCGACCGAGATGACCGCCGGACGCCAGCCGAAACAGCTTTCTTCCAAGCAGTTTTCGGTCGGTGCCTCGGGGTGACCGGTCAGCTGATGGCCGCGGACAGCATGCTGCTGCCGACACCGCTCTTCAGCAGGTCGGCGATGACGCCGATGCCGCCGTCCATCTTGATGGTGGTACTGCCGAGGTCCAGGGCCTGACCCAGGCTGCCGAAGCCACCACCACCATCAACCGCATGGACTTCGGCATCAACCTCGAGATCGAGGCCGGCCTCCAGGCCTGATCCGGTCTCGTACCGACAAACGCACCCGCTGCGGCTACCTCCCCCGATCGCAGCGGGTGCGTTGCCGTCGTGCAATCCCCGGCGTTCACCGAGCGCGCGTGAGGGACCTACTGTCGCCGCGAAACTCGGCCACGGACTTGCCCCGAACACGCACGGTCACGTCGTAGATACCGTTGCGGCCGTATCGCTCCCGCTCGACCGCCTCCGCGATGAGCTCGTCACCCAGCCGAGTGGGGGCGAGGAACCGAATGTCCGCCCGCGCGGCGACCGTAGTCTCACCGTATCCGTTGCAGGCAAGCGCAAATGCCGTGTCCGCCAGGGTGAAGACGAATCCGCCGTGCGTGATTCCGTGCCCGTTCACCATCGTCTCGCCCACCGTCATCGATGCGACAGCGCGGCCCGGGACCAGTTCGTGCACCTCGATCCCGAGTGCCTGCGATGCCACGTCAGCATCGAACATCTCTCGCGCCGAGCGGTATTCGGGGGTCATACTTCTCTCACCGACCCGAGGACCGACTCATCCTCCTGGGTGAACATCGTGACCCCTCCGGTGGCGAAGTTACGGACGTCCCTGCCGGCATCCCGCATCTCCGCCGACGCCAGTCCGACGTGCATCGCCTCGACGTCGGGGAAGTACAGCGATGCACTCGCATAGTAGGCCGGCGTGCCGTCGCCGAGCGCACTGCACTTTCCCCAGGTGTAGCCCGACAGGCCGGGGATCCTGCGCGCCAACGGGACGTGGGTGGCGCGATAGTGGGCGTCGAAGGCGTCGGGATCCTGGGGGTGGCCGTAACAGACCACCACCTTGCACCCCATGTCAGATCCCTCCATCGTCGGACGCCCCCTTGGCGACGAGGGTGAGGACGTCATAGGTCGCCACCGCATCGCCGTTCTGATTCGCGACCACGGCGTCCCACCGCACCTCGCCGTAGTCGGCGCTGCTGCGCGGTGTGATCAGCTTGGCCGTCAACGTCACGGTCAGACTGTCGTCCGCCTTCACCGGGGTCAGGAAGCGGAGGCTGTCGACGCCGAAGTTCGCGAGGACAGGTCCCGGGTTCGGCTCGACGAACAGCCCCGCCGCCAGCGAGACGACGAGGTAGCCGTGTGCGACGATGCCGCCGAAGAGAGGGTTCGCCGCCGCGGCCTCGGGATCGGTGTGCGCATAGAAGGTGTCGCCGGTGAACTCCGCAAAATGGTCGATGTCCGCCAGGGTGACCCGCCGCGGCCCTCCGACGACGGTGTCACCGATCCGCAACTCCGCCAGGTTCTTCCGGAACGGATGGATACCGTCGTCAGTTCGCCGCGATCCGGGAACCCAACGATTGCCGACGGCGGTCAGGATGTCGGGCGTCGCCTGGACTGCGGTGCGCTGCATGTGGTGCAGGACGCCACGGATGCCACCGAGTTCCTCACCGCCACCGGCACGGCCAGGGCCACCGTGAACGAGCACGGGGAGCGGCGACCCGTGTCCGGTCGATTCCCGCGCATCGTCCCGGTTGAGGACCAGGACGCGTCCGTGGAACGGAGCCAGCCCCAGCACGATGTCGCGAGCGAGCACGGAGTCGCGGGTGACGAGGGAGGCGACGAGGCTGCCCTTGCCTCGGGCCACGAGTTGGAGCAGCTCGTCGGTGCCGTCGTATCCGATCACCGTGCTGACCGGCCCGAACGCCTCGATGTCGTGCGGCTCGTCGGCGGTCGTATCGTCACAGCGCAGCAGGATCGGGGGCAGGAACGCGCCGGTCGACCGGTCCGCACCCACGACGTCGAAGTCGTCCGGGTCCCCCACCACGATCTGCGCCGACTTCGTCAATCCGCGAAGCGATTTCAGGACCTCGTCGCGCTGCTCGATGCTCGCCAGGGCGCCCATGGTGACTCCCTCGGCATCGGGGGCGCCGACCACGACCCGCGCCAGACGGCCCCGCGCGGCCTCGACCACGTCGTCGACCAGGCCCGAGGGAACGAAGGCACGGCGGATCGCGGTGCACTTCTGGCCGGCCTTCACGGTCATCTCCGTGACGAGTTGTTTGACGTAGAGATCGAACTCCTCGCTGCCGGGTGCGACGTCCGCACCGAGGATGGAGGCGTTGAGCGAATCCGCCTCGGCGTTGAAGTGCACGCCCTCGGCGACAACCCGCGGATGGGCCCGCAGCATCGCCGCGGTGTCCGCGGATCCGGTGAATGCGACCGAGTCCTGCCCACCGAGGTGGTCGAGCAGATCGCGCGCGCTGCCCGAGAGCAGCTGGACCGACCCCTCCGGTAGCAGTCCGGACTCGATGATGCGGCGGAACACCAGCTCGGTGAGATAGGCCGTCTGACTTGCCGGCTTGACGATCGACGGCACTCCGGCGATGAATGCCGGTGCCAGCTTCTCGAGGAAGCCCCACACGGGGAAGTTGAATGCGTTGATCTGGACGGCGACACCGCGACGCGAGGTGTAGACGTGCTGACCGAGGAACGTCCCCGCCTTGCCGAGTTGCTCGTGGGTCCCGTCGAGGTGGACGGTGTCGTTCGGCAGTTCGCGCCGCGCCTTGCTCGCGTAGCTCAGCAGGGTTCCGAAGCCACCGTCGATGTCCACGCCGGAGTCACGCCGCGTCGCGCCGGTGGCCGCGGACAGTTCGTAGAACTCGCCCTTGCCGGCCATGAGTGTCAGGGCCAACGCCTTCAGCGCTGCAGCGCGCTCGTGGAAGGTGAGTTCGGCCAGGGCGGGCCCACCGACCTCACGGGCATACGAGACCATCCCGGCGACATCGAGCCCGGTGGACGAGATGCGTGCGACCTCGAAACCGTCGACTGCGCTCAGCAGCGGCGTTCCGGCATCGGGCGCCGTGTACCAACTCCCGGCGACGTAACTTTGCACCAACTTGCTCACGACAACCTCTTTTCACCGTACGTTCGGTCGGTAATCAGGATCGCCAGATACCGTGTCTATTGTCAAGGCAAAAGCCAGATTCCGGCCGCCGACTCGGATGCAATCCGAACTTGCGGAACCCTTGCGCGCCGACCGAAGGTTCGGTTATTAATGGAAACCGACACGCTGCGAAGGAGACGAAAGTGGTGCAACCAATCCTGATGCGCGGAGGCCGCATCCCACACGAACGCTCAGGCCGGACACACGTCCGGTTCCCACTGCCGAGCGAGACGCCGTGAACACCCTGACGATCGACGATCGGGCGGACCGGATGGTGGTCACTCTCGATCGTCCGCAGCAGCGAAACGCGATCAACGCCGAGATGATCTCGGAGCTGCACCGGGTGTGCGCGCTCCTCGAGGACTCACCGAAGCCGTTGGTGATCAGCGGATCCGGTGATCACTTCGCCGGTGGGGCCGACATCGGGGAGCTGCGGGCGCGGGGACGCGACGAGGCGCTCGCGGGCATCAATCGCACTCTCTTCGACCGGGTCGCGGGGCTGCCGATGCCCACCGTTGCGGCCGTGAGCGGCTTCGCGCTCGGCGGCGGCGCGGAACTGGCGTACGCCTGCGACATCCGGGTCGCGGCGGACACGGCGGTGTTCGGCAATCCCGAGCCGGGCCTCGGCATCATGGCCGCCGCCGGTGCCAGCTATCGCCTGCAGGAACTGGTCGGACGGTCGATCGCCAAGCAGGTGATCCTGGCCGGCCGAAACCTCGGCGCGGCGGCGGCGCTGCGGTGCGGGCTCGTGATGAGCGTCGTGGCCCCCGGCGAACACGTTGCGGCAGCACACGACATCGTCGATCGCATCAACCGCTCCGCCCCACTCGCGCTCAGGCTCAGCAAGCTGATCGCCGATGCGCCCGGATCCCATCCCTTCGCCGACGACATCGCGCAGGCGGTGCTGTTCGAGAGTCGGGACAAACACGACCGCATGACGGCCTTCCTGGAGAAGAAGAAATGACGAGCACAATCCCCGGCCATGTCGGTGTCGTCGGCGGCGGACGGATGGGCGCCGGCATCGCGCAGGTGTTCGCGACGCTCGGTTCCACCGTCACCGTCGCCGAGAGCGGCGACCGACAGGCGGCCTTCACCCGAGTGTCGGACGGACTGCACCGCGCTCGCGAACGCGGAAAGCTCGGCGATTCCGATCCGGCGACGGTACTGGGACGCGTGTCGCTCGTCGCCGCACCGGACGAGTTGCCCGCCGGCCTCGATCTCGTGGTCGAGGCCGTCCCGGAATCCGTGCAGCTCAAGCTCGACGTGCTCGCCCTCGTGGAGAAGACCGTCGATCCGACGACGGTGATCGCGACCAACACCAGTTCCATCTCCATCGCCGATCTCGGTGCGGTGCTGGGCGATCCCCGCCGATTGATCGGCATGCACTTCTTCAATCCGGTACCGGCGTCGACGCTCGTCGAGATCATCCGAACGCCCTCGACCGACGCCGGCGTCGTGGCACAGGTATGCGAGTGGGTCTCCCAGCTCGGCAAGTCCCAGGTGCTCGTCAACGATTCGCCGGGCTTCGCCACGAGCAGGCTCGGCGTCTGCCTCGGACTCGAGGCGATCCGGATGCTCGAGGAAGGTGTCGCCGATGCCGAGTCCATCGATCGCGCGATGGAACTGGGATATCGACACCCGATGGGTCCGCTCCGTTCGACCGACCTCGTGGGCCTCGACGTTCGTCTCGCGATCGCCGAGCACCTGACGGAGACGCTCGGCGAACGCTTCCGGCCGCCCGCCCTGCTCCGCGAGAAGGTGGCGCGGGGCGAACTCGGTCGCAAGTCGGGTCGAGGCTTCTTCACCTGGTCCTGAGACGACACTCGGGCCCGTATCCCACTGACAGGAGGCGTATTCCATGAGCGGTATCGAGACGGTCGGGCTGGCCACGACCGCGGGCCTAGCGACGATCACGCTGCGCCGCGCTGGCGCATCCAACGCGCTCGATCGCGCAGTGAAGGAACAGTTGTCGGCTGCGGTCGAGGCGGTCACCGCGGACCGAACGGTGCGCGCGGTTCTCCTCGAGGCCGAAGGTCGGAACTTCTGCGTCGGTCAGGATCTCACCGAACACGCGGCAGGGCTGACGGAGGATCCCGCCCGCGCGATGGACACCGTCGGCGCCCACTACAACCCGTTGCTCACGGCGCTCGCCGCGGTGCGCGTACCGGTGGTCGTCGCGATCAACGGCGCGTGTGTGGGGGCAGGCCTGGGAATCGCGCTGGCCGGAGACATCCGAATCGCCGGGGAGAGTGCCACGTTCGCCACTGCCTTCACCGGGATCGGACTGGCGAGCGATTCCGGATTGAGTCACACGATGGTCGAGATGCTCGGTCCGAGCCGTGCAACGGGGCTACTGATGCTCGGCGACCGATTCTCGGCGGCCCAGGCCCTCGAGTGGGGACTGGTCCACCGGGTCGTGCCCGACGGCGAACTCGCCGGGGAGGCCCGGACGCTGGCACGTGGGCTCGCGACCGGACCGACCGCGGCCCACGTGCACGTCAAGCGCCTCGTGTCCGCGTCGTCCGCCGGCCTCACGGAGGCACTCGAGCGTGAACGCGAGGCGCAGGAGGAACTGGGCCGCTCGGCGGATCATCGCGGCGCGGTCGACGCCTTCCTCGCCAAACGCGCACCGGTCTTCGAAGGCCGCTGACCGCGCCCGCGCGCTTGTGCCGCGGGTCACTTCCATGCATACTCACACCAACCGATCATTCGGTATTAGAAGCAGGACATATGACCTCGTCTATCGCAGAAAATGAGCTCCACAGTCACTTCGAGGAGACGATCTCGGCCGACCTGCGAGTCGAACCGCGGGACTGGATGCCCGAGGGCTACCGCAAGACCCTGATCCGGCAGATCGCCCAGCACGCGCACTCCGAGATCATCGGCATGCAACCCGAGGGCGCCTGGCTCACTCGGGCGCCGTCGCTGCGCCGCAAGGCGATCCTGACGGCGAAGGTCCAGGACGAGGCCGGGCATGGCCTGTACCTGTACTCCGCGGCAGAGACACTCGGAGCCGACCGCGGCGACCTGACCGACAAACTGCTCGACGGCCGGCAGAAGTACTCGTCGATCTTCAACTATCCGACCCTGACCTTCGCCGATGTCGGCGTGATCGGTTGGCTCGTCGACGGTGCCGCGATCTGCAATCAGGTTCCGTTGTGTCGCAGTTCCTTCGGGCCGTACGCACGGGCAATGATCCGTGTGTGCAAGGAGGAATCCTTCCACCAGCGGCAGGGCTACGAACTGCTCATGACGATGATGGGCGGCACCGATGCTCAGCGCGAGATGGTGCAGGAGTCAGTGAACCGATGGTGGTGGCCGGCGCTGATGATGTTCGGCCCGCCCGACGACCGGTCGCCTAACTCCGCGCAGTCGATGAAGTGGCGCATCAAGCGACACACGAACGACGAACTCCGTCAACGGTTCGTCGACATGTCGGTACCGCAGGCCGACGCGCTGGGCGTGACGTTCCCGGACCCCGACCTGCGATGGAACGCCGAGCGCGGGTCGTACGACTTCGGCGAACCCGACTGGACCGAGTTCATGCAGGTGATCGCCGGGAACGGAGCTTCGAGCGTCGAACGCATCGCCAATCGCCGGGCCGCACACGAGAACGGTGCCTGGGTACGCGAGGCCGCCACCGCATTCGCCCGACGGGCGAGCACGAAGGAGAACGCACGATGAATGCACCCGACCGACCCACCAGCGCCGACTGGCCGTTGTACGAGGTGTTCCTCCGCGGCAAGCGCGGACTCAACCACGTCCACGTCGGCTCGCTGCACGCCGCCGACGACGAGATGGCGCTCAGGCACGCGCGCGACGTGTACACCAGGCGCAACGAAGGCGTGAGCATCTGGGTGGTGCAGGCGAACTCGATCGCGGCATCCAGCCCGTCCGAGAAGGATCCGTACTTCGCGCCCAGTGGCGACAAGGTCTACCGACACCCCACCTTCTACGAGATCCCCGACAACGTTCCCCACATGTGATCCGGTCGGCTCGCTCGCGCGGCCGTCCACAATCTTCGAGGATGCACGATGACCGACCACGACCATGCCTTCGACGGCCTTGTCGACGCGGACAGCCACGGCCAGTGGGCCTTCGGCACCAGCTTCGACGACCCACTGGCCGGCGTAGACACCACGGTCCCCGACGACGTCGATACCTCGGCGCTCGCCACCTATTGTCTGATGCTCGGCGACGACGCGCTGATCATTTCGCAGCGCCTGACCGAGTGGGTCACGCGCGCACCGGAACTCGAGGAGGAGGTCGCTCTCGCCAACGTCGCGCTCGACCTGCTCGGCCAGGCGCGCCTTCTCCTGGCGCGGGCGGCCGCAGCCGATGCGGCCGTCGTGCCCCACGTCTCCGACACGGCACAGCTTCCGGGCGAGGATGCGCTCGCCTTCTTCCGCGACGAGAACCAGTTTCGCAATGTCCGACTCGCCGAGATCGACAACGGCGACTTTGCGCATACCGTGATTCGCCTGCTGGTGTTCTCGACGTGGAGACTCGCGCTCCTCGACCGGCTACGGGAGTCACGCGATCCGGTCCTGGCCGCCGTGGCCGTCAAAGGCGTCAAGGAACTCACCTACCACCGCGACTACGCCGCCCGCTGGGCCGTCACACTCGGTTGCGGCACAGCCGAATCGAAGGCTCGCATGGAATCGGCCCTCGACCGCGTCTGGCCGTTCGTCGACGAGCTCTTCGTTCCCACCAGCGAGGAACACGCGCTCGCCGCGGTGGGTGTGGCGGCCGATCCCGGCGAACTACGCGAGGAGTTCGACTCGGTTCTCGATCAGGTGTTGCACGCCGCCGAGCTGTCCGCGCCGACCGGCCGAGTCGCCGGCACGGTGGGGGGACGGGCGGGCCGTCAGGGCCTGCACAGCGAAGCGCTCGGACTACTCCTGGCCGAAATGCAGGTGGTCGCCCGGGCACATCCTGAAGGCGCGTGGTGACATGGCCGCTTCCACACACGCCGAGCTGCACGTCCACGATGCGCAGCGCATCGCGGAGTCGGTTCTCGACCCCGAGATGCCGATGCTGACCCTCGCGGATCTCGGTGTCCTGCGCAATGTCGAGGTGGGAGTAGACGGTGCCGTGGTCGTGACCATCACCCCCACCTATTCGGGTTGCCCCGCCATGGCGACGATGCGCGACGACATCCAGCACCGTCTACAGCTCGCGGGCTTCCCGTCGGTCGAGGTGAGGACCACGCTCTCGCCTCCGTGGAGCACCGACTGGATCAGCGACGAGGGACGTCGGAAACTGCACGAGAACGGCTACTCCACGCCGGGCCCGGCTCCACGCCGCGGTTCGGGCCCGGTGCCGTTGACGCTCACCGCCACGCCCCGGGTGATCGAATGCCCTCGGTGCGGTGGCGCTGACACCCGCCTTGACTCCGAATTCGGGGCGACACTGTGCAAGGCCCTCTACCGATGCCTCGATTGCCTGGAGCCCTTCGATCATGTGAAAGAGATCTGAACATGGACACTGTGGACACCACGAAACCCGCTGTCTCGATGCGCAACAGGGCCTTCCACACCCTCACGGTTGCAGACGTGGCGGCGCTGTGCGACGACGCCGCCGCCGTTACCTTCGAGATTCCCGCCGATCTTTCCGAAGAGTTCGCGTTCGGCGCCGGCCAATCCCTCACCCTGCGCCGCACTGTGGACGGCGTCGAGCACCGCCGGTCGTACTCCATCTGCGCCCCGGTCGGGTCCAACCCGCGTGTCGGGGTCCGCGAAGTCGCCGACGGTCTCTTCTCGAACTGGTTGGTGCACGAGGTTCGCCCCGGCGACCGGATCGATGTCCAGCCCCCCTCCGGATCGTTCGTGGCCGATCCCGCCGTCGGTGGCCGGCACGTGCTGATCGCGGCGGGATCCGGGATCACCCCGATGCTCTCGATCGCCGCGACGATGCTCCCCAATCCCGAAACCGAAGTGGTTCTCCTCTACGGGAATCGGCGCACGCGTTCGGTGATGTTCGCCGAGGAGATCGCCGACCTCAAGGATCGATACGGTCCACGCTTCCACGTCGTCCATGTCCTGTCCCGCGAGCCCCGCGACGTCGAACTCTTCACTGGCCGCCTGGACGCCGACAGGCTCCGCGCGATCTTCGACGCCGTCGTGCCGATCTCCGGTGTCGATCACTTCTGGCTGTGCGGGCCGTACGGCATGGTCACCGACGCCGAGGCCGTGCTCGGCGATCTGGGCGTCGACCCGAAGCGTGTCCACCACGAATTGTTCTATGTCGACGACGTGCCCCCTCCCCCGGCACGCCACCGCGACGACGAGGTCACCGGCCCCGGCAGCGAGGTCACCGTTGTCCTCGACGGTCGCTCGACCACCGCGACGTTGCCCCGGGACGCGACGATCCTCGACGCGGCCGAGAAGTACCGCTCGGATCTGCCGTTCGCCTGCAAGGGCGGAGTATGCGGAACCTGCCGCGCGAAGGTCACCCACGGAGACGTCGACATGCGCCGCAACTACGCGCTCGAGGACTACGAGGTCGATGCCGGCTTCGTCCTCACCTGCCAGAGCTATCCGGACAGCGACGACGTGACCGTCGACTTCGACGCCTGACCGCCCTTCCCCACATCGACCGCCGTCGCACCCCCGGCACCCGGAGACCACTATGACCAGCACCGTCACCCCGTCACAGGACATCGAATTCGCAACGCGCGACCGGATCTCGTCCCTGCAGCTCGAACGCCTCCAGTGGTCGCTGCGCCATGCCTACGAGAACGTCCCGCACTACCGGGAAGCGTTCGACGACGCCGGGGTCCATCCCAGCGAGCTGAAGGACCTCGGCGACCTCGCGAAGTTCCCGTTCACCACGAAGGCAGATCTACGGGACAACTATCCGTTCGGAATGTTCGCAGTGCCACAGGATCACGTGTCGCGAATTCACGCGTCGTCGGGAACGACGGGACGTCCCACCGTGGTCGGGTACACCGCAACCGACCTGGACAACTGGGCCGACCTGATCGCGCGGAGCCTTCGTGCCGGCGGCGTGAAGCCGTCCGACAAGGTCCACGTCGCGTACGGATATGGACTGTTCACCGGGGGACTCGGCGCCCACTACGGGGCGGAAAGGCTCGGCTGCACGGTCATTCCGATGTCGGGGGGGATGACCGAACGCCAGATCCAGCTGATCGAGGACTTTCGCCCGGACGCGATCATGGTCACCCCGTCGTACATGCTCACGATCGTCGATGCGATGCTCGCCAAGGGAATCGATCCGGCCCGGACATCACTGCGCACGGGCGTCTTCGGAGCGGAGCCGTGGACCGAGGAGATGCGCGGAGAGCTCGAGCAGCAGCTGGAGATGGACGCCGTCGACATCTACGGGCTGTCCGAGGTCATGGGCCCCGGCGTCGCGATGGAGTGTGTGGAAACCAAGGACGGCCTTCACATCTGGGAGGACCACTTCTACCCCGAGGTGATCGACCCGATCACCGGCGAGGTGCTGCCGGACGGCGAGGAGGGCGAACTCGTCTTCACCTCGCTCACCAAGGAGGCGATGCCGATCGTGCGCTACCGCACCCGCGACCTCACGCGACTGCTACCGGGCACGGCGCGGACCATGCGCCGCATGCAGAAGGTGACCGGGCGTACCGACGACATGATCATCCTGCGCGGAGTCAACCTCTTTCCGACCCAGATCGAGGAGCTGATTCTCGCGGTGACCGGTCTGGCGCCTCAGTTCCAATGCGTTCTCGACCGACCCGGCCGAATGGACGAGCTGACCGTCCGCGTCGAGTCCCGGCCGAACACCTCGACACAGGAGGCCGAACACCAATCCGCCAGGCTGCGGCAGTTGGTGAAGGATCGCATCGGTGTCACTGTCGCGGTGGAGGTCCTGTCGCCGGGGAGCCTGGACCGATCGATCGGCAAGGCCCGGCGTCTGATCGACAATCGACCTTCCTGAAAGTGCCTGGGGCGCCGCGGATACGATCCGGGGCGCCCCACTCGTTCTCGGTACGTCCGTGACCGGGAACCCGAGAGTCACGCCCTCATCCCGTCGAAGGTGAGCGCGACCACCGCGTCGGCGAGCTCGGAGACCGATTCACCCCCGCGCGGTCGGTACCACTCGATCAACGAGTTCACCATTCCGAATACGAGCCGGCTGGTGAGAGCCGGATCGATCCCCGGCCTGAGGTCGCCCTCCTCGGCGGCGGCCACCACCAGATCGCTGACGAAGGCATCGAACTCGCGTCGGCGCGCGAGTGCGCGCCGCTCCACTGCCGTGTTGCCTCGCACCCGGAGAAGCAATGTCACGTAGGGAAGTTCGGCGACAAGCTCCTCGACGCTTCGCCGAACGAGATACTCGAGTCGATCGATGGACCGGCCACTGGTCGCCCGTTCCTCCGTCGTGACCGCGAAGAGCGCGTTGAGCGCCCGGGCCAGCGCGAGTTCCAGAAGCTCCGCCTTGCCGGAGACGTGGTGATAGATCGACGACTTCGTGATGCCGAGCCGCTGAGCAAGCGCCTCCATGCTGGTGCCGTCGTACCCCTTGTCGTTGAACACCTTCACCGCGACGGCGAGCAACGAGTCGAGATCGTATCCCGGCCGCCCGGGCGACCCCGTTCTTCGGACTGGACCTGCCGCCGCCATCTTGCGCGTTCCTTCCAGGACATGGACACACCGCCTCGGACTGTGCGGCTTCACGTAGCCTACCGAAGGTTCGGTAATCCCCATGCTCCGGCCGCGAGATCGCGACGCCCCCCAGGCACGACGACGACCGCTCCCTCCGCGCGATCTATGCGGAGGGAGCGGTCGTGCCGGGCCTCGGATCTACGGGAGCACCGCGCCGCCGTCTACGTGCAGAGACTGTCCGGTGACGTTGCCCGCGTCGGCCGAGAGCAGGTACGCGACGGCTCCGGCGACGTCCTCGACGGTCTGCGGGCGCTTCATCGGGATGAGCTGGTCGACCATCGCGCCGAAGATCTGCTCGGACGCCACCCCCGCCAGAGCGGGATCGTGCTCGGCGAGCCAGCCGGCGGACTGTCTCCACATGTCCGTCCAGATCAATCCGGGCAGAACCGCATTGACGCGAACGGACGGGGCGAGCGCACGGGCCGACGACTGGGTCAACGCCAGCACCGCCGCCTTCGAGGAACCGTACGCGGTCAACAACTCGTGCCCGTTCCGGGCCGCGATCGAGGAGAAGTTGACTACGGACCCTTCGCGACCACGCGCGGCCAGCTCCGCGGCGAAGGCCTGAATACCGAAGAAGACGCCGCGGACATTGACCGCGTATGTCTTGTCCCAGGTGTCCACGTCGAGCGCGTCGAACTGCCGGAATCCGCCGAGCCCGGCCACGTTGACGAGACCGTCGAGGTCGTCGTGCGCGGCGAAGGCTGCCGCGACGGCAGCCTGCAGCGCACCCACGTCGCAGATGTCCACCACGTGGGTGGTCACCGGCACTCCGCGGGACCCCACTGCGACAGCGGTTTCCGCCAACCGCTCCTCGTCGATGTCGAGCAGCGCCACACCCCGACCGTCTGCGGACATCCGTTCGGCGACACCGCGTCCGAGGCCACCTCCGGCACCCGTGACGAGAACCGCGCCCGCCATCTAGCGGCCCGTCCGTGCGGGCAGGTGCGCGACCGCATCGTTCGCCGCGGCGAGGTCGTAGAGCAGGTCGTGCGTGATGACACCGGCGACCGTTCCGTCCTCGTTGTACCCCACGATCGGACCATGGAAGATGCCGAACATCAGGGACTCGACCTCCTGCTTGGGCAGGTGCACGATGCCGGCCGGCTCGTAGATGTAGTGGTTGGGTCCGATGGATTCGGCCTCACCCTCGTACGCCCAGCGGCCGAAGATGTTGAACGCCTCCGCGGCGCCGCAATGCATGTGCAGCGGGGCCTGCGCATTCTCCGCTACGTACAGCAGAATCGAGGCCGCGCCGGTGGTCTCGTTGATGTTCAGGAGCTTGAAGGACGTACCAGGCATCGGGAACGGGGTCCACGGGATGTCGTCACAGTTGTTGACCCGCGACGCGAGACTGAGGGTCGGCCCGCTCACCGGGGAACCGGCCCGAGCGAAGACCTCCGCGACCGCGGGGTTGGACTGCGGATCGATCTCGGGGCCGGTCAGCTGCGGGCGGATCGGGTCGACCACATGAGCGTCCGCTCCGTGAGTGGTGTTGACAGACATCGGATTTCCTCCTGTATTCGGTGACTCACCCATGCTCCGATGTGGCGGCCGTCACGTCCATGACGTATTCTCGCCCGATCGTTAGACGAATACCTAAGGTCGTGCACGATGGATCTGAATCTACGGCTCGTGCGCTACTTCGTGGCTGTCGCCGATGCCGGGACGTTCACGAAAGCAGCTGAGCAACTGCACATTGCGACGCCGTCGCTGAGTCAACAGGTACGCAAGCTCGAGGAGACGCTGGGCGTCTCGCTACTCGAACGCGACCACCGCGGAGCTCGTCCCACGGCGGCCGGGCAGGACTTCCTCGAGGAGAGTCGGGCGCTGCTGGCGGCCGCCGAATCCGCGGTCGGCGCGGCCCGCCGCCACCAGCGCAGCTCGTCCGGCAAGGTACGCCTCGGATTCCTGGCCGGCGGCGCCGGGGAGCTGACCCGTCCGATCATCGACGAGTTCCACCGACGAGAACCCCAAGTGGAACTGGAACTGACACAACTGGCGTGGGGGGACGAGCTGTCGGCCTTGACCTCCGGCCGGGTCGACATGGTCGTCGCCCGTCCGCCTCTCGAGTCGCACCCCCGGCTACGCCGGGTCGTCCTGTTCGAGGAGCCTCGTGTCCTGTTGATGGCACACGACCACCCGCTGGCCCGCCGACGGAAGCTACGGATCGCCGACCTCGCCGACGTCGTGCAGGTGGACACCCGCGAAGGGACCCGAGACTGGCGCAACTGGTGGTCGATCGATCCGCGACCGGACGGCACACGTCCCACCTACGGCCCCATGGTGAACAGCATCGAAGAGATGGTCCAGGTCGTCGCAACCACCGATGCGGTCGCGATCACGGGAGCAGGCGTGGCCGGCCTGTTCCGGCGGGCGGACACCACCTCACGACTCATCGCGGACGCCGCGCCGTCGACCGTCGAACTTGTCTTCCTGGCCTCGGACATGCCCAGCGCCGTCGAACGTTTCGTAGCGGTCGCACTCGGACTGAGCGCAGTCCTCGGTACCCGCTGACCAGAGGGTTCCCATGCGCCGTCAAGCGCCACGGTGCTGGAACTGACCGGCCACCTCCCGGCATGCCCTACGCACCTCGTCCAGACGACGGCGAACGAACGGACGACCGTCGTGGCGACGCCGATACTCCGGCGAACCGGGCAGCCGGCTCCTGCGAAGCCCTCAAAGGGAGATGGCAACATCACGTCGATCGGCCTCTACACAGCCTCGGCGGAGGATGGCGGCTGGCAGAGCCTCGGCTGACAGCCATTGAGGTTGTCGCCTCAAGAGCCCCCGCCCGACAGGCGGGGGCTCTTGCGCTGCCGGGATTCCGGCCGACACCAGGTGGTCGCGCTCCTGTGACGAGCCCCAATCTTCACTCTGCCGGTGGCTCCATCGCTACCTGGCGACAGGCCTGACCGATCGCATCCTGGAGCGTTGCCAGCTCCGGCCTTCGATTGCCCTCCAGAGTGCACAGGGTGAGCACGCTCGGGCTGATGTCGTCGATGGGCACGAAGCAGACCAGCGGATGGCGATAGTAGGTGGGCAGCGACTCAGGCGTGGTCGTGACCCCTGCGCCGGCGGCGACCGCCTCGAGGAGTTCTTCCACGGTCGACACCGCCAGACTCGGTTCGGCTCGATTGCCGTCCGGCCGCGGGTTCACCATCCAGAAGTCGGTCCATTCCGGCGGCCCGCCGCTGCTGCTGATGAACGGCTCAGCGGCAATCTCGGCGAACCGGATCGACTCCCGGGCGGCCAACGGGTGGTCGTGCGCAAGCACGGCCACCCGTCGCTCGGACAGAATTCGCCGACGCCGAACTCCCTCGGCAGGAAACGGTTCCCGGACGAAGACCGCGTCGATGTCGCCGGCCAGCAGTGGCGCCAGTTGTTGGCTCCACTCGAGATGATGCAACCTCACCTGCAGCTCCGGATCGACGGAGCGGAGCCGATCCAACACGGCCGTGGTGAGCTGACCGGCACCGGTTGCCATGAACCCGATGTCGATGCTGCGACGGCCCAGACGCTCCGATTCACGCCACCGCAGAAGGCTCTCGTTGGCGGCCACGACTGCGCGGGCTTGCGGGATCAGTGCGCGTCCGGCTTCGGTCAGCTCGACGTGTCGCGAATTGCGTTCGAAGAGAAGGAAACGCAGGTCCTTCTCCAACCGGGACACCTGCTGACTCAGCGCCGGCCCGGTCATGTGGAGCAGTGCGGCGGCGCGGCCGAAGTGCAGCTCGTCCGCCACGGCCAGAAAACACCGAAGCGCCTGCGGCGAGACATACATGCTGCACCTCACACGCCATCGGTTGGAGAATCGGTGTCAGGCTAACCGATTCGGCGGCTACCCGATCGCCTTCGCGTGCATGTCCTGCGACGGATCGGTGGCGTAGTCGACCAGCTGGAGTTTCTCGACGGCGTCGTTGTCACGCGCCATGTAGTAGTGCAGCCGGGCGTCGGCGACGACCGCGAGGCCTCCGTCCGGCAGGTAGCCGGCGATCGGGCCCTCGACCATGGCGATCATGACGCAGCCGTCCGGGGCAATCGGCGTGTGTACGGCCCCGGCGACCTCGCAGGTGTACATGCCGGCCATGCCGGGATCGTCCTCCTCGTAATAGAACCCGCCTTCCAGGAGGTACGCCTGCACATTTCCCATGTGCCAGTGCGGAGTGGCAACGGTGCCGGGATCCACTTTCAGGATGAGGGTGAACGAACCGGTCACGAGATTGCAATACAGCAGCTTGAATTGCGTTCCGGGCATCAGCCAGTCGGTCCACGGAATGTCGTCGGGGTCGACGAATTCCTTTCTCGCACCCTTCGGTGTGACACCGGGGTCGGTCATCCAGAATGTCGGTCCGAGGTTCGAGGCAGCGGTCATGGTTTTCTCCTTCTTTTCCGTGGGAGGGATTCGGGTCGGTCAGCCGACCGCGGTCATGTCGACCAGGATCTTGATGGCGGTCTGGTCCCGGAGCGGGCCGAACCCGTCGGTGATGAGGTCCTCGAATGCGATCGTCTGCACCCAGCTGTCCAGCGGATACGCCCCACGAGCCATGAACTCGATGGTCTCCGGGTAGTCGCGGCAGTACGCGATGGAGCCGACGATCTCGCACTCGCTGAAGAGGATCTCGGTGGGGTTGAACTCGACCGGCTTCTGATGCACCGCGACGACCACAACTCGGCCGTGTCGAGCCGTCGAGCGGACTGCATTCAGGAAAGTGGCCTGCACGCCGGCCGTCTCGAACGACCTCGCGACACCGGCTCCATCCGTGTGCGCGCGCAGTTCCGCGACGACATCCGTCTCGTTGGGATCGATCACATTCGTAGCTCCCACAGCTTCGATCGCCGCGCGCCGGGCCGCCGACGGCTCGATCACGGTGATGTCCTCGACGCCTATGGCCCTCAACGCCAGAAACACCCCGATCCCGATGGGACCGGCCCCGTGGACGGCGACGCTGCTGCCCGGAGCGACATCGCCTCGGCGCACAGCGTGCAGGGCCACGGCCAGGGGTTCGATCAACGCTCCCTCGCGGGTGCTCATCCCGTCGGGCAGCCGATAGACGTGATCGGCATCGACGACTGCATATTGACCGAGACCACCCCCGCCCGCCCAGCTGTAGCCGACTGCGGCAATGCTGCTGCAGAGGTTGTACGAGCCGTCCAGACAAGCCGGGCATCGTCGACAGTTGACGGTGGGCTCCACCGCCACGGCGTCACCGACCGACAACCCGTCGACCTCTGAACCGATCTCCACGATCTCACCGGAGAACTCGTGACCGAGGATGACCGGGACACTCACTCCGGTGAGAGGATGCGGCGTTATCGGCGCCATCATCGGCGCATGGAAATACTCGTGCAGATCGCTGCCGCACAATCCATTGAAATGAACCCGAACTTTCACCTGACCAGGACCTGCAATAGGCTCAGGAATATCTTCGAAACGGATATCCCCGACTCCGTGATAGCGGGCTGCTTTCATTCTTGGAACTCCTGCGCTCGAGAATTGGAATCTCTTCCGACGTGACGCAGACAACAGTCGCACCGGGCGCGCAGAGAAGTCCAGGTACTTTCTTTCGCGAATCGATAAGCCGCGCTTACCGATCGGGGCGAGTGCTTCTTCGGCCCGTCGATCGATCGGCCCGCGCTCGATGAATCGCCTGACGAGGCGAGGACGTCCCACGCCCCACATGCGAAGCGGTCCCCCTCGAGGCGCAGGGGTCCCAGCACCCACAGCCCTCCCCCACGATTTGCGCACTTGACGCTTCCCGCGCCCGCCTCCGGGCGCCGAGAAGTGCGCGAACCGCATGGTGTGATCGAGGTCACCTCCAATTGCGGAATGACTGCGGCGGTGCCACCGTTGCAACCACAGTATTCAAAGTTTCAACTACTTTCCCCTGGGAGTACACATGACCACCGCCACCGCCACCCTCCCCACGCTCACCGCCGGCACCTGGGCCATCGACACCACCCACTCGACCGTCGGCTTCTCGGTCCGGCACCTGATGGTCAGCAAGGTCCGCGGCACGTTCAACGACTTCTCGGGCGCGATCACCGTCGCCGAGGACGGCACCCCGTCCGTGAGCGCCGAGATCCAGGTCGCATCCATCGACACCAAGAACGAGCAGCGCGACGGCCACATCAAGTCGGCCGATTTCTTCGACGCCGAGCAGTTCCCGACCGCGACCTTCGTCTCGACCGACGTCCGCTCCAAGGGCGACGACTACGTCCTCACCGGCGACTTCACCCTCCACGGCGTGACCAAGCAGGTCGAGCTCACCCTCGAGTACAACGGCGTCAACCCCGGCATGGGCAACGGTCCGGTCGCCGGCTTCGAGGCGTCCACCGTCCTCAACCGCAAGGACTTCGGCATCTCCATCGAGATGCCCCTCGAGGGTGGCGGCGCCGTCGTCGGCGACAAGATCACCATCACGCTCGAGATCGAGGCCGGCCTGCAGGCCTGATCGCCCCCCTACAGACGGCGCACCCGCCGAGCCCTTCCCCCTCGGGCCTCGGCGGGTGCGCTTTTGCGTCGACCCCCCGGTCGTTCCTATCGGCCGGCGACGATGTCCTTGACCGCGAGATGAGCGAACAGCATGCTCGCGCCGATCGGGTTGCCGCCACCGGGGTAGACGGTGCCGCTCGCCGCGGCCATCGTGTTACCCGCGGCGTAGAGGCCGGGGATCGCGGTGCCCGCGGTGTCGAGCACCCGCGCGGCGGTGTCGGTGCGCAGCCCGCCCTTGGTGCCGAGGTCGGAGATGCCGAACGCGGCCGCATGGAACGGGCCCTGCCCGATCGTCACGAGCGGCGGCTCGCCACCCGAGAACGCCCGGTCGTAGGCCTCGTCGCCACGACCGAAGTCGGGGTCGACGCCGGTGCCGACGAACGAGTTGAAACGCTCGACGGTCGCGACCAGGTTCTCGGCGGGGACACCGATCTTCTCGGCCAGCTCCTCGAGGGTGTCGGCGGTGTGCCACAGACCGGCCTCGACGTACTTCTCGGTCTCGACCATGGAGACGTTGGTGGCGTTCACTGGCGGACGCTCGCCGCCCTTGTCGTCGTAGATCATCCAGTACGGCAGGGTGATCTTGCCCTCGTCCATCTGGGCGATGATGTCGCGGCCGATGCGGTCGTAGGCCGAGGACTCGTTGACGAACCGCTCGCCGTCCTGGTTGACGAAGATGCCGGCGGTGAACCACAGTGCGAACGCGGACCGGCCGTCCGGATGGGTCATGCCGGGCGACCACCACGCCTCGCCCATCAGACCGGTGTCGGCGCCGACCGCGATACCGGCCAGGTGCGCCTTGCCGAGGTTGGCCGGCGGACCCATGGTGTCGCGGGCCTCGCCGGGAACCCCGTACTTGCGGCGGAGTTCGTCGTTGCCCTCGAAGCCGCCCGCCGCGAGCACCACGCCCTTGCGGGCCCGGATGGTGACCTGCTCGCCGTCACGCTCGACGATGGCGCCGACCACCGCACCGTCCTCGACGACGAGCTCGACCAGCGAGGTGTTCAGGTGCAGCGTGGCGTTGGGGTACTTGCCGATCGCCTTGAGGAAGCGGGCGATCAGCGCCCGGCCGCCGATGAAGAAGTCGTCGGGCTGCGGCGTGCCGAGCCGGTCGTTGTCGAGCGGTCCACGCACCACCTCGCGAAGCTCGGGGGCGTCCGACACCTTCAACGGGGACGGCATGGTGTGCCGCTGACCGTCCAGCCGCGCCTTGGGCGCCTTGCCGAAGTAGTCGGGCCACGGCAGCATCTGGAACTTCAGGTCCTCGTCCTGCTCGAGGTATTCGATCAGGGGGCCGCCGCCGAGGACGTAGGTGTCCTGCAACTCGCGGGGCGCGCCGTCGCCGACCACCGCGTGGAAGTACTCGAGCGCGTCCTCGATGGTGTCGTCGGTGCCCGCCCGAACCAGCACCGGGTTGCACGGGAACCACACGCCGCCGCCGCCGGAGTAGGCGGTGGTGCCACCGAACTTGTCCGTCGCCTCGACGAGGATCACGTCGAGGCCTTCCCGTGCCGCCGTGTAGGCGCCGGCGACGCCGCCGCCACCCGATCCGACCACCAGGACGTCACACTCGCCGTTCCACTGGGCCATCTTGATTGCCTCCCGAATGTCTGCTCGATCACAGTGTCCCGACCACGCTAGGAGCACGACGCCGATCCGTCCGCCCGTATCCCGTCCAGAGGGAGACGAAGGGCCGCCTACTCTGGACGTCGTGAAGAAGGTGCTGCCGATTCTGCTCGTCGACGTCGTCCTGGTCATCGTGTTCTGCGCGATCGGGCGCCGCAGCCACGACGAGGCGAACGCCCTGACCGGGCTGCTGACGACGGCATGGCCGTTCCTCGGTGGACTCGCGCTCGGTTGGATCGCCAACGAGGCGCTCTACCGGAACAAGTCGCTGCCCGCGTCCGTCGTCCCCGCCGGAATCGTCATCTGGCTCTGCACGCTGGTCGGCGGAATGCTGCTCCGCGTCGTGTCCGGCCAGGGCACCGCATTCAGCTTCATCCTGGTCGCCGCGACAGTGCTCGGCGTGTTCCTCCTCGGCTGGCGCGCCATCTACGCGGCCGTCGAGCGCCGCCGTGCGGTGACCTAGGCCGGCCTGCAACGAATTGGCGTCGTAGCCGCCGCACCCGCGACGTGCGTGGCACAGTTCTTGAATGAGCGAACTCGCGTCGCCTCCTCAGGACCCCAAGTCCGACCACGGGTTCTTCGGTCAGCCGTTCGCGCTGGCGAACCTGTTCTCGGTCGAGCTCTGGGAGCGGTTCTCGTTCTACGGGATGCAGGGCATCCTGATCTACTACCTCTACTACTCGGTCGCCGACGGCGGACTCGGGCTGTCGGAGGCGTCTGCGGTCTCGATCGTCGGCGCGTACGGCGGCACCGTGTACCTCTCGACGGTGCTCGGGGCATGGATCGCGGACCGGGTGCTCGGTTCGGAGCGGACGCTGTTCTACAGCGCTGTCCTGGTGATGCTCGGACACATCGCGTTGGCGGTCATTCCCGGACTCTCGGGGGTCGGGGTCGGCCTGATCCTTGTCGCGGTCGGCAGCGGCGGACTGAAGGCGAACGCCACGTCCCTTGTCGGCGACCTGTACTCCGAGGGTGACGAGCGCCGCGACGCCGGGTTCTCGATCTACTACATGGGTATCAATATCGGCGCCTTCATCGGGCCGCTGCTCACCGGATGGGCCGAGAAGAACTGGGGCTTCCACGTCGGCTTCGCGCTGGCCGCGGTCGGCATGGCGATCGGTCTGATCCAGTACACGCTCGGCCGCAAGCACCTCGGAAACATAGGAGCCGTGCCGTCGAACCCCCTGCCACATTCGTTGCTGTGGAAGTACGGGGTGGCCGCTGCGGTGTCCGTGGCAGCGCTGGTCGTGCTGTGCCTGGTCGGTCTGATCACCACCGACAACCTCTCGGACGTCGTGGTCGGTCTGACGATCGCCGCGGCCGTCGGCTACTTCGCACTGATCCTGTCGAGCAGGCACATCACCAGCACCGAACGCAGCAGGGTGGTCGCGTTCATCCCGATGTTCCTGGCGAGCGCCGCGTTCTGGTCACTGTTCCAGCAGCAGTTCACGGTGGTCCCGATCTACGCCGACCAGTTCCTCGACCGCAACCTGTTCGGCTGGGACTTCCCGCCGTCGTGGGTGCAGTCGATCAATCCGGTCTTCATCATCATCTTCTCCGGCGTGTTCGCGGCGATGTGGACGAAACTCGGCCCCCGCCAGCCGTCGTCACCGCTGAAGTTCGCGATCGGCACGGGACTCATGGGGGTGGCGTTCCTGGTGTTCCTGCCGTTCGCGGACGGGCAGCCGAACGGAACTCCACTGCTCGCCCTGGTGTTCATCCTGCTGCTGTTCACCTTCGCGGAACTGTTCCTCTCCCCGGTCGGGCTGTCACTGTCGACGAAGCTGGCGCCCAAGGCTTTCCACACCCAGATGGTCGCCCTGTTCTTCCTGTCCGTGGCGCTGGGCAGTTCGATGGCAGGCACGCTCGCCAAGTACTACGACACCGACAACCAGGCCCCGTACTTCATGTGGATCGGGCTGGCGTCGATCGGGGTCGGCGTGCTGATGGTGGTCCTGTCGCCGTGGATCAGTCGGATGATGCGCGGGGTGCACTGACGGTGATCACCCGCGCGGGGGCACGAATCGGGCGGTGGCTCACCGGGTACACCCGAACCTGGCTGGTCCTCGGGGTCGCGATCGGAGTGATCGCGGGACTCGGCGCGGCGGCATTCCTCGTGCTCCTGCAGTGGGCGGGACAGCTCCTGCTCGAGGGCATCGGCGGGTACGTCCCGCCGCAGGCGAGCGGTGACGGCGGGAGCTCGGGTTCGGACGGCTTCCGGCGCTGGTGGGCGATCCCACTCGTGGTGTGCGGGGGCGCGCTGCTGTCGGCGATGCTGGTCGCGCGATTCGCGCCGGAGGCGGAGGGACACGGCACCGATGCGGCCATCGAGGCGTATCACAGTGATCCGGGCTCGATCCGGGCTCGTGCCGTCCTCGTGAAGATGATCTCCAGCGCCCTGACCATCGGTTCCGGCGGATCCGCCGGCCGAGAAGGTCCGACGGCGCAAATCTCCGCGGGTTTCGGGTCGCTGCTGACTCGCTGGCTGCACCTGCCTGCCGACGTGGGGCGCATCGCGGTCGCGATCGGCATCGGCTCGGGCATCGGTGCCATCTTCGGCGCACCGCTGGGCGGCGCCGTCCTGTCGGCGTCCGTGCCCTACCGGGAGGACTTCGAATTCCGAGCCCTGATTCCCGGCCTGATCGCGTCGATCACCGCCTACGGTGTCTTCGGGTCCTTCCTGGGCTACGAGCCGCTCTTCGGGTTCGCACTGCCCGACTACCGATTCGACGATGCGTCACATCTGTTCTGGTTCCTCCTGATCGGTGTGCTGTCGGGGTTCGTGGCCCTGCTGTACACCGGGGTGTTCTACGGCGTGGCAGGGGTGAGTGCCCGCCTGCCGGGTGGGCGGATCGCGAAGCCCGCGGTCGGCGGACTCCTCGTCGGCCTGCTCGCGTTGGCGGTGCCGCAGGTGCTCGGGAGCGGGTATGGCTGGGTGCAGGAGGCGCTCGACCGCGAGTCGCTGCTGGCGTTGCCGTTGTGGATCGTGGTGGCGCTACCGCTGATGAAGATCATTGCGACCTCCCTGTCGATCGGCACGGGCGGCTCCGGCGGAATCTTCGGTCCCGGCATGGTGATCGGCGGGTTCGTAGGAGCCGCGGTGTGGCGGCTGACCGAGCCGTGGGTGCCGTCGGTGCCGGACAGCCCGGCACCGTTCGTGATCGTCGGCATGATGGCATGTTTCGGCAGTGCCGCGCGGGTTCCTCTGGCGGTGATGGTGATGGTCGCGGAGATGACGGGTGGATGGGCAGTGCTTCCGGGTGGAATGGTGGCGGTCGCGGCCGCGTACCTGATCGTGCGTCACCGAGACAGCTCGATCTATCGGCGGCAGCGACTGAACCGTGCGGACGCCGAGCACAAGAACTCGGCGTGAGTCAGCGCAACGCCAGCCACCCGGCGAGTCCGAATCCCGCCACTGCCACCGCCACCCTCAGGACGGACGGCGGGATCACTTTGACGACCGGTGGGCCGCACCAGCCTCCGAGCAGGCACCCGAGGGCCATGGCCGCCGCGGCACCCCAGTGCACCTCACCCGACCCGGCGAAGATCAGGGCGGCGACGAGGTTCGCGATGCCGAGCAGGAAGCTCTTGAGGATCGTCGCCTGCCACACGGACATCGCGGTGCAGATCAGCGTCAACGCCAGGAAGATCACCCCGGCGCCCGCACCGAAGTAACCGCCGTAGACGGCGACGACGGCGAGTGCAATCGGGAACAGGACCGGGAACTCCCTGCTGCCGGCCAGCTTCCGGATCCACGGCTGCGCCAGCAACGCGATCGACGCGATCACCACCAGGTAGGGCACCACGGCCTCGAACGAACCCTCGGGCGCCCACAGCAACAACACCGCGCCCGCCAGCCCGCCGAGCGCGCAGACGGCCGCCCACCGCCACAGCTTCGGCCCCATCTCGGTCAACTCCCGCAGCGAGTTCGCGGTGGAGCCGACCCCGACCGCGACGAGTGCGACGGTATTGGTGACGTTCGCCGCGATGGGCGTCAGCCCGACGGCGAGGAGCGCCGGATACGACACGATCGACGCGAGTCCGGTCACGAATCCGACTAGCCCGGCCCCGAATCCGGCGACGACGAGGAGCAGGTAGTCGAGCGCACTCACTGGGGCAGTCGGGTCTGAATCGGACGCAGGAACCGGCCGGCGGCGTCCACGGCGGGCGCGGAACTGTCGGCGCCCGCGACGAACACCGCGAACGCGACGTCCTGATCGATGCCGACGAACCAGCCGTGGGAGGGCTGCCCGGCGACCTCGGCGGTACCGGTCTTCCCGCGCACGTCCGCGATATCGGCGAGTTGTGTTGCGGTGCCCGAGGTCACGGTCTCGCGCATCATCGTCTTCAGGTCGTCGGTGACGGCTGCGGGCGCCGGGGCAGGCGCCGCGTCCCCGACACCGGGCTGTCCCTTCACGAGCATCGGGGCCGGCGTCGACCCGCGGGCGATGGACGCGGCAACGAGTGCCATGCCGAACGGCGACGCCGTCACCCTGCCCTGGCCGATCGCGGATTCGACCCGCTCGGCGGGCGTGTCGGCCGGAGGGACACTGCCGGTGACGGTCGTCAGTCCGGGCGTCACGTAGTCGATGCCGAGGCCGAACTGCTGGGCGGCGTCGTGCAGAGCGTTCGGCGTCATCGACACCGCGAGCTGCCCCATGGTGGTGTTGCAGGAGCGGGCGAAGGCGGTGTGCAGAGGTACCGATCCGAGGTCGAAGTTGTCGTCGTTGGGAATGGTACGTCCCTCGATGTTCGCGACACCCGGGCACGGCAGAACGGTGTCGGGCGTGACCGAACCTTCTTGCAGGGCAGCCGAAGTCGTGACGGTCTTGAAGGTGGAGCCGGGCGGGTAGAGACCCGTCAGCGCGATCGGCCCCTGGCCGCTGGCGGCCGAGTTCTGCGCGACGGCGAGGACGCCACCGGTCGACGGCCGGATCGCGACGATCGCCGCCTGTTGCGGCAGTGTGTCGATGGCGGCCTGCGCGGACGCCTGGACCGCGGGGTCGAGTGTCGTCGCGATGTCGGGAGCAGCGGCGCCGTCCTGACCGGCGAGCCGTTCGGCCGTACCGTCAGGCCGGACTAGTTGCACCGCCCATCCGGCGGTGTCGGCCTGCGCCTGCTCCCACAGGGTGCGCAGCCCCTCGAATGCCGGTGACTGCGTTGCCTTGTCGACGGTCAGCAACCGCGTCTGCTTGACCAGGGTGACGCCGGGCGTCGCGGCGAGTTGCGTCTCGATCGGCGCGAGGTCCGCGTCGCGCAGGGTGATGACCGTCAGCGGACGACCCTGTGCTGCAGCGAGATCAGAGGTGATCGACGCCGCGGTCACCGTGGGGGCGACGGGCTGGAGCAGCGGCGCGAGGGCAGCAGCCGACGCGGTGGGGTCGGGCACCGCTGCGGGGTCGAGGGTGACGAGGGTGACGGTCTGCTCGGTCATCAACGGAGCTCCGTTGTCCGCGAGCACGTCGGGAGACCCTCCGGCGAGGGTGGTGTACCGCAGGGAGGTGTCGGCCGTGAGGCCGGGCGCGAGCAGCGCGGGGTCCCACGGGATGGCGCCGCCGTCGGCGACGGCCTGCCCACCGCCGGTGGTCGTGTACGTCCATTCCCGATCCGCCGGTGCCGAGGGCGCTGAGGATGCAGTGGTCGGGGTTGCCGTGTCGTCGACGTCTTCCGCTGTGCCACCGTCGAAGGTCCAGTCGGCATCGAGCGTGAAGGTGCCCGCATCACTGTCGGTGCTCGCGACCGTGAACTGCGCGTCGGTCGGGTTCAGGCCCTCGAACATCTGCCCGATCGCGGTTGCGGCGGCGGTGGGATCGGAGGTCAGGGCGGCCGCTGCCTGCGCGTCGCGTCGCGTCAGGGCGTCCGCGAAGCCCTGCGCTGCAGTCTCCGTCTCGGACGGGCCGGTGCTGCAGGCGACCCCTCCGAGGACCAGGGCGGACACCGACATGGCCGCGACGCCGACGCTGACTCGGGGGTTCATGCGCATCCCCCGACCCTAGGCGGCTCCGCCGACTGTGCGCGCTTCCTGTGGCCGGAGCCACCGGACGCACGCACATGCGCGACGCGATCGGCGTATGGTTGTAATCAAGTAATCATTGCAACTTTCGAGGTGAGAGCAATGGGATACTCGTCGTATAGCCGCAGGTTCGGCCGCAGCGGCGGCTGGCAACAGGCCGAGGCGCCCGACACGCGCGATGTCAGCGACTGGTTCGCCGGACGCCTGCCCGACGACTGGTTCACCGGTCCCCCGACCATCGAAGTCGATCGGGAGGAGATCGTCGTCACCGGCGAACTCGCGCCTCCCGACGACGCCACCCCCGCCGCGGTCGAGGGACGGGTGTCCCGATTCCGCGAGTCGACGCGGTCGCAGCGCATGCAGATCGCCGACGAGGCGGAGGCCCGCTACGGCCGCAAGGTCGCCTGGGGCGTCACGCTCGGTGACCATCACGTCCTCTTCACGCATCTGGCGGTGCCGGTGATGACGCGACTGCGCCAACCCGAACGCAAGGTCCTCGACACCCTCGTCGACGCAGGCGTCGCCCGGTCCCGCGCGGACGCCCTCGCGTGGACGGTCCGTCTCGCGGGCCAGCACGCCGAGGAGTGGCTCGCGGAACTGCGGGACGCGATGCGCAAGGTCGACGACCTGCGCACCGAGGGCCCTCAGCTGTAGGAGATCGACGAACTGACGAAAACTCGGTTGCGGGGTCACCACGCCTCCCCTACGGTGGATGGCGCCCTGTTGTCGACGATCGGACGGACCATTGCTCATTCGGAGGTAGTTCTCGCGCGCCGCGCTCTTCGCGTGCGCTCCGCAACCCCCCCGAAGGAGCATTCATGCCCTCACTCGTCCTGTCCGACCTCTCATTCTCCTGGCCCGACGGCGATACCGTGCTCGACGGCGTCGACGCAGTGTTCCCTGCCGGCCGAACGGGCCTCGTCGGCCGCAACGGTGCAGGCAAGTCGACGCTGCTGCGCCTGATCGCGGGCCGACTGACCCCGGCGCGCGGTTCCGTCACCGTTGGCGGCGACCTCGCCTATCTGCGTCAGGATCTCGCCCTCGACCCCGGGCGCACCGTCGATGCCGTCCTCGGAATCGCGGAGCAGCGTACGGCGTTGCACCGCATCGAATCCGGCGAGGGGACCGACGACGACTACGCGACCGTCGGCTCGCACTGGGACGTCGAGGAACGCGCTGTCGCGACGCTGGACCGCCTCGGCCTCGCGCGCATCGCGCCGACCCCGGAGGCGTTGGGCCGCACCGTCGGAACCCTGTCGGGCGGCGAGACGATGCTGCTCGGCCTGTCGGCCGCGCTGCTCACCGAACCGGACGTCCTCCTGCTCGACGAGCCGACGAACAACCTCGATCTACAGGCGAAAGCCCGCCTCTACGCGGCGGTCGAGCAGTTCACGGGAATCGTCGTGGTCGTCAGCCACGACCGCGAACTACTGAACCGGATGAACACGACAGCCGAATTCCGCGATGGCGAATTGCGTTTCTTCGGAGGCAATTTCGACCACTATCGGCAGGTGGTAGAGGCCGAGCAGGAGTCCGCACGGGCCGCCGTTCGAGATGCCCGCGCCGATGTGCGTCGGCAGGGTCGAGAGCTGGTCGAGGCACAGATCAAGATCGATCGCAGGCAGCGGTACGGGAAGAAGATGGAGTCGAGCCTGCCTCCGATCCTGGCCGGTCTGCGCAAGCGGCAGGCGCAGGAGTCGGCGGGCAAGCTTCGGGGCAACCACCAGGGGAAGCTGGACGACGCCCGTCGCACCCTCACCGAGGCGGAGGACGCGCTTCGGGAGGACAAGGAGATCCGGATCGACCTGCCCGACAGCGTGGTTCACGCCGGGCAGCGGGTACTGGACCTCGATTCCTCCCTGCCGACGGGGCAGCACGTCGAGCTGGGCATCACGGGTCCGGAGCGGATCGCCGTCGTGGGCCGCAACGGAATCGGCAAGACCACGTTGCTCCGCGCGATCGCCGACGCCGGCCCCGTGGTGCCGTGGCGGGTGTTGCCTCAGCGGCTCGACGTCTTCGACGAGTCCCGCACACTCGCAGAGAACGTCGCGGATGCGGCGCCGCATGCGTCGGGCGAGGAGATCCGGGGCAGACTGGCGCGCTTCCTGTTCCGTGGCCGGGATGCGGATGTGCCCGTGTCGGCGCTGTCGGGTGGCGAACGGTTGCGGGCCGCGTTGGCGACGATCCTGCTGTCCGAGCCGGCGCCACGTCTGCTGATGCTCGACGAGCCGACCAACAACCTCGACCTCCCGAGCCTGGCGCACCTGACGGAGGCGTTGACGCAGTTCCGCGGCGCACTGGTCGTGGTGAGCCACGACGTGCCGTTCCTGCGCGACATCGGCATCACGCGATGGCTCGAGTTGAGCGACGACGGCCTCGCGGAGACGGATCCGCTCTAGAGTCTGGCCATGACTGCAGTGCATGCGTTCGGCGACGACGCCCTCGGCGACCTCGATGCGACAGGGGTCGCGGCGCGGATCGCGTCCGGTGAGATCACGTCCCGCGAGGCGGTGGACGCGGCGATCGCCCGCGCCGCCGCCGTGACCGACCTGGCCGCGATCGAGGTCCCCGACTTCGATCGGGCACGGGGCGCCGCGTACCGGCCGGGTCCGTTCGCGGGGGTACCGACATTCGTGAAGGACAACGTCGACGTCGCGGGGCTGCCGACCGGTGAGGGCAGCGCCGCGTTCACGCCGCGTCCGGCGGCGACGGATGCGCCGTCGGCGACCCAGCTGCTCTCGACCGGGTTGGTGGCGTTGGGCAAGAGCAGGTTGCCGGAGTTCGGGTTCAGCCCGACCACGGAGTTCGCGAACGCCGAGCCGGTACACAATCCGTGGAATCCCGACTTCTCGTCGGGCGCGTCGTCGGGCGGTGCGGCGGCGCTGGTGGCGTCGGGAGTGGTGCCGATCGCGCACGGCAACGACGGCGGCGGGTCGATCCGCATTCCGGCGGCGGCGTGCGGGCTGGTCGGGTTGAAGCCGACACGGGGCCGGATGCGGGCGGACAAGAACGACCTGTCGATGCCGGTACGCATCGTCACGCAGGGCGTCGTGACCCGCACCGTCCGCGACTCGGCGAACTACTACGCGGCCGCCGAGCAGCACTACCGCAATCCGGCCCTACCGCCGATCCGGCTCGTCGAGGGTCCGAGCAGCACCCGACTGCGCGTCGGCGTGGTGATGGACTCCGTGCACGGCACCCCCACCGACGACGACACCCGCACCGCGGTGCGCGCGACCGCGGATCTGCTGTCCGGCCTCGGCCATCACGTCTCCGAGGCGCCGCTTCCGGTCGGTCCCGAGTTCGTCGACGACTTCAGCATCTATTGGGGTTTCCTGTCCTTCGCGCTCTGCACGGGCGGGAAGCGGATGCTCGGCCCGGACTTCGACAAGGACCGCACCGACAATCTCACCCGGGGCCTGGACGCGCTGTACCGCCGCAACATCGCGAAGACGCCGCAGGTGCTGTACCGGTTGCAGCGGACCGCGCGCCGGGCGAGGCAGTTGTTCGCGACCTACGACGTGGTCCTGTCCCCGGTCGTGTCCCACACGACACCGGAGCTCGGGTTCCTCTCCCCCGCACAGCCTTTCGACGAGCTGTTCGAGCGGATCGTCACCTACACGGCGTTCACACCACTGAACAACGCCGCGGGCACGCCTGCGATCTCGCTGCCCCTGCACACCACGTCGGCGGGACTGCCGCTCGGGATGCACTTCTCGGCCGCGCACGGCGACGAGCGGACGCTGCTCGAGTTGGCATTCGAACTCGAGCAGGCCCGCCCGTTCGCGCGGATCACCGGCTAGGGAACCAGCTCGCCGTCCGGCTCGGCCTTGCGGGACAGCGCGCTCGGCCACCACACCCGCGGACCGATGTCGTAGACGAGGGCGGGCACCAGCAGTGAGCGCACGAGCAGTGCGTCGAGGAGCACACCGAACGCGACGATGAAGGCGATCTGCGCCAGGAAGATCAGCGGGATCACGGCGAGAGCCGAGAACGTCGCGGCGAGAACGACTCCGGCGGAGGTGATGACACCGCCGGTGACGGTGAGTCCGCGGAGCACGCCGCGCCGCGTCCCGATCCGGTGCGCTTCCTCGCGGACCCTGGTCATCAGGAAGATGTTGTAGTCGATGCCTAGTGCGACGAGGAAGACGAACGCGAACAGTGGGACGACGGGGTCGGCGCCGGGGAAGCCGAGGATGTGATTGAACACGATCGACGAAATACCCAGTGTCGCCGCGAAGGACAGGATCACGGTGCCCATGAGCAGCAGCGGCGCGAGCAGGGAGCGCAGCAGCAGGCACAGGATCGCGAGGACCACGAGGCTCACCACCGGGATGATCAGGTTGCGGTCGTGGGTTGCCGTGGTCTTGGTGTCGAGGTCGGTTGCGGTGGGTCCGCCGACGAGTGCGTCGGCGCCGTCGACCGCGTGAACCGAGTCCCGCAGTCGCTTCACGGTGTCCTCGGCGGCGAGCGAGTCGGCGGCGTCGGTCAGGGTCGCCTCGATGGCGACGCGTCCGTCCACGATCAGGGGTGCTCCACCGGAACTCACGATCGTGACGTCCTCGACGCCGGGCACCTCGGCGGCCGTGCGCACCTCGGCGAGGGAGTCGGCGTTTGCAATGATCACGGCGGGTGATCCGCTACCTGCGTCGAAGTGTTCGCCGAGCACCTGCTGTCCGGCGCTCGAGTCCGCCTCGAACAGGAAGGTGTCGGACTGCGCGATGCCACTGGCCTTGAACTGCGGCAGGAAGAGTGCGAACAGGATCAGTACGAGCGTCGAGCCGACCCAGAACCGGCGGGGGTGCCGTCCGATGCGTGCGGCGAGCTTCGCCCAGAATCCGTGCTGAGCTTCGACTTCCGAATCTCCGGTGTAGCCGGGTCGACGCGGCCAGAACGCGGATCGCCCGAACAGCACGAGTGCCGCGGGCAGGAACGTCATCGACGCGACGAACGAGGCGGCGATACCGATCGCGGCGACCGGGCCGAGACCGCGATTCGAGTTCAGGTCGGACAGCAGCAGGCACAGGACGCCTGCGATGACGGTGCCCGCCGACGCGGCGACGGGTTCGAGGGTCGCCTTCCACGCGGTGCGCATCGCGGCGTACTTGTCCTCCTGCACGTGCAGTTCCTCCCGGAACCGCGAGACGAGCAGCAGCGCGTAGTCGGTGGCGGCGCCGAACACGAGGATGAACAGGATGCCCTGGCTTTGGCCGTTGAGGGTGATGGCGCCGGCGTCGGCGAGCACGTAGACAAGGAGGCTGGCGAGGACCAGCGCGAACAGCGCGGAGAAGATGACGACGAACGGCAGGATCGGACTGCGGTAGACGACGATGAGGATCAGCATCACGACCGCACCCGCGACGAGGATCAGCAGTCCGTCGATCCCCGCGAACGCCGAGCTGAGGTCGGCGGCGGTGCCTGCCGGGCCGGTGACGTGAACAGTCAGGCCGTCGGGCGCGTCGGCGAGGGCGTCCCGCAGTTGGGCGACGGTGTCCTTGACCTCGCCCGTGCTGTCGACGGGGACGAACACCTGCAGCGCCTGGCCGTCGTGGGACGGGAGCGGCGGCGAGACCTGCGGCCCGAAGCCCTCTGTTCCCGCGAGCACTCCTGTGCTGTCGGCGAGGAACGCGGTGTCGGCGGCCTGGATACCGCCGTCGCGTTCGGCGACGACGATGGCGGGCACGAATGTGGTGTCCTGAAATCCACTCTCGAGGCGTGCGACCTCCGTGGCTTCGGCGGATGCGGGCAGGAACGATGTGGCGTCGTTGGACTGCACGTCCGTGAGCTTGCCCGCGAAGGGTCCGCCCATCCCGGCGAGCGTGAGCCACGCGAGGATCAGCAGAGCTGGCAGAATCCAGCGCAGTCGCCGAGTCCGGGTGGGTGCCGTCGTTGTCACGATCGTCCTCTCGAGGGATCCGGTGCCGATGTCCGATTCGTGATTTTGCTCAGCCTGCTGAACAAATGCAACCCCGGGAGGACGAGATGGGTCCCGACGCCATCGACACCTGGCCCACCGGCCGACTGCTGTCCACCGCGGCACGGCTCGTCGAGCACTCCTGGGAGTCGGTGCTCCGCGCACACGACCTCACCCACGCCGGGCTGTTCGTCCTGCACGCGGCATCCCGCGCACCGGCATCGCAACGCGAACTCGCCCGCACCGCCCGCGTCACCGACCAGACGATGAGCCGTACCGTCGAGAAGCTCGAACGCGCCGGCTACGTCACCCGCGAGACGGATCTCTGCGACGAGCGCCGCAAACTGGTCACCGTCACCGACACGGGACGCGACGTGTACGGGCGGCTGATCGACCTCGAACGCGACGACGCCACACTCACCGCAGCCGTCGGAGACGCGACGGCCCTGCGTACCCAACTCCTCGCTCTCGTCCGAGCACTGCAGCCGCCTGCCGACCGCTCGTGACGCAGAGGCCCGGACCTCGGCCGACGGAAAAGCCCCACACCCGATTCGGGTGTGGGACTTTTCACATCGTCGATGGTGTGGACGCGCTGTCAGGACAGGCGCATTCATACACGACCTGTCAGGACTGCGATGCCAGCCCTGCACCGACCGCGACCGCGATCAGACCGAGTCCACCGATGCCGGCGAAATAGCTGATGGCGGCGAGGCTGTCATCTTCGGACGAACCCATGCTTGAACTCCTTCTGAACGGGGATGCTGCTCACCGGCGTCGGGTTGCCGAATACTGCTGGGCTACCGGCTCGCAGGGTCATTGCTACCCGGATGACCGCCCACCCGCAAGGCCTGGAACCTGGCAAATTCCTCGGAAACCGTTTTCGGCGTGAGCATTCACCTCGAACACCTTGGCACCATGGTCCGGTGAACTCGTACTGGGCCGACTGGTCGGCGTACCTGCCCCTCGCACTGGCGGCGCCGCTCGTCCTGTGGCGTCCGCTGTGGAATCTGACGCGGCACGTGGTGACGCTGGCGCACGAGGCGGGGCATGCGATCGCCGCGGTCGCGACGGGACGCCGACTCACCGGCATCCGCCTGCACTCCGACACCTCGGGGCTGACCCTCTCCCGCGGCAAGCCGCGGGGTCCGGGCATGGTGGTGACCGCTGCCGCCGGCTATCTCGCCCCGTCGCTGCTCGGCCTCGCGGGCGCCGCCCTCATCGCCGCCGGACGCCTGCCGATCCTCCTGTGGGGCGCGGTGGCACTGATCGCCCTGATGATCCCGTTCATCCGCAACGTCTTCGGGTTCCTCGTCCTCGTCGCCGCGGGCGGAGCCGTCGGCGTCGTCGCCTGGTACGGCTCCGACCCCCTGCAACTGCACTTCGCCTACACCGCGATCTGGCTGCTCCTCGCGGGCAACCTCCGCACCATCGTCGAAGCGGCCCGCACCCGCAGCGGGAACTCCGACCTCGACCAGCTCCGCCGGCTCACCCACCTCCCCCGATTCCTGTGGACGGCAACGCTCATTGCCATTGCCGTCGGCACCGGCATCCTCGCGTGGCGGGCGCAGTACCTGGCGTGACGGGCGAAACCTTCCTTCCACTATTGAACATTCGTCCACATTCAGGTTTGCGGCCCTGTTAACTCGTGGGCGAGTCAGCCATGCCCACCCCTTCCCCGAGGAACGAGGACACATGACGGAGTTCAACGGAATCGATCGACGCCAATTCCTGACCGGTGCCGCGGCTGCGGGCGCCGCCCTTCCGCTCGCCGCGATGATGCCGTCCATCGCGTCCGCAGCCGACACCGGCAGCGCCGATTCCCTGTCCGCCGCCGTGGCCGGTACCGGCAGCGCCGATGCCCCGTTCCCCACCGACCTCGACAAGTTCCCCTTTCCCACCGAGTCGACGCTCCGCGTCCTTCTCTGCGGTGACGCAGGCACCGGGGCGCCGCCGCAGTGGGCGGTGGCCAACGCGATTCGCGACCTCCACGCCCGCGAACCCCTCTCCCTGGCGCTGGGCCTCGGCGACAACATCTACGAGAGCGGTCCGACCAGCGACACCGACAACCAGTTCGCCACCAAGTTCGAGGACCCGAACCACGGCCTCGACTTCCCGTGGGTGATGGCACTGGGCAACCACGACAACAGCGCGGTCTTTCCCGGCGACGGCGGCTGGCTGGGACGGGGCGACGAGGAGGTCGACTACCACCGGCGCTCCCGGAAGTGGTGGATGCCCAGCCGGTACTACTCGGTGCGGCTGCCCGAGCAGAACCCGGTTGTCGAGTTCTTCGTCCTCGACCTCAATCCGCTCGCCGCGTACCTTCCGCCGCTGTTCTCGCCGTACTGGGCACCCGACGGACCTTTCATGACAGAGCAGCGGGCCTGGCTCGACGCCGCGATCTCCTCTTCGACGGCGAAGTGGAAGATCGCGGTCACTCATCATCCGTACCTCAGCAACGGATCCCACGGCGATGCCGGCATGTACGACGGGATCCCCATCGAACCGCTGAACGGCGTTCACGCGAAGCGGTTCTACGAGGATCACGTCGTCGGCCGATGCAACCTCATCCTGTCCGGGCACGATCACTCGATGCAGATCCTCGAGCCGACGACAGCGTCCAAGGGAACCCGTCAGATCGTGTGCGGCGCATCGGCGAAGAACAGCCACGGCAAGGCCGGCCCCGCCGTCGATCGCCCGAACCTCTTTCAGAACTACACGGATGTCGGATTCATGGTGATGGACCTCGACCAGGATGCCGTCACCGTCCGGGTGTACACGGTGGACATCGCCACCGCGACGTCGAGGGTGGCGTTCGAGCGCCGCCTGGCCTGATCGACCGGCCGTCGCACCGGCGCACGTTCGCGCCGGCTGCGACGGCCCGTCAGCCGGGCATCGCAGAACGGGCGGCTACGCCGTGGCGGCGTCGGCCGCGTCGTTGATCGACGTGATGACGTCGACGAGCTTGCGCGTCTGATCGAGGTCGAACAGCTGCGTCGGCCCCTGGGGTGCGGTGTCGGTGAACGGCGCCTCGAAGAGCAGACTCGGATCCATCTGGCCGTGCCGCGTCAGATGACTGACGACCAGGTTGACGAAATCGATCTGGCTCACGGTCGCGGTGCGTCCGGCGAGGAAGTCGGCGAACGCCTCCTGCACGGCCTTCTGATCGAGGCCGACGAGCGAGCGGATGAACCTGCCGAGTCCGTGAGCATTCTCGACCGCACGCGCGAGGTCCTCGGGTTCGCCCGCGCCGCTGCTCGCGAGCAGCCCTTCGAGGGAGTCCAGATCCACTGCGGTGAGCACCTTCCCCGACCTCACCTTCTGCAAGGCCAGGTTGTCGGGCTGGCGACGCAGGTAGTCCCGCACCTTCGCCGTGTAGCGCTCGACGTCGGTGCCGGACCGCATCTCCGGCATGTCTCGTTCCACGACCTCACCGAGGGTGTCCGTGAAGTCGGTGTAGACGACGACCCGCTTCTTCTTCTCCAACAGTCCGACGATGGAGCGGAGTTCGCGCCGCGATGCGATCGAATTCCCTATCGGGCACCGCCTCCCACAGTGTTTGTGCGGCGACGACGTCCGCGATGACGGCCGTCTCGGTCTCGGTGCACCCAAACACCGACACCCGCGCGGTGTGGCCGAAAAGCTCGGAGACCGATTCGATCGAGAAGCGATTCTCGTCGCCGATAGTTGTACTGACGAGATACCTGAGTTCATCGAGATCGACTGCGGACACCACCTCGGGTTGCGCATTTCGGGAGCGCACGCGCGGCGCGACGAACACTGCCCGCTCGTAGGACCAGCGAGGTTGCGTGTCTGGCTTGGAAGCTGAATCGAAAGCTGTTGGCATTGAATCACCGTGGCGAGGACTCCGCAGCACGTGAAGAGAAGGAACGTATCAGTGCCGCGTTTCCGTGTCCACCAATGCGATCCCACACCGGCGTCGGCGAACATGTCGGTGGGCTCTGTCATTCTGTCCGGCTCTCGCAAATGCGGGACGCGTCGACTGCGACGCACCATCTCCACAGGAGCACGACATGACCGAGCCCTTCCCCACCCCTGCGCCCTACCCCACCCAGCCCGGCTACCAGCCCGCCGCGACCGCGCCGAAGAAGAAGCGGAAGAAGTGGCCGTGGGTGGTCGGCGCCATCGTTCTGTTTCTCGCGCTTGTCGGCAGCTTCGGCGAAGCAGACAGGGAGAAGAGCGGCGCCGCCACCGCAGCGTCGCCGAGCAGCCAGGCGACGGTAGTCTCGTCGACCGCGTCGCGGCTCAGCAGCCAGACCACCGTTCCGAGCATCACTGCCCCTGCCGCATCTGCTGCACCTGTGGAGCCTGTGAGGAGCAGTGCGACGGCAGCGGCCATCGTTCCGCCGGTGACCACCGCAGCGCCTTCTCCCGCAGCGGACTGATCGACCAGCTCGAGTACGAAGACTTCTCCACCGAGGATGCGACGTATGCGGTGGACAGCCTGGATGCGGACTGGAACGAGCAGGCAGCACGGAGCGCCGAGCAGTACCTCGACTTCACCTCGTTCTCGAAGTCCGGACTGATCGACCAGCTGGTGTACGAGGGCTACACGTACGCGCAGGCCGAATACGGGGCCAACTCCGTCTACTGACAGCCGCTTTCGGCGCCAGAAGTGGACGCCTCGCTACCGTCCGAGCTCCGTTTCGCTCGGCGGTAGGTGGCGTGTCGGAACCGCGGCCAGCGGGTGAAGCCGTCGCTGAGGGGTGTGACGGCTTCACCCGCGACTAGACCGCGCGATCAGGGCGCGTCATCGCCACTGTCGGTCACTTCTGCGGGCTTCTCCGGTTCGGCCGCCCCCGTCGGATCAGCTGGCGGTCGAGGGCGCCTGCGACAAGGTGGTCCAGGTGGTGCCGGTGGTTGACCCGCGGCTGCCGGTCCGGATCGATGTGTGGCGGCGCAGTCCACTCGGTTCGGCCCGGATGCGCCGACTCGGTTGGTGCGACACGGGTTTTCCAGCCGCCGGGTCCGTCGTGGACGAGGGCGTGGCAGCTGTCGCAGGCGAGGTCCTCGTTGGTGATGTCGGTGGCGCCGCCGTCCTGCCATTCGGTGATGTGGTGGACGGCGGTGAGGGAGGCGGGCGCATCACAGCCGGGTCGCGTGCAGCCGCGGGAGGCGGCGATGAGCGCGAGTCGCTGATCCGCGGAGGCGAGGCGGCGGCTGCGGCCGAGGTGCAGGGGCCGGCCGTTGTGGTCGAACAGCGCGAGCACGGGGTGGGCGCTCTGGGCCATCCGCAGCGCGTCACTGATGGGGACGATTCCACCGGTCGCTGTGGTCGCCACGCCGACCGCCTTTTCGAGCTGCCCGATCGTCATGGTGATGATCGCGGTCACCGGAAGCCCTCGGTGGCTGCCGAGGATTCCGGACGAGAGCATCTGCTGTAGCGCGACTTTCAGCCCGTCATGGTTGCGTTGCACTGCGGTGCGTGTGTCGCGGGCGGCAGCCTTCGCCAGCGCTGTTCGATCCAAGTCCGGGGAATCGACGTCCCCGGGCGGGGAGTCAGGGTCGTCGGGATTGTTCATGCCAGGCCTCGCAAGCTTGGCGAGGACCGGTTCGAGTAGGGCCCGAGCCTCCGGGTCCAACAGCCCGGAGACAGGAGTCATGAGATCGGCACCCTGCTTGCCCAGCCTCAGCCCGCGGCGGCGCTTGCGTTCACGCTCGTCGGGGACACTGCCGTCCGGGCTGAGGTGGGCGAGCAGGTGGATGCCGACCTTGGTTACGTCCTCGGGCGTGGTGGAGCGTGCGGCGTCGGAGAGGATTCGCTCGGCGACATCGATCTCGTCGGACGTTGTGCCGTGCGGGATTTGCCGCATCGTCCGGGCGATCGCGGCGACATGGTCGGGGCCGATCGCGCCGTCATGGACGGCCGACGCGGTGGTGGGCAGCGTGGCCTCCATCGCCTCACCGCTGACCGTGTGCCAGGTTCCGGTCTTGGCGGCACCCTTCGCGCGCTTCGCGGCGTCGGCCGCCGAGATGCGGAGGGTCGAGACAAGGAAATCGTTGACGGACCGGCAGGCCAGATTGCCGGGGATCGAGCGCTCGACAGACTCGACGACGAGCCGGTGCCCGACCGCGGACGCCTTGCGCAGCGAAATCTCCATCCGCTGCAGTGCTTCGACGATCTCGGCCTCGGACAGCCCCGTCAGTGACTCAGCAAGCAGCCCTTCAACGGCGGCATCGATGGCGGCCAGGTGGTGTTCCACCTGGCCTGTCCCATCAATATCCGCGGTCGAAAGCATGTTCGAATCATAGCGCAGCCCACCGACACAAACTGGAGATCCAAGTCAACCTGTTCACGAGTGCGCTTCGATCACTCGAAGTAGTCCTCGTCGACCTCGACAACAGTGAACACTTGCCGGGCCTGGACTGCGACTCCATAGCGGATCATCAACTCCGCGAGGCGTTGTCCGTCGATGAGAATGACGCGCGTACCGATCTTCTGCGCGTACTCGCGGGCGCCGGAGGTGAATGCGCTGGTGGCGATGAAGACGCCACGGGCCGCGCCGACGCCGTGCAGGACACCGACGAATGCCTGGATCTCAGGCCTGCCGACAGTGTCACCTGCCGCGTAGGGCTTGAACAGGCCCGACGGCAACTTCACGACGGCATCGAGCTTCTGCTCCTCGACCAAGAACCGTCGAAGTTCCTGGTGCGCCTTCGCATCATCCGAACAGCACGCCGTCCGGCACGATCACAGCCGCGCGGCCACCCGGCTTGAGCAGGCGCAGGAACAGCGCGAGGAACAGCAGCTCCGTCTTCTTCGTCTTCGCGATCTGCTGCGAATCCTTCGCGGTGTTCTCGTAGTCCAACGACCCCGCGAATGGCGGGTTGACGAGGATCGGCGAATACGCCTCGGCATCAACGGTGTTCGCTTCGGCGAGAGAGTCCCGGTAGCGGATGTCGGGCTGTTCGATGCCGTGCAACAGCATGTTCAGCGAGCCGATTCGGAGCATCGTGTTGTCGAAGTCGAATCCGTGGAACATCTCGTGGTGGTACTGCTGCTTTCCGGCGCCCGCGTTGATCGCGTCGGCGTGGTTGGCGCGCATGTACTCTGGCGCGCCACCAGGAAGCCACACGTACATCCCCGCGCTCGGGATCGTCAGCCGCGCGTCCTTCATGAAGTGGGCGTAAGTGGACTCCTCGCCGCGCATGTTCTTGATGAACGGAAACACCTGCTGATCGACGATCGCGAACATCTCGTCGGGATGCTTGTACTTGAACTTCGACCACCGCAGGTCGTCGAACGGGCGCCCACCCCACCGACAAGAGCACCGTTGTTGCGACGGAGCCGCCACGCCCGACGATGCTGTGATCGCGCTCATGCGAGTCCGGGTGTGACACCCTCCCTGGGTGCTGATGGGGCAGCACCGGGCGAACACGGGGGAACGAGTGGCTGACGACCACGATCTGCAGGGAATTGACGCCGAAGACATCTTCGAGCGGCATCGACACAAGGTGCGGGACCTGATCGAATTCGGACTGATCGGCCTCATCCTGTACGGGATCTTGGTCGCGCTGGTCGTCGGGTACAACCGATCGTCCACACCGACCATCGGTGACGACGCCCCGAGGTTCGAATCCACGATCTCGGTCCCGGATGGCGCAGCGATTCTGGCGCTCCTCGCAACCCTGGTTGTCGCGTCGCATGTGGCGGTGTCGCAGATCAAATCATCCGGACCAGGTGACCCCACCGGATACGTGCGACGACGACTGATCGGCAGGACTTCCATCTTCGTCGGGATTGTCGCCACCGCCACCGGGGCGGCAACCTTCTTCCATGACCTGAACGAGTTCAACATCGGACAACTCGCGGTGGCAGCCGCCGCCTTCGCCGTTGCCGTGTTCGCTGGCGACGTGCGGTCCGTTCTCGGGACCGACTCGCGGATCGACATGGAGGTGGACGGCGTACGGCACCGCCGCGAAGTCGACGCGATCACCCGGGTCATCGGTCGATGGGAAACCACTCGCGCCCACACGAGGGTGACAATGGTTCGCGATGTGGCAGCTGTCGGCCTGGTCGGCGCGGCACCACTCGCCGTCCTCGCCGCTGTCCGCTCATCGCATCCACTCGCCGAACGTCCCATCGACATCGGCATCGCACTTCTCGCAGGTGTCGTTCTCGCCGGAATCACGCAGGAGGTCGTCTACCGGGGCGTCCTGGCATTTGTGACCCGCGACCCCATGATCCTGATCGCCTCCATCGGTTTCAGTGTGTTCATCGCCGTGGTCACTGCCGCCGCCACCATCGCAAGGTGGAATTCCAACGACGGGACAGCCGTGAGGCTCGTTCTCATCGCGGTGTTCATCTGGGTTTTCTACGCACCGCAAGTACTCGTCGCGGCAGGATTCTGGAGGGCGACGCCCGCATGGGTTCCCGGCACCACGGCCCGTCCGCGCTTGCATGCGGCGCTGACTCGACATCTCAACAGGCTGAAAAAGGCCGAGCCGAAGCCGACCTCAACTGCCGCCAAGCGGAACCCGATCTCGGCGCTGATCCACCGGTACCGACTTGCCACCGGCTTGGTTGGTGAAGATACGCCGGCGACCACCCCGGCCCCGGACCCCGACGAGGGCCCGCAGATGGTGGGAACTCCCCAGTTGATCCGCTGACACCTGCGTCGATCGGGCGGTCACCCAACGACGTTCGGCACGTACTTCTTCCCCTGCATCCAGGCGAGGACGTCGAGGATGCGCAGCGCGGGGACGCGCTCGTCGAGTCCGGCCTGCTCACGCAGTGCGATCAGCCGCCGGTGCAGTTCCCGGTTGTCCTCGCGCAGCGCGACGCGGATCGGTTCGGTGTGCTCGACCGTGGTGCCGAGTTGCAGCCCGATGACGCGGTCGTAGATCGGGTGCAGCCGGGGACGTTTGCGGGCAACGAGTTTGGTGGCGGTGGTGCGGCCGATGCCGTGCACCTCGGTGAGCGCCAACTCCAGCCGCGACACCGGCGACTCGGCTGTGACGGCCTCGGATTCGTCGGCGAGGTCGCGGTCCTCCCCCACCTCCTGCAGCAGCGCCGTCAGCTCGGAGCGCTTGTCCTGTAACAGGATCAGTGCCCCCTGTGCGGGCACCTTCACGGACAGCAGCGTGACGGCCACCAGGTCGTCGGCGGTGAACACGTCACGGTCGGCATCGCGTCGACCACTGGGATCCCAGGCGTCCCAGAGCGCGCCGGTGCGCAGGTACCCGGTCTTGACGAGTTTGCGGGTGAAGTACTCGTGCAGCACGTCGACGGCTGCAGCGTCGTCCCCGTCGCGCAGGACCCGGGGCAGCCGGAGCGCGGGAGCGTCAGGCATCGTCGGACGCCCGGTTCAGGACGTGCGCTGCGAAGGCACGGTTGTGCTGCTGCGCATAGGGTCCGCGGCCAGCCGCGGCGAGTCCGTCGGCGAGTGACCGGATCGCCGCAGCCAACGGCAGGTCGAAGAACTGGTCGTCCGCTCCGTCGTCGGAAACGAACCAGTCGACCACCACGACGTCCGAGTCGAGGGTGGACGGTGTGAACCGCAGCAGTGGGTAGCGCATCGTGAACCGGTCGAGGGCGAATCCCGACGCGGCGGTCATCGCGGACGCCGAGAGATGCAGGACCACGCGGTAGTCGACGATGTCGCCGTCCTCGAGGAACCGCTCGACGTGCAGCACCTCCGCGGGACCGATGGCGAGGGTGAACAGCCGGTGCCGGTCCGCCGCGTGGTTCGTCGCGGGCAGGGCGCTGAGCGTCCAACGGTCCACTTCACCGCCGGCCGGGTCGTCGAATGCGTCGGCCAGACAGTCGCCGATCAGGTCGGTGACAACCTCGAAGAACGGGTCGCGTTGCAGTTCCTCGAAATTGGCATCGCTGGCGGCCGGGTCGATGGTGGTCATCCGGTCAGGCTACAGCCGGGCCGCCCGCCTGGACCGGACGTCAACGTGGCGTCCACACCCCGACGACGGTCCGGTCGTCGACCTGCCGGTCGGCGTCGAAGGCGATGCGGTCGGCGAGGTCGCTGATGCGGGGCGGGTTGCTCCACCCGGACGCGAAGGACGCGGCGACGGCGCTGCTGCCGTCGTCGAAGGCGTCGGCGACCCCGTCGCTGCACACGAGCAGCAACTCTTCGTGGCCGATCTCGAAGCTGGCGCCGGTGACGACGGCATCGTCGGGCAGGGGCAGGACGAGCGCGCCGGAGGTGGCGATCTGGTGCCTGGTGAGCCGTCCGCCCGACATGAGGAGCCACGGCTCGAATCCGAGTGCTCCGCCGCGGGTGCGGCGCCACCAGGCGCTGCTGTCCCCGACGGTGGCGGTGTGTGCGAGCCACGGTCCCCGGCCGATGTCGGTCGGTTCCACGACGAGTGCGGTCGCCGTGGTCGCCATGACGGAGTACACGGCGCCGAGGCTGGGGGCGCGGTCGCCGAGCAGGTCGCCTGCCGCTCGGGTCACGGCCAGCGAGGCGACCTTGAGGTGTGCGGTCCAGTCCCCCGACACTTCGAGGTCGGCGGTGAGCAGGTGCTCGGCGAGCGCGGCGCTCGCGGCAGCGGCCGCGAGGTGCGAGTGTTCGGCGGCCCCGACTCCGTCACAGACGACGACGGCGATCCGGCCGCCGCCATGACGCACCGCGTAGGCGTCCTGCCTGCGGGTTTTCTGCCGGGTGTCGCCCTGGCGTGACGCGGCGCGCACGGTCCAGCCGTTCGCGTCGACGGCGTCGTGGACGCTGTGGGGTACCACGCCACCGCGCATCGAACTACTGCGTATCGGGTTTCCTGTCGCCATGTTGCCCTCGATCGGTCGAGACGGTCCGCGTCGTATTGTCGTCGCCGCCGCCGCCGATCCCGCGCCTCTCCGGACACGCGGCGTGTCCACCGACAGATCAACGCCACACCGACCCCAATTGAATTGTTCGGCCACCCGAACTTAGAATCTCGCCATGCCAATGTTTCGCCGTGCCGGCGATCGCCGCGCGTCGCGCCCGTGGGTGGCGGCGGCAGCCGCCGCCGCGATACTCACCGTCACGCTCACCGGGTGTGGACAGGTGTTGACCAGCGACGACGACCGCCCGGTCGTGCTGACGACCTTCACTGTGCTCTCGGACATCGCGAGCAACGTCGCGGGCGACAGGCTGAGGGTCGAGTCGGTCACGAAGCCGGGCGCAGAGATCCACGGCTACGAACCGACCCCGGGCGACATGCGGCGCGCCGCGTCTGCCGATCTCATCGTCGACAACGGCCTGAACCTCGAAGCCTGGTTCGAGCAGTTCGTGCACGAACTCCACCGCCCGCGGGTCGTCGCGACCGACGGAATCGAACCGATCGACATCGCCGCCGACGCCTACGCGGGCAAGCCCAACCCGCACGCCTGGATGAGCCCGCTGAACGTGCAGACCTACGTCGACAACCTGGTCGTGGCGTTCACCGACCTCGACCCCGACGGCGCGGCGGTGTTCGCGGCCAACGGCGACGCATACAAGCAGCAGTTGCAGCAGGTGCAGGACGAGATGACCGCCCGGCTCGCGACCCTGCCCGAGCGGCAGCGCGCCCTCGTCACCTGCGAGGGCGCCTTCTCCTACCTCGCCCGCGACACCGGCCTCACCGAGCGGTACATCTGGCCCGTCAACGCGGAACAGCAGGCCACACCCCAGCAGCTGACCGCGGCGATCGAATTCGTCAAGGCCAACGATGTTCCGGCCGTGTTCTGCGAGTCGACGGTCTCGGACGCGCCGATGCGGCAGGTGGTCTCCGCGACGGGCGCGCGGTTCGGCGGCACGCTCTACGTCGACTCGCTGTCCGAGGCGGACGGCCCGGTGCCCACCTACCTGGACCTGATCCGGCACGACGCCGACACGGTCGTCACAGCCCTCACAGGAAGTGAGTCATGACCGCAGACACGGCCGTTCGGATCAAGGACGTCACCGTCCACTACGGTCCGGTCCTCGCCCTCGACCACGTCTCGCTGGACCTCGAACCCGCGTCGATCTGCGGCCTGATCGGCATGAACGGGTCGGGGAAGTCGACGCTGTTCAAGTCGGTGATGGGCATCGTCCGCCCCGATACCGGTTCGGTGGAGATCGGCGGCGGATCGCCCGCGGCGGCCCGTAAACGCGCCGCCGTCGGCTACGTGCCGCAGTCCGAGGAGATCGACTGGGCGTTCCCTCTGTCCGTGCGGGACGTGGTGATGACGGGACGCTACGGCCACCTCGGCTTCACGCGCAGGCCCCGCCGCCGCGACCACGACGCCGTCGACGTCGCGCTCGATCGCGTGCACCTGACGGACCTGCAGGATCGGCAGATCGGGCAACTGTCCGGCGGCCAGCGCAAGCGCGCCTTCGTAGCCCGCGCGATCGCGCAGGAGGCGTCGGTGCTGCTGCTCGACGAACCGTTCGCGGGCGTCGACAAGCGCAGCGAACAGACCATCACGACCTTGCTGCGTGAACTGGCCGGGGACGGCACCGCCATCCTGGTCTCCACCCACGACCTGCAGGCGTTGCCGCGCCTGGCCGATCGGGCGGTACTGCTGATGCAGCGCATTCTCGCGGACGGGGACATCCTCGACGTCCTGCGGCCCGAGAACCTGGTCCGGGCATTCGGTATCGACCCGCTGGAAGGACCGGTGCGGTGAATCTCGTTGACCTGCTTCTCGATCCGTTCGCGTATTCATTCATGACACGGGCACTCGCCGCGACGGTGATCGCATCGGTGGTGTGCGCGGTGCTGTCGTGCTGGCTGGTGTTGATCGGCTGGTCACTGATGGGCGACGCCGTCTCGCACGCCGTGCTGCCCGGTGTCGTGCTCGCGTACGTCGTCGGGGCACCGTTCGCGATCGGCGCGGTGATCTTCGGGTTCCTGGCGGTCGCGCTCATCGGAGCGGTCCGCGGCACGAGCCGGGTGAAGGAAGACGCCGCCATCGGCATCGTCTTCACCACTCTGTTCGCGCTCGGTCTGGTGCTGATTTCGGTGACGCCGAGCCAAACCGACTTGAACCACATCATTTTCGGCAATCTGCTCGGGGTGTCCACCTCCGACCTGGTGCAGATCGCGATCCTCGGCGCGCTCGTTCTGCTGGTTCTCGTGCTCAAGCGCCGCGACTTCACCCTGTATGCGTTCGACCCCATCCACGCGCATGCGATCGGGCTCAACCCGCGGATGCTCGGTGCGACGCTCCTGGGTCTGCTCGCGTTGACCTGTGTGGTGGCGTTGCAGGTCGTCGGCGTGGTGCTGGTGGTGGCGATGCTGATCATTCCGGGCGCCACCGCATACCTGCTGACCGACCGGTTCAGCCGGATGCTGCTGATCGCCCCCGCGACCTCCGCGGCCTGCGGGGTCGTCGGCCTGTATGTCTCCTACTACCAGGACACCTCGCCGGGCGGCATGGTCGTCCTCACGCAGGGCGTGCTGTTCACGCTTGTCTACCTCTTCGGCCCCCGCCACGGGCTCGTCGCGACACGCTGGCAGGCCCGTCGCCGCCGTGCCCTCCTGTCCGGGTGAGCCACCCCGCGACAGTTACTCGACCAGCCCGAACTCCTTGAGCAGTTCCCCGATCTCGGTGGCCTCAACCTTCCCGAGCAGCCACTTCCGCAGGATCGCCGGACCGGGAATGCCGAGTTCCTTGCCGTCTCACAACAGGGTCGTCGCCGCGAGCAGGGAGCGCACGGCGTAGGTCCGAAAGCCGTGCGAAAATCGCAACCACGCGCACCCGACCCAAGGGGATCACGATGGTGGCAGCTCCAGCATTGGGACGACTGGTCGCGGCGACGGTGACCGCCCTGGTCCTCGGCACCGGGTCGGCGTCGGCGTTCCCGGCCTCCCCCACCACGACGCCCATGTGCGCGGGCGTGGGCACACCGAGGACCCTCGTCGCCCAACCGAGCGCCTTCGAAGCCGTTGCCTTCGACCGTGACGGCCGGATGCTCCTGAGCAACGCGTTCGGCAACTCCGTCGACATCGTCGACGGTCCGGGTGCGCCACCGCGGCCGATCGCCACGGTGCCCTCGCCGGGTGGCCTCGCGCCGGTTCCGGACGGCACCGTGCTCGCCGGCTCCGGTAACGCGCTGACGGCGTTCCTGGCACCGACCGCCGAACTGCGACAACTGAACCCGGCGACCGGCGAGCAGGCGGTCGTGGCACGCGGGCTGTCGATGGCGAACGGTGTCGTGCGCGCGTCCGACGGCACAGTGTACGCGTCGAGCGATGTCGAACCCGCGATCGACCGTATCTCCCCGGACGGTCGGGTGGAACGCGCCTGGTACCGGGCATCGACGGGCAACGGTCTGGCGTTGTCGGCCGACGGGCGCACCCTGTTCGCGAACGTATCGACGGGCGACACGGGCATCGTGGCAATCGACACCGAGACCGCCGAGTCGCGCGTCCACTTCCGGCCCCCGGCCGGGCTCGAGTGGGTGTTCTTCGACGACCTGGATATCGACGCAGCTGGACGCCTCTACGCCGCAGCCTATTTCGGCGGCCAGGTGTGGCGTATCGATCCGGACGGCACGCACTGCGCGATCGCGTCGGGACTCGTTCTCCCCGCGGGCATTTCGGTTGGCGCCGAGGGAGCCGGGTACAGCCGTGACAGCGTGTACGTGACCACGCATGCCGGATCGGTGCTCGAGATCCCGAACGCCGTCCCCCACCTCTAGCGCGTGGCAGCACGGGTCGTGGTCCCCGCCTCCCTGCCGAGCACCTCGACTTGCCCGCCGTGCGGGCTGCACCGCACCCGCGACCGCTATACGATTCCAGGGTGGTGGCCCTCGACGGCCGACCCAGACCACGTGTCCTCCTCCCCACACCGGAGGTGCCTACGTCCGATCGCAGTGGTTGTCTGACGGCGACGTCCGTGGCGGTCCTCCTGGCCTTCGCCCTGACGTCCTGCGGTGCCGACGTCACGACGCCGGAGGCGGCCGGGCACGACATCGCGGGGACGGTCCGCATCAGCGACGGCCGCGGCCTGTACCTGGAGTGCCGCGGCACCGGCAGCCCCACCGTCGTCCTGCAGTCCGGTTACGGCAACGCCGCCGACATCTGGAGTCTCGCGGAGGCGTACCCGCCCGCGGTGCTGCCCGGGTTGGCCTCGTCCACCCGGGTGTGTGCCTACGACCGCCCAGGGGCCCTGCTCACCACCACCACCGATTCCGACGGCACGATCGTCCCCTCACCCACCGATAGTCCGGATCGCAGTGACCAGGTACCGATGCCCCGGAACACCGCGGACGTGGTCGCCGAACTGCACGAACTACTCACCATCGCCGGCGAGCAGGGCCCGCTCGTTTTGGTCGGACACTCGCTCGGTGGCCCACTGAGCCTGCTCTACGCCCGCACCTACCCGGACGACGCGCAGGGCCTGGTGACCGTCGACGCCGCGCAGCCGGAACTGCGGTCGATGCTCGCACCGACGGAGTGGGCGCTGTTCGCCGACCTCCGGATGCCGCCGGACTCCTACCCCTCCGGCTACCAGGCCGAGGCCTACAGCGTGGACGAGTTGTTCGATCAGATCGAGGCGGCACCGCCGCTGCCGGACATCCCGGTCGTCGTCATGGTGCGGGGCGAACCCAACCCGATACCCGATCAGCTGCCACCGAACGTGACCGCCGAGTCGCTGCAGAAGGTCAACGACATCTGGCCGCAGTCGCAGGCCGCGTTCGCCGCAGGCATTCCCGGTGCCGAAGTGGTCACCGTTCCCGGCACCACCCACTACGTCCAGACCCAGCGCCCCGACTCGGTCATCGACGCCACGAAGTCCGTCATCGCCCTTGCGACGTCTGCGCCCCGCTGAGACTGCAGGTCACGGTGGCTACAGGGGTGTCCGGTCACGACGACCGTCTGCCCGCCCGAGCTCAGCCCACGACGGCCGGTGAGCTCAGCGTGTAGTCGTCGAGGGGAAACGAGTTGGCCTCCTTGAACGCGTTGGCGGTCGACGTCGGCCGTAGCAGCGCCGCTTCACCCTGCGGGTTGAAGTAGTAGCTGCGCGACGTGGAGCAACTGCCCGCGTAGAAGACGGAGTCGTCGAGGTTTGCCGTCATCCGGTCGAGGAAGTGGGCGTTGGCCTGGTCGGTCACCTCGAACACGTCGGCGCCGCGACGCTTCATCTCCCCGAACAACCGCGTCATGTGCGCCATCTGCGATTCGATGGTCGTGAAGTACGACAGGCCGCTGTACGAGTACGGGCTGGCCAGCGTGAGGAAGTTCGGGAACTTCGGCACGGCGACACCCTCGTAGGCCTGGAAACGGTTGTCACGCCACCACTTTCCGAGGTTGCGCTCCTCACGTCCGACGACCTCGATGGCGGGGAAGTTCACGTCCCACAGGTTGAAGCCGGTCGCGAGGACGAGCGTGTCGATCTCGGTCTTGCGCCCGTCGACGGTGACGATGCCATCTGCTTCGACATGGTCGATCGACGTCGTCTCCAGGTTCACGTGCCGCCGGGTGAAGGTGCGGAAGTAGCTGTTGGAGAACGTGGGTCGCTTGCAGCCGAAGTCGTAGTCCGGGGTCAGCGCGCGGCGCAGCTTCGCGTCACCGACCTGGGTGCGCAGGAACAGCCGGGACGCCGCGGCGGCGATCTTGTTGAGGATCTTCGCCTGCTTGTAGTGCAGGACCGCGGTGACCATCAGGCCCTCGAGCAGTCCGTCACTGACGGCGCGGGCGGCGCGTTGAGTGGCGGGGACCTTCGCGAACAGTCGGCGCACGACAGCGGGAATCGGGGCATCGAGCTTCGGTACCACCCAGATCGGGGTCCGCTGGTAGACGGTGAGCGCGGAAGCCTTGCGCGCGACCTCGGGAATCAACTGCACGGCGGTCGCGCCGGTCCCGATTATGGCGGCCCGGGTGCCGGTGAGGTCGATCGTGTCGTCCCACGCGGTGGTGTGCACGACGCGGCCCGCGAAGCTGTCGATGCCCTCGATGTCGGGCAGGTGCGGCTGCGACAGGAAGCCGGTTGCGGTCAGCAGGTAGCGTCCCGTGACCGGTTCCTGTCCGTCGATCGACACCACCCAGTGCCGGGCGTCGTCGTCCCAGTGAGCGCCCGAGACGACCGCACCGAACCGCATGTAGCGGCGCAGGTCGTATTTGTCGGCAACGTGGTCGGCGTACGCCTTCAACTCGGAGCCCGGCGCGAACAGCCGCGACCAGTGCGGGTTGGGCTCGAACGAGTACGAATAGGTGACCGATGCGATGTCGACGGCGAGGCCTGGGTAGCGGTTGACGTGCCAGGTGCCACCGAGGTCGTCTTCACGTTCGACGATGACCAGGTTGGTCATGCCGAGGCGCTTGAGCGCGATCGCCGCACCCATGCCGCCGAAGCCGGCGCCGACGATCACCGCGTCGAACTGCGTCGTTCCGTCCACGAGCCACCCTTCCGAAAAGTGTGTGTCACCGTAAGTACTACTTACTTTACCTTCAAACCGTGCGCGGGGCCGCTGATCCCGAAGAAAGTTCGAGCTCCGGATATAGTTAGTGCCCTAACTATTCGTGTACACTCCAATCCATGACCACGACCGACGCCGACCCACTCGCACTCGACCGCCAGGTCTGCTTCGCGCTGGCCGTCGCGAATCGGGCCGTGCTCTCCGTCTACCGACCACTGCTCGAACCGATGGGCCTCACCCATCCGCAGTATCTGGTGATGCTCGCGCTCTGGGGCGAGGCACCCATGTCCGTCAAGGCGATCGGCGCTGCGCTGCAACTGGATTCACCGACGCTCTCACCACTGCTCAAGCGCCTCGAGGCATCCGGGCTGATCACCCGCACCCGCAGCGCCGAGGACGAGCGCGCACTCGTCGTCGACCTGACCGACACCGGCCGCGCACTGCGTACCGAGGCCGAGAAGATCCCCCCGGCCGTCGTCGCGGCACTCGGCGTCGGGCTCCCGCAGCTCGAAGAACTGCACCGCGTACTCACCGACATCAACCAGGCAGCACTCAAGGCAGGAGCACTCGCATGACCGGCAAGATGGGCGTCACCCGCCCCAACCCGCTGCAGTGGATCGCGTACACGTTCGGCGCGAAGCTGCCCGAGTCGATGAACGACTGGGTGCTCAACGACATCACGGGCGACCACTACTTCGTCCGGCACATGCTGCGCGCCCAGGTCCCGTTCGTCCCGCTGTACGCGCTGTTCATGCTGTTCCCCGGCCCGCTGTGGCTGCGTGCGTCGATGGTGCTGCTCGGCGTCAGCCTGGCCGTCTTCTACTCGATCGTCTACATCCACCAGAACCGGGCACGTCGCCTGCAGAAGAACGGCCTGCCGATGGACCTGGACAACGACAAGCGCCGCGCCGCCCGCGAATCGGAGATCGACGCGTACTCGCGCGCCTGGCGCTAGTTTCCGGAGTCGACTGCGCGGCCCGACGCGATCCATGCGTCGGTTCCACCCGCGACGTTCACCGCAGTGACCCCGGTCCGACCGAGGTAGTCGACGACCTGCGCGGAACGCCCACCCTTTGCACAGATCACGTACAGGGTGTCGGCGGACGGAATGTCGCCCAGGCGGGCCGTGAACTCGCTGAGCGGAACGAGCACCGCACCGGGGACGCGGGCCTGCGCGTACTCGTCGGCCTCACGCACATCGATCAACGCGGCACCGGCGGCGAGTGCCTGCTCCAGTGCTGCCACATCCACTTGCTGCATGGTCGTCCTCCAGACGGGTCGGCGCCAGCTTACCGACGGCCGTACGCGACGGCCCCGTCGACGGCCTCCTGCAGCTGGTCGTGAACGAGCCGAGCGATGGCGGCGGGCTTGTCCGGCAGGTCGGTGACCGGCTCGGAGAAGTAGACGCTCGCGTTCCTGGCGTCGTCGCCGTAGCTGATGCCCATGTGCAGGAGCGCGGGCGTCACACCGAGCTTGATCGCCCGGCTCGTGATGTGCCCGACGCCGCTGCCGACGGACTGCAGCCGCGTCGGGTCGCCCTCGTTGCACGTGCCCTCCGGGAAGATCGCGACGCTGTCACCGCGGCTCATCCGCGTCGCGCACACGTCCATCATCTGCTGACCTGCGGCGTTGACGGCCCGCATGCCGTGGTTCTTGCCACGGAACACCGGTATCGAACCCATCAGGTCGATCCTGTCCCGCAGCTTCCGCTCCTCGAACAGTTCGTCCTTCGCCAGCACGCGCGTGCGCCCGATCACCGCGCGCAGCGGACTACGCCACGCCGCCGCCGCGACCGTGTACGGATCGGACTCGGACAGGTGGTTGACCGACAGCACCAGGCTGGTGTTCGAGCGCACGAGTGCCCGGATCGCGTCTCGCGCACCATCCGCGTACCGCACCCGAGGCCGGAACTTCGCGGCCAGCGTCGCGTAGGCGGCCTTCGCGAGCAGCCGGTTCTGACGGTGTCCGAGGTAGTAGTCGTAGACGGCGTCGGAGTTCTCGAGGGTCACGTCTGGCTTGGTCACGCTACCTACGGTACCGTAGGTTAGGGGCGATTGCCGAGAACGACCGTCCGCCAGAACCTTTCGCACGCGGTCCCGCGCACCGGACGGCGAGACCACCGATCGGGCGGCCCGGGACTAGCATTTGCCCATGACCATTGCGTTCGTTCAGGCCACCTGGCACAGGTCCATCGTCGACCACGCCCGCGACGCCTTCGTCGCCCGCTGGCGTGAACTCGGACACGACCCCGCCGACATCGAGTTCTACGAGACGCCCGGCGCCTTCGAGATCCCCCTCCACGCGCAGCGGCTCGCCCGCACCGGACGCATCGACGCCGTCGTCACCGCAGGACTCGTCGTCGACGGCGGCATCTATCGCCACGACTTCGTGGCCACCGCCGTCATCGACGGCCTCATGCGTGTCCAGCTCGATACCGACGTGCCCGTGTTCTCCGCCGTGCTCACCCCGCACCACTTCCACGACCACGCCGACCACGCCGACTTCTTCACCGCGCACTTCGACAAGAAGGGCGCCGAACTCGCCGACGCCTGCTCGGCCACCCTCGCGTCGCTGGCCACCATCAAGTAGCCCCACCCCGGGTTCCCTGATGTCACATCGAGTCACTTGACGACCCCCGATGTGACATCAGGGAACCAGCGCGGCGACGTCAGGCGTCGAGGCTCGCGAGGAAGTCGAGCCAGATGGCGGTGACCTCGGCGGGCTTCTCCATCTGCACGAAGTGACCCGCGCCGTCGACGACATGGGTGCCGACGAGTCCGGGCACCAGAGCCCGCATTGCGGCGAAGGGGTCGCGCCCCATCATCTCCAGCACGGGGTCCTTCGCGCCTGCGACGAAGACGGTCGGCACGTCGATCGGCTTGTCGTGCAACGCCGCGTTCTGCTCCCACACGGCGTCCTCGGCGCGATACCAGTTGAGTCCGCCGGTGAAGCCGGTTCTCGTGAATTCGCTGACGTAGTAGTCGAATTCGTCCTCGCTGAGCCATTTCCACGGCAGCGCGGGCGGTTCGGGCAGGACGTCGAGGTAGCCGTTGCCCTCGGACGGGAAGTCCCAGCAGTCGAGGTACCGGTTGGCGCCGGACAGGGCGTGCAGGATCTTCGCGAGGAACTCGCGCGGATGCCCGTTCAGTTCGGCGTCGGCGACGCCGACCTCCTGGAAGTAATGGACGTGCGCGAAATGCCGGGCGGCCAGGTACGCGAAGCCGACGCTGGGCTGCACCGGCAACCGCGGGGTGCGCGGGACGCTGAGCTGCATCAGCGCCCGTACCCGTCCGGGCGCCCACGCAGGCAGGTCCCACACGAGGTGCGCACCGAAATCGTGGCCGGCGAACACCGCCTGGTCGATGTCGAGTGCGTCGAGCAGGCCGACCATGTCACCGACGGTGTGGACGCGGTCGTAGGAACTCGCCTCGGCGGGCGCGCTGCTGCGTCCGTACCCGCGCATGTCCGGTGCGATCACGCGGTAACCGGCCCGCGACAGCGCGTCGATCTGGTGTCGCCACGTGAACCAGAGTCCGGGGAAGCCGTGGCACAGTACGACCGGTTGCCCGGTGCCCTGTTCGGCGATGTGCAGGTCGATTCCGTTCACCGCGATGGTGCGGTGCGTCAACTGGGACACGGCGTCAGCTCAGGTGCGCCGTGAGCCACCCGGTGACGTCGGCTATCACCTCGTCCTGCTCGGGTTCGTTGAGAATCTCGTGGTAGAGACCCGGATACTCCTTGTAGGTGAGGTCCGACGTCCCGGCGGTGGACGCGATCATCCGGCTGCCGTCGACCTTGGCGAGGCCGTCCTGCTCACCGTGCAGCAGGAGCAGCGGCAGCTTCAGCGACGGCAGGCGCGCGGGAAGTGACTCGGCGTTGAGGATCATGCCGCGGGCGATTCCTGCCGGGACCTTGCCGTGATGCACGAGCGGGTCGGCGTTGTAGGCGGCGACGACCTTCGGGTCGCGGGAGACGAGGTTGGAATCGAGGTTCTCGACCGGCAGGCCGGGCAGGTACTTGCCGAGCACCTTGCCGAGCGTGACGACGATCGCGGGCGTGCCGGACGTGACGTCGACAGCAGGCCCGGACAGGATCAGGCCGGCGAGATCGTCCTGGTGATCGAGGGCGTAGTCGAGCGCCATCGCGCCGCCCATGCTGTGCCCGAGCAGATAGACGGGCAGCCCGGGGTGTGCCGCGCGGGCGATGTCGAAGACGCGGTGCAGGTCGTCGGTGAAGTCCCGCCATTCCTTGAGCTCGACCCGCTTGCCGCCCGAGCGACCGTGGCCGCGATGGTCGGGCGCGTACACGACGATCCCGATGTCGAGCAGTCGCGCGACGACATGGTCGTAACGCCTCGCGTGCTCGCCGAGCCCGTGCGCGAGGACGAGCAGGGCGACGGGGTCGCCGTCCGGCGTCCAGACGTCGTAGTCGATCCGGGTGCCGTGATTACCGGTGAAGGAGTCCTGTGTGTGCGCCACGCCCCCACGATAGGCCTGGCCTAGACTCGAGAACACCTCTTCGTTCTCTTCGCCCCGAGCAATCGAGGGAGACGCGATGACCGACCGGAACGACTCCGACGGTTCGTGGCCGTCACTGCGTGTGGACGACTGGACGCCGACCCGGGACACCCTGCACATGTGGACGCAGATCGTGGGGAAGGTCCGCATGACGCTGTCCCCGCTGATCAATCACTGGTGGCAGGTGACGTTCTACGTCTCGGCGCGCGGACTGGCGACGGGCGCGATCCCCGTCGGCACGCGCATGCTGGACATCGAGTTCGACTTCGTCGATCACGCACTCGTGCTCCGCACCAGCGACGGGGGAATCGCGACCGTCGCACTCGAACCGAAACCGGTGGCGCGGTTCTACGGCGAGGTGCTGGAGGCACTCACCGCTCTGGGTGTCGACGCGCCGATCAGCGCGACGCCGAACGAGGTCGATCCGGCAATCCCATTCGCCGACGACCTGGTCCACGCGTCGTACGACGCCGACGCCGCGACACTGTTCTGGCGCCAGCTCGTGCAGGCCGACCGGGTGATGCGCGCATTCCGCGCGCATTTCATCGGCAAGGTGTCGCCGGTCCACTTCTTCTGGGGCTCATTCGATCTCGCGTGCACCCGATTCTCGGGTCGCAGCGCTCCCCCTCATCCCGGGGGCGCGCCGAACTGCGGCGACTGGGTGATGGTCGAGGGGTATTCGCGTGAACTGAGCAGTTGCGGCTTCTGGCCGGGCGGCGGCGAGGAGGGCGCGTTCTACGCGTACGCATATCCCGAACCGGACGGATTCGCCGACGCTGCGGTCGGGCCGGACGGCGCCTTCTACAACTCCGACTTCCGACAGTTCCTCTTTCCGTACGAAAAGGCCCGCACCGCAACGGATCCCGATGCCGCGGTCGCAGAGTTCCTGCAGAGCACCTACGCCGCGGCAGCGGACCTCGCGCAGTGGGATCGCCGCAACCTCGAATGCGATCCGCGCCGCTGGGATGTCGAGCCAGGCCGTCAGTCGATGTCGTAGACCACCGACACGGTGACGGTGAGGTCCTGGGTTCCCGGTTGGACGGGCGTCGCGGCCATCTGGTCGCTCAGGATCCGTCCCTGCATCGGCGCCGGTGTCTCCGCCGAGACCTCCGTGATCGACCGGACGCCGCCGAGCGAGACCCCCGCGGCGTCGGCGATCTGGCCGGCCTGCGTCTGAGCCTGCTGGACGGCCTTCGAGCGCGCCTGAGCCCGCAGCTCGCTGTCGTCGTCGACAGAGAACGACAGCGACTGCACGCGCACGGCGTCACCCGCCGCTGCGGCCGCGGCGTCGATCAGCTCACCGGCCCCCGCGATGTCGTGGACGGTCGCGGTGACCTGGTTGGTCACCTGGTAACCCGTGATGTCCGTCGACGAGTTACCGAAAGTCGGCTGCACGGACAGTCCGCTGGTGGCGATGTCGCCTTCCGCGACGCCCTTCGCCTTGAGACTGTCGATCAACGCGGTGGCGCGTTCGGCGTTCGCGGCGAGCGCGGCGTCCGCGGTCGCGGCCTGCGTCTGCACCCCGAGCACGACGGTCGCGGTGTCGGGCGCCGCGGTGACCGTCCCGACCGCCTGGGTGCTGATACCCGGAGGCGCGGACCCGGAGTCCCCGGAGGTCGAACCGCTGGAACATCCGGCGACGAGCACGAGGCCGACCGCCGCCGTCGTCGTCGCCACCGTCAGTGGCCGCAGAATCTTCATGCCTCACTATGACGCATCGACCGGCCCGCATACTGCCAACCGAGCACGGCGGCGAGCACGATCGTCGTCGCGGCGAATGCGACCATCAGCGTGTTCGCGGTCAGCAGCGGCCCCGAGGACGGTTCGCCGGCGAGGGTCACCGCGACCGGGGACGCGAGACTCGACGACACCGCCGCGACACCGCCCTGGAGCGGGATCGCTCCGATGCCCTCGCCGAGTTGGGCGCTCAGCGTGGCCGACACCGTCTTGAGTTGGGTGACGCCTGCGAGGACCTGATCGGTCGCGCCCGCCACCAGGTCCGGGGCCTGCGCGGCGATCGGTCCGATCCCGGACTGCAACTGGGCTCCCGCGCTCGACAGCTGCGCGGACATGCCCTCGACCTGACGGAAACCGCTGTCCAGAGCCGCACCGAGATCGGTGCCGTCCCCCACGTCGGTGCCCAGCAGTGCGGTGATCTCGGAAAGTTGCGCGGTCAGCGCCGTCAGGTCGGCTGCCGTGCGGTCGAGCGTGTCCGCCGCGGCCGCGTCGACTCCCGTCGACCGCAGGACGCCTGCGGCTGCGGTGAGCCCGCCCTCGAGTTCCGCGGCACCGGCGTTGACGTCCCCGATGGTCATCCCGAGTTCGGACAGTCGCGCGGACGCCTCGGCCGCGGGTCCCCGTGCGCCGTCCACCATTCCCGACACCTGCCCCGCGACGTCGGCGAGCTGGTTCGCACCGTCGTTGGCGGTCTGCAACAGCGGAAGGATGTCGTCGACGCCGCCCAGCATTTCCTGCGCCTGCTTCTCGGCCGCCGCGGTCGCGCTGGTCAGGATCTGTGCGGGCAGCGTCGCCTGCTGCAGTTGGGAGCGGGCCGACGCGACGCCCGACAGGAGGTCGCGGATACCGGCCGCCGAGGTCGTCGCGGACACCGACGCAGTCAGCTCCGACACCTGCGCGTCGTCGGCCTCGGGCCCCCGTTCGACAGTCACCTGGGCCTGCTGCGGGTTCGCGCCGCCCAGCGCCGAGATCCGGTCGGTGAAGTCGGATGGAATGGCCACCACGGCAACGTGTTCCGCGGTGATGTCGGGGGCCGCGTCGACAACCTCCCACTCGAAGTCGTCCGACGCCGTGAGCGCGGAGGCGACCTTCGCGCCCACCGGACCGGTGTCCTCGTTCACGACCGCGACGATGCGCGGGGACTCCGGCGACCGCAGGGCGAGGAGGACGCCCGACACTGCGACAACGGCAACGGCGACAACGACTGTCGCGGCCCACAGTCGGCGGACATGCGGCGCGGAGGAGATAGGCATGACGCCCGAAGGTACCGCCGATTCGTGTGGTCGACGGGTGGTGATCGGTGAGAGATCTCTGAGGATCCGGAAATCTCAGCTGCCGCTGGGACAGTTCCCAGGGTTCCCCATGAGCAAGGCGGTGGACTCCTGGTCGTGGGACACCTCACGCCGAACACGGATCCGGCGCCGTATCCCCCACACCACCGCGGCGGCGACGAGTACCCCCAGAATCACCCAGACACCGCCGCCGAGAACGGATTCGACTGTGGCGTACGAGTTTCCCACCGCATAGCCGACCAGGACACTCACCGAACCGAAGAGGGTCGCGGCGACGACGTTGAAGCCGAGGAACCTGCGGTACGGCATGCCGCTCATGCCCGCGAGCGCGGGCATCGCCGTGCGAACGAACGCCACGAATCGGCCCAGGAACACCGCGGGGCCACCGCGTCTTCGTAGGAGATCGGCGGCGTGGTCCAGACGCTGACCGGAGATCAGCGGAAGCCGATGCACTCGCGGACCGAATCGCCTGCCGATACCGAACCCGACGGTGTCGCCGAGCACGGCCGCGACCACGACGACGGCGATCATCACCCACAGGTGCGCGTGCGACTGACTGGCGATCACGCCGCCCGCGATCGCCGCGGTCTCGCCGGGGACGACGAATCCGATCAGCAACGCGTCCTCGAAGAACACGAAACCGCTCACGACCAGGTAGGCGATGAAAGGTTCGACGCCGTGCAGCTTCTCGAGCAGGGTGGTCATGTGGCGACCCCCATGGCGAGCAGCCCGGCACCGAGAGTGTCGAATCCGTAGCGCAGCTGGTCCTCGAAACGGGCGTGCCCGTCCTCGGGTCGCCACGCGCGGTACGCGGTGTGCGCGACCGCGAACGTGGAGTTCACGACCAGCGCGGTCAGGATCGGGTCGTCGGGAAGCCTGCCCGCCACCCAGTCACGAAGGAAGCGGCGGAACGGTTCGCTCGCAGCGAGCGCGGGTTCGAGCGGCGCCTGGCACTGCTCGATCATCGTCTTGCGGGTGAGGAGCTTCGCCTCGTCGCCGCACACCGCGCCGACGATGATCTCGCGCACCGACACCCAGACCGGTTCGTCGTCGGGCCGGGCGGCGGCGAGGGCGCGCCAGCGGTCCGGGTCTTCGGGGTCGGGGTCGAGGAGCAGCGCTTCCTTGGACGGGAAGTAGTTGAAGAGGGTGCTCTTCGAGACTCGGGCGGCGGCCGCGATCTCCTCGACGCTGACGTCATCGAATCCGCGTGCGGTCACCAGCTCGATCGCGGCGGCGCGCAGCGATCGCCACGTGTCGAGCTTCTTGGCCGCACGCAGGCCGGGAGTCTGGGTCACCCTCCGAGCGTACGCCGATTCCTGAACTCGGTCCAAATTTATTCTCGGTCCGCTTAGCCCTCTCTCGCGCCTCCGTGGACCCGGGCCAGCACCGCCGTCGCCACCTCCCCGGGCACCTCCTCCGGAAGCCAATGACCGACTCCGTCGAGTTCGACGAATTCGTACTCACCGGTGACGAATTCACCGCAGCGATCGACTCCCGAACGCATGACGGCGATATCGCCGCTGCCCCACAGGAACGTGGCGGGTACTCCGACGGGCGGCACCGCGGCCCAGTCGTCGCCCTTCGCCCGGTACCAGTTGAGGGCGGCGGTCATCGCCCCCGGTTCGCCGAGCAGCCGGATGTGCCGGTCGGCCAGGCCGGCGGGAACGGCGTCGCCGAATCCGATCCGCAGACCGGCCGCGTTGTCGGCCAGCAGAAGTTCCTCGGCGGGACCGGTCTGCTGGAAGAACTCCATGTAGCCCGACTTCTCGCGCTGCTCGGGGTCCCGCCGAATCGCCCACGCGAAGGCCGCGGGATGGGGCACGGACAGCGCGGTCAGCGAGGCGACGAGGTCGGGATGGCGAGCTGCGACAGCCCAGGCCACGATCGCTCCCCAGTCGTGCCCGACGAGATGCACCCGATTCAGCTCGAGTGCATCGCACAGGCCGACGACGTCGCGGACCAGCGCGTCGAGGCGATAGTCGTCGACGTCGCCGGGTCGGGCTCCCGGCGAGTAGCCCCGTTGATCGGGGGCGAACGTCGCGACACCGGCGTCCGCCAACTGCCGGGCAACGAGGTCCCAGGAAGCCGAACTCTGCGGGAACCCGTGCAGCAACAGAGCCACCGGAGCCCCCTCCGCCTCACCTGCGACGGAGACGTCGAAGACGAGATCACCAACCCGCACTGCGCGCGTTTTCGACGGGGTCGTCATGCCCCGTGATGCTAGCGACGACCTCTGTTGACAACTAGACACTTGCATGAATACTTGTCCAGCAAGTGATCCAGGTCTCATCGAGGGGAGCGGGCGTTGAGCGCGTGTGCGGCGGGAACTCAGCGGGTGTCGGTGATCGTGGGCGGCGCCTCCGGCCTCGGGTGGGCGACCGCGCAACTACTCCACTTCCAGGGTGATGTCGTCGTGATCGCCGACGTCGAGACCGAGGCGGCAACGCAGCGAGCAGCCGAGCTGGGCGGCTCGGCGATGGCACGGCACGTCCAGGTCAGCGACGAGGAGAGCGTTCGCGCGCTGTTCGAGGGTGTTCGCGACGAGCACGGGTCGGTGGACGCCGTCGTGAACTGCGCGGGCATCTCCCGCCCGGGAGCGCTCGTCGACCTCTCCGTCGACGACTGGCAGGACACCGTCGACGTCTGTCTGACCGGGTCGTTCCTGGTTCTGCGCGAGGCCGCGAAGGTGATGCGCGGGGGTGGCGCGATCGCGTTGATCGCATCACTGAACGGCCGCCAGCCGGGCGTCGCGATGGGCGCCTACTGCGCGGCCAAGGCCGGGGTCCTCATGCTCACCGAGGTCGCCGCGCTCGAACTCGGTCCGCGGCGGATTCGAGTGAACGCGGTGTCTCCCGGCTTCGTCCCGACCCCGCTGACCGCGGGAGCGGCACTGGTCCCGGGCCTGGTCGAGGACTTCGTGGAGAACATCCCGCTCGGCCGAGCGGGAGATCCCGACGACGTTGCGAACGCGATCTCGTTCCTGCTGTCCGATCAGGCGAGCTGGATGACGGGCGCCTCGCTCGACCTCAACGGCGGCGCACACACGCAGCGGTACCCCAATGTGCTTCGACACCTCGCCGCGATGACGGGCTGACACGGCCGGGAATACCTCCCGCCTCCACGCGTTGACTCCGGTGAAAGTAGTTTATCTCTCAACTACATGCCCGACATCGACCCGAGGAGCACACCATGCCCGCCGTGACCGTCGACAACATCCTCGCCCTGCCGCGCCTGAACGAGACCACTCCCGACGCGACGCCGCGGCCCGTCCTGGCGGTCACCACCGCCCCGACCGGCTACGAGGGCGAGGGCTTCCCCGTCCGGCGCGCCTTCGCGGGCGTCGAGATGCGCCATCTCGACCCCTTCATCCACATGGACCAGATGGGCGAGGTGAACTACGCCCCCGGTGAGCCGAAGGGCACTCCGTGGCATCCGCATCGCGGCTTCGAGACCGTCACCTACATGATCGACGGGACAATGGAACACCAGGACTCCAACGGTGGCGGCGGCGTCATCAGTGGCGGCGACACTCAATGGATGACAGCGGGTGGCGGCATCCTGCACATCGAAGCCCCGCCGGAGAAGCTCGTCATGAGCGGAGGCCTCTTCCACGGCGTCCAACTGTGGGTGAACCTGCCCCGCGACAACAAGATGGCGGCCCCGCGCTACCAGGACATCACCGGATCCAAGGTGGCCCTGCTGTCGTCCCCCGACGGCGGCGCACTGATCCGCGTCATCGCGGGCGAACTCGACGGCCACCAGGGCCCCGGCTCCACCTACACCCCGATCACCCTGCTGCACGCGACCATCGCGCCCGGCGCGAGCGTCACCCTCCCCTGGAATCCCGAGTTCAACGCTCTCGCCTACGTCCTCGCAGGCGACGGGACCGTCGGTACCGAGCGTCGGCCGGTGCACATGGGCCAGACCACCGTGTTCGGGCGTGGAGACACCATCACGATCGGGGCGGCCGACACGCAGGACTCGCGTACCGAGTCGCTCGAGGTGTTCGTCCTGGGCGGCAAGCCGATCCGTGAACCCGTCGCGATGGCCGGGCCGTTCGTCATGAACACCAAGGCCGAGGTCATCCAGGCGTTCGAGGACTACCAGGCCGGCCGACTCGGCTCGATCCCGGCAGCCCACGAGACCCTGGGCTGACGTCGTGCCCGAGGTGATGGTGCAGCGGGCGGGCGATCGCAGGCACCTGAGATACGGCTGGCTCGATTCGCGCCACAGCATGCCCGTCGCGGGGAATTTCGATCCGGCCGAGCACGCCCACGGACTGCTGGTGGTGAACAACGAGGACATCGTCGACTTCGGCGAGGGCTTCGACACCCACCAGCACCGGGACGCCGAGATCGTCACCTGGGTGCTCAGCGGATCGCTGGTCCACCAGGACTCCGAAGGTCACTCCGGTGTGGTGTACCCCGGCCTCGCGCAACGGATGAGCGCGGGCCGGGGCATCTTCCACTCGGAACGCAACGACCGCGTCGGCTCGGCCGGCCCCAGAGCGGCGGAGCCTGTGCATCTGGTCCAGATGTGGGTTCCGCCGGACGAGTTCGGCATCGAGCCCAGCTATCAGGAACTGCCGATCGGTGACGAACTCGATGCTGGCGGCCTCGTCGTCGTCGCTTCGGGCCTGCCGAAACACCGTGGGGACGCGGCGATCGGACTCCGCAACCGCAACGCCGGGCTACACGCCGCACGGCTGCAACCCGGCCGGTCGGTGACGATCCCCGACGCCCTCTACGGGCACCTGTTCGTCGCACGCGGCACGGTCGACGTCGAAGGCGCGGGCAGGCTCGACCACGGGGACTCGTTGCGGCTCACCGACTCCGGCGGCCAGCGCGTCACCGCGATCGAGGCGGCAGAGGTGCTGATCTGGGAGATGCACGCCGGATTGCGGTGATCGTCACTGCCGCAGACACCGGGCAGCATCACCACCGAAGACACGGCAGTGTGAACACCTGGTTACCGCAACGTTCAGGCATCGGAGCGATCACGAGAGAAGGCAACGGCGAACTGCCTGGTTATGTTGGAGGGCGAGGTTCTCGAAGGAGGTACATATGACGGCAGCGACGACGCCTCGCGTCGACATCCGGCGTGCCCAGGATCGGCTCTCGACGCAGATCGCCTGGCTCGACTCGAAGCACTCCTTCTCCTTCGGCCAGCACTACGATCCCGACAACACCCATCACGGCATGCTGCTCGTGCACAACGACGACATCGTTTCACCAGGTCAGGGCTTCGATACCCACCCGCATCGCGACATGGAGATCGTGACGTGGGTGCTGCGCGGATCGCTCGTGCACCAGGATTCGATGGGTCATGCAGGCGTGATCTATCCGGGGCTCGCGCAGCGGATGAGCGCGGGCACAGGAATCCTGCACTCCGAGAAGAACGACTCGTGGCGGCTCGCCGGCTCCGCGAGCCCCGAACACTCCGAACCGGTCCGGTTCATCCAGATGTGGGTGCTTCCGGACGAGGCGGGCGTGGCCCCCGGCTACGAGCAACTCGAGGTCGAGGACGAGTTGATGCGCGGCGGACTCGTGCCGGTGGCGTCGGGGATGCGCAAGCACCGCGGCGGATCGGCGATCAGCATCAACAATTCGGGCGCCGCGCTGTACGTCGCGCGGATGCAGGCCGGCGACACCGTCACCCTACCGGAGGCGCCCTACCTGCACCTTTTCGTCGCCGAAGGAGAGGCGGACCTCGAGGGCGCCGGTCGCCTGTCCGAAGGCGACGCCGTGCGGTTCACCGCGACGGGCGGCCAGCGGCTCACCGCGACCGACCGCGACACCGAAGTCCTGATCTGGGAGATGCACGGGCGACTCGGCGGCTGACGCGGCGTATCACCGTCCCGTCGACCGGGAATCCGGGACGGTGATCGACGCACCCCGGCTAACCATGTCTGCATGACCACCACCCCGGCTCGACCCCGCGGCGTCGATCCCCTCAACACCATGATGGGGGTGCGCGTCCTCGCGATGTCGCCCGCAGGAACGGACCTCACGGCCGCCGCGGGCGTCCGGTTCCACGACCATCGCGGCCGCACGACGCTCGCCTCGGTGGGAGTCCTCGCGGACTCGGCGGTCGCCGGGGCGTTCTTCGCGTCGGTCCCGGCGGGGAACCGCACGGTCGTCTCGCAGTTGACGGCGGTCGCGACGGCGCCACTGCCCGACGCCGGTGTACTGACCGCGACGGCGGCCACCGATCACCTCGATCTCGAATCGGGGACCGGCCTGTCCGTCGGCACGATCACCGCCGACGGCGCCACCCGAGTCCACCTCCTCGCCCGCAGCGTCGTCGTCAGCCGCGCCGCCCGCGACGACATCCATCTCGCGCCGGGACCGACCACCGAATTCCCTGCCCCGGCCCCGGTCACGCCAGTCGACGGTGCGGCCGGCCGTGCCATCGTCGAGGGCATCGCGGGTGGCAGCGTGTCCGGTGGTCCGCTGGCAGGGCTCGTCGGACTCACCGTCACCGACGTCGGCAGGGACACCGTGACGGCGACCCTGCGTCCCGAGCCGTGGATGAGCAATCAGGTCGGCTCCGTGCAGGGCGGCATCCTGTTCGCCGCCGCGGCCCTGACGAACGGACTCCTCGCCCAGACGCTCACCGCGCCCGGCCAGGACTACACCCTGCAGGACCAGACCATCGACTACGTGCGGTCCCCCGCCGTCGACGGCCCGCCCATCACCGCACTGGCCCGCGTCGTGCGGGCGGGGCGCCGGATCGCCTTGATCGAGTCGGCCCTGTGCGGCCCGGGAGGCGTCCTCCTCGCGCGGACGACTGCGACCGCTCAGCTGACCGGGCAACGGCAGGTTGAAACGGCAATGATAGAAAAGTGGTCATGACCTCTACCGATACCCCGCGAGTCGACCGGCTGATGGCGATGATGGGCGCTCGCCAGGGTGCCGTCGAACCCGGCCGAATCGAGTTCACGCAGGAGGTCGGCTCTCGATTCCACGACCATCGCGGCCGCACCGTCCTCGGTTCCATCGGCGTCCTCGTCGACAGCGTCCCGGGCAGCGCCGCCGGGCGGGCCGTGCCGCGGGGCACCCAGACGGTGCTGTCGCAGATCACCGCGACTCTCGCCGCTCCCCTGCCGGACACCGGCGACGTGCTCGCCCGCGGGCACGCCGTGCACCTCGACCTCGACACCGGAATCGGGCTCTCCGCGGGCGAGCTGACCGGCCCCGACGGACAGACCCTCGCGGTACTGACCTCACGATCCGTCGTGGTCACGCGCGGCGCGACCCACGCCGACACCGTGTTCGGAGGCGAGGCGCTGCCCGTCCCCGAGGCCGAGCCGGGCACGGATCCGGCCGAGTTCGCCGAGCTGACCGGGCTGGACGTCGTGTCCGCGATCGCGGCCGGCAAGGTCGCCCGAGGGCCGCTGGCCGGACTGTTCGGCGTCGAGGTGACCGAGGTCGAACGCGGCCGGGTCGTCGCGGAATTCGTGCCACAGCCGTGGATGGCGAACTACCTGGGAACGGTGCAGGGCGGCAACCTGATCTCCGTGTCGGACGTGACGGCCGGTCTGGCGTCGCAGACCCTCACCGCCGCCGGGCAGGACTACCGGGTGCTCGACCTGCGCATCGACTTCGTGCGGTCCCCCGCCCTCGACGGCGGCCCGGTCCGCGTGCGCTCCGAGGTCGTGCGTGCAGGCAGGCGGCTCGCGCTGATCGACACCGAACTCGTCGACACCTCGGGCATCCTGCTCGCCCGCGCACAGACCAGCGTCCAGCTTTTCTGACGCATCCGGGTCTACTCTGCGATGAGCGGGCGTCGCCCGGCGCCGGCCTGCCGGAGGAGCGTGCGATGACGAATCAGCCACCGAATCCCGACGGAACACCCGAGGGTCAGCCGCCGCAGTACGGCCCGCCCGGATCCGGCCCCGGCCAACCCGGCCAGCAGTATCCCGGCGCCCAGCAGTATCCGGGGGCACAGCAGTACGGCCAGCAGTACCCGGGCGGCTATCCGCCCCCCGGCTACCCACAGGGTGGTTATGCACAGGGTGGATATGCACAGGGTGGTTATGCGCCTCAGCCGTCGAGCTCGCCGAGGAACGGGGCGGGTATCGCGGCGCTGATCCTCGGCATACTGGCTCTACTCACCGTGTGGACGATCATCGGCGGTGTCGTCTTCGGCATCCTCGCGATCATCCTCGGCATCGTCGGCCGATCGCATTTCAAGAAGCAGCGGGCCACCAACGGTGGGATGTCGGTGGCGGGAATCATCCTCGGCGTCCTCGCACTGATCGGGGCGATCGGGTTGGCGGTGCTCGGAGTCGGCCTGTTCACCATGATCGGCGGCCGCGACTTCGTCGACTGTGTACGTGATGCAGGCAACGACAGGGCCGCCGTCCAACGTTGCGAGGACGAATTCCGCCAGAACGTCGAGGATCAGCTCTCGATCACCCTCACCCCCGTTCCGGTCCCGCGCTGACGCTCACAGCAACCTCTCGGGTAGGTCCGAGCGAGGTCACAGCGTCTGTCGACAGGATCAACCTGTCAACGGACAGCGATCGGAGTGAAACGTGAACAAGGATGTCGAGCGCAGTCGCGCACGGGTCAGCCGCCGCAGGGCGCTGGCCCTCGGTGGCACGGTCGGTCTGAGTGGACTGATCGCCGCGTGCGCGGGCAACCGGTCCGACACCGCGACATCGTCGACGACGGCGGGTGCGTCAACGGCCGGGGCAGCGACTTCGGGCGACGATGCACTGGCCCTCCTGACCCGCGCACCCCAGTGCGTCGCGAGCAAGGAGGAGACGCAGGGACCGTACTGGTTCGACGTCGACTCGATCCGCAACGACATCCGCGAGGACCGTCCCGGAACGAACTTCGAACTTGTTCTGCGAGTACAGAATTCGGCGACATGCACACCGGAGGGCGGCGGCGGGATCGCGAACGCGGTCGTCGAGATCTGGCACTGTGATGCGGGCGGCGTGTACTCCGGATTCGAGTCCGGATCCATGGGCGCGAACGGCGGTCCTCCGTCGGGCGGCGCCCCGGGCGGCATGCCCCCGAACGGCGAGATGCCGATGGGTGAGCCGCCGACGGGCGACATGCCGATGGGTGCGCCGCCGCAGGGCGGCCCCGGCGCAGAGGGCGGACCGGGCGCCGGAGGATCCGGCATCGAGGGGTCGGGTGAGACGTCGAACGGCTCGTACAGCGTCGGCGACGCCGAGGCAACGCCGGCCGACGACGGAACGTACCTGCGCGGCGCGCAGACCACGGACTCGAACGGCGTCGCAACGTTCACGACGATCTTCCCCGGCTGGTACACGGGCCGGACGACGCACATCCACCTCAAGGTGCACGTCAACAAGGAAACGGTCCTGACCACGCAGCTGTTCTTCGAGGAGGACCTGGTCGGCGAGGTCTACGCGACCAGCCCCTACGACGAGCACTCCGGGTGGGAGAACAACGTGACCAATGCGACGGACACCATCTTCGACGAGTCCGGCATGGTGACCGTCGTGAGGACCGACGACGGCTACCGCGGCGCCATCAACATCGGGATATAGGCACTTCGCGCTCGCGCGCGGACGGGAGGTCCTGCACCCGCAAACCGCGCCCGGGCCGCGGAGCGGCCATGATGGAGGGCATGACGCGTTCCGGAATCGACCTCACCCACCTCGACACGGGCGTCCGCGCCCAGGACGACCTGTTCGCCCACGTCAACGGCCAGTGGCTCGACAACTACGTGATTCCCGCCGACCGGGCCGTGGACGGCGCCTTCCGCACCCTCTACGACCAGGCCGAAGTCGACGTGCGGGCGATCATCACCGAGGCCGCCGACACCGGCGGTGCGGACGGCACGGCCGGCCAGCAGATCGGCGACCTGTACCTGTCGTTCATGGATGCCGACGCGGTCGAGAACGCGGGCCTGGACCCGATTGCCGACGAACTCGCCGCCGTCGACGCCGTCACGACCACCACCGAACTGGCCGCGCTGCTCGGCCGTCTGCAGCGCACCGGTGTCGGCGGAGTGATCGGTAACTACGTCGACACCGACGCCAAGGACTCCACCCGCTACCTGGTGCACCTGACGCAGTCCGGTATCAGCCTCCCCGACGAGTCCTACTACCGCGAGGACGCGCACGCCCCGATCCGGGACGCCTTCGTCGCGCATGTCGAGGCGATGCTCGCCCTGGCGGGACGTCCCGACCCGGCCGGCGCCGCGAAGCGCATCCTCGATCTGGAGACGGCGATCGCCTCCGGCCACTGGGACGTCGTCAAGCGACGCGACGCCGAGCTGAGCTACAACCTCGTCACCCTCGCCGACCTCGCCACCGAGAACCCCGGATTCGACTGGAACACCTGGATTTCCGAGCTCGGGGGCACACCCGAGGCGTTCGCGGAGCTGGTGGTCCGGCAGCCGAGCTTCCTCACCAACCTGACCGCACTGTGGACCGGGCGTCCCCTCGTCGAATGGCAGGAGTGGACGGCGTGGAAGGTGATCCACGCGCGCGCACCGTATCTGACGGAGGCACTGGTCGCCGAGAACTTCGCGTTCTACGGCAAGGCCCTGTCGGGGACGGAGGAGAATCGGGAACGCTGGAAGCGCGGTGTCACCCTGGTCCAGGATCTGCTCGGCGAGGCCGTCGGGCAGCTGTACGTCGAGCGGCACTTCCCGCCGGCCGCGAAGGCCCGCATGCAGGAACTGGTGGCGAACCTGCAGGAGGCGTACCGCCGCAACATCTCCGACCTCGAGTGGATGGGCCCCGACACCCGCAAGGCGGCGCTGGCGAAGCTGGAGAAGTTCACCCCGAAGATCGGCTACCCGGACAAGTGGCGGGACTACGCTGGGCTGTCGATCTCGGGCACCGACCTCGTCGGCAACTACCGTCGCGGATACGCCCACGACCACGACCGTGACCTCGCCAAGCTCGGCGGCCCCGTCGACCGTGACGAGTGGTTCATGACGCCGCAGACCGTCAACGCGTACTACAACCCCGGTATGAACGAAATCGTCTTCCCCGCAGCGATTCTGCAGCCGCCGTTCTTCGACGCCGACGCCGATGACGCCGCCAACTACGGTGGCATCGGCGCGGTGATCGGCCACGAGATCGGCCACGGCTTCGACGACCAGGGCGCCAAGTACGACGGTGACGGCAACATGGTCGACTGGTGGACGGACGAGGACCGTACCGAGTTCGGCAAGCGCACCACCGCGCTGATCGCCCAGTACAACCAGTTCGAACCGAAGGCGCTCCCCGGCCACACCGTCAACGGCGAGTTCACGATCGGCGAGAACATCGGCGACCTGGGCGGACTGTCGATCGCGTTGGAGGCGTACCGGATTGCGACCGAAGGGCAGGACGCTCCGGAACTCGACGGGCTGACGGGTCTGCAGCGTGTCTTCTACGGGTGGGCGCAGGTGTGGCGCACGAAGGCCCGCAACGAGGAGGCGCTGCGGCGCCTCGCCGTCGACCCGCACTCGCCGCCGGAGTTCCGCTGCAACGGCGTCGTCCGCAACCTCGACAGCTTCCACGAGGCGTTCGACGTCGAACCCGGCGACGCCCTCTATCTGGAGCCGGAGAAGCGCGTCAAGATCTGGTGACCGGTGTGGTGCGCCGTCGGACGCTCAGGCGTCCGACGGCGCACCCTTGCGGCTGGCCAGCACCCGCTCGTAGTCCTCACGGTTCTGCTTCTCGTATCCGAGGGCGTACTCGACGATCGCTTCCTCGAACGCCGTCCCGGACCCCAGGTAGCCGGCGATAGCGACGGGGTCCCCGGTGCGGGCGTGGGCCTTGACCAACGCGATCGCGCACATGCGCGCGTACAGGCGCATCCCGTTGGGGCGCATGGTGGCGACGTCGAAGCCGCCCTTCTTGTCCCGCAACTGCCGCACGTAGAAGTTGCGGCCGAGCGGACCGGAGCCGGTGAACCAGCCGAGGAACGGATCGGACGCGCTCTGGATCATCCGCTGCCCTTCGACCACCCGCTGGCCCTGATCCGGACAGTGCTGACCCTCCACGTAGGGAGCGAGCACCGACCTCTGAGCCTCCTTGATCTGAAGGAACAGCGGATCGTTCGCGGTGTCGCCGACGAACAGCGCCATGAGGCACATCGTTCCGACGGATCCGACCCCGACGACCTTACGCGCGATGTCCTGGAACCTGTACCGCTGCAACAGTTGCCGACGATCAGGGGCAAGTGTCTCCTGATAGTCGGCGAAGGCGTCCATCAGCATCCGGGTGGCCTCGACATGCCGTTCGTAGGGCAGGCGCACGATCAGGGGCGGCTCCTCCTTGATCCGCCACCCGACCTCGGTCTGCTGCGCGAACCGCTTCAGCGCGCCGAGCTGGGTGCGCCGCTCGGCCTTGGCGAGCGCGGCTTCCGCCACGCCGATCTGGGACTTCTTGAAGTCGCCGCGCACCGTTTCGAGTGCGGCCTCGACCTCGATGCGCGCGTACCAGATGTCGAGTGCGGTCATACCCGCTGCGCGTCGCATCAGCTCGCAGTACGACTGAACCGCGGACTGCGCCGCGGATCGGGCGTCGGCGACGCTGTGACCGTTGTCCAGTGCGGCGACGACGAGGGACGCGGCGAGGCGTTTGACGTCCCACTCGAACGGCCCGCGGTGCACCTCGTCGAAGTCGTTGAGGTCGAACACGAGTCGACGGTCGGGGGCTGCGAACAGTCCGAAGTTGGCGAGGTGCGCGTCCCCGCATGCCTCGACGAGCAGGTCGGTGCGGGGGCCGTGCGCGAGGTCCCAGGCCATGATCCCCGCCGACCCCCGGAAGAACGTGAAGGGCGAGACGAGCATGCGTTCGTAGCGCAGCGGGACGAGGTCGCGCACCCGCAGTGCGTTCTGCTGCTCGAGCACGACAACGGGATCGGGACGCCCACCGGCAGGCTCCCACTGGGCGTGGGATGTTCGCGGGACGCTCGTCCGCAGGGCTTTACCCGCCCTGCGGCGTTCGTCGACGGGAATCGGATTCGCGTACGCCGGGCCCACCATCGCCCGAGGATACCGCTGACGCGCCGTCGTCACCCGGTGAGCGACGGCGCGTCGCCGCATCAGCCGGCCAGTGCCACGTCCGTCGAGATCCTCAGGGCGGTCACCAGTTCCCGGTACAGGTCGTCGGACTGCATCAACTCGGAGTGGGTGCCCCGCGCCCGAATCCGACCCTTCTCCATGACAAGGATGGTGTCGGCGTCGATGACCGTCGACAGCCGGTGCGCGATGGTGACCACGGCGCCTGTCTCCGCGAGTTCGGTGATGACCTCTTGGATCGCGGCCTCGGTACGGCCGTCGATCTGCGCGGTCGCCTCGTCGAGCAGCAACACCTCGGGGCGCCGCACGATCGCCCGCGCGACGGCGATGCGCTGACGCTGTCCGCCCGAGACGTTCGTCGACGTGAGGACGGTGTCGAGTCCGTTCTCCATCGCGCGGACCGTGTCCTCGAGGTGCACGGCACGCAGCGCGTCCCAGATCTCGTCCTCGGTCGCTTCGGGGTAGGTGAACTGCAGGTTGGACCGGACGGTGCCCGGGACGACGGGCGTCTCCTGCTCGACATACGCGAGCCTCGACCGCACCTGGTCGAACGGCAGCTGACTGTACGGCGTGCCCTCGAGGAGGATCTCGCCGTCCTCGGCGTGCAGGAAGCGCAGCAGCAGGGAGAACAGGGTCGTCTTTCCCGCACCGGACGGACCCACAATGGCGGTGTGGCCTCGGGAGGGGATGGCCAGGTCGACGTCGCGCAGGGCCGGTTCGGATCCCGGCGCGTATCGGGCCGTGACGTTCACGAATTCGAGGACGGGCGCCACTGGTGCGATGGTCCGGCTCGACAGCCCGACGACGACGTTGTCGAGGGATTCAGAGACGACGGTGTCGTCGGTGTCGGTCTCCTCGACCTCCATTTCCTGCACTTCCCGAATTCGGGACGCCGCGGCGAATCCGGACTGGATGGTCGTGAGATCTGCCGCGAGCTGCGCGACCGGCGGCGCGAGCTGGAAGGCGTACAGCAGGAACGCGACCAGGCCCGACACCTCGAGTGCACCGGCGCCGACCCGCCACGCGCCGAACGCGAGGCTGCCCGCGATGGCGAGCTGCATGCCTCCACTGACCACCGCCCACACCACAGCGGCTCGGCGTGCGGCGCTGACACTGTGGCGTCGGGACTCTCGGGCGTCGACCATGATCCGCTCGTGTTCACGGGACTCGGCGCGGGACGCCTTGACAGTGCGGATCGCGTGGAGCGCTCCTTCGAGCCTGCCTCCCAGTTTCCCGACCGATTCCTGAGACAGTCGCTGCGACCTGCCCATTGCAGGCATCAGGACCGCGGCCGCTGCTCCGACCAGGACCAGACCGCCGAAGGTCACGAGGAACAGCACGGGATCCAGCACGGTCATCATGACGAGGGTCCCGATGATCGACACCCCGGACAGGACGACCTGAGCGAGGGCCGTCGACGTGGCTTCGCGCAGCAGAACGGTGTCGGAGGTGACGCGGGTGACCAGTTCGCCCGACGGCCGTTTGGCGATGCTTGCGATAGTGGCACGGAAGTAACGCCGGACCATCGATTCCCTCGCCTCGAACACGACCTGGGCGGCGAGCACTCCCATCAGATTGTGGTAGACGAACCCGAGGATGCCTGCGAACACCAGTAGCCCGCCGAGGACTGCGGCCGGGCCCGCGATGCTCTCACCGCCTGCGAGTGCATCGAGGATCAGCTTGATCAGCATCGGCATCGCGATGCCTGCGGCGGCAAACAGAAGTCCGAGCACCATTCCGGCGTAGAGCGACCAGCGGTTCGGTCGGACGAACGACCACAGCAGCCGTACATTCGGCCAGGACTGCTTCGCAGGGGAGTCAGACATACCCATAGTGGTACATGCATGTCCCATTTATGTCAACGGATGTTCCGTTTGGAACGTTCACACTGCTAATATGAATCCATGACGACCGCCGAAGCACCCGAATCGGGCACCAAAGCCCGAACCCGACGGGCCATCCTCGACGCCGCCGTCGAGATCCTCAGTCAGAACCATGCCGCCCCTCTGAGTGAGATCGCCACCGCCGCCGATGTCGGACGGAGCACCCTGCACCGCTACTACCCGGAGCGAAGCGACCTCGTCGCCGCGCTCGGCGACCACGCCCTCGACAAGCTCGACGCCGCCCTGGTGCGCGCGCGCCCCACCGAGGGACCGGCCGACGCGGCGCTGCGGCGCATGAGCCACGAATGCTTCGAGATCGGCCCGACCTTGGCCCTCGTGTACGGCGACCCTCAGGTCCTGTCCAACACGGCGTTCTGGATTCGCCTCGACAGCACTGACGCGCCGCTGATCGAACTGCTGGAACGAGGATTCGCCGAGAACACCTTCACCAGCAACCTCCAGGTCCGATGGATCAGGCGAATGTTGTGGTGGAGTCTGCTCACCGGGTGGGAAGCGTTCAACCACGAGCAGTACTCCCGAACCGAAGCGCTCGAGGCGATCGACGAGACCGTCGCCCGGCTCACCGGTACCCGGACGTAGCGACCGGACGCCACGGGGGTGTGCCGAGCTGGGTCGGCATCGCCTTGATCACCTCGGCGACAGGCGTCAGACGACGCCGGCCCGCCGGGCGGCGCTGCGGACCTGGAAGGCACCGACGATGAACAGCACCCCGAAGGCGATCGCGAAGATCCCGACCAGCCACATCAGCCCGATGATTCCCGAGCCGGGCCAGATCACCAGGATCAGGCCGAAGATCAGCGCGAGGGCGCCTGCGACCATGGACCCGATCCACTGCCCACCGTTCGCCATCACCTGGAACGAGCCGATGATCTCGAGGATGCCGACGAGGATCGCCCAGAAGCCCATCAGGTAGGCGAAGGCGAGAGCGGTCAGGTCCGGCCACACGAACAGCACGACGCCGGCGACCACGGATACCAGCGCACCCGCCAACCACCACACCCAGCTCATCACGACCTTGCGGGCCTGGATCGCGCGGACGGCGGACACGATGCCGTCGATGATCCAGAAGATGCCGACGACGACGATGAGCGCCTTGACGGTGACGTCCGGCCACACCAGCGCCACGATTCCGAAGATCACCGCGATGATGCCGCGGAGCAGGAGCAGCCACCACACGTCCTTGGCGATCCGCAGAATCGCCTCGTTCGTTCCGACGATCGGACTTTCAGTCATCGCAGCCTCCGCGCCAGGGGGTGCGCGTCCACCAGCACCCGCTCGTTCGCGAGCCTACTGGCGGGTCGGCCGGAATGCGCGCAGAAAACGCCTACTTCCGGTCACGATCCCGGCTGGGCTGCACCCGTTTCGGCTCGCCCGGCATCTTCGGGAACTGCGGCGGGTACGGGAGATCCCGGAGTCCGTCGGCGAAGTCCCGCTCTGCCATCTCGAGCAGCCCGTCGAGGGAGTGCGCGACAGCATCGATGTCCGCAGCCGGGTCACCCCGCCGCGCCAGCAGGTCAGGGACCGTCGCGATGGTGAAGTCATCGGGCTCGGCGTCGACGAGTTCGGCCCACGTGACCGGGGTGGACACGGTGGCGCGTGGCGTTCGGCGCGCCGAGTACGCAGACGCGACCGTCTTGTCCCGGGCAGTCTGGTTGTAGTCGACGAAGATTCGCGCGCCCCGCTCCTCCTTCCACCACGCGGTGGTGACCCGGTCGGGGGCGCGCCGCTCGACTTCCCGAGCGAGTGCGATCGCCGCGTGCCGGACATCGATGAAATCCCAGAGCGGTTCGATCCGGACGTACACGTGCACACCCCGCCCTCCGGAGGTCTTCGGGTACCCGATCAGTCCGTGCTCGTCGAGGACGGGTGCGAGCAGGTCGAGTGCGACGGCCCGGGCCTCCGCGAATCCGGTGCCGGGCTGCGGGTCGAGGTCGATTCGCAGTTCATCGGGCCGATCCACGTCCGCACACCGCACCGTCCACGGATGGAACGTCACGTTGCCCATCTGCGCCGCCCACACGATGTCGGCGGGTTGGCGAACCAACAGGGCGTCCGCGGTGCGACCGTTCGGGTTGGTGACGGTACAGGTCTCGATGTACTCGGGATGCTTCGCGGGAATCCGCTTCTGGTACACCTCTTCTCCGTCGATCCCGTCCGGGAAGCGCTGCAGGTGCGTCGGCCGCTGTCCGAGCGCCGTCATGATCCCGCCCTCGCGGAACAACGCGACGGTCCGGTAGTACTCGGCGAGGTGACGCTTCGTACCGCCGTCAGCTCCCAGTTCCGGGAACATCACCTTGTCGGGGCTCGACAGCCGCACGGCGATGCCGTCGACATCCAGTTCGATCGCGGGCGTCCTGGCCGCCATCACTTGCCTCCCGCGAGGACGTCGGCGAGGTCGTAGCGCACCGGCACCTCCAGTTGTTCGTACGTGCAGCTGCGGGGTTCTCGGTCCGGTCGCCAGCGCAGGAATCGAGCGGCGTGCCGCAGGCGATCGCCCTCCATCTGGTCGTACGCCACCTCGACCACGAGTTCCGGGTTGAGCGGCACCCACTGCCGGTCCTTCCCCGCGGACCACCGACTGGCCTCGCCGTCGTGGACGACGTCCTCCCCGACCCGCAGTGGGTCGAGAATCTCCTGCAGTTCGACGCGCCTCACCGCGGTGAACGCCGACGCCCCACCGATGAAGTGCATGTCGTCGCCGTCGTACAGACCCAGCAGCATCGACCCGATCCCGGGCTGGCTCTTGTGGGGCCGGTACCCGATCACCACGCAGTCCGCGGTCCGCGAGTGCTTGACCTTCACCATCTCACGCTTGTTCGGGACATAGTGACCGGCAAGCTTTTTCGCGATCACCCCGTCGAGTCCGGCACCCTCGAAGGTGTGGAACCACTCGGCCGCGACAGCGGCGTCGGTCGTGGCCGTGGTGACATGGCAGTACCGGCTGCCGTCGGCTGATCCCGCACCGCCGAACGCATCGAGCAATGCCGCGCGGCGGTCCACGAACGGCAGACCTGTCAGGTCGTCGTCGCCGAGGGCGAGCAGATCGAATCCGATGAACTGGGAAGGCGTCTGCTCGGCGAGCAGCGCGATCCGGCTCGCCGCCGGATGAATACGTTCGGACAGTGCTTCCCAGTCCAGCCGTGTCCGGCCACCGACTTCCCGCGGTACGACGAGTTCGCCGTCGACCACACACCGCACGGGCAGTTCCTCTCGGATCGCGTCGAGCATCTCCGGGAAGTACCGGCCGAGGTCCTTGCCGGACCGCGACCCGAGGACCACGTCGTCGCCGTCACGAAACACGATGGCGCGGAAACCGTCCCATTTCGGCTCGTAGGACCACACGGGGTCCCCGCCTGGAGGCTGTTCGGGCACGCTGGGAGCGGATTTCGCGAGCATGGGCTGCAGGGGCGGGCTCAGGGGGAGGTCCACTCCCCCATCCTGACCCAGCGGGGACGGGTTGGCGAGGGGACGCGCGGTCAGTCCGCATCCAGGCGGAAGCCCAACTTGATCGTCACCTGCACGTGCGCGACCTTCCCGTCGACGATGTGCCCGCGGGTTCCGACCACCTCGAACCACTCCAGGTTGCGGACCGTGTCGCTCGCGCGTGCGACGGCTTGGGAGATGGCGTCGTCGATGCCTTTCGTCGACGACCCGACGACCTCGGTGACGGAGTACACGTGATCGCTCATGGGTCTTCCTCACTCTTCGGTGATGCCAGACCCGTCCAGCGTAGGCGCAGCCACTTGTCGATCGGCCGGTAACTGTGGTCAAGTTTCGGCCGACGTTTCCGTTTAACCGACATAGGGGGACACCCATGGAGAAGCTCAAGAACTACGGACTGCTGGTCAAGTACCTGGTCAGCACCCAGTGGAAGAAGATCACCGGCAAGGGCCAGCAGCAGGGCTGACGCGCCGGCGGCGCCGGTGAGTCCTTTCGGCCCGGCTACGGACCAGAAGGACTCACGGGCGCTAGAGCCAGCCGCGGCGTTTGAAGATGGTGTACAGCCCGGCGCAGATCAGCGCCATCAGACCGAGGGCGAACGGATAGCCACCCGCCCAGTGCAGTTCCGGCATGTTGTCGAAGTTCATGCCGTACACGGTGCCGATGAGGGTGGGCGCGAACAGGATCGCGGCCCACGCCGACACCTTCTTGATCTCCTCGTTCTGCGCGTAACTCGCCTGGGTCAGCGCCGACATCTCCTCGTTCTGTGTCTGCGAGACCAGGGTCGCGTTCACGGTCAGGATGTTGCCGAGCAGCTGCCGGAACCCGTCGGCCCGCTCGACGACCGTCGTGGCGTGGTCGGTGACGTCGCGGAGGTAGCGCTGCAGCTCCTCGTCCGTCTTGTACTTCTCGAATCCCGCCGACAGGCCGGACAGCATGCCGAGCAGCGGCTTGGTGGCGCGCTGGAACTCGATGACCTCGCGGGTGAGTTCGTAGATGCGCCGCGACACCTTCGGGTCACCGCTGAACACTTCGGTCTCGATCTCGTCGATGTCGTTCTGCAGCCCCGCGACGACGGGGGCGTACCCGTCTACGACGGCGTCGAGGATCGCGTACAGCACTGCCTCCGGACCCAGCCGCAGCAGTTCGGGGTCGTGCTCCATGCGGCTGCGCACAGCGGAGAGGTCGGGAGACTCGCTGTGCCGCACCGTCAGCACGAACGTCGGACCGCAGAAGACGTGCAGTTCACCGAAGTCGACGCGTTCGGTTTCGTCGACGTAGCGGGCCGCGCGCAGCACCACGAACAGGGTGTCGCCGTAGCGCTCGAGCTTGGGCCGCTGGTGCGCGACGATGGCGTCCTCGATGGCGAGTTCGTGCAGTCCGAACTGCTCGGCGGCGGCGAGAAGTTGTTCCTCGGACGGCCGGTACATGCCGATCCATGCCATCGACGCCGCGTCGGGCAGGCTGCGAAGCGCTTCCGCCAGGTTCGACGGCGACCCGATCCGCACACCGTCCCGGTAGACGGCGCTGTTGACGACGCTGGCCTCGATCGGAGCGGTTACGGGCCGCGACGTCGGCGGAGTCGGGTGCGGCGCCATCGAATGTTCGGGAACGAGCGAATCCCGTGTCGGGTCGGCGGCGCGGCGCGGCAGGAGGGGACGGAAGGTACGCATGTCACGCATGGTGATGACGGCTTTCGCGGAGGTCGGTAACACGGACGGCCCACAATCGGTGGGCGCATGTGATTGACGCGAAATCGCCGCTGCGCGAGGCGCGGAACTCTACGGTTCAGCGACGACTTCGGCAGATACTCGGAGGTTGACTCGTCATTGCAAGCCTCACCTCCTCGTGTCACGCTCCGCCTGCGACAGTCGCATTCGGCGCTCCTGAATCCCCGCGTACCCTACCGCGACGCCACACGCGCCACCAATCAGACAAATGACACCGACATTCCCAGTATGCGGGACCTCCACGCCGTCGATCGCAGTGACACAGCCCTCGATGGCGGCCCGCGAGTCGCGGGGACTCGCCGAGCACCGCGTCGAACGATCGACATCCACGATCGAACACCGAACGATCGGCCGAGGTGACGCCGCCGGAATCTCCGCCATTCTGGACGCTCGACCTACATATTGCCTCTACGCTGCCGCAATGACTTCCACCATCAACACACAGGGCAGCGTTGCGCGCACTGCCACTGTCATTGGCGGCGCGGTCGCGGCTCTGTTCCTGGCGCTCTGCGCCGTGCTGGTTCCGGCGACCGCCCAGGCGGATCCCAGCGTGATCCAGTACTCCGCCGACAACTCCACCTGGGGCGGCATGGAACAGATCCCCGCCCTGTCCGGCGAACTGATCCCGGGTGGCGAATCCACCAGCACGTTCTGGGCGAAGAACACCACGTCCGACGGCGGACGCCTGCAGGTGTATCTCGGCAACTGGACCGCCTCCGAGAACATGCAGGCGTACGTGCGTGCCGAGATCAACGACGAGACCGGCGACATCGTCGATCTGGTCAACGACGTCGCGCTGCCCGGCACCGAACTCAAGAGCATCCACCTGAACCCGGGCGAGACCGCGAAGGTCCTGCTCGTGGTCGGGATGCCCGCCGACGCAGGCAACGAGTCGCAGAACGGTTCCGTCGACCCCGACTTCGCCCTCGACTTCGAGCTCGATCCGGCTGCCGTGTCCACCAGCACCACCGTCACCGCAGCCCCGACCGCCGTCGTCGGCACCTCGGTCGAACTGACCGCGACGATCGACCCGTCGGACGCAACCGGCACCGTGCAGTTCAAGGACGGAGCGACCGACATCGGCGGGCCCGTCGCGGTGACCGCAGGCGTGGCGTCGTACACGCACACCTTCACCGTGGCCGGTGCACACGACATCACCGCCGTCTACTCCGGCGACACCGGATTTGCCACATCCACCTCGGCTGCACACACGGTGACGGTGTCGGATCCGACGAAGCTGTCCACGAGCATCACCATTTCCGGCGGCACCGCCGTCAACCGCGGTACCAACATCGAGTTCACCGCCACGGTGATCCCGAACGCCGCGACCGGGCAGGTCCAGTTCACGGCCAACGGCGTCAACCTCGGCTCCCCCGTGACCCTGGTGAACGGTGTCGCGAAGATCAATCGGTCGTTCGGCGTCGACGGCGAACAGGTCATCATCGCCAAGTACCTCGGCGACAGCACCTACGCGGCATCGGCCTCCGCTGATCACACCGTGACGGTGTCGAGCGTGGCCCCCGAGCCCGGCGGCAGTGGCTCGGCAAGCTCGTCCGGCTCGCTGGACACGGGTTCACTCGGCGGCTAGCAAGCCCAACGTGCCCTGACGTCGAAGGCCCCCAGTCCTTTCCGAACTGGGGGCCTTCGTCGATCTACCGGCGCCGGACGATGGTCAGGCTCACTGGCAACCCCCGTCGGGCCCCGGAAGCGTGGCCAGGATGCCGCACACGTGGAGGTGGGACAGCTTCCACTCGTTGTCGGAGCGCACGAAGAGAATTGGCGCCACCGGGTACGGGGTCATGCCGTCGACGTGGCCCTGTCCACGCGCACGGACACGGTCCGGGCCATCGGGTTCCACGGTGGTGAACCGGATGTATTGGGGCATCGACAAGAGCACCGGCACCCCTCACGGCATTCCTCACCATGACAGTGTGCACCGCGAAACGACCGATTCGGCTCCGATCGAAAGTTCACAAGGCGGGTCTGATCGCCGACTCGAGTGCAGGGGCGATCAGTAAGGTCGCCCGCCACCCTCGATCCGGGGAATCACGGTCGTGTCGGCGTCGTACACCTGGTGCCGGTCCTGGTTTCGCACGCGCGCGAGTGGCGAAGTGGGCGCCTCGTCGACCGGAATCTCCGTGGCGACGGCCGGCGACCCCTTCCCACGGGAGCGGTCCCGGAACGCGCCGACGAACATGGCGCCGGCGTAGAGGAACAGCCCACCGACAACGACGGTCACCATCACCGCGCGCTGTTTACCGGTGATGACGTTGTTGACGTAGCCGAGGTACGGGACGCTGTACCAGACCTTCCCCCGGACCTGTTCCATCACAACGGGATTCTTGTCGCGGGACGGGTTCGCGTCGCCCTGGGTGACGAAGGTGGTCTCGCCCTTCGAGTTCTGCCGCGACTCGATGATCCGGTGCGTCACCACCTCGGGGTCACCCGACTCCTTCTGGAAGGTGATCGCGTCTCCCACCCCGAGTGTCGTGGGGTCCTGTGGCTTCACCACGATGAGGGTGCCAGGGGGATAGGTGGGGCGCATCGAGCCGGTGAGCACGGTGTACGGCGTCGAGCCCGTCAGCCTGGGTATGACGATCGTCAACGCCAGGATCGCCAGCACCGCCAGGAGGACCAGCCAGGAGACGATGCTCTTGACCCATCCCCACACGCCGAGATCCGGGCTTTCGTCCTGCACCGTGTCACTCATCGGACCCGAACCCCGGTTACCGGGACTGCGCCGAGAAGGTGAACGTCGCGGTGGTGCTCTGGCTGTGCGCTGCGGCCGCGCCGATGGTGCCGCGCAGGCACAGCACCTCGGTGGCGCCGGGCTGCACGGTCCGCTCGGCGAACTGCGCGCCGATGAGCGGACCGCTGTAGAGCTGTGTGGCTCCGGCCGGACTTCCGGTCGCCGGGCAGGCCGCCTCGTTGGGCACGATCGACGCCGTGAGATCCAGCGGCACAGCGGGGTTCGACTGCGACCCGTTCAGCAACCGGTACTTCATCAGCACATTTCCCGAGTTGTAGACCTTCACGGGCGCCTGCGCGTAACCGCCCGGCATCAGGTTCGCGCCGGCGAGCGCGGTGAACGGGTAGGAGTTGAGCCCGTTGCCACCGACGGACAGGTCCAGGACACCGGAGTGGATGGTGCCTGCGTCGACAGTCTGGCTCTGCGTCCACAGGGCCCCGGTCTGTTGCGCAGACAGCAATCCCACACCGACAACGGCCGCGCCGCCGATGACCAACCAGCGAGTCTTGTTCGACATGGTGACTACACCTGCTTCAGGGTGATGGTGAAGTTGGACAGGTCCAGTCGGGCGGTCTGCGCCACGGCACCCGCCGTCGCGGGATCGAACGTGAACACGACCTTGACGTCGACCGTCTTTCCGTTGTGCGCCGGAGTGACCACGGCGCCACCCGAATTCGACGGCAGGGACACGCCGTTCGTGGTGGCGGTGACCGAGGTGGTCATTGCCGCCTTCAGCGCCTGGTCGCCGGTGATCGCACCGCTGTCGGCACCGAGGTTCGCCTTCAGGTTGGTCCCTTTCGCGGTGATGACGTAGCTCGCCGTGTAGGTGACCACGTCGCCGGGAACCGCACGGTAGGTGGCGACGTCGATGGCACCGTGCTCGTCGGTCCACGCCGGGCCGCCTGCAGCCGTCAACGCCAGGCTTCCGGCGCCGACGCTGCCACCGACGCCGCCGGTTCCGGCGTTGAACGCGGCCATCGTGCCCGCCCCGCCCGCGAGCAGCACCGTGGCGGCACCCGCCGCGATCGCGCCCTTCATCTTCGAGTTCATCTGCTGGTCAGCTTTCGTCGAACCCCTTGCGGGGTAGAGGAATACGACAACATTCGCGCAACCCCCTAGTTGGTGACGAGCACGGCGATCTCGGCGGGCACCTGATCGGACGACGGATCGACGCTCGTCACGGAGCCCGAGGCCGCATCGACCACGGACAGCGAGTCGCCGTCGATGATCCACAGTTCATCCGAGTCGGCCGCCCACTGCACGACGGCCTTCTTGCCGACTGTGCTGCTGAACACCGTTGCACCCGACTTGTCGGTGATCGTCGCAGAGGTACCGCTCACCGCAGCCGTGTACTCACCCGACGTCGAGACGTTCGCCATCGCAAGATCGCCGGACGGGGCGGTGACCGCCTCAGCGGCCTCTTCCGTCGTCGTGGTCGTGGACGGTGCGGTGGTGGTGGCGGCGGTTTCCGTTGCTGCCACGGATTCCTCGGCCGAGGTGGTCGGCGCCGTGGTCGTGGTCGGTTCGACCGTGGTCGTCGTCGGTGCCGTCGTGGTCGTCGTGGCGGACGTGGTGGTGGGCTCCCCCGTGGTGGTGGAGGAAGCCGCTGTTGTGGTCGGCTCCGCCGTCGTGGACGGGGCGGGCGCCGCCATCCGAGCTGCCAGGGCATCTGTTCCACCGCCGCTCGGGGCGGCGAGCGAGCTCTGGTCGCCGCCGCCCACGTGTGCGCCGTCGCACCAGGCGGTCCAGATCGTGCTCGAATAGATCTTTTCGCCGATCCACGACGTGCCGGTCACGCCGTTGCGGATGGTCCGGACCTCGACGTACGAAGTCTTTGCGGTCTTGTAGATGTTGTTGTAGGTGCTGATGTTGAGGGTGACGGTCTCGCCCTTGTTCGCCGGGATCGACGGTGCCACCGTGCTGCTGTACGCGTTGATCAGCTGCACCTGGTAGGTGTATCCGGGACCGAGGTGTTCCCACCTCAGGGTCTGGCCGCTGTTGCCCGACGCCGTGGTGCAGCCGAGGTACTTGGGTGCCGGAACCAGGGAGCTTCTCGACGCGAACGAGGTTGCGGCGCCAGCCGAGTCGGTGAACGCGGCACTGGTGCCTGCGGTCATTCCGACCAGCGCGGTCAGGCCGAGTGCACCCGCGGCCATCATGGTGCGGGCTGGCATCCTGCGGCGCAGCGACAGGTGTGGTGCCCGGAACTGCTCGGTCGAGGCGTCGAACCCGCTGTGCGCGTGTGCAACCGGATGCTCGACTGCCTCGTGCGCACCGGGACCGCCCCTGCCGTGATCCGCGTCCGAGTCGGAGTCGTTGTCGTCCTTGCGCTTCGACGCCGGTCCGAACGCAAGCACCATCACGCCACCGACCAGTGCACCGCCGAGGAAGATCGCGGCGGGTGACGACAGCCACGACACCGCGTAGCCGAGGCCGGGCACGCTGAAGAACACCCGATCGGCTTCGGTCACCGTGTAGGGCGAGATGTCGGCGTCCTTGTTGGCGTCGCCCTTGAGGATCAGCACCGAATTGGTGCCGTCGGTGGAGACGACCTCCTGAATGCGGTGCGTGATACGAACGCCCTGGTCGCTCTCGACGCTGACGACATCACCCACCGCGAGGTCGGACGCGGGAGTCGCCTTCGAGAGGGCAAGGGCACCGGTCGGGATGTCCGGTGACATCGAGCCGGACCGGAAGACGAGCGGTTTGATGCCAAAGAGGAAGGAGGCTGCGGCGGCGAGCACGCAGATCAGGCCGGCGATCGCACCGATGTTGAGCGCGATCTCGCGGCCGCGTGAACGGCCGGATGCTGGGGCGTTCTCGTGATTGGTCATGGCGCGCTCAGGCCGTCGTCGCATTGAAGTTGAAGGAGGTGTTCACCGTCTGGTTCTGAACGGACACCGGTGCGTTCGGATCGAGGGTCACCTTGAAGCACAGGGTTTCGCTGCCGCCGACTGCCAGCGGCCGGGCCGTGGGAATCAGGTTCGCCGCACCACCGGACACCAGCGGCACATCGGGAGCGATCACGGTGCCGCCGGTACACGTTGTCCCGTTCGAGGTTCCGGTCGAGACGAGCACTTTCAGTTGCGGCGCGAGCGCGGACGAGGTCGCGTTGGCAACCATGGTGTAGTTGAACGGAGTCGTACCGGTGTTCTGCACGGGTAGCGTTGCGGCCACGGAGTCACCGGGCATCATGCCGGTCTTGGTCAACGTGGCGAAGGCGTAGGCCCCGGGGTTGCCTTGGTTCCCGTTGAGCTGCAGGTCGATCGACCCTGTCGAGAAGACTCCGGAGGTGGCCGTGGCGGAGTCGCTCCACGCGGCGAGGGTTCCGATCGCGCCGAGGCCGAGCACGATGCCGAGCGAGGCGATGGCCCTCACCTTGCCGCCCGCCCTGAGCGAGCGTGCCCGGGCACCGAATCCTGCCGGAATACTGGGATTCTCGTGACGCGACATGCGGATGCCTTTCGTGCGTGGGTCGTGCCGGGCGTGGTGCGCCGAAGCGGAAGCCGTTGTGGTGAACAAATGTTCGTGTGACGCCGGCCGGACGATCCCAGTCGGGGTTGGGACCGGCCGGCCGACGTGTTCACGGGCTCACCCGAGGAGAGGCGAGCGGGTTTCGAACGCCCTACTGCTGGGTCAGGGTGACGGTGAAGTCGGACAGGTCGGCGTCGACGTTCTGGTAGTTCGTGCCCGAGGCATCGAAGTTGAAGGTGACCTGGGCCTGGACCACCTGCCCGTCGTTGGCGTCGGTGATCACGCCACCGGCGAGCGGCGCACCGTTCAGCGTGACGGTGACCTCGGGATCGAGTGCGGCTGCCAGATCGCCGGAGATGGAACCCTCGTCGACGTCCAGGGTTGCCTCGAGGTTGTCGCCCGCCGCACCGATCTTGAAGGCTGCGTTGTAGACGATCACGTCACCCGGCACCGCGAGGTAGGTCGCGATGTCACTCACGGCGGTTCCGTTGACGGTCCAGCCCGTGGCGCCTTCCTGCGCCAGCGACAGCTTGCCGGAGTTGATCGCACCGCCTGCGACGTTCGACGAGGCGTTCCACGCCGCCATGGTCCCCGCGCCACCGGCGAGGAGGAGGGCTGCTGCGCCGGCGGCGATGGCGCCCTTGGTCTGCTTGTTCATCTGAACTCGGCTTTCGTCGGACCCCGTTGGGGTCGGTGGATCGAGTTTCGGATCAGTTACGTGCGCACACGTAATGGTTGTGCGGGTGCTCGTGCGTGTCCGTGCTCGTTCTGGGATCGCGACGGTGACAGTGGCGTCCAGGAACGGCCCCAGTGGCCGACGCCGGAATCGCGATGCGAAGTGTTTACCACGCCAGCGAATTGGCTCGCGGCGGAATTCTGTCATTCATCCGGATGATTCTGGTCGAACGTCCAAGTTGGCGTTTCGATCGAACGTACAGAATGTAATTACGTTACCGACCTGCACATATATAAGCCGCTGCAACCGAATTCGTGCCTATCATTCGATGGCAATCGGGCGTCGGGCTTCCCGGTGCACCGTTCCGCCCGGACTCCGGAACACCTGCCGAAACGACCGACGAGCTATCCCATCGCAACAGGACTGCCGAAGCTCGCTTCCCTGTCCGCACGGGCTGCTACCGTCAACGCCGAGTTCAGCACGCGCCAGGCGGCGACACCCTGCACCGACCGCCCCGCGACCATCACCTGCGAGGAGCACAGTTGACCGAGATGCCCTCGGCCTCCGGGACACCGGACGCACCCGGAGTGCTCCCCCGCCGCATCGGCATCGTGGAGGACCACGAATCCGTGGTGATGGGACTCGAGGCGATGCTCGCCGATCAGCCGGACCTGACGATCGTGGCGTCGGCACCGACCGTCCCCGACCTGCTCGCCGTAGGCGCGGAATTCGACGTGGTGATTCTCGATCTCCGGCTCGCGGACGGTTCGTCGCCCAAGTCGAATGTGGAGCAACTGCGATCCGTCGGCGTCGAAGCTCTCGTCTTCACCAGCGCAGAGGACCCGTACCTCGTTCGCCTCGCCGCGAAGGCGGGCGTGCTCGGAGTGCTTCGCAAGTCCGAGCCGACCGCAACCGTGATCGCCGCGATCACCGCGGCCGCGAACGGGGAACAGGTCGTGACCACCGAGTGGGCGGCCGCGATCGACGGCGACCCCGGACTGCAGGACGTCGGCCTGAGCCCGCGCCAACGCGACGTGCTGGCCCTGTACGCCTCCGGCGAGAAGGCCGCCCGCGTCGCCAGCCTCACCGGACTGGCACCCCACACCGTGAACGACTACCTGGGACGTATCCGCGCCAAGTACGCGGAGGCGGGCAGACCTGCACGCACCAAAACCGACCTGTACAAGCGGGCAGTGGAGGACGGCTGGCTTCCGATCCCCACGCGCGATCAACTGAAGTGACCGTCGCGGTCGTCCCACGCCGGGACGCCACCGATCGCATCACGCGGATGTTCGCCGTGTTCACCGGCTCGGGATACCTCGTCTACCTCCTGCTCCTTCTCCCGTCGATCGTCAGACAGGCCGACCGGACGGCGTCGCTGTGGACGCCGGTCGCAGCAGTCGCGGTGTTCGGGACCGGCCTGCTGTTCGGGTTGTCCGCGCTCGCCCGTAACGGGACCCTTCTGCGGGCGACCGGTGGACTCGCCGCCGTCACCTTCCTGGTCGCCGTCGCGACCGGGTTGTGGGCCTGGCACGGTCCCCCCCTCACCGACGGACAGGGGGTGTGGCTGTCCGCGTTTCCCGGTGTCGCGAGTCTCGCCGCGGCCGCCTCGTGGCGTCCGGCCGCTGCGTTCGGATACATGGTCGTCGCGTGTGCCGGTGTCCAGTACTTCAATTCCGTGGCACGCGATCCCGCGATGACCAGCCCATTGATTCCGGACATCGCCTTCACGATCATGTTCTGCTCGCTGTTCGTCGGCGCGGCGGTGATGGCGCTGCGTACCGGCAGAATCCTCGACTCGACTCTGGACGCCACCCACGCCGCTGCTGCTGCCGCCGCGGCCAGTCGGGCGCGGACCGTCGAACGCGCGCGGTTCGACGCGATGATCCATGACGGGGTCATGTCGACACTTCTGGTCGCCTCACGCCAGGGCACCACCGCCAGCCTGAGCGCCCAGGCAGCGCACACGCTGCGCAAGTTCGACGGTTTGCGGGCCGGACCGGGTTCGGACGAACGCTTCGACGCCACGGAGATCGTCACTCATCTGCGTACCGCGGCAGGCGATGTCGAGGAGGGCCTCGTCCTCGACATCCGCCGCACGCCGGGCTCCGAGAAGTTGTCCATACCCGCCGACGCGACCAGGGCGATCGGCGCCGCTCTCGCGGAAGCACTGCGCAACAGTCTCGGACACGCCGGTCCCGACGCCGACCGGTCGGTGACGGTGACGCTTGCCGCCGGCCGCCTCGACATCGAGGTTGCGGACACCGGACGAGGGTTCGACCCGAAAGCGGTTCCCGCCGACCGACTGGGTTTGGCCGTGAGCATCACGGGTCGGATGGCACAACTGTCCGGCGGTAGCGCGCACATCGATTCCCGCCCGAACAACGGCACCCGGGTCCGACTCGGGTGGAGCGGCGAATGAGCCCCGAACGGTTGCGCGGCGCCCGCGACGTGCGCGCGCTGATCGGGATGACGAGCCCCGCGGCCAGGGCGATGGTGACGCTCTACGCCGCAGCGAGTGCACTGATGGCGGTCATGTCGCGGGAGGGGGTGGTCGCGTTCTGGCCGATCGCCGTCGCCCTCCTGGTGGTCGTCCTCGGCGCGGTCGCGCTGATCCGGGTACCCGGCGATCCCATACCGCTTGGCCACTCGGTCGCGCTCGCCGCGACCGGACCGGCGGCGTGCACGCTCGTACTCGGGGTGCTTCCGGTCCCCATCGCGAGCCCACTGCAGCTCTGGCCGCTGGGTGCGGTGACCGCGATCTACGCCTTCCTGGCGGTCCGCGGGAGGACCGGATTCGCGTGGCTGGGGATGCTCGCGACGATCGCCGTCTGTGTCGTGTGGTCCACCACGACCGGGCAGGGGGCGGCGTACGGCCTGGCGATGTCCGTCATCAACGTGGCGCCGCTGCTGATGTCGACGTTCTTCGCCTTCACCCTGCGTCCCGCCGCACGCAAGATCTTCGCGCTGCGCGATCAGACCACTCGGCGGGCGGCCGCCGAGGCCGCGGACTCGGCGATCCTCGAGGAGCGGGATCGTCAACTCCGCCGACTCGACGAGTTGGCGCGACCGATCCTCGAGCACATCGCCGCAGGCGAGCCGCTCGACGAGGACCAGCGCATCGCCTGCGGACTCCTCGAAGCACATCTGCGGGACAGTGTCCGGGCGCCCGCGCTGTCGGATCCCGGGGTCGTGGCGGCGGCCCGCGGTGCGCGGGCACGCGGCGTCGAGGTGATCCTTCTCGACGACGGCGCCATGGACGGGGCTGCGCCCGACGCGAGGAGGCGATTCCTGGGCAGCGTCACCGACGTCCTCAGCGGAACGGAGAAGGGCGCAGTCACCGTTCGGGTGCTTCCACCGGGACGGGCCGCGATGGCAACCATCCTGACCAGCACGCCACAGGGTGTGCGGCGCACCGAGTTCGGGCCGGACGGTGACGCCGTCACGCGATCCGGCCGGCCCGATGAGGAACGGGCCACAAGACCGTGATGTGCCCCTATTTCTACGGGCACGGAATTCGTGTCTCGTGGACGTCCGTGCCGCCGAATACGCTCCGATGAGAGTCCGGCGCACCCACCGGAGTCCATCTCTCCACGCGAGCTTCCCGGGAGCCGACATGACCACTGCTTCGCTCGATCATCTTCGCCCTCCGCAGATCCACGCGGTACCCGGCCAGGCCCATCCGATGGCTCGGGGACTGCGGCGTCCGCATCTCTCACCGCGGGAGATCGAGGTGCTTCTGCACTGGCTCCGGTGCGATTCCAAGAACGAGGTCGCCGCGGGCCTCTTCCTGTCGATCGGCACGGTCAACACGCATCTCGCCCGGATTCGCACGAAGTACCGCGACGTCGGCCGATCCGCGCCGACGAAGGCTGCGCTGGTGGCTCGTGCGGTCCAGGACGGGCTGATCGAGCTCCACGAGCTGTGACCGCCTCTCCGCGGAACCGACGGCGGTGACCCCCGCGGTCGAGTCGGCAACCCGGATCGGGCCGGCCGAGGATCGCGTCGTGCGCACGTTCGCGGGCTTCATCGGCGCCACGGCTCTACTGTTCGCCGTCCTGCTCGCGCCGGGCGCGATCAAGCTGTCCGACATCATCCCGTCCTGGTGGACGGCAATCGCCGCAATACTCGTCGTCGTGCCGATCCTGTCGCTGTGGCCGGCGTCGCGTGCGACCGACCCGAGGTGGATCGGGCGCTGCGTCACGGCTGCGGCCGCCGGCTACCTGGTGTCGTTGGTGTCCTGGCTGTTCCTGGTCGACGGTCACATTCCGGCGAATCGCGACGTGTGGCTCGCGACGTTCCCAGGCCTCGTCTCGATGGCGACGGCCCTGCGTTGGCGGCCGGCGGCGAGCCTGACGTACCTGGCTGTCTCCGCGGGCACCGCCGAACTCGTCCGATACGTGACACGGGAGAACCAGCAGAAGGTCGTGCTTCCCGTGGAGATCGTGTCGGTCATCGTCTACAGCGCACTGTTCGTCGTGGCCACCATCGCTGCAGTGTCGACGGGTCGAGCCCTGGACAGGGCCATCCGCGCCTCCGTGCAGCACTCCGCGTCGTCGGCCGCCATCGCCGCCCGCGACATCGAGCGGGGTCGATTCCACGCCCTGATACATGATCGGGTGATGTCGACGCTCCTGGCACTGTCGCGCCTGGGCAACACACCGGACCTCCGTGACCAGGCCGCGAGCGCAGTCACCGAACTCGATCGGCTCCGCAACAGCAATGTCGCCGACGAGGACCTCGACGTCAGAACGGCGGTCGGGCTGATCCGTGCCGCCCTCGTCCAGGTCGATGGCGACGTCCCCGTCGAAGTCGACATCGATCCCCAGTCAGCCGACGTACCGAGGGCCGCAACCCGTTCCATCGCATCCGCGGCGGCAGAGGCACTCCGTCACAGCTTCCGTCAGGCGGACGCCGACCGCATCATCGTCATCGATGCGTGCCCGTTGGGACTGCGGGTGGTCGTGGCGGACAACGGAGGTGGACTCGAACAGGTCCCGGCACCCGAACTCGACGTGGAGGCCGCGTTCGGTCTCCGGCAGCGGATGGCCGCCTCGGACGGGTGCGCCTACGCCGTCAAGTCCGAGCCTGGGCGCGGTACGCAGGTCGTGTTGACGTGGACGCGACCAGTACCCGACAGGGACGCCGCGTGAACGCCCGCCGGAAGCACACCGACACCGCGGACCGTGACATTCGTACTCTGCTGTGGATGGATCGGCCCATCGCAATGGTCGTCGCCGTCGTCTTCTGCCTCAGTTCGGCCCTCCGCGCGGCCACGTATCTCGGCGACTCCGAGCACTTCTGGCCCATCCTGCTCGCGCTTGCCCTGACCACGGCGGGCGTACTCGCGATCGTCGCGGTGCCCGGCGACCCGCTGCCGCTGCCCGCCACCGTGCTCCTGACCGCCATCGGGCCGGCGACGTGTCTGCTCGTCCTCCCGCAGATACCCGCGCACGGCTGGATCATGAGCGACATCTGGCATCTGCGGGCCGTCACGATCATTCTGTGCTTCATGTCGGTACGCGGGCGACCCTGGTTCGCCGAAGCGGGGGCGGCGTCGTCGATCCTCGTCTTCACGATCTGGACCGGGATCACTGGTCAGGGCTGGGGCGGCGGGTTGCGGACCAGCCTCGTCGTCTTTGCACCCGTCCTCATCTCACTGCTGGTCGCCTCCGCCGTCCGGCCGATGGCGCAGCGGGTGTTCGCGCTCCGCGAGTTGGAGAGCGAACGCGCCGCCGACGAGGCGATGACGGCGGCCGTCACCTCGGAGCGGGAATCTCAACTCGAAGCTCTGGATTCGTCGGCGCGTCCGATTCTCGAAGCGGCCGCGGCGGGCGCCGCCCTCACCGACGCCGACCGCGAACGCTGCGCCATTCTGGAGGAACGTCTGCGGGACACGTTGCGCGCCCCGGTCTTCGCCACCGACGACGCCCTGCACCGGGCCACCTCGGATGCACGACGACGCGGTACGCAGGTGATCCTCCTCGACGAGGGCGGGCTCGACGACGAGGCCCTGGCGGCCCCCGTACGGGTCGCGTTGATCGACGAACTCGACGCAACTTCGGGCGGCACCGTCACGGCGCGGGCGCTACCGCCGGGGAGGAACACGTCGGCGACGATCGTCATCGAGGTGGGCCACCGGGTACGGCGAGTCGAGTTCGACGCCGAGGGCCGGGTTCGCGTCGAGGTCAGGAACGGCGACGTCCCTGACCTCGACTACCAGGCGGTCCGCTCCATCGTGGGTGGCTGACCGTCCACACGTCACGGAAGATCGACCTCACGCGTCGGCAGGCACTCCGCCCTCGAGCACAACCCCGCTCAGCCGCTCGAGGTGACGCATGACTTCGGTCTGATCGGCACCCGCTTCGAGATCGTCGACGGCGTCGTTCCACACCGCTCCGACCGTCTCCCCGACCCGCGTCGGCACGCCTTCACTCCGCGCGAGGTCCAGCGCGATACCGATGTCCTTGCGCATCAGCGCTGCCGTGAAGCCGGAGTCGAATGTCCGTGACAACACGAACTTCTCGTACTTCGTCTCGGTGGACTGGTTGCGTCCACTTCCCGCGTTGAACACCGCCAGCAGGGTCGCGGGGTCGATTCCGAACCGCCGGCCGACGAGCAGCGCCTCGGCCGCCGCGACGAAGCCGCCCGCCGCGAGGAGATTGTTGAGGGCCTTCGCCGCGTGACCCGCACCGACCGAACCCACGTGAATCACCTCGCGGGCCGTTGCCTCGATGAGCGGACGGACCGAGGCGAGGATCGCACCGTCACCACCCGCCATGACGGCGAGATCGGCCTGCCGTGCCCGTGCCACTCCCCCACTGACCGGGGCATCGACCACGGAAACACCCTTGTTACCAGCGAGATCGGCCAGCGCGCGGGTGCGCGCAGGGACGCTGGAACCCATGTCGACGATGACCGCGCCGGGTCGCAGGCGCGCGAGCAATCCTCCGTCGCCGACGGTGACGCGGTCGACGATGTCACTGTTCGGGAGAACGAGGACGACGACGTCACAGTCCGCGAAGGCCGACAGGTCCGCCGCTCCGACGGCATCCGGATGCGCCGACGTGAAGAGCTCTTGACGCGCCGCATCGGCGTCGTACACCAGCAGCGACTGTCCTGCGGCAAGGAAGTTCGCGGCGATCGGCGTACCCATCGCACCGAGACCGACGAAACCGACGCGCTTGCCCGGCAGTGGTCCCGCGCCGTCGGAACCGTCCGGCGAGTCGCGGGGGCGGTGGCGTGCACGACCACCCGGGTCCACACCGATCCCCACGCGACCTCGCTGACGGAGCGCTGCAACGCTTCCCCGTCCGTGCCCGTACTCCCGCTCAAGGCGGCGTCGACGTAGGCGTCGCCGAGCACCTCGCGGCGCAGTGCCACCCCGGCATCTGGTTGCGCCCGGTCGACGGTGGACGTGCCATCCCCCTCTCCGCAGGACGTCCCGCGCCATGTTGGCGCTGGCTCGCACGCACGCAATGGACCGCACCCAATTCGGCAAGCCCGTCGCGGGCTTACAGGCGGTCCGGCACAGGCTGGCCGAGACCCTCGTCGCGATCGAGGGCGCCGAAGCGGCCCTCGGGTTGTCCGACGGGGACCTCCGGGCGATGCTCGCCAAAGCCGCTGCTGGACAGGCGGCCCTGACCGCGGCCCGGCACTGCCGGCAGGTGCTCGGCGGCATCGGGTTCACCGCCGAACACGACCTGCACCGCCACGTGCGACCGGTGCTGGTACCGAACGGCCTGCTCGGCGCGCAGGGCTTCGGCGCACTGCGCCTGGCGTCGGACTTCCCATCGACAACCTGATGGTGTTGGCGCCCAGCGTGTCCCAGATCGCCGTTCAGGACCTGCTCTGGGGGCCCGGCGATGCACGCCTACCCGAAGCTGAAGGTGGCGCTGTCCGAGGGTGGCATCGGCTGGATCCCGTTCTTCATGAACCGCTCGGACCGAGCGCTACACCAATCAGAGCTGGCTGCCGCGCGACTTCGGGGGCAAGCTGCCCAGCGAGGTGTTCCGCGAGCACGTCATCGCGTGCTACGTCACCGACAAGACGTCACTCAAGCTGCGCCACGAGATCGGCATCGACATCATCGCCGGGGAGTGCGACTACCCGCACTCCGATTCGCTGTGGCCCGACGCACCCGAGTTCGTCCTCAACGAGTTGAACGCCGTCGGCGCGAGCGATTCCGACATCGACAAGATCACGTGGCAGAACGCCTGCCGGTTCCTGCCCTGGGATCCGTACGCGCACATCCCCGAGTAGCAGGCGACGGTCGGGGCTCTGCGCGCCAAGGCGACCGACGTCGACATCTCGACCCGCTCGCGCACGGAGTACCCCGCGCTGTACGCGCAGCGCGGCGTCCAACCACCCGAGAAACGGTGCTCCTCCCGGCGCTGCGCGCCGGGAGGAGCGGGGAAACTCCGCCGGGTCAGACGCGGCCGCGGGCAGCGAGGGTGTTGAGCACCGCCGCGGCCTGGTCGGCCCCGTCGACAGTGACGGTGAATCGCGACCCGTCACCCCGGGTGACCTCCAGCGCGGGGCCTGGCCGGGCAATCAGTCCGACGCCCCGGGGACCGACCCGATAGCCGTAGCCGCCGAACCCGTTGATCACCTTGACGGTGACCGCGCGCGCTTCGGCGACCTCGTCGAGAGGGATGTGAACGGGCCGGACCGGGACGACTCCGCGCGCGGACAGCCCGCGCTGATCGACGAGGACGCGAACCGGAGCGAGGACGAGCGCCATCGCGGCCCCCGAGATCGCGGCGACCACGAGCAGCAGGATCGCCGGGCCCACCCCGACCGCCATCAGTGCGACGACGACCGCGATCGGGAGCAAACCAAGGAGAACGCCGAACCACCGGGGCATCGCCGCCGATCCTGACCACGCCACCCGCTCCCCGTCCTCGAGCGGGATGCGTGGAGCGTCGGCGACGGGCGAGGTGCTCGCCCGAGCCGGTCCGGGCGCCGGCATGCTCAGGTGGGCGAGCACCGCCGCGCCAACCGCGATCGCCGCGCCGGCGACGATCCACCAGCCAGGCACGGTGACGGACGAGGCATCGGCGACGCCGCGTTGCGGGATTGCCAGCAGGATCGGGAGCACCGCCAGGAACGAGCCGATGCCGGAGGCGAGGGTGACGCCCAATCTGGCGGTTCGCAGGTCACGGCGGGTGATCAGCACCAGGACCGTCACCAGGACCGCTGCGGCGGCGGGACCGAGAAGCACGCTCGCGCGCGCCGCGGCCTGCGAGGCGAAGCCGTCGGCACTGCCGCCGAATGTGAAGTGCACGGCCATCGGATCCGGCAGGTCGGCGGCCCAGGCGGCGAACAACACCAGCGCGATCGCGGCGAGCACCACCGGCGCCGACAGCGCGCCGACCAGCGCCCGGACCCACGACACCTGCGGTGCCACGGTCTGTTCGGTCATGTCATCTCCTTCTTGATGAGGGTCACCAGTTCCGCCGCGCTCAGTCCGAGGCGACGCGCCTCGGTGACGACGTCGAGGACCGCCTCCTGGAGCCGGCTGCGTCCGCCGGCGTCGTCCGCGACCACCGCGCCGCGCCCACGCCGCAGTTCGATCAGCCCCTCGTCGCGCAGCTGCTGGTAACCCCGCAGCACCGTGTGCACGTTCAGGTCGAGGGATTCGGCGAGTTCCCGGGCGCCGGGCAAACGGTCCCCGGGACCGACGCTGCCGTCGGCCAGGGCGCGCCGCACGCTCGCCGCGACCTGTTCGAAGAGCGGCGTCGGCGAGGCGGGGTCGATTCGGATGAGCACGAACACATTCTATTGTTCTAGTTTCATTAGAACAACTTGGTATCGCGGGTGCACCGTTCGAGCACCCCCAGAACGGTGCGCGGATCGCGTTTGGTCGGCCGCTCGCCGAAGAAGCCGGCGGCCGCTCGCCGAAGAAGCCGGCGGCCGCTCCGGCCGGACCACCGGCCACCGCACATGAGTGGCCGCTGGTACAGGCGACTGTGGGACGGCGCCGGGTTCGTCACCGCCCCAGAGTCGTTGGTGGACTTGTCGTCAGCAGCCGGCGACAGGTTGCCACCGCCGTGAACGGAGAACAGGGCACAGAAGGTGGCTGCGGGGACCTTCCACGTTCCGTCCTGGTTGACGGCCTGGCCACCTGGTCCGGCATGACAGGGGCACCGCCCATGAGCAGCGTGTAGGTGACGTTGGGTTTGGTCTCGTCGACTCCTTCGATCGCCGCGACCGTCACCGTCGTGGCGGACGCGCGCGGGTCGGCGGCCATTCCCTCGAATGCGAGCCGGAAGGTGTCACCGTTCTCGACCAGGCCCACTCGCACGTCAACCGGCGAAGTCCCGTCCGCGGCGCTCTGCACCGCCTCGCATCCGAGAAGTTTGAGCATCGAGAGCGAGGCGACCTCCTGGTCGCCGCGCGCCTCGCGGGCCAGCACCTGCGTGGCGTAGTGGTCGCGGTCCAGTTCCGTGACGAGACGGAAGTCCTCGAGAAGGTCCTGGAGTCGGTCGGAGAAGCTGAGCCACAACAGGGTTCGCTCGTGACCGAGCGAACCCGTCGCGACACGCCAGCCCTTGTTCAGTTCATCGACGAGGCTTCCACGGGCACCCGGGCGTCAGTGAAGAAGACCTCGTTGAAGTCGAGGTCGTCGCCGGCGCAGACGGACGCGAACGGCCGACGGGTGACGCCCGGGGTGTCGGCGGGGATCAGCAGCACACTGATGCCCTGGCGCTTCGGGGCATCGGGGCGGTGCGGACGAAGGTGAGAAGTACGTCGGCGTCGTGCGCGCTGGACCGGGGACGTTCGCCCGCTTCGGCTTCCGTGGGCAGGTTCGCGTCGAGGAAGGCCACGAACTCGGCCCGGAACTCCTCGACAGCCGTGTCGAAGGTCAGCTTCACGCGTATTCCTTGGCGATCTGTGATCGGTACCCGTCGGCGATCCGCGCTCGGTGCTCTGCCGACCGCCGAGCGTCAACTGACCGGCCTTGGCTCGCTTGAGCGCGAACTGGAGGTCGTTCTCCCTAGTGAATTCCATGGCGCCGAACTGCTGCCGTTGCCGGAGATGCTCGAGTACGAGATCCAGAATCCGTTGGCAGGCACCGACACGTCGCCATGCCCATGAGCGCGAACTCACGCGCCCGCGCGGGATCGACGTCGGCGCGCTCGGCGTCGGTGACGCGGACGCCGGAGAACCTCACCTCGGCGAGGTGCAGGGTGGGGTCGAACACCGGCGAGCGGGCGGAGGCCCCCTGGTGCGCGCGCGGCGAGGGGCGGCGGGCACCGCTCTCCGAAGCGCCGTCACCGAGTTCGCGTAACGCGCGGTCCCTTTCGACCGATTCATCTCCCAACAGGCAACGTTGCGTGTGACGTCCGGCCCGAAGGAGCGAGGATGAAGACCAAATTGGTGCGTGCCGCCATCGCGGGCGCCGCTGCAGTCGGAATTGCCACCGGAGGTGTGGTCGCCGCCCCCGCGCAGGCGGCACCGGTCGGCCCGGTCGATCTCGACCTGACCGGTGGCGTGTACTGCGCCTTCGGAAAGCCTGGCGATCCGTGGGTGGACTCGTGGTACATGGTGCGGTGGATGGAAGTCACCGCGTACGGACGGGACTGGCCCAACGTGACGCTGCAGGAACTGGGCGGAGCACAGCAGTTCAGCCCCCTGCTCAAGGCGGGCGAGAAGCTCCGCATCGAAACCAAGTGGTTCGGCTGCTTCCCCAGTTCGATCTCCGGTTACACCATCTCCAGCGATGTCGACCCGCTGCAGAACAACTTCGGGTTCTGGGCGAACGTCGAGCGACGCGGCGGCGACAGCGGAAGCGCCAGTTAGTCCTCCGCGCAATCCCGGGGTCTCGTGCGCTGCCGACACCCGGGATTGCGTTCTCGTTCAATCGATGTGGGATGCGGGACGCGACACACGTCTTGACCGCCGTCAGTCGCGCGATGGTGGTGCGGAAGTCCTCGGTCTGGAACGACTGGTCCTCGGCGGCGTTCGCGTAGTCGAGGGAGGCGAGCACAGCCCATTCGATGTGCAGGTTCAGCATCCGTTTCGTCGCCTCGACAGACTGCGGTTGGGTGGCTTCGGTGCGCAGGCGAGAGCGTCGGCGAACGGGTCGGCCACCACGTGGTTCGCCAACCCCAGTTCCCGCGCCCGCTCCGCGGGGATCCGAACGCCCGTCAAAGTGAATACCTTCGCGAGCGGCAGACTGATCTGCAGCGGCCAGGTCAACGGGCCGCCGTCGGCCGCGACGAGTCCGACCTGCACGTGCGGGTCGGCGAGGTATGAGGGCCCGACCATCTGTTCGACGAGGACAACCACCTGTACGAGACCCCCGAGGCGCGGACCAAGTTCCTCCCCGAGAAGTACAGGGGCGTCATCAAGTACGTCCAGGTAGACGGCCGCATCAAGATCGCTATCAACGGCCAGATCAGCGAGTACATCCCCAATCCCACTTCGAGGTGGTCGCGCGTCCCGGCGCGATGGAGGACTACTTCAAGAACGGCAACCCCGAAGGCAAGAGCAGGCGCGAGATCTTCGGCTCCTCGATGAAGTCGATCCCCGCCTTCCGTGAGCCCGCCGCCCGCCTGGAGCTGATGGACGAGCTCGGCGTCGACCACACCTTGATGTTCCCGACACTCGCGAGCCTCGTCGAGGAGCGCATGCGGCACGATCCCGACGCGATCCACGTCGTCGTCCACGCACTCAACGAATGGCTCTACGAGACTTGGCAGTTCAACCACAAGGATCGGATCTTCACGACGCCCGCCATCACCCTGCCCAACGTGGACAAGGCGATCGAGGAACTCGAGTGGGTCGCCGAGCGCGACGCCAAGGCCGTCCTCATCCGGCCTGCTCCGGCCCGGGCTACAAGGGCCCCGCTCGTTCGCGCTCCCCGAGTTCGATCCATTCTGGAAGCGCGTGGTCGAACGGTCGATGCGACCCTCGACGCGGACGTCGTCGCCGAGCTGATGGAGGTGTGCAACCGCCGTGTCCTTCCCCCTATGGCACGGGCCGGCTGAGGCGGAGCCAATGAGCCGCGGAACCACCAGTCGGATCTGCGCCGGGCCGGTGATTCCGCACACCACTCCTGCCTACGGGATCAGGCCGCTCCGCCGCGCAGCGACCACCGCGGCCTGCCTGCTGTTCACGTCGAGTTTCGCCATCAGGTTCCGCATGTACGTCTTCACGGTTTCCACGCTGAGCGAGAGCCGGTCGGCGATCTCGACGTTCCGGCACCCGAGGGCGACGTGAGACAGGACATCGAACTCTCTCGGCGACAACGTGATCGACGACGGCTCCACTGCCGGCGTGGTCAGCGTGCGCAGCGTGTCCTCCACCTCGCGCAACTGCGCGGCAAGCACCTCGTCGTCCACCCGCGCCGCCAGATCACGCAGCGCCAGGTAGCTTTCCGTGATCCGCTCGGACTCGGTCGTCGACCGTCCGGCTCGGGGCGGCACCGCCGTCAGGATCTCGACCCGCCGGTCCACCTCGTCACGGATCTCGATCTCCCGGGCAAGTCGCGACGACGCCCGCAGGACCGGGCCGATCATCACGTCACCGATCGGCCGACGGACGCGCAGCCCGCCGTACAGTGCCGCCCGTGTCACGCCTCGCACCACGACGGGAACCGCGAGCAGCGACTCGATGCCCTCGCCCGCCACCTGCACGTCGTAGTCGTGGGTGATGTGGTCGGAGGCGAAGTAATCGGGTGCGGCCTCGGGGCGCTGCTCAGCGACGGCACGGCCACCGAGACCGCAGCGGAAGTCGATGGTGAGCCCGCGCAGCATCCGGGTGCGGGTACCCGCGAAGCCGGTGAGCAGCATCGACCCACCCGACACGGCACCACCGAACAGCACGGGAAAGGCCGACCCGGCGCTCAGGGCCCGCAGTTCGGCGCGGAGCGCGTCCTCGTCGCTCGGCCTCAGTACGTCGTTCGGTGTCTCGTTCATGGCATACCCACTTCGTAGGGTAGCGGCCCGTTCACGGTGACCCCTAGCGTCGGGGGCAACCCGTGTAAGCCCCGTCACAGTCCGTCCTACCTGGAGAAACGCGAATGACCGCCCTGGCCGCCAACCATTCCGAGCTGAGCCCGCTGCGTTTCCTGGAACGCTCGGCGTCGGTGTTCCCCGACCGCACCGCCATCGTCCACGGCGACCGCCGCTACACGTACCGGGAGTTCGGGGCCGAGGTGCAGCGTCTCGCGCAGGTGCTGGCATCGCGCATCGAGCCCGGCGACCGGGTCGCATACCTCTGCCCGAACACCCCCGAAATGCTGATCGCGCACTTCGCGGTCCCCCTGGCGGGCGGCATCCTCGTCGCCCTGAACTCCCGGCTTGCCGGCCCCGAACTCGAGTACATCCTCGACCACTCCGGCGCCACGATCCTGTTCGTCGACTCCGAGCTCCTCGGTTCGGCGGCCACCATCCGTGAGCGGGTCCCGACGGTGCGGGAGATCATCGATGTCCCCGATTCCACGATCACGATCGAGAATCCGGTCACCGGCGTCGCTACCACCACCTACTCCGAGTTCCTGGCATGCGACGTCGTCCGCGCTTCCCTGCCCTGGTCCGTCGCCGACGAACAGACACCGATCGCGATCAACTACACCTCCGGCACCACCGGAAAACCCAAGGGCGTCATGTACTCCCACCGGGGCGCCTACCTGAACTCGCTCGGCGAGACCTTCCACAACGGGTTCACCGGTGACACGAAGTACCTGTGGACTCTGCCGATGTTCCACTGCAACGGCTGGTGCACACCGTGGGCCGTCACTGCGGCGGGCGGCACGCACGTGTGCCTGCGCGCGGTCCGCGCCGATGCGATCTGGGAAGCCATCGACACCCTCGGCGTCACCAATCTGTGCGGCGCCCCGACCGTCTGCTCGACCATCGCCGACGCGGCGCAGGCCCACCCTCTGACGACGCCGCTCCGCATCACGACAGCAGGCGCCCCGCCGTCGCCGACGATCATCGGACGGCTGGAGTCGCTCGGCGTCACCGTAGTGCACGTGTACGGCCTGACCGAGGTGTACGGGCCATACACGATCTGCGAGCCGCAGGACTCGTGGGCGACGCTCGCGCCTGCGGAGCGGGCCGTCCTGATCTCGAGGCAGGGCGTCGGGATGCTGCAGGCCGAGAACGCGCGCGTCGTGGACCCGCAGATGAACGACGTCCCGTCCGACGGGATCAGCCTCGGCGAGATCGTGCTGCGCGGCAACAACGTGATGCTCGGCTACTACCGCGACGAGGAGGCCACCGCACAGGCATTCGCCGGCGGCTGGTTCCACACCGGCGACCTCGGCGTCATGCACCCGGACGGGTACATCCAGCTAAAGGACCGCGCGAAGGACATCATCATCTCCGGCGGCGAGAACATTTCCACTGTCGAGGTCGAGCAGGCGATCGTCTCCCATCCTGCGGTCGCGGACGTCGCGGTGATCGGCGTCCCGGACGACAAGTGGGGAGAACGTCCGAAGGCGTTCGTCCTCGTCCGGCCCGGTGCTGTGGTGACCGCACTGGAGTTGATCGCGCATGCTCGCGACCTGCTCGCCGGGTACAAAATCCCCCGCGACATCGTGTTCGCGTCGGACCTGCCACGGACCCCCACCGGCAAGATCCGCAAGAACGAGCTGCGGGCGGCCGATGACCCGGTTACCGGCGCATAGCAGAATGAGCCCGACAACATGACGAGATTTCCAGGTTTGGAGTGAAGCTGTGGAGCTGATCGGAGTTATCGGTGGCGGCACCATGGGTGCCGGAATCGCCGAGGTGTGCGCGAAGGCCGGGAGCGACGTCCTGGTGCTCGAGACGAAGCAGGAGTTCGCGGACGCCGCCACCGCGCGCATCGCGACGTCCATCTCCCGCGGTGTCGCCAAGGGCAAGATCACGCAGGAAGAGGCCGACGCGGCCATCGCGCGCGTGCGGGTCACCCTCGACATCGAGGAGTTCGCCGACCGCGACCTGGTCATTGAGGCCGCGCCGGAGATCGAGGCGCTCAAGTACGAGATCTTCGGCAAGCTCGACAAGATCGTGAAGCCGTCCGGCATCCTCGCGACCAACACCTCCTCCATCCCGGTGATCAAGGTCGCGGGCGCCACGCAGCGTCCCGAGCAGGTCGTCGGCGTGCACTTCTTCAACCCGGTGCCGGTGATGCCGCTGGTGGAGATCATCTCCACTCTGGTCACCGCTCCGGAGACGGCCGCCGCCGTCACCGACTACGCGAAGAACACGCTGGGCAAGACGACCGTGCAGGCCGGCGACCGGTCCGGCTTCATCGTCAACGCGCTGCTCATCCCGTACCTGTGCCAGGCGGTGCGGATGCTGGAGTCGGGTTACGCGTCGAAGGAAGACATCGATGCGGCGATGAAGGGTGGCTGCGGCTACCCGATGGGTCCGCTGACCCTGCTCGACACCGTCGGCCTCGACATCGCGCTGGCCGCGGCGGAGTCGCTCTACGCGGAGTTCGCGGAGCCGCACTTCGCTCCGCCGGCGCTGCTGCGTCGCATGGTCGACGCGGGCCGTCTGGGCCGCAAGACCGGCCGCGGGTTCTACGACTACAAGTAGGCACTACGCGCAAGTGCGCGGGTTTGGTGGCCCTCACCACCGAACCCGCGCACAGGCACAGGCGCTCAGCTGAGAGCCGACGCGGCACCGACGACGGTGAGGACCGCGCCGAGACCGCCGACGATGGCGCCGACACCGGTCACGATCGGCTGGATCTGCTTGATGAGGGCGAGGTTGTCGTCGGAAATCGAACCGTCGCGGGTCGCACGTGCAACTGCCATTGAACTTCTCCTTGTGTGAGTGGTTGAGCAGGGACGATGTAACCTCACGGTTCGCGCCGAATCCGTGCCTCGAGGTGCGACGGCACGCGAATGCGCAGGCAGCGAATTTGAATCCGGCTGCCCCGAACGCATCCGGCTGCGGCGGTCGAACAGGGTCTCGCGGCGTACCGTCACACCCATGACTGTCCCGTTGCGGTCACCGACGGGCCGGGCCGTGGTTCTCACGACGGTCCTCGGCTCGTCACTGGCGATGCTCGACGCGACGGTCGTGAACATCGCACTTCCCCGCATCGGCGAGGACCTCGGTGCCTCCGTCGCCGACCTGCAATGGGTGGTCAGCGGGTACACCCTCACCCTTGCGTCACTGATCCTGCTCGCGGGCGCTCTCGGCGACCGCCTCGGCAGGCGTCGCGTGTTCGTCTGGGGCACAGTGTGGTTCACGGTCGCCTCGGCGGCCTGTGCACTCGCACCGAACATCGAACTGCTCATCGCGGCCCGCATCGTGCAGGGCGTCGGTGCGGCACTGCTCACCCCCGGCAGCCTCGCGCTGCTGTCCGCGACCATCGACGACGACGATCGCGGCGCCGCCATCGGACTGTGGTCCGGGCTCGGCGGTGTCGCGTCGGCGGCCGGGCCGTTCCTCGGTGGCTGGCTCGTCGAGGTCGCGAGTTGGCGCGCCGTGTTCTGGCTCAATGTTCCCCTCGCGGCTGCCGTGGTGTGGGTCGCTGTTCGGCACGTCCCGGACAGCCGCGACCCGCACGCTCACGGACGACTCGACGTCCCGGGCACCGCGCTCGGCATCGTCGCCCTCGCCGCTCTGACCTACGGCCTGATCGCCGGGCACGCGATACCCGTCGGCATCGGGATCGTCGCGTTCGGCCTGTTCGTCGTCACCGAGCGACGCTCCTCGAATCCGCTCGTGCCGCCGTCGCTGTTCCGGTCGCGGGTGTTCACCGCGGCGAATCTGGTGACTCTCGCCGTGTATGCGGCACTGGGCGGGGTGTTCTTCCTCCTGGTCCTGCAGCTGCAGATCGTCGCCGGGTACTCGCCGATTGCGTCGGGAGTCGCGACGCTGCCGATCACGGTCCTGATGCTGGTGCTGTCGTCCCGCGCGGGACGCTGGGCGCAGCACCACGGGGCCAGGCTGCCGATGACGGTGGGACCACTGGTCGGAGCGGTCGGCCTACTGCTGATGCTCCGGATCGGCCCCGACGCCTCGTACGTCGCGGACGTCCTGCCTGCGGTAGTGGTGTTCGGACTCGGCCTGTCGGCACTGGTGGCGCCGCTGACCGGGGCCGTCCTCGGGTCGGTGTCCACGGACCGCGCCGGCATCGCGTCCGGTGTGAACAACGCCGTCGCCCGGACGGCGCAGCTGCTCGCCGTCGCGGCACTGCCCGGGCTGGCGGGCATCACCGACTACTCGGACATCGACGGGTTCAACGCAGGGTTCCACATCGCGATGCTGATCTGCGCCGGCTTGATGCTCGCAGGCGCCGCGATCGCTGCCCTCCTGGTGCCGTCGGCGAAACCCACTGTCGAACATGCTGATTCGATCGAATGCCAACCCCACTGCGACGTCTCAGCTCCCGCGCTCGTACCGGAATTCGACTCCCCACACGATGATCGCTGAGTAGCTCCAGAACCGGCCACCGTCGGACCCCGGGCGACCGCATCCCCGCCGCTGAGCCCACCGCCATCGACAGCAGTCCCCGGCACAGCGTGACCCCTCCCACGTTTGCGACGGGTACCGCACCGCCGTGACCATCAGATCCGGTCGACACAGCAGGTCAGGGACCCGCGCGGCGACATCGCGGCGGTGTCGGTCACGCACTCGACTCCGCGGAGACGGCATCGGCGACGTCTCGATACAGCCGCTCCACTTTTCAAACGCACCGCGGACTGGAAGCGTGGATGCAGGTCTCCGCCCGACGAGGTCGTGGGCGGGGATCTGCAGGACCGAATTTCCACGCGAAAGGACGTCACAATGCCCACCCGCTCGCACTACCCGGAGGGCTTGCCCTGTTGGGTCGACCTGGCGGCGGGCGACCCCGCCGCGGCCGAGGACTACTACACCCGACTCCTCGGCTGGGAGTTCGAGCGGATGCCGAACCCCGACGGCGGGGTTTACGCGATGGCGCAACTCCGCGGACACGCGGTCGCCGCCGTCGGCGGACAGCCGCCGGGCACCCCGCCCGAGACGCCGTCACACTGGAACACCTACCTCGCCACCGGCGACGTGACCGCGACCACGGCGAAGGTTCCCGGAGCGGGTGGCCAGGTGCTGATGGACCCGGCGGACGTCGGTGACGCGGGCCGCATGGCATTCGTCGCCGATCCGACCGGCGCCGTCGTCGGACTGTGGGAGGCAGGCAGACACATCGGTGCGGGCCTGCGCGGCGAAGCGGGCGCCCTCGTGTGGTCGGAATTGATCACCGCCGAACCGGCGTCCGCGCTGGCGTTCTACGACACCGTGTTCGGCGTGACGTCCACGGCGATGCCGATGCCGGACGGCAGCTACACGGTGCTGCACGCAGGCGGCGAGGACATCGGCGGGTGCGCCACACCGCAGATCCCCGGCGCACCCGCACACTGGCAGGTCTACTTCGCGGTGGACGATCCCGACACCACCGCCGAACAGTCCGTCGCCGCAGGCGGATCGACTCTCGTCGACCCCTTCCACATTCCCGGCGCGGGACGGATCGCCGTCCTGTCCGACCCGACGGGCGGCGTGTTCAGCGTCATCCTCCCCGAGCCCCCACAACAGGAGGGGTGACGCCGTGGCTCTGGAGTGGTTGGCGCTGCTGCGCCAGGCTCAACACGAATTCTCCACACGCGTCGAGTCGGTCACCGACTGGTCCGCCCCGACACCCGACACCGACTGGGACGTCACCGCCCTCGTCCGGCACGTCGTCGTCGAACAGCAATGGGTGCCACCACTGCTCGGGGGGCTCACGATCAGCGAGGCCGAGGAGCGGATCCGACCGCTCCGAGAGGACGACCTCGTCGCCGAGTGGAATCAATATTCGGGGCTGGCGACCGCCGCCTGGGACGTCGCGCCCGCGTCCTCACTCGTACACCTGTCCTACGCCGTGGTCACGGTGGATCACTATCTGCGCGAACAGGTCTGCGACATCACCGTCCACGCGTGGGACCTCGCCCGCGCGACCGGCGCCGACGAAGCGCTCGACACCCGACTCGTCGCCGCCGTGTGGGACGTGTTCGACGAACAGCGCGACATGCTCGGTGCCAGCGGACTATTCGCGGCCCCGGTCCCCGTGCCGGACGACGCACCGCTGCAGGACCGACTGCTCGCGCTCACCGGGCGCGATCCCCGACCGTCCGAAGGAGGCACACGATGACGAACGAACCCGACGTCAAGCCCCACGACGCCCCTGACGTCAAACCGCGCGACGGCGTCGACGTCAAACCGCGCAGCCGCGACGTCACCGACGGGTTGGAGAAGACCGCCGCCCGCGGCATGCTCCGCGCGGTCGGGATGGGCGACGACGACTGGGGCAAATCCCAGATCGGGGTCGCGTCGTCGTGGAACGAGATCACTCCCTGCAACCTGTCCCTCGACCGGCTCGCTCAGGCCGTGAAGGACGGCGTCCACTCGGCGGGTGGTTACCCGCTCGAGTTCGGCACCATCTCGGTGTCGGACGGCATCTCGATGGGCCACGAGGGCATGCACTTCTCGCTGGTGTCGCGGGAAGTGATCGCAGACAGCGTCGAAACGGTGATGCAGGCCGAGCGCCTCGACGGGTCCGTCCTGCTCGCGGGGTGCGACAAGTCGCTGCCCGGCATGCTGATGGCCGCCGCCCGCCTGAACCTGGCGTCGGTGTTCCTGTACGCGGGGTCGATCCTTCCCGGCACCGCGAAACTCTCGGACGGCACCGAGAAGGACGTCACGATCATCGACGCGTTCGAGGCTGTCGGCGCATGCGCCCGCGGGTTGATGAGCCGTGAGGACGTCGACGCCATCGAACGCGCAATCTGCCCCGGTGAAGGCGCCTGCGGCGGCATGTACACCGCCAACACGATGGCCTCCGCCGCCGAGGCACTCGGCATGTCGCTGCCCGGGTCGGCGGCGCCCCCTGCCACCGACCGGCGTCGCGACGGCTACGCCCGCCGCAGCGGACAGGCCGTCGTCGAACTGCTGCGCCGTGGGATCGTCCCGTCGGACATCCTGACGAGGGAGGCGTTCGAGAACGCGATTGCGGTGGTGATGGCGTTCGGCGGCTCCACCAACGCCGTCCTGCACCTGCTGGCGATCGCCAACGAGGCCGGGGTCCCGTTGTCCCTGGACGATTTCAAACGCGTCGGCGCGAAGGTGCCGCACCTCGCCGACGTCAAACCGTTCGGCGCCTACGTGATGAAGGACGTCGACCACATCGGCGGCGTCCCCGTCGTCATGAAGGCCCTCCTGGACGCGGGCCTGCTGCACGGCGACTGCCTGACTGTCACCGGACGCACGATCGCGGAGAACCTGGCGGACATCGCACCTCCCGATCCGGATGGCAAAGTGCTGCGCGCGATGAGCGCCCCCATCCACCCGACCGGCGGCATCACCATTCTCGCCGGATCCCTGGCTCCCGGCGGCGCCGTCGTCAAGTCGGCAGGCTTCGAGTCCGACGTGTTCACCGGAACGGCGCGCGTTTTCGACCGCGAACGCGCCGCGCTCGACGCCCTCGAGGACGGCACGATCACCGCAGGCGATGCCGTTGTCATCCGCTACGAGGGCCCGAAGGGTGGGCCCGGGATGCGGGAGATGCTCGCGATCACCGCCGCGATCAAGGGTGCCGGACTCGGCAAGGACGTCCTGCTGCTCACCGACGGCCGTTTCTCCGGCGGTACCACCGGGCTGTGCGTCGGGCACGTCGCACCCGAGGCCGTCGACGGCGGACCGATCGCGTTCGTCCGGGACGGCGACCCGATCCGCCTCGACGTCGGCACCGGTCGCCTCGATGTGCTCGTCGACCAGGGTGAACTCACGTTGCGCGCACAGGGATGGGAGCCGTTGCCGCCCCGGTACACTCGCGGAGTGCTCGCCAAGTACACGAAACTCGTGGGTTCGGCGTCGAACGGGGCCGTGTGTGGCTGATCGCGACCACGAACGGCGGCGCGCCCGCGAGTTCGAGATGATCGAAGCCGAGGTCGAACGGAGCCTCCTCGGCGGAGAGTTCAAGTACACCCGCGAACAGGCCGCCGAGATCGCCGGTGTCCCGCTCGAACGGGCCCAACGCCTGTGGGTCGCGCTGGGATTCGCCCACGACGACAAACCCGACGAGCCGATGTTCACCGACGCCGACGTCGAGGCGCTCAAGTCGATCACCTCACTGGTCGACGCCGGCATCATCGACCCCGGCCTCGAGGTGTCGGTGACCCGCGCACTCGGACAGGCGTTCTCACGGCTCGCCGAATGGCAGCTGGGCCTGCTCAACACCTATGTCGCCGATCGGGTCCGCAATCACGAGGCAGGCGACGAAGTCGACCCGCGTGCGGTGGCCGCCGCCGCCTCTCTCGTCGCCGAGCAGATGCTGCCCACCCTCGAGAAGCTCCAGTCCTACGCGTGGCGGCGGCACCTCGCGTCGAATGCGGCCCGCTTCCTCGACCGGCGCAGCGAGGACACGGACCGGCGCACGCTCGTGATCGGGTTTGCGGACATGGTCGGCTACACCAGCCTCACCCGCCGGCTCGACATCACCGAACTCACCACGCTGCTCGAGTTCTTCGAGTCCACCGTCACCACCGTCATCAGTCAGAACCGCGGCTGGGTGATCAAGAACGTCGGCGACGAAGTGCTCTTCGCAGCTGAGGACCCCGTCGATGCCGCCCGTATCGCCCTGTCGCTGCAGGACGCCGCACAGACCACCGAGGAACTGCCGAACCTTCGCGTCGGCCTCGCCCTCGGCGAGGTGCTCGTCCGGTTCGGGGACGTGTACGGCGCGGTCGTGAACATCGCCGCGCGGCTCACCAGCTCCGCCCGCCCCGGCACCGTCCTCATCGACTCCGCGATGGCCGACGCCCTCGAATCGGAGCACGAGTTCCAGGTGCGCTCCATGCGCACCCTGCGGGTCCGCGGCTACAGCAGGCTCAAGGCGTACACCCTGCGCCGCTGACCCGCCACGGTTCCCTGATGTCACACCAGGTCACTAGAGAACCCCCAATGTGACATCAGGGAACCAGAAGTGGCGTTACGAGCCCAGCGACTCGAGCGCGCTGCGGGCTTCGTCGAGCTGCTTGCTGAGTTCCTCGACGCGCTTCGCGGCGGCCTCGCGGGCGGCCGAGAGCACCGACGCGACAGCCTCCTCCGCAGCGGGATCACCGAGTTCGTGGACCGCCCGCTCGACCGAATCCGCGGACACCGGTGCGGCCTTGCCGGGACGCTTCGCGCCGTGGGTGACGGTGACGGTCCATTCGCCTCCCGCCTCCGCGTGCAGGGTGACGCTGACGCCAACGGGTTCCTTCGTGCGGCGGGGGCGCTTCGGCGCCGGCGCGGTCGCGGCGTCAGGGGTCGGAGTTGTCACGGCGTCCTTCGGTGAGGTGGGGAGGGGCTTCGGTTGCGGCGACACCGGTTTGGGCGCGGAGGCCGCGGACCGGTCGAGGGCGGCCTGCGCTGCTGCCGACCGCGGTCGGGCCGGCGGAGCAGCCGGCTTCGGCGCCGGTGCCGGCTTCGCAGCGGGCTGCGAGGGGTTCCGCGTCATCCGCAATTCGTCTGCCTCGAAAGGCAGTTCGTCATTGACACCCTTGGGTCGGATCAGCACCGTGGTGCCGTCCACCGACACCACTTTCGCGGAACAGCCCGCGGGCAGCCCGAGGCTCGGTGTGGCGTCGTTGAGGTAGACGGTGGCGCGTTTTCCATCTGCGATGGCGGCGGCGAGGTCAGTGAGATTCTGCTCGGTGAGGCGGTCACCGAGCCGGGAGCGAGGGGGCATACGTGATCAGATCGGACGGAAGCCTGCGCCAACGCCGCCGTGCGCGTTGAGATCCGCCAGGATGATGTCGATGTCGGTTCCGAGTTCGGGGCCGAGACACGCGACCCCCAAATAGGCATTCACCATGCCGACCAATGTAGTCCCGCGGACGACAGGCGATCCCGAGTCACCCTGGATCACGCACATCTGGGTCCACGTTTCGTTGGTCTGCAGGAGATCCCCCCACACGACTCCGCACGTGTTGCCGGTCCGCAGCCCCTGCTTGCAGACCACGTCCGGGAAGTTGGCGGGCGACCCGACCGTGGTGATGGTGACCGGGCCGATGCGGTTGACCGGGACCACCTTCGCGGGGTCGAACTCGATCACCGCGTAGTCGAGTTCGCGACTCTTGCCCACCATGTGACCCACGATGCCGACGTCCTGTCTGCGTTCGGGGACGATCTCGTAGCCCGGTTCGCCGCAGTGTCCTGCCGTCAGACCGACGAGTTTGCCACTGTTGTCGTGACCGATGGCGGTCAACGTGCACAGTGCCTCGTTGCCGAGAATGATGCCGGTGCCTCCTCCCATCACGGCAGGTGGAGCGGCCGCGGAGGTTCCCACCCCCAGGTATCCGAACAGTGCCGCGATCACCACGACCACGAATGTCGCCTTCTTGGCCATCGTCCGACCTCCAGGAGGTTCGCCGCGCCGGGCCTTACGCCCGGTCCGTGGGAGACGAGCTCACAGGGCATGCCTCTCGGTTCCCTCGGATGCGCCTGTCGGGGCAATCGCCGTCCGGCGTGGAGAGCCGATACGGGGTGTGTATCGGTGCCGACGGCGGCGCAGCGGGGCGGCGATGGGCGCCAGGTGCACCGACGGGTGGCCGGGAGGTATCTCATCAGTATCCGCGCATGCGCAACCCCGTGCAGTCGTTTGCTGCGATTCGCCGAACCTCGGTGGTGCGGTGTCACTCCTCCGCGGCGGCCACGTCGCGACCCACTGCCCGGCCTCGCGCGGCGAGGAAGTCGTCGACGATCTGTTCCCGCACGCGGGCGTCGAGGGGAGGCAGGGTCGCCAGCCGCACGAACACGAGCGGTCCGATCAGCTGCGCGAGGGCCACGTCGTGGTCGAACTCGCCGAGTTGTTCGCGGCATTCCGCGCTCGTGAAGACGCGGTCGAACGGCTCCCGGTACCGGGTGACGATGCGCTGCCGCAGAGAGTGCAGTTCGCTTCGGTCCGCGTTGGCGGCGCGAACGGACACGGGACCGCCGATTCCGGGCCCCATCCCGAGCCAGCACATCGCCGTCAACTGTGCGGGGGCCTCGTCGATGAGCCTGTCCTGTTCTTCGACGAGTGCGATCAGCTGGTCGCGCAGCGTCGCACCCTCAGGCACCGACGACGCCGGCGGCACCAGGCGCGCGAAGGCGGCGGCGAGCAGTTCGGTACCGCTGTCGAAATGCCGGTACAGCGTCGCGCGTGCGACGTGGGCGGCCTCGGTGACGGCGTCGATCGTCACGGCGTCGATCCCGCCGCGGGCGAGGAGGTTCGTCGCCGCGTCGAGCAGTCGCGCCCGCGACCGCGCCTTGCGCGGGTCGACGCGTCCCGAAACGTCCGCGTCCACGGCACCTCCCATCGCTCACGAAACCTGTGGGTTGTGGAACCCCGACACCACAAACGATACTGACAGTCTCATTTTGCCTCGGGGAAGGCCGCGCATGAATGCACGAACCGGATTGACCGCCCGGGAGATCTGGACGCTTTTCGTGGTGTGCTCGGGCGTGGCCTTGGTCATCGCCGCGATGGCTGCCCTGAATTCGGCCCTGCCCGCCATCGCCCTCGATACCGGTGCCACCCAGGGCGAACTGACCTGGATCATCGACAGCTACACCCTCACCCTGGCTGCGCTCCTGCTGCCCGCAGGTGCGCTGGGCGACCGGTACGGCCGGCGCGGGGTGCTGCTCATCGGACTGGCGATCGTCGGCATCGCCTCCCTCGGACCGATCTGGCTCGACTCGCCCACCTGGATCATCGCGTTCCGCGCATTCGCGGGAGTCGGCGCCGCCTTCATGATGCCCGCGACGTTGTCGCTGCTGGTGGCCACATTCCCGCCCGAACATCGTGCTCGCGGTGTCGCGATCTGGGCGGGCGTCGCCGCGATCGGCGGCATCGCGGGCATGGTCATCTCCGGCCTGATGCTCGAGCACTGGTCGTGGCAGTCGATCTTCGTCGGGTTCGCCGTCGGCGCGATCGGACTGTTCGTGGTCACCTGGACCATCCCACCGTCACGCGCCGAGCATCCCCCACGCATGGACGTGCCCGGCTCGTTGCTGTCGGTCGGTGCGGTCGGCGGATTCGTCCTCGGCATGCTCGAGGGTCCGCTCCGCGGCTGGTCGGACCCGCTGCCGGTCACGGCTCTCGTGACGGCCGTCGTCTGCGGAACGGCGTTCGTCGTGGTCGAGTTGCGGCGCACGGAGCCCCTGCTCGACGTGCGACTGTTCGGCAATCGCGGGTTCAGCGCCGGGTCACTGTCCATGACTCTGCAGTTCCTCGCATCGTTCGCGATGTTCTTCCTCGTCGTGCAGTACATGCAGTTGGTGCGAGGCTTCAGCCCGCTGATGTCCGGGATCGCGCTCGCTCCGATGGTGATACCGGTGATGGGAATGTCCGCGGTCGTCCCGTGGCTGCTCCCGCGCGTCGGACTGCGCTGGCTCAGCGTCGTCGGCTTGAGCCTGACGGGAGTCGGGATGTTCGCGTTCGCGACCATCGACGCCGACAGCGGGTACTGGACCACGGTGTGGTGCCTGATGATCTACGCGTTCGGCCTCGGACTGTGCACAGCACCCGCCACGCACGCGATCGTCGAGAACACCCCCGAGGACAAGCAGGGCGTCGCGTCCGCCGTCAACGACACCACCCGTGAGGTCGGCGCCGCCATCGGCATCGCGCTGGCGGGCAGCCTGCTGGCGTCCACCTACAGCCGCGAGATCGCGCCCGCTGTCGACGCGGTCCCCGAAGCGGCGAAGGAACCGGTCGGGTCGTCTCTCGCGGCCGCGCTCGAAGTGGCGAAGATGGCCGGTCCTCAGGGGGAGCAGCTCGCCGACTTCGCGCGATCGGCGTTCATGGCCGGGATGTCGAACGCCGCCTATGTGCTGGGTGGGATCCTGCTCGTCGCCGCCGTCGCGGTCGGCATCTGTGCGCCGGCTCGCCGCGCCGCCACGCCCGTTCCCGAGGAACCCGCCCTCGTCGACTGAACTCCGGCAGGCTCGCGCCGGAACGACATTCCCTAGTAGTGCGCGGGCTCGCGTCGCGGAGTGCCGAGGCCGACGCGGCGTACCACGATCGTCGCGACCGGTGTCAGGGCCACTGCGAAGGCGAGTGCGATGCACGAGCCGAACACCAACCCCGCGGCGACGTCGTGCGGGTAGTGCACCCCGCTCACGACCCGGGAGAAGCCGACGATCACCGCGGTGACGCCGGCGAGCACGGACATCCACGTCCGACGCGCCGCATAGCCGGCGAGGACCACCGCAGTGGCGAGGGCCGCAGAGATTCCCGAATGGTTACTGGGGAACGACCAGTCACCGAGCGGTGGGCACTCCGAGAGTGCGTGCACTCCCGGGAGGGCGGTGCAGGGCCGTTCCTCGGTGACGACCGACTTCACGGCGAGAGTCGCCAGGGCCGATCCGGCCGCGCCTGCGCCCGCGGCCAAGCCGACTGCGAGGGTGCGGGTGTCACCGCGACCCCACCACAACGACACCGCGAGCATCAGCGCGAGGGCGACCAGCCCCGCTTCCGCGACGAGATCGCTGACGGTCCCCGCGCCTGCAGGCCAGGACGCGGTGACGGCGTCAACGTCCCGATAGAGGGAGCTCGACCAGCCGATGACGGGGTTGCTCGCCATGTCGGCCGGACCGAACACGGCGAGGATGCCTGCGGCGACGATCAGGGCGGCCAGCCCGAGGGGCCAGTGCCGGGGTAGGAGGCGGGTACGCACGGGCGGAATGTACGGGGCGAAGCTGGCAGGAGACTGAGAGGGCCGGTCGGCGCAACCCCGAACCGGTGAACACCGGCGAAACAGCTGGGCATCTCGTGGTCACCCCGATCGGCGGACAATGGCATCCATGACGGCCCGGCCACTTCCGGATTCGGCGACGACCCGCGCCCGGATGAGTGCGCAGCGTCGCCGCGACACCGCGCCGGAGTTGGCATTGCGTCGGGAACTGCATCGCCGCGGTCGCCGGTACCGGGTCGACCGGGCACCCCTTCCCGGAATGCGCCGACGCGCAGATCTCGTGTTCCCGCGGGCCCGCGTCGCGGTGTTCGTCGACGGCTGCTTCTGGCATCGGTGCCCGCGGCACGCCACGTCGCCGAAGAACAACGCCGCGTGGTGGGCGACGAAACTGGACGGGAACGTCGCCCGCGACCGCGACACCGACGAGCGGCTCGCCGCAGCGGGCTGGACCGTGGTGCGTATCTGGGAGCACGAGGATCCGGTGACGGCCGCCGACGCGGTGGAGGTCGCGCTTCACCCCGCACGGACCGACCGGTGAACATCGGGAAAACTCGGAGCGAATGCAAAGTTACGTCTAGTGTAAATGTGTAACTGTCCCCTCCCCTCCGAGGTGTCCTGTGCCCTTCCCGTCCACCAACGTCTCTCGCCGAGCATTCCTGGTCGGCGCCACCGCTCTCGGTGGGGCAGCGCTGTTCCCCTCAGGCGCGAACGCCGCACCCCTTCTGCGTCAGGCACCCGACGCCGGACCGGGACTGATCCGGAACCCCGAGTTCGGCAACGGCGTCATGGCGGGTGTTCCCCGCACGGACGGCGCCACGTTGTGGACTCGGGTCGGGGCCGGTAGCGCGGCAGGCAGCAGCGTCTCCACCGGCAGCGCAGGGAGCAGCGCCACCGGAGGCGAACTGGCGCTGATCGTCTCGACGCGAGAGGACCTGTCCAGTCCCGTCATCGCTGAACGCGTTCAGGTGTCGGGCGACGCCGACGGCACGGCGCACTTCGACGCAACCGGATTGGCGCCCGGCGAGGCGTACTACTACCAGTTCCGCGGTGACGGCGGCGAGTCCCCGGTCGGACGGTTCCGGACGCTGCGGCCCGCCGACTCCAACGAACCGGTCCGCATTGGCTGGTTCACCTGCCAGGGCTTCGAGGAGGGCTACTACGCGGCGCACCGGCACCTCGCCGCGGAAGACCTCGACTTCGTCGTCTGTCTCGGCGACTACGTGTACGAGTTCACCAAGCCCGGCGTCCGTGGAGTGGAGAGCAACGCCTTCCCGCAGACCCTCGACGCCATGCGCGACAAGTACCGCAGATACCGCACCGACGCCGACCTGCGGGCGATGCACAGCAGTCACGCGTTCGTGCCGCTCTGGGACGACCACGAGTTCCGCAACAACTACAGCAAGGACGGCTGGACGTTCCCCGTCATCTCGCCGATCGAGGGCGCGATCGGCTTCCAGCAGAAGAAGCAGCAGGCGTGGCAGTCGTGGTTCGAGCACATGCCCGTCCCCCGATTCGCCGGCGACCCGACGCGCACCTACCGGTCGCTGCGCGTGGGCCGCACCGTCGAACTGTTCGCGCCCGACACCCGCCAGTACCGCGACAAGCAGGGGTGCGGCGACTCCCTCGACCACATCGTCTGCGCGGACGCCGACGTCGCGGGCCGGACGATGCTGGGTGCGCAGCAGAAGCAGTGGTTCCTCAACGGACTCACCACCTCGGATGCCCGGTGGAAGGTCGTCGCGAACCCGAACATGATGATGGGCATGGTCGTCGAGGACCAGGGCACCCGCGCCTACATGGACACCTGGGACGGCTACGGGGCCGAACGCAACGAAATTCTCTCCACTGCAGCGCAATCCGTCGAGAATCTTCTTCTTGTCACCGGCGACGACCACGACGGCTGGGCGGGCGAACTGTGGGACACCGGGTTCGCTCCCGGAACTCCGAGCGGCGCCCAGGTGAACGCGCCAGGGACCCGGCGCGCGGGCGTCGAGTTCGTCGTTCCGTCGGTGACGTCCTCCAACACCGGCGACGGCGGCTACACCAGCAGCGGCGTCGACACGAGCGGGGCCCGGGCCGAGGAAGCAAGCCGTCTCGCGAAGAACCCGCATCTCAAGCACGCCGACATGGTCGCGCACGGTTACGGGATCCTCGAGGTCGACGCGAGCGAGGCACGGTTCGCGTTCCGGGCCGTCGACAAGCTCAACCCGAACTCGGGCGTCGAGACGTCCAAGACGATGCGCGTCGAGTCGGGGACGTCTGTGCTCGACAACGCCTGAGCGGATGATGTACTGGCGCGATGGGTTTCACACGCGCCGAGTTGGAGTCGTTCCGCGACGCCGCGGTCCCGGACCTGATCGGGCCGGGATGCCGACTGCTGTTCGTCGGCATCAACCCCGGTCTGTGGACCGCGGCGACGGGAGCGCACTTCGCCCGTCCCGGTAACCGGTTCTATCCCGCACTGCACCGCGCGGGCATCGTGCCGCACCGCATCGACCCGAGCGCCGGGATGTCCGACGCCGACCGGGACCTGTTGCTCAGCCGCGGGATCGGGATCACCAACCTCGCGCCACGCGCCACCGCCCGGGCCGACGAACTGACGGCGTCCGAGCTACGCGACGGCCCCGAGCGACTGCGTCGGGTCGTGCGCTCGACGCGTCCCGCCGTCGTCGCGGTCGCGGGGGTGACGGCGTATCGCACGGCCTTCGGCGACCGGCGCGCGTCGACGGGGAGGCAGCCCCTGGACTTCGAGGGCGCGGCGCTGTGGGTGGTGCCGAACCCCAGTGGCCTCAACGCACACGAGACCGTCGACACCCTCGCCGAGTGGTACCGCCTCGCCGCCGTCGACGCAGGGGTGCTGTAGCGGGCCGCCACCCGCCCAGCGAAATCCCCTGCGCACACCGATTCTGCGGCGTGCACACGGGAATTGCGCGCACAACACCCCTGCGCGTGCTCCACAACCTGTGCACACAGGTTGTGGACAGGGCCTAACCCCAGCGGGACTGGCCACCGTCGAGGGGAACGGTGGCACCGGTGAGGTACCGGGAATCCTCGGAACACAGGAACACCACGGCGCGACCGATGTCGGATTCCGGGTCGCCGACGCGGCCGAGGGGAATGCCCGCGACGAAGGCCTCCGCCTCCTCGGGGTTCTTGTCCATCCACCACTGCAGCGCAGGCGTCATCGCATGTGGGGCAACGTTGTTGACGCGGATGCCGTCGCGTCCCCATTCCGCCGCGGCCGCGCGGGTGAGGACGCGCGTGCCCTCCTTGATGGACCCGTAGACGCCGTAGTTGCTGGCGTCCCACCGCACAGACGCCGACGTGACCAGGTTGACGACCGACCCGCCGCCGCGCGCGACCATGTGCGGGTGGCATGCCCGCATGAACCGCAGCGTCGCAAGCGGTCCGGACGCGAACGCGCGCTCGAAGTGCTCGTCCACCACGTCGAGCAGTGGGCCGGGCTTGGAGTCGTTGGCGTTGTTGACCATGATGTCTACGCCACCGAACTGCTCGACGGTGGTTGCGACGGCCGCCGCGATGTCCTCGGCGACCGAGACATCACACCGCACCGGGATGGCGCGTCCGCCGAACTCCTCGATCTCCGCGACCGTCTTGTGCAGTTTCGACTCGGTTCGGCCCGCGACTGCGATCGCGGCCCCCTCTTTCGCCAGTGCCAGCGAGATGCCGCGACCGATGCCCTGGCCGGCGCCGGTGACGATCGCGACCTTTCCGTCGAGGATGCCCATGTTCGTGCTCCGATCAGATTTCGGGGTGGGTGGCCAGGTAGCGGGCCGGGTATTCGCCGCCACCGTGAACGGCGATGTCGGCGCCGTTGACGTACGCCGACAGCGGTCCCGCGAGGAACAGGCAGGCACCGGCGATGTCCGACGGCACCGCCATCCGGCCGATCGGCAGGGTGCGGGTGACCGCGGCGCCGCCGTCCTCGCCGTACACCGACGCTGCGGCCTCGGTGCGGATCAGCCCGGTGGTGATGTGGTTGACGCGGACCTTCGGCGCCCACTCCAGCGCGAGGGCCTTCGTCAGCATCAGCAGGCCCGCCTTGGCCGCGGAGTACGCGGCGGTGCCGGGTTGCGGGTCGTGCGCCGACACCGAACCGATGTTGACTATCGCGCCGCCGGTGTCCTGCTGTTGCATCACCGCATTCACGGCCTGCGCAACGTAGAAGGGCGCCAACAGGTTCAGAGCGACGATCTTGTCGACGAACCGGGGTGAAACCGTCGCGGCGTCCGCGTCGGGCGAGCCGCCCGCGTTGTTGACGAGAACGTCCAGGCGACCCATCCGTGCGTGTGCGGCATCGACCATCGCCTTCACCGCGTCGGCGTCACGGACGTCGACGGGGACGAAACATGCTCGGCGTCCACCGCTCTCGATCTCACTGTCGGGCGCACTGCGAGCACAGACGGTGACGTCGGCTCCGGCCGCGAGGAACGTCTCGGCGACGACGCGACCGATACCCTTGGTGCCACCGGTGATCAACACCGACTTACCCGTGAAGTCTGCCGGATTGTCCATCCCTACGCCTCGAAACGGGCGTGGGCGCCGGTGATCGCGCCGCCGACCTCGAAATCGACGCCGCGGTCCCCGAGCCAGCCGCGGATCGGCTGCGTGTCTCCCGGAAACATCGGGGCGGCAAAGCGTCCCGACAGCTGTACCAGGTCCGCGGGGTGTGAGCCCAGTTCGCGGGCCAGCGGCAGCGTGCTCGCCGCCAGGGTGCACAGTCCGTGCATGATCGGGCGGGGCTGCCCGATCACCGCGGCCGCGACCGGGTCGATGTGGATGTGGTGCATGTCGCCGAGCAACCGGTAGAGCGCCGTCTGGTTCCCGGCGGTCACCAGGTCCGTGGTCACGGTGGGATCGCCGGACGGCCCTGCGGGCTTCGACGGCCCCCTCTCGCCGCCGAATCCTCCGTAGCCGGGCGCGAACAGCGACCACGTTGCGACGAAGTAGTCGCTCTCGACGACCACCTCGAACACGGCGGCGGCTCCCTTGTCCCACACCTCACCGACACGGGCCGACAACGCGATCTCACCGGAGCGCGGAAGCGGGGCGAGCACCGTCAACTCCTGCGAGCCGTGCAGCGCGGTCTTGGTGTCGAACGCGCCGCGGGAGCCCAGTTCGTCGGGCGCCCACTGCGCGAGTGTCAGCGCGAACGTCGGCAGCACCCGCAGCCGGTCCTCCATCACGAGGTCCAGGTCGGTGGCCTTCGCGCCCACGGCGAGCGCGTAGAGGATCGCGTCGCGTTCGGTGTAGCTCACGGTCCGGGTGCCCAGGTCGGTGCCCCGCCAGCTTCCCGCATTCAGAGTCGTTGTCATCAGGCTGCTCCCAGGATCAGACCGCTCGTGGGAACCGCGGTTCCCGCCGTGACGATCACATTCTCGACGTTGTCGGGTTGGTTGGTGGACGTGCCGCGGACCAGTCGGACACCTTCGGCGATCCCGTTGACGCCGTGCAGGTACGCCTCGCCCACCTGACCGCCGTGGGTGTTGCTCGGCAACCGGCCGCCGATCTCCAGGTTGCCCGCGCGGATGAAGTCCTTGGCCTCACCGGGGCCACAGAAGCCGAGCTCCTCGAGCTGCGGGAGCACCAGCGGGGTGAAGTGGTCGTAGAGGATCGCAGCATCGATGTCGTCCGGCGTCAGGCCGGCCTGCGCGTACAGCTGGCGTCCGACGAGGCCCATCTCCGGGATGCCGGTGATGTCGGGGCGGTAGTAGCTCGCCATCATGTGCTGGTCCTTGCCACTGCCCTGCGCGGCGCCCTTGACGATCGCGGGTGTGTGGCGCAGGTCCTTGGCGCGTTCGGCCGAGACGACGACGAGGGCCTGACCGCCGTCGGTCTCCTGGCAGCAGTCGAGCAGGTGCAGCGGTTCGGCGATCCACCGGGAGTTCTGATGGTCCTCCAGCGTGATCGGTTTCCCGTGGAACCATGCTGCGGGGTTGTTGGCGGCGTGCTTGCGGGCGACCACCGCGACCCGTCCGAAATCCTCACTCGTCGCACCGTATTGGTGCATGTAGCGTCGAGCGAACATCGCGACCCACTGAGCGGGAGTCGAGAGGCCCTGCGGGGTGAGCCAGGCGTACGCCGCCCGATCGGCGGTGCTGTCCATTGGGCGGTCGTGCTGCCCCAGGCCGAAACGCATGCCGGAGCGTTCGTTGAACGCGCGGTACACGACGACGACCTCGGCGACGCCGGTTGCGACGGCCATCGCCGCCTGCTGCACCGACGCGCACGCGGCGCCGCCGCCGTAGCCGATGCGGGAGAAGAACTTGAGCTCCCCCAGCCCACAGTTGCGGGCGACGAGGATCTCGCCGTTCGTCTCCATCGTGAAGGTGGTCAGGCCGTCGACCTCGGACGGGTCGATGCCTGCGTCGGCGAGGGCCGCGGTGACGGCCTCGCACGCGAGCTGTAGCTCGGTGCGACCGGAGTTCTTGGAGAACTCGGTGGCACCGATACCGACGATCGCGGCGGCACCGGAGAGCGGACTGACGGCCATCAGGCGTCCTTCCCTTCGCTGGCGGGGTACGACACGGTGACGGTTCCGGACAGGTGATTGCCGAGGCTGTTCGCACCCACGACCTTCACCTCGACCTGGCCGTTGTCCTTCGCGACCACCTCGCCGGTCATCGTCATCGTGTCGCCCGGATAGTTCGGGGCACCGAGGCGGATCTTCACGCGGCGCACCGTCGCATACGGTCCCGCCCAGTCGGTCACGAATCGTCCAGCCAGCCCGTTGCTGGTGAGGATGTTCATGAACACGTCCTTCGAACCGCGCTCGCGCGCGAGATCGGGGTCGTGGTGCACGTCCTGGAAGTCGCGGGTGGCGATGGCCGTCGCGACGATCAGCGTGCGCGTCAGCGGAATCGCCAACTCGGGAAGCACGTCACCGACCGCGATGTCGTCGTAGCCGCGGCCGGTCCGATCGATCGTGGCGGTCATCCGGCGACCTCGACCCCGGCGGCGAGCTGGGCGCCGAGACGCGCCAGATCCGATGCCGACCCGCCGAGGGTTGCACCGATCTGCTTGCCCCACAACAAGTGCCGGTGCACCGGGTAGTCGGTGTCGACACCCATGCCGCCGTGCAGGTGGGTGGTGCGGTGTACGACCCGCTGACCGCCGTCGGTGGCCCACCACTTCGCCACGAGGACGGAGGTTCCGGGGTCCGCGCCGTCCGCGAGATTCTGCGTGGCCTGCCACAGGGTGACGCTCATCGCCTGGAGGTCGATGTAGCAGTCGGCGAGCTGATGTCCGACCGCCTGGAACGTCGCGAGCGGACGCCCGAACTGGTGCCTGCCGTTGAGGTAGGTGACGGCCTGCTCGACGGCGCCGGAACCCACTCCGATCTGGATAGCGGCGAGCGCCAGCTCGACGCGATCGACCAGCCACCGCGCGGTGGTGCCGTCGGCCGGTCCGAGAAGTTCGGCGGGCGCGGACTCGAAGGTGACGTTCCCGCAGATCGCCCAGTCGGTGGACTGGGTCTGCTCGATCGAAACGCCTTCGGCGGCAAGGTCGATGACGAACAGCGCCGCACCGGTGTCGGTGGCGGCCGAGACGATCGCGCGATGCGCGACGTGGGTGATGGGGACGACGGCCTTCGCTCCCGTGAGCGTCCACCGGCCGTCGGTCTCGGTCGCCGTGGTCCGCGGTGCGTCGGTGTAGGGACCGAACTCCTCGAGCCCGACCGTCAGGAACTCGCTGCCGTCGGCGACACCGGGAACCAGCGCGGCGCGCTGGGCGTCGGTGCCGAACTCGGCGACCGCGAGTGCGGCCACCGTCGACGGCCAGATCGGCACCGGCGCAACGTGCCTGCCCTGCTGTTCGAGCAGCACGTACAGCTCGGCCAGTCCGAGACCACCGCCGCCGAGAGCCTCGGGCAGCGCGATCCCGAGCAAGCCCGTGGTGGCGAGTTCACGCCACAGGTCGCGGTCGATCCGATCGTCGCTCCGCTCGACCTCCTTGACCCGGTCGATTCCCGCCTTGCTGGTGAACACCTCGCCTGCGAGGGTGCGAACCGCTTCCTGCTCTTCGCTGAAGGTGAAGTCCATCAGTACTCCTCACGTGCGGCCGGCCGGAACGCGGGCAGCGTCAGATCCGGGTCGGCGTCGATCCAGTCCAGTTCCACCGGCATGCCGATCTCGACCTCGTCCGGCGCAATGCCGGTCATGTTCGCGATCAGGCGGGTGCCCTCCTCGAGTTCGATCGTCGCGACGACGAGCGGGTACTCGAATCCGGGGATCTGCGGGTGGTGGTTGACGACGAAGCTGTAGACGGTGCCGCGGCCCGAGGCGTCGACGGTGTCCCACTCCAGCGACCGGCATGTCCCGCACATCGGTCCGGTGGGGTGACGCAGCGTGCCGCAGGCCGTGCAACGCTGGATCACCAGACGATGCTCCTTCGCGGCCTCGAACCAGAACGCGTTGTCCGCGTTGAGGGCCGGGCGCGGACGCAGCCCCTTCGGCTTGTCTGCCGCCTTCGGTGTGAAACGCAGTGTGCGCCAGCGCTGCGTCGCGACAACGTCTCCGTCGCCGTTGCAGTACGTCTTCAGCGTCGTGACGAAGTGCCCGACGCCGAGTCCGGTGGTCTTCTCCTCGGAGATCGACTCGATCACCTCGGTGAGCGACACCCGGTCGCCGGGACGGAGTTCGGCGAAGAACTCGAAGTCCGAGTCGGTCGCGACGACCGAGGTGAATCCGGCGGTGTCGAGGGTGCCGATCAGGTCGGTCCACACCTGCGACGGGTCGTTGTTCGCCATCTTGTCGGTGAAGGTGCGCATCGTCCACACCTGTGTCATGAGTGCGGGCGCGACGGCGCCGGCACGACCGGTGGCGCGGGCCGCGTCGTCGTCCAGGTGGATGGGGTTGGTGTCCCCCATCGTCTCCACCCAGTGCCGGATCATCGGCGTGTTGACCTCGTCGGGCCCCCACGTCTCCGGCGTCAGGGTCTTGCCCTCGAATGCCTTGAGGGTGGTGAGGAAGTCGCTCACTTGACCCTCTTCTCCCGGACCAGACCGAGGCCCATCGTCGCGACCATGTCGCGCAGCACCTCGTTGACACCGCCGCCGAAGGTGTTGACCATGCCCTGCCGCGAGATCTGCTCGATCTGACCGGCCAGCAGGGCACCAGGCGACTCGGGACGGATACGTCCGGCGGCGCCGAGGATGCCGAGCAGCGACCGATACACGTCGATGTGGGTCTCGGTGCCGTACGCCTTGGTGGCGCCCGCGTCGGCCCCGGACAGGGTGTCGGCGGCGACGGCGGCCGTCATCTTCCAGTTCAGCAGGCGCATGGCCTCGAGCTTGGCGTGGGTCCGCGCGAATTCCTGCTGCACCCAGGGAATCTCGATGGCGCCGTTCTCCTTGGCCCAGTCGAGGACCTGATGCCACAGACCGTAGGTGCGACCACCGATCGCGGCGAGCCCGATGCGTTCGTGGTTGAGCTGGGCGGCGATCAGCTGCCAACCGCCGTTGACGTCGCCGATGACGTTCTCGTCGGCGACGCGAATCCCGCTGTAGTACGTCGAGGTGACTGTCAGGCCGCCGACCGTGGGGATGGGTGACCACGAGAATCCCGCGTCGTCGGTCGGCACGACCATGATCGAGATGCCCTTGTGCTTCGGGGCGTCGGGGTCGGTGCGGCACGCGAGCCACACGTAGTCGGCGGTGTTCGCTCCGGAGGTGAAGATCTTGTTGCCGTCGATCACCCACTCGTCGCCGTCGCGGACGGCGCGGGTCTTGAGCGAGGCGAGGTCGGTACCGGCCTCCGGCTCGGTGTAGCCGATCGCGAAGACGATGTCACCGGACAGGATGCCGGGCAGGAAGCGGGCCTTCTGCTCCTCGGTGCCGTACTTCATGAGGGTGGGTCCGACGGTGTTGACCGTGACGAACGGGAACGGCAGTCCGGCGCGCTGCACCTCGTCGAAGAACACGAACTGTTCCTCGATGGACCGGCCCTGTCCGCCGTACTCCGTCGGCCAGCCGATGCCGAGCCAGCCGTCCGCGCCGAGCAGGCTGACGACCTCCCGGAAGTGCTCGCCACCGACGCCCTGCTCGCCCGCCGCGCGCCGCTTCTCCTCCGGCAGCAGGCCCGCGAAGTACGCGCGCAGTTCCCGTCGCAGCTCCAGCTGCGACGCCGACTCCCTCAACTCCATCGCACATCTCCCATTCCTGGCGTTCCCACCAGGTCGGACGTTACGGAGTGATGTCGACGCGGTCCTGGTCGGTCTCACTGAGCGGTAGATTCCCGGCCTCGGGGGCCCGGTCACGCGGAACGAACAGGCCGACGACCACGGCCACCAACGCCGAGGCCGAACCGATCCCGAACACCACCGCGTACGCCGTGTGGGTGGGGAACTCGACCCCCGCGACCGTCATCACCGACGCCGTCGTGACAGCTGCGACCACCGCGCTGCAGGTCGACGTGCCCAGCGACCGAGCGAGCGCGTTGAGGCTGTTCGCGGCCGCCGTCTCCGAGACCGGGACGGCCCGCATGATCATCGACGGGATCGCGCCGTAGGCGAGCGCGGCACCGATCGACGTCACCGTCGTCGCGACGATCACGATCGCCAACTCGTGGGGCGTGACGGCACGGGTGAAGTTGGAGACGACCAGGATCGTCGTCCCGATCAGGAAGGTGATCCGCGGCCCGCGACGGCGCGACAGGTGGGCGGTCACCGGGGAGAACGCGATCATCGCGAGACCACCTGGCAGCAGGGCGAGACCGCTGAGCGTCAACGACATGCCGTATCCGTAGCCGGTGTCTTCGGGAGCCTGGAAGATCTGGGCGCTCACCATGAACGACGTGAACATCGCGAACCCGACGAGGACCGAGGCGATGTTCGTCAGCAGCACCTGCCTGCGCGCGGACACCCGCAGATCCACGAGCGGCTGCCGTACGGCCTCCTTGCCCGGTGGCGCCAACCGCATCTCGTACACACCCCACGCGGCGAACAGCACGGCCGCCGCCGCGAACAGGCCGAGCACCGGGGGGCTGCCCCAGCCCCAGCCGTTCCCCTGCGTGATCGCGAGCAGCAGGCACACCAGGGCGGCCGACAGCCCGACCGCACCGACGAGGTCGAACTTGCCGCCGGACCGCACCGGCGACTCCGGCACCACCCACCAGATCGCCAGCATCCCCAGCAGTCCCACCACGGCGGCGCCACCGAAGAGCCAGTGCCAGCTGAAGTGTTCGGCGACCACACCGGTCAGCGGCAACCCGATTGCTCCGCCCGCACCCAACGTCGAACTCATCAACGCGATCCCGCCCGCGACCCGTTCCGCGGGCAACTCGTCACGCATGATGCTGATGCCGAGGGGCACCACCCCCATCGCGGCGCCCTGCAACGCCCGGGCGACGAGCACAATGGTGAAGGTGTCGAACACGGCCCCGAGCAGACTGCCTGCCGCCATGACGGCCAGCGCGACGAGCAGCAGTCGCCGCTTGCCGTACATGTCGCCGAGACGTCCGAGGACGGGAGCGCAGACCGCACCTGCGATGAGGTTCGCGGTTACCAGCCACGCCGCACCAGCGGGGCTGGTGTTCAGCAGTCGTGGGAACTCCGGGAGCAGCGGCATCACGATGGTCTGCATCAGCGACACCACGATGCCGCAGGACGCCAGGGCGACGACGACGAGCCGGGCGGACGCGCGTCCCCCGCGCACTGCTGTCGTCACTGGCACACTCCCTGCAACTATTTAGCTTCAGTAATCGAGACTATGACACGGAAGTTCTGGGGCGGGAACGATTTCCCGCTCACCGGATTCCGAGCCCCAGTCCCGTCGGCCATCCGCATAATCGTTCATATGAATGAACCGTCCGACCTCCCCGGACGGTACGCCGTCGCCGTCGACACCCGGGACGCGGACGGGGTGGCCGCGCTGTTCACCCCTGACGCCGAGTTCGTCCAGCCGCCGGCGCTGACCCGCGGTGCAGGCGAGGTCGTGACGGTCGGCGCGGCCGCCATCGCCGCCGCCGTCCTCGGCGCCACCGCACACCTGAAGGGCACGCACCACGCGGTGCACCAGGTGGTCGTCGACGTCGTGGAGGACGATGCGTCCGCAGTCGTGTACTGCCTCGCCCATCACCTGTACGTCGGCCGGGACGGCGCGGCGCGGGACAACGCCGTCGCGATCCGCTACCTGGACACCTACCGACGGGTGGACGGCCGCTGGCTGATCGCCCGCCGGGCGCTCGCCGTCGACTTCACCGAGGACCGCGCCGTCACCCTCCCCTGACTTCCAGGACCGTTCCCTGATGTCACATCAGCTCACTTGACGACCCCAAATGTGACATCAGGGAACGGCGGGGTCAGGGGACACCGAGCAGGCGCAGGACCGCGGCGGTCGCGGCGGCGGCAAGGATGACGACGACGAACGGCGCCTTCCGCCACGCCAGGACACCACCGACCAGGACACCCGCGGGGCGCGCGATACCCGCGACGCCGCCGTCCTCGGTGACCGCATTGGTCACCGCGACCGCGACGAGCAGCACCACCGCGCCGACGGCCAGCACGGATTCGAGCCGGTCCGGGACGACGCCCCGCGCACGCAGCGCCGGGCCCGCGAACCGGAACGCGAACGTGCCCGCGGCGAGGATCAGTACGGCCACCACCAGCGGCAGGGTCGCGGTCATGCGGGCACCGCCTCGGGATGGCCAGGCTTGATCCAAATCAACGCGACGAGTGCCGCGAGGGCGAGGAGTACGGGAACGCCGGTCGGCAGGAAGGGGGTCGCGGCGACGGCGATCGCGGCCCCGAGCATGGCCACCTTCGCGGTCGCGCGGTCCCGGAGAGCGGGAAGCACGAGCGCGATCAGCACGGCCGGGAACATGGCGTCGAGCCCGAAGGCGTCGATGTCGTCGATGAGGCTGCCCGCCGTCGCGCCGATCAGGGCACCGAGCGGCCAGCAGACGCCGATCCCGATTCCGCTCAGCCAGAACACGGCCCGCCTGCGACGCGGATCGGCCTGACCGAGGGCGAAGACAGTGCTCTCGTCGTTGAGGAGGTGGGCGCCGAGTCCCCGGCGCCAGCCGCGGCCCGCGGCGTCGCCGACGGCGAGGCCGAACGGGAGGTGTCTGGCATTGACGATCAGCCCACCCGCCAGGGCGGCGAGGAGGCTGCCGCCCGCCGCGACGATGCCGACGAAGAGAAACTCAGACGCGCCTGCGAGGACGACCACGGACATCAGCACCGGCACCCAGGGCGCGAAGCCGAGTCCGACGGCGATCGCGCCGTACGAGATCCCGACGAGTCCGTCCGCGAGGGACACCAGTGCGATGTCCCGGCGGAGACCACCATCGATTGTTCGCCAGATCGAACGCATGATCTTTATAGTGAACGTTCTGCTATCGTTCGTCAAGGCGAACAAATGAGCCGATATAGTGAACGGATGGCAGCGGACGGCAGCAAGGCACCCCTCGACGTCATCGCAGGCTCGCTGCGCCGCGAACGCGACCGTGCCGGACTGTCCCTGACCGAGGTCGCCCGACGCGCCGGCATCGCCAAGTCCACGTTGTCGCAGCTCGAAGCGGGCACCGGCAACCCGAGCGTCGAAACCCTGTGGGCGCTGAGCGTCGCACTCGACATCCAGTTCGCGCAGCTCGTGGACCCGCCGCGACCCCGCGTCCAGGTGATCCGCGCCGGGGAAGGCCCCGTGCTGTACTCCGAACGCACCGACTACCAGGTCACCCTCGTCGCGTCCTGCCCGCCCAATGCGCGCCGTGACATCTACCGCCTCGACGTCGAACCCGGACCCCCGCGCGAATCGGAGCCGCACCTGCCGGGTGTCGTCGAGCACGTCATCGTCAGCGCCGGCCGCGCCCTCGTCGGACTCCGCGAGGATCCGGTCGAACTCGGCCCCGGCGACTACATCGCCTACCCCGGCGACGTCGCGCACATCTTCCAAGCCCTCGAGCCCGGCACCCGCGCGGTACTGGTGTCCGAGCACACGTGAGGTTCGGACGGGATCGCGCGGGCGCACAATGGACGGATGACTGAGCGGAAACCGTGGGACGTCCCGTTCGAGTCGTGGGTCGAACGGCAGATCCGGCTCGCTCAGGAGCGCGGCGACTTCGACAACCTCGAAGGTGCAGGCAAGCCGCTGCCACATGTCGCCGACACCGACGAATTATGGTGGGTCAAGCGCAAACTCGCGGCCGAGGACCTGTCCACCGAGGCGCTGCTGCCGGCGTCACTGCAACTACGACGCGAGATCGAGCGACTCCCTGAGACCGTCGCCGACCTACCCGGCGAGCGAGACGTTCGCGACCACGTCGCGGACCTGAACCGTCGCATCGCCGACTACATCCGCGCGCCGAGCGCACCGATCGTTCCCGTCCACAGAGTGGACGCCGACGCGACCGTCGCCGCGTGGCGCGCCAGGCGTCTACCTCCACAAACACGAGTTCCCTGATGTCACATCGAGGTTCGTGAAGTGACCCAATGTGACATCAGGGAACCGGAAGCGGGTGGGCACACCCCGCCGGGGAGCGTTACCGGTTTGCGGTGAGCGCCGCGAACCGCGCGATGTGCAGGTCGGCGGAGCCGAACTCGTGCTCGATGACGGTGAGGCGCCGGAAGTAGTGGCCGATGGCCAGTTCCTCGGTCATGCCCATGCCGCCGTGCAACTGGACCGCGTTCTGTCCGACGAAGCGTGCGGCGCGCGCGATGGTCGCCTTGGCTGCGGAGACGGCGAGCGCGCGGTCAACAGGGTCGGCGTCGAGGTTGAGGATCGCCAGGTACACGGCGGCCACAGACTGCTCGACTTCCATGTACATGTCGACCATGCGGTGCTGGAGCACCTGGAAGGTGCCGATCGCCTGCCCGAACTGCTTGCGCTGCTTGGCGTATTCGACGGTGTCGGCGAGGACCTTGCGCATCAGGCCGACGGCCTCGGACGCGATTGCCGCGGTTGCCTCGTCGATGGCGTACTCGATCGACGGCAGCGCACCACCTTCGACTCCGAGGAGCGCATCGGCGGGCAGTCGCAGGTCGGTGAACGTGATGTCCGCGGCCTGACGGTCGTCGACGGTGCGGAAGCTGTGACTGTCCAGCCCGGACTGGCTGTGGGGGCCGAGGGGAACGACGAACAACGAGATGCCGTCGGCGTCGCGCTGATCGCCCGAGGTGCGGGCGGTGACCAGCAGGTGGCTCGCGAGCGGTGCACTGGTGACAACGATCTTGGTGCCGCTGAGCACCCACTCGTCGCCGTCGCGGCGGGCGGTGGTCGTCACGTCGGCGTAGTCGTCGCCGGAGGTGGCCTCGAGCGCGGCGAACGCGGTGATGGCGTTGCCTTCGACGATCTCGGCGATGATCTCGGCCGCGCGGTCGCCGCCTGCGCGCCGCAGCAGACCGGTGCCGATGACGACGGTGTCGACGAACGGCTCGACGACGAGTGCCTGGCCGAGCGCCTCGGTCACGATCATCAGTTCGACTGCGCCGCCACCGAGTCCGCCGTCCTCCTCCGGCAGGGTGGCGCCGAGGATGCCGAGTTCCTCGGCGAAGCTCCGCCAGATCTCGGGCTGCCAGCCGATGCCGGTTTTCGCGGCGGCACGGCTCTCCTCGAGGGTGTAGCGGGCGGCGAGGAACTTGGTCAGTCCGTCGCGGAGAAGTTCCTGTTCTTTGGTCAGGGAGAAGTCCATCAGAGCCCCAATGCTGCTTTGGCGAGAATGTTCCGCTGAATCTCATTGCTACCGGCGTAGATCGAGCCGGCTCGGTCGTTGAGGTACCGCAGCGGCGCGACGGCCTGCCACGGCTGCCCGCTGACGTAGCCGCCCTCGGGGACGACGAAGTCGGCGATCGGGCCGCCGGGCGCAGTGGCGTGCGGCTGGTACACCCGTCCGCGCGGACCGGCTGCCTCGAGTGCGATTTCGGTGATGCGCTGGCTGAGTTCGGTCGCGAGGACCTTGAGCATCGACGACGCGGCGCCGTTGACGTCGACACCGGCGGAGAGGGTGCGGAACTCGAGGATCTCGAGCACCTTCGTCCGGATGCGGGCTTCGGCGAGCTTCGCGGCGAAGGCCGGGTCCTCGATGAGAGGGCGGCCGTTCGGGCCGGGCTGTTGCGCGGCGGCGTCGGCGACGGACTCGGCCATGACCTGCAGTGCGGGTGCCGCCGCTCCGCCGCCACGCTCGAACAGCAGCAGGTACTTCGCGACGGTCCAGCCGTCGTCGATCTTGCCGATGACGTTGGACTTGGGAACGCGGACCTGGTCGAAGAAGACCTGGTTCTGCACCTCCTCGCCGGACGACATGACGAGCGGACGGATCTCGATGCCCGGGGTGGTCATGTCGATGAGCAGGAAGGTGATGCCCTGCTGCTTGCGGTCGGTGCGGGTAGTGCGCACCAGGCAGAACATCCAGTTCGCCTCGGTGGCGTGCGTGGTCCAGATCTTGCTGCCGGTACAGATGAGGTGGTCGCCGTCGTCGACGGCCGACATCGACAGCGACGCCAGGTCCGATCCGGCCTCCGGCTCGGAGTAGCCCTGGCAGAAGAACACGTCGCCGGTGAGGATGCCGGGCAGGAAGTAGTCCTTCTGCTCCCGGGTTCCGAAGGCCACGATCGCGTGCGCGACCATCCGAATGCCCATGGGCGACAGCGACGGAGCACCCGCGAGAACGGATTCCCGGCTGAAGATGTAGTGCTGGGTCAGGCTCCAGTCGCAGCCGCCGTGCTCGACCGGCCATGCAGGCGCGGCCCAGCCGCGCTCGTGCAGGATGCGCTGCCATTCCATGCTCGCTTCGTGATCCGAGTAGACACTCGTCATCAGTCGGCCGGACTGCCGCAGTTCGGGCGTCAGCTTCTCGTCGAGAAAGGCAACGACCTCATCACGGAACGCCGCGTCGTCCGCGGACCACGCCAAATCCATCTGCACTCCCTCGCTAACGTGTCGACCTTGTCGGCCGCAGCAGGAAGTTAATCTAGCTTCGCACGATTGGAGACGTCAATGACCCGATGGTCGCGCCGCGAGTGCGAAACAGATTCACCAGCTTGAACTGGGAAAAGGACTGTCGACTAGGCGACACCGACCGATCCGAGGCCCATACGTTGCGAACAGGAATTCATCTCGTCGAGCACCGCATCGAGGGTGGTGGCGTGCCGCGACGCCGACAGCAGGATCCGGTCGCAGCCCAGCGACTCCGCCCACTCCACCTTCGCCTCGTCCATCCGCGGCAGCGTCGCCCCGAGGACCAGCGCGACGTCGGACGGATCGCGCCCGGCGTCGGCCGCGGCGGCCCGCATCGTTCCGACGGCGGCGGTCAGGTCGTCCCCGCCGAGCCCGAGGGGTTGGAACCCGTCGCCGAGTCGTCCCGCACGCCGAGCCGCGGCCGCGCTGTGCCCGCCGATGTACAGCGGGACACCCGACGGCCGCGCCGGCTTCGGGTAGGAGAACGCCCGGGAGAAGGAGTAGAACTCTCCGGCGAAGTCGACGCCCTCGGACCCGCCCGCCCACAGTGCGCGCATCACGGCGATCGCCTCGTCCGTGGCCTTGCCGCGGCGGGTGAAGTCGCCGCCGCACGCCTCGATCTCCTCCCGCATCCAGCCCACACCCAGGCAGATCCGCGCGCGGCCTCCGGAGAGCCGATCCAACGTGGCGAGCCGTTTCGCCAGGACCACGGGGTTGTGGTTGGGCGCGACCAGGACTCCCGTGGCGAGCCCGAGACGGGTGGTGGCACCCGCGACGAACGAGAGGAGTTCCAGCGGGTCGGGCAGTGGGCAATCGTCCGGTAGGTGGGACTTTCCGGTCGGCGAATACGGGTACTCGCTGCCCGTGTCACCGATGACGACGGCGTGCTCGACGGCCGAGATCTCGTCGAAACCCAACGACTCTGCCGCACGAGCGAATTCGAGCACCCGCTCCGGGTCTCCCGCCATGCCCAGTTCGACCGGCATCACCACACCGAGCTTCACGCCACACACACCCTTTCCGTTGTTCCGCCGCGCGCATCACGCAGCAAAGGAATCCACCAGCTTCGGAGCCCAGACGACCTTGCCGAGGAACCGGTCGGCACCCGGATCGGTTGCCAGCCACACCGCGGCCTCGGCGGGAACCGCCGCGGGGACGACGTCGAACCCGGCGCCCACGATCGCATCGCTGCCACCTCGCGCCGCTCCCGACTCGGTGACCACGAATCCGGGACTGAGATTGAACGCCCGCACCCCGAGGTGGCGATACTCGGCGTTCACCGCGCCCGCGAGCCTGCCGAACGCTGCCTTCGACGCCGCGTAGGACAGTCCCCAGCCGCCCTGCCCCGGCGCGGCGGGCGGGTCCGTCGTCGCCGAACCTGACACCAGGTTGATCAGGACACCGGCTCCGCGACCGACCATCGCGGGCAGCACTCGCTGGATCAGCGCAAGCTGATGCAGATAGTTTCCGCGCATCATCGCGGTTGCGTCGTCGAGCTCGATGTCGAGCAGGCGGTCCATGTTCCCGGCGGTCTGCGCGTATGCGTTGTTGACGAGCACGTCCACACGGCCCCAGGTTTCGAGCACCCGGTTCGCCGCCGCCAGCACCGACGAGCCGTCGAGCAGGTCCATCGGCACGGCCAGCGCGTCGACTCCGAGTGCCCGCACCTCCGCGGCGGTGGTCTCCAGGCTTCCCGGCACCGGAATCAAGTCACCGTGCGTGCGCGGTGAGACCCGCCCCTCACCTTCCCGCACCGTGCGGGCCGTGAGGGCGATGTCGAATCCGTTGCGAGCGAAGGCGAGTGCCACTTCCCTGCCGATGCCGCGACTCGCACCGGTCACCAGCGCGACCGGTCGACCACTCGGCGCAGCCATCAGGCCATCGGGGATCGACGCGTCAGACACCGAGGAACCGCTGCCGGCCCGACGCCTCGAATTGCGCTTCCAGTTCACGCTTGTCATCGTCGGACATCTGGGCGTAGACCGGTTCACCTCTTCCCTGCCAGTGGAACACCGACTCGGAGCCACGCCACAACTGGGCCTGCAGCTCCCGCTTGAGCACCTTGTTCGACCCAGTCACCGGGAGGTTGGTCGACACCCGGACGAACCGCGGCGCCGACTTGGTGCCGAGATCGTCCTGCCCCGCGAGGAACGACGCGAACTCCTCCGGGTCGAAGTCCGTCGGATCCGACACCTCGATCGCGGCCATCACCTGGTCGCCGGACCGCGGGTCCGGGACCGCGTACACGCCTGTGGCGATCACCTTCGGGTGCCTGCGCAGGATCCGCTCGATCATCAGCGCCGACGTGTTCTCGCCGTCGACACGAATCCAGTCGCCCTTGCGTCCGGCGAAGTAGATGAAGCCCGCCTCGTCGACGTAGCCGAGGTCGCCGGTCCAGTACCAGCCGTGCTTGATGCGGTCGGCGACCGCCTGCTCGTTCTTGTAGTAGCCCTCGAATCGCTTGGCGCCGCCCCGGTCGATCATCTCGCCGATCGCCTCGTCCGGATTGAGGACGCGTCCGTGCTGGTCCAGCCGGGCCCGCTCGCACTCGACGAGGGTGTCGGGATTCACGACCGCGATCTCGTCGTGCGCGGGCCGGCCGAGGGCACCTTCCGGGGCATCGGGGTCGAGGCGGACCGACCCGGCGCCCTCCGAGGAGCCGTAGCCCTCGAACAGTTCGGCTCCGAACCGGCGTACGAACTCGACCCGGTCCTCCGGGGACGCCTCGGTGCCGAAACCGCGGACGAGGGTGTTGTCGATGTCGTCGGACCCCTCCGGCGTCGCCATCAGGTAGGACAGCGCCTTGCCGACGTAGGTGAAGAAGGTCGCACCGAAGTACCGGACGTCGGGGAGGAAGCCGGACGCCGAGAACTTCCGCGCGGCGGGCAGACACACCGTCGCGCCGTTGGCCAGCGCGGGCGCCCACAGTGCCATCAACGCGTTGCCGTGGAACAGCGGCATGCAGCAGTAGTCGACGTCGCCCGGGACGTGTCCGTACTTCGCGCTGTTCGCGTACGCGAGGCGCGCGAGCCGGCCCTGGCTGCACCGCACCGCCTTCGACGCCCCGGTGGTGCCGGAGGTGAACAGCAGCAGGAACAGAGAATCCTCGACGACCTCCGGGTCAGCGGCGGGCTCGACCCGGTGCGTGTCCACGACGTCGGCGTAGTCGGGGGCGTCGACGAGCACGAACCGGTCGTCGGACAGGCCGAGATCCAGATCCTTGAGCGTCGCCATGCCGTCCGAGTCGGTGACGATGAGCTGGCAGTCGACGTACCGGATCTCCGCCTCGAGTTCGGCGCCGCGACGAGTCGGGTTGATGCCGACGATCGTCGCGCCCGACAGTGCGGCGCCCCCGAGCCAGAACAGGAATTCGGGGACGTTCTCGAGCAGCACGCCGATGTGGAACGGCCCGTCGCGACGCAAGCTGCGTGCCAGTGCGCCGCGGGCGGCACTCTCACGGACCGTCTCGTCCCATGTCCAGTCCCGGTCCCGGGTTCGGGTGCCGGGTTCCTCGTCCCCGAGGCGGTCGAGCAGCATCTCGGCGATCGTCGCGCGTTCCACTTCCACTCCTTCGAGTCTTTCGCTGCGGCGCCCTCGACACACGCGAGTGCCACGGTAGATCCCGCCAGCGGACCGGTCGGGGCGTTTGCCCGAGTTCGCCCGGCGCCACCGAAACAGCGTTGTCCCGACGCTAACGAGGCCGTTTCGGGCCGATAAACCGAGTCCCGGTCAGTGGAAAACCCTTCCCCGCACCCCCTCCGCCGTGTGATCCTTCGTGCACTCCGAGGACGTGAGAAAGGCCACACCCCGTATGACCACCTCCACCGATCCGCAGGCGTACCTCGCCGCAGTCGTCTCCCGCTTGACCGGACCGGACGCCCCCTTCGAACTGGTCGAAGAGGAGGTGCGCGGGGCACCGATGCCGGTGATGCGGAGCCGCAACCACGCCGTTCACGAACTGTTGACGGCGTCCCGCGCCTTCGGTGACCGCGACTACCTCGTCGCCGAGGACCGGCGGATGTCCTTCGCCGAGCACGCCGACGCCGTCGCCGCGCTGGCGCGCGCACTGGCCGACGAGTACGGCATCGGCGCGGGCGACCGCGTCGGCATCCTCGCCGCCAACACCATCGAATGGGTCGTCGCGTTCTGGGCGACGCAGTCGCTCGGCGCGATCGCGGTCGGCCTCAATGGATGGTGGGTGCCACGCGAGATCGAGCACGGTGTCGGTCTGACCACTCCGACGGTGCTGATCGCCGACGCCAAGCGCGCCGCCGTCGTGGCCGAGACCGATGTCGACGTCCCCGTCCTGACGATGGAGGAGGATCTGCCGCGGCTGATCGAGGCGCATCGCGGTGCCGACCTGCCGACCGCCGAGGTCGACGAGGACGATCCGGCGGTCATCCTGTTCACCAGCGGAACCAGTGGAAAGCCCAAGGGTGCGCTGCACTCCCAGCGGAATCTGCTCGCGGTCGTGGACTACCACCGGTACAACGACGCCCTGCTCGACGCCTTCGCCGGGAAGGAATACGACCCGGCACGGCCCAGCGACCTGCGGTACCTGCTCACCTCACCGCTGTTCCACATCGCGAGCCTGCACAACCTCGTCGTGCCGCGCCTCGCCACCGGCAGCGCCGTGATCATGTACCAGGGCTCCTTCGACGCCGACCGCGTCCTCGCCCTCGTCGAGCGGGAGAAGGTCACCAACTGGGGCGCCGTCCCCACCATGGCGGCGCGGCTGATCGAGCACGGCAACGTCCGGAAGTACGACACCACGTCCCTGACCGCGTTCGCCCTGGCGTCGGCACCGTCGTCGGTGGCCTTCAAGGAACGTCTGCGCGAAGAGGTGCCGTTCGCGGCCAATTCCCTCACCGACAGCTACGGCCTCACCGAATGCAGCACCGGCGTCGCCGTGGCGACCCCAATGGATGTCCAGATGTTCCCGGGCACCCTGGGCCGGCCGATCTTCGGCGTCGCGCTGGAGATCCGCGATCCGCTGGGAGAACGGGTGCCGGACGGTGAGGAAGGCGAGGTGTGTGTTCGCAGCCCGTACGTGATGCTCGGCTACTGGGACAACCCGGAAGCCACCGCGTCCGCGATCAGGGACGGCTGGCTCCACACCGGCGACTTCGGCCGCATCGACGACGGTCGACTGCGGCTGACGGGTCGCCGCTCCGACCTGATCCTGCGCGGCGGCGAGAACGTCTACCCCACCGAGATCGAACAGTGCCTCGACGAGCATCCCGACGTCGTCGAGTGCGCGGTCGTCGGTGAAGCACACGAGGACCTGGGCCAGGAGGTCGCAGCGATCATCGTCGTCCGTGCGGGTGCCACGGTGTCGGAGGAAGAGCTGAGGCAGTTCGCCGCCGATCAGCTCTCGTACTTCAAGGTGCCGACGCGGTGGCGGTTGACTACGGAACCGTTGCCGCGCAACGCAACCGGAAAGGTATCGCGTGGACAGGTCAAGCTCTGACCGCGCGGCAGTCGACAGGCTCGTGGCGATCGAGGCCGTTCGGGACCTGATCATCTCGTATTCGCACCTGATCGACCGCGGCGAGCTGGATGCGGTTGCGGCCCTGTTCGCCGACGCCGTCTACGGCTTGGGGGACGGGGACGGCAACCCCGTCGGCGCGGTCACCGACCGGGACGCCACGGCGGTCCGGCAGGCCAACGAGGCGTTCATCCGGATGCACGGGGATCCGCCGTCACCGCGCACCAAGCACGTCACCACCAACATCCTGGTCACCGTGGCCGACGACAACACCGAGGCGAGCGCGGTGTCGTACGTGACGGTGCTGCAGGGGACGGAGACACTGCCCTTGCAGCCGATTCTCGTCGGCCGCTACTTCGACCGGTTCGCCGTGCTCGACGGCACCTGGCGGTTCACCCAGCGCCTGTGCTGCATCGACCACACCGGTGACCTGACGGAGCATGCGCAGCGACATCTGCGCTCGTGAACATGCCACGGCCCGGCGCGGCCCGCTCGGGCACCGGTACGGGTCGAGGACCCGTACCGGCACAGTGATCAGCTACTGAACAGAAGCGGCAGGCCGACCGTCATGTCGACGCTTCCCAGCGGGATCGGCGAGCCGACACTGCCGAGGGAGCCACCGGAGGCCCCGATGGTGACCGGCACTCCCCCCTCAGGGGTCAGGACGGTTGTCCCGTCGGCGTCGGTGCACAGTGCCCCGATCAAGTACTTACCCGGGTCGAGTTCGGTCGAGACGAAGGTGCCCGAGCCGGGGTTTCCGATGATCAGCACCGGGGTGGCTGCGATCGCTGTATGGGATTCGTTCGAAACCGTGGCCCAGCACAGGCCGAGGCTCGGGGAGCTCACCCCGGAGAACTGCACGACCACCCGGGTGCCGCTGTTGTCCACGCTCGCGGTTCCCTCGACCGTGGCCGAGGCAAGCGCGGGAAGCGCGAGCAGGGCCGTGGCGGCCAGAGCAGTTGTAGCGCCGAGCCGCGCGGTGTTCTTGCGAAGGGAGTTCACTGCTGTCTCCAATGTCTTGCGGTTGGTTGGGTCGGCACGCCGCCGTGTGGGTCTGCGACGAAGCGAGCGTGCGGCTGCCATCATGCCCACTCGGACACGACCCCCTCCCGGTTTTCCGGGATTCCATGATCAGCACTCGCCTCGGAAACATTCTGTTAGACACAATGATTCCGTCGTGCAGATCAACACGATCCAACCCGCGTCGGACACTCCTGGTGCATGTCTTCTCCACGCCCCCTCCGGTGCATCCATTCGCTTCCACTCCGGCCTCCGGATCACACCCGCTGGGCATCGCCACTTTCCCGGGATTCCTTGTCCCATCCAACAGCCTTGTCGGCCAACATCATTCACTCTGCAAGCTAGTGATCTGCCCTGCTCACCGTGTTCGCCACCGTGGGACAGCCGTAGTATCGGCAAGGTGTCCAGCAACCAGGCCATGTCGTCCGCGATCGCGACACTGCGCACTCGCATCGCCGGCGAGGTCGACGACGCTGTCCGGCGCCGCGCCGAGTACTCGTCGGACGCCTCGAACTACCGCGTCGTTCCCGCTGCGGTGGTGTTTCCCAGCTCGGACGACGACGTGGCCGCGGCGCTCGCGGCGGGACGCGAGTACGGTCTGCCCGTGACCGCGAGGGGCGCGGGAACGTCGGTGGCGGGCAACGCGATCGGTCCCGGTCTCGTCCTCGACTTCAGCCGCCACCTGAACCGGATCGTCGATCTCGACGGCGACGCCCGCACCGCGGTCGTACAGCCGGGGGTGGTGCTGTCGACGCTGCAGCGCGCTGCGGCGGCACACGGGCTGCGATTCGGCCCCGACCCGTCCACGCAGGACCGCTGCACGATCGGCGGGATGCTCGGCAACAATGCGTGCGGTCCGCGCGCGGTGGCATGGGGACGCACCGCCGACAACACCCGCACGCTGCGGATCCTCGATGCTACCGACGTCGAGCGAACCCTCGCCGACGACCTGTCCGCCGTCCCGGGGATCGACGCGTTCGTCACCGCGAACCTCGCGACGCTGCGCACCGAACTGGGGCGTTTCGACCGCCAGGCATCCGGGTTCTCCCTCGAACACCTCCTCCCGGAGCGCGGCCACGCGCTCGCGAAGGCCTTCGTCGGTACCGAGGGCACCTGCGGTCTGATCCTCGACGCGACCGTCGACCTGGTCCCGGTGCCCGCCGCGACCGCGCTCGCCGTGCTCGGCTACCCCGACATGCCGACCGCCGCCGACGACGCAGTCGCGTTGACGGTGTTCGAACCACTCGCGGTCGAGGGCATCGACGCCCGCCTCGTCGACGTTGTCCGCCGCCACAAAGGCCCGGCCGCGGTGCCGGACCTTCCCCGGGGCACCGGCTGGCTGTTCGTCGAAATGGCCGGGGCCACAACGGTAGATGCCATCGTCGCCGCCGAAGCCCTGTGCCACTCCTCTTCTGCGCTGGACACCCGCGTCCTGCCCACCGGTCCGGAATCGGCTGCGCTGTGGCGTATCCGCGCCGACGGCGTCGGACTCGCCGGTCGCACCCGCGACGGAAGCCCCGCGTGGCCGGGATGGGAGGACGCCGCAGTCCCCCAGCACCGTCTCGGGGCGTACCTGCGTGACTTCGACGACCTGATGCACGGCCACGACGTCGACGGACTGCTGTACGGCCACTTCGGTGACGGCTGCGTGCACATTCGGCTGGACTTCCCGTTCGACCGGGCACCGCATCGTTTCCGGGAGTTCCTCGTCGATGCCGCGACGCTGGTTGCCGCCCATGGTGGTTCGATGTCCGGTGAGCACGGTGACGGACGCGCGCGATCCGAACTACTCCCCCTGATGTACTCCCCGGCCGCACTGTCCACCTTCGCGGGGTTCAAGGCGCTCTTCGACCCCGACGGTTCGCTCAATCCCGGAGTCGTGGTGGAACCCGCCGCGGTGGACGCCGACCTGCGTGTCCCTGCCGCCGCGCCGGCCAAGGGCGCCGGCGGCTTCGCCCTGCTCGAGGACGGCGGCGACCTGTCGGTCGCCGCGCACCGCTGCGTCGGAATCGGCAAGTGCCGAGCCGACTCCGGCGCATCCGGCGGGTTCATGTGTCCGTCCTATCAGGCGACGCGGGACGAGAAGGACAGCACCCGAGGACGGGCCCGCGTGCTGCAGGAGACCATCAACGGCACCCTCGTCACAGACGGCTTCGCATCCGAGGAGCTCGCCGAGTCACTCGACCTGTGCCTGTCCTGCAAGGCGTGCGCGTCGGACTGCCCGGCCGGGGTGGACATGGCCACCTACAAGTCGGAGGTGCTGCACCGCCGATACCGCAGACGCCTCCGACCGCTGAGCCACTACACCCTCGGCCAGATGTCTCGATGGACCGGGATTGCTTCGGCAGCACCGCGTTTCACGAACGCACTGGCGCGAGTCGGACCGCTGCGCCGCGGCGGGATGCGACTGGCCGGTCTCGACACCCGCCGCGACGTCCCAGAGGTCGCGGCGCAGAGTTTCCGCCGCTGGTGGCGAAGACGCGCGCCTCGGACCGGTGGCCGTGACGTCCTGCTGTGGGTCGACACGTTCACCGACGGCTTCGCCCCCGACGCTGCCCGGGACGCCGTCGGTCTGCTCGAGTCCGCCGGCTACCGCGTCACGCTCACGGAGCGACGCGTCTGCTGCGGTCTCACCTGGATCAGCACCGGCCAACTCGGCGGTGCGCGAAAGCAATTGACGGCGACACTCGACCAACTCGAACCGCACCTCGACGCCGGGGTTCCGATCATCGCCCTGGAGCCGTCCTGCGCCGCGGTGCTGCGCTCGGACCTGGTGGAGCTGCTTCCCGAGGACCCACGTTCTCCTCGGGTCGCGAGCGCCACGACCACCCTCGCGGAGTTCCTCACGATGGCCACCACCGCGAACGGCGAACCGTGGCAACCGCCCGATCTGACCGGTGTCGAGGTCGTCGTTCAGCCGCACTGCCACCAGCACGCCGTCATGGGGTTCCGCCCGGACCGCGCGCTCCTCGACCGGGCGGGCGCCACCGTTCACCAGCTCGCGGGCTGCTGCGGGCTGGCCGGGAACTTCGGGATGGAACGAGGCCACTACGACGTCTCGGTCGCCGTCGCGGAGGCTGCTCTGCTTCCCGCGCTGGCTGCGCACCCCGACGCGATCCTGCTCGCCGACGGATTCTCGTGCCGCACCCAGGCCGCGCAGCTCACCGGGCGCACCGGGGTACACCTGGCGACGCTGCTGCGGCGCTGACCGCGTCAGCTGCCCCGCACCATCCCCAGCTGTGCGAGTGGGGCGGCGACGGCGTTCTCGTCGAACGCCATCAGCACCGCCTGCGTGATGTGCCGCTGCACCGCCCACTGACGGCCCGGCTTGACCCGCACCGTCAGACGCAGCGTCACGGCCTCCGGTGTCACGCTGTTGACGCCGAGCATCTTCGGGGTTTCGAGGACCGCGTCGGCGATCGACTCGTCCTCGGCCGCGGCCGTCGCGGCCTCCGTCGCGACCTGCGTCGCCTTCGGCACGCCCGAACTGTGGGCGATCGGCAGGTCGATCACCGCGACGGCATGCCCCTGACTCATGTTGCCGACGCGGGCGATCTCACCGTTGCGGCAGTACCACAACGTCCCTTGCACGTCGCGGATCGTCGTCACCCGCAGTCCGACCGTCTCGACGGTGCCGATGGCGTCACCGACGTCGACGGTGTCACCCACTCCGTACTGGTCCTCGAGCAGCATGAACATGCCGGTGAGGAAGTCCCGCACCAGGTTCTGCGCGCCGAAACCGAGCGCGACTCCGACCACACCGGCCGACGCGACGAGGGGCGCGACATTGACACTGAAACTGGTGAGGATCTGCAGTACGCACCAGGTGAGCGTCACGATCGAGACGACGGACTTGAGGACCGAGCCGATCGTGCGGGCCCGCTGCGCTCGTCGTTGCGCGGCAACCGAATCGCGCACACCGCCGGGAAGCCGCTCCTTGAGTGGTGCCAGCAATCGCGGTTCGGCGCCCGGTCTCTCACGTGTCGCGCGGTCGATGGCTCGGTGCAGCGTGAATCTCAGCAGGAGTGCGACCAGGACGTAGACCGCGATCTCGAGGGGACGCTCGACCAGCCACAAGCGCGCGGTGTCGGACAATGCCAGCGAACTCGATAGGTACATCATCGCCGTCGACCATACGGAAGGCGCACCGCGCGCCACGGGCCCGCCGTGGGCACCATGTCGCTGGTCACATCCCACCATCGATGGCCCAGGTCGGGCACCATCAGACCACGAGGTCCACTTTCCATCGACCGACTCGAGAGCTGGTGACCAGTGGGACACACGACTACACGCTCGATCACAACCACCACGACCATCGCAGGAGCGGCGGCCGTCGCGCTCGCGGTGTCACTGCTCACCGCACCCGCGGCGTCCGCGCAGATCCCGCCGCCGGAACCACCGGAGATCACCACCACGGTCGACGGGAACACCGTGACCATCGACCTGGTGGACCCGAACAGAGGGATTTCGCACCTTCTCACGGCGTGCACGGCAGCGCTGGTCAACCCGGTGAAGGGCGTCAACCTCATCCCCGCGATCGCCTCGGGCACTCTCCCACCGATCAGCGAGATCGACCCCGCCGTCTTCGAGTGGGGTCCGTCGCTCCTCACGACGAACGCCGCGACCCGGGAACGCACCTACGAGCTCGGCGAGATCCCCTCCGGTGTCTACGTCGCGGTCGGGTTCTGCATCAATCCGAACATCACCAACCCTGCGGTCGACTTCGAGCCCGTGTTCGTAGGCGGCACCATCGAGGTCGGCTCGGCCGTCCTCGACCTCGGCAGCGCTGTCGTCGAGACCCCGGGAGCGCTGACCGCGGTTCTGGAACTGCTCGGCATCGACACCGGCAGCCTCGGCAGCGCCGAGGGCAGCGCAGTCGGATCCGGAGAGGTCGGGTCCGGAGACGCGGCGGTCGGATCCGGGGACGCGACCGTGGGAAGCGGGAACTGAGGGACCGTCAGCGTGTGATCCGCTCCGCGACGATCACCGCGTCACGCACGCGATCGTCCGAATCGGCGGAGAGCCGTTCGAGTTCGGCCGTGTACCGCGCGCGGCGGTCCGCCGCCAGCCGGACATCCGCGAGGACGACCACGGCGTGTCGGCGAACGGCGGCCCATTCCGATCCGAGACCCCCGAAGGCGACCTCGACCTCGTCCGCAGCGAGCACGCAGTAGCCGCTGCCGGGGGCCAGGCGCACGCAGACGGGGTCGTGCAGCGAGGGATGGGCCGTCAGCGCCGCCTCGAGCGGGGCGTAGTCGAGCGGCGTCGGGACCCCGATGTCGCGGAACGAGGTGTACGGCGCGGTGAGTGCCCGGACGGCGACCTCCTCGGGTAGGCGTTCGATCCGCGCGACCGCGACGTCCATCCGGCCGAGGCGGGCGAGTGCTGCGGCGGCCCAGGCGCGGTCCGGAACGGACAGCGACCGCGTCGCGACGACCGCATCCAACGCGTCGACGACATCGTCGGACGATTCGCCCAGTTCACCGAGAAGTTTTGCCCATTGCCACTTCTCGCGAGCTCGCCGAATCCGGTCCAGCACCGTGGGAACGGCGTCGCGACCGAGCTCGCGAAGCCAGGCGATCGCGCGTTCGGCTCCCGGTGGCGGCGAGACGTGTGCGTCGACGATCTCGACGAGTTCGGCGATACGCGCCCCCACGGGCAGAGCGGCAAGCCGGTCGACGGCGACCTGTTCCTCGTCCAGCTCGGGGAAGTGCTTGCGCACCTGCGCCTTCGACAGACTCAGTGGAATCAGCTCCCACGCCTCGTCCATCGCGACGGCGACGAAGTCGCGGTCGACGATCCCCTCGTCGACGAGGATGCGGCGGGCGGCGCGACACGCCTTGGCGGCGGTGCGCTCGAATCGAAGGTGCACGTGGTCCCAGTTGGCGTCGTCGCCCGCGGTCGCCGCGGCCGTGAGCGCCTCGGCGACCGCGTCGTCGTCGTCCCCGGGGTCGAGTTGCCACGGCCAGTCCGCGGGACTCCAGCGCAGGGCGTCGGCGTCGAATCTCTCGGTGGCGACGGACGCGAGCGAACGCTCACTGGCCACACCGATCACCGGCCACGCGATCACACCGCCGGACTCGGCGTAGAACTCGTGGAGCGCGGCGCCGTAGATCCGATCGTCCGGGTGTTCGGCGTGCATCCGCCGCACGAACTCGACGATCCGGTCCCGAAACGTCGTCTCCACTCGCGCCCAGTCCACACGCAGACCCTAGCCGCGGGCACGGACACCCCGCCTCCGACAACAGTCGACGTTCGGCGCCGCCGGGCTTCTGCGGGACGCGGTGTCCCGCTGCCCGGGACACCGCTCGAACCCCCGTCGACGGACGGTGGAGGATACGGGCATGACCAGCGACTTTGTTCAGAACGAGGCACCCGCCGAGGCGATTCGATCCCTCATCGCCCGCATCGCCCACGCCGCCGATGAGGCGGACGTCGTCACCTACTCCCAGCTCTACACCGAGGACGCCGTGTGGGAGATGACCGGCTCCCGGCCGCAGCTGAACTCCGGACTCGCCGAGATCCAGGCTGCAACCCGCGCACGCCGAGCGTCGGGCACCTCCGGACCCGGCACCGAAACCCGCCACCTTGCCTCGTGTATCGACGTCACCGTCGACTCCCCCGCCGAGGCCCGGGCGGAATCGTCGTGGCAGTTCTACTCCGACACCACCACCGCACCTCGGCTGACCACCATCGGCCGCTATCACGACAGGTTCCGTCGCGTGGACGGACGCTGGCTCCTGGCGCACCGCACCATCACCATCGGCTGACGAACCTGCTTCGGCCGCAAGGCCGGCTCAGTCCACTGCGGGCGCCCACTGCACGCCATTGATGTGACCGCCGCCGTCCACGAACAGCGTGTTGCCGGTCAGGTACCGGGAATCGTCGCTCGCCAGAAACGCCGCGACCGTACCGATGTCGTCGAGGGGATCGCCGATGCGTCCCATGGGGTTCGCCGCGGCCTGCGCGGCCGCCATCTGAGGATTGGCGTCGGCGACCCGCTGGTACGCCGCACTCTGCGCACCCGGACAGATGACGTTGCAGCACACCTGTTTCGGCGCCCACTCACGCGCCGCCGTCCGCGTCATGCTGCGCAGGGCTTCCTTCGCCGCGTTGTACGGCGCCGAGTACATGTGGGCGTTGACGCCGTTGAGGCTGCACATCGTGATGACCCGCCCGGTTCCGTTCGCGGCCAGTGCCGGGTAGGCACGCTGCATGGCCCAGAACGCTGCCATCACCCCCATGTCGAACCCGGCCCGCATGGCGTCCTCAGCAGTCTTCTCGATCCGCTCGAAACCCAGTGAACGCCAAGCATTGTTGACGAGGATGTCCAGCCGGCCGAACTCCTCCGTCGCGGCGTCGACCATCGCGTGCACCTGGTCGCGGTCGGTGACGTCGGTGCGCTGGAACAGCGCGCGCACACCCCACTCGTCGGTCAGCCAGCGCGCGGTGTCGACGCCGGCGGCCTCGTCCACCTCCGCGACGACGACACTCGCGCCTTCACGTGCCAGCGCGCCCGCGACCCCGCGGCCGATACCCATGCCTGCGCCGGTGACCACAGCCACCCGCCCGTCCAGCTTGCCCATGCCCTGTCCTTCCGTGGCGCGAAAGCCCTCTCACCGACCTGACCGAATGTCGCGTTCGGTCACGTGAAGTGACCGAACGTCACATTCGGCCAACGTGCTCAGCGGGGGCGGGGAACCGTCTTGTCGACGAACAGTGCCTCGACGGACACGCAGACGGTGCCGTCGGCGGTGCGGATGTCGCCGACCGTGTTGATCTTGCGGCCGTCCTGGGAGGCGAGACGCCCGGAGACGGTCAGGGGCTCGAACAGCGGCGTCGGACGGTGGTAGCGGACGTTCAACTGCGCGGTCGCGCCGCTACGCCCGGACCAGGCGTTCGCGACGCCGAGGAGATGGTCGAGCAGCAAAGCCGACACGCCTCCGTGCACGTGCCCGGGCGGACCCTGGTACGGCATGGTCAGACTGACGACGCTGCGCACCGACCCGTCGTCGTGACCGGTGACGACCAGCGGCGGCGCGAGCGCATTCTCGGGTCCGGTGACGGGGTCGTGACGGGTGACGCCCTCTCCGGCCCACATGTCGACGAGCCGTTCCGCGACGGCAGGCGCATGTTCCTCGAGGTGTTCGGCGATGCTGTTGAGTTCCTCCGCAACGCGTTCGAGGTTCGCGTTGGACCGGTCGGTGCGCAGCAGCGCATCCACGACGCGCCGCGCGGCGGCGGCGGCGTGGTCGACGGCGGTGTCCTGAGGAGCCGACGTCAGAACGGTGCCGTCCGGCGCATTCCCGACGGTCGGGTGGGTGCTCGGATCTACTCTCATCGGATCTCCATGCTCGCGTGGGTCAGCACCGGCTGCCCGTCCCGTTCGGGGCAGGTGGCCCGCAGGGTCAGGCGGTCGCCGTCCTGCCAGACGGCGGTCTCGATCGTCTCCCCCGGATAGAGAGACCCGGCGAACCGAACCGAGAACGACTGCACACGAGAGGGATCGCCGTCCAGGACGCCGTCGACGACGGCCTTGCACACGACGCCGTACGACGCGAGTCCGTGCAGGATCGGCTGGTCGAAACCAGCCATCTTCGCGAACGCCGGGTCGGCGTGCAACGGGTTCAGGTCGCCGCTGAGCCGGTACACCAGCGCCTGCTGCGTCGATGTCGGCGAGACCAGCACCTTGTCGGGGGCATGGTCCGGTGCCGCGGCGGGCACCTCCGGTCCGGCGTCCCCGCCGAATCCACCCTCGCCACGGGCCCAGATCTGCATTGCGCTGGTCCACAACGGATTTCCGTCGGCATCGGTTGCCGTCTGTTCCAGCACGACGACTGCCGCCTTGCCCTTGTCCCACACCGCGGGGATCCGCGACGAGATCGTCACGGTCCCCGAGGCCGGGATCGGTGCGTGCAGCGTCAACGACTGCCCGCCGTGCAGGATCTTGCGGAGATCGACGTCGATACCGGGCAGGTTCATCCCGGCCGGCTTCACCGTGCCGGCCGAGACGCCCTGCCCGGCGACCATCGCGAAGGTCGGCAGTACGCGCAGGTCCTTCTCGTACACCCATCCGAGTTCGGCGGGGTCGAGCGAGGCGGTACCCGCCCCCAATCCCAGGTGGTACAGGATCACGTCACGTTCGGTCCAGCTGACCTCGCGGACGGTGGGGGCTGCGGACAGCGCGGCCTTCACGTCGATCGGCATTGTGGTTACGACTCCTTGGAGATGGTTCCGGACTGGTAGAGCGTGACGACGCACGCGCCGCCGAGGCCCAGGTTGTGTTGCAGGGCAACGGAAGCACCGTCGACCTGTCGTGCATCGGCCAGACCGCGCAGCTGCCAGTTCAGTTCGGCACACTGGGCGAGGCCGGTGGCGCCGAGCGGGTGGCCCTTGGAGATCAGTCCGCCGGACGGGTTGACGACCCACTTGCCGCCGTAGGTGGTGGCGCCGGATTCGACGAGCTTGCCGCCCTCACCGGGCGCGCAGAGGCCGAGGCCCTCGTAGGTGATGATCTCGTTGATCGCGAAGCAGTCGTGCAACTCGATGACGTCGACGTCGTCGACGGTCAGGCCGGACTCCGCGAACACCTGCTCCGCGGCGGCGCGGGTCATCGGGGCACCGACGACGTCGATCATCGACTTCTCCGAGAACGCCTCGGTGGTGTCGGTGGTGATCGCCTGCGCGACGATCTCGATCGCCTGGTCCTCGAGTCCGTGCTCGCGGACGAACTTCTCGCTCACGACGATCGCGGCGCCTGCGCCGTCCGAGGTCGGCGAGCACTGCGACCGCGTCAGCGGCGCGTGGATCATCTTGTCGGCCAGGACCTGCTCGAGGGTGTACTCGTCCTGGAACTGCGCGTACGGGTTGTTCACGGAGTGCTTGTGGTTCTTCACGGCGACCGCGGCGATCTGCTCGACGGTGGTGCCGTAGCGCTCCATGTGCTCGACGGCGGCGTTGCCGAACAGCTGCGCCGTCATCGGGCCCTTGGCCCAGCCGTGCTTGCCGACCATCACCTTGAGCTGCTCGTCGAGAGTGGTGACCTTCGGCATCTCACCGGTTCCGGTCATCGACGTCTTCGTCATCTTCTCGAAGCCGACGGCCAGCGCGCAGTCCACGAATCCGGCCTGGACCCACTCGCGGGCCATCAGCAGCGCCGTGGAGCCGGTGGCGCAGTTGTTGTTGACGTTGACGATCGGGATACCGGTCAGTCCCGTCTCGTACAGGGCACGCTGACCTGCGGTCGACGCACCGAACACGTAGCCGGCTGCGGCGCGCTGGACCTGCGAGTAGTCGATGCCCGCGTCCGCGAGCGCCTTGCCGACGGCCTCGGTGACCATGTCCGGGTACTCCCAGTCCCGAGACTCGATCTTCTCGAACTTGGTCATGCCGACGCCGACGACGAAGGTGCGGTTCATGCTGTGGTGCTCACTTTCCGGGTTCTGGATCGCGAGGCAGACCGAGGATCCGCTCGCCGATGATGTTCAACTGAACATTCGTCGTACCACCGGCGATGGACATGCATTGGGCGTTCAGGAACATCTGTGTCGCGGATCTCCGGTCCTGCTCACCGAGCAGCGCCGTCGGACCCGCCCAGTCCATCGCGACCTCCCACACCTGCTGGATGTGCTCGACCCCGAGCAGCTTGGCGATCGACGACTCGGCACCCGGCTGCGCGCCCGACAGGGACCGCAACGTGGTCCGCAGACCCATCAGCCCGCCCGACTGGGCGTCGCAGAGCACCTTGCCGAGGACGGTGAGCTGGTCGTCGTCGAGGCCGCCCGGCACCGTCTCGGCGAGGCGCAGCAGAGCCTCGCCACCGGAACCGAGCGACGAGTCGTGCGAGAGCGAGACCCGCTCGTTGGCGAGGGTCGTGCGGGCGAGCTTCCAGCCGTCGCCCGGCTCGGCGACCAGGCAGTCGTCGGGGACGAACACGTCGTCGAAGAACACCTCGTTGAAGAGCGCTTCACCGGTGATCTCACGCAGCGGACGGATGTCGAGTCCGTCGGAGTTCCTGATGTCGATCAGGAAGTACGACAGGCCCTTGTGCTTGGGCACGTCGCCATCGGTGCGGGCCAGGCAGATGCCCCAGTGGGCGTCGCGGGCCATCGACGTCCACACTTTCTGTCCGTTCAGCCTCCAGCCGCCGTCGACCTTCGTGGCCTTCGTGGACAGGCCCGCGAGATCGGAACCGGCGCCCGGCTCGGAGAACAGCTGGCACCAGACGATGTCACCGCGCAGCGACGCGGGCAGGAATCGTTGCGTCTGCTCGTCGCTGCCGTGCGCGATGAGGGTGGGCACCACCCAGTTGCCGATGATCATGTCGTGCGGCGTGATCTTCACGGCCCGCAGTTCCTCGGCGATCACGAGTTGGGTGACGGCATCGGCGCCCTTGCCCCACGGGGCAGGCAGGTGCGGTGACGTGTAGCCCTTCTCGGCGAGGTAGCTCGTGCGCTCGGCACCGTCTAGTGCCACGGCCGCACCGAGTTCGGCGCGGACGTCCTCGCGGATCCGGTCGGCTTCATCGGGCAGGTCGATGCCGAGGACGCGACGTGCACCCTGGATGGTCAGGTTCGCGACGCGGCGCTTCCAGGAAGCGGTCGACCCCAACAGGATTCGCAGCGACTGTGCGCGCCGCAGGTACAGGTGCGCGTCGTGTTCCCAGGTGTAGCCGATGCCGCCGAGGATCTGGATGCAGTCCTTGGTGACCTGGAATGCGGCCTCCGGCGCGACTGCCGCGGCGACGGCGGCCGCCAGCGACGACTCGGCATCGGTGACGTCCTCACCGAGGGCACGGGCGGCGTCCCAGGCCGTGACGCGGGCCTGCTCGGTGAGGCTCAGCATGCGGGCGGCCTTGTGCTTGACGCCCTGGTACTGCCCGATGACCCGACCGAACTGCTGCCGGACCCGCGCGTAGTCGGCTGCGGTGGTCGTGGCCCAGTCCGCGAGGCCGGACGCCTCGGCGGCGAACAGCGTTGCGGCAATGTCGAGAATCCGCTGCGGGTCCAGCGTCAGGATGTCGCTGTCGACGAGGGGCAGGGTACGTGCGGTGATCTCGGCGTTGCGGCGCACGACGTCGTGGCTCGGCAGGTCGGTCACGTCGAGGCGGTCGCGGCCCAGGACCACGAACGCGAGCGAGCCGCGGTCGTCGGCCGCGAGCAGGAAGACGTCGCCGACCTGTCCGCCGAGGACGAGGCTCGACGTACCGGACAGGGTGAGCGCGTCACCGTCGCGATCGATGCGCAGCGAACCGGACTGCAGGGCAGCCGCGCCGGTCAGGGTGCCGTCGGCCAGGGCTGCCAGTTCGCCGGTGCGGCCGGCCTCCTGCAGAACGGCGGAGACGAGCACCGTCGGCAGGAACGGTCCTGGCACCATGGAGCGTCCGAGTTCCTCTGTCACGACAGCGGTTTCGAGGAGGCCGTATCCAGCGCCGCCGTTCTCCTCCGAGAGGTGCAGGCCGAGCATGCCGAGTTCGGCGAGGGAACCCCAGTACGACGGGCGCGTCTCGACCTTCGCCTCGACGGCGTCGCGGATGACGGTGGGGGTCGCGTGCCGGGCCGCCCAGCCGCGCACGGAGTCGCGGAGTTCGCGGTCCTCGTCGGTCAATCCAATGGTCACGGTATGTCCTTACCGGCGCTCCACGCATGTGCGCCTTTGGTAGTAGGAGCTGCCACAAAGGCGCACATGCGCCGTGGGCGCCTAGATGCGTTCGATGACGGTGGCGGTGGAGAGGGCGCCGCCTGCGCACATGGTGATCAGGGCGGTCGAGCGGTCGGAGCGCTCGAGTTCGTGCAGTGCACTGGTGATCAGACGCGCGCCGGTGGAGCCGACGGGGTGACCGAGAGCGATGGCGCCGCCGTTGACGTTGACCTTCGCCATGTCCGCACCGTGCACCTGCGCCCACGACAGCACGACGGACGCGAACGCCTCGTTGATCTCGACGATGTCGATGTCGGACAACGACATTCCGGTGCGATCGAGGACCGCGCGCGTGGAGTCGATCGGGCCGTCGAGGTGGTAGTACGGGTCGGAGCCGACGAGGGTCGATGCCAGGATGCGCGCCCGCGGACGCAGACCCGCCTCGCGGGCCTTCTCCTCGCTCATCAGCAGGACCGCGGCCGCGCCGTCGCTGACCTGCGACGAGTTGCCCGCGGTGTGGATGCCGCCCTCGATGACCGGCTTCAGGCCGGCGAGACCGTCCGCGGTTGTCTCGCGCAGCCCACCGTCGCGGGTGACGGTCGCGATCTCGCCGGTCGGCTCGCCCTCCTTGGTGACGACGGGTGCCTGCACCGGCACGATCTCGCGGTCGAAGCGCCCTTCGGACCAGGCGAGGGCGGCGCGGCGCTGCGACTCGAGGCCGAACGCGTCGACGTCACCGCGCTTGATGCCGCGCTTCGTGGCGATCCGCTCGGCAGAGGTGAACTGGTCGCCCATGTCGATGGTCCAGTCGTCCGGGTAGGGGTTGCCGGTGCCGGGGGCGTTGGCCTGCCCGAGGAACACGCGGCTCATCACCTCGACGCCGCACCCGATGCCCGCGTCGATCTGCCCGGACGCGATCAGTCCCGCGACCATGTGCACGGCCTGCTGCGAGGATCCGCACGCGCAGTCGATGGTGGTGGCCGCGGTCGTGTACGGCAGGCCTGCGTGGAGCCATGCCTGGCGGGTGACGTTGTTGGACTGCTCCCCGGCCTGCGTGACGGCGCCTCCGACGAGCTGGCCGACCTGGTCGGCGGGGAGTCCGGTGCGGTCGAGGAGCGCCTGCTGAGCGGCGCCGAGCAGCACTGCGGGGTGCACCCCGGACAGTTGGCCACGGCGGCGTCCGATCGGTGTCCGGGCTGCCTCGACGATGACGACGTTGCTCATTCCTGCTCCCCTGCCGAATACGATTTCTGAAACGTATTCTATTTATGGGGAGAGACCTGTCCGGCGATGTCCCACCGAGCGGGACCGGCACGCCGGGGGCGAGTTCTACAACTCGCCGAGCAGCAGGTCGCAGGCGACACGCAGGTCCGAATCGAGGTCCGGAATGGAAGTGCGATTGTTCAGCCCGGCCTGGATCAGGCCGAACCACAGCGCCACGACCAGTCGGATGACCGTGGCCTGCCGCACCGTCGGCTCGTCGATCCCGGCGGCCCCGAGGAGCAGGTTGTCGAAGTGCCGATCGATCTTCCCGACATCGGGGATCGTGGCTGCGTTCGAGGTCGCGTTCGACTGGATCATCGCGGTCGCGAGCAGCGGGGTCCGCAACAGCGCGCGGGTGGCGTGCTGCAGGGCGTCGTAGACGGCATCGGCCGGCGTCGTGCCCGCACGCGGATTCCGGGCGAGGACCGCACCCATCCGGTCGATCTGATCCACCATCACGGCCACGAACAGGTGCGACTTGGACGGGAAGTACCGGTAGAGCGTGCCGATCGCGACGCCGGCGAGCTTCGCGACCTCCTGCATCTGCACTCGTTCGAGGTCCTTCTCCGCGCCGAGCTGGGCGGCCACCTGCAGGATGCGGCCATGCCGGGCGCGCTGCTCGAGCGAGCTCGGCTCGGCGGCGTCGCGTGCCTCCGCAAGTCTCGGCATGTCGGTCCCCCAGTTCTTCACACGTCTACAACGAGCCTAGATCCTGACACCCGCGATGGTCGCCCGGTCCCGTGTTCCGCTCAGTGGGAGCACATCTGCCCGCATCGCTCCCCCTGCGATTGCCTGTGACCACATTCGATGCGATGGAGGGCACATGACGGAGTGGACGGACGAATACGACGTGGTCGTGGTCGGGTCCGGTGGCGGCGCACTGACGGGCGCGTTCACCGCGGCCTCGGCCGGCCTGCGGACGGCGATTCTGGAGAAGACCGGTCTGTTCGGCGGCACCTCCTCCTACTCGGGCGGGTCGATCTGGCTGCCCGGAACCCAGGTGCAGGAACGGGCAGGACTGCCCGACTCCACCGAACTCGCCCGCACCTACCTGCGCACACTGCTCGGTGACGCCGAGTCCGCCAGGCAGGATGCCTACGTCGACACCGCCCCCGCAGTCGTCGAGTTCCTCGAACGCGACCCGAACATCGAGTTCGAGTTCCGGGCGTTCCCCGACTACTACCGAGCCGACGGACGCCTCGACACGGGCCGTTCGATCAACGCCCTCGACCTCGATCCCGCCGACATCGGTGACCTCGCCTCCCTGGTGCGACCCGAGCTGGACCAGGACCGCACCGGTCAGGGGCACGTGCCCGGCCAGCTGATCGGTGGCCGCGCCCTGATCGGACGGCTGCTTTCCGCGATCGTGGGCACCGGCAACGCCGATCTGCGCCCGGACACCGCGCTGACCGAACTCGTCGTCGAGGGCGGTCGCGTCGTAGGCGTCGTCGCCACCCACCAGGGCGAGACCGTCCGCATCAAGGCGAACCGCGGCGTGCTGATGGCGGCCGGTGGCATCGAGGCCAACGACGCCGCTCGCGGCGAACACGGAACTCCCGGCAAGGCCGACTGGTCGATGGGCCCGATCGGCGCCAACACAGGCGACGCCATCGCAGCCGGTGTCACGGCGGGCGGAGCAACGGCACTGCTCGATCAGGCGTGGTTCTGCCCCGGCGTCGCGCAGCCCGACGGTACGGCAGCGTTCCTCGTCGGCATCCGCGGCGGCATCGTCGTCGACGCGAACGGCGACCGGTACCTCAACGAGTCGCTGCCCTACGACCAGTTCGGCCGGGCAATGCACGCGCACGGTGCGGACGAGAGTTCGTGGATGATCTTCGACTCCAGGGAGGGCGGCGGACTGCCCGGCATCAGCATCCCGAACACGGCCCCGGCCAAGCACCTCGAGGCAGGCACCTGGGTGCAGGCCGACACTCTCGAGGAGTTGGCGGCGAAGGCCGGACTGCCCGCGGATTCGGTGCGCGCCAGTGTCGAGCAGTTCAACGACTACGCGAAGCTCGGTGTCGACGAGTCCTTCCACCGCGGCGAGGACCCGTACGACAACTTCTTCTGCCCGCCGAACGGCAATCCCAACAGCGCGCTGACCGCGATCGAGAACGGCCCGTTCTTCGCGGCACGGATCGTGCTGTCGGACCTGGGCGGCAAGGGCGGCCTGGTCACCGACGTAGACGGCCGCGTCCTGCGCACCGACGGCACCGCGATCGCAGGCCTGTACGCGGCGGGCAATACGTCCGCGTCGCTGAGCGGGAAGGTCTACCCGGGACCGGGCGTGCCCCTCGGCACCGCCATGACGTTCTCCTACCGCGCCGCCCGGCACATGGCCGGCTAGGAAACCCGGCCCCCACCGGATCCGAAACGACCCCGCTCGACCGTGTCGGTCGAGCGGGGTCGTTCTGCCTTGTTCCGCGGTCGGATCGGCGCCGCGGCAGGTCACGTGGCGGGGAGGATGCGAGCGCGTACCTCGCCGAACCCGATACGTCCGCCGTTGACGCCGGGCGCTGTGGCCGAGATCGCCACCTCGTCGCCGTCCTGCAGGAACGTGCGCTCCTCTCCCGCAACGGTGACGGGTTCCTTTCCACCCCAGGTCAATTCGATGAATGCACCCCGCTGGTCCTTCGCCGGGCCCGAGATGGTTCCGGAGCCGAACAGATCGCCGGTGGACGCGGCGGCGCCGTTGACGGTGGTGTGCGCCAGCATCTGCGCCGGCGACCAGTACATCTGCGCGTACGGCGGACGGGTGACGACCTCACCGTTCCACTCGACCGCGAGATCGATGTCCAGGCCCCACTTCTCGTCGCCCTGCAGGTACGGCAGCGGCTCCGGATCCTGAACGGGCGTCGCGATACGCGCTGCCTCCAGCGCCGCCAGCGGCACCACCCATGCAGAGATGGACGTCGCGAAGCTCTTGCCGAGATTCGGGCCGAGCGGCACGTACTCCCACGCCTGGATGTCACGCGCGGACCAGTCGTTGAGGATCACGGCGCCGAAGCAGTGCTCGGCGAACCGGTCCGGGGTGATCGACGATCCCATCGGCGAGCCGACACCGACGATGAAGCCCATCTCGGCCTCGATGTCGAGGCGCACGGACGGCCCGAAGACAGGAGCCTCGTCGTCCGGTCCCTTGCGCTGGCCGCTGGGTCGGACGATGTCGACGCCCGAGGCCACGACGGTGGACGAGCGACCGTGGTAGCCGACGGGCAGGTGCTTCCAGTTCGGCATCAGCGGATCGGGGTTCTGCGGGCGGAAAAGCCGACCGAGGTTGGAGGCGTGATTCTCGGACGCGTAGAAGTCGACGTAGTCGGCCACCGCGATCGGCAGATGCATCGTCACCTCGCCGATCGGCAGCACCGCGTCGTCGGCGATCTCCCCGGCGACGAGTTCGGTGATCTGCGTTCGCACCTGCATCCAGCGATCGCGGCCCTGCGCCATGAACGCGTTGAGGGTCGGCTGCGCGAACACGTCGTCGCCGAGGGCCTTCGCGAGGTCGACGACGTGGTCTCCGACGCGGACACCGACACGCGGTTCGGTTCCGTCGGTGGAGAAGACGCCGTACGGGAGGTTGTCGACGCCGAACAGGGAGTCGACGGGAATGGAGATGACGGTCATGCTGGGTTTCCTTCGTCGACTGCGGGGGTTTCCGGGGCGCCCATCAGACCGAGCGCGGTCAGGTCGGTGAGGGGGTCGCCGATGCTGCAGGTTCCGTACGACCGGAATTGGTCGCGCAGCGACCTGGCGGCCTCGTCGGGCAGCGCTGCGAGTTCCTCGGCGAGCCGCACACCGTCACGCTCAGCGAGGACGGCGGCGACGGCGTCCGCGCCCGCACCGGATGCCGCCCGATGGGTGGCCAGCATGAGGTTGAGGAAGCCGTGCTGTTCGAAACCGGTGTCGGGTGCGGTGTTTCGCACCGCGTGATGGAGCCCTGCCGTGGCCTTGAACGGCACGCCGAGCGACACGGCAGCCTCGATCGCGGCAGCGAGCTCCTTGTCGTCCGGGTATGCCTCGGCGACGACACCGCCGGTGCGGAACTTCGCCCGGTAGGGGGTGTCCGCGAGGCCGGCGAGAATCTCGGTGCGCCGCGCGTCGCGGGGCACCTCGACGTAGATGTCCACTCCCCCTGCAATGAACGCGATCTCACGAAGACCGGTGAACAGGTCGGAGACCGTCTGCTCCTCGGGCACGGCGATCTCCAACGCGACCAGGCGGGTGCCCGCGATGCCGCGCAGACGGTCGATCGCCGCTGGTGCGGCGCCGGTGCCGGCGGGAACGGTCAGGCTGATCTCGAGCACGCGGTCGCCGTCCACGACGGCGGCGAGCTCGTCCAGTCGCGGTGCCGGGAACACGAACGGCCCGACGAGGTCGGCGTGGACGCTGTCCAGGTGCGCGAAATGTGCCGGGACGGCGGACGTGAGCGGCGCGTTACCGGGCGGGAACAGTGCCGCGTCGTCGCACAGGCCGGTCAGCAGCGGCGACACGGCCGTCATTTCGCCTCCTCCGACTCGGGTCCGCGCCCGGCCCAGGACCACGGGTACTTGGCGTCCTCGCACGCCAAGGCGCCCTCACCGAGTTCGAGCGGACGGAAGGTGTCGACCATGACGGCGAGTTCGTCGAAGAACTCGACGCCGATGCTGCGCTCGTAGGCACCGGGCTGCGGTCCGTGGGCGTGACCGCCGGGATGGATCGAGATCGACCCCTGCCCGATACCGGAACCCTTGCGGGCCTCGTAGTCGCCGCCGCAGTAGAACATGATCTCGTCGGAGTCCACGTTCGAGTGGTAGTAGGGCACCGGGATCGACAGCGGGTGATAGTCGACCTTGCGGGGCACGAAGTTGCAGATGACGAAGTTGTTGCCCTCGAACGCCTGGTGCGCGGGCGGCGGCTGGTGCACGCGGCCGGTGATGGGCTCGTAGTCGGAGATGTTGAACGTGTACGGGTACAGGCAGCCGTCCCAGCCGACGACGTCGAACGGGTGCGTCGGGTACACCATGCGAGTGCCGACGATGCCGTGCGACGTGCGGTGTTTGACGAGCACCTCGACGTCGGTGCCCTCGGCGAGCAGCGGCTCGGTGGGCCCGTGCAGGTCGCGCTCGCAGTACGGTGCGTGTTCGAGGAGCTGACCGAACCGGGACAGGTACCGCTTCGGCGGGACGATGTGACTGTTGGCCTCGATCGCGTACGCGCGCAACGGTTCTGGGCCCTGCGGCAGCCATCGGTGCGTCGTCGACATCGGCAGGAGGACGTAGTCGCCCTGGCGGGCGTGCAGCGCGCCGAACACCGTCTCGACGATCGCCTCGCCGGACTCGACGTACACCATCTCGTCGCCGATCGCGTTGCGGTACAGCGGCGACTCCTTCGCGGCGACCACGTAGGAGAGGCGTACGTCGGCGTTGCCGAGGATCAGCCGACGGCCGGTGACGACGTCGGTCTCGGCCCAGGTCTGCTCGGGGAACAGGTCGTGGAGCTTGAGGTGCCGCGGCTTGAGCGGGTGGTTCGGGGTGGTGGACTGGTCGGGCAGGTCCCACACCGTGGCGTCGACGATCGCCGACGGGATCTCGCGGTGATAGAGCAGCGACGAGTCGGAGGAGAAGCCCTCCTCGCCCATCAGCTCCTCGAAGTACAGCCGACCGCTGTCATCGCGGTGCTGGGTGTGCCGCTTCGGCGGTATCGCGCCGAGCTGTCGGTAGAACGCCATGGCCGGCCTCCTGGGTGTGAGTTCTCCCCGGTTTCCACGCTCGTGTCTCCACTGTGGCGGCACCGGTCTGCCTTGTCGACGTCCGGCGGAGCGCTTACGCGGCAGGTACCGCGACTCACGAACGGGACATTAGTAAACACATTAACTACTTTCCGGAGGAGAGCGCAACCATCTGCACGCCTCCCCCACCCCGATCGGGGGTATCCGCGGCCTCGACCTATCAGTACTGTGATGCACTGTTCAGTACTGTTTTGCGGTACCGGCCCGATTCGGCGCCGCACGCGGAGGGAGAGACCCATCCACTACTTCGACCGACTGTCCGACTCGGCGTTTCGCGCGACGAGCCACACCGGTGGCGCCTGGAACACCGCAGAACAGCACATCGCGCCCTCCCTCGGCCTTCTCGCGCACGTCGTGGACCTCGACCGGGAACAGCGCGGGCAGGGCTCCCTGCGGATCGGCCGGCTCTCCTACGACATCCTCGGCACCCTCCCGATCGGCGAGGTCACGACGTCGGTGCGGGTGCTGCGGGCAGGCCGGACGATCGAACTGGTCGAGGCGACCCTCTCCCACGACGACCGCGTCGCCGTCGTCGCCAGGGCCTGGCTGATGGGCGCCTATGACACCGAAGGCCTCGCCGGGACGTCGTTCCCGACCATCCCCGGGCCCGAGGGGATGTCGGCGTGGGATCCCACAACGGTCTGGCCCGGCGGCTTCATCGCCGGCGTGGAGGTCCGTCGCGCGCAGACCGAACCCGGTCGCGCCGCATTCTGGGTACGGACGCCGATCGCCCTGGTCGGCGGCGAGAAGGTCGGCGCCGTCGCCCGTACCGCGGGCCTGCTCGACATCGCCAACGGGATGACCACCCGCGCCGATCCCCGCGACGTGGCCTTCCCCAACCTCGACCTGACGATGCACCTGTTCGGTGAACCGCGTGGCGACTGGGTCGGGTTCGACACCGCGGTCAGCTTCGGCTCGGACGGACTCGGGTTGACGCACAGCGTCGTCAGCGACGCGTTCGGGCCGATCGGGACGTCGTCGCAGATCCTCACCGTCCGCCCGTCCTGAGGACGGACAGCCGAGTCAGTTGCGGCCGCGGACGTCGAACTGGCTGCGGTTGGTGATCAGCTTGTCGAGCAGCATGACCAGCACGTGTTGCTCGGCCTCGGTGAGCACGCTCGCCCACGCGTATTCGCGCTCATTGTGTTCGCGGTAGGTGTCGGCCATCTCGGTGCGACCCTTGTCGGTCAGTGACAACTGCACCGAACGGCCGTCCCGCTCGTCGGGTGTGCGGTCCAGCAGTCCGGCCGCGACCAGGGATTTCGTCAGGTTCGACACGGCGGCGCGGCTCATCCCGGTGAGGCTCGCCGCGGTCTTGGATTCGACGGGCCCGGCGAGCCAGGTGACGAACAGCAACCGGAACGCGGACCACGACAGTCCGCGAGGCCGGTGCACCGAGGACTCCAGGTCGTAGGTCACGACATTGGCGGCGCGGTTGAGGGTGAGAAGCACCTGCGTGGCCAATTGGTGCGACGACCCGTACTCGGTGCTCAGGCGCTGGTTCGCGAGGTCGATGAAGGACCAGAAATCGAGGGGGCCGGGTTCCGGTTCCGACCCGTCGCGCACCGTCCGCGCACCCTGCCCTGTCATGCCGCAACCCTATCCCGCCGTTCACCCCGCGCCGGATGCTTGGCACCCCACCGACGGGGCGATATTCAATACATCTCTGAATTATATTCCCTCGTTGATACGACCCACCCGACCAGCCTCGCGCGGCCACTCTCCCGAGATGTCGGCAAGTAAGGTCGGGGCTCGGCGCGATCCACCGCCGAAGACCGACGAGACCGCGCGAGGAACTTTCGATGAGCACCCTGCAGACACTCGACCGTGGCCTCCGTGCGCTCGACGTGATCGCCCGCTCTTCGGATGGAATCACGGTCGCGGACCTCGCCCGCGAGCTCGATGTCCACCGCGCCATCTGCTATCGGATCGTCGCCACCCTCGAGGCCCACGCCCTGGTAACCCGCACCGAGGACGGTCGCCTCCGTCTCGGAGTCGCGATTCCGGTGCTCGCCTCCCGTTTCGAACCCCAGTTGGCCCGGGACGCGCGACCGCTGCTCCAGTCGCTGGCCGACACCACCGGCGCCACCGCCTTCGTCTCGGCCGCGCAGGGCAGCAACTGCGTCGTGATCATGGTCGCCGAACCCGAGGGAGCACTGCTACGAGTCGGGTATCGGGTGGGCAGCAGCCATCCCCTCGACACGGGCGCGGCAGGCATCGCGATCCTGGCCCTGCGCCCCGAGCAGCCCGGCGACCCCGAGTCGGTGCGCGTGGCACGCCGCGACGGGTACAGCCTCACCCGGGGTCAACTCGAACACGGAGCGGTCGGGATCGCCACCGGCGTCGCGCTCCCCGCCACCGTGACCGCCGGACTCGAGCGCAGCGTCGGCGTCGTCGCCATCGACGGCCTCGACACCGCGCAAGCGGCCGATGCGGTGATGCGTGCCGCCCGGGCGTTCGAAGGCCTCGTCACCGCCTGAGCCGGCCCGACACACCCCCACGCCTGCCGGAACGGCCGCGCAGGGTCGGCACCGCATGCCCTTCTTGACCTCGATTGTGACGGCGCTTACCCTGACCGAAGTTCGCTCACCGCAACACAGTGTGCGTTATTAGTAACTTCGCAGTTCAGGACGGTCAACACCATGTCGCAGACCCTGACCGGATGCCCGGTCGACCACCGCACGCTTCAACCCGACGGCTGCCCGGTGTCGGCGCGGGCGGCCGCGTTCGACCCCTTCGGAGGCGCCTACCAGCTCGATCCGGCGGCGTCGCTGCGCTGGTCTCGTGACGAGGAGCCGGTGTTCTACAGCCCCGAGATCGGCTACTGGGTCGTGACCCGGTACGACGACGTCAAGGCCGTCTTCCGCGACAACATCCTGTTCTCGCCCTCGATCGCGCTGGAGAAGATCACCCCGGTCTCCGACGAGGCGACAGCGACGCTCGCGAAGTACGACTACGCGATGGCACGCACCCTGGTGAACGAGGACGAGCCCGCGCACATGCCGCGTCGGCGCGTGCTGATGGACCCCTTCACCCCGAAGGAACTGGTCCACCACGAACCGATGGTCCGCCGCCTGACCCGCGAGTACGTGGACCGCTTCGTCGACACCGGCCGCGTCGACCTCGTGGACGAAATGCTCTGGGAGGTCCCGCTCACCGTGGCGCTGCACTTCCTCGGGGTCCCGGAGGAGGACATGGACACGATGCGCGAGTACTCGATCGCGCACACCGTGAACACCTGGGGGCGTCCTGCCCCCGAGCAACAGGTCGCGGTCGCCGAAGCCGTCGGCAAGTTCTGGCAGTACGCGGGCCAGGTGCTCGAGAAGATGCGGCAGGACCCGAGCGGACACGGCTGGATGCCGTACGGCATCCGGATGCAGCAGGAACTGCCCGACGTCGTCACCGACTCCTACCTGCACTCGATGATGATGGCGGGAATCGTTGCGGCACACGAGACCACGGCCAACGCTTCGGCGAACGCCTTCCGTCTGCTGTTGGAGAACCGCACCGTCTGGGAGGAGCTCTGCGCCGATCCGAGCCTGATCTCCGGCGCCGTCGAGGAGTGCCTGCGTCACTCCGGATCGGTTGCCGCCTGGCGCAGGCTGGTCACCGCGGACACCACGATCGGTGGCATCGAGATCCCCGCCGGTTCGAAGCTGCTGATCGTCACGTCCTCCGCGAACCGCGACGACCGCCATTTCGAGGGCGCGGACGATTTCGACATCCGCCGCGAGAACTCCAGCGACCACCTGACATTCGGGTTCGGCGGCCATCAGTGCCTGGGCAAGAACCTCGCCCGGATGGAGATGCAGATCTTCCTCGAGGAACTCACGACCCGGCTGCCCCACCTGGAGTTGGTCCCGGATCAGGAGTTCACCTACCTGCCCAACACGTCGTTCCGCGGACCGGATCACGTGTGGGTGCAGTGGGATCCGGCCGAGAACCCGGAGCGCCACGACCCCGCCCTGCTCGGCAAGCGGCACCCGGTCACGATCGGCGAACCCTCCAAGGCCGCCGTGTCCCGCACCGTGACCGTCGACGCGATCACCCCGGCCGCCGACGGCGTGGTACGGGTGACGCTGTCCGATCCGTCCGGTCGGCCGCTGCCGCGGTGGACTCCGGGCTCGCACATCGACGTCGATCTCGGCGAACTGTCGCGGCAGTACTCGCTGTGCGGTGACCCGAACGACCTGTCGGTCTACGAGATCGCCGTGCTGGAGGAACCCGAGAGCCGTGGCGGGTCGCGGTACGTGCATCGCACCCTGAGGGCCGGGGACACCCTGGCCCTGCGCGGGCCGCGCAACCACTTCCGGCTCGACGCCGACGCCGAGCGCTACGTCTTCGTGGCAGGCGGAATCGGCATCACCCCGATCATCGCGATGGCCGACCATGCCAAGGCGACCGGCAAGGACTACGAGATCCATTACTGCGGGCGCGATGTCGCGACGATGGCGCTGCTCGACCGGGTCGGCACGGACCACGGGGACCAGCTGGTCGTGCATGCGAGCGCGGCGGGCAACCGCCTCGACATCCCGGCGCTGCTCGCCGACCCGGTTGCTGGCACCCAGATCTACTCGTGCGGCCCGGAGCGTCTGCTCGCCGCGCTGGAGGAGGCCACCGCGCACTGGCCGGAGGACTCCCTGCACGTCGAACACTTCACGTCGAACCTGCCCACGCTCGATCCGGCCAACGAGCACGCCTTCGAGGTCGAGCTGCGCGACTCCGGCCTGACCGTCACGGTCGCCGCGGACCAAACGGTGCTCGACGCCCTGCGGGCGGCGAACATCGACATCCAGAGCGACTGCGAGGAGGGGCTGTGCGGATCGTGTGAAGCGCCCGTCCTCGACGGCGAGGTCGACCACCGCGACGTCGTACTGACCAAAACCGAACGTGCCCAGAACAAGTCGATGATGACCTGCTGCTCGCGCGCCTGCGGATCCAAGCTCACCCTCGCGCTCTGAGCCGCGCACCCCCACGCTCTTCAGCACCCGAAAGGATCCGTCATGGGATCACCCACCCTCTCGCCACCTGCCGGGGCGGCCGGTACCACCACGCCGACCCGCTCCAGCTTCAAGCGGGTTCTCACCGGCAGCATGGCCGGTGCCGTGCTCGAGTGGTACGACTTCGCGATCTACGGCATCCTCGCCGCGACCGTGCTCGGTCCGCTGTTCTTCCCCGGCGACAGCGGCGTCGCGAAGCTGCTGCTCGCGCTCGCCACACAGGGCCTCGGCTTCGTCGCCCGGCCGCTCGGCGGCATCGTCTTCGGCCATCTCGGTGACAAGTTCGGTCGCAAACCGATGCTGGTGGCGACGTTCTCGATGCTCGGTGTCGCGACCGCGGCGATCGGCCTGCTGCCCACCTACGACCAGATCGGCATCTGGGCGACGGTCGCACTCGTCGTCCTCCGCATGATCCAGGGATTCGCGCTCGGCGGCGAATTCGGCGCGGCGGTGCTGCTCGTCAGCGAGTACGGCGAACCGCGCAAGCGCGGATTCTGGGCATCCTGGCCGCAGGCGGGAGCCCCGATGGGCACCGTCCTCGCGACCGTCGTCGTCTCGACGCTCGGCCTGCTGCTCAGCGACGACGCGTTCGACCAGTGGGGCTGGCGTGTCGCATTCCTGTTCGCGATCCCGCTGCTGATCGTCGGCTACTGGGTGCGGCGTGGCGTCGAGGAGTCCCCCGTCTTCAAGGCCGCGCAGGAGCAGGCGGCGAAGAACCCTGCGGCGCAGGAGCGGTCGAGCATTCTCGAGGCCCTCTCCCGTCCGCGCGCGGTGCTGATCGGCCTCGGGATGCGACTGGGCGAGAACATCGCGTTCTACGTCTACACGGTCTTCGTCATCGCCTACGCCACGACGTACCAGGACTTCCACCGCGGCGACGTCATCCTGGCCGTCACCTTCGCCTCGCTGTTCCAGTTCGTCGGCATGATCGGCGGCGGCGCCTGGTCCGACCGGGTCGGTCGGCGGACCGCGATGCTCGTGCCCGCGGTGATCCTCGTGGTCTGGGCGCCCGTGTTCTTCTGGCTCGTCCAGCAGCAGAGCCTGTCGATGCTCTGGATCGGCGTCTGCGTCGGCGCCTTCTTCCACGGCATGCTCGCCGGACCGGAAGCCGCCTGGATCACCGAACTGTTCCCGACCCGGTACCGCTACGCGGGCTCGTCACTGGTGTTCCAGGGCTCGTCGATCATCGCAGGCGCACCCGCACCGTTCATCGCCGTGTGGCTGATCGAGAACCACGGTGTCGGCACCGTCATCGGGTACCTGGTGGTCACCATGGCGATCACCGTGACCGCCCTGCTCTTCAGCAAGGAGACGAAGGGCGTCGATCTCGACGAGATCGTGTGACGACGTCCGCCTTCGTGCGGACGTGAGCACACGGGTGAGGGGAACCCATTGCCGGTCTGACCGGCACTGGGTTCCCCTCACCCTGTTTCGCGAGTGTGGCCGGGAACACCTCGGCCACACTCGTCGTTGTCGCCAAAGACGACCCCAACCGAAAGGATCGTGCGATGCCGACGATGACTACCGCGGAGCGTCAGACCTTCCTCGCCGAGCCACATGTCGGGGTGATCGCGGTCGAGAGACCCGACCGGGCACCGCTCGCGGTACCCATCTGGTACGGGTACGAACCGGGCGGCGATGTACTGCTGTGGACCGAGACCGACACCGTCAAGCACGACCTGCTGAAGGCCGCCGGGCGGTTCGCCATCACCGCACAGGTGGAGCAGGTGCCGTACAAGTACGTCACCGCCGAGGGCCCGATCACCACGATCGAACCGATCACCGCGGATCAGGCCGCCGCGATCGCGGTGCGATATCTCGGCGAGGAGGAGGGCACGGCGTTCACGGCGCAGAACGTCACGCCACGATCGATCCTGATCCGGATGCGGCCCCAGAAGTGGCTGAGCACGGACTACTCGAAGGAGTAGGACGGCAGGCGCCGACGCCGGTCACGGCTTCCCGGTGAACACCGGGTCATCGAGAGACCGGCGGGACCGGACCCAGGCGGCGTCGAGGCCGTCGACGATCTCCTCGGTCACGGACTCGTCGAACACGACGATGCGGTCCGCGATGCGCCACTGCCCGTCGCGCCGTTCGAACCGGTCGACGTAGCGGCACTTGATGGTGGCCCGCGACTGCGGGCCGCCCGGAACCTGCGGCGCCTGCCGCAGATAGCACAGGCAGTACGACTCGACGTTCGCCGTGTCACCGTGGAGGTCGATCAGGACGTTGGTGACGTAGTGCAGCGACGAGTCGATGGTGGCGTGCCGGGACTTCATGTCCTCGATCAGACCGTCCACCTTGCCGACGTAGCCGCCGTGGTTGTCGATCGCGTCGGGAAAGTAGCACTCGGCCACGCGGTCGAAGTCCTTGCGATCCACCGCCCGTGCGTAGCGGTACAGGACCTCGGTGATCTCCTGCTTGTCGCTCAGCGACATGGGTGCTCCTCTCAGTACGAACGGGCCCCGGCGACGCCGTTGTCGCCGGGGCCCGTGGTCGGTTCGGGTGTCTAGTCGACCCGCAGTTCGATGCCCTTCGTCTCCTTGACGAAGAAGATCGCGCCGAGGGTGAGCAGCGCGCAGAACACGAAGTAGAAGGCCGGCGCGAGGTTGTTTCCGGTGACGTCGATCAGCCACGTCGCGATGAACGGGGCCGTGCCACCGAGAGCCATGTTGGTGATGTTGTTGCCCAGCGCGAGTCCGCTGTAGCGGACCGATGCCTTGAGCATCTCGACGTACGTCACGTAGGACGCACCGTTGACCACCGACACCGCGATGAACAGGACCGACTGTCCGAGGATCGCCTGCCAGATGCTGCCGCCCGCCATGAGCATGAACATCGGGACACCCAGCACGACCGCGGCGATGGTGCCGGTGAACAGCACGGGCTTGCGGCCGTACTTGTCGGCGAGGTAGCCCGCGATCGGGAGCGTGATGACACCGAGGACCAGTGCCAACGACGTGGACAGGAATGCGACCGTCGACGACTGTCCGCCGGCCTTCTGCAGGTAGGTGGCCGCGTACACCGAGGCGATGTAGTAGCCACCGGTGATGAGCGCACCGAGGAAGATGATCTTGACGAGCGACGAGCCCGAGGTGGTCAGCAGTTCCTTGACGGGCACCTTCGCGGTCTCGCCCTTGTCCTCGAGTTCCTTGAACTGCGGGGTGTCCTCCATGTGGTTCCGGATCCAGATGCCGACGACACCGATGACGACCGAGAGCAGGAACGGGATACGCCACGCCCACGACATGATCTGGTCGTGCGTGAAGACCGAGGTCAGTGCCAGCGCGGTCAGTGATGCGACCAAGGAGCCGATGTAGGTTCCCGAATTGACCATCGACGTCTGGAAGGCACGCCACCGGGCCGGCGCGGACTCCGACACGAACGCGTTGGCACCGCCGAGCTCACCGCCGGCCGCGAAGCCCTGCAGGCAGCGCGCCAGCACCAGGATCGCCGTCGCCCACACACCGAGCGTGACGTAGGTGGGCATCATGCCCATTGCCGCCGTCGCGACGACCATGAGCAGGATGGTCCAGGACAGGGCGTTCTTGCGGCCGTACTTGTCGCCGATGTGCCCGAAGAAGATGCCACCGGGCACCCGCAGGAAGAACGCGACGGCGAACGTCGCGAACGTGCCGAGCAGGGCGGCGGTGTCGTTCTCCGAGACGAAGAACAGGGACGCGATGATCGTCGCCATGTAGCCGTAGATACCGAAGTCGTAGTACTCGACGACGGTGCCGACGATGGCGGCGCGCACCACCTTCACGGTGGACTGCTTCGGCTGGGTCTCGGTCTGCACGGGATCCGGTCCTCGGGCGGGCCCGGAGTTACGAACCGCGGGCTCCACAATGTCGTTCGTTGTCATGGATGGTCCTTTGTGAGTGTCTGGTACGCAACACGCTCGGTGTCAGTTTCCTGCTGTTGTCAGTGCCGTCGATGTCGTCGACTCGCCGCGTGCGGTGCGCGCAGCGCCTATTCCTGCGATCCGGCCCATCGTGAGGGCGTTCGCCACGGCGTTGCCGCCACCCACGTACCGGAGGCCGAGGATGCCGGCTCCGGCCTCGCCGGCCGCGAACAGTCCGTCGACCGGACGTCCGGTCCGATCCAATACCGATGCGTTGCCGTCGATCTCGACGCCCGCATGCGTGCACACGAGTTCGGCGGGCAGCAACCGGGCCGCGTAGAACGGGCCCTGGTCGATCGGATCCGGATGTGCGGTCGACCCCTTGTTCGAGAGGGTCCGATGACGCAGGAAGTCGTCGTCGACCCCGTTCGGGAGTTGATCGTTCCACCGCGCGACGGCCGACTCGAGTGCATCGGCGGGGACGTCCATCGCGGCGGCGAGACCCACGAGCGTGTCCGCTCGGAGAGTGCGCCCGGCGTCGGCCTCGTCCTGAACCCGCTCGGGAACCCAATCAGTATATCCCGCAGGGAGATTCAGTCTGGCCTTTTCGTCGAACACAACCCAGGCGCCACCCTCCTGCGCATCGATGATGCCGGTGGACACCGCATACGACGCGTCCTCGTCCATGAATCGACGCCCAGCGCCGTTGACGTAGATGCGCGACTTGGGCGGGAAGCCCGACTGCCAGTGGTGGTGGCGCTGGAAGTAGACCGTCGGGAGCATCAGTCCCCAGCCCTCGCCTGCAACGGCCGCGCCGACCTGCTCACCGAAGGCCAGGTGGTCGCCCTGGCTGCCCGGCGCGGCCACGACGAAGAGGGAGTCTCCGCCCTTGTTCGCATCCGGGTACAGCCGGTCGACCAGGTCCTTGTTCTGTGCGAACCCGCCGCTGGCGATCACCACCGACGACGCACGGACCTCGATGTCGTCGGCGACGACACCGGCGACGCGGCCGCCCTCGACGAGCAGCGACTGCACCCGGGTGTTCACGACCACCTCGACGCCCCGCTCACGGCGGGCCTTGTCGAGCACCTGCACCAGGCCGTAGCCCTGATCCTTGGGCACGTGACCACGCCAGACGTCCTCGACGCCCGCCTGGGCCAGGCCCGGCATGTGCGCGTTGGCCGACTCCCGGGCCGGGATCTCGACACCCAGGTCGAGAAGCCATTCGAGGGTGGGACCGGCGTTCTCGCAGAACGCCCGGACCAAGCCCGGCTTGAGCATCCAGTGGTTGAGGTCCATGTAGTGCTGGAAGAACTTCTCCGCGGAGTCCTCGATACCGAGGCCACGCTGGACGCTCGTTCCTGCGGCGGTGAACAGTCCCGCCGACAGCTGCGTCGAGCCGCCCAGTTCGGTCTGTGACTCGAACAGCAGCACCGATGCGCCCAGCTCGGCCGCGGACACCGCGGCCGCGAGCCCCGCACCGCCACCGCCGATGACGACGACGTCCCAGGTGTCTTCGCTCATGAGAGGACTCCTCCCGTTTCGGCGAGGATGCGGTGGTACAGCCCGTTGGACACCAGGCCGCCGTCGACCGTCATCTCACTGCCGTTGATGTACGTGGACCGATCGGACAGCAGGAACAGCACCGCGTTCGTGATCTCGTCGACGGTGCCCATGCGTCCCGCCGGAATGCTCTCCAGCGAGGCCTTGACGAACGCATCCGCTCCTCCGACGAGCGCCGTGCCCACCAGTCCGGGGTGGACGGAGTTCACCCGGATGCCCCACTGCGCGAACTGTCCGGCCGCCGACTTCGACAGCCCGGTCAGGCCCCACTTGCTCGACGCGTACGCCGGTGAGAAGTATCCGACCTGCCCGGAGATCGACGAGATGTTCACGATCGATCCGCCGCCGCTCTCCCGCATCAGCGGCGCGACGGCCTTCATCCCGTAGAACGGCCCGAACAGGTTGATCCGCATGGTCAGTTCCCAGATGTCGTCCGGGGTGTCCATGAACTCGCGCCGACGACTGATGCCGGCATTGTTGACAAGACCACCGAGTTCACCCTTGGTGGAACGGATCTCGTCGATCACTTCGGTCCACGCGGCCGAGTCTGCGACGTCGAGGCGGTGCGCCGACGCACTGCCGCCCGCGGCCTCGATCTCCGACATCACCGCGGACGTGTCCGCGACGTCGGCGACGCACACGTGCACACCCTGCGCGGCAAGCGCTTTCGCATGATTGGCGCCCATACCGCCTGCGGCGCCGGTGACCAGGACGACGTTCGGGTAGCCGACCCCTTCGGGAGTGGACTCAGACATGGCGCGAACCGCCGTCGACGGCGATGGAGTGACCGGTGACGTAGCGGGCACTGTCCGACAGCAGGAACAGCATCGGACCGAAGACCTCCTCGGGCGAACCCAGCCGGTGCAGCGGCACGGAGTCCAGGGCGTTCGCCAGTGCGACGGGGTCTTCCTGGACCCAGCGGGTCATCTCGGTGTCGATGTACCCGGGGGCGATCGCGTTGACGCGGATTCCCTTGTCTCCCAGCTCGACCGCAAGCGACTGGGTCAGGTGCGCGACAGCCGCCTTGGACGTGCAGTAGGCGGCGCGGCCACGGCGGTTGCGTACGGCGGAGACCGACGACATGTTGACGATCGCGCCGCCGGGCACCATGTGCCGGGCCGCGGCCTGAGCGCCGAACAGCACGCCCTCGACGTTGACGTCGAGCACGGCGGAGATCTGCTCGGGCGAGATGTCCTCCACGAGCCCGAACGGGAAGATGCCGGCGTTGTTGATCCAGAAGTCGATGCGGCCGAACTCCTTCAACGCGATCTGCGCGAGGGCCTCGTGGTCGTCTGCCTTGGTGACGTCGATGCGCGCGCCGACGACGCGGCCAGGAGTTGCGGCGAGCGAGTTCGCGGCGAGCGTGGTGGTGATCTCGTCCGCGGTGGCCACCATTAGGTCTTCGTTGATGTCGGCGCCGAGGACGTTGACGCCGCGGGTGGCGAGACCGGCCGCGAAGGCCGCGCCCATGCCGCGAGCGGCGCCGGTGACGATGGCGACCTTGCCGGCCATCTCCGGGTAGAGGGCGCTCATCTGCGAGGTGTCGGTGCGGCCGGGATTCTGGGCGTCAGCGGTTTCGGTCATGATCGGGGTTCCTCCAAAAACGATGTTCTGCAATAAATTCGAGATACTCGTCGGCCGAGTCTCGAGGGATCAGGCCGGTCGGGCCTGATCGTCGCGGCGGACGACGCGGCGCGCGATGCGCCACCGCCCGCCTACTCGCACCACGCGGTCGGTGACGGTGGTGAACCGCACGAGGCGGGAATCGCCACCTGACGGAGTTGCAATGATCTGCAGGTAGGCGTTGACCTCGAGTTCGTCGTCGCCGACCTGGTCGACGGCGATGTTGGTGAGCACGTGGCGGTGTGCCTCACCCGCCGCGGAGGCGTTCGTGAAGAACGCGTCGGCGAACTCGGTGAGCGCGTCCGTCCCCACGACCGGGGCCGGGTAGCTGGGCGAGTGGAACTCGCCGTCGGCGGTGAAGGTTGCCGACCATTCGGCCGCGCGCCCCTGGTCGATGAGATGGCTCTGCCGGCCGTACAGCTGGTGGATCTCCACGACCACCGTCGCGCCGACGTCGGCGCGGGCCTCGATCCTTGTCATGACGGACTCCTCGATCACTCTCCGGCACATCCCGATCGGGATTGCACCGCCTCGCCATGTGTGCGATAATCGAACGCATAGTGCGATTAAGGTGAACTTTAGGTGGCTCGCCTCACACACGTCAAGGGAGGGATCCATGCCATCGGCCCGATCCGATGAGGAAAAGCACGACAACCCGGGGATTTCGAGCGGCGTTCAACTCGATTCGCGGATGTCGAAAACCCTGCACAACGGGCTGGAGATCCTCGAACTGCTCACCCAGCACAAGTACGGACTGACCATCACCGAGATCGCGGACGGAATCGGTGTCCACCGGACGGTCGCGGACCGCCTCGTGCGCACACTCGACGCGCACCGCCTGTGCCGGCGCACCGAGAACAAGCGCATCCTGCTCGGCTCGGGACTCGTCTCGCTCGCGAGTGCGGTGGAGCAGGACCTGAGGGAACTCGCACGGCCCGTGCTCGAAGAACTCGCCGAGACGGTCGAGGCCACCGCGCACCTCGCAGTACGCGAAGGCGAGGATTCGGTACGCGCGCTGATGGTCATCGAGCCACGGAACTCGCGCGCCCACGTCGGCTTCAATGCCGGCCAGGTCGACCCGATCAACCGCGGGTCGGCGGGGCTGGCGATGCTCGCGGCGCTACCTCCGCGTGATGGAGAGCGCCCGGAGGTCACCCGAGCACGCGAACGCGGATTCGCGGTGACGTCGGGGGAGGTCACTCATTCGGTCACCGGCATCTCGGCGGCAGTGCCCAATCGCCGCCCGTCCGACCTCGTCAGCATCGGTCTCTCGGTGTTCGATTCCTCGGACGAGCAGAAGCTGGGCGAGGCGGTCATGGCCGCGGCCCGCCGGCTGGGAGCGCTACTGCTGCGCTGACGGACGCGGCGGGGCGGGAGGTCGGCGGCAACCGGCCTCCGCGCCCCGGCAACTACCGGCGCGTCATCGTGGACGTGTATCCGCCCCCACCCGGGTAGACCCAGTCACCCGTCATCGTTCGATCACCGTCCGCGAAGCTGCCGCGGAAGTACGCCGGGCTCCCCTGCGCGCCGGCCCAGATGGTGAGCACGTCGCCTTCCAGTTCGTAGACGTAGTCGAAGGTGTTTCCTGCCGAGTCGTAGAACCGGGAGACGATCTCGTCACCGATCGGCTCCCCGAACGGATGCAGGTGTCCGATCACCTCGAACCCGTCGACGCACTCGCCGTACTGCTCGAGTTCGACGTGCTGGACGAGGAAGTGCCCGCCCGGCATCCACTCGTACCGCACGGTGCCCTCCGCTCCCCCGGTCACCGCCCAGGTACCGACGAGCCGGTCGAGCGCTCGAACCCGGTCGCTGGGCAGCGGCGGCTCGTTCCGGCCGACGTCGCTGCCGCTGGTAGTGGTGTCGCTCATGGTGTGCTCCTTCTCCGGTTCGGAGCAGCGTCGCAGTGGCTGCTCTCGTGGGGACCTCGGAGCCGCGGTCCGATTCTCGACATCCGAACCAAAGAATCTTCGCCGGTTTCCCGTCCGGTGATGTCGAAGGAGCGATCCCGGCTCCGTGGTGTCCGTGAAAGCCGTCCGAATCCGGACGGACGGACACGACGACCGGAGGACATCATGGCCACCACGGCACTTCACGGGCACGCGACGCATCGATCGGCCGAGCAGACACGGCACCTGCTCACCGCCGCCGCGATCGTCGGTCCGCTGTTCTACATCTCGTCCACGGTGCAGGCACTGACCCGGGACGGCTTCGACCTTCGCGTCCACCCCCTCAGCCAGCTGGCGACCGGCGACCTCGGTTGGATTCATGCGGTCACCTTCGTGCTGGCAGGACTGGGCGTCCTCGGCCTCGCGGTCGCGCAGGGCCGCGTGGTGACAGACGGTGTGGGCTCGCGCGTCGCGCCAGTGTTCCTCGGCATCTTCGGAGCGGCTTTCGCTGTCGCCGGATGCTTTCCGATGGATCCCCAGAACGGGTTCCCCATCGGGGCACCCGCAGGCGCGGTGGACATGTCCTGGCACGCCGTCGTCCACTCCGCCGCAGCGATCCTGTCGTTCGTCGCACTCGCCGCGGCGTGCATCACGCTGCTGATCCGTGCGCTCCGCGCCAGGCACATGAGGGCTGCGGTCGGCCACGGGATCACGGCCCTCGTGATGCTGTTGCCGGTGTCTCCGTCGGAGGCGAGTCTCCAGATCGCGGCGACCGGCCTGGTCGCGTTCACATGGGTCACGGTGTACTCGCTCGCCCTGCGCCGCGCGCAGTGAAACACATAGGCTGACAAAGCAAACGAGCCACGGAGGAATGCGATGAAGTTTCTGCTACTGAGCTACACCCCCGCGGATTCCTGGGACGCCGAGACCGCCGACACCCCCAGCGACGACGCGTTGGCCGCGTTCGCCGCCTATCAGAAGTTCGAGGCAGAACTTCGGGAGACCGGCGAGTTCGTCCTGAGCGAGGGCCTGGGCCACCCGGCCGTGTCGACCACCGTCCGGAAGACGGATGGTGGTGTCATCGCCACGGACGGACCCTACGCCGAGTTGAAGGAGGTACTCGCCAGCTTCGCAATCATCGAGTGCTCGAGCCTCGAGCGCGCCCACGACATCGTCGCGCGAATGGTCGATGTCCTCGGTGAGCCGATGGAGATCCGACCGATAATGGGCGATGACTTCGCCTGATGGACCATCCGGCCGCTGAGGTGCGAACCGGAAATCGGCGTATCGAGGATGTGCTGCGCGCCGAGACGCCACACGTACTCGGTGCGCTGGTGCGCCGGTTCGGCAGATTTGCTCTGGCCGAGGACGCCACACAGGAAGCCCTCCTCGCGGCCAGTCGCACGTGGACAGCGGCCACCGTCCCCGAGGAGCCGCGCAGCTGGCTGATCCGCGTCGGCTACCGGAAGATGATCGACCTCATCCGCTCTGAGCAGGCATCCCGGCGTCGTGAGGAGGAGTTCGCGTACAGCGCCGCCGTGCACGTCGACGCCGATCAGACGGGGCCCGTCCTCGACGAGTGCGACGACAGCCTGCACCTTTTGTTCCTGTGCTGTCACCCGGCACTCGGCGAGACCTCCCAGGTCGCTCTGACACTCCGGGCAGTCGGCGGCTTGACCACGGCCGAGATCGCGCACGCCTACGGCACAACCGAGGCCACGATGGGGACACGGATCAGCCGCGCCAAACAGACACTGAAGCGGGCCAGAGCCCGGTTCGAGATTCGTGCCGACGAGGATCTCGCGGCACGGACGGCAACGGTCATGCGCGTGCTCTACCTCGTCTTCAACGAGGGGTACACCGCCAGCGCCGGTGACGAACTCTCGCGTGCCGATCTCACGGCGGAGGCGATACGGCTGACGCGGATGCTGTGTACGCAAGTGCCCGACGATCCCGAGGCGATCGGTCTGCTATCTCTGATGCTGTCGACCGAGGCGAGACGAACTGCTCGCACCGACACCGACGATGAACTCGTCCCACTCGCAGAGCAGGATCGTTTCCGGTGGGACACACGACTGACCGTCGAGGGCACTCGGCTGATCGAACAGGCCTGGGCGCACAACCATGTTGGGCCGTATCAACTTCAAGCCGCAATTGCCTCGACTCACACACAGGCGAAGACTGCCGCCGAGACGGATTGGCCCCAGATCGCCGCGCTGTACCTGTGGCTCGAACGGTTGCAGCCCACCGCACCTGTCCGACTCGGTCGCGTCGTCGCCGTCGCACACGCCTTCGGTCCACGTAGGGGCATCGCACTTCTCGACGAAATCGATCGAACCCACCACATCACGGACGATCCACTCGTCGCACAGCGAGCCCGAGCCGTCCGGGCACACCTACTCGATCAACTCGGCGACGGCGCAGGAGCCCGCAAGCAGTTCCGTGCAGCGGCGGAACTCACCGCCAACGACAGAGAGCGACGCTACCTGTTGCGCCGCGCGGGCGACCGGTAGCAGCACGAGGCGGATCCAGCGTCAACGAAGGACTGACTCAAGGGGAGCGCGCACTCCCCTGTCCGGCGACCGCCGCGGCGGATTGACTCTGACATCGTGTGAGGCTGCAGACTCTTTTCCGTGACCGACCCCTCGAAGCTGATGTCCATCGGCCGCTTCTCCTCGTTGAGCAGGATCAGCGTGCGGATGCTGCGGCACTACGACGCGAGCGGCGTGCTGATTCCCGCCGCGGTCGACGGTGCCAGCGGATATCGCTGGTATTCACTGGAGCAATTGGGTGATGCCGGCCGGATTCGGCAGCTGCGTGACATCGGGTTCGGCGTGTCCGCCATCGGAGCCCTGCTCGCCGTCTTCGGCACTCCCGCGTATCGCGCTGCGCTGCGATTGCAACGCCAGACACTCGTGGACGAGGCCGCCTCGGCCCGGCATCGGCTGACCCTCATCGAGCACATGCTCGACCAAGACGAACTGGAGAACACCATGTCCGACATCGACGTTCACTTGATCGACATCCCTTCCCAGACGCTGGTGACGCTGCGCGGGACAGTGCCCGACTACGCCGCCGAAGGGCAGCTGTGGAGGCGCTTCCTGCCCGAACTCGAGCGGCAGAAGGTCGCGATGACCGGTCCGAGCGGCTGCATCGAACACGACGGCGAGTTCCGGGAAACCGACGTCGACGAATCTGTGTTCGTGGAGACCGCTGGCGGCGTCGAGGTCCAAGCCCCGCTCCTCGCACTGCACTTCCCGGCTCGCCGCGCGGTGCGCGCGATCGTGACGGGTCCGTTCGCCGAGGTTATCCCGCAGGCACACGAGCGGATCGCGGCCTTCATCAGTGACAACGGTCTACGGGTCGCTCGCACCGACGACGATGCCTCGACCCACCACTTCAACGTCTACCTCAACGACCCCAACCAGGTGCCCGAAACGGAGGCCGTGACGTCGGTGACCGTCCCGGTCGTCTGACTCGGCCGGTCGCGGAGCGTTGCGGGTCGGCGGGAAACCCTGGCCCGCAACGCGACACCGGCCGCTACGTCGCCGAGGCCCACTCAGCCACCGACGGTGGCGCCCGCCTTCTCGTCGGCCGGAACGGTGAGCGCCAGGTCGGTGGCGGCCGCGACGGCCTCCTCGAACTCACGCCGCCCCACCTGCGATCCGAGCACGAGCGCCAACCGGGTGAGGAAGCCCTCGCGGTCCGTCTCGCTCACCTGATCGAGCGCGTCGGACAGGCCCATCCACACGTTCTCGCGGCGCGACTCGGCCGGATCGATCGCAGGCCCGTTGTCGACCGTCACCGACGCACCGGCCGGCGCGTCGCCCAGGATCAGGTGCCGCACGACGTCGTCGATCCGGTCGACACCGTCGATGCGGCACAGCAGCACACCATCGGGGCGAATCACGAACACCTCGCCGTCGCGCGCGCCGAGGGCCGCGACGACACCACCGTCGGCGTCAGGCACGACAGCGACCGACGCCGACGCGCTGTCCGACCCGATCAGAATCGCCCGAACCGACTCCGGCGCCAGCGCACCGGCCAGTGCGCCGGTGGCGGAAGCCAGCGCGGTGGCATCGACGTTCACACCAAGCACCGCGAAACCGGTGCCACGCAGTACGTTGAGGGACGTTTCGCCACCGTCGTCGGCAACCACGCGGCGGTCCTCGACAGGGTCCCCCGGGGCCACGCCGGAGAGTTCCGCGGGAGACGGCCACGTGAGCGGTGAGAGCCGCGCGTTGGTGGCACTGGACTGACGCGGGTTGATCAGATGACTGAACTCGGGGCGGGTCACAGACAGCGCAAGGATGGCGTCGCGCGTCGTCCGGTAGCCGTGGCTGCCGGGCGACATGATCAGCGTGCTCTTGCCTGCGTTCGCGATGTTCTGCCGCCACGCGTCGTGCCGCTCCACCGAATACGACTGCAACAGATCTGGATTCGCTTTGCCGTTGACGACGGCGGCGAGCTGCCAGGCGAGGGTCTCGGCGTCCTCCATGCCCGAGTTCAGGCCGCGGACACCGAAGATCGGAACCAGGTGCGCGGCGTCACCGGCGAACAGGATGCGGCCGTGGGTGAAATCCTCGAGTGCGAGCGCGCGGGCACTGTAGAAGCCGTGCCACTCGAGTGTCCACGGCAGGTCGTTCCGGAGCCACTCCAGGTGCCGTGTGATGCGGTCACGGATGCGGTCTTCCTGCGTCTCGAACTCGGCGTCCTCGGAGGCATCGAGCTGGTAGTCGATGCGCCAGATGTTGCGCGGCTGCTTGTGCATGATGATCGTGGAGCCCGGATTGGACGGCGGATCGAACCACACCGTCCGTTCCGCGGGCAGTTCCGATTCCCAGTGGATGTCGGCGATGACGTAGCGACCGTCGTAGTTGTTGCCCTGCATGCGGATTCCGGCGAGTTCACGCATCCGGCTGCGCCCGCCATCGGCGGCGACCACCCAGCGGGCCCGCAGGTGCCGCTTCCCGTCGACGGTGTCCACCTCGAGGGTGACCTCGTCGTCGGACCGCAGCACCCCCGCGATGCTCGCCGCCCAGTGCAGGGTGATCAGCGGGTTCGCCTCGATTGTGTCGACCATGATCTGCTCGAACTCGGACTGCGAGACGTTGATCATCGGCGGCCGGACGTCGTGGTCTGCGTTGCGCATCTGGAAGTGGAGCACCTGCCGGTCGCGGTACAGGCTGCGGCCGCCGACCCACGGCAGCACGATCTTCTCCAACTCGGCGCCGAAGCCGAGGCGCGCGGCGACCTCGAGGCTGTGGCGGGAGATGCAGATGGCGCGGGAGCCGAACGACACCTGGTCGGCCGCTTCGAGGACGGTGACGGGGATGCCGCGCTGCGCGAGTCCGAGCGCGACCCCCATGCCGACGGGGCCTGCACCGACGACGACGACGGGCAGGGCGTCGTCGGTGGCGGTCATCGACTCGAAGGTCGAGGCCGGGTACTTCGTGGGCTGGTAATAGGTCGACATCGGTCTAGACCGCTTCCTGCTCGATCGGACGGGTGGACGGGGTCGGCACCTTCAGCAGCAGGATGCTGGCGAGGCTGATCAGGGCGATCAGCACGAAGTAGCCGGTGATCGCGAGCGATGTGCCGAAGCTCGCGTACAGCGCGGTGGCGACGATCGGGGCGAGGCCGCCACCGAGGATGGCGCCCACCTGGTAGCCGAGGGAGGCACCCGAGTAGCGGATGGCCGGGGGGAAGAGCTCGGCGAAGAGCGCGGACTGCGGTCCCGCGCAGCAGCCGAGGACGAACCCGAGCGCGATCATCGCGGCGGCCATGATCGGCAGCGCGGCGGTGTCCATCAACGGGAAGAACGCGGCGGCGATGATCACGAGGGCGATCGAACTGCGCACGTAGACCGTGCGGCGTCCGAGGGTGTCGGACTTCCACGCGCTGAAGGCCATGCCCGCCATCCAGAAGGGGCACGAACCGATCAGCAGGAACAGCATGGCGGTCTTGCTGAACCCGAGTTCGGTCTCCCCGTACTTGAGTACGTAGACCATGTACGCGTAGGCGATGCCGTTGGTGGCGATGAACGTTCCGCCTGCGAGCAGGACGGTCTTCCAGTGCCTGGTCAGGACCTCGAGGATCGGCAGCTTGCCCGGCTGTTCCGACTCCCTGGCTGCCTCGAACTCGTCGCTCTCCTCGAGGCCGAGGCGGATCCACATCGCGACGAGCACCAGGACCGAGCTGAGCAGGAACGGGATGCGCCAGCCCCATGAGTTGAACGCGTCCTCGCTCATGAAGGCGGTGAGCGGCAGGTACACGAGGTTCGCCACGAGAACACCTGCGGGAACACCGATCTGGGGCGCGGCGCCGTAGAGCCCCTTGCGACCCTCCGGCGCGTTCTCGGTGGCGACGAGCACCGCGCCACCCCACTCGCCGCCGACACCGAGGCCCTGGACGAAGCGCAGCGTCACCAGCAGGATCGGGGCGAGCGCACCGATCGCGTCGTAGTTCGGCAGCAGGCCGATGCCGACGGTCGCACAACCCATCAGCAGCAGGGAGACGACGAGCATCGACTTGCGGCCGACCCGGTCACCGAAGTGGCCCATCACGATGCCACCGATGGGGCGCGCGACGAATCCCACCGCGAGCGTCGCGAAGGCGGCGAGGGTGCCGGCGAGATCGGAGGAGCCGGGGAAGAACTGGTGGCCGAGCACCAGGGCGGCTGCGGTGCCGTAGATGAAGAAGTCGTACCACTCGATCGCCGTACCGACGAAGCTGCCGAGCGCCGCTCTCCGGGCACGCCGGTGTCGCTGCGACCCGAGGGTGGCAGCGGGAGTCGACACGGTTGAGGTCATGGTCGGGACCTTTCACTACTCGAAAGCACGCGATGAGTTCGGTCGCCGGTGACTGCACAGGCCGACTCGTCCGGCGTTATGACCGTCGTCGCGGTCTCTCAAGCATCTTGACGCCGATCACAACCCGTGAAAAGCGCAAGATCCGAGGGTGATTGTTCACAAATCCTGAGGTTGGGCATCCGACTCCGCGGTCGCGAAGTCGACGAACGCACGCGCGGCCTTGCTGAGCAGTACGGTCGGCGACCACACGAGAATGATGTCGACGGGCGTAATCGGCGGGTTCACCTCGTTCCGCACCACGAGACCGAGACCCTCGTAGGTGACGTCGTGGTGCGGGCGCTGAATCAGCAGTGTCCACCCGAGACCCCGACCCACCAACGCGCGTGCCGTCTCGAAATTCTTGGGCCGGTATCGAATTCGCGGCGTGAACCCCGCTCGGTCACACACCTGCAGTGCATGGAACGAACTCGGTGGCACGTCGAGGAGAACCATCGGTTCCTCGGCGAGTTCGGTGAGATCGAGCGCCGGTTCGTCGGCCAGCCGGTGCCCGGCGGGCAGCAGCACGGCTGGCTGGCGGGTGTCCATCCGTGTCCGCCGCAGTTCCGGCGACAGGTCGAGGTCGTACACGATGGCGAGGTCGAGTTCGCCCGACGTCAGTCGCGCGGTGAGACGGTCCTGGTTGTCCTCGACGAAGTCGACGGTGACCCGCGGGTGCTGTTGGGCGAACTCGTACAGCAGCCGAGGCAGCAGCGTCGGCCCCAGCGAGGAGTAGCAGCCGATCGCCAACGGCCCGGTCAGTTCCCCCTCGGCGCCGCTCGCCGCGGCGGCGAGGTCGCCTGCCTGTTCCAGCAGGACCCGGGCCCGGACCAGCACCCGCTCCCCCGTCGGGGTTAGCTGGACGCCGTGCGCGCGGCGTCGTACACAGAGTTGGGTGCGCAGTCCCCGTTCCAGCTCGGTGAGCGCGAGGGAGACCGCGGACTGGGACACGTGCAGGCGTTCGGCCGCCGCACGTATCGTTCCCGTCTCCGCGACGGCGACGAACACGAACAGCTGTCGCATCGTGTACGCCGGGGGTCTCGCCGAGCTCGTCATCGTCACCGATTCTCGCACCTCGACGGCCCGATCAACGTGCCGGAACTCGGACTCCGGTCAGGCAGGCGGCTCCTGTCACCGGGACCGGCATCAGCTGCGTGTCGGCTCGACCTCCACCAGTTCGCCCGGTTGCCACGCCCCGTCGAACCACGGCTGCAGGGGGCCGTAGAGTCGGAGCACAGGGAACCAGCTCTTGTCCGGGACCGTGCGAATCCAGTTCGCGTCCCGCCCTGCGGGAGGCGTCGGCCCGAACCACAGGACGATCGAACCGTCGGATTCCGGCTCCACCGTGCCCGTCAGGCTCATCAGGCTCGGGTACGGGTTGTCGGTCTGGAGCAGGGATCGTGTCTGGGTGTCGTAGAGATCCACCGACCAGAAGTTCTTCGCGGGCGCGTCCGGTGGAAGCGTAAGCCGGTAGTGCTTGCCACCGTCGAGGATCCGCCCCTGGTCGTCCTCCGCCGTGTAGACATAGGCCGAACCGGCGCCGACCTGCGCGTGCGCCATCGCCGGGGTGATCACGGTGGCGAAGTAGTGGAACTGGGTGCGCGCGTCCAGCAGCCGGGCGTGGTTGTGCAGGAACTCGTAGCTGCCACCGACGAAGGCCTGCTTCCACGAGGAGCCCTCGGTCAGGAAGGCGTCCGGGTCGCGGGGAAAGTAGACGAGTGCCCGGCTGATGCCCGCGGCGGTCTGGGCGGCGGTGTCCAGGATGCCGCGGAGGCGTTCGTCCGGGGCGAAGGGGCTGCCGTGCCTGATCCCGATCGCCGCCAACTGGCCGGCGCGTTCCGGGTCGAGCGACTCCGCGGGTTCCTCCTGAACCAATTCGTGGACTTCCTCGAAGAAGGAGAAGTCGTTCGCGTGCACCGTGTTGAACTTCTTGTCGGCGACGTTGACGAACGTCATGTCGGGTGGATTCCCGGCGTCGGCGAGCCGGTAGACGCGGGTCTGCTTGATCGCCTCGACCCCACCCAGTGCCCTGAAGACGGCCCAGTTGGTGAAGGTGGGCGTGCGGTAGACGTAGTAGCCGTCCGGCTCGGCGCCGTCGTAACCCGGCGGCAGGAACAGGTACTTGCCGCCCTTCCCCTTGTCCGGTCCGGCGATGCCCATGTCCGCGACGTAGCGGAACCAGAAGTCGTCGACCACGCACAATGATTCGGTCGGCGGTTCGATGACGACGGGGCCGTCACGCAGGTCGAGGAACATCGTGGCGTAGGTGGTCTCGGTGTTGGGAGTGAGGAAGAGGCTCCCCGAGTTGGCCCGAGGGTCGGTGTACGCGAGCGTGCTCAGGCCGTCTATGCCCACGCTGCGAAAACCGCGCCGCATCGCGACGAGCGAGGCCCCTGGCACGGCATTGAGGAAGACCTCGACACCCCGCAGGAAATCGAGCCCGTCGTACAGTCGGCTCGTGGTGTCGGGCAACGGCACGCCGTCGAAGAACTCGAACGTCCCGATCGGGGTCCGTAGCTGGTCCGGTAGACCGATTCGTGCAACAGCCTGAGCGAAGGCGTCACCTGCGTCGTTCACTCGATCTCCTCATGACGGATTCGGCGGGTTCGGTGCCGACGCTAAGCACGCACGGGCCCTGCCGCCTCATCCACGCGGGGTGATCTCCGGACCCGACGAGAACTACCGCAAACACGCGACGAGGGGAATACTCGCCAGTAGGTTCATTCTGATTCTCCCGTCGAGGAGGCGGATCATGGTCGCACCGGCCCATGTCACGGAAGAACAGGCGCGAGCGGTCGCCGAGGAGGCCCGCGAATCCGGATGGGAAAAACCCTCGTTCGCGAAGGAGCTCTTCCTCGGGCGGTTCCCACTCGACCTGGTCCACCCGTTCCCACGCCCCGGCCCCGACGACGCCGACCGAACCGCACGGTTTCTCGTGAAACTGCGCGACTACTGCGCGACCCTCGACGGGTCCGTGATCGAACGTGACGCGAACATCCCCGACGACTACGTCCGCGGGTTCGCCGAACTCGGCTGCTTCGGGCTCAAGATTCCCGAGGAATACGGCGGTCTCGGGCTCTCGCAGGTGGCCTACAACCGGGTGTTGATGCTCGTCGGGTCGGTGCATCCGAGCCTGGGCGCGCTGTTGTCGGCACACCAGTCGATCGGCGTCCCCGAACCCCTCAAGCTGGCGGGCACCGACGAGCAGAAGCGCGCGTTCCTGCCACGCTGCGCGGCCGGCGCGATCTCCGCGTTCCTGCTCACGGAGCCCGACGTCGGGTCCGACCCGGCCCGCCTCGCGTCGACTGCCGTCCCCACCGACAACGGCAGCGCCTACCTGCTGGACGGCGTGAAGCTGTGGACCACCAACGGGGTGGTCGCGGAGCTGCTCGTGGTGATGGCACGGGTGCCGAAAGGTGAGAACAACCGCGGTGGGATCAGTGCGTTCGTCGTCGAGGCGGACTCCCCCGGCATCACCGTCGAACGGCGCAACGCGTTCATGGGCCTGCGCGGCATCGAGAACGGTGTGACTCGGATGCACCAGGTGCGGGTGCCCGCGGAGAACCTGATCGGGCGCGAAGGCGACGGCCTCAAGATCGCCTTGACGACACTCAACGCCGGACGCCTCGCGCTACCCGCGATGTGCGGGGGCGCGGGCAAGTGGGCGCTCAAGATCGCCCGCGAGTGGTCTGCGGAACGGGTGCAGTGGGGGCGTCCGGTCGGCGAGCACGGGGCCGTCGCGTCGAAGCTCTCCTTCATCGCCGCCACCACCTACGCCCTCGAAGCGGTGCTGGAACTGTCCGGGCAGATGGCCGACGAGGGCCGCAACGACATCCGCATCGAGGCGGCACTGGCGAAGTTGTGGGCGAGCGAGATGGCCTGCCAGATCGCCGACGATCTCGTTCAGATTCGCGGTGGACGCGGCTACGAGACCGCCGAATCCCTCGCCGCCCGCGGAGAACGCGCGGTGCCCGTCGAACAACTGCTGCGGGACCTTCGCATCAACCGAATCTTCGAGGGGTCGAGCGAGATCATGCGACTGCTCATCGCGCGCGAAGCGGTCGACGCGCATCTGCGCGCCGCGGGCGACCTCGCCGATCCGAAGGCCGACATGCAGCACAAGGCGAAGGCGGCACTCGGCGCGAGCGGGTTCTACGCCAAGTGGTTGCCCCACCTGGTGTCCGGCAAGGGACAACTGCCCAATTCGTTCGGCGAGTTCGACTCCCTGGCAACGCATCTGCGGTTCGTGGAGCGCAACGCCCGCAAGCTCGCCCGGTCCACGTTCTACGGGATGGCCCGGTGGCAGGCGGGCATGGAGAAGCACCAGATGTTCCTCGGCCACGTCGTCGACATCGGTGCCGAACTGTTCGCGATGTCCGCGTCCGTGGTGCGCGCCCAGTCCGAACGCGACTCCGGCCACGGTGCGAGCGGCGTCGCGCTGGCGGACGCCTTCTGCAGGCAGTCGCGGCTGCGGATCGACCGCCACTTCGCCGCACTGTGGGAGAACACCGACGACGTCGACCACCGCGTCGCCGGCCAGGTTCTCGGGGGCGAGCACACGTGGCTCGAGGACGGCATCCTCGACCAGAGCGAGGGCACGGGACCGTGGATCGCGTCGTGGGAGCCCGGGCCGTCGACGGAGGAGAACCTGGCCCGCAGGTTCACTGCTGCGCCTAAGGAGCAGTGACCGCGTCAGATCATGTTGTCCTCGACGGGCAGCCCGAACGCCCCGCGCCCGTACAGCGCGAGGGCACGTTCGACGTCGTTCGCGACGTGCACGCCGCCTGCATGGGCGTCGCGCCAGCCGCGTTCGATGGGATTGCCGGTGTCGAGCGAATTGCCGCCGGACATCGTGAACAGCCGGTCGATGGCGTGCAGCGCCCGTTCGGTCCCCAGGACCTGATCGCGGCGGGCCCGCAGACGCAGCTGCATCGGGATCTCGCCGCCGGCGGATGCGACATCCATCAGGGCCCGCACATTGCGGTCCATCTGCAGGATCGCCGCGTCGATCTCGGACGACGCCCGGCCGACCGCGACCTGCGCGAAGGGGTCGTCGGCGAACCGGCCGCCGCCGAGGCTGAGGCGAACCCTGTCGCGCATCCGGCCGAGGAAGTGCTCGTAGCAGCCCGCGACGACACCGACGACGGGGGCCGCGATGGCGGAGCTGAACACAGTGGCGAACGGAATTCGGTACAGCGGACCGGGATTCACCTTCTGCCCCGGCCCCCGCAACTGGGAGAACTCGTAGTTGCGCATCACCCGGTGGTCGGGGACGAACGCCCGCTCGACAACGATCTCGTTGCTGCCGGTGCCGCGCAGTCCGACGCTCTCCCACACATCGCGGATCTGGTAGTCGGAGCGGGGAACGAGCAGCGTCGCGTTGTCCACGATGTCGCCGCGGTCGTCGACGATCAGTCCGCCGAGCAGCGCCCAACCGCAGTGGTCGACGCCGGACGAGAACCGCCAGCTGCCCATCAGCTCGTATCCGCCGTCGACGCGCACCATCGTCCCGACCGGGGAGTACGACGACGCGACGAGGACGTCGGGGTCCTCGCCCCACACCTCGGCCTGTGCGGCGTCGTCGAACAGCGCCAGATGCCACGGGTGGACACCGAGTACCGCCGTCACCCACCCGGTGGAACCGCAGGCCGCGGCGATGGCGCGCACCGCCTCGTAGAAGTGCACGGGATCCGATTCGAGTCCGCCGTACCGCGCCGGCTGCAACATGCGGAACACCCCGGTGGCGACGAGCCCGGCGATCGTCTCGTCCGACACCCGGCGGGCATCCTCGGTCGCCCGAGCACGCTCGGTGATCGTGGGCAGCAGGTCACGCACCCGTCCGAGAACCTCGTTGTCCATTTGTCCGATGTTAGCTGCGCCGGCTCTCGACTTGGCGGCGCGCGGTCCCGGCCAGTGAGATCGGCAGCGATACGCCGCCATCGGCCTCGTTAGCGTCCGAATTCACAGACCATGCCGCCGGTGTCGGCACCGTTCGACGGAAAGGAACGACCGTGACCAGCACTGAGGAAGTTCGTGTGATCGAGGCCGGCGCCGCGCCGACGAGGTTCGCGCGGGGCTGGCACTGCCTCGGACTCGCCGAGCCGTTCCGGGACGGGACACCGCACAGCGTCGAGGCGTTCGGCACCAAGCTCGTCGTGTTCGCCGACAGCGAGGGCAAGCTCAACATCCTCGACGCATTCTGCAGGCACATGGGCGGCGACCTCAGCCAGGGCACCGTCAAGGGCGATTCGGTGGCGTGCCCGTTCCACGACTGGCGGTGGGGCGGCAAGGGCAAGTGCACCTCCATCCCCTACGCCCGCCGCGTCCCGCCGCTGGCCCGGACCCGCGCCTGGACCACCCTCGAGCAGGACGGCATGCTGTTCGTCTGGCACGACCCGGAGGGTCAGGCGCCGGGCGAGGACGACATGTACATCCCGCGGATCGAGGGCGCGCTGTCCGACGAGTGGTCCGACTGGGTCTGGTACACCACCGAGGTCGACACGAACTGCCGCGAGATCGTCGACAACATCGTGGACATGGCGCACTTCTTCTACGTGCACTACTCGTTCCCGACCTTCTTCAAGAACGTCTTCGAGGGCCAGGTGGCGAGCCAGTTCATGCGCGGCGTGGCGCGTGAGGACATGCGTCCGCACGCGTCGGGAACCCCGCGCATGCTCGGAAGCCGTTCCGACGCCTCGTACTTCGGTCCGTCCTTCATGATCGACGACCTCGTCTACCAGTACGAGGGCTACGACGTGGAGTCGGTGCTCATCAACTGCCACTACCCGGTCTCGCCGGACAAGTTCGTCCTGATGTACGGGATCATCGTCAAGAAGTCCGAGCAGTTCCAGGGTGACGCCGCCGAGAAGATGGCGAACGCGTTCGGCGGCTTCATCGCCAAGGGCTTCGAGCAGGACGTCGAGATCTGGAAGAACAAGACCCGCATCGAGAACCCGCTGCTGTGCGAGGAGGACGGGCCCGTCTACCAGCTGCGCCGCTGGTACGACCAGTTCTACGTGGACCGCGCCGCCGTCACCCCGGAGATGGTCGACCGTTTCGAGCACGAGATGGACACCACGAAGGCGGTCGCGTCCTGGCAGAAGGAGGTCGAGGCCAACCTCGAGAGGGCGCGTGAGAATGCAGCCGCTGGAGTGTGACGCCTGTGGAGCCTGTGTCCGGGCGCTCAAGTACAGCTGGGAACACACGGCCGTGCAGTGGGACGAGGCGTCCCAGCGGACCTGCCGGGAGATCGACACGTGGACCGGCCGTGAAGGCCGGCCGGGTGCACCCGTGATGCGCTGCGAGGCACTGGCCGCGACCATCGACCGCGCCGCACACGACGGCACGCTGCCGGTCGTCAACGAAGATCCCGTTCCGACACCCCAAGTCGCGCACTGAGACCGACCGAGGAGTACATCTCGCCATGATCGACACCACCCAGTACGGCCCGTGGGCCGTCATCGCAGGCGGCTCCGAAGGCGTCGGCTCCGCCTTCGCCGACGAACTGGCCGCCGCCGGAATCAATCTCGTCCTCATCGCCCGCAAGCCGGGACCGCTGGACGAGACGGCTGCGAAGGTCCGCTCGCACGGCGTCGAGGTCCGCACCCTGTCGCTGGACCTGCTCGCCGCCGACGCCGTCGACCAGATCCGCGCCGCCACCGACGACGTCGAGGTCGGATTGCTGATCTTCAACGCGGGCGCCAACTCGTACGGCCACGAGTTCGTCACCGGCGACCTAGACGGCTTCCGCGGCGTGATCGACCTCAACATCACCCGGCAGCTGGAACTCTCGCATCACTTCGGTGCGCGGATGAAGGATCGCGGTCGCGGCGGCATCATCCTGCTCGGCTCCCTGGCCGGCTACATGGGGTCCGAGCACCAGAGCATCTACGCGGCGTCGAAGGCGTTCAGCCGGGTGTTCGCCGAGAGCCTGTGGCTGGAACTGGAACCGCACGGCGTGCACGTCGTCGAGCTGGTCCTCGGCGTCACCCGTACGCCTGCGATGGTCCGCGCGGGACTGAACTTCGACGTCCCCGGCATGATCGTCCAGGAACCCGAGGACGCCGCCCGCGAGGGCCTCGAACACCTCACCGACGGCCCCGTGTGGGTGGCCGGCGGCAACTACGTCGCAGCGCAGAAGCGGGCCGGATTCCCCCGTGATCGCCTGGTCAAGGGCGCTGCGGAGATGATGCGCAAGCTGCTGAACCGCTGACGCGGCCAGACTGCTCGTGGGGCGTGACCGGTGTCGGTCACGCCCCACGGCCGTCCTACGGGGCCCGGAAATCGTCGGGGAGAAGCTGAAGTCGCCGCAGTGGGTGCGGTTCACCGTCGCCTCCCCTGCGCTCCGCCGCACGGTCGGCGTGGACGTGCTCCTGCCGAAAGACAACTCGGAGCCCCGACCCTCGATCTACGCCCTCGAGGGCGTCGACGCCCGGGAGACGTCGAGCGACTGGGCCGTGGGCGGCGGCGCGCGCGACTTCTTCGCGGACAAGAACGTCAACGTCGTCATGATCAACGGCGGTGTGTCCAGCATCTACTCCGACTGGGAGAACATCGATCCCGGTGTCGGACTGCACAAGTGGGAGACGTTCATCGTCGACGAACTGCCACCGCTGCTCGACGCCCGGTTGAAGACCAACGGCGCCAAGTCGCTGCTCGGCCTGTCGATGGGCGCGCAGGGCGCCATGATGCTCGCGCATCGACACCCCGGAATGTACAAGGGCATCGCCGCCATGAGTGGCTGCTACTCCACCACCGACGACGTGGGACGGATGTGCATCCAGCAGACCATCTCGTCCCGAGGCGGCAACCCGGCGAACATCTGGGGAGAGATCGGCGGCCAGGGCTGGGCCGATCACGACACCGTCCGGCACGCGGAAGCTCTGCGCGGCATGGACATCTACGTCTCGTCCATGACCGGCATCCCCGGCCGCTACGAGACCCCCGAGTCGGATCTGTTCAACCGCGTGGTCATCGGCGGACCCATCGAGGCCGTCTCCCGACTCTCCACCCTCCGCTTGGAATCCACGCTGAAGGAACTCGACATCCCGGCGACGTTCGAGTACCACGCCACCGGCGTGCATGCCTGGAACTACTGGAAGGACGAACTGCCGGACACGTGGCCTACGCTGGCCCGCTCCCTCGACCTACCGGCCTGATCCGTACGGCCGGGTGATGATCTCCAGGTAGTGGCCCGATGGGTCGAGGAAGTACGTTCCCCGACCGCCGTCGTTGCGATTGATGCCGTGCGCGGACTGGCGCGGATCGGCCCAGTGCTCGATACCGCGTTCGGTGATGCGCCCGTATATCGCGTCGAAGTCGTCCTCCGACACCAGGAAGGCGTAGTGCTGCGGCGCGATGTCGGCGCCGGGTGGCGGCTCCGCGAAGTCGAGGGTGACGCCGTGGTCGAGTTCGACGGCGAGGAAGTGCCCGGCGGGAACCGGGTCGGGCAGGCCGAAAAGCCAGGTGAGGAAGTACGCGGAATGCTGCTTGTCTTCGGCAGCGACGATGGTGTGGTTGAACGAGATGGTCACGAAGGAATCCTTCGATTTCGGCGCCTCCATGCCTGACGCGGTCCGCCACCGGCACGCGACGCTGCGCCCAGAATGCACGAATCTGTGCGGCGACGCAAGCAGATTCAGCGGTAGTCGGGATTCGGGAAGTCAGGTTTGCAGCCCGCGTCCCACTGCGAGCGCTGGTTGCCGTAGGCGGGAATTCCGCCCGCGCCCTTGACCATCGCCGCGAGGTGCATGAGGTTGTAGGTCATGAAGGTGGTGTTGCGGTTGGTGAAGTCGTTCTCCGGTCCGCCCGACCCCTCGTCGAGGTAGGACGGACCTGGCCCCGCCTCCCCGATCCACCCGGCGTCCGCCTGCGGCGGGATCACGTATCCGAGGTGCTGAAGGCTGTAGAGGACGTTCATCGCACAGTGCTTGACGCCGTCCTCGTTGCCCGTGAAGAGCGCGCCCCCGACGCGGCCGTAGTACGCGTACTGGCCTTTGTCGTTGAGGATCGCCGAGCAGCCGTACAGCCGCTCGATCACCTTCTTCATCACGGAACTGTTGTCGCCCAGCCAGATCGGTCCGGCGAGGACGAGAATGTCGGCGGCGAGGATCCGGTCGAACAGGTTCGGCCACTCGTCCGACTCCCAGCCGTGCTCCCGCATGTCGGGGTACACCCCGGTCGCGATGTCGTGGTCGGCGGCGCGGATCTGGTCGACGGCGACCCCTGCGTCGCGCATCAACTCGACGCTGCGGTCGATCAGACCCTGCGTGTTGCTCGGCTCGGGTGAGCGTTTGAGGGTGCAGTTGACGTACACCGCGAGCAGACCTGTGAAGTCGGGTCGCGGTTCCGTGAGCGAGAGACTGGACATCGGGCACCTCCGAGTGACGGCGGATCCGAGAATCCACGATAGGCCGGTGACCGGCACGCGGCAGCGCGAGAACGTCCGACAGGGAGCGCGAGTACCGGCCTGCCACAGCGGTTGGACCGCGACTGTCCAACCCGGGAATGCCGAATGCGGTGGTCACCTTGTCGGTGACCACCGCATTCGGTGCAGTCGGACTGTCAGCTTCCAGGCGTGAACGCCGCGAGCGGCTCCGAGCCGGACCAGTCGTGACCCCAGTAGCTGTCCGCGGTGATCTCCTCCGCGGTGAAGTGACTCTCGTCCACCAGCATGCCTTCGGTGCCGAACTCGATGTCCCAGCCGCCGGGAGCCCGGACGTAGAAGGACACCATCTTGTCGTTGGTGTGCCTGCCGAGCGTCGAGGACAGCGAGAATCCCAGCTTGTTGATCCGGTCCAGGGCCTGACCGACGGCGTCGAGGGTGTCGACCTCCATCATCAGGTGCACCATGCCGGGCGCGTCCGTCGGCGGCGCCGGGCAGATCGCGAGGCTGTGGTGCCGCTGGTTGATGCCGAGGAACCGCACCCGACGCGCGGGTCCGGGCGCGCCCGGACCACCGAGCCGGATGGCGCCACGAGGCAGGAACCCGAGCACCTCGGTGTAGAAGTCGTACGTTTCCTGGTAGTGCGGCGTCGGCAACACAACGTGCCCGAGCCCGGCAGCACCGGTGACGAACCGACCACCGTGCGGGGTGACGATCGGGCTGTGGTCGAGGACCGGCCCGAAGAACACCTCGAGCGCGGTACCCGCCGGATCGGTGAAGGTGATGCCCTGCTCGAACCGCCGCAGATCGGCCTCGTCCTGGGTCAGGTCCCTGACCTCGACACCCGCCTTCTCGACCTGCTCGCGCACGGCCCGCAACGCGAACTGGTCACGCACCTCCCAGCCGACGGCAACGACCTTGTCGACGTCGCCTGGAAGCACCTGCAGACGCGAGGTGCGTTCGTCGATGCGCAGGTAAAGCCCGTCCGGGTCGGGGCCCGTGCCGACGGCCATACCGAGGCCGTCGACCACCAGTTCGCGCCATCGCGGCACGTCCTGCGTCTGGACCCTCAGGTAGCCGAGGGATCGGATGTCGGTCATGTCCAGTCCTTTGCGAATGTCGGATTGCCCGATGGTCAGATCATGGAGCGGTGGATGCCCTGAGGCTCGCCACCGAGCTGGGTCAGCGCGGAAGCGTGGAAGATCGAGCCGGGCACGTGGATCGCGTGCGAGAGGCCGGCGTGCGCGTCACGCCAGAACCGCTGCAGCGGCGTCTTCATCTGCAGTGCACCACCACCGGCGCGAGCGAAGATCTCGTCGACGGCCCGCACCGCCCGCCACGCCGCCGCGGTCTGCGTGCGACGACCGATGGCACGCTGCTCGAACGTGACCTCCTTGCCCTTCTCGGTCAGGTCCCAGAAGCGGTCGACGGTCTCGAGGATCGCCGCGCGCGAGGCGGCGATCTCCGCTGCGGCGTCACCGATCGCGAACAGCACGTACGGGTCTTCCTTGATCGGCACACCGGTCACCGCGACNCGGTTCTTCTGCGCCGCGATGTGGCAGGCGAGNGCGCCTTCGGCGATACCGATCAGCGACGAGGTGATGCCGAGCGGGAAGATGCACGAGAACGGGAAGTTGTAGAGCGTCTCGGAGCGGCCGGCGATCTTCGGGGCGGTCCCGTCGTACACGGTGGCCGAGTCGATCGTCCGGTGCTCCGGCAGGAACGCGTTCTTGACGATGAGGTCCTTGCTGCCGGTGCCGCGCAGGCCGACGACGTCCCAGCTGTCCTGGTCGATCTCGTAGTCGCTGCGCGGNAGCAGCACGTGCAGGATCTTCGGCGGCATCTGCGGCTTGCCGCTCTGATCACCGACNAGCGCNCCGATCATCACCCACTGGCAGTGGTCGGTNCCGGAGGAGAACGACCAGCGGCCGTTGAGGATGTAGCCGCCGTCGGTGGGGACCGCGACACCCATCGGTGCGTACGGCGACGCCATCCAGGTGTCCTGGTCCTGGCCCCACACCTCGTCCTGCGCCTTCGGGTCGAAGAACGCCANCTCCCACGGGTGCACACCGACGATGCCGGTCACCCAGCCGGTGGCGCCGTCCATCGCGCCGATNGCCATCGCCGTCTCNGCGAACTCNCGCGGGTGGACCTCGAGTCCGCCGTGGTTCTTCGGCTGGAGCATCCGGATCGCGCCGGCCTCCTTGAGCCGCTTGGCATTGGCGTCGGTCAGGCGCATCAGCTTGTCGCCCTCGACGCCGTCGGCGCGGATCTCGTCCGCGTACTGCTCGATCCGATCCAGTACCTGCCCCATGACTTCCCTCGTCTTTCGCTGATGGTCCGGCGGATGACCGCCTGGTGGTTGTGAACGTCCCAGCCGTCAGGCGGACGCGCGTTCGGAGCTCTCGCTCAGTGGGAGCGTATGCGCGGCGGCATGCTTCGCGGCGAGATATCCGAAGACCATCGACGGACCGATCGTCGCCCCGGCGCCCGCGTACTCGTTGCCCATCACCGACGCGGTGGTGTTGCCCGTCGCGTACAGGCCGGAGATGGCGCTGCCGTCGCCGCGGAGCACCCGCGCGTCCTCGTCGGTGACCAACCCACCCTTGGTGCCGAGGTCGCCGGCTTCGCAGCGGATCGCGTAGAACGGTCCCTTCACGATCTCGTCGAGGTTCGGGTTCTTCATCGTCGGGTCGCCGTAGTAGCGGTCGTAGGCACTGTCGCCTCGGCCGAAGTCCTCGTCCTTGCCGCTCCGGGCGAACCCGTTGAACCGTTCGATCGTGGCGGTCAGCTTGTCCGCTGGAACGCCGATCTTCTCGGCCAGCTCAGCGAGGGTGTCCGCCTTGTGGATCACGCCGGAGTCGTAGAAGCCCTGCGGGAACGGCATGTTCGGCAGCACCTGCGCGAACGGGTACCGATTCTTCGCCTTCGTGTCCATCACGAACCACGCCGGGACGTGCCCGCCTTCGAGCTGGTCGTGCACGAAGTTCACGTACGGCGACGACTCGTTGGTGAACCGTTCGCCGTTCGCGTTGACGATCACCGACGGCGGGATGCACCGCTCCGACACCAGCGGGATCACCGCGCCCATCGGGTGGAAGACCGACGGCATCCACCACGCGTCGTCCATCAGGTCGACGGCCGCGCCGAGTTCGAGCCCGACGCGGATGCCGTCACCCTTGTTCTCGCGGGCGCCCGCGCTGATGTTCGCGCGGCCGTGCTCGGGCAGGTACTCATCGCGCATCTGCTGGTTGTGGTCGAACCCGCCGGTCGCCAGCAGCACGCCGCGACGGGCCCGGATCCGGACCGTGGTGCCCTCGCGTTCGGCGACCACGCCGATCACCGTGCCGTCGGGGGCGGTGACCAGTTCGGTCATCGACGTCCGCAGCCACAGCGGAACCCCGGCGTCCTTGAGAACCATCCGCAGGCGGGCGACCAGTGCGCGTCCACCGGTCGCCATGTGCCTGCGCCGCACCATGTTCGACGCGACCCGCCACGCCGCGACCATCGACGCCCGGCGGCCCGCCCAGGTCCGCTTGACCATCGCCAGGTCGTGGTAGTCCTTCGACGTCACCCACAGGCCCAAGGGGCCCTTCATGCTGTTCGGACGCTGGAACTGCTCGTCCTCCTTCAGCTTTCGAGTGTCGAAGGGAAGGCACTCGATGGTGCGGCCGAGTGCGCTGCCACCGTCTTCCTCCGGGTGGTAGTCGGAGTAGCCCTTCACCCAGTACAGCTTCATGTGCTTGCTGCGGTCGAGCAGCGTCATCAGCTTCGGTCCGCCGTCGATGTAGGCATCGATCCGGGAGTCGGGGACGGTGCCCGCGGTCAACGTCTTCAGGTAGCGGCGGATCGCGGCGGGATCGTCACCACCGCCCTTACGGGTCAGGGTGGGAGCGTTGGGAATCCAGATACCGCCACCGGAGATGGCGGTGGACCCGCCGAACTTCTTACCCTTCTCGATGATCAGGGTGTCGAGTCCGAGGTCGGCGGCCGCGATACCGGCGGACATGCCGCCGCCGCCGCTCCCGACGATGAGGAAATCGACCGTGGTGTCCCATTTCTGGTCGGTCATCAGGCGTCCTTGCGGGTGAGGAAAGCGAGCACCGCGGACGTCCAGGCTTCCTTGGCCTCGATCATCGTCCAGTGCCCGCAGTTCGGGAAGACGTGCAGTTCGGCGTTCGGGATGTCGCGCATCGGCAGCATCGCCATGTCGACGGGGCTGACGCGGTCGTCGCGACCCCAGGTGAGCATCGTCGGAGCCTGCACCTTGTGCAGCTGCGCCCAGTACGGGGTCACTCCCGACGCCTTCGCGGCCGCGGTGTTCGCGGCGAACGCCTTGCTGCTGTACATCCGGGCGGCGATCTCCAGGGTGAGCGGCTCGGTGGCCAGCGCCCAGCGCTCCTCGATCAGCTGCTCGGTGACCACGGCCGGGTCGTAGACCATGGAGTGCAGCCACCGGATCAGACCCTCGCGGGTGGGGTTGTCCGTGAACTCCATCAGCAGTTTGATGCCCTCACCGGGTGCGGGCGCGAAGACGTTCCTGCCGATGCCACCGATGGTGACCAGCTTGTTCACCCGCTGCGGCGCGTTGATGGCGACGTTGGTGGCGACGATGCCACCCATCGAGTTGCCGATCATGTGCACCGGCTCGTCGATGCCGAGCGCATCGAGGAACGTCCCTACCGAGGCGCCTGCCATCACCATCGGGTGACCGTCGCCGGGGTCGCTGACGCCGAAGCCGGGGAACTCGAGCACGAGGCACCGGAAGTGCTCGGCGAAGTCCCCGAGGATGCCACGGTAGTTGCGCCACCCGGTGACGCCGGGACCGGAGCCGTGCAGCAGCAACAGCGGCGGTCCGTCGCCGGCTTCGTGGTATCGCAGTACGCCGAGGTCGGTGGAGACCTCCCGCTTGGTGCCCTCGTAGGTCAGTTCGCTCGTCATACATCGACGCTTTCAGGTCGGGTCGCGCTGCGGGAGAATGGTTCCCGATCAGCGAGATGGTTTCTGGTGGTCCGTCGGTTTTTCGGGGTCAGATCCAGCCGCCGACGCGGCCACCGAGGACACGGGTGCGCGCCTCCGGCGACCAGGTGTCCACGGGAACGGGCGCAGCGGGCCGCACGGGTCGCCGCGCAGCGCCGAGCTCGGGGTACAGGGTGCGACCGATCTGCTGCGCGGCGTCCACGACGAGCGGTGCGACACGTTCGAGCGGCGCGGTGCGGACGTCGCCGCTGATCGAGAGGGACGCCACCGGCCCCTCCGGCCCACGGATCGCCGCTCCGACGCAGGCCACGCCTCGCGACGACTCCTCCCGCTCGAACGCGAGTCCACGGCGTTGCCGGATCCGGTTCAGTTCGAGGTGCAGGGTGGCCAGACCGGTGATGGTGTTCGGGGTGGTCCGGACGAGACGTCCACCGCACAGCGCATCGACCTGCTCGGGGTCGAGCCACGCGAGGAACGCCTTGCCTCCGGCGGTCGTGTGCGCGGGCGTGCGGCCACCCACCCTGGAAGGAATCGTGCTCGCCATCCGCCCGCCGACCTTGTCGAGGCACACCATCTCGTGGGCGTCGAGCACAGACAGATGCACGACCATGCCGGTCTGCATGTGCAGGTCGTGGAGCAGCGGTGCTGCGGCCTCGCGGATCTCGGACTGACCGTTGTCCCCGCCCGCACCGAGCGCGCGCCTGCCGAGCCGGTAGCCGAAGGTGGCGTGCTCGATCCAGTTGAGCTTGACCAGGGAGTCCAGGATGCGGTGCACGGTCGAGCGCGGCAGTCGGGACCGGCAGGCGACCTCCTCGAGGGTGAGGCGAGCGGCCCGGCCGTCGAAGGCGTCGAGGATCAGTGTCATCCGCTCGACCATCGAGGGCGGGACCTCGCGGGGGGCCTTGCGGGCGGGGGCGTCGGTGGTGACCGTCATGACGACTCCTCCAGGGGTCCGGCGGATCGAGGCTCGACTCCGCAAAACTGAAATCAATTCTGATACCGTACCTCATGAAAAGTGATCCAGGCCACCCCCCTGTGCACATTGGCGGTCCCGATCACCGGAAGACTTCCGCTCCGACCCCCTCGGGTGCGATACAAACGCCAGTCGGGCCGGAGAACGGTCCACCCAACGACGAAGGACCGCGGCCATGCGAATCGGGATCGTCACCCCCGTACTCATCCAGCACCCCGGAACCCGAGCCGACTGGGAGACCGGCGCAGGCATCGACGACGTCGCCGCGATCGCCGTCGCAGCCGACCGCCTCGGCTTCCACCACGTCACATGCAGCGAACACGTCGCCGTTCCCACCGACGTCGCCGCCGAGCGCGGCGGCACGTACTGGGATCCGCTGTCCACCTTCGGTTACCTCGCCGCCCGCACCACCCGGATTCGGCTCGTCACCCAGGTCCTCGTCCTCGGCTACCACCACCCCCTCGAGATCGCGAAGCGCTACGGCACCCTCGACCGGATCAGCGGCGGACGCGTCACCCTCGGCCTCGGCGTCGGCAGCCTGCGCGAGGAGTTCGACCTGATCGGAGCGGAATTCGAGGGTCGAGGCGCCCGCGCCGACGACGCGCTGCGCGCCCTGCGCGCAGGACTCGGCAGGTCCACCCCCGAGTACCACGGCGAGTTCTACGACTTCACCGACATGGTGGTCGAGCCGCACGCCGTCCAGGACCGCGTCCCGCTGTGGATCGGCGGACGAACTCGTCGCTCGCTGCGGCGGGCGGTCGAACTTGGCGACGGCTGGGTGCCGTTCGGCCTGCGCCTCGACGACCTCAGGGCGATGCTCGCGGCGACGCCGCCGCCTGCGGGAATGGACGTCGTGCTGGCCGCCGGGCGCCCCCTCGACCCGCTCGGCTCCCCCGACGCCGCGGCCCGCGCGCTGACGTGCCTGCGTGACGCGGGCGCCACGATCGCAGGCGTCACCCTCGACGCGTCCGGCGTCGACCACTACGTCGACCAGCTGGCGACGCTGGTCGAGCTGGCTCACCCCCTCGGCATCGAATTCGACTGATCGACCGCAGAACCGATCGACAACGGAGAGGACTCCATATGACCGACACCGCCGAGCTCGTCGCACGGCTCGCCGACCGCGTCCAGCTGCTCGAGGACAAGCTGGCGATCATGAACCTCATCAGCTCCTACGGCCCGGCCGTCGACAGCGGCCAGGCGGACAAGGTCTCCGGTCTGTGGACCGAGGACGGCCTGTACGACGTCGACACCGGCGCCATGCACGGCCGCGGCGAGATCGAGGCCATGGTCCACTCCCGCAACCACCAGTCCTACATCCATGGCGGCAGCGGCCATCTGCTCTACCCGCCGCACATCAAGCTGGAGGGCGACACCGCGGTCGCGACCTGCCATTCGCAGCTGGTGCTGCGCGACACCGAGACCGGTGTGTACGGGGTTGCACGGATCACCGCGAACCGATGGGAGCTCTCCCGCATCGACGGCGAGTGGAAGGTCACCCGGCGGGTGGGCCGGGTGCTCAACGGTGGTGACGAGGGCCGCGGCATCCTCTCCTCCGGCGTCTGACCTCGTCCCCCTGTCCGGCCGAAGGTCACCCTCATGCGCATCACGCGCACGAAGGTGACCTTCGGCTTTCCGGGGCAGAGGATCAGAGGCCGGTGGCCTGTTCCTGCAGGGTCGCCTTCGCCCAGCGGTAGTCGGCCTTGCCCGCGGGCGACCGGACGATCGCGTCCACCACGACCATCGTGCGCGGCGCCTTGTAGCGCGCGACCTGGGTGGTGACGTGCTCGATCAGCGCGTCGAGATCGGGCACGTCGTGGCCGTCACGGGGCTGCACGACCGCTCCGACACGCTGCCCGTAGCGCTCGTCGTCCACGCCGGCGACCAGCGCGTCCAGGACCGCGGGATGGCTCTTGATCGCCATCTCCACCTCCTCGGGAAAGACCTTCTCGCCGCCGGTGTTGATGCACATCGACCCGCGACCGAGCAGCACGATGCTGCCGTCCGCCTCCATGCGGCCCATGTCGCCGAGGATCGACATCCGCTCGCCGTCGACGACGGGGAACGTGGCGGCGGTCTTCTCTGGGTCGCCCCAGTATCCGAGCGGCACGTGGCCGGACCGGGCGATGTAGCCGACCTCGTCCGAGCCCGGCTCGATCGGCCGCATCCGCTCGTCGACGACCCGGACGGTGGGCTTGGCGGCGATCCGCATCAGCCCGTCGGCACCGATCTCGAGGTTGCCGTCGACGCCGGATTCGGACGCCCCGAAGCCGTCACGGACCGTCAGCTGCGGCAGGTACGCGACGAGTTGGTCGCGCACCGACTTGGAGAACAGCGCACCGCCGGACCCGACCACCATCAGCGAGCTCAGGTCGTACTCGGAGCCGTGTTCGGCGATCGCGTCGGCGAGGGGCCGGGCCATGGCATCACCGACGACGGTCAACGTCATCACGCGCTCGCGCTCGACCAGCGCCAGCGCCTCACGCGCGTCGAACTTCGGCATCAGAACGTGGGTGGCCCCCACGCAGAACGCGGTGAACAGGGAGTACAGGGCTGCGCCGTGGATCAGCGGCGCGGTCAGCATCCACGTCATCTCCGGGATGTGCGGGACCGCGGCGGCCACCGCCTCCGGGCCGCTGTACGGCTCGCCGAACGGGTTGCCGCCGGTGAGCGCGGCGTGGAAGAAGTCCTCGTGCCGCCAGATCACCCCCTTGGGCATCCCGGTGGTGCCGCCGGTGTAGATGATGAACAGGTCGTCGTTGCTGCGCTGCGGGAAGTCGCGGTCGGCGGACTGCGCGGCGACGGCCTCGTGGAAGTCGACGGCGGTGACGGTGCCCCAGTCGACGTCCGCGGCGGCGCCGATCGTGACGACGTGCCGGACGGTCGGGGTGTTCGGCAGCACCGCCGCGGTGATGGCCGCGAACTCGCCGTCGGCAACCACCGCGACGAGTTCCGCATTGCCGAACAGGTAGGTCAGTTCGGCGTCGACGTAGCGGTAGTTGATGTTCACCGGCACGGCCCGGATCTTCAGGCATGCGAGCAGCGCTTCGACGAACTCGGTGCTGTTCCGCATGTACATGCCGACGTGGTCACCGGGTCCGACACCCGCGCCGATCAGGTGGTGGGCGAGCCGGTTGGCAGCCGCGTCGAGCTCGGCGTAGGTGCGGCGGACATCCCCGCACACGATGGCGGCGCGATCCGGGACGGCGTCCGCGGCGGCTTCGAACAGATCTGCAAGGTTCAGCGACATCCAGAGTCCTTCTGACGCGGGTGTGATCGGCGTAGCAGAAGGTGCCATGAGTCACAGGCAGTGGCGTGGGTCACTCCCGACCACCGGGACCGTCGCCGCAGTGGGACACACCCTTGCGGCGAACTAGAATGAATACTAATTTTCGGATCATGGGGCCGTGGACGAACCGCGGCAACCGAACACGGGAGAGACCTCATGGGTGAATCTGTCAGCTTGGCGGGCAAGGCCGCCGTCGTCACCGGCGCCGGAGCGGGTCTCGGCCGCGCCGAGGCACTCGCGCTCGCCGCCGCGGGTGCCGCGATCGTCGTCAACGACATGGGCCAGGCCGCACACGACGTCGCGGAAGAGATCGTCGCGGCCGGCGGCCAGGCCGTCGGAGTCACCGGCGACGTCTCCGACTGGTCGCTCGGCGGCCGCCTCGTCGAGGAGTCCCTGAAGAACTTCGGCACCTTCGACATCCTCGTCAACAACGCGGGCATCCTCCGCGACAAGATGGTCTTCAACCTCACCGAATCGGACTGGGACGACGTCATCCGCGTCCACCTCAAGGGCCACGCCGCGACCTCCCACGCCGCCGCCGTGCACTGGCGGAATGCGAGCAAGGCGGCGGGCGCACCCGTCTACGGCCGCGTGATCAACACGTCCTCCGAGGCCTTCCTGTTCGGTTCGGCCGGACAGCCCAACTACTCGGCGGCGAAGGCGGGCATCACCGCGCTGACGCTGTCCACCTCGCAGGGCCTGGCCCGCTACGGCGTCACCGCCAACGCGATCTGCCCCCGTGCCCGGACCGCGATGACCGCGGAGGCATTCGGTGAGGCCGCGCCTGCCGACGGACTCGACCCGCTCGCACCCGAACGCGTCGGCACCCTCGTCAGCTACCTCGCCTCCCCCGCGTCGCGCGAGATCACCGGGCAGGTGTTCGTGGTCTACGGGAAGATGGTCGCACTGATGGCACCGCCGAAGGTCGAGAACCGCTTCGACGCAACCGGTTCCGCGTTCACCGTCGACGAGCTCGACCAGCAGCTGTCGTCGTACTTCACCGGTCGCGGGCAGTACGAGACGTACTCCGCCTACAGCGTCGCCGAGTTGGAGAAGGCCGCACTCGCGGTCGACTGACACGAAGGAGAACGTGACATGAGGCTCGAGAACAAGGTCGCCGTCATCACGGGCGGCGCGGGCGGCATCGGACGCGGCATCGTCCGCGCATTCACCAAGGAAGGCGCGAAGGTCCTGTTCGTCGACATCAACGACGACGCGGGACACGCCCTCGAAGCCGAACTCGGCGGTGCCGCACGGTTCCTGAACGCCGACATCTCCGTGGAGGCGAGCGCCGCCGCCATCGTGGAGGCGGCGGTCGAGGCCTTCGGCAAGGTCGACGTCCTGGTCAACAACGCGCACGCGTCTCGGCAGGCTCCCTTGCTGCAGACCACCCAGGAGATGCTGGACCTGTCGTTCGGAACCGGCTTCTACCCGACGTTCTGGCTGATGAAGGCGGCGCATCCGCAGCTCGCCGCAAACCGGGGTTCGGTCATCAACTTCGCGTCGGGTGCGGGTATCGAGGGCCAGCTGACGCAGGGGTCGTACGCCGCCGCGAAGGAGGCGATCCGGGCGATCAGCCGCGTCGCCGCCAACGAGTGGGCCGCCGACGACGTCAACGTCAACATCATCTCGCCGCTGGCGCTGACCGAGGGCGTCCAGGCCTACATCGAGGCGAATCCCGGTGTCGAGGAAGCACTTCTCGCGAAGACCCCGCTGCACCGGTTCGGCGACCCCGAGTCCGACATCGGCCGGGTCGCGGTGTTCCTCGCCAGCGCCGACGCGAGTTACATGACCGGCCAGACCCTGATGGTCGACGGCGGCAGCATCAAGCTCCGCTGACACCCGTGCGCACTTCTGGTGGTGCGAGCCACCAGAAGTGCGCACAGTGATCGCTCCGCGTCTACCGCAGTGCCGCAACGAACGCCTGCGCATCCTCCAGGGACGCCGCGACACTGGCGCGATGGTCTGCGCCCTCGTAGGTGCGCAGATCCACCTGGGCACCCGAGTCACGCAGGCTCTTCACCACGACGTCGGTCGCGGCAGGCGTCACCAACTGGTCGGTCGTCCCCTGCGCGACGAGCAGCGGCACCTTCGGCTTCGCGTTGGCCGGCTCCTGCGCGGCGAGGTACTGCGTCCACGGCCCGAGATCGGCCTCGGGCCGGATCGCCTTGTCCACGGGCACCGACGGGATCGCAGCCCGGATGTCCGCGATGCAGCCGGTGCGCGCGGCGGCGATCAGCGGTTCGGCCTCCGGTGTCGCGATGTCCTCGGGCTTGATCGCGGGATCCGCCGCCGCGGCTCCGAGCAGGGTGAGCGGGAAGAAGGCCAGCGCGGGCGCAATCGCCGGGTTTCCGGACTTGATGTACGCGGGGGTCTGGCTCAGCCCGCTGCCGGGTGCGACCGAGATCGCTCCGAGCAGGGTGAGCTCCGGCGCGTAGTCGACGGCCAGCTCCGAGGCGCTGATCGCGGCGGCACCACCCTGACTGTGGCCGCCGACGACCCACCGGCTTCCGACGCCAGGGTCGAGATTCCTTGCTGCCCTGACGATGTCGGTCACTGCGTTCGACTCGGACTGCGCGTTGAGATAGGTGTGGTCACCGGGCGTGCCCATGCCTTCGTAGTCGGTCTGGACGACGACGTAGCCCGCCTTCACCCACTCGTCGAGGGTTGCGCTCACGGCGCCGACGTAGTCGTGAACCGGACCGTCGACAGTGTCCCGGGAGGGTGCGCACACGTCGGCGATGCCCGTGGTGCCGTGCGCCCAGCTGAGCACCGGCCAACCACCCTCCGGCGCGACGCCCTGCGGGATCGCCACGGTACCGGTGACGGCGATCGGCTTCCCACTGCCGTTCTCGGACAGGTAGGTGACGGCTTCGCTGCGGGCCGCGCTCGGCAGCACGGCCGCGTTGGTCAGCGGCTGCGCCGAGACCACGTCACCGGCTTCCGGGAGCAGCCCGGCGTCATCGGAGCCGGTCGAGATGGAGCCGGTCCATACCGTCGCGGCGGCCGCGAGCCCTCCTATCATTCGGAGCGAGACAGCGGAGAGGGACGGGTGCATAGTGCCTCCGAGCAGAGTGGCGAGGCGGGCATGCCTCACAGACAATTAAGAAGGTTTTCTTAGTACCGTGACAGAGACACACCAGTCAAGGGGTAAGGAGTCGCTCGTTGTGACTGCCGAGCGGCTCGTCGCCGAGCGCGGCCTGCACGGCGTCCGGGTCAGCGAGGTCGTCCGGGAAGCGGGCCACAAGAACAATTCCGCCGTCGTCTACCACTTCGGATCATGGGAAGGCCTGCTCCAGGCCGTGTGGCAACGGCACACCGAACCGGTCGCCGTCGACCGTGCCGTCCTCATCGCCGCCGCGATCGACCGCGGCGACTACGACCTGCGCGCGATGGTCGAGGCGTACGTGCGACCGATCGTCACGGAACTCGGTCGGCACCAACCGAGCTACTGGGCGCGGTTCAACGAGCAGTGGCTCGCCACGATCGCCCTCGACATCTTCACGCTCGACGACAAGACCATCGCCCGACAACCCCGCGCGGACACGACGACGCTCATCCACAACCTGCTCATCGACATCGCCGGCTCGTTGGACCACCTGAGCGACGCGGCCCGCACCCGCCGGACCGCCCTGATGACGCGGTACGTCATCGCGGCGCTGGCCGCGTGGGAACGTGGCGACGAGGACAGTCAGTCCCTCGACGACCTCGCACAGGACCTCGTCAGCACGTCCCTCGCGATGCTCCTGGCACCGTAGGCGGGTCCGTCACCGCATGCGGTGATCGGTGACCGCCATTCGGGGACCGAACTTCGGCTTCACGGCCTGACCGCTGACCTCCAGCAGTCGGACGGCCCGATAGCGCTGGGGGCGGAGAGGTTCCAGGTACTCGACCATCCCGGCATCGTCGAGCGGACGACCGAGCAGTGACCATCCGACCATCGCGGCGAGGTGGAAGTCCCCGACCGACAGCGCGTCGGCGTCACCGAGTGCGCGTTGGGCGACCTCGGCGGCTGTCCACACCCCGATCCCGGGGACGGCGCGCAGTCGGGTCGACGCCTCGTCCGGAGGCATCGTCACCGCCAGTTCGAGACGGTCGGCGACCGCGGCGGCGGTGACGATGGTGCGGGACCGTTTCGGATCGACCCCTGCACGGTGGAATTCCCACGACGGAATGCGGCGCCACGCGTCAGCCGTCGGCGGCACCCGCATCCCCGCCGGCGCGGGCCCGGGGGCAGGAACACCGTGCGCGGTGACCAGCCGTCGCCAGGACGCGCGGGCCGCGATGCCGTGCACCTTCTGTTCCAGGACGGCGGGGACGAGGGATTCGAAGACGCGCCCGGTCCGCGGGATGCGGAGGCCGGGCAGGCGCCGGTGCGCCTCGACGAGTTTCGGGTGCTCGGGAGCGAAATCCGTTGCGGTGTCGCTCTCTCCGAGGAGGTCAGGCAGGGTGTCGACGAACTCCCGCGCACCGTCACCCCACGCGCGGACGCCGACGGTCGTGGCGTCGATCTGCACGAGGCGACCGGTGACGGGACCGCTGCGCATCATCGACGTCCGCCACAGCGCACCGTCCGAGGCGATGCGGTGACAGGGGTCGCCCCGTCCGCGGCCGAGTATCGCGAGCGACGCCGCCATGAGCAGAGGCCGATCGCTGCGGTGCAGTGTTTCCACCTCCCCACCATTCGCGAACCCGGAACTGGTCATGGCTTCCACCATAGGGACGTGTCGGACGTCATGCCTCAGTCCGGCGGTCCGGGACGTTCGACCCTGTTGCCGCGGCATGCCGTCACGCAAGGGTGAAGGGTGAGCCCACGCGAGTGCGGGGCAGGCAGGAGGAGCCGGAGATGAGCACTGTGACCACCGGAGCGAGCGACGTTGCGTCGTGGTACGTCGACCCCGACCGGCCCTGCGCTCAGACCCCCGAGGCGTGGTGGTTCCCCGCGCCACGCGCGTCCCGGACCACGACCGCCCAGGTTGCGGCCCTGTGCGTCCGGTGCCCGGTCCGCGCGCAGTGCGCCGACGACGCTCGCACCTGCGACGACCGCTACGGCATTCGTGCCGGGGTCGACCTCGGCCACGTCGCCGAACCGGACCGGTCCCTCGTACTCGCGCAGATCGCAGGTTCGTCCACCCCGGACTGCGAGCCGATCGCGGTGGGACGTAAAGGCTTTCGCCGGGCCCCTGCCGAACTGATCCACCTGCCACGGGCCGGCGTCACGCACAGGGCGGACGCCGGTCGAGTGTCGGCAGCACCTCGTGCGATGACACTTCGGTAGGCGCTTCCGTCGGCGTCTTCGGCCGGCGGCCGACTGCCCTGTCGCTCAGCCCTCGTCGCGATCACCTGCCGCCGACCGCCCATGTCCCGCCTGGTGGGTGAGGTGATCGATCAGCGGCTGCGTGCGGTACTTGATCGCGGTGGTCAGCGCCAGGGTGGTCGAGGTGTGCGCGACGCCCTCGATGCCGAGGATCCGCTCGAGGACATGGAGGAGTTCCTCATGGGAGGGCGCCGCGATGCGGATGAGCAGGTCCTCGCGTCCCGTCGTCGTGTGCGCTTCGAGCACCTCCGGTATCCCGCGAAGCTGCTCGAGGACACCCTTCAATCTGCCCTGGACGGTCTCGGCTCCGACGAACGCCAGCACCGGTAGCCCGACGGTGGGGAAGTCGATGTCCGGGCGGTAGCCGGACACCACGCCGGTCTCCTCGAGCCGCCGCATTCGGGACGCGACGGTGTTGCGGGCGACGCCGAGACGGGAGGCCAGATCCATGATCTGCGCTCGCGGGTCCGCGGTGAGGAGTTCGAGTAGTGCGGCGTCGAGTTCGTCGATACTGATCACGGTGCTGCTCTCCCTGGAGTGATGTGGGTCACAACTGATCATACTGCCACGCTGAAACTCCGACTGTTGACGCTGCCGATACCTAGTTCGATCATTACTGCACCTCAAGGATGCAATTCGACTCCGCAGCGACCAGCAGAGGAGCCACACAATGACCGAACTCGCCGACCACCCCTCCGTAGCGAGTCCGTACGACCTCGACGACCGCTACCGACCCGGCACGGGACCCGTGCTGCTCACCGGTGTGCAGGCCATCGCCCGACTCCTCGTCGAACAGCATGTACGCGACCTGCGTGCAGGTCACCGCGTCGGAACCTTCGTCTCCGGCTACCAGGGCAGCCCTCTCGGCGGCGTCGACAAGATGCTGCTGGGCATGCCGACCGTGCTCACCGAGCACGACATCACGTTCGTCCCCGGACTCAACGAGGAACTCGCCGCCACCTCGGTGTGGGGCAGCCAGGCCGACCTGAGCGAGTTCGGCGGAACCGCCACCCACGACGGCGTCGTCGGCGTCTGGTACGGCAAGGGCCCCGGCGTGGACCGCGCCACCGACGCCCTGCGGCACGCGAACATGTACGGCGTCAGCTCCCGTGGCGGCATGCTGCTGCTCGTCGGCGACGACCCGGCTTCGAAGTCCTCCACCGTCCCTGCCGTCAGCGAACGATCGCTCGCCGCGCTCGGCATTCCGGTCCTGTTCCCGCGCAACGCCGCCGAGATCGTCACGATGGGAATGCACGGCATCGCGATGTCCCGGGCGTCGGGCTGCATCGTCGCGCTCAAGATCATCGCCGACGTCGCCGACGGCGCGTGGAGCATCGATGGAACCGTCTCCGACATCGACATCACCATTCCCGAGATCAGCTGGGAAGGACGCCCGTTCACGTATCTGCAGCGTCCGATGGCCGTCCCGACGGACAGCGTGATCGCCGAAGCCGACCTGTACGGCCCGCGTACCGAGCTGGTCCGTGCCTACGGCGCCGCCAACCACCTCGACGTCGTCGAGGTGAACCCACGCTCGGCACGCATCGGATTCGCCGCCACCGGAGCCACGTTCGACGCCCTTCGTCAGGCGCTGACGGACCTCGGTGTCGACGAGCAGGGGATGCACCGCGCAGGAATCCGCCTGCTGCGCATCGGGATGCCGACGCCTCTCGGCGCCGATCGCGTCCTCGATTTCGCCGCCGGGCTCGAACGCCTCGTCGTGGTCGAGGACAAGACCGCGTTCGTCGAGACACAGATCCGGGAGATCCTCTACGGCTCTGAGCACACGCCGCAGATCCTCGGCAAGCGGGACGCGAATGGCCGGCCGCTGATGCCGGTGGACGGCGAACTGACAGCGGGCCGGATCGCCGGGCCGCTGCGCCGCGTGCTTCGCGATGTGGTGGAGACGAAAAAGGCTCTTCCCCCGCAGCTCTCGCTGGAGGTTCTGTCGACCGAGCGCACCCCCTACTTCTGTAGCGGCTGCCCGCACAACCGCTCCACGGCACTGCCGGAAGGCTCGATCGGCGGCGGCGGCATCGGCTGCCACACGATGGTCACCATCTCGAACCGCGAGGACAGCAAGGTCACCGGCCTGACCCAGATGGGTGGCGAGGGAAGCCAGTGGATCGGGCAGGCCCCGTTCACGGACATCCCGCATCTGTTCCAGAACGTCGGCGACGGCACCTTCTTCCACTCCGGGCAGCTCGCCGTGCAGGCATGCGTCGCCGCGGGCGTGAACATCACCTACAAGTTGCTCTACAACGAAGTCGTCGCCATGACCGGCGCCCAGGACGCCCCGGGCATGCTCACCGTCGCGCAGCTGACCCACAAGCTCACCACCGAGGGCGTCAAGAAGATCGTCATCTGCGCCGACGAACCCAAACGGCACAACAGGAAACAGCTCGCCAAGGGCACCGTGCTGTGGCATCGCGACCGGCTCGACGAGGCGCAGCGGATGCTCCGCGAGATCGACGGCGTCACGGTGCTGATCTACGACCAGCACTGCGCCGCCGATGCCCGTCGTCAGCGCAAGCGCGGCACCCTGCCCGCTCGCGCCACCCGCGTCGTCATCAACGAAGCGGTGTGCGAGGGCTGCGGCGACTGCGGCACCAAGTCGAACTGCCTGTCGGTACAACCCGTGGAGACGGAGTTCGGCCGCAAGACCCGGATCGACCAGACGTCGTGCAACACCGACTACTCGTGCCTCGACGGCGACTGCCCGTCCTTCGTCACTGTCGAGGAGGCGCCTTCGGGTAAGGCCAGGTCCACCAAGAAGTCCCGCCGTACGCCTCCTGCCGTCACCGCCCCGGAGCTCGGGGCACCGACCGGAACCCAGAACGTCTACCTCGTCGGCATCGGCGGCACCGGCATCGTCACCGTCAACCAGGTACTCGGCACCGCCGCCCTGCGCGCCGGATACGAGGTGGAGTCGCTCGACCAGATCGGCTTGAGCCAGAAGGCCGGCCCCGTCGTCTCGCATCTGCGCTACTCCACCGGCGCACTCGAGCCCTCGAACCGGCTCACTCCGGGCAGCGCGGACGCGATCATCGCGTTCGATCTGCTCACCACCGCGACCCCGAAGAACCTCGCGTTCGGTGACCGTTCGTCGACGGTGACGGTGGCCTCGACCAGCCGGACACCGACCGGGGACATGGTGTACGACAAGTCGGTTCGTCACCCCGACGAGGATCAGTTGCTGGACCGGATCGGCACGATGTCGCGGTCGGTGTCGTCGTTCGACGCCCTGGCCGCCGCGCAGGAGCTGTTCGGCAGCACGACGTCCGCGAACTTCCTGCTGATCGGTGCTGCGTTTCAGTCCGGTGGGCTGCGCATCCCCTCCGACGCGATCGAGGAGGCCATCGGGATCAACGGTGTCGCGGTCGACACCAACCTCGCGGCCTTCCGCTGGGGCCGCGTCGCGATCGCCGACCCCGGCACCTTCCGTGCGGCGACGGAGCGCGCGCCACGCGCACCGAAACCGGTTCCCGCGCATCTCCTGTCGGGAACGACACTGGACGGCGAGGTTCGCCGCCTCGTCGAACGGCGCGCAGCGGACCTCGTCGACTTCCAGTCGGAGAAGCTGGCGCGGCGGTACGTCGAGGCAGTGCAGGAAGCATGGGCTGCCGAGCGTGATGTCACCGATCGCACCGAGTTCAGCGAAGCGGTGGCCCGCGGACTGTACAAGTTCACCGCGTACAAGGACGAGTACGAGGTCGCGCGGTTGCTCGTCGACCCCGACTTCGTCGCGGACGTGCAGTCGCAGGTTCCGGGCGGCACGCAGTTGACGTACAAGCTCCACCCGCCTGCGCTGCGCGCCCTCGGCCGGAAGAAGAAGATCGGCCTCGGCCCGAAGTCACATGCGGCGCTGAAGGTTCTCGCGAAGGGCAAGGTGCTGCGCGGAACCAAGCTGGATCCGTTCGGCTACGCGCACGTGCGCCGCGTCGAGCGGGACCTGCTCGCGCACTACACCGCGACGGTGCACGACCTGGCGACTTCCCTGACCGCCGACTCGTACGACCGCGCCGTCGAGATCGCCGCGCTGCCGGACCTGGTCCGCGGCTACGAGTCCGTCAAGCTCGGCAACGTCGAGCTGTACCGCGACCGCCTCCGCGCCCTCGGCGTCACTCCCCGCTAGGGGTAAGGGGAACCCGCGCCCGGTCCGACCAGGCGCGGGTTCTCCTCGTCCTGGGGGTCAGGCGTTCTGGTACCGGGCGCGGAGCTGATGCTTGACCAGCTTGCCGGTGGGTGTACGGGGCAGGGTGTCCGTGAAATCGATCGTGCGGGGCGCCTTGTAGTGCGCGACCCGCTCACGCACGTACCCGAGGAGTTCGTGGGCGAGTTCGTCGCCCGGCTCGATGCCCGGCTCCAGCTGGACGACCGCCTTGACCTCCTCGCCCATCTCGTCGTTCGGCACCCCGATGACGGCGGCGTCGAACACCTTGGGGTGCAGCGTCAGGACGTTCTCCGTCTCCTGCGGGTAGATGTTCACGCCGCCCGAGATGATCATGAATGCGGCCCGGTCGGTGAGGTACAGAAAGCGGTCCTCGTCGAGGAAGCCGATGTCGCCGCTGGTCGTCCACGTGGGATGGTCGGGGTGCGTCGCCTCCCGCGTCTTCTCCGGCGCGTTGTGGTACTCGAACGGGTGCTCGTCCCGCTCCCACCACACGGTGCCGATCTCCCCGGTCGGCAGCTCGACGCCCTCGTCGTCACAAATGTGGACGACGCCGAGAACCCCGTCGTGGCCGACGGATCCGGGCTTGGCGAGTGCCTGTTCACTGTTGATGAACGTGGCACCCGACCCCTCCGTGGAGGCGTAGTACTCGTTGATCACCGGTCCCCACCAGTCGATCATCGCGCGCTTGACCTCGGGCGGGCACGGCGCGGCGGCATGCACGGCGACCTTCATGCTGGAGACGTCGTACCGGTCGCGGACCTCGGCGGGCAGCTTGAGCATGCGCACGAACATGGTCGGCACCCACTGGCTGGCGGTCACGCGGTACCGCTGGATGAGTTCGAGGGCCTGCTCGGCGTCGAACCGGTCCATCAGGATCACGGTGCCGCCGACGGACGTGATGGTGCCGACGAAGCGAAGGGGCGCAGCGTGATACAGCGGCGCGGGGCACAGGTACACGGTGTCGGCATCGAACCCGTACAGCGGTGCGAACACGGCGGTGTACGGGTCGGGCGTGTCGTGGACCTGGCCGCCCGTCAGCTTCGGCTTGATGCCCTTCGGCCTGCCGGTGGTGCCCGACGAATACAGCATGTCCTGGCCGCGTGGCTGATCGGCGAGCGGTGACGCGTCGAACTCCGCGAGGGCGTCCTCGTAGTCGGCGAAACCGTCCAGTTCGCCGCCGAAGACGAGCCGGTTGGTGACGCCGGGGAAGGCGTCGGGAGCGAGGTCGATGGCGGCTGCGGCGTCGGCGGAGACGACGAGGGTGCTCGCGCCGCAGTCGTTGACGACGTACGCGGCCTCGGCGGGCGTCAGGTGCCAGTTGACGACGGTGATGTAGAGCCCGGTGCGCAGGGCAGCCCAGTACACCTCGAGGACCCGCAGGTCGTTTCCGGAGATCAGCGCGACGTGATCGCCCATCTTCGCGCCCGCCTCGCGCAGGTACTTCGCCAGACGCGTCGACCGTTCGTCGAGTTCGCGGTAGGTCAGTTGCTCACCGGTCGCAGGCCGGATGATCGCCGGCTTGTCCGGTGTGATGTCGGCAAATTTCCCCACGTACACGAGCGCCTCCTGAAGTGAACGTCAATTCTCACTCGTTCATACCCCAGGAGGTCGTCCGCGTCGACGGTTTCCCTATTCGAGTTCCCTATTCATGACCACAGTTATTTGACTGTGGTCACCCGATCGTCAGAACCAGGCCGGATCCACGTCGAGCAGCGTGCGGTCGAGGCTGCCGAGCAGATCCAGCTGCGGGCCCGTCCGTGGCAACTCGTACCGGAAGAAGTACCGCGCCGCGGCACGCTTGCCGTCGTAGAAGTCGCCCGAGCGCCCCTCGGCCGCGAGCAGCTGCTCCAGCCAGATCCACGCGACGACCAGGTGCCCGAACACCTCCAGGTAGATCGACGAGTTCGCCAACGCGACCTCGGGATCTCCGGTGCCCCATAGCTTTCCCGTCGTCTCGACAACCCGGCCCAGTACCGCCTGGAGCTGCGCGGCGTACTCGGCGGCAGCCCCGCCCACCGCATCCGCCCGCGCGATGGTGGCCCCCATCGTCTCCGCCAGCAGGGCCAGGCCGGCCCCGCCGCCCATCGTCACCTTGCGCCCGAGCAGGTCCAGGCCCTGAATACCGTGCGTGCCCTCGTGAATCGGGTTCAGGCGGTTGTCCCGGTAGAACTGCTCGACGTCGTAGTCACGGGTGTAGCCGTAGCCGCCGTGCACCTGGATGGCCAGGCTGTTCGCCTCGAGGCACCACTGGGACGGCCAGCTCTTCACGATCGGAGTCAGCGTGTCGAGCAGCAGCGCGGCGCGCGACGCGTCCTCACCCTCGGCGGTCTCCTGGTCGTCGAACAGCTTGGCGCAGTACAGGCCGAGCGCCATCGCTCCCTCGACATACGCCTTCTGCGCCAACAGCATCCGGCGCACGTCGGCGTGACGATCGATCCGCACGGGCGCCGACGTCGGATCCTTGTCGTCGGCGGCCCGGCCCTGCGTGCGGGTCGCAGCGTACTCGACGGACTGCAGGTAACCCGCGTAGCCGAGGGAGATCGCCAGGAATCCGACACCGATCCGGGCCTCGTTCATCATGTGGAACATGTACGATAGGCCGCGGTTCTCCTCGCCGACGAGGTAGCCGATCGCGCCCGCCCGACCGCCCGGCGTGTGGGTGCCGTCGCCGAAGTTCAGCAGCGTGTTCGTGGTGCCGCGGTTGCCCATCTTGTGGTTGAGGCCGACGAGGGTGACGTCGTTGCGTTCGCCGAGCGACCCGTCCTCGTCGACCAGCGTCTTCGGGACCACGAACAGGGAGATGCCCTTGACGCCCGCGGGTCCGCCGGGGACCTTGGCGAGGGCCAGGTGGACGATGTTCTCGGTCAGCTCGTGATCGCCGCCGGAGATCCACATCTTGGTGCCGGTGAGCCGGTAGGTGCCGTCGCCCTGCGGCACCGCCTTGGTGGTGATGTCGGCGAGGGAAGAACCGGCCTGCGGCTCGGACAGGCACATGGTGCCGAAGAAGCGGCCCTCGAGCATCGGGCGCACGTAGGTGTCGACCTGCTGCTCGCTGCCGTGTGCGACAAGCAGGTTCGCGTTGCCGACGGTCAGGAACGGGTACGACGATGTGCTCGCGTTCGCGGCCTGGAACCATGCCATCGAGGCGCGCGCGAGCACCGCGGGCAACTGCATGCCGCCGAGCGATTCGTCGAACTGTCCGGCGATGAGGCCCGCTTCGGCGAACACCTTGAGCGCCTCGCCGACCTCGGGGATGATCTCGACGGTGCCGTCGGCCAGCATGTGCGGCTCTTTGGCGTCGGCCTTCTTGTTGTGCGGAGCGAAGTGCTTGATCGCGATGTCCGCGCTCAGGTCGAGGACCGCGTCGAAGGTCTCGCGGGAGTGCTCGGCGAAGCGTTTGCGTTCGGTGAGCGAGGTGACGTCGAGCCACTCGTAGAGCAGGAAGTCGAGGTCACGGCGGGACAGCGGTGCGGTGGTCATTGGCGGACACCCTTCGTCAACTAAGCGCTCACTTAGTAGACCGTCGATGGGGCATGATGTCAACACGCGCGACACCTGAAGAGAGGCTCCCGATGAGCAAGCCGCCGACCCCCGTGAGCCCCACCGGTTCGCACTCGGGCCACAAGGACTCACCGGAAGTGGATGCGCTGTTCACCGACGTCACCTCCGACGTGGCCCGGCGCCTCATCGGTTCGGCCGTCACCGCCTTCGCCGACCGCGGCTACCACGCCACCACCACCCGTCACATCTCCGAAGGCGCAGGACTGAGCCCCGCCGCACTCTACGTCCACTTCCCGTCCAAGGAGGCGATGCTGTACGAGGTCAGCCGCATCGGACACCACGGCGTGCTGGACGCCATTCGCGCCGCCGCAGCGGAAGCCGACACCCCACTCGACCGCATGCGCGCGTTGATGCGGGCCTTCACGTCGTGGCACATCCGCTACCACACCGTCTGCCGGGTCGCGCAGTACGAGATCTCCGCCCTGACCGACGACCACTACCGGGAGGTCGCCGACATCCGTAGGGACACCGAACAATTCGTCCGCGACGAGATCCAGGCCGGCGTCGACAGCGGCGACTTCACCGTGCCCGCCGTCGCGACCGCCGCCCGCGCCCTCCTGTCCATGGGCATCGACGTGGCGCGGTGGTACCAGCCCGGCCGCCGCACCGACCCCGGCGTCCTGGTCGACCAGTACGCCGACCTCACCGCTGCCATGCTCGGTGTCCGGGTCGCCGGGACGGTCTAGACACACGCCCTAGTCTCGAACTCGTGACCCTCACCTTCTCCGCCCTCGTCGCCCGCGAGTCCGACGGGGCCATCACGCTGACCACCGAAACCCTCGACGACACCGCGCTCCCCGCCGGCGAGGTGCTCGTGCGCGTCGAGTACTCGAGCGTCAACTACAAGGACGCTCTCGCCGTCACCCCGCGCGGTGGGGTCGTCCGCGAGTACCCGATCGTGCCGGGAATCGACGTCGCGGGCGAGGTCGTCTCGTCCGACTCCCCCGCCTTCGCGCCCGGCGACCGGGTCGTCGCCCACGGCTACGACATCGGCACGGCCAGGCACGGCGGCTACGCCGAGTACGCACGGGTTCCCTCGGATCAGGTGGTGAAGCTGACGACGCTGACCCCGGCCGAGGCGGCGACCGTCGGTACCGCCGGCTTCACCGCGGCGATGAGTGTGCAGGCCCTCCTCGACCGCGGCCTCACCCCCGGCGACGGCCCGGTCCTGGTGACGGGCGCATCCGGCGGCGTCGGCAGCGTCTCCGTCGACCTGCTCGCGGCGGCGGGGTTCGAGGTGGTGGCGTCCACCGGCAAGGCCGACGCCCACGACCTGCTCACGTCACTCGGCGCATCAGAGGTCATCGGCCGACTGCCCGCCGACCCGGATGCGAAGCCGCGTCCTCTCGGCAAGGCCCGGTGGGCGTCGGCTGTCGACTGCGTCGGCGGCGCCACCCTCGCCGACGTTCTCAGCACGGTGCAGTACGGGGGCGCGGTCGCGGCGAGCGGACTGACGGGAGGCGCGGCACTGAACACGACGGTGCTGCCGTTCATCCTGCGCGGCGTCGACCTGCTCGGTATCGACTCCGTGCAGCTGCCGATCGAGAAGCGCCGCGCGCTGTGGCAGCGGATCGAGACGGACCTGCGGCCGCGGCACCTGGACTCGCTGACCCGCGAGGTTCCGGTCCAGGATGTCGCTGCGGTTCTCGACATGATCCGTGGAGGCGGCCAGACCGGCCGCACCCTGGTCCGCGTCGCGGACGCCTTCTGACACCGTCCGCGTCGCGGACGCCTTCTGACGTCCTCCCGCGTCACGGACGCTTCCGGTGGCGCGACCGGTTCGGTCACGCCACCGGGGTGCGATCAGCTGCCGAACGGCAGTGTGCCCGGCTCGATCTCGTAGCCGCTGCTACCTGCGGCGACGTTGCCGACCGAGCCGAGGATGAAGTTGATCGCATTCGTGATCATGGGTGTCCTTCCATGCTGATTCTTCGACCCGAACGAGTGATGGGCCGCCCGCAACCGTATTGACACCCGACGCCGGTGTCGACCTCGTTCAGCCCATCTGCAGCGACATGACAGGGTGTTTCCATGTGCGAACCTAACGATTCCGAGCCCACACCGTCCGACGACGATCGCCGCTCCGATGTGGACGCCGTCACGCGATTCCGCACCGACCACGGGCTCGAGCGCATCATCGACGTGCACACCCACTTCATGCCGAAGAGCGTCATGGACAAGGTGTGGGCCTACTTCGACTCGGCGGGCCCGCTGACCGGAGTGGCCTGGCCGATCCAGTACCGACACGACGAGGACGTCCGTCTCGATCGGCTCCGCTCGTACGGCGTGTACGCCTTCACCTCGATGATCTACCCGCACAAGCCGGACATGGCGGCCTGGCTGAACCAGTGGGCCGTCGAGTTCGCCGCCCGCAACCCCGACTGCCTGCACACCAGCACCTTCTGCCCGGAGCCCGGCGCGGCCGGCTACGTGGCCGACTCACTCGCGGCGGGCACCCGAGTGTTCAAGTCGCACATCCAGGTTGGCGACTACGACCCGAACGATCCACTGCTCGACGGCGTCTGGGGGCAGATCCAGGACGCGGGCGTGCCGGTGGTCATCCACTGCGGCTCCGGTCCGGCACCCGGACGGTTCACCGGCCCGGACCGGATCGAGTCGCTGATGGCCCGCTACCCCCGGTTGCCGCTGATCATCGCGCACATGGGGATGCCGGAGTACGCCCCATTCCTCGACCTGGCGGACCGCTACGAGTCGGTGATGCTCGACACGACGATGGCGTTCACCGACTTCATCGGCGACATGGCACCGTCCGATCCCGCCGATTCACGCCGGCTGCGCGACCTCGGAGACCGGATCCTGTTCGGCAGCGACTTCCCGAACATCCCGTATCCGTATGTTCACGCCCTGGACGCCGTCGCCCGCCTCGGCCTGGGTGACGACTGGATACGCGGCGTCTGCCACCACAACGCTGCCCGGGTGTTCGGACTCTGACCGTGCCCGTCCCGCGTGCGGCGCGGCGAATCAGAAGAGGGTGAGTTCCTTGGATTCGGCGGGCAGGTCGAACAACGCGGGCTCGGGATCGACCGGGCGCACCGGACGTCGCCGCACCTGTCGGGTCTTCTTCGCAGGCGAGCCGGTGGTCGCGGCACCCGTGGCCGGGGGCGTGGTCGGAGTGGTCCGGGCAGGCTGATGCGCGGCCGTCGCGGTAGCAGCGACGGCACGTGCGGCCTCGCCCGCGAGCCGGTCGGCTTCCTCGTTGTAGTGGTTGCCGACGTGACCACGAACCCAGCGGAACCGGACCGGGCCCTTCCGGTCTGCGAGGGCCTGGTCGATGTCGCGAATCAGGTCCAGGTTCTTGACCGGGTCGCCCGAGGACGTGCGCCAGCCCTTCTTCTTCCAACCGGCCACCCACTCGGACGCGCACTTGATCGCGTACTGGGAGTCGGATTCGATCAGCAGCGGCTCGTCGCCCGGATGGGCGAGGATCGCCTCGAGCAGCGCCCGGAGTTCCGCGATCTGGTTCGTGCCCGACCGCTCACCGCCCGACCGACTCGGTCCGTGATGGTTGACCCACGCCCAGCCGATCGCGCCACCGGGATTCCGCAGGCACGAGCCGTCCGTACTGACGATGATCACGGATGCACACTCTACGATGACGCGCCGACAAACGGTGCGGACGTGGCCAATCTCCCACCCGCGATTCGCCCGGCGTCGTCACTCCCCGACGAACTTCGGGGGACGCTTCTCCAGCATCGCCGCGACCGCCTCGTGGTGGTCGCGGGTGTGGTGCGCGAGCGCCTGCATCGCCGCCGACAGTTCGAGGAGCGATTCGAGGCTCTGATGCTGCCCCTCACGGAGCAGCTTCTTCGTCATCCGGAGCGCCTGCGGCGGATTCGCCGCGACCCGGGCCGCGAGGGCGTGCGCGGTCGGGAGCAACTCGTCGGGTTCGACGACCCGCGACACCAGGCCCCACTCGAGTGCGGTATCGGCGTCGATCGCGTCGCCCGTGAACGCCATCTCCGCGGCTCGCGCCAATCCGACGGCGCGCGGCAGCAACCAGGCGCCACCGTCACCGGGGATGATGCCGAGCTTGACGAAACTCTCCGCGAACTTCGCCGCCGTGGACGCGACACGCATGTCGCACATCAGCGCGAGGTCGCAGCCGGCGCCGACCGCGGGCCCGCCGACCGCGGCGATCACCGGAACCTCGCAGTGGTAGAGCGCCTTCGGGATGCGCTGGATACCCTGCCGGTAGCCGTCGCGCACGTCGGCGGGTGCACCCCCGAACATGCCGACCCGGTCCCGCATGTGCTTGACGTTGCCGCCGGACGAGAAGGCGGGGCCGTTGGCCGCGAGCACCACGACGCGGACCGTGCGGTCGGCGTTGACAGCGGCAATGGCGTCCTCGAACGCCTGCACCATGTCCGGCTCGGAGATGACGTTGCGGGTGTCGGGTCGGTTCAGGGTCCAGGTGACGATGTCGCCGTCCCGCTGGATTTCGATGGCGTCGCTCATGCGCCCAGACTAGGCAGCTTCGCCATCCGCGCGCCTTTCCGGCCGCCAGAGCAACCGAAACCACCTAGGGCTACTCGTGGGCCTTCGCGACCTCCGGGGACAGGATGGCGCCGTGGTCGGTGGTCAGCCCCGCCGCGAGCGCCGGGTCGGCGGCGGTCGCCGCCCGCCAGCCCAGGTCGGCGAGTGCGACGGCATACGGCAGCGTGGCGTTGGTGAGCGCGAACGTCGACGTGCGCGGCACCGCTCCCGGCATGTTCGCGACGCAGTAGAACACCGAGTCGTGCACCCGGAACGTCGGGGCGTCGTGCGTCGTGGGGCGGGTGTCCTCGAAACAACCACCCTGGTCGACCGCGACGTCCACCAGCACCGATCCCGGACGCATCCGCGACACCAGCTCGTTCGACACCAGCTTCGGGGCCCGCGCACCCGGGACGAGCACCGCCCCGATCACCAGGTCCGCGCCGACCACAGCTCGATCGAGTTCGTAGGAGTTGGACACCACGGTGCGAACCTGACCGCGGTAGCGGTTGTCGATCTCGTGCAGTCGGGCGGGGTTGAGGTCGAGAACGGTGACATCGGCGTGCATGCCGACCGCGATCTCGGTCGCGTTCTGCCCCGCGACGCCGCCCCCGAGCACAACCACGTCCGCGGGACGCACCCCCGGCGTTCCCCCCATCAGAACGCCGCGACCGCCTGCGTTCGCCATCAGGTGGTAGGCGCCGACCTGCGGGGCCAGCCGACCCGCGACCTCACTCATCGGGGCCAGCAGCGGCAGTGACCCGTCCGGGGCGCGCACCGTCTCGTACGCGATCGACGTGGTCCCCGCGGCCAGCAACGCCTCGGTGCATTCACGGGACGCCGCCAGGTGCAGGTAGGTGAACAGCACCTGATCGGCACGGAGTCGCGAATACTCTTCGGCGATGGGCTCTTTCACCTTGAGCACCAGCTCCGACTCGGACCACACGTCGTCGGCCGAGGACGCGAGGTGTGCGCCTGCCGCGCGGTAGTCGTCGTCGGGGAACGACGAGCCGACGCCCGCGCCCGCTTCGACGAGAACCCGGTGACCGCGGCCGACGAGTTCGTGCACTCCGGCAGGAGTGATGGCGACGCGGTACTCGTGGTTCTTGAGTTCGCGGGGGATTCCGATCCTCATGGTGGTCACCTCGGATTCGGTGCAACCGGACGGCGCGATCGGCGCCATCTCCAGTATGAAATCCCGGTGGCCTGCGCCCGGCGTCCCGCCGACAACTCTTTGGTCTCGATGCGACGCGTCCGGCCATTCAGGACGTCGGGGTGCGGCGGTAACGCCCACCACTGAACGCCGATATGAAACCGACCGTTACTTTTCCATGGGGGGACTGAATGAGGAATGCACTGATCGTCGCAACCTGCGCGATCGCATTGACACTGGGCTCCGCACCGGGAGCCGGTGCGCTCGCCCCGTTCACCGGGGTGGGCGACGCGGCACTGGCCGACGCCGCCCGCCCGATCCTGGAACGGGCACCCCACGACCAGGCGGGAGTCGCATACATCGACTCGACCGGGGTCCGGTATGCGTACTTCGGCGCCACCGAGGACTCCGAATACGAGATCGGGTCGATCACCAAGACCTTCACGGCGGAGTTGTTCGCCGACGCCGTCGCCCGCGGCGAGGTCCGCGAGGACACCAAGGTCGGGGAACTCCTCCCGGTCGCCGGCACCCCGGTGGCCGACGTGTCACTGGTCGAGCTGGCCGCGCACACGTCCGGGCTTCCACAGTTCCCCATCGCCCCGAACATGGTGCTGGGAGGCATCCAGTGGCAGCTGGAGGGCAAGAACCCCTTCACCTTCGACCGCGAGGAACTCCTCGCTCATGCCCGGTGCGCACCGCTGCTGACGAGGGGCGCCTTCGGGTACTCGACCCTCGGCTACGCACTGCTCGGCGAGGCGGTCGCCGCAGCGGCCCACACCGACTACACGACTCTGCTGCGCGAACGCATCGTCGAACCGCTCGGCATGAGCGACACCTGGCTTCCGCTCACCGCGGCCGACCTCCCACCCGACGCGAGCACCGGCTTCAACGAGCAGGGCAGGCCGGCGGACGCCTGGCCGATCGACGCCTACTCCCCGGCGGGCGGACTCCGTTCCACCGTCCCCGACCTGACGCGCTACGCCCGCGCCCTGCTGGACGGAAGCGCTCCCGGCGCCGACGCGATGACTCCGCGATGGGACCGGCTGTTCGGGGTCCGCAGCGCGATGTCCTGGGCCGTCATCCCTCGCGACGGCCGCCAGTACACCGTGCACAGCGGCGGGACGGGCGGCTTCCAGAGCGTCATCGTTCTGGACCGGGAAGCAGGCCGGGCGCTCGTCATCGCGACCAACAGGCTCGCCGGCCTGGAGATCGGCGCCTTCGACCTGCTGAAGGCCTTGGACGGCTGAGCGGGCCCACTACGGAAGCAATCTGTCCAGGAGAGGATTGGTGAAGATCCGGTGCGGGTCGTACGCGTTGAACGCCGCGCCCGCGGAATCCCAGTTGTCTCCGGACGGCACCCCCGCGCGATAGGTCTGCGGGATGACCGTGCCGATGGTCTCGGCGTCAACGAACGCGGCCTGGTCCGTGAAGGCCCAGCCTTTGGCCCACTCGGGACGGAACGTGGCGTAGTCGCCGCTGTAGTTCGCGCGCATGAAGCGCTCCATCTCGCGGAAGTACGCCGCCATCCCCGGCGTGCCCGGGACACCCACCACATTCATCCAGATCGCGGTGTCCCACTCCGGATGGTCCGGTCGCGGACGCAGGGCCGAGATCGTCGGCGGGCCCGCGGTTTCCACCGTGACCTCGGACTGGTCGTCGAGGCCGCACAGCCGCACCTCGAACGGGCCGTTGATCGGGTACTTCCCCTTCGCCTTGAGCTCCTGCTGCCGCTTGTTGTGCCAGGTGACGAACTCGTTGATGACCCGGGCGATGTTGGAACGCCTGGTGATAACGACGCCGCCACCGGCCGTCATCCGCAATGTCGTCGCCCGCAGGTAGAACTGAACGTCCTTGGACCAGCCCCACAGGTCGGCGCCGTTGGTGGCGGCCAGCCCAGCCTTGAAGGTGGCCAGTTGGGTCTGTCCGAACAGCGGGGTCAGCGCACCGGCGCCGTTGACGATCTGTCCGAGCAGATCCGTGACCGGCTTCGGCAGGTTGTCGGAGTACGGGTAGTTGTAGGGTCCGGTCACCTCCCGTGACTTCGACGGCTTGGTGGGGGTCGGGGTCCACACCTTGAGGTACGGGGTGTCGGTGAACGGGAACCAGATCGCCTCCACCCGGCCCGACTTCGCCACGAAGCTCTCGAAGGTCCGGCCCGCGGATCCGGCGGGCGCGAACAGCTCACGCCACGGAATGTCCGTGGATGACTCGCACCGCAGCCGATAGTTCGGTCCGGCCTGCAGGGTGACCTCGGTGACGAACGTGCGGCCGAGGTGGGTGAGCAGCGGCCGGATGCCCGGATCCGCCCGGGTGAACTCGCGCAGCACGTACTCGCCGCGCCCGGTGTCCCACACCACCGCGGTCAGCTTCGTGATGAGGTTGCTGATCGATCCGAACGAGGCGCCGGGGAGCACCGTCTCGCCGTCGGCGGGCAGGGTGGCTCCGTGCGCGTCGATCGCGAGGATGCCCGCGAGCGACAGTTCGCCGATGGCCGGCGAGTTCGCCCAGCCCAGGCCGTGCTTCTCCAGCTCCGTCAGCACGGCCATGAGCATCGCACCGCCGCCGGCGGTCACCGTCGAGCGCCCCGGCTCGGTGGACGGGTTGACGACGACGTGGTTGAGGTGGCTCAGAGTGTCGACCAGAAGAACCTTGTCGACGTTCTGTCCCGGCACCAGGGTCAGCGGGCTCCACCCGTGCATGGTGCCGCGCGGGCGCAGCCGGTAGCCGTTGGCGTGCGCCCAGTTGGCCACCCGCACGACGTCCTCCGCGGTCGCGGGCGCACAGGTCCACACCTCGTCGAAGACGATCTCCTTCACCCAGTTCTCATAGCCCTGCTGCGAGAGGGGGATGCCTTCCGGGAAGGCGGGCAGCGGCGGGAGCGTGACCCGAGCATCGCTCGACGGGAGCGCGTGGGCAGGTGTCCAGCCGAGGGTGGTCAAGGCGGCGGCCCCCGCCGCCGCGGTAGCGAGAAAGCCGCGCCGGGAGAGTTCCTGAGCAGTCATGCGGGACAACTTAGAACATATTCGAGGCCGGTGGTATCGAAATTGGTCCGATCCGATCGACCCTCTCGCCGACCGCGCGAAATGCCGCCTGTGCGTGGTGTACTGGACCGCATTGGTGGACCCCGAACCGCGCATTCCGAACGAAAGACGCCAGGGACCCGATGACCGACGTGGACCTCGACACCGAACCCGCCCGGTACCCGCCACCCGCCCCGCGCCGCGGGTGGCCCGTCCTCGCCGTCCTGGTGCTCGCCGTGCTCGTCTTCCTCGTGGGCGGCGCGGGCGGGGCCTACCAGGGCAAGCTGACCGAGGTCCAGAAGAACGACAACGCCGCGTTCCTACCCGAGTCCGCCGAGTCCACGATCGCCGCGAACGAGGCAGCGACCTTCGTCACGGTGCAGACCATCCCTGGATTCGTGGTCTACCACCGTGACGGCCCGCTCACGCCGGAGGACCGAGCCTCGATCGCGCGTGCCGGCGAGGCGGTCGCCGGGGTGGACGGCGTCGACGCGACCGGAATGACCCCGACCCAGTATTCGGCCGACGGAACCACCGCCGCCCAGTACGTCCCACTGGTCGCCAAGAAGGACGGCACCGACGTCACCGGCGACCAACTCGCGGCCACCGAACAGCAGGTCATGGACGCCGCGAAAGCCGCAGCGACCGCCGAACTCGAGGTGCTGCCCGCCGGTCCCGGCGGACTGCTCGTGGCATTCATCGACGCGTTCGAGGGACTCGACAGCACGCTGCTGTTCGCAGCGGTGCTGGTGGTGATCGCGATCCTGCTCGTCGTCTACCGCTCGCCGGTGCTGTGGTTCTTCCCGCTGCTGTCCGCCGGTTTGGCGCTCGGACTGTCGTCGATGCTGATCTATCTCCTCGCGAAGGCAGAGGTGCTGACGCTCACCGGACAGAGTCAGGGCATCCTGATGGTCCTCGTGCTCGGCGCGGGCACCGACTACGCGTTGCTGCTGATCTCCCGCTACCGGGAGGAGCTGCACCACTTCCCGAATCGGTTCGACGCGATGATCCGGGCTTGGCGCGAATCCGCCCCGGCGATCACCGCGTCCGCGCTCACCGTGGTTCTCGGCCTGCTCTGTCTCGGGTTCTCCGAACTGAACTCGAACAAGGGCCTCGGCCCCGTCGCGGCGATCGGCATCGGCTGCACCTACCTGGTGATGATGACGTTCCTGCCGGTGTTCCTCGCTCTGGCCGGCCGCTGGGTGTTCTGGCCGCGGATCCCGCACGTCGACCATGCCGCCGACCTCGCCACCCACGGCTGGTGGGGACGGATCGCCGCCGCCGTCGGGCGGCGCGACCGCCCGGCCTGGGTCGGCGCCACCGCACTGCTCGTCGTCCTGTTCGCCGTCGGGATCGGCAGCCTGCACACCAGCGGCCTGACTTCCGCCGAGAATTTCACCAACACCCCCGACGCCGTCACCGGGCAGCAGATCTACGACACCCACTTCGATCCCGGAACCGGAGCGCCCGCGGTGATCGTCACCAACGCGGATCAGGTGGACGCGGTCATGGCCGCGGCGGCCGCCACCCCCGGCGTCTCCACCGCGCCGGGATCGGTGTGCCTGCAGGTCGACTACGCCAAGCTGGCAGAGCTCGCCAAACTCGGCGCCGGCACCGGCTCCGCACTCCCGGCCGGCTGTCCCCCACCGATCCTGACCGTCCAGCCGATCGACGGTCGCACCGTGGTGAACGCGACGCTCGCGGACTCCTACGACTCGCCGGAGGCGCTCGCTACCGTGGACCGGCTGCGGGACGCGGTGCACGCGGTGCCGGGCGCCGACGCCCTGGTCGGCGGCAGCACCGCGGCCACCGCGGACGTGCAGGCCGCCTCGGTGCGGGACCGCAACGTGATCATCCCGATCGTGCTGGCGGTCATCTTCGTGGTGCTGGCCCTGCTGCTTCGCGCCCTGCTGGCACCGGTGATTCTCATTGCGACCGTGGTGCTCTCGTTCGCGGCGACGCTCGGCGTGTGCGGGTTCGTCTTCACGCACGTCTTCCACTTCGCCGGAGCCGACCCCTCGTTCCCACTGTTCGCGTTCGTGTTCCTGGTCGCGCTCGGCATCGACTACAACATCTTCCTGATGACGCGGGTGCGCGAGGAAGCGCAACGGCACGGCACCCGGGCCGGAGTGCTGCGCGGCCTGGCCGTCACCGGCGGGGTCATCACGTCCGCGGGCATAGTCCTCGCCGCGACGTTCGCGGTGCTCGGGGTGCTGCCGCTGGTATTCCTTGCCGAGGTCGGCTTCGCCGTCGCGTTCGGCGTCCTGCTCGACACCGTCGTCGTCCGCAGCGTCCTCGTCCCCGCGCTCTCCCACGACATCGGGCGCGCGATCTGGTGGCCCTCGGCGCTCTCGCACGCCGACCGCTGACCGGCGACACGCCCGGGCCTCCACCTCGGCGCGACACGCCGACGCGACGCGCCGGTCACCCACGAAGCTCGTGTGCAATCCGCACGACTAAGGCACACTCGTAGGCTGTCACCACCTTCCGTCGGGGCAACCATACGAAAAGGAGTGCCATGCAGCATTATTCGGTATCGAGGCGTATTCGACGTCTTACCATCGCAGCCCTCTCGACCCTCCTCGCCTCCGCTGCAGCGGTCACCGTGTCCGCCCCCGCGCACGCAGACATCACCCCCACCACCCTGGTCAACGGCGTCCTGTCGACCATCGGCGGCTGCCAGAGCCCCGTCCGCGACGCCATTGTCGGCTGCACCCGTATGGAAACCCTCACCACCCAGTTCCCCGTCGTCCTCGACCTCAACCAACTGGGAACCAACATCGTCGTCCTCGGTGCCGGCCTGTTCCCCGACGGCACAATGCGGCCCGTGCTGATCTCCCGCCTGCAGGCCGCCCTCCAGGTGGCCCGCCGCTACCCGCTGTCCCCGATCATCGTCTCGGGCGGCGTGCCCAAGAACGGGATCACCGAAGCAGGCGCCATGCGCGCGTGGCTGATCGCGAACGGCATTCCGTGGTTCCGCATCACCGAGGAGAACACCTCCCGGTCCACCGTCGAGAACGCACGCAACACCAACGGCATCCTCGCCGGCCGCGGCGCGACGAGCGCGGTGGTCGTCACCTCGCCCGACCACCTGCAGCGGGCGATGGTCGACTTCCGGACCGCGGTCGCGGGCCGGATCCCCGTCGCCGGGGTGGTCGCACCCTGACCGCATGACATCGTCGATGCGGTCTCGATTCGGTGAATCGTCAGCGGCACCGCCAACACGGGTGGCAGCCTTCAATCATGACTGCCAACGCACGTCGCGGTGATCGCTGATGGCTCGGCCCGTACGGGTGGTCGTGCTCGGCGCAGGGTCGTGGGGAACGACCGTGGCGTCACTGGCCGCGCGCAACACCCCGACTCTCCTATGGTCGCGTGACGCCGACTCCGCCGACGAGATCAACACCGCGCACCGCAACAGCCGGTACCTCGGCGACCATGCGCTGCGGAAGGACCTCCGAGCCACCTCGGACATCGTCGAGGCCGCACAGGAGGCGGACGTCCTCGTCGTCGGCGTGCCGTCGCACGCGGTGCGGGAGACCCTCACCCAGATCTCCGAGGACGTGCGGGCCTGGGTGCCGGTGCTGTCGCTGGCGAAGGGACTCGAGCCGGGGACTCGGCTGCGCCCGACCGAAGTGATCGCCGAGTGCCTGCCCGGACATCCGGTGGGGCTGATGGCCGGTCCGAACCTGGCGAAGGAGGTCCTGGCCGGCATGGCCGCGGCGTCGGTGGTCGCGATGCAGGACGAGCGAGTGGCCACCGCGCTGCAACCGCTGTTCGCGTCACCGGTGTTCCGCGTCTACCGCAACACCGACGTCCTCGGCTGCGAACTCGGCGGCATCCTGAAGAACATCGTCGCGATCGCGTCGGGCATGGCCGACGGTCTCGGCGTCGGCGACAACACCCGGGCAATGGTGCTCGCCCGCGGCCTCGCCGAGATGATTCGGCTCGGCGAGGCGATGGGTGCACATCCCCGAACCTTTTCCGGCCTGACCGGCGTCGGGGACCTGATCGCGACCTGTATCAGCCCCAGTTCCCGGAACCGGCGGGTCGGCGAGTACCTGGCGAAGGGCTTGACGACCGAGCAGGCCGTCGCGGAGCTAGGGCAGGTCGCGGAGGGGGTCAAGACCGCCCCGACCGTGATGGAACTTGCGCGCGACCACGAGGTGGAGATGCCGATCGCGGCCGAGGTCGAGGCCGTCATCGCCGGACGCCGGACCGCCGAGGACGCCTACCGCGGACTGCGGCACGTCGAGCCCGGGGACGAGGAGGACCTGGCCTGAGGCGTCTCGTTCGACCGAGAACAGGCAGGCAATGACAAAAGGCGCGTCGCCAATCCGGCACGCGCCCCGCCTGGTGTTCTCCGACTTCGGCACCCCTGCCGTCCGGCTGACAGGGTCGACCCATCAGAGTGTTTCGACATGTGCCGCCGGAAGTGCTCAGTCGGTGGTGCTTTCACGGTCGGTCGCGTCGCTCGATTGCTGTTGCGCCTGGCGGAGTTCGGTGTTGATGCGTTGGGCTTCGCTGAGCTGGTCTTCGAGGACGATGATCCGGCAGGCGGCCTCGATCGGGGTGCCCTGGTCGATCAGTTCGCGGGCGCGGGCGGCGATGCGGAGCTGGTAGCGGGAGTAGCGACGGTGGCCGCCTTCGGATCGCAGCGGGGTGATCAGTCTCGCGGTGTCGAGGCTACGAAGAAACGCTTGGGTGACGCCGAGCAGTTCAGCGGCCCGGCCCATGCTGTACGCCGGGAAGTCCTCGTCGTCGAATCTGTCTCCCGGGCCGCGGGCGTTCGGGCTGCTACTGCTATCTGGCTTCGGTGAAATGCGCGTGTCGCCTTTCGTATGAACGGACGTGGGCCCCGGCGCTTGTGTGGCGCCGGGGCCCGAGGGGAATTACTGAGCCAGACCGGCCATCAGGCCGGCATCCTTACCTGTTCCCCGCCTCGGCGGACGGGACGCGATTGTGTAACAGCTGACCGTGCACCACCTCCCAGTCGGGGACCTTCCTTCGATGTTCCGGGGCAGCGATCTCACCACCGCCCCGGATGCGGCGCCCAACCAACCGGCGCAGCAGATCCTGCAACTACCTGTTCCCTGCATTTCTCTACCGGCCGCCTTGACTGACCGGTAGATGGCGGGACGCATCGACTCTTCATGAACACATCAACACTCTTCTCGACGCGTCCCGCCCTACCTACCAGGTCTTCACCTTCATGCAGGTAGTTCGTCCTCTACCTGCCATCCCGGATCCTTCTGTATCGACGAGAGGAACAGTACAACGGGTAATCAGGATTGTCTACAGTCGCCACTGAAGATTTTTCGTGACGGCCTTCACTCGCGCGTAGGTGTAGGTCAGGAGGACATCGAATGCGGTACCGGCGGTGGCGTGCAGCGTTCTGGCGCCGCGTCCAGCGGATCGACAGCGCGTGGACGACGAGCGGGATCCGGCGGCAGGAGCGGATCGACGTCGACCGGGCCGGGATGCCGCGGTGCGGGCGGTTCCGCGCAGTCATGCCGCCGCGAAGAACTCCGCGCGGGCGGAGTTGGCCGCCGTGGCGGGACCGTGGAGAGCTCACACGGGTCGTTCACCCACGAAAGACACTTCGCCCCAGAGGGTTCGACAATGCGGCGGCGGTCCGGGCTCGTCGCGGTGTTCTCAGATCAGTCTGCGTAGCTTGGTTTTTCCCGATGATACGAAACACGTCGGGCCCCGCCCCCTACATAAGAGGGGCGGGGCCCGACGTTGCCTCACATCCCCGCGAGGGGGAAAGCGGGGGTGGATCAGATGACGGTGATTCCGGTCGCCTGGGGGCCCTTGGCGCCCTGGCCGATATCGAACCGCACATGCTGGCTCTCTTCGAGGTTGCGGAATCCGCCGCCCTGGATCTCCGAGTAGTGCGCGAAGACGTCAGCGGTGCCGTCCGAAGGTGCGATGAAGCCGAACCCCTTCTCGGAGTTGAACCACTTCACGGTGCCCTCTGCCATGTGTATCTCCTCTTGTCACGCTCAACAGCTCTACCGAAATGGGTAGAGCTGGGCCGGTATCACCCACGGCGATTCCTGAACAGGAGATCCATCCGCCCGCAACAAAGAATTTGCGAGCGCGGCTAAACGCGAACAAAAACTACGACCGAACGCAGTCAACCACACATTCGACGGCGTGTCCCCATTCAGTTGGACCACCGGAAGGCACGGCAGCGAGCGTGATGACGACAAGCGTTGCCGCAGAGGATCATCGGGCACCGAAATCGCGCAATCGATCTCCTCACCACTTCTTGGCACCGGGATGTCGATCGTCCGCGCCGCCGACGCAGGTAGGCGCCGCGGCGCGGACCACCGCACTCTCAACCGAACGAGCATTGCCCGGGTCCGCACTCGGCGGCTGTCCCGACAACGACCGTCCGGCGCTCAGCTGGAGAAGACGGAGTTGCCGGAGCCGAGGAGATTGAGCTTGACGCCCATCTCGGGCCACGCGAGTTCGGCCATTCCGTCCACCTCGATGGCGAGGCCGCTGTCGAAGACGCCGGGGCTGAAGTTGAGTTCCTTCACCGAGTAGGTGACCTCGAAGGTGACGCTCTTGTTGCCGATCGCCGACACCAGCCATCCGGCGGCATTGCTGACCGCGACCCCGACGTCCGCCGACGCGGAGGCGTTGACGTACGCGGTCGTCAGCTGACCGTCCTGCCAGGCGGTGACCTTGGCGCTGCCCTCGACGTAGACGAGTCCGATCGGGTTCAGGTCGACGATCCGCTTGATCAGCCGATCCGGGCCGTCGCCGGCCGAGATCGTGGTCCGGTATGTCACCTGGCCGTCGATCGCGATCGAGTTGCTCCCCACGATCGACTTCGTGATGGTGAGGTTGTCGACCTTCACGGTCGCCGAGGCCGGGATGTCCGGGACGCTCGCGGTCGAACCGAAGTCGCCCAGGATGGAGGACTGCGCCGTGGCGGTGGTCGCGGTGGCGAAGAGACCACCGGCGAGCAGCGTGGTGGCGGCGGCAACGGATGCGACACGGCGCAACGTGGTACGGGACATGCAGGATCTCCATTCGCTCGGGTGGACGCCGCGCATCGGTCCCCGGTCTCGACGAACGTGCGTCGGGTCATCGTAAGGAGGCGCGCCGATTCCCGTTGGAGAATAAAAAATGCTGCGGGACAGTATCTTTCGCAAGACTATGGGGCTAAGCATGCTGGACGAAGGCCGCCCCATCAGACAATCGCCCCGACTCGCGATTCCGTTTCGCATGGCATTCCCACAGCGTGACGCCGGTCGGCGGACGCTTCGACGACAAAGGGGCCGCCCGGCACACGCCGGACGGCCCCTTTCTCTGTGGTGTTGCTAGCTGCCGTTGCCGATCACGCCGCTGATGATGTCGGCGATGAAGTCGGAGGGATTCTCGATGATCGAGGACCCGGCGGAGCCGGTGGTGCCGCCCTCGCCGTCGGAGGAGCCGAGACCCAGGCCGGCGGAACCGCTGGCAACGCCCTCACCCAGGTTCTGCGTGCGGATGGTGGCGAACACGCCCATCGGATCCCAGCCCTGGCTGGTCTGGAAGAACTGGACGTCGAACGCCAGGCCGCTGTCGAGGGCCTCACCAACCTTGGCGTCCGAGGGCACCAGGTAGGTGGCCTCGAAGGTCAGGGTCTTCGCGTCGATCGACGAGACCAGCCAGCCGAGCGGATTGGCCACCCGGATGTAGTTGCCTTCGACGTTGACCTCGGGCGTGACGTTGACTGTCTTCTGTCCGCCGATCAGGTTCCAGGCGTTGATCGTCGCACTGCCCTCGACGTACTGGAAGCCGGCGGGGTGGACGTCCTTGATCTTGGTGATGGCGCGATCGAGGCCGCTCGGGACGGTGAAGGTGGTCCGGTAGGTCACCTTCTGACCCGGCGCGACCTTGCCGTTGCCAACGACCTGCTTGGTCACTGAGATGTTGCTGGCGGTCTTGGTGACCGCGTGCGGCTTCTGCTCGGCGGCGGCATCGGACGAGCCGACACTTCCGAGATCGGCCGAGCCGGCGGCGACGGCGGTGCCGGAACCGAGCGCGAGACCACCCGCGAGCAGAGCGGTGGCGGCGACGATGGATGCGCCCCGGCGCATCGACTGACGTGACATGCAGATCCTCCAGACGAATGGAACAACGTGCACGACGGTTAGCTGCCATGGCGCCCGACCCGCCGTTTCCTGGTCCTTTATATCGGACAAGCGTCCAACTTGATACTCGTTCCACTTACCCGAACCGAGTGGCCTGGGTCACTCGACGCGACCGGTTCCGGCAGGCGAGGATTGTTGCGCATCCTCACGACGCCGCCTATGGTGGCGTCCATGACGCGCATTCTCGTAGTTCGCCGCCGCAGCGGGGTCTGATTCGGACCGACCCCTCGTTGCGGGTCGTTGAGCTACGCGTTGGTCCTCCGTTCAACTCAGGAAGACCCCTCCCATGAATGCCTCGTCGAACACCACCACCGCTTCCGCCGACCCGTTCTCGGCCCGTTTCGGGATGCCGCTGCCCACCGAGATGCGCGCAGAGTGCGCGGGCATGAGCTGGCGCACCTTCCTCGCGACGTACTCGCCGTCGGGCGGTCCCATCCGCTTCGGCCGCTGGTCGGCGACGCCGCGCGGCGCGGGCATCAGCGAGTTCAAGGCCACCCTCGGCATAGGCGACGCCATCGCGCAGACGACCGCGACCGCGTGCGGACCGGTGTCCGCGCTGACCACGATGCTCTACGACGCCGGCTTCCAGATGGAGATCCTCTCCTTCCATCAGCTGCACATCGCGGCCGACCGGATCGCGACCGTCCTGCTGTGCGAGCACGACGGTCACCGGCACTGGGCTATCGGGTTCGGAGCCGACACGACGGAGTCGTCGATCGAGGCGATGATCTCGGGCGCGAACCTGCTTCACCGCTGACCACGACGCGCCGCGCATCGCTCCTCCTGCGCCTCGACTCTGCCGCTCCTACAGTGAAACCTGCACCCTCCGACCCACCCGTGTAGGCATTTCGGCAGGAGCACGCATGACCGCGAACACGCCCGACGACGTCCACACCGCCACTGCGCAGGACCTCCTCGCATCGCTGGGAGTCGACGTCGACCGGGGCCTGTCCGACACCGAGGTGAGCCGCCGCCGCGCCGAATACGGCGAGAACGTGCTGCAGGAAGAGGCCGGAGAGTCGGCGCTGCGCAAGATCATTCGGCTGCTCGCGGACAAGATGACCCTCGTGCTCGTGGTCGCGGCGGCGATCAGTGCACTCGTCTCCAAGGAGTGGGAGACGCCCGTCGTCATCCTCGCCGTGATCACCCTGAACACGGTGCTGAACTACGTTCAGGAGACCAGGGCGGAGGACAGCCTGCAGGCCCTGCGCGACATGTCCGTCTCGCAGTCCCGGGTCCGCCGCGACGGACGCGAGCAGCTCGTGCCCCGAACCGAGCTCGTCCCCGGGGACATCGTGCTGCTGGAGGCCGGTGACGCGGTGCCCGCCGACGGGCGGGTGGTCGACGCGGCCCGCCTGCAGGTCGCCGAATCCGCGCTCACCGGTGAGTCGCAACCGGTCGACAAGACCGTCGACGCGCTCGACGATCCGGATCTGCCGATCGGCGACCGCACGAACACCCTGTTCATGAACACCGAGGTGACGCGCGGACGCGCGGCGATGGCAGTGACCGGGACGGGCATGAACACCCAGATCGGTGCGATCGCCACCCTGCTGGGCACCGCAGGCACCGACAAGACACCGTTGCAGCGGCGCATCGACCAGCTGGCGACGCTGCTCACCGGGATCGCCCTCGTGGTCGTGCTGATCGTCTTCGCGCTCGGCCTCGCGCGCGGCGAGTCGTGGTCGGATCTGCTGCTGACGGCGGTGTCGCTCGCCGTCGCCACCATCCCGGAGGGGCTGACGGCGGTCGTCGCGTTCACCCTCGCAATGGGCGCCTCGCGCCTCGCGAAACGGGGCGCGATCGTAAAGCAGCTGGCGGCCGTCGAAACCCTCGGCAGCACGACGCAGATCGCCACCGACAAGACCGGCACCCTCACCCTCAACGAGATGACCGTGCAGCGGCTGGAGGCAGCAGGGCAGAGTTTCCGCGTCACCGGCGAGGGCTATTCGACGGACGGCCACTTCCTCAGCGACGGCGAACTCCCCTTCCCCGACCTGCGACGTGGCTTTCTCGCGATGGCGCTGTGCAACGACGCGTCGGTTCGCGACGCCGCACTGGTCGGTGACCCGACGGAGGGCGCGCTGGTGGTGCTCGCCGAGAAGGGTGGCATCGACGTCCAGGGTGCGCGCAAGAGCCACCCACGACTGGCGGAGGTCCCGTTCGACTCCGAGTACAAGTTCATGGCGACATTCCATGCCACGAGGACACCGGAAGGGGTCGACCGGATCCGCTGTTACGCCAAGGGCGCCGCAGGTGTGCTGCTGACTCGCGCGACCCGCCTCCGCGAGGGTGACACCGACCGCCTCATGACCGACGCGGACCGCACCACGATCCTCACAGCAGTCGATGATCTCGCGCGGGACGGCCTGCGCACACTCATGATCGCGGGCCGCACCCTCGACGCCCTGCCCGAGGACGCGCAGGCACTGCAGGACGCCGTCGACGACCTCACCGTCTACGCCGTCGTCGGCATCGTCGACCCGCCGCGACCGGAGGCGCGCGACGCCATCGAGATCGCGCACTCCGCGGGCATCGAGGTCCACATGATCACCGGCGACCACCTGACGACGGCATCGGCGATCGCAGGTGACCTCGGCATCGTCGGCGACGCCCTCTCGGGTGCCGACCTCGACCGGATCGAATCCGAGGCATTGCGTTCCCGCGCAGAACATCTCGGTGTGCTTGCCCGAGTCGCACCGGAACACAAGATCCGCTACGTCGAGGCGCTGCAGGCGGAAGGCCACATCGTCGCGATGACCGGCGACGGCGTCAACGACGCTCCCGCCCTGAAGCAGGCCGACATCGGAATCGCCATGGGCATCACGGGAACCGACGTGTCCAAGGGCGCGGCGAAGATGATTCTCACCGACGACAACTTCGCCACGATCGTCGCGGCGGTGCGCGAGGGTCGCGGAATCTACGCGAACATCCTCAAGTTCGTGAAGTTCCAGCTCACCACGGCCTGGGGTTTCGTGCTGATCTTCCTCACCGCGGGCGTTTTCGGGATCGCGGGGGGTGCACCGTTCACCGCGCTGCAGATCCTGTGGGTCAACATCATCATGGACGGCCCGCCCGCCCTCGCGCTCGGTGTCGATCCGACCAACCCGGACATCATGAAGGACAAGCCGCGCCCACCCGACGAGCGGCTCCTCACCCGCAACCGTCTGCTCCGCATCCTCACCCTCGGTGTCGCGATGGCCACCGGCACCATCCTCGTCCTCCAGTTCGCCGACGACGTCTTTCCAGAGAGCGCCGACAATCCTCTGTTCGCAACGACACTCGCATTCACGACGTTCGTCTTCTATCAGGTGTTCAACCTGCTCAACGTGCGCTCGGACAGGGGCAGCATCTTCTCGATGCAGACCTTCACGAACCACACCATCTGGGTCGCACTGGCAGGTGTCGTCGTCCTGCACGTCGCGGTCGTCAACGTCGCCTTCCTCCAGGACCTGTTCGACACCACGTCGTTGACGGCAAGCCAGTGGCTGTTCGCCATCGCGGTGGCATCGTCGATCGTCGTGATCGAGGAGATCCGCAAGGCCGTCGTGCGAGCGGTGTGGAAGTGACCGGAAGGGGAACCCGGACATGCTGACCAATCTGATCGTCACGTACCTGTCGCGCTATCGACGGTACGTCGCCGCGGTGGTGGTCCTGCAGTTCATCGCCACCGCCGCGATGCTGTACCTGCCGACGCTCAACGCCGACATCATCGACAACGGCGTCGCGAAGGGCGACACCGAGTACATCCTGCGAATCGGCGGCTGGATGCTCGTGGTCGCCTCGGTGCAGGTGCTCTGCATGGTGATCGCCCAGTTCTTCGGTGCCCGAGGCGCACTCGGTGTCGGCCGCGACCTCCGGCACGATCTGCTGCACCGCGTGAACACCTTCTCGGCACGCGAAGTCGGCACATTCGGCGCTCCCTCGCTGATCACCCGGTCCACGAACGACGTCCAGCAGATTCAGCTGCTGCTGGTGATGGGGGCGGCGATCCTGGTGATGGCACCGATCATGTGCATCGGCGGGATCGTCATGGGTCTCCACGTGGCACCCGGACTGGCCTGGATCCTCGTGGTGGCGGTCCCCGTGCTCGGAATCGTGATGGCACTGATCATCCGGGTGATGATCCCCGGATTCCGGGCGATGCAGACACGCCTGGACAACGTGAACCGAGTCATGCGCGAGCAGATCACGGGCATCCGGGTGGTGCGCGCGTTCGTCCGGGAACGCCACGAGATGCAGCGGTTCGCCGTCGCCAACGACTCACTCGCCGACGCCAGCCTGAGCGTCGGTCGCATGATGGCCCTGATGTTCCCCGTCGTCATGCTCATCACGAACGTGACCATCGTCGCGATCATCTGGGTCGGTGGGCACAAGGTTGCCGACGGCAGTGTGGAGATCGGCGCGCTCACCGCGATGATCAGCTACGTCATGCAGATCTTGATGTCGGTGATGATGGCGTCGTTCCTCGCGATGATGGCGCCGCGCGCGGCGGTGTGCGCGGAGCGGATCTCCGAGGTGCTCGACACGGAGTCGTCGGTGGTGCGCCCTGTCGCCCCGGTCGGATTCACCGGCAATCCCGGTGTCGTGGAGTTCCGGGGGGCGGAGTTCCGGTATCCCGGCGCCGACACTCCGGTGCTGCAGGACATGACCTTCCGTGTCGAGCCCGGCACCACGACGGCGATCGTCGGGTCGACGGGATCGGGCAAGACGACGCTGATCGGACTGGTGCCGCGTCTGATCGACGCCACCGCCGGATCTGTAGCGGTCGGCGGCACCGACGTCCGCCGCCTCGACCCCGACGCCCTGCGTTCCGTGATCGGCCTGGTGCCGCAGCGGGCGTACCTGTTCTCGGGAACCGTCGCCTCCAATGTGCGGCACGGGAAACCGGACGCGACGGACGACGAGGTCTGGGAGGCGCTGCGGATCGCCCAGGCCGACGAGTTCGTCCGGGCGATGCCCGAAGGGTTGGACACCCCGATCGCCCAGGGCGGCACCACCGTCTCGGGTGGCCAGCGTCAGCGCCTCGCTATCGCGCGGGCGGTGGTCCGCCGGCCGGCGATCTACCTGTTCGACGACTCCTTCTCCGCACTCGACCTCTCCACCGACGCCCGCCTGAGATCGGCACTGAGACCCGAGACGATGGCGGCCGCGGTGATCATCGTCGCGCAACGTGTCTCGACGATCATGGACGCCGACCAGATCGTCGTTCTCGACCGCGGTCGCATCGTCGGCCTCGGCAGACACGACGACCTGGTCACGGACTGTCCGACCTACACCGAGATCGTCCAGTCCCAGCTCGCGATTGCGGAGCAGTCGTGACGGGCCCGCGGGGACCGATGACGGCGCCGGTCCGGAAGGCACGGTCGTTCGGACCGTCGATGAAACGCCTGGTGCACCTGCTGCTCACCTACCGCGGCTTCATGGTCACCGTCCTGCTGACCATCGTCGGGGCCGTCGTTCTCACCGCGATCGCGCCGCGGGTACTCGGCCACGCCACCGACCTCATTTTCAACGGCGTGATCGGACAGACCCTTCCGGCCGGGACCACGAAGGACCAGGCGGTCGCGGGGCTCCGCGCGCAGGGCCAGAACACGTACGCGGACATGGTGAGTTCGATGGACGTGATCCCCGGCGTCGGCGTCGACTTCACCGCTGTCGGGCGGGTCCTGCTGATCGTCCTCGCCCTGTATGTGGGGTCGGCACTGCTGTCGTGGATCGGCGCCTACCTCCTCAACATCGTCGTGGTCGGAACGATTCGGCGACTGCGTGCCGACGTGGAGGCGAAGCTCCACCGGCTCCCGCTGCGGTACTACGACACGATCCCCCGCGGAGACCTTCTCAGCCGCGTCACCAACGACCTCGACAACCTCTCGCAGAGCCTGCAGCAGACCATTTCCCAGCTGCTGAACTCGGTGCTCACCGTCATCGCGATCCTCGTGATGATGTTCTCGATCTCGCCGCTGCTGGCGCTCATCTCGCTGGTGACGATCCCCCTGGCCCTCGTCGCGACGATGCTGATCGCACGCAGGTCCAAACCGCACTTCTCCGCGCAGTGGTCGTCGACGGGCAAGCTCAATGCGCAGGTCGAGGAGGCGTTCACGGGACACGAACTCCTGCAGGCGTTCGGCCGCCAGCGTGAGGTCGAGGACGAGTTCGACGAACGCAACGACAAGCTTTACCAGTCGAGTTGGCGAGCCCAGTTCATCTCGGGTCTCGTGCAGCCCGCGATCATGTTCCTCGGCAACCTGAACTACGTGGCGGTCGCCGTCGTCGGCGGGCTGCAGGTCGCATCCGGCTCGCTCAGCCTCGGGTCGGTGCAGGCGTTCATCCAGTACTCGCGTCAGTTCACCCAGCCACTCGCGCAGATCGGCGCCATGTTCAATCTCCTGCAGAGCGGCGTGGCGTCCGCGGAACGGATCTTCGACATCCTCGACGCCGACGAGCAGACACCCGACCCGACGCAGCCGCTCACACCGCAGACCAACTGCGGGCGCATCGAATTCGAGGACGTCTCGTTCCGGTACGTGCCCGAGAAGCCGCTCATCGAGAACCTCACGCTGGTGGCCGAACCCGGGCACATGGTCGCCATCGTCGGACCGACCGGTGCGGGCAAGACGACCCTGGTGAACCTCATCATGCGGTTCTACGACGTCGACACCGGGACGATCCGCGTCGACGGCGTCGACTCACAGGAGATGACCCGCGACGACCTCCGCGAACGCACCGGCATGGTGCTGCAGGATTCGTGGCTGTTCGGCGGCACCATCTACGAGAACATCGCCTACGGCGACCCGTCCGCCACACGCGAGGAGGTGATGGAGGCCGCGGAGCTCAGCCACGTCGAGCATTTCGTGCGCACTCTGCCCGACGGGTACGACACCGTCCTCGACGACGAGGGGGGCGGCGTGAGCGCCGGTGAACGGCAGCTCATCACGATTGCCCGTGCGTTCCTCGCCAAGCCAGTCGTCCTCATCCTCGACGAGGCGACGAGCTCCGTCGACACCCGAACCGAACTCCTCATCCAGAAGGCGATGGCGAACCTGCGCACCGACCGGACGAGTTTCGTCATCGCGCACCGACTTTCGACGATCCGTGACGCCGACGTCATCGTCGTCATGGAGGACGGCCACATCGTCGAGCAGGGCACCCACGACGAACTGCTCGCCGCACGCGGCGCCTACCGGGACCTGTACGTCAGCCAGTTCACGGGTCCCGCCGAAGTGGATCCCGAGGCCGTCCCCGTGCACGGCGGCTGACGCTGCCCACCTGCCCGCCGTTCCCTGGTTCCCTGATGTCACATTGGGTCACCTCAGGTTATCCAATGTGACATCAGGGAACTTGCGCTTGCGCCCCACGAACCGATCAGGATTCGAGAAGCGGGCGGCACCGTCCCGACGTAGCGTGATTCTCATGAACACAACGAGTGAAGGTTCGGGATTCTCCTCCGACGAGAAGGCCGCGATGAAGCAGCGCGCCGACGAGTTGCGCTCGACGAAGGGCCTCAAGGGCGCCGCGAAGCAGGCTCGCGAGCTCGAGGCGTGCGTCGACGCAATCGACGCTCTCGCCGGGATCGACCGCGAGGTCGCGACGACATTTCATCGCGTCGTCGCCGAGGAGGCTCCCGACCTGCGCCCGAAGACGTTCTACGGGTTTCCGGCCTATGCCGACGCCGACGACAAGGTCGTCATGTTCGTGCAGCCCAAGTCCAAGTTCGACACGAGGTATCCGACGGTCAATTTCGACGAGAAGGCCAACCTCGACGACGGCGACATGTGGCCGACGTCGTTCGCCGTCGTCGCCGTGACGGACGCGGTGGAGAAGAGGCTGCGCACGCTGGTGAAGCAGGCCGTGTCCTGACCGATCCTGCGTCGCGGAACACCCGATGGGTCGGGATCACGATCGACTGCGCGAACCCGACACGCCTGGCTTCGTTTTGGAGCGCGATCCTGGACATTCCCGCCACCTCGGAACACGGCGATGATCCGGGATGGGCAACGGTCGGCTCGCGCTTCGACGGCTGGCCACGCTTGACCTTTCAGCGTGTGGCCGAGCCCAAAATCGGAAAGGTCCGCATCCACCTCGACATCGCGGTCGACGACATCGACGCCGGCCGCCGCCGGGTCGAGAACCTGGGCGGGCGCTGGTCCGGTGTGCGGCACGACTACGACGAAGGAGTCGTCATGGTCATGCGCGACCCCGAGGACCACGAGTTCTGTCTGGTCCAGTTCTTCCGTTGAGACGCCGACCGGTCACCGCACGATTGACGAAACGATAGGACAAGGATCTTCGGTATGGAATTCGACGCGACGATCCCACTCGGATACGACATCGCCTATACGGTCATCGTGGCCCTGTGGGCGATCCTGACGGGCGCTGCGCTCGTTTCCGTCCTCAGAACCCACCACGACCGGTCGGGATCGAAGTTCTGGTGGTCCGCTCTCGTCATCGCGCTTCCCGTCCTGGGCGCATCCGCGTGGTTCTTGAGCAGTGACCGACGCCGCGACACGAAACGAGATCACGCCTAGGCTTCGGCCCAGGTCACAACCGAGACAGGCTGCTTGTCAAGGCATTTCGACGGTTTCGGCGCGGGCGATCTCCCCGATCGCGCGCCGCAGGTAACCGTCCACCGGTGCCTGCGCGACGGCGAGCAGGTCCGCGATGACCAGCAGCGCCTGGCGTAGAACCACGGGCCAGCCGACGCGAACGGTGTCCTCGTCGTAGTCGGTGAGGCCGAGCGATCCGGTGAGCACGACCGCGAGCGCGCCCACGTCGAGGGTCGGCAGCCACACCGCGGCGGCGCGGGCGCAGCGTTCGAGCACCTCCTGAACGGCCTCGCCCGTCAACCCGTCGGCGTGGGTGTCCTCGAGCAACTCCCGGACCATCGCCGAATGGACCGACCGCACCTGATCGGGATCCGCGGTGAGCAGCCGGTCGACGGCGTCGGCGTACGCCTCGGCCTCACCGGCCGTCGCTGCGGCGACGGCGTCGGACGTGCCGGTCGCGATGTCCTTCGCGGGACGCGGCCAGTCCGCGGGCCATTGCTGCACGGCGACGCTCCTCGGGTTCGGGCGCCGGGTCAGTCCAACTCGGCGCGCATCAGGAAGACGTTGTAGTCGGACCACGTCGAGATCGTGAAGTACAGGTCCTCGGCGGTCGACCACGGATGGATGAACCCACCGTACAACTCGGGGTACGACTCGACGCCCACCATCCGGACGGGCTCCGACCACGTGCCCTGAGGCGCATCGGACTCACGCAACGTGATGCCGGTCCGCAGGGTGTCGAGATAGCCGACGCGCCAGACGCCCCGGTCGTCGTCGTAGTCGACGGACAGTTCGCCTGCGGTGCCACGGATGATCGGGGTCGCCGCCCGCGGACCCCCGACCGGCGTCCACTCGCCGTCACTCCAGTACTGGTACGCGGACTTGTTGAGGACGTCCGCCTCGGGCACCCGCGCCAGCGCGACCTCGCCGAGCCGGGTGTTGGGCGTGCCGAACATGTACACGTACCCGCCCTGCGGGACCATCGCCGCGACCTGGAACCTCCCGAGCCCGAAGATGTTGTCCCAGCGCGCGTACGGGTCCTTCGTCCACGTCTGCCCGCCGTCGTCCGAGAAGGCGATGCCGCCGTGGTTGGTGAACCAGGTCGTCGGGATGCTGTTCCAGGTGCGGATCGACATGTAGCTCATGTACTGGCGCGACCCGATCGCGAAGCCCGACGTCGGGATCGTGGTGATCTCGACGTTGTCGATCTTGCGGCTGCTCAGCACCTCCGCGGCGTGGCAGCGGCTGTCCTGCACGAACTTGTCGATCGTCAGGCCGTCGGCAAGATCCGCGTCGGTGCTGAATCCCAGGACGTTGCTGCGCCAGTCGTCACCCTGTCCGCCGGGCGGGTGGAATCCGCGTCCGACGGTGTCGCCGAACGCGACGGCCACCTCACCCGGCTGCGACTCCCACATGATGCCGAGGTCGGTGCCGTTGACCTGCCACCGCTTGTCGGTGCGGTTGGTCGAGCTCGCGCCGGTCACCTTCGCAACCATGCTGACGTCCCGCAACTGCGGTGTGGTGCGCTTCGGCGACAGCGGCCCCGGCTCCGTCGGCGGAGTCGCCTCCGCCGGCGGGTCGGGCAGCTGCTGATCGGGGCCGGGCACCGGGATGCCGAACACGAACGGGTTGAAGTCCAGACCGATCTCCGGGATCCCGATCCGCGACGACAACCCGCCGGGCGGGTCGGGAACGTCGGTCAGGTCGGGGCACGGGTTGGTGCACGGGTCGGCGGGCAGCGGCTCCGGGGTGATCCGAACCGGGTCGGTTTCGGGCGCCGGGAATGGCACCGGCTCGACCCACGGGTACGGGATCGGGATGTTCAGCTTCTCCGGAATGACGGATTCGTGTTCCACCGGCGGATCGGACGCGCACGGACCCGTTCCGACCACCGGCGCCGCGGTCGCGGTGCCGCCGATCATTCCGCCCGCCGCGACCATCGTCGCGATCGCCGCCATCGCCACCGCCCGCTTGGACATCGCCACCTCCTCAGGTCGGAACAGCGTGCACGATTGCGGTGTTCACTGCACTCCCCCGCGCGCGGTTCGCCGGAAATCGCCACCGAACCGCGATCCGCCGTGACAGCATCCGGCATCGTTGGGGCATCGACGGATGGCCGTTCCGTCTCCTACGCTGTCGGGCTGAAGCTGAAGCGAGGTGACCGTGCACGACTCCCTGTCCCGCCCTGTCGGCCCCTATTCGTCTGGGCCGCCGGCCGACGCCTTGGCTGTCCACATTCCTGACCTGGAGCGTTTCGGTCTGGCTCAGCTGTGGCGGGCACTCGTGGTCGGCACGGTGATCGCGGCGTGTGCACTGTTCGCGACCGTCACGAAGCCGTTCACCCGCCGGAACATGGGATGGGCCGATGCCGCGTCGGAGGGCGTCGTCAACGGCTTCGAATTCCTCGGCCCGACCTTCGTCAAGCTGGGACAGTTGATGGCGTCGTCGTCGGGGATGTTCCCGCCTGCGCTCGCGAATGCCTGCCTGCGGTGCCTCGACGACGTACCGCCGGTGCCCGCCGCGCAGGCACGGGCCGTGGTCGAGGCGGACCTGGGCCATCCGATCGGCGAGCTGTTCGCCGAGTTCGACGATCGTCCGCTGGCCGCGGCGTCCGTCGCGCAGGTGCACGCGTGTGTCCTGCCCGACGGCCGCCAGGCCGTGATCAAGGTGCAGCGCCCGGGCATCCGCCACCGCATGCTGCTGGACCTGCGGACCGCCTATTGGGGTGCCCGCAAACTCGAGCGGCTCCACGACTTCTTCCGGATCGCCAACGCGACGGCGATCATCCGGGATCTGCACAACGCGACGATGACGGAGCTCAACAGCGCCGTCGAAGCGGACCGGCAGACCCGGTTCCGGGACGCACTGTGGACGTTCGGGGACAACAAGGGCGTCACCGCGCCCGAAGTGTACTGGCCGTACTGCGGGCCGCACGTCATCTGTATGGAACGGATGCACGGCATCCCGTTCGATCGGATCGAATCAGACGAGTCGGTGGACACCCGCATGCTGATCCGCCGCGGCGTGAAGGCCTGGATCGAGGCGATCACGATCCACGGCCCGTTCCACGGTGACGTGCACGCAGGCAACCTGTGGCTCCTCGACGACGGTCGTGTCTCCCTCCTCGACTTCGGCATCGTCGGCGAACTGCCCGAGGTGTGGCGGTCGATCCTGCGCGACATGTTCCACGCCACGCTGATCGACGGGGACTACTCCGCCGTCGCCCGCGGCATCCGCTCCCTCGGCTACACCTCGGACCTCGACGCCACGGACGCGGAGATCGGCGCCCAGGTCGGGGCCGTGCTGGCACCGGTGTTCGCGAACGATCTGGGCGAGCTGAAGCTGAGTTCGCTGATCGGCGCGCTCGTCACCATCGGCAGGCAGTGGGGTGTCGCGAGCCCGGAGGAGCTCGTGCTGTTCGGCAAGCAGCTCGGCTACTTCGAGCGGTACGCGACGCGGATGGCGCCCGGCTGGGTGATGGGCACCGACCTGTACCTGTTCCGCAACGTGTTTCCCGACGAGGTCGCGGCCCGCGCGGAACAGCTCGGCGTCACCCTTCCCGAGGACTGACGAACCGGCAGTTCCGGGGTCACACTGGAGTCCGTGGCAGTCCGGGATCGGCTCCATCTGTCGGCGTCCGCGGTGTGGGCGTACATCCGACGCGCCCCTGGCACGTACCTCTGGCTGGCAGTCCTACTGGTCACGACGATCGTCGGGCGGCAACTCCCCGACCCCGTCCTGAACGAGGTTCTGGGCGACCGATCGACCAACCTGCACCACCTGAGTGAAGACCCCCTGCGGGTGCTGGTCAGCAGTGCGTTCTGGCTCGCGGGCGGCCCGTGGATCTCCTACTTCGTGCTCTACAACATCTTTCACGTGCCCGCCGAGCGCTGGCTGGGGACACTGCGCTGGGCGTCGGTCTGCGTGATCGCGCACGTCGGCGCCACGTACCTCAGCGAAGGGGTCCTGTACTGGGCCATCCGGCACGGCGAGGCGCCGGCGTCCGCGGTGACCACCCTCGACGTCGGCGTCAGCTACGCCCTCGCCGGGGTGGTGGGTGTGCTCGCATACCGGATCGTGTCACCGTGGCGGTATGTCTACGTCGCAAGCGTCGTAACGTTCTTCGCGGTCCCGGTGCTCGTGAGCCAGACCTTCACCGATGTCGGGCACCTGAGCGCCGCGCTGATCGGCTTCGCGTGCTATCCGCTCACCCGTGTTCGGCGCGGCGTGTGGGATCCGGTGGCGGCAGTTCGATCGTTGCTTCCGCACCGACAACCGGCAGGCTGACAACCATCGTTCATCGCCGAACCAGTTCGAGTGCAGCCTGCTCGATCTCGCGTTCCGACAGCAGCACGAGCCGGGCCGCGTCACCGAGCGGAACGAAACTGTCGGCGCTCGACACACGTGCGATCGCCCCGGTGAACCCGGCATCGACGAGGGCGGTGAGCACACCCTCCGACACCCCGCCCGATGCCCGCGTCTCGTCGGCGACGAGAACCCGGCCGGTCGCGTTCGCCTCGCGCAGCACGTCGCCCGTCGGGAGCGGAACCAGCCACCGCAGATCGACGACGCGGACACCGATTCCCCTGTCCCGCAGCCGTCGTGCCACCCGCAGGCTCAGGTACAGGCCGTTCCCGAACGTGACGACGGTCAGGTCGGTGCCGTCACCGTAGGTGCGCGCCGCACCGATCGGGACGTGGTCGGCGGCAGTGGGATACGAGACGAGCCACCCGCCGTCACCGGGGTCGTGCAGATCGCGGGTGTGGTAGCGGGCGATCGGTTCCAGGAACACGCACACCGCGCCCGACGTGCGGGCGGCCGCGGCACAGGTCTGCAGCATCGCGGCCGCGTCGTCGGGGCGGGACGGCGACGCGACCACGATCCCCGGAACGTCGCGCAGTACCGCCACGGCGTCGTCGTTGTGGAAGTGGCCACCGAACCCCTCCTGGTAGCCGTAGCCGGCAACCCGCACGATCATCGGATTTCGGTACTGCCCGGCCGAGAAGAAGCCCAATGTCGCTGCCTCGCCGCGTATCTGATCCTCCGCGTTGTGCAGGTAGGCAAGGTACTGGATCTCCGCGATCGGCAGGAGACCCGACAGCCCTGCACCGGCAGCCAATCCGAGGATCGACTGCTCGTCGAGGAGGGTGTCGAACACCCGGGCCGCACCGAACCGCTCGGCGAGGCCGCGCGTGACACCGTAGACGCCGCCCTTGCGTCCGACGTCCTCGCCGAACAGCAGCGCACCGCGGTCGGCGGCCAGGATGTCCCCGAGAGCCCGATTGACGGCGCGAGCGAGCGTCACCCTATCCACCGATTCGGTTGTCGCCACCGATGATTCACGTAGGTGCCGCACGTGCCCGGCCACCACCGCGGGCGCCGCCGGAGCGAGGGGAGCCATCACCTCGGCGCGAGTGCGGAGCGGCGCCGCGCCAACCACCTCCCGCGCGACGGCATCGACCCGCTCGTGGACCTGCCGGTAGCGGTCGAGGACGGCGTCGGGTGTCAGGACGCCCGATTCCACCAGCACGCGTGCCGTCCCCACCAGCGGATCACGATCCAGGTCGGCGGCGATGTCGGCGGGTGTCCGGTACGCGGCTTCGACGTCGGAGCCCGCGTGCCCCAGCAACCGCACCGTCCTCAGGTGCAGAAAGGCCGGAGCGCGGTGGGTGCGCACCCACCGCGCGGCACGGTCCGCGGCGTCGACGGCGTCGACGACGTCGCACCCGTCCGCGGCGAAGTACTCCAAGCCGACGCGGGCGCCGTACGCGGCGGAGATCCACCCGGGCGCGGTGGGCACACTGATGCCGAGGCCGTTGTCCTCACAAACCAGCAGCAACGCCAGGGGTAGCCCGCGGTACGCGAGGTTGGTGGCGGTGTTGATCGCACCGACCGCGGTGGAGTGGTTCGCGGAGGCGTCACCGAAGCTGCAGACGGTGACCGCGTCGAGTGGCCACTCGCAGTCGACATCGAGTCGGGCAGCCCGCTCGATCGCGAACGCCACCCCCACGGCCCGCGGCAGATGCGACGCGATCGTGGACGTCTGCGGAATGATCGCGAGGTCGTGACGTCCGAACACCTTGTGCCTGCCCCCGGACGTCGGGTCCTGCGCGGCGGCCACCACGCCGAGCAGGACGTCCCGGACCGGATCGCGGCCGCCAACCTGCCTGGCCCTCTCCACGAAGAAGGCACCCGAACGGTAGTGCAGCAGAGCGGGATCCGTCGGACGCAGTGCACCCGCCACCGCGGCGTTGCCTTCGTGTCCTGCCGAGCCGATCGTGTAGTAGCCGTGCCCGGACGCGCGCAACCGCCGGGCGGCGAGGTCGAGGTGCCTGCTAGTCAGCTGGGCGTCGAACAGGTCCAGGCAACGCTGGGCCGACAATCCCGAACCACGACGGACGAACCCGGTCGGCACGTCGGCCGCCGCCACCATCGATGCGGTGGCGGCGACGAAACGGGCCCCGACGGGATCGTCGTCGGGTGTCAGCCCTGGGTGACCGCCGGATCCATCCACATGACCTCCCAGACGTGACCGTCCAGGTCACGGAACGCGCGGCCGTACATGAATCCCTGGTCCTGCGGCTCCATCCACGCGCTGCCACCTGCGGCGATCGCGGTGTCGACGAGGCTGTCGACCTCGTCGCGGCTCTCCGCGGACACGCACAGCAGCACTTCGCGGGCCTTGCTGGTGTCGCAGATGTCGCCGGCGATGAAGTCCTTGAACTTGGCCGTTTCCAGCAGCATCACCATGGTGTGTTCGTTGATCACCATGCAGGCGGTCTGGGCGTCACAGAACTGATCGTTGAACTCGAAGCCGAGTCCGTCGAAGAACTTCCGGGTGGCGGTGACGTCACTGACCGGAAGGTTGGGGAACATCATTCGGGACATCGTGGGCTCCGTTTCCGTGCGTACGACTGCATTCATCCTCAGCGTGAGGCTGTCGGATGTACAGACCGACACGATCACGAAAACTCATCGGAGCCCACGATCCGCCCGGCGATCAGCCGATCGGCAACGGCTTCGGCCAGTCCTTGCCACGGAACGTCGCGTCGATACCGCCGTCGACGAACACCACGGAACCGACCATGTAGGTGGACTCCGGGCCGAGAAGGAACGCGACCAGTGCGGCCACCTCCTCCGGTGTTCCGCCGCGGCCCGCGGGGACCACGCCGACGAAGCCCTTCATCGCCTCGCCAACCAGCGGATCCTCACGGCCCACAATCGTCATCGGGGTCTCGATGATTCCCGGCGCCACGGCGTTGAGGCGGATTCCGTCCTTGATGTACTCGGCGGACCGGGTCCGCGCGTACCAGGCCAGCGCCGCCTTCGTCGCCGGATATGCCTGGACCGATGCGATGTCACCGAATGCCGCCGCGAGTTCGGTCGCCTTCTGCTCGTCGCCTTCGAGGCACGCCTCCGCCACCTCCACGGGCCAACCGGGCTGAGCGGTGGTGGAGTTGGAGCTGACCAGCACCACCGCCGGTCTGGTCCCGGCGGTCAGCAGCGGACGCAGTCCCTCGAGCAATTCGACGGCGCCGAAGTAGTTGACCGCCACCATGTCCGCCACGGAACGGCCCGCCGCAGGCGCGAGGCCGGCGAACGGCACGAACCCGTCGATCGAGTCGCCCGCGAGCGCGGTGATCCGCTCGATCGCCTCGGCGCGGCCCGCGGCCGTACGCAGGTCGACGGTGACGTCCGCCGCCTGGACGTCGACGCCGATCACCCGATGCCCGTCGGACTCGAGGCGTGCCTTGGTCGCAGCACCGATCCCCGATGCGGACCCCGTCAGAACGTAGGTACCCAATTGACTTCCCTTCGCGACACCAGCCGTCGCGCCGGCATGCGCGGCGGTCACCCGGTCACGGTAGGTGCGTCGACACCGTCCGTCCGAGAAACCGTCCCATTCACCGGGCTATCGCCCGATCAGACTCGCTGGAACCGCGCGGTCAGATGATGCGTCAGCGGCGTCTCCGCGTGCGCCATCCACAGGTCGTAGCTCAGTGCGCCCTCTGCGACGACGAAACGCCTGCGCACCTCGTGGACGGGCTTCGCGTCGGGCGAGCGCGACAGCGACAGCGGCGTCAGGTCGAGCACGCCGTCGACGACGTCGCCGCGCTGGATCTCGACGAACCCGGTCGGCTGGCTCACCAACAGTTCCACCGCGCCGCCGCTGCGCCGCAGGTAGCCGTTCTCGGTGTGCATCGGCCGCTCCCGCCCCGGCGACCAGGTACGGGACCGGTACGCGAGGAACGGCTTGCCGGGCATCACCGTGAAGTCGATCTCCTCCTCGTAGGAGAAGTCGGCGATCGTCGGGTAGTGCCCCGTACCCGTGCCGGTCCAGGTGCCTGCGAACACCTTCAGTTCACCGAGCAGATCGTCCGTCGCGTCCATCCCGCACCTCTCGTCGCGTCGGGTCGGTTCGCCCGCTCTTGGCATTGTTCCCGAGCGTGGGCGGACGAGCCACCTACGATCAGACGTGAGACTGGCAGGGCAACGGGACGGGCCACCGACCAGGCACCACGGGTCCACCGATAACATTACCTTCACTAAAGAGATGGACGCGAAGGAACGAACAGCCGTGAGCAGGATCAAGAGCACCGCCCTCGCCGCCAAGGTGACCTCGGCCACTGACGCCGCGGCGGTGATCCGGCCCGGCGACACCGTCGCCATCAGCGGGTTCGCGTCCGCAGGGACACCGAAGGCCGTCATCCCCGCCCTCGCGGAGCGCATCCACGAGGTCCGCGGCCAGGGGGCGAACTTCACGATCAACCTGCTCACCGGCGCTTCGGTGTCGTCGGAAACGGAACGCGCACTCGCGGAGGTCGACGGCATCGCACTCCGGATGCCGTACCAGTCCGAGCCGACCGCACGCCGCAAGATCAACGAAGGCCGGATGGACTACGTCGACATCCACCTCTCGCACGTCGCACAGCAGGTCTGGGAGGGCTACTACGGCAACGTCGACGTCGCGATCGTCGAGGTTGCGGGGATCACCGAGACCGGCGACCTCATCCCGGCCGCCTCGATCGGCAACAACAAGACGTGGCTCGACGTTGCCGACCGGATCATCCTCGAGGTCAACTCGTGGGTTCCGTCGGCGATGGAGGGCATGCACGATGTCTACTACGGCACCGCGCTGCCTCCGAATCGCACGCCCCTGAACATCACCCACGTTGCGGACCGAATCGGTCAGCCCACGTTCCGGGTTGACCCGGCGAAGGTTGTCGCGGTGGTCGAGACGAACGTCGCCGACAGCGCCAGCACACTCACCGACCCAGACGACGTCAGCCTCGCGATCGCCGGGCACGTCCTCGACTTCTTCGAGCACGAGGTGAAGGCGGGTCGACTGCCCGCCGACACCCTCCTTCCTCTGCAGGCGGGAATCGGCAACGTCGCGAACGCCGTCCTCGGTGGCCTCGACCGCGGCGGCTACCGGAACATGACCTGCTATTCGGAGGTCATCCAGGACTCGATGCTCCGGCTGATCAAGGACGGTGCGGTGGCGCACGCGTCCGCGACGTCGCTGGCCCTGTCGGAAAAGGGCCTGGCAGAGCTCACCGACAACATCGACTTCTACCGCAAACACATCACGCTGCGACCGCAGGAGATCAGCAACCATCCCGAAGTGGTCCGCAGGCTGGGGATCATCGCGATGAACGGGATGCTCGAGGCCGACATCTACGGCAACGTGAACTCGACCCACGTGATGGGAACCAAGATCATGAATGGCATCGGCGGGTCGGGCGACTTCGCCCGCAACGGCTACCTGTCGTTGTTTCTCAGCCCGTCGACCGCGAAGGGCGGCGCGATCTCGTCGATCGTTCCGATGGTGCCGCACGTCGACCACACCGAACACGATGTGCAGGTGCTCGTCACCGAGCAGGGGCTGGCGGACCTGCGTGGCCTCTCGCCGCGGAAGCGGTCCAGAGTGATCGTGGATCGCTGCGCCCACCCCGACTACCGGGCACTGCTGCACGACTATCTGTCGCGCGCCGAAGCGCATCCCGGCGCCGGCCACACCCCCCACCTGCTCGGCGAGGGATTCTCGTTCCACGAGCGTTTCAACGCGACAGGCTCGATGCTGCCGTAGTTCCCGCCCCGACGACGGGTGGGTGGCCTATGCTCCGGCCACCTGAGGAAAAGGGGCGCCGGTGGGTGAGTTCGATCCGGATCTGCGGTTGGCACGGTTCCTTCCGCGCACACTCGTCACGAAGCGGACCGCGGGGCCGATCCGGTGGTTGACGCAGTTGCCCACATCCCGGCCACCGGCGGGCGGCGAGATCGTCCACGTGGACGCGAACGTCACGGTGCGTGTGTTCCGCCCCGCCGCACCGACGACGGCGCCCGTGGCGGGAGTGTTGTTCATCCACGGCGGTGGCTTCGTGATCGGCAGCGCCGCGATGGGCGATGCCCTGTGCCGTCGGATCTCGACCGAACTCGGTGTCGTCGCGGCGTCCGTCGAGTACCGGCTCGCGCCCGCCCATCCGTTCCCGACACCACTCGAGGACTGCTACCGCGGGTTGAGTTGGCTTGCCGCGCAACCGGATGTGGACGCCAACCGGATCGCGGTCATGGGTGAGAGCGCTGGCGGAAACTTGGCGGCCGCGGTGACGCTCTTGGCACGCGACCGCGGCAAGATCACGCCCGCGATGCAGTTGCTGTCGTATCCGATGCTCGACGACCGGACCTGCGATCGCACCGACGTCGACCCGCGACGACTCCGGGTGTGGAGTCCGTCGAGCAATCGATTCGGGTGGCGCTCCTATCTCGGCGAGGCCTCGGGTGCGGTTCCGCCGCTGGCCGCGCCGGCCCGATACGAGGACCTGAGCGGGCTGCCGCCGACCTGGATCGGCGTCGGCAGCCACGACTTGTTCCACGACGAGGACGTCGCCTACGCGGCGCGGCTCACCGCGGCGGGTGTTCCGACGACGCTGCACGTCGTGCCGGGCGCCTACCACGGCTTCGACCTGGTCGAGACCCGTAGCGCAGTCTCTCGCGCCTACCGGCGTGAACAGCGGCGTGCACTCGCATCGACGCTCGGCGAGGGTGGCGACGTCTCCGACGCCGCCTGAGTCTCCGGTCGCCGCCGGTCGCGACGACCCGTGATCCCAGCCCCGACACCTGTGATGTTAGCTTAGCCTAACGATAGTTACCGCGGCGTAGAGGCGCGGTCGCCACAGGAAGACGAAGTACGCATGACTGGCACGACGCGATGAGTGTTCACACGGGCTACGACGATCCCGGATTCGACGACCCGGACCGAGCGGACCCGCCCGCGCGACGCGGCATCCACTGGCCGACGGTGCTCGTGTCCACGTGCGCAGCCGTCGTCGTCGGGGCCGCGATCCCCGGCCTCGTCCTGCTCGGCATGCACCTCGGCGACGAGGAACAGCAGGTCGTGGTCACGATGGAGACCCCGCCCGGCCTGTCGGCCCGTGTCGCCGACAGCGGCGTCAGTGTGCTCGAACCGCAGACTGCCTCGGCAGCGCCGGCACCCGCGGCCCCTGCTCCGGCACCAGGCGCGGCCCCTGCTCCGGCAGCTGCCGCGGCACCGGCGCCAGCCGCTCCCGTCTCGGCGGCGCCTCCTGCGGCAGCTCCCGCGGCCGCGGCGCCCGCAGGACCGACCACACCCGAACTCTCCACTCTCAACGGTCTGCTGATGGAGGGCCTCGCCCCGGGCACGAGCGACGCCGCCCTCGCCTCGGGACTCGAAGGCGGGTCGGCGGGCGTCCCCACCGTGCGTGGCGTCGGCAACGCGCTGAACCTCGCCTCCGGGGTCTACAAGTGGAACCTCGAGGGTCCGGTGGCGGTGGACGGCGACGTCGCCCGCGCGCAGCTCACGACCTCACTCATGGGCGGTACCCCCGGCCGCGCCACGCTCAAGTGGTACTGGATCGACGGCCAGTGGAAGCTCAGCAACGACAGCCTCTGCTTCATGGCACACCGCGCCATGGTCAGCTGCACCGTGCCCGGCAACCCCGGTGGACCGAACGGGCACCCCGCGTGAGGCGCGTTCTGGCCGTCGGATTCGCAGCGGTCGCGGCACTCGTCCTGACCGCGTGCGGCGGGGACTCACTCACCTCCGCGGACGGCGAAACCGTCACCGTCAGCGGCAAGTTCGGTGACGCACAGATTCCGGCGGGCGCCGACCGGGTGCTGCCACTGTCGCCGCAGGACGCGGACATGGTCATCGCAACCGGTGTCGCGCCGATCGCCCTGCCGTCCGACGCCAACACCCTGGTCGCCACGGGCGGCACGGGCGTGTGGCCCTGGCAGGCGGACGCACTGACCGAGATGGGCTACGAGGTGCTGCCGCCCGACCCCGGCGGCGGTATCGAGGCACTGACGTCGGTGGAGGACAAGGAGATTCCCACCCTGCTGTTCGAGGGCGACGCTCAGGGTTACCTGGAGCACATCGTCGCGCTGGAGCCCGACGTCATCGTCGCGACCGGCCAGTGGAATCTCAACGAGGAGATGTACCGCCAACTCTCGGCCGTCGCACCGATCGTGCATTTCGATCAGCAGGCCAACGTCGAACCGTGGCAGGACTCGACCCGCAAGATCGGAAAGGCCCTGGGCCGCGAATCCGAGGCGGAGAGCGCGATCGAGAACGCGGAAGCCGCAGTCGCGGAAGTCCGAAACGCGCACCCGGAATTCGAGGGCGTCCGTTTCAACGCGGTGATCGGCGACCTAGCCGGCCAGTTGTACATCCTCTCCGGTGAGGACCGCGGCATCGGGATGGTCATGAAGGATCTCGGATTCCAGCTGTCCGACTGGGCCCGGACGGTGCCCACCGACGCGGACGGACGCGGGGTGGTGAGCTACGAACTCGTCGGAAACCTGGACACCGATGTGGCCGTGGTGATCTCCCCCGCCGGCGACATCGACTACATGCGCGGCAGTCCTCAGTGGAGCACCATGCCGATGGTGCAGCGCGGCTCCATCGTGTCGATCGCGCGCAACGCGGGAGTGCCGAACGCACTGGGCTTCCCGTCTCCGATCTCCCTGCCGTGGGGATCCGAGCGGATCGCGGACGCACTGTCAACGGCGGTGTCCCGGGTGCCCTGACCCGAGAAAGCCGACATGCGAACGCCGCGGCCGCCGCACCCTGCTGGGTGCGGCGGCCGTGGCCGTTCTGTGTCAGGCGTCTGGATGGAACTCGATCAGGTTGCGGCTCAGAGGTACTGGCCGCACACCGGCCATGCACCGGGGCCCTGGGTTGCGAGGACATTCTCCGCGACCGCGATCTGCTCTGCGCGCGAGGCGTTCTCGGGGGATCCAGTGCCGCCGTTGGCGGCCCAGGTGCTGTCGGTGAACTGCAGTCCGCCGCCGTAGCCGTTGCCGGTGTTGGTGGCCCAGTTGCCGCCGCTCTCGCACTGTGCGACCGCATCCCAGTCGTTGGCGCTGGCGGTGCCGGTGGCGAGGCCCATCGGGATGGCGACGAGTGCGCCCGTCACTGCCGCCCAGCCGAAGGCCTTCTTGGCCTTCGTGGCAGCGGTGTTGTGAGTACGGGTGAAGGTGGTCATCGAGATTTTTCCTTTCGCTGGCCGCGTTCGAGGCCGTGCAATGAAGTGGGATGTGGCGTCGCGATCTGGTCGCGATAGCCTCGACGCTGCCCCTGAGGGGTGTTGTGCTCGTGGCCGGTGTCCGCGGGGCAGTCTCGGTATCGGACCGGCGGTGGCTCCTGATCTCCGAGCCGCTAACGACAGTACGGCGGGCCAGCATCGTTGGAAACCAGGCACTTTCGGTGTCGCCGTCTGTGTCACTCGTCCAGGTTCGGACTTTCGTACAGTTGATTCTCCCTGGTCGACCCCGGGAAGTACGCATCGCGAACGATCGCGTTATCGTTACGTTATTGTGAGCCAGATCACATGCCTTGTGAGCGCCTTCTCACTCCGCCAGGCCCGAGTACGCAAGCACAAGGGGCCGGAACCCATCTCGGAAAGGTCACGCGAGGCTCTCGACTCCCATCTTTCGGGGTCGCTTCGCCGCCCTGACCTCTCCTCCTCCCCACGGCCACCAGTTGGCGCGTCCCATCAACGCGACCAGCGCCGGTACGAGCAGCATCCGGACGAGCGTCGCGTCGATGACGAGCGCGACGATCATCCCGACACCGAGAAACCGCATCGGCGTCAGGGACGACAGCGTGAACGCACCGGTCACCAGGATCAGCAGCCCGGCGGCCGCGGTCACCACCCGTCCGGTGTGAACGGCACCCGCCAGGACGGCGGACTCCGTGTCTCCTCCGGCGCGGTGCTCCTCGACCATCCGCGAGATCAGGAAGGTCTCGTAGTCCGTGGACAGGCCGAACACCACCGCGACCACCAGCACCGCCATCCCCGCGGCCAGCGGCCCGGTACTGACGCCGAGCAGCCCCGCCAGGTGGCCCTCCTGGAATACCCAGGTCAGGATCCCGAACGTGGCCCCGAGGCTCAGCGCCGCGACGAGCACGGCCTTGACCGGCAGCAGCACCGACCCGAACGCGATCAGCAGCAAGACGAAGGTCGCGAGCGCCATGATCGCAACCATCAGCGGGAACCGGTCCACGATCGCGTCCACGCCGTCCGCGGTCAGGGCGCTCTCGCCGCCCAGCATCACGTCGACGCCGTCCGGGACGTCGAGTGCCCGGATCTCGTCGAGCACCGCCATCGCCGGCTGTGAGCGATCCGGGACCATCAGCTGCGCCTTCAGGACGGTGACGTCGTCCCGAGTCCCGCCGACCACGACGGCAGCGACGTCGTCGACCGCCGCGATCCCGCGTCGAAGCTCCTCGACGTCCAACGCGGCGGGCCCCCGACCGTCGGTCCCCCGGGCCACGACGACGACACCGCTGCCCGCGGCCGGGAACTCCGCCGCGACCCGCTCCACCGCGACGCGCGCCGGGTCGCCGGCAGGCAAGGCCGTGTGGTCGATGTCGGTGAGCTTCACGCCGAGCACTGGAACGGCCAGGATCAGCAGTATCGCGGTGATCGACGTGGCGACGAGGACGCGTCGGGCCAGCACCGCTCGCGTCACCCGTTCCCAGAACCGCGCGGCGCGCGCCTGACCGTGGCCGAAGGCGTCCCGGCGCCAGCTTCCCGCCCCGATCCGGTGGCCGAGCAGCGCGAGAGCGGCGGGCAGCACGGTGAGCGACATCGCCGCCGCCATGACCACCGCGGACATCGCGCCGAAACCGAGTGACCGGAGCGATGCCTGCGGGAACACGAGGGTGCCCGCGAACGCGCACACCAGCAGCAGCGCGGAGAACGCGACGGTGCGTCCCGCCGTGGCGAGGGTGCGGGTCAGCGCGACCGCGGGGTCGGCGCTGCCGAGTTCCTCGCGGTAGCGGCTGACGACGAACAGTCCGTAGTCGATCGCCAGGCCGAGGCTCAGCAGGGTGGCGATGTTCACCGCGAAGACGTTGACCTCGGTGAACGACGAAGCCACCCGGAGGCACGCGAGCGCGCCGAGGATCGCAAGGACACCGACCGCGACCGGCAGTGACGCCGCGACGAGCCCACCGAACACGAGGACGAGGACGACGAGGGTGAGCGGCAACGACAGTGCCTCGGCGCGGAGCAGGTCCCGCTCGGACCGCGTGTTCACCGAGTCCGCGACCGCAGCGAACCCGGTGAGCTCGGTCGAGACACCGGGCACGGTGAGGTGCTCGGCGAGCTCGGAATAGGCTGCGAGACGCTGGTTCTCGTCGCCTGCCGCAAAAACCAGGGCCAGCGCGCGGTCACCTGTCTCCGACCGCAGGTATTGCGCCACCGGGGGCGTGTTCCACGGGGTGACGACGGGCCGGCTCAGCAGTGCGGGATCGACGGTGTCGAGCTGGGCTTGTACCCGGGGGCCGATGTCGTCGACGGTCGCTCCGGGCGGGGCAGAGTACACGACGACGACATCCGGGCTCTGCCGCCCGAACTTCTCCTCGACCAACCTCTCGACGCGCATCGACTCGCTGCCGGGGTCGGCGTACCCACCCGTACCGAGCCTGTCCCCGACGGTGGAACCCCAGGCACCCGCGACGACCACGAGGCCCGCGGCCAGCAGGAGAATCAGCCAGGGCCGCCGCAGGACCACTGCCGACCACCGGGTCACGGCCGTGTCCCCCCGGCCAACGCCGCTGCCAGTTCCGGATAGTGCGGCGCGAAGACACCGAGCGCACTCGCGCGGGCGTAGCGCGGGTTGTCCTGGTGCGCATCGAGTTCGGCGAGGTCGCGGAGGCCGTGATAGCCACCCCGGTCGCCGGACGAAGGCAGCGGCGTCAGTGTTCCGGCGACCACCTCGGGCAGAGCGCGCTCGAACAGCGTGTGACAGGCACGCAACCCCGCCATCATCACGTCCTGGAAGGTGTCCTCCGGACCGATCCCGAACTCCTCGACAGCGAGAACCGCGCCCGTGTCGACACCCAGGTCGACCTCGTGCAGCGTTGCGGCATAGCAACTCTCACCGGCGAGGAGCGCGTGCACGACGGCGATCTCGGGCCGTCCACGGTATGCCGGGAGCGGTCCGTTGTGAATGTTGAGCACCCGCAGTCCCGATTCGACGATCGGCGCCCGCAGGATCGTCGGATTGTTGACCGACCACACGACACCGTCGGTGCACGTCGCCACCACCGCATCCGATGCGCTGTTCACGTCGGATCCGGTGAGCACTGGGACACCGTCCGGCACCGTCTCGTCCGGATCGGTCCACACCAGGTCGATCCGATGCCCCGCGGCCTGCGCGCTGCGCACCGCTCGCCACAGCAGCGCGCCCCTGCCGATGAAGATCACGGCGCCTCCACACCCTGGCGGGCCGCGACCGCCGCCTCGACAACCCGTGCCAGCGTCATCTGCTGCACCAGGCCTTCCAGCCGCGCGACGAACCCGGCCTCACCGTCCGGACCGACCACGGTGCGGGACACCTGCGCGAGCATCTCCAGCGAGGCGAGGGAGTCGCCGCCGAGCGCGAAGAAGTCGGAGGTCGGGGTGACCGACACAGGGTCGATGGACAGTACCGTCGCCCAGATCGCGGCGATTCGTTCCAGATCCTCGTCCGCAGCACCGTTTTCCGCGGTCTCCGAACCAGCGGGGACATCGGCGACCGGGCCCGGGTCACCCCCGGGCGACACGCAGTCCGCCTCGGCACCGGGAAGGCGGGACACGTCGAGCTTCCCGTTGTCGGTCAGCGGCAGTTCCTCCACCTGGCGGAAGTGGGCGGGGACCATGTACGAGGGAAGCCGCTCCGCCAGGAACGCCCGCAGTGCCGTCTCGTCGAACCCGCCGGGTGCGACGACGTAGGCGTCGAGGACGCCGCCGGTGTCCGTCCGCCTGCCGACCACCGCGGCGGCGCCGACCCCGGGACACCGTTCCAGCACCGCACGCACCTCGCCGGGCTCGACGCGGTTGCCCCGCACCTTGACCTGTCCGTCGACGCGTCCGGCGAAGTCGAGGGCCCCGTCGGGAAGCAGACGCGCGAGATCACCCGTCCGGTAGGCACGTACACGGCCGGGGAGATCCACGAACCGGTCCGCGGTCAGGTCCGGGCGACCGAGGTACCCGTCGGCCAGCTGAGGTCCGGCCAGGTACAGCTCGCCGACTGCACCCGCCGGCACCAGAGCGCCGTCGTCGTCGAGCAGGTACGCATCGGTGCCGGCAGTGGGCGTACCGATCGGAACCGTCCCCGCATCGGGGTCGGGGTCCACGGCGATCACGTGGGTGGTGCACACCACGCTCACCTCCGCGGGGCCGTAGCTGTTGAGCAACCGCACGTCGGGTCCGAAGAACTGCCGGGCCCGAGCCGCCAGCGCGGGCGAGAGCTGCTCGCCGCCGATGACGACGGTCCGCACCGCACCCGGATCCAGGCCGAGCCGCAGCACCACCTCGAGCAGGCTCGGTGTGAAAAGGAAGGTGTTCGCCCCGGATTCGCACAGCATGTGACGCAGCGACAGGTGCGAGGTGTCGTCGGGAACCAGGGTTACGGCGCCACCGGTCAACAACGGTGCGAAGAACGCGGCGCACGCCATGTCCGCGGCGGGAGTGTGGTGGTGCGCGAACCGGGTGTCCGGTCCGAGCCCGTACCAGTCGGTGACCCCGTCGACGAAGTGCACGACACCGGCGTGCGGGACGCGCACACCCTTGGGGCGCCCCGTCGACCCGGACGTGTAGGTGACGTACGCGAGGTCGTTCCCATCGAGCTCCACGCGCACCGGCTCCGGCGCGTCGGCCGGCAGATCGTCGAGCACCAGGACCGGAACGTCCGACGGCGCCGCGTCGACGCGATCACGCTCGGTGAGCAGCACCGCCGCACCCGAGTCGGCGACGATGCCCGCGCGGCGCTCCGCCGGATGCTTGGGGTCGAGAGCGAGGAACGCCGCCCCGGCGCGGAGCACCCCGAGTTGCGCCGCCACCGCGGCGACGCTGCGACCGGCGAGGATCGCGACGATGTCTCCTCGGTCCACCCCGCGCTCGCGAAGAGCCGCGGCGATCGCGTCGGCGCGACGATCGAGCTCGCGGTAGGTGTACTCGCCGTCCGGGGAGCTCACCGCCACCGCGTCCGGCGTCGCGACCGCATGCTCCCGGAACCGGGAGTCGGCCGTGCCCGTGCTCGCCGCCGGGCCGCCCGACGCGGCGGGCGCGAGTACCCCGCCCGGCAGCTGCCCGTCGGAGGCCGTCAGCTCATCCGAGATCCGGTCGAGGACCGCCTCCAGCCGCTCACCGACTCCGGCGCCGGCCCGACACGACACGGTGATCTCGGTCGTCCCGTCACATTCGAGGACGACGAACGACACGGGCACCAGCCCGGTGTGCACCGGGACTGCACGTACGGCCGTGACACGGAATCCCGGCACGGACAGATCTGCGGTGGAGACCTGGCCCGCATGGGACACCAGGGCGGACACCACATTTCGATCCGCCTGGGCCCCGATCCGGTGTGCGCCGCGCAGCACGGTGCGGGCCACGGCCGCCGGAAGGTGTGCGAGCCCACCGTTGTCCATCTCGGCGAGCTCCCGCCGTTCCGTCATGCGGACGAGGATCCGCGCGTGCACCTGCGACCACGACTCACCGGGATCGACATCGAGGAACAGCGGCAGGGCCAGGTTCGCCGTCGAGCGCAGGGCAGGGTCGTGCCTGCGCAGGTCGACGGGAATCATCACCCGGATCTGCGACCCGACGACGTCGGCAAGCACGGCCGTGATCCGGGCGACCGATGCGGCGGCCGCGCCCGGGACGGTCCGATGCCGCCACAGGAACGGGCGATCCTTCGGCGGGCGTCCACTGGCCCCGAGCGGTGACCTGCGGGTCGGAACCAGCGTGGTCGGCTTGCCCCGCCGTCCGATCCGGGCGACGAGGTCGTGGTCCGCGGTCGGGTCGGCCGCACCGACCGGTTCCTCGCCGCGCAGGACGCGGAACACGTCCGCCGCCCACAGTGCCAGCCCGCGGGCATCCATCACTCCGTGGAACACGCGGAACACGACCGTGGACGTGTCGGCCCCGCTCACGAGCACCACTTCTGCGGTGCCGTCGCCGTCGGTGCCGAGATCGCGGGTGAGCACGGGATCGGTGTCCAGCGCGCCGAAGTCGATGCCGGCACCGCTCTGGACCGTGACGGGCGGGGTGACACCGGAGTCCACCCACCGGTCGCCGTCGCGGCGCAGCCGCGCGCCGGGGCAGGCGTCACTGGCGCGGGTCACCGCGTCGATCAGACGGGCGGCGTCCAGCACTCCCGAACCGGAGACGACGAGCTGGATTGCGAACGGCTCGGCGAGCGGCCGACCGGCGAGGTAGAGCCGTTCGGTGGCCGAGATCGGTCGTTCGAACCGATGGAGGGTGGAGGTCACGGCAGACCCTTCGTGGTGGGGGACGGCATGCACTACTTGAGGTGACGGGTCAGGTCGGCGATGCCGCCCTGCTCCTCGACCCAGGAACGGAACTCCGCCATCCCGCTCTCCCGGTCGACGACGGGAACGTATCCGAAATCTGCTGCTGCAGCGGAGGTGTCGAACGTCGCGGACCGGGTCATCAACGCCAGCACGTACATCGACAGCGGCGGCGACCAGCGGGTCGCGAGGTAGGGGATCTTCCACACCGCGTCGAGAACCCGGACGACCGCGCCGACGACCCGCAGATCGGGGGTGCGCTCGGCGATCCCGAATCCGAACTCGTGTGCCACCTCGGCCATGTAGGGCCAGATGTTCGTCACCTCGGCGTCGGCGACGAAGTAGGCACGTCCACCCACCCGGTCCGATGCCGCGGCTTTCACGCACGCGTCGACGATGTTGTCGACGTGGCACAGCGACGCGAGCACGTCCCGGCCACCGGAGAGGTTCGGCAACTTACCTGCCTGCGCACGTCCGAGCAGCCGCACGATCGGACCGGACCGGTCCCCCGGACCCCAGATCGCCCGCGGCCGCAGCGCACACGTGACGAATCCGTCGCCGTTCGCAGCCAGGACCTCCTGCTCGGCCGCGGCCTTCGTCTCGGAGTACAGGTTCAGGAAGCGCGTCGGGTACGGCACGGATTCGTCGACCCCGATCAGGTCGCCGCCGTCGTAGTCCATCACCGCACTCGGACTGGAGACGAACACGAAGCGCTGGGCGCCGTTCTCACGCGCAGCACGCAACAGAACCCGGGTGGCCTCGACGTTCTCCCGCTCGAACTGCGCTCGGACTCCACGCTCGTCGACCCGGGCCGCGCTGTGGACGACGATGTCGATCCCCCGGGTGGCCAGGGCGAGCGACTCGGGATCGTTCAGGTCGCCGTGCACGATCCGCATCGCCGACGTGTCACCGAGGTCGACGAGGCTGCTGGTGCGACGCACCAGGATGGAGACGTCGTGCTCGCCGTCGGCGACGAGCCTCCGTGCAAGGCGACCGCCGAGGAATCCGGAGGCACCGGTCACGAGCACCTTCACGGCGCATCCTCTCCTTCCGTGGTGGGTTGCGTTTTCCACCAGGTCATTCCGAACACCATCGTCAGGGCGGCGGTGGAGAGCGGCGACCGCGTTCCCCCCGCGGCGCGCAACGCCGCCGGGATCTGCGCGGCGTGCACGACGACGCTGAGGAAGGCGTCGAGCCACCAGGCACCGCGCGCCACACGGTGTCGGATCGGCCGACCCTTCGCCGCGACCATCAGCCCGTAGGCCAGATACAGCCACCCGAGGACGGGTATGGCACGGAGCGCCGCGGTCCTCATCGGCGCCACCGCCCCAGTCGAGAGCCGTCCAGTCGCCTGTCCGCCCACACCGAGAGCGACTCCCGGCCGATCTTCGCGTTGTGCCTGATGTCGACGGGGAAACCCGGATGAACCAGGAAGGTGTCGATCGTGTTCGTCAGGTCGAAATCTGCCCCGTGCGTCCGCAGGCGCGCGAGCACGGCCTCGGTGTCGGCACCGGATTCGACCTCGACACACACCACCGGACGCTGCTGTGTACGCGCGCCGACTCCGACGAGTGCCGTTCTCGCCACGCCGTCGACGGTGTTGAAGATCTGCTCCACCTGAACGGTGTGGAGTGTGCGTTCCCCGGTGACGATCCGCTGGGACTTGCGCCCGCAGAACCAGATCCGGCCCTCGTCGTCGATCCAGCCGATGTCGCCCGTGCGATGCCACACCCGCTCACCGTCGACGATCTTCCCGAGCAGGTTGGCCGCGTCGGGCCAGTGGTACCGCGCGCTGACGTTCGGCCCGGTCACCACGATCTCACCGACACCGTCCGCCGGTTCCGCTGCCTCGCCCCACCCCGTGATGGGGTCGTCGGTGATCGCGACGAGCCGGACGTCGATTCCCTCGACGGGTCGTCCGATGCAGGTGCCCGCACCGCGCCTGGTCCCGTCCGCGAGTCCGGAAGCGACTTCCCTGGATTCGATCGACGACATCGGGATCGATTCGGTTGCACCGTATCCCGCGTGCACATCGGCGTCCTCGGACAGGATGCCGCGAAGACCGGTGATCACGGCCTCCGGGACGGGCGCACCGCCCGAGAACACCGCCCTGATCGACGGTAGCTGCACCTCGTGCTCGCGGCAGTACGCGAGCAGTGGCGCGAGCACCGCGGGCGACGCGAACAGCGTCCGCACGTCGAAACGGGTGACCGCGTCGACGACATGTGCGGGATCGGTGGAACCGACGCGGCTCGGAATCAGCGGCGGCAGAACGATACCCGTTCCGATCAGGAGATAGAGGACACCGAAGACGGGCAGGGTCACCAACGCCGTCTCGCGGTCGGTCGCACCCGTCAACGCCTGGGTACGCTCCAGCATGGCCGCGAGGTTGCCGTGGGTGAGTTCGACGGCCTTCGCCGGTCCGGTGGATCCGGTGGTGAACGCGATCATCGCCGGTGCGGACGCGTCGACCGGCGTCGTGAGGCCGGACGGGACACTCCCGTTCCGGACACGCCCGAACTCGGCCAGTGTGCGTCCGCCCCAGAACCAGCGGCGTCCGACCGTGACGGGCACCCGCACGCCGCGGAACGCGCGCCGGAACAGCACCCGCACCGCGTGCGCCTGCGGAATCCCCACGAAGGCCTGCGGATCCACCGCCGACAGGCACCGCAACATCGGGCGCAGGCCCATGCCCGGGTCGATCACCACGGGGATCGCACCGGCCTTGAACAGGCCGAACAGGACCGCGTACAGCTCCGGCCCGGGATTGATCAGGACGATCGTGCGTGCGCCGCGTCCGATCCCTGACTCGGCGAACTTCCGGGCCAGGACGTCCGACCACTCGGACAGTTCGGCGAACGAGATGCCCGTGTACTCGGGAAGCGCGCCTCGCGCGGCGGGTGCCGCGTAACTGACGGCGGGCGCGTCCGGGCGGCGCCGGGCATGGTCACCGACGGCGTCGAACCACGCCGTGCCGACCGATGCGCTCACCGAGTACCCGGTTCGGGAAGGCGATACAGGCACGCCGCCGCGCTCGGGCCCGCGCCTGCCGCCACCATGAGAACGGTCCGTACGCCGTCGAGTCGACCCGACTCGATCGCCCGGTGATAATCGAGCGGGATCGTCGCCGTGTGCACGTCGTCTGCGTTCTCGCCGTCCCAGTCGAGTTCGGGGACGCCGAGCTTCGCGGACAGCGCGGCACGGAACCCTGGGGTCGGCCGCGACGAGATCAGCACCGTGGTGGCCGGGTCGACGCCATCGGCCAGCGCGCGGGCGCCGACCGTCACGGCCACATCCAGGATGCGGCGTTCGGCATCGTCCGCCCGCAGCACGGTCATCGCGGACCGGCCGGTGGTGCCCATCGTCGCGGTGTCGACGAAGCCTTCGACGGCGACCGGGCCATCCGCCAGTTCGGTGTGGAGCGGTCCGAAACCGTCCGGGCCGTCCACGTGTTCGAGGAGCAGGGCACCAGAGGCGGTCGCGTAGGGGAACTCCTCGGTCGGGTCGACGCCCGTCAGGGACGGGTGGGTGTCGCCGGCCACCACGAGGACCCGGCCCGTGCTACCCGTGACCAGGATCGCGGACGCGACCTGAACGGCGTTGAGCACCCCGCACGCCCCGTTCATCAGATCGAACGAGAACGACCGCGGGTCGTGTTCGTCGTACTCGAGGCCGATCCCCGCGGCCTTCTGGATCAACGCTCCCATTGCCGGCTCGACCATGTTCGAGTCGCGGTAGATGCCCGCGTTGACGAGCACCCCCACCGACTCGGGCGCAGCGGCTGCCGCCGCGAGCGCGTCGCGAGCGGCGCGGGCGGCTCCGTCGACTGCGCTGATGTTCTCGGCGCCGCGAACGGCGCCCGTTGCGGTGATGACGACACCCACGTCAGGCCTCCAGGGACGAGATGGTTGCGGACAGGAATCCCGTGACGATGCCGGACGCCGCGGGGATCATCAGGACCTTCGAGCCCGCCGGTATCCGCTTCTGCTCGATCTGGTCGTGCAGGACGACGAAATGACTCGTGGTCGACGTGTTTCCGTACTTGTCGACGACGCCCGGGGAGTCGGGCATCGGGGTGCCGAACTCACGTTCTCCGAGGGCATTCATCGCGGTGATGGCGGAGGCACCGAACTGGTGGTGGATGATGAAGTCGAACTCCTCGTCGGCGAAGGTCCGACCCTGCGCGGCCAGGTGGTTGCGCTGAGTGTCGGTCCACAGCAGGAATCGACTCTCGTTGTGCATGCGCCGGTTGTCGGTGTACAGCGCCACGCCCTGGGTCCGGTCGGACGGCATGCCGAGGCAGGCGTCCGCGTATTCGGAGGCCGTCATCAACTCGACGTAGTGGATCCGGTCGTCCTCTCCCTCGGATCGGTCGAGCACGACCGCCGCCCCGGAATCACCGACCGAGAGGGACGCGAACTGCGGGTTGTATCCCCCGACGATCTCCTGGACCGCCGTCTCGGCGATCGGCGTGATCGCCTCACCACTGACGACCATGCCGTTGCGGACGGCACCTGCACGTATCATCCGGTCGAGTAGGTAAGTGCCGGTGAGCATTCCGGCACAGGCGTTGGACAGGTCGAAGTGGATCGCCCGGCGCGCGCCCAGGTCCTTGGCGATCATCGCCGCGAACGACGGTTCGAAGTAGATCTTGGACCGATCCTTGCTTCGGGTGATCGACACGGAGATGATCACGTCGAGATCGGCCGCCTCGTAGCGGGACCGGTCGAGGCAGGCCCGCGCGGCCTTCGACGCGAGCGCGAAGGAGTCCTCGAAGTCGTCGGGCGATGTCGAGCGCACTCGGCGTTCACGCACGCCGGTGACGGTCTCGAAATCGAACGACGGCGGCTCGGCGAGCAGGCCGATCAGCTCGTCGGTGGTCTGGACGGTGCTCGGCAGATAGGCGCCGACGGCCTCGAATCGTGAGTGGATCAACTGCAGCTCCTCCGGTTCACTCCCGCACCGACGGCCCGCGGTGCGCGGAGTCCACGATTCGGGGAATTATGAAGTTCCCAAGTGCATTTCGATTGCTCGCGGTTCGGGCGGACGTATCCGCCCCGTGCATCGGCCTCCGTGATCCGTGCGGCAACCACGCTGCGTCATGGGAATGTACAGCGCCGACGGAGTCGCGTGGTCCATGAATACGAATATTCACTTCGAAGAACATGTGTTCGCGGAGTTACATACACTTGCGCGAGACGGCCGACACCTCGACTCCGAGCGCCGGACCCTCCACCTCGACACGAAGCAGGAAACCGATGCCAGCCTGGGCGTTCGACTGCCGCCTCGACGGCCGACGACGCCACAGGTCGCCCGACTCGAAGTGGTTGCGCGTTGAATCATGTTGACACTCAAGCCATCCAGTATCCACCGAGATATGAATCGGGTCACACTTGCCCGTGTTGCGCTTGAGCCTGCCGGTCGCCTGTGGTGTGGTGTCGTCGGCAAAACCTACTCATCGGTAACAAATGTGTGCGGGGCGGACCCCGTCGACGCCGGCACGTGAAACGAACAGCAGCACGTGGTTTTTCACGCGCCGGATCAGATCAGGAAGTCCGCCGCGCGATCCGCGAGGTCGAGAACCGGCTGCGGGAAGACACCGAGCCCGACGGTCACGATCGCGCCCGCCGCGACCGAGACGGTCGTGAGCGCACTCGGAATCACGACGTCAGGCGCGACCTCGGGAGGATCGGAGAAGAACATCAGCACGATCACACGCACGTAGAAGAAGGCAGCGATCGCGCTGCACACCACGCCGACGACGACCAGGGGCCACCCGCCGGCACCGGCCGCAGCCGAGAAGACCGCGAACTTTCCGACGAACCCCGCGGTCAACGGGATACCGGCGAACGACAGCAGCAGCAGCGCGAAGGTCCCGGCGAGCAGCGGCGACCGACGCCCGAGCCCCGCCCAGTGCGACAGGTGCGTCGCCTCCCCGGTCGGGCCGCGCACCAGCCCGACGATCGCGAACGCGGCCACCGTCCCGAAGCCGTACGCGACAAGGTAGAACAGCGTCGACGACAGACCGGCCCGATCCGCCGCGACGACGCCGACGAGTATGAACCCGGCATGCGCGACAGAGGAATACGCCAGCATTCGCTTGACGTCGGTCTGGGTCACGGCGAGCACGGACCCGAACACCATCGTCAGGATCGCCACCACCCACAGCAGGGGACGCCAGTCGTCCCGCAGCCCCGGCACCCCGACGTAGAGGACGCGCAGCATCGCACCGAACGCCGCGATCTTCGTGGCAGCGGCCATGAATGCGGTGATCGGTGTCGGGGCCCCCTGGTAGACGTCGGGTACCCAGGTGTGGAACGGCACGGCACCGACCTTGAACAGGAGGCCCACCGCGAGCAGTCCGGTGCCGATCAGGGCGAACGTGGTCCCTCCGGACGCCGTGGCCTCCGCGATGCCCACGAGCTGGACCGTCCCGGCCTCGCCGTACAGGAAGGCGACACCGAACAGGAAGAACGCCGACGAGAAGGCACCGAGCAGGAAGTACTTCAGGGCCGCTTCCTGCGACAGCACCCGCTGCCTGCGGGCGAGGCCGCACAGCAGGTACAGCGGCAGCGACAGCACCTCGAGGGCCACGAACATCGTCAACAGGTCCCCGGACGCCGGGAACAGCAACATCCCGCCGACCGCGAACAGGGTCAGCGGGAACACCTCTGTTCGCGTCACCCCAGCCGCGGTCGCTTCCTTCTCCGCGACACTGCCGGGCAGCACGGACGCCTGGGGCGTGAACGCATCCGCGGCCTGGTCCCGTGCCGCGACCCGATCGAGGCGACGCTCGGCGATCAGCAGGATCGACAGGATGGACACCAGCAGGATCGACCCCTGCAGGAACAGCGTCGGCCCGTCGACGACCACCGCGCCCGCCACCGCGGTGCCACGGGTGTCACGCAGCGCCACGACCGCGACGAAGGCGGCGCCCAATCCGCCGAGCGAGAGTACGAGATGACTGCCGTACCGGACGCGGGCCGGGGCGAACGCCTCCACGATCACCCCGGCCACCGCGACACCGAACACGAGGAGCATCGGCATGAGCAGGCTGTACTCGATGTCGGGTGCGGGCAGCGGGGACTGTGCGAGGACGGCGGCGGCTGTCGAGAACCTGCTCACGGGTGACCGCCTCCGTCTTCCGCTTCGATGACCGGGACCGTCGGTGCCGGATCCTCCTGGTGCACCGCCGTCAGCGTCGCGTCGACGGCCGGGGTGATCGCGTCGAGCGCCGGCTTCGGGTAGACGCCGAGGATCACCAGCAGGGCGATCAGCGGTGCCACCACCGCGATCTCGCGGCGACCGAGGTCGCGCACACCCTCACGGGCCGGTCCGGTCATCACCCGCTGGTACATCCACAGCACGTACACCGCCGAGAGCACCAGTGCCGTGGTCGCTGCGATCGCAGCGACCGGATAGCGGGTGAACGTGCCGATCAGGACGAGGAATTCGCTGACGAACGGCGCCAGCCCCGGTAGGGACAGCGTGGCGAGACCGGCGACGAGGAACGTCCCCGCCAGGACCGGGGCGCTGGACTGCACGCCGCCGTAGTCGGCGATCGCACGGGACCCCTTGCGAGCGACGAGGAATCCGGCGAGGAGCATGAGCGCGGCGGTGGACAGTCCGTGGTTCACCATGTATAGCGCGGACCCGCCCTGCGCCTGGCTGGTGAGGGCGAAGATGCCGAGCACGATGAACCCGAAGTGGGAGATGGACGTGTACGCGATCAGCCGCATCATGTCGGTCTGACCGATCGCGACGAGCGCGCCGTAGACGATGCCGACGACGGCGAGGGTGATGACGAGCGGAGCGAAGGTTCTGGTGGCGTCCGGGAACAGTTCGATGCAGTACCGCAGCATCCCGAACGTGCCGACCTTGTCGACCACGGCCATCATGAGCACCGCGGTCGACGGGGTCGAGTGGACGGCGGCGTCGGGCAGCCAGGTGTGCAGCGGCCACAGCGGAGCCTTGACGGCGAACGCGAACATGAAACCGAGGAACAGGGCGTTCGCGACGGGCGTGTCGATCACCAGCGTGCCGGACGAGACGGCGTCCGCGATGGCCCGGAAATCGAAGGTGCCGGACTCGAACGGGCTCGCGTCCCCCGCGGTGACCGTGTACAGGCCGATCACCGCGGCCAGCATGATCAGTCCGCCGAACAGGTTGTACAGCAGGAACTTCACAGCGGCGCGGGGGCCACGCGCGTCGCCGAAGCTGCCGATGAGGAAGTACATCGGAATCAGCATCGCCTCGAAGAACACGTAGAACAGGAGGATGTCGAGGGAGAGAAACGACATCAGCACCATCGCCTCGACCACGAGGACGAGCGAGACGTACGCGTGGACCGGTCTCGTCCCCGTCGCCCGATCACCGTCACGCCAGCCCGCGAGCAGCAGGACCGGCACCAGGACGGCGGTGAGCAACACCAACACCAGCGCGACGCCGTCCACGCCCAGTTCGTAGCGGGTGCCGAACGCCGGTATCCAGGAATGTGATTCGACGAACTGGAAGCGCTCCCCACCCGGATCGAATCCCACCGCGACCACCACGGCAACGGCGAGCGTCACCAGCGACGCCGCGAACGCAACCCACCGCGCGGCAACGCGCCCAGCCGCGGGCACACAGGCCACGGCACCCGCCCCGACGAGAGGCGCCAACCACAACGCGCTCAACCATGCGAAGCCGTCCACGCTCACCTCACCAACGCCAGCATCGCGACCGCCGCGGCCGCCCCGAGGAACATGTAGGTCGCATACGTCCGCACGAAACCGTTCTGCAGCTTCCGGATCCGCGTCGACGCACCCGCGACGCCCGCGGCGACGCCGGTGACGACGCCGTCGACGCCCCGGTCGTCAACGGTGACGAGCGCCCGCGTCACCCGGTCACCGGGGCGCATGAACACCGCCTCGTTCACCGCATCGCCGTAGAGGTCACGCCGGGCGGCGACGGTCAGCCGCGATACGGGTTCCGGCGCCACCTCCGGGACGGCGACACCGGCGTACTGCCGGTACGCGACTGCGACTCCCGCGAGCACGATGACGAGAGTGGTGACGGTGATCGTCCACACCGGCACCGGCAGCTCGTCATGGTGTTCACCGACCACCGGTTCGAGCCAGTCCTGCAGCGCGCCACCGTAGGCGAGGAGGAAGCCGGACCCGATCGAGCCCACCGCGATGAGCATCATCGGCCACGTCATCACCGCAGGCGACTCGTGGGGGTGCGCATCGTGTCGCCACCGCCGCTCCCCGAAGAACGTCATCAGCATCACCCGCGTCATGTAGAACGCGGTGAGACCCGCGCCGAGCAGCGTCGCGGCGCCGAGGATCCAGCCCTCGAACCCGCCGGCTCCGAACGCGACCTCGATGATCTTGTCCTTCGAGAAGAATCCCGCGAACGGGGGAATGCCGATGATCGCGAGATAGCCGAATCCGAAGGTGGCGAACGTGATCGGCATGAGTGCGCGCAGGCCGCCGTAGCGGCGCATGTTCACCTCGTCGTTCATGGCGTGCATCACCGATCCGGCCCCGAGGAACAGGCCGGCCTTGAAGAATCCGTGGGTGAGCAGGTGCATGATCGCGAACGCGTACCCGGCGGGACCGAGGCCCGCGGCGAGGACCATGTAGCCGATCTGGCTCATGGTCGACGCGGCGAGCGCCTTCTTGATGTCGTCCTTCGCGCAGCCGACGATCGCCCCGAACAGCAGCGTCACCGCGCCGACGGCGACGACCGCGGTGCGGGCGGCGGGCGCGAGGTCGAAGATCGCGTTCGACCGGGTGATGAGATAGACGCCCGCGGTGACCATCGTCGCCGCATGGATCAGCGCCGACACCGGAGTCGGGCCTTCCATCGCGTCCCCGAGCCACGACTGCAGCGGCACCTGAGCCGACTTGCCGCACGCGGCGAGCAGCAGCATCAGCCCCAGGGCCGTCACCGTCGCTTCGGTGGCATCCCCGACTCCCGCGAAAACACCCGAGTACGAGACGGTTCCGAAGGTGGCGAACATGATCATCAGTGCGATCGCCAACCCCATGTCACCGACGCGGTTGACGACGAACGCCTTCTTCGCGGCCGCAGCAGCCGTCGGCTTGTGGTGCCAGAACCCGATCAGCAGGTAGGACGCGAGACCGACGCCTTCCCATCCGACGTACAGGCCGAGGTAGTTGTCGGACAGGACCAGCAGCAGCATCGCCGCGAGGAACAGATTGAGGTAGGCGAAGAACCGTCGCCTGTCCTGGTCGTCTCGCATGTACCCGATCGAGTAGATGTGGATCAGCGAGCCGACCCCGGTGATCAGGAGGGCGAAGCACACCGACAGTTGGTCCAGTTGGAGCCCGAAGTCCACCTGAAGTCCCGCGACGGGAACCCAGCTGAACAGGGTTTCGTGCAGCGCCCGGTCGTCGGCCGCCCGGCCGAGCATGCCGAAGAACAGTGCCGTCGCGACACCGAACGACGCCAGCGCCGTCGCGCAGCCGAGCAGGTGGCCCCACCGGTCGCTCCGGTGGCCCGCGAGCAGAAGCACCGCGGCGCCGGCGAGCGGCAGGGCGAAGAGAAGCCAGATTCCCCCCGACATGGTCAGAACTTCAGGAGGTTGGCGGCGTCGACCGATGCGGATCGACGGGTGCGGAAGATGGCCATGATGATCGCGAGGCCGACGACGACCTCGGCGGCAGCGACCACCATCGTGAAGAACGCGAAGACGTGACCGTGCAGGTTCCCGTGCATGCGGGCGAAGGTGACGAACGCGAGGTTCGTCGCGTTGAGCATCAGTTCGATGCACATGAACACCACGATCGCGTTGCGCCGCAACAGCACACCAGCTGCACCGATGGTGAACAGCAGTGCCGACAGGTACAGGTAGTTCTCCGGATTCACCTCTCCCCCTTTTCACCGCCGCGGTGCGGCCGATCGTCACTGCTGTCGTCGCGCGGCGTCAGGATGCTGCTGACCGATTGCGGGGCGGGCGACCCGTCGGGCAGACGTGCTGCCATGTCCACGGCGTTGTGGCGGGCGTAGACGCCGGGCGTCGGCAGCGGTGTGACCTGGCCGCCGTCCCGGAACCGTTTCAGCGACATGGCCTTCTGGTCGGGTTTCGGTTCGAGGCGTTCGCGGTGCGCGAGGACCATCGCTCCCAGGGTCGCGACGATCAGGAGCGCGCCCGTCAGTTCGAACGCCCACACGTAGCGCAGGAAGATCAGCTCCGCGAGGGCGGGCACGTTGCCGAGTGTGCCGTCCGGCCCGGGCCCGCTGTTGGCGTCGGGCAGGTCGACGAAGGCCGTCACCGTGACACTGCCGATTCCCGCGATGAGAAGGACCCCGAATCCGACGCCTGCCGCGACGGCGGCAACTCGTTGCCCTCGGAGGGTTTCGACGAGTGAGTCGGACGAGTCGACGCCGATGAGCATCAGTACGAACAGGAACAGCATCATGACCGCGCCGGTGTACACGACGATCTGCACGACCCCCAGGAACAGGGCGTCCTGCGCGATGTAGAAGAACGCGAGCAGGATCATCGTCATCGCCAGGAAGATCGCCGAGTACACGGCCTTGGTGGCGCACACGACCCCGAGTGCTCCGATGACGCAGAGCGTGCCGAGAATCCAGAACTGCACGGCTTCGGCGGTACTCGTGCGAGTGAGCGGCTCCGCGAGCAGAAGGGCGTTCACGACGTCTCCCCTGTCGGGCCGTCACCGGTGACGTTGTTCCGGTAGTAGTCCTCGTCGGTGGCGCCGGGTGCCATGTCGTGCGGTGGCGCGGTCATTCCGGGTTCGAGCGGGGCGAGGAGGCGGTCCTTGCCGAAGATGAGGTCGGCGCGGTTGTCGTCGACGAGTTCGTCGTAGCTGTCGGTCATGGTGAGCGCTCGGGTCGGGCAGGCTTCGACGCACAGTCCGCAGCCGATGCAGCGGAGGTAGTTGATCTGGTAGACGCGCCCGTATCGCTCTCCGGGTGAAAAGCGTTCGCCCTCGGTGTTGTCGGCGCCCTCGACGTAGATCGCGTCGGCGGGGCAGGCCCACGCGCACAGTTCGCAGCCGATGCACTTCTCCAGACCGTCGGCGTAGCGGTTGAGCTGGTGACGCCCGTGGTATCCGGGCGCGGTCGGCGGGCGTTCCTCCGGGTACATCTCGGTGTTCGGCTTCTTGAACATCGTCGAGAAGGTGACGCCGAACCCGGAGATGGCATCGAGGAATCTGGTCATGACGAACCTCCGGACACCCGATCGAACGTGGGCAGTTTTTGTCCCGGCATCGGCGGGACGGGGAACCCGCCTGCCATCGGATCGAACGGTTGCTCCTCCGGCGGCGCAATCTCCGTCTCATCGGTTCTCCTGCGCCTCAGCAGGTTCCACAGCAGCGCGAACAGCGCCAGAGCCACCATCACCCCGGCGACGACGAGGGTGACGGCCCGCGCATCGTGTCCTTCGATCCGCAGCGCCTTCGCGGTGGCGACCAGCATCACCCACACCAGCGACGCCGGGATGAGCACCTTCCAGCCGAGGTTCATGAACTGGTCGTAGCGCAGTCGCGGCAGTGTGGCGCGCAACCAGATGAAGACGAACAGGAACGCCCACACCTTCGCGACGAACCACAGCACCGGCCACCATCCGCTGTTGGCGCCGTCCCAGATGCTGATGGGCCACGGCGCGTGCCAGCCACCGAGGAACAGGGTCGTCGCGAGCGCCGAGACGGTGACCATGTTGATGTACTCGGCGAGCATGAACATCGCGAACCGGAGCGACGAGTACTCGGTGTGGAATCCGCCGACGAGTTCGCCCTCCGCCTCGGGCAGGTCGAACGGCGCCCGGTTGGTCTCGCCGACCATCGAGGTCACGTAGATCAGGAACGACGGCAGCAGCAGGAAGACGTACCAGGTGCCGACCTGGGAGTCGACGATCCCGGAGGTGCTCATGGTGCCCGCGTCGAGGAACACGGCCGCGAACGACAGGCCCATTGCCACCTCGTACGAGATGACCTGTGCGGTGGACCGCAGGCCGCCGAGCAGCGGGTAGGTCGATCCGGATGCCCATCCGGCGAGGACGATGCCGTAGACGCCGACGGAGGTGACGGCGAGGACGTACAGGACGGCGACCTGGAGATCGGTGAGCTGCAGCGGGGTGCGATGCCCGAAGACGGACACCTCCGGGCCGAACGGGATGACGGCGAACGCCATGATCGCAGGGACGATCGAGATGATCGGCGCGAGGAGGTAGACCGGTTTGTCGACCCCGGCCGGGACGATGCCCTCCTTGAGCGCGAGTTTGATGCCGTCGGCGAGGGACTGCAGCGTGCCGCGGGGCCCGACGCGGTTGGGGCCGACCCGCATCTGCATCCACGCCATGACCTTGCGTTCGGCGAGCAGCGCCAGCAATGGCGTCACGATCAGGAAAGCGAAGATCGCCACCGCTTTCGCAATCACCAGCCACCAGGGGTCCCGGCCGAACGCGGACAGGTCGGCACCCGCGGCGAGGACGAGGTCGGCGCTCATCTCTCCTCGCCTTCGGCCGCGCGGCCGGGTCTGATGCGCACCAGTGCGCCGACCGTGACCCCGAGGTCGCGGTGCACGGCGCTGCCGGGCGAGTTCAGCGGCAACCACACCACCCGCTCGGGCAGATCGGTGACCACGACGGGGAGCGTCACGGCTCCGTGGTCGGTGCTCACGACGAGTGCACCGCCGTCCTGGCAGCCGATCTCGGCCGCCGTGCCCGCCGAGATCCGCGCGACCGGCCGGTGTGCCGTGCCCGCGAGGTGCGGTTCGCCGTCCTGCATACGCCCGGCGTCGAGCAGCATCCGCCACCCGGCGAGGATCGCCTGGCCGGGACCGGGACTGCGGGGTTCGGCCGCGGCGGTCGCGGGATCGCTCGCCGGGTCGCCGTCCCAGTGCCCGACGACAGCGAGTTCAGCTCGGGCCGTGGCGGCGTCCGGGAGGTCGATGGGTTCACCCATCTCGGCCGAGAGTGCGTGCAGCACTCGAAGGTCCGGCATCGCGCCGGTGCCTGCCAGCGCCGACTCGAACGGCCGGTCGCGGCCCTCCCAGTCGACGAAGGTGCCAGTCTTCTCCCCGACCGGCGCCACCGGGAACACGACGTCGGCGAGGTCGGTGACGTCGCTGCGACGCAGTTCCAGCGACACCACGAACCCCGCGGAACGCACCGCCTCCCGCGCCGCAGCCGGGTCGGGAAGATCGTCGAGTTCGACACCGGCGATCAGCAGGGCACCGAGGGTTCCGCTTCGTGCCGCGGCGAGGATGCCGTCGGTGCCGCGGCCCGGGGCAGCAGGCAGGTCGGCCTTCCACCGGGCACCGACCCGGCTCCTGGCGTCCGCAATCGTGACGGGGTGACCGCCCGGCAGCAGGGTCGGCAGTGCGCCCGCTTCGACGGCACCTCGGTCACCGGCTCGTCGCGGGATCCAGGCGAGACGAGCGCCCGTGGCGTCGGCGAGTTCACACGCCGCGGTCAGTGTTCCGGGGATCGCTGCGGCCCGTTCGCCTACCAGGATCAGCGCCCCCGACTGGCGGAGGGTGTCGTCGGCCGACAACGCCCGCAGCGCTGCGGGCTCACCGCCCGGGCCCGCCTGCACCAGACGTCCGGACAGCTTGCCAAGTCCGCGGCTCGCGTACGCCGCGACAGAGTGCACCGTGAGTCCGTTCCTGCGCACCGCCTTGCGTAGCCGCAGGAAGACGATCGGCGACTCCTCCTCCGGTTCGAGGTTCACCAGCAGTACCGCGGGCGCGCGATCGATGTCGGCGTAGGTGACGTCCATCCGTCGTCCCGCGACCCGGGCGGCGAGGAACGCGGTCTCCTCCGCAGAGTGTGGGCGGCCCCGGAAGTCGATGTCGTTGGTGCCGAGCGTGACCCGCGCGAACTTCGCGTAGGCGTAGGCGTCCTCGACGGTGAGGCGACCTCCGGTGAGGACACCGGCTCTTTCGGCGTCCCGCAGTCCGCGCGCCGCGACCACGAGCGCCGCCGACCACGACGCGGGTTCCAGTTGGCCACTCGACCCGCGCACCAGCGGGGACGTCAGGCGGTCGTCGGCGGTGGCGTAGGTGAATGCCCACCGTCCCTTGTCGCAGTTCCATTCCTCGTTGACCTCGGGGTCGTCGCCTGCGAGGCGCCGCAGCACGGTCCCCCGGCGATGGTCGGTGCGCTGCGCGCAGCCGGACGCACAGTGCTCGCACACACTGGGACTGGACACCAGGTCGAACGGGCGGGCGCGGAACCGGTAGGCGGCACCGGTCAGCGCGCCGACGGGACAGATCTGCACGGTGTTGCCGGAGAAATACGACTCGAACGGCTCCCCCTCCCCGATCCCGACCTGCTGCAACGCGCCGCGCTCGAGCAGGTCGATGAACGGGTCGCCCGCCACCTGCTCGGAGAAGCGGGTGCACCGCGCGCACAGCACGCAGCGCTCACGGTCGAGCAGCACCTCCGTCGACAGCGGAATCGGCTTCGGATACGTACGTTTGACGCCGTCGAAGCGAGACTCGCTGCGGCCGTTGGACATCGCCTGGTTCTGCAGGGGACACTCGCCGCCCTTGTCGCACACCGGGCAGTCGAGCGGATGGTTGATCAACAGCATCTCCATCACACCGCGCTGCGCCTTGTCCGCCTCCGGGGAGGTGAGCTGGGTGTGCACGATCATCCCCTCGGAGACGGTCGTGGTGCACGACGCCATCGGCTTCGGCAGCCGCGCGGCGGGTGCGCCGGGTTCGCGCCCGGGCAGCCACACCTCGACGAGGCACTGTCTGCACGCGCCGACCGGGTCGAGCAGCGGATGGTCGCAGAACCGGGGGATCTGGATGCCGACCAGCTCGGCGGCACGGATGACGAGGGTGCCCTTCGGAACCGAGACGTCGGCTCCGTCGATCGTCACCGTGACCAGGTCGGCGGGCGCGGACACGTTCTCCTGCAGTGTCATTGCGCCGCCGCCCCCGAAGTCAGTGCGGCCCGCGCCGGATCGAAGGGACAGCCGCCGTGATCGAAGTGCGCGAGATACTCCCCGCGGAAGTACTTGAGCGAGGAAGTGATCGGGCTGGCGGCGGCGTCACCGAGGGCGCAGAACGACTTCCCCGCGATGCCGTCGGCGATGTCGAGCAGCGTCTCCAGGTCGGCGGGCGTTCCCTCCCCGGCCTCGAGCCGTTCCATCACCTGAACCAGCCAGTAGGTGCCCTCCCGGCACGGCGTGCACTTGCCGCACGACTCGTGCGCGTAGAACTGCGTCCATCGCAGCACGGCCCGCACGACGCAGGTCGTCTCGTCGAAGATCTGCAATGCCTTGGTGCCGAGCATCGATCCGGCGACGGCGACACCCTCGTAGTCCAGTGGAACGTCGAGGTGTTCCTCGGTGAAGATCGGCGTCGACGATCCACCTGGCGTCCAGAACTTGAGCTGATGCCCGGCACGGATCCCGCCCGCGTAGTCGAGGAGCTCCCGCAACGAGATGCCCAGTGGCGCTTCGTACTGCCCCGGACTCGTGACGTGTCCGGACAGCGAGTACAGCGTGAAGCCGGGCGACTTCTCGCTGCCCATCGAGCGGAACCAGTCGGGTCCGTTGACGAGGATCGGCGGCACGCTTGCGATGGACTCGACGTTGTTGACGACCGTCGGGCTCGCGTAGAGGCCGGCGACGGCGGGGAACGGCGGCCGAAGCCGGGGCTGTCCGCGCCGCCCCTCCAACGAGTCGAGCAGCGCGGTCTCCTCGCCACAGATGTACGCGCCCGCGCCCGCATGGACGACGACGTCGAGGTCGTATCCGCTGCCGAGAATGTCCCGCCCCAGGTAGCCCGCCTCGTAAGCCTCCGCGACCGCGTTCTGCAGTCGGCGGAGCACCGGCACCACCTCGCCGCGAACGTAGATGAACGCGTGGTGCGCCCGGATCGCGTAAGCGGCGATCACGACACCCTCGACGAGCGCGTGCGGCGTCGCGAGCATCAGCGGCATGTCCTTGCAGGTGCCCGGTTCGGATTCGTCGGCGTTCACCACGAGATAGTGCGGTGTGCCCGGACCCTGCGACTCCGGCGAATCCTGGGGAATGAACGACCATTTCGTGCCGGTGGGAAATCCCGCGCCCCCGCGGCCGCGCAGTCCGGATGCCTTGACGATGTCGATGACGCCGTCGGGTGACATCGCGAGCGCGATCTTCAGTCCCCGGTAGCCGTCGTGCCGTTCGTAGGTGTCCAGGGACCACGATCGCGGCTCGTCCCAGTAGCGGCTCAGCACCGGCGTCAGCGTCATGGCAGGTCTCCCGTCCGCTCGGTCGGGTTCCCGGGCGCGGTCAGTCCCCGCTCGCGCGCGACCCGCAGCCCGGCGAGAGTGGCGTCGCCGGGCGCTCCCGCGTCGACGGCGCCGGAACGCGGATCGGCGAACCCGGCGAGGATGCGTTCGGTCTCCCGGAACGTGCACGGCGGCGCGCCTCGCACGGGGATCGGGGTGCCGCCCGCGCGCAGCGTCGTCACCAGTTCGGTCGCCGTGTCCGGGGTCTGGTTGTCGAAGAACTCCCAGTTCACCATCACCACCGGCGCGTAGTCACACGCGGCGTTGCACTCGACGTGTTCGAGGGTGACGGCACCGTCGGGAGTCGTGTGTCCGGGCTCGATGCCGAGTTCGTCGCGCAGACGGCTCAGGATCGCGTCACCACCCATCACGGCGCAGAGGGCGTTCGTGCACACTCCGACCAGGTAGTCGCCGGTGGGGGTGCGACGGTACATAGAGTAGAACGTCGCGACCGCGGACACCTCCGCGGCAGTGAGATCGAGTTGGCGGGCGCAGAATTCGACACCGGCCGCAGTCACGCACCCTTCCTCGGATTGGACCAGGTGCAGCAGCGGCAGCAGGGCCGACCGAGGCTGCGGGTAGCGGGCCAGGATCTCCTTCGCGTCCAGCTCGAGGCGCGTCAGGATCTCCCCTGAGTAGGACGTCACCGGTCCACCCCTCCCATCACGGGGTCGATGCTCGCGACCGATGCGATGACGTCCGCGACCATGCCGCCCTCGCACATCACGGACACCGCCTGCAGGTTCGTGAACGACGGGTCGCGGTAGTGCACCCGATACGGTCTGCTGCCGCCGTCGCTGACCATGTGCACGCCCAGTTCTCCACGGGGCGACTCGACCGCCACGTACACCTGTCCCGCGGGGACGCGAAAACCCTCGGTGACGAGTTTGAAGTGGTGGATCAGCGCTTCCATCGACGTGCCCATGATGTGTTCGACGTGCTCGGGCGAGTTACCGAGCCCATCCTCACCGAGCTTCAGGTCCGCGGGCCACGCGATCTTCCGATCGTCGATCATCACCGGCCCGGGGCGCAGCCGGTCCAGGCACTGTTCGACGATCTTCAGCGACTCCCGCATCTCGCGGACCCGGATCAGGTAGCGCCCGTAACAGTCGTTGCCGGACTCGGTGACGACGTCGAACTCGTACGTCTCGTATCCGCAGTACGGTTCGGCGCGACGCAGGTCGTGGGGCAGTCCGGTCGCCCGCAGGATCGGCCCGGTGATGCCGAGTGCCATGCATCCCGTCAGATCGAGGAACCCGACGCCCTCGGTGCGGGCCTTCCAGATCGGGTTCTCGTTCAGCATCAGCTCCATGTCGCGGAGCCGGCCCGGCAGCACGGTGAGCAGTTCCCGGGCGGCGGCGAGCGCCTCGGGCGAAACGTCCTTCGCCAGACCGCCCGGCCTGATGAAGGCGTGGTTCATCCGGAGGCCGGTCATCTTCTCGAACACGTCCAGGATCAGTTCGCGTTCCCTGAACCCGAACAGCATCGCGGTGACGGCCCCGAGCTCCATCCCGCCGGTCGCGAGCGCAACCAGGTGGGAGGAGATGCGGTTCAGCTCCATGAGCAGGACGCGGATCACGGTGGCGCGCTGGGGAATCAGGTCGGTGATGCCGAGCAGCTTCTCGACACCGAGGCAGTATGCGGTCTCGTTGAAGAACGGCGACAGGTAGTCCATCCGCGTCACGAACGTCACGCCCTGCGTCCAGTTGCGGTACTCGAGGTTCTTCTCGATACCGGTGTGCAGGTAGCCGATGCCGCATCGCGCCTCGGTGACGGTCTCGCCCTCTATCTCCAGGATCAGCCGCAGCACCCCGTGCGTCGACGGGTGCTGCGGACCCATGTTGACGACGATCCGCTCGTCGCCCGATTCCGCAGCCGCGCTGACGATCTCGTCCCAGTCTTGCCCGCCCGCGCTGTAGACGGCTTCGGTGGTGTCGCCCTGTGCAGAGTTCATCAGTTGTAGGCCCTCCGCTCGTCCGGTGGCGGAATCTGTGCGCCCCGGTACTCGACGGGGACGCCTCCGAGTGGGTAGTCCTTGCGCTGCGGATGCCCGTTCCAGTCGTCGGGCATCTCGATTCGCGTCAACGCCGGATGCCCGTCGAACACGATTCCGAAGAAGTCGTACGTCTCGCGCTCGTGCCAGTCGTTGGTGGGATACACCGCATACAGCGACGGCACGTACGGGTTCGCATCGGGCACCGACACCTCGAGCCGTATCCGGCGGTTGTGGGTGATCGACATCAGCGGGTACACCGCGTGCAACTCACGGCCGGTGTCCTGCGGGTAGTGCACGCCGTTGACCCCGAGACACAGTTCGAAGCGCAGCGCCGGTTCGTCCCGCAGCGCCCGGGCCACGGCGGGCAGGAAGGGCGCCCGCACGTGAACGGTCAGCTCGTCGCGGAACACGACGAGCTTCTCGATCGCGTCATCCGGAGGTACACCCGCCGCGTCGAGGGCCGCGGCGAGTTCGTCGGCGACCGCGTCGAACCATCCGCCGAGCGGACGGGAACTGCTCGGCGGCAACATGACCGGGCGCTCCAGTCGACCGTAGCCCGAGGTGTCTCCGGTCCCCCGGACCCCGAACATGCCGTGCCGCACGTCGATCACGTCCGCGACCCCGCGCTCGTCCGGCGGCCTGCACCCTTCGGGCCCTGCCGTGGCTTCCGCGTCGACCCGGCCGACATCTCCGGTGGGTTCATCCGATGTCATCGCAGCAACCCCCGCATCTCGATGGTCGGCGTCGCGGCCAGCGCGGCCTTCTCGGCCGCCCGCACCGCCTCGTCCCTGTTCACTCCCAGGGGCATCTGCTGGATCTTCTCGTGCAGCGCGATGATCGCGTTCAGAAGCATCTCGGGACGTGGCGGACAGCCCGGAAGGTAGATGTCGACCGGCACCAGGTGGTCGACTCCCTGCACGATCGCGTAGTTGTTGAACATTCCGCCCGACGATGCGCAGACACCCATCGCGAGAACCCATTTCGGCTCGACCATCTGGTCGTACACCTGGCGGAGAACCGGGCCCATCTTCTGACTGACGCGACCGGCGACGATCATCAGGTCGGCCTGTCGCGGCGACGCGCGGAACGCTTCCATTCCGAACCGGGCGAGGTCGTACCGGCCGGAAGTGGTGGCCATCATCTCGATGGCGCAGCAGGCGAGGCCGAACGTCGCGGGCCACAGCGACCCCTTGCGGGCGTAGCCGGCGATTCCCTCGACCGTCGTCAGCAGGAAGCCGCTCGGCAACTTCTCTTCGAGACCCATGATTCGCCCTCAGCTCCCCGATCGACCCGATCTTCCAGTGCTGCCGAATGATTCGATGCTCGAGGTCAGTCCCAGGTGAGACCACCCCGGCGCCACTCGTAGGCGTATGCGACCGACACGTTGAAGATGAACAGCGCCATCGCGGCGAGGCCGAAGGCACCGAGCGCGTCGAAGTGAACCGCCCACGGGTACAGGAAGACGATCTCGATGTCGAAGATGATGAACAGCATCGCCGTCAGGTAGTACTTCACCGGGATGCGCTGCCCACTCGCGCCACCGATCCCGCTGCCGTGCCGATCCGGTTGCGACGTCGGCTCGATGCCGCACTCGTACGCCTGCAGTTTCGCGCGGTTGAGGCGGCGCGGCCCGACGACGGATGCCACCAGAACGGAGAACACCGCGAACAGGACCGCGATCGCCCCGAGCACGAGAATCGGAATGTAGACGTTCACCGCTCTCCCCTCCGGACGGGAGGGTGCACCGGGCTGCGGGCGAACCGGCAGCAGCGAGGCACCGGTCGGCGTCCCGCCGACCCTGCCGTCCGTCCTGCTCGATCCGCCTCATGACCTGCTCCCTGGTCCGACGCATGCACTGAGCTGTCCTGCAACCGCGGGAGCGGAAATGATCGGCAGACCTGCTCCGGGCACGTCCGCTCCTGGAGCCGAACATACCCCCGGCCAGGCACACGTGTGAGCCACGACACTCCCGGGTCGGGTCGTGGCTGGAGACGTGCTGGCGAGAAGGGTCAGCCGCGCGCCGCGCGCAGCAGCGCCACGACTTCCTGAGTGAGCTGAATCGGGTCGATCGGATGCGGAACGGCGGCGGACGCCCGCGACCACTTCGCGAGCCAGGCATCGTCGGCACGACCGGTCAGGACGACGATCGGCGGGCAGTTGTCGATCTCGTCAGTGAGCTGCTTCGCGAGCCCCATGCCGCCCGCGGGGGTCGCTTCGCCGTCGAGGATCGCCAGATCGACACCACCCTCGTCGAGGTGCCGCACCACCACAGGTGCAGTGGCGACCTCGACGCACTCGATCTCGGGGAGGTCGGGGTGGGGCCGGGTGCCGAGCGCGGAGACAACCTTCCTACGCGTGAGGGTGTCGTCGCTGTAGACGAGGACGCGCAGGGCCGGATGATCGCTCACGGCGGGGATGCTACCGGCGACGCCTGCCGTGCCCGGTGAGGCGCGGCAGGCGTCGAGCGGTCAGATCCGGGTGACGTCGAGTCCGCCGTCCTGGTACTGCGACCGCAGCCGCTTCTTGTCGAACTTGCCGACGCTGGTCTTCGGAACCTCGCCGATCACGGTCCAGTTCTCGGGCAGCTGCCACTTAGCGACCTTGTCGGACAGGAACTCCCGCAGCGAGTCGACGGTGGCATCCGATCCCTCGCGCAGCACGACGGCGACGAGGGGCCGCTCGTCCCACTTCTCGTCCGGAACGCCGATGACGGCCGCTTCGAGGACGTCCGGGTGACCCATGACCGCGTTCTCCAGATCGACCGAGGAGATCCATTCGCCGCCGGACTTGATGATGTCCTTGGTGCGGTCGGTCAGCGTGAGGTAGCCGTCGGGCGAGATGGATCCAACGTCGCCGGTGCGCAGCCATCCGTTGTCGAACTTGTCGGCGGCGTCGACGCCGTAGTAGGAGCCGGTGATCCACGGACCGCGGACCTCAAGTTCGCCGATGCTGGTGCCGTCGTTGGGGACGACCTCGCCCGCGTCGTCGACGAGACGTGCCTGCACGGACGCCGGGAAGCGGCCCTGCGTGTAGCGGTAACGCCACTGGTCGTCGCCCTCGGCGCCCGCCGGGGGACGGGCAACGGAGCCGAGCGGAGACGTTTCCGTCATTCCCCACGCGTGCAGGACCTGGACGGCGTGCTCGTTCGCGAAGGTGTGCATCAGCGACGGCGGCACCGCGGAGCCACCGATGAGGACCTCCTTCATGAAGGAGATGTCCTGCGGGTGCTGCTCGAGGTACTGGTGCAGGCCGAGCCAGATCGTCGGCACGGCGGCCGCGAACGTCGGGCGCTCGGCGGCGATCAACTCGGCGAGCGGCGCCGGCTGCAGGAACCGGTCCGGCATGATCAGCGACGCGCCGATCATGAACGCCGCGTACGGCAGTCCCCACGACATGGCGTGGAACTGCGGCACCACGGCGAGTGCGCGGTCGCCCTGCTTGAGCGCAGGCCCGTCCGTCATGCAGACCTGCATGGAATGCATGTAGATCGAACGATGGGAGTAGACAACACCTTTCGGGTCACCCGTGGTGCCGGAGGTGTAGCACATCGCGGCGGCAGACCGCTCGTCCACCTCGGGCCAGTCGAAGTCGGTGGGCTGCTCCGCGATGAGGCCCTCGTAGGTGTGCACCTGCACGCCCTCGGGGACCTCGAGTCCGGCGGTCGAGTCTCCGGTCACGATCACGTGCTTGACGGTGGTCAGCTGCGGCAACTGTGGCGCAAGCAGCGGGATGAGCGTCGGGTCGACGATGATCACGTGATCCTCGGCGTGGTTGGCCACATGGACCAACTGCTCCGGGAACAGGCGGATGTTGAGGGTGTGCAGCACGGCGCCCATCGACGGCACCGCCAGGTACGCCTCGAGGTGCTCGGCGTTGTTCCACATGAAGGTGGCGACACGCTCGTCTCCAGTCACTCCGAGTCCGCGCAGTGCGTGCGCGAGCGCAGCACACCGACGTCCGACCTCGGCGTAGCTGCGCCGCCGTGGTCCGGCATCAGTCCAGGTGACGACCTCCGCGCCGCCGTGAACCGTGCTGCCGTGGCGCAGCAACTGGGCGATGGACAGGGGTGCGTCTTGCATGGTGCTCAACATGAATTGCTCCTCAAGTTCCGGCGTTCGCGCACCATTGTGACCTACAGCACAAGAACATGGGGGGGCGGGGTCATTAGCCATGCGTAGCGACGAACCCGGGAGGCCGTGTCGGGGTACGGGCCTCCCGGGTCGCCACCCCCGCCGTCGGCGGACTCGGCAGTGCGAGGGCGCCTCGAGACCGTCGGCGACGGAGAACTGGAGTTACCGGTCCTACTGGGCGGGCGGCATCAGAACACCGTCGATGAGATAGACGGTCGCGTTGGCGGTGTTCACACCACCGCAGATCACGGCCGCGTCGTCCACCTTCAGGTCGTCACCCGACCCGGTGACCGTCAGTGTCGCGCCCTGGGCGGTGGTGTGGGTGCCGTCAACCTCCGACGGGCTGAGCCGACCGGGCACCACGTGGTACGTGAGGATCGACGTCAGGGTGGCCGAGTCCGTCTTCAGCGACTCGATGGTCGCGGGGTCGACCTTCGCGAAAGCGGCGTCGACCGGGGCGAAGACCGTGAACTCGCCTCCGTTGAGGGTGTCGACCAGATTCACATCGGGGTTCAGCTGCCCTGACACGGCCTGAGTGAGGGTGGTCAGCATCGGATTGTTGGATGCCGCGACGGCGACGGGCTCCTCCGCCATTCCCTCCACCGATCCGGCGCCGGTCGGGACCTGCTCGGCGTAGGCCGCGCATCCCGGTCCCACCAGGTCGGATGCCGGGGCGGCCATGCCCGAGGTCATCGCCCCCGTGGACGGCATCGACGTCGTCGCCTGCGGCGTCGTGGAATCGGACGTGTCGTCTCCGTCCGAGGAACACGCGGACAGTCCGAGGAGCGCCACGGCGGCGAGGCTCACGGCTGCTGCGGTGCGGTTCGTCTTCATCTTCGGTTCCACCTTCTCGGGTCTCGAGGTCGGGTCCGACCTGTGGCCGGCTACCGGATGTCACCAGTGCTTCGGAGCCGGCGGCGGCACGGATGGGTGCGAATACGGAGTAGTTTTCGACCCATCCGATCCGCGCGTCGCATCGAACCCCCACCGTTCGACAACGCGCAGTCGACGGGAAAGGCGTGAGGGCATGGCCGAGCACGACGAGGACGCCCGCTGGGCACTCCCGGCACGCGCACTGTCAGGAGTTCTCGCCGCGGCCGTGACGCTCGGGGTCGGCGAACTGGTCGCGGCGGTGATCGACACGTCCGCATCACCATTCTTCGCGGTAGGGTCCACGACGGTCGACCGGAGTCCTTCGTGGGCGAGGGAATTCGCGATCGACACCTTCGGCACCAACGACAAGCCCGCACTGTTCGCAGGCATGAGCATCCTGATCGTGGTGCTCTCCGCGATCGCGGGTCTGGTCGAGCGGACGCACCGCCCCTACGGAAGCGCGATCCTGCTGGCGCTCGGTGTCGTCGGGGTGTACGCGGCCACCAGCCGTCCCGGTGCGAGCGCGGCATACGCCATCCCCACGATCGTCGGTGTCACCGCGGGAATCGTGGTTCTGCGGGTACTGACCAGGCGTTTTCGGGCCATCGGCGATGCGGGAACCGCGGGCGAAGGCATGTCTCGCCGACGTTTCCTCGTTCTCGCGGGCACCGCCGCCGCGGTCGCGGTGGCAGCGGGAGCGGTAGGCAGGCACCTCGCCGAGACGGTCGCGGACGCGGTGCGGAATCGGATGGGATTCGTCCTGCCCACCGTCGCCGCCGCCGACCGCGCACCCACCATCCCGCCCGGTGCCGACGTCGGAGTGGCAGGCGCGACGACGTTCGCCACTCCCAACGACGTCTTCTACCGCATCGACACCGCGCTGCAGGTCCCGAAGCTCACCACCGACGAGTGGTGCCTGCGGATCCACGGCATGGTCGACCGCGAAATCACCTTGCGTTGGGACGATCTCGTCGCGCGCACGCCGATCGAGCGGGCCGTCACGTTGACGTGTGTCTCCAACGAGGTCGGCGGCAACCTGGCGGGCAATGCCACCTGGATCGGCTACCCGATGAGGGATCTCCTGGACGAGGTCGGGGTGTCCGCGGACGCAGACATGCTGCTGTCCACCAGTTCCGATGGGTTCACCTCGGGCACCCCGCTTGCCGCGCTACTCGACGGCAGGGACGCGATCCTCGCGGTGACGATGAACGGGGAACCGCTGCCGTTCGAGCACGGCTACCCCGTCCGGCAGGTGGTCCCCGGTCTGTACGGCTACGTGTCCGCCACCAAGTGGGTGGTCGACTGGGAAATCACTCGCTTCGACCGCGCACAGGCGTACTGGACGCGGCGCGGATGGGCAGAGCAGGCGCCGATCAAGACGGCGTCGCGCATCGACGTTCCCGCGTCCTTCGCGCGGGTCGACGCCGGCACCGTCACCGTCGCGGGCACGGCCTGGGCGCAGCATCGCGGCATCTCCCGCGTCGAGGTCCGGGTCGACGACGGCCCGTGGAGAACCGCGACCCTCGCGCCCGAGTACTCGATCGACACGTGGCGCCAGTGGACGTGGCAGTGGCAGGCGTCGCCCGGCACCCACACCCTGCAGGTCCGCGCGACGGATGCGGCCGGGGAGGTCCAGACCGAGGACCGCGCCGACCCGATCCCCGACGGCGCCACCGGGTGGCACACCAGGTCGGTCACCGTCGGCTGACCACCCCCACAGCGCGAATCCGGATCCAGGCGTACGGTCGGGAGAGTCTTCGAGGACAGGACCACGTACCCACCACGAAGCGAGGAGTAACCATGTCGGACTTCATCGACAAGGCCAAGCACAAGATCGAAGAGCTCACCGGGCACGCGAAAGAAGCCGCGGGAAAGGCCACCGACGACAAGGATCTCGAGGCCGAGGGCAAGAAGGATCAGGCCACAGGAGGGCTCAAGCAGACCGGCGACAAGATCTCCGATGCCGCGCAGAAGGCCAAGGACTCACTGACCGACTGATCTGCCTCACGCGTACCGCTTGGAGATCGGCGACGGGAACCGGAGCATCACCCGCTCCCCGCCGAGCCACTCGTTCAGAGCTTCGGCTTCGGTGTCGAGCGCTTGCCGCACATCGGACTCCACGTCCTCCAGCAGGTGCGTGACCACCTCCCCGGCATCGTCCTGCCACCAGCCGCCGACGATCCGGCCGTCGCTCCACAGGGTCGGGCCCGCGTTGCCCGCGGTGTCGAAGAGCGGTTCGCGATGGGGGCCGAGGTACCAGTCGCGATCCTTCCAGCCCATCGTGGTGGGGTCGAGGGCGGGCAGTAGCGCCACCCAGGGTTCGGTCGGCGAGACAGGCTCGGCGTCGTCGGCCATGAGGTAGCCGACCGCCCCGTCGAGATCGACCTGGACAACGTCCAACGCGGACAGTGCTTTTCGCACCAGGGTGAGCGTCGACCCGAGCCACCACTTGAGGTCGTTCTCGGTGCCGGGCCCGAAGGAACGCAACCACTGCTCGACCAGCCAGATGACGCCGTCCACCTCGGCCATCGGCTCGATCACAGCACCGAGCCACGACTCCGTTGTCGCCCAACGGTTTCGCGACACCTTCCAGGAGCCGTCGTTGGTGGCGCGCACGACGCGACCTTCGGCGGACAGCACCGTCAGCACCCGCGGGCCGATCGAGACCTGCCCTCCCCAGCTCTTGCCCTCGCCGTAGCTCATCGAACCCTGCAGCACCGGGAGCGCGTCACGCAACGCGGTGTACGACGTCGGGTCACCGCCGTCGAGGGCGGCCAGCACCGCGTCGCCCGCCTCGTCGAGCCAGCGCGCACCGTCGGTGAACAGTCCGGCCTTCTCCACCTCGGTGATCAGGCGTTTGCGTTCCCGCTCGGCCACACGGGCGCTGCCGCCCGCCTGGGCGTACGGCATCGCCTCACGGGGGAACACGAACAGCGTCCGCCGCATCGACAGATGTTTGACCAGAGACCGGTCCTCGTACAGGGCGCGGTCGAGGTCGGCGATCGCCATGCCCGGCACCCGCGCCCGCGCGGACATGTACACCGTCGACGGATCGGTCGCGTGCAGGCAGACGAGCCCGCGGGCGGCGTCTGTCGCCGTCTCGGCCTGCGCTCCCGGTGCGAGGTGATGGTTGCGCGCGAGGCGGGCACGGCGTTCGGTGACGTCGACACGTCTGACTGGGTTCGGCACGGCCCCATTGTGGACCGCACCGCCGACATCGGCCCGAGGGATCCGCCAAACGCATCGTCGCCGTCCCTACGCAGGACCTGCGAATGCGCCCGGAATCATAGGGATGTCGCGTATCACCCAGGCCAGGTCATGAGGCATCCTTAGGGTGAGCAAGGATCAAATCGCCGTGAAAGGGCCTGAAATGAACAGTTCGCTACACGGCAGGCGTGCTTCGCCACACCACCGGGTTCCGGTGGAACACAGACTGTTCGGTGTCGACACCCGCGCGCTCTGGCCCGCGGCCATCGTGCTCGGCATCGGCCTGGTGTGGAGTATCGGGCTGCCACTGGTGAACGACGCGGTCGCCTGGGACGACCCGATCGTCGCCGGAGACTCGATCGACATGGGCGACGGCGTCAGCTTCGTACCCCCGGTCGGCTGGCAGCTGACCGACGGCGTGCGCGTCGGTGAGGAACCCATCACGGGTGTCACGTCCAACAGCAGTGCGCAGGTGTCCAGCGGCGGCGCACAGATCGACGCCACCGGCGGCACGTTCACCGGCGACGCCAACGCCCTCATGGATCAGGTGACGTCGAACCTGTCCGCCGACACCGGCGGATTCACGGTCACCGGCAGCCGGGGCACCCTCGTCACCGACAGTGGACTCGTCGGGGTCAGTGAGCCGTTCACCTCCACCGACGGCGACGGCCTCGTCGCAACCTTCATCCTGCCCGAGACGGTCGTCTCGGCGCCGTCGGCCGAGTCCGACGCGGCCCCCGCCGCGGCTGACGATTCGACGTCGTCGCGCGCCATCACCTTCACCGTCAACACCGCAGCAGGTCAGTACGCCGCGAACGCGGCCGACATCGACGCCACCCTGCGCAGCCTCACCGCCGGAGGATCCCGATGACCGTCCGTCACGACACCGACCCCTCCGACGACCTCCTCGCCGCGCAGGTACGGGCACTGGACGAATCCGGCTGGGGTGCCGGGTTCCGACTGTTCCAGCCACGCAACCCCGCATTCTGGGTACTGGCCGTCGGGCTGGTCGCCGGTCTCGCCACCGCGATCCCCATCGTCACGCACAGCGCCGCCCTCTACGGCACCGCACTCGCAGTGGGTGTCGTCGGGTTCGCGATCTACGCGATTCCGTGGTGGATCTTCCTGCACCACCACGACCGCTACACCCCCCTGCCTGCCAAATTCGTTGCGGTGGGATTCGTCTGGGGCGCCGTCGCCGCCACCTTCTGGATGGCCTACAACGCCAACAACGCCATGCTCCCGCTGTACGCGAAGCTGTTCGGCCACGATTGGGCGATGGCCTGGGGTGCCGGGCTGACCGCACCGTTCACCGAGGAGATCGCCAAGGCGACGGCGTTGGTCCTGCTCATCGGGTTGGGGTCCCGGTTGGTACGCAGCCCGTACGACGGATTCGTGATCGGCGCGTTCGCCGGCCTCGGGTTCCAGGTCGCCGAGGACATGCTGTACGCCGCCCAGAGCGCCGTCCACACCTTCGGGACCGACCAGATCGGGCAAGCGGTCAAGATCATCGCGTTCCGCGGCGTGTTCGGCATCGTCTCCCACACCCTGTTCTCCGCCATCTTCTGCGCCGGTTTGGTGTGGTTCCTCGGCAGGCCCCGGGCTCAGCGCAACCGAGTACTCGGGACGGCGCTCATGGCAGCGTCGATGTTCCTGCACTTCGTCTGGGACTCGGCAGGCGCACTCGCGGGGATGCTGCTCGGCAACTCCGGCCTGGGTTTCGCCTTCACCATCGCCGCTGTGATCGTGGGTCTGGTCCTTGTCGTCTGGGTCGCACGGCGGGCATCCGACATCGAAAAGCACTGGCTTCACGATCTTCTCGCGCCCGAGGTCGCGCAGGGGACGATCGGCGAGGCGGAGGTCGCCGCGCTCGCCGGCACCCGCAAGGACCGCAGGCAGTACCTCCGTCAACAGAAGAACGGCAAGCGTCGAGCGCATCACGTACTCGACGCGACGGCCGATCTCGCTGCCGGCATCGCGGGCAGCCACGGACCGGACAGTCCGGAGGTCGCCGAGCTGCGGTCCGAGGTGGTCCGACTGCGCGCGGAACCATCCGCACCGTGACGGCCTGACCGGACACACCGCACCACGATCAGGGTCGGCCCGCGCATGCGGGCCGACCCTGATGCGATTCCCACACCCGCGAAATGGAGTTTGTTAGGTTAGGGTCACTTTAGTTCCCGTCCGAGAAAGGCACTCGAACAGTGCGATCTCCCCGCTGGGCGTCCGTCCTCACCTCCACCATCACCCTCGTGGGTGTCGCCACGCTGGCCGCATGCAGCAGCGCCGACAACGCCGACAACGCATCGGCCGGCTCGGACGGCTCCTTCCCCGTCACCGTGGACCACAAATTCGGATCGACGACGATCGAGGCCCGCCCGGAGCGCATCGTCACCGTCGGATTCAACGACCTCGACTTCGTGCTCGCGCTGGGCGAGACACCCGTCGGAACACGCGCGTTCACCGGCTACGACTACCGGCAGCGCCCGTGGGCGCAGGGGTACGCGACCGACATTCAAGAGGTCGGCGGCATGGAGCTCGACTTCGAGAAGATCGCGCAGGCCAACCCGGACCTGCTCGTCGGCACCTACTCCGTCCTCGAGGAATCGGACTACAAGTCGCTGTCCGAGCTGGCACCGACCGTCGCCGACCTCCCCGGCGACAACCCCACCTGGGAGGACCAGCTCGAGACGATCGGCACCGCGATCGGGAAGCAGGAGAAGGCGGCGGAGGTCCGCGACTCCGTGCGCGCGGAGTTCGAGGCCGCCATCGCCGCGAACCCCCAGTTCGCCGGCCGTACCGCCGCGGTGGCGATGAAGATGGCCGACGGCTTCTACATCTTCGAGCAGCAGGACCCCCGGGGCGCCTTCTTCACCGAACTCGGCTTCGTCTCTCCCACCCAGACCGGTTCCATCACCGCCGAGCGGTACGACCTGCTGAACCAGCAGAACCTGATCGTCGTCGGCGCGACAAAGGACGATCTGCTGGCCGATCCGCTGTTCGCGCAGCTGCCGGTGGTCAAGGAGGACCGCACCGTCTATCTCGGCGAATTCGGCACCGACGTGCCTGCCGCACTGGGCTTCTCGAGCCCGCTGAGCCAGCCGTACCTGCTCGACGCAACACTGCCCGCACTGACCGCCGCCACCGATGACGACCCGGCGACGGTCGTCCCCGCGGTCGGCTGAGGCCCACGGTGGACGACCAGTCGGCCCCGACTCCCCTCACCACCGTCGATGAGCTCGAATGCGTCCTCGGTGAGCGGCCCCCGGTCACGCTGCTGAAGGCGATCCCATTCCTCGACGACCATTGCGCGTCCTTCTTTGCGCGCTCGCCGTTCGCGGTGCTCGGTGTGCACGGCGGCGACGGCGTACAACACAGTCTCGTCGTCGGCGGTCCTCCCGGCGTCGTGGCGATCGCAGACCGGAACACGCTCCGCGTCGAATCGCTCTCGCTCCCCGACGATCTGGGCGACGGCGGGCCCGCGGGCCTCGTTGCGCTGGTCCCGGGCTACGCGGAGACGATGCGCGTCAACGGCCGGCTGTATCGCGACGGGGAGGCGACGCTGCTGCGGGTCGAGGAGGCGTACCTGCACTGCGCGCGGTGCGTGACCCGCTCGGGGCTGTGGGACGACACCGACGTCGCAGATGCCCCCGCCGCGGCGGTGCCCGACTCCGATCTCGACGACCCGGCGGTGCGTGAGTTCCTCACGCGGTCCCGCTTTCTCACCGTCACCAGCACCGATGCGGACGGCGGCACCGATGTCAGCCCGAAGGGTGACGAGGCCGGGTTCGCCGTGCCGCTCGGCCCCCGTGTCCTCGCGTTCCCGGACCGCCCGGGGAATCGGCGCACGGACACCCTGCGAAACCTGTTGCAGCACCCCGAGGTGTCGCTGCTGGCGCTGGTCGCGGGCGACGACCGGGTTCTGCACGTCCGGGGCCGCGCGTCGATCACCGACGACCCCGACCTGCGGGCCCGGCTCGCCGCCGGGCTCGCGCAGCCGGAGCTGGCCGTCGTCGTCGAGGTCGACCACGTGGACCTGACACCCAACCGCGGCCTGGCCGCGGCCCGGTTGTGGAATCCCGAGGTGCGGGGCGGTCACGCGGAACTACCCAGGGCTGGGCAGATCTGGACCGACCACCTCGCCCTCGACAACGTCGGCTAGTCGGCAGTCACCTGGCGCGGGAACGCACCCTCAGGTCCCGTGCCAGGTGGTCGCGCTGTTCGACCACGAGGCGACGCAACGCCGCGGGGGCGTTCTCGTTCGCGTCGAGCCACTTGTCCACGGCCTCGGTGGAGTCCTTCGCCGGGAACAGTCCGACGACGAGACGGCGGGCGATCTCGATGCTGCGCTGCGCCCAGACGCCGGTCAGGGCCGCGAAGTACGAGGTGTCGTAGCGGGCGATCAGGTCACGCCGATCCCCCGCGCGGAAACCGCCGATGGTGGCGTCGAGGTGGTCGTTGGACAGGGAGGAGTCGGTGAGCGCCGACTCCCATGCCCGCGCCTTCACCTCGGCATCCGGACGGGCGGCGAGCGCACGCAGGTGCGCGGTGCGCCCGGACGCGGTGTCGTCGCGGGTGAGCTCGGCGTCGAGGTCGGCGGTGTCGGCGTGACCGGTCGCGGCGAGCGCCGTCCACAGCAGCCAGCGCAGGTCGGGGTCGAGGGACAGTCCGTCCGGCGCCGCGGTGGCGCCGTCGAGGAGGGCACGGATGTCGCCTGCTCGACGCTCGTCGAGTGTCGCGGCGGACGCCGTCGCCCGCGCCCACACCAACTGGGAACCCGAACCGGGTTCCGCGGCCCACAGTGTGGCCCAGCAGGTTTCGAGCCACTCACCGCGCCACCGGTCCCGATCATCGTTGCGCAAGTAGTGTCCGATCGCGAAGGCCGCATTCGTGGTCGCCGCGGTCAGCAGGGCCGTGTTGGGTTCGGTCGGGGCGAACCGGCGCGCCACCTCCAGGTAGCGGCGCGGGTCGAGTTCCCCGTCGCGGGTGGCGTTCCACAACGCCGACCACACCAAACCGCGGGCCAGCGGGTCGACGATCCGGTCAAGCGAGGCCTCGACCGTCCGGACGGAGAACCCCCCGAGCCGGACCTTCGCGTAGGTGAGGTCGCCGTCGTTGAGGAGCACCAGCGGCGTCTCCTTCAATTCGACGGGGGTGCGCGGGCGTGAGATGTCGATGTCGAGGCGCTCGGTGAGCACCAGCGAACCGGACTCGTCGAAGTCGTAGAGCCCGATGCCGAGGGTGTGCGGCCGGGGGTCGGTCTGGACCACCTCGAACCGCTTGCCGCGACGTTCGAGAGTCAGGGTCGACATACCCGTGGTCTGCAGCCACGCCTGCGCCCAGGCGTCGAGGTCACGCCCCGATGTCGCGGACAGTTCGCTCAGCAGATCGGCGAGAGTGGTGTTGCCGTAGGCGTGTTCGCGGAAGTAGCGGCGTGCTCCTTCGAAGAAGGCGTCCCGTCCCACGTACGCGACGAGCTGCTTGAGCACGCTGGCGCCCTTGGCATACGTGATGCCGTCGAAGTTCAGTTTTGCGGCTTCGAGGTCGACGATGTCCGCGACGATCGGATGGGTCGTCGGCAACTGGTCCTGCGAGTACGCCCACGCCTTGCGTCGGTTCGCGAACGCCACCCAGGCATCCGTCCACTCGGTGGCCTCGGCACTGGCGAGGGCGCCCATGTAGTCGGCGAACGACTCCTTGAGCCACAGGTCGTCCCACCACTGCATGGTCACGAGGTCGCCGAACCACATGTGTGCCATCTCGTGCAGGATCGTGTTGGCACGTCCCTCGTATTGGGCGTCGGTGGCGGCGCCCCGGAACACGTAGGCCTCGGTGAAGGTGACGCAGCCGGGGTTTTCCATCGCGCCGAGGTTGTACTCGGGAACGAACACCTGGTCGTATTTTCCCCAGGGGTAGGGGAATTGAAAGTTCTCGGCGAAGAAGTCGAGTCCCTGACGCGTCACCTCGAGGATGGTGTCGGCGTCGAGGTACTGCGCGAGCGATCCGCGGCACAGGACGCCGAGCGGGACGGTGAGGTCGTCGCGACTCCAGGTCGAGTCGACGCGATGGTAGGGGCCGGCGACGATCGCGGTGATGTAGGTGGAGATCGGCAGCGTCGGCGCGAACTCGACCACCTGGCGATCGTCTTGCTCCTCGCGGGTGACGGCCGCCTGGTTCGACACCACTTCCCACCCCGCGGGAGCGGTGACGACGAACGTGAAGGGCGCCTTCATGTTCGGCTGCTCGAAACACGCGAAGACGCGGCGGGCGTCGGACGGCTCGTACTGCGTGTACAGGTAGGTCTGCTCGTCGACCGGGTCGAGGAAGCGGTGCAGGCCCTCGCCCGAACGGCTGTAGAGCCCGGTGGCGCGGACGACGACGGTGTTGGACGCGGCGAGGCCGCGCAGGGTGATGCGGGCGCCGTCGTACGGGGCGTCGACCGGTTCGCCGTTGACGGTGACCGACTCGACGGATGCGCCGAGGAAGTCCAGCCACGTCACGGGGGCGGACGCGTCGAACTCCACGGTGGTGACTGTGGAGAAACCGGGTTCGGAATGGTCGGGCGCGGACGTCAGATCGAGTTCGACGCGGTAGGAGCGGACGGTGACGGACGCGGCGCGTGCTGCGGTCTCGTCACGGGTCAGGTTCGCGGTGCTCACCTCGTCGATCCTGCCAGTCGCGCAGGCACCCAGCCGCGAGGTTGATACCCCAGGGGGTATTATTGGTCGCTGTTGACCTCGAAAGGACACTGCAATGTGCCAGCCCACCCCCTGCTCCCGCTGCGGCAAGACCACCTGGACCGGATGCGGACAACACGTCGACGACGTGATGCGGCACGTCCCCGCCGACAAGCGCTGCACCTGCGAACGACCCCCGTCGGGTGGCTTTCTCCGCAGCCTGTTCGGCCGCTGAGTGCCGACGAAGATCCGCACAGTTCGGTGCCGGCGCCCAAGTCCGAAGCTCGTTGAGCCACGACCCGACCATCGGGTCCGCGGGCGCAGCCCCCTCGGCCTCGATCAGCGACCGCGCGGCTGACCCGCCGTATCCCGTGGCCACAGGCGAATGCGGCAGCACCGCGAAAGATCGGACACGCCTGATCTGCCGCGGTGCTGCCGACCCCCACGCCCGTTCCACGTGGGCCGAGTCGGTGTGGTTGGTGCGTTCGATCTGCTCAGCGCACGACGTCGTAGACGAGCTTGGCCACTCCGTTGGAGTAGGTCGCCGAATCTCGCAGGCGCAGCTGCTGCTTGTCCCGGTCGGTCCGGCTGAACAGACTCTTGCCCTCACCCAACACCACCGGGAACACCAGCAGGTTGTACCGGTCGATCAGATCGGCATCCGACAGACTCCGGGCCAGCTCGGCGCTGCCGTGGATGAAGATGGCGCCACCCTCGGTCTGCTTCAGGGCGGCGATGTCGTCGACGGACCGCAGGATCGTGATCGGACCCCAGCCGTCGGTCACGGCATCGTCGGTGAGGCTGGCCGACACCACGTACTTGGGGAGATCCTTGTATGCGGCGTGATCGGCGGAGTCGCGCCAGATCGGGGCGAACGCCTCGTAGCTGCGCCGGCCGAACATCAGCGCGGTCGTGTCCGCGAGTTCTTCGCCCTTGAGCGAGAAGGCCTCGGGTACGAACTCGGCATCCATGACCCAGCCTCCGCTGCGGTGCCCCTCCTCCTTGCCGCCCGGCGAGTCCACGACTCCGTCCAGCGACATGAAGCCCGTGTAGACAAGTTCACGCGTCAAAATTCCTCCTGAGATCCGAAAGCGAGACCGCTCCTGATTGTCCGGTACCGATCGCCTATGAGCCGGCCGATCCGGCGGGCCAGGTGAACTCGGGGTCGGTGACGTAGTCCCGACGGCGGGATTCGAGGGCCATCGCGACCATCTCGTGCGCGCCCGGACCGATGATTCTGCGCAGCGGTGGGTTCGGGTCGTTCACCAGCTGCAATAGGCCGGCGGCGGCGACTTCCGGTGCAGGTTCCGCCCATTCGTTCTCGGCGGCCCGCTCCGCGGGCTCGGTCGAGGTTTCGGTCGACGGCGAGGCCGACACGTCCGGGTAGTCCCGCATGCCGAGAACGGCCTCGCGGACGGGCGAGTACGCCGAGATGCCGTCGGCGAACTTCATGCTCGACTTGGCCCAGTCGGTGTCGAATCCGCCCATCTGGGCGAGGGTGACCTTGATTCCGAAGGGGCGTACTTCGTCGGCGAGCGAGGCACTGAAGCCCTCCATCGCCCATTTGCTCGCGTTGTACATGCTGAACAGTGGGAGGGAGCCGACCGCACCGACCGTCGAGATCTGCACGATGTGACCGGAACCCTGCGCCCGCAGGTGGGGAAGCGCGGCTTGCGAAACCCACAGGACACCATAGAAATTGGTGTCCATCTGATCGCGGATCCGATCTTCGGTCAGCTCCTCGAGCGCGCCGACAAGACCATAGCCCGCATTGTTGACGAGCACGTCGACGCGGCCGGTGACCTCGAAGGCCTTGGCGACCGTGGCGAACACGCCTTCCCGGTCGCGCACGTCCAGTGGCAGTACCGTGAGTCGCTCGTCGGCGAGATCGCCCATGGCGTGCGGGTCGCGGGCAGTCGCGACGACGGTGTCGCCGGCGGCAAGGGCCGCCACGGTGAACGCGCGGCCCAGCCCGCGATTGGCGCCGGTGACGAACCAGGTTCTCGGCATACACGCTCCTCCAGTTCTGGAACGAGACGTTTCGTCTCGTTTATGGTCGAAACCATGCACTACCTCGACGACATTGTCAATACGAGACGTTTCGTCTTGTTAAGATCTCGGTCATGGCCTCCCCATCTCCCACGCACGCACGCCGCCGCGAGCGCTCGCGCGTCGCCATCCTCGACGCCACCCGCGACCTGCTCGGCGAGGTTCCCTACGCGAAACTGACCATCGAATCCATCGCCGCCCGCGCCGGCGTCGGCAAGCAGACCATCTACCGGTGGTGGGAATCCAAGGGAGCCGTCGTCCTCGACGTGTTACTGGCGGCCAGCGAGAGCGCCGAAGGAACCGGGATCGAACTGCCGGACTCCGGCGACCTGGCCACGGACCTGAAAGTGGTACTGCGCGCCACCACAGCCGAGTTCGCCGACCCGTCGTTCAGCGCCCCGATCCGCGCCTTGATGATCGAGATCATCGCCGACCCCGCACTGGCCGCGCTCTATCGGGAAAAGCTGCAGCAGCCCACCCATCACGCGATACTCACCCGACTGCGCAGCGCCCAGGACGCCGGTCAACTACGCCCCGACGCCGACCTGGACCTTGCCATCGACATGCTCTACGCGCCCCTGACCCAACGCTGGCTGCTCCACACGTCCTCGCTCGACGACGCCTTCGCGGACGCCCTCGTCGACGGCATGCTGCGCGGATTCGCCTGATACCGAGCAGTTCCGCGTGCACCGTTGACCCCTCCCCCCGTTCAGGGGCATCGCACGCCGCACCCGCGTCGTACTGTCGAGAGTGACCATCGACGCGTGAAGAGGTGTGCCCGTGAACGACGACATCCGGACCGAGATCGACGCCGACACCGGCATCGGAACCATCACCCTGAACCGCCCGAAACAGCGAAACCCGCTGTCCAGCAGCGTGATGCGGCAGGTGACGGACGCGCTCGCCGTGCTGTCGATGAATCCGGCCGTGCGCGCGATGGTGATCGCAGCGGAGGGCCCGGCGTTCTCGGCGGGGCACGACCTGTCCGAGATGGTGGACCGCACCCTCGACGACGAGCAGGCCATCTTCGACACCTGCGTCGAGATGATGGATGCCGTACAGCGGATCCCGCAACCGGTGATCGCGGCGGTGCAGGGTCCGGCGATCGCGGCCGGCTGCCAACTGGCCGCTTCGTGCGACCTCGTCGTCGCGTCCGAGAACGCGGTGTTCGGGACGCCGGGCGTGCGGATCGGCCTGTTCTGTTCGACACCGATGGTGGCGCTGAGCCGTGCCGTCGGGCGCAAACGGGCCATGCAGATGCTGCTCACCGGCGACACGATCGACGCCCACACCGCCGCGGACTGGGGTCTGGTGAACCTCGTCGTCGCACCAGAAGACCTGAATGCCCAGGTCACAGCACTGGCCACGCGGATCACCTCGGCGAGCCCCCTGACCCTGCAGATCGGCAAGCAGGCGTTCTACAGGCAGATCGACCTTCCACAGGACCAGGCGTACACCGCCATGGCCGAAACGATGGCCACCAACGCCGTGACCTGCGACGCGCAGGAGGGCATGACGGCGTTCCTCGAGAAGCGTCCGCCCGTGTGGCGCGGCGCGTAGAGCTTGACGACACGCGGGGCGGGGGTACCGTGATTCCCGGTCGCGACCGCTCTAGCCTGGGGTTCTCACCCGGGATCACCCTGGGGCACCTCCCAGGGAACCGCGAGAAAGGCACACTCATGGCATTGCCCACCTTGACCCCCGAACAGCGCGCCGCCGCCCTCGAGAAGGCGGCCGCGTCCCGTAAGGCCCGGGCCGAACTGCGAGAGGAGCTGAAGTCCGGAAAGGTGACGCTTGTCGAGGTTCTCGACAAGGCCCAGACCGACGAGCTCGTCGGCAAGACGAAGGTGCTCTACCTGCTCGAGTCCCTGCCGAAGGTCGGCAAGGTGAAGGCCCGTGACATCGCGGAGTCCGTCGGGATCGCCGAGACGCGTCGCGTCGCCGGTCTCGGTGCCCGTCAGCGCGCCGATCTGCTGGCCAAGCTGGCCTGATTCGTCCCGCGTGTGAGCCCGGTGTCGCCCCGCGACGCCGGGCTCACGCGCGTTCGGGCCCCGTGGCACTCCCCGTCGCTGCGCTCGCGAGGCGCCCTCGATTCACGTTGATTCCAACCGGCGATTTTCGGCTCCGACTACGGAAGCGTGTCCTGTGACCGGGTAGTCCGTCGACAGGAGCGTGGCACATGGGTGCACGGATCGAGCTGAACACCGACGTCCTCGTCATCGGGGGCGGGCCCGCCGGAACGTGGGCGGCGCTGCGGGCCGCGCGAGCGGGCGCGGACGTGGTTCTCGTCGACAAGGGCTACTGCGGCACCAGTGGTTCGACGGCACCCGCGGGCACCGGCGTCTGGTACATCGCCCCCGAGCGGGACGCGAGGGCTCGGGCGAAGGCCGACCGCGAAGCACTCGGCGGACATCTCGCGGACCATCACTGGATGGACCGGGTCCTGGACCAGACATTCGAGAACATGAACCTCCTCGGTGAAGAGGGCCGCTACCCGTTCCCCGTCGACCCCGATACCGGGCAGCAGATCCGCACGGGCCTACAGGGCCCCGAGTACATGCGCCGGATGCGTTCGTGGATCAAGGCCGCAGGCGTTCGGATACTCGACCACTCCCCCGCACTGGAACTGCTCGTCGACGTCGACGGCCAGGTGCGCGGCGCCGCCGGGCACCAGCGCCAGGAGAACCGCGACTACCTGGTGAGCGCCGGGGCCGTCGTCATCGCGAGCGGTGGCTGCGCGTTCCTGTCCGGTGCGCTCGGCACCAACGTCGACACCGGTGACGGCGCCCTGATGGCCGCGGAGGCGGGTGCCGTGTTCTCCGGCATGGAGTTCTCCAACGCCTACGGCATCGCACCGCTCGGCTCGACGATCACGAAGACCGCCTACTACGGCTACGCGACGTTCTTCCACGCCGACGGGCGCGTCGTCGACGGCGCCGGCTCGGCGAAGGGTCGGTCGGTGATCGCACAGACCCTGCTGTCCGAACCGGTGTACGCGCAACTCGATCGCGCCGACGTCGAGACACAACGCCTGATGCGACTCGGACAGCCGAACTTCTTCCTGCACTTCGATCGTCGTGGCATCAACCCGTTCACGGACCGGTTCGAGGTGACGCTCCTCGCCGAGGGCACCGTCCGCGGAACCGGCGGCATCGACGTCGTGGACGACACGTGTGCGACGAACGTCCCCGGCCTCTTCGCCGCGGGTGACGCCGCCACCCGCGAACGCATCTGCGGTGGGTTCACCGGCGGCGGCAGCCACAATGCGGCGTGGGCGATGTCGTCGGGGAGCTGGGCGGGAACGGGTGCTGCACGGTTCGCGCGTCGTGCCGGGCGCGTCCCGGCGGGCGAGCTGCGCGGGGTCGGAGGCGCTGGACTGCGCCCGTCCGGGCGGGCAACCCTGGATGCTCCTGCCGTGGTGGCGGCCGCGAAGCAGGAGCTGGTGCCGTACGAGAAGAACTTCCTTCGAGACGGACCGCGGGTGCAGTCGGCGCTCGACGAACTCGAATCACTCTGGACTGCAGTATTGTTCGGGCTCGGCAGCGCGAGCGGGGAAGGCGGGATCCGATCGCGTCAGGCCGCCGCGATCACGGCGGTGGGCCGGTGGATGTATCATTCGACGTTGGCGCGCACCGAAAGTCGCGGCATGAGCAAGCGCGACGACCACCCGGACCTCGATCCGGCGCAGCACCACCACATCCTCACCGGGGGTCTCAACGAGGTGTGGACGCGACCCGCACCGCTGCGTTCGACCGCACTGCAGGCGGCGTCGTGATCGAGAAGCTGATCGCGGACGCCTGCATCGGCTGCGACAAGTGCGTCGACGCATGCCCGACCAATGTGTTCGACCGCACCGACTCCGGGATTCCGGTGATCGCCCGACAGTCGGACTGCCAGACCTGCTTCATGTGCGAGGCGTACTGCCCCACGGACGCACTGTACGTGCATCCGCTGTCCGAACCGCTGTCGGCGACGGACGCCGTACCCGACGGGCAGGTGGGGCGCTACCGCGCCGACATCGGCTGGGGTCGCGGCCGGGTGTCGGGCGCGAAAGTGGCGGTGGGACCACACATCCCACACGGAACTCTGCCCCCACGACTGGCTCCCGACCTGCTCAGACCTTGAAGTACATCACCTGGTGGCTGGTGGCGAGCAGCGTGCCGTCCCGGCCCCACAGTTCCGCGGACTGGTCGAAGTAACTCCGGCCGAAGTGCTGGGCGCGGGCCGTGGCCAGGACGGCGTCGTCGCCCTGCTCGGCGAGCGCGTCGGCGTCGACGTGGAAGTAGATGGTGAGCGAGACGGTGCCCGCCGGGCACATCTGACCTCGCCGCAGGAAGACACGCGGGTAGAAGGAGTCGCACAGCGCGGTCAGCGACGAAAAGTCCAGTGCCCGAGCCGGGTTGTCGCGAATCCACAGGGTCGTCGTCGAATCGTCGGACTCGCCGTCGATTTCGGTCATGCCACCGTCGACGAACCGCAGGTCGTAGTTGCTCATCCAGCGGATGAACTCGGGGCCCGGAGTGAGGGCGACCGACTCGGCGGGCGGCGCGACCGGCGGGGCGACCTCAGTGGACGACCAGGTTTCGCGGCGGATCGCGAACACGGCCGTCGCGGTGGTGGCGACGACCCCGTCCTGCGTCATCTCGATCGTCCAGTGCTGCGTCGAGTTGTTGGTGCGCGTCGGGCGGGCGTCGATCGTGAACGGCCCGTCGGCGACGGGGCCCGCGAAGTTGACCGTCAGCGAGACCGGGTCGCCGAGCCGTTCCGGGTGGCGTAGAGCCGCCGTGAGCATGGTCGCGGCGGTGATGCCACCGAACGGGCCGACCATGTTGGCGTAGGCCTCGGTGGTGCGGCCGGTGACGGTGCCGTCGCCGACCGGCTCGAGCTCGAGTGCGACGTCGAGCGGGTGAGTGGGTGTGGCGGTGCTGGTCACGGCAACTCCTGGCGATCGGCAATTATGTATGACACTCTACATAGAACACCTGCGTGCAGAAAGGCGGACATGCGGCGACGAGGGGACTCCACACCTGGGCCACGGGCGGCGATGATCGACGGCGCCATCTCCCTGATGCGCGAGCGCGGTGTCGCAGCGACCTCGTTCGCCGACGTCCTGGCCCGCAGCGGCGCACCTCGCGGCTCGATCTACCACCACTTTCCCGGCGGCAAGACGCAGCTCGTCGAGGAGGCCACCGTCTCGGCATCGAAGTGGGTCGGCACCGGCATCGAACGCATCCTCCACACCTCGGACACGGTCGGTGCGCTGCGTGCGCTCGTCGACATCTGGCGCACCGGCCTCGAGGAGAGCCGCTACGAGCAGGGCTGCCCGATCGCGGCGGCGGCACTCGGCACCGAACGCGGCGCACGCGTCATCGCCGGAGCGTCCTTCGACTCCTGGTGCACCCTTCTCACCACGAAACTCGCGGGCGAGGGCGTACCCGACGAACGCGCCGGCTCGATCGCAACCCTGATCGTGTCCGCGCTCGAAGGCGCACTGATTCTCGCTCAGGCGCAAGAGAGTTCCGCGCCGCTCGACGCCGTCGTCGACGAGCTCGAAGTGCTGTGCCGCTCGGCGGTGTCCTCGGTGCGCTAGACCCGCGCGGCACCTAGAATCGGCACCCTGTGACTACATGACGGGGAGCTGATCCGATGCCCGGCCAGGGTGACCACGACGACCTGCTGCTCAGCGACGACGAGCGACTGCACGCGCTGAACATTCTCGGCGACCACTACGCCGCGGGCAGGCTGGACAGTGCCGAGTTCTACGAGCGATCCGGCACGGTCGCGTCGGCACGGACGCTCGGCGCGATCCGCGAACCCTTCCTGGGGCTGCCCGGCGGGCTTCCCCTCGAACAGGTCGACGGGTACGTGCGGAAGGTGTCGGACGGTGCCGCACCCGCGGTGCGCGACAGCGCCGCGGTCGCCCCCGCCACCACACCCGAGGCGGAACTGCTGTCCCTGCGCTCCCGCGGCAACCTGGTCGAATCGATCGACTGGATGATCGTCGGCGTCACCCTGGTGACGTTCCTGGTGCTGCAGATCGTCGTCGGCTGGGACTACGCGTGGATCGTGTGGCCGTCGCTGGTCGTCACCCTCAGCGTCCCGCGGATGATCCTCAAGTACAGCGACGACGACGAGAAGACCTACGAGCGTCTCAAGAAGTCGGACGAGAAGGCGCGGCGCGAGCGGCTCGAGCAGGCCGCACAGCGGATTCGCGAACTGGAGAACCGCAACGACTGACCCGGCGCCGGACGTGCCCGGCGCCGGGGTGCCGATCAGCGATCGGCGTCCGTGTAGCGGATGACGCCGCGAATGTTGCGTCCCTCCAACATGTCCCGGTAGCCGTCGTTGATCTGTTCGAGGCGGTACTGCCGGGTGACCATGTCGTCGAGGTTGAGCTTGCCGATCTTGTACATCGACAGCAGCTGCGGGATGTCGTAGTGCGGGTTCGCGCCGCCGAAGATGCTGCCCTGCAGGTTCTTCTGAAGCAGGGTGAGCATCGACAGGTTCAGCGTCACCTGGTTGTCCATGAGGCTGCCCATCGCGGTGAGCACGACGGTGCCCGCCTTGGAGGTGATGCCCATCCACAGGTCGACGTCCTCGCCGTGCACCTCGCCGACGGTGACGATGGTCTTCTTCGACATGCCGCCCGCGGTGATCTCGGCGATGGCCCCGGCTGCTTCCTCGACACTCGCGAACGCATGGGTGGCACCGAATTTCAGCGCCTGCTCCCGCTTCCACTCGACGGGGTCGATGGCGAAGATGTAGCGCGCGCCGGAGTTGACGGCGCCCTGCAGCGCCGAGATTCCGACACCGCCGAGGCCGACGATGGTGGCGTCCTCGCCCGGCTTGATCTGCGCGGTGTGCGTGGCGGACCCGTAGCCGGTCGTGACGCCGCAGCCGACCAGGCAGGCGACCTCGAACGGGATCGACTTGTCGATCTTCACCACGGAACTCTTGTGGACGACCATGTAGGGCGAGAACGTGCCGAGCAACGTCATCGGGTAGACGTTCTGCCCGCCCGCCTGGATGCGGAACGAACCGTCGCTGACCGATGCGCCACCGAGCAGGTGAGCGCCCAGGTCGCAGAGGTTGCGCAGGCCGGCCTGACAGGACGGACACTTGCCGCACGACGGGATGAAGGACATGACGACGTGGTCGCCGACCTCGATGTCCTCGACCCCGGGGCCTACCTCGGTGACGATGCCCGCGCCCTCGTGGCCACCGAGGACGGGAAATCCGGCCATCGGGATGCCGCCGGTGACCAGATGGTGGTCGGAATGGCACATGCCCGACGCCTCCATCTGGACCTTGACCTCGTCTTTTCGAGGATCACCGATCTCGATCTCCTCGATGGACCACGGCTGATTGAACTCCCAGATCAACGCGCCTTTGGTTTTCACCGCACACCTGTCTCTCGTCGTCCCGTCACTTGTGCGGGAAAGCCTAGACACGCATACAGACGGGTGTCCAGGCATTGCGGGAAAGTGCGCGAGTTGACCGGAGTCCACCGGCGCGGCGGCGAGACGTGCGCGCCTATTCGACGGTCAGCACCCCGGTCATCTCGGGGTGGTACACGCAGTGGAACGAGTACGTGCCGGGCTTGTCGGGCACGGTGACGGTTCCGGTGGCGCCCGCCTCGATGTCCACGTCGAACAGGTCCTCGCTGTCCGCTGTGACGGAGTGTTCGGCCGAGTCCTCGTTGACGACGGTCAGCGTCTCGCCCGGCGACACGCTGGTCGGGAGCGCGAACGCGAAGTTCCGGATGGTGATCGTCGTCGCCTGATCGGCCGACGCGCCCGGCGGCGGGGTGGACTCGTCGGTGTCCGCGTGCATATCGTGCTCGGTCATCGGCGCTTCGGGCTCCGACGGTGTCTGTGACTCGTCGGACGAACTACAGGCCGTCATCAGCGCGAGCGCGAAGGCTGCGGCCCCCAGACCGGCACCGACGCGTCGCTTCTTCGAAACGATCATGGCGTCTCCCGACATCGACTGCCGTCCACGTAACCACGACCGCGGCCGCGAAACCATCACCAACGGGTATCAGTCGGTATCGACGGCGTTGGATCAGTCGATACCGACGGGGGTGGCGAGCAGTCGGTAGCCCTTCTCGTGCAGCGCGCGATGCTCGGTCCACCGGTCGGCGGTCCACCGGGGTTCGGTGTGCGCGGCACCGATCGCGGCGGCAGTGGAGGCGTGCAGATCGAATGCGAGGTCACGCCGCAGCAGACGACGCTCGCGATCCCCGGTTTCCGTGGACAGGTTCGCGACGGTGGCGGCAACCCGCTCGTCGGCGTCGACGAGGATCCGGCGGTGAGAACGGGGAAGCACCCACCACATCACCACGAGCGCGACGCCGACCCCGATGACCGTCTCGATCATCCGGTCCCGGATCGCGAGGCCGAGTTCCCCCGGCAGGCCCGTGCTGCCGAGGATCATCGCGAGTGGGGTGATCGCGGCCATCGCGATCCCGTAGTGCCGTACCAGGAACGCTTCGATCGCGGCCATCAGCACGGCGAGAACCAGCACCAGCACCAGACCCCGGAGCTCGAGGAACGACAGGGCGAAGAGGAGCACGAGACCGATGACGGTCCCGACGAACCGATGGACGGCGCGGTGCGTGCCCACCACCCGGTCGGGTCCCTGGTGCAGGATCATCGCGCTGGTGATGACCGCCCAGTCTGGGCGGCCCGTGTCGAGCACAAGCGCCAGCACGCCTGCGGTCGGGCAGGCGACGAGCAGCCGCACCAGGATCGTGGTGGTGCGTCCGTGCGGGTGCCAGGCCCGCGTGAGCAGATGACGTATCGGCGGACGACGCAGCGGCACCTGAGCGTGCAGATCGTCCTCGAGGGACGCGGCGGCGTGCGGGACGCCGTGGAGTGCCGCCGCGCACCGCAGATGTGCGGCGTGCAGCGTCTGCGTCAAGGCGTGCGGCGGCCCATCCGTGACAGGCTTGACCAACCCCGCGTCGTGCAGGCACTGCCATGCGCCGTGCAGGGACCGAACGGCATCCCGGCGCCGGTTCGGGGTGTTCTCGGCGAGCATCGCCTCGACGTCGCAGACCGCGGACCCGACCGCGGCACGTTCAGGGGTGCGCGGCCGGAACGGGAATCCCGACATGGCTACTGCCAGTGCCGACGCGGCACCGAGGGCCGTCCATCCGAGCGCCGACACCACCGGGACGCCTGCGGCAGGCAAGGTGGAGGCGATCACCACGCACAGCAGCGGCAGGAAGGCTCCGGGTGGTCCGGTGCGCAGGGCATCGACGACGTAGGCGCCGACAGCGACGACGACCGTCATCACCCCGACCATCAGCAACCACCAAATCGGCGATGCCTCGCGGGCATGCACGAGACCGCCCACCGTGGCGCCGATGCCGGCGAGAACGACCAGAGCGACCCCGACCAGGGCGACGATCCGCCACCGCACCCGATACGGGCGGCCTTCGCCGTAGACGACGGCGAACGCGCCCAGTGTGGCGACGGCGCTGACCGAGCCCGAACCGAAGGCGAGTCCGCCCAGTCCCGGCAGGGCGACGGTGGCCGCGGCGCGTGCGACTCCGGGCCACTTCCTGCCCTGGCTGGGCGCCGACAGCAGAGCCGACCATGCCGACGCCGGAACCGGGATCGGCAGGGTCTCGACTCCATTGGCTCCGCGCTCCGGCACGAGTGCCGACGCTAACGAAACAGCCGACAGTCGACCGCATCCAGAGCGGCCGCTGAGGGCAAGCTCACGAACGAATCGGATAAAGCACCCATACCGGCGGTGTCGCCGGTATGGGTGCCGCGCTCATCCGGGGTACTAGACGGACGTCAGGGCACCGGCGTCGGGGTGACCGAGGTTGTGGTCGACGCCGTTCCCGTCGGAGTGGCGGGCGACTCCGTGGTGACGGGCGACTCCGCGGTGGTCACCGGCGCGGTGACCGTCTCGGTGGGCACCGGCACCGTCGGCGTCACTGCCGCAGGCGACAACGGCTCGGTGGACGACGGCACCGGCACCGTCGTGGACGGGGCACTCGACACCGCGGCCGCTGCCTTCGCTCCGCTGGTGGTCGTCACCGATGTGGCGCCGGCCTTCGTCGTCGTGGTGGGAGGCGCCGTGGTCGTGGTGGTGGGCAGCGGCTTGCCTGCACGCGCATCCTCGGCCAGCTGGGTCAGCCACGCCGCCGCGTACTCCGCCGAAGACAACGGCTTGCCATCCGCCGTGTCACGCCAGTAGTCGAAGTGGTGTCCGACGTCGGGTCCGAGTGTCAGCTGGTAGGGATCGCTCATCACGACCGGGATGGTGTTCTGGTTCGTCACGATGAGGTTGACGACCTCCTTGAACAGCTTCTCCGGGAGGTACGCCAGCGGGGACATCTGCTTGGCGTCGATGGTGTCGGCGGCCGGCTTCACGGGCAGCGCCCCGTCCGGCTTGGTCGGCTTGTACGCCGGGTCCGAGACCGTCAGCAGCACGTCGAGGAACGTCTGGTCACTCTGCATCCAGTTCGGCTGCGACGAGATGACCGCGAAGGCGTCGTACGCGACCTTCCCGATGACGGTCGCGACCCCGATCCCGTTCTCCGGCGTGAGGCCGCCCTTCTCGAGCGAGTCGATGTCGAGTTGGCGGCCGACGTTCACGGCCAGCTGCAGCAGGGAGATGTTCTCCGGTATCGCGCAGGTCAGGTCGCCGTCGGAGCAGAACGCGGCGACCTTGCCCCCGAGCGCGCCGAAGTCGGAGCCTCCGGTGCCGGTGACGGCGCCCGCGCCGCCGGCGGTGTTCTCACCCTTCTGGTAGGCGGTGTCGAAGCCGTCGGGGTTGGTGTACGGGTTCTTCGCGCCGGGGAACGGACCCTGCTCGAATGAGCGTCCGGCGTCGGCGAAGATGACTACTCCGACGACGTTCGTGGGGTCGACGATGTCATACCCTTCGGTGCCGTCCTGGTGACCGATGTTCATCGCGACGCGGCGCGCGACGTCGGCGCCCTCGCTGTAGCCGACGACCGAGAATCGGGTGTTCGGGCACGCCTGGCGGATCTCGCGCATCACCGTCTGGGTGTTCTCGACGCCCTGCGCGACCGCCTCCTCGTAGCTGTCCATGTTCGCGGGGTACGCAACGTAGAGGTTGGCGTACGAGCCCGGCTTCAGCTTGTTCACCGAGGCAGCCGCGTTGGAAACCGGATCGACCCAGTGGCTGCTGTAGTCGTCCGACAGCGCGGCGGGCAGCGGGTTGCCCTTGTCGTCGACCAGGCGCGGGACGGTGTCGGGCGGGGTGTCGTTGCGACCGGCGATCGACACGGTGACCATGTCGTGGCACTCGGTCGTCGACGCCGTCAGCTCGGTCTCGATGGATGTCGGTGACTCGAACGCAAGCCACGCAGTGCCTGCCGCTGCCACCCCCAACGCCAGCGGAGCGGCCACCGCCGCAACGATCCGATGTCGCGCGAAGAACCCGCGTAGTGCCATGTCGTTCCCCTCCGTATATGCCGGACGACGAGCGGACAAACCCATTCCCCGAACTCACGTCACGTCACGGGGCATGTCGCACAACCCGATCGGGACGTTACAGACAAGTGGCCCGACGTGCGGCGTCGAGCAGCCCGTTCCCAGGTCCGGCGGCGACAAGGAGTAGGGGCTCGGGGACCGAAAGACGTGGCTGTAGGGACGTCGCGACTGCCCCCGTTACGCTGCGGTCGTCAGGGCCGATCCGGGCCGATTCGTGAATCTGCGGCCCGCTCCAGCAGCAACCTTCGTTCCCGTTCGTTGCCGGTGAGGCGCGCCGCCGCCTCGAACTCCGCGCGCGCCTCGTCGGTACGCCCCAGACGCACAAGGAGTTCCGCTCGGGTCGCTGGCAGGAACCGGTAGCCCGCGAGCGCGCCGCCCGCGACGAGGCCGTCGACGATCTCCAGGGCCGCGGCAGGGCCCTCGGCCATCGCGACGGCGGCAGCGCGGTTGAGTTCGACGACCGGGGACGGCGCGAGGCGACCCAGTGCCTCGTACAGCAGGACGATGCGATCCCAGTCGGTGTCGTCGACGGACGGTGCCAGGTCGTGGCATTCGGCGATCGCCGCCTGCAACGCGTACGCCCCTCGCCCGCGTCCGAGGTCGTCGGCGCGGGCCAGCGCGGACCGACCCCGCACGATGGCGCCGCGATCCCACCGACGCCGGTCCTGGTCCGCCAACAGGATCGGATCGCCGCCGATGTCGATGCGGGCGGGAAACCGGGCCGCGGTCAGTTCCATCAACGCGACCAGGCCGTGCACCTCCGGCTCGCGGGGCACCAGTTCGGCGAGAATCCGGCCGAGCCGCAACGCCTCCCGACTCAGATCGGGACGCATCCAGTCGTCACCCGCGCTCGCCGAATGACCCTCGTTGAACACGAGATACAGCACGCCGAGGACCGCGCCGAGACGGTCCGTGAACTCCTCGCGGCCCGGAACCACGAACGGCACCTTCGCCGCGGCCAGGGTCTTCTTGGCCCGCACGATCCGCTGCTGCACCGTCGACGTCGGCACCAGGAAGGCCCGCGCGATCTCGTCGCTCGACAAACCGCCGACGACCCGCAGCGTCAGCGCCACCCGCGCCTCCCGGGACAGCACCGGATGGCAGGCGACGAACACCAACCGGAGCACGTCGTCGTCGATCCGGTCCGGATCCCACGGCAGTTCCGGCACTTCCGTGGCGCGCCGCTCCTCCGCTTCGAGTTCACGGGCGATGGCGGTGAGACGGTCGTCGTAGCGCTCGCGGCGGCGCCATCCGTCGATGGCCTTGCGTTTCGCCACCGACGTCAGCCACGCACCCGGATTCGACGGGACGCCGGACTCGGGCCACTGCGCGAGGGCGTCGGCGAGCGCCTCCTGCGCGAGGTCCTCGGCGAGTCCGAAGTCGCCGACGACGCGGGTCAGCGTCGCGACGATGCGCGCCGACTCGATGCGCCACACCGCCGCGACGGAGCGCCGCGCGGATTTCACCGAATCCAGGCGGCGCTCCTCCGGGTCGACCACGTCAGCTCTTGCGGGCGTCGAGTTCTTCTCGCCAGCCCTCTTCCTTCTGAATCCACTCGTTGTCGGCAGGGAAGTCCTCGGGGCCGGACACCCGCCGCACCTCCAGCTTCGAGCCGGGCCCGAGCGGTGCACGCTTCGCCCACTCTGCCGCCTCTTCCCTGGACGAGACCTCGAGCAGCCAGAACCCGTTGAACAGTTCCTTCGTCTCCCCGTACGGGCCGTCCGTCACGAGCGGCGTGTCACTCGAGAAATCGACGACGAAACCCTCCTCCGGGTCCGTCAGGCCGTCACCGCCGACGAGGACACCGGCCTTCATCATGGACTCGTTGTACCGGCCCATGTCCTCGATGACCTGCTCGAACGGCACGCTCTTCGACGCCTCGATCGCCTCGTCGGTCGCGCGCATGATCAGCATGTACTTCATGGTTCGCTCCTTCGTCCGGGGCCGCGTTCCGACCCTCTCACTCACCACGTCGAACGGAAAGCCGGCGGATCGACACCGACCGAGGATTAATTTCGGACGGGATCCGGGACTGGCCGCGTCAGCGGTAGACGATGCTGCCGAACAGGGACATCTGCACGATTTCGTCGGCGAGATCGGCATCGACGTCACCCGGATCGAAGTCCGGATTCCTGGCGAGATAGTCCGCGACCGCGGCGCTCGCGGCGTCCAGATCGAACGAATGCCGCACCCCACCCGATTCGACGATGGTGGCACTGCGCTCGCCGTCCCACTCCTCCACACGCGCCCAGTGGGCGATGCCACCGCCCTCGATGGCTTCGAGCAGTACCCGCTGAGTGAGCGTGTCCGTGGTCGTCACGGCCCGAACCATACCGAGGACGGACCCCGCGGCTCGGCCGTTTCGTCCGACGGTCGGTTCTCGGTGACGACGGCGACTGCGCCGTCCGGAGAGTTCACAGGCGGGTCGGCCAGTGGCCAGGCTCGGGATACCACTTGCCTTTACCGCCTCGTTCCGGGCCGAGGGTGTAGACAGGACGGGTGACCAAGACAGCGCTGGTGACCGGCGGGACCGGCGGACTCGGAACGGCCGTGACGGCACAGTTGCTGGACGACGGGTGGCGAGTGGTCGTTCCGTGGATCACGGAAGCCGAACTCTCGCGACTCGCGCCGCACCCACGCCTCGAACTCGTCCATGCCGACCTGTTCGACCCCGACAGCGTCGCCGAGGTCGCGAAGATCGCAGGCGGCAACCCCGACGCCCCGCTCGGCGGCGTCGCGAACCTCGTCGGCGGATTCGCGATGGGCGGCAAGGTTCACGAGACGCCGATCGACGAGTTCGACAAGCTCATGCGCCTGAACCTGCGGCCCCTGTATCTGACCACGCAGGCGGCACTCCCCTACCTGGTCGACGCCGGGGGCGGATCCGTCGTCGCGGTGTCGACGAAGGCGGCGTTCGCGCCGTTCTCCGGCGCCAGCGCGTACATCACGTCGAAGGCGGCGGTGTGGGCGCTCGTCAGTGCTCTCGCGGTCGAGTACGCCGACGCCGGCATTCGTGTCAACGCGCTCCTTCCCTCCGTGATCGACACTCCGGGAAACCGTGAGTCCCAACCTGATTCGACGCGCAAGAACTGGGTGGACCCGTCGGACATCGCACGGGTCATCGCCTATCTGTTCAGCGATGCGTCCGCCGCCGTGACCGGCGCGCAGATACCGGTGCCCGGCGTCAATCGGTGACTGTCGGCCGAACAGTGGATGTTCGCGGAAACGCCACTCGGACCACGGGAGCTGTGCAAACATCTGGCAACCAAGCCGGAGGTTTCGCATGCACACTGTCGGCCGAAGACTCGGCATCGCGACGTCCGTGATCGCCGTCGCTGCCGCGCTGAGTGGGTTCCAGGACCCCGATACGCCTCCCGGCTGGTCGAGTTACACCATCGATCAGGGGAAACACGGTGCGCTCGTCGGCAGCCCCGCAGGAGTCTCCGGTCCGCTGGCGGGATGGATCGGCTCTGGTGGGGCGTCGCGGACCTACGACTTCGTCCTTACCCCCTCCTCCGAGTACGTCCTCACCTCCCCCACCCAACCCGAGGACCAGTTCGACTGGAACAAGCTGCCCGGATTCTCGGACTGCGGTGACGTCGACCTTGCCCGCAACGGCGCCATGTTCGGTTGGAGGTGGCGGATCGACACGTCACCTCACCGGCTGGAAGTCGTTCCCTATGCCAACGCCGACGGCGTGCACCAGTATCCGGACAGCGCCCTCGTCACCCTGTCGCACGACGACCTCGCCGCGAAGGAACCCCTGCGGTACTCCATCGAAATCGACGGCGCCCTCTACCGTTTCGCCATCGACGGCACGGTCCGTGGCCGTGCCGTCCACGAGTCGGCCACGCTCCCGCGCTCCTGCCCGACCCACCCCACGAACGGCGGAAAGTGGTACGCCGGCTTCTACTTCGGTGGGACGTCCACCGCCCCGTCGCAGATCGTGGGGTACATTCGCGAGCCCGCGGCCCAGCCGGGTGCGGACGATCCCGGTGGCACCGGTTCAGCGGGCTCCGTCGGTTCGATCGCCGGCTGACCGGGTCACTCGAACCCGCGGTAGACGCCGTCGGGGCCTGCGCCGTCCACGAAGTCCTCGAAGTCCATGTTCGAGATGGACAGGTTGTTCTCGATCGACCACATCTGAGACGGGATGACCCGAACGGTCTGGCCGCGACTGTGCCCGAACTCCTCGGCGCCGGTGTCGACGGCGAGGATCGGGTGCTCGGGGTCGGCCATCGTCGTCGCGTCCGCGATGAACACGTAGTACGGCGGCCGGTCCCCGATCATCTCGAGCAGGTCCGCTATCGACAGCCCGTCGTTCTCGGGGGTGTTGACGCAGGTCAGGATCGCCGCGAAGTCGGACTCGTCGCCGACACCGGGAGCCATCGCGGCAGCGGCGACGGTCCGCCACGCCGCGTCGTCGGTGAAGTCGGTTCGGATCAGTAGCGACACGTCGCCGTTGCCGCCGAGGTAGTCGGCCAGGCGGCGTCCCGTCCCCAGGCTCTCGTCGAGTTCGGCGTCTGCGGCGTCTCTCGCATCACGGTCGAGCGCCTCGCGGATCTGTTCCGGAGCTGCGGACGGTGGCGTCGCCGGAACGATCGAGGCGATGATCCGCGCGCAGTCGTCGGGTTCGAGCGCGTTGTAGCTGCGGATCTCGTACGTCCACGGGCCGACGGCCTCCCGGTGACGGACCTGGGGTTGGGTGAAGGTCGACAGGATCTCCGGCTCGCCGATCTCGGTGATCCATTGGCGCAGTGTGAAATACCCGGCCTGCCCGTTGACCTGAAGGTCCAGCGCCCCGGTGCGCGGGTCACCGTCCTGAGGTTGGGCCACGATGGTGAGCGGCAGCCACGTCACCCGGGGCTGCGGCATCTGCCCGAGCGCCGCCATCTTCGCCTCGTACTCCCGCTGAGCGGGCGAGAAGGACTGATCCGCTTCCTCGCGGGTCGGCCCGCTCCACGTGAAGAGGGTCCGGTCGACCTCCTCGTCGAGCACCGGATCGGACAGTTCCACCACCGACGATCCCTGCGAACACGACAGCGCCACACCGAGTTCCGCGTCGATCGCGTACGACACCTGACCACCGGACGCGGCGTGGGTGAATCGCACTTCCCACGCCTGCCGCCCCAGGACCTCGGTCGGCTGCGGCTCCCCGGCCTGCGTCAGCCGCGGCGGCATCCCCTGGTCGTCCAACGGCCACTGCGAATACGCCGTAGCCAGGTGCGAGGGGCTGTCGTTGGTGACCATCACCCACCGGCTCGGGGACTTGGCGGAGTGCACCATCGCACCATCCTCGGCCCGCCGGTACTCGTCGATGTCGTTCTCGATGTAGTTGACGTCACCAGCCGCGTCCTCGATGCGCCACGACGTCGGGGGCACAAACCACAGCCGCCCCACCGGCACACCATCGCTCCACATGTCGGCGCGAAGATTCCGCCCCATCGTGCCGTAGTTCAGACCCCGCACCTGTGCCCACGTCATCGCCATCCGCTCAAGCTAGGGCACCCTCCCGACAAGATCTGGCATCCCGCGCACGGTGTGCGCGCGACCACGCCGGTTGTGGATGACCAGGGGTTCGGTACCGTTTCGATGGCGACCCGCGACCGCGCGTCGCGCATGCCCGAACTGGGGAGGTTCCCGTGGCTGGTGGTCTCGTCGCCCTGCTGGACGACGTTGCTGCGATCGCGAAGGTCGCGGCTGCGTCCATCGACGACATCGGGGCCGCGGCGGGCAAGGCCAGTATCAAGGCCGCAGGTGTGGTCGTCGACGACACCGCTGTCACCCCGCGTTACGTGCACGGATTCTCCCCGGACCGCGAACTGCCGATCATCCGGAAGATCGCCATCGGTTCGATCCGCAACAAACTGCTGATCATCCTGCCGGTGGCGATGATCCTGAGCCAGTTCCTGCCGGGTGCGCTGCCGTACCTGCTGATCGCCGGTGGCCTGTTCCTCTGCTACGAGGGCGCGGAGAAGGTCTACGAGGCACTCGGTGGCGGCCACCACGACGCCCACGACGACGAGCCCGCCGCCGAACGCGGACCCGAGTTCGAGAAGTCGATGGTCAGCGGCGCGATCCGCACCGACCTGATCCTCTCCGCCGAGATCATGGTCATCTCCTTGGCGTCGGTGGAGGACGAGCCCTTCCTCACCCGGCTGCTGGTGCTCGTCGTCGTCGCGTTCCTCATCACCGCCCTGGTGTACGGCGTGGTCGCGCTGATCGTGAAGATGGACGACGTCGGGCTCGCCCTCGCCCAGCGCGACTCCACGTTCAGCCAGAAGATCGGCCGCGGCCTCGTCGGCGCGATGCCGAAGGTGATGTCGGTGCTCACCGTGGTGGGTATCGCCGCGATGCTGTGGGTCGGTGGCCACATCCTGCTCGTCAACGTCGGCGAGGCCGGATTCCACTGGCCCGCTGACATCCTCCACGACATCGAGCACTGGGCGGGCGAACTCGTCAGCGGCGGCTTCGGCGGCTTCCTGTCGTGGACCGCGGGGACCGTGACGTCCGCGCTGGTCGGTCTCGTCCTCGGCGCGCTCGTCGTCCTGGTCATGCACTTCGTTCCGAAGCGGAAGAAGAAGGACGCCGCGGCGCACTGACGCCTCCACCTCCATCCCCGCCGACTCCGGCATCCACCGCCGCAGCGGCAGAGAACATGCAGGTGTTCCCGGTGTTCCCGGATAGGTTGCTGCGGTGACGATTCTTCTCGGCGCGTCCGTGGTCTCGGTGCTGTGTGCCCTCTCGACGTGGCTGTTCGTACTGCCTGGGCTCTTGCTGTCGGGCGAGTTCGAGCCGGGTCCTTTGTTCGAGTGGATGGTCGTGCTTCCGACGCCGATCGGATTGGCTGCCGCGTGCGTCGCGATGATCGCCGGTCCGTTCGCTCTCGCTCGGGGCGCCGATCGTGCGTGGATCCCGGCGCTGGTGATATTCCTCGGCCAGTTGGCGACGGTGGTCCTGGCCGGGGCCATCCTGGTGTGGGCGTGGAAGTTTCCCACGACCGGCTGGGAGCTCCTCGCGTTGCCCGCGTCGTTGATGCTGGGACAGGTTGTGGCGGCGATCGGCGTGGGAGTGGAACTGGTTCGCCGCCGTCGTTCGCGCAGGCAGGACGCGATCAGCCCGTAGCCGACACCGGATGCACTCACTACAGAACTATTACACTCTTCCCACAACCGTTGAATGTATGTAACGTGGAGCCCGGGAGGTCTCCATGCGCACACTCGACCAACTCATGCCCGCCCTCAGCGCCCGGTCCGTCGCCCTCAGCATCATGCTGGGTTCACACCCCCCGAAACTGACGGCACGCGACCTGGTGTCCCTGGGCGCCTCGTTCGGAATCTCCGCGTCGACCATGCGGGTTGCGTTGTCCCGCATGACAGCAGCGGGCGACCTCGTGGCAGAGGACGGCGCCTACGTCCTGGCCGGGCGTCACCTGGACCGGCAGGTCGCCACCGACCGCCGCATCGCGATCCGGCGCCGCCCGTACGACGGCATGTGGCGCATGGCCGTCGTCACCGGCCGCGGTCGCGACGCCGACGCCCGCGCGTCCTTGCGTGACTCTCTCACGCATGCCCGACTTTGCGAACTTCGCGAGGGTGTGTGGCTGCGGCCAGACAATATCGCGGACCTGGACCTGACCGAGTTCGACGAACTCGAGACCTTCGCGACGATCCCCACCGACGACCGCCACCTGAGCCGGCGACTGTGGGACCTCAACACGTGGGCGGCCGAAGCACGCCTACTCCTGGACTTCCTGTCGTCCCAGCACGAACCGATCGAGCACCTGGCCGCGGCCGCCGCCGCAGTCCGACACCTGCGCACCGACCCCGCGCTCCCCGACGAATTGCTGCCCGAGCGGTGGCCGGGCGACGAACTGCGCTGGGCGTACGACGACTACCGCAACAACCTCACCGCGACGCACCTCTCCGCCGTCCGCGACAGCGAACGGACCGAAAGGAGTACTCCCCGATGAAAACTCACGACGTTCTCAACCAGTCGACGCCGCTCGCCGACTACGACTCCGCATCTCACCCGGTCTTCGACGAAGCCCTGATCCGGGCAGGCGCGGAGGACGCGCTCGACGAGGTCCACGAGGTCGGCCGCGCGGCAGGCACCGCGCAGGCACAGCAGCTCGGGGACCTCGCCGAGCAACACCCACCGATTCTCCAGACCCACGACCGGTTCGGGCACCGCATCGACCGCGTCGTCTACGACCCCGCCTACCACGAACTGATGCGCCGGGCCGTCGACTTCGGACTGCACGCCTCCGCATGGACCGATCCGCGCCCGCAGAGCCACCTCATCCGAGCCGCGAAGTTCAGTGCGTGGCAGGTGACCGACGCCGGGCACGGGTGCCCCGTGTCCATGACCTACGCCGCCGTTCCCGCGCTGCGCGCCGACGCCGAACTCGCGGAACTGTATGTGCCACTGTTGGCTTCCCGCACCTACGATCCCGAACTCGCAATCCCGACCACGAAGGCCGGGATCATCGCGGGAATGTCGATGACGGAGAAGCAGGGTGGCTCCGACGTCCGCGCGAACACCACCACCGCGACAGAGCAGGCGGACGGCACCTACCGGATCGTCGGCCACAAATGGTTCACCTCCGCGCCGATGTCCGACATCCTGCTGACCCTCGCCGTCGCACCGGGAGGCATCACCTGCTTCGTGCTTCCCCGGGTACTCCCGGACGGCACGCTGAACCCGATTAGGTTGCAGCGCCTCAAGGACAAGCTCGGCAACAGGTCCAACGCGAGCAGCGAGATCGAATACGAGAACGCCGTCGGCTGGCGGTTGGGCGACGAGGGTCGCGGCGTGCGGACCATCATCGAAATGGTCAACGGCACAAGGCTGGACTGCACCCTCGCGTCGGCGACGATGATGCGCCACGGCGTCGCGCTCGCAGCTCATCACGTCGGCCTGCGATCCGCGTTCGGCAAGACACTCATCGACCAGCCGCTCATGCGCAACGTCCTCGCCGATCTCGCGGTCGAAGCGGAATCGTCGACGACCGTGGGCCTGTGGCTGGCGTCGCTCACCGACGCAGCGCACGCCGGCGACGAACGCGCCGCTCTGCTGCGCCGGATCGGGCTGTCGGTGTCGAAGTACTACGTGTGCAAGCGGGGTCCCGCACACGTCGCGGAGGCACTCGAATGCTTCGGCGGCAACGGCTACGTCGAGGAGTCGGGCCTGCCGCGCCTGTTCCGCGAGTCGCCGCTGCCGAGCATCTGGGAGGGCAGCGGCAACGTCGCCGCACTCGACGCCCTGCGCGCCATCGCGAAGGAACCGAACAGCCTCACGGCACTGTTCGAGGAGTTCGACTCCGTCGCGGGCACCGATCAGCGACTCGACGCGTTCGTCGCGCAGCTCAAGACGCAGCTCGGTGACCTCGACGCCCTCGAGTTCCGTGCCCGGTCCGTCGTCGGGGATCTGGCTTTGGCCCTGCAGGGCACGCTGCTGGTCAAGTTCGGCCATCCTGCTGTAGCGGACGCGTTCACCGGCTCGCGGCTCGCTCGGGCGTGGGGCACCGTCTTCGGCACTCTCGACCGCCGTGTCGACGTTGCCGCGATCATCGAACGCTCCACGCCCAAGTCCTGACAGGGTCCGGCGTCAGCCCACCGACCGTACGGCGGGCGTCGGACTCCCGGAAGTCCGCTTGTGGATTCAATACCAGTATTTTCGGCCGCCCACCGCGCGTCCGGTGGCGCCCAGAATCCAGAGGACGACACCGACAATGATCAGGACGATCCCGATCGTCCACAAGATCGAGATGCCGGTGAGGAATCCGATGAGCAGCAGAATCAATCCGAGCACGATCATCGCGAACTCCATCCGTAGCACTCGACGCACGACCTCCCGGTCGCGCGCCATCCCACATCGGCGTCGCATCCGCCGCCTACCCACTTCGGCGTCGGCGCGGCCCCGATCTCACTCTGCTGGTATTCCCCGCGAACGCCGATTCGAAACCCCGCCCACCCTCTCAACCCACGAGGTCCACATTCCATGACCGACACCATCACCGAGGGGCCTGCGCCCTCCGACGCCCGCACGGATCTCGGCGCCTGCTACCGACTCGACTCCACCGAGACGGCGCCCGACGGCACCATGTGGGAGACGTTCACTCCCTCGGCGCACACCGCCAGCCCCTGGGGCCCTGGGGTCCAGCACGGCGGACCCGTCGCGGGCCTGCTCGCACGCGCGATGGAGCACTGCCAGCCACGCGAGGACACCCGTATCTCCCGTGTCGTCGTCGAGATCCTGGGTCCGGTTCCCCTGTCCCAGATGAAGGTTCGCGCCTGGATCGAGCGACCCGGACGCAGGATCGAACTCCTCGCTGCCGAGCTGCAGGCGGCACATCCCGACGGCACCGTCAGGACCGTCGCCCGAGCACGCGGGTGGCGACTCGCCACCGCCGACTCCAGCAGCGTCGTACACCACGCCGACGCTCGCCTGCCGTTCCCCGCGAGTCGGATCGCCGAGGACCAGAGCTCGTTCCCGCTGCCCGCCGCGTGGCGGGTCGGGTTCGTCAACGCCGTCGACTGGCAGGTCGTGTCCCCGGCCGGGGAGCGCAACACACGATCCGCGGCGTGGCTGCGCCTCGCTCACCCTCTGGTCGAAGGCGAGACGACCAGCGGCCTCGCCGAAACCGTTGCCCTCGCCGACATCGCCAACGGACTCGGAGCGCGACTCGACCCCCGCGAGTGGACGTTCATGAACACCGAACTGACCGTCCACCTCTTCGAGCCGCCGCAGGGCCCGTGGATCGGGCTCGAATGCGAATCCTCCATCGGCTCGGACGGAGTCGGCATGGGTACAGCGGTACTCCACTCGGAGTCCGGCCCGATGGGGCGGGCCGCACAGAACCTCCTCGTCGAGAAGCGCGCCGACACGGCGTAGCACCTGCGTGCGGCGTACCGCATCGTTCTGCCGGTACCGAACCGCCGTCACACCGGCCGGATCGGGCCCATCGGAGACATCCCGAGGTCGGCGAGAGCGGTGCTGCCCGCGGCGGCGTGCTCACCACCTGCGAGCACCCTGGTCCGCGCCGCCTGGTAGCGACATCCGGCTGCGTCGAACGTCGGTGCGGTGGCGTACAGACGCTCCCGGTCGTCGACGAGCAGCGCTTCCGCGCGTTCCACGATCGCACCGGCGACGGGATTTCCCGCGACGACGTCCTTGGCCTCGGCCACGCGAGGCCCTGCGTCGGGGCTGCCGGAGAGCACGGCGGCCTCGGCGCGCAGCGCCACGTACCAGTGTAGCCAGACCCAGGTGACCGACTGCCAGACATCAGCCGGGTCGATTGCCAGTCGATCCGCCGCGGAGTCCGGATCCCCGTTGTGCAACAACGTGATCGACTCATAGACCGAGCGGTAGCCGAATGCGCGATCCGACGGGATTCCGAGACGATCGTGAACGTCCGACCATTCCCGTCGCGCGTCCGAGTCGTCCCGGAGCCCGTGAATCATCCCGACCCCTGCCACGGCGGGCCCGAGTGCCGATCCTGTGGGGCGGCCCGCCCGCTGCCACGCCTCGAGGAACAGGGCACTGCGTGTCAACACCTGGTCGACGTTGCCCGCCAGCGCATCTGCCACGAGAAGCTGACTCGACGCCCGATGCCCGACCTCGGCGAGCATCGGATGATCGGCGAGCTGGCGTGCCCACCTCCGAGCACCCGGCAGATCACCGACACCGAGTCCGGCCTCGGTGGCCTCGGCGAGTGCGTCGATCAGTTCGTGCGACGCGGCAGGACCGTTCGAGACCGAGGCGAGCAAGGCCACCCGGCGCCGGACCGTCGCCGCCGCGGCGAACGGGTCTCCGGACCAGCTCAGAGCACCCGCCAGGGTGTCGAGTGCTGCAGATTCTGCGAGCGGGTCGCCCGTGCGATGCGCGAGGTCGACCGCCCTCTCCGCCCGGGCGACGGTCGCGGCCACGCCGGCGCCGGACGAACCGTCGGCCGCACCGAATGCCTCGGTCAGCGCCCACCCGGCCTCCGCAAGTGCCACGGCGGCACATGCGGCCGGATCGGTCCCCGCCATCTCCTGCGCTTCCGCGACGAGCGCGAAGACCTCCTCTTGCGGCATCACGCGCACGAACTTGCTCGCGAACCGGTAGGAGCTGTTGGCAGCGGTCGCCAGGTCGGCAGCCGCGGCCGCGTCGTTCCCGGCCCGGCGGGCGGCGTCCGCGGCCGCCCTGTTCAGGCGGTACATGTCGTCCCCCCGCATCCGGCAGCCCGCGACCGCTGCGGCATGCCGAAGCAGCGGTGCGGCATCCACGGAATCCGCAAGAGCGGCGGCCTGCTCGTACCGCTGCTGGGACTCGCCGAGCAGGTGACGCGTGAACGTGAGCTCCGCCAGGATCCGGGCTAGAGCACCCGCCTCCGTGCGTAGTTCCGGTCGGTCGCCGGCCCATGCCAGTGCCGTGCGGAGGTCGTCGGCGACCGCGTCGAACTGTGCCCGCCAGTCCGTACCGACCGTCTCCAGCGCGCCGGCGTCGTCGAGGCACCAGCGCAGGTGCCGCAGCCGGACCTCGGCTGTTTCATCGGAATCGGCGAGCTGCTCGCGCCCGTACTGGCGAATGGTTTCCAACGCGCGGTACCGGGTCCCCGCCGGTGACGCGAGGACCACCAGCAGGCTCTGCTCGGCGAGCCGCGCCAATCCGACTGCGACAGAACCCCTGTCCGTTGCCGCAACCTCCGCGGCGGACTGTGTGGTGAACGACTTCGCGAACACCGACACCCGCCGCAGCAGCACCTGATCGTCCGGCTCCAGCAGGGCGTGGCTCCAGTCCAGCGCTGCCCGCACCGAGCGATGCCGGTCGTCGGACCTGGCACCGCCTGCAAGCATCCGGAGCTGGTCGGAGAGCCCGTCGGTGAGACCGTCGAGTCCGAGGGTCGTCCACCGGGCGGCAGCCAACTCGATCGCCAATGCCATGCCGTCGAGTCCCTGGCAGAACTCGGCCACCTGTTCGCGCAGTGCATGATTCGGTGGCCATCCACCTGCTGCCGCTCGGTCCATGAACAGCGCGACCGCGTCCGATCCGCCGTCACCGGACAGCGACATCGGCGGAACCGCATAGGCCCGTTCGAACGGCACCAACAGCCGGGCCCGGCTCGTTGCCAGCACCGTGACGTTCGGACAGGACGCGAGGAGCTGCTCGAGGAACGGCGCGACACCGTCCCGCACGTGTTCACAGTTGTCGAGAACGAGCAGCGCCTGCCGCTCCGCCAGTGCAGCGGGTACCGACTCGTCCATGCCTGTGCCGGGCTGCTCGCCGAGCCCGAGTGCGAGTCCGACCGCAGCGGCGACCACCGCGACGTCCGGGCTGCTGATCGGCACCAGATCGACGAACCACACGCCGTCGGCGAACTCGTCGGCGACATCCGCCGCGACGGTCAGCGCGAGCCGCGTCTTGCCGACGCCGCCGGGACCGACCGCCGTCACCTGCCGGTCCCGTCGGATCATCTCGGCGAGCTCGGCGCGCTCGCGCGCGCGCCCGACGAACGACGTCAGGGGCGTCGGCAGGACCGGCTCGGGCTTCGTCGCATCGGCTCGAGGCTGGGCGGAGGCGTGCTGGGCGGGCGCGTACTGGGCGAGGGCACGGCGATCCGGCACGGACAGCTTGCGCAGCAGTGAGGAGACGTGACTCTCGACGGTGCGCACCGAGATGAACAGTCGCGCGGCGATCTCGGCGTTGCTGAGATGTTCGCCGACCAGTGCGAGTACCTCGGCCTCCCGAGCGGAAATGTCCACCGTCGCGGTCATGACCCCATTCTGTACCACCGGATGTACGAACGGGCTCCGTGACGCCGATCCGTGGTGGGTTCCGTGGTCGCCACGGATGTGGCGCACCCCGTCGGAGCGCGATGGTGGTGTCAGTCCGGTTCACGGGCAGATCGGGCGACACGCCCCCGACATCAGGAGCTATCGATGACCACTACTTCGCAGACCCAGGGCATCAAGACCGTGCTGCATCCGGTGGCCGACCTCGCCGCCGCGAAGGCGATCTACACGGCGCTGCTCGGCACGGAGCCGCAGACCGACTCGCCCTACTACGTCGGCTTCGAGGCGGCGGGCCAGCACATCGGTCTGGTGCCCGGTGGCGGACCGCAGGCCATGGCCGGGCCGGTCGCCTACTGGCACGTGCCCGACATCGAGACGAAGTTGGCCGAACTGACCGCCGCGGGCGCCACCGTGACCGAGGCCGCGCACGAGGTCGGCGGTGGGCGCCTGGTGGCGACCGTGACCGACGCCGACGGCAACGTCCTCGGCCTCATCCAGGACCGCTGATCCCACCCCATCCCCACCCGAGGAGACCCCCATGAGCTCGAACGCCACCATTCGCCTGACCCACCGCTGGACCTCCATCGTCTTCACCGTGACCGTGGTCCTCGCCACGATCGCGGTGTCCCTCGACGCCGTTCTGTGGCTGTCGTATCTGCCGCTCCTCCCGCTCGCCGTTCTCCTGTTCAGCGGCCTGTACCTGTTCGTTCTGCCGTACCGGCGACGCGCGGCGGCCGGCCGGCGCCCCCTCACCCCCGCCTAGCCTCACCACCGAAACGAGGACACAGCCATGACCACTCGAAAGTCCACCGCCAAGGCCGAGCCCTCCGTGGGATTCACGGACGACGAACGCGCCGCCATGAAGGAACACGCCCAGGAGCTCAAGACGGCCGCCCGACGCGGCCCCCGCGCGTCCAAGGCCAACGGTGAGCAGGACGTGCTCACGAAGATCGCCGGAATGGCGGAGGCCGACCGCGTCCTGGCCGAGCGGATCCATGCCGTCGTGACCGCAAGCGCCCCCGAACTCACGCCGAAGCTCTGGTACGGCATGCCCGCCTACGCCAAGGACGGCAAGGTGCTCTGCTTCTTCCAGAGCGCGGACAAGTTCAAGGCGCGATACGCCACGCTCGGGTTCAACGACGTCGCGAGCCTCGACCACGGAACGATGTGGCCGACGGCCTTCGCACTGACGCGACTGACCGCGCAGGACGAGGCCCGGATCGGTGACCTGGTCAAGAATGCGGCGTCCTGATTGCTGCGTGACAACGGTTTTCGGGGTCGGTGGGCGGGCGGCATCCATTTCTGTCACCGCAATCGGGCATACTGCCCACCGACCCCCCAATGACCCAGGAGCGCACGGTGATCAGCGAGTTGCAGAACGAGTTCCATGAGCTTCCCGTCGTCGAGTTTCCCACCGACGACGCCACCCCGACGCCGGCCACGAAGGGCCCGGTCGCGTGGCGAATCTCCGCCGACACCTATGACGCGGAGATCGAGTGGCCGGAGGCGTTCGCGAAGTTCCGCGCCGCGGTCGACCCGGCGAGCGTGACCGCCATCGTGGTCGGTACCTGGTCCGAGCCGTACGAGAACAGTTCCGCCGGTGTGGTCGACGCCCTCGTTGCGGCCGCGGACGAGTTTCCTGCACTGCGAGCCCTGTTCGTCGGGGACATGACCGTCGAGGACTGTGAGATCTCCTGGATCGTGCAGTCCGACCTCACCGCTCTGCTCACCGCGTTTCCCCGGCTCGAGCGCCTGGGCGTGCGCGGCGGCACCCAGTTGGCCCTGTCACCGGTCCGGCACGAGAACCTGCGCATCCTCGTGATCGAGTCGGGTGGCCTGCCCGCCGACCTGGTCCGGGCCGTCGCGGCATCGGACTTTCCGGCGCTGACGGACCTGGAACTGTGGCTCGGCACCGAGGAGTACGGCGGCGATTCGTCCGTGGACGACCTCGCCCCGATCCTGTCGGGCGAGAAGTTCCCGAAGTTGACACGTCTCGCTCTGGCGAACTGCGATTACCAGGACGCGATCGCGGCCGCCGTGGCGACGGCGGCGATCCTGCCGCGGTTGCGTGCGCTCGACCTGTCCAAGGGCGTGCTGACCGACGCCGGCGCCGAGGCGCTCCTCGCGGGACGGTCCCTCACCCACCTCGAATCGCTGGACCTGCACCACAACTACCTGAGCAGCGGTATGCGGGAACGACTGCAGGCAGCGCTCGCACCGTCAGTCGCACATCTCGACCTGGATCTCGGCGACGCCAACGAGGACGACTACGACGGAACGATCTACCGATCGGTTGCGGTCGGCGAATGACGCGTCCCCGCCTTGCGGTGGTGGGCAACCCGGAGAACCGTCGCGTCACGATGTTCCTCGACGCCGCAGCCGCTCGCGGGCTGCCCACCCCGCGGGTGCTGCCCTGGCACGAGGTGGTCACCGCCGGTGGCGTCCGGTTCGACGCCGACGAACTGGTTCGCCTCGACTCCCCCGGCGAGAACTCCGCCGTGGATGCGTTGCTGCGCGGCCCCGGTGCGGCGACCCGCATCGCCGACGGTCCCCGCTGGTACACGGCGCTGGTCACCGCCGCCGCGACCCTGCGGGGTGGGCGCCTGCTGACCGACCCGGACGATCTGGCCGTGCTGTTCGACAAGCGCCTGTGCCACGCACAGCTGGCGAACAGTGGTGTCCCGGTGCCGTTCTCGCCCACATCGGGCACAGACGTACCGGCACCGGCAGGCTGGGCGGATGTTCGCGAGCTGGCCCAAGGGTCCGGGCTCCGTCGCTTCTTCGTCAAACCTGCACACGGATCGTCCGCGGCCGGGGTCGTCGCGGTCGAGACCGCGTCGGGCGGCCGCGTGCAAGCGCGCAGCAGCGTGGAGCTCGCCGCCGACGGCGTCCACAACTCCCTGCGCGTCCGCCGCGTCACGGGCGAGGCGGAGGTCGGCGCGCTGATCGACGCCCTGGCAGGCGAGTGCCTGCACATCGAGGCGTGGTTGCCGAAGCCGACGGCCCGCGGCCGCGCCGCCGACCTGCGCGTCGTGGTTGTCGCCGGACGGGCGACCCATGCGGTCGTCCGCACCAGCACCCACCCCATGACCAACCTGCACCTCGGTGGTCGCCGCGGCGACCTGGAGGCCGCACGCGCAGCGTTCGACGCCGCCGGATTCGGCTGGGACAGTGCACTGGCCGTTGCGGAACGAGCCGCTGCCCGCTTCCCGCGCACGCTGTGCGTCGGGGTGGACCTGCTGCCCGCCGCGAACTGGAACGGCGCCAGCGTGGGTGAGGTCAACGTGTTCGGCGACCTGCTTCCCGGGCTGCTCGGGCTGCCGGGCCGCGCCGACGGTCTCGACACGTACGGGGCGCAGCTGGCGGCGTTGGAGGGGTGGTCGGCCGATGCAGCAGCCTGACATGAACACCGTCGTCGGGGTCGACGACATCCTGATGGTCACGCTCGACACGCTGCGCTACGACGTGGCCTGCGAGCTCGCGGCGGCCGGCCGGATTCCGAACCTGGCACGGCACCTGCCGGGTGGACGCTGGGAGCAACGCCACTCCCCCGGCAGCTTCACCTACGCCTCGCACCAGGCGATGTTCGCGGGGTTCCTTCCCACCCCGATCGGGCAGGGACCGCATCCGCGATTGTTCGCGGCCGAGTTCGGCGGAAGCGAGTCGACCGCCGACCGGACGTTCGTGTTCGCGGAGTCGAACATCGTTGCGGGACTTCACAACAACGGATACCACACGGTGTGCATCGGCGGTGTCGGCTTCTTCAACCGGCGCGGCGCGCTGGGGTCCGTGCTGCCCGACCTGTTCGACGAGGCGCACTGGTCTCCCGCACTCGGCGTGACCTCCCCGACGTCCTTCGAGTCGCAGGTGGAACTCACGGCACAGATCGTGGACGGACTCGACCCCGGGCAGCGCCTGTTCCTCTTCGTGAACGTCTCTGCGCTGCACCAACCGAACTGGTTCCACGCCGACGGCGCCACCGCGGACGCCGGCGACACGCGCGAGACGCACGCGGCCGCGTTGGAGTACGTGGACCGGCACATCGGCCGACTGTTCGACTCCATGTCGAGCAGGCGACGATGCTTCGCGATCGTGTGCTCCGACCACGGGACCGCCTACGGCGAGGACGGCTACACCGGGCACCGGCTCGGTCACCCCGTTGTCTGGACCGTGCCCTATGCCCACTTCTTCCTGGACGGCCCTCGATGACCACTTCCCTTCCTGCCACCACCGCCCTTCCCATGCCGACGTCACCGGTTGCTTTGTCGCCGGACTACGTTCCGCCGTACCAGAACTACGTGTACGCGTACCCGCACAAGACCGCGTACCGCCCGCTGCACCCGCGACCCGCATTGAAGGACCTGTGGTCCGGCGAACCGCAGGATGCCCTCTCCCTGTACCTGCACGTGCCGTTCTGTGAGGTGCGGTGCGGCTTCTGCAACCTCTTCACCCGTGTCGGCGCGCCGGACGAACTGACCACCCGCTACCTCGACGCCCTCGAGCGGCAGGCCGAGTCGGTACGCGACGCGCTGTCACCCTCGGCCCGGTTCGCGACGGCCGCCTTCGGCGGCGGGACACCCACCTACCTGACCGCGCGGGAACTGGAACGGCTGTGCGACATCGCCGAGAGCATGGGGGCCGATCTGCGTGCGGTCCCCCTGTCGGTGGAGGCGTCCCCGTCGACGGCCACCGCCGACCGGCTGGCAGTGCTCGCCGAGCGCGGCGCCACCCGCCTCAGCCTGGGGGTGCAGAGCTTCGACGACACCGAGGCCAGGGCTGCGGTGCGGCCGCAGCGGCGCGCGGACGTCGAGGCGGCGCTGCAACGCGTCCGCGACGCGGCGATCGACGTCCTGAACATCGACCTGATCTACGGGATCGACGGTCAGACGCCCGAGTCCTGGGCCGCGTCCCTCGATGCCGCACTGACCTGGCGCCCGGAGGAGCTGTACCTGTACCCGCTCTACGTGCGTCCGCTGACGGGTCTGGCCCGGCGCGGCGGCGGCCCCGATCCGGAATGGGACGCGCATCGGCTGGACCTGTACCGGCGCGGCCGCGATCACCTGCTCGCGGCCGGCTACGTCCAGGAGTCGATGCGGATGTTCCGTCGCGGCGACGCACCGGACCTCGGCCCGAACGACTACGCCTGCCAGACCGACGGCATGATCGGCCTCGGTTGCGGCGCACGGTCGTACACGCGGTCGCTGCACTATTCGTTCGACTACGCGGTGGGGGTGAACGAGGTCCGCGCCATCATCGACGACTACGTGGCGGGCACGGTCGACGACTTCCGCCGCGCCGTGGTCGGTCACGCGATGACCGAGGACGAGGCGCGGCGCCGACACCTGCTGCAGTCCGTGCTGCAGAAGTCGGGAATGCCGTTGACGGACTACCGCTCCCGATTCGGCAGCGATCCGCACGAGCATTTCGGTGTCGAACTGCGCCGGTGGTCGGAGCGCGGGTGGCTCGATTCGGACGGCGACCTGCTGCGGCTGACGGAACTGGGCATGGCGTATTCCGACGCCCTCGGACCGGAACTGTTCTCCCCCCGGGTGCGCGCGGCGATGGCCGAGTACGAGGGCCACTGACCGTGCTGACCATCCTGTATCGCGGGCCACTGGCATCGTGCGACTACGACTGCCCGTACTGCCCTTTCGCGAAACGTCGGGACAGCACCGAGCAGTTGCGCGCGGATCGCGCTGCACTGGAACGGTTCTGCTCCTGGGTGGCGGATCAGGACAAGGAACTGTCGATCCTGTTCACGCCGTGGGGCGAGGGCCTGGTCCGGTCCTGGTATCGGAGGGCACTGGTGGGCCTGTCGCGGTTGCCGCAGGTGCGCCGGGTGGCGATCCAGACCAACCTCAGTTGCCGCACCGCCTGGCTCGCCGACACCGACCGCGACACGGTCGCGCTGTGGTGCACGTACCACCCCGGTCAGACCCCGCACGACCGGTTCCTCGCCAAGACCGCCGAGCTGACCGATCTCGGGGTCCGCTTCAGCGTCGGCGTCGTCGGACTTGCGGAGCACCTCGATGCCGCCCGCCGACTGCGCGCGGAGCTCCCCGCGTCGGTGTACCTGTGGATCAACGCCGCCGAGGGCCACGACTACACCGATGCCGACGCCGCCGAGTGGGCCGCGATCGACCCACTGTTCGGGTTCAGCAGGCATCCGCATCCGACGCGGGGACGCGCCTGCCGCACCGGCGATTCGGTGGTGTCCGTCGACGGTGACGGCACCGTCCGACGCTGCCATTTCGTCCCCGAGGTGCTCGGCAACCTCTACGACGGATCGTTCCGAAAGGCGTTGCAGCCGACACCCTGTCCGCTGGACGTCTGCGACTGCCACATCGGGTACGTCCACGCCGAGCAGTTGCCGCTGTACGACGTGTTCGCGGGCGGGGTGCTCGAGCGGATTCCTGCGGAGCCGGTGTGGCTTCCGCTGAGGATGCCGTCGTCGGAGGTCTCGGCGGTTCAGTTCCCGGCTTGACGGACGGGCGAGGGAATCCTGTTGCCGAGGTACGAGTCACCGCTCCTGGTGGGACGCCACAGGCGCCAGTGTTTCGCGGAGAGCCGGAACGGGAGGTGGTCCTGCAGGTGACGAGCTCCCAGGGAGAGGCGTTCGTCGGCGGGCAGGTTGAGCCACAGGGACAGCGACGACGCCGCGCTGCCGATTGACGCGCGTATCCCCGACCCACCCAGGAGTCGGCCGTACCCGTCCACCGCGAAGCGCCCGAAGGCGTCCGGAGCCAGATCCGGGTACGCGACACCGTCGACCGGATCGACGAGGCGCACGGGCGCACTGTGGATCAACGTGGCCACGGAGCGTCCGTATTCCGTGACGGCGTCGGGGCCCGCCGCGACGAGCGCGTCGAGCGCGGTGTTCACCGACTCGGCGGACACGTTCCACCGAGAGTGGGTCGGCGCGCGGTGGCAGGCTCCACCGAAGGTCTCGGTGGCAACCGCGACCAGACGCTCGGTCAGCGCGGGCGGTCCGCCCGACCAGACCTCGAATGTCCACGATCCCGCCGACGCGGGTTCCGTGCAGGCATCGGCGAAGCGCTGCACACGCCCGAAGGCCTGATGTGGATGCTTGGTTCGAAGCGAGTGCGCACCGCCCGCGGATGCCGGGAGTCCGTCGTAGGTCACCACCCGAGGGAGCTCGATGGTCCGTGCGCGCGCCATGCTCCCATCGTAGGAAGCGGGCATCCGGCTTCGTCACGGCCGGTTTCGCGGACCCGTCAGCGGAGGCTCTGCCTGCGCGCGGTGATGGCGCCGTGTGGCCGGTACCCGCTGCCCGTGCGGGTGTGCGCCTCGATCACCTCGAAGCCGACCGACTCCAACTCCCGGGAGAGGGCACGCACCGGCCATCGGTAGCCGGTGGTCGCGGCATGGTCGAATGCTTCGACTGTGTCGCCTACGAAGAAGCCGACCAACAATCCCCCACCGGGTCGGATCACGCGAGCGAACTCCGCCAGCGGAACGTGAATGTTCGCCGGCTCGTGGTGGATGAGCGAGTACCAGGACAGCACCCCGCCCAACGATCCCGTAGCGTCCTCCAGTTCCTCGAAGTTGCCGGCCTCGAAGGTCAGGCTCGGGTACTGCCCGCGAGCCCGGTGGATGAACTCGGGAACCAGGTCGATCCCGCGCACGATCAGTCCGCGGTCGGTGAGGAAATCCGTCCACTGCCCGGGACCGCACCCGGCGTCGAGCACAGGCCCGTCCAGTTCAGCGGCCCAACTGCGCACCAGTGCCCGGTCGGACGGGTGGGTCGACGTCATGGAGCCGAAAAGGTCAACGTACTCCTGGGATCGGGCCGAGTAGGCCGCGCGAACGGTGTGGCGTGGGTGCGAGCTGTCAGTCTCCATGCCGTCGATCATCGGCCATGATTCGCTGCGCGGAGTGACGCGTCCAGGGAACTCATGAGCTGCGCCACGCGATTCTTGCCCGCTGGCGCCTGCGGATACCGGCTGAGCACAGCGACCACTGTCGGTGTCGCGCGCAGTCGCGCCTGCTCGATCCGCGCCCTCCCCACCTCCGCATCGTCGCCCGCATTGAGCTCCCCGATGCGCGCCGCGCTCGCGGTGGCGCGCAGGATGTGACCGACCTGGTGGGACTTGGCAATCGGATGGAGGTAGGCGGCGGACGCCGCATCGCCCGCGGCCTGCGCGGCGAGACGAGCGGCCTCGGTGGATGCCTCTTTCGCGGCCCGGTGTGCGTCCATCGACGTCACTCGCTGCCGGATGGACCGTCTCGCACCGTTCACGAACTCCCACGCTGCGTCGATCGCTGCGCGGGGACGCGGATCGCCTGGACTCGCGGCCTCGAACACCGGCAGGACTTCCTGGGCACTTTCCGCCGCGAAGGCCGTGACCGCGCGAAGTTCGTCGATGGTCAACTCGAAGTCGCCGGACATCGTCGTCATCGCCCGAGTCTCCCACCGATCCGAACGTTGGAACACCGAGCGTTCGGCCTGATCAGCTCACGAACGCACGCAACGCTTCTGCCATGACCTCGGGCTGGTCCTCCGGAATGAGGGTCCACGAGTCGTCGACGATCACCTTGGTCGCATTCGGGTACAGCTCGACCAGCCGGTCGGCGTGCGCCAGGGGCATCATCCGGTCCTCGCGTGCCCAGACGACGAGGACCGGTCGGTCGAATGTGCTCATCCGGGACGACATTTCGAGCAGGCGGCGGCGTGACGGTGCGCCGGTGGCGAACTTCACCAGGTCGCGGCGAATCGCGGGGTTCTCGACGGCGGGCCGAAACCACTCGTCGTACAGCGCGTCCGGGAGCCCGGTCTTGGCGAGCGCCCCGTACGCGCGTGTGCTGTGGCGGAAGAAGCGGGTACCGAACAGTCGAGTGAGCAGCCATCCGCCGCCGGGCAGTCGGCACAGCAGTTCAGCCGGGCGAGCGGGCTTGGGCGGGTAGTTGTCGAACGCCGTGCACGACACGAGCACCAGGCGTCCGACACGCTTGTCCCGTCCCTCGGAGATCATGAATTGTCCACCGCCCCAATCATTGAGGACGAGCGTCACATCGTCGAGGCCGAGCGCGTCGAGGAAGTCGGCGAGGATGCAGGCCACACCGTTCTCCGACAGGTCCGCGTCCTCGTTCATCGGCGTCGTGTGCGCGCCGAGCGGAAGAGTCGGAGTGATGCACCGGTAGCCGGACAGCAGTGGAATCACCTTGCGCCACTGCCGCCCGTCCATGAGCAGGCCGTGACCGAGAACGAGTACGGGTCCGTCGCCGCCGGTGTCGTCATAGGCGATGGGACCGGACGGCGTTTCGACAGTTCGCACGTCATCATCTCCTAGATAGATCGTTCTATTCAGCGACGGTATGCTGTCCTGGCACGACGCGCAAGAAGGAGACCCGATGGCAGAACGACCCACCCGCGACCGGATCCTGGATGCCGCCGCGGAGCTCTACCGCCGCCAGGGCATGCCTGCCACGGGCCTCAAGCAGATCTCCACCGCGGCGAACGCGCCATTCGGCTCGATCTACCACCATTTTCCCGGCGGCAAGGAAGCGATCAGCGTCGAGGTCATCCGACGCGAGGGCGTCCGGTACGGCACGTTCGTCGGTGCCCAACTCGCCGAGACCGACCCGGTCGACGGCATCCCGGTCCTGTTCGAGAACGCCGGCACGTTGTTGGAGTCGCAGGACTACAGCGAGGCGTGTTCCATCGAAACCATCGCCCTCGAAGTCGCGAGCACCAACGAGACGCTTCGACTCGAAGCCGCCGAGGTCTTCGAAACCTGGCTGACCGCCCTCGCCGCCTGGTTCGGGCAGCTCGACCTCGCCGACGACGACTGCCGCCGGCTGGCCGCGATCACCCTGACCGCCCTCGAAGGCGCCTTCGTCCTGTGCCGGACCCTGCGCTCGATCGAACCGATCGTTCACGCAGGGCAGGGGGTGCAGGCGGCAGTGCGCGCTGCGGTCGACCGGGTCTGACCGTCAGCGCGATTCTTCGGTCCAGGAGGGAAGCCTGCCCGTGGCGTCGCGCACCCAGCTTCGGGAAGCATCCACATCGACGTCGACCGCATCTGTGAGCCAATAGGTTTCGTCGGGTGCCCATCCCGCGATGACACTCGCGGTGTCGGCGTCCACGGCGATCGCGGAGCCCGCCGCGGCGAGGTATCCCACCGCGGTGAGGTGGACGCCGTCGTACCGCTCGGCGATCCGCGGCCAGTCGGGGATGACCCATCGCCCCGACCGCCCGGTGGTGCGGTACCAGTCGTGTCGCTTCTGCGCGGTGACATCGACGGGGAACCGCCTGCACAGTTCCGCCCACGCCTGCGCGCCGTCGACCTCGTACACGCGAGCGTCGGCGGGGACGCTCACCCGCCGCACCACGGCACGCTCCCAGCCCATGCTGTCCTCCACAAACCACAATCCGGCCGGGGTGCCGTCCGACAGCAGCCGAGTCGAACTCCGGGTCGGTGGCGTCGACCACCACCAGCCGGACCAGTTCACGGTCGGATCGGCCGGTCGCTCGCGTTCTGCCCGTGCCTCCTCCTCCTCGGTCCGGTCTGCATAGTCGCGCAGTGCGTCTGCGGCCCGCGCGTCTGCGACATCCGTACCGCTCGCGCTCCAACTCACCTCCCACTGATCGGTCGCGGCGAGCGAGGTCACCCACCACCGCGCATGCGGGGATTCCGCAATGTGCTCGGCGACCCGGCGCAATTCACGAAGCACGGGCTCGGCGTCGGCAAGGAGGTCCTCGCCGTCGGGGTCCTGCCAGTACTGCGCCGAGTCCACCGCCATGGCGAGGGCGGACCGGAGCGAGCCGGCCGTCACCTCCGCAAGCTGCACCGCGGACAGGCGGTGCGCCACGTCGTCTGCAGTCAGGACGGTCCGCCGAGCCACTTCCGCACCCGGCCCGAACATCACACCGGCACCCTCTCGACCCGACTCCAGGTGATACGAGGCGAGGAACACCGCATGATCGAACGAGTCACCGCTGAACTCGGGCTGCAGGGCACGTTCGGCGTCCCGCGCACACGCGAGCAGCAGTCGACGCCCGCGCGGACCCGCGAGCAACACCTCGGCAGTACTCACCTGCCCACGATCTCACGCATGCCGGGTGCGGCGTGGAGACTCCGCGGTCCAGAGCAGTTCAGTCCCAGACGAGGGACAGCACCCGGTGGCCGCCGGGCACGGCCGGCACGTCGCAGAAGTCGTCGTGGTCGTAGACCATGCCCTCCCACGTCGGCTCCGCCTGCAGGCTCTTCACATCGAGGCGTTCGTCGATCTCCTCGGAGGTCAGCGTCGTGCAGATCGCTATACCCTCGGCGGTCACGCCGTCGTACCCGTCCTCGAACATCTCCTCGTGCGGCTGGATGCGTACCCATGCGACGGCGCGATTGGCGGCCAGCGCGTCGAGGCGGCGTGCGATCTCGGCGAGATCAGGGCGTCCGTACCCGTACTGGTTCGGGGCGATCGAGTCCTCGACGGTGTTCCCGTCGAAGAACTCCCGGATGGTCAGCAGCGGGTACCGATCGCTGCCATCGGCCGAACGTTCCATTACACCCTCGCGCGAAATCACAGGGGGACTCTAATTCCCTGGACGGTTCCCCTCGTACGGGGGTTACAGGTCACTTCGATCAGCCGCTGACCTCCGTTTTCTCGGGTGGCCGTAATCGTCTTGACCGCCATGCTCCGACTCCCCGACAATTCCGCGAATGGAAACCGTCGACGTGCTGTCCGACCCCGAATCGCCGGAAGGCTACCTCGCAGGCAGCGAGTTCATCGATCTCGACGACCCATCCATCCGAACCCTTGCTCGGACACTCCGGCAGGGCTCGGACAGCGACGTGTCCTTCGCCAGGGCAGCCTTCGAGTGGGTGCGTGACGAGGTGGGCCACTCCTACGACGTCCAGGACCCGCGGGTCACCCTGGCGGCGAGCGAGGTCCTCGAGCACCGCGTCGGGCTCTGCTACGCCAAGTCACACCTGTTGGCGGCGTTGTTGCGGTCCGAAGGCGTTCCGGCGGGTCTGTGCTATCAGCGTCTCGCGCACGGGGACGAACACGTCCTGCACGCGTTGGTCGCGGTCCATCTCAACGGCGCCTGGCATCGCCAGGACCCGCGCGGAAACAAGGACGGCGTCGACGCGCAGTTCTCACTGGACGAGGAACAACTCGCCTGGGACGTCGACCCCACGCTCGGGGAGATCGACTATCCGACGATCTTCCCCGAGCCCGCGGAATGCGTCATCGACACGCTCCGCGGCACGGCGGACATTCTGTCCCTCTACGACGTCGGCCTACCGACGAGACTGTGACTCTCGCGGGGCACCTACCCGAACGCGGCAACGCCCCGGGAGGAGCAATCTCCTCCCGGGGCGTTGCCGGAGAACTACGGTGTCGTCAGTTGACGGCCGCCAGGTCCGCGGCCTCCACCATCGGGTAGATCGGGTACTCGACGCCGGACAGGTACTGCACGGTGCGCACCACCTGGCAGGAGTAGCCGAACTCGTTGTCGTACCAGACGTAGAGGATGGCGGTGTCGCCCTCGACGATGGTCGCGTTCGCGTCGACAATGCACGCCGCCCGCGAGCCGATGAAGTCGCTCGACACGGCGTCGGTCGCAGCCGTGAAGTCGAGGTTCCGGCTCAGCTCACCGGTCAGCGACTCCTGACGCAGGTGCTCGACGACCTCCGACTTCGTGGTCTCGCGGTTCAGATGCAGGTGCAGGATCGCGACGGACACGTCCGGCGTGGGAACGCGGATCGAGTTGCCGGTGATCTTGGCCTTCAGATCCGGGAGGGCCTTCGCGACGGCCGACGCGGCGCCGGTCTCGGTGAGCACCAGGTTGAACGGTGCGGAACGACCACGACGGTCTGCCTTGTGGTAGTTGTCCAGCAGGTTCTGGTCGTTGGTGAACGAGTGCACGGTCTCGACGTGGCCGCGCGAGACCCCGAACTCGTCGTCCATGGTCTTCAGCGGCGGGACGATGGCGTTCGTGGTGCAGGACGCGCACGACACGATCTTCTCGTCCTGGTCGAGGCTGCGGTGGTTGACACCGTGCACAATGTTCGGGACGTCGCCCTTGCCGGGAGCGGTGAGCAGGACCTTCGCGATGCCGGGGCGCAGGTGCTTCGACAGCCCGTCGCGGTCACGCCAGATACCGGTGTTGTCGACGAGGATGGCGTTGTCGATGCCGTACTCGGTGTAGTCGACGGTGGTCGGGTCGTTGCTGTAGATGAACTTGATGACGTTGCCGTTGGCGATCAGCGTGCTGTTCTCGGCGTCGACCTTGATCGTGCCGTTGAACTGCCCGTGGACGGAGTCGCGACGCAGCAGCGAGGCCCGCTTGACGAGGTCGTCGTCGCCACCCTTGCGGACCACGACGGCCCGCAGGTTCAGTCCGTTGCCGGAGCCGGCCTTCTCGATGAGCAGACGGGCGACGAGGCGACCGATGCGGCCGAAGCCGTAGAGGACGACATCCTGCGGCTTCGCCGGGCTCGTCTGGGCGCCACCGACGAGGTCGGCGAGACGCTCCGCGACGAACTCGGGGATCGAGGTCCCCTCACCGTGGGCGTGGTACGCCGACACCAGCAGGCCGAGGTCGATCTTCGAGGGGCGCAGGTCGAGCTCGGTCAGCGCCTGAAGGAACGGGAAGGTCTCCTCGACGGACAGCTCGTCGCCGCGGATCTGCCGAGCGAAGCGGTGGGTGCGCAGAATCTGGATGACCGACCGGTTCACCAGCGAGCGACTGTGGAGCAGAACCGTCACCGAGTGCGTCCGGTGCAGACCGCCGATGATCGGAATCATCGCCTCCGCGAGAGCCTCCTCGGAGTTCCACTGGGTAAGTTCCGCTGTGCTCACTGCGCTCCCTGCCTTCCGGCTCGTGTCAGGTCCGTGGGACGGATTTCGGCCCGGACGAGACGCACGTCACTCGCTGGTCAGCGTCCTGGATCGGTGGAGCCGTTCGCCACCGATACCGATTTACGACGTGCGCGCCACCAAGCATATGAAAGCGCTCCCTCGGTCCGACAAGCCGGTCGCCGAAACCGTCCCGCAGGCGTGAACGAGACGACGAATCGGAAGAAGATGCCAGGAGTCAGATCGTCTCGGGTCGTGTCCCGGCCACCGCGCTGTGGCGGGCAATGCCTGCAGTCGTCCCGAGCACGACGATCACGACTCCGACCACCACGGCGAGGACGGTCGGGGTCGGGTTGAAGTTCCTCCACCATGCGATTGCCATGCCGGCGCCGATGCTGAGGACTGCTCCCGCCGGCAGAAGTACCGACAGCCACCGAAGCGTCGACGATGCTCGTGGATCACGACGAAGGGTGACCCACACGAACAGCAGGGCGCACAGATAGGCGAGTGCGCCCGACGACGCATACATGGGCAGGACGAATGGCCCCAGATCTACGGTCGGACGACCCGCGAACCCAGCGAAGACGGCGACCAGGATCACCGCCAGTCCAGCTGCCACGCCGAGAACGACAGCAGGAACAACCAGCTCCAGCCGCAGGGCGCGCCCGCACAGTCCCCGCTCGTCCGCCCACTGCCGGAGGGTCCGCGAGCCGTCGTCACCGAGGACCGCCGACGGGTCGTGGCCGTCCCGGAGGGCACCGTCGATTTCCGCCTCCAGTTCGGAGAGCATCATCTTTCGGTCCGGGCCACGGACGCCGGCGCGGCGCCAGAGTCGGTTTGCCTCCCGGAGGGTCTCCTGGAGCTCACCGTTGTCGACTTGCGTGTTCGTGGTGTTCATGCGACGCCCGTTCCGTTGTTGGTAGCCCGGTCTGGTGACTGCAGTAGTGAGGTGACGCTGCCGGAGAGTGCAAGCCATTCCGACGTTCCGCTGGCAAGCACGTCGATGCCGATCTCACTGAGCGAGTAGTACTTTCGCGGCGGTCCTGACGGAGACGGCCGTTTCTCGGAAACCACGAGGCCCGCTTTCTCCAAGCGGGCCAGCAGCGGGTAGGCCGATCCTCCAGCGACGAGCAGATCTTGCTCGGCCAGCCGCTCCGTCAGTTCGTAGCCGTACACCGGCCGCTCTCTCAGCAGTGCCAGGAGGCAAAGATCGAGCACGCCTCGAAGCACGAGGCTTCGTCTCTCCACAGCACTCATGCTCAACAAGCTAGCGGCATCTAGCTTGTTGAGCAAGATACTCGGGGTGGCATTTCTCCGGGCGCGGGATGACTGCGACCTTGCCGGAGTCCGGGACATGATCGAGGTTCGCGAGGAAGGTCACACCACACGACGTCCGAATCGAATTGACACAGGCCCCGCCCGGGCGGCAGAGTGTCCCGCCATGCGTATCCCACCAGCCAAGAAGAGCCGTCGGCGGCTCCGCGTTGGCTTGATCTGGGTGCAGAGACTCATCGGCTGACGCCGTCACGGATGAGCAACCTCCGCTAGCCGACCACGATTCGGCTGCACACCACCCGCATTCCCGGGTTCTTCGATTCCGTTCCGGCGCACAGCCCTTCGCCGCGCACGCACGCCCGCGCGTGCCCCGCTCTCGAGAACGGTCCTCGCCACCGTGCGGCCACTCCGGCACGAACAGCACGGCCGTCGCCTCGGAGCCTCGCGCCCCACCGGTCTCGACAACACACCTCCAGGGAACTCACATGATCACCACCACAGACCTCGAAGTCCGCGCCGGTACCCGGACACTCCTCACCGCGTCCGGGCCCGCGCTGCGCGTCCAGGCCGGGGACCGGATCGGCCTCGTCGGACGCAACGGCGCGGGCAAGACCACCACGCTGCGAATCCTCGCCGGGGAGGGCGAACCTTACGCCGGCGAGGTGATCCGCAGTGGTGAAATCGGTTACCTGCCACAGGATCCCAAGGAGGGTAACCTCGACATCCTGGCCAGGGATCGGGTGCTCTCGGCCCGCGGGCTCGACGAGATCCTGCGCAACATGGAGAAGCAGCAGGCGATCATGGCGGAGGCCGTCGACGACGCCGTACGTGACAGGGCAATCGGCAAGTACGGACTGCTCGAGGAACGGTTCGCCGCGCTCGGCGGGTACGAGGCCGAGTCCGAGGCGGCCCGGATCTGCAACAGCCTCGGGCTCGCGAACCGGATCCTGGCCCAGCCGCTACGCACGCTGTCGGGCGGTCAGCGTCGCCGCGTCGAGCTGGCCCGCATCTTGTTTGCCGCTACGGACGGCTCCGGCGGCAAGTCGAACACCACGCTTCTGCTCGACGAGCCGACCAACCACCTCGACGCCGACTCCATCACATGGCTGCGCGGGTTCCTGCAGAACCACGACGGCGGCCTCATCGTCATCAGCCACGACGTAGACCTGCTCAACGACGTGGTGAACAAGGTGTGGTTCCTCGACGCGGTGCGCGGCGAAGCGGACATCTACAACATGGGCTGGAAGAAGTACCTCGATGCCCGCGCCACTGACGAGCAGCGGCGCCGCCGTGAGCGTGCGAACGCGGAGAAGAAGGCATCCGCGCTGCGCCAGCAGGCCGCGAAGCTCGGAGCGAAGGCGACGAAGGCGACGGCCGCGCAGAACATGGCCAAGCGTGCCGACAAGCTGATCGCCGAACTCGACGACGTCCGCGTCGCCGACAAGGTCGCCCACATCCGGTTCCCGGAGCCTGCTCCGTGCGGCAAGACGCCGCTCATGGCCAAGGGCCTGACGAAGGTGTACGGCTCTCTGGAGATCTTCAGCGGCGTCGACCTCGCGATCGACCGCGGCGGCCGGGTCGTCATCCTCGGGCTCAACGGTGCGGGCAAGACGACGCTGCTGAGATTGCTTGCGGGAGCNGAGAAGCCGGATCTCGGGGAGCTGGTTCCCGGCCANGGCCTCAAGACCGGGTACTTCGCGCAGGAACACGACACCCTCGACGACGAGGCCAGCGTGTGGGAGAACATCCGGCACGCCGCGCCGGACGCGGGGGAGCAGGACCTGCGGGGTCTGCTCGGTGCGTTCATGTTCTCCGGCCCTCAGCTCGACCAGCCGGCGGGCACCCTGTCGGGTGGCGAGAAGACCCGCCTCGCGCTGGCCGGTCTGGTGTCCTCGGCGGCGAACGTGCTGCTGCTCGACGAGCCGACCAACAACCTCGACCCGATCTCCCGCGAGCAGGTGCTCGAGGCGCTGCGCAGCTACACGGGCGCCGTCGTGCTGGTCACCCACGACCCTGGCGCGGCCGAGGCGCTGAATCCGGAACGCGTCATCCTGCTCCCCGACGGCACCGAGGACCACTGGTCGCAGGACTACCTGGACCTCATCTCGCTGGCCTGACGGCCGGCCCGGGCCGCGGTCGCGGATCTGTACTAGCCTGGATTTCGAATGGTGACGTGCATCACATCTGGTGTCTTTTGAGGGGACGGGTGATGGCAGATCTGAAGCAGGTGAGGAAGGGCACGCGCATCTCGGGTGGCGCCCGCGACGAGCTGCAGACCGAGGTCCGTGCCCGCTACGTCGGGGGCGCCAGCATCCGATCCCTCGCCGACGCCACCGGACGCTCCTACGGCTTCATCCGAACCCTGCTCACCGAATCCGGAGTCGAACTGCGTGGGCGCGGCGGCCCCAATCGCCGCCGCGCCGTCCGCGGTGCCTGACCACTGGACTCGAGCGCACCGAGGGTGCGCGGACGCGGTTGCCTCAGTCGGACGAGCGCTGAGCGCGCACCGACTCCTCGACCAGATCGAGCACCGCGGAGAGGTTCTCGCCGCCATGGCCGGAAGCGATCCGGGCGATCAGGCCGTCCAGGACGAGGTCGAGGTAGCCGACCAGTACGTCGGTCGGTAGGTCGTCGCGGAGCCGTCCCGCTTCCTTCTGGCGCTCCAGCCGAGCAACCGTGGCCTCGGTGAGTTCCTCACCTCGCCGGCTCCACTCCTTCGCGAACGCAGGATCCGTGCGCAGACGACGCGAGATCTCCACTCTCGTCGCCAACCAGTCGAACTGGTCCGGCTGCGCGAGCATGTCTCGCATCACCTGGACCAGACCCTGCTCGGCGGCGACGTCGGCCATCCGCGTCGCGTCCTCCTGGGCCAAAGCCAGGAAGAGGCCGTCCTTGTCCTTGAAATGGTGGAAGATCGCACCCCGCGACAACGCGGTGGCGTCCTCCAGCCTGCGCACCGTGGCGCCCTCGTAGCCGAACTCCGCGAAACAGCGGCGAGCGCCATCGAGAATCTGCCGTCGACGTGCCAGCAGGTGGTCCTCACTGACCTTCGGCACAGCCGGGTTCCTTTCGTACGAAAGCGGAACGGCGGGCCCGAGACGAGACGTCCCGAGCCCGCCGTCAGCGCACTACACGGTCACTGGGTCACACGGTGGCCCAGGTGATCGGGTCAGCCCCGGATCATGTTGCGGAGCACGTACTGCAGGATGCCGCCGTTGCGGTAGTAGTCGGCTTCACCGGGGGTGTCGATGCGGACGACCGCGTCGAAGACGATCTTGTCGCCGTCTTCCTTGGTTGCGGTGACCTTGACGGTCTTCGGGGTGACGCCTTCGTTGAGCTTCTCGATGCCCTCGAAGTCGAAGACCTCGGTGCCGGTCAGTCCGAGGGACTTCGCCGACTCGCCCGCGGGGAACTGCAGCGGGATGACGCCCATGCCGATGAGGTTCGAGCGGTGGATGCGCTCGAAGGACTCGGTGATGACGGCCTTGACGCCGAGCAGGCTGGTGCCCTTGGCCGCCCAGTCACGCGACGAGCCGGAGCCGTACTCCTTGCCGCCCAGGACGACCAGCGGGATGCCGGCTGCCTGGTAGTTCTGCGACGCGTCGTAGATGAACGACTGCGGTGCGCCTTCGAGGGTGAAGTCGCGGGTGTAGCCGCCGGAGACGCCGTCGAGGAGCTGGTTCTGCAGGCGGATGTTCGCGAACGTGCCGCGGATCATCACCTCGTGGTTGCCACGACGCGAGCCGAGGGAGTTGTAGTCCTTGCGCTCGACGCCGTGCGAGTCGAGGTACTGCGCGGCGGGGGTGCCGGGCTTGATCGGGCCTGCCGGGCTGATGTGGTCGGTGGTGACGGAGTCGCCGAGCAGCGCAAGGACGCGGGCGCCGGAGATGTCGGTGACCGGAGCCGGGTCCATGGTCATGCCGTCGAAGTACGGAGCCTTGCGGACGTAGGTGGAGTTCTCGTCCCACGCGAAGGTGTCGCCCTCGGGGGTGCTGAGGCCCTGCCAGCGCTCGTCACCGGCGAAGACGGTGGCGTACGAGTTGCGGAACATGTCCTGGCTGATCGCCGACTTGATGGTGTCGTCGATCTCCTGCGCGGACGGCCAGATGTCCTTGAGGAACACGTCGTTGCCGTCGGAGTCCTGACCCAGGGCGTCGGTCTCGAAGTCGAAGTCCATGGTGCCCGCGAGGCCGTAGGCGATGACCAGCGGCGGGGACGCCAGGTAGTTCATCTTGACGTCGGGGGAGATACGGCCTTCGAAGTTGCGGTTACCGGAGAGCACCGCGGTGACGGAGAGGTCGTTGTCGTTGATGGCCTTCGAGATCGGCTCGGGCAGCGGGCCGGTGTTGCCGATGCACGTGGTGCAGCCGAAGCCGCCCAGGTAGTAGCCGAGCTTCTCGAGGTACGGCCACAGGCCGGCCTTCTCGTAGTAGTCGTTGACGACCTGCGAGCCCGGAGCCATGTTGGTCTTGACCCACGGCTTGGTGGACAGGCCCTTCTCGACCGCGTTGCGGGCGAGGAGAGCGGCGCCCAGCATGACGGACGGGTTGGACGTGTTGGTGCAGGACGTGATGCCCGCGACGACCACGGCGCCGTGGTCGAGGATGAAGTCGCCCTGCTCGTCGGTGGTGACCTTGACCGGCTTGGTCGGGCGGCCCTCGGCGCCGTTCGCAGCCGAGGCCACGGCTCCTGCAGCGTCATCCGCGAAGGAGAGCGCGGCGGGATCGGACGCGGGGAACGACTCCTCGACGGCCTCGTCCAGCTGGCTGTGATCGGCCGGGTTGTGGTCCTCCACGTAGGTGTGGATGTCCCTGCGGAACGCGTTCTTCGAGTCCGACAGCAGGATGCGGTCCTGCGGACGCTTCGGGCCTGCGATCGACGGCACGACGGTGCCGAGGTCCAGCTCCAGGTACTCGGAGTAGGCGGGCTCGTGCGCGGCGTCGTGCCACATGCCCTGTTCCTTGGCGTACGCCTCGACGAGAGCGAGCTGCTCGTCGCTACGGCCGGTCAGGCGCAGGTAGTTGATGGTCTCGCCGTCGATCGGGAAGATCGCTGCGGTGGAACCGAACTCGGGGCTCATGTTGCCGAGGGTGGCGCGGTTCGCGAGGGGAACCTCGGCGACGCCCGCACCGTAGAACTCGACGAACTTGCCGACGACGCCGTGCTTGCGCAGCATGTCGGTGACGGTGAGCACGACGTCGGTCGCGGTGACGCCCGGCTTGATCTCACCGGTGAGCTTGAAGCCGACGACGCGCGGGATGAGCATGGAGACGGGCTGGCCGAGCATCGCAGCCTCGGCCTCGATGCCGCCGACACCCCAGCCGAGAACGCCCAGGCCGTTGACCATCGTGGTGTGCGAGTCGGTGCCGACGCAGGTGTCGGGGTAGGCCTGACCGTTACGGGTCATGACGGTCGGCGCCAGGTACTCGATGTTGACCTGGTGGACGATGCCCATGCCCGGGGGGACGACCTTGAAGTCGTCGAACGCACCCTGGCCCCAGCGCAGGAACTGGTAGCGCTCGCCGTTGCGCTCGTACTCGAGGTCGACGTTGCGTTCCAGGGCGTCTGCGCGGCCGAAGACATCGAGGATGACCGAGTGGTCGATGACCATGTCGGCGGGGGAGAGCGGGTTGACCTTGTTCGGGTCGCCGCCGAGGGTGGCGACGGCCTCACGCATGGTGGCGAGGTCGACCACGCAGGGCACGCCGGTGAAGTCCTGCATGATGACGCGGGCAGGGGTGAACTGGATCTCGACGCTCGGCTGGGCCGACGGATCCCAGTTGGCGATCGCGCGGATGTGGTCGGCGGTGATGTTGGCGCCGTCCTCGGTGCGCAGCAGGTTTTCTGCCAGCACCTTCAGGGCGTAGGGCAACTTCTCGGTGCCGGGGACCGCGTTGAGGCGGAAGATCTCGTAGGAGTTCTCACCGACCTCGAGGGTTCCCTTGGCGCCGAACGAATCAATACTGGTGCTCACGGCAGCTCCACTCGTCTTGAGGTTCGCCGTCGACGGGGCTGTGCCGACGGCAAGCGAGGCTCGTCGCGGCGACCAGGGAGCCGTTCGACTCGAGTCGCACCCGACCGGACGGTCGCGCCGAAATACCTCGCAACAACTCTAACAGTACGCTTGTCCTGTTGAGACTCGCGGGCGGGGTGCTCCGCGCGTCACACCTCGTGATCCTTGTCTCCGGGGCGGCTGTCCGCAATGTGAGTGCGCCTTCCCGGAGGGGCGTCTCGGCGAAACGGCATTGTCACTCTGTCCGTTTCCTGCGCAACAGTCCCGTAATGTGCGTGGCGGTCCCGCGGCACCCGCCGCACCCGCTACCGACGCTCCGGAAGAAAGATGCCTGTTTCCCACACCATCGCGTTCCTCCCGGCTCCCGCCGACATTCCGAACAGCGTCGATATCGACACCATCCTCGCCGACCTCCAGGACGACGGGGTGTCCGCGCCCGCCGACGACGTGGCCGGTCTCCAGGACGTGGTCGCCCGTGCGGACCGCGAGGGGATCACGCTTCGGGTGGTGGTGCTCGACGAGAACCCGGGACGCGACTCGCAGCTGCGCGACATCGCGACCGACGTCGGCGAACAGCAGGGGGGAACCATCCTGGTTCTCAGTCCGAACTGGGTGGGGACGTCCAGCGACGCGCTGCCCCGCGTTGCGGTCGAGGATGCGCAGGATCACGCCTACACCGGTAACGCGGTGGCTTCCGCGAACCAGTTCCTCGATGCGGTCGTCGAGCCGGATGCGCCGTACGGACTGATCACGGTGGGGCTCCTGCTCGTCGTCGGCGCGGGCGCCGCCGTGACGTGGCGACTGCGCTCGCGCCGGGCCGCGGCCGCGACCCGCGTGGAGGACTGACCGCCACCCGAGCGTCGGCGGTTCGAATTCTCAAGCCGGAAAATATCTTTCGCTACCCGCGAGTTACTCCCAGTACAGGCGGGGTGTGTGCGGTGTAATTACTCCTGTGTCAGTTGTGACTGGAGTTTCGCTAGTTCGCGAAGTGTCGTACGGTGCCAATGGCACTCTTGGGGAAGAAGTGTCGCTGTGGGCAGGACCGCCACGTAAGTGGCGCCTGCTCACCGGAGTCCACGGGTGAGCATGCCTGGGACGTCCTCCGGCGTGCACGCCTTCCCCGGGTGGTTGCGCGACCGAGGGAGACGATCGTGAGACGAAGGGCACCGGGCGGGACCCGCAGATTCACGCGGAAACGGGTCCGCCGCGCGCAGACCCTGGTCGGGTTCGGCCTCGCAGTTGCGGTCCTCGTTGCCACGCCGGGACTCGTCGGTGCCGTTCCGCCGCCGCCCCCGAACCCGAGCGACGGACAACTGCAGCAGGCCGACGACGACGTCGCCGCCCGGATCGGCCAGGTCGGATCCCTCATCAACGAGGTGGCCAGTGCGGACCAGCGGCTCCGCGCACTCGACGACGCCGTCGCGATCAAACGCGAAGCGGTGAACAAGGCCCTCGTCGACCTCCAGTCGGCCCGTGATGCCGCGGTCTCCGCCGCCGACGCCGTAGCGGGAACGCTCCAGGCACTGCGAGATGCGGGCGCTCAGATCGAGGCGGCGCAGGTCCGGTTCGACGAGTTCGCCGCCAGCACGTACCGGCAGGGCACCGGCGTCTCGTCGATGGCGTCGTTCATCGGTTCGCAGGGGCCGGACGACATCCTCGACCGTGCGCAGGTGATGCGCGTACTCGCATCGAACAAGAACGCCGTCCTCGACTCGCTGCAACGCGCTCGGACGGCGGAGGCCAACCGGAACTCCGCGGCCCGCGAGGCCAAGCAGCAGGCTGACGAGGCGGCGTCGGCGGCCGAGGCCCGCAAGGCCGAAGCGGAAGGCGCCATCGCCGAGGCACGGGCCGCGCTGGCCGATCAGCAGTCGAAGAAGGCGGCGGTCGAAGCGGAGAAGGCCGCCGCCGAGTCGCAACTCGCGTCGGCCCGGGACAACGTCTCGGGGCTGCAGAGCCAGCGGCAGGCCTTCGTCAACTGGGACACCCAGCGGGCCGCCGAGCAGGCCGCCGCCGAGGCCGCCGCGGCAGCAGCTCGAGAGGCCGCCGCCGAGGCTGCCGCCCGAGTCGCCGCGGATCAGGCCGCGCGGGACCGCGCTCGGGCTCTCGCCGAAGGGCAGCGAAGCCACACGCAGGTCGAGGACCAGGACGACACCGACTCCGGCGCCGCGGACAGCGACGACACGGACTCCGGCACCGCGGACAGCGACGACACGTCGCAGGACAGCGAGGAGGCCGAGACCGCGCCCACCACCAAACCCAAGCCGAAACCGACGAAGCCGCGACCGTCGATCACCGGCAGCGCCGCAGTCGAGTCCGTCATCGACCGCGCGATGTCGCAACTGGGCATTCCGTACGCGTGGGGCGGGGGCAACGAGAACGGTCCGACGCTCGGCATCCGCGACGGCGGCGTCGCCGACAGCTACGGCGACTTCAACAAGGTCGGATTCGACTGCTCGGGACTGATGATCTACGCGTTCGCCGGCATCGGGATCTCGCTGCCGCACTACACCGGATACCAGTACACCGCGGGCGAACAGGTTCCGAGTTCTCAGATGAAACGCGGCGACATGGTCTTCTACGGGCCCAATGCCAGCCAGCACGTCGGGCTGTACCTTGGCAACGGGGAGATGATCGAAGCTCCGCAGTCGGGATCGGTGGTCAAGGTCTCGCCTCTGCGCTGGGACGGCATGACCCCGTACGTGGTCCGGTTGGTGTCCTGATCCGCTCGGTCGAGTGGGGTCGGGGGGAGTGAAAGTGGTGGATTCTTGGTGACCTCACAGGGCGCGGGCCGTGATCTCGCGGTTGCCGCAGCAGCCGACGGCGGGACAGGGTCCGGCGGCGCGGCGACGCCCGACACGGCGAAGCCCGAAACCGCGAAGCCCGGGACGGTCTCGACGACCGCGTCGGACGTCCAGTCCGAGGCGCAGCTTCTCGAGAAGGTGATCTACGAGGTCAAGCGTGTCATCGTGGGTCAGGACCGGTTGGTGGAGCGGATTCTCGTCGGGCTCCTGGCCAAGGGGCACGTGTTGCTCGAAGGTGTGCCCGGCGTTGCCAAGACGCTTGCCGTCGAGACCTTCGCGACCGTGGTCGGTGGCAGCTTCTCCCGTGTGCAGTTCACCCCCGACCTGGTGCCCACCGACCTCGTCGGCACCCGTATCTACCGGCAGGGACGCGAGGCGTTCGACATCGAGCTCGGTCCCGTTGTCGCGAACTTCCTCCTCGCCGACGAGATCAACCGCGCGCCCGCGAAGGTGCAGTCGGCACTGCTCGAGGTGATGGCCGAGCGGCACGTCACCATCGGCGGCAAGACCTTCCCGATGCCCGAGCCGTTCCTGGTCATGGCGACGCAGAACCCCATCGAGAACGAGGGCGTCTACCCGCTGCCGGAGGCGCAGCGAGACCGATTCCTGTTCAAGATCCTCGTCGACTACCCGTCGGTCGAGGAGGAACGCGAGATCGTCTACCGGATGGGTGTGGCGGCGCCCGAACCGCGCCAGGTGCTCGGTCCCGACGACCTGATCCGGCTGCAGAAGACGGCAGCAGGCGTGTTCGTTCATCACGCCCTGGTCGACTACGTGGTCCGAGTGATCGCTTCGACCCGTACGCCCGAGTCGTTCGGGCTGACGGACGTCGCAGGCTGGATCTCGTACGGTGCATCGCCCCGCGCGACGCTCGGCATCATCTCGTCGTCGCGGGCGCTCGCGATGCTGCGCGGCCGTGACTACGTGGTCCCGCAGGACGTGCTCGACGTCATCCCGGACGTCCTGCGTCACCGTCTGGTGCTGTCGTACGACGCGCTCGCCGACGAGGTGAGCCCCGACGATGTCATCGCGCGTGTGCTGCAGACGGTCGGTCTCCCGCAGGTGGCGGCGCAGCCTGTCGCGCCGGTGCCCGCGCCCGCCCCGAACCCCGCTGCTGCCGCGGCACCGGTAGGGGGCGCGCCGCGGTGACGCCGTCCGGTTCACCGCTGCCGTCCCTGCGGTCCGGACAGCTACGCGACCCGGAACTGTCGGCGGCGTTGCGGACCCTGGAGTTGACGGTTCGTCGGCGTCTCGACGGCGTCCTGCACGGCGAGCACCTGGGGTTGATCCCGGGCCCCGGTACCGAACCGGGTGACGCACGCATGTATCAGCCGGGCGACGACGTCCGGCAGATGGACTGGTCGGTCACCGCCCGCACGACGCACCCGCACGTGCGGCAGTCCGTCGCGGACCGCGAGTTGGAGACGTGGCTGGTCGTCGACCTGTCCGCCAGCCTCGACTTCGGCACCACGGGTGCGGAGAAGCGGGACCTCGCGGTCGCGGCGGCGGCCGCGGTCACCCACCTCACCAGTGGGGGCGGCAACCGGATCGGCGCGATCGTCACGACCGGCCACCGGACCGTGCGCATCCCGGCGCGTGGCGGCCGGATCCACTCCAGGGCGATGCTCCGTCAGATCGCGACCACGCCGCACGCGCCCGACGGGGTGCGCGGCGACCTCAAGGGTGCGATCGAGTCGCTACGGCGGCCGCAGCGACGTCGCGGACTCGCCGTGGTGATCAGTGACTTCCTCGGCCCGCTCGACTGGGAACGGTCCCTCCGGGCCGTGTCCGGCCGCCACGACCTGCTCGGCGTCGAGGTGCTCGATCCGCGCGACCTCGAACTGCCGGACCTCGGTGACGTGGTCCTGCACGACCCCGAGACGGGCCGAACCCGCGAGTTCACAACGACTCCGCGGCTGCGGGCCGATTTCGCCACGGCCGCGCAGGCGCACCGGGTGGACGTCGAGCAGGCGTTGCGTCGGTGCGGTGCACCGGTACTCGGCCTGCGCACCGACCGTGACTGGATCGCGGACGTCGTGCGCTTCGTCGCGGCCCGCAGACACAGCTATGGTTCCCGGGTGAATCGAGCGGCCCGCCAGTGAGTCTGACCCAGTTCGCGTCACCCGGGTGGTTGGCGTTCCTCCTCGTCGTCGCCGCACTCGCCGCCGCCTATGTGCTCGCGCAGCGCCGGCGGCAGCGCAACATGCTCCGGTTCTCGAATCTGGAGTTGCTGGAGAAGGTGGCGCCCACGCGACCGGGTCGGCTTCGGCACCTGCCGACAGCCTTGGTTCTCGTGGGGTTGATGCTGCTGACGGTGGCGCTCGCCGGTCCGACGTCGGACAAGAAGGTTCCGCGCAACCGGGCGACGGTGATGCTGGTGATCGACGTGTCACTGTCGATGAAGTCCACCGACGTCGCGCCGACCCGGCTCGCGGCCGCGCAGGAAGCCGCGAAGCAGTTCGCGGACGGGCTCACCCCCGGCATCAACCTCGGCCTGGTCGCCTTCGCGGGCACCGCGTCCGTCCTCGTCTCGCCGACCGTCAACCGCGAGGAGACGAAGGCCGCGATCGATCACCTCACCCTCGCCGAGCGGACCGCGACCGGTGAGGCGATCTTCACCTCACTGCAGTCGATCGAGACGCTCGGCGCCGTCCTCGGTGGCGGCGATCAGGTTCCGCCCGCGCGGATCGTGTTGCTGTCCGACGGCAAGCAGACGGTTCCGGACAGCCCGGACGACGCCCGCGGCGGCTACACGGCAGCGAGTGAGGCGAAGGAGCGGGGCGTCCCCATCTCGACGATCTCGTTCGGCACCTCGTACGGCACCGTCGACATCGGCGACGATCGGATCGCCGTGCCAGTAGACGATCCGTCGCTGCGTGAGATCGCGAATCTGTCCGGTGGCTCCTTCTTCACCGCGTCGAGCCTCGAGGAACTCAACAAGGTGTACGACACGCTCGAGGAGCAGATCGGGTTCGAGATCACCCGCGGTGACGCGAGCCGGGCGTGGCTGGTTCTCGGTGTCCTCTTCACCGCTGCCGGAATGGCCGCTGCACTGGTTCTGCGCCAACGCCTGCCGTGACCCAGTGGCGCCTGACAGAATGTGCCTCCGGCTGACCCTTACCCAACAGATAGGTTGATCGAATGTCGAACGAGTCCACCCCGTCCCGCTCCGTGCTCGTGACCGGTGGCAACCGAGGCATCGGCCTCGCGGTTGCCCAGCGTCTCGCGGCGGACGGTCACAAGGTGGCGGTCACCCACCGCGGATCCGGCGCCCCTGACGGGCTCTTCGGGGTCAAGTGCGACGTCACCGATGCGGACTCCGTCGACCGTGCGTTCAGCGAGGTGGAGGCGCATCAGGGTCCCGTCGAGGTGCTGGTGGCGAACGCGGGCATCACCGACGACACGCTCCTGATGCGGATGACCGAGGACCAGTTCACGAAGGTCATCGACGCGAACCTCACCGGCGCGTTCCGGTGCGCCAAGCGTGCCAACCGGGCGATGCTGCGGGGCCGCTGGGGTCGGATGATCTTCCTCGGCTCGGTCGTCGGCATGGCAGGACAGGCCGGCCAGATCAACTATGCGTCGTCGAAGGCAGGCGTGATCGGCCTTGCGCGGTCGGTCACCCGCGAGCTCGGTTCGCGCTCGATCACCGCGAACGTCGTCGCACCCGGTTTCATCGAGACGGACATGACCGCCGACCTGTCCGACGACATGAAGGAGATGGCGCAGAAGTTCATCCCGCTGCAGCGTCTCGGCAAGCCCGAGGACGTGGCCGCCGTCGTCAGCTTCCTCGCGTCGGAGGATTCCGCATACGTGTCCGGTGCCGTCATCCCGGTCGACGGCGGCATGGGCATGGGTCACTGACCGCCTCGAACCTTCTCCCACACCACGACTTACATCTCCAGAGGAGCACAACCATGGGCGGACTGCTCGAAGGCAAGACAATTCTCGTGACGGGCATCATCACCGATGCCTCCATCGCGTTCCACACCGCGAAGGTCGCCCAGCAGCAGGGTGCCAAGGTGATCATCACCGGCATCCCGGAGCGGCTGCGACTGATCGACCGGATCGCTCAGCGTCTCCCGGAGCCGGTGCCGGCGGCGATCCCCCTGGACGTGACCGACGAGGAGAGCCTCGGTGCGCTCGCCGACAAGGTCCGTGAGTTGGCCCCCGAGGGTCTCGACGGCGTCGTCCACTCGATCGCCTTCGCGCCCAAGACTCTGATGGGTCCCGATGCCGTGCCGTTCCTCGACGGTCCCGGACCGGACGTTGCCAAGGCGTTCGAGATCTCCGCGTGGAGCTACGCCTCGCTCGCGCGCGCCGTGCTTCCCGTCATGAACGAGCGCGGCTCGATCGTCGGGATGGACTTCGATCCGCGCACCGCGATGCCGGACTACAACTGGATGGGCGTCGCCAAGGCCGCGCTCGAGTCCGTGAACCGGTACGTGGCACGGGAAGTGGGCTACGCCAAGAAGATCCGGTCGAACCTGGTTGCGGCGGGCCCGATCAAGACGCTCGCGGCGAAGGCGATCTCGGGCACTGCGACGGACGACGCCAAGAAGCTGAACATGCTGAACGACTACTGGGACGGCGCATCGCCCATCGGCTGGAACGTCGACGATCCGGGCGTCGTGGGTACCAGCGTGTGCGCGGTGCTGTCGGACTTCCTGCCCGCCACCACCGGCTCGATCATCTACGTCGACGGCGGAGCCAGCCACAACACGTGGTTCCCCGAGAACTTCATGGGCTGACACGGTGTACGACGCCCTCCTGCTGCTGTCCTTCGGCGGACCCGAAAAGCCCGCCGACGTGCGACCGTTCCTCGAGAACGTCACCCGCGGCAGGGGGGTGCCACCGGAACGCCTGGACGAGGTGGTCGAGCACTACCTGCACTTCGGTGGGGTCTCGCCGATCAATCGCCTCAATCGCGACATCATCGCCGCGATCGAGGGTGAATTCTCTTCTGCGGGAATCGAACTGCCAGTGTACTTCGGCAATCGCAACTGGCATCCGATGGTCGGGGACACCGTCGCTCGCATGCGCGACGACGGTGTCCGTTCGGCCCTGGTGTTCCCGACGTCCGCGTGGGGTGGCTACTCGGGGTGCAGGCAGTACCACGAGGACGTCACCCGGGCGCGGGCTGCGGTCGACGGGGCGCCGGACCTGACGAAACTGCGTCAGTACTACGACCATCCGTTGATGGTCGCTGCGTTCGCGGACGCGATCACCGCGGCCCGCAGCGAGTTGCCGGAGTCGCAGCGTGACGGTGCGCGCCTGGTGTTCACCGCGCACTCGGTGCCGGTCGCGGCGGACGCGACGGGAGGTCCGCGCGCCGAGGGAGGCGGACTTTACAGCCGTCAGGTCGCCGAGGCCGCGCGGTTGTGCGCGGCGGCGGTCGGCGCCGCGGACCACGACCTGGTGTGGCAGTCGCGGTCCGGGCCGCCGCAGGTTCCGTGGCTCGAACCCGACATCTGCGACCACCTCGATGCGGTCGCCGCGGCCGGGGCTAGCGCGGTGATCGTGTGCCCGATCGGATTCGTCTCGGACCACCTCGAGGTGATCTGGGATCTCGACACCGAGGCCCGGGACCGGGCAGCTGAGTTGGGGCTCGGGTTCGCGCGCGCGGGAACACCCGGCACCGATCCGCGATTCGCGGCGATGGTGGCCGAGCTGGTCGCCGAACGCGTCGACGGGGTCCCCGCGCGCAGGCTCGGCACCGAACCGTTGTACGGCGTCGGAACGAACGGCAACCTGTGTGCGCCCGACTGCTGTGTGCCACCGGCACGGCCGACGCGCAGGCCGAGCTGACGACACGCCCTGGTTTCGGGCGCCGCGGCGGGGCAGGATGGAACCTGTCGTAGTCGCTCCCACCGAGAGGAGTCGCCGATGACTCTCCTCAGCACCGAACCGGTCCGCTCGCTCGGACCGCGCTTCGCCTCACGCCTCCGCCGCGCGGCTGTCGTCGCCGTGTGCGCCTGCGCAGCCTGCGTGCTCGCGCCACTCGGTGCCGCCGCAGCGCCCGGTGACACCTACATGAGCAACCCGCCCCAGGACAAGCAGCTCATCGGCTACTGCCAGGACCAGGCGAGGCTCGCGAACAATCTCGTCGACAGAGGCGATCCCGACCGTGCCGCCGACGTCGTCGGCGCCGCGAACCTTCGCGGCTGCCGGATCTTCACCTTCGGCGAGATGTAGCGCCACAGGCGCGTCAGTTGGTCCAGGCGTATCTCAGGCGTGCCGTCGCCTCCGCGGCGGCGATGCCTCGGTAGCGGTCGAGTTCATAGGAGCGCACTGCCTGCAGTGCCTCGCGGACGGTCGGGGTGAACAGGTCGGCAGCCAGTCGTGAGTTCGCGAACCGGTCGAGCATGTCGTCGGCGGCGGTCGGCATCACGGTGACGCGCTCGTCGGCGGGCAGTTCGCCCGGGTTGACGATCACCTCGGGTGGCAGCGCCGCGCCGGCGGTCAGACCCGCGTGGGCCGCGCCGAGCGCGACGGTGGTCGCGAGGTAGGGGTTGGCTGACGGATCGATGGGTTTGACCTCGATGTTCGCTCCGATCGGATTGCCCATGGTGTCTTCGCACAGTCGCACCGCCGCCTCCCGGTTTTCGAGGCCCCAGCAGCAGTGGACGCCGGCCCAGTTGTCGGGGCGCATCCGTAGGTGCGACACCGCCGACCCGGTCAGGACGAGCGGGAAGTCGGGGAGGACGGCGACCAGTCCGGCGATCGCGTGTGCGCCGGCATCGGTCAGTCCGTGCGGTCCGCGACCGCCCGACAGCAGTGGTGCCCCGTCGCGCCACAACGACAGGTGCTGGTGGGCGCCGTTGCCTGCACCCTCGAGGGTCGGCTGAGGCGAGAACGAGGCGAGCATCCCGTGTGCGCGAGCGGTCGCGCAGATCACCGTGCGGGCCAGTACCGCTCCGTCTGCGGCCGCGACGGGATCGGTGGGCGCCAGGGACACCTCGAACTGGTCGGGGCCGTACTCGGCGTGCACCTGGTCGACGGCGATGCCCGCCCGCGCTGCGGCATTCAGGACGTCGTTCACGAAATCGTCCTGGCGCAGAACCGATTCGAGACCGTACGCTGCCCATCGTCCGGTGTCGGGTACTCCGAACAACGTGAACTCGAGCTCGTGGCCCACCAGCGCCCCGACACCTGCCTCTGCCAACCGGGTGACGGTGGTGCGCAGCGCCTCGCGGGGGCATCCGGGGAACGGCGTGCCGTCCTGGTAGGTGAGATCCGCAGGAGCCCAGAGGTTTCCGCTTCCGAGCTCGCGTACCTCGTCGCGGGTGATGCGCAGCCGCAGGTCCCCGACGACGGACAAGTCGGGTGTGAACGCGAGGTGGTCGTCCACGCAGAATACCAACCACGACACGGAGACCCCGGCACCTGCTGCGACGAATACGTCCATGCGGTCCGCGGGCATCGCCTTGGCGCGGGACACTCCGGCCATGTCGACGAACGATCCGACGACCAGCCGCGGCGTGGTGGCTTCGGTCATGGCAACTCGATCCGGCTGACGGATGTGGTGGTGCGCGATTCCAGTGTCGCACCGACGCGGGCAGACCCGGTCCATTACCGTCGAGTCGATGGACACCGTTTCGCTGGTACTCGGCTCGCCGCGTGGCCGCCGCTTCTGTGCCGGCGTCGGAGGTCAGGGTGGGGCACCCGGACCGACCAGGTCCCGAACGATGCAGGAAGAGGAGTTCACATGGTTGTGAGGCTCGAAGTGTCGCGCGACATCGCTGCCTCCCCAGCCGCGGTGTACGCGGCGATCTCGGACGTCACCCGAATGGGGGAATGGTCCCAGGAGTGCCATGCCTGCCACTGGCACGACGGCATCGACGGACCGTCCGTCGGCGCGACGTTCGACGGACACAACCGCAACGGCGATCATGAGTGGACCACCCAGGGGACCGTCGTCGAAGCCGAGCCGGGCAGCAGCTTCGCGTTCGGCTGCTCGATGTACGGCGTGCACTACGCGACCTGGGGGTATCGCATCGAGCCAGTCGAGGGTGGCTGCCGGGTCACGGAGTGGACGGACGACCTGCGGACCGAGCACGCCCGGGCGTACGGTGCGCGGGTGTCCGGCGTCGACGATCGCGCCACCCGGAACCGGCAGACCATGAGCGGCACCCTCGAGCGGATCGCGGCTGCCGTCGAAGGCTGATCGCCCGCTTCTGCGACCGCGGCCGGGTCGACGGATCAGGCGCGCGGCTGCCCGCTGCGGACACACGCCGCGACCGCGGCGGTACGGGCGCCGCGCACCGCTGCCCAGAGGGGACGCAGAGTGTCGTCCCGGAGGGCCGCCCCGGTCGCGGTCTGCGCGCGTCCCGACGACTCGCCTGCCACGGTGAGGATCGCCGCGACCTGGTCGGCGGTGTCGAGGATCCGCAGTACCCGGGCCGGCGTGCCGTCCGGGGTCGTGTGGTGGGCGATGTCGGCGAGGGCTCCGGCGATCCGGCTGCGCGGATCGCCCGCCGCGGCGGAGAACCCGCCACGCAGGGACGACAGCGCGGCGGCTGCGTCCCGGACGGCCTCCCGCAACGCGAACTCCGCCTCCCCGAGCCCGGTGTGCTCGGTGTGAAGCGGAAGCGCAGGGACCCCGAACACCTTCCAGCGCAACACGTCCGGACCCTCGACGGTCGGCACGATCCCGATGCCGGGGTTCCCGGGAGCGCCGACGAGCACGCCCTGCCCGGCGTCCAGTGCGGCGGTCGCGAACGCCGACCCGACGGGAAGCCCGCGCACGTCACCGGCGGCGGGCAACACGAGGCTCGGCGCCGCCTCGTTGTCGGATGTCGTCACCGCTCGCACCGCCTGCAGCAGTGTCACCGGCCCCGCGTCGGTCGGATCGGGCCACGGCAGATCCCAGCGCAGCGCGACCGCGGCGTCGGCAGCGACAATCAGATGCATCGGGGCCCACGCCCGGACGGCGTCGATCACGTCGTCCGGCGACGTGGCGCCGGCGAGCCACGACGCCGACCACAGGGTGAAGGTGATGCTGGGGCAGGACACGGTATCCAAGCTTAGGACCCGCGAGCGGCGGTGAACACTAGCCTGGTTCCTCGTGAGTGGACGCGACATGTACAGCGGGAACATCTTCGACGGGCACACGAGGCGCCGGGCCCGCGAGTATCCGAAGGTGCCCGCCGATCGAGGTCTCGTCGTCGAGGACGCCGCGACCGGGTGGTGTGGCGCCGTGGTCGGAATGGAGAAGACCTACGACGGTGACTACGTGCGACTCGAGGACGCGCGGAAGCAGACCCGCCTGTTCGCGATGCGCGAGGCCGCCTTCCTGGTCGACGGCAAGCCCGTCACATTGGTCCGGCCGACCGTGACGAAGCCCGCCGCCCAGACCCGGTCCGCGTCCGGTTCGACCAGGGTCGAGGGTGTCAAGGCCCGCGTCGCGCTCCCCAGCCGGATCTGGGTCGAAGGGGTGCACGACGCGGCCATCGTCGAGCGGGTCTGGGGACACGACCTGCGGATCGAGGGCGTCGTGGTCGAGCAGTTGGAGGGACTCGACAACCTCGCGGAGCGGCTCGTCGAGTTCGGTCCGGGACCGGGCCGGAAGGTGGGCGTGCTCGCCGACCATCTCGTCGAGGGGTCGAAGGAGACCGCACTGACGCAGGGGCTGGGGCCGTACGTGATGGTGACCGGGCACCCCTACATCGACGTGTGGGAGGCGGTGCGGCCGAAGTCCGTCGGGATCGCGGCGTGGCCGACGATCCCGCGCGGGCAGGACTGGAAGACGGGGATCTGCCGTGAACTCGGTTGGGGCACACCGCAGGACGGGTGGCGTCGGGTGTACGGCGCGGTGTCGAGCTTCCGTGACCTGGAGGCTCCGCTGATCGGCGCGGTCGAACGGCTCGTGGATTTCGTGACCGTCGACTGACGCCTGCAGCCCCCGTGGGAGTCGGGCACGCCCGTTCGCCGCTCGCCGTGGCTAGAGTGGGTGATGTGGCAGCGGTGATCTGGTTGGTGGGCGGCGTACTGCTCGCGGCGGCGGAGGCGGCCACGGGGGACTTCTTCCTGCTCATGCTCGCGGGAGGCGCCCTGTCGGCAGCCGGTTTCAGCGCGCTGACCGATCTGCCGGTCTGGGTCGACGCGCTGGTCTTCGCGCTGGTGTCCGCGGCGCTGATCGTCGGCGTGCGGCCCGCGCTGCTCCGTCGCTACGCCCAGCCGCCCGTGCTGCCGACGAACACCGCCGCGCTGCCCGGCAAACATGCGCTCGTGCTCGAAGAGGTTTCCGAGCATCAGGGTCAGGTCAAGCTCGCAGGTGAGGTCTGGACCGCCCGTCCGCTCGACCACACCGAGGTCTATCCGCAGGGAACCACCGTCACCGTGATGGAGATCGACGGCGCGACCGCCGTCGTGTGGCGGGGTCCGTAGAACCCAAGGGGGAGTGAACACATGGCCGCACTGATCGTGCTGGCGGTGATTGTCGTGCTCGTGGTGATCGTCGTGGCGAAGTCCGTCGCGTTGGTCCCGCAGGCCGAGGCCGCCGTGATCGAACGACTCGGTCGCTACCAGCGCACCGTGTCGGGACAGCTGACACTGCTGGTGCCGTTCGTCGACAAGATTCGCGCCAAGGTGGACCTGCGCGAGCGGGTCGTCTCGTTCCCGCCGCAGCCGGTGATCACGCAGGACAACCTGACGCTGAACATCGACACCGTCGTCTACTTCCAGGTGACGAACCCGCAGGCCGCGGTGTACGAGATCAACAACTACATCGTCGGCGTCGAGCAGCTGACCACCACCACGCTGCGCAACGTGGTCGGCGGCATGACGCTGGAGGAGACGCTGACCTCCCGCGACTCGATCAACGGGCAACTGCGCGGCGTCCTCGACGAGGCGACCGGGCGATGGGGTCTGCGTGTCGCCCGCGTCGAGCTCAAGAGCATCGATCCGCCGCCGTCGATCCAGGAGTCGATGGAGAAGCAGATGAAGGCGGATCGGGAGAAGCGCGCGATGATCCTCACCGCCGAGGGCACCCGCGAGTCCGCGATCAAGACCGCCGAGGGCGCCAAGCAGAGCCAGATCCTCGCGGCCGAGGGTGCCAAGCAGGCCGCCATCCTCGACGCCGAAGGTGAGCGGCAGTCGCGAATCCTGCGCGCGCAGGGTGAGCGGGCCGCGAAGTACCTGCAGGCGCAGGGTCAGGCCAAGGCCATCGAGAAGGTGTTCGCCGCCATCAAGGCCGGAAAGCCGACGCCGGAACTGCTTGCGTACCAGTACCTTCAGACGCTGCCGCAGATGGCGCAGGGGGACGCGAACAAGGTGTGGCTGGTGCCCAGCGACTTCGGTGACGCGCTCAAGGGATTCGCGAAGACGCTCGGGGCGCCGGGTGACGACGGCGTGTTCCGCTACGAACCGAGCAGCGAGGAGGCTGCTTCGGGGCCTGTCGACGACTCCGACGAGGTGGCCGACTGGTTCGAGGTCAAGTCCGACCCGGCGGTCGCGAAGGCTGTTGCCGCGGCGGAAGCGGTCGCGAACAAGCCGGTGGCGTCGTCGGTGCTGTCCGAGCACGAGCTGCCGACGACACCGGGGCAGCACGCGTTGCCGTCGCAGGAGCAGCCTGAGGCCGAGCAACTCTAGGGTTGCTCGTAAGCCGGTAGTTGGAGGTCCTGCCGTGACACCACCGGTCGAGGACGAGCCGGGGCGCGGCCCCGGCGTGATCCTGCGCGGTCGGTGGTTCTCGGCGGTGATCTTCGATCTGGACGGGGTGATCACCGATACCGCGGCGGTGCACCGGCGGGCCTGGGCCACGGTCTTCGACGAGTTCCTGGCCCGACACCATCCGGAGCAGCCGGAGTTCGGCGAACAGGACTACCTGACCTACGTGGACGGGAAGAATCGCGCGGACGGGGTCCGGTCCTTCCTCGACTCCCGGTCGATCACCCTGCCGGAAACGACTGCGGAAGACGAACCGGCCGCCGGGAGCGTGGCCGCGCTCGCGGAGCGGAAGGATCGGTTGTTCCACGAGGTGCTCGACGCGGAGGGGCCCCACCCGATCGCGCCCACCGTTGATCTCATCCGGCGACTCCGGTCCGCCGGGGTGCCGGTCGCAGTGGTCAGTGCGAGCCGCAACGCCGCGACCGTGCTCAGCCGGGCCGGAGTCGCTGTCGACGTGCGCGTCGACGGCATCGACGCCGACCGCCTCGGTCTGCCGGGGAAACCGGATCCAGCGCTGTTCCTCGAGGCCGCCCGACGGCTGCGGCTCGATCCGGCCGATGCGATTGTGGTCGAGGACGCCGAATCCGGTGTCGCAGCCGCGACGAGTGGTGGGTTCGGCCAGGTCGTGGGGATCGCGACCGCGGGGCGCGCCTCGGCTCTCGAGCGAAGCGGCGCAGACGTGGTGGTACCGGACGTCGCCGCGCTGACCTGGTCCACCCCGTCCGCGGTCGAGCGGAACCGTGGTCCGGATCGGACAAACGGCGGGTGAGTCAGTCCAGGGTGACCGTCTCGCCGGGCCGCAACTCTCTCAGCTGACCGTGACACATGATCGTGATCGGTCGTTGATGGCCGGCCCCGGACTGCACGGTGACCTTGCGTCCGCTCACGGTGAGCCACAGCTGGTGCCCCCGATACTTGATCGGAAATTCCAGGTCGCCGAGATCCTCCGGCCAGTGTGGTGCGAAAAACAGCATGTCGCCACGGGTTTCGAGTCCGGTGAAGCACCGCTGCAGCAGATCGACACTGCCCGCCATCGCCGCGAGGTGGATGCCCTCGGCCGTCGTGCCGCCCTGGATGTCGGTGATGTCGGATGCGAGGACGCTCTCGAAGTAGTCCAGCGCCTGGTCGCGGTTGAGGCGGGCCAAGACCCAGGAAAGGACCACCGCACTCAGGGTCGAACCGTGTGAGGTCCGGTCGACGTAGTACTCGACGGTGCGCGCGATGTCGTCGGGTTCGAGCCGATATCCGAGCCGCCCGAACAGATCTCGCAGTTCGTCGGCCGAGAGGAGGTAGAACAGCATCAACACGTCCGCCTGTTTGGACGCGCGGTAGCGGTTGACGTCATCGCCCTCTGCCTCGAGGATGCGGTCGAGTCGTCGCATGTCTCCGTAACGCTGCCGGTAGCCGTCCCAGTCGAGTTCGATCAGATCGCCGTAGCCCTCGAACTGGCTGATCACCCCTTCGTGGAACGGTACGAACATGTGACGGGAGATTTCCTCCCACCGGGCCAGTTCCGGCGCGTTCAGGTGCAGGCTGTCGAGAAGTTCGGTGCGGCGAGGGTCGGCGACGGCGTCGAGTGAATCGAGGGCCCGCAGAATCACCCATACCGCCATGACATTGGTGTATGCGTTGTTGTCGACCCCGTCGTACGGCGCCTCCGGATAGCCGGAGTGGAACTCGTCCGGTCCCATCACGGCGCGGATGACGAACCGGGACCGCGACGGGTCGAACGACGCGAGGCTGGTGAAGAACCGGGCGATCTGGAGCAACATCTCGGCGCCGTAGTTGGCGAGGAACTCGAGGTCGTCGGTCATCTGGTAGTACTGCCACACGTTGTACGCGACCGCGATTCCGATGTGGTGCTGTCGCCAACTCGCGTCCGGAAGCCACCGCCCCGAGCTCGGATTCAGGTGCAGTTGCTGGCTCTCCTCCCGGCCGTCGCTGCCCGACTGCCACGGGAACATGGCGCCCCGGTGTCCGGCGGCGTGCGCCGCGCGACGGGCCTCGGGCAGGCGGCGGTACCGGTAGCGCAGGAGTGACCGGGTCAGCTCCGGCGCGCGCAGCGTCAACACCGGGAACACGAACAGCTCGTCCCAGAAGATGTGGCCCCGATATGCCTCCCCGTGCAAGCCGCGGGCCGGGATACCCACGTCCAGGTCGGCGGTGTTCCGCGAGACTGTCTGCACCAGGTGCACGAGGTGGAACCGGAGGAGTCGCGACACCTCCGGCCGGCCCGCGATGTCGATGCCGATCCTGTCCCACAGGTGCTCCCAGGCCAGGGCGTGACCTGCCAGGAGATCCTCGAATCCCTCCAGCCCTGACAGCAGGCGTTGTGCCTCGTCATCGGGATCGGACACTGCGTGGTCGCGCCCGGTGAACAGGATTGCCGTCTTGTCCAGCGTGACGGATCGACCGGCCTCGAGTTCGAGCGAGATGTCGTGGCCGGCGGCACCGTCGATGTCGAACCATCGGCGCCGGGACGCGCACGGTCCACCGTCACGGAGCACCACGGTCCGCGCCGCGACCGCGATCGGTACGCGGGACTGGTTGGTCTCCACTGTCAGCAGGACCGAGTCCGGCGGCAGCTCGGTGGCCTGTACGCAGCGCAGGTGATCGGAGGCCAGGTCGCGGTATCGGTCGACGAGGGTGTTGCGCACCGAACCGTCCACCGCCGATCGGAATTCGATGGTTCCCGACCAGTCCTCGGCCACGACGGTCGTCTGCAGCGCGCAGACGTGGGGGTGGTGCATCGCGACGAGCCGCCGCTGGAGGACCGCCGTCGTCCGTCCCTCGGCATCGCGGAATCGGAGGCGGCGGGTGAGAACCGCCCGGCGCAGGTTGAGATTCTGGTGGTGCTCGAGCAGGTCGACCTCGTCGACGTCGAACCAGGGCCCGCCGTCGATGCGGAACGTGAACGGCAGCCAGTTCGGGACGTTGACCATGCTCTCGTTCGAGATGAGGACGCCCTGCCGTTCGTCGCTCAGGCGGTTGAAGAGTCCGGCCACGTAGGTGCCCGGATAGTGCGCGGGCCCCGCTGCCGCCTCGGGTGCGCAACCGCGGGTTGCGAAGTAGCCGTTGCCCACCGTGCACAGTGCTTCGCGCAACTTCTCGGCTTCCGGATCGTAGCCGTCGAAATGCAGGATCCAGCCCCCGTCCCGGGACGTGGTCGGCGAGTCCCGTTCCACGTTGCAGGCGAGCCGGTGCAGCAGTTCGCGCACCTGGCCCGGGCCGTCGACGGCGAACAGCGCGGCCGACCGCCGATTCGCGGCCTCCGCGCTGCGCACCACGATGCCGACGCCCTTGGCTGGCAGTGAATCGAACGCGTCCTCGTCGGTGAGATCGTCACCGACATGGATCGGGAGGAGCGCGTCGACCTCGGCCGGTGGGCAGAGTGGGTCGGTGGTGCCGTCGCTCGAAGCGTTGATGCGGTCGAGGATCCACTGCAGGGCCCGGCCCTTGTCCCAGTCGACATCGGGACGCAGTTCGATCACCTTGCGGCCGAGTGTGATCCGGAGTGTTTCTTCGCGGGCACCGACTTCGTGCACGGTGCTCGTGACCTCGTCGACACGATCGGCGGGCACGTTCCGGTAGTGGACGGCGACGGTGAACCGCTTGGGCTCCACCAGCACCCCCGGGACGTGACGGAGGCTGTCCTCGAGCACCCGCGTGACCCGCTCCAGCGCGGGCATGGCGGCCAGCGCGACCGGATTCTCGTACCTCTCGTCGGTGGGGCCGAGGAGGTCGAGGCCGTGGCTTCCCCCGTACCAGATGCCGGGAACACCCACCCGGGCCCGGATATCGGTCAGATCGCGACCGCTGATCACCGCGACGGGACAGTGGGCCGCCAGCCGACTCAGAGCGGCGGCGGCACCGTCGACGAGGACGGCCGCCGCCGGGTTGCCCACGATGTCGGCCAGGGTGCCGTCGAAGTCGAGGAGGACCACGGGCCGGCGGACGCACAGCGGTGCCGCCAGCTCGTGGCGGTCCGTCAGGGCGGACGGAATGTCGGACAGGTGGCGGTCACCGGTGCGGAGTTCGACGTCGGAGACGTCCGCGACCACCACGTGGGCGCCCCGGCGCAGTAGTTCGTCCACTCGGCGCTGGTCGCGGTCGACGCCGATCACCAGTGCGAAGCCGCTGCGGCGCGCCTGCGCGATGACATCCGGGGCGGAGGCGACGAGGACCGCGTCCGCGGTGGAAGCGCCGAGGCGGGCCACGGTGTCCGCCGGTGCCGCCTCGACCACCCGGACCGGAATCCGGCGCGCGACCTCCGCGGCCGCGGGACCGGCTGCGGCACCGTCGCTCGCAATCACGGCGCACGGGACACCGGAGCGCTGGAACCGGTCGATCACGGCAACGGTTGATTCCACGCAGCGCGCCCCGTCGACGGAATCGATCGCGAGGTCGAGGTCGATGGCGACGGCGTGATGCCGTCGCAGATCTATCACAGGTCGAACCGAGCCCCCGGTGTGCGCATCTGGCATGCGTATCGCCTGCTCTACGAACGGATCACGGCCTGTGGTCAGGGTACGTCGGTCTGGGCTTCGTTGGGAAGGACATCGCTCGGAGATGCACTGTTGGTGAATGCGCCCTTGGGGGTGATGGGTGGGCGCATGAATCAGGTGATGAGGGCCTGCGCGACTCCGGTGACGGCGACCGCGTACAGCACCGAGGTGAAGGTGCCGATGATGAACTGTTCCGACGCGTGCGGTTCGCGTAGTTCGGGATAGCGGGCCAGTCCCTTGACCGCGAGGACGATCGCCAGGCCCTCTGGCCAGCCGGAGAGGATCGCGACGGCGACCGCGACGCGTTCGAGGACGCCGATGGTGCGCCCGCCGCGCAGCGGCCCCTCGTCGGGTCGGGCGCCGGATTCGGAGCGGCGGCGCGCTATCCGGAAGGCCGCGAGCACCAGGGGAGCGCCGCCGGTCGCGGCGGCCGCCACCGCGATGACGAGGGTCGCGCCGAGGGCGAAGCCGGTGACGGGGCGCGTTGCCGTCGCGGCGAGCGCGCTGCCTCCGAGTGCGAGCGTGGTCACGACGGGTGCGATCCAGGTGGGGATCCGCTTGGCGGACAGGACGAGCGGTGCGATCGCTGTGACGGCGAGCAGGATCAGTGCCAGTGCTGTCATCGGTCGGCTGCCTCCAGCAGTTGCGCGGCGAGCGGGCGTCCCGCTTCCTCGGCCTGCCAGCCTGCCACCGACAGTCGTTGCGACATGGCCTGTTTGCTGATTCCCAGGTGGGCGGCCGCGTCGGACTGTGTCATGCCGGTCCGCATCGCGTCGACGGCCGCTCGTCCGGCATCGGAGCGGCGGGTGATGGTCGCGGACAGGAGCATGAGGGCCGCTTCGGCGCCGGGGGATCCGTCGACGGCGATGGCTCCCGGAATGTTCTTGGCACGTTCGACGGCGCGGCGGGCCGCTTCGAAGGCGGGTCCGCGGCCGGCGCGGGTGCTGTCGGGGAGTGGGAGCTCCACCGCCCCGACACCGATTCCGACACTCCAGTGGCCGGCGGCAGCGGCGTCGAGTGCGATGTCGACCACGAGTTCCGCATCGTCGGTGACCGCCTGGGCCTCGTCGCCGGCAGTGCGTTCGAATGGGCGGAGCAGGGGCCGGTCGGCGTTGTGCGCCAGCAGATCCGGGATGCGGTCGACGTCGCGGCGGCTACGACGCTGGTCGATCGTCAGCACGAACATTGGTCAAGGCTAAAACCTGGACACTGTCCAGTCAAGGTTTAGGACTTGATATCACTATGTCCAGTGTGAAGGCCTGACGCGGCACGCGCCTCGTCGAGGGTCAGCTCCGGTGCCGCGGGGACCCCGAGCCGAGCGTCCACGACGAGCCCGACCACGCCGAGCAGCAGGCACGCCGCCGACACCGCGAGGAGCGCGGGAGACGTGTCGCCGCCGATCGCGTCGCCGAGCACCACCACGCCGATCGTCCCGGGGACGATGCCGACCATCGTCGCCAGGATGAAGGGCCAGAACCGGATCGACGACAGCGCGGCGCAGTAGTTCGTGATCGAGAACGGCACTGGCGCGATCAGCCGCAACGATCCGACGGCCAGCCAGCCGCGGCGGGCCAGCCTGTCGTCGATCTTCTGCACCGCAGGGTGTGTCAGATGCGCCGCGACGACGTCCCGGCCCACGGCTCTGACCAGGAGCAGCGCGATCGCGGCACTGACCGTCGTCGCGCCCGCGGCCAGGGCGATGCCTGCCACCGATCCGAACAGAAGTCCCGCTGCGAGGGTGAAGACCGTCCGAGGTACCGGAGCCACCGTCACGATCGCGTGCACGACGAAGAACGTCACCGGGAACGCCGGTCCGAGCGAGTCCGACCACTCCCGCAGCTGGTCGACCGTCGGCAGCGGGACGAACAGTGCCGCCGCGCCGAGCGCGAGCAGCAGCACCGCGAGCAGCAGCACCTTGGGGTTACGCAGCAGTCGGACGGCGGAGTTCACCACGCCGGAGTTCAGCACGCCGGGGAGGCGTCGGGGTCGCGCCGCAACGTCACGGCGGCCGTCGAGCATTCGCGGCCCGCAGCGTCGAGCGCGACGACCCGTACCATGCACACCCGGCGCCCGTCACGGACCACCGTCGCATCGAAGACGGTCGTCGCGTCGACGGGGACCGGCCGGAAGAAGTTCACCTTCATCGACGCGGCGCGCATGGAACCGCCCGCCGCCGCGGTGGCGGCAACGTCGTGCGCACACGTCAGGACGCCGCCGTGCATCATGCCGATGGCGTTGACCAGATCCGGGTTGGGGGGAACGGTCAGGCGCGCGCCGCTGTCGGTGCTCTCGACGGTCCCACCCAGTGCGTCGGCCGGGTCCGACGCTCCGACGGAGAGGGGCGCGGGTGTGATCTCCGTCGCAATGGGGCGGGACTGTGTGACACCGTCCACGAACGAGCCCCACAGCGTTCCCCTCGCGACGAGGGCGCCAGCGGAGTCGACGATCCGGGCGGATGCCAGGCCGCCGTCACGGTCGAGCACCTCGACCGCGCCCTCTGCCGTCAGAAAGGGGCCCTGCCACCCGGTCGGCCGTACGAAATCGACGGACAGTGTGGCGCTGACCAGGCCGTCTCGCTCGCCGCGGCGGTGAAAGAGGGTGAACCCGAGGATGTCGTCGACGAGGACGCCGAGAGCTGCGGTGGCCGCGGGCCCGTCGCCGAGGGTCATCGTCATTCGATTGACGTCGCCGTCGCGGACCGCCCGGCTCACTCCGAACAGCGATTGGGGAGTGCGGCCCAGCTCGGTGGCGATGCTCATGCCGTGAGGTTACCGAACGTTAGATTGAGCCAGCGGATCGTGCTCGCCGGGGCGGGGTTAGCATCACACGCACAATGACCATGTCCGAAAACCGAGAGGAAGCAGACACCGTGCCAGTGTCACCCGCTTCACAGACCGAGGAGGCCGCCCGCGACCACGCGGCGTGGCAGCAGGCGGTGGCTGCGGTGCTCGCGAAGGCCCGCAAGGTCGACGTGTCCGAGCTGCCCGCAGATCCGGAGCACCTCCTCGACACCGTCACCTACGACGGCGTCACCGTCACGCCGCTGTACACCCGCAGGGAGGAAACCGCCGAGGCGCCGCTGCCGGGCGTGTTCCCGTTCGTCCGCGGACGCGACGCGCACCGCGACGTCAACAGCGGATGGAAGGTCAGCGCCGCGTTCGGCGCCGACGAGAGCGACGCGAAGAAGATCAACGAGGCCGTCCTCGACGGGCTCGAGAACGGCGTCAGCGCCATCTGGTTGAACGTCGGCGGCAACGGGCTGTCCGCCGACGCTCTCGATGTTGCGCTCGGCGGTGTTCTGCTCGACCTCGCGCCGCTGACCCTCGACGCCGGAGCGGCCACTGCCGCCGCGGCCGAGAACCTCTACGCGCTGATCGACGCGCGTGCCGCGGCCGGTGACGGCGTCACCGATCGAGCCGCGATCACCGTCGCGCTCGGCGCGTCCGCGCTCACCGATCGCTACTCGGGTGCGGACGGGGTCGACCTGGCCGCCACCGTCGCGCTCGCCGGGGCAGCGGCCGACCGCGCCGAGACGGTTCGCGCAATCACCGTCGACGGCACCGCATTCCACAATGCGGGTGCGTCGGATGCCGAGGAGCTCGGTGCCGCTGTCGCTGCGGGCCTGGAATACCTTCGTGCTCTCACCGATTCGGGTCTGACGATCTCGAAGGCACTGGGACAGGTCGAGTTCCGCTTCGCGGCCACCGACGACCAGTTCCAGACGATCGCCAAGCTTCGCGCAGGCAGGCAGCTGTGGGCACGCGTCGCGCAGGTGTGCGGCGCGAGCGAGTTCGGTGGCGCACCGCAGCATGCGGTCACCTCCGCCGCGATGATGTCGCAGCGCGACCCGTGGGTGAACATGCTCCGCACCACCCTCGCGGCGTTCGGCGCCGGAGTCGGCGGCGCGGATTCGGTGACGGTCCTGCCGTTCGACGCCGCACTGCCCGAGGGAAGCGTGGAGACGTCGAAGTCGTTCGCGGCCCGCATCGCCCGCAACACCCAGCTGCTGCTGCTCGAGGAGTCGAACCTCGGGCGCGTGCTCGATCCGGGTGCGGGCTCCTGGTACGTGGAGGACCTGACGTCGCAGATCGCGGCGAAGGCGTGGGAGTTCGTGCAGCAGATCGAGGCCGCAGGCGGATACGCCGCAGCCCTCGAGGCCGGCGTGATTGCCGAGCGCATCGCCGCCACCCGCGACAAGCGTGATTCCGACATCGCTCACCGCAGGACCGCGGTCACCGGTGTCAACGAGTTCCCGAACCTCGGCGAGACCCCGATCGCGGAGGGTGATTCGCCGCTCGCCGGTGTCGCCCGCTACGGCGCGGCGTTCGAGGCGCTGCGTGACCGGTCGGACCGATTCCTCGCCGAGCGTGGCCACCGGCCCAAGGTGCTGCTCGCGGCGCTCGGCCCGGTCGCCGAGCACAACGGACGCACCACCTTCGCCGCGAACCTGCTCGCCTCCGGCGGCATCGAGGCGGTCAACCCCGGCACCCTCGACCTGGCGACCGTCGCCGGGATCGTCAAGGAGTCGGAGACCACCATCGCGGTCCTGTGCGGCACCGACAAGCGGTACGGCACCGACGGCGTCCCCGCGGTCGACGCACTGCGCGCCGCAGGCATCGAGACCGTCCTCCTCGCGGGACCGGAGAAGACGTTCGCCGACGCGCAGGGCGCGGACCGGCCGGACGGCTTCCTGACCGCTCGTATTGACGCAGTGTCGGCGCTGACCGGTCTGCTCGACACCCTGGGAGCGAAATGAGCATCACGCACGACATCGGCAGCTTCGCCGACGTGCCGCTGACCGACCCGGACTTCCCGGCACCCGCCGCGCCGACCGAGGCCGAGACCGCCGCACACATCGAGGACGCCGCCAAGGCGAACAACTACGCAGCCGAGGACGTCGTCTGGTCGACGCCCGAGGGCATCGACGTCAAGCCGGTGTACACCAAGGCCGACCGCGACGCCGCCGAGGCATCGGGCTACCCGCTCGACAGCTTCCCCGGTGCCGCGCCGTTCCTGCGCGGCCCGTACCCGACGATGTACGTCAACCAGCCGTGGACCATCCGGCAGTACGCCGGCTTCTCCACCGCCGCCGAGTCCAACGCCTTCTACCGCCGCAACCTCGCGTCCGGTCAGAAGGGCCTGTCGGTCGCGTTCGACCTCGCGACGCACCGCGGCTACGACTCGGACCACCCGCGCGTGCAGGGTGACGTCGGTATGGCCGGCGTGGCGATCGACTCGATCCTCGACATGCGTCAGCTGTTCGACGGCATCGACCTGTCGCAGGTGTCGGTGTCGATGACCATGAACGGCGCGGTGCTGCCGATCCTGGCGCTGTACGTCGTCGCCGCGGAGGAGCAGGGCGTCGCGCCCGAGCAGTTGGCCGGAACCATTCAGAACGACATTCTGAAGGAGTTCATGGTCCGCAACACCTACATCTACCCGCCGAAGCCGTCGATGCGGATCATCTCCGACATCTTCGCGTACACCAGCGCGAAGATGCCGAAGTTCAACTCGATCTCCATCTCCGGCTACCACATCCAGGAGGCGGGCGCGACGGCCGACCTGGAGCTGGCGTACACCCTCGCCGACGGCATCGAGTACATCCGCGCCGGTCTCGACGCGGGCATGGACATCGACAAGTTCGCGCCGCGACTGTCGTTCTTCTGGGCGATCGGCATGAACTTCTTCATGGAGGTCGCCAAGCTCCGCGCCGGGCGTCTGCTGTGGGCCGAGCTGGTCGAGAAGTTCGAGGCGAAGAACGCCAAGTCGCTGTCGCTGCGCACCCACTCGCAGACCTCCGGCTGGTCGCTCACCGCGCAGGACGTGTTCAACAACGTCGCGCGCACCTGCGTCGAGGCGATGGCCGCGACCCAGGGCCACACCCAGTCGCTGCACACCAACGCGCTCGACGAGGCGATCGCGCTGCCGACCGACTTCTCGGCCCGCATCGCGCGCAACACCCAGCTGCTGCTGCAGCAGGAATCCGGCACCACCCGGCCGATCGACCCGTGGGGCGGCTCGCACTACGTCGAGTGGCTCACCAACGAGCTCGCGAACCGGGCCCGGGCGCACATCGCCGAGGTCGAGGAGGCCGGCGGCATGGCGCAGGCCATCGGTGAGGGCATCCCGAAGCTCCGCATCGAGGAGGCCGCGGCCCGCACCCAGGCCCGCATCGACTCGGGACGGCAGCCGCTCGTTGGCGTCAACAAGTACGTGCCGGACGAGCCGGACAGCATCGAGGTGCTCAAGGTCGACAACACCAAGGTGCGTGCCGAGCAGCTCGCGAAGTTGCAGCAGCTGCGCGCCGAGCGCGACGAGGCGGCCACCCAGGCTGCGCTCGCCGAGCTGACCCGCGCCGCCGCCAGCACCGAGGGCGGCATGGAGAACAACCTGCTCGCCCTGGCCGTGAACGCGGCCCGCGCCAAGGCCACCGGCGGAGAGATCTCCGATGCGCTGGAGAAGGTGTACGGGCGTCACCAGGCCGAGATCCGGACCATCAGCGGTGTGTACCGGGACGAGGCCGGAAAGTCGGAGAACATTTCCAGCGCAATCGAACTCGTCGAGAAGTTCGCGGAGGCCGAGGGCCGTCGCCCGCGCATCCTCGTCGCGAAGATGGGCCAGGACGGCCACGACCGCGGCCAGAAGGTGATCTCCACCGGCTTCGCGGACATCGGATTCGACGTCGACGTGGGACCGCTGTTCCAGACCCCCGAGGAGGTCGCCCAGCAGGCGGCCGACGCCGACGTGCACATCGTCGGCGTGTCCTCCCTCGCCGCCGGTCACCTCACGCTGGTGCCCGCGCTGCGGGAGGCCCTCGCGTCGGTCGGCCGTCCCGACATCATGGTCGTCGTCGGCGGCGTCATCCCGCCGGGCGATTTCGACGAGCTGTACGCGGCGGGCGCTGCGGCGATCTTCCCGCCCGGAACGGTCCTCGCGGACGCGGCGGTCGGGCTGCTGACGAAGCTGGCAGATCAGTTGGGACACGATTCGGTTGCCGCCGACTAGTCGTCCGCCACTGGATCTGACCGCTCTCGGAGATGCGGTTCTCGCCGGCAGGCGGGGCGAGATCGCGAAGGCGATCACCCTCGTCGAGTCGACCCGGACGGATCATCGGGAGCAGGCGCAGCAGCTGCTGCTGCGCCTGCTCCCGCACGCCGGTGGTGCCATCCGCGTCGGCATCACCGGTGTCCCCGGGGTCGGCAAGTCCACGACCATCGAAGCCCTCGGGATGTATCTGATCTCGTTGGGGCACAAGGTCGCCGTGCTTGCGGTCGACCCGTCGTCCACCCGGACCGGCGGCTCGATCCTCGGCGACAAGACCCGCATGCAGAACCTGTCGGTCGAGCCGAACGCGTTCATCCGGCCGTCCCCGACATCGGGCACCCTCGGCGGCGTCGCCAAGGCGACCCGCGAGACGATGGTGCTGATCGAAGCCGCCGGGTACGACGTGATCCTCGTCGAGACGGTCGGCGTCGGGCAGTCCGAGGTGACCGTCGCGAACATGGTCGACACGTTCACCTTCCTGACGCTGGCCCGCACCGGTGATCAGTTGCAGGGCATCAAGAAGGGCGTGCTCGAACTAGCGGACATCGTCACCGTCAACAAGGCGGACGGCAAGCACGAGCGGGAGGCCAAGGCAGCGGCCCGGGAACTCGCGGGCGCGTTGCGGCTGATCTACCCCCACGACGCGCTGTGGAAGCCACCGGTGCTGACGATGAGTGCTCTCGAGAACACTGGCGTCGACAAGTTCTGGGACGAGGTGCTGCGGCACCGCAAGGTCCTCGGCGACGCAGGCGAACTCGAACGCAAACGCCACCAGCAGCAGGTCGACTGGACATGGTCGATGGTTCACGACCAGTTGTTGCGCCGCCTCGACACGGATCCGGCGGTCAAGGCGATCCGCGGTGACGTCGAGCAGCAGGTCCGCGATGGTTCGCTGACCGCGGCGCTCGCCGCACACCGGATCTTGGAGGCATTCGACGAGTAGAGCTCTCGGGAGGGCGGCAGTGGAACCGAGTAGGACGGTGTCGCCCACCGAGAGGTCCTCGGGCCGAATCCGCCTGCGGCCGGTGCTGGTCGCGGTCGGACTGCTCGCGGCCGTGACCGGTGCGGTGGTGGTCCCACCGATGCTGGCCCGCTCGACCGCCGACCAGATCGACCGTCTGTCCGCGCAGGAGATGACCGAGGAGTCGGCTCCGCCGGAGGAGGCCGAGCTCGACTTCCTCGACACGTCCGCCTCGAGTCCGGCGGGACTGGCGGCACTGGCCGCCGCCTACACGCAGGAGGGCAAGCCGTACCGCTGGGGCGGAACCGGCCCCGACGAGTGGGACTGTTCGGGCCTGGTGCAGTGGGCATTCGGGCAGGCAGGCGTGGTCCTGCCCAGGGTGAGTGAGGACCAGGCGTTGTTCGGTGAACCCATCCGGGTGGAGGAGATGGCGCCGGGGGACGTGATCACCTTCCGTGACGCGGCCGACCACGTCGGCATCTACGCGGGAGACGGGCAGGTGTTCAACGCCTACGACGAGGATGTCCCGATCGGTCTGACCGAGCTCGCCGAACTGCCGCCGATCCACAACGTGCAGCGCTTCTGAAGCGAAGGGCCTGCGTGTCAGCGCTGCATGGCCGTTGCGACGAGATCGTGGCCGAGATCGAATCGGATGCCGTCGGGATTGGTCAGACCCGTTCCGGTGTACCAGGATTCGTCGGCCTCCGGATGTGGACCGACGAGTCCGACGCGCCCACGGCCGTACGGGGTGACGACGGCCGCGACCTCGTCGTTGGGGTAGCGCGCCAGCACCGTCGCGCCGACCGCGTCCCAGTCGTCGTGGGCGACGGCGAACGCCGTGCCGTCCTGGAAGTACATGTGCCGCTCCCGGTCTCGCCAGCTGACCGAGACGACGGTGTCGTCGGTGTCGTGGACCGTCGCGTCGTCGGTGCCGATGTACTGCCGTACCCGACCGGGGAACAGGCGGTAGCCGGGGTCGTCGCCCGCGAGGTAGGCGCCGAGGCAGAATCCGAGGTACGTGCCGCCGCCGGCGACGAAGTCACGCAGTTGGGGTGCGTAGTCCCGCGTGTGCCGCCATCCCCGGGCGAGGCTCCCGCCGCCGGGTTGCGCGTACGCGGCGGCCCCGGCGAGCGATTCGGGCGTCACGTCGACGTCCTCGTCCGGGCCGCAGTACACCGGGCGCAGTGGCGTCGGCGCGGAGGCGAGCAGGTCCGCCACCGATTCCGCGCACCCCGAACAGGTCGCGGGTCCGCGGTAGACGAGCGCGACCGGCCGGTCGTCGGTGTTGCCGACCAGACCGGGCACGGTCAGTGCCGCCGCGGCACCCGCCAGACCGAGGCCCGCCGCGCCGATCAGGACGCGGCGCCGCGTCACCGGCACTCGGGGCCTCACGCGCGTGCGACGCGGGTCTCGACGGCCCGGCGGACGCGGCTGGTCACGGAGGTGACCAGACCCTCGAGCGGGCCGCGTCCCGCGGTCGCCCGCCACGCGAGCGCCAACGCACAGATCACCAGCACTTGCCGCAGATACCCCTCCGTCGGGCCGTACAGGTCGAAGTCGGAGTTGATGAACATGATGTGGCCAACGTAGACCGTGAGCGACATCGTTCCCACCGCGACCAGGGGTGCTGTGACGACGCGCACCGTTCCGGCCACGACCGGCCGGGTGATCTGGAACAGCATCAAACAGAGACCGAGGACGAGCAGCGAACTGCCGACAGTGCTCGCCAGGTCCAGCGGAGTTCCGGTGTGCGGGCCGTTGACGGCCAGCCACCACCAGGTGTCGGTGGGAACGGTGCCGTCCGAGCCGAACGTGAGGATCTCCTCGATCGTGTCGGGATCCGAGACGGCCTCGATCCGGCTCAACCCCTCGAACGGGTGCAGGAACATCCACGACACGGTCGCCGAGAGTGACACGAGCAGCGCGCCGACGCCGACGAGCCAGGCGGTGACCCGAATCGAGGAGAGGTCGAGTCGGCCGACCACCATGCCCACGACCACATAGGTCATCCACACGAAGGCCGGGAATTCGCCGGTGAAGCACAGGTTGGCAAGCGACTGGAGCGGCTCGACCAGCACCGTCTCCCAGGACACCTGCCGGGTGAACGGTGACGGCAGGTGGGGGCGTACGAGCTGGCTGAGCACCGGCGTGAGCAGGGCGGACACGAGGGCCAGTACGGCCAGCGTGCGAGTTCCCAGGTACACCAGCGGGACAGCGAGGAGGAACATGACGGCGTAGTAGGGCAGGATCACCACCCCGTAGTCGATCTCGGTGTATCCCAACGACAATCCGATCACCGCGAGCAACAGTGCGCGGGCGGCGAGCGAGGCGGCGGTCCCGAGGGACTGTCGTCCACGCGTGAGTCGGCGCCGACCGGACAGGAACGCGATCGCGACACCGGCCAGCAACGCGAACATCGCCGAGGCGTGCCCGGCCGACACCGTGTACGACAGCGTGGCGCGCCCCTCCACGTCGTAGTCGTTGAGGGAGTGCACGGCGATCATGCCGAACACGGCCAGCCCGCGCGCGAGGTCGATTCCGCTGAGGCGAATCCGTCGCCGCTGCGGCGGCGTGGCGGCCACGGGTACGGCAGTTTCGGTGGTCATGTCAGCTCATCACCGCATCGATCAGGTCGAGGCCGGCGGCGGTGCCGACGTCGGTGGGGGTGGACAGGCCGGAGTCGGCGAACCACGCGGCGTCCGCCTCGGGATGGGGGCCGACGACGCCGACACGGCCCGCGCCGAATCGCGCGGTGAGTGCGGCGACCTCCCCATTGGCGTACGCCGCGAGGACATACATGCCGGGGGTGAAGTGGTGCGGCAGCTCGAATGTCGGCCCGTCCTGGAAGTACATCGGCTGAGGGCGTCCCCGCCACCGCACGTCCACGACGCGGGCCTCGGTGCCGGGGACCTCGGAGCGGGGTGTCGCGATGTACTGATCGGTGTCGCCGGGGAGCAGATCGAAGCCGGGAGTGGAGCCTGCGAGGTACCCGCCGAGGCAGAACCCGAGGTATCGGCCACCGCCGCGGACGTAGTCCCGGAGGACGTCACGGTGCCTGCGCATGCGACGCCAGGCCGGGAGGAGCTCGTCGCCGCCGGGCTGCGCGTACACGGTCGCGCACCCCAGAACCTCCGGGGTGAGACGGAGATGCTCCCGCGGGCCGACGTAGTGCACGTCGAAGTTCCAGCGGCTTCGTCCGAGCAGGGCCGCCACCGATTCGGCACTGCCCGGCAGGGTGGCTCCGCGGCCGCGGTAGACGAGTGCCAGCGGGCGCGGTGGCGACGACCTCATGTGCGAACCGCCTGGGCCGGAACACCTTCCCAGCGGGTGCCCGCGGGAAGTTCGTCGCCCTTCATCAGCAGCGAGAGGGCCGCGAGTTCGGCGTGGTCACCCACGACGGAGTCGTAGAGGACGACGGCGCGGGTGCCGACGGTGGAGGCGGCGCCGACGGTGACCGTCGACATCTTCATGACGCGATCCTCGAACAGGTGGGTCTGCAACGACACACCGGCACCGATTGCGGCGTCGTCGCCCACCTGAACCAGATCGAATTCGGTGAGATAGGTCGTACCGATCCAGACGCGCCTGCCCATTCCGGCGCCGAACCAGCGCAGGATCATCGGCAGGTAGGGTGTGCCGGTCAACTGGTTGAGCAGCACCGGGACGGCGGCAGATTCGTACATGCCGGTGGCGAACTCGGATCGGCGGACGAACTTGGCCCACAGCGGCTCCACCCGCGGCCGGTAGGTGCCGACGAGGTTCTTCTTCACCGCGGCGGAGAACAGGACGACTCCGAGTGCGGTCGCGAGCGCCAGGAACGGCGCGGTCAGGACGGTCCAGAGCAGGGTGCTGCTGCGCGCAGTCAGCGACAGACCCAGCAGGTAGAAGTACAGGCTGACGCCGATCACCGTGGGTGGCAGCACGATCCGGAAGAACTCGATCCACCAGCGATGGGCGACCACGCCCCGATCGGGTGTGAACGTCTCCGCCTCGTCGTACTCGCCACTGTCCTGACGAACAGGCAGGTGGAACGCGGGGTTACCGAGCCACGACGTGTCCGGCGGCACTCCGTCGGCGGGTGGCACGGTCAGCACCCCGACGAGTGAGCCGTCACCGGTGCGCATGCCGCTGGGAAGAACCGCCGCATTGCCGACGAACGCCCGGGTGCCGACCGCGGTCGGGGCGAACATCATTCGGCCGTTGCAGAAGGCACTGCCGCCGAGGCTCGCCATGTCGGCGACGAAGCTCTCCTGACCGATGGTGAGCAGGTCGGGGTCGATGTGCGACACGGTCGAGACCTCCGCGCCGCGCCCGACCCGGGCGCCGAGCGCGCGCAGCCACGGCACGGTGTAGAGGGTGGCGTACAGCGTGTTCGTGTACAGCAGGCTCATCTCGAGCAGCTTGTCGGTGACCCATTTCCGGACCCCGAGTACGGATGCTTCGGGGAAGGTACCGACCGGCAGCGCGGGCAGGATCAGCTTCTTCCCGAGCAGGACCACCGCGCAGACGCTGGCGACATAGACGGCACCCGACACCAGCGTCGCGAGCAGAGACGCGATCATCCCGAACTCGAGCAGGACCGCCCACACCAGCACCAGGCTCGGCACGATGGTGGCGATGGCGAGCGCTTCCAGCGCCACGACCCCGACGGCGGTCAGCAGCAGTAGCTTCGGGCCCCACCCGGCCGGCCGGGGCTGCGCCGCCATGGATTCGATACGTGCGTCGAGGGCCGGGACGCGCTGCGGCGGTGATCCCGCCCATCGGGTCCCCGGTGGCAACGCGACGCCCTCGGTGAGCACGGACTGGTCACCGAGCATCGTGCCCTCGCCGACGGAACTGCCCGCTTCGAGAACGCTGTTGGAGGCGACGTAGGCGCCCGCACCGATGACGATCGGGGCCACGATCACCTCGCGCCCGACCACCCGCCACGGCCGGACATCGGTGTTGGTGCCGACGGACGCGCCGTCACCGATGTCGACCAGCGCCGGGAACGAGATCGTCGACGTTCCGATGTGGGTGTCGCGGCCGACCCGAGCGCCGAGCGCGCGCAGGAAGGAAGCCATCAGAGGCGAACCGCTCAACACCGGCATCGGGGCGAGCAGCATGAGGTGATCGACCATCCACAGGCGCAGATAGGTTGTGCCCCACAGTCGATAGCGGCCGGGGGTGATCCCGGCCGACAGCGGCCTGATCGCGAGGACCGGCAGCACCCAGCGGACCACGAGATAGGACGGAACGGTGGCGATCAACAGGTCGACGAGGGCGTCGAACGACGGTTGGCCGTGGTGAGCGTGGTAGACGACGGACACGGGGATCGTCACCACCAGCAGAACCAGCAGGACGAACAGTCCCTGGACGGCGCCTGCGCTGCGGATGGTGGCGTTTCCGGTCGGCTCGTCGCCCGGTTCGTCCACCAGCGGAGGAGGGGGAGTGGGCGGCCCGCCCGAGCCGTACGAAAGGTCGTGGGGGAGCGCGCCTGCCATCGCCCGGATGGTCGGGTTGGCGTACACGTCCCTGATCCCGGCGGTGGGGTGCATGCCGCTCTCGCGCAGTCGGGTCACCAACTGTGCGGCCGCGAGGGAGTGTCCACCGAGTTCGGTGAAGAAGTCCGCTTCCACCGAGACGTCGTCGACGGGAAGTCCGAGCAGCGTCGCCCAGAGCTGCCGTAGGTCGTTCTCGACATCGCCGTGGGCCGCGACGACCGGTCCGGCAGGGCCGGACAGTCGTCGACCCGACGGCGCGGGCAACTTGGGCCGATCGACCTTGCCGCTCGGCATCATCGGAAGTTCGTTCACCACGTCGAGGAAGGTCGGGACCATGTAGTCGGGCAGGCGCCGGCCCGTCTCGTCGGCGAGACGGGCGAACAGTGCATCGATCGTGTCCGGGGAGGCGCCCGTTCCCGGCATCAGCACCACCCACGCGGCGAGTTGTTCCACGTCGGCGACCGTCACGAGTGACACAACTGCGCTGGCAACGCCGTCGTCGACGAGGAGGACGCTCTCGATCTCGCCGAGGTCGACGCGGTGACCTCGGATCTTGACCTCGCTGTCGGCGCGGCCGAGGTATTCGATCTCCCCCCACTCGGTCCATCGTGCGAGGTCGCCGGTGCGGTAGAGGCGGCCGTCGATACCGCTCTCGGGGACGTGGAGGAACTTGTCGGCGGTGAGATCGGGGCGGCCGACGTAACCGCGCGCGACGCCGGGACCACCGATGCACAACTCGCCGACCTCGCCGTCCGGCACGACGCGCCTGCCCTCGTCGAGGATCACGCAGGAGTACGTCGGAAGCGGCACACCGATGGTGACCGGCCGACCCGGTACGAGCTCGCACCAGGTGGCGGTTACGGTCGCCTCGGTCGGTCCGTAGGTGTTCAGGATCCGGCGACCGGGCCGGCCCCAGCGCTCGACCAGTTCGCGGGGACACGCCTCGCCGCCGACGAGGATGTTGCGCAGCAGCGGCAGCTCTCGCGGGATCGTGGCGAGCAGGGTGGGGACGCAGTAGAGGACCGTGACGCGGTTGTACTCGAGGAAGTCGGCGAGTTCGCCGCCGAGCCGCCCCGCCCCGGTCGGGCCGGGGACGAGGGTCGCGCCAACGGCCCACGTCGGCCAGATCTCCTCGATCGAGAAGTCGAACGAGATCGTCATGCCCTGGTAGACGCGGTCGGTGGGCTGCACGTCGTAGACGGTGGGCACGATGTCGAGGAAGTTGCAGATGCTGGACTGCGCGACCTCGACACCCTTGGGGCGTCCGGTCGAACCGGACGTGTAGATGATGTACGCGGCCGGATCCCGGTGCATCACCTCGAAGTTCGGTCGTGTCACGGCATTCTGTGCGATGAGTTCGGCTTCGCCGTCGATCTCGGTCCAGGGGACGCCGAGCGGTGCGAGCAGGCCGGCGAACGACGTGCTGGTGATCACGAGGTCGACGCCCGCGTCGCTGGTGATGTAGTCGACGCGGTCGGCGGGGGAGGCGGGATCGATCGGGACGAACGCGGCGCCGGCTTTGAGCACGGCGAGCAGCGCGACATACGTGTGGGGGGATCGTTCCAGCAGGATGCCGATGCGTGCACCGACGTCGATGCCGACGCTGATCAGGTGGTGGGCCAGCTGATTGGCCCGCCACTCGATGTCGGCGTACGTGAAGGTATTGCCCTCGCAGAGCAGAGCGATCGAATCCGGGGTCCGGTCGGCCGTCGCCTCGAACACGTGTTCAAGGCGACGCCTGGTCCCGGCGACGGCGGCGGACCTGCCGGTCGCCCGGGTCGGGTACGGGCCAGACATCCGGATCCTCACGGTAGCGAACAAGAGTCAGTCAACGTGTAGCTAACTGGGGGTTGGGCGGCGGTCAGTCAAGCACGTTCCGACATGAAGGACGAATGTCCACATGATGGGAAGGTGCTGGGGTGATGTCCTCGATGTCGGGGTGGGTTCGGGGCGGTTCTCGGATCGTTCCTGCAGGAGTAGCGGCTGGGAGAGTGGTTCGGGAGTCATCCCGGTCAGGTGCAAATCTCCGTGTGGCTGCCGAAGGAATCACCCGCGAATTCACCCACTCGCCGACGCGGACGTGAGCGCACTCACGATCCGGGGGTTGGCGGGGTGCGACCTGCAGATATCGGTAGGCTATTTCGGACATGTCGGACGGTTCGAGGGGGTGGGGGATGACTGATGTCCGGGTTTCGGCACGTCGGTTACGCCTGCTTCGCAGGCTGGACGAGTCGCCCCTGACGGTGGTGTGGGGGCCGGCCGGATACGGCAAGACCGAGCTCGTGGAATCGTGGCTTGCGCTCCGCGCCGACGTCGTCGCATGTCGAATCGCGGCTCCGGGCCCGGCGACGGGACCGGACGCGTACTGGGCTGCCGTGGCATCTGCATCCGCATCCGCGTCGGCGGGGGGTGCGGACGTGATGGTCGTTCTCGACCTTCCGGAGAAAGGCCTCCTCGCGAACATCGGTGTGAGGCTGTGGGATCTGCAGGTCCGCACCCCGACCTGTCGATTCGTCCTGACCACGCGGGACGGGTCGGTGTTCGACGACCGGTTCCCGTCGTCCGGAGTGTCGGTGGTGATGCCCGCAGAACTGGAGTACACCCTCGACGAGGTCGCCGAGTTGCTCGCCGATCGGCAGGCCTCGTCTTGGAGGGCTGCGCGCGACGTGTGGCTCATGACGGGAGGGCACCCCGCGCTGGTTGCCTTGGCGGAGAACGTGCTCCGCATCTATGGAAAGGATCTCGAGCTCGAACGAGAGCGCGCCTGCCTCGCAGTGGAGGTGCAGGTCGACCGGTACGTCGACGCCAATCTCCTCGAGCCTCTTCCGCAGAGTCTGCGGGCGGCCGCCCGGACGGTGGCGGCGGTCAGGCGGGTGACCGCGACGGTGGTGACGATGCTCCGCGTCGACGACGCGGAGAAGGCGATCGCGGCGCTCGAATGCGCCGGGCTGCTGTACCGAATGCCGCCGTCACCCGAGCGGTACCACGTTTTTCCCGACGCGATTCGCAGATCGCTGCGCCGTGGAGCGATGCGTGAGGGAATGCAGCCGCCGCCCGAGGTGTCGGCCGCCCTCGCGCGGTGGTACGAGACGGTCGGCGATCCCGTCGAAGCGTTGCGTCACGCCACCGAGGGGCAGGACTGGGATCTGGTCGTGGAGGTGCTGGCGGCGCACTGGGTCGAGATCACCGCCACCAGATTCGGCGTGCTGTTCCGTGCACTCTGTGGTTTGCCCGAGCATGTACTCCGATCACGGCCCGCGATGCTGTATGCGCGTGAACTGGCGGTGCGGATCTCCTCCGACCTCCGTCCCCTGCCGCGATCACTGCCCGAGGTGATTTCGCCCGGCGCGGACATCGACGGGCAGGACTCGTTCGACGTCGCGCTCGCACCCGGCGTGCTTCGTTCGACACTGATGCGCTGGATCGGTGACTACGACGAGGCCGTTCGAAACCACGCCGAACTCGTCGACCTCGCAACCCGAATCGAATCCGAGGGCGCAGATCAGGGCGCGCGGCCCGACCTGGCTCCGGTGTGGACGCATCTCGGTTTGACCAGTGAGTACCGCGGCGACCACCAGAGGGCCGCGGATCTGTTCGAGCGCGCCGTGATCGGTTGTCCTCGTGGTCCGGGCGACTTCGCGGCGCGACAGGCTGCCGGGCAACTGGCCCTCCAGCAGGCGGTACTCGGTGAGGGTCGCCGCGCACAGCGCTGGATCGAACAGGAGTCCACCTTCGGCAGCGTCGCCGGATGGCTCGGGACCACGATCGAACTGCCTGCGATCACCGCACGGGTGATCGTCGCGCTCGACCGACTGGACGTCGCTGCCGCCGAACAGGTTCTGACGACGCTGCCGGAGTTGACCGGCAACATCGAGAACTGGGCGTTCGTGGTGTACGCGAGGGCCCAGTACGAGCTGATGCGCGGTCGACCCGAGGCAGGCCTCGACCGCGTACGACGGCATCGGGCGGAGTTCGGGAAGTGGCTCGGCCCAGCCGCATTCGCCCGCCCGCTGCTCGACGCGGCGGAGATGGACCTGAACACGGCGCTGGGCGCGGGCTCCGATGTGCTGGAACGGGCCGAACTCGTCAGCGGGCCGCTGCACCCGTTGGTCCGGTTGTCGACGGCTCGTGCGGCGTTGCTGACCGGGAACACCTCGACCGCAGCGAAACACGCAACCGAACTGACTCGCCGACGGGGGATCTACACGAGGGTGCGGCTCGAGGCGTTCCTGATCGAGTCGATGGTGTCGCTCCACGCGGGTGAACGAGACGCTGCCCGCGTCGCATGGAACCGTGCGGTGGCGCTGTCGGAGGACACCGGACTGGCGCGGCCGTTCACGACGGTGCCGGCCGAGATGCGCAGCACACTGTCCGAGTTCGGCACGCCACCTGTCGATTTCGGAGCGCAGGAATGGGCACCGTACCCACTGCCGGCGCCCGCAGTGCACCTCACCGATCGGGAGCTCGCGGTGCTGCACGGACTGAGTCGCGGCCACCCCGTCGTCGACATTGCGAAATCCCTGTTCGTCTCACCCAACACGATCAAAACGCAGCTCCGGGGCCTGTACCGCAAGCTGGGGGTCCACTCTCGGGGCGATGCGGTCCGCGAGGCGCGGCGGCGAGGGTTGGTCTAGGAGGCAGGCGCGGCTGCTCCGGCTCCCATGCGAATGACGAAGTGCCGCACGAACGGGACCTCGGCGACCAGGCCGAACGGCCACGGCAGCACCGGCGGCTCGGGTGCGGTTGCCGCAGGCGTGGCGGGAGCGTCCGGCGGTGCAGGAACGGCTGGTGCAGCCGGAACGGCCGGTGCAGCCGGAACGGCTGGAGGAGCAGGCGCGTTCGACTGCGCGATGGTCGGGGTCTGGATCGCGGCGCCCGGCACGGGCATCGCGGAGGCGGACGCGATCGCCGGTGGGAGTGGGAGCACGGGAAGCCCGGGGACGACGGGTGCCGGTGCCGGAACAGGGGACGCCGTCGGCGTCGGGACCCGCCCGGACGTGTTGCCCTGCACGGTCGTTTCGATCAGGTCGTACGCGAGGTGCGGGTTGACCGCACCGTCCGGTGACAGGCCATCGTCGACGAACCAGCTCCGGTCCGCCTCGATGTGGGGTCCGGTCACCCCGACTCGCCCCTTGCCGTGATCGACGGCGAGCGCGGCGATCTCGCCTCCCTCATAGGTGGCGAGGATCGTTGTGGAGTCGTCGGGCTCGATGTCGAACCCCGGCGGATCCTGGAAGTAGGTGGTGTACTCCTGGCCGCGCCACACCACCGTCGACCGAGCGGGATCCTCGTTCCACACCGTCGCGCCGCGCTTGGCGCTGTACTGGTAGGTGTCGCCCGGCAGCAGGTCGTAGCCCGGGGTCGCCCCTGCGAGGTAGCCGCCGACGCAGAAGCCCAAATAGTTTCCGCCGCCCGCGATCCAGTCCTCGAGCAGGTCGGCATACGGCCGCATCGCCTTCCACGCCGTGCTCAGGCTCGGTCCGCCCGGTTGCGCGAACACGGTGGCTCGCGCCAGGGTGGCCGCGGTGATCGGGGTGTCGTTCGGGCCGACGTACTCGACACGGAACTTCGACGGCGAGTTCCGGAGAACGGTGGCAACCGATTCGGCGGTACCGGGTACCGAAGCCGGACCGCGGTACACGAGCGCGAGTGGCTGCGCAGGCGCGGTCGGAACGGCGGCGTGCGCGGTCACCGCGGCCAGCGGGCCGAGCAGTGCGATCACGGCTGTCAGGACGATCAGAACCCGCCGGTGAGTGTGCACCGCACCTCGATTCGTTGCCGATTCACCACCGCCGCCACCATGCGACGATGCCCTGACAGTACAGCCGCGTGGTCAGCCCGGTGTGATGTGCCGCACCGCGGGTCCGATCCGCTCGACGAGGTGATCGAAGAATGCGTCGGGGTCTGCGGCGACGGCGATCTCGGCGTTCGGGTCGCGTCCCCACATCCCGTGCCAGTCCGCGACGGTGCATCCGCGGGTCAGGGTGCCGTCGAGTTCGACGTCGACGGTGGCCGGCCGGGTCCGAGCCCACGTCGGGTCCAGCGCCAGTGCCGCGGCGAACGGATCGTGCATGTGTGCGAGGAAGCCCTGACCGTGGTCGTCGTGGAAATGCAGGTAGAACCGGATCGCGTCGAACAGTGTGCGCAGCACTGGATTGCTCGTGCGTGACCGGGTTCCCGGTGGGTCCTGCGCGGTGATCAGCTCGGCGGGCTCGCTGCCCGCCGCGACGGCGAGCCTGCGCAGGTGCTCGGGACGCATCTCGATCGTCTCGGTGACGTCGAGCGGGCACACGAGGGGGCGGCGGTCGGCGGGTGCGTCGGAGAACGCGTCGAACACCGCCTTCGCGGCCTCCGGGTCGACGGAGATGTTCCATTCCGACTTCGGGGTGGTGTTCCCCGGATGGTTGAACGCGCCGCCCATGATCACCAGTCGCCGGAGCAGTCTCGGCAGTTCGGGCTCGATGCGCAGTGCGAGTGCGAGATTCGTCAGCGGTCCTGTGACCAGTCCGGTCACCTCACCGGGACGAGACCGGGCCTCGTCGACCCAGGCCTGGGCGGCGCTGCGCTCCGCGAGTGGACGTGACGACACCGGAAGGACGGCATGTCCGAGTCCTTGCGGGCCGTGCGTGTCCTCGGTGGTGCGAAGGTCGCCGACGAGGGGGACGGCCGAGCCGAGCGTGACCTCGATGTCGGGCCTCCCGCACAGGTCCAGCCATGCGAGGTTGTTCGCGGCGACTTGTGCGGTCGGGACGTTGCCGCCGGTACTCGCAACGGTGAGGATCTCGGCATCCGGACTCGCGACGAGGTACAGCAGCGCGAGTGCGTCGTCGATTCCGGTGTCGACGTCGACAATCAGCGGCGCGGTGGGCATGGCCGCCATTCTCCCAGACCGTGCGCCGGGCAGGCGGCGGCGCGGTACCGCACCCACTCAGACCCAGTGCGGCGCATCGGCGCCCCAGTCGTGCGCAGGGAACGGGTACTCGGAGTACCCCGGCAAGGCGGGCCGAGCCGTCGTGATCGCCCCGTGGGTGATGGCGGCCGACGGGCCGACGGCGAGGGGTTCGGCGGGTGAGGCGACGCGGCCCGGCAGATCGAGGAGCGTGCGTGCCGTCCGGGCCAGGGACGCAGACACATCGCGTCCCAGCCCGTCCGCGTCGCGGCGCGTGACGGCATCGACGATTCCTGCGGCAAGGAGGTATCCGCTCGCATGGTCGAGCACCTGCGCCGGAAGGACGCCCGGATGCTCGCCGCCCTCGACCAGGGCGATCCCCGACGCCGCCTGCACGATGCTGTCGAAGCCCCGGCGCGACGCCCACGGACCCCGGTCGCTCCACGCGCTGACCGATGCCCGCACGAGTCCCGGTGCGTCCCCGGTCAAGTGAAAGCGGTCGAGGCTTCCCGGCCGATAGCCGGTAACGAGCACGTCGGTCGTCGCGACGAGGCCGCGCATCGTGTCCAGATCGGCGGCGGTGGTCAGATCGAGCAGCGTCGATCGCTTGCCCTGACCGGTGTCGCGGTGCTGCCAGTCGATCTCGTGCAGGTGCGGTGGATCGACTCGGAGGACCTGCGCGCCGAGCAGTGCCAACGCGCGCGCGGCGACCGGACCGGCCAGCACCCGTGTCAGATCCAGCACCCGCAGCCCCGCGAGCGGGCGAACCGGATCCGCCACCGACAGGATCGCGCCCGAGTACGTGCCGGTCGCCGCCATCGCCACCAGCGGACCCGCGGACGCGGCGAGCGATTGCGGGTGCGCCGCCCACTCCTCCTCGGTCCGGACCCGAGTCGCCACCGCGTCGGCGTCCGCGCACCGGTTCTCGACGTCGCTCGCCGCCAGTTCCCCGATCCGGACCGACAGCATCCCGGGATCGGCGTCGGCCGGGAGATCCAACGCTGCGAGCAGTCTCGTGCGGTGGTGCGGATAGTTCGCGTGGGTGCGCACCCAGCCGTCCGCCGCCGCGAAGAACCCGGACATCGGCGCGAATCCCTGCACGGGCTCGCCACCGATCCGCATCAGCCGGTCCGCGGTGAAGGATGCTGCGATTCGCTCGGCATCGAGCACCCACGTGTGCGGGTCGCGTCCGCGTGAGACGAGCAACCGGTTCACGGCCGACGCGAGAGCGCCGACGGAACCCGCCGCCAACGCCGCCGCGGGCAGCCTCGCGGCCAGGAATCCCGACGGCACCGGGTACCGCACCGAGCCGGGGTCCGCGGACATTCCGCAGCCCCGCTCGTACTCGTCGTGCACCGCTTGCAGAGATGCCACGATCGAACGGTACCGCGCGGCATACGATCGGCCGATGATGCTCGACGTGCCGTCCCGCCGCGCCGCCACCGTTGTCGCGGTCGTGTTCGTTGCCGTTTCCGTGGTTCACCTCGTCGCGCAGCTCGTGGGCGCGGACGGGGTGGCGGACGTCAGCCAGTGGTTCCTGATGCCGCTGCTCGGCGCGACGCTCGTCGCGGTCACCACGTCACCCCGGTCGCGGCTGGTGCGGATCGCGCTGGTGGCGTTGGCGTTCTCGTGGCTCGGTGACACAGCACCCGACGCCTTCGACGGTGACGCCGCGTTCCTGGTGATGATCGGGTTCTTCCTGCTGGCGCAGCTGGCGTACATCGCCGCGTTCCTGCCGTATCGGCAGCGGTCTGCGCTGCGGCGTCCCGGCGTCGCCGGATACGGGCTGGCCGTTGCCCTCCTCGTGGCGGCCTGCGCGCCCGGCGCCGGGGCGCTGCTCGTCCCTGCGCTGGTCTACGGCCTGTGCCTCGGCGCGATGGCGGTGCTGTCCACCGGGCTCGGCGCTGTCGCCGGGGTCGGTGGGGCGCTGTTCCTGCTGTCCGACGCGATGATCGCGCTCGGCGCGTTCGCCGACTGGTTCACCCCGCCCGCCGAGGGCTTCTGGGTGATGCTCACCTACATCGCCGGACAGTCGCTGCTCGTGTACGGCGTCGCGGCAGCCGACCGGGCCGCCGCGACACCGCAGGCCGTCAGTTCCGTCGCACGCTGATCTCGAAGCCCGCCCCGCGGAGCCGGTCGACGAGAGCGTCGCCGATCGCCGACGCCGGGGTCAGCACACCCGCCGCATCGGGCAGCTTGTCCCGGTCGAGCGCCAGCGCCAGCGCCGACTCTCCGAGCATCACCGCCGTCGCCTTGTATCCCGGATCGCCCTGGGCGCGCATCCGCGAGGCGTAGCGGGCACCGGTGGTCGTGGTGGCGTAGACGTCGGTCGTGAAATGCCCCGTGTTGCGGGTCTTCTCGCTCGGACCTTCGCCCGGGTCGGGGAGGAGCCGGTCGAGCAGCTTCCTCGTGGGGCCGAACGCGAGGCCGGCGACCAACCCGCCGAGGCCTGCGGCGACACCGGCCGCCACGACGGGGGACAGCCACGACTGCCCGACACTCGTCACCTCCCGGTACCGAAAGGTGCGGCCGTACGCCCAGCCGCGCAGTGCGTTGCTGCGCCGGACCACACGCGTGTTCACCGACGCCATCGGGTGAGGTGCCGTCACGCCCTTCAGGTTCGGGGCGATGTCCGACCCCTTGACGAGGGCGCTGTCGGACTGGCGGCCGAGGTCCGGTTCCGCAGCGACGTCGGGGCTCAGCGAGTACGGCTGCAGCACCATCGACCGCGTCCGCTTGTCGGACTTCGCGGCATCGACGACGCCGCGCATCGAGTCGATGGTGCCGCCGCTGACGCCGCCGCGGAACGACGACAGGACCAGGGTGGTGTCGGCGAGCGTGCCCTCGCCGTCGGCCGCGACCTGCTCGTGCAGGACGTGGACACCGATGTCCGAGGGGACGGAGTCGAAACCGCAGGAGTGCACGATCCGGGCACCGCTCGCGGCGGCGACGTCGTGATAGCCGTCGATGGACGCGCGCGCGAACTGCACCTCGCCCGTCAGGTCCGTGTAGTCGGTACCCGCTTCCGCGCAGGCACGAACCAGATCGATCCCGTACCGGGCGTAGGGGCCGACGGTGGTCACCACGACGTGGGTGGCGTTCGCCAGAGCGGTGAGCGAGTCGGGATCGTCCGCGGAGGCGATCAGGATCGGCCATTCCGACGCGCCGGGCAGCGCCTCACGGATCCGTTCCAGCTTGTCGCGGGACCGGCCTGCCAGCCCGATACGGGTGCCGTCCGGTGCGTTGCGTGCGAGGTAGTCGGCGGTGAGGCGGCCGACGAAGCCGGTGGCGCCGTAGACGACGACGTCGAGGTCGCGGGTGCGTGTCATGGGCGGCAACGTTACTCGTTGGTCAGGTGGTGTCCAGGGCTGTCCCACGTGTGCACCGGGGCGTCCGAGTGCATCCGCTCGAGGTAGTCCGCGACCATGCCTGTTAGTGCGCGGTCCCGGTCCTCGCCCGCGGCCTCCCGCGCCGCGACGGCATCCCGCTGCCAGCGCGCGCCGTTGCGCCCGGTTCGGCAGCGGTCCTCGACGACCCCCAGATAGGTGTCGCGAACGCGCGGGTCGACACCGAGCGAGTCGAGGCCGGCATGCGCGAGGGGAAGCAGCGTGTGGAGCACCAGGTCCGATGGCGACGTCCATCCGCGATCCGGCCAGTACAGCCGCGCGCCGAAGCCATGCCGAGCGCCCTCCTGCAGATTCGCGGCCGCCGCCTCGAACGGCATCCGCGACCATGCCGGCCGCTCCGCCCGGGCGAGCGCCCGCACTGCCCCGTAGTAGAACGCCGCATCGGCGACAGTGTCGCGGACGGTCGGACCGGCGGGCAGGACCCGATTCTCGAGGCGGAGGTGGTGGTCGGTGTCGGTGGTGTCGTAGATCGGGCGGTTCCAGCGGTAGATGGTGCCGTTGTGCATCCGCAACTCGGCCAGTTCCGGGACTCCGCCTGCCGAGATCACGGCGTGAGGGTCCTCGTCGGTGCACTCCGGGAGCAGCGCAGGGAAGTACCGCGAGTTCTCCTCGAACAGGTCGAAGATCGACGAGATCCAGCGTTCCCCGAACCACACCCGAGGGCGCACCCCTTGATTGCGCAGTTCGAGGGGGCGGGTGTCCGTCGCCTGCTCGAACAGGGGGATACGCGTCTCGTGCCACAGCGCCCGCCCCGCGAAGAACGGCGAGTTGGCCGCCATCGCCACCTGTACGCCGGCCAACATCTGCGCGGAGTTCCAGTGCGCCGCGAACTCGCGGGGTGAGACCTGCAGGTGGAGCTGTGTGGACGTGCACGCGGCTTCGGCCAGGATCGTGTCGGTCACCACCGCGAGGCGTTCGCCGTCCGGCTGCTGCGCCAACGCGACACCGGCGATGTCGAGTTCGATGTCCTCGCCGCGGGCAGCGAAGATCTGCTGGTCGAGGGCGGTGTATCGGGGATCGGACGACATCCAGCGTTGCTGCAGGTGCTGCTTACGCAGGGTCGGGAGGATGCCGATCAGGGCCAGGCGCCCGCCCACCGCCTCGGCCCGGTCGTTCGCCTGGTTCAGCGTGGTGCGGAGCTCGCCCTCCAGGGTGGCGAGGTTGTCGCCGTCGAGCCTGCGGGGTGCGACGTTGACCTCGATGTTGAACTGGCCCAGTTCCGTCTGGTAGGCCGGGTCCGCGATGGCGTCGAGGACCGACGTGTTCACCATTGCCGGGTTGCATTCTCCGTCAACCAGATTGAGCTCGACCTCGAGGCCGACGGTCGGTTCGCCTCCCGCGTCCTCCTCGCCGGCCAGGAGGTCCGCGAGTGCGTCGAGGCAGGCGTGGACCTTCTCGCGGAACACCTGTCGGTCCTTGCGGGTGAACACCAGACTGGTGACCTCACGGCCCATGCGGACTCCCTCGATCGTTCGCGAACGCGTGCCAGGAGTATTGACCGGATCCTCGGGTTTCAACCGTATCGCAGGTAGGGGAGCTGCGGGGCGTCGCGGCCCCGCAGCTCACCGTGGCTCGGACGGGTGGCTCACCAGGCGGAGGGCACGAAGTCCTTGAGGAAGCAGCCGTACAGGTCCACGCCTGCCTCGCCCTGGACGATCGGGTCGTACACGCGGGCGGCGCCGTCGACGAGGTCGAGCGGGGCGTGGAAGCCCTCCTCCGCGAGGCGCAGCTTCGTGTAGTGGGGGCGCTCGTCGGTGATCCAGCCGGTGTCGACGGCGGTCATCAGGATGCCGTCCTGCTCGAGCATCTCGGAAGCGCTGGTCCGCGTGAGCATGTTCAGCGCGGCCTTCGCCATGTTGGTGTGCGGGTGGCCGGGCCCCTTGTACCTGCGGGAGAACTGGCCCTCCATCGCGGACACATTGACGACGTACTTGCGGCGCGCCGGCGACGCGGCCATCGCGGGACGCAGCCGGTCGACGAGAATGAACGGCGCGACCGAGTTGCACAGCTGCACCTCGAGCAATTCGATCGGATCGACCTCGCCGACGTTCTGCACCCAGCTGTTCGTGTGCGCGAGGTCGGGCACGAGACCGCCGGCGTCGATCGCGATGCCCTGCGAAATGCGTTCCGGGGTGGCCGATCCCGCGACCATCGCGAGTTCGCTGACCTGGTGGACGATCGACTGCGTCGCGGCGGGAAGCGAACTGGCGAGGGCGGCCGGATGCGCGTCGCTGGTCTTGCCGAACGTCACGACCTCGGGCAGCGCGCCCGCGGGCAGCGGACCCGACTCCGCCTCGGCGAGTGCGGAGTAGGCGCCCGGCGACCGACGCACGGTCTGGGCGGCGTTGTTGATGAGAATGTCGAGCGGCCCCTGCGCCGCAACGTCGTCGGCGAGCGCCACCACCTGAGCGGGGTCGCGCAGGTCGATGCCGACGACGCGGAGACGGTGGCTCCAGTCGGCGCTGTCCTCCATCGCCGTGAACCGGCGGATCGCGTCGTTGGGGAAGCGGGTCGTGATGGTGAGGTGGGCGCCGTCGCGCAGCAGGCGCAGCGCGATGTACATGCCGATCTTGGCCCGTCCGCCGGTCAGCAGTGCCCGCCGGCCGCTGAGGTCGGTGCTCGCGTCCCGCTTGGCGTGGCTGCGTGCCGCGCACTCGGGGCACAGCTGGTGGTAGAAGGCGTCGACGACCGTGTAGCGCTGCTTGCAGATGTAGCAGGGGCGGGGCCGGATCAGGGTGCCCGCGGAGTCGCCTGCCGTCGGGGAGGAGATGAGCACGCCCGCGGTCTCGTCATCGATGCGGTTCGGGGAGCCGGTCGCGGTGGCGGCCACGACGGCGCGGTCGGCGGCCGACTTCGCGTCGCGAGTCTCGATGCGCTTGCGGCGCTTGAGGCGCTTGAACATCTTGCCGCTCGCGCGCTGTAGCGCGACCGAGTCGGGATGTTCGGAGTCGAGTTCTCCGGCTGCGGCGAGGACCTTCAGACAGGTCTCCAGATCCTTGGGGTCGATTCTCTCCGTGTCGGTGGGATCGATACCTGTCATCGGTTGTGCCATCGGTGGGGTGCTCGGTTCCTGGATCTCGTGGGTGATTTCGGCCGCAGTTCAGCCGTCGACCGCGACGGGCGGCCGCGATCGATTCTACCGACACGCGCGGCCACCAGCAGATTCCCCTGGTCGCGCCGCGAATTCGCAAGGCGCACAACAGAAGAAGGCCCCGGACTCGCGTCCGGGGCCTTCTTCTGTCTGTCTCAACTCAGAGTGCGCGAGGGGGGACTTGAACCCCCACGTCCATTAGTAGGACACTAGCACCTCAAGCTAGCGCGTCTGCCATTCCGCCACTCGCGCTTGCACACTCTTTGTTCTGCTCGCTGCTCTTCGCTGCGTGCTGGGAAAGATTAACCCACCCCGACCCAAAGGCCAAAATCGCCTCGTTGTCGCAGGTCAGAGGGGGTGAATTCGCGTCGACTCGGCGCTGAGGGTGGTGTGACGGGTGGTAGGAAAGGGTGGTGCCGCACATCGAGAACGCAGAGAACCCCGAAAACGCCGTCCGGTCCGGAGAAATTCGCAGTCGAGCCGAAGCGGAGGTCGTCGACCTCGTCAGCGCGCTCATCCAGTTCGACACCTCCAACACCGGTGACCTCGCCACCACGAAGGGTGAGCGCGAGTGCGCGGAGTGGGTCGCGAGGAAGCTGGAGGAGGTCGGCTACGAGACGGAGTACGTCGAATCGGGTCAGCCCGGCCGCGGGAACGTCTTCGCGCGTTTGCGCGGCGCGGACCCGTCGCGCGGAGCCCTGCTGATCCACGGCCATCTCGATGTCGTGCCCGCCGAACCCGCCGACTGGAGCGTGCACCCCTTCTCGGGCGCCGTCGAGGACGGATACGTGTGGGGCCGCGGCGCGATCGACATGAAGGACATGGTCGGGATGACGCTCGCGCTGGCCCGACAGTTCAAGGCCGAGGGGACCGTCCCTCCGCGTGACCTGGTGTTCGCGTTTCTCGCCGACGAGGAGGCGGGAGGCACCTGGGGATCGCAGTGGCTGGTGAAGAATCGCCCCGACCTGTTCGAGGGGATCACGGAAGCGGTGGGGGAGGTCGGCGGGTTCTCGCTGACAGTCCCTCGGCCGGACGGCACCGACGCACGCCTCTACCTGGTTGAGACCGCCGAGAAGGGCCTCGGCTGGATGCGCCTGACGGCCCGGGCTCGCGCAGGTCACGGCTCGTTCCTGCACGAGGACAACGCTGTCACCATCCTGGCGGAGGCGGTGGCGCGGCTCGGGCGTCACACGTTCCCGCTGGTCGTCCCCGACTCGGTGGCCGAGTTCCTCGGTGCGGTGTCCGACGAGACCGGCCTCGACTACGACCCCAGCGCACCCGACATCGACACCACGCTGCAGAAGCTCGGCACGATTTCGCGGATCATCGGCGCGACACTGCGGGACACCGCGAACCCGACGATGCTCGATGCCGGCTACAAGGCCAATGTCATCCCGCAGACCGCGACTGCCGTTGTGGACTGCCGGGTGCTGCCCGGGCGGCAGGCCGAGTTCGAGAAGGAAGTCGACCGGTTGATCGGGCCGGACGTGACGCGGGAGTGGATCACCAAACTCGATTCGTACGAGACCACCTTCGACGGACACCTGGTCGACGCGATGAACGCCGCGATCCTCGCGCACGATCCCGACGGACGCACCGTGCCGTACATGCTCTCCGGCGGCACCGATGCAAAAGCGTTCGCCACGTTGGGGATTCGGTGCTTCGGTTTCGCGCCGCTGCAGCTTCCCGCGGACCTCGACTTCACGGCACTGTTCCACGGAGTCGACGAACGAGTCCCCGTGGACGCACTAGAGTTCGGCACGCGGGTGCTCGAGCACTTTCTGTTGAACAGCTGAGAGGACACTTCATGGTTCACGATCCCTACGCCGACCTGCCGGACCTGCCGACCTTCTCCCTGACGTCGGAGCAGATCTCCGAGGGGGACACGGTGCCCACCGAGCAGCTCAGTGGCATCTTCGGGGTGCCGGGCGGCCAGGACGTCTCGCCGCAGCTGTCCTGGTCCGGGTTCCCTCCGGAGACGAAGAGCTTCGCGGTCACCATGTTCGATCCGGACGCCCCGACGGTGTCGGGCTTCTGGCACTGGGCCGTCGCGAACATTCCGGCGTCGGTCACGTCACTGGAGGAGAACGCGGGCGACGAGGGCGGGGCAGCGCTGCCCGAGGGTGCGATCACCCTGCGCCACGACGGCGGCGGCCACCGCTTCCTGGGCGCGGCTCCGCCGAAGGGTCACGGCGACCACCGCTACATCTACGCCGTGCACGCCCTCGACGTGGAGACGATCGACGGCCTCACCGCCGACTCGACGCCGGCCTTCCTCGGCTTCAACCTGTTCGGGCACGCCATCGCCCGCGCACTGCTGACAGTCACCTTCGGTCACTGACCTCGCAGGGTGAGGGGAACCGGGCGCCGGGCGGCCCGGCAAGGGTTCCCCTCACCCCGAGGTGATCAGGGAGGTATCAGCGGCGGGTGCCTGCACCGACCGCGTCGGCAAGTGAGGCGTAGCCGCCCTCGCGGACCTTGCGGGCCAGCCCCTTGTGAATCCGCTTCATCCAGAACGGGCCACCGTAGATGAACCCGGTGTACGCCTGGATCAGGGATGCCCCCGCGAGGATGCGCTCCCACGCCTGGTCGACGGTCTCGATGCCGCCCGCCGACACGAGGACGATCCGGTCACCGACCCTGGCGTGCAGTCGGCGCAGCACCTCGAGCGAGCGCTCGGCGACGGGGGCGCCGGAGATGCCGCCCGCCCCCAGTGCCGCCACTTCATCCGCGGGGGTGTTCAGCCCGTCACGCGAGATGGTGGTGTTGGTGGCGACGATTCCGGCCAACCCCAGTTCGACGGCGAGGTCGGCGACCGCGTCGACGTCCTCGTCGGACAGGTCGGGGGCGATCTTCACAAGCACCGGCACGTCCACGCACTCGAGTACCGCCGCGAGGATCGGGCGCAGTGACTCGACGGCCTGCAGGTCGCGCAGACCGGGGGTGTTCGGGGAACTGACGTTGACGACGAGAAAGTCGGCGAGCGGGCCGAGTAGGCGGGCACTGGTCGCGTAGTCGTCCGCGGCGTCCTCCGCGGCCACGACCTTCGTCTTGCCGATGTTCGCGCCGATCGGCAGCGTCGTGATGCGCTTGCGCAACTCGTTCGCCGCCGGACCGGCGCCGTGGTTGTTGAAGCCCATCCGGTTGAGCAGGGCCCGGTCCGCGGGCAGCCGGAACAGGCGCGGCGCGGGATTGCCGGGCTGCGCCTGCGCGGTGACCGTCCCGACCTCGGCGTACCCGAATCCGAGAGCGCCCCACACGTTCACACCGGTGGCGTTCTTGTCGAAGCCGGCAGCGAGGCCGAGTGGTGCGGGGAAGTCGATGCCGAACGCCCGGGTCCGCAGAACCGGGTCGGGGACGGTGAGGATCCGCGACACCACGGTCCGCAGCGGTGCGAGGGTGGTGACGAGACGCATCGCGAAGAACGCGAGATGGTGCACGCGTTCCGGCGGCAGCAGGAACATCAGACGCAGCAGCAGCTTGTACACGTTGGTGTCTCCAGGGCTATGCAGATGGGGGCTGACGTGGATGGGGTCTGGTCGCTCAGTGTGCCGCGACGTCGATGCGCTGGACCCCGTCGCCGGTGCCCGACGCCACGAACACCGTGCCGGTCTCCGAGTCGACTGCGACCGAGTTGGGTTGGCGGACAGTGGGGTAGCGGTGCTTCTCGACGGGGCTGCCGGTCGAGAGGTCGAAGCCGATCACCTCGTTGGTGGCGGTCACGGTCACCCAGACCATGCCGGTGGTTGCATCGACCGCGAGCGCGTACGGCGAGTTCGGGACCGGGTACTTCTGATGCATCATCAGCGGATCGGCGGTGAAGGAGAGCAGTGCGCCGCCGTCGGTGTCGGCGACGAGGATGCGACCGAAGTTGTCGGTGATCAGGTTCGTCGCACCGGTGCCTGCACGCAACGCCATGCCGGGCCTCTCGCCCTCGAGGTTGATCTCGGTGACCGAGGTCTGCTGACGGTCGAGGGCGCTGACCTCCTCCCCGACGACGCCGAGCGCGTCGACGGAGACGAGTCCGTCGACGGTGTGCGCGACCGCGCCGGAGGCGTCGATCTCGAGGACGTCGCCGTCAGCGGTGCCGACGGCGATGCGGCCGTCACCGAGGAGCGCGGTCGACTGCACGTCCGCGTCTACGGGAATCGTCGTGGCGGTGCCGTCCGCGATGTTCACCGTCGCGACTCCCCGGCCGGCGGGGACCGCGAGGACGCCGTCGCGCGGTGCCGACAGCGACGCGGTTCCACCCGGCAACGCCACCTCACGCGGCGCCGCAGCGGGATCGGTTGCAGACACCGTCAGCAGGGTGCGGGCATCATCTGTGAGCATCGCCACGGTCCCCGTCGACGGGTCGAACGTCGCCGCCGCGATCCGCTGCACGAGCGGGGTCACCGTACCGGCGGGAGTGTTGGACTGGACGGGTGACTCGGCCGCGGTCGCCGCCTCGATCGTCTGGATCTTGTCCTCCCCACCATCGCTGGCACAGCCGCTGACCAGCAGCAACGCCGCTCCTGCGAGTACGGTCGCGGTGCGTGCGCTCGGGCCCGGCATGTACGTCTCCTCACGGTGGTGGATCTGTTCGCGGTCGATGGCGAACGAGAGTCGGCCTCCAGCATTCCCGATCGCCTCCCCGTTCCCCGAATCACCACCCCGTGATCGCCCTCGGACAGCCCCTCCGGCCGACGCCAAGTCGTCGCCAAGTGCGGGGGTTCAGCCTCGTGACATGACCATCACACCCGCACTCCTGTATCGGCTCAGCGCCTGGGCGATCATCGTCGCGTTCGTCCTCAACCTCACCGGAGGGCTCCTGCATCCCGTCGTCGACGGGAACTCCCACTCCGCCGACTCGCTCACCGCGTGGACCAGTCCGTGGGCACAGCTGATCCTGCTCGTCGGTACCGTCGTCCAACTCGTCGGGCTCCCCGGCGTCTACGCCTGGATCGCGCAGCGCGCCGGCTTCGCGGGGCTGATCGCGTTCGTGACGCTCTACGCGTCGCTGATGCTCACGGCGCTCAGTCACCTCACCGTCGAGGCCTTCGTCTCGTACGAGCTCGCATCGGATCCGGCGTTGGCGCACCTGCTGCCCGGAGACGGCTCGCTCTTCCCGTCCACGATCTTCGTGACGATCCAGACCGTCTTCGGGCTCGCGTACATGCTGAGCCTGATCGCCCTCGGCGTCGTGCTGATGCGTACCCGCGCGGTGCCGCGCTGGATCGGCGCGATCATGGCCATCGGCGGCGTGATCTGCGTCATTCCGTGGCCGGAGGCGCCCGGCGTCACCGGCCTGGTCATCGAACTGCCCCGTGGACTCGCATTCGCGGCGATCGGCGCCGCGATCCTGCGTGTGGGAGGCACGCGCGACCGGTCCACTACGCCCGAGGTCGGACTCGAAGCTCGTGCGCTGTCCGTGTGACGAGGTCCGAGGCGGCGGCCCGAAACCGGGCCGCCGCCTCGACGTCTCCGAGTGCAGCGGCGAGCGCACCGAGCGCGGCGTCGACCGGTCCGGCGTAGAACGATCCGGAGTCCAGGCCGGCGATCCGGCCACGGAACGGCAGCAGGGCGTCGTACAAGAGTCGCGCCGTGTCCAGTTCGCCCAGGCGTGCCGCGGCGTGCGCCTGGAACGTTGTCATCGCGAGCCAGTAGTAGTCGCGGCCGTACGGTGCGCTCGACGCCCACAGGATCCGTGCCCGGTCGGCGTCACCGGCGTCCAGGAGCGCGACGATCAGCGGGAACCGCACCGACTGCGGCCGCAGCGACTCGAGTTCCTCCAGTACCGGGACGAGCGGCGCGAGGTCGCCCGCCCGCACGGCGGCGCCGATCCACCCGATCAACCCGATCCACTGCGCCGACGCCACACCCTGCGCGGCCATCGCCGCGGACACGGCGTCGAACGCCGCGACGCCCTCCTCGACGCGGTCCGCCATCAGAAGCGCCATGGCATCGAACACGGACAGGACGCCGAGCATCTGACCCAACTGGTGCCCGGCAGCGTGCTTCATCGCCAGCCGGGCGTTCTCCTGGGCAGCGGGAAGGTCGGTCACCGCGGTGGCCGCGAGGAAGCGTTGGAAGTAGGCGAGGGAGGTGAAGCCCTCGTCGCCGGTCTCGTCGGCCGCGGCCAGCAGCGCCGCCGCGTTCGCGGTGCGTTCCGACACCAGATCCGGACCGAACGCGACGTATCCGAACGCGTTCAGCGCCCGCATGAGGACCCGAACGTCCCCGGATTCGGCCGCCGCGTCCCGCGCCGCGACCGCGGCCTCGAGGCAGCGCCGGTCGTCGTGGCCCTCCAGTTCGAACGTCAGCGTCGTCAACAGCAGTGCCCGGTCGCCCGCGGTCAGGTCGTCGCGACCGAGGCAGGCGTCGATCGCGTCGAGCATCTCGGTATCCGGTGCCGCGTCGACCTGGATCGTCCACACCACGGGCGCCGTCCACGACGTCACGGCACGCAGCAGGGCGTCCCGATCGCCGAGGTTCCGCGCGAGTTGGATCGCACGCCGCCGCAGTGCCCGCGCACCGACGACGTCACCGGTACGCGCCTGCACACCGACCCGCGCGGTCACGACGTCGGCCGTCACGCGCGGATCGGCGGCAGTCGCCATGGTGGACAGTGCCTCCGCGGACTCCCACAACGCCATCGCGTCACGGTGTGCGGCATTGGCTTCGGCGTCGCGGGCACCCGCCCGCACGAAGTCGAGCAGGTCGGCGGCACTGTCGGGGGTGGCCGCCGCAGCCGCATGGTGTGCCAGGACGGCGGTGTCGCCGGGCCTGCGGATCGCCAACTCGGACAGCGCCGACGCGTGCAGTCGTCTGCGTCTCATCGGTGACAGCTCGTCGTAGAGCGTGGCGCGGACGAGGTCGTGGCTGAACCGCACCCGGTCCGGGGTCGGTTCGGTGACGATGCCCGCGAGAAGGGCGGGTTCGAGAGCGTCCAGCAGGGTGTCGTCGTCGGTCTGCCCCAGTCCGGCGAGGGTTTCCAGATCCGATTCGCGTCCGAGCACCGACGCTCGTCGCAGCTCGAGGACGGTGCGCTCGGGGAGTCGGGAGATCCGTCGGCGCAGCACGTCCCGGACCCCGTCCGGGACGCGAGTCCGGAACGCGTCGACGCCTTCGGAGGCGAGGAGGCGGGTGTACTCGCGCAGGAACAGCGGATTGCCATCGGTTCGATCCAGCAGTTCCGACAGCAGAGCGTCGTCGAGGTCGGGGAGTCCGGCTTCACGGGCGATGGCGGCGGCGCCGTCACGTCCGAGGCCGTGCAGGGTCAGTCGGGTGCCGGGGACGGCTGCCGTTGCCGCCCACGTCGCCTCCAGATCCGAGCCGACCTCCGTGGGACGGAAGGTGCACAGCAGCACCGTGACGGATCGTGCTCCAGTGGTCGCGACGTGCCTCAGGACCTGCAGCGACGGCTCGTCGGCGCGGTGCACGTCGTCGAGGACGACGACCGTGCGGACCCCTGGCCGGGTGAGCAGGTCGGCGACCCGCTGCCCGATCCGGAAGGGTGAATCCGAAGCAGCGGTGTCGTCGCCGAGATCGCGCAGCGCCTCGATCCACGGCCATCCCGCGGGAGCGCCGTCGACCTCAGGGCAGTAGCCCCGCGCCACCTGCCAGCCCGCCGCAGCGGCCTCGTCGGTGAATATTCGGGCGAGGGTGCTCTTCCCCTCGCCGGCGTCGCCGCCCACCCACACCATCTGCAGACCCGACTCGGCGGCACGACGGGCGGCGGCCCGGACACCACCCAGGAGGTCGTCGATGCCGGTCGCGCGGGAGTCGTCCCACCGGAGATCCGGCGCCGGTCCCGGCGCACGGTCGTCCAGCGGGCTCGGCGTGAGAGCCGCGTCCTGGCGCAGGATGTCGCGTTCGAGTTCCTGCAGTTCGGCGGAGGGGTCGACGCCGAGCTCGTCACCGAGATAGTTCCGGGTCCGGCGCAGCACTTGCAGCGCGTCCGCCTGCCGTCCGGTCCGGTACAGCGCCAACGCGTGCAGTCGGACACCGCCCTCGCGACCGGGGTGCTCGGCCGTGTGCCTGCTGAGGGTATCGAGGACGAGGTCGGGCGTGCCGAGTTCGAGGTGGGCCTGGGCCAACGCCTCGAGCGCGGTGCAGCGCAGGTCTGCCAGTCGGGTGTTCTCCGCACGTGCCCACTGCGCGTCCACGAACTCGTGATAGGGCTCGCCGGTCGCGAGTGACAGTGCAGCGGAGAGGATTTCGGCGCGTTCGGTGGCGTCGACGCGACGCAGGCCGTCGGTGACCAGGTTCTCGAACTGCCAGACGTCCACCGACTCCGCCGGCAGATGGAGCGCGTAACCCGGTGCGGCGCTGACGATCACCGACGCGGGCGTTCGAGGTGCCCGTGTCGGTTCCAGGACCCGGCGCAGGTTCGACACGTGGACCTGGAGTGCGGCCAGCGCCTTCGGCGGCGGCTGGCCCGCCCACAGGTCGTCGATCAGCAGGTCCGTCGAGACCACCCGCCCCGCCGCGGCCGCGAGGCGCGCGACGACGGACCGGGCGCCGGGACCCCCGAGCGCAGCCGGGGCGCCCGCCACGGTCGCGGAGAGGGGGCCGTGCACCCGCAGGTGCACGGCGTTGAGCGGTGTCGGTGCCGCGGGCACCGCCTGCGTCTCGGTCATCGCAGCGGCAGCGTAACGCCGTGCCGGGCCGTTCGCTCGCTGTTCGGGTTCGCGTCAGCGCGGGTCGCGTCGGGGCAACACCAATTGGGCGCCGGTGCGCGGATGGTCGAGGACCTCGACGGGGTGGCCGTAGACCCGCCCGAGCAGCTCCTCTTCGAGCACCTCGCGAGGGGTTCCCAGCGCGGCGAGCCCGCCGTCCGCGAGCACGGCGACATGATTCGCGTAGGCGGCGGCCAATGCCAGATCGTGCAGGACCACCACGACCGCGGCGCCCTCCCGCGCGCGTTGCGCGGCCAGCCGCATCACCGCCTCCTGATGCCCGAGGTCGAGTGCCGCGGTCGGTTCGTCGAGCAGCAGGGTCGGGGTGCGCTGCGCCAGCACCCGGGCCAGCGCGACCCGCGCCTTCTCGCCGCCGGAGAGGGCCGCGAAGGGGCGCGCCGCGAACCGTTCGACGTCGCATTTCGCCATCGCCTCGGCGACCGCGTCGTCGTCCTCGTCCCGTAGCACGGTCCGAGCCCAGGGGGTGCGGCCCATCCGGACCACCTCGGATGCGGTGAACGAGAATCCGACGGTGTGCTGCTGGGGCAGCACGGCACGGAGCCGAGCCATGTCCGCACCGGTCCACTTGCCGAGCGGGCGGCCGGCGAGCTCGACGTGGCCTGCCGCGACGGCGGTGTCCCCGGACAGAGCTGCCAGCAGGGTGGACTTGCCTGCGCCGTTGGGGCCGACGAGGGCGAGGACCTCGCCGGCCCGGACGTCGAGGGACACCGAGTCGAGGACGCGCCGGGAGCCGCGGTCGACGGCGACGTCGACCGCTCGCATCGTGACGTCGCCGTCGCCGGGACGGGTGGGTACGGGAAGATCGCGTGCGAACATCTCGCGCAGCCGGGTCGACACGGTCATGCCCAGCCTCCCTGCTGCTTGCGCGTGCGGCGCAGCATCCAGAAGAAGAACGGCCCGCCGATCAGCGAGGTCAGCATGCCGAGCGGGAGGTCGGCGTTCGGCACCAGGGTGCGGGCGCCGAGGTCGGCGGCGAGCAGCACGATGGCACCGCACAGCACGCTGGCGGGGATCAGTATCCGATGTCCCGGTCCGACGATCATTCGCATCAGGTGCGGCACGACGAGCCCGACGAACAGGATGATGCCGGTGAACGCCACCGACGCCGACACGAGCAGCGCGACGATCAGGACCGCGATCTGCCGCAGTCGCTCGACGTTGACGCCGAGGTGCGCGGCGGCGGACTCGCCGAGGGCGAGCAGGTCGAGGCGGTGCGCGATCAGCATCGTGGCGGCGATGCCGACCACCGCCATCGGGGTGACGACGGCGACGGCCTGCCAGGTGGCGCCGTTGAGGCTGCCGAGCTGCCAGAAGACGATCTGATCGCGGGCGGCGGGATCGGCGACGAACGTGAAGAACGCGATCAGCCCACCCGCGAACGCGTTGATCGCGACGCCGGTGAGGACGAGGGTGACCACTTCGGTTCGGCCCTCGGATCGCGCCAACAGGTACACGAGGATCGTCGTCGCGAGTCCGGTCGCGAACGCGGCGGCGGCGACGGCAGTGCCCGCGACGAACGCGCCGCCGGTGAGGATCACCGCGCACGCGCCGACCGCCGCGCCCGCGGAGACCCCGATGACGCCGGGTTCGGCGAGCGGGTTGGCGAACACGCCCTGCAGCAGTGCACCCGCGCAGGCGAGGCCCGCGCCGACGACGATCGCGAGGATCACCCTGGGGAACCTCACCTCCCAGAGCGTGACTTCGCCGACGGGGTGCGCCGGCATCGGCCCGATGTCGAGACCGATGCGATGCGCGATCGATCCGAGTACCTCGGCGGGGGAGGTCGGCACCTGGCCGACACACGCCGAGACGAGTGCGAGGACGAGCAACCCGAGGGCGAGGGCGGTGAGCACGACGGCCGGACGCGGCCGCCGTGACTCGCCGCTCTCGACCGGGGCGGCGGCGCGGGTGGTCACTCGGCGCCGTAGAGGGCGACGGCGAGCGCCTGCAGCACCTCACCGGTCCGCGGGCCGAAGCTGAGCAGCACACCGTCCTGCATGTCGACGACGCGCTGATTCCGGCCGGCGGGGGTCTGGGCGATCCCGGGAATCTTCGCGAGACCGTCGAGGCCGCCGATGGAGTCGAGGCCCTTGGTCATCATGAGGAACGCATCGGGTGACGCCGCGATCATCGCCTCGCTCGTGATCGGAGTGAACTGCTGCGTCAGACCTGAGGCGGTGCCCGCATCGACGGCACCGAGCGCCTCGATCAGCGAGTCCGCACCCGAACCCGGTCCGGCCATCATCGTGATCGAGGTTCCCCGCATGTACAGGAAGGCGACCTTCGGTGGGGTCCCGCCCTGTGGGGCCATCGCGGTGGAGGCCTCGATCTCGTCGGTGGTGCGTGCGGCGAGCGCCTTGCCCTGCTCCGGGACGCCGAGCGCGGTGGCGACCGCCTCGATCTGGCCCGGCACTCCCTCGAGCGTCCGGGTCGGGTCGAAGAACACGACGGGGATGCCGGCCGACCGCAGCTGGTCCTGAACCGTGCGCGGGCCGATGCTCGTGTCGGTGAGGACCACCGTCGGATTGAGCGCGAGGATCGCCTCGGCCGACATCGAGTGCCCCGACGGGGTCACGTTCGTGACCCCGTCGACAGCCGGGAACGTCGCGGCACCGTCACGTCCGACCAGACGATCGCCGAGCCCGAGCGCGTACACCGTCTCGGTGAGCGTGCCGTACTGGTCGGCGGCGACGATGCGGCTGGTGTCGGTGACGGTGACCTGCGCGCCGTCGAAACCGGTGACCGTGACCGGCAGCGCCGGTGTCGGGTCGTCCGCGATCGGCGTCGGGTCGAGATTGTCCAGGGTGGCGGTGCTTCGGCCCGACTGGTCTGCCGACCCCGCGTCCTGGGAACTGCATCCCGCGGACACCACGGCGACCGCGAGAACGGCCACCGCGGCGCGGAACACCGTCCGGGTACGCATGGACATCGAACAGATCACTTGACCAGGTAGGTGTCGATGTCGGCTTCGAGGTCCGCGAACAGGTTGCTGTTGAGTTCGTAGGCGAGGTTGACCTCGTCGATCAGCCGCTGCTGCTCGTCGTCGGTGAGCGGTGCCGCGTCGAGCTTCGCGCGGTAGGCGTCCTTGTAGAGCTTGGGCTTCTCGATGGCGTCGAAGATGTAGAAGCGAAGTCCGTCGGTGTCGTAGCCGTAGGCGCGCTCGAGCATCCGGCGGATGATCTGGCCGCCCGACAGGTCGCCGAGGTAGCGGATGTAGTGGTGCGCGACGAAGCCGGCAGGCCAGTCGTACGCGACCTCGGTGAGGCGGTCGATGTACCGCTGCGTTCCGGGCGTCGCCGTCACCTGGTCTCGCCACTGCGCGCCGAGCAGGAACTCGAGGTCGGCTTCGAGAGCCTCGGTGCGGAGAAGTTCGTCACCGAGGAACGGTGCGACGAGGGGATTGTCGGCGTGGGTGCGGCCTGCCTCCTCGAGGGTCCGGTACACGAGGTAGGTCTGCGCGATCAGAGCCGCATGGGCGGCGGGGGACAGCTTGCCCGCCAGCAGTTCGCCGACGAACCGGGATTGCTCGGTGTTGCGGTGTGCGGCGTCGGTCTGCACCTTGATCCGCTCGGCGAAACCGGGTGTGGCCGCTGCCGCCGGGTCGAGCACTGTCATCGTTACCCCTGTCAGGAATGGTTTGTCGTTGGACACGGACCATGATGGAAACACGTTGTCGGTAACCGTGTCTCAAACAGGTTAGCCTGCCCTTCAGTGGTCGTGCGTGCGGGCGACCCACGTCACCCATTTCTCCGGCCGCACCACGATGACGGGGCCACCCGGCAGTACCGCCCTGTACTGCGAATACTTCCTCGTGAGCGCGCGAACGGCGGCGGCTCCGACCGCCGAGGTGGCGTCCACCACTTCCGCCGGACCGTCGACCCGGACCCACCACAGCCGGGTCCAGTCCTCGGCGTACTCGTCGACGAGGATGCTGGCCCGGCCGTGGGCGCGCACGTTGTCGAGTCGGCGCAGCCGTCGCGTCGACTTCGGTTTGTCGTCCACGGCGCTGACGATCAGGTCGCCGGACACCGCGAACACCACCGGCACCAGGTGCGGTAGTCCGTCCGCGGTCACCGTGCCCAGGGTCGCGACCCGCGCGGCCGCGAACCGTTCCCGCGCGACGTTCTCGTCCACACAGTCGAGGTTAGGCACTCACGTCGTCGAGCGCCGCCGCGATCGCGGCGGGAAGTTCGAGCTCCTCCGCCGCGAGCACGCCGGTCACCTGTGCGTAGTCACGGGCACCGACGATCGCGCTCGCGACGCCGGGCTGATCCCGAACCCAGGCCAGGGCCACTGCGAGCGGTGACGCGCCGAGACCGTCGGCGGCGGTGATGACGGCGTCCACCACCAGCCCCGCGTCGGCAGTCAGGTACTGCGACACCGACTCCGCCGTCGCGTCGGCAGCCCCGCGGGAATCCGCGGGAACGCCGCCCCTGTACTTGCCGGTCAGCACACCGCCGGCCAACGGCACCGCCGCGAACATGCCGATCGCATGGTGCTGCGCAGCGGGAATCAGTTCCTCCTCGACACCGCGCGCGAGGAGCGAGTACTCGGCCTGCGTCGCGGTCAGTGGTGCCGACCCCAGTGCCCGGGACGTCGCCGCCGTCGCCAACTGCCACCCGAGGTGCCCGCGGGCACCGACGTATCGCACCCGGCCCGACTCCACGGCATACGCGAGGGTCGCGGCGATCTCGTCGACGGGAGTCTGCGGATCCCATGTCGCGACCTGCCACAGGTCCAGGTGGTCGGTGCCGAGTTCGCGCAGGGTGTCGTCGAGTTGGGCGAGCAGCGCGCGCCGCGAGCAGTCCACCCCGCCCGGGTGGACGCCACCGCTGCTCGAGATCACCAGGTCGGCGCGGGGCACGACGTCGTCGAGCAGTTCCGCGAGAATCCGCTGCGCCGTACCGCCGCCGTAGAACGGCGACGAATCGACCAGTGTGCCACCGGCTTCCACGAACCCCAGCAGCTGTGCGGCCGCCTCGTCCCCGTCGGTGTCCCGGCCCCACGACAGGGTGCCGAGGCCGAGGCGGGACACTCGCAGTCCACTACGTCCGACCGTGCGCTGCTTCATAGTTCGATCACCACAATTGCGACAGGGTAGTGCGGGACGGCGATATGTGTGCTCCTGACTCGCCGGGTACGGTGCACTGCGTGATGCGTCACCCCGCCACGCTAGTGGCCACTGTCTCCGCCACGTCGATGGCCCACCTGCCGGCCCGCTGCTCGTCCGAGACCGAAAGGCGTACGCGGTGATCGGGGAGTCGATGACCTGGCTGCAGGCGATCGTCCTCGGCATCGTCCAGGGCCTGACCGAGTTCCTCCCGATCTCCTCGTCCGGGCATCTGCGGATCGTGTCGGAGTTGTTCTGGGAGACGGATGCCGGTGCGTCGTTCACGGCGGTGACACAGCTCGGCACCGAGGCTGCGGTCCTGGTGTACTTCGCCCGCGACATCTGGCGCATCGCGGTGGCCTGGTTCCGCGGACTGCTCGACCGGGATCGGCGTGACCACGACTACAAGATGGGCTGGTACGTCATCATCGGCACCATCCCCGTCGGTGTCCTCGGGTTCCTGTTCAAGGACCAGGTCCGCACCGCCGCGCGCAACCTGTGGCTGGTCGCTGCAATGCTCATCGTGTTCGCACTCGTCATCGCCGCTGCCGAGCACTTCGGTCGCAAGCAGCGACCCATCGAGGAGCTGACACTCAAGGACGGCATCCTGATGGGTTCGGCGCAGGCCCTCGCACTGATCCCCGGAGTGTCGCGTTCGGGAGGCACCATCAGCGCGGGCCTCTTTCTCGGACTCACTCGTGAGGCCGCGGCGCGCTATTCGTTCCTGCTCGCGATCCCTGCGGTCACCGCGGCCGGGTTGTTCTCGCTTCCCGACGCGTTCGCGCCCGCGGGTGAGGGACTCAACGCCAGCGGTGCGCAGTTGCTCGTCGCGACCGCGATCTCGTTCGTCATCGGCTACGTCACGATCGCCTGGCTGCTGCGGTTCGTCGTCAACCATTCGATGTACTGGTTCGTCGGCTACCGGATCATCCTCGGTGTCGTGCTGATGGTGCTTCTGGGGACCGGTGTCGTCGCTGCGACCTGACCGCCCCGTCGTGGCTAGGCTGGCCCCATGACGGTGATCCTGGTCCGGCACGGCCGCTCGACGGCCAATACGTCGGGCACGCTCGCGGGCCGCAGTGCCGGCATCGACCTGGACGATCTCGGACGTGAGCAGGCGGAGGGCCTCGTCGGCAGGCTCGCCGACCTCGACGTCGCGGCGATCGTTCGCTCGCCGCTGCTGCGGTGCGAACGGACGGTGGCGCCGCTCGCCGAGAAGTTCGGGCTGGTGCCGCTGGTCGACGACGCGCTGGTCGAGGTGGACTACGGGCAGTGGACGGGTCGTCCCATCAAGGACCTGCTGGGCGAACCGCTGTGGAAGGTCGTGCAGCAGCATCCGTCCGCCGCCGTGTTTCCGGAAGGGGAGGGCATCGCGCAGGTGCAGGCCCGTGCCGTCGCCGCGGTTCGTGCCCACGACGCGCGGCTCGCCGCCGAGCACGAACGAGACGTCCTGTGGATCGCGTGCAGCCACGGTGACGTCATCAAGTCGGTGCTCGCCGACGCGCTCGGATCACACCTGGACGCGTTCCAGCGGATCGTGGCCGAGCCGGCATCGGTGAGTGTCGTTCGCTACACCCCGACCCGCCCGTTCGTCCTGAAGATGAACGACACGGGTTCGGACCTGAGTGGGTTGCGCGGGCACGGCGGGAAGCCGGCGGGAGTCGCCGCATCCGAGGCCGTTCCCGGTGGCGAGGTCGGAACCGGGGGAAGGGCGGATAATGGGAGCTGACAGGACGGGAAACAGCGGTTCGATCAGGCGGAGGTGCTGAATGTCTCGGGCAATTCACGTGTTTCGCACCCCCGACCGCTTCGTTGCGGGCACCGTCGGCGAGCCCGGCGATCGCGCCTTCTACCTGCAGGCCGTCCATGCCACCAGGGTGGTGAGTGTGCTGCTGGAGAAGCAGCAGGTACAGGTGCTCGCCGACCGGGTGGGTCTTCTGCTCGACGAGGTGCACCGCCGCTTCGGCACCGAGGTTCCGCCGCACGAGGCGCAGCCGAGGGACATCAGTCCACTGGTGATGCCTATCGACGCGGAGTTTAGGGTCGGCACGATGGGGCTCGGCTGGGACTCCGACGCGGGCGCCGTCGTCGTCGAGTTGCTGGCGGTCTCGGAGTCCGAGGTCGACGAGTCGATGGTCCTCGACGACGTCGAGGACGGGCCCGACGCGGTCCGGGTGTTCCTCACCCCCGAACAGGCCAGGGAATTCGCCGCCAGATCCGAGAGGGTCGTGTCCGCGGGCCGGTCACCGTGCCCACTGTGCGGGGAGCCGCTCACCCCGGGCGGTCACATGTGTGTCCGGACCAACGGGTACCGGCGCGGGTCGACGTTCGCGAAACCGGTCGACGATCCCGGTGGCGATCCCGCCGACGACGAGAGCTGACCAGGTGACCTTCGCAGCATCCGAGCCGGGCGACCACGATCCCGTTCCCTCCGACGTCCTCGCGACGGGCGAACTGACCGTTCTCGGTCGCATCGTCTCGGCCAGCAACGCGACTCTGGTGTGTGAGGCGACGTTGGACGACGTCACCGTGCGATGCGTCTACAAGCCGATCCGCGGGGAACAGCCGCTGTGGGATTTCCCCGACGGCACCCTCGCGGGCCGCGAGGTTGCGTCGTACCTGGTGTCGGAGGCGTTGGGGTGGAGCGTGATTCCGCGGACGATCCTCCGCGACGGGCCGTACGGACCCGGAATGGTGCAGCGCTGGGTACCGACCCCCGAGTCGGTCGGTGACCGCGGCGAACGGCTCGACCTCGTCGACATCTGTCCGCCCGACCGTGTGCCCGACGGCTGGTTCCGCATCCTGCAGGCCTATGACGGGGAGGGGGAGGAGGTCACCCTGATCCACGCCGACGATCCCCGGCTGCAGCGCGTCGCCGTCCTCGACGTGCTCCTGAACAACGCGGACCGCAAGGGCGGGCACGCACTGGAGGGAACGGACGGGTCGGTGTACGGCGTCGACCACGGCATCTGCCTGCATGCGGAGAACAAGCTGCGGACCGTGCTGTGGGGGTGGGCGGGACAGCGCATCGGCGGTGACCTGCTCGTGGACATCGAGTCGTTCGAGGTGGCCCTGCGCGGCGACCTGGCGGACCGGCTCGCCGAGTACGTCACGTCGGGGGAGGTCGAAGCATTGCGAATGCGCACTCGAGACCTCCTGACGAACCCCGTGATGCCGCAGCCGACGACGAACCGCCCCATCCCCTGGCCCGCGTTCTGAGCGGCCGGTCGGGGCAGTCGGCGTCCTGACCCGATCCCGTCCATGCGGCCGTTTCACAGTCTCCGATAGGCTCGCCGTCATGCAGTCCTGGTCCGACATCGCCGTCCCGCCCGTACCCGGTCAGGGGCCGCCGTTGCGGTTGTTCGACACCGCGGATCGCCGCGTTCGGCCCGTCACACCCGGGCCGACGGCGACCATGTACGTGTGTGGGATCACGCCGTACGACGCGACGCATCTCGGTCATGCCGCGACGTACCTTGCGTTCGACCTCGTGAATCGGATCTGGCGCGACTCCGGGCACGACGTCCACTACGTCCAGAACGTCACCGACGTCGACGATCCGCTGTTCGAGCGGGCCGAACGCGACGGCGAGGACTGGGTTGTTCTCGGGATGCGGGAGACCGCGCTGTTCCGGGAGGACATGGAGGCGCTACGCGTCCTGCCGCCGCGCGACTACATCGGCGCAGTCGAATCGGTGAACGAGGTTGTCGAGATGGTCGGCAAGATGCTCGCCGCGGGCGCTGCGTACGTCGTCGACGACGCCGAGTACCCGGACGTCTACTTCCGGGTCGACGCGACCGAGCAGTTCGGATACGAGTCCGGTTACGACCGCGAGACGATGGAACGCCTGTTCGCGGAGCGTGGCGGCGACCCGGCCCGCCCCGGGAAGCAGGACCCGCTGGACGCGCTGGTGTGGCGCGCGAACCGGCCCGGCGAGCCGTCCTGGCCGTCACCGTTCGGACCGGGCAGGCCCGGCTGGCACGTCGAGTGCTCGGCGATCGCACTGAACCGCATCGGCTCCGGGTTCGACGTGCAGGGCGGCGGCAGCGATCTGATCTTCCCACACCACGAGTTCTCCGCCGCACATGCCGAATCCGTCGTCTGCGAGCGGCGTTTCGCACGTCACTACGTTCACACCGGCATGATCGGGCTGGACGGCGAGAAGATGTCGAAGAGCCGCGGCAACCTCGTCTTCGTGTCCAAGTTGCGCGGTGAGGGCGTCGATCCGATGGCGATCCGCCTCGGCCTCCTGTCCGGGCACTACCGCGTCGACCGGCCGTGGACGGACGAGGTGCTGGCAACTGCTCAGGAGCGGGTGGCGCTGTGGCGCCGCGCCGCCGCGCTGCCGACGGCGCAGGCCGTCGAGGACACCATCGCGCGCCTGCGTCAGCATCTGGCCGACGACCTGGACACCCCGAAGGCACTCGACGCACTCGACGGCTGGGCCCGCCGTGCCGTCGACCACGGAGGTCACGACGCCGCGGCGCCGGGACTGTTCTCCGACGCTGTCGACGCGCTGCTGGGTGTCTCCTTGCGCTGACACGGTCGGGCATTCTCGCCGCCACTCGCCGCCGTCGGAACCGGAGTCCTCAGTGTCCGTCGCGGTGCCTGGGAGTCTGACCACCGGCGTCCGGTACCTCCCGTGGGTGTGTGTCGTCCGCGCTTTTCGCGTTGTGGTCCGGATCGAGTGCGTCGGCGCGATTCCACTGTTCGTTGACCTCTGCGCGTGCGGTCGTAGCCTCGGCGCCTGCCGCGCCCGCTTCCTGCTGCAGGCGTTGCGCTTCCGCCCTCTTCGCGTCCGCCTCGGCGGCGGCGATACGGGCTTCGGCGGCGGACTCGTTCGCGAGTGCCTCCTGCCGACCCGCCTCGAACGACTTCTGTCTCGCGTCGGTACGAATCTCCTCGGCTTGCCTGCGGTGCTGGGTGGTCCGTCTGCGCATCAGAGCCAGCACAACCGCAGCCACGACCAGCACTGCGACGACCGCAATCACGATCCACACGACGGTATCGGTGTTCATCTCGACTCCTTGTCATGGGATCTGCGGCCCCCGACACGGTTCTGGGACCGCAGATCCCTGCCTTCGGAGTTCCCCCGGCAGGGTTGCGCGAAACCTCGCGAATGCGCCGGTGTTATCGCGCCCTTCGGCCGCCTCGCCTGCGTTCGCGTGCGAGGTCCCAGAGGTAGTGGTCGAAGTCGACCTCCATCGTGTGCCTCGGCGACGCGTAGAACCGGCGCTTGGTGCGTTCGTGGTCGGCGGTCATCTGCGACCGGATCTCGTCGGCACCCGGAGGGAGGTAGCGGCCGGTGAGGGTGTCGGCAATCCACGCGCTCTGCGCCTCGGCGAGCGGCATGACCGCGCCGAGCGGCTGGAGAAGGCCGACGAAGTAGAGGCCGGGCAGGTCCGGGTGCACCGCGCGCTTCCAGAGCGGAAGGTCGTTGTCGGGGGCGGCGACCAGATCGGGGTCGAGGAACGGGAACGTGACGTCGTAGCCGGTGGCCCACACGATCAGGTCTGCCTTTGAGCGGCTTCCGTCGGTGAAAACGACTGTGTCGTCGTCGAATCGGTCGATGCCCGGGCGCGGCGTGATCGCGCCCGCCTGCAGTCGTGCGCGGATCTGTTCGGACTGGACGGGATGTGCCTGACCGGGCCTGTGCGTCGGCCGCGGAAGTCCGTAGCGGGTGAGGTCTCCGGAGGAGAGGGCGGCGCTCCGCAGCCCGGCCGAGACCATCCACCCGGGCGCCCAGCCCGGCATCGAGAACCGGTCGGCCGCGCCTCCGTACAGGAACTTGCGTAGCACCCAGTGGCTGCGGCGCACCGACATCGTGGCGCTGCGTGCGACTTTCGATGCCTCGACGGCGATGTCGAGCCCGGAGTTCCCCATACCGACGACCACGACGTCGCGGCCTGCGAGTTGCTCGGCGTTGCGGTAGTCGTGGGCGTGGATCTGCTCACCGGCGAACGTGCCGGGGTAAGCGGGGTCGGGCCAGCGCGGATCCCAATGGTGCCCGTTCGCGACGATCACGGCGTCATAGGTGTGGGTGTGCTCACCGTCGGGTCCGGACGTGCGCACCGCCCACCTGCCGTCCTCGGTGCGGGCGACGTGCTCGACGGTGGTGCCGAACGTGATGGTGTGGCGGAACGCGAAATGATCGACGTACGCCTCGAAGTAGGCGCGGACCTGGTCGTGGCGAGCGTACGGCGGGTACTCGTCCGGCATCGGGAAGTCGGAGTACGCCATCCTCCCGCAGGAGGTGTTGATCTCCAGCGACTCGTAGCAGGCGGACTGCCCATTCGGGTTGTCGTAGACCCAGTTTCCGCCGATCACGCTGCCCTGTTCGAAGCAGTCGAACGGGATGCCGGCGAGGTACAGGGCCTTCGCCGCGGCGATACCGGACGACCCTGCCCCGATCACGCAGGTGCGGGGCAGGGTCGGATCCACCGGGACGGGGACGGTGACGGCAGGAGCCCGGTGGTCGGACTTCACGAGATACGACATGCCAGTCAGGATCGCACCCGACTCCGGCTCGGACGCCGGGTTCGCGCTACTCCGTTCGGGCGGGCTCGATGTTCTGGTTGATGTGGAACATGTTGTCGGGGTCGTAATCCCGCTTGACGCGGGCCAGGCGGTCGTAGTTGTCGCGGTAGGACGCCCGGACCCGGTCCTGCCCCTCGTCCATCAGGAAGTTCACGTAGGCGCCGCCCGCCGACGTCGGATGCAGGTCGGTCCAGTAGTTCTTCGACCACTCGGTGATGGCGCCCGCGTTCGCGGGGTCGGGATCGACACCGACGATGACGCCTGCCCAGCCGCCGTTCCGGTACGCGAACGCGGTGTCGTCCTCCCCGACACGGGAGGCGGCGCCGTCGATCGGGTACATGTGCATCGTGGAGTGCCCGGTCGGCAACTGCGCGCCGAACCGCTCGTGCACGGCGATCGCGTCGTCGGAGATCTCCTCGAAGAAGTCGGCACGCCAGTACCACTGCAGCCCGGCCGGATACAGCCCGTCGAACGCTTGCTGCAGCGCGGTGAACGGCAGGTCGTGGATGCCGACGAGCATCGGATCACCGAACGTCCGGATCGGGTCGAGAACCTCGTCGGCGCGATCGTGCGGGCCGGTGTAGCACCAGACGATGCCGCAGGCCTTGCGTCCCCACAACTCCTCCGGGAACGGCGGCGCGGGCGGGACGGTCAGCAGTCCGATCCAGCCGCTGAGCTCCTCGGGCAGAGCCGGTACCAGTTCGCGGTACCAGCGCATCACGGCGGCGGTGTCCGCGATGTCGTACAGCACCGGACCGCCCATGACGATGCCGTTCTCGCCGATGTCGTGGCAGCGGAACGTGAACGAGGTGACGACACCGAAGTTGCCACCGCCGCCGCGCAGCGCCCAGAACAGTTCGGGATGCCGGTCGGCGTCGGCGCGCACGAACGTGCCGTCGGCGAGGACGACGTCCGCGCCGAGGAGATTGTCGACCGTCAGGCCGAATCGCCGGGACAGGTAGCCGATACCGCCGCCGAGGGTCAGGCCGCCGACACCGGTGGACGCGAGGAACCCCGACGGGGTCGCCATCCCGAACGCCACGGTGGCGTGGTCGACGTCGCCCCACACGCAGCCGCCGTCGACGCGGACGGTGTGCTCTTCGGGGTCGACGGTGACGCTGCGCATCTCGGACAGGTCGGCGACGAGAGCGCCGTCCCAGACGCCGAGTCCCGCGGCGTTGTGGCCGCCGCCGCGGACGGCGAGTTCGACGCCGTTCTCGCGGGCGAAGTTGACGGCGGCGATGACGTCGGCGGCGTCACGGCAGTACGCGATGGCGGCCGGTCGGCGGTTGATCATCGCGTTGTACACGGCGCGGGACGTGTCGTAGTCGGGGTGGTCCGGGGTGACGACGTGGCCGCGCATCGCGGCCGCCAGGTCGGAGTAGTCCAGGGCATGTGTTGTGGTCATGGTTTCGACGCTAGGAGCGGGGCGTTCGGGAACCGTTCGCATGTGCGTTCGGTGTGCGTTCGCCCAGGTCGGAGTCGGGTCAGAGCCTGCTCAGGAGTTCGGCGGCCAGCGGCGCGGACGACGCCGGGTTCTGACCGGTGACGAGCGTCCGGTCCACCTCGATGTGCGGCATCCACGACTCGCCGACCTCCACCTGGATCCCGGCGTCGGTGAGGCGGTCCTGCAGCAGCCACTTCGCCTTGTCCGCGAGTCCGCCCGCGTGTTCCTCGGCGTTGGTGAACGCAGTGACGCGGTAACCGGCGAACGCGTTGGTGCCGTCGGGTGTCGTCGCGGCGAGAAGTGCCGCCGGTCCGTGGCACACGACGCCGACGGGTTTGCCGCTGCCGAGTGCCTCGGTCAGGATGCGGCCCGAATCGGAGTCGACGGCCAGGTCCTCCATCGGGCCGTGCCCTCCCGGTACGAACACCGCGTCGAAGTCGGCGAACCGCACGTCTGCGAGCGCAACGGGCGCGGCGAACTCGGGAGCCGAGGCCACGGCGTCCGCGAGGTCGGGGTCGGCGGCGAGGCTCGCCGGGTCAACCGGTGGTACCACACCTCCCGGAGTGGCCACGACGACCTCGTGGCCGGCAGCGGTGAACGCTCGGAGCGGAACGACCGCTTCCTCCGCCCAGAATCCGGTGGGGTGTTTCGTGCCGTCGGCGAGTGTCCACGCGTCGGCACCGGTCATCACGAACAGAATCTTCGCCATCGGTCGGCCTCTCGTCGTCATGTGACGGGTTCTCGTGACAGCTGCTGCGCGCACGATCGACGGTAGTCCGTTCCGCGGGGGCACGCCCGACGTCAGGAGAGGGCGTCGCGGCCGCGTTCGATCTGCGGCAACCACCAGCGGTCGGTGTGCGTGTGGGCGGCAGTGAGCGCAGCGTCGAGGATCGCCCGTGCGGTGGCGGTGCGTCCGGCGCGGGCATGGATGTCGGCGAGCAGGTACAGCCAGTACGGCATCCGGGCGAACGCGCCGGTGGCACGGAGTTTGTCGACGCCTTTCGTGGCGAGCTCGGCGTCGCAGCGGACCCACCCGTCCAGCACCATCCCCCACTCCCGGTAGTAGGCGAAACCGTACCGGTCGCAGAGTTCACCCAGATTGTCGACCGCGCCGCGCAGCGCGTCCGTGTCACCGAGTATCTGCTGCGTGATCGCCCCGTAGGCGAGGGCGACGGCCAGGGTGTACGGCTGATCGTCCGTCCGAGCCAGCGCCACGGCCGAGTCGGCGGCGATGCGGGCCTCGTCGAACCGGCCACACAACCACAGCGCATGTGCCGACCACGCCCGACCATGCACGTCGTACCGGGCGCCGACCCACAGGGTGCGGCCGCCGCCGGTGAGTGCGTCCGCTGCCTCGAAGTGCGTGAGCGCCTCCTCGGGCCGGGCGAGACTCACGGCGGACCCGCCGTAGGCGAAGTGGGCGGCGCCGAGCGAATCGGGGTCGCCGACACCGTCCGCGACCTCGAGTGCACGTGCCGCAACCCGTTCGGAATCGAGGTTGCGGCCCTGGACGAACCTCGACGACCACAGGCCGACGAGCCCGGCTGCCCACTGCTCTCGCTGCCCCAACCGCTCCGCGAGGTCGACGGCCCGCTCGAGTGTCGCCTGCAGGGCGGGCGAGGCGTAGCCCTGCGACGCCGTCAGTGGCGCGGCCGATGCCCGGAGGACGGCGAGTTCGCTTCGACGCGTGCCGATGCTGTCGGGCAGGGAACGCACCGCAGTGACTGCGGCCCGGTGAAGTCGCACGGCCTCGTCGTAACCGTAAGTTGCAGTGGCCAGTTCGGCGGCGCGGAGGTAGTGGGGGAGCGCGCGGTCGGGGCGTCCACCCCGGTCGTACTGGCGAGCGAGCTGAGCACTGTAGGGGTCGAGATCGTCGCCGTGCACCGACTCGAGGCCGTGCGCGAGCCGTCGATGCAGCAGCCACCGTTGCGGCGGGTCGATCCGCGCGTACGCGGCGTCGCGCAGCAGGTCGTGCGCGAAGTCGTAGCCGCGTCCGGTCTCCCGCAGGATGCGCTGCCGCCACAGGACGTCCACCGCGCGTACCGTCGCGACCGGGTCCAGGTCGCCGGCTTCCACCAGCAAATCGAGGCTGACATCCCGGCCCGCCGCCGCGACCAGGGCGACGATCGCAGCCGCGTCCGGTCCGAGCGTGGCGAGCCGTGCCCCCAGCAGATCCCGAAGGCGGTCGGCGCGCTGGTCGCCGCTTCCGGGAACGACGCCGGAGTGCAGCGCCGCAACGAGATGGAACGGGAATCCTCCCGTCCCGGCGAGCAGCAGAGCGTGTTCCGTCTCGGACAACGCTCGCCCTGCCAGGTCGTCGGCGAGCGCAGCTGCCGACGCAGCGTCCAGCGGGCCGAGAGGCACCGTGATGACCGGGATCGTCGAGGCCATTCGCCCGAGTAGTCGCGTCGATTCCGTGCCGTCGCTGCGCATCGTCGTAGCGACCAGGACGGGCGACCGTGGGAACGCGCCGAGCAGATGATGGAGCACGTCGAGGGTGTCTCCGTCACACCACTGCACGTCGTCGAGGACGAGCAGCGTCGGCGCGCCGGGAGCGAGAAGCGCCCGAGCCAGGCCCTCCACGAAGCGGGCCCGCCGCCACGCCCCGGCCGCGCCCTCCACATCGGGTTCCGTTCGGCCGGGCGACAGCAGCCGATCCACCGTTGCCCGCCACTCCGGCGCCAGTTGACGTGCTGCGTCGGCGAGGGCGGGATCGCGCAACCAGTCCGCGATGGGTGCGAGCGGCAGCCGCCCGGTTCCGGCGAGGCACCGAGCCCTCGTGACGATCGCCCCGCGACGCCGGACGCTCCGTCCGAACTCGGCGACCAGGCGCGTCTTCCCGACGCCGGCATCGCCCGACACGACGACGAGCTCGGCCCGACCGGTCATCGCGCGGCTCCACGCGTCGGATAGCGCGGTGATCGACCGCTCGCGCCCGACGAGAGGCGGCGCCGGAACCCGGGACTGCGTCTCGAGGCGCTGATCATCTGTGGCCGTGTCCCCGTCACGCAGGAGCTGTTCGAAGACGTCGCGGGTGACCTGGTCGGGTTCGACTCCGAGCTCGCGTTCGAGCACTGCGGCGCAGTGGTGGAAGGTACGCACGGCACCCGAGCGGTCACCGAGTTCGAATTGGAGTTCCATCAGCGTCCGGTATCCGGTTTCCTCCGATGGCCGCAACAGAATCCGACGCCGAATCACCTCGGCCGCGGCCGGGAGATCCCCTAGCCGCCTGCGCACGGCGGCAAGCCGGTCGCACAGGTCTACGCATCGCTGCTCCAGTTCCCCGCGCACGGCCGTGGCCCAGTCGTCGTCGCAGCCGGGCAGAAAGGCGCCGCGGTAGGCGTTCAGGGCCGACGTCGCGTGTGCCTCGAATACGGCGTCGTCGCCGGCGTCGAGAGCGTGCGTGCGTTCGGTGTCGAATACTCGTACGTCGACGGTGCACTCGCCGTCCCGCCAGCACAGATCCGCCGTGGTGACCACCAGATCCGGTGTGTCCGACACGGAGCGCCGAAGGCTGTGCAGTTCCCGACGCAGATTCGTCAGCGCCTGACCGTCCGGCGAATCCGGCCAGAACAGGGCGGCGAGCCGGGCCCGCGCCTGCGGTATCCCGGGATGAGTGACGAGGAACGCGAGCAGCGCCAGCGCACGGGGAGACAGGGAGACGGCGTCGCCGGTCTCCGAGTCGATGATCGCCTGCTCGCCCAGGAAGGTGACGTGCAGCATGCGGCCTCCTGGAAATTCAGGGTAGACCGCGCACCAGCGCGCGACAGCGCGTTGCACGGAGACGACACCCCGCGGCCGGCCGCATCACACCTCCGCGAACTCCAGCCCACCGGGCTCGAGGGTCTTACGGCGCCCGGGCGACCCGAGCGCCTTCGCGAGGTCGGACCCGTCGTGTTCCTGCATCAGCATGCCGCCGTCCCACACCATCAGCGTGGCGCTGACCGAATGCTCGGGCGTCGAATGCGACAGGTCGTAGTGCGCACAACCAGGGACGCCGCCGTACGTGACCCACAGGTCGTACCCGGTCATGAACAGGTCGAGGTCGAACTGCACGCTCATGCCGAGGAGTTCGCTTCGCCCGTTGTCGTCGACACCCGCGAACGCCTCGTCCAGGCCGAGCAGACGCGGCGCGTGCGGGTCGGCGGACGAGAGCATCACGTGCGCGGCCGCGAACAGCGGCAGGTGCAGCGACACCGACTGCTCGCCACCCGACAGTGCACCGTGCCGGGCAACCGTCAGCTTGTCCTCGCTGCCGTCGCCGCCGATCAGGGTGAAGGAGAACACCCGCCACCGCCGGTAGTCGAGCGCCTCCGTGAGGATCTCGGGGTACGCGCGTTCGGGATGTGCGGCGCGCAGTGTTCGGATCCGGGTCGCGAAATGTGCTCGGATCGTGGCCAGTTCGTCGGGGCCGAGCGCGGACGCGTCCCGGTCGAGCAGCTTCGACACCGCCCGCGACCCGTCGTCGAGGTTGTCGGCGAGCACCCAGTGCACGCCGATGGTGTTGCCCGACGACATGCGTCTGCCTCGCATCTCGGCAGCCATCTGGGTGATCAGGTCGCGGGCGTCGACGGTCCGCTCGTGAATCTGCTGCGCCAACCCGGTCAGCAGGGCGTCCTCGAGGATCCGCCGCTCCGAATCGGTGAGGAGCTGCTGCTGGTCGTCGCGGGCACGGCCGATCAATGCCGCGAAGTCGGCGATCGAGGACTGGCCCTGATCGTGCTGCACGGAGGCGGTGGTCACGCCGTCCGCCGCGTCCCAACGCAACCGGTAGTCCTGGCCCGCAGCGGCGAGCCGGGCGTCGAATTCCTGCAGCGCACTCGTCAGCGCGGAGCGTGTGGACTTGCCCGCCGCCTCCGACACCTTCACCGCGGTCGTGGCGGCGTCGATCGCCGCGTGCAGTGCGGCAACCTCGTCCGGCACCACCGGGGCGGGTTCGCCGGGTTCGTTCTCGATCCGGTACACGAGCTGTTCGGTCGTGAGCCAGGCGGCATCCGACGCCGGCCAGGTGTGGGCGTCGGTGACGCCGAGCAGGTCGAGGAGATCGCGCTGCGCATACGGCGCGAGACGGCCCGCATCGGAACGGGTCTCGGTGAGTGCGGCCCGCAGTGACTCGACCGCGGCGCCGTACGCACCCGCCGCCTTGCCGATCGCCTCGACCGCTCCGTCGCCTGCCTTGCGCGCTGCGCGCTGCTCGGTGGTGGCCGCGTCGATGCGGGCGCGGGCCCGGTCGATGTCGGCTTCGATGTCGTCGGCGCCGGCTCCGATCGCCTCCCGGAGGGTCGCGAGACGCTGGACTTGCTGCTCCAGGTTCTCCTGCGCCGCCGCGGACTCCTCCGCGAACTCCTCCGCGACGTCCCTCGCCTCCGCGTGGCGGTCGTCGGCCTCGCGGCTGCGTTCGATGTCCTTCTCGCGGTCGCGCCGGCATCGGACGACGTGATCGCCGCATGCCTCGAAGTGCCGGATCGCGGCGGACAGGGCGTCGATGCCGCGCACCGGATCGGCGATGCGATGCCGGACGGACGCCTCCCGCAGTGTGCGTTCCTGTGCGGATAGCTCGGCGATCGCCTGGTCCAGTTCACGCTGTGCGGTCGACGCCGCCTCGTCCCTGGTACGCAGGGCGCCCGCGGCTTCCGCGACCCCACGCAGGGCCGTGAGGACACCGGTAGGGCGGGGCAGGGACTTGCCCGCCGCGGTGAGCTCGACGAGCAGGTCGGCTGCGGCCGCCTGCTCTGCCCGAGCCGCCGCCCGTTCCGACTCGGCCACCTCGATCGCGGCATCGAGTTCGGCCAGACGCAGCTCGCGGCGACGCTGCCGGGCCGTCGCGCCGATGAACTCGGCGTCCGACTTGGTGTGGACGCCGACCTGGACGCCCTGGCGGAAGCGGCCGTCCATGCCGATGGCGATGGTCGCCGTCGTCGCGTCGTCTGCCAATGCGATGGACGCCAGCAGATCCGCGACACGGTTCTCCGATACGCCCGCATCCGGCTCCACAATCAGCACGTCGGCCAGGGTGCGTCCCCGCGGCCGCTCATCCGAGGGCAGCGCCATCAGGAACAACTCCGACTCGGCCTGGGGGACGTCGCCGTCCGGGATCCATGCATCGAGAAGGTTCGCCGCTTCCAGCGCCGCTTCGATGCGGGCTGCGGTTGCCGCGTCGACGTCGTCGGCGAACCGCACCAACCGCCACAGCGGCGCCCCGGCAAGACCAGACCGAGAACCCATGCGGGCGGGATGCGCGGGCGGTGCGTCGTCGTGTTCGGCCGCGACCCGCACCCGGTCCGCGGTGAACTCGGCTGCAGCGGCCGCAGACCGTTCGGCCGCGACCTCGGCGTCGCGACGTCGGCCGCGCAGCGTGTCCAGCGGTTCGGTGGTGTGGTCGGCGAGGATCTCCGGGAACCCGGGTGCGTCGTCGGTGCCGACGGTGGACACGGCGTCGTGCATCGCGACGAACATCGCGCTCGACACCCCGACCCGCGCGTACAGCGACGAGTGAGTCGACCACCACCGGCGGAGCGATCCCTGGCATTCGGTGCGGGCCAGCGCGGCGGCGGCCTGGGCCTCCTTCACCGCGGCGGCGGCTGTGTCCAGTTGCTCGCGTCCCCGGTCCGCGGCACGGTCGGCGCGAACGCGTTCGGCGGAGGCACGCTCGACCACGGTCAGCGCTTCCCGCACGGCGCGAACGTCGCCGGATCGCTCCTCGGCGTGCCCGCGGACCGCGGACGTGATCTGGTCGCCGCGAGCAGTGTCGGGCAGTGCCGCCCACGTGATGCCTGCGTCGCCCGCCGCCTCCTGCAGGTCGGCCTCGGCGCGGGCCAACGCCTCGGTGGCGCGCGTCACCCGTGCCAGCGACTGGGCGGCCTCCTCGGCGCGCTGGGCCAACGTCGCCTGTGCCTTCACCGACTTGTCCGCCTGCTGGTCGGTGGAGCGGCGCAGATCGGCCACGACGGCACCGAGGTCGTCGAGCTGCTGCTTGCCCTCGTAGGCGCTCGAACGCTGCAGGGTCTCGAGCTCGGCGCGGGCCAGGTCGAGTGCGCGTTCGGCGGCGGTCAGTCGTTCCTCCGCTGCCGCGCGTTCCTCCTGGCGGTTCGACTGAGCGGCAACGGCATCGGCGACGGCGGCGGTGGCGGCCTCGACGGACTCGAACCGCCGCGCCACCTGCTCGACGTCCGTCCGGGCCTGCTGCCGGAGGTATTTCGTGTAGACCGAGACGAAGTCCTGGGTGGCCTGGTCCGCGGTGGTCAGCCCCTCCAGCGCCCGACCGACCTCTTCCATGTCGCTGAACGAGCGCGCCGCTTCCAGCACCAGCTGGTCGTCGACGGGCCGCAGACCGTCGGTGAGTGCTTGCGACAGTCCCTTCGGGTCAAGGTTTTTCGCGAGCTGCGGTCGCCGCAGCGTCAGAATCAGTGTGATCAGCTGGTCGTAGCGCTGCGCACCGAGCCCGAACAGGCGGGCATCGATCGCGGCACGGTGATCGACCGGCCGGTCCGTGATGGCGTCGCCGCCGATCTGCTCGGCGAGTTGCTTCTTCGTCAACGGTTGGTCGCCCGCGCCGATCAGGGAGAAGTCGACCCCGACGCGGCCGTCCGCGACGAAGTGCCAGCGCGTCACCTTGTCGTTCTGCCGGCTCGCACGCATGCCGATCCCGACGGTCACTGCCTCCGGATCATCCGGGTTTCCGCGCGCGAACTCCATCCACACGTAGGAGTGGGCGCTCTCGTCGCCGCGGTAGAGCAGATTCGACTTCATCGTCCGCTCCTCACCGGCGAACGGATTCAGCCGGCGCGGCTCGATGCGTCCGTCGAGGACGAACGGGAACAGCACCTCGAGTGCCTTGGTCTTACCGGAGCCGTTGGGGCCACGCAGGACCAGGCGGCCGTCGGCGAAGGAGAACTCCTGGTCCCGGTAGTCCCACAGGTTGACGATCCCGGCGCGGGTCGGTCGAAAACGCGCACTTGCCATGCGAAGTCAGCCTCTATTCCTCAGGGTCCGACGAATCGGAGTTCACGAGCTCGGTCGACAGGTCCAGTTGGGGCTCTCGTTCGCGGACGGTGACGACGACACCGCGATAGCGCGCCAACGCCGGTAGCACCAGGACGCCGCCCTCGACCTTGCGGACGAGGCGTTGCGCGTCGAGCAGGTCGACCGAGCGCCTGCGCAGTCCAGCGGGATCCGCCTGCCACTGCGCGGCGAACGTGCGGCCGAACCGCAGTCCGAGCTCGGTGACGACAGCGTCGATCCAGCTGTCCTCGACGAGCGGATAGGTCGCCTGCGTCTCCTGCGGTGCGTCGACGCGTGCCTCGGGCCGGGACTCCGGGGAATCGTCCGCGAGTTCGAGCAGGAGGCCGGCCGCCGGGATCGCGCTGTCGAGCTGCGCGACCAGGTCGTCGGTTCTGTTGTTCGGCAGGGGGATTCGCATCGGGTCCGGAGCGTCGGGATCCTGGACGCGGTCCGCGATCTCCCCGGCAAGCAGCAGCGCGACCTGCGCGATCGTCCCGGTCGACGGGAAGCGGATGTCCGAGAGGCGGCCCGACTGGTCGATCAGCGCGATGCCCTCGGCGCGGCGCTCGACGACGAGGCCGGTGAGCATCGCCACGTCGGCGGCAGTCCGGGGCAACGCGAGCTGAAGCCGCTCGTCCTCGTCGAGGTCGTCCGCGTACACGACGGGATGCTGCACCAGCGCGCGCCGAACCCGGCGCGCGGTCTCCCGTGTGGTGGCGGTCTCGTCGACCACGGTGAGCAGTCCGCGTACCGACGTCAGGTGTTGCAGCGCCCGCGGTGGACGGAACAGGGCGATCACCACCGACCGGTCGATGTCGTAGAGCGCTTCGCCCGCATCGGGATTCGACGCCCAGCCGGTCGCGTCGCCGTCCGCGAGCCGGATGGCACCTCGGGCGGTGAGCCACCCGATCGCGTCGACGAGCGCGCTGCGGTCCGTGAACCGCTCGGTCGAGAGGTCGACCGTCGGGACCTGCGTGGCCTCCGCCGCGACGTGATCGGCCAACTCCGACAGGGTGATCTGGTTCCCGGCGCGACCGAGCGCGGCCAGTGCCAGCGCGAGGTACGCGTAGCGCCGCCGGTCGAAGGCGCGATCCCCGGACGTGGCCGGGGCTGTGGGATCGAGGCGGTCCGCGGCCGTGAACAGTCGGGCCGTCGTCTCCGTCACCTCCAGGCGGTACCCGAAGAGTTCGAGGAGGTCGTCCCGCAGTTCGGTCGTCCACCGGCGCAGCAGCGGCAGGGCCAGCGGATCCGGGTATGTCGTGGTCACCAGGTGGTTCGCCAGGATCACCCGTGCTGCCCGCTGATAGGACTCGAGCATCAGCGGTGAGATCTCGCGGGCCCTCACTGGACGCTCACCCGCAGCCGGTCCAGGTGCAGTCGGCCCCTGGCCGTCTCGACGGTTGTCGATTCCTCGTGCGGCGACAGGGTCAGGCGCACCCCGTTCTCGGAGCCCGTGCTGTCACGTACGACGCCACTGACCGGTACCCGTGCGGTCAACGCGGCGGTCAACAAGCCGAGCAGCACATCGGTCTCCTCCTCGCCGAGGACGCGGTCGTAGGCACCGCCCGCGGCCAGGGAGCGGGCCGCCTCCGCGCGCGCACGCTGCGCCGCGAGCTGCGCGTCCCGCAGCCGGCGGATGCTCGCCTCGTTGCGCTGCACGCGGCCCGGTGCCCCGGCCGCGGCGGGCTTACCCGTCTCGGCGAGGGTACGGGAGATCTCCACCGGCGGCGCGTCCCACCACGACCGCGAATCCGGGATGAGGTCGGCGTCCGGATGGACCGTCGACAGATGCCGCGGCCGACCCAGATCGAACACGGCCTGGAACAGTGCGTGAGCGGCATCCTCGGTGGGTGCGCCCGCGAACCAGCCGGCCAGGTGCCGCAGCTGACTCTCCCGGCTGACGCCGCCGCGTCGCGTCTCGGTGACACGGCGCAGCAGGGCCAGCACCGCCGAGATGGCGGCCATCGTGCCCTCCCGGAGCCGCTCCGACTCGCTCGGACCGTCGGAGGAGGCGACGAACCACTGGGTGAGCCCGGACCACCGCTGCGTCCAGTCGGCCTCCCGCTCCGTCACGGTCAGGAACAGGCGTTCGTCGGCAATCGCGGCCCGCCCGAGGAGGTCGCGCACGCCACTCTCTTCGACGTCGGAGATCGCCGACGCGAGCTTCGGCGCGTACCGCGCGAGGTCGGAGCTGAACTCCCGCATGTGGGTCAGCAGCGCGTCCTTGCGCACCAGGAACGCTTCCGGGGTGATCTCCGTGGTGCGGACGAGGTCACCGAGCGTGAGGTAGAACTGCGACGCCCGCGTCGCCATGTCGGACAGCGTGGAGTCGAGGCGGCGCAGCGTGCGATAGATCAGCTCGCCGTCGCCGCGGCGGTTCGCCTCCGCCAACTGCTGCAGATCCGACAGTAGATCGGGCAGGGCGAGACGGGAGAGGGCGGCCTCGTCGAGGCGAAGCGCGAGCACGTCCCGGACCGCGCGGAACGCCTGGTAACCCAGCCGGCTGAACTGGTAGACGAAGTGCCGGTTGCGGTACTCCGCCAGCGTCGCGGCTCGGGACCCGTCGTAGCTGCGTTCGAGTACGCCCCACTGATGGAGTTGGTCGAGAAGCGGAGTGATCTCCGCGGCCGTCATTGCCCGCGTCCCCATCCGGGTCAGCGTGTCGGCCACGTCACCGGCGTGCAACAGCACCACGTAGTTGGCCCTGGCATGGTCGAACGCACGCAGCACCGTCACATAGTCGGTGCGCTTGTCCGCCGTCGCGAACGCGAACATCCGCAGCCGGTCTGCTGTCACGAACGGGTCGTCGGTCTGATGGAGACCGCCTTCGCGCTCGTCGTTGGGTGCCGGGCCGGATTCACTCACCGTGACAGGGTAGGGGAGTCGGGACCCTGGACCCAGTTGACCGGGCCGTGACACACGTCGGGCGGGACCCGGTGCCGGATCCCGCCCGATGCGGGTGGTGAGGGAACTGCGATCAGATCGGGACCGGGGCCCCGTACGTCATCACGATGTCCCCGGACGCGAGTTCGACCTTCGCGTACGGGCGCAGGGTGACGGGACCGATGGCGCCCGACACGCTGCCGTGGACGTTGCCGATCCGAATCTTCGCGAAGGGACCGCCGAACTCCTTGTCCTCGATGACGGGGACATCGGTGATGCCGCCGGGCTCGAGGTCGAAGATCAGGTTCTGCTGCGGGATGATGTCACCCGCGAGCATCCCGCGATTCTCGAATCCGAGGATGAAGTCCGGATCGTCGCCGCCCGGCAGGAATCCGATGAGGTCGATGCCGTTCTTGCTCTCCAACTCGTACCCCAGGCCGGGTGTGTTGAGTTGGATGGTGGCGCCCGTCAGGGCGATGGGATAGCCCACCTGGTAGCCGAACGAGATCTTGCTGCCGGACATGGAATCGGCGCCGGGACCACTGATCCGTGCCTCTGCATAGCCGCTGTGGAAGAACTCACGGCTGAGCGGCGAACTGTCCAGCGGCGGGACCCCGACGATCGAGGTGTCGCCCTGGCTGATCTCGACGAGGTTGTCGGACCCGTCGGTAATGCTGCTGTAGTTGTTGACGACGGCACCGGCGGTGCCGGTTCCGAGTCCGACGACGAGGGCAGCGACACCGGCGACGGCCAGTGCCCGGGAGCGATGTCGGCCCGCACGCGGGCCCGACGCGGTGGTACTTCGACGAATCCGACGTTCCGAACGACTGACGTCCATGGACACCTCATCCGTTGGGTTGTCACCCGGATGCGGGCACGCACCCGGTCACCTCCGTGGGCAAATTTTCCCGAACCACCTCGAACGCTATCGGATGCCGTCAGCGACCGCGCTGTTTTCTACCCCGTAGACACGTCATGTTCACGCTCGCGTCCGGTTTGCCGTTTCCCAGGCGCGGTCGTACCGGTTTCCGCCCGGCCGCTTCACGTCCTTGCTGCGATAGACGACGTACGGCCTGCCGAGGTACCCGAGCGGGGCGCTGAACACGTGAACCAGGCGCGTGTACGGCCAGATCGCCAGCAGCGCGAGCACCGTGAGGCCGTGCAGCTGGAAGCTCAGCGGAACGCCCACCATCAGCTCCGGCTGCGGGCTCAGGGAGAACAGGCTGCGGAACCACGGCGAGACCGTCGAGCGGTAGTCGTAGTGACCGAGGATCACGTTCTCGCCGAGGGTGTTGAACATGCCGGTGGCGATCACCACGATGAACAGTCCGTACATGATCTTGTCGTTGACGGTGGTCACCTTGCGCACACTCACCACGGTGGTCCGGCGGTACACCAGGATCGCCAGTCCGGCCACGGTCGCGATGCCCGCCGGAACACCCATACCGACGGCAATGACGTGGTAGGCGCCCTCGGAGATGCCCAGCGCACTGGTCCAACTCGCCGGGATCAGCACGCCGCCGACGTGCCCGGCGAGAACCGCGAGGATCCCGAAGTGGAACAGCGGACTGCCCAGGCGCAGGAGCCGCGACTCGTACATCTGCGACGACCGCGTCGTCCAGCCGAACTGGTCCTTGCGGTACCGCCACACATGGCCGACGACGAACGAGGTCAGCGCGATGTACGGCAGTGTCAGCCAGAGCAGATTGCTCACCGGGTGGCTCCGATCTGGGCGGTACCGGCGACGCGGGAGGGGTCGCCGAGGCCGGGGTAGTCGTCGACGGCGGTGCCGTCTCCGTATGAACCGATGTGGGGGTGCAGCGCCGGATCGAGTGCGTAGGTGTCGAGGCCGACGGCGTCCTCGGGCGGACCCTCCGCAGCGAGCTTGACCACCTGCGCGCGATCGTCGGTGTCGAGTTCCGGCAGGGTCGAACAGACGGCGTCGATCACGCTCGCGTAGGCAGACCCGCTGTCGTGCAGTGACAGTCGGAGCACTTCGATCACGGCGCGGTGCGTGATCAGCAGGCGTCGTCCCCGGGTCGGGTCGGTGGTCGCCGCGAACTCCAGCACCACGGGCAGGAAGTCGGGGAGCTCGTGGTCGCCCAGCTCCAGGCCGGCGTTGCGGTACGCGGTCTTGAAGCGCAGCAACGCCATTCCGCGGTTCCTGGTGTCGCCGTACGCGTAGTACGACAGGTGCAGGCTCGACCGCCGTCGCAGGTCGAACGTCTCGACGTAGCGCGCGGCGAGTGCGATCGGATCCTGATCCCGCATGTGCTCGATACACGCGAGCAGGTTCGGGCCGGCCGGTTCCGGGATCGGTGCCGCAGCGGCGCGTAGATCGTCCAGCAGGTCGAGCGTGGACTGGTGCGGGTAGTCGAGGATCAGGGCCGCGACGCGCCACACCAGGCGCTGCTGGGTGTCCGTCAGTATCTCGGCCGCGGGCGCGGCGCGCTTGCTCCGGCGCAGGTTCAGCACACCCATCAGGACTCCTCCCGTGAGCCGGCCGGGACCAGCCCGTCGGTGCTGCGGCCGTCCCAGTTGAGGAGGTTGATCCGGCGTTCCTTGTTCTCCGGTGCCGCGCCGTTGGTGTCCTCCCCGACGAGGTGGAACTTGTCGGCCATCACCTCGAACGCCGTCATTCCCGCGCCGCCCGCGGTCGGCCCGCCCATGCCGGGTCCGCTGTCGTCCTCCAGGCTGCAGCCGGTGGCGAGCGCATCGAGGCGATGCGCGTCCGAGCTGGCGCCGGTGGGGATGACGTAGCGGTCCTCGTACTTCGCGAGGGCGAGCAGGCGGTACATCGCGGTCAGTTCGTCCGGTGTGAGGCGGACGGCGTCCGCCACCTCCGGCTTGATCGACTCACCGAGATTGACCTGACGCATGTGTGCGCGCATTGCCGCCAGACGTTGCAGTGACGCGCGGACCGGTCCGATCTCGCCCGCGGTGAACAACTCCGCGAGGTACTCGATCGGGATGCGCAGCGAGTCGATCGCACCGAACAGGTTGTCCGCGGACTCGCCGTCGTGACCGGTGTCGGACAGCGCCTCCACCATCGGCGACAGCGGCGGGATATACCAGACCATCGGCATCGTCCGGTACTCCGGATGCAGCGGCAACGCCACCTGGTAGTCGACGATCAGCTTGTACACGGGTGAGTTCTGTGCCGCCTCGATGAACTCCGAGGAGATGCCCGCCCGCTCGGCCTCCGCGACGACACGAGGATCGTGCGGGTTGAGGAACACACCCAGCTGCGACGGATACAGGTCCTTGTCGTCGGTGACCGACGCCGCGTCCAGCACCGCGTCGGCGTCGTAGAGCATCACACCGATGTAGCGGAGCCGACCGACGCACGTCTCCGAGCAGATCGTCGGGATGCCGACCTCGATCCGCGGGTAGCAGAACGTGCATTTCTCGGCCTTGCCGGTCTTGTGGTTGAAGTAGATCTTCTTGTACGGGCAGCCGGTGACGCACTGCCGCCAGCCGCGGCACTTGTCCTGGTCGACGAGCACGATGCCGTCCTCGGACCTCTTGTAGATCGCGCCCGACGGGCACGACGCCGCACACGCCGGATTGAGGCAGTGCTCGCAGATCCGCGGCAGGTAGAACATGAACGTCTGCTCGAACTCGAGCTTGACCTTGTCCGACACCTTCGCCAGCACGGGGTCCTTGCCGACCTGCTCCGGTCCCGACCCCAGGTCGTCGTCCCAGTTCGCACCCCACGTGACCTTGGTGTCCTCGCCCGTCAGTAGCGACTTCGGCCGCGCGACCGGGGTGGTGTCCATCGGCGCCGACGCGAGCAGGTTGTCGTAGTCGTACGTCCACGGCTCGTAGTAGTCGTTGATCGTGGGCAGGTCCGGGTTCGCGAAGATGTTCAGCAGCCGCTTCACACGCGAGCCGGACTTGAGGGTGAGCTTGCCGCGCTTGTTCAGCGTCCAACCGCCCTTCCACTTCTCCTGGTCCTGGTACTGCCGCGGATAGCCTTGTCCGGGACGGGTTTCCACGTTGTTGAACCACGCGTACTCGACGCCGCCACGGTTGGTCCACGCCTGCTTGCAGGTGACGCTGCACGTGTGGCAGCCGATGCACTTGTCCAGGTTCATGACCATGGCCATCTGTGCCATGACTCTCATGTCAGTACGTCACTTCCTGGTCGCGGCGACGAATCGTGGTGACCTCGTCGCGCTGGTTTCCGGTGGGGCCGTGGTAGTTCAGGGCGAAGGACTGCTGCGCGTAACCGCCGATCAGGTGCGACGGCTTGATCATCACGCGGGTCAGCGCGTTGTGGATGCCGCCGCGTTTGCCGGTGCGCTCGGTTCGCGGTACGTCCACCGCGCGGTCCTGGGCGTGGTACATGAACACCGTGCCCTCGGGCATCCGGTGGCTCACGATCGCGCGCGCCACGACGATGCCGTTGCGGTTCGTCGCCTCGATCCAGTCGTTGTCCGCGACACCGATCTTCACGGCGTCCACGTCGGACATCCAGATCGTCTGACCGCCGCGCGAGAGGGTCAGCATGTGCAGGTTGTCCTGGTACGCCGAGTGGATCGACCACTTGCTGTGCGGGGTCAGATAGCGGACCGTGACACTGCCGCCGACGCCGTTGCCGTGGGTCTCACCGACCGCGGGCTCCGCGAACAACGCCGTCATGTCGAGCGGTGGCCGGAATATCGGCAACTGTTCACCGAGTTCGGACATCCAGTCGTGGTCGAGGTAGAAGTGCTGGCGACCGGTCAGCGTGTGCCAGGGCTTGAGACGCTCGGTGTTGATGGTGAACGGCGAGTAGCGACGGCCACCGGTCTCGCTGCCCGACCACTCGGGCGAGGTGATGACGGGAACGGGCCGAGCCTGCGTGTCGGAGAACCGGATCCGGGTGCCCTCGTTCTCGGCGGCCAGGTCGACCAGCTGTGTTCCGGTGCGTTCCTGCAGGTGCTCGAATCCCTGCGTGGCCAGGCGGCCGTTCGTGGTGCCCGACAATGCGAGGATCGCCTCCGCGGCGTGCTTGTCCTTGGCCAGTGACGGGCGTCCCGCGGCGGGTCCGGTGGCCACGGCACCGTTGACGGAGCGCAGATAGCCGACTTCTTCGGTCGGAAACGTCGTGACGCCCTTCGTCGTCAGACCGAGCTCCTCCACGAGCGGGCCGAGTGCCCCCATCTTCTCGGCGATGGTCGTGTAGTCGCGTTCGACGACCACCAGCTTCGGCATCGTCTTGCCCGGGATCGGCTCGCACTCACCGCGTTTCCAGTCGAGGACCCTGCCGCCCGGCTGCGCGGTGGCATCGACGGTGTCGTGCAACAGCGGGACCGCGACGATGTCCTTGCGGGTGCCGAGGTGCTTCTCGGCGAGCCAACTGAAACCGCGGGCGATGCGGTGGAACGCGTCGAAGTCGGTCTTCGACTCCCACGGCGGGGAGATCGCGGGCGAGAACGCGTGCACGAACGGATGCATGTCCGTGCTCGACAGGTCGTGCTTCTCGTACCAGGTCGCCGCAGGCAGCACCACGTCCGAGAACAGGGTGGTACTGGTCATGCGGAAGTCCAGCGTGGTCAGCAGGTCCAACTTTCCTGCGGGTGCCTTGTCCCGCCAGATCAGTTCCTCCGGCCGGATCCCGGTCGAGTCCGACGCCCGCAGGTTCGATCCCGCCCCCAGCAGGTGCTCGAGGAAGTACTCGTTGCCCTTCGCCGACGAACCGAGCAGGTTCGACCGCCACACGATCAGGGTTCGGGGGAAGTTCTCCGGCGCGTCGGGGTCCTCGACCGCGAACTGCAGGTGGCCCGACTTCAGGCCGTCGACGACGTGGTCGGCCGGATTCTTCCCGAGTCGCTCCGCCTCGTCCGCGAGATCGAGTGGGTTGCGGTTGAACGTCGGGTAACTCGGCATCCACCCCAGCCGGGACGCGAGCGCGATGTTGTCTGCGGCGGTGCGTCCCGCGAACGCTCCGGACGCCAGCGGCGACGCCATCGCCTCCGAGGTGAACGGGTCGTACCGCCACTGGTCGGTCGCGAGGTACCAGAACACGGTGCCCTGCATCTGCCGGGCCGGCCTGGCCCAGTCGGAGCCGAACGCGAGGGTCGACCACCCCGTGACGGGCCGGCACTTCTCCTGCCCGACGTAGTGCGCCCAGCCGCCGCCGTTGACACCCTGGCAGCCGGTGAGCAGCGTCAACGTCAGGAACGACCGATAGATCTGGTCGGAGTGGAACCAGTGGTTGGTGCCCGCGCCCATCAGGATCATGGACCGGCCGCCGGAACGATCGGCATTGTCGGCGAACTCGCGCGCCACCCGCGCCGCGGAGGCGGCGGGGACACCCGTGATGCCCTCCTGCCACGCCGGGGTGTACGGCTCGTCGGCGTCGTCGTAGCCCGTCGGCCAGGTGCCGGGCAGTCCGTCTCGCACGACGCCGTACTGGGCGAGCATGAGGTCGAAGACCGTCGTGACGAGGCGTCCCGCAACGGTTCTCACGGGCACCCCACGATGCAGGACACCGGGCGTGGCGGTGTCGTAGCGGGGCAGGTCGACCACGACATGCAGCGGAGCGGAACTGGCGGCCTGCCGGTCCGTGACGGCGTCGACGTCCGCGCCGTGCAGGCTCAGGGCCGGTTCGACGCCCTCCAGGTCGAGATTCCACTTGCCCTTGCCGGACTCGGTGAAGCGGTCGCCGAGCGACCCGTTCGGGACGACCGGTTCGCCGGTCGCGGAGTCGAGCAGGACCGTCTTGTGAACGGCGCCCTCACCGGTGTCGCCGAGGTCGGCGGCCGTGAGGAACTTGCCCGGCAGGTACGTCGGGCCGTGGCCGTTGGTCGTCGCGTCGACAGGCCGCGGCTCGAGTGTCACCAGGTACGGCAGGTCGGTGAACTTCGAGACGTAGTCGACGAAACGCGGAACTTGCTTCTTCACGAAGAACTCGGTGAGGATCACGTGACCCATCGCCATGGCGAGCGCGCCGTCGGTGCCGGGGCGCGCGGGCAACCACTGGTCGGCGAACTTGGTGTTGTCCGCATAGTCGGGGGAGACCACGACGACCTTCTGGCCGCGGTAGCGGGCCTCGGTCATGTAGTGCGCGTCCGGGGTACGCGTCACCGGGACGTTGGAACCCCACATGATCAGGTAACCGGCGTCGAACCAGTCCGCGGACTCGGGGACGTCGGTCTGGTCGCCGAACACCTGCGGCGACGCCTCGGGCAGGTCGGCGTACCAGTCGTAGAACGAGAGCATCGCGCCGCCGATGAGCGAGATGAACCGGGCGCCGATCGCGTGGCTGACCATCGACATCGCCGGGATCGGCGAGAACCCGGCGACACGGTCCGGGCCGTACCGCTTGATGGTGTGCACGTGTGCGGCCGCGACGATCTCGGCGGCCTCCCACCACTCGGCGCGGACGAAGCCGCCCTTGCCGCGGGCCGCCTTGTACGTCTTCGACTTCTCCGGATCGTCGGCGATGTCCGCCCACGCGAGCACGGGATCCTTGAGCCGGGCCTTGGCCTCGCGGTACATCTCGAGCAGCACCCCGCGGACGTACGGGTAGCGCACCCGCGACGGCGAATACGTGTACCAGGAGAAGGAGGCGCCACGCGGGCAGCCACGCGGTTCGTACTCCGGCTTGTCCGGACCGATCGACGGGTAATCCGTCTGCTGCGCTTCCCAGGTGATCACGCCGTCCTTGACGTAGATCTTCCACGAGCACGAACCCGTGCAGTTCACCCCGTGGGTGGACCGCACGACCTTGTCGTACGACATCCGATCGCGGTAGAAGTCGTCGGACGTGCGGCCGCCGATCTGGTACAGGGTGCGCATGTCGGCGGACGGCTCGCCGCGCTGGAAGTGCTTGCCGAAGCGGAGCAGCGCGTCTGCGTCCAGCTTGCCGGTGGTCGGGGTCATCGGGTGTTTGGCGCGGATACTCCCTCGTTCGCGAGGGAGAGGAAGCGCCATCCTCCTGTCTGTCGGTGGTCTCGGTTACGTTGCCGTGCATGGGGGAAGATGTCGTTCGGTACACGTTCCGGTTGCGGCCCGGCGCGTGCGCGGAGCGGGCGTTGGTCGCGGAGTGGGATCGGTGCCGATTCCTGTGGAACGAGGCTGTCCACCAACAGAAGTCGGGCGCTCGGCCGACGTTCGGAAGCCTGTCTCGACTGTTGACCGACGCGCGATCGCGCAACACGTGGTTGCGGGAGGGTTCGCAGGTCGCGAAGCAACAAACCCTGCGGACATACGCTCAGTCGCTGGCGCAGTCGTTCACGGTGAAGGGCCAGGGCCGTCCGAAGTTCAAGGCCCGAAAGGCCACGTTGCCCACGCTGGAGTTCACGCGTCGTGGATTCCGGATCCACGACGGCCGGTTGGCGCTGCCCAAGGGGATCAGTATCCCGGTGGTGTGGTCGCGGGAGTTGCCGTCGGAGCCGTCGAGTGTCCGGGTCATCCGTGATTCGTTGGGGCATTGGTACGCCTCGTTCGTCGTCCGCCGTGAGGCGGTACCGGTTCCGGAGGCTGCGGGTGGGATCGGTGTCGACTGGGGTGTGACGACCACGGCCACCACCACCGACGCAGCCTTCGATATGCCGTATCTGGGGCACCGGAAGCGGTGTGCGGCGGAGTTGGCGAAGGCGCAGCGGACGATGGCGCGCCGCCACAGTGGCAAACAGAGTCCGCAGTCGAACGGGTACGAGCGTGCGAAGAGGCAGGCCGCGAGGTTGCAGAAGAAGGCGGCCCGTCAGACCGCACACGATTCGCCGGTGTGGGCGAAACGCGTCGTCGACAGTCACGAGTTGATCGCGGTGGAGGATTTCACGCCGAGATTCCTGGCAAAGTCGACGATGGCGCGTAAGGCCGCCGATGCTGCGATCGGCGGCGCGAAGCGGGAGCTTGTCGAGCGTGGTGTGCGGGCCGGCCGGAGGGTGGTGTTGGTGCGGCCCGCGTACACGAGCATGACGTGTTCGAGGTGTTTCGCGAGAGCCAAGCAGCGCCTCGGGCTCGGTGAACGAGTCTTCCGATGCTGGTCCTGTGGTCATACGGAGGGTCGGGATCGGAACGCTGCCGGGGTGGTCCTGGCTGTGGCAGAGCGCGGCCGCACACGTGTTGACGATGTCAGTCAATCTGTTCACCTCCCTCGAGGGGTTGGTCGGGTTGCGGTCTGAGCGTGGAATCTCCTGCCTTCGGGTAAGGGAAGCGTTAAGAATGCCTCTCGAAGACGTTGTGCGACAGAGTGAGTCGGGATTCGGTCAGAACTGGACGATCACCGTCCCGTCGCTGACGTGCGCCGGGTACACCCGCACCGCAGCGACCGTCTCGGTGGTGCACACGCCGGTGTCGAACCGGAACGCGTACTGGTGCAGTGGGCAGGTCACCACGGACCCGTCGATCTGACCGTCGGCGAGCGGACCCGCCTTGTGCGGGCACACCGCGTCCATCGCCCGGACAGTCCCGTCCGCGAGCAGGAACACAGCGATCTGGGTGCCGTCGATCACGTAGGTGCGGCCCTCACCGGGTGTCAGGTCGGAGACCGACCCCACCGTCACCTGACGGTGGTCCGTCGTCGCCGTCATCGGACCGGCACCTGGGGGAGGGGAAGCAGCGGCAGCGACGGCGCGAACTGCGCCGGTGACTTCGGCGCCGTGCGTTCCTTCCACGGGTCGCGGTAGCCGGCGACCGCGGTCGCCATCCGCTCGTCCAGTCCGGCCACGATGCCCTCCTCGTCTCGAACCAACAGCGCCTGCAACCGCTCCAGGCCGACCCTCGGCACCCAGTCGTAGGTGCGTTCGAGCCACTTCGCTTCTTCGCGGTAGTGCTGGATGAACCGTCCGGCCAGGTCGATCACCTCCTCACCCGACTCGACGGTGGCGAGCAGGTCGCCCTTCCGGATGTGCGCGCCGGCGGCGCCCCCGACGTAGATCTCCCAACGCCCGTCGCCGACCGCGACCACACCGAAGTCCTTGCACAGTGCCTCCGAACAGTTCCGGGGGCACCCCGCGACGGCGAGCTTGAGCTTCGCGGGGGTTTCGAGGCCCTGGAACCGCTCCTCGAGGGCGATGCCGAGGTTCGTGGAGTCACCGAGTCCGAAGCGGCAGAAGTCGCTTCCCACACACGTTTTCACCGTGCGCATGCTCTTGCCGTAGGCGTAGCCCGACGGCATGTCCAGGTCACCCCACATCTTCGGCAGGTCTTCCTTCTTGATGCCGAGCAGGTCGATGCGCTGCCCGCCGGTGACCTTCACGAGCGGGACCGCGTACTTGTCGGCGACATCGGCGATGCGGCGCAGCTGATCCGGTGTGGTGACGCCGCCCTTCATCTGCGGGACCACCGAGAACGTGCCGTCGCGCTGGATGTTCGCGTGGACGCGGTCGTTGATGAAGAGGGCTCCGCGCTCGTCGACCCAGTCCGGGCCCCACACGGTGCGCAGCAGCGAGGCCAGCGGCATCTTCGCGGGTGCCTGCTCGAGGCCGTCCGTGGCGAGCTCGGCGAACACCTGTGACACCGCCCGCAGATCGCGCTCCCGGATGGCGGCGACGAGCTCGGACTTCGTCATCGGGATGCACGGCACGTACCAGTCGGCCGCCGGATCCGCGGCCAACGAGCCGCCCGCGGCGTGGGCGACGATGTCGGTGACGAGTCCCTTGCAGGAGCCGCACCCCTTGCCTGCGCGGGTCTTCGCGCACACCTCCGTCAGCGTCGCGGCGCCGCCGTGCACGCACGCGACCAGGTCGCGCTTCGTGACGCCGTTGCAGTTGCAGACCTGCGTGTCGTCGGGCAGGTCCGCTACCGACGCGGTATCCGCGGCACCGGCCAGGTCGAACAGCAACGACATGCGGTCCTCGGGGAGTTCGACCTTGCCGTCGAACACCTGCGTCAGCAGGGATGCCTTGCCGATCTCGCCCATCAGCGTCGCACCGACCAGCTTGCCGTCCCGCACGACGATGTTCTTGTAGACCCCGGTTCGGGAATCGTAGAACTGGATGAACTCGTCGGTCTCCAATTCCGGGCTCTTGACGCCCATCGCCGCCACGTCGAGCCCCGCGACCTTGAGCTTCGTCGTCGACGACGAACCCTGGTACGCGGCAGCGGGATTCGATCCCGTCAGGTGCTCGGCGAGGACCACCGACTGCTCCCACACCGGCGCGACCAGCCCGTACAACTCGCCGCGGTGCTGGGCACATTCGCCGACCGCGTAGACCGAACCCTCGTCCTCGCACCGCATCTGGTCGTCGACGACGATGCCCCGCTCGACGACCAGGCCGCCCGCGCGCGCCAGTTCGGCGTTGGGGCGGATGCCCGCGGTGACGACGACCATGTCGGCGGGCAGGCTGCTGCCGTCGTTGAACGCGACACCGGTGACGTTCCCGCTGTCGTCGCGCAGCACCGCCGTGGTGCGCATCGCGGTGTGGACGCCGACCCCGAGCGCCTCGATCTTCGCGCGCAGCACCTGGCCGCCGCGCTCGTCGAGCTGCTGGTTCATCAGGTGTCCGGGGGAGTGCACGACGTTGACCGTCAGACCCTGCGTGCGGAGCCCGTACGCGGCCTCGAGGCCCAGCAGTCCGCCGCCGATCACGACCGCGGAGACGCCGTCCCGGGACTGCGCCATCTGCAGCATGCCGTTGGTGTCGGCGATGGTGCGGAAACCGAAGACGCCACGGCCGAGCCTGCCGTCCGCCTCGCGCAGGCCGTCCATGTTGGGGAAGAAGGTGTTCGAGCCGGTCGCGACGACGAGGACGTCGTAGTCGACGACCCGGTCGCTCTCGCAGGTGATGGTCTTCGCGAACCGGTCGAGGGTGACGGCGCGGTCGCCCGCGTAGAGCGTCACGCCGTTCTCGCGGTACCAGCTCATCGGGTTGAGGATGATGTCGTCGTCGTCCGCGGTCGCCTCACCGGACAGGACGTGGGAGAGCATGATGCGGTTGTAGTTGCCGTACGGCTCGTCGCCGATCATCGTGACGTCGAACATGTCCCGACCGCCGCGCGCGAGAATCTCTTCGACGGTGCGGGCGCCTGCCATGCCGTTGCCGACGACCAGCAGTCGCCTCTTCGCCTCACCTGTGCTCGCCATGCGTCGAGGGTGCGGGCATCGGGTGACGCAATCGCTGCCGGGACGTTACGCGGCAATCAGGAAGTGCTCACCGAGTCGCGGGTCCGGTTGTAAGGCTTTCCGTCGACTTCCGCTACTATTCCATGAAGTTATGGAATAGCGAGGCAGTCGGAGGGGACGGGGAGGTCGGCCATGGTCGCGAGCGGTGAATCAGAGGTCGGCACTCCCGTAATCGACGACACAGAACGCCGCCGGGTGCAGCGGCGCACGCTGACGGTCGTCGTCGCCAGCCAGATCCTCGGTGGCGCCGGCCTGGCGGCCGGGATCACGGTCGGAGCGCTCCTCGCCAAGGACATGCTCGGCACCGACGGACTCGCGGGCGTGCCGACGGCGCTGTTCACACTCGGGTCGGCACTGGCGGCGTTTCTCGTCGGCCGGATCACCGCGGGTCGCGGCAGGCGGACGGGCCTGGCCCTCGGATTCGGGGCGGGCGGTGTCGGCGCCATCGGTGTGGTCGTCGCGGCCGCAACAGACAGTGTGCCCCTGCTACTCGTGTCCCTGTTCGTCTACGGCGCAGGCACCGCGACGAATCTGCAGGCGCGGTATGCGGGAACGGATCTCGCGCCCGCCGCGGGGCGCGGGACGGCCGTCAGCGTCGCGATGGTGGCGACCACCCTCGGGGCGGTCGCGGGGCCGAACCTCGTCGAGCCGCTCGGAGAGTGGGCGGTCCAGCTCGGGTTGCCCGCGCTGTCGGGGCCGTTCCTGCTGGCCGCGGCGGCGTACCTCGCGGCGGGGACGGTCCTCTTCGCCCTGCTGCGGCCTGACCCGTACCTCCTTGCCCGACGCCTGGAGTCCGCCGAGTACACGGCCGTTGCGACGGACGCGGCGCCGCCGCCCGGTGTGGGTGCCTACGTCGGCGCCGCCGTCATGGTTCTGACCCAGATCGCCATGGTGGCGATCATGACGATGACCCCGGTCCACATGCGTGCGCACGGCCACGGGCTGGGGGAGATCGGGTTGGTGATCGGTGTCCACGTCGGCGCCATGTATCTGCCGTCCCTGGTGACCGGTGTCCTCGTCGACAAGGTCGGCCGGCTGCCGATGGCCGCCGCGGCGGGTGTCACTCTCCTGCTCGCCGGGGTCACCGCCGCGGTTGCCCCCGCAGATTCGCTCACCCTCCTGATCGTGGCACTCGCGTTGCTGGGGCTCGGCTGGAACTTCGGTCTGATCTCGGGAACTGCATTGGTCGTCGACGCCACGGTCCCGCTGAACCGGCCCCGGACGCAGGGCTCCATCGACGTCCTGATTGCCCTCGCCGGAGCGGGTGGCGGCGCGCTGTCCGGTGTCGTGATGTCGGCAACCGACTACGCGACCCTGGCTCTCGGCGGTGGTGTCCTGGCGCTACTGCTGGTGCCGGTCCTGTTCCGGGCTCGCCGCTGACGGGTAGCGCGGCCTCGATTCTCACGAGCTGATCGAACACGGGAGGTGGGTGGCATGTCGGGTACGCGAGCGGAGCTCTACGACCAGATCGCACGGGTCGGCAAGGCGGTCGGTCACGGTGGCAGGCTGCGCATCCTGGACGTGCTCGCGCAGAGCGAGCGCACGGTCGATGCCATCGCCACCGCGACCGAGATGAACGTGACGACTGCATCGGCGAACCTGCAGGCTCTCAAGGCGAGCGGCCTCGTCGTCGCTCGGCGGGACGGCACCCGCCAGATCTACAGCCTGGCGGGGCCGGACGTCGCGCGGTTGCTGGTCCTCGTCCAGGACGTCGCCCGGGCACATCTCGCCGAGGTCGCCGCGTCTGCCGCGGCGGTGCTGGGATCGCCAGACGACGCCATCACGCGCGAGGAGCTGATTCGGCGCCGCGATGCCGGCGAGATCACCCTCCTGGACGTGCGGCCCAGTGAGGAGTTCGCCGCGGGCCACATTCCGGGCTCGATCAACGTCCCGCTCGCCGATCTGGCACGTCGCCTCGGCGAACTGCCCGCCGGCCGTGATGTCGTCGCGTACTGCCGTGGTGCCTACTGCGTGATGGCACCCGATGCGGTCCGCATCGCCCGCGAGGCGGGGATGTGCATCACCCGCCTCGACGGCGGCATGCTCGAGTGGCGGCTGGCGGGGCTGCCCGTCGCGGGCTCGTAGCCTGCGCGGCATTCCGTGGGGAGGCCGTCGTGCTGCCCGCTCGTAACGGGCAGCACGAAAAAACCGACTTCCGGGTATGTCACCCTCGTATGCGTTCCGACAGTCCGGGCCGGTCGGCGGATCCGATGCCTGATGAGGTGAGGATCCCCACGCAGCGACTCCGGGGCGGTCTGCGGCCGGTGGTCCTCGGGGTGGCGGCACTTGTCGTCGCCGGATCCGCTGCCGTCACCATGCCGGGCACGGCGTGTGCCTGTTCGTGCGCGGTCTCCGCGACGCCGGAAGAGGCCGTCTCCGACGCGTCGGGGGTGTTCGTGGGGCGCGCCACCGACAAGGTCTCCACCGGCTTCACCGACATCTACGAGTTCGAGGTCTCGGAGGTGTTCAAGGGTGACGTCGGCGCAACGACGACGGTCGGCACCTTGGCCAACGGCAACGGCTGCGGAACCCGCTACGAAGTGGGGCAGGAGTACCTCCTGTTCGTCTCGAGGCCGTACGACGTCGATGCTGCATGGGAGGGCTACGTCTGCGGGCCGAGCGGTGGGGGAGATGTCGACGTCCGAGCGGTGACCGAGCAGGTGTACGGGCCTCCGCGGGAGCCGTCGGCGTCGGCGGCAGGCATCAGCGCATGGACGCGGTTGACTGCCGGACCGGGCGTGCCACTCGTCGTCGGTGGGGTGGTCGCGCTCCTCGCGGTCTGGTGGGGCGGTACCGCGATCCGGCGGTTCACCCGCGACGATCGCTCGTGACCACCGTGCGATGCTTCGTCGGGTCGAAGGTCTCGAACTCGGCGTTGCCGACGGCGAACAGGCCACGTTGGGGTAGCCAGAAGTCGCCGAGGCGATCCTGACGCGGCAGCGGGCCAGGGTCGCCCAGGTCGGAGCCGTGCAGGCGAGCACTGCTCGCGGTGACCGCCCACAGCCGTTGCGGTGCAAGTCCGAACCGCTGGCCGTTGGGGACCGAGCCGCACAGTCCGATACGGCCAGTGCGCATCAGCGGTCGTGCCGTGTGTTCCATCGCCTTGAGGAACGCCTGACTGCGCCACGCGGAGACGGGAAGTCGGCGCCCGATCGCCGACATCGTCGCCGTCGCGGGGGTCGACGCGAGTTCGAGTCGCCAGTCGAGGACATCGGGGATCGTGACCCTGAGTTCGTACGGCCCGACCCAGTCGAGGTCGATGTTCGCGTGAACGGTGTGGGTGGTGGGGGAGTCGGCGAAGTAGCGCGGACAGCTCTGCTCCGGCTCGTTGCCGGAGTAGAACGACCACGCACCGCCGGGGTCGCGATGCCACACGGTCCGATATCCCGGACCGATCGTGGTTGCGACGTAGTGACGGAGTGCGAGGTAGTGGCCGTTGCGGAAGGGCAAGCCCATCACGCCGTAGCCGACGAAGCGTTCGTCGGACCCGGGCCACGGCGCGGCGTCGCGAACGGTGGCGAGGGCGGCCTCTCGGGGAGTCTGGTGGCTGGTCATGACTGAAATCCTCGGCCGATCGCAGTCCAGGGGCATGGGGCATCTGCCCCAACTTCGTCGATCGACCGAGCGCCGCGGTCGTGATTCACGGCCAGGAGTCACAGATGCGTGCGATGCTGGATGTGTTCCGGGGTCGAGGTCACTGGGGAGGAAAAGTGCAGGCACGTCGCGCGGTAGCGGGGTTTGCGGCGACCGGACTTGTTCTCGCGGTCTTGGGGTGCAGCAGTGCCGGTGGCGCTGTCGCGGGGTCCGGCATCACCCCGGCCGCCGAGCGCTCACCCCTTCCCGTACGGGTGCTCGTACAACGACCCGGGCTGATCGACATGGACATCTCGGCTGTCGACGTGCCCGTGTGGCAGGGACCGGACCCATCCGAGTTTCTCGCTCCGAGCCCACCGTCGGGGGAAAGTGGTGTGATCACCGGCGACCGGGCCGGGGTCGTCCACCTCGCGTCACTCGACAATCCGAGAGCGCTCTGGAATGTGGGCGGCACCGTGCAGTGGCTGGTCGTCGAGGTTCCTGCTTAGGGTTCGGCCGCTGTCACTCGGGACGGGCGGGGCTTCGGCATGAGCAGCGGCGCCGCGACCGCGAGCATGGCGGTCGGTAGCACGAATGCCGCAACCGGATTGACGGAGTACAGCGGAGTCAGGGCGAGGGGCGCGAGCGCGGCACCCCCGAACCGCATCGCCTGCACCACCGACACCGCACCGCCGCGGTTGGCGCCCTCGGACCCGAGGATCGCGGAGTTGACGCCGACGAGCACGAACTGCCCCGCCACCCCGGACAGCGCCCACGTCACCGCGACCGCACCGACCGTCCCGAGTGCACCGGTCGCGGCGACGAGCACCGCGCCGCCGACCGCGCCCGTGATGACGGCGGCCCGCGCACCCCACCGGTCGATCGCGACCCCGACGGGGCGGGCGGCGAGGATCCCGGCGAGACCGAAACCGGTGAGCAGCAGTCCGCGGTGCGCCGAGTCGAGGCCGAGAGCATCCTCGGCGCGGAAGGCCACCAGGAAGCCGAGGCCGCCGAGCGCGCCCCACCCGAGCAGCGCCACGAGCCCGATCCGCAGGACCGAGGGGTCGAGGGCGTCCCGCAGTCGCGCGGGTGCGCCTGCCTGCGTGACCGCCGTCGTCCGGGGCAGCCCGACCGCGCCGAGGCACAGTGCCACCGCGGCGATCACCGCGAACGCGAGACGCCAGTTCACCTCCGCGGCGACGCCGCCGACGAGCGGCGCGCTGGTCTGCCCGGCGGCCTGCAGTGCACCGAACACGCCGAGCGCGCGCCCGAGCCGCGCCTTCGGGGTCACGGCGGCGAGCGCCGCCAGCAGCAGCGGCGTCGTGAACGCGTTCGCGCAGCCCTGCAGGACGCGGCTGACCTGGAACAGGGCGAACGTCGGCGCCAGCACGGACAGCGCCGCCGCGGCGGCATACACGCCGTAGGCGACGCGCACCGTCCGCAGGCCACCCCAGCGCGAACCGTATGTCCCCGACACCAGCATCAGCGCCGCGAACGGCAGCAGATACGCGGTGAGCGACGCCGCCGCCTGCTCAGGGCTCACCCCGAACGAGTCGCCGAGCTCCGGGAGCATCGACGAAACGACGCCACCGCCGAAGGGGCCGAGGAATCCACCCGCGTACAGCGCGCCGCGCTGGAACCGGTCACGCGTGGGCACAGGAACTACAGCCCGCCGAAGCTCCCCGGTCCGCGCCTGCGCAGGTACTTCTCGAACTCGGCGGCGATCGCGTCACCGTCGATCTTGGAGATCGCCTCGGAGATGTCGACCTCGGCGTCGCCGCGTTCCTCGAGCGTGCGCACGTACTCGGAGATCTCGTCGTCCTCCTCCGTCATCTCCGTGACGGACTCCTCCCAGTCCTCGGCCTGCGCCGGGAGCTCGCCGAGTGGCACCTCGACGTCGAGGACGTCCTCGACGCGGCGAAGCAGGGCGACTGTCGCCTTCGGATTCGGGGGCTGCGACACGTAGTGGGGGACGGCCGCCCAGAACGAGATCGCGGGCACGCCCGCCTTGACGCATTCGTCCTGCAGCACGCCGGTGATGCCGGTCGGGCCCTCGTATCGGGTCTGTTCGAGGTTGAACTTCTGGGCGGACTCGGCGCTGTACGCGGTTCCGGTGACCGGGACGGGCCGCGTGTGCGGGGTGTCGGCGAGCAGCGCACCCAGGATCACCACGGTGGTGACGCCCAGTTCCTCGATGATCTCGAGAAGGTCGTCGCAGAAGCTGCGCCAGCGCATGTTCGGTTCGATGCCGCGGAGCAGCAGCACGTCGCGGTCGCTGCCGGGCGGGGAGCACACCGAGATCCGGGTGGCGGGCCACTGGATCTCGCGGGTGACGCCGTCGACCTGCCGGACCTGCGGTCGGTTCACCTGGTAGTCGTAGTAGTCCTCGGAGTCCAGCTCCGCGAGTGGTCTGGCATCCCAGATCAGTTCGAGGTGTTCGACCGCGCCGCTGGCCGCGTCGCCGGCGTCGTTCCAGCCTTCGAACGCGGCCACGAGAATCGGGTCGCGGAGGACGAGATCGTCGTCGGTCGCGGCAGTGTCGAAGGCGTCGGTTCCTTCGGGACCGGGCACGCCGAATTGTTCGCTTGGACTCACCTGCCTAGCCTACGGCCAGGCGTGTCCGAGGCGCCCACTACTCTGGACGGCATGTCTGCCCCATTCCATTCCGCCCTGTTGGATGCGCTCTCGGAGCGCGTTGTCATCGGCGACGGTGCGATGGGAACGATGCTGCAGGCCGCGAATCTCACGCTCGACGACTTTCTCGGCCTCGAAGGTTGCAACGAAATCCTGAACGAGACGCGCCCCGACGTGCTGCGCGACATCCACGCCGCCTACTTCGAGGCCGGCGCCGACGCCGTCGAGACCAACACCTTCGGATGCAACCTTCCGAACCTCGCCGACTACGACATCTCCGACCGGATCCGTGACCTGTCCGAGCGTGGCACCCGCGTCGCGCGTGACATCGCCGACGAGATGGGGCCGGGCCGCGACGGCATGGCCCGTTTCGTGCTCGGATCGATGGGCCCGGGCACCAAGCTCCCGACACTCGGTCACGCGCCGTTCGGTGTCCTGCGCGACGCGTACACGGAGTCAGCGCTCGGCATGATCGACGGCGGCGCCGACGCGATCCTCGTCGAGACCTGTCAGGACCTGCTTCAGGTGAAGGCCGCGATCATCGGCAGCCAGAACGCCATGGACAAGGCCGGACGACGCATCCCGATCATCACGCACGTCACGGTCGAGACCACCGGAACGATGCTCCTCGGCAGCGAGATCGGTGCCGCGCTGACGGCACTCGAGCCGCTCGGCATCGACATGATCGGTCTCAACTGCGCCACCGGGCCGGACGAGATGAGCGAGCATCTGCGGCACCTGTCGAAGCACTCGCGGTTGCCGGTGTCGGTGATGCCGAATGCCGGTCTGCCGCAACTCGGCCCGAACGGCGCCGAGTACCCGCTGAGCGCGGACGAACTGGCCGCCGCACTGTCCGGTTTCGTCCGCGAGTTCGGACTCGGACTGGTCGGCGGCTGCTGCGGCACCACGCCGGAGCACATCCGCAAGGTCGCCGATGCGGTGCGCCTCGTCGAGAAGGCGAAGCGCGTTCCGCAGCCGGAGGACGGCACCTCGTCGCTGTACGCGCACGTGCCGTTCGATCAGGACGCGTCGATCCTGATGATCGGTGAGCGTACGAACTCCAACGGTTCCAAGGCATTCCGCGAGGCGATGCTCGCCGAGGACTACCAGAAGTGCATCGACATCGCGAAGGACCAGACCCGCGACGGCGCGCACATGCTCGACCTCAACGTCGACTACGTCGGCCGGGACGGCGCCGCGGACATGGCCGCGCTGGCGAGCCGGTTCGCGACGGCGTCGACGTTGCCGATCATGCTCGACTCCACCGAGCCCGAGGTTCTGCGTGCGGGGCTCGAGCACCTCGGTGGCCGGTGCGCGGTGAACTCCGTCAACTACGAGGACGGTGACGGCCCGACCTCCCGCTACCAGCGGATCATGCGGCTGGTCAAGGAGCACGGCGCGGCCGTCGTCGCACTGACCATCGACGAGGAGGGCCAGGCCCGCACAGCCGAGCACAAGGTCCGCATCGCCGAGCGGCTCATCGAGGACATCACCACGACGTGGGGCCTGCGGAAGTCCGACATCATCATCGACGCGCTGACCTTCCCGATCTCGACCGGTCAGGAGGAGGTGCGGCGCGACGGCATCGAGACCATCGAGGCGATCCGCGAACTCAAGCGCAGGCACCCCGAGGTGCATTTCACCCTGGGCATCTCGAACATCTCGTTCGGCCTCAACGCGGCCGCCCGTCAGGTGCTGAACTCGGTGTTCCTGCACGAGTGCACCGAGGCCGGCCTCGACACCGCGATCGTGCACGCGTCGAAGATCCTGCCGATGGCGCGGATCCCCGACGAGCAGCGGCAGACAGCGCTCGACCTGGTCTACGACCGCCGCGAGGGCGACTACGACCCGCTGCAGAAGCTGATGGAGCTGTTCGAAGGCGTCTCGGCGGCCTCGGCTCGCGCGTCGCGTGCCGAGGAGCTGGCGGCGCTGCCGCTGTTCGAGCGCCTCGAACGACGCATCGTCGACGGTGAACGCGACGGCCTCGGCGCCGATCTCGATGCCGCGATGCTGGAACGTCCGCCGCTGGAGATCATCAACGAGACCCTGCTGTCCGGCATGAAAACCGTCGGCGAACTGTTCGGGTCCGGGCAGATGCAGCTGCCGTTCGTGCTCCAGTCCGCCGAGGTGATGAAGGCCGCCGTCGCGTACCTCGAACCGCACATGGAAGCCACCGACGAGGCAGGGAAGGGTCGTATCGTCCTCGCCACCGTCAAGGGCGACGTCCACGACATCGGCAAGAACCTCGTCGACATCATCCTGTCGAACAACGGCTACGAGGTCGTCAACATCGGCATCAAGCAGCCGATCGCCACGATCCTCGACGTCGCGATGGACAAGCGCGCCGACGTCATCGGCATGTCGGGTCTGCTCGTGAAGTCGACCGTCGTGATGAAGGAGAACCTGGAGGAGCTCAACGCCAAGGGCGTTGCCGAGCAGTTCCCGGTGCTCCTCGGTGGTGCGGCGCTGACCCGGTCCTACGTCGAGAACGATCTCGCCGAGGTCTACGAGGGTGAGGTGTCGTACGCGCGTGACGCGTTCGAGGGCCTGCACCTGATGGACACCATCATGGCGACCAAGCGTGGCGAAGGGGCCGCGCCGGACAGCCCGGAGGCGTTGGCGGCCAAGGAGAAGGCAGCCGAGCGCAAGGCCAGGCACGAGCGTTCCAAGCGGATCGCCGAGAAGCGGAAGGCAGAGGCGGCGCCGGTCGAGGTTCCGGAGCGCTCCGACGTCGCCGTCGATCTCGACGTCCCTGCTCCGCCGTTCTGGGGCACCCGGATCGTCAAGGGCATCGCCCTCGCCGAGTACTCCGGCCTGCTCGACGAGCGGGCACTGTTCCTCGGCCAGTGGGGGCTGCGCGGTCAGCGGGCGGGTGACGGACCCACGTACGAGGAGCTGGTCGAGACGGAAGGGCGTCCGCGCCTGCGGTACTGGCTGGACCGACTGAGCACCGAGGGTGTGCTGCAGCACGCCGCCGTCGTGTACGGGTACTTCCCGGTCGTGTCCGAGGGCGACGACGTCGTGATCCTCGAGTCGCCCGAGCCCGACGCGGCCGAGCGGTTCCGGTTCACCTTCCCGCGTCAGGAGCGGGACCGCTTCCTGTGCATCGCCGACTTCGTGCGCTCACGCGACGACGCCCGCAGCCGCGGTCAGGTCGACGTCCTGCCGATGAACCTGGTGACGATGGGTCAACCCATCGCCGACTTCGCGAACGAACTGTTCGCCGCGAACTCGTACCGCGACTACCTCGAGGTGCACGGCATCGGTGTGCAGCTCACCGAAGCGCTCGCCGAGTACTGGCATCGCCGGGTTCGCGAGGAACTGGTGCTGCCCGGCGGCCACAACCTCGCGGAGCAGGACCCGGCGAATGTCGAGGACTTCTTCAAGCTCGAATACCGCGGTGCCCGTTACTCGTTCGGCTACGGCGCGTGCCCCGACCTCGAGGACCGGCGCAAGCTCGTCGCGATGCTCGAACCGGAACGCATCGGTGTCACGCTCTCGGAAGAGGTGCAGTTGCATCCCGAGCAGTCCACCGACGCATTCGTCCTGCACCACCCGGAAGCCAAGTACTTCAACGTCTGAGAATTGCAATGCCTGATCGCGACATCATGAACACGTCCGGGCTGCGTGCCGTCCTGTGGGACATGGACGGCACGCTGCTCGAGTCGGAAGAGCTCTGGGACATCGGGGTTCGGGAGCTTTCCGAGCATCTCGGGGGACCGATGACGGAGGAGACCCGAACGGCGACCATCGGTGCCTCTACACCGGGCGCTCTGGCGATCGTCTTCGACTCTCTCGGACTCGAACGCACGCCGGACGCACTCCTGCAGGCCCGGACGTGGCTGTACGCGCGGATGGCGGAGATGTTCGCGGACGGTCTTCCGTGGCGGCCGGGCGCGCGGGATGCGCTCGCGCTGGTGCGGTCGCTGGGGCTGCGGTCGGCGCTCGTGACCAACACCGAACGCGAACTCGGCGACGTCGCGCTCGACACCCTCGGCCGGGAACATTTCGACCTGTCGGTGTGCGGGGACGAGGTGCCCGCGGGCAAGCCGGATCCGGCACCGTACCTGCGGGCAGCCGAGCTGCTCGGGGTGGATCCGCGACACTGCCTCGCGGTGGAGGACTCGCCGACCGGTGCGGCGGCCGCCGAGGCAGCGGGTTGTCCGGTGCTGGTCGTGCCGTCCCTCATCGAGGTTCCAGCCGGTCCGCTCCGCACCTTCCGTGACACCCTGGTCGGCCTGTCCGCCGACGACCTGCATTCGCTGCACGCACTGGTGGCGGTCTAGTGGCGGTCCCGAAGATCGTCCTGTTCTATCGGTTCACCCCGCTCGCCGACCCCGAAGCCATCCGGCTGTGGCAGCACGCCCTCGCCTCGTCGAACGGGCTCACCGGCCGAATCCTGGTGTCGGAGCACGGGATCAACGCGACCGTCGGCGGGGACATCGCGGCCGTCAAGCGATACGTCCGCGGGACACGTGAGTACGCGCCGTTCAAGGATGCCGACATCAAGTGGTCCGACGGGCGCGGCGACGACTTCCCGCGGCTGTCTGTGAAGGTTCGGTCGGAGATCGTGACGTTCGGTGCGCCCGACGAGCTGCAGGTCGACGCCGACGGCGTCGTCGGTGGCGGCACGCACCTGTCGCCTCAGGAGGTACACGACCTCGTCGAGCAACGCGGCGACGACGTCGTCTTCTTCGACGGCCGCAACGCCTTCGAGGCCGAGATCGGACGGTTCCGCGGCGCCGTGGTTCCGGACGTCGCGACGACCCGCGACTTCGTCGCCGAACTCGACAGCGGCCGGTACGACCACCTCAAGTCGAAGCCCGTCGTCACCTACTGCACGGGCGGGGTACGGTGCGAGGTGCTGTCCGCGCTGATGCGGGCCCGCGGCTTCGACGAGGTCTACCAGATCGACGGCGGAATCGTCCGCTACGGCGAGACGTTCGGCGACCGCGGCCTGTGGGAAGGCTCGCTGTACGTCTTCGACGGACGGATGAACGTCGAGTTCTCGGACCGCGCCACGGTCATCGGTGTCTGCACCCTGTGCGGAACACCGACCTCCCGGTACCGCAACCACCCGGACGTCAACGGCCGGGAGCAGACCCTGGTCTGTGACACCTGTGTTCCGGACTGACGTGCGATGACCCGCCGGCGAGTGGCAACCCGGCCACCGCTGCCGCTGCGTGACGGCCTCGGTCCGGATCGGGTGCTGGTGCCTCCGGGGCACCCGCCGGGAACGGTTCGCGCTTTCCTCGTCGCCACCTGGCCCGACGACGACTGGGACGCACGCTTCGCTGCGCGCGAGGTCGTCGACCGGGACGGTTCGCACCTCGACCCCGCCCACCCGTGTCGTGCGGGTCTGGCGATCCACTTCTACCGCGACCCCGCCCCCGAGATTCCGGTCCCGTTCGACCTCGACATCCTCCACCACGCGGACGGACTGCTCGTCGTGGACAAACCACACTTCCTCGCGACGATCCCGCGCGGCAGGCACATCAGGGAGTCCGTGGTCGTCCGGTTGCGCCGCGCCCTCGACCTTCCCGACGCCGTGCCCGCGCACCGACTGGACCGGATGACGGCCGGTGTGCTCGTCTGCACGACCGACCCGGCGCTGCGCAGGCCGTACCAACAGCTGTTCGAGCAGCGCCAGGTCACCAAGGAGTACGAGGCGTTGGCCCCGAACCTGCGCGATGCCCCGTTCCCGCGGACCGTACGCAGTCGCATCGACAAGATCCACGGTGAGCCGACCGCTCGCGAGGTACCGGGGGAGCCGAACGCGCACACCGAGGTCGAGGTCGTCGAGGTGCTGGGCGACCATGCGCGCTACCGCCTGCTGCCGACGACAGGGCGGACCCACCAGTTGCGGCTGCACATGTGGTCCCTCGGTGCGCCGATCCTCGGCGACGACTTCTACCCGGTGTTGCGGAACCGGGCGCAGAGCGACTTCACGGACCCGCTGCGACTGCTCGCTCGCCGGGTGCGGTTCACGGACCCGATCAGCGGCGAGACTCGAGAGTTCACGAGCAGACGCACCCTGTCGACCGACTCGGGCGCCCCGGACTCGGTGGCGGAGTGAGCAGGGCGCTGTGAAACAATGGTCACCCGTGAAGACCTTCGATTCGCTGTTCGCCGAGCTGTCCGACCGCGCCGCCGCCCGCCCCGAGGGTTCCGGCACCGTGGCCGCACTGGACGCAGGCGTCCATGCCCAGGGCAAGAAGGTGATCGAGGAGGCCGGCGAGGTGTGGATCGCCGCCGAGTACCAGAGCGACGAGGAACTCTCCGAGGAGATTTCCCAGCTCCTGTACTGGGTGCAGGTCTTGATGATCGGTCGCGGACTCAAGCTCGAGGACGTCTACCGACATCTGTGAGTCGTCCGACTCCGACTCCCGTGTAGACCATCTCGCCTTCGAAGGAAGGACCACCATGCTGCGCGTTGCAGTTCCCAACAAGGGCTCCCTGTCCGAGTCCGCTGCCGAAATCCTGTCGGAGGCCGGCTACCGGCGCCGCACCGATTCCCGTGATCTCACCGTCCTCGATCCGTCGAACCAGGTGGAGTTCTTCTTCCTGCGACCCAAGGACATCGCGATCTACGTCGCGTCGGGTGAACTGGATCTCGGCATCACCGGGCGTGACCTCGCGCTCGACTCCGGTGCCCAGGTCGCCGAGCGGCTTTCCCTCGGCTTCGGACGGTCGAGCTTCCGGTACGCCGCACCGGCGGGCAGGACCTGGGCGCCCGAGGACCTCGGCGGGCTCCGGATCGCGACGTCCTACCCGAACCTGGTCCGCGCCGACCTCGCCCGCCGTGGCCTCGAAGCCACGGTCATCCGCCTCGACGGTGCCGTCGAGATCTCCATCCAGCTCGGCGTTGCCGACGCCATCGCGGACGTCGTCGGCTCCGGACGCACGCTCCGTCAGCACAACCTCGTCGCGTTCGGCGAGTCCCTGTGCGACTCCGAGGGCGTCCTGATCGAGCGAGAGGGCTCCGACCAGAATGACAAGGCCCGCAACCAGCTCATCGCCCGCGTTCAGGGCGTGGTTCGCGCCCAGCAGTACGTGATGCTCGACTACGACTGCCCGCGCGATCGGCTGCAGGAGGCGCTGCAGATCACTCCCGGACTCGAATCGCCTACCATCGCCCCGCTCGCGGACGACGCCTGGGTGGCGATCCGCTCGATGGTGCCGCGCAAGGTCAGCAACGACGTGATGGACGAGCTCGCCGAGATCGGCGCCAAGGCGATCCTCGCGACTGACATCCGCACCTGCCGGGCGTTCTGACCTCCGATCCACACACGAGTGGCCCCCACCGATCGGTGGGGGCCACTCGTGTGTCAGCGGGCGCGGACCTGCACCGTCTGCGTCACCCGCGCCACGGGGCCCGAGTCGTCGTGCAGGACACCGGAAGACATCGCCACACCGTCCGGGCCGTAAGACGTCTCCGCGGACACACCGACCCACGCGCCGTCCGGGACCCGGAAGATGTGCACCGTCACGTCGGTGTTGAGGAACGTCCACGACGCCGGGTCCAGTTTGGTCCCGACTCCGTTCGCGGTGTCCGCGATGAGGAACAGCCGGTCCAGCGGGTCGAGCGGTTCGCCCTCCACCAGTTCGGGATTCGGCTTTCCCCACGCGTGGGAGAGGCCCGGTGCGCCGATCGGGGTGAGCCAGCACCAGTCGACGGTGTCGATGAATCCGGAACGCCAGAAGCTGTCCTCGGGGAGGGGGAGTGCGCCGGATCGTGGCGGGATCGCGGCGTCGGCGGGGTTCGCGATCGAGGTGGTGTCAGCGGTTTCCATGCGCCAGCCGGACCCGCGCGCCACGACGCGCCACGACCCGTCCGGCGCCTGTGCCGACAGTTCGGCCACGACCAGTTCGATTCGGCGACCGGGCCGTTCGACCCAGGACCGAACCCGGATCTCGGTGAGGGGGATCGGGCCGAGGATCTCGATCACCACCCGGGTGACACGGGTGTCCGCACGATGCTCACAGCGGCGAACGGCCCGGGCGAGGAGCGCCGACGGCGGAGACCCGTGCTGCATGTCGGTCGACCAGGTGCTCACCGTGTGATCGGTCGGCTCGAACCTCTCCGTACCATCCGGAAGTGGCTCCAGTGGAACGAAATAGGCTGACATCGCCGCATCACTCACCGGCAGAATCCTCACTCTCCTGCCCGTCGTCGCCGGGCCACGGCCAGCCCGGATAGGGCGGCGGTGTGCCACCGAACTCGGGACACATCGCCTTATGATCGCAGAACCGGCACATCGGACCCGGACTAGGTTCGAACTCGCCCGTTCGGCCTGCCTCGAGGACCGCCTGCCACATCGCACTCAGGGTTCCGCCGAACCGGTGCAGTTCGTCGCGATCGGGTGCGTACGTGATGATTTCGCCATCGGACAGGTACATCAGCCGGAGCTGCGCGGGCACGACACCACGCGTGTGCAGCAGCATCAGCGCATAGAACTTCATCTGGAACAGCGCAGCCCGCTCGAATCCTTCGCGCGGCGCGCGACCGGTCTTGTAGTCGACAACGCGGATCTCACCAGTCGGTGCGACATCGATGCGGTCCACGAAACCCCGCAGCGGCACTCCGTCCGATAGCTCGGTCTCGACCCGGACCTCGCACGCCTCGGCGTCGAACGTTGTGGGGTCCTCGAGGAGGAAGTAGTCGGCGACGATGCGGCGAGCGGCGTCCAGGAACGCGTCACGGTCGGCGTCCGGCACGGCATCCGCGACGTCGGGTGTCTCCTCGATCAGCCGGATCCATGCGGGCTCGACCAGCGCTGTCGCGGTGGCCGGAACCCGCTCGGGTGCGGGCAGGCCGAAGAGGTCCTCGAGTGCCGCGTGGACGAGCGTCCCCCTGACCTGCGATGTCGTCTTGGCCTCGGGGAGACGGTCGACGGCGCGGAAGCGATACAGCAGCGGACACTGCCGGAAATCCGCCGCCCGCGACGGTGACAACGCCGGGCGCGACCTCGTCCGGGCCACGCCCTCGTCGGATTGGGCGGGGGGCGTCGTCGCGGGGCTGCTCACACCTGGCAGGCTATGCCGAGGGTCCGACACGCCGTCGGGACCGGCGCACCGGTCGCCGGGCACAACAACTACAGGAGTCACGAGATGTCAGCGTTGCACGGCCGCCCGACTGGACCGTTCCGGGTCGGCGATCGCGTCCAGCTCACCGACGCGAAGGCACGCAAGTACACCGTCGTGCTCGAAGAGGGGCGAGAGTTCCACACCCACCGCGGTGGCATCCTGCACGACGACCTCATCGGCACGCCCGAAGGCAGCGTCGTGACGTCGACGAACGGTACTCCGTACCTTGCCCTGCGCCCGCTCCTCGTCGACTACGTGCTGTCGATGCCGCGCGGCGCCCAGGTCATCTACCCGAAGGATGCGGCGCAGATCGTCCACGAGGGCGACGTCTTCCCTGGGGCCCGGGTGCTGGAGGCGGGGGCCGGATCGGGCGCGCTCACCTGCTCGCTGCTTCGCGCGGTCGGCCCCGAGGGCAAGGTCACCTCGTGGGAGGTGCGTGAAGACCACGCCGAACACGCGGTGCGGAACGTGGAGACGTTCTTCGGCGGACGCCCCGAGAACTGGGATCTGACCATCGGCGACCTCGCGGATTACGACGCCGACGTCCACGGCGAGGTCGATCGCGTCGTGCTCGACATGCTCGCGCCCTGGGACGTCCTGCCCGCGGTGTCGAAGGCGCTGGTCCCCGGCGGGGTGCTGATCGTCTACGTCGCGACGGTGACGCAGCTCTCCAAGGTCGTCGAGGCGATGCGCGAGCAGGAGTGCTGGACCGAACCGCGGTCCTGGGAGTCGATCGTCCGCGGCTGGCACGTCGTCGGGTTGGCGGTGCGCCCGGAGCACCGGATGCAGGGACACACCGCGTTCCTCGTCAGTGCCCGACGCCTGGCCGAGGGCACCGTGACACCCAAGCCGCAGCGCCGTCCCAGCAAGGGCTGAGACGGCGGCGCGGTGGGGACTGCCCGAGGCTTCGCCCGAGAGTGGGGACTGCCCGAGGCTTCGCCCGAGAGTGGGGACTGCCCGAGGCTTCGCCCGAGAGTGGGGACTGCCCGAGGCTTCGCCCGAGAGTGGGGACTGCCCGAGGCTTCGCCCGGGCGTTCGGGGTCTACTGCACGCAGGTCAGGCGACCCATGCCGAGGAGCGTGCAGACCGACTCCGTGGAGATCACCCAGGCGCCGTTCTCCTCCTCGAAGACGACCGTCGTCGGAGCGCCGCCGTGCGGCCCGGCGATGGTCGTCGACGTCTTCACCGTGTCCTCGTCGACCGGTGTGACCTCGGTGACCTGGGCCGTCAGCTGGTAGCCCTGCAGCACACCGTTGAACTGTTCGAGGACCGCGGCCTGCTTCTCGCCGTCGTCCACGAGTGCGACCTTCTCGGCGGCGGGTACGGCGGGATCGAAGAACGTCGTCAGTGTCGCGTTCAGGGTCTCGGCCGCGGGGGCGTTTGCTGCCAACGCGGCACCCGCTGCGGTCGTATCTGCGCTGGTGGTGGTCGCGGCAGCAGCAGTGGTCGTCGCGGTGGCCGTGTCGTCGGAGTCGTCCGAACTGCACCCGACGAGGCCGACGGCGAGGACGACGGCTCCGGCGGCGATGAGTGGCGTGCGAGTGATCACGGGGTGGGCCTTTCCTCGAAAACCGGCGTGGATGTAGGTGAGGCTAACATGGGAAGAAATCGGTCCGGCTTCCGAGAAAAGTCCTGCAGTATGCGATGTCTCAAGTGTCGCAACGCAGTTTCACCGGCTCGGCGGTAGCGTTGACGGAACGAACTGGGAGGAGTCGCACATGAGCGCAACAGAGAATCCGGACTCGGTGGCTGCCAGGGCTGAGCTCGACGCCCTCAAGCTCGAGGCCGCGGCCCTTCGCCGGCAACTTGCCCAGTCACCGGAACAGGTGCGTGAACTCGAATCGCGCGTGGACTCGTTGTCGATCCGCAACTCCAAGTTGATGGACACGCTCAAGGAAGCACGTCAGCAGCTCATCGCACTGCGCGAGGAGGTCGACCGCCTCGGCCAGCCCCCGAGCGGATACGGCGTCCTGGTGTGCGCTCACGCGGATCAGACGGTCGACGTGTTCACCTCCGGTCGCAAGATGAGGTTGACCTGCTCGCCGAACATCGACGCAGACGAGCTCAAGCCGGGCCAGACCGTCCGGCTGAACGAGGCCCTGACGGTGGTCGAAGCGGGATCGTTCGAGCGGATCGGTGAGATCTGCGCGCTGCGCGAAGTCCTCGACGACGGCGAGCGCGCCCTCGTCGTCGGGCACGCCGACGAGGAGCGCGTCGTGTGGCTCGCGCATCCGCTGGCGGTCGCCGCCTCGGACACCACGGTCCACGCTGAGGACGAGGACATCGACTCCCCGAACCGCAAGCTCCGCCCCGGCGACTCGCTGCTCGTCGACACCAAGGCGGGCTACGCCTTCGAGCGTATCCCCAAGGCCGAGGTCGAGGACCTGGTTCTCGAAGAGGTCCCCGATGTCGACTACGGCGACATCGGCGGTCTCGGCAGGCAGATCGAGCAGATCCGCGACGCCGTCGAACTGCCGTTCCTGCACAAGGACCTGTTCCACGAGTACGCGCTGCGTCCGCCGAAGGGTGTCCTGCTGTACGGCCCTCCGGGCTGCGGCAAGACGCTGATCGCCAAGGCCGTCGCCAACTCGCTCGCGAAGAAGATTGCGGAGGCCCGCGGTCAGGACGCGAAGGAGGCGAAGTCCTACTTCCTGAACATCAAGGGCCCCGAGCTGCTGAACAAGTTCGTCGGTGAGACGGAACGGCACATCCGGATGATCTTCCAGCGTGCGCGCGAGAAGGCGTCCGAGGGCACGCCCGTGATCGTGTTCTTCGACGAGATGGACTCGATCTTCCGGACCCGTGGATCCGGCGTCTCGTCCGACGTGGAGACGACGGTCGTGCCGCAGCTGCTCAGTGAGATCGACGGCGTCGAGGGGCTCGAGAACGTGATCGTCATCGGCGCCTCGAACCGTGAGGACATGATCGATCCCGCGATCCTTCGTCCGGGCCGGCTGGACGTGAAGATCAAGATCGAACGGCCGGACGCGGAATCCGCTCAGGACATCTTCTCGAAGTACCTGACGGAAACGCTCCCGGTGCACGCCGACGACCTCGCCGAGTTCAACAGCGATCGCGCCTTGTGTGTCAAGGCGATGATCGAACGCGTCGTGGATCGGATGTACGCCGAGAGCGACGAGAATCGCTTTCTCGAGGTCACGTACGCGAACGGAGACAAGGAGGTTCTGTACTTCAAGGACTTCAACTCCGGTGCGATGATCCAGAACATCGTGGACCGTGCCAAGAAGTACGCGATCAAGGCGGTCCTCGAGACCGGCGCACCGGGTCTCCGGGTTCAGCACCTGTTCGACTCGATCGTCGACGAGTTCTCCGAGAACGAGGACCTGCCCAACACCACGAATCCCGATGACTGGGCACGTATCTCGGGCAAGAAGGGTGAGCGGATCGTGTACATCCGCACGTTGGTCACCGGCAAGAACGCCAGCGCCAGCCGTGCGATCGACACCGAATCCAACACGGGCCAGTACCTGTAGTACGCGCAGATGACGGTGGGGTGCAGCGGGTTCGCTGCACCCCACCGTCATCTGCGTCAGGGCTCGGTCGTTGCCGTGCTGGCTCGGGTGAGGGCGGCGGCGGCCGATGCCCGATCCACGCCGTTGCCGACGGCGAGCGCAATGAGCAGCGAGTGCGCGACCGAGTCGTCGGCCGTGTCGAGGTGGCCGGCAATCCGGAGCATTGCGTTGCCGTGCAACGCACTCCACAGTTCGGCAGCGAGGGCGAGTCGCCGGCCGTCGGGCGCAGCAGGGGAGTCGGTGGAATCGGGGTCCGTGCGCGTCAACGCGCTCAGGAACAGAGTGAACGCAGCGCGTCCCTGTGCCGACGTCGTCGGTGATCCGGTGGCGACGACGTCGCTACGGCGTCCCGGACTCCAGTCGGCTGCCGAGTGCTGGAACATCATCGTGTAGAGCCGTGGGTGTCGGCGCGCGAAAGTCAGATAGGTGAGCGCGATCCCGAAGAGGTCGGACAGGGCGTCGCCCGTCCGCGGTGCGGCGGCCAACGTACGGCTCAGCATGCCGAAGCCGTGCTCGACAACGGCCCCCGCGACGCCGCCGATGCTGCCGAAGTGTGTGTAGACGGCCATCGTCGACGTCTGCGCCGCCGTCGCGAGCCTGCGAACGGTGAGTCCGGTCGGTCCCTCGTCCACGACGATCTCCAGCGCCGCCGCGAGTACGGCGTCCCGTGTGTTCGGCGTTACATCTGTCGGTTCGTCCATAACATTGATATTCTCCCACAATAACAATGTAATACCTGGTTCTGGAGGGGGATTCGACGTGGTGAGTTTCCTGACCGGACGTTTCGAGCCGGTGCGCCGCGAAGTGACGCAACTCGGCCTCGAGGTGCGCGGGACGATCCCCGACTGGCTCGACGGCCGCTATGTCCGGAACGGTCCCAACCCGGTCCGCGGGCTCCTGGCCGAGAACTACAACTGGTTCACGGGGGACGGGATGGTGCACGGCGTCCGACTGAGTGGCGGCGACGCCCTCTGGTACCGCAATCGCTGGGTGGACTCCGAGGTCACCTCACGTTCGCTGGGTCGGGGGCACCCGGACGAACGCCATCGGTCGCCGCTGCACGGACCGTCGGCCAACACGAACGTCATCGGCTTCGGCGGTCGGCTACTCGCGCTCGTCGAAGGCGGCGCGGCGTCTGCCGAACTGTCGCCGGAACTGGACACCGTCGATGTGTGTGACTTCGAGGGTGCGGTCCGCGGTGGGTACTCCGGGCACCCCCTGGTCGATCCGTGTACCGGCGAACTGCACGCGGTGGCGTACCACTTCGGCCGGGGAAGCGCCGTGCAGTACACGGTGATCGGACCCGACGGCCGGCTCCGGCGGAAGATGTCCGTCCCGGTCGGCGGGAGCCCGATGATGCACGCCTTCTCCCTGACGAAGGACTACGTCGTCCTCTACGACCTTCCCGTCACCTTCGATACCGATGCCGCGGTGATCGACCTACCGCGACCGCTGCGTCCGATCGCGCGTCTCGCGTTGGACGCGACGGTCGGCAGGGTCGCGATGCCGCGGACAATCCTGAACCGCATCCCTCCGGTCCCCGCCGGGCGGTTCCCCTACCGGTGGAACCCCGACCATCCCGCGCGAGTGGGACTGCTGCCGAGATCGGCCACGGACGCGTCCGCGATCACCTGGATCGAACTCGATCGCCCGTGTTACGTGTTCCATCCGATGAACGCACACAACGACGATCGGTCCGTCACCGTCGACCTCGTGGTGCACGAGCGGGTGTTCGACGAGGACCCATCCGGTCCGACGGAAGGCAAGCCGCGGCTCGAACGCTGGTGTGTGGACTTGCGTGCGCGGACTGTTCGCCGCACCAGGTTGTCGGACGAGCACCTCGAGTTTCCGCGTATGGACGACCGATTCGCCACCAGCGCGAGTGGTCAGGGTTGGGCCGTAGGGGGGAGCGACGACGTTCTGGGGGAGCACAAGCTGGTGCGCACGGCGGGCGCGGACGGAGTCGTGGTCGAGAGAGACTTCGGAACTGCCTCTTCTGTGGGGGAATTCACCTTCGCGCCGTCGTCGGCGACCGCGCCCGAGGGGGACGGGGTGGTCCTCGGATTCGTCACGGACCTGGCAGCGAGCTCGACGGATCTGCGCATCCTGGACGCCCAGACGCTCGAGGACGTGGCCGCGGTCCGGCTTCCGCAGCGGGTGCCTGCAGGCTTTCACGGCAACTGGATCGACTGAAGCGCGTACGCCGTCTCGTTTCACAGGACGGTGTCTGCGAGCAGAGCTCGGGTGTCTGGCACGAACTGCCACGACGGATCTGCCAGATGGTCGCGCAGTTCCTCGACTGTCCACCACCACCCGGCGACGACTTCGCCCGGCTGGTGGACGATCGGGCCGTCCCAGCGGCCCTCGAAGGCGAACAGGTGACAGCGAAGTGGGGTTCCGTTCCACTCGCCGTCCCAGGGCACGTACGCCAGTGGCTCGAGTGCGACATCGAAGACACCCAGTTCCTCGCCGAGTTCGCGAGCTGCGGTCACTTCGGGGGTTTCGCCGGGATCGACGACACCACCCGCGAGGCAGTCGTGCATTCCCGCGAACACCGCTTTCCCCGGATCGCGGCGATGCACGTAGATTCGGTCGCCGTCGATGGACCGGAGAAGTACGCCTGCGCTGGCATGCCACAGGCCCTCTGCGTACACGCGTGAGCGTGGCGCCGTCCCGGTGATGCGCCCGTCGGCGTCGTACACAGTGACGATCTCGTCGCCCCGGTCAGGTGGCGGACTGCCGGGCATTTCAACCATCGGTCCATCCTGGCACGCAGCGTTAGGCTCGAACCGTGCCCCTTCCTCGTCGGCTCGCAAGGTTCAACCGGGTGGTGACGAATCGCGTTGCGCTGTTCGTTCACGGATGGCTTCCCGGCTGCGCGATCGTCCTGCACCGGGGCCGCCGCAGTGGACGGCTGTACCGCACTCCCGTCAACATCTTCCGACACGGTGACGGCTACCGAATCGCCCTGACCTACGGGCAGGGGAGCGATTGGGTGCGCAACGTCGAGGCCGCCGGCTTCGTGGATGTGGTGACGCGAGGGCGGCTGCGGACGCTGGTGAATCCGGCTGTGGGGGAGGACGAGAACTCGAAGTGGGCGTCACCCCCAGTCCGTTTCGTGTTGAAGAGCATCGGGGCACCGGCCTACCTGGACCTGGAAACCCAGCGGTGACCTGCTGTTTTGTCGCCCTGCAATAATGTCATAACGCAACTTATCGGCAATAAGGGGCGAAGCAGCACAGCAGGTTCGCCAAACGACCCCGCCCTGACGGGCGGGGTCGGCCTGGCCCTCCACCTGCTGATACGCGTGCAAGTGGCAGCGAGGTTCTAGGCTCGACGCCATGCAGCGCATCATCGGTATCGAGGTCGAGTACGGGATTTCGTCCCCGTCGGAACCGACGGCGAACCCCATCCTGACCTCCACACAGGCGGTGCTGGCCTATGCCGCCGCCGCGGGCGTCCCCAGAGCCAAGCGGACGCGATGGGACTACGAGGTCGAGTCGCCCCTGCGGGACGCCCGGGGATTCGACCTCGGCAGGTTCAACGGTCCGGCCCCGGTGATCGACGCCGACGAGGTCGGCGCCGCGAACATGATCCTCACCAACGGGGCCCGGCTGTACGTCGATCACGCCCACCCGGAGTACTCCGCGCCCGAGGTGACGGACCCTCTCGATGCCGTGATCTGGGACAAGGCGGGGGAGCGCGTGATGGAAGCCGCCGCCCGGCATGCGTCCAGCGTCCCCGGTGCGCCGCGCCTGCAGCTGTACAAGAACAACGTCGACGGCAAGGGTGCTTCCTATGGCACCCACGAGAACTACCTGTGCTCTCGGGACACTCCCTTCACCGCGATCATCGCCGGCTTGACGCCGTTCTTCGCGTCCCGCCAGGTGATCTGCGGTTCCGGTCGCGTCGGCATCGGTCAGTCCGGTGACGAACCCGGCTTCCAGTTGTCGCAGCGAGCCGACTACATCGAGGTGGAGGTCGGCCTCGAAACGACACTCAAGCGCGGCATCATCAACACGCGGGACGAGCCGCACGCCGATGCCGAGAAGTACCGCCGGCTGCACGTCATCATCGGCGATGCGAATCTCGCGGAGTGGTCGACATACCTGAAGGTCGGGACGACGGCACTGGTGCTCGACCTGATCGAGGCCGGCGTCGACCTGACCGATCTGCAGTTGGCGAGGCCAGTCACGGCCGTCCATCAGATCAGCCACGATCCCACGCTGCGCCAGACAGTCGCGCTCGCCGACGGCCGGGAGATGACCGGTCTTGCGCTGCAACGGATCTACCACGAGCGCGCCGCCCGATTCGTCGAGCGCGAGGGATCGGACGACGTGCGTGCCGCCGACGTCCTCTCGAAGTGGGCGCTGGTGCTCGACCTGCTCGAACGTGATCCGCTCGAGTGCGCGCACCTGCTGGACTGGCCGGCGAAGCTTCGGATTCTCGAAGGGTTCCGGAAGCGCGAGGGACTGGCCTGGTCGGCTCCCAAGCTGCACCTGCTGGACCTGCAGTACTCGGATGTCCGCCTCGACAAGGGGCTGTACAACCGACTTGTCGCCCGTGGCTCGATCGAGCGCCTCGTCACCGAGCAGCAGGTGCTGGAAGCGATCCACAACCCGCCTACCGACACCAGGGCGTACTTCCGTGGCGAGTGCCTGCGACGGTTCGGCGCCGATATCGCGGCGGCGAGCTGGGACTCGGTGATCTTCGACCTGGGACGGGATTCGCTGGTCCGGATTCCGACGCTCGAGCCGTTGCGCGGGAGCAAGGCCCACGTGGGTGCGCTCCTCGATTCGGCAGAGTCGGCGGCAGACCTGGTCGACCAGTTGACCACCTGATTCGACGACGTGAAGCGATCGCCTGCGACACGAACGGGAAACCGCCGGGTGTCGCTGCCGATCGGTAGTGTGAAGGTCCGAGCACGCGCGCTGTGCAGCGGTGCAACGAGATGACGAGGAGGTCGGCGGCTATGGCTCAGGAGCAGACGACACGCAGTGGCGGTGGCGACGACGACGATGCCGTCCCCGGCGACGGTGGCGCGGGTCAGGAGCGTCGCGAGAAGCTCGCGGAAGAGACGGACGACCTTCTCGACGAGATCGACGACGTGCTCGAGGAGAACGCTGAGGACTTCGTGCGCGCGTACGTGCAAAAGGGCGGCCAGTGACGGCCGATTTCCCGGCGGCGCGTTCGGTGGTGGGGGGCGGGATGCTGCGTTTCGATTCTCGGATGGGTTTCGATTCCCAGCTTTCCTCGTTCGCCGAGCATCTGCGTCTGCATGCGCCGGAACTGTTGCCGGAGAACCGATTCGACCTCGGAACTTCCGCAGAGAGGGGTGAGCCGATGACCGCTCGCTCGGATGTCGCCCCGCATGGCACCACGATCGTTGCCCTGACGTTCGCCGGAGGAGTCGTCCTCGCGGGTGATCGCCGGGCGACGATGGGCAACCTCATCGCCAGCCGAGATGTCGAGAAGGTGTACGTCACCGACGACTACTCGGCGGCCGGTATCGCGGGCACCGCAGGTGTTGCCATCGAATTGGTTCGGCTGTTCGCAGTCGAACTCGAGCACTACGAGAAGATCGAGGGCGTCCCGCTCACCTTCGACGGCAAGGCCAATCGCCTTTCGTCGATGGTGCGGGGCAATCTCGGTGCTGCGATGCAGGGTCTGGCGGTGGTGCCGTTGCTCGTCGGTTACGACCTCGACGCCTCCGACACTGCGCGTGCAGGCCGGATCGTCTCGTACGACGTGGTCGGTGGTCGCTACGAGGAACGGGCCGGCTACCACGCAGTGGGATCGGGTTCGCTCTTCGCGAAGTCGTCGCTGAAGAAGATCTTCGACCCGGCCGCGGACGAGTCCGGCGCGCTGCGGGCGGCAATCGAGGCGCTGTACGACGCCGCGGACGACGACTCCGCGACCGGTGGCCCGGATCTGACCCGTGGGATCTACCCGACCGCGGTCGTGATCACCGACGCGGGCGCCGCTGTCGTCGACGCTTCGCGTCTCGCCGAAATCGCGCGGGCCGTGATCGCCGATCGCACCAAGGAAGCAGGTGACACGCCGTGACGATGCCGTACTACGCCTCCGCCGAGCAGATCATGCGGGATCGCTCGGAGCTGGCGCGCAAGGGCATTGCGCGCGGACGGAGCGTCATCGTGCTCACCTACGCCGACGGTGTGCTGTTCGTCGCGGAGAATCCGTCGTCGTCACTGCACAAGGTGAGCGAACTCTACGACCGTCTCGGTTTCGCGGCGGTCGGCAAGTACAACGAGTTCGAGAACCTCAGGCGTGCAGGCATCATGCACGCGGACATGCGGGGCTACTCCTACGACCGACGCGACGTCACGGGCCGTTCCCTCGCGAACGCCTACGCGCAGACGCTCGGCACGATCTTCACCGAGCAGCCGAAGCCGTACGAGGTGGAACTGTGTGTTGCCGAGGTCGGGCGCTCGGACCAGCCTCATCACGCGCAGCTGTACCGGATCACCTACGACGGGTCCATCGTTGACGAGCAGCAGTTCGTCGTGATGGGCGGCGCGACCGAGCCCATCGCAACGGCACTGCGTACGTCGTACGAACCGGGACTCTCGCTGGATGCGGCGGTCGCGGTTGCGGTGAACGCGTTGCAGGACGGCACCGCGACCGGTGGCAACGGTGAGCTGGAGCGCCGGGTGCTCGGCGTCGGGAGCCTCGAGGTCGCGGTGCTCGACCAGTCTCGACCGCGGCGGGCGTTCCGCCGTGTCACGGGCGCGGCTCTCGAAGCGCTGCTCCCCGGTGCCGCCGCCGCGCCGGAGCAACCGGGGGATTCCGCGACGGCGGAGTGAGCGCCGCTCACACCTGGCGGTAGAGCACCACCTTTCGCGGTTCACTGCGGAACTCGAACTGGCGGCCGTCGGCGATCACTTCGCCGTCGGTCGCCAGTGCGACGTTCGGGCCGTCGATTCTCACGGACACTGTGGGGACGCGCCGCTGAACGTAGGTACGCGACGTTCCGAGGGTTCCCGTCAGCGCGGCTCCGACGAGCCGGAGCCGGGACCAGCGGTGATCGGCGAGCAGGTAGCGGACGTCGAGAATGCCGCGGTGGATCTCGGGCCGCGACATCGGCACCTGGTCCGCGGGCGAGTACCGGCCGTTCCCCACGAACAGCATCCACACCGAGTGCGGACGTCCGTCGATGTCGGCGGCGAGCGGTTCCGCCGATGCCAGGACCCGCACCATGGCGAGCGCCGCCGCCGGCCACTTGCCGATGCGTGGTTCCCACTTCTCGCGGAGCCGAACCACGTCCGGATAACCACCCAGGCTCGCGGTGTTGACGAACGTCAACGCGGTCTCGCCGTCGACCTGTACCGCGCCGACATCGACGAGCTCGGCCTGCCCGTCGGCGAGCGCCTGCGCGGTCGACTGGACGTCGCCTGCCCCCGCGTCGCGGGCGAAGTGGTTGAGGGTGCCACCGGGAAACACGGCGAGCGGGAGGTCGTGTCTGATGGCGGCATCGGCAACGGTCGCGACGGTTCCGTCACCGCCGCACACGCCGAGCGCCTTCGGTGAGTACTCCGACACGACTTCGTCGATCTGCTCGGTGAAGTCGCGATCGGCATCGAATTCGACGATCCGTGCTCGCGGCAGGTGCTTCGCGACGTCGGCCCTGATGTCGCCGTCGTCGCTGCCGGAGCCCGGGTTGGCGAACACGGCCATGCCCTCGCCGTCGGGTAGCGCCTGGGACGGATGGTCGGGCCCGAGCGTCGCGGGTTCCTCGGTGCGGACTGCCCACCATCGGCGGGTGGCGAGGGCGATCGCGGCACCGACTCCCGCCCCGACCAGGACGTCGGAGGGCCAGTGCACGCCGGTGTGCACCCGTGAGTAGCCGACTGCCGCCGCGACGGGTGCGATCGCCAGTCCTGCCGCCGGGTACTCGATCGCGACAGCGGTAGCGAAGGCCGCGGCGGATGCGGAGTGTCCGGAGGGGAAGGACGATGAGCGGGGCGCAGGCAGGCCCCTGCGGTGCGCGAACTCGAGAGTGCCCGCGGGAGGTCGGCGCCGCGGGAACAGGGGCTTGAGGACGGCGTTGGACAGCGCGCTGGCCCCTGCCACTGCGAACAGCCCGCGGACGGCCGCGCGGCGGGCTCGCCCACCGACGAGCGCCATGCCGGCGGCAGTACCCATCCACAGCACGCTGTGGTTCGCCGCCCCGCTCAGCAGTCGGAGGCCGCCGTCGAGCGGTGACGGCGGCAGATCGGTGCTCAGGCGCATTACCTTCAGGTCGGTATTCGCCGCGAAACGTCTCACTTCGGCCACGTTCCCACAGTAGGCGGCGCTGCCGGGTACGCGAACCAGGTGACTGAGGCGTTCCGCGCTGTACTGTCGAAGTGTGGAGCGACGAATCATGGGAATTGAGACCGAGTTCGGTGTCACCTGCACCTTCCACGGTCACCGGAGACTGAGCCCGGACGAGGTTGCGCGGTACCTGTTCCGGCGTGTCGTGTCGTGGGGACGAAGCTCCAACGTGTTCCTGAGGAACGGTGCACGCCTGTATCTGGACGTCGGATCCCATCCGGAGTACGCGACGGCGGAGTGCGACGGACTCGTGCAGCTCGTGACGCACGACCGCGCCGGTGAGCGCGTCCTCGAGGATCTTCTCGTCGACGCGGAGCAGCGGCTCGCCGAAGAGGGCATCGGCGGCGACATCTACCTTTTCAAGAACAACACCGATTCGGCGGGCAACTCGTACGGCTGCCATGAGAACTTCCTCGTGGTTCGTGCAGGTGAGTTCTCCCGCATCTCGGACGTGTTGTTGCCTTTCCTAGTGACGCGTCAGCTGATCTGCGGAGCGGGCAAGGTGCTACAGACCCCGAAGTCCGCGACGTTCTGCCTGTCCCAGCGCGCCGAGCACATCTGGGAGGGCGTGTCGTCCGCGACGACTCGTTCCCGGCCGATCATCAACACTCGCGACGAACCGCATGCGGATGCGGAGAAGTACCGCCGGCTGCACGTCATCGTCGGTGACTCCAACATGTCCGAGACCACCACGATGCTCAAGGTCGGGACGGCGTCGCTGGTGCTGGAGATGATCGAGGCGGGCGTCTCGTTCCGGGACTTCGCCCTGGACAATCCGATTCGCGCGATCCGCGAGGTCAGCCACGACCTGACCGGACGTCGGCCGGTTCGCCTCGCAGGCGGGCGGCAGGCCAGTGCGCTCGACATCCAGCGCGAGTACCACGCGCGGGCCGTCGAGCACCTGCACAATCGTGAGCCCGATCCGCAGGTGGCCGCGGTGGTGGAACTGTGGGGCCGCGTGCTCGACGCCGTGGAGTCGCAGGACTTCGCGAAGGTCGACACCGAGGTCGACTGGGTGATCAAGCGCAAGTTGTTCCAGCGGTACCAGGACAAGCACAACCTGGAGCTGGCGGACCCGAAGATCGCGCAACTCGATCTGGCGTACCACGACATCAAGCGCGGGCGCGGGGTGTTCGATCTGCTGCAGCGCAAGGGACTCGCGAAGCGGGTCACCGAAGACGAGCAGATCGACGCCGCGGTGAACGTGCCGCCGCAGACGACGCGGGCGAAGCTGCGCGGCGACTTCATCGCGGCGGCCCAGGACGCCGGGCGCGACTTCACCGTCGACTGGGTGCACCTCAAGCTCAACGATCAGGCCCAGCGAACGGTGCTGTGCAAGGACCCGTTCCGGTCGGTCGACGAACGAGTGGAGAGGCTCATCGCGTCGATGTGAGGGGCGTGCCGTTAGGCTGCTGATCCGTGGCGACCAGCAAAGTCGAACGGTTGATGAATCTTGTCATCTGCCTGCTCGCGACCCGGCAATTCGTGACTGCGGACAAGATCCGCGAGAGTGTCGCGGGGTACCAGGACTCGGCAAGTTCCGAGGCGTTCAGTCGGATGTTCGAGCGGGACAAGAGTGAACTGCGCGACCTCGGGGTTCCGCTCGAGACGGGGCCCGCTGCAGGTTTCACCTCCGCCGAGGGGTACCGGATCAATCTGGAGGCGTACGCGCTCCCGGAGATCGATCTGACGAGCGAGGAGTCCGCCGCGGTGGCGATTGCGCTGCGGCTGCTGGAATCGCCGGAGATGACGTCGGCGGCGCAGGGAGCGGTACTCAAGCTCAGGGCCGCGGGTGTCGTCGTCGACCAGGAGTCGGCGTCCGCACTCGTCACCGCGTTGCCTGCCAGGAGCCGGGGGTCCGAACCCGCACTCGACAGCGTGTTGTCGGCGATCGAGGCCGGGCGTGCCATCCGGTTCGAGCATCGACCTGCGCCCAACGCGCCGTTCGCTACCCGCACCGTCGAACCGTGGGGTGTGGTCACTCACGACGGCCGGTGGTACGTGGTCGGGCACGATGTCGATCGCGGCGCGCCGCGCACGTTCCGGCTGTCTCGGATCGCGGAGCCGGTGGTCGCGGTCGGTCCCGCCGGAGTGGTGCACAAGCCGGCCGGGACGGATCTGCGCGACATCGTCGGGCGGGCGGTTGGGACAGCCGGTGTGTCGGGGACGGCGACGGTGTGGGTTCGGGACGGGCGCGCGCAGGGTGTGCGGCGCCTCGGCAAGCCGGTGCGGTCGGCGACGATCGGCGGCGAAGGGGGAGTGGTGTTCGAGGTACCGGTTCGGTCGAGGGATTGGCTGGCTCGGCTCATCGCGGGATACGGAGCCGATGCGGTGGTGATCGAGCCCGCTGCACTTCGGGACGACGTCATCGCGCGCCTGACCGTCGCCGCGGGAGAGACCCGATGAGCCAGCGGTTGTCCCTGCGTCTCACGCGGTTGCTGAACATGGTGCCGTACTTCGTTGCGAACCCGGGGATCACGAAGAGCGAGGCCGCGGCCGAGCTCGGCGTCACCGTCGCGCAGTTGACGACCGACCTCGAACAGCTCTGGGTGTGCGGGCTCCCGGGTTACGGGCCCGGCGACCTCATCGACCTGTCCTTCGAAGAAGAGACCATCGAGGTCACCTTCTCCGCGGGCATCGACCGTCCGCTGCGGCTGACGTCGACGGAGGCGACGGCGCTGCTTGTGGCATTGCGTGCCCTCGGCGAGCTGCCGGGGACGGCGGACCCGACGTCGGTGCAGGGCGCGATCGCGAAGATCGAGTCGGCCGCCGGTGTCGCGGCAGGCGGGGTGGTGACGCGTTCCGCTGTCGAGTCGGACCCGGAGAACCCGGTCGTCGCGACGGTGCGTGCGGCGGTCCGGCACGGGCGGGCGCTGGACATCACCTATTTCTCGGCATCCCGGGACGCGGTGACGCGTCGCGTCGTCGATCCGATCCGGGTGGTGCTGGTCGACAACCACAGCTACCTGCAGGCGTGGTGCAGGCAGGCCGACGGCGTCCGACTGTTCCGGTACGACCGGATCGACGAGGCCACCGAGCTGGACGAGGCTGCCAGCGTCCCCGCATCCGCCTACGACGATTCGTCGTCTCTCGACCTGTTCCAGGACGACGACACGCTCCCGCAGGCGCGGTTGCTGATCGCTCCCGACCACGCCTGGGTGCTCGATTACTACCCGATGACGGACCTCGTCGTGCGGGACGACGGCAGTGTCGAGGCATCGATGAGGTTCGCTTCCCCCTCCTGGATGGCCCGTCTCATGGCAGGATTCGGCGCGGGAATCCGAGTCCTCGGCCCGCCTGAATTGTCCGAGTCGGTACGTGTGCGAGCCCGTGCGGCACTTGCGGCGTACCAGCAGGCGATCGAGGGTTGATTCACAGCATTCCCCAGCGCCGCTCCTGACTGGGTCCGGTAGCATCGAGACAACCGATTTCTGGAGGTAAAAATGGGTGCCATGAGCTGGCAGCATTGGCTGATCGTGGCCGTCGTCGTCATCGTTCTCTTCGGCTCGAAGAAGCTGCCCGACGCCGCCCGCGGACTGGGCCGTTCGCTGCGGATCTTCAAGAGCGAAGTCAAGGAGATGCAGAACGACGGAACGCCCGCGCCGGAGCAGGCCCCCGCCGCGCAGCTTCCCGCAACCCCGCAGGTGCAGCAGCCGGCGGTCACCGAGACCGTCACCGAGACCAAGGCCTCGTAACCAGACCCACCGGGTGGTCGGGGGCGCGCGGCGCCCCCGACCACGGCTGAGCAGAACCAGGGCCCGAATCAGTGCGAATCCCCTTCGACCCGCGGCGCAGCAGGCGCCGGGTCAACCCCGACGGCACGATGTCGTTGATCGACCACCTGTACGAGTTGCGTACACGGTTGCTGTGGTCACTTCTTGCGATCGCGGTGACCACTGCCTTCGGGTTCTTCTGGTACTCGCACCAACTCTTCGGCATCGAGAGCCTGGGCGACATCCTCCGCGGGCCGTACTGTTCGCTACCGCCGGAGTCACGGGCCGAGCTGACCTCCGACGGTGCGTGCCGGCTTCTCGCGACCGGGCCGTTCGAACAGTTCATGCTCCGGTTCAAGGTCGCGTTCACCGCGGGCGTCGTGATGGCCTGCCCGATCTGGCTGTACCACATCTGGGCGTTCATCACCCCGGGCCTGCACAGCAAGGAACGGCGATACGCGATCGGGTTCGTCACCTCGGCGGCCACCCTCTTCGTTGCAGGCGCGCTCCTCGCCTACCTGGTGGTGTCGAAGGCACTGCACTTCCTGCTCACGATCGGTGGCGACGTACAGGTCACGGCCCTGAGTGGTAATGAGTACTTCAGCTTCCTGATCAACCTCCTGATCATCTTCGGCGTCAGCTTCGAGATCCCGTTGCTGATCGTCGCGCTCAACTTCGTCGGTGTGCTCAGCTACGAGAAGCTCAAGGCATGGCGCCGCGGACTGATCATGGCGCTGTTCGTCTTCGCGGCGGTGTTCACGCCCGGTCAGGATCCGTTCTCGATGCTCGCGCTGGCCGTGGCACTGACCGTCCTGCTGGAGGTCGCGATCCAGGTGGCCCGACTCAACGACAGGCGCAAGGCACGCAAGGACGCGGCGGCGGAATGGGCCGAGCTCGACGACGACGAGGCATCGCCGCTCGACACCTCGGTGTCCCCGGTGGGCGCCACGTCGGACATCGGATCCCCGACCCGCGTCAACGACTACTCGGACACCCTGTAGCAGTCCGCGGCGCACCCGGCGCGGGCCTGTCGGCCGCGGTGCGTCCCGATCGATAGCCTGACGGGGTGGAACTCGACCTCTTCACCGCGCAGTTGAGCTTTCCCCTGGACGGGTTCCAGGTGGAGGCGTGCCGAGCACTCGAATCCGGGCACGGCGTCCTGGTGTGCGCTCCGACCGGTGCGGGCAAGACGGTGATCGGCGAGTTCGCCGTTCACCTCGCGCTCGTGTCCGGCCGCAAGTGCTTCTACACGACGCCGATCAAGGCGCTCAGCAACCAGAAGTACGCGGATCTCGTCGAGAGGTACGGCAAGAACTCCGTCGGCCTGCTCACCGGTGACGTCAGCATCAACTCCGACGCGCCGGTCGTGGTGATGACCACCGAGGTGCTCCGCAACATGCTCTACGCGAATTCGCCGACCCTGCGCGGACTCTCGCATGTCGTCATGGACGAGGTGCACTACCTCGCGGACCGGTTCCGCGGCGCGGTGTGGGAAGAGGTGATCCTGCACCTGCCGGACGATGTTCGGCTGGTGAGCCTGTCGGCGACGGTGAGCAACGCGGAGGAGTTCGGGGCCTGGATGGAGACCGTCCGCGGCGACACCGAGATCGTCGTCGACGAGGTACGGCCCATTCCGCTGTGGCAGCACATGATGGTGGGCCGTCGGCTCTTCGACCTGTTCGACACGACCGCGCAGGACGCGGATCCGGAGGCTCGGCTGGTCATCGACCGGGACCTGGTTCGGTATCTCAAGCAGCGGCTGGCACTCGACCGGCACGAGTCGTGGCAGCCCCGCGGACGGGGTCGCGGATCGGCGCCGAGCTCCGGTAGCCGACCCTTGCCGCGGCCCGAGGTGATCGCCCGGCTCGACGACGAGGGACTGCTGCCCGCGATCACGTTCATCTTCAGTCGCGCGGGATGCGATGCCGCGGTCGCCCAGTGTCTGCGGTCGAAGCTGCGCCTGACGACCGAGGAGCAGGCCGGCGAGATCGCCGCGATCATCGACAAGCACACCGGCGCGCTCCCGAAGCACGACCTGTCGGTGCTCGGGTACTGGGAGTGGAGGGAAGGCCTCGAACGGGGCATCGCGGGGCACCACGCGGGGATGCTGCCCGCGTTCCGGCACACCGTCGAGGAACTGTTCGTCAAGGGTCTGGTCCGCGCGGTGTTCGCGACGGAAACCCTCGCACTCGGCATCAACATGCCCGCCCGGACCGTTGTCCTCGAGCGACTCGTGAAGTTCAACGGCGAAACGCACGCGGAGTTGACTCCGGGTGAGTACACGCAGCTCACCGGGCGGGCCGGCCGCCGCGGTATCGATGTCGAGGGGCACGCCGTCGTCCTGTGGCAGCCCGGCGTCGAGGCCACGGAGGTGGCCGGCCTCGCGTCGACTCGCACGTTCCCGCTACGCAGCTCGTTCCGACCGTCGTACAACATGTCGATCAATCTGATCGACCGGATGGGCGCCTCCGATGCGCGCGCGCTGCTGGAGCGGTCGTTCGCGCAGTTCCAGGCGGACCGGTCCGTGGTCGGGATGGTCCGTTCGATCGAGAAGGACGAGAAGGCACTCGCCGAACTGCGGGAACAGCTCGGCGGCGCCGATAGCGAGTTCTTCGAGTACGCGCAGTTGCGTGAGCGGGTACGGAATCGGGAGCGGCAACTCGAACGTCAGGGGCGGACCGACCGGCGAGGCGAGGCGGTCGAGGCGTTGACGGCTCTCCGTCGCGGCGACGTCATCGGGATCCCGACGGGTCGCCGTACCGGACTCGCCGTCGTCCTCGAACCGGACCACGACAGAATTGATCCGCGTCCGCTGGTGTTGACCGAGGACAAGTGGGCGGGACGCATCTCCGCAGCCGACTTCCCGACGCCCGCAAAGGCGTTGGGCACCATGCGGTTGCCTCGCCACGTGCAGCACCGCACCGCCCGCACCCGACGCGATCTCGCGTCGGCTCTGCGCAGCACGGGAATCGTTGCGCCGACCCGGTACTCGAAACGCAAGTCCCCAGCCGCGAGCGACCGGGAGTTGGCAACGTTGCGGCGGGCACTGCGGGATCATCCCGGTCACACGGCACCGGATCGGGAGCGCCTGAGCCGAATCGGCGAGCGCTACAACCGACTTGCCCGTGAGATCGACAGCAAGCGGCAGAAGGTCGCGGCGACGACGAACTCGCTGGCCCGGACGTTCGATCGAATCCTGCGACTGCTCGCCGAGCGCGGCTACACCGACGCCGACGGCGGCGTCACCGAGAACGGTCACCGCCTCATGCGGCTGTACTCGGAGAGCGATCTGCTGGTGGCGGAATGCCTGCGACACGGAACGTGGAAGGGGCTGGCTCCTGCAGAGCTCGCCGGGGTCGTGTCGGCGTTGGTGTTCGAGTCCAGGCAGGACGCGGCGACAGCGGATCGGGGTCCGACGGCGCCTCTTCAACGAGCACTCGGGGAGACGGTGCGACTGTGGTCGGCACTGCGCACCGACGAGGTCGGGCACAAGCTGCCGCTGACGAGGGAGCCCGACTTCGGCTTCGTCACGGCGATACACATGTGGGCGCGCGGTGAACCCCTCGTGGACACCCTTCTCGCCGCGGGGGATCGCGGCCAGGCGCTGTCGGCGGGCGATTTCGTGCGGTGGTGCAGGCAGGTGATCGACCTGCTGGACCAGGTTCACCAGACCGCGCCGGATCCGGAGGTGCGGTCGGCGGCGGCGAAGGCGGTTGGTGCGATCCGCCGCGGGGTCGTGGCCGTGGACGCAGCCTGAATCGCAGTGGCTGTCGGTCGGCGGCGCCCGAACGGCGAAGATGTGGTTGTATTCCGAATTGTTCTGCCGCGATCCCAGGGGGGCGGCGTGACGGGTGACGTACGCGTGAGCGGCGGGAAGCGGGAAGTGGAGGCAGGACATGAGTGACGACACGACGGGTCCGGAGGGCGCGGGAAACCCGGAGGCGAATCCCTCGGCGCAGCACCCTCAGCAGCAGGCGTGGGGTCTGCAGGCCTGGACCGATCAGCCGGGGCAGCCCCAGCAGTACGGGGCTCCGCAGCAGTACGGTGCCCCGCAGTACGGTCAGTATCCGCAGGCTCCTCAGCAGGGCCAGTACCCGGCGCCGGGCCAGTATCCGCAGGCACCGCAGTACCAGGGCTACCCGCAGGAGCAGCCTCAGCAGCAACCCGCATACGGTCAGCAGCCGCCTGCCTATGGGCAGCAGTATCCCGCGTACGGTCAGCAGTTCCCTGGCCAGCCGCAACCGGGTCAGCAGCAGCCTCAACCCGGACAGCCTCAACCGGGTCCGTTCCCGCAGGCATTCGGGCAGTACCCGAACGGTGCATACCCGAATCAGTTCCCGGCGGCCGCTCCGAAGTCGAAGACTCCGCTGTGGATCGGGCTCGGTGCGGCAGCGGCCCTCGTGGTTGTGGTCGTGGTGCTGGTGCTCGCCGTCAGCGGGGTGTTCTCCGGAAGCAAGACGCTCGACAGCGACGCCGCGGAACAGGGCGTGACGGACGTCCTGACGGGGTACCAGTTCACCGGCATCGAGGACGTCGACTGCCCGTCGGGTCAGAAGGTTGTCGAAGGTGCGAGTTTCACCTGCTCACTGACGGTGGAGGGCACTCCGCAGGAGGTCAAGGTGACCTTCACCGACGACGAGGGAACCTACGAGGTGAGTCGACCGACCTCCAAGTGACGCCTACCGCGCCGCTGCCATCGCCGCGGTGAGTCGACCGAGCGAGGTTCCGATGTTCAGGTCGTCGGCGAGTGCGGCCAGGCGATCCTGGTCGTGAGGTGTCGCGGGAAGGCCGTCGGGTCCGGAGAGCTCGACCGGGGCGTCGACGGCCACCCGCACCACGGGGAGCGCGGCGTCGAGGTAGTCGGCGGATGCGGCGAGTTTCGCGCGAACACCCTTGGCCAGACCCGATTCCGGGTCGTCGACGGCGGCGCGGAGTGCGTCCACCGACCCGTACTGCAGAAGCAGTGTCGACGCGGTCTTCTCTCCGACGCCCTTGACGCCCGGTAGGCCGTCCGACGGGTCACCGCGCAGCAGGGCGAGTTCGGCGTATCCGGGTCCCGGGCGATCGGCGGGGACACCGTACTTCTCGGCGACCTCGACCGGTCCGAACAGTTCGGCCTTGGACAGTCCACGTCCGACGTAGAGCACCCGGACCGGCACGGGTTCGTCGGCGACGACCTGCAGCAGGTCGCGGTCGCCGCTGACGACGACGACGGTGTCGTCGCGTTCGTGGGCGGCGAGGGTGCCGAGGACGTCGTCGGCCTCGAATCCGACTGCCCCGGCCGTGGCTATGCCCGCCGCGGCGAGCACGTCCATGATCATGTCGACCTGCGGGGTGAGGGTGTCGGGGACCTCCTCGACGTCCGGTCCCGCGGCGAACTCCTCGGCGACGCGGTGCGCCTTGTAGGACGGCACGAGGTCGACCCGGAACTGGGGGCGCCAGTCCAGATCGAGGCACACGACGAGCCTGCCGGGCTGGTGGCGGGTGATCAGTGACGCGACCATGTCGGTGAATCCGCGGACGGCGTTGACAGGTCGGCCGTCCTTCGCCGTGAAGGATTCGGGGAGTGCGTAATACGCGCGGAACCACAGGCTCGCGCCGTCGAGGAGCAGGAGGGGTCCGGTCATGCCGCCCATCCTGCCAAAGACCACTAGCCTTGACTGTCATGAGTGCACAGAGCGCGTCCCCCGCACGCTTCCCGACTGCCGTCTATGCCGACCGCCTGCGCCGCGCCGCGGAGCTGACGGCCGCGTCCGGGCTGGACGCGCTGCTCATCACTCCGGGCCCGGACCTGAAGTACCTGGTGGGGTCGGGCGCTGAGTCGTTCGAGCGGCTGACCTGTCTGGTGATTCCGGCGGACGGATCGTCGCCCGCGGTGGTCGTTCCGACGCTCGAGCTCGCCGGTCTCGGAGAGTCGGCGGTCGCGGATCTGGGATTGCCGGTTCACGACTGGGTGGACGGGGTCGATCCGTACGGTGTGGTCGGGTCGCTCCTGCCGAGGCCAGGGCGCACGGCGGTCGCGGAGGCGATGCCCGCGCTGCACGTGATCCCGTTGACGACGGCGCTGGGTGCGCCGCCCGTCCTCGCAACAGGGGTGTTGCGGGAACTCCGCATGGTGAAGGACGACGCGGAGATCGACGCGCTGCGGCGCGCGGGGGCGGCGATCGACCGGGTGCACGCGCGGATGGCGGAGTGGCTGCGCGCCGGGCGGACCGAGGCGCAGGTCGCCGACGACATCGCGGCGGCGATCGTGGAGGAGGGCCACACGGGTGCCGAGTTCGTGATCGTCGGGTCGGGCCCGCACGGAGCAGACCCGCACCACGAGGTGTCGGATCGGGTCATCGAGGCCGGTGACGTGGTGGTGATCGACATCGGCGGTCCCGTTGCGCCGGGATACAACTCGGACAGCACCCGGACGTACAGCATCGGCGAGCCGTCGGCGGAGGTCGCGGCGAAGGTCGCGATCCTCGAACGCGCGCAGCAGGCCGCGGTGGACGCGGTGCGGCCGGGCGTGACGGCGGAATCGGTGGACGTGGCGGCGCGCAGCGTCCTCGCCGCCGAGGGGTTGGCCGAGGTGTTCGTGCATCGCACGGGTCACGGGATCGGCCTGTCGGTGCACGAGGAGCCGTACATCGTGGCGGGCAACCGCATCGAACTCGCGGAGGGGATGGCGTTCAGCATCGAGCCGGGCATCTACTTCCGTGGGGTCTGGGGTGCCCGGATCGAGGACATCGTGGTGGTGACCGCTGACGGCTGCGAGGCGATGAACCTTCGTCCGCACGGGTTGACGGTGTTGCCTGCGAATTGAGGGTCGCGGATACGCGGTGACGGCCGCGACGGGGCATAGGGTGTGAGGTGGACCACACCCATACCCGTGAGGACGTGCCCCATGACCACGACATCACCGCACCGCGAGGGATTCGGATCGATCCGGTCCGGCGGACTGAACTGGGATTCGTTTCCGCTGCGCCTGTTCGTCAAGGGCAACGCGCACTTCTGGGACCCGATGTCGGTGGACTTCGGAAAGGACGCCGAGGACTGGGCGGGGCTGACGAGCGAGCAGCAGCGCAGCGCCACCTACCTGTGCACCCAGTTCATCGCAGGTGAGGAGGCCGTCACCGAGGACATCCAGCCGTTCATGCGGGCGATGTCCTCGGAGGGCCGGCTCGGTGACGAGATGTACCTGACGCAGTTCTGCTTCGAAGAGGCGAAGCACACGCAGATCTTCCGGCTGTGGATGGACGCGGTGGGGTTGACCGGCGACCTGCACCCGTACGTTGCCGAGAATCCCTACTACCGGCAGCTGTTCTACGAGGAACTGCCCGGTTCGCTGCGCATCCTGGAGACGGATCCGAGCCCGGCGAACCAGGTGCGGGCGTCGGTCACCTACAACCACGTCATCGAGGGCAGCCTCGCTCTGACCGGGTACTACGCCTGGCAGAAGGTGTGTACGGAATGGAACATCCTGCCCGGCATGCAGGAGTTGATCCGGCTGATCGGCAACGACGAACGTCGCCACATGGCGTGGGGAACCTTCACCTGCCGCAGACACGTCGCCGCCGACGACCGGAACTGGGAGGTCGTGCAGCAGCGGATGACGGAACTCATGCCATTGGCTCTCGGCATGATCAACTGGGTCAACGAGCAGTTCGAGGTACAGCCGTTCGGCCTGGACAACGACGAGTTCGTCGCGTACGCCGCCGACCGGGCGCAACGTCGGCTCGGCGCGATCGAGTCCGCACGCGGTCGCCCGGTCGAGGAGATCGATCTCGACTACAGCCCCGAGGTTCTCGAGGACCGCTTCGGGCAGGAGGATGCCGCGGCGTTCGCGGACGCCCGGAAGTGACGCGTCAGGCGATGAAGTTGCCGAATGTCGGGTTCGACTGGCACAGCGGCATGCTGCCGAGGTTGATCGATCCGAACACCGTGGCCATGACGTTGCCGCGTCCGGTGTACACCGTCTTCGAGTAGTAGGGGTAGGCGCCTTCGAGGTTCGCGATCCCGTTCTGCCCGGTGTCGAAGTTGATCCACGCGACGGTGACCTGGCCTGCCGCCGGAATGGGCGGTGCGGCGGGGAACGTCTGGAAGCGGATCTCGCCTGGGTTGATGCCCGGTTCGGGCCCGGACTGTCCGGTGGCTCCTGTCAGCGACATCAGGCTGCCCTGGTTGGGGCAACCGATGGTCAGGGCGGGCGGTCCGAACGGGTGGGGTGGAAGGGCGTTCGCGGGAGCCGCGGCGAGCAGGCCCGCCACGGTCGCTCCGGCCAGGATGAAAGCTCGTGTCGCCGTGCGTCGAATGCTCATTGCTCGTCCTCGGGTCGAGATCCCGCAATCTGCGCAACTGATCCGTTCAACACTATGCCCGCAGCGGTGCCGGAGTCGAGGGCCGTCAGCGGCCCAGCAGTCCCGCCACGCCCAGGACCCGACCGACGCTGATCTCGATGACCACCCGGGTCGGGTTCTCCCGCGGCTGCCGGTAGCGGCCGGCGTACCGGGTGACCGCCTCTGCGACGTCGCCGGGATCGGAACTGACCCGCGCCTTCCCCTCCAGCGTCAACCACCGCGGGCCGTCCACCTGCGTCACGGCGGCGTACCCGCCGCGTTCCGCGTTGAGGGCCTTCTGGGATCCGCCGTTGGTGATGACGCGGACCAACGACCGTTCGGGATCCCAGGTGAACCCGACCGCGACAACATGGGGTGTGCCGTCGCGCCGGAGCGTCGTCAGCGATGCGAGGTGTCGGTCGGTGAGGAAGTCCTGTGCGTCGGGAGTCAGATCCGTCGGGTCGGTGGGGGTGCGAGCCATGCGCTGAGGCTAGTCGCGCACACTGGAGGGATGGGTATGGGATCGGTGGTTGTCCTCGGTGGGCGCAGCGAGATAGGTCTCGAGGTCGCGACGCGGCTCGCGTCGGGTCGGCCGGTGGTCCTGGCCGCGCGGCGCAGCGATCAGCTCACCGACGAGCGCGCCGCCGTGGAAGCGGCGGGCGCGACCGCGGTGCACACCGTCGAATTCGACGCGGACCGCCTCGACGACCACTCCCGTGCGCTGTCGGAGATCGCGGAGCTCGGCCCGATTGACACGGTGGTCCTGGCGTTCGGTGTTCTCGGCGATCAGGCTCGCGCCGAAACCGACGCGCAGCACGCTGTGGCCGTCGTGCACACCGACTTCGTCGCGCAGGTGTCGGTGCTGACGCATCTCGCCCAGTTGCTGCGGGCACAGGGTTCGGGCCGGATCGTGGTGTTCTCGTCCGTTGCCGGTGCCCGGGTTCGCCGCGCCAACTACGTGTACGGCTCGGCGAAGGCCGGCCTGGACGGGTTCGCCAGCGGGCTTTCCGACGCGCTGCACGGAAGCGGGGTGTCGCTGTTGCTGGTGCGTCCCGGGTTCGTGATCGGCCGGATGACGGAAGGGATGAGTCCGGCGCCGATGTCGAGGACGGCCGGTCAGGTCGCGGACGCCGTCGCGGCGGCGCTCGGCAAGGGACGGACTCGGGTGTGGGTGCCGGGTCTCCTGCGGCCCGCGATCGTCGTGATGCGAGTGCTGCCGCAGGCGATCTGGCGCCGGATGCCACGGTGATGGGACATCACAACACTGCGCTGATGGGGCACCCGGTCACCGTCGTCGGTATCGGTGCCGACGGGTGGGACGGGTTGTCACGGTCCGCGTGCCGCGCCCTCGAGGACGCCGAGGTGCTGTTCGGCTCGGCCCGTCAGCTCGACCTCGTTCCCGGTGACACCGAGCGGGTGCCGTGGCCGTCGCCGCTGGTGCCCGCGCTGCCCGGCCTGTTCGAGCGGTACGACGGCCGGCGGATCGGTGTGCTCGCCAGCGGGGATCCGATGTTCCACGGCATCGGAGTGACCCTGGTGAACCTGCTCGGCGCCGACCGGGTGCGGGTCATCGCGCATCCGTCGTCGGTGTCGTTGGCGTGCGCGCGACTGGGATGGGCGCTGCACGAGGCGCCCGTGGTCTCGCTGGTGACGGCCCCGGTAGCCGTCCTGCTGCCGCACCTCGCGGACGGCCGCCGACTGCTCGTCCTCGCCCGCGATCAGCACACTCCCATCGCCGTCGTGGAACTGTTGCGTGACAACGGTTTCCGCGACACCGAGATCACTCTCCTCGAGCAGCTCGGCGGCCCGCTCGAAACGGTCGTGTCCGGGACCGCCGACACCTGGACCCGCGCCCCGGGGGACCCGCTGAACGTCCTCGCCCTCGACTGCCGCCGCGACGCGGGTTCCGTCCGCCGCACCCGCACCCCCGGACTGCCCGACGACTCGTTCGAGTCGGACGGTCAGCTGACCAAGCAGGAGGTGCGGGCGTTGACCGTCGCCGCGCTCGCTCCCGAACCCGGTGAGCTGCTGTGGGACGTCGGAGGCGGCTCGGGCAGCATCGCCATCGAGTGGATGCGCACCGACCCGACCTGCCGGGCCATCGGGTTCGAGCGCGACGAGATGCGGCGATCGCGGATCACCGCCAACGCGTCCCGGCTCGGGGTTCCGGGGCTCGACGTGCGCGGCGCCGCACCCGACGCTCTCGCAGACGCGCCGACGCCGGACGCGATCTTCCTCGGCGGCGGCGTCACCGCGCCCGGCGTGTTCGATTCCTGCTGGGACGCACTGCCGGTCGGCGGACGGATGGTCGTCAACGCGGTCACCGCCGAGTCCGAGGCGCTGCTGCTCCGCTGGCACGCCGCGCACGGCGGCGCGTTGCGCAAGTTCCAGATCTACCGGGGTTCCGCGCTCGGCGGGTTCACCGCCTGGCGGCCCCAGCTGCCGGTCGCCCAGTGGGTCGTGACGAAGGAGAACATGCAGTGACGGTGCGATTCATCGGTGCCGGACCGGGCGCCGCAGACCTGATCACGCTGCGCGGCGCGCGGATCATCGGGGAGAGCCCGGTGTGCCTGTACGCGGGGAGCCTGGTGCCGACCGAACTGCTCGAGATGTGCCCCGACGGGGCGGAGGTCGTCGACACCGCCCGTCTGAGCCTCGACGAGATCACCGACCGTCTCGTCGCCGCGCACCGCGCCGGAAAGGACGTGGCGCGTCTGCACTCCGGCGACCCGTCGATCTACAGCGCGGTCGCCGAACAGGTGCGCAGGCTCGAGGCGGCGGACGTCGACTACGAGATCGTGCCGGGGGTGCCCGCGTTCGCGGCGGCGGCCGCGACGCTGGGCCGGGAGCTGACGGTGCCGGGGGTCGCGCAGTCGATCGTCCTGACCCGCGTGTCGACGCTGTCGACGGCGATGCCCGACGGCGAGGACATCGCGACGTTCGGCGCGAGTGGGGCGACGCTGGTGATCCACCTCGCCGCGCACCGCATCGATCAGGTCGTGGACGAGCTGCGCGGCCCGTACGGCGGCGATTGCCCGGTCGCGGTGGTCGCGTTCGCCAGCCGTCCCGACGAGATCGTGCTGCGTGGGACCGTGGATTCGATTGCGGCACAGGTCCACGACGCCGGCGTCACGAAGACCGCGGTCATCGTGGTCGGTCGGGTGCTCGGTGCGGCCGGCTTCCCGGACAGCTACCTGTACTCGGCCACCCGCAGTCGCGTCACCCACTGATGCGGCGGGTCCTGATTCTCGGCGGCACGTCCGAGGGTCGCGCGCTGGCCGCCGCTCTGGCAGAGGAGCCGGACGTCGCGGTGGTGTCGTCGCTGGCCGGCCGGGTGCGCAACCCCCGGCTCCCGGTCGGCGAGGTGCGCGTCGGCGGTTTCGGCGGTGTCGACGGGCTGGCGGACTGGTTGCGTGACAACGACATCGATGCCGTGGTCGACGCGACGCACCCGTTCGCGTCGCGGATCACCGGGAACGCCGACGCTGCTTCGCGCCGTGTCGACGTCCCGCTGCTGGTGCTACGTCGCCCCGAATGGGTGGCGGGACCGGGGGACCGGTGGACGACGGTCGCGTCGCTCCAGGACGCCGCGGCTGTCCTGCCCGCGGACGCGCGGGTGCTGCTGACCATCGGCAGGCAGGGCGTCGACGCCTTCGTCGACTCGCCGGGCTGGTTCCTGATCCGGGCGATCGATCCGCCGACCGTTGCGGTACCACCGCACGGTGAGGTACTACTCGCCCGCGGACCGTTCGCCGTCGACGACGAAGTAGCGCTGATGCGGGAGAACCGCATCGACGTCGTCGTGACCAAGAACAGTGGGGGAGCGCTGACGTCGGCGAAGCTCGACGCGGCCCGACGACTCGGCCTACCGGTGGTGATGGTGGCCCGCACCGCGATTCCCGAGGGCGCGGCATCGACCGCGGACGTCGACGAGGCGACCGACTGGGCAGCCGGCCGCGCCTGAGAGCCCGTGTCGGAGGTCGCCGCTAGCCTCGGCGTCATGACAGAACCGGTGAAGGGCCCCGCGTCGTATTTCCCGTCGATCGAGAAGAAGTACGGCAAACCGATCAGCGAATGGCAGGCGCTGATCCGTGCGTCCGATCTGACCAAGCACATGGAGTTGGTCGCCTGGCTCAAGTCTGAGCACGGGCTCGGTCACGGGCACGCGAATGCGCTTGTCGCGCACACGTTGCAGGAGGACGCGGCGGGCTGAACCAGCCCGAGCGTCACGACGGGTTCGCGGCGGCGGCGCGGCGCAAGAGCAGGTCGCGTTCCCGCGCGTTCTGCGTCAGCTCCGCGGCGCGGGTGAACTCGGCGCGGGCGTCGTCGTGGCGACCGAGCTCGACGAGAAGGTCGCCGCGCACGCTGGGCAACAGGTGATAGTGGCGCAGCGCGGGGTCGTCGGCGAGCGCGTCGACGATGACCAACGCGGCCTCCGGGCCGTCGGATCTCGCCACCGCGACCGCTCGGTTCAGCGCGACGACGGGGGACGGTGTCAGCACGTACAGCCGCGCGTACAGGGCCGCGATCGCGGACCAGTCGGTGTCCTCGTAGTCGGTGGCGCGGGCATGGCAGGCGGCGATCGCCGCCTGGAGGCAGTAGGGGCCCGCCCAGCCCGGTCCGCGGCGCCGCCCGACGCCCCCGGCCGTGTCGAGGGACTCCATTCCGAGGCGGATCAGCAGCCGGTTCCAGCGGGAACGGTCCTGGTCCGCGAGCAGCACCGCCGCGCCGTCGGGGTCGGTGCGGGTGGACATGCGGGACGCCTGCAGGCTCAGCAGCGACAACAGTCCGTGCACCTCGGGCTCGTCCGGCATCAACGCCGCCAGCACTCGCGCGAGCCGCAGCGCGTCCTCGCAGAGCGCGGGCCGCAGCAGGTCGTCGCCTGCGGTCGCCGAGTAGCCCTCGTTGAACACCAGATAGACGACCTCGAGGACCGACGCCAGCCGGGCGGCGCGTGCGGCACCCACCGGTACCTCGAACGGCACCTGCGCCGCGGCGAGGGTCTTCTTGGCACGCACGATGCGCTGCGCCACGGTGGACTGCGACGCGAGGACCGCCCGGGCGATCTCGTCGGTGGTGAGACCGCCGAGCAGGCGCAGCGTCAACGCGATCCGGGCCTGCGTGGACAGGACGGGATGGCAGGCCACGAAGATCAGCCGCAGCAGGTCGTCGTCGATGTCGTCGGGGTCCGGTGTCGGCGGTGCCACGTCGTCGAGTCCGTGACCCACCTCGGCGAGCTTGCGCTGGTAGTTCTGCTCGCGCCGCACCACGTCGACGGCGCGGCGGCGGGCGATGGTGATCAGCCAGGCGTCGGGGTTGTCCGGGATGCCGGTGACCGGCCACTGCTCGAGTGCCGAGACGAGGGCGTCCTGCGCGATCTCCTCCGCGAGCCCGACGTCGCGGACAATGCGGGCCGCGGCCGCGACGACCCGAGGTGACGAGATTCGGAAGACCGTCTCGATCGTGTCGTCCACCGGCAGCGCCCCCACGACTTCCGATGACAGCAAAGTCGTGGGGGCGCAGTCAAGAGCGGTGATGTCAGCCCTCCGCGATCTCACGCACTTCGAGGGTGACGGTCCAGTAGTCCTCGTGGACCTGCAGGAACCGGCGCGACCATTCCAACGCTTCGGCCTTGTCCCGGCACTGCATGATCGCGTAGCCGCCGACGACCTCCTTGCTTTCGGTGAACGGCCCGTCGGTGTAGCTGAGTTCGCCGCCCGACCAGGTGATGCGGGTGCCCTCCGAGCTCGGCGTCAGGCCCTGGGTCTCGAGCATGACACCGGCCTTGGTGACCTCCTCGATGAGGGCGCCCATGCGTTCCATCAGTTCGGGGCTCGGCCCGTCGGCTGGGGCGGTGCGCTCGTCGACCTTGATGAGGGACAGGTAGCGGGGCATGACGACTCCTCGGGTTCGGGTTCTGCGGACGGGGTCTTTCCCCGTGCTACCTGTGAGTCGAACGGGACCCACGCGGAATCGACACGGCCGCGAGGAAATCTTCGAGAGCATGCCCCGCCGCCGTGGTGCGTCGCCGGTTGTGGGGTCTCGTGTGGGCGCCTACCGTCGAGATCGAACGGCCTGACCCCGAAACGGGAGGAGTGCCCCGTGACCACCCCCGAGCATCATCCGCACACCGACCACGAGCACGTGCACGGACCGGGCTGCGGCCACGTGTCGGTGCCGCACGGCGACCACGTCGACTATGCCCACGACGGCCACCTCCACCGCGTGCACGGCGACCACGTCGACGAGTGCGAGTCGTCCGAACACATCGTGCACGACACCCACGAGCACCACCACGGCGACGGCTGCGGGCATGTCGCGGTTCCGCACGGCGACCACGTCGACTACGTGCATGACGGGCATCGGCACGCCGAGCACGGCGACCACTACGACGAGCACTGACGCGGAGCGTCACGATCGGCACCCGCGGGGTACGTCACGATCGGCACCCGCGCGAGGTGCCGGGCTGCGGATCAGCCCGAGTGGCGTGGTTCGCAACACCACTCGGGCGTGAATGAGCGCTCCGTGTGATCAGTTCGATGCCGCCCCCAGGCTGCCGAATCCGAGGCCGGGTTCGATGTCGGAGCTGCCGGCGGGACTGGGAATCGTCAGATTCGGACTGAATGTCCCCCGGGCCAGCCACTCCTTCGTCTCGGAGATGCCCGTGGCCGCGAAGGTGACACCGATGTCGCCGGAGTTTCTCCGCAAGACGTTGTAGTCGACATCCAGGCGAATCCACCCGCGCCGGTTCCCCAGATCCGGGAAGGACCATCCTTCGTCGGGAGCGGTGAAGGTGACGGCACCACGGAGGGTGTCGACCGTGCCCGTGAGCTCGACGGACGGTCCGTTGCCGGAGTCGATCGCCTGTTCGAAGCGCAGTTCGGCCTTCTTGAAGACGAGGCCCTGGGGTGCATAGTGGGTGATCTTGGTCAGTGCCCGCTCCGGATCGCCGTTGACGGAGAAGTAGGTCGTGATCCTGGTGGGCGCGCCCAGCTTGTCGATGGTTCCGTTCCACTCCTGACGGACGTCGATGTTTTCGACGGTGTCGACGGCGGAGAACCCGTCGGAGGCGCACTCGAGCCCCGAGTCTGCCGCAGTGCATGCACTTGCGGTCCCGGCGCCGACCGTTGCACCGCCGATCACCGTCGCGGCCGCAAGCAGCACCGCACCCATCCCATTCCGAACCGACATGTCTGATCTCCTCCCCATTTGGAAGCGGGTGCGACGAAGGATGTCGCACCCGCACGAACCAGCCAAGGGTAGGGCACAAAACAGACTCTCGGGTATGGAATTCGTGATTCATTTTCTGCAGGTCACAGCGTTACACGCTACGATCCGACTCCGCAGGCCGGCCTGCGGTCAGCCCGGATAGCGCCTCGGGGTGAACACCTTCCGCTCGCCGCCGGACTCCACGACGGTGGTCTGTGACGATCCGACGATGAGCAGGGTCCGCATGTCGACCTCGGACGGCTCGAGCTCGCCGAGCGGAACGATCCGGACGCTCTCCTCCGGTCCGGCGACGTCGCGGCCGACGATCACCGGGGTCTCGGGGGAGCGGTGCTCGAGCAGCAGGTCCTTCATCGCACCGACCTGCCACGTGCGTGACTTCGACGCCGGGTTGTAGACGGCGATCGCCATGTCGGCGGCCGCGACCGCGGAGATGCGGCGCGCGACGACGTCCCACGGCTTGAGCCGGTCGGACAGCGAGATCATCGCGTAGTCGTGCCCCAGTGGTGCGCCGACCCGGCTGGCGACGGCGTGCGCGGCGGTCATGCCGGGCAGCACCCGCACCGGCACGTCACGCCACTGCTCGTCGGCGGCCATCTCGATCACCGCCGCCGCCATCGCGAACACGCCGGGATCACCGGAGGAGACCACCGCGACGCGGGCGCCGCGTTTGGCGAGGTCCAATGCCATTGCGGCACGCTCGGATTCGACCTTGTTGTCGCTGGCGTGCACGTTCTGGCCGGGGCGCACCGGCACCCGGTCGACGTAGGTGGTGTAGCCGACGATGTCGGTGGCGCGCGCCAACTCGTCCCGCACCTCCGGTGTCGTCCACGCATCGTCGCCCGGGCCCAGTCCGACGACGGTGACACAGCCGTCCTCGGCGGCCTGCGTCGCGGCCGGGTTGTTGGACGGGCTCGGCACGATCGCGATCGAGAAGTACGGGACCTGCGACTCGTCGACGTCCGCGGCGCGCAGCACCCGCTGCCGGTCGCTGCTGGCACGTTCGACGTAGGACGCCTCGGCGAGCCGCCCCGAGTCCTCGAGGGCCTTGCGCACGGCCGGGAAGGTGCGGCCGAGCTTGAGGATCGCGGCGGAGTCCGTCGCGCGCAGTCGCCGCGTCAGCTCCTCGGCGGGCAGGGTGCCCGGGAGGATCGTGAGGACCTCGTCGCGTTCGACGAGGGGTACACCGAGCGCGGCGGATGCGGCACTGATCGAGGTGACCCCGGGGATGACCTCGGCGTCGAATCGGTCGCACAGCCGTTTGTGCATGTGCATGTAGGAGCTGTAGAACAGCGGGTCGCCCGCGGCGAGCAGGGCGACGGTGCGACCGGCGGCGAGGTGCGCGGCGAGGGTTTCGGATGCCTCCGCGTAGAAGTCGTCGATGGCGCCCTGGTAACCGCCGGGATGGTCCACCGTCTCGGTGGTGACCGGGTAGACGAGGTGTTCCTCGATCTGGCCGTCGCGCATGTAGGGCGCGGCGACGGCGCGGGAGATGCTGCGTCCGTGCCGGGCGCTGTGGAACGCGACGACGTCGGCGTCACCGATGATCCGGGCCGCCTTGACGGTGACCAGTTCGGGGTCGCCGGGGCCGAGACCGATTCCCCAGAGTTTCCCGGCCATCATTCGACCTCCGTCGCGATCGCGTTGAGGGCTGCGGCCGTGATCGCGCTGCCCCCGCGCCGTCCCCGCACCACGATGTGGTCGATGGCGCCGGCGCGGACGATGAGGTCCTCCTTGGATTCGGCGGCACCGATGAACCCGACCGGGCACCCGATGATCGCCGCAGGCTTCGGAGCGCCCTGGTCGATCATGTCCAGCAGGTGGAACAGCGCGGTCGGGGCGTTGCCGATCGCGACGACCGCACCCTCGAGCTTCGGACCCCACAGTTCCAGTGCGGCGGCCGACCGGGTGTTACCGAGACGTTCGGCGATCACCGGTACCCGCGGGTCGCCGAGCATACACACCACATCGTTGTTGGCGGGCAGTCGCTTTCGCGTCACACCCGAGGCGACCATCGTCGCGTCGCAGAAGATCGGCGCTCCGCTGCGCAGCGCACCTCGGGCGGCCGAGACCACTCCCGGCGTGAACGCGACGTCGGACGTGAGGTCGACCTGGCCGCATGCGTGAATCATCCGCACGACCACCTGCGCGACGTCCGCGGGGAACCGAGACAGGTCCGATTCGGCGCGGATCGTGGCGAAGGACTGGCGGTAGATCTCTGCGCCGTCGCGGATGTAGTCGGTCATGGCGCACACGATATTGGGTCAGCGTGCGGGCGGGTCCACCCGGTAGCCGTCGTCAGTGGCGACGACGTCCGTGACGGCGCCGCGCGGTCGTCCGCAGCGGCGTTCGCATCCGGCCCAGTGCTGGCGCCCCTCCGCGGGCAGCGTTTCGGTCTCGACGGCGCGCACCGCGTCGGCTCGCACGTCGGTGAGGGACTTCGCGCATCCGGGTTGGCCGGCGCAGGCGCTGACCTGCAGCCACGGTGAGTCCGCATCGAAGATCAGTCCCATCGGCGCCAGCACCCGCACGACCTGTTCGGCCATGTCCTCGGTCAGGTCGTGCAGTAGCACCGAGCGCCACGGCGTCACCGTGATCGGGCGGTCGACGGCGACGAGGAAGTCGGCGAGCCGAGCAGGGAGCACCCCGAACCGCAGTCCCGCAGCCAGCGTGACGCCGCCGTCCGGTTGGTCGATCCAGCCGATCGGTCCCGTCGTCGCGGGCGCGGCCAGCTCGATCACCTCGGCTGTCGCGGACAGCCCGAGACGCTGCACCACCGCGGCGGGACCGTCCTCGATCTCGTGGAGACGCCACCGCGAACCGCGGATCTCGCGCAGCACCCGCGCCGCGCCCAGGAGCGCCGTGACACCGTCGTCGGGGCGCAGGCGGACACCGTGGTCGGCGCCCGCGAGGACCAGCGCGATCTCGGTCGGCGTCACCGCGTGCAGTCCGATGTCACCGCGCAGCGCGGTGACATCGCCGCGGCCGTCGTCGAGGGTGAACAGGACCCGTCCCGGCAGATCCGCGAGGTCGGGGTCGGCGCACAGTCCGGCGTCGACGTCGGCGACCCAGCCGCGGACGTCGACGAACCCGCCGACCCGACCCGACAGGGGCGTGGCGAGGATGTTGCGGACCCGCTCGTGCGTCGCGGACGGCAGCAGCCGGACCGCCGCGAGGCGGGCGGCGAACGCCGCCGGGTCCGTCACCGCGCGGAGTTGGACGTTGCCGCGCGACGTCAGTTCGATCTCACCGCCCGCCAGGTCGCGGGACGCGTCGGCCAACGCCTGTAACTGTGCCGGGCTGATCGCGCCGCCGGGCAGCCTGGCACGGGACAACGCGCCGTCGGCGGCCTGGTGCACTTGCAGTGCACCGGGGCACGCGTCGGGGCGGGAACGGTCGGGGGAGGTGAGCTCGGACATCGCCTCCAGGGTACGGCGGGCCCACCGGTAGCATCACCAACCATTGCGGCAGCTCGAGAGGAAGCCGGTGTGATTCCGGTGCGGTCGCGCCACTGTGACCCGGGATTGTCACCGGGAAGCCAGACCCTCCGAGGCTGCCGTCCCGACCAAGTGGGGCGCGAAACCCCGAGGAGGCCCGTCACGTGATCCTGCTGCTGTCGACGTCCGACACCGATCTGCTCAGTGCCCGCGCCAGCGGCGCCGACTACCGCTGGGCGAACCCGTCGAGGCTCCTCGTCGACGACCTGCCCGGCCTCCTCGATGGAGCGGATCTGGTCGTGGTCCGCATCCTCGGCGGCAGGCGGGCGTGGGAGGACGGGCTGGACGTCGTCCTCGCGGCGGGCACACCGACGGTGGTCCTCGGCGGCGAGCTCGCGCCGGACGCCGACCTCATGGAGCTGTCCACGGTGCCCGGCAACGTCGCGGCGCAGGCGCACACCTACCTCGCCGAGGGCGGCGCCGCGAACCTGGCGCAGCTGCACGGCTTCCTCTCGGACACCGTCCTTCTCACCGGCGTCGGCTTCGAGGCGCCCGTGCACACCCCCACCTGGGGTTACCTCGACGACACCCGCTGGTTCCGTGATGTCACATCGGTTCACTCGGCGACCCCCGATGTGACATCAGGGAACCCCACAGTGGCGGTGCTGTACTACCGGGCGCAGCACCTGGCGGGGAACACCACGTACGTCGAGGCGCTGTGCCGGGCGATCGCGGACCGCGGCGCGCGGCCGCTGCCGATCTTCTGCGCGTCGCTGCGGACTCCCGAACCGGAGCTGCTCGACGTGCTCGGCACCGTCGACGCGATGGTGGTGACGGTCCTCGCCGCGGGTGGCACGAAACCGGCGGGCGCCTCGGCCGGGGAGGACGACGAGTCGTGGGACGTCACCGCGCTCGCTGCGCTCGACGTGCCGATCCTGCAGGGCCTCTGCCTGACGAGCAGTCGTGAGTCCTGGGAGGCGAACGACGACGGGCTGACGCCGCTGGACGTGGCGACGCAGGTCGCGGTGCCGGAGTTCGACGGACGCATCATCACGGTCCCGTTCTCGTTCAAGGAAGTCGACGCCGACGGCCTCACCACGTACGTCCCCGACGCCGAGCGGGCGGCGCGCGTCGCGGGCATCGCGGTGCGGCACGCGCGGTTGCGGCACGTCGCCAACTCGGACAAGCGGATCGCGCTGATGATGTCGGCGTATCCGACGAAGCACGCGCGGATCGGCAACGCGGTCGGCCTCGACACCCCGGCCAGCGCGATCGCACTTCTGTCGGCGATGCGCGACGCCGGATACGACCTCGGTCCCCGGGACGGGGAGGACGCGCTGCCCGGCCTCGCGGACGGCGACGGCGACGCCCTGATCCACGCCCTGATCGCGGCGGGAGGGCAGGACCCGGACTGGCTGACGGCGGAACAGTTGGAGGGCAACCCGATTCGCATCTCCGCCGCCCGCTACCACGAGTGGTTCGCGACGTTGCCCGCCGACTTCCGGGACGCCGTCGAGGAGCACTGGGGGGCTGCGCCCGGCGAACTGTACGTCGACCGCAGCGTCGACCCGGCGGGGGAGGTCGTCATCGCGGCCCTGCGGGTCGGCAACGTGGTGCTGATGGTGCAGCCGCCCCGCGGATTCGGCGAGAACCCGGTCGCGATCTACCACGATCCGGACCTGCCGCCGAGCCACCACTACCTGGCCGCGTACCGCTGGATCTCGGCGGCGGCGGACGCCGGGGGATTCGGTGCCGATGCGATCGTGCACCTCGGCAAGCACGGCAACCTGGAGTGGCTGCCCGGTAAGACGCTCGGCATGTCGGCGTCGTGCGGCACCGATGCCGCGCTCGGCGAGCTGCCGCTGATCTACCCGTTCCTGGTCAACGACCCCGGGGAGGGGACGCAGGCGAAGCGCCGCGCCCACGCGACCCTCGTCGACCATCTGATCCCGCCGATGGCGCGCGCCGAGTCGTACGGCGACATCTCCCGGCTCGAGCAGTTGCTCGACGAGCACTCGAACATCTCCGCGCTCGACCCGGCGAAGCTGCCTGCGATCCGGCAGCAGATCTGGACGTTGATGCGGGCCGCGAAGATGGACCACGACCTCGGGCTGGCGGAACGGCCCGAGGAGGACGTCTTCGACGACATGCTGCTGCACGTCGACGGCTGGCTGTGTGAAATCAAGGACGTACAGATCCGCGACGGCCTGCACGTGCTCGGGCAGGCGCCGGACGGTGACGCCGAGGTCGAACTCGTGCTGGCGGTGCTCCGGGCGAAGCAGATGTGGGGCGGTGAACGCACCGTCCCCGGGCTGCGGGAAGCGTTGGGCCTGAGCGAGAGCGGCGACGAGGCCCGGGGCCGCGTCGACGAGATCGAGCAGACCGCGCACGGCCTGGTCGCCGCGTTGCAGAAGGCCGACTGGGACCGCGCCGCCGCTCGCGAGATCGGCGCCGCGCACGGCGACCAGGTCGTCGCGGTGCTCGAGTTCGCCGCCACCGAGGTCGTCCCGCGACTGCGCGGCACGTCCCGCGAGATCGATCAGGTGCTGCGCGCACTCGACGGCCGGTTCATCGAGGCGGGACCGAGCGGGTCGCCGCTGCGCGGCCTGGTCAACGTGTTGCCGACCGGGCGGAACTTCTACTCGGTCGACCCGAAAGCGGTGCCGTCGCGGCTCGCGTGGGAGACGGGTCAGGCGATGGCGGAGTCGCTGCTCGCCCGCTACCTCTCCGACCACGGCACCTACCCGACGTCGGTCGGTCTGTCCGTGTGGGGGACGTCGGCGATGCGCACGTCCGGCGACGACATCGCGGAAGTGTTTGCGCTGCTCGGTGTCCGGCCGGTGTGGGACGAGGCGTCGCGCCGCGTCACCACACTGGAGGTCGTCGACCTCGAGGAGTTGGGCCGTCCCCGCATCGACGTGACGGTCCGCATCTCCGGGTTCTTCCGGGACGCGTTCCCGCACGTCCTCGCCCTGCTCGACGACGCGGTGCGGATGGTCGCAGGCCTCGACGAGCCGGCCGAACGGAACTTCGTCCGCGCGCACGCGCAGGCGGACCTCGCGGAGCACGGCGACGAGCGCCGCGCCACCACCCGCATCTTCGGCTCGAAGCCGGGCACGTACGGAGCGGGCCTGCTGCAGCTGATCGACTCGAAGTCGTGGCGCGGCGACGCCGATCTCGCGCAGGTGTACACGACGTGGGGCGGCTACGCCTACGGCCGCGGCCTCGACGGCGCGCCCGCCGCGGACGACATGCGGACCGCGTACAAGCGAATCGCGGTGGCCGCCAAGAACACCGACACCCGCGAGCACGACATCGCGGACTCCGATGACTACTTCCAGTACCACGGCGGCATGGTGGCAACGGTGCGCGCGCTGACCGGCAAGGACCCCGAGGCGTACATCGGCGACAGCACCCGCCCGGACGCGGTGCGCACCCGCACCCTGTCCGAGGAGACCGCGCGGGTGTTCCGGGCCCGGGTGGTGAACCCGCGGTGGCTCGAGGCGATGCGCCGCCACGGCTACAAGGGTGCGTTCGAGATGGCCGCGACCGTCGACTACCTGTTCGGGTACGACGCCACCACGAATGTCGTCGCGGACTGGATGTACGAGAAGCTCGCCGAGACGTACGTCCTCGACGAGCAGAACCGGGCGTTCATGGAGAAGTCGAATCCGTGGGCACTGCACGGCATCGCGGAGCGGTTGCTCGAAGCCGTGGAGCGGGACATGTGGGAGGAGCCGACGCAGGAGATCCTGGACGGGCTCCGGAAGGTGTACCTCGAGACGGAGGGCGACCTCGAGGACCGCTAGGGTAGGTCTCCGAACCCAGACCACGGCGATGGGGCCGAACCGGATTCCGGTTCGGCCCCATCCTGTTCAGGCCGCGTTCGCCTTTCCCCGGCGGATCAGCAGGGTGAAGCCGATCGCCGCGAGCGATGCCACGCTCAGCATCACGACGATCGCGGTCAGTCCGCTCGTCGTGTTGGCGCCGCTCGACAGTGCGGTGCTCGCGAGGATCATCGTTGCGATGGAGACACCGATGCCACTGCCTCCGGTACGGATGACGGCGTTGGTGCCTGCGGCCTCGCTGGTGGAATGCTCGGGTACGGCCTCGACGAGCAGGTTCGGCAGGGCGGTGTAGGCGAACGCCGTCGCCACCGACACGGTGATGACCATGATCATCATGCCGATGACGGAGTCGTGGAACACGAACAGCATCGCGTTGCCGATCAGGAACAACGTGCTGCCGATGAGCATCGAGGTGCGGGCACCGACCGCCGCGGCGATCCGCCCACTGAGCGGAGTGCACACGAACCCGAACATCGATCCGGCGAAGGAGAGCCAGCCGGCGTTGGTCGGGGTCAGGCCGAGACCGAACGGCGCGGTGGTCGGGGACTGCAGGACAATCGGGATGATCATCGTCGTCACACCGATGGGGCCGATCGAGATCGCGAACGTCGCGAGCATCGTCAGCGCGAACTTGCGGTTCGAGAACTGCCGGATGTTGACGATCGGCGAGGTCGTCCGCAGCTCCCAGAACACCCACAGCACCAGCGCGACGACGCCGCCGAGCACCAGGCCGAGGGTGGCGGGGTTCGTCCAGCCCCAGGCGGTGGACTTGTTCACGCCGAGAAGAACAGCGGCGATGGCAGGCACGAACGCGACCGCGCCGACGTAGTCCACGGTCTCCTTCGTACCGGTCGGCCGCCGCCAGGGCAGCACGAACACCACGAGGGCGATGGCGCCGATCGCGTACACCGCCGCGACGAGAAAGATCATGTGCCAGCTGGCGTGGTCCAGCAGGACGCCGGCGACCAGCAGCGAGGCCGATCCGGCGGCCACCGCGGACCCTGAGATGATCGCCACCGCCACCGGGACCCGGGATGCGGGTAGGTGCTCGCGGGCCAGTCCGATGCACAGCGGGAGGATCGCACCGGCGACACCCTGGATGGCGCGCCCGGCGATGATCCAGCCGATACTGTCGCCGACCGCGCTCACGATCGACCCGACGGCGGCCGCGCACAGCAGCACGATCAGCACACGTTCGCGGCCGTACATGTCGCCGAGCCGCCCACACACCGCCGCCGACGCGGCAGCCACCAGCAGGAACGCGGTCACGGCCCAGCCGACGGTCGCGGCGTCACTGTGGAACTCCGCAATGAACGTCGGAATGGCGGCGTACACCATCGACGTCTCGAATGCGCTGATGACCTCCACCGCCACGAGGACCGCAATGATCACCCAGGCGGAGCGCTGCCGGTCGTACCAACCGCTGCGGCGACCTCCTGCGGGAATCTCATCGACTCGAATCTGGTCTGTTGTTGTCACTGGACACCCGTCTGCCGTCAACCGGAATTCCGGCAAGCCGAAACCTCATTGCTTGCACGACGGTCAAGGTAGGGTTTTACGGAATGTCACACGGGTTGCTTCCCGGTGACCGAGACCACAGCCCCTAGGCTGCTGTCATGGGTGCCTCATTCGGCGATGTCGCCGCAGCGAAATACGTTCTGCTCACCACGTTCCGCAAGGACGGGACGCCGGTGTCGACCCCCCTGTGGGCCGCCCTCGACGGCGACCGGTTGCTGATGTGGACGGTGACCGACTCGTGGAAGGTCAAGCGGATCCGGCGGAATCCGCGGGTGACGGTCGCGGCATGCGACGTTCGCGGCAACCCGAAGGGCCCCGCGGTCGAGGCGACCGCGGAGATCCTCGACGTCGCGGGCACGGACCTCGCTCGCGACGCGATCGCCAAACGCTACGGACTTCTCGGGTGGATCATCATGAAGGGGAGCCTGCTGCGGCGGGGCCGGTCCGGCACGATCGGCCTGGCGGTGACCGCCCAGTAGCAGACCGCATGGCCCGAGCGGAGTTCCGGATCGAACCGGATATCCGCCCGGGCCACGCGACTCGGTTCGGAGGTCAGGACTGGCTGCTGCCGAACATGTCGGAGCTGCCGGCGCTACCGGAGCCGGAGCTCCCGGCGCTGCCGGAATCGGAACTACCGGCGCTACCGGAGCCGGAACTGCCGGCGTCGCCGGGGTCCGAGCTGCCGCTGACCACGCTGTTGGAATCGAAGTACACCGTGAGCTTCGCGCGATAGCTCGGCGCGGACAAGCTGAAGGTGCCGCCCGCCGGAACGAGGGACGAGCCGCCGCCGCCACCACCTGTTCCGCCGCCACCGCCGTACAGTCCGCCGCCGCCACCGCCGCCGATCCCACCGCTGCCACCGGAACCCAGCGTGCCTGCGGTGCCGCCGACACCTGCGGCTCCGCCCGCATTGATCGTGCCTGCCTGGCCGCCGGCAGGAGCGGACACACCGGCGTCACCGCCGGGACCCAGTCCGGAACCACCGCCGCCACCAGCGACGATCAGCCGGCCGGCGAGCGCGGCAACACCATCGTCGAGGGAGACGGTGCTCAGCGAGGAGTAGCCGCCACCGCGGTTCGTGCCTGCACCGCCACCACTTCCGATCACGACGTATACCTTCGAGCCGGGCGTGACCGCGACGTCTCCCTCGACCAGGGCGCCTCGACCTCCCTGAGGGCCGGCGCCACTGCCGCCCTCGGCGACGACGTGCATCGTGGTGACATCCAGTGGAACGTCGAGGAAGAACTCCACGATCCCGGCCGAACTGTCGTATGTGCAGAACGCCTTGCCGTTCGCTGTCCCACACCCGGTTGACGCGTTCGGCTGTGCCGATACGCCGCCGGCGCCGAGCAGCGCCGCGGAGGCGGTTGCAACAGTCATCACAGCGACCGTTCGCGCCGCGCTGCGTCCTCGCCTCAGTCCTCGTCGACTGCCGACCAGACCGATCATCAACCACACCTCGCTCATCACGTCCATGCCGGAGCGAATGCCACCGGCGGCGGGAAGCATGACATGGACGCCAGTCCAGATGGAGCGAATTGGGGAGGATGATATCCCTAGTTCGGATAGCTAGTCTTCGTTGAATCCACGCAGCCGATTCAGCTCGCGCCGTTCACGTTTCGTCGGTCGACCCGTCCCGCGGTCCCGCTGCGGCACCGCCAGCAACACCTCACGAGCGGGCGGAGGGGGTGACTTGTCGATCAGACACAGGGCGGCCTCCGCGGCGCCGACCCGCTTGCGGATCAGCCGGGCGACCACGACGATCCGCTCCCGGCCGCCCACCCGCATCCGGATCTCGTCGTCGACCCGGACCAGCTGTGCCGGCTTGGCGGACACCCCGTTGACGCGAACATGGCCCGACCGGCAGGCGGCGGCCGCGGCGGATCGGGTCTTGAACAGGCGCACCGACCAGACCCAACTGTCGAGGCGCACACCCGAGGATTCCGACACGATCTCAGGCTACCGGCGCCCGAACCGGGCCCGGTTCACCGGATGCATGCACACACTGATCGGCTCCCGATCCCACCATCGGCCGGTCTCGCGGCGAGTGCGTCGGTCCGTGAACCGGTACTCGTACAGCTGTGCTCGTATCCACAGCGGCGGGGTGTCGGGGAACGGATTGTGGCGCAGCAGTTTCAGAGTGTCCCGGTCGTTCTCGAGGAGCCTGCGGACGAGGCCGCCGAACCAGCGGTCGCCGTAGCCGGGGGAGATCGCCGCGAACCACATCAGCCAGTCCAGCCGCAGGTGATAGGGCGCGAACTGACGCGGCCGCCGCGACGGATCGCCGGGTTTGCCGCGGAACTCGTACTCCCGCCACTCGGTGTGGGGCCCCGGTGCGTCGTCGTCGGTGCCCTCGACGACGATCTCGGTGCGGACCCGGGTCACGGTGCCGAACGCGCCGTACGTGTTGACGAGGTGCCAATGGTTGAACGAGGCGTTCATCAACTGGTGGTGGCCAGCCATGTTCCGCACAGGCCAGTAGCTCAGCACGACGACGCCCACGGTCACCGCCAGCGTCGCGGCCGTGAACCACAATGGCGCAGAGGACGGTTCCGGAACATCGACCGGGACGATCCGACCCAGCATCGAGTCGGGAAGCACCGAGCAGGCGAGCACGATCGCGAGCCAGTTCAGCCACGAGAAGTTGCCGCTGGCCACCAGCCACAGTTGCGTCACGATCATTGCGGCGGCAACCCACCCCGCGACCGGCTGCGGCGCGAACAGCAGGAACGGCAGCACCAGCTGCGTCACGTGATTGCCCGCTGCCTCGACACGGTGCAGCGGCCGCGGCAGGTGGTGGAAGTACCAGCTCAGCGGTCCCGGCATCGGCTGTGTCTCGTGGTGGTAGTACAGGCAGGTCAGGCGACGCCAGCACGGATCGCCGCGGATCTTGATCAACCCCGCCCCGAACTCGAGCCGGAACAGCAGCCACCGCAGGAGCAGCATCACCGTCACCGGCGCCGCGGTCTCGGTGTTGCCGACGAAGATCGCCAGGAACCCGGCTTCGAGAAGCAGGGACTCCCACCCGAATCCGTACCAGAGTTGCCCGACGTTCACGATCGACAGGTACGCCGCCCACAGCAGCAGCCACACCAGCATGCAGACCGGCAGCGGAAGCCGCGCCGTCACTCCGGCGACGGTCACCGCAGCCAGCGCGGCACCCGACCAGGCGACGGCGGCGTAGAACCGGTCCGAATAGTGCCAGTGGAAGATGCTCGGCGACCTCCCGAACGTCGACGTCGCCAGGAAGTCCGGGATCGGGAGCATCCCCGAAGCACCCAGCAACGCCCGGAACTGACGCGCCGCCGCGACGAACGCCACGAGATAGAGGGCCGCGAGCCCCTCCGTGAAGAGCCACCGGCCGAGAGAGCCAACGCCGAACCAGTCCATCGACACACACCCACCGAATCGGACGCTACTCCGTCGGCGACATCACGTCCGCGTGCAGTTCGACCGGTCACAGGTCGGTTGGAAAAGCGCTGATACCAATGGCCCCGCGGATCCAGCCTCTGGGCCTACGGTCGACCTACACTCGCGCCATGGAGATCCACACGCGGCAGCTCCGCTACTTCGTCGCCGTGGCGGAGGAGCTGAGTTTCACCCGCGCCGCGCAACGGCTGCACATCGCCCAGCAGGCGCTCAGCGCACAGATCAAGCAGTTGGAGCAGTCCCTCGGCGTAGTCCTGCTCACCCGCACCACCCGTAGCGTCACCCTCACCGCCGCCGGCGCCGCGTTCTTCGAGGACGCGGCCGCGACCCTCGCAGCCATGGATGCCGCGGCCGAGCGAGCCCGCTCGATGCAGCGCAGCGAGAACGAACTACTGGTGCTCGGCTTCACCGAGGGCGCCGCACTGATCCTGACCGAGCCGATCATGTCGGCCTTCCGCGACCGCCACCCGGGGGTCACGATCGAGATGCGCCAGTCCAACTACGACACTCCGTCGGCGGGGCTCGACGACCGGTCGGTGGACGTGGCCTTCGTGCGGCGCCCACTCACCACCGACGGCATCGAGTTCGAGGCCCTGTTCCGCGAGCCGCGCGTGGCGATGATGCGGGCCGATCACCGCCTTGCCACTCGCTCCGCTGTCACCGCGGCCGACCTGATCGACGAGCCGATTTTCGGCGCCGCGACCACCGATGTGACATGGAACGCGTACTGGGAGCTCGACGACCATCGCGGAGGCAGACCCGGACGGGTGGTCTCCCGCTCCACCTCACTACTCGAGGAGTTCCAGAAGGTCGCGGCCGGAGTGGGCATCGCCGTCACGGTGGCGTGCGCGCGCTGGGTCCCCTACCCGGGGGTGACGCTGATCCCGATCGCCGACGACGAGCCGTCCGAGGTCGCGGTGGCTTGGGCGAGCGACAGTGACTCGGCGCTGGTTCGCTCCTTCGTCGACGCCGCCATCCGCGTGCGCGACGGGCGCCCGGACCTGGTCAAGCGACTGGAGGAACCGGACCTCACCGAACGAACGATGCCCACCCTGGTCCCGTACTGACAACGAAACCTTGTCAATCCATCCGGAAATCGGTGTTTCTCTTCCCTGTCTGTCCGGCCCTAGAGTTTCTCTCGTCGGCTCGTCCGGATGGGCGAACGACACCGACGACGGCGCCGGTCCCACTCGACCGACGCCTGGCGACCGCGCGCTCCTACCGCGGCACCGACCAGGTGAGGGGAAGCTGAATTACCACACGATGAATCTGCGACCCCGATATTGGCCAACAAGAAGTTCTGTCAACGGCTGCGCAATCAGCGGTACCCAACATTCTGCCACATCGAGGAAATGCCGGGTCCGACCATTCCGAACCGAGCGCGAACCGAAAAGGCCGTGGCCCATCCGCAATTATCCCGGCGCGATGAGAACCCGCCGCTGCCGGACGCCGTGACACTCCCTGATCGAACCGACCCATCCTCTACTGCAATCCTGGACCGTCTCGCAGCCTGCGACAATCACGCCCAACTGCCGAGACGGCAATTTCACACGTTCCACACCCCGCCGGTGCCCCGGTGTGAACCCGGGTCTCCGTCGATTTCCCGTGCCCAATAGACCGGGATTCCGGGATTAAATGTTGATGAATTGTCAACAAATTCAGCCATTGCAGTACGCGACGCCACGACGAGCTTCTCGCGTGAGAGCGATCTGCTATTCGAATCCGGGGAATGATGCCATTTTTGTGTGATAGGAATTAGCCCGCTGGAACACGTCATGCAGTCCCTCAGCTGACGTCCCGGCGCCGGCGCTCTTCCCCTGGCGCGCCGGAGCCGGTCACAGCCTCGGCCCACACAGAAGAGAAGTAGGTAAAACCAATGCAGCGGACTTCCGCTCGCCGCCTCGCCGCCATCGCGGCGGCGACCACACTGCCGGCCGCGCTCCTCGGGGTCGGGATCGGCACCGGTGCCGGCGTCGCCAACGCCGCCGGCACCTGCAACCAGTCCAGCCACACCACCAAGAACGACGCCAGCACGGTGTGGGTGACCCACACCTACGACAAGAGTGTCACCGTCACGGAGGCCGCCGCAGGCACCAACGTGACCTACAGGATCGAGGTCGGGACCACGGGTATCGGGAACCCGTACGTCAACACCATCCGCGACTATGCACCAGCCGGCTTCGGCAAGCCGGTCTCGGCGAAGGTCACCTCCTACCACTTCATCCAGGGCCAGGTGACCGAGGACGTCTCCCCGGTACCGACCGACGACGGCGGTTGGCGAGTCAGCAGCACGGGCTGGTTCGTCAACTCGGGCAACTCCGTGACCGCCGAGTTCACCTACAAGATCCCGAACGGGGCCGCGACCGGCGCGCAGATCACCAGCGGCGGCATCGACGTCAGTGGCACCGTCGGTGTCGGGATCCGGCGGGAGAACCTCAACGCCTGTTTCACCGTCCGCGAGAAGAACGCGGGCGAGGGCGTCACCGGCAGCATGGACGGCGCCGGACTGGGCTCCAACGAGGGCCAGCTCAGCTCCACCGGCTCGGTCAGCGACATTCTGGGCGACACCATCACCCGAGTCATCCAGAACGGCAGCTAGACCCGACCGGCTCCGGTGCTTCGCCCGCGCGGCGCCGGAGCAACCACCCCCGCGACCGGACGGCGTCGGCGCCGGTGCGGTCGCATCCTCACCACCGAAAGGGAACATCGATGGCAACTCGAGCAATCATGCGCGGCGCGGCCGCGGGCGCGGCGACCACCTTCGCGCTCGGCGCGCTGGCCTTCCTCGGCGCAGGCACCGCTGCTGCCGCCCCGGGATCGATCGTCTGGGACGACGGCAGCTCCCACTTCACCCGCACCATCAGCAACACCACCCCCGACGCGGGCGAAACCATCACCGTCACCACGAAGTTCGAACGGACCAGCTGGGTGGACGAGTACATCTACAACGTCAAGGATCGGCACCCGTCCTGCCTGACTTACGTTCCCGGCTCGGCGAAGATGATCGGCGAGAACGAGTACCCGGTCCTCGACCCCGAGGTCAATGTCGACGAGGGCAACGGCTCCGGCTACGTCCGCGCGTCCTGGGGCATCACCGACTGGGTCGTCCAGAACCGCCCCGGCTTCCACCGGTCTCCCACCTTCAGCGTCCGCTACAAGGTCGGAAGCGACTGCGTCCGCGGCACCGCACTGACGACCGGCATGGACTACGGCGGATCCCTCGGTAGCGGCAACTACGGCACCAAGGGCCCCTCGGTCACGGTCGGCGCCAACACGGTGTCGACCACCACCGTCACCCCGGTCGCCGGCGCCACCGTCGGCAAGGCCACCACCCTGACCGCGAAGGTGAACCCGGCAGGAGCCGGTGGCACCGTCAAATTCAAGGACGGCGACTCGACCATCGGCACCGCCCCGGTCGGCGCCGACGGCACCGCCACCCTCCAGTGGACCCCCGCCACCGCCGGTGAGCGCACCGTCACCGCCGACTACTCCGGTGTCGGCACCGTCAGCGCCTCCTCCGGCTACGCCACCGTCACCGTCGCGCCCGGCAGCGGGGACGGCACCGGCGGTACCGGCAGCCTCGACTCCCTTCTGGGCGGCTTCGGCTCCAGTAAGTAGCAGCAAGGCGCGGACTCGTTCGGCGGCCTTTCCGGTCGCGGTACGGGTCCACGGCGCCGCATCCGCGGCACTCGCCCCGGGCTCCGGCGCTGCCCCTCGCGCCGGAGCCCGGACTCTCACCGCCTGCGGCGACGCTCATGGCCGCACTCACCACAAGGAAAACACCATGGCCCCTCGATCCACCCGGCGCGGCGCCGCCGTCGGCACGGCGACCACCGTCGCGCTCGGAGTGCTGTCCCTCCTCGGCGCCGGCACGGCCGGTGCCGCGCCCGCGAAGGTCACCTGGGACGACTACTACTCCCACTTCACCCGCACCGTCAGCAACTCCACCCCCAACGCGGGCGAGATCATCACGGTCACCACGAAGTTCGAGCGCACCAACTCGACCGAGGAACACCTCTACAACATCAAGGACCTGCACCCGTCCTGCCTGACCTACGTTCCCGGCTCCGCCAGGATGAACGACACCCCCCTCGACCCGGAGGTCACCTCCGGCTACGTCGGCGTCGACTTCCCTCCCAACACCTGGATCGTCAAGAACCAGCCCGCCTCGGCTCCCGTCTTCAGCGTCGCCTACAAGGTCGGCGCCGACTGCTCTCGCGGCAACAACCTGACCACCGGTATGAGGTACAACGGCTCGCTCGGCTCCGGCGACTACAGCACCAAGGGCCCCTCGGTCTCCATCAGCTATCTCAACCCCGGAGGTGGCGACGGCTCGAGCGGCAGCGTCGGATCCCTGCTCGGCGGCTTCGGTTCCAGCCAGTGAGGTAGCAACCGTCGCGGGTCTGTTCCCGGCCGCGCCGGTCGGGAACAGACCCGTCCCACCCACCGTGCTGCCCGCCGCCGCGGTCCAGGTGAAAAGCGTTCCGCAACAAGATCGATCCCGCATCCGGTGATCGTTCGGGTCGCCTGCGTGACGACGTCGGCTCAGCGGAGCAGGAACTCGACGGTGACCCGCTCGAATGCCTCCTTGGCTTCGATCATCACCCAGTGCCCGCAGTTCGGGAAGATGTGCAACTCGGCGTTCGGAATCAGGCGCATCGGGATCATCGGCATGTCCGGCGGACACTGGCGATCGTCGCGGCCCCACGTCAACAGGGTGGGGCACTGCACGCTGCCCATCATCGACCAGTAGGGCGGTAGGCCGGAACTGGCCATCGCCTGCTGCTGCGCCTCGAAAGCCCTGGAGCCGTACATCGCCGCCAGTGTCCGGTGCGACGCCGGATCGTTGGCGGTCTCCCACCGTTCCTCGATGCGTTCGTCGGTGACCACGGACCGGTCGTAGACCATGCACTCGAGCCAGCGGACCAGCTTCTCGCGGCTCGGTCCGTCCGCGAAGTCCTGCAGCAGCCGGGTGCCCTCGCTCGGGTTCTGGCTGAAGATGTTCGGCCCGACCCCACCGATGGTGACGAGCTTGCTCACTCGCTCGGGGTGCTTCATGGCCACGTTGACGCCGACGACCCCGCCCATCGAATTGCCGATCATCGCGGCCGAGCCGATGCCGAGGGCGTCCATGAATCGGATCACCGACGACCCCGCGGTCAGCACGGGATGCCCGTCGACCGGATCGCTCACACCGAACCCCGGGAATTCGAGAACGTAGCAGTGGAAGTGCTCGGCGAACACCTCCAGGTTTCCCCGGTAGTTCCGCCACCCGCTCACCCCGATTCCCGAGCCGTGCAGCAGCAGCAACGGCGGACCCTCACCCGCCTCGTGATAGCGCAGTACCCCCTTGTCGGTGACGATTTCCCGCTTGGTCCCCTCGTAGGTCACGTCCATCCCGCCACACTAGAACACGTTCCAGTCGGCGCGGCGAGGATCGGCGTCCGGCACGGCGCCGGACGCCGATCCTCGTCAGGTCAGTTCGCGGCCCGGCGGCCGAGGTGGTGGGCGAAGAACTGCGCCGATCCGTCGCGCTCGCACTCGGGCACCTGGTCGTACCTGCCCGAATGGGCATGCAACGTCTTGTCCGTCGAGGCGAAGGCGTCGAACAACGCGACACCGGAGGTGCGATCGAATTGCTCGTCGTCCCATGGAATCCGGTACTGGACCGGGACGGTGACCTTCCGCGCGGCCTCGATCAATGCGTCGTCGACGAAGACCCAACCGAAGCTCACGGCGGCGATCCGAGGTTCGACCGCCGCCAGCGTCATCCCCGTCACGACACCCAGTGACACGCCGCCGTAGCCGACCGGCGCGTCGGCACCGATCTCGGGCAGCGCCAGGAGTGCGTCCAGAGTCGCCCGCCACTCCGGTACGGCCCGCTCCGCCACCGCCACGTTGTAGTCGACGACGACGGGAGCGATCGGCTCGCCCGCCGCCCGGGCCCGGTGGATCGCGTCGATCCACCGCTGGTCCTCGGCGTTTCGCGGTCTGCCACCGTGACCGGGCGCATCGACGGCGGCAACGGTGAATCCGTGTTCGGTCACGCTGTGGAGTGCGCTGGCGACGAGACCCGGCGCCTTCTTGTGCATGCCACCGGAGTGCCCCAGGAGCAGCAGGGGAGCGCCGGCCGAACCGGATTCCGGCGACCAGAGAACACCCGGGACGTCGCCGCGGGTGAATGTGCGCTCGATGACACCGTTCGACGATGTCTCAGAAGTGAAGTGCATGGTGTTGCCTTTCGGGATTGCCGAGTTTCGGGCGCTCCCGGCACCACCTACATCGGTTGCCGATCCGTGAACACGAGTGAGAGCACCCACCTGGTTACTGCGTACATGGGTCTCACCTCCTCGCGCGATGTCACGGTCACGCGCACGCTATCAACGCGTGGTGACGCCGGTCCATCGAATTTCTCTCCGCGCCACGACGACACCGACGCCGTAGGGTCGACACATGATCGCGGTCGCGCGTCGTCGACGTCCCAGCCACCGCCGCCGCGGTTCGTCCACGAGGCGCTGATCGACCCGGACCGCGATCCGTCGCGCCCGTGGCTGCACCTGCTGGCGAACCAACAGCGGCCGATCGTCCTCGAATTCGAGGCCCCACATCTGGTGGTGTGGAGTTCCCTGTGGCCGTGGCGTCCGGACGCGCAGATCCGATTCGACCTGACCGGTGTCGGGGGAACCACCCTCGAATGGACGCTCTACGTCGACGAACCGGCACCCGATAGGGAGACCATCGTCCGCATGCGCAAGCGGATCAACAGGTTGATCAATGCGAACCTGCGCTTCACGTTCGGGCAGTGACGCGGGGCAGGCAACAGCGTGGATCAGACAAAAGGGGTGATGAACGACGTGGACGCCGAGAACCAGCTGCGAGACACACTCCGCGCGATTCCCGTTCTGACGGGTGTCGCGCCGGAGTTCGACCACACGGACGTACCGGACGACCCACGTGCCGTGCTGCGGCCGTGACGGCTCGTCAGCCGAGCGCGTCGACGTACAGCCAGCGCCCATGCTCGCGTACGAACCGGCTGTGCTCGTGCAGTGAGTCGCGGTCTCGGCCGTACCGGTAGTGGGCGACGAACTCGACGGTGCCCGCGGACTCGAGGAGGCTGCCGCCGGACCGCGACAGGATGTCGAGTCGCATCCACCGCTGGTCGGGGTCGAGGTCCAGGGTCTTCGGGCGGGTGCTCGGATGCCAGGTGCGCAGCAGGTAGTCGGCGTCGCCGACCGCGAACGCCGCATACCGCGACCGCATCAGTGCTTCCGCGGTCGGGGCCTCGGCTGCACCAGAATGGAAGCGGCCGCAGCAGTGGCCGTAGGTTTCGCCGGACAGGCACGGACACCGCACGTCCTCGGGAGCGGTCATTGCGCCGCGCTCACCGACGACATGTGGAAGTCCGGGATCCGCAGCGGCGGCATCGCTGTACGCGTGAACCAGTCCTTCCACTCCCGCGGCAACGTCGGCTCGGTGGCGCCCGCCTCGGTGACCCGGCGCAGCAGGTCCAGCGGTGACTCGTTGAAGCGGAAGTTGTTGACGGCGGCGGTGACCCGGCCGTCCTCGACGAGGTACACGCCGTCGCGGGTCAGGCCCGTCAGCAGCAGCGTCGCCGGATCGACCTCGCGGATGTACCAGAGGGTCGTCAACAGGAGTCCGCGTTCGGTGCGCGCGACCATCTCGTCGAGGCTGGTGTCGCCACCCCCGGTGAGCAGCAGGTTCTCGCCGGGAACCGCGACGGGGACGTCGAATTCGCGTGCCGCGTGCCGCGGGTAGGCGAGCGCGTTGATCGTGCCGTCGCGGATCCAGTCGACCCGATCGGCGGCGAGGCCGTTGTCGAAGACCGACAGCGACTCGCTCGACGCGGCGGTCGCCACGAACGGCGCGTACTCGAGGCCGGGGGAACGCGGATCGGAGAACAGGGTCAGCGGCAGGTCGGTGAGCCTCTCGCCGACGCGGGTGCCCCCGGCACGCGACAGGGCGGTGTGCCCTTCTTGCGCGCCGCGACCCTCCATCGTCCACATCAGGTAGATCATCAGGTCGGCGACCGCGGACGGTGGCAACAGCGTCTCGTAGCGTCCGGCGGGCAGCGCGACGGTGCGGCTCGCCCAGTCGAGGCGGGTACTCAACTGGGACAGCAGGTTCGGGACGTCGATGTCGGCGAAGTCGAGGGTGCCCGCACCGACCCAGGCGCTCGCGTCGCCGCGCTTGCCGTTGATCTCCACCGAGCCGGTCGGCTGAGTGAACCGGCGCCGCAGACCCGTGGTCGTGCCGAGCCAGGTGCTGTGCATCTGGTGGTGCGCGAACCCGTACAGCCGGTCGGTGCCGGCGAATCCGTCGGCCAACCCGCCGGTGATGCCGCCGAACACCTCGACGCCGGTCTCGGCGGGCCCGTCGGACCAGCCGGCGTCCGGGCCCGAGCCGGGTTCGATCAGCGGCATCGCGTCGTCGGCGGGCCGGGCGGTGCGGGCGGCGTCCTCGGCGGCGCGCACGACACCGGCGATCGCATCGGGGTCGACACTCGACGACGTCACCGACCCGACCCGGGCCTGGTCGCCGTCGCGGACGACCGCGACCACCGTCCAGCTGCGGGAGCGCGAATCCCCGTTCGTCGTCATCGAATTGCCCGCCCACCGCAGCGATGTCTCCGCTGCATCGGTGACGATGACCATCGCCTCGTCGACCGTCACCAGCGCCAACGCCTGTTCGACGACGTCCTGTGCGGAGATCGCCGCGGAGCCCCCGCTCATCGTCACTGTCCCCCCTCGTTTCGGGTGTTGAGAACATTGACGCCCCGGAACAGCGCCGACGGGCAGCCGTGGCTGACCGCGGCGACCTGACCGGGTTGCGCCTTCCCGCAGTTGAACGCGCCGCCGAGCCGCCACGTCGACGGGCCGCCGACCGCCTCCATCGACCCCCAGAAGTCGGTGGTCGTCGCCTGGTAGGCGACGTCGCGGACCTGGCCGTCGAGCTTGCCGTCGCGAATCCGGTAGAACCGCTGCCCGGTGAACTGGAAGTTGTAGCGCTGCATGTCGATCGACCAGCTCTTGTCACCGACGACGTAGATGCCGTCCTCGACCCGCGCGATCAGCTCCGCTGTGCTCGTGTCCCGGTCGGGGTCGGGTTGCAGGGACACGTTCGCCATGCGCTGGATCGGGACGTGATGCGGGGAGTCCGCGTAGGAGCAGCCGTTGGAGCGGTCCAGTCCGAGCCTGGGCGCGAACACCCGATCCAGCTGGTAGCCGACGAGGACACCGTCACGAACCAGGTCCCAGCGCTGCCCGGACACGCCGTCGTCGTCGAACCCGACGCTCGCCAGGCCGTGCACCTCGGTGCGGTCGGCGGTGACGTGCATGATCGGGGTCCCGTACTGCAGGGTGCCGAGCTGGTCGGGGGTCGCGAACGAGGTTCCCGCATAGGCGGCCTCGTAGCCGATCGCGCGGTCGTACTCGGTGGCGTGGCCGATGGATTCGTGGATCGTGAGCCACAGGTTCGTCGGATCGATCACCAGGTCGGTCGGGCCGGCGACCACGGACGGCGCCTTCGCCTTCTCGGCCAGCCACTCGGGAATGCGTGCCAGTTCGGCGTCCCAGTCGTCACCGCTCAGGTACTCCCAACCGCGACCAGCCGGCGGGACCAGTGTCCGCATCGTCTCGAAGCTGCCCGCGGCGGCGTCGACGGCGGTGGCCTCCAGTTCGGGGTGCAGTCGCACCCGCTGCTGCGTGATCCGCGACCCGGCGAGGTCGGCGTAGAACGTCTGCTCCTTGACCTGCAGCACGCTCGCGGTGACGTGATCGACGCCGTCCGCGGCGGACAGTCGGCCCGAGTACTCGGCGAGCAGCCCCACCTTGTCGGCCGTCGGGACGGTGAACGGGTCCACCTCGTACGCCGACACCCACACCGCGTCCTTGTGAACGGGTTCGGCGGCGAGCTCGACCGGGTCCCGGTTCAGTGAGCGCAGGGCGCGTGCGACCTCCACCGCCCGGGCCGCGGTCCGCGCCGCGGACTCCGCGGTCAGCTCGGCGTGCGACGCGAAACCCCAGGTGCCGTCCACGATCACGCGGACCGCCAACCCCAGCTCGTCGCCGTCGACGACCGACTGGACCTTGCCGTCCCGCAACCGGATCGACTGGGTGCGCAGCCGGTGCACCCGCAGGTCCGCATGGCTCGCGCCCGCGGCACGGGCGGCGGACAGCGCCGCGTCGGCGAGCTGCCTCAGGGGCAGTGCCAGGAAGTCCGGATCGACGTCGTGTGTTCCCACCCGGTCAACCTAACGAACTCTCATCCGAACTGCTGCCAGCCCAGTCGGATCACCATCACCACGACCACGACGAGCAGCACGATCCGGATGAACCCGGCCCCTTTCGCGAGCGCCATCCTGGCCCCGACGACCGAACCGACGACGTTGCACACGGCCATCGCCAGCCCCAGTGACCACCACACGTTTCCGGTGGCCGCGAAGAACACCAGCGCGCCGACGTTGGAGCCGAGGTTGATCACCTTCGCCATCGCGGCGCTGCGGACGAACTCGGTGCCCAGCATCACCGCGAACGTGATGATGAGGAAGGTGCCGGTGCCGGGGCCGAAGAGACCGTCGTAGAAGCCGAGTGCACCGCCCGCGACGAGGACGGTGGTGACCACCTTCAGCCGCGACGGCCGGTGGGTGGCGAGCGTCGTGCCGATGGTGGGCCGCATCGTCACGAACACGGCGACCGCGATCAGCAGCACCATGATGATCGGGATGAACAGGTCCTTGTCGATCAACGACACCACGGCCGCACCCGCCGCCGAGCACACCGCGGCGAGGACCGCCGCGGGAACCATCAGCCGCCATTCGAGGCGCACCTTGCGGGAGAACGTCACGACCGCGGCCGCGGTGCCGTTGACGGCCGTCAACTTGTTGGTGGCCAACGCTTCCTGCGGCGTCATCTGCGGCATCGTCAGCAGGATCACGGGGAGCAGGATCAATCCGCCGCCGCCGACGACGGCGTCCACCCAACCCGCCGCGAGCGCGGCGGTCATCAGGACACCCCAGTCGGCCCAACTCATCGGCCAACCCAATCACAGACCGGTGGTGGCGCCGCGACGGACGCGCTCGGTCGAGCCGTCAGGACGGAGCCCGGGGCAGCCTCAGCACCAGCCGAACACCACCGAGCGGACTGTCCTCGAACCAGGCGACGCCCCCGTGCAGCTGAGCCTGCTGACGGATCAACGCCAACCCCAGGCCCGATCCGCCCGGCGCGGCGACGGCGCCGCGACGGAATCGTTCGAACAGCACCTCACGCTCACCCGCCGGCACCCCCGTGCCGTCGTCGGTCACCGCGACGTACACCGCGTCGCGACCGTCCCGGGCACCGATCTCGACCACGTGCGCCCCGCCGTGCCGGACCGCGTTCGTCACGGCGTTGTCGACCGCCAGCCGCAGCCCGGCGGGTAGGCCGACCACCGTCAGCGTCGGCGGAACGTCCAGGCGGATGTCGACCCCGGGGTGGGTTCGGGTCGCGTCCTGCGCGGCTCGGTCCAACAACTCGGCCAGATCGACCGGCACGAAGTCGGCGTCCGACGTCAGGTCCCCGGCCGCGAGCCGTTCCAGCGCGCCGAGGGTGGCCTCGGCCCGCCGCTGCGTGCGCAACGTGTCGGCCAGGACCTCCCGGCGCGTGGACTCGGGCAGGTCCATCGTCGCCGCGACCTCGAGGTTGGTGCGCATGGCGGTCATCGGGGTCCGCAACTCGTGGGCGGAGGCGGCCGCGAAGTCCCGGGCCGTCTCCAGCGCCGACCTCGTGCGGGCGCGCTCGTCGGCGTTGGCCTCGAGCAGCTGCCGGAGCGCTCCGGCCAACTCCTCGGCCTCCCGCGCTCCCGACCCCTGCGGCGGCGGAGCCCCCGGATCGACGCCGAGCCGGCGGGTCTGTTCCGCGAGCCTGCGCAGCGGCGCGATCGCGACCCCCGCGAACAGCCACCCCAGCGCGGCCGCCACGAGGATCGCCCCGAGACCGATGACCACCGTCCATCGGTGCAGCCCGGTGATCGTCGAGCGGGCCGGGGCGGTCGGCGCGCCGACCGACAGCGTCGCGCCGAGCGCGTTGATCACCTCGACCGTCCGCACCCGATAGTGCGTCCCGTCCACCGTCGCGTCACTCCAGCCCTCCGGCGACTGCGGCAGTGTCGCGGCGGTCGTCGACACCACCAGTCCGCCCGCGCGGAGGGTGCCCGCGTAGTCAGGTGGCAGTGGCAGCGGTCCCTGCAGGACCCGCAGGCTGGTCAGGTTCGCCGCCGTCACCTGGGTGACCGAATCGAGTTTGGCGTCGAGCTGCGCGGTGACCTGGCGTTCGATGCCGATCCAGGCGACTCCACCGAGCACCAGCACGACCAGTGCGGTCCCGAGCGCCGCCGCTGCGGTCACCCGTAGGCGCAGCGATACCGGTCCCCGGTGCGCGGTCATCGGTCTCGAAGGACGAACCCGACCCCGCGCACGGTGTGCAGTACCCGGGGCGCGCCGCCGGACTCCAGTTTGCGCCGCAGGTAGCTGACGAAGACGTCCACGACGTTCGTCTCGGTTTCGAAGTCGTATCCCCAGACCTTCTCGAGCAGGGTCTCGCGGCCGAGCACGACCCCACGGTTCTCGGCCAACACCGCGAGCAGGTCGAACTCCCGCTTGGTCAGATGCACCGCCGTGCCGTCGACGTCGACGCGGCGGCCGAGCAGGTCGACGACGACCGGTCCGACGTTCACCGTCCCACCGGCGTGTCCGCCGACCGGATCCGGCCGACGCCGCAGGAGAGCGCGAATCCGCGCGACCAGTTCACTGAACTCGTACGGCTTCACCATGTAGTCGTCCGCGCCTGCCTCGAGGCCCGCGATCCGGTCGTCGACCGCGCTTCGTGCGCTGAGCACACACACCGGGACGTCGTTGTTCGTCGCCCGTAACGCGGTGACCACACCCACCCCGTCGAGCACGGGCAGATTGAGGTCGAGCACGATCAGGTCCGGGTCGTGCTCGGCGACGGCACGCAGCGCAGCGGCCCCGTCCGCTGCGGTGAAGGCCGCGAACTGCGAGAGTTCCAGGCCACGCTGCAGCGCCATCAGGACGTCCGCGTCGTCCTCGACGATCAGCACCTTGTGGACAGCAACCACCCCCTCATCTTGCAGGGCCGCGCCGCTACCCGCCGGTTATGCGGCCTCGGCCGCCGGCGGCGGGTTCAGCAGGGACTCCACCGCGTCCGCCCACTCCCGGAAGCCGTCCGTCCACACCTGCGCCGGCTCGGTGGCGAACACGAGGACGTCGATCGCGTCGTCGGGCGTCGCACCCGGCAGCACGGACGCCATCCATCCGCGACCGGGCTCGGTGACGAGCACCTCGCGACAGTTCCGCCCGTCCGCGACGATCGCGGCCAGCCCGCGGCTGCGAAGTTCGGCGGTCGTCGCGGTGATGCAGCGCCGCTCCCGGCTCGCCTTCCGAATGCTCGACATGACGCCTCCCGGTCTCTCGAAACACCGCGCTCTCCAGGGAGATTCGCTTCCCGAAAAGCCTGTGTGACCAGGCTAGGGATGGAAGGTGGGGGTTCTATTGGGGGCGAGTGAGAACTCTGTGAGAGTCGGCGCGGCGCATCAGAGCCCAAGGGCGGTGACCGCGTTGCCGTGCAGTCCCGCGTGTTGCCGGGAGTACAGCGCGATCATCCGCTGATCGGTGTGCCCGCTCTGCGTCATGATCTGCTCCGCGCTCGCGGCGTTACGGACCGCCTGGGTGACGAACCCGGCGCGCAGACTGTGCCCGCCGAGCATCGCCACGAACTCGTCCGCGTACCCGGCCTGGCGGGCGCGGCGCTGGACCATCGATGCAATCGCCTGCCCCGACAGCGCCGCCTCGCCCAGGCTGCCGGTGCGGTGCACGCTGCGGAACAGGGGTCGCGGCGCACCGACGGTGGTCGCGGTCAGTCCGCGGCAGCGGTGCTCGGTGTGAGGGTCGTCCTCGTCGAGCAGTGCGGCGACCGCCTGGCGTCCGCCCGCGTCCCACGCGTCGACGACCTCCCGCCACCTGCGGTACGCGCACACCGGGCAGGTCACCGGCGACGACCCGTAGGGGAGAGTGACGGTGCGGCCGGCGGCGGCCTGGTCGGTCTTCGAGCGCCGGATCGTCACGTACAGGCCGTCGGCGCGGTGCGGCCGGACGTCGGAGACGAGCAGCCCGGACAGTTCGGAGCGGCGCATCGCGCCGGTCAGCCCCGTCAACAGCAGGGCGGAGTCGCGACGCTCCGCGGCCCGCTCCGGCCAGCGGTCCGCGCCGGCCCGCATCGTCTCGACGATGATGCGGACGTCGTCGGTGAGCAGCGGTTCGCGCCGCGCGGGCGGGGTCGTGCGGGTGCGGGCGATGCCGCGCAGGATCTCCCGGACCGCGGACGCCTGGCCGGGTTTCGGATGCCCGGCGAGGGAGTGGATCGTGTTGATCGACGCCACCCACCGCGTCATCGTCGACGGCGCGTACGCGGGCCTGCCGTCGGGCCGCACCTCGGCCGACTTCTCCGTCAGGAACCAGCCGACGAGTTCCGGTGTCGCGGGGAGCGGCGGCTCACCGACCCGGTCGCACCAGCGTCCGAAGATCGTCCAGTCACTGATCTGCGCGGCCCGGGTGTTCTCGGAGACCGCCGCCCGCCGCAGTCGGTGCATCGCGTCGGCGACGTCGTCGGGGATCACGGTCACCCGTTCCGGCAGTGGACCCGACCGGATCGCCGGCTCGCTCGACTCGCTCATCGCACCCCACTTCGCTGCGCCGCCCAGGCGCCCCCTGGACGATACGGGCGAGCGCCGACAGCGGCCGCGGATCTGCAGGTCAGAGCGGTGTGGCGGCATTCCTTTCCGTCCTTTTCACGGATCCGGCTGCGTCGAACACCTGCCGGGCGTGGGTGAGTTCGGACAGGCGCAGTCGGGTCGGAGGGGACGGGCCGTCGCGGCGGGCGCCGCCGGGGAATGCGCTTCGTCGTTGCCGACCCCTCACGAGCGAGCACAGTTTTTCGGTCCACCCCGGGCGGCCTCCGCCCGGCGATCGTCGCCCTCGTTTCGACCGAATCGAATCCCCCTCGCCTAACTCGCCATAAGTGGGAATTATGACGATCAAGATCGACCATTTCATTACGTTGTGAGTAACGTTTCACACGTTGTAATGTAATGAATCGTGCAGCAGGAGCCGGAGAACGAGGGACCGAAGCCGGGACGCCCCCGCAAGTACGCCAGCGACGCCGACCGCGTCCGCGCCTTCCGTGCGCGGCAGAAGCAGCGGGAACGCGACGGCGACATCGCGACGGTCGAGACCGCGACGCCGACCGAGGCGGTCGGCGTCCTCGAGAAGACGCTGACCGACCTGCGCACCCTGAGCGCAGGCACGCTCGAGCAGTTCACCGTCGTCGCCCGGCAGATCACCGCCGCAGTCGACCGCCTCGCCGACCCCGAGGTCGTCGACGCCGCCCTCCACCGCGCCAACGTCGAACTCGCGCAGACCAAGGCCGCCCACGCCACCGAACTCGCCGATCTGCGCGCGAAACTCGACATCGCGGTCGACGACCGCGCGAACGCCGACGCGGCCGTCGTCGCGGTCGACGCGGAATACGCCGCCGCCGCCGAGGCGCACGACGCCGAGATCGAGACACTCACGACGGCCCACGAGGCGCGCCTGCAGGAACTCGCGGACGAGAAGGCCTCCGCGCTGGCGGACCGCGACGCGGCGCTCGCCGCCGCGGATGAGCGAGCCGACCTGCTGCGCGACCAGCTACGCGAGAGTCAGCAACACCTGGCGGCCGCCGAGCGTCGCGCCGACGCCGCCGAACAAACGGCAGCGACCGAGAAGCAGCGCGTCACCGAGTCGTCGGAGGCCGCGGCGCGGCATCTCGCGCAGGTCAGCGCCGTGTTCGAGCAGCGCATCGACGATCTGCGGACGGCGGCAGACACTGCCGCCGGCGCCGCGACGGCCACGGTCACACGTCTCGAGGGCGCCGTCGACCAGGAACGCGCCGCCGCCGCCGCGGCGAACCAGAGGATCGACGCCCTCCGAGACGAGTTGGAGCGCTGTCGCATCGAGGCCGGGCAGGCGGGAGCAGCGGAAGCCGCACAGCGGGAGCAGGTGGCCGCCCTCAGGGAGGAGATCGCGCAACTGCGAGCGGAGAGAACGGCGCCGGCACCACCGGCCGAGAACGAGGGGCGGCGCGAGAAGCAGGGACCGGGGTGACCGACGGCGCCCACCGCGCGGCGGATGTCGGCTGCCATGCCTTACACATGTGCCCTGCCTCGAGGTCGAGATGTGTCCGTTGCGGGATGCGAGGATCGAACGCATCACGGGAATTTCTCGTCGACCCGCCGCGCTGTGCGGTGATACCGGTGACACTTCATGGAGGAGGACGAATGGCCGACACGCGCACGGCGATCCTGGCGGGCGGATGTTTCTGGGGCATGGAGGACCTGATTCGCAGGCAGCCCGGCGTCCTGTCGACCCGAGTCGGCTACACCGGGGGAAGCAACGACAACCCCACGTACCGCAACCATCCCGGGCACGCCGAGGCCGTGGAGATCGTCTACGACCCCGAGCGCACCGACTATCGGGCGCTGCTGGAGTTCTTCTTCCAGATCCACGACCCGTCCACCGAGAACCGTCAGGGCAACGACGTCGGAACCTCGTACCGGTCGGCGATCTACTACCTCGACGACGAGCAGAAGCGGGTCGCCCAGGCCACCATCGCCGACGTCGACGATTCGCGGCTGTGGCCAGGCAAGGTCGTTACCGAAGTGACGCCCGCGAGCACCTTCTGGGAAGCGGAACCGGAGCACCAGGACTACCTGGTGCGTTACCCGGACGGCTACACCTGCCACTTCCCCCGCCCGGGCTGGAAGCTGCCGAACTCCAACGGCGCATAGCACCACACGGGTGAGGGGAACCCTCACCCGGTCCGACCCGGCGAGGGTCCTCAGGTGGGGGCACGACAAGAGAAGGGGCCAGCGACGATGAACGCCGCACCCGACGTCCGGATCCTGCGCGGCGAGGCGGAGTTGTTGCGCGCCAACGACATCTTCCGGACCGCGATGGTGGGGCTGCCGCATCTCGGGGACCTCGCGGCGGGGGAGATAGCGGACCTTCTCGAGCCGGGCCGCACGCTCGGCGCGTTCGTGGACGGGGTCATGGTCGGCACCGCGGACAGCACCGGCGGGGAGCTGACGCTGCCCGGCGGTGCCCGCGTCCCGCACGCCGCCGTCACCCACATCGGTGTGCTTCCCACCCACACCCGGCGCGGGGTGCTGCGGGCGCTGGTCACCTCACAGCTCCGCACCGCACGGGACAACGGCGACGTGGCCGCGACGCTGCGCGCCTCCGAGGCCACCATCTACGAACGCTTCGGATACGGCGTCGCGGGCAGTTCCGCGACGTGGGAACTGGTGACGCGGCGCGCTCGGCTGCGGACCACGTCCGATCGCCCGGTCCGGTTCGTCGACGCCGACCCCGCCGTGTGCGAACGGATCTACACGTCGACGCGCAGCGACCGTCCCGGCACCATCGACCGGGCGCCGCAGTGGTGGGCGTTCGGACGTCGCCGTGACGCCCGGTCCACCGCACACCCCGGCTACCTCGCGGTGTGCGGGGCTCCGGGCGCCGAAACGGGGTACGTGAGGTACCGGCCCGCCACCCCCGAGCGCTGGTTCTCCGCCGACCAGAGGACCGTGATCGTCGAGGACCTCGTCGCCGCCGACGCCGACACCACGACCGCGCTGCTGCAGTTCCTGCTCACCCTCGACCTCGTGGACCGGCTCGTGTTCACCGCACTTCCCGTCGACACCGCGCTGCCGTGGCTGCTCACCGACCATCGTGCCGCCCGGATGGTGTCGGCGAGCGACGAGACGTGGCTGCGGGTGCTCGACGTGCCGCGCGCCCTCGCGGCCCGCGAATACCGCGGCACCGGATCGGTGACGATCGAGGTCGAGGACGCGGTGATCCCCGAGAACAGCGGCCGCTACCTGATCTCCGGCGGCGAAGCGACCGCAGCGCACGACACCCCGCAGATCACGCTCGACGCGTCCGCACTCGCATCGGTCCTGCTCGGCGGGGTGCGCTGGCATCAGCTCGCCGACAGCGGCCGTGTGCGCGTGCTCGACACCGCCGCCCTGGATGCGGCCGAGGACCTGTTCTGGTGGCCGCGGGCGGCGTTCGCGGGCTTCACCTTCTGACGGGTCGGGAGAAAATCGGGCATCCCGGTCGTTGACAGGGGAGAGCACCGATCGAAAGGACCCACATGATCCCCGCACTGTTCGTGCTGTACCTCGTGGTGGAGGTCGCGACGGTGGTGTGGCTCGGCAGCACCATCGGCGTCGGCTGGACCATCCTGCTGTTCCTGGCGACTTGGGCGATCGGCTTGTGGCTGGTGCGGTCGCAGTTCCGCAAGGTGCTGACGCAGTTCCGGGACGCCGGCCAGAACGCGGCCTCCGTCGGAGGCGCCGTCGCCGACGGCGCCCTGGTCGCGGGCGGCACTGTCCTGCTGATCGTTCCGGGCCTGGTCACCAGCGTCCTCGGTCTGCTGATGCTGGCGCCGCCGACCCGACGGGTCCTACGCCCCCTCGCAGTGCTGCTCGGCGGACGCCGCCTCGCCGTCGTCACCGCGTCCGGCACCGCCGGTGCGGGCGTCTACGCCCGCACCCGCCGCACGACGGTGGTCGACGGTGTCGTGGTCGAGGACACCGTCGTCGACACCGGCACCGACACGTTCGGTTCGCAGTCGACGCACCTCGTCGACCCCTTCGCGATCGAGGGTGAGATCGTCGCCCCCGACCATCCCGGTGCGCAGCACCCGGACCGCGGGCAGGCACACTGAATCCCTGTGAGTACCCAACTGTTGGTCGGCGGCAGGATCTACAGCCCGGCGGCACCGGACGCGACATCGATGGCGATCACGGACGGCACCGTCGTCTGGGTCGGTGAGGACCGGCCCGGTCGCGCACTGCATCCCGACGCGGAGGTCATCGACCTCGACGGCGCGTTCGTCGGACCCGGCTTTGTCGACACCCACGTCCACACCACCGCGGTCGGGCTCACCCTGACCGGCCTCGACGTCGCGGGCGCCCGTTCCCTCCGTGAGTGCCTCGATCTGGTGCGCGCCTATGCCGCCACCCACGACGACGCGGTCGTGTGGGGTCAGGGCTGGGACGAGACGGGCTGGCCCGACGCGGACCGCGGACCGACCACCGCCGAACTCGACGAGGCGGCTCCCGGCCGCGCGGTGTACCTGGCCCGGATCGACGCCCACTCCGCGGCCTGCTCGACGCCGCTGCGTGCGGCGGCCGCCGTCCCGGGTGACGAGCCCGTCACCGCGGGCGACCATCACCGGATCCGCGCCGTCGCCCGCGAACTGCTGACCGCGGAGCAGCGGGCCCGGGCCCGCGCCGCCGCACTCGACCGCGCCGCCGCACTCGGCATCGTCGCGGTCCACGAATGCTCCGGCCCGGACATCGCGGGCCGCACCGACCTCGCCGAACTGCTCGCCACCGACCACGGCGTGCAGGTCCGCGCCTTCTGGGGTGAGGCCGTCACCGACGCCGACGAGGCCACCGCCCTCCTCGCCGCCACCGGCGCCCACGCCCTCGGCGGCGACCTGTTCGTCGACGGCGCGATCGGCTCCCGCACCGCATGGCTGTCGCAGCCGTACGCCGACCGCCCGCACACCGGCACCAGCTACCTCGACGTCGACGCCGTCGCCGCACATCTGCGGGCCTGCACCATCGCAGGCATCCAGGCCGGCTTCCACGTCATCGGTGACGCCGCCGTCGCCGCCGCGGTCGCCGGATTCGAGCGGGTCGTCACCGAACTCGGTGGTCCCGCGGTCGCGTCGTGCGGGCACCGCCTCGAACACGTCGAGATGATCGACGCCGCGCAGTCCGCGAAGCTCGCCGCGTGGGGGGTCGTCGCCAGCGTGCAACCCGGGTTCGACGCCCTGTGGGGCGGCGCCGACGGCATGTACGCCCGCGCGCTCGGCGCCGACCGGGCGTTGGCGATGAACCCGTTCTCCGAGATGGCCTCGGCCGGGGTGTCCCTCGCGATCGGCTCAGACGCGCCGGTCACGCCGCTGAACCCGTGGGATTCGCTGCGCGCGGCCGTCCACCACCGCACCGACGGCAGCGGCATCTCGCCGCGCGCCGCCTATGCGGCCGCCACCCGCGGCGCGTGGCGCGCCGGCGGGGTCCGCGACGGGCTGGCCGGCACCCTCGTCCCCGGCGCGCCCGCGTCGTACGCGGTGTGGGAGGCCGGTGACCTGGTCGTCACCGCCGCGAAGGACACGGTGCAGCGGTGGTCCACCGACCCGCGGTCGCGGGTGCCCGCGATGCCGCGTCTCGACGACGACACACCGAACCCCGTGTGCCTGCGCACGGTGCACCGCGGCGTCACCATCCATGAGCGCTGACCACGCTGGTCGCGCCCGGCGGGCGGTGCCGGTCCTGCGGAACTCCCTGCTCGCGGTCGCGTCCGGGGTGCTGTTGTTCGCGAGTTTCCCGCCGCGACCGCTGTGGTTCCTCGCGCCCGTGGGGATCGCGCTGCTGGTCCTGGTGCTCACCGACCGCGGACGCGGCACGCGTCGCCTCCGCGCCGGTTTCGGGTACGGCTACCTGGCGGGACTCGGGTTCCTGCTGCCCCTGCTGCCGTGGGTCGGTGAATACGTCGGCCCGGTCCCGTGGCTCGCGCTCTCCGGGGTCGAGGCACTGTTCGTCGGCCTGTTCGGACTCGCGGCGGTCGCGGTGGCCCGGCTTCCCCTCGCGCCGCTGTGGATCGCCTGCGTGTGGTCCCTGACGGAATGGCTGCGCTCGATCGTCCCGTTCGGCGGATTCCCGTGGGGCAGGCTCGCTTTCGGTCAGAGCGAAGGGCCACTCCTGCCGCTCGCGAGCATCGGCGGCGCCCCCCTCGTCAGCTTCGCCGTCGCGCTGACGGGCACCGGCCTCGCCGCCCTCGTCGCGGTGGCGGTCAGTGCGCCCCGGAAGCCGCGGCGGTGGATCGCGCCCGCGGCGACGGCCGCGGTGATGCCGATCGTCGCCGTCGCACTCGCCCCCACCATCCCCGGCATGGACTCCGCCGAATCCGGCTCGATCACCGTCGCCGCCATCCAGGGCGGCGTCCCGCGACTCGGCCTCGACTTCAACGCGCAGCGGCGCGCCGTCCTCGACAACCACGTCCGGCAGACCCTCGAGCTCGCCACCGACGTCGACGCGGGCATCACCCCGCAACCCGACCTCGTGATCTGGCCCGAGAACGCGTCCGACATCGACCCGTTCCGCAACGCCGACGCCGCCGCGTCGATCACCGCCGCCGCCCGCGCCGTCGACGCCCCGATCCTCGTCGGAACGGTCCTCGTGCGGAAGGACGGCACCACCACCAACACCGTCGTCGTCTGGGACCCCGGCAGCGGTCCCGGCGAGGAACACGACAAGAAGATCATCCAGCCGTTCGGCGAGTACCTGCCGTACCGCGAGTTCTTCCGCCACTTCTCCGAGTACGCCGACCGCGCCGGGAACTTCACCCCCGGCGACGGCGACGGCGTCGTGCACGCGGCCGGGATACCCGTCGGCGTCGCCACCTGCTACGAGGTCGCGTTCGACCGCGCCCTCACCGACGCGGTCCGCGCTGGCGCGCAGCTGATCGCGGTGCCGACCAACAACGCCACGTTCGGCGACACCGAGATGACGTATCAGCAGCTCGCGATGTCCCGGTTGCGGGCCGTCGAGCACGGCCGCGCCGTCGTGGTTTCCGCCACATCCGGTGTCAGCGCGATCGTCGCACCTGACGGAACTGTGACGGATTCGTCGGCACTTTTCGAGCCCACGACACTGGTGTCGCAGGTTCCGCTTCGATCCTCCACTACGCTGGCTACTCGGCTCGGTTCGATTCCGGAGTTCGCTCTGGCCGCCGCAGCCACCCTGGCCCTGATCGCCGCAGTACTGCGCACCGCAGGACGGCGACGCCGGCCGGCCGCACCCTCAACTGACGGTGCGGATGTTCACGGAAAGGACCAGCCTCGGCTGGGGGAGAGGATCGAATGAGCGCGGGTAAGCCGACCGGGGACAAGCCGAGCTCGAGCACGTTGGTGATCATTCCGACGTACAACGAGAGCGAGAACATCGCACTGATCATCGGCCGCCTGCACGCGGCCGTGCCCGGTGCCCATGTTCTCGTCGCCGACGACGGCAGCCCCGACGGCACCGGCGACATCGCCGACAAGCTCGCCGCCGACGACACCGACGGACGCATCCACGTGATGCACCGCACCGAGAAGAACGGCCTCGGCGCCGCGTACATCGCCGGATTCCAGTGGGCGCTGCAGCGTGACTACCAGGTCGTCGTCGAAATGGACGCCGACGGCAGCCACGCACCCGAGCAGCTGCACCGCCTCCTCGACAAGATCGACGAGGGCGCCGACGTCGTCGCCGGATCCCGCTACGTGCCCGGCGGCAGCGTCGTGAACTGGCCGCGGCGCCGCGAGATCCTCTCCCGTGGCGGCAACATCTACTCCCAGCTCGCGCTCGGCGTGAAGATCAAGGACATCACCGGCGGGTACCGCGCCTACCGGCGCGTCGTCCTCGAGACCCTCGACCTCGGGGCCATCGAATCCGCCGGCTACTGCTTCCAGATCGACATGGGCTGGCGCGCGCTGCAGGCCGGCTTCACCATGGTCGAGGTGCCGATCACGTTCACCGAACGCGAATTCGGCGAGTCGAAGATGTCCGGCAACATCATCACCGAGGCCTTCACCAAGGTCCTCGGGTGGGGCATGGCCAATCGCTGGCGCAAGGTGAAGGCCCTCGTCGGGAAGTGACGACACGAGAAAGCCCCGGAGGATCTCCTCCGGGGCTTCTTCGTATGTATCGGGCTACGCTCCGCGTCGCCGACCCAATGGCGCTGGTTACGCTCCGCGTCGCTTGGTCTTGAGCAGGTCCAGGCGCTCCTTCAGCAGCTCCTCGAGCTCTTCGACGGAGCGTCGTTCGAGCAGCATGTCCCAGTGCGTGCGGGGCGGCTTGACCTTCTTGACCTCGGGTGCCGCGCCCTCGAGGAGGGTGCCCTCGAGTCCGTTCTTGCACAGCCAGGTACCGGGGATCTCGGCCTCGTCAGCGAACGGGACGTCGAATTCCTCGCCGTTGTCGCAGCGGTAGCGGGCGATCCTCCGGGGCGCGAGGTCGTGGTCACGGTCCGTTTCGTAGCTCACCGCTCCGAGGCGGCTCCCTCGAAGTACGCGATCTGCCATGGTGGTGGTGTCCTCTCCTCAGCCGTTCTCACTGATCTCAACGTCACGGATCTGCGGATCGTTCCCGCACGCAGCGCAAAGTCACATGGATTCTACCGGGTGCGCCGATGCGGCCCCGGACCCGTCGGTCGACGGGCCGGTCGCCCACGTATCGTGGGTTCGGTGACCGGCCCGACGCGCAGACAGCAATCGTGCGTGTGGTGTGGCCGGGAGGTTGCAGACGCCGGGGTGGGTCGGCGCAGGCGCTACTGCAAGCAGTCGTGCCGTCAGCGGGCGTACGAGCAGCGGTCGGCGGTCAAGGGGACGACGATCGCGGCGGACTCGACGATTCTCACGGCGGCGGAGGCCGAGGCGGCGATGGACCGCATGTTCGAGGTCCGCTGCGCCGCGGAGGACGTCGCCACCGCGGCCGGTGAGGGCGCGGACCCGGCGGAGCTCGCGGAACTGTGCGCCACTCTGGTCCGGTTGGCGCGGGACGCCGAACGTCTGCGCTGACGGAGCGAATCGCCCGCATCCATCGGGTGGGCGCCCCGGAACACGGGTAACACCGGGCCGTCGGGTCTCGACAAAGGCACAGACGCACAAAACGCCGAGCGGTACGCAACCCTGGCTACTAGTCTGGGAACACAGCCCACGACACGCCGCGATCGAACCGCAACCATCCCTTTGCGTGAGGATTACGATGAAGGATTCCTCCTCTCCAGATCCCAACCGGGACGCATCGTCGACACGGGATCCGCAGCGAGGCCGGCCAGACCCGACAGCGAGCAACAACGACACCGAACCCCGGTCCGCGCACCCGGATTCCGGGTCGTTTCCGTTGTCCGCGGTCCAGCGGACGATGTGGTTCTCGCAGCAGCTCAATCCGACGGTGCCGACGTTCATCGCGCAGTACGTTGAACTGCACGGCGACATCGACCTTCCGCTGCTGCGGGAGTCCGCGCTCGCGGCGGCACACGAGTTCCAGTCGCCTTTCCTGACTTTGGTCGAGATCGACGGTGAGCCGCGTCAGATCGTCGACCCCTCGATCGACTCGAGCATCGGCTTCTTCGACTTCCGCGGCGAACGCGACCCGATGGCGGCCGCGCACGCCTGGATCGACACCGACTACGTGACACCGATCCGGATCACCCGCGACCGCTTGGTGGAGATGACGATCCTCCAGGTCGGCGACCGAGACTACCTGTGGTACACCCGAATTCACCATGTCGCGCTCGACGGGTACAGCGGCATGACGATGGTGAACCGGATCGCTGCCCTGTACACGGCCGCGGCGAAGGGCGTTGAGCCGGAACCGAGTCGGGCGCTGGATCTTCGGCGGCTCTACGACCTGGACGTCGCGTACCGCGAATCGAGCAGGTTCGCCTCGGATCGGGAATACTGGGCCGAACACATTCGCGGCATCGAGTCCGGATCGACCCTCGCCGAAGGCGAGGGTCCCGTCTCTGCCCGCAGCAGGCTCGAGAGCGCAGTCCTCTCGCAGCCGACCCTGGACCGTCTCGGTGCCACCGACGACCTGTTCGGCGGCACGCCTGCGGCGGTGCTGATCGCCGCGTTCGCGTGCTATCTCGCTCGCATGACCGGTCGGCGCGACGTCCTGGTCAACCTGCCCGTCTCGGCGCGTACCACCGCGCCCCTGCAGCGGTCCGGCGGCATGCTCGTCAACGTCGCGCCCCTGCACATCGAGGTCGACGCCGACGACACCGTGAGGTCGCTGGTGCAGCGGGTGCAACTGGAACTGATGGGTGCGCTGCGGCATCAACGGTGCAGCATCGAGGACATTCGGCGCGACGCCGGACTGACGGGCGCGCGGCAGGGCCTGACCGGACCGATGGTCAACGTGATGCTGTTCCGGCAGGAGATCACGTTGGGGTCCGTCGTCGGCGAGTACCACATCGTCACGTCGGGACCCGTCCAGGACCTGCTGGTCAACATCTACCAAAGTGGCTCTCCGGCAAAGACACTCGTCGACTTCCGGGGTAACCCGAACCGGTACGGGGCGGACGACCTGCGCGAGCACCACCGCCGGTGCGTCGCCCTGGTCGAGGAGTTCGTCGCCGCCGCACCGGACGCCCGCGTCGACTCCGTCCATCCCGAGTCCGCGGCCATCGGCGACGATCGGCTGCGCACCGCCGCCGACGTCGACTACTGGCGCACGGAGCTGGCGGGGCTGCCCGTGGCACCCACCCTGCCCGGAGCCAGGCCCGACCAGCGGCAACCCGGCTACACCACAACGGAATTCGTCCTCGGTCCGGGTGTCGCGGACGGGTTGCGGGCGCTGGCCACCCGGATCGGTGTCGAAACGGCGACGGTGCTGCACACCGCGCTCGCCGTCCTCGTCGGCAGGCTCACCGGAGCCGACGACTTCGCCACCGCCACCGATGTCGCCCCGCCCTCCTACAGTGCCGACAAGCCACCCGACGGTCCGACCGCTTCTGGACCGGATCCGATGCGGAGGGGTACCGCACCGGATCCGCTGCCCATCCGCTCCCGGCTCGATCCCGCCACCTCCTTCTCCGAGCAGGTCCGCCGCACCGCCGACAGCGTGCGCCGCGCCGCCGAGCACGCCGCGACCCCCCGCTCGCGCCTCGCCGAGACGCTCGACCTGCCCGATGTTCCGCTCGCCGTCACGGCCCCGGACGTCGATCCCCGCCGCGCCGACCTGGTGCTCCAGTACCGGCCCGGCCCCGTTCCGGCCCTCGTCGCACACGAGGCCAACGACGTGTTCGCACCGGAAGCCGTCGCCACCGTCGTCGCCCGCCTCGAACGCATCCTCGCCGCGGTGTCCGCGGACCCCGACCTGGCCACCGGTGACATCCCGGTGCTCTCCGCCGCGGAGGCGGACGCGCTGGGCCCGGTGTGGGGTCCGCCGCCCACCGACCCGCGGACGTTGGCGCAGCTCATGTCGGACGCGGTCGAGGCCGGACCGGACCGGACCGCCGTCGTCGACGGAGCCCGCTCCCTCACCTACCGGGAACTCGCCGACCGCTCCGCCGCACTGGCCGCGGTCCTCGCCGGTCGCGGCGCGGGACCCGGTTCGGTGGTGGCGCTCTCGATCGCAAGATCCATCGAATCGGTGACCGCGTGGTGGGCGGTCGTGCGGTGCGGTGCCGCCTTCGTGCCGGTCGATCCGAACTATCCGGCGGACCGCATCGAGCACATGCTCGCCGATTCCGGCGCCGCCCTCGGCCTGACCGTCCGCGCACACCGCGACCAGCTGCCCGACCTGGTCGAATGGTTCGACGTCGACGAGGCCGATCTCATGGCACCCCCCGCGGCGGAGTTGCCGCAGGCGGGTGTCGACGACGCCGCCTACCTGATCTACACCTCCGGGTCCACGGGTCTGCCGAAGGGCGTCGTCGTCTCGCACCGCGGGTTGGCGAACCTGATGGAGGAGGCTCGGCAGCGGTTCGCGGTGACCTCGGACAGTCGGACGCTGCACTTCTCGTCGCCGAGTTTCGACGCGTCGATCCTCGAACTGCTGCTGGCGGTCGGGTCGGGCGCGACGATGGTCGTCGCGCCGCCGACGGTGTACGGCGGCGAGGAACTCAAGGAGGTGCTGCGGACCGTCACGCACGGGTTCGTCACGCCCGCAGCGTTGGCGTCCGTCGACCCGACCGGCCTGGACGATCTGCGGTGCGTGATCACGGGCGGCGACGTGTGCCCACCGGAGTTGGTCCGGCAGTGGACCACCGACGAGCGGCGCCTGTACAACGCGTACGGCCCGACCGAGGCTACCGTCGTCGCGGCCATCAGCTCACCGTTGACGCCGGACCGGCCGGTGACGATCGGCAAACCGTCGCGGGGCAGCGGGTCGCTCGTCCTCGACGACCGGCTCCATCCCGTCCCGGTGGGGGTGGTGGGGGAGCTGTACGTCACGGGTCCGAGTGTGGCCCGCGGGTACCGGAATCGTCCGGGGACGACGGCGGAACGGTTCGTGGCGGACCCGTTCACCGGGGGTCGGATGTACCGGACCGGGGACCTCGTGCGCTGGAACGGCCAGGGGGAGCTGGAGTACCTGGGGCGCAGCGACTTCCAGATCAAGATCCGCGGCTTCCGGGTGGAACTGGGCGAGATCGACTCGGTGCTCCGCACCGATCCCGCGGTCGCGTTCGCCGCCACCGCGGGACACATGCGGCAGTCGGGCGACCTGGCGCTCGTCGGGTACGTGCTGCCCGCCGAGGGGGCCGTGGTCGACGAGGCCGCGCTGCTGGCCCACGCGGCCGCGTCGCTGCCTGCGCACATGGTGCCCGCGACGGTCGTCGTCCTCGACACCCTGCCGCTGACCCCGGCGGGAAAGCTCGATCGGCGGGCGTTGCCGCAGCCGCGGTTCGACACCACCGCGACCGCCTACCGCGAGCCGGGCACCGACACCGAGCGCCGCATCGCGGAGGTCTTCGCCGATGTTCTCGGCGCCGCCCGCGTCGGTCTCGACGACAGCTTCTTCGACCTCGGCGGCGACTCCCTGATCGCGACCCGGGTCATCGCCCGGATCAACGCCGCGCTGGGTACCGCGCTCGGGGTCCTCGACCTGTTCGAGGCGCCGACGGTGGCGACCCTCGCGGCACGCGCCGACGTCGCGGACACCGCGGGGGTGCGGCCGGCGCTGGAGCCGCGACTGCACGACACCCCGGTCCCGGTGTCGCTGGCGCAGCAACGGATGTGGGTGGTCAACCAACTCGACACCACCTCCGCGGTGTACAACATCCCGATCGCGGTGCGGCTCACCGGCGAACTGGACGTGACGGCGTTGACCGCCGCGCTCGGCGACGTCGTCGACCGCCACCAGACGCTGCGCACCGTCTTCCCGAACACCCCGACCGGGCCCGTCCAGCAGGTGCGGTCCGCGACGGAGGCCACACCCGATCTGACGCCCGTCGACGTGCCCGTCGACCGACTGCGCCCCCGGGTGCGGGACCTGGCGACGACGGGGTTCGACGTCACCACGAGCACGGCGCTGCGCGCAACGCTGCTGCGGATCGCGCCCACCACCCATGTGCTGGTCCTCGTCGTCCACCACATCGCGGCCGACGGGCTGTCGATGGGACCGCTGGCGCGGGACGTGCTGACCGCCTATGCGGCGCGGATCGAGGGCCGGGCACCGACGTGGACGCCCCTGCCGGTGCAGTACGCCGACTACGCGTTGTGGCAGCGGGACCTGCTCGGGTCGGCGGACGACCCGGACAGCCTGCTGGCGCGGCAGCTGCGATTCTGGACCGGGGCGCTCGCAGGCGCCCCCGAGGTGCTGTCGCTGCCCATCGACCGGCCGCGTCCGGCGCGGGCGTCGATGCGGGGCGGAACGGTCGACGTCTCACTCGACGCGGACCTGCACGCCCGGCTCCTCGCCCTCGCGCACGACCGCGGCACCAGCCTGTTCATGGTGTTGCACGCGGCGTTGGCTGTGCTGCTGGCCCGCTCGAGCGGCGAGTCCGACATCTCCATCGGGTCGCCGGTGTCGGGGCGCGGCGAGGCGGGGCTCGACGACCTCGTCGGCATGTTCGTCGGCACCCTCGTGCTGCGCGCGCAGGTCGACCCGGCGGAACCGTTCACCGCGCTGTTGGACCGGGTCCGCGCCGACGACCTCGCCGCCCTCGGTCGCACGGACCTGCCGTTCGAGGTGCTCGTCGACGCGATGAACCCGGCCCGCACGACGGCGCACTCGCCGCTGTTCCAGGTGATGCTCGTACTGCAGGCCGCCGTGGACGCACACCTGGAGCTGCCGGGTGTCACAGCGGACGTGGAGGACGTCGACACGGGCACCGCGAAGTTCGACCTGCAGGTGATCGCCACCGAGCACACCACCGCGGACGGTGCTCCGGGGCCGCTGGACACCCAGTTCGCGTATGCGAAGGACCTGTTCGAGCACACGACGATGTCGGCGATGGCGGACCGCTTCGTCCGGGTCCTCGAAGCGGTGACCGCGGCCCCGGATGCCGTGGTCGGCGACCTGCCGGTCGTCGGCGCGGACGAGCACCGCCGCGTCGTGCAGGACTGGAACGACACCTCGGTCCCCGTCGCGCCGGACACGCTGCCCGCCCTGCTGCGGGCACAACGCGGCCGCACCCCGGACGGCGTCGCCCTGGTCTTCGGCGACCGCAGCTGGACCTACGCCGAGTTCGGTGCGCGGGTCGACGATCTCGCGCGGGTCCTCGTCGCACGCGGCGTCGGGCCCGGTGCGCGGGTCGCGGTGGCATTGCGCCGGTCCGACGACCTCCTCGTCGCGATCCACGCGGTGGTCGCCGCCGGCGCGGCATACGTGCCACTCGACCCGGACCACCCGCAGGCGCGGACCCGGTACGTCCTCGACAGCGCGGGCCCCGCCGTCGTCCTGACCACCACGACGTTGGTCGACCGGTTGCCCGAGGATGCGCCGCTGCTGCTGCTCGACGACCTCGATCCGGAGGCCGAGCGGGCCGCCCACCTGCCGGACCCGCACCCGGATTCGGCGGCGTACGTGCTGTACACGTCCGGGTCGACGGGCCGACCGAAGGGGGTGGAGGTCACCCACCGCGCGATCGTGAACCGGCTGCAGTGGATGCAGGACACGTACCCGCTCGACACCTCCGACGCGGTACTGCAGAAGACACCGGTGACCTTCGACGTGTCGGTGTGGGAGTTGTTCTGGCCCCTGATGACCGGAGCACGGCTCGTCGTCGCGGCCCCCGACGGCCACCGCGACCCCGACTACCTGTCCCGGATCATCGCCGCCGAACACATCACGACGATGCACTTCGTGCCGTCGATGCTCGCGACGTTCCTGTCCGCGGCGCGGCCCGAGGAGTGCGCCGGCCTGCTGCGCGTGTTCTGCAGCGGTGAGGCCCTGCCACCGGCGACCGCCGAGACGTTCCGCCGGTTCTGCGGCGCCGCGCTGCACAATCTGTACGGGCCGACGGAGGCCGCGGTCGACGTCACCGCCTGGGAGATCTCCGCCGCCGACACGGGCATCGTGCCGATCGGCTCGCCGGTGTGGAACACCCGGCTCTACGTCCTCGACTCCCGGCTGCACCCGGTCCCGGTCGGGGTGCGCGGCGAGCTGTACCTCGCGGGCGTCCAGATCGCCCGCGGCTACGTCGGGCGTCCCGACCTGACCGCGGACCGGTTCGTCGCCGACCCGTTCGCCCCCGACCCCGGCGCACGCATGTACCGCACCGGCGACGTGGTGCGGTGGCTCGAACGCCCGAGCCGCGCACCCGGCCGGCCGAGCGCCGGCGTCCTGGAATACCTGGGGCGCAGCGACTTCCAGGTCAAGCTGCGGGGCCAGCGCATCGAACTCGGCGAGGTCGAGGCCGCCCTCCTCCGCGCCGACGGGGTCGCGCAGTCCGTCGTCGTGGTGCACCGCGACGACATCACCGGCGAATCGCTCATCGGCTACGTGGTCGCCGAACCGGGCCACGACGTCGACCCGGCCGCGGTCCGGACCGCGGCGGCGACGGAACTGGCCGCGTACATGGTGCCCGCGCAGGTGTTCGTCCTCGACGAGTTCCCCCTCGGGTCGACGGGAAAGCTGGACCGGCGGGCGTTGCCGGAACCGGAGTTCGTGGTGTCGTCGGCGGAGTTCGTCGCGCCCCGCAACCCCGTCGAGGAAATCCTCTGCGCGATCGTCGCCGACCTGGTGGCGGCGCCGCGGGTCGGGGTGCACGACAACTTCTTCGACCTGGGCGGCAACTCGCTGATCGCCGCCCGTCTGGTGGCCCGCGCGAACTCGGCACTGGGCAGCAGGATCGGCGTCCGCGAGGTGTTCGACGCGCCGACCGTCGCAACGCTGGCCCTGCGGGTCGAATCGGCGACAGCGGCCGCCACCGACCGGCCGCCGCTCACTCCGGAACCACGACCGACCCCGGTCCCCGTCGCGCTCGCCCAGCAACGCATGTGGTTCGTCAACCAGTTCGACACCACCTCACCGGCGTACAACATCGTCATGCCGATCCGGCTGGACGGCGACCTCGACACCCCCGCGCTGCAGGCCGCTGTCGGCGACGTCCTGGACCGGCACGAGGCGCTGCGGACCCGTTTCCCACTGGTCGGCGGCGCACCGACGCAGGAGGTCGTCGCGACCGCCGACGTCGCCCTCGACCTGACAGCGGTGTCGGTGCCCGAATCCGACCTGCCGCAGCGGATCACCGCGCTGGCGTCGGAGGGCTTCGACGTCACCGCGGCGCCCCCGCTGCGCGCCGCCCTGCTGCGGACCGCGCCGCAGGCGCACGTGCTGGTGATCGTCCTGCACCACATCTGCGCGGACGGCTTCTCGATGGCGCCGCTGGCGCGGGACGTGATGACCGCGTACGGCGCCCGCACCGCCGGGCTGGTGCCGCAGTGGACGCCGTTGCCGGTGCAGTACGCGGACTTCGCGCTGTGGCAGCAACGGGTCCTCGGCGTCGCGGACGACCCGGACAGCCTGATGGCCCGGCAACTCGACTACTGGACCACCACCCTGGCGGACCTGCCGGATCTGCTGCCGCTGCCCACCGATCGGCCCCGGCCCGCGACGCAGTCGCTGCGCGGGGCGGTGGCGCCGTTCACCATCGATGCCGAACTGCACCGGCGGCTGATCGCGACGGCCCGCGAACGCGGCACGACGGTGTTCATGGCGATGCACGCGGCGCTCGCGATCCTGCTGGCCCGCTCGTCGGGCACCACCGACATCGCGGTCGGCACCCCGATCGCCGGGCGCGGGGAACCCGAACTCGACGACATGGTCGGCATGTTCGTGGGAACCCTGGTGCTGCGCACCGACGTGCGGCCCGACCTGTCGTTCGTCGACCTGCTGTCGGAGGTCCGGGAAAGCGACCTGCAGGCCTTCCATCAGTCCGACCTGCCGTTCGAGCGGCTGGTGGAGGTGATGGCGCCGGAACGCAGCACCGCGCACGCACCGCTGTTCCAGGTGATGTTCGAGTTCCGCAACACCGAACGCGCCCGGCTGGAGTTGCCGGGTCTAACGGTGTCGGCGGTCGACCTCGAGGTGTCCATCGCGAACTACGACCTGCAGCTCACCTGCACCGAACAGTTCGATCCCGACGGCACCCCCGCCGGAATCGAGGCCGGATTCACCTACGCCACCGACCTTTTCGACGCCTCCACCGTCGACGAGTTGTCGCGGCGGCTGCGGCGGATCCTGGCGTCGGTGACCGCGACACCCGACGCCCCGGTCGGGGACGTCACCGTCCTGGACGCCGGCACCGCGGCGACACTGGCCCCGGTACGCGGACCCGAACCCGCGCCCCCGCGCACCCTGCCCGACCTGCTGGCCGCGGCCGTCGCCGAGAACCCCGACGGCACCGCCCTCGTCGACGGCGCCGACGGCACCACCATCGGATACCGGGAACTCGACGCCGCGTCGAACCGGCTGGCGCGCCGCCTGATCGGGCTCGGCGCGGGCCCGGACACCGTCGTCGCGGTCGCGTTGCCGCGATCCCCGCGGTCCGTGGTCGCCGTGTGGGCGGTCGCGAAGACCGGCGCCGCGTTCGTGCCGGTGGACCCGAACTATCCCGCCGACCGCATCCTGCACATGCTCGAGGACTCCGGCGCGGCCCTCGCCGTCACCCTCGACGAGCAACGCGGCATCGTCCCGGACGGGGTCGTCGCGGTCACCCTCGACGACGACGCGTCCACCGACGCAGGCGACGGGCCGATCGGCGACGCGGATCGCACCTCCGCGCTCCGGATCGATCATCCCGCCTACCTCATCTACACGTCCGGCTCGACCGGTGTGCCGAAGGGCGTCATCGTCACCCACCGCGGGTTGGCGAGCTTCGCCGCCGACGAACGCCGCCGGTACGAGGTCACCGCCGACTCGCGGACCCTGCACTTCTCGTCGCCGAGCTTCGACGCGTCGATCCTCGAACTGCTCCTCGCCATCGGCGCGGGCGCAACGATGGTGGTCGCGCCGCCGGACGTGATCGGCGGCGGCGAACTCACCGACCTGCTCCGCCGGGAACGGGTCACGCACGCCTTCATCACCCCCGCCGCCCTCGGTTCCGTCGACGCCGACGCGGTACCGGACCTGCGGCGCGTCGCCACCGGCGGCGACAGCTGCCCGCCGGAACTGGTGCGCCAGTGGGCCACCGGAGACCGATCGATGTTCAACGCGTACGGCCCGACGGAGGCGACCGTCGTCGCCACCGTCACCGGACCGATGGACCCCGACCGGTCCGTCACCATCGGCCGGCCGCCGACCGGCGGCGCGGTCGTCGTCCTCGACGACCGGCTCCATCCCGTCCCGGTGGGGGTGGTGGGGGAGCTGTACGTCACGGGTCCGAGTGTGGCCCGCGGGTACCGGAATCGTCCGGGGACGACGGCGGAACGGTTCGTGGCGGACCCGTTCACCGGGGGTCGGATGTACCGGACCGGGGACCTCGTGCGCTGGAACGGTAGGACGAGCGGAGCGACGGGGGGTGTCACGGCTGGGGACCTGGAGTACCTGGGGCGCAGCGACTTCCAGGTGAAGATCCGCGGCTTCCGCATCGAACTCGGCGAGGTCGAGTCGGCGCTGACCCGCCACGAGTCCGTGGCCCGAGCCGTCGTCGTCGCCCACCCCGACACCGCCGGGCGACCGCGTCTGGTCGGGTACGTGGTGCCCGCGGTGAACCACGTGGACATCGACGACCTGCTCGCGTTCACCGCGACCCAACTCGCCCCGTACATGGTGCCCGCCGCCCTCGTCGTCCTCGACGACCTGCCGCTGACCCCGGTCGGCAAACTGGACCGGCGGGCCCTGCCCGAACCGGACTTCACCGCCCGCACGGCCGCGCGCCGCGCCGCGAACGGCACCGTCGAAACCGCCCTCGTCGCCCTGTACGGCGAGGTACTCGGCCTGAACGAGACCGACTTCGGTGTCGACGACTCGTTCTTCGCGCTCGGCGGCGACAGCATCATGTCCATCCAGCTGGTGGCCCGCGCCAAGGACGCCGGGGTGCAGTTGACCCCGCGTCAGGTGTTCGAACACAAGACGGTCGCCGCGCTCGCCGCCGTCGCCGAAACCGGCGACGCACGCGTGCCCGCGCTGGAGGAACTGCCCGGCGGCGGTGTCGGCGACATGCCGCCCACCCCGATCGTCCGGTGGCTGATCGAACGCAGCGGACACCCCGACGGGGCGCGCGACGGAGTCGACCGGTTCGGCCGGATGTCGCAGCCGACGATGCTGCGCGCCCCCCACGATCTCACCGCCCTCGAGCCGCTCGTCGCGACGGTGCAGGCCGTGATCGACCGCCACGACATGCTGCGGGCGCGACTGCGGATCGACGACCCCGCGACGGGACCGGTGATGGAGGCGCGGCCCGTCGGCGCCGTCGACGCCGCCTCGTGCGTGCGCCGGGTCACGGTCCGGTCGGCGCCCGGAACCCCGGAGTACGCGTCGACGGCACTCGCCGTCCTCGACGCCGCCCAGGACCGCCTCGATCCGGTGAACGGCGTGATGGTGCAGGTCGTCTGGCTCGATTCGGCGGCGGGCGAGGACCGGCTGATGGTCGTGGTCCACCACCTCGTCGTCGACGGCGTCTCGTGGCGGGTGCTCGTCCCGGACCTGGCGATCGCGTGGTCGCAGGTGACGGCGGGCCGGGAGCCGGCACTGGCGCCGGTCGGCACGTCGATGCGGCGGTGGGCGCACGCACTCGTCGACGTCGCGGGCTCGCGACGCGACGAACTGGACCTCTGGCGGGCCGTGCACACCGGTCCAGACCCCGTGATCGGGTCGCGGCCCCTCGACCCCGCCGTCGACGTCGAGTCCACCGCCGAACGGATCACGGTCGAGGTACCCACCGACGTCAGCGACGCCGTCCTGACCGCGGTCCCCGAGCTGTACCACGGCAGCGTCGCCGACGGCCTGCTCGCCGCGCTGGCGTTGGCCCTGACCCGCTGGCGTCACGACCGCGGACAGGACGTCTCCGGCGGCACCCTGCTCGGACTCGAAGGTCACGGCCGCGAAGAGCAGGTCGTGGCCACCCATGCCCGAGGCTCCGCCCGAGAAGGCCGCGCCGACCTGTCCCGCACCGTCGGCTGGTTCACCTCACTGCACCCGCTGCGGCTGCACCTGCCCGGCGTCGACCTGGACGACGCGTTCGCGGGCGGACGGTCGGCGGGCACGGCGATCAAGTCCGTCAAGGAACAGTTGCTCGCGATCCCCGACAGCGGCGTCGGCTACGGCCTGCTGCGGTACCTGGACCCGGATGCGGGTCCCGAGCTGGCCGCCCACCCCGCACCGCAGGTCTCGTTCAACTACCTGGGCCGGTTCGCGACCGACCTGACTGCGGGCGGAGCCGACGCCGCATGGACCCCGGCCGGGGACGTCGACATGCAGCGCGTCCAGGACCGGGACATGCCGCTGGCGTCCGTCCTCGACGTCAACGCCGTCACCACGATGCAGGGCGATCGGCCGGTGCTCCGCGCGACGTGGGCGTACCCGACCGGTGTGCTGACCGGCGCCGAGGTCGCCGAGATCGCCGGCCTGTGGACCTCCGCGCTGACGGCGCTCGCGCGGCACGTGACCGGCCCGGACGCCGGTGGCCTGACCCCGTCCGACGTCGACCTCGTCGACCTGGACCAGCCGGCGATCGACCGCATCGAGGCCCGGCATCCGGGTTTGCAGGAGATCTGGTCGCTCTCACCGCTGCAGTCGGGTCTGCTGTACCACGCGGAGGCCGCCGGATCGGGTGCGGCGCCGGGTGGGCGGGCCGTCGACTCCTACACCGTGCAGTTGACGTTGGTGGTGCGCGGCGCGGATCCGCGGCGGGTACAGCGCGCCGGTCAGGCGCTGCTGGACCGGCACCCCAACCTGCGGGCGGCGTTCGTGCCCGACGACGACGGCCGACCGGTACAGATCGTGCACCGCAGCGTCGAACTGCCCTGGGCCGAGGTCGATCTCGGTGACCTGGCGGACGCCGACCGGGACGCCGCACTCGAACGGCTGATGACCGAGGACCGGGCCCGCGGATTCGACATGGCGACCGCGCCGCTGCTGCGGATCACGATGATCCGCACCGGAGACGACACGCACCACATCGTCCTCACCAACCACCACATCCTCCTCGACGGCTGGTCGATGCCGCTGGTGCTGCGGGACCTGCTGACCCTGTACGCGACCGACGGCGACCCGGCCGCGCTGCCGCGGGTCCATCCCTACCGCGACTACCTGCACTGGCTCGCGGGCCGCGACACCGCGGACTCGCTGACCGCGTGGCGCGACGCCCTCGCCGGGGCCACCGACCCGACCCTGCTCGATCACGGCGGGGCGGCAGGCGAGGCGTCCCGGCAGGTGCGCGTCGACCTCGACGCCGACGTGGCCGCAGGCCTGCGGTCCCTGGCCCGCGATCGCGGCATCACCCTGTCCACGATGGTTCGCCTCGCCTGGGGAATCGTGCTGGGGGAGTTGACCGGACGCGACGACGTCGTCTTCGGTGGCACCGTCGCCGGCAGGCCCCCGCAGATCCCGGGCATCGAGGCGATGGTCGGCCTGTTCATCAACACGCTGCCCGTACGCGTCACGCTCGCTCCGCACGAGACGCTGATCGAGGCCGGCGCCCGGTTGCAGTCCGAGCAGGCCACCCTCCTCGACCACCACCACGTCGGGCTGTCCGACATCGTCGGCGCGGTCGGGCCCGGCGCCGTGTTCGACACCCTCACCGTGTTCGAGTCGTACCCGATCGACCGGGACGCACTGACCGCCGACACCGACATCGCAGGCATGCGGGTGATCGACGTCCACGACACCGCCGACGCCGCGCACTACCCGCTGGCGTTGATCGCGTCCGACGACGAGCACCTGACCCTCGACCTCGAGTACTTCCCGGAGGTGTTCGACCATGCCCTCGTCGAGCGGCTCGGCGGGCAGCTCGCGCAGTTGCTGGGCACCCTCGTCGACGACCCGGATGTGCCGTTGCCGCGACTGCTGCTGCTCGACGAGCGTGAACGCGACCTGCTCGCACCCGCGCAGGGCCCCGCCGCCGACCGACGCCGGACACTGCCGCAGATCCTCACCGACACCGCGTCCGCCCACCCCGACGCGGTCGCGTTGCGGTACCGACCCGACGCGGACGGGCCGTACCACTCGATCTCCTACCGGGACCTCGACGAGACGTCGAACCGGTTGGCGCGGGTGATGATCGCGCGCGGCGCAGGCCCCGGCACGACCGTCGCACTCGCCCTGGCCCGGTCCGCCGACTCGGTGACCGCGATGTGGGCGGTCGCCAAGACCGGTGCCGCGTTCGTGCCCGTCGACCCCACCTATCCGCCGGACCGCATCGCGCACATGCTGACCGATTCCGGGTCCGTGCACGGCATCACCCTCAGCGACACCGAAAGCCGGCTGCCGGGAGAGGTGATCTGGCTGCGCCTCGACGGGCCGGACGCCGCCGACATGCTGGCGTCGGTGTCCGCGGACCCCGTGACGGACACGGACCGGCGCGCCCAGCTGCACCGGGACGACGCCGCCTACGTCGTCTACACGTCCGGATCCACCGGCACCCCCAAGGGAGTCGTCGTCACCCACCGCGGCCTCGACGTCTTCAACCACGAACTGCGACGGCGGCTGGGCGCCGACCACCGCAGCCGCACCCTGCACTTCGCGTCCCCGAGTTTCGACGGCGCCGTCCTCGACTACCTGCTGGCGTTCGGTGCGGGCGCGACGATGGTCATCGCACCGCCCGACGTGTACGGCGGCAGCGACCTCGCCGACCTGATCGCCACCGAACACGTCACCCACTCGTTCGTCACCACCGCCGGACTCGAAACCGTCGACCCGGACGGACTGGACGAGTTCGCCTCCGTGCTCGTCGGTGGTGAGGCCTGCCCACCCGAACTCGTCACCCGATGGACGGCCGACCACCCGGATCGCCGGTTCTTCAACGGGTACGGCCCCACCGAAGCGACGATCATGGCCGACATCAGTGCCCCCCTGCGCGCCGGGGACCCGGTCGGGATCGGTGGTCCGGTGCTCGGGGCGACGCAGGTGGTGCTCGGGTCGCGGCTGCAACCCGTGCCCGCGGGGGTGCCGGGTGAGCTGTACCTGTGCGGGCCCGGCCTGGCCCGCGGCTACCACGGCAGGCCAGGGTTCACCGCGGGCCGGTTCGTCGCCAACCCGTTCGCGCCGGGCGAGCGGATGTACCGCACCGGCGACCTCGTGCGCTGGCGCCTCGACGACACCGACACCCCGACGCTCGACTACCTCGGCCGCAGCGACTTCCAGGTCAAGATCCGCGGGTTCCGCATCGAACTCGGCGAGATCGACTCCGCGGTCGCCGCGCACCCCGACGTCACGTTCGCGGTCACGGTCGCCCACAAGATCGGCGACGACACCCACCTGGCCTCCTACGTCACCACGGGAGGGGGCGGCAGTGCGGACGGCTCGGACCACCCGCGCCCGACGGCAACCGCGATCCGCGCCTTCGTCCGCGACCGGCTGCCCGCACACATGGTCCCGGAGTCGGTGACGTTCCTCGACGAGATCCCGCTGACCCCGGTCGGCAAACTCGACCGACGTGCACTTCCGGAACCGAATTTCGCGGCAGCGCAGTATGTGCCGCCGTCCACTCCGCTGGAGCAGACGGTCGCGGACGTGTTCGCGGACGTTCTCGGCGTCGACCGGGTCGGCGCGGACGACGACTTCTTCGACCTCGGCGGCAACTCGCTGATCGCGACCCGCGTCGCCGCGCGGCTGACCGCGACCCTCGACGCACCGATCGGGGTGCGGACCCTCTTCGACGCGCGGACCGTCCGTGCCGTCGCCGACGCGCTGAGCACCGATGTCGCGGCCGGGAGCGGAGGCGGCGGGGCCCGCCCAGCGTTGACCGCGGGCCCCCGGCCGGAGCACCTGCCGCTCTCACCGGCGCAGCAGCGGATGTGGTTCCTCAACCAGTTCGACACCACCTCACCGGCCTACAACATTCCGCTCGCCGTCCGGCTGACCGGCGACCTCGACGTCGCGACGCTCGCCGCGGCGCTGCGGGACGTACAGGGCAGGCACGAGTCGCTGCGCACCAGGTACCCGCTCGGCGCGGACGGCGAACCGGAACAGGTGATCCTCGCCGCCACCCCGGACGACGGGACCGCGGCGGACCTCGACGTGCGGACCGTCACCGAAGCGGACCTGCCCGCGCGCCTCGCCGAGTTCGTCGGCGCCGGATTCGACGTCACCGCCGAGGTCCCGGTCCGGGTGGCCGTGTTCGTGACCGGACCCCGCGACGCCGTCCTCGCGATCGTCGTGCACCACATCTGCGCGGACGGATACTCGATGGCGCCGCTGGCCCGGGACGTGATGGTCGCCTACCAGGCCCGCGTCGCCGGTCACCCCGCCGCGGCCGCCCGCGACCCGCTGGCCGTGCAGTTCGCGGACTTCGCGCTGTGGCAACGGGATCTGCTCGGCGACCCGGACGATCCGACATCCCGGCACGCCGCCGAACTGGCGTTCTGGACCCGCGAACTCGCGGACCTGCCCGAGGTGCTGGAGTTGCCGACCGACCGGCCTCGCCCGACGCAGCGGAACATGATAGGTGCCCGGGTGCCGGTGCACGTCGGCGCGGACACGCACCGGGCGCTCGCGGACCTGTCCCGCAGTCGCGGCGCGACGATGTTCATGACGATGCACGCGGCGGTGGCGCTGCTGCTGTCGAACCTCACCGGCAGCGACGACCTGGCGATCGGCACTCCCGTCGCCGGTCGCGGCGCCGCCGCACTCGACGACATGGTCGGCATGTTCGTCGGCACCCTGGTGCTGCGCAGCCCCGTCCCGCGGGCGCGGTCGTTCCGGGATCTGATCGGGGACATGCGATCCCGCGACGTCGCGGCGTTCGAGAACACCGACCTGCCGTTCGAGGTCCTCGTCGATGCGCTCGCCCCGGACCGCTCCACCAGCCACACGCCGCTGTTCCAGGTGCTGATCGAGTTCCAGAACAACGAGCTGCCGACGCTGACGCTGCCCGGTCTGACCGTCACCGCGATCGAACCCGACCTGCCGGTCGCGAAGTTCGACCTGCAGTTCACCCTCGCGGAGACGTTCACCGACGACGGGGTTCCCGACGGGATCACCGGGACGCTGACGTACGCGACGGACGTCTTCGACGAGGCAACCGCGGTGGCGATCACCGACCGCTTCGGGCGACTCCTCATGCACGTCGATGCGGATCCGGACCGGCCGGTCGGCGACCTCGAACTGTGCACGGCCGCCGAGCTCGAGGCGATGACCGGGGACTGGAACCTGCCGGGCCGCCGGGCCCCGGACGTCACGCTCGCCGACGCGTTCGCGGACGCGGTACGCCGCCGCCCCGACGCCGCCGCCGTCACCGCCGGGGACCTCACCCTCACCTACGCCGACCTCGCGTCCCGGGTGCACCGTCTCGCGCGGGTCCTGATCGACGCGGGCGCCGCACCGGAAACCCTCGTCGCGGTGGCACTGCCCCGCGGCATCGACCTCGTCGTCGCGCTGCTCGCGGTGATCGAATCGGGCGCCGGATACCTGCCCCTGGACGTCGGGCATCCGGCGGAGCGGCACGCGTTCACCCTCGCCGACGCCGCACCTGTGTGCACCGTGACCACCCTCGCCGAGGCCGAGCGGTTGCCCGCCGGCGACGTGCCGACCCTCGCGGTCGACGATCCCGCCGTCGCGGCGGCGCTGCGCGGCGCCTCCGATCGGCCGGTGACGGACCGTGACCGCCGCGCGCCCCTCACTCCGGAGTCGGTGGCGTACGTCATCTACACGTCCGGCTCCACCGGACGCCCCAAGGGTGTCCTCGTGCCGCATCGCAACGTGCTCACCCTGTTCGAGAACACCCGCGACACCTTCGGGTTCGACGAGACCGACGTGTGGACGATGTTCCACTCGGCGGCATTCGACTTCTCCGTCTGGGAACTGTGGGGTCCGCTGCTGCACGGCGGCCGGCTCGTGGTCGTCGACCACGACACCTCCCGTTCGCCGGAGGCGTTCCTGGATCTGCTCGAACGCGAGCACGTCACCGTCCTCAACCAGACCCCGACCGCGTTCTACCAGCTCGCCGAGGCCGAACGCGCCTCCGCGGGACAGCTCCTCACCTCGCTTCGGTACGTGGTCTTCGGCGGCGAGGCACTGGACTTCGCGCAGCTGCGTCGCTGGTATGCGCGGCGCGGCGGGGCGAGCGCAGCGACGGGTGCGAGCGCAGAGGCGGGGTACTTCACCGGCGCAAGCGTATCGACGGGGAGTTTCACGGCCGTGTTGCCGGAACTGGTGAACATGTACGGCATCACCGAGACGACGGTGCACGTGACCCGACTGCCACTCACCCCGGACCTCGCGGCCACGTCGTCGGCGAGCGTCGTCGGCCGCGCGGTGCCAGGCCTGCGGGTCAGCGTCCTCGACAAGCGGCTGCGACCCGTACCGCCCGGTGTCGTCGGGGAGATGTACGTCTCCGGCGACCAGGTCACCCGCGGCTACCTCGGCCGCCCCGACCTGACCTCGGCCCGGTTCGTCGCCGACCCGTCCGGGCGTCCGGGGCAGCGGATGTACCGGACCGGCGACCTCGCCCGCTGGAATCGGGGCGGGCGCCTCGAATACCTCGGCCGCAGCGACCTGCAGGTCAAGATCCGCGGTTTCCGCATCGAACTCGGCGAGATCGAATCCGCCGCACTACGTTTCCCTGGAGTCGCAGCGGCGGTTGCCGTCGCCCACGACGACGGCGCGGGCCGCGTCCGGCTGGTCGAGTACGTGGTGCCCGAGCCGGGCGCGGTCATCGACCGGAGCCGGTTGCGGGAGTTCCTCGCCGCGGAGCTCGCCGCGCACATGGTGCCCGCTGCGCTCGTCGAACTCGCGGCACTGCCGCGGACCGTCAACGGGAAACTGGACCGGAAGGCGTTGCCGGAACCGGACTTCGGGGAGCGCGCGGGCACGGGCCGCGACCCCGCCACCGCCGCCGAAGCCACCCTCACCGGACTGTTCGCGGAGGTCCTCGGCCTGCACCGCGTCGGAGTGGACGACTCCTTCTTCGCGCTCGGCGGCGACAGCATCATGTCCATCCAGTTGGTGGCCCGCGCGAAGGACGCCGGACTGCACCTGACGCCGAGGCAGGTGTTCGAGCACAAGACGGTCTCCGCGCTCGCCGCCGTCGCCGAATCCGGCGACGCGGCCGCACCGGCACTGGAGGAACTGCCCGGTGGGGGTGTCGGGGAGTTCCCCGCCACCCCGATCGTGCGCTGGCTCCTCGACCGCGCCGACAGCGCAGGCACGGGCGACATCGGCCGATACACACAGACCGCGTTGCTGACGCTGCCGGACACCGACAGCGACCGCCTCGCCCGCGCGCTCGGCGCGGTCGTCGACCGGCACGACATGCTCCGTGCCCGCCTCGACCGCGCCACCCGGACGGTCACCGTCGCCGCACCGGGCACCGTGGACGTGGCGTCGCTGCTGACCCGGGTGCCCGTCGACACCGTCACCGGCGCCGCGTTCGAGCGGATCGCCGACTCCGCACTCGACGACGCCGCAGTCCGCCTCGACCCCGAAGCGGGGGTACTCCTGCAGGCCGTCCACTTCGAGCCGCCGGCCGGTCCCGGACGGCTGCTGCTCGTCCTGCACCATCTCGCCGTCGACGGAGTGTCCTGGCGCATCCTGGTGCCCGACCTCGCGGTCGCGTGGGCGCGGCTCGCCGGGGGAGGGACCGTCGACCTGCCTCCGGTGGGCACGTCGATGCGGCGGTGGGCGCACGCGCTCGCCGACACCGACCGCGCCGCCGAAACCGACTACTGGCGAGGTGTCCTGGCCGGACCGGATCCGCTGCTCGGCGCCCGGGCCCTCGACCCATCCCGGGACGTGGCCGGGACCCTCGACCGGATCCGCGTCGACGTCCCGCCCGATGTCACCGAGGCCCTGCTCACCGCCGTCCCCGAGGCCTTCCACGGCGGCGTCGGCGACGGCCTGCTCACCGCGCTCGCGATGGCACTGACGCGGTGGCGCGCCGACCGCGGGCAGTCCCACAGCGACGCGCTGGTCACCCTCGAGGGGCACGGCCGCGAAACGGCCGTCACGGACACGGCCGGAAGGGGAGGCACCGACCTGTCCCGGACCGTCGGCTGGTTCACCTCGATGCATCCGGTCCGGCTCGACCTCACCGGCATCGATGTCGACGACGCCTTCGACGCCGGGCCGGCCGCGGGCGACGCGCTCAAGGCCGTCAAGGAACAGGTGCTCGCCGCACCCGACCACGGCATCGGGTTCGGGTTGCTGCGGTACCCGGTGACGGGCGACTCGCCACTGGTGGGCACCCGGACACCACAGGTCAGCTTCAACTACCTCGGTCGGCTCGCCGGCGGCACCGACCCCGACGCGGCGTGGATGCCGGTCGCCGACGTCACCCTCGACGACGCACCGCCGCCGCAGCTGCCCGTCACCGCGGTCCTCGACGTCAACGCCGTCACCCTCGGCGGCCCCGACGGTCCGCGCCTGCGCGCCACCTGGGACTTCCCGACGGGGGTGCTGTCCGCGGAGGAGGTCACCCTGCTGGCGGAGCTGTGGGTCGAGGCGCTGGGCGCCGTCGCCCGCCACGCCACCGATCCCGCGTCCGGCGGGCTCACCCCGTCCGACCTCGACCTGGTGAACCTCGACCAGGCCGCCATCGACGACCTCGAACGGCGCTACCCGACGCTCACGGACGTGTGGTCGCTCGGCCCGCTGCAGGCGGGGCTGCTGTTCCAGTCGCGGCTGACCGAGCACACCACCGACCCGTACGTCGTGCAGCTGACCCTCGACCTGCGCGGCACCGTCGACGCCGACCGGATGCGCCGCGCCGGGCAGGCGCTGCTGGACCGGCACCCGAACCTGCGGGCCGCGTTCGTCGTCGACGACGCGGGCCGCGCCGCGCAGGTGGTGCCCGCGCACGCCGTCCTGCCGTGGACGGTGACCGACCTGACCGGCGACCCGAACACCGCGCAGGACCGGTTCACCGCGCTGCTCGACGCCGACCGCACCGCCGGCTTCGACATGGCGGCACCGCCGCTACTGCGGCTGCACCTGGTGACGGCGGCGCCGGGGGAGTACCGGCTCGTGCTGACGAACCATCACATCCTGCTCGACGGCTGGTCGACACCGCTGATCCTGCGGGACCTGCTCACCCTGTACGCGACCGACGGCGACCCGGCCGCGCTGCCGCACGTGCGGCCGTACCGCGACTACCTGAGGTGGCTCGCCGGACACGACCCGGAGGCCTCGACCGGGGTGTGGCGGGACCTGTTCGCCGACGTCGGCGAACCGACCCTGCTCGCGCCGACCGCCCCCGGCGACCCGACCCCGGCCGGATCCCACGAGTACGCGACGACGCTGCCCGCCGACGCAGCCGACCGGGTGCGTGCGCTCGCCCGCGCCCACGGCGTGACCGTGAACACCGTCGTCCAGGCGGCCTGGGGGTTCGTGCTGGGTGCGCTCACCGGGCGAAGCGACGTCGTCTTCGGCGCCACCGTCTCGGGGCGGCCACCGCAGATCCCCGGCATCGAGTCGATGGTCGGGCTGTTCATCACCACGATCCCCGTCCGCGTGACCCTCGACCCCGCCGAGACCCTCGCCGGCCTCCTCGAACGGGTGCAGTCCGAGCAGGCGGCCCTGCTCGACCACCACCTGCTCGGCCTGCCCGGCATCCAACAGGCCGCCGGGCCCGGCGCCGTGTTCGACACCCTGACGGTCTTCGAGTCCTATCCCGTCGACCGGGCCGGCCTGACCGCGGAGACGGACATCGCCGGGATGCGTGTCGCCGACGTCCACGGCCGCGACTCCGCCCACTACCCCCTCGCGCTCGTCGTCTCCGACACCGGGGACCTCAACCTCAAGTTCGAGTACTCCGAGGTGTTCGGACGCGGCGAGGTCGCCGGCATCGCGGACCGGGTGCGGAGGATGCTGCTGCGCTTCGCCGACGCCCCCGACACCCGCATCGCGCAGGCACACGCCCTCGACGCCGCCGAAGCCGTCGACCTGCTTCCCGTCGCCGGCCCGGCCGGGCGGTCGATCCGGACGTTGCCGCAGATCCTCGCCGACGGCGCCGCCCTCGACCCGGACGCGGTCGCGGTGACCTCCGCCGGCCACGACGTCACGTACCGCGACCTCGACGAGCGGTCCAACCGGCTCGCGCGGGTCCTGATCGGCCTCGGCGCCCGCCCGGAATCGTTCGTCGCGGTCGGTGTCGCCCGCTCCGTGGAGTCGGTCCTGTGCATGTGGGCGGTCGCGAAGACCGGGGCCGCCTTCGTCCCCGTCGACCCGACGTATCCGGCCGACCGCATCACCCACATGCTCACCGACTCCGGCGCCACCGTCGGCCTCGCCCTGTCCGGCCACCGCGGCGCCCTGCCCGATTCGGTGCCGTGGCTCCACGTCGACGACCCCGAGTTCGCGGCCCGGTGCGCACGCGAGTCCGCGGCCCCGATCACCGACGCCGACCGGGCCGCCCCGATCGCCCTCACCAACGCCGCGTACCTGGTGTACACGTCGGGGTCGACGGGAACCCCGAAGGGTGTCGTCGTCACCCACACCGGCCTCGACAACTTCGCCCGCGACCAGCTCGACCGGTTCCACGCCGACCCCGGATCCCGGACCCTGCACTTCTCCACCCCCAGCTTCGACGGATCCGTCTTCGAGTACCTGCAGGCGTTCGGTGCGGGCGCGACGATGGTGATCGCCCCGACCAGCGTGTACGGCGGCACCGAACTCGCGCAGCTCATCAAGTCCGAACGCGTCACCCACGCGTTCGTCACCACCGCCGCCCTCGCGACCGTCGACCCCGCGGGCCTCGACGAGTTCACCGACGTCGTCTTCGGTGGGGAGGCGTGCCCACCCGACCTCGTGACGCGGTGGGCCGCGGCCGATCCGACCGCCCCCGGCGCCCGCCGCCTGCACAACGCGTACGGGCCGACGGAGACGACGGTGATGTCGAACATCAGCGCACCGATGTCCCCGGACCGCCCCATCACCCTCGGCGGTCCCGTCCGCGGCGTCCAGGAACTCGTCCTCGGCGACCACCTGCAACCGGTACCCGTCGGTGCGCCCGGCGAGCTGTACATCTGCGGTGTCGGCCTGGCCCGCGGCTACCACGCCCGGCCCGGGTTCACCGCGAGCCGATTCGTCGCCCACCCGTACGCGCCGGGGGAGCGGATGTACCGCACCGGCGACCTGGTCCGCTGGACCCGCAGCGACGACGGGTACACCCTCGAATACCTGGGCCGCACCGACTTCCAGGTCAAGATCCGCGGGTTCCGCATCGAACTCGGCGAGATCGACACCGCCCTGATGGCGCAGCCGGGCGTCGGGTTCGCCGTCACCCTCGCCGTCCCCGGACCGTCCGGGGACACCGCCATCGCCGCGTACGTCCTGCCCGCCACCGGTCACCGCATCGACCCCGCCGACCTCACCGCCGGCCTGTCCCGGCACCTGCCGGGTCACATGGTGCCCGCCGCGATCACCGTCCTCGACGAGATTCCCCTGACGCCCGTCGGCAAACTGGACCGCCGGGCCCTGCCCGCACCCCTGTTCGACCTCGCCGGAGCCGACTACACGGCGCCGTCGACCCCCCGCGAACGGGCCGTCGCCGAGGTGTTCGCGGAGGTCCTCGGACGCGACCGGGTCGGCATCGACGACGACTTCTTCGACATCGGCGGCAACTCGCTCGTCGCGACCCGCGTCACCGCACGCCTCGGCGCCGTTCTCGGCGTCACCGTCGGTGTCCGCGCCCTGTTCGAGGCACCGACGGTGCGCGCCCTCGCCCGCGCCCTCGACGACGCCGACCACGTCACCGCCGACGGCTCCGCGCCGCGGCCCGCGCTCGTCGCGGGCCCGCGACCCGACCACATCCCGATCTCGCTGGCGCAGCAGCGGATGTGGTTCCTCAACCAGTTCGACACCACGTCCCCGGCCTACAACATCCCGCTCGCCGTGCGGCTCACCGGCGACCTCGACGTCCCCGCGCTGCGGGCCGCCGTCACCGACGTCGTGGACCGGCACGAATCGCTGCGGACACTGTTCCCCGTCGTCGACGGGGCCCCGACGCAGCGGATCGTCGACACCGCCGACGCGCTCACCGAGTTCGTCGAGGACACCGTGGCCGCCGAGGACGTGACGGATCGCATCGCGGCGTTCGCCGCCACCGGATTCGACGTCAGCGTTGCCGTCCCCGTCCGCGCCGCCCTGTACACCCTCACCGGCACCGGACACACCGACGCCGAGCACGTCCTGGTGGTGGTCGTGCACCACATCAGCGCCGACGGCTTCTCCCTCGCCACCCTGGCCCGCGACGTGATGACCGCCTACCTCGCCCGCACCGACCGCTCCGCGGGGGCGGGTGCGGCACCGCAGTGGGAGCCGCTGCCCGCGCAGTACGCCGACTACACCCTGTGGCAGCACCGCGTCCTCGGCTCCGACGCCGACGAGCACTCCCTGATCAGCAGGCAGTGGCGGTACTGGCGGGACGCCCTCGCCGGCCTGCCCGACGTACTGACCCTGCCCACCGACCGGCCGCGTCCGCTGCAGCAGACGATGCGCGGGGACCGCGTCGAATTCGCCGTGCCCGCCGACGTGCACCGCGCCGTCGCCGACCTGGCCCACTCCACCGGCTCGACGGTGTTCATGGCCGTCCACGCCGCATACGCGCTGATGCTCGCCCGGATCGCCGACACCGACGACGTCGCCGTCGGCACCCCCATCGCCGGACGTGGCGATCCGGCACTCGACGAGATGATCGGCATGTTCGTCGGCACCCTGGTGCTGCGTACCCGCATCGACCCCGGGGTCGCGTTCACCGACCTGCTCGGCGAGGTCCGCGACCACGACCTCGACGCGTTCGCGCACGCCGACCTGCCGTTCGAACTGCTCGTCGAGAAGCTGAACCCGCCGCGCTCGACGGCGTACTCGCCGCTGTTCCAGGTGTCCCTCGAGTTCCAGAACACGCAGACCCCGCACCTCGAACTGCCCGGCCTGACCGCGTCCGCCGTCGACATCTCCACTCGCGTGGCGAAGGAGGATCTCGAACTGATCCTCGCGGAACGGTTCGACGACGACGGCGCCCCCGCCGGGATGACCGCCGCGTTCGACTACGCCACCGACCTGTTCGACCCCGGCACCGTCCGCGATCTCGCCGACCGGTTCGTGCGGATCCTGCGGGCCGTCACCGCCGACCCGGCGTGCCCCGTCGGGGACATCGGAATCCTCGGGCCCGTCGAACTCGCCGAGTACGCACCCGCCCAGGGCCCCACCGCCCGGACCCCGCGGGTGTGGCCGGACCTGCTCGCCGCCGCCGCGGCGGTCCAGCCCGACGCCGTCGCCGTCACCTTCGAGGACACCGTCGTCACCTACCGCGACCTCGACGCCCGGTCGACGCGGCTGGCCCGTGCCCTCGCCGCCCGCGGCGTCGGCCCGGAGACGTTCGTCGCGCTCGGCCTGACCCGGTCCGTGGAGGAGGTCGTCTCGATCTGGGCGGTCGCCAAGGCCGGTGCCGCCTTTGTGCCCGTCGACCCGACGTATCCGAGCGAACGCATCGACTACATGCTGAGGGACTCCGCGGCCGTCATCGGTCTGACCGTCGCCGCGCACCGCGACCTGCTGCCCGACACCGTGCCGTGGCTCGAGTTCGACGACGCCCTCGCCGCCGAACTACGGTCGTACCCGGACGAACCCGTCACCGACGCCGACCGGACGCTGCCGCTGCACCTCGCGCACCCCGCGTACCTGATCTACACGTCCGGATCGACCGGTCTGCCGAAGGGCGTCATCATCACGCACCGGGGCATCGCGAACCTCACCGCCGAGGAACACGACCGGTTCACCGTGACACCACGGTCGCGGGTCTCGCACCTGGCGTCCCCGAGCTTCGACGCGTCCGTGTTCGAGCTGATGATGGCCTTCAGTGCGGGCGCGCGGGTGGTGATCGTGCCCCCGACGATCTTCGGCGGCACCGAACTCGCCGACCTGCTGCGCCGCGAACACGTCACCCACGCCTTCATCACCCCGACCGCGCTGTCGTCGATGGACGACGACGGACTCGGCGAACTCGAGGTCCTCGCCGTCGCCGGTGAGGCCTGCCCGCCGGAGCTCGTCGCGAAGTGGGCACGGAACAGGAGGATGTTCAACGGTTACGGACCCACCGAGACCACCATCCAGGCCAGCGTCAGCGACCCGATGAGCGCCGGGGAGACAGTCGACATCGGCCGCCCGGCAATCGGTTTCGAAGAGATGATCCTCGACACCCGACTGCATCCGGTCCCGGTCGGCGTGCCCGGCGAACTGTACGTCTCCGGACCCGGCCTGGCCCGCGGCTACCACCACCGGCCCGGGCTGACCGCGGGACGTTTCGTCGCGAACCCGTTCGGGGCGCCCGGAGCCACGATGTACCGGACGGGCGACGTGGTGCGCTGGCGGGTCCCGGCGGGCGGCCGGCCCCGCGTGGAGTACCTGGGGCGCAGCGACTTCCAGGTGAAGGTCCGCGGGTTCCGCATCGAACTCGGGGAGATCGACGCCGTCCTCGCCGGACACCCCGCCCTCGGGTTCGCCGCCACCATCGGCTACACCGCACCCGCGGGCGGGACGCTGCTCGCGGCCTATGTCGTCGGGGCGCCGGGGATGCGCCCCGACCCGGGGGAGATCCGCGCCTACGCCGCCGCCCGGCTGCCCGCGCACATGGTGCCCGCCGCTGTCACCGTCCTCGACCATGTCCCGATGACGCCGGTCGGCAAACTCGACCGCCGGGCCCTGCCCGCACCCGAGTTCGGTTCCCGCGCAGACCTGTACGAGGCGCCGAGCACCCCGACGGAACGGTCCGTCGTCGCCGTGTTCGAGCAGATCCTCGGCGTCGACCGGGTCGGAGTCGCCGACAGCTTCTTCGACCTCGGCGGCAACTCCATCGTCGCGACCCGACTGGTCACGGAGATCGCATCCCGGCTCGGCCGACGACTGCCGCTGCAGGCGGTGTTCCTCGACCCCACCCCGCGCGGGATGGCACGTGCCCTCGACGAACCGGACGCGGGCGCCGACGGGGAGACGGGCGGCACCGCCACCGTCGACCAGGCACTCAGTGTGCTGATCCCGCTGCGCACCCAGGGCGCCAAGGCACCCCTGTTCTGTGTGCATCCCGGCATCGGACTGTCCTGGGGCTACGCCGGTCTGGTGCGGTACCTGTCGAGCGATCGCCCCGCCTACGGCCTGCAGCTGCCCGTCATCAGCGGTGGACCGAGCTTCACCTCCGTCGCCGACCTCGCCCACCGGTACGTGCAGGAGATCGTCGCGGTCCGGCCGCACGGGCCGTACCACCTGCTGGGCTGGTCCCTCGGCGGTGTCATCGCGCACGCCATCGCCGTCGAACTCCGTTCCCGTGGCGAGGTCGTCGAAACCCTCGCTGTGATGGACAGTTACGTCGGGATCGACGAGGACACCCCGGACAGCCTCACCGTCGGGGAACTGCTGCACGGTCTCGGTCTCGATCTGCCCGACACCGGCGACCACGACCTCACCTACGAGACCGCGGCCGAGCTCCTCGACCGGTCGTTCGGGCAGGAGACCGGGCTGACGGCGGCGCACCTGCAACGCATCAACGCGGGGTTCACCGACTCCGCCCGGATCATGCGCAGTTTCACCCCCGACCTCTTCGACGGGGACCTGCTGTTCTTCCGCGCGCAGCGCTCCGACACCGACCGCTCGCCGCAGGAGTGGCGCGGCGCCGTCACCGGCGGCATCCGCGAGATCGCCGTCGACTGTGAGCACAACCAGATGATCGAACCGGACGTCCTCGCCGTCGTCGGACCGGTCCTCGACCGGTACCTCATCGCGCACTGACGGAGACACCAGCCGCCGAACCCGAGTGAACACCCGCTGCGTTCTCACGGACCCGTGTTTCGCGGTGCCGCGGCGCGGGAACCCCCCGACTGCACCGCACACAGAGGAGGCTCACATGAGTGCGATCGACAAGGCCAAGAACAAGGCCGAAGAACTGGCAGGCAAGACCAAGAAGAAGGTCGGAGAGGCCACCGGCAACGACAAGACCGAGGCCGAAGGCCGCCGGGACGAGGCGAAGGGAAACATCAAGCAGGCGGGCGAGAAGGTCAAGGACGCCTTCAAGGATTGAGCTTTCCACGACGGGAGGGTGGCCGGCGACGATGCGCCGCCGGCCACCTCACCCACGACCGTCGAGCGGTCACACAGCGACGACGGTCGCGCGCCTTCCCACCCCGCAGATCGCGAGGTGGCGCCGCGTCTGACGCCCGCAGAGCACCACCAACCGTCCACCCCGGGCGGTGAGGACGGCCGCGGCCGCGTCGATCACCGACATCGCGGTACAGCCCACGAACGGCACGTCCCGCAGGTCCAGCACCGCCGTATGTCGATGGATCAACCCGTCACCCAGCCGGGCACGCAACGCGGGCGCGGACACCGCGTCGAGGTCGCCGGCCACGTGCACGACGATGTAGCCCTCCTCGGGTTCGCCGACCTCGATGGTCGGCGTCCCATTCCCGCTGCCGACCGCCGTGAACACTTCTCGCGTGAACACTGCTGTCGTCGATTCGGCTGCCGCGAACTGGGCATCCTCCACGGACAGGGTGAAAAGCCTGGGCGCGGCAGTGGGGCAGGCGCCGCTCACACCGGGTATTCGATTCATGGCACGCTCCGTCGTCCAATCGCGGAACCGTGGGATCGACGCGTGCATTGGTCGAGCGCCACGGACCTGGGGGTCGCCTCGGCTGTGCTCTCAACCACTCCCCAGCCTAGACCCGATCCGGCTCGGTGGCGTCGACCGCCACGTTTTCGACCGCGACCCAGGGGGTATGTCCGCGGGGTAGACGCAAGTTCATCGGGAGGCTCACGTGCGGATTCACAGTCACTGCCTGGACCGTCCCCTGGTCGAGTCCGCCCGTGGGCACCTGCCCCGGCGCGGACCCACGGTCCTGGCCGTCACCGGCGACATCGACCGGCTCGACGCCGCTGACTTCGCCACCGACCTCTCCCTGGCGGTCGCCGACGCCGTGCGCACCCTCGTGGTCGACCTCACCCGCATCGGATCGGTCGAATCAGCTGCGGGGCAGGTACTCGTGGACGCGCTCCTCGACGCGCAGGGCCGCGCTGACTGTGGCGGGGTGGCGCTGCTGCTGGTGCCCGACGAGGCAACGTGGCGGCACGCCATGAACCTTCCCGGGGGCCCGACGACCCATTTCCGCTGTTACGCCACCGTGCGCGACGCCGTCGAGGCCCGCGCCGCGGAACTGTCCGCGCACGCCGACCTCGACTACGGCGTCGGGCGTCGTCCTGGCGACTGAGTGCCCACCCCGCCGGATCCGGGGTGCTCGAACCGGTCGAGGAGCCGGTCGACCGCACTGCAGTTCTCGACGAGCCGTCGCCGCTCGGGATCGTCGGCGACCTCCCGCAGCATCTCGTCGGCGCCGGGGACCGCCTCGGCGTGCAGGATCGCCCGCCACACCCGAAAATCCGTCGCGGTGAACGCGTCGACGCCGGCCCGCAGCTCCGCAGCGAGGGTGCGTCTGTCCCGTTCGTCGAGTGCGTCGTGGACGAGGGTCACCATCTCGACCGCAACCGACGCGTGCGCGGTCTCGTCACGGCGGTGCAGCGCCACCGTCGCCTGGTGCACCGGCTGGATGGAGCGGTCGTCGGCGATGAGGGCGAGGTAGTCACCAATCGACGTCTCCGCCACCGTCGCCCGGGCCAGCGTCGCCAGTGCCGCCTCCCGGGGCGAGGCGGCGCGCGCCACCGCGGCACGGTATGCCCGCACCGTCCCCGATTCCGGGAGCGCCGCATCCGGCAACGCCCAGCCGCGGGCGCGGCGCGTGAGCGCGGACCCGTTCAGGTGCATCAGCGTGTGGTACTCCTCGTCGACCATCGCCTGCACGACGGCGGCGCGGGCCGCGTCGGAGAAGCCGGTGCCGAACGCGTCCCGGAACAGCAACCCGAACGCGGGCGTGACGAGGTCCTGTTCCATGTCGACGACGTTCTTGTTGTAGGCGATCCACCCCCACGCCCCGAGCCGGGCCCGGGCGTCGTCGTCGAGGTTCTCGTACACCGGGTGACCCGCGAACGGCAGCAACGCATCCGGGTAGTCGGTGCGGCCGGGGTCGTACAGGTCGTCCATCGTGGGCACGTCGAGGTCCGGTTCGGTGCGGCGCACGGTGGCCCGGCGCGGCCAACTGCGGACCAGGCCGCGGATCACCGCCGACTCCACCGCGTTGTCGGCGTCGTACCCGGGCAGCCGGCCCGTCACCGCACCGTGCTCACTCATCGCACCGTGTCCTCGAACAGCCGGGCGCACAGCGCCGCGTAGTCGTCGGCGCGGTCACCGAGCGGGACCCGGGCGCGGGCGAGCAGGGCGGCGAAGTCGTCGATGTCGCCGACCGCGGCGTCCGACACCCGGGACACGGCCCGCACCAATGCATCCCGCGCCGCCGACGCATACGGGTTCGCGAGCTGCACGTCCCGGTACACCTCGGGGGTGCCGCCGGTGACCCGGGCCAGCAGCGCCGACATCGTCGCGAACGGCGGTGTCGCGAGGGCCGCGGCCTCGTCGGGGTCGACACCGAGATCGGTCAGCGCCCACCCGAACGCCAGCACCGCCGCGTGGGTGAGCGCCTGCAGCGCCGCGCACACCCGGTCGTGCCGGTCCGCGGTCGTCACCTGCACCCGCGCACCCCACCTCGCCAGGTCGGCGAGCACCACGTCCGCGGCGGGTCCGCCGTGGTGCACGACGACCGCGACGGCCCGGCCCCGCATGTCCAGGGACGGCGCGAACATCGGGTTCACCCCGATGACCGGTTCCGCGTCGCCCGCCACGGCGGCCGCGAACCGCGACTTCACCGACAGTGTCTCGACCAGCACCGCCTCCGGTTTCATCGTGGCCCGCACCGCCCCGACCGCGGTGAGGGCCACGTCCTCCGGTACCGCGAGCACGACGACGTCGGCGCGGCGCAGCAGTTCCATCACCACGGTGTCGGGGCAGGTGACGTCGTCACCGGACGCGGCGTCGACGACCTCGACGGTGGCGCCGTCCCCGCGCCACTGGTCCACCAGCATCGTCCCCACCGCGCCCGCGCCGCCGACGACGACCACCGTGCGGGTGTCCGGAGCGGCGGTGTCGGTCACGGCGCGCTCTCGTCGGCGACGGCCAGTGCGCGCCGGGTCGCCAACGCCTTGACCATCGTCTCCTCGAATTCGTCCGCCGGGTCGGACAGTGCGACGATCGCGCCCCCCACCCCGAACGTGACCTCGTCGGCGGTTGCGACCATCGTCCGGATCACAATCGACAGGTCGGCGGTCCCCGTCAACGAGAGATAGCCGATGGCACCGGAGTACACGCCCCGCGGCCCGGACTCGAGCTTGTCGATGATCTCCATCGTCCGCACCTTCGGCGCGCCCGTCATCGACCCTCCAGGGAACGCCGCGCGCAGACAGTCGACGGCGGTAAGGCCTTCACGCAGGGTGCCGCGGACCGTCGACACCAATTGGTGCACCGGCGCGTAGGTTTCGACGGCGAACAGCGCCGGGACGTGCACCGATCCGGGCACACACACCCGGGACAGGTCGTTGCGCACCAGGTCCACGATCATCAGGTTCTCCGCACGGTCCTTCTCGCTGGCCAGCAGATCGCACCGCAGGGACCTGTCCTGGTCGGCGTCCGCCGACCGCGGCCGTGTGCCCTTGATCGGTTTCGACTCCACCGTCCGGTCCGTACTGATCTTGAGGAAGCGTTCCGGGGACGCGCTGAGCACCGACAAGCCGGTGAACTGCAGCAACGCGCTGTACGGCATCGGGCTGATCTCCCGCAGCCGCGTGTAACCGGACAGGGGGTCGAGGCGGCAGTGGACGGTCGCGGCGTTCGTCAGGCACACCTCGTACGACTCTCCGGACCGGATCTCCGCGAGGCACTGATCGATCAGCCCCAGGTAGGTGTCGCGGTCGTGCCGGAACATCACCGGAACGTCGTGCGGCCGCGGAATCAACGGGGGAGCGGCGCCGGGCGACGCGGCACGGTCGTCGCCGAGCGCCCGGATGGTCGCCGCCGTCTCCCGCAGCCACCGCGCCTGCTCGGGGTCCGCGGCGTCGACGGGATCGAGTGCGAGCAGGTGGGCGCATCCGGCGTCGTGGTCGATCACCACGGCGCGGTCCGCGAACACCAGTGCGGCGTCGGCCTGCTCCGACGCGTGGGCCAACTGTCCGACGGTGTCGGCCTTGAGTTCGTACCCGAGATAGCCGACGTAGCCGAGGCAGAACCCGAACGGCAGATCCGAGTGCGGCGCGACCGACCGCTCCCGCAGACGCGCATCCAGGTAGTCGAACAGGGTGCTGCGGAACTCCTGCACCGAGCCATCCGAACGTTCCACGCGCACAGCCGTTTCCGGGACGCGATAGGTGACGTACTCGGCGCGCGGCCCGGAGCAGTCACCCATCACCGAGAACCGGCCGTCGGGCTGGTTCGCCCCCGAACCGTCCAGCCAGAAACTGTTCGGCCCGTCCGCGAACAACCTCTCGTACACCGTCTTCGGGTCCGCGGCCCGCTCCACCCGCACCGACCGGACCTGGTAGCGGCGCGGCTCCTCCGGCGCCGCCGGTCGCGGTGGGGGCGCCAGCGGTCGCCGCGCCCGCACCGGCGTGACCGCAGCGAAATTGGACAGCAGTTCGCGCCCGTACTCGGTGCAGATCGACTCCGGATGGAACTGCACACCCCACAACGGCAGATCCCGATGCCGCACCGCCATCAGCACCCCGTCGTCGGACCACGCCTGCGCCAGCAACGCGTCCGGGATCTCCTCGATCGCCAGCGAGTGATACCGCACCGCGTCGAACGGTGACGGCAGGCCCGCGAACAACCCCTGTCCGTCGTGATGCACCGCGCTGATCCGCCCGTGCCGGGGTTCCGGCGCCGCGACCACCTCACTGCCGAACAGGTGGCACAGCCCCTGATGTCCCAGACACACCCCGAGGACGGGCAGACCGCTGTCCGTCAACGCCTGCCCACTGATCCCGAAGTCGCGATGGCGGTCCGGCCGCCCCGGGCCGGGGGAGACGACGACGTTGTCGAACTCCGACAGGGCCACGGCCGACCACGGCGCGTCGTTCGCCACCACCACCGGCGCGGTGCCGTTGACCTCCGTCAACAGCGCGTACAGGTTGTACGTGAACGAGTCGTAGTTGTCGATCAACAGTGTCCGCACGCCCATACTCCTCACCCCTGCCCGGACGAGTCCTCCACGATCAGGTCCTCCAGCCGGCAGGTTTCCGCGATCAGCAGGTCGTACAGGTCGTGCAGGAACTTCGGCGAGAGGTCGTGGTCGAGCGCGTATCCGTGGGCGTGCTCGTGCACTGCGCCGACGCGGAGCGGCTGCATCACCGGGATCGCGTGCTTGCGTTTGACCACCGCAATCCTGGTGCAGACCTCGATTCGGGCGCGCACGTCCTCGAGGAGACGATCGTCGATTCCGTCCAATTCGTCCCGCAGGTTCGCGAGTTCACGCGCACTCGACTCGAGTTCGGCGCTCTTCGTCGATTCTTTCACCGTTCGACCACCTTGCACTGTCCGAAAAGGCGCGCAGGCGCGGTTGTTCGCCGTTCCGCGCGCTCCCACCGTTCAACCGTGCGCGGTCCACCGGGCGAACCGCGGTCTCGACCTTCCCATGCTCCCACCTTGTGCGTCGCGGCGGCGGGGTTCTCCGTTACTCGCTGGTCACGATTGGCGAACATGTCGGGTCGGAGCCGTCAGCGGACGCGGAGCTGCTCACCGGGCGCCAGCTCGATCGCGGTACCTCCCGCCGCGCGGACCCGTCCGACGAAGTCACCGCCCGGCGCCGCGAACAGCTGCGGCCGCACTGCGTCGAGCCCGATCGGCCACAGCGTCCCGAAGTGCACCGGAATCGACAGACCCGCCGCGGTCGACCTCGCGGCCAGTGCCGCCGACGCCGGGTCCATGTGACCGGGACCGAGCGTCGGCCCCCACCCCCCGACCGGGAGAAGCGCCGCATCGCACCGCGGAACCCACTCGGCCATCGCGGGATCGAACGCGGTATCCCCGGCGAAATACGTGGTCGCCTCACCCTCGACGACGTACCCGAGCGCGGGAACGGTCCGCGGACCGCGCCGCCATCGCCTGCCGTCGTGATCCGCGGGCACCGCCCGAATCGACACCGAGCCGACCGCCGTCGCCTCACCGGGCGCGAGTTCGACGATCCGGTCACCGAACCGCCTGAGCCCGGCGAACACATCCGCCGCGCCGCGAGGCACCACGATCGGCACGTCCGCGCCCAGTAGCGCCAGCGACGGCAGATGCGTGTGATCGGCGTGCAGATGCGAGAGCACCACCACGTCTGGGCGGACCGGACGGGCGAGGGGATCCTCCCCGCGGCGCCGCCGCAGATGCCCCACGCGGCCCGTCAACACGGGATCGGTCAGTACCGTCGTCGGGCCGTCCGCGATCGCGACCGTCGCGTGGCCGAGCCACCGGATGTTCACTGCCATCACACACCCCGTCGCTGCGCTTGCCCCTGCGCGTGCCTGACGACCGTAACACCGCCGCCGACCTACGATCCGACCGTGCGCACCGTCGGAACCGTCGCCAGAGTCACCACGGAGTTCCTCGTCCTGTGGCTGGTGTCCGCCGCTGCACTGATCCTCACGGACTGGCTGCTGCCCGGCGTCCGCCTCGCCGCGGTACCGGGCGGCGGCCTCCTCGCTACGGTCCCCGCGGCGCTGACCCTGGCCCTCGTGTTCGGCGTCCTGTCGGTGGTCCTGTGGCCGCTGCTGATCCGGGCCATGCTGTGGGTGGGGCCGGCGCTGCTGTTCGTCGGGGCGTTCGCCGGGAACTGGCTGATCATGGTGATCGCGGTGTGGGTGGCGCCGCTCGCAACCGTCGACCGGTCCCGCGACCTCCTCGCCCTGGCGTTGGTGCTCTCCCTGGTCGGTTCCGGCGTCGAGGGCGCCATCGCCGCCCGCCGCAACGACACCTACCGGATGATGCTGGTGCGGCGTAACCGATCCCGTCTCCGCCGGAGTGGAACACCCGGGAGCGACACCGACCGTCCCGGACTGCTGTGCATCCAGATCGACGGCCTCGGCCACGCTGTGCTCCAGCGTGCCATCCGAGACGGCGTCGTCCCGAACCTCGCCGCGCTGGTCCACGATCGATCGCACGTCCTCACCCCGTGGCACACCGACTGGAGCAGCCAGACCGGAGCCAGCCAACTCGGAATCCTGCACGGCGACAACCACAACGTGCCCGCGTTCCGCTGGTACGACAAGACCCGCGGCGCCGTCGCCGTGTTCAGCAATCCCGCCGACAACGCTGCCCGCGAAGTCGAACGCGGGCACCTCCCCGGCCTGCTCTCCGGTGGCGACGGCGCCAGTCGCGGCAACCTGTTCACCGGCGGCGCCGCCGACAACGTCCTCGTCGTCAGCCGCATGCGCGGCGCCCGAATGGGCGGCGGCGCCGCCGGATACGCCCACTACTTCGCCGACCCGGCGGGCGCCGTCCGCACCACCGTCCGGTTCGTCGCCGAGGTGCTGAGGGAGATCCGGCAGGCCTTCCAGCAGCGTCGCCGTGACGTCACCCCGCGGGTGCGGCGCGGGGGCCTTTACCCGCTGGTGCGGGCTTTCACCACCGTCGTCGAGACCGACGTCGTCGTCTCCGCCGTCGTCGGTGACCTGGTCGCGGGCAGATCCGCGATCTACGTCGATCTCGTCGGCTACGACGAGGTGTCCCACCACTCCGGGGTCGAACGCCCCGAAACCCGCTCCGTCCTGCGCAAACTCGACGCGGAGATCGGGATGATCATCGCGGTCGCCGCGCAGACGGTCCGCGCGTACCGGATCGTGGTGCTCTCCGATCACGGCCAGAGTCAGGGCGCCACGTTCTCCGACCGGTACGGCGAAAGCCTCGAGCAGCTGGTGCTGCAGGCGTGCGGGAAACTTCCCACCGCTCCGTCCCGGTCACGCGCCGCCGCGACGACAGGCACGAAGGGCCGCGGCGCCGAGGGCCTCGGCTACGTCGAAGCCAGCCTTGGTGCCGGTGCCACGGATACCTCCGCGGGCGGTCCGCCCGGAACGCCGGTGGTGCTCGCGTCGGGGAACCTCGGACTGATCAGCTTCCCGGAGCGCCCCGAACGGGCCACCCGCACCTGGATCGACGCCCGATACCCGGGCCTGCTGCCCGCGCTCACCGCGCACCCCGGAATCGGGTTCGTACTCGTCGGCCGCGAGGACGGCGGCTCGGTCGTCCTCGGTGAAGCGGGCGCCGTCGACGTCGACACCGGGCAGGTCACCGGCCGTGATCCGCTCGCCGAGTTCGGCCCCGGCGCACTCGACCGGGTGCGGCGCACCGACGGCTTCGACAACGTCGCCGACATCATGGTCGGCGGACGGTTCTGGCCGGACACCGGGGAGGTCGCGGCGTTCGAGGAGCAGGTCGGGTCGCACGGCGGTCTCGGCGGGCCGCAGACCACCCCGTTCCTGCTGTACCCGGCCGACCTGCCCGCACCACCGGATCCGCTGCAGGGCGCCGAGGCTGTGCACACGGTGCTCGTCGGGTGGCGCGATCGGCCCTGATGCGAGGTCGGAGAACGGTGACGGCACCCACCCAGCCGGTCACTGGCTCGGTTGCGGCAGTTGACAGTCGGTGATCTTCGGATTGACGCCGAAGTAGTTCAGCGGTCCCGCCAGGACGGTAACCGCGATGGTGCCCGCGTCCGCACAGTTTCCGGGCTCGGAACCGAAGTATCCGCGCTGAGCAGCGGCGATCGCACCGATGACCAACCAGACGAGTACCAGAACCATGATGATCCTCATCGCACACCTTCCTTCGCTCCCGACGGGGTTCCCGAGACGGGCGCTTTCAAACGCGGGCCCCGGTCCACGCCTCCGGCTCGCCCCGGACCCGCGGGGACGACCCAACCGGTGTCGAGATGCGGCAGAGAGTGGCGAACCGTCTGTCCGCGGATGGACCGGGACGCGCAGCGGAGATACGGGTGATTCGGGGAGCGGCGCCGATACGCTGCGGTCGTGACCACCGAAGCCGAGTACAAGTCCGACCTGATTCAGCGATTGCAGGTGCTGCGGGAGTCGGTCCTGTGGAAGCTGGACGGCCTGTCGGAGTACGACCTTCGACGTCCACTGACGCCCACCGGCACGAACCTGCTCGGTCTCGTCAAGCACCTGGCCGGATGCGAATTCGGCTACTTCGGCCACGTCTTCGGGCGCCCGGCCCCGGTGGAGTTGCCCTGGGCGAACCCCGGCGCCGCGGCGAACGCGGACATGTGGGCGGCGCCGGAGCAGTCGACCGAGTTCATCGTCGACGGTCTCTACCGTCGATCGTGGAAGCATGCCGAGCGCACGTTCGAGACGCTGGAACTCGACTCGCCAGGATTGGTGCCCGGGTGGCCCCAGGAGCACGTCACCCTCCATCAGATCCTGCTGCACATGAACATCGAAACGGCACGCCATGCCGGGCACGCCGACATCGTTCGGGAGATGATCGACGGCGCCGCCGGGATGACCCGAGACAACGACAACCTCGCGATCAGCGACGTCGACAGCACGTCCAGACATTTCGAGCGAGTTCGAGCCGCTGCCGATACGTTCCGGTGAGGACGGTATCCCGCTGATCTTCACTGCCACTCGGCAACCGTGTCCGTTGTGCGGCCGGACCGGTGCCCGTACGGTGTGGGGATGCGCCTGTCCGCGGTGCTCGCGGCCCTCGCCGTCGTCGGCGGGGCGGTCGCCGCTGCGCCACCGTCCACCGCGGCACCGGAACTCGGGTGCGCGTGGCAGTTCATGTCGAACGCCACCACCTTGAACGTCGCGTTCCCCGACGCCAACGCCACCTACTGGGTGCTGCCGTACACCTTGCTCGCCGGTGACCGCATCACCCTCGCCGGGGAGTACCCGTACGCCCGGTACATGTCGCTCAACACCTACGGCACCGACTTCGACACCGTGGACACGTTGCGCGACAACGAGATCACCCCGGACCCCGGTAGCGGCAACCCGTTCGCCGACCCCACCGCCACCTCGCTGCCGCCGGATCGGCGGCGCTGGCACGCCACCGTCACCACCGGCCCCGCGGACCACAGTCGCAACGAGATCGCCGCGCTGCCGACGGGCGCGGGCGCGCAACGCCTTCCGGCCGGGTTCCTCATCATCCGCGTCTACGTTCCGGACGACGCGGCGTCCCCGGCGGGTGGGGTGCCGTTGCCGCAGGTGAGCCTGACCCGCGCCGGACGCACCGTCGAGGTCACCACCTGCAGCGCCCCCTTCGACCCGGCGGCGGTCACCGGCGGCCCGATCGGCGGCGCCGCCGCGTCCGCGCTCGATTCGGTCATCGCGTCCGCGGCGGCAGGCGCATTCCCCGGCAACACCCCGGAGGCCACGTTCGTCAACCCGGCGAGCACGTCGGGCCTGTTTCCCAACGGCGACAACAAGTACGTCGGCGCCGCGCTGACCCATCAGCCGGGCCGCATCGTCGTCGTCCGGGGCCGCGCACCGACGTTCCCCGACACCAGGGCCGGGACACCGGTCACCGAACCCGGTACGCAGGTGCGGTACTGGTCGATGTGCCAGAACGACCTCGTGTCTCCGTATCCGGTGGTCGCCTGCGCCGCGGACTTCCAGACGGCCGTGGACGATTCGGGCTACTACACGTACGTGATCGCCGCCCCCGAGGACGTCCCTGCCTCGGCCGCCGCCGATCCGGCGGTGACCGTGCTGCCGTGGGGGTCGACGGACGTTGCGAAGAAGGTGCTGTTCCTGCGGCACATGCTGCCGAGCCCGCAGTTCTATCCGCATTCCGTGCAGGCGTCCCAGGACAGCGGCGTGGCCCCGGCCACGTCGATGGGTGAGTACTACCCGCGCGCCGTCTACTGCGACACCGACACCTACGAAACCGGTGGCTACAGCTCCTGTTTCGACTGACGAACAAGTTCGACCGATCAGCGAGGGAGGACACACATGGCCGACGCCATCGTCGTGGAGGGCCTGGTCAAGAGGTACGGCACCGTCACCGCCCTGGACGGCATCGACCTGACCGTCCCCGCGGGAACGGTGACGGCGCTCCTCGGCCCCAACGGGGCAGGCAAGACCACGGCGGTGCGGGTGCTGACCACACTGCTGGTCCCGGACAGCGGCATCGCCCGCGTCGACGGTCTCGACGTCGTCGCCGACGCCGCGAAATTGCGTTCCCGGATCGGGGCGTCGGGCCAGTACGCGGCCGTCGACGAGTACCTGACCGGGTTCGAGAACCTCGAGATGGTCGGCCGGCTGTATCACCTGGGCACGAAGCGAAGTCAGCAGCGGGCCCGGGAACTGCTCGACCAGTTCGACCTCACCGACGCCGCGGACCGGCCCGTGAAGGGCTACTCCGGTGGCATGCGGCGCCGCCTCGACCTCGCGGGCGCGCTCGTCGCGACACCGCCGGTGCTGTTCCTCGACGAGCCGACCACCGGGCTCGATCCCCGCGCCCGGATCGGTCTGTGGAACGTCATCGACGAGCTAGTCGCCCAGGGCACCACGCTGTTGCTGACGACGCAGTACATGGACGAGGCGGAACGGCTCGCCGACCGGATCGCCGTCATCGACCACGGCGCGGTCATCGCGCGGGGCACCGCAGACGAACTGAAGAATCTGGTCGGCGGGGAACGCATCGAACTCGGGTTGGCTGACGCAGCCCGCCTGCCAGATTTGCGGATCGAGCTGGACCCGGTGGCCGTCGGCGAGATTCAGGTGGAATCCGCCACCGGCAAGGTCGTGGTTCCGGTCGACGGGGGCGCGGACTCGCTGGCGGCGGCGTTGGCCCGACTGTCGGCGGCCGGGATCGCCGTCACTGACATCGCCCTGCGCAAACCGACCCTCGACGACGTGTTCCTGTCCCTGACCGGGCACGAGGCGCAGGACGAAGAGGACCGCGACAGCATGGACCGCGACGGCAGCGAAGGGGCGGCGCAATGAACGCGATGCAGATGGTGGCGTCCGACGGACTGACCATCGCCAAGCGAAACGTCATCAAGATCAAGCGGGTTCCCGACCTCATCGTCTTCACGGTGCTGTCGCCGATCATGTTCGTGTTGCTGTTCGCGTTCGTGTTCGGTAGCGCCATCGAGGTTCCCGGCATGTCGTACCGCGAGTTCCTCATCGCGGGCGTCTTCACCCAGACCGTCATCTTCGGCGCCACCTGGACGGGACTCGGCATGGTCGAGGACCTGCAGAAGGGCATCATCGACCGGTTCCGGTCGCTGCCGATGGCGCCGTCCGCGGTGCTCATCGGCCGCACCTCCACCGATGTCATCATCAACGTCATCAGCCTCGTCGTGATGTCGCTGACCGGCCTGGTCATCGGGTGGCGCATCCACTCGTCGGTCCTCGAGGCGGCCGCCGCCTACGCGTTGATGCTGCTGTTCGCGTACGCGCTGTCCTGGGTGATGGCGGTGGTCGGCATGTGGGTCCGCACCCCCGAGGTGTTCAACAACGCCAGCTTCATGGTGATCTTCCCGCTCTCGTTCATCGCGAACACCTTCGTCGATCCGTCGTCGATGCCACCGGTCCTGCAGGTCATCGCGGAGTGGAACCCGGTGTCCGCGTTGACGCAGGCGGTGCGGAACCTGTTCGGAAACACCGCCCCGCAGATGCCGCCGCCGCAGGCGTGGCCCCTGCAGAACCCGATCGTGGCAACGCTGCTGTGGATCGCGCTGATGCTGATCGTGTTCGTGCCGTTCGCGATCCACCGCTACAAGAAGGCTGTGAGTCGCTGAGTTCGGTCGGCACCGAGTGCCCGTGACACCGAATCCAGGGAGTGTCGACTGAAGCAAGATGCTGTGGCCGTTCCCCGTCTTCGTCACGTATCTCGGGACGAAGACGGGCGGTGCGCCTGATCAGCCTGCGCGTTCCCCTCCTGCGAGATGCTTCTCCCACGCGATCTCGAGGTCGTGGTCGGACGGGGAGTGAACAGCACGTCCCGAATTGAGGATCGGGAACCTGAATTCCGGCATCCCGTGCTTCATCGCTTCGTACACGAGCCGATCGTCGGTGTGCACGAGTACATCCCATTCGACCTGGATGTACGGCGCCAAGGCGTTGCTGTCACTCCAATGCGTCGCCCACTCGACCCCGTCCGCAAGGATCCATCCACTCGCGATGATGCCGTTGCGCTTCCCCGTCCGGTGGAGAAATACGCGGTCACCGATGTGCGGGTCGCCGTGCCCCTGACCGAAACTCCATCGCGTCGGGGCCTTGCGCCCCTGCGCGGTCAGCTGACGATCCCTGGCGCGGTCCTTCGCGGGATACCCGTTTTCGCTACCGTCCCAGAGCAGTACGAATGTCTTACGATCCATGAATCCGACCATCCTCCATGTCTGCACCCGCCTGTCGTGGTGGGTCAGTGAACCACAGCGCGCCGACACCACCCGTTGTCTCTGGGGTTCCATGCGTCCGTCGCGGACGGACGGGCGCGTGGGCCGCAGGGTGATGCCGATCTACCGGTCGATCCGGGGCAGAGGCGTTTCTGTCACGCCATCGGTGTGAAGTTCGATCAGCGATGACCGATGCTCGTGTAGGAGATGAGGCCGTACTTCGTGGATGGTCGCCACCGGTTGAGCGGTGCGCCAGTCCCACAAGCTCGTCGCGATGCCGTCGTGGACGGCGAGCAGATCACCGCAACGGAAGAGCCGCCCAACTGGCCAGTCGAACCCCTCCGGGCGGCCGGGGGCAGGGACACGAAGAACTGTCACGCCAGGTGAGGCTGTGTTCTCCTGGCGCGGTGCGTCCACATCGAGGATGAAGATTGCACCTTCGTCGTGGGCGCCGACAGGATCCAACGGATGCTCGGCGAACCGCTCGTCGTCGACCGCGAGCGGGCTTCGTCTGCACCACAGCGCTACATGCGACGCGTCGAGCCACACGCACGGCAACGTCCACTCGTCCCCGAACCCCATGACGGCGGCGAGGTCATTCTCCAGGTAGGCCTCTTCCGGCTGGTACACCGCGCCGTCCAGCCAGGCGGCCAGGTCGATCAGGTACTGGACGGCTGCCGGTTGCCAAACCCACCCATCACAGAGGAGCCACCGCCCCTGGGGACTGGCGTGGATCGCGCCGTAGAAGTAATCGAGGTAATGCGACGATTCGTCAGCCTCGGCAGGATCTTCCGACTGGCGAGCGGTCAGACACCGGCCCGACGGCAATGCTGTCGCATCGATCCGGTTCCAGTCGGTGCGATGGACCAGGACAGTGCCATGCGCGGGGTGCTGAACGAAGGCGACCGATGCCGGCACCGTTTCGGCGCAGTAGTCGCCTGCGTCGAGTCGCATCACCGTGTCACCTGTCGACAGATCCACGACTACGCCCGCCGTTCCGAAATCCTCGACCACAGCGGCGAACCGTTCATCGGTGTCGATGTGGAGTCGCCACCGCCCTCCCGTGAGCAGGGGTTGTCCGATGCCGGCCAGCCGGGTCGCCTCGCCGGTGTCCAGGTTCAGTCCGGAGAGGACCCCGTCGGCGTCGAGGACCAACAGATCACCGTATTCGGCGTCGATCTCGACCGCGTCGACCAGAGGGGAGCCCGGCCGGCGGAACCGGCGACCGCCAGCCGGGGCACTGTTCGCGCTCTCGAAATCCATCGCCCGAGCATCCCATGGTGAGATTCCGGGGAGCCTCGAGTCAGGCCGTGTTGCCGCCCGACCACGCCGGCCTCCGCCTCGCCGCGGACCCTCCACCGGGTCACCGGCGGCGTCGGCAACACGGCCTAGGTGAGTGGCAGTTGCGCGAAAGGTTCGCTCGTCGGCTGCGTGGATCCGCCGGGCGGTTCGACGGTGAACGCGAGCGCCGTGGCATCGCCGATCCCGTCGAGCACCGCCGTCGTCGACGGGGCGACGGTCGCCGCGTCCATGGTGCCCGCGGGCACCATGTCGGGTCCTTGCACCAGCCACATCTGGTACACCGTGCCCGGTGCGGGCGGGGTGACGTTGTTCATCACCAGCACGCCGGCGTCCGCATCCTTCGAGTACACGACCGTCGCGGTGCCGCCGCCCTCGATGGCCCCCGACGAGGTGCGGACGTCGTCGGCGGCGAGCACTTGCTCCGCGGTCGGCGCCATCTCGTCGCCGATCATGCGGGTGGCGGCAACGCCGCCCCCGACCGCCACGACGACGGCGGCGGCCGCGGCGAGCAGTGCGGTGCGCATCCGGCGGGGGCGCCTGGTCGCCAGGTCGACGGGTTCGGCCGCCGGACGGTCGGCTGCCACCGCCGCGAGAATGGTCGCCCGCAGGCGCACGGGCGGCTCCGTCGCGGTCGCCTCGGACACCTCGGCCATGGTTTCGCGCGCCTCGCGTACGCGGCGGGTGAACTCGGCGGCCTCCGCCGGCGGCGCAGCGGCGAGCGCGGTGTCGATCCGGGCTCGTTCGTGGTCCGAGATCGCGTCGAGCGCGTACACCTCGGCCAGGTCCAGACTGTCGTCGCCGGTCCCACCGAGAAGGGTGTGCTCGGTCATCGCTGCTCACCCCCGAGGCACTGGCGCAGGCGGAGCAGGCCGTCCCGGATTCTGGATTTGACGGTCGGCAGGGTAGCCGAAAGTTGTTCGGACACTTCGCGATACGTGAGCCCCCGATAGTAGGCGAGTTCGACGGACTGACGTTGCAGGTCGGTGAGGGTGCCGAGGCACCGCACCACCAGCTGCCGGTCCTCCCGCCTGGTCACCTCCTCGGTGACGCTGTCGAACGGCGCGTCGACGGCTGCCGCGTGATAGCGCGACTCCCGATCCGACCCGGACTGCTCCGACCGCACCCGGTCCACCGCCCGCCGGTGCGCGAGGGTGATCACCCACGACAATGCCGATCCCTGTGCGGTGTCGAACGATTCCGCCGTCCGCCACACCTGCAGGAACACTTCCTGCGTGGTCTCCTCGCTGTACCCGGGGTCGCGCAGCACCCGCAGCACCATTCCGTACACCCGCGCGCGGGTCAGGTCGTAGAACCGGGCGAACGCGTCCTCGTCCTGCGCGGAGACGCGCCGAAGCAGTGTCGCGAGTGTGTCGGTGTCACCGCTCACGCCGGTCATGCGCCCTGTCCGCTCATCGGACGGAAGCCTATCCGGGAGGGTGTGCGGGCTCAAGACAGACCCACCGAGACCCTGCGACAGCACGACGGTCACCCTCTCGGTGGTCGGGGCACGAAGAACGCGGTGCGGGCCTGGTAGGCGCGATAACCGGGGCGCTCGACCATAGACTTCTCCAAGAGTCGGGCGCCCGTCGCGTACACCAGGAAGTACGTCATCAGGATCGGCGACAGAACGGTCAGCACGCCCGGCCACACCGACGCGCAGATCAGCCACACACCCCACCAGAGGCAGGCGTCGCCGAAGTAGTTGGGGTGCCGCGTCCACGCCCACAGTCCGCGGTCCATGATGCGGCCCCGATTGGCGGGGTCCCGGGTGAAGCGCAGCATCTGCCGGTCGCCGACGGCCTCGAACGTCAACCCGACCGCCCACAACACCACGCCTGCCGCGACGGCGACCGTCCCGACCCCACTCGTGACGCCGAGCACCGCGGAGACCTGCAGTGGCAGCGACACGAACCACTGCGCGGCGCCCTGGATCGTGAACACCCGCAACACGACCGTCGCAGTCGACGCGCCACCCGCCCGCTCCAGGAGGTCCCGATACCGGGGGTCCTCACCCTTGCCGGCCGACTTGCGGTGCATGTGGATGCTCAGCCGCGCACCCCACACCGCGACGAGCACGAACAGCAGCCACCGGCGTCCGGCGTCGCCGTCGCCGAGGACCGCCGCGACGAAGGCGACGAGGACGAATCCGATTCCCCATGCGACGTCGACGACGTTGACGCGGCCGATGCGGCGCCCGACCGCGAACGCGGCCGCCTGGACCACCACCAGGACCGCCAGGCTCGCCGCCGACACGACCAGGAGGTTCGCCGCGGCGCTCACGACGCACCGCCCTTCGTCAGGGTGATCTGCTGGACGTCGAGGTACCCGGACCGGAAACCGGCTTCCGAGTAGGCGAGGTAGAACTCCCACATCCGCCGGAACGTGGCGTCGAACCCCAACCCGGCCACGGCATCCGCGTTCGCTGTGAACCGCTCCCGCCACAGCCGGAGGGTGTCCGCGTAGTCGGAGCCGAACCCGAGCCGTCCCTCCGTGCGGAGGGCGGTGTGCGCCGCCGCCTGCTCCAGCGCCTCGGTGGACGGCAGCAGACCGCCGGGGAAGATGTACTTGTGGATCCAGGTGTAGGTGCCGCGGGTGGCCCGCATCCGCGCGTCGGGCATCGTGATCGCCTGCAGCGCCACCCGCCCGCCGGGGACGAGCACCCGGTCGATCGTCTCGAAGTACGTCGGCCAGTACTCGAATCCGACGGCCTCGATCATCTCCACCGACACGACCGCGTCGTACTCGCCGCGCACGCCGCGGTAGTCGAGCAGGTCGATCCGCACCCGGTCCGCGAACCCGGCGGCGGCGACGCGGCGACGCGCCAGTTCCTGCTGCTCGCTCGACAGCGTCACCGACCGGACGTGTGCGCCTCGTTGCGCCGCACGGACGGCGAGTTCGCCCCAGCCGGTGCCGATCTCGAGCAGCCGCGTCCCCGCGCCGACCCCGGCCTCGTCGAGCAGTCGGTCGATCTTGCGGTGCTGCGCGGCCTCCAACGCGTCCCATCGCGCGGGGACCTCACCGAACAGCGCACTCGAATAGGTCATCGTGTCGTCGAGGAACAGCGCGAACAGCTCGTTGGACAGGTCGTAGTGCCGGGAGATGTTCGAGCGGGTGTTCGCCGCCGAATTGCGTTCCGCGGCGGGCTGACCGGGCAGGACCAGCGGTCGCAGCACCTGCAGGGCACGCGGGACGAGGGTGGCGGCCGACGCCGCGAACGGGGTCAGCACCGCCGCCGGATCGGGTGCGTCCCAGTCGCCCGCCATGTACGCCTCACCGAATCCGATCAGACCGTCCGCCGCGACGCGCCGCGCAAACGCTGCAGGGCGGTGCACCCTCATCAATGGTGCGCGCGGATCACCCGAACCGAGGTTCGTTCCGTCCGGGAGGGCGACCCGCACGTCGAGGCGGGACGCAGCGCGGCGGAACAGGCGGGCAGCGATCGGCGCACCGAACCGCGCCGTCACGCCGGACGGGACCCGTGCGATGTCCGGCCACCGGACCGGATCGGGTGCGGTGTCGATGCTGTGGACGTGGGTGACGGTCATCGGCTGGCCTCCAGGTGTGGGGACGGTGCGGTGGGGGTGTGCGTCGGGCGGGGGACTACGGGCAGTCCGCGCAGCCACAGCGCGATGCCTTGGACACGGATGCGGGCGGCCACCAGCTGCGGCGCCAACGGGGACCGGACCACCGCCCCGAGCACCCGGCCCGGAGTCGCGGGAATCCGCCGTCCCTGCATGGACGCGACGAACGGCGCGTGGGAGTCGCGGTGCAGGGTCACCGACACCGCGAGCCGCTCACCCGGTTCCGGAACCCGCAACGTGTAGCTGCCCTCGACCGCGTTGAACGGCGAGACGTAGAACTCCTTCGCCACCTCCGCCCGCCCGCCGGTATCGGGGAACAGCACGTAGGGATGCCTGCCGCCGTACGTGTTGTGCACCTCCGCGACCACGCAGCGGAGCGCGCCGTCGCGGTCGTGGCACCAGAACAGGCTCAGCGGATTGAAGACGTAGCCGAGCATCCGGGGCGCGAGCAGTGCGGTGACCCGCCAGCCGCGCGGGTCCAATCCGGCTCCGACGAGCACGCCCTCGAGACCGGCGCGCAGCGAGGTCGCGTCGCCGAAGTGGTCCCGCGCGTCGAACCGGGTGAAGGGCCGCAACCACACCGGCAGACGCGGCAGGTCGTCGAGATCGACGAACCAGCTGTACCCGCGGTACGTGAACGCGTGCCGCAGCGGCGTCCTCCGGACGTGCCGGATCCGGGTGCGGTACAGCGCGGCCGACGTCACGACGACACCCCGATCGGTGCGCCCGCCGCCGCTCCGATCCGCTGCGCCGCCCGCAGCCCCGATACGGCGCCGTCCTCGTGGAAGCCCCACCCGTGGTAGGCGCCGGCGAACGCGACGGTGTCGGTGTCCAGTTCGGGCAGGCGCCGCTGCGCGGCCACCGATTCCGGTGTGTAGAGGGGATGCTCGTACGTCATCTCCGCGATCACCGTGGCCGGGTCGACGCGTCCGCCGCCGCCGAGGGTGACCAGGAACCGGCGGTCCGGCACGTCGAGCCGCATCAGTCGGCTCATGTCGTAGGTGACTACGACCCCCGACTTCGTGTCACGTGGGATCAGGTAGTTCCACGACGCGCGGGCCGCGTCGGCACGGGGAAGCAACGACGAGTCGGTGTGCAGCCGGGCCACATTCGTCGAGTAGCCGATGGCACCCAGCACCTCCGACTCCGCGGCGGTCGGGTCGGCGAGCAGCCGCAACGCCTGGTGCGGATGAACGGCGACGACGGCCGCGTCGAAACGGCGCTGCTCACCGCCCGCGGTGACCCGGACCCCGCCGGGGAGGCGTTCGAGCCGCTGCACAGGGGTCTGGGTACGCACCTCGTGGAGGGCGGCGGCGATCTTCTCGACGTAGCGGGCAGATCCACCGGTCACGGTCCGCCAGGGCGGCGACCCGAACACCGTGAGCATGCCGTGGTGGTCGAGGAACGTCAGGAGATAGCGCGCCGGATAGCGCAGCGCGACAGCCGGATCACACGACCACACCGCCGCGACCAGCGGTGTCATGAAATGGTCGACGAAGTAGCGGGAGAACCGCATCCGGTCCACGAAACTTCCGAGGGTCTCGTCGCCGCCGGCGTTCGAGTCGAGCAACGCCCGTGCCGCCCGGTGGAACCGCACCACCTCGCCGAGCATCAGCAGGTGCCGCCCGCGGGTCAGCGATCGCGCTGTGGGGAACAACCCGGAAATCGCTCTCGCCCCGGCATATTCGACACCGGTGATCTCCGAGCGCACCGACATCGACATGTCCGTCGGCTGGGTCGCCACCTCGAGTTCGTCGAACAGCGCGCACAGGGTCGGGTACGTGCGGTCGTTGTGGACGATGAACCCGGTGTCCACCCGTACCTGCCGTCCGTCACCGAGATCGACGTCATGGGTGTGGGCGTGGCCGCCCAGGCGGTCGTCGGCCTCGAACAGGGTCACCTGGTCGTGTTTCGCCAACACGTACGCCGCGGTCAGGCCCGCGACCCCGCTACCGATCACCGCGACGGACCGGGTCGGCGGCGTTGAAGGAATCGTCATGACCGGAGTTCGGAGCCACACCGCCGGCGGATGGGTTTCGTGATCTGTGGTCGGTGGCACCCGTCCGGTACAGGTTCGGCTCCGAATACCGATGGACACCCACTCGTCGGTGGCCGAGGTGCCCCGATCGACCGACCGTAGGAGCGAACGACGTGAACTGGACCAGACGAATCGCCGCGACGATTGCCTGCTGCGCCGCCGCACTGCCGCTCGCAGGTACCGTCGCGGCACAGGCCGCGCCGTGGGCCCCGCTCACCCCGGTGGAGCGCGTCGACCTGCCGCGCTATCTCGGCACCTGGCATCAACTCGCCGCCAACCCAGCCCCCTTCAACCTCGACTGCGTCCGCGACACCACCGCCAATTACAGCCTCGTCGACGACAACGATGTTCGGGTGGAGAACTCGTGTACCACCGTCACCGGTGACCGCCGCGGCATCGTCGGCAACGCCCGCGTCAACGGCCCCGCCGAACTGCACGTCTCGTTCCCGTCCGTGCCGGGACAGAGCTCACCGGACGGTCCGAGCAACTATCTCGTCGCGCACATCGCCGACGACTACTCGTGGGCGCTCGTCGGCGACCCCAATCGCCTGTCCGGATTCGTGTTGTCCCGGACACCCGTCGTGGACGCGGCGGGCTGGCAGGAGATCCGACGAGTCGTCGAGGCACAGGGCTACAACTCGTGTCTGATGTTGACGTCCCCGACCACCGAGGGCCTGCAGGACATCCGCCCCCTCTGCATGGTCTAGGCCACGGACCCGACGCCGCCGGCTGCCCTCCCGCCGGCGGCGCCGGCTACTGACGGCCGGCGGCACCGGCGATGTTCTCGAGCATGCCCGCGAAGATCACCCGATGGAACGGGACCAGCGAGTACCAGTACAGCCGCCCCGCAACACCTTTGGGCAGGAAGACCGCGCGCTGCCGGATCCGTGTTCCGCCCGCGGGCAGGGCCGTGAGCTGCCATTCGAGCCACGCGCCGCCCGGTGCCCGCATCTCGGCCCGCAGCCTCAGCAGATCAGGCCGGTCGATGCGTTCGACCCGCCAGAAATCCAGCGCGTCACCGGTGTGCAGGGTGCGGGGATCGCGGCGACCCCGCACCAGACCGACACCGCCGACGGCCCGGTCAAGCCACCCCCGTACCGCCCACGCCAGCGGGAACGAGTACCAGCCGTTCTCACCGCCGATCGCCTCGACGACCGCCCATACCGACGCCGGGTCGACGGTGCAGTCGAGATGGCGTTCGTCGACGAACGCTGTTGCGCCCGCCCAGTCCGGATCGGAGGGCAACGGGTCCGCGGGCGCCGACGACGCGTTCGCCCACGTCGTTTCCACCTCGCCGCGCTCGATGCGTTGCAGCGCCAGCCGCACGGCCTCCCGGTATCCGGTCAGCCCGCCCGGTGGGCGAGCGATCAGCCCGTCGACGTCGTGGTCGCGCATCACAGCGTCCGTGCCGACCGACTCGATCAGGGCCCTGCCCAGGCTCGGCGGGATCGGTGTCACAAGCCCGATCCACAGCCCGGCCAGCCGCGGCGTCAGCACCGGCAACACGAGTATGCGTCGCCGTCGCAGCCCCGCCACCTCCGCGTACACCTGCATCATCTCTCCGTAGCGCAGGATGTCGGGGCCGCCGATGTCGACGACCCGGCTGCGCGGCAACGACGCGGTCGCAGCGCCGACTAGATAGTGCAGCACATCCCGCACCGCGATCGGCTGGATGCGGTTGTTCACCCAACGCGGAGTCGTCATCACCGGCAGCCGATTGCTCAGATGGCGGATCATCTCGAACGACGCCGACCCGGATCCGATCACCACACCGGCCTGCAATACGAGGGTCGGCACCGCGGAGTCGACGAGGATGCGGCCCACCGCGGCCCGGGACCGCAGATGCGGCGACAACTCACCGGTCTCCGGATGCAGCCCGCCGAGGTACACGATCCGCCCGACCCCGGCGTCCCGGGCCGCGGCGGCGACGTTGCGTGCGCAGCGCTGCTCGACGTCCTCGAATCCGCCCCGCCCGCCCATCGAATGCGCCAGGTAGTAGAGAACGTCGACGTCGCGGCATGCTCGCCGCACCGATTCGGCGTCGTCGAGGTCGCCGCGCACCACCTCGACATCACGTGCCCACGGCACGTCCCGCAACTTGTCCGGTGTGCGGGCGAGCACCCGCACCCGGTAGCCCGACTCGACCAGCTTCGGGACGAGCCGACCACCGACATACCCGGTGCCGCCGGTGACGAGGATGCGGCTCGACCCGGTCACGGCGAGACCGTGATGTGCCCGAGCTGATGGCGCAGCGACTCCTCGAGGCCGGCGCGACGGAAGCGATGCCCGGCCCGCACCAACACCTCCGGGGTGACGCGCTGGCTCGCGGTCGCCAACTCCCGGGCACCCTGCTCGCCGAGCAGCAGCCGCGGACCGAACTCGGGGACCGGCAGCAGCGCGGGCCTGCGCAGGACGAACGCAAGCGTCTTCGCGTACTCGCCCGCCGGGACGGGGGTCGGCGCCACCGCGTTCACCGGACCCGACAACGCCGGATCGGTCAGCGCCCGGTGGTAGACGTCGACGAGGTCGTCGATGTCGATCCATGACAACCACTGGGTGCCCGAGCCGAGCCGACCGCCGAGCCCCGCCGCGAACAGGGGCCGCATCAGCCGCAGGGTGCCGCCCCGTGGCGACTGCACGATCCCGGTCCGGACCCACACCACCCGGAGCCCCGCGTCGGATGCAGGCGCGGTCGCGGCCTCCCAATCGGCGACGACGTCCGCGAGGAACCCGTCGCCGCGTTCGGAATCCTCGGTGAGTGTGTCGTCGCCGCGGTCGTACCCGTAGACACCGATCGCGGACGCGCACACGAACGCACGCGGGCCGCCTGCCGTCGCCGCCGCGACCTCGGCGAGGCGCCGGGTCGGCCCGATCCGGCTGCCGCGCACCGCAGCCCGATGCCTGTCGGTGAACCGGCCCGCGATCGACGCTCCGGCCAGGTGCACCACCGCGTCGACGCCGTCGAGGAGGTCCGCGGCGGGACCGTCAGGATTCCACTGCCGCTCGTCGGCATTGCGAGGCCGGTGCCGCACCAGCCGCACCACACGGTGTCCACCGGTGGTCAGGAAAGCCGTCAACGCGGTACCCACCAGGCCGGACGCCCCGGTGATCGCGAACGTCGACAGGGCCGTGCCCCGCTCCCGCGCCTCGCGGTGCGCGGCCAGGTCGTCGGCGCACTGCCGATGCCGAAACAGGAACATCTGCCGGAGCAGCGCCTCCGGAACCGGGGTCTCCACCCGGTCCGTGATCCGCGTGAAGTCGTCGTCGACCTCGGTGAAGGTGTGCTCGTGTCGCCACGACAACGCGGCGCCCACCGGCAACGACGCCAGGCCGTGGCGGGCGACGCGGTCTACGAACCGGTGCGGCGGATCGTAGGCACCGGGATCGTGCTCGGCGACCCACCGCAACCCGCCCGGCAAGGACACCTCGGCGCGACCGTCCGCCAGGGACTTCGACTCCGACACCATCGCCACCGGCTGCCACGGCGGCAACAACCGCTGCAACGCCCCCGGCCGGGCGTGCCAGTCGAACACCTCCCGGATCGACTCGGGCACGGTGGACGAGTACTCGATTCCCATCTCCAACTCCTTCCCGGGACGCTTCCTCGACTCTACGGAGACCGGCCTCCTGCCATCACCCCACGAACGTGAGCAACGACCACCCGACACCGATCGCCGTCGCCGCCACGGCGAGGGTGAGGGGGACACCGAACCGCAGAAATGTCCGTGACGAGTATCCGCCGGGCCGCATCACCATCAGGTTCGACTGGTGGCTGTACGGGTTGAGGAACGTGAACGAGATGCAGGTGCCGATCAACGTGAGCAGCAGCACCGGGTTCAGTCCCACGACCGCCGCGACCTCCAGGGCGATCGGGGTCAGGATCGCCGCCGCCGCGGCATTGGTGACCGCGTTCGTCAGCAGCATCGTCCCGACCACGAACACCGACACCACCAGGAGGGTGTTGCCGCTCGCCAGCGCGAGGACCGCGTCGGACACGTAGCCGCCGAGACCGCTCTGGACGACGATCGTGCCCAGCCCCACCGAGCCCGCGATGATCGCCAGGATGTTCCAGTTCAGCGCCCGAACCGCGGACCGGGGTGTCAGGACGCCGGTGATCACCATCAGCACCGCGCCCGCCACCGCACACAACTCCACCGCGGCCAGCCCGAACGACGCCGACACGATCGTCCCTACGAGGATGGCGACGGCGAGCCACGTCTTCGCGGTCTGCGGCGCCGTGCCCTCCAACTCCCGCCACAGCGCCACCAGCGGATTCTCGGCGAGCGCGTCGGCCGATTCCGCAGTCACCAAGCACAGTTCGCCGGGCTCCGCGGGAGCTTCGCGCAGCAGACCCGTCGTCTGCGCCGCGATCACCACGACGTCCTCGTCCTCCTCGAGGTCCCGCACCGATTTCTGCTCGCTCGTGGCGATCGCCACCAGGAACAGGCGCTGCGGAGCCAGACCGAAAACCGGGTTCGCCCACAGCATCCGCACACCACCCTCCGTCGAGCGAAACACCAGCGTGTCGCCCTCCTGCAGCGGCACGTCCGCGTCGACGTGATCGCCCCACCGCCTGATCTCCACCAACTCGAACTCGGCCGTCGACGCCACCTCCATCTCGACCGCGGTCCGGCCGATCGCGAGAGCACGCGCAGAGATCGGAATCTCCGCCTGCCAGGACAGCTCCCGCTCGTGGGAATCGGGTCGCCCGCCCAGCATCCGGGGCGCCGTCACCATCAGCACCGCCCACCCGACGACCGCCACCGGAACCGCGATCGGCACGAACGAGAACATCGTCAGATGCACCCCGTCGGGCTCCGCGAGGCCCGCGATCAGCAGATTGGAGCTCGTCCCGATCAGCGTCGCCGACCCCGCCAGGGTCGTCGCATGCGCGACCGGCAGCAGGAGTCCCCGCGCCGGAATGCCCGTGCGCTGCTGCAACTCCTTCGCCGCCGGAATCAACATCGCCACGATCGGAGTGGTGTTGATCAGCGCCGACACCAACCCGACCGACGGGATCAACCTGCGCAACACCTGCCCGGACGTCCGCACCCCGGACAACAGCAGGTGCGTCAGGCGAGACACCGCACCCGTGTGCAGCACGCCCTTCGCGATCACCAGCATCGCGGCGATCGTGATGACACCACCGTTGCTCAGGCCCGCGAACAGCTCCGCCGGTGTCGCGATCCCCACAATGCCCGCCACCACCAGGGCAGTCGTCAACGCCAACACCGCGGGCACCGCACCGGTCGTCATCACGACCAGGGTCACCACCACGATCAGAGCCGCGATCAACGCCATACGAGAGATCGTGTCAACTCGGGCCGTGATCCGCTCGACGCGACGGTCCGCGTGTCAACCGATCCTTTTGTAGCGATCGAGTGCGACCCGCCGTTCGTGCGCGTGGTCGACGATCGGCGCCGGATACCCGGGCGGTGGACCATCCGGAAGGCTGTGCACCCGCTTGCCCGCGACACCGCGCAGTTCGGGGACCCACCGACGCACGTACTCGCCTGTCGGATCGAACTTCTCGCCCTGCGCGGTCGGATTGAACACCCGGAAGTACGGGGCCGCGTCGGTGCCGCAGCCCGCCGTCCACTGCCAGCCGTGCTGATTCGACGCGAGATCGCCGTCGACGAGGCATTGCATGAAATGCCGCGCCCCACGCCACCACGGCACATGCAGGTCCTTCGTGAGGAACGACGCGACGATCATCCGGACCCGGTTGTGCATCCACCCTTCCGCGAGCAGTTGCCGCATCCCCGCGTCGACGATCGGGAACCCGGTGCGGCCCTGCGCCCACGCCTCGAACGCGCGGTCGGCGTCCGCGCCGGTGTCGTGTTCGATGGCGTCGAAGCGGTGGTTGTAGTTGCCGCGCGCCGTGTCCGGTCGGTGGTGCAGCACGTCCGCGTAGAAATCCCGCCACGCCAACTCGCTCCGCAGTGTCGCGGCGGCGTCGTCGGAGCGGCCCGCGAGGTCGCGGAGCACCGTGCGCGGATGGATGCAACCGAACTTCAGGTACGGGGACAGCCGACTCGTCACGTCGAGGTCCGGTCGGTCGCGGTCGTCGGCATACCGGGCGAGGTCGTCGTCGCGGAACTCCTGCCAGCGTCGCAGCGCCGCCGATTCACCGGCCGGGGGGAGGGGCGGGCCGGTCGGATCGTCGGCGGACGGGATCGGCACCCGCAACGGTGACCGGGCCGGGTCGATCCACTCGACGGTGCCCGCACCGGTGTCCGCGGGTGCGCGCCACCCGTGATCGAGCCAGGCCCGACGAAACGGCGTGAACACCCGATACGGCGTCCCGTCCGATTTGACGACCCGCCCCGGGGACACCGCATACGGCGATCCCGCCCGGATCAGCGGCACCGCGCCGAGCGCCCCCGCGACCGCCTCGTCGCGGCGCGCCCCGTATGGGCCGTGATCGGCGCTGACATGCACGGAAGCGCCGCCGAACTCGGCAACCGCCGCGGGCACCGCCTCGACCGGATCGCCGTGGACGACCAGCAGCCGGCCACCCAGATCCTCGTCGAGAGCGCGCAGGCATTCGAACAGGAACCGTTGCCGCGGCCCACCCGACGGACCCAGCAACGCGTCGTCGAGCACGAACAACGCCACCGCGCTGTCCGCGTCGTCGGCCGCCGACAGGAGCGTGGGCAGATCGAACAGGCGCAGGTCGCGGCGGAACCAGACGATCGCGGATCTACTCATCCGTCCATTGTCGACGCTCGGGCCGCCACCGGGCCCGCCCACGGCTCACGCACGGCGAGCAGCGAACTCACATCCGCCGACCAGCTGTGCAGCAGATGCGCGGCGAGCCTGCCCTCGAGGAACTCGGTGGCCTGGACACCGAACACGACGTCGGCGGCCAGTTCGGGTTCGGCGGCCAGCAGACCATCGACGACATCGCGGCGCAACACCTGCTCGTGCACGGCATCGGCCTCGACGTGCTCGGTGTAGAACAGCACACACTCCGCCGGCGCGGCCATCCGCTCGAGCCCCGCGACCAGCGCCTTGGCGCTCGGCGGGGTCGTCGCCTCGGCGGTCGCGAAGTGGCCGACCAGCGCGCCCCGCAGGCTGCGGTGCAGGCCGAACGTCGACACCAGGTTCACCGTCGCGAGGGTCTCCGGCGGAACGTCGTCCAGATACCCGAGATAGCCGGCGTCCAGATCGGCGGCGCGCAGCAGGTCGGAGAACAACCGAGAATGCATCCGCTCGCCGTCACCGCCCCCGAACTCGTCGAACTCCACCGCGACGAACGCCGCCTTCGGCGCACCCTGCAACCGGGGTATCGCCCACGCCAGCGGGTCCGCCTCCTTCAGGTGATAGATCGACCGGTGCGCGAAGTACTCCCGCATCTGGTCCCAGGTGCCCTGATCGCGCAGGTACGCCGCGACCGAACCGTCACCGGCCTCCGCGACCGACACCGAATCCAGTTCGGCGTCCGCGTCGGCCCCGCCTGCCACCTCGGACCGCAGACGCCGAAGAAATCGACGTTCCATCTGGCCCCGCAAGCGGATCAGGTCCGGATCCCACTCCCAGTCCGGGTCGACACCGACGAACCCGCGGTAGTGGATCTCGTAACAGACCTGCAGCGCCAACTGGAGGTCGCCGCCCAGCGGGTCCGCATGCTCGAGCCCCGGGTTCGGTCGCATCGATCCCGCCGGGCCGTCCCCGAGCGTGGCGATCACCCAGCACGACACGGGGCCGCGGGGCATCGGCAGGGTCCGGGCCCGCACATCGATATCCACCGTCATCGCAGGGACCTCCGCTCAGCGACATCCGCAGGCATCAGTGATTCCGAAGCGCACTGATCAGCTTCGACTTGTTCATCGACGAGTATCCCGTCAAGCCGATCTCCTTCGCTCGCGTCCGCAGTTCGGGCACGGTGCGGTCCTCGTACGATTCGCCGTGCCCGCCCTTGCGCCCGACACTGCTGCGGCCCCGCGCCGCGGCCGCATTGGAAATCCGTGCGGCCTTCTCCTTCGAGTCACCCTGCTTGCGCAGTTCCTCGTACAACTCCTGGTCCTTCAGGTGCGGATCCGAACTGTTCTTCGGCATCAGTGCCTCCCCTCGCTCGTCGAGCAGGTCTCCCCGGGTGTACCCGGCGAAGGGGGTCGGCAAACGTGGATCCCGCCCTCAGGCCGGCACCCACGCGGTGTCGCGGTCCCACGCGCGATGCGCCGCCACGGCCTCCGCGAAGCCGGTGAACAGGGCCGTCGGCAGATCGTCGCCCGCCGCGGCGGAGGTGACCACCCCACGCTCGGCGACCACGGCGGTGCCCTCCGCGAGCCGCTCCCGGAATCCCAGTGCCCGAAGCAGGTCGACGCCCGCACCGAAGGCCGCGACGGGCTTGAGGTGCCGGTACGCCTCGGTGAGGAAGTGCACCGCGTAACCGTCCTCGGTGAGCGCTGCGACGCTCGACGGCCCGCACGGGAGGACCACGGCGTCGTAGAGCACCGACCCCATCGTGCTGATCGCCCGATCCGCCCGCAACGAGCCACCCGACCCGCCACTGACCATGCCCTCGGTCGGTGCCAGCAGCTCGATCACCGCACCCTGATCCTCGAGGGTTGCCTGCAGTCGCTGCACACCGACGACGTCGACCCCGTCCGCGACGAGAACCGCGACCTTGCGGGTGGCGATCCCGGCGGCTTCACCCCCGAGTTGCGACAGGGCAGGGGAACGGACGCCGGCGTCGAGGAGCACGTCGTGGTCCGGCGCAGGCAGACCCACCTGCGAGGCCACCCGCTCCGCCAGGGCGTGATCGACGAGGTTCAGTTGCGCGAGAACCCCGGCCCGGACGTCGGCCGTCCGCACCTTCCCGAGTTCGAAGCCGAACGCGGCGACGATGTGGTTCTGCTCGACGTCGGACATGCTCGACCAGAACATCCGGGCTTGGCTGTAGTGGTCCTGGAAGCTCTCGGGCCGGATCCTCGTCCGCGGGCCGTCGACCCGCCCGGAATGCGGCCGGAAGCCCCCGTCTCCGGCGAGCGCCGGGCACCCGCCTCCGAGCGTGTTCTCCGTGTAGGCGGTGCGGCCCTTCGGAATTCGCTGCTGCCCGTATCCGTCCTGCTGATTCGTCACCACGTCGGCGATCGGCCGATTCACCGGGATCTGCGCGAAGTTCGGGCCACCCAGACGAATCAGTTGGGTGTCGAGGTAGCTGAAGTTGCGGGCCTGAAGCAACGGATCGTCGGTGAAGTCGATGCCCGGCACGAGGTTCGCGGTGTGGAACGCGATCTGCTCCGTCTCGGCGAAGAAATTGTCCGGATTGCGGTTGAGCACCAGCTTCCCGACCGGTGTCACGGGCACCGTCTCCTCCGGGACCAGCTTCGTCGCGTCCAGAAGGTCGAACGGGAACGAGCCCTCATCGGATTCCGGGATCAACTGCACACCCAACTCCCACTCGGGGAACTGCCCGGATTCGATCGCATCCCACAGGTCGCGGCGGTTGAAGTCCGGGTCCTTGCCCGCGATCTGCTGGCACTCCTCCCACAGCAGCGAATGCACCCCGAGCGTCGGTGTCCAGTGGAACTTGACGAAGGTGCCGCGGCCCTCCGCGTCGACCAACCGGAACGTGTGGACGCCGAAGCCCTGCATCATCCGATAGCTGCGGGGGAGCGCACGATCCGACATCAGCCACAGCACCGTGTGCAACGTCTCCGGCTGCAGCGACACGAAGTCCCAGAACGTGTCGTGCGCCGACTGCGCCTGCGGGATCTCGTTGTCGGGCTCCGGTTTCACCGCATGGATCAGGTCGGGGAACTTGATGCCGTCCTGGATGAAGAACACCGGGAAGTTGTTGCCGACGAGGTCGTAGTTCCCCTGGCGGGTGTAGAACTTCGTCGCGAAACCGCGCACGTCGCGAACCGTGTCCGCCGATCCACGGGATCCGGCGACCGTCGAGAATCGAACGAACACCGGCGTCTCTACGGTGGGGTCCGTCAGGAATTCCGCCGACGTGTAGCGGGCAAGCGTGTCGTCGTAGGGGCGAAACACCCCGTAGGCGCCCGCACCGCGCGCGTGCACCACCCGTTCCGGGATGCGTTCATGGTCGAAATGAGTGATCTTCTCCCTGAAATGGAAATCCTCCAGGAGGGTGGGTCCACGCTGGCCGGCTGTCACCGAATCGTCGGTGTGCGTGACACCGACGCCCTGCTGCGTCGTCAGGTGACCGGACGACCTGTCCACTCTCGCCTGGTCGAGGCGTAGGTCCTTCTCGTTCCTGCCCGAGTCGTTCCTGTCGACCATCCCTGGCACCTCCCGAATTCGAGTCACATGGCAGTCGCGGCATACCCGGAGCGATTCGGCGCCAAACCCGTCGACGCTGTCCGGGCGATGCCGCGGCTACGACCCCTTCCGCTTCGACGCACGCGCAGGCTTCTTCGCGGCAGCCTTCTTGGCGGGTGCCTTCTTCGACGGCGCCTTCCTCGGCCGGGACTTCTCGGGTGTCGACCCGCGGGACGCCTCGACGCTGCTCGCCAGAGCCTCGAGAAGGCTCGAGACCTCGTCGTCGGACGTGCCCGCCGCCGACGGGGGCGTCGTGGTGTCGCCGCCTTCGATCTTGTTGCGAACGAGTTCCTTCAGCGCCTGCTGGTACTCGTCGCGGTAGGCGTCCGGGTCGAAGACCGGTTCGGCCATGGCATCGATTAGTTGCGCTGCCATCTTCATCTCCTTCGCACCGACCTGGGGTGGGTCGGTACCGAGAAAGTCGAAGTCCGGGGTGCGCACCTGCTCGGGCCACAGCATCGTCTCGACGACGATGTCGTCCTTGTACACACGCAGCAACGCAAGTGACTCCCGCTGGCGGATGGCCACCTTCGTGACCGCTACCCGCCCCGACTTGCCCATCGCGTCCCGCAGCATCACGAACGGTTTCACCGCCGACTTCTCCGGTTCGAGGAAGTAGGTGCGATCGAAGTGGATCGGATCGACGGATTCGATGGGCACGAACGCGAGGACCTCGATGGTGTGGGCGCTCGGAAGTGGCAGGCCGGCGAGATCCTCGTCGGTCAGGACCACCATCTGGCCGTCCGCCGTTTCGTAGCCCTTCCCGATCTCGTCGTACGGCACCTCCGTGTCCTCCGCCGCACAGAATCGACGATGCTGCACGCGAGACCCGTCCGGGATGTGTACCTGGTGAAACGACAGCTTCTGGTCCTGGGTGGCCGCGTACAACCGGATCGGGATCGCGACGAGCCCGAACGTGACGGTCCCCTTCCACATCGACCGCATCAGTCACCTCCTCGCCACGACAGCCGGCCTCGGTATTCCCGTTCCGGCGCGCACCGAAACGGGACGCATGGCACCGGCGTCCGGAAGCCCGTCCCCTGGCCCGGTCGCAGTTCTCGTGGTAGAACCGGAACTGGTTGAGAAAGCAGCCCCACGTCTCCGAGCGCCGGTTGTCCGGTAGCCGAATCGACAGAAGGTCGCCAACCATGACCCATGCTCTACCGGTGAATCACGCCGTCTCTGCGAACCACGGTGCTCCTGCACCACTCGGCGCGCATCGCCGACCCGATCGAGGGCGCCGGAACACCGCGCTCATCGCGTTGATCTCTGCATGCCCGGTCGGCGTCACCGCCGCCCTACTCACGGGTTCACCCGGCCTGACGGGCCTCGTCGCTGCGGGAACCGCCTGCTGTGTCGCGCTGGCCGGCGTGATGATCTGAGGACTCCTCCCACGCCACGTCCTGTGGACGGCTACAGAGCCGCGTGGTAGACCGAGTACGAAGTCTCGAACACGCGCGCTCAGCAGAAACATCCTCGACGACTGTTGCGGAGGCGATCGACATGCGTGGAAAGAACCGCAAGAAAGACCTTCCCATCGACCAGGCCCACACCACCCGGGAACACCCCGGTGAAGCCATCGACGACTCACGTAACTGGCCGGGATACGGTCTGGTCTTCCTCGGCATCGCGACGATGGGCATGACCCTCGTCGCCGCCGGCTACGGATTCGCCGGCTGGGCGATCCTCGGCGCCATCCTGTGTGTGCTGTTCTTCGTCGCGGGAGCGGGCATCGTGCTCGCAGAACATGCCCATGTGAAGCACCTGGAAGGACAGCATCTGACAGGTCAGCTCGGCCACTGAGCAGTCCGGTGCCATGCCATTTCAGAGAGCGTGACACGATCGAATGGTGACCGCGCGAACGGGCAACGAGCAGCGCCTGCGCGACCTGGCGTTACTGCGGCGGGTCCGCGACCGCATCGACCGGGACTACGCCCACCCCCTCGACGTGGAGGCTCTCGCCCGTCAGGTGAGCATGTCCGCAGGTCACTTGAGCAGGCAGTTCCGGCTCGCGTACGGCGAGGCCCCGTACAGCTATCTGATGACCCGACGCATCGAGCGGGCGATGGCCCTGCTCCGGCGCGGCGACCTCAGCGTCACCGACGTGTGCTTCCAGGTCGGCTGTTCGTCGCTCGGAACGTTCAGTACGCGATTCACCGAACTCGTCGGGGTTCCACCGAGCGTCTACCGGCGCGAAGCGGCAATGGCGACCGAGGGCATGCCGTCGTGCGTTGCCAAGCAGGTCACCAGACCGATCAGGAATCGAGAAGCGGCGGTGACGAACGGCCCCTAGCGTGAGTTCCATGAAACTCACCATCCACTCCAGCTTCCTTCCGCAGAACGACCCGGACGCGGCTCTCGCGTTCTACCGCGACACGCTCGGCTTCGAAGTGCGCAACGACGTCGGCTACAACGGGCTGCGCTGGCTCACCGTCGGGCCGGCCGGCCAACCCGAGACGTCGATCGTCCTGTACCCGCCCGAGGCCAGCCCCGGCGTCACCGACGACGAGCGTCGGCTCATCAGCGAGATGATGGCGAAGGGCACGTACGGCAGCCTCCTGCTGGCGACCCCCGACCTCGACGGAACGTTCGAGAAGCTGGCCGCCGGTGACACCGAGGTGATCCAGGAACCGACCGACCAGCCGTACGGCGTGCGCGACTGCGCGGTCCGCGATCCCGCGGGCAACATGATCCGGATCCAGCAGGCGAGCTGACGAACCGGGCGCGCCCAATCGGACATACTCGTTCGCACAGCGTTCTCGAACACGCCAGGGGAGCGGGCCCCGCACAGGATGGAGACACGATGACCACGGCCACCAGGTCGACCACGCAGCCCACCGCATCGCATGCGGCCGACAGCCACGACCTGATCCGCGTGCACGGTGCCCGCGAGAACAACCTGCAGAACGTCGACGTCGACCTCCCGAAACGCCGACTGACCGTGTTCACCGGCGTGTCCGGCTCGGGCAAGAGCTCGCTGGTGTTCGCGACGATCGCCGCCGAATCGCAGCGCATGATCAACGAGACGTACAGCGCGTTCGTTCAGGGCTTCATGCCCACGCTCGCGCGCCCCGACGTCGACGTCCTCGAAGGACTCACGACGGCCATTCTCGTCGACCAGGAACGCATGGGCGCCAACCCCAGATCGACGGTCGGGACCGCCACCGACGCGAACGCGATGCTGCGAATCCTGTTCAGCCGCCTCGGAACTCCGCACATCGGCTCGCAGCAGGCGTTCTCCTTCAACGTCGCCTCGGTCAGTGGCGCCGGCGCGATCACCATGGAGAAGGGTGGCCGGGAGGTGAAGGAGCGGCGCAGCTTCAGCGTCACCGGCGGCATGTGTCTGCGCTGCGAGGGCCGTGGGAACGTCTCCGACTTCGACCTCACCGCGCTGTACGACGACAGCAAGTCCCTCAACGAAGGCGCACTGACCATCCCCGGCTACAGCATGGAGGGCTGGTACGGCCGGATCTACCGCGGCTGCGGATTCTTCGACCCCGACAAGCCCATCTCGAAGTTCACGAAGAAGCAGCTGAACGACCTCCTCTACAAGGAACCGACGAAGGTCAAGGTCGAGGGCGTCAACGTCACGTTCGAAGGCCTCATCCCGAAGATCCAGAAGTCGTTCCTATCCAAGGACCGGGAGGCGATGCAGCCGCACATCCGGGCGTTCGTGGACCGTGCGATCACCTTCCAGACGTGCCCCGACTGCGAGGGCACCCGCCTCAGCGCCGAGGCCCGCTCCTCGAAGATCAACGGTGTCAGCATCGCCGACGTCTGTGCCATGCAGATCAGCGACCTCGCCGAGTGGGTCCGTGGACTCGCCGAGCCGTCGATGGCACCACTGCTGAAGTCCCTCTGTGAAACGCTCGACTCGTTCGTCGACATCGGCCTCGGCTACCTGAGCCTCGAACGTCCGGCGGGCTCCCTGTCCGGCGGCGAGGCGCAGCGCACCAAACTCATCCGGCACCTCGGATCGTCGCTGACCGACGTGACGTACGTGTTCGACGAACCCACCATCGGCCTGCACCCCCACGACATCGCGCGGATGAACGACCTGCTGCTGCAGTTGCGGGACAAGGGCAACACCGTCCTCGTCGTCGAGCACAAGCCGGAAGCCATCGCGATCGCCGACCACGTCGTCGACCTCGGCCCGGGTGCGGGCAGCGACGGCGGCCACATCGTCTTCGAAGGCACCGTCGACGAACTGCGCGCCAGCGACACCGTCACCGGGCGTCACCTCGACGACCGCTCCACCGTGAAGGACTCGTTCCGCGCGTCGACGGGCGCACTGGAGGTCCGCGGCGCCGACACCCACAACCTGCAGGGCGTCGACGTCGACATCCCACTCGGCGTCCTCGTCGTCGTCACCGGCGTCGCCGGCTCCGGCAAGAGTTCACTGATCCACGGATCGGTGTCCAAACGCGACGGCGTGGTCGCCATCGACCAGGGCGCGATCAAGGGTTCCCGGCGCAGCAACCCCGCCACCTACACCGGACTGCTCGAACCGATCCGCAAGGCGTTCGCCAAGGCCAACGGCGTCAAACCCGCCCTGTTCAGTGCCAACTCCGAAGGCGCGTGCCCGAACTGCAACGGCGCGGGCGTCATCTACTCCGACCTGGCGATGATGGCCGGGGTGTCCACGCCGTGCGAGGTGTGCGAGGGCAAACGATTCCAGATGGAGGTCCTCGACTACACCTTCGGCGGCAAGGACATCAGCGAGGTCCTCGGCATGTCCGTCGCCGAAGCCGAAGCGTTCTTCGGTTCCGGAGACGCGAAACTTCCTGCCGCACACAAGATTCTGCAGCGTCTCGCCGACGTCGGGCTCGGCTACGTGAAGATCGGGCAGCCCCTCACCACGCTGTCCGGCGGCGAACGCCAACGACTCAAGCTCGCCACGCACATGGGGGAGAAGGGCGACGTCTACGTCCTCGACGAACCGACCACCGGCCTGCACCTCGCCGACGTCGAAAACCTCCTCGCCCTGCTAGATCGGCTCGTCGACTCCGGCAAGTCCGTCATCGTGATCGAACACCACCAGGCGGTCATGGCACACGCCGACTGGATCATCGACCTCGGGCCGGGCGCCGGACACGACGGCGGCCGCATCGTCTTCGAGGGCACCCCCGCGGACCTCGTCGCCAACGGGCAGACCCTCACCGGCAAGCATCTGGCGGAGTACGTGGGCGCCTGAGCTCCCGGTGGCTGGTGTCGCACAGGGGATGAATCGAACTCAGGCGACACCGGCACACCGCGACAACGAACCGATCACAGACCACTTCCCGCCCGTCGTCGGCAATGAGCCGCACCGGGCCGCGAACCAGGACGGGTCCGCCGGGTACCCGGCGGACCACCTGGGCTTCCTGGCCGTTCCACTCGGGTACCGCGTCGGTGTCCGACTCAGTCCGGGCGGTCACCGCGGATCACCACCAGTTCCTCCCAGTTCTGACCGAGTTCGATGAGACCACTCGCGGTCAGGTTGGCGGACTGCCGGGACATGACCGGCCCGAACGGGACTCGGGTACGCGCGACCGGAGCGGCCTTCAATCCGCTTGCGCGCAACTCCCCGACAGTATGGGCGATGCCCGCGACCTCGGAGTGCACGATCAGCGCGAACCCACCCGGCCGCAGGAGCGAACGCACCTGCCGGCACAGCGGACCGACGACACGGCGGCCACTCGGGCCGCCATCCCAGTTGCGGGACTGCGCGGTCCCGTCGCCGGAGATCGGGACGTACGGGGGATTGGCGACCACCACGTCGTAAGGGCCCCGCCGGCGCGCGACGTCGAGTCCACCGCGCGCGACCCGGATGGGCAACCGCCGCCACCACGAGTTCAACCACGCGGACACGACTGCCCGGGTGGACACGTCGACCGCCACGATCTCGGACGCACCGCAGTCGGCCGCGGCCAGCGCCACCGCCCCGCTTCCGGTGCAGTAGTCGAGGATCTTGGCGCCGTTCGGGACACCGGCCGTACGCAGAGTGTCGGCGAGCAGCCACGTATCGGCTTGCGGGGCGTAGACGCCGGGTAACCGCAGGACACCGGGCCGGGTGGCGCGCTCAGCGCGAACAGTCTCGGAAGGGGACATGGTCACGACATACCCCGACGCGTCGAGACCGAAACGCGGTGTGTGCGCGCCGACCCGTTCGGGTATCCCGAAAGAACGCCATGTCGACCCGTGAGGCGACCCGACGGAAGGAGACGCCGTGTCCACACCTCCCGATCCGGACCCGGACCGCACCCCCGACCTCGACACCGGAGTCCCGCCCGTCGCGACGCCCCCGGAGTCGGCGCACACCTCCGGACTCTCGGAACCCGAGCCGCGCACCAATCTCCGATTCTCACCCCCAAGCGCAGCGACATTGATCTCCGTTGCGGCGATCATCGTCCTCCTCCTGGTGGTGATAGTGGCGATCGTCATGTGATCGATCGCGGCCCCGCGCCGCGCAGCAGCCGGATCAGTCGGTGACCCGCTCCCGCTCGTACAGGGTCCGAGCCGCCGCAAGCTCCACCACGCGAGCGGGATCTCCGAGTTCCACCAGCATGCGCCGCTGCCAGTCCGCACCGGTTCCCGATCGCCACACCCACTCCAGCGACCGGGTCACACGGTCGTGCTCACCAAGCTCGTCGAGCGAGTCCCGCACATGCACCACCAACGCGGCGAGCAGGTCACCGGCGGCGGCGGGCCGCGCCGTCCACGGATCGAGCGCACGCCCCACCAGTCCGTCCCGGGCCGCGAGCCAGTTCGCGGCGCGCAGCACCTCCAGTGCCACGCGCGGCGGCGGTTCGCCCGCCTCGACCGCGCGAATCGACGTCATCACCAGCGCCCGCACCAAAGTCGCGACCAACACCGCCCGATCGACTGTCGGCTGAACGTCCGCGACCCGTACCTCCACCGTCGGCAGGTGGCACGACGGTCGAATGTCCCAGTACACCATCCGCTCGTCCATGAGAACGCCCGCGTCGACGAAGGCCGCGACCGTCCGTCCGTAGTGTTCTGCCGAATCGAACAGCGGCGGCGGACCCGAACCCGGCCAACGGGACCACAGCACCGACCGCCAACTCTCGAAACCACTGTCGACGCCGCGGTTGACGGAGCTGTTCGCACCAAGCGCCAGAATCGTCGGAAGCCACGGCCGAACGTGATTGCACACCTGAACGGCCAACTCCCGGTCCGGAACATCGACATGCACATGACACCCGCACACCGCCTGCTCGGTGGACACGATGCCGAAACGGCTCTCCATCTCCCGGTACCGATCGGAATTGCTGATGGGCATCCGAGGAGGCCCGACCATCGGGGTTCCGGTGGCAACAAGGCGGCACCCCTCCCGCATCGCCGCCGCCGCCGCGACCTTCCTCATCTCCAGGAGCCGATCACGCAAGCTGTCACTGTCGTGGCACACCGGCGAATTGGTCTCCACCTGGCACTGCGACAATTCCAGCTGCAACGCGAGGCCCGCGGCGCGAGCGCAGGAAGCCACCCTCTCGTTGCGCAGACTCGGAACGCCGCTCACCGGGTCCACCAGGAGGAACTCCTCCTCGACACCGACCGACGGGCCGCCGCACTCTGACTCGTTCACTCTGGAGAAGTGCCCGCCTACCCGCCCCGATAAACGCTCAACGGGTGCGACGCCCGGGATACTCGCCGAGCCAACGGAAACAAACACCTCCACACAGGCCACGGCACCCGCCGGACACCCCTCCGCAGCTCGCGAACGCTCCTTTCCTTCCCCTTCCGATGCGGCTAGGTTCGACTCACGGGAACACCGTGGCGCCCGCACCCCTGACGAGGAGGTTCGCCGTGGACGCGTCGGACATCGACCGAGTGCTCGGCGCCGGCTCCTGCCACCGAGTCGGGAGCTTCCGATTCACCCTCCGCGAACAGCAGTGGGAATGGTCCAAGGAAGTCGCCGCCATGCACGGCTACGCACCAGGCACCGTCACACCGACAACCGAACTGCTGCTCGCGCACAAGCATCCCGACGACCGCCCTGAGGTCGCCGCCACCCTCGCCGAAACGGTCGAGAAGGGCGCCCCCTTCTGCAGCCGCCATCGGATCGTCGACACGACAGGCCACACCCGGCACGTCCTCGTCGTAGCCGATCAGGAAGTCGACAAGGACGGTGAACTCGTCGGAACAGCCGGCTTCTACGTCGAACTCGACAGCGACACCGAACTCGACAGCGACACCCCACAGGCCGAAAGCCAAGGCACGCTCGCCGACATCGTTCGGTCACGGGCAGCCATCGAACAGGCCAAGGGCGCGCTGATGCTCGTCTACGGAATCAGCGCGGACCGCGCGTTCGACGTCCTGACGTGGCGATCCCAGGAGAGCAACGTCAAGATCCGATTACTCGCCCAGCAGCTGGTCGCAGAGTTCACCGAGGCCGTCAACGCACCCAGCGGGCTGCGCTCGGTGTTCGATCACCTACTGCTCACCGTTCACGAGCGGATACCCCACGACGTCGAGCAACCGACCGCCTGACCGCACCCTGCGGCGCACCCGGACCGTGCCGCTCACCGCACCGCCGAGTAGCGCCAATGCGCCGAATTCGTCGGCTACGGAGGACGGTTTCGAGAAACGCGGACGCGGGTACGCTGACGTCGAAGCGCGAGTGAACGGACCTGCACATCACCTGAAGCGCACAGGCCGGAGGACAACATGGCACTGTCCGAAGTGGCGACGTCCCGCACTCCCGTCGAACTGCGAGTGCGAGCGGAAGACGGGCAACTCCCCGTGCTCAGGGCCGTGGCCGAGGTGATCGCCGTCCTGACCGATTTCAACCTCGATCACGTCTCCGACATCAAGCTCGCCGTCGACGAGATCTGCACCGTCCTCGTCAAGGACTCCGCAGCGGACGCAGACCTGGTGTGTTGCTTCGAATTCCTGGTCGATGAACTCGCCGTCCGCATCGACATCGACACCCACACGGACACGGTGCCGGACCCGCACAGCTTCGGCTGGCACGTGCTCAAAACCGTGACCGACACCATCGCAACGACTCACACCCCACGCCCGGGAGGCGGGTTCCACACGACCGTGGAGTTCACCAAGTCCTCCAGGAGCGGTACCTAGTGCCAGTCGGCGACGACGACACCAACACGGGCGGGGCGTACGACGACCTCACCGCGCTCTTCCAACGCCTCGCAGACGGTCCCGCCGACGCGGAGCGACTACGCGACGACATCGTCACGCGCGCATTGCCACTGGCCGAGCACATCGCCCGCCGCTTCCGCGGGCGCGGCGAACCCTACGACGACCTCCTCCAGGTGGCACGGGTCGGGCTCCTCAACGCGGTGGACCGGTTCGACGTCACCCGTGGCACCGACTTCGTGTCCTTCGCCGTTCCCACCATCATGGGCGAAGTGCGCCACCACTTTCGCGACGCGGGATGGGCGATGCGGGTGCCGCGGCGACTCAAGGATCTCCACCTCGAGATCGGGAAGGCCGTCGAGGTCCTCGTTCAACGGCTCGGGCGCGCGCCGTCAGCACGGGAGATCGCTGCAGAACTCGACACCGACCCCGGCGTGATCGCCGAAGCGCTGATCGCGGGCAGCGCCTACCAAACCATCTCGATGGACACCCCGGTCCGCGACGACGGCGACGACGTTCCACTGGTCGACACGCTCGGGACCGATGACGCATCACTGGAAACCGTCGAAGGATATGCGACGGTGGAACCAGCGCTGTCGAGACTTCCGGAACGGGAACGCACCCTCGTCCTGCTCCGGTTCTTCGGCGGGCTCACGCAGTCGCAGATCGCCGAACGGATGGGCATCTCCCAGATGCACGTGTCCCGACTCCTCACACGGACACTCGACAGGCTGCGCGACGAGCTGACCTGAGCAGGGGAGTGGAAGGAGCGGTAGATGGCAGAGAGCGTCCCCATCCTGGTGGGAGTGGACGGGTCCCGCTCGTCCAACGAGGCGGTGCGCTGGGCGGCCGCGACGGCCGAACGCAGACACGCTCCACTGCACATCGTCGATGCCGCGTTCGTCGAGGGCAGGTCCGGTGTACCCATCGGGTTGCCACCCGCATACCTCGAGGAGCAGGAACCCGAACGTCGCCGGCTCCTTTCCGATGCCGCCACTATCGCGGAGAACGCCGCGTCAGCAGGCGCACTCACGATCAGCACCGAACTCGTGCCCGGAAATCCGAGTCGTGTACTCGTCGAACTGTCGTCGGCGGCGCAGATGGTGGTCGTCGGCTCGCGAGGCCACGGCGAGATCACCGGAGGTCTCGTCGGGTCCGTGAGTATTGCGGTCGCCGCGCATGCCGACTGCCCGGTCGCCGTGATCCGCGAGCCGTCCGCCGATCGGGCGACATCGGGTGACGCCGTCGTCGTGGGGGTCGACGGGACACCGAACAGTGAGCCCGCCATCGAGGAAGCCTTCATCGAGGCGTCCTTGCGCGGCGTCGAACTGACGGCCGTCCATGCCTGGTCCGACGTCAGCCTGTCGGCGCTGAGGCCGCACGAACCGACGTTCCACTGGCCGACGATCCAGGAACGCGAGCAAGCGGCACTGTCGGAGAGCCTGGGAGGCTTCGCCGACGACTACCCGGACGTGACCGTGCGGAATGTCGTCGTCAAGGATCGCCCCGTCGACTCGCTCGTCGAGTTGGCCGCGGGGGCACAACTGCTGGTGGTCGGCAGTCGCGGACGTGGTGGGTTCGCGCGAATGCTCCTCGGGTCCACGAGTCGCGCGCTCCTGCACAGGACGACCTGCCCGATACTGATCGTGCGCAACTGACAGGGTGGGGGAGCGTCAGGACGGCTGGGGCCTCCCGATACGGTCGACCCCATGACTGACGGTTCAACGAGCCCCGAGACGACCACCGAGGTAGAGGATCCGCACGAGGGTGGCTTCCGCGCTCGTGCGGCGATCACCACCGAGCGCGGCGGGCCACGATACGGAGAGTTCAGCGAGCAGGTGCGGACGCTGATGGATCGCGTTCGGTACGCGTGCCCGACTCCGGAGCTCACCGACGAGCTGATCGACAAGCTCGCCGAGATCAACGCCAAGCTCGCCGAGGTTCGCATCGACGAGTGGCATTCGCCCGCAGGCACCCGCGTCGACCTTCCGGCCCGCGGCAACATCACGCTTCCGCCGTACGAGATCACCGACGTCGGCGACGACGGCGTCTTCGCCACGGTCACTTTCCGCGATTATCACCTCGGAGGCAACAATGCCGCACACGGCGGTCACGTCGCGGTGGCGTTCGACGATCTCGGCGGCTACGCCTCGGCGGTCGCCATCCGCGGTGTCAGCCGAACCGCGTACCTGACCGTGCAGTACCGGTCGATCACGCCACTCAACACACCGCTGAAGGCCCGAACCTGGGCCGACCGGATCGACGGCCGGAAGGTGTACATCAAGGGCACCCTGCACGACGGGGACCGACTGTGCGCCGAAATGGACGCGCTGTTCATCAAACTCAACCCCGGGCAGCACTGAACGACCCGTCGTCGTTGATTCTGCGTCGATCCTACGAGGCGGTTCCACCACCTCAATACGTCACTGTGACGTATTGAGGTGGTGGAAGTTCACGAGAGGGGATCAGCACCAAGTCGCGGCGCAGGTGCAGCGCGTCGGCGACCCCGGGAAAGTTGTCTCGACCCGGCAAGGCGCCAGAGTGTGGCCGTCGACCCGAACCGATCGTCGATCAGATGACGACAGCTTCGACGCCGCGCACCGGGCGCACACGCGGGAAATAGCCCACCAATGCCGCAACGGCCGGTGTGGCGGTCGGTCTTGTGGCTACCGAGCCGAATCGTGATGCGCAGGCGCACGATGCGATTATCACCGCAGTTCAACGCCGCACCCGATAAGGAACATTATGTCACTTTTCCTTTCGGGGGCCGTCCCCTGAAAGGGTCGACCCAAGGATCGAGACCGACCCGAGTGCCGACAGTAAGCCCACGGACTGACCACAGGCGCTCCAGTCAGTCCAGGGCCGGAACACCCCCTGGCTGGACCGCCTCCGCGCCGGCGACATTGTCCGGACCGCAGGCCGCACCGCGCACGGCGTCCAGCGTGCGCCGCAGTCATCCGGCCGTCATGTGTTCCTGATGCGCATCCCGTCCGAGTCGCCGTCAACCCGACTCGACCTCCGACCTGCCGCCGAGCGGCGGCGCTCCTCCCCATCGAGCCCGGCCGCACCCACTTCCGACTTTCGTGGATAATTGCGATTATCCATGAAACATGCAGTGCTGCAATGCTTGTCGCATTCCTTCTGTGCGTGTTGCGTCAAGGCTCCCCTGTTGGGCGAGCCTCCCCAGTTGGACGCAACGACGGACCACGCCATCCGAACCTGAACCGGGCGCGCTTCAATCGGTGGAGCGGTCGCGATCGGCGATCCTGGATGTGATGAAGGTGCCCGGATATCCCCCCCATCCCTGGCCTTGGACCTTCGCCATTCCGGCCGCGGCATTGCAATGAGAAATCGAGGTGGACGTCGTGGCGCATGGGCTCAACACCACTGCTCTGGACACCAGCTGGTTCCCAGGCTTGTTCATCGGAACCTGCGGATCCCCACATTGGCCGGGGACATGGTCCAGTCAGGAACCAAGTCCGACCGAAGGTCTGGGCGGCTTCCGGAGCGATTCGGAACTCGCACTGCTTCACCACCCGGACCGAGGCTGCCAGGAGCAGAGCCACCACGACCACGACCACGACCACGACCAGCGTTCGCGGCGTGTCCGGTCCCGCGCTCGGTTGGGCGAATCCATGGTCTCCCTCACCGAATCGCCCGCAGCTGCAGAAGAAAGACGCGCCGCGGCGATCTCCAGACCTTCGCTGATCGGTGTCAGCTCAACGACCATCCGGTGCTTCGATCTACGCGTTCCCATTCACGTTGCCACTGGCGCAGACGGATTCTGTCGGTCAGCCAATGAAGCCCGAGGATGACAAGCCCGCACGTTGCCGAGCACAATGCCCAGGCACCGACCGTCACCCCGAGAGCAGCGGCTGCATTTTCCGTACTCGAGCGAGGAGCTCCTGTGGGCGCTCCTGCGGGGTCGATCCAGATACTCACCGTCTGACCGGCCTTGTCCCCCACTTCGGCAGGAACCGGCCCAGCATGCGCCACACCGTTCACCGACCACTGGGCGGGCGCCTGCTCAACGAAAGCTTGATTCGACATGGTGGTTCCGATCAACCTTTGAGGGGCGTCATCGGTGAGCACTGCAGTGACTTGATGGACTTGCTCACGCTGGCTGTCCGCGATATCACTCAGGCGGCTGTAGGTACTCGTGCCCACAGCGCCGGCAACTGGGATCGACAGTGCCACAACACCCGCGATCACAAGAATCAGGACACCTTCGAGCCGATCACTGGGGCGCATGAGGGTGTTGGTGTTCCAGGGCCGAAGCCGCCACCAGCGGCCTGGAGCAGAGAAGGCGCTATCCGACATAGTGTTCTCCCCGGTCGAGCATCGCAACTATCTCGCGCCTCCGCTCCGGGCTATAGAGGCGTAAGGTCCCGGATCGTCGTCCACCCGTCACTCAATCGAGAGCCGACAGTTCCCGCGGAACGGTCGCGCGGTTGGAGACCGAGGCCGAAATGCACGTCCGTGCCGTCCAGACGCGGCGCATGTGACCAACCCTGTCCAGCGAGTACCGCGTGCATGAGTCTGTCCTCCACCCGAAGCTCGGCCGTCAGATGGTCAGCTCCGCGCCGGAGAGCGGTGGCTCCCGGTCGCCTGACCAGCGCTTTTCCAGGAGCGCGCCTTTGCTCGTGCTGCAGCCACATGCTCGAGACCGGTGGCGACGAGTAGGCGGGTCGGAGACGCCTCAGTGCGCATGGACGATCAGCAACGGACGGGTGACGATGTGTAGGAGCGCCCGGCTTGTGGAGCCGAGCAGCAGGCTGGCGAAGCCGCCCCGGCCCCGACAACCGACGACCACCAGCTGTGCCTTGTCCGACAGCTCGGCCAGTTTCTGGGCGGGCCGGTCCTTGACGACGACCCGGGTGACTCGAACGCCCGGGAACTCCTCACACGAACCCGCCAGCCTCTCCGAGAGTTGGGCTTCTTCGCGCTCCTGGATCGACAACCAGTCGAGTCCGTGGTTGGCCGTGAGCAGGCTCGAGATGTTCGTGTCCGACCATGCGTGAAGCGCGACAAGTTCGGCCCCACGCAGAGACGCTTCGACGAATGCCTCCCGGAGTGCGGGCTCACTGTTCCGTGTGCCGTCGACGCCGATCAGCACCGGGCCACCCTCGGTGCCTTCCGGGTCCACGAGCTCTCGGACTACCGCCACCGGACAGTCGGCGTGAGCTGCGACCGTCGCACTGACCGATCCGAGTAGGCCACCCGACACTTCACCGAGTCCGCGCGATCCGACCACCAACATCCGCGCGGCGTGCGCTCGTTCGAGCAGAATGCCACCTGGATGGCCCCACAGCAGCTCCGAATCGATCGTCAGCGGGTGGTTTGGCGCCTCCGCACGTGCCACCTCGATTGCCCGCGCCAGTCGGCGCCGCCCGAGGAGCTCGTGGTCATCGAAATACGCCGGCGGCAATCCCTCCGGGACGCCGTAGCTTCCGGCTATGAAGATCGTCGAGATCAGGTGCAGGGGTGCGGCGTGCCGAACTCCCGCCCGGGCTGCCCATCGGACTGCACAGTTCGAGAACTCGGACCCGTCAACTCCCACCACGATCGGACCGTTGGCGTCCATCTCGCACTCCCCCGTTCAGGCAGAACGGCCTAACTCCAGTTGGGTACTGGGTCATCATCGCAACGCAGACGCGGGCCGCACAGGGACGAAGGTCCCCTCGTTCGGTTGCCATCGGTCGCCAGCCGGCAGCACGGTCAGCGGCTCGCCGCGGAGTCCGGACGGGCACCCGCCGATGGTGTACAGCCGAGAGGCGACTTCACACGCCGCGACCTCGGTGACCCGATAGCGTGCAGCCGGAGTGCCCGCCCGACCCATCTGTGAGGCCTCGCCCCAGCTGGAATCGGGAAGGGCACAAAGTGGCTTCGTCGGCCCAATTGAAGGCACTCTGGCCCTGGTATCGCACGTCGGCGCAGGCGAACGATGTTCAGCGGGAAAGGGAGAAGCTAACGCCGTTCAAACCCGTCGGACAATGGCATCGACACTTCCGCCGATATCGGATGACGAGGCAGCACAAATGATTCAACGCACCAACCCTCGTCGGATCCCAACGCCGGTGACACCCTCCGTGGATATGCCGCACGGCCTCGACAAAGACGTCGCGATACAGACCGAGGACGCCTGGCTCCCCGGACACCTGGCAGTACCAGTGGAATCGGACGCAGTCGTGGTGTTCGTACACGGCAGCGGCAGCAGCAGGCACAGCCCGCGCAACCGATATGTCGCGCGCACGCTGAACAAAGCGGGGATCGCAACCCTGTTGATCGACCTTCTCACCCCGAGTGAAGAAGCTGATCGACACTGCGTCTTCGACGTCTCGCTGCTTGCGCGCCGACTCTTCGACGTCACTGAATGGCTGCGGTGCCAACCCGAGACGGCCACCGCGCAGATCGGCTACTTCGGCGCGAGTACCGGTGCCGGCGCTGCACTCTGGGCTGCCGCCAACCCTGCTGCCGGGCCATTTGCCGTCGTCTCGCGCGGAGGGCGTCCAGACCTCGCTGCCGCCAGGCTCAGCCAAGTCACCTGCCCAACGCTGCTCATCGTCGGCGGCCGCGACGAGGCCGTCATCGCGCTCAACCGCCGAGCACTTGACAGACTTCGGTGCAAACGCCAACTCACGATCGTCGAAGGAGCGAGCCATCTCTTCGAAGAACCTGGGACGCTCGAGGAAGTGGCCCTACTGGCCTGTGACTGGTTCACCACCCACATGGCTGCCGCCTGACCTCCGACCAGTGCGCCTGCAGTCACCCGACAATCGGCCGGTGATCGCGGACACTTGTGCGTCCTGTGCATCGCTGGGGTTGATCGAGCGGGCGACCGGCGGAGAACGGCAGCCGCTTTCATGGCCCCACAGGCTGCCCTTGTAGATCAAGTCGACCCGAGCGCTGAACGACAGCGTCATGGCCGACCGGGAAACAGGGGCGCAGGAGAACTTTGGGTCGCTGTGCTCAGAGGGCGGAGGGATACGTCTCGGGTCGTTCACCGTCGATCCAGATGCTCGTACGATCGAGCGGTTCGAGCGCACTGGTCGAGTCGACATGGATGACGGCATCGAACTGCTCGGCCACCCGGGCGTGGAAGTAGTGGCTCTGTCGCTCGGTCGCGGGAAGGTAGACCACGCCTATCGCCCGCTCCAGCCGCGCCGTACGCAGGGTGTCGGCGACGGCGTCGTCGTCCGTGGTACGAACGAGAAAGGATCCTGTGCCGACCTCGTGGAATAGCGCCTCGACACTGCCCGGCAGTGCGGCACGGACCACCTTCCGTTCCGCGACTCCTCCCCACTCGCTCGCCGCGGTCACGGTGCCGTGGTGAGTGGTGAATCCGACGAGACGGCAATCGTCCCGATGACGCTGACGGACCAGGTGTCCGACCGTGATCTCTCCGTGCGCACCGGGTTCGGTCGCATCCGCATCGCCTACGTGGGAATTGTGCGCCCACACCACCACGCGAGACGGCTTCCCGCGCCTGCGGTCCAGGTGCGCGACCAGGGCGTCGAGGGTGTCGCTCATGTGCTGGTCGCGCAAGTTCCAGGAGTGCACCCGGCTCTGGAACATCGCCCGGTAGTACTCCTCCGCGTCACGGACGCTGTGTGCATTCCGTTCGGCGTAGAAGCGCTCGTCCTCCGCGTCGTTCCCGTCGCTGCGGATGTAGTCGACGGCGTGGCGTTGCAGTTCCAGCAGTTGCTCGACGACCTGCTGTTCGCAGGACTCGCCGACGCCGAACGCGGCATCGTAGCCGTATGCCTGCCCGTCATCGCCGAACACCTGGTCGAAGCACGCGTAGCGTTTCCGCGCACGGCGGGCTGCGTCAGGATCGACCCCGTCCAGGTAGCTCACGACCTCATGCATCGACCGGTGCAGGCTGTAGAGATCGAGCCCGTAGAACCCGACCGGGGGTTGGTCACCACCGTTGCACTCGTTGTGTTGGCGTAGCCAGGCCACGAAGTCGAGCATGACCGTGTTGCGCCACATCCACGCAGGGAAGCGCTCGAACCCTCGCATCGACTCCTCCGCCGAGGTGTCCATGCCACGACCGTGAACGTAGCGGTTGATGCGATACGCGTCGGGCCAGTCGGCCTCGGCGGCAACCGCCGCGAACCCCAATTCCTCGATGAGGGTTCGGGTGATCTCCGCGCGTGCGGCGTAGAACTCCTGGGTGCCGTGCGAGCTCTCGCCGATCAGCACGATGCGTGCGTCACCGACGAGATCGAGGAGGTCTTCGCGGGAGGGAACTCCGCCGGGTGCATCGCTGCACGCGCTGCGGACGATGGCCGCTGTGGATGTCGTCACGTGCGTGCCTACGCCGGTGACCCGACCGACCGTAGGGGTGTGCAATAGCGTTTGCACCTCGTCGTCGGCCACTTCGCCGAAGTCCCAGAAGGAGGAACCTACGGCTCGGAATGGGAAGGGCATGGTTGCGCAGATGACGTCGTCCACCATCGCACCGAGTTCCCGACATGTCGATTCGGGTGCCGCCGGAACCGCCACGACGATCTGGGCTGGCTCCTGACGCCGCAGGGCGTCTATGGCGGCGAACATGCTGGCGCCGGTCGCGAGACCGTCGTCCGCGACGATGACGACCTTGCCTGCGACATCGACCGGGGGCCTGCCCCCGCGGTAAGCGGCTTCTCGGCGCTCCAGTTCGCGTGCTTCCCTCTCGACGACCTCACGCAACTGGTCCGGCGTGATGCCGAGATCGCGCAGGGTGTCGTCGTTGACGACGAGTGAGCCACCGCTGGCCAGCGCGCCCATGGCAAACTCTTCGTGCCCGGGCACGCCGAGCTTGCGGACCACGAAGGTGTCGAGCGGGACGTCCAGTGCTGCTGCGATCTCCCACGCGACCGGGACCCCTCCGCGAGCGAGGCCGAGCACAACAACACGGCGGTTGTTTCGATAGGCGTCGAGCAGTTCCGCGAGCGCCCGTCCCGCCTCTCGCCGGTCCCCGAAGATGCGTCCCGGTCGTTGCGCCGGAGTTTTCGTCACGCCACTCATGGGATCGGCCCTTTCTTGTCGGCTGAAGCCCGGTCGATGGGCCCTCAAGAGCCGCTGGTCATGGATCGGCGGGTGTCCGACGGGAACGGCGAACCCCACCTTTCGACGACCCAGCAGCAGTCCCAGGCTCCGCCGATCCCGCACGAGGGTCCAACCAAGACGGAAACGCTGACGGCGGTCACGACACGTCCAACCTCCACCTGACAGCCTGGCTGAGGGATACACCCAGCTTTGCGAAACAAACGGATCAATTCCAGGGTCCGAAGTCACCGAACGGGGAGGACTCAGGCGTTGCACCCGCCGAGCGCGTGGGCCACAGCGATGACGACGACAGCGGCGACCAAACCGACAGTGGGCGGCCCTCATTCAATGGACTGAGAGCACGATTTCCATGTGCTGCGTGTTCCCCAGGATTCACTTCGTCGGCAGGCCCGTCCCAAACGATGATCCTCGCCATCGTGACGTTGTCGAGCAGCACTGCGGCAGTCACATCTGCTGTTCGGCCACCTCTGAGCACATCTTCGGGCCAACGCTGATCGAACCTGTCGCAGGACTCGGAACCAAACACCGCCCGAGCGTCGAGGCCGGATCTTCGGGCCGAAGTCCTCCACAGCGTGTGACCGCGGACTCTACAGATTAAGTTCACTGCCCTGGTTGACTGGCCTATGGTCCAACTTCCCGTGTTGCGGCTGCGCAACCCCCTTTCTCGATGTCGTCGGCCGAACATTCGAAATTTGAGGGTCGCCATGCCGATTCACCGGAACAGTGAGCACGCCCGTCCGCGACTTCGGTCGCCGTCCGCGCGAGAGACACAGGGCGAACACGTCCAGGGATTCTCGACCACTCCGGACACGAACCGAGTTCCACTGCAAAGGAATGCTTTTGACCCCATCATGGTCTCGTGTCGAGGGGTCCCTGAGGGCAGGGGTATGTCTACGCTGCTACGACGGCGGGTGTCATCGATCGCTGCGGCCACGCTGGCGTCAAGCGTGCTACTAGGGTCGCCCTCGGCGATCGGGGCGCCTGTCGAGGTGTCGTTCATCGAAGCCTGCCGAGCGTCGTCCATCATCGATATCGACGACCTCGGAGCGGACACTGTCACCGTCGAAGGGCCGGCCATCGTCGAACCCGGACAGCGGTTCACCTATCGAATCCAGACCGGTCCGCGGTCGTATCCGTCCACGAGTTCGGGCGCGACCACGGTCAACCTCTCCCGCCTGAAGAACGACTTCGAGATCCCGGCCAATGCCGTGTTCATCGGCGCCACGATCGTGCCCGGCACCGGCTTCAATCTCGACAACGTCGCACCGAACGTGCTGCGTGTCGACGACAACGGTGTCGTCGACAACGTCTCTGGTCGCGTTCTACGGCTGTCCGGGAACAACGAGGTGATCGGCAACAGCCCATCGTCGAGCACCGACACCGAGGGTGGCATCCGGGTTCCGAAGAACTCCAAGAATCTCGACGGCTCGACCAACCCCAATGGGGACACCTGGTTTCAGATGCCCGCCGTCGAGGTCACGATGACCGCCGGCGGGTCCGGGGTGATCACACCGAAGCTCAGGACCGCCGGCGCCGCCGGCGAGTTCGACAATGACGCGAACTTCAACACCTCACTGGCCAAGGCATCGATGTTCGGAACCCAGTGGGCCGCGACCCGGTGTTCGGCGAGGGACACGATCAGCGCTCCGCTGAACGCAGGGGCGGGCCCCGTGGGGACCGTCACCATTTCGAACCCGAACGATGTGAAGACGTCAACGGTGCTGTCCGTGCCGGAGTCGGCGCCCACGGGGACACCGATCATCCTGTCCGCCACCGTCTCCCCCGCGCCCGGTGGCGGAAGCGTGCAGTTCCAGGCGGACGGTGTCGATCTGGGCGCCCCGGTGGGGATGGTCGACGGCAGGGCTTCGGTGTCGCACAGCTTCACCGGTGTCGGTGGACACACGGTCGCCGCGGTCTACTCGGGCGCTCTCGGGGCTACCGCGTCGACGTCGGAGATACACACCGTTTCGGTGACGCGAGCGGTCTCGGGCGAGCCGAGCGTGAACCGGACCCCGAAGACCGCGTTCGTGCTCGCCGCCGGCGTCATCGCGGTCGCTGCACTACTCGTGGTCGGGCGGTCCCGGTTACGCAGGAAGTGAGAGTCCGCCACTCACCGCCCGGTCCGTCGTCACCTCGGTCACACCGGCCCGTCGTCACCTCGGTCACAGGCGTCGTGCGATCGACTGGGCCTGTGCACCCAGTCGCATCATCCGCAGGTCGGTCAGCGGGGTGAGCGCGTTGCCCATCCGGTTTGTCACGAAGGCAAGTGCCAGACCGGACTCCGTGTCGGCGAATGCGCCGGAGCCGCCGAGTCCGTAGTGGCCGAAGGCATGTCCGTACTGCGTCCGGCTGGCCACAAGGGCAGAGTGATAGCCGAGCCGCCAGTTCATGCGGATCCCGAGGACGTAGTCGCGGTCGGTGGTCTGCACCTCGCTCATCTGCGCGACGGTTTCCGGTCGCAGGAATCGGATTCCCTCGACGCTGCCGGAGTTGGCGAGGGCCCCATACATCTTGGCGAGCGCTCGAGCATTGAAGACCCCGTTCCATCCCGGCATCGCGACGTCGTGGATCGCCGGGTTGCGCACAAGTTCGTCGAATCCCTGTGGCATTCCGGCGTCGGCGACGCCCCTGAGCCCAGGTATCCGGGAAAGCGCGAACGAGGTCGTCTCCCAAGGCAGCAGCCGGAACGGAGTGATCCGCGGGAACGACTTGGCGATCCGGTGTCGCTCCTCCGGGGGTACGACGAACCAGAACTCGGGGACGCCTAGTGGCTCGGCGATCTCGGTGCGCACCAGCTCGGCGAACGGCGTGCCGGTGGCGCGCGTGGCCAGCTCCGCGACCAGGGTGCCGTAGGTGACCGCGTGATAGCCGGGCATGCGCGGGCTGCGGGCATCCGGCGCGCTGGCGGCGAGCGCGGCGGTGACGGCGGCGTGATCCATCAGCCCCAGCGGACCGCGAACCAGACCCCGCACGCGGTGCAGCCCGGCTCTGTGGCTCATCAGTCCCCGAATCGTGATGCCTTCCTTGCCTGCGGCGGCGAACTCGGGCCAGTACTGTGCGACGGGGGCGTCGTATTCGATAACCCCTCGCTCCGCGAGACGGTGCAGGACGGTGCTCGCGACACCCTTACCCGTCGAAAATGACAATGCAACGGTGTCCATCTGCCATCGGTCGACCGGTGTCGCCCACCCGGCCCACACATCGAGCACCGGCTCACCATGCAGATAGACGGCGAGGGCTCCGCCACCGTCCTGAGTGCGGTGGAACAGGTCGAAGAACTGGGAGGCCAGCGTTCGAAATCCGGTGTCAATGCGCATCACGCCTGTTACGAGCGGCGGCGTGGGCACCGGATCGAGATCGGGTTTTCGAGCCGGGTCGTTCATGATCCTTCCGTTGCTGTCGCGGTTTCGAGGTCGCACAACGCTTCCTCGAGTACTTCAGTCAAACGCTCGATATGCGGAACTGATTCCGGGGATCCGATACAGCCGAACTGGAGTTCGCCCGCGTAGTGACAGATCGTGATGTTCAGGTCGATACCGTCGAAAACGACGGAGACCGGGTACAGCTGCCTCAACAGGGCGCCGTTCCAGTACAACCACTGCCGTGGACCAGGAACGTTCGAAACCACCAGATTGAACGTGGGCCGCAAGTGAGGGGCGAGCGGCAACATCGTGGTCAGGTTCGGGACGAGGTCGGGCACCGCTGTCACCAAGGACGGGTACAGGCCCTGCTCGTGGATCCTCTTCTTGGCGGCGGTCATCGACCGCACGATCAGGTCCAGCCGATCGAGCGGATCAGCCAGGTCCGTTCCGAGGTTGCACAGCGCCAGGCCCACGGCGTTACCACCTGAGTCGGCGTCCATGCGTCTGCGGTGCGCCACGGGCACGAGTGCGATCAGGGGCGCGTCCGGCAACTCGCCCCGCTCCAGGAGGTAGGTCCGCAGCGCACCTGCGCACATCGCGAGGATCACGTCGCCACTGGAAGCGCCGCTGGCATCCTGCACGGACCTGATCCTCGCTTTCGGCCAAGACCGGGCAGAGAAGGTCCGCGCTGGCGTGATCCTCGAGTTCAGCACACTCCTGGGAGCTTGCATCGGCAACACGGTGGCCTCTGACCTCAAGCCCGCGGCGACCTTGCCGGCCTCGCCGAACAGGGCCCTACCGAGGATATCCACCGCAGTGACCATTCCCTCGGCAAGGTCGCGAGCCCGGCGGATGGAGCGACTCAACGACCCCGTCTCGTCTGGGACGACGCTCGTCGGGGCCTCTCCGCCGTCGCACGCGAGGGGAACCGGCATGTCGCGCTCGCGTGGATCGGTGCTCAACGAACGCTCGACGAGACGCATCCCGGACATGCCGTCGAGCAGCGCGTGATGGATCTTCACGTAGAGGGCGAATCGTCCTCCCGGCAGGCCCTCGATCAGGTGGGCGTTCCACAGCGGTCCGGAGCGGTCGATCCGGACCTCGTGCAATCGTGCGACCAGCCGGTGGAGCTCCGTGTCTCCGGCCGGGGGGAGCAACACCGACCACTGCAGGTGCCGGCTCATGTCAAGGCGGTCGATGGTCTCCCACGTGGGTAGGCCGGCCGTGGACAACCGCGCGCTTGGTCGGCGCATGAGTGCCGGGTGCACGCGCGTGCAGGTCGAGGCTCGCCGGTAGGCCAACTCGACGAACGTCTCCTGCTGGTCCTCGGCCGGGTCGAACACCATCAGGGCTGCGACATGCAGTGTGCGTGAACCGATCTCCCCGACGAGCAGCGCCAGGTCGATGGGCGAAATCAACTCCATCAGGCACCTCCGCGACGCGCACGCAGCGATCGCTTCTCAGCTGTACACCATCGGGTGGTGCCCATCCAGACTCCGCGGCGAGCCGCTGACCCTGCTGCCGGCTGGCGACCGATGACAACCGAACGAGGGGACCTTCGTCCCTGTGCGGCCCGCGTCTGCGTTGCGCTGATGACCTTGGAAGTTGTGGTGTCGGACCATTCATCGACCGGACCTCGGTGCTGGTCCCCTGTTCGCGATGTGCGGACACCGTCGTGCTGACCGACCCGAGCATCCGGCCCGCGACTGCGGTTGACTGACACACTCTTCCTCGGTTGCGGCACAGTGCAGCTCCTACGACGCTGCGCCCTTCTCAGGATCGCGCGGGTGGCGGGGAACACCGCCCCTGGGCTCTGCATGACCGCAGCAGCAGGGACCCAACCAACGAACTCTCCAATGGTGAACGACCGGCATTCGGTCACACTGGCCGTGCTCGTCGGGGACTCGTCGGTCCGGGTGTGGACCCGGGAAACATCACATTCAGCCACCAGTCGCTCAGTGGGCTCGGGTCTGGCCACACGACATCCGGATCGGGGTCGGAATCGTTGCCCGACTGTTCCTGGTGACCTAGTTTGCGATGCATCTGTTCTCCTGATGGAACACCCGTACTCAGTGAACATCCCGGCGGGAGGCGTCGAAAGGTCCAAATGTCACCTCCTTCAGCGCCAGTGGTCGCAATCTGATGGGTAGGTGTTCGGCGTTCGCCGACCGTGGGTGGACGGTTGCGAGTACGTGGGCTGAAGGTCACTGCGACGTGGCCGCGAACAGCACGGCATCGAGCTGGAGCACCGGCCTTCGGGCGCCCGCATTACGGCGGGATCGTCGAGCAGCAAGGTGGGATCTCGCAGTCGGAGGGTGAAGCCCGGGTGTGCGACCAGCGGCTCCCCTATGCGGACATCGTCGGTAGAGTGACTGGATCTCTGTGGTGTACCTGGCTGGACCGACTGATGACACCCTGTCCGCGTGAACCGACCTCCTTCCACCCCACGTGACTGTCCGCCCCTCGCCCACATGTCTCTCTTTTCACCCTCGGCAGTGACGAAATCGGACGAGGCACGGCCCTTCTCCCCTATCAGCCTGGCCACGGAAGGCCGACACTGAAATTGCCCTCGTACAGGTTGGGCGAGGGCTGCAGTCCGAGGAGTGATCTCAATGCCCGCAGACCTCATGGCCATGTGTCACCAAATGATGATGTGGCTCCACCAGATGGGCGTGCCGATGCCGCCGATGCACGACATGCCGCCGATGCCGGGCATGTGAGCGCACATCCCGGAGTCGCCGGGTCGCACCGGCGCACGCCACGAACCGAGCGCGGACCGAGTTGGAGGAATCGTGGATGCCACAGTTCCCGATGTGAACGTCGTGCGCATCGCGGTCGATCTCGCAGGACGCGCCCCGTCTGTGCACAACAGTCAGCCGTGGCACTGGACGTATTCGAACGGTCGTCTGGACCTGCACACCGAGCGCGCACGGCTTCTTCCCGAGGCAGATCCGTCGGGCAGGCAGCTGGTGATCAGCTGTGGGGCCGCGCTGCACCACCTGGAAGCGGCATTGACGACGTTGCGTTGGGCAACCGATGTGGAGCGCTTCCCGGACGGGACGAACTCGGACCATCTGGCGACCCTGCGCTTCCACCGGGACGCGCATCCCGCCGCGCACGACTTCGACCTCCTCGCCGCAATCCGCCACCGGCACTCCGATCGCCGACCTTTCGGGCCGATCGGTGCAGGGCACCGTTTGCCGTCCGCGCTCCCCGACGTAGTGGGCGGACGGGCCGTGCGGGTCACCGTTCTGTCGGCAGACGCACGGCCGACACTGGCCGCGGCGACTCGCCTGACCGCCTCGGCACGGCGGTACGACGCCGCTTACCACGCCGAACTGTACTGGTGGACAGGTCATTTCGATCCAACCGGAGGAATACCACCCGAGGCGCTGGCGACCGCGGAGAATCGTTCACATGTAGACATCGGACGCGGATTTCCCGATGGGCTCGACGACGACTCCGTCGAGGAGACTGACAAGTCGACCGTGCTCGTGCTGAGCACCGATGCCGACCACCGGCCAGATTGGCTCCAGGTCGGCGAGACACTGTCACTGGTGCTGCTCGAGGCCACGATCGACGGACTCGCGACCTGCCCCCTGACTCACCTGACCGAACTGAGGCAGAGCCGTGACATGGTCCGTGAGCTCATCCCCGAGGGCGGGTTTCCGCAGGTGCTGATCCGGGTGGGTGTCGCTACGAGCGAACGCGTTCCGCGGCAAACACCTCGGCGGCCGACGGGCTCTGCTCTCTCCGTCACTCCTCGTCCGCTGCGCCCCTGACGTCCGGACTGTCGTTGATGCCCGAGAGCACGAAGTAGTTCTCCTCCTCCTGCACGAAGTGCAGTCGCAGCAACGCGTGTAGCCCGTACAGACAGGCGAGCAAATCCTCGGATCGGGCGGGATCGAGTTCGTCGTCCTCTTCCATCCGGCACCGATGGGTGTGCAGTCGACGCCCCAGCCGCGCGATCTCGGCGTGCATCCGGCTCATGGTGGCGGTCGCCTCGCTGCTGCCGAGCGGCGAGGCCAGGGCGGGATACAACTGCGTCTCCTCGGCCTGTTCGTGCGGCAGGAGCGTGTCGACGAGAAAGTCGTCGGCGCGTCGCAGAAGCAGCGCGGTGCGGTGGGGGTCGTCGCCCGCCGCGACGAGCTGAGCCGTGTCGCGCAACACTCCGAGCCGGTCGCGCATCGCGTCGTGTTCGGCGGAGAATCGATGCAGCATTTCGTCGGTGCTCGCGGGGATGCCCCTGTCCCCCGTCCCGCCACCACCCATGGCCCGGAGTGCGTTGAGTATGACAGCGACGTCGATCACCTCCTGTAGCAGTGCACCCACGGCAGGGGCGAGCAGTCCGGCCGCCGCGAACGCCATGGCCAGCAGGGACAGTCCCATGCCTACGACGGCGCTCTCGACGGCAATGCGGCGGGATCTGCGGGCGATCTCCATCGCGTCTGCGAGGCGGTCGAGACGATCGGTGGTGAGGACGACGTCGGCGGCTTCCGAGCTCGCGGTCGATCCGCGCGCGCCCATCGCGACGCCGACGGTCGCGGCGGCGAGAGCCGGAGCGTCATTGATGCCGTCTCCGACCATGACGGTGACCGCGGACTCGCATTCACGTCGCACTCCCGCAACCTTGTCCGACGGGGTCTGCTGGGCGCACACCAGGTCGAGACCGAGGACGGTTCCGATCTCCTCGGCAGGTTCGCGGCGGTCACCGGTCAACATGACGAGGCGATCGAGTCCGGCCGACCGCAGTCTGCGGAGGGTGCGCGGCGCGTCCCGGCGCAGCGGGTCGACGAACTGGACGGCACCTGCCAGGTCCCCGTCGACGGTCACCCACACGACGACCCCACCGTCGAGGGCGCTGCGTGTGACGACCCCGCGCGCCCACTGTGGGGCGTCGTCGGGGATCTGGCGGGCTCCGACGGTGACCCGGTGCCCGTCGACAGTCGCCGTCACGCCTGTGCCGGCTTCCTCGACGACGCGGCTGGGGTAGGACAGTGGCAGGCTGCGGGTTCTCGCCTCCTGAACGAGGGCGGCGGCGAGGACGTGGGGCGACACCTGGTCGGCGGATGCAGCGAGGCGCAGGATCTCGGCGGTGTCGACGCCTGGTGCGGCGACGACATCGGTTCCGGCGGGCCTGCCGGTGGTGAGGGTGCCGGTCTTGTCCATCACGAGAGTGCGGGCGTGTCCGAGGTTTTCGAGTGCGCCGCCGCTGCGGATCACCACTCCGATCCGGGAGGCGCGGGAGAGTCCAGAGACGATTGCGACGGGCGCGGCGAGCAGCAGTGGGCACGGGGTGGCGACGACGAGGACCGCGACTGCGCGCTCGGCAGTGCCGCTGAGCGCCCATGCGGCGAGGGCGAGTGCGAGGGCGACAGGGACGAACCAGGCGGCAACCTGGTCCGCGAGCCGGACGACCGGCGCGGACTCGGCGGCGGCGTCCCGGGCAAGCCGGACGACACCCGCGTAGGTGCTGTCCTCGGCTGTCGCGGCGGCCTCCATCTCGAAGACGTCAGCGGCGTTGACGACGCCGGATCGCACCGCTGCACCAGGATGATGCAGGACGTGCAGGGATTCTCCGGTGAGCGCGGATTCGTCGAGGGTCGCGTCTCCCCTGGTGACCCAGCCGTCGACCGGGACGGTTTCGCCCGGTCCAACCACTAGTGTGTCTCCGACGGCGATCTCGTCGATCGGCACGACTTCGACGTCATCGCCGACGCGTCGCCGTGAAGTGCGTGGGGCGCGGTCAACGAGGCTGTGCAGATCCTTGGAAGCTCGGCGGGATGCTGCGGCGTCGAGGCTTCGGCCGGTTCCCACCATGACGGCGACGAGCGCGCCTGCGAGGTACTCCCCCACCAGCAGGGTGCCGACAAGGGAGAGAACCGAGATGAGGTCGACTCCGATCTGCTTGTGACGCAGGGATCGCGCGACCCACCACGCCGACGGGACGATCGCGGCGACTGTGCCGATCGCCCAGCAGAGGTCGGCGACACCGGGTTCGTCCGCGATCCAGGCGACACCGCCTGCCACCAACGCGGTGGCGGTCGTGACCAGCAGTGCGGGTTCGACCACCCCGCCCCAGCGGGGGTCTGCGACCGGTTGCCCGGCAGGCCCTGTGGTGACCGAGGTGCCCACGCTAGGACGCCACTCGCGCGGCGACGTAGTCGGTGACGGCACGCAGCGTAACGAGGTGGTGATGGTCCGCCTCGGGAATGTCGACGCCGAATCGCGCGTGCAGTCGGACGAGGAAGTTCCGCCAGTCCATCGAGTCCAGGTCGACCTGGTCACGGAGGGGTTCGTCGGCGTCGAGCTCGTCCGGTTCGACTTCGGGGGCGATCTCCTGCAATGCCGCGACGACGGCGGCACCGACCTGGGTTGTGTCCATGTTCGACTCCTCAGAGTTCGTGCGGATGTTGTAGCCGCTTGCGGATGTCGAGGAGGAACTGTGCGCCGCGGTGCCCGTCGGACACCCGGTGGTCCGCGGCGAGGGTCGCGGTGACGACAGGAACGGCGCGGAGGGTCCCGTCGGAGACCCAGGGTCGCTCGGTAGTGGTGCCGAATCCGACGAGGGCGACCTGTGGTGGGTAGATCACCCCGAACACGGATCGCACACCCTGGTCGCCGAGGTTCGTCACCGTCAGCGTCGGGTCGGACATCTCCGAGCTGCGCATCGAACCGGCGCGTACTCGGGCGACCAGGTCGACCAGGTCGGCCATCAGCTGGTCGAGTGGTTTGTCGGCGGCGTCGTGGATGGCGGGGGCGACGAGCCCGCCCTGCCGCAGTGATACTGCCACACCGACGTGCACCGATTTCTGCGGGCGGAACTCGCCGTCGACCCAGAAGCCGTTCATCTCGGGGTAGCGGGTGGCTGCCAGTGCGACCGCCTTGAGGTGCAGTGCGGCCGTCAGGATTCGATCGGTGACCGGGCGGTCGGCGTTGACGCCGTCGAGCCAGCGCGTCGCGGAGTCCATCGGGATGTCCTCGGCGAGGTAGTAGTGCGGGATCTCGCGTTTGGATCGGCTCATCGCGGCGGCGATCACCCGGCGCATGCCGCGCCCCCTGTCGACCGAGTCGGGGGCCGTCGTCGAGGCGGCGGCGTGGCGTACGTCGTCGAGGGTGACGGATGCCTGCGGACCGGTGCCGGTGAGGGTGGTCGGGTCGACGCCGAGCGCGGCGGCTTCGCGCCGGGCCGCGGGCGAGATGTGTTGTCGCTGCGCCGGTCGGTCGGCGTGCGCAGGCGACGAGGAGGCAGGTGCCGGCGGTGCGGGCGCGCGGCTCGTGTCCGGTGCGGGGGCGCGGCTCGTGTCCGCGGTCGGTGCGGATTCGCCGGGCTCGAGCAGGGTGGCCAGTGGTGTGCCGACGGCCACCGTCGCACCAGGCTCGACGAGGAGCCGGTGGATCGTGCCCGCACTCCAGATCTCGACGTCGACGGCCGCCTTCACAGTGTCGACAGTGGCGACGGCCTGTCCACGTTCGACGGTGTCGCCTGGGTGGACAAGCCAGTCGGTGAGCGTGCCCTCCTCCATGTCGGAGCCCAACGACGGCAATACGAAGTCGTACATCGTGTTCCACCTCACCTGCCGCCGAGCAAGTTTCGTGCCGTGGAGACGATCGTGTCCACCTGGGGTATCGCCGCGTGTTCGAGGTGCCGGGGATACGGGACCGGGACCTCAGCGCTGCACACCCGTTGTGGTGGGGCGTCGAGGTCGTAGAACGCCGACTCCGCGATGCGCGCGATGACTTCGGCGGCGAGGCTTCCGCTGCGCCAGCCCTCGTCGACGACGACGACGCGACGGGTCCTGGACACGGACGCGATGATCGTGTCGGTGTCGAGGGGCCGCAGGACACGCAGGTCGACGACTTCGGCGTCGATTCCCTCGCCCGCGAGCACTTCGGCCGCCGCGATCGTCTTCGGCAGACATCCACCGTAGGTGACGAGGGTGACATCGGTTCCGCTCCGGCGGATGCACGCCGACTCGATGTCCACCGGCTGCAGCCGGTCGAGGTCGGCGGTCGTGTTGTAGAGGCGGACATGCTCGAAGATGACGACCGGGTCGGGATCGGCCAGGGCCGGGGCGAGCATGCCCCTCGCGTCGGCGACCGTCGCGGGGGCGAGGACTCGGATGCCAGGTATGTGTGCGTACCAGTTCTCGAGACTGTGCGAGTGTTGCGCGGCGAGTTGCCTGCCCGCACCGGTCGCCATCCGGACGACGACGGGCACCGAGAACTGACCTCCCGACATGTGCCGGAGACAGGCCGCGGTGTTCACGATCTGGTCGAGCGCGAGGAGGCTGAAGTTGACGGTCATGATCTCGACGATCGGTCGCATGCCGCCGATCGCCGCGCCGATGCCGACACCGACGAACCCCAGTTCGGACAGGGGGGTGTCCCGGATGCGGTCAGGCCCGAATTCGTCCAGTAGTCCTTTCGACACGGCGTAGGTGCCGCCGTATCGGCCGACGTCCTCCCCCATCAGGAAGACGCGGGAGTCCGCGTGCATCGCCTCGCGGATCGAGTCGCGGAGGGCGTCGCGGTAGCTGGTGGTCACGGTGCCTCCAGTGCCGTGTCCACGGTGGTGGTCACGTTGCGCATCAGGTCGCTCGGTTCCTCCCAGGTGCCTGCGTCGGCGAATGCCACCGCCGCACCGACCTCGGTGGCGACGTCGGCGTCGATGCGCTGGAAGTCCGCTTCGGTGAACAGCCCGAGTTCCTTGAGTCGTGCGGAGAAGGTGTGGATGGGTCCGCGTTCCTTCCAGGCGTCCACCTCCGACTTGTCGCGATACAGCTCGGGATCGAACATCGAGTGGGGGCGGAACCGGTAGGTCTGGAACTCGATGAAGAACGGGCGGCCGGTCTCGCGGACATGGGCGGCGCCGGTCCGGGCCGCGTCGAGGGTCGCGGTCACGTCCATGCCGTCGGCGCGGAGGGTGTCGACACCGTAGGAGGCTGCCTTGACGCACAGGTCGGTCTGCGACTCGGAGCGCGCCAGGGCCGTTCCCATCGCGTAGAGGTTGTTCTCGCAGCAGAACAGGACGGGCAGCTGCCACAGTGCTGCGAGGTTCAGCGACTCGTGGAAGGCGCCCTCAGCCATGGCGCCTTCGCCGAAGAAGCAGGCGGTGACGCGGCGGGTGTTCTGCATCGTGTCGGCGAGTGCGAGTCCGACGGCGAGCGGAAGTCCGCCTGCGACGATGGCGTTTCCGCCGTAGAAGCGGGTCGTGGCGTCGAACAGGTGCATCGAACCGCCGCGGCCGCGTGAACATCCTTCGCGTCTGCCGAACATCTCCGCCATGATCTCGTTCATCGGGACGCCGTGGACCAACGCGTGGCCGTGTTCGCGGTACGTGGCGATGACCGCGTCGCCCCTCTCGAGGGCGTGCAGGGCGCCGACCGCGACGGCTTCCTCCCCGATGTAGAGGTGCAGGAACCCACGGATCATCCCGGCGCCGTAGAGTTCCGCCGCCTTCTCCTCGAGACGCCGGATCCGGAGCATGTCGGTAAGGAGGGTGACGGCCAGCGTCCGGTCGAGGGGGAAGCCGGTTGCGGTCATCGCCCCGCCTCCAGCGTCGAAGTGTCCCCTTCGGGCAGTCCGAGTTCCCGCGCCTTGAGGAGTCTGCGCATGATCTTGCCGCTACGGGTGTGCGGCAGCGTGTCGACGAAGTCAATGGATTTCGGAGCGACAGCGGCCCCCAGCCTTGTGCGAGCGTGGGCGAGGAGTTCGCGGCGCAGGGCGTCGTCGGCTGTCCATCCGGCGCTGAGGGAGACGAAGGCCTTGACGATGTCTCCGACGGTCTCGTCGGGGACGCCGATCACGCCTGCCTCGGCGACGGCGGGGTGCTGCATGAGGACGTTCTCCACCTCGAACGGCCCGATGAGGTGGCCGGCGGACTTGATGACGTCGTCGGCTCGGCCGACGAACCAGAAGTAGCCGTCCTCATCGCGTTTCGCGAGGTCACCGGTGAGGTACCAGTCTCCGGCGAAGCACCGCCGGTAGCGTTCGTCGTTGTTCAGGTACCCGCGGAACATCGACGGCCATCCGCGGCGCAGCGCCAGTTCGCCCTCGGTATCGGAGGCATCGACGACAGTGACGTCACGGGCCTCGTCGCCGTCACGCCGTGGGGCGACGATGCAGGCGTCGACGCCGGGCAGTGGGCGGCCCATCGAACCCGGTTTGATGTCGAAGCCCGGCGTGTTGGCGATCATGATTCCGCCGGTCTCGGTCTGCCACCAGTTGTCGTGGACGGGGTGGCCGAGGACGTCGCGGCCCCAGATCACCGCATCGGGGTTGAGGGGTTCACCGACGCTGGCGACGAACCGCAGCCGGGGGAAGGCGTATGTCCGGGCGAGGTCGGGTCCTGCCTTCATCAGCATGCGGATCGCGGTGGGTGCCGTGTACCAGACGGTGACCGCCTGCTCGGCGAGGATGCGGTACCAGCGTTCGGCGTCGAATTCTGCGGGGTCGACGACCGAGGTGATGCCGTGCAGCAGCGGTGTGATCACGCCGTAGGAGGTGCCGGTGACCCAGCCTGGATCGGCTGTGCACCAGAAGGTGTCCGTCGGGTGGAGGTCGAGTGCATAGCGACCGGTGGCGAAATGCGTCGCCACCGCGCCGTGGACGTGGATCGCTCCTTTCGGGGTTCCGGTGGTGCCGCTGGTGAAGTGCAGCAGCGCCGGATCGTCCCGGGAGGTCGGGGTGATGTCGGCAACGTCGTCCACCTGCGACATCGCGGTCGCGAAGTCGACGGTGTCGGAGGACGGGGCGGCGTCAGTGCCACCGATCACGAGGACGTGGCGGAGGGTGGGCAGGTCGGAGCGGATCGACGCGATCCGCCGCCGGTACAGGGAGTCGGTGGTCACGAGCATCTGCCCGGCGCCGAGCCGGATGCGGGTGGCTAACGGTTCCGGGCCGAACGCGGAGAACAACGGCGACACGACACACCCGTTGCGGAGCGCGCCCAGGATCGCGATGTACATCTCGGGGATCCGCCCGAGGATGACGAAGACACGGTCGCCCTTTCCGACGCCGAGGGCCCGCAGCACGTTCGTGAATCGCCTGACCCGGCTGCCGAGTTCGGCGAAGGTCAGGCGTTCGGTGACGAACGAACCGGTCGCGGACTCCCCCGACCCGACGAACCGGAACGCGCAGTGGTCCGCCAGCGGCCCGTGGAGGTGCCGGTCCACCGCGTAATGGGCGATGTTGCATCCGCCGGGCGCCGCACCGAGTTCCCGATCGACGGCCGCCCAGGAGAATCGGGCGCGTTCACCGTCGTAGTCGGTGAAGTTGGGTGTTGTCCCGCCGGCGGCCGGTATGTGCGAAACGATGGTCATCGAGAGTCGACTTCCTCGTGGGAGGGATGTTCGAGCCGAGATGTGGCTTCAGCATCGGCCCGGAGAGTTGGGGCCGGATAGAGGCGAAGGACCATTCTCGGTGACTTATGCCCCTGACCCCGGCGGTGGGCAGTGGGGTTGACTGGTCGCGACGGCCTCGGCGGATCGGATCGGGTGAGATCAATGGCGCGGACCCAGGCGGTACAGCCGAACCCCACGGTGGCGATCAGGGAGACACACACCGCCTACGTCGTCATGGTCGGCGATGTCGTGTTCAAGGCGAAGAAGCCCGTCCGGACGGCGTTCCTGGATTTCGCCACGCCGGAGCGGCGCGCGGCGGCGTGCCTGCGTGAGGTGGAGCTGAACAGCCGGTTGTGTCCGGACGTGTACCTCGGTGTCGCCGAACTGACCGATCCGGCGGGCGGTGCAGCGGAACCGCTGGTGAAGATGCGACGAATGCCGGAGAACCGGCGTCTGACCGCGATGATCACCGCGGGTGAGGACGCGACGGGCGAACTTACCGCGATCGCTCGGGTCGTCGTCCGGTTCCACCGGGAATGCCCGCGGGGGCCCGACATCGATCGGGACGCGTCACGCGATGCTGTGGCCGCGCGTTGGCGGGACAACCTGACCGAGGTCCGCGGGTACGACGAGACGGTGTTGCCTGCCGCGACGATCACCGAGATCGGCCGCTGCGCGGACGAGTACCTGGCAGGCCGTGAGGTGCTGTTCACCGAGCGGATCGCGGAGCGGAGGATCGTGGACGGGCACGGGGATCTGCTCGCGGACGACATCTTCTGTCTGCCCGACGGTCCGCGGATACTGGACTGCCTCGACTTCGACGATCGGCTGCGACATGTCGACGTCGTCGACGACATTTCCTGTCTGGCAATGGATCTGGACAACCTCGGCCGGGCGGATCTGGCGGCGCACCTGCTGACCCGGGTCCGGGTGGAATCCGGTGACGACCCGCCGACGTCCCTGGTACACCACTTCGTCGCCTACCGGGCGTTCGTACGGGCCAAGGTCGCGGCCCTGCGCCACAACCAGGGTGCGGCGGGCGCGCAGTCCGAAGCCCGGCGGCACGCCGACCTGGCACTGCGTCACCTCTGCGCTGGGTCGGTGCGGCTCGGGCTCGTCGGAGGCCTCCCCGGTACGGGCAAATCCACGCTCGCCCGGTCGATGAGCGCCCGCACCGGCGCGGTCGTCCTCGCCAGCGACGGAGTGCGGAAGCAACTGGCGGGTCTCGATCCGCGGACGCCGTGCCCCGCCGAGTACCGGGAGGGTCTGTACACGCAGGACATGACGGATCGCACGTACACCGAGATGCTCGAGCGTGCGACGGCGTTGCTGTCCACGGGCAGGTCGGTGCTGCTCGACGCCTCGTGGATCGACCCGCGGCACCGCGAGTGGGCCGTTGCCGCCACCCACCGAACCCACAGCGACCTGGTCGAGCTCGAATGCACCGCACCGCGATCCGTCGCGATGGAACGGATCGAGCAGCGTCCGCGGGGCCAGTCGGACGCCGACGGCGCCGTGTTCGACGCGATGGCGCGGCACCGTCGGCGACGAACCTCGGCCACGGTCGTCGACACGAGAGCCGGCCCCGGTGTGGCGGTCGACGCCGCCATCACCGCCTGGGGAGCGGCCGGCGTCTGGGACGTGACGGGAGACACCCCATGACGGACATCGTGACACTGACGATGAATCCCGCCCTCGACATCAGCACCACGGCGGATCGCGTCGTCGCGACGGACAAGGTGCGCTGCGGTGTGCCGCGACGGGACCCGGGCGGCGGCGGGATCAACGTCGCCCGCGTCCTGACTGCGCTCGGTGAACCGGCGACAGCGGTGTTCCCGTCCGGGGGGCACAGTGGCCGCGCGCTGGAGGATCTCATCGCCTCCGAGGGGGTCCGGGCCCACACGGTGACGATCAGGCGATCGACCCGGGAGAGCTTCACCGTCAACGAGGATCGCACCGGCCTGCAGTACCGCTTCGTACTGCCCGGGCCGGAACTCGCGGCGGTGGAGGTCGATGCGTGCCTGCACGCGCTCGCGTCGACGGCCCAGGGCGCGAGGTTCATCGTGGCCAGCGGCAGCCTGCCGCCCGGGGTGCCGGTCGACTTCTTCCAGACCGTCGCGGACGTGGTGTCCGGCGTGGGTGCACGCCTGGTGGTGGACACGTCGGGGCCACCACTGCGCGCGCTTCGTCGCGGGGTGTATCTGCTCAAGCCGAGCATCCGTGAGTTGCGCGACTACGTCGGGCACGATTTGCGGTCCGTCGACGATCAGGTGGCTGCCGCACGCGCCATCGTCGATCGAGGAGTGTGCGCTGTGGTCGTGGTGTCGCTCGGGGCGGACGGTGCCGTGCACGTGACGACCGAGGGGGCCGAACACACGCGGTCACTGCACGTGCCCGTCGTCAGCGGGATCGGTGCGGGCGACAGCATGGTTGCGGGCATCGTGTTCGGTCTCACCCGCGGGTGGGAGTTGCGTGATGCGGTGCGCTACGGCGTTGCCGCAGGCGCGGCGGCGATCGGCAGTCCCGGAACCGCGCTGTGCGATCGAGCGGAGGTCGATCGCTGCTACGCGCTGCTCTCGTCGGGCGGCGCAGGCGAAACTTGACCCCCCGGGAACGGGCCACGTCAGGCGTCGCCGGATGCTCAACGCAGGTGCGCGGCGATGGAGAAGGCCCAGGCCCTCACGTCGCCCCAGTCCCGGTTGTCGCCGTACCGTGCACCCATCAGACGCATGATCACCCGGAGACGACGCTGCGGAGGGCGGTCGAACACGCCCGCGAACGCGTGGAACTCGGTGACGCCGAGCATGTCCCGCACGGAGGCGATCGCCGGCGGCACCATCCGGCGGAACACCGCGCCGATCGGACCGCGCAATGCGGGACCCATCCCGACGCTGAACAGCCACGTCGGTCGCGCCGACAGGTCCGCGCGGTGCCGTTCGATGTAGTGGTGGAATTCGGGGAGGTAGTCGCCGTCGTGGATCGCGCTGCCGAGGACGACCGCCGCGAACCCACCCGGGTCGGGATCGTCGGTCACCGATGCGACGACGGCGGAACGTCCTGCCGCGGTGAGGGTGTCACCGATGCAGTTGGCGATCGTCGCGGTCGAACCCTGCACGCTGGCGTACGTCACCAGGACGGCCGGGGTTGACGTCACCGCGCCGGGTCCGGTTCACCGTGCCGGGCCGACCGGGCACGGTCGAGCAGGATCCGGCGTTCGGCGGTCGCGACGAGACGGCGCGTGTACGCCGCGGTGTCGGGGGTGACGGACACCGACGTGATCCCCTGCCGGACGAGGTGTTCGGCGAGGGCCGGGTTCGTCGAGACGGCCTGCCCGCACAGCGACGTGGTGAGCCCGGCGTTCGTCGCACGGTCGATGATCGTGTCGATGGCGTCGAGGACCGCCGGGTCCATCGCGTCGAACAGGTCCCGGCAGATCTCCGAGTCGCGGTCGACGCCGAGGACGAGTTGCGTCAGGTCGTTGGTGCCGATGGACACGCCGTCGATACCGAGCTCCGCGTAGCGGGGAAGCCAATAGCAAACGGACGGTACCTCCGCCATGATCCACCGATGCATGCTCCGATCGGATCCCAGGGGGTGCGCATCGAGCAGTCGCAGGCAGGCCTCGAGCTCCCACCGAGTACGAACGAACGGAATCATCAGGTGCACATTCGGGTATCGCTCCCGAACGCTGCGGATCACGTCGAGGTCGAGGCGGAACAGTTCCGGTTCGCGGACGTACCGGAAACAGCCGCGGTACCCGATCATCGGGTTGTCCTCCACCGGCTCGACATCACCGCCCGACAGGTTCGCGAACTCGTTGGTGCGCAGGTCGATCGCGCGGTAGATCACCGGCCTCGGGTGGAACGCGGCGGCGATCCGGGCGACGCCGGACGCCATCTGCGCGACGTACTCGTCGCGTCTCCCCTCGGCGAGGATGGTCGCCGGATGGACTCCCTGCAGGGCGTCCATGATCATGAACTCGGCGCGCAGGAGGCCGACCCCGTCGACGTCGGCCGCTGCGACCCTTTCCGCCGCCTCCGGTGTCGCGAGGTTGACGTACACCGCCGTCGCGGTCGGCTCGGTCCGCCCCGGTTCCCCGATGTGCACGGGCGGAATCGGCTCAGCGGCGGCCTCCGATGCGGCGACCGCGCCGCCCTCGACCACCGTACCGGCGTCACCGTCGATGGTGACAAGGGTCCCGTCGACGAGGACCGACGTCGCGTCCCTTGCGCCGACGACCACCGGTCTGCCGAGTTCCCGGCCGACGATCGCGGCGTGGCAGGTGATGCCGCCGCCGTCGGTGACGATTCCTGCCGCCCGGCGCAGCACCGGAAGCCAGTCGGGCCGCGTCATGGGTGCGACGAGGATGTCGCCGTCGTGCAGCTGGCGGGCGTCGGCGACCGAGTGCAGCACCCGCACCGTGCCGGAGGCCGTTCCGGGGCTCGCGCCCAGGCCGTGTGCCAGGACCCGGCCGTCTGCGGCCGGAACGGGGGCAGCGACGCCGTCCCCACCGAGGGTGGTGATGGGGCGGGTCTGGACGATCCACAGGTCGTCGCCGGCGAACGCGAACTCGAGGTCCTGCGGCGCGCCGTACCGCTCCTCGACGGCGACGGCCAGCCGTGCGAGCCGCTCCAGGTCGGCGTCGTCCAGTACACGGTGCCCGCGGTCGGCAAGGGGGATCTCGGTGCGCCGGTCACCGTCTGCGCCGCCGGTGATGGTGAACGACTGCGATCCGATGTGGACGTCGAGGACGCCGAACCCGTCCTTGCCGACGACGTACGTGTCCGGTTCAACCTGCCCACCGACGACCACCTCACCGAGCCCGGTCGCCGCCTCCACCAGCACCCGCTCGCGGTCCCCGCTACGCGGGTCAGCGGTGAACGCGACCCCGGACCGGTCGGACGGGACCATCACCTGGACGACGACGGCGACGGAGGGCTCGTCGTCGACGTTCTGGATGCTGCGGTAGCTCAGTGCCCGCTCCGACCACAGCGACGCCCAGCAACGACGAACCGCGTCGACGACGTCGTCGACGCCACTGACGTTGGTGAAGCTGTCATGGATACCGGCGAAGGAAGTGTCGGCGGCGTCCTCCCCCGGCGCCGACGACCGCACCGCGACCAGGGTCGCGTCACCGAGATCGCGGTAGGCGTCGGCGATCTCGGTGCGCAGCGTGTCCGGGATGGGTGCGGCCAGGACGCTCTCCCGCAGCTCCGTCGCCGCGGCCGCGAGTTCGGCCTCCGCTGCACCCGCGGCAGGTAGGCGGCGGGCGCGCAGGCTACCGCGAATCCCGGCCGTCGACATCGCGTCGAGGTACGCCTCGCGGGTGACGACGAACCCGGCGGGGACCGGGAAGCCCGCGTGGGTCAGCTCGCCGAGATTGGCAGCCTTCCCTCCCACGGCGGGGGTGTCGGACAGCCGAAGGCCGCCTATCGGGCGGATCCATTGGCGGTCCACGCTTGCCGGGGTGGTGCCGTTCATGCCGTGCTCCTCACCGTCACGGTTCAGCCAACACGGCCGCCGCGGCTCGCCCAAGGGCCTTAGGTCACCAATCGGGGCGCGGTGGAGACGGCCCGAGGTCCAATGGCCCTACCCGCGGGCGTGGCGCACCTGTGACGCTGATCTGAGCGGAAGGAGCGGTCATGCACGCGCGACACATCATGAGCAGCCCGGTCACCACGGTGACCCCGCAGACGCCGATCGACGAATGCCTGCGGATCGTCGAGAAGTCCGGATTCACCGTGCTCCCCGTCCTTGACGACGGGCACAACCTGGTCGGCATCGTCTCCGAGGGCGACCTGCTGCGCGAGAAGTTCCGCGCGCCGTCCGACGAGGCGTCGGTGACGGCGTCCGTGACGATGACGAGTCCAGTGGTCGCGATGGACCCGGACGTCGACGTCAGCGCACTCGCGTCGGCGATGCTGCGATCCGGCCTGCGGGGCATTCCGATCATGCACGAACGCGACGTGATCGGGATAGTCACTCGTCGCGACCTGATCTCGGTGCTCACCATGGACGACGACCACATTCGGCGCGAGGTCCAGCACCGACTGGACGTGTACGCGGGATCGCCGAAATGGTCCGTCACGGTCGCCGACGGCGCGGTCCGGGTCAGCGGGCTCGAGTCCGGGGACGCGGAGAGCGGCGTCGTCGCCGCGCTCGCGGAGACGACCCCCGGCGTGACCGCCGTCGAGTTCGGGTAGGCATCACACGGTTGTCGCGCATCTGCCCGGACAGATCACGCAACGCCGTCAGATGCGCAGAGCCACAGAGTCTTCCGCAGAGCCGGGACACAGCGCGACTACGTCGCGGAACCCGTCGGCGAGCGCTCCCGCGAGGACCTCGACGTCGGGTACCGCTGCTGCGTCGGCGTTCACCCCGACGCAGCACCGGGACCGGTACGACATCAGGGTCACGTTGAATGCGGACCCCAGGGTCGGGCTGAACGCGTAGTGGCCGAGCAGTTCCGCGCCCGCGACGAAGAGCGGCACCGGCGACCCTGTCACGTTCGATGCGACCAGGTCGACGTGTTCGAGCATCCCGACGAGCACGGCGACCGGAAGCAGGTTCAGGGTGCCCGCGATGACGGGTGACAGCGCAACCGCCGGTTCGTGCCGCCAGGTGTCGACCACGGTGTGGATGTGGCGGATGAGTTCGGCGGGGTCGGTCACGTCGGTGGGCAGCGGGAACCGGGCGAGGGTGATCCGGTTGCCGCCCACCGCATCACCCTCGGCGCGCAGGTTGATCGGCAATGTCACCCGCAACCGGTCCACCGGGGCGCCGTGGTGGCGGTGATAGCGGCCCGAGCCCAGAAGCACCGCCGCGAGGAAGGCGTCGTTGATCGATCCGCCCGCCGCCTCCGCGGCGGCTCCGAGGGCCCGTACGTCCACGTCGAGAGTGGCGAGTCGCCGGACGGTGCTGCGGTCGGTCATCACCGGGGACAGTGTGGTGAACACGGGACCGGTCAACCGGAGCGTCGACGCCAGTGTGGTCGCCGTCCTGCGCGCCGCGCCTACCGGGTCGCGGGCCGCCGCGGTCGACGCGCGCACCGCCGTGCGGCCGGCGGCGGCCAGGTGGCCCGGCCAGTAGCCTGCGCGTGGCGCGGCGACGGGCAGACCACCCTGCTGTGGTTCGTCCGCCTGGGCCTCCTCCCGGAGGTCGCCGTCACGGGTCAGGGCAACGATCTCCCTCATGATCTGCATCCCGCCGACCCCGTCGGTCAGGCTGTGGTGCACCTTGGTGACGAGCGCGGCCCGCCCGCCCGGGAGTCCACCGAGTGTGGTGAACTCCCACAGCGGGCGATCCTTGTCGAAGGCGCCCATCGTCGCCGTGCGCGCGAAGTCCAGGACCTCGCGCCAGCCCTGCCCATCCGTGACGTTGAGCGAACGGAGGTGCCAGCTCAGGTCGAAGTCGGGGTCGTTCACCCAGTAGGGCGGCGTCGTCCCGAATCGGGGTGTGACCACCCGGCGCCGGAAGAGCGGAACCCTCCGCGTACCCCGCTCCATCATCGCGACGAATCGGTCCGGATCCGGCAGGCGGTCGAGGAGCGCGACGGCCACGATCGTCGACCGCAGCACCGGGTCTGTCTCCATCCGCCAGGACATCAGATCCGTCTGCGTCAGGTAGCGGCGGGGTGCGTCCATCACGACCACCTCGACTCGTTGTGGGTTCATGCTCCAGTATTCGGCGGGACGCGAGCAGATCACAGTGACGAAGGATGCCCCTCGGCAGGACCTTGGACCCTGCCCGACCCGAATCCGGTGCGCGAGCATGAATGCACGACCGATCGGACGAACCGGGCAGGCCGGCAGGCCAGGTCGACAAGGAGGGCCGTCATGCGAACGCTCGTGGTCTACGAATCGATGTTCGGCAGCACCAGGCTCGTCGCCGAGGCGATCGCCCGTGGTGCCGCGGACGCCGGGGAGGCACAGGCGCTTCCGGTGGCTCGCGCCGATGCGGAGGACCTCACCGGATACGACCTCGTGGTCGTCGGCGGACCGACCCACCTGCACGGGATGAGCCGGCCGTCGAGTCGTCGGGGCGCCGAGCAGACCGCCGCGAAGCCTGGAGCCGACGAGACCCTCGAACCGGGTGCCACGGAAACCGGTGTGCGGGAATGGCTCTCGACACTACCCTCGGTGCACGGTCGTGCCGCCGCGTTCGACACCCGCAGACACGCACCCGCCCTGCTGACCGGCCGGGCGTCGAACGGCATCGGAAAGGGGCTGCGGCACCGCGGATACGACCTGGTGGCCGAGTCGGAGAGTTTCCTCGTCGACAAGAAATCCTGCCTCGAGCCCGGCGAGGAGGCGCGGGCCGAGCAGTGGGGCCGCGCGCTTGCGGGCACTCGATGACGAGCGAGGAATCCCCCATGGACGAGGACGTGACCATCACGTTCCACGGAGCCGCGCAGACCGTGACCGGATCCTGCATGGAACTCTCATCCGCGGGACATCGCATCCTCATTGACTGCGGGCTGTTCCAGGGGTCCCGGACACTGGAGATGCTCAATCACGCGCCCTTCGAGTTCGATCCGACGACGATCGAGGCGGTGGCGCTCACCCACTCCCACATCGACCACTGCGGGCTACTACCAAAGCTGGTGGCCCAGGGGTTCGGCGGACCGATCTTCTGCACCGCACCGACGGCAGACCTGCTCGAGTACATGCTCGCCGACGCCGGACGGATCCAGGAGTTCGAGGCGACCCGGCGCAACCGGCGCCGGGACCGCGCAGGCGAGGAACGGTTCACGCCGCTCTACACCGAGCAGGACGCCCTCGCGGCGTGGCGACGCACCCGGCCGATGGGGCTCGAGGAGTGGTTCGAACCCGCACCGGGCTTCCGGTCGAGACTGTGGAACGCCGGACACATCCTCGGCGCAGCGTCCGCCGAGGTCGACACCGGTGATGTCCGGGTGCTGTGCTCCGGTGACCTCGGCCCGCAGCACAAGGCGTTCCAGAACGCACCAGCCGGACCGACCGGGGTGGACCACGTCGTCTGCGAGTCGACCTACGGCAGCCGGTCCCGAGAACGGCCGTCGCTCGAGCAGCGGCGCGACCGGCTCGCCGCTGAGATCGACGAGGCCCTCGCCCGCGGCGGCAACCTGGTGATTCCGGCGTTCGCTTTGGAACGCACCCAGGAACTGCTGCTCGACATCGCGCACCTGGCCGACGCGCATCGGATTCCCGACGTGCCGGTGTTCGTCGACTCGCCGCTGGCGACGCGCGCGACCAGTGTCTTCGCGCGGCATGCCAGTGAACTCGAAGACCTCGGCGACACGGACGTGTTCCGTCACCGCGTCTTCCACTTCGTCGAAAACGCCGACGTCTCCGCGCGGATCAACGACATGTCCGGAGTCGTGGTCATCGCCGCGTCGGGCATGTGCGAGGCCGGACGCATCCGGCACCACCTTGCACACAATCTGCACCGGCGGGACTCGACCGTCCTGTTTGTCGGGTACCAGGCGCAGGGGTCGCTGGGACGGGTGCTCCTCGACGGCGCCCCGCGCGTGCGGATCTCGGGGTCCGATGTCAACGTCCGCGCCCGGATCCGGCGCATCGACACCTATTCCGCGCACGCCGACCAGACCGAACTGCGGAACTGGATCGCGCACCGCGCGCCGATCACCGGTGGACTGTTCCTCACCCACGGTGAGCCAGGGTCGATCGCCACATTGAGCGCGCTGGTCGGTGAGGACACGCCGCAGCTGCCGGTCCTCACCCCCTCGATCGGCGAGACATACCTGTTGCCTGCCGCCGCCCCCGCCACACTGGTCGCCGCCGCGCGCCCCGACGCAGCCCGCCTCGTCGGCCGCGACTGGCAGAACGACTACGTGGAGTTCACCCTCGGGCTCAAGGAGCGACTCTCCCGGATCCCGGACGTCGCGGACCGGCAGAGGGCGGTCGAGGAACTGCGCCGGGTCCTCGATGTGTACACCGACGGGCGGCCGTCAACCGGCAGCACCGCCGGACGCGACGGCGCCCGGCGCCACGACGGCACCGGGCACGCGGACTTCCACCAGGTCAGCTCGTCGCGTCGTCGCCCCCGCCGGAAGTCTTGATCTCGACGTGCCTTTCCGCCGACGGCCTGTCCGCCACCGGTACCGTCACCGTGAGGATCCCGTCGGCGTACGTGGCGTCGATGTCACCTTCCTGTGCCCCGGACGGCAATGGCATCGACCGATAGAAGCTGCCGTAGTGGAACTCCGACCGGGTGCCCTCCGACTTCTGTTCGCTGCGTTCGGCGGTGATCGTCAGCTGTCCGTCGCGGACGCTGATGTCGATCTCCTTGCCCGGGTCGACCCCGGGTAGTTCGGCACGCAGCGTGTACCGGCCCTCCCCGAGGTGCTCCTCGACGCGGATCATGTGACTGTCGAGCGGTGTCCACGGCGACATCGACTCGAGCCGAGTCACCAGGTCGGACCAGTCCGGCATCGCCGGCCACATCGACATCGGTTGGTGCTGGTGACGGGGAGAGAGCGTGCCCATGACATTCCTCCAGGTGTTCCGTTCGGTGTCCCTCTCGGGTGCTGTCCCCCCGATTTCACCGCTGTCGGCACGTGGCGGGTAGGGCCGAGAGTCGTCCGGGCGGGGACAGTGGTCACCCGGGCGCCTCCCGGTCGGTGCACTCGCAGACCTGCCGGTCAGTGCGTGTGCACGATCAGCAGCGGGCACGTCACCGAATGCAGCAGTGACCGGCTGGTCGATCCGAGCAGCATGCTGGCGAAGCCGCCGCGGCCTCGACAGCCGACCACCACGAGTTGGGCGAGGTTCGCGAGTTCGGTCAGGGTCCGCGCGGGCCGGTCCTCGACAACGGTCCGCCGGACCTTGACGTCGGGGAAGTTCGCGGCGTGGCCCGCGAGTGCCTCCGCTAGGGCGGCTTCCTCCCGGGTGCGGATCGACGTCCATTCCAGGCCCTGGTTCCGTGAGAACACGTTGGCGACGGCGGTGTCCGACCAGGCGTGGACGGCGATGAGTTCGGTGCCGCGCAAGGATGCTTCGGTGAAGGCCTCGGTGAGGACGTGGTCGGTGCCGGGTGCTCCGGCGACACCAACGACGACCGGCCCGCCCAGGGCGTCCACACCGTCTGATCGGGCGGGGACGACGGCGACCGGGCATGGGGCGTGTGCGGCGACTGCGGGACCGACCGCCCCGAGTAGGTCCCCGGTGACTTCACCGAGCCCGCGGGAACCGACCACGACCATCCGTGCGGAGGCGGCCCGGTCCAGCAGGACGGGCACCGGATGCCCTGTGACGAGTTCGCATTCGATTGTCAGTGGCTTCGACTGCGGCGACTCATCGGTCCGGGTTGACTCCGCGACGTCTCGGGCCAGAGCACTCGCGTGCGCCAGTGTGCGTTCGCCTTCACGTTCCTGGTCGTCGAAATAGGACGGCGGCAGGCCGATGGGGACCCCGTAGGTGCCTGCGACGAACCTTGTCGCGACCAATTGAAGGGAGGTTCCCCGGCGCATCGCGTTCTCCGCCGCCCACCGGACGGCCTGGTTGGAGGCGGCCGATCCGTCGACCCCCACGAGGATCGCAGTGTTCGCGTTCATCGGGTTCTCCTCTGATTCGATACCCCGTCGACCGGCGTGGCGTGGCGCCCCGCGACAGGGTTCATTGCCTCATCGTGGCGTCGGCGGCCCGGAGGGAGGAGAGGCCAAGGTCACCGGAACACCGTCACAGGTCACCCAGACGGCGGATACTGGAGCAGTACCGTGAGCCGTGCCGGAGCCGCGAGAGCGGAGGTTGCCGCATGATCAGTGTCTTTCTGGTCGATGACCACGAGGTTGTTCGCAGGGGGCTGGTCGAGCTGCTGGATTCCGACCCCGAATTGCAGGTGATCGGAGAAACGGGCACATACTCCGCGGCGCTGGCCAGAGTCCCGGCACTGCGGCCGGACGTCGCAGTTCTGGACGTGCGTCTGCCCGATGGCAGCGGCATCGAACTGTGCCGTGAGCTGATGGCGCGGCTGCCCACGCTGCGCTGCCTGATTCTGACGTCGTACAGCGACGAGGAAGCGATACTCGCCGCGATCCTGGCCGGTGCGAGTGGCTACGTCGTCAAGGACATCAAGGGACTCGAACTCGTCCGGGCGGTACATGAGGTCGGTGTGGGCAGGCCCCTTCTCGACAGCAACGCGACCGCCGCGCTCATGGCGAAGTTGCGGGAGGACGAACACGAGAACACCGGCCCCTTCGCCGGGCTGTCCGATCAGGAACGCACTCTGCTCGAACTGCTCGGGGAGGGGTTGACCAACCGGCAGATCGCGGCCCGGATGTACCTGGCGGAGAAGACGGTGAAGAACTACGTCTCCCGGCTGCTCACCAAACTCGGTGTCGAACGGCGCACCCAGGCCGCGGTGCTGGCCGCGAAGCTGGACCCGACATCCGGTCGTCCGTCCGGGACCGCGACGCCCACCCGGAGGGATCGGTGACCGGACACGGATCCGGCGACCACGAGGCGAACCCGGATCCGGTACCGAGGACGCAACCCGACGTGCGGGACCGCATCCTCGAGATCCTGCACACGAAGGAGAACGTCGACGGTCTGCTCAGCGCGATCCTGGCGGTGGCCTACGGTCTCGACCTCGACCGCACACTGCGCACGATCGTGCACGCCGCGGTCAGTCTGGTCGATGCGCGATACGGCGCGCTCGGTGTGCGGGGCGCCGGGGACGAGCTCGCCGAGTTCATCTACGAGGGAATCGATGAGGAGACTCGACCGCTGATCGGGGCGCTGCCCCGCGGCCGTGGCGTCCTCGGTGTCCTGATCGCGCATCCCGATCCGCTTCGCATCGACGATCTCTCGGCCCACCCGGCATCGGTGGGATTCCCGCCGCACCACCCACCGATGCGTACCTTCCTCGGCGTGCCCGTCCGGACACAGGACACGGTGTTCGGGAATCTGTACCTCACCGAGAAGGCGAACGGACAACGATTCACCGCCGACGACGAGGCTGCCGTCGAGGCACTGGCCGCCGCGGCGGGCATTGCGATCGACAATGCCCGACTGTACGGGCAGTCCCGAACCGAGCAGGCCTGGTCGGAGGCCACACGCGAGATCACGGTGGCGCTGCTCGCCGGCGACGAGCCACCGAGCGTTCTCCAGCTGGTCGCGGACAAGGTTGTGGAACTGACGGGTTCGGACTGCAGTTTCCTCGCTGTCCCAGACGATCCGGACACCGACCAGGAGTCGCTGACGGAACTGGTGGCGAGTGTCGTCGCGGGGACACCGCCCGTCGAGATCATCGGTCGCGCGATCCCACTGCACGGATCGGCGATCGGGACCGCCTTCTGCACACGGCAACCCGCCCACGCCGATCGACTGACCCTCGGCCCCTCCCACAGCCCGACGACTCTCCCCGGCGCGGCACTGGTGCTGCCGCTCCGTACCGCGAATGCGGTCTCCGGTGTGCTCGTGTGCCTTCGGAGCGCCGCGGGCGATCCGTTCGACCCGGACGAGTTGGAGCGGATGACGGTCTTCGCCGACCACGCCGCCGTCGCGCTCCGCCTGGCGAACGCCCAACGCCGGATGAGGGAACTCGACGTGCTCACCGATCGCGATCGGATCGCGCGCGACCTGCACGATCACGTCATTCAGCGACTGTTCGCAGTCGGCCTGTCACTCCAGGGAACCATTCAGCGCGCGAAGTCCACTGAGGTGCGGCAGCGACTGATGGGCACGGTGGACGACCTGCAGGAGATCGTCGAGGACATCCGCACCGCCATCTTCGACCTGCACGGCGGCGACGAGGGCGCCACCGACCTCCGGCGACGCCTGCACCAGGTCGTCGCCGAGGTCACCGCGGACTCCCGTCTCAAGACGACGCTTCACATGTCGGGTCCGCTCTCCGTCGTCGCACGGGGGTTGGCGGATCACGCCGAAGCCGTTCTCCGGGAGGCGCTGAGCAACGTGGTCCGGCACGCCTGCGCGACCGCTGTCACCGTGTCCGTCTCCGTCGGCGACGACCTGCGTCTCGAGGTCTCCGACAACGGGCGGGGCATGGCGGCGGGAACCCAGGGCTGCGGCCTCGACAACTTCCAGTCACGGGCCGCCGCGGCCGGTGGCACCGTCACCGTCGAGAGCACGGCGATGGAAGGGACCACCGTCCGCTGGCGCGCACCACTGCGATGAACCCGCGCTTCCCTTCGCCGCGCCGATCGACGTACGCTGACCGCGTCCCGAGATCCGTTCGGGGAGCAGGCGGGAACGCATGCGCGACAGAGTTGGTGAGACGGTGATGCGGCCGGTCGTCGACCTGCGCCGGCACGGCGTGGTCATCTTCGACCTCGGTGCCGTGGTGAATTCCGCCGACGGGGGACGGCCCCCCGAGTCTGCCGTGGCCCTTGCGGAGCGACTGCGACGTTCGGGCGTCGAGTACGCGCTCATATCTGCCCACCGGAACCCACCGAGTCCACTCGGGGGCGATGAGATCGCCCGGGCATTCCCGGTTCGGGTCGAGGGGTCTGCGCCGCAGGATGCGGTGGCACGACTGGGCTCTCGGCTCTCGACTGCCGTCCTCGTCGCATGCAACGAGGACATGGTCGAAGGGGCACGGCAATCCGGTTTCGCCCTCGTGATCGGTGTCGCCTCGATCGACAATGCCGACGCGTTGCTGCAGTGCGGCGCGGACGTGGTGGTGCGGGACATCGGCGAGATCGACATCCGGGCAGGCGACCGACGCGTCGCGGACATTCCCGGCGCGGTGACGGCGCGCCACGAGTTGGCGCCACCGCTCCGCGTCCGTAGACCGGCCGTTGTCCTCGACTTCGACGGGACTCTGGCCGACATCGTGTCCGATCCGGCGGCTGCCGCCCTCGCCGACGGTGTCGCGGCCGCACTGGCGCGCCTGGCAGCCGACGTCACGGTCGCGGTGATCAGTGGTCGCGATCTCGGCGACGTGCGGGCACGGGTCGGGGTCCCCGGTCTCTGGTACGCCGGCGGCCACGGTGTCGACATCGTCGGCCCAGACGGTCGGCGGTACGAGAATCCCGGCGCGTTTCGTGCGGTGAACCGGGACGTGAACTGGGACAAGGGGCAGGCCCTGCAGTGGATGCTCACGCACGCCATCGATTCGGACACGAATCTGCTCCTCTATGTTGGCGACGACCTCCCCGACGAGGACGCGTTCGACGTGGCCACCGCCGTCGGCGGCGTGGGGATCGTGGTCCGTAGCGCGGAAGCCGCCGACCGCAGATCCGCGGCGAGATATGCACTCGACGGCCCCGCCCAGGTACGCGAACTCCTCGAGCAGCTGGCGGATGCGGTGGACCGGGACCCTGTCGACGCGTCCCGCTCCACCGATTGGATCCTGCACTACGACGGCTACGATCCAGCGACCGAGAAATTGCGGGAAGCGATCTGCACGCTCGGCAACGGATTCTTCGCCACCCGCGGGTGCGCACCCGAATCCGAAGCCGGGCCCCGACATTATCCCGGAACCTATGTGGCCGGTATCTACAACCGTCTCGACGAGACACGATCGGACATGGACGTCGCGAACGAGAGCATGGTCAATGCGCCGAACTGGTTGACCACGACGTTCCGTGTCGGCGAGAGCAATTGGTTCGATGTCGACACCGCCGACCTGCTCGAGTATCACCAGTTCCTCAACATCCGGCGCGCGGTGCTGACCAGACGTCTCCGCTACCGTGACACACACGACCGGGTTACCACGCTCGTCCAGCGGCGCTTCGTCGCCATGCACCTCCCCCACGTCTGCGCGCTCGAGACCACCATTATTGCCGAGAACTGGTCCGGCACAGTGGAATTGCGCTCTGCCATCAACGGCGCCGTGCACAATTCCTTGGTCGATCGGTATCGTGATCTGCGCAGCGACCACCTCGAGCGGGTCGAGGGCACCGAATTGTCGCTCGACTCGGTGCTGTTGACGGCACAGACGAACCAGTCCCACGTTCCGTTGGCGACGGCGGCACGGACCACCACGTGGTCTGCGGGCAAGCGGTACGCCTGCCAGTACCGGTGGCTCCACTCGGACGGAATGGTCGGGCACGACATCACGTTCGATATCGCAGTCGGGCAGGCCGTTACGGTGGAGAAGGCGGTGACCCTCTTCACGGGGCGCGACCGCGCGGTGTCACACCCAGGGGACGAGGCGGCGCGATGGCTGTCCGGGCTCGGTCGGTTCGACGACCTGCTGGCCGGTCATGCGCTGATGTGGGAACAACTGTGGGATCGCGTCGGCATCGACGTCGCCGACCACGCGGACGCGTCCCGAATCCTGCGGCTGCACCAGTTGCACCTGCTGCAGACCGCGTCACCGACGACGGCCGACCTCGATGTCGGTGTGCCCGCACGCGGACTACACGGGGAGGCATACCGGGGCCACATCTTCTGGGACGAACTCTTCGTGTTCCCTGTGTTGAACCTGCGTGAACCCGCGCTGACGCGGTCGCTGCTGCACTATCGGTACCGGCGCCTGCCCGAGGCCCGCAGGGCGGCACGCGCGGCTGGATTCCGGGGCGCGATGTTCCCGTGGCAGTCGGGCAGCGACGGGCGCGAGGAGAGCCAGCAACTGCACCTGAATCCACAGTCCGGGCGGTGGCTTCCGGATGCGAGTTGGCGACAGCACCACATAGGGATCGCGATCGCCTACAACGTGTGGCAGTACTACCAGGTGACCGGTGACGTCGAGTTCCTCGCCGACATCGGCGCCGAGATGCTGGTCGAGTTGGCCCGGTTCTTCGCCAGCCTCGCATCGTACGACCGGGAGCGGTGCCGGTTCGTGATCCCGGGGGTAATGGGGCCCGACGAGTTCCACTCCGGTTCTCCGGACGACCCGTACGGCGGCGTCGACAACAATGCCTACACCAACGTGATGGCGGTGTGGGTGATCCTCCGCGCCCTCGAGGCACTCGATGCCGTACCTGCCGCGACGCGCACGCTCCTCGTCGACACACTGCACCTCGATGCGCAGGAGACGACCCGGTGGATCGAGGTCAGCCGCGGTATGTTCGTCCCCTTCCACGACCGGGTGATCAGCCAGTTCGAGGGCTACGGCGATCTGGCCGAACTCGACTGGACCGGGTACCGCGAGCGGTACGGGGACGTCCGGCGGCTGGATCGAATCCTGGAGGCGGAGGGCGACGACGTCAACCGCTACCGAGCGTCGAAGCAGGCGGACGTCCTCATGCTGTTCTATCTCCTCTCCGCCGACGAACTGAGGGACCTGTTCGACCGATTGGGCTACGACCTCGAACCGGACGACATCCCGCGAACCATCGACTACTACATGGCCCGCACGTCACACGGGTCGACATTGAGCGCGGTCGTGCACTCTTGGGTGCTCGCCCGCGCCAACCGCCACGACGCACTGCACTACTTCGATCTGGTGCTCTCCTCGGACGTTGCCGATATCCAGGGTGGTACGACTGCCGAAGGAATCCATCTCGCGGCGATGGCGGGCGGCATCGACCTCCTGCAGCGGTGCTTCACCGGGCTCGAAACGCGCTGTGACCAACTAGTTTTCGGGCCACACTGGCCTGAGGAGCTCGGTGCGCTGGAGTTTCCGATCTGCTATCGGGGCCATCAGTTGTGGTTGACGGTGAGCGGGCGGCAGATCGAGGTGAGCGCCGCCGAGGGTGACCAGCCGCCGATCGAGATCACGTGCCGTGACCGCGTGGTCGAACTGCGACCGGGCGGCACGGTCATGCTCGAGTAGGCGGCAGGGACCCGATGCTCACGCCGGCGGGACGGTAGCCGTGGCCCACCTCTCCTCGAGGCGCCCGTACCGCCAGATCACCAACGCTGCGGCCCAGGTCACGACGAACAGGGCGACGACGCCGTAGCCGAGCACGTTCAGGTCCAGACCGGTCAACACGCCCCAGAACCCGCCAGTCCAGCCGAGTTGCTCGGCGAGCAGCCCGAGCAGTTCGACGGTGCCGATCAGCAGCGCGACGACAACGGACAGGGCGGTCACGGTGACGTTGTAGTACACCCGCCGGACCGGATGGGAGAACGCCCAGCCATACGCGAAGTTCATGAACGACCCGTCGGCGGTGTCGAGCAGGCTCATTCCGGCGGCGAACAGCACAGGCAGGCACAGGATCGCGTACCACGGCAGCCCCGCGGCGGCGCTGGTCCCGGCAAGCACGAGCAGAGCGACCTCGGTGGCTGTGTCGAAACCGAGGCCGAACAGCACTCCCACCGGGTACATCTGCCACGGTTCGGTAATCGACCGCATCACCCGGCCGAGAACTCGAGTCACCAGCCCTGCTCTGTTCAACTGGTCCTCGATCTCCGCGTCGTCGACCCGGTCTGTTCGCATTCGACGGAACACCCGCACCGTTCCGTACAGCGCGAGGATGTTGACCGCGGCAATGACGCACAGGAACGTGCCCGAGACAGTCGTGCCGATCAGCCCTGTGTACCGGTGCAGCGCGGAGTCCTCGTCCCGGACAGGTCCGGCGATCGAGGTGATCCCGATCGAGAGCAGCATCGCCAGGCCGAACACGACCGTGGAATGGCCGAGCGAGAAGAAGAATCCGACCGACAGGGGACGTTGTCCGTCGTTCATCAGTTTGCGGGTGGTGTTGTCGATCGCCGCGATGTGGTCAGCGTCGAACGCATGCCGCAGGCCGAGTGCATACGCGGTCATCCCTACGCCGAGACCGAGGGTGGACGTGCCAAGGTCGTACTGTTGCGGGGCGACCACGAATGCCAGCACACCCCACCCGATCAGGTGGAGCACAACGATCACCATTGCCATCGCCGCGACGCGGACCCACTCGGTGCCGGCGAGACCCGACCGCCTTGCCGATGTGGGCATCGGTCAGACCGTCCCGGCCCGGCCGACCAGGGCGGCCGTATCCCGGTGCAGTCGGCCGAAGTTGTAGTAGGCCGCGCACGCCCCCTCGGGCGAGACCATGCAGGTGCCGATCGGGGTCTCCGGGGTGCACGCGGTGCCGAACACCTTGCACTCCCACGGCTTGATGACCCCCTTGAGGACCTCGCCGCACTGGCAGGCCTTGGGGTCGGCCACCCGCAGGCCGGGCATCGAGAAACGCCGCTCGGCGTCGAAGTCCGCGTAGTCGGGGTGGATGCCCAACGCGCTCTGTGAGATGAACCCCAGGCCGCGCCACTCGAAATGCGGGCGGAGCGTGAAGGTCTGCGCCATCAGACGCAACGCCTGCACGTTGCCGTCCGCCCGGACCACGCGGCTGTACTGGTTCTCCACCTCGCACCGGCCGCTGCGGATCTGCTGCAGCAGCATGTGCACCGACACCAGGATGTCCAGCGGCTCGAAGCCGGCGACCACGATCGGTTTTCCGTACACCTCGGGCACGAAGCGGTACGGCCGCAACCCCACCACCGTCGACACGTGCCCCGGACCGAGGAACCCCGAGAGCCGCAGGTCCGGGGACTCGAGGATCGCCTTGATCGGCGGGACGATCGTGACGTGGTTGCAGAACACGGTGAAGTTGTCCAACCCGAGTTGCCGAGCCCGCACGAGTGTGACGGCGGTCGACGGCGCGGTGGTCTCGAAGCCGACGGCGAAGAACACCACGTGCTTGTCGGGGTTGTCGACCGCGATCTTCAGGGCGTCCAGCGGCGAGTACACGAAGCGAATGTCGGCGCCGCGCGCCTTCGCCTCGATCAGGTTCCCGCGGGAGCCCGGCACGCGCATCATGTCCCCGAACGTGGTGAACACGACGTCGGGTTGCTCGGCGAGCCACATGGCATCGTCGATGCGGCCCATCGGGATCACGCACACCGGACAGCCCGGTCCGTGCACCAGTTCCACCGAGGACGGCAGCAGGTGCTCGATGCCGTGCCGGTAGATGGTGTGGGTGTGCCCGCCGCACACCTCCATGAACTTGAACTCGTTGCCCGCGGCGAGTTCGGTGATCGATGCGACCAGGGCGCGCGCGGCGGTCGGATCGCGGAACTCATCGACGAATCTCAAGACGGCTCCCTGCCTTTCATCCGGCCGTGCAATTCACTCGGCTTCACGCGAACTCGTTCACCCGATCTCGTTCACGCGATCTCGGACGCGTTGAAGGCCTCGATCTCGTTGACGTAGTCGGCGCCCATCTTTCGCACCTGGTCGAGCGTCGCCTGGGCCTCGGCCTCGTCGATCCGGGCCATCGCGAATCCGACGTGCACCAGCACCCAGTCGCCGACCTGCAGTCCGGTGTCGGCGAGCAGCCGGACGCTGATCGCCCGCTGCACACCACCCACGTCGACCTTCGCCAGATGCTCCGCGGGATCGCTCATGTCGACCACTCGACCGGGGATGCCCAGACACATCGCGCCTCATCCTCTCTCGTCAGCAGATCCGGGGCAGCGGATCGCCGACCAGCATGTCGACGATCCGGCTGCTGCCGAACGCGGTGCGCAGCGCGACGATGCCCTCCGGCTCGGCCAGGATCTCGCCGATGTCCGCTGCATCCGCGCCACCAGGACTCGCCCGCAGCGCGGCGAGCGCAGCGTCCGCCTCGTCGGGGGCCACGACGGCGATGAACTTGCCTTCGTTCGCGACGTACAGCGGGTCGATGCCGAGCAGGTCGCACGCGCCGACCACCGCCGGCCGAATCGGCAACGAGGCCTCGTCGAGCACCACCGCGAGCCCGCTGGCCTGGGCCAGCTCGTTGCACACAGTGCCGACACCACCGCGGGTGGGGTCGCGCATCCACCGGGTCGCCGGTGCTGCCGCGAGCAGCGACTCGACCAGCGCGTGCACGGGTGCCGTGTCCGAGGGGATGTCTGCCTCGAGCGCGAGGTCGCCCCGGGCCAGCAGGACCGCCATGCCGTGATCGCCGATGGTCCCGGAGACGAGCACCCGGTCGCCGGGCCGGACGAGGCCGGCGCCGAGGCGACGGCCCGCGGGCACCACCCCGACCCCGGCGGTGCTGACGTACAGGCCGTCGGCGGCGCCCCGGCCCACCACCTTGGTGTCGCCGGTGACGATCTCGACGCCGGACGCGGAGGCAGCGGCGGCCATGTCGGCGACGATCGAGCGCAACCGGTCGATCTCGAAGCCCTCCTCGATGACAAATGCCGCGGACAGCCACCGCGGTCGCGCGCCCGACACCGCCAGGTCGTTCACCGTGCCGTGCACGGCGAGATGTCCGATCGAACCCCCCGGAAACGACAGCGGCTGCACGACGAACGAATCGGTGGAGAACGACAGCCGGTCCCCGGTGTCGAGGCGCATGGTGGCCGCGTCGCCGAGCTGCTCGAGTTCGGTGTTGCGGAAGGCGTCCACGAACACGGCGTCGACCAGAGCCGCGGACGCCTTCCCCCCGGCGCCGTGCGAGAGCGAGATCACCGTGTCGCGCAGGCGCGGTCGGCGCCGGCGGAAGGCCTCGATCCGTTCGAGAACTTCGTCCTCGTGCTCGGTTCCGGTACTCACGGTCGACCTCCCGTGCTCGACTCGGCGTGTGCCAGGTGTTCCTGCGTGAGCGACCACAACCGGTAGCCGAGCAGGGCGTGGCTCTCCTGGATCCGGTGGATGCTCTGTGATCGGACGGTGAAGCAGAAGTCGAGGTCGTCGGTGGCGGCCATGCGGCCTCCGTCGTGTCCGGCGAATCCGATGGTCAGCAGGCCGCGGTGGCGGGCCTCGGTCAGCGCGGTCATCAGGTCGTCCGAGTTGCCGGAGGTGGACAGCGCGATCACCGTGTCGTGTTCGTGGGCATGCGCGATGATCTGCCGCGAGAAGATCAGGTCGAACCCGACGTCGTTGCCGAGGGCCGTAACCACCGCCTGGTCCGCGGCCAACGACCACGCGGGCACAGGACGCCCGCGGGCGGGCCTACTGAACAGGGACGCCAGGGTCGCGGCGTCGGTGGAGCTGCCGCCGTTGCCGAAGGTGTACAGCCTGCCGCCCCGGGAGAACCGGTCGGCCGTCAGACGTCCGGCCGCGTCCAGGCCGGCCGCCCATTCGTCCAGCGAGGCACCCTGCAGGCGGGCGCTGTCGGCCGCCTTGCCGCGGGCCGAGGCGGCGAGGTCGCGCAGCAGCGCGGTGGCATCGTGTTCGTGCGCGTCGATGAACGGATACAGGAAGTCGGTGTTCTCCGGTTCGCTGCTCACGGCCACTCCTCCGTCCCGTCGTCGTCCGGGTCCAGCCGGGTGATCGCCACCCCGCCGTGCACCAGCACCAGATCGCCGGCGGCGACCTCGCCGAGCAGCGACATGTCGACCGGTTCCCGGCCGGTCGCGGTGCGCACCGGTGCCGACCCGATGCCGTCGGCCGGCCACTCCACCTCGCCGAGCCGGCCCTCATCGCTGCAGGTCACGCACGTTTCGTCGGCGCAGGCCGACGCGGTGAGCAGGCCGGGGTGTTCGAAGCACACGTGGGTGAGCTCCCACAGCAGGTGGTAGAGCAGCACGAACCGGCCGGTGGCGGGGACCATCGGGTCGTCGGAATCCACCCACAGCACGTGGGTGGCGGAGCCGGGCGCAGGCCTGGGACCGGAGCCGATCCAGATCGTGTCCGCGCCCCACGCGGGCGCCCGCCGGACGATCTGGCGGACCGCGGGCTGATCCGCGGAGGCCACCGCGAGGATCACGTCGCCGGGACGGGTTGCGACCCGGCACTGGGCCACGGGGTCCGATTCCACCAGCGACACCGAGGGCAGGGCCCGTTTGCCCATGATGACCGGGTGCACGAACTCGACCGCCACGTGATGGGCGTGTGGTTCCCACTGTGGAGAGACGACCCACAGCGTCGCCCCAGCGTGGAAGCGGCGGGCCAGTGCCAGTGCAGTATCGGCGAGGTCGGCGGCCAGCTCCGGCCCGATGGAATCGGTGCCGGGCCCTGAGTCGTGTGTCCTCGTCATCGTGGCCGTCCCCTTTCGTCGGCGTCCGGAATGCCGCCGCGGGCGTGGGCCAACCCGAGCGCAGCCTGTCCCAGCGAGAGGCCACCGTCGTTCGGCGGTACCCGCCTGTGCGTCAGGACTTCGAACCCGTTCTGCTGCAGCATGATTCGGATCGAACTCAGAAGCACCCGGTTCTGGAACACGCCGCCGGTCAGTCCGATCGTGTGCACCCCGGCCGCCTCGGCCAGCCGGGACGCCAGCTCGGCCGTCCCGGCTGCCAGCGCGAGGTGGAAACCCGCCGCGAGGTTCGCGGCAGGGATTCCGTCGCGGACACCGTCGACGAGGTGGGCGACAGTACCCGCCCAGTCCAGTTCCTCGCCCCGCAGCGCCCACGGCAGCACCACAGGGTCCGCGGCGCTGCGGGCCAGTGCCTCGAGCTCGATCGCGGCCTGCGCCTCGTAGCTGATCCGATGCCGAACGCCCAGCACGGACGCCGCCGCGTCGAACAGCCTCCCGGCGCTGGTGGTACGCACGCAGCCGACGCCGCTGGTCAGCTGCGAGTCGACCAGCGCGCGCTCGTCGGCACCGAGGGCGCGCGCAGGCGGCAGGTCGTCCACGTCCCCGATGTCGGCCTCTCGCAGCACCGCGAGCGCGACCCGGGCTGGGGTTCGCACCGCGATGTCGCCGCCGGGCAGCGGGAAGGACCGCAGGTGCCCGGCCCGGTCGGCGTGCAGCGGATCCGGACCGACCAGCAGCAGCTCCCCGCCCCAGACGGTGCGATCGCAGCCATAACCGGTGCCGTCGTAGGCGATCCCGAGCACGGCGGTGCCGAGCCGGCCGTGCTCGGCGAGCAGCGACGCGACGTGCGCGTGGTGGTGAGCGGCCGTGACCAGGTCCAGATCGTGCTCCGCGCAGTACCTTTCGCCCCACTGCCGGGTCGCGTAGCCGGGGTGTGCGTCCGCGACCACTACCTCCGGGGCGACGCGGTGCAGGGCCGTCAGCCGCGCCACCGAAGCCTCGAACGCGCACCGGCTGTCCACGGTTCCCATGTCCCCGAGGTGCGCCGAACAGAAGGCGAAGTCCTGGCGGGTGAGGCAGAAGGTGTTCTTCACCTCGCCGCCGACCGCCAGCACCACCGGACCCGGCTGCAGCAAGAGCACCGGCATCGGCGCATATCCGCGGGAGCGGCGCAGCGGCAGTTCCGCGCCGCCGGTGACCGCGACCACCGAGTCCTCGCAGGCCACCGCGATGTCCCGGTCGTGCATCACGAACAGGTCGGCGATGCCGGCGAGGTGGGCACGCGCTTCGGAGTTGCCAGTGCACAACGGCTCACCGGACAGGTTTCCGGACGTCACGACCAGCAGTCTGGGCACCGGTCCGTCGTGTCCCGGGACCGGCGCGAACAACAGGTGGTGCAGCGGCGTGTACGGCAGCATCACCCCGAACTCGTCGAGTCCGGGGGCGACGGCGGCCGCGACCGCGGTCCCACGGCGTGCGCGGAGCAGCACGATGGGCCGTGCCTGCGCCGTGAGTGCATCCCGCTCGGCCGCGGACATTTCGCAGAGCCCGGTGACCGCGGCAACGTCCGGGGCCATCAGCGCGAACGGCTTCGCCGGACGGCGTTTGCGCTCGCGGAGCCGGGCCACCGCGTGCGGGTCGGTGGCATCGCACACCAGATGAAAGCCGCCGAGCCCCTTGACCGCGACGATCGCACCAGACGTGATCGCGGACTGCACTGCGATCAGCACGTTCGCGTCGCCGTCGATGCGGATACCGTCGTGTTCGGCGAAGATCCGGGGACCGCAGTCCGGGCAGCAGATCGGCTGCGCGTGGTAACGGCGGTCACCCGGGTCGTCGTATTCGTACGCACAGGCCGGGCACATCGGGAACCGCGCCATCGTGGTCGCGGGCCGGTCATAGGGCAAGTCGGTGATCACGGTGTAGCGGGGACCGCAATGGGTGCAGTTCACGAACGGGTGCCGGTACCGCCGATCGCCTGGGTCGCGCAGCTCGCGTAGGCAGTCGTCGCAGGTCGCAACGTCCGGGGGGACGAGCGTGCGGGCGCCTGCGGTGCGGTGGCTTTCGACGATGCGGAAGTCATGTTCGCCGGACGGCGGCTGCAGGACGCTTGAGACGTTGGCCAGGATCGCAAGCGGAGGAGCGTCGGAGCGCAGTCGGCGTGCGAACCGGTCGAGGTCCTCGGCCCGACCTTCGATCTCCAGGAACACCCCGGTGTCGTCGTTCCCGCAGTGCCCGCCCAGCCCCAGGTCGCGGGCCAGGCCCGCGACGAAAGGGCGGAAACCGACGCCCTGCACCACCCCGCGCACGATCAGGCGCCGCCGCTCGATCCGGTTGGCGGCCGCTGTCTTCGGATCGGCGACTGTCATCGTCGCTGCCTTCCTCGATACGGCGCCATCGGGAGGTCAAGATCTTGGTCGCCAGTTGAGGCAACGCACTTCCATTAAGACCTCGTGGGTGGTGGATGTCAACGGCTCACCGACCGGCGGCGGGCGATCCACCGGTACCACTCGTCCAGTCCCTCACCCGTGGTTGCCGACAGTGCGATGAGTTCACTGTCCGGGTTGACCGATTTGGCATGGTGCGAACAGGATTCGAGATCGAAGTCCACGTACGGCAGCAGATCCACCTTGTTGACGATCACCAGGTCCGCGACCGCGAAGATGTGCGGATACTTCAGCGGCTTGTCGGCCCCCTCCGGCGTCGAGACGATCACCACCTTCGCGTGCTCGCCGAGGTCGAACAGGGCCGGGCACACCAGGTTCCCCACGTTCTCGACGAACAGCAGTGTTCCCGCACCCGGTTCGAGGACGGCCAGTGCATCACGCATCATCTGGGCGTCGAGGTGACAGCCGGCGCCAGTGTTGACCTGCACCACCGGGCATCCGGCCGCACCGATCCGCTCCGCATCGAGGCGGGTCTCCTGATCTCCCTCGATCACCGCGACCGGAATCGTCGAGCCGAGGTCGGCGATCGTGCGTTCGAGCAGCGTCGTCTTTCCCGCACCCGGCGAACTCATCAGGTTGAGAGCCGTCACGCCGCCGTCGTCGAGTCTGGCGCGGATTCCCGCGGCGAGCAGGTCGTTCTTCGCGAGCACCTGCTGTTCCAGCAGGACGGTCTCGATCGGGGGCCGGTCGTGATGGTGGTCGTGGTCGTGATGGTGGTCGTGGTCGTGTCCCGGCGCACCGGATTCCGCGCCACACCCGCAGGTCGCACACATGACGTCAACTCACCTCCATCGAGACGATCTGCAGTTCCCGGCCCGACCGCACCTCGATGTCGGTACTTCCACAGGCGCACACCAGGATCGGATCGGGCAGTGCGACATCGGCACCGCAGTCGCGGCAGTGCCCGACACCGGGCGGAGTTTCGATGTCGAGCCGCGCCCCCTCCGCAACGGTGTCCGCAGTGACCACGTCGAAACAGAAGCGCAGCGATTCGGGAACCACCGCGCACAACGCACCGATGATAAGGCTCACGCTGTGCACGCGGCGGTCACCGGCACGTTCGCACACCGTGGACACAACGCTCCGTGCGATCGACAGTTCGTGCATCGCGACCCGCTCCACCCTGTCGGGACTGTCGAGACCAGGGCATGTCCTACGTCCACGATAGGCCACCAATGGCGCCTGCACGGGCGATCCGTTGACCCGCACGGGCCACACCTCGATACTGGACACCACGGGTTGAGCCGATCGACGGCGGACGAGCGCGGTGCACGCGGTCGGTTCGCACTGCAAGGAGGCCCTGTGGACGGCACCCGAGTACCCGACACCGCGGAGCACACCCCGGCGGCCCGAACCGTGATCGACCGCGGCGGGCTCGACCAGCTCGTCGCCGTGCTGCGCGCCGACGGGTACCGCGTGATCGGCCCGAAACTCGACCGCAATGCCATCGTCCTCGGCGAGCTCGACTCCGGTGACGACCTCCCGGACGGGTGGGGTGTGACCACAGCGCCTGGACAGTACCGCGTCCATCGCCGCGACGACGACGCCGTCTTCGGGCACTCGTCCGGTCCACAGTCGTGGAAGCAGTACCTGCACCCTCCTCGTCGCCCACTGTGGTCGACGGACCAGGACGGGACCTTCCGGCCGCCGCCGGACGAGGAGGTGGCGTACGCGTTTCTCGGTGTCCGAGGCTGCGATCTCGCCGCCATTCGCATCCTGCGCACCGTCCTGTGCGGTGGCGGCGACGGCCGCACCGCGGCGATGTACTCACGGTTGTTCGTCGTCGCCGTCGACTGCACCGAACCCGGCGGGGTCTGCTTCTGCGCATCGATGGGCACCGGGCCGGGCGCGGCCGGCGACTACGACCTGCGGCTGACCGAGCGACTCGGACACGACGGCCCGCACTACCTCGCCGACTCCGGAACCGACAGGGGTGCAACGGTACTCGCGAGGCTCCAGCACCGGGAAGCGGACCGGGATGAGGTCGACCAGGCCGCCCGGGACGTCGCTGCCGCCGCGGACCGGATGGGCAGACGGATGCCGGACGTCGACCTCCGCGCACTGCTCCGCACCGCACGTGACGCAGATGTGTGGGACGAGGTCGCGTCACGATGCCTGACGTGCGGCAACTGCACCATGGTGTGCCCGACCTGCTTCTGCACCACGGTCGAGGACGTTACAGACCTGACCGGCGGCAACGCCGAACGCTGGCAGCGCTGGGCGTCATGCTTCGAGCCCGAGTTCTCCCACCTGCACGGCGGCGATGTCCGGGTCTCCGGGCAGAGCCGCTACCGGCAGTGGATCTCCCACAAACTCGGCACCTGGCACGACCAATTCGGCTCGTCCGGGTGCGTGGGGTGCGGGCGGTGCATCGACTGGTGTCCCGTCGGCATCGACATCACGCAGGAAGCCGCACGCCTTGCCGAGATGTTCCCGGACGTGGGTGACTACCCGGGCGAAGGAGCGAAATGAACTCCCCCGCATCCGAACCGGACCCTTCCGTCGCCGGGTTGGACCCCGAACACCTGCGGGTGCTGCTCGGGCTGTCGAGGCTCGTCGAGTTCGCGGCCGGTGCGTCGGTGTTCCGCGAGGGCGCTCCCGCCGATCGGCTCTGGGTGGTGCACCACGGACTGGTGCAGTTGCACACCCATGTCCCCGGACGCGGAGATGTCCCGATCGACACGGTCGGCGCCGGCGATCTGCTGGGCTGGTCCTGGATGACCGCCCCCTACCAATGGCACTTCGCTGCGACCGCGTTGTCCGCGTCCCTGGCACACGAGATCGACGCGGCGGCGCTCCGCGAGTCGAGCGAGGCGGACCCGGTGTTCGGATACGCCGTCGCGTGCGCACTGTCGGGTGCACTGCTCGACCGTCTGCAGGCCACCCGGGCACGACTTCTGGACCTGTACGCGACGCCTGACGCAGGCTCGCAGCGGACGACCGCCGCGAGCCCGGTGACGACATGACGGATGCGGCGGATCCGATGGTCCCGACCCCCTATCGGGTCCGGGACCGGACCACCGAAACGCATGACTCGGTGACACTGTCCCTCGTCCCCGTCGTTGTCGCGCTGCCGCACTTCGTTCCGGGGCAGTTCATGATGCTGGCCGCCGCGGGAGTCGGTGAAATCGCCCTCTCCATCAGCGGAGACCCCGCCGGCCGCCGTCTCCAGCACACCGTCCGTGCCGTCGGCGCGGTCAGCAGCGCGATCCACGACGTCCCGGTGGGGTCCGTGCTCGGGGTGCGCGGCCCCTTCGGCACCGGGTGGGACCTCGGTACCTGCGTCGGACGTGACGTGGTGATCGTGGCGGGTGGTGCCGGACTGGCGGCGGTGCGGTCCGCGGTGCTGACGCTCCGTTCGGCCCGCGCCGACTACCGCCGGGTCGTCCTGGTCGTTGGCGCACGCGATCCCGCCGAGTTCCTGTTCCGGGACGAACTGAAGGTGTGGGCCACCGACGGGAGCATCGAGGTGGAAGTCACCGTCGACCAGCCGAGCAGCGACTGGGACGGGCCGGTCGGGTTCGTCACCGAGCCTCTCGGTCGGCTGGACCTCGATCCGGGCCGGACCACCGCCCTGATGTGCGGCCCGGAACCGATGATGCGGTTCGCAGCGCGGGTGCTGGTCGGCAAGGGGATCCCCGCCTCCGACATCCGCGTCTCACTCGAACGGAACATGCAGTGCGGCACCGCGCTGTGTGGTCACTGCCAGCTCGGTGAACTCCTCCTCTGCCGCGACGGTCCGGTCGTCGACTACGCGGTGGCGGGCCCCCTCCTCCACGTCCGGGAGCTGTGATGCCGAAACCGACTCTGGCGGTGTGGAAATTCGCGTCGTGCGACGGGTGTCAGCTCTCGTTGCTCGACTGTGAGGACCAGCTGCTGCAGCTGTCCGACGAGATGACCATCGGCTACTTCCTCGAGTTCTCCAGCGCCACCGTCGAAGGACCCTACGACCTGTCCCTCGTGGAGGGGTCGATCACCACCGCGGAGGACGTCGAACGGATTCACCACATCCGCGAGCGGTCGCGCCACTTGGTCACGATCGGCGCCTGCGCCACTGCAGGCGGCATCCAGGCGCTGCGAAACTTCGCCGACATCAGGGAGTTCGCGGCGAACGTCTACGCCTCACCCGAGTACATCGACACCCTCGCGACCTCGACGCCGATCGCGGCGCACGTCCACGTCGACCACGAACTGCGGGGTTGTCCGATCGACCGGCGCCAGCTGCTGGAGGTGCTCACCGCGTTCCTGGCCGGTCGCCGGCCCGACACCCCCGCCACCAGTGTCTGCAACGAGTGCAAGCGTCGCGGCCTGACGTGTGTGATGGTCGCGGACGGAACACCGTGTCTGGGTCCGGTCACGCACGCCGGCTGCGGCGCCCTGTGCCCCTCGCTCGACCGTGGCTGCTACGGCTGTTTCGGTCCGACGCCGCGGCCGAACCTCACGTCGATGACGCAGTGGCTGCGCCTCTGCGGGATGGACGACGACGCGATCGACCGGGTGTTGGCAACGTTCAACGCGGCCTCACCCGACCTCGCCGCGTACACACACCCCGTCACCGAACGCACCGAGCCCGGTCATGGGTGACGAGGACCGGCGGCTGATCGTCCGTGGCCTGGCACGCGTCGAGGGCGAGGGCAGGCTGCGGGTCGCGGTTCGCGGCGACCGGGTCGAACGCGCTGAGCTGAGCATCTACGAACCACCGCGCTTCTTCGAGTCGTTCTTGCGCGGTCGGGACTTTCGTGAACCCCCCGACATCACCTCGCGGATCTGCGGTATCTGCCCGGTCGCGTACCAGGTCAGTGCCTGCAACGCGATCGAGGACGCATGCGGCGCTCAGCCCGACGACGCAGTGACCAGGCTGCGCAGGCTGCTCTACTGCGGCGAGTGGATCGCCAGCCACGTGCTGCACATCTACTTCCTGCACGCCCCCGACTTCGCGGGCGTCGACGACTCGATCGCCCTCGCCCTCGCCGACCGCCCCCGAGTGGAACGGGGCCTGGATCTGAAGAAGGCGGGCAACGCGATCCTCGAACTGCTGGGTGGCCGCCCGATCCATCCCGTCAACGTGCGTATCGGCGGCTTCTATCGGACGCCCACCCGCGAGGAACTCCGGCCTCTCGCAGAGCAACTGCGCCGGGCCCTCGACGACGCGCTCGACACCGCCGCCTGGATCGGCGGATTCGACTTCCCCGACCACGAACTCCCCTACGTGATGATCGCCCTCACCCGGCCCGATCGGTACGCCATCGAGTCCGGCGCCATCCACACCACCGGCGGCACCCGGTTCTCGGCCGGCGAATTCCCGGAGCACGTCACCGAGCACCAGGTTCCCCACTCCACGGCACTGCACGCTCGACTGGACGGACATCGTTACCTCGCCGGCCCGCTCGCCCGATACACCCTCAACAGTGCTCGGCTGTCGGAGACCGCGCGCCAGGCAGCATCCGCCGCCGGACTGGGTGAGCAGTGCCGAAATCCGTTCCGCAGCATCGCTGTACGTGCGGTCGAAGTGGTATATGCGGTCGACGAGGCACTGCGGCTGGTCGAATCCTACGAGCAACCGTCGGCCCCGGCCCGCGTCCTGCACCCGCGGGCAGCGACCGGTCACGGTGTCAGCGAAGCTCCCCGGGGCCTGCTCTACCACCGGTACGACCTCGACGGCGACGGCACGATCCGCAGCGCGACCATCGTCCCGCCGACATCGCAGAACCAGTCGGCGATCGAACACGAGCTGGCCGGTGTCGTCGAACGGAACCTCCATCTCGACGACGCCGACCTGACGATGCTGTGCGAGCGGACGATTCGCAACCACGACCCGTGTATCTCCTGCGCCACCCACTTCCTCGACCTCACGATCGACCGACAATGACCGCGGTGGTGATCGCGCTCGGCGACGAGTTCCGGGGCGACGACGGTGTCGGCCCGGCGATGGCGCGGGTCCTGGACGGGTGTGGTCTCCCTGCCCGAATCGTGGTCTCACGCGGCGATCCCGTCGAACTGATCGACTGGTGGAACGGTGTACACGTCGCAGTGATCCTGGACGCCGTCACGCATGTGCACCCGTGGCCTGGATCGGTCCGCGTCATCGATCCCGCCGACCTGCAGACCACCGCCGCAGGCACTCATGGCTTCGATCTCGGCGCGGCTATCGCGCTGGGCAGGGCGCTGGACAGGATGCCGGACAGGCTGGTGATCGTCGGTATCGAGATCACCGCACCCGGCCGGGGACCCGGACTCTCGGCTGCCGTGGCTGCCGCCGCCCCGGAGGTGTCACGCACGGTCGTTGCCGCGATCGCGGGTGAGGCCCCCCACTCGGACCGCTGACCCGGTCCCCGATCGCTCTCAATACCCTCCCACGGCATCGCGGCGCCGTGACCTCCACCGCAGCATCTCGTCGCAGCCCCACACCAGGAACGGCAACGGCACCAGCGCCACAACCTGCCACGGCTGCGGGGTGACCGTCCCGAACACCCGCTGCAGGACCGGCACCGTCACCACGAGCGCGGCGAAACACACCTCGAATGCGATGCCCCACAGCAACAGCGGATTCGTGGCGAAGCCTGTCTCCGCGAGCGAGGCGCGGCGGGTCCGCGCGGCGGTCGCGGTACCGATCTGGCATGCCACGATGCCGAGAAACGTCATCGTGGTGGCCTGCTGCCAGGTGTGGTGCAACGGGCCGACTCCGACGTCCGCACCCAGCGACCAGCCTCCGGCGACCAGCGTGACGAGGAACAACACCATCACCAGTACCGCCGACACCCCACCGAGAACTCCCCAGGCCCGCACCAGCATCGGCCCGTCGATCACCGACTGGCTGCGGGGTCGCGGAGCGCGTTCCATCAGCCCCGGCTCCGCCGGTTCCCTACCCAGCGCGAGAGCAGGCAGCGTCTCCGTACCCAGATCGATCGCGAGGATCTGCATGATCGTCAGCGGCAGTGGCACGGCACCACCGGTCACCGCGTAAATCAGGAACGGCACCACCTCGGGTGTGGCATGCGCGAAGATGTAGACGATGAACTTCTGCACGTTGTCGTAGACCTGCCGCCCCGCCTCGACAGCCTTGACGATCGTCGCGAAATTGTCGTCGGTCAGCACCATCGTCGCCGCCTCCCGCGCGACGTCGGTACCCGACAACCCCATGGCGACACCGATGTCGGCACTGCGTAGAGCGGGCGCGTCGTTGACACCGTCACCGGTCATCGCCACGATGTTCCCCTGCGCCTGCAGCGCGTCGGTGATGCGGAGCTTCGTCTCCGGCGAGCTCCGGGCGAAGACCAGTTCGCCCGGTTCCGAGAGGAGCGCGTCGAGGTCGCGGTCCGACATCCGTTCCATCTCGTCGCTCCCCACCACGCGCAGGCCGTCGCGACCGATTCCCACCCCTTCCGCGATGCCCTGCGCCGTCAACGCGTGGTCGCCCGTGACCACGACGAGCCGGATGCCCGCGGTATGGCATCGCCTGACCGCATCGGGTATCTCGGGCCGTGGCGGGTCGACCAGTGCGGCGACGCCGAGGAAGACGAGGTCCCGCTCGACCTCGTCACGGGTGAGCCCCGCCGCCGCGCCCGCGTCGACACGGCGGTCCGCGAGAACGAGCAGGCGCCGCCCCTGCCGTGCCCAGGCGGTGACCGTCTCGTTGATCCAGGCCCGGTCCGCCTCCGTCAGTGCCCGATCGGTGTCGCGGCCGACGGCGATCCGGGTGCAGCGGGCAACCATCTCCTCGGGCGCACCCTTCGTGTGCACACGAACGCCCTCGGGCGTGTCGTCAACCGTGGACATGCGCCGCAGGTTCGGATCGAAGTGGAACTGCGCGATCCGGCTCGAGCGGTCCTGCCGCGGTTCGACACCCAGCGCCGCGGCAGCACGCAACAACGCCAGTTCGGTCTGGTCCCCGGCCTCGACGCCCTTCTCCCCTTCCGGATCGGCAGCGGCGGCCAGTTCGGCGTTACTGCAGAACACGGCGGCACACGCCAGCCTGTGCGCCGCGGTAGCCTCCTCGGCCACCGCGGCCAGATCGACGACCCCATCAGCCGTGCGGATACCGACCACGCGCATGCGATTGAGGGTCAGGGTGCCGGTCTTGTCGGTGCAGATGACACTTGTCGATCCCAGCGTCTCCACGGCGGAGATCCGCTTGACCAACGCACCCCGCCGCGCGAGCGCCCGAACCCCGACCGCGAGAGCGAGCGTGATGGTCGGCAACAGTCCTTCCGGCACATTCGCGACCAGTAGTCCGATCGCGAAGGTGACGGCGTCCCCGAAGGACAGCCCCGCCGCGAGGGTGCCGAGCGGGATGAACGCGACCCCCATGCCGACCGCTACGACGGCGATGAGCCGGGCGACCCGCTTCACCTGCCGCTCGAGCGGGCTCTCTTCCGGCCGAACGCGTTGGGACAGCGCCGCTATCCGTCCGAGTTCGGTCCGCATCCCGGTGGCGAACACCACCGCGGTCGCGTCACCCGCGGTGCAGGTCGTCCCGCTGAAGACGACGTCCCTGGCCTGGATCAGCGGAACGTGACTGTCACCGATATCGACGGCGACCGGGACCGGCGCGGATTCCCCGGTCAGGGTCGACGTGTCGACTTCCAGTGTCCCGGTCAGCAGCCGTGCATCGGCCGAGACCCGGTCGCCTTCGGTGATCACGACCACGTCACCGGGTACCAGTTCGCGGACGTCGACCTGACGTTCCACGCCGTCGCGCAGCACCCGCGCATGGTCGGGCAGGTACGCCGAGAGCGCCTCGACCGCCTGCTCGGCATGCCGTTCCTGCACGAACGCGAACCCCGCGTTCAGGATGATGACGGCGACGATCGCGACGGCGAGTGGACCCGAGCCGGACAGCGCTGCGAGCGCCGCCGCCAACCACAACAGCAGTGCGAGGGGATGCACCAATTGGCGGAGCAGTTCCCGCCACCACGGATCCCCGCGTTTGCGCACCAGGTCGTTGGTCCCGGCGACGGTCAGCCGTCGCTCGGCGTCCCGGCTGGACAGACCCTCCCGGCGTGACCGCAGGTCGCGCAGCAGCCGCTCCAAAGCCTCCTGCGGGTCAACGGCAGTCGTTCCGTCGACCGCCGGGGGTGGCGGCACCGCTGCCGACCGGCTCACGGGGTCGCCGCGCGATCGTGCCCGGGCGCCTCACGGATCGCCCACTCCATCGCGTCCACACCGGTCACGACGACGTCCGCACCTCGACGCTTCAGAGATGCCGAACGAGCCTCCGAGCCGATCCCGACAACAAGGCCGAACCCACCGCGGTGAGCGGCGGCGGCGCCCGACTCCGCGTCTTCGGTGACGACGATCTCGGCCGGGTCGGTCCGCAGACGCCCGGCCGCCTCGAGGAACAACGCCGGGTCGGGCTTGCCGGCCAGGCCGAACCGCTGGGCGTCGACCCCGTCGACCCTCACGTCGAAGTCGTCGATCAGTCCCGCACGGGACAGCACTGCTGCGGCGTTCCTGCTCGCGCTCACGGCGGCGACGAGCACACCGGCGCCACGCAGTCGACGCAACGGGTCGACGGTCGGTGCGATGACCTGACTGCCCTCCCCGTCGAGCAGTTCGTGGAACAGCCGGTCTTTCCGCTCCGCCAGCCGCGCCACAGTCTCGCCCGGAGCACCGGGCGCGGCATCCTCCTCGACGATGATGTCCCGTGACGCCAGGAAGGAGCGGATCCCGCCCGCACGGTTCCGCCCGTTGACCCAGGACAGATAGTCCTCGTCGGTGAACGGCGGCTGCGCTGGGTCGAGGCGAATGAGGAATCCGTCACGACAGACCGCGCCGGTGGCATCCATGAGTCTCCTCGCCGAAACGCGCGTGCGTTGTTCGTTCCCCATCGTTCACGTACTCCGCTGTGTCCCCGATGCGACGCCGTTCCCACGCCGCGCGGCCCGATACAGTTCACCGAGGTCGGATTCGATGCCCCTGCACAGTTCGTCCAGATCGGGGACGCCGTCGTAGTCCCCGGTGACACCGAAGGCCAGCTGCTGGTCGTAGCTCATGACTGCGACGCCGAGCCGAAGCCGGACCGCGATCGGGACGTAGGGCAGCAGTTCGACGACCCTCCGGCCGAGCAGGGTCAGCGGAACTCGTGGCCCCGGAACGTCGGTGGTCACCAGTGCCACGCTGTGCTGCGGCACCCGAAGCATCAGCCGCACGGCCCACGCGAGCGGAGCGAACGGCACCCACTGCGCCAGATCCGACACCATCTGCCCGGCCCCCGACTCCCCGTCGGACTTGGCTGCCTGCATCCGCGAATGCACGACGCGGAGCCGCTCGACCGGACCCTCGACCTCGACCGGCAGGTACGGGAGCATCAGCGAGATCTCGTTGTCCAGAGCGGCCCCCGCAGTGCCACCGGCACGGTAGGACACCGGCACCAGCGATCGAATCGTGTGTGGCCCGGGTACCTCCCCACGCCGGATCAGTTGCCGCCGGACAGCTCCGCTGACGGCGGCAAGCGCAACGTCGTTGAGAGTCACCCCGAAGACGTCACAGATCATCAAGGCATCCGGCAACGATGCCCGGGCGAAGCCGTACCGTCGATTCCGGGTCAGTGGGCCGTTGAACGACGACGACACCGACGGGACCAGCACCCGCCCGGCGAGGACTATGGAACCGGCGGCCAGGCCGACGAGGCGCGCGACGGTCCGGCGCGGCGAGCCCAGTGCGCCGACGAACCCCGAAGCCAGCCCAACGGGACCCGATGCTTTTGTCCTCGTGGCACTTTCACCGCGCACTACAGGGTCGGTCGATGTGTCGGAGTCGGGACGCACCACCGGATCGCACAGCGCCTCGAACAGTCGCGTGCCTGAGATTCCGTCGGCCATGCTGTGGTGAAGCTTCATCAGCAGTGCCCACCGGCCGTCCGCCAACCCTTCCACGACCCAGCACTCCCACAGCGGCCGGTCCCGATCCAGCCGCACCGCCATGATGTCGGCGATCTGCCTGCACAGTTCCGCGTCGTCACCGGGATGCGGCAGCGCGACCCTCCGCACCTGACGGTCGATGTCGAACCCTTCTGCCGCAACCCATTTCGGTAGCCCCAGATCCAACGGCACCCGATGGACAACCTGTTGCGCCCGCGGAACCTCCCCGAGACGGCCACCCACTGCGGCGGCGAACTCCGAACGCGTCGGTGCCGGACCTTCGAGTATCGCGACGGCCGCGATTGCCAGGTTCGCGGTGTCGTCGGCCTCCTCGACCTCGAGGAAGCATGCGTCCAGCGGCCGTAACGACGCCACGGTGCCTCACCTCATCACTGTCCGCGTCCGGCGTCGGCTGGTCTGCCGGACCGGACGATCATGATCGGACACTGTGCGCTGTGCAGCAGCGTCGCACTGATCGAGCCCAGCACCATGCCCTCGAACCCACCTCGACCACGGGTACCGACCACCAGGAGTTCCGCGCCGACCGCTCGATCCCGAAGTGTCCCTGCCGCGTTCCCCCGGACGACGGCCCTCGTCACGGGAACCTCGGGGTACCGCTCGGACCACCCGGCGAGGGCCTCCGCGAGAACCGCCCGCTCAGCTGCGTCGACCTCGTCCCACTCCATGTCCAGTTCGCCGCAGTATGCCGACGACACGGCGAACTGCGACCACGTGTGGACCGCGACAACTCCGGTCCCGCGCAACGCCGCCTCCGTGAACGCCGCCTCCAGCGCAGGCACGCCGTTCTCGGTGCCGTCCACCCCGACGACAACGTTCCCGACACCAGAGGTCTGACCCGTCTGCCCATGAATGACGACGACGGGGCTGTGGGCATGGGCGGCGAGTGCAACGGCCACCGAGCCCGCCAGCACGGCACTCACGTGTCCCAGTCCGCGGCTGCCGACCACGACCATCCGGGCGGACTTGGACTCTTCGATCAGGGCCGGCCGCTCCGCTCCCTCGAGAACGTCGGTGGTGATCTCGGTGACGGTCGCCGACGTGTCGGTGGTGTGGGCAATGGCCGCTGCCACGGCGAGATGGTCGTGGACCGCGCGGTCCCGGTCCGCGAAGTAGCGCGGCGGCAATCGGAGGTCGCCGTGTGGTGAGACTGCGCCGAGCGCGGAGACCAACCGCAGAGGGCAATGGTGCAGTTTGGCCTCACGTGCCGCCCAACTGACCGCCGCATAGGAGGGGACGGACCCATCGATGCCCACCACGACCGGGGTGTCCGATTCGGCGGCCCTCACGCCGCACCCTCATTCGACACGGTGGTCATGGCCTTGCAGGAGATGGAGCTTGCGCTGGTACTCGTCGTCGTCGATCTCGCCGCGGGCGAGCCGGTGCGCCAGCACCTGCTCCGGTGTGTCGACGTGAGGGCTGGGCAGCTCGGGTGTGTGGGCCAGCCCCCGAACCAGGGCGATCACCACGACGGCGATCGCAACCCAGAACACGACCACCGCGACCATCATGAGCATGTACCCCCATCCGCTCATGGCGTTTCCGTACCAGAACATCATCGACGCGCCTCCGCCCTCACCGGGTGAGCAGAACAGTCTCGTGGGTGGCGTTCTCGATGTCGGCGGAAGTCATCACGATCAGGCGATACGCCAAATCTCTCAGTGCCCGCGCTGTCGCGAGCTCGTCGCCGATCACGGGCACCTGCGGATCGGCCGGATCCCGCCTGGCGAGCCCGATGCCGACGAGCGTTTCGCCACCGATCGTCAAGGATGCCTTCGCCCGCGTCCGGCGGTCGTGTTCATCGATGGCCACCTCGATCGTCCAGCTCTTGTCCGTCATGACATGCTCCTCTCCTCGTGATGGCCTGTCTTCAGCGCGTTGCCCGGTGGAGTGAGTGCAGCGGGCACGGTCTCGCCCGACGATCGCGGCGTCGAACCACCGTCAACGGTCGTGCCGTTGGATTTCGCATCCGCCGGCTGCCCACCGGAGGCCGATTCGCGAGAGAGAAACGCCGTGATTTCGCTGATGGCGCTCATCAGCGGCGCCGGGAACACCACCGTCGTGTTCTTCTCGACTCCCAGTTCGAGCAGCGTCTGCAGGTTGCGCAGCTGCAGGGCGATGGGGTGGGCCATCATCGTGTCCGCAGCCTCACCTAGTGCCGCGGCGGCGTTGGCTTCCCCCTCCGCAGCAATGATCTTCGCCCGCTTCTCCCGTTCGGCCTCGGCCTCCCGGGCCATCGCCCGCTTCATGGTCTCGGGCAGCTGGATATCCTTCAACTCGACGAGGGTGACCGCGACGCCCCACTCGAGTGTCGTGGTGTCGAGGATCTCTCGGATGCTCGTGTTGACAACCGCGGTCTGAGCGAGGACCTCGTCGAGTGAGTGCTGCCCTACGACGTTGCGCAGCGTGGTCTGCGCGATCTGATCGATGGCGGCGTCGACGTCCTCGATTGCGACAACCGACCGTTCCGCGTCGACGACCCGGAAGTACGCCACTGCGGCCACGTCCACGCTGACGTTGTCGCGAGTGATGATGCCCTGGGACTGAATCGGCATCGTGACGATCCGCATCGACACCTTCGTGAGCGTGTCGACGATAGGAATGATCAACCGCAGGCCAGGCTCGTGGACGGCAATGATTCTGCCGAGCCGAAAGTGCACGCCCTTCTCATACTGCTTCACCACCCGGATCGACGCTGCCAGGAGCAGCGCAACGGCGACAGCGACAACGATGGCGGCGATGACAGCATTCACCGGACCCCGACCTCTCGCGAGACAATTCCGACTTCCAGTGAACCGGTCAACGCCGGCAGGCGGCAGGGCCCAATGTCACAACCCGGGACGACTTCGGCACTCGTCCGGGATTGCTGACAGACAGGGACGTCGTTGCGTGGTGGCCGACTACCAGTGCCCTTCACCCAAGTCGGCCTCTCACGGCACATCAGAAGGCCACCGGTGCAGAAGTCACCTCAGGAATCCCCTGCCTTCGACGTCGAGCGCTTCCGCTACGGCCGCCGCGGCTCCTACCCCTGGCGTCGGCCCACGCGTACTTCCAGGACGCTGTCAATCGCACGGCGCGGAGTCCGCGGCGGCGGGGGCGAGCATGCGGTGCCGATCCGCACCAGTACTTGCGGATACCGGCGGCCGACGAGCTCGGCCAGCATCGCCCGCGGCGACGGTAGCTCCACTACGTGTGACACGGTGCAGGTCGACAGGCCCTGCATGGTGCATTCGAGCAGCACGGCCGACAGTGCGTACCCGCAGTCGAGCAAAGTAGGGGCCGCATCATCATCGGTCGACAACACCGCGATCCGGGCCGCGTCGTCTACGTCGGGATCTGGGGACTCCGCTGTCCCGGCGGGGAACTCCCTGTCGAGCGGAACACGACCACGGTCGTCGGCAGAGGGACGAGCCGACGCGGGGACTCCGGCGCCATCCTGATCCAATCCGGTGCTCCACCAGTTCAGCTCGCTACCGTACTGCGGGTCGTAGCGTCGCAATCGCATCGTCAGCTCCGAGATCCGCTGCAACTCGCCGACGCCAGTGTCATCCAGAAAGGTGACGCTTGTGTGGGATCTGTGCCCGAGGAACTCCAATACCGTCGGCGTCGTCACCCATTCGGGCGGTGGGTTCATCGGCATCCGGTCGCTGTATCGCCGGTCGATCGCCGCGCCCATCAGTTGTTCGGGTTCTCTGAGCGCATGTGGCGACACCGGCTGCACCGAGGCGACGTGTGTTCGCGCTGTCGGCTCGGGGAAGCGTGAAGTCCGGATGTCCCACCCTGCTGCGGCCCACGCGACTTCGGAGTGATGCAACACCACCCCGCAACCGAGGATTCCCTCCCGGTTGAACGTATCGGTGGCAGGCAGCAACCTCGTGGAATCCACCCTCAGTTCGGCCGCGGATCCGTCCCAATACCAGTGCCAGGGCTGACTGTTGTGCAGCGACGGCGCACGCGTCGCACGGTTGAAGACTGCACGCACAGTTGCCGGGTCAGGGACTTGTTCGATCGTCATCGATGGCCTCGTCCATGTCGGTAGACGCAATGCCAGTGGGCTGCTGGCGCCGATGCCGCCTGCCACAGCAGGGCGACCGAGATCGCGCTACCTGGTCCTGAATACGACCAGATCTTCGTGCGTGTACTGCCCGAGCGAGGGTGAGCATTGGACCCAGCCCCGAATCGGACCTACCTCAATACCTACCAGAAACTGACCATTGGCACCCGGCGCCGAACCTCTGGCGGGTCAGCCCTGCCAGGATCAGGGCGCCCAGCACGCAGATGAGTCCGCTTTGCTCAGGATGGTGCGCGCGGTGTGTTCATCGCGTGATCAACCCTCACGGCCCCCCGAACACCGAAGACGAGTTCGGGCGCACCGGCCACCCGTTCCCTCGGATGCAACTGCTGCTGCAGTGAGGCGACTCCCCTGTCGTCGAGAGTGCCACCGTGGATCTGGCAGGCCCAGTCGAATCGTTCCGTGGACCAGGCAATCTGGTGGCCATGAGTCTTGTTCGCCCACGGCTCGACCGATCGTGGCCGTCGGGTGAGCCAGCCGGCATCCCGCCCGAGCGGCGCCGCGAACGCGCCTTCCGGTCTGTCGGTTCGATCTACGAGCCGTGGGGTGAGGTCCGTCAACACCGGCACCCGGATGGGTTCGGCGGTCACCTCCTCGCGAAACCACTGCATGGATGCCTTCCAGTGAGAGGCCGGTGGACCACCGCGGCCGGCCCGGACACGGGACTCGTCGTCCGTGACCACCGGGCCGTTCCAGACGAACAGGTCCGGATCGTCGCACTTCCCCAGTTCGAGGTCGGTGTACTCGGCGCCGGCGACACCGTCGCCGGAGTGCTGCGCCAGCACCGTTCCCGTGTCGGCGTCGACGACCAGCCGCAACGAGGGCTTCGGCATGTTGCGGCTCTCGCCTGGCGCCAGATCCACCGCCCAGCAGCGCCTCCCGAGAAACTCGATATCGGTCACCGGCCCCAGGGGCCGCGCATGACGGTCACCGACCCAGTGCCCGACAGGTGGGGTGATCACCAGAGATCGCCCCGCACCGGGACTGTGCACCTGCCGTAGATCGGTGCGGCGCGGAGTATCCGCGTCGGAGGTGAAATCCCAGGCGTCTACTCCGTCGCTGACGAACAGCACCTGCCCGTCGAGCGATTCGATCCGAGATCGTCGCCCCCACCGAAAGAGTCGTACACCCTCGCGCCGCACCGGCAGGAAGACAGGCTCCTCCCCGTGGTTCGCCATGTAGTAGTGGAACGGTTCGTCGGAGTTGCGGTATGGAACGATCACACCACTGACGGGCTGCTGAGGTCCGTCCGCCATGGCCACCAGCACCTGCACCCATTCAGTCATCACTACCTCCATCGCTGTCGGATCGAAAAGTCGGTCTCATCGAAAAGCCAAGGAGCACACGGCTGGTGCCGCCTCCCATACGGTCACGGCCGGTCACTCAGACGTACAGCACGCCGTCGACGGCCTCCGAGACCGGCGGGTAGGCACGCGTACCGGCCTGCTCCATCAACTCGGGTCGGACGTACCCCAGGAAGCGTTCGAGCCGGATGCCCTGTTCGTCGTAGAGGTTCAACCGCGCCACCAGCATCACGTTCGGGTAATCGCAGTGCCGGAACCGCACGTGGATCCGTCCGTGGGGCCACCGCCCGACGTAGGCGGCAGTCACCTCGTCGACCTCGTCCGAGAAGCGAACTCCATCGAGGCCCCGCAGGCAGTACCGCACGTACGCGTCATGATCGAGCGGCTCCAGCCCCACCGGCCAGCATCGATCGGTGATGTCCACCCCGCTGGTCGGCAAGGATCGGACCTCGCCGCTCAGGTCCGCGGCGAGCACCGTTCTGCCCGATTCCGCGAAAGGTTCTGGTGTGGCGACGAGCCACAATCGTCCTGCTCCCGCTGCCCCGTGCGCCACCCTCACCCCAGGTAGCTCGAACGCCGTCACCGGCTCCGACGATCCCCCGTCGTCGTAGACCCTGACGGCCGTCCGGCCACCAGCGCGACGATCCACGCCCCAGTACCAACGCAACTCTCCGTCAAAGGCCCGCTTGCGCCGGTGCGCCTCGTTGTACGACTGGTCGGCGTATTCGCCGGTGCACTCGACCGACCGACGCATCAGGCAGGGATGGGTCGCGGGCCCGATCCTCCGAGGAATCGCGGCGTTCAGAGGGACCTGCAGCACCGACGACTGGTAGTGCAGCTCGAAACCGGTGCGTGAGCCCGGTGATTCGGCATGGACCGGCTCCCGCGTCCAGGGTTCGTGTTCCACACCGACGAACAGTGACGCTTCGTCGAACTCGACCGACACGATCGCCGCAGCATCGACCTCGACGCGGCTCATGCCGCCGGCCGGGGTCGCCACCAGAAATGTCGGCCGTGACAGCACTGGCCGCGGAGGACAGTCAACTGCGGAAGCGACGTCCCGGCGACGTCGGACCTGCGGCAGACACCACGCCCCGGCCGGCCCTGCGCAGAGCAGGCGACCGCCTTCGGCGTATTCCACACGGTCGATTCCTTCGGCGCCGACATGCACCAATGGCCCGTCCCGATGGTTCTGCACCCACAGTCCGGTGGCATCGGCCACGATCTCGGGTTGCCCGGAACCCGGAGGCGCCGGGGGTAGATCCGCCCACGAGACCAGGCCCCCGAGCTCGCCTGTGCGTGGATCGACCAACGCCGCAACCGGCTGACTTTCGTCGACCACCCACAGGGTGTCATTTGCGAAGAACACATACCGAGGGCGCAACATCCTGCGCACCGGAGTTGGTTCGATCATCGCCCATCGCTCCCGCTGACTCCGCCCGAAGACGAAGAGAGCGACCTTACACCGCGTCTCCCCCTGCGCCCACCCACGCATGTGCATTAGCGCTAATGTAATCTCGGTTCATGCTGGCACCGCCCTCCCCCGGACTCGGCGAACTCCTTCGATACGTCGGCGAACTCGTCGACCGAGGCGCCGAAGAGGTGTACGCCTCGCTCGGGCTGTCGTACCGCGCCCGCTACACGCCAGTGCTGCGGGCGATAGCCGACGGAGCCGCGACCGTCACCGACATCACCACCCGGCTGCACCTCACTCAGGGGGCGATCAGCCAGACGGTCGGACTGATGGTCACCGACGGACTGATCCAACGGACGAAACTGCCGGACGGCCGCCAGAGCGGACTGAGCCTGACCGACAAGGGCAGCGACCTCGTCGATCAGCTCACTCCTCACTGGGAGGTCACCTTCGACGCGATTGCAGGGCTCGAGCAGGAGATTCACCACCCGCTGCGGCGCATCCTCTCCGACACCGCGGCAGCACTCGAAAGCAGGAACTTCGCCGACCGGATCCGTCAGGCACTCCAGGACAGGATCGAACGGGACGCGGCAACGGCGACGTCCGAGAGCACGGCCTCGACGAACTGGTTCGACCGAGTAGGTCAGGCGTACGCACAGTTTCGGCCGGTCTACCCGGAGCGGCTGGCGATGTTCCTGGCCTCGCTGGCACCGTCCGCCGACCTCGCCGTCGACGTGGGCTGCGGATCCGGGCAGCTGACGAGCAGGCTCGCTCCGTACTTCGACGAGACGATCGGCCTCGACCCCAGCGCCCAGCAGCTCGAGAACACGCGGCCGCAGGAGCGGGTTCGGTACGTACAGGCGCCGGCCGAGAAGCTTCCCGTGCCCGACCACAGCGCCTCGTTGATCACCGCGGCCCAGGCCGCGCATTGGTTCGACCGGCCCGCCTTCTACTCCGAGGTCCGCCGCATCGCCGTCGACAATGCCGTGCTGGCACTGGTCAGCTACGGCGTCATGCGACTCGAATCCGACCTCGCAGACCGGTTCGACCGCTTCTACCACCAGGAGATCGACCCCTACTGGCCGCCGGAACGCGCACTCGTCGACAGCGGATACGCGGACATCGACTTCCCGTTCGAGCAGTACCCGGCGCCGCCAATGGAGATCACCGAGAACTGGACGCTGAGCCAGGTTCTGGGCTACATCTCGACATGGTCGGCCGTTCGGCAAGTCGAGAACGCAGGCAAACCGGAAATCCTGCACGCCTTCGCCACCGACCTCGCTGCAGACTGGGGCAACCCGGCGGCGACGCGGCGCGTCACCTGGCCCGTCACCATGAAGCTCGGGATCGTGGCACCCCTGGTCCGACACGAATGACACGCGGTACACTTGCGGCACCACAGGAGGTGGTTGCCGTGCTCACCAACCGAGATTCCGCCCGCGACTCGATCCATGCACTATCCGACCAGGACCTCGTCGCCCTGCTCGCCGAGGAGTTCTCGCGCCGCCCGACCCTGCGTCCGGTACGCGACGACGTGACGGCACTGCTCGCCATGAGCCCCACCCTCGCGCTGGCACAGGAACACGCCGTGGCGAACCCGGCCGCTGCGGCCGTGGCCCGCACCCGCATCGTCGCGTCCGCGCTCGGCGCGATCGTCGACCAGCACGACATGCTCGACTCGACTGCGGTCAGTCGCGTCCTCGGCAAGGCAGCCACGAGCAGGAACACCGCCAGTCGCCTCACCGCATCGGGCACCGTGATCGCACTGCCCGCCTCGGGACAGAAGCTCTACCCCGCATTCCAGTTCGACGCCTCCCGTCAGGAGGTCCGCCCCATCGTCCGCGAACTCAACCGACGCCTCGGAGCGAAGGACGACCCGTGGGGCGTCGCCTCGTGGTGGCTCTCTCCCACCGCCTTCGCCGACGACCCACGCTCCCCCGCAGAACTCGCGCTCGCGGGCGACATGGACGAGGAACTCCGCGACATGGCGGACGACCTCACGCAGGACTGAGAGTGGCGGCACATCACCCGGATCCGCCCTCTCCCCTGCCCGCAGCCCTGGTCGTGACCGTTCCGGCCGGAACATCGCTGTGGCGCATACACAGTGCCACTCGAGGCGCTGCCGACCTCAACCCGACACCGAGCCCTCGGGCGCGCAGGGGCGGGCGCTTCGACAGCCTCGACGGCACCTACTCGTACACGTATGTCGGCGACAGTCCCGCCGCCGCCGTGGCCGAAACCCTGTGCCGCAACCTGCCTGTCAACCAGTCCCCTCGACTGATCCCCCGTGTCCAGATCGCCGGCCGCGTCCTCAGCGAACTTCGCACGATGCGGGCCCTACGTGTCGTCGACCTCACCGGCACCGGCGCGGCCCGCATCAACGCCGACGTGTGGTTGACCAAGTGCGACCAGTCCGGCTACCTGCACACCCGACTGTGGGCCGCAGCGATCCTCGCCGCCAACCCCGGCGTCGACGGCATCCAGTTCCGTCCGCGTCACGACGAGAACACCCTGTCGTGGGCACTAGTCGGCGCTCCCACCACTCGAACACACCCGGGTCTCACCCCCGTAAGCGGTGTCGTTCCGCTCGACTCGAGCGACGGTCACTACCTCCTCGGTGCACTCCTCACACCGCACAACGCTGCGCTGGGACCATAGGTCGGCCGCGCGGTACGTCATCCGATCGCGAAACGGCGGGTCGCCCGTCAGGGCGGCTTGTGTCGTTCGGGTGGCGAGTCGGGTTGACCCCCAATTGCCGATAAGCTGCCTTATGACATTATTGATGGGAGCGCGGTCACGCTGTTTCCGTGAAAAGCCAGGTCAGAGCGCTCTGGCGCGGGCTGCGGCCTCTCGGTACTCGACGCGATTGTGAGCGATGTGCGAGTCGACCCGCATGTGATCCCGCATCGTCGGAATCGCCGCGATGTCGTCGAGTTCGATCCCCCGCCGCAGTAGCCACGACTGCACCTCGCCCCACAGCCACAGCTGCCCCAGCGTCAGGTTGAACGGCGACGGGAACGGATCATCCTGGTGGCGTTGCCCATTGACCCACAGGGCCACCGCCTGCCGCGTGCACCCTGCGCGCTCGGCAATCAGTCTGCGGTTCACCAGATCCGGCTGGGTGCGCTCGACATCGACACCGACTGCGCTCAGGCTCGCAACCAGGTCAACCCCCGCGGCGTAGCCGCGGATGGCGTGTGCGGTCGCCGTAACCACGTGCAGCGGACCGTGATCCGCGACCTCCGCACCGAGTTCGCCCCGGACGCGGTCCTCGACGCGAATCGGCAGGACCGACGTGACGAACGAGTACCGGAACGGGCGCGAGTTCGACTCCACGCCGCAACCCTAGCGTCGACCGTCTTCGGTGTTGACGATCGTCAACACAGGGGTCGGTCGACTGTCGAGTCGACGAGATCCCCTCCCCCAGCGACCACCCGTCTGGTCAGCCGGTCGTCTGGTGGTGCCGAGCCGGACTCGCTCAGCACCACAACACGGCTGGAGTGATTCTTCCTATCAGGACGTGATGCTGATCGGCCCCGGGGTCCAGAGTCCGGATCGGGGTACGGATCTGCGCCGGTCCGGCAGTGCGGTCGATCGGCACGAACTGCTCCAGCGAGCCCCAGTCCCGATCCCAGTCGCCGCCGGCATCGGCATCACGGCGATGACCGGGGCCGGGGTCGGGGTCGGGGTGGCGAGGACGGCGCCGCAGATGCGCTTGGCGAGTGCTCCGGCAGCGCCGAGGAGGTCACTGCGCGAGAGCGTGGTGTCGCCGATCCGAACGGCGTCTGGGAGATCGTCGCCGCGAGCGACGGCGAGGGCGTCTAGTGATCGAAGCAGTACCAGCCCAGCGTCTCACACCGCGGGTTCGGCAAAGGGCAACACAACGGTGCCCGAGCCGCAACCATGGAATCAAGTTGATCGGGTACACCCGTGGCGACGGATCTGATCCAGGCCGCCGGACCCGGCGCTCGATGCGCCGGACCCGGCGGTGCGGGTCAATCCGGGACGGTGATCCGCCCGTCCAGGACGGCCTTGTGGATCGATTCGCGCAGCGCCGAACACCTTCCGACGTGGGCGCCGCGCAGCGTCAGCGTCGGATCCTGCTGGAACTCCTCGCAGATGGCCTCCGGGTGATCGGTGTTCCACTGCACCGACGTGTGCTGCCAGCTGTTCTTCTCGACGAGGACGCGATTGCCGCAGCGCTCGCAGTCGACCGGCTGCATCAGGCCGACGCCTCCGCCTCGGCCTTGCGGGCGAGGTTCCCCTCGACCTCCTTCTTCCACGCCTCGACCGGCTTGGTGGTGTCGAGCTCGAACTCGAAGCGGTCCACCATGTCCGGGGTGATGTCCGCGACGTCGACGTAGAACTGCTCGTACCAGCGGCGTAGCTGGTAGACCGGGCCGTCCTCGCTGCACAGCAGCGGGTTCTCGATGCGGGTCTTGTTCTTCCAGATCTCGACGTCCTGCTCGAATCCCATGCCGATGTAGCCGACCATCGCCTCGACCAGCTGGTCGGCGATGCCCGCGGGCACCTGCTCGGTCTTCTTGACCGCGATGCCGTACATGAGCACGAACTTGTCGGGGCTGACCGGGTAGTGGCAGTTGATCAACATCGACTCGACCTCGTACTTGTCGTACACGTAGACCAGGTCGTCGGTCATGAACGAGGGCCCGTAGTACGCGGCGACCGACCGGTTGCCGAGCAGCTTCGGGACGTCGGGGTCGTCCCACTCGACGACATCCTCGCGGCTCTCACCCGACTGCTCCTGGATGGCGATGTGACCCTCGAAGATGTTCTTGAAGTAGGTCGGCATGCCGTAGTGCACGTAGTAGAAGTGCGCCATGTCCACCACGTTGTCGATGATCTCGCGGCAGTTGGTGTCGATCTCGAGGGTCTTCCACGTCCACTCGGTCCACTCGGCCTCGGGGTCGCGGAAATCCGGGATGGCGACCTCCGGCGGGGGCGGGTTGCCCTCCGGGTCGTGCCAGACGAAGAGCAGCTCGTCCTTCTCCATCGTCTGCCACGCGCGGGTGCGCGCGAGCGGTGGCACCCGGCGGGCGTAGGGGATGTTCGTGCACTTGCCGTTGCCGCCCCAGCGCCAGTCGTGGAACGGGCACGCGATCGAGTCACCCTTGACGGTGCCCTGGCTCAGGTCACCGCCCATGTGCCGGCAGTAGGCGTCGAGGATCTTGATGTCACCGTTGCTGTCGGCGAACACGACGAGCTTGGTCCCGAAAGCCTCGATGGAGTGCGGTTTTCCGTCGCGGAACTCCTCCACCAGCCCGAGGCAGTGCCAGCCACGTGCGAAGCGGGCGGGCGGCGTGCCCTGGTCGATGATGCGAACCTCGTCCGAAATCTCGGTGTCCACGTTGGTCATAAAGCGTCTCCTCGTTCAGCGGCAGGGCTGGGCCGCGGTGATGCCGGTCACAGCTGCTTCTCAATCTCCTTGTACTAGAACGTGTTCTCTAGGACTGTTCCCACCCACCGGGCCATTCTGCTTCCACCGGGTCACTGCCGGACTGCAGTCCCTCTCGAGGGAGGAGCGCAGGAAGAATCCGAGGTTCGCGGGCCGCTCCGCGAGCCTGCACATGAAGTAGCCGTACCACTGGCCGCCGTACGGCAGACAGACCCGCATTTGGGCGCCGAGCCCGGCCAGGCGGAGCTGTTCGCCGTCCCTGATCCCGTGGAGCATCTGGTCTTCGATATCCGCAGTATTCCGCCCGACCCCGCCGCCATCGAGCCCGCCACCGCGATCATCGCCGGGTCGTGGGAGGCCACCATCGGGTAACCGTTGCCCTCCATCAGCACCCGCAGGCAGCGCAGGTTGGAGGCGTCCACCGCGGTGCTGCGGCTTCCAGCAAACGCAGGTTCCAGGCAGCACGACAGGGGCGGTCGACACCGGGTGGGAGCGCAGTAAACGTGGCTGCGCCGGGCAGAATCGGAGCCATGGACGATGATCTGCTCGCCTCGCGGTTCGAGGAGTTCCTGGTGCATCGCAGCACCGCGAAGCCGTCTGCGCACACTGTGAAGGCGCTCCGGCAGGACTTCACCGCGATCGCGAAGGGTCTCGCTGACTTGCACGGCACGACCGTCGACCAGCTCGGGTGCGACGTGGTGACGAAGGACCAGGTGCGGGCGGGTTCACCGCTCGGATCCAGCACCACTGCCCCATCGCTGCCGCCGTCACCGCGCCCGTCGACATCGTGGGGGTCCTGCGCCGGCAACAGTCGGCACCACCGGTCGGCCAAGGACAGCAACAGGTCATCGTCGTTGTCGCGCAACGCGAGCACCTGCCGCCAGATCCGTCGACCCTCGTCAACGACGTCCGCACCAAACGCAGCGTCAACGTCCGCGCGCACCCGCTCCCCCACCCACCGCGGGAGCACCCCTGCGTCGACCTGCGGCAGCACCCGTTCGAGCAGCGCTCGGGCAGATCCCTCGTGCGGCAACGTCACTGCCGCGGCGGAGCGCAGAAACAGTCGTGATCGCGGGCTCCGTCCGATCAGCCGGCGGTGTGCCCGCGCCGTGTCCAGGGCCCACGCCGTCGATGCGGCCGCCATAGACGCCCGCATCCGCGCGGCGGAGGATGCGGGGCGACCTCTGTCGTTGTGGTGAGTGACTTCGGGTTTCGGTGTCCCTATGGACCATTTGCCGGCCGTGAGGGCGCCCGCAGAGGACCCTGGCCGACCGCCCGCCTGTCAGTCGTGTGCGAGGTACGACGGGATCGTTCGGGCGCCGAGCAGCAGCTGCGTCCACCCGAGCGGACCGCCGCCGTAGTGGTCCTGCCAGAGACCGGTCATCACCGCCAGCGGACGATCCGGCGAGATCCGGCATTCGGGAACTTCCGCGACACCGTCGGCGTGCAGCAGCTGGTGCTGACACGGGTGGGTACCGGCGGTCCGGCCGCCGTCTTCATGTCGATCACGGCAAGCGAGCCTGTCCAGACACCGAAAGACCCAAACCCGAATCATCCTCGATCGTGTCGAGAGCCGACGACAGTTGCTGTTCTTGTCATCCCACCGCGGCTAGATACTCGCTGTAGAACAGTCCGAGGCCGACTGCCGATGCGATTGCGGCAACCAGCCAGAACCTGATGATCACGACCGTTTCGGGCCAGCCGCCGAGTTCGAAATGGTGGTGCATCGGGGCCATCCGGAAGACCCGGCGTCGGGAGGATCGGAAGACGGCGACCTGGATCAGGACCGATGCCGCCTCCGCGACGAACAACGCCCCGATTCCCACGGCGAGCAGTTCCGTCCGCGTCGTGATGGACAGGCCCGCGAAGAGGCCTCCCAGCGCGAGCGAACCGGTGTCGCCCATGAAAATCTTCGCGGGAGCTGCGTTCCACCACAGAAATCCGATGCAGGCACCGACACCAGCCGCGCACACGAGTGCCAGGTCGAGCGGGTCGCGCACGTCGTAGCAGCCCACTTCGGGAGCGGTCTCACATGCGTTGCGGTACTGCCAGAATGTGATGAGCACGTAGCTGCCGAGCGCCAGTCCCATCGATCCGGCGGCGAGACCGTCCAGCCCGTCGGTCAGGTTCACCGCATTCGACCACGAGACCACCACTGCGCAGGTGAACAGGACGAATACGATCGCGCCCATCGACAGTGTGGTGTCGCGGACGATGGACAGGTTGGTGCTGCCGGGTGTCAGACCACTACCGCCGCGAAAGTTCAGGGCGAGAACCGCGAAGATCACGGCCGCAGAAATCTGGCCGATGTACTTTCCCGTTGCCTTCAGGCCGAGGTTGCGTTGCTTCCGAAGCTTGATGTAATCGTCCAGGAACCCGACGCCGGCGAGAGCTGTTGTGAGCCCGAGTACCAACAGTCCTGAGGCGGATGGACCGTCGGCGTCGTAGCCGAGGCCGATCAGGTGTGATCCGAGATATCCGGCCCACAGTCCGAGCAGGATCGCGATGCCACCCATCGTGGGAGTTCCACGCTTGGACTGATGACTCGCCGGCCCCTCGACTCTGATCTCCTGGCCGAACCCCTGCCGCGAGAATGCTTTGATCAGAAGCGGTGTCAGCAGGATCGACACCGCCAGTGCAATGCCGGACGCAAAAAGGATCTGCCTCAATTTTCCCCCGAACGGTGCCAGCCCTGCGTTGTCGTCGTAGCTCGACCGAGCGCAGGAGGACAAGGCCAACAGGTCGTTGGGAGCGCCGGCCCCCACCCCAGCGTGTTTCCGCTGCTTCGTGTGGGCTGTCCCCCGGCGGACACGATAGCGGCCCACGCGACACCGCCCGTGCGAACACGACGCGGAGCCCACCGATCAGCGCCGCGTATCGCCACTTTTCACGACACGTCGGCAGATCGACGTCGGCAACGGTGGAATGCTCGCACAAGCTGACGGCTTCCGACTTATATAGCGGTGCGGGGCCGCGTTCGAACCGACGGGTTTCGTAGCGTTCCGTAGGCGACCACAGGGATGACTCGGCGGCTTCCTGCCACCTCACCGGCCGGGAGGTTGGCTCTGAGAGGGTTCTGTCCTCCCTGTGGTCACCGTCCGCGGTCTGGCCCAACAGAGGAACGCCACCCTTCGAGGTGCTGAAAGTCGGAATGCCGACCACGGATACCACCATTCACCTGCACTGAAGGAGAACCGTTCGGTGATCGTGATCGGCATCGACCCACACAAATCCACCCACACCGCGACCGCCGTCGACCCCGGAACCAACACGGATCTGGGGTCGATCCGAATCCGCTCCACCATCGAGGACTATCAGCGGCTTCTCGACTGGGCTCAGCAGTGGCCACAGCGGCAGTGGGCAGTCGAGAACGCCGCAGGTCTCGGGCATCACCTGACCCAATGGCTCCTGGCCAGCAGTGAATCGGTCGTGGACATCCCGCCGACCGCGACCGCCCGGGTGCGGGAGCTCTCCCGCGGCGGTCGACGCAAGAACGACCGCATCGACGCCGCCGCCGCGGCGTGCGTGGCCTTCATGCAGGGCGACTTCCGGCCTGTCGCTCCGGAGGATCACACTGACGTGCTGCGCCTGATCGACGAGCGCCGCCGCGACCTGGTCGTCCAGAACGGCCGGCTGGTCAACCAACTCCATGCCGTCCTGCGGGAGCTGCTCCCCGGCGGCATCGAAACGAAGTTCGACACCGAGGACGCCGCACTCGAACTGAGGCGCTTCCAGCCCGCCACGGACGCCGACGCGATGCGCAAGACACTCGCCCTCGAAGTGGTCGGCGACCTGCGCAGACTCCGATTTCAGATCGACGACCTCGCCGAACGCATCGAGGCGGTCCTCGAGTCCTGTGAATCCACGCTGACCGACATCCACGGCGTCGGCCCGATCATGGCCGGCCGCATCCTCGCCCGAACCGGCAACCCGTTCCGGTTCAGCGGCGAGTCGGCCTTCGCGATGTATACCGGCACCGCACCGATCGAGATCTCCAGTGCCGACAAGAACCGACATCGACTCTCGCGCTCGGGCGACCGCCAGCTTAACGCCGCCATCCACGTCATCGCCGTCGCTCAAGCCCGCCGCCCTGGAAACATCGGATACGTCTACTACCAGCGAAAACTATCCGAAGGGAAGACTGCTCGCGAGGCGCAACGCTGCCTCAAACGCCAGATCGCCAGACTCCTGTGGCGCACAATGTGCGCCGACCACGACCGCTACATCGGACGTCAATCTCTGGAGGAGGTACCCGTGGCATAAGCGTCAGCGTGCCTAGAATCCACCTCTTCAGGAGTACTCCGGATCACCGCTGCCGGTGATCCCGCGGCGACGACGTGGTCAGGTATATCGCGTAGAACCACGCTCCCGGCGCCGATGACTACGTTGCGGCCGATCGAGACCCCAGCGCCGATAGTGACTGAGGCACCGAGCCAGGTGTTCTCGCCGATGGCGATCGGAGCGGCTCGTTCCCACCCCTCACGGCGCCGGCGATGGTCGTCGACAGGATGCAGCGCCGTCATCAACTGAGCACCGGGACCGATCCTGACGTGCGCACCGATCGTGATCGTCGCGTCGTCCATGAAGAACGCATTGGCGTTGACGAAGGCATTCGCTCCGAGCCGGATGTTGTATCCGTAGCTGCATTGGAATCGCGGCATCACGAAGGCTCCGTCGCCGAACTCGCCGAGCAACTTGGTGAGAACCTGCGCCCGCGTGGTTGCGTCGTCAGCCGCTGCGCCGTTGAAGCAATCGAGCTGTCGCCAACAGTCCAGACGATGCTGCCGAAGCTCCTCGTCGTCGAGGTACCACTCACCACGTGCAAGGCGGTCCGCTTGTTCTCCCACAGGCCGATTGTGGCAGACCGAACCAATGCGTGACACGCCACAATCTTGGCCTATCGAGAGGATGGTGCGGGCCGGTGCTTCCCCGGGCATGCGCCCCATCGGCCCGCACCAAGTGTGCGAAGCGCCCAGGTTGGCAGTGTTCGAACGATCGGTCCTCTTGACGAATACAGAGGAACCCTCAGCTACCGCCCGGGCATCGGCTACCTTCAACCGATGCGTCGACCCGTAGCAGTGCTCGGACTTGCAGTCGGGCTGGCCGTCTGTGCCGCGGCCTTCCTCGTGACTTCGCCGCACGCCCTCTGTTCCGGCCACCGGTTTCCTCCGTGGCCCGAGTTCGGTTGGACCGCCTACGGTTACTCCACGGATTTCACGCGAGCCTGGTCACCTGTCGTGACTGCAAACTGTCGACTGGTGTACTCGGATGGGCATGAGGCCTCGGCGTTCCTGATCGACTGGCCAGCCAACCTCTTGGCACTAACGGGACTCGTCGTCATGACTGTCTCGGCGCTGGCTTGGTTCCGCTCGCGCCATGCCTTCGTCTAGTAGCCGAATGCACGAAACGGTGCGGGTCGACGCTTCCTTCGTCGGCCCGAACCGAGATCATGCGGCCCGTGTTCGAACGATCCTGGGGTTGACAGCACACACAGGAACCCTCCGGCGCGGCCGTGTCGGCCACCTCCGGCACAATCGAACACGTGGCCGAACATCTGGACGACTGGTTCGAGGAGTTCCTCGTGTACCGGAGCACCGCCAAGCCGTCACCGAACACGCTGCGCGCCTACCGGCAGGACTATCGCATCGTGGCCGAGACCCTGGCTCGGACCGCGGGTGTTCGACCCGACCGCCTCACTCCCGCCGTCATCGACAAGGGACGCATGCGCACCGCGTTCGCCGAGTACGCGGACACCCGCCAGCCGGCGTCCATTCGGCGGTGCTGGTCGACGTGGAACATGCTGTGCGACTTCCTGTTCGCCGCCGATGCGATCGTGGCGAATCCCATGTCGTCGGTGTTGCGACCCAAGGCACCCAGGACCGTACCCAAGGCGTTCCACGCCGATTCCGTCGAACGCCTCGTGACCACCCTGCAGGCACCCGACGACGGCGCGCGCGCGTGGCCGCAGCGCGACCTGGCGCTGATCCTCACCGGCTTGCTGACGGGACTGCGGTCGGCGGAACTCATCGCGATCGACCTGGGAGACCTCCGTGATTCCGCCGGCGACAGCGCCGCGAACGCGAAGGTGATCCACGTCCACGGCAAGGGCAACAAGCAGCGGGTGGTGACCGTCGAACCGGTCGTCGTCGATGTGCTCGGCGACTATCTGGACAGTCGCGCACGGCGCTTTCCGGCGACGACGCGCAGGCGCGCGGCGACGGATCCATGGCAGCGCTTCGCCCCCACCGACCCGATGTTCGTCGGTGGGGACGGGGCGCGTATCACCCGGGGCACGCTGCAGTATCGCGTCGAGCGCGCCTACCGGAGAGCAGGCATCAACGGCGATCGAGCGAAAGGCGCTCTGGTACACCAGCTTCGACACACCTTCGCGACAGCGATGGCGGATCAGAACGTGAGCGTCTACACCTTGATGCGGATGCTCGGCCACGAGTCGATGACGACCACCCAGCGGTACACGTCGGGGGCGGGTACCGAGGTTCGCGGCGCGGCGGCGCTGAACCCGGCGTACGGCCTCGTGAGCCGTTCCGCCGGGCGTTCACCGTCCTGAGCGGCACCCCTGGTCAGGGATGTGTCGCCCCTGGTCAGCGATGTGTCACGGCAGCGTGGCGAGGAACGCGAACACCGCAGGCTGCACGGCCGGATTCGCGTTCACGACGCCGGTGACCGCACCGATCGTGCCGCCGATCGCCGCGCCGAGCGGGCAGCCGACGAACAGGAACAGCACGCAGCCGACGACGAGGCCGATCGCGGCGCCGGTGTTGGCCTGCAACTGTCCGCCGTTCAGCCAGCCCTTTTCGATCTCGGCGATCATGGTCTCGTAGGCGGCCTGGCTGTACGCAGGCTGGACGCCGACGGGTGGCGCCTGGGGCGTCAGGATCAGTTCACGCCCACCCTCTCCCACTGTGGCGGATATGGGAACGAGCGCGTCACCTACTGCGTAGGCGAGCGGGACCGATGTCAGCGGCGTCCCAGCGTCGTCGAGGACGTCGACGGCCGTACCGCCCGCCGTGGGCCTGAACATCCCGGAGTCGAGAACGGTCGCCACCGAGCGACCGTCCGGAAGGATCGAGGTCGTGTAGCCGACCCCGGCATCGCTTGGTGTGGGGGTAGAGGCATAGGAGGTGCCGGTACCTACACACAATGTCGCAACCACGGCCACGGACAGGACCGTGGCCTTCTGAAGTTTCATGGTGGGGCTCCCAACTCGAGCGACACCGAGACCACGGGGACCCACGGACTCGGCGATTCGAACACCGATTGGCGGGAAGACAGCCGACGAAACCGTTCGTAGGCTGTCAGGAACACACCTAGAATAGAGGCCAAACGGCCTCGCGTCTGCCCCTTTTGGGCTTGTGACCTCGGCTGATGCTCCTGACGTACGTTTTGCCGCCGGGCCGTTGCTCAGTGTCCCGATCGCCGCGAGACAGGCGCCGGCGCCGAGCTCGGAGCACCGCGGGAGCCTCCCTCACGATCGAATGTGACTCCGAGTGCCTCATTGCGAGGTGCTCAACCGTTCGGCACCGCCGTCCTGCAGCCTCTGCCTCTGCAGCACAGCCAGGAGAACGGGTTAATTCATCGCCAACTCACTCGTCAGTGCTTCACCGCCCACGCGACACTTCCGCCCGAGAGCCGGAAGGCGAACACGGCCCAGGTCGTCAGCACGCGGGCGTTACCCACCAGCGGCGGAGAATCTTGCCGGGCCTCGACGCAGCGGCAATGAAGAACGGGCGCCCGTCTGGGCATTCGATGCGAAGTCAGCCACCCACCCGCCTGACTCTGTTGATCCGTATCGAGCGGTCGGGTGACCGTTCCCGCGGTCGGCGGAGACCGCTTGGTGCAAGATGTCTACCGGAGGATTCGGACATCTGGGGGTGTCCAGAGGGGAGCCAGGATGGTGTCTGCAGGTTTGCCGGGGCGGCGAGCACGGCTGCTCCCCCGGCTCGACGAAGCACCGCAGACCGTGCTGTGGGGGCCCCGTGGGTACGGGAAGACGACACTCGTGGAGACGTGGCTGGCGGAGCAGCCGGACAGCACCGTGATTCGGGTCGAGGTTCCCGATCCCGGCACGGCCACGGAACAGTACTGGTCGGATCTCACGGAGAGGATGAGCGCCGACACCGGCGTGCTCGTCCTCGACCGCCCGGATCGACTGTGCGACGCGACCACCTGGGAACGGCTGCACACGATCCGCGCGGCGCATCGCGGGTTGCGCGTCCTGGTGTCGATTCGCGAGAGCACCCTGCTGGAGTCCGTACCCATATCCGACCCGAACCTGACGATCGTCCCCGCGGGGGAACTGGAGTTCACCGAGGCGGAGGTCGCCGACCTGCTCGCACACCGCGCCGTGTCGTCCCCGCAGCGGACGGCCCGAGACCTGTGGCGGACCACTGGAGGCCACCCGGCGCTGGTTGCGATCGCCGAGAGCGTGATCCGAGTTTTCGGCAGCGACCTGGACTTCGAGCGCGAACGCGCCTACCTGGCAGTACGGGTACAGATCGACAGGTATGTCGAGGGCATGCTGCTGGAGGATCCGGGCATCGGCGACATGGCTCGCACAATCGCGGTGCTGCGGCGGCCGTCCCCCGATGCGCTGGCACTGTTGGGAGTCGACGACGCCGCAGGTACCCTCAGCGGCCTCGAACACGCCGGGCTGTTACGACGCATGCCGGCGGCACCGGACACCTACTGGACGTGGCCCACAGCGCTCCGCAGATCCGTACTGCGGATCGTGGAGCGAGACGCCGTAGCGCCCTCGCGGTCGGCCTCGGCGACCCTCGCACGCTGGTTCGCCGACCGCGGCGAGCCTGTCGAGGCCCTCCGCCACGCGACCGACGGCCAGGACTGGGATCTGCTGCTCGCCATCCTCACGACCGAGTGGCCCACAATCGTCACCACCGGACTGGGAGTACTGGTCCGTGCGTTGCACGCGCTGCCGGAATCGGAGGCACAGGCGAACCCGGCCGTCCAGTACGCGCGCCTGCTCGTCGCCGGGGCGGGCCTGACGGCGGGAACTCCGGGCCACGTACGGGGGCCGCTGCCGGACATCTCCGTGACCGAGACCGCTGATCGCGACTCGGCCGAACTGGCGCTCCTGACCGGCACACTGCGCCTGTGCGTTCAACGCTGGAACGGCGACTACGACGCGGCCGTGCGTGACCGCGACACACTGGTGACACTCGCGAACCGGATGAACGAATCCGGTGGCCTGGACCGGCGCTGGCTCTCCGCGGTCTGGATGCACCTCGGGCTGGCCAGCCAGCTTCGAGTCGGGGACAGGCGGACGGTCGAACTACTCACCCACGCCGTCGACTGCGGCATTGCCGATCCCGGTAACTTCGCGGCCCGTCAGGCCGCCGGTCATCTGGCGCTGCACCATGCGGTGCTGGGCGAGCCCGAGCGGACGGCACACTGGCTCGGGCAGGAGTCGAGGTTCGGCGAGCGGGCGGGCTGGATCCGAGCGTTGGTCGAACGGCCAGCAATCATTGCGCGGGCACTGCAACAACTCGACCGATTGGACGTCCCTCCCGCCGAGGCCGCACTGGACGAACTCGACGAACTCGACGACGAGGCCGACGAGGCCGACGAGCTCCAGGCGTTCGTCGTGTACGTGCGCAGTCAACTCGACCTGATCCAGGGCCGTTCCGAGGTCGGCCTCGGCCGGGTGGACAGGAGCCGCCACCGGCTTCGGCGCCGGCTCGGGCCGACCGCCGCTGCGGGCCCACTGTTGACCGCGGCTCTCATGGACCTGCACACGGCGACCGGTCAGGCGGCGCGGGTGCTCGAATGCGCCCGACTGGCCGACGGACCGATGCACCCGATGATGCGGCTGGCCGCGGCGAGGGCCGCCATGTGCGCCGGCGACCATACGGCCGCGACCGCGCTCTGCACGCCTCTGACCGGCCACCGTGTGAGCGAGACCCGAGTCCGCCTCGAAGCGCAGTTGATCATGGCCACCCTCGCGCACGAGCAGGGTCGCGACCACGACGCCCGGATCGCCTGGAACCGAGCAACGGCGATGTCTCTGGACAGCGGGCTGGTGCGGCCGCTGTTGACCGTGCCGCCCACGATCCGCGAGGCGCTGACCGCGGGCGGAGCCGCGATTCCCTTCTCGGACAGGCTCGCCGGGTGGGGCGACGGACCGTTCCCGCGTCCCGCACCGCCGGTGACCCTGACCGAGCGCGAGGCCGCCGTGCTCGACGGCCTCACCCGCGGTGGCAGCGTTGCGCAGATCGCCGAATCCCTGTTCGTCTCCCCGAACACCGTCAAGTCCCAGCTGAACAGCCTGTACCGGAAGCTCGGTGTGCACTCCCGCGAGGGCGCCGTCCTGGAGGCCGCACGCCGCGGACTCGGCTCCGCTAGTCCTGTTCGACGATCGTCAGGCAGGACGCCGTAAGTGACCGGGCGCGTAAGCTGACACTGCACCAGGGTCTAGTCAGATCCACCGCGGAAGGCTCACGCCATGCGCCGTGCAGCAATTCATCGTTCGTTCGTTGCCCGCGCCGCGGCGTCCGTCGCCGTCCTCGCCGTCCCGCTCTGCCCATCCGCTGCGGCGACTGCGAACCCGCCGCCGGTCCCGGCGGCGTCGACCACGGTGTTCCAGGTTCCGGTGAGGTTCGTCGAAGGTTGCCTCAGCACTGTGTTTGCGTGCTTGGGCCTTCCGTCGCTGACGACCCTGACGCCGACGGCAACATCGGATGCACCCGGTACGGTGACCTTCGCGACCGAACCGTCGCCATGGGCCTCGACCTGCCCCGACGTAACGGTGAGCTGGCGGAACCTGAACACCGGCGCCGTCGGCGCCACCGCGCTCCGGCGCGTGGAACCCGGCTACGATCCGCCGATAGCACCGCAGGATCGGTGCCGACACGCCCCCGCGACAGCGCTCACCGGCAGCGGCACGATCGTCGCAACCGCCGACGTCGGCGCGTTCACCCGCGGGGGCCCTGCAGGCGTCGGGTACCGACTCGTGTTCACCCCTGGCATCGGCACATTCCAGGTCCACTGAACCTCGCCCCGACTGTTCTCGGAGGTCGCCATGATCGATGTCGGCTGGCTGAACCTGTCGAGCAGAGCCTCCGGCTCCACCCCGATGTCGGGCGGATACCCGGAAGCGGTCCTGCCGACCGGGACCGGGCAGGTTGTCGTCGTTGTCGTACAGACCGGCAGCTCGTTCGTCACACCGGGTGTCGCAACCGTCTACGTTCCGTAGACGACGGCCCCGCTGTCCGGGAGGGCGCGCGGGTCTCCCGCTCAACGCCTCGAGCAACTCCAGTCGCTTCGGGTGCGGCTGTTGATCCGATCAGGGGACTGTCCAGACACCGGCGCCGGGCGTGCTGGCGAGTATCCGGTAGCCGAAAGCGTCGGAAATCGTGACCACGGCAGCCACCGTCCCGGAACCAGTCTCGACCGGTGTCCCGTAACGGTTGTTGACGTAGGCGACACCCGCTGCACCGGAGGAGAGGTTTCGCCAGTGGACGTGCACACCGGTGTACGGCCCGAAACGGGTCACTCCCGGAGTGTCCGGGTCGGTGGTGGCGGTCAGGTAGGAGTAGCCCGAGCTCGGGAGTCCCGTCACGCCGACACCGATACCACCGACGGGAATGGGGAGGACAGTGTCGATCGGGGCGGCGGCGGCCGGCTGTACCGCGAGAAGCAGTGCTGCACCAGCTCCGGCGACGATGGATGCTCGGCGTAGACGGTGACGTGGTGTCATCGACGGACCTCCATGCCTGGTGGCCCGCTCCGTTCACGAACACCGGGGCCGACCGATGGATGCTGTCAGCCTACGTCCGCAACAGTCGCCACGAGCATGAATCACCTGGTCGGGGACGCCCTCAGCGTGCTCGCTCTTCCTGCCGAGGCTCCCCGTTCAGGACCTCTCTTCCGTTTGGTCCAGGTTCACCACAACGCCCGAGAGCGGTCCTTGGCCAAAACCGGTCTACGAGAACGCGGTAACGAATGGATGGATTTCTTCGCGCGGAATCTCAGTCATCGCCTGCCGACGTCCGACCGATGTGAAACGTGGGAGGCGCCGGGCACAAGTGCCCGGCGCCTCCCACGTCGTCGTTGTCGGGGACTGCTCAGATGACCCCGAGCGCGAACATGGCGTCGGCGACCTTCACGAAGCCGGCGATGTTGGCGCCGAGGACGTAGTCGCCCGGCTTGCCATACTCGTCCGCCGTCGTGACACAGCGGTGGTGGATGTCGCTCATGATCTTCGAGAGCCGCTCGTCGGTGTACTCGAAGCTCCACGAGTCGCGCGAGGCGTTCTGCTGCATCTCGAGCGCGGAGGTGGCCACGCCACCGGCATTGGCAGCCTTACCCGGCGCGAAGGCGACACCTGCGTCACGGAACACCGCGATACCCTGCGGCGTGGTGGGCATGTTCGCGCCCTCGGCGATGACCTTGACGCCGTTGTTGACGAGGGTCTTCGCCGACAGCTCGTCAAGCTCGTTCTGCGTCGCGCACGGCATCGCCACGTCGCACGGCACGTTCCAGACGTTGCCGCCCGGGAAGTACTGGGCGTCAGCGCGCTCGTCCACGTAATCGGAGATACGGCCGCGACGGACCTCCTTGATCTCCTTGAGCAGTTCGAGGTCGAGGCCCTTGTCGTCGACGATGTAGCCGGACGAGTCGGAGCAGGCAACCACGGTGCCGCCGAGCTGGTGGACCTTCTCGATGGCGTAGATCGCGACGTTGCCGGATCCGGACACGACGACGCGGCGGCCGTCGAGGCTCGTCCCGGCGGTCTTCAGCATCTCGGCGACGAAGTAGGCGGCGCCGTATCCGGTCGCCTCCTTGCGGACCATCGAGCCGCCCCAGGTGAGTCCCTTGCCGGTGAGGACACCGGACTCGTACGAGTTGGTGAGGCGCTTGTACTGCCCGAAGAGGTAGCCGATCTCGCGTCCGCCGACACCGATGTCGCCCGCGGGGACGTCGGTGTACTCGCCGATGTGGCGGTGGAGTTCCGTCATGAACGACTGACAGAAGCGCATGATCTCGGACTCGGACCTGCCCTTGGGGTCGAAGTCGGAGCCGCCCTTGCCGCCACCGATGGGCAGGCCGGTGAGCGAGTTCTTGAAGATCTGCTCGAAGCCGAGGAACTTGACGATGCCGAGGTTGACGCTGGGGTGGAACCGCAGTCCGCCCTTGTAGGGACCGAGTGCGCTGTTGTACTGGACCCGGAAACCGCGGTTGACGTGAACCTGTCCGTGGTCGTCCTGCCACGGCACGCGGAAGATGATCTGCCGCTCGGGCTCGCAGAGGCGCTCGATCAGGGCACTGTCGGCGTAGTTGGGGTGCCGCTCGAGGACGACGGTGAGGGACTCGAACACTTCGGCGACTGCCTGGTGGAACTCGGGTTCGCCTGCGTTACGCCGCGCGACGTCCTCGAAGTACCTGTCGACTCGCTCACGGACCTGCCCACTCACGTGACAGCCCTCCTCTTTCTCACGGGAACCGTCTCGACAGTTCACCCAGGTGTGGAAATCACAGCCAAGCACAACGCTCGGCGGTTTAGGCCCTTTCATGGGCGTGAGATTTCGCTCAGGTAAACAATTGTGAACTTTTCCTCACGTCTGCTAGGAGGTTGCTGGGAGTAACGGTCCGACGCGCCGCCGCCCGCGCTCATCAGGACGAGCCGTCCGCGCCGGACTACGGTGGGGCACAGTGCCAGGACGTCGCTCGAGCGGGCGGTGTCCGACGGTGTCACCCGTCCCTTTCCGTCGTGGAGGACCGTGTACATGAGCATCCAGTCGGCACATCCCCGCCGTCATCGCGTCGTCGTCATCGGATCCGGCTTCGGCGGCCTGTTCAGCACCCAGGCGCTCAAACGCGCCGACGTCGACGTCACCCTCATCGCCCGCACGACGCACCACCTGTTCCAGCCCCTGCTGTATCAGGTCGCGACCGGCATCCTGTCCGTCGGCGACATCGCGCCCGCCACCCGGCTCGTGCTGCGGAAGCAGAAGAACGCGCAGGTCCTGCTCGGTGAGGTGGAGAAGATCGACCTCACGGCGAAGACCGTCACGTCGAGGCTGCTCGACCGCGACACCGTCACCGAGTTCGACAGCCTGATCGTCGCCGCGGGAGCCGGGCAGTCGTATTTCGGCAACGACCACTTCGCGAAGTTCGCGCCCGGCATGAAGACGATCGACGATGCGCTGGAACTGCGTGGCCGCATTCTCGGTGCGTTCGAGGAAGCCGAACTGTCGAACGATCCGGAGGAGCGCGCGCGGCTCCTGACCTTCGTCGTCGTGGGCGCCGGGCCCACCGGTGTCGAGCTGGCAGGCCAGATCGCGGAACTCGCCAATCGCACCCTCGAGGGCGCCTTCCGCCACATCGATCCCCGCGATGCCCGCGTCATCCTGCTCGACGGCGCGCCCGTCGTCCTGCCCGTGTACGGCGGCAAGCTCAGCGCGAACGCGGCGAAGCGGCTCGAGAAACTCGGAGTCGAGATCCAGCCGGACGCGATGGTGACCGACGTCGACGTCGACGGGCTCACCGTCAAGGACAAGGACGGCACCGAACGCCGAGTCGACTGTCAGTGCAAGGTGTGGTCCGCGGGCGTGCAGGCGAGCGGCCTCGGCAAGCAGCTCGCCGAGCAGTCCGGCGCGGAGATCGACCGCGCCGGACGCGTCCACGTCAATCCCGACCTGTCACTGCCGGGTCACCCGAACGTGTACGTCATCGGCGACATGATGGCGCTCGACAGCCTTCCCGGCCTGGCCCAGGTCGCGATGCAGGGCGGCAAGCACGCCGCGAAGCAGGTGAAGGCCACCCTCGCGGGAACGCCGCCCGAGGAGCGCACCCCGTTCAAGTATTTCGACAAGGGCTCCATGGCGACGATCTCGCGGTTCAGCGCGGTCGCGAAGGTGGGGAAGCTGGAGATCACCGGCTTCATCGGGTGGCTGATGTGGCTGGTCATCCACCTGATGTACCTGGTCGGCTTCCGCAGCAAGTTCTCCACGGTCCTGTCGTGGACGGTGGCGTTCCTCGGCCGGAGTCGGGCACAGATGGCGTCGACGGAGCAGCAGGTCTTCGCGCGGACGGCGATCGAGGACCTGCAGGACTACGAGCGGGCGAGAGCGGCCGGATTGATCGGCGACCCGACCGCCGTCGCCACCGGCGAGGAGCGCGAAGCGGGCTGACGCCACGGGAGCATCGTTCCGGGCCGGTGGCCGCCACGGCGGCGCGGATCAGCCCTTGGCGAGCTGTTCGGTGTGTTCGATGTTGGCGAGGCGCACCTGTCCACGTGAGACGAGCCGATCCTGTTCGTCGCGGATTTCGGCCTGCCACAGCTGCTGGGTGCGACCGCGGTGCACGGGTGTCGCGGTGACGGTGAGCGTGCCGGTGCGGACGGCGCGGAGGAAGTCGGTGTTGTTGTTGACGCCGACGACGTGGCCTCGGTCGCCGATCCAGACGGTGCCGCCGGTACTGATGACGGTTTCGATGACGGTGCAGTAGACGCCGCCGTTGACGATCCCGGCCGGCTGGTAGAGGTGTGCGCCGACGTCCCAGCGAGCGACGACGCGGTCACCGGTCAGCTCGAGGTAGTCGAGTTGGATCGACTCGCAGAACCCCTGGTTGAGAATGGGGGAAACCTCGGCGAGGGACAGTTGGGTCAGCGCGCTCTCGAGGGTTGTCGCGTCCGCCACCGTGGGCTGGGGCTCGGTCACGTGTGCTCCTTCGCTAGATCGTCGTGTCCCGCAGGGGACGCGTGCTCCGTTCGAGGCAGAGCCACCCGAAAGTCAAGCACGCAACGTCAGAGGGCCCCGCACCGGTGATCGGTGCGGGGCCCTCCGTGGAAGGGACCGGGAGTCTCTGCAGCCCTCAGGACTCCGGCGCGGTCCAGTAGTTCAGTTCGTCGCCATCACGGGAAACTATAGGCAAGGCTGCCCTAACTTGCAAGCGCTTGCGGGACGGCGCGCCGAAATGCCGGACGACCCGCGCGGGCGCGCACCGGAAGCCCTGCCCTCTCGAACGCGTCGAGCAGTGCCTGCCCCCGACGATCCGCGATCGACGGTGCGAGGGTGCTCCGCAACGGCACCATCGTCGCGGCCCCGAGCACGGCCTCCCCCACCATTGCCCACAGCATCGTGCGGTCGAGCAGGACCAGACGATCCAAGGCGTCGAAGATCGCGGTCAGCGCGGTCCGGCTGCGGCACGCGGTCCACATCGCCAGCGCCCGCTCGCAGGGCAGGGTGACGACACCAGGGGATCCCTCCCACCGGTCACCCGGCAGCACCCGCAGGGCGGGATCCCACACGCCGGCCCAGTCGATACATCCGTCGCTGTCCATGTGGATCGACAGATTGTCCAGGCCGGTGTCCCAGGCCCGCCCATCGAGGACGACCAGGGCGGCGACGCGTCCGATGACGGCGTGGATCAGCGCCGACGCAACGGAGATCGCCGCTGCCTCGTGGTCCGGGATGTCCTCGAGCGCGCGTGTCAGCATCCGCTCGAGGCGGTCCCCTCGGATGCCCTGGGAGACGGCCCACCACCGACGCTTCGGCTGCTCGGACATCTGGGCCACGGCGTAGACCCGCGGATAGTCGGGATGCAGTGCGCGCAGATGGGTACAGGACTCGACGAGACCGGCCACGGTCCGGGTGGGCGCGGCAAAGGCGGTGGCGCGCAGGGGCGTCACGGTGATGTCGCGGATCGAGGCGGCCGGTGCGGCCGGGTCGAGTACCAGAGTCGTCGGCACTGCTCACTCCTTCGTCGTCGAGCAAGATCGAATGTAGGTTAGCCTAACCACAAGAAGATTGGGAGTACGGATCCGGGGTGTCAGGTTTGGATAGGGTTACGTAACCTGAATCCCCGTGCGATTCACCCCCTCAGGAGCGTGCCCGTGACCACCACACCCGGCGACGTCGACTACGCGGTCCGGGCGATTCCCCGTGGACCCGCGTCGCGCACGCGTCGCGGCGCGGCCGCGCTCGTCGACTGGGCTGCGGTCGCACTACCCCTGATTCTGGGCTGGATCGTCGTCGACTCCCTGCGCGACGCCAACGGCGGCGGACAGATGGACCGCCTCGTCTTCGGCGCAGCAGCATTCGCCGCGGCAGGTGGCGTACTCGTCTGGAATCGAGGTTTCCGGGACGGCCGAACGGGCGCGGGCATCGGCAAATCCTGGCTCGACCTGGTCTCCCGCGACGCCACAACCGGTGCGCCACTCGGCACCAGCCGGGCCCTGCTCCCCCGCACCGGCGCCGAGGTCGTCCGCCGCGCCACCGCACTCGACGAGGGGTTCACCCCGATCCCGTCCGACACGTCCGTCGCCGCGATTCGGAAGCGGCGACTGCTCGGCCTGGCCGCGCTGCTGCTGATCCTGATGGCGACCATCGTCGCGAGCATCGCGGTCGGCGCCCGGCCGATGGACTTCGGAGAGATCCTCCACGCCGTGTTCGGGGCCACCGGCACCGACACCGACCTCGTCGTCCGAACCCTCCGGATTCCGCGGACCGCGCTCGCCGTCGCCGTCGGTGTCGCACTCGGCATCGCGGGTGCTCTCATCCAGGGACACACCCGGAACCCGCTCGCCGACGCCGGACTCCTCGGCCTCAACGCGGGTGCGGCCCTATTCGTGGTGCTCTCGATCTACCTGCTGGGCTTCAGCACCCCCAGCCAGTACCTCTGGTTCGCATTCGCCGGGTCCCTCGCCGCGAGCGTCGTCGTGTTCGGCATCTCGTCGATCGGCGGGGGCGGGGCAAGCCCGCTCAGCCTCGCCCTCGGCGGCGCCGCGGTCGCGATGTTCCTGCAGGCCATGACCCAGACGGTCATCCTGCTCGACCAGACCAGCCTCGACGGCTACCGGTTCTGGGTGGTCGGATCGGTTGCCGGTCGCGGACTCGACGTGCTCTGGCAGGTGCTGCCGTTCCTCGTCGTCGGCGTGATCATCGCGCTGGCCAGCACCCCGAGCCTCAACGTCCTGAGCCTCGGCGACGACATCGCCCGTGGTCTCGGCACGAACATCGTGCGCAGCCGGGTGATCGGCATCGCCGCCATCACACTGCTCACGGGCGCCGCGACCGCCGCCTGCGGGCCGATCGCGTTCGTCGGTCTCGTCGTCCCGCATGTCGCGCGGTTCGTCACCGGCCCCGACTATCGCTGGCTGGTCCCGTACGCGGGCCTGATCGGCGCCATCATGGTTCTGCTCGCCGACGTGATCGGACGTGTCGTGGTCCGTCCGGGCGAACTCCAGGTCGGAATTGTGCTCGCGATGTTCGGCGCGCCGTTCTTCATCGCGCTCGTGCGGCGCAGGAAGCTGGTGTCCCTGTGAGCCTCGTCGACGACGACGCCCGTCCGATCCCGACCACCGTTCCGTCACGCCCGGCGTTCCGGGTCGGGTCGGTTTCCCTGGTCTGGCGCACCGCCATGGTCGCCATCACCGTCGGCCTGCTCGTGGCCGCGTTCCTGCTGCTGTGCATCAACATCGGGCGTGGCGAGTACTCGATCCCGATTCCGACCGTCGTCGAGGTCCTCGTCGGCGGCGGTGAGAAAGTCGAGCGGTTCATCGTGATGGACCTGCGACTGCCGCGAGGTCTGGCGGCGTTGCTGACCGGCATCGCGCTCGGGATCTCCGGAGCGATCACCCAGTCGATCCTGCGCAATCCACTCGCGAGCCCGGACATCCTCGGCATCACCGCAGGCGCGAGTGCCGCCGCGGTGACGCTCATCGTCGTGGGAGGCGGCGGGAGCTTCGTCGGACTCCTCGCCGTCCTCGGAATCCCCATCGCCGCCCTGATCGGCGGCATCGTGACGGCGGTGGTCATCTACCTGCTGGCGTGGCGCGGTGGCGTGCAGGGATTTCGGGTGGTGCTGATCGGCATCGGCGCCAACGCGATGCTCGTAGCGGTGATCCAGTGGCTGCTGATCTCTGCCGACATCAACGACGTCTCTCGGGCGCAGGTGTGGTTGAACGGCTCCCTCAACGGCAGCGACTGGGAGCGGGTCTGGCCCGTCGCGATCGGGGTCGCGGTGGTGGGTACCGCGGCGGTGATCTCCTCGTTCACCCTGGGAGTGCTGCGCCTCGGCGACGACAACGCCCGCGCTCTGGGTGTGCGGCTGCAAACGGGGCAGGGCGCGCTGCTCCTGGCCGCGGTGGCGTTGGCGGCCATCGCGACGGCAGCGGTCGGCCCGATCGGGTTCGTCGCCCTCGCGGCCCCCCAGGTGGCGATGCGCCTGCTGCGCACGCCCGGTCCGCCGCTGATCGCGTCCGGCCTGATGGGGGCCGTGCTGGTCCTCGGTGCCGACATCATCGGCCGCACCGTGCTGCCCGTCGAACTGCCCGTCGGCATCGTCACCTCGGCGCTCGGTGGCCCGTTCCTGATCTACCTGCTCATTCGCAACAATCGGAAGGTGACCGCATGAGCGGCCAGAGCACCGGCGCCAGGACACAGTCGGCGTCCGACCCCCGGGAAGACTCGGGAGCCGACGGCGAGAGGAAGTCCCCCGGCGCGCAGCCGGCCATCGATCACGTCGCGGCCGCCGCGCATTCGAGTCACCGGCTCTCCGCGTACAACCTGGTCGTGGGGTACGGGGACCGGATCATTCTCGACGGGCTCGACCTCGAGATCCCGACCGGGGTCGTCACGACCATCATCGGCCCCAACGGGTGCGGCAAGTCGACGCTGCTGCGGTCCATGGGGCGTCTCCTCAAGCCGCGGAGCGGCGAGGTCGTCCTCGACGGCAAGGCGATCTCGTCGATGCGGACGAAGGACGTCGCGCGCACGCTCGGGATGCTGCCGCAGGCCCCCGTCGCGCCGGAAGGTCTGACGGTCGCGGACCTGGTGTCGCGGGGCAGGCACCCGCACCAGTCGTGGCTGCGGCAGTGGTCGTCGGACGACGAGGGCGAGGTGGCGAAGGCGCTCGCGTTGACCGGGGTGTCGGATCTCGCGGATCGGCCCGTCGACCAACTGTCGGGCGGTCAGCGTCAGCGCGCATGGATCTCGATGGCACTCGCGCAGGGCACCGACATCCTGCTCCTCGACGAGCCGACCACCTACCTGGATCTGGCGCACTCGGTCGAGGTACTCGACCTGGTCGACCGCCTGCACTCGGAGTTCGGGCGCACGGTGGTGATGGTGCTGCACGACCTGAACCTCGCGATCCGCTACAGCGATCACCTGGTGGTGATGGCGCAGGGCTCGATCGTCGCGGAGGGGGCGCCGACCGAGGTGATCACACCCGAGCTGCTGCTGGAGGTGTTCGGGTTGGAGGCCCGGGTCATCGACGATCCGGTCTCGGACCGACCGCTCATCGTTCCGGTCGGTACCCGGCACGTGTACGGGACGATCGGCGGGCCCGCGGAGGCCACACCGGGGAGCTGACGTCAGCGACTGCGGATCATGGTGCGCACCAAGCGCATTCCCTGCCCCACCGACACCTCCGGCAGGTAGGCGCGGCCGACGGCGTTGCCGATGCTCGGCAGCGCCGCCGGATCGGCGAACGTCATGTACATCGGCACGTAGTCGGGCTGGAACTTCGCCTTGAACGCCAGTAGCGACCGGAACCCGTACACCGGTTCGAGGGTGCGACCGAGGACGTCGAGGAGTCGGTCGAGGACCGCCGCGAGCGTCACCTGCTCCCGGGCCTGCTCGTCGTCGGCGGGCGGCGCATCCTGCCCCGCCTGCACAGTGGCGAGGGGTGCGCCCGACAGGCTGACGAACTCCGCGCCCTCCTCCTTCAGGGACAGTGCGGCGGAGGCGATGAGGAATTCCATGGCGGGCCGGAACCCTTCCGCTCGCCTGCGCATGAAGTCGAGGGTCCAGCCGACGACCCGGCCGTCGCGGTACACGGGCATCCAGGACGTGACGCCGTGGACGGTGCGCGACTCGTCGACGGCGATCAGGCAGCGCACCTGCGGATCGTCGATCTCGTCGAGGCCGCCGAGGGTGAATCCCATCTCGGGCATCCCCTTGTCGGCGACCCACTCCTCGGAGATCGCGGTGATCTGGTCGGTCAACGACAGGGGCGCGTCGGGGAACCGTATCCACTCGGCGGTGACGCCGGACTTCGCGGCGCGGTTGAGGGCGGTGCGGACGTCCTGGAACTTCTTGCCCTTGAACTCGAGGCGGTCGAGGTGCAGAACGGTCTCCTCCGCGACCTGGATGGCCGACCAGCCGAGCGCGTCCGTGGCACGCTTCAGCGCGCCGGTGACGGAGTAGAAGCACGGTGTCCAGCCGTTGGCGGTGGCGAAGTCGGCGAAGGCGGTCGCGTTCGCACGCAACGATTCCGGTGGGCAGACCGGGTCGCCCGTGGTGAGCGCGACTCCCGAGATCACCCGGTACGCGACGTATCCACTGCCGTCGGGGGCGAACCAGTAGCGGTTGCCGCGCCACGTGGTCATCCACGACAGCGGAGCGCCCGACCCGCTGGTCAGGAGCGTCCGGGCGCGTTCGGTGTCGTCGGTGCGGCCCCCGTAGGAGGGGGCGAGGAACGTTCCCGCCACCACCGCGCACAGGACCACCCAGACCAGCACCCCCGTCCATTCGTACAGCAGGGTGGTGGGAGCGCTGTCGGGAAGGAAACGCGGGTCGAGCCACTGCAGGTAGACGGGCGGGATCAGGCGCTCGGGGTAGTCGGCCCCCAGCGACGCGACGGACGGCTCCCGATCGAAGCCGGAGCGGGCGAGCATCCCGAGCGCGACGTAGGCGACTCCGACGGCCACCCCGACCGCGGCGAGCCGGAGCCAGAGCGTGCGTTGGACGCCTCGCGGTGCCGACACGGTGAACCAGCCGCGGGTCGCGACCAGCACCAGCAGGATCGCGATCGGCACGACGAACGGGATCGCGGTCCGGTACACCGTCGGGGAGTCCAACCCGTAGTACAAGGTCTGCTCGTCCGCGAACCCGACGTAACGGATCCCGAAATCGATGACCGACAGGCCGAGGAGCACGATCTGCGCGACGACGGCGGCGATCCACGCGAATCGGCGTCCGCGGCGCAACCCGTCGGCGAGCACGAGCAGGAACACCGACGGCATCAGGCTCAGGATGGTCGGGCCTACCCCGCCGAGCCGCAGTTCGAGCAGTCCGCGCCTGCAGTCCTCGCTGGACGCGTCGGCCTCGCACAGCTCGCGAACCTCGCTGGGGGTCCACGGCACACCGCGGAACAGTTCGCGCAGCACGGCGAGGGGCCCGACCGCGTTGGGCGACAGGGCCGCGAGCACCGGTCCGAGCGCGCCTGCCGCGACGACCAGGGCGACGAGGACGCGACCCTCGCGCCGCGTCCCGGCCAGGTGGGCGCCGCGCGCGCTGCGTGCCACGATCCACGGTCCGATCACGAGTCCGACGACGGCGGCCCCGAGCCGGATCAGGTCGGAGAGGTGCCCACTGAACAGTGACATCGTGACGAGCAGGGCGAGCCCGCCGACGCGGACCCGCCGACGCCACAGCGTGGTCATGCCGGCGGCGGCCACCATCGCGGCTCCGATGATCCATGTCGTCGGACCGACCGCGGTTCCGATGTGCAGCCGGAAACCCCAGGTCTCGTCGACCGTCCGCACGAGGGCCGCGACCGCGAGGGCCAGCAGCGTTCCGAGGACCTGGGTGGAGGCCGCGGCAGCCAGAAACCGTCCGCTGCCGATGCGGTGTTCCACCGGTGCGGCGACCACGAGGACGAGCAGCGTCGCGACGAGGTAGCCGACGAGGCTCGGCGCCCAGAGTCCCGAGGTGAGCAGGGTCCACACCCGGCCGTGTTCGAGTGCGGGAACCGACGCCGCGAAGTGGCGCTGCACGTAGCCGCTCGGACCGGTCAGGCTGGACGTGGCGGCGCCGAGCACCCAGATCACCACGAGGAGGGTGATGCTCGCGGGCGCGCCGGACACTCCGAAGCGGACGAGTTCGGCGATGCGCCGCGACTGCCGGCGCACCGCGGTGATCGGTGATGTCACGAGATCAACCCCACTCTCCTCGACAACCAGTCCACCTGTCCTGCGAGGCCCGCTGACCACACCGCGAAACTGTGGCCGCCGGGCAGTTCCACGAGGTGCACGTCCATCCCCGCCTGTTGTGCCGCCGCGTACAGGGTGTGCACGCCCGGCGCGTACTCGAGGTCGTCGGCGCCGACGACGAAGACCCCCGCCGTCCCTGGGAATCGTCGTGACGCCATCAGATCCATCGGGTTGACCTCGGTGAACGCCGCGTCGTCGCCACCGAACGCCGCATCGACCGTTCGGCCGCGATCGCCGAGGGTCGGCTCGAGCTGCCCGGACAGGTCGAGGAACGTCGGGTAGACGTCGGGATGGTTGGTGGCGAGTTGGAGTGAGCACGTTCCGCCGTACGACAGGCCCCCGACTGCCCAGGCTCGCGGGTCGGTGTCGACCTGCAGGTTCGCCTTCACCCACTCGGGTACGTCGGTGGCCAGGTAGGTGTCGACGTTGCCGAGGTGGGAGTCGAGGCACAGCGGGTTGGCGAGGGTCGATCCGGTGCCGTCGGCGACGACGACCACCGGCGCGAGCCCACCGTGCTGCGCGGCGAACGCGTCCATCGTCTCGGCGAGGCGGCCACCGGCGAACCAGTCGCCGGGGCTTCCCGGTTGCCCGGCGAGCAGTACCAGGACCGGGAGCAGGGGTCGCGGGTCGGCGAAGTAGGCCGGGGGTAGGTAGATCTGGGCGTCGCGAGCGTCGAATCCGGATGCGGTGCCCGGGATGGGGACGGTCACGACGCTGCCGTGGTCGGGCAGATCGGCGGGCGGGTGCCAGTCCGCGTCGAGTGGAGTGCCGCTGACCGGGTCGGCGACCGGCCCCGGGACCTCGGCGAAGGCGAGCGCGTTCGCGGCGGGCAACCCGAGGACGTCGCGGACCGTCGGGTAGGCGTCGAACACGAGGTTGACCTGCGCGGCGGCGCCGACGACGACAGCAAGGGCGGCCACCACGGAGACGATGCCGCGCAGCAGGTGCCGATCGGTGGCGATGCGCGCGGCGGCGAGGAGGACCGCGAACAGTCCGCACCCGATCCAGGCATACACCGCGAGTGCGACGGGGTCGGGGAACGGACGCCACCACTTCTCGACGACGAGCCATCCGGCCGCGGTGAGCGCCCCCGCGGCCACGGCGCACGCAGGAACGACACGCAGGCGGTGCCGACGGGAGTCGGTGGTCGGTGCGAGCAGCAGCCACACCGCGCCCGCGACGGCGAGCACCGTCGCCGCCCACGGCACCGTCCCGGATAGCAGCGGTCGGTCGTACAACCAGTCCACTCCGTGGCCCCCTCTGCCCGTGTGGTCGCACCGACTGTGTCCATTCACTGATACACCGACTGCGTTACTACTGCGGGTAGTACGCACAACTGTCGGACAGTAAGTACCATGGGGCCATGGCAGGACTTGGCGAGCTCGAACGCGCAGTGATGGATCACCTGTGGTCCAGTTCCGAACCCCAGACCGTTCGTCAGGTGCACGAGGCCTTGGCGGAACGGCGTGAGCTTGCGTACACCACTGTCATGACCGTCTTGCAGCGGCTGGCGAAGAAGAACCTGGTGATTCAGCAGCGGGACGACCGCGCGCACCGGTACCTCCCCGTCCAGGGCCGCGACGAGCTCGTCGCGTCGCTCATGGTCGACGCGCTGGACCAGGCCCATGCCTCGGACGGCAGGGTCGCAGCGCTCGTGCACTTCGTCGGCAGGGTCGGCGCCGACGAGGCCGCCGCGCTCCGGGAGGCCCTCGCCGCACTGGAGGCGTCCGACGCGTCGTCGCGGCACCTGCGCAGCGTGGACACCGGTACCGATCGCGCGAGCTGACGCCCGCCCGTCGTGCATGATGGGTAGGCCATGAACCCCTCCACCGCGCTGGCCTTCGCTGTACTGGCCCTGCTCCTCACCGGCCCGGTCCCCGCGCTGCTCGCACGGGCCACCTGGCCTCATCGCGCACCCGGCGCAGCACTCGTGCTGTGGCAGGCCGTCGCGATCGCAGCGGTCCTGTCGGCGTTCAGCTCCGGTCTCGCGATCGCCACCGAGCTGCTCGTGCCCGGTCCCGACGGCCGGCCCACAACGGCGCCCCTCGAAGAGATCGACGCCCTCGGGTTGCCCCTGTGGATCGCCTACGTGGTGGTGTTCGCGATCACCCTCCTCATCGGGGCGAAGCTGATCTTCTCCATCGCCTCGGTCGCGGTGCGTACCCGGCGTCGGCGGGCCCGCCACCGGATGCTCGTCGACCTCCTCGACCAGGGCGAACCGCATCGCAGCCGCCAGTCGAACCTTCGCGTCCTCGACGCCGCCGAACCCATCGCGTACTGCCTGCCGGGACTCCGGCATCGGGTGGTCGTCAGCGCGGGCACCCTCGACAACCTCAACCGCGACGAGATCACCGCGATCCTCATGCACGAACGCTCACACCTGCGATCCCGGCACGACCTCGTGATCGAGGCGTTCACGGCGGTCAACGAGGCGTTCCCGAAGGTGGTGCGCAGCAATTCGGCGCTCGGGTCCGTGCAGTTGCTGGTCGAACTGCTCGCCGACGACTCCGCGGTGCGGGTCACGGGACCGACGCCGCTCGCGCGGGCGCTCGTCGCGTGCGCCGGGTCCAGTGCACCCGACGGAGCACTCGCCGCGGGCGGCCCGCACACCCTGACCCGCATCCAGCGGCTGACCCGTCCCGGCACCAGCATCCCGATCGCCCTCGGCGCGTACCTCGCGTCCGTGGCGATCCTCGTGGTGCCGACGATCGCCGTCGCGGTGCCGTGGCTCGTCGAACTCGAGCGCCTGTTCCGCGGATAGCGCGGCGCCCCCCGAGGGGTGATGCGAGGGTCACAGTCGCTCGGGATGAGAGTGCCTTCGCCGTCCCGTACACTCGACAACGGCCGTAATCGCGGCCCGACTCAATTGTTACTCACATTTTCGGCACGCCCCTGGCCAGACCAGGGTGAACGTGCCCGGCTCGTCTCTTTCTGCGCGACTGTTCACAGCCCCGCTCTCCGCGACGCGCCCGACGCCCGGAGAGGTATACCGCGTGACCAACGCTACCCAAGACAATGCTGCCCACGATCAGGCTGAAACGACCGCCGCACCGACGGATCAGTCCGCCGAGTCCGCAACCGTGACCGATCAGCCGACCTTCGCCGAGATCGGCCTCCCGGCCCCCGTGGTCGCCTCCCTGGCGCGCGACGGCATCACCGTCCCGTCTCCGATCCAGGCGATGGCGATCCCGGACGCGATCGCGGGCCGCAACGTCCTCGGGCGCGCCCAGACCGGTTCCGGCAAGACCCTCGCGTTCGGCCTGCCGATGCTGGCGCGTCTCGCCGGCCGCGACGACCGTCCCGCAGCGAAGCGCCCGCGCGCCCTGGTCCTGGTCCCGACCCGTGAGCTCGCCGTCCAGGTCGTGGACTCGCTGCACCCGTACGCGTCGACCGTCGGCCTGAAGGTGCGCTCCGCCGTCGGCGGCATGGTGTTCACCAAGCAGGTCGACCAGCTCGCGCGCGGCGTCGACATCCTCGTCGCCACCCCGGGCCGCCTCGGCGACCACCTGCGTCAGGAGACCTGCATCCTCGACGAGGTCGAGATGATCGCCCTGGACGAGGCCGACCAGATGGCCGACATGGGCTTCCTCCCCGAGGTGCGGTCCATCATCGAGCAGACCCGCCCCGACGGTCAGCGTCTGCTGTTCTCCGCGACCCTCGACCGCGAGGTGCAGTCGCTCGTCCGCCGGTTCCTACCCGACCACGTCGAGCACGCCACCGCGGACGGCCGCGCGAGCGTCACCACGATGGAGCACTACGTGCTCAACGTCGACCGCGGGCAGAAGGACGCCGTCCTCGCCGAGATCGGCGCCCGCAACGGGGGCCGCACCATCATGTTCGCCCGCACCAAGCTCGGTGCCGAGGGCATCACCGAACGGCTCCGCGAGGTCGGGGTCGTCGCGGAGGCACTGCACGGCGGCAAGGCGCAGAACCAGCGGACCCGCGTCCTCGAGCGGTTCAAGACCGGCCGGACGCCGATCCTCGTCGCGACCGACGTCGCGGCCCGCGGCATCCACGTCGACGGGATCGATCTCGTCGTGCACGTCGACCCGCCCGCCGACCACAAGGACTACCTGCACCGTGCGGGCCGCACCGCCCGCGCAGGCGAGAAGGGCACGGTCGTGTCGATCGTGCTCCCGAACCAGCGCCGGATGGTGCAGCGCCTGACCGACTCCGCCGGCGTCGACGCCGTTCAGGTGAACGTCCGCCCCGGATCCGAGGAACTGACGGCCATCACCGGCGCGCAGAAGCCGAGCGGCGAGCCGGTGCGCGAGCGTCGTGAGCGCTCCGACCGCGGCTTCGGTGATCGGCCGCGCCGCGAGGGTGGCTACCAGCGGAACGACCGCTCCTACGGTGACCGTTCCCAGCGCGGCGGAGACCGTTCCTACGGCGACCGTCCGCAGCGCAACGAGGGCGGCTACCGCGGCAACCGCGACGGCGGCAACCAGCGCAGCGGCGACCGCTCCTACGGCGATCGGCCGCAACGCAGCGAAGGTGGCTACCGCGGCAACAACGACCGCTCCTACGGCGACCGCCCGCAGCGCGACGGCGGCTACCAGCGCAGCGGCGACCGCAGCTACGGCGATCGGCCGCAGCGCAGCGAGGGCGGCTACCAGCGGAGCGATCGCTCCTACGGTGACCGGCCGCAGCGCAGCGAAGGTGGCTACCGCGGCAACAACGACCGCAGCTACGGCGACCGCCCCCAGCGCAGCGAGGGCGGCTACCGCGGCAACCGCGACGGCGGCAACCAGCGCAGCGGCGACCGCTCCTACGGCGATCGGCCGCAACGCAGCGAAGGTGGCTACCGCGGCAACAACGACCGCTCCTACGGCGACCGCCCGCAGCGCGACGGCGGCTACCAGCGCAGCGGCGACCGCAGCTACGGCGATCGGCCGCAGCGCAGCGAGGGCGGCTACCGCGGCAACCGTGACGGCGGCAACCAGCGGGGCGGGGACCGCTCCTACGGGGACCGGCCTCGCGGTGACCGTTCGTACGGTGACCGCCCGCAGCGCGACGGGTACCGCAGCGACCGCCCGCAGCGCGACGGTGGCTTCCAGCGCAGCGGCGACCGCCCGCAGCGCACCGAGCGCACGGGCACGTCCGGCGGTTTCCGCAGCCGGACGGAGCGTCGCTCGTACGACGGGTTCGACGGTCCGGTCCGCGACCGCTGATCCGCCTTCCACTGCACCGGCCGACGCCGCGACCCACTCGGGGTCGCGGCGTCGGCCGTTTCGTGCCGACCCCCTCCCCGTGTCATCCCACGGTGCGAGACCCTGGAGTGTCGCTCGTTTCGCGGGCAGGGAATGCTTGTCTGCATGACCGACAACACCTCCTCGACCGCGCGTGCCCAGATCGGCGTCACCGGACTTGCCGTGATGGGCTCGAACATTGCCCGCAACTTCGCCCGCCACGGACACACGGTCGCGCTGCACAACCGCAGTGTCGCCAAGACCGATGCCTTGATCGCCGAGCACGGCGACGAGGGTGACTTCGTTCGGACCGAGACCGTCGACGAGTTCGTCGCGGCGCTGCAGCGCCCGCGCCGTGTCCTGATCATGGTGAAGGCCGGTGAGGCCACCGACGCGGTGATCGAGGAGCTCGCGGCGGCGATGGAGCCGGGCGACATCATCATCGATGGCGGAAATGCCTTGTACACGGACACGATTCGCCGCGAAGCGTCGCTGCGTGAGCGTGGACTGCACTTCGTCGGCGCCGGCATCTCCGGTGGCGAGGAGGGCGCGTTGAACGGTCCGTCGATCATGCCGGGCGGACCGAAGGAGTCGTACGAGTCGCTCGGACCCCTGCTCGAGTCGGTTGCGGCGGTCGTCGACGGCACGCCGTGCTGCACGCACATCGGGCCGGACGGTGCCGGTCACTTCGTGAAGATGGTGCACAACGGCATCGAGTACGCCGACATGCAGTTGATCGGCGAGGCGTACCACCTGTTCCGGGACGCGCTCGGCTACGACGCCGGACAGGTCGCGAAGGTGTTCGCGGAGTGGAACACCGGCGAACTGGAGTCGTACCTGATCGAGATCACCGCGGAGGTGCTCTCACAGGTGGATGCGAAGACGGGGCAGCCCCTCGTCGACGTCATCGTGGATGCGGCGGAGCAGAAGGGCACGGGCCGCTGGACGGTGAAGTCTGCGCTCGACCTCGGTGTCCCGGTGACGGGTATCGCCGAGGCCGTGTTCGCGCGCGCACTGTCGGGATCGCGGGAACAGCGCGCCGCCGCGAAGGGTCTCGCGTCCGGTTCGCTGGGCGGCAAGCCCACGGATGCGGAGCAGTTCACCGAGGACATCCGCCGGGCGCTGTACGCGTCGAAGATCGTCGCGTACGCGCAGGGCTTCGACCAGATCCGCGCGGGCAGCGTCGAGTACAACTGGGATCTCACCCCCGGCGACATGGCGACGATCTGGCGCGGCGGCTGCATCATCCGGGCCCGGTTCCTGAACCGGATCAAGGAGGCGTACGACACGAACCCCGATCTGACGTCGCTGATCGTCGAGCCGTACTTCAAGGACGCGATCGAGAACGCGATCGATTCGTGGCGTCGCGTCGTCGTGACCGCGACGACGCTGGGTATCCCGGTCCCGGCGTTCTCCTCGTCGCTGTCGTACTACGACGGCCTGCGCGCGGAGCGTCTCCCGGCGGCACTGACGCAGGGGCAGCGCGACTTCTTCGGCGCGCACACCTACGAGCGCACGGATCGTCCGGGCAAGTTCCACACCCTCTGGAGCGGTGACCGCAGCGAGGTCGAGGCCTGAGTTCGCCGCATGCCGGTGGCGGTTCGCAGGAGCCGCCACCGGGATGCGGGGCCGCTGGTGCCGGGTCCACGGCGGTGGGAGACTGGGAGGCGTCGTCTAGCCGGGGGCTGTGGTGGATCCGAGCGAACGATCCCAGGGTGCGGTACCGGAGGTCTGCGACGTCTGCATCGTCGGGCCGGGTATCGCGGGACTGAATGCCCTTTTTGCGGCGAGCCGCCACCTGACTCGAGATCAGCGGGTCATCCTGGTCGAGCGCAGGGAGCGGGTCGGCGGCATGTGGGTGGACACCTACCCGTACGTTCGCCTGCACCAGCCCCATGGTCTGTTCACCGTCGGGAACATCCCGTGGCAGCTGGACCGGAACCGCTCCCACCTCGCCACCAAGGCGGAGGTCCTCGACCATTTCGAGCACTGTCTCGACGTGCTGCGGGGCCGGGTTCGGATCGACGAGCGGTTCGGGTGGTCGTTCGAGTCCGCCGACGAGTCCGCGGACGGGGTCGAGGTCGTCTGCTCGTCGGGTGACGGTCGGCGCCTGACGATCCGGGCGACAAATCTGATCAAGGCTTTCGGGCTCGACGTCACGCGGAACGCCCCGCTGACCGTGTCGAGTTCGCGTGTCCGGTCCGTCTCGCCCGACGGCTGCGACGTGCGGCAGGGCGACATGCGCGCGTCCACCGCCCCGGTCTGGGTGATCGGCGGCGGTAAGACGGGCATGGACACGGTGCACACCCTCGTCACCGAGTACCCCGGGCGGGAGGTGAACCTCGTGGCGGGATCGGGCACCTACTTCGTTCGTCGCGACTGGGCGTTCCCGGTCGGCGCCCGGCGGTGGTGGCGCGGGCCGCTTCCGGACGCGGTGGCGGCCGACGCCGCCCGCCGATTCGACGGGACGAACGAGGTGGAAGTGGCGGCGTGGTATCGCACCACCCACGGTATCGACGTCACCGGCGCGGCCAGCAACTTCGTGCTGGGGGTGCTGTCGGAAGCGGAGAGCGACACGATCACGTCCGGCCTGGGCGCCGTGTACATGGACCACTTCGTCGACGCGGTCGATCGGGACGGTGCCACCGACGTGGTGCTCCGAAGCGGGGCACGAAAAGCGATCGAACCGGGCAGCTGGATCGTGAACTGCACCGGCTACGTCAGGATCGACGCCCCCTACGAGCCGTACGTGTCCCCGGGTGGGCGTGTGGTGACGATCCAGCCCCGGTCCGCAATCATGCACCTGCCCGGCTTCATGGGCTACTACCTGACGCACCTGTTGATGTCGGGGAAGGCCACGACCGTTCCCCTCTACGAACTCGACTGGAAGGGACTGCTCGACGGCGGCGGCAAACCCGCGTTCAGCTACGCGGTGATGGCATTGGCGATGTACAACCTCGGGCTGCTGGCAGATGCCCTGCCCGGCCGTGTCTTCCGCGACTGCGGCCTCGACTTCGACCGTTGGTATCCGGCGCCCCGCCGACTGGCCGGGCAGGCGCGGTTCGCGGCCACCAGCCACCGCGACCGCAACCACCATCGCCGGACGCTGGATACGATCCGGGGGCGCTTCGGCATTCGGTGCGGCCCGCTCGTCGAGGCGTGAGTGCAGATCGATGATCGGGCGTGTCACGGAGCCCCGGTCCCGTTGCGCGGCGGTCCGAGTAGCGGCTGCACGATGGTCGAGTCCTCCGCCCCTTCCCACGGCAACAGCCCCCGGCAGTCGGCCCACACCGCCTGCAGTGCGCGGATGCGTCCGTACATCGCGACGGCGCCGAGCAGCCAGGACTCACATTCGCGCACCTCGACGAGGTACACGTCGAGCCCGCCCGCGGTGTGCCGGTCGCCGGGCCGCAGGTCGAGTCCGCTCGCCTGCCACGATCCGAGGTCGTTGAGCACCTGCGCGGACTGGTCGGCGACCCGTCCGGTGACCACCAGTTCGGGTAGCCCCTTCGCGGTGTGCCCCACCGAGTAGCAGTACGCGGGATACACGTCGTATTCGTCGATGCCGGACTGCACGTACTGCAGCGCCCAGCCGTGCCGGCGAATACTGCGCCGCAGGTCCCGCTCCATCTGCGCCGCCGATTTGCCGTCACACATCTCGCACATCCGTCTCCCCCTCCGCGATGACTTCGAAACAATGTTCGAACAGATGGTGCACGATCCCACCGACACGATTGGCCGTCAGTGACACGCCCCGACCCGCGGTAGCCTCTACCTGCACCGATCGCGAGGAGTCCACCCGCATGTCCACCTTCGCCGACCTCGGCCTGCCCACGACACTGGTGCAGTCCCTGCGCCGGGAGCACATCGTCGATCCGTTCCCGATCCAGTCACTGGTGATCCCCGACATCCTCGGCGGCGCCGACGTACTCGGGCGCGGTCCGACCGGCTCCGGGAAGACCCTCGCGTTCGGATTGCCGATGTTGGTGCGGCTCAAGGGTGGTTTCAGCGCGCCGAAGCGGCCGCGCGGACTCGTCCTGGCACCGACGCGTGAGCTCGCGACGCAGATCGAGCGGGCACTCGACGAGTCGGCCCTCGCGGTCGGGATGCGGATCGCGTCGGCGACGGGCGGTGTCCCGACGAAGGGGCAGGCCGAGCGCCTCGCGCGCGGGGTCGATCTGCTCGTCGCGACCCCGGGCCGGCTGATCGACCTGCTGAACCAGGGCGCCGTCGCGCTCGACGACGTGGCCGTCACCGCCGTCGACGAGGCCGACCACATGGCGGAGATCGGGTTTCTGCCGCAGGTGACGGCGATCCTCGACCGCACCCCGGATTCCGGCCAGCGCCTGCTGTTCTCGGCAACCCTCGACGAGGACGTCCGGGCGCTCGTCGACCGCTACCTCACCGACCCGGTGACGCATGCGACGGCGTCCGCGGCGGCACCGGTGGCCCCGACCGATCATCACGTCCTGCTCGTCGACCGCGCCGACAAGGACGCGGTGGTCGCGCAGATCGCGTCGCGGACCGGCCGGACCCTGCTGTTCGTGCGTACCCAGCACGGCGTCGACCGTCTGGTCGCGCGGCTCGCGCAGGTGGGGGTGCGGGCGGGGACGCTGCACGGCGGGAAGTCGCAGGCGTTCCGCCGACACGCGTTGTCGGCGTTCACGTCCGGCGCGGTTCCGGTCCTGGTCGCCACCGACGTCGCCGCCCGCGGCATCCACGTCGACGACATCTCGCTCGTCGTGCACGTCGATCCGCCCGCGGATCCCAAGGACTATCTGCACCGGGCCGGTCGCACCGCGCGCGCCGGTGCGGCGGGGACCGTGGTGACCCTCGCGACGGAGGACCAGCGCGCCGAGGTCGAGGCGATGACGGCGAAGGCGGGTGTCGGATCGAAGGGAGTACACGTCGCCCCCGGAGACCGCATCCTCGTCTCCCTCACCGGGGCCGCACGGCCGTCGGGTGTCCCGGTACCCGACGAGACCGCCCCCGCCCCCGAGTCGGCCCGGCCGACCCGTCCGACCGCAGGACGCAGCGGAGGGCCGCGCCGCGAACAGGCGGGCCGATCGCGGCGACAGCCGCCGCGGAGTAGGGGACGCTGAACTCCATGACCGACCTGCCGCTGCTGGCCGTCCTGTGTGCACTCGTGGGCGCACTGCTGTTCGCGATCGGGTCGGTCGCGCAGCAGTCCGCGGCGGCAGGTGTCGACGAGGGTGATGCTCTGATCGGCGAGCTGATCCGGTCGCCGCGCTGGTGGGTCGGGGTCGGCGGCGACGTCGGCGGCTACGCGTTCCAGGCGACCGCACTCGGTCTGGGGTCGGTGCTGGTGGTGCAGCCGCTGATCGTGAGCACACTGCTGTTCGCGTTGCCGCTGTCGGCGAGGTTCGCGGGTACCCGGATGTCCGCGAAGACCTGGCTGACGGCGATCGCGTTGGCGTCCTCGCTGGTGGTGTTCCTGACGGTCGGCAACCCGACCGAGGGCGCCGCCACGGCGACCTTGCGGCACTGGGCGTTGCCGTTGGCCCTGGTGGTCGGGGCGTGCGTGGTCGCGGTGGTCGTCGCCGGGACCCGAGTTCCGGCGGGTGCGCGGGCATTGCTGCTCGGAGCGGCGTGCGGTGGCCTGTACGGGGTCGCGGTGGCGTTGACGAAACCGGTGATCGACGATCTGGAGCACGGCCCCGTCGCGGTGGTGACCGGGTGGGAGCCGTGGGCGCTCGTCGCGGCCGGGGTGGCCGGGTTCTACCTGCAGCAGCGTGCGTTCCAGGCGGGGTCGCTGGCCGCGTCGCTGCCCGCCATCACGATCGGCGAACCGCTCGTCGCGTCCTACCTCGGGTTCACGGTGCTCGACGAGCGACTCCGGGTGCAGGGCGCAGGCCTCGTCGTCGTCGCGGCGTCGGTCGCCGTGATGATCTGGGCGACGATCGCGCTGTCGCGGTCCCAGGCGCAGTCGACGCCTGCCGCGGCCCTCGGGGACTCGGGGACATCCGGCGCGGCGGTGTCGCCGTAACGGGCAGCCAGGCGTTTAGCCTTGCGCAGTGACTACTGCGAAACACGAGGTCCCAACGCCGGCAGTGACCGGCCGCCGCCTCTCCTACCTGGCCTTCGCTCTGGTCGTGGTCGCCTACCTCGCGATCATCAAGATCAGCGGGACACTGATCGCCGGCTGGGCCGACGAGGACGACACGCTGACCACCCGAGGGGTGGTCTTCACCATGCTGATCCCCCTCGGTCTCTCCGTCGTCTTCACCTACGGCGTCATCGCCGCGCTCGGGTGGTGGCGGCCGGTGATGAAGGACGACCGCCCGGTCAACCGGTGGGTGTGGGTCGTGCCCGCCATCCTCCTCGGCGCGATCCTCCTCGGCATCAACTACAGCGCGCTGTCGGAGAAGGGCTGGCTGTTCATCGTCTGCCTCCTCATCGCCACGCAGTTCGTCGGCTGGGGCGAGGAAGGCATGTTCCGCGGCATCGGCGTCACGGTGCTTCGCCAACACGGCCTCCGCGAAGGCCAGGTCGCCCTGTGGTCCAGCCTCGTCTTCGGCGTTGTGCACCTGTCGAACGCCTTCACCGGCGGCGGCTCCGGCGCGATCGCCCAGGCTGCCATCGTCAGCATCGCGGGATACTTCTTCTATCTCACGCGCCGCGTGTCGGGCAGCAACGCGGTCAACTCCGTGATGCACGGCCTCTTCGACTTCTCGCTGCTCACCGGCACCGTCATCCTGCTGGACCAGCAGGCCTACGTGGGCACCTTCGCGCCGTTGCTGGCCTACCCGATTCTGGTGATCATCCTGCTGGTGAGGCGAAAGAGCATCGAACCAGCCGGCCGCGCCGACGCCGCTGCGACCCCGTCCTGACCGACACGCCACCCGGCGAGGGTGCGCACAAGCGGTGTCTCACTCACGGGGTGCGGTCGACCTGCCGGGAGCTCGACGCCGTCGAGCACTGACACCACCCGCGGTGACAGGTAGCGTCGATTTCGTGCGCTTCCTCGACGGACAGACCCCGCCCTACGACCTGACCTACGACGACGTGTTCCTCGTCCCGAATCGCACGGACGTCGCGTCCAGGTTCGATGTCGACCTCGCCACCCGCGACGGTTCCGGTACGACGATCCCGATCGTGGTGGCGAACATGACGGCCGTCGCGGGCAGGCGGATGGCCGAGACCGTCGCGCGGCGCGGCGGAATCGTCGTCATCCCGCAGGACGTGCCGCCTGCGGCGGTCGCGGAGACCGTCACCTTCGTCAAGAGCAGGCACCTCGTCGCCGACACCCCGGTGACGTTGGGCCCCGACGCATCGGTGTCGGATGCGTTGGCGTTGCTACCGAAGCGCGCGCACGGCGCGGTGGTGGTCGTCGACGGTGACCGGCGCCCGATCGGCGTGGTCACCGAGTCGGCCTGCGCGGACGTGGACCGGTTCACCCGCCTCGCCGCGATCGCGGCGACCGACTTCCCGGTCGCGCCGGTGAGCGCATCGGCGCGGGAGGTGTTCGACCTGCTCGCGTCCCGGCACGAGACGTTCGCGGTGATGGTCGACGATGCGGGACGTCTCGAAGGAGTCCTGACCCGGACCGGCACGATTCGCGCGGGCATCTACGCCCCCGCCCTCGACGAGAGCGGGCGCCTGCGGATCGCGGCCGCCGTCGGCATCAACGGCGACGTGTCGGCGAAGGCGAAGGCACTGGTCGATGCGGGAGCCGACGTGCTGGTGATGGACACCGCGCACGGACATCAGAAGCGGATGCTCGACGCGCTGTCCGCAGTTGCGGGACTCGATCTCGGGGTGCCACTCGTCGCGGGCAACGTGGTGTCCGCGGCCGGAACCCGCGATCTCGTCGCGGCGGGCGCGAACATCGTCAAGGTCGGTGTCGGCCCCGGCGCGATGTGCACCACCCGGATGATGACCGGCGTCGGGCGACCCCAGTTCTCCGCGGTCGCCGAATGTGCCGACGCGGCACGGGAACTCGGTGCGCACGTGTGGGCCGACGGCGGAGTCCGACACCCGCGTGACGTGGCGCTGGCGCTGGCCGCGGGAGCGTCGAACGTGATGATCGGGTCGTGGTTCGCCGGCACCTACGAGTCGCCAGGCGACCTGCGGTTCGACACGGAGGGCAACGCCTACAAGGAGAGTTTCGGGATGGCGAGCAAGCGGGCTGTCGCGGCGCGCACGGCCGCCGACAGCGGTTTCGACCGCGCCCGCAAGGCCCTGTTCGAGGAGGGGATCTCGAGTTCCCGGATGCGACTCGACCCCACGCGCCCCGGCGTCGAGGACCTGATCGACCATATCTGTTCCGGTGTCCGCAGCACCTGCACCTATGCCGGGGCCCGCAGCATCGAGGAACTGCACGACAAGGCGGTACTCGGGGTGCAGTCCGCGGCCGGGTTCGCCGAGGGACGCCCCCTGCCCGGCGGGTGGTGACCCGCCGCGACTGTGGCGCACGTCGCGGTTGCCCGTTTCCGGCGCCGCGGCCGGTAGAATGGCCGTCTCCAGTTAGGTGTGCGCCCGGCACGATCCGGGCACGACGAAAGGATCAAGGTGCCCGAGGCACCCGAATCGGCGCATGACGCCGACTCCGGCGACGACAGCAGTTCCACGACGGAGGGCTCCTCTACCGAGCCGGGTGACAAACCCGGCGGCCCCACCCCGACCCCTCCCGGGCGGCGATAGACGATGCAGATCGCAGTAACCATCGTCAGCCTGCTCGGGTTTTTCGCCCTGACCGCGGGCACCGCCGTGTTCGTGGCCGCGGAATTCTCCCTGACCGCGCTCGAACGCAGCACCGTCGACGCCCACGCCCGCGACGGCGACCGGCGCGCACGACAGGTTCAGCGGGCGCACCGCACCCTGTCCTTCCAACTGTCCGGCGCGCAGCTGGGCATCACCATCACGACACTGGCCACCGGTTACATCGCCGAGCCGGTCCTCGCGAAACTGATCACCCCGATCCTGACGGCCATCGGCGTCTCGACGTCGGTGGCGTCGGGGATCTCGTTGGTGCTGGCCCTGGTCCTGGCGACCTCGCTGTCGATGATCTTCGGTGAACTCGTCCCCAAGAACCTCGCGATCGCGCACCCCCTGGCGACGGCGCGCGCGACGGCGGGCCCGCAGGCCTGGTTCTCGACGGTGTTCCGGTGGGCGATCAACGGTCTCAACGGCGCCGCGAACTGGGTGGTTCGCCGTCTCGGGGTCGAACCCGCCGAGGAGTTGCGGTCGGCGCGGTCGCCGCAGGAACTGGGGTCGCTGGTACGCAACAGCGCCCGCAGCGGCACCCTCGACCCCGGCACCGCGCTGCTCGTGGACCGGTCGCTGCGTTTCGGTGAGCGCACGGCGGAGGAACTGATGACGCCGCGGGTCAAGATCGAGACCCTCGAACTGCACGACACCGTCGCCGACCTGCTCGACGTCGCGTCCCGGACCGGGTTCTCCCGCTTCCCCGTGGTCGACGGCGACCTCGACGACACGGTGGGCGTGGTGCACGTCAAGCAGGCGTTCACCGTGCCCGCATCCGCCCGTGCGACGACCACGCTGATGGTCCTCGCGAAGAAGGTGCCGGTGGTGCCGTCGAGCCTGGACGGCGACGCGTTGATGGAACGGGTCCGGTCGGACGGCATGCAGGTGGCGCTCGTCGTCGACGAGTACGGCGGCACGGCAGGCGTGGTGACGATGGAGGACCTCATCGAGGAGATCGTCGGTGACGTCCGAGACGAGCACGACGACACGGAGATCGACGTGCAGCGCCAGGGTGACAGCTGGATCTGCGCAGGTCTGTTGCGGATCGACGAGATCCGGCACGCCACCGGCTACGCCGCACCGGAAGGCGAGTACGACACGATCGGTGGACTCGTCCTCGAACGCCTGGGGCGGATCCCCGAGGTCGGCGACGAGGTGGAACTGCCCGCACCCGACGGGTCCGACACCCATCCCGGTGTCGGGAACGGCGGCTGGCTCGCCCGCGTCGCCGCGATGGACGGGCGCCGCATCGACCGGGTCGTGCTGACCCCGGTCCCCGCGGAGGCCCTCGCCGCGCACCGGACCCGCACCGCCGAGGAGTCCGACGATGAATGACCTCTTCGCCGTCCTGCTGACGGTGCTGCTGCTCGGTGGCAACGCGTTCTTCGTCGCGGCCGAGTTCGCGTTGATCTCGGCTCGCCGCGACCGCCTCGAAGCGCTCGTCGCCCAGGGCAAGAAGCGGGCCGCCACGGTCATCCACGCGGGCGAACACCTGTCGCTGATGCTGGCCGCGGCGCAGCTCGGCATCACGATCTGCTCGATCCTGCTCGGCCGGGTCGGTGAGCCGGCCATCGCGCACCTGATCGAGAAGCCCCTCGACTTGGTCGGCCTGCCCGACCAGCTGCTGCACCCGATCGCGTTCGCCATTGCGATGTCGCTGGTGGTGATCCTGCACATCCTGCTCGGCGAGATGGTCCCGAAGAACATCGCCATCGCAGGACCGGAGCGGGCGGCGATGCTGCTGGTCCCCGCGCACCTCGCGTTCATCAAACTGGCGAGGCCGCTCATCGCGTTCTACAACTGGGCCGCGAACTCGGTGCTGCGGATGCTGCGGGTGCAACCGAAGGACGAACTCGACAGCACCGTCTCCGAGATCGAACTCACCGAGATGATCGGCGAGTCCCGCTCGGAGGGGCTGATCGACGAGGAGGAGCACCGCAGGCTCACGCAGGCGCTGCACACGACGGGCCGCACGGTCGCGGACGTGCTCATCCCCCTCGACAAGGTGCGGACGGTGCCGCTGACGGACCGAGGCACGACGCTCGGCGCCATCGAGCGGGCCGTGGCGGAAACCGGCTACTCCCGCTACCCGGCCGCACTGCCCGACGGCTCGCTCGCCGGGTACCTGCACCTCAAGGACGTGCTCGACGAGGTGCTCGACGAGTCCGCGGGCCCGGACACCGTCGTGCCGCGCAGCGATGTGCGGCCATGGCCGCGATTGCAGATGCAGACTCCGCTCGACGAGGCACTGGCCGTGCTCCGGCGCGCGAGCAGTCACCTCGCGGAGATCGTCGACGCCGACGACAACTGCCTCGGCATCGTCGCGCTCGAGGACCTGGTGGAGGAGTTCGTGGGCACCGTGCGGGACGGCACCCACCGGATTACCGACGCCGTCCCCGGGCAGCACACGTCGTGACGGCGCCGCAGCGGACGGCGCGCCGGACCGTCCTGTCCGAGGAGGACTGGACGGTCCGGCGCGACGCGCACCACGCGCGGGTCGACGCGCTGATCGGCCCGCACCTGGGCAGGCAGGCGCGCGGCGTCTCCCATCCCGTCGTCGACTTCCTGTTCACGTACTACAGCCTCCGGCCCGCCCAGTTGCGGCGCTGGCATCCCGGCTTCGCGGTGGTGCTCGGAGGCGGGGCCGCCCGGCCGTACGCCGAGTACTCCGGGTACCGGGAGGTCGACGGCGGAGTCGGCGCGGATCCGGCGTTGCTGGAGCGTCGACGGACGATGCTGGAGTTCACCGAGGGGGTACTGGCAGGGACGGCGTCGCGGCCCGCTCAGCTCGGGTGCTTCGGCCTGCACGAGTGGGCGATGGTGTATCGCGGCGGCGCTGACGCCGTCCGGCATTCGGGGACGCCACTGCGGCTCGGCGCGGAGGGGACGGACGCGGTCGTCGAGTCGATGACACTGCGGTGCACCCACTACGATGCGTTCCGGTTCTTCACGCCGGACGCCGTGGGGCGCAACAACCTTCCGCTCTCCCGCGACGAGCAGTCGGAGCGTGAGCAGCCGGGCTGCCTGCATGCGGGCATGGACCTCTACAAGTGGTGCTACAAGTTGGTGCCGCTGGTCGACTCCGATCTGCTGCTGCGCTGCTTCGAGCACGCCATGGACGCACGGGAACTCGACATGCGGGCAAGCCCCTACGACCTGCTGGACCTCGGCTACGAGCCGGTGCCGATCGAGACCGCCGCGGGCCGAGCCGACTACGTGCGCGCGCAGCAGGCGCTCGCCGACCGGGCGGCGCCCCTGCGCGCCGAACTCCTGGCGCGCTGCCGGGAACTGCTGGGACGTTAGGGTTGGGCGCGTGTACGTGCCCACCGCCTTCGCCCTGACCGAGGACGAGACCGTCGACGCGCTGCGTCGCGGCGGGTTCGCGCATCTGGTCACCGCCACTGCCGCCGGGCTGCTGACGACCCCGCTGCCGATGCTCTACGACGAGGAGCGGCATCGTCTGGTCGGGCACGTGTCGCGGGCGAACCCGCACTGGCGTGGCGGCAACGGCGGGCAGAGCGTCGCGATCTTCTCCGGTGCCGACGGGTACGTGTCCCCGCGCTGGTATCCGGAGGACGCGTCCCGCACGCGGATGGCACCGACGTGGAACTACGAGGTGCTCACGGTGCACGGCCGGCTCGTGGTGCACGACGACGTCGAGTGGGTGCGTGCGAATGTGACGGCGTTGACGGCGGCGCACGAGCAGGACCGGGACGAACCCTGGCGGATCGACGAGGTCGCGGCACGGGACGTGGACTCGATGCTCCGCGCCATCGTCGGCGTCGAGGTCGTCATCGAGCGGGCGGTGGGCAAGGCGAAGCTCAGCCAGAACCAACCCGACCGCAATCGCCGCGCGGTGATCGACGGTCTGGAGCGATCCGCGTCCCCGGGCGATCGCACGCTCGCCGACCGGATGCGGATCCTGCCGAACGAGAACTGAACCCGCGACGGCACGGCGGGCCGCTACATTCAGCCTCGAACGGCGAATTGATCCCGGACACTCACATGGGAGGCAGTGCAGGTGAAGGTCACGCACGACCGCATCGTCGACGCGGGTATCGACCGCGACGAACTGGAACGACGCAAGACGCTGTACGGCTCGTTCACCGACGCGGTGCGGGAGCTGGTCGACGCGACGATCCGCACCGAGGTGGACGACGAGGTGATCCGTGAGGTGCAGGCGGAGATCACGGCGGCGACCGCGAAGCTGCGGGCCCGCCAGATCGACGGCGCATTCGGGATGCGCCGCACGATCTCGGGCGAGACCTTCTCGTGGGGCAATGCGGGTGTCGGGGTGCGCAATGCGGTCGCGCCGCCGCTGGTCATCGAGCGTGACGACACCGGCAGGCACTGGACGCACGTCACCCTCGGCGCCGCGTACGAGGGCCCGCCCGGTCACGTGCACGGCGGCATCGGGGCTCTGGTCCTCGACCACCTGCTCGGTGTCACGGGCAGCGCCACGGAACGCCGCCTGACGGGCACCCTCACGCTGCGCTATCGGCGCGGAACCCCCCTCGGCCCGCTGTACGCCGAGGCGCAGGTCGTCGAGGTGGACGGGCGCAAGGCCATCGTGCGGGGCACCCTGTCCGACGCGGAGGGCGTCACGATCGAGGCGGAGGGAATCTTCATCTCACCCGGACCGTCGGTGTAGTCAGCCCGTCGGCGTGGGTCGGGCCGCCACCGTCCCGCGCCCGTACCAGGCGCGGGCACTCAGGGTGAAGGGACCATCCGGGAGTTCGGTCCGGCACGCCTCGCGGACCGCGGTGCGCCGGTCGTCCGGCAGGGAGTGCAGGAACTGGCCCGCCGGTCCGACGGCGAACGTGAACGGTTCCCAGAAGTCGTCGAAGTCGCGGTAGTCGACGTGAGCGGTGAGTTCGCCGCTCGCCACGTCCACGAGGCCGGCGCGGCGCAGCCTCTCGGCGATGTCACCGTCGGCGGTGCCCACCATCGCAGCCTCTCCGACGACGGTCGGGTCGATCTCGCGTACCGCGGCCCAGAACAGGTGGAGCATCCGCATGCCCCCGGTCGCGATGTCCCACATGCAGGCGGCGACGGTGCCGCCCGGTCGGGTGACCCGCGCCATCTCACCGACGCCGCGGTCGGGGTCGCGCATGAATCCGATCACGAGCGACGCCATCGTCGCGTCGAATTCGTCACTGTCCCAGGGCAATTGCTCGGCCGCGCCGTCACGGACGTCGGCGCCGGGGGTGCGTTCACGACAGGCCGCGGCGAACTGGGGCGCTGGGTCGATCGCCGCGACGTTCGCCGCGCCGACGCGGGCGGCGAGTTCCACGGCGAGGGCACCGGGTCCGCACCCTACGTCGCAGACGCGCATTCCGGTGCGCACCCCGACCGCGTCGGCGAATACCGGCGCCAAGGACGACGCGTACCGCCCCATGAACCTGTCGTACTGCTGCGCCGGCGCTCCGAACTGCTGCATGTCATCATCATCCGCCGCTCGCCGCACCGGTCAAGCAGCCGCTCGCGGCAGCGATCGAAGACTGGACAGCGCGCGCGGCGCCACCTAGATTCACACAGCAGTCCAGACAGTTGTCCAGAAGACGTTCAGGGGGTTCGTGGTGCAGTTCACGCTCGAGGACATCGACGCCGCGGAGACCGCCCGGCGCGCTGCGCTGTTCGGCCCCCTCACCGATGCCGTCCGCGGCCTCGTCGACGCCACGATCCGCACCGAGGTCGACGAGGACACCATCCGCGACGTGCACGCGAGCATCCTGGCTGCGACCGACCGCCTGCGCGCGCGCCAGATCGACGGGGCGTTCGGCGTCCGGTACACCCACCACGGCGAGGCGATGGCCTGGGGCAACTCCGTGATCGGACTGCGGAACGCGATCGCGCCACCGCTGTCCGTCACGCACGAGCCCGGCGGCGTCGTGTGGAGCGAGTTCGTCCTCGGCGCCGCCTACGAGGGTCCACCCGGGCACGTCCACGGCGGGGTGTGCGCCCTCGTCCTCGACCAGATCCTCGGCATGTCCGCCGCATCCAACGACAAGCCGAACTTCACCGGCACCCTCACACTCCGCTACCGGCGCGGAACGCCGCTCGGCCCCCTGCGCGTCGACGCCCGGATCGACCGCGTCGAGGGCGTCAAGACGTTCGTCGTCGGCACCATCTCCGACGCCGCAGGCGTCACCGTCGAGGCGGACGGCGTGTTCATCCTGCCCACGTGGGCGCGGGAATCCGGCGGAGAACCCACCTCGAAGTGAGGTAGTGCGCTACTCGATACTCTCGCCGCGAACCGGCCGATTCTGGAGTCGACAGCAAGTCGATCCGAGTGAGGCGAGAACGATGACCGTGCAGGCCATGGACGTGCGCGTCGCAGCCCCGGCCGAGGAGGTCGCCGCCGACACGACGAGTCCACACGCGTCGGCGTCGTGGCCGTGCGGCGAGGTGCTTCCGATCGGGGTGCTCCCGGACCAACGGCGCCAATCCGACATCGCCGAGCATCTGACCGTCGTCCGTGCCGCGGCACGTCGCGACGCGCGGCACGGCCTGGTGCGGGTTCCGCGGGTACGCCCCGATCGACTTCCGCCGGTGGTCTCGCTGGCCCGGTGGCAGACGCCGTTCCGGTTCCAGAACTTCCGCGGCACCGGATCCGCGTTCGCGGTGGTCGCGGCGATAGAGGCGGAGTACCTGCGCCTGTACGGCGTGGCGCTGCATCTGTCGGAGCAGTACGCGATTCACGTGGCGCAGGCGGGCGAGCTGTACCCCGGATACACCACGTCACCGAAACGGCACGAGAACAACAGCTCCTACTGGGGTTTCCGCGGATCGTCCGATCTCGCATCGACGCTGTCGCGGGCGGCGATCCCCGACGAACAGTCGGCGCGGTACCTGTCACGGGCGGAGATGACGCTGCTGCGTCCGGCGGTCCCCGAGGCGGGCGACCTGGCCGACGCGGACGACACCCCACAGGAGAACCTCGACGCGTTCGAGTTCTCGGAGCGGCACATCCCCACCCACGCCCGCCACCGGGCGCACTACCGCATCGCAGACAACGGCGTGGTGTCCCTCGGGATGAACCCGTCCATCGCCACCCTGCAGTCGGTGATCGCGAGCGGCCACGAGGTCATCGCGGACGTGCCCGCACACTGCTTCCTCCTCGTGGGGTACGACCGGCCACGCCGCGAATGGCTGGTGAAGGACTCGCGCGGCCAGAACGCCTTCGTCCGTGTCGGATTCGACGATCCCGACTGGCCGATCCTGGCTGGGCACTACCTCACGTCGGTGGTCGCGCCGACCTGCGATCCGCAACTTGACGCCTGGTGGATCGGCAGGTGGAACATCGACGTCGACGGTCGCCGTGGCGAACTGGTCGTGCGGCGGACCACCGACTATCGCGGCGCACCGGGGACACCGACGAAGCTCGGGAACTTCTACTGCGACGGATGGCGGTACGACGTGAATGGCCTCACCGAGGACGACGGGCGGACCCTGCACTTCTGGATCGCGGACACCACCGACCGGATCCCGGCGGGAACCCCGTCCGGGCAGGAGGTCCACGCCCACCTGTTCTCCTGGGATCCGCGGAACGCCGCCGGGCACACCACCCAGCAGGGCGTGCCGTTCGGCGTCACCCTCAGCCGCAATCCGCTCGACGACCCGTCCTTCGACAGGGCGGCGCGCTCCGGTTTCGAGGGACGCGACTGGGTCGGCACGTGGGCGCTGAACCACGACGGGTTCCGGGGGCTGCTGGAGATTGACTCGGTGGATCCGCTGCGCGCCCGCTACACACCGCCGGGTGGTCGGCCACTGCCCGCCACGGGATCGGTGACGGCGCACCGGCTGACGCTGTCCGTCGACTTCGCCGACACCGAACCCCAACTGTTCCGCCTGCTCGCCCACACCGGCGAGCACGCCCGCCTGTCCGGAACCACCACCTGGCACGGCCACGAGTACGGAGTGCAGGGCACCCATGTATGACAGCGATTACATTTCCCACATGACCACTGCACGCAGGGCCCTGTGCGTCGCGTACGCCGTGATCGCGGCGGTGGCCCTGGTCGCCACGTGGTGGCACAACATCGCGTACCTCGCCGACGGCGGCACACTCGGCGGGTTCTTCACCGAGGGCTTCGCCAACCATGTCAGCAGTTCGTTCACGAACGATCTCGTCCTGCTCACCGTGGCGGTGATCGTGTTCATGGTCGTCGAGGCCCGCCGGCTCGGCATCCGGTTCGTCTGGCTGTACGTGGCGCTGGCGTTCGTCATCGCGATCAGCGTGACGTTTCCGCTGTTCCTGATCGCCCGCGAACTGCGGTTGACGCAGACGGAACGCACATCGATCACACCCGACGCCATCTGACGGCGCGGCACGGAAGCCTGTCGAGACGCCCGGGTCCCCTCCCGTATCATTGGTAACGACCGGCCACACCGCTGGTCGTCGTCGAGACCTGCCGAGTGACCCGAACCGCCCGTCCCCGGCCAGCAGGCGCGCCCACCTCACGCGCCGCGCGCTCTCGAGCTTGTTATTTCGATGTCGCCCGGCTCGCCGCCACCGGACCAACTGAACTCCGGGAAGCTACCGCCGGGTAACATTGTTGTGTCCCGTACTGCGTCCCGATTGCGGACGCTTCTGGTAGCGGAAAAGTGAGGCTGTTCAATGACTGAACGCGTGCAGGTCGGTGGACTTCAGGTCGCCAAGGTTCTCTACGACTTCGTCAATGCCGAGGCACTGCCCGGCACCGGCGTCGACGCCGACGCGTTCTGGTCCGGCGCCGTCAAGGTGATCGAGGATCTCGCCCCCAAGAACAAGGCGCTGCTGGCGAAGCGCGACGACCTGCAGGCGCAGGTCGACGGCTGGCACCGTGAGCGTGCCGGTCAGCCGCACGACGCCGCCGCGTACAAGGCGTTCCTGCAGGAGATCGGCTACCTGCTGCCCACGCCCGAGCCGTTCGAGATCACGACCGCGAACGTCGACGCCGAGATCGCCACCACCGCGGGCCCGCAGCTCGTGGTGCCGGTGCTCAACGCGCGCTTCGCGCTCAACGCGTCGAACGCCCGTTGGGGTTCGCTGTACGACGCCCTGTACGGCACCGACGCAATCTCCGAGGACGGCGGCGCCGAGAAGGGCACCGGCTACAACAAGGTGCGCGGCGACAAGGTCATCGCCTGGGCCCGCAACTTCCTGGACACCGCGGCGCCGCTCGCGAAGGGCTCCCACGCCGAGGCGACCCGCTACTTCGTCGACGGCTCCACGCTGAAGGTCGAACTCGGCGGTGAGGTCGTCACCGAGCTGGCGCAGCCGGAGAAGTTCGTCGGCTACCTCGGCGAGAAGGATGCACCGACGTCCGTGCTGTTGCGCAACAACGGCCTGCACGCCGAGATCCAGATCGACGCCACCTCCCCGATCGGCTCCACCGACGCCGCGGGCGTCAAGGACGTCGTGCTCGAGTCCGCGATCACCACGATCATGGACTTCGAGGACTCCGTCGCGGCCGTCGACGCCGACGACAAGGTCGTCGGCTACCGCAACTGGCTCGGACTGAACCGCGGCGACCTCGCCGAGGAGATCAGCAAGGGCGGCAAGTCCTTCACCCGCCGCCTCAACGCCGACCGCACCTACACGGCGCCCGACGGCTCCGACCTCACGCTGCACGGCCGCTCGCTGCTGTTCGTCCGCAACGTCGGCCACCTGATGACGAACCCGGCGATCCTCGACGCCGACGGCAACGAGATGCCCGAAGGCATCCTCGACGCGCTCGTCACCAGCCTGTGCGCCACCCACGGCCTGACCCGCAGCGATGCGAACGGTCCGCTGGACAACAGCCGCACCGGCTCGATCTACATCGTGAAGCCGAAGCAGCACGGTCCCGAGGAGGTCGCGTTCACCGGCGAGCTGTTCGGTCGTGTCGAGCAGGTCCTCGGGCTGCCCGTGAACACCCTCAAGGTCGGCATCATGGACGAGGAGCGCCGCACGACGGTCAACCTGTCCGCCTGCATCAAGGAGGCGTCCGAGCGGGTCGTGTTCATCAACACCGGCTTCCTCGACCGCACCGGCGACGAGATCCACACCTCCATGGAGGCCGGCGCGATGATCCGCAAGGCCGAGATGAAGAAGCAGCGTTGGATCGCCGCGTACGAGGACTGGAACGTCGACACCGGCCTGGCCGCGGGTCTGCAGGGCAAAGCGCAGATCGGCAAGGGCATGTGGGCGATGACGGACCTGATGGCCGACATGCTCGAGCAGAAGATCGGCCACCCGAAGGCCGGCGCCAACACCGCGTGGGTGCCGTCCCCGACGGGCGCGACCCTGCACGCGACGCACTACCACCAGGTGGACGTGTTCGCCGTGCAGGACGGCCTGAAGGGCAAGCCGCGCGCGAGCGTCGACGACATCCTCACCATCCCGCTCGCCCCGTCCACCGACTGGTCGGACGCCGAGAAGCGTGAGGAACTCGACAACAACGCCCAGTCCATCCTCGGCTACGTGGTCCGCTGGATCGACGCGGGCGTCGGCTGCTCGAAGGTGCCCGACATCCACGACGTCGCACTCATGGAAGACCGTGCGACGCTGCGCATCTCGAGCCAGCTGCTCGCGAACTGGCTGCGCCACGGCATCGTCACCGAGGCCGAGATCACCGAGGCACTGGAGCGAATGGCCCCGGTCGTGGACCGCCAGAACGCGGGCGACGCCACCTACCGGAACATGGCACCCGACTTCGACTCCAACATCGCCTTCCAGGCGGCGAAGGAGCTGATCCTCGAGGGCGCGAAGCAGCCGAGCGGCTACACCGAGCCGATCCTGCACCGCCGCCGCCGCGAGTACAAGGCCGCGAACGCCTGATTCCGGCGCACAGCACCACATCCCGGTCCGCCGGGACCACGACGCCGTCCGACCGCTCCGGTCGGGCGGCGTCGTCGTCACGTGGTGCGTCTCGATCCGTAGACTGGTCGCTCGGGTTCGGATGGAATGACGGAACGGCGGCCTCGCGGCCGGGAACGAGGAGCCGTGGGGCAGCATCGCGACGAGGAACGACTGCGTGGCGTCAGCCGGGGCCCGGTGATCGCGGCCGTGTCCGTGTTGGTGGTGATCCTCGCGATTGTCGGCTGGTTCCAGCTGCGGGACCGGATCTCCGATCAGGGTGTCGCCGCCGCGCAAACCTGCGTCGAGGGTGAAGTGGTTCTCGACATCGCCGCCGACCCCGACGTCGCGGCCACCGTCCGCGCCGTCGCGGACCGTTACAACGCGACCGCACCGGTCGTCCGGGACCACTGCGTTCGTGTCGCCGTCGCCGAGGCCCCGTCGGACGCCGTCGTGACGGGGCTGTCGCAGCCCGACCTGTCCGAGTGGACGGGGCCGGTCTCCGCTCCCGCACTGTGGGTTCCGCAGAGTTCGATGGCGATCACCCGGCTGGCGCACCCCGAGGTGGTGTCCGGGGTCCCGAAATCGGTCGCGTACTCACCTGTCGTCCTGGCCGTTCCGGATGCACTGCGGGACGGATTGACCCGCGCCCGGATCGGGTGGCAGGACCTGCCGCGCCTGCAGGGGGATCCGAAGTCGCTGCCCGAGTTGGGCCTTCCGGGTTGGGGCGGACTGAAACTCGCGCTGGCCCCCGCGTGGGAATCCTCGGCCCTGACGGGCGACTCCGTCGCCGCGGCGGTCGCCGGGGCAGGCACCGGACCCGTCACCGCCGACCAGGCACAGTCCCCGGCCGTGACGTCCGCCCTCGCCACACTCGCTCGCGGTTCCCGAGTGCTCGGGGACCTGCCGCCGACCGCGGCGGACGGCCTCACCGCGCTCGCCGCGCAGACCGACCTCGCGGGCGGCCAGTTCCACGCCGTGCCCGTCACCCAGCAGCAACTCGACGCTCTCGGCGCGACCGACATCAGTGGCTACGCACCCGCAGGCGCCGCGCCGGTCGCGGACCACCCGGCGGTCGTCGTCGCGGCGCCGTGGGTCGACGAGACGCGGTCGCGGGCGGCCGCCCAGTTCGCCGAGTACCTGCGCGCACCGGAGCAGTACGACATCGTCACCGGCGCGGGGTTCACCACCACCGCCCCGGGCGGCACCCTCGTACCGTCGGATCCCGCGACGGCGGCGGCCATGCTGGCACCGATCACCGCCACCGCCGCGACGCGATCGACGACCGTCCTGCTCGACGTCTCGGCGTCCATGACGCAGACCGACGGGGGCGCCACGAAACTCGCCAACGTCACCGGCTCCCTGGCCGAGCAGATCGATGCCGCCCCCGACGAGTCCGAGGTCGGACTCTGGCTGTACTCGCGGGGTCTCGACGGGAACCGTCCCTACCGCGTCGCGGTCGCGACGGGCCCGCTGTCCGAGAACCGCGACGATCTCGAACGCGCACTCGGCTCGGTGCGCGCGGGGACGGCCACCTCCACGTACACGTCGGTGATCACCGCCTACGACACGGCCGTGTCCGAGTATTCCGACGGCAGGACCAATTCCGTCCTCCTCGTCACCGACGGACCCAACGACGACACCAGCATCACCTCCGCGCAGTTCCTCCGCGCGGTGTCCGAAGCGTCCGACCCCGGCCGGCCCGTGCAGATCGATGTCATTGCCGTCGGCGAGAACTCGGACGCGGCAACGCTGCAGAAGCTCGCGGACCAGACCGGTGGCACGATGCGGACGGTGCCCGACTCGTCGGGTCCCGACTTCGCGCAGGCACTCCAGTCGACGCTCGGCTGAGGACCGACGGATTCGATGATCAGACTCGCCGTTTTCGGGCTCCTGCTCGCCCTTCTCACCTGGTGGCTGTTCCGTAGGCTCACCGGCCCGACCGAGCTCGGGCCCGTCGCGCGACGCGCCGTCGGCACCGCCCTCATCGTGCTGTGGGCGCTGGCACTCGTCGGCGTCGGCAGCGGTGAGGTGTTCGCGACGTCGTGGGCTCGGCCGCCCGGCGCGGTCGGCTGGGTGTGGCTCGCCGCGGTGCTGTACCTCGCCGCGGGTTTGGGCGTCATCGCGATCGGCACCGGGGTCACCGGACTGATCCAACGTCGGCGGCGCACGCCGAGCGCACCCGGATCGCGCGAACAGGCGGCGGGCCCGACCCGGCGGCGGGTGCTGCGCGGGGCAACGGCCGCGGTCGTGCTGGCGGCGATCGGCGCGGCCGGCTACGGCGTCGTGGAGGCGGCAACGCCACGCGTGGTTCGGGTGCGGATTCCGTTGCGGCGCCTGCCCGCAGACTTCGCGGGCACCCGCATCGCCCTGGTCACCGACGTCCACGTCGGGCCGGCCCGCGGGATCGGTTTCACCCGCAAGATCGTCGACATCGTGAATTCCGAACATCCCGACCTGGTGTTGATCGGCGGCGATCTCGTCGACGGCACCGTCGCGAAGGTCGGTCCCGATCTGGCGCCGCTCGCCGACCTGAGCGCGCCGCTGGGCGTGTTCGGGGTGAGCGGCAACCACGAGTTCTACGCCGGAGACGGCGGGCGGTGGCTCGACCTGTGGGACACCCTCGGAATCCACACGCTGCGCAACTCCCGCGTCGAACTGCGGCGCGGCGACGCCGTCGTGGACCTCGCGGGTATCCACGACCTCACGTCACCGGCACCGTACGAGCCGGACCTGCAGGCCGCTCTGGCGGGACGCGACGCGGACCGCGCCGTGCTGCTCCTCGCCCACCAGCCCGCGCAGGTGCTCGAGGCGGCGGAACTGGGCGTCGACCTGCAGATGTCCGGACACACTCACGGCGGGCAGATGTGGCCGCTGGGCTACCTGGTGCCGATGCAACAGCCGTCGGTGACCGGACTCGACCGGTTCGGCGACACCGTCCTCTACACCAGCCGTGGGGCAGGCGCCTGGGGTCCGCCGGTGCGCGTTGCCGCCCCGCCGGAAATCACCTTGATCGAGCTCACCACCACCTGACCGACGGTGCCGCTCAGTCGGGTGGAATGACCGGACGGCACAGGCGGTCGACGCGTGGCTGTCAGAGGCACCACTCGAGTTCGGCGGAGCCCGGGAACGGCACGACGAAGCAGAAGGCGAGCGACCCGTTTCCGAGCGGACGTTCCTTGGCCATGGCCGGTGGCGCGGCGAGGGCACCGACAGCGACGGTCATGGCGGCCACGGCGATGACGCGGCGGATGGTTGAAGGCATTTTCCCGACCTCCAGATTGCGGTTTCCCGTGTCCCGGCCGTTCGGTCGTGCGGACGGCCCGGGTTTCGGGCACCGCACCATCGTCCCCCGCCGGCGGCGCCGACCACAACGTTCATGAGCTCGCCTCACGAACGTTGTGGCTCGGCTGCCGAGCAGGTCAGCTGCTGAAGGCCTCGATCGGCGGGCAGGAGCAGACCAGGTTCCGGTCGCCGTGGGCGCCGTCGATGCGACGTACCGGAGGCCAGATCTTGTCCGCGGTGCCCGCGGGGAACACCGCGAGTTCACGCGAGTACGGGTGGTCCCACTCGCCGACGAGGCAGGCCGCGGTGTGCGGGGCGCCGCGCAGCGGGTTGTCGTCCACCGGCCACTCCCCCGCGCCGACACGGTCGATCTCGCGGCGGATCGAGACCATCGCGTCGCAGAACCGGTCGATTTCGGCCAGGTTCTCCGACTCCGTCGGTTCGATCATGAGGGTGCCCGCAACCGGGAAGCTCATGGTCGGCGCGTGGAAACCGTAGTCCGCCAAACGCTTTGCGACATCATCGACGGTGACGCCGGTGTCCTTGGTGATCTGACGCAGGTCGATGATGCACTCGTGGGCGACCATCCCGTTGTCGCCGGTGTAGAGCACCGGGAAGTGCTCGTCGAGGCGGCGGGCGATGTAGTTGGCCGACGCGATCGCCGTCAACGACGCGGACCGCAGCCCGGCGGCTCCCATCATGCGGATGTAGGCCCAGGTGATCGGGAGAATCGAGGCGCTGCCGTACGGTGCCGCGGACACCGTCGGCCCGTCGCCGAGTTCGGGCGCGAGCGGGTGCCCGGGCAGGAACGGGGCGAGGTGCTCGCGGACGGCGACCGGCCCGACACCGGGTCCACCACCGCCGTGCGGGATGCAGAACGTCTTGTGCAGGTTCAGGTGGCTGACGTCGCCGCCGAACCGGCCGGGACGAGCGAGGCCGACGAGCGCGTTGAGGTTCGCGCCGTCGACGTACACCTGACCACCCGCATCGTGCACGGCCGCGCAGATCTCGGTGACCTCGTGCTCGTACACGCCGTGCGTGGACGGGTACGTGATCATGATCGCCGCGAGACGCTCGGCGTGATCGGCGATCTTCGCCCGCAGGTCGTCGAGGTCGACGTCACCGTTCGGACGGCACGCGACGACCTCGACGCGCATTCCTGCCATCACCGCAGACGCGGCGTTGGTGCCGTGCGCACTCGACGGGATCAGGCAGGTGTCGCGGTGGTCGTCGCCGCGTGAGAGGTGATAGTTCCGGATCGCGAGCAGGCCCGCGTACTCGCCCTGGCTTCCTGCGTTCGGCTGCAGGCTCACCCGGTCGTACCCGGTGACGGACGCCAGCCAGGACTCCAGGTCGGCGACGAGGCCGCGGATACCGACGGTGTCGTCGGCGGGCGCGAACGGATGCAGCGAATTGAACTGCGGCCAGGTGATGGCCTCCATCTCGGCGGCCGCGTTGAGCTTCATCGTGCACGACCCGAGCGGAATCATGCTGCGGTCGAGGGCGATGTCCTTGTCGGACAGCTTGCGCAGGTAGCGCATCATCGCGGTCTCGGTGCGGTGGCTCCGGAACGCGGGGTGGGTGAGGAACTCCGAGGTCCGGGCGAGCGCTGGCGGCATCGACTCCGCCGCATCCCCTGCGAGATCGCCTGCCACTCCGAATGCCGCAAGCACCGACTGCAGGTGCGCGGTGGTGGTCGCCTCGTCGCACGCGATGCCGACGTGATCCGCGTCGACGAGACGCAGGTTCACGTTCCAGCCCTTGGCGGCCGAGACGACGTCGTCGGCACGACCGGGCACGCGGGCGAGCACGGTGTCGAAGAAGTCGGTGTGCACCACGTCGATACCGCCCGCGCGCAGGCCCGCGGCGAGGGTGCGGGCGTACCCGTTGACGCGCCGGGCGATCGCGGTCAGGCCCTCGGCGCCGTGGTAGCTCGCGTACATCGCGGCGACGACCGCGAGGAGCACCTGCGCGGTACAGATGTTGGAGGTCGCCTTCTCGCGGCGGATGTGCTGTTCACGGGTCTGCAGCGCGAGCCGGTACGCCTTGTCTCCGTCGGCGTCGACGGAGACACCGACGAGGCGGCCGGGCAGCTGGCGGGCGTGCTTCGAGTGGACGGCGAGGTAGCCGGCGTGCGGGCCGCCGAATCCCATGGGGACACCGAACCGCTGGGTGGTGCCGAAGCAGGCGTCCGCGCCCATCTCCCCGGGTGGGGTCAGCAGCGTCAACGCCAGCAGGTCGGCGCCGACGGCGACGAGCGCGCCGCGCTCGTGTGCGGCGGAGATCAGCGACGAATGGTCGACGACGCGGCCCGATGCGCCGGGCACCTGGGCGAGGACGCCGAAGAAGTCACCCTCGGGCAGGCCAAGGGACAGGTCGGCCTCGACGACCTCGATGCCGAGCGGGGTCGCGCGGGTCTCGATGACGGCGCGAGTCTGCGGGAACAGATCGGCGTCGACGACGAACCGCGGCGACTTCGAACGTCCGGCGCGGCGCAGGAGGGTCATTGCCTCGGCTGCGGCAGTGGCCTCGTCGAGCATCGACGAGTTCGCGACCTCCATGCCCGTCAGATCGGAGACCATCGTCTGGAAGTTGATGAGGGCCTCGAGCCTGCCCTGACTGATCTCCGGCTGGTACGGCGTGTACGCGGTGTACCAGGCCGGGTTCTCGATCAGGTTCCGCACCAGCACCGGCGGCGTGAGGGTGTCGTAGTAGCCGAGCCCGATCATCGACGTCGCGACGGTGTTCCGTGCGGCGAGTGCCGCGAGCTCCGCGAGCACCTCGTGTTCGGACACCGCCGCGGGCAGCGTGTCCAGGCCCGCGCTGACGCCGTCGGTCACGGCGTCGAGGATGCTGCCGGGGATCGCCTTCTCGGCGAGGGTGTCGAGGGTGTCGACACCGATCACGTGCAGGATGCGCTCGAGTTCGGTGTGGTCCGGGCCGATATGCCGCAGGGCGAAATCGGCGGGGTCGAAGGTGGGCTGGTCAGGCAAGGCGACTCCCGGGGATTCGAGGCCACACCGCAGCGCCTGCGGTGCGTTCCTCCCCCTCTGTCGATTGCTCGTACCGAGCGCCTGAGAGATTCGGGTCGGCGCGGTGCCGATCCCTTTCCCCGTGGGCGGGTGGGTTCTCCCACCGCTTTCCAGAGGCGCCGATGCCCGCACGGTCCGGGTGCCTGAGAGATTGACGGGGAGGTGCTGCTCCTTCGGCGTCCGAACCTCGGTCCGGAGCTCTCCCGCGCGGCGACGACGCACCGTAATTCTATGCGACCGTCACCGAATCACCCGCACCCGTCCGTGTGGCACACACCACCGTCCCCCGGCAGGGCGGAACCTCGGCTAGCCGGTGCGACGGCTGCCGCGGTTGCGGCGACGCGAGGCCAGCTCGTCCTCGGGGCTCTGCTCGGACTCGCCGCCGTCGGCGCGTTCGGCCGGGAAGTCGGCGATAGTGCCGGTCAGCTCCCGCATTGCACCGCTTACGGCGATACCGAACACACCCTGCCCACCCTGGAGCAGGTCGACGACCTCTTCCGGCGACGTGCACTCGTACACCGTGGTGCCGTCGGAGAACAGAGTGATCTTCGCCAGGTCCGCGACGCCGCGCTTACGCAGGTGATCCACCGCGACCCGAATGTTCTGCAGCGAGATGCCGGTGTCGAGGAGTCGCTTGACGATCTTGAGGACGAGGATGTCCTTGAACGAGTACAGACGCTGGCTGCCCGAGCCTGCTGCGCCCCGGATCGACGGGACGACCAGCGACGTCCGCGCCCAGTAGTCGAGCTGGCGGTAGGTGATCCCCGCGATCTGGCATGCGATGGGAACCCGGTAGCCGACGAGCTCGTCGGGGATGGAATCGTCGGGGAACAGTCCGGGCTGGGCGTCGAGTACCTCGACCGCCTCGACCGGCGCCTCGGAATCGACGCGCTGATCGACATTCGCGTCCTGCGGCTGATCTACCACTGCCTGCTCCCTCTCGCACGGAAAACCGACCCGTGGATCCCCTCGGCCTACGCCTGGAATTCTCAGCGTACGCCCCGGTGAATCACATGGTGCGTATTCATGTCGGCCCGACGGTATGGGTCGAGGTTCATGCGGTCAATGCAACACGCCCAAAACGTTCAAAGCTTAGCCCCGCTTTAGCTGCGTTTACGTAGACGAGACGCTATCGAGACCAAGTGGTTCACAATCGTGACCTGGCCGAGCGTCGTGGTACCGCGAGTCAGCCGTCGGTGGCCTTGAAGTCGTCGGGCGAAACCGACTCGAGGAACTCCTTGAACTTCTCGACCTCGTCCTCGCGTTCATCGGGCATCACCAACCCGGCCTCCGCGAGAACGGCTTCCTCGGCGTAGATGGGAACCCCCGCCCGTAGCGCGATGGCAACCGAGTCGGACGGCCGCGCCGAAACGGTGACGTTCTGGTCGAACACCAGGTCCGCGTAGAACGTCCCCTCCTGCAGGTCGACGATCCGAACCTCGATCAGACGATGTCCCAACGCCCCGATCAACGTGGTGATCAGGTCGTGCGTCAGGGGGCGTGCCGGCTCGACTCCCTGCTGTTCGAGCACGATGGCAGTTGCCTCGGTCTGACCGATCCAGATCGGCAGGTATCGGTCGCCGTCCGCTTCCCGCAGCAGGAGGACGGGCGAATTCTGCGGTTGCTCGACGCGAATCCCGATCACACGCATCTCACTCATCGCGCCCGCCTCCCGTGAAAACCGTTGCTTCGACCGATTCTATGCCGATGTGAGAACCCGTGCCCGTACGCGCACGGACACTGCGGAGCCGCCGCACTCAGCGGTCGAGCGCCCCGCGAACAGCCGCCTTCACGAGGCAGGTGTGCAGGGTGAGGGACAGTGCGGCCAATTCACGCACCATTTCCTCCGCCCGATCGCGGGCGCCCGCGTCGCGGCCCTTCGCCACCGGCCCGGCGATCTGCGCGACCAGCCCCGCTTCACGATCGGCGGCAAGTTTGAACGCACGAAGGTGCCGGGCCTCCAGACCGAAGCCGGACATCGCCCTCGCCGTGCGGGCGAGGGTGACGGCGTCCTCGTCGAAGAAGCCCGCGGACCCGGGAACGATCAGCCCCGCACGGATCAGCTCGGTGAGGAAACCCTCGTCCACACCCGAACGTGCCAGCAGATCACTCCGACTGACCCGCACCTCACGGTCCGTCCGGAACTCCTCGGGCGACACCTCACCGGGTGCCACCGCCAGGACCCGCGGGCGGCGTGGTGCCGTGTCGGGCGCTCCGACGACAGCAGCGCCGCTGTCGATCGCCTCGAGCTGCTCCTTGATCACCTTGAGCGGCAGATACTGGTCACGCTGCGCGGTGAGCACATAGCGCAGCCGCTCGCAGTCGGCGATCGAGAACCGCCGGTAGCCCGACGGCGTCCGCTCCGGACTGATGAGCCCTTCCGCCTCCAGGAAGCGGATCTTCGAGATCGTCACATCCGGGAACTCGGGGCGGAGCCGATCCAGGACGGAGCCGATGGACATCCCTCCCGAACCCTGGCTCCGCTGCCCGACCGCGGTCATCAGCTTCCCGCACCCGCAGGTGAGTCGCCGGCCGCCGCGCGCGGTCCGGTCAGGAACACCAGCCGGAACTTGCCGATCTGCACCTCGTCGCCGTTCGCGAGCGTGGCCGAATCCACCGGCTCCCGGTTGACGTACGTGCCGTTGAGGCTTCCCACGTCGACGACCTGGAATTCGCTCTGTTCGCGCCGGAACTCGGCGTGCCGACGCGAGACCGTGACGTCGTCGAGAAAGATGTCACTGTCGGGGTGGCGTCCCGCCGAGGTCGTCGGGTGGTCGAGCAGGAACCGCGAACCGGCATTGGGGCCACGCTTGACGACCAGCAGTGCGGAACCGGAGGGCAGGCCCTCGACGCCGGAGACGGGCTGTTCGGTCGGCGCGGCGGTGCCGTCCAGGTCGCTGAGGAAATCCGCTCGGAAAACAGACGTGGTCTCGGCGGGGGTCTCCCCGTAGACCGCGTCGCTGTCGTTGTCGCTCACCGTTTCTCCTCCTCAGTCCGATATCCGGGAAGCCCCGAGCGGAGACCCGAACGAATCTGTAGACACAATCACAACCGATGCGGATCTGCGCCCCGACACGGCGAATGACCTTGTACTCGACCGTACCCTGCGAGCGCCTGTCCGCGTAGGCGCTCGCAGTGCGGGGCGGGTCGGGATCACTCCCCGGTCAGCTCCCGGTACGCATCGGGGTCGAGCATCGCAGCGAGTGCGGCATCGAGGGCGGGCTCGTCGGCGACCTCGAGTTCGACCAGCCACCCGGCGCCGTACGGCGCCGAATTCACCAGCTCCGGGGCGGAATCCAGATCCCCGTTCGCGGCAACAACTTTCGCGTTCAGCGGGGAGTAGATGTCGGAAACGCTCTTGGTGGACTCCACCTCGCCGAAGGACTCACCCGCGGTGGTCTCGTCGTCGACGGCGGGCAGCTGGACGAACACCACGTCGCCGAGCTGGGACTGCGCGAAGTCGGTGATGCCGACGCGCACCGTCGTCGATCCCGTCCGCTGCACCCACTCGTGCTCCGCCGTGTAACGCAGTTCGGCCGGGATGTTGGTCTCGCTCACCGTGAGGTCCTTTCGAAGAACAGGTGGTACTCGCCACGACAACGCCTGCGCGCTGCACGAGGACGGATGTTCAGTTTCCTGGCTGAGCGTATTGGCGTGGTTTCACCTCTCGCAAGGCGGCGGTCGTGACCTGCTCCGATTGTTCGACCGTCACCCTGCCACCGCTGCGGGCGACGGTGTCGACGACACCGCCGGGGATGTTCAACGCCGCCGCGAGCGTGGGCGGGTCGCCGATCGCGGTGACGGTGTAAGGCGCGGACAGTTTCTGGCCGTCGAGCTGCAGGTTTCCGGCCGTGCCCCGCACCCAGGAGTCGACACCCACCCGGATCGGCGGCGTACCGTTCCCGGTCACCTCGATGGACTCGGCGCCCGCGGCGCGCAGTTCCTGGATCATGTCCAAGATCACCTCGGAGCCGACACCTCCCGCCGGGTCGGTGACGGTGAGCACGACCCCCGGACCCGTCGCGGGCGCGGCGCCCACCTGGATGGAGAGCGCGGACAACCGGGCGTTGGCCTCGGCGAGCGCCGCCTCGGAACCGCCGCCGCTACGTTGCAGCGTCGCCAGCGTGTCCTGCAGCGTCGCGATCTCCTGTCGCAGTACCGCCTCCCGCTGCCCGAGGTTGTCGAGGATGACGAGCAGATCGGCGGGCCGGGCCGAATCGAGTGTGTCGCCGGAACCGGTGTCACGCACCTGGGTTGCGATCGCGACACCGAGCGCCGCCATCAACAGCGCGGCGAGGAGCCCGAACACCACCTTCGACCGGCGTGCGGACGCGGGCGTCTCGGTGTGCCATTCGTGCTTGCCCTCCGTGGCCATCGTCAGGCCCCGAACAGCCTGCGACGCAAGGCCGCCGCGTTGCCGAAGATGCGGATGCCGAGCACGACGATGATCGCGGTGGACAGCTGCGTCCCGACTCCCAGCTGGTCACCGAGCCAGACGATCAGCGCTGCGACGAGGACGTTGAACACGAAGGACACGACGAAGACCTTCGCGTCGAAGATCTCGTCGAGGTACGCCCGCAGCCCACCGAACACGGCGTCGAGCGCCGCGACGACCGCGATCGGCAGGTACGGCTGGATGGCGTCCGGCACCTGCGGCCGGAACACGATGCCCGCGACGATGCCCGCAACCAATGCGAGTACCCCGTAGATCGCGTAGCCGTTCCGAGCCGCGGTGACAGGTTTGACGGGTTTCACTGACCCCCCACTTCTCGTGCGCTCCTGATCTCCCGCGCCGTTGCGGCCGGAAGCGTGATGTCGTCGCTCTCGGCGATCCCGAATCCGACGCCGTACAACTGCTGGACACCGGACATGCGTAGATAGGCGTCACTGACGACGAAACCGGTCTGCAGTCGTGACGGCTGTCCGATCGCCGACACCACGTACGGCGACGGCACCGGCTGATTGTCCACGAGCATCGCGCCGCCCGCCTGCCGGATCGTCACGCCCGGACCCACTCGCACGTTCCCGACGGCGACGGCCTCGGCGCCCGAGTTCCACAACCCGTTCACCACGGCCTGCAAGTCACGGTCGATGATGACGGGATTCGCGTCCGCGCCGGGACGGGACCGATCGGACAGGTCCGGCCGCGCGGCGGGATCGCTGAGGGTGACGGTGATCCCGGGACCGTGGACCGGGGTGAGGGCGGCGTCCTGCTCCAGGGTCTCGATCCGGCCCAGAACGGCGGCACCGTCGGCGTCGCCGGCGAGCGCCGAGGTGCGCGCGGCATCGGTTCGGGCGAGCAGGTCGTCCCGCGTCGCGGCCAGATCGGCGCCGCGCGCTTCGGCGGCGTCGACCTGCGTGAGGATGTCGCTGCGCACCTGGTCCGTTCCGGGCGCTCGGTCGGACGCCTCGGCGTAGGCGACACCGAAGATCAGCCCCAGGACCAAGGCACCGCCCGCGCACCACGCGGTCGCGTGCAGCGGCCGGTGCCGCGCGTGGTCACGTTCACGGTCCTCGGCGGCCGCCGCGTACCCGGGGTCGAGCCCCTCCGCGAGGAGCGCCGTGAGCAGCGACGGCGTCGGATTTCGCCGGACGCCGGTCGGGGCATCCACCCCGTTCTCACTCACGGCGATTCCGCTCGCAGGTCGGAACCCCCGGGGACGGGTACCTCGCGGGCGATGTTGCGGGCGGCGAGCAGGTACAGCGCACCCGTCCACACGTAGAGCGCGGTGCCCCACACCAGGAGCGCGTACCCGAGGGCGTTCGCCGTGGACGCGATCGCCCAGTCCCCCTGCGCCGCCAACACGAGTGGCAACGCGATCATCAACGCGAACGTCGCCGCCTTGCCCAGGTACATCACCGACGGCGGAGGCAGGCCGCGGCGCCGGTAGACCTGCAGGCTGATCGCGAGGGCCAGGTCGCGGCCGATCAGGAGCAACGCCACCCACCACGGGATCATGTCCCGGATCGCGAACGCGACCAGCGTGGTCACGACGTACAGCCGGTCGACCAGGGGATCCAGCAGACCACCGAGGGTCGACATCTGGTTCAGCATCCGCGCGAGCTTGCCGTCCGCCCAGTCGGTGAAGCCGCTGAGCATGAGGATCGCCAACGCCCACCCGTCGGCCTCCGGCCCCAGAAGCAGGTACGCGAACACCGGAACGCCGATCAGCCGGAGCAGGCTGAGCACGTTGGGCACCGTGAACACCCGGTCGGTGACCATCAGGGCCTCCCCCGCTACCTGCGGCCGCTCTGCGCTGTCCACGTCAACTCCCACATCTCGCTCGCCGGGCAAACCCGATCGGGGCCCGGTCAAGCCTGTCACACAGGTGGGGTGGGCGCGGGCAGGCAGGCCACGGAGTCGGCGGTGAGGCTGCCGAGGTACAACCGTCCACCCGATTCACGGACACCCGTGACCGGCGCGTAGCTGTGACGGTCGCCGCGCAGGTCGTGTACGACCCTCCCGTCGCCGTCGAACCCGAGCACCCGGCCGCGCAGGACGGGCTGCGGCGCGAGTCGATCCGGGAGGTTGGCGGCGACGATCCGCAGTGCGGGGTACGGGGCCATCCGGTCCAGCGCGGAAAGCCGGGGGCTGTACAGCGCCACCCAGAAGATGCCGCGCTCGGTCTGGGAGGCGATGTTGTCGGGAAAACCGGGCAGGTTGTCCACCCAGGTCGTTGCGGTGCCGGCGGTCGGGCCACGCAGGTCGACGCGGCGGATCGCGTAGCCGGCGGTCTCCGCCACGAGGAGGTACGACTCGTCGACGGCGAGACCGACCCCGTTCCCGAACTGCAGCCCGGCGAGCAAGACGTCGGTCTCGCCGGTCGCGGGGTCGAACCGGATCAGGCGACCCGTCCCCGAGTGTTCGATCGCGTCGAGTCGGTGCTCCGCGAGGCGGAAGCGGGCAGACGAGTCGGTGAAATAGACGACTCCGGCAGAGTCGACGGCGGCGTTGTTACAGAGGAGCAGTGGCGATCCCGCCGCGGTGTCGGTCAGAACGTCGACTCGACCGCTGTCGTCGACACGAAGCAGCCCGCGGTCGGCATCGCACACGAGGTAGCGGCCGTCGGCGAGGACCTCGATGCCGAGCGGCCGGCCTCCGGTGTCGGCGATCCGGGTGACGCTGGCCGGGCCGTCGAACCGCCAGATCGCACCGTCGTCGGTACCGGCGACAACCCGGCCCTCACTGTCGACGGCGACGTCCTCCGGTCCCGTCGATCCAGGGAGTGGCCACCGTTCGACGGTGTCGAGATCGAATGGGGGACCTGATGTCTCCCGGGGCGCGGGAGGCGGTTTCCACGCGACCGGCTCCACGCCGGTGCGGTCGAGGAGGGTGAGGGCGCGACGGAGCGGTCCCATGACGGCAACAGTAGCCCCGGGTGGACCGCGCCCGCGACTACTTGGCCGCGAAATCCGGCTGCGCGTACTCCGCGACGCGGGTGGTGCGACCGTGGATCACGACCTCGCGGAACTGGTGGATCAGCGCGGCGGTCGGCGCGAACATGGCTCCGCCGCGGAACGGCCAGCGAAGGTAGGGCGGCGCATCGTCGGGCATACCGGGGACCGGTTGGATCAGCGGATCGACGTCGACCTCGCCCATGGTCACCTCGAACACCACCGCCACTTCACCCGCGTTCGGAACGATGGGGGCGCTCGGGCGACCGATCCACACCACGACCGGGGTGATCACGTAGCCGGATCGCGTGACGTAGTCGTCGAGCAGTCCGAGCACGGCATCCGCACCCGCGACGACGCCGACTTCCTCCTCCAGCTCACGCACGGCCGCCATCTCGGGCGTCTCCCCGGGATCGATGCTGCCGCCGGGGAGCGCGAACTGGCCGGCGTGCGCCCGCATGCGGGGTTGCCGTCGAGTCAGCAACAGCCGCGATCCCGCGTCGTCGGTGATGACGGCGAGCGCCACTGCGGCACGGCGGGTTCCGGTGTCGGGGACCGCGATCCGGTCGAACGCCGAAACCCTGGCGGCGCACTCCTCACGGGTCAGGCTCGGACCGGGATCGCTCGGCGGCGCCGAGGTCGGATCCTCGTCCCGCGTGGTCGGCTGGTGGGGTTCCATTCCCCGACGGTAGCCGCTCAGGCGAGGGCGTCGACGTAGGCGCCCTGCCAGACACTGTCGAACGGGGTGCGGGCACCGATGCGTCCGGCGATTCCGGCGGTGACGAATTCCTTCGCGAACTCCACCGCGGACTCGATCTCCGCACCCTTGGCCAGTTCCGCCGTCACCGCGGCGGCGAGAGTGCAGCCCGCGCCGGAGACGCGTTCCTGCCCGACCTTGGGTGCACGCAGGATCGTCACCTCGCTGCCGTCGAACAGGACGTCGACGGCATCGTCGCCGGGGAGTTCGACACCACCCTTGGCGATCACGTGCGCGGGTCCGAGGTCGTGGATGCGGCGCGCGGCTTCGACGAGGTCGTCGACGGAGTCGATCGACTCCATTCCCGCGAGAGTGCGTGCCTCGAACAGGTTCGGGGTCACCACCGTTGCCAGCGGAAGAATCTGCTCCCGCAGGGCGGTGTCGGTGTCGAGTGCGGCTCCGGGTTCCTGCCCCTTGCAGATGAGCACCGGATCGAGCACGACCTGCCGCCACGACTGGCGACGCAGTCCGTCCGCGACGACCTCGATCGTGTCGGGGGTACCGAGCATGCCGATCTTGACGACGTCGAGGTCGTGCGCGGCGGTCGCCGCCTCGATCTGGTCGGCGATGACGCCGGGCGCGATCGGGACGAAACGATGACCCCAGCCGGCCTTCGGGTCGAAGGAGACGATGCAGGTGACGGTGCCGACACCGTAGACACCGAGCTCCTGAAAAGTCTTGAGGTCGACCTGCAGGCCGGCGCCACCGGTCGCTTCCGATCCGGCGATGACATAGGCGAGGTCGACCACGAGGAGCTCCTTCGAGAACATGTTCAGCGCGCCCCTCCACCGGGACGGCGCCCGTTGACGAGAATAGTCGTCCGACACGGTCGCCGACCGAGGACCTGCTCGCGGCCCCGATCTCTCGCGGCGCCGTCCGAGCACGACTCACGAACGCTGTGTGCAGGCAAGGACATTCGTGCGGATCGGACCGCACTACACTCCACCGAGCCGGCTCTGCGCAGTGAGCCCGTACACGAAGAAACCCCGGTGAGAATTTCTTCTCACCGGGGTTTCTGCGTCGGGCTGACAGGATTTGAACCTGCGACCACCTGACCCCCAGTCAGGTGCGCTACCAAGCTGCGCCACAGCCCGCCGCGCTCTTTCGGGCGCTCGCAAAGATTACATCAGTGGCACTCGGAAGAGCGAATCGGCAGGTCACACGCCTTGTCCGGGGTCAGCGGGTCCGGCGGTCAGCGCTTCTTGCGGTCCCGCTTCTCGCGAACTCGCACCGAGACGCGGACCGGACTGCCGTCGAAACCGAACTCCTCACGCAGTCGGCGCTCGAGGAACCGGCGGTAGCCCGCCTCGAGGAATCCCGAGGTGAACAACACGAACGTCGGCGGCCGCGTGCTCGCTTGCGTCGCGAACAGGATCCGCGGCAACCGGCCTCCACGCATCGGCGGCGGGGTCGCCGCGACGACCTCCTTGAGCCAGGTGTTGAGGCGCCCCGTCGGCACCCGCTTGTCCCACGACTCCAACGCCGTCTCCAGCGCGGGGACGAGCTTCTGCACGGCGCGACCGGTGTGGGCCGAGATGTTGACGCGCTGCGCCCACGGCACCCGAACCAGTTCCCGGTCGATCTCCTTCTCCAGCATCAACCGGCGGTCCTCGTCGACGAGATCCCACTTGTTGAACGCCAGCACCAGCGCACGACCGGTCTCGGCGACCATCGACAGCACCCGCAGGTCCTGCTCCGTGATCGGCTGCGACGCGTCGATCAGCAGGATCGCGACCTCCGCGGCCTCGATCGCCGACTTCGTGCGCAGCGACGCGTAGAACTCATGCCCGCTGGCGTGACTGACCTTGCGGCGCAGTCCCGCGGTGTCGACGAACCGCCACACCTTGCCACCGAGCTCGACGAGCGAGTCGACGGGGTCGACGGTGGTGCCCGCGACGTCGTGCACAACGGAACGCTCGTCGCCGGACAGCTTGTTGATCAGGCTGGACTTGCCGACATTCGGCTTGCCCACCAGCGCGACACGGCGCGGTCCCTGGCCACCGGTGCCCTCACGCGGCGTCTCCGGCAGCACGGCGAGCACCTCGTCGAGGAGGTCACCGGTACCGCGGCCGTGGATGGCGCTGACCGGGTACGGCTGGCCGAGCCCGAGCGACCACAGGGCCGCCGCTTCGGCCTCGGTGCGCTCGTCGTCAACCTTGTTGGCCACCAACAGGACCGGGGTCTTCGAGCGGCGCAGCACCTTGGCCACCGCCTCGTCGGTGGCGGTGGCGCCGACGACGCCGTCCACCACAAGGATGATCGCGTCCGCGGTCCGCATCGCCAGTTCGGCCTGGCGGGCCACCGACTGCTGCAGTCCCTTCGCGTCGGGCTCCCAGCCACCGGTGTCCTGCACCATGAATCGACGTCCGGCCCAGTTCGCGTCGTACGACACGCGGTCGCGGGTGACGCCCGGGATGTCCTCGACGACGGCCTCACGGCGGCCGATGATGCGGTTCACCAGCGTCGACTTGCCCACGTTGGGGCGGCCGACGATCGCGAGGGTCGGGACGGCGACGTGCTCCTCGCCCTCGACTCCGGACTCGAGATCGGCGATCTCCCAGTCGGATTCCTCGCTCCAGATGCCGTCACCGGCGTAGGCGTCGCCGCCGAATTCGAACTCGTCGCTCACTGCACCACTCCAGTTCTGTCCCGAACCACCATCAGCAGCCGGCCGATCACGTCGTCGATTCCGATCTCGCTGGTGTCCACGAGCACCGAGTCGTCGGCGGGTCGCAGCGGCGAGACCGCACGGGTCGAGTCGAGGTGGTCGCGGCGCTGCACGTCGGCGAGCACGGCCTTGTAGTCGTCGCCGCGGCCTTCCGCGACGTTCTGCGCGTTGCGGCGCAGCGCGCGGGCCTCGGCCGACGCCGTGAGGTAGATCTTCACGTCCGCGTCCGGCAGGACGACGGTCCCGATGTCGCGGCCCTCCACGACGATTCGCGGATGCTGCGCGATGAACTCACGCTGCTTGTCGACGAGGAGCTCACGTACTCGTGGAACCGCGGACACCGCGGACACGGCCGCGGTGACGGCTCCTCCGCGGATCTCGTCGGTGACGTCCTCACCGGCGAGCAGAACGCGGTCCGAGGACGGATCGGTTCCGACCGACAGGACGAGCGCCTCGGTGGCGGCCGACACCGCGTCGGCGTCGTCGACGTCGACCCCGGACCGCAGCACGTTCAGCGTCGCGATCCGGTACATGGCGCCGGTGTCGAGATAGCGAGCGGCGAGCGCGTCGGCGAGTCGGCGCGACACGCTCGACTTTCCGGTGCCGGACGGCCCGTCCATCGCCACGACGAGTGGCGTGGTCACGTCCTCGCTCACAGACCGACCGCCTGGTACAGGCTGCCGACCTCGCCGCGACCCAGCACCCGCAGGGTGCCTGGGCGCCCGTCACCGAGCGCGACGGCGCCGATGTCGGTGCGGACCAGCCGCACCACCGGGTACCCGGCAGCGTCGAGGAGGCGGCGGACGATGTGCTTGCGGCCCTCGTGCAGGACGAGCTTCACCAGCGACTGCTTGCCGTTGACGTCGAGGAGCGTGAATGCGTCGACCTTCGCCGGACCGTCCTCGAGCTCGATGCCCGCCTTGAGCTTCTTGCCCAGGCTGCGGTCGACGACGCCGTTGACAGTTGCGAGGTACGTCTTCGGCACCTCGAAGGACGGGTGCATCAGCCGGTGCGCGAGATCACCGTCGTTGGTCAGCAGGATCAGTCCCTCGGTGTCGGCGTCGAGGCGACCGACGTGGAACAGGCGCTGCCCGGCGGACACCCGCTCGGACACAATGTCGCCGATGCACGGCCGGCCGAGGTCGTCGGACATCGTCGACTGCCAACCGCGCGGCTTGTTCAGCGCGATGTGCACGAGGTCCTTCTTCACGACGACCCGAACGCCGTCCACGCGAACCACGGCGTTCTCGGGATCGACCCGCAGGCCCTGCTCGACCACGATGTGGCCGTCGACCTCGACGCGACCCTGCTCGATGAGTTCCTCGGCCGCGCGGCGCGATGCGACGCCTGCCTGCGCGAGCACCTTCTGCAGGCGCACGCCCTCACCTGCGGCGAGCTGCTTCGGGGCGGCACCGTCGGTGTACTGGTGGCGCGCCGGCTTGGCGTTGCTGATCTTCGGGTTGACCTGCACCTGCTGGCGCTGCGGCTTCGTCTGCTTCGGCTTGCCTCGCTTGTTGGTGGCGCCTGCGGCGCCTGCCGCGGCCGCCTGACCGCGGTGGGGCTTCTTCGGAGCGCCCGCGCCGGTCCGCGGTGCGCCGCCGGTGCCGCTCCGCGTTGCGCCTGTGCCACTGCTGCCGCTGCGCGACGCGCCCGTGCCGCTGCGCGGAGCGTCCTTCTTGCCTGTCGTGCTGCGGGCGGGCTTTCCCCTACCCCTGTCCGGTGTGCCATCACGGCGAGCGGATCTGTTCACTTTTCTTTCCTGTTCACTTCTCAGCGGTCGAGTGAACGGAACCGTTCACTCGATCAATTGTCCTCGTCGACACTTGTGTCGACGACGGGTTTCGTGTCCGGCTGCACGCGTCGCAGGCGTGCGAAACGCGGGTCGGACTCCACGTCCTCGCTGATGTCGTCGATCACGTCGACATCGGGCAGCAACGGCGCCACAGGCGGCAGATCCGCCAGCGAGGACAACCCGAGCCGTTCGAGGAACAGCTCGGTCGTCGCGTACGTGGTCGCGTTGGTGTCGGGATCGGTCCCGGCCTCCGCGATCAGACCCCGGGCGAAGAGGGTGCGCATGACGCCGTCGACGTTCACTCCGCGCACCGCGCTCACCCGCGCGCGGGTCAACGGTTGACGGTACGCAACTACAGCCAATGTTTCCAACGCTGCACGTGTGAGCTTCGACCGAGCCCCGTCGAGCAGAAGCCGCTCCACGTACGGTGCGTACTCGTTCCGGGTGTAGAACCGCCACCCCTCGGCAGCACGCCGGAGGTCGATTCCACTGCGCCGCGCCGACAATGCGCCCGACATGCGTCGCAGCGTCTTCTCGACTCGGGCCCGGGGTTCGCCGACCGCCGACGCGAGCGCCTCCGTCGCGGCGGGCGCATCTATGACGAGAAGCACAGCTTCGAGCGCCGACTCGAGTTCGTCGTCGTCCATGGCGTCGTCGGAAAATGCGGTGTCACCGACCGCGTCGGTCGGATCCTCACCGACCGTGTCGGTGAGGTCGTCACCGACAGTCTCCGTTTCGCCGATCTGTGCCTCGCTCATCCGTAGTCCTCCGAACTCACCAAGATCCGCCCGTCGTCTCCGCCCTCGCCCGTCCAGCTGACGAGCAGGTCGCCGAGTGGTTCGAGTTGTTCGAACGCCACGGCCCGCTGGCGGTACAGCTCCAGCAGTGCGAGGAACCGCGCGACGATCTGTACGGTCTCCTCGCATCCCGCTACGAGATCACCGAAACCCGCCCAGGCACCCTCGCCGCGCTGCCGCAGCAGGTCGAGGATGATGGCGGCCTGTTCCGGCACCGACACGGGGGATGCGTGCAGGTGGTCGAGACCCACCGTCGGCACCGGACGGGGCGCGAGCGCCGCGGCCGCGATGTCGGCGAACGCTGCGGCGTCGACACCGAGCAGCACCTCGGGCAGCAACCCGACGTACCGCTCCTCCAGCGCGACGGCCCTCGGGTAGCGGCGCAGGGCCGCGGATTCGAGTTCCGCGAACAGCTGCGCGATCTGTTTGAACGCCCGGTACTGCAACAGCCGCGCGAACAGCAGGTCCCGCGCCTCCAGCAACGCCAGGTCCTCGGCGTCCTCGACCTCGCCTGCGGGCAGCAACTTCGCAGCCTTGAGGTCGAGAAGTGTTGCGGCCACGACGAGGAATTCGGTGATCTGGTCGAGGACGTTGCCCGCGCCGGTGGTCCGGGTGTCCAGGTCGGCGCTCAGTGCCCGGGTGTAGGCGATGAAGTCGTCGGTGACCTGATGCAATGCGACCTCGGTGACGTCGAGGCGCCGCTGACTGATCAGGGTGAGCAGGAGGTCGAACGGTCCCTCGAAGTTGCGCAGTCGAACCCTGAAGCCGCCGCTCTCCTCCGTGCCGTCGGTGAGCTCGGAGTCCACTACCGGCCGGACCGCGCGATCACTTCGCGTGCGAGCGCCCGATACGCTTGCGCTCCACCGGATTTCGGCGCCCATGTGGTGATCGGCTCACCTGCGACGCTGGTCTCCGGGAATCGGACCGTCCGGCTGATCACCGTGTCGTACACGAGGTCACCGAACACCTCGACGACCCGCGTCATCACCTCACGCGCATGGAGGGTCCTGGCATCGAACATGGTGACCACGATGCCAGACATCTGCAGACGCGGGTTCAGCCGGTCGCGGACCTTCTCGACGGTGTCGTTGAGGAGGGCCAGGCCGCGCAGACTGAAGTACTCGCATTCCATCGGGATGATCACCCCCTCGGCGCAGGCCAGCGCATTGACGGTCAGCAGACCGAGCGACGGCTGACAGTCGATGAGGATGTAGTCGTAGCGGTCGAGCACCGGGTACAACGCCCGGCCGAGCGACTGTTCGCGCCCGACCTCGGTGACCAACTGGATCTCGGCAGCGGACAGGTCGATGTTGCTCGGCAGCAGGTCGAGGTTCTCGACGCGGGTACGCATCAGCACGTCGTCGATCGACACCTTGCGCTCGACGAGCAGGTTGTGGACGGTGAGGTCGAGGTCGTTGTGGGCGACTCCCAGGCCTGCGGACAGCGCACCCTGCGGGTCGAGGTCGACGAGCAGGACCCGACGCCCCTGCTCGGCGAGCGAGGCCCCCAGGTTGATCGTCGAGGTCGTCTTTCCGACGCCGCCCTTCTGGTTGCACATCGCGATCACCTTGGCGGGACCGTGCGAGGTGACCGGTTGCGGGTCGGGAATCACGCGGAGCGGTCGACCGGTGGGTCCGAGTTCCGTTTCTCCGTCGGAATCGGTGAGACGGGTGGGTGCCGTGTCGTCGGCGTCGATTTCGGGGGTCGCGGTCTCGACGTCGCCGTGTGGTGCCGGCGCAGCGGGACCGCTCGGGATCCGCTGCTGATCGGCGATGCCGTCCGGCGATGTCGCCGAGGGCGGCTGAGGTGTCATCACGGTTTCGATGGCCCCTTCCTCGCTCGTGCATGCTCGCACCACGACGCTACCGCCTGGCACCCGGAAGCCGCCGCGGACACGCGCGGGCGAACTAGCGGGCGCGGGGATGAGCGCCTGCCCACACCTCTCGGAGCGAGCCGATCGTGACGAGGGTGTAGATCTGCGTGGTTGTCACCGACGCGTGTCCCAGCAGTTCCTGGACGACGCGGACGTCGGCGCCGCCGTCGAGCAGGTGCGTCGCGAACGAATGCCGCAGGGTGTGCGGGGAGACGCCGTCCGCGAGCCCGACCCGGTCGGCCGCGGACCGGAGCACCTGCCAGGCGCTCTGCCGCGTCAGCCGACCACCGCGGGAATTCAGGAACACCGCGGGCCCGCCTCGGGACACGAGCGCGGGCCTGCCTCGGACCAGATACGCCTCGAGCGCGGCGAGCGCGGGCCTGCCGATCGGGACGATGCGGTCCTTGCCGCCCTTGCCGCGCAGCAGGACCGCACGGTCGACGGCGTCGATGTCGTCGAGATCGAGCCCGACAGCCTCGGAGATACGGGCCCCCGTCGAGTACAGGAGTTCGAGCAGCGCCCGGTCCCGTAGAGCACGCGGCTGGTCGCCCGAGTCCTCTCCCCCGGTGGATTCGAGCAACGCCAGCACCTGGTCCAGCGGTAGCGACTTCGGCAACCGGCGGCTCGGCGACGGCGGTTTGACGCCGTGCGCGACGTCCGCCCGGGCGAAGCCTTCCGCGGTCGCGAACTTGTGCAGTCCGCGCACCGCGATCAGGGCCCGCGCGGCGGACGAGGGAGCGAGCGGCCGCACCCCGTTCGGGGTGTCGCCCCGCCGCAGTACCACCACGAAGTCGGTGATGTGCCGTTGCGCGACCCGATCGAGGTCGTCGATCCCGCGGCTCGTCAGGTACTCGCTGTACCGCTCCAGGTCGCGGCGATAGGACAGCAGTGTGTTCGCCGCCACGCCGCGTTCCACGGCGAGGTGGTCGAGGTAGCTCGACACCTGCTGTGCGAGCACTTCAGGAGCCGTGCCCGCGGCGGTCGAAGGCGGTGGGTCGATCCGGCCACGCGGAGTCGAGCGGCCTGCCCGCGGTTCCACCACCGGCACGAAGCGCCGCCAGCGCGAGGATTCCCGACAACGCGGTGGCGTTGACGATCTCCCCGGCCAGCGCCTGAGCGACGGCGTCGCCGACCGACACGCGCGTGATCGAGAGGTCGGCCTCCTCGTGTTCCGGGTCCGGGCGGTCCACCTCGGTCAGACCGGTCGCCAGGTAGACGCGGATCGCTTCGTCGGTGAATCCGGGCGACACCGCGACGTCGACGAGTACGGACCAGTGGTCCGCGGCGAGGCCGGTCTCCTCGGCCAGCTCCCGCCGGGCCGCGTCCACCGGGTCTTCACCGGTGGCGTCGAGCAGCCCGGCGGGCAGTTCCCGGATCCGGCGTCCGAGCGGATGCCGGTACTGGTCGATCAGTACCAGGCGATCCTGCTCGTCGACGGCGACGACGGCGACCGCGCCGTGGTGCTCGACCACTTCACGGTTGGCGGCGACGCCGCCCGGCATCGCGACGCGGTCGACCCGCAACGCGACGATCGCGCCTTCGTACACCGTCCGACTGTCGAGCGTGTCGAAGTCGTGCTGTCCGGGAATCATCGTCGGGTCAGCCTGCGGTGACGTCCGAGGCGGCCTCGTCTGCCTGCTCCTCGACATCGGGGTGCACGTCCACCTCGAGACGCTCGGCGGCCTTGTACTTCACCGCCGCACCGACGAATGCCGCGAACAGCGGGTGCGGGCGGGTGGGCCGGCTCTTGAGCTCCGGATGCGCCTGCGTCGCAACGAAGAACGGGTGCTTGTCGGCGGGCAGTTCGACGAACTCGACGAGGTGCCCGTCCGGCGAGGTGCCGCTGAACTTCAAGCCCGACTTGGCGATCCGGTCCCGGTACGAGTTGTTGACCTCGTAGCGGTGCCGGTGCCGCTCGGACACGTTCTCGCTGCCGTACGCGCGGGCGACGACCGAGCCCTTCTCGAGGACGGCCGGGTAGGCACCCAGGCGCATGGTTCCACCGAGATCGGCTTCACCCGCGACGATGTCCTCCTGGTCGGCCATCGTGGAGATGACGGGATGCTTGGTGTCCGGCTCGAACTCGGCCGAGTTCGCATCGGCCAGGCCGACCGAGCGGGCCGCTTCGATGACGACTGCCTGCAGCCCGAGGCACAGGCCGAGCAGCGGGATCCCGCGGGTGCGGGCGAACCGGATGGCCCCGAGCTTGCCCTCGATGCCGCGGATGCCGAAGCCGCCGGGGATCAGGACGGCGTCGACCTCGCCGAGCGCCTCCTGGGCGCCTGCCTCGGTCTCGCACACGTCGGAGGGAACCCAGTCGATCTCGACCTTCGCGCGGTGCGCGAAACCACCGGCACGCAGGGCCTCGGTGACCGACAGGTAGGCGTCGGGCAGGTCGACGTACTTGCCGACCAGCGCCACGCGCACACTCTCACGCGGGTTGTGGACGCGTTCGAGCAGGTCGCCCCACACCGACCAGTCCACGTCGCGGAACGGCAGGCCGAGCTGACGCACCACGTAGGCGTCGAGCCCCTCGCTGTGCAGCACCTTCGGGATGTCGTAGATGGAGCGGGCGTCGGGAGTGGAGATGCAGGCGTCGACGTCGACGTCGCACATGAGGGCGATCTTGCGCTTGAGTCCCTCGGGGACGTCGCGGTCGCAGCGCAGGATCAGCGCGTCCGGCTGGATGCCGATGTTGCGCAGCGCCGCCACCGAATGCTGCGTCGGCTTGGTCTTGAGCTCACCGGACGGGCCGAGGTACGGCACGAGCGAGACGTGCAGGAAGAAGACGTTGTCGCGTCCGACGTCGTGCCGAACCTGCCGGGCCGCTTCGAGGAAGGGCTGCGATTCGATGTCGCCGACGGTGCCACCGATCTCGGTGATCACGACGTCGGGCACCTGGCCCTGAGCGTCGGGGCCTGCCATTGCGAGGATCCGGGACTTGATCTCGTCGGTGATGTGCGGGATGACCTGCACGGTGTCGCCCAGGTACTCGCCGCGGCGTTCCTTCGCAATGACCGACGAGTACACCTGACCCGTGGTCACATTGGCGAACGCGTTGAGGTCGCGGTCGAGGAACCGCTCGTAGTGCCCCACGTCCAGATCGGTCTCGGCGCCGTCCTCGGTGACGAACACCTCACCGTGCTGGAACGGGTTCATGGTGCCCGGATCGACGTTGAGGTACGGGTCGAGCTTCTGCATCGTCACCCGGAGGCCACGGGCAGTGAGCAGCTGTCCGAGGCTCGAAGCCGTCAGACCCTTGCCGAGAGAGGAGGCCACGCCCCCACTGACGAAGATGTGCTTGGTGGCGGTACGCGAATGACTGCGTGAGAGTGGCAAGAAGGGCTCCCGTGACGACTTGCAGGACTTGACCAATGGTATAGCTGGGGCCTGCCGACCCACGGGTCTTCACGGTAACACCTCCGCAAGCCTGCGGGTGCACGGCACGCCCGTTCGGACCGCCTCGCCCGTGTGATGTCAGCCGATCGGCACTCCCACGGTGACCGCCGTCGCATTCGGCCCGGTTCCGAAACGACCCGCCCCGCCACCGAGCTGGTCCTGCAGTGCGAGGACCGTCGTGATGCGACCGGATTCCCTGTCCACATCGTCCACCGTGGACACCCCGGACGACAGAGCGGTGTCGGATCGCACGACCGCGACAGGTCCGTTGCCCTGCGCGGACGCCGGCCTGCCCGCCAGTACGGTTCCGGCACCGCGCCCGTCGAGGGCGCCTGCGAACCTGGCGACGATGGCACCCCGGTTCCCGCTGTCGGACCCACCGTCGCCCGTCAGGACCACCGCGAGCTGCGCGGGCGCGACCGTGCCGTTGTCGTAGGCGACGAACCCGCCGGCCCGCAACGCGTCCAGCGCCAACGTCAGTTCCTCCGGCGTGCTCTGCGGCTGCGCGGTCTGAGCATTCAGAAGCAGAACCGATCCGAGCAGGTCACCCGCGAGGCTGCCCTGGTCGACGGCACCGGTCCGCAACTGGATGCCCGCGGGGACGACGTTGGTGACGGTGGTCCGCAGCTGGTCCCCAACCGCCGCATCGACGAATGCGTCGGTGAGCGCGACCCGCCCGGTCACCGTCCCACCGGACGCGCCGATCAGCCTGGTCACCTCGTCGAGGTCGGCCGGGTCGGCATCCGGGGTGGTGATGACCACGACCGACCGCTGGGCCAGAGCGTCCCGCACGACACGATCCGCGACCGCGGCGTCGAAACCGTCGGCCGCGGCGAGTTGCTCACCGAGCCGGTTGTTCTCGTCGCCGAGGTCGTTGATCCGGTTCTGCATGTCGGCCTTGTCGTCGCGCAGTCCGGACATCAGCGAGTCGGACAGCGTTCCCGACCCGAGAACGACGCCGATGGCGAGTGCAAGGAAGATCGCCGCGATCGAGATCGCGTGTTGACGCATGGAAATCACTTGAAGAATCCCTGAACCCAGATCGCAAAGCTGTTCCACGTCTGGACTGCCCAGTCCACGACCTCGCCACCGATGTTCGACACGACCAGCGCCACGATCACGGCGGTCAGCGCCGCCAGAACGAGGAGCGCGATCGCGGCCCCGGAGACACGGCTCCGGTACAGCGTCGCAACGGCTTTCGCGTCCACCAGCTTCGGTCCGACCTTCAGCCGCGTCATGAACGCCGCCGGATTGTCCTCACGCCGCCCCCGGTCGAAGAACTCGTCGAGCGAGACCGTACTGCCGACGGTGACGATCAGCGAGGCCCCGTGGTGGTCGGCGAGCAGCAGCGCAAGATCCGCAGGCGCGCAGGCAGCGGGGAAGGTCATCGCACCGATCCCCAGGTCCTGGATGCGTTCGAGGCCGGGCGCATGCCCGTCCGGGTCGGCGGGCAGGACAACCTCGGCGCCGGACTTGAGGGTCGCCGCGGTGACCTCCTCCGGGTCGCCGACGATCAGGTCCGGGCGGTAACCGGCCGCGGACAGCGCGTCTGCGCCCGCCCCGACGCCGATCAGGATCGGCGAGTACTCCTTGATGAAGGGCTTCAGATTCTTCAGATCCGCAACGTGATCCGGTCCGTCCGCGACCACCACGACATGGCGATCCGTCATGTCGACGTCCACGTCCGGCACGCCGACGCCGTCGATCAGCAGGGGACTCTCGGTGCGAATGAACTCGATCGTGTTGCCCGAGAATGCCTCGAGGTGATCGACCAGACCGGTCTTCGCCTCGATCATCAGGTCGGAGATCTCCGCCTCGGACTGCTCGACCCCGGCGGCCAGGCGGCGCTCACCCGCGTGGATCCCACCCTCGTGGAGGCGGATCTTCGAGCCGTCCTTCACCTTCTTGAACACCTCGTCACCGGCCGAGTCGACGAGGACGATCCCGTTGGCGACCAGCACCTCGGGACCCAGGTTCGGGTATCTGCCGGAAATCGATGGCGACGCGTTGACGACGGCGGTCACCCCGGCGGCGACGAGCGCATCGGCGGTGACCCGATCCAGGTCCAGCTCGTCGAGGACGACGATGTCGCCGGGGCCGACGCGGCGAAGCAGCTTCGCCGTGTTGCGGTCAACCCTGGCGATGCCGGCAACGCCCGGCAGCGACTCGGTGTTTCGTGACAACAGAGCGGGCATCTTCATGTCCTCGATGATGACGCGCACACCGGTCCGCGCCGGGGAGGCGCGCCGAACCTCTTACCTCACGAGTCACTCGAACACCACGAGCGACACGGCGTCGCGAGCTCCGAACCGGTCACCCGGACGGTTCGTCCCACCCGGTCAGGACGCTCGCTCGGCTCCCGCGGTCGCGAGCAGCTCCTCGGCGTGGGCTCGGCCCGTCTCCGTGTCTCCCAGACCGGCGAGCATCCGCGCCAGTTCGGCGACTCGCTCGTCGTCGCTCAGGGTCCGAACCCCCGAGTCGGCCCCACGCTTGCCGTCCACCTTGTCGACGACGAGATGGGTGTCGGCGAAGGCCGCCACCTGGGGCAGGTGGGTCACGACGATGACCTGATGGGTGCGCGACAGACGCGCGAGCCTGCGACCGATCTCGACCGCCGCGCGACCTCCGACCCCGGCGTCGACCTCGTCGAACACCATCGTTGCGCCGGACTGCGCGCCTGCCAGCACCACTTCCAGGGCCAGCATCACGCGCGAGAGCTCACCACCGGACGCACTCTTGCCCAGCATCAGCGCCGGGGCACCGTCGTGCGCGGCGAGCCGGAACTCCACCTCGTCGACACCGGCGGATCCGGCATGAACCGCCTGCCCGTCGACCTCGAGCGGCGCCGAATCCTGCGCGGTCGCGACCATCGGCCGGACCACGACCTCCAACTTGGCCTTACCCATCGCGAGACCTGCGAGTTCCGCGGTCACCGCCTTGCCCAGCTTGCCCGCCGATTTCGCGCGAGCCCGGCTCAGCGCACCGGCGGCCTCGGCGAGCGCGGTCGCCGCCGAGTCGACACGCGCCGCAAGTGACGCGAGCGCATCGGCCGAGACGTCGATCCGGCCGAGTCGGTCCCGGGCCTGCGCGGCCCACTCGAGCACGCCGTCGACGTCGGCTGCGTACTTGCGGGTGAGGGTCTTCAGCTCCGCCTGCCTGCTCAGCAGCACGTCGAGCGCCCCCGGATCCGACGGCAGGCCCTCGAGATAGCCGGTCAGATCCGAGGCGACGTCGGTGAGGATGGTGATCGCTTCACCCAGGCGCGGCGCGAGCACGGTCAACGCCTGGTCGTCGGACGACTCGACTCGCGAACGCGCTTCTCCCAGAAGGTCGAGCGCACCGGACCCGGCCGGCCCGACCTCGTCGGTGAGATCCCCCGCCCCGGACAGTGCGGCCTGCGCACCCGCTGCGGCGGAGCGCAGGGAGTCGAGGGCGCCGAGCCGTTTCACCTCGGCGACGATTGCAGCGTCCTCACCGGGTTGGGGGGCTACCCCATCGATCTCGTTCAGTGCGAACTCGAGCCGATCCGCTTCCTGTGCCAGCTCGCGGCTGCTCCGAGTCCGTTCGTCCAGTTCCGTACGCGCCTGCAGCCACTGCGAACGCACTCCGCGGTACTTGTCGAGCAGCGAACCGAGCGCCGCGCCACCGAACTCGTCGAGGGCCTGCCGCTGCTGGTCGGGTCGCTGCAGGCGAAGCTGGTCGTTCTGACCGTGCACGGTGAGCAGCGGAGTCGTCAGCTCCGCGAGGACACCAGCCGGAACGCCGCGGCCACCGAGATGAGCTCGGGACCGACCGTCCGCTCCGACCGTGCGGACGGCGATCACGGTGCCGTCCTCGTCCCGCTCGGCACCCGTGGACTCCAGCATTCGGTCGATGTCGGCGGCCACCTGCGGGCCGACGTTCGCCGTCGAGAACCTCCCCTCGACGACGGCTCGTTCGGCACCGACACGCACGCGCCCGGCGTCGGCCCGGGCACCACCGAGCAGGTGGAGGCTGGTCACCACCATCGTCTTGCCCGCACCGGTCTCACCGGTCAGGACGGTGAACCCTTCGTGGAACTGGGCCGAGGCCGATGCGATCGCGCCGAGTGAATCGATGCGGAGTTCAGTGAGCACGCCTACCGTCCCCTTCCCCACGGCCGCGCAGACCGCGCCAGCCCTTCACGGGCAGTTCGAACTTTCGCACCATCCGGTCGGCGAAGGGCGCCGAGTCCAGGCGGATCCACTTGACGGGGTTCGCACCTCGCACGATCTCGACGCGACCGCCCGCAGGTAGCGCCAGGGTGCGGCTCCCGTCGCAGAACACCAGCCCGTCGTGACCACCGGCGAACGTCTCCACCGCGATCGTCGACTCGGGACTCGTGACGAGAGGCCGCGCGAACAGTGCATGGGCGTTGCTCGGAATCACCAGCAGCGCTTCGAGTTCCGGCCACACGATCGGCCCGCCCGCCGAGAACGCGTACGCCGTCGACCCCGTCGGCGTTGCAACGAGCACCCCGTCACACCCGAACGACGACACGGGCCTGCCGTCCACCTCGAGGACCACCTCGAGCACCCCGAGCCGGGAAACGTTCTCGATGCTCGCCTCGTTCAGCGCCCACCCGCGGTCGACGATCACGTCGTCCACCCGGATCGCGATGTCGATGGTCATCCGCCGTTCGACGCGATAGTCCTGACGGATCAGATGAGCGAGCGCTTCCTCCAGATGCTCGGCCTCCGTCTCCGCGAGGAATCCGATCCGGCCGAGGTTGATCCCGAGGACCGGAATGTCCGCGGCGCGAGCCAGTTCGGCGCCGCGCAGGAACGTCCCGTCGCCCCCGAGGACCAACACCAGCTCACAGCCCGTCGCGGCGTCGGGTCCCGGCTCGACCACCGTGACCTGCACGTCGTCCCGCGAAGCGGGGTCGACCCGCTGGTCGACTTCGGAGGCGAGCACGCGCAGTCCGATACCGGCACCGGCGAACACGCGCGCAATCCGTCGCGTCGTGTCGCTGATCTCGGTTCGCCCCGAGTGGGAGACGACGAGGATCTCGCGATGAGCTCCGGTCACTTCGGTCCCTCCTCGACCGCGCGGCGAACGAGGTCCTCGACATCCGGCGCACCGGGATCCGCCTGCTTGCGCAGCCACAGGAAGTACTCGACATTCCCCGACGGTCCGGGGAGGGGGCTCGCGACCACACCGAGGGTGCGCAGGCCGAGTTCGTCCGCTGCTCGGGACACCTCGAGCACCGCTTCCGCGCGCAGGGCCGAATCACGCACCACGCCACCGGATCCGACACGATCCTTACCCACCTCGAACTGCGGCTTCACCATCGGCACCAGATCGGCTCCGTCGGCGGCACAGGCTACGAACGCCGACAGCACCAGCTTGAGCGAGATGAACGACAGGTCCGCGACGACCACCGCGACCTGACCACCGATCTGATCCGGTTCAAGCGACCGCACGTTGGTCCGGTCGACGACCATGACCCGGTCGTCGGACTGCAGCCGCCACACGAGTTGTCCGTAACCAACGTCGACCGCGACCACCTCTGTCGCACCCCGACTGAGCAGCACGTCCGTGAATCCGCCCGTGGACGCGCCCGCATCCAGGCACCGCTTACCGGACACCGACAGCCCTTGGGGCTCGAACGCGTCGAGCGCACCGAGGAGCTTGTGTGCGCCTCGCGACGCCCAGGAGACCTCGTCGCTCTCCTCGGTCACCAGCAGAGGCGTACCTGCCTCCACCCCGGTCGCAGGCTTGACCGCAACGGACCCGTTGATCAGCACCCGGCCGTCCGCGATCAGCTGGGCTGCATGTTCCCTCGAGCGAGCCAGACCTCGCCGAACGAGTTCGGCGTCGACTCGTGCACGCCTGGCCACCTCAGATCTTGTCCACGGTCGCGAGCGCCTGCACCAGAACCTCGTGGGCACGCTCGAGGACGTGTGCCTGATGCGTGATCGCCCGGTGGTGGTCCTGCGGATCGACGGCGGTCAGTCCCGCGAGCAGATCGTCGACCTCGGCGTGGATCTGCTGGGGGTCGACGGTCTGGGGCGGACCCGGCAGGTGCTGTCCGGGTTTCGGTGTCGGCGTACTCATCGCCGTCAACGCTATCCGATCGACCCGGGACTGCGCAGTCGGCCGCGGCAGTGCCGCGTCAGCGGGAGCGCTCCGTACCGCCGAGCTGTTCGGCGACCGCAGCAGCCACCTGTCCCCGTCCCCGCACCGCAGCGACCCCCGACGACTCCCAGGCAGCAGCGAGCGCTGCGCGGAGCACGACCATCTCGTCGACACCGTCCCCGGCGGTGATCGTCAGTGTGGTCCCGTCCACGTCGACGCTCACGTCCGGATGCGCCGTGATGCGGAGCTTCTCGGGCCGCTCGTCGAGCGCCGCGAGTGCCCGCGACAGGTAGGTCGGCCGCTCCGCCGGTGGAGCAACGAGGAGATCGAACGGCGTACTCACCCCGGTCAACACCAGTAGCGAGTCGAGTCCGGTCGCGTTCGCACCCGCGATGTCCGTGTCGATGCGGTCGCCGACGACCAGCGGACGCGTCGCGGCGCTGCGGCGTACCGCGTCATCCATCAGTGGACGCGCAGGCTTGCCCGCGACATCGGGCTCACGGCTCGTTGCCGTCCTGAGCGCCGCGACCATCGACCCGTTGCCGAGGCACAGACCGCGCTCGGTCGGAAGGGTCGTGTCGACGTTCGACGCCACCCAGTAGGCGCCGGCACGGATGGCGAGGGTCGCCTCCGCGAGGATCCGCCACCCGGTATCGGGTGAATGCCCCTGAACCACGGCGACCGGGCCGTCGTCGAAACTGCGAACCGGCCGCAGTCCCACGAGGGCGACCTCCTCGGCCAGCGCGTCGGTACCGACGACGAGCACCGGGGACCCCGGAGGAACCCGCTGCGCCACCAGCCGCGCCGCGGACTGCGAACTCGTGACAACCTCGAATTCCGTTGCTGGGAAACCGAGTTCACTCAAGTGTCCGGCGACATCAGCGGGGCTGCGGCTGGCATTGTTCGTGACGTAGAACAGACGAGGCCCCCCGTCGACGACGAGCGCATCCCTGGCCCCGGGAATCGCGTACGCACCCGCGTAGACGGTGCCGTCCAGGTCGAGGAGCAGAACGTCGTACTCGTCCCGCAGTCGCGTACCTGCCGACGACAGCCCTGCGGTCACTGATCGCCGGAGAGTTCGGCCACCCGCTCCTCGGCGTCGGTGTCACCGTCGTGGTCTGCGGCGGCCGCGTTGAGGAACCACTTCAACCCGTCCTGCACACGACCGGCCGCGACGAGCGCGTCGGCGTAGGCGTAGAACAGGCGCGCGGCCGTCGGACCGGACTTCGACGCGTCCAGTTCGGGGGTCTGCAACGTGACGACGGCCTGATCGAACTGCCCCAGGTCCATCCGCGCACCGGCGACGACGATGCGGAGTTCGGTGGCTTCGTCACCCGACAGGGCTCGCGCCTCCTCGCTCCGGCCGAGTTCGATCGCGCGCTCGGGACGACCGAGGCCTCGCTCGCAGTCCGCCATGACAGCGAGAAGTCCAGGCCCGCCTGCCATGCGGCGGGCAGCTCGGAGTTCGGACAGCGCTTCCGCCCATTCACCCGCGTGGTACGCGACGATGCCTGCGGTCTCCCGGACCACGGCGACACGACCCGCGCGGTTCCGCGCGGCCCGTGCATGAGCGAGGGCCAGTGCCGGATCGTCCTCGAGGAGCTTGCTTGCCATCACCAGGTGCCGCGCGACGGCATTCGCGTTCGACTTGTCGAGGCTGAGCAGGTCGCGACGAACCGTCTGGTCGAGCTCGCCGGCCTGGACCTCTTCCGGCAGGTTGGGCTCGTCGGGACGGGCCGCTCGACGCTCGGGGAATGCTCCGCCGTCACGCGGGCGCGGCGCGAAAGCACCCTCGCCGCCACGACGCTGCGGGCCACCCCCGCGGCGATCCGGTCCACGACCGTCACCGCCCTGCCGACGATCACCGCCGCGGTAGTCGCCGCGCGACGAGCCGCTGTCACGACGGTCGCCACCAGCGGAGCGACGGTCGCCGCTCGGGCGGTCTCCGCCGGATCGACGGTCGTCGGATCCCCGGTAGCCGCCGCGCTGGTCACCTCGCGGACCGCCATCCCGGCGGTCTCCACTCGAGGAACGTCGGTCGTCACGGTCGCGGTATCCACCACCGGAACGCGGTCCGTCGTTGCGAGGACCATCGTGCCGGCCGCTGGCCTCACGCCCTGCCCCGGTGCCTTTTCCGCCGCGCGGTGCATCACCGCGACGCCGTTCCGGATCGTCGCCTCCGTGGGCTCGACGATCTCCGTTGCTGTCAGCCACAACGTCTCCTTCGAAGACAACCCAGGCAATGTCAATGAAAACACGAAAGGGGACCCAATAGTATGGGTCCCCTTTCGGATGTTATGTACGGCGGTGTCCTACTCTCCCACACCCTGTCGAGTGCAGTACCATCGGCGCTGGAGGGCTTAGCTTCCGGGTTCGGAATGGGACCGGGCGTTTCCCCTCCGCTATGGCCGCCGTAACTCTGTGAAACTGTCACACGGAACCAGAAACACACAACCCCAACAATCAGGATCGAAATTTCCGGCTCTGAACAACGTGTGTTGTTTCAGATACCGCACAGTGGACGCGTAGCTTCTTTGTGGTAAGTCCTCGGCCTATTAGTACCAGTCACCTACATGCATTACTGCACTTCCAGTTCTGGCCTATCAACCCGGTAGTCTGCCGGGGGCCTTACCCCCTCAAGGGGGTGAGAAACCTCATCTTGGAACAGGCTTCCCGCTTAGATGCTTTCAGCGGTTATCCCTTCCGAACGTAGCTAACCAGCAGTGCCCTTGGCAGGACAACTGGCACACCAGAGGTTCGTCCGTCCCGGTCCTCTCGTACTAGGGACAGCCTTCCTCAAGTTTCTAACGCGCGCGGCGGATAGAGACCGAACTGTCTCACGACGTTCTAAACCCAGCTCGCGTGCCGCTTTAATGGGCGAACAGCCCAACCCTTGGGACCTACTCCAGCCCCAGGATGCGACGAGCCGACATCGAGGTGCCAAACCATCCCGTCGATATGGACTCTTGGGGAAGATCAGCCTGTTATCCCCGGGGTACCTTTTATCCGTTGAGCGACACCGCTTCCACATGCCGGTGCCGGATCACTAGTCCCGACTTTCGTCCCTGCTCGACCTGTCAGTCTCACAGTCAAGCTCCCTTGTGCACTTGCACTCAACACCTGATTGCCAACCAGGCTGAGGGAACCTTTGGGCGCCTCCGTTACATTTTGGGAGGCAACCGCCCCAGTTAAACTACCCACCAGGCACTGTCCCTGAACCAGATCATGGTCCGAGGTTAGATGTCCAATACGATCAGAGTGGTATTTCAACAACGACTCCACGAACACTGGCGTGCCCGCTTCACAGTCTCCCAC
>NZ_CVQP01000006.1 GCF_001040705.1 Rhodococcus sp. RD6.2
GTACAGATCCATACCCTTACCCGAAGTACAGATGAACCCATCCCCCGCCCGACCCGCATACCGCGCCACCACCGGACCACCCGCCGCGATGTACACCGGAATCCCACCCTCCGGCACGTCATAGATCGACGCCCCCACCGTCTTGTAGAACTCCCCCTCGAAATCCACCCGGTCACCGGTCCACAACTCCCGCATCAACCGCACCGACTCCCGCAACCGCGCAAACCGCTCCTTGAACTCCGGCCACTCCCCGGAGTAGCCGGTGGCGATCTCGTTGAGCGCCTCACCCGTCCCCACCCCGAGCATCACCCGCCCCGGATACAGGCACCCCATCGTCGCGAACGCCTGCGCAATCACCGCCGGGTTGTACCGAAACGTCGGCGTCAACACACTCGTCCCCAACTGCAGAGTCGACGTCCGCTCCCCCACCGCCGTCATCCACGCCAACGAAAACGGCGCATGACCACCGTTGTGCCGCCACGGCTGAAAATGATCCGACACCGTCGCCGAATCCATCCCCCGCGACTCCGCCAACACCGCCAACTCCACCAACTCACGCGGACCGAACTGCTCCGCCGACGCCTTGTACCCCAGCTTCAATGCCACTGTCATCCTCCGGTCGGTGGTGCTGCGCGCGGCGGTCGCGCACTTGCGCGATTTCGCGCACTAGTTGCCCGTAATCATGCAAAGGGGGTGTTCGGCTGTCAATACGCGAGCAGCAGGCGGCTAGTATCGGCGGGCGTCGCCCACGAAGAAGCCGGTCATCGCCCGAGGAGGAACCGCTTGTCCGCGAGCACCAGACGACACCAGATACTCGAGCGACTCCTCGCCGACGGCTACGTCGAGGCCAAGACACTCTCGCGTGACCTCGATGTCGACGCGTCGACCATCCGCCGCGACCTCGACGCCCTCGTCCGCCTCGGCAAGGCGGAACGAACCCACGGTGGCGCGCGGCCGATCGAGGGTGCACACTCCGAAATACCCTATGCGGTAAAGGAACACGTCAGTCGGGACGAGAAGATGGCCATCGCACAGGAGGCGTCCGCACTTGTCAGCGACGGCGACAGCGTCATCCTCGACAGCGGCTCGACCACATATCAGGTCGCTGCCGCTCTGCGGAACCGGTCGGGGTTGACCGTCATCACCAACGACCTGCGGATCGGGAAGTTCGTGGCGACGTTCCCGGACGTCCGGCTTCTCGTCGCAGGCGGCGAACTCCTCGGCTCGGTGTTCACCCTCGTCGGCGAGCGGACTGTCGAGTTCCTCTCCGACTACTCCGTCGACTGGACGTTCCTCGGGGCCGATGCCATCGACCCCGTCGCCGGAATCACCAACACCAACACCCTCGAAATCCCCGTCAAGCGGGCCATGATCGCGGCGGCAGCCCGCACCGCCGTCCTCGCCGACAGCTCCAAGTTCGGTCAGCGCGCCCTGGCCCGCGTCGCGACGCTCGCGGAGGTGGACGCCATCGTCACGGACGCCGGACTGGACGCCGACGCGGCCGCACTCTACGGCGACCACCTCCGCAGGGTGGACCTGGCGCCTTAACGCCGAAAACGGACGAACCGGAACAGGTAGGTCGCGATCCGAGTCAGCGGAACCGGCCGCGGCCAGGCGTCCGGGCGGAAGTAGGCGTCCGAACCACCGTCGACGAAGACGACACTTCCGCAGAGGAAGTCCGCGGCGTCCGAGAGCATGAACACCGCCCAGTCTCCGAGCTGCCCGGCATCACCGAAGCCTCCGACAGGGACGGGGAAGGCCCGGACGGCTTTCGATTCGGTCGGGTTCGAGAGCTGCTCCTCCAGCAGTGGCGTCATGATCGCGCCGGGCGCGAGCGCGTTGAGGCGAATGCCCGCGCCTGCCCAATCGCCCCGGACGGCGGTGCGGCGAATCCACCTGCTGACGGCGATCTTCGAGCCCGCGTACATGATCGCGGACGCCCCGCGGCCGAACAGTCGCACGGACTTGACTGCCTTGTCCGCGTCCCCGCCCAGGAGGGCACGCACCGTGCGCCGAGGGACGGCGGGGGTGGTCGTGGTCGAGTTGCTGGAGAACACCACCACCTTGGCGGAGGCGGATGCCGCGAGCGCCGACCGCCATCCTTCGAGCAGGTCGACGACACCGAAGTAGTTGACCTGCGCGATGACCCTGGGGCGATCCTTGCCGGGTCCCGGCCCGAGACCAGCCGCCAGGACGGCGCCGTCGAGGCGTCCGTTCACGGCGGCGAGCACCTCACGCACGGCGCGTTGCCGGCCGCTGTCGGTGGACAGATCGGCAACGACGTCAGCTTCCTTGACATCGACTCCGATGACGGTGTGTCCGGCGGCTCGGAGCTTGTCCGCGACCGCGCGTCCCATACCCGAGGCGGATCCGGTCACCGCGTAGACACCCACAGTTGTTCCCCTTCATACTTTTTCGTGCCACTGTCGCCGTTCGTAGATATTTGACATACTATGCCAATAATGGTGTGCTCAGGACGTGAACCGGGAAGACGGCACGAACGCGACTCCCTCACCCACGACGACGCGAGGGCGAGGTCGTCCGACGGTGCTCGAACCCGAGGCCGTCGCCGAGACCGCATTCCGCCTGTGGGCGGATCGCGGCTACTCCGCCACGAGCTGGGCCGACCTCGCGGACGCCACCGGGATCAGCAGCCGCACGCTCATCAGGCATTTCTCGGCGAAGTCGGCGATCGCCTGGGTCGGTGTCGCATCCGCCACCGCCCGGCTTCGCGAGACCCTTTCCCGCACCGACGATTCGACGCCGCTGTCCGAGGCGGTACGGCGCGCTATCGTCGACTCCGTCTCTCACGATCCGCGCGTACAGCGCGCGAGCACCGACTGGTTGCGCCTGATCGCCGGCGAGCCCGAACTGTCCGCGATGGCGTCCACTGCCTATCGACCGTGGATCACGGAGCTCGCCGGATACATCGGCCGGCGCGCCCCCGAGATGCCGGACGCCGTCGCGCGGGCGCTGGCCACCGCATACCAGGCCGCATCGTTCGCGGCCCTCTCCGAGTGGGCCGAGGACGGCGGACACGGCGGTCCCGCCGACGCCGTCGACGCGATGCTCCGCTGGATGGACGTCGTATCCGGCTCCCCCGAACCCTGACTCCCGGTCACGGCCGCGGGGACGCAGAGATCGTGATGACAACCGCAGGCCAAATCACCGAGAACGAGACGAAACGTCTTGCTCTCAATGAGGTTCGACGGTCTCCACCATCGGAACCAGGTATCGCCGCGCGATGGCAGTGAGTTGCTCGTCGTCGTCGAGGTCGACGATCTGACTCGGCACCATCAGGAACGAGGCGGAGATCCGCACCATCAACTCGGCGGTGAGGTCGGTGTCGAGGTCGGCGGTGATGTTGCCCGCCTCCTGCTCGCGATGGAGCTGACCGGCGACGAACTCCCGCACAGCCGCGAGGGTGCGTCCGTCGTCACCGACGATGGAGCCGAGCAAACTCGGCTCGGAATCGAGGAGTCCACCGATGAGCGGGTTGCGGGAGATGGCCCGAAGTGAGCTGACGAATCCGAAGACGATGCGATCGGCGACGGTCTTGGCACTGGTGATGTCGACGATGTACTGCTCGAAGTAGCGGCGGAACTCGCGGTGGATCACCTGCTCGACGAGAACGTCCTTCGTCGCGAATCTCCGATAGAGCGTGATGCGGGAGAGGTTGGCGCGCTTGGCCACCTCTTCCATCGACGTGCGCTGGATGCCGGTGCGACTGAACTGCTCGTAGGCGGCGTCGAGCAGGCGAGCGCGCACGGAGTCGGCCTCGTCGGCCTGCTCGACGGCATCGACATACGCACGTTCGAGCAATGAGCGGGCGGTGGACGGGTCGTCACCGGGCGGAGCGGGTTCCACAAGCACCTCCTGGAGCGCCGTCTGATCGTATCCGCCCCGTGTCGTGGCCAACCAATTCCCTCTCTTGTGGCCCGGATCACATGCTGATACAAAGATACAAAGAAACGCTCTTTGTATCTTTGCACCACTCTTCGCGACATCTCGGCATCGACAATGGGGGTCACACATGGATCAGCTCAACCGGCGCACCGTCTTGAAGGCGGGCGGGACACTGGGCGCAGTCGGCGCCCTCGCGATGGCGGCACCCGCGGGGGCTCGCCCCCTGTGGACGTGGTCACCGAAGGGATCGGTCATCGGAACCGGAACCGGGGCAGATCCCCGAACCGTGTGGGACACCGAGGCCGACCCCCTGGTCGCGTCACTCTTCGCCCGCGGTGCGGTACCGAAAGTCAATGCGCTGCTACGCAATTGGAACAAGAACGGACAGCCGTTGCCGGACGGGCTGCCCGCAGACCTGCACGACTTCCTCGAACGCCACCGTCAACTCCCCGCGTGGGCCGACCCGGGCAAGTTCGCCGCCGCCGCGAGGTTCAACCAGAAGCGCGGCCTCTACCTCGGAGTCCTCTACGGCTTCGCCAGCGGCATGATGAGCACCGTCATCCCGAAGGAAGCGCTGGCGGTCTACTACTCCAAGGGTGGCGCGAACATGAAGCGCCGCATCTCCCGGACAGCGAAACTCGGCTACGACGTCGGCACCCCGAACGCCTTCCAGCCCGACGGCGAGATGATCGTGACCAGCCTCAAGACGCGCCTGGTGCACGCCGCTGTCCGGCATCTGCTTCCGCAGTCACCGCACTGGACCAACGCGGCACCCGAGGGCATTCCGATCAGCCAGCACGACATGATGGTCACGTGGCACAGTCTGCCCACGACGGTCATGCGAACCCTCAAGGAGTGGAAGGTCTCGATCCCCGCCGCGGAGTCCGAGGGGTTCCTGCACACATGGCAGCTGAGCGCCCACATGCTCGGCATCGAAGATCAGTACATCCCATCGACGTGGAACGAAGCCGAATCCCAGGCCACGCAGGTGCTCGACCCGATCCTCGCGCCCACCCCGGAAGGCATCAAGCTCGCCGACACCCTCCTCGACCTCGGCGCCGGACTCGACTTCACCCTGCTGAGCCGGCCCATACTCGGTGCTCTGACCCGATTCATGCTCGGCGACGAGGTCGCGGACTGGCTGCACATCCCCCGCGAGCTCCTCTGGGGCGGCCTCCTCGACACCGCTTGGGGTCCGTTCATCGCCGTTCGCGAGGGCCTGCTCCCGGTCCCGCTCGCCCCGGAGGCGTATTGGATGTTCGACGAGTTCCTCCGACAGTTCGTGCTGCTCTACATGAGCGAACTGCGACCGATCAAGATCGAGATCCCCGAATTCAACAACCCGAACCTGCGCTGACCGGCGCGGCCCACCGCGGAGGCACCCGAACCGTCCGCGGCGTGGCCGCCCACGACCCACGATGTGAGGGAAGCCCTCGCCTCCCTCACATCGTGGACTCCACGAACGACGCAGGCGTGCGCGGCGTTTCGGTCAGTAGTAGACGGCTCCGGGCACACCACCGCCAGCCGCGACGGCGTCGCCGGTGATGGCGATGCTGCGCGGCGACGCTAGGAAGGTGACGACGTCGGCAACCTCCGACGCGTCGACGAGGCGTCGAATCGAGTTGGTGGCGATACCGTCCTCGAGTTCCTCGACGGTGACGCCGTCGATCCTGGCCTGTTCGGTGAATCGTTCGGTCAGCCGTTCGGTGCGGGTGCGCCCGGGGTGGACCACCGTCACGTTGACGCCGTGCGGACCGAGCTCGTCCGCGAGGTTCTTCGTCAGCGCGGCGACACTGACGTTGCGGATGGTCTGCGCAATCGAACTCGCCTGCCGTGCACCGAGTCCGCTGATGTTGACGATCCTGCCCCAGCCCTGCTCTACGAAGTGCGGTGCCACGGCTCTCGCGGTGCGCAGGTAGCCGAGAACCTTGATCTCCACTTCCCCGCGAACCACGTCGTCGGTGGTGGAGTCGAAATCGGTTGGCTTGCCCGCACTCCACGGAGTCGCGGCAGCGTTCACGAGGATGTCCACACCCCCGAACTCGTCGACGGTGCGCTGCACGAGCGCACGGACCGCGTCCTCGTCGCCGGTGTCGGTGGGAACGGCGACGACGCGGCGGCCGGTCTCCTGCGCAAGTTCCTTCGCGGCGAGTTCGAGCGCTTCCGGATCGCGGGCGGCGATCACCACGTCGACGCCTTCGAGTGCGAGCCCCCGGGCGACGGCCCGCCCGATTCCCCGGCTGCCGCCGGTGACGATCGCTCGCTTGCCATCCAGTCCCAGATCCATACGCCCGCACCCTTCGTGAAGTCACCGTTGGTGTTGCCCCGTCGAACGTAGGCCGCGCCGGTTGCCCGGTCACGCCTTCCGTTCACGGTGAACGCAACCGCGTACCCGTGAAGCGCGCAGGCTCAGTCGCGTAGTTGCACGAGTGCCTGCGTCTTGCCGAGCACGGTCTGCCCGCCGTGACCGACGGTGATGTCGAGTCGGGCGGTGCGGGCCTCGGCGTCGAGTCGGCCCACCTTCACCGACACCGACACGGCAGCGCCGTCGAACGGGTCGACGACGACCGGCCGCGTGAAGCGGGTCTCGTAGGACACGACGGTGGACGGGTCCCCGATCCAGTCGACGACGACCTGCAGTGCGACACCCGCGGTCAGCATGCCGTGCGCGAGAACCCCCGGCAGGCCGACCTTCGCCGCGACGGCGTCGTTGTAGTGGATCGGGTTCGTGTCCCCGGACGCACCCGCATAGCGGACGAGGTCCTCACGCGTGAGGACCAGGTCGGACTTGGCGACGATGGTCCCGACCTCGAGTTCGGCGAACTTCGGGGCGCTCATGCGTCATCTCCTCGAACGAGCAGGGTGGAGCTGATGGTCGCAACCCGTTCGCCGTCGGCGTCCTCGATCGCGAAGACAGTGGTCAGGAGGGCATTGCCCGCACGCTCGGTCACCTCGGTCACGGTCATCGTCGTGGAGAGTTCGTCCCCCGCGACGATGGGACGCCGATGCTCGATCTTCTCGGAGCCGTGGACGACCCGACTGGGTTCGAGATGCACGTCGGGGTCGTCCACGAGCTGGAGCACCGCCCTGCCCTGCATGACGGACGTGAATGTCGTCGGTGCGATGACGTCGCCGAATCCGGCGGCGCGGGCGGCGTCGACGTCGTGGTGCAGCGGGTTCTCGGAGCGCAATGCGCGAGCGAACTCGCGGATCTTCTCGCGACCGACGAGGTAGCGCTGCGGCGGGAACACGCGTCCCGCGAGGTCAGGGCTGACTACTGGCATCGCCACAGCGTAGCGGCGGTCCGGAACGCACTACTGCGGGATCACCGACTCGGTGCACACCGTGAACCGGCGCTCGGGGTGTGTGAAGCCGCCCTCCGCGCAGTCGTCGACGTCGGTGGCGCCCTCGATGATCTCGGTCGCCCGTTCGATCTGGCCCGCGGCCGGGTCGCTGCATTCGACGCGGAACGGCTCGTCGTCCCCGTGGTCGGGGATGCTCATGCAGCCGCCGATCACCCAGTCGATGTCCAGGCACAGGGCGCCCTGCTCGATGTCGTGGAAGGTCTCGTAGTACACCTGGTCGGCGTCCGACGGGCACTCCGCGTTCTCCGTCGCCTTGCCGATGACCTTGTAGTTGGAGTCGGGGCCGCCGCACGCTGCGTGCTCGATCTCGGCTTCGTCGACGGTCCCGCCGAGCTTCACGCAGTCGCCGACGTCGGCCACGAAGTCGGTGCTGCCGCCGCCGTCGCCGACGTCCTGGCTGGCGATCACCGACGGCACGGCGACCGCCGTTCCCTCCACGGACTGCGACGAGCACGCCGCCGCGAACGCCACGAGGGCGACTCCCGCGACGATTCCCGCCGCCCGTCGCACTGCACTTCGACCTGTCTTCACACGCTCACCGGTTTCGCCCACTCGGCGATTGTGCCGGACTCGTCAGACAGAGTGCGGTCGGCGTTCCCCTTCGTAGCGGTGCAGCATGTCCTCGACCATCGCGAAGGTCTCGTCGTGCCCACCGGTGACACCGAGGTGCGACTCCATGACCATGACCCGGGACAGGCTGGTCATCAGCACCGACACCAGCGCGGGAGTCAACTGTGGATCGGCGCCGTAGCGCGGCAGGATCTCCGACAGGGCCTCGACCTGCGCCGCCCGGAACCGTTCGGAATAGTCGGCGATCTCCTGGCGGATGCCCGGCCGATGGTTGGCCATCGCGATGAACTCCTGGGTCACCACGACCGCGTTCGGATCGGTACTGAAGTCCCACAGCGCCCACAGCGGCTGCTCCGACTTCATCAGCTGCGCTTGGTACTCCAGACCCTGCTCGGCGCGCCGCCGGAAGACTTCGAGGAGCAGTTCGTCCATCGTGCGGAAGTAGTAGTACACCAGTTGCGGTTTGAGGCCAGCCTGTTCGGCGACCCGACGCGAGCTGACCGCCGCGTAGCCCTCCGCGAGGAGGAGCTGTTCCGCCGCGTCGAGCAGTACCCCTCGATTCTTCGCATCCGGCGCACCGATCCTGCGGGTCGTCACGCTTTCCCACCTCCGCCTCGACATCTCGCACTCATTCAGGGTTCCTGCGCAAAAATTCCCGCAGATTCTAGCGTGGGCTGACCGACCGCTCAGCGCCACGTCCGGAGCATCTGGGCCCGGGTATCCGTTTCGGACTCACGGCAGGTCCACGAGGATCAGGTACTGAATCGCGCGGATCCCGAGGACGGACTGCCCACCGACGGTCTCGAACGAGGCCACCGGGTGTCGCTGCAGGTAGCCGCGCATCCATCGGACTATCTCGGAGACCGAGGACCGTCTCGACTCCCCGGCAGAACCGGACACCCCCACCGCGTCCGGCCCCGCCCCGTCCGACCCCTCGCGCGCAGATGCGGCGACGACGTCGTCGCCGGTCACGTCCGTGCGGACCTTCACCTGTGCCATCGAGCCTCACCACCATCCCGCGTGTCGTCGGGGCCGATTTCCGCCGCGGCCGGGGCAGCCGATCGTGACCCGAAAGACCTTCCGGCCCGCTCCCCCAACCCACATGCTGACCGAGTGCTCAGCATGTGGGGCAAATGCGCATCACGGCCCTCGCAATGTGGTCAAGGACACACGCTGCGACGGTTCGCGACGGGGCGGCGAGCACCGCCGCGGAAAGCTCATGTGGACAATTGACCAACTGCGACAGTCGATCTCGCGGTCGGGAGAGGACGCGCCTACGGAAGCGGCGAGCGAAGCCCGGGGCATTGCCCGGGACGGGATCGATCAGCGGGCGGTGCGCTCCCCGGCATGCAGGAAGCGTCCGGTCCGCGTCACGCCGAGCACGTCGGCGGCCACGCCCGCACCGAAGACGTACTCGCCACCGACGAGGACAGCGGTGACGGCGTCGTCGTTGCGGTTCACCATCCGCGACAGGTTGTCGTACGCGGGCATCGCGGACTCGGCGTAGGCGTCGAGGGTGTCGTCGAGGTGCGCCGGGTCGATCACGACGAGGTCCGCGCGGTCGCCCTCACGCAGGTGCCCGGCGTCGATGTCGTACCAGTCGGCGAGTTCACCCGTCAGCCGGTGCACGGCCTGCTCCAGCGTCACCGACGGACGACCCGCCCGCTCGGAATCGCGGACACGGCGCAGGAACCGCAGGCCGAAGTTGTAGAACGCCATGTTCCGCAGGTGCGCGCCCGCGTCCGAGAACCCCAGTTGCACACCGGGAGTCCGCGCGAGCATGTCCAGGATCTCGGGACGATGACCCGAGATGGTGGTGCGCCAGCGCAGTTTCGTTCCGTACTCGACGACGAGGTCGAGGAACGCGTCGACGGGATGGACCCCGCCGCGTTCGACGCCGACCTGACCGAACGTCTTTCCGATCACCGACCCATCGGGGCAGGCGACGATGTCCGCGTCGAAGAAGTCGCGGTGCCACACCTTGACCCCGAACCTCTTGTCGTAGTCCTTGCGGAACCAGCGCCGATACTCCTCGTCCCGCAGCAGGGCATTGCGCTCGATCTCGTCCGACAGGTGCAATGCCGCAGCCACGGAACCGAACTCCTCGAACACCACGAGGTCGATGCCGTCGGCGTACACCTCGAACGGCACCGGCAGGTGCTGCCACCGCAGATCGCCGCGGAGCCGCTTCACGATCGCGGCGATCGGTCCGAGAATCCGGATGGTGTACGGGTTGGACTTGATGTCGGCGGCCGACAGCAGGCTCGTCTTGAGCTTCGTCCGCCCGAGACCCGTGCTGCCGAGGATGAGACTCGCGAGGCTGAACGGACTCGTCAGGTCGGGCCCGGCCTGCAGTGCCCGACCCCGGCGACGCAGGATCGTGTTGAGCCGTCGCCGTTCCCGCGACTTCGCGTAGGTGGACGGGAGCGTGCGCGACCGGCAGGTGACGCCGTCGAGCTTGTCGAACAGCAACTGCTGCGTCGACATCCCCACGAACCCGGCATCCAGCGCCTCGGTGAGCATGGCCTCCATGTTCGCGAGTTCGAAATCGCTGGGGCGCACATCCTTCCGAGTAGCACGGTTGAGACCCATCTGCGCGGCGCGCATGTCGGAATGACCGAGAAACGCCGCGACGTTCGGACCGAGGGGCAGAGCCTCGAGCGCGTCGACGTAGTCCCGCGCCGACATCCACGTCTTCGCTTCCTCCAGGGCGCCGACGACGTGACGCCGCGGGATCGCCTCCACTCGAGCGAACAGGTCCCCCGCATCCGACGGGGAGGCATGCACGGTCGATAGCGAACAGGACCCGAGGAACACCGACGTGACGCCGTGCCGCACCGACTCCGACAGCGAGGGCGACTCCAGGATCTCGACGTCGTAGTGGGTGTGGATGTCGATCAGGCCGGGCAGCACCCACTTGCCGGACGCATCGATCACCCGGGGGCAGCCACCCTCGTCGAGCGGCTGCGCGGACACGACGGCGACCTTTCCGTCACGGATGCCGAGGTGCCTGGTCGCGGAGGGCGCGCCGGTGCCGTCGAACCATCGGCCGCTCCTGACGATGACGTCGTAGCTCATATCCACCGCTCCGTTCGAGGCCGGGCACTCGGCTGTCACACGGATTATCGACCCGGCGCCGGACCCGGTCGGCACTTTCACCGGATTCGGGCCCAGCCGCACCGTCGGGTGACAACCGTGCACGCACAGTCAAGGCACGGGGCCCGCCCGTGGCTATGCTCCGCCCCAGCAGGCTTGACGCCCCGGCGACAGGAGACCGATCGTGCCCACCATCACGACCACTGACGGAGTCGACCTCTTCTACAAGGACTGGGGCAGCGGCCAGCCCATCGTCTTCAGCCACGGCTGGCCACTGTCAGCCGACGACTGGGACACCCAGATGCTGCTCTTCCTGCAGCGGGGCTACCGGGTGATCGCCCACGACCGCCGCGGCCACGGTAGGTCCACACAGGTCGCCGACGGTCACGACATGGACCACTACGCCGACGACCTCGCCGCGCTGGTGGACCATCTCGATCTCTCGGACGCCGTCCATGTCGGCCACTCCACCGGAGGCGGCGAAGTGGTGCGCTACCTGGCCCGCCACGGCGAGGACCGGGCGGCCAAGGCCGTGCTCATCGCCGCTGTCCCGCCGTTGATGGTGAGAACGAAAACGAATCCCGAAGGCCTGCCCAAGGAGGTGTTCGACGATCTGCAGGCACAACTGGCGGCGAGCCGTTCCGACTTCTACCGCGCCCTGCCGTCGGGACCCTTCTACGGCTACAACCGGCCGGGAGCGAAGCCCTCGGAGGCCGTCATCGACAACTGGTGGCGTCAGGGCATGATGGGCGGAGCGAAAGCTCACTACGACGGGATCGTCGCCTTCTCCCAGACCGATTTCACCGAGGACCTCACGAAGATCACCGTGCCGGTACTGGTGATGCACAGTGAGGACGATCAGATCGTTCCCTACGTGGCCTCCGGCCCGAAGTCCGCGGAACTCCTGAAGAACGGAACCCTCAAGACGTACAAGGACTTTCCGCACGGCATGCCCACCACGCATGCCGACACGATCAACGCCGATCTCCTGACCTTTCTGCAGACCGGCACCGTCGGCTGACGGTCGGCGTCCCGTCAGTCGCGGGAGCCGAACCTGCGCAGCAGCGCGGCCGTCGTCGCGAGGATGACGATGACGACGCCGTACCCGTACGCGGTCGTCGCCAACCCGAGGTGCGGGACGAGCAGTCCGGCAACCACCGCGGGAACTCCGAACGCGACGTAGCTGACGACGAACACCGCGGCGAACACCTCGGCCCGGTCGTCGGGCCGGGTCAGCGGCGTGATCGAGCGCAGCACCCCGAAGAACGCCGTACCGAAGCCAGCCCCGGCGACGATCACGGCGAGGTAGTACGCGGGCAGTGAACCGACCGCGAGAGCGACCAGTGTGGCCGCAGTTCCGACCGCGAGCGCGATCGTCCCGAACAGGGTGATGACGCGCGGAGTGCGGTTGCGGATCAGGTAGGCGGCGGGCGCGCCGGTGCCCGCGAGAAGCGTCACGACGAGTCCCTGCGACAGATGCGACGTGCCGTGGAGTTCCGAGGCGACGATCGCCGGTCCGAGCGAGAGGTACAGGCCGCCGGTGGCCCAGCCCGCGAAGACGGCGGGCGCGCTGCGCACGAACACCGTCCGCACGTCCCGCGGCAGCGCGACCCGCGGCCGCAGCGACGCGAGCAGTCCTCCGTGGCGCGGGGCCGTCTCCGGCACGGTCCACACTGCCGCCGCCAGCACGAGGTAGAGGACCGTCAGCGTGCCGAAGACCGCCCCGGCGGCGGCGTGACCGGACCGGTCGAGGACGATCCCCGACACGAGCGCGCCGACCGCGAGTCCGACCATCGGCGTCACGGCGTTCCACACTGCGGCGGATCCGGGCCGGTCGCGGGGTTCGAGGTCGACGACGGCCGCCGACAGCGCGGACAGCAGCAGCCCGCTCGCGACGCCCTGCAGCACGCGGGCGGCCACGAAACCGGTGACGGCGTCGGCGTGCCAGAACAGGACGACGCTGAGCGCGAGAATCACGAAGCCGACGGAGATCGCGGGGCGCCTGCCGACGTGGTCGGAGACCGATCCGACCACGAGGAGGGTGGCGAGCAGGGCGATCGCGTAGACGGCGAAGACCACGGTCGTGGTGACAGGCGTGAATCCGAGTTCCGCCTGGATGACGGGATAGAACGGGGACGGCGCGCTCGCCCCGGCCATCATCGCGGTGGCCGCGAACAGGACCAGTCGGAATCCGCGTGCACCGGGACGTCCGAGGTCGCGAGGGGCCGTGACGGTGGGCGGCGCGTCGACCAAACGGTTCGACTTGATTGGAACCATTAGCTCAAGTTACGGTATGGGCCGTGAAGGTTCAACTATTCTCGAACCATGCCTGAGATTTCCAAGCTGCCTCACCCCGACCGCGAGGACATCGAACTCACGGCCGTCCTGTTCGCGCTCAGTGACGACGCCCGACTCGCACTGGTTCGCGAACTGGCGGCAGGCCCGCAGGACATGGTCGACTGCGCCGCCCTCGGCACCGACCTGCCGAAATCCACGAAGTCGCACCAGGTGAAGGTGCTCCGAGAAGCCGGAGTCGTCGACAGCGAACTACGCGGACGCAACCGCAGGCTCGCCCTGCGCCGCGCCGACCTCGATGCCCGCTTCCCCGGACTGCTCGACGCCGTTCTCACCGCGAACGACCGACCCTGACCCACCGCCCGACCCCGACGCACACGGAGATCACATGACCGACCTGCGCAACGAGACCACCGGCAGCACCCCGGCGAGCACCCTGCTCGACGGCACCGACATCGCGCCGCTGCTCGCCCCCGCCACGGTGGGCGGCCTCGAGCTGTCCAACCGCTTCGTGATGGCCCCGATGACGCGGAAGTTCTCGCCCGCCAACACCCCCGACGACGCCGTCGCCGAGTACTACGCGCGGCGCGCTTCCTCGCTCGGCCTGATCGTCACCGAGGGCACCTACGTCGACGAGTTCTCCGCGGGCGCCAGCGGCAAGGTCCCCGTCTTCTACGGCGAGGACGCACTCGCCGGCTGGCGGCGGGTCGTCGAGGCGGTGCACGCGGAGGGCGGTCGGATCGTCCCGCAGCTGTGGCACCTCGGCGTCACCCGGATCGCGGGCGCGGGTCCCAACCACGACGCACCGGTGATCAGCCCGTCCGGGATCGGACTCGGGGGTGAGCCGGCCGGTGAGACCGCGACCGACTCCACCATCGAGGGCATCATCGACGCGTTCGCGCGCGCCGCGGTGGACGCGAAGGAGATCGGCTTCGACGGCATCGAGCTGCACGGCGCGCACGGCTACCTGCTCGACCAGTTCACCTGGGCTCGCACGAACCGGCGCACCGACTCCTACGGCGGGTCGATCGCGAACCGGATGCGCCTCGGCGCGGAGATCGTCACCGAGATCCGGCGGCGTGTCGGTGCGGACTTCCCGATCCTGTACCGGTTCTCGCAGTGGAAGGGCGGCCACTACGACGCCCGCATCGCGGAGAACCCGGGCGAACTCGAGCAGACCCTCACCCCGCTCGTCGAGGCAGGCGTGTCGGTGTTGCACGTCTCGACGCGCCGCTACTGGCTACCCGAATTCGACGACTCCGACCGCACCCTCGCCGGATGGACGAAGCACCTGACAGGGCTGCCGGTCATCGCACTCGGGTCGGTCGGCGTCGCGGCTCCGTTCCTCGGGGACGCCGCCGAGGGCCAGGCGTCGCTGTCACTCGCGCCGCTGCTGGACCTGTACGAGCGAGGCGAGTTCGACCTCGTCGGCCTCGGCCGCGCCGTCCTCGCCGACCCGTACTGGGTGAAGAAGGTCGCCGCAGGCGATCTCGACGGAATCCGTCCGTACAGCAAGGAACTCGAGTCGGTCCTGTTCTGACACGACTCCGCTTCGCACACAGCGCCTCCGACGAGAAGCGCTGTGTGCGAAGCGGAATGGATCTGCCTGGTTTCTCGATTCCCGACCTGGCGTCAGGGTACGACGACGTCGGTGGACATGGGGATGCTCGGCGTGTCGGTCCGGACGGTGAGCCGCACACGCCCCTGGCCCGTCTCCACCGGCACGATCTCCGGACTGACACTCGTCTTGTGCGCCGGGATGTGCCGAGTCACCGAGCCGCTTCGCCCGGTGTCGAAGTTCTGCCAGTCGACGATCGCGGTCGCGTCGCATGCCCCGACCGTCGATCCCCACTCGCCGAGCGGTGAGTAGCCCTGCGAGATGCGAAGTTCGACGGAATGCACAGCACCCGCAGGGGTCGACCACCCGCCCAGCGGTCCGTCGAACGCGGTCCCGGACGCCATCAGAATACCGGGGCAGATACCGTTCCCCAGCGTCAGAACCGGAGCTATCGAGACGGGCGTCATCACGCATGCGCGCGGTCCCGTGTTCGACCATCCGAGTGTGCACGGATCCGCGGCGCTCGCCACACCCGGTGCCGTCACGGACAACGCCGCCCCCAACAATCCGGCAGCTGCAACCGATGCGATTCGATGTGAAATTTTCATGACCCCGAGAATGACACAGGTTCCACCTTCGGGAAGTCGTGCACTTTCGGACGGCGCGTCGCGGAGGTGACAGCACTGCGTAGTCTGCATCCATGAACACCGTGCTCGGCAAGGCGATGGTGGTCCTGTCCGCCTTCACCGCCGACGACCACGGCGTCGGGTTCGCGGAACTGCAGCGCAGGACCGGTCTGCCGAAGGCGACACTGCACCGCCTGCTCACCGAACTGGTCGCGGTACGACTGCTCGACCGCGACGACTCCAGATACCGCCTGGGCAGGCAACTGTTCGAGCTGGGGATGCGCGCCTCCGTCGAGCGCGGTCTGATCGAGGTCGCGACGCCCTTCATGGAGGACCTCTACGAACGCACCCACGAGACGGTGCACCTGGGCGTCCTCGAGGACGCGGAGGTCGTGTACGTCGCGAAGATCGGCGGGCACCGGCAGGCGAGCTCGCCGTCGCGAATCGGCGGCCGAATGCCGTTGCACTGCACGGCGATCGGTAAGGCACTGCTGGCGCACGCACGCGACGAGCTTCGTTCCGAGGTCCTGTCCGGGCCCCTCCCGCGCCGTACACCGCGCACCATCACCGCGCCCGGAATGCTCGCCAAGCAACTCGACACCATCGTCGAGGCCGGCGTGTCGTTCGAGTTCGAGGAAGCGGCCGTCGGGATCGTGTGCGTCGCGGCGCCGGTGCTCGACGCATCCGACCGTCCCATCGCCGCAGTCAGTGCGACCGGGCCCATCACTCGATTCCGTCCTCAGGCCCATGCCACCCAGGTGCGGGCGGCGGCGGCCGGGATCTCCGCGACCCTCGCGCGCCGACCCCGAACCGAATCGCACACGCCCTGAACCGGTAGCGTCCTGACCTGCAAAGTTCCGCTCTTCGGAACTCGACCCTCGCGCTGGCCGTGACACGGCGGGCACAGTCGTCGTCAGCGCTCATCCACAGGACCCGATGCGCTTCACACTCCGACGAACACGACGACGAGGATTACTTCGATGACGCCACTCGACGGCTCCGTAGCAGTCTCGGACGCCTTGGCACGATTGACCGCGGCCGCCGACACCGGTGTGCCGTGCGCACCGGTCCGGGACGTACTCGGCTCCACCGACATCGCCGCCGCCTACGCGGTGCAGCAGCAGTTGATCGCGGCCCGGGTCGCCGCGGGTGCTGTCGTGGTCGGCCGCAAGATCGGCGCAACCTCAGCCGCTGTCCAGCAGCAGCTCGGTGTCACGCAGCCCGACTTCGGAGTCCTGCTCGACGACATGGACGTCTCAGGCTTGACGGAGGTCCCCAGCGACCGCCTGCTCCAGCCCCGCGCCGAAGCCGAGATCGCGATGCGCCTCGGCGCCGACCTGGTCGACGGCGACCTCGACGACGCGCAGATCCGCGCCGCCGTCTCCGGCCTCGCGGCCGCCATCGAGATCGTCGACTCCCGCATCACCAACTGGGACGTCCACATCACCGACACCGTCGCCGACAATGCGTCGTCCGGCCTGTACGTGATCGCCGACAACTGGCTGACCCTCGACGAGGTCGAACCCGTCGGCGTCACGATGCAGATGTGGATCGACGACGAACTGGCTTCCGAGGGAACCGGCGCGGCCTGCCTCGGCGACCCGCTGGTCGCACTCGGTTGGCTCGCCCGCACCGCCCGCGAGTACGGCCAGCCCCTACTCGCCGGGCAGGTCGTCCTCACCGGCTCCCTGGGGCCCTTGGCCCCCACCCCGCCCGGCTCGGTCGTCCGCGCCGAGCTGTCCACTCTCGGCACCGTCAACGCCACCTTCTCGAAGGACTGACTCCTATGACAGACAAGCGAACCAAGGTCGCCATCATCGGCTCCGGCAACATCGGCACCGACCTGATGATCAAGGTGATGAACCACTCCGAGAACCTGGAGATGGGCGCGATGGTCGGCATCGACCCCGCCTCCGACGGTCTCGCCCGCGCCGCCTCGCTCGGCGTGCCGATCACGTCCGACGGCGTCGAGGGCCTCGTCGCCCTCCCGAACTTCGACGAGATCGAGATCGTCTTCGACGCGACGTCCGCGAAGGCGCACGTCGTGAACAACGAGCGTCTCGGCGCGCTCGGCAAGCGCCTCATCGACCTCACCCCCGCCGCGATCGGCCCGTTCGTGGTGCCCGCCGTCAACGCCGACGAGCACCTCGACGCACCGAACGTGAACATGGTGACGTGCGGTGGCCAGGCCACCATCCCGATGGTCGCGGCCGTCTCCCGCGTCGTCCCGGTCGCGTACGCCGAGATCGTCGCGTCGATCGCGTCGAAGTCCGCAGGCCCGGGCACCCGCGCCAACATCGACGAGTTCACCGAGACCACGTCCAGCGCGATCGTCTCCGTCGGTGGCGCCAAGCGCGGCAAGGCGATCATCATCCTCAACCCGGCCGAGCCGCCGCTGATGATGCGCGACACGGTCTTCTGCCTCGTCGATGCGCCGGACCCGGCCACCCACGACGAGATCCGTCAGTCGGTCGAGAAGATGGTCGGCGACGTCGCGGCGTACGTGCCCGGCTACCGCCTCAAGCAGCAGGTCCAGATCACCGAGATCCCGTCCGACCAGCCGGTCGAGACGCTGCTCGTCGACAACAACCGTCCCACCCACCAGGTCTCGATCTTCCTCGAGGTCGAGGGCGCCGGACACTACCTGCCCACCTACGCGGGCAACCTCGACATCATGACCTCCGCCGGCATGCAGATCGCGGAGCGGATCGCCCAGAAGAAGGAAGCCACCCGATGAGCGCCAACCCCACCGTCTTCGTCCAGGACGTCACCCTCCGCGACGGCATGCACGCGGTGCGCCATCGCATTTCGCCCGAGGACGTCAAGCGGATCGTCACCGCCCTCGACGACGCGGGCGTCGACGCGATCGAGGTCGCGCACGGTGACGGCCTCGCGGGCGGATCGGTGAACTACGGCCCCGGCTCGAACACCGACTGGGAGTGGATCGAGGCCGCGGCGGACGCGATCAAGAACGCCCGCCTCACCACGCTGCTGCTGCCCGGCGTCGGCACCATCGAGGAACTCAAGCACGCCTACAAGCTCGGTGTGCGCTCGGTGCGCATCGCGACACACTGCACCGAGGCCGACGTCTCCGCACAGCACATCGAGACCGCACGCGAGATCGGCATGGACGTCTCGGGCTTCCTGATGATGAGCCACATGGCGCCCGCCGAGGAGCTGGCGAAGCAGGCGAAGCTGATGGAGTCGTATGGCGCGCACTGCGTCTACGTCACCGACTCGGGCGGACGACTGACGCTGACCGGCGTCCGCGACCGCGTCCGCGCGTACCGCGACATCCTCAACGAGGGCACCGAGATCGGCATCCACGCCCACGAGAACCTCTCCATGTCGGTGGCCAACTCGGTCGTCGCAGTCGAGGAGGGTGTCTACCGTGTGGACGCGTCGCTCGCCGGGCACGGCGCCGGCGCGGGCAACTGCCCCATCGAGGCGTTCGTCGCGGTGGCGGACCTCTACGAGTGGAAGCACGGCTGCGACGTGTTCGCACTGCAGGACGCCGCCGACGACATCGTCCGCCCGCTGCAGGACCGCCCGGTCCGCGTCGACCGCGAGACCCTGACCCTCGGCTACGCCGGTGTCTACTCCAGCTTCCTGCGGCACGCAGAGATCCAGTCGGCGCGCTACGGCGTCGACGTCCGCACCCTCCTCCTCGAGGCGGGCAAGCGTCGCCTCGTCGGCGGCCAGGAGGACATGCTCATCGACATCGCGCTCGACCTTCAGTCGAAGTCCGCTTCGGCGTAGTTCGCCGCGTTCGCACGCCGTTTCCCGCGTCCGCACCTCTTCTGCCTGTACAGAGGGGGTGCGGACGCGGGATTTCGTGTGTGGAGGGCTCTCGCTCACAGGCTGCACACATGGTCGACGGGCACAATGGGTGGCGAGCAATCGAAGTGAGGACGATTCCACGTGAGCACCCACCTGACCGATGGCGGCATCGAGCCCGAACTGGTCATCCTCGGCGACCTGTTCCGCGATCTGACCGGAATGGAGCTGGAGGCGCCGCCGGAACCCCCGACCCTGGAGACACTGCGAGAACTCCAGCAACGCCTGGCCGGCTTCCGGCTCAACTACAAGTTCGCAATCGACGCGACCCTGACGAAGATCAACATCCTGCGTGAGGAGTTCGAGCAGTCGCACGACTACAGCCCGATCGAACACGTCAACACCCGACTCAAGTCGATGGAGTCGCTGGTGACGAAGGCCGTGCGGATCGGCTGCCCGCCGGACATCGAGTCGATTCGCGAACAGATCCGTGACATCGCCGGAATCCGCGTCACCTGCGCCTTCGTGTCCGACGCGTACTGGGTCGCCGAGATGCTCACCAGCCAACCCGACGTGACGCTGGTGCAGGTCAAGGACTACATCGCGAACCCGAAGCCGAACGGCTACCAGAGCCTGCACCTGATCGTGCAGGTGCCGGTGTACCTGTCGGACCGCACCGAGCCGACGTACGTCGAGATCCAGATCCGCACCATCGCGATGGACTTCTGGGCCAGTCTCGAGCACAAGATCTACTACAAGTTCGACCGCGCGGTCCCGCCACGCCTGCTCGACGAACTCAAGCAGGCCGCCGACGCCGCCGCCGAGCTGGACCGGACGATGGCCCGCCTGCACGACGAGGTGACGGCACTCGACAAGGGTGCGCCCATCGTCGACTGACGGCGTGCACACACGTCTCCCCGTATGCACTGGGGCATTGCGCGCGCACCGGGGGTGCGGACGCAGGAAAAGGGCTGCGCGACACGTCAGAGGGCGGCGAGGTAGCGGTCGCTGATGCGACGCTGAACCGATCGCGCCGGCACGGCGCCGAGACGCGACCACCAGAGCGCGGGACGCGAGAACGCGGTGATCGTGAGGACGACCGAGTCGTCGGCGCACCATTCGACGCAGAACAGTTCCTCCCCGCGTTCGGGGTGACCGGTCAGGGTGCCGTACGCGAAGCCGCGTCTGCGGGGCTCGTCGACGACGTACACGATCTCGCAGTGCGCGACGACCGGCAGCGGGCCCACCCGGATTCGGAGGCGCACCCGGTCCCCGACCTCGACACGACCACCCGACACCCGCACTCCGGCGCGCTCGTGCAGCGTCCACGAGCGCAACTCGTCGGCAGCGCGCTCGAACAGCGCGCCACCGGTCCCGAGCACGCGCGAACGCTGCACGTGGTGGTACCCGTCCGGCAGCTCGTGCGCGGTGGCGCCGACTTCCCGGTAGGTGAGGCGTCGCTCGCGAGTGCGCATGGTTATCGACCATTGCACACGGGAATTGACCGCGCAGCGCAGGTGCGGACGCGGCGAACGGGGTGCGCCAACCGCACCTCGAACGTCAGCCCACGACCCCCGTACCGCGCAGTGCGGCGATCCGGTCGCCGTACCCGAGTTCGGTGAGCACGGCATCGGTGTGCGCGCCGAGCGGCGGCACGTCACCCATGCGAAGTTCGGTGTCGCGGAACGTCATCGGCGGCAGCAGCGCCCACACCGGCCCTGTGGGGGTCTCGACCTCACGCCATCGCTCCCGCTCCTGCAACTGTGGGTGCGCGACGAGACCCGCCACGTCGCGGACCTGCGCAGCGGGAACCCCGACCTCCGCGAGCCGGACGTCGAGGTCGCGGGTCGTCCAGCCGGACGTCTCCGCGGCGACGGCGGCATCGCACTTCGTGCGGTTGCGGACCCGGTCGACGTTGGTGCGCAGCTCCGGGTCGTCGGCGAGGTCAGGACGGCCGAACACATCGACGACGAGTGCACGCCAGCCGCGATCGTTCTGGACGCCGATCAGGATCTCGCCGTCACAGGTCGGATAGGCGTCGTAGGGCGCGATCGTCGCGTGACTCAGACCCATCCTCGGGACCTGCCGGTCGGCGTACATCTGCACGTACATCGGGTGGCCGAGCCACTCCGCGGTCGCGTCGAACATCGAGACGTCGACGGTCGCGCCGACCCCGAACCGTTCGCGGCGCAGGAGCGCGGACACCACCGAGTTCAGCGCGTACATCCCTGCGGCGATGTCGGCCGTCGGGATTCCCGTCTTCGTCGCGGTCTCGGGGGTTCCGGTGACCGACACGAGTCCCGCTTCCGCCTGGATCAGCAGGTCGTACGCGCGACGGTCCCGCATCGGTCCCGCCGTCCCGTAGCCGGACAGGTTCACCACCACGAGACGGGGATCGCGGTCGCGCAGTGCGTCGGCGTCGAGTCCGAGACGGTTCACGGCGCCGGGCGCGAGGTTCTGCACGAACACGTCCGCGCGGGCGACGAGATCCCGGACGAGCGCGACGCCCTCCGCCGACTTCAGGTCGACGGCGACCGACTCCTTGCCGCGGTTCAGCCAGACGAAGTGCGACGCCTGACCTCGCACGGTGTCGTCGTAGGCGCGCGCGAAGTCGCCCTCACCGACCCGTTCGATCTTGACGACGCGGGCCCCGAGGTCCGCGAGGTGCCGCGTCGCGAGCGGGGCCGCGACGGCCTGCTCGAGAGCCACCACCAGGTAGCCCTCGAGCGGAAGCGGACCGGTCGCCACGTCAGACGGCCTTCGAGGCGGCCCTGAGGAGTCCGCGGCCGATGATCGTGCGTTGGATCTCGCTGGCGCCCTCGTACAGGCGCAGCAGGCGGACGTCGCGGTAGATCCGCTCGACGGGAACGTCCCGCATGTAGCCGCTGCCGCCGTGGATCTGCACGGCGAGGTCCGCGACCTTGCCGACCATCTCGGTGCAGTACAGCTTCGCCACCGATGGCGCGATGCGCCGGTCCGTCTCCTCGACCCACGCCCGCGCCGCGTCTCGGACCAGCGCACGGCCCGCCATGACTCCGGTCTGCTGGTCGGCGAGCATCGCTTGCACGAGCTGGAACTCCCCGATCGGGCTGCCACCCTGGGTGGCGGTCGCGGCGTAGGTGACGGACTCGTCGAGTGCGCGCTGCGCCTGCCCGACCGAGAGCGCGGCGATGTGCACCCGGCCCCGAGCCAGAGACGTCATTGCGGCGCGGTAGCCGGCGTCCTCGTCGCCGCCGACGAGCGCGTCCGCGGGCACCCGCACGTCACTGAAGTGCACGTCCGACGTCCAGGCACCTTCCTGCCCCATCTTGCGGTCCTTCGCCCCGACAGCGACACCCGCTGTGTCGGCGGGGACGAGGAAGACGGCGATGCCTTCGCCGTTCGCGTCGCGGGGCCGGGTGCGGGCGAACACCACGAACAGGTTCGCGAGCGGGGCGTTGGTGATGAACCGCTTCTCCCCGGTGATCACCCAGTCATCGCCGTCGCGGACCGCCCTGGTGCGCAGGCCTGCCGGGTTGGAGCCCGCGCCGGGTTCGGTCAGTGCGAACGACGCGACGACGTCGCCGGACGCGATCGGCTCGAGCCACCGCTTCTTCTGCTCGTCGGTGCCGAACCCGACGAGCACCTGCCCGGCGATGCCGTTGTTGGTACCGAACATCGACCGCAGCGCCAACGACGTGTAGCCGAACTCCATCGCGAGTTCGGCATCCTGCGCGAGGTTCAGCCCGAGTCCGCCCCACTGCTGCGGGATGGCGTACCCGAACAGACCCATCTCCTTTGCCGCGTCGCGGATGTCGTCCGGGATCGCGTCGGTGTCGGCGATCTCCTGTTCCCGCGGGACCACGACGGAACGGATGAAGCGCCTGGTCTGCGCGAGGATCTCGGCGAAGTCCTCGGCGCCGACCTCGGCTCCACCTGGAATCACGGCACCGGCCGGAACAGCAGTCGTCATGTCATCCACCATCACCGGCCGGCGCGCCCGCGTCCAATACGAATCGGCCTACCCCTTCGTTAGTCAATTCGGATCGCGGATCCGGCGCTCGACCCTTCCTTCGCGAACGGGGCCGTGGTTAGGGTGAATTCGGCCCGCGCCACGTCACGTTCGGCGGCGCCCCACCCCGTACCGATTCGAGGAGTTCCCATGCAATTGCTGTCCGACCGTACCGCCGTGATCACCGGTGGTGCACAGGGAATCGGCTTTGCGATCGCCGAGCGCTTCATCGCCGAGGGTGCTCGCGTGGTTCTCGGTGACATCGACGAGTCAGCCGTGCAGGAGGCGGCGAACAAGCTCGGCGGCGCCGAGGTGGCGCGCGGCGTGCGCTGCGACGTGACCTCCGGCGACGACGTCCAGGCGATGCTCGACACCGCCCTCGAGGCGTTCGGCGGCCTCGACGTGCTCGTCAACAACGCAGGCATCACCCGCGATGCCACGATGCGGAACATGACCGAGGAGCAGTTCGACCAGGTCATCGCCGTGCACCTCAAGGGGACGTGGAACGGTCTTCGGCTGGCGTCGCCGATCATGCGCGAGCGTAAGTCCGGCTCGATCGTGAACCTGTCGTCCCTGTCGGGGAAGGTCGGCCTGGTCGGGCAGACGAACTATTCGGCCGCGAAGGCGGGCATCGTCGGCATGACGAAGGCGGCAGCGAAAGAACTTGCGCACCATGGTATTCGCGTCAACGCGATCGCACCGGGCCTGATCCGGTCGGCGATGACGGAGTCGATGCCGCAGAAGGCGTGGGATCAGAAGATGGCGGAGATCCCGATGGGTCGTGCGGGCGAGGTCGAGGAGGTCGCGAATGTCGCCCTGTTCCTGGCATCGGACCTGTCGTCCTACATGACGGGCACCCGGCTCGACGTCACCGGCGGACGATTCATGTGACATCCGCTGCGTCAAAGCTTGATTCACCCACTCGAAGGAGACATCACCATGCGTGAAGCAGTGATCTGCGAGCCGGTGCGTACCCCGATCGGTCGCTACGGCGGAACGTTCAAGGCCCTCACCGCCGTCGACCTCGGTGTCACCGCATTGCGGGGCATGATCGAGCGCACCGGCATCGCGCCCGGCGACATCGAGGACGTGATCCTCGGCCACTGCAACGGCAACAGCGAGGCCCCCGCCATCGGCCGCGTCGTCGCACTCGACGCCGGACTGCCCGTCACCGTGCCCGGCATGCACGTCGACCGTCGCTGCGGCTCCGGCCTGCAGGCCGTGATCCAGGCGGCGATGCAGGTGGCGGCCGGCGACAACGACCTCGTCGTCGCGGGCGGAACCGAGTCCATGAGCAACGCGGCGTTCTACTCCGTCGACATGCGGTGGGGCGGCTCCCGCGGCGGAGTGCGGATTCACGACGGCCTGGCGCGCGCCCGCGAGACCGCGGGCGGTCGCCACCACCCCGTCCCCGGCGGGATGCTGGAGACGGCCGAGAACCTGCGCCGCGAGTATGCGATTCCCCGCGAGGAGCAGGACCGGCTCGCGATGAACTCGCACCTTCGCGCGGTCGCCGCGCAGCAGTCGGGTCTGCTCGCGGAAGAGATCGTGCCGGTCACGGTGCCCGGTCGGCGCGGCGACACCGTCGTCGACACCGACGAGCACCCCCGCGCCGACACCACGATGGAGTCGCTCGCCGCGCTCGAGCCGGTCCTGGCGAAATCCGATCCGGCCGCGACCGTCACCGCGGGCAACGCCAGCGGCCAGAACGACGCCGCCGCGATGTGCATCGTCACCACACCGGAGAAGGCGGCCGAACTCGGACTGCGTCCTCTGGTGAAGCTGGTGTCCTGGGGCCTGGCCGGTGTCGCTCCGAAGGTCATGGGCATCGGACCCGTCCCGGCCACGGAAGTGGCGCTGCGCAAAGCGAATCTGACACTCTCCGACATCGACCTCATCGAACTCAACGAGGCGTTCGCCGCGCAGGCACTGGCCGTGATGCGCGAGTGGAAGTTCACCGACGCCGACCAGGACCGCACCAACGTCCTCGGATCCGGTATCTCCCTCGGCCATCCCGTCGGCGCGACCGGGGTGCGCATGCTCGGCACCCTGGCCCGCGAATTGCACCGCCGCGGTGGCCGATACGGTCTCGAGACGATGTGCATCGGCGGCGGCCAAGGCCTGGCCGCGATCTTCGAAAAGGTGGCGTGACGTGACAACGACCTTCGACAGCCTCGACGCGCTGGACGCCGCACTCGGCGAGCCCCTCGGCCCCGGCGAGTGGCTGACCGTCGAGCAGGACCGGATCGATGCCTTCGCCGACACCACCGGCGACCACCAGTGGATCCACGTCGACCCCGAGCTGGCGGCGTCCGGGCCGTACGGCGCGCCCATCGCGCACGGCTACCTGACGCTCTCGCTGCTACCGATCCTCGGCGGCGGCCTGTACACGATCGGCACGGGCTCGGCACGGGTCAACTACGGCAGCAACAAGGTTCGCTTCCCGTCCCCGGTCCGCGTCGGATCCCGGATCCGGGCGACCGCGACGCCGGTCGCGCTCGACCGCAAGGATTCGGGAGCATTCCTGACCACGAAGTTCGTCGTCGAGATCGAGGGCTCCGACAAGCCGGCCTGCGTCGCCGAAGTCGTGACGCTGATCGTGCCATGACCGTCGCCGGGCGGGTGGACGGTCACCCGGTCACGCGTCGGGTGACCGTCCACCTCCGGCAGCAGGACCTGAGCCCGTCGGGGCACGTCGGCAACGCGTCGACGGTCGGTGTGCTCGAGGAGGCCCGCACGGTCTTCCTCGGGCACGCCCGGCCCGGCCGCGTCGGCTACGTCGACGGCATCCTGGAGGTCCTCGGCGAGCGGGCCCGGATGCTGATAGGGCAGCAGACCGTCGAGTACACCAGCGAACTCTGGTACACGCATGAACCCCTGTTGGTGTCGCTGTGGATCAGTCACATCGGGCGCTCCAGCTTCTCCGTCGCCGCCACCATCGCCGACCAGTCCGATCCGACGGCGCAGGCGGCAGTGTCGTCCGAGGCGACGATCGTCCTGGTCGACCGCCTGACCGGCAGGCCCTGGCCCATCACCGACGACGTCCGGGACGTCTTCGTCCGGCATCACGGCGACCCGGTCGCGCTGCGGCCTCGCCCCGGTCCGGACGCAGCCGCCGGGCCGTGACACGGGCCGGGCTCCGCCGGTTCTACGATGGTCCGGTGGATCTGCACCTCGCCGCCTACTTCGTCGCGGTGGTCGACCATGGCGGCATCACGAAGGCAGCCAACGCCCTCTACATCTCGCAGCCGTCCCTCTCGCAGGCGATCCGCACCCTCGAACGCCGCCTCGGCACGACCCTGTTCGACCGCAGCGGACGCCAACTCGAACTGACCGAGGACGGCCGCAGACTCGACGTCGCAGCCCGGCAGATCCTGTCCGACGTCGAACGCGCCAAGGAGCGGGTCGCGGCGGTCCGCGAACTCGACGCCGGACGGGTCGACGTCATCGCCTCTTCCACGTTCTCCATCGATCCGATGGTGCGCGTGGTGCGCCGGTTCCGGGACCGGCATCCGCACGTCACAGTGCGCATCCACGACACCCCGGGCGTTCTCGGTGTGCTCGCCGGGCTCCGGCGCGGCTCGGCGGAGATCGGGATCGTCGACCTGGCGACGACGGACACGGCGTCGCTGCGGACGGTGCCGCTGGTGACACAGGAGATGGTGTTGGCCCTGCCGCCTGCGCTGGCGGGCGACGTCCCCGACCCCGCGCCACACGAGCAGGTGCGGGCGCTGCCGCTGATTCTCGACGTCTCCGGGCGCGGCGGCACGAATCCGATCGTCGAGTCGCTCGGCGACGACGCCGCCGTGGTCGTCGACTGCGCACACCCGACCGCGACCTGGGATCTTGTCTCCCGCGGCGCGGGCGTCGCTGTCGTACCGCGGTCGGTGGCGGAACAGCACATCCCCGGTGCCACGATCCGTCGCGTGCATCCGCCGCTGACCAGACAGGTCGGGTTGGTGCTTCGGTCCGGTCCCGCCTCCCCCGCCGCGGAGGCGTTCGTGGAGGCCGCCGTCGACGCGTGCCGCGGCACGGAGGCCGGCTGATGGAGCGCCGCGAACTCGCCTACTTCCTTTCCGTCGCCGAACACGAGGGCATCGGCGGTGCCGCCGCTGCGCTCGGGGTGGCGCAACCGACGATCTCGCAGGCATTGCGCGGGCTCGAACGAGAACTCGGCGTCGCGCTGTTCGTGCGGGTCGGTCGCGGGATGGTGCTCAGCGCGGCAGGGCGCAGCCTCGTCGGGCCTGCGCGCAAGATCCTCCGCGACATCACGGCGGTGCACGACATGCTTGGTGCGTTCGAGGGCGGGCTCACCGGGCACCTCGACATCACCGCGTTCCCGGCGCTGGCACCCGAGGTGGTGCCGCTGGTGGCAGAGTTCCGGCGCGAATACCCCGACGTCGTCGTCGGATTCGGCGAGATGGTCGAGGAGTCGACAGCGGCAGCACTGATCCGGGACGGTCACAGCGAGTTCGTCGTCGCCCACCTTCCGATCGACGACCCGCGACTCGAGGTGATCGAGATCGGCAGTCAGGAGTACTGGCTGGCGTACCCGCCGGGGACACCGCTGCCGGACGGGCCGATTCCACTGGCGGACCTGCCCGACATTCCGATGGTGTTCGTGCCGCAGGGGCCGTCCGTCGCCGACGAGATCCAGGAGGCGATTCGCGACGCCGGGGTGCGGCCCGACCTGGCAGTGCTCGTGGAGCACAGGGAGGCCCGAATCCCCATGGTGCTCGCCGGAATCGGCGGAACCATCATCGAGCGGTCCCTCGCGGAGGCGGTCGCCGACCGCGCCGTGGTTCGGCCCGTCGAACCCCCGATCACCCGGTCCTTCGGGGTCGCGTTCGACGCGGCCACGCTGTCCCCGGTCGGGCAGGCGTTCGCCGACCTCGTTCGGGGTCGCGCCTAGGGGCTGCCGCCCGCCACCAACGCATCGATGTGCGCGTCGAGCACGGCACCGATCCGGGCGGCGTCCATTCGACGGGGATGGTTGACACCGTGGGCCGCGAGCCCGTCGACCAGAGCGTGCAGCCGCATCGCCTCGACCTCCGCCGACGCCCCGCGCAGAATCCCCGCATCCTGCAGTGCCGTGGTGACCTGCAGCATCGCGTCGTACACCGCCTCGTCACTGCGGTCTCGAACCTCCGCGAGAGTGGGATCGGTTCGTGCCGCGACGACGAACGACTGCCACACGTCCATCTCCACCCGACGGGTGTCGTCGAGAGGGACGAACTGGTCGACGAGGACCCGCGCGTCGACAAGCAGTTCACCCGTTGGCTCGATGTCCGCGATGCGCTCGGTGACCCGGCGGATCACCAGTTCCATCGCGAACAGCAGCAGTTCGGACTGCGTACCGAAGAAGTGTCTGAGTGAGCCCGTGGACATGCCGGCCTCTTCTGCGACGGTCCGCACGCTCGCGGCGCCGACACCGGCCCGCCGGATCACTCGCAGTACGGCGTCGGCGATCTCCTCGCGACGCTCCTCGGGGTCAGGGCGCTTCACCACGAATCAAAACTAACACAGTCGTGCTAGCGTTCGGGACATCGCTAGTACAGTCGTGACAGAAATGGGGGAATGGTTGTGATCGTCCAGCTGATCGTTGCGTGCGAGATCCTGTTCTGGGTGTTCCTCGGAGCCGGCCTGATCGCGCGCTACCTCTTGCGTCTGCCCTCGGTCGGCACTGCGCTTCTCATCGGCGCCCCCCTTGTGGACGTCGTCCTGCTCGTCGCCACCGCGATCGACCTCCGAAGCGGCAGCACCGCGTCGTGGAGTCACGGTCTCGCCGCCGCCTACATCGGGTTCTCGGTCGCCTTCGGCCACAGCATCATTCGGTGGGCAGACGGCCGGTTCGCGCACCGGTTCGCCGGAGCGCCCGCACCCGCGAAGCCGCCCCGATACGGCCGGGCACGGGCCGTGCGGGAGTGGCGCGAATTCGGCAAGGCGGTGGTGGCGTCGGCGATTGCGTGTGGACTGCTGTTCGCCGCGATCACCTTCGTCGACGACCCCTCCCGCACCGCCGCCCTCACGGACTGGATCCGAACGCTCGGCGTCGTGGTTGCCCTGTGGGGCGTTGTCGCCGCGAGCTACACGGTCGCTCCCGCCAGGGCCAAGTCGCCCTAACGCGGCGCCATCCTGATCGCGCCGTCGAGGCGGATCGTCTCCCCGTTGAGATAGCCGTTCTCGAGGATCGAGCACGCCAGATGCCCGAACTCGGCGGGACTGCCGAGCCGCGACGGGTTCGGCACCGACGCCTCGAGTCCCGCGCGCACGTCGTCGCGCAGCCGGGCCAGCAGCGGGGTGTCCATGATGCCGGGGGCGATGGTGTTGACGCGGATGCGTTTGCCTGCGAGGTCGCGGGCCGCGACGATCGTCATACCGACCACGCCGCCCTTCGATGCGCTGTAGTTGATCTGCCCGATCTGCCCTTCGAAGGCGGCGACCGACGCCGTCATGACGATCGCGCCGCGCTCGCCGTCCCGCTCGTCCTGGCGCGCGATGCGCTCGGCGCCGAGACGCAGCGCGTTGAACGATCCGATCAGATTCAGCCTGATCACGAACTCGAAATCCTCGAGCGAACCGGCGTTGCCGTCCTTGTCGAGGATGCGCATCCGGCGGCCCGCGCCCGCGCAGTGCACGACTCCGCGCAGGCCGTCCTTCGCATCGGCGACGTCCAGTGCCGCGGCGAACTGCTCCGCGTCGGTGATGTCGGCGGCGACGAACTCGGTGGGACCGCCGAGCTCCTTCGCGACCTCCGTCCCGTCGGAGGTCGGCAGGTCGACGATCGTGACGAGTGCGCCCGCGTCGACGAGCCGGCGTGCGGTGGCCAGACCCAGCCCGGAGGCGCCGCCGGTGACGGCGACCGAGGTTCCCTTGAGCTCCATTGGTGTGCTTTGCCTTTCACTTTCGAGGTCGGCTCGACGTCCGCCGAAGCACTGCAGTCGAATCAAGCACGCGCCGCGCGCACCGGGCAATGACTTTCCACGGATACGCGACATAGGCGCAGGCTATGAACGCCGCGTTCATTGGCACCCGCTAACCCGCCGATAGGCAAGTGTGAGGGGGCACCGGCTCGATATCGGGGCACGATGGACGGGGCACGTTGCGACGCGCCACAGACCACGACGCGAACTGGTTCAGGCAAAGGAGTGCACCCGGTGACCGACCCCACGACACAGCCCCTGACGGGCACCCGGATCGTCGAGGTGTCCAGCTTCGTCGCGGTTCCGCTCGCCGGGATGACGCTCGGCCAGCTCGGCGCCGACGTCACGCGCGTCGACCCGATCGGCGGCGCCGCCGACTACAAACGCTGGCCGCTGACCTCGGACGGGGAGTCGATCTACTGGGCGAGCCTGAACAAGGGCAAGCGGTCGCTGGCCGCGAACTTCCGCGACCCCGAGGCTCAGGCGCTGATCGCCGACCTGGTCGTCGACGCGGGCGTCTTGATCTCCAACGTCGCCGGCCGCGACTGGATGGACTACGACACGCTCGCCGCGCGCCGCCCCGACCTGGTGCACGTCCAACTGCTGGGCCGCGCGAACGGCGGAGCCGCGGTGGACTACACCGTCAACGCCGCCATGGGGTTTCCGCTCGTCACCGGACCCGTCGGAACGTCCTCCCCCGTGAACCACGTCCTCCCCGCCTGGGACATCGCCGCGGGCCTGTACACGGCCCTGGCTGTGTCGTCCGCGATCCGTCGTCGTGACGCGACCGGCCAGGGCGCGCGCATCGTGCTACCCCTCGAGGATGTTGCGCTGGCGACCGTCGGCAACCTCGGCTACCTGGCGGAAGCCCAGTTCGGCGGCCCCGACCGCGAGCGGCTCGGTACTGCCGTGTACGGCACGTTCGGCACCGACGTCGTGACCTCCGACGGCGTCCGCTTCATGCTCGTGGCCCTGACCCCGCGACATTTCGCGGATCTGACCGGTCTGACCGGAACGACCGATGCCGTCAAGGCACTGGAAACCGCTCTCGGCGTGGACTTCCGCGACGAGGGGACACGGTTTCGACACCGAGACACCCTGTCCAGCCTGATCCGCTCGTGGTTTCTGGAACACACCGCGGAGGAAGCAACCGCCGCGCTGGCGTCGAGTTCGGTTCTGCACGAACGGTATCGGACGTTCCGCGAACTGGCCGCCGACCCGCTGGTCACCGACAACCCGATGTTCTCCGTGCTGGACCAGCCGCGAATCGGACCGCACCTCGCCGCCGGCCTGCCGATGTCGATCGACGGCGGCCGCGCCGCGCCCCGGCCCGCGCCGGCGAACGGTGACGACACCGCCGAGGTGCTCACCACGCGTCTCGGGCTGGATGCCGATCGCCTCGCCGACCTCACCGGCCGCGGAGTCGTGAAGGTCGCCGCGGCGAAGGCCGCAATGGACAATTTCGCCCCGAGAGAGACGAAGGACCACGCATGACCAGACTCGCCCAGACCCCCGGACTGACCGAGTTCCAGTCCGACATCCTCGGTGCGGTGCGGACATTCGTGGACAAGGAGATCATCCCGAACGCGCAGGAACTCGAGCACTCGGACACCTACCCGCAGGCGATCGTCGACCGGATGCGGGAGATGGGCCTGTTCGGTCTGATGATCCCGGAGGAGTACGGCGGCCTCGGCGAGTCACTGCTCACCTACGCGCTGTGCGTCGAGGAACTGGCGCGCGGCTGGATGAGCGTCTCCGGTGTCATCAACACCCACTTCATCGTCGCGTACATGATCCGCCAGCACGGCACCGAAGCGCAGAAGCAGCACTACCTGCCGCGCATGGCGACCGGTGAGGTCCGCGGCGCGTTCTCGATGTCGGAACCCGAGCTCGGATCCGACGTCGCGGCGATCCGCACGCGCGCCACCCGCGACGGCGACGGCTACGTGATCAACGGCCAGAAGATGTGGCTGACGAACGGCGGCAGCTCGACTCTCGTCGCCGCGCTGGTGAAGACGGACGAGGGCGCCGACAGGGCACACCAGAACCTGACGACGTTCCTGATCGAGAAGCCCGCAGGCTTCGGCGAGGTCGTCCCCGGCATCACCATCCCCGGGAAGATCGACAAGATGGGCTACAAGGGCATCGACACCACGGAGCTGGTCTTCGACGGCTACCGCGCGTCGGCCGACGACATCCTCGGCGGCACACCGGGGCTCGGGTTCGGCCACATGATGGACGGCGTCGAGGTCGGACGCGTCAACGTCTCCGCCCGCGCCTGCGGGATCGCGATCCGCGCCTTCGAACTCGCCGCCCGCTACGCCCAGCAGCGCACGACGTTCGGGAAGCAGATCGTCGAACATCAGGCGATCGCGTTCAAGCTCGCGGAGATGGCCACCAAGGTCGAGGCCGCGCACCTGATGATGGTCAATGCGGCCCGGCTCAAGGACTCCGGCGAACGCAACGACGTCGCGGCCGGGATGGCGAAGTACCTCGCCAGCGAGTACTGCGCCGAGGTGACGCAGGAGAGCTTCCGCATCCACGGCGGCTACGGCTACTCCAAGGAGTACGAGATCGAGCGGCTGATGCGCGAGGCCCCGTTCCTGCTCATCGGCGAGGGCACCAGCGAGATCCAGAAGACCATCATCAGTAAGGGCGTCCTGCGCAGCTACCGCATCTGACGCCCGCACCACCGACTGAATCGAGACCCCGATGCAACGAAGCATCCTCCGACCCGAGCACGACGAGTTCCGTTCCATGGTCCGCGATTTCATCGCCAAGGAGGTGGCGCCGCACCGCGAGGAGTGGGACGAGGCGGGCAACCCGCCGCGCGAGTTCTTCCACCGACTCGGCGAACTCGGCATCCTCGGAGTCCAGGTACCGGAGGAGTTCGGCGGCGGTGGCGAGTCGAGCTTCATCTACAACAGCATCGTGTTCGAGGAGATCGCCAAGGCAGGCGTCTCGTTCGGCTCGTACACGGTGCACTGCTGCCTGATCCTGCCGTACCTGATGGAGTACGGCACTGACGAGCAGCGCAAGCGGTGGCTGCCCGACTTCGCCTCCGGCCACCTGATGACGGCGATCGCGATGACCGAGCCGGGCACCGGGTCGGACCTCGCCAACATCGCCACCACCGCCCGTCTGTCCGATGACGGAAGCCACTGGATCGTCAACGGCGCCAAGACGTTCATCACGGGTGGCGCGACCGCCGACCTGGTGCTGACGGTGTGCCGCACCGCACCGTTCGACGCGGACGACCGGCGTGCGGGCCTGTCGATCATCTGTGTCCCCACCGAGTCGGAGGGATTCACCGTCGGACGCAAGCTGAAGAAGATCGGCCTGCGACAGCAGGACACCGCCGAACTGTCGTACAGCGATGTCAGGGTTCCGGTCGAGAACCTGCTCGGTGAGGAGGGAGCCGGGTTCGGCTACCTCACCCACAACCTGCCCCAGGAACGACTGAGCATCGCGCTCAACGGTGTCGCGCACGCCGAAGCCGCGATCGGACACGCCACCGCATACGTGAAGGAGCGCACCGTGTTCGGCCGACCGGTCGCCGACTTCCAGAACACCAAGTTCGTGCTGGCGGAGTGCTCCGCCGAGGTCCAGGCGGCCCGGATCTATGTCGACCAGGCACTGCTCGCCCTCGACGCGGGCGAACTGTCGGTACCGGACGCGGCGCGGGCGAAACTGTTCTGCACGGAGATGGCGGGACGCGTCATCGACAAGTGCCTGCAACTGCACGGTGGATACGGGTACATCCAGGAGTACCCGATCGCCCGTCTCTACGAGGACACCCGGGTGAGCAGGATCTACGGTGGAACCAGCGAGGTGATGAAGACGATCATCTCGAAGGACCTGGGACTGTAGACACCCGCAGCGCACACCTTCCGGAGGACACATGCACTCACCGCTGGTCCCGGCGGCGACCACACCCGATCCCGCGACCGAGACTCTGCGCGCCGAGGTCCGCGCCTTCCTGCGCGAGCAGATCGACGCAGGCGTCTTCATCCCCGGCGTCGACACGTGGCTGACGCGCTGGGACCCGGAGTTCACCCGAGCGCTCGCCGAACGCGGCTGGGTCGGCATGACGATCCCCACCGAGTACGGCGGTCACGGCAGGACGTTCATGGAACGGTTCGTCGTCACCGAGGAACTGCTTGCGGTGGGTGCTCCCGTCGCCGCCCAGTGGGTCGCCGACCGGCAGGCGGCTCCGTCGTTACTCAAGTACGGCACCGAGGAGCAGAAGCGGCGGTTCCTGCCCGGAATCGCGCGCGGCGAGATCTGCTGGGCCATCGGCATGTCCGAGCCGGAGTCGGGATCCGACCTGGCGAGCGTCCGTACGAAGGCGGTGCGCGTGAACGGCGGCTGGGCGATCACCGGAACCAAGCTGTGGACGTCCGGCGCGCACCACGCGGACGCCTTCTTCGCGCTCGCCCGGTCCGCGCCGCTCGACCCGGCACACCGACACGACGGACTCAGCCAGTTCATCGTGCTCCTCGACTCCCCCGGTGTCACGATCCGGCCGATCCTGTCGATGTCCGGCGATCACCACTTCAACGAGGTGCTGCTGGACAACGTCGTCGTCCCCGACGAACTGGTGCTCGGCACGATCGGTGACGGGTGGGCGCAGGTCACGTCCGAACTCGGCTACGAACGCAGCGGACCGGAACGGTTCCTGTCCACGTTCACGCTGCTCGGAGCGACGGTCGACGAGATCGCGGCGGGCCGGATGCCCGCCGATCCGCGGGTCGGGGCCCTTGTCGGCCGGCTCGTCGGCCTGCACCACATGTCGACGGCAGTGTCGGAGGCGCTCGAGCGTCGGGAGAAGGCGGACGTCGCGGCGTCGGTCGTGAAGGTGCTCGGCACCGCCACCGAGGGAGACGTCGCGGATCTCGCCGCCGAACTGAGCGACGAGGACGCCCCCGCCGCCTTCAGAGAACTCGTCGACGCGGGAGCGATGCAGCGGCCGGGATTCACCCTCCGCGGTGGAACGAGTGAGATTCTGCGCGGCGTGATCGCGCGGGGACTGGGGATGCGGTGAGCACCGAACTGGACGACCTGACCCGCATGCTGGACGAGGTCTTCGAAACCGCCGGGACGGCACCGGATTTCGACCCGACCCTGTGGAAGACGCTGACGGACCTCGGCCTGACCCGGTTGACCGGCACCGAGGACGTGGGCGGCAGCGGCGGCGACTGGACCGAGGCAGCCGTCCTCCTGGCCGCCGCCGGCGCGAGCGCCGCACCCGCTCCCCTCGCGGAGAACGACCTGCTCGCCGGCTGGCTCGCCGACTCCGCAGGACTGGACCCGGTTCACGCCGGTACGGTGCGCACGGTCGCGGTGCTCGGATCCGACGGTGTCGCACATCATGTTCCGTGGGCGCGGACTGCCGACCTGCTGGTGCTGCTGTGGCCGAGCGGCGACGGCTGGCGGGTCGGGCAGGTCGAACGCACGGACGTCGATCTCGTCGAGGGCACCAACCTCGCCGGTGAGCCCCGGGACCGGGTGACCGTCGACCCGGCATCCCGGAGCGGGGTCGCGACCGCGGGCACCGTCGCACGGGAGCTGCACCTGCGCGGCGCACTGGCCCGAGCGCTGGCGATGACCGGGGCGTCGGGCCGGGTACTCGACATCGTCGTCGCTCACACGACCACCCGAACCCAGTTCGGCCGGCCCGTCGCCGCGTTCCAGGCCGTTCAGCATCTCGTCGCGGACATCGCCACCCACGACGCGCTCGGCCGCGCCGCCACCGAGGCCGCTGTCGCCGCGGTCCTCACCCACGGATTCGATTCCACGGCAACCGAGTTCGCGATCGCGGCGGCACGATCCTGCACCGGGCACGCCACCGCGACGGTCGTCCGCAACGCCCATCAGGCGATGGGCGCCATCGGGTTCACCGCCGAGCACGACCTGCACCGGTTCACCAACAGGCTGCTGTCGTGGCGCGGCGAGTTCGGCTCGCTGCGCTCCTGGGACGACGCCCTCACCAGCGCCGCCGCCGTCGCGGGCGGAGATGGCCTGTGGGAGTTGATCAGCGGCTGATCTCGTCGATCAACGACCACGCGAGCGCCGTCTCGGTGTCGAGTGCGGCGCCGGTGACGCACAGCCAGTAGGCACGGTGCCGCCCGATCCGGCGCGGGATGCTGACGCAGCCGCCTGCCCCGGGGATCAGTCCCATCGACACCTCGGGCAGCCGGAACACGGTGCCCTGCGCGGCGACGATGCGGGATGCGAAGGCGGGCACCTCGATGCCCGCTCCCACGCAGCTGCCGTGCACGCGGACCTCGACGCGGTCGGCGAGCGCGGCGACCGGTAGCGCGGCCCCGGCTCTCGTCCGGATCAGGTGCGCGGTCCCCAGGTCGGGAGTGGTACCGAACTCGTCGAGGTCGCCGCCCGCCGAAAACACCGGGCCCGCGCCGTCGAGCAGGACGGAGGTAATGGTGTCATCGGCCAACGCGAGGCGCAGCGCCTCGACGAGACCGTCGCGGACCTCGGCGCCGTACGCGTTGCGGCGTTGCGGCGTTCCGGCCGGTTGAGGGTGATGTGCAGGCGGTCGCCGTCCCGGTCGACGAGCACCGGCTGCTGCGGGGACGGCGGCGGCAGCGGCCGTGGCCCCCGGCCGACGATCCACCGCCGGAACCCGGGCGTCCCGAGAAGTGTGGAATAGCCGAGGGATTCGACGTCGAGGGCCTCCGGAACCGACAGCGTTTCCGATGCCCGGAGCACATGCGCGAGGACCATCGCCGCATGCTCCTGGTCCGCGACGGCACCCACCAGGTCGTCCAGAGCGGACACGGGATCGGGCGCGGCGACCACCGGCGTCTGCGACGCCGACCCGAGCGGGGCGACGGTGGTGTCGAGCGCCGCGGCAACCGCGAGCTGTTCGGGCGTGAGCGGCTCCGGTCGGGTGCGGAGCCCGACCAGCAGCCGCACCGGGGTACGTGCCCGGTACACGGCGCGTGCGGCGGTGGCCGCGTCGACGTCGGCGTCGAGGTCCACGACGACCAGCGGCTCGTCGACCGCGGCGTCGTCGGTGAGCAGCGGCAGATCGGCGGCCCCGTCGGCGAGCGCGGCAGGGGTGACGACAAACAGGCCCATCGCCCCAGCGTGCCAGACGATCGCGCCGCGCTGGGCAGTCCCACCTGCACGACAACGGTCCACCGGCAGCGGGCGGTGCCCGCCGTACGATCGGGCCCGCTGCCGAGACTCCCCCGTCCCGCCGGGTACGTGACTGGGCGGAGTCCGGTGTCGCGGCGCTCACCGGTCGCCCGGACGGGCCACCGCTCGTGCCGCCCGGGGATGCCGCGACCGTCGGCGGCAGCGGCAGGCTGCTCCGCACGGCCGACGGCTTGGCTGCGGTGTCCTGCGCCCGTCCCGACGACCCGGCGCTGCTGGGGGCGCTCATCTGCGCAGAGGTGGACCCGGCAGATCCGTGGCCCGCGGTGACGGCGTGGCTGGCGTCCCATTCGGGTGCCGAACTCGCCGATCGCGCGGAGATGCTCGGGATCGCCGCGGCTCCCGTGCAGCCGCCCACCCCGCCGGAGCCGCTGCCCCTCGCTCCCCCGCGGTCGGTGGACGGACTGCTCGTCGTGGACTTCGGGTCGCTGTGGGCGGCGCCGCTGTGCGCGCACCTCCTCGGTCTGGCGGGGGCGCGGGTGGTGAAGGTCGAGACGCCGTCGCGGCCGGACGGTGCACGTCGCGGGAACCCCGGCTTCTACGCCCTGCTGCACGGCGGCCACGAATCCGTGTGCCTCGATCCCGGCCGGCCCGCGGACCGTGCCGCTCTGTCGGAACTGGTGGCCGCCGCCGACGTCGTCGTCGAGGCGTCGCGCCCGCGCGCGCTGGCCGGGTTCGGGCTCGACGCCGAGGAATCGGTGGCGCGGGGCACGACCTGGGTGTCGATCACCGCGGCCGGGCGGGCAAGCGGGCGTGTCGGATTCGGTGACGACGTCGCGGCCGCGGCCGGCCTGGTGGCCCGTGACGCCGACGGACCGATGTTCGTGGGCGACGCGATCGCCGATCCCCTGACCGGCCTCGCCGCGGCCGCGCTCGCCTGCTCCGCCGATGCGCCGGGACGGCTGATCGAGGTGTCCATGACCGATGTCGTGGCCGCCACCCTGACCGACTCCCGGGAGGCGTCCCCCACCGCCCGGCAGGACGGGCACCGCTGGGTGGTCGACACCGAGAACGGGGTGGCCGAGATCGTCAAACCGCGGACCCGCCCGGCGACCGGGGAGGCCCCGGAACTCGGCCGCGACACCGCCACGGTGCTGCGTTCACTGGGCATCCGGACCTCGGGAGTGTCGACGCTGTGACCGAGCCGCTGCTGATCGTGGATGCCGAGGTCGACGGCCTCGCCGGCGTCGATGTCCGCGTCGAGGGCGGCCGGGTGGTCGAACTCGGGCACGGCCTGTCCCGCCGCGGCGCCGAGGTGGTCGGCGCGGCAGGCGGCGCCCTGATCCCCGGCCTCACCGATCATCACCTGCACCTGCACGCGACCGCGGCCGACGCGGTGTCGGTGCGCTGCGGGCCGCCCGCGGTGACCACCCGGGATGCACTACGCGACGCCCTCGCGTCGGCGCCCGCGGACCCCGCGGGGTGGGTGCGCGGGGTCGGGTACGTGGAGTCGGTCGCCGGTGACCTCGATGCCGCTGCCCTGGACCGGCTCTGCCCGGACCGGCCGGTCCGGATCCAGCACCGCAGCGGGGCGATGTGGATGCTCAACTCGGCGGCGGCCCGCGCGGCCGGGCTCGCGACCACGGACCATCCGGGGGCCGAGCGGGACGGCACGGGCGAACCGACCGGCCGGGTGTGGCGGGCGGACAGCTGGCTGCGAACCCGCCTGCCCGCGACTCGGCCACCGTCGCTTGCGACGGTCGGGGCGGCACTGACGGATTTCGGGATCACCTCGGTGACGGACGCGACCCCGGACCTGGCGCCGGAGTCGCAGAGCGCGATCTCGGACGCGATGACGTCCGGCGAGCTGCCGCAACGGGTGCACCTGCTCGGGGCTCCGCTGTGTGGCCACGTCCCCGGCACACGGCATCTGACAGTCGGTCCGTACAAGATCGTGCTCGCGGACTCCGGTCTGCCCGAACTGTCCACCCTCGCGGACACGATCGCCGCCGCGCATGCCGTCGGCCGTCCCGTCGCGGTGCACTGTGTGAGCCGCGAGGCCCTGCTGATCCTGCTCGTCGCGCTCGACGACATCGGCACGATTCCCGGAGACCGGATCGAACACGGCGCGTTGGTTCCCCGTGAAACACTCACGCGCATAAGAGCTCTCGGGCTGCGGGTCGTCACCCAACCCGGGTTCCTCTGCGACCGGGGCGACGACTACCTGCGCGACGTCGACCCGGTCGACCTGCCGGACCTGTACCGGTGCCGGTCACTCGTCGACTCGGGCATCCCCCTCGCCCTGTCCAGCGACGCACCCTACGGACCGCTGGACCCGTGGCAGGTGATGGCCGCGGCCGTGGACCGTCGGGCCCGCACCGGCGCGACCGTCGGCGCGGGCGAGCGGCTCACCGCCGCGGAGGCACTGGACGGCTACCTCGCACCCGCAACCGATCCGGGCGGTGCGCCGCGCCGCGTCGTGGTGGGCGCCGACGCGGACCTGGTACTGCTGCACGGTCCTCTCGCCGATGTGCTGGCGACGCCGTCCGCCGACGCGGTGCGACGAACCTGGACGCACGGCGACGCCGACGCGTTCGGCCGCTGAACCCCAGATGGTTTACTGAGTGGACGACGTCCGGGCGAGGCGGACGCACTGGCGGGAGGGCACCGGTGGCTGACAAGACGTTTGCGCCGGTCTTTCACTCCCCCAGCGCCGCCACCAGGCCGATCCGGACGCCGAAAACCGCCGAGATCGTCGCGAACACACTGCGCAAGATGATCATCGACGGGGCGCTGAAGGACGGCGACCACCTACCCCACGAAGCCGATCTGATGGACCGCTTCGCCATCAGCAGACCGACATTGCGGGAAGCGATCCGCGTACTCGAATCCGACGGCCTCGTTGCGGTCCGGCGCGGATCACGATCCGGCGCCCGCGTGTGCGTCCCCGGCCCCGAGGTCGTGGCCCGGCCCGCGGCCCTGCTGATGGAACTGTCCGGTACGACGGTCGCCGACCTGTTCGTGGCCCGCGAGGCCGTCGAACCCGACGCGGCCCGCGTCCTCGCGGTGGCGGGCACCGACGAGGACTTCGACGAACTGGCCCGGATGGTCGAGGAGGACCTGCCCGCGTCCTACGCGTCGAAGACGCTGGTCGCGGGACTGTCGGCGTTCCACCTGCGGGTGGTTCAGCTGTCCGGCAACGCACCGCTCGCGATCACCGCGGGGATGCTCTTCGAACTGACCCGACACGACACCGGCCCCGCGGTCCTCGAGACGTCCGAGGAACGTGAGCTGTACGCGGCGAACCTGAAGCTCGCGGTCCGCTCCTGCCGCCGCCTGATCCGCCTGCTACGCGCCCGCGACGCCGACGGCGCCTTCTCGCACTGGCGCAAGCACGTCGTCAACGCGCGCCCCTTCCTCATCGACGGACGCGACGAGGAAGAGGTCCGGGACGCGCCGAACTGATTCGTCCGTTCCTCAGGCGAACAGCGCCGTGAACCGCCAGTCCAGCACCGGCGCAGGCTCTGAGCCGCCCCGGTGCACGTGCACGATCGACCTCAGGTCGAGGGTGCCGCCGCCCCCGGACAGCGGCGTCGCCGACACGACGTACAGGTCGCTGGTGAGGGTGTCGCCCTCCGCGACGGGTCCGGTGTGATCGCACGACTGCCAACCGAGGACCGTAACCATGTTCGGCAAGGCGCGTGCGGCCTGCCCGAGCGCGACGCCGATCGTGTGCCCGCCGTAGACGAGTCGGCCTGCGGCACCGACCCGCTCGTCGTGGTGGGTGGCGGCGATGTTGAGCGTCAGCCGCGCGAGCTCGGGCGCGCTGGTGACGACGTCACCGCTGGAGGTGAATCGAGTTCCGACCAGGTCGGCGTCGAAATGTGCTCCGGGAACCCGATTTCGGAAGGCAGCCAGGTCGATCCCCTCGGGCGTCGACCAGTCGAGCCTCCCACCCGAACCGATCGCGGACAGGTCCGCGGAGCGCACCACGGTCGCCGGATCAACCCCTGGATGCACCGGCAGCATCGCGCAACGGTGGAAGTCGAGGACCGTGCGATCGTCCTGGTCGACGGTCGTCATCCGCAGTGCCGCAAGTCCCGTCGCGGCACGGCCGGGCTTGACCGAGTTGCTCTTGAGTCCGACCACCTCGGTGGTGGTCCGCAGGGTGTCGCCGATCAGCGGCAGACGATGCAACTGCAGTCCGCGATAGAAGAGGTTCGCCTTCACGTGGTGGGTCGCCAGAGTGGACTGGCCGATCGCGACATCGGTGACCAGGCCTGGATGCGCGAGCGGGCCGCCCGCGACGGCCGTCGACAGGTGGGCGTCGAGCGGCAACCGCAGCCGGTCGCCGAGGATCGCGTGGTGCGTGGCGGCGAGCCCGTCGGTGAGGGTGACGGCGGGCGCGGTGTCGAAGACCTGCCCGACGCCCAGTTCGTCGAAGTAGGGTCCGCCGACGGCGACGGTGCGGGTGAACTCGGGTTCGGTCACAGGTCAGGCTCCGATCTGGGCGAGGGTGCGGCGGGCCGCGACGGCGACGGCCTGGTCGAGCATCCGGCCGTCGAGAAGTGCTGCGCCCACACCGCGCCCGGCGGCGGCGTCCAGCACCTCGAGAACGCGGCGGGCGTGCTCGATCTGGGTGGCGGTCGGGGTGAAGGTGTCGATGGTCGTGGCGATCTGCGCGGGATGGATGACCCACTTGCCGTCGAACCCTAGGTCGGCGCTCCAGTGCGCGGCGCGGCGGAACTCCTCGTCGTCAGCGGTACCGAGGTGCGGCCCGTCGATCGCCTGCACGCCGGCGGCGCGCGCGGCGTGCAGAATCCGATCCTGGACGTAGAGCCACTGCCGCGGCGGCGCGGTCGCCGAACGCCCCAGTGCGGCACCAAGATCCGCGTAGCCGATGATCACCGAGTCCACTCGCGGACCACGGACGATCTCGCCGATGTTCTCGACGCCTGCGGGTGTCTCCACCAGGGCCTGGATGCGAAGGTCGCAGCCGGCAGGCAGTCCGTTGGCAGCGACCGTCAGGGGTGCGGCCGACTCGACCTTGGGGATCACGATCGACGCCAGTCCGGGTGCCGCTGCCACGGCGGCGAGGTCGGCGGCGAACCACTCGGTGTCGGGCCCGTTCACTCGCACCGAGACGGTGCGGTCGCGTCCGAACTCGGCGGCGAGCGCGACGGCGAGGTCGCGGGCCGCGTCCTTCTCGGCCGGCGTCACGGCGTCTTCGAGGTCGAGGACCACCTCGTCGGCCTGCGAGGCGAGCGCCTTGCGGGCCTTGCGGTCGTCGGAGCCGGGCGCAACCAGCGCTGCTCGGCGGCGTACTGCTTTCACGGTTGATCCCTCACGTTCGGCAGGCAATGCGGTACGTACAGCCATTGACATTTGTACCACTCCTCAATGAATATGGCCGTACAAAGTTGCCCCAGCATGCTGCCCGCTGATCGTGAGGACGCCGTGAGCCACAACCTGAACGCCGAAGAAGCCTTCCTGGTCAGAACGGTGCGCGAGTTCGTCGACCGCGAGGTCAAGCCGAGGGTGCAGGAGGTCGAGCACGCGAACGAGTACCCCGAGCAGTGGATCGACCAGATGAAGAAGATCGGTATCTACGGTCTCGCCATCGACGAGGAGTACGGCGGCGCCCCGGTGTCGATGCCCTGCTATGTGCAGGTCACCGAGGAATTGGCCCGCGGCTGGATGACACTGTCAGGAGCGATGGGCGGGCACACCGTCGTCGCGAAACTGATCGGGCTGTTCGGGACCGAGGAACAGAAGCAGAAGTATCTGCCGCGGATGGCAACCGGCGAGGTCCGCGCGACGATGGCGTTGACCGAACCGGGTGGCGGCTCCGACCTGCAGGCCATGTCGACCAACGCCAAGCGCGACGGCGACGACCTCGTCATCAGCGGCGCGAAGACGTGGATCACCAACGCACGACGGTCCGGTGTCATCGCCCTGCTGTGCAAGACCGATCCGGCAGCGACGCCGCGCCACAAGGGGATCTCCATCGTGCTCGTCGAGCACGGGCCCGGACTGACCGTCTCGCGGGACCTGCCCAAACTCGGCTACAAGGGCGTCGAGAGCTGCGAGCTGTCCTTCGACAACTACCGGATCCCGGCCACTGCCATTCTCGGAGGCGAACCCGGCAAGGGCTTCGGGCAGATGATGAAGGGCCTCGAGACCGGCCGTATCCAGGTCGCGTCCCGCGCGCTCGGCGTCGCGGCCGCCGCACTGGAGGACTCGCTTGCCTACGCACAGCAGCGCGAGAGTTTCGGGCAGCCGATCTGGAAGCACCAGTCCATCGGCAACTATCTCGCCGACATGGCCACCAAACTCACCGCCGCCCGGCAGCTCACGCGCTACGCCGCCGAGAAGTACGACGCCGGCGAACGCTGTGACATGGAAGCCGGGATGGCGAAGCTCTACGCGTCCGAGGCGGCAATGGAGATCGCGCTCAACGCGGTCCGAATCCACGGCGGCTACGGCTACTCCACCGAGTACGACGTCGAACGCTACTTCCGGGACGCCCCACTCATGATCGTCGGGGAGGGCACCAACGAGATCCAGCGCAACGTCATCGCCGGACAGCTGGTGTCGCGGGGCGGGATCTGACCGGTCACGAACCCGGCGACCGGTTCAGGAACCGGTCGCCGACGAGGACCGGAACGGCCCAGCTCGCGTCGACCTCAGCCGCGACCACGACATCGGATCGATAGCCGGAGGCGACGAGTTCCCGCCCGGAGGCGCACCGCTCCAACGCCTCCCCCACCCGACCGGAGACCGCGAGCCATGTCGCCGACGCCATCTCGGCCTCCGGCGAGGGATCCAGATCGGGCCGGAGCGCGAGCAGTTTCGCGATCACCGCGCCCGCACCCCACACGTCCTCGGCAGCAGGCCGCAGGGTTCCGTCGCGCCAGCGCTCGCCGGCGGCGATCACGGCGATCGCCGTTCCGCCGACGTGGTTTTCGGCGATCCACGACGCAACGGCGGACGCGTTCCGCAACGCGGCCCCGACGCAGACCCCCGACGCGGCGGCCAACGAATGCGCGATCGAAGAGCCGTTCGGGGACGGCAGGACCAGCCGCTCCAGCACGCCGGCCGAGCGGACGGTGCCGGGCGAGAGGCTCACCTCGCCGTCGGCCGCCGCGTGTCTGCTGACAGCGAGCACCGCGTCGCGGTCGGCCGCGTACTCACCCGCCGAATCGTCCTGCCACCGATAGGGATACACCTCGGTCCCCCTGTCCGCGGCAACCGACAGGGTGGTGGTGAACGACAGCACGTCGACCACCACCGCGACACCGGCGTCGGAGCCGACCGCAGATGCCCCGGTCAGACCCCAGTCGAACCGGATGGAGTGGCCACGCTGCTGATGGGCGGGATTCATCCGCCCACTCTCACACGACGACCCATCCTGCCGGGACAACTGGCATCACCCGGAGTCGAATCCACGCTACGAGGTGGGGCGCTCCAGGTTCGCCAGCCGCACCTGGCCACGCGCGACGAGCTTGCCGTCCTCACCGGTGAGAGTGACGGCCCACAACTGCTGGGTGCGCCCGCGATGGATCGGCAGCGCCTCCGCCGACAGGGTGCCCTCGCTGACCGCGCGCAGGAAGTCGGTGTTGTTGTTGACGCCGACGACGGTGCGGCCGGGGCCCGTCCAGTACTCGGAACCACCGATGCTCGCGAGAGTCTCGACGATCGCGCAGTACACGCCGCCGTGCACGATGCCGAACGGCTGATGATGCTCCGGACCGAGCACCACGGTCGCGGCGACCCGCTCGGGTCCGCTGTCGGTGATGGTGAAGCCGAGGTGTTCGTTGAATCCTGCTGCCATGCTGCTTCTCCTCAATCTCGCTGTCCCACCGGCACTGTCGCCGCGGGATCAGACGTACGAAATCAGACGTACCGAGTCAGGCGTTCTGGGCCCTACCCCGGTCGATCACGGCGGCGCGTCGCTCGGCAACGGTCGCCGGCTGGAAGCCCGCCATCCAGGCCCGGGATGTCGCCTGCTCGACCGCCAGCGCCGGATCCAGCAGATGCGACTCCGCGTCGCGGTAGGAGCGCAGAAGCGTCCGGACGCCCGGCTGATCGTTGCCCGCGACCGCGGCGGCGACCTCCAACGCGGCGGGCAGAAGACGCTCGTGCGGCACGACCTCGGTGACGAGGCCGACGCGCAACGCCTGCTCGGCGTCGACGAAGTTCCCCGACAGGCTCATCCTGCGGGCGAAACCGGGGCCGACGGCCGCGGGCAGTCGGGCCGTCAGTCCCCACCCGGGCAACACCCCGACCCGGGCGTGGGTGTCCGCGAAACGTGCGCGCTCGGACGCGATCAGGAAGTCGCACGCGAGGGCCAGTTCGAGGCCACCGGTGATCGCAGCACCGCCGACGGCGCCGATCAGCGGCTTGGTCAGCGGGCGCCACGGATGCCCGACCGGGATGTCGGCATCGACGATGTCCAGGTTGTCGGCGTTCGCCCCCAGTTCCCGCAGGTCCAGTCCGGCGCAGAACGCCGGATCGGTGCCGGTGAGGACCACCACGTCTACGGCGTCGTCGGCGTCCGCGGCGGCGAGAGCTGCGCGGAGGTCACGGATCAACGCCGCCGACAATGCGTTTCGCGCTTCCGGCCGGTTCAGGGTGAGGACGCGGACACGGCCGTGCTGCGCGGTGAGGAGGATCTGGTCGGGCATCGGGCGCCTCCAGTGGTCGCGGACGATTGTCCCGTCAGCTTACATAACGCTCGCTCAGTTGATGGGCACGGTTTCGCGCACGCGTTCCCATGAACGCCGACAGCGCACGGGACCGTTGCCCCGTGCGCTGTCTGTGGTGCCTACGCAGTCGCCGTCAGACGTCCGCGTCGACGGTGCCGAGCGAGAGGGAGGGCGCGCCCGCGAGCAGCGGGCCGAGGTCGGTGATGGCACCCTCGCCCGCGCGGAACTTGCGGTACTCGGCGTCGCGCTCTGCCGACTCCCAGGTCTCGATGAAACGCCAGGTGTTCGGGTCCTGCGCGTCGACGACGGAGTCCACGCGGACGCAACCGGGGAACGCGCGGGTCTCCTTGAGCACCCGGCTCATGACCTCACGTGCCGCGTCTGCCGCCTCCGGCTTGAAGGTCAACTGCAGAATTGCGATTACCGCCATTGTTCACTCCTCGATGTCATCCTCCGCGAAAACTGTTGCCGCGGTTGAATACCGACACTACGGGCGCGATGCGGCCCGTGTCACGCACGAATTTGCGCAGCGTGAAGTCGGGCGTCTATTCGATGCCCCGGACCACCGAGAAGATCAGGAAACCGGCCGCAGCCAGAACGAGAACGGGCTGCCTCAGCATCAGCGCGGGCGCCAGGAGGACGAGCGCGTAGGGGACGTAACCGAACCGCGACGGGGTCCGCGTCACCGCCGGTCCCGGCAGGTCGGGCGCGGCGCTGCGCAGGAACTCCGGTACGCGTGCGCGCCTGCGGCGGGTACCGAGGTACACGACCCCCGCGCCGACGAGCAGAACGAGTGCGACGGGAAAGAACCACGCCACCAGGTCAGCGGCGGCGAACGAGAAGTAGCCGGCGACGAGCGCGATCGGCAGGAGAAGCCACACGAGGCGACGACGCGCAGGCTGTGGCAGCGGCGCCGCGAGCTCCGGAAGATCGGTGAAGAGTACGGCCAGGTCGTGATTGGTGCGGGCCGCCTCCACGAGCGCGCAGCGATCCCCGAACTCGGCGAGCGACAAGCGCCCTTCACCGAGGTGCCGGGTCAGGAGCTCGACCGCCTGCTCGCGTTCGAGAGTCCCGATGCGGGTGTCGGGGAGTTCGGCCATGTCACCAGCGTAGGCGCTGCGCGCTCGTGCGGGTGTGGTGGTCCGGAGACCACCACACCCGCACGAGCAGCGTGTTGTTACTTCAGTTCGGCGAGGACGGTGCCCTGCGTGATCGCGGCACCCGGCTCGACAGCCAACCCCGTCACGACACCCGCCTTGTGCGCGGTCACCGGGTTCTCCATCTTCATCGCCTCGAGGACCACGATCAGATCACCCTCGGCGACCTCCTGACCCTCCTCGACAGCAACCTTGACGACGGTGCCCTGCATCGGCGCGGTGACCGCATCACCCGACGCGGCACCCGCACCGCCGCCACCACGCTTACGGGACTTCGGCTTGCGGGTGATCGCCCCGACCCCCGGAGCGGCGGTCCCGACCGAGAACTGACCCGGCAGCGACACCTCCACCCGACGCCCACCGACCTCGACGACCACCTTCTGCCGCGGCAGGGTCTCCTCGTCGTCGGCGACCGCACCGGCACCGGCGTACGGCTCGATGACGTTGTCCCACTCGTTCTCGATCCACTTGGTGTAGACCTCGAAGCCCTCACCGTCACCGACGAACGCCGGGTTCTCCACGATGTGCCGGTGGAACGGCAGCACCGTCGCCAAACCGTCGACCTCGAACTCGGCGAGCGCACGCGCCGCACGCTGCAACGCCTGCTCACGGGTTTCACCGGTGACGATCAGCTTGGCGAGCATCGAGTCGAACTGACCACCGATCACATCGCCCTGCACGACACCGGAGTCGACACGCACACCGGGACCGGTCGGCTCCTTGTACACGCTGATGGGGCCCGGCGCGGGCAGGAACCCGCGGCCGGCGTCCTCACCGTTGATGCGGAACTCGAAGCTGTGTCCGCGCGGGGCGGGGTCCTCGGTGATGGTGAGCTTCTCACCGTTGGCGATGCGGAACTGCTGACGCACCAGGTCGATGCCCGCGGTTTCCTCGGTGACGGGGTGCTCGACCTGCAGGCGGGTGTTGACCTCCAGGAAGGAGACGGTGTCCCCCTGCACCAGGTACTCGACGGTGCCGGCGCCGTAGTAGCCGGCTTCCTTGCAGATCGCCTTCGCCGAGTTGTGGATCCGGTCGCGCTGGTCGTCGGTGAGGAACGGGGCCGGGGCCTCCTCGACGAGCTTCTGGAAGCGGCGCTGCAGCGAGCAGTCGCGGGTGCCGGCGACGACGACGTTGCCGTGCTGGTCGGCGATGACCTGCGCCTCGACGTGGCGGGCCTTGTCGAGGTACTGCTCGACGAAGCATTCACCGCGACCGAACGCGGCGATCGCCTCGCGGGTGGCGGAGTCGAACAGCTCGGGGATCTCCTCGATGGTGTGCGCGACCTTCATGCCGCGGCCACCGCCACCGAACGCGGCCTTGATCGCGACCGGGACGCCGTACTGCTTGGCGAACTCGACGACCTCGTCGGCGCCCTTGACGGGGTCCTTGGTGCCGGCGGCCATCGGGGCGTTGGCGCGTTCGGCGATGTGGCGGGCGGTGACCTTGTCACCGAGGTCGCGGATCGACTGNGGAGACGGTCCGATCCAGATCAGTCCGGCGTCGATGACGGCCTGCGCGAAGTCGGCGTTCTCGGACAGGAATCCGTAGCCGGGGTGGATGGCGTCGGCGCCGGACTTGGCGGCGGCGTCGAGGATCTTGTCGAACACCAGGTACGACTCGGCGGAGGTCTGCCCGCCGAGGGCGAATGCCTCGTCGGCCAGCTTCACGAACTGGGCGTCGGCGTCGGGTTCCGCGTACACCGCGACGCTGCCGTACCCGGCGTCCTTCGCGGCCCGGATGACCCGCACAGCGATCTCGCCGCGGTTCGCGACGAGCACCTTCGTGATGTGCGCGCTGGCATGACTGGGCACGGAGCCTCCTGTAGATCGCAGCGGGGCGCCGCAGGCGGGCGTCCCTCCCGGGGATCAGTCCCGGCTGGTGTGTTGTCGGCAGTCCTCGAAGTGTATGCACCGGTCGAGAAGCGAACGTAATCGGCTGGGGCGACTGCTTGCGGAACCGGTGAACACCCTAATCCCTACTGACCAGTAGTTTTCCCGGATCGTCCGGGGGAGGTCACCGGGTGGCGGGAGCGGGAAGCGTGCAGGTCCCCGTGCCGACCGCTTCCTCCATCAGGCTGCGCAGCCGCGCGACATACTGGTGGACCGCCGCGGTCGCAGTGTCCGTCGCGGGAAAGCGCGCCGCGATGTTCACTCCCTGCGGGGTTCGGTTCACCCAGATGTAGACGTCGTTGGTGTACTGCTTGCTGCGCAGTGCACGCGCATTCCAGTCCGGCCACTCCGTCGCCGCAGGCACGAACCGTATGTCCATGTAGGAGACCACGAACCGGGGAAGCGGAACGGAGCCCAGCGCGGCACCGACCCATTCGAAGGGCACCTGCGATGCAGGTTTCGCCGCGGCGATCTGAACGGACGCCCGACGCACCAGATCGGCGAACGAGCCGGCGCCGCGGACCCCGAAGCTGACCGGACTGATCCCCACGAACCAGCCGATCGAGCCGGACCAGCTCGGCTCGTCACGTGTGTGCATCGGCGTGACGGCGTCGAATCTGTCCGCGCCCGCGAGTTCCGTGCCCGCGATCGCCAGACACGCCAGGGTCCCCGCGAAGAAGCCGTGCCCGATCTTGCGGCACATCACCGCGAACGCGTCGGCACCGTCCCGGTCGAGGACCCACGCGGAGAGGCCGCGCTGCGCGGCCGGATGGTCGGGCAGTTCGCCGAGGTCGAGCGGAAACTCGGGGAGCTTCCCGGCGCAGCGATCGAGAACCCCACGCCACAACGCGACCGCGGGATGGTCGAACGGAAGGTCTCCGACGCGGGCACGCTCCCTGGCTCCGAAGTCGAGGTAGCTGCCCACCGGAAACAGTGCCGGATCGACACCGCCGCGTTCGGCGCGATAGAGGGCCTCGATCTCCTGCGCGACGAGGACGACCGAATAGCCGTCGACGAGCGCGTGGTCGGCAGCGAAGTACACGGTGAACGCTCGGTCGCGGTCCGGAGGCTCGACGGTCGCGAACGCGAACGCAGGCCACGACGTGGGGGACGTGCACCCGTCGAACAGCGCCTGCAGCCGATCGCAGTTCTCGGCACCGGACGTGCGGTAGCCGTGCCGTTGGGAGTCGACCCGCACGCGCCCCGGCACCACGGTCCGGCGGCGCAGTTCATCAGCGCCGGGCGGAAGACCTGCGTGACTGCGCAACCCCTCGTGCCGGTCGATCCAGGTGTTCAGCGCCCGACCGAATGCCTCGGGGTCCAGCCGCCCTGCGATCTCGAATGCCGTCCCCAGCCACGACTCGTGTTTCGCGACGGTGTGCGCCTCGCGCAGTCGCGACTCCTGCACGAACGACGTGGGTCTGGCATCGGTCACCCATGGATTCGAGTCGTCACACGGAGCGGTAGGAATCCACTCCGTCAACGTCCCCGGGGTGACGGGGTAATCCACAAGTTCGGTGAATTCCATACGCAGGACCCATCTCTCGAGATCTGCGCAGACGAATGGATCGCATTCACTCCCGCAGATGACGTTTGATGCGTGTGAGCATCGCTGACATGCCTCGAAGTCGCAGCGGGCTGACGGCGTCGGCCAGACCCAGCGCGGAATAGAAATCTCCGGGCACGTCCAGTATCGCCTCCGCGCTCTGTCCGTCCAAACCCTGGTGAAGGATCGACGCGAACCCGCGTGTCGTCGGGGCCTCCGGCGGCGCACTGAAGTACAGGCGGACGTTCCCGCGGTCGGCGGCGTCGACGGACAGGAACAGCGGCGACTGGCATTCCGGCACCGGCTCCATCGCCGCTTCCTGTAACTCCGTGGGCAGGGGAGGCAGCTCGCGGCTGAACTCGAGGAGCAACTGCAACTTCTCCTGATCGGAAACCGATGCGAAGTCGTCGACGATCTCGGCGAGGGCGGCGGGCAGCGTCATGCGATCGCCGGAAGCTCGCCGGGCTCGTCGCCCTTGACGATCGGCACCCGCACTGCGTTGCCCCATTCCGTCCACGAGCCGTCGTAGTTGCGGACCTTCTCGAAACCGAGCAGATAGGTGAGCACGAACCAGGTGTGGCTCGATCGTTCGCCGATCCGGCAATACGCGACGACGTCGTCGGTCGGCGCCAGCCCGCCGTACACCTCGTCGAGTTCCGTACGTGACCGGAACCGACTGTCCGGGGCGGCCGCCTTGGCCCACGGAATCGACACCGCGGTCGGAATGTGGCCGCCGCGCAGCGCGCCCTCCTCCGGGTAGTCGGGCATGTGGGTCCGCTCGCCCGTGTACTCCTGCGGCGACCGGACGTCGATCAGCGGTCCCTGCCCCAGATGTCCGACGACCTCATCCTTGAAGGCCCGGATCAGGGCGTCGTTCCGCTCGACGACCGGGTAGTCCGTCGTCGCGTTCTCGGGGACGTCGAACGTGGTGTCGCGGTTCTCCGCGATCCATGCGTCCCGGCCGCCGTCGACCAGGCGCACGTCCTCGTGCCCGAACAGGGTGAAAACCCACAGGGCGTACGCCGCCCACCAGTTGCTCTTGTCCCCGTAGATCACGACCGTGTCGTCCCGGCGAATGCCCTTGCGGCTCATCAGGTCCGCGAATGCCGCACCGTCGATGTAGTCGCGGGTCACCGGATCGTTGAGGTCGGTGTGCCAGTCGATCTTCACCGCACCCGGGATGTGTCCGATGTCGTAGAGCAACACGTCCTCGTCGGACTCGACGATCTTGATTCCGGGGGCGCCGATGTGCGCACCCAACCATTCCGTCGTGACGAGCCGTTCGGGGTGTGCGTAGGCCGCGAAGGACGGGTTGGGATCGGGCGCAACTGGCACGAGCGGGCTCCTGACGGTCTGGCGACGAGATGGACAGGCGCAAGTCTAGGTGTTGCGCACCGTCCGCCGCCTGGCGGACGTTCGGTCCTCGTGTGGAGCGTTGCGGGCGTCAGATCACGCTCGGTGACGCCGTCCACAGTTCGGCGATCCCCACCCCGACCTCGCCGAGGAGGCGCCGCACCAGTGGTAGCCCGATGCCGATGACGCTGGACGGGTCGCCCTCGATCCGGTCGATGAACCAACCACCGAGCCCGTCGAGGGTGAAGGCGCCGGCGACCTGCATCGGCTCACCCGAATCGAGGTACGCCTCGAGATCGTCGCCCGACGGGGTGCCGAAATGCACCACCGTCGCGCTGTCCGCGGCTGTCTCGGCGACCTGGGCGCCGTCGCGGACCCGCAGCACACAGTGCCCGGTCAGCAGGGTGCCGCTGCGTCCCGCCATCGACCTCCAGCGTGCCCGCGCCACGTCGGCGTGATGTGGCTTGCCCTGCAGCTCGCCGTCGATCAGCAACATGGAGTCGCACCCGACGACCACCGCATCCGCGACGATGTCGGCCGGGAGTGCGGGGAGCACCGCAGCGGCCTTCGCCCGGGCGAGCTCCGTCACCACGTGCTGCGGCGTCGCTCGAGGTCCGAGTGCGGCCTGGATCGCGTCCTCGTCCACCCCGGAGACGTGCACGTACGGCTCGATCCCCGCCTTGCGCAGCACCGTCCGGCGCGCAGGCGAGGCCGACGCGAGGACCAGTCGCGTCACGTCCGGTTCTGGAACGCGTAGGGCGAGAACGCCGTGCGTCCGCGGTGCATCTTGACCGGCTCGCCCCAGTGATCGGGGGGAGTGGTGTCGACGGGTGCCGCGCCCGAACCGGCGGCCGCGAGGACCGCGACGAGCGCGGCGATCTCGACGTCGGAGGGATTGCCCTTGAGCACCTTGATGACCGGCAATTGCTCACCTTCGGTTGCGGTGGCCGCGTCAACGGTCTCGGCGGCTGCGGTGAGCACCTCGACCTCCGCGAGTGCGTTGTCCGTGATTGTCACGGCTTCAATGTATTCGCTGGCGGTCACAGCCACGAACGGCTCGCTGACGCTCACAGCGGGATGTTCCCGTGCTTCTTCGGAGGCAGAGTCACCATCTTGCGTTCGAGCAAACGCAACGCGGCAACGATCTGACCACGGGTGTGCGACGGCGGAATCACCGCATCGACGTAACCACGCTCCGCGGCAACGTACGGGTTCACCAGGGTGTCCTCGTACTCGTTCTGCAACTGCAGACGCAGCGCGTCGACATCCTGACCGTTCGCGGCGGCGTCCTTGAGCTGCTTGCGGTACACGAACCCGACAGCACCGGAGGCGCCCATGACCGCGATCTGCGCGGTCGGCCACGCCAGGTTCACGTCGGCACCCATGTGCTTGGAGCCCATCACGTCGTACGCGCCGCCGTACGCCTTGCGGGTGATGACGGTGATCTTCCCGACCGTCGCCTCCCCGTACGCGTACAGCAGCTTCGCGCCCCGGCGGATGATGCCGTTGTACTCCTGGTCGGTGCCGGGCAGGAACCCGGGCACGTCCACCAACGTGACGATCGGGACGTTGAACGCGTCGCAGGTCCGCACGAACCGGGCGGCCTTCTCGGAGGCGTCGATGTCGAGGCATCCCGCGAACTGCATCGGCTGGTTCGCCACGATGCCCACCGAGCGGCCGTCGATGCGGCCGAACCCGACGATGATGTTCGCGGCACGCCCGGCCTGGACCTCGAGGAACTCGTCGTCGTCGAGGAGACGACGGATCACCTCGTGCATGTCGTACGGCTGGTTCGCCGAGTCNGGGATGATCGTGTCCAGTTCGAGGTCCTCGTCGGTCAGCGAGTCCTCGATGGACCCGGCGATCGGGTCGGACGGCGNCAGCCGGGGTGCGGCGGCCTGGTTGTTCGACGGCAGGTACGAGAGCAGGTCCTTGACGTAGTCGAGGGCGTCCTGCTCGCCGGAGGCGACGTAGTGGGCGACACCGGAGCGGGCCATGTGGGTGTGCGCGCCGCCGAGGTCTTCCATGGTGACGTCTTCACCGGTGACGGTCTTGATGACGTCGGGGCCGGTGACGAACATCTGGGAGGTCTGATCGACCATCACCACGAAGTCGGTCAGGGCCGGGGAGTAGACGTGGCCGCCGGCGGCGGGACCCATGATCAGCGAGATCTGCGGGATCACCCCGGACGCCTGGACGTTGCGGTGGAAGATCTCGCCGTACAGGCCGAGGGAGACGACACCTTCCTGGATGCGGGCGCCGGCGCCTTCGTTGATGCCGATCAGCGGGCGTCCGGTCTTGAGGGCGAGGTCCATGACCTTGACGATCTTCTCGCCGTAGATCTCGCCGAGGCTGCCGCCGAAGACGGTGGCGTCCTGGGAGAACACGCACACGTCGCGGCCGTCGACGGTGCCGTAGCCGGTGACGACACCGTCGCCGGCGGGGCGGTTGTCGCCGAGACCGAAGTTCGTGGACCGGTGCCGCGCCAGCGCGTCCAGTTCGACGAACGATCCCTCGTCGAGCAGCGCCTCGATGCGTTCACGGGCCGTGAGCTTGCCCTTGGCGTGCACCCGCTCCACAGCGGCTTCGCCGGACGGGAAGTGTGCCTCGGCCTGGCGGCGGTGCAGATCCGCGAGCTTGCCCGCGGTGGTGTGGATATCGGGGACGTTCGACGCCGCGGTGGCGGCGGACTCCTGGACGCTGGTCATGGGACCCGAGCTTATCGGCCGGTCGGGGAGCGGGGTCGCGGTAGGTCGGATTGCGGCGAATCGTCCAACCTAAGCTACCGGCGGGTATTTCCTGTGGTCGGGGGTTCGCACATCCGCGACGCCCTACGCTCGTCGCATGTACACGGACCTGAACCGGCCCCCGCTGAACGCCGACGCGCTGCGCACCGCGCTCGTGACCGGCGGTAGCGATCCGCGGGCGTTCTACTCCTCCCTCGACGTCGTCGCCGAGACCGGCTCGACGAATGCGGATCTGCTCGCCAGGTCCGTGGACAGCTCACTCGACCGCGCCGTCCTCATCGCCGAATACCAGGACCACGGCCGAGGCAGGCACTCCCGCAGCTTCGTCGCGCCGCCGCGATCGTCGGTGTCGGTGTCCGCGCTGCTGCGGATGCCGGGACTGCCGTTGGAGTCGATGGGGTGGTTCCCGCTCATGACAGGTGTCGCGGTGGTCGACGCACTGCGCACCGTCGCCGAGGTGGATGCCACGCTCAAATGGCCCAACGACATCCAGATCGGCGGGAAGAAGGTCGCAGGGATCCTCGCGGAGGTGGCCGCCACGACCCCCGCCCCCGCGGTCGTGATCGGTGTCGGACTCAACGTCACGCTGACCGAGGCGGAACTGCCCGTACCGACCGCGACGTCGCTCCAACTGGCAGGTGCCGCGACCACCGACCGCGACACGCTCGCCCGAGCACTGCTGCGGTCGCTCGCCGTGCAGTACACGGCGTGGCAGGCGGACGGATGGCGTGTCGACGGACTCGCCGCCGACTACCGCACCCGCTGCGGCACCCTGGGGCAGCGGGTGCGAGTCGAACTGCCCGGCGACACCGAACTGATCGGGACGGCGGCGGACGTCGACCTGCAAGGACGCATCGTGGTCCGGCCGGATGGCGGCGGGGACGCGGTGGCGGTGTCGGCGGGCGACGTGACGCACCTGCGTCCGCATCCCGCGTCCTGACACGGCGGGTGCCCTGACGAAGCGAGGGGCGCGGGCCCGCAGGCCCGCACCCCTCGCTTCGTCAGGGCGACGCGATCAGTACCGGTCGGTGTCCCAGGTGGTGACCGCCCAGATGACCACCACGTTCAGCGCGATGATCAGGATCGACCACAGCGGGTAGTACGGCAGCCACAAGAAGTTGGCGATGATCGACAGTGCTGCCAGGAAGATTGCGGTGATCCGCGCCCAGGTCGCGCCGGTGAGCAGGAAGAACCCTGTCAGCGCAACGAGAATGCCGATGACGAGGTGGATCCAGCCCCAGGCGGTGACGCTGAACTCGTAGGTGTAGTTCGGGCCGAACACCAGCACATCGTCCTTCGCGAGCGCCGAGATCCCCTGGAAGATCTCCAGGATGCCGACGGTGAGCAGAAGGATCGCGGCTGCGATGGAGGTGCCTGCAGCGAAACCCTGCTTGACGCTTCCGTCGCTCCGATTCGCCGCCGATTGGTCGGTCATGGCACTTCCTCTCGAGATGGGCATTCGTGGATGTGGGCTTGCGTGGACACGAGGTCGCAAATGTCCACTTGCAGTGTGTGACGTCGCGGCGAACGAAACCTCATCCGTCGCGGGTGAGGTTCGATCGTGACGGGCACGCGACTCTCGGGATGTGATGCGTCAGCGTGGAAAGTCCGGTGAGCGGGCGGTCGAAGCGCGGGAGAAGGCTGTCGCGCCGACGCCCGATACCGGACAACAGACGTGGCCCCGAGGCCTGATCGTGCTGCTCGGCATGGCCGGTGCGGTCGTCGCGATCGCGGGCGTCCAGGCGTTCTCCGGGATCCTCGGGCCTGTCTTCCTCGCGTTGATGCTGGTCGTCGCGGTGCAGCCGCTCGGAGACTGGCTGCAGCGCAAGGGTTCGTCGCGATGGGTTGCGGTCATCGCGACACTGGCTACCGTCTACGCCATCCTGATCGGGCTGATCGCCGCGCTCGCCGTCTCCGTCGCGCAGCTGGCGACCCTGCTTCCCCAGTACGCGGACAAGGCGGACGCGCTGGTCAACGATGTGCAGGGGTGGCTCGCCGGCCTCGACATCGGATCAGACCAGGTGGACAAGGCGCTGTCGAACATCGACTTCGGCAAGCTCGTCGGACTGCTCGACGACATCCTGATGGGGTTGGTCGGAGTGTTCTCCAACCTCTTCTTCCTGCTCGCGTTGGTTCTCTTCATGGCGATGGACGCGAGTTCGTTCGGCGACCGGCTCCGGGCGGTCGCGTTCGCGCGTCCCGACATCGCCTACGCGTTCTCCTCGTTCGCCTCGGGCACCCGCAGCTACCTGGTCGTCTCGACGGTGTTCGGTCTGATCGTCGCCGTCATCGACGCGGGGGCACTGTGGGCGCTGGGGATTCCGCTTCCGATCCTGTGGGGTCTGCTGTCGTTCATCACGAACTACATCCCGAACATCGGATTCGTCATCGGAGTCATCCCGCCCGCGCTGATCGGGCTGCTGCAGGGCGGGCCGATGCTGATGCTGTGGGTGATCGTGGTCTACAGCGTGATCAACGTCCTGATCCAGTCGGTGATCCAGCCGAAGTTCGTCGGTGACGCGGTCGGTCTGTCGGTGACGGTGACCTTCCTCGCGCTGGTGTTCTGGGGCTGGGTGCTCGGTCCGTTGGGGGCGCTGCTGGCGATTCCCGCGACGCTGCTCGCCAAAGCCCTTCTGCTCGACATCGATCCGTCGACGAGGTGGGCGAACGCATTGATCTCGGGCGCCCCGCCGTCCGCGGAGGAGATGGTGACCGAGGAGCAGGCTGCCGCGGCCCGCGCGGCCGAGCTGCATGCCGAAGCGGAAGAGGGCATCGCCGCGGATGCCGCGGTCGGCGACGCAGGCGATGCGGTCACGGATGCCGGTGGCGACGACGCCGAGGTGGGCGACTCCGACGAGACGCCGTAGGTGGCACACTCCTCGCATGGGCTACCCGGACGACGCGCTCGCCGCTGACGAGGAACTGCTGCTGCACCGGCATCCGCACTGGAAGATGCTGGTGCTGCCCGCCGTCACCTTCGTCGTTGCCACCGCCGCCGCCGGGTTCCTCGGCGGACTCGCCCAGGACCGGCTCGACGGCACCGCCGGAGTGGTCGCTCTCGTCGTGGTTCTCGTCGCGTGGCTCGCGGTCGTCGGATGGCGCTGCGTCGCACCACTCGTCAGTTGGAAGTCGACCCACTTCATCGTCACCGACCGCCGCGTCCTCGTGCGTCAGGGAGTGGTCACCCACAGCGGCATCGACATCCCGCTCGGGCGGATCAGCAACGTGCAGTTCCGGCACGGACTGATCGACCGCATGATGAGGACCGGGACGCTCGTCATCGCGTCCGCCGCCGACGACCCGCTCGAGTTCGACGACATCCCCGACGTGCAACGCGTGCATTCGCTTCTCTACCACCAAGTGTTCGACGCCATGCAGCTCGATCACGACGACCACCGCGATGGCCCCGGGCATACCGACGGCACCGGGTCGCCGCGGCGCGGCTGGCGGGGATGACCGGTCGCGTCCGGACAGCGCATCGCGCGGCCTGCACAGCATCTGTTCAGGTGTCTCCGTAGGGTGTACTGGTGACTGCCGTACTGCTTGCCGAGGACGACGACGCGATTGCTGCGCCGCTGTCGCGCGCGCTGGGACGCGAAGGCTACGACGTGACCGTCGAGGAGGCGGGGCCCGCCACCCTCGAACTCGCGCTCGGTGGCTCGTTCGACCTGCTGATCCTCGACCTCGGGCTCCCCGGAATGGACGGCCTCGAGGTGTGCAGGCAGCTGCGGGCCAACGGGTCCGAACTCGCCGTGCTGATGCTCACCGCACGCACCGACGAGGTCGATTTCGTCGTCGGTCTCGATGCGGGGGCCGACGATTACGTCGGCAAGCCCTTCCGGCTCGCCGAGCTGATGGCGCGCGTGCGGGCGCTGCTGCGTCGTCGCGGTGGCGGCGAGGACTCCACCGTGGAGGCGGGCGACATCCGGCTCGAACCCGCCGCCCGCCGAGTCCTGGTCGGGGGCACCGAGATCTCGCTCGCCAACAAGGAGTACGAACTGCTCAAGGTGCTCATGGACCATGCGGGCGAGGTGGTGTCCCGCGACGTGATCCTCCAGGAAGTGTGGGGCGACGTCGACCTGCGCGGTTCCAAGACTCTCGACATGCACATGTCCTGGTTGCGTCGCAAGATCGGCGACGAGGGCCCCATCGCGGAACGGCGCATCGTGACGGTCCGCGGCGTCGGGTTCCGACTCAACACCTGACCTCCACACAGTCGTGCGCCGCAGAATCCTGCTGTCCATCATCGCAGTCGTCCTGTTGACCGGGCTTCTGCTCGGTGTGCCGCTCACCTACACGGCGTGGCTGTGGGTCGAGGACTTCACCCGGAGTGACCTCCAGGCGCGGCTGGACCGGATGTCGGCCGAGATCATCGCGCAGGAAGGGGAGAGCGGCGTCATCGAGGACGGACTCAATGTCGATGCGCTCCGGGTCGCCATCCCCAAGGGTGGGCGGCTGTCCGTCGTCTACCCGACCCGGGAGAGCCCGACCACCCGCATCGACATCGGTGCCGAGACGGTCGAGCGCCCACTCGTCGAGGCGATCTCGATGGGACGGTCGGGGTCGCTCCGGCTCGAGACCCCGTCGGCGTCGATGCGGACCCTGCAACAGCAGGCGGTCGGGGCGGTCGCGCTGGTCGTGCTCGCCTCGCTGGCGGCGGGCAGCGCGGTCGCGTCGGTGACCGCGCGCCGGCTCGCGGACCCGATGAAGGACGTCGCCGACCGCGCAGCTCGCCTCGCCGAAGGCGACTTCCGAACCGACACCCGCAGGCACGGCATTGCGGAACTGGACCGCGTGTCCGACGTCCTCGACTCGGCGACCGTCGAGATCGCGGGTCGCCTGCAACGCGAGCGGGCCCTCGTCGGGGACGTGTCCCACCAGCTGCGGAGCCGTCTCACCGCGGTTCGGCTGCGACTCGACGAACTGTCCGTGTATCCCGATCCCGCCGTTGTCGACGAGGCCACCGCGGCGATGGCGCAGGTGGACCGCCTCACCGTCGCCATCGACGAACTCGTCCGCTCCTCCCGCAGCGAGGGTCGGGATCGACGGTCGCTGTCGGTGGTGACCGAACTCGGCGCCGTGGTCGCGGACTGGCAGCCCCAGTACGAGCAGGCGGGGCGCCGGTTGGTGCTGCGGGGGGAGGATGCAGTGCGGACGTCGGCGACGCCGTCGAGGCTGCGCGAAGCGGTCGCGGTTCTGATCGACAACGCCCTGATCCACGGCGCGGGGACCTGCTCCGTCGTGGTGCGGCTCGTGCCCGGAGTCGGTCCGCGCCGCGAGGCGACCGTGTGCATCGAAGTCGGCGACGAGGGGGCCGGGGTCAGCGATCAGCTCGCCCCGCACATCTTCGAGCGGGGCTTCTCGGCGGGCGGGTCGACTGGTGTCGGGCTGGCGTTGGCGCGCGCCCTGGTCGAGGCCGACGGTGGCAGGCTCGACCTGCGACGGCGCAGGCCCGCACTGTTCGCGGTCTTCCTGCCGACCGAGTACCGCGCAGATCCGGACGCCGTCACCGAACCGCGCTGAGCGCGGGGTGTCGGCGACTGGGGTCAGCGCCCGGCGAGCTCCTCCGGGGTCGGGTCGAAGCCCGCACCCTGCTCGTGGGTGATCTCGTCCGGGAAGGCGAACCTGCGCAGCGCCCAGAACCGGAACGCCATCTGCAACAGGTTGCCGATGATGTAGTTGAGCACGAAGTCGATGACGACGACAGTGGTGACGCTCGCGCGGTCGGCGCGGATGTCGAAGATGTTGTTCGCGATCCACAGGGGAGCGGCGGCGATGACGACGCCGATGAGGCTGATGACGAAGAACAGGATCGCCTCGTGGTGGCGCTCGCGCCCGCCACGGTTCTTGAACGACCACTCGCGGTTCAGGACGTAGCTGAGGATCGTCGCCATGACGCCGGAGATCACCTTCGCGATGACCGGCTTCTCCTCGAGGATCGTGAGGCTGAGGCTGTAGAAGATGGCCAGGTCGAAGACCATGGTTGTGCCGCCGACGATGGCGAACTTGACGAGTTCGCGGTGACGCAGCACGACGTCCCGTAACGGGGTGGGCACGCGGTTGAGCGCCTGATCGACGAATGACACGGAAGATGATTCTACGAACCCCGCCCCGTGAACCCACTATCGGACACTCCGAACGAAGCCTGCTCTCAGGATTTCGGTGACGGGCATCACCCGTCGGGGTTCCCTCCGGTCACCTGCGCATCGGGTTGGTCGCGGGTCGTGACACCATGGACATCCGTGAGCGTCGATTCCGGTTCCCAGCCCCGCCCCACGAGTCCTCGAGACGCCGGTTCCGCCCTGCCTGTGGTCGCCATGATCGGTGGTGGGCAGCTGGCGCGGATGACGCACCAGGCGGCGATCGAGCTCGGCCAGTGCCTCCGGGTGCTCTCGGGTGGTGCCGACGAGCCGGCCGCGCAGGTCAGCGCCAACATCGTCCTCGGCAGCCACACCGACCTCGACGCCCTGCGCGCGGTCGCGGTCGGCGCTGCTGCCCTGACCTTCGACCACGAGCACGTCCCGACCGAGCACCTCGACGTGCTGGTGTCCGAGGGCGTCAACGTGCAGCCGCCGCCGCAGGCGCTGGTCTACGCGCAGGACAAGCTGGCCATGCGCCGCAAGCTGACCGAACTCGGAGCTCCGGTGCCCGCGTTCGCCGAGGTCACCTGGGTGGGCGACGTCGAGAAGTTCGCGAGCGAGCACGGCTGGAACATCGTGATCAAGGCGATCCGCGGCGGCTACGACGGCCGCGGTGTGTGGATGCCGTCGGATGCCGACGAGGCCGAGGCGATCGTCACCGAACAGCTCGACAAGGGTGTCGCGCTGATGGTCGAGCAGAAGGTCCCGATGCGACGCGAGCTGTCCGCGATGGTCGCGCGGTCGCCGTTCGGGCAGGGAGCGACGTGGCCCGTCGTCGAGACGGTGCAGCGGGACGGTCAGTGCGCGGTGGTGATCGCGCCGGCTCCCGAGCTGCCGGACGCGCTCGCGGAGCAGGCCGAGGAGTTGGCACTGCGGATCTCGTCGGCGCTCGGTGCAACGGGTGCGATGGCCGTCGAGCTGTTCGAGACCGTCGACGGTGACCTGGTCGTCAACGAGTTGGCGATGCGTCCCCACAACTCGGGTCACTGGACGCAGGACGGTGCCCGTACCTCGCAGTTCGAGCAGCACCTGCGGGCGGTGCTCGACTATCCGCTGGGTGATCCCAGCCCGACCGCGCCCGTCACCGTGATGGCGAACGTGCTCGGCGCGCCCGAGGCGCCTGCGATGTCCATGGACGAGCGGCTGCACCACCTCTTCGCCCGGATGCCCGATGCGAAGGTTCACATGTACGGCAAGGGCGAGCGCAAGGACCGGAAGATCGGGCACGTGAACGTGATGGGCGCCGTCGGTGGGTCCATCGGCGACCCGGCGTACGTCGCCGCGGTCCGCGAGCGCGCGGAACGTGCGGCGCACTGGCTCTCGCATGCGGTGTGGACGGACGGCTGGGATCCGCACACCGGTAACTGACGGTCCGGCGTGAATACTTCGAAGGAGATGCGATGACGCAGCAGCAGGGACCCCTCGTCGGCCTCATCATGGGCAGCGACTCGGACTGGCCGACGATGGAGGCCGCCGCCGAGGCGCTCGCCGAGTTCGGTATCCGATTCGAGGTCGGCGTGGTGTCGGCGCATCGGACTCCGCAGCGGATGTTGGACTACGCGAAGGATGCCGCAGGTCGCGGAATCAAGGTGATCATTGCGGGTGCGGGCGGCGCCGCGCATCTTCCCGGCATGGTCGCGTCGGCGACGCCGCTGCCCGTGATCGGTGTTCCGGTCCCGCTCAAGTACCTCGACGGCATGGATTCGCTGTTGTCGATCGTGCAGATGCCCGCGGGGGTGCCGGTCGCGACGGTGTCGATCGGCGGTGCCCGCAACGCCGGTCTTCTCGCTGCGCGCATCATCGGATCGGCCGATCCGGCGGTACGCGAGGCGATGGAGCGTTTCCAGGCCGGGCTCGAGTCGATGGTCCTCGAGAAGGACGCGGCGCTGCGTGCCACGTTGATGGGCTGACATTCACTCGGTGGCGTGACGTTTGCGGTGATTCGGCCGCGACGGCGGCGGGGACGGGGTTAAATTCGCGGGAAGGTTTGCGTATCACCCTGTAACGGAACCAGCCCTGGAGTGTCGCCATGCCCGCACCGCTCGACGAGTACCCGATTCACCAGACCCCCCTCTCGATGTCGCGGGTGGTGACCAGCGACAAGAACTTCTACGACCGGTCCTACTTCAACGCATTGGACCGGGGGTCGCTCGACGCCGACGACAGTGTCTTCCTGGTGAGCGGGTTCGGTGTCTACCCGAACCTCGGTGTCACCGACGCCTTCGCCGTCGCGCGCCGAGGCGACAAGCAGTGGTCCGTGCGTTTCTCGGACGCGCTGGAAGAACGGTCGATGGACCTGAAGGTGGGAGACGGGTACCGGATCGAGGTCATCGAACCGCTGCAGAAGCTGCGGGTGATCTGCGAAGGCGACGACGCGGACGGCCTCGGTTTCGACCTCACCTGGGAAGGCACCTGCCCGGCCGTCCAGGAACAGCCCCACCTGCTCACGAACGGTTTCCGACCGCAGATCGACGCGTCGCGGTTCGCGCAGACCGGATCCTGGTCGGGCGTGCTGTCCCTGGGGGGTGACGATATCGCCGTCACTCCCGACACCTGGATGGGCAGCCGCGACCGATCGTGGGGAATCCGTGGCGTCGGCGACCCGGACCCGGCCGGCCGACTGGTCGATCAGGTGTCGGAGGGCTTCTGGTGGCTGTACGTGCCGCTGCGGTTCGACGGATTCTCGATCATCGTGATCATGCAGGAGACCCCGGACGGTTTCCGCACCCTCAACGACGCCACCCGTGTCTGGGACGACGGCCGGATCGAACAACTCGGTTGGCCGCGAGTCGAATTCAAGTACGAGTCCGGTACCAGGAAGACGCTCTCCGCGACGATCAACATGACGGCGTCGGACGGCAGTCCCGTCGTCGTCGAGGTCACTCCGCGCACCGGCATCGCACTCCACGTCGGCGGCGGGTACGGCGGTGACCCGGAGTGGTCGCACGGGCAGTGGCGCGGTCGCAACTGGTCGGACCGCTCCGTCTACGACCTCACCGATCCCGCGATTGCGGGCCGAATTCCGTTCGGCGTCAGCGATTTCTCGGCTTCCGCCACGTGCAACGGAATCCCCGGCGCGGGCCTGTTCGAGCACGCCAGCATGGGCCGCCACGACCCCACCGGCTTCGCCGACTGGTCGTCCGTGGCGCCGTAGGTGGCGCAGGCGCGAGTTCGGTGGCCCGAGCTACCGAACTCGCGCACGGGCGCGCAGCGCCTACCCTGATCTCCATGCTCGACGATTCCGACCGGTTCCGGCTCCACGTGGTGTCCGAGGCGCTGCGGCTGTTCTCCGCCCAGGGCTACCTGGCGACCAGCGTGGACGAGATCGCCGAGGCCGCGGGTATTTCGCGGCGAACCTTCTTCCGGCAGTTCCGTTCCAAGGAGGACGTGGTTTTCGCCGACCACGAGATCCTCCTCGAGCAGGCGTCGAGCCACCTCGCCGCCGACCACGCCGACCCGTGGAACGCGGTCTGCGAGGCAGCGATGATCGTCTTCGAGCGATTCTCGGAGTGGAACGACGTGGCGTCCCGGCGGTACGAGGTGGTGCACGAAGTCCCTGCGCTGCGGGACCGCGAGATCGTGATGAGCTACCGCTACGAACGACTGTTCGTCGAGTACCTGCGACGCGCCATCCCCGATGCCCCCGATCTGGCCGTGGTGCAGTTCGCCGCGTCGGTCATCGCCACCCACAACTACCTCCTTCGCAGGATGGTGCGCGACGGCGCCGAAACCACGTCGCAGCAGCTGCGCGACGCACTCGCCGAGATTCGACGGGGCGCCGAGTCCGGACCGAGCCGGACCCCGTCAGTGCGCGACGACACGCGCGAAGACGATGTCGTTGTCGCGGTCTTTCCGCGGAGTACCGCCCCGAGCAGGGTGGCGGACCTGGTGCAACGCCGTCTCGAACGGGGACACTGACCCTCCTTCTTGGCACTGGGTGCCGTGTCGTGACACTTCCAGCCCCGGGTTGCACGGTTTGGTGCGCTATGATTGCGGAAGATTGGCACTGAGTGCCGCACAGTGGTGGCGCGGCGCGCCCCTCGACTTCCCATCGCAAGGAGCGACTGATGGCTGGAAACCCGGACTTCGACCTGTTCAAGCTCGCCGAGGAGCACGACGAACTGCGGGCCGCTATCCGCGCGCTGTCCGAGAAGGAGATCGCGCCTTACGCGAAGGACGTCGACGAGAACTCGCGCTTCCCCGAGGAGGCCCTCAACGCTCTCGTCAGCTCCGGCTTCAACGCGATCCACGTCCCGGAGGCCTACGACGGCCAGGGCGCCGACTCCGTCGCCACCTGCATCGTGATCGAGGAAGTGGCGCGCGTGTGCGGCTCGTCCTCGCTGATCCCCGCCGTCAACAAGCTCGGCACGATGGGCCTGATCCTCAACGGCTCCGAGGAGCTCAAGGCCAAGGTCCTGCCGGACCTCGTGAACGGTGAGATGGCGTCCTACGCGCTGTCCGAGCGTGAGGCGGGCTCCGACGCCGCCAGCATGCGCACCCGCGCCAAGGCCGACGGTGACGACTGGATCCTCAACGGCTCCAAGTGCTGGATCACCAACGGCGGCAAGTCCAGCTGGTACACCGTCATGGCCGTCACCGACGCGGACAAGGGCGCCAACGGTATCTCCGCGTTCATGGTCCACAAGGACGACGAGGGCTTCGTCGTCGGCCCCAAGGAGAAGAAGCTCGGCATCAAGGGTTCGCCCACCGCCGAGCTGTACTTCGAGAACTGCCGCATCCCCGGCGACCGCATCATCGGCGAGCCGGGCACCGGTTTCAAGACCGCCCTGCAGACCCTCGACCACACTCGCCCGACCATCGGCGCGCAGGCCGTCGGCCTGGCGCAGGGTGCCCTCGACGCCGCGATCGCGTACACCAAGGACCGCAAGCAGTTCGGCACCTCGATCGCCTCGTTCCAGAACACTCAGTTCATGCTCGCCGACATGGCGATGAAGATCGAGGCCGCGCGCCTCATGGTGTACACCTCGGCGGCGAAGGCCGAGCGCGGCGAGAAGAACCTCGGCTTCATCTCCGCTGCCGCCAAGTGCTTCGCATCCGACGTCGCGATGGAGGTCACCACCAACGCGGTGCAGCTGTTCGGTGGCGCCGGCTACACCACCGACTTCCCGGTCGAGCGGATGATGCGCGACGCCAAGATCACTCAGATCTACGAGGGCACCAACCAGATTCAGCGCGTCGTCATGTCGCGCGCGCTGCTCAAGTGAGCTGACGTGTGAATCGTCCTGTGGCCGGTGAGCGAGCTCACCGGCCACAGGTGTTTACGCTGGGGTCCATGCCCCGATTCCCGCTGAGCGAGCGCTGGTACCGCTGGAGCGCCGGTCACATCGTCGGGATCGACCGGACCGTCGCGGCGTTCCTGGCGCTCCTCGGTGTGGCGGCGTCGGTCGGCGTCGGGTGGGTCGACGTGGTGATCGCGTTGGGACTCACGGTGCCGCTGGCCTGGCGCCGCATCCGCCCCGTCGCTTCCGCAGCGGCGGTGGCGCTGTTCTCGGTGGCGTACCTGGTCGTCACGAGTGACCAGACCAATCTCCTGCTGCCCGGTATCTGCGTGCCGGTCGCGCTGTACGCGCTCGCGGCCTACGGACCGCGGTGGGCCAGCGGATGGGGCCTGGCGGCGGCCATCCTCGGCGTGACCGCGGCGGGCTTCCGGTACTTCGGCGGCGAGGAGTCCACCTGGCAGGCCCACGCGTTCCTGATCGCGTTCCTGATCGTGTACATCACCGCGGTGTGGGCGTTCGGCGACCTGCGCCGGGTGCGCAACCAGGAACTCGAGGGGCTCACCGAGCGGGCCCGGCTGCTCGAACTCGAACGGGCGCAGGAGGCGGAGATCGCCGCCATCAACGAGCGCACCCGGATCGCGCGGGAGATGCACGACATCGTCGCGCACTCGCTGACCGTCGTGATCGCACAGGCCGACGGCGGCCGGTACAGCGCGGCCGCCGACCCCGCGGCGGCGGTCACGGCGCTGGAGACCATCTCGCAGACCGGGCGGCAGGCGTTGGCGGACATGCGTGCGCTGCTGTCCGTGCTGCGGGAGGACACGCCTCGCGAGTACTCCTCGACCCCAGGGGTTTCCGACATCGACACGCTGATCGAGGAGGTTCGCAAGGGGGGCCTCACGGTGCAGCTCACCACCGACGGCGAGCGGCGCGTGCTGTCCACCGGCGCCGAGCTGACGGCGTACCGGATCGTGCAGGAATCGCTGACCAACGTGCTCAAGCACGCTGGGCCCGCGGCCAGCGTCGAGGTCACCGAGCGCTGGACCGACACCGCGCTGGAACTGACGGTCGTCGACGACGGCAGGGGAGCGTCCGGCGCCCTGGTCGCGCCCTCCGCGGGTGGGCAGGGTGTGCTCGGGATGCGTGAACGGGCCGAGCTGTACGGCGGCAGATTCGAGGCCGGACCCGCACCGGGTGGCGGCTACCGGGTGCACACCGCGCTGCCCTATTCGAGAGGTGAATGACATGACCAATGCCGTAGCGGGTCCGATCCGGATCGCGATCGTCGACGATCAACAGCTGGTTCGAGCGGGCTTCAGGATGGTGATCGACTCCCAGCCCGACATGAGCGTCGAGGTCGAGGCCTCGGACGGCGAGCAGGCGCTGCGTGAGCTGGCGAGAGTTCCGGTCGACGTGGTCCTGATGGATGTGCAGATGCCGAACCTGGACGGCATCGAGGCCACCCGTCGCCTGACCGCGCTGGAGCACTCGCCGAAGGTGGTGGTGCTCACGACCTTCGACAACGACGAGTACGTTGTCGCCGCGATCTCCGCTGGTGCCAGTGGCTTCCTTCTCAAGGACGCGCAGCCGGAGGACCTGCTCGCCGCGCTGCGGACCGTGTACCGAGGAGATGCTGTGATCGCCGCGCGGTCGACCCGTCGGCTCCTCCAGCACGTGGGTCCGATGCTGGCAGGCGCGTCTACGGTCGAGCGTCCGCAACTGCCCGATGATCTGACGCCACGTGAGGTGGAGGTGCTCGCGGCGATGGCGCACGGATTGTCGAACACCGAGATCGCGGAGAAGCTCTTCGTCTCCGAGGCGACCGTGAAGACACACGTGGGCCGCGTGCTGGCCAAGACCGGATCGCGGGACCGGGTGCAGGCGGTGGTGTTCGCGTATCAGACCGGGCTGGTGCAGCCGGAGGACCTGCTGGGCGGGTAGACCCGGGGAATGGTGTCCCGTCCTACCCAGGTCTGACACGAGCGCCTCGAGGATCCGTCCGCACGCCGACGCGCCGAGCGGGTAGCCGTTCGTAGCGTCGAGGACATGAATGCACCCACCACCACACGAACCGCCGCGGTCCGCACCGTCGGTCTGAGCAAGAGCTACGGCGAGGGCGAGGCGGCCGTGCGCGCCCTGGACGGTGTGCACGCCGAGTTCATGGGCGCGGCCTTCACCGCGATCATGGGCCCGTCGGGGTCGGGCAAGTCCACCCTGATGCACTGCCTGGCAGGCCTCGACACGGCGACGGCGGGTCTGGTGTACCTCGGGGACACCGAGTTGACCGGGCTGAGTGACCGGGAACTGACCGAATTGCGCCGGCGCCGAATCGGGTTCGTGTTCCAGGCCTTCAATCTCCTGCCGGTGCTCACCGCGGAGGAGAACATGCTGCTGCCGCTGCGCCTGGGCGGAGTGGACCCGGATCCGGAATGGATGGCGGAGATCGTCGGACGACTGGGCCTCACCGAACGCCTCGGTCACCTGCCGCACGAGCTTTCCGGCGGCCAGCAGCAGCGCGTCGCGGTCGCCCGGGCACTGCTGCCCAGGCCCGACGTCATCTTCGCCGACGAGCCGACGGGAAACCTCGATTCACGCTCGGGTACGGAGGTTCTCGAGTTGCTCCGTTCCAGTGTCCGGGAGTACGGACAGACGGTGGTGATGGTCACCCACGACCCGGTGGCGGCCTCGTACTCGGACCGCGTGGTACTGATCGCCGACGGGAAGATCGCCGGTGAGATCGAGGGTCCGACAACGGATTCCGTGATCGAGACGATGCGCGACCTGGGTGCGCGCGCATGCTGAGGTTGACGCTCGCGCAGGCCCGCGCCAACGCAGCGCGCTATGTCGCCTCCGGGTCGGCCATCCTGATCGCGGTGGCATTCGTGGTCGCGACGCTGGTACTGGGTTCGACAACCTCCGCGAGCGTGACGAATTCGCTCGCCGGGCAGTACCGGACGAGCGCCGTCGTGGTCGACGGGCTCGCGGACGCGGGGCAGGCCGCCGAGACGGCGGAGCGCGTCGCCGCGGTCCCCGGCGTACGGGCCGTGACGGTCGACGGGCAGGCTCCGGTGAAGGTCGCCGCGGCGGGTCACGGAAAGCTCTTCGGCACCGTCACCTCGCTCGCGGAGGCGCCCGACCTGCGGTGGCAGCGGCTGGCCGAGGGCCGGTTCCCGGCCGCGTCGGGGGAGATCGCGGTGGGGTCGGATTCGGGACTGTCACTGGGTGACACCGTCGCGGTGACGGTGCGCGGCGCTCGCGCAGACGAGGGCACGGAAGCGGGAACCGGTACGGCGACGGTGGTCGGCGAGATAGACCTGGCCGGGAGCGCGGAGCGGCTCGGTGGGGTGGCGGTGTACACGACCGCCGACCAGCTCCGAGCGTGGTCGGGTGATGTGGCGACACACGAGATCCGAGCGTCCGGCGACGGCGATCCGCGCGAACTTCGGGACAGCGTCGCCGCCGCGCTCGGACCGGATGTCGTGGTGCGCACCGGTGCCGAACAGGCCCAGGCGGCGTCCGCGTCGTACCTCGGCGACACCGACACCATCCGCAACGTGCTTCTGGCCTTCGCCGCCGTCGCGGTCGTGGTGGCGGGTCTGGTCATCGCGAACACCTTCGCGGTTCTGCTCGCGGCGCGCACCCGGGAACTGGCGCTGCTGCGCTGCGTCGGCGCGACGGCCCGCCAGATTCGGCGCAGCACCCGGATCGAGGCAGTCGCCGTCGGGGTCGCGGCATCGGCCGCGGGGGTGCTCGCCGGAATCGGGCTCGCGTGGGCGGTGACCAGGGCGGCGATTGCATTCGACGCTCCGGTGCCGCTGGACACGCTCGCCGTCACTCCGACAGCGGTGCTGGCGGGCCTCGCGGTCGGGATCATCGTCACCTACCTGGCTGCGGTGGCCCCCGCCCGTGCCGCCACCCGCGTGTCACCGCTGGCGGCACTCGCGCCGGTTGAGGCAGCCGCGGAACCGGCAACGACGTCGAGGGCGCGTTTGTTCGCCGGACTCGCCGGACTCGTTGCGGGCGCTGGCGTGTTGGGCTTCGGGGTGTACGCCGAGCAGGTGATGATCGCGTGCGCCGGTGGCATCGTGACGGCGCTGGGTGTCGTCGTCCTCGGCCGGACCATCGTGCCGCCGATGGTGGCAGCGGTCGGGAGGGTGCCTGCGCGTCTGGTCGGGCCGCTGGGGGAGTTGGCGGTCGGCAATGCGTTGCGCAACCCACGCCGAACCACCGCGACCGCGACGGCGTTGCTGGTGGGAGTGACGGTGACCGCGACGATGGTGGTCGGCATCGCCACCGTGGGGGCGGCTGCTCCACGAGCGCTGGACGAGCAGTTCCCCGTCGATGTCTCCGTCGACGCCGATGTCGCCGGCGGACTTCCTGCGAATCTCGAGCCGCGGATTCGGGATATCGACCTCGTAACCGCGGCCGCGCCCCTGCTCGGTGCCGACGTGGTCGCCGGCGACGGCACCCGGTTGGCCGTTCTCGGCGTCGACCGGGTCGACTCCGGCGCGACACTGCGGATCCCGTTGGCACTGCCCGCGGCGGGAGAGATCTCGTTGTCGCCGGAACAGGCGCGCGTGCTGGGCACCGCGGCCGGGGACACGCTGGATGTGGAGAACGCGGGCGTCCGGCGTTCCCTGAGCGTGGTGACGGGTCAGGAGGGACAGCCTGCGCTCGTCGATCGCGTCGACGCCCTCGCCCTCGCGGCAGTTCCGCAGTCGCTGTGGATCCGGCTGGCCGACGGTCTGTCGGATCGCGATCTCGTGGCGGCACAGAATGAGATCACATCGGTGGCAGAGGAATTCGCTCCCACCGCGGAGGTGGGTGGGGCGGTGTCGATGCGTGCAGCGATCGACTCCGTTCTCGACGTCCTGCTCGTGGTGGTGATCGGACTGCTGTCGGTGGCGGTGCTGATCGCGCTGATCGGCGTCGGCAACACGATGGCGCTGTCCGTGATCGAGAGGAGACGCGAATCGGGTCTGCTGCGGTCGCTCGGCGTCACCCGGTCCGGTCTGCGGTCCGTCCTCATCTGTGAGGCAGTGCTGGTCGCAGTCGTCGCGTCCGCACTCGGTGTGGTGCTCGGGTCGGTCCTCGGCGTCGCCGGGACGGCCTCGGTGTTCGGGCTGGACAGTCTCGACCCGGGATCGGTGCCATGGCTGCAGCTGGCGTTGATCGTGCTGGTCGGTGGCGTGGCCGGAGTCATCGCCGCGGCAGCGCCGGCCCGGAGCGCGGCCCGCGCCACCCCGGTGGAGGCGCTTGCCGTCTGAGCCGGTGCATTCGAAGGCTCCCCGTAGCCGGCCCGCACTGCGACCCTCGACGCAGTGCGGGCCGGCTACGGGCGTCAGCGCGGCAACCGCGCCCGACGACCCGTGCGCTGACGGTCTCAGGCGGAGCGGTGTGCGGTGATCTTCTCCGACGCGACCCGGCGCTCGGTGCGCTCGGCGTCCTGGTCCGGGTTGGTCACCTGAACCAGGGACGCACCCGCCACCAGCGCCGCGAGCAGTCCGTCGAGCAGTTCGTCGGTCGTCGCCCAGTCCGTCGTCGACAGCACACGGTCCTCGGCCGTGAAGCCCTGGCGTGCGGCCGAGTCGCTCGCAGCGGCGAGGACGTCTGCGACGGTCCGACCGTCCAGGGCGGGCGAGTCCGCAGGCGCGGCATCGGGAGTGAACTGGTCCCCGTGTACCCGCACCGAGGTTGCGTAGTCGGTGACGCCCAGCGGCAGATTCTCCACCGGACGCCCGAACGCGTCCAGGGACAGGACGGCCACCTCCGGGGCATCGGCGGATTCGTCCAGACGGTCGGCGGTGACGAGTGCGAGATCGGCATCGGGGTCCGGCTCGAGGACCACCTCCGTCCCCGCCCACCAGCAGCCGAGCAGAACCGCCGCCGTCTGCCAGTGCGCGGGCAGCAGCACCGACACCCGCGATCCCGGCAGCAGTCCGAACTCGTCACGGATGAGGTTGGCGGTCTTCGCCGCCCAGTTCGCGAGCGTCAGGGCGGACAGTTCGATCCGGGCGCCGGACGCGTCGTCGTACCACGTCACCCGCGGGCCTGCCGGGTCCCGCTTCATGATCGGATCGAGCAGGGCCACCGTGAGGTTGGGTGCTGCCATGGCGTTGCGGTGCTCCTTCGTGGCGAAAGTCAGTTGACGCACTGTGGTCCGGTGCGGCCCGCGTCGATCGGCGGACCGGGCGGGGCAGGCGTCGGGCTGGTCCCCAGGTCGAGGATGTCGGATTCCGTGTAGCCGGAGGCGGCGTCCGTTCCCGGACCGTCGTACCCGGCCGCCAGCACCACCAGCACGGTGTCGCGGGCCACGGTGGAATCCTGCACCACCGGAAGGTCGCCGAGCGCCGCGGCCACCGACTTCGCGGACTCCGACTTCGGATCGGCCGCGTGGACCTCGCTCACCGAGACCGTGTCGCCGGTGTTGTTGCCGACGGTGCCAGGGGCGTATCCCTTCGTGGCGAGCGCGTCGGACACCCGGCCGGCGAGGCCACCGACCCCGCTGTCGTTCGCGACGTCGACGGTGACTGTCGACGGATCCACCGTCGGCTCGGATTCGGATTCGGATTCGGACTCTTCGGATTCGTTCCCGGCGAGGCCCGACACGAAGGAGCGCACCGCGGTGGGGTCGACCTGGACGATGGACTCGCCGTAGTCGGTCATCGCGTTGATGTCGACGACCGGGATCGTCTGGAACTGGACCTGCCCGCCGGCGAGATTCTGCAGTTCCTTCGCGAAACCGATGACGTCCCAGTCCTCGTCCAGCACCACCGACCGCTGGACCGCGGAACTGAGCTGACCCAGCTTCCCCGGATTGCTGAGGGTCTTGGCGCTGAGCACCTCGTGCACGAGTGAGGCCATGTAGACCTGCTGACGCACGATCCGGTCGAGGTCGCCGCGCGGCAGTCCGTGCCGTTGCCGTACGAACGACAGGGCCTGTGCGCCGCTCAGGGTCTGCTCGCCTGCGGGGAAGTTGGCTCCCGACAGGGGCTCGTCGACGGCATCGTTGAGGCACACGTCGACGCCGCCGACCGCGTCGGTGAGCAGGACGAAGCCGAGCAACCCGATCTCCGCGTAGTGGTCGACGGTGACACCGGTCAGGTTCGCGACCGACGAGATCAGTGCCTCCCGGCCCGCCTGCGTCGCCTCCTCTTCCGCGGTGGCGTCGTCGACGCCCTCGTCGAGCAGCTTCTGCTTCTCGGTGAGCTTCGTCGCCCCGAACGCCGCGTTCACCTTCGACATCCCGATTCCGGGGACCGCTACGTAGGAGTCGCGGGGAATGGAGATGGCGGTGGCGGATTCGCCGTTGCTGGGGATGCGGACCAGCACGATGGTGTCGGTGTTGTCGGCTTCGGCCTCACCGGCCCGCAGCGAATCGAGTTCCTGCTGACTCAGCGGGTTGCCGTGTGCGTCGGTGCGACTGTCGGTGCCGACGAGGAGCAGGTCGAGGGCTCCGTCCTTCATGCCTCCGAGCCCGAGCCGGGCGGTCGCGAGGTTCGACTCGAGCGCGTCGACGCTTCGCCAGGCGATGCCCGTCACGATGAGGACGACCGCCGCGACGGCGGCCACCACGATCTGGACGGGGCGAGTCCGCCACGTCCCGGTGGCGGCGTCAACTTGCGCCGACCCGGCTGCGGCGACCTGCGCCGACCCGGCAGGCGTGGATCCTCTCGATCCGGCGCCTCGCGTCCCGCCCTCCGCACGTCTGCGCGGTGGCATGCTGTCCGGCAAACCTCGCCCCTCACACTTCATCGACTGCTGTGTCCCGACCCCGACGCGCGTGGTCGTCCTGTGTCTCGACCCGTCAAGGCTACTCACGAACACCCGGTGTCCCGGGGACCGCGAACCGGCGTGCCAGACTTTTCGCTGTGATCAACATCCTCGTGACGGGCGCCGGTGGGCAACTCGGCGGCAATCTTCTGCGACGCGACGTCCCGGGCGTGTCGATTCGCGGGCTCACCTCGTCCGACCTCGACATCACCGACGCCGACGCCGTCCGGGACGCGGTCCGGCCGGGCGATGTCGTCCTGAACTGCGCCGCCTACACGGCGGTCGACGCTGCCGAGACGGACGAGGAGGCCGCGGCGGCAGTGAACGCGACCGGACCGAGGATCCTCGCGGAGGCGTCCGCACGGGTCGGCGCGCGACTGGTCCACGTGTCCACCGACTACGTGTTCCCGGGCGACGCGTCGACGCCCTACGAGGTGGACGACGCGACCGGACCCCGCACCGCCTATGGGCGCACCAAACTGGCGGGGGAGCGTGCGGTTCTCGCCGCCGACCCGACGGCCGTCGTGGTGCGCACCGCCTGGGTCTACACCGGAACCGGCTCCGATTTCGTCGCGACCATGCTGCGACTGCAGCGTGAGCGAGACACCGTCTCCGTCGTCGACGACCAGGTCGGGTCGCCGACGTTCGCCGGCGACCTGGCGGTCGGACTACTCGAACTCGCGATGCGGCCGCAGATTCGTGGTGTGCTGCACGCCACGAACGCGGGTCGGGCCACCTGGTTCGAACTCGCACGGGCGGTGTTCGCCGGCGTCGGTGCCGATCCCGAGCGGGTCCGACCGTGCACGACCGCCGACTTTCCGAGGCCGGCGCCGCGACCCGCCTACTCGGTTCTCTCGTCGGCGGCATGGGAGCGGGCCGGGCTGACGCCGCTGCGTCCGTGGCCCGACGCGCTCGCCGATGCCCTGGCGGCGCTGCCACCCGCCGCGACCGACTAGGGTTGGCCGAGTGAGTTCGCAGCTGGCCGTGGTGACGGTGACGTATTCGCCTGGTAAACATCTCCGGGAATTCCTCGAGACCCTCGAGGTCGCCACCGACCTGTCGACGCAGGTCATCCTGGCGGACAACGGTTCCACGGACGGTGAGCCGGAGGCCGCGGCCGCCGCCAACGACAACGTCCGACTGCTCCGCACCGGCGGAAACATCGGTTATGGCGGCGCAATCAACCGCGCGGTCGCGGAGATCGATTCCGACGCCGAGTTCGTCGTCATCGCGAACCCGGACATTCGATGGGAAGCAGGATCGATCGACGAGCTGCTGAAGGCGGCGCAGCGGTGGCCGCGCGCGGGTGCGCTCGGTCCGCTGGTGCGTGAGCCGGACGGCACCGTGTACCCGTCGGCGCGCCACGTGCCGGGACTGGTGTCCGGCGCCGGGCACGCCGTGCTCGGCACGGTGTGGCCGTCGAATCCGTGGAGCACCCGGTACCGGCAGGAGGACGAGCAGATCTCGGAGCGCTCCGTCGGGTGGCTGTCGGGGTCGTGCCTACTGGTGCGTCGCGCCGCGTTCGACTCGATCGACGGATTCGACTCCCGCTACTTCATGTACATGGAGGACGTGGACCTCGGTGACCGGCTGGGGCGAGCTGGTTGGCACAACGTCTACGTTCCGACATCGGAAGTCACCCACGCGAAAGGTCATGCGGCGGGACGGCATCCGGAACTGATGCTCCCCGCGCACCACGCGAGCGCGTACCGGTTCCAGGCGGACCGGCATCCGCACTGGTGGCAGGCACCCCTGCGATGGGCGCTGCGCGGCGGGCTGGCAGTGCGATCGAAACTGGCCGTCGCGGCGGCAACCCGAAGCCGAGCGAACGACGAAGGGAACTGACATGACGGTGACGAACGACGTCCCACAGACGCCGGATGTCCAACCGGTTGATGCGGTGATTCTGGTGGGCGGCAAGGGAACCCGGCTCCGCCCGCTGACCCTCTCGGCGCCCAAGCCGATGCTGCCGACCGCGGGGCTGCCGTTCCTGACGCACCTGCTCGCGCGCATCAAGGCTGCGGGCATCACCCACGTCGTGCTCGGCACCTCCTTCAAGGCCGAGGTCTTCGAGGAGCACTTCGGTGACGGCAGCGAGATGGGTCTCGAGATCGAGTACGTCACCGAGACCGAGCCGCTCGGCACCGGTGGCGGCATCCGCAACGTGCTGCCGAAGTTGCGCGCCGACAACGTGATCGTGTTCAACGGCGACGTCCTCGGCGGCACCGACCTCCGCGACGTCATCGCGTCCCACGACGCCCACGCCGCCGATGTCACCCTGCACCTCGTTCGCGTGAGTGACCCGCGAGCGTTCGGATGCGTCACCACGGACGAAGACGGCCGCGTCCTGGACTTCCTGGAGAAGACGCAGGATCCGCCGACCGACCAGATCAACGCCGGGTGCTACGTGTTCAAGCGGGAGATCATCGAGAAGATCCCGACAGGTCGACCGGTGTCGGTGGAGCGCGAGGTGTTCCCCAGCCTCCTCGCGGACGGTCGGCGGGTGTTCGGCTTCGTCGACAGCTCGTACTGGCGTGACATGGGCACGCCCGAGGATTTCGTGCGCGGCTCCTCCGACCTGGTGCGCGGCGTCGCGCCCTCGCCCGCACTCGAGGGGCAGCGCGGAGAGTCGCTGGTGCACCCCGGTGCCGGTGTCGCGCCCGGCGCCGTGCTCATCGGCGGGACGGTCGTGGGACGCGGCGCGGAGGTCGGTGCCGGTGCGCGGCTCGACGGTGCCGTGGTGTTCGACGGCGCGGTCGTCGAGGCAGGCGCCACCGTCGAACGCTCGATCATCGGTTTCGGCGCCAGGATCGGGCCGCGAGCGCTGGTGCGCGACGCAGTGATCGGTGACGGCGCGGATGTCGGCGCCCGCTGCGAGCTGCTGCGCGGGGCGCGCGTGTGGCCCGGCGTCACGCTGCCCGACGGCGGGGTTCGCTTCTCCACCGACGTCTAGGGGTGTGGCCCGGTCCGCTGTGACCGGGCGCACGCTGGCAGGATCGATCGAGTGAGTGCGATCGCCCCTGTCTTTCACCGCTACGTCGCCCTCGGCGACTCGTTCACCGAAGGGCTGGGCGATCCGGCGCCGTCGCGGCCGAACCAGCTCCGTGGCTGGGCCGACCGCGTCGCCGAGCACCTCGCCACTCGCACCGACGACTTCGCGTACGCGAACCTCGCGGTCCGGGGGAAGCTGCTCGGTCAGGTCCTCGACGACCAATTGGACGCCGCGCTGGCGATGTCGCCCGACCTGGTGACGATCTACGCGGGCGGCAACGACCTGATGCGCCCGTCCGTCGACATCGACGCTCTTGTCACCCGCTACGACGACGCCGTCGGAAAACTCACCGCTGCAGGCGCGACCGTCGCGATCTGGACCGCCTACGACGCGGGCTGGGACGCGGTGTTCCGGGTCCTGCGGGGACGCACCGCCATCTACAACGAACTGGTCCGTGAGGTCGCCGAACGACACGGCGCGACCCTGGTCGACTTCTGGCGGTTCGACGGCTACGACGACGACCGGATGTGGGACTGGGACCGTCTCCACATGTCCACGGCCGGACACCAGCGGATGGCCGTCGAGGTACTCGATGCGCTCGCGGTGCCCCACGACCTCACGGGGCCGGACCTCGGCGCCGCGCCCCTCCGCAGCCGCGCCGAACAGAAGAAGATCAACTCGACGTGGCGCCGCGAGTTCCTGCTGCCCTGGTTCGGTCGACGCCTGACCGGCAGGTCGTCCGGCGACGACGTCACCGCACGCAGGCCCGTCCTCGCGCCGATCTCCGCCACTGACTGACCCACCCTGCCCCGGCCGCCCGCCCTCGATTTCTTCCTGAATGGCCCATTCATTCGGTCCAACTGAATGAATGGGCCATTCAGGAACCGGGGCGGAGCCCTCAGCGCAGGCGGGCGAGGGCGACGAGGTGGTCGATCGTGTCCCGCTCGGCGGTGTCGGGGAGGGCGTCGACGGGCCACCAGCGCAGGTCGTCCGACTCGTCACTGCGGACGGGCTGGGCGCCGACCGGCGCCCACACCAGGAACCGCAGGTCGAGGTGCCGGGTCGGCTTCCCCAGTGAACAGGTGATGGGGTGGGTGTGCGCGGACAGCAATGTCGGGTCGATTCGCAGGCCGGCGATTCCCGACTCCTCGGTGGCTTCGCGCAGTGCGGCGTCGACGACGGTGTCGTCGGACGGTTCGCAGTGCCCCCCGAGCTGAATCCACCTGCCCACCTTGGGATGCAGAGTGAGCAGCACCTGCTCGGCATCCTCGGTGATCACCAGCGACGATGCGGTGATGTGTCCCGGCTCGTGCTCGCGCAGGCACCCGCGCGGGGACGCGTCCAGGAACGCGAGCATCGTGTGCCGCAACGACTCGTCGGCCTCGTTCGGCGTCTGCCACTCCGTCAGCGCCACCCGCGCGGACGCGTGCAGGGACTGTGCGGTCACAGTTCCACCAGCAGTTCACCGGGCGTCACCGGCGGACGCGGCGTCAGCGGCTCGGTCGGATGGCCGATCGCCACCGCTCCGAGCGGCCGCCAGTCGCCGTCCAGGCCGAGTTCGGCGCGCACCACGTCCGGTGCGAAGATCGTCGACCCGATCCAGCAACTGCCGATGCCCCTGGTGGCCAGCGCGACCAGCAGGCCCTGGACCGCGGCGCCCGCGGCAACGGTGAACATGGTCTGCTCGGACGAGGTGCGCGCGGCGTCCGGGTAGGTGTGTGCGCCGTCGGGGACGCAGAACGGGATCACCACCTCCGGTGCGTCGAACAGGATGTTGCCGCGGTCCAGGCGTGCGGTGATCGCGGCGTCGTCCAGTCCGTCGGCGGTGAGGTCGGCGCGCCACTTCTCCCGCATCGCGGTCAGCAGGCGGCTGCGCACCTCGGGAGTGCGCACCCACACGAACCGGACCGGCCGGGTGTGGTGCGGTGCGGGTGCGGTCAATGCCTCCGCGATCGAGTCGCGTATCGACTGCGGCTCGACGGGTTCCGGTGCAAAGGCGCGTATCGACCGACGGAGCAGCAGGGCCTCGCCGCGTCCCCGCTCGATCGCCTCGTTCGCGCCGAGCCAGAACAGGTCCTCCTCGCCTCGCCGGATCAGGTCCGACGCGCTGGAGCCGTCGTCGGTGAGCGCGATACCCCGCGCGACGGCGACCGGCATGCCGCCGGTCTTGCCCTTGACCAGATCGCCCGCGGCGGCGAGTTCGTCGGCGACCGCGACCGACGTCACGAGCAGTTCGTTGCCCTGGGCGTCGACCGATCCGGCGTAGCCGTGCAGGACCGGCAGCCCGGCGGACCCGATCGCGGCGTCCGTCTGTCCGTTTCGCCATGCCCGGCCCATCGTGTCCGTCACCACCACGGCGACGGTCACCCCGAGCAGGTCGTGCAGCCGTGCCCGCAGATCCCGCGCGCTCGCGTCGGGGTCCTCGGGGAGCAGGGCGAGTTCGGCCGGGTGCACGTTGGATCCGTCGATGCCGGAGGCCGCCTGCACGATCCCGAGACGGTTCTCGGTGATGAGGGTGCGGCCCTTGCGGGCGAGCACGCGGACGGACTCCTGGTCGACGAGCACTCGGCGTGCCGCGTCCCTGGCTTCGGGGTCGGTGGGGGAGGGCACGATTCGGCCCTCGACCTTCGAGACGATCTTGCTGGTGACGATCAGCACGTCGCCGTTGCGAAGCCACGGTGCCGCGGAAGCGAGCGCTCCGGCGAGGTCGTCGCCGGGACGGAACTCGGGGAGCCCCGGAACGGGCAGGATCTCGATTCCGCCGCCCGCGCCGTGGTCACCCGCGTGCTCCGGCGCAGCGCCCTCTGTCATAGGGTCACTCCGGCGAGATCCAGTGCTGCACGGGCCATTTCGGCGGTGGTGTCGGGATCGGTCATCAGGAGTGGGACGGCGCGCACCGCCACGCCGGGCACGTCCGCGGTGTCGGTGTCGTGAATGAGCCAGCCGTCGAGGATCCCGGTTGCCGACCGCGCGCCGTAGTGTCGGCCGACGGCCTCGGCCGACGTCTCGACGCCGATCACCTCCAGGCATTCGTCAGCCATGCCGCGCAAGGGCTTTCCGTCGATGACGGGGGAGAGGCCGATCACCTTCGCCCGGCCGGTGCGCAGTGCGCCGCGGACGCCGGGGACGGCGAGGATCGCGCCGATGCTCACCACCGGGTTCGACGGGGCGAGGAGGACCACGTCGGCCTCCTCGAGCGCTTCGACGACCCCGGGCGCCGGCTTCGCCGTGTCCGCTCCGATGTGGGCGAAGCTGTGCGTGGGGATCTGCGCGCGGTGACGTACCCACCACTCCTGGAAGTGGATGGCGCGCTGCTCGCCGTCGTCCGGGTCGGTCACGACGACGTGCGTCTCGCTGCGGTCGTCCGTGACGGGGAGCAGTCGAACACCTGGTTGCCACCGGTTGCACAGTGCTTCCGTGACGGCGGACAGGGGGTATCCGGTGCGCAGCATCTGCGTGCGGATGAGGTGGGTTGCGATGTCCCGGTCGCCGAGGCCGAACCAATCCGGTTTGGCGCCGTAAGCGGCCAGTTCCTCCTTGGCGTTCCAGGTTTCCCCGACGTGGCCCCATCCGCGTTCGGGGTCGATGCCGCCGCCGAGGGTGTACATGCACGTGTCGAGATCGGGGCAGATCCGCAGGCCGTGCATCCACACGTCGTCGCCCACGTTGACCACCGCGGTGATCTCGTGCTCTTCCGCTGCCGAATCGGACTGGGCGAGCAGGCTCCGCACTCCCTGGAGGAAACGCGCGCCACCGACACCACCGACCAAAACTGTGACCTTCACAGGACAAGAGGGTAGGCGGTGCCCGGTTCGACGGGCACACCCTGTCGTGTCGGTCGGGGGGAGTGCGCCGCGCGACACGCAGTTGACGGGCCGGAACATGTGCTAGTGGCGAAATGGGATTCGGGGATGGTAAATATTCGCTCTTCCGGCTTGACCCTGCCCAGTGGTCCGTGTGTAATCACGTGTATGTCATTTCGCGGTCGCCATCCGAGAATGGATGCAGTACCGCCATTTTCGAACACGTGTTCCCTTGTGGAATTATCGGGGTGCCGCTGAATGACATTGTCGGGGAGGCAATTTCAACAAGTCAGGTAGTTCTGCGCTATCAAAGGTGAGGAGGCGGAACGGATGGCCATCCAGCACGAAGAGTCGAGTATTCGATTGAGCGCGCTTGGCAACGAACCGCAGACCGATTCCATGGCAGGAGCAGTTGGGGGCGACTGCGGGCTCGAGGGTGAAAGCGCGAGCGATCGCCCTGTATTGAGCCTGATCACAGGCGGTTTCGACGCAATGTTCGAAGCCGTCGAGGATCAGTGGCAAGACCGTGCGCTGTGTGCGCAAACGGATCCCGAGGCGTTCTTCCCTGAAAAGGGAGGGTCGACTCGAGAGGCGAAAAGGATCTGCCTCGGATGTGAGGTTCGAGACGATTGCCTCGAATATGCGCTCGCCAACGACGAGCGATTCGGGATCTGGGGCGGACTCTCGGAAAGGGAGCGCCGCCGTCTCAAGCGGGGCATCATCTGACGCGCTGAATCTCGAAGAGGTTCGGCGCGTGTGTGTTTCGGGCCGACTGTCATTCGATCGACCGGCACTGTATCAGGCGGTCGATCGAATGACAGTCGAACACTGAAGATTCCGGGCCCGTCACTCGTCCTGTTCGTCTGACAGGTCGGGGTCGATGGTCTCGGGGTCCACGCCCAGGTATGTCGCCACCTGCCGGACCAATACCTCGTGGACGAGATCGACGAGGTCGTCCGGATGCTTGGCGCGCAGTTCGAGCGGCCGGCGGAACAGCACCAGCCGCGCACGGGTGGCGTTGCCGCGCCGGTCCACCCCTGCGGGCACCAGGCGGGACAGGGGCACCGGCCCCTCGGCAACCACTTCCGGCGGCCAGGTCACCGAATCGGGATCGAGTGCCCGGATCTTGGGAACCTCGTCGACCGCGATGTCGAGTTTCGTGATCCGTTCGTGCCAGCGCGTGTCGATGGGCGCGAACGCCTCGAGGACGAGCATGTCGAACTGTTCTGCCCTGCTCCGCCATGCCGGCACCCCGGGTGGGAGGACCGGCCCGCGAATCCCTCGACCGCGACGAGCCGCAGAACGCGAGGTCAGTGGACGTCCGTGTCGGGCTCTGTGCATGGGTATCGATGCTACCGACGCCTGTCGAGGCGCACCCGTTGCGTGCTCGCCGAGCGTCGGGTGTCCGGATCCGGTGTGTCCGAGTAGGCGGGGACCGGTCGGGGCGCTACCCTCTCATTCGTGAGAGGACTGCGTCGATGCTGCCGGCCCGGATGTAAGAACCCGGCCGTTGCGACGCTGACCTACGTTTACTCGGACTCGACGGCTGTCGTCGGTCCGCTCGCCACCGTCGACGAACCGCATTCGTGGGACCTGTGCGAAGTGCACGCCTCCCGGATAACGGCACCGAAGGGCTGGGAGCTCGTCCGCTACGAGGGCGGCTTCTCCAGCTCCACCCCGGACGAGGACGACCTGACGGCGCTCGCCGAAGCAGTCCGTGAGGCGGGTCGCGGCGAGGGGGCCACCGTGGATCGCATCACGCCCCCGATCTCGACCCCGACCCGCACCGGGCGACGTGGTCACCTGCGGGTACTGCCCGATCCCGGCAACTGAGCCGACCGGCGCACCCCGCCGTGTCGGTTACCGCCGCGAACGACGCCCGGGCGGGACTCGGACCGATGGCACTAGGGTGATCCCGGAACGCCCGCAACCGGGTGGCGACCAGCGACGCTCGACTGCACAACCGAACGAGGAGAACCCGTAGTGGCACGAACCGCCGAATCCGTCCATGCCGTCATCAAGGCATACGACGTCCGCGGCGTCGTCGGTGAGCAACTCGACAGCGACTTCGTGCGGGACGTCGCCGGGTCGTTCGCCCGGCTCATGCGCCAGGATGGCACGCAGCAGGCATCGCGGATCGTGATCGGTCACGACATGCGGGCGTCCTCTCCGGAACTCGCGGCCGCCTTCGCCGACGGGGTCACCGCGCAGGGCCTGGACGTGGTTCTGATCGGGCTGGCGTCGACGGACCAGTTGTACTTCGCGTCGGGACTGCTCGACTGCCCCGGCGCCATGTTCACGGCCAGCCACAACCCGGCCCGCTACAACGGCATCAAGCTCTGCCGGGCCGGCGCGAAGCCGGTCGGTCAGGACACCGGGCTCGGCACCATCACGGAGGAAGTGATCTCCGGTGTGCCGAGCCACGACGGGCCGCGTGGAACCGTCAGCGAGCAGGACGTCCTGGGCGACTACGCAGCCTTCCTCGCCGGACTGGTTGATCTCTCCGGCATCCGCAGGCTCACCGTCGCGGTCGACGCGGGTAACGGCATGGGCGGGCACACCGTGCCCGCAGTGTTCGGGCCGCTGCCGCTGAAGGTCGAGCCGCTGTACTTCGAACTCGACGGCACCTTCCCGAATCACGAGGCGAACCCGCTCGATCCGAAGAATCTGGTCGATCTGCAGGACTTCGTTCGGACGACGGGCGCGGACATCGGCTTGGCATTCGACGGGGATGCGGATCGTTGCTTCGTGGTCGACGAGAAGGGCAACCCGGTCTCGCCTTCCGCGGTGACGGCACTCGTCGCGGAGCGTGAGTTGGCGAAGGAGCCGGGCGCCACCGTCATCCACAACCTGATCACCTCGCGCGCCGTGCCCGAACTGGTGACCGAGCTCGGGGGCACCCCCGCCCGCACGCGCGTCGGGCACTCGTTCATCAAGCAGCAGATGGCGGAGACCGGTGCCGTGTTCGGCGGAGAACACTCCGCGCACTACTACTTCCGTGACTTCTGGGGCGCCGACTCCGGGATGCTCGCGGCGATGCACGTGCTGGCCGCACTCGGCGAACAGGACCGGCCGCTGTCGGAGATGATGGCCGGCTACAACCGGTACGCGGCGTCGGGAGAGATCAACTCGACCGTCGCGGATGCCACGGAACGGACCGATGCGGTGCTCACCGCGTTCGCCGACCGCACGGCGTCCGTCGATCGTCTGGACGGCGTCACGGTGGACCTCGGCGACGGTGCCTGGTTCAACCTCCGCGCGTCGAACACCGAACCCCTGCTGCGGCTCAACGTCGAAGCACGGACACCTGAGGAGGTCGACGCGCTCGTCGACGAGATCCTCGCCGTGGTGCGTGCCTGACCGACCCGAGGCCCGTGGCCGGAGTACGGAACACCCCGATCGATACGCACCGCGAACGACGGGCGTGACGAGGCGACCACACGCGCCCTCCCGGCGGTGCGAGAATGGTCGAATCGGGCAGTGTGGGTCCGGACGGTTCGACATCGGTCAGTGCGAGAAAGGCAGGTTGCCATGACGGCTCCATCACCCCTTCTCGATCTCGACGACGCCGTGAGCGTCGCCGCCGCCGATACCGAGGGCGCGATGCGTGCAGCAGCACTCGGCGGCGCACAGGTCAGGTCGGTCGCCGAGGCCGTCGCCGAGGGCCTGATCGACCGCGTCAGGGACATGCGCCCTCGCAGCGTCGTCCTCGTGACCTCGGGTGGCCGTGCCGCCCGTGCCGCCTCCGTTCTCGAGGCATCGGTCGGCCCGCACTTCGGGCTTCCGATCGTGCACGCGCCTGTGGTGCCGCCGTGGGTGGGATCACTCGACGTCGTCGTGGTGGCCGGGGACGATGCGGGCGATCCGCGGCTCGTGTCGGCCGCGGACTCCGCACTTCGCCGTGGCGCCGAACTGGTCGTCGTGGCACCCGACGAGGGCCCGCTGCGCGCGGCCGCAGCCGGACGGGGCGCGCTGCTCGCACCGCGGGTTCGCACGTCCGACCGGAACGGGTTCCTGCGCTACCTCGCGGCGGGACTCGCGGTGCTCGGAACCCTGGACGCAGGCCGGGGCGCGCCGCTGCCCGATCTCGCGGGGCTCGCAGACGTTCTGGACGGGGAGGCGACGCGAAACCACCCGTCCGCGGAGGTGTTCCACAATCCGGCGAAGTCCCTCGCGGTTCGGTTCCAGAACCGGCGTGTGGTGGTCGCCGGGGACAGTGCGGCGACGACAGCGCTGGCCGGGCACGCGACGGACATGCTGTTGTGCGGGGCGGGGACGTCGGCGGCCGCCGCGGGGTTGTCGGACGTGCTGGCGTCGGCGGCGTTGCTCGCGGGGACCGGTGACCTGCCGCCCGGCTACGACCCGATCTTTCACGACGAGGAGTTCGACGGCCCCGTCCCCGTGACGCCTGCGCGGGTGTTCGTCCTCGCGACGGCGCAGTCGCGCACCACGACGTCGCGGCGGCTCGCGGCACTTGCGGACGCAGAGCTGGTCACGGCAGCGGCAGACGAGGAACTCGCACCGGTGGACCGATTCGGAACAGGGGACAGTGAGATGACGGGTCGGGCCGTGAGCGGTCCCGCTCAGGGGGAGCGCACCGAGATGGAGCAGTTGGCGGTACTCGCCGTCCGACTGGAGATGGCCGCCGTGTACCTGCGGTTGATCGGTGGTCGGTAGGTGCATTCACTGCAGGGCGCGCTCCGCACCTATGCCTGGGGTTCGCGCACCGCGATCGCCGAACTGTGCGGTCGACCGGTCCCGTCCGACCATCCCGAGGCCGAGCTGTGGCTCGGTGCCCATCCGGCGAACCCGTCCCGTCTGCGGGTCGGCGACGGGACGGTGTCGCTGCTCGACCGCATCGCGGACGATCCGGCGGGTCAACTCGGACCGCGAGCACGGGCAGGGTTCGGTGACCGACTTCCGTTCCTGCTGAAACTGCTTGCGGCGGACGAAGCGTTGTCCCTGCAGGCGCACCCCAGTGCTGCGCAGGCGAAGGAAGGCTACGTGCGGGAGGAAGCCGCGGGGATACCGCGGGACTCGCCGGTGCGGAACTACCGCGACGACAGCCACAAGCCCGAGCTGGTGGTCGCACTGACACGGTTCGAGGCTCTCGCGGGGTTCCGCGATCCGCATCGCACCGTCTCGCTGCTCCGCGCGCTGGACGTGCCCGAACTCGACCACTTCATCTCGCTGCTCGAAGGCCAACCCGACTCGTCCGGGCTGCGGGCATTGTTCACGACGTGGATCACGCTGCCACAGCCGTCGCTGGCGTCGCTGCTACCGCGAATCCTCGACGGGTGCATCCGGTACCTCGCCGGGCCAGCCGGTCCCCGCGAGTTCGCGCCCGAGGTACGGACCGTGCTCGAGCTGGGCGAGTCGTACCCCGGTGACGCGGGCGTCCTCGCATCGATCCTGCTCAACCGTGTCACGCTCGAACCGGGTCAGGGGCTCTACCTCGCTGCCGGAAACCTGCACGCGTACCTGCACGGTCTCGGCGTCGAGGTGATGGCCAACTCCGACAACGTGCTGCGTGGTGGGCTGACGCCCAAGCACGTGGACGTGCCGGAGCTGCTGCGCGTCCTCGACTTCGAGCCCCTGACCGGACCCGCTCGGGTCGCGACCCCGTCCTCCGACAACCAGGCCGTGTACGTGTACGACACGCCCGCACCCGAATTCGCGCTGTCCCGCATCGACCTGACCGCGGAGTCGTCGACCGCGGTACTCGGCCGGACCGGGCCGCGCATCCTGCTGTGCACCGCCGGGTCGGTCACCCTCCGCTGCGGCGACGAGTACCTCGAATTGGCGCGGGGCGAGTCGGCGTGGATCGCTGCTTCGGATCCCCCGGTGACCGTCACCGCGCGATCCGAGGCGCAAGTGTTCAGTGCGACGGTCGGCTGAGCCGGGCCACTTCCGGTCGGTGCGGCGAGGCGTTGCCGAATCGACGCCTGGCCCGGTTGAGGAAATTCGTGGGTGGAACGCGACCGGGCAATAGGCTCGGACCGGAACCCCAGTCGAGGAGGACTGCGATGGCAGAGCACGAGGGTCCGGGCGGAGCATCCGGGCAGCAGAGCGGACGGTGGAGGGTCAAGTCGGTCGAGCAGTCGATCGCCGACACAGACGAGCCGGACAGCAAACTCCGCAAGGACCTGACCGCGTGGGATCTGACCGTCTTCGGTGTCGCGGTCGTCGTCGGCGCGGGCATCTTCACGCTCACCGCCCGGACCGCGGGCAACGTGGCCGGGCCTTCGGTGTCGCTGGCGTTCGTGCTTGCCGCCATCGCCTGCGGCCTCGCGGCGCTGTGCTACGCCGAGTTCGCGTCGACGGTGCCCGTGGCGGGCAGTGCTTACACCTTCTCGTATGCGACGTTCGGTGAGTTCGTCGCGTGGATCATCGGCTGGGACCTCATCCTCGAGTTCGCGCTCGCGGCATCCGTCGTGGCCAAGGGATGGTCGCTCTACCTCGCGGACGTCCTCGGCGTCGAGTCGACCGTCCTGGAGATCGGCGGACACGACTTCGACTGGGGCTCGGTGCTGCTGATCGCTGCACTGACGGTGGTGCTCGCCACCGGAACGAAATTGTCGTCGCGGGTGTCCGCCGTCATCACGGGCATCAAGGTCGCGGTCGTCCTGTTGGTGATCGTCGTCGGTGCCTTCTACATCACCGGGTCGAACTACTCGCCGTACATTCCGCCGTCCCAGCCCGGTGAAACCGGGGAGGGCATCCACCAGTCGCTGTTCTCGTTCCTGACCGGAGCGGGCGGCAGCACTTTCGGGTGGTACGGACTGCTCGCCGCGGCGTCGCTGGTGTTCTTCGCGTTCATCGGATTCGACGTCGTCGCGACAACCGCGGAGGAGACCAAGAACCCGCAGAAGGCGTTGCCCCGCGGCATCCTCGGATCGCTCGCGATCGTGACCGTGCTGTACGTGGCGGTGACGCTGGTGCTGACGGGAATGGTGAACTACACCGAACTCTCCGGGGAGGGGGCGACGCTGGCGACCGCGTTCGAGTACCACGGCATCACCTGGGCGCAGTGGGTGATCAACTTCGGTGCCCTCGCCGGCCTGACGACGGTCGTGATGGTGATGCTGCTCGGCCAGACCCGTGTCGCGTTCGCGATGTCGCGCGACGGTCTGCTGCCGCGACAGTTGGCGCACACGGGCAAGCGTGGCACCCCGGTGCGGATCACGGTGATCGTCGGTGTCATCTCCGGAACCCTCGCCGCGTTCTTCCCGATGGGCACCCTCGAGGAAATGGTCAACATCGGCACCCTGTTCGCGTTCGTGCTGGTGTGCGTCGGCGTGGTCGTGCTGCGCCGCACCCGTCCCGACCTCGAGCGCGGGTTCCGGGTGCCGTGGGTGCCGCTCATCCCGATCCTCGCCGTCCTCGCGTGCCTGTGGCTGATGCTCAACCTGTCCGTCGAGACGTGGATCCGGTTCGTGGTGTGGATGGTGATCGGCGTCGTCGTGTACTTCGCGTACGGCCGCAGGCACTCGCTGGTCGGGAAGCGTCAGCGCCCGCAGCCGGGCCTCGCGTCGGAAGCACTCGATCACCTCGGCGGCCCCGACGAACCGAGACATCGCGGCAAGTAGCGCACCCGCGGTCCCTGACCCTCGATGTCACCGACGGCCCCCTGGCTCACTGCCAGGGGGCCGTCGGCGTCTGTGCCCACGCCCGCCATCGGGTTTACATATCGCGTCATATGTATAGACACACGACATTGATAGGCGTACTGTCCAATCTCAAGTGGTGTGACTCACATCGACTCTTGGGTAGGGAGGCAGTGGTGAAGACGTACAACGCAGTGGCGGACGGGCAGACCGCCGTGCAGTGGCAGGACAGGAAGAGGCACCTGTGGCTGCTCGGACTGATCCCGCCGACGGCGGTCTTCCTGGCGACGGGCCTGGTCTGGGGACTCAACGAGCTGGGCGCGGGCGCGGTCTCGCCGGTGCTGTGGTGGATCGGCCCGATCCTCGTCTACGTGCTGCTCCCGATCCTGGACGTCTTCTTCGGGCCGGACGGGCAGAACCCGCCGGAGGAGGTGATGGAACAGCTCGAGAACGACCGCTACTACCGGTACTGCACGTACGTCTACATCCCGTTCCAGCTCGCGAGCCTCGTGTTCGCCTGCTACCTCTGGAGCGCCGACAACCTCGCGTGGCTCGGAGTCGACGGTGGCCTGAGCCTGGTCTCGAAGATCGGGCTGGCGCTGAGCATCGGCGTCATGGGCGGCATCGGCATCAACACCGCGCACGAACTGGGGCACAAGAAGGACGACCTGGAGCGGTGGCTGTCGAAGATCACGCTGGCCCAGACCTTCTACGGGCACTTCTACATCGAGCACAACCGCGGTCACCACGTCCGTGTGTCCACCCCGGAGGACCCGGCCAGCGCCCGGTTCGGCGAGAACTTCTGGACCTTCCTGCCGCGCAGCGTCTGGGGCAGCCTGATCTCGTCCTGGGAACTCGAGAAGACCCGCATGGAGCGGCTCGGCAAGCGCACCTGGAGTATCCACAACGACGTGCTCAACGCCTGGCTCATGTCGGTCGTGCTGTACGCGGCGCTCGTCGCGGGCTTCGGCTGGGAGGTGTTGCCGTTCCTGGTGATCCAGGCGGTGTACGGGTTCTCGCTCCTCGAGACCGTCAACTACCTCGAGCACTACGGCCTGCTCCGCCAGAAGACCGCGAGCGGACGCTACGAACGCTGCGCCCCCGTGCACAGCTGGAACTCCGACCACATCTGCACCAACATCTTCCTGTACCACCTGCAGCGGCACAGCGACCACCACGCCAATCCGACGCGGCGCTATCAGACCCTGCGCAGCATGGACGGGGCGCCGAACCTGCCCAGCGGCTACGCCAGCATGATCTCGCTCGCGTACTTCCCGCCGGTCTGGCGCCGCGTCATGGACCACCGCGTCCTCGACCACTACGACGGGGACATCACCCGGGTCAACGTCGCGCCCTCGAAGCGCGAGCGCATCTACGCGAAGTACGGGGTGGCGTGATGTCCGCGTATCGATGCCCGGTGTGCGAGTACGTCTACGACGAGACGAAAGGGGCTCCGCGAGAAGGCTTCCCGGCCGGAACGGCGTGGGGGTCGGTGCCCGACGACTGGTGCTGCCCGGACTGTGGGGTCCGCGAGAAGATCGACTTCGAGGAGATTGCGTCATGAAGCTCTACCGCTGCGCCCAGTGTGGATTCGAGTACGACGAGGAACTCGGCTGGCCAGAGGACGGGATCGCCCCCGGTACCCGCTGGGACGACATCCCCGACGACTGGAGCTGCCCCGACTGCGGCGCGGCCAAGGCGGACTTCGACATGGTCGAGGTCGCGCGACCGTGAGCGCGGTGGTGATCGTCGGAAGCGGTGTCGCGGGCATCACCGCCGCAGAGACCTTGCGGACCGAGGGCTTCACGGGGTCGGTCACGGTGATCGGCGACGACCCGGCGATGCCGTACCGGCGCCCCGCTGTGTCGAAGGAACTGCTCGCCGGGTCCGTTCCGGCGGAGCGGACCTGGCTGCGCCCGGCCGGCTACTGGGCCGATCGTGAGATCGACGTCCGCACCGGGGTTGCCGCGAAGTCGGTCGACCCGGACCGTCGGGAGGTCGAACTCGGCACCGGGGAGACGCTCGGTTACGACGCCCTCCTGCTCGCGACCGGGGGTCGTGCCCGCACGATCGGGCACGACGCGGGGGATGCGGTGTTCACGTTGCGCTCCGCGGGCGACGTGGCGGTACTGCGCGCGGCGATCGAACGCACCAACACGGTTCTGGTGGTCGGGGCAGGGCTGATCGGGTCCGAGGTCGCGGCCACCGCCCGTGGTCTCGGCGCCGAGGTCACGGTGCTCGAGACGGCGGAGCGTCCACTGCACCGGATGCTCCCACCCGTGATCGGCACGCGCTACGAAAAGCTGCACCGCGACAACGGTGTGGCGCTGCACACGTCGGTCCGGCTCGACGAGCTCGCTGCGGACGGCCGAGGCGGTGTTCGCGCTGTCGCGGAGGACGGCAGGCACTGGTCGGCGGGCGCGGCCCTCGTCGCGGTCGGCTCCGCGCCCGACACCGCCCTCGCCGAAAGGATGGGACTGGTGGTCGACAACGGTGTCGTCGTCGACCACCGCTTCGCGACCTCCCAGCCGGGAGTGTTCGCCGCAGGTGACGTCGCGAACACTCCCAATCCCGTTCTCGGTGAACGGTTCCGCGCCGAACACTGGAACACGGCTCAGGCTCAGGGGGCGGCAGCGGCCCGTGCGATGCTCGCCGACCTCACCGGGGGTGTCGCCGAGGTGTGGCGTGAGGTGCCGTGGTGCTGGACATCCCAGTACGGGGTCAATCTGCAGGTGGCGGGGTGGCCGCGGGCGGACGACGAACTGGTCGTGCGCGGCGACGTCGACGGTCTCGACTTCACGGCCTTCACCAGGAGAGCGGGCCGCCTGGTCGGAGCGATCACGATCGGCCGCCCGAAAGACGTTCGGGCGGCGCGGATCCTGATCGCCGACCAGCCGACGATCGACCCGGCGGTGCTCGCCGACCCGGATGTCGACCTCACCGCACTGAGCGTGGTCCCCGTCACGGTGGGGTGAGTCGTCGTTGACGGCCCGGCCGGCAGGTGCGACCCTCGCGGACATGGCGTCCTCGACCCGAATCCCGTATCCGCAGGCCTCACGTGCGCTCCTGCGGGATTCGGTGCTCGACGCGATGCGGGACCTGGTGACCGAGAAGGACTGGTCCGAGGTCACCATGTCGCAGGTCGCCACCGCGGCGGGGGTGAGCAGGCAGACCGTCTACAACGAGTTCAAGTCCCGTCCCGGGCTGGCCCAGGCCTACGCGCTGCGGCTGGTCGACCGGTTCGTCGAGGTCGTGGGCGCCGCGGTGTACCGGCATCCGGGTTCGGTACGGAAGGCCCTCGTCGACGGCTTCACCGACTTCTTCACCCTCAGTGCCGCCGATCCGCTGGTGAAGTCGCTGCTCACCGGCGAGGCCAAGCCGGACCTGCTGCGGCTTATCACCACGGACAGCGCACCGATCCTCGAGCGCGGCGCCGAACAGCTGTCGGAGACGTTTCGGCGCAGTTGGATACAGGCCGGACCTGCCGAGGCCGGGATTCTCGGCCGGGGGATCGTCCGCCTCGCCCTGAGCTACATCTCGATGCCGCCCGCCGCGCACGCCGATGTCGCCGAGGATCTGGCGGCGTTGATCGGCCCGTTCGGCGAGGAGATCACCGGGACCGGCGATTAGCCGGTATTTCGTCGGGTGCGGCTCCCGGTAGCCTCTACTGCAGATATCGGCTACCAGGAGAGGCAGATGACGACCTCAGTGTCTGAGAACAAGTGCGTCGCGGAGACCCGCAACGGGATCGACTTCAAGGTGGCGGACCTTTCGCTCGCCGAGTTCGGCCGCAAGGAGATCCGTCTCGCCGAGCACGAGATGCCCGGACTCATGGCGCTGCGTCGCGAGTACGCCGAGGTGCAGCCCCTCAAGGGTGCGCGCATCTCCGGATCGCTCCACATGACGATCCAGACCGCCGTTCTGATCGAGACCCTCACCTCGCTCGGCGCCGAGGTGCGCTGGGCGTCGTGCAACATCTTCTCCACGCAGGACCATGCGGCCGCGGCAATCGTCGTCGGCCCGCACGGCACTCCCGAGGAGCCCAAGGGCACCCCGGTCTTCGCCTGGAAGGGTGAGACGCTCGAGGAGTACTGGTGGGCTGCCGAGAAGATGCTCACCTGGCCGGGCGAGCCCGCCAACATGATCCTCGACGACGGTGGCGACGCCACCATGCTCGTCCTCAAGGGTGCACAGTTCGAGAAGGCGGGCGTCGTACCGCCGACGGACGACGAGCACGACTCGGACGAGTACAAGGTGTTCCTGGCGCTGCTGCGCCAGTCTCTCGAGGCAGACGCGTCGAAGTGGACCACGGTCGCCGGATCGGTCCAGGGCGTCACCGAGGAGACCACCACCGGCGTCCTGCGCCTGTACCAGGTCGCTGCTGCCGGTGAGCTCGCGTTCCCCGCGATCAACGTCAACGACTCGGTCACCAAGAGCAAGTTCGACAACAAGTACGGCACCCGGCACTCCCTGCTCGACGGCATCAACCGCGGCACCGACGTCCTCATCGGCGGCAAGGCCGCCCTCGTCTGCGGCTACGGCGACGTCGGCAAGGGCTGCGCCGAGGCGCTGCGCGGCCAGGGGGCTCGTGTCACGGTCACCGAGATCGACCCGATCAACGCCCTGCAGGCGATGATGGACGGCTTCGACGTCAAGACCGTCGAGGAGTTCATCGGGCAGGCCGACATCGTCATCACCTCGACCGGCAACAAGGACATCATCTCCTTCGAGCACATGAAGCAGATGAAGCACCAGGCGATCCTCGGCAACATCGGTCACTTCGACAACGAGATCGACATGGCCGGCCTCGAGCGGGCCGCGGACGTCACCCGCGTCAACATCAAGCCGCAGGTCGACGAGTTCACCTTCGCCGACGGTCACTCGATCATCGTGCTGTCCGAGGGCCGCCTGCTGAACCTGGGCAACGCCACCGGGCACCCGTCGTTCGTGATGTCGAACTCCTTCGCGAACCAGGTCATCGCGCAGATCGAGCTGTGGACGAAGCCGGACGAGTACGACAACGAGGTGTACCGGCTGCCCAAGCACCTGGACGAGAAGGTCGCGCGCATTCACGTCGAGGCGCTCGGCGGCTCGATCACGAAGCTGACCAAGGACCAGGCCGAGTACATCGGCGTCGACGTCGAGGGCCCGTACAAGCCCGAGCACTACCGCTACTGATCGAGTGGTTCCCGCGGTCGCTCCGGCCCGCCCGCTAGGCTGGGCGACCGTGGGAACCCTGATCGCTCTGGAAGGACTCGACGGCGCCGGCAAGCGGACGCTGTCGAACGCCCTCGTCGCCGCCTGGCGGGCGGACGGACTGACCGTCGCCACGCTGGCCTTCCCTCGATACGGCGTCTCCGCCTGCGCCGACCTCGGTGCCGAGGCGTTGCACGGCAGACACGGGGACACCGCCGAGAGCGTCAACGCAATGGCGTTGCTGTGGGCCCTGGACCGCCGGGACGCCGCCGATGAACTCCGCGAACTCATCGCCACCCACGACATCGTGCTGCTCGACCGCTACGTCGCCTCGAACGCCGCCTACACCGCCGCCCGAAAGCACCAGAGCGCCCAGGGCCCCGAGGTCGAGTGGATCGAGGACCTCGAGTTCGGTCGCTTCGGGCTGCCGCGGCCGGACCTGCAGATCCTGCTGAAGGTGCCGGTCGCGCTGGCCGCGGACCGGGCCCGCAGGCGTGCGGGTACCGAGGCGGACCGTCAACGCGACGCCTACGAGCGCGACGGCGACCTCCAGACCCGGACCGGGGAGGTCTACGACGGGCTGACGGCACGAGCCTGGATCTCGCCGTGGACAGTGGTCGGCCCCGACGTCGACCCTGCACAACTCGCCGCCGACGTCACCAATCAGCGTCGACGGCCCTCGGAAGTGACACGATAGAGACATGAAGCCACGCATTCTGGTTGTCGACGACGACACGGCACTCGCCGAGATGCTCACCATCGTCCTTCGCGGCGAGGGCTTCGAGCCCTACGTCGTGGGCGATGGAACGCAGGCCCTGTCTGCGGTGCGGGAGATCCGTCCGGATCTGGTCCTGCTCGACCTGATGCTGCCGGGGATGAACGGCATCGACGTCTGCCGCGTACTGCGTGCCGACTCCGGTGTGCCGATCGTGATGCTGACCGCGAAGACGGACACCGTCGACGTGGTGCTCGGTCTGGAATCCGGCGCCGACGACTACGTGATGAAGCCGTTCAAACCCAAGGAATTGGTGGCGCGGGTCCGTGCGCGCCTGCGGCGCACCGAGGAGGAGCCCGCGGAACTGCTGTCCATCGCGGACATCGACATCGACGTCCCCGCTCACAAGGTGACGCGCGACGGACAGCTCATCGCCCTGACCCCGTTGGAGTTCGACCTGCTGGTGGCGCTCGCACGGAAGCCTCGCCAGGTGTTCACCCGCGAAGTCCTGCTCGAACAGGTGTGGGGGTACCGGCACGCCGCCGACACCCGCCTGGTCAACGTGCACGTCCAGCGACTGCGCGCGAAAGTGGAACGTGACCCGGAGAATCCGCAGGTGGTACTCACGGTCAGGGGGGTCGGCTACAAGGCCGGACCGCCGTGACCCGAAATCGCATGAGGCGCCGGATCAACGGCACGTTCACGCCGCTGCTCCGTAGATTCCGGAACACGAGCCGGGCTCTGGCGCACCTCTGGCGACGTTCCCTGCAGCTGCGGGTCGTCGTCTCGACACTCAGCCTGTCGCTGATCGTCATCACCATCCTCGGTGTCGTCCTGACCAGTCAGATCACGGACCGGCTGCTGGAGGCGAAGATCTCCGCGGCAACCGAGGAGATGGATCGTGCCCGCGGCACGGTGCAGAGCGAGCTGGCCGGGACCGACGAGTCCGCCGCGATCAGCACCCGGCTGGAGGGCGCGCGCGCCGCGTTGACGAACCGCAACTCGGACTCCGGCCCGGCGTCGGGCGCGGCGGGCACCTTCGACACGGTGTTGATCGCGGCGACGCCGGATCCGGCCGGTGAGCCGTCCGCCGGCCCGGACGATCAGATCCCGGGCAATCTGCGCGACTTCGTCTACAACGGGCAGATCAGCTACCAGTTCTCCACCGTCAGCGACCCGGACGGGTATTCCGGACCGGCACTGCTCGTGGGCAGCCCCGTGGTGGCGGACATTCCCAACCTCGAGCTGTATCTCGTGTTCCCGCTCGCGGGCGAGGACCGTAGCCTGTCGCTGATGCGCAGCACCCTGCTGATCGGCGGTGCGGTGCTGCTCGTGTTGCTCGCCGCGATCTCGTTGATCGTCGCGCGTCAGGTGGTGCTGCCGATTCGTTCCGCGTCGCGCATCGCCGAACGGTTCGCGGACGGGAAGCTTCGCGAACGCATGCCCGTTCGCGGTGAGGACGACATGGCCCGCCTCGCCATGTCGTTCAACGACATGGCGGAGTCGCTGTCGAAACAGATCGCCCAGCTCGAGGAGTTCGGCAACCTGCAGAAGCGCTTCACCTCCGATGTCAGCCACGAGCTGCGCACACCGCTGACGACGGTGCGGATGGCGGCGGACCTGATCCACGACGGGAGCGCCGAGCTCGATCCGGCGCTGCGGAGATCGTCCGAACTCCTGGTCGCCGAGCTCGACCGCTTCGAGTCACTGCTCAACGACCTCCTCGAGATCAGCAGGCACGACGCCGGCGTCGCAGAACTCGCCGCCGAGAAGCTCGACCTGCGGATGAGTGCGCGTGCCGCGGTGTCCACGATTCGTCATCTCGCGCGTGAGACGAGCACCGAGCTGGTCCTCGACCTGCCGGAGGAGCCGGTGTTCGCGGTCGTCGACCCGCGCCGGGTCGAGCGGATCCTGCGTAACCTGCTGGCCAACGCGATCGACCACGGCGAGGGCAAGCCCGTGTTGTTGCGTCTGCGAGCCGACAGTGACGCTGCCGCTTTCATCGTCCGCGACCAGGGCATCGGCCTGCGTCCCGGGGAGGAGAAGTTGGTGTTCAACCGGTTCTGGCGGTCCGACCCGTCGCGGGTGCGCAGGTCCGGTGGCACCGGTCTCGGGTTGGCGATCAGCGTCGAGGACGCCCGTCTCCACGACGGCAGGCTCGAGGCCTGGGGCGAGCCGGGCGTCGGCGCGTGCTTCCGGTTGACGTTGCCACTGGTCCGCGGCCACAAGGTGACCAGCAGCCCGCTGCCGCTGCGCCCGCCCACGACCAAGCGGGTCCAGGGAAAGGAACCGGACGGCTCGCATCTGCCGGACGGCGACGACGTCGAGGGTGGAGAGATGCTCGATCCCGACGAAACGGCGAGCGTTCCGATGTTGCGGGAGCGGCGGACATGACACGGCGACCCGCGGCACTCGCCGCCGCCCTGCTCGCGGCGGTGGCGGTGCTCGCGGGGTGCGCGAGCCTGCCCGATTCGTCCACTCCACAGGCGATCGGCACCATCGACCGGGCACCGGTCAATCCGACCGTTCCCGCACCGACACCGGGCCGCGAACCCGACCTGCTGCTGCGAGATTTCTTCGGTGCCAGTACCGACCCGGCCAATGGGCACGCTGCCGCGCGTCAGTTCATGACCGAGTCCGCATCCGACGGATGGGACGACACCGAGAGCATCTCGATCGTCGACAAGGTCGACGTACTGCCGGAGTCGCGGTCGGGGGACACCGCCAGCTACACGATCCGTGCGAACAAGGTCGGCCAGCTCGACCCCGAAGGCGTGTACGAAGCCGTCGAGGGCACCTACGAGGCCACCATCCGGCTGACCCGGACGGACGGTGAGTGGCGGATCGACGAACTGCCACCCGGTGTGACCCTGGACCGACCCCAGTTCCTCAAGACGTACCAGCGCAACTCGCTGTACTTCCTCGACCCGACGGGATCGACGACGGTTCCCGACCTACGGTGGATCTCGACCAGCCCGCAGGAGATGGCGGACCGACTGATCGAGATGCTGATCGCGGGACCGCAGCCGTCGCTCGAGGGCGCGGTGACCAATCAGCTCGACGAGGTGACGCTGAGCGAGCCGATCACCAAGACCGACGGTCGCAGCGCAGGCGTCGGCATCGGGTTCGGCGGCCTGCGGATCGAGTTCGACGGCACCTCGACGCTGGATGTCGTCAGCCGGGACCGGCTCGCCGCGCAGGTGGTGTGGACGCTGGCGAACGCGGAGATCCCGGGCCCGTACGTGCTGATGGGCGACGGAAAGCCACTCGACGACCGGATGCCCAACGGGTGGACGACGGCGGACGTGTCGTCGTCGAATCCGGGTGCGAACGACTCCGCGTCCGTGGGCCTGCACGCGTTGCGGGACGGAGCACTCGTCCGCGTCACCGACAGCGGCGTCGACGCGCTGCCGGGGTACTTCGGAACCGGGAACAGCCTGCGTTCGATCGCGCTGTCCCGCGACGGACTGGTCGCGGCCGGGGTCGACGCCGCCACACGGCCGACCTCGGAGCCGCCCGCGGCGCTCATGATCGGTGAGGTGGACGGATTCGCCACGTCGGTGATCGAGGGCGCGACGTTGACGAGGCCGTCGTGGGCGTACGCGGATTCGGCGGTCTGGACGGTCGTCGACGGGTCGAAGGTGGTTCGGGTCTCTCGCGGGGCATCCGGGGAGTCCCTCGCCCAACCGGTCGACACCGCCGAGATCGCCGGGCTCGGCTCGACCATCACCGAGTTCCGCCTGTCCCGTGACGGTGTGCGAGCGGCGATGATCGTCGACGGCAAGGTGTACGTGGTGACTCTCGTCCCGAAACCCGACGGGACCTACAAGCTGACGGGGGCGAGTCCGATCGCGGTCGGCCTCGGCAGTCCCGCGGTCGCGCTCGACTGGTCGACGGGCGACGCCGTGGTGGTGTCGCGGGCCGCGTCGGACATCCCGGTCGTGACGGTCGCCATGGACGGGTCACGCATGGACGCGCTGCCCAGCCGGAACCTGACGCCGCCGGTGACCTCGGTGGACTCGTCCGCGACGATGACGTTCGTCGCGGATGCCAGGGCGGTGTTCCAACTGAACAGCAACGATCCGGCCGGGGACCGGTACTGGCGCGAGGTGCCGGGCCTGACCGGGGTCAAGGCGATTCCGGTGCTGCCCGGCTGATCGCCTGCGGCCGGGGTGTCGGTGTCGGGGTGCACACTGCCCCCATGCGGGCATTGTTGGACCTGGTTCTGCCGCGCGAGTGCGGCGGGTGTGGCGCACAGGGCGCCCTGTGGTGCCGTCGGTGTGCCGGCGTGCTGTCGGGGCGGCCCGCGCCGGTGACACCGCGAGTGGATCCGGGGGTTCCGGTGTGGGCCCTCGGCGCCCACGACGGCCCGCTGCGGTCGGCGGTCGTCGCGGCGAAGGAACGGGGCAGACGCGACCTCGCGGTTCCGTTCGGAGTCGCCGTCGCGGCAGCGGTTCGCGCGTTGCGGGAGGATGGAGAGATCGACCCTCCGGAACTCGCCGGTCTCGTCCTCGTGCCCGCCCCGAGCCGGGCCCGGGCCGCACGGTCGCGCGGCGGCGACCCGGTGCTCGCGGTGGCGGACGCGGCCTCGCATGCGTTGGCTCCGGATCCGGTCCGTGTCGAACCGGTCCTGAAATTTGCTGCGGGGGTGAGAGATTCGGTGGGATTGTCGGCGCGGCGTCGTGTCGAGAACCTGGCGGGGCGCGTGTCGGTGCCGCCGCTGCGGGACACCGGACGGCCCGAATGCGTGCTGTTCGTCGACGACGTCCTCACCACCGGAGCGACCGCCGCGGAGTCGGTTCGGACGCTCTCTCGGGCCGGTGTTCGGGTCGACGGCGTCGTTGTGATCACCGCCGCAGGACTCGTTCCCCGGTAATGCTGGCACTCGGCTCGAACTCGTACTAGCGTCGCCAACACAGCCGACGAAACGGGTGGGAGGTGAAAGTTCCGAACCTGACGCCGGGCGGTCCCCTTCCCGGCGTAGCTCATTCCGCCGCAGGTCAAACATTTGACTCGGCCGTATTCGGGAGGTACGCGTGACGACCCCTTCGACAGCATCTGCTTTCGTTCAGGACGCTGCAGAAAGCACCGGGGAATCCGAAGCCCCACGCTCCGAGATTGTGGTCAAGGGCCGCAGTGTCGAGATTCCGGACCATTTCCGGGTCTACGTATCCGAGAAGCTCGCTCGACTCGAGCGCTTCGACCCGACGATCTACCACTTCGACGTGGAACTCCAACACGAACGCAACCGCAGACAGGCGAAGAACTGTCAGCGCGTCGAGATCACCGCGCGAGGCAAGGGCCCCGTGGTCCGCGCCGAAGCCGCCGCCGACAGCTTCTATGCAGCCTTCGAAAGCGTGACCTCCAAACTGGAGTCGCGGCTGCGTCGGACGAAGGATCGCAGGCGCGTCCACTACGGCGACAAGACGCCGGTGTCCGTGGCTGAGGCAACCGCCGCACTCGCCGAGGACGACTCGCTCGGTATCTCGCCCGAGATCTCCCTCGATTCCGAACAGCCGGAGGGTCCCGGCCGGGTCGTGCGGACGAAGGTGCACTCCGCAGCGCCGATGGCGGTCGACGACGCGCTCTACGAGATGGAACTCGTCGGACACGACTTCTTCCTGTTCCACGACAAGGAGACGGACCGGCCGTCGGTCGTGTACCGCCGCCACGCGTTCGACTACGGGCTCATCCGGCTCGCCTGAGTTCGCCGGACGCGCTCGGTGAACTCCGGGCTACACCGCCCGTACGAGCAGGGGGAGTAGTCCGGCGAACCTGAGCAACAGACAAGAATGATCGGTCGATCGACTCGATCTGCGACCGCAGCGCCTAACATGGGATCCGGTCGAGGGAAAACCCCTCGACCGGATCCCGCTGCGATGGCAGCCAGATCCACCGTGTACCGACCTGCCCGCCGAGACCCAAGGACGTTCAAACCCGTGCCGTCGTTGTCACTGTCCAAGCTGCTCCGTGTTGGTGAAGGTCGCATGGTCAAGCGGCTCAAGCACATCGCCGAACACGTCGATACGTTGTCGCCCACGTACGAGGCACTGTCCGACCAGCAGCTTCGGGCCAAAACGGCGGAGTTCAAGGATCGTCACGCGAAGGGTGAGGCCCTCGACGACATCCTCCCCGAGGCGTTCGCGGTCGCCCGTGAAGCGTCGTCGCGAGTGCTCGGGCAGAAGCACTACATCGTGCAGATCATGGGCGGTGCCGCCCTGCACTTCGGCAACGTCGCCGAGATGAAGACCGGTGAGGGCAAGACCCTGACCTGCGTGTTGCCCGCCTACCTCAACGCCATCGCGGGCGAGGGCGTCCACGTGGTCACCGTCAACGACTACCTCGCCAAGCGCGACTCGGAGTGGATGGGCCGCGTTCACCGGTTCCTCGGACTCGAGACCAGCGTGATCCTGTCGGGGATGACCCCCGCCCAGCGTCGTGACGCGTACGCCGCGGACATCACCTACGGCACCAACAACGAGTTCGGCTTCGACTACCTGCGCGACAACATGACGCACACGCTCGACGATCTCGTGCAGCGCGGACACTCCTTCGCGATCGTCGACGAGGTCGACTCGATCCTCATCGACGAGGCGCGTACCCCGCTCATCATCTCGGGCCCGGCGGATGCGTCCAGCAAGTGGTACGGCGAGTTCGCGCGCATCGCGCCGCTGCTGAAGAAGGACGTCCACTACGAGGTCGACATCAAGAAGCGCACGGTCGGTGTGCACGAGGCGGGTGTCGAGTTCGTCGAGGACCAGCTCGGGATCGAGAACCTGTACGAGGCCGCCAACTCGCCGCTGGTCAGCTACCTCAACAACTCCATCAAGGCGAAGGAGCTGTACCAGCGGGACAAGGACTACATCGTCCGCGACGGCGAGGTCATCATCGTCGACGAGTTCACCGGCCGCATCCTTGTCGGCCGCCGCTACAACGAGGGCATGCACCAGGCGATCGAGGCCAAGGAGAAGGTCGAGATCAAGGCCGAGAACCAGACCCTCGCGACGATCACGCTGCAGAACTACTTCCGGCTCTACGACAAGCTCTCCGGCATGACCGGCACCGCCGAGACCGAGGCCGCCGAGCTGCACCAGACCTACAACCTCGGTGTCATCCCGATTCCGACGAACCGGCCGATGGTCCGAGTCGACCAGGGCGACCTGATCTACAAGACGGAGGCCGCCAAGTTCGACGCCGTCGTGGACGACGTCGCCGAGCGGCACGCCAAGGGCCAGCCGGTTCTGATCGGTACGACCAGCGTCGAACGTTCCGAGTACCTGTCGAAGCAGTTCACCAAGCGCGGGATCGCGCACAACGTGCTCAACGCGAAGTTCCACGAGCAGGAAGCGCAGATCGTCGCGGAAGCCGGTCGGACCGCCGCCGTCACCGTCGCGACGAACATGGCCGGTCGTGGTACCGACGTCGTGCTCGGTGGCAACCCCGACATCATCGCCGACGTGCTGCTGCGCAAGCAGGGTCTCGACCCGGTCGAGACTCCGGAGGAGTACGAGGCGGCGTGGGACGACGCGCTCGCACAAGTGCAGGCCCAGGTCAAGGCGGATGCCGATCAGGTGCGGGAGGCAGGCGGACTGTACGTCCTCGGCACCGAGCGTCACGAGTCGCGCCGTATCGACAACCAGCTGCGCGGCCGCTCGGGTCGCCAGGGCGATCCGGGCGAGTCCCGCTTCTACCTGTCCCTCGGCGACGAGTTGATGCGCCGATTCAACGGCGCGGCGCTCGAGTCGATCATGACCCGGCTCAACCTGCCCGACGACGTTCCGATCGAGGCGAAGATGGTCTCGAAGGCCATCAAGAGCGCGCAGACGCAGGTCGAGCAGCAGAACTACGAGATCCGCAAGAACGTCCTCAAGTACGACGAGGTGATGAACCAGCAGCGCACGGTCATCTACGACGAGCGCCGTCAGATCCTCGCGGGCGAGGACATGGAGGGCCAGGTCGAGACGATGATCACCGACGTCGTCACCGCCTACGTGGACGGGGCGACGGCGGAGGGGTACGTCGAGGACTGGGATCTCGACCAGCTGTGGACGGCACTCAAGACGCTGTACCCGGTCGGGATCGACCACCGGGATCTCACCCACGAGACCGCCGACGGCGACCGCGACGACCTGTCCCGCGACGATCTTCGTGAGGCGCTCCTCGCCGACGTGCGAACCGCCTACGCGAGGCGTGAGGCAGAGATCGACGCGATCGCCGGCGAGAACGGCATGCGCGAACTCGAGCGGCGGGTGCTGCTGTCCGTGCTCGACCGGAAGTGGCGCGAGCACCTCTACGAGATGGACTACCTCAAGGAGGGCATCGGCCTGCGGGCGATGGCGCAGCGCGACCCGCTGGTCGAGTACCAGCGCGAGGGGTACGACATGTTCACCGCGATGCTCGAGGGTCTGAAGGAGGAGTCGGTCGGGTTCCTGTTCAACCTGCAGGTCGAGGCGGCCCCGGCGCAGACCCAGTCGGGCTGGACGAATGCGGCCGCGGCCGCACGCACCCAGGCGACTGCTCCCGCCGCTACCCAGGAGGCCACGGCCGACGCACCGCGCGAGGCCCAGCCGCCCGCGCCCGCTGCTCCCGCGGCGCCGGCAGCTCCTGCCGCCCTGCGCGCGAAGGGATTGGAATCGCGCGACGAGGGTCGGCTCACCTACTCCGGACCCGCGGAGGACGGAACCGTCGCGGCGCGAACCTCGGCGTCCGGAGGCAACGGTGACGGGGCGGGCAGCACCGGTGTCGTCGGCCCGACCCGCCGCGAGCGGCGGCAGGCCGAGCGCGACAACCGAAAGTCGCGGCCGAAGCGCTGACCATCGGCGGGTCGGAACCCGCCGTCGAGAGCGGGCGTGGCTCCGCTCAGCCGACCTGCAGTGACGTGACCACCCATCCGGCGACGGGCGTACCCGTGTTCCGCCGGTGGGTGGTCGTCGTCGTCCTGGTCGTCCCGGCGTTCGAGCGCGGACCCGGCTCGGCCCGCTCGACCCGGCCCGCGATCGCGAACGTCCGGGGACCACGGACGTACGTACCGAAAACTTCGGCACTGTCGGGCGCGGTGTGCCGGATGTGGACCCCGCGCAATCCGGCGGCGCCGAGGCTTCGGCCGGGCATCCCGGCGCGGGTCAGTGCGGAGACGAGGTTGAGTGGAGTCGGGGCGAGCAATCCGGTCAGCCCCGACGGGTGCCTGCGTCGATCGAGGACCTCGAGGATCGAGCGGAGCACGAATTCGGTGAAGCGGCGGCAGTCCGGGTCGACGGTGGCGTGTGTGGGGAGCGCCTCGCGGTCGGGATGTGACGCGGCGGCGTGGTGCCGTGGTGTCGGGGTCCGGTGTGGCAGTCGCCGTCCCGACCGCAGGTCGGGGCGGCCGTTGCACCGGGGCGTCTCGTTGGGCCGCGGTGTGGGGGCTGCAGCCGGAGAAACCGGGGGCTCGCCGTTCGGGGCGGCGGTGACGTAACGCTTCATTCGACTCTCCTCGCGCCAGCGGCGCGCTCGACGGGATGTGTCCGCAGCAACTGCGGTGTGCCGTCGTACCCGAACGTCGGGTACGCGGATTCGGTCGAGCCCGGGGAGAGTCCGGGACCGCAGCGAGGATCGCACGAATTCCGTTCGCTCGCACGTCGTTCGCATGATCGACTGCGCGACCGCGATCGCCGAGCTGCGCGCCGACGACGGCTCGGCGACGCCGTACTGTTGGATCGTGCACGGACTCCTGCTCGACTTCGGTGGCGTACTCGACGGGCCCGACACGGCGCCGCTGACGGATCTCGTCGCCGAACTTCGGGCGCGGGGAGTGCGGACCGCCGTGCTCAGCAACGATCCGGGTGGTCCCGGCGCGGCCTCGCTACGGAACCTCGGTGGTGGGCGCGTGGTGGACGAGGTCGTCCTGTCGGGCGACGTGGGGCTCGCCAAGCCGGACCCCCGCGTCTACCGATACTCCGCGCGCCTGCTCGGATTGGAGCCGGGGGAGTGTGTGTTCGTCGACGACCTTCGGGTGAATGTGCGTGGCGCGGTCGCCGTCGGGATGGTTGGCGTCCATCATGTGGGTGTGACCGCCACCGTCGGCGAACTGCGGATACTGTTCGATGCCGAGGACGTCGGGAGCGCCGGGACCACCCGGAACGCACGACGCGGGCACGGGGAATGACGGGGGCGGGCAGTGGACAGCAGGCTCACGACGCAGGACGCGTCCTTCTACTTCCTGGAGGCGGGAAGCACTCCGATGCACCTCGGGTCGCTCGCGATTCTGCGAGCCCCCGACAGCGGGTTGGACTACGAGGACCTGCTCACACACGTCGAGCGCAGGCTCTCGCTGGTCCCGCGGTATCGGCAGCGGGTGCGCGAGGTGGTGTTGGGATTGGCGAGGCCGGTGTGGGTCGACGACCGCGACTTCGACATCACCTATCACGTGCGGCGGTCGGCCCTGCCGAAGCCGGGTTCGGACGAGCAACTGCACGATCTGGTCGCACGCCTGACGTCACGCCCGCTCGACCGCAGTCGTCCGCTGTGGGAGATGTATCTGGTCGAGGGGTTGGCGGACGATCGCGTCGCGATCTTCACCAAGTCGCATTCGGCTCTGGTGGACGGCCTACGTGCACTGGAGATCGGGCAGGTGCTGTTCGACGAGTGCGACAACCCGCGTCAGGTGCCGGACGAGTTGTGGATGCCGGGCCGGGAGCCGCGGGAGTCCGAGTTGGTGATGGGTGCACTGGCCGAGATGATCGCCAGGCCCGCGGAAGGTGTTGCCACCATCAGGCATCTGGTCGGGGACGTCGTCGGGACGGCGACGAGTGCGGTCGGCAACGCCGCGGCACTGGTCCGGACGGCGGCAACGACGGCCCCCTCGACGCCGCTGAACGCCACCATTTCCCGCAACCGCCGGTTCGCGACCGCGAAGACGTCGCTCGAGGACTATCGGACCGTGCGTTCGAAATTCCACTGCTCCGTGAACGACGTGGTTCTGACGGTGTTGACGGGTGCCCTGCGCAACTGGCTGCTCTCGCGTGGTGAGCCGGTGACCGCGTTCTCGACGGTGCGGGCGATGGTGCCGATCGCGGTACACGTGTCGGACGCGGACGTTGACGCGGCGGAGGATCCCGATGCGGTGCCCCAGAACTTCGACCGGCGGGCGTCGTCGCTGCTGATCGACCTTCCCGTGGGCGAGCCGAATCCGGTGGTCCGGCTGTCCCACATCGCGCACGCGACGGAGGCGCACAGCAGGCAGAACCACACGATGACGGCGCAGACGCTGGTGCAGGTGTCGGGGACGGCTCCGCCGACGCTGCACGCCGTCGGGCTGAGGTTGGCGGCAGGACTTTCGCAGCGGATGTTCAACGTGATGATCACGAACGCTCCGGGGCCGCAGGCGCCGTTGTGCCTGGGCTCGGCGCAGCTGCTCGAGACGTACCCGGTCTCCCCACTGATCCGGAACCAGGCGTTGAGCATCGGCCTGACGTCGTACGACGGTCACGTCTACTACGGTTTGAACGGTGACCGGGATGCGATGTCCGATGTCGACGTCATCACCGGTCTGCTGTACGAAGCGCTCGACGAGTTGTTGGAAGCCTGCCGGTAAGGGGAGTACATGAGGGTCTACGTGCCCGCGACGATCGCGATGCTTCAGCGGCTGGTCGCCGAGGAGGAGTTGGACCCGGTGAGCCGGACCGCGTTCGCGGTGACTCCCGCGTTGCGGGAGGCGTATGCGTCCGGCGACGACGAGGAACTCGCCGAAGTCGCGATGAGCGAGGCGGCGCGCGCCTCGCTGCGTCTGCTCGCGGGCGAGGTTGGCGACGTCGAGCCGGGCGCGACCGCGCAGGTGCGCTTTCGGCGTGCGGTGATCGCCGCCGACGTCGACGAGGTGAAGGTGCGGTCGGATCTGGACGACGCTGTCGTGCGGTTGGGAGCGCCTCTCGCGTTGTCGTCGGTGGCGTCGGTGCACGTCGACCTGTCGGAGGCGGAGTCGGCGATCGAGCGAGCGGTCGGGATCGTGGATGCCGCCGATCTCGGCGACGCCGACGCCGAGTTCGTTCTCGGTGACGCGGAGGATCACGAACTGGCCTGGTACGCGACCCAGGAACTGCCGTTTCTGCTCGACCTGCTCTGACCCTCGCAGGGACTGCGTGACAGTATGCGCGGTCTGCGGGTAACCTACGGGCCCGTAGCTTCAGCGATTGGACGGGATTTCGATGGGTGTGAGGAAGTGGCTCGAGGCGCCGGCAGCGGACGTGTCGGCACCGCGACGGCCGAGTGTCAACATGCTGCGCGGGGCGGTGACCCGGGTGACCACTCCACTGTTGCCGGACGACTTCCTGCACCTGGCGAATCCGCTGTGGTCCGCGCGAGAGCTGCGCGGCAAGGTCGTCGAGGTCCGCACGGAGACCTCGGACTCGGCGACGCTCGTCATCAAGCCCGGATGGGGCTTCAACTTCGACTACCAGCCCGGTCAGTACATCGGCATCGGCATCCTCGTCGACGGGCGGTTCCACTGGCGGTCGTACTCGCTCACGTCGCCACCGAGCCGTGACCGCAAGCTGATCACCATCGCGGTCAAGGCGATGCCGGAAGGCCGGCTGTCGAGCCACCTCATCAACGGTGTTCCCGCCGGAACCGTGGTCCGGCTCGCGGCGCCGCAGGGCAACTTCTCGCTGCCGGAGCCCCCGCCGGCGAAGATCCTGTTCCTCACCGCGGGCAGTGGCATCACTCCCGTGATGGCGATGCTCCGCTCGATGGTGCGACGCGGCACCCTGCCCGACGTCGTGCACGTGCACTCCGCTCCTACCGAGCAGGACGTCATGTTCGGCGACGAGCTGCTCGCGCTGCACGACGCCCACCCGGATTTCGTGTCGCACGTCCAGCACACCCGCAGTGGTGGCCGGTTCAAGCTCGCCGACCTCGACGAACTCTTCCCGGACTGGCGTGAGCGGCAGACCTGGGCCTGCGGCCCGATCGAGATGCTCGACGAGGTCGAGAAGAAGTGGTCCGAAGAGGGCCTCGTCGATCAGCTGCACACCGAGCGATTCACGATCTCCCGTGCCGATATGTCCGGGCAGGGCGGCACCGTCACGTTTGCGAAGTCGGGGCGGTCGGTAGAACTGGACGGCGCGACGACGGTGCTCGAAGCCGGCGAGAACCTCGGGGTGCAGATGCCGTTCGGGTGCCGCATGGGTATCTGCCAGACGTGCGTGGCGCCTCTCGTGTCGGGACACGTGCGGGACCTGCGGTCGGGCCGCGAGCACGGTGAGGGTGAGCGTGTGCAGACGTGCATCTCGGTGGCGGCGGGGGACTGCACGATCGACCTGTAGCTGGGTGCAGGCGTTCGGGGTCCCGCCCCGCCACGCCCGGCCGAAACGTCCTCTACCCTTGATTCACGAGCCGCGGTGCCTCCGACGGTGACTGACGATCACATCTCGACGGAAGGCCCCGATGGCCATCACGGACATCACTGAATTCGCACACCTCACCGACTCCGACATCGACGAACTCGGGCGGGAACTGGACAGGATCCGCCGGGACGTCGAGGAGTCCCGGGGTCAGTCCGACGCCCGGTACATCCACAACGTGATCCGCCTGCAACGCGCACTGGAGATCGGTGGGCGGGCGTTGCTGTTCGGTAGCCGCTACCGTCCCGCGTGGTTGGCGGGAACCGGAATGCTCGCCGTCGCGAAGATCGTCGAGAACATGGAGCTCGGGCACAACATCGTGCACGGGCAGTGGGACTGGATGAACGACCCGGAGATCCACTCGACCACCTGGGAGTGGGATCAGACGGGTCCGTCGTCGCAGTGGAAGCGTGCGCACAACTATTCGCACCACACGTACACGAACGTCGTCGGGATGGACGAGGACGTCCAGTTCGGCATCATCCGGATCACACGGGACATTCCGTGGCGTCCGATCAACCTTGCCCAGCCGTTCGCGAACATCCTGCTCGCCACCACGTTCGAGTGGGGCATCGCGCTGCACGACTGGAAGGTCACCCAGAAGGCCGAACGTGCCCGCGGTGCAACGGATATCGACTACCTCCGTCGTGAGTTCGTGCGCAAGGCGACACGGCAGGTCGTCAAGGACTTCGTGCTCTTCCCCGCACTCACCGGTCCGGCGTGGCGCTCGACGTTGACCGCGAATGTGGCGGCGAACGTGATCCGGAACGTGTGGGCGCACGCGGTGATCTTCTGCGGGCACTTCCCCGACGGCGCGGAGAAGTTCACCGTCGAGGAGCACGAGAGCGAGACGAAGGCGCAGTGGTACCTGCGGCAGATGCTCGGCAGCGCGAACATCTCCGGTGGCCGCGTCATGGACTTCATGAGCGGCAATCTCAGTTACCAGATCGAGCACCACCTGTTCCCGGACCTGCCCAGCAACCGGTTGCGGGAGGTGTCGCTGCGCGTGCGGGCACTGTGCGACAAGTACGACCTGCCGTACACGACGGGCCCGCTCAGCCGGCAGTACCTGCTGTCGATGCGGACGGTGATGAAGCTGTCGCTGCCCGATCGCTTCCTGAAGGCGACGTCGGACGATGCGCCCGAGACGTCCTCGGAGCGCAAGTTCCGGGTGCTCTCGCGGATCGGGCAGGGCGTCGCGGCTGCGGGCACCGCCGATTCGGTGTCGGGCGGTCGGGTCGGGCTCCGGTCGGCTCTGCGGTCCTTGCGGAACCGCTGACGCCGGGGGTGCTGTGATTCGAATCACAGCACAATCTCCGTAACCTACGGGGCCGTAACTTACGGTAGGGTAGCCCGGTCAATGGAAGTTCTGCACCGGGAGAACGATGGCTATTTCGGACGTCAAGGAGTACGCGCACCTCACCGAGGCCGATGTCGAGGCCCTCGGTCGAGAGTTGGATGCGATTCGCCGGGACATCGAAGCGTCTCGGGGCGAACGCGACGCCAAGTACCTACGCAACACGATCCGGCTGCAGCGGTCCCTCGAGGTCGGCGGCCGCGCGGTCCTCTTCGGTAGCCGCAAGCGCCCGCTCTGGCTGCTCGGTGCGGGCATGCTCGGGGTCGCGAAGATCATCGAGAACATGGAGCTCGGGCACAACGTGATGCACGGGCAGTGGGACTGGATGAACGATCCCGAAGTGCACTCCGCGAGCTGGGAGTGGGACGTGGTCGGGCCTTCCGCGCACTGGAAGCAGACCCACAACTATCTGCACCACAAGTACACCAACATCCTCGGCATGGACGACGACGTGGGATACGGCCTGCTGCGCGTCACCCGCGACCAGCGGTGGAAGCCGTTCAACGCGGGCAATCTCGTCTACAACACCCTGCTCGCACTGTTCTTCGAGTTCGGCATCGCCGCGCAGCACGTCGAGCTCGGCAAGGTGGCGAAGGGTCGCGACGACCGTGAGGACACCAAGCGCAAGCTGCGTGAGGTCGGCGACAAGGTGGGCAAGCAGCTCCTCAAGGACTACGTCGTGTTCCCGGCGCTCACCGGTAAGGCGTGGAAGTCCACGATGTCGGCGAACTTCACCGCCAACGTCATCCGGAACGTGTGGACCAATGCGGTCATCTTCTGCGGACACTTCCCGGACGGTGCCGAGAAGTTCACGAAGGCCGACGTCGACACCGAGACGCAAGCCCAGTGGTACCTGCGGCAGATGCTCGGCAGCGCGAACATCTCCGGCGGCAAGGTCATGGACTTCATGACCGGCAACCTCAGCTACCAGATCGAGCACCACATCTTCCCGGACCTGCCGTCGAACCGGTACGCCGAGATCGCGGTGCGGGTGCGGGAGCTGTGCGACAAGTACGACCTGCCGTACACCACCGGTCCGTTCCTCGTGCAGTACGGAAAGTCGTGGCGCACCATCGCCAAGCTGTCGTTGCCGAACAAGTACCTGCGCGACACGGTCGACGATGCACCGGAGACGGCGTCCGAGCACAAGTGGGCCGGCCAGGAGGCAGTCCTCAGCATCGATCCGGCGACCGGTCGGGCTCGCGGCTTACAGACCGCGATCCGGGAGTCGAAGAAGCGCAAGGGTCTGCGCAAGCTGCTCGCCCGCTAGGTACCGGGACGCTGGTAGCAGGCATGTCGGCTTGAACTGAAGACAACCTCGGGTTGGGATGTGATTTGTCGAAGGTTCACATCCCAACCCGAGGTTCTCGTGTCCCATCGAAATGCCCGCACCATTCCCAGGGGAATGCTCGTCGTCGAGCGCTACCGAGTCGGCTGGCCCAAGGCTCATATGGCATCCGACAGAAGCTCATCCGCCCGCACGGCGCGTGGTAGATCGGCAAGCGGCGGCTCCCCGTCCGGTCAGGGTGGGGGCCGCCGCTTGTCGTCGGTCGATCAGCAGCCGTTCGGCCCCGCGGAGCGGGTTCTGGTGCCGGTGCTGCGGACCTATGAGCCGTTCAGGGCTCCGAGCCCCATCCGGGCCGTGTCCAAGCCGAGCTCCACAACCTCGCCGGCCAGGTCGAAGGCGCCGTAGATCACGCCTCCGATCTGGTTCACCAGTCCGAATGCTCCCGATCCCAAACCATGGTTCATCTGTGAATCCCTTCAATTGTGGACGCTGCGGTCTCCCGAGCGCGCTCGATCATATGCACAGATTTCGCGATTCACAGGCGATTCGGTCTCGTTCACGCCGTCGCTGATTCGGGTACCTGCCAATGTGATTGAGTCCGGTTGTTGTCGTCGGCGGCAGCCTCAAGGCCGTCGCAGGAATGTTGACCGGCTCCCCATGCGAGCGGCGGCTCCCCGCCCGGGCAGGGTGGGGAGCCGCCGCACGCATGAGTTGATCAGTAATCGTCCTCGGAGCCGACGGCGTTCGATGCCAGGTCGACGCTCGAGCTGAACCCGTAGACGAAGAGATACAAAAGTGTCGATCTTGTTACTCGCTGCCGGGATCCGCGCGACGAGGACGCGTCGCGGCTGGCGCACACTGTTGTTCCGCACGTCCTGAGTGCCGCAGGGCGTGGACGTTGGGCCCCGCCGACGGCAGGGCCCAACGTCAACCCAGGTCAGGAACCGGCGATGGACGAACCGAGGTCCATCAGGGTTGCCAGGATGGACTTGACATCACCGAAGATGGACGAGCCCGCACCGAGGATCTGCTCCACACTCATCTGAACTCCTTGCGTCGTGACCGGGCGACCGAGGGGCCGCTTTTCTGTCGTGACTTTCGTGAGCTGATTCGAATCAGATTGAGCTCGTACAGCGTAAACGATGCGATCGCGAAAACGTGTCGACGGTCACAGTATCGAGTCTCAACCGTGACGCGGGCGTGTCACCACGCTTCGTTCGACGACAACGCGACCAGGAGTTGTCGAACCGCGCCCGCCCGGCGCGCGGCCTGCCCCTCGAGCTGGTCGAGTGCGCACTCCGGATCGGCCGGGGGACCGAGGTGGGTGCATCCGCGCGGACAGTCCTCGATGGCTGCCGCAAGATCGGTGAAGGCGCCCATCACGTCGTCGGGGGAGATGTGCGCGAGCCCGAACGACCGGATGCCCGGGGTGTCGACGACCCAGCCACGCGGGTCGTCCGGCGATGCGTCGTCGGGTGCGGGCAGCGGAAGCGCCACGGACTGGGTCGAGGTGTGCCTGCCCTTTCCGACTCCGGACACCACGCCGGTTGCTCGATCTGCTTCGGGGACAAGGCGATTGACGAGAGTCGACTTGCCTACGCCGGAGTGGCCGATGAGTGCCGTCACCTTTCCGGCCAGGATGCGGCGCAGAGCGTCGATCGGCTCGGACGTGCCCGCCAGGACGACCGGGACATCGAGGTCGGCGAAGGCGGCGGCGAACTCCTGATGGTCCGCGAGATCGCCCTTCGTCAGGCACAGGATCGGCTCGAGACCGCCGACGTACGCGGCGACCAGCGCCCGCTCGACGAACCCGGTCCGCGGCGGTGGATCTGCGAGCGCGACCACGATCAGCAGCTGTGACGCGTTCGCGACAACGATCCGTTCGAAAGGGTCGGTGTCGTCCGCGGTGCGCCGCAGGACTGTCGTCCGGTCCTCCACGCGCACGATGCGGGCGAGCGTGTCGACCCGTCCCGACACGTCCCCCACGACGCCGACGCGGTCGCCGACCACGATGGGCGTGCGACCGAGCTCGCGGGCCCGCATGGTGACGACCGGCCGGTCGGGGTCGCCGCCGAGTACGCAGCCCCAGCGCCCCCGGTCGACCGACACCACCATCGCCTCCTCGGCGTGGGCGTGGTCCGGCCGGTTCTTCGTCCGCGGGCGCGACCCTTTGCCCGGACGGATCCTTACGTCCGACTCGTCGTACTGCCGCGGGCTCAGGGCCGCGCCCCCGGCTCGGCGGGCTGGGACGTCACCGTCGACGCCAGCATCGTGGTCCACATGTTCTCGAAGCCCGGCAACGTCTTCGCGGTCGTGCCGACGTCGTCCACGTCGACGTCGTCGACGACGAGCCCGACGATCGCGCCCGCTGTTGCCATGCGGTGGTCCGCGTACGAGAGCCATCGGCCACCGTGCAGCGGACGGGGCTCGATCCGCAGCCCGTCCACCGTTTCCGTCACCGATCCGCCGAGGCCGTTGATCTCGGTGGCAAGCGCCGCGAGACGGTCGGTCTCGTGGCCCCGTAGATGGGCGATGCCGCGGAGAACCGACGGCCCGTCCGCGAGCGCCGCCAACGCCGCGACCGTCGGGGTGAGTTCACCGATGTCGTGGAGGTCGACGTCGATTCCGCGCAGGCGGTCGGGGCCGGTCACCGTGAGCAGTGAATCCTCCAGGGAGACAGTTGCTCCCATGTCCGTGAGGATGCCGCGGAATGCGTCGCCCGGCTGCGTCGTCGACGCGGGCCACAGCGGCACGGAAACGGTGCCGCCGGTGACCGCGGCCGCCGCCAGGAACGGCGTCGCGTTCGACAGGTCCGGCTCGATCACCCAGTCGACCGGAGTGACGTTCCCCGGCAACACCTTCCACGTGTCGGCATCGCCGCTGTCGCCGGGCGTCAGGACCGTGACACCCGCGTCGCGCAACATTGCGACCGTCATGTCGATGTGGGGCATGGACGGCAGCGAACCGCCGGCGTGACGGACCGTGACGCCGTCGTCGAAGCGGGCGGCCGAGAGCAGCAGGCCGGAGACGAACTGGGACGACCCGGACGCGTCGATCGTGACGGTCCCGCCGCGCATTCCGCTGCGGCCGGCCACGGTGAACGGAAGCCCCGTGCCGTCGATGTCCGCGCCGAGGCCCCGAAGTGCGTCGAGGATCGTCGCGAGCGGCCTGGTGCGTGCCTGCTCGTCACCGTCGAACGCGACCGGACCGTCCGCCAGGGCCGCGACGGACGGCAGGAACCGCATGACGGTGCCCGCGAGTCCGCAGTCGACGGTCGCCGAGTGCAGCGACCCGGGGGTGACGCGCAGCGTGGTGGGGGACTCGGCCTCACTGATCGTCACACCGAGGGCCCGCAATCCGTCGATCATCAGGTCGGTGTCGCGGCTGCGCAGCGCCCCCGTGATCGTCGAGGGACCCGACGCGAGCGCGGCAAGGATCAGGGCCCGGTTGGTGATCGACTTCGACCCGGGCAGGGTCACCGTCGCATGTACGGGCGATTCGGCCAGAGGCGCTCTCCACAGACTCACGACCACCATCTTCCCGTATCGGGTGGGGTACCCGTGCGGCGGCCGCGACGCATGTCGGACCGGCAGGCCAGAATGGGTGCATGTGCGGGAGATATGCGACCACCGTCGACCCGGCGCTCCTCGCCGTGGACATCGACGCACTCGACGAGACCGGCTCCGCGCCGCCGCAACCGACGGAGCGGTACAACGTCGCGCCGACCGACCCCGTGCTCGCCGTCGTCGCGCGCCACGACCGAGAGCACCCCGACGCCTCACCCACCCGGCGGATCAGGCGGATGCGGTGGGGACTCGTCCCGGCCTGGGCGAAGGCCGGTGACGACGGTGCCCCGGTCCGGTCCGCTCCACTGTTCAACGCGCGTGCCGACACCGCCGCCGACAAGCCCGCCTTCCGGGCTGCCGTCAAGACCAAGCGCGCACTGGTGCCCATGGACGGCTGGTACGAGTGGACCACCGAACCGGCGGCCGCGGGCAAGGCCGTGAAGGTGCCTCACTTCATGACGGCGACGGACGGGTCCACCCTGTTCATGGCGGGACTGTGGTCGGTGTGGCATCCGCCCGGCACCCGGCCCGGCGACGCGCCACCACTGCTCAGCTGCACGATCCTTACCACCGACTCCGTCGGCGACCTCCAGCCGGTGCACGACCGAATGCCGCTGATCCTGACCCCCGACAACTGGGACCGCTGGCTCGACCCGGACGCCGACGTCCCCGCGAGCCTGCTTGCCGCAGGCGTGTCCGAGTCCGTTGCCGCGGGAATCGAGATCCGCACCGTCTCCGACCGTGTGAACAGCGTCCGGAACGACGGCCCCGACCTCGTCGCGCCCGCGGCGCCGCCCGGTTCGGCCGTCGGGGACCAGATCAGCCTGCTCTGACCGGCGACCCGCTCCGACCGACCCGCCGCTGTTCTTCCGCCGCCTTACTTCCTGAATGGCCCATTCATTCGGTCAGCCTGAATGGGTGGGCCATTCAGGAGTAAGTGCGGGCGGGCGGTGTGGGGCGGGGAGGTTGGGTCAGCCGGCGAGGGCGGTCAGGTTGCTGACCTCGGCGACCAGTTCGAGGGAGCGCAGCCACGCGGGCCGCTCGACGGCGGACGACGCGACGATCAGTTCGTCGGCGCCGGTCTGCTCGGTGAACGCGTCGAGGTAGTCGCGGACCTGCCGGGGCGTGCCGACGGCGGTGTACTTGAGCATCTGCAGTACCTGCTGGCCGGCAGGCGATTCGAGGACCATGTCGGTCTCTTCGGGAGTGAAGGTGCGGCCGCGGCCGACGAACAGCGCGACTCGGTGCCGTTTCGTCGCGGTGAAGAGGCGCTGCGCCTCGTCCTCGGTGTCGGCGGCGATGACGTTGACGGCCGCCATCACGTACGGCTCGGCCAGTTGCGCGGACGGCCGGAATTCGCGGCGGTAGATCGCGATGGCGTCGTCGAGGGCGTTGGGCGCGAAATGCGAGGCGAACGCGTAGGGCAGGCCGAGCATCGCCGCGAGCTTCGCACCGAACAGTGACGACCCGAGGATGTACAGCGGCACATCGGTGCCCTTGCCGGGCGTCGCTTCGACGCCGGGGATGCGGGACGGGCCGGTCAGGTAGCCCTGCAGTTCGAGGACGTCCTGCGGGAAGGAATCGGCGGACGACGGGTCGCGACGCAGCGCGCGCATCGTCTGCTGGTCGCTTCCGGGCGCGCGGCCCAGCCCCAGATCGATGCGGCCCGGGTGCAGCTCGGCGAGGGTGCCGAACTGCTCGGCGATGGTCAGCGGGGAGTGGTTGGGCAGCATGACGCCGCCGGAGCCGAGACGGATGGTCTCGGTGTTCGCGGCGATGTGTGCGATGAGGACGCTGGTCGCGGACGACGCGATCGCGGGCATGTTGTGGTGCTCGGCGTACCAGATCCGGCTGTAGCCCTGACGTTCCGCGGCCTGGGCCATCTGCGTGCTGGCGAGGAGGCTGTCCCGGGAGCTTTCGCTCGCGCCGATCTGTGCCAGGTCGAGGATGGACAGTGGAACGGTCACGACAAGCTCGCTTTCGTACGCAGGCAGATTGTTGTCAGTGGCAACGATCTGGGTTCGGTGGGTATTCCGACGAGTCAGCCTGCGGTGATCGGAGCGAGAACGGCGCCGGTCAGTCGGACCAGGTCGTTCGGGTCCAGGTCGATCTCCAGGCCGCGACGCCCCGCGCTGCACAGCACCCGATTCCAGTTGGTCGCCGACGCGTCGATCACCGTCGGCAACTTCTTACGCTGTCCGAGCGGGGAGATGCCTCCGAGCACATAGCCCGTGGACCGCTGCGCCTCGACCTCGTCCGCCATCACCGCTTTGCCGGACCCGAGCGCCGCCGCGGCGGCCTTCAGTGAGAGCTTCTCCGGAACCGGCAGCACCGCGACCGCGAGCTTGCCGTCGGCGGTCTTGATCACCAGCGTCTTGAAGATCTGCGCGGCGTCGAGTCCGAGCGTCGCAGCGAGCGCGTCGACCGCCTCGGTGCCGTACGAGGCGCTGCTCGGATCGTGGTCGTAGCTGTGAACCCGGTGCGGAACCTTCGCCTTGGTCAAAGCCTGGGTTGCGGGTGTCGCGGAGCCTGCCATGACCCAACACACTAGGTCGGGCGGGAACAGGCGTCGCAGGGGGAGCGTTGCACCGTGCATTGGTCCGTGTCGAGAGGAGTCGCCGGTGTCGGTGCAGTGCCTGGAGCGTCCCGCGAGTGGGGGTGCGGGTCGCGGTGTCGGAGGCGGGGTGGCGGTAGCCTGGATTTCCGACCAGAGCGAAGGGATCACCGTGCCCCACGACCCGAGCGAACCCCACGACAGCGGACCGGCTGATGCCGCGCCCGCGGCCGAGGAGTCCGAGGCCCAGCTGACGGAGCGTTTCGAGCGCGACGCGTTGCCGCTGCTCGACCAGCTGTACGGCGCGGCGCTGCGTATGACGCGGAACCCGGCCGACGCCGAGGATCTGGTGCAGGAGACGTACATCAAGGCGTATTCGGCGTTCCGGTCCTTCAAGGCGGGCACCAATCTCAAGGCCTGGCTGTACCGCATCCTGACGAACACCTACATCAACTCGTACCGCAAGAAGCAGCGTCAACCTGCGCAGTACCCGACGGACGAGATCACCGACTGGCAGTTGGCGGCGACCGCCGAGCACACCTCACAGGGTTTGCGGTCCGCCGAGGTGGAGGCGCTGGACGCACTGCCCGACGACGACATCAAGAACGCGCTCCAGCAGTTGCCGGAGGAGTTCCGGATGGCCGTCTACTACGCGGACGTCGAGGGTTTTCCCTACAAGGAGATCGCCGACATCATGGGCACGCCTATCGGCACCGTGATGTCGCGACTGCACCGCGGCCGCAAGCAACTGCGGGGCCTGCTCGCCGATGTGGCGCGTGAACGTGGATTCAACCGTGGTGCCGCGGAGAAGGCCGCTGCCACCGCCGGACCGGACCAGGAGGCGTCCCGGTGAGCGAGCAGAACGAATTCGAGCAGCTCGACTGCTCCGCCGTCATCGCCGATGTGTGGCTGATGCTCGACAACGAGTGTGACGAGCGCACCAGGGCACGTCTGAAGCAGCACATGGAGGACTGCGGCTCCTGCTTCGAGGCGTACGGCATCGAGGCGAAGGTCAAGTCGCTGCTGGCGCGCAAGTGCGGCGGCGAGCACGCGCCCGACAGTCTGCGGCAGCGGCTGCGAATCCAGTTGACGCAGACCACGATCGTCACGCGGGTCGATCCGGGGCAGTAGAGGCGTTCGCGACAGGGCCGGGACACGAACAGTGTCCCGGCCCTGTCACGTTCCCGGCACAGTGGTCGACACGGCGGTGTCGAGAATCGGTCCGCGGCTCCGTCCCCGGTGTGAAGGCGACCAGAATGGGTCGCACCGGCATCGAGGAGAATCGTCATGGCGAAGTACCTGTTGCTCAAGCATTACCGCGGCGCACCTGCAGCGGTCAACGACGTGCCGATGGACCGGTGGACTCCGGAGGAGATTTCGGACCACATGCAGTACATGAACGATTTCGCGGCTCGGCTCGAGGAGTCCGGCGAGTTCGTCGACGGTCAGGCCCTTGCCGCCGAGGGGATGTGGGTCCGGTACGACGGCGAGGGCCGGCCTCCGGTGACCGACGGCCCGTTCGCCGAGACGAAGGACCTGATCGCCGGGTGGATGGTGATCGACGTCGACAGTCGCGAGCGAGCCGTCGAACTCGCCGGGGAACTGTCCGCAGCGCCGGGTGCAGGCGGGAAGCCGATTCACGAGTGGCTGGAAGTGCGGCCCTTCCTGACCGCACCGCCGACCGTCACGGAGTGACGTTTCCGGTGGACGAGGTCCTGCTTCGGAATCTCACGCCACAGGTTCTCGGGATCCTCGTCCGACGTGGAGCAGACTTCGCGGCGGCCGAGGATGCCGTGCAGGATGCGCTGGTCGATGCGATCCGCGTGTGGCCCACGGACCCGCCGCGCGACCCGAAGGGCTGGTTGGTCAGTGTGGCCTGGCGTCGATTTCTGGACGCCACTCGCACGGACACGGCCCGGCGCAGGCGCGAGGACGTCGTAGAGGTTGAGCCTGCGCCCGGCCCGGTGTCGACGGTGGACGACACGCTCGCACTCTACTTCCTGTGCGCGCACCCGTCGCTGACATCGTCGTCCGCTGTCGCGTTGACGCTGCGCGCGGTCGGTGGCCTGACGACCCGCCAGATCGCGCAGGCATATCTGGTTCCTGAGGCGACGATGGCGCAGCGGATCAGTCGCGCCAAGCGGACGGTCTCGGGCGTGCGATTCGACCGGCCCGGCGACGTCGCCACGGTGCTGCGTGTGCTCTACCTGGTCTTCAACGAGGGCTACTCCGGCGAAGTCGATCTCGCGGCCGAGGCGATCCGCTTGACCCGTCAGCTCGCATCCGTGATCGACCATCCGGAGGTGGCGGGGCTGCTTGCACTCATGCTGCTCCACCACGCGAGGCGAAACGCACGAATTACCCTGAACGGCAGCCTGATCCCCCTCGCAGAGCAGGACCGCAGCCGGTGGGACACCGAGGCGATCGTCGAGGGAGTCGCGGTCGTGCAGTCGGCGCTCGTCCGCGATCGGCTCGGTGAGTTCCAGGCGCAGGCCGCCATAGCGGCACTGCACGCCGACGCCCCCAGCGTCGACGAGACCGACTGGGCGCAGATCGTCGAGTGGTACGACGAACTCGTGCGGCTCACCGACAGTCCCGTTGCCCGGCTCAACCGCGCCGTCGCGGTCGGGGAGGCGTACGGGCCGCGGGCGGGACTCGCGGCCCTCGAGGAACTGGACGAGTCGCTGCCCCGTCATGCAGCGGTGGCGGCATACCTGCACGAGCAGGACGGGGATCTCGCAGCTGCAGCGGTGCTCTACTCCGAGGCGGCCGCGAAGGCGACCAGCCTCGCCGAGCGCGAGCACCTGACAAGGCAGTCGGCCCGGCTGCACGCTCGTCTGCGGAAGTAGCCGGCAGTTGGGGGAGTCAGCCGGCCGGCACGCCGGTGGCCTGAAGTGGGTTCGGCTGACTCGTCCCGGCTCGGGCGACGGGGAGACGACGCAGGGCCGGACACCCGAAGGTGTCCGGCCCTGCGTGAGGCTGTTGTCTACAACGCTCAGGCGTTGGGACGCTTGCCGTGGTTTGCGGCGCTGCCCTTGCGGCTACGCTTCTTGCGGCCACGCTTTCCCATGGTTGTCTCCCTTCTTTGCGACTCGCTCGGGCCCATTCTTCCATGTGTGGTTGGCTGTTCTTCCACTGGCAGGTCTAGACAAGTGAGGTACTCGATGGCCGAGGACGTGCGTGCCGAGATGGTTTCCACCGTTTTCCAGGTGGTCGTCACCGCGGGCGACGAGGTCAAGGAGGGCGACACCCTCGTGATCCTGGAGTCGATGAAGATGGAGATTCCGGTGATCGCCGAGGTCGACGGCACCGTCGCCTCGGTCGATGTCGCCGTCGGTGACGTCATCCAGCAGGGTGACCTCATCGCCGTGATCGCCTGACCGCCGGGGCACGCTCCCGATGTCGACGCTGAGCGATCTCCTCGCCGAGTACACCGACCTTCCCGGCGACGCCGTCGACCACTTGCAGCGGGTGGTCGGGGAGTGGCAACTGCTGGCCGACCTGTCGTTCGCGGACGTCCTGCTCTGGGTTCCGACGGACCAGGACGAGGCGGTGGCGTCAGGGCCGGAACTGGTGTGTGTCGCTCAGTGCAGGCCGACGACAGCGCCGACCGCGTTCGCCGAGGACGCCGTCGGCTGGCAGGTGTCCGCGAACCGGCATTCGCACGTACGCCAGGCGCTGACGGAGTGGCGGATCGTCCGACTGCCCGACAACCCGCAGGACACCGAGACTCCGGTGCGGCGGGAGGCGATCCCGGTTCGGTGCAACGGCGACGTCATCGCGGTCCTCAGCCGCGACACGAACCCGGCTCAGCAGCGGCAGTCGAGTCCGCTGGAGGTCGCCTACCTGGACTGTGCCGCCGAGCTGTGCCAGATGATCAGCGAAGGCACGTTCCCGACCCCTGAGGAGCACGGGGAGATCCTCTCGAGCCCTCGGGCGGGCGACGGCTTCATACGGCTCGACCCGGACGGCACCGTGGTCTACGCCAGTCCCAACGCGCTGTCGGCCTACCACCGGATGGGCCTCACGACGACGACGCTCAAGGGTCGGGATCTCGCGTCGGTGACCCGCACCCTCGTCACCGATCCGTTCGACGCGCAGGACGTCGCCACCGATATCCGGGAGGCCCTCGCGGGCAAGGCGGGCAAGCGGATGGAGGTGGAGGCTCGGGGTGCGATCGTGCTGCTGAGGACCCTGGTGCTGCGGCCCGGCGGCCAGCCTGCGGGTGCGGTGGTGCTGATCCGCGATGTCACCGAGGTCAAACGCCGTGACCGGGCGCTGCTCAGCAAGGACGCGACGATCCGCGAGATCCACCACCGGGTGAAGAACAACCTGCAGACGGTCGCCGCGCTGCTGCGCCTGCAGGCACGGCGCACCCAGCACGACGAGGCGAGGCAGGCGCTGAGCGAGTCGGTGCGCCGGGTGACGTCGATCGCGCTGGTGCACGACATCCTGTCGATGTCCGTCGACGAGGAGGTCAATCTCGACGAGGTCGTCGACAGGCTGGTGCCGATCATGGCGGACGTGGCCGTGGTCAACAGCGAGGTGCAGATGCGCCGAATCGGCAGCTTCGGTGTGTTCCCGGCGGAGCGGGCGACACCGCTGGTGATGGTTCTGACCGAACTGGTGCAGAACGCGTTCGAGCACGGCTACGAGCCGGGCCAGGCGGGGACCGTGACGCTGCGGGCGGCCCGATCCGCCCGCTGGCTCGACGTCGTGATCCACGACGACGGCGCGGGTCTGCCCGAGGAGTTCAGCCTCGAGAAGTCGGACAGTCTCGGACTGCAGATCGTCCGCACGCTGGTGTCGGCGGAACTGGCCGGGTCACTCGCGATTCGGCCTGCGGCAGGTGGGGGAACGGACGCCGAGCTCCGGGTTCCGTTGGGCCGCCGCGCTTCCCAGCGAATCTGACGCGCGGGGCGCGCACGCTCGCTGCGGCGTTCGGAGGAGGCCCGCTCGGTGGGTCGTGAATACGAGTGGGGCCCGGCACCTTTCGGTGCCGGGCCCCACTCGTGGATCGGGTGTCAGACTGCGCTGCGTGCCCGGGTGCGTGCGTTGCGACGCTTGAGAGCGCGACGCTCGTCTTCGCTCATGCCGCCCCAGACGCCCGCGTCCTGGCCGGACTCGAGTGCCCACGAGAGGCAGTCGGCGGTCACGGGGCAGCGGTTGCACACCAGCTTGGCGTCCGCGATCTGAGCGATGGCCGGTCCACTGTTGCCCACGGGGAAGAACAACTCCGGGTCTTCGTCCCGACAGATTGCCTTGTGGCGCCAGTCCATCCTTCTACTCCTTTACCGGGTGCGTCTGCACCGTGTCGTTTTGTCCACTTGTGGTGCTTCGAAGCACCTGCGGTCCTGGTGTTCATGACACCGAACCGTCTCGCGTCATTCATGCGCAGAAGGGGAAATGTTTCCGCGCTGTTGCTTGTGAATGCTTTCACGAACGCGCTGGAAGTCAATAGAAAATGGCCCGTCCGTGGGGTAACTCACTCTTGTCGGTTACCCGATGTGGTCTGCATTACTTTGTACCCCGCCGCCGCCCACTTTGCAGTATGGAGTATGCTTTTTTCTGAACTTTCTCTGAGAGTGGGTCCGGCGGCGTCGCCGCGCATGTACCCTCCCGCCCCCACTGCGGATGTTCGCGGAGGGGTAGCTCAACCCCGACTCGGAGCGATCACGGTCAGTGCGTTCCGGACGGCCACGAACTCGACGTCCGTGCGCTTGCCGATGTAGTCACCATCCATCTGCAGTCCGATGGGTGTGGTGGACGTGATCCGCACCCGTGGGGTGTCGTCGATGCGAAACAGCTTGCGAGATTTGGGATTCGACCCCGGAGTCAGGAGTTGACGCACCACCGGCAGGCTCGCCGCCACGCCCATCGACCGCATGGCGAACACGCCGAGACCCGTGTCGAAGCTCGTCTCCGGGTTGACCGACACCGGACGCCTGTTCAGGTACGTCCACGGACTCGAGTTCGAGACGAACGCGTAGTGCACGCCGTCGACGGGATCGTGTCCCGGGACCTCCACCGTCAACGTCGGTGCGAGACCCCTGGTGCGAAAGAAGGTGCGGACCGAGGTACGTACATAGCGAGACGGGGTCGCGGCGTGGCCCTTCGCCCGCGCGACGTCGATCGCCTCGCACACCTGCGCGTCGAGCCCGAGCCCTGCGTTGAACGTGAACCAGCGGCCGTCGCAGTGCGCCAGGCCGATCTGCCGTCGCTCGCGGAGCTCGAGCAGCTCGATCAGCTGGTTCGTCGCGATCACGGGGTCGGGGTCGATGCCGAGGGATCGGGCGAAGACGTTCGCCGACCCGCCCGGAACGACGGCGAGCAGTGGGACGGGTCCGATCGTCATCGCGCTCATCGCCCCGGGTTCGGGGACGCCGAGCAGGCCGTTCACGACCTCGTTGACCGTCCCGTCGCCGCCGTGCACGATGATCAGCCCGGTGCCGTCGAGGTGGGCGCGGCGAGCCAGTTCCGCGGCATGGCCGCGGTGGGTGGTCTGCACCACGCGGACCTGTACCCGGCTGGAGAGTGCGTGAGCGAGCAGGTCACGCGCCGCGGGTGTGGTCGAGGTCGCGTTCGGGTTGACTATCAGCAGCGCACGCACGGGTTCCGAGCCTAGGGCATGCGTGGGCCGCGTCCGGGGCCGCACCGACCCGCAGTGGTCGTTCTATAGGCTGACGCCGTGTCCGAGTCACCCGCGCAGCAGACCAGTCCCGCCACCGTTCGATGGGCCGGAGGGCTGGTGACGTTGGAAGGTGCCGTCGCGGTCGTCATCGCGGTCGTCCTGGTGATCCGGGGGCTCCTCGGCCACGACCAGGACGCGGCGAACCCGTATGGGACGGCGGCCTGGTTCGTCATTCTCGGCGGCGCGGTCCTCGCCGGGGGCGTCGCGCTGCTCCGCGGCCGCCGATGGGGACGCGCCATCGCCGTCGTCGCGCAGCTCCTGCTGCTTCCCGTCGTGTGGTCGCTCCTGACGGACTCCCACCGGCCGGTCCTGGGCGTGCTCCTCGGCATTGTCGTCGTGCCCGCGCTGGTGTGCCTGTTCTCGTCGCCGACGTCCCGATGGATGGCGGAGGAGTACGGCGACTCCGAGCGCTGACTGCTGCCCAGGGGGTCAGTGAGCGCTGACGCCGACCCGTCAGGCCGGCGACGCCAGCGCCGTGAGCGCGTCGCCGGTGAGCCGGTAGCCGAGCCACTCGTCCTGGGCGTTCGCGCCGAGTGACTCGTAGAACTCGATGGACGGCGTGTTCCAGGTCAGCACCGACCACGCCAGGCGGCTGTACCCGCGGTCGACGCATTCGCGAGCCAGCGTCGCCAGCAGTGCGCGGCCGTGGCCGTTGCCGCGATGGTCCGGCTGGACGTAGAGGTCCTCGAGGTAGATGCCGTGGACCCCGTCCCAGGTGGAGAAGTTCAGGAACCACAGCGCCGTCCCGACGACGGCTCCGTCCTGGACTGCGACGTGCCCGAACAGTGCCGGGGAGGCGCCGAACAGCGCCTTCGTGAGTTGGTCCTCGGTGAGTGTGCACTCGTGCCGCGCCTTCTCGTACTCGGCGAGCTCGTACACCAGGCCGGTGACCGCGGGCACGTCCCCGGGCTCGATGCCGCGAATCATGCTGTACCTCTTTCCTTCTCAGGACATGTTGTGGGAGGCGACCTGCCGCACCCCGCGTTCGTACCCCAGCACGGTGATGCCGCACGGCGACATGGCGAATCGGCGACCCTCGACGATCGGCAGCCCCGCCCAACGGGTGATCAGAGCGCGGGAGAAGTGGCCGTGACCGATCAGGATGACGTCACGATCGGGCAGATGTGCTTCGGCGACGTCGAGCACGACGTCCGCGCGCGCCTCCACCGCCTCCGCGTCTTCCCCGCCGGGGCACGGGTGCGTCCAGACCGTCCAGTGCGGCACCCGGGCGCGAATCTCCGAGGTCGTGAGGCCTTCGTACTGCCCGTAATCCCACTCGGCGAGTTCGTCCCACACGCGGGCGTTCAGGCCTGCGAACGCGGCCGTGCGTACGGCACGGTCACGGGGACTGCACAGCGTCGTCGGATCGTGCAGTTCGAGCGCGTCGATTCGGGCCCGCACCGCGCGGGCCTGCCGCTCCCCGTCCGCGGTGAGTGGCACATCCGTGCGTCCCGTGTGTCGGCCGGCCGCCGCCCACTCGGTCAGTCCATGTCGGAGAACGACGATCCGCGCGCTGTGCCGGTCCGGCACGATGACATCCACCCGCGCATCATCTCAGGTCGTGATTGCGGGTGATCTCGGGCGCGCCGGTCGCGGGCGCGTCACGAGTGCGCAAAGATCACTGCCGTGACGACAGTGCTCGCGGTGGCGAATCAAAAGGGTGGGGTCGCGAAGACGACGACGGTGGCGTCGCTCGGTGCCGCGCTGGCAGGCCTGGGCCGGAAGGTCCTGGTCGTGGACCTCGATCCGCAGGGATGCCTGACCTTCTCGCTGGGGCACAATCCGGACCGGCTCGAGACATCGGTCCACGACGTGCTGACGGGGAGTCACGTGCTGCGGGACGTCGTCGTCGACACCGATGAGGGATTCGCGCTCGTGCCCGCCACGATCGACCTCGCCGGAGCCGAAGCCGTCCTGCTCATGCGTCCCGGCCGCGAGTTCACGCTGAAGCGGGCCCTCGCGACGCTCGGCGACGACTACGACGTGGTCCTCGTGGACTGCCCGCCGTCGCTCGGCGTCCTGACGCTCAACGGTCTCACGGCCGCGGATGCGGTGCTGGTGCCCCTGCAGTGCGAGACGCTGGCGCACCGGGGCGTCGGGCAACTGCTGCGGACGGTGACCGAGGTGCAGCAGATCACCAACCCGGACCTGGCGCTCCTCGGTGCACTGCCGACCCTGTACGACGCGCGCACCACGCACAGCCGCGACGTCCTCTCGGACGTCGCCGACCGCTACGACCTGCCGGTACTCGCGCCGCCGATTCCGCGGACCGTCCGGTTCGCCGAGGCGAGTGCGTCGGGCGCGACCGTCCTCGCCGGGCGCGGCAACAAGGGCGCGCAGGCCTACCGTGAGCTGGCGCGGAACCTCGTCGACCACTGGGACGAGGGCGCCGAGTTGCGTACCTTCACGGCCGAGTGACAGCGGACCGCGTGAACTCAGGCGTCGGCGCGTAGGGCGACGAGTTCGTCGCCGCGCTGTTCGAGCAGCGTGTCGCTGAGCGCAGCCGAGGTGATCGGCCGGCCACCCATCCGGATCGGTTCTTCGTTGCGGGACACGGGAATTCGCTCGACCTCGGTGCCTGTCGTCGTGTCGATCACCGCGACGGCCCCGGTCACGGGGATCAGGAACCGCCCCGCCATCTGGGTGCCGGGACCGAGCGCGTCCTGCACCGTCCATCCTGGGGTGAAATCCGTTGTGCGAAGGGTGATCACCTGCGACCCGGTCCACCAACTGAAGAACGATCCGGTGCGTTCGACGGTCGTGGTGGGGGAGACATCGGTGGGCGCGGGGAATCTCGCCGACTCCGCACCGGTGCCGTCGTAGACCACGACAGCGGCTGCGGCGCCCGCGGTCGCGGGAAGGTAGACGGCCGTTCGTTCACCGGAGACCGCGAGGACGCGGGCATCAGCGGTGTCGCCCTCGGTGCCCAGCACGACCGAGCCGTACTCCTGCGGTGCCGTGTTCTCCTTGGGTGCCGGGTTCAGGATGCTGAGCCGGATCGCCGGATCCCCGGGGCACGATTCGAGCACCGACAGTCGGCTGCTGCTCGACGCGGCGGACAGCAGTGTGCAGCCGGAGCGTGGCTGTGCCCCGGGGTTCACCGGTGCGTCCACCCTGCCGTACTCGAGGGTGCGAACGAGGTCGGACCGCCACACCTCCAACCGGGAGTCGCCGAAGGAGGTCAGGTAGGTGCCGTCCTGCGAGAGCGCGACCGGGTCGTCGGCATCGCTCGACCGTTGTGCCTGGCGGACACCCGTCGACCCATCGAGTTGGGTCACCTGTCCGCAGCCGCGCCCGTCGGGATAGACCGCGACCGCGGTGTTCCATGCACCGACGACTCCGCACAGTGCCCGGTCCCGGCGGTAGTGCCAGAGTTCCTGCCCGGTGACGCCGTCTCGTCCGGTGACGGTGTCACCGTTGCCGGTGACGGCGACACCACCCGCGACCACGGGGGTCGGGGTGGTGTCACTGTCGGCGCGCCACGCCTCGACGAGGGTGTCGGGCACCGCTAGCGCGGGCTCCGCGGGCGGTACGGGGGTGTCGGCGACGACCGACTCGGTGCCGTGAGCGTCACCGGTCAGCCAGATCACTGCAGCCGACACCACCACCAGCACCGCGATACCGCATGCGGCCAGGACGTCGGCGCGGGTGCGCCGCTCGGGTGCGAGCACGGTGGTCGGCTACTCCGAAGCCGGCGCAGTGGCCGCGCTGGAGGCCGAATCGGTGCCGGGGCTGCGACGCCGACGACGGCGGCGCCGTGCCGGTGCCGCGTCGCCGCTGGGGGAGGTGGGCTCCGGTGCAACGGTCTCCGACGACGTGTCGGCGGGCGCGGTGCTGGCGGTCTCGGCGGTGCGGCCACCACGAGTGCGCTTGCGGGAGCGGGTGCGCCGCGGCCGCTCGGCGGCGGGTCCGCCCTCGGATACGGCGGCGGTGTCGCCCTCGGATGTGGTGTCGGACTCGGACGAAACGTTCTGTGCGCGTTCCGTTCTCGGCTTCCGGACGGTGCCCTTGGCGTCGGTGGGGATGTTCAGCTCGGCGTAGAGGTGCTCCGAGCTCGAGTAGGTCTCGACCGGGTCCGGGACCCCGAGGTCGAGCGCCTTGTCGATCATCTGCCAACGCGGAACGTCGTCCCAGTCCACCAAGGTCACGGCGGTACCGGTGCGTCCCGCGCGACCCGTGCGGCCGATCCGGTGGACGTACGTCTTCTCGTCCTCGGGGCACTGGTAGTTGATGACGTGGGTGACGTCGTCGATGTCGATGCCACGCGCGGCGACGTCGGTCGCCACGAGCACGTCCACCTTGCCGGTGCGGAATGCCTTGAGTGCCTTCTCGCGGGCGATCTGGCCGAGGTCGCCGTGCACGGCGCCGACCGAGAAACCACGCTCGTTCAGCTCGTCGGCGACCTTCTGCGCCGTCCGCTTGGTGCGGGTGAAGATCATCGTGGCCCCGCGGCCCTCGGCCTGCAGGATCCGTGCGACCATCTCGGCCTTGTCCAGCGCGTGAGCGCGGTAGATGTGCTGGCTGGTGCGATCGTGCACCGCGGACGACTCCGGCTCCTCGGCGCGGATGTGCGTCGGCCGCGTCAGGAACGTGCGGGCCAGGGTGATGATCGGGCCGGGCATCGTGGCGGAGAACAACATCGTCTGGCGCGCGTCGGGCACCATCTGGAGGATGCGTTCGATGTCCGGCAGGAAGCCCAGGTCGAGCATCTCGTCGGCCTCGTCGAGGACCAGGACGCCGATCTTGCCGAGGATCAGGTGACCCTGCTTGGCGAGGTCGAGCAGGCGGCCGGGGGTGCCGACGATGACGTCGACGCCACGCTGAAGGGCCTCGATCTGGGTCTCGTACGGCCTGCCGCCGTAGATGGAGAGCACCTCGAGCTTGCGGCCGTTGCTGCCCGGCAGGTGCTTGCCCGCGTTCACGAGGTCGCCCGTGACCTGGATGCACAGTTCGCGGGTCGGGACGATGACCAACGCACGCGGGGTGCCGTCGAGCGGGGCGGTGCCGGGACGCGCGTCCTCGTCGGCGTCGACGGCGGTCGCGGCCGCGCTCGAGATGCGGTGCAGAAGGGGGACGCCGAATCCGAACGTCTTGCCCATGCCGGTGCGGGCCTGACCGATGAGGTCGTCACCGGCCAGCGCGAGCGGGAGGGTGAGTTCCTGGATCGCGAAGGTGCGTTCGATGCCGATCTCGGCGAGGGCCCGGACGATCTCGTCACGGACACCGAGTTCGGCGAAGGTGGGTGGGGTGTGGGTGTTGTCGAGCTGGGCGGACAGCGTCGTCTCGCTGGCGTCGTCCTCGTGGTCGATCGTGATCTTGCTCAGTGCTCTGGCCTTCCTCGTCGGCACGCGCGCACGAGCTGGGCCAGGCCGGTTGTCGGCCGCTGGGTGATGCCCAGGTCCGACTCTCGCCGTTGACCTCGTCCACTGGTCGCTGGTCCTGCTGCCCTGCGCGGAGAATCGGGTCTCGGCGCGGCGCGGGAGGAAGACCTGTGGATCAGGTGCGCGCACATTGTCAGTGGGTCGCCGCGTCCTCGTGATCCCTCCGATTGGCCGGGTGATCGGGCGGCGCCCCACGACCATGGTAGCTGGCCGCGTCGACTTCGCAGGTGGGCGCGTGCTCACATCCGACTACGCTGTCCGCCATGGGAGCCAATTCCGCCGATCCGTTGTCGCCCGCCGTCGCCGCCGATCATCCCGGTGTGAGTGAACTGTTCGCCGTGCTGGCGTACGGCGAGATCTCCGCCTTCTACCGCCTCGCCGAGGATGCGCGCATGTCTCCGACCCTCGCGGGGCGGGTCGCGCTCGCGCGGATGGCCGGCGCCGAGATGCGGCACTTCGAGACGCTCGAGGCGGCGCTGACGTCACGCGGACTCGACGTCTACGAGGCGATGACGCCGTTCGTGAAGGCACTCGACGACTACCACCGGTCCACGCACCCGTCGACCTGGCTCGAGTCCCTGGTCAAGGCGCACGTCGGTGACGGGATCGCCGCCGACTTCTACCTCGAGATCGCCGACGCGCTCGACCCGTCGGTCGGGGCCGTGGTGCGTGAGGTCCTCGCCGAGACCGGCCATTCGGAGTTCGTGGTCCACGAGGTCAGCGAGGCGGTCCGGTCGAGCACGAAGGAGAAGGATCGCCTGATGCTGTGGGGCAGGCGCCTGCTCGGCGAGGCGATCACCCAGGCGCAGTTCGTGATGGCGCAGCGGGAGGAACTCACGGGCCTCGTGCTCACCGCCAGCGGCGACCTGAACGGCGTCGCCGCGCTCTTCGACCGGATGCAGCAGCGGCACGCCGAGCGCATGGAGGTTCTCGGTCTGGTGTGACGGCCGCTTCTCGCGAGGGTTGGGCGCTGTTCGCTATCAGCACACGCCGCGTGCGGGTGTCGCGCCCGGTGACGCACTAGCCTGGGCACCGGTAGTGATGGCACGAGACTTCGGAGGTTGGCCGTGGAGGTCAAGATCGGCATTTCTGACAGCCCGCGTGAGCTGATCGTCAACAGCGAGCAGACCCCCGACGAGGTGACCGAACTCGTCTCCGCGGCGATCGGCGGCGACGCGTCGGGCGTGCTCGCCCTCGTCGACGACAAGGGACGCAAGTTCCTGATCCAGGCGGCCAAGGTCGCGTATGTGGAGATCGGTCAGGCGGACATCCGCAAGGTCGGCTTCAGCAGCTGACCGACGACCCCACGGTCCGAGAACGACGAACGGGACGCGGAGATTTCTCCGCGTCCCGTTCGAGTGTCCGGATGGGTCAGGGATGCATCGGCACGTGCGAGAGGCCACCCCACGCGAGGGCGACGGTCGTGTCCACCGCCTGCTCCTTCGGGATGGGCCGGTTCGCCTGCAGCCAGTAGCGCGCGGTGAACTGGCTGGTCCCGACCAGGCCGACCGCGAGGATGCGGGCGCGGTAGGGGTCGAGCCCCGAATCGTGGGCGACCAGGTCGAACACGGCGTCGACACACGCCTCGGTGGCGCGGTCCACCTGCGCCTGAACCTGGGCGTCGCCCATGAAGTCCGATTCGAACACCAGGCGGTACCCCTGGCTCTCGTTGTCGACGAAATCGAAGAACGCCTGGACCGCGGCGCGCACGCGCTGACGGTTGTCGGTCGTCGACCGGAGTGCCTGACGGACACCCGAGATGAGGCTGTCCACGTAGCTCTGGAGCACTGCGAGGTAGAGGTCGAGCTTGCCGGGGAAGTGCTGGTACAGCACCGGCTTACTGACGCCCGCGCATTCGGCGATCTCGTCCATGCCTGCCGAGTGGTATCCGCGACTGACGAACACCTCGCTCGCGGCCTGGAGCAGCTGGAGTCGGCGAGCGTCGCGGGGGAGTCGGGTGCTGCGCTTCGGACCCTGTCGCCCGGCGGGCGTTGCGGAACGATCCGCGAGTTCAGTCATCGTGCTCCCAATCTGCGTATTCACGATTCCGTGCCTCGTGCTGCGTGGGTGAGGGTGCTCACGGCGCCGGGTGCACAAAGTCATCGAACAATACCGAACCTGGGTTCGGGCATCCGTGAATTGGCGGATACATCCGCCCCCGAGTATTCCAGGTCACTGTTACGACCCGGTCTCCAGAGCGTCCCGGGACCCCGCGATGCAGGTCGTGGCCTGTTCCGGCGGTCGTCCGGGCGGGGTGTCGACCGGCGCGCCCGAGTGGAGCGGTCCGTCGACTGTGAGACTCTGGTTCCGTGACGGATGGAGGTGGACCGCGGCTGCGCGGTGGTGGACATCCGGGCGGGGACGATCGGATCGACGACCGGCCCGACGACCGGGTCGGATCGCATCAGCCGTTGCGTGCGAAGTGGGATCCCGTCAGTGGTGACAGCGGGCGTGCGCGTAGCCCCCGAGGAGATCGGCAGGTCCGCAAGCAGAGCCGATTGGGCCGATTCGTCTCCACGTACGGTTGGCGCGCCTACGCGATTCCGGTTCTCGCGGTGGTGACGGTGCTCGTCCTCGTCGATGCCCTGAACGGCGGTGGGTCGACCGATTCGGCCGACGACGGCCTCCCCGGTTTCGGTGCGCGAAGCACCAGCGTCGACGGAACGGGTGTCATCGGTGTGCCGCCGCAGGCGGACGGCAACTTCGCCGAGTCGATCCCCTCGGGAGCCCTCCCGGACGGCGGTCCCTTCACCGCCGAGGGAGGCGGCAACTGGCGGGTGATTCCGGGGACGTCCGCCAAGGTGGGGCAGGGGACCGAGCAGGTCTTCACCTACAGCGTCGAGGTCGAGGACGGCATCGACACCGCGGGCTTCGGCGGTGACGACTCCTTCGCCCGGATGGTCGACCAGACCCTCGCGAATCCGAAGAGTTGGACCAACGACCCGCGGTTCGCCTTCCAGCGTGTCGACACCGGAGATCCCACGTTCCGGATCTCGCTGACCTCGCAGATGACGATTCGTGAGGCGTGTGGATACGACATCCAGCTCGAGGTCTCCTGCTACAACCCCGGCATCGATCGGGTGGTGCTCAACGAGCCGCGCTGGGTTCGAGGCGCCGTCGCCTTCCAGGGCGATATCGGGTCCTACCGCCAGTACCTGATCAACCACGAGGTGGGGCACGCGGTCGGCTACCAGGCTCACCAGCCGTGCGAGGCCGACGGCGGTCTCGCGCCCGTGATGATGCAGCAGACGTTCGGCACCTCGAACAACGACATCGCCAAGCTCGACCCGGAGGGTGTCGTTCCGATGGACGGCAAGACCTGCCGGTTCAATCCGTGGCCCTACCCTCGGGGGTGACGCACACCCCGTCCGCGGCCGTCGCTCAGGCCGGCCGCACCCACGGTGCGAGCATCTGCCGCTGGTCCGCGGTGAGTCGCCGCAGTGTTCGCGCGTAGGGATCACCGAGCGCCAACTGCGTCGACGCCTCCACCGCGGGACGCGAGTCGGCTTCCGCACCCGCCGCCCGGACCTCGTAGTGGACGGTCAGGTCGGCGCTGCGGACCCGTGCCAGCCACATCGACACCTGCAGCGGGCTGTCGGCGTGCGCGAGTGGAGTCCGATACCGGATCTCGAGGTGCGCGACGACCGAATTGCGCAGCATCGCCGAGACCTCCGGGTCGACCGATCCGAGCCAGTCGATTCGCGCCTCCTCGAGCAGGGTGACCATCCGCGCGTGGTTCACGTGTTTGAACGCGTCCATGTCGGACCAGCGCACCGTGATCTCCGTCCGGTGGACGGCGGGATCGGTCGCGGACTCGGTCATCGGGCTCCTCGGGTTTCACGTGCTGCCTGCGGTGGTGGTTGTGGACGGTAGCCGATCGGCCCGAGGCCCAGCAGCTGCCTCGTCGTGGGCGGCGAGGACAATGGACGCATGGCGTCTCCCGCATCGACTTCCGTCAGCCGTCCTCTGCCTCCGCTGGTGGAGCCGGCGGCCGACCTCGACCGCGACGAGGTCGCCCGGTACAGCAGGCACCTGATCATCCCGAACGTCGGCGTCACCGGGCAGAAGCGGATCAAGAATGCGAAGGTTCTGGTGATCGGAGCCGGGGGACTCGGGTCACCCACGCTGCTGTACCTCGCGGCCGCCGGGGTCGGGACGATCGGCATCGTCGAGTTCGACGAGGTCGAGGAGTCGAACCTGCAGCGGCAGGTCATCCACGGCCGGTCCGACGTCGGCAGGCCCAAGGCGCACAGTGCGCGCGACTCGATCCTCGAGATCAACGACAGGGTCGACGTGCGACTGCACGAGTTCCGGCTCGACAGCGGCAACGCTGTCGAATTGTTCTCGCAGTACGACCTGATCCTCGACGGCACCGACAACTTCGCCACCCGCTACCTCGTCAACGACGCGGCGGTCCTCGCGGGGAAGCCGTACGTGTGGGGGTCGATCTACCGCTTCGAGGGGCAGGTGTCGGTGTTCTGGGAGGCCGCCCCGGACGACCGCGGCCTCAACTACCGCGACCTGTACCCCGAGGCGCCTGCCCCGGGCACGGTGCCGTCGTGCGCGGAGGGTGGCGTGCTCGGCGTGCTGTGCGCGTCGATCGGCTCGGTGATGGCGACCGAGGCGATCAAGCTGATCACCGGGATCGGCGAACCGCTGTTGGGTCGGCTGATGATCTACGACGCGCTCGCGATGAACTACCGCACGATCCGGCTGCGACGTGACCCGGGCCGGGTGCCGGTGACCGAACTGATCGACTACGACGCCTTCTGCGGCGTGGTCGCCGACGAGGACCGCGACGCCGTCGCAGGCGGGACCGTCACCGCGACCGAGCTGGCGGCGCTTCTCGACGGCGGCTGCAACGTCGCGCTGATCGACGTCCGGGAACCCGTCGAGTGGGACATCGTGCGCATCCCCGGTGCGACCCTCGTTCCCAAGGGCCGCATCCTGTCCGGCGACGCGCTCGCCGACCTGCCGCAGGACCGGCCGATCGTCCTCTACTGCAAGACGGGAATCCGGTCGGCGGAGGTGCTGGCCGCACTCCGGCGCGCGGGATTCGCCGACGCCACCCATCTGCAGGGCGGCGTCGCCGCGTGGGCGGCGCAGATCGATCCGAGCCTGCCCACGTACTGAGCCGTCGGTGCAGCGAAGTTCGTGGCGCGAGCGTCGGTGTTTATGGCGCGTCAGGGCAGGGTGGTGGCTGCCTCGGCGGTAGCGTTGGCTGCGTGAGCTCCGTCGAACCACCCACCCATGTGCGGTCCACCTTTGGGCTGCGGGAGACGACCCCTGTGGCACTCGGCCCCGACTGGGAGGGCGGTTGGCGATGCGACGACGTCGTGCTGTCGCCGGTTGCCGATCACGCCCGCGCGGCCTGGTCGGCGAAGGTGCGTGAGGGATTGAACCCGGACGGGGTGCGCCTGGCCCGTCCGGTGCGGGCGACGGACGGGCGCTACGTCGTATCCGGTTGGCGTGCGGACACGTTCATCGACGGAACGCCGGAGCCGCGGCACGACGAGGTGGTGTCGATGTCGTTGCGGCTCCATGCGGCGACATCGGTATTGGAACGCCCGCGTTTCCTGGTGCAGCCACCGATGCCACCGTGGCAGGACGTGGACGTGTTCGTCGCCGCGGACCGGGCCGCGTGGGAGCAGGTGCCGTTGCGGGGGGTGAAGGGGCAGTTCGAGTCCTCGACCGCGGACGGTCGCACCAGCATCGAACTGATCGGGCAGCTGGCCACACTGCGCAAGCCGGTGCACAGCCCGGACCAGTTGGTGCACGGTGACCTGTTCGGCACGGTGTTGTTCTCGGGTTCGGAAGCGCCGGGACTGACCGACATCACGCCGTACTGGCGTCCGGCGGCGTGGGCGGCAGGTGTTGTCGTCGTCGATGCGATCTCCTGGGGCGGCGCGGACGAGGAACTCGTCGGTCGCTGGGACGACCTTCCGGAGTGGCCGCAGATGTTGTTGCGGGCCTTGATGTTCCGCCTCGCCGTCCATGCGCTGCACCCGCGGTCGACGGATGCAGCGCTGCCCGGACTGGTTCGCACTGCGGACCTGATCCGACTGATGCTCTGACCCGCGCGGCCGAGGTCAGGGCCGGTCGACGGTTCCGTCCGGGCGGCGGGCGAAGCGTCCGGTGTCCGGGGCGTGGACGGGATCGTCCGCGGGCCACGGCCATCCGCCGAACCCGGTGCGGCGGTAGTCGTCGAACGCCTCCTGCAGGCCCGCGGCATCGTTCATCACGAACGGTCCGTGCTGGGCGACTGGCTCGCCGATCGGCCGGCCCTGCATCAGCAGGATCTTGATGCCTCCCGCACCCGCGGTCAGCGTCACCGGCACGGTCGCATCGACGAGGATGCCGTTGCCTGCGTCCGTGTCGGTTTCTCCGATGCGAACGGATGATCCCTCGTAGACGTACAGCACCCGGTGCGTGTCGGGGCCTGCCGCGACCGGCAGCTCGAACTCGGCATTCGCGTCCAGTTCCAGGTGCCAGATGGCGAGATCCGAGTCCGGGCTCGACGCCCACGACTCGGGCGGGGGAGCGAGGGGCTCGGTGTCGCCGAGCGCGCCCGCGATCACCGTGACGTCGGTGGTGCGGCCCTGCGCGTCGGTTCGGACGACGCGGGGCATCTGCTCGTTCCAGAACATCGAGAAGTGTGGGTCTGCGGTCTTGGACGCAGCTGGGAGGTTCACCCAGATCTGGAACAGTTCGAGTGGGTTGGGTCGATCGCGTTCGAGGAGCGGGAACATCTCGGAGTGCGAGACGCCGCGTCCGGTGGTCAGCCACTGGGTGTCGCCGTCGCCGTAGCGGGCGGTCGCACCGAGCGAGTCGGCGTGGTCGACCACACCCTGCCGGACGTAGGTCACGGTCTCGAAGCCGCGGTGCGGGTGCTGGGGAAACCCGGGCACCGTCTGCCCGTGGTACATGTTCCACCCCGCCGGATTGCCGAAGTCCTGGCCGAGGGGACGCCCGGCGAGCGTGGCGTCGGGGCCGAGTTCGGCGGTGCCTTCCGGGTAGGCGTCGAGGTGGTAGGCGACGAAGAGGAACGGGTCGACGGCCTGCCACGGCGAGCCGAGCCGGAACTTCTGGAGGACGGGATCACTCTTGGTCATGAAAGGTTCAACTAACTGTCCGATCGGATGATTCCCCGGGTGATGCTGTACCAACTCGCAGCATCGGCACGTGGTCGATGCCTGCCTCCAGGAAATTCGGCCCGGTGCGGACGAACCCGAACCGGCCGTACCACGATTCGAGATAGGCCTGGGCGGAGATCGCGACGTCGCTCGGGCAGGTCGCCAACGCTGCACCCAGAAGGGCGCCCGCCACTCCATGTCCGCGCGCCCGCGCCGCGGTGGCAACCCGGCCGATGTGGACCATTCCGTCGTCGCCGTCTGCAAGCACTCGCAGCGTCGCCACCACCTCGCCGCCCTGCTCCGCCCAGAAGAGCGTCGTCGTCGGTTCCAGGTCGCGGCCGTCGAGTTCGGGTTCGCTCACGACGCCCTGCTCGTGGACGAACACCGCAGTGCGCAGCATCATGATCCGGTACAGGGTGACGGGATCGGTGCGGTCCAGTGGCGCGTGGTGAATCGTCGGCACGACCCGATCGTAGGGCGAGGGATCCTCGGCTGGTGGATGGCCGGACCGGCAGCCGGTCAGTCCGGACGCCCGCGCAGCTCGATGAGTTCGGTCAGGAAGTGCCGGGCCGCCGTCGCGGCGCGTTCCGGGTCGCCGTCGACGACCGCGCGCACCAGTTCCTCGTGCTGCGGCTCGAACGAGTTGGCGGCGTCGACGGGATGTTGGGCGACGGTCACCTCGATCGCGGGCAGCAGCGAGTCGTAGAACTCCAGGTAGACCTCGTTGTGGCTTGCCGCGACGATCGCGCGGTGCAGCGCCAGATCGGCCGCGACCGCGGCCTGCTTCTCCTGGGGAGTTGCGGATTCGGGGTTGCGCCACAGTTGATTCCGCCGCGCGAGCAGGTCGTGCAGCGTCTCGACGTCGGTGTCGTCTCGCCTCCGGGCGGCCAGGGCGGCCGCGGTGACGTCGAGGGCCTGACGTAGTTCGAGGACGTCCCGCTCGTGCGCGGATGCGAAGTACTTGGACAGCGTGCCGCCGAGGTCGCTGGTGGCGATGACGTAGGTGCCCGAGCCCTGGCGTCGTTCGAGCATGCCTGCGTGCACCAGGGCCTGGACCGCTTCGCGGACGGTGTTGCGGCCGGTGCCGGTGAGTTCCGAGAGCGCGGGTTCGGTGGGGATTCGCCCGCCCACTGGCCAGTGGCCGGCGGTGATCTCGGCGCGCAGTTGCTCGGTGACCTGCGCGATGAGGCTGGTGCGTCGTACGGGTTGCACGGTGGCCTTTCTCGTGGGAGACGACCGAGATCTTAATCAATTGCCTCGATTCATCCATTCATCCTATGATTTTCGAGTTCGAGGTCGCGGACCTCCTTCCACGAGACACGAGGTGAACGGTGACGGTGAGCGAGGCAACCCGGGCAAGTGAACGACCGAGGTCACTGATCGCCGGCCGCCTCGTCGTACTCGTCGCCATCGTCCTCTCGGCCCTCACCCTGCGCACCGCGGTCACCTCACTGACCCCACTGCTCGACGAGATCGGGCGCGACGTCGGCTTCGACTCGGCCGTCGTCGGCCTGTTCGGGATGCTTCCCACCGCGATGTTCGCGGTCGCAGGCATCCTCACGCCGCGGTTCATACGCCGCTTCGGCCTCGAAGTCGTCGTCCTCGTCTCCATGGCGATGACGGCGGCCGGACTTGCGGTGCGTCCACTCATGTCGGGGACGGCGGCACTGCTGGTGTTCTCGGCACTCGCACTCGGTGGGATGGGAATCGGAAATGTCGTCGTCCCGCCGCTGGTCAAACGCTATTTTCCGGATCGAATCGGCGCGGTCAGCACCATCTACATCCTCTGCGTGCAGATCGGCACCATGGTGCCTGCCCTCATCGCGGTGCCGCTGTCGGACTCACACGGATGGCGTGTCTCGCTCGGTGTCTGGGCACTGCTCCCGATTGCCGCGATGCTGCCCTGGCTGACCGTCGTCGCAGGCAGGCGCAGGCGGGGCTCGGACACGTCCCCGGCCGCGTCGGGCGATGCGCCCTCCATCGACCCCGACGAGGCGCCGGTCGGTCAGGTCTGGCGTTCGCCGGTGGCCTGGGGCATGGCCGGAATGTTCGGCATGACCTCTCTGATCACCTACTCGATGTTCACCTGGATTCCGAAGATCCTCACCGAGGCGGGGGCGAGCACCGGGTTCGCCGGGTCGATGGTCGCGCTGTTCAGTGCCGTCGGATTCCTCGCCGCACTCGGCGCGCCGTCACTCTGTATTCGGATCGCCAACCCGTACCCGGTGGTCCTCGCGTGCGGAGTCAGCTACCTCGTCGGATTCGCGGGACTGCTGTGGGCTCCCATGTCGGCTTCGATCGTGTGGATCGTCGTGGTCGGGCTCGGGCCGAGCACGTTCCCGATGGCGTTGACGCTCATCAACCTGCGGACCCGCACCGGTGCCGGATCGGCGGCGCTGTCCGGCTTCACCCAGGGGCTCGGCTACGCGGTCGCCTGCATCGGCCCCCTGATGTTCGGGGTGCTGCACGACGCCACGGGCGGGTGGACGTGGCCGTTCGCACTGCTTCTCGTCGCCGTGTGCGTGATCCTGGTGGCTGGCTGGGTGGCGTGCAAGCCGCGGTTCCTCGAGGACTCGTGGACCGCCGATAGCGTCGACGCCGGTCCGCGTCACACTCCGTAACATGCCGTTCACCTGCGGAAAGGTTCTCACATCCCGCCGGTCCGCAAGGTGAGAGCAAGTTTATTGCGGGGTCATTGACGGCAGCACCGAGGCAACATCCCACTCGTAGTTTTCTGGGCAATCCACTACTACGAGGAGGCCCGGTGACCACACGCTCCGATGACACCACGGCAACAGCCGTGGGTCTCGACGCCCCCGTTTCGACCCGCAAGCGCTACATCGCGAAGTGGGATGCGGAGGATGTCGACGCATGGGAGGCCGGCGGCAAGGACATCGCCAAGCGCAACCTCGTCTGGTCGGTCTTCGCCGAACACGTCGGGTTCTCCGTCTGGTCCATCTGGTCCGTGATGGTCCTGTTCATGCCGACCGACATCTACGGTATCGACGCCGCGGGCAAGTTTTTCCTCGTCGCGGTCCCGACCCTGGTCGGCTCGCTCCTCCGCATTCCCTACACCGTCGCGACAGCGAAGTTCGGTGGTCGTAACTGGACGGTCTTCAGTGCCTTCGTGCTGTGGGTGCCGCTCATCGGAACCCTCTACCTGATGCTCAACCCCGGGCACTCGTACACCACCTTCCTGCTGGTCGCGGCGATCGCCGGCGTCGGCGGCGGCAACTTCGCGTCCTCGATGACGAACATCAACGCCTTCTACCCCCAGCGACTCAAGGGCTGGGCGCTCGGCCTCAATGCCGGCGGCGGCAACATCGGTGTCCCGGTCATCCAGCTCATCGGCCTGCTCGTGATCGCAACCGTCGGTAACACCGAGGCCTGGATCGTCTGCTCCGTCTACCTCGTCCTCTGCGGTGCGGCGGCCGTCGGCGCGGCCCTGTTCATGGACAACCTCGGCAACCAGAAGGCCGACCTCAGGGCCATGGGCAACACCCTCAAGTTCAGCCACTCGTGGGTCATCGCCTTCCTCTACATCGGCACGTTCGGTTCGTTCATCGGCTACAGCTTCGCCTTCGGTCAGGTCATGCAGATCAACTTCCTCGCAGGTGGCGACACCCCGGCGCAGGCGGCACTGCACACCGCGCAGATCGCGTTCATCGGCCCGCTGCTCGGGTCGATCGCCCGCCCGTACGGTGGCAAGCTGGCCGACCGCATCGGTGGCGGCAAGATCACCCTCTACACCTTCGCCGCGATGACCCTCGCCGCCGGACTCCTGGTCACGGCCAGCATGATCGACGACGCCACCGCGGGTGCCGCGAGCACCGGAGTCCTGACCCTGCTGGTTGTCGGCTTCATCGCCCTGTTCCTCCTGTCGGGCCTCGGCAACGGTTCCGTCTACAAGATCATCCCGTCGATCTTCGAGGCGAAGGCGCAGGGCCTCGACCACCTCAACGCCGAGGAGAAGGCCACCTGGTCGCGCAACATGTCCGGTGCGCTCATCGGCTTCGCCGGCGCTATCGGCGGACTCGGCGGTGTCGGCATCAACCTGGTCCTCCGCGCGTCGTACCTCAGCGACGCGAAGTCGGCCACCATGGCGTTCTGGGTGTTCCTCGCCTTCTACGTCGCCTGCGTGTTCGTCACCTGGTTCGTGTTCCTGCGGCGGCCCACCGAGCGCACGGCGTCCGACGACGCCAGGTCTCCGGCGCTCGCCACCGACTGACAACGCGGCTCACACGGTTTCCCGGCCCGGGTACCCAAGCCCCAGAAGACAGTTCGTCCGCAGGACAGCAGTGCAAGATCGATCGAGGAAGAAGGTGCGGCATGAGCCCCCAGTCTGTTGCGAGTGCCAAGTCCGTCGTGGTCATTGGTCACGGAATGGTCGGACACCGCTTCGTCGAAGCGCTCCGTGCGCGGGACGAGGCCGGACAGTGGCGGATCACCGTGCTCTGCGAGGAAGACCTGCCCGCCTACGACCGGGTCGGACTCTCGTCCTACGTCGGCTCATGGGACGCGAAGGAACTCGCGCTCGCCGGGAACGAATACGAGGGTGACGATCTAGTCGACCTGCGGCTCGGGGTCCGGGCCGCCGACATCGACCGCGCGGCGCGCACGGTGACGACGTCGGCGGGCGACGTCGTCTCCTACGACGCGGTCGTGATGGCGACCGGCTCGTACGCGTTCGTGCCGCCGGTCCCCGGCCACGACCGCGACGAGTGCTACGTCTACCGCACCCTCGACGACCTCGACGGCATCCGGGCCCGTGCGGAAGCCGCCGGACCAGGTGCCGTCGGTGTCGTGGTCGGTGGCGGCCTCCTCGGTCTCGAGGCGGCGAACGCGCTGCGCCTGCTGGGTATGACCCCGCACGTCGTCGAGTTCGCGCCGCGACTGATGCCGCTGCAGGTCGACGAGGGCGGCGGTGCGCTCCTGGCCCGCCTCGTCGAGAGTCTGGGCGTCACCGTGCACACCGGCGTCGGAACCGCGGCGATCACCGAGGCCCCGTCCGGGATCGCAGTCGAATTGTCCGACGGATCGGTCATCGACGCGTCGCTGCTCGTGTTCTCCGCGGGTGTCCGGCCGCAGGACCAACTCGCCCGCGACGCAGGCCTCGACGTCGGTCAGCGCGGCGGGATCCTCACCGACATCGGTTGCCGCACCTCGGACGACGCGATCTACGCGGTCGGCGAGTGCGCGGCCGTCGAGGGCACCTGCTACGGACTCGTCGCGCCCGGCTACAGCACCGCGGAGGTCGTCGCGGACCGTCTGCTCGGCGGCGCGGCGGAATTCCCCGGGGCCGACCTGTCGACGAAGCTCAAGCTGATGGGTGTCGACGTCGCCAGCTTCGGTGACGCGCACGCACAGTCCGAGGGTGCCCTCGAGGTGGTGCTCAACGACGCCGCCAAGGGCACCTACGCGAAGCTGGTCGTCTCCGACGACGCGAAGACGCTGCTCGGCGGCATTCTCGTCGGTGACGCGACCGCCTACGCGTCGCTGCGTCCGCTCGTGGGACGCGAACTGCCCGGCGATCCGGCCGCGCTCATCGCGCCCGCCGGTGAGAAGCCCGGTGCCGGGTCGCTGCCGGACGACGCCGAGGTGTGTTCCTGCAACGCCGTCACCAAGGGCGCGATCTGCGGTGCGATCGCCGAGGGTGCATGCGACATCGCCCAGGTCAAGGCGTGCACCAACGCCGGAACCACCTGTGGTGGTTGCCTTCCCACGATCAAGCAGCTGCTCGCGTCGTCGGGTGTGGTGCTGAGCAAGGCGCTGTGCGAGCACTTCGAGCAGTCCCGCGCGGAGCTGTTCCAGATCGTCCAGGCCACCGGAACCCGCACCTTCTCTTCGCTGATCTCCAAGTACGGCAAGGGATCCGGTTGCGACATCTGCAAGCCGGTGGTGGCGTCGATCCTCGCGTCGACCGACTCGGACCACATCCTGCACCGCCAGCAGGCCGGCCTGCAGGACACCAACGACCACTTCCTCGCCAACATCCAGAAGAACGGCACGTACTCGGTGGTTCCGCGGATGCCCGGCGGTGAGTGCACGCCCGAGCAGCTGATCGTGATCGGCGAGGTGGCCCGCGACTTCGGGCTGTACGTGAAGATGACCGGCGGTCAGCGCATCGACATGTTCGGTGCCCGCGTGGAGCAGCTACCGCAGATCTGGAAGCGCCTCGTCGATGCGGGCATGGAATCCGGTCAGGCGTACGGCAAGTCGCTGCGCACGGTGAAGAGCTGCGTCGGATCGACGTGGTGCCGGTACGGAGTCCAGGACTCGGTCGGCATGGCCGTCGACCTCGAGATGCGTTACCGCGGTCTCCGGTCCCCGCACAAGATCAAGTTCGGTGTCTCGGGCTGCGCGCGGGAGTGCGCCGAGGCCAGGGGCAAGGACGTCGGTGTCATCGCCACCGAGAGCGGCTGGAACCTGTACGTCTGCGGCAACGGCGGCCAGTCGCCGAAACACGCGGTCCTACTTGCGGGCGGCCTGGACGATCGGACCCTCGTCAAGTACATCGACCGATTCCTCATGTTCTACATCCGCACCGCCGACCGGCTGCAGCGGACGGCGCCGTGGCTCGAAGCGATGGACGGCGGCCTCGATCACCTCAAGGACGTCGTGTGCAACGACAGCCTCGGCATCGCCGACGAACTGGAAGCGGCCATGGCGAAGCACGTGGACGGCTACCACGACGAGTGGGCCGGTGTGCTGGAAGACCCGGAGAAGCTCGCCCGGTTCGTGTCCTTCGTCAACGCACCCGACGAGGCCGATCCCACAGTCGCGTTCGACGACTCCGGGGTCCGCAAGGTTCCGGTTCTGATGGGTATGCCCCCGATGCCGACGTGAAGTTCGGCTGCTTACCGCGAGGGAATAGCGCCTTAACAGCGGGGTAACACCAGCTCCGTAGAAATAGGGGCAGATTGTTACAGGGAGGACCGGCGATGACCGTGATCGATTCCAAGATGCCATCTGACACCGATTCGGGGCGCACCAGCGCCACCACCATCGGTGCCGGGGGCGTTCCGAACTTCGGACGTGAGAGCGTCAGGGACGGCCGACTCGAGTGGACGTCGGCGTGCCCGCTCAGCCGCCTCATTCCGGGGCGCGGTGTCGCAGTGTTGCTCAGCGGAGGTGAGCAGGTGGCCTTGTTCCTTCTCGACGACGGGACGCTGCGGGCAGTCGGCAACATCGACCCGTTCGGGCGTGCGGCCGTGATGTCGCGTGGTCTGGTCGGTGACCGCGCGGGCGAGCCGATCGTCACCTCGCCGCTGCTCAAGCAGCCGTTCTCGCTCGTGGACGGGCGCTGCCTCGACGACGAGTCGGTGTCGCTGCCCGTGTACGGCGTGCGGGTGTGGGCGGGCGTCGTCCAGGTCCACAGCCCCCTGCGCGGCACCACGGCCGACGTCGCGAACCCTGCCGCAGTACCTGCCGGCGAGTGACCATGACGACGGACGAGACGCGGATCGGTGAGCCCCTCAAGGGGTTCACCGTCGGGGTGACCGCGGCCCGACGTTCGGAAGAGTTCACCACCCTGCTGACGCGGCGGGGCGCGACGGTCGTCAGCGCCCCCGCGATCCGCATCATCCCGCTCGTCGACGACGCCGAGCTGGAGCGCGTGAGCCGGGAACTGATCGAGCAGCCTGCAGAGATCACGGTCGCGACCACGGGGATCGGATTTCGCGGCTGGATGGAGGCCGTCGACGGGTGGGGTCTGGCGGACGAACTGGGAGCGGCGTTGGGCCGGTCCCGGATTCTCGCCCGCGGACCGAAGGCGAAGGGCGCCATCCGAGCCGCCGACCTGAGGGAGGAATGGTCGCCCGCGTCGGAGTCCTCCGCCGAGGTTCTCGACCACCTGCTCGCCGAGGGGGTGGAAGGCAAGCGGATCGCCGTCCAGTTGCACGGCGCCACAACGGAATGGGAGCCGCTGCCCGACTTCTGTGAGGTGCTGCGACTCGCAGGCGCCGAAGTCGTGCCCGTCCCGGTCTACCGCTGGACGCCGCCGCAGGACCAGACCGCGATGGACCGGCTGATCGAACTGACGGTGTCGGGCGGGCTGGACGCCGTCAGCTTCACCAGCGCCCCGGCGGTCGCCTCGATGCTCATGCGTGCCAAGGAGATCGGGCTGGTCGAGCCGCTCCTGGCCGCGTTCGGCGGACGTGTTCTCGCGGTGTGCGTCGGGCCCGTCACGTCGGCGCCGCTCGAAGCGCTCGGCGTCCACGCGACGATGCCGACGCGTGCTCGTCTCGGATCCCTCGCCCGGCACATCGCCGAGGAGCTCCCGCGTCGTGCGATGAAGGTCCGCGCGGCGGGGCACGACCTGAGCGTGCGCGGCGGCTGCGTCGTCGTCGACGGGGAGGTGCGCCAGCTCGCCCCCGCCGCGATGTCACTGATGAGAACCCTGGCCCGGCGGCCCGGTCAGGTCGTCTCGCGTGAGGAACTGCTCTCCGTGCTTCCGGGGGGCGGCGGTGACACGCACGCGGTGGAGACGGCAATCGCGCGACTGCGTTCGTGCCTCGGCGCACCCAAGATCGTGCAGACGGTCGTCAAACGCGGATACCGATTGGCGATCGACCCCGCGGACTGCGACGACGACGGGAAGCGGCCGTGACCCGGCGCGCGGGGTGCGTGCCTCCCGCGCTGGTTCTCGTCGCGCACGGCACCAGGAGCGCGCGTGGGGTCGACCTGGTGGCCGCGCTGGCGGAGGAGGTCGCCGCATCCGTTGGGACCACCCGGGTCGCGTTCGTCGACGTCCTCGGCCCGTCCCCGTCGGAGGTGCTGCGTGAGCTCGCTGCACCGGCCGTCGTGGTTCCGGCGTTCCTGGCGTCGGGCTACCACGTCCACACGGACGTGCCCAGGGAGGTTGCCGACTCGGGAAACCCCGACGTCCACGTGACGCCCGCTCTCGGCCCCGACCCGGTACTGGCCGGTGTTCTGCTGCAACGTCTCCGCGAGGCGGGGTGGACACGCGGCGACGCTGTCGTCCTCGCCGCCGCGGGCTCGTCCGACCCACGGGCGTTGACGGACGTGCGACGCGCCGCGGCGATGCTTGCCGACCTGACGGGTGAGCGCGTCGACATCGGATACGTCGCGACGGGCGAGCCTCGCGTTCCGGAGGTCGTCGCCCGCGTCCGGGACGAGGCAGGTCGGCGCGTGTTCGTCGCGTCGTACCTGTTGGCGCACGGTCTGTTTCACTCGCGACTCGCAGAGGCAGGCGCGGACGGAGTGGCCGAGCCGCTCGGTGTGCATCCGGCGCTCGTGCAGCTCGTGGTCGCCCGCTACCGCGCGGGCGTCGAGGCCGCCCGCGTCACCGGGGCAGCGGAAGCAGTTCGACCACGCCACCATCGGGTGCTGCCGGTCCGATGACCGCGAGGGCCTCGGCCCCGACCAGTGCACCCAAGTGGGCGGTGCGGACCTGATTGACCGCCCGCAGCGTTCCATCGGCCTGACGCCGAACCGGCAGGATGCGCGGTGTCTCCCCACGACTTCCGGCCGGGGACACCTCCGAGCAGTTCGCGACGACACCGGTGACGACCGCCGGGCGTGGCGCTCCGATCAGCGCCGCAGTGACCACCGGTGCCGTCAGCAGGATCGTCGCCACCGCGGCGTACGGGTTGCCGGGCAGGCCGATCACGATGCGGTCGTCGGGAAGCGCGGCAACGACCTGCGATCCACCCGGTCGGCAGCGCACCCGGCCCACCACCATGCGCGCTCCGGCTCGTTCGAGTGCCAGACGCAGGTGATCGGCGGCCCCGCCACCGGTGGCGCCGACGATCACGATGACGTCGGTGTCCGTCGACCCGGGTGCGAGGAGCTCGTCGAAGCCGCCTGCGGTGTCGCGCAGGTGGGTGCTCGTGGCGGACTGCATTCCGCACCAGGAAAGATAATGCGGGAGAACAGGTCCGAGGGAGTCCCGGGTCTGACCGTCGCGCAGCGGACCGTCGCGTCGGATCTCGTCACCGGTCACCACCACGTGCGCGCGGACCGGTCCGCGCACGAGCAGTTCGGTGACCTCGGCGCTGCGGGCGAGGGAGGCGAGGGCAGCCGTCACGCGGGTCCCGGTCACGGCGAGTGACGCGCCAGGATGCCAGTCCTCGCCGCGGCGGCGGCTGTCGTCCCGATCCGGGGTATCCGCCTTGTGGGACAGTACCTTTCCGTCCAGGTCGGTGTGTTCGTCGCGAATCACGCCGGTTGCGCCCGTGGGGAGGTGGGCACCCGTCGCGATCCGCACCGCGTGACCGTCGTCCAACACCACCTCGTCTGTGGACCCGGCGTACCTGACGGTGGTGTCGAGTTGCCACGGGCCGGGACCGGACACGGCGTAGCCGTCCATCGCAGACACGTCGACGCGGGGCAGGGCGTCGGCCGCGATCAGTGGTTGAGCGAGCGCGCCGCCGATTGCCTCCAGCGGCGACAGCTCAAGGGCAGGAAGCGTTTCGATGCCGCGGCGGATGGTGTCGCGGGCGTCGGCGATCGACAGTGACGACTGTGCGGCGCGGGCACGGGCGGCGATCAGATCGGCTGTGGTGTCGCAGTCGGAGATGTCCGACATCGTGACGGTCGTCACGTTGTCGGGGACCAGCGATTTCATCGGCTGGTTGGTGAGGCCGCCCAGTTCGGCGAGGCGGGTGGCAAGGGTTGCGGTCCGCCAGACGCCGAGGAGGAACTGCACGCGCCCGGACTCGTCGACTGCGAACGCCGCGTCGGCGCCGGAGGTGTCGACTGCTTCACGCAACCGGTCGACCGCTTCGGCGGTGAGTGTGGGCAGGTCGGCGGCGAGGACGGCCACGATGGGCGCGTCACCACAGAGTTCGAGTCCCGCCGCGAGGGCGGCAACCGGGCCGGCGCCGCGCGGGGACTCCTGGACCTGGCGCACCGACGGTGCCAGGTCGTCGCGGTGCGGACCGACGACGACCGTCACGGCCGCGTCCTCGACGGCGGCGAGCGCGGTGGCCAGCATGCTGCGCCCGCCGACCTCGATGGCGGGCTTGTCGACGCCGCCCATCCTGCTGCCGGACCCGCCGGCGAGAACGATGGCGTCACAGGGTTCCGCGGTCATGCGCTCATCGTCGCACGGCCGGGTGGAGCGACCCGCTTCGCTTCCCGCGCACCGGTGATCCCACCCGTGACGGCGAACCCGCCGAGCGCGCAGACGCCGATGAGCGCGACGGCGACGCGCGCACCGTCGGGGACGAGCAGCAGGGTGGCGGCGCCGGCCGCGATCCCGCACCAGCCGCCGACGTCGGTCCACCTCGCGCCGGCCCGGTGTGCCGCCGCCCAGGCCTCGTCGCTTGCGAGGCTCGCCTGGGTCCGGATGCCCACCAGTTCGTTTCGCCGCAGCCTGCCGCTCGCCCCGGCGCGGGCCACCCAGACCAGCACGGCCCCTCCGACGGCGAGGTGGACAGGACCAGGGTCATGTGCGCGGCGATCGGCATGAGGCCGACGCTACGACAGGTCGGGCTGCCTTGGGTGGAGTGAGCTGGTCGTTCTCGTTTGGATTCGTGGTTGCGGGACGTGAAGACCGCCAGTTCAAGTAGCTGCAGGTGATGGGATGTGTAACGCAAGTAACGAATGTGACGAAAATGCCTCATGGGTTCGCTCACCTGGGAGCGGCGTCGGGAGGGCAATGTGAGCACGGATGCGGCGCGGCGGTGGGGACGGCCCGATACCCTGGTGGTCGTCTCGATCGTCGCCACGGGAGTGATCGTGGCGGGGTTGCTGCACACCCCGACACCCGACGAGAGCGGCGCGGCGTCGATGTACGTCACGCCGGATGTCGAGTATCCGACGACGATCCCCGGCTGCGACACCGTGGCGCCGCCGGAATCGGAGCAGTACTTCGCGACCGGGTCGTCCGGCACCGAGTCCTACGACAATCCGCGATATCCGTGGTTCTCGGCGCCGAAGGCCACCGCGATGAGCGACGCCCTCGTGGCGGCGCTTCCGCCGGGTGTGGATCTCGAGTTCGCAGGCCCGGACCAGTCGCTGATCTTCCAACCGATCTGGACGATCGACTCCGGGCTGCCCGACGGAGTAGACGAGGACGTCGTCGGCGGTGACACCACCGCGAGCGGGATGCTCGTGCACGACGAGGCGCGCGGACAGTTGAGCGTCACGGTCCGAGAGTGGCGCAGGCCGGTGCCTGAGTGCGTGGCAGGAGCGCTCGACCGCCGCACCACCTTCGAGGGTGGCGCTGTGGTCGACACGCTCGACACCTGGTCCGAGTACGACGGCGTCCGAACGCTTTCCCGGCGCGCGAGCGCCTACCGCCCCGACCGCACGCAGGTGCATGTCTGGGCGACCGACGAGGATCCGGCCGCGCGGGAGAGCCGGAACAGCGGGGCGATTCCTCTCACCGTCGACGAGTTGAGCGATCTCGCCCGCACGCCGGGGCTCGCGGTGACCGCGCCCGTCCCACCGGGCACGCCAGAGCCGCTTCGGTCGTGCGGTTGGGGAACGACCGGCAGCCCGCTGACCCGTGAGGCAGTCGCCGGGCTCGACCGCGTCCTCGACGACGCGTGGGCGGCGCTGGTGGTCGAAGGCGTGACCCTCGATCGGCCGCTAGGGTCGCTGCAACCGGCAGGAACGGATCCGACCAGTCTGTGCACCACGGTCGACGTCCGCGGGCCTGCCAGCACCGGTCGGCTGAGCGTCGCGATAAGTGACGGTCAGGCTCTTCCGGTGCCGCGCGACCCCTACGACCCTGCGAATGCCGACGACCGCACCGAATACGCCACGTTGCCCGACGGGTCGGTGGTCCAGCGAACTGCGCCCGACACCGTCGCCACCATGCGGCTGGACGGGGCGACGGGTTGGCATACCTCCGCGGCCGCCGTCGTGACGCGGCCGGACGGATTCCGCATCCAGGTCCGGTTGTCGAGTGACGGCGACTCGGCATCCGGTCCACCTCGGTCTCTCGCCCTGGTGCTGACGCTCGACCAGTTGCAGTCCCTCGCGTCGACACCGGGGTTGCGGTGGTGACCACGGAACGGCGGCGCCTCCTCGTCGCGGCGCTCGTTGCAGCGGTGACCGTGACCGGAGCAGTCGTCGTCGTGGCCCGCAGCGGCGGCGACTCGGAGCGTGACCCCGTCGACCCCGCCTGGGTCGGTACCGAATTCCCGACGCCCACCGCCGCGCCCGAACCCACGGCGAGCGCCGGTGCGCCGGTGCTCGCCTGGTCCCTCGACGCCGCCGAGGTGTACGGCCGCGCGTTCGCCCAGTTCCGCGACCCCCGGTACGGCACCGAGTTCGACTGGGATTCACCCGGGTTCATCGAGGCAGGGGACACGGTGGTGACCGCGATCGGACTTCCCGACCCGCGGGGATACTCCCTCGACGAGACGATGTTCGTCGGTGTCGACACCGGCGACGGAACCGTGCGCTGGCGCACCCCGGTCGGGACACTGGGTGGCTGTGCGGAAATCCTGATCAAGCGGGAACTGGTGTGCCACCGTGGTATCGGTGAGCATGCGCTGGCCGTCGTGAACGTCGACTCCGGTGCGTTGACCGAGATGCCGGTGCCCGATGAGTGGTCCATCTTCGGGATCGCTGCTGACGGTGACCGAGTGGTGGTCGTCGAGGGAAATCCCGAGGACAACGACGTCGAGGTGCACGCCGGACCGCCTGCCGCACCGGGTTCGGCCTGGACGTCGCGTTTCGACATCGGTGACGTGTGGGAGAGCGTCGCAGAGGACGCGGTGATCCAGGTCGAGCAGGGCGTAGGCGTGATCGCGATGGGAGGCGACGTGGTCGGATTCGACCCCGCAACCGGGCGGCAGACGTGGTCGCGCGGACTGCCTGAATGCGTGGGTGACCCCCGGATCGCGCCGCCGGGACTCGTGGTCGTTACTCGCAGTGGTTGCGACGACGGGGAGTCCCGCGGATTCGATGTGATCGATCGGTTCGGGAGGTCGCTGGTCACGACCGACACGGGTTCTCCGGGGCGGGTCCTGGTCGACGAATCGGCCGATGGGATGCCGCTCGTCGTCGGTGGTGCCGCCCACGACCGGGAGTCGGGCGAGATGCTGTGGCGCAGTGACGAACTGGACGGCTCGTCTGGAGTTGCTGTGACGGACCGAGTCGTCGTCGTGCGCGGTCGTGAAGCGATCGGCGTCGACCCGGACGCGGGACGAATCCTGTGGCGCACCGAACTCGACGAGGATGCGGAGTCCTTGCTCCGGGGCGGCGACGGCCTGGTCGTCGTCGGTTCCCGCGTGCTGACCGGGATCGATCCGGAAACCGGGCGGATACGGTGGACGTTGCCGCCGGACGCCGTCGGCACCGGTGACTCGTTGTCCGGGGCGTCCGTCGGTCTGGCCGGCGGTCGACTGATCCTCACCGGCGGCCGCGCGATGGTCGGGTTGACCTGACCGGCCACTTCTCCGGAGGCGTCCGCAGCGGCGCTTCGATCCTCCTACGAATCTCGGCTGCGTTCGACCGACCATGCCGCGATCTGCGCCCGCGAGGTGAAGCCGAGCTTTGCCAGTACGTGTTCGACATGCCCCTGCGCGGTGCGTGGAGAGATGACCAACTGCTCGGCGATCGCCTTGTTGGTGAGTCCTTGCGCCACCAGTTCGGCGACCTGCCGCTCGCGCCGGGTCAGGCTCGTCGCGGTAACGACCGGTTCCGGTTCCGTCTCGCCGTTCTTCTCGCGCAGCGCGAACGAGACCGCACCCGCGAACGTCAGCGCCCGGCCTCGACGAAGCGCAGCTTCGTACCCCCGCTCGCCGATCGCACCGACGATCTGAAGCCGACACTCGTCGCGGTGCACGAGCAGGCTGGGAAACCGGACCGTGGGGCCGTCCACGATCTGCCACATCGACATGGCCGCCCCCCGCAGCGTCGCGGCCCGGTCGAACTCCTGCGCCGCGGCCCCGACCCACGCGAGCACGTCCAGGAACCACGCGGCGCTCAGCGGATCGTCCACCGATCGAGTCAACCGCAGACCTTCCTCGAACAACGACACCGCGTGCGCAGGGTCGCCCCGCTGCAACTCCGCCATGCCCGTGGCCCACAACGAGTAGGTCCGGAAGACGGCTTCACCACAGGGCTCGGTGATGGCCAGCACCTCGGCGTGCCAGGCGGCCGCGCGGGTCACGTCACCGAGTAACGCCGTCGCCAACCCGAGACCCACCAGATCCTCCACGACCTGCAGGCGCATGCCCTCCGAGCGGAAGACATCGAGGCTCGCCTCCAAGCAGTCGACCGCCCGGCCGAAGTCACCGGCCGCGGTTGCCAGCAGGCCCTCGACGTGGGTGAGGAAGGCATCCGACACGGCATCGCCAGTGTCCAGGTCGAGCCCGCGCCCCTCCTTCACCCGGGCCATCCCGCCCTGGACATCGCCCTGCATCGCGGCCAAGGCGCTGTACGCGTACAGCGCCTTGGTGCGTTCCTCGGCCTCGGCCTCGTACGTGCCCGCCAACGCACGTTCCAGCCAGCGGCGTCCCTCGCTGAGTCGCCCGCGGGAGAGCCAGAAGGGATACAACGCGGTGGCCATCCGCAGTCCGGTGACTCCTGGTGCGTTCCCGGTGATGCTGAACGTCAGCGCATCGCGCAGGTTCGACTGTTCCCGTTCGAGCCTCGCGATCCACGCCACCTGATCTGAGCTGATCCACTCGTCCGCTGCCCGCACGGCCAGCCGCTCGTACCAGTCTCGGTGCCGCTGGAGAAGGGCCGGGTGCTCGCCGGATTCCCGCAGCTTCTCCTGGCCGTACTCGCGGATGGTCTCCAGTAGCCGGTACCTCACGACTGGGCCCGGCTCGTCCCGGATCAGGATCGACTTGTCGACCAGGGAGGTCACGCCGTCCAGCAGTTCGGTCCAGGTGAAGTCATCCGCGCAGATGTCTTCGGCGGCGTCCAACTCGAAGCTGCCCGCGAAGACCGACAGTCGGCGCCACAGCTTCTGTTCCTGTTCCGAGCACAGTTCGTGGCTCCAGTCGATGCAGGCACGCAGCGACTGCTGCCGTGTCGGTGCGGTACGGCTGCCCCTGTTCAACAACCGATAACGGTCGGTCAGCCGGTGCAGGATCTGCGCCGCGGACATCGCCCGCAACCGTGCCGCCGCAAGTTCGATCGGCAGGGGAAGGCCGTCCAGCTGGCGGCAGATCCCGATGACATCGCCCTGGTTCTCCTCGGTGAGTCGGAATTCGGGAACGGCAGACGTGGCCCGTTCGACGAACAGGGTGACCGCCTCGTACTGAGGAAGTCCCTCCAATGACGTCGCCCGCAGCGAATCCGGCACCGTCAACGGCGGAACCAACAGGATCGCCTCCCCGCCGATGCCGAGGGGCTCCCGGCTTGTTGCGAGTATCCGAAGGTCGGGGCACCGGCGCAGCAATGCATCACACAGCACCGCCACGGACTCGACCAGGTGTTCGCAATTGTCCATGACCAGCAGCAGTTGACGGGTGGCGAGATACTCGACCAGCACGTCCAGGGGTGGGCGCGCCGCGCGGACGCGCAACCCGACGGCGATCGCCACTGCGTCCTTGAGGGACTCCGGGTCGTGGACTTCGGCGAGTTCGACCACCCGGACGCCATCAGTGAAGGCCCTGCGTGAATCCTCGGCCACCTTCAGTGCAAGCCGGGTCTTCCCAACCCCGCCGATACCGGTCAAGGACACCAGGCGCGCGGTGGACAGCAGTCGCCGTGCCTCGGTCACCTGATGGCGGCGGCCGACGAAACTGGTCAACGCGATGGGCAGGTTTCCGCCCCTGCCTCCCGCGGCAAGCGTCATCGAACCGTCACTTCCGTCGCTCTGCCCCGACCCCTCCACCGTACGCCCGGAGAGACGGCCGACCGGCTGCGTACGGACGGTCGTGGCGAGCCGCCCCGCGGGAGGATCACCCTTCCGGAGGTGTTCCTCGTACCCTCGTGAGATCGATTCGGCCGTCGTGGATCGGAACACCCTCGGCGGCAAGCCGTTCCAACTGCCGCCGCGCAAGGTGCGGCGCCGGCCTCCCCGACGCCGGGACCACGCGGTGCCAGGGCAGGTCCGAGCTGTCGGTCCGCATGATCCAGCCGATGGTGCGAGGAGAGCTCAGTCCGGCAGCCGCCGCGAGGTCGCCGTACGTGCTGACCCGGCCGGCCGGAATTGCCGCGACCAGTTCCCGGACGCGTTCGACCTGCTCCTCCGTGGTCGCGGCCACTTACAGGAGCTTTTCGATCAGTGCGGCGACCTCGGCGGGCCGCGCGTTCGCGACCATGTGATCGACGTCCATCTCCACGACCGTCAGGTTGTCGCCGAGGTGCGCGGTCAGTGCCGCGCGGAAGGGCGGTGTCACGTACGGCGGCTGTACCCGCATCGCCTGCACGAGAACCGTGGGGAGATCAGCCGGGGGCAGCACGATCGGCCGGGCCAGCTCGCCCCATGACGCGATCACGGCGGGAACGGCGTACCGCCAGCCGACGCGTCCGTTCTCCAGATCGACGAGATGCTCGGTCATCTCCTCGTCCAGCACGTCGTCGGCGACGTCCGCCCACGCACCGTGCACCTTCTCCGAGCGGGCCTCGGCGGCGTCCGTGTAGTCGGGGTAGCGCATCGTCAGGTCCGCGATCTCCAGCATCCGCGCCGGGTTCAGGCCTATGGCCGGGTCGAGGAGGACCAGGGCCCGCACCCTCTCCGGTGCCCGTACCGCCAGGTGCAGCGCGATCGCGCCGCCGTACGAATGCGCGACGACGATCACGCGCTCGTCGACCTCGGCGTCCAGGAGGTCGATCAGCGAGTCGACCTGGTCGGCGATGCCCCATGGCGGGCTCCACGTGGAACGGCCGTGGCCGCGGAGGTCGGGGGCGATCATCCGAACTTGCGGCAGATGCCCGTCGGCGAGATGCCGCCACCGCCTGCCGTGCCCGGTGAGACCGTGCAGGGCCAGCACGGGAGTCCCGTCCTCGGGACCGAAACGATGGATCTTCAGGTCGGACACGCAGTCATTGTGGCCGACAGGACCGTCATCGCGCGCTTTCGCCCCCCTGACGGAGACGGCCGTGCGCCTCCCGGGTGTGCCAGGTCACGCCGCTCGTCCACGGTCTGCCCAGGGGCCGTGGTGGTGTGCCGGACTGTCGGTGGTCCGTGGTGGAATTCCGGGCATGGATCGGGAGCGGACGCGCGAGCGGGCGGAGCGGCCGGCCACCACCCTGGTGCGCCGCGCTCCGCGACTCCCACACACCCGCACCTGGGGTCCCGAGGTGGCGCCCCTGCTGGCCGCGTCAGCCGGTATCGGTGTGGCCACTCGGCGCCCGTGGCAGGTGCTCGGCGGGCCGGGAACGGGCAAGACGGCGCTCATCGTCGATCTGGCCGCGTCGCGCATCGGCGGCCCGGGTGGCGATCCGGAATCCGTTCTGGTGCTGACCCATTCGCGTAAGGCTGCACTGTCGGTGCGGGAGGAGATCACCACGGCGTTGCTCGGCGTCGGGTCGTCCCGTGCCACCCGGGAGCCGCTGGTGCGGACCGTGCATTCCTACGCCTTCGCGGTGCTGCGACTGCAGGCCGCCGCGCACTCCAATCCACCGCCGCGGCTGATCACCGGGGCCGAGCAGGACGCAGTCCTGCGGGAGTTGCTCCGCGGTGACATCGAGGACGGAGCCGGGTACTGGCCGGAGCGGCTGCGTCCGGCTCTCCCGATGGTCGGGTTCGCGGCGCAGTTGCGGGACCTGATGCTGCGTGCGGGCGAGCGGGGACTCGGCCCCGAGGACCTCGAACGACTCGGGCTCGAACACGACCGGCCGGAGTGGGTTGCGGCCGGCCGGTTCGTGACGCGATACGAGCAGGTGATGCTGCTTCGTGGTTCGGTCGGAGTCGAGGCACCGGAGGCGACCGCGCCCGCGCTCGACGCCGCCGAACTAGTCGGTGCCGCGCTGGACGCCTTCGCGACCGACCCCGACCTGCTGGCCCGCGAACGAGCCAGGATCCGGTGTCTCCTGGTCGACGACGCCCAACACCTCGATCCGCAGGCCGCGGAGTTGGTTGGGTTGCTGGGCGGTGGCGCCGACCTGTCGGTGGTCGCGGGAGATCCGGACCAGGCGGTGTTCGGATTCCGCGGGGCGGACGCGCGCTATCTCACCGAGCTCGCCGAGCCCGGCGACGACCACCGCATCGTACTGGCCACGAATCACCGTAACGCTCAACGGATTGCGACGGTCGCGGCGCGGGTGACCGGTCGATTGTCTGGCTCGTCGTCGCATCGTGGCGCGGCCCCCGCCGCCACCGACGACGGCCGCGCGTCGGTCGCGGTGTTGCCCGCGGCAGGACGGGAATCGGCACTCATCGCGGACACGCTGCGCCGGGCGCACCTCCACGACGGAGTGCCGTGGTCGCGGATGGCGGTGATCGTGAGGTCCGTTCCACGGGTGCTGCCGCCACTGCGCCGTGCACTCCTGGCGGCGGGTGTGCCCCTGTCCACCGCGGGATCGGAGCTGCCACTGGCCCGTCAGCACGCGGTCGGTGCGCTGCTGCTCGCGCTTCGCGCAACGGCGGGGGGTTCGTTCACCGGTGAGGACGCCCTGGCCCTGGTGTCGGGCCCGGTCGGCGGCGCCGACCCGGTCACCCTGCGTCGCCTGCGCCGTGGGCTTCGCCGCGTCGAACTCGCCGCAGGTGGCGACCGGGATTCGGCCGAACTCGTCCGGGCGCTTGTCGTCGACGGCGAGCAGGCACACCAGGAGTTGGTGGACGGGCTCACCGAGGGGGAGTTCGGTGCACTGCGACGCCTGCTGACCGTGCTCGCGCGCGCCCGCACCGCACACACCCAGGGGCGAGGCGTCGAAGCCGTGCTGTGGGCGTGCTGGCAGGCGACCGGTCTCGAGAGGAGGTGGGCGGCGGCGTCCCTGCGTGGTGGTCCGATCGGGGCCCAGGCGGATCGGGACCTCGACGCCGTGGTCGCGTTGTTCGATGCCGCCGCGAACCACGTCGACCGGCTTCCCCGGGCGAGCCTGCTCGGATTCGTGGAATACCTTGTCGATCAAGAGATCCCGAGCGATGCCCGATCGGCTGCGGCCGCGCAGGAATCGGTGTCCGTGCTCAGTGCGCACGCCGCGGCGGGACGCGAGTGGGACGTCGTCGTGGTTGCGGGAGTTCAGGAGGGACTGTGGCCCGGACTTCGTCCCCGCGGAACCCTGCTCGGTACCGAGTTGCTCGTCGACCTCACCGCGGGGATCGCCGACCCCGGTGACACCACCCTGTCCCGAACGGCGCCGCTGCTCGCGGAGGAACGGCGCCTGTTCCTGCTCGCATGCAGTCGGGCACGTCGCACGCTGCTGGTGACGGCGGTGCGTTCGGCGGGCGGCGACAGCGATCTCGAACCGTCCCGCTTCGTCGACGAGCTGCTCGGTGCGGACACCGAACTCGACGAACCCGTCGCCGACCTGGCGCCGGAACTGCCGAATCGGGTGCTGGCGCTGCCCGCCCTGATCGCCGAGCTCCGCCGGGTCGTCTGCGATCCCGATCTCGCCGAAACCGATCCGGCCAAGCAGCAGCGTGCCGCCATCCAGTTGGCGCGGCTGGCCGACGCCGGCGTGCGCGGTGCTCACCCCGAGCAGTGGTACGGCGTCGACGACCCCAGCACGGCGGACCCACTGTGGCGCCCCGACGACGGCCCCGTACCCCTGTCTCCCTCCACGATCGAACAACTCGACACCTGCCCGCTTCGGTGGGCACTCGAACGACACGGCGGAAGCGACGGGGAGAACACCCACGCCGTCGCGGGCACCCTCGTGCACACCCTCGTGCAGGCTGTGGCCGGGAAGATGCCACCCGACCAGGTGCGCCGAGCCCTCGCAAGTGCGTGGGACGCCGTCGATCTCGGTTCGCAGTGGTACTCGCGCCGCGAGATGAACCGCACCGCACAGATGATCGACACCTTCTCGGAGTGGTTGCGGCGCAGTCGCGGCGAACTGACCGAGGTCGGAGTCGAGGTCGCCGTCGACGGTGTGCTCGAGGCGCGCACCGAGGGGGAACCGGCGGTACTTCTGCGGGGTCGCATCGACCGCCTCGAGCACGACGCGGACGGTCGGCCCGTCGTCGTGGACGTCAAGACCGGACGCAACCCGGTCAGCAAGGAGGCCGCGCAGTCGCACGCCCAGCTCGCCACCTACCAGCTCGCGGCGACGCGCGGCGCGATCGACGGTGAGCCCGCCGGACCGGCCGGTGGAGCGCGACTCGTGTTCGTCGCCAAGGCCCACCGGACGGACGGTGCCACGCAGCGAGCGCAGGCACCGCTGACGGAGGAGACCGAGGAGCAGTGGCTCGACACGGTGCACGCCGCGGCCGCCGCCACCCAGGGTCCCCGCTACCTCGCGCGTCCGAACGACGGGTGTCGTCACTGCCCGGTCCGGTCGAGTTGCCCGGCGAGGGAAGAGGGACGGCAGGTGACGCAGTCGTGACCGGCACCGCGAGAACCAGAATCACCCCGGCCGAGCTGGCCACGGCGCTCGGCCAGTTCCCGCCGACACCGGAACAGGCCGCGGTCATCGCAGCGCCACCCGGTCCGACCCTCGTCGTCGCGGGTGCCGGGGCCGGGAAGACCGAGACGATGGCAGCCAGGGTCGTGTGGCTGGTGGCGAACGAGCTTGCGCACCCGGACCAGGTACTCGGTCTGACCTTCACGCGAAAAGCAGCGCAGCAGTTGACCTCCCGGATCCGGCAACGGCTCGCTCGGCTCGCCGATCCGCGGGTGACCCGCAGCCTGGGTCTGAGCGAGGACCTCCGGAACCGGATCCTGTCCGGTGAACCGGAGGTCAGCACGTATCACTCGTACGCGGGACGCCTCCTCACCGAACACGGTCTCCTGCTGCCGATCGAACCGTCCTCGGATCTTCTGTCCGAGACGGCGCTGTGGCAGCTCGCCCACCGCGTCGTCAGCTCCTGGGACGGAGATCTCGACACCGACCGCAATCCCACGTCGCTCACCGAAGCGGTGCTCGCACTGTCCGGTCAGCTCGCCGAGCACCTCGTCGAACCCGGCGATCTCCGTGAGGCCCACACCGAGCTCGACAAGCTGATCCACGCACTTCCGGCGGGACCGCGGCAACGCGGCGGACCGAAGAAGGAGCTACTGGACATCCTGTCCGCGCAGCACGAGCGGGTGGAGCTGCTCCCGCTGGTGCAGCGGCTCTCCGACACCCTGCGACGGGAAGGTGCGCTCGACTTCGGCAGTCAGATGTCGCTGGCCGCGCGCGTCGCGGCCGAACACCCCGAGGTCGGCCGCTCGGAACGCGAACGATTCCGGGTGGTGCTGCTCGACGAGTACCAGGACACCGGTCACGCCCAGCGGGTCCTGCTGTCCTCCCTGTTCGGTGGTGGCGAGGACGGACACCTCGCGCTCACCGCGGTCGGTGATCCCATGCAGTCGATCTACGGGTGGCGCGGTGCGTCTGCGGCGAACCTGCCGCGTTTCGCGACCGACTTCCCGCTCCCGGACGGCCGACCGGCGCCGAGGTTGGAGCTGCTCACCAGCTGGCGAAATCCCGCGGAGGCGCTGGAACTCGCCAACGCCGCATCGGCGCCGCTGCGTGAACGAGGCGTGCCCGTTCCCGAGTTGCGGCCGAAGCCCGACGTCGAACCGGGCGACATCCGCATCGCGCTGCACCTCGACGTGGAACGCGAGCGGGAGTGGGTCGCAGACAGGTTCGCAGCGGAATACGCCGCCGCCCGGGAGCGTGATGAAAGTCCGCCGACCGCTGCGGTGCTGATCCGGCGCAACGCCGACGCCGCACCCGTCGCCGCGGCACTTCGTCGCCGCGGCCTCCCCGTCGAGGTGGTCGGGCTCGGTGGGCTCCTCCACGTTCCCGAGGTCGCGGACGTGATCGCGATGCTGCGGCTCGTCGCGGACCCGCTCGCGGGCAGCGCCGCCGTTCGGGTACTCACCGGGGCGCGCTGGCAGGTCGGGGTCGCGGATCTGGCGGCGCTGTGGCGTCGTGCGCGCGCACTCGCGGTCGGTGCGGCCCGCAGTGCGGGGGGTGCGGTCACCGACTCCGACAGTCTCGACCAGGCACTCGATTCCGCGCTGCCCGGCGAACACGCCGAGCAGGCGGGACTCGCCGATGCGATCGCCGATCCCGGTGCGAGGGAACGCTACTCGGCGCTCGGCTACCGTCGGATCACCTCGCTCGCGGCGGAACTGACGTCCCTGCGTGAACGAATCGGTCAGCCCCTCACCGAACTCGTCGCCGAGGTGGAACGGGTCCTCGGCATCGGAATCGAGGCGCAGGCACGGCTGCCGTGGTTGCGTGCCGGGGGAGCGGGCCGTGAGCACCTCGACGCGTTCGCCGACGTCGTAGCGGGCTATGCCCGCAACTCCTCCGCGACGCTGACCGGACTGCTGGCCTTCCTCTCCGCGGCCGAGACCGTCGAGAACGGTTTGGCCCCCGGCGAAGTGGAGGTTGCGCGGGACCGGGTGCAGGTGCTGACCGTGCACTCGGCGAAGGGCCTCGAGTGGCAGGTGGTGGCGGTCCCACACGTCGTCGAGGGCGTGTTCCCGTCGGGCACCGCGACCGGTACGTGGCTGGGTGCGATCGCGGAACTGCCGCCGCACCTGCGCGGCGACCGCGCCGACGCCGCCGACGGATCGGACGGTGTCCCCGTTCCGGACCTCGAGAACGTCTACGACCGTAAGGATCTCGAAGACGCATTGGCCGCGCACAAGGACGCGCTCGCTCGCCGCAAGCTCGACGAGGACCGGCGACTGTTCTATGTCGCACTCACTCGAACCGAGCGCGCGCTGTACGTGTCCGGGCATCACTGGGGTGAGACGGGGTCGACACCGAAGGGGCCGTCCGATTTCCTCGAGGAGATGCGCTCCGTCGTCGAGTCGGCGGCGCGGGAGGGCAGGGTGCTCGGCGTCGTCGAGCAGTGGGAGGCGGAGCCGGAGGCGGATGCGTCCAACCCGCTGACCGCGGAGGTGGTTGCCGCGGAGTGGCCGCGCGATCCCCTGGGCGACCGACGAGCCGGTGTCTCACGTGGCGCGGACCTGGTGCTCGCCGCGCTCGGCCGGGCCCCTTCGGCCGCGGATGCACCGGACCGGTCCGGGGAAGCCCCCGATGACGGCGAACACGACGAGGACTCGCCTTCCGACGACCCGGAGGGCTGGGCCGCCGACGTCGAGGCGCTCCTCGCCGAACGAGCCGCTCGTGCCGCCGCTCGTGCCGAGGTGACGTTGCCCGGCCAGATGTCCGTCAGCCAACTCGTCGATCTGGCTGCTGCGCCCGACGAGCTCGCCGCGCGCCTCCGGCGTCCGCTGCCGTTCCCGCCGAATCCTCTGGCGCGCAGGGGAACGGCCTTCCACGCGTGGATCGAACGCCGGTTCGGGGCAACTCGTCTCCTCGACATGGACGAGCTGCCCGGTGCCGCCGACACCGACGGCGCCGCGGACGAGGATCTCGAATCGCTGCAGGCGGCATTCCTGCGCTCACGATGGGCGCACCGCAATCCTGTCGAGGTGGAAGTGCCGTTCGAGACGTCCATCGCGGGCACCGTCGTACGCGGACGGATCGACGCGGTGTTCGCCGACCCGGACGGCGGCTGGACCGTCATCGACTGGAAGACCGGTGCCGAGCCGAGCGCCGCGAACGAGCACGCCGTCGCGATGCAGTTGGCGGCCTACCGTGTGGCGTGGGCGGAGCTGATGACGGCGCGCGCCGTGGCCCGCGGCGGCGATCCGGTCGACCCGACGTCGGTGCGTGCGGCATTCCACTACGTGCGGACCGGCCGAACAATTGCGCCGGAGGACCTGCCCGACGCCGCCGAGCTCACCCTGCTGATCGAGACGGCGGGGAGGGCGACGGACATCCTGGGGTAGTCACCCGATCACGCCGCGGTGCGACGGACCTTCACGGCGGCGGCGATCATCGGAAGCTGCAGGGGAAGGCGTGCAAGGGCCACCACCTTGAGCGGGGTGCTGATCTTGTCGCTGCGCACCCAGTCGACAGCCATCTGCACGTTGGCCGGGAAGACGGCCACCAGCAGCGCCGCGGCGAGAGTGCCGCCGAGGCCGCGGGTGCGCGGGATCGCGAGTGCCGTGCCGACCGCGATCTCGGCGACACCGGAGGCGTAGGTGTAGGCGCGGGCGCCGCCGGGGAGGCGGCGCGGAACGATGGAGTCGAACGGCTTCGGCGTGACGAAATGGAGTGTGCCCGCACCGAGAAACAGTGCGGCGAGCGCGGGAGCGGGTGAGATCTTCATGCCACCACCCTGCTGGACCGGGCGCGGCAACGCCAGTGAATCGCGTGCGGAGGTCACGTCCGTTACTGTCGGTCCGATCCTGCCCGCGTGGTCCGGCGCGCACCGGGCCCGTCGTTGGCTAGGCTCCGAGCCGATGTCTGCGAACGGGAGTCCCATCCATGGCCGGTAAGTTCCGCCAGCGGTTCCAAGATCAGGAGAACCTGACCGAGCGGCCCGATTTCGCGCTGGTCGGTGTCCTGCGGATCCCCGAGGCGATGCGCAGCCCGTTCAACCTGATCTTCCGTCGCGTCATGATGGCCGTGGGGGTCCTGTTCCTCGCCGTGTTCGTGATCTATCTGGACCGGGACGGCTACCGCGACGCCCAGGAAAACCCGCTGTCGTTCCTGGACTGCCTCTACTACGCCACGGTGTCACTCTCGACCACCGGGTACGGCGACATCACTCCGATCACACCGAGTGCGCGCCTGATCAACGTCCTCGTGATCACGCCGCTTCGGGTCCTGTTCCTCATCATCCTGGTCGGTACCACGCTGTCGGTGCTCACCGAGCGGTCCCGCCAGGCGTTCAAGATTCAGCGTTGGAGGAATGCAGTGCGCAACCACACCGTCGTTGTCGGATACGGCACCAAGGGCCGGACCGCTGTCGATGCGATGCTCGGCGACGGCATCAAGCCGGCCGACATCGTCGTCGTGGACACCGATCAGACCGTCCTGGATTCCGCGGCCTCCCTCGGTCTCGTCACCGTCCTGGGGTCCGCGACCAAGTCGGAGGTGCTTCGCCTTGCCGGCGTCCAGCACGCCGCATCGGTGATCGTCGCGGCGAACCGTGACGACACCGCGGTCCTCGTGACGCTGACGGCGCGCGAGGTCGGCCCGAAGGCGAAGATCGTCGCCGCGATCCGTGAAACCGACAATGCGCATCTGCTCCGGCAGTCCGGTGCCGATTCGGTGGTCGTGTCCTCGGAGACGGCGGGACGCCTGCTCGGCATCGCCCGCACCACCCCGACGGTGGTGGAGATGATCGAGGACCTGCTCACCCCCGAGGCCGGATTCGCCATAGCGGAACGGGAAGTGGAGCACGACGAGATCGGTGGGTCTCCGCGGCACCTGTCCGACATCGTGCTCGCGGTCGTGCGGGACGGACGCCTCGTCCGTGTCGGGTCACCGGAAGTCGACTCGGTCGAGGCGGACGACCGCCTTCTGTACATCCGACGCGTCTGAAACCGACAGTCGTCGGGGCGCGCCGGACGAGTTCTCCGGCGCACGCCCTACTGTGGTGCGCGTGGCTGAATTCGTGATGTCCGAGGTCCCGTTGCTCTCCCGTTCGGCGTTGGACCGTGCGGAGGAATTGCGGTCCGACACCGACGCGTTGCGGGCCGGGTGGGCCGACGCACAGGTGCTGCGGGTCAACCATCGTGGCCAGGTGCGCGTCGACGGCGTCGAGCTGGTGCTCGACCAGGCGTCGTCCCTCGGAACGGAACCGGTGTCCGGTGCGGTGTTCCTCGGTCGCCGCGACGACGGCACCCACCTGTGGGCAGTGCGTGTTCCCGCGATGATCGGTGAACTCGCCGACCTCAGGATGATCGGTCACCAACTCGACGACTCGAGTGCGGGTCTGCTGACCACCGCGGTTGCGGTACTCGGCTGGCACGACGCCGCCGGATTCAGCGCGCTCGACGGATCACCGACGACGCCGACCATGGCGGGATGGTCACGCCACAGCACGAGCACCGGCCACGAAGAGTTCCCCCGCACCGACCCGGCCGTGATCTGCCTCGTCCACGACGGCGCCGACCGGGTGCTGCTGGCGCGCAACGGAACGTGGCCCGAGCGCAGGTTCTCGGTCCTCGCCGGATTCGTCGAAGCGGGCGAGTCGCTGGAGTCCTGCGTCGCGCGGGAGATCGAAGAGGAAGTCGGACTGGTCGTCCGGGACATTCGCTACCTCGGGAGCCAGCCGTGGCCGTTCCCGCGGTCGGTGATGATCGGGTTCTCCGCGATCGCCGATCCGGACGCACCACTGCTGTTCAAGGACGGAGAGATCGCCGAGGCACACTGGTTCGAACGCGAGGAGGTGCGCGCCGCACTGCGTCTGGGGGACTGGACGTCCCCCGCCGACGCACGCCTCCTCGTTCCGGGCTCGGTGTCGATCGCCCGAGGCATGCTCGAAGCGTGGGCGAAATAGCCGGCGTCAGAGGCCGAGGGCCTTCTTGACCTCTACCAGCGACGGGTTTGTGGCTGTGCTGCCGTCGGCGAACTTCACGGTCGGGACGACGTGGTTACCGCCGTTGACGCTGCCGACGAACTCGGCCGACGCGGGATCGTCCTCGATGTCGATCTCGACGTAGCCGATGCCGTTCTCGTCGAGTTGCTTCTTGAGGCGTCGGCAGTACCCGCACCAGGTGGTCGAGTAGATGGTCAGGGCGGTGGCGGTCTCGGTAGCAGTCACGGGGGATACAACACCACGGCCATGCCCGATGTTCCGCAACCGTGAGTGATCTTCACCCCAGCAAGGCCGAAAATCGCGTGCGGGCGCCGCAGGCGCTGCCGACGTGTCGGACGGCCCTGCCATGATGGACGGCATGGCAGCAGACGCAGCGGACTCATCAGGACTCGATCCGCAGCAGTCGGCAGCCGTCCTGGCACCCCGTGGTCCGGTGTGCGTGCTGGCAGGCGCGGGTACAGGCAAGACCCGCACCATCACCCATCGCATCGCGCGTCTCGTCGCGGACGGGCACGTCGCCGCCGGGCAGGTTCTCGCCGTCACGTTCACCGCGCGAGCGGCGGGTGAGATGCGGTCGCGACTACGTGGGCTCGGTATCGGCGAGGGTGCCAACCAGGTGCAGGCCCGCACCTTCCACGCCGCCGCGCTGCGACAGCTGCGATACTTCTGGCCGCAGGTCGTCGGGGACACCTCGTGGGAGCTGATCGACCGCAAGTTCGCGGTCGTCGCGCAGGCAGCGAACCGGGTCGGGCTGTCCACCAGCACCGACAGTGTGCGCGATCTCGCAGGCGAGATCGAGTGGTCGAAGGCGTCGCTGATCGCGCCGGAGGACTACCCGGCGGCGGTGGCCCGAGTTCGGCGTGACGCGCCTGCCGATCCCGCGAAGGTTGGGGAGGCGTACGCCGCCTACGAGTCGCTCAAGATGCGCGGCGAGACGATGATGCTCGACTTCGACGACCTGCTGTTGCACACGGCGATCGCGCTGGAGGACCATCCCGGAGTCGCGCAGGAGTTCCGTGAACGGTACCGCTGCTTCGTCGTCGACGAGTACCAGGACGTCACGCCGCTGCAGCAACGCGTGCTCGACGCCTGGCTCGGCGACCGTGACGACCTCACCGTCGTCGGCGACGCGAACCAGACCATCTACTCCTTCACCGGGGCCACGCCGCGCTATCTGCTGGACTTCTCCCGGCGGTTCCCCGACGCGACGGTGGTCCGGCTCGAACGCGACTACCGCTCGACGCCGGAGGTGGTGTCGTTGGCGAACCGCGTCATCGGGGCGGCCCGCGGCCGGATCGCCGGTACCCGGCTGCAGCTGATCGGTCAGCGTCCGGCAGGCCCCGAGCCGACGTTCGCGGAGTTCGACGACGAACCGGCCGAGGCCGCGGCGATCGCCGCGCGGATCAAGCAGCTCATCGACTCCGGAACGCCCGCCGCGGAGATCGCGGTCCTGTACCGCATCAACGCGCAGTCGGAGGCTCACGAGCAGGCGTTGACGGAGCTCGGGATCCCGTTCCAGGTGCGCGGTGGCGAGGGCTTCTTCACCCGACCGGAGGTGCGGCAGGCGGTGTCCGCCCTGCGTCAGGCTGCTGCCCGTGACGACCTGCCCGACGGCGCCGATCGGGGTGCGGCACTGGTGACGCTGGTGCGGGCCGTGCTCGTGCCGATGGGCCTGACGGACACCGAGCCGTCGGGCGCGCAGGCACGCGAGAAGTGGGCGTCCCTGAGGGCTCTCGTCGAGCTGACGGAGGAACTGCTCACCCACGAACCCGACCTCGACCTCGCCGCTCTGCTGCGCGACCTCGCGGCCCGCGCCGAGGCCAGGCATCCTCCGACGGTGCAGGGCGTGACGCTGGCGTCGCTGCACGCCGCGAAGGGCCTCGAATGGGATGCGGTGTTCCTGGCGGGCCTCGCCGACGGCACCATGCCGATCCAACATGCGTTGGGGGACAAGTCGACTCCGCCGGACGAAGCCGCGGTGGAGGAGGAACGCCGCCTGCTGTATGTCGGGGTGACGCGTGCCCGCGAACATCTGCAGCTGTCGTGGGCGTTGGCTCGCAACGCGGGCGGACGCCGGTCCCGCCGGCGGTCGCGCTTCCTCCTCGACCTCGTCCCCGACGACTCGCCTGCCTCACGGATCGCGGCCCCTGCCGCGCAGCAGAAGAAGCGGCCGCGGTGCCGGGTCTGCGGCAAGCACCTACAGGATGCGGCGACGACGATGCTGGGCCGTTGCCAGAGTTGCCCGTCGAACCTCGACGCCGCGCTTTTCGACGCGCTCAAGGCGTGGCGCAAGGAGAAGTCGCTGGCGATGAAGGTGCCTGCGTTCGTCGTGTTCAGCGACACGACGTTGATCGCGATCGCGGAGCAGCAGCCCGGTGACGACAGTGCACTCGTCGCGATTCCGGGCATCGGCGCGAAGAAGCTCGAACGGTTCGGGTCCGACGTGCTCGCGGTGGTCCGCGGCGAGGACCCCGTCGCCGTCGCCCAGCTCAGTTTCGCCGACGACGTGTGATGAAGAAACAAAACCGCAGGTAGAAAATAGGTTGTGCGCTTCCGGCGGTAGCGCCTACCCTGGTTTCCGACGTTGTGGGCAGTGGCCCGCCGTCATGTCAGGCCGGACGGACGCGCACGCGTCACCGGGAAGTGGGACGACAGGTGTCGCAGGGCGACGCCGTCACGAATGGGACAGGAGGTGATCGGACCGATGATCGATCGGATCAGCAGCGCTCAGGCGCCAGCCGGCATGCAGGGCTATGCACCTGTCGCGATCAATGCCGCCGCTCACCTGCCCGTTGCCCCGTGGTCGGGGGAAGCGCTCACGCGCGTCGTCCGCCGTCGCCCCAAGGCAGCAGCGCTCAAGGCAGCAGCCCCCAAGTCCGTGCCCCGGATCGGAAGCCGAGACCACACTCGGTAGTTCTCTCCACCAGGCCACGGACGCCCCAGCGGACCGTGGCCGTTCTTGTTTCTCGGACAGTTCTCCCAGGCGGAGGACTCGCTCCAGGACGGGTCACCGGTTTGCACCACCCAAACCTCGACAAGTCCGTAAGGAGCACGACGTGTCCACCGCGACAGTCCGCACCATCACCGAACCCACCACCCCCGGGCCGGTGCAGCGCGAATTGCCTTGCCGTGCCGACAATCCCGACCTCTGGTTCGGCGAAACCCCCGCCGAACTGGAACTCGCCAAGTCTCTGTGCGCGGCGTGCCCGGTCCGGTCTCGCTGCCTCAGCGCGGCACTCGACCGAGCCGAGCCGTGGGGCGTGTGGGGCGGGGAGATCCTCGACCACGGCGTCGTCATCGCCCGCAAGCGTCCCCGCGGACGGCCCCGAAAGGTTGCCGTCTGCGCGTGACCCGCAGGGGTGAACGGATCGTTCGGACCCTCCGAGGGACCGAACGATCCGTTCACACCAACCCGGCGGCGCTCAGGTCGTAGTCCACGACCACTGCGGCGTGGTCGCTGATCCGCCGGTCCGCCGACGGTTCGCGGTCGGTGCCCGCCGCGGCGGCCGATCGTGCCAACGCGGGCGTCGCGAGGTGGTAGTCGATGCGCCAGCCGGTGTCGTTGGCGAACGACTGCCCCAGCCAGGACCACCACGAGTACGGTCCGTCGACGTCCGGGTATGTCGTCCGCACGACGTCGACGAGGGTGCGGGGCGACAGCAGTGAGTCGAACCAGGCCCGTTCTTCGGGGAGAAATCCCTCGGCCTGGTTGCTGCGCCTCCAGTTCCGCACGTCGAATCGCGTGTGTGCGATGTTGAGATCGCCCATCAGGAGCAACTCCCGACCCCGGGCGCGGGCGTCGCGGCGGGACCGGGTCAGTTGCCGCGCGAACGCGTCGAGGAAACGCATCTTGCGGTCGTAGCGGGCGCCGCCGTCCGGCGCTTCCCGCATGCGACCCGGTTTCTGCAGGTGCGCGGGTAGTCCGCCCTTCGGGAGGTACAGGGAGGCGACGGTGATCGGTGAGTCGGCTAGGTCCACCTCGATGTAGCGGCCCTCGGTGGCGAACTCACGTAGTCCTCGCGCCAGGGTGACGGGATCGAGTTGGACTGCGTGGGTATGGATTTCGTCGGGCGAGCGCACCAACGCCGATCCCGTCCACGTCCGCACCGCCGCAGGTGCCCGGCGGGTGAGAATGGCGACCCCGTTGCGTCCGGGGATCACCCCCTCGTCGTAGGACAGGTGGTACGGGCCGAACACGTCGGGCGGGATCGCGGCCGCGGGCGCACGCATCTCCTGCAGTGCGACGACGTCCGGTTCCCGCTCGCGTAGCCACTGTTCGAAGCCGCGGCGCTGCGCGGCGCGGATCCCGTTGATGTTGAATGTCGCAATCCGCACGATCGCCCAGTCTATTCAGCCCGCGCGCCGGCGCAGGACGACGACCGGGATCTCCCGCTCGGTCCACGACTGATAGGTGTCGAAGTCGGCGTAGGCGTCGACGAGCAGAGGCCACAATCGGGCGCGCTGTTCGGGACCGGCCGTCTCTGCGGTGACGTCGCTGCATCGCCTGCGGATCTGGACGCGGGCGTCCGGATTCGCACACAGATTGCGGTACCACTGCGGGTGTTTCGGCAGACCGCCCTGCGAGGCCACCACCACGACGTCGGCCCCGTCTTCGATGTAGAGCAGGGGAGTGGTGTAGACGGTGCTGGACCTGCGCCCTCGGTGCTCGAGCAGCAGTGTCGGGACGGGTTTGCGGAATCCGGCGCCGATGCGCCACGTGCCGCCGATCCGTCCCCCGGTGCGGCGGTAGAGCCACACCTGGCATCGGCCGACGTGTTTGAAGATTCTCGGCAGAACGGGGGAGTCGAGTTGGCGGGGCCGTGGTGGTGTTGATCGGTCGTTCATCCGAGTGCCACACCGAGTTCGGACGCGAACGTCTTGATCATGTGCTGCACGCCGATCTCGTTGCGGCCGATGATCATGTGGTCGTGCTGGCCCCGGCGCACGCCCTCGCCGCACTGCGGCAGCATCGCGAAGTCCTCGTCGCGGACGGCGGCGTGGACCTGCCCGAAGACGGTGTCGTAGAGGGCGCGCTGCTCGTCCGTGGTCGCGGGGTACTTGGCCATCCAGCTGTGCCGCAGGGTGCAGCGCGTCGGGGAGCCCGCCGGAAGCATGTCGAGCACCTCGACCCCGACGGGACTGTTCGCGAGGATCAGGTTCGGGTAGATCCAGTAGATCACTCCCATGTTCGCGATCGGATCCCACGTACCGTCCGCGTTGGTGTCCAGGTCGGCGATCCAGTTGAACGGGAAACCCATTCGGTGGTGCCTGCCGAAACTGTCGTGGACGGAGGTGTTCGCGACGGTGTTCTGGCCGATCACGCTCTCCGAGTGGACGAACGGGAAGTGGTAGCTCTCGGCGAACGCCTCGAGCGCGCCCTTCCAGCTGACGTCCGACTCGAACTCCCGCTGGTCGTGGTAGCCGTAGGACGCGTACTCGAACCGGGCGAGTTCGGGACCCATGTCCCCGAGATGTGCGTCGACATCGATGGATTCGCCTGCGGTGAGGACCGCCCAGACGAATCCGTGACGCTCCTGGGTGGGCAGCTCCACCAGCCCGTAGTCGTCGCGGTTCATGCCGGTGAAACCGTCCTTGCCGGGCACGCCGACCAGCTTTCCGGTGTTCTTGTACGTCCACGCGTGGTACGGGCAGGTGAACCGGGTGGCGTTGCCCGATCCGCAGGCAGGCATCGCTCCGCGGTGCCGGCAGTAGTTGAGGAAGACGTGTGCGGTGCCGTCGCCGTCACGCGTGACCAGGAGCGAATCGCCGAGAACGGAACGGACGACGTAGTCGTCGGGCTGCGCGATCTGGGCGCTCGGCACGATCGCGAGTGGGGTGCGGCGCAGGATCTGCGCTTCCTCGACCTCGGTGATCTTCGGGTCGCGGTAGTAGTGCAGCGGCACCTGCAGGGGCGTCGGCGCCATGTCGGTCGTGCGGTCGAGGACGTGCCGCAGTGCACGGCGGGTGAGTTCTTCGGTGAGTCCGGCGGTGGAGGTGTCGTGCGTGGTCGACATCAGCGAGGCCCTTCGTTCTGGAGTCGTCGGAGAATCAGACCATACAATGTGTAGTGAATGTCTAGTCGAGGATCGCGGGAACCCGCCCGAGTAGGGTTCCCGGAACGACGGCGGCGGACGGAGGATCAGCGGGGATGCGCACACACGGGTGGTCCGGAGCCACACCGGCAGACGACGCCGAGGCGATCACGCGCATCCTGGACGAGGCCAGGCGCGTACTGGACCGGACCGGCGGCGACATCAGCATCACCGACGTCGCCCGCGGGCTCGGCGTCACCCGCCAGACTGTTTACCGCTACTTCCCCACCGCTGAGGCGCTGCTCGTCGCCACCGCCGTCGCCCAGGTGGGGCCCTTCCTCGACCTGCTCGCCGCCCACCTCGACGGCATCAGTGACCCAGCGGACGCCGTCGTCGAAGGCATCGCGTACACGCTCGAACAGATCTCCGAGGAGCGGTACCTCGGCATGGTGCTGGCGCAGGGACGTGCCAGCGCGTTCTCCGCGGGGGTCACGTCCGACACCGCGCTCACCTTCGGTCGCGCGATCCTCGAACGGTTCGGCGTGGACTGGGACGAGGCGGGACTCTCCGGCGCGGCCTTCGACGAACTCGTCGAGCACATGCTGCGGATCGTGCAGTCCTTCGTCATCGACCCCGGTCGGCCGCCACGATCCGGCGTCGAACTCCGAAACTACCTCCGCACCTGGGTGGCGCCGGCAGTCGACCGAATGCGGGTGCCGGACAGGGCATCCTGAGGGCGGACGGGTCCGGGGCTACTCGGCCCGGCGCACGTCCTCCGTGAAACCGGGCAGCCACCGCGTGAGGATGCCCATGTACGGAGCCTCCGCGTCGAGCTGCGCGCAGATGCCGACAGATCCGAGCAGCACCCGGAAGATCATCACGTAGTCCGGCGGGAGGTTGAGGGCGCGCGCGGTCCGGAAGTGCTCCGAGGAGAAGTCGGTCGCGGTCCCTGCCGCCCGCTGCAGCCACGACCGTGTGAAGTGGAACGACTCGGTGTGGATCGGATCGGTGAAGGGTCGCAGGTAGTTCGCGATCTCGTCGTCGGTGACGTTCCGCCCGGGAAGCACGAAACCGTTGGCGCGCAACAGTTCCGTGAGCTCGTTGAACCGCTCTTCGAGAGCGAGCCGGACCATCCGGCCGAGCACCGGGGGCAGGCCGCCGGGCATCGGGGCGCAGGCACCGAAGTCGAGGACGCCGAGGCGACCGTCGTCGAGCAGCATGAAGTTGCCGGGATGTGGGTCGCCGTGCAGCAGACCCACCCGAGCGGGCGACGCGAAGTGGAACTCCGCGAGTCGAGCGCCCGCGGTGTTGCGCTGCTCGGCGGTGCCGGTCGCGATGATCGCCGACAGCGGTGTCGCCGACATCCACTCCGTCACGACCACCTTCGGTGCGCTGGCGACCACCTTCGGAACAGCGAACTGCGGGTCGCCGTCGAACTCGGCGGCGAACGCCCGCTGGTTGTTCGCCTCGATCCGGTAGTCGAGTTCGTCCTCCGTCCGGGCGGAGAGTTCGTCCAGCACCGGCTTGACGTCGACACCGGGCATCACCGCAGTGAACATGCCCGCCATCCGGGACAGGGTCTTGAGGTCGGACCGCAGTGCCTCGTCGGCGCCGGGGTACTGGACCTTCACGGCGACGTCCCGCCCGTCCGACCACACCGCACGGTGTACCTGCCCGACACTCGCGGATGCGGTCGGTGCGTCGTCGAAACGGGCGAACCGCTCGCGCCAGCGGGTCCCGAGCTGCTCGTCGAGAACCCGGTGCACCTTCCGGGCGGGCAGCGGGGGAGCCTCGGCCTGCAGCTTCGTCAATGCGTCCCGGTACGGCTCGGCGAACTCCTCGGGGACCGCGGCCTCCATGACGCTCAACGCCTGGCCCAGCTTCATGGCGCCGCCCTTGAGCTCACCGAGAACTGTGAACAGCTGTTCGGCGGCCTGCTGCGTCAGCTTCGCGTCGATCTCGTCCCGGTCGCCGCCGGCCAGCTTGCGTCCGAAGCCCACCGCTGCGCGCCCCGCGATTCCCAGAGGGATGCTCGCGAGTTTGGCGGTGCGGGCTGAGCTGCGGCGGGGGATGTCAGGCACGCCCCCATCATGGCGGACGATCCCAATCTTCGCCTACACCGCTGGTGAGCAGCCACACTCCGAACGGCGCGACCACTTCCTGCGCCGCAGGCGTGCCGACCGCAGGTCGAACTCGAGCGCCGTGTCCAGGGAGGCAGGCGCCCGCGCGGCGTCACCGGCGAGGAGTATGCCGATCTCGCTCACCGCGAGCGCGACCGTCGCCCGAATGGTGCCGGGCTCGGCGTAACCGACCCGCCCGAGAAGCTGGGCGGCGAGATGCGGCCACTCGGGGTCGGCAGCCGTCCGGTGCAGGTCCCCGCACCGCAGGCAACTCGTCCGGCCCGGCAGCACCAGGGGGCCGACCACGCCGCGTCCGTCGCGCAGCCGCACCGGAAGGTGAGGCGTGCCCGACTCCATGAGGACCGCGACGGTACACGGGTCGGGCACCAGGTTGTCGGCCAGGACGACACAGTCAGCACGGTGGAACGCGGGTGTCTGCGCCGCCCGTTCCGGCCCCGAACGGGCGATCGCGACCTGGCCGGCGCCGAGCATCGCAGCGATGCCGTCTGCGAGGGGGCCTCGCCCGTGCACATGGATCTGGCGAACCGGGGTGTCCCGCATCGCCCGATCCGAGAGCGGCGCCAGCAGGGCGCCCGCGGACGAGAGTTCGGCCAGTATCTGCTCGATGTCCGGGGCGTCTATGCCCGCCCGAGCGGCCTCCCACACGATCGCCGCGTGGCTGCGTCGGCCGTCGAGCAACCGAAGGAGATCGGCCAGGGCGGCCGCGTCCACTCCCGGAGGCGGTTGGACCAGCAGCGCGTTCTCCGGATCCCACCCCAGTTGAACGGCGCCACTGGGCCGGATGAGAACGGGGGTGCGTGGATCGAGTCGGGGTGCGCCGAGGAGGGCGTCGTCGGCGAGCAGGCGGGTCATGCCTGCCAGGGTGTCAGTCGACGTCGACGCCGAACGCGGTCACAGCCCAGTTGTCCACAGGGCTGTGACGCGCTGAACTGGACTTTCCTGCTCGGTCGCTACTTGTTCGGATTGTCGGTGCCGCCCTGTTCCTCGCCCGCGTCCCGGCCGGCCTCGCGCTCTTCGCGTTCGCGGGCCTGCAACGCCTCGAGCTGCGCGATCGGATCGTCGAACGAGCTGGTGCCACCGCCGACCACGCGGTCGACGAACCCGGCGGGGCTGTCCAGGTCGCTCGAATCGGGGAGCAGGTCGGGATGTGCCCACACGCCGTCGCGTCCCTCCATCCCCGCCGCATCGGTGACCTGACGCCAGAGCTGGGCCGCCTCACGAACCTTGCGGGGGCGCAGTTCGAGACCGACGAGAGTCGCGAACGTCTGTTCCGCAGGTCCGCCCGTCGCGCGTCGACGGCGCAACGTCTCGCTCAACGCGCCGACACCGGGCAGCCGGTCGCCGAGCGCCTGCGCGACGACCGTCTCCACCCATCCCTCGATCAGTGCGAGCAGGGTCTCGAGGCGCTCGAGTGCCTGCTTCTGCTCGGGGGTCGTCTGCGGTTCGAAGGTGCCCTGCTGCAGCAACTCCTCGATCTTCGACGGATCGGACAGTGAGTTCGGGTCGAGGCTCTGGGCCGCCTCCTCGATCGCCGAGAAGTCCATCTTGATGCCGCGGGCGTACTCCTCGACGGTCGACAACAACTGCTGCCGAAGCCACGGGACGTGGACGTAGAGCCGCTGATGGGCCGCTTCACGGGCCGCGAGGAAGACGAGGATCTCACGATCGGGCTGTTCCAGGCCGTCGCTGAACTTCTCGATCGCACTCGGGAGCAGCGCCGCGACCCCGTTCGGGCCGAGCGGCAGGCCGATGTCCGTCGAGGTCAACACCTCGGACGCCAGCTGGCCGAGGGCCTGCCCGACCTGGGAACCGAAGGCGAGGCCGCCCATCTGGCCGATCATCCCGAGCATCGGCCCGGCCATCTGCTTGGCCTCTTCAGGTAGTCCCGACACCCACATACCCGAGACCTGCTCGGCGACCGGATCGCAGAGCCGCTTCCAGGTGTCGAGGGTGTTCTCCAGCCACTCCACCGGAGTCCAGGCGACGGTGCGCGTGGCACCGGCGGGCAGGGTGGTGGCGCCGTCGAGCCACAATTCGGCGAGGTGCGCGGAGTCCGCGATCGCGGACGCCGTGGTCGACGAGACGGGCGTGACCGAACCGATCTGCTGCAGGGCCAGCTTCTTGGCGACCTCGTAGTTGACGGGCCCGGACTGGCCGCCCGTACCCATCGAACTCCCCATACCGCTGAGCATCTGCCCGAACTGGGTGAGCATCTGCCCGAGCGACGCGGGATCGAAACCCTCCGCGCCGAATCCGAACGGCATCCCACCCGGGCCGCCGCCGGTTCCGCCCCCACCCGTGTTCTTGTCGCGGTCGGGGTCGTCGTCGGAGCTCGAGAAACCAAACGGCAGATTGCTCATACGTCCACGGTACAAGGCCCGTCGCTCGGCAGTGGCAGCAGAAATCACGCCGAGCGCGAACATCGGTGCCGACACTCCGAGGACCGCGCCGGCAGGTGCGACCGGGCACACGTCCGTCCGACCTCTACGCTGGCCGAGTGAATCGACGGTTGGTCACTCTGGTTGCGGCGCTCGTTCCGGTCGTGGCGCTACTCGGACTCGGAACGGTGGTGCAGGTGCCGTTCGTGGCGCTCGGACCCGGCCCGACGTTCAACACGCTCGGCGAGGTCGAGGGCGAACAGGTCGTCGCCATCACCGGCACCGAACTGGACCCCACCACGGGAAACCTCAACATGACGACCGTGTCCGTGCGGGACGGGCTGACGATCTTCGACGCGTTCGGCTTCTGGGTCAGCGGCCGCTACGGCATCGTGCCCCGCGAGGAGGTGTACCCGTCCGACCGCAGTCGAGACGAGGTCCAGGAGGAGAACGCCGCCGACTTCGCCCAGTCCGAGGAGTCTGCCGAACTTGCCGCACTGCACTTCCTCGGCGAGCCCGTCGCGCTGGAGGTGAGCGACGTCGCGGAGGACGGACCGTCGCACGACGCCCTGCAGGTCGGCGACCGACTGATCAGCATCAACGGCACCGAGGTCCGGACCGTCGGCGAAGTGCAGCGGGTCGTCGCGGACCTCGCGCCCGGCGCCGTCGCCACCGTCGTCGTCGAACGTGACGGAGTGCAGCAGACCGTGCCGGTCACCCTCGGCGCCCGACCCGGACACGCCGACGTCGGATACCTCGGCATCACCCCGACCGAACGGCCGGACGTCCCGTTCACCGTCGAGTTCAATCTCGCCGAAGTCGGAGGACCGTCCGCCGGGTTGATGTTCGCCCTCGCGGTGGTCGACAAGCTCTCCCCGGGCGAAGTCAACGGCGGACAGTTCGTCGCGGGCACCGGCACCATCGACTCGGACGGCAACGTCGGACCGATCGGTGGCATCCCGTACAAGCTCGTCGCCGCGCGGGAAGCGGGAGCGACGACATTCCTGGTGCCGTCGAAGAACTGCGACGAGGCGAAGCAGCAGGCGCCGGACGGGTTGCGCCTGGTTCGCGTCGACGACCTCACCGGCGCCGTCGACGCCCTCGACTCGCTGAAGACCGGCGGCGACGCGCCGGCCTGCTGACCGGTAGGGGAGGGCCCTGGTTGCCGAGTGGCGTCACCAGTCTTCGGGGTCGGCCTCGAGAGTCGCCTGCAGTGCGTGGACGAGGCCGGGGGCGAGGTTGTCGCCGGTGCGCAGTTCCGGTTCGGCGAACGGGTCGTCGTCGTCCTCGGGGGCCAGCGCCAGTGCGCTTTCCGACCGGCCGTCGCGGAGGACGGCGACGATCAGGCGGGCGGCTCGACGTTCGGGGTGTGCGCCTGCCGCGGCGCGGATGACGTCGTCGGCGGCGTTGTCGCGCCCGAGTGCGGCGTCGACGGCCGTGTCGAGGTCGGACGCGGCGCTCGGCGGCAGCACCAGGATCTCCTGGACGACCATGCAGCCGGCGACACCCGGTGCCCAACTGGTGGTGCCCAGGTACTCCTCGAGGGCCGCGCTGCCGCCGTGCAGATCATCGGGGAGTGGGTGCTGCTCGATCGGAGTGAGTTCGGAGCCCGACTCGAGTTGATCGAGCAGGTGCGGCTCGGCGACCGCGATCTGGGCGGTCGGGACGAGCGCGAACATCTTCGGCGGTTGACCCCACCCGTCGGCACCCACATGCGCTGCGACCTCCTGGACGCTCCGAATCAGTGCGTCGGTGGAGATCGGGGCCTGGTGGTCGGTGGCGTCGAAGTCGTTCACCCGACCATCCTCGCACTCCGGGCGCGTATCCGGACAACCCGGACGACCGACCGTGCGCACTTCGGCGGCCCACGTAGAGTGGGACAAAACACCCTGCGGCCGCCCGGCGCGCCGCCCAACAACCGGAGTGTGAGACGTGGGCATGCGGCCCCCCACCGGACTACCGTCGTTGTCCAGACGGAGCCGAGTGTTGTTGGTATTGGCGCTCGTCGTGGCGGTTCTACTGTTGATCGGGCCCCGTCTGATCGGTGGCTACACGAACTGGCTGTGGTTCGGTGAGGTCGGATTCCGAGAGGTGTTCTCGACGGTCCTGCTCACCCGGATCGCGCTGTTCGTCGTCGTCGCTCTGATCGTCGGCGGCGCCGTGTTCGGGGGGCTGCTGCTCGCCTACCGGTCGCGCCCGGTGTTCGTACCCAACGTCGGTCCCAACGATCCCATCGCGCGGTACCGGACGGCGGTGATGAGCAGGCTCAAGCTGTTCGGTGTCGTCGTACCGGCCGTGATCGGTGCGCTCGCAGGACTGGTCGCGCAGTCCAATTGGGTTGCGGTGCAGATGTTCCTGCACGGTGGATCGTTCGGCCAGCAGGATCCGCAGTTCCACCTCGACGTCGGTTTCTACGCGTTCGACCTGCCGTTCTATCGGTTCGTCCTGAACTGGTTGTTCGTTGCGGTCATCCTCGCGTTCATCGCGAACCTGGTCACGCACTACGTGTTCGGTGGAATCAGGCTCGCCGGTCGCGAAGGGGCGTTGAGCAACGCGGCGCGGATCCAGCTGGCTGTGCTCGCAGGTACGTTCTTCCTTCTCAAGGCGATTGCCTACTGGCTGGATCGTTACTCGTTGCTCTCGAGCAGTCGCAAGGAGCCGACGTTCACCGGCGCCAGCTACACCGACGTCAATGCGGTGCTGCTCGCGAAGCTGATCCTGATGGCGATCGCGGTGATCTGTGCGATCACGTTCTTCGCGGCGATCGTGTTGCGCGACCTCCGGATTCCCGCGATGGCGACCGGTCTGCTGCTGCTGTCGTCGATTCTCGTCGGCGCGGTCTACCCGCTGGTCGTCGAGCAGTTCTCGGTCCGGCCCAACGCCGCGGACAAGGAGAGCGCGTACATCGAGCGGAACATCGCCGCCACCCGGGAGGCGTACGGCATCACCGACGAACAGGTGACGTATCAGGACTACCCGGGGTACAGCACCAAGTCGCCGCGCGACATTCCCGCGGACCAGACGACGATCGCGAACGCGCGTCTGCTCGATCCCGGTCTGCTCTCGCCGACGTTCACGCAGCAGCAGCAGCTGAAGAACTTCTACGGGTTCCCGCCTGCACTGGACATCGACCGTTACAAGGTCGACGGGGAGAAGCGCGACTACGTCGTCGCGGCGCGTGAGCTGGCACCGCGGAGCCTGACCGGTAACCAGACCGACTGGATCAACCGGCACACCGTGTACACGCACGGGAACGGATTCGTCGCGGCGCCGGCCAACAAGGTCAACGCGGCCGCGTCGAACTCCGCCGAGGAGGCCGCCAACTCCAACAGCGGCTACCCCGTCTACACGGTCAGCGACATCGCCTCGCAGCAGGCGGGCAATCAGGTCATTCCGGTGGACCAGCCGCGCATCTACTACGGCGAGGTCATCGCCGACACCGACGTGGACTACTCGATCGTCGGTGCCGTCGACGGAGAGGGGCCCCGCGAGTACGACACCGACACCTCCCAGTACACCTACACCGGTGAGGGCGGCGTCTCGATCGGAAACTGGTTCAACAGGCTTGCCTTCGCCGCCAAGTACGCGGAACGGAACATCCTGTTCTCCAGCGCGATCGGCTCCGACTCGAAGATCATCTTCAATCGTGACCCGCACGAGCGGGTGACGAAGGTGGCGCCGTGGCTCACCGCGGACGGCAACATGTATCCGGCGGTGGTGGACGGGCGGATCAAGTGGATCGTCGATGCCTACACGACGCTCGACAACTACCCGTACGCACAGCGGACGTCACTCGACGGTCTCGTCGAGGACAGCATCGACCAGACCACGGGTCGACCGCTGCCGCGCAAGGAGGTGTCGTACATCCGGAACTCGGTCAAGGCCACGGTCGACGCGTACGACGGCACGGTGACCCTGTACGAGGTGGACGAGAACGATCCGGTCCTCGACGCATGGATGAAGGTGTTCCCCGGCACGGTGCAGCCGAGCAGCGCGGTCCCCGACGACCTGCGTCAGCACTTCCGCTACCCGGAGGATCTGTTCAAGGTCCAGCGGGAGATGCTCGCGAAGTACCACGTCGACGATCCGCGTGAGTTCTTCACGAACAACGCCTTCTGGTCGGTGCCGAGCGATCCGACGATCGAAACCACGGCCAACCAGCCGCCGTACTACGTGACGGTCGGTGACCCGGAGTCGGCGGACCCGAGGTTCAACCTGACCAGCGCGATGGTGGGTTTCAACCGGCAGTTCCTGTCGGCGTACATCTCGGCACAGTCCGATCCCGAGAAGTACGGCGAGATCACCGTTCTGCAGTTGCCGACCGACACGACGACGCAGGGTCCGCAGCAGACACAGAACTCGATGATCTCGGACCCACGGGTGGCGTCCGAGCGGACACTGCTCGAACGGTCGAACCGCATCCAGTACGGCAACCTGCTGACGTTGCCGATCGCCGAGGGCGGCATCCTCTACATCGAACCGATGTACACGGAGCGGAACTCGACCAGTCAGGACAGTTCGACGTTCCCGCAGCTGTCCCGCGTGCTGGTGAGCTACCGCGAGGCGCCACCGAGCAACAGCGTCCGGGTCGGCTACGCGCCGACGCTGTCCGAGGCGCTGGATCAGGTCTTCGGTCCGGGAACGGGTGCCGCGGCCCCGGCGCCGACGGGCACAACGGAGGGATCGCCGCCGTCGACCCAGCAGGGTCAGGCGCCCGCGACCCCGGCGCCCCCGGTTCCCGCCGGTGACCGTGACGCCGTCGTCGCGGAACTCGATGCCGCGTTGGCCCAGATGAAGCAGAGCCAGCAGAGCGGTGACTTCGCCGCCTACGGCGCCGCGCTCGAACGGCTCGAGAAGGCAGTGACGGCCTACCAGGGCCTGCCCAGGTAGAGGTCACAGGAGAAACAGAGAAGGCGCCCTGCCGATCGAGGTCGATCGGGAGGGCGCCTTCGTGTGTGGTGCTGGTCAGCGGGTGAGGCCGACCAGGTAGATGCTGTTCGCGTCGATGGCCGCACGGACCTGGTCGCCGACACCGTACTGGTCGGCGGTCGCGACGGCGGCGTCGCCTGCCGCGCGGAGTTGCTCGGTGGTCGGCGCGGGGAAGTTCTCGGGAAGTCCGGGAATCGTGGCGACGGTCGGAACGGTCGCGGCCGCCTCCACGACGGGTGCCGGAGCGGTTTCGGGGGCGGGCGCCGGCTCCGGCTCCGCGACGGTCAGGTACTTGCCGCAGTGGGGCCATGCGCCCGCGCCCTGCGTGGCGAGCACGTTCTCCGCGACGCGGACCTGCTCCGCCTTGGATGCGTTGTGCGCCTGGCCGGATCCGCCGTTCGCGGCCCAGGTGCTCTGCGAGAACTGCAGGCCGCCGTAGTAGCCGTTGCCGGTGTTGGTGGACCAGTTGCCGCCGCTCTCGCACTGCGCGACGCCGTCCCAGTTGTGGGTGGCTGCGGAGGCGGTGCCGATGCTCAGGGCCATCGGGACGGTGGCCAGGGTGGCGGTCACGGCGACGGAGGCGAGGGTGCGCGTGCGTGTCTTACGAGTGGTCATGCGGGGTGAATCCTCTCCGCGCTTGCCGACGGGTCGCACTGTGCGATCTGTGCGGATTCGGCCGTGGCGGACAGACTGCTGTTCGTCGCCCGGCGCCGTGTTCTCCGCGTCCGTCCCTGCCCCTCGAAGGTTTCGGGGTTCCGATCCCGCGGGGCAGAGTCGAGCAGCGGCGGGTCGGCTGAGCCCGGTCGTTTCGGGCCGTCGGCGACGCTAGCCAAGAATTCGCTGCGGGTCATCCCGGTCGAACTGTGGCCTGCCGCAACGCACTTCGGTGGATAGCGTGCATTTCGCCAGGTCACCTCGGCGCGTTGCGATGCGCTGTCCGTTTCGTTACCCCGTCGTTATGTGTTGGGGATCACCGGGATTTTGTGAAGTGGGACACAAGAATTCGGGTACTGCGTCCCGGCGGGAAGCGTCTCGGTGTGGTTCCTGCTGTGAAAGTGGTCGTTGTCCTGGTGATTTGTGTTCGGTTCACCCGTTCGTGTAACTTTCTTCATGCAGCGCGGGGTGGAGCAGCTCGGTAGCTCGCTGGGCTCATAACCCAGAGGTCGCAGGTTCAAATCCTGTCCCCGCTACCAAAGAACGAAGGCCCGGTCTCATTGCGAGACCGGGCCTTTGTCGTTCTCGGTCGCAGGTTCGTTCGGTGCCCGAGTGGTGGCTGCCGGCCTCGTGGGGCGTGGTTAGGAGCCCTCCGAAAGTCGTGTACAGTAGTAAATGCAGCGCGGGGTGGAGCAGCTCGGTAGCTCGCTGGGCTCATAACCCAGAGGTCGCAGGTTCAAATCCTGTCCCCGCTACCAAAGAACGAAGGCCCGGTCTCATTGCGAGACCGGGCCTTTGTCGTTCTCTCTGAATCCTTTGCAAGTTCGGTGCTGCGAGGCGCCGCCCGCATCCTTGCTAATACTGCAAACCTCCTTGCGATTCTCGACCGGTATGCGGACAGTGGACCGAGACGGGTCGGATCAACCGGAGGAGACAGGATGAAGGACGGCTACGACGTCGTGATCGTCGGTGGCGGCGCGGCAGGACTCGGTGGGGCACTCACGTTGGCCCGAGCGCGGCGATCGGTGTTGGTGATCGACGGCGGAGCGCCGCGCAACGCGCCTGCCGCGCACATGCACAACTACCTCGGACGCGAGGGGACCCCGCCCCGTGACCTCCTCGCGATCGGACGCGAGGAAGTCGGGGAGTACGGCGGGGAGTTCGTCGACGGGCACGCCGTGGATGCGCAGGCGTCGGACGACGGCTTCGTCGTGCGGCTCGCCGGCGGTGAGGAGATCTCGGCGCGGGCACTTCTCGTCACCACCGGACTGGTCGACGAACTCCCCGACGTCCCCGGAATCGGCGGACGATGGGGACGCGATGTGTTGCACTGCCCGTACTGCCACGGCTGGGAGGTCCGCGACAGAGCGATCGGCGTGCTGGCGACGAGCGCCGTTGCCACGCATCAGGTTCTGATGTGGCGACAGTGGACCGACAATGTGATCCTGTTCACGCACACGGCGCAGGCGTTCGACCCGGTCGACCTGGAGAAGTTCGCCGCGTCCGGGATCGAGGTCGTCGACGGTCGCGTGACGGGTCTCGAGGTGCGCGGCGACAAGCTCACGGGGGTCCAGGTGGAAGGTCGCGGTGTCGTCGCACGCGACGCTCTCGTCGTACCACCACGTTTCGTCGCGCGGTCCGGACTACTGGAATCGCTCGGCGTCGAGACCGCAGTGCAGGAGATGGGCGGCACGGTGCTCGGGACCTACGTGCCCGCCGGACCGACGGGTGAGACGACCGTGCCGGGCGTCTGGGTGGCAGGAAACGTCACCGACCCACGCGCACAGGTCATCTCGGCTGCGGCGGGCGGTGTCGGCGCGGGCGCGATGATCAACGCCGCGCTGATCGAACGGGACGTCACCGCACGGGTCGAGGCGCGACGCGCGTCAGGCGTCCGGTAGATCCATCTCGTGCAGTGCCCGCCGCAGCAGCTTTCCGGTGGCATTGCGGGGCAGATCGTCGAGGAACACGATCTCGCGCGGAACCTTGTACCGCGCGAGGTGTTCCTTGACGAATGTCTTGAGGATCTGGGCATCTCGCGTCGATCCGGGCGCGGACACCACGAACGCGCGGAGTCGGTGCCCGAACTCGACGTCCTCGACGCCGATCACCGCAGCTTCCGCAACGTCGATGTGCTCGGCCAGCAGGTTTTCGACCTCGAGGGGGTAGACGTTCTCGCCGCCGGACACGATCATGTCGTCGTCGCGGCCGTCGACGAAAAGGAGGCCGTCGCGGTCGAAGTGCCCGACGTCGCCGGTGGACAGCAGACCGTCGATCCGTTCCTTGTCGCGGCCGTCGGTGTAGCCGTTGAAGCTCAGCCCACTGGACACGAAAATCCGGCCCACGACACCGGGTTCGGTGATCCGCGTGCCGTTGTCGTCGTACAGGGCGACATGGCAGGTGACGGGGGCGCGACCCGCGGTACCCGGGGCACGGGCCAGGTCTGCCGGTGTCGCGACGGTGGCGACGGCGCACTCGGTCGAGCCGTACAGATTGTGGAGGACATGCCCGAACGCCTCGGTGGTGCGCCTGCACAGGTCGGGGGAGATCGCCGAGCCTGCGGCGAAGATGATCGACAGGTTCGTGGTGTCGTAGCGGGCGAGTGTGTCGGGTCCGAGGTCGATGATGCGCTGCAGCATCGTCGGAACGACGACGAGGGAGTCGGCGCGGTTGGCGGCAAGCAGTTCGACGGTCTGTGCCGGATCGAAACGGCGCTGCAGCACCACCGTCTGGCCGAGTGCCAATGCCAGGCCGAGCTGCGAGATGCCGGTTCCGTGGAAGGCCGGAGCCGCCATCACCATGGTCTGGCCGCGCCGCAGCGGTACCCGGTCGAGGAACTGGGCGGACGCCAGCGGTGACGTCTTCTCGCGGGGCGCGCCCTTGGGGGTACCCGTCGTGCCGCTGGTGAGCAGGACGAAGCTGCCGTGCACCGGGGGATCGTCGACGGCAGCGGTACTGCGGCCCGCGACGAGGTCGTCGAGGTGCTTCGCGGTCGGCGCCGCCTGACCCCACACGACGAATCTGTTGACGTCGCCCGGCAGCGCATCTGCGACAGCAGCGAACTCCTCGTCGTAGACGAACGCTCGAACCTGTTCGCGCGCAGCGACATCGACCAGCTGCGGAGGGCTGAAGCCGGTGTTCATCAGCACCAGTTTGGTGCCGAGCTTCGCGGCCGCGAGCATCGTGAGCACCAGGCCGCGATGGTTCCGGGACATCGCGCCGATGACGGCGCCGGGCGTGATGCCTTCGTCCACCCAAGCGCGGACCAGGGCGTTGGACTGCTCCTCCAGGCCGCGGTAGGTGAGCTGACCCAGTTCGTCGATGATCGCGACGGCGTCGTATCCCGCGGAGGCGTGCGCGTGCACGGGGCCGGCGAAGGGTCCGAACTTCTCGGTGGCGCGGATCGTCGCGATCCCGCGGTCGAGCCGGGGAAACGGGACGAGTCCCGACTGCACCATCACCCGGACTGCACCGAGTGTGTCGGTGACCTTCGTCAAAACGCCTGGCATCGCGTCCCCCTACGGACTGAATCCGGTGTGTGTTGGGTCACAGCCTAGCTGCGACCTGGGCGGGGATGGTGAGTTTGAATCGGACAAAGCGAACGCGTGTCTGTGCATGCCCGAGGTGACGGCACTGTGTTGGTTCAATCGGCGGTATGCAGATTGTCGACACGGGACGGCTCGGGCTCGGAGTGGTTCGACGAGGGGAGGGTCCGCCGGTCGTCCTGATCGGCGGGACGGGGATGCCGCCCGTCGCGTGGGAAGTGGCGGGGTTGACGCAGGCGCTCGTCGACGGTGGATTCGAGGTGATCGCGTACGCCTCGCGCGGCGTTGCCCCGAGCGACGCCCCGTCGTCCCGGTGCACGATCGCGGACCTGGCCGACGACCTCGTGTCGCTGATCGACACCCTCCGCCTCGACGGTCCTCCGGCACTGGTGGGTTACTCGCTTGGGAGCTTCACTGCGGAACATCTGCTGTCTCACTCCCCGGAGAGATGTGGCGCAGGTGTCCTCATCGCGGGGCCCGGCCCGACGACGCCGCTGCTCCATTCCGTCGTGAACAGTGAAAGCGCACTCATCGACCTGATGGGGTCGCTTCCGGCCGAGGTGATGACGATGCAGACACTGCTGACCGCCCTGCCGCCGGCTGCGTTGGCGAAGGCGGACCCGCTGGTCGAGCAATGGGCTGGAATGTGCGCGTTCCAGGCGGACCAGTGGACGTCGAGTGACGGCGAGGTCGCGCAGGCACGCGCGTCCCACGCCTGGCTGCGGGACGACGACCGGATGGAGCGACTGCGCCGAATCGTCGCTCCGGTCCTCGCGGTCGCGTTCGAGTTCGACCCCTTGATCGGCCCGACACAGGCGCACGCGGCGGTCGACCGGATTCCGAACGCCGAGCTCCACGTGGTTCCCGGCGCCGGCCACGGAGGCGTGGTCACGCACGCGGATCACCTCGTTCCCCGCGTCGTCGCGTTCCTTCGTGAGCACCACCGCTGACCCCGCTCGTCTCAGGTCGAAACGAAACCCGTTGCAATGGAGTGAGTTCGGTGGGTCGTCACCGGATGGCGATCGGTTCGCCTTGGCGTAGCTCGCGCAGTCGGCTCATGATCCGCTCGATCTCCACGGGTAGGGCGTCGTCGACGGCGAGGCGGTCCAGGGGCGTCCGGGCGAGGAAGGTCGTCGTCACGTCGCGGTCGTAGAGCACGTCGACGACGTTCGCGAACCGTTGTGCGGGTTCGCGGCCCGCGGATCCCAGATCCGGGACGCCATCCACCACCCATCGGCGATGGCCGCGGGCCAGGGCGAGGTAGTCGGACGGGGCGGTCGGAGTCGAACACAGGTCCGCGAAGTCGATCCACAGCTCGTCGGCCGATGCGCGCCGGGCGGTGACGGTCCGCCCGCCAGCGGGGATGACGACCCGGGCGTTCGGTTCCGGCGGATACAGGCCGGCGCGGCGCGCGCGGTCTGCCGTCCCCGGATGCAGCCACAGGCCTGCGGCAAAGCCCGACCGGTGCTCCGACCTGCTGCGGTAGTCGACCGGGCCGTCGACACCGACGACGGCGAGGCGGCGCTCGATCAGCTCGATCGAGGGCAGGAAGTCGTCGTGGAACAGGGGATTGGGCATCAGGGCGCGCGGGTGGTGGTTCGAGGTCACCACGACGCGGATCTTCCTTTCGAACAAGGCGGGCAGCAGTCTGCTGAGGAAGCGGCCGTCCGCGGGGTCGTGGACGTGGAACTCGTCGAAGCAGACCACGTCCAGGCCGCCCAGGAGTTCATCCAACGCGGCGTCGAGGTTGTTGCCGTGACGTCGGATCGCTGAATGCAGGTCTCGGAAGAACTCGTGGAAGTGCAGTCGCCGCGTGCGGTCGGGGGGCAGTGCGGCGACGTAGGTCGACATCAGCCAGGTCTTGCCACGTCCGGGCGGTCCCCACAGGTACACGTCCTGGTCGGTGGCCGCGAGTACGTGTGCCGCATGTCGTTGCTCCTCGTCCATCTCGAACCCGAGTTCGTGTGCGGCGCTGTCGAACACGTCGATCGGGAGGTGGCGGTCTCGAACTCTGCTGAACCTGCGCATGCCCGGACTCTATCATCGTAGAGGGTCGCTAGGATGGCGGCATGACCGATCGACGTTCGCGCCGCGACCTCATCTGTCGTGCCGCGGTCGAGTTGGCGGCGGAGGGAGGCAATCATGCGGTGACCCATCAGGCGATCGACGCGCGACTCGGTCTGGCCCGGGGTTCGACGTCGTACTACTACCGCACCCGCAAGGCCCTGCTCGACGCGACAATCACCCACCTGACGGACCGCTCGCGTGCGGACTTCACCGGCGTGGTCCCGCCCGAACCGCCCCGCACTCCCGAGGCCGCGGCCGACGCGATCGCCCGATACCTCGACATGCTCGTGACGCGGCGGCGCGTCGACGTGCTCGCCAGATACGCCCTCGTCTCCGATGCTCTGGGGGAGAACGATCTTCGGGTGGGGCTGGCGTCCTGCCTGTTCTCGGTCGACGCCGCGCGTGACCTGATGGACGGTCTCGGCGCCGCGGACCCGGAGGCCGCGGCCCGCGACCTCGTCAGCCTGTGCGAGGGGCTCGCGTTCGACCTGACGTGCGGGCATCGGTCGCTGGGCGACATCGACCCGCGACGCGACCTCGAGGTCGCCGTCCGGAGGTGGATCGTCGCGCTGCTCGAGCCCCGCTGACGAGGGTCACCGACCGGCGCAGCTGCCCCCGGAGGAAACGCCTTGGGCCGCACGCGCGGTCTCCTGTTGCACGCTTCGGTCCTCCGGTGAACAGGATCGGTGGTCAGGTAGGCGACTGACAGGACACGTTGGACGCAACGCGGTTGGCCGACACGCCATGGCACAGCAGCAATACCTGGGTCGCTCACCTGGGCAATCTCGGATGGTTCGTCCTTTGTGTGAATGACACTACGACGCTTCTGGTTAGATCTGACAAGCAACAGACCGAGTGGAATCCTGGGGGAAACAGATCCAATGAACTCGCCGGCCTCGACTCGGTTAGCCTCTCGCGACACGTGGTTCCTGCTTTCCGACGAACTTGATCGCGACGATGCGCCAAGTGTCCACACTGGCGTCTACGTCTTCGATACCAGCTGCGACCAAAACCCCATCCAGACTCGCGCAGACGCGGTGGATTGGATGAGGCAGCGCATGGATCGCGCGGCAATTCTCCGGCAGCGTGTTCGCCGCGTACCAGGCGATCTCGGTCACCCGTACTGGGTTCCCGCAAGCGACACCAATCCCGACGATCATGTCCAGTTCCGGGTGATCGGTGAGATCTCGCGCGAGGACTTCTATGACATCTTCGCCACCATGACCGAGAAGCCGTTCGGCCTGGACCGTGCACCGTGGGAAGTGCACGTTCTTACCGATGTCTGTGGCGTCGAAGATCTTCCGGATCGAGCAACGGTCGTGGCAGTGCGTGTGCACCATGCAGCCACCGATGGATTGGGCTCCGTACAGATCGCCCGAGCGTTGTTCGATGATCCTGATGCGAGCCCCGCTGTTACGGGCACACCCGGACCTGTTCGTGGGGCAGCAGGATCGTTGCTGCGACTGCCCGGTCAGTTCGGCGGCCTCGCTCGCTCCCTCCGGCAGTCTGCGGCCGCTCGGAAGGCATTCGCGCGTCTCGTGGAATCGGGTGAGGTCACCACACCGAAGGCGCAGCGGCCACGTACTCGCTTCAACGACGAGCAGAGTGGGCAGCACGTACTCGGGAGGGTCAAGCTCTCCTTGGCCGAGGTCCGTGCCATCGCGCGCGCTACCGGAACGTCCATCAACGACGTGATCCTCACTATCATCAGCGGAGGGCTCGCCACCTTCCTGTCGGAGGCCGGCGAGACACCGAACGACTCACTGGCAGCGCAGGTTCCGCGAGCGATTCGCGATGGCCATGCCGAAGTCACCGCTGCAAACAAGCTCACCACGATGTTCGTCGATCTCCACACCGACGAGCACGATCCGCTTGCACGACTGAAACAGATCCATGAATCCGCCGACTTCGAGAAGCATCGGGTGCAGCAGCCGGAATCCATCGCGATGGAAGTAACGCTCGACCATGCCCCTGCCATCTACCTCAAGAGTGCCATGCGTCTCGCGGCGCGCGGCAATGCGAAGCGGGCGAAGGCGAAGAAGGCGGCCGGGCAGGTTCCACTGGCAAACACACTGGTGTCCAACGTCCCCCGTGGGCGTGCCAATCTGAAGTTCGGAGACAGCCCGGTCGTCGACAGTTTCTGCGCCCCGATGATTCACCGCGGCAACAGCCTTGCGCACGGCGTGACTTCGATCGGCGACGTACTGAGTGTGCAGTTCACGTCGGACGATGCGATGATGCCCGACCCTCTCGTATATGAGCGTGCGTTGGGCTTTGCGTTCGGCGAACTGAAAATTGCCGTCTCACGCAAGCTGCCCGAGCGTTCAGCTGCCCATTGATCGACAAGGCGCCCCCACCTGCGAAGGGTGGGGGCTTCGTCGTGCCGTGTCGATAATCAGGTAGGTGACGGTCTCGTCTGGCCGGGTCCGCAGGTTCGATGATCCACGGTTGTCGCCCAGATCTCTATCGAGAGTCGGTCTCCATCCACAGGGGTTCCGGTCCACGGTTTCGATGGCCGCCGCGGCAGAAGACGAGTCCGTCCCCGCCGCGGGGATGCGGCGGGGACGGATAGTGGCATGAAAGTAGCTGCGGTGCCTGCTACTTGAGCTGCGCCGACGACTTGCCGAGCAGGCGGCGCGCGATGATCAGCTGCTGGATCTGCTGGGTGCCCTCGAAGATGTCGAGGATCTTGCTGTCGCGGGCCCACTTCTCGAGCAGGGGACGCTGCGAGTAGCCCTCGGTGCCCGCCAGTTCGACGGCCTTGAGGGAGACGGCGGTGCCGGTGCGCCCCGCCTTCGCCTTCGACATCGACGCCTCGAGCGAGTTCGGCTTCTTGTTGTCGGCCATCCAGGTGGCGCGCAGCGACAGCAGGTACGCGGCCTCCCAGTCGGCTTCCATCGCCAGGAACTCGGCGGCGGCGGCATGCTGGTTGTTCGCCGGGATGTCGTAGGAGATCTCGATGCCCGCGTCCGTCAGGATCGTGCGCAGCTCCTCGAGCACCGCGCGACCGAGTCCGACGGCCATGCCGGCGACGATCGGACGCGTGTTGTCGAAGGTCTGCATCACGCCGCCGAAGCCCTGCTCGGTGTTGACCACCGGGCTGCCGAGGATGTTGTCCGCCGGGATGCGGCAGTCCTGCAGCAGCAGGACTGCGGTGTCGGACGCCTTGATGCCCAGCTTGTGCTCGAGGCGGGCGACGGACAGTCCGGGAGCGTCGCGGGGCACGACGAACGACTTGATCGCGGCGCGGCCCTTCGTCTTGTCGACGCTCGCCCACACGACGATGTGAGTGGACCGCTCGCCCGCGGTGACGAAGATCTTCTCACCGTTGAGGACCCACTCGTCGCCGTCGAGGACGGCGGTGGTCGTGACGGCAGCGGAGTCGGAGCCGAAGCTCGGCTCGGTGATGGCCATCGAGGCCCACACCTTGCCGAAGCGTTCGAGCTGCTCGTCGGTGGCGACGGCGGCAATCGCCGAGTTGCCGAGACCCTGGTAGGGGATCGACAGCGTCAAGCCGACGTCGCCCCAGCAGGTTTCGATGACGTTCATGAGCGACGCCATGTTGCCGCCGTTGGCGTTGCCGACGATGGCCGGGGCGTCACCGCGGCCGAGAGCGGCCCCGGACGCACCGACACCGGAGTCGTTGAGGCCCTCGACCATGGCGGCCATCGTGTCGAGTTCGACGGGGTACGCGTGCTCGGCGAGGTCGTACTTGCGGGAGACCGGGCGCAGGATCTGCGCGGCGACCTGGTGCGCCTGGTTGGCAGACGCCTTGAGCTTCTTGGGAAGTTCGAGATTGATCATGGGTGTGTGCTCCTGTTGGCGTGTGCGGGCGTCAGATGAGGACGATGCCCTCGGCGACGCCGACGGCGCGGAGGTCTCGGTACCAGCGCTCGACCGGGTGCTCCTTGGTGAAGCCGTGCCCGCCGAGGAGCTGCACGCCGTCGAGTCCGATCTGCATGCCCTTGTCGGTGGCGAGCTTTCGGGCCAACGCGGCTTCGCGGCCGAACGAGAGGCCCTGCTCCGCGCGGGACGCGCCGCGCAGGGTCACCAGCCGCAGGCCGTCGAGTTCGATGGCGATGTTCGCGACCATGAACGCCACCGCCTGGCGATGGCTGATCGGCTCGCCGAAGGCCTCGCGCTCGTTGACGTAGGGGATCACGTAGTCGAGGACGGCCTGCCCGGTGCCGACCGCGAGCGACGCCCAGCCGAGGCGGGCGAGACGGATCGCGTCCGCGTAATCGGCTGCGCGCTGATCGGCGTCACCCTCACCGAGGATCGCCGACTCGGGGACCGCGACATCGGTGAGGTTGAGCCGGCCCAGTCCGGCGGCACGCAGGCCCATGCTCGGATCGGCCTCGACGACGAGGCCCTTGCTGTCGGACTCGACGATGAACAGTGCGGGCCTGCCGTCGAGTTCGGCGGCGACGACGAACAGTTCGGCGCTCGCGGCAGCGGGCACCAGGGACTTGACGCCGTTGAGCTTGTAGCCGCTGGGGGAGCGTACGGCCTTGGTCTGCAACGCGAACGGATCGAACAGGGCGCGCGGCTCGGTGACGACGAGGGCGGCGGCGGGGACGTTCTCGCCGGTGAACGACGGCAGGTACGTCTTCTGCTGGCCCTCGGAACCGAACTGCGTGAGCGCGACCGCGACACCGCTCGGCGCGAGGATCGGCAGCGCCAGGCCCATGTCGCCGTGGGCGAGCGCCTCGGCGACCAGTGCGTTCGTGACGGCGCCGCGTTCGGTCGCGACACCCTCGAACTCCTCGGGCACGTTGATCAGCGTGATGCCGAGCTCTGCGGCGCGCTTGCCGAGGTCGGCGGGCGAGGACGCGGCCTCGTCGGCGTCGTGGGCGGCGGGGCGGATGATCTCGGCGGCGAAGTCCCGGACCGTCGAGGTGATCATCTGCTGCTCGTCGGTGGGGGTGAGGTCGAAGTAGTCGGCGTTCTTCGTCTCGCTTGCCGGAAGACGGGTGGGCTTGCTGCCGCCGGAGGACTTCGCGAACGTCCGGGTCGCGGCGCCGAGTGTCTTGAAGCCGGTCTTGGTGCCCTCGTAGGTGACCCGGTTGATCGGTTCGCGGAGGTTGTACTTCTCGGCCAGGTCCGACCCGGTGATCTTGGTCAGCACGCGCATGGCGGCGCCCATCGCGTCCCTCTTGATCGGGTTGAGCCCGACCGCGGAGGTGTCGCGGGGGCGGCGTGCCGCCGAGTCGCCACTGCGGCCGGCTGCCCCGTTCGTCTTCGCAACGCTGTCTTGCTTGGTCATGATCACCATATTTCTCGGCGTTCGGTCTAGGACGATTCACACCTTACTCCAGAGTAAGATAGGAAGTCGAGAATTCCTGCACAATCGCCGACACCCTAGTGTGGACACGTGTCCGAGACCCGCCCGAATCGCGTCCTGCCGCCGTTGGTCCGCGGCCTGCCGCTGGTGCTGGTTCCGCTGCTGCTGCTCGCGAGCAACTTTCCCGGCGAGCACCAGGTGCCGCCGTGGTACTGGCTCGCAGGCATGGCGTCCGCGGTCGTGTTCCTGTTCGGAGGGCGGTGGCCGGTCCCCGTCTCGCTGACCCTGTCCGTGCTCGCGGTACCGATGTTCGTGGCGGATGCGTGGGGGTTGTCGTCGCTCGTGCCCTACCTCGGTGCGGTAGGGCTGACCGAGGTCGCCATGCGAACCCATCGCACGGCGTCGGTGGCGACCGCCGCTGTCGGGTGGGCTGCGGCGGTGCTGGTCGGACTGGCGGGCGGACACACAGCGTTCTGGCGGGCCGCAACCGTCGTCGAAGCGGCGGCCGTCGTGGCACTGCCACTGCTGTTGGGGCTGTACCTGCGGGCGCAACGCGACCTGGCCGCGACGTACCGGGCGCGCGCCGCCGAGGCGGAAGCGCGCCGAGTCGACGATGCCGCAAGGGCCCGTGCCGGCGAACGCAGCGCGCTGGCACGGGAACTGCACGACCTGGTCGCGCACCACATGGCGTCGATCGTGCTGCGGATCGGCGTGGCGCAGCACGTCGTCGCCGATGCGGACCCGCGGGTGCGCGGCGTCCTCGACGACGTGCACGCCACCGCATCGGGCGCCCTCTCGGACATTCGCAGACTGCTTGTGGCACTGCGGGATCCCGACCTCGGGGAGGTGGCCCTCGTCGACGCGGACGGGGTGCCCGCCGAGATCGGGGCGGCGGTCGAGCGCACTCGCGCGGCGGGCTTCACCGTCGCCGCCGAACTCGACCCGGACCTCGGGGACCTCGACACGATCGGCCGGCTCACGCTGTTGCGGGTGGTCCAGGAGTCGCTGACCAACGCCATGAAGCACGCCGACCCCTCGGGCGTGGTCACGGTGACGGTCGCGCGACGTGACGGCGGCGTGGATGTGCACATCGCCAATCGGAGCCGGGATGCCGAGAGCGGGAGCGGACTCGGACTCGGACTCGTCGGTATGGCGGAGCGGGTCGCGCTTGCCGGTGGCACACTCGACATCGGTGCGGCCGAAGGGAACTGGCACGTCCGCGCCTGGCTCCCCGCCGCGAAGCCGGAGGAGGTTCGGTGATCCGGGTACTCGTGGTGGACGATCAGCGCCTGGTTCGAGCGGGCCTGCGGATGCTGATCGACTCCACCGACGACATCGAGGTCGTCGGTGAGGGCGCCAACGGTGCGGACGCACTGCGGCTCGCTGCCGAACTGTCGCCGGACGTGATCCTCATGGACCTGAGGATGCCCGGACTCGGTGGCGTGGACGCGACCCGCCGAGTTCGTGGCGGCGGGTCCCCGGCGAAGGTGCTGGTGCTCACCACGTTTGACGACGACGAGCACCTGTACCCGGCGCTGGCGGCGGGTGCGGCTGGCTTCCTCGTCAAGGACACCGCACCCGCCGAACTGCTCGCCGCGATCCGCCGCGTCGTCGACGGCGACCTGCCGTTCTCCCCGGCACTGCTGCGCAGGCTGGTCGATCGCGCCGTCGAGACCGGTCCCGAACAGAACCCGGTGACCGGCACGGCACACGCCCTCACCCCGCGCGAAGGCGAGGTGCTGGCCCTGGTGGGCGAGGGGCTGAGCAACCAGGAGATCGCCGACCGCCTGCATCTCGGCGTCACCACGGTGAAATCGCACGTCGCGAACCTGATGGACAAGACCGGCTGCGACAACCGGGTGCGGTTGGCGCTGCACGCCCACCGCCTGGGCTGATCGTCCCGTCGGAGGGCCGCCGCAGCGTCAGTGCCCGCCGTGGCTCGCCCCCGCGCCGGGTGACGTCGCGCTCGTCGTCGGTGTCGGTACACCGGTCGTCCCGGAGCCGCGCGGCATCCCGGCCCCGCCCGACATCCCCAAGTGGTCCATTCCCGTCATGGGCATCGTCATCGGCGCGGGTTGCTGGCCCGGCGCCAGGACCAGGAACTGGCCCATCATGCCCTTGTCCTCGTGCAGCAGCAGGTGGCAGTGGTACATGTACGGGAACGTCGGGTCGGTGTACTCGCTGAACCGCATCACCAACCGGATCGTGCTGCCCGGCGGGGTGTATACGGTGTCCTTCCAGCCGGCGAGTGTGGGCGGCGGGGCGGCGCCGTCGATGTCGACGATCTGGAACTGGGTGTCGTGGACGTGGAAGTTGTGCGGCCAGTTGTCGGAGTTGCGGACCGTCCAGACCTCGGTGGTGTCGACGGCCGGGGTGAAGTCGATGCGGTTCATGTCCATCTGCTCGCCGTTGATCATGAACCACTGCAGATCGAATGTGCGCTGCACGACAGCCGTGTTCGGGTCGATCCGGGGGATCGTGGCGAGGGCGGCCGGAAGGGCGCCGGAGCGGCCGAGCTGCGACGCGGGACGCAGTTCCAGGACATCGAAGGTGTCCGTCAATCCGTAGGCCGCGGCGTCGGAGGAGTCCACGCCCGCCCCGTCGTCGAACGGGAACGTCCGCAGCATCGCAGGCGCATCGCCCGCGGCGACGACGATCTCCGCCCGCTCCCCGGGGCTGAGCCTGATCCTGGTGAGCGGCAAAGGCTTCCCGAGGAGGCCGCCGTCGCTGGCGACCATCTGGAACTCGCGGTCATCGGCGAACCCGAGGTTGTACATCCGGCCCGACGACCCGTTGAGGATCCGCAATCGCACGAGCTCGGTGCCGACGGTCAGGTAGGCATCCGCGATGCCGTTCGTGACGAGGGTGTCGCCGAGCAGTCCGACGTCGGTCGGGGCGGACTCGTCGAGCGTGCCGTCCGCGTTGAAGCGCCGGTCCTGGACGACCACGGGGAAGTCGTCGACGCCGTACGTGGTGGGCAGACCGGCGGCCGGGGTGGCGTCGTCGTCGACGAGGAACATGCCCGCCAGGCCGCGATACACGTGCTTCTCGGTGGTGCCGTGCGGATGCGGGTGGTACCAGAGAGTCGCGGCAGGCTGGTTCACCGTCCACGTGGGCTCCCAGCGCGCACCCGGCTCGATCGTCTGGTGTGGGCCGCCGTCGTAGCGGGCGGGGACGTGCACGCCGTGCCAGTGCACGGTCGTGGGCTCGGTCAGGTCGTTGTCGATGGTGAACGCGATCGTCTCGCCGCGGCGGACCCGGATCGTAGGTCCGAGGACGGACCCGTTGTACCCCCACGTCGGGGTGTCGACGCCCGCCAGCATCTCGGTGGTCCCGGCGGCGGCCGTGAGTGCGAAATGCCGGACCCCGGACGCATCGGTGGTCGCCGGGGCGAGTGGCGGAACCGGGAGCGGGCGACGGCCGCCTGTGGGGGCGGCCGCATCGGAATCGGATCGCCCCGAGGCGCATCCCGCGGACAGGGCGATCGGTGTCGCGGCCAGTCCCAGGAGGAACGATCGGCGGGACAGGGCGGTCCGGGACAGGACGTTCACGGGGCTCCTCGGCATCGACGACGGGTCGACATCGAGTCTTCGCGGCGCGAGAGGTCCCTGCCTCCGCCGCGAGGCCGGGGAACGGGCCGACGAAATCCTCCCCGCGACCCTTGTCGGCGCGAGTTGGCTGTGGTAAGTCCGCGGTCGTGTGGTCCTCCACGGAACCTTCACAGGTCTCACCCGGAATTCCCACACCCGGGCGATACGGTCGAAACCATGACCCAGCGCAGCGTGCTCGTCGTGGAGGACGACCGGACCATCGCCGACGCCGTCACCGCCCGATTGCGTGCGGAGGGATATCAGGTCCGGACGGCATCCGACGGTCCCGCCGCCGTTCGTGACTGCGCCGCCCATCGGCCGGACCTCGTCGTACTCGACCTCATGCTGCCCGGTTTCGACGGACTGGAGGTGTGCCGCCGGATCCAGGCGGACAGGCCGGTTCCGGTGCTGATGCTCACCGCCCGCGCCGACGAGACGGACATGGTGATCGGGCTGGGGGTCGGCGCCGACGACTATCTGAGCAAGCCGTTCAGCATGCGGGTCCTCGTCGCCCGGGTCGCGGCGTTGTTGCGACGCACCGACCGGTCCGCCGCCGGACCCGACTCCGACGTCCTGACCGTCGGCGACGTGACGATCGACCTGATCACCCGGCGAGTCCGCGCGGGCGCCGACGAGATCCACCTGACCCGTACCGAGTTCGATCTCCTCGCACACCTCGCGGCCCGTCCCGGCGCGGCGATGGCCCGCGACGCCCTGCTCGAACAGGTGTGGGGGTGGGGCGCGGGCGCGACCAGTCGCACGGTGGACAGTCATGTCAAGGCGCTGCGACGCAAACTCGGTGGTGACCTGATCCGCACCGTGCACGGCGTCGGCTACGCGGTCGAGCAGATCGGTCGGGTGTCGTGATGACGTGGCCGAGGCCGTTGGACCCGCTACGTTCGTTCAAGGTCAAGACCGGACTGCTCGTCGTCACCTCGGTGTTCGCGGCGTCGGTGACGTTCTGGTTCGCGTCGAACTGGCAGTTCCGATTCGCGCTCGGGGTCGCGCTCCTCGTGTCCCTCGCTGTCACGCAGGTCCTCGCGCACGGAATGACGTCGCCGCTGCGGGAGATGACGGCCGCCGCCCGAGCGATGGCGACCGGCGACTGGTCGCGCCGCGTCCGCTCCACGTCCCGCGACGAGATCGGTGAACTCGCCCAGGCGTTCAACCAGATGGCCGAGGATCTCGAAGCCGACGACAGGTACCGCCGCGAGCTGATCGCGAACGTGTCCCACGAACTCCGCACCCCGATCGCGGCCCTGCAGGCGGTGCTCGAGAACGTCGTCGACGGGGTCGCCGACCCCGACCCGGCAACACTGCGCACCGCACTCGACCAGACCGAACGTCTCGGGGCGCTGGTACGGGACCTGCTCGACCTGTCCCGGCTCGAAGCCGGTGTCGTCCCGGTGCACCGCACCGATTTCGCGGTCGAACCGTTCCTCCGTCGGGTGGTGGACGAGCACGCCGATCCGACTGCCGCAGTGGACATTCGGATCGACGTCCAGCCGTCGACGTTGCGCGCCACCGCGGATACCGCTCGCCTCCACCAGGTCGTCGCGAACCTCGTCGACAACGCTCTGCGGCACGGTGCTTCGACGCAGGTGCACGTGCGTGCCGAGGCGGGAACCGGGCCGGGGTCGCTGGTCCTCGACGTGCACGACGACGGTCCGGGGATCGCACGCCAGGACCGGGCCGGGGTGTTCGAGCGGTTCACCAGGGGCGGCGCGGCAGGCGGCGGCACGGGGCTCGGGCTCGCCATCGCCCGCTGGGCGGTGGACCTGCACGACGGCCGGATCGGGGTGCTCGACACGCAGTCCGGTTGCTGTATCCGGGTGGAACTACCCCCCACCTGACCTCTCACGACGAAGCGGGAGGTGGACCGTCGGTCCGCCGTCCCTCGATGACGCCTGCCCACAGTCGGGTGGGCTTTCAACGGAAGGAACGCGTCATGACCACACTGACGACGGACACCGCAGCCAAGGCAGGTCCCACCTCGAGAACATCCCGGTGGGGTGTGCGGGTGTGGCGCCCCGACCGGACGTCGATCGCGCCGACCACCACCGTGATCGCCGCTGCCGTGGCCGGACTGCTTGCGGCACTGACCTTGCGGGCGGGAACGCCGAGCGTGGCGTACCCGCTGGCGGGGATCGCGGTTGTGGGGACGGTGGCGGCGGCCGGGCGGCCCCGTCCCACTCGCGGTCACCTAGTGGCGGCCGTGACGGTCCTCGCGCTGCTATCGGTCGCGGCGATCCGCGGGGCCGGTTGGCTGGTCACGTTGTGCGTGATCGCCGGCTGGACGGTCGGATCGGTGGCGCTGCTCGGTGTCCGCACCTGGACCGGGATCGGCCTGGCGCCCGCCGCCGCGTGGCTCACCCCGGGGCGGGTGACGGGCTGGCTCCGGCGTCGCCGCCGACGCGGGACCGGCAGCGCGATCCGAGCGGGCCGCATCGCCGGAGTCGTCACGATCACGGCGGTGCTGATCGGGGTTTTCGGACTGCTCTTCGCGGGAGCCGATCCCGAGTTCGGCCGGCTCCTCGGCGGCGCCGTCCCGACCGTCCGTACCGACGACCTGTCCGCCGCGATCGTCACGGGCACCGCCGTCGCCGCGGTGTCGTTGGCGTCGGCCTACCTGTGGCGCAGGCCGATTCGGCTCGACGCTCTGGCACCCGCGGCGGGACGCCGCCTGCCCGCCTGGGAATGGGCGGTGCCGGTGCTGGCACTCGACCTGCTCTTCGCGGGTTTCGTCGCAATGCAGGTTCGCGTCATGTTCGCCGGTGACGGGCACGTCCTGTCGACGCCGGACCTCACGTACGCCGACTACGCCCGGCAGGGGTTCTGGCAGCTGTGCGCGGTGACCGCACTGACGCTGATCGTCATCGCGGTTGCCGTCCGCCGGATCGACCTCGTCGTGCGCCGCGACCGCATGCTCGCGCGGCTGCTGCTCGGGTCCCTGTGCGTGCTGTCGATCGTCGTGGTCGCGTCCGCCCTGCATCGGATGTCGTTGTACGAGAACGCCTTCGGATACACGCGGCTGCGGCTCGCGGTGTGGGTCGTCGAACTCTGGTTCGGGACGGTGTTCGCCGTCCTGCTGATCGCGGGCATCCGGATGCGCGGCGCGCTCCTGCCCCGCATCGTGCTGGGGTCGGCCGTCGCAGCGTTGCTCGCCTTCGCCGCGGTGAATCCGGACGGCTACATCGCGGACCGCAACGTCGACCGGTACGAACGGACAGGTGAGATCGACGTGACGTACCTGCGGGGTCTGTCGGTCGACGCGGTGCCCGCGCTGGACCGGCTCCCCGAACCGCTGCGCTCCTGCACGCTGATCGCGACGAGTACAAGGCCGGACGCGTGGTACGAGTTCAACGCCGGCCGTGCTCGGGCCCGCGACATCCTGCAGGAGTGGCCCGCCGACCCGCTCGCGGTGTGTGTCAGCCCTTCCGCAGGCTGGTGAGCACCGAGTCGTGCAGCAGACCGTTGCTCGCCACCGCGTTGCCGCCGTGCGGTCCGGGCGTTCCGTCGAGGGACGTGAACCGTCCGCCCGCCTCCCGCACCAGCAGGTCGAGCGGGGCGAGGTCCCACAGCGACACCTCGGGTTCGGCGGCGATCTCGAGCGCACCCTCGGCGAGCAGGCAGTAGGAGAGGAAGTCGCCGTAGCCGCGCACCCGCCACACCGCATCGGTCAGGTCGATGAACCGGTCGCGAATACCGAGATCCCGCCACCCCGAGAGGCTCGAGAAGCTCAGGCTCGCGGACTCGAGGCGATCGACTCCCGACACCGCGATCCGCTTCGGATCGCCGCTCTCGAACGTCGCGAACGCGCCCGAGCCCTCCGACGCCCACCAGCGGCGGGCCAGGGCGGGTGCGCTGACGACGCCGACGACCGGGACGCCGTCCTGCAGCAGTGCGATCAGCGTCGACCACACCGGCACGCCGCGAACGAAGTTCTTGGTGCCGTCGATCGGATCGACGACCCACTGCCTGCCCTCGAACCGGGCCTCGCCGCCGAACTCCTCACCGAGGACGGCGTCGTCCGGCCGTTCCTGCGACAGGATCGCCCGCACCTCCCGCTCGACCGCGAGGTCGGCGTCGGAGACGGGCGTCAGGTCCGGCTTGTCGTCGACATGCAGGTCGAGGGCGCCGAACCGGTCGCGGGTGATGGCGTCCGCGGCGTCGGCGATGCGCAGGGCGAGAAGCAGGTCCTCGGAGAAGTTGGTCACGTGGGTACAGGCTACCGGCTTGGCGGAAATCGCTCACAGCACGCTTGGGATGTCGGATCTAGTCTACGACTTGTCGAAAGTTGGCTGAGAGTGCACACTCAAGCGTAGTTATTGGCGGAAGTTGCGAATCCAGTTCACTGAAAGGTCGGTTACATGGCGGTCATCCCGGACGCCCGGCACGAAATAGAGCTTCGTCAGGGTGCCTACGTCGGCGGACGGCTCGTGGACGTCGGCGGCGCCGATCGCGTGGCCGTCGTCTCCCCGCGTGACGGACGTACGATCGGATACCTGCACGCCGCGGACCGGGCCTTCGTCGACCACGCGGTCGCCGTCGCTCGTCGGGCATTCGACACCTCGGGATGGGCCGGCGCGCCCATGCGCGAGCGCGGCGACGTGCTCGTGAAGTGGGCAGGGCTCGTGGCGGAAAGCGCCCGCGACCTGGCATCGACCGTGTCCCTGGAGATGGGTAAACCGGTCTCCCAGGCGCTGAACGTGGAACTCGCAGCGGTCGAGAAGTGTCTGAGATGGTACGGCGAGCTCGCAGGGAAGCGGTCGGATGCACTGCTCGCACACGAGGATTCGGTGCTCGCCTATTCGGTCGAGGAGCCCGCTGGAGTCGTTGCGGCCGTTGTGCCCTGGAACTTCCCGCTCACCATGACGGTCTGGAAGCTCGCCCCGGCGCTCCTGGCCGGCAACGCGGTGGTTCTGAAACCCGCTGAGCAGACGCCCTTCTCGGCACTGCTCCTGGCGGAGCTCGGTAGTCGAGCCGGACTGCCGGACGGCATCCTCAACGTCGTCAACGGACTGGGGCGTGAAGCGGGTCAAGCACTGGGGCGACACCCCGACGTGGACGTGGTGACCTTCACCGGATCGCCGGCGACCGGGCGGGCATTCATGAACTACAGCGCCGAGTCGAACGGCAAGCGGGTGTGGCCCGAACTCGGAGGGAAGTCCGCCACGGTGGTGCTGCGCGACGCCGACGTACGCGCGGCGGCGACGAGTGCAGCGGAGAACGCCTTCTTCAACCAGGGACAGATGTGCAGCGCCTCGTCGCGGCTGATCGTTCTCGACGAGCATGCCGACGAGGCCGTCGCCGTCGCCTGCGAGGTCGCGGCCGCATTGCAGCCGGCGGATCCGCTCGATCCGGCCACCGGGTTCGGTGCGATCGTCGGCCTCGATGCGCTCGCCGGGATCGAGGAGAAGGTGGCCGACGCCCTCGAGCAGGGTGCGACGCTGGCCGCGGGGAGCTCCCGGCGCGCAGTAGTGCCCGGACTCGAGGGCGGTGCCTACTTCGCGCCGGTCGTGCTGGATCACGTCCGACCCGAAACCCGGATCGCACAGGACGAGGTTTTCGGCCCCGTGCTCTCCGTCATTCGGGTCGCCAGCGAGGACGAGGCGATCAGCGTCGCCAACGGAACTCGGTACGGCCTGGCGGCCGGAGTCTGGGGGCGGGACGTCGCGGCCATCCACCGCGTCACTCGCGCGCTGCGAGCGGGGGTGGTCTGGGTCAACTGTTATGAGGAGGGCGACATGCGACTCCCGTTCGGCGGAATCAAGGAAAGTGGCTTCGGACGCGACAAGGGTGCCGACGCACTGCACAAGTACACCGACACGAAGTCCGTGTGGATGAGGCTCGATGGCTGAGCGTCCCGTGATCGCGATGACTGTGTGGCGTCGCGAACTTCCGACCTATCTCGGCGACAGCACCGATCTCTTCACCGTCGGCACCGAGTACGTCCGCTTCTTCGCATCGCTGGGGGTGTCGGTCGTGCTCGTCCCCGACTGCACCGAGAGCGACGCCGACACACTGCTGTCGCACGTGTCCGGCCTGGTTCTGACGGGTGGCGAGGACGTGGGCGGATGGATCGCGGGGGGCGAGGGCGCCGGGCCACCGACCGATGCCGGCATCCGCGACCGCACCGAGCACGCGCTCGTCGCCGCGGCACGCAAGCGCGGCCTGCCCGTCTTCGGAATCTGCCGCGGCATGCAACTGCTCGCCGCGATGCACGGCAGCCGCGTGGTGGACCTTCCCGCGTCCCGTGATCAGCACCCGTACGGTCTCCCACCCGAAACTCAGCTCGATCATCGCCATGACATCGTCGTCGACGATCCCCGAAACAGTGCCGGCCCGGTCGTCCTGAAGGTCAATTCGATTCATCAGCAAGCTGTTTCGCGGTGTCCGGATGGGTTCCGCGTCAGCGCTACGGCCCCGGACGGCACGATCGAGGCGATCGAGTCCACCACCGACTGGTACGCCGCTGGTGTCCAGTGGCATCCCGAGAAAATGTGCGGGACAAGTGAGTTCGACGAACAGATGGATCTCGTACGGCCGTTCGTCGATGCGATCGAGCGCTATCGCGTCGACGCCGACACCGGATTCTGACCACCCCAGACCCTGAACCCCCTAGAGAAGGTATGGAACACATGAGCGAGCAGAAGCTCTTCTTCGAGTACGAGAACGGCCCGCGCGCCATCGCCACGATGCATCTCGACCTCGCACCCAAGACTTGTGATGCGCTGTGGAACGCGCTCGCGAAGCCGGTCACCGTCGACGCGATGCACGCGATGTACGCCGGACCCGAGGTCATGACCGGACTTCCGGAAGAGGCGCAGAACTTCGATCCGGAGGCCGTGCCCTTCGAGAACCAGCAGGTCATCCCGGGCGTCGGCGACGTCCTCTGGTACTACCAGCGTCCCATGCAGATGGGTGGTCTGCCGTTCGAGTGGTACGAGGTCGGCGTCTGCTACGCCCCCGGTGTGCGTACGTTCGGACCGCTGGGCTGGACCCCGGTCAACGTGTTCGCCACCGTCACCGAGGGGCTCGCGGAATTCGCCAAGGCGTCCGCGGACATCCGCATCACCGGGATCAAGAAGCTCACCATCGGTCGCGTCTGACCGGATCCCACCCCGGGCTCGAATCCCCGCTCGCCGCCACTGTCGTCGGTGAGCGGGGATTCGTCGTTCCAGGGTGTCGGCGACGCTCCGGGGGACGGTGAGGTGTCGACGTCGGCGTGTCTGGGTGTCGCGACGGTGGATCCGCGGTCGACACGAAGGAAGGACACGGAGATTCGTGCCACGCATTCGTCATCGAGGTGCGGCCCGGAGACCACGGCGGTGGTCTGAGCGGGGGAGCGCACGCAGCGCCGCAGCGATCGTGTACGCCTTCACCAGGGTGATCCCGCCTTCGTCCTGCGCCTCCCCGACGGTCGCCGCGATCCGAGCGAGCTCGGGGAATGTGGTGCCGGGCCAGGAGTCGATCCCGGACTCGGCCCGTGAGCTGGGGCGCGGTGCCACTCGAGGACGTGCCTGTCGACGCCGGATGCGCGGCGACGCGTCCCTCGTGCAGACCCGTCGCCGCAAGGACGTCTCCGGGCGCCGGACCGTTCTGTCAGGTCAGTGACGGCACAGACCGAGGCGGCCCGAGATCTCGACAGGTGTCGCCGACCTGGACGACCGGAACCTCGACGCGTGCTGCGACTTCCGACCAGGCCGTCGCGTTGCGCGACGGGCCTGCGGCCGCACAGTGGGTGCGCGCAGTCCGACTCGTTCGGCGAGGTCCTTGTCGCGGGTGAAGCACGACCACACCGGTCGCGTGGCAGGGGCGCTGCCGGAGCCCCGGCGCCCGGTCAGGGCGCCGGGGTACCGACGAACAGCGGGCCGCGACGCACGGCCTTGAGCACGACGCGCGATTCCGCGATCTCCACCGTGGGAAAGGCGCCTATCACATCGTTCTGGAAGTCGAAGAGCGACTCCTCGTCGACGAAGAGACCGTCGACCAACAGGCCCGACTGCCCGGTGATGGCCGCGCAGTAGCGGACCGCGGGATGCGACGCGAGGGAGTTGCCGATGCTCTCTGTGTCGCCGCCGCGGATGTGCAACCAGAGCATCGCCTCGACCCGAAAGCCGAAGTACTCGGGAGCGACCTCGGTGCGCACCCGCAGCACGCCGACGCTGAACAGGGTGTCGAGCCGGCGGCGGACCGTCTGCGCGTTGACACCCGCGTCTTGAGCGAGCATCGCGTAGGACGCGCGGCCGTCGGTGCTCAACTGGTCGATCAGCTTCTGGTCGACCGCGTCGAGGACCACCGGCGTCGTGTCCGAGTCTGCGCTGCGCCAGGGCGCCGACTCGAGAAGGGCGTGGACCTGGTCCTCGGGAAGGATTCCAGCGTGCCAGTCCAGGCCGATCAGGTACGACCGCAGGACGGTGCCGACGTCGAACGAGCGCAGCCCCGGAATCGCCGGCAGCGTGCCGAGCAGAAGGTCGCGATGGACCTGCGGGCTCTCGACGAGCACCAGTGCGACCACGTCACCGGAACCCTCCAGGATCGACACCGACGACGCCCCGGGCAGCGCAGCGATGTGCTCGGCTACCTCGGTGACCCGGTCGATCTCGGCGCCGACCCGGACCAGGACCCCGCGGGCGTGAAGCAGCTTGGTGGCATCGACGTAGGTCGACACATGCACCCGGCCCGTGTCGAGCAGGTGCTGTCCGCGTCGCATCACGGTGCGTGACGGCACGTCGATGATCCGGCCGATCGCCTCCCACGAGGCGCGGCCGTTCACCTGCAATGCGCTCGCGATCAGCCGATCGGCGGCATCACCGGTGTCGTTGCCCTTCTGGTTCATCCGTCTCGTCCTCACCCGACAACTCTTCTGCGACATGTGAACTGTGCAGGACTCTCCATCTGTCGCGACTACCTCGGCAGGATACGGCTCTGATCGCTGTGCCAGGACACAATCACCTCGGTGTCCGGTTCAGCGACGGTCGAGGTCGGCACCACGGCCCGCAGTTCCTGCCCCGCCGCCTCCAGGACGAGCAGCAGTTCGCTGCCCCGGAAGACCCGCGACTTCACCACCGCGGTGAGTGTCGCGTCGCGGTGCTCCGGTGCACCGACCCGCACATCCTCCTGTCTGACCATGAGCAGGGCGTTCCCGTCGGCGACCGCGGGGATCGGGACCGACGCGGTGCCGAGCGAGGCACGACTGTCGCCGGTCGCGGTCACCTCGAGGAGGTTCGCGGCACCCATGAAGTCGGCCGCGTAGCGGGTCGACGGATTGGCGTAGATGTCCTCGGGGGCGCCGGACTGCTCGACGACTCCGCCCCGCATCAGCACGATCTGGTCGGACATGCTCAGTGCCTCGTCCTGATCATGGGTGACGAAGATCGTGGTCACCCCGAGGCTGCGCTGCAGCGACACGAGTTCGACCTGCATGTCCTCCCGCAGGCGGGCGTCCAGGTTCGACAACGGCTCATCGAGCAGGATCAGCCGCGGGCCGCCGACGATGGCGCGGGCCAGTGCGACGCGCTGCTGCTGGCCACCGGACAGTTGTCGCGGCATCCGGGACGCCAGGTGGTCCATCTGGACCTGCTCGAGTGCGCGCACGGCGAGGTCGCGTTGCTCGGCCCGGGTCCCGTAGGTCTTCCCCCGCATCCGCAGTGGGAAGCGCACGTTCTCGAGCACGCTCATGTGCGGCAGGAGGGCGTAGCTCTGGAACATCATGCTCAGTCGCCGGTCCTCGGGCGCGAGGTCGGTGACGTCGTCGCCGCCGACGGAGATGGTTCCCGAGTTCACGGTCTCCAGACCCGCGATGCAGCGCAGGAGCGTCGACTTTCCGCAACCGCTCGCGCCGAGCAGTGAGACGAAGCTGCCCGACTTCGCTTGGATGTCGATGCCCTTGAGCACCTCCACGTCGTCGAACGCCTTGTGCACGTTGGCAATGGTGAGATCAGCCATCAGCTGAAGACCTTTCCGAGACCGACGATCTTCTCGATCGCCAGGATTGCTATCGCGGTGAGCGCCATGGACAGAGTCGACACCGCTGCCACCGTCGGAGACGCGCTGAACTCGAGTTGCCCGTAGATGGCGAGGGGCAGTGTCTGAAGCTGGGGGGTGCGCAGGAACAGTGCGACGACCGCGTCGTCGAACGACACGATGAAGGCCAGGAATGCGCCCGCGATGATGCCGGGTCGGCACATCGGCAGCAGGACGTGCCAGTAGCGCTGCCACCACCGTGCACCCATCACCCGCACCGCCTCCTCGGTGGACCCGTCCGACCGGGCGATGACGCCGAGCACGGTGCGCACCACGTACGGGACGGTGATGACGATGTGGGCGACGATCAGAACCGCCGCGGAGGATCCGCCGAGCAGCACGGACACCGTCTGGAGGATGCCGATCGCGAAGATGATGCTCGGCATGGTGAGCGGTGACAACGCGAACGACTGCAACGCCGCCGCGCCGGGCACCTTGTGCCGAGCGATACCGATCGCGAACAGCGTCCCGAGCGTCGCGGCGCCGAAGGCGGTCATCAGGGCGATCTGGAGGCTGAACACGAACGGGTACGTGTACGTCGTGTCCTCGACCGCGCTGGTGAACCACTCCAGGCTGAAACCCGTTGGCGGGAAGGCGAGGAACTGCTCGGACGTGAACGAGGCACCGACCACGACGGCGAGCGGGGCCAGCATGAACAGCGCGACGAGGACCAGGAAAACTCTGCCCGCGATCTTCAGCGGGAGGGGAGTCGAGCCGACCACTATTTCATCCTCGCGTTCGCAATTCGATTCGTCGCAGCGATCGTGACGACGACGACCACCAGGATCAGCACGGCCTGCGTGGCCGCGAAGGGGATGTCGTTGCTGACCGTTGCATCGTGGTAGATGAAGCCGGCGATCACCGGGAGCTGCGCCCCGCCGATCAGGTTCGGCGTGATGAACGAGCTGATCGACAGTGCGAAGCACAGCGTCGCGCCCGAGACGATTCCCGGAAGTGCCAGCGGAAGGACCACGTGCCGGAACGTGCCGAGGAAGCCGGCGCCCATCGTCCGGGATGCCTCACGCAGGCGCACGTCGATCCCGTTGACGACACCGAGGACCGACAGCACCGCGAACGGGACCAGGACCTGGACCATCGAGATGTTCACGCCGAGTTCGGTGCCGAGCAGGCCCTGCCGGGCCTGGCTGAGTTCCAGGAATCCCGGAATCTTCGCCAGGGGACCCGAGGGGCCCATGAGGATCACCCAGCCGAACGTGCGGATCACGACGCTCGTCATCAACGGCAGGATCGTGGCGATCATCATGAACGCCCGCGCCTTCGCCGACAGTCCCGCCATGATGTACGCGAGCGGAACCGCGATGAGGACGGAGATGATCGTCTGGATGAACGCCATCCTCAGTGACCGCTCGGACGCACCGATCGAGACGGTGGATCCGAAGAACCTGGAGAAGTTCTCGAAGGTGAATCCCGAGTCCTCCGTCGTCAAGCTCGCGAGAAGCGTTCGCACCACGGGGATCACGAATGCGATGAGAAGCAACGCGACCAGTGGCAGGATCAGCAGCCACGGTTCGACCGAGCGCTTCCTCATCGTGTGATCTGCTCCTGCCACTGCTTCTGCCACTCGGCGGAGCGTGACGTCAGGTCGGCGGCGTCGAACCGGGTCAGCTTGGCGAGGGTCGGACCGGCCAGGATCTTCGACTGCAGGTCGGCGGGCACGGCGACCTTGGTGTTCACCGGGGAGTACGCCATGCCTGTGACGAACTTCTCCTGCGCACCGACTCCGAGTGCGTAGTCGATGAACTTCGTCGCCAGATCCGTGTTCGAGCGTCCGGCAACGGCATTGGCGGTGATGAACGACCCGGTGGTGCCCTCGCTCGGCATGGTGAATCCGACCGGCTGGCCGGCCTTGCGCAGTGTCTCGGCGTAGTCCTGCGAGTACGGCGCCAGCCAAATGTCGCGGGCGGAGAACGCCTGCTGCAGATCCGACGAGGTCTTCGTGACGATCGAGTCACCGGCGCGGACGGACTGACCGATCGCGTCGATGCCGGGCGTGACGTCGTCGATCGTCCCACCGCGGGTCTGGTTGATCATCAGCATGCCGAGCGTGCCGTAGCTGTTGGACAGGTCCGTGAAGGCGACGTGCTGCCGGTACTCCGGCTTGAACGCGTCGTTCCACGAGGTCGGCTGGTCGAGCTTGTCGGTGCGGTAGATCAGGCCCATCGGGCTGACCTGGACGACAGGTCCCTGGCCGTTGGCGAGTTCGCTCGTCGCCTGGTCGATCAGATCAGGGGCGTTCGTGAGGTCGGCCGGATCGATCGGAGCGAGGAGGCCCTCGTCCGCAGCGACCTTCTCCTGGCCGCCAGAGAAGAACACGACGTCGATCTGCGGGCTCGACTTCTGTGCCTGGAGCTGGGCGAGGGCATCGGAGCTGTACAGCGTCACCTGCTTGATCGTGACGTTGTTCTCCTCCTCGAACGGCTTGACGACCGCGTCGGTGAAGTTCTTCTCCCACTCGCCGCCGAATGTGGTGACCACCAGTTCGGCGGCGGACGACGACCCCGGCATGCATGCGGTCAGAGAGGCAGCCGATCCGAGGGCGAGGGCCACGGCAGCGATGGCAAGGCGACGTTTCATCTGTCTGTGTCTTTCTGGGATATGGCTGCGGTGCTGGGGGGAGGGCACGGCAACGGGGGTGGGTCCGTGTGATCGGGGACACCGTGGGGAGAGTGTTGCATATTCGCCAGATAGACGCAATGGATCGTTGAATCCAGACACTTATGTGTGATCCGTTGTATTAATTCGCCTCCAATGGTTGTTTCGGTCGTGTTACCGCGACGTCGGGCGGGAGCCGGAAACCGAGCAACCCGTCGGGCCCGACACTGTTGGTCGGTGCCCGACGGGCTGCAGGGGAGGGTGGAGTCGAGATCAGGCGGTCACCTCTCGCAGCTGTCCGGTCGCGACATCGAAGACGAAGCCGCGCAGCGACGTCGTCGCCGTCACGAACGGGCTGGTCTCGATGCGGCGCAGCGACTGCCGCACGTCCTCGTCGAGATCGCCGAACGCCTCGGCCGCCCACGCGGGCTTGATGCCGATCTCGTCCTGGATGGATCGCTTGAAGTCGTCGTCGGTGAATGTCAGCATCCCGCAGTCCGTGTGGTGGATCAGGATGATCTCGGTGGTCCCGAGCAGGCGCTGGCTGATCGCGAGGGACCGGATCTCGTCGTCGGTGACGACGCCGCCCGCGTTGCGGATCACGTGCGCCTCACCGTCCTTCAATCCGAGGATCCGGTACACGTCGAGGCGGGCGTCCATGCACGCCACCACGGCGACGTGGCGGCTCGGAGGCAGGGGAAGTGGGCCGGTGAAGGTGCGTGCGTAGTCGGCGTTGTTCTTCAGGTAGTCGTCGGTGACAGTCATCGTCGGTTCCGTTCGTCGGGACAGGAATGATCCGTGCATCGAACGCCGGGGCCGTGATCCGCACAAGGGTTCCGCGCACCGCGACGGCAGCGATCGGCGGCGGGCGGCAAGTCGGTCGGTCCGACCCGGTAGCCTTGATTCTCGTGCATCCCGACGTTTCCGCTGACCTCGCCGAGCTCGACACCACTCTGACCACCGTCGAGACGGTGCTCGACGTCGAGGAGCTGCGCCGCCGTATCGACGAGCTCGAGCACCAGGCGGCCGACCCGGACCTGTGGAACAACCAGGAACACGCGCAGCAGGTCACCAGCCAGCTCTCCCACGCGCAGGCGGAACTGCGCCGTGTCGAGGACCTGCGGTCGCGGCTCGACGACATGGAAGTGCTGTACGAGCTCGCGGAGGAGGACGGCCCCGACGCCGTCGCCGATGCCGACGCCGAGCGGCACAAGCTCCGCGAGGACATCGCCGCGATGGAAGTCAAGACGATGCTCTCCGGCGAGTACGACGAGCGCGACGCCCTCGTCAACATCCGCGCCGGCGCGGGCGGCGTCGACGCGGCCGACTGGGCCGAGATGCTGATGCGCATGTACATCCGCTGGGCCGAGAAGCACGGCTACGGCACCGAGGTCTACGACACCTCGTACGCGGAAGAGGCGGGCATCAAGTCGGCGACCTTCGCGGTGAAGGCCCCCTACGCGTACGGCACCCTCTCCATCGAGATGGGCACCCACCGCCTCGTCCGGATCAGCCCCTTCGACAACCAGGGCCGCCGCCAGACCTCCTTCGCCGAGGTCGAGGTGTTGCCCGTCGTCGAGACGACCGACCACATCGACATCGACGAGAACGACGTTCGCGTCGACGTCTACCGTTCGTCGGGACCGGGTGGTCAGTCCGTCAACACCACCGACTCGGCCGTGCGACTGACGCACATCCCGACCGGCATCGTCGTCACCTGTCAGAACGAGAAGTCCCAGCTGCAGAACAAGGTGTCCGCGATGCGGGTGCTGCAGGCCAAGCTGCTCGAACGCAAGCGTCAGGAGGAGCGGGCCGAGATGGACGCGCTCAAGGGCGACGGCGGCAGCTCGTGGGGCAACCAGATGCGCTCCTACGTTCTGCACCCGTACCAGATGGTCAAGGACCTGCGCACCGAGTACGAGGTCAACAACCCGTCCGCGGTCCTCGACGGCGACATCGACGGATTCATCGAGTCCGGCATCCGCTGGCGGATGCGGGGAGAGCAGGACTAGGTGTCCGGCTCTGTCGTGTCTGCCACCCTCGCGGCCGGGTGGCTCCCCAATCTCACCTTCGGCGACTGGCTGAAGTCGACCGGTCTCGAAATCGTCCTGTACGTGATCGGGGGCCTGCTTGCCGGCAGGTTTCTGACGTGGGCGGGAAACCGCGTCACCGACCGCATCGACCTGAACTACAGCCAGGGCGACGCACTGGTCCGGTCCGAGGCCACCAAGCATCGGCACGCGCTCGCCCAGGTCATCACCTGGGTGCTCGTTACCATCGTCTACACCCTCGTATCCATCGAGGTGCTGCAACTGCTCGGCTTCGCGATCGGCAGCCTCGTGGCACCCGCAACCGTGCTCGGCGCCGCACTCGGCTTCGGCGCGCAGCGGGTCGTGCAGGACATCCTCGCCGGGTTCTTCATCATCGCGGAGAAGCAGTACGGATTCGGTGACGTCGTGCAGATCGCGATCACGGGGTCGGGCGAGGACGCCTCCGGCACCGTCGAGGACGTGACCCTGCGGGTGACGCGACTGCGGTCGTCCGACGGCGAGGTCATCACCGTCCCGAACGGTCAGATCGTCAAGGCGGTCAACCTGTCGAAGGACTGGGCCCGCGCCGTGGTCGACGTGCCGATCCCCGCGGGCGCCGACCTCAACCACGTCAACGACGTCCTCAGATCCGTAGGGCGGGACGCGTTCGCGGACCTCGACCTCGAACCGCTGCTCCTCGACGAGCCGAGCGTGATGGGCGTCGAGTCCATCCAGGTCGACACCGTCAACATCCGGATGGTTGCGCGCACCCTGCCCGGCAAGCAGTTCGAGGTGGGTCGCGCACTGCGGATCCGGGTTGCCGCCGCGCTGCGCCGGGAAGGCATCTTCATCGGACCCGACCTGACGATGGACCAGGGAGACGCGACATGACGCGCCCGGACGACATCCACTCGGACCCGACGATCGCGTACGAGGAGGCCGGGACCAAGCGTCGCCGGAAGTGGACGTGGCCGAAGCACGTCGGACGCCTCCGCACGTCCACCGTCGTGCTGATCGTGGCGTTCCTCGGGGCCGCGCTGCTGCGTAGCTATCTCATGGCCGCCGAGGCAGAGGAGAAGGCAAGGCAGTTGCAAACGGTGGTCCAGGTCCCGGTCGAGACGACGCCGCAACAGATGCCGACGGCCACCACCGTCCCGACGACCACACCGCCGACCTCGACCACGACCCCGGAGACGACCGCAACGAGCGAGACCCCGACGGCGTCACCTCTGATCGTGCTGCCGCCTGGCCTGGTCCCGTCCGGCGTCGAACTGCCGCCGGGTGTTGCGGTCGAGACCACAACGACGCCTGCCGCACCGACTGCGACACCGCCGACCACCTCGGCGACGCCCTGATTTGGAACGGGTGCCTGTTCGCTGTGGTGTAGCCACGGTGATGGGCGACTCGCGCCCCCGGAGACGCCCGGTGCCCGGCCGGGGTCGTGTCTAGACTGGCTCCTCGTGATCAGCGTGGAGAATGTGTCCAAGTCCTACAAGGCGTCCTCGCGGCCGGCGTTGGACAACGTGAACGTGTCGATCGACAAGGGTGAGTTCGTCTTCCTGATCGGGGCGTCCGGCTCGGGTAAGTCCACGTTCATGCGTCTGCTCCTCAAGGAGGAGAGCCCCACGTCGGGCGACATTCACGTCTCCGAATTCCACGTCAACAAGCTCTCGGCCCGCCGGGTGCCGAAGCTGCGGCAGTCGATGGGATGCGTGTTCCAGGACTTCCGTCTGCTCACCCGCAAGACCGTCGCCGAGAACGTCGCCTTCGCACTCGAGGTCATCGGCAAGCCGCGCGCCATGATCGACCGGACGGTGCCCGAGGTGCTCGACCTCGTCGGCCTGTCCGGTAAGGCCGACCGCCTCCCGAACGAACTGTCGGGCGGTGAGCAGCAGCGGGTCGCGATCGCACGCGCCTTCGTCAACCGGCCGTTGGTCCTGCTCGCCGACGAGCCCACCGGCAACCTCGACCCCGACACGAGCGGCGACATCATGTTGCTGCTCGAACGGATCAACCGGACCGGTACCACCGTCCTGATGGCCACGCACGACAACCACATCGTCGACTCGATGCGCCGCCGGGTGGTCGAACTCGACCTCGGCCGCGTGGTGCGAGACGAGGCGAGGGGGGTCTACGGCGTGGGGCGCTGACGCCCCGCCCCGCCGAAACCGCCCCGACTCACGAAGGACCACCACTTCGATGCGTGCCAGCTTCATCATCAGCGAGGTCTTCACCGGACTGCGCCGCAACATCACCATGACGATCGCGATGATCCTCACCACCGCGATCTCCCTCGCCCTCTTCGGCGGCGGCCTGCTCGTCGTGCAGATGGCGGGTAAGACGCAGCAGATCTTCCTCGACCGGGTCGAGGTGCAGATCTTCCTCACCGACGACGTCTCGACCTCCGATCCCGGCTGCACCGAGGACCTCTGCCGCGGACTGCGCGAGGACCTCGAAGGCACCGACGCGGTGGTGTCGGTGCAGTACCTCAACCGTGAGGACGCGGTCGCCGACGCCAAGGAACGGGTCTTCAAGGATCAGCCCGAACTCGCGTCGATGGTGAGCCCGGAGGCTCTGCCCGCGTCGTTCAAGGTGCGGCTCGACGACCCCGACCGATTCGGAGTGATCGAGGACTCGTTCGCGACGAGGCCGGGCGTCGACAGCGTGCTCAACCAGCGCGACCTGGTGGAGCGTCTGTTCAGTGTGCTCGGCGGTATCCGCAATGCCGCGTTCGCCATCGCCGTCGTCCAGGCGATCGCGTCGATCCTGCTGATCGCCAACATGGTTCAGATCGCCGCGTACACCCGCCGCACCGAGGTCGGCATCATGAGGCTCGTCGGTGCCACGCGCTGGTACACACAGTTGCCGTTCCTGCTGGAGGCCGTCGTGGCGGCGATGGTCGGTGCGGGCCTCGCCATCGCGTCGCTGTTCACCGCGAAGAGTATGTTCGTCGACGACGTTCTCGCGGACGTCTACGACGCGAACATCGTCGCCCGGATCTCCAACAGCGACGTGCTGCTCGTTTCGCCGATCCTCGCGTTCGTCGGTGTCGGCATGGCCGCGGTGACCGCCTACGTCACGCTGCGCCTGTACGTCCGGGAATAGGTGTACACACGACCGCGACGGGGCGGCGCGCGCGAGAGAAAACCAGTTGGTGTCGCACGCCCTGTCGCAACTATCGTGGAGGTGACAGCCAGATCCGGCGTCGATGACGTCGCCGGAGTTTTCGTGGACCGGAGGGCCCGCACGTGAAGGAAAAGGGCCGGAAGGTCATCGCCACGAACCGTAAGGCGCGGCACAACTACACCATCCTCAGCACCGTCGAGGCGGGAATCGCTCTCGTCGGAACCGAGGTGAAGAGCCTGCGCGAGGGCAAGGCGTCGCTCGTCGACGCGTTCGCCACCGTCGACCACGGCGAGGTGTGGCTCCGCGGCCTGCACATCCCCGAGTACGGGAGCGGGAGCTGGACGAACCACTCGCCGCGACGCACCCGCAAACTGCTCCTGCACCGGCGCGAGATCGACAGCCTCGTCGGCAAGTCGCGGGAGGGGAACCAAACACTGATTCCGCTGTCGATGTACTTCAGCGACGGCAAGGTCAAGGTCGAACTGGCACTGGCCAAGGGCAAGCAGGACTACGACAAGCGTCAGGACATCGCGCGTCGCACCGCCGAGCGCGAGGTCACGCGCGAGATCGGCCGGCGCGTGAAGGGCATGAGCCGCTGATCCGGATCGCCCTTCCGTGACCTCGGTCCTGCTGGCCCTGGTCGCGGCAGCCTCCTACGGGGTCAGCGACTTCATCGGCGGCCTGGCGTCGAGGCGCGTCGCCGCGCTGCGCGTCGTGCTCGTCTCCTACCCGGTGTCACTGCTCATGGTGCTCGCCGTCGCGCCGTTCGCGGGCGGTGAGGTGACGCGGTCGGCCGTCCTGTGGGGTGCGGCGTCCGGGGTCGCGGGAGGCCTCGCCGTCTGGTGGTTCTACCTGGCGCTCGCCGACGGACCCATGTCGGTGGTGTCGCCGCTGACGGCGATCCTGGTCGCGGGCATCCCGGTCGGCGTCGGGTTCGCGACGGGGGAGCGGCCCGGCGTGCTCGCCGTCACCGGAATCGTGCTCGCGCTGATCGCGGTCGTGCTGGTGAGCCGCGAGACACCCGAGACGGCGGGCGAAGCGGTGGACGGGCACCGAGCCCGGTTCACGCCGACGGTGGCGTGGTTGACGGTCGGCTCGGGTTTCGCGTTCGCGCTGGCGTTCATCGGGCTCGACCGGATCGGTGACGACCCCGGACTGTGGCCGCTGGCGATGTCGCGGGCCGCCGCCACCGTCGTCGTGTGGGCCGTCGCGGCCGGTGCTGGTCAGTTCCGGCTGCCGCCGCGCGATGTCGCGCGGCTCGCGATCGGGATCGCCCTGCTCGACGTGGTCGCGAGCGGCGCGATGATGTACGCGTTCTCGGGCGGACTGCTGTCGCTCGTCGCGGTCATCGGTTCGCTGTATCCGGCGGCGACGGTGCTGCTGGCGATGACGATGCTCGGCGAACGGGTCGGCAGGCTGCAGCAGGTCGGCATGGTGCTCGCCGTCGCCGCGGTCGCCATGATCGCCGTGGGGTGAGAGGAGCCCTCGCCCGGTCCGACCTCTTCAGGGGTTGCGCTCACACCAGGGTGCGGGCGACCGAGGTGGGCATCGGCTCGTACCGCAGGTGAGCTCGGGCGAACTCCGCGGTGCCGTGGGTGAGCGATCGCAGGTCGACCGGATAGCGGGCGAGTTCGATCTCCGGGACCTCCGCGCGCAGCAGAGCCGTGCCCGGCTCGGTCGTCTCGGTACCGAGGACGTGACCTCGCCGGGCGGACAGGTCGCCGAGGACGGCGCCGAGATAGTCGTCGGGCAGGATCACCCGGATCGCCGCGACCGGTTCGAGCAGCCGAATCTCCGTGTGCTCCGCCGCGTCCTTGAGCGCGAGAGCCGCCGCCGTCTGGAATGCGGCGTCGGAGGAATCCACCGAGTGGGCCTTGCCGTCGACGAGGGTGACCCGCACGTCGACCAGCGGGTTGCCCGTCGCGACGCCCGACGCGAGTTGGGTGCGGACCCCCTTCTCGACCGACGGGATGAAGTTCTTGGGGACCGAGCCGCCGACGATCTTCACCGCGAACTCGAATCCGGAACCCGCGGGCAGCGGCTCGACCTCGAGGTCGCAGATCGCGTACTGGCCATGGCCGCCGGACTGTTTCACGAGCCGGCCGTGGCCGCTTGCACTACCCCCGAACGTCTCCCGCAGCGCAACCCGGTACGGGACGGTGTCGACGTGCACACCGTGCCGGGTGCGCAGGCGGTCGAGCGTGACCTCGGCATGGGCTTCGCCGGTGCACCACAACACGATCTGATTCGTCTGCCGGTTCTGCTCGAGCCGCAGGGCCGGATCCTCGACGACCAGCCGCGCCAACGCCTGCGACAGCTTGTCGTCGTCGGTCTTGCTGTGTGCCTCGACACCGATCGGGAGCAGGGCCGCGGGCAACGGCCACTGTGGCATCGGTGCGGCGGCGGGGTCGTCGGCGAGGGTGTCCCCGATGTGGGTGGATGCGATCTTCGGGACGCACACGATGTCGCCTGCCTGCGCCTCCGGGACCGGGTGTGTGGCCTTGCCGAACGGCCCGGACAACGTCGTCAGCCGGTCGTCGGCGGCGCCCTCCGTGCCGATCACCTGTACGTGCGTGTCCGGACGCAGCGTTCCCGCGTAGACGCGAACGAGGTTGATCCGGCCGACGTAGGCGTCGCCGGCGATCCGGATGACCTGTGCGGTCAGCGGGGCGTCGGGGTCGGCCGCCGGTCCGGGGCCGACGCGGTGAGTCGGGTCGGGGAACGATCCGGCGATCAGGTCGAGGAGTTCCGCTGTCCCGAATCCGGTGTCGGTGACGGCAAGCGCGGGATGCAGGGTGCAGTCGACGATCTCGTGCCGCAGACCCGCGAACAGTGCGTCGGTGTCGAGGTCGTCGCCTGCGAGATACCGCTCCATCAGCGTGTCGTCGAGGCCGGAGATCGCCTCGACGAGGCTCTCCCGCGCGGCGGCGGTGTCCGGTGCGTCGTCGGTGTCGCCGTACCCGCGACCGGTGAGCAGGTCGACGGACCCGGAGGGGACGCCGTCCCGCAGGACCGGCTGGTACACGGCACGCAGGGTGTCCGCGCCGAGCCCGAACGCGTCGTGGCACAGGGTGAGGATGTCGTCGAAGCTCTCGCGGGCCTGGTCGAGTTTGGACACCACGATTGCGCGGGGAACCCCGGCGTCGGCGGCCTCGCGCCACAGCGCCCGGGTGGCCGCGGTGACGGGGTCCGTCGCGGACACCACGAACACCCCGGCGTCGGCGGCTCGGATCCCGGCGCGCAGTTCCGCGTCGAAGTCGGGATGCCCGGGCGGGTCGAGGACGTTGATCCGGACGCCGTTCCAGTCCAGGGGGAGCACCGACAACTGCACCGAGCGCTGCTGTGCGTGCTCGATGTCCTCGAAGTCGGAGACCGTGGTGCCGTCGACGACGCGTCCCGCCTTGGTGATCGCGCCCGCTGCCAGCGCGAGCGACTCGGCGAGCGTCGTCTTTCCGACCCCGCTGCAGCCGACGAGGACGACGTTGCGTATCTGCTCGGTGGCAGGCGCGGACCGGGGGGAGCGTGACGATGATCGGTCGGCCACGTCGGGCCTCCTCACGGCGGCTGTGCCACCTGTGTCGGTGCCCCGGCCCGTCGCGTCGGCGGTGCCGGCTCGTCTCGTCGAGTCTAGGCGCGGTCGGCGCCGGGATCCGGACGATTCGACCGCGTGTGCCCCAGCCGTGACCTCAGCGCGCGACCCGCTCCCACATCTGCAGATACGCCTCGGCGCCCCGGCTCATGTCGTCGATGATCTGGTCCCCGTCCGCGCCGGCCGCGTTCCGCATGTCGGCGATCCAGTCGGGGATCAGGCCGTACTGCGCGACTCCGTCGATGTTCACGTCGAAGACGCGCTCGCCGGTGCGCTGGCGGTCCATGACGGTGCCGCCGTCGAACGTCGTGTACGGGTACACCAGCGGATTCTCGGCCGCGTCCTTCCGGGGTGCGGCCTGCGGGCCGAAGCCGTTGGTGTCCGCGCCGTAGCCGAAGCCGAAGTAGTAGTCGTCGCTGCGCTGTTCGCGGGCCTCACGCCAGGAGGAGATGAAGCCCTCGTTGCGCTCCTCCTTCGGATCCTGGCCGGGCTCCCGTTCCTGGGGGTCGAGCTGTCCGGCGTAGAGCGCCACGAAACCGCCGAGCGCATAGATGCGCTTGTAGAGGAGAGGATCCGACCAGCTGTGGCTGGACACGACGCCGGAGTACCCGGCTTCTTCGAGGATGTCCAGCGTCGCGTCGGCCGTCTTGACGCCCATGTGGTCGATGTCGACGATCATGCCGCGGTCCATCATTCCGCGAATCATGTGCTCGCCCAGCGGAGTCAGGCCGCGGACGTTGCACAGGGGGCCGTCGGGGTAGACCGGTGTCGTGACACCGGGCGGCAGCGCGGCGAGTGCTTCGGCGGGACCGTCTCCCGCGGACAGCAGCTTGTTGTCCTTCTCGGGTCCCGTGCAGGGCTCGGCCTCCCAGAACTTGCCGGTGCCGAGGAAGTTGCCGGCGTTGACCGCGACGCCCTGCACCCCGGGGTCGAAGCGGACGCCACCGAACGCGTTGTCGAACTTGTGCGTGACGATCATCTGCCGCACACCGAGCGCGTACACCTCGTCGAGGCCGCGGTCGATGTCTGCCTCGGTGCATTGCGGGACACCGTCCTGGATGCCGCATCCGAAGGGTTCCGACACCTCGATGCCGAGGGTCACGGCGAGCTTGCCCTCCGCGGCGACTCGGCGGACCTCCTCAGGGGAGCGGACGATCCGGAACCAGCCGCGGCCCGGGCCGCCGTACTGCGCGTCGACGTAGTCCTGGATCTCGTGTGCCTGCGCGGCCTGGGCGCGGACGGTGTCCATGTCGTTGCAGGACCTGCTCTTGAGTGGGTACACCTCGCACAGGACATGGTTGTTCACCAGCAGGTTCGTGAAGATCCGCAGTCCGCCGCGCCACGCCCGTTCGACCCACTTGTAGTACGTCTGCTCGTGGGTGAGCGAGTCGTGCGACGGGAAGTCGGCGAACGTGGGCCACCCGGTGGTGTCGTGGGTCTCGAACGGGCTGCCCTGGGAGATCACGTTCTCCAGCAGCGCGGGCAGGCCGTCATTGCCGTGGTCTGCGCAGTCCTGCAGGGCCTTCGTGATGCCCTGCGGATCGTAGGGAGCCCCGCAGTGCACGTCCCCGCCGATGAACAGGTTCGCGTTCATGTGCACGTGGGTGTCGATGAACCCGCGCACCTCGCCGTTCGGTCCGGACCCGGACAGCGGCGTCCCCGTCGCGTTCACCTCGGAGTCGGGGAAGTCGGCGCAGCCGGTGGCAGGAGCCAGTGCGAAGCGCCCACCCGTCGGGTCGAGGCCGGGGTCGCTCGAGAACAGCCGGCCGTCGTGTGCGGTGAGCTGGTCGCCGGTGTCGGTCGCGGTGAGGCTGTAGACCCCGTCGGTGTGGGTGAGGGTCCAGTCGGTGGCAGGCGTCGCGTCCCGCGTGGGCACGATGGCGTTGCCGCCGTCGTGGGCGAGGAGGTCGCCGCCGCGGCCGTAGAGCATGAAGCGGCCGAGCTGGGCGGCGTGCAGGCGGAACGGTTCGGCGTCGCCCGTGGTCGCGGCATCGACGCGGTAGCCGTCGGGCGTGAGTCGGGTGAACTTCCCGGTGGGCTCGGACTGCAGTGCGTAGCACCCGTTCGCGAGGCCGTACACCGGATCTTCACCCGGGACGACGGGCGACGGCCCGGGTGCGGCGGCGGCGGTCGCGGTCGCGGCGACGAGGGCAACGGCGATCCCGAGGGTGGGGATGACGCGGCGAAGGCGGGCTGCGAGTCTCACTGTGTCCGACGTCTCCCGTTTGGGTGAATGTGTGGTTGATCATCTGCCGATTTTGTTCCGCAGCGTAGAGATCATCTGGACAAATGTCCAGGTCTACGTTCGGGACACGGGCGCAGGAAATACAGGGATGAAATTTCCGCTCCGAGGCGTTACAGTGTGTGGTCCCAGCAAGTTGCTGGGGGCGTACGGGGCTGAACGGTTTCGACTGCGTACGTTGAGTCAGGGGAAGCGTGTCGGTGCAGGCAAGAGACCACCGTAAGCGTCGATGCAACCAATTAAGCGCCGATTCCAATCAGCGCGACTACGCTCTCGCTGCCTAAGTAGCGAAGCGTGTCTGTCAGTCCGATCTCGCCCTCGGGTCGGGTACTGGCATCAGCTAGAGGGCTTCACCGCACGGCTCGGTCACGGAGTCGGACGGGACATCAAACAGTGACTGGGATCGTCATCACGGCTTGTTCGCGAGACCGGGAGATCCAAGTAGAGGCATAGCGAACTGCACACGGAGAAGCCCAGGCGAAGCTGCGTAGGACCCGGGTTCAATTCCCGGCAGCTCCACGAGAAGGCCCCCACCGCAAGGTGGGGGCCTTTCGCATGTGTCCGAAGGTCGGCGGCGCCCGCGACTACGCTTGCCCGCGTGGAACCCGTCGTACCCGACCCGAACGAACCCGACCCGAACGTCGATTTCGCGCACACCGACCAGGCGGCGCGGCGACGCCACGAGAAGGCGCTCGGCCTGGCGCGGTTCGTGTGGGACCGCGCGATCACCGGCACCGAACTGCTCGCGCTGTCCGACGAGCGTCTCCGCAAACTCGCCCGCGAGGCCGGTGCGAATCCGCCGAGCACGAAGGAGACCTGGACCGTCGTCGCGGGGTTGCTCGACGAGAAGACTCGATGGGCGCAGGCGCATCCCGACGATCCGCGATCTGTCCCCGCGCACGCCGACGAGAAGATCACCTGGGTCAAGCCGCCGCTGCCGCCGTGGCCGGGACGATGAAGATCAGCAGTTACTGGGAGTCGCTGCGCCGGCAAACCGTGCATTGAGGAATCCGAACGCCCCGGGGATCCCCTCGATCGCGGCCGGACCGTGGTCGCCGGGCAGGACGTCGAGTTGCACCGGGGTGCCCCGCGCGCACCAGTTCCGCATGGTCGCCGCGGTCGCGCCCACCGGCGCGAGGACGTCGTCCGCGCCGTGCCACGCGAATACCGGCACACTGGGTGCTCCGGGGTAGTTCAGCAGGCTGTTCTCGTCGAAGACGGCCCGCATCGGCGGCGCCAGGACCCGGTCCGGATACTGGGCCACCTCGTTCGTGCTGTGCCCGGCCCCGTCGGCGATGATCTGCTCTGAGCAGGCGTTGGCGATCCGGTCGCGCAGCGCCGTCCCGGCCGGCGTCAGGAACGGTGAGACCTCCATCCGTCCCGCGTACTCGCGTTCGAGTCCGAGCGTCGCGGCGAACGCGAGCCCGAACAGGGGGTGCGGACCGCCTCCGAGTCCGGCCGCCATCTGACTCAGGTCGGCGGGCACCCCACCCTGCGCGGAGCCGACGATCGGCAGTTCCGGTGCATAGGAGGGGGCGAGGGCGGCGGCCCATCCGGTCGCCATTCCGCCGCCCGAGTAACCGACGAGGCCGACCGGGCTGCGCACCAATCGCATCTCGGGGAGCCGCTTGACCGCGCGGATTCCGTCGAGCACGATTTGCCCGCCCAGCTTGGCCGCGCCGTACGCGCTGGTGGGACCGAGGTGATCGGGGAGTGCGACCGACCACCCGCGCAGCAGCAGCGGTGCCAGGGCGGGCGCCTCCTGGAGTTCGCCCGTGAACAGGGTGTGCGACGGTCCGCACTGTGTGCCGAGCGAGTTGATGATCGCCTGGTACGAGACCAGCGGGCGGTCGACGCCGCCGCGCGGCACCATCACCGTTGTCGTCGCGGCGATCGGGGTGCCCGACGAGTTCGTGGACCGGAAGAGAACCTGCCAGCCGTCGGCGTTTCCGTAGCGGGAGACGTCGACGGGGCGCACGCGAAGCACGTCCCCATTGCCACGGCCCGCGAGATCCGGCGGCGCCGAATAGAACGGATCTGGGTCGGCAGCGGGGTAGATCGGCAGGGCTTGCGTGGGTGGAGTCGAGAAGAGGAGACAGGCGAGCAGTGCGAGTGCGGCGGCCGTGGACCGCCCGAGCAGAGTGCGCATGGAAGTCCCTTTCCGGGTTTCAGGGTAAACGCTTCGACGCGCCGCCACCCGGTTCGCGCGGAATCATCCCCGCGCGAAGTCGCGGACCGCGTGGTGCAGCGCCGCGCTCACGGCCGCGAATGCCGGTCGCGACCGGCTGCCCTGCCTGCACGCGATCCGGGTGCGGCGGTGGAGCGGAAGTGCGGTGAGGGTCACCGCGGCCGGGACGTCGACCGCCCCGAGTTGGGGCACCAACGCGACGCCGCCGCCTGCGGCGACGAGGTCGAGGACCGCGCCGAAATCGTCGACGCGATGCGCCACGCGCGGCTCGAATCCCTGGGACTGGCAGGTGCGCACAGTCATGGTGTGACAGAGGGTGCCCGGATTTCCCGCGATCCAGCGACTGTCCGCGTGTGCGCGGACCGCCGTCAGGTCCGCGGAGTCGCGCGGCCGCGCGGTGGTGGCCAGGTACACGACCTCGTCCAGCAGCGGTTCGAGTTCGACGCCCGGTCCAGCAATGGACGGGACATTGTCGTATTCGTGGACCAGCGCGACGTCGAGGTCGCCGCCGCGCAGCAGGTCCGGCACGTGGGCGGGGTCCACCTCGACCACCGACATCGCGAGGTCGGGGTGGGTGCGGCCGAGGTCCGCCATCGCGGGCAGCACGACGGTGCGCAGTGCGGTGGGGAAGGCGCCGAGCCGCACGGCCGAGGCGGTGCCCGCAGTGTCGGCCGCGAGTGCGGCCTCGGCGCGTTCGAGTTCGGCCAGGACGCGTTCGGTGTGGTCGACGAGAGCCGATGCGGTGGGGGTGAGGCTGACCCGACGTCCGGTGCGGTTCAAGAGTTTTCTCCCTGTCTCGCGTTCGAGGGCGGCGAGCTGCTGCGAGACCGCGGACGGTGTGTAGGACAGTGCCTCCGCGACCGCCGCGATGGTGCCCAGTCGGTCGAGATCACGTAGCAGCCTGAGTTTGCGGACATCCAGCATCAGTTCAGCTTACGCATAGGGCCGGAAAAGATAACTGGAACTTTGTTGCGGGCGGCATGAGACTGGATCCATGACCTTCCGCCCAACCGGCATCTTCGTTGCCCTCGTGACCCCCTTCACCGACCGCGGCGACGTCGCGACCGCGGACCTCGAGCGACTCGCCCACACCGTCATCGACCAGGGGGCGGCGGGCATCGTGGCGCTCGGCACGACCGGCGAGTCCGCGACGCTCGTTCCGCAGGAACGCCGCGACGTCGTCAGGATCTGCGCCGCGGTGTGCCGCGAGCGGGGAGTCCCGATCGTGGTCGGGGTCGGATCCAACGACACCGCGGGCACGGTCCGCGATGTCGCGAACCTGCACGCGGACGCCGATGTCGACGCCGCCCTCGTCGTGGTTCCCTACTACAGCCGCCCGTCGGAGGCCGGGGTGGTGGCGCACTTCGAGCACGTCGCCGATCGCAGTCCGCTCCCGCTGATCCTCTACAACGTGCCGTATCGCACGGGTCAGGGCATCGGCTGTGAATCGTTGCTGCGGCTGGCGGAACACCCGCGGATCGTCGGCGTCAAGCAGGCTGTCGGCGCCGTCGACACCGACACCGCGCGGCTGCTCGCACACGCCCCCGACGACTTCGCCGTCCTCGCAGGGGAGGACACGCTCGTCTCACCGCTGCTCGCGATGGGTGCCCGCGGCGCCATCCTGGCGACGGCGAACGTCTGCACCCGCGAGTTCGCCGAACTGTTCGACCTGTGGCGCCGCGGCCGGATCGCCGAGGCCCGCGGCCTCGGCAACCGGCTCGTCGACCTCGCCTCCGACCTGATGTCGGAACCGAACCCGACGCGGATCAAGGCGGCACTCGCCGCGAAGGGTCGCATCGGGACGGCGAACGTCCGGCTGCCTCTGCTGACCGCCGGGAGGTGACAATGCCGAGGCTCCGCCCGAGAGGCCCGAACCGGTCGCCGTCAGTACGCGGTGATGATCGGGCCCGGCGTCCACAGTCCGGAGCGCGTCGCCGTTCCGGTGTCGACGCCGGCCGGAACGGCGTCGCGGTCGAGCGGAACGAACTGCTCGATCGAACCCCAGTCACGATCCCAGTCGTCCGCGAGGTACGACGGAATCGTGCGGGCCCCCAACAGTATTCCGGTCCAGCCGAGCGGGCCGCCACCGTTGTGGTCCTGCCACAGGTTCGTCGAGATCGCCCCGTGCCGGTCCGGGAGGATCCGGTACCCGGGTACCTGAGCGACCCCGTCCCGGTGCAGCATCTGCGCCTGGCACGGGAAGTTCAGGCCGACCGCCCAGTCCAGCAGGACCGGCGTGTCGGAGCCGACGACCTCCTGCAGTGTGCTGGTCTGCGGGACGCGCGGCGGGGTGAAGGCGAGCCACTGGTCTCCGGCGATGTCGTTGTCGACGGCGACGATGCGCACGACGTCGGCTTCGGCGGGGAGCTGGTCGAGCGGCACCCGCAGGTTTCGCCACGACGGGGTCGGACCGAGGTCGAGCGGACCCGTCGAGCCGAGTGGGCGGACTCCCGCGCCGTCGGTGACGCCGTACTCGACGTCGAGACGCTGCCCGTAGGTGGCGACGCCGTCCGCGTCGACGGAGTACACGCGGCCCGCGGCGGCGATGGAGATCAGGTCACCGCGCGACCCGTCCGCGTCGGCGTCGGGGAGGCGGTACCAGTCGGTGGTGACCTGGGCGGTTCCGGTGGCGCCGAAGCTGCCGAGCACCGGTGTCGTGGCAGGTGTGAGTCCGAACGGCAACGCAACGGTCGACCCGTTGACGCCCTCGCCGCCGAAGCCGCCGCCCGTGCCCGCACCCGCGGTGGGGGCGGGGGAACCGTCGTTGTCGACGGTGTTCGCGGTGCCCGCGTCCTTGCCCTCGTCGTCGGGCGTCAGGTCGGCCGCGACGCCGTTCGGGGCGAAGCCGTCGCCGCCGCCCGCGGAGAGGGCGCCGCCGATGTCACCGGAGAGCGGTTGCAGCACACCGGTATTCGGGTCCGTCTCCAGCAGGACGTCGTTCGCGAGTCCGCAGCTGTTTCCTGCGAGGGCGTCGATGTTGGACCGGGCCACCGAGTAGGCGGGGTACTGGGAGACGGCGCCCTTTGCGAGGGAGAGGACCTCGAACAGGACGAGCGCGGCCGCGGCAACGGTCAGCGGCGGAATGGACCACAGCTTGCCGGGGTCGCGACTGCGATCGGCCGTCGGGTGTACGTGGTACCACGCGGCGACGGCGAGCAGGCCGAGCGTGAGCGCGAGAAACACCGTCGCGAAACCGAACCCGGCGACGGACGGGGGCTTGTCCCACCACGGAACGCCGTAGCTGGAGACGTACCACCAGCCGTTCTGGCTCGCGAACGACATCGTCACGACGAAGGAGACGGCGGCGGCGAACAAGGCCCGGTTGCGCCGGGACCGCAACACGGCTGGCGACACCGCGATCGCGGCGACCACGGCGACGGATGCGGCGAGGCCCGCGTAGATGCCGAAGTGGTGGGTCCACTTGGTGGGCGCGAACATCATCAGCACGATGGCGCCGAGGGTGATGCCGACGATCCGGCGGCTCGGTCCCTGTGCGGTGCCGGGGATCTGGCCGCCGCGACGCAGGATCGCGATGATCACGGTCGCCAGGCACAGCACCATCGTGAACACGGCGAAGCGGCGTGAGAGCGATCCGTCGACGGTGATCTGCAGCAGGTACTGGTACCGCAGGTACTCCGTGAACCACTTCTCGTTCGGCCCGATGGCGTGGACGTGCTGCATCTCCAGCACGCCTGCCAGGGTCTGGTCGGCGAACACGAACGCCATCACCGCGAGCCCGGACGCGACGATCGGAAGCAGCACGGCGAGGTAGCCGGCGGTCCGCGCGCGGTCCGCGATGATGCGCGCGACGGGCCGCGCACCCGCGATCAGAGCGGCGAAGCAGATGATGCCGGACGGTCCGGCCGTCACGGTGATCGCGCCGACCACGACGGCCATGGCGGCGGGGAGCAGCCGCCGGGTGGCGACGGCGCGTTCGACGGAGCACCAGGTGGCGAGGACGCCGACCGCGACGATCGGCTCCGGGCGAAGCCCGTTGTTGAACGGCAGCCAGAACGCGAGGAACACGAGCGCGCCCGCCCACAGGGGACCGCGGGACGCCCGCGCCGCGGCACCGAGCCGGGGGGCGATCTCGCGGCTGATCAGCCACCAGCCGAGCAGACCGGCACACAGGGCGGGCAGCCGCATCCAGATGCTCGCCGTCGACACGTGCGTCATCCACGCGAGAACGTCGTAGAACGGGGTGCCGAACGGCGCCTCGGGCACACCGAACCAGCGGAAGTAGTTGGCCATGTACCCGGCCTCGCCCGCTGCGCGGGCCATGCCGAGCTGGTAGCCGTCGTCGGCGGTGTTGGCGCCGATCACGTGCCACACGAGAAGCGTGCCGACGACCAGCGCGTCGATCCGGGTGAAACTCCACCAGCGCGTCGGAAGGAACCGCCGGGAGCGGCGTCCGTCGGCGGCATCGATCCGGTGCAGCGCGACCAGCGACAGTGCCGCCGCGAGCAGCGCCAACACCATCGCGGCGAGCTTGAGCGGCGTCGGGGAGCTCGTGAACCGGGTGTCGAGCTGGGCGGTCACCGACAGGCCGTCGGGCGCGTCACCGGTCAGGTCCGAGAACACCCCGACCACCTGCGGGCGGAGGTCCTCGTCGAACGTGGCCGTCGAGCCGTTCAGTCCGACCGTCGTCCCGGAGGACTCGGAGTGGACGGTGACCGTGCAGTCGGCGCCGAGCCCGTCGAGCGGTTCGGACAGCAGCACCCGGTCGCGGGCGATCACGTCCAGTCGGGGGGAGTCCCCGCCGACGACCTTCGCGACGAGCCCGTACCGTTCGGCATCCGGTGCGCCGACCGGGGACGTCGACGTGACGACCCCGCCGCCCGACAGCTGCCGGACCGCCGTACAGGGAATGGCGATGTCCAGGTCCGTCGGCGCGTACGACACCAGCGGTGCCGTGATGCCGGTCGTCGTGCCGTCCTGCGGCCAGGACACGCTCGCGGTCGTCTGCCGGACCGGGAGGAACGGGATCGACACGGCGAGCACGATGCTCACCAGCGCGCTGATCATCGCCACCAGGCGCGGGCCCCGCAACGCGGTGCGCAATGCCGCCGATCGGTCGCCGTCCGAGGGTGGGAGCGGCGGGTCGGCGAGCGTTCTGGTGGCGGTCACGTCTCGGAATGCTAACGACCCGCGCGCTGCGTCTTGCAGACCCGCAGGTCGGGGCGTTGCTAGCCTGGTCCGGTGTCGGACGAGAGCGTGGCCGGTGGTGACGGCGTACTGCCCATGTTCCCGCTGGGTGCCGTGCTGCTCCCCGGCGAGGAGATCCCGCTACAGGTGTTCGAGCCGCGCTACCTCGACATGATCGAGCACTGCGTCGGGTCGCCGGACCGCCTGCGGTTCGGTGTGGTGCTGATCGCGCGCGGTCACGAGGTCGGTGGCGGGGACGAGCGCACCGGTGTCGGCACGGTTGCCCGGATCACCTCCTGCCGCCCGGTGTCGGGTGGGCGCCTGCACGTCGGCTGCGTCGGAGAACATCGGATCGCGGTCGACGAGTGGCTGCCCGACGACCCGTATCCCCGTGCTCGCGTCCGGGTCTGGCCCGACGAGCCTGCCGAGGTCGAGCCCGCCGACCTCGACGCGTTGACGGACCAGATCACCGCACTCACCGACCTGGCGGAGGGCCTCACCCGCGACCGGGGCGTGGCCAAGCTGCACATCCCCGATTGGGACGACGTGGCAGGGGAACCAGGGGACCGGGCGTTCGCGCTGGCACGGGAGTTACCGCTCGGCCCGCTGGACCGACTTCGCGTGCTGTCCGCGCCGGACGCCGCGCACCGGGTGCGGGCGCTCACCGAGGGACTCGCCGACGCAGTGGCCGGCCTCCGGTTCCGTCTCGGCCGACCGGACTGAACCGGTGCGGGCTGGGGTGGGTGTGCGAGCAGGCGGCGACGTCGCGATCGTCTCCGCTGTCGCGGTCGGCGGCGCGATCGGCGCGGTCGCTCGTTACACGCTGACGGTGCTGTTCCCGGCGGCGCCGGGGCAGATCCCCTGGGCGACGCTGATCGCGAACGTCAGCGGCTGCTTCCTCATCGGAATCCTGATGGTGCTGGTCACCGAGGTGTGGACGGCGCATCCGGTGGTCCGGCCTTTCCTCGGGGTGGGGATTCTCGGTGGCTACACCACCTTCTCGACGTACGCGGTCGAGACACGCCAACTCGTCGCCGACGGCGACCTCGCCCTCGCGTTCGGCTATCTGGCGGGAACGGTGCTCGCCGCGCTCGCCGCGGTGCTGGCGGGACTGTGGGTCACGAGACTGGCCGTCGGAGGCCGCAACGGGAGAGGAACCTGACATGAGCGACGTCACGCACACGATCCACTCTCGGCCGGAGCTGCGGCTGACGGTCATCCTCGGGCTCGACGACCTGTGGCACCACAAGCCCAAGTACCAGGAGATCGTGCGCCGCGCCCGCGACGCCGGACTGGCCGGTGCCAGCGTCTGGCGAGGAACGGAAGGGTACGGCGCGTCCTCGCACATCCACACGGCGCGACTTCTCGACCTCGCCGACGGGCTGCCCGTTCTCGTGGTGGTCGTCGACGAGGAGCCGCGGATCCGGGCGTTCCTCGAGACGATCGCGGACCTGCTCGGTCAGGCGACGGTCACCCTCGACCACGTCGAACGCATCCACGTGAGCGACGCGTGACGGTCCTGCTCGTCGTCGTCGGCGGGGCGATCGGCGCCCCGGCGCGGTACCTCCTCGACCGGGCGGTGCAGTCCCGTCACGACAGCGTGCTCCCGTGGGGGACGCTGTGCGTCAACGTGATCGGCTCGTTCGTCCTCGGGGTCCTCGCCGGCGTCGGCACCGCACACGACAGTGCGCTCTGGACGGTCCTCGGGACCGGCTTCTGCGGCGCGCTCACCACCTTCAGCACGTTCGGGTACGAGACGGTCCGGCTGCTCGAGGATCGGGCGAGGCTGTTCGCATTCGGGAACGTCGCGGTGACCCTCGTCGCCGGGATCGGTGCGGCGGTCGCGGGATTCGCCGCGGGCGCGGCGATCGCCTGAGGAGGTGTTGTGTCCACTCTCACCAGGTCGGCCGCCGCAGCGGCGGCGGCGATCGTCGCGGGCGTCGCGGTCGGCGTCCTCGCGCGAATCCTGATGCGGCTGACCACCGTTGCGGCCGCGGGCGACGCCGGGTTCTCGTGGTCGGGGTCGGCGGGAATCGTGACGCTCTACGTCGTCGCGATGATCCCCGGCGCGGTCGCCGTAGCCGTCGCCCGTCGCGGCGTCGCCGTTGCGCTCCTGACGGCGGGCTCGATCTTCCTGTGCGTCCCCGCCGTCGGTGTGGCGTCCGAGGAGATCGGTGACCTCGGCGATCTCGGAACGGTCGGAACGGTCGCGGTCGCGGTACTCGGCGGCGCGGTGTTCGCGACGCTGGTCGTCCTGCCGGTGGTCACCTTCCGGTTCGCGCGACGGTTCGGGGCGGTTCCCAGGCCGGGTGCAACTCCCGTCGCACGGGTCGGGGCACCGTGATCGAATGACCGTGCACAGACGTGCACGGTCAGGAGGAGGGGCATCGTGGCACACGAGAGGGCCGGGCAACCGGCACAGGCAGCGGATCTCGAGGATCTCGCGCAGCTGGTGACGGCCTACTACAGTCGCACGCCCGACCCCGAGAACCCGGACGAGCGGGTGGCGTTCGGGACGTCGGGACATCGTGGCTCGTCTCTCGACGGCGCGTTCAACGAGGCGCACATCCTCGCCACGACGCAGGCGATCGTCGAGTACCGCGCGGCACAGGGGTACACGGGACCGCTGTACCTGGGCCGTGACACGCACGCCCTGTCGGAACCGGCGTGGACGAGCGCGCTCGAGGTGCTCGCGGGCAACGGCGTCGACGTCCTGATCGATGCGGCCGGGCGCTACACCCCGACGCCAGGCGTCAGCCACGCCATCCTGCGGCACAACGAGGGCCTGTCGTCCGGATTCGCGGACGGCATCGTCGTCACCCCGTCTCACAATCCGCCGCGTGACGGTGGCTTCAAGTACAACCCGCCGTCGGGTGGACCGGCAGGCTCCGACGCGACCTCGGTCATCGAGGACCGCGCGAACGCGTTGCTCGCCGCCGGTCTGACCGGCGTGAAGCGGGTGTCGCTGGCGACGGCACTGGCCACGGCCGCGCGGCCGTTCGACTACCTCGGCCGGTACGTCGACGACCTGCCGAACATGGTCGATCTCGACGCGATCCGCGCCGCGGGTGTCCGCATCGGCGCCGACCCGATGGGCGGGGCGGCCGTCGACTACTGGGGTGCGATCGGCGAACGTCACCGCCTCGACCTGACGGTCGTCAATCCGCTGGTCGACGCGACCTGGCGGTTCATGACCCTCGACACGGACGGCAAGATCCGCATGGACTGCTCGTCGCCGAATGCGATGGCGTCGCTGATCGGTGCCCGCGACCGGTACGACATCGCGACCGGCAACGACGCCGACTCGGACCGGCACGGCATCGTCACCCCGGACGGCGGGCTGATGAACCCGAACCACTACCTCGCCGTCGCGATCGAGCACCTGTACACCCACCGTCCGGAGTGGGGCGGGGGCACGAAGGTCGGCAAGACCCTCGTCAGCTCGTCGATGATCGACCGCGTCGTCGAGGGACTGGGCCGCGAACTCGTCGAGGTGCCGGTCGGGTTCAAGTGGTTCGTGCCCGGTCTGCTGTCCGGGGATCTCGGCTTCGGTGGCGAGGAGAGCGCGGGCGCTTCCTTCCTGCGGCGCGACGGCCGCGTGTGGACCACAGACAAGGACGGCATCGTGCTGGCGCTGCTGGCGTCGGAGATCCTCGCGGTCACCGGATCGTCCCCGTCGCAGCGGTACCGCGGGCTCACCGAGCGCTACGGCGACCCGGTGTACGCGCGGGTGGACGCGCCCGCGAACCGCGCGCAGAAGGCGACCCTCGCCGCGCTGTCCCCGGACGCGGTCACGGCGACCGAACTGGCCGGCGAGGCGATCACCGCAACCCTGACGGCGGCGCCCGGCAACGGTGCACCGCTCGGCGGCCTCAAGGTGTGCACGGAGAACGCCTGGTTCGCGGCACGCCCCTCCGGGACCGAGGACAAGTACAAGATCTACGCCGAGTCGTTCCTTGGACCCGGCCACCTCACACAGGTGCAGGACGCCGCCCGTGACCTCGTGAGCCGCGCACTCGGGTAGGCGCCCGCGACGCTCGTGCGCGCTGTCACGGTCCGGCGACCCCCGACGCGCGTACGAGCGCGAAGCGCCTACGATCTGAGCAGTGTCAGATCCCCTCCCGGTGGCGAAGACGCGTTTGCCCAGCGAGATCTGGGTTCTCGTGAGCGCCGCATTCGTCATCGCCCTCGGCTACGGCATCGTGGCGCCCGCCTTGCCGCAGTTCGCGGTGAGTTTCGGGGTCGGGGCATTCGCCGCGACAGTCGTGATCTCGTCGTTCGCGTTCATGCGCCTGGTGTTCGCGCCCGTCAGCGGGTCGCTCGTGCAGCGGATCGGCGAGCGGCCGACGTATCTGACCGGTCTGGTCATCGTCGCGGTCTCCACCGGCGCGGTCGCGTTCGCGTCGAGCTACTGGCAGCTGCTGGTGTTCCGCGGACTCGGTGGCATCGGATCGACGATGTTCACGGTGTCCGCGCTCGGCCTGCTCATCCGGATCACGCCGCCGCACATCCGCGGGCGGGTGTCGGGCCTGTACGCGACGTCGTTCCTGTTCGGCAGCATCGGCGGGCCGCTCGTCGGCGCGGCGCTCGTCGGGTTCGGACTGCGGGTGCCGTTCCTCATCTACGCCGTCACCCTGCTGATCGCCGCCGCGGTCGTGTACTTCCGGCTCAAGGGGTCGGCGCTCGCGGCGCCGGAGACGGCCGGACCGACCGTGACGATGAGCTTCCGGGAGGCGCTGCTGGCCCCGATGTACCGGGCGGCACTGCTGTCGAACTTCGTCAACGGCTGGGCTGTGTTCGGGGTGCGCGTGGCGCTGGTGCCGCTGCTCGTCGTGCAGGCGCTGCACGCCGGCGAGGGCTACGCGGGCATCGCGCTCACCGTGTTCGCCATCGGCAACGCCCTCGTCCAGATCCAGGCGGGCCGGCTCTCCGACGCCCACGGCAGGCGGCCGTTCGTGCTCGCCGGTCTCGTCATCGCGGGGGCCGCCACCGCCGCGCTCGGATTCAGTCCGAACCTGTGGGTGCTGTTCGCACTGTCGGCGGTCGCCGGTGTCGGGTCGGGACTGATGAACCCGGCCCAGCAGGCCGCGGTCGCCGACGTCGTCGGGTCCAAGGCTCGCGGTGGTCCGGTGCTGGCGGCGTTCCAGATGGCGTCCGACGTCGGGTCCGTTCTCGGGCCGTTGGTCGCGGGTCTGCTCGCCGAGCAGGTGTCGTACTCCGTCGCGTTCGCGATCACCGGGGCGTTGACGGTGCCCGCGATCGTCGCGTGGGCGATGGTGCCCCGCTCAGGCCGGGACGCCGACGCCCACGAGGAGGCCGACCAGGTAGGTGGCGCCGACGGCGACGAGGCCGAACAGAAGTTGCCGTAGCGCGCCGCGCACACGCGGCTGCGACGTCAGGTGCGAGGTGGTCGCACCGACCAGGAGCAGGCCGACGCAGCCGACCGCGAGGCCCGCGACGAGCGATTCGAATCCGAGCAGGTACGGGATCAGCGGAATGATCGCGCCGATCGCGAACATCAGGAACGACGACGCGCCCGCGACCAGCGGGGACGGCTTCTCGGTCGGGTCGACACCCAGTTCGTGCGTCAGGTGGATCGTCACGGCCTGCTCGGCGTCGCGGTGGACTTCCTGCGCCGCGGTCCGCGCCGTGGCCTCGGTCATCCCCATGTCGACGAACGTGCCCACCAGTTCGGTCTGTTCGGAGATCGGGTGACGGGCCTGCGCGCGGCGTTCGACGCGCACCTCGGCGTCGATCTGCTGATTCGCCGTCGACACCGATGCGTACTCGCCGAGGGCCATGGAGAAGGCGCCCGCCGCGAGGCCGGCAATGCCGCTGAGGACGATCTCGTTCGCGGCCAGGCCTGCGCCGCCGACACCGGCGAGCAGTGAGGTGTTCGTCACCAGTCCGTCCATCGCCCCGAACGCGGCTGCGCGCAGCCACCCGCCGGAGACGTCGGCGTGCCGGTGGTCGAACTCGTGCGGTAGTGCACCGTGCGGAAGCGCAGCCGATGGGGTGCCCGGCCGATCCGGTTCGCCCGGGCGAGGTGACTCCGGCTCGTCCGGACGAGGTGCCGCGTCGTCGTCCATGGAATGGAATGTACGCGGCACGTCGGTACGGTGAGAGCCGTGTGGAAATCCGTCGTCAGTCTGCTCGCCCGACTCGGTCTGGCGGCCGTGTGGCTGATATCCGGTGGAGTGAAGGTCGCCGACCCGACCCAGACGGTCGTCGCGGTCAGGGCATACCAACTGCTCCCGGAGGGCCTCGTCCGTCCGGTCGCCGCGATCATGCCGATGTTCGAGATCGCCGTCGGTCTGCTGCTTCTGATCGGTCTCGCGGTGCGGGCGACCGCGGTCGCGTCGGCCGGCATGCTGCTGGTCCTGATCGGCGTGATCATCTCCGTGTGGGCGCGCGGCCTGTCCATCGACTGCGGCTGCTTCGGCGGCGGCGGAGTGGCCGACGTCGACGGCTGGGACTATGCGCGGGAGATCGCCCGCGACGTCGGATTCCTCGCGCTGGCCGTCTGGCTGATCGTCTTCCCGCGCAGCCCGTTCGCGCTGGGGCCGCGGTCACGGGCACCGCTCTCAGTGCGCGCTCAGCAAGAGGTGACAGAGTAAAGCCGCATTTACCCAGCTAGTTCCATCCACGGACATATCGGACCGGAGGACCGCACCGTGAGCAGCAAGAAGGTCAAACCCGTCAAGGCGGTGCCGCAGGCCACGTCGAGCCGATCGACGTACATCCTCGGTGGCCTCGCGGTGGTGGTGATCGCCGTCGTCGTGATCGCAGGCGTGCTGTGGAGCAGCAACCGCAGCAAGCCCCGCAACGAAGGCTACGGAGGTGTGTCGAACTCGGCCGTGCAGGTGACGACCGAGGCGGACGGCGCGATCCTGCTCGGTCTGCCCGACGCGACCACCACGATCGATCTCTACGAGGATCCGATGTGCCCGTACTGCGCGGAACTCGAGCACACCAACGGCCAGGAGATTGCCCAGAAGATCGACGAGGGTGCCCTCGCGGTTCGGTACCACACCCTGGACTTCCTCAACCGGCTTTCGGCGAGCGGTGACTACTCGTCGCGTGCGGCCGGTGCGCTGATGTGCGTCGCGGACAGCGGCGATGCGATCGCGTTCTCCGCGTTCCACGGCGCACTGTTCACGCCGGACAACCAGCCCGCCGAGAACGGCAGCTCGGATCACAGCAACGCCGAGCTCGCGGACATCGCGCGTGACGCGGGTGCGAACGACGACGCCGTCGCGTGTGTCACCGACGGGGCCAAGGTCGAGGCGGCCACCGCTGCCGCGCAGACGGGGCGCGCGGCCCTCGCCGCCACCGGCGCCGCAGGAACCCCCGCGGTGATCGTGGACGGCACCGTCGTCGACGCGCTCGGCAACCCGAACTGGGTGGCGGACCTGAACTGATGCGGGATCGGTGGTCGGCGTCACCGCGCCGACCACCGATCACCGGCGACAATCACCTGTGACCAGCCGATTTGTTGCCGCAACAGATGGTGGTGTAACTTTTTCCAGGCGAGAGCGGAACGGCCGCGAGGCCGAGATGCACTCGAACAAATGAACACGGGGCTATGGCGCAGCTGGTAGCGCACCACACTGGCAGTGTGGGGGTCAGGGGTTCGAGTCCCCTTAGCTCCACAGAAGAAACCCCAGGTCAGATTTTCTGACCTGGGGTTTTCTGTGCGCTCGGGGCCGGCGTGGCAGTCAGCGGGACCTATCCCGCCATCGCGCCGATGGCGCCGGTGAAGTAGGGCACCAGCCAGATCGACCACACGACCAGACTGAACTTGTGGAACTTCGCCTTCTCGGAGGGGCGATCACGGATCAGGACGATGATCGCCCACACGAGATGGATCGCCATGAGGACGATCGCGAGGGCGCCGGTGGCGATCATGATCTTGTCGAAACCCGACGTCCCGGTATCGGGTGACTCGTCGGAGATCCGGCTCATCAGGAAGGTGCCGGTTGCGTCGCAGATCAGGCCCAGCGCGAACGCTCCCGCGTGCCACCACTTGAGGGTCTTCTGGATGCGCTCCGACCACACGCCGATGGAGTAGAAGATCAGCGCGAACGTGATGACGATGATTGCAGCGGCCAGCATGTCCCGACCCTAGCCCTGACGTTCGCGGATCCCGTGGTGGTCGCGGAGCCGACGACGCGTGTCGGTTCCGGGCGCCGGTCGACCGCGACGACCGCGACGCCCGCGACGACCGCGACCTTACTTTCTACTTGCGCCCGGTGGCGGTCAGCCCGCGACGCGTCTGCGCAGGGTCTCGACTCCCTCGCCGTCCAGATCGTCGAGGGCGGCGACGCGCCCGACCGACGCCAGCGCCAGCGCCTCGCCGGGACCGCGCACCTCGGGTCCGGAGCCGCGGCGCCAGTCCATGTCCGTCGCGACGAGTCGCAGGCCTCTCGTGTACCGCCACGGCAGCGCGAACGGGTCCGGACGCTCGAGGACGAGACGCAGGCGTTCCGGGTCGATGGTGCGCGGCAGACCCAGCGGCCGGCGGATGTCCTGCTGGTGCACGAGATGGTCGGCGAGGCCGAGCCGTGGCCAGTAGCGGGTGATCCAACTGGTCTCGGCCGAGCCGGCCAGGACGGCGACCAGTTCGTCGGTGGTGACGTCCCGGTGGGAGGCGACGTAGTGGTCGTTGTAGGCGATCGGATTGGGCCGCCGCAGGAGTCCCAGTGTGTAGCGGGGCAAGGGAACGGCGTCGAGCGACAGGTGCACCGCGACGTCGCGCACCGTCCACCCGCCGCACAGTGACGGTGTCTGCCACTGCTCGTCCGTGAGCCCCCCGAGCAGTTCGACCAATTCGCGCCGCTCCGCGACGACGTGCGTTCTAACCCCCATGCCGCCCGATGATAGGCACGCGTCAGCGCATCGGCCGGGAACTCGGTCCCCGGAACCGGTCGCGCCGGTCGAGGGTCGCAACGACGATACGGTCGGGGCGGACCAGCACTGCCCGGAGCCGGTGTCGGCTCAACCAGGCCGCGGCGGCGGGAAGATCAGCCGTCGCGACCGTTGCGGCCGCGACGTCGTGCGCGAGGGCGGAGAGCGGACCGACTCCTGCCGTCCCGACGAGCGCGAACCCGTCGCCGAGCAGGTCGTCCGACCGCCGACCGTCCGACAGCGGCCACTGCGGAAAGGGTGACCCGATCGGACTGCGGGACGTTGGGATCGTGGACGGAGCCAGGCCGCGCAGCGGAGGCGCGAGGATGCGTCGGACGATCGGGTCGGGGTCGGGCAGCAGTGCGGCGCACCGCAACACACCGTGCACGGCGGGATGTGGCGGCATCGACATCACCCGGCCGACCAGGACCGCCCCCCGGATCGCGCGGTTGACGTGCGCTCGGCGTTCTGGCTCATACGTGTCGAGCAGTGCGTCGTCCGCGGTGCCTGCGTGAACTGCCGCCACCTTCCAAGCGAGGTTCATCGCGTCCCGCTGTCCCGCGCCGAGCCCCTGGCCGATGAACGGGGGAGTCACGTGGGCGGCGTCGCCGAGGAGGAACACCGGTCCACGCCGCCAGACGTCGGCGACCGCTGCCCGGAGCGAGTACGACGTCCGCCGCACGACCTCGGCGTCACCGTCGGGAAACCACGTAGCCAGCAGTTCGCGGACGCGGTCGTCGGTGACGGGGCCGGGCCCGGGCAGTCGGAACTCCCAGCGGTAGCGGTCGTCCGCGATCTGCATGTACGTTCCCGAGTCGGCGCCCGCACAGATCTGGTGAACTCCGGGCCACAGGTCGAGGGGCGCGTTTGATCGGACGTCGACGACCAGCCAGTGCTGGTCGAATCCGAGATGACGCATGCGCGATCCGATCTGATCACGCAGGGCACTGTTCGTGCCGTCGCAGGCCAGCACGTGCCGGGTCGCAACCGTGCACACCGCACCGTCGGCCAGGTCGCGGACCGTGACGGTCGCGCCGCCCGAGGGGTCGACTCGAACCGCCACGACCTCGTGGCCGGTGAGCAGTGTCGCGCCGGGATGACGGGCGAGGTTGCCGCGCAGTGCCCGTTCAAGGTCGGGTTGGTCGAACATGTTGGTCTCGGGCCACCCGTGGACGCCGACGGGCCGGTCGCGCCGGATCTCGAGGAGGGGGCGAAGTCGGCCGTCGACGAGGCGCATGCCGCGCGCCGGCCGGCACACCGCCTCGACCTGCTCGGCGGCACCGGCGGCCTGAGCGATCCGAAGGACCTCGTCGTCGAGGTGCACCGCGCGCGGCAGGGGGTACAGCGCGCGGTGCCGCTCGACGACGAGACACGAGACGCCGCGGCGGGCCAGCAGCGTCGCGGCGGTCAGTCCCGTCGGGCCTGCGCCGACGACGACCACCGGTACGGCATCGGGTGTCAGGACTTGCTCAGCACGATCGAGAACTGGATCTGGCCCGCGTCCTCGACGACGATGTTCGGGAACGTCGTCGGTTTGGACACCTGGTAGTCCGTCCACGCGACGTCGACGGCTCCCGCCGTCTCGATGTTCTCGCCCGATCGGCGTACGTCGAAATTCGTTGTGACATCTCGGGTCTGACCGCGAAGGGTGAGCTTTCCGCTGACCGGGATGGATACCGTCGAACCGTCCTCCGGTACGGCCGACAGGTCGACCGGTTCGGTCACCTCGAAGGTCGCGGTCGGGAAGGATCCGGTGTTCATGATCATCATGTCGAACATCGCGTCGCGGCGCTCGCTGTCGGTGGCGATGCTCGCGACGTCGACCTCGACCGTTCCCGTCGTGAGCGTCGAATCCTCCACGGTCGCAGCACCGGTCGCGTCGTGTGTCTGACCTCGAACGAACACGCGCTGCCCGTTGAGTGTCTCCCAGACCTCGTATCCGGCGGCGGACTCCGGGGCGACCGTCCAGTTTCCGTCGAGGGAACCGGACGCGCCGGTGGACTCGCCGCTCAGTCCCAGCGCGTCCGGCTGGTCGCCGTGGAAGAACTTGGCGTACGCCCACGGCCCGACGCCGATGGCGATTACTGCAACCGCGAGTACCGCCCCGATGATCCACAACACACGTTTACGCATGGGCGGCAACATAACCCAGAACACGACCGCGGTGGGGTGCTACGTTGACGCGGCAACCTCGCGTACCCGCCGAGAGATCGATGCTGTGGCGTCGTGTCCTGCGAGATCGTCGGCGAGCGCGCGGGCGCGCCTCCGGTATCGGTCGTCCGCGAGGGCCTTGGTGACGGCCCGGCGGATCGCGGTGGGGGAGGGTGATCCGCTTCGGATCCGGATGCCGGCGCCGGACCGTGCGACCCGTGCGCCGATCTCGGCCTTGTCCTCGGTGCTACCGGCGACGACCAGTGGAACCCCGTGGGACAGAGCGAAATGCACTCCACCCCAGCCGCCGTTCGTGACCAGGACGTCCACGTGCGGGAGCAGCAGCGAGAAGGGAACGAACTCGGTCACCACGACATTCGGGGCGGTTCGTCGGACCGCGTCGGAAGGCCGTCCGCCGGTCGCCACGACGACGAGTGCGTCCGTGCCTGCCAATGCATCGACGGTTGGTTCGATGAGGGTGCCGAGGTCGTGGTTGTCGAGGGTGCCCTGGGTGACCAACACGACCGGACGGTCGGTTCGGAGTCGATCCCACCACGGCGGGGTGGGCCAGTCTCGCGGTGCCGGCGGGAGGATCGGCCCGACGAAACTGAGCCGGTCGCCCACGTCCGTGCGCGGATACTCGAAACCCGGTGTGGTCAGCACGAACACGTCGTCCGCGTGCAGTGGCCAGTCCAGGAGGAAGCACGCGGGGTCCGCGCCGGTCGCCTCGCGCGTCCGGCGAGTGGCGATCGCCTGTGCCCGCCGCATGACGATCGAACGTGCCCCCGCGTTGAGCGCGCGATTCCGGACCCGACCGAGTGGTCCGATCGACGGCGGAAGTCCGGGGCCGAAGGGTGCGGTGTCCACACTCGTCGACATCAGCGGAGAAACGCAGACGGCGAACAGCTTTGGGCGAACGTCCGGTTCGCTTCCGATCATGGGTAGAACACCCATGAACAGATTCTCCGCTATCACCGTGTCGGCGCCCTCGGCCTCGACGGCCGCGGCGACGGCGCGGTACTGGTCCGCGAGCAGGTTCGCGAACATCTGCTCGGCGTCGAACAGTGACCGCAGGAACGCGGGCCTGCGCTCGCGCCCGGGGAATCGCTCACCCAGCATGGTGTCGTCATAGTCGCAGGTGGGAGGTAGTGCGTGGAAGCGGAGCCCGGCCCGTCGAGCGCGGTCCTCGAACCGCGTTCCGGTGAGGATCGCGACATCGGCGCCGTCCTCGACGAGGCGAGAGCCGATGGCGAGCATCGGAGCGACGTGCCCGGTGAGAGGCGCACTGCACAGGAGAATTCGGGCCACGGAGATCCTTTCGCGTGCTGATCGCCGTACGAGGTGGGGCGACCGTCGCTCAACGTACCGCTTGCGCTGACGTTTAGGGTCGGCTAACTTTCAGTACTCAAGGGTTCAATGACGCAGCCTTCGTTCCTGTCGTGCCCGCAATTCTTCTCCCTTCCAACACCTTTCGGAGCGTTGTCTGTGACCACCGCGTATATCAATCGCATCAATACCGTCGTTCCCGAGCATGACGTCCACGAGGCGTTCGTCGCGTTCGCGGACGCATCCTTCACGGAACGACGCAAGCAGTTGCTGTTCCGGCGGATGGCCGACCGGTCGCAGATTTCGCATCGATACGCGGGGATCGCATCTCCCTCCGCCTTCTACGGCGACGATCCGAACTCGGTGGACACCGAGACCCGGATGATCGAGTTCGAGCGCAGCGCACCGGATCTCGCGGTGCGCGCCGTCGACGGGCTCGAACTCGGTGACGCCGCGGCGGAGGTCACGCACCTCATCGTCATCACCTGCACCGGGTTCTATTCTCCGGGAATCGATTTCGAGATCATCAAACGGTGCGGTGTCAGTTCGTCGGTCGAACGCACCCAGATCGGGTTCATGGGCTGCTTCGCGGGCATCAACGGACTCAAGCTGGCCCACCACATCGTTCGGTCCGAGCCGAACGCGAAGGTGCTCGTCGTGAGCCTCGAACTGTGCTCGCTGCATCTGCAGCGGTCCGAGTCGCTCGAGACGATGCTCTCGTTCCTCGTCTTCGGTGACGGGTGCGCCGCCGTTCTCGTGTCCGGTGAGGAGAAGGGAATCGCGATCGACTCGTTCAAGGCGGTCATGGTGCCCGAGACCCCGGAGTTGATCACCTGGCGGATCGGCGACATCGGATTCGACATGGTGCTGTCCGGAAAGGTCCCCGGCACGCTCGGTCGTGCGCTCGACGAACGCAATCTCAAGGAGATCCTCGCGGGCGGGTCCAAGGACGACATCGACATCTGGGCGGTCCACCCGGGCGGGCGATCCATTCTCGATGCCGTCGAGGACGGCATCGGTCTGGGGCCCGACGACCTCTCCGCGTCGAGGCGCGTCCTCGACAACTACGGCAACATGTCGTCGGCGACGATCCTGTTCGTGCTGGCAGAGATCATGAAGCGGGCCGAGGAGGGCGGACCCACCGGGTCCGGCTGCGCCATGGCATTCGGTCCGGGTCTGACCGCGGAAACGATGCTCTTCCACATCTGACGGGCGACGGCAGCCGAAGGTCACGGAACGCCAACGGTTCGGGGTCATCGATGGTCGACACCTCGCGGTGCGGGTGGTGCGAGTGTTTCACTGGCCATCGAATGTGACTAGAGGGGCTGGTGTGCCAGTCCGTCTCACCCGTGCCAGGAAAGGAGAGAGGTGCAACGCCGGAACGACCGGCAGCACCCATCGCCGATGAGAACACGCACGCCGTTGACCAGGACCCTGACCACGGTCGCTGTAGCCGCACTGGCCCTGGTGCCCACCGCCGTCGCATCGGCCGACCCCGAGACGGAGCCCGTCACGCCCCTCGCGGGCAAGACCGTGTTCCTCGACCCGGGACACCAGGGCACCGGCCACAACGAGGACCTGTCGCGTCAGGTCGACGACGGTCGCGGCGGCACCAAGGACTGCCAGACCACCGGCATGACCACCCTCGGCGGCGTCCCTGAGCACACCATTACCTGGGACGTTGCCCAACTGGTGAAGGCCGGGTTGGAGAAGCTCGGGGCGAGCGTCGAACTCAGCCGTCAGGACGACAGCGGGTGGGGTGGCTGCGTCGACGAGCGGGCCCGCGCCGCCAACGCGTCCGGCGCCGACCTCGCCGTCAGCATCCACGCCGACTCCACCGCAGCCGCTCAGGGATCGACCGCGCACGGATTCCACCTGATCGTCCCGACCCTTCCCGTCCCCGATGCCACCGTCGACGCCGTCCAGTCCGGTGAGGGCAAAGCCGCGACCGAGGCGATTCGGGATGCGTACCGCGACGGCGGATTCACCCCCGCAAACTACGCCGGAGTCGTCGACGGCATCCAGCCCCGATCCGACATCGCCGGTCCCGCACTCACCACCGTCCCGCTCGCCTTCGTCGAAATGGGTAACGGATCCAATCCCGATGACGCGGCGCTCCTCGAGAGCCAGGACGGCAGGCTCAAGCATGCCGTCGCGATCATCGTCGGAGCCGTCGACTACCTGATGGGCGCAACGGGGGCCGGGGTCCCCGCGGCCACCGCGCCGACGCCCAGCTCCACGACCCCGACGGCCACCCCGGCGCCCGCCGAGTCCGACGACCCCACCACAACCAACGACACGTCGCCCACGACCGCTCAGAACGCGTCGCCGGGGACGGCCAAGGAGGCGTCGCCGGGGACGGCCAAGGAGGCGTCGCCGGGGACGACCGAGGACGCGTCGCCCGCGACGGCACTGAGTCAGGGGCTCGCCGCGCTCCAAACCCTGCTGGCCGCATTCGATCTCGACGGTGTGCAGGAACTCGCGAACGCCGAGAACCTCGGAGTGTTCGCCGATCTCCTCGACACACTGCTCGAACTTCTCGGCTGACCACTCGACGCAACGAGGGCCGGACACCGTGACGGTGTCCGGCCCTCGTGTGTGGCGGGGTGGGAGCGATCAGGCTCCGGCGGATCCTGCGAGGAGCGAGTCGGAGATCGGAGCGCTGGCCTCGAGCGAGCCGCTGTCGAACAGTCCTGCCGAGCCGGTGTCGGAGGAGGCCGTGTCGGCGGACGCGGTGTCGGCGGAGGCGGTGTCCGAACCGGTGCCGGACGACGCGGCGTCGAGCAGGCCGGTGTCGCTGGACGCGGTGGCGAGCAGGCCCGTGCCGAGCAGGCCGCCGAGCGCCAGCGACGCGACCGAGCCGCTGATCTTGGCCGAGCCCGCCGGCACGTCGTAGGCGTTGAGCAGCGCGCGCTCGACGCAGCCGCCCGCGACGACGGAGACGACGGCGGCGGGGCCCTGCGCGATCGCGACGAGGCGCTTGCCCGCGACGGTGAGGAACGTGCCGACGTTCCGAGGGGTGAACTCTTCGGTGGTGGTACCGATCAGCATGCCGAGACCGCACTCGCGCAGACCCTCGGCCGTCATTTCGCCCGTGGCGGTCATGATGGCGCCCGCGGCGTCCTCCTCGTTGGCGGCACGCTCGATCGTGTCGATCACCATGGACCCGGTGCCCACCTGGCCTGGCAGAACCTCGGGAGTGGCCTCGGCGGCAGCAGGCGCGGGCACGACCTGTGCGTTCGCGGTGGCGGCACCGGCGCCGAGGCCGAGGGTCAGTCCGAGTGCGCCGACCACGGCTGCAGTTCGCTTCATGGGATTCTCTTTCACGAGGTGAGGGCCAGGGTGCGCCGGCCGCGAAAGGCGGGTAACGCGCCGTTATTAGATCGAGATATGCAGGTGGACGCAACATTTAGGTATGCCTGTGTGACGTGTCCGCAAACTCAGGCAAAACGTGATGTGCGACACAAAAAGAGGTCTATTTCGTCGGCATTTCTCAGGCATGTCGGGCAGATGAATTCTCGGCGCAATTCCGGCGCCGAGCACCCGCATCGAAAGCAGACACAGGGCCGCTCCGACGCCGACACTACGATGGAATCAGATCGAGCATGGAGGTGCGGGTGGCGCGGCGTTTGACCCCGGTGGTGTTGATCGCCGGGTTTCTCGGATCCGGCAAGACGAGTTTGCTCAACCATCTCCTTCGCGGTGACCACGGTGTCCGGATAGGCGTGATCGTCAACGACTTCGGGTCCGTCGGCATCGATTCGATGCTCGTCGCGGGACAGGTCGACTCCACCGTGTCGCTGAGCAACGGCTGCCTCTGCTGCGCCGTCGACGTCGGGGAGATGGACGCGATGCTCGACCGTCTCACGCGCACGGACATCGACGTCATCGTCGTCGAGGCGAGTGGCCTCGCCGAGCCGCGCACACTGGTGCGCATGATCCTCGGCAGCGAGAACCCTCGCGTCGGCTACGGCGGATTGGTGGTCCTGGTCGACGGCGCCGAGTTCGAGGACAGCCGCGTGCGTCACCCCGAACTGGACCTGCATGTCCGCATGGCGGATCTGGTGGTACTCAACAAGTCCGACCTGCTGTCCGCGGAGGACGCCGAGACCGTCCGGGGTCGGGTGGAGGAATTGGCCGAGCGCGCGCCCGTGCTCACGACCACCCACGGCAGGATCGACCCGCGGCTGCTGTTCGACGAGGTCGCCCGCGCCGACGACGCACCGCGACAGCTGCGACTCGACGAACTCCTACTAGAGCAGGAGCATCGGCATCACGCCGGTGACGGGCACTCGCACCTGCACGACGGGTACCGCAGTGTCACGTTCACCGCGGTGTCGCCGATGGACCCGCGGGCACTCGTCCGATTCCTCGAGGAACCGCCCGCGGGGCTGTATCGGGTGAAGGGATTCGTGTACTTCGGCATCGACGGCCACACCGAGCGATACCTGGTACAGACCGTCGGCAGGCACATTCGGTTCGACCTGGCGCCCTGGGGGAGGGGAGCGCGCAGGCACACCGAACTCGTACTCATCGGGGCCGGCGTCGACACTGATGAGATCGAGGACTCCCTCGCGCGCTGCGTCGCCGACCCGGCAGTTGATCGGGGAGCCGAGTCGATGACCGCCGTCCACCGCTACGTGGTCGAGGCCTGACGACTCCGGCATCCACCGCACGAGAATACGAACGAGCCCGCAGCGCAGTGCGCGTGCGGGCTCGTTCGACGTACGGATGGATCAGGGACGCGTCGCGCGCAGTGTCACGGACGCGTCGCGCGTCGGCGACGCCGGTTGTCGCCGCCGCCTCCGGGAGTCTCGCTGCTGTAGACGGTGACGGGTTCCGACGAGCGGCCGCGGTTGTTGCCGCCTGCGGCCGTTCGGCTGCCCCCTGTCGATCCGTTCCGGCCGTTGCCCGCGGCGCCCGCCGCGGCACCCCGGCCGCGTCCCCGGCCGCCGGAAGAGCGGGTCGCGGAACCGCCTGCGCCGCCACGCCTCTCGGACTCGGTGCCCCGAGACTCCTGCTGCCTGCGCGGCCCGCGGCCCTCGCCGCCCTGGCTGCGCTGGCCTCCACCGCGGCGGCCGCCACCCTGACCCGACGGCTGTGCCACCGGCTTGGGTGCGGGAACCACGTGCGGCGCGATCTCGCCGACCAGGTCGGTGACGGCGGCCGAGTTCGCGGTGACCTGCTGCGGCGTGACCGTGATCTTGGCCTTGCGCATCAGCAACGCGAGGTCCTTGCGCTGCTCGGGGAGGACGACGGTGACCACGTCACCGGCGCTGCCCGCGCGGGCGGTGCGGCCCGAACGGTGCAGGTACGCCTTGTGTTCGGCGGGCGGGTCGACGTGCACGACCAGTTCCACGTCGTCGACGTGGACGCCGCGGGCGGCGACATCGGTGGCGACGAGCACGCGGGCCTCACCGGAGGAGAAGGCGGCGAGGTTGCGGTCGCGGGCGTTCTGCGACAGGTTTCCGTGCAGGTCCACCGACGGGATGCCTGCCTCGGTGAGCTGCTTGGCGAGCTTGCGTGCCTGATGCTTGGTGCGCATGAACAGGATTCGGCGACCGGTGCCGGACGCCAGCTTGTGCACGAGGTCCTTCTTGTCGGAGGCGCCCGAGACGTCGAAGACGTGATGCGTCATCGCGGCGACAGGCGAGTTCGCCTCGTCCACCGAGTGCAGCACCTCGTTGTGGAGGAACTTCTTGACGAGGACGTCGACGCCGTTGTCCAGGGTCGCCGAGAACAGCAGTCGCTGACCCCCGGTGGGCGTGGACTTGAGGATGCGGGTCACACCGGGCAGGAAGCCGAGGTCGGCCATGTGGTCCGCCTCGTCGAGGACGGTGATCTCGACGGCGTCGAGGAAGACGAGGCGCTGCTTCATCAGGTCTTCGAGTCGCCCGGGGCAGGCCACCACGATGTCGACGCCCGCTTCGAGCGCCTTGACCTGCCGGTGCTGGGAGACGCCACCGAAGATCGTGGTCACGCGCAGTCCGGCGGCGGCGGCGAGGGGTTCGAGCGTCGCGGTGATCTGGGTCGCGAGTTCGCGGGTCGGGGCCAGCACCAGTCCGCGGGGCTGGCTCGCACGACGCTTGGAGGCGGTCGAACCGGCAAGGCGGGCGGCCATCGGAATCGAGAAGGCGAGGGTCTTGCCGCTGCCGGTCTTGCCGCGGCCGAGGACATCTCGGCCCGCGAGGGTGTCGGGGAGCGTGTCGACCTGGATGGGGAACGGCGCGGTGATTCCAGCGCCGGAAAGTGCTGTCACGAGGGGAGCGGGCACGCCGAGTTCGGCGAAAGTCGCTGTCATGTGTGTACGAGTGCCTTTCAGGCATCGGGTTGCGCCGGGCAGCACAGGACCGGCAAGGTCCGTATGCGGCGTAGGCACAAGGGTGGCGAGATTGCCGGTGGGCAATATCGATCGCCGTAAGAAGAGTTCGTGCCTGGCACGTGAAAACCGATCCACGACGGCTGGCGTCGTGAAGCTCACGCCCAGTGAGGCCAGCATAGCCGACAGTCGAGGGTGCCTGCCGTTGCCTGGGTCACACTCCGGGAGGGGTGCTCGCCCGAGCGGAGCACCGAAACGCGAAGGGTTACAGACCCACCCATTCGGTGACGCCGCCGGTGAAGTGTTGACGCTTCCAGATCGGCACCTCGGCCTTGATCCGCTCGACGAGCAGGGAACACGCCGCGAACGCCTCCGCGCGGTGCGGCGCGGCGACGGCGGCGACCAGCGCCAGATCGCCGATCGTCAACGCCCCCACCCGGTGTACCGCGGCGACCGGGAGACCGGACTCCTCGGAAACCTGTTCGCAGCAACGGCGCAGGAACTTCTGCGCGTCGGGGTGCGCGGAGTACTCGAGCGCGGTGACGGACTGTCCTTCGTCGTGATTGCGCACCACGCCCGAGAACAGAACCACGGCGCCGTGCTCCGGCCCGGCGACGGCGGCGTCAACCGCTGCGGGATCGAGCGGTTGGTCGGAGATCGCTGCCAGCAGTTCACTCATCGTGCATTCCTCCACCCGCGACCTGCGCGAGCAGGTGATCGAGAATCGGCTCCAGTACTGCCATTCCGTCGCGCACGCCGCCGGGAGACCCGGGGAGGTTGACGACGACGGTGCCCCCGACCAGGCCGGCGAGGCCTCGGCTGAGCGATGCGTGGGCGATCTTTTCGGTTCCCTTGCGGCGCATGGCTTCCGCGAGTCCGGGGAGTTCGCGGTCGAGGACCGCCGCGGTCGCCTCCGGGGTGCGGTCTGTCGGCGAGGCACCGGTGCCACCGGTGGTGATCACCAGCGCCGGTCCACCGCGCAGTGCGTCGGCGAGTCCGGCGTCGATGTCCGCGTCCGCGTAGACGAGTGGTCCGCGAACGGTGAACCCGAGTCCTTCCAGCCAGCCGGTCAGGGCCGGGCCGGTGGTGTCCTCGCGGGTTCCGGCGGCACCACCCGTCGACGCCACCAACACCGCTGCCGACCTGCCGGACGTCTCGGTGTGTTCCACTGTCGCGCTGGGCTTCTCGTCGTCGCGAACCCAGTTTCCGCGCTTGCCGCCGGACTTCGTCAGCAGCCGGACCCCGTTGAGAACCGCGGCGGGGTCGACGGCCTTGACCATGTCGTGCAGCGTCAGCCCGGCAACGGCGACCGCGGTGAGTGCTTCCATCTCCACGCCGGTCTGGCCGGTCGTCTTGGCCCGGGCCTCGATGGTGATGGTGGACTCCGTGAACCCGAACTCCACCTTCACCGACGACAGGGCGAGCTGGTGGCACAGCGGGATCAGTTCCGAGGTGCGCTTCGCGCCCGCGATGCCCGCGATCCGTGCGGTGGCGAGCACGTCGGCCTTGGGCATGTCGTCCGCCCGGACCAGGGCGACCACCTCGCGTGTGGTCTGCAGTTCACCCGCCGCAACCGCGATGCGGGTGGTGCTGGCCTTGGCGCTGACGTCGACCATCCGCGCCCGGCCCTCGTCGTCGAGATGAGTCAGATCTCCGCTCACAGCTCCCACACCCGCACGTCGTCTCCTGCCTGCATCGTCGTCACGTCCTCCGGAATGTCGAGAAGTACGTCGGCCCGGGCGAGTGCCGCCACCAGGTGCGAGCCCGGTCCCGACTCGAGTGTGACACCGCCGGCCACCCGCCTGCCGCGGAGGAACTGCCGCTTACCCGAGGGGGATTCGACGGGGGTGGTGAGTGGCGCGTAGTCGGCAGGCAGTGGGGCGAGTCCGGCGCGGCGTCGCAGTTCGGCGCGCGCGAACACCTCGAACGAGATCAGTGTGCTCACCGGATTCCCAGGGAAGCTCAGCACCGGCACACCCTGCACCGTGGTCAGGCCCTGTGGTCCGCCCGGCTGCATCGCCACGTGGCCGAACCAGCCGCCGAGCGGGGTCAAGACCTCACGGACCACCTCGAAGTCGCCCATCGACACTCCGCCGGAGGTGATCACGACGTCGGCGACCTCGACCGCCCGGTGGAGCAGTTCGCGGAAGCGGTCCGGCACGTCCGTGCTGTGGTCGACGAGGACGGCGTCACCGCCGTTGGCGCGCACGCTTGCCGCCAGCGCGACGGAGTTCGACTCGAAGATCTGGCCCGGCGCCAGTGCGGTTCCCGCCGGCATCAGTTCGGCGCCCGTCGCGATGACCGCAAATCGGGGTCGGCGCAGCACCGTCACCTCGGCCAGGCCGACGGCCGCGAGCATCGCGAGATGCCTGGCCGTCAGTTCGGCTCCCGCTGCAAGCAGGAGGGTGCCCGAGGTGACGTCGCTGCCGCGGTCGCGGACGAACTCGCCCGGTCTGCGCGCCACCCGGATGTGTACCCGGTCGTTCCCGGCGTCGGTGTCTTCGACCGGGACCACGCAGTCCGCGCCGAGGGGGACGGGTGCGCCCGTCATGATCTTGATCGCCGTGCCCGCCTCCAGCCGGTCCGGCCCGGCGTCTCCTGCCGCGACGATCGCCGTGACGGGCAGCGACACCGGGACCTCGCGCAGCGAGGCGGAGGCGACCGCGTAGCCGTCCATCTGCGAGTTCCGGAAGACGGGGAGGTCGATCGGTGCGTGGACGTCGGCGGCGAGAACCCGGCCGAGCGCGTCGGGCACCGAAACCGCTTCACCCGCCGGTGCCAGCGCGCGGGCGAGCAACTGCCGGACGATCTCGGCGTGCTCGTCGACGGATCTGCTGGTCATGGCCCTCCCGGTGGCGTGGTGACCCATCCTAGGCGGCGGACGGCCAGGGTCCGACACCGCGACCCGCGCGGTGGATAACCTCCGCGTTACACGGACTCGGCATACTGGGTCACATGTGGGATGTGGTGATCCGATGACGGCGACCGTGCGGCCGGTGTCGATCGGCGTGCCCACCGTACGCAGCCACGTCGACACCTCGGATCGTCCCGACACCCCGGACCTGGTGGACCGGTTCGGTCGCGTCGCCCGTGACCTGCGCGTCTCCATCACCGAGAAGTGCTCGCTTCGCTGCACCTACTGCATGCCCGCCGAGGGATTGCCCGTGATTCCGCAGTCCCGACTGCTGACCACGGACGAGATCGTCCGACTGGTCACGATCGCGGTGCGCGACCTCGGGGTCCGCGAGGTGCGGTTCACCGGAGGCGAGCCGCTGATGCGCCGCGACCTCGAAGACATCATCGGCGGTTGCGCCCGGGCGGTCCCGGGGACTCCGCTGTCGATGACGACCAACGCCGTCGGCCTCGAACATCGTGCGCAGCGCCTCGTCGACGCCGGCCTCACCCGCGTCAACATCTCCCTCGACACCGTCGACCGCAACCACTTCGCGGAACTGACGCGGCGGGACCGGTTGCCCTCGGTGCTCGCCGGGATCAGGGCTGCCGCCCGCGCCGGGCTGACCCCGCTCAAGGTCAACGCGGTCCTGATGCCCGAAACCCTCGCTGGCGCAGCCGATCTGCTGCAGTGGTGCCTGGACGAGGGTGCGCACCTGCGGTTCATCGAGGAGATGCCGCTCGATGCCGACCAGGCGTGGGACCGGTCCACGATGGTGGACGCGCAGCGCCTGCTCGACGTCCTCGGAGATCGCTTCGTGCTCACTGAGGCGGGGCGGGAGGATCCGTCCGCGCCCGCCGAGGAGTGGCTCGTCGACGGCGGCCCGGCGACCGTCGGGATCATCGCCTCCGTCACCCGCAACTTCTGCGACGATTGCGACCGGACTCGGCTCACCGCCGAGGGGACGGTCCGGTCGTGCCTGTTCAGCGACAGCGAGATCGACCTTCGGGGAACGCTGCGGGCAGGCGCTCCCGACGAGGACATCGCGGCCCTGTGGCGCGGTGCGATGTGGACCAAGTGGGCCGGACACGGAATCGACGCGGACGGGTTCGCCCCGCCGCAACGCAGCATGGGAGCGATCGGTGGTTGAGGTACGGGACGCGACGACGGTGGTGACGGTGCGCTACTTCGCGGCCGCCGCGGACGCCGCGGGGTGCGGCGAGGAGCAGTGGACGATCGCCGTCGGCGCCACCCTCGGGCAGCTCCGCACCGCGCTGGTGGAACGGCACGGACAGGCGATGGAGCGGGTGCTCGATGTCGCGGCCTTCCTGCAGGGCGACGAATTGACCCGAAACCTCGATGAGGTGGCCCTGCCCCAGGTGGACGTGCTGCCGCCGTTCGCGGGCGGGTGATCAGTTCCGGTTCTCGGTCAGCCACTCTGTGAAAGTGACTGTGCCGAACCGGTTTTCCGGCGTCAGATTGCGTCCCTCGCGCAGGAACCGGCCGGGTTCGCCGGGGACGGGCAGTCCGACCACCACGGCCCTCGAGCCGGTGACGCGCTTCCAGGTGTGCGCGAGGTCGCGCATCGACAGCAGTTCCGGCCCACCGATCTCGATCCGGTCGGCGGGGGACTCCGCCAGCGCCGTGTCGGCCAGGGCCCTGCCCACGTCGACCGGCGCGATCGACTGGAACCGGGCGCCGCGCACGGCGGGCAGGATCCCGATGCGGGCCGCGCTCGCGAACACGGACCGCACGAGGGAATGGAACTGGGTACAGCGCACGATCGTGGTGTCCACGCCGGACGTCGTGAAGATCCGTTCCTGTTCGACCAGGGCCCCGTAGTAGGCGAACTTCACCCGGTCGACGCCGACGATGGACAGCAACACCAGGCGCCGCACCCCGGCGTCGCGGGCGGCGGCGGTCAGGGTGCGGGCACCGTCGGTGAACACCGGACGGGTGGCCTTGGTCTGGCCGTTGGCGGCGCTGACGACCACGTCCACCCCCGCGAGTGCCTCCGCGAGGCCGGCGCCGGTCAGCAGGTCGCCGGGGTAGTGCGCGGCACCCGACGGCAGCGTGGCCGGGGCGTGCCTGCTAAGGACGCGTACCGCCGCGCCGCGCGAAGCCAGTTCAGCTACCGCGGCCGACCCTGCCGTGCCGGTGCCGCCGACGACGAGAACGGTGGTCATGGGTCACCGCCACCAGTCGTCCAACGGGGTCACCGGCACCGTTCGCTTGTGCCGCGTGGCCAGGAAGGTCGCTTCGAGCTTCTCGGCGACGGCGGCGGTGACCTCGCGGCCCTCGAGGTAGTCGTCGATCTCGGTGTAGCGCAGGCCGAGAGCTTCCTCGTCCGGGAGCGCCGGACGGCCGTCCTCCAGGTCGGCGGTCGGCACCTTGCGCCAGGTGCTCTCCGGCGCGCCGAGGTGCTGCAGGAGTGCGGCGCCCTGCCGCTTCGACAGTCCGGTGAGCGGTGTGACGTCGACGCCGCCGTCGCCGAACTTCGTGAAGAACCCGGTGATCGCCTCGGCGGCGTGGTCGGTGCCGACGACGAGTAGTCCGAGTTGGCCGGCGATCGCGTACTGGACCACCATGCGCTCGCGTGCCTTCACGTTGCCGCGGACGAAGTCTCGCAGTTCGCCGTCGTGGCCCAGGATCTCGGCGAGCCCGGCAGCGCTCTCGGCCGCGGCGGCGTCGGCGCTCGGCTTGACGTTGACGGTGACCGAGCGGTCCGGCGCGATGAACTTCAGCGACACCTGCGCGTCGTGCTCGTCGGTCTGCACGCCGTACGGCAACCGGACCGCGACGAACTCGACCTCGTGGCCGTCGCCGCGCAACTCCTCGGCAGCGAGTTGGCACAGGCGCCCCGCCAGGGTGCTGTCCTGTCCGCCGCTGATACCGAGGACGAAACCCTTCGCCGGGGTGGAACGCAGGTACGCCTTGAGGAAGTCGACGCGCGCACGCACCTCGTCCGCCGGATCGATGGTTGGCTTGGCGCCGAGTTCCTCGAGGATTCGTGCACGCAGTGTGGACATGCGCGTGACTCTAGCGAGATGCCCGTCGACGTGCGAAGGCTAGAGTCGGCCCGTGACTTCTGCGCCCGTACTCGTCGTCTCCGCCACCGCCGTCGAAGCCGCCCATGTTCCGGCCCGGTTCGGTGTGCTCCACACCGGCATCGGCAAGGTCGACGCCGCGATCGCCGTCACCGAGGCGCTCGCCAGGTACCCGGTCGGGGCGCGGCCCGTCGTCGTCAACGTCGGTACCGCAGGCGCGCTGCACGATCACCACTCCGGACTGTACGTGCCGTCGCGGGTCGTCAACCACGACCTCAGTGCCGAGGTACTGCGATCCCTGGGTTATCCAGCGGTGGAAGAGATCTCACTACCAGGCGGGGACGGATCGGTACTCGCGACCGGCGACGTGTTCGTCACCGACCCGGCGCAGCGCGACGAACTGGCCCGCCGCGCCGACCTGGTCGACATGGAGGGCTTCGCCGTCGCGGCTGCCTGCGCTCGGATGGGTGCCGTGTGTCGGCTGGTCAAGCACGTCAGCGACAACGCCGACGAGTCCGCAATGGACTGGCCGGCGCAGGTCGACGCCAGCGCCCGCCAACTCGGGGCGTGGCTCGACGCGAACTACTGAGGGCCGGGCCTACTGCGCGTGCAGTCCCAGGCCGCTCCCGTTGGTGTTCATCAGCTGGAGCCGGTCGGATTCGACTGTCGCGGTCGCGGTTCCGGTGAGGGTGGCCAGGACGGCCTGCTCCACCTCGGCGGTATCCGGGGGGCATGCGCGCCTCGTCGTCGCGAGCGGGCCGAAGGTGATCGTCTCGCCGGACACCCCGGCCTTACCTGTGAAGGAGTTGCATCCGGTCGAGCCGGAGAGAGTGCCGTCGTCGGCGATCTGGAGCGTCGCCGCGGCGTTGTCGATCGCGAGTGAGGACGTGACGGCGTCGGGCGTGATCGTCGTGTCGACCACCCACGTGGTCCCGGTCAGGGGCCGATCCGGTTGCGCGATCTTGCGGTCGAGGAGCGTCACGGTCGTCTCGTCCGTCCGCAGGGTGAGGGTGTTGCCTTCGAGCGACCAGGAGGGCTGTGCGGCGAAGAAGGACGCGAGCCACTGATCCGAATCCGCGTTGTCGCCCATGCACGCCATCATCGTGGTGGCGAGGGGGCCGGTGACGATGACGCCGTTCGAGAAGTCGGCGGTTCCCACTGCGCGGTTGCAGCCGGCGGTGGCCGCGATGCGATCGGGCTCGGCGAACTCGACGGTCAGTGGACCGCCGCCGGGGATCGGGGTGCCCTCGACGGTGGTGGAGACGAAGGTCCGGCCGAGCAGGTCCGACTGCGGCGATTCGGGTGCTGCCGACTGGGAATTCGAGCAGCCGGCGAGGGCAGCGACCGCCAGGATCGCGAGGGCGGCGGAACGGAGGATGCGCATGACCGCAGATCGTAGTGATCACGGGGTCCGCGCGGTTCACCTCGACGTGATTCGCCGGACGAGGTCTTCCCAGTTGTCGGCGATCCGGTGGATCGGCATGTGGAGGTCACGCACCTGGTGCAGCACTAGTGACGCCTCGAGGGGGGCGAGGAGGCTCTCTGCGAGGAGAGGGAGATCGCCCGACGTTCCGGCCTGGCGCAGCAGGGTGAGGACGTGCACGAGGCTGACCTGACGGGCGGGTCCACCGAATCGCAGTTCGGGTGACGTCTCCACTGCACGCAGGACGTCACCCTGCACCTCGACCATCTCCAGCCGCGCGCGGCCGTAGGCGACGATTCGGTCGATCGGCCCGGCGCCGGGGCCGAGCGGCGGCGGCCCGTGCAGAAAGGCCTGCTGGAGCTCCTGCTCGGTGTGGTCGAGCAGCGCATGCATCAGTCCGGATCGGCTGCCGAAGCGCCGGAAGACTGTGCCCTTGCCCACACCTGCGCGTGCCGCGACGGCGTCCATCGTCACCGCGTCGACCCCCCGTTCGGCGACCAGGAGTGCCGCCGCATCCAGCAACAACGCCCGGTTTCGGGCGGCGTCGCAGCGCTCGGTTCCGGCGTCGTCGGCCATCGGGATGGAGGTGGGGTGCACGGGGCGATGGTACCCGCCGCGGAACAAAGTGGACTGCGGTCCGGTTAGGGTCTGTGTAGTTCGACAACGGCACGTACTCCCGAAGGATCATCCAATGTCTCAGACCCGTGTTCTCGTTCTCGTCGGCAGCCTGCGTGCCGCCTCCGTCAACCGTCAGCTCGCCGAGACGGCCGTTCACGGCGCCCCCGAGGGCGCCGAGGTCGTGATCTACGAAGGCCTCGGTGACGTCCCCTTCTACAACGAAGACGCGGACAGCGGCGATGTCGCCCCTGCCGTCGCCGCACTGCGCGCCGCCGCAGGTGAGGCCGACGCGCTGCTGCTCGTCACCCCCGAGTACAACGGCACCATTCCCGCCGTCCTCAAGAACGCAATCGACTGGATCTCGCGTCCCTACGGTGCCGGTGCGATCAAGTCCAAGCCGGTCGCCGTCGTCAGCGCGTCCCCGTCCGGCAACGCCGCCAAGTGGGCCCACGAGGACACCCGCAAGGCCGTGCGGATCGCGGGCGGCGAGGTCCTCGAGGACGTCTCCATCTCCATCGGCGGCACCATCGACAAGTTCGGTGACAAGCACCCGAAGGAGAACGCCGAGGTCGCGGCTCAGGTCGGTGCCGTCGTCGCCGGCCTCGTCGCCGCGGTCGGCGAGCTCGTCAACGCCTGATCCTCGACGTGCCCGGGCCCGGGTGGTGCACTGTGCACCACCCGGGCCTTGCTTGTCAGCTGGACAGTCCCGTGACGAACGACGTGATGTTCTCGCGGACCCGATCCACCTTCTCCTCGATGCTCAGGGTCTCGCGGTAGCGATTGCCCGCGGTGGGCCGCCGCTTGTTGCGTGCGTACAGAGAGCACGCCAGGTCCGTGCACATGTAGATGCCGATCGTGTTGCCGCGCCGACCGGACTCGCCTGCCTTCTGCGCGGTCATCAGGGAGACCCCGCCACCGGTGTGGGTGGTCTTGCAGATCGCGCACATCTGGGCCTTGCCGGGTCCGCCGGTCTCGTAGCGGAACGCGACCCCTGCGAGTTCGTCACCGAGCGGCACGACGATGTAGCAGCGCCCGCGCAGTGTCGGGTCGCCCCAGCCGAGGAAGTCGAGGTCCTCCCAGGGGCGATCGCCCAGATCCCGCGGAATCGACAGTCGCTTGGCGTCGCCCTTCGAGCAGTTGACGAACGACGCCCGGATGTCGGCCTCGGTGACGGGCACCATCACTGCAGTGGCTCCTTCGGCTGGGAAACGGCTTCCACGTCCGACGGTACGGCGATCGTGGTCGGCCGGGCAACGGGGTTTCCCGCGGCGTAGTCGCTCAGGGGGTCACGACGATGAAGTCGACGTCGGGCTTGTCGGTCGGTGCGAGTTCTGCGCCACGTCACCCTCGGTGGGCGAGGTGGTCCGCCGCGCGCCGAGCCCAAGATGGGTCCATGACCGACGTCGCGCACGCACCCGGAAACCCGACGGCGGCGCGGCTTGCCGCCCTCGCTGTGCCTGCGATCGCCGTCGGAGTCGGCTGCGCAGTGACCCTGATCGCGCTGAGTACCGTCGCCGCCCGCCTCCAGGACCTGCTGTGGACGGTTCTCCCGGAGTCGCTCGGTGTCGCCACGGAGTCTCGGTGGTGGACGTTCGGGGTGCTCACCGCCATCGGTATGGCGGTCGGACTGGTCGTGTGGAAGATCCCGGGGCACGCCGGCCCGGATCCCGCGACGACCGGACTGGTCGGGTCGCCGCTTCCGCTGTCGGTTCTGCCGAGCCTGGCGGTTGCCATCGTCCTCGGGTTGGCAGGGGGTGTGAGCCTCGGCCCCGAGAACCCGATCATCGCGATCAACACCGCGCTGACCGTGTGGGTGGTGGCACGGGTGTGGCGGGCCGTTCCCATCGAGGTGGCAGTCGCGTTGGCCGCGGCGGCGACCATCGGGGCGATGTTCGGGACGCCGGTCGCGGCGGCACTGCTGTTCACCGAGATGGCGGCATCGACCGCCGGTGGCCGGGTGTGGGACAAACTCTTCGCGCCGCTCGTGGCCGCGGCAGCGGGCGCACTGACCATGGACGCGTTCGGCCAACCGATCTTTGCCGTGAACGTTCCGCCGTACGCGGAACCTGCCCTCGTCGACCTGGTGAGCGGGACGGTGATCGCGCTGGCCGCAGCGCTGCTGTGCCTGGCCGCCGTCTACGCGTTTCCGATCGCTCACGACCTGTTCCACCGGCTGCCCAATCCCTTGATCGCCATCACTGTCGGCGGCGCCCTGCTCGGTATTCTCGGCGCGATCGGAGGAACGATCACCCTGTTCAAGGGGCTCGACGAGATGAAGCGGCTGACGGATGACGCAGCCGGGATGTCCACCGGGCAACTGCTACTCGTGACGGTCGTCAAGACCGCGGCCCTGCTGATCGCGGCGAGTTGCGGCTTCCGCGGCGGCCGGATCTTCCCCGCGGTCTTCATCGGGGTCGGTGCGGGTCTCGTCGCTCACAGCGCGGTCGCCTCGATTCCGCTCGCCGTGGCGGTGTCCGCCGGTGTGCTCGGTTCGGTGCTCGTCGTTGCGCGGGACGGATGGCTGGCACTGTTCATGGCCACGGCGACCGTCGGCGACATCCGGATCCTCCCGGTGCTGTGCATCGTGGTGCTGCCGCTGTGGCTGCTCGTCGCCAACCGTCGCGAGATGTTGATCGCCGTCCCCGCGGGCGAGCAGTCGAGGAACGGCACCACGTAGAAGGACTCACGCACCGTCGTCGTGATCTGCGAGCCAGGCACGAGCACGGGCCGTGGCGGTGTCGAGTGCACCGAAGACCTCGTCGGTCGACTCGACGACGTTCTCGCGGCCGATCACCTCGGTCAGTCCGCTGTGCTCGAAGATCCGCGCCAATGCGGGGGTGACTCCCGCGAGCACGAGGAGACTTCCGTTGTCGGCGAGCGCGGTCGCGTGCCGCGTCAGATCTCGGATCACCGTTGCCGACGGGACGTCCGGCATCGTCCGGACGCTGAGGATCACGACGCCGCCGCGGGTGTCCCGGATCGACGGCCACGCCTCGTCGATCCGGGGTACCTCGGCGAACAGTCCGACTCCGGCGTAGTGCAGGACCGTGATCTGATCGCTCGGGCACTCGGCGGGAACGTCGACCACTCGCCAACGCGCGCCGTCGGTCGGCGTGAGGGCGACGAGCTTCGCGTTTCGCGCGGCCTGCGCGCAGTACAGCACCAACGACAGCACCGCGCCGAGGAGGATCGCGTTCTGCAGGGGCAGTTGGGTCGTCGCGAAGAAGGTGATCAGCATGGCGACGGCCGACCACGGTGCCGTCCGGAAGACCAGGCGGATGTCCGCCCAGCGGCCCGCGACGAGCTCGACGCCGATGACGAGGACCAGGCCGCCGATCACCGCCATGGGAATGATCTCGGCGACCGATCCGGCGACGAGGACGAGTGCGATCAGCCAGAGCCCGGCGAAGATTCCGGACCAGCGGGTTCGTGCACCCGCCGACACCGCGACGCCGGTTCGGGAGAGCGAACCGCCGGTCGGGAGGGCACCGAAGAATCCGCCTGCGATGTTCGCCGCGCCCTGGGCGACGAAGTCGCCGGACGCATTTGGGCGGCTGCCGTCGGGATTGGGGACCGCGCTCGAGATTCCGGCGGCCTGGGCGAGCGCGACCAGCGAGACGGCGAATGCTCCGACGAGCAGTTCCGGGAGCGCCGACAGCGCGGGCAGGGTCGGTGTCGGGAGGGAGTTCGGGATCACCGCGATGCCGCCGACGGTGTCGACGTCCAGGCCGATGACGGCCACCACCGATGTCACGAGGACGAGGGCGATCAGCGTGGCCAGCGACGCAACGGGTTTCACCAGCCGGAACACGGCCCACACAGCGATCGTCGCGGCGGTCACCGCCACCGCCGTGCCCTCCCAGGACCCGACGTGCGCGATCGCGTCGACGATCTTCGCGATCGTGTTGTGCCGATCCGTCTCGTAGCCGGTCGCGTCGCCGAGCACCCCCGCGACGATCTGCACGGCGATGCCCGTGGTGAAGCCGGTCATCACCGCGCTCGAGACGAAGCTCATGATCGAACCCGCACGGAGCAGGCCGAGCAGCGCCATCACGAGACCGACGAGGATCACCAGCGACGCAACGTTCGCCGGGTCGGTCGGGTCCAGCCCGGCAGACGTGAGCACGCTCTGCGAGGAGAGTGCGATTGCGCTCGTCAGAGTCGTCACCATCAGCACGGTGCGGCTGAAGAACGATCCGACCAGGGTCGGAATCATGCCGGAGTAGAGGCCGGCGACCGGATTGAATCCGCCGATACTGGCGTACGCCATGCCTTCCGGGATCGAGAACAGACCGGTGACAAGCCCGGCCATGACGTCGCGCGGCGTCGGTTTACCGAGTCCCTCACCGACCGAACGCGGGGTTCGGCGTCGCGCGAATCTCATCGTCACTCCCCGGGGGCCGTGCGCCATGCAGCCAGCCTTCCGATCCTGCCCGCCGGGTACCTCATCCGCTGCGGGTGGAATCGAGAAGGGGGAGACAGCCCTCAGTCGAGGGTGACGTTCATCAGCTCGGTGCGCGCGACGACGCGGTCCCGTTCGTCGGCGAGTGCGAGTCGTCGCGGGTCGCCGAGGTAGCCGTCCAGGGCCTCCTGCGAGTCGAACGTCAACAACTGGATCTCCAGAGGTTGATCCCCGGATCCGTCGGTGCGGGCGCGTTGGAGCACCCGTCCGCCGTGCTCGGCGACCAGCGCGAGTACCCGATCCTCGTACGCGATCAGGGCCTCTTCCTGGCCAGGACGCGCCCACAACAGACAGCACAACGACATCGCCATGGCGACGACGTTAGCCCGAGACACTTGCATGGGACCACGAGTCCCAGTAAATTCGGACGCAGTGGACGCCGACGTTCCGGCCCGAGGGGTCGGTCGAGTCGGCCGGCGATCGGGAGAATTCGATGACGATGCAGTACAGCGGGATTCACGACACGAACTACGTCGAGGCACTGGGAATTCTCTCCGAGGGATCGGTCCGACGGAGCTTCGATCCGTACCTCGACATTCCCTGGGATGCGCCGGAGTTCGCGATCGACCCGAACGATCCGCGGTGGGTGCTCTCGCCGACCATCGACCCGCTCGGCGCGACCCGGTGGTATCGCGAGCTGCCCCTGGCCCGCCAGATCGAGATCGGCAAGTGGCGTCAGGCCAACTCCATCAAGGTCGGCGCGGCGTTCGAGAGCATCCTGATCCGCGGAATGATGCAGTACATCATGAAGCTGCCCAACGGTTCTGCCGAGTTTCGGTACTGCCTCCACGAGATGACGGAGGAGTGCAACCACATCCAGATGTTCCAGGAGCTCGTGAATCGGATCGGCGTCGACGTCCCGGGGATGCGCCCCTTCTTCCGCGTCGCGTCCCCGTTCATCGGGGTGCTCGGCGGGTTCGTCCCCGTGGGCCTGTTCATCGGCATTCTCGGTGGCGAGGAGCCGATCGACCACTACCAGAAGGCGCTGATCCGCGAAGGCGTGTCCATGCCGCCCGCCGTGCTGCGGACGATGCAGATCCACATCGCGGAGGAGGCGCGGCACATCTCGTTCGCCAACGAGTTCCTCAAGGCGCATCTCGCGCATGGGGGACCGATCCTGCGGGCCGCGGCCGGGGTGACGTTCCCCCTCGCGATGCGGTGGCTTGCCGGTGAAATCATGACGCCGCCAAAGTCTTTCGCCAAGGCGTTCGACGTTCCCCCGGAGGTGATGCGGGAAGCGTTCTGGCGCAGTGAGCATTCGCGGACGATCCTCGCCGGCTACTTCGGAGACATGCGCGCCCTCGCCGAGGAACTGGGCCTGATGAACCGGGTGACGAAGCGACTGTGGAAGGCGATGTCCATCGACGGGCGGCCCAGCCGCTACCGCAGCGAACCCGACCGGGCCGCGGCCGCATAGGACATGTCTCCCAATCCCCGTTTCGGCGCCCCTGGCGCCTGATCGCCGCCCTGATGCGTTGTCGTCGGCGCCGATACAACAGCGGTATCGGCTTCTCCTCCGCCTTCCAGGACGACGATCATTTCACCAGGTGCATCCGAGAAGGATTGGGAGATACGCCCTAGTCCTCCCGGGCCGACAGCTGCGCGATCAGCTCCGTCAGCTCCGTGCGCGGATCGACGGTGAGTCCGACGGACCTGATCGCGCCGTCGAGTGCGTACCGGGTCAGCGTCGCCAGTTCGTCGACGATCTGCTCTCTGCTGCGGACCGGGGCCGGGTTGTGCACCCAGTGTCGCAGCGTTCCCTCGACCATCGTCACCAGTGCGAACGGCAGGGTGTCGAAGATCCCGTCCCCGATGTCGACGCCGACCTGGCTCGCGATCGAGGTGAGCACCTCCTGGGCGCGCTGCGACATCCGGAGTTTGAGGGCGGTGACCGCGTCGACATCCGGCGGGCCCTCGTGGGTCGGCCCGGTGCGGGCGAACTCGTCGAGTCTCGGGTGGTCGACCATCCAGTCGGCCACGGCGCGGATGGTGCGCACGATGATCTCCTCGAACGACCCGTGGGAGATGTCGAGGCGGTCCTCGAGTGTTCGGGAGAACTCGTCGATCAGGTGCGATCTGATGCGCCGGTCCAGGTCCTCGCGTCCCTCGAACTGGCGGTAGACGACCGACTTCGCAAGTCCGGCGCGGGCCGAGATCTGTCGAACGGAGACGTCCGTGCCTGCCGGCGCCTCCTCGAGAAGTTCCACCGCAGCCAGCAGGATGCGGGACCGGCGCTCGGAATTGTGCTGTTCCCACCGGGCTTCGTGTCCGCTCGCCTGCGAGTCCTCACGCAGGCCCGGGTCGGTGGTCGCCATGTGCGGAAGTTTATCGAGAGGACTCGTCCGCCCTCGCCGCCGATACGACGGTGGCTCCGAGCGCGTCGCACCTGGCCACCCGAGGTGCGAGGCCGGCGCGGGCGCAGGCGTCCGCGGTGAGAGGGGCCTGCCGCCGACTGGTCTCGACGATCAGGTGCCCGCCGGGTGCGAGCCAGTCGGGGGCCGCGGCGGCGACGCGTCGATGGACGTCCACGCCGTCGGCTCCTCCGTCGAGTGCGCAGCGCGGTTCGTGCAGGCGCGCCTCGGGTGGCATGGTCGCGATGGCGTCGGACGGCACGTAGGGGGCGTTCACGACGAGCAGGTCGACGCGGCCGAGCAGGGTGCGCGGCAGCGCGTCGTACAGATCACCGAGGTGAACCGCGCCGGTGGCGACGTTGCGGCGTGCGCAGTCCACCGCGATCGGGTCCACATCCGACGCGTGCAGATCGATCGACGGAAACCGCGTGTCGGCAGCGATGGCGGCGCCCACCGCACCCGATCCGCAACACAGGTCGACGACTACCGCGTCCGGGCGCGAAATCGCTGCGAGCGCGCGGTTCACGAGGAACTCGGTGCGCCTGCGCGGCACGAAAACGCCCGGCATGAGGCCGATCCGGAGCCCGCGGAACTCGACCCATCCGAGGATCTGTTCGAGAGGACGCCCGGACACCCGGTCCCGGATCATCGCGGCGAGGTCGTCGTCGTGCTCCGCGGCGTCGAGGAGGAGTCGAGCCTCGTCCTCGGCGAATACGCATCCGGCGCCGCGCAGCGTCGCGGCGACATCGGTCGGGGTGAATTCCTGGATGGGCGTGGGCGAAACCTCACTGATCGGGTACGTGTGGATCGTGCCGTACCCATGGTGGACCAGCGCGGCGCCGCGCGCATCCGGTTTTGGTGCGGCGTGTCAGGGGTGTCGGCGTGATACTCCGAGGAGCAGGGCGACGAGCTCGAGTGCGGTGTCGATCTGGGCGGTCTCGCCGCCGAGGAGTGGCGCGTAGAGGTGAACGTCGCAGATTCGCACGATCGCCTGTCCGAGGACGGTCGGTGACAGCGCCAGCGTGAGTGCGCCCGCTGCTTCCTCCCGTTCGAGCATCTCGGCCATGATGCGGGCGGACACCGTCTCGATGGATCCCGGCATCAGGGCGAGTCGGGCGAAGAGCAGCGGTTCACGCTTCGTCAGAGCCCGCAGCGGCGGGGAGGCGTCCACGGTCCGCATGACGCGCTCGACGAAGTCCAGGACGAAGTCCGCGCCGCTGCCCGGAGCCCGTTCGATCGCCCATCGGTAGGTGCGTTCGGTGGCCTCGGCGAGGACGATCGCGAGCAGTTCCTCGCGGTTGCCCACCCACCGGTACAGGGTGGCTCGTCCGACGCCGAGTTCCTGTGCGAGCGAGGACATGTCGAGCGGCAGTCCCTCCAGATAGATCCGGGTGGCGGCGTCGATCGCGCGGCGACGGTCGGCATCGGGTCGCATAGGTCATCTCCTCACGTGCCGGAACATCATGCAATTCGATCTGACTGTTGACGCGCGTGGGTGCCTGAGACAGACTAGCGCACTGTCTCACCATTGAGTGATGCCAGTCACATCGAGGAGCTCTCCATGGCCCAAGTCCAGACCGTCCGCGGCTCCGTCGACGCCGCAACCCTCGGCCCCACCCTCATGCACGAGCACGTGTTCGTACTCGGCGAGGAGATGCGGCAGAACTACGGCAACTACCCCAACCACTGGGACGAGGACGCTCGCGTCGCCGACGCCGTCGCGAAACTCACCGAGTGCAAGGGTCGGGGCATCGACACCATCGTCGACCCCACCGTCATCGGCCTCGGTCGCTACATTCCGCGCATTCAGCGCATCAACGAGCAGGTCGACATCAACATCGTCGTCGCGACCGGGATCTACACGTACAACGACGTGCCGTTCCAGTTTCACTACACCGGCCCCGGCCTGCTGTTCGACGTCGCGGAGCCGATGGTCGAGATGTTCGTCACGGACATCAGGGACGGCATCGCCGGCACCGGCGTGAAGGCGGCATTCCTCAAGTGCGCCATCGAGGAGCAGGGCCTGACGCCGGGTGTCGAGCGTGTCATGCGCGCGGTCGGACAGGCGCACGTCGAGACCGGCGTCCCGATCACCGTGCACACCAACCCGCACACCGAATCCGGTCTCGTCGCGCAGAAGGTCCTCGCGTCCGAGGGCGTCGACCTGACGAAGGTCGTGATCGGTCACTCTGGTGACTCCACCGACCTCGACTACCTGTGCCGTATCGCGGACGCGGGCTCGTACCTCGGCATGGACCGGTTCGGTCTCGACGTCCTGCTGCCGTTCGAGAACCGCGTCGACACGGTCGCCGAGCTGGTCCGGCGCGGGTACGCGGAGCGGATGGTGCTCGCCCACGACGCCGCGTGCTTCATCGACTGGTTCGAGGAAGGCGCCAAGGCCGCGGCCGTGCCGAACTGGAACTTCACCCACATCAGCGACGACGTGATTCCGGCGCTCGCCCTGCGCGGCGTCACCGAGCAGCAGGTCGCGACGATGATGGTCGACAACCCTCGCCGCTACTTCGAGGTCACGCCATGACCGCCTACGACGACCGAATCTGGTTGCAGCACTACCCGAGCGGCATTCGGGAGGACGCGCACAGCGAGTTCGACACCGCGCTCGCGATGTTCCGGGCGTCGCTCGACCGAGCGCCGGGCGGCGCCGCGATCCACTACTTCGACGCCACCGTCACCTACCGCGACCTCGGCCAGATGTCGGACGCGCTCGCGGTGGCGCTGGGGGAGCGGGGGATCGGGAAGGGCGACCGCGTCGCGCTCGTCCTGCAGAACGTGCCGCAGTTCCACGTCGCGGTGCTCGCGGCGTGGAAGCTCGGCGCCGTGGTGGTGCCGCTCAACCCGATGTACCGGGACCGCGAACTCCACGCCGTTCTCGCCGACAGCGGTGCCGCCGTGGTGATTTGTCTGGAATCGGTTCACGCCGAGGTGATCTCGGCGTCGTCCGGGACGGCGGTCACGTCGGTGATCACCACATCCGAACTCGACTTCCGGACGCGCGAGGAGCCGCGCATCTTCGGTGACGACCCGCAACGCGGAGCCGCCGCCGGGGACGACCTGCTCGAGCTGATCGACCGGTTCCGTGGCCGCACGCCCGCCGACGTCCCACTCGAACCCGACGATCTGGCGTACCTGCCGTACACCTCGGGCACGACCGGTCCACCGAAGGGCGCGATGAACACCCACGCCAACGTGGTGTTCACCGCCCAGATCTACCGCGACTGGACACGACTCGGCCCGGAGTCGGTGGTGTACGCGGTGGCCCCGCTGTTCCACATCACCGGACTGATCGCCAACATCGCGGCGCCCCTGCTCAGTGGTTCCGCCGTCATCCTGACGTGCCGGTTCCATCCCCTCGTTGCCGCAGAAGCGATCGCCGAGCACCGCGCCACCGCCACGATCGGTGCGATCACCGTGTTCATCGCGTGGACGAACAACGACGCCGTCACCGCCGAGCAGCTCTCGAGCCTGCGCTCGGTGTACTCGGGCGGTGCCCCCGTCCCGCACGCGGCGCTCGAGGCGTTCCGGGCGAAGTTCGGGCACTACATCCACAACGGCTACGGGCTCACCGAGACCACCAGCCCTGCCGTCGTCGTGCCGCACGGTGTGGAGGCGCCGGTGGACCCCGGGTCCGGGGCGGTCGCGGTGGGGGTGCCGGTGTCGGGCACGGTGGTGTCCGTGGTCGACGAGTCCGACGCCCCGGTACCCGTCGGCGACGTCGGCGAGATCGTGATCACCGGGCCGCAGGTGGCCGGCGGCTACTGGAACAGGCCCGACGAGACCGAGCATGCGATGCCGTCGGGTCGATTCCACACGGGCGACGTCGGATTCATGGACGCCGGTGGCTGGTTCTACGTCGTCGACCGGAAGAAGGACCAGATCAACGCCTCCGGGTTCAAGGTGTGGCCGCGCGAGGTCGAGGACGTGCTCTACGAGCACCCTGCGGTCCGCGAGGCAGCGGTGGTGGGTGTCGTCGACCCGTACCGCGGTGAGACCGTCAAGGCCGTGGTCTCGCTCAAGCCGGGACGGACTGCGGATGTCGTTGCGCTGCAGGAGTTCTGTCGTGGACGGCTGGCGGCCTACAAGTGCCCGCGCGTTGTCGAGGTGCGCGACGACCTGCCGAAGACGGTGAGCGGCAAAATCCTTCGCCGTGCGCTGCGTGAAAGCTGACGGCCGCGCAGCTGAGCTACCCCAAGTGAGTGATTGACATCACACGTCTGCTCGGCCATAGTGGGCAAGCGCTCGCTTACCTGAAGTTGACGTCAAGTCTGAACGATCGTCCAGTGAACCGAGATCTAGGAGAGATGGATGACCACATCCGCAGTCGACCCCGGGCGCACAGCCGCCGGCGCCGTCGAGTCGAAGAAGGGCGCCCGCGCCCATCGCAAACTGCAGTTCGCCGGACTCGTCGGCAGCTCGATCGAGTGGTACGACTTCTTCCTCTACGGAACCGCGGCCGCGCTGGTGTTCCCGCATGTGTTCTTCCCGGACTCGTCGCCGCTCATGGCGACGTTGCTCTCGTTCAGTACGTTCTGGGCCGGCTTCGTCGCGCGCCCGCTCGGCGGACTGATCGCCGGCCACTACGGTGACAAGTTCGGTCGCAAGCCCGCCGTCGTCACCTGCCTGCTCCTGATGGGTCTGGCCACGTTCCTGATCGGGTGCCTGCCCGGAGCCAATACGATCGGGGTCGCGGCACCGATCCTGCTGGTGGTGCTTCGCTTCGTTCAGGGCCTGGCATGCGGCGGCCAGTGGGGAGGCATCGTCCTCCTGCTCACCGAATCGGCGAGCCCCAAGAAGCGCGGCTTCTCGGGCACCTTCGGGCAGATGGGCGTCTCCTTCGGCGTCGTGCTCGGCAACATCGCATTCCTCAGTGCCACCGCGGCGATCTCGAACGACGCGTTCCTGTCGTGGGGGTGGCGCATTCCGTTCCTCGCGAGCGCGGTGCTCTTCCCCGTTGTCCTCTACATCCAGACCAAGGTCGAGGACAGCCCGGAGTTCAAGGAGCTCGAGGAGAAGGCATCCGCGGGCAAGGAGGTCGTGGCCCAGGCGCCGCTGAAGCAGGCCCTCAAGGCGCACTGGCGCACCATCCTGCTCGGCTGCGGACTGCTCGCGGCGACGAACTCGCTGTTCTACATCTCGATCGCGGGTGTGCTCACCTACGCCACCGCCGAACTCGACATGAACCGCAACGACCTGCTGACCATCTCGATGCTCAGCTGCATCATCTCGGTGCCGGTGGTGGCACTGTCGGGGTGGGCCTCCGACCGGATCGGCCGCCGTCCCCTGATCATCGCCGGCGGCATCGCGATCGTCCTGTGGGCGTTCCCGTACTTCATGCTCGTCAACACGGCGAACCTGGCGCTGTTCTTCATCGCGGTCACCGTCGGCAGCATCTTCCAGTCGATGACCTACGGTCCGATCGCGGCGTACATGGGGGAGTTGTTCGCCCCGAACGTGCGGTACTCCGGTGCGTCACTGGCGTACCAGCTGGCCGCCATCACCGTCAGTGGCGGCACCCCGTTCATCATGACCGCGCTGATCGCCCGGACCGGAACCACCACGCTCGTCGCGGTGTTCGTCGCGCTGATGGGTCTGGTGACCGTCCTGTCCGCATGGCGGCTGCGCGAGACGAACACGGCCGAGGTGCGGCGTGATCCGACCGCGATCCCGGGTGCGCAGTTCTACTGACCCCTCCCCGAATCCGGTTCGATGCCCGCCGCGCGCACGTGCGGCGGGCATCGTCGTCCGGGTACCCGGACGACGCGTGTCGGCGGGCGGGTGGATCGGCCTGACCGGCGTCGTTGCTATAACTGTGGTCATGTCACGTTCCACAGAGGAAGGCCCGGAGGACGTACCGCCGTCGATGGCGAACTCGGCGTTGCTCCGTGAGCTTCCCGCCACCGAACGTGGGCTGCGCACCCGCTCGGCACTGATCGCGGCCGCTCGCACGGTGTTCGAGCGGGAGGGATATCTCGACGCGCGGCTGATCGACATCACGAAGGAAGCCAGCTGCTCGGCGGGCACGTTCTACACGTACTTCTCCAGCAAGGAGGAGATCTTCGCCGCGGTTCTCGAACTCGCGCAGGAAGACATGATGCATCCCGGGATGCCGCACGTCGAGGACGAGGACGACCCCGCGGCGATCGTCGAGGCCAGTAACCGGGCGTACTTCGAGGCGTATCGCCGCAACGCGAAGCTGATGGGCCTGCTCGAGCAGGTGGCCAACGTGGACCCGGAGTTCCGCACCCTGCGGCAGAAGCGGGGCGAGGCGTTCATCCGGCGTAACGCTCGCAGCATCGCGTCCCTGCAGGCGCGTGGTCTCGCCGACACCGACATCGATCCGCTGCTCGCATCGCGCGCGCTGTCGGGCATGATCAGCCGGCTCGCGTTCACCTACTTCGTGATCGGCGAGGGCGAGGGTGATCTCGACGAGTTGGTCCGCACGGCCACCCGGCTGTGGGTGAACGCGCTCCTCATCGCGAGGCGCTGACGCGCGTGTGCGCGAGTTCGGTAGCCGGAGCCACCGAACTCGCGCACAGCGGCGCAGCCGCCTACACCTCGAGGACGAGTTTCCCGGTGTTGGCGCCGTCGAAGAGCATGTTCAGGGTGCGACCGAACGCTTCGATGCCACCGGACTCCACCTGTTCGCGGGCGATCAGGTCGCCGCGGCGGATCCAGTTCGACAGCGCGGCCTGCGCCTCGGGGAACCGGTCGGCGTAGTCGAAGACGATGAGGCCCGCCATCGACGCCCGGTTCACCAGCAGCGACAGATAGCGGGATGGGCCGGGCTGCGGGTCCGTCGCGTTGTAGCCGGAGATCGCACCGCAGATCACGACCCGCGCGTGGGTTCGCAACTGGGCCAACGCCGAGTTGAGGATCTCGCCGCCGACGTTGTCGAAGAAGACGTCGATCCCCGTCGGTGCGGCGGCGTGCAGCGCCCGACCGATCGACCCGGCGCGGTAGTCGATCGCCGCGTCGAAGCCGAGGTCGTCGGTGAGCCACGCGCACTTCTCCGGTCCACCCGCGATCCCGACGACCCGGCATCCCATGAGCTTCGCGATCTGCCCCGCGACGCTGCCGACGGCACCCGCGGCGCCCGAGATCAGCACGGTGTCGCCGGGTTTCATCCGTCCCACGTCGATCAGCCCGAAATAGGCCGTAATCCCGGGGAATCCGAGCGCACCGAGCCAGGTCGGACCGGGTGCGAGATCGAGGTCGACGACGGTCACGTCGCTGCCGTCCGAAAGGGCGTACTCGCAGGCGCCGAACAGTCCGGCGACGGCGGTGCCGACGGGAAACCGGTCGTTGCGGGACGCGTGGACCCGCCCGACGGCGTGCGCACGCATGACGGCGCCGATGGCGACCGGGGGAACGTACGAGCGGACGTCGTCGAGCCAGCCGCGCATGGCCGGATCGACGGACACGTACTCCACCTTCACCACGAACTCGCCGTCGCCGGGTTCGGGGACGGGTTCGGTGGTGATCGACCACGTGCTGTCGTCGATGCGGCCGACGGGACGAGTGGCGAGGCGGACCTGACGGTTGCTCATGCGCTTGCCGCCCGAAGAGTGGCGTCGCTGTGCCTGCGAAGCTCCGCACGGTCGATGTCGCGCTTGAGGATCTTGCCGGTCGAGCCCTTGGGGAGCTGGTCGACGAAGCGGACGATGCGCGGAGTCTTGTACGCGGACAGCTTCTCCCGACTCCACGCGATCACCTCCTCCGCGGTGAGTTCCGAACCCGGACGCCGGGCGATCACGGCCGCGACCTCCTCGCCGTAGTGGTCGTCGGGGACCCCGACGACGGCCGCCTCGACGATGTCGGGGTGCTGGTAGAGCACTTCCTCGACCTCGCCCGGGTAGACGTTGTAGCCGCCGCGGATGATGAGGTCCTTGAGCCGGTCCACGATGCGCAGATCGCCGTCGCCGTCGAACTCGCCGAGGTCGCCGGTGCGGAACCAGCCGTCGTCGGTGAGGACGGCGGCGGTGGCGTCGGGACGGTTCCAGTAGCCCGCCATCACCGTGTCGCCCTTGATGAACACCTCACCCACGGTTCCGGCCGGGCAGGGGTTGCCGTCGTCGTCGCGGACCTCGACCCGGGTGCGCGGTACTGCGCCACCGGTGTAGCCGATCTTGCCGCCGCGTTCGACGTCGTTGAAGGTGCCGAGCGCGGTGGTCTCGGTGAGGCCGTAGCCCTCGAGAATGGTGCAGCCGAAACGGGATTCGAATGCCCGGGCGATCTCGCCGGGCAGGGAAGCGCCGCCGGACACGGCGACGCGCAGGTGCGCGAAGTCGCTTGGCGTGGCACGACCGGTGCCGTCGGCTCGGTCGTCGGCGGCGGCGTGGAGCATGGCGTTCCACATCGTCGGCACGCCGCACATGACCGTGAGTTCGTCGCGGCGCATCATCTCGATCATCGCATCGGGCGTGAAGCGGCCGAGCAGGGACAGTGATCCGCCTCCGGTGAACGCGGCCATCATGACGGATGCCTGACCGAAGACGTGGAAGAGGGGAAGCCCGGTTCCGGTCCGGTCGTTCGGAGTGCCGCCGCTGAGGGCGGAGCCGATCTCGCCCGCCGCCAACAGGTTTCCGACGGTGAGCTGCGCACCCTTGGGCTTTCCCGTGGTTCCGGAGGTGTAGAGGATGGCAGCAGTGTCGTCGGAGGTCCGGTCGGCGACGTCGGCGATCGGGCCGGCGCCGACGTCGGCGCCTGCGGTGAGGTCCCACTGCGGGACACCGATACCTGCTGCCGCCTCGCGGACGGCGGGGCCGAGGCCGTGCCACCCGATCGCGAGGGAGGCGCCGGAATCGGTGAGGTAGTACTCGACCTCGGAGGCCGTCGACATGGTGTTGACCGGGACGACCACCGCGCCGACGGCCGCGATTGCCATGTACGCCACCGCGAATTCGGGAACGGAGGGGGCGACGAGGAGGACGCGGTCGCCGGCGCCGACACCTGCGTCGCGCAGTGCGCCCGCGTAGCGAAGGCACTTGTCCCGCAAGGTGGAATAGGTCCAGGTGCCGTCGGCGGTGCGCAGGGCGATCGCCGTGTCGGATGCGGCGGCATGACGGGTGATCGGGTCGAGCAGATTGGGCATCGGCGTGCACCTTCCGGATCGGGTGGTGATGTGATCGCGTGCGAGTGTGGCGTGGGTCTCACCCGACCATAGATTTGAACTCGGCGTCAATATCGAGTGGAGAAACCCCAGGTGAATCGTCGAACTTGACGCCAGATTCATGTATAAACGGGAGGATGAAGACCATCGTGTCCGCCGAGAACCGCAATGCGACCCCGTCCGTGGCCGCCGCGCCGGCGCGCGAGATGCCCGCCACGGCGCGCGGGGTGCGCACCCGGGCCGCCCTCGTCGCCGCCGCGCGGGTCGTGTTCGAGCGGGACGGCTATCTCGACGCCCGGCTCACCGACATCACGAAGGAGGCCGGCTGTGCCACCGGCACCTTCTACACCTATTTCACCAACAAGGAAGAGGTGTTCGCCGCGGTGCTCGAAGGGGCCCGCGACGACATGATGCATCCCGGCATGGATCGGGTGGACGACGCCGACGATCCGTATGCGGTCCTCGAGGCGAGCAACCGGGCGTATCTGACCGCGTATCAACGCAATGCGAAGCTCATGGGTCTGATGGAGCAGGTCGCGCATGTGGATCCGGAGTTCCGCCGCTTCCGGACCGAACGGGCCGAGGCGTTCATCGCGCGCAACGCGCGTGGCATCGCCGAGCTGCAGAAGCGGTCCGTTGCGGACCCCGACATCGATCCGGTGACGGCGTCGCGCGCTCTCTCCGGGATGGTGAGCCGCATGGCCTACGGGGCATTCGTCTCGGGTGAAGCGGCCGACGACGGTCGTGAGTACGACCTGGAGGAGCTGGTGTACACGCTCACCCGGTTGTGGGCGAACGCGTTGAAGTTCCCCGACCGCACCTGAATCGGGTTCGGCCGGGGAACTGTTCGGTGTCAGGCTGCGGCGACCACGCGGGCGACGGACTCGGCGACCATCACCGGCTTGTCCGAGCCTTCGCGTTCGACGACCTGACTGGTCGTGATCTGAATGCCTCCGCCGACCTCCTCGGCCGCGACGACGGTGACGCGCATGCGGATTCGCGAGCCCACGGGGACCGGTGCGGGGAAGCGGACCTTGTTGTACCCGTAGTTCAGGCCGTGGGCGAATCCGTCGAGCGCCAGCAGTTGGCTCGACAGGTACGGACCGAGGGACAGGCTGAACAGCCCGTGCGCGATGGTCCCGCCGAGGGGGCTGGCGGCTGCCTTCTTCACGTCGATGTGGATCCACTGGTGGTCACCGGTCGCGTTCGCGAACGCGTTGACGCGCTCCTGGGTGATCTCGAACCACTCGGTGGGGCCGAGTTCCTTGCCCACGAGGTCGGCGAGGTCGATGGCCGTACCGGGGCGGACGGGAAGGGTGGTCGTATCCATGATTCTCCCTGGTGTCTGCAGGTCAAGGTGATGGCGTCCCGCGCTGGCGGCACCTCGAAGGTTGAATATGACGCCGGATTCAACTATACATGGATGCGAGAGCTGGATCACAAGGTCCGAGTCGGGGCATCGCGCACCATCGACACGAAAGCGGGGTTCGTCAGTGAAGGTTGCAGGCAAGGTTGCCGTCGTCACCGGTGGAGGGGGAGGGATCGGCGGAGCGATCGCCCGGTCACTCTCCGACGCGGGCGCCCGAGTCGTCGTCGCCGACCTCAGCGGCTCGACGGCACAGGCTGTTGCCGACAAGATCAACGCCGACCATCCGGGTACCGCGGTCGCAGCGGGCGGCGACGTCGCGGACACCGAGGTGATCCGTGGCCTGATCGCGCTGGCGGAGAGCGAGTTCGGTCCCGTCGACATGTACTTCGCGAATGCCGGTATCACCGGAGCGCCCGGGCTCGACGCCGACGAGGCCGCGTGGGACCTCTCGTTGGATGTCAACCTGCGTGCGCACATCCGCGCCGCTCAGTTGCTGGTTCCGGGTTGGGTCGAGCGCGGTGACGGCTACTTCGTCAGCACGGCGTCCGCGGCCGGCCTGCTCACCCAGATCGGCGGTGCCACCTACGCCGTCACGAAGCACGCCGCGGTCGGCTTCGCCGAATGGCTCAGCGTCACCTACGGCGACCAGGGCGTGAAGGTCAGCTGCCTGTGCCCGCAGGGCGTCAACACCAAGCTCCTGTTCCCCGACGACGGCGCACCGGACGGGCTCTCCGAGACGGCGGCCAAGGCCGTCACCGCGGCAGGTGACGTTCTCGAACCCTCGCAGGTCGCGGCCGACGTCCTCGCCGCCATCGACGCCGAGCGGTTCCTGATCCTCCCGCATCCCAAGGTGCTCGACATGTACCGGCACAAGGGTGCCGACTACGACCGCTGGCTGCGCGGCATGCGCCGCTACCAGGCGTCCCTCCAGCAGAACTGACGCCCGTACGCGGCCACTCGATCATTCGAATCCCTTCCACCCCAGGAGTGCTCATGTCCCTGTTCGACACCTCGGAACGCGCCCAGCAGTTGCAGAAGGAACTGCTCGACTTCATGGACTCGCACGTCTACCCGGCCGAGGCCGTGTACGAGGAGCAGATGCGCGAGTCCGGCAACCCGCATTTCCAGCCGCCCGTCCTCGAGGAGCTCAAGGCCGAGGCCAAGAAGCGCGGCCTCTGGAACCTCTTCCACCCGCACCCCGGTACCGGCGCCGGCCTGACGAACCTCGAGTACGCGCCGCTCGCGGAGATCATGGGCCGCAGCCACATCGCGTCCGAGGCATGCAACTGCAACGCCCCCGACACCGGCAACATGGAAGTCCTCCAACTCTTCGGCACCGAGGAGCACAAGGAGAAGTACCTGAAGCCGCTGCTCGACGGCACGATGGCGTCCGCGTTCGCGATGACGGAGCCGGCAGTCGCGAGCTCCGACGCCACCAACGTCGAACTGTCGATGGTCCGCGACGGTGACGACTACGTACTCAATGGCCGTAAGTGGTTCGCGTCCAACGCTCTTCACCAGAACTGCAAGGTGATGATCGTGATGGGCAAGACCGATCCGGACGCGGCGCCGCACCGTCAGCAGTCGATGATGGTCGTGCCGATCGACGCGCCCGGCGTCACCGTCATGCGCGGACTGCCGGTGTTCGGCTACCAGGACCGGGAAGGCCACGCGGAGATCGACTTCCGCGACGTGCGTGTGCCCGCTACGGACGTCCTCAAGGGAGAGGGTGAAGGCTTCGCGATCAGTCAGGCCCGCCTCGGTCCGGGCCGCATCCACCACTGCATGCGCGCGATCGGCATGGCCGAGCGCGCCCTCGAACTGCTGTGCAAGCGGGCCCAGTCGCGGGTGACGTTCGGCAAGCCCGTCGCCGACAACGCCAACATCCAGGATTGGATCGCCGAGGCACGCATCGACATCGAGATGATCCGGTTGCTCACCCTCAAGGCCGCCTACCTGATGGACACGGTCGGCAACAAGGAGGCGCAGACCGAGATCGCCGCCATCAAGGTCGCCGCCCCCACCATCGCGCTGAAGATCGTCGACCGCGCCATCCAGGTGCACGGCGGCGCAGGCGTCACCGACGACTTCCCGCTCGCGATGGCGTACGCGCACCTGCGCACGCTGCGGCTCGCCGACGGACCGGACGAGGTGCACAAGCGCGCCATCGCCCGCCGCGAACTGCGTCAGTACCGCGACCTGCGTCCGGAAGGCAACTGACACCATGAGTACGGACCTGACGGGCCGCACCGCGATCGTCACCGGTGCGTCCCGGGGCATCGGCCTCGCCGCCGCGCAGGCCCTCGCCGACGCGGGCGCCAACGTGGTGCTCACCTCCCGCAAGCAGGAGGCCGCAGACGAGGCAGCGGCGCAGATCCGCGGCAACGCGATCGGTGTCGGCGCCCATGCCGTCGAGGAGGATCAGGCACGCCGCTGTGTCGAGGTGACGCTCGAGACGTTCGGCAGCCTGGACATTCTCGTCAACAATGCGGGCACCAACCCGGCGTTCGGGCCGATGACCGCCCAGGACCACGGACGTTTCGCGAAGACGATGGACGTCAACCTGTGGGCGCCCCTGCTCTGGACCCGTCTGGCCGCGGAAGCGTGGATGGGCGAGCACGGCGGCAGCGTCGTCAACACGGCATCCATCGGTGGGCTCGCGCACGAGGCCGGGATCGGGCTCTACAACGTGTCCAAGGCGGCGTTGATCTACCTGACCAAGCAGCTGTCGTTGGAACTGGCCCCGAGGATCCGGGTCAACGCGGTGGCGCCCGGTGTCGTGCGGACGAAGCTCGCCGAGGCGCTGTGGAAGGAACACGAAGAGCTCGTGGCGGGGTCGACCCCGCTGGCGCGCATCGGTGAACCCGACGACGTTGCGTCCGCGATCGCGTTCCTGGCGTCTGATGCGGCGTCGTGGATCACCGGCGAGACGATGGTCATCGACGGGGGAATGCGCCTCGGCGACGCTCGGGCCTACCGCACCTCGGCGGCCGCCGGTGCCTGACAGCGTGCAGCACGAGGTGGTCGGGATCGATCCGGACGCCGTCACCCGCTGGTTCGGAGACCTCGGCATCGAGGTCTCCGGCGGGCTGACCTTCGACCGGATCGGACTCGGCCAGTCGAATCTCACCTTCCTGGTGCGCGATGCCGAGGGCAGGCGATGGGTGCTGCGTCGTCCGCCGCTCGGCCACCTGCTGGCCTCGGCGCACGACGTCGCGCGCGAGGCGCGGATCATGTCCGCCCTCGCCGACACCGATGTCCCCGCGCCGCGGATCTTCGGGGTCGCACAGGATCCCGCGATCTCCGACGTTCCGCTTGTCCTGATGGAGTTCATCGACGGCCAGGTCGTCGACACGATGGACATCGCGGAATCACTCTCGCCGGAACGCCGCCGGCAGATCGCGGTGTCGCTGCCGCGGACCCTCGCGAGGATCCACGCGGTCGACCTGGACCGGGTCGGCCTGTCCGACCCGGCGAGTCACAAGCCGTACGCGGCCCGTCAGCTCAAGCGGTGGGCAGGTCAGTGGGAGCAGTCCAAGACGCGGGAACTTCCCGAACTCGACGACCTGACACGCCGTTTGGTGGCTGCGGCGCCGGAGCAGACCGAACTCTCGCTCGTCCACGGCGACTTCCACCTGCGCAACGTGATCGTCTCGCGCGACAACGGCGCCGTGATCGGCGCACTGGACTGGGAACTGTCCACGCTCGGAGATCCGTTGGCGGACATGGGATCGATGCTCGCCTACTGGCCGGAACCGGGGGAGGGCACCGGCGGCGACTTCCCGGCGTCGACCCTCGACGGATTCCCGAACCGGGCCGAGATCGCGCAGATCTACCTCGACGAGACCGGACGCGACCCGCAGGCGCTCAAGTTCTGGCACGTCCTCGGGCTGTGGAAGGTCTCGATCATCGCCGAAGGCGTGATGCGCCGCGCGATGGACACCCCCGCCAACAAGGCCGCCGCGGGAACGCCGACCGTCGAACGAATCGATGCGCTCGTACACAAGGCCCGCGAGATTGCGGACGCCGCAGGCATCTGAGCCTGACGCGTCCACCGGTAGCCAACAAGCCAGCAACCAGTGAGGAAGGCAAGACGTATGACACAGGAGCGTAGGACCGCGATCGTCACCGGTGGCGCACGGGGCATCGGTGCCGCCGTTGCCAAGAAGCTCGCATCCGACGGGTACGCCGTCGCCGTCGTCGACCTCGACGAGTCCGCGTGCGTTGCGACCGTCGACGCCATCGAGGCCGCGGGCGGCTCCGCCCTCGCCGTCGGTGCGAACGTCGCGGACGAGGACTCGGTCGCCGCCGCGGTCGAGCGGGTCGCCACCGAACTCGGCGCACCCACCGTCCTGATCAACAATGCGGGCATCACCCGCGACAACCTGCTGTTCAAGATGAGCGTCGAGGACTGGGACTCGGTGATGAACGTGCACCTGCGTGGCTCGTTCCTGATGACTCGCGCCGTCCAGAAGCACATGGTGGACGCCAAGTTCGGTCGCGTCGTCAATCTGTCGAGCGTTTCCGCTCTCGGCAACCGCGGCCAGGCCAACTACTCGGCCGCCAAGGCGGGCGTGCAGGGCTTCACGAAGACCCTCGCGATAGAGCTCGGCCGGTACGGCGTCACCGCCAACGCGATCGCCCCCGGCTTCATCGAGACCGAGATGACCGCCGCCACCGCCGCGCGTATGGGCGTCGACTTCGAGGACATGAAGAAGGCCGCCGCCGCGGAGATCCCGGTCGCGCGCGTCGGACAGCCCGAGGACATCGCGAACACCGCCTCGTTCCTCGCGAGCGAGGGCGCCGGCTTCGTCTCCGGTCAGGTCATCTACGTCGCCGGCGGTCCGAAGGACTGACCGCAGGAAGCGACCGAAGGAGCTTTGGTGGACGCAGCGCTCGTGCAGCAGGCGGTGCTGGCTATGCCGATGGCCCGCACCATCGGTCTGGAGTTCGTCAGCCTCGGTGACGGCAGGTCCGAGGTCGAGATTCCGATGCTCGACGAGTTCACGTTCGTCCCGGGCCGGCTGCAGGCGACCGCCGTGTTCGCGATCGCGGACTTCGCGGCCGTCTCGGCGGCGGGCACCCTGCTGCCCGACGGGGCGGCGAACGCCACTGTCGACGCGACGATCAAGCTGTTCGCGCCGGCCGCGGGTGTGGCTCTGCGCGCTCGTGGCCGGGTGGTCGACGATGCTCGTCTGCTCACGGTGTGCGCGGCGGACGTGTATGCGGTCGACGAAGCCGGCAACGAGACCCACTGTGCCAGCCTGCTCGGGACGGCACGAAACCTGTTGCCCCGCTGACACGATCAATCCACGGAACCAACCACTGAGGAGAAGAACATGAAGGCATGGCGCGTCAACGAACTCGGTGAGGCCCGCGACGTCCTGAAGCTCGAGGACGTGGCCGACCCGGTCGCGGGCGACAGGCAGGTTCTTGTGCGGACGCTGGCGACACCGGCGAACTTCCCGGACGTCCTGCTCTGCCGCGGTGAGTACCAGATCAAGCCGCCGCTACCGTTCACGCCCGGCGTCGAGCTGTGCGGCGAGGTCGTCGCGGTCGGCGCGGGCGTCACCCGGGCCGCGGTCGGTGACCGGGTCGTCGGCACCCCCGTCCTGCCCGGCGGAGCGTTCGCCGAGTACGCGGTGCTCGACCAGGCGAACGTGTTCCCCGCCCCGCAGGCACTCGACGACGCCGAGGCCGCCGCGCTGAGCATCGGGTACCAGACGGCATGGTTCGCGCTGCACCGTCGCACGCAGATCGCCGAGGGCGACTACCTGCTCGTGCACGCCGCTGCCGGCGGAGTCGGCAGTGCAGCCGTGCAACTCGGGAAGGCCGCGGGCGCCACAGTCATCGGCGTCGTAGGCGGACCGGAGAAGGCCGCGTACGCCAAGGAACTCGGTGCCGACCTGGTGATCGACCGGCGTTCCGAGGACTTCGTCCAAGCCGTCAAGGAGTTCACCGGCGGACATGGCGCCGACATCGTCTTCGATCCGGTCGGCGGCGACGCCTACGCCGGGTCGACCAAGTGCATCGCGTTCGAGGGGCGGATCGTCGTCATCGGCTTCGCGGGCGGCACCATCCCGCGGCCCGCCCTGAACCATGCACTGATCAAGAACTATTCGATTGTCGGCCTGCACTGGGGTCTGTACCAGGCGAAGAACCCGGCAGTCATCGACGACTGCCACGCCGAACTGACACGGCTCGCCGACGAGGGCCTGCTGCGTCCGCTGATCGGTGAGCGACTGGCGCTCACCGACGTCGCCGACGGCGTCGGGCGCCTCGGTGACGGAACCACCGTCGGCCGCCTCGTCTTCCAGCCCTGAACCCCACGAACGGAGTTCCCATGAGGGAAGCAGTCATCGTCTCGACCGCCCGCACGCCGATCGGTAAGGCGTATCGCGGTGCGTTCAACGACACCCAGGGCCAGGAGTTGGCCGGGCATGCGATCAAGCACGCCGTGGAGCGCGCCGGCCTCGACGGCGGGGAGGTGGAGGACGTCGTGCTCGGCGCGGCGCTGCAGCAGGGCTCGACCGGCGGCAACGTCGCACGCCAGGCCCTGCTGCGCGGCGGCCTGCCGGACACCGTCTCCGGGATGAGCGTGGACCGGCAGTGTGCGTCCGGTCTGATGGCGATCGCGACCGCCGCGAAGCAGATCGTGCACGACGGCATGCAGATCACCGTCGGTGGCGGCGTGGAGTCGATCTCGCTGGTGCAGAACGATCACATGAACAACCACCGCGCGGCCGACCCGTGGCTGGTGGCGAACGTGCCGTCGATCTACATGCCGATGCTGCACACCGCCGAGATCGTCGCCGAACGCTACGGCGTGAGCCGTGAACGGCAGGACGAGATGGCGCTGCTGTCGCAGCAGCGCACCGCCGCCGCGCAGGAAGCCGGCCGGTTCGACGCGGAGATCGTGCCGCTCACGTCGATCATGAAGGTCGTAGACAAGGCGACGGGGGAGGTGTCGGAGCAGGAGGTCACGCTCACCGAGGACGAGGGCAACCGCCCGTCCACCACCCTGGAATCGCTTGCAGCGCTGAAGACTGTGTTGCCGGATGGCAAGGTCACCGCGCACTCGACGATCACCGCGGGCAACGCATCACAGCTCTCCGACGGCGCGTCGGCGTCCGTGCTGATGGAGGCGGAGGAGGCGTCGCGCCGCGGGCTGACTCCGCTCGGCACCTACCGCGGCATCGCGGTTGCGGGGTGCGGTCCGGACGAGATGGGTATCGGTCCGGTGTTCGCGATCCCGAAGCTGCTCAAGGCGCACGGACTGACCGTTGACGACATCGGTCTGTGGGAGCTCAACGAGGCGTTCGCGTCGCAGGCCGTGTACTGCCGAGACGAACTCGGTATCGACCCGGAGCGGTACAACGTCGACGGTGGCGGAATCTCCGTCGGTCACCCGTACGGCATGACCGGTGCCCGGCTCGTCGGCCACTCGCTGATCGAGGGCAAACGTCGAGGCGTTCGGTACGTCGTCGTCACCATGTGCATCGGCGGCGGGATGGGTGCGGCCGGACTGTTCGAGGTCGCGCTGTGACCGGGCTGTTCGACGTCGCGGGCAAGAACGTCGTCGTCACCGGCGGCACCCGTGGCATCGGGTTGATGATCGCGAAGGGGTTCGCGGAAGCCGGTGCGCGGGTGATCATCTCGTCGCGCAAGCCCGACGCCTGCGCATCCGCCGCGGCGGAACTGTCCGCGTTCGGCGACGTGGTGGCGCACCCGGCGGATCTTTCGACCGAGCAGGGTGTCGCGGACCTCGCGGCCTTCGTCGCGCGGACGTTCGACCGCGTCGACGTCCTCGTCAACAACGCGGGCGCCACCTGGGGTGCGCCCGTCGACGAGTTCCCGGCATCGGGTTTCGACAAGATCATGAACGTCAACGTGAAGTCGGTGTTCCTGCTGACCCAGCAACTGCTTCCGCAGCTGCGTGCGGCGGCGAGCATCGACTCGCCCGCCCGGGTGATCAACGTCGGGTCGATCGACGGCATCGTGGTGTCGGGGAGCGAGAACTTCTCGTACGGCGCGTCGAAGGCGGCCGTGCACATGCTCACCCGCAAGCTCGCCGCAACCCTCGCATCCGAGCGCATCACCGTCAATGCCGTTGCACCGGGACCGTTCCCGACGAAGATGATGGCGTTCGTGCTCGACAACCCGGACGCCCGCGCCGCGGTCGAGGGCAACGTCCCGCTGGGTCGCGTCGGCAGCCCCGACGACATCGCAGGCACCGCGATCTTCCTGTCGTCGCGTGCAGGTGCCTATCTCACCGGCACCGTGATCCCGGTCGACGGGGGTATCAGCGGCACCCGCTGACGCGTGTGCGAACGTGGTCGTACAGCAGTGGGTCGCGGGAGTGGGTCGGTGAACCGAACCCACTCCCGCGACGGCGTCGGCGGGGGATCCACCCGCCGATGCGCAGTGAAAGGCAGGAAGCCGTGGCACATTTCGACGAGATCCTCGACCTCGAGGAGCGGGCGCCGGACACGTTCCGCTCCCGCCCGATTCCGAGCGAGCTTCCCAAGACGTTCGGTGGTCAGGTCGCCGGTCAGGCGTTGATGGCTGCGGCGCGCACCGTCGACGCGGCGTTTCGGGTGCACTCCGTGCACGCCTACTTCCTGCGTCCCGGCCGGGTCCTCGATCCCACCGACTTCACCGTCGACCGGATCCGGGACGGCGGCAGTTTCGGAACCCGCCGGGTCACCGGAACCCAAGGTGGTGAAGCCATTTTCACGATGATGGCCTCCTTCCACCGCGGCGACGACGGATTCTCCCACCAGGCCGTCATGCCCGACGTGCCCGGACCGGAGGAACTGGCGGGTGGGGATGACCCCGTCGGACTCGCGGAATGGGCGGGCTGGGACCGCCGCTGGGTTCCCCGGGACGCCGCGGACGGCGATCCGACCCGGCAGCGGCTGTGGATCCGGCACCGGGAACGGCTGTCCGACGCCCCCGTCGTGCACGCCTGCGCGCTGACCTATCTCACCGACATGGATCTCCTCGACAGCGCGCTGCTCCCGCATCCCCGCCGGAACCTGCAGGGCGCGTCCCTCGACCACACGCTCTGGTTCGTCCGCGACTTCCGCGCCGACGAGTGGCTCCTCCACGACCAGGAGTCGCCGTCCTCGGAATCCGGCAGGGCACTGGTCACGGGGCGGCTGTTCGACACCGAGGGCAGGCTCGTGGCGATCGCGGCGCAGGAGGGTCTGCTTCGGTTCGCTCGAACGGAGTCCGGTCGATGACGGCAGTTGCACCCGCGGACACGGGCACGGGCACGTCCAGCGCGGTGTCGAGGCTGATGCTGCCGGTGTTGAGCCTGACCGTGACGACCGTCGCGATGATGCAGACCATGGTCGTGCCGGTCATCGGCCGGATCGGGGATCAACTCGACGTCGGCACCACCGCCGTCGGCTGGGTGCTGACCGCGAACCTGCTCGCCGCCGCGGTGTCGACACCGATCCTCGGCAGACTCGCCGACCTGCGTGGTAAACGCCCGGTACTGATCGGGATTCTCGTCGTCGTGCTGTGCGGCTCGCTGCTCGCCGCGTTCACCCACACACTGCCGCTGCTGATCCTGGGCCGGGTGCTGCAGGGCGCGTCGTTCGCGCTGTTCCCGATCGGTATCGCGATTCTGCGCGACGAGTTGCCCGCCGAGCGACTGGTGGGCGCGATGGGTCTGCTCTCGGGCATGCTCGGCGTCGGCGGTGGAGTCGGCATGGTGGTGACCGGACTGCTGGTGCACGACGACACCGACTACCGCCGGGTGTTCTGGTTCACGGCGATCGTCGGTCTCGTCGTCCTGGTCGCGGCGATGGCGTCGATTCCCGCTCGGCCGAGTGTCGCGTCCGGGCCACTGGACTGGACCGGCGCCGCGCTGCTTGCGGTCGGGTTGGTGCTGCTGCTGTTGGCGCTGTCGGAGGGTGCGCGGTGGGGGTGGGTCTCGCTGCCGACGATCGGGTGCGCCGTCGGCGGGATCGTCGTGCTCGGAGGGTGGTTCGCGTTCGAGCGTGGCGCCGCGCATCCGCTGGTGCCGCCGCAGATGCTGACCCGTCGACCGGTCCTAGTCGCGAACCTCACCGCGCTGCTGGTCGGTGCCGCCTTGTTCGTCGGATTCCTGGCCTGCGCGTACCTCGTGCAGGCGCCGCGCGAGGTCGCGGGCTACGGATTCGACGCGACGGTCCTGGAGACAGGTGCGGTGTACCTGCTGCCCGGTGCGGTGGTCGGCGTGATCGCGTCGGCGTGCAGCGGACGGTTGCTGAACCGGTTCCGTCCCCGCGGCGTGCTGATCGGCGCCTGCCTGCTGGGCGTCGCCGGGTTCGTGCTCGCCGCCCTGTCTCATGACGCCGTCGCACCGGTGATCGTCGCGATGACGGCGGTGCAGGTGTTCATCAGCCTGGCGTATGCGGCGCTGCCCGCGATGATCGTGGTGGAGGTCGACCAGTCCGAGACCGGCATCGCGAACAGCGTCAACTCGATCGCCCGCACCATCGGCAGTTCGTTGTCGAGTGCGTTGATATCCACCCTGCTGACGATTCTCACGGTCACGGGGACAGCCGTTCCGCGGGAGGCTGCCTTCGTCATCGCATTCGCGGTCGGAGCAGGCGTGGCAGGACTTGCCTTGCTGCTCACGGTGCTGGTGAGAGACGCCACTGCCCCGACGATTTAGTTGTTGGCTGCAACCAAATAGGTGTATGGTTTCCTGCAGCAACTAGTTGGAGGTGTGATGGTCAGCGCGGAATCGGCGTCGAACCTGATCGAGTCGCTGCGCGGGCTGGTTCGTCAGACTCGTGCGAAGGCCGCACGCAGCGCACACATCGGGATGCTGCCGCCGCCACTCGGCGCCCTGCTCACACACGTCGCGTGCTCGCAGGGGCACCGCCCGAGCGCGGTAGCGGAGGACCTGCGAGTCACGCAGTCCGCGCTGAGCAGGCAGATCGCACACGCCGAGTCGCTCGGCTATGTCGTCCGGACGCCCGACCCGCTCGACGGGCGCGCCAGCCTGCTGTCGCTCTCGGAAGCCGGAGCCGAGGCTCTTCGTGTGCATCGCGAAGTCCAACTGGAGTGGTTCCTCTCGGTGATGACCGAGTGGACCGACGAGGAAGTGGATGCGTTGACCGCCTCCGTCGGCAGGCTGCGCGATGCCGTCGCCGACGAGCCGCGGTCCGTGGCGTCCTCGCGCTGAACACCGGCGCGGAACCCCGCGCCCCTCCTTGTGCACGGTCGACTCCCGACGTCGGCCGTGTTCGTACTTCCACCGTTCGTTTCGACAGGAGTCACCATGAGTTCGTCCGCTGCCCCGGACAGTCCGCCAGACATGGACGCATCGTCCGGCGTGATGACGCACAAGCAACGCATCGAGGCGCTCGTCGGCATTCTCCTCGGCATGTTCGTCGCGTTCCTGTCGTCGACGATCGTCTCGAACGCGCTGCCGACGATCATCACCGAACTGCACGGCACCCAGGACCAGTACACCTGGATCGTCACCGCGACCCTGCTCGCGTCCACCGCGACGACCCCGATCTGGGGCAAGTTCGCCGACCTGGCCAGCAAGAAGCTGCTCGTGCAGCTGTCGCTGGTGCTCTTCACCCTGGGGTCGGTCCTCGCCGGATTCTCGACCAGTGTCCCGTGGCTGATCGGTTTCCGCGTGGTCCAGGGCCTCGGCCTCGGTGGCCTGCAGGCGCTAGGCATCATCGTGATCGCCGCCATGTTCAGCCCGCGTGAGCGCGGTCGCTACCAGGGGCCGATGGCTGCCGTGATGGCTGTCGCGACCGTGGCCGGTCCGCTGCTCGGCGGCTTGATCGTCGACACGAGCTGGCTCGGATGGCGCTGGTGCTTCTTCGTCGGTGCACCCCTCGCCGTGATCGCGCTCGTCGTCATCGGACGCACCCTGAACCTGCCCGTCGTCAAGCGGGACGACGTGAAGATCGACTACGTGGGTGCGACCCTGATCGCCGCCGGCGTGAGCGTGCTCCTGATCTGGGTCACCCTGGCAGGCAAGAACTTCGCGTGGGCTTCGGCGACCTCCTACGAGCTCGTCGCCGTGGGTGTGGTGCTGCTCGGGCTGGCCGTCTACACGGAGACGAAGGCGAAGGACCCGGTTGTCCCGCTGCGCTTGTTCCGGGACCGCACCATGACGCTTGCCACCCTCGCCAGCATCGGTGTCGGTGTCGCGATGTTCGGTGGTGCCGTCTTCCTGGGGCAGTACTTCCAGATCGCCCGCGGCTACTCGCCGACAGTTGCCGGACTGCTGACCCTGCCGATGGTGATCGGGTCGATGCTCTCCGCCACCGTTTCCGGGTCACTCATCACCAAATACGGCAAGTGGAAGCGCTACCTGGTGGCCGGCGGCATCGGCATGGCGACGGGCTTCCTGCTGCTCGGCACCACGGACCACGCGACCAATATGGGCCTGATCGCCCTCTACCTGTTCATCCTGGGTGCCGGCATGGGTATGACCATGCAGAACCTGGTGTTGCCCGTGCAGAACAACGTCGCCCCGACCGATCTCGGCTCGGCCAGCGCGACGGTCGCCTTCTTCCGGTCGCTCGGCGGTGCGGCGGGTGTCTCCGTGCTCGGTGCGGTGCTCTCCACTCACGTCACGGACCTGACCACGAAGGGACTCACCGACGCAGGCGTGGACTTGAGCAAGGCGGGCGGTTCCGGAGCAGGGCTGTCGAACCTCAACGAACTGCCCGAGCAGATCGGCGACATCGTGCGAGGTGCCTACGGTGATGCGACTGCGCGGGTCTTCATGATCGCGGGCATCCTCGCGCTGCTGAGCCTCGTCGCGATCGCTTTCCTCAAGGAGGTCGCATTGAAGACGGACAGCGCGATGGAGCAACTCGCCGCGGCAGAGCGGGCGGCGCAGGCCGCGGCCGACACCCTCTCGATCGGCGGCGCGGACAGCGAGATGATCTCCGAGGTCGACGAGCTGGAAGACAAGGCGGAGCGCGCGAGTCGCAGCAAGCTCTGACGGGCCGATCCGTGTGGGGCCCTCCCGGTTTCCGGGAGGGCCCCATCTTCGTACTGGCTACATTGGGTGGATGACCACGACACTCGGCCGCACCCGGCGCCGAACCCTCGCCTGGGTCGCCGCGATCACGGCAGTGCTGGCCGTCGCCCTGGCCGGAATCCTCTGGCTGGTGCCGAGTCGCTACCTGCCATGGGACACCACGCCGTTTCCCGACGTCGACCGGACCGCGCTGTCCGCCGAACAGGTGGCGGTGGTGGACCTGCTCGAAGCCGAACACGACGCGCAGCGACCAGGCACCTTCTACTCCGAGGGTGTCGATCAGGCGTGGTGCGCGAACTTCGTCAGCTGGATCATGAGGGAAGCGGGCATGCCGCTGTCGAACCCGAACTCGGGGCACTGGCGCATCCCCGGTGTCTACACGCTGCAGGAGTACTACGAGTCGGTGGGACGGTTCGAGGCGGCAGGCACCGGCTACCGGCCGGTTGTCGGCGACGTCGTGCTCTACGACAACACCAGCTGGGTCGGCCAGCACACGAACGTCGTCGTCGCGGTCGACGGCGACACCGCGACCACCGTCGGCGGCAACGAAATGGGCCGGATTCGCGTCCACACCGTCGACTGGGCGACGGATTCCGCGGTCGTCGGGTTCGGGCGGCTGTCCGCGGCGTGAGGCGGGGATGATCGGCGCCCTCCGTGGGTAACCAACGTCGAACAGCTCACACCGCCTGCCGCGGCGTCGAGCCCCGACAACCCGGAGGCGGACATGACCGAGAATTCCGTGCAGCGCGCGGTCGACAGGGCCACCGGCAGCACCGTGTTCGAACGAGCGGCACGGGGCGGGCACGTGATGAGCGGGTTCGTGCACCTGCTGATCGGGTACATCGTCGTCAGGCTCGCGTTCGGTGGCGGCGGCACGGCCGACCAGTCGGGAGCGCTGGGCACGCTCGCCTCGACCACAGGTGGCGCGATCGTCCTGTGGATCGCCGTCGTCGTCTTCGTCGCGTTGGGACTGTGGCGCCTCGCGGAAACCGTGATCGGTCCGCACGCCACCGAGACCACATCGCAGGAAGAGGTGTCACTGGTCGACCGGGCCAAGGCATTCGGATTAGCGGTTGTCTACTTCGCGTTCGCGTACTCCGCGTACCAGTTCGCGCGGGGAAGCGGCAAGTCCAGTGGGGAACAGAACGCGGGCCTGAGCGCCCGGCTGATGGAGTCGGGTGGCGGCAAGGCGGTTCTCGTCGCGGTCGGGCTCTTTGCCGTCGCGATCGGCGGCTACCACGTGTACAAGGGCGCATCGAAGAACTTCCTCGACGACCTGAAGACGTCGGGTGGGAAGGCCGTCACGCTGCTCGGCGTCATCGGTTACGTCGCGAAAGGACTCGCGATCGTGGGCGCCGGGATCCTCGTGATCGTCGCGACCCTGCGGTCGGACCCGTCGAAGGCCACCGGCCTCGACGGTGCGGTCAAGACCCTGGGCGAGGCACCTTTCGGGCAGATCGCCCTGGTGTTGGCCGGTGCGGGGATCGCGACGTACGGGCTGTACAGCTTCGTCATGGCCCGGTACGCCCGGATGTGACGACGCGACCCGTCCTACAGGCCCGCCGCCGACAGGGCGTCGTCGATCGCGTCGCGGACTTCGTTGATCGTCCGGCCCGCAGCCAGCTCCCGTGCCGTCAGCTCCTCGATCCGGTCCTCGACCTCGGCGTACCGCGCGAGCCAGCGTTCCTTGTCGGCCTGCCAGTAGCCCATCATGTGGTAGCGATCAGGCGACCAGCCGAGGCCGCGGCGCAGGTGGGTGCGCATGACACGCATCGCGCCTGCTTCACCACCGGCCCAGACGTACTCGGCGTCGGCGAGGCGCGGTAGCGCGGCAAGGGTGTGGGGGAGCCGGCTCGGGGACAGGCCGTTGCCGGTACCGGTCAGCCAGGTCACCGTCAGCTCGGCAGCGGTGGCCCACTGCTGCCGGTCGGCGTCGTCGGGGATCTCGGCGACGACGTGGACGGTCGTGCGGTGGTCGAGCGACTCGACGATCCGGCCGGCAGCGGGCAGTGCGGTGAGGTCCGCGAGCAGAACGAGGCGACGTGCGGGCACGGGCGGATTCCACCAACCCTTGGGTGACGACAACAGCACGGGTGTGCCAGGCGCTGCAGACCGCGCCCACTGCGCCGCGACGCCGCCGGCGTGAACCGCGAAGTCGATGTCGACGACGCGCATGACAGGGTCCCAGGACCGGACGGTGTAGCTGCGGCGGTGGCCACGCTCCGAGGCGTCGGGGAAAGCGACGAGAACCCGCTCGTCGGGGTCGCCGCTGGTGTTCCAGTCGGCGAGTGGGGGTCCACCGATGCGGACCCGTCGCAGGCTCGGTGAGAGCGTCGTCACGTCTTCGACGCGGGCGCGGAATCGAGGGTCGTCGGGGGTCGCCACGGGCCTACCCTAGGCCGACCAGGCACATCCCAGCGATTTCCTCGGCATACCTGCTGGAATGTGACCCGCGACACGCCGAGGGTGGCACGCCGATGACCTGCGCGAAGGCTTACGACCTGGGAATTCCATGAATGTCGTTCACAACATCTCGCGTGTTGCGGGTTTGTCTGCCACTAGGTGTAGTGTCGGAGGCACCGAGAAGGCAGTGCCCGGAACGGTCGAGAACGTGGGCCGAGGGGCTGCTTCAGTAGGTGAGATTGGCGTCACGCACGGCGTCGCGATCCGGCTGTTGCCGGCCGTGTTCACCGCGTTCGGAAGGACCGAGTAAACACCGTTCACTGGATTTCGAAAGCACAGCTTCGATTCGTAAGCCAAGGGGAAGAGGACTTACATGAGCATCACCGTCTACACCAAGCCGGCATGCGTTCAGTGCAATGCGACCTACCGTGCGCTCGACAAGGCCGGTATCGAATACAACGTCATCGACATCAGCGAGGACGCCGAGGCCCGCGACTTCGTGATGGCCCTCGGGTACCTGCAGGCGCCCGTCGTGGTCGCAGGCGACGATCACTGGTCGGGATTCCGCCCCGACCGCATCAAGTCCCTCGCCACCGCCGCGGCCTGAAGACCTCACGGAGATGATCGGCAGTGACCTCGCTGGTCTACTTCTCCAGCGCATCGGAGAACACCCACCGCTTCGTGGAGAAGCTGGGAATCCCGGCTGAGCGCATACCGCTGCACGACCGCGAGGGCACGTTCGAAGTCGACGAGCCGTACGTCCTGATCCTGCCCACCTACGGCGGCGGGACGACGGTGACCGGACGCGACACGAGCTACGTGCCCAAGCAGGTCATCCGATTCCTCAACAACCAGCACAATCGCTCCCTCATTCGAGGGGTGATCGCTGCTGGCAACACCAACTTCGGCGAGTCGTATTGCTATGCCGGAAACGTGATTTCGCAGAAGTGTCAGGTTCCGTACCTGTACCGCTTCGAACTAATGGGAACAGCCGAGGACGTCGACGCAGTGCGCCAGGGCCTCGCAGACTTCATGGAGAGTGAACAGTGGCACCGACCATCACAGACACAGCCCCGGCTGGGAGTGTAGAGCGCGCTACGGCACGACCCGACTCGTCCGCGGGGGAGCTCGACTACCACGCGCTGAACGCGATGCTGAACCTGTACGGCCCGAACGGGGAGATCCAGTTCGACAAGGACCGTGAGGCGGCGCACCAGTACTTCCTGCAGCACGTCAATCAGAACACCGTCTTCTTCCACAACGTGGACGAGAAGCTGGACTACCTGATCAAGGAAAACTATTACGAGCGTGAGGTTCTCGATCAGTACACGCGCAACTTCGTCAAGGATCTGATCGACCGTGCGTACGCGCACAAGTTCCGATTCCCGACGTTCCTCGGCGCGTTCAAGTACTACACCTCGTACACGCTCAAGACGTTCGACGGCAAGCGCTACCTGGAGCGCTTCGAGGACCGCGTCTGCATGGTCGCGCTGACCCTCGCTGCGGGTGACGAGCACCTCGCGGAGCAGCTTGTCGACGAGATCATCTCCGGCCGCTTCCAGCCGGCGACCCCGACGTTCCTCAACTCCGGCAAGAAGCAGCGCGGCGAGCCCGTCTCCTGCTTCCTGCTGCGCATCGAGGACAACATGGAGTCCATCGGCCGCGCCATCAACTCGGCACTGCAGCTGTCCAAGCGCGGTGGCGGAGTTGCGTTGCTGCTCAGCAACGTTCGCGAGCACGGTGCGCCGATCAAGAAGATCGAGAACCAGTCGTCCGGCGTAATCCCGATCATGAAGCTGCTCGAGGACTCCTTCTCCTACGCGAACCAGCTCGGCGCGCGTCAGGGTGCGGGCGCGGTGTACCTGCACGCCCACCACCCGGACATCTACCGCTTCCTCGACACCAAGCGGGAAAACGCGGACGAGAAGATCCGCATCAAGACGCTGTCCCTCGGCGTCGTCATCCCGGACATCACGTTCGAGCTGGCGAAGAAGAACGAGGACATGTACCTCTTCTCGCCGTACGACGTCGAGCGCATCTACGGCAAGCCGTTCGCCGACATCAACGTCACCGAGAAGTACTACGAGATGGTCGACGACAAGCGCATCCGCAAGTCGAAGATCAAGGCGCGCGAGTTCTTCCAGACCGTCGCCGAGCTGCAGTTCGAGTCCGGCTACCCGTACATCATGTACGAGGACACCGTGAACCGCGCCAACCCGATCGCGGGCAAGGTCACCCACTCGAACCTGTGCTCGGAGATCCTGCAGGTCTCCACGCCGTCCGAGTACAACGACGACCTGACCTACAGCACCGTGGGCAAGGACATCTCCTGCAACCTCGGGTCGCTGAACATCGCGAAGACGATGGACTCGCCGGACTTCGCGCAGACCATCGAGACGTCGATCCGTGCGCTGACCGCAGTCGCGGATCAGACGTCCATCGACTCCGTGCCGTCGATCCGGAAGGCCAACGACGAGGGCCACGCCATCGGCCTCGGGCAGATGAACCTGCACGGTTACCTCGCCCGCGAACGGGTCCACTACGGCTCGGCCGAGGGTATCGACTTCACGAACATCTACTTCTACACGGTCGTGTACCACGCGATCCGCGCGTCCAACGCGATCGCCAAGGAACGCGGCACGTACTTCGCGGGATTCCCGGAGTCCAAGTACGCGACGGGCGAGTACTTCGACAAGTACACGAACCAGGTGTGGGAGCCGGCGACCGAGCGGGTGCGGCAGCTGTTCGCCGACGCGAACGTCCACATCCCCACCCAGGACGACTGGCGTGAACTGAAGGCGTCCGTGCAGCAGTACGGCATCTACAACCAGAACCTGCAGGCCGTCCCGCCGACCGGGTCGATCTCCTACATCAACAACTCCACCAGCTCCATCCACCCGGTGGCGTCGAAGATCGAGATCCGCAAGGAAGGCAAGATCGGTCGCGTCTACTACCCGGCGCCCTACCTGACGAACGACAACCTGGAGTACTACCAGGACGCGTACGAGATCGGGTACGAGAAGATCATCGACACCTACGCCGCTGCCACCCAGCACGTGGATCAGGGGCTGTCGCTGACGCTGTTCTTCAAGGACACCGCCACCACCCGCGACATCAACAAGGCGCAGATCTACGCGTGGCGCAAGGGAATCAAGACGCTCTACTACATCCGCCTGCGGCAGATGGCCCTCGAAGGCACCGAGGTGGAGGGTTGCGTCTCATGCATGTTGTGAGTCTTGGTAATGATTTTTCGAACGGAGTGAGGGCATCGTGAGCCAGAAGATCAAGCTGATCGACCGGGTGTCGGCGATCAACTGGAACCGCGTCCCCGACGAGAAGGACGCGGAGGTGTGGGACCGCCTCACCGGCAACTTCTGGCTGCCGGAGAAGGTGCCGGTCTCCAACGACATCCCGTCCTGGAACACGCTGACCGCGGGCGAGAAGCAGCTCACCATGCGGGTGTTCACGGGTCTGACGCTGCTCGACACCATCCAGGGCACCGTCGGCGCCGTCTCGCTGATTCCGGACGCGCTGACCCCGCACGAGGAGGCGGTGTACACCAACATCGCGTTCATGGAGTCGGTGCACGCGAAGTCGTACTCCAGCATCTTCTCCACGCTCTGCTCCACGCGTGAGATCGACGACGCGTTCCGCTGGTCGGAGGAGAACCCGAACCTGCAGCGCAAGGCCGAGATCGTCCTCGAGTACTACAACGGCGACAGCCCGCTCAAGCGGAAGGTCGCTTCGACGCTGCTCGAGTCGTTCCTGTTCTACTCCGGCTTCTACCTGCCGATGTACTGGTCGTCGCGAGCCAAGCTCACCAACACCGCCGACCTGATCCGCCTGATCATCCGCGACGAGGCCGTCCACGGCTACTACATCGGCTACAAGTACCAGCGCGGACTCGAGCAGCTCACGCAGGAGGAGCGCGAGGACCTCAAGAACTACACGTTCGAGCTGCTGTTCGAGCTGTACGACAACGAGGTCGAGTACACGCAGGATCTCTACGACGAGGTCGGGCTCACCGAGGACGTCAAGAAGTTCCTGCGCTACAACGCCAACAAGGCGCTGATGAACCTCGGCTACGAGGGCCTGTTCCCGAAGGACGAGACAGACGTCAACCCGGCGATCCTGTCGGCGCTGTCTCCGAACGCGGACGAGAACCACGACTTCTTTTCCGGCTCCGGCTCCAGCTACGTCATCGGCAAGGCCGTCAACACCGAAGACGAGGACTGGGACTTCTAGCGCACCCGGCCCCGCTTCACCCTGCATCGACCGAATGTGGCGGTCAGTCATTCCGAATGACTGACCGCCACATTCGGTCTTGGGCGCCGGCGCTCTTCTCACACGTTTCGAACGGGGTTACCGTCGACGTGGCGGGTTCACAATCGCGAGGAGGCGGCGATGAGCGGTCGGGTGGTGCACTTCGAGGTCCCGTTCGACGACGGGGACCGGGCACGGGGGTTCTACCGTGACGTGTTCGGTTGGGACTACCACGAAATGCCCGAGTACAACTACACCGGTGTGTCGACCGGTCCGACGGCGGACACCGGGATGCCCGCCGAACCTGGGTACATCGGTGGCGGCATGTTCGAACGCGAACCGTCGTTCCCGCGGGGGCCGGTGATCACCATCGACGTCGCGAGCATCGACGACACGCTCGCCAAGATCACCACCCTCGGCGGTGAACCGGTGGGGGAGAAGACGGAGGTCGGCGAGATGGGATACGCCGCCTACTTCAAGGACACCGAGGGCAACGTCATGGGTCTGTGGGAGACCCGGACGTCCTGACCGCTCAGCGCTCGAACCAGGTCTCCGGACTGCCTCGCAGCGCCTTCTCGATCCGCCCGACGGAACTGTCGTTGAGTGGGGCGGGCAGCGCGTCGGGGGAGAACCACGCGAACTCGAGGTTCTCGTCGTCGGACGGGTGCGGTTCCCCGCCCACGTGGCGCGCCAGGAAACACAGGTCCAGATACTGGGCCTGGTCGCCGTTGGCGTGCGTCAACGGCGAGGTCACGTCCACGCTGGACAGTCGGACGAGTTCGACGTCGACGCCTGCCTCCTCGCGGATCTCCCGGACGATCGCGGCCGCGGGCTGCTCGCCGGGTTCGAGGATGCCCGAAACGATCGCCCAGTTTCCATTGTCGGCCCTGCGTCCCAACAGGATTCGTCCGTCCTCGTCGACGACGACGGCGCTCACGCCGGACAGCCACAGTGGGGCGTGTCCGACGTGAGCGCGGAGGTCGAGGATGAACTCGGGGACCGGCATCAGTACCGGAACGTGACGGGTGCGGCCTGCTGCCCGGAGTAGGGGAGCAGGATGCTCGGCGCGAGCGGCGCCGCGAACCGCGCCGGGATGCCCGCGAACTCGCCGCCGCCTGCCCGCGCCGGGGTGTCGAGTTGCGCGAACCGGATGCGGTGCATCGAGTCGTCGCCGACCATGTTGCCGTCGGACGTCTCCGCGGTGAGGAAGGTGCCCTGGTCGGTGAATTCGATCCACGGGTTGGTGAGGGCGATCTCCGCGAGGTGGAACCGGGTGAACGAGACGACGGTGCCGCGGTAGCGGACGGTGCCGAGACCGGTCGCGGGATCGACGTCGGCGCCGTCGAGTTCGAAGGTGAGACGGCCGTCGCCGCTGACCGATGCGCCGTCACTGCCCGTGATCGATCCCTGCAGTGTGGTCTTCACGAGATCTGCGTATCCGGGTGCAACGCCCCACACGAGGTCCTGCTGCGGCGGCACCGGCGCGTTGGGCCCCGGTGCGGGATCGAAATTCACCGGCACCGACAGTTCCTCGGCGGCGTTGACGGCGTCGGCGGCTGCATACGTGTAGACGCCGTACACGGCATCGGGGGCGGTCTTCGCCGGCTTGGTGACGGTGAGCGTCGCGGTGAACGAGCCGTCGTCGGCCAGTGGCACCCACTGCTGGCGAATGGTCCGACGGAAGTCGAACGGGACGTCGGGCACCCGGTTCAACGCGTCCTCGGACATCACCCATGCCGTTGCGGAACGCTGCTGGCCGACGCGGGCGTCGGAGGGAGCGTCCTCGGACGGACGCCAGTCGGGCGCGAACGCACCGAAGGCGACGAACGTGCCGTGCGGGACGCCAGGGGGAACGGGGACGGGCAGACCCGATGTGTTGGCGTCGGGGTCGAATCCGGTGCCGCGCACCACGATCCGGTCGCCCTGGTGGACGGCGGTGTCGCCCAGCGGAGTGACACCGTCCGCTGCGAGCACCTCGATGTGCGCGGTCCCGGTCGGTGCCGCGACCGCGCCCGGCGCGGTGAGGGCCGAACCGGCGAGCGCGACGCCCAGTCCCGCGAGGAGAACCCGCGTCCTAGTTGACGTAGCCATTCAGTGACGCCTCCAGATCGTCGAGGATGCCGTTCGCGGCGATCACGCCGATGCCGGTCATCCAGATTTCGTCGTCGACCGCGAACACACGCTTGTCCGTCACCGCGCCGAGCCGCTGCCACAGGTCGCCGTTCATGATCTCGACGCCCTGGCCACGGGCCTCGTCGCCGTAGAAGCTGACGTAGATGATGTCGCCTTCGGCCTTCGGCAGTTCCTCTTCGCTGAGTTCGGCGAACCGGCGATCCTGCGCGCCCTCGAGCCGCTGGAACGGGGGCCGCTGCACGCCCGCGTCGGCGAGGACCTGACCGGAGAAGCTGTCCGGGCCGTAGATCCGGATGACGCCCGGCATGAACCGCACCACCGACGCCTGGGTCTCGGAGGAGTTCAACGACTTGCCGGTCTCGGTGGCGGTGGTCTCGTACGTGTCGAGCACCTGCTGAGCACTGGCTCCGCGGCCGAGGGCCGTGCCGTCGAGGACCAGGTTGTCCTTCCACGTCAGGCCCACCTTCTCGGTGAACGTGGTCGGCGCGATGGCCGAGAGTCGCTCGTAGTCGTCCGGGGTGCGGAACTTCGAACCGAGGATCAGATCCGGCTGCAGTGCCGCGATCTTCTCGAAGTTGGGCTCCTGGACGGTGCCGACCGGTTCGACCGCTGCGATGGTCGCGCCGAGGTACTCGGGCTGCGCGCCGACCGCGCCGGTGACGGCCGCACCGACGAGGCGGTCCTGCAGTCCGAGCGCACACACGGTATCGAGCTTGTCGGTGTCGAGGACAACGATTCGCTGCGGGTCCGCCGGGACCTCGGACTCGCCCGCGGCGTGCGCGACCTTCCGAACCGAGCCGGTGACGCCTGCGGGGTCGACGGGGGCGGTCGGGCCGCAGACGTTCTCGGTGTCGCGGGCGTTGCCGAGGACGCCCGCACCGGCGACATTGGTGGTGCTGCGGACGATGGTGCTCGCCGCGTCTTCGGTTCCGGATCCGCCGCACGCGGTGAGGACGAGCACGGAGGCCGCGAGCACGGCGGTAGGTGTCAGGCGGCGGATGAGTGTGGGCTTGCGCATGTGGCGGGGCTTTCCTCTCGCGGGGGGATGCTCCGAAGACTATCGACGGTGACGGTCCGGTCACCGTGGGGGAGAGCCAATCGAACGTAGGTAAGCCAAACCTTAACATTGCGAAGGTTGGTCATGGCTCGACGGAGTGTGCGGTCGCACACGCGCCGATGCGCGCACACGTCGGTAGCGCCGCCGGTGCGACGGCGACGCGCGATCGCGATCGTGATGAGCCTTCCCGTCTCTGCAGGTCAGGGACGAGTTCGGTTTTCGGATCGACACGAAGTACGACAAGAGGTAGGACCCGGTCCCCGGATCGTCCGGCGACGGTCTACGATTCTCACAGCGCAAGCCATGAGGATGGTCGTCTCGCAGCCCGAGGCGAGTGTCCTGAGCGAGCCTGCGGAGCGACCAAGGGCACATTCAGGAGGATCAGTGACTGCCGTAGCGCCCCAGCCAGTCCCCGAGCTAACGGCCAAACGGCCGTTTCCGGCGAGGCTTGGACCTAAGGGTTCCTACATCTACAAGATGATCACCACGACCGATCCCAAGGTCCTCGGGATCATGTACATGGTGACGTCGTTCGCGTTCTTCCTGATCGGCGGCCTGATGGCCCTGCTGATGCGTTCGGAACTCGCGATCCCCGGCATGCAGTTCCTGTCGAACGAGCAGTTCAACCAGCTGTTCACCATGCACGGCACGATCATGCTGCTGATGTACGCGACGCCGATCGTCTTCGGTTTCGCGAACTACATCCTGCCGCTGCAGATCGGTGCGCCCGACGTCGCGTTCCCGCGCCTGAACGCCTTCAGCTACTGGCTGTACCTGTTCGGCTCGACCGTCGCGACCGCCGGCTTCATCACCCCCGGTGGTGCCGCCGACTTCGGTTGGACCGCGTACAGCCCCCTCACCGACGCCCTGCACTCGCCCGGCGTCGGCGCGGACCTGTGGATCCTGGGCCTCGGCGTCAGCGGCCTCGGCACCATCCTCGGTGGCGTCAACATGATCACCACCGTCGTGTGCCTCCGCGCTCCCGGCATGACCATGTTCCGCATGCCGATCTTCACCTGGAACATCCTGGTGACCAGCGTGCTGATCCTGCTCGCCTTCCCGCTGCTGACCGCGGCGCTGCTCGGCCTGTTCGTCGACCGTCACTTCGGCGCGCACATCTTCGACCCGGCCAACGGCGGCGTTCTGCTGTGGCAGCACCTGTTCTGGTTCTTCGGACACCCCGAGGTGTACATCATCGCCCTGCCGTTCTTCGGCATCGTGTCGGAGATCTTCCCGGTCTTCTCGCGTAAGCCGATCTTCGGTTACAGCGGCCTGGTCTACGCCACGCTCGGCATCGCCGCCCTGTCCATCGCGGTGTGGGCGCACCACATGTACGCCACCGGCGCGATCCTGCTGCCGTTCTTCTCCTTCATGACGTTCCTCATCGCGGTTCCGACCGGTGTGAAGTTCTTCAACTGGATCGGCACCATGTGGAAGGGCCAGTTGACGTTCGAATCGCCGATGCTGTTCTCGGTCGGCTTCATCGTGACGTTCCTCTTCGGTGGCCTGTCCGGCGTCCTGCTCGCCAGCCCGCCGCTCGACTTCCACGTCACCGACTCGTACTTCGTCATCGCGCACTTCCACTACGTGCTCTTCGGCACCATCGTGTTCGCCACCTACGCGGGCATCTACTTCTGGTTCCCGAAGATGACCGGACGCATGATGGACGAGCGTCTCGCGAAGTGGCACTTCTGGACGACCTTCATCGGCTTCCACGCCACGTTCCTCGTGCAGCACTGGCTCGGCAACGAGGGCATGCCCCGTCGCTACGCCGACTACCTGCCCTCCGACGGGTTCACGACCCTGAACACGATCTCCACGATCGGTGCGTTCATCCTCGGTGCCTCGACGCTGCCGTTCATCTGGAACGTCTTCAAGAGCTACCGCTACGGCGAGGTCGTCACGGTCGACGATCCGTGGGGCTATGGCAACTCGCTCGAGTGGGCGACCACCTGCCCGCCGCCGCGCCACAACTTCACCGAGCTGCCCCGGATCCGTTCGGAGCGCCCGGCGTTCGAGCTGCACTACCCGCACATGGTCGAGCGGATGCGCGCAGAGGCACACGTCGGCCCCGGGCACGGCAGCAAGACCGCCGTCCTCGAGGACGCACACTGAGCCTTCGCGTCGCCGACCAGCGATAGCGCAGATGGCAACTGAAAGGCCCCGCCCGACATTCGGGCGGGGCCTTTCGCCTTGCAGAACCCTGCTTGGCACAATGGAGTACGAAACTCGTGGCAGCGGCCGCGGGATGGAGGGAGATTCTCGGTGGGTTCGGATGCACAGTCGGCGACGACGGTTCTCGTGACCGTGACGGGCCGGGACCGCCCGGGCGTCACCTCGGTCCTGCTCGCCGCGCTCGCACGGCACCACGTGAGCCTGCTCGACGTCGAGCAGGTGGTCATCCGCGGCAGGCTCACGCTCGGAGTGCTCGTCGAGTGCCCGTCGGATCCGGAAGCGCTGCAGGAGGCGCTCGAGGGCGCGATGGCCACGGTCGGCATGAGCGTGGACGTCGAGATCGGTGGAGGTGCCGCGGCGCGGCCCGTCGCGCCCACACACGCCGTCGTGGTGCTCGGCAGCCCCGTCACCGCGCGCTCGTTCAGCCACATCGCGAGCGAGCTGGCGAAGCAGGGCGCGAACATCGACTCGATCCGTGGCGTCGCGGACTACCCCGTCACCGGTCTCGAACTGATGGTCACCGCGTCCGACACCAGCGAGGCCGCGAACGCCCGTTTGCGCACCGCGTTGTCCGAACTGGCGATGGCCGAATCGGTCGACATCGCCGTCGAGCGCGCCGGCCTTTCCCGGCGGGCCAAGCGGCTCGTCGTCTTCGACGTCGACTCGACGCTCGTTCAGGGCGAGGTCATCGAGATGCTCGCCGCACACGCAGGCGTCGAGGACAAGGTCCGTGAGGTCACCGAGTCCGCGATGCGCGGCGAGATCGACTTCACCGAGTCGCTGCACCAGCGGGTCGCGACCCTGGCCGGGCTCGACGCGTCCGTGATCGACGAGGTCGCGGCGCAGATCGAACTCACCCCGGGCGCCCGCACCACCATCCGAACCCTCCGTCGCCTCGGCTACCACTGCGGCGTCGTGTCGGGCGGTTTCCGGCAGGTCATCGAGGGCCTCGCGCACGAACTCGAACTCGACTTCGTCCAGGCCAACACGCTGGAGATCGTCGACGGCAAGCTCACCGGCCGCGTTGTCGGGGAGGTCGTCGACCGCGCAGCCAAGGCCGTCGCACTGCGCCGGTTCGCCGATCAGGTCGGAGTGCCGATGGAGCAGACGGTCGCCGTCGGCGACGGCGCCAACGACATCGACATGCTCAACGCCGCGGGTCTCGGGGTCGCGTTCAACGCGAAGCCTGCGCTGCGCGAGGTCGCCGACGCTGCGCTCTCGCATCCGTTCCTCGACGCGGTGCTGTTCGTTCTCGGAGTGACCCGGCACGAGGTCGAGGCCGCGGACGCCGTCGACGGGCTGGTGCGTCGGGTTCCGCTCTGATGCTGATGCTGCCCGACGCCGGGTTCGCTGCCAGGCACGCCGTCCTCGCGGCCGGGTACGGTCACCGACCCGACCCGGAGGATCCCGCGCAGGTGCTGGCGATGCCGCTGGTCCTGCACATCCCGAAGGCCGATCGGCCCGCACGTACCGCGGTGCTGGAAGCGGCCGCCGCGGCGACGGTGGCGCTGTGCCTGGACGCTCGCGTCGGAGAGGGCGAGGACGGCGAACCCGGGCCGTGGCAGCGTGACTACCTGGCATGGACGGGCGCCCGCATCCGTAAGGTTGCGCGCCGGGCGAGGGGCGCGCAGTGGCTGGCCGTGCAGGACGTCGACGGTGTCACCGTCGACGTCGACGGTGCGCAGGCTCGGGCGTTCGTCCCGGGGCCGGTCGGCGACCTCGATCCTCGGGTGCGCAAACTGCAGATTGGTGGCACCGATCTCGACCACGACGATCCCGACGACGCCGACCCGTCGTTGCCGGTGCTGTGGCTGAACGCCCCGCTCGGGATGACGGTGGGGAAGGCGGCCGCCCAGGTCGGGCACGCGGCGATGATGCTCGCGGGCGCGATGACGGTGACGCAGGCGGCGGAGTGGGCGGCGCAGGGGTTCCGCTGTGCGGTGCGTGAAGCCGATCCACAGCGCTGGGCCGAGGTGACCGCACTGGTCGCCGCGGGCGAGGCGGTGGCCGTTCGTGACGCCGGCTTCACCGAGGTCGCCCCCGGGTCGATGACGGTCGTCGCGACGGCGACGCCACGGGATGCGGTGCCGGGTGTGCCGGCTGGTGAACGGATCTCCGGTCGGCGCTGGGCATTTCGTCGACCGGGTGGTCGGCGGCGGTCGTAGCGCTGGTCGTTCGCGGGTGGGCTGACACTGCTCGCCGGACTTGTTGATCGTCGGAAGGTGGTGCAGGCGTGAGTCTTTCGTCAAGGTTGCAGGACAAGGGCGGGCCGTTGCTCGCGGAGCAGCTCGCGCATCCGACGGTCGTCGGTATCGGCCGAGGCGACCTCGACCCCGCCGAGTTCCGACGCTGGCTCGAACAGGACTACCTGTACCTGCTCGACTACACGCGGGTGTTCGCACGACTCGCGTGGCAGGCGCCCGACGGGCACCTCGGAGAACTCGTCGACCTGGCGCACTCGACGCTGCACGAGGAACTGAACCTGCACCGGGAACTCTCGCAACCGTTCGGCGCCGACTTCGACGCCGCGACCCCGAGTCCGCAGTGCGCGGCGTACACGGGTTTCCTGCTCGACGCCGCCGCCGACTACGGGCGCGGGCTTGCCGCGTTGCTGCCGTGCATGTGGGGCTACTCCCGGTTGGGAGTAGCGCTCGCGCACAACCCGCCCGCCGACCCGCGCTTTCGGCGCTGGGTCGACACCTACGCGGATCCCGGCTTCGCGGCGCTCGCACAGCGATGCGCGCAGATGTTGGACGAGGCGGCGCCGGACGAGACCGTCGCGGAGGAGGCATTCATGACGGCGATGCGGCACGAGCTCGCATTCTGGGACGCCCGGTGAGCACGGCAGCAGGCGCTGCTCGACGGTGAGACCGAGCGCTGGTCGACGGTGACGCAGCGCGCCGCGTTCGGGCGCGTCGTCGGCTTCGAGGAACGGTTCCGGGGCGCGCCGGCATGAGTCCCCGACACGCGTCTGCATCCCGGTGTACGGGGACGGCGTGCGTGAGAGAAGATGGCAGCCGTGTCCGAACCTGATCCCGATCTGCTCATCGATTTCGACGACGTCCTGATCCGCCGCGGTGGCGTGACCCTGGTGGGTCCGGTGACCTGGAAGGTGGAGCTCGACGAGAGGTGGGTCGTCCTCGGCCCGAACGGTGCCGGTAAGACGTCGCTCCTTCGTATCGCGGCGGGGGAGGTGTTCCCGACGTCCGGTCACGCGAACCTGCTCGGGGAGACGCTCGGCCGGGTCGACGTCAACGAATTGAAGCCGCGCATCGGGCTGTCGTCCTCGGCGCTCGCGAACCGCGTCCCCTCGGACGAGTTGGTGAAGGACCTCGTCGTCTCCGCCGGGTACGCGGTCCTCGGCAGGTGGCGTGAGCGCTACGAGGACATGGACACCGAACGCGCCGTGGAGATCCTGGAGAGCATCGGCGCGGAGCACCTCGCTGACCGCACCTACGGCACGCTGTCCGAGGGCGAGCGCAAGCGGGTGCTCATCGCTCGCGCGCTGATGACGGACCCGGAGTTGTTGCTCCTCGACGAGCCCGCGGCCGGACTCGACCTTGGCGGTCGCGAGGAGCTCGTGGCGCGGCTCGCCGATCTGGCGGCCGACCCCGACGCGCCGGCGACGGTTCTCATCACCCACCACGTCGAGGAGATTCCGCCCGGCTTCACCCACGCGCTGCTCCTCAAGGAGGGTGAGGTCGTCGCGCAGGGACTCGTCGACGACGTCATCACCGCGGAGAACCTGACGACGGCGTTCAGCCAGTCGATCTCGCTCGACCGCGTCGACGGCCGCTTCTTCGCCCGTCGCACCCGGCTGCCCGGTCAGCACCGCCGCTGACGCCGCTCCACCCGGGCGGCGGGGCGGCGGCGGACGCGGCGTAAGTTGCGTGACATGGATCTCAGCCAGCTGCCCACCGACGTCCCGGTCAAGGACGCGTCCACCGTCATCCTGTTGCGCGACGGCGCCTCCGGTCCGGAGGTGTTCCTGCTACGCCGCGTCGTGAGCATGGAGTTCGCCGGCGGCATGACGGTGTTCCCCGGTGGCGGCGTCGATCCCCAGGACGCATCCGCCGATGTCGCGTGGGCGGGGCCACCGGTCTCGTGGTGGGCAGAGCGGTTCGGCGTGGACGAGTCGCGCGCGAAGGCGCTCGTGTGTGCGGCGGTGCGCGAGACGTTCGAGGAATGCGGGGTTCTGCTCGCGGGCCCGACCGCGGACACCGTCGTCGCCGACACCTCCGGTTATGCGCAGGCCCGCAAGCAACTCGAGTCACGCGAGCTGTCCTTCAGCGAGTTCATCGCGAACGAGGGATTGGTGTTGCGCGCGGATCTGCTTCGCCCGTGGGCGAATTGGATCACCCCGGTCGGGGAGAGCAGGCGCTACGACACCCGCTTCTTCGTCGCCGCCGCACCGGAAGGTCAGACGGCCGACGGCGAGACGTCCGAGGCGGCGTCGGTGGCCTGGCAGACGCCCGAGGAGGCGCTCACGGACTGGCGTGCCGGGAAAACGATCCTGCTTCCGCCGACGTGGACGCAGTTGACCTCGCTCGCGCAGTTCGGTTCGGTCGCGGAGGCACTCGCCGCAGAGCCGGAGATCCCCGTGATCCTGCCGACGCTGTACCAGGAGGACGGGCAGCTGAGGGTGCGGTTCCCGGGGCAGGATCCCTACTACGAGGCCGTGATCCATCCGTGGAGCAAGCGGTAGCGACGCAGGCTCCGGGTTGGGACGAGCGGAGCGCCGGATCTGGGATCAGGGATTACCGGTAGCCTTCCGGTCATGGCTGAGTTCGTAACCCTCGAAGTGTCCGACGGCATCGGCACCATCCGTCTTGCCCGTCCCCCGATGAACGCCCTGAACCGTCAGCTCCAGGAGGAGCTGCGGGCGGCGGCCCGTGAGGCCACCGTCAACGACGAGGTCGCGGCCGTCATCGTGTACGGCGGCGAGAAGGTGTTCGCGGCCGGTGCGGACATCAAGGAGATGGCGGACATGACGTTCGCCGAGATGTCGCCCATCGCGGGGGAGCTGCAGTCTGCGTTGGGTGTGATCGCCGACATCCCGAAGCCGACGGTCGCGGCGATCACGGGCTACGCCCTGGGTGGCGGTCTGGAGATCGCGCTCGGTGCCGACCGCCGCATCGCGGGGGACAATGCGAAGCTCGGTGTTCCCGAGGTGCTGCTGGGCGTCATTCCCGGCGGCGGCGGCACGCAGCGGCTGGCGCGTCTGATCGGCCCCGCGAAGGCGAAGGACATGGTGTTCACCGGTCGTTTCGTCGGCGCCGAGGAGGCCCTGGCGATCGGTCTGATCGACGAGATGGTCGCACCCGACGAGGTGTACAACGCTGCCCGCGCGTGGGCGTCGAAGTTCGTCGGTGGCGCTGCGCGTGCGTTGGCCGCGGCGAAGGCGTCGATCGACCAGGGTCTCGACACGGATCTGAACACCGGTCTGAAGATCGAGGCGGCCCAGTTCGCGGCCCTGTTCGCCACCGAGGACCGCACGATCGGCATGGCGTCCTTCGTCGAGAACGGACCGGGCAAGGCCAAGTTCGTCGGCAAGTGACCTCGGGTGCTCCGGGTGACGCGTGGTCGCGTCACCCGGGGCCATTTTTAATCCAAAACTAGAACTTGTTCCTTGCTTACCGCAGGGTAGGCTCTCCTCCATGACTGCAAGCCCGAACAACGGCGTCGATCCCGCGCCGAACCCGCACGCCACGGCCGAAGAGGTCGAAGCAGCGCTCAAGGACACCAAGCTCGCCCAGGTCCTGTACCACGACTGGGAAGCCGAGACGTACGACGAGAAGTGGTCCATCTCGTACGACGAGCGGTGCATCGAGTACGCGCGCGGTCGGTTCGACGCCGTCGCCGGCGACGCGGGGGATCTGCCGCTGCCGTACGGGCGGGCGCTCGAACTGGGCTGCGGTACCGGGTTCTTCCTGCTCAACCTGATGCAGGGCGGGGTCGCGAAGACCGGTTCGGTGACGGACCTGTCGCCGGGCATGGTCAAGGTCGCGCTGCGCAACGCCGAGAACCTCGGACTCGAGGTCGACGGCCGGGTCGCGGACGCCGAGCGGATCCCGTACGACGACAACACCTTCGACCTCGTCGTCGGGCATGCGGTGCTGCATCACATCCCGGACGTCGAGCAGTCGCTGCGCGAGGTGCTGCGGGTGCTCAAGCCAGGCGGCCGTTTCGTCTTCGCCGGTGAGCCCTCCACCGTCGGCAACTTCTATGCCCGCTGGCTCGGCCGCATCACCTGGGAGGCCACCACCACGGTCACCAAGCTGCCGTTCCTGGCCGACTGGCGTCGCCCGCAGGCCGAGCTCGACGAGTCCTCTCGCGCTGCGGCACTCGAGGCCGTCGTCGATATCCACACCTTCGACCCCACCGACCTCGAGAACATGGCGAAGTCGGCGGGCGGCACCGAGGTGCGGGCGATCACCGAGGAGTTCGCCGCGGCGCTGCTCGGCTGGCCGGTCCGGACCTTCGAGGCGGCGGTTCCGCCGGAGAAGCTCGGCTGGGGATGGGCCAAGTTCGCGTTCGGTGGCTTCAAGACGCTGAGCTGGGTCGACGACAAGGTGCTCAAGCACGTCGTCCCGCGCAACTTCTTCTACAACGTGATGATCACCGGCGTGAAGCCGGGCGAGAACTGATCGTCGGTGGGTTATGACTTCACCCCGGAGGACGTGCGGTACCTGAGCGCCGCCGCCGCCGATCTCGCGGAGGTGGATCAGCTCGAACTCTCCGCGCGCACGCACCTGGCTGACATCGGCCGGGTGCGTGCCCGTTTCGGCGACCGGTCGGGTGCGCTCGTCGAGACGGTGCTGCTGCGACGCCGCGCCGAGGGCAAACTCGACGCGCATGCCTGGCTGCTCACCGACGACGCACTCCAGCAGGCCACCCCGACCGTCGTGGCGCGGCACCGCGCCGCTCGGCTGTCGGGCCGGGACGTGCACGACGTCACCTGCTCGGTCGGCGCGGAACTGTCCGCGCTCGTCGGCGCCGCACGTCGCGTCCTGGGCAGCGACATCGACCCGGTTCGGACGGCGATGGCGTCGCGAAACGTTCCCGGCGCCACCGTCATCCGCGCCGACGCCCTCGCACCGTGCAGCCGCGACACCGTCGTGCTCGCCGACCCGGCCCGCCGCTCGGGCGGAAAGCGCAGGCATGACCCCGCCGCGCTGATTCCACCGTTGCCGGACCTGCTGGACGTGTATGTGGGCCGGGACATCGCGGTCAAGTGCGCCCCGGGACTGGACTACGACAAGCTCGGCTGGGACGGCGAGGTGGAGATCGTCTCGTTGTCGGGTGGGGTCCGTGAGGCCTGCCTCTGGTCGCCCGGTCTCGCGGGTGAGCGCGTCGGTCGTCGGGCGACGGTCCTCGCCGCCGACGGTACCGGCTGGGAGATCACCGATGCCGAGTCCGACGACATTCCGGAGCAGGATCCGGGGGAGTGGATCGTGGACCCGGACGGCGCCGTCGTACGCGCGGGGTTGGTGCGGCACTACGCGGCCCGCCACGGGCTGTGGCAACTCGACCCACGGATCGCCTACCTGACCGGCAACTCGGTGCCCGAGGGCGTGCGCGGATTCCGGATCCTGTTGCAGCTCAAGTACTCGGAGAAGGCACTCAAGCAGGAGTTGGCCCGACTCGACTGCGGCGTCGCGGAGATCCTGGTGCGCGGTCTCGACGTCGACCCGGCGGTGCTGCGCCCGAAACTCAAGTTGAAGGGTGACCGCTCGCTGAGCGTGGTCCTGACCCGGATCGGTCGGACACCGGTGGCGTTCGTCTGTGAGGCCGGCGCCCGAGTCTGAAATTCGAAAAGTTGACAGTCGCTGTCACAAAGGCAGATACTCTCATCATGTGGGGTTGGTGTACCCCGGCGACATGATGAAGGGCGGTTCGGATGTCACTGCGGGAACGTCAGCGCGCGCAGGTTCGGGCGGAGATCCAGCGAGCGGCATTCGCACTGTTCGCCCGTGACGGTTTCGACGACGTCACCACAGACCAGATCGCCGCAGCCGCCGGGGTCTCGCCCAGCACCTACTTTCGGCACGTGCGCAGCAAGGACGATCTGCTGCTCGACCCGGTCCGGGAGGGTGGTGCCGGAATCGTTGCGCTCCTCGAGGAGCGTCCGGACGCCGAGTCCGCGGATGTGTCACTGGCACAGGCGATCCTGACTCGGTCGACCATGTTCGCAACGCCGGAGATCGAGCAGTGGCGTGCGGCCTTCCGCACCGCCCCCCACCTGCTGGACCGGGTCGCCCTGATCACCACCGAGCACAGGTCCAGGCTGATCGAGCTGGTGGCGCAGCGCATGTCGCGTGATCCCGAGACCGACAGCAACCCGGGACTGCTGGTGCACCTGATGCTCGCGGCCGCCGAGTTCGGCTACCTGCAATGGCTGCGCGCTGTCGACGACCACGGCGCCTCCCTGCCCGTGTGCGTCGAAGGCGCGGTCGGGGCGGTCCTGAGCGATCGGTGGAGCATCACCTCCTGACCGATCCACACGTTCGAAATATCGCTTTCACCAATCTGATTCACCAACGACAGGAGTCAGTGTGATGACGCACGCCCATGAGCAGGTTCACGAGACGGTCGACCTCGTCGTCGTCGGTTCCGGTGCGGCCGGGATGGCCGCTGCCATCACGGCCGCCCGTAGCGGCCTCGACACCGTCATCGTGGAGAAGTCGGAGTACTGGGGTGGGTCGTCGGCCCGCTCCGGCGGCGGGGTGTGGATCCCCGGGAACTCCGTGCTCGCACGTCAGGCGCCGACGGACGACCTCACGGACGCGCGAACCTACCTGACGAGCATCGTCGGGGAGGGCGCCGACAGTGCTCGGATCGACGCCTACATCGATCGGGGCGCGGAAGCGCTCGACTTCCTCATCGAGCATTCGGCGCTGGATCTCGAATGGGTGAAAGGCTATTCGGACTACTTCCCCGAGGCGCCCGGTGGACGGGCGACCGGGCGGTCGTGTGAACCCGTGCCGTTCGACGGGCGCAGACTCGGTGACGACCTGCGTACGCTGCACCCGTCCTACACCAAGGCGCCGCTCGGTGTCGTGGTCAAACAGGGCGACTACCGGTGGCTCAGTACGGGTCTGCGTCACTGGCGCGGCCCGGTACGAATGATCGGTGTCGGAGCCCGGACCTTCCTGGGTCGCGTCCGCGGGAAGAAGCTGCTCGGGCTCGGCTCCGCGCTCATGGGCCAGATGATGCTCGGTGTGCGCGCCGCGGGGGTTCCGGTCCGCCTGGGTACCGCAATGGCGGGGCTGGTCATCGAGGGCGGCCGCGTCGTCGGCATCGAGGTCGAGCGTGACGGCGTCCGGACCGTGCTGCGTGCCCGCCGCGGAGTCGTGTTGGCGTGCGGCGGTTTCGACAACAACGCCGAGATGCGGCAGCTCTACCAGCGGGAACCGGTGAACACGTCGTGGTCGCTCGGCGCGCCGACCAACACCGGGGACGGCATCACCGCAGGACTGGAGGCAGGTGCGACGGTGTCGTACATGGACGACGCGTGGTGGGCGCCGTCGATCCCTCTCCCGAAGGGGCCGTGGTTCGCACTCGCCGAGCGGTCCCTGCCGCGCAGCCTGATCGTCAACGATCGCGGGGTGCGGTTCATGAACGAGTCGTTGCCATACGTGGAGGCGACGCACCGGATGTTCGGTGGCCCATTCGGTCAGGGTGAGGGCCCGGCCGAGAACTTCCCGGCCTGGCTCGTGTTCGACCAGACGTACCGGGATCGGTACATGTTCGCCGGTCTGCCCGCGCGGCAGCCGATGCCTCGCTCGTGGCAACGGGACGGGGCGATCGTCGCCGCCGGGTCGATCGCGGAACTGGCCGACCGGATCGGGGTTCCCGCCGACGCGCTCACCGCCACGGTCGACCGGTTCAACGGCCACGCGCGGGCCGGTTCCGATCCCGACTTCGGGCGCGGCCAAAGCGCGTACGACCACTACTACGGCGACATCACCAACAAGCCCAACCCCAGCCTCGGTGAGCTCACCAAGGCGCCGTTCTATGCAGCGCAGATGGTGCCGGGGGACCTCGGCACGAAGGGTGGAATCGACACCGACGCGGTCGGCCGGGCCTTGCGCGGCGACGGAACGGTCATCGACGGTCTCTATGCCGCCGGAAACACGAGTGCGCCGGTGATGGGCCACACCTACGCCGGTCCCGGGGCGACGATCGGACCCGCGATCGTCTTCGGCTACCTCGCGGCACTCGACGCAGCAGCAGGCTAGGCGGCGCGCGCGATCGTGGCGCGCCCGATGCCGGCGCGGTAGCGGTCCAGGACGACCTCGACGAGCAGGGCGTGGTCGCCGATCACGTCGGCGCGCAGGGCCCCGGGCGCGGCCTCGTCGGCCGCGGCGTCGATGCGGTCGGTGAGCAGGCCGGGAGCGAGGAACCAGGGTGCGATGACGATCTGCTTCGCCCCATCGGCCCGCAATCGGGAGACGGCCTGCGACACCGTCGGTTCGGTGGTGGCGAAGCACACCTCGACACCGGACCACGCGGTGCCCACGAGCAGGCGCGGAGCGATCGTGGCGGTGCGCGCGTTGGCGTCGGCGCGGGACGACCCGACGGCGGCGAGAACCACTCCGGCACCGGGATCGTCCACCGTCACGCCTGCCGCAGCGACCCGGTCCCGAACCGCCGAGACGAGCCGGTCGTCGTCGCCGAGGACATCGGTCTGCACCAGGTCGAGTCCCGGATGACGCGACCGGGCGGCGGCGAGCAACCCGGGCAGGTCGACCCGGGCGTGGAACGCACTGCCCAGCAGCAGTGGCACCACGACCGCGGACGAATGGCCCTCCGCGGCAACGGTATCGATGACCTGATCCACCGACGGAGCGGACAGGTCGAGGAAGCACAGCCGGACGTCGAGGTCCGGACGCGCGCCCCTGATCGCCGCCGCGGCGGCCGCCATCGCCCGCGCGGAGCGGGGATCGCGGCTGCCGTGCGCGACGAGAATCAGGGGCGGCGTCATGGACCTAGACCGGCTGGCCGAGCTCGACCGCGGCGATCGCGTCACCGACGAGACCTGCGGCGAGGGTGTTGCCACCGGCGGGGTCGATCAGCAGGAAGCTGCCGGTGTGCCGGTTGACGCGGTAGTCGTCCGCGACGATCGGGTCCGCGACACGCACCGAGATCTTGCCGATCTCGTTGAGCTGCAGCGCTGCCGGGCTCTGCTCGGTGGTCAGGCTCTGCTCGTCGAAACGCTCGACGAGCGAGCCGACGATGGCCTGCGTGGTGCGGGTGCCGTGCTTGAGCAGCAGCCGGGCACCGGGGTGCAGGGGCTTCTCGGCCAGCCAGCACACGGTCGCCTCGAACTCGCCGAGCGGTTCCGGGGCGTCCTGCGGAGAGGCGATGGTGTCGCCGCGCGAGATGTCGACGTCGTCCTCGAGCACGAGGGTGACGCTGCGACCGGCATGTGCGAAATCGAGTTCGCCGTCCGCCGTGTCGACCCGGGTGACCGTGGTGCGGATGCCGGACGGCAGCACCACGACCTCGTCGCCGGGCCGGACCTCGCCCGCCGCGACCTGGCCCGCGTATCCGCGGTAGTCGGGGAAGTCGGCGGTGCGCGGCCGGATCACGTACTGGACGGGGAAGCGCAGGCCCACCCGGTGCGGCTCGGCGTCGACGGGCACCGACTCGAGGTGCTCGATCAGCGTCGGGCCGTTGTAGTACGGCGTGTTCTCCGACCGGACGGCCACGTTGTCGCCGTGCAGCGCGGACACCGGGATCTCCACAACGTCCTCGTCGGCCCAGCCGAGCGAGGAGGTGAGGGCGTTGAACTCGCGGGAGATGTCCGCGAACACCGTCTCGGGGTCCTCGACGAGGTCGATCTTGTTGACCGCCAGCACCAGTCGCGGCACACCGAGCAGCGCGAGAACCGCGGCGTGCTTACGGGTCTGCGAGATGACACCCTTACGGGCATCGACCAGCAGGATCACCAGCTGCGCGGTGGACGCACCGGAGACGGTGTTGCGGGTGTACTGCACGTGCCCAGGGGTGTCCGCGAGCACGAAGCTGCGGTTCGGGGTCGCGAAGTAGCGGTACGCGACGTCGATGGTGATGCCCTGCTCGCGTTCGGCGCGCAGGCCGTCCACGAGGAGCGACAGGTCGGGGGTGTCGAGACCCTTGTCGACGGACGCGCGGGTGACGGCGTCGATCTGGTCGGCGAGAACGGATTTCGTGTCGTACAGCAGCCGGCCCACGAGGGTGGACTTGCCGTCGTCGACGCTGCCGGCCGTGGCCAGGCGCAGCAGATCACTCATCAGAAGTAGCCCTCTCGCTTGCGGTCTTCCATGGCCGCTTCGGAAACTCGGTCGTCGCCACGCGTCGCGCCGCGTTCGGTGAGGCGGGACGCCGCGACCTCGGCCAGGATGGCCTCGTTGTCGGCGGCGTCGGACAGCACGGCGCCGGTGGTGGAGCCGTCGCCGACGGTGCGGTAGCGGACCGAGAGGTTCTGCACCTGCTCGCCTTCGCGGGGGCCGCCCCAGACGCCGGACGTCATCCACATGCCGTCGCGCTGGTACACCTCACGCTCGTGGGCGTAGTAGATGCTCGCCAACTCGACGTTGTCTCGGGCGATGTAGCGCCAGATGTCGAGCTCGGTGAAGTTGCTGAGCGGGAACACTCGCACCTGCTCACCCGGGGAGTGCTTGCCGTTGTACAGGTTCCACAGCTCCGGGCGCTGCTTCTTCGGGTCCCAGCGACCGAAAGCGTCACGCAGCGAGAAGATGCGCTCCTTCGCCCGGGCCCGTTCCTCGTCGCGGCGAGCACCGCCGAAGACCGCGTCGAAGCGGTTCTCGGCGATGGCGTCGAGCAGCGGAACGGTCTGCAGCGGGTTGCGGATCCCGTCGGGACGCTCGGTGAGCCGTCCGTCGGCGATGTACTCCTCGACGCTCGCGACATGCAGGCGCAGGTTGTACTTCGCGACGACGTGGTCGCGGAACGCGAGGACCTCGGGCAGGTTGTGCCCGGTGTCGACGTGCAGCAGCGCGAACGGCAGCGGCGCGGGCCAGAAGGCCTTGATCGCCAGGTGCAGCAGCACCGTGGAGTCCTTGCCGCCGGAAAACAGGATCACCGGACGCTCGAACTCGCCCGCGACCTCACGGAAGATGTGGATCGCCTCGGACTCGAGCGCCGCGAGGGTGTCGAAGTCGGAGCCGGAGAGCGTCGGCCGGATGTCGGTGAGTTCAGCAGTCATGAGGCGTGCAACCCGCATTCTGTCTTGGAGTTGCCGGCCCACCGTCCGCTGCGCGGATCGGAGCCGGGGGCTGGCTTGGAGGTGCAGGGTGCGCACCCGATGGACGGATATCCCTCGTCGACAAGCGGATTGACGAGGATGCCGTGCTTGTCGATGTAGTTCTGCATGTCCTCGTCGGACCACGCGGCGATCGGGTTGATCTTCACCAGCCCGAACGCGTCGTCGAACGAGATCAGCGGCGCATTGGCGCGGGTGGGGGCCTCGACCCGGCGGATGCCGGTCACCCACGCCTTGTAGCCGGCGAGCGACTTCTTCAGCGGCGCCACCTTGCGCAGCGCGCAGCAGCGTCCCGGGTCGCGGGCGAACAGGTCCTTGCCCTCGGCCGCGTCCTGCTCTGCGACGGTGGCCTCGGCCTGAACGTTGATCACGTTCACCCCGTACACGGCCTCGACGGCGTCACGGGTGCCGATGGTCTCCGCGAAGTGGTAGCCGGTGTCGAGGAACAGCACGTCGACACCGGGATGCACCTGCGCCGCGAGGTGCACGAGCACCCCGTCCTGCATGTTCGACGCCACGATGTACTGGCTGCCGAAGGTGTCCTCGGTCCACCGCAGCAGTTCCTCGGCGGACGCACCCTCGAGACTCGCCGCCCCCTGCGCGGCAAGGTCGCGGAGGTCGGCCTCGGTTGCGTCGGTCAGATCCAATCCGGTGGTCATCGCAGATCCTCCTCGTCGGCGCGGACGGTCCACTCGGCGAACCGCTCGCCCTCGTTGCGGTGCTTGACGAACTGCCGCACCACGCGCTCGATGTAGTCGCCCAGCTCCTCGCTGGTGACCTTGTGCTGGCGCAGCTTGCGACCGAATCCGGCGTCGAGGCCGAGGCTGCCGCCCAGGTGCACCTGGAAGCCCTCGATCTGGTTGCCTTCACCGTCGTCGACGAGCTGGCCCTTGAATCCGATGTCGGCGATCTGCGACCGGCCGCAGGAGTTGGGGCAGCCGTTGATGTTCACCGTGATCGGCACGTCCAGGGACGCGTTGATGTCGGCGAGCCGGTCCTCGAGCTCCGGTGCGAGCACCTGGGACCGCTTGCGGGTCTCGGTGAACGACAGCTTGCAGAACTCGATTCCGCTGCAGGCGAGGAGGTTTCGACGCCAGTGCGACGGCCGGCCGTGCAGGCCGAGCGGCTTGAGCTCGTCGATCAGCCATTCGACCTTGTCGTCGGGCACGTCGAGCACGATCAGCTTCTGGTACGGCGTGAAGCGGACGCGGTCGGAGCCGACGGCCGCGACCGCCTCGGCGACCTTGCTCAAGATGCTGCCCGACACGCGACCGGCGATGGGGGAGAAGCCGATCGCGTTGAGCCCGTTTCGCAGCTTCTGCACGCCGATGTGGTCGATCGGGCGCTCCGGCTTCTCCGGCGCGGGGCCGTCGATCAGCTTCCGCTTGAGGTACTCCGTCTCGAGCACCTCACGGAACTTCTCGATGCCCCAGTCCTTGATGAGGAACTTCAGGCGCGCCTTGGTGCGCAGGCGCCGGTAGCCGTAGTCGCGGAAGATCGACACGACCGCTTCCCAGACGTCGGGAACCTCGTCGAGCGGGACCCACACGCCGACGCGCTGCGCGAGCATCGGGTTGGTGGACAGGCCGCCGCCGACCCACAGGTCGAGGCCCGGTCCGTGCTCGGGATGGTTGACGCCGACGAACGCGACGTCGTTGATCTCGTGGACCACGTCCTGCTGGCCGGAGATGGCGGTCTTGAACTTGCGGGGCAGGTTCGAGTACGCCGGGTCGCCGATGTAGCGGCGGACGATCTCGTCGATCGCCGGGGTGGGGTCGAGGACCTCGTCGAACGATTCGCCTGCGAGCGGCGAGCCGAGGACGACGCGGGGGCAGTCGCCGCACGCCTCGGTGGTCTTCAGGCCGACGGACTCGAGGCGGCGCCAGATCTCGGGGACGTTCTCGATCTCGATCCAGTGGTACTGGACGTTCTCGCGGTCCGAGAGGTCGGCGGTGTCGCGGCCGAACTCGGTGGAGATCTCACCGAGGGTCCGCAGCTGCGCGACGTTGAGGGCGCCTGCGTCGCACCGCACCCGCATCATGAAGTAGCGGGCCTCGAGCAGGTCGATGTTCTCGTCACCGGTGAAGGTGCCGTCGTAGCCCTGCTCACGCTGGGTGTAGAGGCCCCACCAGCGCATGCGGCCACGCAGGTCGGCCTTGTCGATGCTGTCGAAACCCTGCTTCGAGTAGATGTCCTCGATGCGGGCGCGAACGTTGAGCGGGTTGTCGTCCTTCTTGGACTGCTCGTTCGCGTTGAGCGGTTCGCGGTAGCCGAGGGCCCACTGGCCTTCGGAACGGCGCTTGACCGGGCGCGGTGTGCGCGCACGCGGCGCGTCGTCCGCCGCGGGAGGTGACGAGTCGACTGTCTGCGACATCAGGAGGCGCTCCAAGATCTGCTTCAGGTGGATCTGTACGGGCGCCGGTCTACCGGGGGCATGGCTGTCGAGGGGAGGGCTGTCCCCGCGTGCCCACATTCGAGACCGGCCGGGACTGGCGGGTTGCTGAGAATGCGTCTACGCAGAGCAGGAAAGACAGCAACAGCTACAGACACGCTTGAGATCCACATGGCGTCGAGCCACGAGCACAATCCCAAGTCCGGTCACGCCGACGATTGTGCCAGATCACACCGCCGATGCCGACACCTGCTCCGGTATTTCCCCCGAATTGGGGGGAAATGCGCAGACCAGTGGCCGGTGTGGGATGGATCACTCTCGGCCCGGTGGGACACTGGAGCGGTGAGTACCCGCCTGACCGAGCCGACCACGACCGCCTTCGCACTGCCCGAGACGGCGCTGGAAGGGCTCGGCTCACGGCCGTTCGGCATCTACGTCCACGTCCCGTTCTGCGCCACCCGCTGCGGCTACTGCGACTTCAACACCTACACCGCGGGCGAACTCGGCACGTCGGCCTCGCCGCAGTCGTGGCTCGAGGGCCTGCGCCGCGAACTCGACGCCGGTGCGGCGATGCTGGGGCGCGGGGCAGCGGCCGTGCCGGCGGCGCAGACGGTCTTCGTCGGCGGCGGTACCCCGTCGCTCCTCGGCGGCGACGGGCTTGCGGAGGTGCTCGCGGCCGTCCGGTCGAGTTTCGGCCTCGCTCCGGGCGCCGAGGTGACCACCGAGTCGAACCCGGAGTCGACGTCGCCGGAGTTCTTCGACACCATCCGCGGCGCCGGCTACACCCGGGTCTCGCTCGGCATGCAGTCCGCGGCGCAGCACGTGCTGCGCGTCCTCGATCGCACCCACACGCCGGGCCGTGCCGTCGCCGCGGCAAAGGAGGCCAGGGCGGCCGGGTTCGGACACGTGAACCTCGACATGATCTACGGGACGCCGGGCGAGCGCGACGAGGACCTCGACGCCACCCTCGACGCGGTGCTCTCCGCCGACGTCGATCACGTCTCCGCGTACTCGCTGATCGTCGAGGATGGCACGGCACTGGCCCGCAAGGTCCGGCGTGGCGAACTGCCTGCCCCCGACGACGACGTCCTCGCCGCCCGCTACGAACGCATCGACGCCCGCCTCGCGGACGCGGGTCTGGGCTGGTACGAGGTGTCGAACTGGTCGAAGCCCGGCGCCGAGTGCAGGCACAACATCGGGTACTGGGACGGCGGCGACTGGTGGGGCGCCGGACCGGGCGCGCACAGCCACGTCGGCGGGCTGCGCTGGTGGAACGTCAAGCACCCGGCCCGCTACGCCGACGAGCTGGCGTCCGGGGCCCTGCCCGTCGCGGACAGCGAAACCCTCACCGTGGAGGACCGGCACCTCGAACGCGTGATGCTGGTCCTCCGGCTGCGGTCCGGAATGCCGCTCTCGGATCTGCGCCCGAGTGAGCTCGCGGCCGCCGAGCAGGTCGTCGCGGACGGGTTGCTCTCGCGCATCGATGACCGCCTGGTGCTCACCGACCGTGGCAGGTTGCTGGCGGACGGCGTCATCCGCGACATCCTGAGCTGAACCCTCGATACGCAACTCCGCCCGCCCAGCGATCCCGGGCGTGCGGAATACGGCCGACGCGGTGCCCCCACCGAGGGCTGGAGCTGGTCGAGGTGGCGTGCGCAGTCCGGTGTCACGCGGATTTCGGTCGTGAGATCCCACTGCGGCATGGCCAGGTGGTGCCGCGCGCCGACATCGTGGCTACAAAGGAACCGCCAACTCGCCGTTCCACAGGGTTCGTTGGTGTCGGTGGGCGTGGATACAGTCGGCCGCGTGTCTGTGAATATAGGTGTCTACGTGGAGATCTCCGGGTTGCGCGACGACCGGGAGCAGGTTGGCATGACGATGCTGCTGACCGAGGTCATGCGGGAACATCGGCTGGAGAACGACGTATTCGTCAGCATGCGGGGCAAGGGGGCGGACCTGTCCGTGCGCGCCGATTCCGGCGATCACAAGGTGATCTTCAGCGGGTTCTACGCCTGGGGACCCGCCTTCGAGGAAATGCTGACGGCGCGGGCTACCCAGCTGGTGTCGCACGCGCAGGTGGACTACGAATGGGAGTACGAAGATGAGGTCTGATCTGCGTTTCCACGGACCGTGGAACGACCGTCTGCCGGATCCGGTGCCTGTCGTCCACCGCGATCTCGACGTGAGTGTGGGCGGCCGAGAGCTGACGACACTGACCCGTGAGCACCTCGAGTACTGGGTGCGTCGCATCGAACTGGAGCAGCCGGGCAACACCTTCATGGTCGTGGACCGACCTGACGAACCCGGTTACATCCAGACCTATCGCAACAGCGCCACCGACTTCTACCTCGAATGGTCCGACGCGCCGCCGCCAGCTCCGAGCAGACAGACTGTCGTCAACGACGAAGCACAGATCGTGGCCCTGCTGTGGGCCTGGCTCGAAGGCGATTACACCGAGCTTGACGCACTGGATTGGGAGTCGTTCGACCGTGTAACCGGTGACATCCTCAGCTGATCGCTGAACGGGCGGTTACCGGGGTCGGCACCGGGCCGATGGTCCGGTAACCGCCCGCTCGGCGGATGTCAGGCGATCGCGTCGTAGTCGAACAGCCGTGCGTGCAGCACGACGCGGTTGCGCAGCGCCGAACGGACGGCGTGGTGGACGCCGTCCTCGAGGTAGATCACGCCGTGCCAGAGCACCGCGTGGGGGAACAGGTCGCCGTAGAACGTGGAGTCCTCGGACAGCAGCCGGTCCAGTTCGAGGACCTTCGTTGTCGTGACGATCTCGTCGAGGCGGACCTGGCGAGGAGGAATCTTCGACCAGTCGCGTATCGACAGGCCGTGGTCCGGATAGGGCTTGCCGTCCCGGACACCCTTGAAAATCATGTTGCACCCCGTCGGATGGTTTCGGTCGGTGCGGTGGGCACCGACGCTCGGTCGAGCGCCACCACAGTAAGGGCTGCACGGGCGGTGGTCACGGGACGACTAGAATGCGGGGGCACCCGGCGGCACGGCGGGGGACCCGGCGGCGCGGGGCGAGACGAGCATGGAGGTGGCCGGCATGTCGAGTACCGACGAACGACGCTTCGAGGTGCTGCGCGCGATCGTCGCCGACTACGTCTCCACGCAGGAGCCGATCGGGTCGAAGGCACTCGTCGAGCGGCACAATCTCGGAGTTTCCAGCGCCACGATCCGCAACGACATGGCGGTCCTCGAGGCCGAGGGCTACATCACCCAACCGCACACCAGTTCGGGACGTGTTCCGACCGACAAGGGTTACCGCGAGTTCGTCGACCGGATCTCCGAGGTCAAGCCGATGTCGGGGCCGGAGCGCCGCGCCATCCTCGAGTTCCTGGAAACCGGCGTGGACCTCGACGACGTCCTGCGTCGCGGAGTGCGGCTGCTGGCGCAGCTGACCCGGCAGGTGGCGGTCGTGCAGTACCCGACGCTGTCGGCGTCGTCGGTGCGGCACCTCGAGGTCGTGGCACTGACACCGGCACGGTTGCTGCTGGTCCTCATCACCGACTCCGGGCGAGTGGACCAGCGGATCGTCGAACTCGGGGACGTCATCGACGACGAGGCGCTGTCGCAACTGCGGGCGCTGCTCGGCGGAGCGCTCGAGGGCAAGCGTCTTGCGGACGCGTCGGTGGCGGTGTCCGAACTGGCGATGGCGGCGCCGGAGTCGTTGCGGGACGCGGTGGTTCGCACATCGACGGTGCTGATCGAGACGCTCGTCGAGCATCCGGAGGAGCGTCTCGTTCTCGGCGGAACCGCGAACCTGACGCGCAACGCCGCGGACTTCCCGGGGTCGCTGCGGTCGGTGCTCGAGGCACTCGAGGAGCAGGTGGTGGTCCTCAAGCTGCTGGCCGCGACGGGGACGCCGGGGTCGGTGACGGTGCGGATCGGTGAGGAAACCCAGGTCGAGCAGATCCGCGGGACGTCGGTGATCACCACCGGTTACGGCGCGGGTGGCGCCGTGTTCGGCGGAATGGGTGTGCTGGGCCCCACCCGAATGGACTATCCGGGAACAATCGCGTCGGTCGCCGCCGTTGCCCGGTACATCGGCGAGGTGCTGGCCGAGCGGTGATACGCGCCCACGTCGGGGCGCTGCAGGGGTCGAAACGGCCCCGAATTTCGACGTAGTGACCTTTTTCGAGTGGACAGACAACGAGGACGAGAGACGTAACGTGGCACGGGACTATTACGGACTGCTGGGTGTTTCGCCCAAGGCGACCGATCAGGAGATCAAGCGGGCCTACCGCAAACTCGCCAGGGAACTGCACCCCGACGTGAACCCGGACGAGGCGGCGCAGGCGCGGTTCAAGGACATCTCGACCGCGTACGAAGTGCTGTCGGACCCCGAGAAGCGCCGCATTGTGGACCTGGGCGGCGATCCGTTGCAGCAGGGCGGCGGCGGAGCGGGCGGCTTCGGCGGCGCCGGGTTCGGCGGCGGCGGCCTCGGTGACGTGTTCGAAGCCTTCTTCGGCGGCGCGGGCGGAACCCGCCGCGGTCCGCGCGGTCGCGTGCAGCCCGGCGCGGACTCGCTGCTGCGCACGAAGCTGACGCTCGAGGAATGCGCGACCGGCGTCACCAAGCACATCACCGTCGACACGGCGATCCTCTGCGACCTGTGCACCGGTTCCGGAACCAACGGCGACTCGAAGCCCGTGACCTGTGAAACCTGTGGCGGCGCCGGCGAGGTGCAGTCCGTGCAGCGGTCCTTCCTCGGTCAGGTCATGACGTCGCGGCCCTGCCCCACCTGCCGCGGCGCGGGCGAGACCATCCCCGACCCCTGCCACAAGTGCAGCGGCGACGGCCGCGTGCGGGCCCGCCGCGACATCGCGGTGAAGGTGCCGGTCGGTGTCGGCAACGGCATGCGGATCCGGTTGTCCGCGCAGGGTGAGGTCGGCCCCGGCGGCGGCCCGGCCGGTGACCTGTACGTCGAGGTCATCGAGCAGCAGCACGACGTGTTCGTGCGCGACGGCGACGACCTGCACTGCACGATCCGCGTTCCCATGGTCGACGCGGCGCTCGGCACGACCGTCACGGTCGACACCATCATCGACGGACCCACCGAGATCACCGTCGATCCCGGCACCCAGCCGGGATCGGTCGCGACGCTGCGCGGGCACGGCATGCCGAAGCTCCGCTCGGGTGTTCGTGGCGACGTGCACGCGCATCTCGAGGTGGTCGTTCCGACGAAGCTTGACTCGAAGCAGGCCGCCGTCCTCCGCGATCTCAAGGCACTGCGCGACCGCGACCTCGCCGAGGTCGTCAGCAGCGGCTCGCAGCAGAGCGGTGGGTTGTTCTCCCGGCTGCGCGACGCGTTCAGCGGACGCTGACGAGCGACGCCGATGGCAGCGACGCTGTTCTACCTCGACCCGCTCCCCGACGTCGGAGCGGTCGCGGTCCTCGACGGCAAGGAAGGCAGGCACGCCGCGACGGTGCGCCGCATCCGCGTCGGTGAGCACCTGGTGCTCGCCGACGGCCGCGGCGGCATCGCCCGCGCCGAGGTCGTCGAGGTCGGGAAGGATCGCCTCGACCTGACGGTCACCGCCCGCGACGAGCTGCCCGCCGCGAGCCCGACCGTCACCGTGGTTCAGGCCCTGCCGAAGGCGGAACGATCCGAGCTCGCGGTCGAGCTGGCGACCGAGGCGGGGATCGACGAGATCGTGCCGTGGCAGTCGTCCCGCTGCGTCGCCAAGTGGGAAGGCCCGAAGGCCGTCAAGGGTGTCGCGCGCTGGCAGGCGGTGGCGGTCGCGGCGGCGAAACAGTCACGGCGACCGTACATTCCGCAGGTCGCCGATCTGCACAGGACCGGACAGGTCCTCGCGCGGGTGCGGGAGGTCGTCGCGGCCGGTGGCGTCGTACTGGTGCTGCACGAGGCCGCGACCGCCGAACTCGCCGCCCTGGAACTGCGGACCGTGCCGGAGATCGTGCTCGTCGTCGGCCCCGAGGGCGGACTGGCCGACGACGAGGTTGCCGCGCTCACCGAGGCGGGCGCACACGCGGTCCGGCTCGGCCCGACCGTGCTGCGCACCTCGACGGCCGCGGCGGTTGCCCTCGGCGCGCTCGGGGTCCTCACCGACCGCTGGTCAGCAGCACCGCTCGCGTAGCCCCCGCGGGCGCGGGATGTGTGGCGCGCCAGTGGTCGGCGACGTCGATGCGCCGGGTGATCCAGACGTCGTCGCGGCGCTGGATGTGGTCGAGGAACCGTTCGAGCGCAGCGGTTCGACCCGGTCGTCCCGCGAGGCGGCAGTGCAGTCCGACGGACATCATCTTCGCGCTGCCCTGCATTCCTTCCGCATACAGGACGTCGAAGGTGTCGCGGAGATGTGTGAAGAACTGTTCGCCGCTGGGGAATCCGGCGGGCGACGCGAACCGCATGTCGTTGGTGTCGAGAGAGTACGGGACCACCAGGTGCTGCGAGTCGCCGACCGGAACCCAGTAGGGCAGGTCGTCGGCGTACGAGTCGGAGTCGTAGGCGAATCCGCCGTGCTCGGCGACGAGTTCGCGGGTGCTGGGGGAGTCGCGGCCGGTGTACCAGCCGCGCGGAGACTCGCCCGTCAGGTCGTGGAGGATGCGAACCGCTTCAGCGATGTGGGCGCGTTCGACGTCACGGTCGACACCCTGGTAGGAGATCCACCGCAGCCCGTGGCAGGCGATCTCGTGCCCCAGTTCACCGAAGGCCGCCACCGCCTCCGGATTGCGCTGCAATGCCCGGGCGACGCCGAAGACGGTGAGTGGCAACCCACGTCGCTCGAATACCCGCAGCAGACGCCAGAGGCCGGCTCGGGAGCCGTACTCGTAGAGCGACTCCATGCTCATGTGCCGGTCCGGAAACGCCTGTGCGGGAACCATGTCGGACAGGAACGTCTCGGAGGCGGGATCGCCGTCCAGGACACAGTTCTCGGCGCCCTCCTCGTAGTTCAGGACGAACTGCACCGCGATCCGCGCGCCGCCGGGCCACTGCGGATCGGGCGGGTGCGGGCCGTACCCGACGAGGTCGCGGGGGTAGATGCCGGCGCTCACAGCAGTGCACCGTGCACGCGCAGTCGCGCCATGCCGCCGTCGGGGAAGATGTCGAGCCGGACGTCGGTGACGGGCTCCGGTGTGTCGACGAGGAACCGGTGCCGAGTGTCCGGCTGCAGGACGGTGCGGGGCAGCAGGTCGTGCCACTCGCCGTCGGGTCGGCGTCCGCGCAGGCTCGCGGCGCCGGGCGCGTTGCCGAGGAAACACGACGTGTCGAGTTCGACCATCCGCACGACGCCGGTGCCGGCGAGCCGCACCTGCACCCAGTCGTTGCCGTCGTCGCGGCGTCTGCTGGTCTCCCAGCCCTCGCCCATCGTCCGGACCGGTCCGGGGAACAGCAGGCCCTGCGGCGCACCGTAGTAGCCGTTGGAGCAGGCCGTCACCAGCGCGCCGTTCTCCAGCGCGGCGAGGTCTAGTGACGTGCGGTCGAGGAGGTCCAGGTCGGGTCGGCCCTCGCCGTGCACCCGGAGTCGGGCGACGCCGCCGTCGGGGTGGATCGTGAGTTTGACGTGTGTCCAGCGGGTTTCGGAGTCGACTGCGAACGGGGTGCGGGTGTCGCCGCCGACCGGGCTGCGGGCGACGAGCGTGTGCCACTCCGCCTTGCGCACGTCGTCGGGGGATGGGTGACCGTCGACGGCCGCCGCCTCGACGGTGACCTCGGTGGGGTGGTTGCCGGTGAACCACGCGGTGTCGACGACGACGCCCCGCACGACGCCGGGCACACCGAGGCGGACGATCGCCTCGTCGCAGCCGGGTTGGCGTCGGCGCCGGGTCTCCCAGCCGTCGTAGATCTGGCCGCGCGGCCCGAACGTCGCCGGGCGATGGCCGGCATCGGTCGGAAGGATCAGGTTCTCCTTCTCGGCGAAGGATTCGTCGCTCGCCCACACGACGGCGCCGCCGAGGCTGCGCAGCGCGAGATCGGGGAGGACACGGAAATCGGTTGTGGTCATGGGGGCCTCACTCGGGACTGGGAAGGGGCAGGGTGCGGTCGGCGAGGCCGTGCAGGACGTCGGTGGTGCAGTCCGGTGCGAGCGCGAGGAGCTCGGTCCCGTCGTAGGCGCCGCAGCCGAGGCCGCGCAGGACCACCGCCGCGAGTGCCTGCGCGGTGGCCGGTTCGTCGACGACGGAGCCGCCGCGCCGCTGCAAGTACGCCTGGAGACGGGACGCCGCGGCGGTGAGGGCGGCCCGGTGGAAGTGCAGTACCGCGGCCCACCGGGTCACCAGGTGACCCGGATGGATGTCCCAGCCCTGGTGGTAGCCGCGTTCGAGGGCGCGAGTGACGAGCCGGAAATGCCGGGCCAGGGCGTCCCGAACCTCCAGGTCGGTGCCCTCGGGGACGACCTGGGTCGACCCGTCGGACACCCGGACCCCGGTCTGCGCGGCGGCGGCGAGCATCACCGCTTTCGCGTGGTCGGCAACCGGATGGTCCGCGGACTGCTGGCGCGGCGCGATACCGCAGGCGGCGCTGTAGTCGTAGGTGCCGTAGTGCAGGCCGGTGCACCGCCCGTCGGCGAGATGAACCGCCCGGGCGAGGGGTACCGTCCCGTCCGCGCCGATCACCGCCTGGGGGCTCTCGATCTGCAACTCGAACCGCAGCGCGCGCTCCGGAAGTCCGTGCACGCGTTCGATTTCCTCGCAGAGTGCGACCACGGCGGGAACCTGCTCGGCGGCTCGTAACTTCGGCACGGTGAACACGAATCCCGGTGGCACGCCGCCCGCGGCGTCGAGAACCAGTTCGAGGGTGCGGATCGAACGTCGTCGCTCGGTGGGGGCCAGCCCCTTGGTACGAATCCCGCACCACCGGGGTGCCGCCTCGCCGCCGTCGGTCACCGCGCACAGCGTTCGTCCGGCGCGCCGGGCGTGCTCGTCCTCCACCGTGTCGGCTCGCCATCCGTAGCCGTCCTCGAAGTCGATACGCAGGTCGGCGATCGGGCGCCGGGACAGGATTCCGTCGACGCGGGCGACCGTCGCCGCGTCCGTGAGGTCGGCGATCAGTTCGGACCGTGCGGCGAGGAGGGTGCGTGCCGCATTTCCCCACTCGGTCGGCGTGGCGGAGTCCGCGTGGGCGGCACCGACGTACACGGTGTGCACCGGCTGGTCGTCGGTGCGGGTGTCCGGATACCGGGCGGCGAGTTGCGCGTCGACGGGAGCGAGGATCGCGTCGATTCGGTCCAGGTCGACGGTCACGGTGTTCACCTCAGCTGCCCCGATAGGTCGAGTACGCGAACGGGGACAGCAGCAGCGGGACGTGAGTGTGCCCGCCCGAGGCGTCGAACGCGATCACCACCTCCGGGTAGAACGTGTCCCGTCCCCGGCCGCGGAACCATTCGCCGGTGTCGAACGAGAGTCGGTAGCGTCCCGGCGGAATCGGCGCGGCGGTGAGCGCGCCGATCCGGCCGTCCGCATCGGTTCTGCCCGAGCCGATCTCGGCCCCGCCGGAGTCCGTGAGCCGGACGGCGACCGCGGCGGCGGGCGTCCCGGTGACGGCGTCGAGTACGTGCGTGCTGACGGTGACGCTCACGCCGCGCCCCGGGTCCACGCCGGCCCGGCATCGGGGGCGTCGGTGCGCTGGACTGTGGCCTGGATCAGCCCGTACGGGCGGTCGTCGGCGTGGAACACCTCGTTGGGGTTGTCCAGCCCGAACGGGCTCAGGTCGTAGTCGAAGTGGTGCTTGTTGGGGGCGGCGAGGCGGACCTCCGCGATCACCGGATACGTCTCCAGGACAGCCTTGCCCATCTCGAACAGCGTCTGCTGCAGCGCAAGCGAGTGGACCTCGGCGAAACGCTCCACGAACAGGGCACGCACCCCGAGATAGGTGGCCTCCCAGTCCACGTCGGTGGTGGTGTACCGCCATTCGGCGATCAGGGTGGTCGCCAGGACGCGGTCCTCGGTCGGGGTGAGGGTGGTGTACTCGTCGACCAGGAACCCGGAGAACGCGGATCCGGTGGACTTGAGGAGTGTGAAGTCCTTGAGGCCCGCGGTCACCCACGTGCGCTGCTCGTCTCCGGTGCCCTCCACCGTGATCGCGGCGGTCCGCACCTCCTGGCCCTGACGCACCCAGGTGTGGTCGTGTTCGGCGCCCCGGACCTGGGCGCGGGCCCACGCGTACTCCTCGATGTCGATGCGGGCGCAGCGCACCGGTTCGACGTCGTCGACGAAGTGTCGCGCCAGGTCGAGCCCGTACGTTTCGATCGACTCCAGGCCGCGCTGCTTGGCGAAGGCGTACACCGTCTGCTTCTGGGTGTCGGTGGGCAGCACGGAGGACTGGTCGCCTGCGAGGTGGGCGGCGGCGAAGTCGCCGCGCAGCGACGTCGAGACGCTGACGTCGCGGATCTCGTGCCGGTCGGTGTCCCGCTGGATGCGGACCACGCGGTTCTCGGACTTTCCGTACTGGTGGGGTCCGAGGACGATCTCTCCGGTCAGTGTCGTCGGGGCGGTCATGGTGCGTCTCCCTCGTGTGTGGCGACTCGCCCGTCGGGCGCAAACATCTGCCGCAGTCGGTTTCGGTTGATCGTGGCGAGTTCTTCTCTGGCGGTGCGACGTTCGGTCGCGGTGTCGTTGCCGACGCGATCACGGAGCAGGTCGAGCAGGTCGGTGCCGGAGCGGCCGGACGCGTACACGAGGTAGACCATCCCGTGCCTGCGCTCGTACTCGGCGCCGAGCGCGGCCAGCTCCGCGAGGGTGGCGGTATCGGACTCGTCGACCCCGGCCTGCTCCAGTCGGGACTGCGCGCGCTCGGTGCGTTCGCCGATCCGGGGGTGTCCGGCCAGCGCCGCATCGAACTCGGAGTCGGGCAGCGCGTCCAGCGCCGCGTCGGCAGCATCGAGCAGGTCGGTCAACGTGCCGTACGGACGGCCGGCGACGACGCCGGCCGCCCACCCGCCGGACTCGCAGACGCGCAGCAGCACGGGCTCGGCGTCGAGCGCCCCGAGCGCGTCGAACTCCGCGACCCTCACAGCGCCGCCAGGGTTCGGATCAGCCCCGCCTCGTCGACGCGGGTGCTGCGGCCGTCCCGGATCACGACCTCGCCGCCGACGACGACGGTGTCCACGATCCGGCTGGTGCCGGTGGTGAGGATCGCGGCGCCCGGGTCGCGGACGGGCAGGGTCGCGAAGTCCCGGTCGAATCGGATCAGCGTCAGGTCCGCCACGTCGCCGACCGCGACACCACCGGCGCGCGCTGGCAGGCCGAGCGCGGAATTGGCACCGCCCGAGGCGATGTCGAGCATCTCCTCGAACCCGAACAAGTCCGCCTTGCGGCGCGCCGCCCGCTGCACGTACGCGCCGGTGCGCAGCGACTCGAGCATGTCCTGGGTGTCGTTGCTGGCGGCGCCGTCCACGCCGAGCCCGACCGCGACCCCGTCGGCGATCATGTCGGGGACCGCGGCGATTCCACTGCCGAGGCGCATGTTCGACACCGGGTTGTACGACACCGCGACGCCGCGGTCGGCGAGGGTGCGGCGTCCGGCCGCGGAGAGTTCGACGCAGTGCACCGCGATCATCCGTTCCCACAGGAAGTCGTGCGTGGCAAGGTACTCCACCGCACCCATGCCCGCATGCTCGCGGCACATCGCGTCGTCCGTAGTGGTTTCGAGCAGGTGGATCGACACCGTCATGTCGCGCGCCGTCGCGAACTCCCGGATCGCGGCCATGCCGTCGGGCGTGACGGACCGCGGGTTGGGAACCGCGAGCCCGACCGTGACGGCGGAACCCGCCGCATCTTTCGCGAGCAGGTCGGTGTGGTCCAGGACGTCGCCGAGCGGTTGCATGAGGCGGGGCTCGAAACCCCATTTGCGGGTGGCGTCGCCCCGATCGGCGACGCCGCGGCCGAGCACCGCGCGAATCCCGGTGTCGCGCAGCCCCCTCAGCACCGCGTCGTGCACCTCGGTGGACGGGTGCGGCCACATGTGCTCGACGAGTGCGGTGGTGCCGCTGCGCAGCGCTTCGAGGGAGGCGGCGACCGTCGCGGTGTACGCCCGCTCCGGGGTGATCGCGACCGATTCCTCGCCCACCTGCAGCAGCCATTCGAGGAGCGGATCGCCTTCGGCGATGCCGCGCATCAGCGACTGCTGCAGGTGGGTGTGGGTGTTGACGAATCCCGGGATCAGGTGGGCACCGGAACCGTCGATCCGGCTCGAGCCGGTCAGATCGACCTCACCGCGGACTCCGATGGCGGTGACGTGGCCGCCGGAGATCAGGACGTCCCGTCCGGGGAGCCACCGACCCCCCGTGAACACCGACACGTCGGTGATCGCGGTCGTGGGCTGGGGGGTGGTGTCGGTCATGGTCGTTCCTCCGGGGTCGTGTCAGCAGCTGGGGTTGTAGGGCAGCACGGTGTGGACGGCTCGGGCGTCGGCAGCGAACACGTCGATCTGGCGACGCGCCCACCGCAGCAGCGAGGTCATCGGGCGGCAGCGCTGTTCGGCTGTGACTCCGTCACAGCGGGTGCGTAGTTGGCCTCGACCCGCTGACGCAGGTAGTCCTCCGCGGTGATCGGCGGGTACTTGCCCTGCGGGCTCTCGATCAGCACGTCGCGGTTGGCCTGAGCGAAGAACGCGAGGCTGTAGCGGGCGCCGCGATGGTCGTCCGGTCCGGGGGAGCGGACGCGGTGGAAGTTGGAGGGCAGCAGGTCGTCACTCCAGCGCATCAGCATGTCGCCGATGTTGCAGGTGATCGCGTCATCGGACGGTTCGATCGGCGTCCACGCCTCGCCGTCCATCTCGCGGCCGGGGCACACCTGAAGCCCGCCCTGCCCGTCGCGCTGGAACAGCAGTGTCAGGCAGTCGAAGTCGGTGTGGGCGCCTGCCCGCCACGCCGTCGGATCGACCGGGGCATCGTCCGCCAGTGCGAAGTAGTGCAGGAGGCGAAGGGTGCTCTGGTAGCTGACGGTCGCGGGATCGTGTGCGCGGGTGAAGAAGTCGCAGTCGAAGCCGAGCCGGTCCGCGAAGCAGGACAGCAGCCGCATCGCCAGCTCCCAGCACTGCCGTTCGAAACCCAGGACGGTGTCGCGGAACCCGGGAAGTTCCGACTCGCTCGGCCACAGCCCATCCATGTGCGGCCGGGTGAGCTGGAACGACTCCTTCTGGTCGGGGGTGCCGATGGACGGACGCACCTGGGTCATCGACTCCCAGCCCGAGTTCAGACCCTTCTTCAGCGGCGCCGCACCCTTCACGGATTCGGGCAGTGCGAAGTACGCCTCCGCGGCGGCGAAGGCGTCACGGACCTCGGCGAGGTCGATACCGTGGCCGACCACCTGGAAGAAGCCGATATCGGTGGCTGCGGCCCACAGTTCGTCGGTGATCTGCGCGCGCCGGTTCTCGAAGTCGGAGAGGTCGATGCGGCGCACCTCGCGTTCGGTGGTGACGGTACCGAGCGCGCCCATCCGGGACTCGCGCTGCAGTTCGGTCATGGTGTGGTTCATCGAGAGTCCTTCTCGGTCGGATCGTGTCGCGGTCACTTGATGCCGATAGCGGCGTCGGTGAACCGGTTGGTGAAGAGCTGCTCGGCGGTCAGGCCGGCGGGCAGGTTCGCTCCGCCCGCGTTCAGCACGGGCACGAGTTCGTCGAGGTTGTGCTGGGTGCGCGCCGTGTCGTACGTGCCCACCGATCCGTCGGCCTCGTTGGCGATCAGGCCGTCCGCGGCCAGCAGTTCGGCACCGGCCGCCGCCTCGCCTGCGCTGTAGGGCGTGTAGGCGACGTCCTGGGCGATCACGTCGACGATCGTCGCGTTGGCCGCGTCGGGCGCGGTGATGTAGTCGGCGCTCGCCTGCTGGATGATCGGGACCAGCTTGTCCAGGCAGGACGACATCGCGTCGACCTTGTCCGCGCGCACCACGACGTTCGAGGCGTAGATGTCGAAGCCGACGTCCTTGACGAGCTGGTACTCGATCGGCTTGTTCCAGGCGGGGGTGTCCTCCTCGTAGGAGTACGGCTCGGAGTTGGCGAAGCCCTGCTGCGCGATCGTCGGGTCGCCGACGAACCGGGACGGGGCGCCGTCGTACGTGGTGTCGAGCTGGGACGCCTTGAGCAGGTTCTTCGCGACGAGCCACTGCGGGAAGATCTGTTCCTTCGAGACCACGACCGTCGCGTCGGTCTTGCCGATGTCGCCGATGGACGTCCAGTCCGGGTGGCTCGCCGGATCCCACATCAGGATCGCCGGGCTGTACTTGAGCAGGGGCGTGACGCCGGTAACGGGCTGGCTGCCCGCGGCGGCGATCAGCTGGTCGCCGTGCACGATGCCGAGGTGTATCGCGTCGTCCACGTACAGCTGCGAGGACACGGACTGGAAGCCGATCGCCGGCCCGCCCGCCCGGAGGGTGAGGTCGACGCCGGTGTCCTTGCCACCCGCGACGAGCGGGCCGGTCACGGACCGGTTCTCGGTGTCGACCGCGTAGCCGGGGCCCAGCATCTCGAACAGTGCGCCCATGTCGGACTGCGGCTGCCACTGCAGCTGCACTGTCACGTTCGCGGGGCAGGCGCCGGCGAGTGTCTGCTCCTGCGCGGCGGGTTCGAGGGCGACGTCCTCGGCTGCCGCGGCGTCGCTGCCGCCGCACGCCGTGAGGGTCAGCGAGGCGAGGGCGAGAGCGGAGAGGCCCGCCCGCATGCGGATGGTGCGTGAAGTGGTCACTGTGCTCCTCGTGGATCTGCGCGTCACCGCGCCGGGAAGGTCATGGGGGAGAGGCGATGTGGGGACCGGGGGACGTCACCGGTCCGACGAGAACCACTATCCACGGCGCATGATTACATGCAATATCTCGGATGTTTCTTCTGGGTTACAAAGCGTCTCTGTGTCACTTGCTTCGGAAGTGCACTGGTGAAGCCCGGATTGGTGATCGGGTCGTAACACGCGGTCATTCCGTCGTCATACATGTAATCAATGATCTGACTCATCAATTCACGGAGTTCTGCATGTAAGAACTGATCCGGAGGTCGGTATGGCTCTAGCGAACACGATGCGCGACGCGGACGCGCGCACCCTGACCAAGTCGACGGAGATGACCTTCGACGGCGTGGTCAAGCGATTCTCCACGGGGACAACGGCACTCGACGGCATCGACCTGCAGGTCGGGCGGGGTGACTTCGTCGCGGTGGTGGGCCCCTCCGGCTGCGGAAAGTCGACGTTGCTGCGGATGGCCGCCGGCCTCGACGTCCCGACCGAGGGCAACGTCGCCGTCGGAACCGAGTCCGTCGGCTTCATCTTCCAGGAACCCACCCTGCTGCCGTGGCGGACGGTCCGCCGGAACGTCGAGCTCACCGCCGAACTCGGGCACCTGCCCAAGGCGGAACGACGCGAGCGGGCGGACGCCGCGATCGCCGCGGTCGGGCTCGGCGACTTCGCCGACCAGCTTCCCCGGGCGCTGTCCGGTGGCATGAAGATGCGTGCCTCCCTTGCCCGTTCGCTCGCCCTCGCGCCCGACGTGCTGCTCCTCGACGAGCCGTTCGGTGCCCTCGACGAGATGACCAGATTGGACATGCAGGTCGAGCTCCAGAAGCTGTACGCGGAGAAGCGCTTCACGGCGATGTTCATCACCCACTCGGTGTCCGAGGCGGTCTTCCTCGCCAATCGCGTCGTCGTCATGACCGCCCGGCCCGGGCGGATTGCCGAGGTGATCGACGTGGATTTCCCCTACCCCCGCGGCCCCGAACTGCGCTACGACCCCCGCTTCACCGACCACGTTTCGCGGATCTCCGCCTCGCTGCACGGAGGTGCACGATGACCGTCCTCGCCCGTCCCGCCCCCGTGGCCCGCGCGTCCGAGGTTCGCGTCGCGGCCGGATCACGGCACCTGGGTCGATCCGCGCGAACCCTGTTCGGCGGCATCGTGGTTCCCCTCGCCTCGTTCGGCGCCGCGATCGCGGCCTGGTACGCCGTGACCTACCTCGTCCTCAGCCCCGAACGGCGGTTCCTGCTGCCGCCGCCGCATCAGGTGCTGACCAACTCGATGCTCGATTGGACGCACCTGAAGCCGATGCTGGAGGCGCTCGTCGTCACCACCCAGGTCGCCGCCGTCGGATTCGCCGTCGCGGCCGCGATCGGTGTCGGTGTCGGTGTCCTGATGAGCCGCGCACGCTGGCTGGAGCGCGCGATCTATCCCTACGCCGTCGTCCTCCAAGTCATCCCGATCCTCGCGATCGTTCCGCTGATCGGACTGTGGTTCGGGTACGGCATGTTCGCCCGCGTACTCGTCTGCGTCATCATCGCCGCGTTCCCGATCATCACCAACACGCATTTCGGCCTCCAGTCCGTCGACCGCGGGCAGCACGAACTGTTCACCCTCGCCCGCGCATCCGCCTGGGATCGACTCCGCAAACTCGAACTCCCGTCCGCACTGCCGTCCATCCTCACCGGAATCCGCACAGCGGCGGGGCTCGTCGTGGTCGGCGCGATCATCGGTGACATGTTCTTCGCCAAGGGCGAGCCCGGCATCGGCACCCTGCTCGACGTGTACCGCAGCCGGCTGCAGTCCGAGGACCTGTTCGCCGCCATCGTCCTCGCGTCACTTCTCGGCGTCGCCGTGTTCATGCTCTTCGGCGCCCTGTCCAAAGTCCTGATCGGCAACTGGCATTCCTCCGCCGACACCTCGAAGAAGTAGGAGAACTTCCATGCACGAGACCGACACCGACTTCCACGTTCCGACCGTCGACATCAGCGCCTACCTCGCCGACGTGCCCGACCCGTCGGCACGCGCCGACGTCGCTGCGCAACTCGACCGCGCCTGCCGCGAGGTCGGTTTCGTGCAGATCGTCGGGCACGGCATTCCCGACGACGTGCAGGCGGACCTCGCCGCCGCGCTCGACGAGTTCTTCGCGCTGCCACTCGAAACCAAGAGGGGCTACCGCAGGCCCGGGGAGAACCGCGGCTACGCGCCGCCGAAGTCCGAGTCGCTGAGCATGAGCCTCGGGGTGGCGTCGGCGTCCGCGATGAATGACTTCTACGAGGCGATCACGGTCGGCACCGAGGCCGCGGACTTCCCGGACATGGACCTGCCCGAGGTGAGCTATCCGCACAACACGTGGCCCGAGGCGGCGCCGTCGTTCCGGGCGCCCGTCGAGGAGTACTTCCGTCGCGCGCAGGAACTCTCGCGAATCCTGATGTCCGCCTTGACCGATGCCCTCGGGCTGGGTGCCGGCTACTTCGACACCCTCGTCGACCATTCGATCGAGGTCCTGAAGATGAACAACTACGCCCTCCCCGAATCGGAGATCGCGGTCGCCGACGACCTCACCGGAATGGGGGCCCACACCGATTTCGGGATCCTGACCGTGCTGTGGGCGGATCGCGTGCCCGGGCTCCAGGTGCTCGGCGGTGACGGCCTCTGGCACGACGTTCAGCCTGCGGAGGGCGCGTTGCTCGTGAACCTCGGTGACGCCCTGGCGAGGTGGACCAACGACCGCTGGCGATCCACCGTTCACCGCGTTGACCCGCCCGTCGTGGACGGCCGGATTCTGCGCAGACGATCGGCGGCGTTCTTCTTCGACGGCAATCACGACGCGGTGATCGAAACACTGCCCGGGTGCCTCGGGGACGGCGAGACCGGCTACCCGCCGATCACCGTCGCCGACAACATCGCCGCCAAGCTCGCGGGCATGAAGGACGGTGTCGCGCCCGTCGGGCTCCGCGAAGCCGAACGGGTTCTCGCGGCCCGCTAGATCGCACGCGCACGAGTTAGGACGCCGCATCCGCGTTACCGTGGGTCGTGGCCAACAGCAGCGGAGAATCAGAGATGACGACCACCGAACGCGAGCTGCTCGCCGAGTCGGTCCACGCCACACTCAGAGAACAGATCTTCGCCGGGGAGCTGCCTCCGGGAACCGCACTGTCGGTGCCCGCGCTGGCCGCCAAACTCAACGTCAGCCGCACCCCCGTCCGTGAGGCCGTGCAGCAGCTCATCAACGACGGCATCGCCGTGTACACCCGAAACGCGGGTGCCAAGGTGGACACCGTCGACGACCAGACGATCCAGGAGGTGTTCGCGGTCCGCGAGGTCCTCGACGGCCTCGCCGGCTACCGGGCGACACTGCGGGCCACCCACCGAGACGTCGACGATCTGGTGGCGATGCTCGACTCGCAGCGGAAGTTGCTGGACGCACCTGCCGACCAACGCAGGGACGCCCGCCTGGACCTCGAGTTCCATACCGCGATCCGCGACGTCGCCGCGAACAAACCCCTGCGCGAGGCGCTGTTCCGCCTCGACGCCCAGGCCCACCTGTACCGCTCGGACATGTGGGCGATGGAGGCGAACCGGCGCATCGCCGTCGACGAACACGAACGGATCGTCGCGGCGATCCGCTCCGGCGACGCGGAGGGAGCCCGCGCTGCGTCGTGCGCGCACGTCGCGGGGCTGGCGGTGCGCATCAGGAGGCGGTAGCCGTCACCCTGTGTGGGAGCGGGACAATTGCCTCATGCCGCGTATCCGCATCGACTACGGCCAGCACCCCGCGCAATTCGGGCACCTGTACACCCCGATCGGGGTCGACGGTCCCGTGCCGGTGGTGATGGTGATCCACGGCGGCTACTGGAGCGCCGACTTCCACCTCAACCTCGCGACGACCCTGGCCTCCGAGTTGGCCAGGCGCGGGGTCGCGGCGTGGAACGTCGAGTACCGCCGTGTCGGAGCGGGTGGCGGCTGGGCGGAGACCAGTGTCGACATCGAGGCCGCGCTCGTGGCAACGTCGACGCTGCTGCCAGAGGCGTCGCCGGTGGCACTCGACACCGCCGACGTCCGCATCGTCGGACACTCGGCCGGGGCCCAGCTCGCGGTATGGGTTGCGGGACAGCGGGACTGCGCGGTGCGTCCCACCCGCGTGGTGTCACAGGCCGGTGCGCTCGACCTGGCGTCGCGGGCCGCGACCCGCAGCGGCGGCGCGGCGTTGACGGCACTGTTCGGTGTGTCCTACGCCGACGACCCGCAGCTGTACCGCGACGCGTCGCCGCTGCACCGCGTCCCCACCGGTGTCCCGACGGTCTGCATCCACGGAGTCGAGGACATTCAGGTGCCCGCGGCTGCGAGCCGCGTCTACGTGGACGCGGCCCGGTGCGCGGGCGACCGGGCGGCGTTCTGGGAGGTGCCGGCGGAGGGACACAACGCCTTCCTCGACCGCACCACCCGCAGTTGGGAACTCACCCTGCGTGCGGTGCTGGACCAGGATCCGTGGTCGATGCCGTGACACGGCCGAGGGTGGTACCCACTCGGTGAGTACCACCCTCGATCGGTGTTCGCGGTCAGCGGAGTTGCGGCGAGCAGCCTCTGGCCTCGAAGACGGCCTTCGAGGAGTACCGACCGTCAGGCAGGTATTCCCCCATCACGGTCTTCTCGTCGCCCGGTGTCGCGGTGTTCTGGACGGCGTGATCGAAGCCGGCCGCCGGCAGCATGTTGCGCAGGATGAGGTACCCGTCGTCGGGGTGTCCGGCGCCGTCGCCCGTCGGTGACAGGGGAAGCCAGGCGACGCCGCACGCCTCGGTCGCGTTCACCGGGCGGTCCTCCGGCAGCGTCGCGACGATGGTGAACTGGCGTGCCGAGTCGAGCGGCACCTGCTCGTCGTAGAGGCATCCGATCACCTTCGTGGTGGCCATCGACTCGTTGTTGCACAGCGACCAGTAGCGCATGTCCGCGTCGCCGACCCGATCCTGACCGCCCGTGGTGCGGGGTGTCACGGGCATCGTTCCCGTCAGCGTGAGCACCTCGCCGAAGCCGCGATTGGTGTGGGCGGCAACGTAACTGTTGTCGATGTTGGAGTACTGGCCACCCGTGCGAGCGGGGTTCCCGGAGCACTGCCCGAAATAGCTGCATCCGATCCCGAACGGCACGTTGTAGAACGTCCGCCACGCCGGCTGCTGCTCGGCGGGGAAGGTTGCAGGCTTGCCGGGCTGGTCACGCAGCGACAGGTATTTGTCCAGCGGAAGCTTGTCCACGGCGGGCGTGGTCGTCGCGGCGCTCACGGCGGTGCACAGGGACTCCCCGGTCAGTACCTGACCGTCCGCCATGTGCAGTTCGGGTTCGGGCAGTCCGACACCGCCGGTCACGTCGCGGCCGTTGTCGGGCAGGTACAGGCGGTAGAGCAGGGTGGTCCGGTCCTGGCCGGGGACGCCCGCGTACAGGGTGTTCGCCGCCGCGGATGCGGGATCCGTCGGCGGCACCTCGTTCAGGACGGTGGCGGTGTACGAGCGGGGACCGTGCCCGTTGCGGGACGCGCCGGGTAGGTACGGGTTCGCCGAACCCGGGTCGGGCGCCGTGGACACGTCGTTCAGTGCCGCGGTGGGGGAGTTGGTGCTGATGTCGTAGGAGTTGAGCGACTGGTACCGGGCGTGCGCGTAGTCGCCCTGCAGCACGAGGCGGGCGCCGTCGGGGATCGCGAACTGCGCTGCCCAGTACAGCGCCCCGGAGTCGGGGAAGGCGTAGTTGAGGTTCTGGTCGGTAGCCGAGAAGGTCGGGCCGAACCAGAAGCACGAGGACGTGGGGTGGGATTCGCCGCCGGAGGAGCCGGAACCAACGGACCCGAGGTCGGGCAGGTCCAGAGCCTGAGCGGTGGGCGGGATCAGTGCGACACCCGCCGCGATTGCGGCGGCCGTCACGAGTCTTGCCAGGGCAGGCATTCGTACTCCTTGTGACGTGGGTAACAAAACGTGGGGTGGACGATAGGGCGGGTGTGGAACAAAAGTCAATAACGTCCCATATGGAAAGGTTCAGGAATACGTTCCGTGCAGTACAGTGCGACCGTGAGTTCGCAACCCGACGACGGGCCGCCGTCGTTCCGCAAGCCGACCGCCAGCGATGCGCGCACGATGGCGACGTGGCTGTTCCGGCACGGCGAGCGCGTGGACATGCACACTCTCGCGACACATCTGGACATCGGCCGGTCCACGCTCTATCGGTGGGTGGGGGACCGTGAAAAGCTCATGGACCAGGTGATTCTCGCCTCGATCGGTGACATCTGGGACGAGGCCCGTCGAGGTGCCGACGGTGCAGGCGTCGACCGCGTGCTGGACGCGACGCGGCGCTTCATGCAGGGTTGCATCGACTTCGAACCGCTCGCGACCTTCGCGCGACGAGAGCCGAACCTCGCGCTGCGGGTCCTGCTCGACCCCGACGGTCTCGTCACCGGGGCGCTTGCTCGCAACCTGTCTCGCGAGGTGGCGGTAGCGGCGCCCGGCGTCGCGGTCCCCGAGCGGACGTTCGAGGTTCTGGCGTTGGCGGCCACAGCGCTGCTCTGGGCGCATGTCGCCGCGAGCCGTGATCCGGACATCGACGCGACGATCGACATCATGCGCACGGTGCTCACCGCGCATGCGCGGGTCACCGAATCGCCTGGCGCCGAACCGGATCAACCGTAGATCCGGCTGAATCCTCAGCGGGGGAGGATGCCGTTCTGAATCACGGACATCGCCGACTCCACCATCTGTTCGATCGTCGCGGCGTCCACTCGGATTCGATCGCCCCGCCAGTTCAGGGCCAGGATCCCGTCCATCATCGCCCACATCGCCACAGCGAGGGTGGCGGGGTCGATCGACGCGGTGAAGCTGCCGTCCGCGACCCCGTCGGCCAGTACGTCGGCGAGCTTGCCGACCTGTTCGTCGATCAGCCCTGAGATCCGATCCACTGCCTGTGGTTCGTCGGGTGGGTCGAGGATCAGTCGGAACTGCTGGGGCCGCTCGATCGCGAACCGGGTGTAGGCGTGTGCCGCCTGCCTGATCCGGGTGAGTGGAGGGCCCGTCTCGGCGAAGGCCGCATCCATGTACTGCCTGTTCTCGACGAGTGCCCGCTCGGCCACCGCGAGCAGGACCTCGGGTCTGCGTCCCACCCGGTTGTAGACGGTCTGGACCGCGACATCGGCGCGTTCCGCGATCGACTCGACCGTCACCGCGTCGGGACCTCCGTCGATCAGCAACTGTTCCGCGGCGTTGATGATCGCCGAGCGGGTGGCGGCGGCACGCCTGGTGGTTCGGGTCTCTGTGATCTCTTTCACGAAAAATACTTTACCGGATTCCAAGGTTGGTATAGAGTCCAAATGTGGAAGCGCTCCCAACTATGGGATTGAACAGCGCAGATACGCTCGAGGAGCGATTCATGACAGATCGTCACGATGTGGAATTCCGATCCGGGGACTCATTCTGTGCCGCTTGGCTCTACCTGCCGGAGAGTGCCGCGCCCGCACCCGTGATCGTGCTCGGGCACGGCCTCGGCTGCGTCCGCGACATGGGCCTGGACGCGTACGCCCGGCGTTTCGCGGGCCTCGGCTACGCCTGCCTGGCGTTCGACTACCGGCACTTCGGTGCGAGCGGTGGCTCGCCCCGGCAACTGCTCGACGTCGACCGGCAACTCGAGGACTGGGCGGCGGCCCTCGCCTTCCTCCGTGCCCGAGACGATGTGGACGCCGATCGAATCATCCTGTGGGGCAGTTCGTTCGGTGCCGGGCATGCCATTGTCACCGCCGCCGCCGATCGGCGGATCGCGGCAGTCGTCGCCCAGTGTCCGTTCACCGACGGGCTCGCGTCGACCCTCGCGATGAACCCGCGATCGGCGCTGGCGGTGACCGCGCGCAGCGTGCGCGACCTCGTCAGCTCGTGGCTCGGCCGCCCACCCGTCATGGTCGCAACGGCCGGCCCGTACGGATCCGCCGCGCTGCTGTCGTCCCGCGACAGCGAACGCGGCTACCTGGACCTCGTTCCGGCTGCCGCGCCGTTCCGGAACGAGGTCGCGGCCCGGGTGGCGTTGCGAATCCTCCGGCACGCGCCCGGCAGGCGGATCGCCGAGATCGAGGCGCCCGCGTTGTTCTGCATCTGCGACGACGACTCGGTCGCGCCCGCGAAGGCGTCGCTGCGTCACGCGCGCCGGGCCCCGCGCGGCGAGGTTCGCCGCTACCCGGACGGGCACTTCGCGATCCACGTCGGTGACGGCTTCGAACGCGCCATCGCCGATCAGATCGACTTCATCACCACCCGTGTGCCGGTCGCCGCGACCGGCTCCCACGACCGCACCACGAGAGCAGAGGACCCGTCATGACACGAACCACCCCGGCCGCCGACCACGTCGACGTCCTGATCATCGGTGCCGGACTCTCCGGGATCGGTGCGGCGCACCACCTGCAGGCCACCCTCCCGAACAAGACCTACACGATCCTCGAATCGCGTGAAAGCATCGGCGGAACCTGGGATCTGTTCCGCTACCCCGGGATTCGATCGGACTCGGACATGTACACCCTCGGATACCGGTTCCGGCCGTGGACCGGGGGCAAGGCGATCGCGGACGGCCCGTCGATCCTCCGGTACATCCGCGACACGGCCGCCGAGGCGGGCATCGACCGCAACATCCGCTTCCGTCACCGGGTGGTTCGGATCAGCTGGTCGAGTGCGGACCGCCTGTGGACCGTCGACGCCCGCCGCACCGACACTGGCGAGCAGGTCACGCTCACCGCAGGATTCGTGATGACCTGCACCGGCTACTACCGCTACGACGAGGGCTACACCCCGGACTTCCCCGGTGTCGACCGTTTCGCCGGCCGCGTCGTCCATCCCCAGTACTGGCCCGAGGACCTCGACTGCGCAGGCAAGCGTGTGGTGGTAATCGGCAGCGGCGCCACCGCCGTCACCCTCGGGCCCGCGCTGGCCGACCTGGGTGCGCAGGTGACGATGCTGCAGCGCTCACCGACGTACATCGTGTCGGCGCCGTCGAAGGATGCGGTGGCCTCGGCCCTGCGACGGGCACTGCCCGCCCGCGCCGCCTATGCGCTGGCACGGGCGAAGAACATCACCCGCTCGGTCGCGATCTACGAACTGTGTCAGCGATTCCCGCGGCCCGCACGGGCCCTGATCCGGCGGTCCCAGGTCGGTCGACTCGGTGCCGGTTTCGACATCGACGCCCACCTCACGCCGCGATACGACCCGTGGGACCAGCGAATGTGCCTGGTTCCAGACGGCGACCTCTTCGATGCCCTGCGTCGCGGCGACGTCGCGATCGAGACCGATCACGTCGACACTTTCACCGAATCCGGCATCACGTTGCGCTCGGGCAAGGAACTGCCCGCGGACATCGTGGTGACCGCGACGGGCCTGAACCTGGTCGCCTTCGGGGACGTCGAGATCGTCGTCGACGGGAAAGGGGTGTCGCTGCCGGAGACCATGTCCTACAAGGGCATGATGCTCAGCGGTGTCCCGAACTTCGCCTTCGTCGTCGGATACACCAACGCCTCGTGGACCCTGAAGTCGGACCTGGTGTGCGAGTACGTCGTTCGCCTCCTGGCCCACATGGACGCCGCCGGTCAGGTGGTGTGCGCGCCGCGTCGTGATCCGTCGGTCGGTGAGGAGCCGTTCCTCGACTTCGCCGCCGGGTACGTGCTCCGCACGGTCGACAGCTTTCCGAAGCAGGGGGACACGGAGCCGTGGAAGTTGCGGATGAACTTCTTCCACGACGTCCGCACCCTTCGCCGCGGTTCAGTGACCGAATCGATGGACTTCGTGCCCGCCGGTGAGCGGGCCCCGAACCGTGCGTCCGTGGCCCGCCCCTGAGTCGACCCGGGGCGGACACGGCGACCTCCCGACCCCTACGCCGAGCCGGTGACCTCGATGATGTTCACCTGCAGCTTCGGCACGGTGGTGTTGCCGCCGGCCTGGGTGTCGTAGCTGAAGGAGCCGAGCACCTCGGCGTGCATGGTGACGAGGTCGTCTTCGACGACGTTCGCGATCAGTGCTGCGGTGTCACCCACGACCATGGTGTTCTGGTCGTAGTCGTACACGCTGTCGGGCACGGACGGTGCGGTGCGAGCGAGGAACTGCGCCGTCCCGGTGGCGGAGTCGAACTGGGTGACCCGGCCGTACACGACCACCTTGCGGCCGATGGCGGCGCCCGGGTTCTTCGCGATCAGCGCGAAGTCACGGTCGGTGAGCTGCTCGTAGGTCGCCGGATCCTTCTTTGCCGCCTCCTCGGCCTGACGCTTCGCGGCTTCCGCGGCGGCAGCCTCCTGCCTGGACTTGGCGGCAGCGGCCGCGGCGTCCTTCCGTGCCTGGGCCTGCTCGGGCGTCTCCGTCGGGGTGGCCGATGCCGGTGCCGCGGCCTCCGACGGCGCCTCGGTACCGGAGCACCCGGTCACGGCGGCGAGGACGGCGATCGCCGCGCCCGTGGATGCGAGGATGCGCCGTGTCGATGAGGTCATGAGTCGTCTCCTGTCGAAGCGGGTGGTCATGCCGCCGAGCCGGCGACGAGAAGGGGGAGGATGGCGGGCAGGACGGTGCTGCCGACGACGGCGCTGCCCACAACGCCTGCGCCGATGAGCGGCGCCGTGAGGTCGGGTGCCACGGCAGCGGGTGCCGCGGGCTCCACCGGCAGGGTCGCCGCGGGAACCGTTGCGGCCCCGCGGGAGTCGCCGATCCGGATCCACGGCTGGCAGTTCCAGCTCTCGAAGGCGGCATCGGTGGGCTTGACGTCCACGACGACGCGACCCTTGCCGTAGGCGTATGCGATGGCGTCGTCGGCCTCGCCTGAGAATCCCGACAGGCGGGTGCCCCAGCAGTTGACGTCGCCGTCGACAGGGCCCGCCGAGGCGTACAGGCCGGGCTCGATGTCGACTCCGACGATGTAGGTGCTGTCCGCGGCCATCGTCGTGGCGGCGGCGTTCGCCGTGCCGGTGGTCGCGAGGACCGCGCCGGTCGCGAGGGCAGACACGACGAGTGTGGTGGTGTGGGTACGCATGATGAAACCTCCAGTGGTGGTGAGTGAACGCCCCAGCGCAGGAGTGCGCCGAGCCGGTTTTCGATCGCTAGACCGCTGCGCGCAGCGGGGCGACGATGTTGTCGGCGACGGCCTCGCGGACGTCGGGATCGATGTGCGCCTCGTGGCCGCGGCGGGCCGCGACGGCGAGACGATGCGCCGCCTCGTTGAGGGGGTGGCCGGCATGTCCTCGAACCCACGAGAACCGCACGCGCCTGCCCCGGCTCAGGTAGCGGATGTGGTCGACGGTCTTGGCCACGCGACCGCGGTTGGGGTAGCCGCTGCCCAGGCAGGCGAGTGCCGCGCGGCTGTCGGTGAGGACGTGCAGCGGATGGTTCCGGAAGCTGGACACGGCGAGGTCGATGGCGAGCAGTTCGCCGACCAGGACCGAGTCCGCATCGGCCACCACCTTCTGCCTGCGGACGCCGTCCGCCCGCACACACGCCACGCCGACGCCGCGCCGCCTGCTGCACTTGGACGCGTCCGTGGCAACGACGAGTTCGGGGAGCGGTCCAGCGGCTGCCGCTGCGGCGGCGGCGAGGTCGCTGACGTGCTGCGACATTGCATCGGCCGCGGTCAGCAGGAGTGCGGGCATCCGTCCTCTCGGTGTCCCGACGAGGTCGAGTGCCGCGAACGAGCCGGCCACGGCCTGAAGTTCGCTGCGAACGCGGGAGTCGCTGACATACAACGGCATCGGGGCCTCGGCGCCTGCGGCGTACTCGTGGACATACTCGACGGCGTCGAGCACGGAGGCCAGACGATGATGGTCCTCGCCGCCCGGAGTCGTGAACACGCGGGTGTCGAGGGCCGTGCCGTCGTGAATCGTTGCCGCGCTCAGGGACAGGTCGGATTCGGTGCCTGCGGTGTGGCGAGTGTGGATCACTGCGATCGTCATGGCTGCTCCTGTCGGTTCCGGTGTGGGAACAACAGTCGCCGACGAAGCGCAGTGTGAACACATCAATCAGTGATAACTGGGGTTATCGCTCGGACAGAGATTGCTGTTGGTCGGATGCGCTACCTTCGAGCAGCATCCGTGAGAGCGGACGCTCGACACGGTAGGGAAGGGGTACGACACGCATGAGCAGCCAGGCCGCGTCACCTCTGTTGTTGTCGAAGCCCGCCATCGCCGATCTCGCCAAGGTGCGCCGGCCGGTGGTGACGATGTGGATCAACCGCTACCGCGAGTCCTCGCACCCGTTCCCGCTCCCGGTCGTCACACGCGCCCGGGTCGACCACTACGCCGCCGACGAGGTGGTGCAGTGGATCAGGTCCCGGGGTCTGGGCAACAGCGACACCCTCGCGGAGGATCTCGCGCTGCACGCCGTGCTCGGTCACGAGTCGACGTTGCCGTCCGATGCCGTCCTCGACGGCGTGACGGCGCTGCTGTGCGTCAAGGTTCTCCTCGGCATCCAGCTGTCCGAACTCGATGCCGAGGATCTGCTCGACGAAGTCGACGGCCTCGACCCGGACGATCGCTTCCTCTTCCGTGAGGTCGAACGCCTCGGCGACGAGGCCGAACTCCTGGGCAGGCACGTCGACACCATGGCCGATGCTGCCTACTCAGCTGCCGAAGCGTTCGAAACGGTGATGCGGCAACGCTTCCGGCTCGGTCTGCGGGACCTGAGCGACGTCGCCCTTCGTCCCGCTGCCCTCGAGTTGGCGGCGCGGATCGCGGTGGCGGTAACCGGTGACGAGGGTGCGGTGTTCGTCGATCCGTCCGTCGACGGCAGCGACCTGCTCGTGACGTTGCGGGACGTGCTGCCCGAGTACACGGACGCGGTCGCGATCGCTGGCTGGGCCGACACCAGGGCGTCGCGGCTCGCGCGCCGCAGGCTCGTCGTGCACCGCTGGAGTCTGCGTCCTGCCACCGGTGACGACGGAGACGGTGTGCCCGGCCCGGCCACGTTCCTGATGCAGTTCCCCTCGCCCGCGGCACCGACCCTGTCGGACGGGCAGATCCTCTCCACGATCGACGACCTCGCACTGCAGATGCGGGAGGGTCAGTCCGCGGTGATCGTCGGGCCGGCGAGCGCACTTGTCGACCCTCTGGCGGACCGGGACGCCGAGTCGACCCGGTCGGCCCTACTGCGGACGAGTCGGGTGCGTGCGGTGGTGCGCCTGCCGGAGGGGCTGCGGGTGTCGCGGCCCGGACTGTCGACGGCGCTGTGGGTACTGGGCTCCGGCGACGCCTCGGTGAAGCCCAGGGAGCGGTGGACGGTGGTCGCGGACCTCGGTGGCGTCGAGCTCGACGATTTCGTGACCGAGTCGGTGCTCTCGGACGTCCTGGCCGCGTTGGGGTCCAGGAAGTCGTTGGAAGCCCATTCCTTTCGTGTCGGCGGGGTGTACAGGACGTCCTCGTTGCTCGCGTCGGGGTCGCTGCTGCCGCCGCGCCCGCACCGCCCACCACGGCCGCGTCACTCCGGTGCTGAAGCGGCCGGTCGGGTGCTGCACCTGGTGGGGGAATACCGCGAGGGTGCGCGCCGGATGGATCCGCACCTGATGGTGCCGGTCGAGTACCGTTCCGCCGATCAGGCGCCGGCGGAGTCGGCAGGCGAGCTGGCGAGTCGGCGGGAGCTCGCCGTGGTGCCGGGCAACCGGATCGACCCCGCGGACCTCGCGGCGGTAGGCGCGAACCACGCCGCGGGTGCGGTGCGGGTGATCGGACCGGACGAGGTTCTCGGCCGGACGGCATTGGGGGCGCGGGTGATCGACCGCCTGCAGTTCACGACGAAGAACCCGAACGGCCGCTACACCGAGCCGGGCGACATCGTGTTCTGCACCAGCCCGGAATTCGGGGTGCTCGTCGACGTCGAGGGGTCGTCGGTGGTGCTCGCGCCGGCCCGGATCATGCGGATCACCGATCCGTCCGCATCCGGCCTGGTCCCGGAGTTGATCGCCGGGCACCTGAAGTCGGCGGGCATCGGCGACCGCGCACCGGGAGCGGTGCGGCGGGGGAAACCGTGGCGCGGGTGGGAGATTCCCCGCATCGACGCGGCCCGTGTGCCCGCGGTGACGGCGATGCTGGCGGACCTGCGCCGCCGCAGGCAGGCGGCCGCGGACCTGATCGCGACGATCGACCGACTCACCGACACCGTCGTCGACGGGGTGGGCCGAGGAGCGCTGGTCGTCACCGAGGAGACTGTGTTGGAACCGGATAGCGCTGTGTTGGAACCGGAGAGAGGCTGAGGATGCCACCCAAGAAGAAAGTCGCGGTCACGGCACCGTCGACGATGAAGGAACTCAAGGACACGCTGTGGAAGGCCGCGGACAAGCTGCGCGGCTCCATGGATGCGTCCCAGTACAAGGACGTGATCCTCGGACTGGTGTTCCTCAAGTACGTGTCGGATGCGTTCGCGGAGCGCCGCGAGCAGATCCGTGCGGAGTTGGTGGCGGAGGGACTGGACGAGAACCAGATCGCGCAGCTGATCGACGACGAGGACGAATACCGCGCGGGCGGCGTGTTCTGGGTTCCGGACACCGCTCGCTGGGACTTCCTGTCGACTAATGCCAAGGGCATCGCCGAAGCGCCGGGCACTGCAGGCCGGACGGTCGGGGAACTGATCGACGGTGCGATGCGGCATCTGATGGACGCCAATGAGAGCCTGCGCGGCACCCTGCCGACGATCTTCAACAGCGACAGTGTCGACCAGCGCCGCCTCGGTGAACTCGTCGACCTCCTCGGCGACACCCGCTTCACCGGCGAGGGTGCGCGGAAGGCGCGGGACCTGCTCGGCGAGGTGTACGAGTATTTCCTGGAGAAGTTTGCGCGCGCCGAAGGCAAGCGGGGTGGCGAGTTCTACACGCCCGCAGGCGTGGTGCGGGTGTTGGTCGAGGTCCTCGAACCGTTCGGTGGCCGCGTCTACGACCCGGCATGTGGTTCGGGCGGCATGTTCGTGCAGACGGAGAAGTTCATCGAGCACCACGGCGGCAACGCCACGGACGCTGCTGTCTACGGTCAGGAACTGAACCAGCGCACCTGGCAGATGGCGAAGATGAACCTCGCGATCCACGGCGTCACCGGCAATCTCGGTGACCGCTGGGAGGACACGTTCGCGCAGGACAAGCACCCCGATCTGCTCGCCGACTACGTCCTCGCGAATCCGCCCTTCAACATCAAGGACTGGACGCGCAAGGAGGACGACAAGCGCTGGAAGTACGGCGTCCCGCCGATCGGCAACGCGAACTACGCGTGGATCCAGCACATCGTCTCGAAGCTCGCCGAACGAGGCAGCGCCGGCATCGTCATGGCCAACGGCTCGATGTCGTCGAACTCCGGCGGTGAGGGCGACATCCGCGCGCAGCTGGTCGAGGCCGATCTGGTGTCCTGCATGGTCGCCCTCCCGACACAGCTGTTCCGCTCCACCGGCATCCCGGTGTGCGTGTGGTTCCTCGCGAAGGACAAGGGAATCGGACCGAAGGGCAGCATCGACCGCCAGGGTCAGGTGCTATTCATCGACGCGAGAAACCTCGGCTACATGGTGGACCGAGCCGAGCGCGCCCTCTCCGACGATGACATCGCCAAGATCGCAGGCACCGTCCACGCTTGGCGCGGAACGGAATCCGCTGCCGGCGCAGCGTACGAGGACGAGCCCGGATTCTGCTACTCGGCTACCCTCGCGGAAATCAAGGAAGCCGACTACGCACTGACCCCGGGCCGCTACGTCGGCGCCGCCCCCATAGAAGACGACGGCGAACCCATCGACGAGAAGCTCGCCAGGCTCACCGGCGAACTCTATGCGCAGTTCGACGAATCCGAGCGGCTCCAGAAGGTCGTGCGCGAGCAGTTGGGGAGGGTGCTGTGACGGTGCTTCCTGAACTGTGGCGGACGCAGACGCTCGACGAGGTCGTCGAGCTTCGGCGTGGGTTCGATTTGCCTACTCACAGCAGGCGCGAAGGGCCGTTCCCTGTGCTGTCGGCTGGAGTGACCGCCGGATGGCATGACGAGGGCCCTATCAAAGGTCCTGGACTCGTTGTCGGCAGAGCAACCAATCTGGGCGTTCCGACTTGGTCGGAAGGCGACTTTTGGCCATTGAACACAACCTTGTATGCGGCTGACTTTCATGGAAACAGCCCGCGCTTCGTATTTCACTTGTTCGAGTCGATGGATCTGAGCGGATTTGACTCGGGCAGTGTGCAACCGATGCTCAATCGGAACTATATTGCGAAACTCAAAGTGGCGGTGCCGCCGCTGAGCGAGCAGCGTGCCATCGCCGAAGTCCTCGGCGCCCTCGACGACAAGATCGCCGCGAACCGGAAGCTGGTGGAGACGGCCGATCAGCTTGCTTCGTCGCTGTTTCGAGATGCCGCGGCACAGGGAAGCGTTGAAGTCGAGTTGCGCGAGGTAGCGGAGCTCATCACGCGAGGAGTGGCGCCGAAGTACACCGAGGACGAGACCGAGTTGCTCGTGTTGAACCAGAAGTGTGTGCGTGATCAGCGGGTGAACCTTGGGCCCGCTCGGCGCACATTGCAAACCAAGGTTCCTGCTGCCAAACGTCTTCGAGCGAACGATGTGCTGGTGAACTCAACTGGTGCTGGCACACTTGGTCGGGTCGCCCGCTGGGTATCGGACCTTGATGCGACTGTGGATTCGCACGTGTCGATTGTGCGGTTCGGCTCGGACCGCGTAGATCCCGTATGTGCTGGGTTCGCTGTACTCCATGTGGAGCCGATGATCGAAATGATGGGCGAAGGAAGTACCGGGCAGACCGAACTGTCGCGAGACCAGCTCGGGAAGCTTCGCCTGCGATTCGTTGCCCGCGAGCGTGAAGCAGAGGTGTCGGGGAAGCTAGCAGCTCTGACGGCAACCTCAGTCGCGCATATCGCTGAGAACGGCAACCTCGCAACCCTCCGCGACACTCTCCTCCCGCGCCTGATGTCGGGTGAGCTTCGTGTCCGTGATGCGGAGCACGAGGTGGAGGAGGTCTTGTGACGCAGGAGGTCACGCGCGAGCTTGTCGAGTTGGCGGATGTGGCGCGAGCGTCGCTCACGTCGAGCGACTGGGCGAGGCTGCGCGATTTCACGAATCGGATCAACGCTCATAACGGGCCGTTTGCGGAGCGCGTGCCGCCGAAGCGTCGAGAAGACGGTGCTCTCGTAATGGGTTACACCGCTGTGGGCCCGTTGATCATGGAGCTGCTGCCGTTGGCCTACGACCTGAAGCTTGTCGTTCCGTTCGCGTGGCCTGACTGGGAAGAGGGCCGCCAGCTGATCAACAGCCAGCCCTTTGACGCGGCGACGCTGACGTGGGAACAGACTGTTGGGCTGTTCACGGCACTGATCCGCGGGGACCGGTTCAGTGAGGGATCGCTGGCGCAAGTGTTCGGGGACGGCAGGATGCCACGGCTGATGGAGCGCTTGCTGGACTTCGCGCCGGAGGGCGGCGAGGCGGCTGGCATGTAATACCAGGTGAATTCGGAGTACAGGGGGAGAACATGGATCAGGATCTGCGGGACCGACTGCTGGCGATGGACACCATGGCGGTGTTCGAGGTGATGTCGCATTACCTCGATAGGGTCGGCCATCAGCTTCAGCAGGCGCGCACGACCCATTCGGACGGTCTGGGGGCGGCGTGGATCGAGGCGCAACTCGGTGCGCTGCGGGACTTCGGGGAGCAGGTGCCGTTCGAGAACGAGTCGATGGCGGATGCGACTGCCATCGCGTCTCGGTGGTCGACTGCGGCAGCGGAGGTCCTGGCAGCGCTGCCGAAACCGGAGGCCGACCCGGACCTCCTGACGGTGGTGGTGACACCGGACGAGGTCGCGGCATGCAGCACAGGACCGGTACTCGGCCTGCTGACGATGCTGCTCGAGTCGCCTGCCCGCGCCCGTAGCCGGCAGGGCGTGCTCGATCTCCGGATCAGCGGGTACGACACGCACCCTGCCGAACTGTCCGAGATCCCCGAGGTACGCACGTACATCCAGCAGTTGGGCCGGGAGTTCCCGTACTGGCTCTACTTCGCGTCGACGAAGTCGTCCTCGCTGCAGATGATCGCGCTGTGTCACCTGCCGCCTGGCCTCACGAAGAACGAGAAGCGGGCACAGTTCCCGATTCGGCTGCACGACCTGCTGATGGGTCGGTGGATACCCGCACTGAACGAGATGGCGGAATTCGCGGGACTCGCACCGGAAGTACTGCGCGAGGTGTCGGATCGCGCGATCGGCTACTTCAGCACCACTGCAGCCGTTTGACGGCTGCCACGAATACAGGAGCCCAATGTGAAACCCTTTGCCCCCTACCTCCGCGTTGTCGCGGGGTTCTTTGCCGCAGTCTGCCTGTGGCTGGTGTTCGTCGATCTCGTGAACGGACTGTTCGGGGAGGCGCTCGTGCTTCTCGCGTTTGCGGCGGGGCTCGGCTATCTCGCTGTCGGCAAGCCGATTCGCGAATACCTCGCCCGGCAGAAGGCCGCCAACGATGCGCTCGCCGCACGTGCCCAGGCGGGGCACGAGGCGTTCATGGCGGGCGATCCGTCCGCGTTCGCCCCGCCGCCGCCCGCACCGGAGAAGCGGCCGGTGCGCCGCGGCGTGTTGATCGCCTCGGCGGTCGCCGCACTGTTCGTGGTGATCGGGATCGTGGGCGACATCAGTGACGGACTCGATGCGGAATCCGGTACGGAGACAACGACCACCGCGCCCGTCTCGCCTGCCTCCAAGGTCGCGACCCCGGCGCCGCAGGCGCCTCCCGTCGCGCAGGCTGCCGCACCGGACACCGCGGCACCCGTCGCGGCAGCCGCGCAGGCCGAGCCCGCTGTCATGCCGTACGTGACGTGCATGAACCTGCAGGACGCGCAGGATGCCATTCAGGTTGCCGGTGTCTTCTACTCCCGCAGCCAGGACGCGACCGGCAAGAGCCGTAATCAGGTACTCGACAGCAACTGGGTGGTCGTCGGTCAGACACCTGCCGCCGGTGCCACCGTCGACGAGGGTGAAGCCGTCCTTTCTGTCGTCAAGATCGGCGAACCCGGAGACTGCTCATGACCAACAGTTCCGCTGCCCGCACGCGTCGAACGAGCACGGTCCCCCAGCGGGTGCCCATGATGAAGAGATTTCCGAGGACGGTCGCGGACCGGCTGCGCGACGTGGGATCCATCCCGTCCGGACTACGAGCTCGGCACGTCGTGAACAAGCAGATCAACGCTCAACGCGCACGCTGGGAGACCGAGCTCGCTTCGTGCCGCAGCCGTCGCGCCGTGGTGTCCGCGAAGATCAACGACGAGCGATGTGGATTCGACCCTGCGGAGAGCGAAGGTTCGCGACTCGCGATGAAGGCCCGCAACGACAATGCGGCGCGGATCGAGGAGCTTCGGGACCTCCTGCGGCACACGGCGATGCCGACCTACAGGCCGCTGTTCAAGGTCAGGGAAGGGTCGATCGTCTCCCTGCAGTTCGGCGACGGTCGGCCGGTTCGCATGATCGTGGGCGAGCGTAGTCATGACGCGGCTATCGAGCCGTGTCCGCTGGATACGCCGCTCGGCGCCGCGCTGCTCGGTCGCCGGCGCAACGCCACGATCACGTACTCCGTGCGGGGCAGGGAGCGAGTGGTGACGATCGTCGGCCTGATCGCCTGAGTCGCACACCTTGACGTTCGAACCCTGGTGCGACTGATCGAACGTATGTACTATAGAACGTATGTTCGAGTCGGAGGAGTCGCAGCAGGTGGGGGCCGAGGCTCCCGGCGTGCTGTCAGGCGTCCCCGAGTCGGAGTGGACAGGTCTGCTTCGCGAGCGTCATGCCGGGATTGCGCGGGCGCAGTTCCTCGAAGTCGACGCCGTGGTATCGGTGTACCTGGCGCGCTGCGCCGACGATGCCCGGCGCGGCTGCAACGAGGCATTCCAGGGGGAGTTCGCGCACGCCGAAGTCGGGATCATGCTGACCGTGACGGAGCCAGTGGCACGTCGGTGGATCGGCCTCGGACTCGACCTGCGGTGGCGGCTGCACGCCACGTCCGAGGCGTTCGCCACCGGCCGGATCGATCAGGCTCGCGCGCAGGCCATTTCCGATGCGATGGCCAATGTGTCCGCGGACAAGGTCGAGATGGTCGAACGCCTCCTCCTCGACGGAATCAAGGGTGCCACGACGACGATGATCCGCCGTACCGCTCGCCGGCTCATCGCACGCCACGATCCCGCAGGCGCGAAAGCACGACGAGAGCAGGGAGAGATCGACCGCGACGTACGATTCCGCGCGAACGACGACGGCACCTGCTCGGTGGACGGCACGCTGCCCGGGCCTGCCGGGCAGGTCGTTGCGATGCGACTGCGGAAGATGTGCTTCGAGGTGTGCGGCGGCGACCCGCGAGCATTCGCACAGCGTCGCGCCGATGCGCTCGTCGCGCTGGCCGACGGCTCCGGTCGGCTGCGGTGCCTGTGCGGACGCGCCGACTGCCCGCGCGCAGCGCGTGTCGATGCAGCCGAGAACGGAGCCCACGCCGACGACCAGGCGCCGTCGCCCACGACGCCGGCGCCGCGTGATCCTGAGCGTGCCGTGCCCGCGTCGTCGTCGACCGAACCGGCCGCGGAACCCTTCGCCGCGACAGGAGCCGGACACCGCGACGCGGCCGACCGTAGCGCGTCGCGCAGTCACGGTGGCTGGCACCTGCCGCCGCTGCCTCCGGCGACCGTCCACGTCGGCGTGAATGTGACCACGCTGCTCGGCCTCGACGATCACCCCGGTTACCTCGCGGGACACGGCTGGATAGATGCGGACCTCGCCCGGAGCATCGCCGCCGACGGCACTTGGCGGAAGGTCCTGACCCTCACCGACACAGACCGGGAGGCACTGCTCGACGCCCTGTGTGGACACACCGGCCGCGGTGTCCATGCGGAAGCCGCGCCCGACAGCATCTCCGACGAGGCGTGGCTGTCGGGGCGGCGAATCGAGACTCGCGCCCACGGAACGATCCTCGGCCTCGGCCACGCACTGGCCGCGGCGGGCATCACGCCTGCGGCGATACGGGCACGGAGCAGGCATCGACGCGAACAACTCACCTACCGCCCGTCGGACCGATTGGCGGAGATCGTGCGCGCCCGAGACGGGAACTGCCGATTCCCCGGCTGCACCGTGCGCGCAATCGCCTGCGACCTCGACCACACCGTCCCGTTCGACCACGCACAACCCGAAGCTGGTGGGTGGACCGTCGAACAGAATCTGGCGTGCCTCTGCCGACGGCATCACCGCCTCAAGACGGCCGGACTCTGGAAGGTGCGGCAACTGGGAGGCGGTCGTCTCGAATGGACAACCCCCACTGGCGAACTCGTCATCACCGAACCGGCAGGTGAGTTCAGTGGGGAGTCCATGCCGCCCGGAGACCCGTGTGCCGGATTACCTGAAACACCACCACCTACCGGCGATACAGAGTCTCTCGGGGAAGGTGAAAGCCCGCCCGACACTTCCGCGGTGGGTGACACCGGCACCGACGCTGAAATCGCGGCGGCCCTCGGGCTGACGCTCACCGAACCGGACACCCTCGCCCGCGTGTTCGGGCAACCACGGGGCCGTGGCGTCGAGGACGACCTCAAATACATCCTCGATGTCACTCCGCGGTCGCTCGCGGTCATCGATCCCGCACACACCATCGTCCTCCGCGACATCGACAACCCGACTTCCGGGGACGACGAACCGCCGCCGTTCTGACCAGGTGGGCCGCCCGCGACTATCCCCTCGGACCCCAGTCGTTGTCCGGATGATCTCGATCCACCAGCGCGGTGTAGACCTCGAACACCTCGTCGCCGTCCTCCTCTGCGAACCACTCGTCGTACACCAACTCCGCGATCGCATTCATCAGCTCACGCGACAGGGTTGCCGGATGATCGAGTGCCATCCACATCCCGGCCAGCACCGCCTCGTACGGCTCACCCGAATAGGCAGCGGACCGCGCGAGCCGGGCATCGACACCTGCACCGACGAGGAAATCCGCGAGCAGGCGAGCCGTGTCGGTGGCGAGGTCTACAGGACGGTCGCTCGGATCCGGGTTGGTCACGACGCCAGGGCCGGACATCGGATAGGCCGTGACCATTCGTGGGGGACTGTCCGCTGACCGGCGCCACACCGCAGCGACCCGAACCTCGTCGATCACGCGCTCGTCGAAGACCGTGCGGCCGATCGGAATCCGAGACTCGGGTTCGTTCACGGTAGCCTCGATCGCGGCCATGACAGCCGCCTCGGACCACGTTGCCGGGAACTCCGCGGTGCCGGGGAACCCAACGCCGGACCCGTGGCCTCCACCGGTCGGTCGAAACAGTCGGCGCGCGAACGAATCGAGCACCTCCTTCCGATCGACTCCGGTGTCGTCCGGCCGCTCCTCGGAGAACCGTTCGACGCCACGCGCGGTGAGCCATGCGATCGGGTCGCCCGCGAGGATCTCGTCGGCGAACAGGCTCAGCACCGGAAGCGGATGTGCCCGCTCCGGTGCGCCGAGTCGCCGGCACAGGGCATCGATCTCGTCCCGCGGCACCGTGATCCGATACTCGGGCGGCCGAATGCCGGGGAGTCCGCGACCACCCTGACAGGCGATGGCGAAGCCCTCCGGGCCGACACCGAAAAAGACCTGCGGCGCACCGTCCGGGGTGACTCGCACCGACCAAGCCGGGTCGGTGGCAGCTGTCGCCTCGGTACCCAGGGAGTCGATCCGCGCGTCACGAGGACCACGGATCACGGTCTCCTCGGCCGCCCACAGAATCATGTCCAGGAACAGTTCCGCCAGGAACAGCAGGTCCGCGTCACTGTCGAGTTCCGCCCGGGTCGCGGCCGCGGCGACCTGGGACGCCGCGGCGGACGTGCCGCGCAGGGTGTCGTGCGCGTCGCACCAGTCGGCCACGTCGGTTCCGGCGGCATCGACCACGGACTGGACTCGGTCGGGATTGCGAGTGTCGATGTCGCCGAAAGGTGTCACGCGAACACGAGTGTCGAACTCGATCATCCACCCCGTATAGGGGCCGATCGTGGTCGGCTCGATCTGTCTCGACTCCGGATCCGATTGGTAGAACCGCCACAGGTCGTGAGCGCTCGCGCCGCCGCCGAGAGAATTCTCCCGGTCGAGCGCGTCGAGAGCGAATGCCAGCACGTCCCGCACCCGGACTCGGCGATGAGTGCGGGGGTCCTGGCCGTCGATCCAGTGAGCCTGGAAACCGATCACGTGGTGGACGTACTCGGGGTCGTCGGCCGCGACGAGCGCTTCGTCACCGGTCCACACGATCGCGGTACCCGCCGGTGCCGGTTCGGCCAGGTGCCACCGGAGTGCTCCGATATCGGCGTAACCGCAGGATTCGGCGGCGGATTCGGCGCCGCGGGCATCGTTGGTGTCCACGTTCGGTGGCAGCACCGAACCGGACATGAACCGGGTTGCGGGATCCGTGGTGTGCACGATGCCGGTTCTGGCGCCGATGTCGAATCGCAGACGCGCGATCCGCTGGTCTCTGGATGGCATTGTCGAGATTCCTCTTTCGGAGTTGAAAGCTGACTGCAGTGGACACGGCCGTGGTGCGCCCACCCCCCAGCGGGCGCACCACGTTCCGGATTACCCGAGATTCACCTCGGTGCCACCGGAGAACATGGAGTCGTGGAGTTCCATGGATGCGGGGACCGCTCCCGTGGGCATGTCGTAGACGACCTTCAGCGTCACCGTGTTGCCGGGGTTGATCTCGTCCCAAAACGCGACGTCGGTGTCGAGGTTCAACGCTGCCGCCGTGTCGGCCTTGAACTCGCGGCCCTGCGCGTCGAACATCTTCTGGTCACTGGGGCTCACGCCCTTCGGCTCCCCGGACGTGTTCAGGACGGTCATCGTGACAACGACGAACTGGCCCTGCGCCTCCTCCGCCAGGTACGGGTTGTCGCCCAGCGAGGTGAGCCCGGACTCCACGTTCGTGACGGTGAACTCGAACTTGCCGTCGCGCACCGCACTTCCGATGCCGGGTGCAGGCGCGTCCTGCTCCTCGACTGCCGGGGCGGCGGGTGCGGCGCCGCCTGCGGCGGGTGCGGCGGCAGGTGTGGCCGGTGCGGGAGTGTCCTTGTCCCCGCCGCCTGCGACACCTGCGATCACGAACACCGCGACGATTGCGCCGAGCACCCACGGCCATTTCTTGGCCTTCTTCGGCGCTGGCGGGGTGCCGCCGAACTGCTGGGGAAAGGACTGGTCGGGGCCCTGAGGTGCGGACATGGGTATGACCTTTCTGTGAAGTGAAGTCGACGACCGAGATCAGGCCGCGACGAGGAGGAGCACGCCGGCTTCGGCCTGCTCCGCGCTGACGGTGACGCCGCCGAGGCGTCCGACCGTCACCTGGTAGTGGTCGTGACCACGAGGGACACCTGCCACCGAGAACGTGAACGTGCATCCGCCGCCGAGGACCGTGCTGGAGTCGAGTCGGCTGACGGCGAGAGTGGAACCCGCGCTGTCGCGGACGGTGACCTCCGCGCCGGGCGTCACCCGGTCGGTGCCGGCGCAGCCGAAGCCGGCGGGTTGCTCCGACGTCGTGTTCGGGCCGGCGGCGGACACCTGACCGGACAGCTCGAACGGTCGCGTCCCGGGTCGATTGCCGTAGTCGACCGCGAACGCAATCCCGGCGAGGACAACACATCCGACGACGCGAGCGCGACGCGTGCCGCAACGGCCGTCCGTGACAGCCGGTGCCGGGGTGGGTCGAGGTCGGGGTCGGACCCCGGAGCTTCCGCTCGCTCGTTCACTGCAACTCCTGACTCGAGGCGATGTGCCGCAATCGTGTCCGGCGGGTTGGGATTCGATCGACTGGCGGAGCGATAAGGAGGGTTATCAATCGAGGAGGCTCGAGAGTGGGCCGCGCTACCTACCCTGGGATGTCGGCGACGTCGATCATCGGCACGCCCATCTACATTGATCACCATGAGTGAGGGAGCCGGTATGGCGGACCGTGGCCTGACCGAGGCCGACTGGGAGCATCTCGCACTGGAGACGCTCGGTGAGCTCGGCTGGAAGCCGCTGCACGGTACGGAGATCGCACCCGACACCGGTCAGCGTGCCAGCTGGGACGACCTCCTCATCGTTCCGCGGCTGCGCGCCGCGATCGCCGTCCTCAACCCGGCGCTACCGCCGCACGTCGTCGACCAGGCAGCGGCGATCGTCGCGACCGCAGGATCGCTCGACGCGCTCGCCGAGAACCACACCATGCACGGCTACCTGACCGAGGGGCTTCGCAAGGTCACCTACATCGACGACAGCGGCGCCGAGGTGACGCCCACGATCAGGTTGGTGTCCACCGAACCCGACGACAACGACTGGCTCGCCGTCAACCAGGTCACCGTGATGCGCGGCGACCGCCACCGCAGGTTCGACGTCGTGCTGTACCTCAACGGGATGCCGGTCGGGATCGTCGAGCTCAAGCGTGCGGGCAGTGAGCACGCCGGATTGGTCGAGGCGCACGCGCAGCTGACCACCTATGTCGCCGAGTTCCCGCTCGCGTTCCGCTTCGCCGTGTTCACGCTCGTGTCGGACGGGATCACCGCCAAGTACGGCACGCCGTTCACCGCGTACAACCACTTCTCGCCGTGGAACGTCGACGACGACGGCACCCCCGTCGCCGGCACCTCGGCCACAGCGCTCGACGTCGCGATGTTCGGCCTCTACAACCAGGAACGATTCCTGCAGCTCCTGCGCAACTTCACCGCGTTCGACAAGGGCGACACCGGCCTCGTCAAGCGGATCGCCAAACCACACCAGTACTTCGCGGTCACGAAGGCGGTCGCGTCGACCGTGCACGCCGTCGAGTCCAACGGCAAGGCCGGGGTCGTCTGGCACACCCAGGGCTCCGGCAAGTCGATGGAGATGGAACTGTATGCCGCCCAGGTGATTCGGCACCCCAAGCTCGCGAACCCGACGATCGTCGTCATCACCGACCGCAACGAACTGGACGGCCAGCTGTACGAGACGTTCCTGCGTTCCCAGCTGCTGCCGGAGCAGCCGCGGCAGATCCGTCGACGCGAGGAACTGCGCTCCGAACTGTCCGGCCGCACCACCGGAGGCATCTACTTCACCACCCTCCAGAAGTTCGGAAGGACGAAGGAGGAGAAGGACTCCGGCGCCAGCCACCCGCTGTTGTCGAACCGGCGGAACGTCGTGGTCGTCGTCGACGAGGCGCACCGCAGTCACTACGACAACCTCGACGGGTACGCGCGACACCTGCGTGACGCGTTGCCGCACGCGGCGCTGATCGCGTTCACCGGTACCCCCGTGTCCTTCGAGGATCGCAACACACGCGACGTGTTCGGCGACTACATCGATGTCTACGACCTGACCCGCGCCGTCGAGGACGGTGCCACGGTCCCTGTCTACTTCGAGAGCAGGCTCGTCAAGGTCGCATTCGCGGACGGCGTCACCGAATCCGACCTCGACGCGACGGCGGACGAGGTGACCGTCGGCCTCGACGACACCGAACGCGATCGGATCGAACGCAACGTCGCCGTCGTCAACGCCGTCTACGGCGCGCCCGCCCGCCTCGACCAACTCGCCCGCGACCTCGTCGAACACTGGGAGACCAGGCGCAAGGCGATGAGCGAGTTCGTCGGCTCGGCAGGCAACCCGACGGCCCCCGGCAAGGCCATGATCGTCGGTGGCACCCGGGAGATCTGCGCCAACCTGTACTCGCGGATCGTGGCGTTGCGTCCCGACTGGCACTCCGACGACCTCGACAAGGGCCGGATCAAGGTCGTCTACTCGGGCGACGCGTCCGACCAGCCGCCGGTCAGCGACCACGTCCGGCGCGACTCGGCGAACGCGGCGATCAAGAAGCGTCTCAAGGACATCGACGACGAACTCGAACTGGTCATCGTCAAGGACATGATGCTCACCGGTTTCGACGCGCCGCCGCTGCACACGATGTACCTGGACCGGCCGCTCAAGGGTGCGCTGCTCATGCAGGCGCTCGCGCGCGTCAACCGGACGTTCCGCGGCAAGCAGGACGGGCTCCTCGTCGCGTACGCGCCTGTCGCCGACAACCTCGCGGCTGCGCTCGCCGAGTACACCGAATCCGACAAGCAGAGCAAGCCTCTCGGTCGTGACATCGACACGGCGATCGACACCGCGAAGAACCTCCTCACCAAGCTCGGCAACCTTCTGCACGGGTTCGACTGGCGGGCGAAGCGCCTCGAGGCCGATCGAAAAGCTTACGTCCGGGCTGCGCTCGGCGCCGTCGACTACCTGCGCGACCCGCGGCACCCGGAGAACCAGGTGGGGGAGAGAGAGGAAACGCTCGCCGCCCGCTACCGGAAGTTCTCGTCCCAGCTCTCCCGGGTTTGGGCGATCTGCGGCAGCAGGGACGAGCTGCGCGAGCAGGTATCGGACGCGCAGTTTTTCGAAGAGGTCCGCGTCTACATGGCCAAGTTCGACGCAGAAGACCGTGCCGCGCGCGGGCAGGTCGTCCCCGAGGACGTCGAGCGGGCGTTGCGCACCCTGATGGCGGCGTCCGTCGAGTCCGGCGACGTCCTCGACATCTACGACGCCGCGGGCATGCCGAAGCCGTCGCTGTCCGACATCAACGTCGAGTTCATCACCCGCACCCAGCAGGCCCGCAACCCGAACCTTGCGATCGAGGCGCTCCGCAAACTCGTCAACGAGGAGTCCCGAAAGGCGGCGAGGCACAACGTCGTCCGACAGCGAGCGTTCTCGGAACGGCTGCAGGAGCTGATGCGCAAATACACCAACAGTCAGCTCACCTCCTCCGAGGTCATCGCGGCGATGGTCGAGATGGCCCAGGAAGTGGCACGGGAGGCCGAGCGCGGCAAGCGGTTCGACCCACCGCTCGACGAGAACGAACTCGCCTTCTACGACGCGGTCAGCCAGAACCCGTCCGCCGTCGAGCAACAGGGGGAGGGCAAGCTCGCCGACATCGCCCGCGACCTCGTCGCCGTGATGCGTCGAGACGTCAAGACCGACTGGAAGCAGCGCGACGACGTCAAGGCTAAGCTGCGATCACAGATCAAGAGGCTGCTGGTGCGGCACGGCTACCCGCCGGACCAGCAGCCCGCCGCGATCAAACTCGTCCTCGAACAGATGGAGATGATCGCCCCCGACCTGGCGGAGTGAACTACTGCGTTCTGTCACCCGGCGAGTTCGTTCACCCCGACGAGCGGTGCCGCCGGATGGTCGCGCAACACGGCTTCCAGTCGCGCTGCAACGTCCGCCGGGTCCGTGCCCTCGGTGCTCAAGACCAGGTCCACGACCGTGAGCCCGCGCATGGTGGTGGCGAGCTTGTGCGCATGGTCAGCGAGTTCCTGCCGCCCCGACCAGGTTTCGGGCTCCCGGTCGAGCACTCGGCGTCGCACGGTCTCGGGTTCGGCGTCCAGGCGCACGGTCAGGTGGTGGTCGGCGCCGAGCGCCGCCGACACCGCCCGGCCGTAGGCGTCGTCCTCGACCGTCGCGGTGACGAGCAGGAGAGTGTGGCCCGCCTCGCGGTAGGAGCGGGCAAGCATTGCCGCGTGCCGGAGCACGCGCCGGGTGTCGAGCGGCGGGTAGCAGCGCTCGAGTTCGTCGAGTTCGATCAGTGCGTTGGCGATGCCGGCGTCGCCGAGGCCGTCGTGCAGTTCGGTGAGGACCGAGGTCTTTCCCGCCCCGGGTGGTCCTGTCAGCAGCAGTGCGAACATGTCGGCCAGTGTGTCAGCTCGCGCAGCGGTCGTCGGCGTGCCTCCGGGCACGCTCGCCGGATGTGTACGAGAGTCGGGCCATGACCATCGAGAAGATCGACGGACTCCCGGCAGGCACCCTCGGCTACCGCGGTCTCGGGGTGGTGACCTCCGAGGACTACCGCACCGTGCTCGACCCCGCGATCGAGGAGGCCGTCTCCACGCACGATCGTGTCAACCTCGTCTACGTCCTCGGCGACGGATTCGACCGGTACTCACTCGGGGCGATGTGGCAGGACACCCAGCTGATCGGTGTCCCGCGCAACATCTGGGGGCGCCTTGCCCTGGTCACCGATCACACCGGGCTCGGTGAAGCCGTGCACCTTTTCGCGTTCCTGTTCCCCGGCGAACTGCGGGTGTTCTCGACCGCCCGCGAGGCCGATGCGATCGAGTGGGCCGCGGGCGGCTGACCTGCGCCCGTCAGGTCCGGGCCCGGCCGGGGAGGATCACCGCGACCACGAACGCCCCGACCACCAGTGCCAGTCCGCCGACGAGGCTGGCCTGCCCGATGGCGTCGGCGAACGCGCTGCCCGCGGCCTCGCGCAGGGGTTCCGCGTACGACGAGGCGAACGGATTCGTGGCCATCTCCTGCGCGACGAGGGTTGCGCCGCCGACGGATTCGCGGGAGACCTCCATCGCGTAGTCCGCCTGCGCCGCCATGTCGCCGGTCAGCTTCGGTAGCGGTGCGGCGTCGAGGAATCCGGCGATCGACTCCTGGTACCGCGAGGCGAGGACCGATCCGAGGATGGCGATGCCGAGGGAGCCGCCGAGCTCGATGGCGGTGTCGTTGAGCCCGCCCGCGGCGCCGAGGTCGTCTTCGGGAAACCTGTCCATGATCGCGTCGGTGGCGGGCGGTTCGGCGAGACCGATACCCAGACCCAGCAGTGCGAGCGCGGCGGCGAAGATCGGGTATCCGGAGTCGGAATCGGCCGCCGTCATCAGGAGGATGCCTGTCGCGGCGAGGAGCATGCCGGCGACCACGGTGCCGCGCACGCCGAGACGGGGCGCGATCCGTCCACTGGTCAGGGCACCGAGGGAGACGGCGCCGGCCAGTGGTAGCAGTCGGACACCGGTTTCGAGCGGGCCGTAGCCGAGGACGAACTGGAACTGCTGGGCGATGAAGTAGATCGCGGCGAACGCGGCGAGGAACAGCAGCAGCACCGCCACCGCCGCGCCGCCTATGGTCCGGTCGGAGAGACGCCGGATGTCGAGCAGCGGATGCGGGTGCCGCAGTTCCCACACGACGAACGCCGCGGTGGCGACGGTCGCGAGGGCAGCCGCGGCGATCGGACCCGTGCTCCACCCGAAGTGGAAGCCGTTGATGATCGAGTAGACCAGGGCGCCGATCGCGACCACGGACAGCAGGCCGCCGATCCAGTCGATGCGGCGGGACTCGGCGGCCCGCGACGGGGGTACCAGGATCAGGGCGCCGACGGCCGCGGCGGCGGCGATCGGGACGTTGATGAGGAAAGTGGCGTTCCACGAATGGGATTCGAGGATCCAGCCGGCGAGCAGAGGCCCGAACGCGATCGCGAGACCAGCGGTGGCCGCCCACGCCGCGATCGCGCGGGAACGCTCGGCGCGCGGGAATGTCGCGACCAGGAGCGACAGGGTCGCGGGCATGATGACCGCCGCGCCGACGCCCATGACCATCCGGGCGGCCACGACAGCGGTCGTGGTGTCCGCGAGGCTGCCGAACACCGCGCCCGCTCCGAACACGAACAGGCCTGCGAGGAGCGCGCCGCGGCGGCTGTAGCGGTCGCCGACGACGCCGAACAGCAACATCAATGCGGCGTAGGGGACGGTGTAGCCGTCGATCACCCACTGCAACTGCGAACTGGTGAGCGCGAGATCCCGGGTCATGTCGGGTGCCGCGACGATCAGCGCCGTGTTGGCCATGACGACGATAAGCAGGGCCAGGCACAGCACGCCGAGCGCCGCCCACCGCAGGCGGTACGGCGACCGGTCGTCGGTGACCGGTCTGGTGGAGAGAAGGGTCATGTCGGGCTCCGTTCCTCGGGTTCTCGACGCTGATTGCACACTGATGTGCAAGTTACTTTCCTTGCACACGAGTGTGCAATATGGCTGTGTTGCGAATCACGGGCGCGTGGAAGGTCGGTTCGGTTCGGCACGCGTGGAACACTGCGGAGGTGGAAGGCGGTGCAGGCGTGGACAACGAACCGGTCAGGCCGCGGCGTAGTCAGGCCCGTGCGAACCGGTCCCGGATCATCGAGGCCGCGATCGCCGAGTTCGCAGGCAATCCCGACGCCAGCATGGACGACGTCGCGCGTGCGGCAGGAGTGGTCCGGCGAACCGTCTACGGGCATTTCCCCAGCCGCGACGCGCTGATCGAAGGTCTCGTCGACGAGGCGTCGTCCGCGCTGCTCTCGGTGCTCGAAGCGTTGCCGACCCTGCCCGACCGTCCCGACGTCTCGACCGCGATGCTCGCCCTGCTGAGCTGGCCCATCGGTGACCGGTTCCGGGTGCTGCTCACCTTCGCGCGCGCAGAACTGGGGGAGAAGCGCATCCGCGACCTCATCGAGCCGGCCCGTGCGCCGAGCGTCGCCCTCGTCGAACGCGGGCAGGCCGACGGCCTCTTCTCCACCTACCTGCCCGCCCCGGTGCTCGTCGCGATGACCGAGGCCGTCACCCTTGCGCTGTTCGAGGAGGCGAACAACGGAGCGATCGCCGACGACGGCGATTCGTTCGCCCTCGCATCGCTCGTCCTGCTCGGGGTTCCGCCCGACCGGGCCGCCGAGGTGGTCGCCGAGGCGTGGGACCTGCTGCGGACGAGGACCGAGGCGCCAGCCGGGCGGCGCTGATTACTCGGTGGGAAGCCGTCGTCGTGCGAGATAGACTGCATTACGTCACCGTCGTCGGATCAGGAAAGCAGGCCATAGCTACCACGTGAGCGCAGACAGCATGGGTGGGACGTCGTCCCCCGTCTCCCGGTCCGATTCCTCGGCGCGGATGGTCGACGCGCAGCAGCGCCCCGCGCAGCGCTCCGTCCGATCGAGCATGGAGATCTCGCCCGAAGCGATGTTGCCTCTGCTCGGCTCCACCGACGAGAACCTCAAGGCACTCGAACGTGCCCTCGACGCCGACATCCACGTGCGCGGCAACACCGTCACCTTCACCGGCGTCGCCTCAGACGTCGCCCTCGCGGAGCGGGTGGTGAGTGAACTCGTCACGTTGGTCGGCAAGAGTCAGGCGCTCACACCCGACGCGGTGCGGCGCAGCATCTCGATGATGACCGACGGTGCAGGCGAATCGCCCGCCGAGGTGCTCAGCCTCGACATTCTGTCCAGGCGCGGCAAGACGATTCGCCCGAAGACCGTGAACCAGAAGCGGTACGTCGACGCGATCGACGCCAACACCATCGTGTTCGGCATCGGTCCCGCAGGCACCGGCAAGACGTATCTGGCGATGGCGAAGGCCGTGCAGGCGTTGCAGTCGAAGAACGTCAGCCGGATCATCCTCACGCGACCGGCCGTCGAGGCGGGCGAGCGGCTCGGCTTCCTGCCGGGCACCCTGCACGAGAAGATCGACCCCTACCTTCGGCCGCTGCACGACGCGCTGCACGACATGATGGATCCCGAAGCGATCCCGAAGCTCATGCAGGCGGGCGTCATCGAGGTCGCGCCCCTGGCGTACATGCGTGGCCGGACGTTGAACGACGCGTTCATCATCCTGGACGAGGCGCAGAACACCACGGCCGAGCAGATGAAGATGTTCCTGACCCGCCTCGGGTTCGGGTCGAAGATCGTCGTCACCGGCGACGTCACCCAGGTGGACCTGCCCGGCGGGCAGCGCTCCGGGTTGCGCGCCGCGGCCGAGATCCTCACCGAAATCGACGACATCCACTTCGCCGAACTGACCAGTGCCGATGTCGTCCGGCACCGGCTCGTCTCCGACATCGTCGACGCCTACGACCGGTTCGAGTCCGAGCGGGTCGACGACGTTGCACTGGGCAACCGGGCGCAGCGCCGCGCTGCCGGCGGTCGCCCGGGGCGTCGGTGACCGGGATTCGGCACCACCCCGCACTACAGTTGAATCCCCGCGCGGTCGCCGGTCACCCAGCGGACGCGACCCGCGCAGAACGGCCCCGAGGAGAACGGCACAGATGAGCATCGAGGTATCCAACGAGTCCGGGATGGACGTCTCCGAGGCGGAGCTCGTCAGCGTCGCCCGGTTCGCGATCTCCCAGATGGACGTGCACCCGGCGGCCGAGCTGTCGATGGTGCTCGTCGACCTGGACACCATGGCGGACCTCCACATGCGGTGGATGGACCTCCCCGGACCCACCGACGTGATGTCGTTCCCGATGGACGAGCTGGAACCGGGTGGCAGGCCCGACGCACCCGAACCCGGCCCGGCGATGCTCGGCGACATCGTGCTCTGCCCGGCGTTCGCCGCCGACCAGGCCGCGAAGGCGGGCCATTCCACGGCGCACGAGCTCGCGTTGCTGACCGTCCACGGTGTCCTGCACCTGCTCGGCTACGACCACGCGGAGCCCGAGGAGGAGAAGGAGATGTTCGCCCTCCAGAACAGCCTCCTCGCCGAGTGGTACGACGATGTGGCGCGTCAGGAACGCGACGCCGAACTCGCCGCCCGCGACAGCAGGCTGCTCGGCAAGACCGGGTTCGTAGACCGGCCCGAGCCGTGAACCCCGACTCGGTCCGAGCGGTGAGCGGTCGCCAGTGAGCGGTGCCGTCCTGCTCATCCTGTCCGCTGTCCTGCTCGCGTTGCTCGGTGGCGTGTTCGCCGCACTCGACTCGGCGCTGAACACGGTCTCGCCCGCTCGTGTCGAGGAGATGGCGAAGGACGAACGTCCCGGCGCGCAGCGGTTGCTCGCCATCGTCGAGGACCGGCCGCGGTACGTGAATCTGACGGTCCTGCTTCGCATCGCGTCGGAGATCAGCGCAACCGTGCTCCTCGCCGCCGGGCTGCTCACGATGCTCTCGACCGGCTGGGCGCTCGGGATCACCGCCGTCGTGATGGTGCTGGTCAACTACGTCGCCATCGGCGTCGGACCGCGCACCATCGGCAGGCAACACGCCTACTCGATCGCCCTCGCCGGGGCGTTGCCCGTGCAGGCGCTCGGTGTCCTGCTCAGCCCGATCAGCCGCCTGCTGATCCTGATCGGCAACGCGCTGACACCCGGCAAGGGTTTCCGGAACGGTCCGTTCGCGTCCGAGATCGAGCTTCGGGAGCTCGTCGACCTCGCGCAGGAACGTGGCGTCGTCGCGGACGAGGAGCGGCGGATGATCCAGTCCGTCTTCGAACTCGGCGACACCCCCGCGCGTGAGGTGATGGTCCCGCGGCCGGAGATGGTGTGGATCGAGGCCGACAAGTCCGCGGGCCAGGCCACGTCGCTCGCGGTGCGCAGCGGGCACTCCCGCATCCCGGTGATCGGGGAGAACGTCGACGACGTCCTCGGCGTCGTCTACCTCAAGGACCTGGTGGAGAAGACGTACCACGCGACGGACGGCGGCCACGGTGTCTCCGTCGCCGAGGTCATGCGCCCCGCTGTGTTCGTGCCCGACTCCAAGCCCCTCGACAGTCTGCTCGCGGAGATGCAGCGCGACCGGAACCACATGGCGCTGCTCGTCGACGAATACGGCGGCATCGCCGGGCTCGTCACCATCGAGGACGTGATCGAGGAGATCGTCGGCGAGATCGCCGACGAATACGACACCGACGAGATCCCGCCCGTCGAGGACCTCGAGGACGGGCGCTACCGGCTCTCCGCGCGGCTGCCGCTCGAGGACCTCGCCGAACTGTTCGACATCGAGATCGACAGCGACGAGGTCGACACCGTCGGCGGACTCGTCGGCTACGAACTCGGCCGCGTCCCGCTGCCCGGGTCCGAGGTGATGGTTGCCGTCCGCGACGCCTCCACCTCCGGCCGCGACGCCGTGACCGACGGCATCGTGCTGCGCGCCGAGGGCGGCAGCGACATGCGCGGACGAGTCCGCATCACCACGGTGCTCGCCTGGCGTGCACCACAGACCGACGAGAACGAGACCCAGGAGTCCGCATGACCACCACCGAATTTCGTTCCGGCTTCGTCTGTTTCGTCGGCCGACCGAACACCGGCAAGTCGACGCTGACCAACGCGCTCGTCGGCAGCAAGATCGCCATCACGTCGTCGCGGCCGCAGACGACGCGGCACACGATCCGCGGCATCGTCCACCGCGAACACACTCAGCTGATCCTCGTCGACACCCCCGGCCTGCACCGGCCGCGCACCCTTCTCGGTCAGCGCCTCAACGACCTGGTGCGTGACACGTACTCCGAGGTCGACGCGATCTGCCTGTGCATTCCCGCGGACGAGAAGGTCGGACCCGGCGACCGCTGGATCCTCGAGCAGGTACGGCAGGTCGCGCCGCGCACGAAGCTGATCGGCATCGTCACCAAGATCGACAAGGTCGGCAAGCAGCAACTCGCCGCCCAACTGCTCGCCGTTTCGAAGCTCCTCGGGCCGGAGACCGACGTGGTTCCGGTGTCGGCGGCGTCGGGGGAGCAGGTCGAGGTCCTCGTCGACGTCCTCGCCTCGCACATGGAGGAGGGGCCCGCGTTCTACCCGGACGGCGAGCTCACCGACGAGCCCGAGGAAACCCTCATGGCCGAGCTGATCCGCGAGGCCGCACTCGAGGGGCTCGGGGACGAACTGCCGCACTCGCTGGCCGTCGTCATCGAGGAGATCGTCGAACGTGAGGGTCGCACCGAGAAGCAGGGCGAACTGCTCGACGTGCACGCCCTGCTGTACGTCGAGCGGCCCAGCCAGAAGGGCATCGTGATCGGCAAGGGCGGTGCCCGGCTCCGCGAGGTCGGCACCAAGGCGCGCCTGCAGATCGAGAAGCTGCTCGGCACGCGAATCTTCCTGGAACTGCACGTCAAGGTCGCCAAGGACTGGCAGCGGGATCCGAAGCAGCTCGGGCGGCTGGGGTTCTGACGCGATGGTCTCGCGTCGTCATCCCGGTGCCGCGCTTGCGGTGACCGCGGCTGCGGCGCTGGGTGCGGCAGGCTGCGCGTCCGACACCGCGCCGCGCCGCGTCCCTCCCCCGAGCGGCCTTCACATGATGTCGAGCACCGATGACGCGCCCCTCGACTGGTCCCGCACCTTCCGCCCGGCATCCGAGATCTGCACTGGCATGGCGCGGTATCTCGACGTCCTCGAGGCGGGCCTGGCGCGGAGCGGACTCCAGGACCGCGGGCGCGAATACGAGGCGACGTGGATGCTCGACCTGCGCCGGTCGACCGCTGCGTGGGCGCTGGCGAGCGACGAGGAACGCAGCGAGGTCGAGCGCGGGTACCACGACGCCGTGCGCGGTGACTGCTGACGGTCAGGCGCTGAGCAGCCGCAGTATCGCGGCCGAGACGTCCTGCGGGACACCCGTTGCGACGCGACGCAGCTGCAGGCCCGCGATCGTCGCGACGAGCGTCGAGGCGACGTCGCGGGCGCCGGGGACGCCGAGCGCCTCGAGGATCGTCACCGTCAGGGTGTCGTACGCGGCGAAGCACTTGTTCGCCGCGTCCTGGAGCGACGGGTCGCGGCCGGCCTGGATGAACAACTCGAACGGAGCGAGGCGCTCGGCCGTCCACCCGAGGTCGCGGACCACCTGCTCAGTGAGCGATGCGGCGTCGACGATGCTCAGCCCGTGGTCGCGGTAGCTCTCGGCGAGCTCGGTCAGCCGGGTGGTCTCGTCCGTGACGAACCCGAGAAGCGCGTCGCGGAGCATGTCGTTGCGGGTGGGGAAGTGATAGGTGATGGAGCCGAGGGACACCTCGGCTTGCGCGGCGATGCGGCGATTCGTCACCGCTGCCACCCCGTCGCTTCCGATGACGTGCAGGACCGCCTGCAGGATGCGTTCCCGTGCGGGCGTGGCGACGGTGGGCTCGTTCACGTCACCACCACCGCTCGGGAGTTGCGGTGTCCCAACGCAGCTCGCGCTCCAACTGCGCTGCCAGCGAGACGAGGAGGGGTTCGCTCGACTCGTGGCCCATCAACTGGACGCCGCGCGGCAGCCCCTCGTCGGTGAACCCGGCGGGCACACCGACACTCGGCCACCCGAGCACGTTCCATGGCCAGGCGTACGGGCACGCCGCGGTGATGACCTTGTCGGTCTCGTAGTGGCCGGTCCGGTCGATCGCGTCGACCTTCGGCGGCGGTGTCGCGGTCGTCGGCGCGAGGATCACGTCGAATTCGTTGAAGATCGACCCGATCCGGCGCCGGATCCGCGGTTCGGCGGCCCGGGCGACGCGCAGGGGCAGTCCGCCGAGCAGTCGTCCGGTGCGGGCGTTGGCGAGGGTGCGGGGATCGAGTTGCGTGGGGTCCGGCACTCGCTGCCGCCACTCCTCCAATCCGGCCATCGAGCGCGGAAGGAAATTGGCGCCCAACAGGATTCCGTACGCGGGATCGGCAACGACCACCTCGTGACCGAGTCGGCGCAGCGTGTGGGCGATACCGCCGACGGCATCGCGGATCTCCGGGTGCAGCGCCGTCGGGGTCGCCGTGAACGGCAGTTTCAACGAGAGTGCGATCCGCAGTCGTCCGGGCTCGCGGTCCGCGGCGTCGCGCACGGTGAGCGGACGGGGGGTGTGCAGGTCGCCGTCGTGGGGTCCGGCGACGAGGTCGAGCAGGAGCGCGGCGTCCTCGACGGTGCGGGCCAGGGGGCCGAAGACGGTGACGCCGTTGAACGCCTCGGGGTCCGGCCAGGTGGAGATCCGTCCGCGCTGCGGTTTGATGCCGACGAGGTTGGTCCACGACGCCGGGATACGAACCGACCCGGCGCCATCCGACCCGAGCGCGGCAGGAACCAGTCCGGCCGCGACCGCAGCGGCACTGCCGCCCGAGGAGCCGCCGGGGGTGCGGTCCCGCGCCCACGGGTTGCGGGTGTGCCCGAAGCTGCCGCCGGTGAAGGGCCACTGCCCGAGTTCGGGGCTGTGCGTCTTCCCGACGATCACCGCGCCCGCCGCACGGAGTCGACGTACGGCCTCGGAGTCGGCGGTCTTCGCCGGGAAGTCGCCCGCGCACCCGAAGGCGGTCGGTTCACCCGCGACGTCGACGTCGTCCTTGACGGCGATGGGCACGCCGAGGAGTGGGAGGCGTTCACCTGCGGCGAGGCGACGATCCGCGTCGGCGGCCTCGGCGAGCGCGGCGGCGCGGCGCACGACCTTGAACGCGTTCAGTGTCGGCTGGGCGGCGTCGATCGCGTCGAGGCTGCGGGTGACCATCGCGACGGAGGTGGTGTCGCCGTCGGCGAGCGATCGCGCGCATTCCGCGAGCGTCGGCCACGTGAGTGTGGGTCGGGCGCGGCCGGACCCCTCGTGCGCGGCCGCACCCGACCGGTCCGTCCCCTGTTGACCGGTGTCAACGCTCATGTCGCCTCCCTGTTCGTTCGAACGAACGGTAGCAGCGGTCGGTGTGGTGCGGGCCGTTTTCGCCGTGAGTCCTTTCGGTCCTCCGGCGGGCCGAAAGGACTCACGGCGCGGGGGTGGCGGCGGTGTCGTTCCTGCATGGGACACTGAACCGGTGAGGTTGTACCGGGATCATGCAGTGGTGCTGCGCCAGCACAAGCTGGGCGAGGCCGACCGCATCGTCACCCTCCTCACCAGGCAGTACGGACTCGTTCGTGCCGTTGCCAAGGGAGTCCGCCGCACCAAGTCGAAGTTCGGGGCCCGGCTCGAGCCGTTCGCCCACATCGACGTCCAGCTCTACCCCGGCCGCTCGCTCGACGTGATCACCCAGGTGCAGACGCTCGACGCGTTCGCCACCGACATCGTCGACGACTACGGCCGCTACACCACCGCCTGCGCGATCCTCGAGACCGCCGAACGGCTGTCCGGGGAGGAGCGGGCGCCCGCGCCGCGCCTGCACCGGCTGACGGTCGGGGCGCTGCGCGCGGTCAGCGACCAGGTCCGCGCACCCGAGCTGGTCCTCGACGCCTTCCTGCTGCGGGCGATGGGCTTCGCCGGCTGGGCGCCTGCCCTCGACGAGTGCGCCCGCTGCGCCGCGCCCGGCCCGCACCGCGCGTTCCACGTCGCCGCCGGGGGAGCGGTGTGCGTGCACTGCCGCCCGCCGGGTGCCGCCACGCCGTCGCCCGGTGTGCTCGACCTGATGGCCGCACTGGACCGCGGTGACTGGGAGTTCGCGGAGACCGTCGCCGCAGGGGTGCGGTCGCAGGCGTCCGGTCTGGTCGCCGCGCACCTGCAGTGGCACCTGGAACGGCAGCTGCGGACACTGCCTCTGATCGAACGAGCGCGGCCGCATGCCGCTGCCCCTGAGCAGGTCGGGCAGGGGGCCGTCGGGCAGGATGAAGGGCGTGATCCGACGACGCGCACCGCAAGCCTCGCCTGACCGGGAGATCCGTCCCCCGAACCCGCACCCGTCCGGGGCGCGGGCGCCGATCATCCAGCCCGAGCTCATTCCCCGGCACGTCGCGCTGGTGATGGACGGCAACGGCCGGTGGGCGCAGGAACGCGGACTGCCGCGTACCGCCGGACACGAGCGTGGTGAGGCCGTCCTCATGGACTCCGTCGAGGGGTGCATCGAGGTAGGTGTGAAATGGCTGTCGGCCTACGCGTTCTCCACCGAGAACTGGAAGCGCAGCCCCGAAGAGGTCAAGTTCCTGATGGGCTTCAACCGGGACGTGATCCGGCGCCGCCGCGACGAGATGCACGAGATGGGCGTCCGGGTGCGCTGGGCGGGACGCAGGCCGCGTCTGTGGGCGTCGGTGATCAAGGAACTCGAGATCGCCGAGGAGCTCACCAAGGACAACGACGTCATGACGCTGACCATGTGCGTCAACTACGGCGGCCGGGCCGAAATCGCCGACGCCGCACGGGAGATCGCACGCCGGGTCGCGGCAGGCGAGATCAACCCGGAGAAGGTCACCGAGGCGACCGTCGCCAAGTACCTCGACGAACCCGACATGCCCGACGTCGACCTGTTCCTGCGCCCTTCCGGCGAGCTGCGCACGTCGAACTTCCTCATCTGGCAGTCCGCCTACGCGGAGATGGTGTTCCAGGAGAAGCTGTTTCCCGACTTCGACCGCCGCGACCTGTGGGCCGCCTGCGTCGAGTATGCGTCGCGTGACCGCCGCTTTGGCGGAGTCAAATGAGCGAGGACACCGCCGCTGCGCTCCAGGCGCGGGTGCACGGCGCGCTCGCGCTGTTCGTTGACATCGCGGAAACGACCGATGGTTCATTGGGATTCGAGTACGCGGGTGCCCTGTGCTCGATGCGTGCCGTGAATCTCGCTCCCGGATTGGATGTGCTGTCGCTGACGGCGGTCCTGGCGTGGGATCGGCCCGTCAGCACCACGCTGCACCGCAAGGTCGCGGCGAAGAACGATGCGCTGCAGTTCGGGTTGGTCTCGGTGATCACCCGCGGGCGCCTCGCCGACGTCATCCTCCGCTACACCTTCCCCGCCGCCGGGCTGACGGACGAGGCGCTGACCACGATGCTCCTGCTCGTGCTCGCCGGTGTGGAGGACAGCAGGCAGGGTCTGCTCGGGTAGCGCGCACCTGCTCGACCTCGTCTACGGCGATCACCGGCGACACCTACAGCTGAGCACCGGGGTTGCTGCCCCGACGAACGATCCTGTCGGCCCGCACCGAACAGTCGTATCGTGACTCGGAGACCCGGCGCTCGGGTGGGACCCGCGTCGGGCGAATCCCCATCAGAGCCGAGGTGGCAGTCATGGGAGTCGACCAGGGGACCGACCTCACCGAATCACGATCGGACGTCGCGTCGATCGCCGCCGACCTGCGCAGGGTGTTCGCTACCGGACGCACCAGACCCGCGGCCTGGCGGATCGCGCAACTCGAAGGCATCGAACGTCTCCTCGTCGAGCGGGAAGACGACCTCGTGCAGGCGCTGGCCGAGGATCTCGGGCGCAGTGCTCTCGAGAATTGGTTCATCGATGTCGCGCCGGCCGGGGCCGAAGCCTCGTATGTCCGGAAGCGGTTGCGGCGGTGGATGCGGCGCAGCCTGCGCGGTCTGCCCGTGAACCAGCAGCCTGCGCTGGGCTGGGTGCAGTACGAGCCGCTCGGTGTGGTGTTGATCGTCGGGGCGTGGAACGCGCCTGTGACACTGGTCCTGAAACCGCTGGTTGCTGCCATCGCGGCGGGTAACTGTGTCGTGCTCAAACCTTCCGAGTTGACGCCCGCCACGTCGCGACTGCTCGCGCGGATCGTTCCCGAGTATCTCGACCCCGAGGCGATCGCCGTGGTCGAGGGGGACGGGGCGGTCACCCAGGACCTCCTCGCGCAGGGAATGGATCACTGTCTCTTCACCGGTGGTACCGAGATCGGGCGGAAGGTAATGGCTGCTGCGGCGCCGCACCTCACACCCGTCACCCTCGAACTGGGCGGGAAGTCGCCGGTGATCGTCACCGCCGATGCCGATCTCGAGGTGACGGCTCGCCGGATCGCGTGGGCGAAGCTGCTGAACTCGGGTCAGGTGTGCCTGGCGCCGGACTATCTGCTCGTCGAGCGTTCGGTGCGGGACGAACTGGTCGCCCGGATCGTCGAGGCAGTCGGGCGGTTCCGGGCGGAGGAATCGAGTCCGGGGGTTCGGATCGTCAACGAGCGCCAGTTCGACCGTTTGGCCGGGTATCTCGCGACAACACGCGCGACGGTGGTGCTCGGCGGTGGGTTCGACCGCGCGGCTCTCACGGTCGAACCCACCGTGCTGCTGGATCCGGAAGTCGACGAACCGATGATGACCGAGGAGATATTCGGTCCGATTCTTCCGGTCCTTGCCGTGGATTCACTCGACGCGGCATTCGCGTTCGTGACGTCCCGGCCGAAGCCGCTGGCCGCGTACCTGTTCACCCGCTCCGCTGATGCGCGGCGCCGGTTCGTGGCCGAGATCAGCGCCGGCGGCATGGTGGTGAACCACCTCATCTATCACTACAGTGCGCAGGTTCTTCCGTTCGGTGGGGTCGGTGCCAGCGGAACTGGCCGCTACAACGGGAAATGGGGGTTCGAGACCTTCAGCAACCGGAAGGCCGTGCTGGTCAAGCCTTTCAAGCCGGACCCGCGGTTCGTCTATCCGCCGTACACCGACCGTGCCGTCGCGATCCTGCGCAGGCTGTTCTAGTCCTCCGCCGGTTTCGGGGTCAGGGCCTCGAGGGCGCTGGTGAGGTCGGCCTCGAAGCGGTCGCGGTCGACGCCTGCCGCGGTGAGGGGGCCGTCGCCGTTCTCGACCTCCAGTAGCGCCAGGAGGATGTGCTCGGTTCCGATGTAGTTGTGGCCCAATCGGAGTGCGTGGCGGAACGTCAGCTCCAGTGCCTTGCGTGCGGCGGCGTCGTAGGGCACCAGGTCGGGCGTCTCGTCGGCGGGAGCGGGCAGGATGACGGCGTCGCGGATGGCGGCGGCGTCCACCTGCTGCGAAGCGAGCAGGGTGATCGCGAGCGATTCGGGCTCGGAGAGCAGTCCGAGGGCCAGGTGCGCGGGCGTCACCTCTGTGGAGCCGGCGGACTTCGCCTCGTTGTGTGCGGCGGCGATGACGTTGCGGGCGCGCGGGGTGAACTGGTTGAAGCCCTGGTTCGGATCGAGGTCGGTGGCGGTACCGGGGTCCTTCGGTGTGAAGCGCTTCTGGGCGGCCTGCTTGCTGACGCCCATGCTGCGGCCGATGTCCGTCCACGACAATCCGGTGCGACGCGCCTGATCGACGAAGTGGCCGATCAGGTGGTCGGCGACGTCGCCGAGGTGGTCGGCGGCGAGAACCGCGTCGGAGAGTTGGTCGAGCGGGTCGTTGTGGACCTTCTTGATGGCGTCGATGAGGTCGTCGAGTCGGACCTTGGGCGTGAGTTGCGTCGGTTCGGGCATGCGTCAACTCTAGGTTGACGCATGGGCATCGTCAACCATTGGTTGACGATGGGTCAGGCGGAGCAGTTGCGGCAGGTTCCGAAGACCTCGACCGTGTGGCTGACGTTGGTGAACCCGTTCTCCTCCGCGATCGAGTGCGACCACTTCTCGACCTCGGGTCCGTCGACCTCGACCGTGAACCCGCACGACCGGCACACCAGGTGGTGGTGATGCCCGGAGGAGCAGCGGCGGTAGACCGACTCGCCCGAGTCGGTGCGCAACATGTCCACGGTGCCCGCGTCGGCCAGGGTCTGCAGCGTTCGGTAGACGGTCGTCAGGCCGATGCCCTCGCCGCGCCTGCGCAGCACGTCGTGCAGTTCCTGTGCGGATCGGAACTCGTCGATCTCGTCGAGCAGTGCCGAGATCGCGCTCCGCTGCTTCGTGGCGCGCACGCCAACAGCGACGGGGGTGCGGGGCTTGTCGGTCACTCGGGTTCCCTTCTCGGCGCCTGCGTCCATTTAGTGCCCTTCCTCGGCGTGGGCGACGGCGTCGACCACGATGTGGGCGAGGTGATCGTCGACGAGTCGATACACGACCTCGCGTCCGGAGCGATCGCCCCGAACCACTCCCGCCGACTTGAGTACGCGCAGATGCTGGCTGATCAGCGGTTGGGTGACCTCGAGCGCGTCGACGAGTTCGTGGACGCACCGCGGAGCGGCACGCAGTTGCAGAACGATGGCGATGCGAACCGGTGCGGCGAGCGCGCGCAGGATGTCGCCCGCGGCGGTGAGCGTGTCGCGATCCGGCATCGCGGCCGGGGGCGGGGAGTCGGCGTCGTGCGGCGCGGAGTGGTCGCGCAGGTCGTCCGCGTCGGCGATGCTCACGAGTGCGCGCTCCTTGTCGATGCCGTGGTGTGTCGAGGCCGTGCGTGGGGTGTCGGACACAGCTTATTGCAAACAATATCCATTTTGATATGCACGAGTATGCATGTCAAACGACGAATTGGGTGCGGTGTCCGACCCCGATAGGCTGGATCCGTACATCCCTACCCACACGGCATCTATTACCCAGATGGAGAGCTATTCCAGTGGCACCCAAGTCCAAGGTCGAAACCGTCGCCAACCTCGCCAAGCGTCGAGGTCTCGTCTTCCCCTGTGGTGAGATCTACGGCGGTACCAGGTCCGCCTGGGACTACGGGCCGCTCGGCGTCGAGCTCAAGGAGAACATCAAGAAGCAGTGGTGGCGGTCGATGGTCACCGGCCGCGACGACGTCGTCGGCCTCGACTCCTCGGTCATCCTGCCCCGCCAGGTGTGGGTCGCGTCCGGTCATGTCGGCGTCTTCAACGATCCGCTGGTCGAGTGCCTGAACTGCCACAAGCGGCACCGGCAGGACCACCTGCAGGAGGCGTACGCGGAGAAGAAGGGCCTCGACAACCCGGACGACGTCGCGATGGACCTCATCGTCTGTCCCGATTGCGGCACCGTCGGTCAGTGGACCGAGCCCCGCGACTTCAACATGATGCTCAAGACCTACCTCGGTCCGGTCGAGTCGGAGGAAGGACTGCACTACCTGCGTCCCGAGACCGCGCAGGGCATCTTCGTCAACTTCGCGAACGTGCTCACCACGTCGCGCAAGAAGCCGCCGTTCGGCATCGGCCAGATCGGCAAGAGCTTCCGCAACGAGATCACGCCCGGCAACTTCATCTTCCGCACCCGCGAGTTCGAGCAGATGGAGATGGAGTTCTTCGTCAAGCCCGGTGAGGACGAGGAGTGGCACCAGTACTGGATCGACACCCGCCTCGCCTGGTACACCGACCTCGGCATCGACCCGGAGAACCTGCGCCTGTTCGAGCACCCCGAGGACAAGCTCTCGCACTACTCCAAGCGGACCGTCGACATCGAGTACCGCTTCGGCTTCCAGGGCAGCGAGTGGGGCGAGCTCGAGGGCGTCGCGAACCGCACCGACTACGACCTCCGCGTCCACGAGGAGTCGTCGGGCCAGGACCTCAAGTACTTCGACCAGACGACCGGTGAGCGCTACACGCCGTACGTCATCGAGCCGGCAGCAGGCCTGACCCGGTCGCTGATGGCGTTCCTCGTCGACGCGTACCAGGAGGACGAGGCGCCGAACGCGAAGGGCGGCGTCGACAAGCGCACCGTGCTGCGCCTCGACCGCAGGCTCGCCCCCGTCAAGGCCGCGGTGTTGCCGCTCAGCCGCAACGAGGCACTGAGCCCCAAGGCGCGCGACCTCGCGGCGCAGCTGCGCAAGAACTGGAACGTCGAGTTCGACGACGCCGGTGCGATCGGTCGCCGCTACCGCCGTCAGGACGAGATCGGCACCCCGTTCTGCATCACCGTCGACTTCGACACCCTCGAGGATCAGGCCGTCACCATCCGTGAGCGCGACACCATGGAGCAGGAGCGGGTCTCCCTCGACAAGGTCGAGGGCTACCTCGCCCAGCGTCTGATCGGCGCGTAGCAGTTGTGCGCGCTTCTGGTGGTGCGAGCCACCAGAAGCGCGCACCCGCGCGTCAGCGCCTGACCAGGCCTCGGGCGACGAGTTCCATCGTCACCGCGACGCTGCACGTCTGGGCCAGGAGGAGCCCGACGAGCACCAGGATCTGCACGGCACCGGCCTGCACCGCCGACCCGCTCGCGAGCAGGACACCGACGAAGGCGCCCGGCAGGGTGACCAGGCCGACGGTCCGGGTCTGGTCGAGGCCGGGCAGCAGCGCGTCCGCGGCGACGTCGTGGACGACGAGCATGCGCGAATCCCGTTCGTCCAGACCGAGACTCAGCGCCGCCTCCACCTCGCCGTGGCGCTGGTCGATGGAGTCGAGTGCGCGTTTGGCGGCCAGGGACGTGGACGTCATGGCGTTGCCGAGGACGATGCCACCGATCGGGATCAGCGCGACCCCCTCGAGCGGCACCACGCCACTGGCCAGCATCGGGGTGAGCGCCGCCGTGATCCCGACCGCCAGGGCCACCGTCAGCCACAACCCGGAGCGGCCCGCCTTGGATCGCCGCGCCGCGGTGACCGACGCCGCCGCGAACATCACCAGCAGGACGGCAACAGCCGACCACAGGTGACGCAACGCCGCCGCCAGCACCAGGGACACCACCGCGAGCTGCGCGGCGCCGCGCAGCGTAGCGGCAGGGACCGACAGCGCGCGGTCCAACCCGGAGATCCGATACACCAGCGCGGCCGCGACCGCCATCGCCGCACACAGTGCGGCGAGCGCGAACCCGGCGTCGGCCAGGTCCGCACTCACGGCTCAGAACCTTCCGCTGCGGCTGATCCGGCCCGAACTTCCCGAGCCGCCGAACGATCCCGGACTCCGGCTGCCGCCCCTGTGTCCGCCACCGCCCCGGTATCCGCCACCGCCCATGCTGCCCCGGATCATCGAATCGATGAGGATGCCGCCGAGGATGGCACCGGTGTTCCCGCCCGACGACTGCTGCGGACGCCTGCTCGCCTCCCACTGCTGCACGTCCGCCTGCGCGACGTACAGTGCACGGCCGCTGAGCTCGCCCGCCGCCTTCGAGTGCTGCAGGGCCCGCGCCGGATCGGACTGGCTGAGCTGCCGCGCCGCGTCCAGGTGCCGCTGCGCCTCCGACAGTCGGGTGCGCGCCTCGGCGCCGACCGCGCCGCGGCGCGTCGCGATGAAATCGGTTGCCGCGGTGATCTGGGCCTGCGCGGCGGTGATGTCCTGGGTCAGACGCTGCGCGGTCCGCTCCGCCTGAGCCTTCGCCTCGGTGGCCGTGGCCAGCATCTCGTCGAGGACGGCATCCGCCTTCGCGACCTCGGTGAATGCGCCGAGGGGATCGCTCTCGCGAAGCGTCTCCGCCCACGCGACGGCATCCGCGGCGGCCGTGCGCGCCGCCGCGAGATCCGCACCCCCGTGAGCGGTCAGCGCGTCGGCCGCAGCGATGTCCTTGCGGGCGTCCTCGATCGCGGCGGGCAGGGTCGCGGTGGCCGCACGGATGTTGTCGGCGGCGTGGTCGATGCCGTCGAGCAGCTCCCGGACCTGGTCCAGCGCACCCTCGGCGGCGCGGATCGCGACCACCGCCGGACCCTGCTTGCCCGCGGGCAGCGCGACGGCCGCACGGCCCGCGGTGACGTTCTGGTCCGCGAACGCCAGTTGCTCACGAGCCAGCGCGATGTTGCCGTCGATCGACGCCAGCGCAGACGCCGGGAACTCGGACTTGAGTTGCGTCAGAACCGAATCCGATGCGGGCACCCGCACCGTCATCTCGATGACCCGCTGGGTGAGGGTGTCGAGGCGGGCGGGCGCGTCGATCAGCAGGTCGCGCATCCCGTCGAACTCCGCCACCCGGGCGTCGAGCTCACGGTCGGCGCGGGAGCAGGTGGCGATGAGTTCGACAAGCATGTCGCGCTGCTGCTCCGGGGTTTCCGGGACGTCGTCGTCGAGGCGCTGCCGGATGGTGAACGCCGACGCGAGCGCCGCCTTCGCCGCCTCGAACGCGGCCGTGAACGGTGCGGTCGCTGCGTCCCCGAATTCGCCGCGCGCCAGGTTCAGTTCCTCTTCGCTCGTGCGGATCGCGTTGTCGGTGTCGACGAGCACCTCCTTCGCGCGGGCGTCGAGCGTGGCGATCGGCAGCATCGCGACCGCGGCGGGGTCTGTCCAGTCGATGTCCGCGGGTACGTGCCCGCCTGCCGCGGACTTCTTGCGGCGCCGCGTGTAGACGACGGCGCCACCGACGAGGACGACCCCGACTCCGCCGATCACCAGATAGGTGACGCCGGACCCGGACCCGCTCGGGGCGATCGCGTCCGACAGGCCACCCGCGGCGGCGACGGCAGCGCCCGCCCAGTCGTCGTCCCGCAACGCGGGCACGACGGCGTCCCGTTCGATGTCCGCGATGTCGGCGTCGGTGACGTTCGTGATTCCCGTCGGCACCGTGAACGTGTATGCACGGTCGCCGGTGGCGACCGACAGCAGCGCCGTCTCCGCGCCGAGGCCGCTGAGTTGTTCGGTCCGTGCCGCCCAGGTGTCGGCGTCCATGCCGTCGAACGAGTCGACGTACACGACCCACAGCTGCACGTGATGCTCGTCGAACAGGGTGTCGACGGCGGCCTGGACCTCGCTGCGCCCGTCGTCGTCGAGCGCGCCCGCGGTGTCGGTGATCTGCTGCGGCAGTCGGGCCGGCGCGTCCGCGGCGGCGGTGGCCGGGAGGCAGAGCAGCATGATCGCCGCGACCACCGAGGCGAACGCGGCGGCGGCGCGGTGGGTGACGAGCAGGTGTGCGGATGACGGGACACCGAATGGCATGGCGACGAATCTATCGGGTGTCGCGGCGTTGGTGCTGACCTCGACGGTGCGCCGCTGGCCGGTGCCCGCGATCGCGGCTGGCAGACTTGGGGAGTGAGTTACGCAGCAGCGCCCCCGGAGCGCGACGACAGGCTCGGCTTCGCGGGCACCCTTGCGCGCTGGACGCGTCGCGTCGTCGTCGGTTCGATCCTGATCGGGCTGCTGCTCGTCGGCGGTACCGCGGTACGGGTGTGGCAGGTCGCGCGGATCGACGACACGCGGCCCGCCGACGCGATCGTCGTCCTCGGCGCGGCGCAGTACTCGGGTACCCCGTCGTCGGTGTTCGAGGCTCGTCTCGAGCAGGCGGTGAAGCTGTACGAGAAGGGGGTTGCGCCGACGGTGGTGACCGTCGGCGGCAAGCAGGTCGGCGACCTGTACACCGAGGCGGCCTCCGGGAAGAACTACCTGATCTCTCGGGGAGTCCCGGAAGAGCAGATCGTCGCGGTCGAAGAAGGCTCCGACACCCTGCGCAGCATCGAGGGCGTCGATCGGGTGATGGGGGAGTTGGGGATGGGGTCGGCGGTGCTCGTCAGCGATCCCTGGCATTCGCTGCGCACCCGGACGATGGCCCGCGACGCCGGGCTCGAGGCGTGGACGGCACCGACCAGGCAGGGCCCTGCTGTCTTCACCAGGGAATCGCAGTTCCACGGAATCGCAAGGGAGACAGGCGCATTGATCTGGTATCAACTCACCCACTTCTCGGCGGACTTCCCGTACGACGCAGGCCAGTGACCGTGGCTCCGTACACCGAGCACGACCTCGAACGGCGCGTCCCCGAGGGGGCGAAGAGCGCCGGACTGCCCGGAGCGAGCGCACCGCGCAGCGACTTCTCCCGCGACCGGGCCCGGGTGCAGCACAGCGCGGCGTTGCGTCGCCTCGCCGACAAGACCCAGGTCGTCGGGCCCCGCGACGGCGACACCCCACGAACCCGCCTCACCCATTCGATCGAGGTCGCGCAGATCGGCCGCGGCATCGCCGACGGGCTCGGGTGCGACCCCGACCTGGTCGACCTCGCGGGCCTCGCCCACGACATCGGGCACCCCCCGTACGGGCACAACGGCGAGAAGGCGCTCGACGAGGTCGCCGCCGACTGTGGCGGTTTCGAGGGCAACGCGCAGAACCTGCGCATTCTCACCAGCCTCGAACCGAAGGTCCTCGCACCCGACGGCAGCAGTTCGGGCCTCAACCTCACCCGGGCCGCGCTCGACGCCGCGATCAAGTACCCGTGGACGCGGCCGTCGCCCGGCGCCAAGTTCGGCGCCTACGACGACGACGCCGACATTCTCGCCTGGGTCCGCGACGGCGCCCCGGACCGGCGCAAGAGCCTGGAAGCGCAGGTCATGGACTGGGCCGACGACGTCGCGTACTCCGTGCACGACGTCGAGGACGGCGTCATCGCCGGACGCATCGATCTGCGCGCACTCGCCGACCCCAGCGAGCGCGCAGCGCTCGCGGAGATGGGTGCCGCCGAGTTCCGCGGTCTGGTCGTCGACGACCTGGTCGAGGCGGCGAGCAGGCTGTCGCGGCTGCCGGTGGTCGTCGCGGTCGGCAGCTACGACGGCACGCTCGCGTCGGCCGTCGCGCTGAAGAACCTGACCAGCGAACTCGTGGGCCGGTTCGCGACGGCCGCGGTGTCCGCCACCCGGTCCGTCGCGGGCGACCGGCCGCTCACCCGCTACGCCGCGGACCTGGAGATCCCGCCGGTCGTCGCGGCGGAGGTGGCGCTTCTCAAGAGGGTGGCCCTGCGCTACGTGATGTCCGACGCCGGGCACCGCACCAAACAGGACCGTCAGCGCGACCGGATCCACCGCGTCGCCCAGTGGCTGCTGCACACTGCCCCGAGCTGCCTCGACCCGATCCTGCTGCCGTCGTGGGAACGCGCGCAGGACGACGCCGCGCGGACCCGGGTGATCGTCGACCAGATCGCGTCCTACACCGAGAGCCGACTCGAACGCGTCGACAAGCAGAGCCTCGGCGCTCAGGCGTCGTGGGGGTGAGTCGCGCTACTCCGGCAGGACCTGACCCATCACGCGGAACGTGTTGCCGCCCATGATCGCCCGGATCTCGTCGTCACTGCGGCCCCGGTCGCGCAGTTCCTGGGTGATCACCGCGATCTCACTGGTGTCCCACGCGACGGTGGTGGCGCCGTCGTAGTCGGACCCGAGCGCCGCGGTCTGCAGGCCGCCGACGGCGATCACATGCTCGATCGCGTCGACGACCGCGGTCGGGGTCAGCTCGCACACCGCGGCGTCCCAGTACCCGATTCCGACGACGCCGCCGGTCGCCGCGACGCCGCGGATCTCGTCGTCGGTGAGGTTGCGGTTGACGTTGCACGTCGCCTGCACGCCGCCGTGGCTGGCGACGACCGGCTTCGTCGCCAACGCGAGCATCTCCGCGATCGCCGTGTGGCTCGAATGCGCGATGTCGACGATGACGCCGCGCCGCTCCATCTCCGCGAACGCCGCCCGGCCGAGGTCGGTCAGCCCACCCTGCTCGACGCCGTGCATCGAGCCGACGGCCTCGTTGTCGAAGAAGTGCGCGAACCCGGCCATCCGCATGCCCGCGTCGTACAGCGCGTCGAAGTTCTCGATGTTGCCCTCGAGGTTCTGCAATCCCTCGACGGAGAACAGTGCGCCCGTCACGTCCTGCCCGGCCTCGCGGTCCGCGAGCAGGGTGTCGAGGTCGCCTCGGGTGCGAATGACCCGCAGCGTGCCGTTGGAGTCCGCGGCCGCCTTCTCCAGCTTCTCCGCGTGGTACAGCGACCGCTGCAGCAGCGATCCCCACGTGCGCGGCGGCTGCAGCTGCGCGAAGGTGAGAAGGGTGATGTTGTCGGTGTCGGCGGTGTTCGCGTCGTAGTTCTGGCCCTTCGGCGACTTCGACACCGACGAGAACACCTGCAGCGCGACGTTGCCGTCCTGCAGGCGCGGCAGGTCCATGTGGCCGCGGGACGACCGCTCCAGCAGGTCGCGGTCCCACATCAGGGTGTCCGAGTGCATGTCGGCGATCTGGAGGCTGTCGTGCAGCGCCTGCGTCTGCGGGGTCACCGCGGGCAGGTCGGCGTCGACGACCTGGTTCTGGGCGCGTTCGACGATGCCGGGGGTGAGCGCGAAGAACGCGACGGCGGCGACGGGGACCAGGACGGCGACACCGACGAGGGCGCGGCGCAGCCATCGGCGTGAGGTGGGCGACATGGCCGAATCCTAGGGCGTCCACCCTGCGGGGTTCCCGGAACGGGCACCTACACTGTCCTCGTGGCCGGCCGAATCTCTGAACGTGACATCGCGGCCATTCGAGAGCGCACTCGCATCGAGGACATCGTGGGCGAGTACGTCGCCCTCAAGAACAGCGGCGGCGACTCGATGAAGGGACTGTGTCCCTTCCACGACGAGAAGTCGCCCTCCTTCCATGCTCGACCCAACCACGGCACCTTCCACTGCTTCGGCTGCGGTGAGGGCGGGGACGTGTACTCGTTCCTGCAGAAGATCGAGCACATCTCGTTCGTCGAAGCGGTCGAGCAGCTCGCGGACCGGATCAACTACACCATCTCTTACGAGGGCGGCGGGCCGTCCGTCCAGCGCGACCGCGGCACCCGGGCGCGCCTGGTCGCGGCGAACGCGGCGGCGCAGCAGTTCTATGCGGCGCGGTTGTCGCAGCCGGATGCGCAGACCGCCCGCGACTACCTCACCGAACGCAACTTCGACGGCCAGGCCGCGCTGACGTTCGGCTGCGGCTACGCCCCCGACGGCTGGGACACCCTCACCAAGCACCTCATGACCAAGGGGTTCGAGGCGAAGGAGATCATCGACGCCGGCCTCGCGACGCCGGGCAAGCGCGGAACTCCGATCGACCGGTTCCGGCGTCGCCTGGTGTGGCCGATCCGCAACCTCGGCGGCGACGTCATCGGGTTCGGGGCTCGCAAGCTGTTCGACGACGACACGATGCCGGGGAAGTACATCAACACCCCGGAAACCATGCTGTACAAGAAGTCCCAGGTGTTGTTCGGGCTCGACCTGGCCAAGCGGGACATCGCGAAGGGTCACCAGGCGGTCGTCGTCGAGGGCTACACCGACGTGATGGCGATGCACCTCGCTGGCGTCACCACCGCCGTCGCATCGTGCGGCACCGCATTCGGCGACGATCACCTGGCGATGCTGCGGCGCCTACTCATGGACGACAGCTACTTCCGCGGCGAGATCATCTACACCTTCGACGGGGACGCGGCCGGGCAGGCCGCGGCGATGAAGGCGTTCGAAGGCGACCAGAAGATGGCAGGCCAGACGTACGTCGCCGTCGCACCGGACGGCATGGACCCGTGCGAGTTGCGGCAGGAGTCCGGTGACGCCGCCGTGCGCGACCTCGTCGCCCGACGGGTTCCGCTCTTCCGGTTCGTCGTGAAATCGGTTCTCGCCGAACATGATCTGGAGACCGCGGAGGGTCGGGTCGAGGCTCTGCGCCGCACCGTCCCGGTGGTGGCCCGGATCAAGGACACCGCCCTGCGTGAGGACTATGCGCGCCAACTCGCCGGCTGGGTCGGCTGGGACGACATCAACTCCGTCGTGCGCCGGGTCCGGGACGAATCACGTCGCGGTGGATCGCGCACGGGTAAGCCGCAGCAGGCGAATCGGTTCCGGGAGGAACCGCAGGCCCCGGCCGCTCCGTCGGGTCCGCCGCGCCCGAATCCGCGCGATCCGGCCCTGTGGCCGCAGCGGGACGCCCTCAAGGCGGGTTTGCAGTACCCGGAGATCGCCGGGTCGGTGTTCGACTCCCTGCCGCCCGAGACGTTCACCCATCCCGCGTACGCCCTGGTGCGGCAGGCGATGGCGGACGCGGGCGGCACCGCGGCCGGGCTCGGCGGCGCCGAATGGATGGACGCCGTCGCGAAGCTGTCCGACCCGTTGCAGTCACTGGTGACGGAGCTGGCCGTCGAGCCGATCCGCGCCTCCGACGTCCCCGACTACATTCCCCGCGTCCTCGCGCGCCTGCAGGAGGTGTGGGTCGGGCAGCAGGTCGCCGACCTCAAGTCGCGACTGCAGCGGATGTCGCAGGCCGACCGCCCCGACGAGTACATGTCGCTCTTCGGCGACCTCGTCGCCCTCGAGCAGTACCGGCGAAGCCTGCTCGAGCAGGCGGTCGGGGACAACGCCGAGGACTTCTGACCTCCAGGCGAGGGTCAGAGGCTGTCGCGGGGCACGTAGATCTGCGTCTTCTCGTCGATCGGCTTGAGCGGTTCCAGCTTCGGCTGCGGATCGAGGCTGTCCGCGAGCTTCTTGCGTCCCACCTCGATGGCCTTCTTCGTCGCCGGGCTCTCCACGATCGCCTTCGTGGTCCGGGTGATCTGTTCGTAGCGTCCACGGCCGGCCTTCGTGCCGAGTACGTACCCCGCCGCCACCGCCATCAACAAGCGCAACATCTACTGCTTTCCCTCCTGTCGAACGGCCTGACACAGTGTGCCTGACGAGCCCCGGCGCAGGCGATTTGGTACCAGGGTGGGTCTATGGGTTAAAGTCTGTTCCGCAGCCAAGCGCAAGCGAGAGCTGCCGAAGATAATCCCCTGTAGCTCAATTGGCAGAGCTTCCGACTGTTAATCGGACGGTTGCTGGTTCGAGTCCAGCCGGGGGAGCTTCGAAAGGCCCTTCACCTGTAGCAATGCAGGTGAAGGGCCTTTTTCGTTTCAGGGACGACTACGCACTGTTGTCACGGATTGTCACAACTGATCCCAAAACTCGTCGCACCGGCAGCGAGCGCGTCAGTCTGGGAATGCGCGTAGGACCGCATCGTGAACGAGGAATCTGCGTGCCCGAGCCAAGCTAATCACCGCGATGGGGACGCCCGGCAGCCTCAGGCGTGAGGATCACCATCCACACTTCCCGAGGTGACCTTGATCGGAGTGTGCGGGCTGAGGCTTCCGACTTGTATGCCGGAGCGGCGTCGCAGCGTGACCGGTGGGACTACGGGTAGCGAGGTCGGTCAGCATGAGCATGCACGCGCCGCGATGTGGGCAGGACTAGCCTGGCCCGTAGCCAAACACCCTGGAGGTGATTGACGATGGATGCCTGGTCTGTGTGGCTCGGCCCCATAGGTTCCTTCATCGACTACGCGCTGTACTGGGTGCGCAATGGGCACCTGCCCGGATGAGCAAGCGACGGCGGGCCAGTGATCTGTGGGACCGCTGACCCGCCGTAGCTCAACTCATTGTTGATCGGGTTGAAGTTCTTACCGATCCAAGACGAGAACGGGTTGCCCGAGTAGTTCATAGTCGCGGCCGATTCGGGCGTCCGGGTCGGGCATGTAGCCGCGTCGGACGTAGTCGTCGATCGTGTTGATCGACAGTCCCTCTCGCTCGGCGACTTTGGCGCGACTCAGGTACTCGATCACTGTGCCACCTTGGTTCGACGCGCCTGGGGGATCGGCCCAGTGTGGTTGTTCCATGTTCTCCACCGACCTACTTACCGAGTGCCTGGGAGACCTGGTCGTAGGCTTCGAGCATCGCGGTGTACTCGGAGCACTTGAATCGTGCGCTCAGTAGATACCGAGCCCGGATTTGCTGTTCGGTTCGCCCGGATTCCTGAGCCTGCTTGGCTACAAGCGGGTCGAGGGTGTCCGCAGCTGTCGCGGCGCCGCCTGACGATGTCACTGACGGGCTGCGGGTCGACTTTGCGAATCCTTGAACCACACCGCAGTCCGCGGCAGCCACCGCGACAGTTGCTTCGACTGTCTCTGGTTGATCTGCTGCCGCGTCGGCCGCGGCCATGCTTTTGCCGTAGACCTCGCGTGCGACCGCGTACGTGTACTCGCGATCTGTCATGGTTGGCGCGGCGTCACTTGAGTCGCTGTTGCTGCAGGCGGTCGCCGCCAGCAGCGCGATAGCTGCGGCGCTGGTCACGATTGTCCGTTTCATGCGCGGATTGAACCAGACTGCCGGCGGCCGGATGTGGCTGTCGTGCGAGTGACTGACATCGCTTCTCGTTGGGGAGCGCCAGTCTCGGCTACTCGTTGATGCCCCCACTCCTATGTCGGAGTGGGGGCGTTTCGTCGTAGCTCACGAGCCCTTGCGTGCCCGGCCCGGCACGCCGGGACGGTCTCGCTCGTACACGGCTGTTCGGGTCAGTGGCTGTTGCCGTTGTTGAAGTGGTAGTCGGTGCTGCCGTTGCCGTCCAGGCTGCTGTTCGCGCTGGGGCCGCGGCCGTCGGTGCCGGGCTCGACGTGGTTGGTCTTGGTGTGCACGATGTCGTAGTAGACGCTCGTGTCGGCTGCGTTCGGGAAGATGCGGTAGGTGAAGACCTTCTTGTCGAGCTGGGTGATCGGGACGACACGCTCGAAGAGAACCTGGCCGGCGTCGTTCTTCGCGTTGATCCAGCGCTCGGAGCCGTCGGGGGTGACGGTCCAGTCGCCGTGCAGCTTGGGGCTGTCGTCGAGGTTGTACATCGTGTACGTGCCGTCTGCCTTGAAGTAGGCCCAGCCCACGAAGTTCGAGACGGCCGGGTTGTCGAGGGCGACGCGGTTGCCGTCCTGGTCGACAGCGCTGGTGGTCTTCCACGGGGTCGAGGCGAGCACGTCCGAGGGGGTCTGCGCGACGTCGGATGAGCCGACGTACGCCGGCGCGGCGAGTGCGGCGGCAGCCGCGGTGGTCGGGGCGATCGCGAGTGCGGCGAGCACGAGGGTCGAGGCGGCGACAGCGGTACGGCGGGAGATCGGCGCGATGATGTTCATGTCCTCGACGCTACGAATCGGGCCCACGGGTCCACATCATCCGATTGGCTATTTGCTCGGACGCCGAACGGATGATCCGGAGGAGATCACTTGGACGCGACGCGAGCACCACAGGCTGTAGTCCGCGGCTGTGTCGGTGGGCCGAGTCCGCCGCCTGCAAGACTTGCGTCGTGACTGGCCTTCACCCATCCGTCGAACCGTACGACTCCGGTCATCTGGATGTCACCGACGGCAACTCCCTGTACTGGGAGACCGTCGGAACGCCCACCGGCCTTCCCGTCGTCTACCTGCACGGCGGGCCCGGCTCGGGTTGCACACTCGGTGCGCGGAGGTTCTTCGACCCGCAGGTTTTCCGCGCGGTGCTGTTCGATCAGCGGGGGTGCGGTCGCAGTCACCCGCGGGCGGACGACCCCACGACCGACCTGGCGGCGAACACGACCGATCATCTGATCGCGGACATCGAACGGCTCCGGGAACATCTCGGGATCGACAGGTGGGTTGTGGCCGGACTGTCGTGGGGAGTGACACTCGGACTGGCCTACGCGCAGGCGCACCCCGATCGGGTGCTCGCAATGGCACTGGGTGCAGTCACGGCCGGCACCCGGAAGGAGGTCGAGTGGGTCACGCGCGACATGCGTCGCGTCTTCCCGCGTGAATGGGAGCGGTTCATCGAACCGGTGCCCGAGAACGAGCGTGAGGGGAACATCGCCGCCGCGTATGCGCGCCTGCTCGCTGACGCGGATCCGCGGGTACGTGAGCACGCCGCTCGGCGGTGGTGTGAGTGGGAAGACGTCCACGTCTCGCTGATGCCCGGCTGGACGCCCCGCGCGAGCTATCAGGACCCATCGTTCCGAATGATGTTCGCGCGAACGGTCACCCACTACTGGGGCAACGACTGCTTCCTCGCCGACGGCCAGCTCCACGACCGGATGGACAGGCTCGCAGGCATCCCCGCCGGCCTCGTCCACGGCAGGTACGACGTGTCCGGCCCACTCGACACCGCGTGGCAACTTCATCGCCGGTGGGACGGGAGCACTCTCGTCGTAGTCGACGACGCCGGGCACGGCGGTGGCAGCTTCAGCGGACGGTTCGCCGACGCGGTCAGCGCGGTCGCGGAACGGGTGGCGCATCGGTTGTGACCGAGTGCGGCCAGGGATTCGACGTGCAGGTCCCCGACCTGTGTACGCAGGTCGGGGACCCATTGTCGTCGCGGTGATCGAGATCGGGGACCTTCGGCCCTGTTTCTGCCGCGTCGAGGGTGGAACCATCGCATTGTCGATGAAAGGCGATGGAAATGATGCAGAACTCGCGAACTCTCGCGAACACCCACCTTCTCGCTCCGCGGGATGCCGGTGAGCATGTCACCCGCGCGCAGTTCGTCCTGGCGATGCTCGCCGCGCTGTCCGTCGTGGCGGCGGGGGTTCTGCTGCTGACCGTTTTGAGCTGACACCGGTACTGGCGCTGACACCGCCGGTGTCCGCGTCGCCACGGCCTCCCGGTAGCATTCCCGTGCGCCCGCATCGGTTCTCGGACCAGCGGGCGGATGGGGCGGTAGCTCAGTCGGTTAGAGCCGTGGACTCATAATCCATTGGTCGCGGGTTCGAGCCCCGCCCGCCCCACCACCGAGCCTCCCCCTCCGTGCGGCGCGATGCATCGCGTGCGTGCGCGCTTTAATCCTCACGAGGGTTGGCTAGCGTGGAGCGATGCCGCGCCCCGACAAGCATGATCCCCGCCGCCTGTCCGACCTGTCGCTCGCCGTCCACGGCGGCAATCGCGTCGACGAGGGTACGGGAGCCCTGCGCACGCCCCTCGTGATGGCGAACTCGTATGCACTGCCCGATGATCCCTCGCAGATCAGCTGGTCGTCCACGGATGGCGGGCTCTACACCCGCAACACCGGCGCGAACCAGGTTGCGTTGCAGAAGAAGCTCGCAGCGCTCGAGGACGGGGAGGATGCGGTCGCGCTCGCGTCGGGGGTGGCCGCGTTGCACGCGGTGTTCTTCACACACCTGCGCTCGGGTGACCATGTCGTCGTGGCAGATGCGACCTACGAGGCCACATTCAAGCTTTTCACCCAGTTGCTCCCGTGGAAGTACGGAATCGACGCCACATTCGTGGATATCGCCGACTTGGACGCTGTCCGCGCCGCTGTCCGGCCCCGGACACGTCTGATCGTGACCGAGGCGATCGCGAACCCGACCACGAAGGTTGCGGACATCGAGGCACTTGCAGACGTCGCGCATGCCGCCGGGGCGCTGCTGGTCGTCGACTCCACCTTCACGCCGCCGCCGTTCTACCGGCCGCTGCGCGACGGAGCGGACCTCGTCGTCCACTCGTTGACGAAGTACATCAACGGCCACGGCGACGCGATGGGCGGCGCGGTGATCGGTCGCCGTGATCTCGTGCAGCCGATCAAGGACGAGGCGATGGTGGACGTCGGCGGGGTGATCTCGCCGTTCAACGCCTGGCAGATCATGCGCGGCTCCGTGACGCTGCCGCTGCGCCTGCGGCAGCACTTCGCCAGTGCGCCGGAGCTGGCCGCGGTGCTCGAGGCCGATCCGCGCGTTGCCTTCGTCGCGTACCCGGGACTCGACTCGCATCCTCAGCACGCGCTCGCGACCCGCCAGTTCGGCGGCCGCGGTTACGGCGGGATGCTCGCGTTCGCCGTGGCCGGTGACGCCGACGCGCAGAATCGCTTCGTGGCGAATCTTCGCCTGGTCACGTCGGCGGTCTCGCTCGGGCACGACGAATCGCTCATCGTGCACGTGGGGACGGAGGGACCCCGGGTGGCCGCCTATCCGGCACCGTTCCGTGAGTACGGCCATCTGCGATTCTCTGTCGGCCTCGAGGACGTGTCGGACCTGCGTGCCGACCTTCTCGCCGCGCTCGACGCCACGTTCGCCTGACAGGCGTGCGGTTGTTGCATTTCATGGCGCAACCGGGCCGAACGTCGGGTCCGATGCGCTGGCACCCCACAAGTTAGGTTAGGCATGCTTGACTTCGTTGAGTGACAACAACCTTGCGTACCTGGCTGACCAACAGCGGCGCCTACGTGATCGCCGCGTTCCGGATCGTCATCGGATTCCTCTTCCTCTGTCACGGCACCACGAGCCTGTGGGCGTGGCCGGCCGAACCCTACGGCGGCTCGACGGCCGAGGTCGGCGCGTGGCCGGGCTGGTGGGGCGCCGTCATCCAGGTGGTCTGCGGAGCCGCCCTGATCGTGGGGTTCGGCACCCGGCTCGCCGCGTTCCTCGGCTCGGGATCGATGGCCTACGCGTACTTCTGGAGCCACCAGGCCGACGGCGCCCTGCCCATCCAGAACGACGGCGAGTCCGCCGCACTGTTCTGCTGGGCGATGTTCCTGCTGATCTTCGTCGGCTCCGGGGCCTTCTCGGTTGACGGACTGCTTCGTCGCCTCCGGGGAGTGGGCGACGCGGACGAGGTGCGGACGAAGGCAGACGGACCCGCGCTCGTCGACGCCTGACCCGCCAGCCACTCACTCATCCATCCGAACATCGGGGTCGTCCGCTCGTGGAGCGGACGACCCCACCGTCGTCACTTGCCTTGTGCTGCCTTGTATTCCAGCGCGTACGCGATCTTGCCGGGCTTGGCGTCGGAGTAGGGCTTGGACAGCTTGCCGAATTCCCCCTTGTCAGCGGCCTTCCCGTCGTTCCACGCACCGAGCACGCCGAGCTGCGACGCGGTGAAGCTGTTGTTCACCACCGCGCCGGCGGGTAGCGCGGTCTGCGCCCGAGTGACGCGATCGACCGCGGCCAGGTAGCTCGCCGAATCGTGGTTGTCCCAGCCGCGCAGGTCTCCGGCGCCGCCGCCGCGCAGCCACTCTCCCCAGTAGAACTCCTGGAAGGGGATTGTCCCGGCGGTGTATCCGATGTCGCGGCCGAAGTACATCAGGCTGCGGTACCGGTCGTCGGCGAAGTTCGCCAGCCCCACGCCCTTCGGGAGTGCCGCGTACGCGACCTCCTTGCCGTCGACGTCGTGATTCCACACCCATCGGTTGGTCTGCATCTGCGCCCAGAAATCGGGGATGCTCAGCGCCGAGAGGTTACCGAGCACCCGCAGGCGCACGTGCACGTCCGGACCCTCGACCTCCTGGAACGACGTCAACGTGTGGTGGCCGTCCGTCAGATACAGCAGGCCGCCGGGGCCCACCACGACCGTCTTCATCGGTGCGACGGTCTCGGGGGTCTCCTTGCCCACCGCGACCGAGCAGGTGAACGAGCCCGGATCGGACAGCCGAGCTTCCGGTGTCGCGGCGACCGCGGTGCCCTGGCCGTTCGCCTCGCACCAGTCCTCGAACTTCTTGTTGACCGCGTCCTTGCCGAGGGTGTAGCGGCCGAGCTTGTAGTACACCTCGTCGTAGCCGAGCGAGGGTTGCGTCGCCCGGACGTCGCCGATGCGGACGTCGAGCAGTTCGCCCTCTTGGGCGCACAGGTACGGCGAATCGCTCGACCCGCCCGCCGACCCGGTCGCGAGCAGTGTCGTGACGCCGCCGGAGGTCGTGCAGGGGACAGCGGAGGCGGTGCCGCCCGTGATTCCGACGGTGACGCCGGTGAGGGCGAGCGCCGCGGTGGTCAGGGTCGCGACGCGCGAGGCTACGGACATGGGTGGTGATCTCCTGTCGGATGGGCGTTGGCGGGGTCACCGTCGCGGACGTCGGTGAGCGTTGGGTTGCCGCAACACGACGGCTCGCCGGACGGTCGGTGAACGCGCGGCTAGGGTGGCGGTATGGCGATCACCCCGGATACGAAGAACTGGACCTGGGTCGTGGAAAAGCCCTGTCCGGATTGTGGATTCGACCCCGCTGGAGTCGAGTTCGAACAGATCCCCGACCTGGTCCGGGCGAACGCCGCCCGATGGCCCGCGGTCCTCGCACGCCCCGACGTCGCGGTGCGGCCTGACGACCGGACGTGGTCGGCGCTGGAGTACGGCGCGCACGTCCGCGACGTCTTCCAGATCTTCCGCGAACGCCTCGAACTGATGCTGACCGAGACGGATCCGTCGTTCGCGAACTGGGACCAGGACGCGACGGCCGTCGCGGAGAACTACGGCGCCCAGGACCCGGGCGTGGTGTCCGCGGAACTGGTGGCGGCGGCCGACGAGATTGCGGTCGCCTTCGCCGCCGTACCCGCGGACGCGCTCGATCGGAGAGGTCTGCGCAGCGACGGTTCGGCGTTCACCGTCCGCACCCTCGCCGTCTACTTCTTGCACGATCCGGTACACCACCTGCACGATGTGCGGGGTTGACGCCTACGTGTGACCTGGGGAAACAGGACTACGTTATAACCTGTTACGAAATTGACCTAGAACGTGTTCCATTTTGGTGTCGTTCCGGCTATGGTGAGCGCTTGTGATCGCCGTCACCTCGATCACCTCTAGCTGCTGTGGACGAAAGGCCGGAACTTATGAAGACAAAAGGCGCGCTCCTGTGGGGACTGAACGAGCAGTGGTCGGTCGAGGAGATCGAGCTGGGTGATCCGCGGGAGGGTGAAGTCCAGATCCGCATGGAAGCGGCCGGCATGTGCCACTCCGACTACCACCTCGTCACCGGCGCGACCCCGATGCCGTCCTTCCCGGTGCTCGGTGGGCACGAGGGCGCGGGCGTCGTCACCAAGGTCGGCCCGAACGTGAAGCGGCTCAAGGAAGGCGACCATGTCGTCCTGTCCTTCATCCCCGCCTGTGGCCAGTGCGACCCGTGTACGCAGGGTCATTCGAACCTCTGCGACCTGGGCATGGGCCTGCTCACCGGCCAGTCCATCTCCGACGGCTCGTACCGCATCCAGGCGCGTGGCCAGAACGTCATCCCGATGTCGCTCCTCGGCACCTTCTCGCCGTACATGACCGTGCACGAGTACTCCGCGGTCAAGATCGACGAGCACGTCCCGTTCGAGGTCGCCGCGCTCGTCGGCTGCGGCGTCACGACCGGTTGGGGCTCGGCGACCAACGTCGCGCAGGTCCGCCCCGGCGACTCCGTAGCGATCGTCGGCGTCGGCGGCGTCGGCATGGCCGCGCTGCAGGGCGCGGTGGTCTCGGGTGCACGCAATGTCATCGCCATCGACCCGGTCGCGTCCAAGCGCGAGCGTGCCCTCAAGTTCGGTGCCACCCACGCCTACGCCAGCCTCGAAGAGGCCATCGTCCCGGTCATGGAACTGACCTGGGGCAAAATGTGCGACAAGGTCATCCTCACCATGGGTGAGATGGACGGCGCGATGGTCGATCCCGCGCTGACGCTGACCGCCAAGGCGGGCACCTGCGTCGTCACCTCCATGGGCAACATGTCCGACATGGACGTGAAGATGAACCTCTTCCTCTTCGCGATGCTGCAGAAGACCCTCAAGGGCAACGTCTTCGGTGGCGCCAACCCGCGCCACGAGATCCCGATGCTCCTCGACCTGTACAAGTCGGGTCAGCTGAACCTGCAGGACATGATCTCCAACACCTACAGCCTCGAGCAGATCAACGACGGCTACCAGGACATGCTGGACGGCAAGAACCTCCGCGGCGTCATCAAGTACACCGACGCGGATCGCTAGACACGCAATCAACGACGACGACGCCGGGCCGGCAGAGGAGGCCCGGCGTCGTCGCGTTTCGGGGTCGATTCACGTCGGTGGCCGCACCTCGACGTGAAGTGCATGGATGAGTTCGGCGATCAGTGCGGGGGCATCGAGGGGGACGAACGCGGCGCAGTCGTCGATCACCTCCAGGCGTGAACCGGGAATGTCCGCCGCCAGCCTGCGACCAAGTTCGAGACCGAACACGCGGTCGTCGGCGCCCCAGGCGAGCAGCGTCGGGTCACGCCGATCACTCAGGCGCGCCACGGCATCGAAGGTGTAGGCGGTGTCGATTCCCGCGAAGACGGCCCTGATGTCACGTCGGACGGCCTTGTCTCGGAGTGGTCGTGTCCATCCCCTGACCACGTCGTCGGCGGGGGCATGGTGTGCGAGCAGGCGAGGGACCGCCAGGCTGCGAACCCGACGCGACCGCGTCAGGAATGCGCTGAGTTGCAGTGTCCCCGGCACCCGGGCGAGGGAGAAGAGCCACCGCAGGGACGGTGGCGGGAAGTAGTCGTAGGCGTCGCACGACGTCAGGACGAGTGCGCGAACCAGTTCGGGGTGTCGAGCGGCGGCGATCTGACTCAGTGCTCCGCCGGTGTCGTTGCCGACCAGGGTGATTCGATCCACCTCGAATGCCGCGGCGATGTCGGCGACGAGATCTGCGAGCGCAGGTGGGCGTAGATCGGCGTCCGGATTCATGGGCCGGGTGTGTGCACCCAGGGGGAGTGTCGGCAGCAGGCATCTGTAGCCGAGTTCGGCGGCTCGTGCGGCGACGCCGTCCCACAGGTGACTGTCCACGAGCACGCCGTGCACGAACAGCAGCACCGACGAGCCGGTGCCCATCTCACGTACCTCGATCGGTCCTGCGGTGGTGTCGATCCAGTGCCTGATCTCGCTGTGGTGATCTGCGGACGTCATCGCGAACCTCCTGTTGAATGTCTTTTCAATAGTTCGGACGGTAGTGGATATTGAATACTTCTTCAATAGTGCGAGTTCTACAGTGGCAGGATCCGGCTGATTCGAGAAGGTGGTGGGAGCGCGTGGCGGGGCAACGGACACGGTTGTCGACAGAGGAGCGGCGGGCCGAGCTGATCGAGGCGACGCTGCGTGCCCTCGCGTCTCGAGAGCCCGAACGACTGTCCGTGCAGGAGATCTCGTCGGCCGCCGGCGTATCCGACGGTCTGCTGTACCACTACTTCGGCAGCAAGGATGCACTGGTGTTCGCGGCCATGGAGTCTGCTGCTGACCGGATGATCGAGGACCTTCTTGCGGTGTCGGGTGAGGGTCCACTTCTGCATAGACTGTCGGCTGCCCTCGTCGCGTATCTCGACCATGTTCAGTTGCACAGCGTTGGTTGGCGCGCGCTCCTGCGGGCAAGTGGCAGCGCGGGCCTTGCGGAACTCGCACAGCGTGTGGACGCCGCCTCCACCGAGTTGTTCCTCAGAACCCTGGACGTCGACGAACCCACCGAGACGACCATGATGGTGATCGCCGGCTGGCTGGCCTTCGAGCGAGCCGCCTGCCTCCACTGGCTCGAAGGCGGTCAGGTCGACCGAGCAATACTCGAACAGGTGCTGGTTGCCTCGTTCTTCTCGACGTTGCAGGTCGCGGCAACGGCGGATCCAGCGCTGGCCGCGGGTCTGGCCCGGATCACAGAGGGCAACGGATGAGCTCGTACCCTGACGGGATGCACGCTCTCGCCGCTATCGAGACCTGGCCCGTCGACCATGCCGCCGCCTCGGTTGTCGGCCCGGAACGAGCTCTCGCGACCGCAGGGGACCAGGACCGGGTGTTCGAGCTGGCATCGGTGACCAAACTGCTGGTGGCGTACGGGGTGCTCGTCGCGGTGGAAGAGGGTGCCGTCGAACTCGACACCCCGGCAGGGCCGCCCGGTGCGACCGTCCGGCACCTGCTCGCGCACGCGTCGGGAATCGCGTTCGGCGACCGATCCGTCGCGGCCGAACCGGGCGCCAAGCGGATCTATTCGAGCGCCGGGTTCGAGGTCCTCGCCGAACTCGTCGAAGCGGAGACCGGCATCGCGTTCCCGGACTACCTGCACGAGGCCGTGTTCGAGCCGCTCGGCATGGCGGGCGCCGCACTGACCGGCCCGGCCGGGCATGGTGCGCGCGCCTCCGCCGCCGATCTGACGCGGTTCGCCGGTGAACTCCTGCGGCCGACGCTGATCGCCGCCGACACTCTCGCCGACGCGACGACCGTGCAGTACCCCGGCCTGCGAGGTCTGCTCCCGGGCTACGGGATGCAGCGGCCCAACGACTGGGGACTCGGATTCGAGATCCGGGACGGAAAGTCGCCGCACTGGACGGGTACCTCGAATGCGCCGTCCACCTTCGGGCACTTCGGTCAGTCGGGGACGTTCCTGTGGGTCGACCCGACCCGCGACCTCGCGTGTGTCGCACTCGCCGACCGGGCCTTCGGAGACTGGGCGAAGAATGCGTGGCCGCCGCTCAGTGAGGCCGTGGTCGCTGAGTTCGGCGGTCGCTGACAACGTCGCCACCGCGCCAATCGCTGTTTCAACTGGCGCACCACCGGTAACAGGGGGCACACTGTTATCGCGCCGTTGCCCGTCTGCGACGACAGAGGCCGTTGGGGAAGACGACCCTCGTCGAAGCTGGAGGTGCCCTGTGCGCGAATTGGATCAGTTCGCCGACGCGACGACCGGTGTGCTCCACGTGCACTCGTCGCCAGCGGCTCTGTGCCCGCACGTCGAATGGGCACTCGCCGCCACGCTCGAGTCCAAGGCGAACCTCAAGTGGACGTCCCAGCCCGCCTCGCCAGGCCAACTTCGCGCGAGCACCGACTGGCTGGGTCCGGTCGGCACCGGTGCCCGACTTGTCAACGCGCTGCGTGTTTGGCCGATGCTTCGCTTCGAGGTCACCGAGGACGCCAGCGAGGGAGTCGACGGCGAACGGTTCGCGCACGCACCGGGACTCGGTCTGTGGCACGGTTCGATGAGCGCCAACGGCGACGTGATCGTCGGCGAGATGCGACTGCGGTCCCTGATCGCCGAATGCAGCGGAACGGGCTCTCTCGCAAGCGAACTCGAGCATGCGCTCGGTTCGCCGTGGGACGCGGAACTCGAGCCGTACCGCACCGGCGGCGAAGGCGCCGAGGTGACCTGGCTGCGCCGCAACGTCGGGTAGGTAATCATGAGTCCATGATGGTTCTCGGACTCGTCACACTCGTCCTGCACGGAACGCTCGCGGGGCTGTACTACGCGTTCTCGATGTCGGTGATGCCGGGTCTGCGGGCCGTCGACGCGACCGCCGCCGGAGAGGCGATGAGCGGCATCAATCGAAAGATCCAGACGCCGTGGCTGTTCGTGCCGTTTCTCGGTGCCCCGGTCGCGGCGCTCGTCGCGGGATTCCTGGCGTCGGGGGAGGCGGCGCCCTGGTACTTCTCCGCGGCAGGCGTCAACCTCGTCGGATCGCTCGTCGTCACCGCCGCGATCAACGTCCCGCTCAACAATGCACTCGACGCCGGTCGAATCACCTTCGGTGACTACGCTCCGCGCTGGACGGCTTTCAACACGGTGCGTGCGGTCGCGACGGTGGCCTCGCTCGTCCTGGTGGGTGTTGCACTCACGCGGTGACGAAACGCCGAACGCGGGTGCGCCCTGGTGGGCACACCCGCGCTCGCGAGAAATCGCCGTTTACAGCGGAATGTTCTTGTGCTGTCCGCGGCGGGCGGGAGCGGCAGCCAACGCCGCCGTGAGCAGGCTGCGCGTCTGCGCCGGCTCGATCAACTCGTCGACGACACCGATCGAGATGGCCCGTCCGACACCGCCCGCGATCGCCTCGTGCTCGGCGGCGAGGCGGTCGTGCAGCGCCTCGCGCTCCTCCTCCGGGGCGGCCGCGAGGGCCCGCTTGTGGAGGATGCCGACGGCGGCCTTCGCGCCCATGACGGCGACCTCGGCCTCCGGCCACGCGTACACCTTGGTGGCGCCGAGCGCGCGTGAGTTCATGGCGATGTAGGCGCCGCCGTAGATCTTTCGGGTCACCAGGGTGACGCGGGGAACCGTGGCCTCGGCGAACGCATGCAGCAACTTGGCGCCGCGCCGCACCACGCCCTCCCACTCCTGGCTGACGCCGGGCAGGTAACCGGGCACGTCGACGATGACGACGAGCGGGATGCCGAACGCGTCGCACAGTCGGACGAAGCGTGCGGCCTTCTCGGCGCTCTCCGAGTTCAGGCACCCGCCGAGACGCAGGGGATTGTTCGCGATGACACCGACGGTGCGGCCACCCATGCGGCCGATGCCGGTGACGATGCTGCGGGCCCAGTTGCCTTGCAGCTCTTCGAGGCTCGACTCGCCGTCCACATTGTCGAGAAGCTCGTGCACGATCGGGCGGACGTCGTAGGCGCGCTTGGCCGACTCCGGCATCAGCGCGCGCAGGTCGGTGTCGCCGCGGCGGGCCGCGTCCAGGTCGAACTCGCCCTGGTCGGCGATCATCGACACGAGTCGGCGTGCTCGGTGCAGTGCATCGAGTTCGTCGCGTGCCGCGATGTGGGCGACACCGGACTTCTTGGTGTGGGTCGCGGGACCGCCGAGGGACTCCATGTCGACCTGCTCGCCGGTCACCGAGCGCACGACGTCGGGGCCGGTGACGAACACGCGGCCCTCCGGGGCCATGATCACGACGTCGGTCAGTGCCGGTCCGTAGGCGGCGCCGCCCGCGGCGAAGCCGAGGACGACGGAAATCTGGGGGATGAGGCCGGACGCGCGCACCATGGCTTCGAACACGAGGCCGACGGCGTGCAGGGCTTCGACGCCCTCCGCCAGGCGGGCCCCGCCCGAGTGCCAGACGCCGACGATCGGAACCTGATCTTCGATCGCGGCGTCGATCGCCGCGACGATGTGCTTGCAGCCCTCCACTCCCATCGCGCCGCCCATCACGGTGGCGTCGGAGCAGTAGGCGATGGTGCGGACGCCGTCGATCTCACCGGACGCGGCGAGCACACCGGACTTGTCGCGGGGATGCAATGCGACTGTGGTGCCGGCGTCGAACAGCTTCTCGAGCCGGGCCAGGGGATCACGGGGGTCGAGCTGCGTGTCGGATCTGGTGATCGGATCAAGAATGGTCATCGCCGGTCCTCCTTCATGCGAGCCGCTGACTGCGGAGTGGGTGGTGAGGGGCTCGGTGGAACCGAGCCCCTCACCGTCTAGCTGAAGCCGATCCGTCAGGCGCGGCCGAAGGCGAGCGCAACGTTGTGCCCACCGAATCCGAACGAGTTGTTGAGTGCGAAATCGATCTGGCCGCTGCGGGGTTCACCCTTGACGACGTCGAGGTCGATCTCTGGATCCTGATTCTCGAGATTGAGCGTGGGGGGAATGACCCCGTCACGCACACTCAGGACCGTGAGCACTGCCTCGAGCGCGCCGACGGCGCCGATCGAGTGCCCAAGTGCGGACTTCGGTGCATACACCGCGGCATGATTGCCGACCGCGGCGTTGATCGCCCTCGCCTCGGCGATGTCGCCGATGGGAGTGGCGGTCGCGTGGGCGTTGACGAAGCTGATGTCCGACTTCGACAGGCCGGCATTCTGGATGGCGCGGGTCATCGCCCGTGCCGCTCCGGTGCCGTCGGGGTGCGGCGCCACGATGTGGTAGCCGTCCGACGTGATGCCCGCACCCAGCAGTCGCGCGTGGATGGTGGCACCGCGGGCCTTTGCATGCTCCTCGGTTTCGAGGACCATCATCGCGCCGGCCTCGCCGAAGACGAACCCGTCACGATCCTTGTCGAACGGCCGCGAGGCGCCCGCCGGATCGTCGTTGCGCGTGCTCAGTGCACGCATCATCGCGAAGCTCGCGGTCGCGACGGCGTCGAGTTGCCCCTCGACGCCACCGGCCACCACGATGTCGGCGTCGCCGAGCGCGATCATCCGGTACGCGTGCGCGATCGCTTCCGAACCCGACGAACATGCCGAGACCGGAGTGATGACGCCTGCGCGGGCACCGAGCTCGAGTCCGACCGTTGCAGCCGGACCGTTCGGCATGACCATCTGAACGGCGAACGGGGACACCTTGCGGTAACCGCCGGTGTTCAGCTTGTCGACCGCGTCGATCAGCGCCTCGCCGCCACCGAGACCGGTGCCGATGACGACACCGAGGCGGTCCTTGTCGACCTCGGGGCTGCCTGCGCCCTGCCACACGGCACGGCTCAGGGTCAGAGCCACGCGCTCGGCGAACGCCATGCGGCGGACCTCGACGCGGGTCAGGCCCTCGTCGGGGCTCACCTTGAGGCGGCCGCCGATACGGACCGGGAGGTCGTACTCGTCGACGAAACCGTCGAGCGTGCCGATTCCGCTTTCACCGGCGAGCAGCGACTTCCACGTGGCATCCACGTCACCCGCGAGTGACGTCGTGGCTGCCAGGCTGGTGACTACGACGTTGGGCAACGTGCGGGGAGAGGTGGAGGACACGTCGAGGCTCACTCGCCGTCGGTGCCGGTCTGGACGCCTTCGGCCTCGAGCTTCTGGGTGTACGCGACGGCGTCACCGACGGTGCGCAGGCTGGCGAGATCCTCGTCCGGGATCTTCACGCCGTACTTGTCTTCCATCTGGACGGCGATCTCGACCATGGACAGCGAGTCGATGTCGAGGTCGTCGACGAAGGCCTTCTCGATGGTCACCTCGGACGGCTCGATGCCGGTGACCTCTTCGATGATCTCGGCGATGCCGGCGATGATTTCTTCCTGAGTGTGTGCCACGGGGTGGCTCCCTTCGTGATGGTGTTATTTATCGGGTCCTGCGTTCGGCCGATGTTCAGACCGGCCGAGTGATGCAAGTTGTGGGGTCTATCAGTTACACGGTGTGGGGGCCGTGTTCGCTCAGACGAGTTGGGCGAACTGAGCGAGCCCGTCCAGGTCGGCGGGGGTCTTCAGGGCGAGCGTGGGCGTGCCCTTCATCTCGCGCTTGGCGATACCGACCAGGGTTCCGGCCGGAGGCAGTTCGACGACCGCCGTCGTCTCCGCGTTCCGCAGGTATTCGCTGCACAGATCCCACCGCACGGGACGGGTGACCTGCGCGGCCAGCTTCGACAGGGCGTCGGCACCGGAGGTGACGGGCTGCCCGTCCGCGTTGGACAGCAGCGTGTGGGTCGGATCGCCCGGGACGATCCGGGAGGCGGCCTCGGTGACCGCGTCCTGGGCCGGTCCCATGAACCGGGTGTGGAAAGCGCCCGCAACGGGAAGTGCACGAACCCGAGCCTTCTCCGGCGGATTCGCGGCGAGTTCCTCGAGCTGGGTGAGCAGGCCGGCCGCGACGATCTGGCCGGCCGCGTTGCGGTTGGCCGGTTCGAGGTCGAGTTCGGCGAGCCGGGCGAGGACTGCTTCCTCGTCGCCGCCGAGCACAGCGGACATGCCGGTCGGCTCGAGTGCGCACGCCTTCGCCATCTCCGCGCCACGGATCGCGGCAAGGGTGACGGCGTCGTCCGCCGTGATCACGCCGGCGATGGCCGCTGCGGCGAGTTCACCGACCGAGTGTCCGGCAGCGACGAATGTCGCGGGAAGCTCGCCACGACGTTCGAGCTCCTCGAAGGCGAGCAGCGCGGACGCCACGACGAGTGGCTGGGTCACGGCGGTGTCGGTGATTTCCTCCGCCGTGGCGGTGGTGCCGAGGCGGACGAGATCGAGACCGGCTGCCTTCGACCAGATCGCAAGGCGATCAGCGGTGCCCGGCAGCTCCAGCCAAGGGCTGAGCATGCCGGGGCTTTGGGACCCCTGACCCGGGGCGAGCATCGCAATCACAGGAATAAGGGAACACTGAGAGGACCGGTTTGCGGGGTGTTGTTGACCATGAACCTTGGACGGGTGTTTTGGAGGGTTCCAACAAAAGCGCAAGTCGAGGCCCAGCATCGTACGGGAGCGATTCGTCGTTACAGCTGGTTCTCCGAACTTGTGATGGATGTTATTGGTGTGACGGAAAGCGAAGGTTTGTAGTGATTTCGAGTCAGCCTTCCCACTGTTGCTGCAATACGGAGAACGTAAGCGTCTCGCGGGGTGGTCGGATCGCGGCCGGTGATCTCCGCGATCTTCTTCAGGCGATACCGGACAGTATTTGGATGGACGAACAGTTGCCGGGCGCATGTCTCGACGGCGGCGCCGCAGTCCATGTAGGCGTCGAGAGTGTCCGACAGCACCGACCCGGCGGTTTCCAGGGGACGCACCAACTGGTCGTACAGGGCATCGAGAGCGGCCCGATCGCCGAGGAGTGCCCGCTCGGGGAGTAGCTCGCCCGCGTGCACCGGACGGGGAGCGCCGCGCCAGCCGGGAACCGCGTCCATGCCTGCGAGCGCCTCGACCGCGCTGAAGTGGGCCGCGCCGAGCGTCCCCGTCGTCGGTCCGATCACCACCGGCCCCGGGGAGAACGCCGCAAGCAGGTCGTTGAGGAAAGGCCGATTCTCCGGCGTCGGTCTGACGTCGCCGCTCACCACCGTCACCAAGCGCGACCCTTGCACCACCGCGAGGGCCGCACGGTCGTGGCGCTGCGCCACGACGTGGACCGTGCCGACCACCGAGACGCCCTGATCCGGAGGCGGTGTCCCGACGAGGACGGTCGCAGGCGCGTTCGCGTCCCAGTTGAGGGTCGCCGCACGCGAGAGCATGTCCGGGCCGGTGTCACCGCGCACCACGGCGTCCACCACGAGCGCCTCGAGCCTGGTGTCCCACGCGCCGCGGGACTCCGCCGCGCTCGCGTACACCGATGCCGCCGTGAACCCCAGTTCGCGGCCGTACCGCAGAACCGCCTCCGTCAGCGCGATCAACTGCTGATCGTTGCGGGCGAGCGCCGGAAGCCATTGCTCGAAGAACTCCATCGCGACCCGGACCATGTCGACGGTCTGCCGCAGCGTCAGCCGCCGGGCCAGGTCCTGCGGAATCACCTGGAACGCGTCGAGGCTGAACCGCATGTCGCTGTCGGCGGGGTTCTGCAACCAGTCGAGGAAGTTGACGATGGCCGTCTGCACCAGCAACTGCACACTGGCTCGCTGGTCGGCGTCGAGATCGTCGAAGAACGGCAGCTGTGCCTGCATCGAGGTCACGGCCTCGGTGGACAGCCGCCCCGAGAACTGCTTGACCCGGCGCAGCAGGGCGTCGGGCAGGGGATTGCGCTGCACACGCTGCCGGACGAACGGTGGCGGCGAGGCAGGTGAGCGCCCTGCCGGTGCGGGCGTTACCGCTGCGTCGCCGTCACGCACGTCGGTCGCCTCGACCTGCGGCTCCGCGTCCTCGTCACCCATGACACCGAAACCTACGCCACCGCCGGCCCCGCGTTGTGCGCCACGGCCCGACCGTTACACAGGCGACGCCCCGCCGCCGAGTCGGTGGCGGGGCGTCGAGTGACCGTGCGGATCAGGCGCGACCCGGGCCGTGTGGATCAGGCGCTGCCCGGATCCTTCATCGACGTCGGCGCGGCGAGGACGTCGTCGATGCGGTACTGCTTCGCCGCAGCGGCGGGCGTGTTGTGCTCGACCTTCCCCTCGCGGGCGAGGCCGGCGAGCGCCGCGACGGCAATCGACTCGGCGTCGACGTTGAAGAACCGTCGCGCCGCCGTACGGGTGTCGGAGAAACCGAACCCGTCGGTGCCGAGGGTCGTGTAGTCGCCGGGCACCCACTGCCGGATCTGGTCCGGCACGGCGCGCATCCAGTCGGAGGCGGCGACGAACGGGCCCTCCGCGCCGGCGAGCACCGACGCGATGTACGGCACCGGAGCCGGACGGTCGGGATTGCGCAGGCCCTGGCGATCGCATTCGAGTCCCTCGCGGCGAAGCTCGCCCCACGACGTCACCGACCACACGTCGGCCGCGACACCCCAGTCGTCGGCCAGCAGCTGCGCGGCACGCAGGCCTTCCGGCATCCCGACACCGGACACCAGGATCTGTGCTCGCGGTCCCGTTCCCTGCGACTTCTGGTACAGGTAGATGCCCTTGAGGAGGCCCTCGACGTCGAGGTCCGCCGGCTCGGCGGGCTGCACGTACGGCTCGTTGTAGATCGTCAGGTAGTAGAAGACGTTCTCGCCGCCGAACCCGGGGGTTCCGGGAGTGCCGCCGTACATGCGGCGGATGCCGTCCCGGACGATGTGCGCGATCTCGTAGGAGAACGCCGGGTCGTAGGTGACAGCCGCCGGATTGGTGGACGCCAGCAGCAGCGAGTGCCCGTCCGCGTGCTGCAGGCCCTCGCCGGTCAGGGTCGTGCGACCCGCGGTGGCGCCGAGGACGAAGCCGCGAGCCATCTGGTCGGCGGCGGCCCACAGGCCGTCGCCGGTGCGTTGGAACCCGAACATCGAATAGAAGATGTACAGCGGGATCATCGGCTCGCCGTGCGTCGCGTAGGACGAACCGACCGCGGTGAACGACGCCGTCGAGCCGGCCTCGTTGATGCCCTCGTGCAGGATCTGCCCGACGCTGGACTCCTTGTACGCCAGCATCAGTTCGGCGTCGACGGACGTGTACAGCTGCCCGTTGCGGTTGTAGATCTTCAGCGACGGGAACCACGAGTCCATACCGAAGGTGCGGGCCTCGTCCGGGATGATCGGGACGATCCGGTGGCCGATCTCCTTGTCGCGCAGCAGTTCCTTGATGACGCGCACCAACGCCATCGTCGTCGCGACCTCCTGCTTGCCGGATCCCTTACGGATCGGGTCGAGCGCGGAGATGTCCGGAACCGGCAGGGGAGCGGCGTCGGTGCGACGGGACGGCAGGAAGCCGCCGAGTTGCCTGCGGCGCTCGAGCATGTACCGGATCTCCGGCGCGTCCGGCCCGGGGTGGTAGTACGGCGGAAGGTAGGGGTCCTTCTCGAGTTCGGCGTCCGAGATCGGGATGCGCTGCAGGTCGCGGAACGCCTTCAGATCGTCGAGCGTCAGCTTCTTCATCTGGTGCGTCGCGTTGCGGCCCTCGAAGTGCTTGCCGAGGGTGTAGCCCTTGATCGTGTGCGCCAGGATGACCGTCGGCTGGCCCTTGTGCGCCATCGCGGCGGCGTAGGCCGCGTGGATCTTGCGGTAGTCGTGGCCGCCGCGCTTGAGGTTCCAGATCTCCTGGTCCGACAGGTCCTTGACCAGTTCCTTGGTGCGCGGGTCGCGGCCGAAGAAGTGCTCGCGGACGTACCCGCCGTCGTTGGCCTTGTACGTCTGGTAGTCGCCGTCCGGGGTGACGTTCATCAGGTTGACCAGCGCGCCGTCCTTGTCGGCGTGCAGCAGCGAGTCCCACTCGCGACCCCACACGACCTTGATGACGTTCCAGCCGGCGCCGCGGAAGAAGGACTCCAGCTCCTGGATGATCTTGCCGTTGCCGCGGACCGGACCGTCGAGGCGCTGCAGGTTGCAGTTGACGACGAACGTGAGGTTGTCGAGGCCCTCCGTGGCCGCGACGTGCGCGAGACCACGCGACTCCGGCTCGTCCATCTCGCCGTCGCCGAGGAACGCCCACACGTGCTGCTGCGAGGTGTCCTTGATGCCGCGATCGTGCAGGTAGTGGTTGAAACGGGCCTGGTAGATGGCGTTCATCGGGCCCAGGCCCATCGACACCGTCGGGAACTCCCAGAAATCGGGCAGCAGCCGCGGGTGCGGGTAGGAGGGGAGGCCGCCGCCCGAATCGGCGTGCGAGGCCTCCTGTCGGAAGCCGTCCATCTGCGAGGGCGGGATCCGGCCCTCGAGGAACGCGCGGGCGTAGATGCCGGGGGAGGCGTGGCCCTGGACGAAGATGTGGTCTCCGCCGCCGGGGTGGTCCTTGCCGCGGAAGAAGTGGTTGAACCCGACCTCGTACAGCGCGGCGGACGAGGCGTACGTGGAGATGTGGCCGCCGACGCCGACGCCGGGGCGCTGCGCGCGGTGCACCATGACCGCCGCGTTCCAGCGGATCCAGGCGCGGTACCGGCGCTCGACCTCCTCGTCGCCGGGGAACCACGGCTCGTTCTCGGTCGGAATGGTGTTGACGAAATCGGTGGAGGTCAACGCGGGAATCGACACGCGGTTCTCGCCTGCGCGCTCGAGCAGTCGCAGCATCAGATAGCGTGCGCGCGCCGGCCCGGAACGCTCCAGCAGATCGTCGAAGCTCTCGATCCATTCACCGGTCTCGTCCGGATCGATGTCGGGGAGATAAGACGCGACACCCTCTCGGATGACGCGAACCCGGCCGTCGGAACCGGGGGTGGGACCGGGCGTTGCTGGAGATACCGGGTCCTGGATCTGCTCGGACAACATTTGCTCCTCATCGCGGTGGACGCTCGGTGTGGCGTCCGTTCCAATCCGGTTCGCCAACTGTGACGGCGACCCGGTTCGTTCATGATGGTGATCTGCATCCAATCCTGCCAAACGGCATCGATCGCTGCGCGTGCGAGGGGCATTCGTCGCCTGTACGAACATTTGTTACCTCGAATCGGCGCGGCCCGCTTGCGCGAGCGGCCCCGAGCATGTTCGCTTTCACTACCGATCACCACCGATCGGATGCTGGAGGTTCAGCTGTTTGACTTAGAGGAGGACACCACCGTGGTCGCCGCGGCCGACGCTCAGAACTACATCCAGAAGCTGGGCATCACCGAAGACATGGCTGTGCAGGAACTGGGTTGGGACGAGGACACCGACGACGACCTGCGGTCCGCGGTGGAAGAAGTCATCGGTGGCGAGATGGTCGACGAGGACTCCGACGAGGTGATCGACGTCGTCCTGCTGTGGTGGCGCGACGGTGACGGAGACCTCGTGGACGCCCTCATGGACGCCATCGTTCCGCTCAACGACGAAGGCTTCGTCTGGGTCCTGACTCCAAAGACCGGACAGCCCGGCCATGTCGAACCCAGCGAGATCGCCGAGTCGGCCCCCACCGCGGGGCTGACGCAGACGTCCGCTGCCAATCTGGGATCCTGGTCGGGAAGCCGCCTGGTGCAGCCGAAAGCACGGCCCGCCAAGCGCTGACAGGCTCTGCTGCGCCTGCCTCACCGACATCGAAGATTCGAGGAGTTCGTCATGCCGTTGGCCGTGGGCACCGTCGCGCCCGATTTCACGCTCAAGGATCAGAACAACCAGGAGATCACGCTCTCCGACTACCGGGGAAAGAAAAACGTCCTGGTCGTGTTCTATCCGCTCGCGTTCACCGGCACCTGTCAGGGTGAGCTTTGCAAGGTGCGGGACACCCTCCCGACCTTCGAGAACGACGACACCGCCGTCGTCGCCATCTCCGTCGGCCCCCCGCCGACGCACAAGATCTGGGCCGCGGAACAGGGGTACACGTTCCCGCTGCTGTCCGATTTCTGGCCGCACGGCGCCGTCACCCAGGCCTACGACGTGTTCAACGAGAAGGCCGGTTTCCCGAACCGCGGCACCTTCGTCGTCGACAAGTCCGGAATCATCCGATTTTCCGAGATGAACGGGCCCGGAGAGGCCCGTGACCAGGGAGCTTGGGAGAAAGCGCTCGCCACGCTAGATTCCTGAGTGCAATTCGGCGAACGGACGAAGCTCCGTTTGCCGCGTTGAGGGCGTGTAGCTCAGTGGTAGAGCTCTGGTTTTACACACCAGCGGTCGGGGGTTCGAAACCCTCCGCGCCCACCTGCAGCCGAGGCGTCGATCTTGCCTGACCAACAGTCAAGACAAGCCCCCCGCCTCGACGAGGCGGGGGGCTTGTCTTGTTTCGCGGAGGCGGGAGCCGAAGCCGGTCGGTCAGGAACCCAGCGGGAGGTTGTCGAAGACGAAGCCCTCCAGGCTGCCCGTCATTCCGAGCAAGCCCAGGTCGTCCGACCCGGCCGACCCGAATGAGTCGCCTTGCCGGTGCCAGGTGGTGCAGCCGACGGAGTCGAGCCGGTCTCCGGCGTCCAGGTCGACGATGCGGTACCTGTTGCTCATGCTGATGCCGTCGAGGCTCGGCTCGGTTTCACCGGCCTGGGTGAGGGTGAATTGGCAGGCGTCGCCGGTGAAGCGGGAGTAGTACGTTCCCGGCTCCATGTCGACTCCCGCCACGTAGGAGTGGCTGGTGGTTCCGGGAAGGCTCACCGGGAGCGCGTTCGCGACGCCCGCGGTGCCGATGACGAGGCCGACTGCGGCGATGGCGGCGCCGACGAATCCTGCAGTTCTACGCAACGCGGTTCTCCTCGTGGGTGGTGGAGTGAACCAGGTCACGCTAGTGGCTTCGTGATGCTCCGGTCGGGAAATCCGACAGCACTCCTACTTTCGACTGATCAGTCGCCATACTGCGAACCTCACCAGGTGGCCTCGGTCGCAAGCCGATCGGCCACGCTCGGGGTCACGTCCGCCGACGTACGATTGACCGATGAGGATGGGAGCGGTGCTGACGCTCGTCGGGCTCGCGGTGCTGGCCTTCGGCCTCGGGCTGGCGGCGGCCCGGCTGGAGAGCGTCGGCTGGACCATCGCGCTCGGACTGCTGTGGCTCGTCATTGCTGCGGTCGCCCTCGCCCGGACCCGTCGCACCGGCTGACCGAAACCTGTCAGTTCCTTTCCGGCGCAGCCGAATCCGTGATCCCTCCGCAGGACTGCCATCCCCGCAGGTCGGCGCAGTCAGCCCCACAACCACCGCGACGACGGCGCCTCCGCGCCGAGGGTGAGTATCCACTTCCTTCGGGGCGCAGGGGCTTTCATCGGTCCGGGCTCAATCGGCGAGCACCCGGCGCATCACCGGCCGAGCCACGAGTGCGCTGGCCAGCACCAGGGCAATGCCCGCCGCAAGCGTGACACCGAGCTGCACCAACGCCATCGGAGTGGTGAGGACGACGGCGCCCGCGAGGGGGAACAGGAACAGCAGCGCGCCGCCGGCGCCTGCCAGCGCCATCACCATCACCGGGGTGCGGACCTGCCGGATCCGCGCCCGGTCCATCACCTGGACGGGGGTGCCTGCCAGGGCGAGGCTGCGGTAGACCTGCCGGCTGTCCAGGATCGTCGACACCTGGGTGAGCGCCGACGAGATCGCGGCGAGCGCGAAGGTCGCGCCGAGGGTGAACAGCACGCCGGTCCGCAAGTCCGCGTAGATGAACTCCTGACCCGGCTGAAGCTCCTGACCCTCACCGTCGCCGATCGCCGCGAGCAGCGAGGTTCCGGCCGCGACGAAGGCGGCCATCGTGACGCCGCTGACGGTGCGCCACACGGACTTCGGGTTGTCGAGCACCCGGCGCGCGGCGATCAACGAGGCGGCGTCCCGCGATCGGGCGAGCATGATGCGGCCCAGCAGGGAGATCACGAACGGTCCGATCAGGGCCACGATGCCGAAGCAGACCGCGAGTCCCGCCAGGATGGCCGCGACGCCCGGCATCGCGCCGCCGACGGCGGTCCACCCGATGAGGACCGCAACCGCGAGAACGGCGATGAGTGCCTTCGGGGCAGGCTTAGCGTGGCCCTGTGCCACGCCGAGCGGGCTGACGAACACCTGCCGCATGCCGAGCATCGAGGTGAGCGCGGCCAGTACCGTCATTCCGAGCACCACCCCGAGCAACGGCAGGGCGCCGACCCAGAGCTCGGAGAGCTCGAAGGTGCGGCCCTGGAACCGCAGCTGCGCGACCAGTGGGAGCGCGGCGAGGTAGCCGACTACGCCGATCAGCGCACCGACCAGGCCCTGCGCACCCGATTCGGCAGAGCACAGGGCGACGATCTGACGCGGGGTGGCGCCGATCAGCCGCAGCGCCGCGAGCCGCTCGTCCCGGCGCCGCGCACCGAGTCGCGCCGCCGCGAGTCCGAGGGTCACGGCGGGCACCACCATGAGGACCGAGGCCACGCCCGCGAGGGAGAGGTACATCTGCGCTTCCGGCTCCCCGGTGCGCCCGTCGAAGGCGCCGTACCCGCCGAGGACCGTGAGCAGCAGCGCGGTGGAGGCGGCGAAGGCGGTGACAGGAAGGGCGTAGGTGCTGATCGCCTTCCGGCCCTCGCCCCGCACCGTCAGCAGGGCGACGCGGGCGGTGGCGTTCATGCCGCCACCTGCTGCGCGACGAGGGAACCGGCCTGCATCACCAGCGTGCGATCGCACCAGCGGGCCACCTCGAGGTCGTGGGTGACCACCACGAGGGCGGACCCGATCTGCTGCGCCGACTCCCGTAGCAGCCGCATCACCTCCCAGCTGGTCTGCGCGTCCAGCGCGCCGGTCGGCTCGTCCGCGAACAGCACCGAGGGTTTGGTCACCAGAGCCCGGGCGATCGCGACTCGCTGCGACTGCCCACCCGACATCTGGCCCGGCCGGCGGTCCTGCAGACCGTCCAGGCCGAGCGGCGCGAAGAAGGTGTTCGCGGTGGCCTTGGCGTCGCGGATGGAGGCGCCGTTCAGGATCAGCGGCAGTGCGACGTTCTCGATCGCGGGAAGTTCCGGGAGGAGTTGCCCGGACTGGAAGACGAAGCCGAATGCCTCGCGCCGGAGCCGGCTGCGGTCGTTCTCGCCGAGGTTCTGGATGTGATGCCCCGCGAGCAACACCGCGCCGGAGTCCGGTTTCACGATCCCCGACATGCAGTGCAGCAGGGTCGATTTGCCCGATCCGGACGGTCCCATGATCGCGGTCGCGGTGCCGGCCCGGATCTCCAGGCTGACGTCGCGGAGCACGGGGGCCTGCCCGAAGGACTTGCCGAGGGCGTGCACGGACAGGACGGGTGGCGGGGTCGGATCGGTCATGGTTCCACCGTCGCCGATGCGGGGTGTCCGAGTCATCGGACCGTCGCCGGATTCCGGGTGGCCCTGCCTCATCCCCGGGTATGACCGGACCCCGAGGCAGACCCGGATCCGGCGGGAGCGAACCTGATCCGACGCGAGAGGCAGGGGTCTACGGCAAGCATCGGAAGAACCCCGCACCACACAGTGCGGGATTCTTCGTCGGCTGGCTCAACTCGGGTACTGGTCGCTCCACCAGGCACCCTCGGAGGCCAGTCGATCCGCGACCGAGTCGGGCATCGTCGAGCAGCTGTCCGGATCGTCGAGGGGATTGTTGTCGCTCGCCGAGTCGAGGATGCCGACCGTTTCCACGGTGCCGTCCCAGCCGCCCATCTCGTCGACCCGCTGCGGCACCTTCGTGCGCGCCCGCGTCACGGTGCTGGCCACCACCCACTGGCCGTCGCTGGTGATGTCGACGCCGCCGCCGGGAGATCGTTTGGCGTCCTCCCCGAGCGGCAGCAGACCGGCCAGGGTTGCCGCGTCCGAGGGGTTTCCGTCCCACGGCGGGCGGTTGAAGTAGTACCAACTGGCTGCGCAGACCCCGTACAGGTTGGGTCCGAACTGTGCGTAGTTCAGGTAGAGCTCGAGTTGCCTGCGGTCGCCGATCATGTTGAACGGCCAGGCCAGCAGGGCCTCGACTCCCTTGCGGACGATCTTGGTCACTCCCCACTCGCCCCGGAACAGGAAGATGTTCTTCACGAGCTGCTGCGGAATGGTCGACCCCGAGTTGTCCTCGCCCGTGCTGACGTAGGTCAGCGTGCGGTCGACGAACTCGCCCACGTGATACGGCCCCGTACGGGTGCCGAGTTGCGCGTCCTCGTGGACGATCACCGCGGCGACGTAGTGCCTGCTGATGTAGTCGAGCGAGACGTTCTGGAAGACGGTCGGACCGCTCGCCTCGTCGGTCAGCATGAACAGCGTTCGTGGCGGTGTCGCCACGCGGTACACGACCGGCATCAGGACGCACAGCGCCACGAATGCCGCGAGCGCACGCAGTCCCCACCGGAGCGCCGATCGACGGGGCCGCTCCCATTCCGGTTGCCCGACCGGGGGAGTCGCACCGGGGCGCCCGTCGTACGGCGGTACCGGCGGCGTCGGCTTCGGGGGAAGCGGGGGCTGGCCCGCAGACGGTGCCGGCCACAACGGGGGAAGTCGGCGTTCCAGGCGGGGGCGGGGCCGGGGGGTGCCGCTCGATGGGACCGCGGGTGGCGGTTCGGGCCAACGTCGCGGGGTCGCGGGAGCGTCCGCGTCCCGACGCTGGGGGCTCCGGCTGTCGCCGAGTCGTATCCTCATCAGTCCTCGACGGCGGTGGTACAAGGCCAGAAACCGGATCTGGCAGGCTCGCCGTGGCATCGATTTTAGATGGTGTACGAGAGTGCGAATTCCGGTGGCCGGGCGTCGATTCCCTCGTGGATCGAGTGCGACCCGCTCGCGGCCCGATGTCCGTCTCCAGCATGACGCGGCGGGAGAAGACTCATCCTGCCGTGCGACGCGAGTGGCGCACTACCGCTCGTAGGTTGAGGTGGTGATCAACACCAAGCGAATCAGCGGCAGCATCGCCGCATCGCCCCTGCTCCTCGGCGTGATGCTCGCGGCGACAGCATGCAACGTCGACCGCTTCGACGACAGCAAGGCATACAAGAAGACGGAGACCCACTCCTTCTCCACCGCCACCGACGGACGGCAAGTCCTGCCCGACTGGGTACCCCCCAACGCGACCGCCATCGACGAGATCGTCAGAACCACGGGTGACGAACGGATCCTCAGGATGACGAGCAGTGTCGAGGCCCTGGACCACCCGGGGTGCGCCGAGATCGACGGCTCCGATGCCCGCCCGCCGTCACTGTCGGCAGGTTGGTGGCAGTCCGGAGTCGAATCCGCCAGCACGGTGAAGTGCGGTGACTGGTATGTCGTACAGGCAGGTGAGCACCTGTACGCCCACAAGCCGGAGGCGGTTCAGTTCATCCTGGACCAGCTGGTGGCGAACGAGTAGGAGCCTGCCACCCTTCGTCGTTCCACCCCTTCGGGCGGGTTCACTTGTAGAAGCCGTCCCGCAGGTTGATACCGTGCTCGACCCACACCTTGAGTGCGGCGAGCATTCCGGTCCATCCCTGGCAGTTGCCGAAGGCACTCGTCGCGCCCTCGTCGGTCGGCTGCCACGACGACTCGGTGATGGTGACCCGGGTCCGGGTGTCATCGTCGACGGGCTCGAACTCGAACGTGGTGGTGGTCGTGCCGGCCTCGGACGTGGTTGCGGTTCCGGCCCATTCGATGACGATGCGGCTCGGCTGTTCCGCGGCGACCACCGTCACGGGGAATGCGCCCGGGAAGTCCGCGAAGTCCCAGGTGACGTCCGCGCCCGGTTCGAGGCGTCCGCGCGCGCCGCCGGTGGTGAAGTACTGCGACAACTGCTCGGGGTCGGCGACGGCCTCGTAGGTCTGCGCGGTCGGCCGGGATACGTGGCCCGAGACGGTGAACGAGAGCTCGATGAGTGTGCTGTGGTCTGCCATGCAGTCCAGGATTCACGTCCGCGGGGGCGGTGACCAGCCCCGCCCGACCGTGTCTCACGTCAGGCGCGAAAGGTCCTGCGGTAGGCGGACGGCGGCACACCGAGCTGCGTGGCCATGTGCTGCCGCAGGGAGGTCGCCGTGCCGAAACCGACGTCGGCGGCGATGGTGTCGACGGATAGGTCGGTGGTCTCGAGGAGTTGCCGGGCACGGTCGACGCGGCGAGTGATGAGCCACTGGGTCGGCGTCGTCCCGACCTCGTCGGCGAACCGGCGCGTGAACGTCCGCACGCTCATGTTGGCGTGCCGGGCCAGACGGGACAGCTGCAGCGGCTCGTCGAGTCGCTGCAGAGCCCAGTCACGGGTCGCCGCAGTCGAATCCGAGGCGTGCACCGGGACCGGGCGCTCGATGAACTGCGCCTGCCCGCCGTCCCGCCACGCCGGGACGACCGACCGCTTGGCGACCCGGGTCGCGACGTCGGCGCCGTGGTCGCGGCGGACGAGGTGCAGGCAGAGATCGAGTCCGGCGGCGACGCCCGCCGAGGTGACGACGTGACCCTCGTCGACGAACAACACGTCCGGGTCGACCTGCACCGCCGGGAACGTGCGCTGGAAGTGGTCGGTGTGCCGCCAGTGCGTGGTGGCCCGCAGCCCGTCGAGCAGGCCCGCGGCCGCGAGCACGTACGACCCGATGCAGATCGAGACGTAGCGGGTGCCGGGGCGGACGAACCCCAGAGCTTTCTCCATCTCCGGGGGCAGGTGCCCGTCGCGGGTGGAGCCGAGTTGATACGTCGCGGGGATGACCACGGTGTCCGCGGTGGAGAGCAGTTCGGGGCCGTGGTCGACCGAGACCGTGAAGTCGGCTTCCGTGCGGACCGGTCCGCCGTCGACGGTGCAGGTCAGCACCTCGTACAGGGGTTCGCCCGCCGCGTCCTCGGCCATGCCGAAGATTCGGGACGGGATGCCGAGCTCGAAGGGCACCACCCCGTCGAGTGCCAGGACCACCACACGATGCATGGCTCGATTCTTTCACACATTGGCATTCAAGCCATTGGTTCGCGCCGGTCACGACCCACACACTGATTCTCGTGACCTCCGAGCTCGTGCCTCCACGTCCCACCGTCGCCCCGACTTCCCGGCGCCCACACCCCGCCTGGTCGGTCGCCGCGGTCGCGTTCCTCGCGCTCGTCGGCGCGGCCGCCTTCCGTGCGGCCCCGTCGATCCTCATCGACCCGCTGCACCAGGACTTCGGCTGGTCGCGGGCATCGATCTCCTCGGCGGTGTCGATCAACCTCGTCCTGTACGGCCTCACGTCGCCCTTCGCGGCGGCCCTGATGGAACGCTTCGGAATGCGCCGGGTCGTGACCGCGGCGCTACTCCTGGTGTCGGCGGGCAGCGGGCTGACGGTGTTCATGACCGCGCAGTGGCAGCTGGTGCTGCTGTGGGGCGTCCTCGTCGGTCTCGGCACCGGATCCATGGCGCTGGCATTCGTCGCCACCGTCGTCGACCGCTGGTTCGTCGCCCGGAAGGGTCTCGTCACCGGCATCCTCACTGCAGGTGGAGCGGCCGGACAGTTGGTGTTCCTGCCCGTGCTCGCAATGATCTCCGAGAGGCACTCGTGGCAGGTGGTGGCGTTGACCGTCGCATTCGCTGCACTCGCGGTGGTCCCTCTGGTGTTGCTGTTCCTCCGGAACCGGCCGTCCGACATCGGCGCTGTCCCGTACGGCGCCGACCCCGACTTCGTCGCGCCCGAGGTGCCCGCGGCGCCCGGCGGCGCGGTGCGTCGCGCGCTGTCGGTGCTGGCGTCGGCGTCGCGGACCCGGGTGTTCTGGCTGCTGGCAGGCACATTCGCGATCTGCGGCGCCAGCACCAACGGACTCGTCGGCACCCACTTCGTGCCGGCCGCCCACGACCACGGCATGCCCACCACCGCCGCGGCGAGCCTGCTCGCGGTGATCGGCATCTTCGACGTACTCGGGACCATCGCGTCGGGTTGGTTCACCGACCGCTTCGACGCCCGCAAGCTTCTCGGGACCTACTACCTGCTCCGCGGGATCTCGCTGGTGTTCCTGCCGATCCTGTTCGCGGAGTCGGTGCATCCGCCGATGATCGCGTTCGTCATCTTCTACGGCCTCGACTGGGTGGCCACCGTGCCGCCGACGGTTGCGCTGTGCCGTCAGCACTTCGGTGCCGACAGCCCGATCGTGTTCGGGTGGGTCCTGGCGTCGCACCAGATCGGTGCGGGCATCGTCGCGTTCCTCGCGGGCCTGGTCCGGGACCGGTTCGGCGGGTATGACGCTGCATTCTTCGTCGCGGGCGGTCTGTGTGCGATCGCCGCGGTGATGTCACTCGCGATCGTCGGTCGAAGGCGGGAAGCCGTCGCGCAGTGAGGCTTACGCGAGGGCGATGGTGGTGACGCAGGTCGGGTCGTCCGGGCCGGTGCCGACGGTGGCCCGGCCGGTGCGCCCCTCGTACTCGACCACCACGTCGGCCTCGATCCCGCGGGGCAGCCACAGGCCGACGAACCCATTGTCGTAGGTGCGACTTGTCAGGTCCGCCAGCACGGCACCGTCGGCAACGTCCGTGGCGGTCACCCGGATCGGCTGGTCGCGCAGTTCACCGAGACAGGTGGTGAGGCTGTGGAAGTAACAGTCGTGGGTGCGGTTCACGTAGGGCGCGACGGAGACGTAGAACTCGTCGTCGGGGAGCGCGACGGACGTTTCGGGGCCGTCGTTCTCGGAGATGAGGACCTCGTCCGGCCGCACTGACGCGACGAGGCCGTCGGGCCGCTCCGCTACGGGAAGTGTGTCGAGTCGCTCGATCAACTCCTTTCCACTCAGGTCGTCGAGTCCTTTCGCCGCAAGCACATTCGTGGTCGGCGAGGTGGAGGCGGGCGAGTCCGCAGGGGTGGACGAGCATGCCGTCAGGGCCAGTGCGCCGACGGTGGCGACAGCAGCGATCAGGGCCTTCGAGCGGAACGGTGAACGAGCCATGACCACACGCTAGCCGCGTGTCCGCTTTGTCTGTTGTCGGGGGTGCCGCGAAGTGCTCCTCGGTCCCGTGGATCCCCTCGAACGAGACGTGGATCACTTGTGACCTGGGGAAAGTGCGGGATGTCACAAGATCAGTTCACGCTGCATTCACCGGCAGCGCCCCTCGATTCACTACCTTCGTGTGAAGGGGGGTCGCAGAGCAGCAGCCGCCCGAGGCTCCGGCCGACCCGTCCGAGATCGTCCGTCTTCTGCACATGGAGGTGCCCATGACGCTCCTCGCAGTACTGACGTTGATCTTTGCGCCGCTGTGTGTGCTGGCCGCCTACGCGACCGTGTGCGCCGTGTTCCTGGTGGAATTGCGCCGCAACGACCGTGAACACCAGACCGAGCAGGCCCCGATCCGGACGACGCAGGACATCTCGCTGCGGTCGCGTCGCCGTCAGCCTTTCTCGGCCCCGAGGTCATGGCGCTCCAGGAAGTCCAGCGTCAGGTCCGCGACCTCGCGCCACCCGTCGTCCGCGGCAAGCGAATGTCCGCGGTCCGGCAGCACCGAGTACTCGGTCGCGCCGGTGTTGCGCCTCTGAATGTTGTACTGGGACGCGACGATCGACTCCGGCGTCATGCGGTCGGCACCGCCCGCGACCAGCAACAGTGGACCGCGCGCGGTGCGGGTGTCGATCTTGGCGGGACTGCCGACCGCGACGTTGGCCAACGCGGCTTGGAACAGCGGCCGGGCAGGCGCCGGGATCGTGTGGGCGTCGAAGATCCGGTCCGACTCCTCGCGGGAGATCGCGTTCGCGAACGTGTGGTGATACGACTCCGGTGTGTGCGTCCAGGTCTTGTTCCGCAGCAGCGGATTCCGCAGGATCGGCATCACACTACGCACCTGGTCGAGTGGCAGGCGGAGGACGCCCTTGAATTGTGCGGGGGCGATCGCGACCGCTCCACGCGCCAGCCCGTCGCCGAGGAGCTTCTGCGCGATCAGACCGCCGAAGGAATGACCGACCAGGATGGGAAGCGTCGGCAGCGCTTCGACGACGGTCCGGTAGTGCCGAGCGACCTCCGCGAGGCCGACCCCGTTCAACTTGTCCGGATTCTCGCGCGTCGCCTCGGCCGTCTCCCCGTCCCCGGGCCAGCCGGGAGCGATCGGGATGTACCCGCGCGACGCGAACAGTTCCGTCCACGGCTGCCAACTGCTTGCGTGCATCCACAGTCCGTGCACGAACACGACAGGGATCGGGTCGGACGCCATCTTGTCTCCTCGGTCTCGGTGCTTGTCGAGCCTAGAGTGCCGACGTCGCTATCGTGACGTAGTGCGCTTCATCACGATCGTCCAGTCGTCCCCGTTCGTGCCGGTGTGGCTACGGATCCTGCTCCTGCTCGCCGCCGGAGCGCGGGTGTGGGGTGCGGGCATCTATTCGGGATGCCACTTCGGCGGCAAGGACATTCGGATGGGCGTCGGCACATTCGTCAACCGTGGCGTCCTGTTCGACGGCACCGCGCCCATCACTCTCGGCAGGCAGGTTGCCGTCGGCCACGGCGTCAAATTCATCACCAGCACCCACGACATCGGACCGGAGGACGGCCGCGGCGGACGCGTCCGCAACATGCCGATCACCGTCGGCGACGGCAGCTGGATCGGAGCGGGCGCCATCGTCCTGCCCGGGGTCACGGTCGGTCCGGGATGCATCGTCGGGGCCGGAGCCGTCGTCACCCGCGACTGCGAACCCAACGGCCTCTACGCGGGCAACCCCGCGCGCCGGGTACGCGACCTGCCGGTCGGGGTCGTGCGGACCTGAGTCGCGCTCACGCGGACTTCTTCTTCTTCTTCCTTTTCGTACGTTTCTTCCGGGCCTTGGCCTTCGATCCGCGACGGCACTTTTCGGTCGACGTCGCAGGTTCCGCGGCGGGCGGTTGGTCGGGGACCGCCGGGAGAAGCGAGCGGGCCAATTCGCGGCGCAGACTGGCCATCAGCTCGGGGGACCGGAGCAGGAACGTGGCCTCCTGCAGCGCGGTGTAGTGCGCGAGCGAGATGAGCACTGCACTGTCCGTCTTCCCGGCGATCTCGACGGCGACGGTGCCCGAGTTGACCTCCTGGACGAGGGACGCCAGGCGTTTGCCCGCGGACTTCACCGTGGTCGCCACCGCTGTCGACTCCGTTCGCCTTTCGAATTCTGTCGCCGCGCATCTTCGCATCCCCTGCCTCCGAATCGGGACGAGGACACGACGGTCGGACGAATCGTGAACGGTGCGGGTTGATAGAACTGGTCCCGTGACTCGACCCCGGATCTCGGCCCGCGCGGCAGGCATCGCCCTCGGATACGTGGCCGACCGGGTGTTCGCCGACCCGAGGCGCGGACATCCCGTCGCCGGTTTCGGTCGAGCGGCCGCCGCCCTGGAACGCGCCACCTACCGCGACTCCCGGGCCGCGGGGGCCTGCCACACGGCGCTGCTCGCCGGCGGCGTCGTCGGGGGCGCGGTCGTCGCGTCCCGCGCGGCCCGCCGGCTCGGCTGGGCGGGGGAGACGGCCCTCGTGGCGGCGGCGACGTGGACCGCGCTCGGCGGAACGTCGCTCGCGCGCGTCGGCAACGAGATGGCCGATCGTCTGGACGGCGACGACCTCACCGGTGCACGCGAACTCGTCCCGTCCCTGTGCGGACGTGACCCGAATTCACTCGACGAAGCCGGGATCGCCCGCGCCACGGTCGAATCGATCGCCGAGAACACGTCCGACGCGACGGTCGGGCCTCTGGTGTGGGCGGCGATCGCCGGGGCGCCCGGCGCACTCGGATACCGCGCCGTCAACACCCTCGACGCGATGATCGGGTACCGGTCACCGCGCTACCTGCGGTTCGGCTGGGCCGCGGCCCGCCTCGACGACGTCGTGAACCTCGCTCCCGCGCGGCTGACCGGACTGCTCGCCGTCGCCTCCGCGCCCGCCGTCGGCGGTTCCCCTGCCGCGTCGGCACGGGCGTGGCGACGCGACGCGTCCGCTCACCCCAGCCCCAATGCGGGCGTCGCGGAGGCGTCGATGGCTGGAGCGCTCGGCGTGCGGCTCGGTGGCCGAACCGAGTACGCGCACGGTGTCGAGGAGCGCCCCACCCTCGGGGACGGTCCGTCCCCCCGGGTGGGGGACATCGCGCGGGTCGCGCGGCTGTCCGAGGTGGTGCAGGCCGGTGCCGCGGTGACCGCGGCCCTCGTCGTGGTGCTCGCTCAGCGGCGCTTGCCGTAGCGATCGGCGAGCCTCGCCTCGGTCGCTGTCAGTGTGGCCGGCTCGGGCTCGGTCGATCGGCCGAAGCGGCGGCGCGGCAGCGCGACCTCGTCTCGCTCGGGGTTCGTCTCGGCCGGCGTCTGTTCTGTGTCGGAGGCGTCCGTGTCGGGGACTACGACGGTGTTCGCGCGTTCGCGGCGGCGCTCCCGGATCTCCGCGCGCACGAAGTACGCCAGACCCAGCGGCGCCATGATCCCGAACGCGAGCCACTGCAGTCCGTAGGAGAGGTACGGGCCGGCGTCGAGCTGGGGAAGCGGAATCGGGTTCAGCGCACCCGGCTCGCCCGCAGGCAACTGGAACCACGCGTCGACCAGCGGCAGACCGACCGTTGCACCGACCTGCCCGGCATCGAGGAAGTACACCTGGGGGACACCGTTCTCGATGATCGGGTCCTTGCCTGGGACGGTGCCCTCGGACACGCGAGCCCGGGCCGTGACGGTGACCTCACCGGACGGTGCGGCCTCGATCGGCGGCGCGAGGGTGCCCTGGACCGGTCGCACGTACCCGCGGTTGATCAGGATGATCTCGCCGCCGGTCAGACGCATCGGTGTGAGCACCTCGTACGCGGGATCGCCCTCGATCGAGCGCAGTCGGACCAGTGCCTCGTGATCCGGCAGGTAGGTGCCCGTCGCCGTCACCTGCCGCCACTCGTCGTTGGCGGCGAGCGGACCCGACTCGGGCAGGATCGACTCGACCGGAACAGGCTCCGCGTTCACGGACTCCTCGATCAGCGCGTTGCGGTGCTCGGTGCTCGTGTTCTTGCCCAGCTGCCACGGCGCGAGGACGGTGAAGCACATGTAGGCGAAACCCGCCACGACGACGGCGAGCACCAGCCAGCCCGGACGCAGCAGAAATTTCAGCCTTCGCACGCCACCACGGTACTGGGCGTGCCGGGTGAGACCGAAATGTCGGTGTCCGGGATCACCCAACGGCCGTCAGAGTCGTTCGCGAACCCACTCCAGCAGGCCCGGAACAGCGGCTTCGATCTGCTCGCGAACCAGCTCGAAGTCCTCGCCGTCGCCGTAGTACGGATCGGGCACCGAATCATCCTCGGCGTCCGGGTCGAAGCTGCGCAGCAGGCGCCGCCGTTCGGTCGGCACCCCGAGGTGGGCCAGCGCGCGATCGTGACCGGTGTCGAGCGCGACCACGAGGTCGGCGTCCAGATGGTCGCGTCCGACCTGCGCGGCGCGGTGCCCGACCGGGTAGCCGTGCGCCGCCAGCACGGCGGTCGTCCGGTGGTCGGCGTCGTCGCCGACGTGCCAGTCGCCGGTGCCCGCGCTCGACACCCGGACGACGTCCGCGAGACCGGCGTCGGTCAGGTGGCCGAGCAGGATCTTCTCCGCCATCGGCGACCGGCAGATGTTGCCGGTGCACACGAACGTGATGTGCAGCGCAGCGTCAGCGGGCATGCAGGATCGCCCCCAGCTCGCCGACCGTCCGAGCCGACCACGCGGCGTCATCGGCCTCCGATTCGGCGCCGTAACCCCAGTGCACGAGGACCGTCGGGATACCCCAGTGCGCGGCTCCGTGCACGTCGTGGACGCGGTCGCCGACCATCACGACATCGGGCGTGCCGCCGGGAACGGGGCTGACACCGAGCCCGCGCAACGCGTGCTCGACGACGTCCGCCTTCGCTCGCCGGGTGCCGTCCGCGGACGCACCCGCGACGACCTCGAAGTGCCCGGACAGGCCGAAATGATCGAGGATCCGGACTGCGAACCGCTCGGACTTGCTGGTCGCGACCGCCAGCCGCGACCCCGACGCGGACAGTCCGGTCAGCAGGTCCGCGACGCCGGGGAACACCTCGTTCTCGGCCCACCCGATCCGGTCGTAGCGGTCGAAGTAGGCGGCCAGGGCGCGCTCCGCGTCCGCGTCGTCCAGGCCGACCGTGCGCAAGGTGTCCGCCATCGGCGGTCCGAGGATCAACTGCGTCAGGTCGACATCCGGCTCCGGTGCGCCGACCGTGGCGAGCGCATGCCGGAACCCGGTGACGATGCCGGGCGCGGAGTCGGTGAGGGTGCCGTCGAGGTCGAAGAGGGTGATCGCGGGAGAACGCACCCGTCCATCCTGCCTGGCTCCCAGGTCCTGCGCTCGACCGCCATACACTGCCGATCGTGGACACCCGAGCATCCGACGCCGTCGACCCGAACAGGTGGGGCGACGTCGACCTGCGCCACCACGGCGACATCGACGCCGTACCCGGACTGCTCGACTTCGCCGTCAACGTGCGCGGCGACGGACCGCCGGACTGGCTCGCGGCACGCCTCGCCTCGGCGGTGCCGACCCTCGGTCGCTACCCGTCCGAGCAGGCCGAGCGCGCCGCTCGCGAGCAGGTCGCGGCGCGTCACGGCCGCGACCCCGACGAGGTGTTGCTGCTCGGCGGCGGAGCGGAGGGATTCGCGATGCTGCCGCGGCTCGCGCCGCGGCTGGCGGCGCTGATCCACCCGTCGTTCACCGAACCCGAATACGCGCTGCGCGAGGCCGGGGTGCCGGTCACCCAGGTGGTGCTCGCGCCGCCGTACCGCCTGAGCGGCGCCGCCGTCCCCGACGCAGCCGACCTCGTGGTGCTCGGCAATCCGACCAACCCGACGTCGACGCTGCATCCCGCCGGCGACGTCCTCGCCCTCCGCCGACCCGGACGCCTCCTGGTCGTGGACGAGGCGTTCGGCGACGCGGTTCCCGGCGAGCCGGAGTCGCTGGCCGGCCGGTCACTGCCCGACGTCCTGGTGCTGCGGTCGCTGACCAAGACGTTCGCGCTCGCGGGCCTGCGGTGCGGGTACGCGCTCGGCGCCCCCGACGTTCTGGCGCGCATGCAGAAGGGTCGCGCGCACTGGCCGCTCGGCAGCCTGCAACTCGAGGCGATCAGAGCATGCAGCGAACCGGACGCAGTCGCGTGGGCCGATCGCGAGGCGCGACAGATCGAGGTCGAACGGGCCGAGATGCTCCGCCTTCTCGCCGCCGCGGGTGTGGAGGTGGTGGGTCCGGCGCGGGCGCCGTTCCTGCTGCTTCGCGTCCCTGACGGCGAACTCGTCCGAAAGAAGCTGCAGGAGAAGGGGATCGCGGTGCGTCGCGGCGACACCTTCCCCGGGCTCGACCCGAACCACATCCGCGTCGCCGTCCGCGCAGCCGAACCGGCTCGCGCCCTGGTGGCCGCACTGACGGAGGTACTGGCATGAGTGTTCCGCTGTCCGAGGTCATCTCGGCGCTCGAGGAGGCGTACCCGCCGCGGCTTGCGCACAGCTGGGATTCCGTCGGCCTCGTTTGTGGCGACCCCGCCGACTCCGTCGACCGCGTGATGATCGCCGTGGACGCGACGGCCGCCGTCGTGGACGAGGCACTGGCGTGGGGGGCGCAGCTGCTGCTCGTCCACCACCCGCTGCTGCTGCGCGGCGTTGACACCGTCGGTGCCCACACCCCCAAGGGTGCCCTGCTGCACCGGCTGATCCGGGGCGGCTGCGCCCTGTACACGGCGCACACCAACGCCGACTCCGCCGATCCCGGAGTTTCCGATGCGCTCGCGCAGGCACTCGGTCTGACCGTCACCGGACCACTCGACCAGGCAGCGTCGGAACCGCTCGACAAGTGGGTCGTCATGGTCCCGTCCACCGACACCGCCCCGGTCCGGGACGCACTGTTCGCGGCGGGCGCGGGCGAGATCGGCGACTACAGCTGCTGCAGCTGGACGGTCACCGGCACCGGCCAGTTCCTACCCGGCGACGGCGCGACCCCCACGATCGGAGCGGTCGGACGTGTCGAGCAGGTCACCGAGGACCGCGTCGAGGTAGTCGCACGTCGGGCGCTGCGGTCGCGGGTGCTGGCCGCGCTGCGCGCCGCGCACCCGTACGAGGAGCCCGCGTTCGACGTCGTCGAACTCGCCGACACCGGGTCGGCACTCGGCATCGGCCGGGTCGGGGAACTGCCGGAACCCGAGACGTTGCGCGAGTTCGCCGCCCGCGTCCGCCGCGCACTGCCCGAAACCGCGTGGGGTGTGCGGGCCGCAGGCGACCCCGACACCGTCGTGCGCACCGTCGCGGTGTGCGGCGGCTCCGGCGACTCCCTGCTCGGCGCGGCACGCGCGCGCGGCGTCGACGCGTATGTGACCGCCGACCTGCGGCACCATCCCGCCGACGAGCATCTGCGCGGTGGCGGTCCGGTGCTGGTCGACGTCGCGCACTGGGCCAGCGAGCAGCCGTGGTGTGCGCAGGCGAGCGGCATCCTCGATGCCCGGTTCGCCGACGTCGACGGCTGGTCCACGGTGGTCTCCGAGGTCCGGACCGATCCCTGGACCCTCGGCCTCTGACCACCCCTCCCACGGGGCGAGAGGAACCCGACGCGGGCTGGGCGGGGCGAGGGTTCCCCTCGCCCGGGTGGAGGAGAGGGCCGGGGCGGTAACGTATGCGGAACCCTCCACCCCTCGAATCACAAGCAGGAGCGAAGCCCGAGTGAACGTCGACCCCCGGATCCAGGCCAAGCTGCTCGACCTCGCTGCGGTCGACACCGAGCTGACCAGGATCGCGCACCGCAGGCGCACCCTCCCCGAGCAGGAGGAGGTCGAGCGGCTCGAAGCCGACCGGGTGGGACGCAAGGATGCCGCCGTCGCCGTGCAGATCGTCCTCGACGACCTCGACCGCGACATCAGCAAGCTCGAAGGCGAGGTCGACGCGGTTCGCAAGCGTGAGGACCGCGACCGGAAGCTGCTCGAGAGCGGCACCGTCGGCGCCAAGCAGCTCACTGAACTCGAACACGAACTCGGCAGCCTCACCCGCAGGCAGGCCGCGCTCGAAGAGGACCTGCTCGACGTGATGGAGCGGCGCGAGGCCACCCAGGCCGACTACGACCACGCCGGCGGCCAGGTCGACCAGATCGACGACGCCCTCGTCGACGTGACCCGTCGCCGCGACGACGCGCTCGCCGACCTCGACGCCGCCCAGCAGCGCTGCGACGCCGACCGGACCGCCCTCGTCGCCGAATTCCCCGAGGACCTGCTCGCCGTCTACGACCGTCAGCGCAGCGGAGGCGGAGTCGGTGCGGCGCTGTTGCAGGCACGCCGGTGCGGCGCCTGCCGGATCGAGATCGACCGTGGCGAGTTGACGCGGATCGCGGCGACCGCACCCGACGTCGTCGTCCGGTGCCCCGAGTGCAGCGCGATCATGGTGCGCACCAAGGAATCCGGTCTGTGACCGCTGTTTCCCACGTCCGGGTCGAAGCCGACGGTGGATCGCGCGGCAACCCGGGTCCCGCAGGTTACGGCGCAGTCGTGTTCGACGCGGACACCGGTGCCGTGCTCGCGGAGCGCCGCGAGTTCCTCGGCGTCGTCACGAACAACGTCGCCGAGTACAGCGGCCTGATCGCCGGCCTGACCGCGGCATCCGACCTCGGCGCAGGCGTCGTCGAGGTCCGGATGGACTCCAAGCTCGTCGTCGAACAGATGTCGGGACGCTGGAAGGTCAAGCACCCCGACATGATTCCGCTGGCGCAGCGCGCCCGGGAACTCGCGTCCGGGTTCGATCGCGTGACCTACACGTGGATTCCGCGGGCCGAGAACTCGCACGCGGACCGGCTCGCCAACGAGGCGATGGACGGTGGAGCTCAGCCCGAGGATGTCCCCGAGGTCGGCCCGGTGCCCGCCGCGGTCGAAAAGACGCCGACCGCGCCCGGCTGGACCGGCGCCGTCGGGAAACCGACACGCCTGCTGTTGCTGCGACACGGCCAGACCCCACTGTCGGTGGAACGTCGCTACTCCGGACGCGGCAACCCGCAGCTGACCGAGGTCGGGCTGGCGCAGGCCGCTGCCGCCGCCGCGCGTCTCGGCGGCCGAGGCGGTGTCGCGGCAGTGGTGTCGTCGCCGCTGGGCAGGGCGAGGCAGACCGCGCAGGCCGCAGCCGACGCACTCGGTCTTCCGCTCACCGTGCATGAGGGCTTGACCGAAACCGACTTCGGCGCGTGGGAAGGGCTGACGTTCCGGGAGGCCTCCGAGCGTGACCCGGACCTGCACCGCGCGTGGCTCGGCGACACGTCGATCCGGCCGCCGGAAGGTGAGAGCTTCGACGAGGTCCGCGTCCGCATCGAGGAGGTCCGAGCCGACCTGGTCCGTGAGTACCCGGGCCAGAACGTCCTCGTCGTCTCGCACGTCACCCCGATCAAGACGCTGCTGCAGCTGGCGCTCGACTCCGGTCCGTCGCTGCTGTACCGCCTGCACCTGGACCTCGCGTCGCTGTCGATCGCCGAGTTCTATCCCGACGGGGGAGCCTCCGTTCGGCTCGTCAACGACACCTCCCACCTGTGAGGTCGAACGCCGGATCGTGAGGTGAAGCGCGCCGGTGAACCCTGACCGGCCCGGCAGCGCTGGCGCCGCTACGCGGACCGGAGGAGTATCACGACGAGGCCGCCCACAGTCCCGCCGTAGGCCGTAGGCCGTAGGCCGTAGCGGCCGGTTCGCGGGGACCAGCGGAATCGTGCGTCCACCGGAGGGAGCGATCGTGTCCACGAGCACCCGGGTAGCCCTCGTGACCGGAGGTTCCGGCGGGATCGGCAGGGCCGTTGTCGAACGGCTCGTCGTGGATCGTTTCGCGGTTGCCGTCCACTACGCGGGGAACAAGGCGCGGGCCGACGAGCTGGTCGAGCAGGTGACCGACAGCGGAGGTCATGCGCTCGCAGTCGGCGGTGACGTAGCCGACGAGACCGCGATGAAGGCGGTGTTCGACGCCACCGAGCGTGCGTTCGGCGGACTCGACGTCGTGGTCAACACCGCCGGGATCATGATCCTCGCCCCGATCGTGGACCTGAATCTCGACGAACTGGACCGGATGCACCGCACCAACATCCGCGGCACCTTCGTCGTGTCGCAGCTGGCGGCGCGCACCGTTCGGAAGGGCGGAGCGATCATCAATTTCTCCACGTCGGTCACCCGAACGAAGTTCCCGAACTACGGCGCGTACGCGGCCAGCAAGGCTGCGGTGGAGGCGATGACGCTGACCCTCGCCCGAGAACTGCGGGGCCGGGACATCACGGTGAACGCCGTCGCGCCCGGACCGACGGCCACACCCCTGTTCCTGGACGGCAAGGACGACAGCACGATCGCAGGCCTCGCCGCGGCCGTCCCACTCGAACGGATGGGCCGTCCCGAGGACATCGGGGAGACAGTGGCCTTCCTCGCGGGTCCCGCACGGTGGGTCAACGGGCAGGTCTTGTTCGTCAACGGCGGGCTCGCGTGGCGGAACGGGACCTCCGCGGGAGGACGGACGGGGCACCGCGCGAAACCGCGTCTTTAGCGTGAGTAACATGGTCTGGGTGACCCTGCTGCTGACCAGTCGACGCTTCGTCGACAACTGTCTGCAGTCGAGCGCCGTCTGTATCAGCTGACCCCGGTCGACTCTCGTGTCCCGGGCGGCCGTGTTTCCTCACCGGCCGTAGGAATCTCCTTCCGCATGTCAGCTTTCCCCGCGCACCACGTGTGATTCGTGCTGCGCGTCCTCAGAAAGGTCCGCCGAATGTCGGCCTCCACCAGCGCCCCCGCCGGGCGACGTCTGCCCGCCTGGGCGACGTCCTTCGGTACCCAGATCGTGATCGGCCTCGTCGCAGGCGTCCTGATCGGTCTGATCGCCCGCTCCATGCCCGATGCCGCCGACGGCAACCCGAACTGGCTGGTCGGCACCGTCACGACCATCGGATCGAGCTACGTCGCGTTGCTCACCGTCGCGGTGATTCCGCTGGTGTTCACCGCGATCGTCAGCTCCATCGCCAACCTCCGACAGGTCGCCAATGCGGCCCGGCTCGCCGCCCAGACGCTGCTGTGGTTCGCGATCACCGCGCTGATCGCCGTTGTCATCGGCATCGTCGTCGGCCTGCTCGTCCAGCCCGGAGCGAACACCACCGTCGACGCCGCCGCCGCTGCCGCGCCGAAGTCGTCCGGCTCGTGGTGGGCGTTCCTGACCGGACTCGTACCGCAGAACTTCCTGGCACTCGGCGCGAAGACCACCGTCACCGATTCCGGGGCAGCGACCACCTCTCTGAGCTTCAACGTGCTCCAGCTGCTCGTCATCGCGATCGCGATCGGCATCGCCGCCCTCAAGGTGGGGGAGAAGGCCAAGCCCTTCCTCGACTTCAACGCCGCGCTCCTCGCGATCGTGCAGAAGGTGCTGTGGTGGATCATCCGCCTCGCGCCGATCGGCACCGCTGCGCTGATCGCCAAGGCCGTCGCCACCTACGGATGGGACGCGCTCGGTCAGCTCGGCTGGTTCACTGTCGCCGTCTACATCGGCCTGGCACTGGTGTTCTTCGTCGTCTACCCGATCCTGATCCGCGTGCACGGACTGTCGGTGCGCCGGTTCTTCTCCGGCGTCTGGCCGGCCACGCAGTTGGCGTTCGTCTCCCGCTCCTCGATCGGCACCCTCCCGCTCACCGAGCGGGTCACCGAACGTAACCTCGGCGTGCCGCGCGAGTACGCCTCGTTCGCGGTGCCGCTCGGCGCGACCACCAAGATGGACGGCTGCGCCGCGATCTACCCCGCGATCGCCGCGATCTTCGTCGCCCAGTTCTACGGCCTCGACCTGACCCTGACCGACTACCTGCTGATTGTCGTGGTCGCGGTGATCGGCTCGGCCGCGACCGCGGGTACCACCGGCGCGACCGTGATGCTGACGCTGACCCTCTCGACGCTCGGCCTGCCCCTGGCGGGTGTGGGTCTGCTCCTGGCGGTCGAGCCGATCCTCGACATGGGCCGCACCGCCGTCAACGTGACAGGTCAGGCGCTGATCCCGACGATCGTCGCGAAGCGGGAGAACATCCTCGACGAGGACCTGTACAACGCCGAACGCAACGGCGACCCGTTCGCGGACGAGGACGTCGAGCCCGGGGCACCGGACGAGGAGGTCCAGCCCGCAGCGTCGGTCCAGGGCCGGGAAACCGTCCACGCCTGACGATCTCCCATGAGTCCTTTCGGCCCTCGAGCGGGCCGAAAGGACTCACGGGCCCAGCAGCTTGCGGAGGGTGCGCAGGTTCCGGTTCGTCGTGGTCGACTTGTACTTGGCCTTCCCCGACAGCTTCCCGAACGGACTCTGCAGGGTCTGGCCGCGTTCGACGTGCCAGTACAGGACGCCGTCGCCCGGTTGCAGCGCCTCGTCGCCGAGGGCGAGACCGTCGGCGGCGGTGAACATGTCGGTGAGCGCGGCGGGGTCGGACGACAGCAGTACGTACGGATGCCAGCCGTCGCGGTCGGCGTCGAATGGGAACTCGTCGACGATCCGCGCCAGTGTCGGCTGGTCGACCAGCACGATCCACGCGTCGTAGCCGAATCGTTCGCGCAGCGCCGCCTCGATGTCGGCCTTGATCGCCGCGGTGTCCGTGCGGTCGGAGTCGAACAGGACGTTGCCCGACGCCAGAACGGTTGTCACATCGGTGAACCCGATGGCGGCGATCGTGTCCTTGAGGTCGGCCATCTTGATGTTGATGCCGCCGACGTTCACGCCCCGAAGCAGGGCCACGTACCGTGTCATTCCCCGACCCTAGTGCCGGGTAGTCTGTACGGGCGGACGAGTTGGTCGGACGGCCGCGGCGAAGGGAACCACGCGCGTCGGCGTGCAGGCCCGGCGCCGAGGAAAGTCCGGACTCCACAGAGCAGGGCGGTTGCTAACGGCAACCCGGGGTGACCCGCGGGACAGTGCCACAGAAAACAGACCGCCGGCGCGTGAGCGTCGGTGAGGGTGAAACGGTGCGGTAAGAGCGCACCAGCGCCCCGGGTGACCGGGGTGGCTAGGTAAACCCCGCCCGGAGCAAGGTCGAAGGCCGCACCTCACGGTGCGGCTGCGCAGGTGTTCGAGGGCTGCTCGCCCGAGCCTGCGGGTGGACCGCTCGAGGTACCCGGCAACGGTGTGCCCAGATGGATGGTCGTCGCCCGGCGCCTAGCGCCGGGAACAGGATCCGGCTTACAGACCAACTCGTCCGCTCACACACCTCCGCTCTCCACAGACAACTGTGCCCCCGTCCGTCGACGGGGGCACAGTTGCGTATGTGGAGCGATCAGATCGGGTTGACGACCAGAAGGGTCGCCCAGTGCTTCGCCTCCTGCTCACCGACATGCGGCAGCAACGTGTCGAAGAGGATGTAGGACATCGGCTCCATGGTTGGTGGTTCTCCGTTCAAGGTTCGTCGCGACACAGCCGATCCAGGACAGATCGAAGGGCACGGTCAGTCGAGGGGGAGTCGACGGACCGTGGACCGCTGCGGCCGTAAGAGTCTCACGGTTGTGACTTCCGCTCAAGGGGACTGGAAGAAATGATGCCCTGCCGGCCGGAAATTGTTCGTGAGCGGGTCCGCAGGCGATGGAGCACACTGGAGGAATGAGCGACGACGACAAGTGGTACTACTGCGTTTCGGACGGGTCGGTGCGTCAGGGCAAGGACGCTCGCGGGCTGGATCGCATGGGGCCGTATCCGGATCGGGAGACGGCCGGGCGGGCCCTGGAGATCGCCGCGGAGCGGAACCGCGCGGCCGACGACGCCGACCGCGACTGGGAGGACTGAGCGGATCGGGCAGCGCTGCGCCCGCCCGAATCGGTCGTAGGCTCCGCCCGTGACTCTGCGAATTTCCGCCCCCGGCATCGACTTCGATGCGATCAGATCCGAATTCTCCCTGGACGGTGGATTTCCGGTCGCCGCACTGGCCGAGGCCGACGGCGCGGTGGACCGGTGTGCGTCCGGCCGGGTCGACCGCACCGATCTGCCGTTGGTGACGATCGATCCACCGACCTCGATGGATCTGGACCAGGCACTGCACATCGAGCGCACCGACACCGGATTCGTCCTGCACTATGCGATCGCCGACGTCGCGGCGGTGGTGCGACCGGGCGGCGCACTCGACACTGAGACGCGGCGGCGCGGCCAGACGTTCTACCTGCCCGACGGCTCGGTTCCCCTGCATCCCCGAGTGCTGTCGGACGGTGCCGCGAGCCTGCTCCCGGATCAGGTGCGGCCCGCCGCGCTGTGGCGGATCGACCTCGACGAGACGGCGGAGCCCGTTGCCGTCGCCGTCCGTCGCGCGTCGGTCAGGTCGGTGGCCCGGTTCGATTATGCGGGAGTGCAAGCGGATTCCGATCGCGGGACGTTGCATCCGTCGATTGCCGCGCTCCCCGAGTTCGGTGCGCTGCGGCTCGCGTCGGCCCTGCGACGCGGCGCGATCGAACTCAAGCTTCCCGAGCAGGCGGTGGTCGCCGACGGCGGGGGCTGGCGGCTCGACGTCGAGCCCCGGACAGCGGCCGACGACTGGAACGCCGAGGTGTCCCTGCTGACCGGGATGTGTGCCGCCCGCATCATGCTGGACGCTCGCATCGGACTGGTGCGGACACTGCCGCCCGCTCCCGCGGACGCCGTGGCGGCGCTGCGGCGATCCGCGCGGGCGCTCGGACTGAACTGGAAGCCGGATGTGTCGGTGGGGGTGATGATGGCGGGTCTCGATCCCAACACTCCGGACGCGTTGGCGATGATGAGCGACGCGACGACACTGCTGCGCGGCGCGGACTACGCGGCGTTCGACGGCGCGGTTCCGCCCCTGACCGTGCATGCGGGGATCGGTGCCCCCTACGCGCACGTGACCGCGCCGCTGCGGCGCCTGTCGGACCGGTTCGCCACCGAGGTCTGTCTCGCCGTGTGCGCGGGAGTCGAGATACCGCAGTGGGTTCGACAGGCGTTGCCGCTGTTGCCCGGCGTGATGCGCGGTTCGGATCAGTTGGCCGGCAAGGTCGACCGGGCGTGCGTCGACCTCACCGAGGTCCGTGTGCTCGCCGGGCGCATCGGTGAGACGTTCGACGCCGTCGTCCTCCGGTCCGCGGACCGCAAACGCGACGCAGAGGTGTTCGTCGCCGATCCGATCGTCATCGCGCGGTGCGCGGGAAACCCTCCCGAAGGCGAGCGCGTGTCGGTGCGGCTGATCGCGGCGGACGCGGAGACGCGTCGGGTGCAGTTCGAGTACGCGGCCTGACGATCAGAGTGCCGACTTCAGCCGGCGGACCGTGCGAAGGACGTCCCGTGCCGCCGCACCCGCCTGCTCGGCTCGATCGGTTTCGAGGGCGGCGACGACGCCGAAGGTGAAGGTGTCCTCGCCCGCGGCCCGCGCCCGATCGGCTGCCGCGAGCACCTCGCCGCGCGCGACCACCGCGTCCTGATGGTTGCCCAGGACCGTCTGCAGTTCCTCCGCGGCCGCCGCCACTCTCTTCGCCCGGGGGCGGGACGCGGTGATCGCCTCGGCCGCGTACCGCAGCGCCTTCGCACGCTTGCGGGTGCGGTGCAGCGCGCTGTCCGGACCGGGGTCGCCCTTGTGCCCCCGCAACCCGGCCTTGCGGCCGGCCTTGACGACCCGCCCATGAGCGCGGCGTACCTCGTCGAGCGGCCGCCCCGACGACCCCGGCTGCGCGCAGAGCGCGTCCAGGTCCGTGAGGAGTGCGTGGAATCGGGGAGTCGCCAACGTCGCCACCGCCACGTCGTGGGCGCTGCGATAGCGCTCACGGTAGGTGTCGACCAAGCGGTACCGCACCGTGCCCCGGATCAGTTCGGACGGCAGTGCGTCCAGCACGTCCGCGAAGTGGTCGGCGAGCACCTCGGCGTCCCGCGCGTCCCCGAGAACCGTCCCGAGCCACCGCAACTCGTCCCGCAGCGCGGCCGAATCCGGGAACACCGACGCGTACGTCCCGAGCACACTGCGCAGCCTGCGCGCCGCGACCCTCATCTGGTGCACGGAGTCGGGTTCGTCCCCCCGCACGGCGTCGGCCGTGGTGGACAGCTTCGCGCTCAACGCGCGTGCGTTGTCCAGTACGGCCGCTCGATCCCTACGTCTGTGTGAGCCCACACCCCAGGTCTACCGCACCGAGGGGCGCGATGCGACCACACGTCAGAGTCCTCGGAATCCGTCCGTCGCCTCGACCAGGTGATGGGTGATGCCGGGCTCCGCGGCGGCATGCCCGGCGTCGTCAACGATGCGCAGCCGAGCGGACGGCCATGCCCGGTGCAGTGCCCACGCCGTCGTCACCGGGCACACGACGTCGTACCTGCCCTGCACGATCACGGCGGGGATGTGCGCGATCGTGTCGACCCCGTCCAGCAGCTGGTTCTCGGCGAGGAACCCGTCGTTGACGAAGTAGTGGTTCTCGATCCGCGCGAATGCGAGCGCGAAGCGCTCTTCCGCGCTGCGATCGACGTGTTCTTGCTTCGGGATCAGTTCACTGGTCGAGCCCTCCCACGTCGACCAGGCGACCGCCGCCGCCGTCGCGACGTCCGGATCCGGGTCGTGGAGGAGCCGGTGATAGGCCTCGACGAGGTCGCCGCCCCGATCGGACTCCGGGACCGCGGCGAGGAAGCCCTCCCACCGGTCCGGGAAGATCGCGCTCGCGCCGCCGTTGTAGTACCAGTCGATTTCGCTGCGCCGCAGCAGGAAGATCCCGCGCAGCACCAGCTCCGTGACTCGAGCCGGGTGGGTCTGCGCGTACGCCAGCGCGAGCGTCGAACCCCACGACCCGCCGAACACCTGCCACCGCTCGACTCCGAGGTGTTCGCGCAACGCCTCGATGTCGGCGATCAGGTGACCGGTCGTGTTCACCGACAGGTCCGCTCCGTCCGCGACGTGCGGCGTCGATCGCCCGCACCCGCGCTGGTCGAACAGGACGATGCGGTAGGCGTCCGGGTCGAAGAATCGGCGATGGTCCGGGCTGGTCCCGCCACCCGGTCCGCCGTGCAGAAACACCACCGGCTTGCCGTCCGGATTGCCGCACTGCTCCCAGGCGATCGACTGCCCGTCACCGACGTCGAGCCTGCCCGTCAGGTGCGGCTCGATCGGTGGGTACGGCTGTCTGCGGTTCACTCAGAACCCGATCAGGCCGGAGGCGAGATCCGGGAGCTCGAGGGCGTACAGGGCGCCGTCCCGCACGTCGGGGCACTGTGCGGTGGTGATGACGTCGATCCGTGCCTTGTGCGTGACCAGGTCGATCATGTTGACGCCGTTCTGCGCCGCCCAGGTACCGACCACGGAGTTCAGTCCGCCCTTGCCGATGGTCGGTGTGTATGTCCTCCAGCTCTGCAGCTGAGCCTCCATCTCCGAGCAGAGCTGCTCGGCCTGAGTCGTCGTCACCCCACCCGAATCACCGGGGATCACGCCGCCCGCGGCGCCCGCTCCGCCGGAGTTCGTCGACGGGGCAGGCGCGGGTGCTGCCGTCGAGGCGGGAGCCGGGGTCGTGTCGCTCGCGCATCCCGCCGTTCCGGCGAGAAGGGCGGCAGCCCCGGCGAAGGCGAACGCGTAACGGCGGAAAGGCATGTGGCGACCCCAGACTGTCGGCCCGGCGCGCAGGGTGCCAGGTATGCGAAGGACGGTGCCCGCGGCCGGGTGCCGGTCGCGGGCACCGTCGAGTGTGCCATCGATCCGCGCGCAGAATGAGGCATCGCGCGCTGTGACGTTCAGCCCAGCGGAGCTGCCGGGGCCACGATCAGAAGCTGTGCTCCTCGGCGGGGAACGTGCCGGTCCGCACCTCGTCGGCGTATGCGACGGCAGCGCCGCGCAGCGTCTCGCCGATCGCGGCGAACTGCTTGACGAACTTCGCGGTCTTGCCGCTCGTGTACCCGGCCATGTCCTGCCAGACGAGAACCTGCGCGTCGCACTCGACACCCGCGCCGATTCCGACGGTCGGGATGGTCAGCTTGCGGGTGACCTGCCCGGCGATCTCGGCGGGGACCATCTCCATGACCACGGAGAACGCGCCGGCCTCCTGGACCGCGATCGCGTCCGCGACGAGCTGCTCCGCGCCGTCACCGCGACCCTGGACACGGAACCCGCCCAGGCTGTTCACGGACTGCGGAGTGAAACCGATGTGCGCCTGGACGGGAATGCCTGCGGCGGTCAGTGCCGCGATCTGCGGGGCGACACGTTCGCCGCCCTCGAGCTTCACGGCGTGCGCCTGTCCCTCCTTCATGAAGCGGAAGGCGGTCTCGAGTGCCTGCTGCGGCGATGCCTCGTAGCTGCCGAACGGAAGATCGGCGATCACCAGGGCGTGCGGAGCCCCGCGGACCACGCCGCGGACCAGGGGGAGCATCTCGTCCACGGTGACCGGGACGGTGGTGTCGTAGCCGTACACGACGTTGGCGGCGGAGTCGCCGACCAGCAGCGCCGGGATGCCCGCCTCGTCGAAGATTCGGGCGGTGGAGTAGTCGTAGGCGGTGAGTTCCGCCCAGCGTCGTCCCTCGGCCTTCATGGCCTGCAGGTGGTGGGTGCGGATCTTGGTGCGCCTCGGTGCGGCTGTCGCAGGCGCTCCGCCATACAGGGCGGTGGCGGAATCGGACGCCGGGGTGGTGGACGCGGAGGTGTCGGACATCAGTGTCCCTTTCGTGCCTCGAGGCCCAGTGCGGGTCCCCGGGTTGCGGGTGATGACACCCACAGTCTGCCACCGCAGGGCAGGGACCGGACCGTGCAGTTCGTCACACCTGGCCCGCGCAGGATCGGTCCCGCTGACCGGGGCGGATCCTGCCGAAACGGGGCCGGTGGACTGTCGTGGCACCATCGACGGCATGCGAATGGTTACTGCAGCGGCGCTGGTCGCGACGGCGGCGATGGCGGTGGCGGGCTGCAGCGGAGCCGGTGAGACCGGCGGGCAGGCCGTTCCGTCCGACGCTCCGACGGCGACGGCAACAGGACCGGTGCCTGCGGGGCTGGACGCCTTCTACGCGCAGACCGTCGCGTGGGGGTCGTGCGCGGACTTCGAGACCGACGGACCCCTCGCGAGCGCGTTGGAGTGCGCTCGGGTGACGGTGCCGGTGGACTACGACGACCCGGACGGTGCGACCGCGCAGATTGCGATCTCGCGGAGCCCGGCGACCGGTGATCGGATCGGGTCGCTGCTGGTGAACCCGGGCGGACCTGGTGCATCGGGGTTGTCGATGGCGAACGTGGCCGACATGACCGACCTTGCCGAGCGATTCGACGTCGTCGGGTTCGACCCGCGCGGCGTGGGTGCATCGACGCCGCAGGTCCGGTGCCTGACGAACGCCGAGTTCGACGCCGACCGCGCCGACCCGAAGGTCGACATGAGCCCGGAGGGGGTCGCGCGAGTCGAATCCGTCAACGCCGCCTATGCCGCGAAGTGTGCGGAGCGGACGGGTGCCGACTTCCTCGCGCACGTCGGCACCCACGAGGTGGTCCGCGACATGGACGTCATCCGGTCGGTGCTCGGTGACGAGCAGTTGACGTTCCTCGGGTTCTCGTACGGCACTCGCATCGGCGCGGAGTACGCGGAGACGTTCCCGGGCAACGTGCGGGCGATGGTTCTCGACGGTGCCGTCGATCCGGAGCAGGACCCGGTCGAGGAGACGGTGCTGCAGGCGGCGGGATTCCAGCAGGCGTTCGACGACTTCGCCGCGAACTGCGCCACGGTCGACCGGTGCCCGCTCGGTTCCGATCCGACGCAGGCGGTCGCGCGGTTCCGGGCGCTGGTCGATCCGCTCGTCGAGCGCCCGGCCGAGACGACCGATCCTCGTGGACTCGGGTACCAGGACGCGATCACGGGGGTGCAGCAGGCGTTGTACTCGCCACAGTTGTGGGGGGCGCTGCGCAGCGGGCTGACCGCGCTCGCCGACGGCAAGGGCGACTCGCTGCTGATGCTCGCCGATCAGTACCAGGGCCGCGACGACGACGGCGCCTACTCGAACATCAACGACGCGTTCAACGCGATCCGGTGCGTGGACGATCCGCCGGTGACGGATCGGGCGGTCGTCGATGCAGGGGACACCGCGTACCGGAAGGCGGCACCGTTCCTGGACGACGGCCGCGGCACGGGCGCGGCGCCTCTCGACGCGTGCGCGTTCTGGCCGGTGCCGTCGTCTGCGAATCCGCACGCAGTGGACGCTCCGGGGCTCGCGCCGGTCGTGGTGGTCTCGACGACGCAGGACCCGGCGACGCCGTACCAGGCGGGGGTCGACCTGGCGAAGCAGCTCGGCGCGTCATTGATCACGTACCGCGGAACGCAGCACACGGTGGTGTTGAACGGGGAGGCGTGCGTGGACGATCCGGTGGTGGCGTACCTGACCGACCTGGCGATTCCGGCTCCAGATCTCACATGTTCATAACCGCCCGAGTTATGTAACACAGATTTAACGCGCGGTGCCTAGTCTCGCGTGCATGGATCGCCAAATGGAATTCGTGCTCCGTACCCTCGAAGAGCGCGACATTCGTTTCGTTCGACTGTGGTTCACCGACGTGCTCGGGTATCTCAAGTCGGTGGCGATCGCTCCGGCCGAGCTCGAGGGGGCGTTCGCGGAGGGCATCGGCTTCGACGGCTCGGCGATCGAGGGCTTCTCGCGGGTCTCGGAGGCGGACACCGTCGCCAAGCCGGACCCGTCGACCTTCCAGATCCTGCCGTGGGAGCACAAGGACGGCAGGCAGCATTCGGCCCGCATGTTCTGCGACATCGCGATGCCGGACGGCACCCCGTCGTGGGCGGACCCGCGCCACGTCCTGCGTCGCCAGCTGAGCAAGGCCAGCGACCTCGGCTTCAGCTGCTACGTGCACCCCGAGATCGAGTTCTTCCTCCTCGAGAACGGCCCGTACGACGGCACGCGCCCGGTCCCGGCCGACTCGGGTGGCTACTTCGACCAGGCGGTGCACGACTCGGCACCGAACTTCCGCAGGCACGCGATCGACGCCCTCGAGCAGATGGGCATCTCGGTCGAGTTCAGCCATCACGAGACGGCGCCCGGGCAGCAGGAGATCGACCTGCGCTACGCGGACGCCCTGTCGATGGCCGACAACGTGATGACGTTCCGGTATGTCGTCAAGGAGGTCGCGCGGAACGAGGGCGTGCGGGCATCGTTCATGCCGAAGCCGTTCGCGGAGCACGCCGGCTCTGCGATGCACACCCACATGAGTCTGTTCGAGGGCGAGAACAACGCCTTCCACAACCCGGACGACCCGATGCAGCTGTCGGCCACGGGTAAGGCGTTCATCGCCGGAATCCTCGAGCACGCCAACGAGATCAGCGCGGTGACGAACCAGTGGGTGAACTCCTACAAGCGCCTCGTCCACGGCGGCGAGGCGCCGACCGCGGCGTCCTGGGGTCCGTCGAACCGGTCCGCACTCGTGCGCGTCCCGATGTACACGCCGAACAAGGCGTCGTCGCGTCGCGTCGAGATCCGCAGCCCTGATTCGGCATGCAACCCGTACCTGTCGTTCGCGGTGCTGCTCGCGGCCGGATTGCGCGGCATCGAGAAGGGCTACGACCTCCCGCCCGAGGCCGAGGACGACGTGTGGTCGCTGACGTCGGCCGAGCGGCGCGCGATGGGGTACAAGGCGCTGCCCGGAAGCCTCGGTGAGGCACTCGAGGAGATGGAGCGCTCCGAACTGGTCGCGGAGACCCTCGGCGAGCACGTCTTCGACTTCTTCCTCCGCAACAAGCGGCGGGAGTGGGAGGACTACCGCAGTCAGGTGACTCCGTTCGAACTCCAGACCTACCTCGGGCTGTAATCCGACGATGGTCAAGCCTCCCACCGTCCGGTCCACCATCCCCGGCGTCGGTCGACTAGGCCTGGTCGAGCCGTCGGCACCTGCCGAACTGGCCGCACTGGGCTGGGTGAACGCCGACAGCGTCGAGCTGCTGTGGTCCTTGTCGCGCGCCGCGAACGCCGATCTGGCGTTGCGCACCCTGGTTCGGGTCAAGGACGGTCTCGATGCGGAGGGCTGGGCGGAACTCGATGCCGCGTTGCGCGTCGACACCGGCTTGCGCGGCAGGCTCTTCGGGGTCATCGGCGCGTCGAGTGCGCTCGGCGATCACCTCGCCTCGGATCCGGGGCAGTGGACGTCGCTGCGCGGGAACGTGGTGCTGCCGACGAAGCAGGAACTCGTCGACGAGCTCCTCGCTGCGGTCGAGGCGGTGCCGGACGGGTCGGCGTCTCCGACGAATCTCGTGTATCGGGCGGCGGTGACGGGCCACGACGCGATTGCGGCGTTGCGTCGCACCTACCGGAACCAGATGATGCTGCTGGCGTCGATGGACCTGGCCCCGATCGTCGAGAACGAGCCGGTGATCCCGTATCAGGTCGTCGGGCATCAGCTCTCGGACATGGCCGATGCGGCGTTGACAGCGGCGCTCGCGGTCGCCGTCGCGACGATCCACCCGGACGGACCGTGTCCCGCCCGCCTCGCGGTGATCGCGATGGGCAAGTGTGGCGCGCGGGAACTGAACTACGTCAGCGACGTCGACGTCGTGTTCGTCGCGGAGCCTGCGGACTCGTCCGCCAGCCGGCTCGCGGGCGAGATGATGCGGATCGGGACGTCCGCGTTCTTCGAGGTCGACGCCGCGCTCAGGCCGGAAGGCAAACGCGGAGAACTGGTCCGGACCCTCGACTCGCACGTCGCGTACTACAAGCGCTGGGCCAAGACGTGGGAGTTCCAGGCGTTGCTCAAGGCGCGCCCCGCCACGGGCGACCTCGCGCTGGGCCAAGACTACTTCGACGCGTTGAACCCGATGGTCTGGACCGCGGCCGAACGCGAGGACTTCGTGCCCGAGGTGCAGGCGATGCGGCGCCGGGTCGAGGAGATGGTGCCGCCGGAGCTGCGTGAGCGTGAGATCAAGCTCGGCCGCGGGAGCCTGCGGGACGTCGAATTCGCCGTCCAGCTCCTGCAATTGGTACACGGACGCGCCGACGAGTCGCTGCGCGTGCAGAGCACGATCGACGCCCTGACCGCGCTCGCGGCGGGGGGCTACGTCGGCCGCGACGACGCCGCCAACCTCACCGCGTCGTACGAGTTCCTTCGCCTCATCGAGCACCGGTTGCAGCTGCAGAAGCTCAAGCGCACCCACACCCTGCCCCCCGCGGACGACGAGGAGGGCCTGCGCTGGCTGGCGCGGGCCGCGCACATGCGCCCCGACGGCCGCCTCGACTCGCTCGGTGTCCTCAATGCCGAGGTCAAGCGGAACGCGCACCGGATCCGCCGGTTGCACGCGAAGCTCTTCTATCGTCCGCTGCTCGACTCCGTTGCCCGACTGGACAAGGAAGCACTGGGTCTGTCGCCCGACGCCGCGGTCCGTCAGCTCGCGGCGCTCGGCTACGTTGCCCCGGAGAACGCCCTCGGGCACCTCAAGGCGCTGACGTCCGGCGCCTCGCGCAAGGGTCGAATCCAGGCGCTGCTTCTCCCGACACTGCTCGAATGGCTCAGTGACACACCGGATCCCGATGCCGGCCTGCTCGCCTATCGACGGCTGTCGGATGCGATGATGGATGCCGAGTGGTACCTGCGCCTCCTCCGCGACGAGGGTGCGGTCGCGCAGCGGCTGATGATCCTGCTCGGTTCCTCCGCCTACCTGCCGGACCTGCTCATCAAGGCGCCGGACGTGCTGCGGACGTTCGCCGACGGACCCAACGGTCCGCGACTGCTCGACGTGGATCCCCACGACGTGGCCCGCGGAATCCTGGCATCGTCGGCGCGCTACGACGACCCGGTTCGGGCGGTCGGTGCGGCGCGATCGTTGCGCAGGCACGAGTTGGCGCGGGTGGCGTCGGCAGACGTGCTCGGGATGCTCGACGTCCCGCAGGTGTGCCAGGCGTTGTCGTCGGTGTGGACGGCTGTGCTCGGTGCCGCGCTCGCTGCGGTGGTGCGGGCGTCGGAGGCGGAACTGGGTGAGGCGGCGCCTGCGACCATCGCCGTGATCGGGATGGGCAGGCTCGGGGGCAACGAACTCGGGTACGGCTCCGACGCGGACGTGCTGTTCGTCTGCGAGCCGCGTCCGGGCGCCGACGAGACGCGAGCGGTCAAGTGGGCCAACATGGTTGCCGACCGGGTGCGGACGCTGCTTGGCGCACCGAGCACCGACCCGCCGCTCGAGGTCGACACGGGCCTGCGTCCCGAGGGTCGCAACGGCCCGGTGGTGCGAACGCTCGCGTCGTACCAGGCGTACTACCGCCAGTGGGCGCAGGCCTGGGAGATCCAGGCGCTGCTGCGTGCGCACGCGGTGACCGGCGACACCGACCTGGGCCTGCGGTTCCTGACGATGATTGACGAGTTCCGGTACCCGGACGGCGGTGTCACCGATACCGCGGTGCGGGAGATCCGCCGGATCAAGGCACGGGTCGACTCGGAGCGACTGCCCCGCGGCGCCGACCCCGCCACCCACACCAAGCTCGGACGCGGCGGACTCGCCGACATCGAGTGGACGGTCCAGTTGATCCAGCTGCGGCACGCTCACGACGTGCCCGCGCTGCACAACACGTCGACCCTCGAGACGCTCGACGCGATCGGTGCGGCGGAACTGCTCGCCGAGACCGACGTCGAACTGCTCCGCGAATCGTGGCTGACCGCGACCAAGGCACGCAACGCGCTGGTGCTGGTCCGCGGAAAACCGACCGATCAGCTGCCCGGTCCGGGTCGCGTGCTGTCCGCCGTCGCGCAGGTGGCGGGCTGGCCGGGCGGCGACGCCAACGAGTTCCTCGACAACTACATGCGGGTCACCCGGCGGGCGAAGGCCGTGGTGGAGCGCGTGTTCGGTGCCTGAGGTCGCCGTTCGTACGCCGTAAGGCGAAAACCACTACGTACCCCCGTTTTTCGGGGAACAGGTACTTCGGTGGGTGATTTCCCCGCTGTTCTCGTGGGCGGTTCCCGGGATTCTTCGATGCGTTGCCGACGATCTCCGTCGGCCGGAGAATCCTGGAGGAATCCGCTCGATGTCGAAGCACCGCAAATCCCACACCACCCGCGCCACGCGAACGGTGTGCGGCCTCGCCGTCGCCGCTGCGATCACCGGGGGAGTGCTGGCCCTGCCCGCCGCCCGCGCGTCCGCGGAACCGTTCGCCATTCCGGGTATCGGCACCCTCGACGTCCCCGGAGGTGCCCCGGTGACGCCCGCGCCGCTGCCCACTCGCGGGCAGCAGGCACTCGACGCTGCGCTCTCGAAGCTGGGCGCGCCGTACGTGTGGGGGGCTACCGGGCCCAACGCCTTCGACTGCTCGGGTCTGGTCCAATGGGCGTACCGGCAGGCGGGCGTTTCCGTTCCACGCACCACGTACGACCAGGTCAACGGCGGCAGTCCCGTCGGTCGCGGCGATCTGCAACCCGGTGACGTGGTGCTGTTCAACGGCGCGGAGCACGTCGGCCTCTACGCGGGTGGCGGTACCGTCGTCCATGCGCCGACCAGTGGTCAGCCGGTCAAACGCGCGCCGCTGGACTCGATGCCGTTCTTCGCGGCGCGCCGTTACTGAACGCGCGGCCGAGAACGACGACCACCGTAGACTCGTTCCCGTACCCGAGGGAAGGATCGCACGTGAACGCTCCCGACCCCAACGACTGGAATGCGAAGATCGTCGCCGAGTTCCGGGCCAACGAGGGCAGGGTGGGTGGTCAGTTCGAGGGTGCTCCACTGATCCTGCTGCACCACCGGGGCCGAAAGTCGGGGCGCGAGTTCGTCTCCCCGATGATGTACCTGCCCGACGACAGCGACCCGGACCGGATCTTCGTGTTCGCGTCGAAGGCGGGTGCGCCGACCAACCCCGCCTGGTACCACAACCTCGTCGCGGCCGACACGGCCACGGTCGAGCGTGGCACCGACACCTACACCGTGGCCGTCGAGGAGATCACCGGCGACGAGCGGGACGTCGTCTTCGCCGAACAGGCGTCCCGCTACCCGGGTTTCGCCGGGTACGCGGTGAAGACCGCCGGGGTCCGGGTGATCCCGGTCGTGGCGCTCACCCGCGTCTAGCTGCCCGCGAACAGCCGGATGCGCTGCTCACGACTGCGCTCGAGGTGCGAGCGCATGTGCTCGCGGGCGGCTCGTTCGTCCCGGGCGCGCAGCGCGTCGAGGATGAGGTCGTGCTCGGAGTTCAGTAGGTCCGGCTCGCCGTAGTTCGACGGCGGTCCGCTGTCGTAGATGCGCAACTGGGTCGTGAGCCGGATGAGCAGGGCGGTGATGGTCGCGTTGTGGGCGGCCTGCCAGAGGGCCTCGTGGAAGCGGAAGTTGCCCGAGCGCACCTCGGCGTCCTCGGTCGCGTCGCAACAGACGCGGTGCAGGCTTTCGAGTCGGGCCATGTCGAGGTCGGTGTGGCGCAGCGCCGCGGCCCCCGCGGCCTCGGATTCGAGCGCGACCCGAGCCGCGTAGATCTCGATGACGTCCTCGGGCGTGCCGGAACGCACGCGGAAGCCCCGTGCCGCGCGTTCGAGCAGGCCGTCGTGGGCGAGCCAGTTGAGAGCCTCGCGGATGGGGGTGCGGGATGCGCCGTACGTCTCGCTGAGTTGCGTCTCGTGGAGGGGAGACCCCTGCGGGAACTTGCCGTCGAGGATGTCGGCCCGCAGGCGGAGGTACTGCTTCGACGTCTGGTCGGAACGGCCGGCGGCGCCCGTCGTCATCAGCGTTCCCAGGTCGTCGTCCTCGCGCGCCATCGTGTCCCCTCCGTCGATTCGTTGCGGTCTGCGCCGCGTCGATGATTATGCCAGGGGAGACAGCCGGATACTTGCGTATACGCTCGTCCTCGCTTACGTTCGGGTTGTTCGAGTCCTCCAGGAAGGTGTGTCGGTGCAACCAGTGATCCAGGCGCAGGAGTTGGCCGCGCTGCTCGGCCGCCCCGACGCGCCCGTCGTCCTCGACGTCACCGTCCTCCTCGCACCCGCCCGATTCGACGGCGACTACCGACCCGAATCGGGCGAGTCGCTCTGGCGCGAGGCGCACCTGCCGGGGTCCCGGCACGTCGACCTCCTGACGACCCTGTCCGACACCTCGGGCTCGCTGCACTTCACCCGCCCGTCGGCCGACGGACTCGCCGCCGACCTGGGCAGGCTCGGCATCACGCCCGACAGTTCCGTGGTGCTCTACGACCAGGGCGGCGCGACCTGGGCGTCGCGGGTGTGGTGGCTACTGCGGGCAGTCGGAGTCGACGCCAGGATCCTCGACGGCGGTCTCGCCAGGTGGACCGCGCTCGGGCTGCCCGTGGAATCCGGTGAGCCCACCGCGGCCGAGCCGGTCCAGGTTTCGTCGTCCGCGCTCGCCGACCGTGGACTCTGGGTCGACCGCGGCGAGGTCGCGGCCATCGCCGCAGGCCGAGCGCCCGGAACGCTGGTGTGCGCGCTCGCGCCCGCACAGTTCGCGGGCGCCGAGAACACCCGCTACAGCAGGCGCGGCCACATCCCCGGCAGTCGCAACCTGTCCGCGAAGAGCATGCTCGACGACCGCGGACTGCTCCGCGAGGCCGACGAACTCACCGCGCTCGCCGCAGCGGCGCTCGCGGACGTCGACCAGCCCCTGGTGATCTATTGCGGTGGAGGAATCTCGGCGTGCCTGACCGCACTCGGGCTCGTCCTCGCCGGACACGACACGGTCCAGGTCTACGACGGGTCGATCGAGGAGTGGTCGGCCGACTCGACACTGCCGATGGTGACGACGACGGGTGGTGACGAGTGAAGCGATGTCGCCCTCGGCCCTGACCCCGACACCCACGACGATGCCTACCTCACAGGAATTTCCATGACGATCACCCCCGCCGATCTCGGTACCGCACTCGACTCCCTTCGCGCCCGCGTCCCGCTCGTCCACTCGCTCACCAATGTCGTGTCGGCGAACTTCCTCACCAACGTCCTTCTCGCCGCGGGCGCCAGCAACGCGCACATCGACAACGCCCACGAGGCAGGCGATTTCGCCCGCATCGCAGGTGGCGTCCTCGTCAACCTCGGAACCCCCGACGACGGCACCGCGGCCGCGTTCACCGCCGCCGCCGAGTCCGCTCACGATGCGGGTACCCCGTGGGTGCTGGACCCGGTCGGGGTCGGTGGTCTCGCCTGGCGCAGCGGCCTCGCCCTCGACTTGCTCAAGTACCGGCCGACCGCGATCCGCGGCAACGCGTCCGAGGTCATCGCGCTCGCCGGGCTCGGCGCCGACACCCGAGGCGTCGACAGCTCCGACGATCCGGCCGCCGCGGTTCCTGCCGCCGTCGCGCTGTTGCAGCACGCCGAGGTCGTGTCCGCGTCCGGCCCGGTCGACCACCTCGTCGGACGCGACGCGGACGGCACGGTCGTCGGAGTCCGGATCGGCGGCGGCAGTGCGCTGCTGCCTCGGGTGACGTCCACCGGCTGCTCGCTCGGCGCACTCGTCGCCGCCTACCTGGCCGTCGCGGAGACGCCGCTGATCGGTCTCGCCGCCGCGCACGCCCACGTCGCGGTCGCGTCGGAGATCGCGGAGGCGAACTCCTCTGGGCCGGGTTCGTTCGCCGTCGCCTACCTCGACGCGCTGTACACCCTCGACGCCGCCACACTCGCCGAGCGCGTCGTCCTCGACACCTTCGAGGTGGCCGAGAACCGATGAGCATCAAGACCTTCTGGTATCTCACGCAGGCCGACGGCGACTTCCCGTGGAGCCCGGGTGGGCTCTATCCGGTCGACGGGCAGCGGCAGATCGAGCTCGCGAGAACGATCGACGACGGCGGATTCGACGGCGCACTGGTCGCCACGTGGTCCAACGACCCGTTCCTGTCCGCAACCTGGGCGGCCTCGCACACCTCGAGGATGAAGTTCCTCGTCGCGGTGTACGCCAACATGATGCCCGCGCGACTGCTCGCCGAGAAGGCGTTGACGTTCGACGCGTTCAGTGGCGGCAGGCTGATGATCAACTCCGTCAACGGCCGCGACAACATCCTCACCAAGTACGACATGAACGTCGAGCACGACCGGCGGTACGAACTGGGCGAACAGTACTGGGCCGACTTCCGCCGCTACTACCGCGAGGGTACGGAGTCGAACTTCCCGAACACGCCGCTGCGCGTCGACTCCGCGGACGGACACACGGTCCCACTGTGGGGGACCGGCGACTCGCCTGCGGGACTGGAGAACTCGGGCAAGGTCCTCGACGCCTACCTGGTGATGTCGCGCGAGACGTCCTTCGTCAAGGAGAAGTTCGACGGGGCCCGCTCCGCCGCGGCCGCCGCGGGCCGCGAGTTCACCGACTTCGGTGCCCTGTCCGGGGTCATCGTCCGGCCGAACCGCGGCGAGGCGATCGACCGGTTCCGGTCCCTGTTCGAGAAGGCAGGGATCGACCAGATCACCGACGTCCTCGACAATGCGGTCCGGCGCCGCACCGGTGGCAAGCACGATCTGGCCACGTTCACGGCCCGTGACGCGCAACGGCAGGGCTGGGTCGACACCATCGTCGGCGGCAAGCTTCCCGAACCCGAGGACCTGTACATCGGCGACGGCCTCTACGCGGGTATCACCGCGTGGTCGCCACTCGACATCTTCGGCACCGGATCGTCGGCGGTGTACTACGTCGGCGACCCCGACGAGATCACCGGTCACGTACACGACCTGCAGGCCCGCACCGGCCTGACGTCCCTGATCCTCGCCGGCTGGCCGCTGGTCGACGAGGCGAAACAGGTTGCCGAGCACCTGATTCCCCGCCTGGCGTAGGCGCGTCGCGCCCGTGCGTGAGGTCGGTGGCTCTGACCGCCGATCTCATGCACGGGTGCCACAGGCGCCTACAGTGCCGTCGCGACCTTCCACGCCGAGTGCATGGCGCCCTCGATGTAGTCGACGCTCCCGGCGTCGCCGACGACGCGGGTGTTCACCCCGGCTCGCGCCAGCTCGTCGGCGAGCGGCGCGGCCGCGGTCACGCCTGCCGCCATCACGACCATGTTCGCGGGCGCCGACAGCGACTTTCCGTCGACGGTGAACTCGACCGTCGTGCGGGTGATGCGCTGCACCGTCGCATTCCGGTGGACGGTCACACCCACCTCCCGGGCGTGCTTGACGGCGGTCCAGCGGCGCGGCATCGCCATCGGGACACCGAGCTGCCCGCCCTCGGCGAGGAGGGTGACGTTGCTGCCGCGTTCGGCGAGGAACTCCGCCAGTTCGAGTCCGACGAGCGAACCACCGATGACGACGACGTTCCTGCTCATCGGGAGGAACTTGAGGTACTTGCGGCTGAGGTCGCGGATCCTGCCGGGGCTCTTCGTGATTCCGGTCAGTCCGGCCAGTTTGCCCGCGATGCGGAACAGCAGGGGCTGGTCGGAGACGTCGCCCGATCCGGTCATCAGGGCGCGCATGGTGTCGCCGGTCTGCACGTGCGGAAGGTTCCCGCCCGGCACACTCGGACGGTCGCGGACCGCGCCGGTCGCCACGACGACCTTGTCCGGGTTCAGGGCACGCACCGAGGTGACGGTGGCCTCGGTGGCGACGCGGATCTCGACGCCGAGCCGCGTGACTTCGCCCGTCAGCCAGTTCAGCAGTCGCTCGTTGTCCGGCGTGGTGAGGGTCGAGAACCACAGGGTGCCGCCGATGCGGTCGGACTTCTCCAGCACCGTGACGCGGTGGCCGCGTTCGGCGGCGACACGGGCCGATTCGAGACCGCCCGGGCCGGAGCCCACGACGACGACGTGCTTGCGGGCCTTCACCGCGGGGAACGGCAGGAGCTTCTCGTTGCCGAGCGTCGGGTTGACCGCGCAGAGCGGGGTCGCGTCCCAGAAGTTCTCCTGGACACAGACGTAGCAGTTGATGCAGGGGCGGACCTGCTCGGAGCGTCCCGCCTTGAGCTTGTTCACCAGGCCGGGATCGGCCAGGAGCTGACGACCCATCGCGACGAAATCGGTTCGGCCGTCGGCGATCATCTCCTCGCCGACCTCGGGGAGCATGCGGCCGACGGTGATGACGGGAATCGAGACCGCACGCTTGATGGCCGACGCGTTGTCGGTGTAGTAGCCGACCGTGTTCGGCAACGGCCCGTCGGTGAAGTTCGCGAAAGCGTTGAGCGCGGTGCCGGTGACGTGAATGGCGTCCGCACCAGCCTTTTCGAAAAGCTCTGCTGCAGCTACCGACTCGTCGCTGCTCAAGCCGTCGGACTCCCCGTACTCCTGCCCCGCGAGCCGCACGATCACGGCGAGGCCGTCGCCGACGGCGTCCTTGACCGCGCGGATCACCTCGCACGTCAGGCGTGCCCGGTTCTCCAGCGCACCGCCGTACTCGTCGGTGCGCTGGTTCGAATAGCGGCTCAGGAACGTGCCGAGCACGTAGTTGTGGGCGCAGTGGATCTCGACGGCGTCGCCACCGGCCGTCTGCACGCGCACCGCCGCTTCGGCGAACATGCGAACCAACCAGTCGAGGTCCTCCTGGGTGGCCTCGTGGTAGGTGGCCCGCTTGCCCTCCTGGATGGCGGCCATCTTCCCGAGCTCCTCGGGAGTGCAGTCGAGCATTGCGCTCATGTCACCCGGAGGCTTCGGCATCGAGGGCACCAGCTGAGGGCGACCGTCGAGGGTGTCGATCCGTGCCACCTTGCCGTGGTGCGTCATCTGCACGCAGAGCTTGCTGCCCGCGGCGTGCACGGCGTCGGCGAGCGCCTTGAGGCCGGGAATGAACCGGTCCTCGGACAGGCCCGGCTCCTTCCGGCTGGTGCATCCGATCGGGTAGGCGACCGCGCAGCACCCCGTGATGATCAGTCCGGTACCGCCCTCGGCGCGGGCGACGAAATGGTCGATGTCGCCCTGGTGGATCTCGCCGTCCTCGCAGAGGTTCATGTCCATCGCGGGCAACACGACCCGGTTGGGGAGGGTCATCGGCCCGATGGTGCCGGGAGCGAGGAGATGCGGAAACGTCTGCTGTCGGATCGTCACCGTCGGAAGCTACGTCGCGCCCGTCCACCGCGTTGCGACCTTCTCGCTGAACGGGACCGAATCGTGAGCAGCGTCCCGGCGGTTGCCGTGGTTCCCTCGCTGTTCCGCCGGTTCGGACATGGGGTCGACGCTCGACGCGATATAAGGGTGCGTGCCGACAACTTCTGCCAGACACGCGACCGGGATCCGAACAGATACGCGCAACCGGTGGGGACGACGAATCGGGTGGCTGGCGGTGGCGGCGCTGTGTCCGCTGATCGGAGTTCCAGCCGCGACGGGCCTCGCCAACGCCACTGCACCCGAGCCGAGCGCGACCGTGCCGGCCGAGTCGGGAACGCTGCGGGCAATGACCTACAACATCGCGGGACTGCCGGAGCTCCTGTCGAGCGCGGAGACGGACCGGCAGACGAGCACGACGACGATCGGCGCAGGACTGAATTCGTACGATCTCGTGAACGTGCAGGAGGACTTCAACTATCACGCCGCCCTGTACTCGACGGCGGTACACCCGTATCGGACACCGACCAGTGGCGGCGCCGGCATCGGCAGCGGACTGAACACCCTGTCCGCCTTTCCACTGGAGGGGCCGGAGCGGGTGACCTGGGAGCGCTGCTGGATCGGCACGGGGGACTGCCTGACGCCCAAGGGCTTCACCTTCACTCGGGTTCGTCCGGCCGACGGTCTCGTCATCGACGTGTACAACCTGCACACCGATGCCGGCTCCGAGCCCAACGACCTGACCGCCCGCGCGGCCAATCTGGATCAGCTCACTCGATTCATCGCCGCTCGGTCGTCGGGCAACGCGGTGATCGTCATGGGAGACACCAACAGCCGGTACACCCGAGCGGGGGACGAGATCGCCGAGTTCGTCGCGGCGAACAACCTCCGTGATCCGTGGGTGGACCTGGTCCGGAACGGCGACGTCCCGGTCAAGGGTGAACCCGCGCTCTCCTGCGCCGAGACCAGCCCGACCGACGACTGCGAGATCGTGGACAAGGTGCTCTACCGCAGCGGCGACCGGGTGAGCCTCGAGGCGACCGGCTACCGCAACGACCACTCCCGCTTCGCCGCCGCCGACGGCACGCCGCTGTCGGATCACTTCCCGATCGCGGTCGACCTCGACTGGTCCTGTGCCGGCGACTGCGTCGACGACATGGACGATCCGCTGCGGTCCGACGGTGTCGGCTCGGTGGACCGGGGCGGCTCGTTGGGCCGGTGATGCCGCGGCGGGCCGACTCGGGGGCGCCTCGGATCCCGCCTGTCAGTGGTCCGTCGACACGCGGGGCGGATCGGAGAGTCGCGTCGTCTCCACTGCGCATCGCAGGGCATCGACGCTGTCGAGGTCGTGCTCGATCGCGGCGCGGGCCAGCGCGGTGCGATTGGGCACCTGGACCTTGCCCAACGCCGACTCGACGTGGCTGCGCGCGGTGCGAACCGAGATGCCGAGCGCTTCGGAGATCTGTTCGTTCGACCAGCCTCGGGCCACCAGACCGACGACGTCGAGTTCTCGCGCGGTGAGACCCCCGACGATGTCGGCTCGACCGATCCGAATCAGTGCGGCGCCGGATCGGACGACGAGACGAATGTGCCGCCACCGTCCGTCGGTACCCCGCCGGCGAAGGCCGGCGCGTCCTGTTCCGTCGGCCACGGTCAGGCGAGCCAGCCGGCGCAGATCCGTGCTCGACAACCCCGTGGAGTCCAGCGCGCCGATCCGGACGTCGACCGAATCTCCCCTCACCCAGGCGACGAGATCGGCAGGAGGGTCGCCGGCCGATGCCCCCGGATCGATCAGTCCGGCGATCTCGTGCGACAGCATCGTCAGCGCCAGGCGCGCGTCGTCGTCGAGCGGTCGCGCATGGGTCGAGCTCATCGCGACGAAGCCGGGGCGCACCACACCACCCGAGTCGACGGCCAACGGCAACGTCAATCCTTCGTGAAATCCGTTCGGCTGCAGCGCTTGTCTGAACGTCCGAGTCGAATGAAAGTCGAAGGGGAGGTCGATGAACCTCATCGCGGAGGGGTGCCGCAGGGCGTAGTCGTGTCCGGGACAGCTGTGGGCGTAGGTCGTGGCGATGAACTCCATGACATCGCGCGGATAGTCGAGGTTGACGAGCACCGGCTGACCGCGATCACCGGCGTCGACACCGGCTCCCACGAGGGCCGCGCAGTCGAAACCCAATCCGTCGCGTGCTGTCCGGATGGGGAGATCGACCGGCGCGTCACCGCGCGCTGCCGCGCGCACCTCGGCTGCGAAACGGCTCCACCACTCGATGCTGTTACCCACGTCACCTCCCGAGTTGGCCGAAGTGTACCCGCGCCATGCCATCGGCCTTTCGGCCGATGTGTCCTGCGCCACAATCGCGCACCATCGGTGGCGCCATCCCGAGTGGGGTGGTCCCACCACGAGATGGAGGAGAGTCATCCGTGAACATCGATGAATACGCAGCCCTCGACGCGACGGGCATGGCCGAGGTGATTGCTTCCGGCGACGTCACTGCCGACGAGGTCGCGGCTGTCGCCACGAAGGCGCTCGCCGACGTCGACACCAAGCTCAACGCCGTGGCGACGGGGCCCTTCGAGAAGCCCCTGGACTACGCCGGAGACGGTCGATTCGCCGGTGTGCCGTTCGTGATCAAGGATCTGGTGTGTCACGCCGAGGGCGTACCGACGCGGATGGGCACCCGCATGCTCGGCGACGGGATCCGTCCTCCCGCCGACACCCATCTGATGGAGCGCTTCCGCGCCGCCGGCCTCGCCACGCTCGCAGTCTCGACCACGCCCGAGTTCGGTTTCAACGCCAACACCGAAGCCCTCGCCTACGGTTCGACGCGGAATCCGTGGAACCTCGACTACAGCGCGGGAGGATCGAGCGGCGGCTCCGCAGCACTCGTCGCGGCGGGGGCGATCCCGGTCGCTCACGCCAATGACGGCGGCGGTTCGATCCGCATTCCCGCAGCCTGCAACGGGCTGATCGGCCTCAAGCCCAGCCGTGGTCGTGTGCCGCTGGGACCCGACCTCGGTGATGCGTTGAGCGGGTTCGCGATGGAGTTCGCGGTGACCCGCTCGGTCCGCGACACCGCCGCGCTGCTGGACGAGGTGGCGGTGAGCTACCCCGGCGACCGCTTCGTCATCGCTCCGCCCAGTCGCCCGTGGGCAGACGAGGTCGGTGTCGACCCCGGCCGGCTGCGGATCGCCGTCCACACCGAGTCGTGGGCGGGCACCCACGTCGATCCCGAGGTCGCCGCCGCCGTGGACTCGGTGGCGGCCACTCTCGAAGCAGCGGGTCACCACGTCGAGCGCGGCACGCCGGTCTTCGACTGGCAGCAACTGCTCGATGCCCACGTCGTGATCTGGTCCGCATTCCTGGCCGAGTCGGTCGCCGGTGTCGAGGCCATGACCGGCGTTCTCGCCGGCCCCGACAACCTCGAACGAACCACCTGGGAATGCGTCCAGTTCGGTCGTCGGGTCACCGCGGTGGAACTGGGCATGGCCAACCTGACGATCAACACGGTGTCGCGTGAGGTGGGCCGGTTCTTCACCGAATACGACGTGTTGCTGACCCCGACGACCAACTCACCTTCGGTCCCGCTGGGTCAGCTGGATGCGAACGCCGATCTGACCGCCGCGGAGTGGACCCGGCAGATCTTCGACACCTGCTCGTTCACGCCGCTGTTCAATGCGACCGGCACCCCGGCGATCAGCCTGCCGCTCGCACAGTCGGCGCAGGGCCTGCCGATCGGCGTCCAGTTCGCAGGACCCATGTGTTCGGAGGCAATGCTGCTGCGCGTTGCGGCGCAGCTCGAGAAGGCGCTGCCGTGGGCCGATCGACGTCCCGGAGTCCACGTGACCACGCTCTGACCCCTACAACGCAGATGAGTCAGCCCGTCCGGCGATCATTCGGTGATCGCCGGACGGGCCTGGGACCTCCGCCAACTGCGTGCAAGGAAGCTCCCCGGCCACAGAATCGGGCGTCAGTGGCGACTGACCGAATCCGACCTAGAGGGCGCCCTCGACCTCACCGCCGTACCCGCCGCGCCCCGCAACATCGACCCGGCCGGCGCAACGCCCACCACCCGCCGACGCGCCAACAGGCGCTTGGGCAGATAGGCGATCCCGCTCACCGTGGCGATCGAGCCTCGCGGACTTGGTCGTCATCGTCAGACGATTGGCGCAATGCTCAGGTCGCGTCTGAACTCAGCCGGCCGAACAGTTCATCGGCGACGCGGGAGCTGCAGATGATGCGCGAGTGGTGACGGGCCCGGCAAGGCGAAGTCCCCACCCTTGGGGTCAACGCGTCAAGGGTGGGGACTTTCGGTGTCTCGGGAGACTAGTTGTTGGTGATCTGGAAGCCCTTGCCGGGGAACCCGGCCGCCTTAGAGTTCAGATCCGCAAGGATCGTCGTGGCAGGGGTGTTGACGAAGTACAAAAGGGTCTGCAGCCAATGATACTTACGGGTAGTGATTCCCACCCATTTGGTGGAATTGTTCTGAACCCATACGGGTCCACCAGAATCCCCCGGTTGGTGGACAGCCCCGGCGTACATTTGGCCGTCGGTGTAGTGGCTGATGGTGCCACAATTGGCGGCGTACGGCCTATCGGCTTGTGCGAGGTCCTGTGAGGTGATCGTGCCCGCGTGGCACACCACACTCAGCGCAGGGGGGTTGGCTGGGTTTCCTGACGAATCGCTGAAGACCTCATTCATCTTGAACCATGGCACCGACGGCGTCACGACAGGACCAGGCTCGTATGTCGTCTGGGGACTGAACGGCTGTCCGTTGACATCACCGTACTTGGGAACAGTCATGACCATGCTGGACAGTTCCACATTGTCCGCGAACTCGATCACCATGTAGTCGAGCTTGGTGTTAATCCCGGTGATGGGGTTTGCTTCCCGGTTGTCGGTCGTTATGTAGCGGATCCATCCAATCGGGGATGCAGTGTGATCCCTCGTGAGATCTCGCCAGTCCCACACCGGATGGTTGTTTTTGTTGTTTTCGGTGACGAGATCACGCAGGGGAGCCCCCGGCCAGAAATTGCCGCCGTCGTTCGGATCTTCCTGACGTGGGTTGCAGTGCCCTGCGGTGATGCCTACCTTCCTCCCAGATGCGTCTGTTCCAACCGCACCGAGCGTGCAGGTGCCCACTCTGCCAACCATGTCGTCGAACTTGAGCCGCATACCGGCCTGGACAACCTTGGTGGGCGTGACCGGGTCCGCGCCGGCCGTGCCGACGGTCAAAGTCAGAAGCATCGTCGCTGCCCCCGTCAAAGCCACGAAACCCCTTGTTAAACGCTTCAATTCATTCCCCTCCGTGGAGCACTGCGGTCGTTCAGGTGAACGACCCGAAGGAGAGTAGACCGCCTGGTCCTGTCTGGGCGCCGGATTGAGAGGATCGATCGGGAACCGAAACGCCACGGAGCCTCCCGGACGAGTTCACCTTCCACGACCTCCGCCACTACATGGCGTCGCTGCTCATCTCGTCGGGCGCCGACATCAAGACCGTGCAGGCGCGGATGACACACGCAGCGCGAATACGACTCTCAACGTCTACGCCCATCTGTGGCCGGATGCAGACGAGTCCACCCGCTCTGCGATCGGTGCTGTGATCGCGAAGCGGGTGGACTCGGCAAAATCTACTGCGTACTGACTGCGTACCGAGACGGTCTCTCAACCGCCCCGGCACAGGTCAGATGGTGCGAACGACTTACACGTCGTAGTAGAGCTGGAACTCGTAGGGGTGCGGCCGCAGGTTCACGGGCGCGATCTCCTGCTCACGCTTGATCGAGATCCAGGTCTCGATCAGGTCGGTGGTGAACACGCCACCCTCGGTGAGGTAGTCGTGATCCTGCTCGAGACGGTTGATGACGGCCTCGAGGCTGGTGGGGGCCTGCGGGATGTTGCGGGCCTCCTCCGGCGGGAGCTCGTAGAGGTCCTTGTCGACCGGAGCCATCGGCTCGATCTTGTTCTTGATGCCGTCCAGGCCGGCCATCATCTGAGCCGCGAAGTTCAGGTACGGGTTGCCCGAGGAGTCCGGCGCGCGGAACTCGAGGCGCTTGGCCTTCGGGTTGTTGCCGGTGATCGGGATACGGACCGCAGCCGAACGGTTGCGCTGGCTGTACACGAGGTTGATGGGGGCCTCGTAGCCGGGAACCAGACGGTGGTACGAGTTGATCGTCGGGTTCGTGAACGCCAGCAGCGACGGCGCGTGGTGCAGGATGCCGCCGATGTACCAGCGGGCCAGGTCGGACAGGCCTGCGTAGCCGGACTCGTCGTGGAACAGCGGCTTGCCGTCCTTCCACAGCGACTGGTGCACGTGCATGCCCGAGCCGTTGTCGCCGAAGAGCGGCTTCGGCATGAAGGTGGCGGACTTGCCGTGCTGCCAGCAGGTGTTCTTGACGATGTACTTGAACAGCTGCAGGTCGTCGGCCGCGGCGAGGAGGGTGTTGAACTTGTAGTTGATCTCCTGCTGGCCGCCGGTGCCGACCTCGTGGTGGCCGCGCTCGAGCTCGAAGCCCGCGTTGGTCAGGTTGGTGGAGATCTCGTCGCGCAGGTCGACGTAGTGGTCGTACGGGGCGACGGGGAAGTAGCCACCCTTCGCGCGGACCTTGTAGCCGAGGTTCGGGCTGCCGTCGGCGTTGCGCTCGTTGCCGGTGTTCCAGGAGCCGGACACGGCGTCCAGCTTGTAGAACGCGCCGTTCATGTTCGACTCGTAGGAGACGTTGTCGAAGATGTAGAACTCGGCCTCGGCACCGAAGAAGGCGGTGTCGGCGATGCCGGTCGACTTCAGGTACTCCTCGGCCTTGCGCGCGACGTTGCGGGGGTCGCGGCTGTAGGACTCGCGGGTGAAGGGGTCGTGGACGAAGAAGTTGATGTTCAGCGTCTTCGCGGCACGGAACGGGTCGATCTGCGCGGTGGTGACATCCGGGAGCAGCATCATGTCGGACTCGTGGATCGACTGGAAGCCACGGACCGAGGAGCCGTCGAACGCCAGACCGTCCTCGAACACGTCCTTGTTGAACGCGGAGGCCGGAATCGAGAAGTGCTGCTGGACGCCCGGCAGGTCACTGAATCGAATGTCGACGTACTCGACCTGTTCGTCCGCGATGTACTTGATGACCTCTTCGGCCGTGCTGAACGCCACGCTTGTGCTCCTTCAGTTGGGTCCCAGCCAATGTTGATGCGGCGGGTTCGTCGAGGTGACGGTATGGACTCGGTGTTGCCCAACAATCAAGTCCATGTTTCGCCAGTGTTACACGTCGCGATATACGACGTAGGTCACATCGGTCGAGCGGCCGAGGTGAGCAGATCAGCGCACCGCCTATCCTGGACACATGGCGCGCATGACTGGTTCCTGGCTCTCCGGCCCCACGGCCGCACTCCCGATCGACGACGACGGTACGCCGAAGTATCGGGGCGAGCGCATCGGACTTCCGGCGACCGGCCGCGGCTCACTCGTCGGCTCCGGGCACCGGATCGGCGCGCTGATGCTCGACTGGCTGATGGCGGGAGGCGTCGCGATCCTGATCCTCGGCGGAGACGCGCTCGACCCCCGGCTGTCCAGCGTCGTGCTGATCGTGTGGTTCCTCGTCGGCATCGTCACGGTGACGCTCTTCTCGTTCACGCCAGGCCAGTACATCGTGGGACTTCAGGTTGCGCGCATCGACAAGCCCGTCGGCGTCGGAATCGTTCGCGCACTCGCCAGGCAGGTGTTGCTCGTCTTCATGGTTCCGCCGCTCATCACCGACGTCGACGGCCGCGGCATGCACGATCGCGCGACCGGAACCGCGCTGGTCCGCAGCCGGTAGCAGCCGAGGCTGTGCAGTCAAGGGCCGTAACACGCACGATGTCAGTGGTGCGCCCGCCGAGACCCTGCCCCTGATCGGTACGCGTTCTCCGCACCACACAGCGCAAAAAGCTCACGACCACGTCACTCGAATCGAGAGATCCGAAGTGACGTGGTCGTGAGCATTGTGCGAAGCGTCTGAGCGCCTACCGGCGGCGGATCGTGCGCTGCACGCCCTTCATCTTGGCGCCGCCGGGGACCGGGCCCTTGGGCATGGCCGGGCCGCCGCGGGTGCCGAGTGCGGTGAGCCGCGACTCGATGGAGTCCATGCGCTTGGTGTCGATGTTGCGCGGCAGCTTCGTCAGGTACTTCTGCAGCTGACCGAGCGGCACCTGACCTTCGTCGTTGCCGACGACGATGTCGTAGATCGGGGTGTCGCCGACGAGTCGTGCGACCTTCTTCTTCTCCTGGGCGAGGAGCGGCTTGACCCGCTGCGGCGCGCCCTCGGCGACGAGGATGATGCCGGGGCGGCCGATGACGCGGTGCACAGCGTCGAGCTGGGTGGTGCCGGCGATCGTGTTGGTGACTCGCCAGCCGCCCTGCAGGTTGTCGAGTGCCCACGCGGCAGCTCCGGCCTGACCGTCGGCCTTGCCGTAGACGGTGCGCTGCACGCGGCGACCGAAGATGACGAACGCAGCGAGCACGCCGAGCAGGATGCCGACGGGAAGCAGGAACCACTGGATCCCGAAGGGCAGTCCGATCAGGAACAGCACGACGGTGATGCCGACGAGCGCGCCGATCATCAGCGGCAAAAGGAGCTTGTCTTCCTTGCGCTGAAGCTGGAATGCCTGCCACAGCTGAGTGCGTCGCTCCTTCGACGCCGCCTTGCGCGCCGCCTTTGCAGCGGCCTTCGCCTCTTTCGATGCCTTGCCCGCTTTGCCGGACCTACTGCCGTTCGCCATACCTCACAGGATACGACCAGGCCCGGTCGCCGATCACACCCGACCGGGCCGGGATGTCAGGCGCGAGCGAGACGCGCGAGCAACGAACCTGCTTCCTGGGAAGCGCTGCCCTCGTCCGCGAGGTGCGCCTGCCCCTCGGGGAGAGCGCGGCCGTGGTGGGCCATCGCCTGCGCGTACAGCCGTCCCGCCCGATACGACGACCGGACGAGGGGACCGGCCATGACGCCCGCGAATCCGAGTTCGGTCGCGAAGTCGGAGTGGTCGACGAACTCCTCCGGCTTGACCCAGCGCTCGACGGGATGGTGTCGCGGCGACGGGCGCAGGTACTGGGTGATGGTGATGATGTCGCAGCCGGCCTCGTGCAGGTCGACCATCGCCGCCTGCACCTCCTCCGGCGTCTCGCCCATGCCCAGGATCAGGTTGGACTTGGTGACCAGGCCGAAGTCGCGCGCGGCGGTGATCACCGCGAGGGAACGTTCGTAGCGGAACGCGGGACGGATCCGCTTGAAGATCCGCGGCACCGTCTCCAGGTTGTGCGCGAGGACCTCGGGGCGCGCGTCGAAGACCTCGGCGAGCAGGTCCGGGTTCGCATGGAAGTCGGGGATCAGGTTCTCGACGCCGGTGTTCGGGTTGAGGGCGTGGATCTGGCGGACCGTTTCCGCGTACAGCCAGGCGCCCTCGTCGGGCAGGTCGTCGCGTGCGACGCCGGTGATCGTCGAGTACCGCAGCCCCATCGACCGGACCGACTCGGCGACGCGCCGCGGCTCGTCACGGTCGAGGTCGGCGGGCTTGCCGGTGTCGATCTGGCAGAAGTCGCATCGCCGGGTGCACTGGTCGCCGCCGATCAGGAAGGTGGCCTCGCGGTCTTCCCAGCACTCGTAGATGTTGGGGCAACCGGCCTCCTCGCACACCGTGTGCAGGCCTTCGGACTTCACCAGCGACTTCAGTTCGCTGTACTCCGGCCCCATCTTGGCGCGGGTCTTGATCCAGTTCGGCTTCCGCTCGATCGGAGTCTCGGCGTTACGGACCTCGATGCGGAGCAGCTTGCGCCCTTGTGGGGCGGCGGAGGGTGAGTTCTCGGGTGCCACAGTCACGAAATCGATGCTACGCCCGTCACATTCTCGGCCCGCGGTCAGCCGAACCGATGCGTGGTGAAAGCCGGTGCGGCGGCGTCGCCGGACGGGAAGACGTTGCGTTCGATGTCGTGATCGGCGACTGGGAGGGTGCCGGCGAACGCCGCGACGACGGCCTCGACCACGGCCGGTACGACGTCGGAAACCGTTACCCTCCTGCCCAATTCGCCGGACAGTGAGGAGACACCCGCGTCCGTGATGCCGCAGGGCACGATGTCGTCGAAGCGGTCGAGAGCGGCGTCGCAGTTGAGGGAGAAGCCGTGCAGCGCGACCCCGCGCTGGACCCGGACACCGATCGCGGCGATCTTGCGTTCCGGCAGCCACACGCCGTCGCGCATACCCGCCGCCAGCCACACGCCGGACCGGCCCTCCACCCGACCGCAGTCGAGGCCGAGATCGGTGCAGACCGTGATCAGCGCCTCCTCGATGCGGCGCACGTAGTTCACGACGTCGACCGGTTCGGCGAGCTTGACGATCGGATAGCCGACGAGCTGACCGGGACCGTGCCAGGTGATCTTCCCGCCCCGGTCGACGTCGATGACGGGGGTTCCGTCCGTCGGGCGGTCCTCCGGTTGGGTGCGCCTGCCCGCGGTGTAGACGGAGGGATGCTCGAGGAGCAGCAGGGTGTCGCGGCCGAGGTCGTTGGCGCGGTCGTCGGCGAGCCGACGTTGCAGTTCCCAGGCCTCGAGGTAGTCGACCAGGCCGAGCTCGCGGATGTCGAGAGGTTCACTGTCGGTGCGGACGGAAGAGGTGACCCTGGTCATTCTCGACACGCTACGCCTGGCGTCGGGTCGCGCATCGCGTGCCTCTCGCCCGACCGTGAGATGAACTGGCCAGACACGCGAATCGGGGTGTCGCCGACGGTACGGCGACACCCCGATTCGGTGGAGCGAGAAATTCCTACAGGCCGAGATCCGCGTCGAACGCGGCTTCCTCGAGACGCTGCTTGATCGTCGTCAGGAACCGACCGGCGTCGGCGCCGTCGATCAGGCGGTGGTCGTAGGTCAGCGGCAGGTAGCACATCGACCGGACGCCGATGGACTCGTTGCCGTTGTCGTCGGTGACCACCATCGGACGCTTGACGATGGCGCCGGTGCCCAGCATCGCCGCCTGCGGCGGAACCAGGATCGGGGTGTCGAACAGTGCACCCTGGCTGCCGATGTTGGTGATGGTGAAGGTGCCACCGGCCAACTCGTCCGGCTTGAGGCCGCCGGTGCGGGCGCGCTTGGCGATGTCCGCGATCGCGCGAGCCAGACCGGCGAGCGACAGGTCTCCGGCGTTGTGGATGACCGGGGAGAGCAGACCCTGCTCGGTGTCCACGGCGATGCCGAGGTGGACGGCCGCGTGGTAGGTGATCTCCTTGGCGTCCTCGTTGTAGCTGGCGTTGACGTTCGGGTGCGCGCCGAGTGCCTCGACGACGGCCTTCGCGAAGAACGGCAGGAACGTCAGGTTGACGCCCTCACGATCCGAGAAGCCGGCCTTGGCCTGCTTGCGGAGCGCCGCGATCGTGGTGACGTCGACCTCGAAGGTCTGGGTCAGCTGCGCGGTGGTCTGCAGCGACTCCCGGGTCTTGACCGCCGTGATCTGGCGGATCCGGTTGACCTTCTGCGTGGTGCCACGAAGGTGTGCGAGTTCCGGACGCACACCCGCTGCCGCGGCGGCCGGGGCCGATGCGGCCGGAGCTGCCGCGGCGGGCGCAGCGGCCGGAGCCTTCTTCGCCTCGGCGGCGGCCAGGACGTCCTGCTTGCGGATGCGGCCACCGACACCGGTGCCGGTGACGGAGGCGAGGTCGACACCGTTCTCGGTGGCGAGCTTGCGCACGAGCGGGGTCACGTACGGCGTCGAGTCGCTGCTCGGAGCGGCAGCGGGCGCCGGGGCAGCGGCTGCAGGCGCAGGTGCGGGAGCCGGTGCGGCAGGCGCGGGTGCCGGGGCCGGCGCCGGGGCAGGCGCAGCTGCTGCGGGTGCCGGGGGAGCAGGCGGTACCGGGGGAGCAGGCGGTGCCGGGGGAGCGGCAGGCGCTGCCGGTGCGGCGGCCGGGGTGCCGGAGCCGACGACGGCGAGCTGCGCGCCGACCGCGATGGTGTCGTCTTCCTGCGCATTGATCTCGAGCAGGGTTCCCGCGACCGGGGAGGGGATCTCGGTGTCGACCTTGTCGGTGGAGACCTCGAGGAGTGGCTCGTCGACGGCGACCTCGTCACCGACGGCCTTGAGCCAGCGGGTGACGGTGCCCTCGGTGACGGACTCGCCGAGCTCGGGCATGGTGACCGGGGTGCCGGATGCCGGGGCCGCGGGCGCGGCAGGTGCGGCGGGCGCGGGTGCAGCCGGGGCCGCGGGAGCCTCCGCGGCGGGCGCGGCGGGAGCCTCGACTGCGGGAGCCGCAGGGGCCGCGGGTGCTGCGGGGGCGTCGTCGGCGCCACCGATGACTCCGAGCTCACCACCGATCTCGACGGTGTCGTCCTCCTGCGCGACGATCTTGGTCAGGATGCCGGCAGCAGGCGAGGGGATCTCGGTGTCGACCTTGTCTGTGGAGACTTCGAGCAGGGGCTCGTCGAGTTCAACCGTGTCTCCCTCCTGCTTGAGCCACCTCGTGACGGTTCCCTCGGTGACGCTCTCACCGAGAGCCGGCATCTGGACGGAGAAGGCCATTTCTTTTGACTCCTCGACAGTTGTGTTCGGGTTTGTGAGTTTGTCGACTTGTGGTCGAAATTCATTTTGCAGTACGGGCGCTGCCTCGGGTTGGGCTGCGATGGATGAACACGCCGTCCGAACAGCCGCGCCGCGGTGCGTACTCATCCTTACACCTACGCGGATCCGCCGTCCGATGAGGGCCGCATCACAACGTCTCACCAACCTCACAGCATTCGCTGGCACACTGCAATTGCACAGGTGTGTGGGATCGGAACGAGGTGAGCGCGATGGGGCTGCGTACGAAACTGTTCGGCTCTTCCCACCGGAAAGGTGAGCGGGTCCGCGACGAGGACGCCGCCTACCTCGCGAACTGGGCGCGTTCCCACATCGGAGTCGAGGCCTTCGTCGAACCGAAGACCACCGTCACGCCCACGACCGTCGTCCTCGTCGCGAACGACGGCGCGTGGACGCGTCGCGCGGTCGGCGGTGAGCGCGGTGCCCGCAAACTCGGCCACGACCTGCGCATCCCCGTGTACGACGTGCGCAAGACCGGGTATCCGCAGCGGATGCGCGACTACGACTCGCGGCAGCGGATCCTCCGCAAACGCGCCCGGGAGGCGTGAGCGGCGACACCGCCCGTGCGTGATCCTCACACCCCGGGGGAGCGAGAATCACGCACAGGCGTGCGGCACGCCTAGCCGTTGGCGGCGATGTCCTCCAGAACGGTGATCATGGTGCGGACCGGGACGCCGGTGCCACCCTTCGGGGTGTATCCGAACGGGCCGCCGGTGTTGTACGACGGGCCCGCGATGTCGATGTGCGCCCACTGCACGCCGTCCGCGACGAACTCCTTGAGGTACACGGCCGCCGCGAGCATGCCGCCCCACCGATGGTTGGTCACGTTCATCAGGTCCGCGACCTTCGAGTTCAGGTCGGCGCGCAGTTCCTTGGGCAGCGGCATCGCCCACGCGTTCTCGCCGACCTCCTGCGCGATGCTGGCGACGCGGTCCCGGAAGTCGTCGGTGCCCATCACGCCGGATGTCCGGGTGCCGAGCGCGACCATCTGCGCACCGGTCAGGGTCGCGGTGTCGATCAGGTAGTCGGGGTTCTGTTCGCAGGCCTTGACGATCGCGTCGGCGAGGACGAGTCGTCCCTCGGCGTCGGTGTTGACGACCTCGACCGTGGTGCCGCCGTACTGGGTCAGGACGTCGCCGGGGCGTTGCGCGGTCGCCGACGGCATGTTCTCCGCCATCGGTGCGTAGGCGTCGACCGTGACCTTCAGGCCCAGCTTCGCGGCGAGCACGACGGTCGCGATGACCGCGGCGGCGCCGCCCATGTCGGACGTCATGTTCTCCATGCCGGCGGCAGGCTTGATGGAGATGCCGCCGGTGTCGAAGGTGATGCCCTTGCCGACCAGGGCGACCTTCTTCGCGCCGCGTCCGCCGGTGTGGGTGAGCCGGACCAGGCGGGGGCCTCGCGACGAGCCCTTGCCGACGCCGACGATGCCGCCGTAGCCGCCCTTCTCGAGTGCCTTCTGGTCGAGAACCTCGACCTTGAGGCCTGCCGCGGTGCCGAGCGCCTTCGCGCGGACAGCGAACTCCTCCGGGTAGAGGTGGCTCGGCGGCGTGTTCACGAATTCACGTGCGGTTGCGACGGCTTCGGCGATCGCCGTGCTGCGCGCGAGAACCTTCTTGGTGGCGGCGGTGCGGGGCGAGTCCACGAGCAGCTCGACGCGGCCGAGCGGCAGGGCGTCCTCCTTGGGTGCCGATTTCGCCTTGAACTCGGTGAATGTGTACGCGCCGAGGTAGAAACCCTCGGCCGCGCCGGCCAGGTCGATCGACGACAGCGTCGTCGCGGCGACGGCGGTGCCGCTCAGAGCGCGCGCGGCGGCACCCGCCGACGCGCGGACCTGCTCGGTGTCGACCGCGTCCGGGGCGCCGAGCCCGACGGCGACGATGCTCGAGACGGACAGACCCGCCGGTGCGGGGACGCGCGTGACCTCCTCCGCCTTGCCGGTCGCGCCGACGGCGACCAGACCGGCGAGGACGGATTCCGCGGTCGCGTCGTCGAGGGCCTCGCCGACCGAGACCTCCGGCCCGTCGGGGCCGGTGGTGAGGCCGACGACGAGCACGTCGACCCGGGCGGTGATCGAGCCGGCGAGGACGAGTTCCGGGCCGATCGGTGCGTCGGACGTGGCAGGGCTCACGGTCAACTCCTGGGGTGTAAGTGATTGCGTTGTCCGCAACTGTAGTTCGCGGTGTCACGGCGAGTCCGGCGCCGCTGCCCCGGCCCCTCGACCGGGTGGTCGGCGGATTCGGCGGCGTTGCAGGCTGCGCGGTCCGTTAGCGTGGTGGCATGAGCAATGCGGAACTCCAGCACGGTCCCCTCCACGCCCTCCATGTCGAACTCGGCGCCACGTTCGCGCCGTTCGGTGGATGGGAGATGCCCGTGTCGTATGCGGGAGTCGTGGCGGAGCACACCGCTGTTCGCGACGCGGTCGGTGTGTTCGACGTGAGCCACCTCGGTAAGGCATCGGTGGTTGGTCCGGGTGCCGCGGCCTTCGTGAACGCCTGTCTGACAAACGATCTCGACCGGATCGGCCCCGGCCTCGCCCAGTACACGTTGTGCGCCAACGAGACGGGCGGCGTGATCGACGACCTGATCGCGTACTTCGTCTCCGACGACGAGGTGTTCCTGGTGCCGAACGCGGCGAACACCGCCGCGGTGGTGGCGGAACTGGCGGCGCAGGCGCCGGAGGGCGTGACTGTGACGGACCTGCACCGCGACCATGGCGTGCTCGCCGTCCAAGGTCCGCGGTCGGCCGAGGTCCTCGCTGCGCTCGGGTTGCCCACCGACATGGACTACATGGCCTTCGCGGACGCGGAGTTCGAGGGCGCACCGGTGCGGGTGTGCCGGACCGGCTACACCGGCGAACGTGGTTACGAACTGCTGCCCCGCTGGGACGACACCGCGACGGTGTTCCGGGCGCTGGTCGCGGCCGTCGAGCAGGCCGGAGGCCAGGTCGCGGGCCTCGGCGCACGCGACACGCTGCGGACGGAGGCGGGGTACCCGCTGCACGGTCACGAGCTGTCGACCGAGATCTCGCCGCTCGAGGCGCGGTGCAGTTGGGCGATCGGCTGGAAGAAGCCGCAGTTCTGGGGTCGCGACGCGCTGCTCGCGCAGAAGGCGGCAGGCCCGGCGCGAACGATGTGGGGCCTACGCGCACTCGACCGCGGCGTGCTGCGGCAGGGGCAGTCGGTGCTGCGCGACGGCGCCGTGGTCGGAGAGACGACGTCGGGGACGTTCTCGCCGACGTTGAAGGTGGGGATCGCGCTGGCTTTGCTCGACTCGTCCGCGGGTCTGGTAGCGGGTGACGAACTGACCGTCGACGTGCGTGGCCGTGCGCTGCGGTGCGAGGTGGTCGCGCCTCCGTTCGTTCCGGTGCACACGCGCTGAAACAGACGCCTCCGGGTGCTGTGACGGAACGAAGATCCGCACTCGCGCAATGTCGTGCACGGAGGGTTGGATAGGATTCGGCGCATGACTGGTGTCCTCGAATTCACGCGCGTTCCGCATCCCTCACCTGCTTCCGAGCAGGAGCGCGCGCGAGTACTGGCCGCCCCCGGGTTCGGGACCTACTTCACCGACCACATGGTGACGATCGACTACACCGAGGGTCGGGGCTGGCACGACGCCACGGTGCAGCCGTACGCACCGCTGCAGATGGATCCGGCGACGATGGTCCTGCACTACGGGCAGGCGATCTTCGAGGGACTGAAGGCGTACCGCCAGCAGGACGGGTCGATCGCGTCGTTCCGGGTGTCCGCGAACGCGGAGCGCCTGAACACGTCCGCTCGGCGGATGGCGATGCCGGACCTTCCGGAGGACCTGTTCCACCGGTCGATCACGGAGCTGCTCGCCGTGGACGGCGACTGGGTGCCTGCCGCGGGCGGCGAGGACGCCCTGTACATGCGGCCGTTCATGATCTCGACGGAGGTCGGGCTCGGGGTGCGTCCGTCGAACAGCTACAAATACCTGCTCATCGCGTCGCCGGCGGGCGCGTACTTCTCGAAGGGCGTCAAGCCGGTGAGCGTCTGGCTGTCCACCGAGTACGTGCGCGCCGCGCCGGGCGGCACCGGTGCGGCCAAGTTCGCGGGCAACTACGCGGCGTCGCTCGTCGCGCAGGCGCAGGCCGCGGAGAAGGGGTGCGACCAGGTCGTCTGGCTCGACGCGATCGAGCGCACCTACGTCGAGGAGATGGGCGGGATGAACCTGTTCTTCGTCTTCGGCTCCGGCTCCGAGGCGCGCCTGGTCACCCCCGAACTGTCGGGTTCACTGCTGCCCGGTATCACCCGCAATTCCCTGCTCACCCTCGCCGCCGACGCCGGGTACGCCGTCGAGGAGCGCCGGATCAGCACCACCGAGTGGCGGGAGAAGGCGGCGTCGGGCGAGATCACCGAGGTGTTCGCCTGTGGCACCGCCGCGGTCATCACTCCGGTCGGCACGGTCAAGTCCGCCGAGGGCGAGTTCACGGTCAGCGGCGGCGAACCGGGTGAGGTCACGATGGCGCTGCGTGACACCCTCACCGGCATCCAGCGGGGCACCTTCGCCGACACCCACGGCTGGATGACCACCCTGGCCTGACACGGTCGAGGTCGAGGTCGAGGTCGAGCAGGCGCCGGGCCCGGCTCGCGAGCCGGCGGGTGTCGCCCGATGTGCGTCGGACGACGTGCTAGGCCGGGCCGGTGCCTGCTGACGCGCCGGTCAGCCTCCGACGAGGAACCCGACCGCGGTCACGGCGACGGACACCTCGATCGCCGCGCCGAGGACGTCGCCGGTGATGCCACCGAACCGGCGGGCACAGTGCCGGGTCAGTCCGAGTGTGAGCGCCAATGCGGCGGCTGCGACCGCGGGTCCCTGCCACCAGCGGTCCGGGACGGCGAACACCGCACCGGCGACGAGGACCGTCGACCACGCCGCGCACACTCCTGCCCGCTGCGTCCCCGCGACGAGGGCGCCGAACCCGGTGGGGGCGGCCGCGGGCAGGGCGGTCCGGCAGGTGAGGACGGCCGCGACACGGCCCGCCGCCACCGCGGTGACGATCGCGGCCCACTGTCCGCCTGTGGCGAGTGCGCCGAACGAGAGTGTCTGTCCACCAAGGCAGATCAGGAGTGCGGCTGCGCCGAAGGGGCCGACGCCGCCGCTGCGCATCACCTCGAGTGCGCGGTCGGGCGGGCCGTAGCAGCCGAGGCCGTCGACGGTGTCGGCGAGCCCGTCGACGTGCATTCCCCGGGTCGCCAGCGCCAACGCGGCAACGGCGATCAGCCCGGCGAGGGCGGGGTCGAGCGACGCACGGAGGGCGATCCACAGCACCCCGGCGGCGGCCGTTCCGAGCAGCAGTCCGACCAGTGGCGTCGAGGTGATCGCGCGTCGGCCCGATGTCCGGTCGATGGCCGGGCCGTCGTCGCGATGCGGGACGGGCAGGACCGTCAGCCAGGACAGCGCCAGCCGCAACCCGCCGAGCACCGGACTACTCCGCTGACTCGGGCTCGGGCTCGGGCTCGGGGGCGGCGTCCCGGGTGCTCACGCCCGCGTCGTCGAAGGTCGCCATGTTCGCGAGGGTCGCGACCGCGCCCTGCAGGATCGGATAGGCGACGAGCGCTCCCGACCCCTCGCCCAGGCGCATGCCGAGGTCGATGATCGGATCGAGCTGCAGCTGTCGCAGCGCCACGGTATGCGCCGGTTCGGGGGACCGGTGGCCGGCGACCCACCATTCGCGGGCGCCGGGAGCGAGGTCCTCGGCGACCAACGCGGCCGCCGTGACAACGACCCCGTCCACGATCACCGGCGTGCGCCGCACCGCTGCCTGCGCGAGGAATCCCGCCATCGCGGCGAGGTCCGCGCCGCCGCCGATCCGGAGCAGCGCCACCGGATCGGCGACGTGGGGACGCACCCGTCGGAGCGTGTCGCGGATCGCCGCCGTCTTCCGCGACCAGCCCGCATCGTCGACGCCGGTTCCTCGGCCCACGGCAGCCACGGGCTCGGTGTCGGTGAGCGCCGCGATCAGCACGGTCGCCGGGGTCGTGTTGCCGATGCCCATCTCGCCCGCGATCAGCAGGTCGGCGCCCTCGTCGACCTCGGCGTCCGCGATGGCGCGGCCCGCGTCGATCGCCCGGACAACCTCGTCCTGGGTCAGGGCGTCCTCGCGGTCGATGGCGCCACTCGAGCGGCGAATCTTGAACTGGGAGACGGTGGGATCGGTGTCGGCGTCGACCGAGATGTCGACGACGCGGACACCGGCGCCGGTGGTCGCGGCGAGGGCGTTCACCGCGGCCCCTCCGGAGGTGATGTTGGCGACCATCTGAGCCGTCACCTCGGCGGGGTACGCGGACACACCGTGCCGGGCGATGCCGTGGTCACCCGCGAACACCACCACCCGCGGGCGCGTGAAAACCGTGGGAGGGCACTCGCCCTGGCATGCGGCGACCCACGCGGACAGGGCCTCGAGGCGACCGAGCGACCCCGCGGGCTTCGTCAGCTGAGCCTGGCGGGCATTGGCGGCGGCGCGGACCATGGCCGACGGTGCGATGACCGGGTCGAACGTCACGGACTCGGAGGTCGAGTTCGAATCGGTTGTCACAGTGGGCCTTTCGTTGGATGCCGAGGCATGATCACTTCAATCGGACCGTCAGGCCCGCGACGGAGAGCAGTACCTCGTCGCACACCTGTGCCAGCCTGCCGTTCAGGGCGCCGATCTCGTCCCTGAACAGCCTGCCCGACCGGGTCTCGGGAATGACACCCAGCCCCACCTCCGGGCTGACCAACACCAGCATTCCGGCGTGGCCGGAGACCGCGTCGACCAGGTCGTCGCAGCGGGTGCCGATCGTGCCGCGCGGCGCATCCCACGCGTTGGCGGCGTCGAGTTCGGTGGTGAGCCAGGTCCCGAGATCGTCGACCAGCGTCGGCGGACCGCCCGCACGCAGGAGTTCGGCGAGGCCGGGTCCCGATGCGCTCTCCAGGGTCGTCCAGTGCGCAGGTCGGCGTCGGCGGTGCTCCTCGATCCGGTCGGCCCAGTCGGTGTCGTCGGGATCGAGCGCGGATGTGGCGATGTACCGGACAGCACCTGCAGGCATCAGTGACTCGGCGTGGCCGGACTTACCGGAGCGGGCCCCGCCGAGAACAAGGGTGCGATGCGCGGCGGTGGACACGCGCTAGACGGTACCAACGGCCTCGGCGGCGTCTCCGAAGCGTCGGCGGTACTCGGCAGGCGCGAGTCCACGCTGCCGCTGGAAGTGGTGACGCAGCAGGGCGGCGGATCCGAATCCGCAGCGGTGGGCGACGTCCTCGACGGGAAGATCGGACCGTTCCAGCAGCTCCTGCGCGAGAAGTACCCGCTGCGCAGTGAGCCATCTTCCGGGAGTGGTACCGGTCTCGGCGGCGAACCTGCGGGCGAAGGTTCGAGGGGACATCGCGGCCCGGGACGCCAACGATTCGACCGTGTGCGGTGCGGCGAGATGGTCGCCGAGCCAGTCGAGCAGGTCGGCGACACCACCCGCGGCACAGTCCGGGGCCGGACGTTCGATGAACTGCCGTTGACCGCCGTCGCGCTGCGGTGGGGTCACCATGCGCCGGGCGATGGTGTTCGCGACGTCGGACCCGAGTTCGCGGCGAACGACGTGCAGGCAGGCGTCGATGCCCGCGGCGGTGCCCGCGCTGGTGACCAGCGCACCCTCGTCGACGAACAGGACGTCCGGGTCGACGGTCGTCGCAGGGAACGCGCGGGCGAGTTCCTCGGTGTGCATCCAGTGTGTGGTGCACCGGCGCCCGTCGAGCAACCCCGCCGCCCCGGCGAGGAAGGCGCCGGAGCACACCGACAGGACGATGGCGCCGGAGTCGGTGGCAGATCGGATCGCGTCGACGGCGTCGGGCGGATAGTTGTCCCGGATCGTCGTCGCGGAGAGCACGACGAGGTCGGCGCCCGCGAGCCCGTCGAGGCCGTGATCGGGGGTGAGGGTGGTGCCGGAGATGTTGGTGCGCAGGGGAACCCCGGCCTCGATGCCGCAGACGCGGAAGTCGAAGGCGGGCACACCGGCAGTCGAGCGGTCGAGGCCGAACACCTCGCAGATGGTGCCGAACTCGAACATCGCCACCCGGTCCAGAAGGAGGACCGACACGCGCGACAGCATGAATCCAGTCTATGGCGCTATCTTGACGGTGTTTGTCATTGCTGCCACTTTCGGCAGCAATTGTTCGGTCGAAGAATTACTGCCATGAACGACACCATGAGTCGGGCCGTCGCAGCGGTGTTCACGCGGGGCCGACAACGAGCACGCAGGAATCGTCACCTCGTCGACCCGCGCCGCGGAGCGGACGCCGTCATCGACCGGGATGTCGAACGCATCGCCGCCGACATGACGGTTCTCCGGGGACGAGCACCGCACAACTGACCGGTCGATGCCGGCGGGACGCGGCCCGCCGGCATCGAGGTCAGACGGTATCGAGGTCAGACGGCGTCGCCGGGGGAGACGCGGGGCTGCGGGGCACGCATCTTGCGGATCTGCGACGAGCGCACGAACGCATACCAGCCGAGCTTGAATCCGCCGTCGATCGAATCCGGGAAACGCTCGCGGACCTTGTTGTTGATCTGACGTCCCATGATCACGCCCTCGACGACCATGAACAGCATCATCACGAACATGACCAGCGTGACGATCGCCTGCATCGCAGGATTCAGGAACATCGCCAGGATCAGCAGCACCGCCAGCGGCATGAACATGCCGACCAGGTGACGGCGCGAGTCGACGAGGTCGCGCACGTAGGCCCGGACTTCGCCCTTGTCGCGAGGCAGGAGGTACTTGTCCTCGCCCGCGAGCATCCGGGCGCGCCGATCCGCGGCGTCCGCGCGCCGCTCGGCGGCGGCCGCCTTGCGCTGCTCCTTGTCGCCGCGGCTCTCCTTGCGCCGGGCCCGTGCCTCCTTGGAGGTCATGGGCGCGGGGGTGACCGGGCCGCGTCGCTTGCCTTCCGCCTCGCGGCGGGACGGCGTCGGCCTGCCCTTGCCTTCGGTGACAGCGGACGGGGCCTTCGAACTCGGCTCGGTGGCGGTCGACTCGTCGACCCCGGCGTCACCGGCGTCACCGTTGTCGGGATTGTCGGGGTTTCCACGGCGCAGCAGTTTCACGTCACCAGGCTACTTGCCTGCGGGTACTCCTTTCGACCCCGCTCACCCGTCCGGCTCGATCGGTGGCCGGGCCCGCCCGTCGATCCGGTCCTAGACTCGCCCGATGCGAGTGCTGATCGCTCCCGATTCGTTCGGCGACACCCTCACCGCGGTCGAGGCGGCCGCCGCGATCGCCGCCGGGTGGACGCGGGCCCGTCCCGGCGACGACCTGGTGTCGGCGCCGCGCTCCGACGGCGGGCCCGGCTTCGTCGACGTCCTGGCGGTCCACGGCGGCCTGATTCGTGAGGCCGCCGTGTCGGGCCCCCTCGGCGAACGCGTCGTCGCCCGGTGGGTACAGGCAGGCGACACCGCCTACGTGGAATCGGCGCAGGCATGTGGCCTGCACCTGCTCCGACCCGATCCCGCCACCGCCCTCGCCGCACACAGCACCGGAGTCGGCGAACTGGTGGCCGCTGCGCTCGACGCGGGCGCGCGCACCGTCGTCGTCGGGCTCGGCGGCAGTGGCTGCACCGACGGCGGCCGTGGGCTCGTCACCGCGCTCGGTGGCACACCCGACGCCGCAGGGCTGACCGCAGCGCGTGAGCGGCTCGCGGGTGCGCGCCTGGTCGCGGCCACGGACGTCGAGAATCCACTCCTGGGACCGCGGGGCGCGGCCGCGGTGTTCGGACCGCAGAAGGGCGCCGACCCAGCCGCCGTCGACGAACTCGAACGCCGCAACGCCGCATGGGCGCCGATCCTCGACGCCCAAGGGGGCGGTTCCGTGTCCGGCGCCGTCGGTGCGGGCGCCGCCGGCGGTCTCGGCGCCGCGCTCCTCGCACTCGGGGCGCAGCGACGATCGGGCGCCGACGTGGTGGCCGACGTCACCGGGCAGGACGCCCTGCTCCGCGGCTCCGACGTCGTCGTGACCGGCGAGGGCCGGTTCGATCGTCAGTCCCTCGGCGGAAAAGTCGCGGTCGCATTGGCCCGTGCCGCTCGCATCCACGGTGTTCCCGTGATCGTTCTCGCAGGTCAGGTCGCTGTCGACAGCACTGATTCCGACCTGGCGGCACTCGGCCTGCGAGGCGTCCATTCCGTCGCCGAGCACGCCGGATCGGTGCAGCTGGCGATGGACGACGCGGCGACGCAACTGGCCGACCTGGCTGCGCGCGTCGCACGGACGTGGTGATCGCCGCTCGAAACAGCACACCGACGGCGGGAATAGTGCGGCGGAGAGTACGGTTGAGATGTTCACGGTTTTGGTACGAGCGAACAGGGAGAGTCCATGTCAGTGCAGAACGAGAGTGCCGTTCAGTCCGAAGGTGCGGTGCAGGACGAGGCTGCACACAAGGTCGTGATGAGCGACGCCGCCGCCTCGAAGGCGAAGGCTCTGCTCGACCAGGAAGGTCGCGACGACCTGGCCCTGCGTATCGCCGTTCAGCCGGGTGGATGCGCGGGACTCCGGTACCAGCTGTTCTTCGACGACCGCTCCCTCGACGGTGACCTCGTCGTCAACTTCGGCGGCGTGAACCTGGCCGTGGACCGGATGAGCGCACCGTACGTCGAGGGCGCCACCATCGACTTCGTCGACTCCATCGAGAAGCAGGGCTTCACGATCGACAACCCGAACGCCACCGGCTCCTGCGCCTGCGGCGATTCGTTCAACTGATCGCACCGCACCCTCCCCTCCGGCGCGGCACCCCCTCGGGGTGTCGCGCCGGACGTGTGTCCAGGGACGGTGCGCACGGCGGGTAGATTGTGCACTTTGCACCCGTCGAACTGAAAGGTCAGCGCGTGACAATCGCGGTCACCGGTTCCATCGCCACCGATCACCTGATGCGTTTTCCCGGGCGCTTCGCCGAGCAGTTGATCGCCGATCAGCTGCAGCACATCTCGCTCAGCTTCCTCGTCGACGACCTCGTGGTCCGGCGCGGTGGCGTGGGCGGCAACATCGCGTTCGCGATGGGTGTGCTCGGCGGATCGCCGCTGCTGGTCGGAGCGGTCGGAGCGGACTTCGCCGAGTACCGGGGATGGCTCGAGAAGCACGGTGTCGACTGCAGCGCCGTCCACGTGTCCGAGTTCGCGCACACCGCTCGTTTCGTCTGCACGACCGACGAGGACATGGCGCAGATCGCGTCGTTCTACCCCGGTGCGATGAGCGAGGCCCGGGACATCTCCCTCACCGACCTGCCCGCGGGCGTCGACCTGGTCCTGGTCGGAGCGAACGACCCCGCCGCGATGGCACGGCACACGCAGCAGTGCCGCGAGCTCGGACTCCCGTTCGCTGCGGACCCGTCGCAGCAGCTGGCGCGGCTCTCCGGTGCCGAGGCGCGCGAACTCATCGGCGGCGCCGAGTACCTGTTCACCAACGAGTACGAGTGGGCGTTGCTGCTCCAGAAGACCGGCCTGACCGAGAAGGAGGTCGCCGATCAGATCGGTCTGCGCGTCACCACCCTCGGCGCGAAGGGCGTCGAGATCGTCGACCGCGAGGGCAACTTCGTCCACGTCGGCGTCGTCCCGGAGCGGGCGAAGGTCGATCCGACCGGTGTCGGCGACGCCTTCCGCGCCGGCTTCCTGACGGGCCGCAGCGCCGGACTCGGCCTCGAGCGGTCCGCGCAGCTCGGCTCCCTGGTCGCGGTGCTGGTCCTCGAGACCGTCGGCACTCAGGAGTGGACCCTCGACCGCGACGACGCCGTCAAGCGTCTCGCGGAGGCGTACGGCACCGAAGCCGCCGAGGAGATCGCCACCCTGCTGAAGTAGCAGGCGGTCGCGCCGCCCGTGAGTCCTTCCGGTCCCGTGACGGGCCGAAAGGACTCACGGGCGCGACGCGCCCTACACGTGGACCGGGTACACCGGCTCCTGGATCTGCGGCACGATCCGCTTCTCGACGAAGATTCCGTGCCACACCATGAAGCACAGCACCGTCCACAGGCGACGGCTGTGATCCGACGTGCCCGCGCGGTGCTCGTTCAGCATCGAGGCGACTGCGGCCTTGTCGAAGATGTGGTCCGTCTGCGAGTCCGCGATCTGCTGGTGCGCCCAGTCGAACAGTTCGGTGCCTGCCAGCCAGTGCCGCAGCGGAACAGGGAAGCCCAGCTTGGCGCGGTGCAGCACGTGCGCCGGGACGATCCCCTCGAGTGCCTGCCGCAGGGCGTACTTGGTGGTGCTCTTGGTGATCTTCTGCTCCAGCGGCACCCGTGAGGCGACCTCGAAGACCTCGGTGTCGAGGAACGGCACGCGCAACTCGAGCGAGTTCGCCATCGTCATCTTGTCGGCCTTGACGAGGATGTCGCCGCGCAGCCACGTGAACAGGTCCAGATGCTGCATCCGCGCGACCGGATCCCAGCCCGCCGACTGCGCGTAGATCGGCGCGGTGACGTCCCGGTGCGTCCACTCCGGGCGGAAGTCCCGCAGCACGGCTCGCAGCTGCGCGTCGTTGAAGCTGCGGGCGTTGCCGTAGTAGCGCTCCTCGAGGGTCATCGACCCGCGGTTGAGGAGGCTCTTGCCCCGGGTGCCTTCGGGGATCCGCTCCGACAGCTTCCCGGCGGCGCGGCGCAGAGGCGCGGGCAGGTACTCGAACGGCTTGAGCGACAACGGTTCCCGATAGATGGTGTACCCGCCGAACAGCTCGTCGGCGCCCTCGCCCGACAGCACCACCTTGACGTGCTTACGGGCTTCCTTCGCGACGAACCACAGCGGCACGAGCGCGGGGTCCGCCACCGGATCGTCCAGGTACCAGATGATTTCGGGAATCGCAGCGGCGAACTCGGCGGGGGAGACGACCTTCACGATGTGGCGGGCGCCGATCGCGGCGGCCGACTCGGCGGCCACGTCGACCTCCGAGTAGCCCTCACGTTCGAATCCGGTGGTGAAGGTGATCAGCTTCGGGTTGTGCCGCATCGCCAGCGCCGCGATCGCCGTCGAGTCGATGCCGCCGGACAGGAACGAGCCGACCGTGACGTCCGCGCGCATGTGCTTGGCGACGGAGTCCTCGAGGGCCTCTGCGATCTCGCGGTAGCGAACCTGCTCCGAGCCGGGCGAGAACGGCCGCACCGGGAACTTCGGGGTGAAGTACCGCGTGATCCGCGGCTCCTCGCCGGGACGCACCCACGCGTAGGACCCCGACTCGAGACGCCGGATGTCGGCGTGCAGCGATTCCGGCTCCGGGACGTACTGCAGGACCGTGTAGTGCTCGATCGCCCGCGGATCGAGATCGGTGTCGATGCCGATGACGTCGGCCAGTTCGAGGAGGCTCTTCTTCTCGCTGCCGAACGCCGTCCCCGCGGATCCGGACGCCAGGAACAGCGGCTTGATGCCGAACGGGTCTCGGGCGATGAACAGTTCCCGCTTCTCGGTGTCCCAGATCGCGAAGGCGAACATGCCGCGCAGTCGGCTCACCGCATCCGAACCCCAGTGGTGGAACGCCGCGACGATCGACTCGCTGTCACCCTCGGTGGCGAACTCGGCGCCGTGGTCGCGAGCGAGTTCCTCACGCAACTCCAGGTAGTTGTAGATCTCGCCGTTGAATGTCAGCGCATACCGGGTCGGGTTGTCCGCGGGACCCCAGCGGAGCGGCTGGTGCGAATGCTCGATGTCGATGATCGAGAGGCGGTTGAAGCCGAAAACGAGGTCGTCGTCGTGCCACGTGCCGTGCTCGTCGGGGCCGCGATGCCGCAGACAGTGCATCGCGGAATCGACCCGGGCGACGGTGTCGTCGGAGGTTCCGTCCGAGGTCAGTAACCCGAGCAGTCCACACACAGCGTCCAATACCTCAATTCGCTTCGGGGGCACCTCCGCACCGGCGTGAACAGGCGGGGAGGAAGTTGCCGATTGATTCTGCCGAGTATGCCGCAGACCCGCCGAACCGCCGGGTGTGACCCGGGAGTGGATAGGCGACGGCTTTGGTCTACGCTGCGTAGTATTCGGGTGGTCCGCTGGGCTGCCCCTATCAATTTTGCGGCGATCAGGAAGGCGTGAACGTGGCGCAGAGTCGGATCCTTCGGCGAGCGGGGCTAGTGGTCTCATTGGGACTGGCCGCCATGCTGCTGTCGGGATGTTCGATCGACAATTCGGTGCTTCGCTTCGGATGGCCGTCGGGCATCACCCCCCAGGCCGAGCGGATGCGCGAACTGTGGACCTGGTCGGTCATCGCCGCCCTGTTCATGGGCGTGATCGTGTGGGGCCTGACGTTCTGGACGGTCATCTTCCATCGGAAGAAGAAGGACTCGCCGGAATTCCCGAGGCAGACGGCCTACAACGTGCCGCTCGAGCTGTTCTACACAGCCGTGCCGTTCGTCATCATCGCCGTGCTGTTCTACTTCACCGTGGTCGTGCAGAACTACGTCCACGAGAAGAAGGACGACCCGAACGTCGTCGTCGACGTGACCGCATTCCAGTGGAACTGGAAGTTCGGTTACCGCTCGATCGATCTCGGTGACGGCACGGCGAAGTACGACGGCGTCGACAAGGAAGCCCAGGCTGCGGCCGAGGCTCCGGCCGAAGAGCAGATCATCCACGGCAAGGCCGTCCCCCCGCCGCTAGCCGGCAAGGGTGAGCACGATCTGTCCTACCTGCGCTACGACACCATCGAGACCGTCGGCAGCAGCACCGAGATCCCGATCCTGGTCCTGCCGACCGGCAAGCGGATCGAGTTCGTGCTCGCCGCGTCCGACGTCATCCACGCGTTCTGGGTTCCGGAGTTCCTCTTCAAGCGGGACGTCATGCCGAACCCGAAGGAGAACCACTCCGACAACGTCTTCCAGATCAGTGAGATCCAGAAGGAAGGCGCGTTCGTCGGCCGCTGCGCCGAGATGTGCGGCACCTACCACGCGATGATGAACTTCGAGGTCCGCGCCGTGAGCCCGGAGAAGTTCGCGCAGTACATCGAGCTGCGCAAGCCCACCGACGAGGGTGGCAAGGGCATGACGACCGCAGAGGCACTCGACGCGATCGGTGAGTCGCCGGTTGCGACGTCGACGACACCGTTCAACACCGAGCGCACCTACCGCCAGGCCACCGAGGTTCTCGAGGGCGAATACCAGTAGGCGCGCCGGGCATGCAGGGCATGCCGCGCCACTGGCATCCAACGACCTAGCTACCTGCTGAAGGACGAGCTGATATGAAGATCGAAGCGAAGCTCTTCGAGATCTTGACGGTGTTTTTCATCTTCATCGCGATCGTGTACGGCATCTTCACCGCCGTCTCACGAACCGGTGTCGAGTGGGCGGGCACCACCGCGCTGGTGCTGACCGCCGGGCTGAGCCTGATCATCGGAACCTACTTCCGATTCGTCGCTCGCCGCCTCGACACCCGCCCCGAAGACTACGAGGAGGCCGAGATCTCCGACGGTGCAGGCGATCTGGGCTTCTTCAGCCCGGGTAGCTTCTGGCCCATCCTGGTCGCCTTCGGAGCCGCATTCACGGCTGTCGCCCTCGCGTTCTTCCAGCCCTGGATGATCGTCGTCGGTGCCATCCTGGTCATCGCGTCGGCCGCTGGTCTGGTCTTCGAGTACCATGTCGGTCCCGAGAAGCACTGACACCGGCGCACACGTCCACGCCGAGGGCGCCGCACTCCACACGGAGTGCGGCGCCCTCGGCGTTTCGGCGTGTCCCGGTTCGTTCCGGTGTCCCTGTTGTTCGTCGTCGAGCCATGCCCCTTCATCGCTCCGATGAAGGGGCACAGCTCACGCTAGCGACGTCGTCCTCCGATGAGGACCACGCCGATGACCCCGACGATCACGAAGGCCACGGACGCGGGCAGCGCCCACTGACCGATGAAGGGGCCACCGAACAGGATGGCGCCGACGGTTCCCACCGTGCCGACGACGAGTAGGAGCGCCCCGATCGCGGCCACGACGTGTTCCCTTCGGTTGGTCATCCGGCATTCAGGCCCGACGAGAAGGCCGTCAGATTCGATCTCAGGGGCGAACGGCGTCGACCTGCTCGTAGTGCTCGACCGTGGGGAAGGGCTCGTAGAAGTGGTGCAACAGGCGACGCCACTGCTGATACTCGGGAGATCCGCGGAACCCTTTGGTGTGGTCCTCCAGCGCATCCCATTCGAGGAGCAGTAGATAGGCGCCGGGTCGTTCGATGCACCGGGACAGGCTCAGGCTTCGGAAGCCCGGCATCCCCGCGACGATCTGCTTGGCGTGACCGAACGCGGACTCGAATTCGGTGGTCATACCGGGCTTCACCACCAGGGAGCGTGTTCCAGGATCATCACCGAATGGTAGGCCGCTGCTGTGGTCGGGCGGTCGGTCCTGGTCCGGGACGACATCGTCCCGGACGCTCGGGACACCCACCTCTTCCACCCGGGACCTGTCGTTCGACACGATCACGGGGTGACGACAGTCGACGCGACGAGCCTGATCGCCGAACTCCCTCAGCACCAGCGGCTCATACTGCATCTGCGCGTCGTGCGCGGACTGTCCGTGGAGCGCACCGCACGGCTCCTCGGTGTCGGCCCGGACGAGGTTCTCCTGCGTCAGCACTGGGCGTTGAACGCCCTACGGCGCGTTCTGAGGAACTCGGAGGCGGTGGGGTAGGGGAGCGGTGCCTGCGCGCGCGTGAGATGTACCCGAGGCATCGACGGTCCGGGACGACAACGGGGAAGGCCCCGAACCCGTGTGGGTTCGGGGCCTTCCCCGTTGTCGTTGCCGACTGCGATCAGTGCTTCGTGTCGCCGTCCGCAGACTCGATGCTCTTGGCACCGGACTCGATGCCGTGCACCTCGTCCTGGTAGTCCTTCAGCGTCGTGAGGAGCTCGTGCTCCTTCTCGTGCTCGGCGGCGAGGAGCGCGGCTGCCTCGTCGGCCGGGTCGGCGTACAGCAGGCTGCCGGAACCGGGCTTGCCGGCCGAACCGAGCTTGTTCATCTTCTTCGGGATCGCGGCACCCTGGTACTCGAGCGGGATCGGGTGGCCGTGATCGTCCACCGGTCCGAGGGGCTGGTGAACCTCGATGTACTCGCCGTGCGGCAGGCGCTTGATGACGCCGGTCTCGATGCCGTGCTCGAGCACCGCGCGGTCGCTGCGCTGGAGGCCAAGGCAGAACCGGTAGGTGACGAAGTAGGCGATCGGAGGCAGCAGCACCATTCCGATGCGGCCGATCCACGTCATCGCGTTGAGCGAGATGTCGAACTTGAACGCGATGATGTCGTTGATGCACATGATCGTGAGGATCGCGTAGAAGGTCACGGCCATGACACCGAGGCCGGTACGGACCGGCACGTCACGCGGACGCTGCAGCAGGTTGTGGTGCGCGTCGTCCTTGGTGAACTTCTTCTCGATCCACGGGTAGGCGATCAGCACCGTGAACACCAGGCCCATGATCAGCGCGACAGCGAACACCGCGGGGATCGTGTACCGGCCGAACGGGTAGAGCTCCCACGCCGGCCACAGTCGGGCCAGGCCGTCCGTCCACATCATGTAGATGTCGGGCTGGCTGCCCGCGGACACCTGCGACGGGTTGTACGGGCCGATGTTCCAGATCGGGTTGATCTGCAGGACGCCACCCATGACGGCGAGGATGCCGAAGGTGAAGGCGAAGAACGCGCCACCCTTGAGGGCGAAGACCGGCAGGATTCGGACGCCGACGACGTTGTTCTCGGTGCGGCCGGTTCCGGGGAACTGCGTGTGCTTCTGGTACCAGACCAGCGCGAGGTGCGCGCCGATCAGGGCCAGGATGATGCCGGGAACGAGCAGCACGTGCGCCACGTACAGACGCGGGATGATCAGCGTGCCGGGGAAGTCGCCGTCGAAGATCAAGAACTGCAGCCAGCTACCGACGATCGGGACCGACAGGGTGATGCCGGACAGGGCGGCGCGGAGGCCGGTGCCGGACAGCAGGTCGTCGGGGAGCGAGTAGCCGAAGAAGCCCTCGAACATCGCCAGGATGAGCAGCAGACAGCCGATCACCCAGTTCGCCTCACGCGGGCGTCGGAACGCGCCGGTGAAGAAGATGCGAAGCAGGTGGACGATGATCGACGCCGCGAACATCAGCGCGGCCCAGTGGTGGATCTGTCGGACGAACAGACCGCCGCGGACCTCGAACGAGATGTCCAGGGTGGTCGCGTACGCCCGCGACATCTCGACACCGCGAAGCGGCTGGTAGGCGCCGTTGTAGACGACCTCCGCCATCGAAGGGTCGAAGAAGAGGGTGAGGTACACACCCGAGATCAGCAGGATGAGGAACGAGTACAGCGCGATCTCGCCGAGCATGAATGACCAGTGCGTCGGGAAGACCTTGTTGATCTGCTTTCGCATCCCGGCTGCCAGGTGGTAGCGCGAGTCGAGATTCTCGCCGGCTTTCGCGGCGTGAGCTGCGGCCTTGGTCTGGCCGCCAGTGATGGTTGTCATGAACGACGCTCCCAAAATCCGGGGCCGAGGGCCTCGACGAAGTCACCGTTGGCGACGAGGAAACCCTCTTCGTTCACGGTAATCGGCAACTGGGGCAGAGCGCGAGCCGCGGGACCGAAGATCGGCTTGCCGTACTGCAGAGCGTCGAACTGCGACTGGTGGCACGGGCAGAGAATCCGGTTGGACTGCTGCTCGTACAGCGAGGTCGGGCAGCCCAGGTGGGTGCACAGCTTCGAGTAGGCCCAGTAGTCGCCGAAGTTGAAGCTCTCCTGACCCTTGCGCCGGATTGCGCGGTCGCTGTCCTCGGTGCGAAGACGGATCAGCATGACCGGGTTGTCGGCGCGCTTGAGTGCGTGCGCGAGCGCCTTCTCGTTGCCGCGCTCGGACTCACGGAACGGGAAAACCGTCTCCATGGCTCCCGCGTCGAGATCCTCCGGGCGAACCAGGACGATGTCGTGCGGACGGCCGGTGTAGCGACGCAGGTAGATGGTCTCGCCCGGGAAGGTGGGGGTCCAGCCGGAGGTCCACAGGTCGGAGTTGTCGCCCTTGGCCCACGGGTTCTTGATCAGGCCACCGAGCGGCATGATCGCCATGACACCCAGTGCACCCGCACCGAAACCGAGGGTGCGCTTGATGATCTTGCGGCGACCGATCGTGGAGGTCTCCAGCGAATCGGCCAGCTCGGCGACGATCGTCTTGCGGTCGACCTCGGCGGAGCCGCCCTGGTCGTGACGATCCTGGATCGACACCTCTTCGGGAACGAACTTCTTGGTGAACAGCACCGCGCCGACACCGAGCCCGAGGATCGCCAGGCCCATCGTCAAACCGATGAGCGGCGTGTACAGGCTGTACTTGTCGTAGCCCTCTTCGCCCATGCCCTTGTACTCCCAGGGCCAGAAGAGGTAGATCGCGATGAACGCGACCGCGGAGATGCCTGCGAGAGCGAACCAGTAGGCGACGGCGCGCTCGGCGCGCTTCTCGGCCTTGGTTCCCTCGACGGTCCAACGCTCACGACGGAACGCCACGTCGACACCGTCAAGGTTGGTGCCGAGGGTGACGAGCTCGTCGCGACTCATCGCGTCGAGTTCTTCCTTCGTGTAGTCCTTCTTCGGCGTACCGCCGTGTCCGGCGTCGCTCATGACCTTGCTCCGATCCACATTGCTGCGCCGACGACGGCAACGATTCCGATGGCCCACATGGCCATGCCCTCCGAGGCGGGGCCGAAACCGCCGAGGCCGTAGCCGCCGGGGCTCTGGGTCTCGCTGGCGGACTTGATGTACGCGATGATGTCGCGCTTCTCGTCCGGGCTCAACTGGCGATCCGAGAACTTGGGCATGTTCTGCGGACCGGTGGCCATCGCCTGGTAGATCTGCTGCTCGTTCGGGGCGTCGAGCTCGGGCGCGAACTTGCCGGACGACAGTGCACCGCCGCGACCGGTGAAGTTGTGGCAGGACGCGCAGTTCAGCCGGAACAGCTCGCTGCCGCGGGCGATGTCGTCACCACGCAGCGACGTCGTCGCGATCTCGCCGTTCTCGTCCCGCACGGTGGTCGGGCCGCCGCCGTTGGCCTGGATGTAGGCGCCGATGGCGTCGGTCTGACGGGCGTCGAACTTCGTCGGCTTGCGGACGGCCTGCGCTTCGTTGCGGACCATCGGCATGCGGCCGGAGGACACCTGGAAGTACACGGCTGCCTCACCGACACCGATCAGGCTCGGGCCGCGGTCCTGGACACCCTGCAGGTTCGCACCGTGGCAGGTGACGCACGAGGTGTCGTAGAGCTGCTTGCCCTCGCGGATCAACGCCGATGCGTCGTCGGACGCCGTGGCGACCTGCGGGGTGGGCGTGAGGGCCGAGGCGAGGAAGCCGGCGCCGACAAGTCCCATCATCAGGATCAGCGCGCCGGTGATCCGGCGGCGGAACTTGCGCTGACGACGGGCTCGTGTTGCAGACGCGCTGTCGGCGGCTGCTGAAGGGGGGGATGAACTCATCTGTATCCCTTTGGTCTCGCGGGACGGACTGAACGGGCTGGGGCTGGGTACTGCGTTCAGCTGCTAACGGATGAAATAGATGGTGGCGAACAGGCCGATCCACACGATGTCGACGAAGTGCCAGTAGTACGAGACGACGATTGCTGCCGTCGCCTGTGCCGGGGTGAACTTGCTGACTTTGGTTCGGACAATCAGGAAGACGAAGGCGACGAGACCACCGATCACGTGTAGGCCGTGGAAGCCGGTCGTGATGTAGAAGACGGAGCCGTACGCGCTGCTCGACAGCGTCGTGCCATGCTCCACCAGGTGGATGTACTCGTACGCCTGGCCGAGCACGAAGAACGTGCCCATGGCCAGGGTGAGGACATACCAGCGGCGCAGGCCGAAGACGTCGCCCTTCTCGGCGGCGAAAACGCCCATCTGGCAGGTGAACGACGAGGCCACGAGCACCGCGGTGACCGGCACGGCGAGTGCCAGGTTCAACTCGGTGGGCTCCGGCGGCCAATTGCCGTTCGCCTGTGCACGCGCGACGAAATACATCGCGAACAAACCAGCGAAGAACATCAGCTCGCTGGACAGCCAGATAATGGTGCCGACGCTGACCATGTTCGGCCGGTTCAGCGAGTGCACGCGCTGGGTGATTGCGGATCCTTGGGTCCCTACTGCGCTCGTCACAGAAGGAAGTATGACGCGTTGTCGTACGAGAGGACCACCCGGGTCCGCTGTTGGCGCGTCGTGCCCGAATTCCAGTATGCCCGAAGTCGCGATTGTGCAGGTCGGTGCTCATGGCAGGCTGAACGCATGACTGGGGCGCGGTGGTGGAAGCAGCTTTTCGGACGGGGTAAGGCGGTGGCGCTGGACGCGGAGCGCACCGATCTGGTGGTGGTCGTGTCGAGCTTCGACGACGCCGAGGCATGCAGCACCGCACTGGCCCGTGGCGCCGAGACCGCACCCGCGTGGAATGAGCAGGACGAGGCTGTCCTGCGGCACCATCTCCGGCTGCCGGGGGACAGCGTCGATCGCGCCGTCGAGCTGGCCGCCCAGGACGGGTACGTGATGGCCTCGGATCCTGTCGACGCGCCCCGAGTGGAGGTGTCCGACGGTCTGGTCGCCGTCGTCCTGCAACGCACCCAGACCCTCGACGCACTGCACTGCTCACAGGAGAAGTCGCGGATGGCGGGTCTGGCGCAGCGAGCGGGAGGAACCGTCGTGGGTTGGGATGCCCTGCAACCTCCGCGGGACGCTGCGCTCTGACTAAGCTGCCTTGCGGATTGCAGCGACGACAAGAGGCGGTTGGAATGGCGACGTGGCCCGAGGTGCTTGGCGCTCTGACGGACGGACAGGATCTCGACGCGACGACCGCTTCCTGGGCGATGAGCGAGATCATGTCCGACAACGCCACCTCGGCCCAGATCGCGGCGTTCGGCGTTGCGCTCAAGATGAAGGGCCCGACGCCATCCGAGGTGGCGGGGATCGCCGACGCGATGCTCGAGAACGCCCGGACCCTCGACGTGGACGACGATGCCGTCGACATCGTCGGAACGGGAGGGGACCGTCAGCACACCGTCAACATCTCCACGATGGCGTCGGTCGTGGTGGCGGCAGCGGGCGTCCGCGTCGTCAAGCACGGAAACCGGGCGGCGTCCTCGAAGAGCGGTGGCGCCGACGTCCTCGAAGCGCTCGGAGTCCGCATCAACCTCGACCCCGCCGCCGTCGCACAGTGCGTCCGCGAGGTCGGCATCGGATTCTGCTTCGCACCGACCTTCCATCCCGCGTTCCGGTTCACCTCCGGTCCGCGCAAGGAGATCGGCATCCCGACCGTGTTCAACGTCCTCGGGCCGCTGACGAACCCGGCCCGACCCCGCGCAGGCCTGATCGGGTGCGCGTTCGCCGACCTGCAGCCGGTGGTCGCCGGGGTCCTGGCACGCCGGGGCGTGTCGGCGTTGGTGGTCCGCGGCGACGACGGACTCGACGAGATCACCACCTCCACGACCAGTACGGCCTTCGTGGTGGACGGCGGGACCGTGCGTGAGGCGCGGATCGACCCGACGGTGCTGGGAATCGAGCGCGTGCCGCTCGACGCCCTGCGCGGCGGGGACGCCGAGGCCAATGCGGTGATCGCCCGGTCGGTCCTGGCAGGCGAACGGGGGCCGGTCCACGATGCGGTGGTGCTCAATGCAGGCGCGGCGATCGCCGCCTACAGCGGACTCGGCGGCAACCTGGACGACGCGCTGCGATCGGGGATCGCGCGTGCCGTCGAGGTCGTCGACAACGGGGCGGCGGCCGAGCTGCTCCAGCGCTGGGTGGACGTCAGCACGCGCATCGCCGGCTAGCGAACGCCGACTGGGGCCGGCGTTCGCCTGACCGTCACTCTCCGATGGAGAAGGCGGCCTCGACGTCGGCGCTCGCGTAGGAGCGGAACGCGATGTGGGTGGTCGTCCGCAACACTCCGTCGACCTTGTTGATGGCGCCCGTGACGACGTCGGCGATCTCCTCGTGGCCGCGCACCTTGACGATGGCAATCAGATCGACGTCGCCCGCGCACGAGTACACCTCGGAGACACCTGCGATGTCGGCGACGGCCTGGGCGGTCTCGGGGATCCGGTTCGCCTCGGCGTGAATGAGGACGATGGCGTTGATCATCTCGCTCCTAGTGACGGGGGTGCGGTGCTCGTTCAGCGTATTCGCCCGCACCCCGGGCAAGCGCACACCACTCCTGCCACGAACCCGCGCCGCGCGCAGGTTCGCGGTAGCCGTCGGTGGCGCGCACAATCCGCACACCCGGCGAGTCGAGCCAGTTCGCGACCAGGCGAACCTCGTCGGCCATTGCCCCGCGCAGTGGCGACGGGTCCGGGAGAACCGTTTCCGCCGAGAGGGTGAGCGCGTCCACCACCGGCATCGGCGCGACCCCACGTGCCGCAACACCCGCTGACGCCAGCCGTCCCGATCTGATGACGGCGAACTCCCACCCACCTTCGTCGCGGGGACGGGCAGCGACGAGCTCGTCGATCGCCGCGACCGCGGCGAGGCGTTGACAGCGCCGCAGCGCGATGCCGAGTGCGGCCGTCCGATCCCGAAGTCGGGCGGCATTCTCGAACAGTTCGGAGGCGGCCAGGTCTTCGATACGGGCACGCAGTGCGAGCAGGGGACGGTCGGTCTCGCCGCGGATCAGGTCCCGCGTCAGGTCGACGGTGACGGAGTACTGCGCGGCCGACTGCGGTGTGCTCCCGGCCGGACAGCCGCCCACGGCGTCGTCGGGGCAGTCCGGCCCATGGACGCCGTCCGGGCGAATCTTCCTGGTGCACTGCCGGAGTCGACAGGCTTCGGTGATCGTGGCGGCGATGTCGGTGGCGTCGGTGCGGTTGGTGAACGGGCCGAGGGCGTCGCGGCCCGCGCGCCGGGTGATCGACAGGCGGGGGAACGCTTCATCGGTGAGGGTGATCCACCAGGCGCGCTTGGGGAACTTGGAACGGCGGTTGTAAGGGGGCGCGTGGGCGGCGAGAAGTCGCAGTTCGCGCACGCCTGCCTCGAGGCCGTGCGCGCACTCGACATGGTCGACTCGGGTGGCGAGCGCGACCATCTCCTTCATCCTGGCGCGGGTCTCGGACCCGGTGAAGTAGCCGCGCACCCGTCGCTGCAGATTGACGGCGGTCCCGACATAGAGGACCTCGTCCGACGGTCCGCGGAACAGATAGACACCCGGCGTGCGGGGCAGGTGTGCCGCGAGGCCCCGTTTACCGCGCTGGGCGGCCGACACGTTGGGTAGGTAGTCGACCAGTTCCGGATAGCTGTGCACGCCGAGGTTGCCGACCCGTTCGATCAGGGCGTGGAGCACGTCGACGGTGGCGCGGGCGTCGTCGAGCGCCCGGTGGGTCGGTCGGGTCGACACCTGGAACAGGTCGGCAAGCGCGGACAGCTTCACCGACGGGGCTTCGTCGCGGGAGAGGACGCGCCTGGCCAGGCGGACGGTGCACAGCACCTGGAACGGTGGCCAGGCGATGTCGCAGCGGGTGGTTGCGGCTCGGAGGAAGCCGATGTCGAACGGGGCGTTGTGGGCGACCAGGACGGCGCCGCGGGCGAACTCGAGGAAGCTGGGGAGCACCTGCTCGATACGAGGTGCGTCGACGAGCATCGCGGACGTGATGCCGGTCAGTTGAACGATGAAGGGTGGGAGGGTCCGGCCGGGGTCGACGAAGGTCGACATCTCTCCGATGACCTCTCCGCCGCGGATCTTGACCGCACCGATCTCGGTGATTGCGTCGTCGCCCGAGTTGCTTCCCGTGGTTTCGAGGTCCACGACGACGAAGGTGGTGTCCCGGAGCGGGGTGTCCAGTTCGTCGAACGTCAACTGGCGTGCTGTTGCGTCGCGGGAACTCACGGTGCCGAGATTAGGGGGCGGCACCGACACCGCCCGCCGGAGCGGGATTCGTCGTGGGCATTCCTGTCGGCAGGGGGCGTTACCTTGCCCCTGTCGGGCTCGAAAATCGCCCGGAAACGCAGAAAGAGACGAGGGTCACAGTGATTGTTGATTGCAGTGGATGTGCGGTGCGCGGTGTCGCATGCGGCGACTGCGTCGTCACGGTTCTGCTCGGTTATCCGGAGTTCGACGAGTCCACGCAGACCCCTCGGTCGGGTGCTGTCGCGCGGATGAGTCTTGAGCAGGACGAACGGGTTGCGTTGGCGGTGCTGGCCGATGCGGAGCTCGTTCCTCCGCTTCGGCTCGTCGAGGCGGCCGGCGAGACACAGACCGCCTGGTCGTTATCTGTTCGTGATGCGGGTGTCGCATAGCCGGTGGTTTGCGCGCAATTAGGGCGAAATGTCTGGTTTGCGGCGTCCGATGAGTCGACACCGCTCGGGGGCTTTCGTAATCTTCTCGAGACCTAGCGGAGTCTCGCCGCCCCAGACCGGAGCGGCGTCGCGAGGTACCGCCTAATCGAACTCCCGTGAGGGACTCGAACCGGGAACCCACCGTTTTCTGGGGTGAATCCCGACGGAGCGCACACGCGTGACGCCGGGTAGGGCTGATCTTCCCAGCCCGAACCCGTCAGCTAACTCGGTCGGCGGAGGAATGGAAGAAAGGCCCCTCCTTTCGTGGCAACACTGAGTACCAAGGCTCGGCGCGTCGCCGTCGCCAGCACCCTCGCCCTCGGCGCGATCACGGCTTCCGCGGCCCCGGCACTGGCTGAGCCCGTCACCGTTCCCGGCGTCGGCACCTTCGACATCCCGGGTGTCCCCGCCCAGACGATCGAGATCCCCGGCCTCGCGCAGCTGCAGGGCCAGGTCCCCGGCGCTCCCGCGGCCGTGGCCCCCATCATCACCGCCGGTCAGAAGGCCGTCGACGCAGCCGCCAGCAAGATCGGTGCACCGTACGTTTACGGCGCATCCGGCCCGGACGCCTTCGACTGCTCCGGCCTCGTGCAGTGGGCCTTCAAGCAGGCGGGCCTGAACCTGCCCCGCACCAGCTACGACCAGGCCGCGGCAGGCACCCCGGTGTCGACCAACGCCCTCCAGCCGGGCGACGTCGTCTCCTTCTACGGTGGCTCGCACTCGGGCATCTACGCAGGCAACGGTGAGGTCATCCACGCCGCGACGTCCGGTACCCCGGTCAAGCGCGCGCCGATCTCCTCCATGCCGATGGACGGCGCACGCCGCTACTGAGGCATCACGCACCACGGCTGTGACAGGCTGCGCACCGCGGCTGTGACACGCGACAGGGGAAGTGTCGCGGGCGCACTCGGCGAGCTCACGACGGGCCCGGCGATCCGACTCGGATCGCCGGGCCCGTCGGCGTTGGAGATCCCGTCTGTCAGAGTGGACACCGTCGTATGCCGTTCCGTAACCTTGCCGAGACCTTTCAGCGCGGGAGAAGAGGAGTACCCGGTTCGTGGCGTCACCGAGAAGTAGGTCCACTGCACTTGCGACCGGCGTGCTCGCGTTCGCCCTGATTGCCGGGACGGCAGGGCCTGCCGCAGCAGATCCCGCACTGGACAATCCGACCGCGGCCCTCGAACGACTCTCCGAGCTCTCGCGCACGTCCGAACAGACGGCCGAGGCCATGCACAACGCCCAGATCGATCTCGACTCGAAACTGGCCGTTCAGCGTGACTCGGAGGCACGCCACCAGCAGGATCTCGAACGCGCCGACGCCGCGCGCGCGGAGATGGCCCGGTTCCAGCCGGCCGTTGACCGGCTCACCGCCGCGAACTACCAGGGCGGACGCGTCAACCGGCTGTTCGCGGTGATGGTGTCCGACTCACCGCAGCAGTTACTCGACCAGATGTCCACGCTCAGCGTGCTCTCCGCCGACACCGCCGCCCAGGTGCGCGAGTTCAAGGATGCGAGTGACGCCGCCACCGCCGCCGAGGAGTCCTCGCGCAGATCCGCAGACGATGCCAGGACCGCCACCGAGCACGCACGGGTGATCAGCGACGACCTGCAGCGCACCCAGAGCGACCTGAAGGAGCAGATCGCCGACGTGACGGCGGCGTTCGCGGAGCTGAGCAGCGCGGAGAAGGCTCAGCTCGCCGGTTCGGTCTTTCCTCCCGGCTTCGACCCGTCGATCGTCCTGAAGGGTCTGGTTCCCGGGTCCAACACGAGTGCCGTTCAGGCGGCGCTCTCCCAGGTCGGCAAGCCGTACGTGTGGGGCGCCACCGGGCCTGATGGCTACGACTGCTCGGGCCTGATGGTGTGGGCGTACCGGCAGATCGGCAAGGGATTGCCGCGATCGAGCCAGGCGCAGGCGGCGGCCGGAATCCCGGTGCGCAGGGAGGATCTCCAGCCCGGGGACCTCGTCCTGTACTACGACGACGCATCCCACGTCGGGATGTACGTCGGCGACGGCAACATCGTGCACGCGTCGACCTATGGAGTGCCCGTCAAGGTCGCACCGGTGGATGCGTATCCGTTCTACGGCGCCCGCCGGTACTGACCATCGAGCGGGGGAGTTCGCCGCGGGAGACGCGGCGCGGGATTCGGCGCTGGGAGGCGGTTGCGCTCGCAGGCCTCCTCGTCGCCGTCGCGGGCGCAGCGGGGATAGTGCTGAGCCAGCAGTCGGACGGTCCCTCCACGGTGTCCGCGGAGTCCAACCCGTTCGAGCAGGCTCGCCGCGAGGGCGTGCAGGACCTACTGAACCGGTGGGCCAAAGCCGTCCGATCGGGTGACGAGGCCGCGTTGGCGGCACTGTTCGACGCGGGTGCCGCGCCCGAGTTCCTGGCCGCGGAGGTGCGTCGGTCGCGCAACCTGGCAGGGGTGCCGTTGGCGGACTGGGGCTACGAAATCGGCTCCGGACCCGAGACGCCGGTCCCCGGAGACATCGCCGAGCGTCTACAGGCCACCGACGTGTGGGCGCCGCACGTCTTCCTCAGATACGGGATCGCGGGCGCCGACACGGCCTCGACGCGCAAGCCCGTCTCGCTCGTCGTGGCGCGGCGCGGTGAGGAGTGGAAGCTCGTCTCGGACGGCGCACTGCCCCAGTACGACCGGAGCACCTGGCGCGGCCCCTGGGACTTCGGGCCCGTCGTGGCACGCTCCGTGCCGACCGATGGCGGCGTGTCCGTGGTGCTCGGCCACCCGTGGCAGCAGGACCGCGTCGACGCCATCGCTGCCGAACTCGTCACCGCCGTTCCCGCGGTCACCGAGGTGTGGGGGCCGCAGTGGCCACGCCGAGCGCTCGTCCTCGTCACCGCGGGCCAGGAGGAGTTCACCGAACAGGTGGGGCATCAGCACAGCGGCTCGGACATCGCCGCCGTCGCGGTGTCCGATGCGGTGACACCGGGGTCGGACACCGTCACCGGTCAGCGAATCGTGTTCAGCCCCACCGCGGGAGAGCGGCTCACGGAGGCGAGCAGGCGGGCGGTGCTCCGACACGAGTTGACCCACGTCGCGGCCAGGTCGACCACCGTCGACGGGTCACCGATGTGGGTCCTCGAAGGGTTCGCCGACTACGTCGGTCACCGCGGTTCCGGTTCCGAGGTCGTCGACGTCGCACCGACCGTGTCCGCCGCGGTCGCGGCACACGGACCGCCGGTTCGCCTCCCCACCGACGACGACTTCGGGGCAGGCGGTGAACGATCGCTCGCGGCCTACGAATCCGCCTGGACCGTAGCCGAATTCGTCGCCGACCGATTCGGCGAGGAAAGCCTGCGGTCGATGTACGGGGAGCTGTCGACCGGGCCTGCGGACCAGGCCACCGTCGACGACCGGATCCGGTCGTCGATCGGGGTGCCGACACAGGAACTGATCGGACAGTGGGCGTCGTGGCTGTCCGACACCGTGCGGTGACCCGACCCCTCTTCCCGCACCGCGTCGACCACCGCCTACCGTGATCGCATGCGCCGAACTCTGCTGGTGACGAACGACTTTCCACCGCGACCGGGCGGCATCCAGTCCTATCTGCAGTCCCTGACGTCCGCGCTGCCCGCGCACGAGCTCGTCGTGTACGCCCCGCGCTGGCGCGGTGACAGCCACATCCGGTTCGACGCCGCGCAACCGTTCGAGGTGGTCCGCCATTCCACCACCCTCATGCTGCCCACTCCGCTCGTCGCGCGGAAGGCGGCAAAGCTGGTGCGCAGGCACGATTGCGAGACGGTCTGGTTCGGCGCCGCGGCGCCGCTCGCGTTGCTCGGGCCGCACCTGCGTCGTGCGGGCGCGGACCGGATTGTGGCAAGTACCCACGGCCACGAGGTCGGATGGTCGATGTTGCCCGCGGCACGGCAGTCGCTGCGCCGAATCGGGGACACCACCGACGCCGTCACCTACGTCAGCAAGTACACGCGGCGACGGTTCTCGGCCGCGTTCGGTCCGCGGGCCGGGCTCGAGCACGTTCCGCCCGGCGTGGACAGTGAGACGTTCCGCCCCGACCCCGCGGCCCGAGCCGAGCTGCGGGCCCGGTACGGGCTGGGGGAGCGGCCGACGATCCTGTGCCTGTCGCGGCTCGTGCCACGCAAGGGACAGGACGTCCTGATTCGCGCGCTGCCGCAGATTCGTCGTGCCATCGACGGTGCGGTACTGGTGATCGTCGGCGGCGGGCCCTACGAGGAGTCGCTGCGCCGATTGACGCGTTCGGTCGGAGTCGAGGATCACGTGGTGTTCACCGGTGGTGTCCCGTCCGCGGAACTGGCCGCACACCACACGATTGCGGACGTGTTCGCGATGCCGTGCCGCACGCGCGGAGCAGGGCTGGACGTTGAGGGCCTCGGAATCGTGTACCTGGAGGCGTCGGCGTCGGGTGTTCCGGTGATCGCGGGAGCGTCGGGTGGCGCCCCGGAAACGGTGCGCGAAGGCGAGACCGGCCATGTCGTGAACGGCCGCTCGGTGTCCGCGGTGGCGGAGTCGGTGATCTCGGTGCTCGAGGATCGTGACCGCGCGGCGGCGATGGGTGTCGCGGGACGGGCCTGGGTCGCGGAGCAGTGGCGCTGGGACGTGCTCGCCGCGAAGCTCGCGTCGCTCCTGTAGGTGCTTCGCGCCGTGAGTCCTTTCGCCCGCGGGGGGCGAAAGGACTCACGGGCGGCGGGCCCGCTAACGGCTGTAGATCGCCTCGATCGCGGCGCCGTGGTTCTGCAGGATGATGTTGCGCTTGAGCTTGAGTGTCGGCGTCAGTTCGCCGGTCTCCTCGGTGAAGTCGAGCGGCAGGATGCGGTACTTCTTGATCGACTCGGCGGCCGAGACGAGCTTGTTCGCCTCGGCGATCGCCTCGTCGATCTCCGCGATCAGATCGACGTCGGCGATCAGGCTCTCGATGGTCGCATCGGAGGCCTTCTCGTTGCGCTCGAGCCAGCCCGGCCATGCCTCCGGATCGATGGTGATCAGTGCGCCGATGAACGGCTTCTGGTCGCCGACGACGAGGGCCTGGCTGATCAGCGGGTGCGCCCGCAGGTGATCCTCGAGGCCCGCGGGGGCGACGTTCTTGCCGCCCGCGGTGACGATGATCTCCTTCTTGCGGCCGGTGATGCTCAGGTAGCCCTCGGTGTCGAGCGAACCGAGGTCGCCGGTGTGGAACCAGCCGTCCTCGATGGCGTCCTTCGTGGCGGCCTCGTTCTTCCAGTACTCGGTGAACACGACCGGGCCCTTGAGCAGGATCTCGCCGTCCTCGGCGATGCGAACGGAGTTGCCTGCCAACGGCTTTCCAACGGTCCCGACCTTCTGGTTGCCGGGGGAGTTGACGGTGATCGCGGCAGTGGTCTCGGTGAGGCCGTAGCCCTCGTAGATGGTGACGCCCAGGCCGCGGAAGAAGTGACCGAGTCGCGCACCGAGCGGCGCACCGCCCGAGATGGCGAGCTGGCACTGGCCACCGAGGGCCGCCTTGAGCTTGCCGTAGACCAGCTTGTCGAAGACGGTGTGCTTGAGATTCAGGAAGAAGCCCGCGCCGCCGGTGTCCTGGGCCTGGCTCCACTCGACCGCGACCTCGGCGGCCGCGTCGAAGATCTTGCCCTTGCCTTCGCTGTGCGCCTTCTGCCGGGCGGTGTTGTAGACCTTCTCGAACACGCGCGGCACCGACAGGATGAAGTCGGGCTTGAACTCGCCGAAGATCGCGACGATGTTCTTCGTGTCGGACGTGTGGCCGACGGTGGTGCCCGCGTTGAACGCGGCGAGGCTCACGGCCCGCGCGAGGACGTGCGCGAGCGGCAGGAACATCAGATTGCGTCGCCCGGGCTGCAGCAGCGCCCCGAAGCCGGACGTGGCGATGGCGTTCGACTCCGCGATGAGATTCGAATGCGTGAGCATGCAGCCCTTGGGGCGTCCGGTGGTGCCGGAGGTGTAGATCAGGGTGGCGGGGTCGGACGCCTTCAGCGCTGCCGTGCGGGCGCGCACGTCGTCGTCGGCGACGTCGGCGCCGCGCTCGACGAGGGTCGCGATCGCACCGGGCTCGTCGTCACCGGGTTCGATCTGCAGGACCGTCGTCAGGCCGGGGAAGTCGCCGACGACGCCGGCAACGGTGTCCGTGTGGGCGGCGTTCTCGACGATCAGCGCCACCGCGGCGGAGTCCTGGAGGATCCATCGGACCTGCTCGGCGGAGGAGGTCTCGTAGACCGGGACCGTCACGCCGCCTGCCGACCAGATCGCGAAGTCGAGGATCGGCCACTCGTACCGGGTGCCGGACATGAGGGCGACGCGGTCGCCCGGCCCGACGCCGGACGCGATCAGGCCCTTGGCGACGGCGGTGACCGTCTCGGCGATCTCGCGGGCGGTCACGTCCACCCACGTGCCGCCCGTCCGCCGCTTGAAGAGAGCAAGCGTCGGGTTCTTCTCGGCGTGGGCGTACACCGCGTCGACAGCGGATCCGTCGTCGGGAACGGTGAAGTTGAGGGGGACACTGAACTCACGCACGTGAGGCCTCCGACCTGAAAAGAATACTGACGAGTAGGTTGTGCTCTTCCCACTGTAAACCCTCGAGGATGCGACCTGCGCCACGTCGATCGCGGGTGATGTGTGAAGCTGTCCGGGTGAGCAGCATTCAGGTCGCAGACCAGACCTTCATCGCGGCGGCGCCCGAGCGCGTCGCCGAGTGTCTGTCGGCGCAGCGCAAATGGGGCCGTTGGTGGCCGGACCTCCGCCTCGACGTGCGGGAGGACCGTGCCGAGAAGGGGATTCGCTGGACCGTCGGCGGTGCGCTCACCGGGACGATGGAGGTCTGGCTCGAGCCCGAGCTGGACGGCACGATCGTCCACTACTTCCTGCACGCCGAACCGGCAGGTGTGGCCGCCGAAGACGTTGCGTCCCTCGACCTCGCCGGAATGAACCACGCCCGCAGGCTCGCGGGCAAGGTCGTCACCTTCGAGGCGAAGCGGGAACTCGAGGCAGGCCGCCCCGCCGGAGAGTCGCCGCAGTCCAGCTGACGCCGCGGCGTGGGTGACGGCGCGAGGGAAGGGAACGTTCTCGGATGTCGGAGAAGACAAAGAGGTCGATCACGATCGCGGCACCGCCGGGCCGCGTGATGGACGTGATCGCGGACTACGACAGCTACCCGGAATGGGTCGCGGCCGCGAAGTCGGTCGAGGTCCTCGACGTCGGGCCGTCGGGTCGTGCCCACCGGGTGCGATTCGTGCTGGACGCCGGGATGGTCAAGGACACCTACGTTCTCGAGTTCCGGTGGGCCGAAGACGGTCGCGCGGTGTCGTGGGAACTGGTTTCCGGCGAGATCCAGAAGGCGCAGTCCGGGTCGTACCTGCTCGCGCCGCAGCCCGACGGGTCGACCCTGGTCACCTACGAACTGACGGTGGACCTCACGATTCCGATGATCGGGCTGTTCAAACGCAAGGCGGAGAAGGCGATCACGGACACCGCGCTCAACGAGCTCAAGAAGAGGGTGGAGGGCTGAGCCCGCAGGAGGCCGACGCGCATCCGAGGGTGCAGTTCGTCGTCGGCAAGGGAGGCGTCGGCAAGTCGACCGTCGCGGCCGTCACCGCGGTGGCCGCTGCGCGTTCGGGTGCCCGGGTGCTCGTCGTCTCGCTCGACCCGTCGCATTCGCTCGCGACGGTGTTCGGTGTCGACTCGAGGCCCGGCGGCGCGGACGCGATCCACGACGTCCCGGGGTTGACCGCAGGCGCGATCGCGATGCTCGAACTCGACACCCGCGCTCTGCTCGAGCGCAGGCTCACGACGCTCGCAGCCCTCGTGCCCGCGGGCGGCGACCACGACCACACCTCGCCGCTCTCGCTCCCCGAACCGGAGGAACTGACGGGGCTGCCGGTGGCCGAGGAACTGCTCGGGCTCGCGGAGGTGACGAAGCTCGTCGACGGCGGCGACTGGGACCTGGTCGTCGTGGACTGTCCCGCGACCGCGGGCACCGTGCGACTGCTGACGGTCGCCGATCTGGTGGCGGACGGCGTCGAGCGGATCTGGCCGCGGCACGCGCGCGTCACCCTGGGGCGGGGTGCCGCGCAGTGGCAGCTCGTGACGGCGTTGCTCGTCGACCGTCTCGTCGAGTCGACGGCGCCGATCCGTGCGTTGCTGACGGACCCGCAGCGGTGTGGCGTCCGGCTGGTGACGGAGCCGAGGACGGTCGCCGCCGCGGAGGTGCGGCGGACGATCACCGTGCTGGCGCTCCTGGGTGTTCACGTCGACGACGTCATCGTCAACGGTGTACTCCCGCAGACTGATTCGAGTGCGGGTCCGGACGAGGCCGACGACTCCGGATCGCAGTCGGGCCGGTGGTACGCCCGCCGCAGCAGCGAACAGTTCGCCGTCGTGGCGGAATTGCGTGCGGCTCTGTCGGACCTGCCGATTCGGGTGGTCCACGACGACGGCGGCGAGCCGGTAGGGTTGGGCGCTCTCGGGGTCGTCGCCGACGACGCCTTTCCGGACGGAGTCGATCCCGCACCCGCGGATGGTTCGACGCGCCTGGTGTCGACGGTGGAACTCGAATCGGAAGGGGGGTCGGACTCGGTGTACGCGTTGCGGATTCCGCTGCCCCTCGTCGACCCCGCGACCGTGACCCTCGGACGCGTCGGCGACGACCTGCTCGTCGGCGCCGCCGGAGTGCGGCGGCGGTGGCCACTGGCGTCGGTGCTCAAACGGTGCGACGCGATCGGCGCGGGTGTCGAAGGGCAGGATCTCGTGGTGCGGTTCCGGCCGAATCCGGAGGTATGGCCGCAGTGACCGCCGACCACGCCGCGCTGATGGCCGAACTCCGGGCGATCGCGCTGGCCGCACTCGACCGCCTCGAGCCGATCCTCGAACGTGCGGCGCAGGCCGCCTCGGAGGCGACGCACGACGGCCCGCAACAGGATCCGGGCACCGAGACTGCCGACGATGCCGCGGGAGGAACCTCTGGTTGCTCGTGGTGCCCGGTGTGCGCGCTCGTCGCCCTCGTCAAGGGCGAACCGCACGATCTGGTGACACTGGTGAGCACGCAGCTTGCGGCACTGCTTGCGCTGGTCCGGGCGCTGCTGGCCGAGTACGACGGCGGCGATGGTCCCGACGGCGGGGGTTCGCACGGTGACGCGCAGGCGACGCGGAGTCGCGCCTTCGTCCCGATCCAGGTCCGGATCGAGGACAATCCCGAAGCATGACGACAGCGCGCGGAACCGGCCTGACGATCGGCGTCGACGTCGGAGGAACCAGTATCCGCGCGGCCGTGGTCGACTCCGGCGGCGACGTCCTCGACACGGCGCAGGCTCCGACCCCGAGGTCGGCGAGCGCACTGGAGGACGCCCTCGACCGCACTCTCCGCGAACTGATCGGCCGCAACGTGGTCGACGCGGTCGGGCTCGCGGTCGCCGGCTTCGTCTCGCAGGACCGCAGGGTCGTGAGATTCGCCCCGCACCTGCCGTGGGTGGAGGTGGAGGTGGCCCGAGAACTCGGCGGCCGCCTCGGGCTCCCGGTCGTGCTCGAGCACGACGCGAACGCGGCGGCGTGGGCCGAGCGCCGCTTCGGTGCCGCGACCGGCGGCGGCAACGTCGTCACGGTCGCGATCGGCACCGGTATCGGTGCCGCGTTGCTGGTGGACGGCAAGTTGTACCGCGGCAGCTTCGGAGTGGCGCCGGAACTCGGGCATCTCCAGGTGGTGCCGGACGGCAGGCCCTGCTCGTGCGGGAAGCGCGGCTGCTGGGAGCGCTATTGCAGCGGAACGGCGTTGGTGGAGACGGCGATCGAACTGCTCGCCGCCGACCCGTCCGGCTCGACGGTGCTCGCCGCTGAGGTCGCTCGCGATCCGGGATCGCTCACCGGGCGCCGGATCGCTGGGGCGGCCAGGGACGGAGACGTGGTCGCGACACGGACGATGGCGGATTTCGCACGGTGGCTCGGACTCGGGCTGGCGATGGTCGCGGACGTCTTCGATCCGGAACTGATCGTGATCGCCGGTGGCGTCGCGAGTTCGGCGGGCCTGTTCCTCGACGATGCACGGGAGCACTACGCCCGAGCGCTCACGGGGGCGGGGCATCGTCCACTCGCCCGGATCCGCCCGACCCAACTCGGTGAGGCCGCGGCGATGGTCGGGGCCGCGGATCTGGCTCGCACGCGGATGTGACCGTCGACACCACCGGCGTGTCGTCGTCTGGTCGCGCACACCGGGCGTCGGTACAGTTCGCGACACCGGATGTGTCGTCCGGTCGGGAGGTGAGCATGTGGTACTGGCTCTTCAAATATGTCCTTCTCGGCCCCATTCTGTTCGCCCTCGGCAGGCCCCGAATCGAAGGCGCGGAACATCTTCCGGCGCACGGACCGGCGATCCTCGCGAGCAACCACCAGGCGGTGATGGACTCGTTCTATCTGCCGCTGCGGGCGCCGCGGCGCATCACCTTCCTCGCGAAGAGCGAGTACTTCACCGGCCCCGGGCTCAAGGGGCGATTCCAGAAGTGGTTCTTCACCGCGGTCGGGCAGGTACCCATCGACCGCACCGGCGCGGACGCCGCGGCCGACGCGCTCGCCGCGGGACTGCGGGTCCTCGGTGACGGCAATCTGCTCGGCATCTACCCGGAGGGCACACGCTCCCCGGACGGACGTCTCTACAAGGGCAAGACCGGCATGGCCCGGATGGCACTCTCGTCGGGCGTGCCCGTGATCCCGGTCGCGATGATCGGCACCGCGAAACTCAATCCCATCGGATCCCGTTTTCCGCGACCGGCGAAGGTCGTGGTCCGGGTCGGTGAGCCGATCGACTTCTCGCGCTTCGCCGGGATGGCGGGCAACCGCTTCGTCGAGCGAGCCGTCACCGACGAGGTGATGTACAAGCTGATGCAGCTATCCGGACAGGAGTACGTCGACGTCTACGCGGCGTCGCTGAAGACGTCCGCCCCGAACGCGCATACGCCGACCGCACCGGAGCGCGCCGTCGCGGAGAAGTGATCAGGGAGTTGCTGATCAGAATGTGACGACGGGATCGGCGACGGGCCGCTCCGCGCCTGCCGTCGATGTCCGAGCGGGCAGCCGGACCACCGCGAGCAACACGAGCGTCGCGACGCCCCACCAGACGTACGACGACGCCAGCACCTGGTCGACGATCGGCCAGTCGAGGCCGCTGGACCGGCCCGGTGTGAGCCGCCAGTGCGGGGCGACGACCATCAGCGCGATGCCGGCGAGCGTCCACCCCGCCCACAGTGCCCGCCGCTTCGGTTCCTGCTCCGCCCGGCCGATCGCGAGGTGACCGAACGCCATCAGCAGCGGGACCACCCACACCCAGTGGTGCGACCACGACACCGGCGACGCCAGCAGTCCGAGGACCGCGACCGACGACACCGCGAGCACGAGGTGACCGGACGCGAGTACGCGGCGGACCGCGATCACCGTGACAACGAGGGCGAGCGCGCAGAGCGCCAGCCACACGACGGATCGAGCCGAATCCTCGAGCCCGAGGCGGGCCAGCATACCGTTGATCGACTGGTTCGCCGGATATGCGGGCCGGCCGATGCGGCCGGAGTCCAGGAGCGTGTCCGTCCAGTACTGCTTCGCGTCGTCGAACGTCACGAGGAATCCGAGTGCGGTTCCGCCGAGGAAGCCGATGCCCGTGGTGATCGTGGCGCGGAAGTCCTTACGCAGCAAGAAGTACAGCACGAACACCGCGGGGGTCAGCTTGATCGCGGCCACCAGTCCGACGAGCAGTCCCCGCGGCCACGGCGTCCGAGGAAGCAGGCAGTCCGCGGCCACCAGTGCCATCAGCACGATGTTGACCTGCCCGTAGTCGAGCGTCGAGTACACGGGCTCGAGGAGCAGCGCGCCCGCGAACACGGACACCGCCGTCCACGTCGCCGTCGCGCGGTCGACGATCCCGAGTGAGCGGAGCGTCAGGGCGACGGTGCCGAACAGTGCCGCCAGCGAGATCGCGGTCAGTACGACGCTCGCCTGTTCCAGGCTGATCAGCGACAGCGGACTGAACACGATCGCGGCCAGCGGTGGATAGGTGAAGGGCAGTGCGCTGCCGATCTCGGTCGGCGGCATCGCGCCGTACAGTGCGAGGCCGTCCACGAGGGCGGTTCCGCCGAGCCGGTAGACGTCGAGGTCGATGCGGTAGTGGGCGGCGAACTCACGTAGCGGTGGGAACCCGACGAGGTTGTACGCGATTCCGATCAGCGCGGCGACCGTTGCCGCGATCCGCAGCATCGCCCCTGCCGGGGTCGCCGCGGGCGGCAGCCAACTGCGTCGAGACGACGCGGACTGGTCGGCGTCGACCTGCGCAGCTGCTGTCGCGGGGTCGCGGGGAGTCGGCACCAAGTCATCCTTCGGTTCGGGGGCGGTCGCGTCACCAGTGTGCCGGGCGCATAAGGTGCCCGTCGTGCGCTACTTCTACGACTGCGAGTTCATCGAGGATGGTCGCACAATCGACCTGGTCTCCATCGGCGTGGCCGCCGAGGACGGCCGAGAGTTCTATGCGGTGTCCACCGAGTTCGACGCGTCCCGCGCCGGGAAGTGGGTTCGCAGCAATGTGCTCCCGAAGCTGCCGCCGCAGTCGTCTCCGGCGTGGCGCAGCCGCGAGAAGATCCGCGACGACCTGCTGAAGTTCCTGATCCCGCGGCCCGGCATCGTGCCCGAACTGTGGGCGTGGGTGGCCGCGTACGACCACGTGGCCCTGTGCCAGTTGTGGGGTGACATGACGGCGTTGCCGCAGTCGATGCCGCGGTTCACGAGGGAACTCAAGCAGTACTGGGAGGACGGCGGCAGGCCCGCGCTGCCGCCCGCGCCGACCGACGCGCACGACGCGCTCGCCGACGCCCGCCACAACCTGGTGAAGTTCGAAGCCATCCGTCGGGCCCAGATGCTGCGCTGACTGACAGGCCCGCCCGGTCACGGGAGGGCGACAATCGCACCCACCCGTGTCGGTCGTCACCGCGACCGAATATCCTGGATCGGTGAACTGGACTGTCGACGTGCCGATCGACCGCTTGCCCGAACTGCCGCCGCTGCCTGCGGCGCTGCGAACGAAGCTGGACGAGGCGCTGAGCAAGCCCGCCGCGCAGCAGCCGTCGTGGCCCGCCGACCAGGCTGCCGCGATGCGCACCGTTCTCGAAAGCGTCCCGCCGATCACGGTGGCCAGCGAGGTCGAAGACCTGCAGAACCAGCTGGCGAGCGTGGCTCGCGGCGAGGCGTTCCTGCTGCAGGGCGGTGACTGCGCGGAGACGTTCGCAGACAACACCGAACCGCACATCAAGGGCAACATCCGCACCCTGCTGCAGATGGCCGTCGTGCTCACGTACGGCGCCTCGCTCCCGGTCGTGAAGGTCGCTCGGATCGCCGGTCAGTACGCGAAGCCGCGCTCGTCCGACACCGATGCGCTCGGCCTGCAGTCGTACCGCGGCGACATGGTCAACTCGATCGTCGCCGACGCCGCGGTCCGCGCGCACGACCCGTCGCGCCTGGTCCGCGCGTACGCGAACGCGAGTGCGGCGATGAACCTGGTCCGCGCGATCACCGCGGCAGGCGAGGCCGACCTGCACCGCGTGCACGACTGGAACCGTGAGTTCGTGTCGTCGTCGCCTGCGGGCGCACGGTACGAGGCGCTCGCCGCCGAGATCGACCGCGGCCTGCGCTTCATGGACGCGTGTGGCGTCGTCGACCCGAACCTGAAGGCCGCGAAGATCTTCGCCAGCCACGAGGCCCTCGTCCTCGACTACGAGCGCGCGATGCTGCGTCTCGACGACACCGGGGACCATCCCAAGCTGTACGACCTGTCAGCGCACTTCCTGTGGATCGGCGACCGTACCCGCCAGCTCGACGGCGCGCACATCGCGTTCGCGGAGCTGATGGCCAACCCGATCGGTCTGAAGATCGGCCCGTCCACCACGCCGGAGATGGCCGTCGAGTACGTCGAGCGCCTCGATCCGACGGGCAAGCCGGGCCGCCTGACGCTGATCTCCCGGATGGGCAACGGCAAGGTGCGCGACCTACTGCCCGGGATCATCGAGAAGGTCCAGGCCACCGGACACCAGGTGATCTGGCAGTGCGACCCCATGCACGGCAACACGCACGAGTCGTCGACCGGGTACAAGACCCGCCACTTCGACCGCGTCGTCGACGAGGTGCAGGGCTTCTTCGAGGTGCACAACGCGCTGGGCACGCACCCCGGCGGCATCCACGTGGAGCTCACGGGCGAGGACGTCACCGAGTGCCTCGGCGGCGCGCAGGACATCTCCGACGTCGACCTGTCGGGACGCTACGAGACGGCGTGTGACCCTCGCCTGAACACCCAGCAGTCCCTGGAGCTCGCGTTCCTGGTCGCCGAAATGTTGCGTGGCTGAACGATTTTCAGTTGACCCTCGGCCCGTCCCGGTTTCTCCGGGGCGGGCCGAGGTGCGTTCCGGGCCGACGGTGTCGGCGCCCGGCGTTATGGTCGCGGTGATCGATGAATCCCACACCGAGAGTGAGGCACGCATCATGAAGATCACCGAACCGCAGCTCGGCGCACCCTGCTGGTCCGAACTGGGCACCACCGACCTGGCCGCCGCGGGCGCGTTCTACTCGGAACTGCTGGGCTGGACCCCGGGCGAGCCCAGCGCGGACGCGGGCGGCTACACGAGAATGCTCCTCGACGGCGACCCGGTGGCCGCAACCAGCCCGCTGTACCAGGAGGGACAGCCGGTCGCCTGGACCGTGTCCATCGCGGTCGCGGACGCCGACGCGACCGCGGCGAAGGCGACCGCGGCCGGAGGAACTGTGATCGCCCCGCCGATGGACGTGTTCGACCTCGGTCGGTTCGCGGTCCTCGCCGACCCGACGGGCGCGGTGTTCTCCGTGTGGCAAGCCCGGGCGTTTGCAGGTGCCGCGCGGCGGGACGAGACCGGCGCACTGTGCTGGATCGAGCTGCGTACCCGCGACACCGCCGCCGCGCAGGCGTTCTACACCGAGGTGTTCGGTTGGTCCGTCAACGCCGGTGAGGGTTACACCCAGTTCGGGCTGGAGGGTGCCGATTTCGGCGGCATGATGGCGATGGGACCGGATTTTCCGGAGGGCATCCCGCCGCATTGGGCGCTCTACTTCGGCGTGGACGACGTGGACGCGTCGGCCGCGAAGGCCACCGAGCTCGGTGGCATGGTGCACGTCCCCGGCACCGACATCCCCGGCGCCGGCAGGTTCGCGGTGCTCACCGACCCGCAGGGCGGGGCGTTCGCGATCTACACGCCGCAGTCTTGACCGGAACCCGCTAGATCGGCGCAGACCACGCCGGGTAGACGAAGTGGCCCGGTCCGCCGCCGGGCAGTGACGACCCGGTGACGTTCGGCAGGTTCGAGGGCAGCTGCACCAGCTTGTGCGGGTTGCCGTCGCGGTCGGCCTGCCAGCACTCCAGCAGCACGCCGTGGAAGGCGGTGCACACGATGCGGGTGCTGTTGCCGTACGGAGACGTCAGCCGATCCTGGTTGACGAACGGATTCCAGTACGCGGGGTTGTCCGGCGTCAGGAAGTTCGACTTCTCGAACGGGACGAGCGGGGTCGGATAGTCCGGCACCGTCGGCCAGGCGTCGGCGGCGTGGGCAGCGGCGGGTGCGGCGAGAACGGCGACCGCGGCCAGTGGGCCGGCCAGCCACAGCGAGCGACGGGGCATCGGTCCTCCTCTGGACGTGTGTCCTGTGTGTCGAGGGAGTTGAGGCGCGCGTTACCGGGTGTTCGTCAGGGCAGGGCCGTCAGCGTCACGGTGCCGCCGGGCTCGATTCGCTCGCCGACACCGGGATTCTGTGCGACCACCAGTGACTTGTCGGACTTCGATACCCTCCGGACCTCGACGTCGAGGCCGAGGCGCTTGAGCTCGTCCCGGGCCGACCCGACGGTGCGCCCCAGGAAAGACGGCATCTTCACCGCGGTCGACACCGTCAGGGTCACACTCGACCCGGCGCCGACCGTGGTGCCCGATGCCGGGTCGGAGCCGATCACGTCGCCCGCGTCGACGTCCTCGTCGAAGACCTCGCGGGTGTCGGACACGGCGATTCCGAGCGCGTCGAGTTCGGCGCGGGCCTGATCAACGGTCTTGCCCTGCAGATCCGGCACCTCGACCGGCGGTGACCCCTTGCTGCGCAGGACCTTCACCTCGGATCCGACGGGGAGCACGGTGCCGGGGCCGGGGTCGAGGGCGGCGACGGACCCGACGGGGGCGTTGGTGCTGAATGCCTCACCGCCGTCGACGGGGACGAACGTCCGGGACCGGAGGGCGTCCTCGACGGCGGCGACGTCGGCACCGACGGACAGGGAGGGGACGGTGGGCTTGCCGAGTGAAACGAGCAGCGCCACCGATCCGTCGCGAGGCACCCTGGCGCCCGTGTCGGGGTCGGTGCCGAGGAGCGTGTCGACGGCCACGGTGTCCGAGTACTCGCCGCGGATCTCCGTCGTCAGTCCCGCGGCCTCGATCGTCGCCGTTGCCGCATCCCGGTTCATCCCTTCCACGGACGGCACCGACGTGTAGCGACCGGAGCCGAGCCACCAGCCCCCGAGCCCGACGAGAGCGGCCAGGAGGACGATCACGGTCAACCAGATCACCATCGACCGCCGCGACCGCAGCCGATCGGCAGCGAAGTCGGGGAACTCGTACCGGCGCGAGTCCGGATGGTCGTCGCGTTCGGCCGGATCCATCGGATCGTGGGGCCAGTCCTCGCGATGTGTCAGCTGGGTGACGGCCTTCGTCGGCTGCGGCGTGACGTGCTCGACCGCGGGATGCGCGACGACAGTGGTCGGCGCGGCGGTGGAGACCGTCGGTGCGGCGGACCCCGACACCTCGGTGGCCGTGGTGGCCGCCGCGACCTGCATCGCCGCACTCAGGTGCTGTGCGGAGCGTCGGGGGGCGGGGACGCGGTAGTCCGGCAGGTTGAGCTGTCGGGCCGCGCCCTGCAGCGCGGCACTCATCTCGCCCGCGTGCGCGAACCGATCCTCGGGGTTGCGCGCGGTGGCCTGGAGAACGATCTGGTCGAACTCGGCGGGCACGCCGGGGATCATCGAACTCGGTGCGGGGACGTCGGTGTTGATCCGCTGGTAGGCGATCGACAGGGACGTGTCGCCGGTGAACGGAGTTCGCCCGGTGAGCGTTTCGAACAACATCAGGCCCGTGGCGTAGACGTCGCTGCGGGGGTCGGCGTAGCCGGAGGTGACCTGCTCGGGCGACAGGTACGCGGCGGTGCCGAGGATGACGCTCGACGAGGTGACGTTGGACGCCGCGACCGCGCGTACGAGGCCGAAATCGGCGATCTTCACCTCACCCGCGTCCGAGATCAGGATGTTCTCCGGCTTGACGTCGCGGTGCACCAGTCCGGCGCGGTGCGCGACGGCGAGGGCATCGAGCACCGGGCGGACCACCGCCGTCGACGCATGCGGTGGCATCGGTCCGCGTTCGCGGAGCAGTTCCCGCAGCGTTCCGCCCGCGACCAGCTCCATCACGAGGAAGACGTGTTCGCCGTCGACGCCCTGATCGTGGACGGCGACGAGGCCGGGATGGCTCAGCCGGGCCACGGCTCTGGCCTCGAACTCGAATCGGGACAGGAACTGCGGGTCCTGCGCGAACTGCGGGTCCATGACCTTGATCGCGACCGGCCTGTCCAACCGCAGGTCCATGCCGCGGTAGACCGTGGACATGCCTCCGCGCGCGATCGGGGCGTCCACCCGATAACGTCGCTCGAGCAGCTCGCCGATGAGCCGCTGATCGCCTGCCCCCACCCGGAGTTACCTCGCTTCTCGTGATGCTGCCCGCAGGCAGGTCGACGCCGCCCCTAGGCGGTCCTGTGCGATCGATCGTAGCCAGCGCGGTCACCCGTCGGCCGAACCCGATACCGTAGCGGGTGTGAGTGCCATTCCGTACACCGACGACGTCCTCGATCCCAGCGTCTCGCTGCTGCAGTTGCCCGACGTGGCCAAGGTCCTCGGTCTCGTGGTCACACGAGTCCATCAGATGCTGCGCGACGGCGAGCTGATCGCGATCCGGCGTGACGGCATCATCTCCGTGCCCGAGGACTTCTTCTCCGACGACGGCGTCGTCCGGATGCTTCCCGGCCTGCTGAGCGTCCTGCGCGACGGCGGGTACACGGACGTGGAAATCCTTCGCTGGCTGTTCACCGAGGACGACACGTTGCCGGGAACTCCGGTCGCTGCCCTGCACACGGACTCGGCGCGCGAGGTGGTCCGTCGCGCGCAGGCGATGGCGTTCTGACCCTGGTCGACGCCCGTCCACCGGCGTAACGTCACGCCGGTGGGCAGCCTTGCAGGCAAGGTCGTACTGATCACCGGCGCAGCGCGCGGCATCGGGGAAGAGGTGGCCCAGCGGCTGCACCGCCGCGGCGCCCGACTCGTTCTCGTCGACCTCGACGAGGTTCCCCTGAACGCTCTGGCCGCGGAACTCGGGGACCGGGTGGCGACTGCCGTCGCCGATGTCACGGATCTGGGGTCGATGAACGCCGCGGTGGCGACGGGAGTCGACGCGTTCGGGGGACTCGACGTCGTGGTCGCCAATGCGGGAATCGGCAGCTACGGCTCCGTCCTCGCCGTCGACCCGGCGGCGTTCAGGCGGGTGATCGACGTCAACCTGATCGGCGCATTCCACACCGTTCGCGCAGCCCTGCCCTCGATCATCGACCGCCGGGGCTACGTGCTCGTCGTGTCGTCCGCGGCGGCCTACGTCCCGTCCCCGGGCATGGCCGCATACGACGCCTCGAAGGCCGGCCTCGAACATTTCGCGAACGCCCTGCGCCTCGAGGTCGCGCACCGCGGCGTCGACGTCGGGTCCGCCCACATGGCGTGGATCGACACCCCGCTCGTGCGGGAAGCGAAGGCCGACCTCGCATCGTTCCGGTCGATGCTGAATTCGCTCCCCGGTCCGTTGGGGCGGACGGTGTCGGTGCAGGAGTGCGGTGAACGGCTCGAGAAGGGCATCGCCGACCGCTCACGACACATCGACGTCCCCGGCTGGGTCGCATGGCTGCGGCGGCTGCGTCCGGTGCTACAGACGCGGCTCGGGGAGCGTGATGTCCGCCGGACGGCCGCCGAGGGTGTGCCGCAGATGGACTCCGAGGTCGAGGCGCTCGGCCGATCCGTCAGCGCTCGGACCCGGTCCCTCGGTGACGGTCACACCGCAGGCTGACGTGTTCTCGTCAGCGCGGCGGCGACGATGGCGGCCCGGCGACGCCGTGGCACCACCACCCGCCGCTGCAGGACCGGGAATCCGCCTCGCTCGATCTCGTCGAGGATCGCCGCGTACAGCTCGAACGCGGCGACCATCCCGGGCCGCACGCGCGGGGACAGCATCGCCAGGCCGGGTTCGGCGAGGCGGTACCAGTGTCGGTTGACCGCGATCAGGTGCGCGAGGGCGCGGTCGACTCGCGGATCCCGGCGGCCGCGGTCGCGGCACGCGCGGAGCAGGTCCGCGTCGACGCCGAACGCGGAGAGCTCGTCGGCCGGGAGGTAGACGCGACCCCGGTCGAGGTCCTCGCCGACGTCGCGCAGGAAGTTCGTCAGCTGGAACGCCTCACCGAGGGTCGCGGCCGCAGGTTCCGCCTCGGCGGTCGCGACCACGGTGCCGAGGACGGGCAGCATCTGCAGTCCGATCGCGGCCGCCGACCCGTGCATGTACTTGCGCAGGGCCGTCATCGTCGGATAGGTGGCCCGAAAGTGGGGAGCGCCGGGCAGGTCCATGCGCATCGCGGTGAGGAACGCGGCGAAGTGGTCGGGGGCGATGTGGTACCGGGTGATGGTGTCGGCCACGGCACGCACCACGGACCGGGTGTTCGTCGCATTGCCGGCCAGCGCCGCCGCCAGTTCCGCCTCGATGCGGTCGAGCTCCGCGAGACGCGCGGCGGGGGAGTCGGCGGAGGTGTCCACGACGTCGTCGACGGTCCGGGCGAATCCGTACAGGGCGTGCACGGCGGGACGGTCGCGGCCGGGGAGCAGTCGTGTCGCGAGGTGGTAGCTCTTGCCGTGGTGGGCGGCGAGCTGCCTGCAGTACCGGTACGCGGCGTCCAGGTCGGGGTCGGCCTGCGGTAGGCCCACGGCGGTCACGTCAGTCACTGGTCGCGGTGACGACGGCGGCCACCGGAGCGTTCGCCTTCGCGGTCCGCACCGATCGCAGTCGCAGGGGATCGACCGCGACGAGTGAGCGTCCCGCCACCACGGCCGCGAACGTCGCGAGCAGGACGTGCGGCAGCGAGTACAGACCGATGGACCCGTCGGGCTGGAACACCAGCATGAGCCATGTGGACATGCCCACGAGCCAGGCCAGGGTGGTCGTGGACATCGCGAAGCCCGCAGCGACGGCGAGCGGCCAGGAGTAGTACCAGGGCAGTGCGGCGGGGGACAGCAGCACGATCACGACCAGCGCGACGAGGATGCCCAGCACGGCCTGCTTCTCGGTCCTGCGGAAGTGCCACCAGATCGCGACGAGCGCCACCACCATGACCAGCGCGGAGATCGCGCGTGTCACCTCGAGCACCGGTCCGAGACGCAGTCCGGTCGCCCACGACGTCGAGACGGTCACGATGTGCGCGAGGATCGTCGGAACCGACAGCCAGTTGATGATCTTCGCCGAACCCTGCAATGCGGTCAGCCACCCGAGCCCGACCCCCGCGATCAGCGAGCAGACCGCGAACACGGCCGCGAAGACACCGAAACCGGCGCCCGCGGTCCGGGCGAAAAGCATGACGGGCGACGCCGGTTCGCGTCCCTTTGCGCGCGCCTTCTCTCGTTCGTGGATCATCCAGATCCACACGACGAAGGGCAGCGCGATCCCTGCCATCGCCTTCACCGCGACGCCGAGGGCGATGACCGCGATGCCCGCGACATGCCTGCGTTCGAGCGCGAGGACGATGCCCGCGACCATGAGGCCGACCATGAGCAGTTCGTTGTGCACGCCGCCGACCAGGTGGATCAGGACGAGCGGATTGAGGACGGCGAGCCACAGGGCGGTCGCCGGGTCGCCCCCGAGGTGGCGTGCGAGTTTCGGCAGCGCCCACATCATCAGGGCCAGGCCGGGAAGCATGGTCAGCCGCAGCAGCATGGTGCCCGCGATGACGTTGTCGCCGGTCACGGTGGTGATGCCCTGCCCGAGGAGCAGCGAGACCGGACCGTACGGCGCCGTTGTGGTCGTCCACACGTTGCTGACGTTGTCGAGCAGGACACCCGGATTGGCGACGGGTCCGACGGCGTAGGGGTCGTACCCGTCCCGGAGCAGTGCGCCCTGGGCGAGGTACGAGTAGGCGTCCCGACTGAAGAGCGGGACCGCCAGCAGTAGGGGCGCGGTCTGTGCGGCGATCACCCAGCGCAGTTCCCGCACGTCAACGAGCCCGGCTCGAACGTTGCGACCGATTCGCACCCAGGCCGCGATCATCAGCAGGACGCCGATCCAGACGATCAGGCCGGACAGGATCAGGCCGTGCCCGAAGCGCAGCCACGACAGGTACATCGATTCGAGCAGCGGATCGCGGCGGCGTACGGCACCGGAGCCGAAGCTGCCGAAGGTGATCATCACCGCACCGACGACTCCGAGGATCGCGGCGTGGCCTGCGTCACTGCGGAGGAAACGGCCGCGCGGGGCCGACACAGGCAGGGGGGCTGACATCGGTTGCGGATCTCCCCCCGAATCGGCGTGCGGCAGCCACCGGCGTCGGAGCGGTGGAACAGTGTCGGCCACAGAGTTTAGTGGGTGTTCGGCCCGACCCGGGAATTGTGCCGACGCGTAGCTGTTCACCTGGCGTTTCGTCACCGGTCACGCGCACGCGATGCGGGCAGCTGCGAGTTTGCCCGACAACAGGACCGTCGGTACCCCGACTCCCGGGGTTGTTCCGCAGCCGGCGAGCACGACGTTCGCGGCGCCGGTGTCGAGGTTGCCGCGTCGGAACGGGCCGGTCTGGACGAACAGGTGCGCGGCGGCGAACGGTGAGCCGTCCGCCATGCCCTTGGCCGCCCACGTGTGCGGGGTGTCGAGGTGATCGACGCGGAAGTGTTCGGCGATCCCGGTGTAGCCGCGCGACTCCAGCAGCGCCAGCAACTCCCGGACATAGGGTTGGCCGAGGGTGGCCCAGTCGAGACGGGCGCTGCGCAGGTTGGGGCACGGGGCGAGCACGGAGAGCGGTTCGTGCAGTTCGCCGTCGCGGGTGAGCCGCAGGGCCGGGTCGGTGCAGGCGGGCCGGGTGAGCAGCAGTGACGGGTCGCTCATCAGTCGGCCACGACCGGCGCGCGCGGTGATCTCCCTGAAGGTGCGCGACCACGCGGCGCCGAAGTCGATGGTGTGGTGTCCGCTGTCACGCCACTGCTGAGCGACCGCGACCGGGACGGTGCCGTGCGCGACGACCGCGGACGGGGAGTGCCGGACCGGCCGGCGCGGCAGCCGCCTGCAGGGGAGCAGGGACTCGGCGGAACCGAGGTCGGCGGTGACGACGACGGCGTCGGCGTCGAAGACCCGTCCGTCCGCGGATCGCACCGCCACGGCGCGATCCCCGTCGTAGTCGATCGAGGCGACCTCCGTGTCCAGTTCGATCCGACCGCCCGCATCGGTCAGCGCCGACGCCATCGCCTCGGCGACCCGACGCATGCCGCCGTCGGGGAAGTACACGCCGGTCGAGGTGTCCATGTGGGCGATCGCGCCGTACACGCCGAGCGCCCGGGACGGCGCGACCCCGGCGTAGAGGGCCTGGAAGGTGAAGATCCGCTGCAGTCGCGGATCGTGCACCAGGCGGGCGACCTGAGGGCCGAGTCGGCCGAACCCGCGGTGGCGCACCAGCGTCACCAGGTCGCGGCGCGCGGACGGCGAGCGAACCAGGTCGAGCGGCGAATCGAAGTTCGCGTCCATGAAGCTGTCGAAGTCGGCGTCGAAGATCGTGGCCAGCCAGGCCCGCAGCCGGCGGTATCGGGTGCTCTCCTCGGGTCCGCAGACCCGCGCGATCTCGTCGGCCATCGCGTCCTCGTCGGCGTGCACGCGCAGCGCGGACCCGTCCGCGAATCGGGCGTGGTACGACGGGTCGAGGCGGTGGATGCGTAGCGGCGGGGTCACGGATCCGGCAGTGGCGCCGACCGCGGCGAGAGCCTCGTCGACGAGTTCGGGCATCGTGAGAACCGTTGCACCGCTGTCGATGTCGTATCCGGGGCCGTGGAACACCCCGACCCGGCCACCGACGCTGTCGTCGCGTTCGAGGACCGTCACCTCGCGTCCCGATCCGCGCAGGTGCAGGGCAGCGGCCAGCCCGGCGAGGCCGGCGCCGACGACGACAACGCGGTCGGTGGGCCCGGGAACCGTGCGAACCATCAGGCGCTGCGTCTGCCGACCGCGACGGCCATCGCCCGCAGTTCGTCCTTCGCGGCCGCGGTCGCCGTCGACGCGTCCAGTGCACGCAACCCGGCCGTGGTGAGGTCGTCGATACGCGCCTGCACGGCGTCCACCGCACCGAGGTCGGTGATGACCTGCCTCATCCGTTGCACCTGATCGTCCGTCAGATCGGCGCCGATACCGCGGCGCAGGAAGTCCGCGGTTCCCGGATCGGACGCGTCCGCGCGCACCAGGGCTTCGGCGAACAGCACCGTGCGCTTGCCCTCCCGCAAGTCGTCACCGGACGGCTTCCCGGTCACCGCCGGGTCCCCGAAGACCCCGAGCAGGTCGTCCTGGAGCTGGAACGCGATACCGATGTCGGTGCCGAACTCCCGGTACGCCGCGATCAGCGCGTCGTCGGCGCCCGCCAGCGCGGCACCGAGATGCAGGGGCCGCTCGATCGTGTACGCCGCGGTCTTGTAGCGGTTGATCCGCAGGGCCGCCGCCACCGACTCGTCGCCCGTGACCTCCGTGCTGATGTCGAGGTACTGCCCGCCGAGGACCTCGGTGCGCATCGCCGACCACACCGGCGCGATCCGGGCCTGCGCCGCGGCGTCGACGCCGGATTCGCGCACCATGTCGTCCGCCCAGGAGAGGGCGAGGTCGCCGAGCAGGATGGCGACGGACTCGCCGAACTTCCCGGGGTCTCCGGCCCAGCCGCCGACGGAGTGCCGGTGCGCGAACTCGACGTGCAGCGTCGGGAAACCGCGGCGGGTTGCCGAGGAGTCGATGATGTCGTCGTGCACGAGTGCGCACGCCTGGACCAGTTCGAGGGCCGCGCACGCGCGGAGCACCGCGTCGGCGTCCCCACCGTTCGGGTCGCCACCCGCGCCGAGCCAGCCCGTCCACGCGAACGCCGGACGCACCCGCTTACCGCCCCGCAGGACGAACGCCTCCAGCGTCGCCGTCGCGTCCGTGAACGTGCCACCGACCGCCTCGGTCAGGGGACGACGGGACTCGAAGAAGCCGCGCAATGCCGCCTCGACAGCCGGCAGTGGAGAGATGGTCGGGCCGGGAGGGGTGGTCATGGACGTCAGCCTAGTGGTGGCCGGTGATCGCCCCACGGGCTCGCCCCTATGATTGGGCCGTGACTTTTGATGCCGTCAGGGGGCGGTCCAGCGAGGGATGGGTGACCCGGACCCCGTCCATCGTCGACCGCATCGGTGCCGCCGAGGGCAGGATCCCGTTCTCCGTCGAGTTCTCTCCGCCGCGCGACGCCGACGCCGAAGCGCGGCTGTGGCGTGCCGTCCGCGAGTTCGAGCGCATGGGCCCGGCCTTCGTGTCCATGACCTACGGCGCGGGCGGGTCCACCCGAGACCGCACCGTGCGCGTGACCGGCGACCTCGCCGAGGAGACCACGCTGCTTCCGGTCGCGCACCTGACCGCGGTCGGGCACAGCGTCGACGAGCTGCGCACGATGTGCGGCGCATACGCGGACCGCGGAATCAGCAACGTCCTCGTGCTGCGCGGCGACCCCCCGGGCGATCCGCTGGGTGACTGGGTCAAGCATCCAGAGGGCGTCGAGTACGCGGAGGAACTGGTTCGCCTGGTCCGCGACATGGGCGACTTCCACGTCGGCGTCGCGTCGTTCCCCGAGGGGCACTACCGGGCGCCGGACCTCGACCACGACACGAAGTACCTGGTGGCGAAGCTCCGTGCAGGCGCCGAATACTCGATCACCCAGATGTTCTTCGACGTCGACGACTACCTGCGACTGCGGGACCGGGTCGCCGCGCTCGACCCCGAGCAGGGCGCGAAGCCGATCATCCCGGAGATCATGCCGATCACATCGTTGCGGTCGGCGCGGCGCAGTCTCGAACTGTCGGGGTCGAAGCTGCCCGCGGTGTTGGAGGAGCGGCTCACGAGGGCCGCCGGGGACGGCCCGGAGGAGAACCGGGCTGCCGTCCGCGAGGTGGGCATCGAGGTGGCCACCGAACTCGCCGAGCGGCTGATCTCCGAGGGGGCACCGTGCCTGCACTTCATCACGCTGAACTTCGCGCGGGCCACTCGTGAGGTGCTCACGAACCTGGGCCTGGCGTCCCACGTCGCGTAGGCGCCCGTCAGTCCCTGTGGTCGGGGCGAAGTCGCTCAGGAGTCGCGGAGCGGCCTGTTCTTCCAGGTGAGGGTGCCGCGGCGGCGTCGTAGGTGTGAGTCGACGGTCAGTGCCGCGAGCCCCGCCACGGACAGCGGGTGCGCGGCGGCGTCGGCCCCGTCCCGCACGGTGAGTGCGCGTCCCGACTCGACTCGGCGAGCCAGCAGCCGTGATGCCACGGCAGCGGCGAAGGCCGCCGCACCCCACCGGCGCGGACGGGTCACGAGCGGGCCGGCCGTGTACCCGAGGACCGTCACGCCGAGCACCGCCGCGGCGCCGACCGGGGACCCGAACTGCGTCCACAGCCAGCGGCCGTGACCGTCTCGAACCTGGGCGGCCGACGAGTACATCCGGCACGACGCGAACTCGCCGGCGACGGCGACCGCGGTGCGTCTGCCCGCGCGGCGCATCGTTCGCGCCAACTCCAGGTCCTCGGCCACGCACGAGGCGACGGCCCGGTGCCCTCCGACGGCGCGGTAGGCGTCGGCATCGAACACCATGAACTGGCCGCACGCCACCGCCATCGACGGGCGCGTGCTGCGGTTCGCGATCGGCAACGGCGCGGTGGCCAGCCATGACCAGCACAGCAGCGGCTGCAGCAGTCGCTCGCCCGCCGTCACCGCGACCTGGAAGGGCCACGGCGACAACAGATCCACCCGGAGTTCGCGCAGGGCGCGCGCGGCAGCGGCCAGCGCGTCGGGGGCGAGTCGGACGTCGGCGTCGAGAAAGACGAGGACACCGCCGCGATCGGCGGACAGGTCCGCGAGTCGCGAGCAGGCGTGCGGTTTGCCGAGCCATCCGGGCGGGGGATCGCCTTCGGCCTCCTCGATCGAGAACCTGCCGTCGGCCGCGGCGGCTGCCGTGGCCGACGCCGCCGTCCCGTCACCGGAATCGTCGTCCAGGATCAGGATCCGTAGGTCCGGGACCCCGCGCTGCGCACGCAGGTCGGCGACGAGCCGCGGCAGCGTCTCGACCTCGTCGCGAGCCGGAATGCACACCGTCACCGGCTCGGTGACGGGTGAACCCGCGCGCAGACGCGGCGCGGTCGCCGCATTCAGCGCCGCGATGGCCAGCCCTCCCGCGGACACCGCGACCGGGACACCGACGAATCGGCGCGTCACACCTTGTTCTGGTTGGCGCCGTCGCTGCGCACGTACCGGGGAGAGCGGTCCCGCTTCACGTAGGCCATCACGCCGACGACGATTGCCACACCGAGGGTGATGCCGCCCATGATGCCCGCCCAGCCCGCGAAGCCCCTGGTGCTCGGATCCTGATACCGGACCTCGGCGCGCATCGTGTTCACCTCGCCGGGGACGAGCTTCCAGGTGACGATGGAGTCGCCGTCCCTGGTCCCGTTGGTGGTCGCGACCCGCGCGGGGAACGCGACGGTGACCTGGATGTCGCTGCTGTCGGGCACGGCCTTGAGGTCGGCCTTTCCGTCGAGGGTGACGACGTCACCGGCCCGCTGGAAGTTCAACTGCACGGCGGGCCCGGTCTGGCTCGACATCGACCCGAGCTGCTGGACCTCGCCGAAGGTGAGGTCGGTGAAGAACACCTGGCTGCCGACGTACCCGTCCTGCTTGTACTCCTGGACGCGTACCTTGCCGGTCAGCGAGTCCGGCGCCGTCAGCTCGGGACCCTTGTCCTCGGCGCTGGTGGGGACGTTTGCGGCAACCAATTGGCCCGACACCCGGTCGTCGGAGGACACGCCCATCGACACCTGAACCCGCAGGCATCCGCTGAGCAGCGGCACGGCGAGCAGCAGCAGCGCGGTCAGTGCGGCCACTCGGGCGCGCGGTCGTCGAACACGGGGCGGGGTGTCGGTGAGCACTCGGATATGGTGCCAGCCCGCCGAGAACGCGTCACCAGCGGCACGCCGACGATCCCCATGCCGACGAGCCCGTAGACCGCGGACCACCCGAGTTCCGGGAGGAAGACGGCGTGGGCCAGCGCCGATCCGAGCCAGGTCCACAGGAAGAGCGAGAGCGGAACGACGTCCTCGCGTCGGGTCGAGGTGGGCCGGGACCGGTCCAGCCACGCGAGGGTGACGGCGATCGCGCCCGCGATCAGCAGCCAACCCAGGTAGTTGGTCCACGGAATCGGTTCGAGCCCGGGGGGCGAGGGATGCGGCGAGCACCACATCCACTGACCGTCCGCGACCATCTGCGGATCCAGGTAGAGGTCCCAGCCGACGATGCCGACGGTCGCCAGTGCGACCCGCACGGCCGGTCGGGAGCGGTCGACGACATGGGTGACGGCGATCCACACCGGATAGCTGCCCGCCGTCCATGCCAGCGGCACCAGCAGCGGCACCCCGGCCAGTTCCGGGCCGAGCCTGCCGTCGGCATACGTGTAGCAGCCGAACGGGAAGCCCGTTGCGGTGCCCAGGATCTCCGAGAACAGCCCGAGTCCGGCGGTGACGGCGAGCATGATCGCGGTCCACCGGCCTCCGCGCGTCGCCCACGCATGCGCGACCGCGGCGACGGTCAACGCGAGCACCACGACGACGGTGACGGTGTCGCGGGCGTCGCCGTCGACGAGCGGGTAGACGATCTGTGCGGAGACCGCGACCACCGCGGCGACGACGGTCGGGGCCTGCCGACTCATCTGTTCAGCAGGCGGCGGAACCTGCCGAATCTCGCATCCGACAGCGCGATTCGCGCGGCGCTGCGGCCACTCGACCCCGACACGCCGCCGCCGGGATGGGTGGACGCGCCGGTCAGGTACAGCCCGCTCGCGTCGGGCACCCGGTGTCCGGCCAGTTCGGGGAGAGGACGCCACATGAACATCTGATCGAGCGACATCTCCACGTGCATGACGTTGCCGCCGATCAGGCCCAGTTCCGACTCGAGGTCGGCGGGCGTCTGCACCAGGCGGTGCGTGACGGAACCCGCGAAACCGGGTGCGAGGCGCTCGATCTCACCGACGATGCGGTCGCCCTCGGACTCGGCCAGATCAGACCAGCGGCGACCGCCCGAGAGCCGGTACGGATGCCACTGCGACCACAGGGTCGCCTGGTGCTCGCCGGGTGGACACAAGCTGGGGTCGAGGCCGCTGAAACTCATCGCGAGGACGGCAGGTGTCGGCGGCAGTTCACCCGCGAGGGCTGCGCCGTGCGCGAGCCGCAGTTGAGCGCGATCGGAGACGAGCAACTGCAGCCCGGACGTGACCGTCGCATCGGGGGGAGCACTCGGATACCGCGGCAGCGCGGACGTGCCCAGGCGCACCACCATGCCGATACCGGGTCCGACGCGAATCCGGCGTCGCCAGTCGGTGATCCGCTGCGCGTCGTATCCGCCGCGTTCGAGGAGGTCGAGTGTCGTGAGGACGTGGCAGCCGGCGATCACGGTACGGGAGCGCACCTCGTGGCCCGCCTCGGTGCGCGTCACCCAGCCGTCGCCGTCCCGGCGCAATTCCACGACGGCGTCCCCGAACCGGATCGTGCCCCCGTCCGCCGCCAACCGAGATGCCAGGGCCGCGGTCAACGCGCCGCTGCCACCGACTGCGCGACCGGGCGGGATCGTGTGCATCAGCGCGGCGAAACCCACCATCGGCGCGGTGCCCGGCTCGGACATCGGTGGGCCCGACTGCGCACCGAACCAGGCCAGAGCCGCCTTGAGGCGTTCGTCGTCGAACCAGTCGTCGAGCAGGGCGTCGCCGGACGCCAGGAACTCCCGCGACATGGTGGCGGGGCCGGCGCCGGTGTCGAGACCCCAGAACGAGCGGACCAGGCGTCCACCGGTGGGCGGCGCACCGAATGCCTTCATCACCGACGCGGTCCGCGGTCCCCACACCTCGACGAATCGTCGGTAGGCGTCGGCGTCGCGATGCGAGCACGCCGCCGCGATCGACGCGCAGGTGGCGTCGATGTCGCGGTGGAAGACGATGCCCGGACGCGAATCGCCCGCCGGGGCAGGCGCGAACGCCCACGGATCGCAGTCCAGATAGCGCAGGCCGTGCGACGCGAGGTCGAGCTCCTCGACGATCCCGGTGTGCCGGACCATGATGTGCGCCGACGATCCGCGGTCCACGCGGTGTCCGGGGAACCGCTCCACGGTCGAGACGGCGCCGCCGAGTTCGGTGTCCCGTTCGAGGACCTGCACCGACCACCCGTCCTTGGCGAGATAGCACGCCGAGACGAGCGCGTTGTGTCCGGAACCCACGACGACGGCGTCGATCATGACGTGACTCCGGGGGCGGCGGTGGGGCCGTGGAGGGGTAGCTCCCGGCCCAGTACCGCGAAGGGACGGCTGTCGCCGCTGAACCGGAAGTGCCGCACCACGTCGGTGAATCCGAGCCTGCGGTAGAGCCGCCAGGCTCGGTTGTCCTCGAGGGGCACCTCGGGGGTCGACAGCAGCACCCGGGCTTCCGGACGTCCGGCGAGCAGTGCCGTCAGCAGCGCTGCGCCCGTGCCGTGTCCCTGGGCGCGCGGCGACACGTGGAGTTCGGTGAGCTCGAAGTAGTCGCCGAGAATCGACTCGGTGGTACGCCGGTCTGCACCCGAGCGACGCAGACCCTCTCGAACCTGCTGATGCCACCACTGGTGCGGGGCGCCGCGGTAGCCGTAGGCGATGCCGACCAGCGACGTGCCGGGGTGCGCCGAGGCTCCGGCGTCGCCGTTGGGGGCGCCGGTGTCGCGGTGAGGGGTGGTGAAGGCAGCGATCGCACGCCATCCCGGACGGGTGGCGTGCTCCGCCCACATCGGGGCGCGGTGCAGTTCGGTGCCCCTGGGGTAGTTCATCGCTTCGACGTAGACGGCGAGCGCTTCGTCGAGGTGGGCGCGCAGGTCGGCTGCGGACAGTTCGACCAGCCGGGGTGCGGGGGTGGTGTCGACCGGACTCACCCTCTCTCTTGACTGCGTGTCGGTGGGTGCAGTTATATTGAATAGGTCGAACGGATGTTCGATACCGGCAATCCGGTGAAGCGTGAGGGAAGCGCGCTTCGCCGGATTGCACGGCAAGGCTGCGGGTCCAGGAGCATCCCACCGACGGGTACGTCGCGCAGGGGTAGGCGCGTCGCCCCCCGTCGGTTCGGTCGCGAGGTCGGGCCCGGCGCAGGGGAGGTGTTCGGAAGATGGCAATTCGGGTGAATCTGCTCGACCGAGCGGATGCGCTGTTGGCGGAAGCTGCCGGAGCTCACGACCCGGCGGACCGGTTTCGGGCCGCCTATCTCGCTGCACTGCGAGGCGCGGGTGCAGCGCTGGCGGGGCGCACGGCCCGGTCCGGGTCGAGGAGTGCGTGGGCCCTGCTGAGTCGTGTCGAGCCCGACCTCGCCGGGTGGGCGGAGTTCTTCGCCGCGCATTCCGAGACGCGCGCCGCGATCGAGTCGGGCATATCCCGCACGATCACGATGGGTGAGGCCAATCGATTCCATGCCGAGGTCTCCCGGTTCCTGACGGTCGTCGAGGACAGGCTGTCCGCACGCAGGGGTCACGGAATGCCCGGTGAGATCGGTCTCGGACGTAGGTCGGCGTGACTCCGGTGGAACTGTCCACCAGGCGATCTCCGCGTCCGAACGAAATTCTCGGACAACTCGTATGCGGAGTAGGTGGTACGCGGTGACGTGTACTCGTATCATTGACGGCAGGTAGCCGCGAACGGCGGCAACCGGTCGAATCGACCCACGATTCCCCCGCCACCTTGATGTGCCGGGGGAGGTAACCGTGCCACTCTCCGAGCACGAGCAGCGGATGCTCGATCAGATCGAGAGCGCTCTCTACGCCGAAGACCCTAAGTTCGCATCCTCTGTGAGAGGTGGCCGCATGCGTGCGGCCTCGAGCAAGCGTCGGATGCAGGCGGGGGCTCTTTTCGTTCTGGGTCTCATCCTTCTCGTCGCGGGCATTCCGCTCGCGGCGAAGGCGGGTGCGTTTCTGATCATCAGCCTGCTCGGCTTCCTTGTGATGTTCGGAGCCGGCGTCCTGTTCCTGCGGGGATCGGGCGCGGCTGTGAAGGCAGGATCGGGCGAGAAGTCCGGATCAGCCACTGCGGCGAGCAAGCCCTCGGGCGGCCGTAAGGGCGGCGGGTTCTCGTCCCGCATGGAAGATCGCTTCAAGAAGCGGTTCGAACAGGAGTAGGCAAACTCCGAGAACCGCAGCGCCAAGGCGCGACACCACGAGGTGTCGCGCCTTTGTCGTGTGCGCACCCGTGGTGTGCGGGGGAGTTGCGTGGAGCGAGCCCCCCCACGACTCCCCACGTGGGTCACCCACATCTCCCCACTCCGCACGGCCCGGGTGGTTTCGCTCGACGAATGCGAACGTGGCGAGTCCACGACCTGGGATTTCGGCGTGAGCGCTGCGGGGTGGCCCTGCGGTGGTGCAGGACACACGAAAATCCCCCCACCTTCCACCACGGTATTGACCTGCGAAGACAGGCTGAAGAGGTGCTTGTTCGCCGAGTGTTCGCCTTGAATGTGGGGGAAAGTGGGGTAACGTGGTGGCCACTGGTTCGCCTCGGCGAATCACAGGGCAAGGTGTTCTTTTTTCCCGTAGCAGGGAGGTGCCGAGATGTTCCTCGGTACCTACACGCCGAAGCTCGATGACAAGGGGCGGCTGACGTTGCCCGCGAAGTATCGCGACGCACTGGCGGGAGGGTTGATGGTCACGAAAGGGCAGGACCACAGCCTCGCGGTGTACCCCCGTGAGGAGTTCGAGACGCTCGCTCGTCGAGCAGCCGCGGCCTCGCGGAGCAATCCGGAGGCGCGTGCGTTCGTGCGCGCTCTCGCTGCAGGCGCCGACGAACAACGCCCCGACGCTCAGGGCCGCATCACCCTCTCTCCCGGCCACCGGCGCTACGCCGGGCTGACCAAGGACTGCGTGGTTGTCGGATCGGTCGACTTCCTCGAGATCTGGGACGCCCAGGCGTGGAACGCCTACTCCGACGAGAACGAAGAAGCCTACTCCCAAGCCAGATCCGACTCACTCAGCGAGATCCTGTAGCCGCTTTCGTCGAGGCGAGTGCCGCGAGGCCTCTGCCCGATGCCGACCCTGACGCACTTCCCCAGCGCCAGGTCCGGTGAATCGGACAGAGACCTCGCGGCATCCGCCCCCACCTCGAGAAGCAGAGATGACCGACCAGGACGTAAGGGAGTGCTCGTGGACGACGACCTGAACCCGCCGGGTGACCCTGGTCGAGACCCCGAGCCGGAGTTCGCTCACGTCCCCGTGATGCTCACCCGCGCAGACGAGTTGCTCGGCCCCGCGATCACCGCCCAGTCCGAGGACGGCACGGGTGCGGTCATGATCGACGCGACACTCGGGTTGGGCGGGCATTCGGAGCACTTCCTTCGCACCTACCCAGGACTCCGCCTGATCGGGCTGGATCGAGACCCCGCCGCGCTGGAGATCGCAGGCAGTCGACTCGAGCCCTTCGGAGACCGGGTCACGTTGGTGCACACCCGATACGACGGTATTGCCGACGCGCTCGAGATCGCGGGCTACGACCAGATCGAGTCCGTGCACGCCATCCTGTTCGACCTCGGTGTGTCCTCGATGCAGTTGGACGAGGCCGATCGCGGATTTGCGTACTCGGTTGACGCTCCGCTGGACATGCGGATGGATCCGACGCGCGGGCAGACCGCCGCCGACATCCTCAACACCTACAGTCACGGTGAACTGGCGCGGGTGCTGAGCACCTACGGTGAGGAACGATTTGCCGGCCGGATCGCGTCGGAAGTGGTGCGGCGCAGGAAGACCGAGCCGTTCACGACGAGTGCTCAGTTGGTCGAGGTGCTCTACGCCTCGATTCCGGCGGCGACACGGCGAACGGGTGGGCATCCCGCGAAGCGGACCTTCCAGGCCCTGCGCGTCGAGGTGAACGGTGAACTCGACTCACTGCGAGACGCCGTGCCCGCGGCGTTGGACTCCCTGGCAGTGGGTGGACGTGTCGTGTTCATGTCCTACCAGTCGCTGGAAGACCGTCTGGTGAAGCAGGAATTGACCCCACGTACGCGCTCTCGCAGTCCGGAAGGACTTCCCGTCGAGTTGCCGGGCATGGGACCGGAGTTCGCGATGCGCACGCGCGGCGCCGAGCGAGCCAGTGATCAGGAAATTGCGGAGAACCCACGGTCGGCGCCGGTTCGATTGCGCTGTGCCGAACGGATTTCGAGGAGGGCGACGGAATGACAGTTCCCGTGCAGGACCGCGCTGCGACGAAGCCCGCCCGGGTCGGGCGACGAGTCCCGGCGAAGCCGACCGATCGTTCCGTCGCGCGGTCGAGTGCCGCGCAGCGCGCCTACGCCAAGCGCAGTCAGCGGGCCGCCGTCGACGCGTCGACCCCGAAGGCCGCACGTCCCGGCTTCACGGCTCGGATCCCGTTCGTCGCAGCGGTGATCGGTCTGCTGTCGGTCGGCCTGGCCGTCACGCTGCTGCTCACGACGCGGGCGGCGGAGGACTCGTACAAACTCAGTGCCGCCAAGGCGTACAACCAGGAACTGATCGAGAAGAAGGCCGCGCTCGAGCGCGACTTCCGGGCGGCGAACTCGGCGCCCGAATTGGCCCGCAAGGCTGCGGAACTGGGCATGATCCCGGTCACGGACGTGTCCAGGCTGGTCGTCGCGGACGACGGATCCGTCACGGTCGTCGGTGAACCGAAGCCGGCGACGGGTACGCCGGTTGTTCCGCCTGCGCGTCCTGCTGCCGCGCCCGCCGGTGCCTCTCGGGGTGCCGGAGTCACGGCCGCAGATCTTCCGCCGGTCGGTTCCCGTGCGACGGCGGACCTTCCGCCGATCGGTTCACGGGCCCCCTCCGTGGTCGCGGCGCCCGCGCCGGCCGCCACGGCGCCTGCGCCGGCCGCCACGGCGCCTGCGCCGGCCGCCACGGCGCCTGCGCCGGTCGCCCCGGCACCTGCGCCCGCCACGCCGCCGGCAGCCAATTCCCAGCAACCGGCCGCGCAGGATGAACAATTGGTGCCCATGGCACGCGGAGACCAGGCAGCGGCGGGAACCGGCACCGGGGGTGCCGCCGACACCGGCGGTGCACGGTGACCGGAGGCCGTCCCACTCAACCCCGCCGCACGGATCCGCGCGGCGGGGTTCGCCGTTCGGGCGCCGGCCGTCGGAGCGATCACGGTGGATCCGGAAGCTTCCGCTTCCGGCACAAGTGGGGCCGGGTGGTGATGTTCGGCGCACTGGGGCTCGCGGTGTTGCAGTTGCTGTGGCTCCAGGTCGTGCAGGCGCCCCAGCTGTCCGCGCAAGCGGCCGACCAGCGGTCGACGACCCTGATCGATCCCGCCACCCGTGGATCGATCACGGACCGGAACGGCAAGCCGATCGCGTTCACGATGGAGGCCAAGGCCCTCACCTTCCAGCCGCCGAAGGTCCGCAAAGAGATCGAGGAGAAGGCACGCGACAAGGGGGAGGAGCCGAAGGTCGCCGAGCGGCTCGAGGCCATCGCCAAGGGCATCCACGACGAACTGGGCGACGCGGCACTCGAGAAGGACGTGCTCGCCAAACTGAAGAGCGACCTGACCTTCGAGTACCTCGCGCGCAGTGTCGACCCGGACGTCGCGGCGCGGATCGCGGAGAAGTTCCCCGAGGTGGGTCTCGAACGCCAGGACATCCGCGAGTACCCGGGAGGCGACCTCGCCGCCAACCTCGTCGGCGCGACCGGCTGGAACGGGCACGGTTTGCTCGGGCTCGAGGACTCGATGGATTCGACCCTGGCGGGTACGGACGGGTCGCAGACCTACGACCGTGGCTCCGACGGTGCGGTGATCCCCGGCAGTTGGCGGGACAAGCAGCCCGCTGTCGACGGGTCCGGCGTCGAGCTGACCATCGACGCCGACCTGCAGTTCTACGTCCAGCAGCAGACGCAGCGCGCCAAGGACCTGTCGGGGGCGAAGAACGCGTCGGTGGTGGTGCTCGACTCGCACACCGGTGAGGTGCTCGCGATGGCGAACGACAACACCTTCGACCCGTCGATCGGCGTCGGCAAGAACGTCAACAAGGAACTCGGCAATCTGCCCGTCAGCACACCGTTCGAACCGGGATCGGTCAACAAGATCGTCACCGCCGCCGCCGCGATCGAGTACGGATTGACGAAGCCCGACGAGGTACTGCAGGTGCCGGGCTCGATCCAGATGGCAGGCGTGTCGGTGAAGGACGCGTGGGATCACGGCGTGGTCCCGTACACGGCCACCGGTGTGTTCGGGAAGTCGTCCAACGTCGGAACACTGATGCTCGCCCAGCGGGTCGGTGAGGACCGGTACGCGGAGATGCTCGAGAAGTTCGGGCTCGGCCAGCGCACCGAGGTCGGGTTGCCCGGCGAGAGCGCGGGCAGCGTGCCAACCCGCGACCAGTGGTCCGGCGGTACGTTCGCGAACCTGCCGATCGGCCAGGGCCTGTCGATGACGCTGCTGCAGATGGCGGGCATGTATCAGGCCATCGCCAACGACGGTGTGCGGATCGCGCCGCGCATCGTGCGGGCCACCGTCGACGCGGACGGCAATCGGACCCCGACCGAGCACCCCGAGGGTGTCCAGGTGGTCAGCGAGCAGACCGCGACCACGGTCCGCGACATGTTCCGGTCGGTCACCCAGCGCGACCCGATGGGCTACCAGCAGGGCACCGGCTCGCAGGCGTCCGTGGAGGGCTACCAGGTCAGCGGCAAGACGGGAACGGCGCAGCAGGTCGACCCGGCCTGCAAGTGCTACTCGAACTCGAACTACTGGATCACGTTCGCGGGGATCGCGCCCGCCGACAGCCCGAGGTTCGTCATCGGGATCATGCTGGACGCACCGGTCCGCAGTGCCAACGGGTCGGGCGGCCAGTCCGCCGCACCGCTGTTCCACGACATCGCGTCCTGGATTCTGCAGCGTGACCGGATCCCGCTCTCCGCGGACCCCGGCCGGCCGTTGGTGTTGCAGGCCGACTGACCGCGGCCACCCGCGGGACGCCGACTCCCCACCTTCGGGGACTCGCCGGTAACGTGACACGTCGGCCGAGCCAGCCGACCGGCATTCGAATCACCGTCAGCGCACAACCTCGCCCGAAGGGAGTCACCTGCCCGTGCAAGGGACCAACGACAGCTCCGAGGCGGGTCCGCAGAGCGTGCCACCGGGATTGCGGCCGGCACATCCGCCGACGACGGCGGTGGCGACGCTGGCGCAGCTCGTCGGAGCGGACCTGCGGTGGCACGGGGGTGGCGCCGAGCAAACCGATCACCCGGCAGGCGAGGTGCGGGTGACGGGAATCGACCTCCGAGCGCAGGGCATCGTCGCGGGTGATCTCTTCGCGGCACTGCCCGGTGCACGGGCACACGGGGCAGATTTCTCCGAGGACGCGATACGCCGGGGTGCGGTCGCCGTGCTCACCGATCCGGCGGGCGCAGCCCGGATCGATTCGCTGTCGCGGCCCGTTGCGGTGCTCGTGCATCCGGACCCCCGCGCGGTGCTCGGTGTCGTGTCGGCTGCCGTGTACGGCAATCCGTCGGAGCGGCTGCGGATTGTCGGCATCACCGGTACTTCGGGCAAGACCACGACGTCGTATCTGGTGGAGGCGGGGCTGGCCGCATCCGGTCGTCGACCCGGACTGGTCGGCACCATCGAGACCCGCATCGAGGGCAGGCACGTGCCCAGCGCACTCACGACGCCGGAAGCGCCGCAGCTGCATGCACTGTTCGCCACGATGCTCGAACGTGGCGTCGACACCGTCGTGATGGAGGTGTCCAGTCATGCACTTGCTCTCGGCCGCGTCGACGGCACCCGTTTCGCGGTGGGAGCATTCACCAACCTGTCGCAGGATCACCTCGATTTCCACACGGGGCTGGACGACTACTTCGGCGCGAAGGCCCGCCTGTTCGACCCGGCGTCGACCGTGCACGCCGAGCGTGCGGTCGTGTGCGTCGACGACGAGTGGGGTCGACGGATGGCCGACGTCGCGGGCGCGGACACCGTCACCGTCGCGACGACGGGCACCGCTCGGTGGACCGCACGCGACGTCGTCACCGAAGCGGACGGATCGCAGGCGTTCACGGTCGCCACCCCGGACGGTGCCGAGATGACCGCCTCACTGCGACTTCCCGGCCGGTTCAACGTCGCGAACGCCCTCCTGGCGCTCGCGGTACTGCACGAGTGCGGGGTCTCCGAGGCGGACGCCGTCCGTGGGCTCGCCGAGGTGGACGTGCCGGGCAGAGTGCAGCGCATCGATCGTGGACAGCAGTTTCTCGCGGTCGTCGACTACGCGCACAAGCCGGCGGCGCTGGAGGCGGTCATCGCGACGCTGCGCGGGCAGACCGCGGGACGCCTCGCGGTGGTCGTGGGTGCTGGCGGCGACCGCGACCACGGGAAGCGGCCGCTGATGGGCGACGGCGGCGCCAGGGGAGCGGACCTGCTGATCGTCACCGACGACAATCCGCGCACCGAGGATCCTGCGGTGATCCGCCGGGCACTGCTCGACGGTGCGCTTGCGGTTCCCGACGGGGAGCGCGGCGAGGTCCGTGAGATCGGCGACCGGGCGGCGGCCATCACGGCGGCCGTCGAGTGGGCACAGCCCGGCGACGTCGTGCTCGTCGCGGGTAAAGGACACGAGATCGGACAGGAGATTGCTGGGGTGAAGCACCCATTCGACGACCGTGAGGTCCTCGCGGAGGCCATCGATCGGGTGATCGGGGTGGAGCAGTGATCGAGATGTCGCTCGCCCGGCTCGCCGAGATCGTCGGCGGCACGCTCCATGACGTCCCGGACCCGGACGTCCTGGTCACCGGCACGGTGGAGTTCGATTCGCGGAAGGTCACCGCGGGCAGTCTGTTCCTGGCGCTGCCCGGCGCACGCGTCGACGGTCACGATCACGCGGCAACGGCGATCGACGCGGGCGCCGTGGCAGTCCTCGCCGCGCGCCCGGTCGGCGTTCCCGCGGTTGTCGTGGAACCGCTCGGCCCCTCGGACAGCAACGCGATGGCCCTCGAACACGACGTCGACGGGTCGGGTGCCGCGGTTCTCGCCGCGCTGGCCCGCCTCGCCCGCGCCGTGACGTCGGAGCTGCCGGACCTCACGGTTGTCGGCGTCACCGGTTCGTCCGGCAAGACGTCCACCAAGGATCTGCTCGCCGCCGTCCTCGCTCCGCTCGGTCCGGTGGTCGCTCCGCCCGGATCGTTCAACAACGAACTGGGCCATCCCTGGACGGCTCTGCGGGTCGACCGGGGCACCCGGTTCCTGGCGCTCGAACTGTCCGCGCGCGGCGTCGGGCACGTCGCGGCGTTGGCCGAGGCGGTCCCGCCGCGTATCGGCGTCGTCCTCAACGTCGGTACCGCGCATCTCGGCGAGTTCGGGTCGCAGGAGGCGATCGCGCAAGCGAAGGGCGAGCTGGTGGAGGCGTTGCCCGCGTCCGAGGACGGCGGTGTCGCGGTCCTCAACGCAGACGACCGCCTGGTGTCCGCGATGGCGCAGCGCACCCGTGCTCGCGTGGTGACGGTCGGGTTGTCGCAGTCGGCGGACGTGCGCGCGATCGACGTGCAGCTCGACGACCAGGCGCGGGCCGAGTTCACGCTCGTTGCACCGCAGGGAAGCATCCGGATCGCGCTCGGTGTGCACGGTGACCACCAGGTGGGCAACGCGCTCGCCGCGGCGGCGGTCGCGCTGGAATGCGGCGCCACCCTCGAGCAGGTCGCCGCCGCACTCGGCGCCGCCCGCGCGGTGTCGGCGAAGCGGATGGACGTGCGTACCCGCGCGGACGGCGTCACCGTCATCAACGACTCCTACAACGCGAACCCCGACTCGGTCCGCGCTGCCCTCAAGGCACTGGTCACGATGGGTCGCGCCGCGGACACACCGAGGCGGACGTGGGCGGTGCTCGGCGAGATGGCCGAACTGGGCCCGAACACCGTCGTCGAGCACGACGCGATCGGCCGATTCCTCGTTCGCCTCGACGTCACCAAGCTGATCGTCGTCGGCGAGGGCCGTCCGCTGCGCGGCATGCATCAGGGCGCGATCATGGAGGGCTCGTGGGGTGACGAGTCGACCCTCGTGCCCGACGCCGACGCGGCGCTCGAGATCCTCCGCCGGGAGGTGCGCCCCGGTGACATCGTGCTGGTGAAGGCATCGCAGTCCGTGGGGCTGTGGACGGTCGCAGACGCCCTGCTCGCCGACCCGCAGGAAGACAACGAGACGAACGAGGAGCGCGACCGGTGAGACAGATCCTCTTCGCAGGTGGCATCGCGCTCGCGGTGTCGATCCTGCTGACGCCGGTGCTGATCAAGGCGTTCTCGCGGCAGGGATTCGGCCAGGAGATCCGCGTCGAGGGCCCCGCCAGCCACCAGGCCAAGCGCGGGACACCCACGATGGGTGGTGTCGCGATCATCATCGGCCTGTGGGCCGGGTACTGGGGTTCGCATCTGATCGGCATCGGGTACGACGCCGACGGTCCGAGTGCCTCGGGTCTGTTGGTGCTCGGCCTGACGACGGTCCTCGCGGGCGTCGGCTTCCTCGACGACTTCATCAAGATCCGCAAGCAGCGGAACCTGGGCCTGAACAAGACGGCGAAGCTGGTCGGTCAGCTCCTCGCGGCCGTGGTGTTCGGTGTGCTCGCCCTGCAGTTCCGGGGCGCAACCGGACTGACACCGGGCAGTCTGCACCTGTCGTACGTTCGCGACATCACCACCGTGACCATGGGGTCGGTGGTGTTCATCCTGTTCGTCTACCTGCTGGTCAGTGCCTGGTCGAACGCGGTCAACCTGACCGACGGACTGGACGGCCTCGCCGCCGGATCGATGACGCTGGTCCTCGGCGCGTACACGGTGATCACCTTCTGGCAGTACCGCAACGCGTGTGAGACCAATCCCGGCAAGGGCTGCTACGACGTCCGTGACCCGCTCGACCTCGCACTGATCTGCGCGGCCGCGGCAGGCGCCTGCATCGGCTTCCTGTGGTGGAACGCGGCCCCGGCGAAGATCTTCATGGGCGACACCGGGTCGCTCGCACTCGGCGGCCTGCTCGCCGGGTTGTCGATCACGACTCGGACCGAACTGCTGATGGTCGTGGTGGGCGCGCTGTTCGTCGCCGAGGCCGCCTCGGTCGTCATCCAGGTCGCGGTGTTCCGTTCCAGCAGACGACGGGTGTTCCGGATGGCGCCGTTCCATCACCACTTCGAGCTCGGTGGCTGGGCGGAAACCACGGTCATCATCAGGTTCTGGTTGCTGGCGGCGATCGCGTCCGCGGTCGGCCTCGCACTGTTCTACAGCGAGTACCTCGCGGTGGTCGGGAACTGATGATGGACACGGCCCCAGCCGGCGACATGCCCGAGAACCTGCCCGAGGCTTCGCCCGAGGACCTGCCCGAGAACCTGCCCGAGGCTTCGCCCGAGGACCTGCCCGAGGACCTCGCCCGACTGCGAGGTGCCCGAGTCCTGGTCACGGGAGCAGGCATTTCCGGGCGCGCTCTGATCGCCCCCCTGCGCGACCTCGGCGCCGACGTCACCCTCACCGACGGCAACGCCGACGCGCTCGCCGCGACCGCGCGCGAACACGGCGTGGCGACGGTGAGCCCCGACGACGCAGCCGGCGCGATCTCCGGGTATGCGCAGGTCGTCACCAGCCCCGGCTGGCGTCCCGACTCGCCGGTGTTGTCGGCGGCAGCCGGCGCAGGCGTTCCGATCTGGGGAGACGTCGAGTTCGCGTGGCGCCTCGACCGGTCCGGCGTCTACGGTCCCGCTCGGGACTGGCTGGTCGTCACCGGAACCAACGGCAAGACGACGACGACCTCGATGCTCGAATCGATCCTGCGTGCGGGCGGAATCTCCGCCGTCGCATGCGGGAACATCGGCCTCCCGGTGACCGACGCCCTGCGCGCCGAGTCACCGGCCTACACGGCGCTGGCGGTGGAACTGTCGAGCTTTCAGCTGTTCTGGGCGCCGTCCGTGCACCCGACCGCGGGCGCGGTACTGAACATCGCGGAGGACCATCTCGACTGGCACGGCGGCATGGACGGCTACGTCGAGGCGAAGGCGCAGGCCCTGACGGGCGGAGTCGGTGTGCTCGGCCTCGACGATCCGGTCGCGGCGTCCCTGCGTGATCGTCCGGGCATCGCACGGACCGTCGGGTTCCGCCTCGGCGTTCCCGGCGCGGGCGAACTCGGCGTCGAGAACGGCACACTGGTCGACCGCGCCTTCGCGACGGACGAGACCCTGGCCGACGTCGCCGACGTGACCCCGTCCGGGCCCGCGGGTGTGATGGACGCGCTCGCCGCGGCCGCGTTGGCCCGCACGGTCGGGGTGTCCGCGGATGCCGTGCGCGACGGACTGCGCAGCTACCAGGTCGGTCCGCACCGGGCCGCGACGGTCGGGCAGGTTGCGGGAGTGACCTATGTCGACGACTCCAAGGCCACCAACCCGCACGCGGCGCGAACCTCACTGCTCGCACACCCGCGCGTCGTGTGGATCGCGGGCGGTCTGCTCAAGGGGGCCAGCGTCGACGAGCTCGCCGTCGAGGTCGCGGATCGCCTCGTTGCCGCGGTCCTCTTCGGCCGTGACGCAGGCCAGATCGCCGACGCACTCGCCCGACACGCACCGCAGGTCCCCGTCCACCGCGTCGAACCGGGGCACGATGAGAACGTGAAGTCGACCGATGCACCCGACGCCGTGATGGCGCGCGCGGTGCGGGTTGCCGCCGATGCGGCCGAGCCGGGGGACACGGTGCTCCTCGCCCCCGCCGCGGCGTCGCTCGACATGTTCACCGACTACGGTCACCGCGGCCGCAGTTTCGTCGCGGCCGTGGACGCGTTGGCGGACGATGGCGCCCCCTGATCGTCGTCGCCGCGATCCGAACCCCGTTCCCGGACTCGCCGCCGCGTGGGCGCGTTTCGGTGCGTGGCTCGCGAGGCCGTTGGCGTCGTTCCACCTGATCGTCACGATCGCAACCCTGCTGACCGTGCTCGGCCTGGTGATGGTGCTGTCGGCGTCGAGCGTGGAGGCCTATGCCGACACCGGGTCGTCGTACAGCATGTTCACCACCCAGGCGACGTTCGCCGCCCTGGGCGCCGTGCTCTTCTACATCGCCCTGCGCATCCCGGTGCGCATGTTGCGGCGCCTCGCGACACCGGCCTTCGTCGTGGCGCTGGTGATGCTGTTCCTGGTGCTCATCCCGGGTATCGGCACGCTGTCCGGTGGTGCGCGGCGTTGGTTCACGCTGGGTCCGCTGTCACTTCAGCCGTCCGAGCTGGCCAAGGTGGCGCTCATCGTCTGGGGTGCCCATGTGCTGGCGTCCCGGCCGCGTGGCGGTCCGGTCAAGGACCTGCTGGTACCCCTGATCCCGGGTGCGCTGCTCGCGTCCGTCCTGGTGATCCTCCAGCCCAACTACTCGACGACGGTCACGTTCGTCATCATCGTGGGTTCGCTGCTGTGGTTCGCCGGGTTGTCGGTCAGGCTGTTCGCGGGCGCAGCCATCGGTGTTCTGGCACTGGGCGTCGTCCTCGCGTTCTCCGCCGACTACCGCGCCGCGCGACTGTTCAGCTTCCTCAATCCGGGTGACGATCCGCAGGGCGCCGGCTATCAGAGTCGCCAGGCCAAGTTCTCGCTCGCGGACGGGGGATGGTTCGGTCGTGGACTCGGGCAGTCGCGGGCGAAGTGGAACTACCTGCCGAACTCGCACAACGACTTCATCTTCGCCATCATCGGCGAGGAACTCGGGTTCCTCGGGTGCGCCGCCGTCATCGGCCTGTTCGCGCTGTTCGCCTACGCCGGACTACGGATCTCGATGCGGTCGGTCGACCCGTTCCTCCGCCTGCTGACGGCAGCGGCCACGACGTGGATCGTGGCGCAGTCGATGATCAACATCGGTTACGTCATCGGCCTGATGCCGGTGACCGGTCAGCAGTTGCCGCTGGTCTCGGCGGGCGGTACGTCGACAGCCGTCACCCTGCTGATGTTCGGCATCATCGCGAACGCCGCACGACACGAACCCGAGGCCGTCGCGGCACTGCACGCTGGCCAGGACGGCCGATTCGGCCGGCTGTTGCGGCTGCCGAAGCCCGAGCAGTACTCGCCGGCGCGAGCCGCCGAGGCGCGCCGCGCCGCGGCCGTGAAGGCGGACCGCAAACGGGCCGCGCAGCGGGAGGCACAGCGTCGGTCCGCCCAGCAGCGGGAACGGCGAACACGTGAGGACCAGCGTCGCCGCGAGGATCAGCGCAGGCGGGAGCAGCAGCAACGCCGCATCGAGGCTGGTAGGCGCGGGGACGCACGCCGCGAGACCCCTCGCCGCGGTCAGGCACTAGCATCGGACCAGCGCCGGGACCGTTCGTCCGGCCGCGCCCAAGAACGTGGATTCCCTGAACGAGGTTTTCGTAGGTGAGTGAGAGCGGTACATCGTCCGGCCTGTCCGTCGTCGTCGCGGGGGGTGGCACCGCAGGCCACATCGAGCCCGCACTCGCGGTCGCAGACGCGTTGCGGCGTCTCGATCCGTCGGTGACCGTCACCGCGCTCGGCACCGAGCGAGGACTCGAGACGACACTCGTGCCCGAGCGCGGCTATCCGCTGGAGCTGATCCCGCCGGTGCCGTTGCCCCGCAAGCCGACCGCCGATCTGCTGCGCCTGCCCGGGCGGGTCCGGGCCTCGGTCCGGCGCACCCGCCAGGTCCTCGACGGCGTCCAGGCCGATGTCGTCGTGGGATTCGGCGGCTACGTCGCACTCCCCGCCTATCTCGCGGCCGGCCGGGGTGTCACCCGCCGCAGGCGTGCGATCCCGGTGGTCGTGCACGAGGCCAATGCGTCCGCCGGAATCGCGAACAAGATCGGTGCGCGGCTTGCGGCACGGGTTCTCGCCGCGGTTCCCGGCTCGGGTGTGTCGGGCCGAGGCCGGTCGGATGCCGAGATCGTCGGCATCCCGGTGCGCTCGTCCATCACCGGCCTCGACCGCGGCGGCTTGCGCGCGCAGGCCCGTGAGCACTTCGGACTTCCCGCCGACGGACCCGTCCTCCTCGTGACGGGCGGGTCGCAGGGCGCGCGGTCCCTCAACGAGGCCGTGTCGGGTGCCGCCGAGGCACTCGCCGCGGGCGGCATCTCCGTGTTGCACGCGTACGGGCCGAAGAACTCCGTCGAGGTTCAGCAGCACAATCCCGCGGCGCCGTACGTCGCGGTCCCGTACCTGAGCCGGATGGACCTGGCGCTGGCCGCCGCCGACGCGACCGTGTGCCGCTCGGGGGCGATGACCGTGGCGGAGATCTCGGCCGTCGGCCTGCCCGCGGTGTACGTGCCGCTGCCGCACGGCAACGGGGAACAGGAACTGAACGCCAGGCCGGTGGTCGCGGCGGGAGGTGGGCTGCTGGTCGCCGACGCGGACCTCACGCCCGCGTTCGTCGCCGACTCGGTGGTCCCGTTGCTGCGGGATCCCGAGCGGCTCGCCGCGATGGGCGCGGCCGCAGCCGGTGCCGGGCACCGGGATGCGGCCGACACGGTGGCCCGGATGGTCCTCGAGGTTGCGAAGGGTGGTCGACGATGAGTTCGGACGACACACAGAATCGGGTTTCGGCACTGCCCGACCATCTGCAGCGTGTGCACATGGTCGGGATCGGCGGCGCAGGCATGTCGGGGATCGCGCGGATCCTGCTGGCCCGCGGAGGGCAGGTGTCCGGATCGGATGCCAAGGAGTCCCGAACCGTGCTGGCGCTGCGGGCACGGGGCGCACAGGTCCGCATCGGACACGACGCGAGTGCGCTCGACCTGATCCCGGGAGGGCCGACCGCGGTCGTCTCGACGCATGCGGCGATCCCGAAGGACAATCCCGAGCTGGTGGCGGCCGCGGAGCGTGGCATCCCCGTCGTCCTGCGGCCCGCCGTTCTGGCTTCGCTGATGTCCGGGCACCAGACGTTGCTCGTGGCCGGAACGCACGGCAAGACGTCGACGACGTCGATGCTCGTGGTCGCGCTCCAGCACTGCGGTGTCGACCCGTCGTTCGCCGTCGGCGGCGAACTGAACGAAGCGGGAACGAACGCGCACCACGGGTCCGGCACCGTGTTCGTCGCCGAAGCGGACGAGAGCGACGGTTCGCTGCTGCAGTACGACCCGAACGTCGTGATCGTGACCAACGTCGAGGCCGACCACCTCGACTTCTTCGGCACCACCGAGGCGTACGTCCAGGTCTTCGACGACTTCGCCGACCGGATCGCGCCGGGCGGGGTGCTGGTCGTCTGTCTGGACGATCCGGGATCGGCGGCGCTCGCCGAGCGGGTCGCGTCGCGGGGCCTGCCGATCCGGGTCATCGGCTACGGCGGTGACGACCCGGCGGGAACGGTGCCGCTGGCGGCGCGCCTGCTCGACTGGGAGGCCAGGGACGTCGGCGGCGTCGCACGGGTGCAGTTGGACGGCGAGGATCACCCGCGGACGATGACGCTGTCGGTTCCTGGTAGGCACATGGCGCTCAACGCTCTCGGAGCCCTGCTCGCGGCCCGCGAGGTCGGTGCGGAGGTCGACGAGATCATCGAGGGCATCGGCGGCTTCGGAGGCGTCCACCGCAGGTTCCAGTACACCGGGCGAGAGAACGGTGTCCGGGTGTTCGACGACTACGCCCACCATCCGACCGAGGTCAGGGCGGTCCTCGGAGCGGCCCGCGAGCTGGTCCGCACCTCGGGTGGCCGGGTCCTCGTCGTGTTCCAGCCGCATCTCTACTCGCGGACGTCGGCATTCGCGACCGAGTTCGGCGAAGCGCTCGACCTCGCAGACGAAGTGGTCGTGCTCGACGTGTACGGGGCTCGCGAGAAGCCGCTGCCCGGCGTCACGGGTGCGCTCGTCGCACACGCGGTGACGAAGCCGGTGCACTATCAGCCGGACCTGTCGATGGCGCCGCGTCAGGTGGCGGCCCTGGCCCGCTCCGGAGACGTGCTCATCACGATGGGCGCCGGTGACGTGACGATGCTCGGCAAGGGGATTCTCGGGGCACTCGCAGCCGCGCCGTCGGGGACCCGGAACCGGACCCGGCCCGACGCGGCGGGACGGGCCGGAGGGCAGCAGTGAGCCGTGGGCGTCGACCGGAACGCACGCGCAGCACCGGAACCGCGGTGCGGTCGGGTTCTGCGCCGCGCCCGAAGCGTCCTCGCAAACCGATCTATCTGACGGTCGCAGCGGTCGGCGCCGTCGTGGTGCTCGTCGTCGTGGCCTGGTTCACGCCGCTGCTCTCCGCACGCACTGTGACAGTTGTCGGCAATGCCGGCGTCCCCTCCGAAGAGATCCTCGCTGCTCTGTCCGTCCCGACGGGGCAGCCGCTGCTTCGGGTGGACACGGGTGCGGCCGCGGACCGGGTGGCCTCCATCGCGAAGGTCGACCACGTTCGGGTCGAGCGCAACTACCCGTCGACGATCAAGGTCACCGTGGTGGAACGGGCTCCCGCGGTCTTCTACGACGCGCCCGAGGGCACGCACCTGATGGATGCCTCCGGTGTGGCGTACGCGATCGAGCCGCCGCCGCCCGGGTTGCCGCGCCTTGCGGTCGCGCGTCCGGCGCAGGACGACGCCGCAACCGTCGACGCGCTGACCACCCTGGAGTCGTTGCCGCCGCACCTGCGGCCGCAGGTGACGGAGGTGTCGGCGGCAACGCTGCCGGACATCCGCCTGACGCTGGTGGACGGAAGACAGGTGCTCTGGGGGAGCGTGGAGGAATCGGAGCACAAAGCAGCGATCCTCGGGCCCCTTCTGGGACAGCCGGGGCAGGTGTTCGACGTCTCGAGCCCTGATCTCCCGACCGTCAAGTGAACCGGATCCCTCGACAAATCGGCGTGTCCGTCGGCGCGCCTGCTGGCATCGAGGGGTCACCGTGCATAGCGTTCCGCCTAGTCATCCACTTGACATAACTGTAAGTCTATGGTTGAGGTTGAGGGTTTGGCTGCACCAATCGGTGGCACAAAGGCGACCGGCCGCACACGCGGCATCGGCCACACCAGTAGCCTCTGCACCACAAGTAACGTCAGCATCGCCAGAAACACCCTCAGTGCGACTACAAACGGAAGGCGAGAGCCCATGACGCCCCCGCACAACTACCTCGCCGTTATCAAGGTCGTCGGCATCGGCGGCGGCGGTGTGAATGCGGTCAACCGCATGATCGAGCAGGGACTCAAGGGAGTCGAGTTCATCGCCGTCAACACCGACGCGCAGGCACTCCTGATGTCCGACGCCGACGTCAAGCTCGACGTCGGACGTGAACTGACCCGCGGCCTCGGCGCAGGCGCGGATCCCGAGGTCGGGCGCAAGGCGGCCGAAGACCACAAGGACGAGATCGAAGAGGTCCTCAAGGGCGCCGACATGGTGTTCGTGACGGCAGGCGAGGGCGGTGGCACCGGTACCGGTGGCGCGCCGGTCGTCGCATCCATCGCACGCAAGCTCGGCGCACTGACCGTCGGCGTCGTGACGCGTCCGTTCTCGTTCGAGGGCAAGCGCCGCGGCACCCAGGCCGACAACGGCATCCAGGCGTTGCGTGAATCCTGCGACACCCTCATCGTCATTCCCAACGACCGCCTCCTGCAGCTCGGCGATGCCGCGGTGTCGTTGATGGACGCCTTCCGCTCTGCCGACGAGGTGCTCCTCAACGGCGTCCAGGGCATCACCGACCTGATCACCACCCCTGGCCTGATCAACGTCGACTTCGCGGACGTCAAGGGCGTCATGTCCGGAGCGGGCAGTGCACTGATGGGCATCGGTTCCGCCCGTGGCGACGGGCGCGCCATCCAGGCCGCGGAGACGGCGATCAACTCGCCGCTTCTCGAGGCGTCGATGGAAGGTGCCCGTGGCGTCCTGCTCTCCATTGCGGGTGGTTCGGATCTGGGACTCTTCGAGATCAACGAGGCCGCCTCGCTGGTGCAGGAAGCCGCCCACATCGACGCGAACATCATCTTCGGAACGGTGATCGACGATTCGCTCGGTGACGAGGTCCGCGTCACGGTCATCGCTGCCGGCTTCGACGGCGGAGGGCCCGTGCGCCGCATCGAGCAGCCGCAGCAGCAGGCCGCGGCCGGGCGGGGCAACATCGGTGTCGCTCGGGCGGGTGAGATCGGAAAGTCCCCGGCGGCTGCGGACGAACCGCAGCCCGTCGAGCGTGCGCCGCAGCACAGCACCGACTCGCGTCGCGAGACCGGCGGATCGCTGCCTCCGATCCCCGTCGGTGCGACCACTCGGGCCGTGCCCGTCACGGACGACGACGGCGAGGACGACGTCGACGTCCCCGACTTCATGCGTCGGTGACGGCACCGACAGTGACGTCCACGGTCCGGATTCGCCGGGTCGTCACCTCGCGAACGGGTGGCGTCTCGGCGGCTCCGTACGACACGTTCAATCTCGGTGACCACGTCGGGGACGATCCGGTGGCGGTCGACGCCAACCGGCGCCGCCTGGCCGCGGGAATCGGACTGCCGTTCGAGCGGCTGGTGTGGATGGAGCAGATCCACAGCCGGAACGTGGCCGTCGTCGACGGTCCGGTCGGTGCGCCCGTCGAGGCGACGGATGCCCTCGTCACCGCGGAGCGGAACCTCGCTCTGGTGGTGCTCACGGCCGACTGTGTGCCGCTGCTGCTGTCGGACGACGAGGCCGGGGTGATCGCCGCCGTACATGCGGGTCGGGTCGGTGCGCGTATCGGCATCGTCCCTCGGGTGCTCGACGCGATGGTCGCGAAAGGCGCTGACGTGTCACGGATTGGCGCCTTCCTCGGGCCCGCCGCCAGCGGCAGGCAATACGAGGTTCCCGAGGCGATGCAGGCCGACGTCGAAGCCCACCTGCCGGGCAGCGCGACCCGGACCGCACGCGGAACCCCGGGACTCGACCTCCGCGCGGGCCTGCGGCGGCAGCTCGAAGCGGCGGGAGTCGCGGGGATCGCGGAGGATCCGCGGTGCACCATCGAGGACAGGACGCTGTTCAGCTACCGCCGTTCCGGAACGACGGGACGCATCGCCGGGGCGATCTGGATGGAGTCCGTCGGACGTGACTGACGATCGCCACACGGAGATCGCGTCGGCGCTCACTGCCGTACAGGAGCGTCTCGGACGGGCGTGCGTCGCCGCGGGCCGTGATCCGCGCGATGTCCAGCTCCTGCCGGTCACGAAATACTTTCCGGTGTCGGACGCGCGGATCCTGTACGACCTGGGATGCCGGGAGTTCGGTGAATCGCGGGACCAGGAGGCGTCCGCGAAGGCCACCGATCTCGCCGGTCTGGTCGCAGGGGAGCGTCCCGGCGGTGCGGGCGACGTCCGCTGGCACATGATCGGGAGCGTGCAGCGGAAGAAGGCGCGCTCGATCGTGCGGTGGGCGACCGTCGTGCACTCCGTGGACAGCGAGCAACTCGTCGACGCCCTGTCGCGGGCCGCTGTCGCCGCGTTGGACGCGGGCGAGCGCGCGGCCCCGCTGCAGGTACTGCTGCAGGTGAGCCTCGACGACGACCCGAAGCGCGGCGGAGTTCCGCTCCCGGAACTGCCCGCACTGTGTGAACGTGCCGCCGCCGCAGACGGACTCGGGTTCGCCGGACTGATGGCAGTGCCACCACTCGGTGCAGACCCCGACGTCGCTTTCGCTACACTCGCGGCCACCCACCGCGACGTGCTGCGTGACCATCCGGACGCGCGCATTCTCTCGGCCGGGATGACCGCAGATCTCGAAAGCGCGGTCCGACACGGATCGACCTGCGTGCGTGTCGGAACGGCGCTGTTGGGTTCTCGGCCGTTAGCCTCGGAATGAACTGATCGGCGTTCCGACCGATTATCCGCCGCGCCAAGGAAGGTCGACCGATGAGCACTCTGCACAAGTTCAAGGCTTACTTCGGCATGGTTCCCCTCGAGGATTACGAGGACGACTACCTCGACGAGCCCCGTCGGGCGCCGAGGAGCGCCCGCTACGAGGACGGAATCGACGGCGGATACGACGACGCCGGGTACGGCGGACTCGACGAAATCGACGACCGGCAGCCGGCACCGCGACGGATGGAACCACTGCCGCCGCGTTCGACCCGTCCGACGCAGGCACCCGTGTCGCGGTCCACGGCCACGCACGGTTCGCTGGCCGTCAACCCGGCTCCGCGGGTCGAGAGCAGGCGCGCGCCGGTGTTCGACGAGGGCGGGCCGCTGTCGAAGATCACCACGCTGCGCCCGCGCGATTACGGGGAGGCCCGGATCATCGGTGAGCGGTTCCGTGACGGAACGCCGGTCATCATGGACCTGGTCGAGATGAGCAACGCGGACGCGAAGCGTCTCGTGGACTTCGCCGCGGGCCTGGCATTCGCGCTGCGCGGCTCCTTCGACAAGGTTGCGACCAAGGTGTTCCTGCTGTCGCCCGCGGACATCGACGTGTCGGCGGAGGAACGGCGGAGGATCGCCGAGAACGGCTTCTACAATCAGAAGTGACATCTCACCCCGTGCAGAGGGTGTGAACGACGGGTGCGACCGGGGGTTCCGGTCGCACCCGGTTCGTGAGAGGAACCCGGTTGTGAGTGGCGTGGAGAGGTCAGGCAGAGTGGTGGAGTGCCCTTGTTCGCGGTGATCTACTTCGCTCTGTTCGTGTTCTGGCTGCTTCTCATCGGCCGAATCATCATCGAGTTCATCCGGACGTTCGCGCGGGACTGGCGCCCGACCGGTTTCGTGGTCGTCGTGCTCGAGGCGATTTTCACGGTCACCGATCCGCCGATCAAGTTGCTGCGGCGACTGATTCCGTCGATTTCTCTCGGCGGGGTCCGGCTGGATCTGTCCATCATGGTCTTGCTTTTCATCGTGTTCGTGCTCATGCAGGTCACCCAGGGACTTGCCACGTGACGTGCGCGAATCGAGTCGTGGCGCAGGCCTGCGGGTTGGGTGTGACAGAATGACCCGCAGTTACAGTGTGAAAATGTGGTCCTGCAGTGAGTGCGCCATAACTGAATGCTTGCTCGACCGCCAACAGATGCGCGAAGGGATCCTTCCATGCCGCTGACACCAGCTGATGTCCACAACGTCGCGTTCAGCAAGCCTCCGATCGGAAAGCGTGGCTACAACGAGGACGAGGTAGATGCCTTCCTCGACCTCGTCGAGCAGGAGCTCGCTCGCCTGATCGAGGAGAACGCAGACCTGCGCCAGCGTGTCGGCGAGCTCGACCAGGAGCTCGCGGATGCAAAGAAGGCGCCGCGCCCGAGCGGTCCGCCTGCAGCTCCCGCGCCTGCACCGATTCCTGTTCCGGAACCGCCGAAGCCGGTCGCCCCCGTGGTTGCCGCTGCGCCGCCGGCTCCGCCGCGCGCCAGTGGCACGGAAGAGGCCAACCTGCAGGCCGCGAAGATCCTCGGTCTCGCCCAGGAGATGGCCGACCGTCTCACCGGTGAGGCGAAGACGGAGTCCGAGCAGCTGGTGTCCAGCGCCCGCGCGAACTCCGAGCAGCTCGTCAGCGACGCGCGGACCCGGTCCGACGGAATGGTCGCCGAGGCCAAGCACAAGTCGGAGGCACTGCTCGCCGATGCGCAGACGCGCTCGGAGACGCAGCTGCGGCAGGCCAAGGAGAAGGCCGACGCCCTCCAGGCCGACGCCGAGAAGAAGCACACCGAGATCATGGCGACCATCAACCAGCAGCGCAGCGTGCTGGAGGAGCGGATCGAGCGGCTCAAGACGTTCGAGCGCGAGTACCGGGTTCGCCTGAAGTCGTACCTGGAGTCGCAGCTCGAGGAACTGGAGCAGCGTGGTTCGGCGGTCCCCGTGGACGGCGGCCAGGATGCACTCGGTTCCGAGGGATCCAAGTCATTCGCCAAAGGGAGCAACTGACCCGGCGTTGCTGGGGCCGCGGTGATGGTTCACTCGCCCGGCGGTCGCGTCCTGTCGGCTGGTGACAGGGGGATTCCGTGCTGGTCCTGACACTTGCCATGGCGGCGATCGGGTTCGCCCTCCTCGTCCTGGCGCTGACGACAGGTTCGGTCGCCTGGGCGTGGGGCTGCATCGCGGTCTGCGTCGTCGGTGCGGTTCTGCTCCTGGTGAGTTCGCTGCGAGGGACCGCACCGGATCCGGAGCGCTCGGATCCGCGGGCTGCTCCGGCGCGGGAGGACGATCCGCCCACGGAGCGATTTGACCGTCCCGAGTAGAATCGAACAACGACATTGGCCCGATCGGATCGGGCCGTGACAGACGACGTCGATCCGGCCATCACCGGGGAGTCTTCGGAAGAACGGTGACGCCAGGCCCCCGTGGGCCGGGTCACTCAGTAGAACCGAACGGGTTCGGCCCGTCACAGCCGACTACGAGAGGCCGGGTCGGGTGGAGAAGTCCACCGGATCGGGCAAGCGGGGTGGTACCGCGGCCAGGCGCACCGGCGCCGACGTCGTCCCCGTGCCGGATGAACAGGCACGAGGGAGCACGACAGTGTCCGACAGCACCGACGGTGTGAATTCCACCTATCCACGTGTCGATCTCGCCGGCGGCAGGTCCGGCGCGAGCGTCAACTTCCCCGAACTCGAACGGCGCGTGCTGGCCGAGTGGGATTCGGACGACACTTTCCGCGCGTCGATCTCGAACCGTGACGGCGCCGAGGAGTTCGTCTTCTACGACGGGCCGCCGTTCGCGAACGGGCTCCCACACTACGGTCACCTGCTGACCGGGTACGTCAAGGACCTCGTGCCCCGCTTCCAGACGATGCGCGGCAAGAAGGTCGAGCGTCGTTTCGGCTGGGACTGCCACGGTCTGCCCGCCGAGCTCGAGGCGGAGAAGCAGCTCGGCATCAAGGACAAGTCGCAGATCGACGCGATGGGCCTGGCCGAGTTCAACGCGTACTGCAAGCAGTCCGTGCTGCGCTACACCGACGAGTGGCGCGACTACGTGACCCGGCAGGCCCGCTGGGTCGACTTCGACAACGACTACAAGACCCTGGACCTGGACTTCATGGAGTCGGTCATGTGGGCGTTCAAGGAGCTCTACGACAAGGGCCTGATCTATCAGGGCTTCCGGGTTCTGCCGTACAGCTGGTACGAGCAGACGCCGCTGTCGAACCAGGAGACGCGCCTCGACGACGCGTACAAGATGCGTCAGGACCCGGCGGTCACCGTCGACATGGTGATCACCGCGCCCGGCTCGCCGCTGGACGGCGCGAACGCGCTGATCTGGACCACGACGCCGTGGACCCTGCCGTCCAACCTGGCGGTCGCGGTGCACCCCGACGTCGACTACGTGCAGGTCCGCGCAGCGGACGGCAAACGCTACGTCCTCGCTGCGGCGCGGGTCGGTCACTACGCTCGTGAGTTCGGGGAGTCGCCCGAGGTGCTGGGCGAGTACAAGGGCAGCGACCTCGTCGGTCTGACCTACGAGCCGCCGTTCGACTTCTTCCACGGACCGGGCAAGGGTCACGAGAACGCGCACCGCGTGCTGTCGGCCGACTACGTCACCACCGATTCCGGTACCGGAATCGTCCACCTCGCACCGGCTTTCGGTGAGGAGGACATGGACGTCGCGACGGCGAACGGCATCGAGATCGTGCAGCCGCTCGACCCGGGCGGCAAGTTCACCTCGCTCGTGCCGCCGTACGAGGGCCTGCAGGTCTTCGATGCGAACCCGGTGATCATCAAGGACCTCAAGGCCGCCGGAAAGCTGTTGCGGCACGAGACGATCGAGCACTCGTATCCGCATTCGTGGCGGTCCGGTCAGCCGCTGATCTACATGGCGGTGCCGTCGTGGTTCGTCGCGGTGACGAAGTTCCGCGACCGGATGGTCGAGCTGAACCAGGAGATCACCTGGGTGCCCGAGCACATCAAGGACGGCCAGTTCGGCAAGTGGCTCGAAGGCGCCCGCGACTGGAACATCAGCCGGAACCGCTACTGGGGCAGCCCGATCCCGGTGTGGGTCTCGGATGATCCGACGTACCCGCGGGTCGACGTGTACGGCTCGCTCGACCAGCTCGAGGCCGACTTCGGGGTGCGCCCGACGGATCTGCACCGCCCGATGATCGACGAGCTCACCCGCCCGAACCCGGACGACCCGACCGGGAAGTCGACGATGCGTCGCGTGCCCGAAGTGCTCGACTGCTGGTTTGAGTCGGGCTCGATGCCGTACGCCCAGGTGCACTACCCGTTCGAGAACCGAGACTGGTTCGAGACGCACTACCCGGGTGACTTCATCGTCGAGTACAACGGCCAGACCCGCGGCTGGTTCTACACGCTGCACGTGCTCGCCACCGCACTGTTCGACCGGCCTGCGTTCAAGACCGTTGCCGCACACGGCATCGTGCTCGGCGACGACGGCCTGAAGATGAGCAAGTCCAAGGGCAACTACCCCGACGTGAAGGAGGTGTTCGACCGGGACGGCTCCGATGCAATGCGCTGGTTCCTGATGTCGTCGCCGATCCTGCGCGGCGGAAACCTGGTCGTCACCGAGCAGGGCATCCGCGAGGGCGTCCGGCAGGCGCTGCTGCCGCTCTGGAATACCTGGAGCTTCCTGCAGCTGTACGCATCGAAGCCCGGCACGTGGCGTACCGATTCGACGAACGTGCTCGACCGGTACATCCTCGCGAAGCTCGCCGCGACGCGGGACGCGATGACCGACGCACTCGAGGTCAACGACATTGCAGGTGCGTGCGACGAGCTGCGCACCTTCTGCGACGCCCTGACGAACTGGTACGTGCGCCGCTCCCGGAACCGCTTCTGGGACGAGGATCGTGATGCGATCGACACCCTGCACACGGTGCTGGAGGTGACCTGCCGGCTGGCGGCACCGCTGCTCCCGATGGCGACCGAGGTGATCTGGCGGGGGCTGACCGGTGGGCGCTCGGTTCACCTGGCGGACTGGCCGGCGGGAGCGAAGCCTGCGGAGCGACCCGGACACACTGCAACGGACCTGGTGTCGGACCCCGAGCTCGTCGAGTCGATGGACGAGGTGCGCAACGTCTGTTCCACCGTCCTGGGCCTGCGCAAGGCGCAGAACCTGCGGGTGCGGCTGCCGCTGCCCGAGGTGACGGTCGCGGCGTCGGATGCCGAGCGACTGCGGCCATATCTGGGCATCATCGCGGACGAGGTCAACGTCAAGAAGGTGGACCTGACCGACGACGTGGATGTGCACGGCAAGTTCGAACTGGTTGTCAACGCCCGCGCGGCGGGTCCGCGACTCGGTAAGGACGTGCAGACCGTGATCAAGGCGGTCAAGGCCGGCGACTGGACCGAGACCGATGGTGTCGTCAGTGCGGCGGGCATCGAGCTGCTGCCGGAGGAGTACACGCAGCGGCTCGTCGCGGCCGAGCCGGAATCGACGGCCGCCCTGCCGGACAACGCCGGACTGGTGGTGTTGGACTCGCTGGTCACCGAGGAGTTGGAGGCCGAGGGCTGGGCGAAGGACCGTATCCGTGAGCTCCAGGACGCGCGGCGCGCGGCCGGGCTGGACGTCTCCGACCGCATTTCCGTCACCCTCGAGGTTCCCGCCGACCGGCTCGACTGGGCGCAGCGGCACCGCGATCTGATCGCGGGCGAGATCCTCGCCACGACACTGGAACTCGGCCCGGTCGGGGCCGATGCGGTGGATCTCGGTGAGGGTGTGCGGGCCGTCGTCGTCAAGGCGTGAGATGAGTACGCCACGGCGGTGCTTACTGTGACCGCGCGCCGGCGGTGCCGGCTGTGACGACGCGCCGGCGGTGCCGGCTGTGACGACGCGCCGGCGGTGCCGGCTGTGACGACACAGCGTCGGTGGGTGCTGCATCTCGACATGGATGCGTTCTTCGCGTCGGTCGAGCAGCTCACCCGGCCGACGCTGCGCGGCCGCCCGGTCCTCGTCGGAGGGCTCGGCGGCCGCGGCGTCGTCGCGGGCGCGAGCTACGAGGCGCGGGCGTTCGGGGCCGGGTCGGCGATGCCGATGCATCAGGCCCGGCGTCTCGTCGGGGCCCGTGCGGTGGTGCTGCCTCCGCGTGGGGCCCTGTACTCGGCGGTGAGCAAGTCGGTGTTCGACACCCTGCGTACGCGTGTGCCTGTCCTCGAGATGCTGTCGCTGGACGAGGCTTTCGGGGAGCCTCCGGAGTTGGAGGGCGCGGACGCCGACGCCGTTCGCGACTACGCGGAACAGTTGCGCACCATGATTCGCGTCGAGACGGGTCTGGTGGCGTCGATCGGTGCCGGATCGGGGAAGCAGATAGCGAAGATCGCCTCCGGTCTCGCGAAGCCGGACGGGGTGCGCGTGGTGACCGCGGACGAGCAGGCGGACCTGTTCGAGGCGTTGCCGGTGCGCAAGCTGTGGGGGATCGGCCCGGTGGCGGAATCGAAGCTGCGCAGGCTCGGAATCGAGACGATCGGGCAGTTCGCGGCGACCAGTGAGTCCGAGGTGGTCACACTCCTCGGCGGCACCATCGGGCCGGGTCTGCACCGGTTGGCGAAGGGGTTCGACGACCGGCCCGTGGCCGAGCGCGCGGATGCCAAACAGATCAGTGCCGAAACGACTTTCGCCGAAGACCTGGTGACGATGGATCAGCTTCGCGCCGCCGTCGAGCAGTGCGGGGGACACGCGCATCGCCGACTCGAGAAGGACGGGCGGGCGGCTCGCACGGTCGTCGTGAAGCTGAAGAAGACGGACATGACGATCGTGAGCCGGTCGGCGACCCTGCCGTACGCGACGACGGATCTGCAGACGCTGATCGCGACGGCACGCAGGCAGTTGATCGACCCCAGGGAACTCGGTGCGGTGCGTCTGGTCGGGGTGTCCTTCGGCGGGCTGACGGCGACACAGCAGGGGTCGCTGTTCCCGGATCTCGACCAAGGAGAGGCGGACAAGGACGCTGTGACTCCGGACACAGCGGCGGTGCCGGAGCCGGGTCGGTCCGCGGTACCGGCACCGGGATCGCGATGGCGTCCCGGCCAGGACGTGCACCACACCGAACACGGTCACGGCTGGGTGCAGGGTTGCGGGCACGGCGTGGTGACGGTGCGGTTCGAGACCCGATCGACGGGTCCGGGCCCGGCGCAGACGTTTTCGGACGACGACGCGGCGCTCCGGATCGCGGACCCCGCCGACAGTCTTCGTTAAGGAAGCCCTTATTTTTCCCGTGTTAACTAAGGTGACACCTGCTCGCACGCGGGCTCGGCCACTGTCGGGCGGTGCCGAAGCACCGATCCCGACCACGGTTACAGCGAAATGCACAGTTCAAACGAAGAGAAGGACACACATTGATGCTCCGGAAGACCCTCGTTGCCGGTGTCGCGGTTGCCGCCGCGCTGACCCTCGGTGCTTGCAGCAGCTCTGACGGTGACGACACCACCAAGACCACCACCAGCAAGGCCACCACGACGTCTGCCGTCGCCGACGCCGGGACCGAGACGCCGCCCGTGCCGACGGCTGCCGAGCTGAACGCGATGCTGGTCAAGGGTCTGGATCCGGCCACCCCGGTCGAGGAGAAGACCACCCTCGTCGAGGACGGCCAGTCCGATCCGGGCCTGTTCGACCAGGTCGCCGCTGCCGCCAAGCAGAACAACGCGACCGTCGAGGTCGTCGACCCGATCCTCGACAACGGCGACGGCACCCTGACCGCCACCGTCAACATGACCATCGGCGGCCAGGTCAACCCGGGCACCGCCACCTTCGTCGTTCAGGACGGCCAGTGGGTGCTGTCCAAGGAGTACGCCTGCAACATCGTCAAGCTGGCGAACCTGACCTCCCCGGCCTGCGTCTGACACGCTGCGCTCACGCGAATGCCGGCACCCGATCGGGTGCCGGCATTCGGCGTCTGTGAGGGCTCCCGTCAGGGGGTGTCGTCGCGCAGGTTCTCTGCCGCGGTCCGGGCCAGTGTGGTCAGGACTCCGGGGTCGACGGGGTCCTGCCCGGTCGCGGTCACCTGCACGACCGCGCCGTCGACGACCGTGATCACGGTGTCGGACACCATCGTGAATCCTTCGCTGCCCGTCTCGAGCCGAACGGCGATCGAGGCGTCGCCGACGGACGGCTGGTCGAGTCCGCCGAGCCGGTAGGTAACGGCGATCCCTTCGGCGTCCGTTCCCGAGTATTCGGTGCAGGCGGTGAGAGTGCGCTGCACCGCGGTGAACGCCGCGCCCGCATCGGCGTACGCGGCGGCGTCGGTGTCGATGCTGGCGAAGTCGGGTCCGGTGAACCGGGCCACCGCCTGCGCGGTGGCACCGGGCGCCTGGTCCGAGATCGGGGCGAGCACGTCCGCGCACACGCGCGGTTCGGTGGACGACAGGTCCGACTCGGCGGACTCGGAGGCAGGCGGCAGTCCGAGGTCGTCGACGGGGTCGGGAAGCGGAACGAATCCGACGGGCAGATCGGCCTGGTCGAGGAGTGCGGCCCGGAGCGCCGCGTCGTCGAAGGACCCGGCGGCGGTGGTCGCGGTCGGGGGTGCTGCCGTGGTCAGCGGCGGCAGCGATGCTGCGGTGTCGTCGCCGCACGCGACGAGAAGGGGTAGGACCAGCAGGGGAAGCGCCAGGGCGGCCGCGCGTGGCGTCCTCACTGCCCGGACCACCGGACAGTGTTGGTCGTGGCCTGGCGCAACCGGGTGGTGCTGTTCGGGTCGGAGTAGGTCTGCTCGCCGCTGACGGTGACGGAACCGTCCACCGGGAGCGACGCACCCAGGTCGACGACGAGGGTTCCGGTGCCTGCCATCACGAACGTGTCGATGTTGAGTGTGCCCGAGTCCCCGGGCAGATCCCACACCTGTGCTTCCGGAGCCTGGCGGATCGCGACGTCGACGGTGAGCCGATCGCCGGCCCGTTCGCGCAATGTTGCGGTGGTGACCTGTCGCAGGACCATTCCGCTCATCACCTGCTGCTCCATCGTCCACACCGCCCCGACACCGATCTCGGCGTCGGGGAACGCGACACCGCGGTACACGGCCTGGAAGAACGCCTGCTCGATCGCGGATCGCGCGATGTCCGTCGAACCGGGGTCCGGGGTGATGCGCAGGGCCGAGATCGCACCATTCGGCTGGACCGTCAGGCCTGCCTTCGACCCCTCCGAGGAGGCGAGTGCGTCCTGCAGTCTGCGATCGGGCGACTGCATCGCACCGAGCGTGAGGTCGACCGACACCGCGGGAGTCGGCGCCGCGGCGACGGCAGTCAGCGGCATCGTCAGTTCGGGCGTGGACAGATCCTGCTGGGGCTGGTCACCGATCTGCTGGTGGATGTCCGAGCGCGACGTCATCACCACCTGCTGGGAGACACCGGCGGGCGGAGCGAACGTGATCCGGCTGCGCGGCTCCGCTCCGGCGTCGACGACGGCGGTCGTGACCGCCGAGATGGGGACCGTGGTCTCCTTGGTGGTTTCGGTGGGGGCGGGTGCCGCCCCGTCGTCGCTGCTGCACGCGGCGGCGAGCGCGACCGCGGAGAGGACGGCCGCGACCTGCGCGACCCGTTTCGAGAACACTGGCACCCGACCAGGTTAGCCACGGTTCGGCTCGGCGAACCGCGGGCCGTGCCGTGCGAGGACGGTGCCTGTGCCCGCCGACGGCGCGGTAAGGGATGATGGCGTGGTGAGTGAAGTGGACAAAGAGGTGAACGCCGCTGCGCGTCCGCCGGTGCGAATGCGGATGCTGGTCGTGATCGCGGCGACGGTCCTGGCCCTCGACGTGGCGACGAAGGTCGCTGTCGTGCACTTCATCGAACCCGGAAACCCGGTCGAGGTCATCGGCGATTTCGTCACCCTGAAGCTGATCCGCAACCCCGGCGCCGCGTTCTCGATGGCGACGGGAATGACGTGGCTCCTGACGCTGGTCGCGATCGCCGTCGTGGTCGGGGTGATCCGAATCGGCCGTACCCTGCGGTCGCCGTGGTGGGCACTGGGGCTCGGTTTGGTGCTCGGTGGCGCGCTCGGCAATTTGATCGACCGCCTGTTCCGGGCGCCCGGACCGCTGCAGGGACACGTCGTCGACTTCGTGTCCGTCGGCTGGTGGCCGGTCTTCAACGTCGCCGACTCGGGGATCGTGTGCGGCGCGATCCTGCTGGTCGTGCTGACGTTGTTCGGTCTGAACCCGGACGGAACCCGCGGCCAGGCCGACGAACAGGTCGAGTCGGACTCGTCCGCTGGGAAGGAGTCCTGATGCGCGAGACGCGGTCGATGCCGGTGCCCGACGGGCTCGAAGGAATGCGGGTGGATGCGGGTCTCGCTCGTCTCCTCGGACTGTCCCGCACGACGGTCGCAACGCTGGCCGACGAGGGATCGGTTCTCGTCGACGGTGGTCCGGTCGGGAAGTCGGATCGCCTCCCGTCCGGTGCGTGGCTCGAGGTGACGCTGCCCGAGCCCGCGCGTCCGCTGACGGTCGAGGCGCAGCCCGTCGAGGGCATGGACATCCTGTACGCGGACGACGACATCGTCGCCGTCGACAAACCGGTCGGTGTCGCCGCGCACGCCAGCGTCGGGTGGACCGGACCGACGGTCGTCGGGGGACTGGCCGCGGCCGGATTCCGGATCTCGACGTCGGGGTCGCACGAACGCCAGGGGATCGTCCACCGCCTCGACGTCGGCACCTCCGGGGTGATGGTCGTCGCGACGTCGGAGCGCGCCTACACCGTGCTCAAGCGGGCGTTCAAGCAACGCACCATCGACAAGCGGTACCACGCGCTGGTGCAGGGACACCCCGATCCGTCGAGCGGGACCATCGACGCCCCGATCGGGAGGCACCGCAGCAACGACTGGAAGTTCGCGGTCACCGCGGACGGCAAGCCGTCGATCACGCACTACGACACGGTGGAGGCGTTCCAGGCGGCGAGCCTGCTCGACGTCCACCTGGAGACGGGACGCACCCATCAGATCCGGGTGCACTTCTCCGCGTTGCGGCATCCGTGTTGCGGCGACCTGACCTACGGCGCCGATCCGCGGCTCGCGGAGCGACTGGGCCTCGAACGGCAGTGGCTGCACGCGCGCTCCCTCGGCTTCGCGCACCCCGCCGACGGTCGCTGGGTCGAGATAAGCAGCGAATACCCGAAGGATCTCCAGCACGCGCTGGATGTCCTGCGGAGTGCCTGACCGGATCGCCACCGTCGTGGCCGCGGTGTGCGCGGTCGCCCTCGCGGTGGTGGTCGTGGTGCTCGGGGTCGAGAATCCGCCGACTCCTCGACCGGTCTCCACCGACAGTCTCGGCCCCGACGCCGGTGAGCCGGTGGCCGACTACCTCGCCCGCGCGGCCGTGACGCTGGACGAAGCTGAGGTGGACGGCGCGGACCCGGACCCGCGATGGGGCCTGGTCACGTTCGACGACGAGGTCACCGCGACGGACGCGGACGCGCTGACCGGCGACGCCCGGATCTCCCAGGTGTGGTTCCGGGTCCCGATCGACCGGGTGCAGACACCGATCGTCCCGGTCGGGGTCGCAGGAACGGAATCCGTCGCTCGCGCATCGGGACTCGCGGCGACACAATTGCACGGCACCACGGGGGAGTGGGACCGGCAGGCGCGGGTCGATGCGGTGTCGGCGTCGCGCCTGACGCAGGACTGCGCGTGCGTGGTGGCAGTGACGGTGCGGGCACCCCTGACCGAGCTGGCCGCGCTCTCCGACGTCGCAGGCGTCCGCTCCGTGGAGGCGTTGCCTGCGGACGCGGTGTTCGGGCGTTTCGCGGTCCGACCGTTGCTGCCGGAGCAGACGGAGGCGGTGACACCCGGTCCCGACGACGGCGAGGTACCGGAGCGATGAGCGGGTCTGGCCGGAGGCAGCGGAGCGATCGCGAGGTCGGCATCGTGTCCGCCGTCGGTGCCTACGCGCTGTGGGGGATGTTCCCGATCTTCTTCGGTCTGCTCGCCCCGGCGGGCCCGGTGGAGATCCTCGCGCAGCGGATGTTGTGGACGATGGTGGTGATGGTCGCCGTGGCGGCGGTCATCGGCAGGCTGTCCCGGCTGCGCACCCTCACCCTGCGAACAGCGTTGATGGTGGTCGCGGCGGCATCGGCGATCTCGATCAACTGGGGTGTCTACATCTACGCCGTCACGTCCGGGCGGGTGGTCGAGGCGGCGCTCGGCTACTTCGTGAACCCGTTGGTGAGCGTGCTGCTCGGCATGGTGGTTCTGAGGGAGCGGGTCAACCGCTGGCAGGGTGTCGCGCTGGGCTTCGGCGGGCTCGCGGTGGTGATCCTGACGGTCGACTACGGCAGGCCGCCGTGGATCGCGCTGATCCTCGCCTTCAGTTTCGGGGCGTACGGGCTCGTCAAGAAGACGATTCCACTCGACCCCGTGACGAGCCTGACGGCCGAGGGGATCGTGACGGCGCCGTTCGCGATCGGCTACCTCGTCTGGCTCACGGCCGCGGGCACGAGCACGTTCCTCGGGCACGGTGCCGGGCACACGCTGTTGCTGATGTCGGCGGGCGTGGTGACCGCGGTGCCACTGCTGCTGTTCGGTGCGGCCGCCCAGCGCGTGCCGCTCGTCACTCTCGGCCTCATCCAGTATCTGAATCCCGCCCTGCAGATGACGTGGGGTGTCGCGGTCCTGCACGAAGCCATGCCTGCGTCCCGGTGGGCCGGGTTCGCGCTGATCTGGCTGGCGCTCGCCGTGTTCACCGTCGACGCGGTGCGGCGAGCGCGGCGGACCCGTCGCGACAGCGCTGACTCCCCAGCAGGCAGTCCGTCGGCGTGATTCAATTCACGCATGCGAAGCGGACTGCTGGTGGCAGCGATGAGCTCGTTGTGTCTGGTCGCCGTCGCGGCGCCCGCGAGCGCCGCGCAGCCGTCGTGGTCCGGTGACTACTCGGTGAAGCGGTTCGCTGCGTCGAAGACCGGGACCAGTCTGGCGGCGAGCCAGGGGGAGCCGGATTTCGCCGACACGTACCGTTTCGAGACGAGTTGCTCGGACCCGCAGTCGGACGAGTCCTGCGTGGCCACGGTCGTCGACGGGCCCACACCCGCCAACCCCACGTTGCCGCTGCCGCCGCAGTACACCTGGGACGGGACCAGCTGGGTCCACGTCTACGACTGGCAGTGGGATTGCTGGCAGGGTGAAGGCGTGCCCAAGGTGTGGACTCCGGCGCATTCGGTGGCGTACTACACGCCGCAACCGGACGGCACGCTGACCGGTTCCTGGCGCACCGACATCACCGGTGGACCGTGCGACGGCTCGGTGATCATGGACGTCGCCGCCTATCCCGTGAGCGCTCCGGGCCCGAGCCCGTTCAGCAGCTAGAAGGGCCCGACGGTCAACATCTTCCTTGCGAGACGCGGGGGGTGAAATCTCCTTCTACCTGGCATAACGTCATAACGGGACTTATCGGTATTTGAACCCGGGTCAGCGGGCCTAACTGGGTGAGCCATCACAGGGCTGGATTGATGCGGCGTCCCGGGCGGTCGGTGACGACAACGAGCTGATGGCGCGGCAAATCAGGCTGACACCGGTGGACGGGACGGGAATCGTGGGGCACGGTGTCCTCCGAAAGAGGCGGTGCACGCGGGCCGGCGGGTAGCGTCCGTCACGTCGTGCTGGGGTAGGTGCAGGTGACCCGGCGTGCCGGGAATCGGTGTCGCGCCGACCGCCTACACTCGGTGCGTGGCTGACTCCTTCGTCCATCTTCACAATCACACCGAGTACTCGATGCTCGACGGCGCGGCGAAGGTCGGACCGCTGTTCAAGGAGGCCGAGCGCCTCGGCATGACGGCGGTCGGGATGACGGACCACGGAAACATGTACGGCGCCAGCGAGTTCTACAACAAGGCGAAGGCCGCCGGCATCAAGCCGATCATCGGGATCGAGGCGTACATCGCGCCGGAGTCCCGGTTCAACACCAAGCGTGTCCTCTGGGGCGATCCGAGCCAGAAGTCGGACGACGTGTCCGGTTCCGGTTCGTACACGCACATGACGATGGTCGCGGAGAACGCCACCGGGGTGCGGAACCTGTTCAAGCTGTCGTCGCGGGCGTCGATCGAGGGACAGCTGGGTAAATGGGCCCGGATGGACGAGGAGATCATCGCCGAGCACCACGAGGGCATCATCGCCACCACCGGCTGCCCGTCGGGGGAGATCCAGACCCGCCTGCGCCTCGGACACGACCGCCTGGCACTCGAGGCGGCGGCGAAGTGGCAGGAGATCTGGGGGAAGGACAACTTCTTCCTGGAGCTGATGGACCACGGCCTGTCGATCGAGCGTCGCGTCCGCGAGGGCCTGCTGCACATCGGCAAGACGCTCGGCATCCCGCCCCTGGCGACGAACGACTGCCACTACGTCACCAAGGACGCCGCGGAGAACCACGAGGCACTGCTGTGCATCCAGACCGGCAAGACGCTGTCGGACCCGACCCGGTTCAAGTTCGACGGTGACGGCTACTACCTGAAGTCCGCCGAGGAGATGCGGGCGATCTGGGACACCGAGGTGCCCGGTGCCTGCGACAGCAGCCTGCTGATCGCGGAACGGGTGCAGTCGTACGACGACGTGTGGCAGCACCGGGACCGCATGCCGATCTTCCCGGTTCCCGAGGGCTTCACGCAGCAGTCGTTCCTGCATCACGAGGTGATGCGCGGGCTGCGCGAGACCCGGTTCCCGGGCCGCGAGATCCCGGCGGAGTACGTGACCCGCGCCGAGTACGAGATCGGCGTCATCAACGAGATGGGCTTCCCGGCGTACTTCCTGGTGGTCGGCGACCTCATCAACCATGCGAAGAACGTCGGGATCCGTGTCGGTCCCGGTCGTGGGTCGGCGGCAGGCTCTCTCGTCGCGTACGCGATGGGCATCACGAACATCGACCCGATCCCGCACGGACTGCTGTTCGAGCGGTTCCTCAACCCCGAGCGCGTGTCGATGCCCGATATCGACATCGACTTCGACGATCGCCGCCGCGGTGAGATGGTCCGCTACGCCACCGACAAGTGGGGCAGCGACAAGGTCGCACAGGTCATCACCTTCGGCACCATCAAGACGAAGGCGGCGATCAAGGACTCCGCACGAGTCCAGTTCGGCCAGCCGGGGTTCGCGATCGCCGACCAGATCACGAAGGCACTGCCGCCGCCGATCATGGCGAAGGACATCTCGGTGTCCGGCATCACCGATCCGGAGCACGAGCGGTACAAGGAGGCCGTCGAGGTCCGGGCGCTGATCGAGTCGAATCCGGACGTCGCGAAGATCTACCAGACGGCGAAGGGACTCGAGGGCCTGATCCGCAATGCGGGCGTGCACGCCTGCGCGGTCATCATGTCGTGCGAGCCGCTGACCGACGCGATTCCGGTGTGGAAGCGCAACCAGGACGGCGCCATCATCACCGGCTGGGACTACCCGTCCTGCGAGGCCATCGGCCTGCTGAAGATGGACTTCCTCGGTCTGCGCAACCTCACCGTGCTCGGTGACGCCATCGAGAACCTCAAGGCGAACCGCGGCATCGACCTGGATCTCGATGCGCTGCCGTTGGAGGACCCGGCGACGTACGAGCTGTTGGCCCGCGGCGAGACGCTCGGCGTCTTCCAGCTCGACGGCACGGCGATGCGGAGTCTGCTCAAGCTGATGAAGCCGACCGGCTTCGAGGACATCGTCGCCGTGCTCGCGCTGTACCGGCCCGGTCCGATGGGTGTGAACGCGCACACCGACTACGCGAAACGCAAGAACGGCCTGCAGGAAGTCAAGCCGATCCACCCTGAGCTCGAGGAACCCCTGAAGGAGATCCTGGCCGAAACGTACGGCCTGATCGTCTACCAGGAGCAGATCATGCAGATCGCGCAGAAGGTGGCCGGGTACTCGCTCGGCCAGGCCGACCTGCTGCGCCGCGCGATGGGCAAGAAGAAGAAGGAGATCCTCGACGAGGCGTACGACGGGTTCGCGGCGGGCATGAAGGAGAACGGATTCTCCCAGGCCGCGATCACGGCGCTGTGGGACACCGTCCTCCCGTTCGCCGGCTACGCGTTCAACAAGTCGCACGCCGCCGGGTACGGCCTGGTGTCGTTCTGGACCGCGTACTTCAAGGCGAACTACCCGTCGGAGTACATGGCCGCACTGCTCACGTCGGTCGGCGACGACAAGGACAAGTCGGCGATCTACCTGGCGGACTGCCGGTCGATGGGCATCACGGTGCTGCCGCCGGACGTCAACGAGTCGGTCGTGAACTTCGCGTCGGTCGGTGAGGACATCCGGTTCGGCATGGGCGCGGTGCGCAACGTCGGCGCGAATGTCGTGGAGTCGATCATCGCGGCCCGCAGCGAGAAGGGGAAGTACACCGACTTCTCCGACTACCTGAACAAGATCGATGCGGCGGCCTGCAGTAAGAAGGTCACCGAGTCGCTGGTCAAGGCGGGCGCGTTCGACTCGCTGAACCATCCCCGCAAGGGTCTGTTCCTCGTGCACACCGACGCGATCGACGCCGTCATGGGTACGAAGAAGGCGGAGGCGGCCGGGCAGTTCGACCTGTTCGGTGGTGCGGACGCCGACGAGTCGATCGCGGCGGTGTTCAACGTGAAGGTGCCCGACGAGGAGTGGGACACCAAGCACCGCTTGGCGCTGGAGCGGGAGATGCTCGGCCTGTATGTGTCCGGTCATCCACTCGACGGTGTCGAGCACGTGATCGCCGCACAGACGGACACCCCGATCGCCGCGATCCTCGAGGGGCAGGCCGGTGACGGCGCGCAGGTGACCGTCGGCGGCATCCTCGCATCGGTGACCCGGCGCATCAACAAGAACGGATTGACCTGGGCGGCAACGGAACTCGAAGGCGTTGGTGGCGCGTCCGTCGAGGTGATCTTCTTCCCGCAGGCCTACTCGGTGTACGGCATGGACATCGCCGAGGACTCCGTCGTCCTGGTGAAGGGCCGCGTCAACGTTCGCGACGAGCGGGTGTCGATCATCGCCAACGACCTCGCGGTGCCGGACCTGTCGGCGATCGGGGTGGCGAAGCCGCTCGCGGTGAGCCTGCCGACGCGGCTGTGCACGCCGGACAAGGTGGGGGCGCTCAAGCAGGTGCTGTCCAAGCATCCGGGCACGTCGGATGTGCATCTGCGTCTGGTCAGCGGCACGCGGATCACGATGCTGAAACTGGACGATAGTCTGCGGGTGGAACCGTCGTCGGCGCTGATGGGAGACCTGAAGGCGTTGCTGGGACCGAGCTGCTTGAGCGTGTAGTCCGGATCGCGCGGAGTTCGCGTACGAGTACCGAGCCGAGCACCGACGCGAACACCACGACGTGGATGTTCACGAGGATCTTCGTGACCGGCCACGCCGGCGGGTACAGGAAGAGCCCGATCACCACGTTCGTGTCGTCCCAGTGGTACGCCCAGGCACCCGCCACCACGTACAGCGCACCCGCCGCGATCCACCAGCGCGGTTGGGTCGACGCCCGGTGCACGAGATACACCGCCAGCGGCACGAACCACACCCAGTGGTGGCTCCACGAGAACGGGGACACTGCGGCAGCGGTCAGCCCCGAGAGGGTGACCGCGAGCAGGTGTTCACCTGCCGCGGACAGGCGGGCCGTCAGCCACAGGCCGAGAGCGGCGACAACGGCCGCCAGGAGGATCCACAGCCAGACCGGGGTGGGTGTGCCCGTGATGTGCGCGACGACCCCGCGGATCGACTGGTTCGACGGGTGGGTGTCGTCGGCGATTCGCGTGGACTGGAAGAACGTCGACGTCCAGTACTGACGCGAGTCGACGGGAAGGACGAGCCACGCCCCGACGATCGTCGCCGCGAACACCGCTCCGGCGGTGGCGGCCGCGCGCCATTGCCGCAGTGCCAGGAACACGGCGACGAAGTACAACGGCGTGAGCTTGATGCCTGCGGCGAGACCGACTCCGACTCCGCGAAGGCGGCTGCGGTCGTCGCGGGAAAAGTCCCACAGCACCAGCAGCATCAGAATCACGTTGATCTGGCCGTAGAAGAGGGTGGTCCGAACGGGTTCCAGGAAGGTGCACGCGCCGGTCAGCAGAACGCTCAGGGCGACCAGTCGCGGTGTCGCGCGGTAGCCGAGCATCTTCCAGCACAGGAGGACGCAGCCGAGTAGGGCGGCCAGGTTCAGGGCCATCCACACGTGATTGACCGCTCCCCACGGGATCAGCTCGATCGGGATGAACGCCAGCGTCGAGAACGGCGTGTAGGTGTACAGCAGCCCGAACAGCACCGTTTCGGTGTACAGCGGGTACCCGTGCGTGACGCGGAACGCGCCGTCCCGGTACACGTGGAGGTCCGCCCCGCCTGCGAGGATGCCCGCGCCGTCCAGGCGTGGATCGACCGTGGTCAACACCAGGAGTACGGACAGCACGGCAACGACTCCGAGCACTGCCGTCACCCGACGGGGAATCCGCCCTGCCTGAGATTCCCCCGCCACCGTGTTCCCCGATTCGCCGTCGACAGACCGACGGCGGGCGCCGTCGGTCGACACCGACGCTAAGGATGGGTAAGGATTTTGTCGCGCGGACGCGCGGGGGAGTGTGGTTCGTATCCGAAGAGGCGTCGAATCGAGACGCTCGGAGTCGTCAGTGTCCGGCGGTGTTCAGTGTCGGGCGATGTTCCAGTGGTGCCGGCGCATCCACCACACGACCACTGTTGCGGCGGCTCCGGCGAGCACAGCAGGCTGCAGTGCCTGCGCGACGACGAGCACGGTCAGGAACACGAGGAGGCCGACGGCCAGCGCCTCGAGCTTGTAGAGGGGCCACGCGGTGCCTGCGATGTCGATCGCGGCGCGTGGACGCGACGAGCGAGTGAGGCCGACTGTGGTCATGGGTTCAGGGTAGCGGCGTGCAAGGTTTCGGTCCACCTAACATTTTCGGTGGGCATGGGTGATCTTCGTCTCGCGCTGCGCGCTCCGTGGCCGCGGTGTTGACTGGATCCATGCCACTCACCGGTGAGTACGAACCCAGTCCGACGAAATGGGCCGCCGATCAGGCCAACCTGTACGAGGCCTCGGGTGGGACCGACGGAACCACCATGCGCGGAATGCCGGTGGTGCTGCTCACCACCCGCGGCCGTAAGTCCGGCAAGCTTCGCAAGACCCCCTTGATGCGCGTCGAGCACAACGGTGAATACGCGATCGTCGCCTCGCTGGGCGGCGCCCCCAAGAATCCGGTCTGGTACTACAACGTCGTCGCCGACCCCCACGTCGAACTGCAGGACGGGACCTCCCGGCAGGACATGACTGCCCGCGAGGTCACCGGCGACGAGAGGGCGGTGTGGTGGGAACGCGCCGTCGCGGCGTACCCGGACTACGCCGACTACCAGACGAAGACGGATCGGCAGATTCCGGTCTTCGTCCTGAGCCCCCTGTAGTTCCGACACCGTGTAGTTCCGACACGCAGTAGTTCCAGCACGCAGTAGCCCTCGCCCGGGAGGTTGTCGTGGCGCCCACCACCGTCGCGGATCAGCTCGTCACCCAACTCGTCGACGCGGGTGTTCGCCGCATCTACGGCATCGTCGGGGACAGCCTCAACCCGATCGTCGACGCCGTCCGCCGATCCGGGGGTGCCGCGCAGGGCGGCATCGACTGGATTCATGTCCGGCACGAGGAGGCCGCCGCGTTCGCGGCCTCGGCCGAGGCTCAGGTCACCGGCGAACTCGCGGTGTGTGCGGGTTCGTGTGGGCCCGGCAACCTGCATCTGATCAACGGTCTGTACGACGCGAATCGATCGGGTGCGCCGGTCCTGGCGATCGCATCGCACATCCCGAGCGTGCAGATCGGATCGGGGTACTTCCAGGAGACGCACCCGGATCGGATCTTCGTCGAGTGCTCGGTGTACTCGGAACTCGTCGCCGCGGCTGCGCAGTCGCCGCGGGTCGTGCACAGCGCGATCCAGCATGCGATCGCCGGACCCGGCGTCGCGGTCGTCACCCTGCCCGGTGACGTCGCCGATCTCCCGGCAGAGGGCATCATCGCGACGCTGGTCCGTACCCGGCCGCCCGCGGTGGTCCCCGCCACCGAGGATGTCGCGGCGCTCGCGAACGCGATCAACTCGGCGCAGCGGGTGGCGATCTTCGCCGGGTACGGCGTGCGGGGAGCCCGCCGCGAACTGCTCGAACTGGCCGAGCAGATCGGCGCGCCGATCGGTCACTCCCTGCGCGGCAAGGAGTGGATCCAGTACGACAACCCGTTCGACGTCGGGATGACGGGGCTGCTGGGATACGGCGCCGCCCACGACGGGATGCACGATGCCGATCTGCTGTTGCTCGTCGGCACCGATTTTCCCTACGACCAGTTCCTTCCCGACGACGTTCCGACGGCGCAGATCGACGTGGACGCGTCCCGACTCGGTCGCCGCACCGCACTCGATCTCGCGGTGCACGGCGACACCCTGAGCACGCTGCGTGCACTCGCCCCGCTCGTCGAGCGCAAGACGGATCGCAGTTTCCTCGAGTCCCAGCTGACACGGCATCGAACGTTGATGGACAAGGTCGTCGGCGCGTACACCAGCGACGTCAAACAGCGCACACCCATCCACCCCGAGTACGCGGCGTCGATTCTCGACGACCTGGCCGCCGAGGATGCCGTGTTCACCGCCGACACCGGCATGTGCAATGTGTGGACCGCGCGCTATCTGAATCCGAACGGGTCACGCCGATTCCTGTCGTCGGCGCTGCACGGGTCGATGGCGAACGCGCTCCCGCACGCGATCGGCGCTCAGGTCGCGTTCCCCGACCGGCAGGTGATCTCGGTGTCGGGTGACGGCGGTCTGTCGATGCTCCTCGGTGAGCTCGTCACCCTCGCCGCGACGCGACTGCCGGTCAAGGTGGTGGTGTTCAACAACTCCACGCTCGGCATGGTCAAGCTCGAGATGCTCGTCGACGGGCTTCCCGACTTCGGAGTGGACGTGCCGAGCGTCGACTATTCGGCGGTCGCGGCTGCACTCGGACTGTATGCGCGCCGCGTCGAGGACCCCGCCGACATCGAGCCGGGTTTGCAGGCCGTCCTCGGCCATCCCGGGCCTGCCCTCCTCGACGTGGTGACGGACCCGATGGCACTGTCATTGCCGCCGACGATCACTGCGGGGCAGGTGAAGGGTTTCGCGTTGGCGATGTCGAAGATGGTGATGGGTGGCGGTGCAGGCGAGGCAGTGAAGATGGCGAAGTCCAATCTGCGCAACATCCCGCGGCCCTCCCAGTTCGGGTGAGTGTTCACCTACCGACCGCCCGAGTAATCGTGACGCGCCTCGAAGTGGCAGCATGGACGGGTGTCGAACACCAGGGAACTTGCTGACGTGAAGGCCGCGCCGCTCGATGCGCGCGAGATCGATGCCGCCGCGAAGCGAATTTCCGAGGTCGTCGACGCGACCCCGCTGCAGTTCTGCCCGCGCCTGTCCGCCGCGACCGGCGCCAGGGTGTTCCTCAAGCGCGAGGACCTGCAGATCGTCCGGTCGTTCAAGATCCGCGGTGCCTACAACTTGATCGTCCAGCTCAGCGAGGACGAGCGCGCAGCCGGTGTGGTGTGTGCCAGCGCAGGCAATCACGCGCAGGGTGTGGCGTTCGCCTGCCGCAGCATGGGGATCCGGGGCCGGATCTACGTTCCCGCGAACACCCCGCGGCAGAAGCGGGATCGCATCCTCGCGCACGGCGACGGGTTCGTCGAACTCATCGCGACGGGGCAGACGTACGACGCGGCTGCAGAGGCCGCCGCGGACGATGCTCGCCGCACCGGCGCGACGATGGTGCCGCCGTTCGACGATCCGCGGACAGCAGCAGGTCAGGGCACGATCGCCGCGGAGATCCTCGATCAGCTCGGTGAGGAGCCGGGCACGGTGATCGTGCCCGTCGGCGGTGGCGGACTCATCGCGGGCATCGCGACGTACCTGCAGGAGCGGTCGCCGCGGACGGCGATCGTCGGTGTGGAACCGAGCGGTGCCGCGTCGATGACGGCGGCGCTCGTCGCGGGTGCGCCGGTGACGCTTCCGGAGATCGATCCGTTCGTCGACGGCACCGCGGTGCGTCGCATCGGTGACCTGCCGTTCGAGGTGATGTCCGCGCTCGGCGGCGAGGTCGTCACGCACAGTTCGCTGCCGCTGGTCGCCTCGCAGAACGCGGGCACCGGCAACTTCACGATGATGCACGCCGACGAGGGCGCCGTGTGCACGGCGCTGCTCGGGCTCTACCAGAACGAGGGGATCATCGCGGAGCCGTCGGGTGCGCTCTCGGTGGCGGCGCTCGACGACCTCGACATCGAGCCGGGATCGACGGTGGTGTGCCTGATCTCCGGCGGCAACAACGACGTCTCCCGCTATGGGGAGATCGTGGAGCGCTCGCTGGTCCATCTGGGCCTCAAGCACTATTTCCTGGTCGACTTCCCGCAGGAGCCGGGCGCGCTGCGGCGGTTCCTCGACGAGGTGCTCGGACCGGAGGACGACATCACCCTGTTCGAGTACGTGAAGCGGAACAACCGGGAGACGGGGGCGGCGCTCGTCGGCGTCGAACTCGGCTCGGCGGACGGCATCACGTCGCTGCTGGAGCGGATGGCGTCATCGCCGATGAAGGTCGAGCAACTGGAGCCGGGTTCGCCGGCGTATCGATACCTGACGTAGGGGCAGGCCGTGGGCGCACTGTGGGCGATGACGCTGCCAGGACTGGTGGTCCTGCTGGTGGTGTGTGCGTTCGCGGAGACTCTGTGGAACCGCCTGACCGGGGGTCGCATGCTGCCGTGGACGCGGCGGCGCGGCGGTCGCACGGTGGCGGCCACCGGGTTCGAGGAGGTCGCCGCGGTGTTCCAGGGCGGCAAGCATCACGAGTTCGAGCAGCGGCAGACGACCCTGATGCACCGTGACGACACCGGCGACTCTCGGCGCCGGGTCGACGTCGACATCACGGCCAACCGCGTGATGCTGCGACGCGACGGGTCCGGCTGACCTGGGCACCGTCTTCGGACTGGACAGGGAACCGCGTCGGCAGCAGGATCGTCGGCATGGGTTACGACGTCGATCTGGCGGACAGGTTGCGTGCCCAGCTGAGCCGCAGCGGTGAACCGTTCATCGAGCGGGCCATGTTCGGCGGCCTCGGCTTCATGCTCGGCGGCCACATGGCCGTTGCGGCGAGCGGCGCGGGCGGGCTGCTGTTGAGGTGCGCCCCCGACGACACCGAGGCTCGCACCGAAGCGTCCGGCGTGGAGCGGTTCGAGATGCGTGGTCGCCCCATGAACGGATGGTTGCACGTATCCCGCGAAGTGGTCGCGGACGACGAGGCGCTCGCGCGCTGGGTCGCGGTCGGCACGTCGTATGCCGCCGGACTACCGCCCAAGACTGGAGAAGCATGAACGACTTCGACGAACTCCTCGCCGCGGTACCCACCGGACTGTGGATCGGCGGCAGGCAGTCCGACGCCGCCGGAGGCGGTGTGTTCGACGTTCACAACCCCGCCACCGGTGAGGTGCTCGCGTCGGTCGCCGACGCGACCGAGGCCGATGCGCTGCGCGCGCTCGACTCGGCATGTCGGGTGCAGGGGGAGTGGGCGGCGACCGCGCCGCGCGTGCGCGCCGAGATCCTGCGCGCCGCATGGCAACTCGTCACCGACAGGGCCGAGGACTTCGCGCTGCTGATGACCCTGGAGATGGGCAAGGCGCTCGCGGAGAGTCGCGGTGAGGTGACATACGGGTCGGAGTTCCTACGCTGGTTCAGCGAGGAGGCGCCCCGCATCCAGGGCCGTTACACCACCGCCCCGTCGGGAAACGGCCGCATCCTCGTCACGAAGGCGCCGGTCGGACCGTGCTTGGCGATCACACCGTGGAACTTCCCGCTCGCAATGGGGACCCGCAAGATCGGTCCTGCGCTCGCGGCTGGGTGCACCATGATCGTCAAGCCCGCCGAGGCCACCCCGCTGACGATGCTGCTGCTGGCTCAGGTGTTCGCCGACGCCGGGCTGCCGGAGGGTGTGCTCTCCGTGCTCACCACCTCCGACGCGGCCGGGGTGAGCGGCCCGCTGATGGCGGACCCGAGGCTGCGCAAGGTGACGTTCACCGGATCCACCAGGGTCGGAAAGGTTCTCATCGAACAGTCCGCGCAGCAGGTGCTGCGGACGTCGATGGAACTCGGCGGCAACGCACCGTTCGTGGTGTTCGACGATGCCGACCTCGACGCTGCAGTGGACGGGGCGATGGCCGCGAAGATGCGCAACGGCGGTGAGGCGTGTACGGCCGCCAACCGGCTGATCGTCGCGAACTCGGTGCGCGAGGAGTTCACGGCCAAGCTCACCGAACGGATCGCTGCGATGGTCGTCGGACCGGGCTGGGAGGACGGCACCCAGATCGGTCCGCTCATCACCGAGAAGCAGCGCGACAGCGTCGCCGAGCTGGTCGACGACGCGGTCGCCGCCGGTGCCAGGGTCCGCACCGGAGGCGGACCGGTCGACGGCCCGGGCTGGTTCTACCAGCCGACCGTCCTCGACAACGTTCCGACGGATTCGCGGATCGTGGCGGAGGAGATCTTCGGCCCCGTCGCCGCGATCACCGGCTTCGACACCGAGGACGAGGCCATCGACGCGGCCAACGCCACCGAATACGGTTTGGCTGCATACATTTACACGCAATCGCTTGATCGCTCGCTGCGCGTCGCCGACGCACTCGAGTCGGGCCTGGTCGGCATCAACCGCGGTGTGATCTCCGACCCGGCAGCGCCGTTCGGCGGCGTCAAGCAGTCCGGGCTGGGCCGCGAGGGCGGCACAGAGGGGATCGAGGAGTATCTGGAGACGAAGTACGTGGCCCTGCCGTCATGACAGGCCCAGTCGGGCGGCAGGGGCGAATTCCCCTGCCGCCCGGTCAGGTTCAGTTGTTGATCGGGGTGAAACCGCTGCCGACGATGCCACGCGGATTGAGGTCCGTGAGGATGTTCTTGGCGGAGGTGTTGACCCACGGAATCAGACCGCCAAGATTTGCGGTGACGATTCCGACCCACTTGCCGGTACCCTTCAGCACCACCGGGCCGCCGGAATCGCCCGGGCTGTGTCCCGCTGCGGCGCGGATGATGCCGTTGCTCACGCTGGTGACAATGCCGCTGGAGGGGGTTGTGAGGACGTCGAGGGTGGGTTCTCGATCGGTCCTGGCGCCATATAGTTCGACGTAGTTCGGGAAGCCGGGCAGGGCAGGTGCGCCATTCGCATCGGTGTAGATGGAGTTGACCTTGAAGGGCTTGTTGCCACCGACGGTGCTGATGACATTGTTGTTGTTCTTGTCGATGATCTGACTGGACAGCTGCACCTCGGGCGCGAATTCGATCACCATATAGTCGGTGAGGGATTCGAGGTCGGTCTGGTACGGGTTGTCGGAGCAGACCTCACCGTCGCCGCCCAGTTCGGTGGGGACGTTGCACGTGACGCCGTCGACCCAGCGGATCCATCCGATCGGGGCGGGAGCGGCTGTTCCCGGGTGCTGCTGGGTCCATCTCGTGGCGTTCTTGTCGTAGACCGGGTACTTGGTGAGATCCTGATCGGACACCACGACCCCGCGCGGCGGCCCGGGATGTAGGGGTGCGCCCCACTGGGTCGACCACGCTGTCTGGGCGCAATGCCCGGCCGTGATTCCTACCTTGCGGCCCGCGGCATCGGTCCCGACAGGTCCCAGGGTGCACGACTTCGTGTTCGTGAACTTTCCTTCGGCCTTGGCGGCCAGCATGAAGTCGGTTCTGGCCTGGCCGCTGTACGCCTCGGGACTCTTGAAGTTGGTGAAGTCTCCGGTGAAGTCGATGTACATGCCGGGACGTGCGGTGGGAATCGGATCTGGCTGGTAGGCAGTCCAGTTGTTTCCGGTCACGATGCCGATCAGTGCGGCGTTCGCCGTGGTGGCAGTTGCCGTGGTCATGCCCGCCGCAAGAGCCATGGTTGCGAGCGTTCCGGCCAAGAGCCGGGTGGTGCGCTTCATGCAAGGAGCCCGTCTGTGAGAAGAGAGGAAAGGTCGCACGAGCGTACCGGCGGGTCTTGTTTTTTGGGTTGGGATTCGAAAACTATTGTCTGCCTGACCAATTGATGATCATGCATCGCCCCGGGTGGCTGTTCGTTCGCAGACTGTGTCACAGCAGGGGGCGGCATCCGTTGGCCCGACCCGTGCCCTCGAGGGGTTGACCGTGGACAAGCAGGATTCGGCAGGGTGGAGAGGTGCTTTTCGAGCAGGGCCGCGGACGGATGTGCCGTCCGCGGCCCCGCCGCCTCAGTTGTTGATCGGGGTGAAGCCGCGTCCGATCGTTCCGGGACGGTTCGGATCGTTCAGGTCGTCGAGGATGTTCTTTGCGGAGGTGCTGACCCACGGGACGAGTCTGGAGGCCAGAGTGGGGATGTGAAGCATCGTGGTGATGCCTGCCCACTTGCCTGTGCCCTTGATGACGACAGGACCCCCGGAGTCCCCGTGCCAGAAGCCGGCTGCGGCGCGGAATCGTCCGTTGGTCACGCCCGTGACCATTCCGTTGGACGGGGTGGTCAGTACCGGGGGCGAAGAACTGGGATCGGGCATCCGATCCGTTCGTCCTCCGTAGATCTCGACATAGCTGAACAATCCGGGGACTGCCGGGGCCCCATCCGGGCCGGTGTAGATGGAGTTGACCTTGAAGGGCTTGTTGCCGCCGGCCGTGCTCATGACCGGCTTGCCCTGCTTGTTGAGTACCTGGCTCGACAGTTGTACCTCGGGAGCGAACTCGATCACCATGTAGTCGGTGAGGCTGTCCATGTCGGCTCCGCGCATTTCGAACGGCATCCCCGCGTAGCAGGGGGCCTCTCCGTTTGCCGAGTTGAGATGTGTTTCGCCGTCCTCGCAGACGTCGTCGTCAACCCATCGGATCCATCCGATGGGCTTGGCAGGGGGTTCGTCAGGATGCTGTTCGGCCCATTTCGAGGCGTTCCTGTCGAAAACGGGGTGTTTGTCGCGGTCCTGGTCGGACACTTCGATACCGCGTGTCGGGCCGGGATACCTGAACTGCTGGCCGTTGATCGTACGAGGCCTTTGATTGCAGTGGCCGGCCGTGATGCCGATCTTGCGTCCGGCTGCATCGGTGCCGACAGCCCCCATCGTGCACGACGCACCTTCCAGGTACGTGGTGTCACCATCGGTCAGGTCACCGGAGAAGTCGATGAACATGCCGGGGTACGCGGTGGATGCACCGGGAGTTGGCTGGTAGGCGTCCCATTTGCCGCCGTTGACGATCGCGTTGATGAGCGCGGCGTTGGCTGTCGCCGCGGCGGCCGTCGTCACGCCCGTCGTGAGGGCGAGGGCCGCGAGAGAGCCAGCGAGCAGCCGGGCGGTGCGTTTCATGCGGTATGTCCTGTCGTCGTGGGCAATCCGCACGAGCGTACCGATGGGTTTCGTTCAGGGCGGCGGATTGCAGAAACACTGCTCACCTGGGCAGATTCATGATCAGGCATAGCCCTTGCGGCTGGTTGTTCGCGCATGTCGGTGCTCGGCTCGTGGAGGCGTGGCCAGGCGGATCAGGTCGTCGTCGTGGAGTTGGGCTGCCTCTGAACCGCCAACGGAACTCGACATACAGTTGCGCCGGCTCGCAGTTCGAGGTCGAAGCGGCGGAGGCAGTCCGGTGCCGGCCCTGGCCGACAGTGGTGCTGCTCAGGGCTGGGGGCCAACCGGGTGGGGGTCGAATGCCCCGTCCGGAGCCACGACCTCCCCGTGCAGGTCCACGTCGGTGACTGGGATCATCGGCGCGATCCACTCGGCGACGGTGTAGAGCACGGCTTTCTCCAGGTCGGCGTGTGACCATCCCCGCGGTCGGGGTTGGACGTCCGGTTCCCAGCCGTCCTCGGTCCAGGTCACGCCGAACAGTTCCCGCTCGCAGCCGAACCGCTGGTCCAGCGTGAACGAGTCCGGCCCTTCGTAATTCAGCCAGACGGCGAATGGGCCTTCGTCGTCCTGCTCGACGAAAACGGTGATCGTGACACCCTCCGTGCGCGCCCCGCCGCCTCCGCGAGCGTGGTCAACCGGGCGGCCGCGACCATCGTCGTCGACTCCAGCACTCGTCTCAGTTCGTCGTGGTACTCGGCTGCCTGCACGGTGTCAGGCTATCGGCGGACCATCGCGCCGGTGCCTCTGCCACCTCCAGTGCCAAGTCCACTTCATGGGCGGCTTCGAGGACCCAGCCGTCGTGGAGAAGGTGCTCTGCGAACGCTGCGTACGGCACGGGGACGAATGGTGTCGGGATCAGCGCCATGCTGTCAGGACCGGGCCTCGAGGACGACGAACGAGTGCCCCGGCACAACGGTCGCCGCGCCTGTCGCGTCCTGCGTCACCGGATCCCACCACAGCACCGGACGACCACCGAACGGGACCGTGACCGGATCGGATCCGAGGTTGCACGCAAGTCGAATGTCGCTGCGGTGCAGTGTGATCCACCTGTTGTCTTCGTCGTAGTCGACGGCGACACGGTCGAGCCACGGGTCGGTGAGTTCGGTGCGCTGCGCACGAAGTGCCAGAAGCGCCCGATAGGTGGCCAGTAGTCGCGCGTGATGACCGGACTCGAGTTCCGACCAGTCGAGTTTCGACGCGTCGAAGGCGCGCCGATCCTGTGGATCGGGAATGTCGCGTTCCGGCCAGCCGTGCGCGGCGAACTCGGCGATACGGCCGGATGCAGTGGCCGCGGCGAGTTCCGGTTCGGGATGGGAGGTGAAGAACCGGAACGGGGTGCTCGCGCCCCATTCCTCGCCCATGAACAGCATCGGGGTGAAGGGTGAGCACAGGATCAGCGCGGCCTTCACGGCGAGTTGGCCGGGTGTCAGATATTCGCCGGGGCGGTCGCCGGTCGCGCGGTTGCCGATCTGGTCGTGGGTGCAGGTGTAGGCGAGCAGGGAACTCGCGGGTGTGCGGCGGGTGTCGAGGGGTCGGCCGTGAACACGCCCGCGGAAGCTGGAGTAGGTGCCTGCGTGGAAGAAGCCCTGCCGCATCGTGGTCGCCAGGCACTGCATCGACCCGAAGTCGCCGAAGTAGCCCTGTCGCTCGCCGGACACCGCGGCGTGGACGGCGTGGTGGACGTCGTCGTCCCACTGCGCGTGCAATCCGTATCCGCCCGCCGATCGCGGCGTGACGAGAGTCGGGTCGTTGAGGTCGGACTCGGCGATGAGGGTCAGGGGTCGACGCAGGTGGGTCGACAACGTCTCGACCTCGATCGCGAGTTCCTCGAGAAGATGGGTGGCGGTGTTGTCGACGAGGGCGTGCACGGCGTCGAGGCGCAAACCGTCGATGTGGAAGTCGCGGAGCCAGCGCAGCGCGTTGTCGATGATGTAGCGGCGCACGGGGCCGGAATCGGGGCCGTCGAGATTGAGCGCGGCGCCCCACGTGGTGCCTCCCGGCGACAGATACGGCCCGAAACGGCCGAGGTAATTGCCCGACGGTCCGAGATGGTTGTAGACGACGTCGAGGATCACCCCGATACCGCGCCGATGGCAGGCGTCGACGAATCGCTGCAGGCCGTCCGGTCCGCCGTACGGTTCGTGCACCGTGTACCAGAGAACTCCGTCGTAGCCCCAGTTGTGTTCGCCGTTGAACCCGTTGACCGGCATCAGCTCCACGAAGCCGATTCCGAGTTCGGTCAGATGGTCGAGGCGGTCGACGGCAGCGTCGAAGGTGCCTGCTTCGGTGAAGGTTCCGACGTGCAGTTCGTAGACCGCGCTGCCGGCCAACTGGCGTCCGGTCCATGCCCGATCGGACCACTGCTCGACGTCGACGTCGTGCAGCATCGACGGCTCGTGCACCCCGTCGGGTTGGCGGGGCGAGCGAGGATCGGGCAGGACGGTCGGGTCGTCGTCGAGGACGAAGCCGTAGCGCATGCCCGTGACTGCGCCGACGTCGCTGTGCCACCAGCCGTTGTCGGTGCGGGTCATCGGGTGAAGTGCCCCGTCGAGGTGTAGTCGGACCCGCTCGGCGAACGGAGCCCAGACGTCGAGCTGGCGCGCAGTGCTCATGGATCCAGGATGCCGCACCCGTGCTGACGATGCGTGCGGTGAGGGCGCTGCGGGTGCCCGGGCGGCGGCGGATATTCATACGTTCAGCCGACGGTCCGTCCAGTTCAACGGCATATCCGCTAACACTCGGCAAACTTTGAAACCTGTGACCCGTCCACGATATTTTCGGTGTAGGTTCCAATTCGAATTGAATGCGCAATGATAACAGTCAGGTCACGGGGTCGCGGGGAGCCGGGTGGCCGATGTTGATGCGATATTCAATTACGTGTCAGCTAACCGGGGAGGGTTGTTGAAGATGGCATACGTGAGTTCGTGGCGACGAGATGGATTGGACACTGCGCTCGGTGGCGCATGGCGCGGAGTGACGGATGCGCTCGAGACGTGCGTCATCCCGGGATGCGGTACCCCGGTTGGTGCGGGCGGTGGAGCATGCGACGACTGTCGGGTTGCCTACGTCGGCACATTCGATTCCGTGGAGGCGTCGGTGGAGGGCGCGGACCGCGTCGGGTGCTGGCTGTGTGATGCACCGGTCCTCGGTGCCGGAGCGGCCTGCTCCGACTGTGTTCCTGTTGTGACTCGGCGACGGCAGCCGCTCGACTCGTCGCTGCTCGCATCGGCGGTGTGACCACCGCATAGGTCGACGATTCTCCGGGTCGGAATACGGCTGGCCTACTTGCTCGTAATGTGTCAAGGTAGTCCTGACAAAAACGTCAGGACTACCTTGACATTGGAGGGCATCATGGACAGCCTCGTCGAACGGGCACTCGCCGCGGACATCACCGCGAACGTCGACGCGATCACGGTCGCGGCACTGGGGGAGGTGGGCGCGCAGGCCGACGTCATCGTCGGCCCCGGACCGCTGCCGGGCACCCCCGAATGGGAGCTCGAGGACGGCACCGACATTCCGGCGCAGCGGCAACTGGCCTGGCAGCTCACTTCGCTGCGACTGCAGTTGGCAGTCGGCCTCGACTGCGCGGACACCATCGTCGTGCTTCGTGCGGGCGGGGTGACGTGGGCGCTGATCGCGCAGGCGGCGGGCATCACCCGTCAAGCGGCGCACGAACGCTGGGGCGGACGGGTTCGCGACATCCTCGATCGTTACGGCGACGGCATGCCCGACAGCGTCGCCGACGACGAACCGCCGACCGGCGCGGAGCCGATCGGCGGTTCGGTGTGATCGAGACGGTCAGCGGGCGGCGTTGCCCAGATCGATCGGCATGTTGATGCCCGTGATGTGGTGGGCCTCATCGGAGCAGAGGAACGCGACCACGTTGGCGACGTCCTCCGGCTCGCTGAAGCCGTAGGGCAGCGACGGCATGAACGCCGGTGCGAGGGTGTCGGAGAACTTCTCGAGCAGCGGCAGCATGTCGGACATCACCATTCCGGTGTTCACGCCGAAGGGATGCACGCTGTTGACGCGGATCTTGTGCATGCCGAGCTCGTTCGCCATGGTTCGGGTCAGGCCCGCGATACCGGCCTTGCTCGCGACGTAGTGGCCGACGAAGGGTGCGCCCTTGAGGCTGGAGACGGAGCTGGTGACGACGATCGCCCCGCCCTCGCCCTGCTCGATCAGCTTCGGGATCGACGCCTTGCATGTGTGGAACACGCCCGTGAGATTGACGTCGATGGTTTCCTTCCACTGCTCGAGGGTGATCTCCCACGACAGCGCGGCCGAACAGATGCCTGCGTTCGCGACGACGTAGTCGAGCCGGCCGAACGCCTCGACTCCGGCGTCGAGTGCGGCCGTGACGGCGTCGAAGTCACGGACATCGGCCTTGGTCGCGACGATCTTGCGGCCCTGCTCCTCGACGAGGCGGACGGTCTCGGCGAGATCCTCCTCGGTGGCCCCCTCGTAGGGAGTCGACGCGAACGTCGTGCACGCGTCGAGTGCGATGATGTCCGCGCCCTCCGACGCGAACTTCACGGCCTCGGCCCTGCCCTGCCCCCGCGCGGCGCCCGTGACGAATGCGACCTTGCCGTCGAACCGATTACCCATGTTCCGTAGTCCTCCGCATACCGATTGTCAGTTGTGTTCACGGTCACGGTAGGCGGTGGCGCCCCGTCGTGTGCCGAATTGTCTCGGCCAGTGGTGGGTGCGGGTGCTGTTCATCCGGCAGGCGGAGGTTATTGCCGGACCAGCAGCAGGACGGACCGGCCGACGAACAGGGCGGAGAGTTCGACGGTGCCCTCGAACTCGCGGCCGCTCAGCCGATCGGTCCACCGCCCGGGCGGGAACCGGATGACGGTGCCGTCCCATCGTCGTCCGAATCCGGAGACCGACAGTCGCACCGCCAGCGCGATCACCTCGTCGCCGCGGAGAAAGCCGACCACGTGGTCGGCGGTGGGGCCGTCCGCGAACACGGGGGTGTAGGAACCGCCGACGAAACACCACGGCCGTTCCCGGCGCAGGCAAAGTGCTTCCCGGACCACCAGCATCTTCACCGATTCGTCGACCGCATCGAGCGGGTCGAGCGCCGCGAGCAGGGCCCGACGTACCGCGAAGTCGACGGGCCTTCGGTTGTCCGGGTCGACGAGGGAGTCTTCCCACACTTCGGTGCCCTGGTAGAGGTCGGGTATTCCGGGTGCGACGAGTTGCAGCAGCTTCTGGCCCAGTGCGGCGACCTCACCGTGCGGCGACAGTCTGCGGACGAGGTTCGCCATCGACCTGGACACGGGCCCGCCGACGACGGCGTCGATCCAGCTGTGCACCTTGCCCTCGTACTCCTCGTTCACCGAAACCCAGTCGGTGTGGACGGCCGCCTCCCGTATCGCCTTGGTCGCGTAGTCGTGCAGTCGTGCTCGTAGCAGTGATGTCGGCTCACCGTCGTCGGGCCACACCCCGAACATGTTCTGCCACAGGAATAGTCCCGTTGCGGGGTCCGGGCTCGGCGCCACGGCTTCCCACTCGCGCACCGACTGCGCCCACAGGTCGGCGGCCTGCGACAGGACGCCGATCCGTGCCCGCACGTCCTCGCCGCGTTTTGTGTCGTGGGTCGACAGGGTGGTCATGGAGCGCGGCCAGTTCAGTGCCCGCGCGGCCTGCATCAGGTGGAACTGCGACACCGGTGTCGCGAATCGTCCCGGGTTGCCACCGACCTCCTGAAGTGACGTCAACCGCGCCGTCCGGTAGAAGAGTCGGTCCTCGACGGCCTTGGCGGTGGCCGCCCCGCACACCTGCTGGAGTCGCACGGCGGCTTCGCCTCCGGCGAGAACCGCCCGGGTGACGGCGGACAGCGCGCCCGTCAGGTCGGGACGGGCGTCTGCGGCGCCGCCGACGGCGGCGGCGAGCAGTCCGCGGTTCGGGCCGTAGTCGGTGCGGTAGGTGGGGATTCGGGTCAGAACCTCGATCACCGCCCCGGTCAGGGGGGCGGTGTCGGTGGTGGCGGTGCCCGAGTCCCGGCGGATCGCCTCGACGAGCCGGTCCACCTCGGGTTTGAGTCCACCCCACAGCACTTCGCGCTTGGTGTCCTGCTCCGCGCCGTCGAGGAACTCGGTATCGCCCGCGTTGCCGGTGAACTCGCGGTGCAATGCGCTGAGGGGGCCCTCGCCCGCCGGGTCGAGGAAGACACCGCCGAACTCACTCAGGGCGTCGTAGCCGGTCGTGCCGTCCACCGGTAGTGCGGGATCGAGGGATTCGCCGGGGGTGAGGACCTTCTCGGCGACGAGCCACCGCTCCGGACCGAGGAGGCCGCGGAGCCGAGTGAGGTAGCCGGCCGGGTCCGCGAGCCCATCCGGGTGGTCGACGCGGACACCGTCGACGAGGTCGTCGGCGAACCACGAGGCCGGTTCGCGGTGTGTCGCGTCGAAAACGGACGGATCGTCCTGGCGCAGTGCGGCGAGGGAGTCCACGGTGAAGAACCGGCGATAGCCGACGCGTCCACTGCGCCAGTGGACCAGTTCGTACGCCTGCTCGGCATGCGTGGACGCCGGGTCGCCGTGGTCGGTGCCGGGTGCAATCGGGAAGCGATGTTCGTGGTACGCGAGCGCGGGCTCCCGCCCCGTGCGGTCGACGGTGAGCGCGTCGGCACCGTCGTCGCCGAGGACGGGGACGGCGAATCGTCCCTGCGTCCAGTCGATGTCGAAGAACTCGGCGTACTCGGAACTGCGACCGTTCCGCAGCACGTCCCACCACCACGGGTTCTCCTGCGCCCGGCCCACCCCGACGTGGTTGGGAACGAGGTCGACGACGACCCCCATGTCGCGTCCGCGAAGATCGGCGACGAGTGCCGCGAGCGCCGGCCGTCCACCGAGTGCGTCGGAGATGGTGGTCGGGTCGGTGACGTCGTAGCCGTGGGTCGATCCGTCGACGGCCGTGAGGATGGGTGAGAGGTACAGGTGGGACACGCCGAGTTGCTGAAGGTAGTCGGCGACGTTCCGGGCGTCGTCCAGCGTGAGTGCGTCCGGGCGTAGTTGCAGACGGTACGTCGACGTGATCGGCTGCATGTCAGTCCACCCGCCGCAGGACCGTCAACGACCGCGACTCGGCCTTGAGGTTCGCGCCGCCGTCGACGATCGCGTCGGAGTGACCGGTCGGGGTCGCGGTGTCGAGAACGACCTCCCAGTGCGAGCCTGCCGCGACGTCGGGGACGGTGAACTCGATGCCCTCGTCGTGCGCGTTGAAACACAGGAGGAACGAATCGTCGCGGACCGGTTCTCCCCGGTGGTTCGGCTCCCGGATGGCGTCCCCGTTGAGGAGGGCGGCCAGCGAGCGGGCGAAGCCGCTGCCCCAGTCGCTCTCGGTCATCTCGGTGCCTGCGGGCGTGAGCCACAGGATGTCGCGCGCGGACTCGCCTGCGGTGATCGGCCTGCCCTCGAAGAACCTGCGACGCCGGAAGACGGGATGCGCGGCGCGCAACGCCACCACGCGTCGAGTGAACTCGAGGAGGTCCGAATTCGTCTGCGCCAGAGTCCAGTCCATCCACGACAGGGGGGAGTCCTGGCAGTACACATTGTTGTTGCCGGACTGTGTTCGGCCCATCTCGTCACCGTGCGCGAGCATCGGCGTGCCCTGGCTCAGGAGCAGTGTCGCGAGGATGTTGCGGCGCTGACGGGCGCGCAGCGCGAGGATCTCCGGGTCGTCGGTCGGGCCCTCCACCCCGCAGTTCCACGACCGGTTGTGGCTCTCGCCGTCGCGGTTGTCCTCCCCGTTGGCCATGTTGTGTTTCTCGTTGTAGGACACCAGGTCCGCGAGGGTGAACCCGTCGTGTGCGGTGACGAAGTTGATGCTCGCGCTCGGGCGCCGTCCCGTCGCCTCGTACAGGTCGGACGATCCCGTCAGTCGAGAGGCGAACTCGCCGAGCGTCGCGGGTTCACCGCGCCAGTAGTCGCGAACGGTGTCGCGGTACTTGCCGTTCCACTCCGTCCACAGTCCGGGGAAGTTGCCGACCTGGTAGCCGCCCTCGCCGACGTCCCACGGTTCGGCGATCAGCTTCACCTGGCTGACCACCGGATCCTGCTGCACGAGATCGAAGAACGCGGACAGCCTGTCGACGTCGTGCAGCTCGCGGGCAAGGGTCGATGCGAGGTCGAATCGGAATCCGTCGACGTGCATCTCGAGGACCCAGTATCGCAGCGAGTCCATGATCAGCTGAAGGGTGTGAGGATGCCTGGCGTTGAGGCTGTTTCCGGTACCGGTGTAGTCCGTGTACTCCGCCTTGTCGTCTTCGACGAGGCGGTAGTAGGCGGCGTTGTCGATGCCGCGGAAGCTCAGGGTCGGGCCCTGGCTGCTGCCCTCGGCGGTGTGGTTGTAGACCACGTCGAGGATCACCTCGATGCCCGCCGCGTGGAAGGCCCGCACCATGGCCTTGAACTCGGCGACCGCAGCCGACGCCTTCTCCGCCGACGAGTACATGACGTGCGGGGCGAGGAAGCCGAAGGTGTTGTAGCCCCAGTAGTTTCGCAGCCCCTGGTCGATGAGGATCTGGTCGTGCAGGAACTGGTGGACGGGCATCAGTTCGATGGCGGTCACGCCGAGGGACGTCAGGTGTTCGATGACCGCGGGGTGCGCGAGCCCCGCGTAGGTGCCGCGCAGTTCTTCGGGAACGCCGGGATGTGTTGCCGTCATGCCCTTCACATGGGCCTCGTAGATCACCGTCTCGTGATAGGGACGGCGAGGCGCCCGGTCCGACTGCCAGTCGAAGTACGGGTTGATGACGACCGTCGTCATGGTGTGGCCGAGGGTGTCCTCGCCGAACGTGTGGAGCGAGGGGTCGCCGTCGAACCGGCCGTCGAACGCCTTGCCGTAGGGGTCGAGCAGGAGCTTCGACGCGTCGCAGCGGTGGCCCGCGTCGGGGGCGTACGGTCCGTGGACGCGGTATCCGTACCGCTGGCCCGGCACGACGTTCGGCAGGTACGCGTGCCACACGTAGCCGTCCACCTCGGTGAGCGGAATGCGTTCCTCGCTGCCGTCCCGCGCGAGCAGGCACAGCTCGACCGACTCCGCGACCTCGGAGAACACCGAGAAGTTGGTGCCGGCTCCGTCGTACGTCGCGCCGAGAGGGTAGGCGCTGCCCGGCCACACGGGGCGGGGAGTGGACGGCGGGGCATCGAGCATGGACTCGACCCTAGTGTCCGGGGGGCCCGACCGTCGGACGGGCGAAGAAAGTTAGATTTGGCTACCCTAACTGGGATGGCCTAGCGTGACCGGTATGTCAGGTTCACACAGACGCTCCATGCGAGCGATGATCGGCGCCGCCGTCGCGACATCGGCACTCTTCCTTTCCGCGTGCGGCTCGACCCCGACCGACGAAGGCGCGGCGCCCGACGAGGCCTACACCGTCGAGCACGCGATGGGTTCGGCCACCCTGCCCAGTGTTCCCGAGCGTGTCGTCGTGATCGATTCGCCGCACCTCGACGCCCTCGTGGCACTCGGAATCACTCCCGTCGGTGCCACGGAATCCGGTGCGGGGGAGGGCTTCCCGTCCTACCTCGCGGGCGGGCTCGACGGAACTACGAGCGTCGGAACCACCGCCGAGCCCGACATCGAGGCCATCGCGGGTCTCGCGCCCGACCTCATCATCGGGTCCAAGGTGCGGCACGAGAAGATCTACGACCAGCTCTCGGCGATCGCACCGACCGTCTACTCGGTGAACTCCGGAACCGACTGGCAGGAGCAGGCTCGGGTCACCGCTGCCGCGGTGGACGAGACACCCGAGATGGACGCGCTGCTGACGTCGCTCGCGGATCGGACGGTCCAGGTGGGGCAGGATGTCGGAGCCGAGGGGCGGACGGTGTCGATGGTGCGGTTCCGGCCCACCAATTTCCGTCTGTACGGACCGAGCACCTTCTCGGGTTCGATCCTCACGCAGGCCGGCTTCGACCTGGGCGAGCGTGACTGGAACGAGTACTCCATGCTCGAACTCAGCCCCGAGCACTACGCCCAGATCGACGGTGACGTCGTGTTCTACACCAACCCCGGAGGCGATCCGAGCGCCACCACCATGGGTACGGTGACCGGGATCTGGGGCACCCTCCCCGCGGTGCAAGGAGGCAAGGTCTTCGAGTTCGAGGACGAGACGTGGATGGTCGGGATCGGCGTGGTCGGCGCGAACCTCATCCTCGACCAGATCGGTGCCGCGCTCGGCTGATCCGATCCGGGCGGCACCACCACCCGCCGGGTCACCACCAGCCGACGGCCGCGCCCAGCTGACGGTCCAGTTCCGGCGCGAGAGTCCGCGAGTATGCGGTGGTCAGATGGTCGGTGTCGCGGTACACGAGCAGGTTTCCCTCGATGGCACGACACCGCTCCGGACGGCACACGGCGTCCGACAGGTCGAGTGGATGCACAGTGGGAAGATGCGCCGTCGCGGCGAGGGCCGGATCCACGGGATCGAGGACCGTTGCGCGATCCATGCCGCAGGAATCGGTGTCGCCGCCGTTCGAGAGGCAATCAGCGGCGCGGTAGACGACCCCGTCCTCCCACAGCCACGGGGTGTCCCGCACGACCGCCATCGGGATGCCGTGTTCGGACAGGCGGTCCCAGGCGCGCACGTAGCCGTCGGGTGTCCAGTCACCGCCGACGTGGTCGGGCCGCGGTCGGGTCGACGTGGAGAACACCAGATCGGGTGGGTCCGCCGTGAGCGCGTCGATCACCGCACCGGACCACACCGAACACTCGTCTGCGTCGTCCTCGGGTGCCGCGAGCGTGACCGGGCAACCGACCTTCATGTACGTCACGAGACGCAGGCCGCGGTCGCGGGCGATGGTTTCCAGTGCCGGGAACCAGTGTTCGGAGTGTGAGCCACCGATCACCGCCACGGTCGGCGCGCCTGCGTCGCCGTACTCGCAGCGGACGGCGTCGACGATGCCGCTTCCGGCGAGGCACTCGTCCGCGGTGGTGACCGGCAGGTCGAGGTGGGCTATGAAGCGTGACGGTTGCTCGGGTCGCGCCGGCGCGACGACACCGTCCAGGAGTGCCGCGGCGCCCGGGTACTCCGCGGGGTCGAGTTCGGAGGGCTGGGCGATCTCGTCGGACTTGCCTTCGACGTAGGTGATCCAGCCGCTGGTCGCGGCCAGCACCGCGACGGCGGTCGCTGCGACCGCGGTCACGAGTACGCGGCGGCGGGGTGAGGGCGTGCCTCGCCGGATCGGCGTCTCGACCAGTCGGGTGGTGAGCTGTGCGAGAACCAGCGAGACCGCGACGACGGCGAGGCCATCGACGAGCCCCGCGCGTGGTTGGTCGAGTGCGATCAGCGTGAAGATGAGCACCGGCCAGTGCCACAGGTACAGCGAGTAGGCGATGTCGCCGAGCTGCTGGAGTGGTCTGCTTGCCAGCAGCCGCGTGGCCGGACCGGTCGCGAGGATCACCGCGATCGCACCGCCCACGGGAACCAGCGCCCACGGGCCGGGAAAGTCGTGCCTGCCGTCGAGGAACATGCCCGTGCCGACGATCGCGGCGAGTCCGGTGACGCCGAGCAGCGCACGCACCACCTGGGGCACCTGAATCCACGGCATGGCGCACGCGAGCAGGCCGCCTGCCAGCAACTCCCACAGCCGCGCGCCGGTGTCGTAGTACAGCCAGGACTGCGGGTGGTCGGCGTTCGAGGCGTACCAGATCGAGACGGCTGTCGCGGTGGCGAGGAGCGCGGCCACCGGGCCTCGGACGGCGAACCCTCGGCGGCGGAGCAGCCATGCGAAGCAGAACACCACCACCAGGGCGGACAGGTAGAACTGGGCCTGCACCGAGATGGACCACACGTGTTGGAACGGGCTCACGGACGGGTCGGCGGCCAGATAGTCGCTCGCCGTGTCCGCCAGGTGCCAGTTCTCCTGGAACAACAGCGCGGACCGAGCCTGCTCGGCGAGTGCCGACCACGACGTGGGGGCGATCAGCACCACCGCGGCGATCGTGGTTGCGGCCAGCACGAGGACGAGCGGTGCCAGGAGACGGCGTGCGGTCCGCAGCAGCACCGGCCGTGGATCGAGCGGTGCGGCCGACTCGGCCGTGCGCACCAGTGATCCGACGAAGAAGAACCCGGCCAGGGCGAGGAAGACGTCGACGCCGCCGGACACCTTGCCGAACCAGACGTGGAAGACGACGACCAGCGCGATGGCCAGTCCGCGCAGGCCGTCGAGGTCCGCGCGGTGCCCTGCTCGGTTCGGCGTCGTGTCCGGGAGGAGGGTGACGTCGGTCGTCTTCGTGCGGACGGGCAAGAACTCTCCCTCGGTGGCGTGGCCGGTCGTGCTCGGTGGCTGAGTCCAGGGCGGACCGTGATCGCCGATCCGGCAGGACGCTATCGTCGGGCGACGTGAGCACCGACAGTTATACGCGTGACCGCATCGCCGCCCTCGACGCCGCCCACCTGTGGCACCCGTACGGCGCGTTCCCGGCGAGCACCGAACCCCTCGTGGTCGAGAGTGCGCACGGCACCCGGCTGACACTCGCCGACGGGCGCGAGCTCGTCGACGGGATGAGTTCGTGGTGGGCGGCGGTGCACGGCTACCGGCATCCCGTCCTGGACGCGGCCGCCACCGAGCAGCTCGGGCGGATGAGTCACGTCATGTTCGGTGGCCTCACCCACGAGCCGGCGGCGCGCCTCGCCGAGCTCCTGGTCGCGATCACGCCCGACGGTCTCGACAAGGTGTTCCTCGCCGACTCCGGTTCGGTGTCGGTGGAGGTCGCCATCAAACTGGCGTTGCAGTACCAGCGGGCGGTGGGGCGTCCCGAGCGGCATCGGCTGTTGACGTGGCGCGGTGGCTACCACGGCGACACGTTCGCGCCGATGAGCGTGTGCGACCCCGACGGCGGCATGCACTCGATGTGGACCGATGTGCTGGCGCGGCAGGTGTTCGCGCCCGCTCCGCCGCGCGACTTCGATCCCGCGTACGTCGTGGAGTTCGAGGCCTTCCTCGCCGCACACCGTGACGAGTTGGCCGCGGTGATCGTCGAGCCGGTCGTGCAGGGTGCGGGTGGCATGCGATTCCACGACCCGCGCTACCTTACCGAGTTGCGCCGTATGTGCGACGAACACGGGCTGCTGCTGATCTTCGACGAGATCGCGACCGGTTTCGGACGCACCGGCGAGCTGTTCGCCGCGGACCACGCCGGCGTCTCGCCCGACCTGATGTGCGTCGGCAAGGCGCTGACAGGCGGATACATGACCTTGGCGGCGGTGCTGTGCACGTCGGCGATCGCGGAGGCGATCAGCCGCGGTGAGGGTGGCGGCGTCATGCACGGGCCGACGTTCATGGGTAATCCGCTCGCCTGCGCGGTCGCCGTCGCCGCCGTCGAACTGCTGCTCTCGAGGGACTGGCGTTCCGAGGTCGCGGCGCTCGAATCCGGACTGGACGCCGGTCTGGCCCCGCTCCGGGGGCTGTCCGGCGTCGCGGATGTGCGGGTGCTCGCGGGAATCGGGGTGGTCGAGATGGAGCGACCCGTGGACATGCGCACCGCGACCGCGGCTGCCGTGGACGCCGGAGTGTGGTTGCGGCCGTTCGGGAAGCTGATCTACACGATGCCGCCGTACATCTGCACCTCGGAGGATGTCCGGATGATCACCTCGGGCATCGTCGCTGCGGCGCGCAGTCAGGTCTGACCGGCGGTTCGGTGCAGGTCTTCGGCACACTTGAACGCTGTACTTGAACAGCGTTCAGGTATGGTCGGTTGTCATGACCGATGCACTGAGTTGGCTCGACGACATCGCTGACGCACGCCGGGCCGCCGGCCTGCACCGTGTGCTGCGACCGCGTACCGCGGGATCCGCGTTCGTCGACCTCGCCTCGAACGACTACCTCGGTCTCACCCGGCATCCCGAGGTGCTCGACGCCGCCGGCACCGCGCTGCGCCGCTGGGGTGGCGGCGCCACGGGGTCGCGGCTGGTCACCGGCACCACGGCCGAGCACGAACTCCTCGAAAGCGAACTCGCCGACTTCGTCGGCGCCGCATCGGGACTGGTTTTCGCCAGCGGCTACGCCGCGAACCTGGGCGCGGTCACCGCACTCGCCGGACGCGACGCCCTCGTCGTCTCCGACGCCGGCTGCCACGCCTCCCTGGTCGATGCCTGTCGCCTGTCGCGGTCGCGGGTGGTCGTCACCCCGCACGCCGACGTCGCCGCGATCGCCGCCGCGCTCGCCACCCGCACCGAACCGCGGGCGCTCGTGCTCACCGACTCGGTGTTCAGCGCCGACGGCGACCTCGCGCCGCTGCGCGAGATGCACCGGGTGTGCCGCGAACACGGTGCCCTGCTGCTCGTCGACGAGGCGCACGGCATCGGCGTGCGCGGCGACGGCGGTCGCGGACTCGTCCACGAGGTCGGCCTCGCCGGAGAGCCGGACGTCGTGGTGACGGCAACGCTGTCGAAATCCCTTGCCTCGCAGGGAGGTGTGGTGCTCGCCGACGAGCGCGTCCGGGTGCACCTGATCGACACGGCCCGCACCTTCATCTTCGACACCGGCCTCGCGCCGGCGGCCGTGGGCGCGGCTCGGGGCGCCCTCGCGGTGCTGCGCCGCGAACCCGAGCGGGCTGCGGCGGTCCTGGAACGCGCCCGCGACCTCGCCCGGATCACCGGAGCGCAGAACCCCGAATCGGCCGTCGTGTCCGTCATCCTCGGCGACCCGCAGGTCGCGTACGACGCGTCCGTCGCGTGCCGCGAACGCGGACTCCACGTCGGCTGCTTCCGGCCGCCGTCCGTTCCGGAGGGCACATCGCGGCTGCGGCTCACCGCCCGCGCGAACCTCACCGAGGCGGACATGACCCTCATCGAGGGCGTGCTCACCGACGTCCTGGCGACGGCACACGCATGACCGTCCTGTGCGTGACCGGAACTTCCACCGACGTCGGGAAGACCGTCGTGACCGCGGCGCTCGCGGCGTGCGCGCAGGCCGACGGCTTGTCGGTCGGTGTCGTCAAACCGGCGCAGACCGGTGTCGCCGCGGATGAACCCGGCGACCTCGCCGAGGTGCAACGGCTGACGGGGGTTCGGGACGTCGTCGAACTGGCGCGCTACCCGGAGCCCCTCGCCCCCAACACGGCGGCGCGACGGGCGGGTGCACCGCTCCTCGAACTACGCGACCTCGTCGCGGCCGTCCGCGCCCTGGACGCCGACCACGACCTGACGATCGTCGAAGGCGCCGGGGGAGTACTGGTGCGGCTCGGAGTGGGCGGGTTCACGCTGCTCGACGTCGCGGCCGAACTGGGCGCACCGCTGCTGCTGGTCGCCGCGGCGGGGCTCGGCACCCTCAACCACAGTGCGTTGACCGTCTCTGCCGCCCGGAACGCGGGCGTCGACTGTGTCGGAACGGTGGTCGGGTCGTGGCCTTCCGAACCCGACCTCGCGATGCGCTGCAACCTCGCCGACCTACCCGATGTGACGGGTGTGCCGCTGCTCGGCCGCATCCCGGACGGCGCCGGACGGCTCGACCGGGAGGCGTTCATCTCCCTGGCGCCGGGCTGGTTCGACGGCGCACTTCCGTTTCGGGCGGATGGCAGTTCCGGTCCGGCCGTGACGTCCGGATAGCCCGATGCACCGGACGCGTCTCGTGCGGGTCCGGTGCATCGGGTTCGGCTGTCAGGCCGTGGCGGACAGGTTCTCGAACACGGTGGCGTTGGCCATGCCCCCGCCCTCGCACATGGTTTGCAGCCCGTACCGGAGGCCGTTGTCGCGCATGTGGTGGACGAGGGTGGTGGCCAGGCGCGCGCCCGAACCGCCGAGCGGATGGCCGAGTGCAATCGCTCCGCCCAGCGGGTTCACCCTGTCCTCGTCGGCGCCGGTCTCTCGCAGCCACGCCCCGACGACGCTGGCGAACGCCTCGTTCACCTCGAACGCGCCGATGTCGTCGAGGGTCAGGCCCGCGCGCTGCAGGACCCGTTCCGTCGCCGGGATCGGGCCGCCGAGCATCGCGACCGGATCGGACCCGACCACCGTTGCGGTGTGCACCCGGGCAAGCGGGGTCAACCCCAGTTGCCGGGCACGCTCCCCGGACATCACCAGGAGCGCCGCGGCGCCGTCCGAGATCTGTGACGCGTTGCCCGCGGTGACGCGCCCGTTCGCGTCGAACACGGTCTCGAGCTGAGCCAGCTTGTCGAGCGTCGTGCCGCGGCGAATGCCCTCGTCGGCGTCGAACTTGGTCCCGTCCGGCAGGGTCACCGGAGCGATCTCACCCGCGAAGCGGCCCTCGTCGACCGCGCGTGCCGCCCGCTGGTGCGACCGCATGCTGTACTCGTCGAGCCAGCCGCGGCCGAGGTCGTAGCGGGCGGCGAGGATCTCGGCGCCGCGACCCTGGTTGAACTCGATGCCCTCGTATCGGCGCTTGATCGTGTCGCTGTTCGGGTCGCCGAGGCCGACGCGGCGCGCCGACCCCATCGGGATCCGGGTCATCGACTCGACACCGCCTGCGACGACGACGTCGTACTGGCCCGCGATCACGCCTGCGGCGGCGAAGTGCAGTGCCTGCTGGCTGGACCCGCACTGCCGCTCGATCGTGGTGCCGGGCACGGACTCCGGCCACCCGGCCGCGAGGACGGCGTTGCGGGCGATGTTGCCTGCCTGCTCGCCGACCTGGCCGACGCAGCCCCACACGACGTCGTCCACGACCGCGGCGTCGACTCCGGTCCGGTCGAGCAGTGCGGTGAGGACGCCCGCCGACAGGTCGACGGGGTGGACCTCGGCGAGGCTGCCCTTGCGGCGGCCGATCGGCGTACGCACCGCCTCGACGATGACTGCATCACGCATGGTGTGTTCCTGTTCTCTCGTACCCGGCGCTCATGTTGCGGTCCAGACCGGGGTGCGTCGTTCGGTGAAGGCCGCAGCGCCTTCGCGGGCGTCGTTGGATCCGAACACCGGCATCACGATCTGCCGGGTCCGCTCGAAGGTCTCGGTCGGAGACCAGCTGGGGGCGTAGTCGACCACCTTCTTGCTGGCCCGCACCGCGAGCGGGCCGTTCGCAGCGATCTCCTCGGCGAGTTCGAGTGCCTCCGCGAGCACCTCGCCCTCCGGTGCCAGCCGGTTGATCAGTCCGAGCGGGTGCAACTGCGCGCCGGTCATCGACCTTCCCGTGAGCACCATCTCCAGCGCGATCGCGCGTGGCAGCCGCGCCGGTAACCGGTGCAGTCCGCCTGCCGCGGCGACCAGGCCGCGCCGCACCTCGGGCAGACCGAAGGTCGCGTCGGGTGCAGCCACGATGAGGTCGGCGGCCAGGGCGATCTCGAATCCGCCGGCGAGAGCGGGACCGTCGACAGCGGCGATCAGCGGTTTCGCCGGTGTCGACTCGACGAGTCCGGCGAAACCGCGCCCCTCGACGCGGGGGCTCTCGCCCCGCAGGAATGCCTTGAGATCCATTCCAGCGCAGAAGAATCCGCCGGCGCCGGTGAGCACGCCCACGCTGAGCTCGGGATCGTTGTCGAGCAGGTCCATCGCGGCGGCGATCGCGGCGGCAACCGCACCGTCGACAGCGTTGCGGGCCTGCGGGCGGTTGAGGGTGATCACCATGACCCGGCCGCGGCGTTCGGTCAGGACCACCGGCGCGGTGACCTCGTCGGTCATCGGGGCGCCATCCGGATCGCACCGTCGAGGCGGATCGTCTCGCCGTTGAGCATCCCGTTGGTGATGATGTGTTCGGCCAGCGCCGCGAACTCGGACGGGTCACCGAGCCGCTGCGGGTGCGGAACGGCGGCTGCGAGCGCGTCGCGGATGTCGTCGCGCGCGTTCAGCAGCAGCGGAGTGGCGAACACGCCGGGCGCGATCGTGTTGACCCGGATCCCGACGCTGGCGAGATCCCGGGCGGCGGGCAGGGTCATGCCCACGACGCCGGCCTTGGAGGTCGCGTAGTTGATCTGCCCGATCTGGCCTTCGTAGGCGGCGACGGAGGCGGTCAGCACCACCGCGCCGCGGTCTCCGTCGAGCGGCTCGTTGGCGGCCATCGTCTGGGCCGCGTAGCGCAGCACGTTGAACGTGCCGATCACGTTGAGCCGGATCACCGACTCGAACGGCTCGAGGTCGGCCGCCTTGCCCGCCTTGTCGAGGATGCGCATCGGCTTGCCGCGGCCGGCGCAGTGCACGACGGCACGCACCGGGCCGCGCTCCGCGGCGGCGGCGAATGCGGCCTCGACGGCCGCGGAATCCGTGACGTCGGTGGGTACGAACGTGGCCGCCGCGCCCAGCGCCGCGGCCTGCTCGGCGCCGGGCGAGCCGGGCAGGTCGAGCAGGGTCACGGTGGCGCCGGACTCGATCAGCCGGGTGGCGCTGGCCAGGCCGAGACCGGAGGCGCCGCCGGTGACGACCGCGTTGATGTCCTTGATCTGCATGGTGATTCGTCCTTCGGTGTTCTCTGGTACGGGTCTAGATTCCGAGCGACTTGGAGATGACGCTCTTCATGACCTCGCTGGTGCCGCCGTAGATCCGGGTGACGCGGGCGTCGGCGTAGAGGCGGGCGATCGGGTACTCGGTCATGTAGCCGTAGCCGCCGTGCACCTGCAGGCACTTGTCGATGACGCGGGCCTGCATTTCGGTGCAGAACAGCTTGACCTTCGCGGCGTCGGCCGGGGTCAGGGTGCCGTTGTCGAGGGCGATCAGCGCCTGGTCGAGCATCGACTGACCGGCCTGCAGTTCCGTTGCACATTCGGCGAGCACGAACTTGGTGTTCTGGAAGCTGGACAGCGGCTTGCCGAACACCTGACGTTCCTGGGCGTACTCGATGGCCAGGTTCACTGCGGCGGTGGCGGTGGCCACGCCCGTGATCGCGATCGACAGGCGCTCCTGCGGCAGGTTGTGGCCGAGCATGCCGAACGCCTTGCCCTCCTCGCCGAGCAGGTTGGCCACCGGCACCCGGACGTTGTCGAAGGTCAGCTCCGCGGTGTCGGACGACTTGATCCCGATCTTGTGCAGGTTCCGGCCGCGGAGGAAGCCGGCCATGTCACGCTCGACGACGATCAGTGACAGGCCGTTGCGCCGGTTGGTCTCGTCCTTGGACGTGCGTGCCACCACGATCACCAGGTCGGCGCCGATGCCACCGGTGATGAACGTCTTGTTGCCGTTGAGGATGTAGTGGTCGCCGTCGCGGACCGCGGTGGTGGCGACGCCCGCGAGGTCGGAGCCGATGCCGGGCTCGGTCATGGCGATCGAGCTCACCAGGCTGCCGTCGGCGAAGCCGGGGAACCAACGCTGGCGCTGCTCCTCGTTGGCGTACTCGAGGAAGTAGGGCAGCACGGTGTTCAGGTGCACCTGGAAGCCGCCGAGCGAGGCTGCGGCGTAACCGATCTCCTCGTACACGACGGTGTTGAACAGGAAGCTGTCGATGCCGCCGCCGCCGTACTGCTCGGGCACCTGCAGGCCGTTGATGCCGATCTCCGCGGTCTTGTAGTAGAAGTCGCGGGGGATGCAGCCGGCCTCCTCCCACTCGGGCATGTTCGGAGTGATCTCCTTGGCGATGAACTGTCGGACCGAGTCCCGGAAGGCGTCGTGATCCTCGGTGAAGATGGTGCGCTGCATGATGATTCCTTCGGAAATGTGGCGGTGCGGGTGTTGAGGTGACTAGCGCCGGACGACGACGCCGTCGGCGGCGAGGGCATCGATCGACTCGCCGGGGTAGCCGAGCTCGGTGAGCAGTTCGGCGGTGTGCTGGCCGAGGTCGGGCGCGCCGGCCGTGGGCAGCTTCGGGACGCTCTCGAGGTGCCACGGCGTGCCCAGGGCGGTCGCGGGCATGCCGTCGGGGCGGCTGACCTCGATGAAGAGTCCGGAGGCCTCGACGTCGGGGCTGCGCAACGCCTCGGGGTAGGTGTTGATGCGGCCGGCGACGACACCGTTGCCGGTCAGCATGCTCATCGCCTCGTCACTGGTCATCGCCCTGAACGCGGCGTGCAGGTCGGCGAGCAGGGCCGCCTTGTTGCGGACCCGGGACGCGTTGTCGGCGAAGCGGGGGTCCTCGGCGAGCTCGGGCCTGCCCAGCAACCGGCACAGCCGGCTGAAGTGAACCTCGGAGTAGGCGGAGACCACCACGCTGCCGTCTCGGGTCGGCATGATGTCGGCCGCGGGCGCCACGGTCGGCTGCCCGTTGCCCATCCGCTTCGGCTCGACCCCGGTGCTGAGGTAAGCGCCCCAGTTGGGTGTCTGCAGGTGCAGCGCGACCTCGAGCAGCGAGACCTCGACGGTGTCGCCCTCCCCGGTGCGCAGGCGCCGGATGTAGGCGGCGAGGATCGCCTGGGCGCAGACGTAACCGGTTGCGGCGTCGACGATCTGGGCGCCGACCTTCTGCGGCTCACCGTCCCGCTCTCCGGTCACCCACATCAGGCCGCTCTCCGCCTGTGCGGCGATGTCCAGGCCGGCGCGGTTGCGGGACGGCCCGTGCAGGCCGAAGCCGCTGACGGTGGCGTACACGAGGTGCGGGTGCGCGGCGCGCATCGCCTCGGCGCCCAGTCCCATCGAGTCCATCACACCGGGGCGCAGGTTCTGTACGACGATGTCGGAGTCGGCGATCAGGCGACGGGCGATCTCCTGGCCGCGAGGGTCTTTGAGGTCGATCGCGATGTCGCGCTTGCCTCGGTTGTAGTTCTGCACCATCGCCTCGCCGTGCGGGCCGATGCCGCGGGCGGATTCGCCGTGCACCGGCTCGACCTTGACCACGTCGGCACCGAGGTCGACGAGGATCTGCGTGGCGGCGGGGGCCGCGATGAACTGTCCGAAGTCGACGACGCGGACGCCGTCCAGGGGCTTGTCGATCATGGCTGTCCCGTTCCTGGTGGTGCCGTTCTCGGTCATGGGGTGCGTGGGTGTCGGGTTCGCGGACGCGCCGTTCATGCGGTCGCCTCGACCCGGCGGCGGATGAGGGCGATGTCGCGCTCCGGGTTGACCAGGAAGACCGCGACGATCGCGCCGACGATCATCAGGACGCCGCTGGACTGGAAGCCGATCGCGTAGCCGGTGATCTTGTCGACCGACGATCCGACGGTGAATCCGAGGACGAGCGGAGCCACCATGCCGGAGATGCTCGCGATGGCCGAGAGCATGCCGAGGACCATCCCACGCTTCTTCGCCTGGACGACGTCGGCGATAGCGGACAGCGCGACACCGAATGCCGCGGTGTTCATCGAGAAGGCGAGGGCGATCAGGATCAGCTGAGGTGTGCCCTGGTCGAGCAGGGTGAACCCGGCCATGGAGAGTCCGCCGCCTGCGACGAGCGCCGCGCTGAACCAGCCGCGGGCGACCTTGCGGGAGACGCCTCGAGAGACCAGCCTGCCGGAGATCCAGCCTGCGCCGATGGCACCGACGGCGGCGAGTCCGTACGGCAGCATCATCAGCTGTCCTGCGGTGGCGGTGTCGTAGCCGAGGCCTTCCTGGAGGTAGACGGGCAGCCAGGCGATCTTGAGGGTGGTGGACCAGTACGAGCTGAACATCAGGACCGCGATGCCGATGACGGTGCCGGTGCGCAGGATCGTCTTGTACGGCGCGTCGACGGTCTCGACGACGACCGTGGAGGTGGGCGCCGCGTCACCGTCGCCGGAGTTGCGGCCGAGGATCAGCCAGGCCACCGCCCACAGGACACCCATTGCGATGAGGACGTAGAACGCGGCGTGCCAGTCCCACCGGAAGATGATCCAGGTGAGCGCGGGCGCGGCGAGAAGGGTTCCGATCGAGGCGCCCGCGGAGACGAATCCGCCTGCCATTGCCCGCTTCTCGGGTGGGAACCAGGAGTGCGCGGCGTGATTGGCGAGAGCGAAAGCGGGGCCCTCCGCGAATCCGAGAACGACGCGGCACGCGATGAGGACGCCGAAGCTGACGGTGCCGAGCAGCGGGATCATCGTCGCGACCCAGGTCAGCATCAGTCCGGCGAGCAGCCAGCGCAGGCTCACCCGCGAGGAGAGCCAGCCGAAGAACAGTGCGCCTGCCGCGAACAGCCAGAAGAAGCTGCTCTGCAGGAGGCCGAACTGCTCGGAGGACAGGCCGAGGTCCTTCTGGATCTGGACGCCTGCGAACGCGATGACGGACTTGTCCGCGTGATTGATGAGCATGAAGGCGACGAGGAGTCCGACGATGATCCATGCGCGTCGCGACCGTGTCGGGTGCGGCGCACGGACCGGCGCGTCGGTCGGTGCGGCTGTTTGTGTCATGGGGATCCCTTCGGTGGCGACGGGACACCGGCGAGCTGCTAGGGAGGCCCGGAGCGGGCGGATCCGGAGGCGAAAGCTGCGGTTGATCCGGCCAGCGCGGCGGTGTGATCGGGTACACACCATTCAAGGGCGCAGGGATGGATTGGGTCAAAGACGAAAAAAGTAGCGAAAATACTGCAATTGCCTATGAGTTCGTGCTCCCGGCGTTGTCCTGACGCATGCGCCGGTCGGTCTCGTCGCGGGTCACTTTCGCGGCGTCGACCAAGGTCGCACCGCCCGCCATGCGCTCGGCGATGGACCGCGCGAACTCCTCGAAGGACTCACGCGCGCAGCTCAGGAACTCCGTCGACGCCTCGGTGAGCCGTCCGGGCCGTCGGATGACCCCCATGCGGCGGGTCAGCCGCGGCGAGAGCTCGCGCACCACACCGCCCCGCAGCATCGCGTCCAGTCCACTGCGCAGCGCGACGATCGACACGCCGCCGCCGGCGAGCACGATCGGCAGGACGGCACCGCGCTGACGCACCTCCACCGCGACCTCGGGTTCGATTCCGTGGGTGCGCAGCGAGCGCTCGATGTAGTCGCGGGTCGCGGTGCCGCGCTCGCCCATCACGAACGGTGCGCCGGACAGCATCCCGATCGGCACGGGGTCCGGCCAGCGGGCCTCGGTGCCAGGTGGGCACACCAGCACCAGCTGTTGATCGATCAGTTCCTCGCCCACCAGGTCCTCGGTCGGGAGCGGAAGCGACAGGATGCCGAGTTCGCAGGCGCCCGAGCGCACCAGAGTCACGACGTCCGCGGTCTCGTCGCGTTCCTCGATGTGGAAGCGGATGTCCGGGTACAGCCGCCGGAACTTGGCGACCCACACCGACAGTGGATCCGACGACAGGTCCGAGAGCGAGGCGATGTCGATTCGGCCGCGCCGCATCGCGCCGACGTCGCGGACCGCGTTCTCGGCTGCGTGCACCTCCCGCAGGATCGACCGCGCCGGGCCGACGAGGGCCTCGCCTGCGGGGGAGAGCACCAGTCCGCGACCGACCCGATGGAACAACTCGGTGCCGAGGTCCTTCTCGAGCTTGCGCACCGCCTGGGACAGTGACGGCTGCGCCACCCGCAGCTGCGCCGCTGCCCGGGTGACCCCGCCGTGGTCGACCACGGCGAGGAAGTACTCCATCTGGCGCAGGTCCATGGTCCGAATCTAGTTGCACGACCCTCGCGCGGTCGCGAGCCGCCTCAGTGCGGCACCGGGCATTCGCCGCCGTATCCGACCGGGAAGTGCTTGATCCCGTTCAACCAGCCCGACCGCAGCCGCTGCGGGTCTCCGAGCTTGGTGATGTCCGGCAGCCGGTCGGCGATCGCGCCGAAGATCAGGTCGATCTCCATCCGAGCGAGGTTCGCGCCCAGGCAGAAGTGCGCCCCCGAACCGCCGAAGCCGAGGTGCGGATTCGGATCCCGCGTGATGTCGAAGACCGTCGGATTCTCGAACACCTCCTCGTCGAAGTTCGCCGACGCATAGAACATCGCGAGACGGTCGCCCGCCCGGATCTGCTGGCCGCCGAGAACGGTGTCGGCGGTCGCGGTGCGCTGGAACGACGTCACGGGAGTCGCCCACCGCACGATCTCGTCGGCGGTCGTGGCGGGACGCTCCCGCTTGAACAGCTCCCACTGGTCGGGGTGGTCGAGGAAGGCGAGCATGCCGTGGGTGATCGCGTTGCGGGTGGTCTCGTTGCCCGCGACGGCGAGGAGCAGCACGAAGAAGCCGAACTCCTCGGGAGTGAGCGAGTCACCGTCGACGTCGGCCTGGATGAGCGTGGTGACGATGTCGTCGGCGGGGCAGCGGCGCCGCTCGTCCGCCATCCCGTAGGCGTAGCCGATCAGCTGCGACACCGACTCCATCGGATCGGCGTCGTACTCCGGGTCGTCGCCGCCGATCATCTCGTTGGACCAGTCGAACAGCTTGCGGCGATCCTCCTGCGGAACCCCGATCAGCTCCGCGATCGCCTGGAGGGGCAGTTCGGCAGCGATGTCGGTGACGAAATCGCCGCCGTCGCCTGCCGCCGCGGCGGTCGCGACGATGCGTTCGGCACGGTCGGACAGTGCCGCGCGAAGATTCTCGATCGCCCGCGGCGTGAACCCGCGCGCCACCAGTTTGCGCAGCTTCGTGTGTTCGGGCGCGTCCTTGTTGAGCATGATCAGCCGCTGCATCTGGAACGACTGCTCGTCGATGTCGTCGTCGAGTCGCACCAGCGCGCCGTTGCGCCAACTCGAGAACAGTCCGCTGTCACGCGAGATCGCCCGCACGTCCTCGTGCCGGGTGACGACCCAGAATCCCTCGTCGTGGAACCCGCCGACGGTCGGCGGCTGCGGGTTCCACCACACCGGGCAGGTCCGGCGCAGTGCGGCGAGCGCGGCGTGGGGGACGCCGTCGGTGTAGGCGTCGGGATCGGTGAAGTCGTAGCCCGGCGGGAGGTTGACGGGCGGTGGCACGGTTTCGTTCGACATGGACTGCTGTCCCTTCGGGTTGGACTCGTGTCCCTTCGGATCGCACGCGAGTGCAAAGCTTCTGCCGTACTGTGAGGGTCATCACATCATCTGTGGTTGGAGGTTGCCATGTCCACCAGCGAAATGATGGAGCTGCAGCGCACGATCGGGCATCTTCGCCAGTGCGTCGGCTCGCTTCGCAACACCTACGGTGACGCGGCGGCGGTGCAGCGGCTGGCGAACGACGTCGAACGCCTCGGGATCGACGCGGGCGACCTCGACGCGTCACCGCCCCGCCTGGCGCACCCCGTCACGGAGGCCGAACGGGTCCGCGTCCCGGAGGCTCCGTACGACCACACGCTGTGGCAGGGGGCCGACGACGAAGGCGTCGGCGGTCACCCGCACGAGCGGTGAGCGCGCCGGCGAGAACCGCCACCGGCGTCCGGACGCCCGGGCGCGCGTCCCTCGCGGCGCGCACCCTGCGCACGGACCTGTGGTGGCGTCCGCCGCTCCTGACTGCGCTCGGCCTCGCGGTGTTCGTCGGCTACGCGACCGTTCGCTCCTTCGTGCGGACCGCCTACTGGGTCGACGAGTACCACTATCTGACGCCGTTCTACTCGCCCTGTGTCAGCGCGTCCTGCGCGCCCGGATCCACCCACTTCGGAGTCTGGATCGGCCAGCTGCCGATGTGGATTCCGCTCGCGTTCCTGTCGCTGCCGTTCCTGCTCGGATTCCGGCTCACCTGCTACTACTACCGCAAGGCCTACTACCGGTCGATCTGGATGGCCCCGCCCGCCTGTGCGGTCGCGGAACCACACAGCAAGTACACCGGTGAGACGCGGTTGCCGCTGATCGTGCAGAACGCGCACCGCTACTTCTTCTACGTCGCGCTGGTCGTCTCCGCCATCAACACCTACGACGCGGTGCTCGCATTCCACGGAGCCACAGGCGGATTCGGATTCGGGCTCGGCAACGTGATCATCACCGTCAACGTGATCCTGCTGTGGGCGTACACGGTGTCGTGCCACTCGTGCAGGCATGCCGTCGGTGGTCGGCTGAAGCACTTCTCCGCGCATCCCGTCCGGTACCGATTGTGGACGTGGGTGAGCCGCCTCAACACCCGGCACATGCAGTTGGCGTGGGTGACCCTCGCGACGCTGATGCTGACGGACTTCTACATCATGCTCGTCGCGAGCGGCACCATCTCCGACCTGCGCTTCGTGAACTGAGTTTCCTGGACAGAGAAGTTCTTGGTGGCACGAGGGAGGTTGTCGGTGGCGGGAGTGGAGCGGCACGACTACGACGTGGTCGTCATCGGCGCCGGAGGCGCGGGCCTGCGGGCCGTCATCGAAGCCAGGGAGCGGGGGCTGCGGGTCGCGGTGGTGTGCAAGTCGCTGTTCGGCAAGGCGCACACGGTGATGGCCGAGGGCGGCTGCGCCGCCGCGATGGGCAACGCCAACTCGAAGGACTCCTGGCAGGTGCACTTCCAGGACACCATGCGCGGTGGAAAGTTCCTGAACAACTGGCGGATGGCCGAACTGCACGCCCGGGAGGCTCCGGACCGGGTGTGGGAACTGGAAACCTACGGCGCGCTGTTCGATCGCACCGCGGACGGGCGGATCGCGCAACGGAACTTCGGCGGCCACACCTACCCGCGACTCGCGCACGTCGGCGACCGCACCGGCCTCGAACTGATCCGGACGATGCAGCAGAAGATCGTCTCGCTGCAGCAGGAGGACTTCGCCGTCACCGGCGACCACGAATCGCGGATCAGGGTGTTCGCCGAGTGCACGATCACCGAACTGATGGTGCGGGACGGCGCGATCGCGGGGGCGTTCGGGTACTGGCGCGAGTCCGGCCGATTCGTCCTGTTCACTGCACCCGCCGTCGTGCTTGCGACCGGTGGAATCGGCAAGTCCTACAAGGTGACGTCGAACTCCTGGGAGTACACGGGCGACGGTCACGCCCTCGCGCTGCGGGCCGGGGCGAAGCTCATCAACATGGAGTTCATCCAGTTCCACCCCACCGGAATGGTGTGGCCGCCGAGCGTGAAGGGCATCCTCGTCACCGAGGGCGTCCGTGGCGACGGCGGCGTCCTCAAGAACTCCGACGGCACCCGATTCATGTTCGACTACATCCCTGCCGTGTTCAAGGGTCAGTACGCCGAAACCGAGGACGAGGCGGACCAGTGGCTCAAGGACAACGACAGCGCCCGACGCACCCCGGACCTGCTGCCGCGTGACGAGGTGGCGCGCGCGATCAACTCCGAGGTCAAGGGCGGGCGCGGCACCGAACACGGTGGCGTGTACCTCGACATCGCCTCCCGGATGCCTGCCGACGAGATCGTGCGGCGACTGCCGTCCATGCACCATCAGTTCCTCGAACTCGCGGATGTCGACATCACGAAGGAACAGATGGAGGTCGGGCCGACCTGTCACTACGTGATGGGCGGGATCGAAGTGGACCCCGACACCGGATCATCCAGTGTGCCCGGACTTTTCGCGGCAGGAGAATGCTCCGGAGGCATGCACGGCTCCAATCGGCTCGGTGGCAACTCGCTGTCGGATCTCCTGGTGTTCGGGCGGAGAGCCGGGTTGGGTGCGGCGACCTACGTCGAATCGCTCACCGAGCGGCCCGAGGTCACACCGGACGCGGTGGACGCCGCCGCGGCGATGGCGCTCGCGCCGTTCGACCCCCCGACGACGGGGGCGTCACCCGAGAATCCGTACACCCTGCACATGCGGTTGCAGCAGGTGATGCACGACCTGGTCGGCATCATCCGGACCGAATCCGAGATCCGCTCCGCCCTGGACGAACTCGAACAGATCCGGGCCCGCATCGAACACGTCGCCGTCGAGGGGCACCGGCAGTTCAACCCCGGCTGGCACCTCGCGATCGACCTCCGCAACATGCTGCTCGTCAGCGAATGCGTCGCCAGGGCGGCCCTGATGCGCACTGAGAGCCGAGGAGGGCACACCCGGGACGACCATCCGGGTATGGAGTCGAGCTGGCGGGGCACGCTGCTCGTCTGCGGCCTCGTCGGCGGCGCCGACGCGGGCGGCCGGGTCGTCCCCGACGTCGGGGTCACGCCGGAGCCGCAGCAGCCGATGCGTCCGGACCTGTTCGCGCTCTTCGACTTCGCCGAGGTGGCGAAGTACTACACAGATGTGGAGCTCGCGGAACATCCAGGCAGAGCCGACGACGAACCTGCGGGACATCCGGGAAAGGTGGAGTGATGGGCTATCAGGCGGCTTTCCGGGTGTGGCGCGGCGACGCCGACGCCGGCGATCTGCAGGACTACACGGTCGAGGTCAACGAGGGTGAGGTCGTGCTCGACATCGTGCACCGACTGCAGGCGACCCAGGCCCCGGACCTCGCGGTGCGCTGGAACTGCAAGGCGGGCAAGTGCGGCTCCTGCTCGGCCGAGGTCAACGGCAGACCCCGCCTGATGTGCATGACGCGGATGTCGACCTTCGCTGTCGACGAGGTCGTCACGATCACCCCGATGCGCGCGTTCCCGGTGATCCGCGACCTCGTGACCGACGTGTCGTACAACTACGCCAAGGCTCGTGAGATCCAGTCCTTCACGCCGCCAGCCGATCTAGCGCCGGGCGAGTACCGCATGGCACAGGTCGACGTCGAGCGGTCGCAGGAGTTCCGCAAGTGCATCGAGTGCTTCCTCTGCCAGAACACCTGCCATGTCGTGCGCGACCACGACGAGAACAAGGCGGCATTCGCGGGCCCGCGATTCCTGATGCGGATCGCGGAACTCGAGATGCACCCGCTCGACGTCGCGGACCGCCGCGACGTCGCGCAGACCGAGCACGGCCTCGGGTTCTGCAACATCACCAAGTGCTGCACGGAGGTGTGTCCCGAGGGGATTCACATCACCGACAACGCCCTGATCCCGATGAAGGAACGGGTCGTGGATCGGCGCTACGACCCCGTGGTCTGGCTGGGCAACAAGCTGTTCCGGCGCGGCGGCTCGTCGACCTGAAAACTCCCTCCGAAAGCGGTACATGTGGCGGCATGCGGCCGTACTGTGAGCGCAGTCACACACTGGAGGTTGAGATGCGCACGAAGTCGCTGGTCGCGGGAGTTGTCAGTGCCGGATTTCTCGCGGCGAGCGTGTGGGGTGCATCCGCGGTCGTCAACGCGGGCCTGACCGCCGGCCCCGGTGCGCCCGCGCCCGTCTCGGCGCCGGCGGCCTTCGCCGCAAACCGCTGACAGGGGCGGCATCCGCGATGAGCCGGTGACCGGTTCGTCTCCACGCGGGACGGTCGAGCATGGGTCCAGCAGATGCGCGCCGGTCAGCCAATCAGCAGAGCCCTGGCGTTGCGTATCTCGGGGATGCCGATCTTCTGCGCGGCGAGAAGGAACGTGGGGACTCCGAGGACGGCCACTGCCGCAAGAGTTGCCGCTGCCGCCTGCCGTGGGTTGGCGAGCAGATGGTGCGACAACCCGACCGCGACGACGCAGATCGCCCCGGTGACGATCGACGCCCACAGCGCCCGCGAGAAGTTTCCGAGCACGTTGTGGAAGCCGAGCAGTCCGTAACGGCGACGCAGGGCCAGATGGCCACCGATGGCACCCACGAGGTAGGACAGCGAACTCGCGACCGGCAGCATCACCACGATGGAACTGTCCGGAAGCGTCGTGACGACCAGGGCGACGACGGCGATCTTCGTGGCCACCATGCCGGCGTTGATCAGCGTCGGCGTGCGCATGTCACTGCCCGCGTAGAAGACCCGCATCTGAAGCATCACCAACGCGAACGGCGGCAACCCGAACGCGGACAGCGCCAACGCGACACCGATGAGGCGGGCGGCATCCACATCGATGCGGCCCACGAACAGTACCGTGGTCAGCATCGGTCCGAGGAGGGCCATCGCGACTGCGGCAGGGACGAGGGCGACCACCGAGTACCGGGCTGCGCGGCCCATGTCGGCGACCAGCCCATCACGGTCCCCGACGGCCACCGCATGGGAGATGCGGGGCATGAGCACGGTCAGCAGGGATACCCCGAGGATCCCGTACGGCACCTGGAACAGCAGGTCGGCGTACGTGTAGGTCGAGACCCCGCCGTGGCTGAACGCCGCCTTGAGCACGACCGCGACGCCGACCTGACTGATCGCGACGTACAGCAGCACCCAGCCGAGCAATGTCACGCCGACGCGGACCGGCCGCCATGTGTACGGCACCGGCCTCACCCGCCAACTCCACCGAAAGCCGGTACGCCGCAACGCCGCCACCGTCCAGATGGCCTGGACCACGATCCCGGTCGTGGTCCCACCGCCCAGGACGAGAACCTGGGCGGTGGTCATCGTCGATGGCAGCAACGTCACGGGCCCCGGCACTGCCGCGAAGACCCCGACCGTCGCGAGCACGACCAGGTTGTTGACCACCGGCGCCCAGGCCGCAGGCGCATAGCTGTCACGTACGTTGAGCACGGCGGTCACCGTCGCAGCGATCGCGTAGAAGAAGATCTCCGGCAACAGCAGGTATGCCAGGACGGTCGCCAGTTGTGACTGCTCCGCGTCCGACACCAACGCCGTGACGAGGATCGGGGCACACGCCACCGCCAGCGTCGTGACTGCCGCTGCCGCGAGAACCGTCGCGAGCAGCAGGCGCTGCGTGAAAACTCGCGAACAGGTTCGCCCGCGGAGCCGCGCACGCGCCAGTGCAGGAACGAAGACACTGCTCATCACGCCACCGAGGAGCAGTTCGTACACCATGTTCGGCATGCTGTTCGCGCCGTTGTAGGCGTCGCCGACCGCCGCTGTGCCCAGCACCGCCGCCAGGGCGAGGGTGCGGACGAGTCCTGTTGCACGACTGGCCGCGGTCGCCACGGCGACGGCCCCGGTCGCGCGCGCAAATGTGCTCTGTGAAACCCCCATCCGAACATGGTGCCCCAACTCGGGGCGGGGGAGGGCGGTTCGTCGCCCGAGTCGAACGCGCGCGGCACTTCAGTGCGGTGGGCAGTGCCATTTCGGGCATTCAACGGGACATGCTAACCGGAATGCGACAACCGGAACCTATATCCGGCGACCTGAGGGTACGCCAAGCCCCACCTGGTGTAATGTCATAATGTTTGGGCTATCGGATTTCGGAGGACTGGCGGTGGTCGCCGCCGTACCCCGCGTGCGGCCACTCACGTACCCGGCCAGGTGATCTCGGACCGGAGGGGTGGGCGCCGGCGCCCGCAGCGGGGTCATCAGCGGCTCCGCATCACCACCGGGGATCGAGCTTCGGTGCGGGGTAGGGGATGACGGCTCGAATCGCGCTGCAATCGGGTCGGAGATCCGCTCGAGCGGATCCCACTTGGAGCCGTGGGCGCAGGCGGCGAAGGCGCAGGTGGCTCCTGCGCACTCCCCAGCGGCGGCTGTGAACGGTCACCGTACTTGGCAATTTGCCAGGTAGTTGGCACAGCGTCGGTCGAGATCGCCGACCACCTGGATCCCATCCTGTCCAGTCAGGTGCGACAGCGACTGGAGGAGCCTGAGTAACCTCAGTCGACGCCCCCGCGGACCGATCAGATCGATTCGGGGCTGTTAGCCGACTCGACGAACCGTGACCAGTGCGGCACTCGCACGACGATAGGTGAGAGCGTTTTTCGTCCCTGGCCGAATGGAAGTTCGTTGGCCAAATACTCAACGAGGTTGGCCCCGTAGTAGATGATGTCGGTTTGCCACGCGGAGAACACCGGCGATCCCGCCGGGGAGGGCGCTGCGGGGGTGAACCGGTGCCCGAATATCGGGACGAGGCGAGGCCACGTGCCTAGTTCTCGGCGCACGGTCGTGGCTACATCCTCGGGCGCGCACGGTAACTCGCCCCAGGTTGCAGGCCAGAAGGGTGGATTTTGGTTCAGTGCGTCGAAAATGAACCCTTCGGCCACCCTGTCCAGCCAGGCCCTTAACTCGAGGTCGCTTCCATTGCGCCAATCCGGCCAGCCGTCGCCCAGCGGTAGGGCTGTCGTGAGGAGGCTCTGGTGGTCCGGGTTGAATCGGAATCCGAAGCGTTCGTCGATCGAGTCGAATTCGGCATCGGTCAAGCCGGGACCCAGTTCGATCCCTGCATCGTCCAGCAGCTTCGCCGCGTCGTACCCGGGTTGTCCCACTCGAAGATCATCGCAGAGCATTCGCTCAGCCGAACATCTCGCCCGTAGTGCGTGCGGGCATGGGGTTCTGAATTTGCGCATCCGCGGCCGATGCTGAACTTCGCTCGCCGGAATGCGCCTCCTGATCAATGCGTTCGGGGTGCGACGAGCCCACATGGCATCGGTCAGGTCGACGATCCAGCGCAATCTGCGGCCCTGGCGCGCCGACGGAGCGGCCGGCTACACGGTCCCGGCAGCAATCCCGAAACTCTCCCACCACCACCTGTGAATCGCCAAGATAGGTGGCCATTTGCCAGGACAGTTGGCCTACCTCGTCTCAAGGTCGACAACGAGTCGGGTCCGGCCTGACTACGCCGAAGATGGCCGATGAGCAGCCGGATGCCGTAGAGCAGCCGCAGTCCCCCTGTTAATGGACGCCGCAGTTGGCAACTTGCCACATAGTCCGTGCAGCCGAGTCGGCAGAGTCGTCGGCATCATGCCGCTTCGCCGGTGTTGTGCAGGAGTACGTCGTGCTCAGACGGCAGCCCGCTCCGCGTTTCACCGGTGGTCACCCGACTTTTTGATCAGCCAGGGCCGCCAGTGCCCGCTTTGCGGTGGTATGACTGGGCGGGCGCGCAGCTCGGCCTCCCGTTGCGGGGACAGGGACTGACTGCCGCTGCGACCCCAGTCGTCACCGTCCCAGGTGTGCTCGAGCGTCCGCTGTGCCACGTTGATGCGTTCGGACAGTTTCCCGCCGGCGAGAGCCGTGCAGTACTTGACCAGGTCCTCGACAGCGTCTTCGACTTGCTCGTCGCAGGTGTCGCATCCACATGCAGGAAGTGCGATGTGCTGCCAGGCACCTACATCTAGATACAGCCCCGGAAACGATGTCGTGGTGATCGTCAGCGGCGCCTGATCCGGATCCGGTGGTATGAGCCGAATCGACTCGATCGTCCGGACAGTCGATGACGCTCGCCTTGGCACTGCCGGTTCGCGGGTAACGGTCACCTCGAACCGAAGCTCGAGGTCGGCAACGAGCTCCTCCGCCGCGGGAATGAGCGGCGCGAACCGCTGCGGGTTGGTCACCCGCCCGTAGGCCTCCTGCGGCGGACCCTCCACTGCACCTCCCTCGTGTCGGTCACCGTCTCAGTGACGACGATGCACCGCATAGTGTTGCGTGAGCTGACGCAGCCCGGCAAATGCGACACGGCCGCGAACCGCCGGCGGTGTAGCTTCATTCCACTCAGATCGAAAGGCGCGCATCGTGGCCGGATCGACGTTGCTTGGAAGTTGCCATCGAGACTGGATTGACCCAACAGGCAATCGTTGACTGCGAGAACTCGAGTTCTCTCCTTGAATGCGTCCTCGACAATCACCAAGGTCGGGACGGTCGCACCATCGTCGGAATCTCAGGGATCGAGGCCTCCGAAAATCGACGATCACCGACGAGCTGGCGAATCGTCTCTCGACTCTCGGGCACGACGTGTTGGTCATCCGTAGCGACCACGTGCCGAGAGGCCGCGATGGCGGGCACTGCCCCCGGAATCGGGAAGACCTGCACTGCGCAGCGTTCCCGAGTGCGGGATTGGAGCCGTCGACGCCGTGAGTGTCGGCGGCTTCAACTCGTTAGGAGTGGATCGGTTCCGGGTTCAGAGCATGCGCGCACTGCGGATTGATCGGTAGGTCCCATCGGCGTCCCGTTGTCCATCAATCGTTCGTACTCCGGATACAAATCCGGGCTTCACGGCCGGCATCGGTGACCGGTTGGCGAGTCTCCCAATAACGTGTCCGAATTGGGTGTGTCTCGAAACCCGTTGGTGTCGACGATTTATGGGACACCTCAGCTCGAGAACGAATCGTCGGCCTCTACTTAAGGTCCGTACGGCGACGAGGGTGTTGAGCCCACGCAGCCGCTGAGTCGGATCGGTGCCCCAGGAAGGTTGCATCGCCAACCTCCGCCGACAGCATGATTTGGCCAACGAACTGCTGCGAACAATTGCCAACTATCTTGACCACGATCACGACTGGCCGTGGTCAAGATAGTTGGCACGCCGCAGGTCAGGGCGCCGGGAATTGCCAACTACGAGGGCGATTCACAGAAGGAGGATCGATGACAGGCAGGCAGTATCGATGAATCGTGCGATCACTGCCACGCCCTCGTCCACGACGAGCCCGGCGGCTGGGCAACTGAGACGGCACCCGATCACACCAGCGATGCCGGGCGCACCCAGCGGACCGCACCGAAACACATCGACCCCGACCAGAGATCCGGATCAATCACCGCCACCACTTGGGCGAGTTGATGGCCGAGGCGCTCGACCACGCCCGCACCCGCCGCGAAACCGAACTGCGGTGGGGCAGTAGCCGGGAACGCGGCGGGCGGGCAGGGGTCGGGAGACGACGACGTCCCGTGACGGCGAACTCTGTTCAGGACGCGAAGGCGTTTCGGACGAATGTGTGCGTCTCGTCCCTCGGAGTGCAGCACGGCAAGTGCGGCGTTCGGTCAGGGTCGCAACCTGCGCAGCGCCCACAACGACGGGACGAACAGCAGTGCCGACAGTGCCAGAGCCAGCGCGGCCTCCGTCACCTGAAAGCGGCGCAGCAGTCCGACCGGGTGGTATCTGACCTCGAAGTGGTCGGCGCCCTGCGCGCGTAGGCACTCGGTGTACCTGAGTTGCTGTTGGCTCTCGATGGCATCCTGGCGAGTCTCGTACTCGGCGAACGTCTCCTCGGGCCGCTGCTGCCAGTTCTCCTCGTAGACGGTCGCGCAGTGGCTGTAGTCGATCGGCACGGCGTTGCCGTCGGCGTCGACGTAGTTCGAGTCGAGCTGCCAGGACCTCGGATCGTCGGCCGCGTCGTACGCTCCGACGAACTGGCTGTCGGAGTATGCGACGTACCCGCCCGACCAGCCGAGCGGCTGCGCCCGGACGGTGACGGCCGCGTAGTGCGGTCGGGCGCCGAACTGGAACCCGACGAGCAGCACCGACATCGCGATCAGCGTCACCACCATGGCGCCGATCGTGTTGCGCAGCAACAGTGCCACGCCGCTCCCGAGGATCAGGGCGAGGAAGGTGTACGCGCCGGCAACGAGGCCGGTGGACTGGAACAGCGGAAAGCTCAGCGGCGAGTAGAAGGAGTAACTACCGCCCGAGAGATACGGGTGCTGCGTTCCGCCCCCCGGCGACCGGGTCCAGTCGAGGACGGCCCCGAGTACCGTCATGGCGACGGTAACGGGAACGAACACCACCAGTACTCGCGTCCAGTACCAGCGGGCACGGCTCACGGACTGGGACAGTCCCAGCACGTGGGTGCCGCGTTCGATGTCGCGGGAGAACACCGTCACGCCGACCAGCAGCCCGAGCAGAATCGGTAGCAGCACCGTGAGCAGGGTGACGAAGGTCAGGGTCGACTCCGCCCAGCACTGCGTCGAACCCCCGCCGGGAACGCACCCGAAGAACGTCCCGTACGGCAGGGGTTGGTCCGAACGCCGCACCACCAGACCCGCGAGCAGCGCCGCCCCGGTGAGCAGCGCAATGGCGCCGAGCGTGAGGATGATCGACATCCGGTGCTGGCGCCAGGTGGCCCAGGTCATGCCGCCTCCCCGTCGGTGTCGGTCAGGTAGGCGAGGACGATGTCGTCGAGGTTCGGCGGCTCTACTCGCCAGCCGTCGCTCGGCGTCGGGCGCGGGCCACGTACGAGGTGACTGTGCCGGTGCGAGTCGATGACGGTGCCGTCGCCGATCATCGTCGTCGGATCGGACGACCCGGTGAGCAGATAGTGCTCGCCGATCAGGTCGTCGAGCGATCCGGTCAGACGCGTCCGGCCGGATCCCAGGATCACCAACTGATCTGCGATCTCGGACACTTCGGAGAGCACGTGCGAGGACAACACGACGGTGGTGCCGTGCTCGGCGACATCCGCGAGGAGGGTGCGCACGACGGATCGTCTTGCGAGCGGGTCGAGTTCGGCCAACGGCTCGTCGAGCAGCAGCACTTCGGGACGCCTGCCTAACGCGAGGGCGAGCGCGACCCGCGTGCGATGCCCGGGGGAGAGTGTCTTTACCCGGGCGGACAGCGGGATTTGCGCGTCCGCCACCAGCGCGGTCGCGTAGTCGTCGTCCCAGCGGGCGTTCGTCTTCCGGCCGAACGCCAGAGTGTCGGCGACCGAGAATCCGCGGTAGAGCGGCTTGTGCTGGGCGACGTAGGACAGGCCGGGCACGATGCCGTTCCGGCCGGGCCTGCTGCCCAGCACCGTCACCTCGCCTGCGTCGGGCTCGAGCAGTCCGACGACGATCGACATCAAGGTGGACTTGCCTGCCCCGTTGGCGCCGACGAGGGCGGTGATGCTGCCGTGCTCGACGTCGAACGAGCAGCCCCGCAGCGCCTCGGTGCGTCGGAACGACTTGTGCAGCTCGCGCACGGTCAGTGCGCTGCCGGTCTCACTCATACGAACTCTCCTGTGTCCTCGCCGAACTCGGAATCCAATGCCGCCGCGACCAGTGCCTCGAGATCCGATCGGTCCAGCCCCGCGGCCGCGGCCGTCCGCGCCCAGTCGGTCAACTCGGCCTCCAGGGCGCGGCGTTCCGCCATGCCGGGTTTGCTCAGCGACCGGGTCACGAAGGTGCCCAGGCCCGGTCGGGCTTGCACGAGCCCGTCGTTCTCCAGCTCCCGGTACGCCTTGAGGACCGTGTTCGGGTTGACGGTGACCGCCTCGACCACTTCCTTCGCGGTGGGCAGTCGGTCGCCCGGATTCAGGTCGCCGAGCCGCAGGGCCTGTTTGACCTGCAGGACCAGCTGAACGTAGGCGGGGATGCCGGATCGACGGTTGATGTGAAACTCGACCATCGAATCTCCATTTCACTACTTAATTAGTGAAATGGATATTGGCGGTCTTCCGGCCGGCTGTCAACCCGGCACGCGTCATGGCATGCCCTTAGGCGGTCGTCAGGGTCCGAACAGGTTGCGCACGAACGTGTTCGCCTCGGGCTCGGATGCGAGCATCGTCTCCAGATGGCCCTTCGGGTACACCCGGAACGTGAAACGCTGCCCCGCCAGGGCGAGGTCAGTGGCCAGCTTGAAGGTCAGCGGAGAGGGAACGACGGTGTCGAACAGGCCCTGCCCCAGGAACAGTGGCCGGTTGTACCCGCGCACCGGAATCGCCAGCATCTCTTGCAACGCGGCCAGGATCGGGGTGTCGAGCCTGCGGGAGAACAAGTCTCCGATGGAGGTGGCGCCGATCGCCGCGTTCGCCTCCTCGTAGCAGAGTTCCTCGGCCAGCGTCAGCACCGCCCGTCCTCGTGCGCTCAGGTAGGCGTCGACGTCCACGTCGGGTCGCGCGGCGCGCAAGCCCGCGAGCGCGTACGCGATGAAAGTGGTGGTTCCGGTCAGCGGCAGCTGGGGGAATCCGGGACCGCCGAGAACGGCGAGATTCTCGATGTTCGACGGCACACCGAGTGCGACGGTTCCCCGGTAGTCGAGTTCCGGCGCGTAGGAGGTGGCGATCGTCGCCGTGACCATCGCCGCCTGCCCACCCTGGGACTGCCCGAGCGTCAACCACTTTCGCGACAACGTCGGTTCGGTCGCCACCCCCGCCCGCACCATGTCGACCACGGCGTGGGCCTCGGACCGGCCGTCTAGGTACGGATGCACACCGTCGGTGCCGAGCCCGACGTAATCCGTCGCGACGATCGCGTAGCCCTGCGCGAGCCATCTCCCGAGGTACGGCCCACCAATCTTGCCTGTCACCGTCGGTGCGCACGTATCGGAGATCCCGACCGCGCCGTGGGCCCACGACACCACCGGCCAGCCGCCGGGTGGGGGAGCGCCCGGCGGTAGGAACACCGCACCCGTGGACAGTGCGGGCTCGTCGTTCGGGCCGAGGGTGCCGTAGGTGACCGCGGTCCCGGACACCGAGCCGGGGATCCACTGCTCGGGCGGCAGAGGCCTTGTGGCGGTGACGGTTCCCGGCGCGGCAACGTCGGCGGCGGCCGACGCGGCCATCACGACGGGCATCGTGAGCACCGCGGTGACGGAGACAGTTGCGACCATGCGCGCAAACATGTGACCAGTCTGACGAACGAGACGACGAACAAGCAGTGCTGAATCGGCAACTATGGCGTAACGATCCGGCGGCGGGAGTCTCGCCGTTGTGTGGGGCCGCCTCTCGGGCGCAGTCTGAAACGGATGCTGGTCACCGAGATCGCGCCCGACATCGACTGCTTCTCCACACTGGCAGATGAATGTCACCGTCCGGGGCGGTCTGCACTGTCACCACCGCAAACGATAGGAGACACCGTGATCATCGTTGCCGGACACATTGTCGTCGACGCGCACGATCGTGAGAGCTACCTCGCGAGCTGCGTCGACGTCGTCGAGCAGGCCAGGGCCGCTACAGGTTGCCTCGACTTCGTGATCGCCGCCGACCTCGTCGATCCCGCGCGGGTCCACGTGTTCGAGCGGTGGGACTCGCGCGCCGCCGTCGAGGCGTTCCGTGGGTCGGGACCCGACGGCGGGCAGGCCGCGATGATCGTCGCCGCGTCGGTCAGCGAGTACGAGATCAGTTCGGAGCGGTCGCTGAACTGATTTCTCACGCGCCTGCGTGGAGGCTGCGCGCAGTCGGGGACGTCGGGACGTCGGCCGGATCGGGGCAGGTGCCGAGCATTCGGTCGGCGGTGCCGCTCGTGGTGACGGTGAACCAGTAGTGCTCGTTCTTGAAGTGGTGGTGACGATGATTGCGCCACACCGCCCGATACGACCGGGACCGCGGCTTGTAGTCGCTGTGAACGAGGAAGTGCGTCCACTCGTACACCATGCCCAGCGCGGCGACGGTGACCAGGAACGTCAACCCGAGTCCGAGTCGACCGAACGCGAACGCGGCGATCGCCACCAATGTCGGTAGCAGCCAGACGAGCGTCTGCCACGGAATGAACACCAGTGGTACGTCACGCGGATCCGCATGGTGCTCACGGTGCTTGCGTGCCAGCAGAGAGTCGGCCGTGACACCGAGAACGCGGCGGGGCCGCCAGTGCAGGATGCTCACGTGGATGACCCACTCGACGAACGGGAACGCCGCCAGTGCGACGACGGGGACCAGCGCGTCGGTCCACTGCCAGTCGCCGACGGCGATGCGCGCACCGGTCGCCGCCACCAGGACGCCGCCGATCATCCACGGCGTCGGATGGCGCCGGAACTCGTCTGCCGCGTCGCGGAGGGTGACGTCTCGGCGTACTCGTGTGCTGGTCATTGCTCCTCCTGTGTCTGGTCGAGCTGCTCGATGAGGCCGGTCAGTGCCGCTGTTCCGAGGTCGAGGAGTGTGGCGGCGGAGGTCGCGGCGGCGTCCGCGCCGCGGTCGGCGATGGCCGAAGCGAGTTCCCGGTACAGGTCGGTGCGGCCGACCTCCGCCACCATCACCGTCGACAGTGCCGCCATCGTCGGTTCGTAGGCGTTTCGCAGGCTGTTGAAGATCAGCCGGAACGCGATCGACTCGGCCGCGTCGACGACGTGCTCCCAGAAGACGAGTGCGCACCGTTGGAGCTCGACGGGGTCGCGCACGGACTCCAGTAGAGCCAGTGAATCCCGCAGCAGCGCATCGGTTTCCGTGGTAGCGCGTGCCGCTGCCAGTCCCGCGACCTGCACGCCGATCAGTCGCCGCGCCTCGAGGACGCTGCGAGCGACCGCCCAGTCCGGCGTGCCGGCGGCGATCAGGAGGTGCGGCAGTAGTTCCGGGCCTGCGTGGCGCCGGAAGTCGCGAACGGAGGTCGACTCGCCCTGTCGAACCTCGACGAGTCCGGCCTGCGTCAGCTTCTGGATGGCCTCCCGAACTGCGGGCCGTGACACTCCGAACGCCTCGGCGAGGTGGCGTTCGCTCGGTAGCGACTCGCCCGCGAGGAGATCGCCGCCGAGTACCCGCGCGCTGATCTGGTCGAAGACGGCGGCGGAGGTGGTCGTGCGGGCGATCGGTTCGAACATGGATCGACGGTAGGCTCCACGCGGTATGAGGTCAAGTGGTCAGACCAGTTGGATTCGGACTTTTCGTCGCCCGGCAGTGGGCGGGTCGTGTTTTGCTGGATCGACGCGGCGACTGCCGTGGGCGATCGTCGAAAGGGTGAACGTGCACTACTCCACCGCAGCGGATCAGGGCTCATCGTGCCGGATGCGGGTGGACGCACGGTGATCGATCCGCGGATGGTTCGGCTCGGCGTCGCGGAATCGGCGGAGACCCTGCGTGAGGTGAAGACACTGCTCGAAGGGCTCGTCCATGCCGCGGCCGAACTGTCGGGCGGCGAGGAGATCGGTGCGCGGCTGGGCGATCTCGTCGCTGTCCTCGCCGACGCCGACACGACGCTCGGCGGTGTCGATCGCATGGTGGTCCGCGTCGTCGACGCGGCTCGCGAGGCGGGCACGATTCCCCCGGAAACGTACACGGCGCGCGTCGACCCGGCGGGAGTCACCGAGTGGGTCGACTCGCCGAACCCCCTCGAGCGTGCCCGCACTGCGGGCAGGATCGTCGTGTCGGACGGGACCGGTGCCGAGGTCGCGGTGTTGCCGTACGGCACGGTGACGGGCTGGTCACCGAGCAGTTTCGATCGGATTCTCCTCGACTCCGGGTGGATCCGTATCGGCCTGTGGGACGAGCGGAGTACCTGTGTCGTCGAGCCGGAACTCGGCGGGTCCGGAACGCGCTGACACCGTCAGTGCCGCGCGTGCTCCGACAGGCGGCTGCGGACGCCGTCGACGAACAGGGTGAGGCCGTATTCGAATCGCGCCGTCCCGCTGGTGACGTCGTAGAGCGGAGAAGCGTCCTCGGTCAGTGCGCCGTGGCTGTCCATCTGCATCCGAGACTGTTCGTCCATCGTCTGGCCGAGAATGTAGAAAAGCAGTGTGTCGGCGGCGAATTCGGCTTCGTCCGCGGGCAGGCCGGCATCGGTGCACGCGCCTGCGAGGGTGTCGCGGGCGTCGTTGGTGGCGAGCCGCGCGGCGTAGGACGCCGATGCCAGTTCCGCGCCGTCGCGGTGGGCGAGCAGTGCGTCGCGGAAGCGATGCGCCAGCACGTCGAGCCGTGCGTCCCATGTGGACGTGTCCGTCGGCGCCGCCACTCCGGCGAGCATGTCGTCGGTGATCGCGGCCAGCAACGTCTGCTTGTTGGGGAAGTGCCAGTAGAGCGCGCCCGGCTGCACCCCGAGCGACGTCGCGAGCCTGCGCATCGTCAGGTCGCCGAGTCCGTACTCGTCGAGGATTGCGATCGCCCCTGCCAGGACGTCGGCTCGTCGCAGCTGCACTCTCAGGCCCGCTTTCCCTCGGTGGTCGGTTGACACCATTTCACCACGACCCTAACCTGAACGCTGTTCAACTTGTACGGTGTTCAAGTTCGCGAGGCGAACCATCTCAGCCCGGACACCCGAGAGCATCCAGGAGCTACCCGTGACCCAGGCACCCGCCCGCACCGACATCCTCGCCGTCGCGAGGGAGCAGGTCCTCGAACGGGGTGAGGGCCTGACGCAGGACCAGACCCTCGAGATCCTGCAACTGTCCGACGACCGGCTCGAGGAGCTGCTCGCACTCGCCCACGACGTCCGCATGAGGTGGTGCGGCCCGGAGGTCGAGGTCGAGGGCATCATCTCGCTCAAGACGGGCGGCTGCCCCGAGGACTGCCACTTCTGCTCTCAGTCCGGCCTGTTCCAGTCCCCGGTCCGCGCCGCGTGGCTCGACATCCCGAGCCTGGTCGAGGCCGCCAAGCAGACCGCGAAGACGGGTGCCACCGAGTTCTGCATCGTCGCGGCCGTCCGCGGCCCCGACGAGCGCCTGATGGCGCAGGTCGCGGCGGGCGTCGAAGCCATCCGCAACGAGGTCGACATCCAGGTCGCCTGCTCGCTGGGCATGCTGAACCAGGAGCAGGTCGACCAGCTCGCTGCGATGGGCGTGCACCGCTACAACCACAACCTCGAGACGTCGAAGTCGTACTTCCCGAACGTCGTCACCACGCACTCCTGGGAGGAGCGCTGGGACACGCTGCGGATGGTTCGCGAGGCCGGCATGGAGGTCTGCTGCGGCGGCATCCTCGGCATGGGCGAAACCCTCGAACAGCGGGCCGAGTTCGCCGCGAACCTCGCCGAACTGGAGCCCGACGAGGTTCCGCTGAACTTCCTGAACCCGCGTCCGGGCACGCCGTTCGGCGACCTCGACGTCCTGCCCGCCGCCGACGCACTGCGCGCCGTCGCCGCGTTCCGGCTCGCGCTGCCCCGCACGATCCTGCGTTTCGCCGGTGGACGCGAGATCACCCTCGGCGATCTCGGTGCGAAGCAGGGCATTCTCGGTGGTATCAACGCCGTCATCGTCGGCAACTACCTGACGACCCTCGGCCGTCCCGCCGAATCGGACCTGGACCTGCTCGGCGAGCTGCAGATGCCGATCAAGGCCCTCAACCAGACGATCTGACGATGAGCGAGTCTGTCACCGCCGAGCGGTACAACCCGTTCACCGGGCTTCGGATCGTCGAGGGCGTCCCGGATGCGACACCCGCGTCCGCCGCACTCGGCCTGGAGCCGCCGCGCTTCTGTGAGCACTGCGGCCGCCGGATGATCGTCCAGGTCAGCCCGGACGGGTGGTGGGCGAAGTGCTCGCGGCACGGGGTCAGCGACTCGGCGGCGCACGAACTGCGCTGAGCACGGCTCCTGCTGCCGCCTAAGGTGGACTCCCATGACCGCCGACATCGTGCAGCCGACGCAGACGACGCCGCGGGCCGACCGCGCAGAAGTGCGGTTCGCCGCCCGCGTTGTCGTCGGCGTCGTCGCGGCAGGTGCGATCGCCGGAATCGTGTGGGGTCTGCTCGCCCCGGCGCAGCATTTCCTCGTCGTCTCCGGCGGCGGTGCGGTGTCGCTGACCGGGGAGAGCATCCATCAGTTCGACGCCGTCGCACTGTTTCTGTGCCTCGGCCTGATCGTCGGGGTGTTGTCCGCGGCCGCGGTGTGGACGCGTCGCGCACTGCGCGGAGTGGTCCCGTTCCTCGGCCTGCTCGTCGGGTCCATGGTCGGCGCTGCCACGACCGCGGTCGTCGGCCTCGGTGTCGTGGGGTTGCGTTTCCCGAGTCTCACCGATCTCGAGGTCGGGCAGATCGTCGCGGCGACACCGGGTCTCGGCACGGCCTTGGCCCTGATCGCGCAGCCGCTTGCGGCCTCGGTCGTGTACGCCGGGCTGGTGGCGTTCAGTCCGGATCCGCACCTCGGGCGTCCACCCGAGGGTGCACCTACCGACCCGGACTCTCGCGAAACGCTCCGCTGACCGCACTTTCGGCGCTGCGCCGCGGTGACGCCGTGCGCTCAGGACGGTGGACGCAGCGCGGCGAACTCGTCGGTGACGCGCAGTCGGGACTCGGCAAACCGGTAGAGCGCGGGCGGCCTGCCGCCGAAGCGTCCGGGGGGTGCGGTGGCGCCGGTCGCGACGAGTACCCCTCGACGTCCGAGGACGCGCTGCAGGTTCGTCGCGTCGACCTGGTAACCCAGAGCGGCACAGTAGATTTCACGCAGCGTCGACATGGCGAACTCGGCGGGTGCGAGGGCGAACGCGATGTTGGTGTACGACAGCTTGGCGGCCAGACGTGTGCGCGCGTACTCGACGACGACGCCGTGATCGAACGCGGTGCGGGGGAGCGAGGACACGGGATGCCAGGCGGTGTCCGGCGGCAGTACGGGGTCGGCGCCGAGGGGGATCAGGCCGAGGAAGGTCGACGCGATCAGCCGGACGTCCGGGACGCGGTGCGGGTCGGAGAACACCGACAGCTGTTCGAGATGGGCGACTTCGCGGACGTCGACCTTTTCTGCGAGCTGCCTGCGCGCGGACGTCGTCATGTCCTCGTCCTCGCGCAGGATGCCGCCGGGTAGCGACCAGGCGCCGAGTTCGGGTTCGAGGGCGCGCTGCCAGAGCAGGACGCACAGCTCCGGGCAGTCGCCGATCTTCCGAACCTGGAACACCGCGGTGAGCACTTCGTGGAGAGTGTTACCATTGGGCACGTTTTCGATCCTAAGTCGAAAACCCCCGAACAGGAAATCCGGGCACAGCCCGCCCGGATTGCAGCCAGTAAGGAGCAAGGCCATGACCACGACAGAGTGGACGGGAGCCGCCGCAATCGTCGACGGCCCGGGTGGCTACACCGGTGTCGAGGGGACGCCCGAGTGGGCGGAGGAGGTCCGCAGGCTCGCACGCGCCCAGAACGCCACGATCCTCGCGCACAACTACCAGCTCCCGGCGATCCAGGACGTGGCAGACCACGTCGGCGACTCCCTTGCCCTCTCGCGCATCGCGGCCGAGGCGCAGGAGGAGACGATCATCTTCTGCGGTGTGCACTTCATGGCCGAGACGGCGAAGATCCTCAGCCCGGAGAAGAAGGTGCTGATCCCCGACGAGCGCGCCGGCTGCTCGCTCGCCGACTCCATCACCGCCGACCAGCTGCGCGAGTGGAAGGCCGAGTACCCCGACGCCCTCGTCGTCTCGTACGTCAACACGACGGCCGAGGTCAAGGGCCTGACCGATATCTGCTGCACGTCCTCGAACGCCGTCGACGTCGTCGCGTCGATCGATCCGGACCGCGAGGTGCTCTTCCTCCCGGACCAGTTCCTCGGAGCGCACGTCAAGCGCGTCACCGGCCGCGAGAACATGCACATCTGGGCAGGCGAATGCCACGTCCACGCCGGCATCAACGGCGACGAGCTCACCGCGCAGGCCAAGGCCCACCCGGACGCCGAGCTGTTCGTGCACCCCGAGTGTGGTTGCGCGACGTCCGCGCTGTACCTGGCGGGCGAGGGCTTCGTGCCCGAGGACAAGGTGAAGATCCTCTCGACCGGCGGCATGCTCGACGCCGCCCGCGCGACCGGCGCGAAGCAGGTCCTGGTCGCCACCGAGATCGGCATGCTGCACCAGCTGCGCAAGGCTGCGCCCGAGGTCGACTTCCAGGCTGTCAACGACCGCGCCTCCTGCCCGTACATGAAGATGATCACCCCCGCCGCCCTGCTGCGCTGCCTGCTGGAAGGCAAGGACGAGGTGCACGTCGACGCTGCCGTCGGTGAACGCGCCCGCAAGTCCGTGCAGCGGATGATCGAGATCGGCAACCCGGGCGGCGGCGAGTAGTGACGGCACACCCGACCTCCGCCTGGGAGGCGCACGCCGACCTGGTGGTGGTCGGCGGCGGGGTCGCGGGACTGACCGCGGCCCGCACCGCGACCCGCGCCGGACTGCGCGTGCTCACCGTCAGCAAGGGTGGTCCGACGGATACCGCGACCGTGTACGCCCAGGGCGGGATCGCGGTGAGCTCCGGGTACGACGTGGACGCGCACGTTGCCGACACCCTCGCGGCAGGCGGCGGCCTGTGCGACGACGCCGCGGTGCGGTCGATCGTCGCAGCGGGCGCGGACGCGGTGGCGGCGCTCGCGGACCTGGGTGCCGTCTTCGACCGGGGCCGCGACGGACAGGTTTCGCGCACCCGCGAGGGTGGTCACAGCGCCCGTCGCATCATTCACGCGGGCGGCGATGCGACGGGCGCCGAGGTCCAACGGGCGCTGAACGCGGCGGGGATGCCGGTGCTCTTCGGTGCCGCCGCGTCCCGCGTCGTGGTCGACGGCACGGGGGTTCAGGGCCTGGTCGTGCTGTCCGACAAGGGCTTCGGCGTCATCCACGCACCGACCGTCCTTCTCGCCACCGGGGGGATCGGGCAGCTCTACTCGTGCAGCACCAATCCGCCCGGAGCGACCGCCGACGGCATCGCGGTCGCGCTCGCCGCAGGCGCGAGCGTCGCGGACCTCGAATTCGTCCAGTTCCATCCGACCGTGCTGTTCGCCGCGGACGGAGTCGGCCGTCGGCCCCTGATCTCCGAGGCGGTGCGCGGTGAGGGCGCTGTTCTCGTGGATTCCCACGGTGATTCGGTGACCGCAGGCGTCCATCCGATGGGGGACCTGGCGCCGAGGGACGTGGTGTCGAAGGCGATCGCGGCGCGACTGCGGGCGCTCGGCGAGGACCACGTGTACCTCGACGCCAGGCGAATCGACGGATTCTCGGCCCGCTTCCCGACCATCACGGCGTCGTGCCTGGCGGTGGGTATCGACCCCGTGGCCGACCTGATTCCGGTCGCGCCCGCCGCCCACTACTCCTGCGGCGGCGTCGTCACCGACGTCCACGGTCGCACCGCGGTCCCCGGGCTGCTCGCGGCCGGCGAGGTCGCGCGGACGGGCCTGCACGGCGCCAACCGCCTGGCCTCGAACAGCCTCCTCGAAGGACTCGTGGTCGGGGAGCGTGCCGGACTCGCCGCCACCGAACGCGCCGGACTGCGTACCGAGGTCGGGTCCGCGGACCTTTCTGCGCACGAAGTGGTTTCGCGGGCATCGCTGCAGGCGACGATGACGGCACATGCGTCGGTGGTGCGGGACGGCGATGGACTTGCCGCGGCGTCCGCGGCGCTCGCGGCCACGACGTCGGGAATCCCGCGCACCGTCACCGATCTCGAAGACGCCGCGCTCACCACGACCGCGACGGCCCTGGTTCTCGCCGCGGCCGCGCGCACCGAGAGTCGCGGCTGCCACACCCGCCTCGACCACCCGGACACCGACGACGACTGGCGGCGCCCGCTCCACGTGCGCCGCACCCCCGACGGCACCCTGGCCGTCACGACGACGGCGGTGCCGTCCATGAGTACGACGGTGCCGTCCATCGGTACCGACCTCGACCTCGTCCCGACAGGAGCACGATGACCACCCTTGCCGAAGGCCTCGACGCCGACGAAGTTCGCACCCTGGTGCGCGTCGCGCTCGACGAGGACCTGCGTTACGGACCCGACGTCACCTCGGTGGCCACCGTCCCCGACGGGGCCGTGGCGAAGGCGTCGGTCGTCTCACGGTCGGCGGGTGTCGTCGCAGGTGTCGACGTCGGACTGCTCGTCCTCGACGAGGTTGTCGGCGCGGGCAACTACGAGGTGCTCGCCCGCCTCGACGACGGTGCGGCGGTGGAACCGGGAACCGTCGTGCTCACGGTGTCCGCGCCCACCCGCGATCTGCTCACTGCCGAACGCACCATGCTCAACGTGATGTGCCACCTGTCGGGTATCGCGACCGCGACTGCACTGTGGGTCGGCGAGGTCGAGGGTACCGACTGCAAGATCCGCGACAGCCGCAAGACGCTGCCGGGCCTGCGCGGACTGCAGAAGTACGCGGTCCGGGTGGGCGGTGGCGTCAACCACCGGATGGGTCTCGGTGACGCGGCCCTCATCAAGGACAACCACGTCGCCGCCGCGGGATCCGTGGTCGCCGCTCTGCGCGCGGTCCGCGAGGTCGCGCCGGACATCGAGTGCGAAGTCGAGGTCGACAGCCTCGCTCAGTTGGACGAGGTACTCACCGAGGACGTCGAGCTGGTGCTGCTCGACAACTTCGCGCTCTGGGAGACGCAGGCCGCGGTGCAGCGTCGCAACACCCGCTCTCCGCGGACGAAGCTCGAGTCCTCGGGTGGGCTGACTCTCGACGTCGCGGCCGAGTACGCGGCGACCGGGGTCGACTACCTGGCGGTCGGCGCCCTCACCCACTCGGTGACGGTGCTCGACCTCGGCCTGGACATGTGATCCCGCCTGCGGCCGGCCGCAGAAGTCGGCCGGCCGCAGGTACGGGTCAGGCCGCGGGCGTCACCGTGACGGTCACGTCACCGGTCGCCGCGGTACGGACGGTCAGCAGTCGGCTCTGACGGTCCCACGCCACGACGTCCGCGCCCTCGACGTCGACATCGCCTGGGAATCCGCTCTGCGGCAGGTAGATCTCGGTGGGAGCGGTGATCGCGGCGTCCGGCCGGAACGTCAGTTCGAGGCGGTCGACGGCCGACGACCAGCTGACCGGATCGCCCGCGACCGCGCGGGGGTATGCCTTGTTCAGGGTCTCGACGAGAATCGTCGGCGTGCCGTCCGGCATGTACGGTCCCCAGGTACCGGGGTCGCTGGACCAGTACGAGACGCCCGCACCCATCTCCCGCGCCTCGGTGTAGACACGATCGAGGTAGTCGCGGGCGCCGGGCAGGGTGGTGTCGAGCCCGAACTCCCCGATGATGATCGGGACGTCGCCGAGGACGTCGCCTGCGACGTGCTCGATACTGGCGCGCCAGGTGGTGATGGTCGCGTCGGTGAGGTCGCGGGACAGTCCCGAGTAGCCGTCGCCGAGGTCCAGCGGCAGCGGGTAGAGGTGTGGGCAGTAGGCGATGCGCTGCTCGCCGGCGCGGGGGTCGTCGATCTTGGCGAGCCCGCTGGGGATTCCCTGGTTGACGCCGATCGCCTGCGGGGCCACGCACACCCAGCTGTCCTGGTCGACCTGCCGGATGGCATTGGTGGTTCGTTGGTACATCGCGGTGAGCGGTCCGGCCTCGAACTCGGGTCCCTGCATGGTCCCGCCGAAGGGCTCGTTCATCAGGTCGTAGGCCACGACGGTGTCGTTGTCCGCGAACCGGTCGGCGACTGCCCGCCACGCGTTCGCGTAGTGCTCGACGAGCTCGGGGTGCTTGCCGGTGGTGTTCCAGAAGTTGTCGAACGCGCGCATCACGCCGGGCTGGATGTAGTAGAGCTCCCACCGGGGCTGCGGCGCCACCGGCAGGCCGTCCATGTAGGTCGCCCAGGCGGGAGCGCCGTTGCCGATCGCGCCCGCGCCGTTGCCGCCGTTGCCCTCGGGCGTGATCGCGCCGGAGTACACGTCCTGGTGCATGTCGAGCATCACCTTGTAGCCACGCTCGGCGTACCAGCCGACCCGCTCCTCGACGCGGTCGAGGTACGCCTGGTCGTACTGTCCCGGTGCGGGTTCCACCGAGCGCCACGAGATCAGGAAGCGAACGAAGTTGGTCCCCATCTCGGCGTGTTCGCGCACGAGGTCGGCCTCGGTGAAGTCGGGCATGCCGTCGGGAGCGCTCTTGGCGCTGGACGCGGTGTTGAATCCGCGCAGGATGAGGGACCTTCCGGCGTCGTCGGTCAGGTAGGACCGAGTCGCGGCTGTGTTGCTTCCGGACGACGGCAGACTGCTCTGGGCGGCGGCGATACCGCCGCCGAGCAGCAGCGAACCTGACACGATCAGGGATGTGAGCCGTATTCGACGCACCTGAGTCCTCCTAAGGGTCACCTACTGGACGCTTGTTCTAAGCGCGATTTCTTCATGCTGCACCGCCTCTGACGGGTTCGTGGCCGGAACCGCGAATCGGGACAGAACGGTCACGTCGCCTGGCTGACGCTGTCGCCACCGTTCTCGATGTGCCCGACCAGTGCGCGCCGGAACTCGGGGTCCTCGTCGACCGTCACGGTGCACCGGTACCAGCCGTCCGTCGACTGGACCGTCCACGAGCCGTGGGCCCCGGAGGCGAGGCGGCGCCGATCGCCGTCGACGACGACCGTCAGGTCACGTGATCCACTGTTCGTCACGGACAGGCCGACGGTCCGGCGGCCGGGGTCGATCGAGGTCGACACCGTGAGCGCCGACGCCGGACCGTCCGCCGAACCGGCGAACTCACGGCGAAAACCGTTGGGGCCCAGCAGGTGTAGATCGTACCGTGGGCCGGGCAGGTGGACGGTGTCCTCGATGTCGCCGAGGACGTCGACGTGGCGCGGCACATCGAACTCGGCCGCGTAGGGGTACAGCGCCAGGTGTGCCGATTCCGCGCCGGTGTTGCTGATGTGCACCGTGAGTACGCGGCCGACGGGATCGAGGCTCGCGTGTGCGTCCGGTTGGTACGGCAAAGGCCGTGCGGGCCGGGATCCGTTCTCCTGCACGGGCATCCGCTGCTCTGCCGGAGGGGTCGGGGTCCATCGAGGTTCGAGCGGTGGTGTCGGCTGCGGGCGGGTCACGGTCGGCCTGCTACGCGGGTTCGCGAAGTCGAACGCCGCGGTCAGGTCCCCGCTGACGGTGCGCCGCCACGGGTCGATCTCCGGCTGCGAGATCCCGAAGCGCCGCTCCAGGAACTGGGCCACCGCCGTGTGGTCGAACACCTGCGAACACACGAACCCGCCGACGGTCCAGGGCGAGATGATGGTCATCGGCACCCGGGGCCCGAGGCCGAGCGGCTGGCCCGCCACCCACTCCGACGTCGCCGAGGCCGGGGGGCGGGGCGGAGGCACGTGGTCGAAGTATCCGTCGTTCTCGTCGAAGTTCACGATGACGGCCGTTTTCGCCCACAGGTCCGGATCCGACGCGATGGCGTCGAGCACCTGGTACAGCAGGGTCGCGCTCGCGGCGGGCGACGACCCCGACGGGTGCTCCGAATCGGCCTCGGAGGGAACCAGATAGCTCACCTGCGGTAGGCGGCCGGCGTCGACATCGGCACGGAACGCGTCGGCGAGGGTGCCCGGCCGCGAGCGGTACAGCGCGCGATCGTAGAGCTGGCGGTCGGTGGGCGACAGTTGGTCGGCGGCGAGCTCGAGTGCTCGTACCGCCGCGTCCTGGACCGGCGGGGGTAGTGCGGGCAGTGCCAGGTAGAAGCCTTGAAGCGTCTGCACCTGGTAGGGGATCAGGCCCGGATTGCCCAGCAGTGCGGCTCCCACCTTCTTGAAGGTCGTGAAGTACTCGAGGTTGTTGTCCCCGAAGTTGTCCCATTCCTGGTACGTCTTCCAGGTGACGCCTGCCGACTGAAGTCGTTCGGGAACGGTGGTCCAGCCGTAGCCGGCGTGCCACGGGTCGTAGGCGGCATTGGTGACCGCGCGACCCTCCAGACCGGGATTCGACAACAGCGTCACGTCCGACGACGTCACGCCGTCCGACGACCCCACCGCGTCCAGTGGGATCGGGGCGGGGGGCTCGAATCCGGTGTATCCGGACACCCAGTAGTTCCGATTGGGGCTCGTCGAGGTCGGGACCGAGCAGTGGTACGCGTCGCAGATGGTGAACGCGTCCGCGAGCTCGTAGTGGAACGGAAGGTCCTGGCGGTCGTAGTACGCCATCGTCGTGGCGGTCTTCGCCGCGACCCAGCCGTCGTGCCAGCCGTCCGCGAGAGCTTGGTGGCCACCGTCCCAGCTGTGGTCGAGCCCGGTGACGTTCTGCGTGTCCATGCGTTGCGCCGCAGCGGAGTCCCGGATCGGGAAGGGGAGCGTTCGTCCGGTGGGGCCGGGCTGGTCGAACACCGACTTCCCGTCCCGAAGCCGAAGTGCGTTGGGATCTGCGAAGCCGCGCACGCCGCGCAGGGCGCCGTAGTAGTGGTCGAACGACCGGTTCTCCTGCATGAGCAGGACGACGTGCTCGACAGACGCGAGTCCGCCGGGCGGTGCCGGTGTCGCCAGCGCGCGCTGGAGGGACGGCGGGAGGAGGGACGACGCGGCGGCGGCGGCCACTGCGCCGGCTCCTGCAGTGAGAAAGCCGCGCCGGGAGAGTGCAGGTCGGGTCACTTCGGCTCCAGTGTCGGAAGGCTGGACGACTACGCCACGGCACTCTAGACCAAACGTCCAGTTTGGTCAGGAAACCTGAATTTCCGGTAGATGCCCTACTGTGGTGCGTGTCACTTTTCGGTCGACCCGAGGAGAACCATGAGCACTCGCTTGAACCCCTACATCAGCTTCAAGGACGATGCCCGCCCGGCGATGGAGTTCTACCGGGACGTGTTCGGCGGCGAGCTGAACATCAGCACGTTCGGAGAGTTCGGCGACAAGGACGCGCCCGGCGCCGACGGCGTCATGCACGCCATGCTCGAGACACCACAGGGCTTCACCCTGATGGGCGCCGACACGCCACCCGGCATGGAACACAACCCCGGCACCAACTTCTCGGTCAGCCTCAGCGGTGACGACGGCGACGAACTGCGTGGCTGGTTCGCGAAGCTCGCAGACGGCGGGCAGATCGCGGTGCCGCTGGAGAAGCAGATGTGGGGTGACGAATTCGGCATGTGCACGGACCGGTTCGGCGTTGGCTGGATGGTGAACATCGCGGGCGCGCCCGCCTGATCCACGAAGACGCGCGCCCGAGCAGCAGCGTGGTCTACACGGGTACTGCTCGGCGCACCAGAGACAGGAACCCGGCGGCAGCGAAGAACAGGCAGGAGAACACGCGGCCGGTGACTCGCTGCTGCCGGGGTGACCGCATGTACGTCAGCACACGGGAGGCGAGGCCCGTGTAGCCCGTCATCACGATCACGTCGACGGCGACCATTGTTGCGGCGATGATCACGTATTGCGGCACCAATGGCGCGGTGGGGTCGAGGAACTGGGGCAGTACCGCAAGCATGAACACGACTGCTTTCGGGTTGCTCGCGTTCACGAGGAAGCCCCGGATCACCATGCCGGTCGCCGATCCGCTCGCGTCCGTGTCGGCGGGGTCGACATCGGCCGGAGCGGAGCGCCACTGTCGCACGCCCAGGTACACGAGGTATGCGACACCGAACCATTTGATGACGGTGAACGCCACGGCCGACGACGCGAGCAGAGCGCCCACGCCCGCGGCGACGATCGCGATCTGCAGCAGCAGTCCCAGTTGCAGTCCGAGGATGTTCCAGTATCCGCGCCGCAGTCCGTGGCTCAGTCCCGACGACATCGACGCGATCGCGCCGGCGCCCGGCGACAGGCTGATCACCCACGCTGCACCCAGAAAACCCAACCAGATCTGCCACGACACCCGACCAGGATAGTGGGGTGCTCGACCGTCAACTTCCGGGCGTCGTCACGCAACTGTCCGGCGGGCTCACCAGCGAACACACGGAGTCGGGCATCACCGGCACGTAGTCGCCTGCGACACCGTTCGCCGCCGTCAGTTCCCGATAGGCGGCGACGGCGTCCGTCGGGCGTCGGGTCAACGTCGGGTCCGTGAGGACGTCCACGGTGTACAGGCCGAAGCGGTTGCGGTAGTTGCCCCACTCGTAGTTGTCGGTGATCGACCAGTAGTTGTATCCGATGACGTTCGCGCCGTCCTGATTCGCGCGCTGCAGCCAGTAGACGTGGTCGCGCAGGTGGTCGGCCCGGGTGTACCCGTCGGGTCGGGGCTTGCCGTCGTCGGACGGCATTCCGTTCTCGACGACGAGGATCGGCAACTCGGGGTATTTGCCCGCGAAGTGCTTTGCGGCGTGGTAGATCCCGTCCGGCTGCGGCCGGACGTCGTAGAAGCTGTCGGTCAGGGCCGCGGAGGCGGTGAGGTTGTCGAGCGAGACGCCGTAGTAGTAGTCGAGTCCGACGAAGTCCAGTTTGTCGCGGACCCGGTCGGTGAACAGGGCGTCGATCACACCCATTGCCGCGGGGATGTAGGCGACATTGCTCGAGACGCGGGCGTCGGGGTCGAGGCGGTGGATCGTGTCGTAGGCGGCGCGGTGCGCGCGGACGAGGCGGTCCAGGACGCCGGGCGCGTCGAGTGGGCCGATGCCGCCGTGTGCGAGTTCCTTCTGCACGAAGACGGTCGGCTCGTTGAACGTGATCCAGGTGACGTCGTCGCCCGCGTATCGCGAGACCACCTTTTCCGCGTGGGTGAGCCACAGTCCGATCGTCTCGTCGCGGGTCCACCCACCCCGATCGACGACCCAGCCGGGGAACACGAAGTGGTCGAGGGTGATCATCGGCCGCATGCCGTGCGAGCGGATCTCGCGCACCACGTCGTCGTAGTAGGCGAGTTCGGTCTCGTCCCACGTGGCGGGTGTCGGTTGGATCCGGGCCCACTCGACGGAGAACCGGAAGGTGTCGACGCCCATCGCCGCGGCGTTGGCGATGTCCTCGGTGTAGCGGTGCCGGAAGTCGGGCCCGCTGCCGTACGGGTCGTGGGGGCCGCCGCCGGCGACGTAACGCGACCAGTTGCTGTCCGGGGGTGGACCCTCGGACTGGAAGCCGGAGGTGGCGACGCCCCACTCGAAGTCGGGTCCCAGGGGCGCCACCGGGGCTGCGCCGGCAGGTGCGGCGGCGAGCGCCCCAGCCACGGCGACCACGACCACGGTCAGGGCACGTGCGATTCGGCTCACCCCAGCAGGTTAGGCGAGTGCGCCGTGTCGGTATGGGGAATCTCACAGACAATTCCGTGCAGTGCTTTAACGTTTTTCGCAACGCATTCGCCGCGGGGCGGCGATCATGAGCAGTCACTCGTCGAAAGGCTCACCCGTGACCGACCCGCTCGCGTTCTTCAGTTCGACCGCCGACGGCTTCGTCGCCGAGCGATTCGCGATCAGTCGCTGGTCGCCGGACATGATCAACGGCGCCGCACTGTGTGGTCTCGTCGCGCGGGCACTGGAACAGGACCACGGTGGTGACGGCTTCGTTCCCGCCCGACTGACGGTCGACCTGTTCAAGCCCGCCAAGACCGCCCCGATCACCACCCGCACCACCCTCGTCCGGGACGGCAACCGGATCCGCGTCGCCGACGCGGAGCTGCTGCAGGACGGCGAGGTCGTGGTCCGGGCCGGTGCCGTGTTCCTGCGTCCGTCGGAGCAGCCGCCGGGGGAGGTGTGGACGCGCGACTACCGGCCGTCGCCGCCGCCCGTCCATATCCCGATGCAGGCCGGCGACGTGACTCATCCGTATTTCGGTAGCGACGACCATCCCGACGGCTGGTCGCAGTCGATGCTCGAGCACCAGGGCTCGAGCCGGAAGCGGATGTGGGCACAGCACCTGCCCGTGGTGGCCGGGGAGGAGCCGTCACCGTTCGCGCGGGCCGCGATGGCGGGGGAGCCGACGAGCCTCATGACGAACTGGGGCACCGCGGGCGTCGGCTTCATCAACGTCGACATGACGCTGGTGCTCGCGCGGCTGCCCGAGGGTGTCGAGGTCGGTATCGAGGCCGACGACCACATCAGCTCCGACGGCCTCGCGGTCGGTACGACCACGATGTACGACCGCCGCGGACCGATCGGAACGTGTGTCGTCAGCGCCCTCGCCAATGCCCGCAGGCAGGTCGACTTCTCCGATCAGGGCGTCTTCGTCCTCCCGGAGAACGCCTGACCCGAGGCGGCCCCGGATCACGGGGCAGTCGCGAGGCCCGCGCCTACATCCTCCTTCGGCAGTGCCAGTGCCTCTGTGGTGGTGATCAGCGCCTTCCACAGCTCTTTCCCACGCTTGCCGGTGCTCTCCGCGACCAGCGCGGCGATACCTGCGACATGCGGGGTTGCCATGGACGTGCCGCTGATCGTGTTGTACCGGTTCGGCATCGGCCAGCTCGAGAGCACGTCGACTCCGGGTGCGGCGATATCGATCGTCCCACCGTCGACCGAAGTCGCTCGCGCCGAGAATGCGGCGATTCGCAGGTCCGATGCGAGAGCCGCGACCGCAACGATCGACGGTGAATTCGCCGGGCTGCCCACGAATCCCGGGTTGCCGGGGCGGGAAGCGTTGTTTCCAGCTGCCGCGATGATCAGCGATCCCTCGGCCAGGGCCCTACGGCCGATGATCTCGTAGGCTTGGACGGGTTGTGGGGTGTTGGCACCGAGAGACATCGAGATGACCGCGCAGCGGTTGGCGATAGCCCATTCGATACCGGCAAGGATTCCCGAGTCGGAACCCGTCCCCGCATTGCTGAGAACCTTGCCGACGAAGATGGTTGCTCCGCCCGCCACCCCGTACCGGGGTCCCTGTCCGGGTTTCCTCGGTCCGCACGAGGTGCCGACGCAATGAGTCCCGTGACCGTTCCCGTCCTGGACCTCTTGACCGGTGACGAACGATTTCGAGGTGATCGTCCGGCCTGCGAAATCGGGGTGGTCGAGATCGAACCCGGTGTCGAGGACGGCGACGTTCACGCCGGTGCCGTCGAACTGGGACGTGAACACGCGGGTGGCTTGCAACCCCCACGTGGCGGCTCGACCGTCCCGCAGGTGCGTCTCGACGGCGAGCGGTGTCGCGAGAGCGTGTACGACGTGTTCTGGTTCGACTGCGATGATGACCGGATTGTCGTTGGCGACGGAGTCCAGGGATTCCATCTGTGCGCCACTGACATTCGCTACTGCGACACCGATCCGCTCGAGTATTGTCGCGTCGGCTGATTCGATGTCGTCGGGGCCGACGGATTCCGGGCCGAGGCCCTCGCTCGATGCCACGCTGCTGACCCCGGACACCTGCTGCAGCGCCGCGACCCGCTCGTCGTGCGTACTGTCGTCGGTGAACGTGATGATCTGGCGACCGGTGGTCTCGGCGGCTGCGGCGTCCGTGTTGTCGTCGGTGATCATGTTCTCTACCTGCCTTCTGGTTGGCTGGCTCCCCGGCGGTGGCGCTCGTGCGACATCGGCTTCGGGGAGTGACCCGCTCACGCGGGCGGGTCCGTGGTTGTCAGCCTTCGCCGGTGCGACTGCGCTGTAACGAGTACCGCGCTACCCGAATCCCCTCCGCGCTCGCCGGGGCGCCTCGCTTGGGACCCGGCGGTCGAGCAGCGGCGGAGCCGGTTACTCGTTCAAGGGGTTTCGCCGGCCGTATCGCAGTCGGCGAGGATTCGAGTAGTCGCCTACTCGTGTGGGTTGCACCGGTGCGGAGCACGCTGGCCTTCGAAACAAACCGGAGGAGGACGACATGACGAATCTTCTCGAGCCGAACACGGAATCGGCATTCGAACTTGTGGAGACGCCATCGCGAGCAACCGAGTCCGAGATGCAGGTCACCGTCGACTGGCCGCAACACGAACCCGCAGGCGCGGACGTCTCACCGCCTGCCCACCCTGCGGACATCGAAGGCGCCGTTTCGTCGCTTCCCGTCGTGCGCGAGGGGATCGGGACGAAGGGCAACACCCGCCAGGTGCATTTCATCAATGGCCACAACCGACCCTTGGCGGTGGCTGTGGCGTATGCAAACAACTCCTGCACCAAACTGTGGGCGGTTCAGGGGTGGTGGAACATCGCTCCCGGCGGCGACGTGCACGTGCTCAACACGACCAACCGCTACATGTTCTTCTATGCGGAGTCCTCGGACCGGGTGTGGGCCGGCGATGCCTGGGAGAACCACGCCGATGCCTACGTGACGCAGAACGCGTTCAACCATTGCATCGAGATTGGCACAACCACTTCCCGCATCGTGCGTATGAGATTCCTCGACCTCGATGTCAACACCCGGTGGCGACTGACGTAGCCGTCACGTCAACGTCATTTCGTCCCACCGGTCCATGCCCCTGATCGCATGGACCCTGGGTCTCGTGCAACAGAAGGAGTAGCCGGCATGTCAACCACCTACAGCGGGCCGCTGGATCAGCGGACCGGCTATGACCCGAGCTTCGTCGGACTCCGCGTCGCGCCGCCCGTCGGTGCCGAAGCGGACGATTCGGTACAGGTGAACGGTTCGTCCGTCGTGCACTACACGCGATTCTCACTGGCGCTGAGCAAGAGTCGAAAGCTGTGTCGCTGGGTGGCGTGGAACATCGACGGATCGACCTTGCCTGCTCCCGACGATCCCGATCCGATCGGTCGCGATGGTCTCGAGTTCACCCTCGACCCCCGAATCGAACCACGTCGCCAAACCGACGACAGTGTCTACAAGAGGAACCGCCTCGATCGTGGGCACGTCGCCCGCCGCGCCGATTTGTTGTGGGGAGAACGCGAGGAGGCGATCCGAGCGAACGAGGACTCGTTCTTCCTGACGAACATCACACCGCAGATGGACAACTTCAATCAGTCGGGGCTGCACGGCGTGTGGGGGCGTCTGGAGAACGCACTGCTGGACCACGTCGACGAAGACAACTCGCGGGTGGCCGTGATGGGCGGGCCGGTCCTGGCCGACAGTGATCCGTCGTACCGGACCGTGCAGGTCCCGATCGAGTTCTGGAAGCTGTTCGTCTACCAGCGGGAAAGTGAAGTGCGGACCAGGGGTTTCATTCTCACCCAGTCCTTGTCCGGACTGAAGCGGCGCGACCCGTTCGCCGAGTTCGTGGTCGCCGAGAGGACGGTCGAACAGATCGCAGCGAAGGCCAAGGTGACTTTCGACAGCGTCCTCGGCGAGTTGGAACAGCGTGGTCGCCCCAGGCCACGCGGACACCTCGAACCGCGAGTCATTCGCGATGAAGGTCAAATCGATTGGTGACACGACCTTCGCTCAATACCCACCAACTACCAAGGAGTGGTCATGACGAAACGTCGATCCCTGCACATCGGTCTGAACTCTGTCGATCCGAAGAAGTACAACGGGTGGGATGGCGCCCTGGCGGGGTGCGTCAACGACGCGAACGCGATGCGGGACGTGGCGGCCAGCCGCGGCTTCACTCCGACGATGCTCCTCGACGGCGACGCGACCGCCGAGGCTGTGCGCCGTGAGTTGGACGCCGCCGCTGCCGATCTCGGCGAGAACGACTTCTTCTTCCTGACCTACTCGGGTCACGGCGGCCAGGTTCCGGACAGGAACGGCGACGAACGCGACAGCTTCGACGAAACCTGGTGCCTGTACGACACCGAGCTCGTCGACGATTCGCTGTACGGCGCACTGTGTACTTTCGGCCCGGGTGTGCGGATCTTCGTGATGTCCGACAGCTGTCACAGTGAAACGGTCACCCGGGCGAACCGAGTACAGGGCCGTGAGCAACTCCGCGATCAGCGGGAGGCGGCCCCAGGCCCAAATGCCAAGCAGGCGCCACGCAACGTGACTGTCGCCGAGTTCGACGGCCACCGCGACGCGTACGAAGAGCAGAACAGATGGTGGGAACCCAAGGCGCTGCCACGAGATGCCAGCGCGAAGGTGGTGCTCATCTCGGGATGCAAGGACGAGCAGACGTCGATGGACGGGCCCGTGAACGGGGCCTTCACAGGCGCCTTTCTGCAGGTCTGGAACAACGGTAGCTACCGAAGCGACTATGCCGCTCTGAAGGACGCAGTGGTCGCCGAGATCGACGACCCGAGCCAGACACCGTGCTTGTTCTCCTACGGTGCGCACGTGCAGCAGATGCTGCCTCAGATTCCGCTCAGCGACGAGGACGCATGAACGGTGGCGCTGCCGGGCGCGGTGAGCATTCGCAGCAGGTCCATGGGTAGGGGAACGACCACGGTCGACTTGCTGTCCCCGCCGACCTCGCGCAGCGTCTGCAGGTAGCGCAACTGCAGCGTCGTCGGGTTCCGGGAGATGATCTCCGCCGCATCCGCCAGTTTCGCCGACGCCTGGTATTCGGCCTCCGCGTTGATGATCTTCGCGCGACGCTCCCGTTCGGCTTCGGCCTGCCGGGCAATCGCGCGCTGCATGCGTTCGGGGATCTCGACGTCCTTGATCTCGACGGTGGTGACCTTCACGCCCCACGGTTCGGTCTGCTGGTCGATCACCTTCTGCAGGTCCTCGTTGAGCCGGTCGCGGTCGGCGAGAAGGGTGTCGAGTTCGGCCTTGCCGAGCACCGACCGCAGCGTCGTCTGCGCGATCTGGGTGGTCGCGGCGAGGAAGTCCTCGACCTCGATGATGGCGCGGTCTGCGTCCAGGACGCGGAAGTAGGCCACGGCCGTCACCTTCGCGGGCACGTTGTCGCGGGTGATGATCTCCTGCACCGGGATCTTCAACGTCACGGTGCGCAGGCCGACACGGACCATCCGGTCGACGACGGGGATGAGCAACACCAGTCCCGGGCCCTTGACGTCCTGTGCCCGGCCGAGCCGGAAGACGACTGCGCGCTCGTACTCGCGCAGCACCCGGATCGCCGTGCCCGGGATGATCAGCGCCAAGAGCGCGAATACGACCAGGAGGGTCAGAAGGACGGTCATGGTAGCTCCCACGGTTCTCGGCGCCGCACGCCGAGAGTCAGGCCCCGCACCGATTCCACGACCACCGACTCACCGGCGGAGGGGGTGGGGGACTGCGGATAGCCGAACTCGATGCGTGCGTGCCAGAGTCCACCGTCGGCGTGGACCTGACCGCGGTCGCCGGCCCAGCTTCGTACCGTCGCCTCGTGGCCGACCAGCCCCCGCGTGCCGCCCCGCACCGGCAACCGGCGGGCGGTGAGCATCGTGCGCCCGAGGACGGCGGCCCCCGCAAGTCCGACCCCGGCGATTCCGACCGCGACCGGGACGGCGACGACGTCGCCGACTCCGCCCGCGACGAAGAGCATCGCGACGCCCGCGCCGATGAGGAGCGCGGCCAGGCCGGTGAGCACTCCGGCGGTGGGCGCGTGGGCCTCGACCAGGATCATCACCAACCCCAGCACCACGGCAACCACACCCAACGTGGCCATCACACGGCTCCCACGCCCGCCCGGTGGCGGGCCGATCGACGCTATCGACTTCCACGGTAATCGCGGTGTCGGCGGGGTGCCACCACGCCGGAACGGGACAAACGACGTGTTACGGGCTCGTAAATGTGTCGCAAGTCACGTACCATGGTTCAGCTGCCCATGAACTTCGGCAGCGCGGTCGGGATGCAGGGAAACAGGTGCTCGAAGCCCCTTCGTGCTTGCCAGGAGCTCGCGATGACAACAACGCAACCGTCATCACCGCAGTCGCCGCGGCGAACGTCATCCGCGGCGCAACAGAGGCGCTCCCGTCGTGGTCGAGCGGCCGGTTCATCGGTCGCCATCGCCGTGGAGCCGACATTCGTCGCAGGTGCGGGCATGCGGTCACGCGTCTTCGCCCACACCGTGAAACTGACCGTCAAACCCGTCCTCGACGTGTGGGGACGGTATCCGGGGCTGGTGTGGCCCGCGGGACTGCTCGACTACGGGGCGCGGTACCTGCAACCGACGCGGGGGATCGGCAGGCACCGAGTCCATCTCGACAACTGTGCCGCGGAGTGGTGGGAACACGGCGTTTCCCGCGGCGCGGCATCGACAGGCGAGGCATCGACAGGGGAGGAAACTGCGGGGGCCGGGACCGCGATCCTCTACCTCCACGGCGGCGGGTTCATGACCTGTGGGCTGAACACGCACCGAGTCCTGGCCCTGCGAATCGGTGCCGCTTCGCAGGCGTCGGTACTCACGGTCGACTACCGGATGCTGCCGCGGTACTCGATCGCCGAATCCGTCGCCGACTGCATCAGCGGTTATCGCTGGCTGCTCGACCGCGGCTTCACGCCCGACCGCATCGTCGTCGCCGGCGATTCCGCGGGTGGGTTCCTCACCTTCTCGACCGCTCTCGCACTGGCCGGCCTCGGTCTTCCTCAGCCTGCGGGGCTGGTGGCGTTGTCCCCGTTGACGGACCTCGACCCCACGATGAAGCTCGCCCGCGCGGAGGGGCGGGAGTGCCCGCTGATTCCGAGTTCGGTGCTGCTGACACTCGCGGAGATCGCGGGACGGGCCGACGGCGAAACCCCGACCGTGTCGCCAGTGGACGGTGTCCTGACCGGGCTGCCGCCGGTGTTGATCCAGGTCGGGTCCACCGAGATGCTCTACGTGGACGCCGAGCTCATGGCGCAGCGGCTCGGCGCGGCAGGCGTGCCGGTGGTCCTCGAGGTGTGGGATCGGCAGGTCCACGTGTTCCAGGCGGCCGCCGACATCCTTCCCGAGGCGGCCCGCGCGGTCGCTCGGATCGGTGAGTTCGTCCGCGACCGCGTCGAGGGCTGACTCTCTCGGTGGGCGCGATTCGGGGTGTGCGCAGGGGTAGCGCCTAAACTGGGCAGTCGATAACACGCTTCCTCTCGCGAAGGGACACCCATGTCTGCCCGCACCGAGCTCGCCCGCGTCGATTTGCGCGGTCGAACACCGTCCGTCGCCGAACTCCGGTCGGCACTGCCGCGTGGCGGAGTGGACGTCGACGCGGTGCTGCATCAGGTGCGTCCCGTCGTCGAGGCGATCCGGGACCGCGGCGCCGAGGCCGCACTCGAATACGGCGAGACCTTCGACGGCGTCCGGCCCGCGACCGTCCGGGTTCCGCGCGCGGAACTGACCCGTGCGCTCGCCGAGCTGGACTCCGATGTGCGCGCCGCGCTCGAGGTCGCAATCGAGCGCACCCGCAAGGTCCACGCCGATCAACGCCGGACCGACACCACCACCGAGGTCGTGCCGGGTGGCACCGTCACCGAGCGGTGGATTCCGGTCGAGCGGGTCGGGCTTTACGTGCCGGGTGGCAACGCCGTCTACCCGTCGTCCGTGGTAATGAATGTGGTTCCCGCCCAGGCTGCCGGTGTCGAGTCCCTCGTCGTCGCGTCGCCCCCGCAAGCCGCGTTCGGCGGGTTGCCGCACCCGACGATCCTCGCCGCGGCGGAGATGCTCGGCGTGGAGGAGGTGTGGGCGGTCGGCGGCGCGCAGGCCGTCGCGCTGCTCACCTACGGCGGCACCGACACCACCGGAATTGACGGCACCGCCGTCGGCGGTTCGGAACTCGCTCCGGTCGATCTGATCACCGGCCCCGGCAACATCTACGTCACCGCCGCCAAGCGGCTGTGCCGCGGCCTCGTCGGGATCGACGCTGAGGCGGGCCCGACGGAGATCGCGATCCTCGCCGACCACACCGCGGATCCGGTCCACGTCGCTGCAGACCTGATCAGTCAGGCCGAACACGACGTGATGGCCGCATCCGTCCTCGTCACGACGTCCACGGATCTCGCGGATGCCGTCGACGCCGCCCTGACTGCGCAGTTGGAGCTGACCAAGCACCGCGAGCGGGTGGCCACCGCGCTGGCGGGCAGCCAGTCCGGCGTGATCCTCGTCGACTCCATCGACGACGGTCTCAGGGTCGTCAACGCGTACGCCGCCGAACACCTCGAGATCCAGACCGAGAACGCCTCCGAGGTCGCCGGTCGGGTGCGCTCCGCCGGAGCCATCTTCGTCGGCCCGTGGGCGCCCGTGAGTCTCGGCGACTACTGCGCCGGTTCGAACCACGTCCTCCCCACCGCGGGATGCGCACGACACTCGTCCGGACTGAGCGTGCAGACCTTCCTGCGCGGCATCCACGTCGTCGACTACTCGGAATCGGCGCTGAAAGACGTCGCGCGGCACGTGATCAACCTCGCGAACGCCGAGGACCTGCCCGCGCACGGTGAGGCCGTGCGTCTGCGTTTCGAGAGCCTGCAGTGAGCGCCGCTCCCGGCGCGGCGGCAACGGTCGACGACCTCCCGCTGCGCGAGAACCTGCGCGGCAAGTCGGCATACGGTGCCCCGCAGCTGACGGTTCCGGTGCAGCTCAACACGAACGAGAACCCGCACCCGCCGACCCAGGCTCTCGTCGACGACGTCGCGGAGTCGGTTCGTGAAGCGGCCCGGGAACTGCACCGTTACCCGGACCGCGATGCCGTCGCGCTGCGCACCGACCTCGCCGCGTACCTGTCGCGGCAGACCGGGGTGCCGGTCACCGTCGACAACGTGTGGGCAGCCAATGGTTCCAACGAGATCCTGCAGCAACTGCTGCAGGCGTTCGCCGGCCCGGGACGCAGTGCGATGGGATTCGTCCCGTCCTACTCGATGCACCCGATCATCTCCGACGGCACCGACACCACGTGGCTGCCGGTACTGCGCGGTGCCGACTTCGCGCTCGACGTCGACGCGGCACTGGACGCGATCACCGCGCAGCGGCCCGACGTCGTGTTCGTCACCAGCCCGAACAATCCGACCGGGCACAGCATCCCGATCGCGTCGCTGCGGCTGATCCTCGACGCGGCGCCCGGCGTCGTGATCGTGGACGAGGCGTACGCGGAGTTCTCGGAGGCACCGAGTGCGCTGACCCTGATCGACGAGTACCCGACGAAGCTCGTCGTGTCGCGGACGATGAGCAAGGCGTTCGCGTTCGCGGGAGGCCGGCTCGGATACCTCGCCGCTGCACCGGCGTTCGTCGAGGCGCTGCTCCTGGTTCGGCTTCCGTACCACCTGTCGGTGGTCACGCAGGCCGCTGCCCGCGCCGCGCTGCGGCACGCCGACGAGACTCTCGGCAGTGTGCACGCGCTCGCGGCCGAACGGGTCCGCGTGTCGAAGGCGCTGTCGGACACCGGCTTCCATGTTGTTCCCTCGGACGCGAACTTCATCCTGTTCGGTGAGTTCGCGGACAGTGCCCGCGCCTGGCAGGCGTACCTGGACCGCGGCGTCCTGATCCGCGACGTGGGGATCCCCGGATTCCTGCGTGCCACCGTCGGACTCGCGTCGGAGAACGACGCCTTCATCGCCGCGAGCGACGCGATCGCGGCCACCGAACTCACCCGGGAGGGGAACCGATGACCGACCGCATCGCGAAGATCGAGCGGACCACGAAGGAGTCGTCGATCTCAGTCGAACTGAACCTCGACGGCACCGGCATCGTCGACGTCTCGACGGGCGTCCCGTTCTTCGACCACATGCTCACCGCGCTCGGTGCGCACGCCAGCTTCGACCTGACGGTCAAGGCGGAGGGCGACATCGAGATCGAGGCGCACCACACCGTCGAGGACACCTCGATCGTGCTGGGGCAGGCGCTCGGTCAGGCGCTCGGCGACAAGAAGGGCATCCGGCGGTTCGGTGACGCGTTCATCCCGATGGACGAGTCCCTCGTGCACGCCGCCGTCGACGTCTCGGGCCGCCCCTACTGCGTGCACACCGGGGAGCCGGAGCACATGCTGCACACCGTTATTGGTGGCTACCCCGGCGTCCCCTACGCGACGGTCATCAACCGGCACGTGTTCGAGTCCATCGCGTCCAACGCCCGGATCGCGCTGCACGTGCGGGTCCTGTACGGCCGCGACCAGCACCACATCACCGAGGGCGAGTTCAAGGCCGTGGCCCGGGCGCTGCGCGAAGCGGTCGAGCCGGACCCGCGGGTGAAGGGCGTGCCGTCCACCAAGGGAAGCCTGTGAGTGCCCTCCTCGTCTACGGGTTGTTCCTGATCGCGGGATTCGCGATCGGTGGTGCGTACTCGATGTGGAAGAACGACAACATGCTCGGCATGGGTGTCCTGCTGGCGTTGGCGGTGCTGGCGGCGGCGGGTGGGGTGTTGCGGTTGGTCTGAGGGCCGGGAACAGGATCCGCGGGCGGGCCTTGTTGGTGGGGAGGACCCGGCGAACACCCACCACGGCGTCCTGATGGTGAACAACGACGACATCGTCGCCCGCGGCGAGGCGTCGCTCGAGGGTGTCGGCGTCCTGCACGAGGGCGAAGCCGTCCGGATCAGCGGTGCCGGTGGTCAGCAGCTCACCACCGAGACGGGCGCCGAGGTCCTCGTCTGGGAGATGCACGCGAGCATCGGGCGGTGACGGGCGTTCACTCGCGCGGCTCGCTGTCCAGATAGCTGTCGACGACCACCATGCGCCGAAGGGCGTCGACGTGGCACAGGTTCTCGATCCGTGCGGTGGTCTGCGCGGTTAGCAGTTGTGGCGGAGCGTCTGAGCGGCGCTCGTGAATGACGCTGACGGTGCCACAGAGCTCGGCCAGTGCCGCGACGAGCGCCATCGCGGCCAGCCCTCCCACCGGGCAGTAGAGGACGAGCAGGCTCCAGAAGTCCACGCGACCGAGCTCCGCCTCGATTCCTGCACCGGATGTCCGGCGGCGTACTGCTTGGTAAGGGTCCTGCTGCGGGACCAGAAAGACTCGTCGTGGGTCGTCAACCGTGACCGTGACCGAGCCGTCCTGTCCTAGTACGAATTCGGCCTCGACCAGCCCCGCCCGCGAAGTGGGAGTCAACTCGGGGAGCAGCTCATCGAGGAACTCTCGGGCGCGGCGAACAATCGCATCGGGTGGCGGAGTCGGTCCCGGTCCCGGGTAGAGATCGACTGTATAACCCACCGTGCCGGGGGGCAGTCCCCATGTTGCGGGATACTGTTCGGCCCACACTTGACTGACGAATGTCGGGTGCTCGCAACGTGAACCGGCGAAATCGCCGCGCAGAGCCAGAATGTAGAGCGCCGTGAACACGTCCTCCGGAACCGAGACGTTCCAGGCCGCGACACTGTCGATCAGCCAGGCGACGGCGTCCGCGGCCCGACCGGACTCCCAGAGCGTAGTGCCGAGGATCGCGAGCGTGCGAATCCTGCTGTCGGGTTCGCGCTTGAGCGCAGCGATGAGCTGGCGGACCAGCGGTTCCAGGCCAGCAGACCTGCCGGGATTCTGTCCGACTCCTGGCCAACCGGGCTGGGGGAACGACGCCATCACCTCCTCGCCCCACTCGTTGTCCCCGATGGACGGTGTGCGGTGGGTCAGCACATGGACCCAGACGCCATCGCAATCCCGGTAGTAGATCCTGCTGAGCTCAAGATCCCGCCATCCACCGAACATGATGGTGTCTTCGGTGTGCCGCTCGATGACCTCCTGCGTCCAGTGCGCCGGAAATGTGGTGCATCCGGCGACCTCGCTGCCGTGGGCATGGTTCGGTGCGGGCGGTGGCTCGCCAAGCGCAGCGCAGTAATCGGCATCACGCAACGCGGTGCCGACTATCCCCGGTACCCAGACCCGGCTCATCGGTCGGCCCTGCATTCGACTCGCGACACCCAGTCTGGGGTCGGCGGCAACGACTGGCCGTGGGCCCCGAGCAGCGCCACCACCACCGAGACCCCACTGGGGGGCGCGTCAGGCCATGGCGTGTAGCCGTCGGTGAAGACGACAACGACTTCCGGTCGAGGTTTCTGCTCCAGTGCGGCACCGATACCCACGCGCATGTCAGTTCCACCCGCCCCGGCGACGGCAGCATCGCGCACTCGCCGTACCCGCCTGGTCACGTGTGCGACGGTGTCGACGGAGATTAGTGTGACGCCGGGCTCGCCCAGACCCAACGACATGATCAGGCTGTCTACTTCTCCGAGCGCGCGGCCGAGCAGGGTGTCGTTGACGCTCGCTGAGGTGTCCACGACGACAGCCAGTTGCGGAACCGGGCGATGCTGACCGGGCAGGATCACGCCTTGGGCTATGGTCGACCGGCGCGACGGTCGTCGGTAGGTGTAGTCCCCACGACCGGACACGGTCGTGACGGCGCGCCGAACGGCGTTGGCCAGCAACGACTCCCATGCCGTCGTCGGGTCGAGGATGGTGGTTGCCCATCGGGCCGCACCGCCCCGACCATCGCCGCGCGAATGGGTCCGGAATTCTATGGCCACCTGACGGCGAAGCGCGGACGCGGCGAGCCTGGACAACGGTGGCGTGCCGGCGTCCGGAGCGAGCTCGTGATCGCGGTCGATGCCATCAGCGCCGCTACCGCAGTCGAACTTCCGAGCCCGCAGTTCGAGTGCCTCGCGCCGTGGCATCAGGGCGGCGAAATGCTCTTCGAGTGTTCCGTCGTAGGGGAGGCCAAGCTTGTTGGCGTCGGTGAGGCGCCGTGGTCTGAGTCCGGTGACGTCGATGACGTCGGCAATTGCGGCATCGGCGGCAGCCGTCCACACGGCCGAAGTCGGCTGCGATACCCCGACGCTCGCGGCACGTCCCGAATGATCCGCCAGCAGATGCCACAGGAGATGCGCCAGCTCTCGCCCGACGACCGGAACAGGCTTGGCCGCAACCCATTCCGGGTTCACATACAGGCGCCAATGCCGGTCAACGGTCATCCGGCGGACCTGGTCCGAGAAGACGGTCGGCAGGCTGAACAGCGCAACGGCCAGGTATGGCTGATTGCGGGCCGAGTCCTTGCCCGGCGTGGCGTTGACGCCGATCACCCACAGCTTGGCGGCGGTCAGCGTGGCCGAGACGGCACTGTGGTCGATGGTCATCGCTTAGGCCAGTACCCCTGCTTTTTCGAGTGCTGCCGCGAACACCACGAGCCCGTCGGGCAGGGGTGCCCCCGCGGGTCGGCGGTCCGGGCTCATCAGCGCGCGGACCGCGGGAATCGCGGGTTCGACGCCGATCTGATTCGCGGCCGCACAGCAGAGCTCGACGGCCCGTGACCACCGCTCGGGCGAGTTGCGTCGGTCCAGCGCCTGCACCGTGGACTGCAACACCAGGAAGCTTCGGTCCGGGCGTAGCGACGAGAAACTCACCTCGGACGCGTTGTCGAGAAGATCGTCTGGATCGGGTAGGTCAAGATGTGAGCGCCAGGTCAGATACTCGTACGCCGTGGATTCGCCGACGGCCCCGGCGGCCAGCAGTTGCAGGACCTCCGCGCTCGCTCCCGTCGATTCCGCCACGGAGATGAGCCGTCCGGCGAAGTCCCAGGTGCGAGGGGTGGGAAAGGCCCGCCCACGCGCAGCGGCTTCCTTGGGCAGTGCGCACAGCTGGGTCGGTCGCGCCTGCAGGAATGCGGCGATCCGCGCCATCTCCGCGATGCGCCGAACCTCGGAATCGGCTGGGAGGCCTTCGACGCGCAGCGGCGGCCACGTACCAGTGACCGTGCCCTCCGCGAACACCTCCAACGGCATTGCGAAGTCCAGATGCACGAAACGGGACGCCGTCGGTGCCGCGAGTTCCCAGCCTGCCGCGGCGATGTCGACGGGATTGGCCGCGGCCACGAACGCCACCGTCTCGGGGAGCCGCAGTGCCCCCACCTCGCCGTGTGTGAGAATCCGCAACGCCGCCGCCTGAAGTGAAGGCGCAGCGGTGCTGAACTCGTCGAAGAAGCAAATCGACGGTGTGGACTGCTCGGCGAGTCTGCGCGCCCACCTCGGTGCGGCAAACGCGACATCACCGGCCGCTGTCACGACGGGCAAGCCCGCGAGATCGGACGGCTCGCTCTGGCTGATGATGACGGTTTCGACGTGAAACCCGCTGCCCGCGGCCGACTCGATCATCGACGTCTTGCCTTCGCCGGGGTTACCCCACAGCAGTACGGGAATTCGTGCATTGATACAGGCCGCGATCGCGGTGAGGGTGTTCTCGTAGTCGATTCGGGTGGTCAGGGTCATGTGCACTACCTCTGAGCGTGATGGACGGGTGGAATCAGTGGTGTTCAGGGTCCGCAGAGTTCAAGTACCGGTGGACAGCCTGGTCACGGATGACGGTCAAGGTCGTCGCGAGATCGCCGGACTTCCTGGCGACCCGTGAGATGTCCCTACCGGGAATTCCCGAGTAGGCGAGAAGGACGAAGTCGCGCGCGGCAAGGCGCTCACTTCCGAGCTCGATCCGCCGCGCGATCCGGCGGACTCTCTTCGGGTGAATGCCGTTGTCCCACAGTAGGTTCAAGCCGTCAGGTTCGGTGACGTGCTCGCGCATGTCGTCGTATCGCTCGGGGACGGCCGCATGGACGCCGAACTCGGCGATCAGGCGCGTCTGCAGATCACGCGTCTGCCAGTGCAGGCCGCCGGTGAGACCCGCGAGCCACTCTGCTGACGATCGCACGTACATCGCCGCGGCCAACGCGCTCCCGAACATGACGCTGGACCGATCCACCAACCAACGCCCTGACTGGGCCGGGTGTCGCCGGACCGGGTACTTGGCGGTTCGCATCGTGAACTCCATCCCGCGCAGCGCGGCTGCGAGCGACTTGTCCAACTGCATGCAGGAGTTCCAGCTACCGAACGCCGCCGCTACCCGTTCCGCCGCGGTGTCGTGTGGAGTCGTGATCGTCCAGTCCGGCTCGATCGTCACTGGGTGCATATCGTGTTCGTTCGAGTCCGGCGACGGACGGCACGGCATCGTCAGGGTGATCGGGCCGTGCTGGCAAAGGGATTTCGCGGCTCGGGTGACTCGCTGGGCTGGCACGCGACCAGTATGCGCGGAGGAGCCGACACGTCCGCATTCGTGAGCGAGCAGTGATCGTGCGCCGATGCCGCAACGACCCACGCATCAACGGTCGATGGAAGGCCCATGACCTCCGCCGCGCTGCTCGATTACGGCTCCGGGAACCTGCACTCCGCACAGCGGGCCCTCGTGCGCGTCGGCGCCGACGTCACCGTCACCGCCGACCCCGAGATCGCACTCGCCGAGGACGGGCTCGTCATCCCCGGCGTGGGAGCCTTCGCCGCCTGCATGGAGGGCCTCCTCTCCGTGCCCTGCTGGCGATCGTGGTGCTCGCCGCGGCCGGTGGCATCCTCCGTCTGGTCTGAGCCACCGACCGCGACACCACCTCAGTTGGTGAGGACGACGAGTTGTCGCGTCGCACGGGTCATCGCGACGTAGCGGTCGACGGCGCCCTCGATGCCGGTGCCGAAGTCGTCGGGATCGATCAGCGCGACGAGGTCGAATTCGAGTCCCTTCACCAGGTCCGGTGGTAGCCACCGGACGCGTGACGTCGGAGTGAACCCGGCCGCCCCGGTGGCGACGACGCAGGCGATGCCCTCGTCGTGTTCGGCGAGCCAGGTGCCGAGGATCCGGTCCAGTTCGTCGACGTGGCCTCGGGTGACGGGAATGCCGCTGCTGCGGATCGACGTCGGGACGTTCGCGTCGGGCAGTGCGGCCCGGATGACGGGTTCGGCCACGGCCATCACCTCTTCGGGCGTCCGGTAGTTGACGCTCAGCTCGGCCAGGTCGATGTGGTCGACGCCGACGCGCTCGAGTCGTTCCCGCCACGATTCGGTGAAGCCGTGCCTGGCCTGGGCGCGGTCGCCGACGATGGTGAAGCTGCGGGATGGGCAGCGCGACAACAGCATCTGCCACTGCGCATCGGTCAGTTCCTGGGCCTCGTCGACGACGATGTGCGCGAACGGGCCCGCGAGCAGGTCCGGTTCGGGCCGCGGCATCGCGTCCTCGTCGACGAGCATCTCCTGCAGGTCGTGCTGACGTAGCTGCGTCATCAGACCCTCGCCGTCGGCGTAGGCGTCGGAGGCGATCAGGTCGTCGACAACCGCGGATCTGCGTTCGCGTTCGGCGGCGACGGCGCTCCGATGCCTGAGGAGGCGCCGAGAGGCATTCGGATCGCCGAGTCGCTGCCGCGCCGCGTCGAGGATCGGCAGGTCGGATTCGGTCCACGCCGTCGGGTCTGCGCGTTGCAGCGTCCGCACCTCGTCGGGCCCGAGCCAGGGCGCGCACAGACGCAGGTAGGCGGGAACCGACCACAGGTCCGCGACGAGGTCCGCCGCCTCGATCAGCGTCCACGCGTTGTCGAGGGCCGCGCGCAGTTCCTCGTTCCGGAACAACGACTGCCGCAGTGGGCCGCGAGGAATGTCGGCGTGGGCCTTGTCCATCAGGATCGTCAGCAGCAGGTCCCAGATCTCCTCGCGCGCTTCGTTGTGCGGAGTCCCGGGTTCGGGTGCCCCGAACGCCTCCGTCCAGTCGTCGGCGCTGAGCGGGAGGTCGGCCCAGTCGGTCGCGACGGTCATCGTCTCGGTCGGCGGCTGCTCGTAGAACCGCACGGCGCGGTCGACGGCTCGTACCAGGTCCGCGGACGCCTTGAGTCGCGCGACCGCCGGATCGGTTTCCGGCGTCGCGTCCGCTCCCTCGGTGACGAGGTCGCGCACGGTGCACAGTTGCACGCCCTCCTCGCCGAGGCTGGGCAGCACGTCCGCGACGTACGCCAGGTACGGCTCGTGCGGGCCGACGAACAGCACGCCGTGCCGGAGTCGAGGGTCGGAGTAGAGCAGGTAGGCGGCGCGGTGCAGGGCGACGACGGTCTTGCCGGTACCGGGACCGCCGTCCACGACGAGCGTCCCGCGTGATCCCGCCCGGATGATGGCGTCCTGGTCGGCCGCGATGGTGCCGAGCACATCCCGCATCCGAGGCGACCGGTCGCTGCCGAGGCTGGCGATGAACGCGGACTGGTCGTCGAGCGCGGCGCCGGAGCCGGTGCTGTCGGGGGTGAAGACCTCGTCCCAGTAGTCGCTGATCCGGCCGCGGGTCCAGCGGTACCGGCGGCGGCTGGTCAGGCCCATCGGGTTCGCGTGGGTCGCGCCGAAGAACGGCTCCGCGGCTGGGGAGCGCCAGTCCACGAGCAGTTGGGCGCCCGCGCCGTCGAGGAGGCCGAGCCGCCCGACGTAGACCCGCTCGGAACCGTCGGCGGGCACCATGTGGCCGAGGCACAGGTCGAGGCCGTAGCGGCGCAGTGCGCGCAGCTCGGCGCCGAGCTGATGGACGGCCATGTCCCGCTCCATCGCCTCCTGCCCGAGGCGGCCCGGCGCCTTGCGGGCGGCGTCGATGCGGCGGGTCAGGTCGGCGACGGCCTTCTCGAGGCTGTCCGCGAGTGCGGCGAAGTGCTTCTCGTCGTCCGCGATCAGCGTCGGATCGGCCTTCGCGGCGAGACGATCCGGAAGGTCGAACGCACTGTCGGGTCCGTCCCCGTGTTCGCGATCTCGATCCAGTTCACGCATTCGGTGGAGTCCACCCTTCCCTCGGTGTCGTGGTCAGGTCAGCGATTCTGCGCCGCCCCCGGGGTCTTGCCGCAAGCCCCCGGGTGCGCTATAAGTTGAAAGTGGAAGGGACTGTGTTTCCGCCCGGTTCTCCTGACGCGTCGCGTCGATCCCCAGTTCAGAACAGAAGGTGAGCTTTCGTGCGCCCGGACACGCCGGCCCTGCCCGGCATGCGAGTTCACGTCCGATGACCCTCCTCCGTACCCACGGGATGCCCGTCGCCATGGCGATGGGCTTCGCCGCGTTCGGTGGCTGGTCGCTGCTGCTGCCCGTCGTCCCGCTCGCCGTCTCCGAGGCCGGTGCCTCCGATGCGATCGCCGGGGCGGTGACCGCGGTGTTCATGGCGGCGACGGTTCTCACCCAGCTCGTCACGCCCCGACTCCTGCACACCTGGGGTTATCGGCCCGTCCTCGCCCTCGGGTGCGTGCTGCTCGGCGTTCCCGCACTGGTGTTCCTGGCGTCCGTCGCCGAACCCGTCGCGCTCGGGGTGTCCGTCGTGCGCGGCATCGGGTTCGGTCTCGTCACCGTCGCCGGGAGCGCGCTCGTCGCCGAACTCGTCCCGGCGGACCTGCTCGGTCGCGCCACCGGCGCGCAGGGCATCGCGATCTCGGTCGGGCAGATGATCGCCCTCCCGGTGGGCCTCGGCCTCTACGGGCGCGGTCACGCGGATGCGGTCTACCTGCTCGGCGCGGCCGTCCCACTCACGGCGGTGGCGGCCGTCGCCGCGCTGCCCCGGATCCGGCACGCCGCGCCCGACGGAGCGCGGACCCGACTCCCGCTGTCGCTGTTGCTCGTGCCGTGCCTCGCGATGATCGTTGTCGCGTCGGTCTACGGCGGCGTCACGACCCTGCTGCCGATCGCCGTCGCCGACCGTGCCGCGGCGGCCGGGGTCGCGCTGGCCGTCGTCAGCGGCGCGATCCTCGTCGGCCGCTACGGCGCCGGTGTGCTCGCCGACCGGATCGGGGTCGGACGCGTCCTGGCGCCCGCACTCGTGTGCGCTAGCGCAGGGGCGGCGCTGCTGACGGTCGCCATCGTCGTGGGTGGCGCCGGGCTGCTCGTTGCGGGTGCCGCACTGTTCGGAACCGGTTTCGGTGCCGTCCAGAACGAGTCGCTGGTCCGGCTGTTCCGGGCGGCGGGCCCGGCCCGGCTCGGCGCCGCCAGTGCGGCCTGGAACATCAGCTACGACGCCGGGACGGGCGTGGGAGCGCTCGCGCTCGGCGTCGTCGCGGACGCGGCCGGGTACCCCGCCGTGTTCACCGTCTCGGCCGTCGCGATCGCTCTCGTGGTCCCGGTGGCGCTGGTGATTCCGGCGGCCACCCGCACGGCCGATAGAGTTGAACCATGACCTCCGTCGCCCTCCTCGATTACGGTTCCGGGAACCTGCACTCCGCGCAGCGGGCCCTCGCGCGCGTCGGCGCCGACGTCACCGTCACCGCCGACCCCGAGATCGCGCTCGCCGCCGACGGTCTCGTCGTTCCCGGTGTCGGCGCGTTCGCCGCCTGCATGGAGGGCCTCACGGCGGTTCGCGGTGAGCGGATCATCGGCAAGCGGCTCGCGGGTGGACGACCTGTCCTGGGCATCTGCGTCGGCATGCAGATCATGTTCGAGCGCGGCGTCGAGCACGGCGTCGAAGCCGACGGCTGCGGCGAATGGCCGGGCACCGTGGAACTGCTGCAGGCCGACGTGCTGCCGCACATGGGGTGGAACACCCTGCAGGCACCCGAGGACAGCGTCCTGTTCGCCGGTCTCGACGCCGACACCCGCTTCTACTTCGTGCACTCCTACGCCGTGCAGAAGTGGGAACTGGCCGACGACACAGTCATCGCGCCGGCGAAGCTCACGTGGGCCGATCACGGCGGACCGTTCCTTGCGGCCGTCGAGAACGGGCCCCTGTCGGCCACGCAGTTCCACCCCGAGAAGTCCGGGGACGCGGGCGCCGCGCTGTTGGAGAACTGGGTCCGCAGCCTGTGAGCGGGCAGCGCGAGAACCTGTCGCTCGGCAAGCTCGCGCTGTACTCCCTCGGCGCCGCGACGGCGGTGCTTGTCCTGGCCGCCGCCCTCATCGCCGTCCTCGAACCGGGACCGGTAGTGGGGTTGGTCATCGGGCTCGGCGGTGTCGCGGGCGCGATCGCGGCGATGGGCGTCGTGTCCACCCGGATGACGCGCCGCGCCTTCGGTGCGACGGACGGGGCGACCGAGACGGACCCGGAGGCCGGCGCACCGTCGTGACGCAGTAATCTTCACGCACGTGAGCCTGGTCCTTTTGCCTGCGGTAGATGTCGTCGACGGTCAAGCTGTTCGCCTCGTTCAGGGAGAGGCAGGCAGCGAGACGAATTACGGCTCGCCGCGCGACGCCGCACTCTCCTGGCAGAACGCAGGCGCCGAGTGGGTGCATCTGGTCGACCTCGACGCCGCATTCGGGCGTGGCTCCAACCGCGACATGCTCGCAGGTGTCATCGGCGAACTCGACGTGAAGGTCGAGTTGTCGGGTGGTATCCGCGACGACGCCTCCCTCGAGGCCGCACTGGCCACCGGCTGCGCCCGCGTCAACCTCGGCACCGCCGCCATCGAGAACCCCGAGTGGTGCGCGAGCGCCATCGCTCGCTTCGGCGACAAGATCGCCGTCGGACTCGACGTCCGGAACGTCGACGGCCGCTACCAGCTCCGCGGCCGCGGGTGGGTCACCGAGGGCGGCGACCTGTTCGAGACACTCGCCCGGCTCGACCGCGACGGGTGCGCACGTTACGTCGTCACCGACGTCTCCAAGGACGGCACCCTCACGGGCCCGAACCTCGACCTGCTGCGCGAGGTGTGCGCCGCCACCGACGCTCCCGTCGTCGCGTCCGGCGGCATCTCCGTTCTGCAGGACGTCGTCGACATCGCCGGTCTGACCGGCCTCGGTGTCGAGGGCGCGATCATCGGCAAGGCGCTGTACGCCGGCCGCTTCACACTGCCCGAGGCCCTCGCCGCGGTCTCCGGATAGTCTCGCCGTATGACGGACCCACACGAGTTGCTCGCGGTGGCCGCGGGTGTGCTCGACGGGGCCGTGGATCGATTCGTCGCCGGAGTCGGGGCGCCCAGCGCGGTTGCCAAGGGGCCGAAGGACTTTGCAACGGCCGTCGACCTCGAGCTCGAGGAGCGGATCTCCGCCGAGCTCGTCGCCCGCACGGGAATTCCGGTGCACGGCGAGGAGTTCGGTGGGCCGGACCTCGGTAGCGGCCTGGTGTGGGTCCTCGATCCCGTAGACGGCACCCTGAACTACTCGGCGGGGCTGCCGATGGCGGGCATCCTGCTCTCGCTCCTGCGCGACGGCGATCCGATCCTCGGATTGACGTGGTTGCCGATGATGAACCGGCGGTACGCCGCGACCGTCGACGGTCCGCTGTACTGCAACGGTGAGGAACTGCCCCGGATGGCGCCGAGGGACCTGGCGGAATCAATGGTCGGGTTCGGGGCGTTCAACCTGGACGGGCGTGGACCGATTCCCGGCGAGTTCCGGGTGCGGGCGCTCGGCGAGGTCAGCCGGGTGTGCCGGCGGTTGCGGATGCACGGGTCGACCGGTGCGGACCTGGCGTTCACAGCGGCCGGCGTCCTGGGTGCGTCGGTCGTGTACGGGTACCACCCGTGGGACAACGCGGCGGGTGTCGCGCTCGTGCGGGCGGCGGGCGGGGTCGTCACCGACCTGGCCGGACAGCCGTGGCACCTCGGGTCGCGGTCGGTGCTCGCGGCCGCGCCGGGTGTGCACCAACAGATCTTGGACATTCTCGTCTCCCTGGGTGACCCGGGGGACTATCGGGACGGCGGAAGTCGGGAAGGATCGACATGAGTGTGGCGGTACGGGTCATCCCGTGTCTGGACGTCGACGCGGGCCGTGTGGTCAAGGGCGTCAACTTCGAGAACCTGCGGGACGCGGGCGACCCGGTGGAATTGGCTGCCGCGTACGACGCGCAGGGCGCCGACGAGCTGACCTTCCTGGACGTGACCGCGTCCAGCGGCGACCGCGGGACGATGATCGACGTCGTGACGCGCACTGCGGAACAGGTGTTCATTCCGCTCACCGTCGGCGGCGGGGTGCGGACCGTCGACGACGTCGATCGATTGCTGCGCGCGGGCGCCGACAAGGTCAGCGTCAACACCGCGGCGATCGCCCGGCCCGAGGTGCTGCGGGAGATGTCGCAGCGGTTCGGCGCGCAGTGCATCGTGTTGTCCGTCGACGCGCGCACCGTCCCCGCGGGTCAGGAACCGACCCCGTCCGGCTGGGAGGTCACCACGCACGGCGGCAAGCGCGGCACCGGTATCGACGCCGTCGAGTGGGCGCAGCGCGGAGCCGAGTTGGGCGTGGGGGAGATCCTGCTGAACTCGATGGACGCCGACGGCACGAAGGCCGGGTTCGACCTGTCGATGATCCGCGCCGTCCGGGCCGCCGTGCACGTTCCGGTGATCGCGAGTGGCGGTGCGGGCCTGGTCGAGCACTTCGCTCCCGCCGTGCAGGCGGGCGCCGACGCGGTGCTCGCCGCGAGCGTCTTCCACTTCGGTGACATGACGATCGGTGACGTCAAGGCATCCATGCGCGCAGAGGGGATCACGGTCCGATGAGCACACTCGACCCCGCCATCGCGGCGCGCCTGAAGCGGAACGAGGCCGGCCTGTTCAGTGCCGTCGCGCAGGAACGGTCCACCGGCGACGTGCTCATGGTCGCGTGGATGGACGACGAAGCCCTCGCGCGGACACTGGAAACCCGTAAGGGAACGTACTTTTCGCGGTCCCGGCAGGAGTACTGGGTCAAGGGCGAGACGTCCGGGCACACCCAGTACGTGCACGAGGTGCGGCTCGACTGCGACGGCGACAGCGTGCTGCTCGTCGTCGATCAGGAGGGCGCGGCGTGCCACACCGGCACGCACACCTGCTTCGACTCCGACGTCCTGCTCGCGCGCCCGTAGTTCGGGCGCAGGCCTTCATCGCCTGTGCGACACGCCGATTCGACGCGCGGCGCGGATCGTGGGCGACGGCACTGGCATCGACTAGCGTCGGTGCGGTCGTGCCAGTCGCGAACGAGGGGGATCCTGAGATGAAGAAGTTGCCCGCACCTGAGCAGATCGCACGCATCCGTCGGGAGGCGCTGCTCAACCGCGCTGTCGAGGCGTACAAGTTCTTCTATCCGACCGTGTCGATGCAGCTCAACTTCGAAGCGCTCGAAGATCTGGGAGCACCCGTGAACCGGGGTTTCCTCATCCAGCTGACCACCCCTGATCTGGTGACGCTCACACAGAACTCGGACACGCCGTACGGTCTCGCCTACGGGGACGCGACCGACGGTCCTGTCGTCGTCGAGGTGCCGGCAGGCCCGATCATGGGCGTCGTCGACGATCAGTACTTCCAGTTCGTCACGAACATGGGATTCGTCGGAGAAGAGAGGGGTGCGGGTGCGAAGTACCTCCTCGTCGGGCCCGGCTACGACGGTGACCTGCCCGACGGATACCTGGTGAAACGCATGCACGCCAACAGATTCCTCGTGTGTGCGCGGGCTCCCTTCCCTGACCCGGAGGAGGGCAAGGCGCTCCTGCGAACCCTGCGGCTCTATCCGCTCGCCGATGCCGCGCATGCCCCGGAGAACACGTTCGTGGACATGTCGGAACGCAAGGCCGTCGCGAATCCCTGCGTCGTCGACGGCACCTTCGAGTTCTGGAACGTCGTCAAGCGCGCGCTGGACGGGGATGTAGCTTCGGCGACCTACTACAACGAGTTCGGAATGCTGGCCGACCTCGGTCTGCGCAGGGATCGGGCGTTCACGCCGGACTCGGCGACGGCCGCAGTGCTCACGGAAGCCGCGGAGAAGGCGAACGAGCAACTGGTCGTCGCTGCCTTCGCCGACGAGGATCCGCAACGCCTGGTCTGGCCGGACCGCCGCTGGGAATGGGTCGTGTACTCCGAGGGTGACAACGGCTACTACGAACGCGACTTCCTGCACCTCTCCGTCCGTGAGCGCTGGTTCTACCAGGCCACGCTCGAAACGCCTGCGATGTTCCGCCACTCCGAGGGTGCGGGTTCGCTCTACTGGCTTGCGAACGTCGACGACGAGGAAGCGCCTCTCGACGGCGCGAACACCTACGTGCTGACTGTTCCGGCTCCCGTTCCGGCAGCACAATTCTGGTCGGTGACCCTCTACGACCTGGACACCCGATCCGAGATCAACACCCCACAGTTCAAGCCGGTGCTGACCTCGCTCCGTGACGAGCTGACTCCCGATTCGGCAGGGAACATCACGCTGTACTTCGGTCCCGAACGTCCCGACGGAAATGTGCCGTGGCTGCAGACGAACCCCGGGAACAGTTGGTTCGCGTACTTCCGCGTCTACGGCCCGGGCGCCGCCGCGTTCGATGGCAGCTGGAAACCGTCGAACTTCAGCCGGCTGTAGGCGGCGGCTGCCTCAGGGTGCCGTGACGCCGAGCGACAGCGCACCGAGCACCTTCGGGACGCCGTGCTCGTAGAAGGTGTCGAGATCCTGGATCTCGAAGCCGCCTTCGCGCACCAGGTCGGGGATCTGCCGGGTGAGATGGCAGCCGCCGGCGACCCGCTTCTGGATCGGCTCGAGACGCCGCTGCCAGCGCTGCACGCCCTCGTCCGGGGCCAGTCCGTGCTCGACGAAGTGCAGCGTCCCGCCTGGCTTGAGCACGCGGCGCATCTCGAGCAGGGCGGTGTGGACGTCGGGGATGGTGCACATCGTCCACGTGGACAGGGCGCAGTCGAAACTGTCGTCGGGGAACGGCAACGACTGCCCGTCGAGGCCGGACCGTTGGATCGGCACGCTCGCAGTCGCGAGCCGCGATTGCGCCAGCTTCCAGCCGAGGTCGGCGGGTTCCACGGCGGCGACGGAGTCCACGGTGTCCGGGTAGAACGGAATGTTCAGCCCGGACCCGAATCCGATCTCGACAACGCGTCCGTGCAGTCCGGAGCACGCGCTGCGGCGTAGGTGCTCGAGTGAGGACAGGCCGCACGAGACGTTGACCAGGCGCGGTACGAAGTGATCGTCGTAGAACCCCATGTCGTTCTCCTTCGGTTCCGGTATCAGCATCCCACGCTCGGCGGGCGGCGGCGGGTGCCACACGTCTACCATCGCTCACCGTGACAACTCCCGGTGACCTGCGGCGAACTCTCAGACTGTTCGACGCGACCGTGATCGGCGTGGGATCGATGGTCGGGGCAGGAATATTCGTGGCACTGGCGCCCGCCGCGCAGGCTGCCAGGACGGGGTTGCTCGTCGGACTGGCGGTCGCGGCGGTGGTCGCGTACTGCAACGCGACCTCTTCGGCACGCCTGGCAGCGCAGTACCCGACGTCCGGAGGAACGTACGTCTACGGTCGTGAACGCCTCGGCGAGCTCTGGGGTTTCCTCGCGGGGTGGAGTTTCGTCGTCGGAAAGACGGCCTCGTGCGCTGCGATGGCGCTGACCGTCGGCGCCTATGCGTGGCCCGACCACGCCCGCACCGTCGCGGCGGTCTCCGTGATCGCACTGACGGCGGTGAACTATCGCGGAATCAGCAAGTCCGCCACTTTGACTCGCCTGATCGTGGCGGTGGTGTCGGCCGTCCTCGTCGCGGTCGTGATCGCGGTCCTCGGATCCGGTGCGGTCGACACCGGAGCGCTGACAGACGAATCGGGGACGACCGTCGCCGGCGTTCTCCAGGCTGCCGGACTGCTGTTCTTTGCGTTCGCCGGCTATGCACGCATCGCCACCCTCGGTGAGGAGGTGCGTGATCCGGAGCGGACCATCCCCCGCGCGATCGGCATCGCCCTGGCGGTCGCGTTGATCGTGTACGCGACCGTCTCGGTGTCCGTGTTGCTCGTGCTCGGGTCCGACGGCCTGGCGTCCTCGGCTGCGCCGCTGCTCGACGCGGTCCGCGCGGCAGGTGCGAGCGGGTTGGTACCGGTCGTGGTCGCCGGTGCCGCGGTCGCGGCGCTCGGCTCGCTGCTGTCCCTGATCCTCGGGGTCTCACGGACGGCATTGGCGATGGCGCGCGACCACAGGTTGCCCCACGTCCTCGCCGCGGTGCACCCGAGGTTCGGTGTCCCGCATCGCGCCGAACTCGCCGTCTGCGTGACGGTGGTGATCCTGGTGATCACCGTCGACGTCCGGGATGCCATCGGGTTCTCGTCGTTCGGCGTCCTCGTCTACTACGCGATCGCCAACGCCGCCGCCTGGACCCTCACGCGCGCGGAGCGGCGACCACCGAGGATCGTCCCGATCACCGGACTCGGCGGATGTGTCGTCCTCGCCGTCGCACTGCCCGCGTGGTCGGTGGTCGCAGGCGTCGGGGTTCTCGCTGCGGGCACCCTCGTCCACGCGGTGCAGGCGTGCCGCGTCAGAGTCGGTCGCTGAGCCCCGGACCGTTGCTCACGGACGTTGGTAGACGTCCGGGATGCCGTCATTGTCGGAGTCGTTGGACTGTCGCTCGTACAGTTCGCGATGCGCGCGGTTGCGAATGCGAAGTGCGACGGTCGCCAGCAGAGCCGACGCGAGGCTCCCGACGAGGACACCGACCTTGACGTGGTCGATGCGCGTCTCGTCCCCGGCGAAGGCGAGATCACCGATGAGCAGTGACACCGTGAATCCGATGCCGCCGAGGAGTGCGACGGCGGCGACGTCGAGCCAGCGCAGTCCCTCCGACAGGCCGGTGCGGGTCACCTTCGCCGTCAAGTAGCTGGCCCCGGTGATGCCGACCGCCTTGCCGATCACGAGGCCGGCGATGATGCCGATGGCGACGGGGTCGGTGAGGGTGTTGAGAAAGCCGTCGATGCCGCCGACCGTCACGCCCGCCGCGAAGAACGCGAACACCGGGACGGCGAATCCTGCGGAGAACGGCCGGATTCGGTGCTCGAAGTGCTCCGCGAGGCCGGGGCCCGCGTCGGGTCCGCCCGCAGCCTTGCTCCGGAGGACGGGGACAGTGAGGCCGAGGGCGACACCCGCGATCGTGGCGTGGATCCCGGACTGGTGCAGCAGCGCCCAGGTGACGACGGCGAGTGGGATGAGAATCCACCAGGTTCGGATGCGCTTCTGGACCGCGATCGCGAAAAGGACCAGCGGAATCAGTGCGGCGCCGAGGTAGGCGAAGTGGATCTCGTCGGTGTAGAAGACCGCGATCACGGTGATCGCCAGCAGGTCGTCAACCACAGCCAGTGTCAGTAGGAAGGTGCGCAACGCCAGCGGTAGGTGCGAACTGATCACCGCGAGGATGGCCACGGCGAAAGCGATGTCCGTCGCGGTCGGAATCGCCCAGCCGTGGACCCCGCCCGAACCGGAACTGACGGTTACGACGACGAAGATGACGGCGGGCACCAACATGCCGCCGATGGCCGCCATGACAGGGAGCGCGGCCCGCCTGGGGTCGCGCAGGTCACCGGCGACGAACTCGCGTTTGAGTTCGAGTCCGACGACGAAGAAGAAGATGGCGAGCAGGCCGTCCGCCGCCCACAGGGACAGCGGAAGGTTGAGATGCAGGCCCGCCGGCCCGATCGTGAAGTCGCTGATCGTGTAGTAGCTCGCCGACCAGGGCGAATTCGCCCAGATCAGTGCGGTGGCCGCGGCGATCAGCAGCAGAATGCCGCCGACCGTTTCCTTGCGGAGGATCGCGGCGATCCGCGACGTCTCGGGCCAGGAACCCGGCGTGAACAGTGGGAGGTTGGCAAAAGGTCGGCTCATGAGGTCTTTCCGTGCGGACCGTGGGACGCCGGGATGTCGGCGTCTGCGATCGAGTCGGACCGTCGTGGCGGTCCAGGGCAGCGGTCAGCGCCGAGAGGGTGGGCAGCCGGCGAGTTTGCCGTGCGCGTTGGTGCCCCACAAGGTCGTGTACCCGTTCGTTCCGCCGGGGAATTCGTTCCGGTCGAGCTGCGGCCGATTCGGTCGGCGGAGCGCGCTTGTCCGCGCGATGTACGGGGGGACCGTAGAAAGCTCGTACGGATCCCAGGCGAGGCTGGAGTCGGCACGGTGCATCCGTCTATCCTACCGGGCGGTCGCCCCGCCGCCCGCGCATTCGTGACTCCGCGGCGGTGCACACCGTCCGTGCGTGGGGTTGAGCCTGGCGCCGTTCTCGCTTTCCGGAAACTAGCGACAGCAGTTCGGGTCGAGCACCAGGCGGAGTGCGTCGAGGGAGTCGGCGCGGGCGCTGTAGAAGACGTTCATCCCGCGGCGGGTGGGCTCGACCATGCCGGCCTTCTTGAGTTGGCCGAGGTGATGGCTGACGGTCGATTCGGCGAGCCCGACGCCGGTGGCCAGGTCGCAGGTGCAGACCTCGCCGCTGTCCGCGGTGAGCAGGATCGACATCAGCTTGATCCGGACCGGATCGGCGAGGGCCTTGAGTCGAAGCGCCACCTGCAGTGCCGCGTCGTCGCTTATCGGGGCCGCGGAGACCGGGGCGCAGCAGATGGGTGCTGTGACGTCAACGATCGGCAGGGCCTTGGGCATGACCGAATGCTACCGACCTACTTGACTTATGTCGAAATGGTGGGACTCTGTAGGTGCCCTTATTCGACATATGTCACACACGTGGAGGCTGTCATGTCACGCGCCCAGCTCGCACTCAACGTCGACGACCTGCAGGAATCGGTCGCCTTCTACTCCAAGCTGTTCAACACCCAGCCGGCGAAGCTCAAGCCCGGCTACGCAAACTTCGCCATCGCGGAACCGCCCCTCAAGCTGGTGCTGCTCGAGAACCCGGGACAGGGCGGAACCGTCAACCACCTCGGCGTCGAGGTCGAATCGTCGGCGAAGGTGCACGAGGAGATCGCCCGCCTGACCGGGGAGGGTCTGTTCACCGACGAGGAGATCGGCACCACCTGCTGCTTCGCCACCCAGGACAAGGTGTGGGTCACCGGCCCGGCGGGGGAGAAGTGGGAGGTCTACACCGTCCTCGCCGACTCCGACACCTTCGGCTCCAGCCCCCGGCGCCTCGACATCGACTCCGCAGGTGGCGTGTGCTGCGGCACCGCTACCGACGAGGAGGCGCCCGCCGGGTCGTCTTGTTGCTGACGCCGGAGCACCAGTTCGGCCGCCGACAGGGCGGCCGAACTCGTCCGCGCAGTGTCGGGTAGGTGGTAGGCGCGCTCACTCGGTTGCGCTGTCTCCGCAGCCTTCTCGAGTCAGTGCCCGCAGTGCTTCGACGCCCACGGGTTCGGCGGCGAGCATCGGTACCACGGCGCATCGTGTGGCATGGTCAGCGGTGACGGCCCTCAGTTCGGTCGCCTCCGCCGCCGCGCGGCACCGCAACAGCGGCGAGGACGGCGCCGCAGCTGCAAGGGAGTTGTTGACCACCCACGCCCACGGATCGATACCGGCCCGCTCGAGGTCAGCCTGCAGGCCCGCCGCTTCGAGGCGCGGGGTGGTTTCGGCGAGGGTGACCAGGACGATCTTGGTCTCGTCCGGATCCTGCAGCCGCATCAACGGCGTGGTGAAGTTCGCGTTCTCGCCCATCTGCCGGGCGATCTCGCGATGGTAGGAACCGGTGGCGTCGAGCAGCAGCAAGGTGTGCCCGGTGGGGGCGGTGTCGACGACGACGAACTTGCGTCGGGACTCGTGGATGACCCGCGAGAACGCCTGGAAGACAGCGACTTCCTCGGTGCACGGTGACTTCAGATCCTCGGTCAGCGCGGCGCGGCCCTGCTCGTCCAGCACTGCCCCCTTCGACTTCAGGACGCGGGTGCGGTACTGCTCGGAGGCCTCCGCCGGGTCGATCCGCGAGACCACGAGGTTCGCGACGGCACCGGCGAGGGTGTCGGTCAGGTGCGCCGCGGGATCGGTGGTGGTCAGGTGCACCTGGTGGCCGCGGTCGGCCAACGCGATCGCCACCGTCGCGGCAAGGGTGGTCTTCCCGACACCACCCTTGCCCATGAACATGATCAGCCCGTGATCGTCTGCGGCGAGCTCGTCCACGAGAGTCGACAGAGACGCGGTGTCGGTGACCGCTCCCGGCTCGGTGGTGGGAGCCGCCGGTTCGGCGACAGGCGTCGTGGTGAACAGTGAGTCGAGGGCGGCGATGCCGACCATGTTGGTGGGTTTGAGTTCGATCTCGTCGACGGGCAGCGTACGCAGGTTCACCGGCAGCGCATCCAGGAGAGCGCGTTCGCGTCGGTGGATCGCAGTGTCGAGGGCATCGCGCCCGTCCGGCGCCGGGAGCAGTCCGTTCACGACGACGTACTGATGGGCCAGGCCGATGTCGGCGAGCTCGGTCCGGGTGCGGGCGACTTCCGCGATCGGTGCTCGCTGCGCCCGGGTCACCAGCACCAGTCGAGTGCGGTCGGGGTCGGCGAGGGCGCTGACGGCGTCGGCGTAGATGCTGCGCTGCTTGCCGAGACCGGCAAGTGGGCCGAGGCACGAGGCATCACCCTTGCCGTCATCGAGAAATTCGGTCCATGACCCGGGGAGTTGAAGCAGCCGGATGGTGTGGCCGGTCGGGGCCGTGTCGAACAGGACGTGGTCGAACCCGCCGGTGACGCCGTCGGTGTCGGTCAGCAGCGCGGTGAACTCGTTGAACGACGCGATCTCGGTGGTGCACGACCCCGAGAGCTGTTCGGTGATGGAGGCGATCTCGGCGTCGGGCAGCAGCCCGCGGACGGGCCCGACGATCCGTTCCCGGTAGGCGTCGGCTGCCTGCTGCGGGTCGATCTCGAGCGTGGACAGCCTCGGCACCGCGGGCACGGCGGTGACGGTGTTGCCGATGCGCAGTCCGAACACCTGCCCGACGTTCGAGGCCGGATCGGTGGACACGAGCAGCACCTTCTTGCCGGCGCGGGCGAGGGCGATCGCTGACGCGCACGCGACGGAGGTCTTCCCGACCCCGCCCTTTCCGGTGAAGAACAGGAATCGGGGCGGGTTGTCGAGAAACTTCATGTCGGAGAGTCCTTTTCAGCAGCAGGTCGAGGGTGCCGAGTCGTCGCCGCAGCAGCCTGCGTCGGCGTTCGCGGTCTCGGTCAGGCCCAGCATCGTGACTCCCGCCGGAGCGGCGACCATGGCTGCCGAGGTGTCGAGCCCGGCCCACTTCGCGAGCTGGGCCCGGTTCGGGTAGCGGCCCGTGATCGCGATGACACCGTCGACGAGGACCAGCGGAAGCCCTTCCGACCCCGAGAGTTTCAGGAATGCGGCGACCGGTTCCCGCTGTGCGAACGCCAGCGGTTCACTGGCCAGGTTGACGCGGGTGATCTCGCCGCCCTGGAAGCGGACCCAGTCCATGTCGGCGGAGAAGGTCACCAACGCCTGGTCGACGTCGTCGCCGCAGACGCCGGTGTTACAGCACAGGGCGGGTTCGAAAACTCCATGGTGCTCAACGGATCTCCTGGTGTTGTCGGGTGAGGCGGATGGCGAGGTCGGCGACGCGGGCGGCGATGTCGTCGCGCACGAGCCGCATCCGCTCGATGCCGTCGATGCCGCGTTCGGACGGCTCGTCGGTGTCCCAGTTCTCGAAGGTGGTGCCCGGCACCTCGTCGACGTGGGCTTCGCGGCCGAGGGTGACCACGACGTCAACGTCGCGAACCAGCTGCGGGTCCACCGGTTTCGGGGTCTCGGAGGTGATGTCGACGCCGACCTCGAGCAGGGACTCGGCCGAGAGCGCGTTGACGGCAGTACCGGGTTTGATGCCGGCGGAGTGCACGGTGACGGTGTCACCGGCGGCGGCGCGCATCAGCCCGGCCGCCATCTGGGACTTGCCGCCGTTCTTCACGCACACGAACAGCACCGAGGGTGTGCTCATCGAAATGGGTCCTTTCAGGGATCGGGTCAGTCGTCGAGGTCGAGTTCGGCCACAGCGGATTTGGCGGTGCGGCCCACGCCGAGGATCGTGGCCGACCCTGGTCCTGTCCAGTCGCCGTAGCCGAGCAGGTGCAGGCGCGGTTCCTTCAGCGCGCGGGTCCCGATGGTGGGCACGGCGCCGTCCTGGCCGCGCAGCCGCAGCGGCCTCAGATGGCCGAGGGCGGGCCTGAACCCCGTCGCCCACACCACGATGTCAGCGTGCTGCCGCCGGTCACCCCAGGCGATCCCGTCCGTGGTGAGGCGGTCGAACATCGGCAGGGCCGTCAGCGCACCACGTTCACGCGCGGCCAGCACCTCCGGAACCATCACGATGTCACCGAGAGCCGCGACGCCACCGGGATCGGGTCGCCCGGCGGCCAGGGCTGCGGCGCGGCGTGCCGCGACCTCGAACAGCGCCCGCCCGTCGACGCCGTCGGCAAGAAACCGCGGTGGACGGCTGGTCACCCACGTGGTCGACGCGGTCGTCGAGATCTCCGCGACGAGCTGGGCTGCGGAGTTGCCGCCCCCGACGACCACCACGTCGGCGCCGGCGAACTCGTCCGGGGTGCGGTAGTCGACGGTGTGCAACTGGCGGCCCGTGAATGTGCGTGCGCCGGGGTAGATCGGCCAGAACGGCTGCTGCCAGGTCCCCGTTGCGCTGATGACCCGGCGTGCCCGCCAGATCCGGGTACCCGCCTCGACCATCAGGTCGCTGCCGTCGCGGCGGACAGCGGCCGCCCGCACAGGACGCTCGACCGGCAGGTCGTAGCGGGCTTCGTAGGACGTGAGGTAGTCCACGACATGACCGGCGGGCGGGAACCCGTCCTGCCAGTGGGGCATCGGCCACCCCGGCAGGGTCGCGTACTCCGCCGGAGAGAACAGGCGCAGCGACGGCCACATGTGCGGCCACGCCCCGCCCGGCGTGGGCTGGTCGTCGAGGATCACGAACCGGTGCCCGGTGCGCCGCAGGTAGTAGCCGGCCGCCAGACCTGCCTGGCCGCCGCCGATCACAACCACATCGACACTCGTCGCCATCAGATCAACCTGCAGTTCAGCGGCCTGCGGAGGCGGCAGTCAGCTCCACGATCAACGCCTCGACCTTGGTCTTGATCTCGTCGCGGATCGGGCGGACCGCCTCGATGCCCAGGCCGGCCGGGTCCTCGAGGACCCAGTCGCGGTATGACTTGCCGGGGAAGACCGGGCAGGTGTCGCCGCACCCCATGGTAATCACCACGTCGGAGGCCTGCACCGCGTCGACGGTAAGGAACTTCGGGTTCTCGGCGGAGATGTCGATGCCGAGCTCCGCCATTGCTTCGACTGCGGCCGGGTTGACCTGGTTGGCGGGTGCGGAGCCGGCGGAGCGGACCTCGATCCGATCGCCGGCGAGCGCGGTGAGGAAGCCCGCGGCCATCTGGGATCGCCCGGCGTTGTGCACGCAGACGAACAGGACGCTCGGGGTAGTGGACATGCACAGTCCCTTTCGAAGAGGAGGGTCGGACAGACTGGACGAGTCAGTCAGGTGATAGCGGTGGACACGAGCTCGCGGAACAGGACGCTGATCCTGCGGCACCAGCAATTCTGGCTGCGACCGGTGTTCGTCAGTGCGCAGTTCCCTCGTCGAGCGACCGATCGGGTCAGGGCTTCGTGGCCGACACGGACAATCTCGTGGTGGGGGTGAAGCGCTTACGTAGCGCGAGTGAGACATACACGAGGCCGACGAGGACGGGGACCTCGATCAGCGGCCCGACCACCCCGGCCAGCGCCTGCCCGGACGTGGCGCCGTAGGTGGCGATCGCGACCGCGATGGCGAGTTCGAAGTTGTTGCCCGCCGCGGTGAACGCGAGTGTGGTGGTGCGCTCGTACCCGAGGCCCATCACTGCCCCGAGGAGGTATCCGCCGCCCCACATCACTGCGAAGTACACCAGCAGCGGGATCGCGATGCGCACGACGTCGACCGGATTGGAGGTGATCTGGTCACCTTGCAGGGCGAAGAGGATCACGATGGTGAACAGCAGCCCGTACAGCGCCCACGGCCCGATCCGCGGCAGGAACTTCGACTCGTACCACTCACGGCCCTTGGCCTTTTCGCCGTAGCGGCGGGTCAGGTAGCCGGCGAGCAGAGGGATGCCGAGGAAGATCAGCACCGACTTGGCAATCTGCCACGGTGAGGTGTCGATCGTGGTCTGTTCCAGGCCCAGCCAACCCGGCAGGACCGACAGGTAGAACCAGCCGAGGACGGCGAACATGACCACCTGAAACACCGAGTTGATCGCTACCAGTACGGCCGCGGCCTCGCGGTCACCGCACGCTAGGTCGTTCCAGATGATCACCATCGCGATGCAACGGGCCAGGCCGACGATGATCAGGCCTGTCCGGTACTCGGGCAGGTCCGCGAGGAAGATCCAGGCCAGGGCGAACATCAGGGCCGGTCCGACGACCCAGTTCAGGACGAGGGAGCCGACCAAGAGCTTGCGGTCGCCGGTGACGGTGTCGAGGCGGTCGTAGCGGACCTTCGCCAGGACCGGGTACATCATGATCAGCAGCCCAAGGGCGATCGGCAGCGAGATACCGTCGATCTCCACTGCGGACAGGACGTCTCCGAGGCCGGGGATCATCCTGCCGAGCAGCAGGCCGGCGACCATGGCGACGCCGATCCACACCGGCAGGAACCGGTCCAGCGTCGAGAGCTTGCCGACGACGGCCGGATGCTCCGTCGTGGTCAGGGTCTCACTCACGCCGAGACCTCCGCGCACTGTACCGACGGCACGGCTGGCTCACCCTCGGTGAGCAGCACCGCCGAGAGTTGCTGCAGCGCGGACGGGATCACCCAGTAGTACACCCAGGTGCCGCGGCGTTCGCAGTCCAGGAGGCCGGCCTCGCGCAGCACCTTGAGGTGATGGGAGATCGTCGGCTGCGACAGGTCGAACGACCTGGAGATGTCACAGACGCACGCCTCGCCGCCGGCGTGGGAGGCGACCAGCGACAGCAGGCGCAGACGCACCGGATCGCCGAGCGCCTTGAACATCCGTGCCAGATCGCCGGCCCAGTCCTCAGTCAGTGGTTCGCGCACCAGCGGCGAACAGCACGCACCGGCGTCCGCCGGCTGTTGTTTCGACATACATCAATATTGACAGATGTCGAAACAACCCGCAAGGAACGTCAAGTGAACTGTCGGTGCGCTCGGATACTGTTGCTGCCCCGAGGGAAGGGGCAAGCGTGACGGATCCGGATCTGAGTCGGTTGCCGATGGGGCAGCGCGAATGGCGGGGGCTCATCGATGCATTGAGTGAACTCGACGACCGCGCAGAGCGGCACTTCCTGGAGTTGAAGTCGCAGATCGATCTGTCCAGCACCGGCGGCGGAGCGAAGGTGGCGAAGTTCATTCTGGGAGCTGCGAATCGAGACCCAGAGCAAGCCTCGAAACGTCTCGCCGGTCACGCGCTCATGGTTCTCGGAGTCAGCCAGGGCTCCGTGTCGGGCCTTCCGTTCTTCGAGGCCAAGGATCTCGAGGACATCGTGAAGAAGTACATCGGCGACGATGGGCCCCGATGGGACTTCGAGCGAGTTCGTGTCGACCAGGACCGCGACATCATCGTCATCAAGGTCGACCCGCCGCGGCCGGGCGATCCCGTCTACACCTGCTACAAGGACGGGCCCGAGAACCTCAAGAACGGTGGCATCTACATCCGTCTCGACGGTCAAACCCGCGAAGCGAGGGGCGGGGAAGTCCGCACACTTCTCAAGCGGGCCGCATCAGCTCGCCCGAGCGCGAACATCGCGGTCTCTATCACCGGCACCGCACTGCCGTTCCGGTGCAGCCCGCAGATCCTCGACAGCTACGTCATGAGTGAACGCACACGACTCGAGGCCGCCTACACGGAGACCATTCGCAAGGAATCTGCACCTATGACCACTACGTCGGTATGGGCACTCGCCACTACCGCGTCGGTGTTCGGCACCGAACCGGAGGACCGCAGCCTCGCGGAATACCGGGCGGAGATCGATGAGTGGGAGGCGGCGATACGCGCTTCCTGGGTCGCGTTCCTCGACGATGCGGCGTCCGCAGTGTGGCCCTGCGCGCGAGTGCGAGTGCGCAATCTCCGCAAGACGTTCATGGAAGGCGTCGAGGTGAAGATTCATCTCGCTGGCCCTGTGGAAGCGGTCGCCAAGCCGCACGATGACGACGACGTGACCAAGAATCTTCCCGCACCGCCGCGCCCTTGGGGACCCAGGGATGCACAGCCGTACACGTGGATGGCAGCTCATCAACCACGTCTCCACGACCTCCAGCTGCCACCTTCGGCTTACCAGCGAGATTCGGTGGTGTTCACCAATTCTGGTTCGGTCGACCTGGAATTGACGCTGAACGAGCTCCGCCCGGACGCCACCTACAACAGCGATGACGGCGAGTTCGTTCTTGTCCTGCGAAGCACGGAGGCCGACCGTATTACGGGAACCTGGACAGCAACTGCTCGCGACCATCACGAGCTGTTCGAGGGTGAACTATCGGTGGAAGTTGCCGACGACCGCGATTTCTCCGCCGGCATCCGGCGGCTACTCACATCGGGTGGGTGACATCTTCACAACTCAGACCTGCGTATCGACGGCGGAGCGGCGCTCGAGGAAGACGGTGTCGCGCCACCGGCCGTCGAGTTGGGCGACGCGTTCGCGGACGCCGACGGTGCGGAATCCGGCGGAGTGGTGCAGGGCGATGCTGGCGCGGTTCTCGGGGAAGATCGAGTTCTGCAGGGTCCACAGTCCGGCCCGGTCGGCGGCGATGACCTGGGTGTGCAGCAGTGCCTTACCGACGCCGCGGCCGCGCATGCCGTCGGCGACGTAGACGGAGTTCTCGGCGACGCCGCGGTAGCAGTCCCGGTTCGAGACCGGGCTCAGGGCGGCCCAGCCGACGACGACGCCGTCGATCTCGGTGACCCACCGGTGCTCCGGCAGCCACTGCGCCTCGAGCGCCTCGCGGGTGGGGACCTCGGTGGCGAAGGTGGCGGTGCGGGTGGCGATGCCCTCGCCGTAGATGCGGCGCACGGCGTCCCAGTCGGTGCCGCGCAGTTCCCGCACCGTGACGTCGGCGGGGAGGTCGTCGGGGCAGCACGGCCGCGGGGTGAGCACACCCATCACCACGTCGGCGGCCTGCGGGAGCCCGGTGCAGCACGACGGGTTCACCACTACCACGGTGCGGGTCCCGTCCTTGTGGACGCTGACGAACCCGACATCGGAGAGCTTGCGGACGTGATGCGAGACGGTCGGCTGCCCGACCCCCAGGGCCTCGGCAAGCTCGCCCACGGTCAGTCCGGCGGGATGGGCGGCGACCTGGTGCAGCAGCCGCACCCGGGTCGGGTCGGACAGGCACGCGAACCAGCCCGCGTAGGTCGCTGCGTCGTCGACCGCCAGCGCATCTGCCCCGGCCGGGCGGGTGTTCCGCACGACCGGTGTCTCCAGGGAGGTCATGAGTTCACTATATCGATGCTCGTCGATGGTTGTATTCATCGACAGGCATCGATACAGTCCGAAGCGTATTGATCGATGCCTGTCGATGAAAGGGTGATTGTGATGACCAACCTGCCCGTGGTGGTTGTGGGCGCCGGCCCGACCGGCCTGGCCGCGGCCGCCGAACTGCGCGAACGAGGGCTGACCCCGATCGTGTTCGAACGTGGAGCCGGCGCCGGGGCAGCGGTCGCCGAGTGGAACCACATCCGGCTGTTCTCCCGATGGTCCGAGGTGATCGACCCGGCCGCCCGCCGACTGCTCGACCGGGCGGGCTGGTCCGCCCCCGACGACGAGGCGTACCTGACCGGACAGGAGTGGGTCAGCGAGTACCTGACACCCCTGGCCGATGCGCTCGGCGACGCCGTCCGGTTCGACACCGAGGTCGTCGGAGTCGCCCGCCGTGGCCGCGACCGGGTGGTCGACGCGGGCCGTGACACCGAACCGCTGTCGGTGCACATCCGCCGCGCCGACGGCGCCGAGGACCGCGTCCTCGCCCAGGCCGTCATCGACGCGTCCGGCACCTGGGGCACCCCGAACCCGCTCGGCGGCGAAGGACTGCCGGCACTCGGCGAGAAGACCGCCGCCGACGTGGTCGAGTACCGCGTCCCGAACCTCGACGACCCGGCCGTGCGCACGCAGTACGCCGGCAAGCACACCGCGATCGCCGGCGGCGGACACTCGGCGCTCAACGCCATCGTCGCCCTCGCAGCACTCGAGAAGGACACACCCGGCACCCGGATCACCTGGATCCTGCGCCGCGGTGACGTCTCCTCCACCTTCGGTGGCGGCGACGCTGACCAGCTACCCGCCCGCGGCGCCCTCGGGTTGCGCGCGAAGAAGGCCGTCGACGACGGACTGCTGCACGTGGTCACCGGATTCCGCACCGCCGCCGTCGAAACCACCAGTCAGGACCGGGTCGCGTTGGTCTCCGACGCCGGGCAGCGCATCGACGACCTCGACCGGGTCGTGGTTCTGACCGGGTTCCGCCCGGACCTGTCCTGGCTCTCGGAGATCCGCCTCGGCCTCGACCCGGTCCTGCAGGCCCCGATCGAGCTGGCCCCTCTGATCGACCCGAACGCACACTCCTGCGGCACCGTCTACCCGCACGGCGCCAAGGAACTGAGCCACCCCGAGCCCGGCTTCTACCTGGCCGGAATGAAGAGCTACGGCCGCGCACCGACATTCCTGGCGATGACCGGCTACGAGCAGGTCCGTAGCATCGCTGCCGCCATCGCCGGCGACCACGACGCCGCTTCCCGGGTCGAGCTGATCCTCCCCGAGACCGGCGTGTGTGGCGGCGCGGGAGTGTTCGACGAGCCCGACGTCGACGCTGCCGAAGGCGGCTGCTGCAGCACAGCGGAACCGGAACTGGTCACCCTGACCGCACCCGGCGGGGCACGCTAGCCCAATGACGGACACCAAGGCCCCGCCGCAGACCGAAACCCTTCCCGCAGCAGGTCTGCGGCGGGTCTTGGCGATCCTGTGCCTGACGGAGATCACCAGCTGGGGAATCCTCTACTACGCGTTCCCCGTGCTGTCGGTGTCCATCGCGGACGACACCGGATGGTCCCTGCAGACGATCATGGCAGCGTTCTCGATCGGCCAGCTAGCCGCCGCGTTCACCGGCATCCCCGTCGGCCGCATCATCGACCGCACCGGCCCACGCGCCATCATGACCGCCGGCTCCGTACTCGCCGTGCCCGCACTGCTTCTCATCGCGACCGCACACAACCTGCCGACCTTCTACGCCGGCTGGATCCTCGCGGGCATCGCGATGGGCGCCGTGCTCTACCCGCCCGCGTTCGCGGCCTTGACCCGCTGGTACGGCGACAGCTACGTCAAAGCGCTGATGATCCTTACCCTCGCCGCGGGCCTGGCGAGCACCGTCTTCGCCCCGCTCGCCGCGACGCTGGTCGAGCGAACCGACTGGCGCGCCACCTATCTCATTCTCGCGGCGATCCTCGCCGCCATCACCATCCCCGCCCACCTCTGGGGGCTGCGCGGGAGTTGGCCACATCCACCCGCACCGGCGCACGGCGACGCGGCCAATCACCGCGATGCCTCCCGCAGCCCCGCGTTCCTCGCGCTCGTCGTCGCCCTGAGCCTCGGCGCGTTCGCTGCCTTTGCCGGCGTGTTCAACCTCGTACCGCTGCTGATCGAACAAGGCTTCTCCCCGTCGCTGGCGGCATTGACCCTCGGCCTGAGTGGGGCGGGACAGCTCCTCGGCCGCATCGGCTACCTGCCCCTCACGGCGCGTACCTCGGCTCGCAGCAGGGCCATCGGCGTTCTCGTCGCCACCGCCGCCAGCACAGCACTTCTGGGTGTTGTGACGACGGTCGCCACCCTGATCACCGTCGCGATCGGCGCCGGCCTGATCCGTGGACTGTTCACCCTCGTCCAAGCCACCGCCATCACCGACCGCTGGGGCTCCACCCACTACGGCCGCCTCAACGGCCTGATGTCCGCCCCGATTGTCATCGTCATGGCTCTCGCGCCATGGGCCGGCACCGCACTGTCCGACTGGACCGGCAGCTACGCCCGCACCTACCTCGTCCTCGGCGCCATCGCACTCCTCGCAGCCGGAGTCGCCGCTGTCTCCATTCCCAGCCGCACCGCTGAACCCGCACCCTGACCCGCAAGGCCTCACTACTACGACAGCCTCACACTGTTCTCGCCCGCGAAATGCAGTGCCCTGACCGGACTCCCGTTCCGCGGGGACGGCGATCGGTACCCGCACCGCGATGAAGTAGTCGACTACCTACGTCTCTATGCCAAGACCCTCGACGCCGACATCCACGTCAACCAACGCGTGACGACCGTCGCCCACGACGGTGACCTCCACACAGCCACCACCGACTCCGGATCAACGTTCACCGCACCGCGGATCGTCGCGGCTACCGGCGGATTCGGATAACCCATGACGGCCTCGGTTGCATTGTCCTCGAATGGCAACGCAGCGTCTCCTCCGCGTCACTACGCGGAGTCGGCCGTGACGCTAAGTGCCTCGTCACTCAGTGGAACCGGCAAGCGAGCGTTCGAACTGCTTGATGTTCAGCGCTGTTCGACGATGTCGACGTGAGTCCCATGCGGCCCTGGACCAACTTGATCGGCCCGATCGCGAGATGCCAGACGGGTCACTCGTCGCCAATGGAGCTGTGGCACAGTTCGTCGCATGCCGATGATTCAGATCAGTCAGACACCGGGTCTCACCGCCGAGCAGAAGCGCGCCGTGATCGAGGGCGTGACGCGGGCCTACGCCGAGGCGAGCGGCAAGGATCCCGCCAAGGTGTGGGTGACGATCACCGAGGTCCCCGGGGAGAACTGGGGCGTCGGCGGTATTCCACTGGCCTGACTCGGGAGAGTCTCATTCGCCCGGCTCACGCCCTGCCGGTGCCCTGGGCGATCGTGCGGTCGAGTTGCTCGACCATCGAGGCGCCCAGGGTGGCGAGGGTGCTGACCTGCTCGTCGTCGAGTCCGTCGAACACGAGCGCCTGCACGGTTGCGACGTGTCCGGGAGCCGTCGCGACGACCTTGGCGAGACCCGCGGGTGTGAGGACGGCGTAGGAGCCGCGCGCTCCGACGATCGGTTCGCGCTGCGCCCAGCCGGCCTTCTCGAGGCGCGTCACGACATGGGAGAGGCGGGACAGCGACGCATTCGCCGCGGACGCGAGGGCGTTGAGTTGCAGGCGCTGTTTCGGTGCCTCGGACAGCACCGCTAGCACGAAGTACTCGAAATGGCTGAGCTCGGCGTCGCGCTGGAGTTGGGTGTCGAGTGCGGCGGGCAGTCGCGTGCACAGCGCGACGAGTTCGCGCCACGCCCGCTGTTGCTCATCCGTCAGCCAGCGGGTCCCGCTATCGTTCCCGCTCGCCTCTTCGCCGCCGTGTGACTCGGCCATCCGGAGCTGCCCCCCTCGGAATACTTGTCGAACTTCTGCGTTGACTCCTATGATAGTTGAAGCTTCAACTCAAAGGAGTGGACATGACGGACCTCGCCATGCCGACGCTGTACCTCAGCCATGGTGCCCCGCCGCTCGTCGACGACGAACTGTGGGTCTCGGAACTCGCGGCATGGTCGCGGAATCTGCCCCGGCCGAAAGCCGTGCTGATCGTGTCGGCGCACTGGGAATCCGCACCTCTGACCATCGGGACGGTCACCACGGGAACTCCGCTCGTCTACGACTTCGGGGGCTTCGACCCCAAGTACCGCCGGGTGCGATACGCGGCGCCCGGAGCGCCCGACCTGGCCCGGACCGTTGCGTCGCTGATGCCCGACGACGAACCCGTGTACCACCAGCCCGACCGGGGGCTCGATCACGGCGCCTACGTCCCGCTCACCGTCATGTACCCCGCGGCGGACGTCCCGGTCCTGCAGATCTCCCTGCCTACCCTCGACCCGCAGCGGCTCCTCCACCTCGGTGAACGACTGCAACCCCTGCGTGACGATGGCGTTCTGATCGTCGGGTCCGGCTTCACCACCCACGGACTGCCGTTCCTGCGCGACTGGACGCCGAACGCCACCGCGCCCGGCTGGTCTCGGGAGTTCGACGCCTGGGCAGCCGAACGCCTCGCAGCAGGTGATGTCGACGCGCTGGTCGACTTCCGTGCTCAGGCGCCCGGCATGCCCTACGCGCACCCGACGATCGAGCACTTCGCGCCGCTGTTCGTCGCGCTAGGTGCGTCCCGCGACGTCGAGCAGACACCCGACCAGGTCATCGACGGATTCTGGATGGGCCTGTCCAAGCGGTCCCTGCAACTGGCCTAGCGTCGCAGGAACTCCAACGCCTGATCGGCGTGCGTGTTGGCACGGAGTTCGCTGGCGATCACCTTGAGAATCGTCAGATCCGACCCGACGACGAACGTCGTCCGCTTCACCGGCATGAACTTCGCCAGCAACCCACGCCGCACGCCGAACTGCTCCGCCACCGCGCCGTCGGCATCGGACAGCAGCGGATAGTCGAACGACTTCGCCGCCGCGAACGACGACTGCGTCTCCACCGCGTCCGTCGAAATCCCGGCCCTCGATGCACCCACGGCGGCGAACTCGTCGGCCAGATCGCGGAAATGGCACGCCTCGGCGGTGCACACCGGCGTGTTCGCGGCCGGGTAGAAGAACAGCACCAGCGGCCCGTCCGCGACGAGGTCACTCAGTGTCCTGACCGTGCCGGACTGGTCGGGAAGCGCGAAGTCGGGGGCCTTGTCTCCGGGATTCATGCGCCGAGAGTACGCGGCGCGGCCCACGTCGATTACGGTCGGCGGATGCGGACGATCGTGCGGGGATTCTGGGGGCCGAGGCCCGAATCGGTCGACGTGGTGGCCGACCGCTGGCTGGCGACACTGACGGCGATCGACTCGCTGCTGCCCGGTGGTGGTTGGCAGCAGGTGCACGCGTCGGGGCCGCCCACGGCTCTCCTCCCGGACCGCGAGCCACTGCTCCGAGCACTGCGTGCGGCCGAGGCCGACGAGGCCTGGTCGGACGTGATCGGAACCGGACTGCGCCTGATCCGAACCGCGACGGCGGGCTGTGAGATCGAGGCGAGCGGGCTGGCGGGAGGGGCCCCCGAGTACCTGCTGCAGTCCCTCGTGATCGGCATCACCGCACCCGACGGGTTCGTGCTCCCCGAGTCCCGGCTCCTCACGGCGGTGGTGCTCGCGTGGGATCCGGATTTCGGCGACGTGACAGACGACGACATCCTCGACGCGCTCGAGGACGACGCGGGGTTCACCGTCGGCGATCCAGCGCTCGGGCGTCTCGCCTACCTGTCCGCGGGGCGCGGCGCCCGGTTGCCGGACGATCTCGGGGCCGCGCGCCGGGAGGCGCTGGCGGCCGGCGTCGTCGTCGAGACGGGCGGGGGGCCGGAGGAGGTCGTGCGGGTGTCCAGGCTCCTGCGCGACGCCGGGGCCCTCGAGTCGCTGCCCAGGCCGATGGATCGCGCGCTCTGGTAGGCAGCCATCGCACTCGTGTCCGACCGCTCCTGCCATGATTGACGTCATGTCCGGCGAGCCAACCACCGTCCCCTCCGCACCCACTGCAGCCGACACAGCCGCAGCCACCACCTCCCGCGCGCAGTTCCGGGCGCTCGCGGCCGAACACCGGGTCGTGCCGGTCACTCGAAAGGTGTTGGCGGACTCCGAGACTCCGCTGTCCGCGTATCGCAAGCTCGCGGCCGACCGGCCCGGCACCTTCCTCCTGGAGTCGGCCGAGAACGGGCGCTCCTGGTCGCGATGGTCGTTCATCGGTGTCGGTTCTCCCGCGGCGCTGACCGTCGTCGACGGGGAGGCCGCGTGGTACGGCAACGTCCCCGCGGGCGCGCCGTCCGGCGGTGACCCCGTCGCCGCGCTCGGGCAGACCCTCGAACTGCTCCGTAGCGAGCGCCTCCCGGACATGCCGCCCCTGACCGGCGGCATGGTCGGCTTCCTCGGCTACGACGTCGTGCGCAGGCTCGAACGGCTTCCCAGCCACGCCGTCGACGACCTGCACATCCCGGAGATGGTGATGCTGCTCGCGACGGATCTCGCTGCGGTCGACCACCACGAGGGAGCCATCACGCTGATCGCGAATGCCGTCAACTGGGACGGCAGCGACGAGCGGGTCGACGAGGCGTACGACGACGCCGTCGCCCGACTCGACGAGATGACCCGGGCACTCGGCGCCCCGGCGGCGTCGACGGTGTCGACGTTCACGACCCCCGCTCCGGAGTTCCGCCGCCAACGCACCACCGAGGAGTTCGGCGCCGACGTGCGCCGCCTGATCTCCGAGATCGAGGCCGGTGAGGCGTTCCAGGTGGTGCTCTCGCAGCGATTCGAGATGGACACCGACGCCGCACCCGTGGACATCTACCGGATGCTGCGCGCATCCAATCCGAGCCCGTACATGTACCTCGTCAACGTCCCGGACGGCGACGGCGGCACCGCGTTCGCGATCGTCGGATCGAGCCCCGAGTCCCTGGTCACCGTCAAGGACGGCACCGCGACCACGCACCCCATCGCGGGCACTCGCTGGCGCGGCGGTACCGAGGAGGAGGACCTTCTGCTCGAGAAGGACCTCATCGCGGACGAGAAGGAGAACTCCGAGCACCTGATGCTCGTCGACCTCGGCCGCAACGACCTCGGCCGCGTGTGCGAGCCGGGCACCGTGAAGGTGCACGACTATCGGCACGTCGAGCGTTACAGCCACGTCATGCATCTGGTGTCGACGGTGACGGGACGCCTCGCAGACGGCAACCACGCCCTCGACGCCGTCACCGCGTGCTTCCCGGCGGGCACCCTGTCCGGCGCGCCGAAGGTCCGCGCGATGGAGCTGATCGACGAACTCGAACCGACTCGCCGCGGCATCTACGGCGGCATCGTCGGCTACCTCGATTTCGCCGGCGACGCGGACACCGCGATCGCGATCCGCTCGGCGTTGGTCAAGGACGGGGTCGCGTACGTGCAGGCGGGTGCCGGCGTCGTGGCCGACTCGGATCCCGTGTACGAGGACACCGAGGCCAGGAACAAGGCGATGTCCGCGCTCAGCGCGATCGCCGCCGCGGGCACCCTGCGCACCCTCGGTGGTCACGATGCCTGAATCCGAAGCAGAGCCCACCGCACGGCGGTCGCCTGTCGCGGCGGCGTTGCCGGTGCTGCTGTTGGCGGTGGCGGCACTGTGCCTGTGGGCGGCGTCGAGGATGACGTGGGTGCGGGTGGACTCGTTCGACGGACTCGGGGAGGCGCGCACCACCGCACTCGACGGGGGTACGTGGGCGGCTGCGACGACTCCGCTGGCTCTGGCACTGCTCGCCGCGATCGCGGCCTCGTTCGCGGTCCGTGGGTGGGCGCTGCGCGTGGTCGCGCTCCTGGTGGCCGTGGTGGCCGTCGCGGCGATCGTGCCTGCGGTGACCCTCCTGACGTCCGACGTCGACGACGACCGGGCGGGACGGCTCGCCGAGCTTCCCGATCGGGCGGACGTGACGGGTACCGCGGTGTCCACGACGCCTGCATTGCTGGTGATCGTCGGGGGAGTGGCGGCGCTCGCCGCGGCGATCCTGTTACTGCGCAAGGCGTCGGTCGCTGCCGGACTGTCGTCGAAGTACGCGGCCCCGGCGGCGCGGCGCGACGACGCCGTCAAACGTCGGGAATCGAACGAGCCTCCGAGCCAACGGGTCCTGTGGGATGCGCTCGACGCGGGCGACGATCCCACCGATGACGATCGCCCCGACGATGTTCGCGGCGACCAGGACGGACAGGGTCCGGTCACTGGCACGTAGACCCGCCGTTAGTCAAGACATGGGCGGCATCTAGGCTTGCTTGTACAGATGACGTTTCTCACAATCGGCAACTGCCCAGAAAGGACTCGGGACGTGATGACTGTTCTCGATTCGATTCTCGACGGGGTGCGCGCCGACGTCGCCGCTCGCGAGTCACAGCTCGACTTTGCCGCTGTCAAGGCCGCTGCTGCCGCCGCGGCGCCTGCACTCGATGCCGCGGCCGCGCTGCGGGCCGATGGGATCGGCGTCATCGCGGAGGTCAAGCGCGCCAGCCCCTCGAAGGGTGAGCTGTCGACCATCACCGACCCCGCGTCGCTGGCTCGCGCCTACGAGGAGGGCGGGGCGCGCGTGATCAGCGTGCTCACCGAGGAACGGCGCTTCAAGGGGTCCCTCGCGGATCTCGACGCCGTCCGCAAGGCGGTGTCGATCCCCGTCCTGCGCAAGGACTTCATCGTCGGCCCGTACCAGATCCACGAGGCCCGTGCCCACGGCGCCGACGTGATCCTGCTGATCGTCGCGGCCCTCGACCAGAACACCCTGGCGTCCCTGCTCGATCGCACCGAGTCGCTCGGCATGACCGCCCTCGTCGAGGTGCACACCGAGGAAGAGGCCGATCGCGCACTGGAGGCGGGGGCGAGCGTCATCGGCATCAACGCCCGCGACCTCAAGACCCTCGACGTCGACCGTGACACGTTCGCACGCATCGCGCCGGGCCTGCCGAGCCGGGTCGTCAAGATCGCCGAGTCCGGTGTCCGTGGCACCGCGGACCTGCTCGCGTACGCCGGTGCGGGCGCCGATGCGGTGCTCGTCGGCGAGGGCCTGGTCACCAGCGGAGACCCTCGTACGGCGGTCAAGGATCTGGTCGCGGCCGGAACTCATCCGTCCTGCCCGAAGCCCGCTCGCTGACGGGCCGGTCACGGCCAGGCCCCCGAATACCGATTGGCCGGACCCGGCGAGATTTCGGGTCTGCAGACTAGGGCAGACTGAACAGGTGACTGCAGACGATCCCGTACTTTCCGCCAAGGGTTTCCCCAGCACGAACCAGGGCCTGCCCCGCATGAGCGACGGCGTCACCGCGCGAAGCGCCCACGAACCCGATGCGGGTGGCCACTTCGGCGCCTACGGTGGCCGCTACGTCCCCGAGGCATTGATGGCGGTGATCGAGGAAGTCACCGCCGAGTACGACAAGGCCCGCGTCGATCCGGCGTTCCTGAGCGAACTGGATCGCCTGCAGCGGGACTACACCGGCCGGCCGTCGCCGGTCTACGAAGCGGCCCGGCTGTCCGAGCACGCCGGCGGTGCTCGCCTGCTCCTCAAGCGCGAAGACCTCAACCACACCGGCTCGCACAAGATCAACAATGTGCTCGGGCAGGTGCTGCTCGCCAAGCGGATGGGCAAGACCCGCGTGATCGCGGAGACCGGCGCCGGCCAGCATGGCGTCGCGACCGCGACGGCGTGCGCACTCCTCGGACTCGAGTGCGTCGTCTACATGGGTGAGGTGGACACCAAGCGGCAGGCGCTCAACGTCGCACGGATGCGCCTCCTCGGCGGCGAGGTCATCCCCGCGGTCACCGGATCGGCGACCCTCAAGGACGCGATCAACGAGGCGCTGCGCGACTGGGTCACCAACGCGGACAACACGTACTACTGCTTCGGCACTGCGGCGGGCCCGCATCCGTTCCCGACGATGGTCCGCGACTTCCAGCGCATCATCGGCCTCGAGGCCCGCGCACAGGTGCGCGCGCTGACCGGCAGGCTGCCGGACGCCGTCGCCGCGTGCGTCGGCGGCGGCTCCAACGCGATCGGCATCTTCCACGCCTTCATCGACGACCCGGCCGTGAAGCTGGTCGGATTCGAGGCAGGCGGTGACGGTGTGGAGACCGGACGTCATGCATCGACGATCGCGGGCGGATCGCCGGGCGCGCTGCACGGCGCGTACTCCTACCTGTTGCAGGACGACGACGGTCAGACCATCGAGTCGCATTCGATCTCGGCCGGCCTCGACTACCCCGGCGTGGGGCCGGAACACTCGTTCCTCAACGACATCGGACGGGCCGAGTACCGCCCGGTCACGGACACCGAGGCGATGGACGCGTTCGCGCTGCTGTGCCGCACCGAGGGCATCATCCCGGCGATCGAGTCCGCGCACGCCGTCGCGGGTGCACTGAAGCTCGGCCGGGAGCTGGGTGAGGGTGCGATCGTGCTCGTCAACCTTTCCGGGCGCGGTGACAAGGACGTCGACACCGCCGCCACGTGGTTCGGGCTCATGCCGACCGATTCCGATACCGACACCGAGGGGGACGACAAGTGAGCGCGCAGCAGTCGCGACTGGGGGAGATCTTCGCGCAGTGCCGGGCCGAGAACAGGCCGGCTCTCGTGGGGTATCTGCCCACCGGCTATCCGACGGTACCGAAGTCGATCGAGGCGTTCGAGACGCTCGTCGACGCGGGCTGCGACCTGATCGAGGTCGGCGTCCCCTACAGCGATCCGGTGATGGACGGCCCGACGATCCAGGCGGCCGCCGACGAGGCGCTGCGCGCCGGATTTCGTGTGCGCGACGTGTTCACGGCCGTAGAGGCGATCACGAAGGCGGGCGGCAAGGCGGTCGTCATGACGTACTGGAACCTCGTGCTCAAGTACGGCGTGGACGAGTTCGCACGCGATCTCGCCGCCGCAGGCGGTCTCGGCATCATCACTCCGGATCTGATCCCGGACGAGGCCGCCGACTGGATTGCAGCGTCCGACAAGTACGGCCTGGACCGGATCTTCCTCGTCGCGCCGAGCTCGACGAACGAGCGGCTCGCGATGACCCTCGACTCGTGCCGGGGATTCGTCTATGCGACGTCGACGATGGGTGTCACGGGCGCCCGCGACGCGGTGTCGAACCTGGCGCCGGAGCTGGTGGCACGGGTGCGTGAGCACTCGGACATCCCGGTCGGTGTCGGTATCGGCGTCCGCTCGGGTGCCCAGGCCGCCGAGATCGGGGCATACGCCGACGCAGTCATCGTGGGATCCGCACTGGTCGCAGCGGCCGGGCATGGGATGGACGCGTTGCGGGCCCTCACGGTCGAACTCGCCGAGGGTGTCCGTTCGGCTACCGTGGCGTCGTGACGTCAACTGTCGACATCCTCGCCTACATTCCGAGCCCACCGCAGGGCGTGTGGCAGATCGGTCCGTTTCCGCTGCGCGCCTACGCCTTCTGCATCATCGTCGGCATCCTCGTCGCTGTGGTGTGGGGTGACCGTCGCTGGGTCGCGCGCGGCGGCGAGAAGGGAACGGTCCTCGACGTCGCCATCTGGGCGGTGCCGTTCGGTCTGATCGGTGGCCGCCTCTATCACGTCCTCACCGACTGGAGCACGTACTTCGGTGAGGGCGGCAATCCCGGTGACGCACTGAAGATCTGGCAGGGCGGGCTCGGAATCTGGGGTGCCGTCGCACTGGGCGCGGTCGGTGCCTGGATCGGGTGCCGCCAGCGCGGTGTGTCCGTCGCCGCACTCGGTGACGCCATCGCGCCGGGAATCCTGTTGGCGCAGGCCATCGGTCGGCTCGGCAACTGGTTCAACCAGGAGCTGTACGGACGCGAGACCACGGTGCCGTGGGGGCTCGAGATCTACGAGCGCGTCAACGACGCGGGACGGCTCGACCCGCTCACCGGCACCTCCAACGGTGTCGTCGAGCGGATCGTGCACCCGACGTTCCTGTACGAGTTGGTTTGGAACGTGCTGATCGTGATCCTGCTGGTCGTCGTCGATCGCAGGTTCCGGATCGGGCACGGACGCCTGTTCGCGCTGTACGCCGCCGGATACAGCCTCGGCCGGTTCTTCGTCGAGCTCATGCGCGACGACTACGCGACCCACATCGCGGGCATCCGCATCAACTCGTTCACGTCGGCGATCGTGTTCGCCTGTGCGATGGCATACTTCGTGCTGGCCACCAAGGGTCGGGAGACGCCTGCGGAACTGCGTATCGGGGCGGCCCGGGAGCGCTATCTGGCGGAGCATCCCGAGTTGGCCGACGGCGCCGACACGGATGTCGTGGCCAGTGCCCAGGCAGACGACGCCGACGACACTGCGGGTGCCGCCGCCGACGACGACGAGAACAGCACCACAGGGGGGAACGAGAAGTCATGACCGCACCGAACGACGACTGGCAGAAGCGGATCGAGAACGGGCAGGGTTTCGACCCGATGGCCGCGTTCGCGGCGCAGGGGCCCGAGGATCAGCAGACGACGTCCGCATACCCCCCGCCGGGGCCGGTCTACGGTGCGCCGGGCACCGGGCCCGGCTACGCTCCGCACCCGCAGGTGTCCGCGGTCCCCGGCTACGGATACCTGGGCGTCGATCCGACCGCCCCGTACGGTCGTGATCCGTTGACGGGGGAGCCGCTGTCGGACAAGACCAAGATCGCGGCGGGGCTGTTGCAGATCTTCCTCGGCGGGTTCGGTGCCGGTCGCTTCTACACCGGCCACACCGGTATCGCCATCGGCCAGATCGCCGCTACCTGGCTGACCTGCGGGATCGGCGCGATCTGGCCGCTGATCGACGGGATCATCATGCTGGCAGGCAACACCCGTGACTCGCGGGGTCTGAAACTGCGCAGCTGATCGGCCCCCGCCCGATCCAGTCGGAGAACGGCATCTCGACCGCGCCCTCACCTCGCGTCTACACTGTGCGCACCCGAGTGTGACGCTCGGTCGACCATCCTCTGCGCGCCACACCCGGACGCCGCCTGCCTCACGGCCGGTTCCGTGACGGCGGCCTCCCGTGGAGGTGTCCAGGTGCTGTTCTCCCAATTGCCCGCACCGCAGGGCCTGTACGACCCGGCGCGTGAATCCGACTCCTGCGGGGTCGCGATGGTGGCGGACATTCACGGCAGGTCGGATCACGGCATCGTCGCCGATGGTCTGTTGGCGCTGGCGAACCTCGAACACCGTGGGGCAGCCGGAGCGGAACCGAACAGCGGTGACGGCGCCGGGATCCTGGTGCAGTTGCCGGTCGACCTGCTGACCGCGGTTGCCGGGTTCGACCTCCCCGACGTGGACGATTCCGGCGACGCCGCGTTCGCCGCCGGGATCTGTTTCCTGCCGCAGGAATCCGCGCCGCGGGCCGCAGCGGTCGCGCGAATCGAGGCGATCGCAGCCGAGGAGCGCCTCGAGATCCTCGGATGGCGGGAGGTGCCCGTCGATCCGGACGGCGCCGACATCGGCATCAGTGCCCGCGGGTGTATGCCGTACATGAGCCAGTTGTTCGTCGCGGCACCCGTCGGCCCGGGCGGCCGCCGACCGTCCGGTGTGGACCTCGACCGGCTCGTCTACCCCCTGCGTAAACGTGCCGAGCAGATCCCCGACGACCCGGCGCAGGGCGTCTACTTCTCGTCGCTGTCGGCCCGGACGATGGTCTACAAGGGCATGCTCACCACCACGCAGCTGCCGGTGTTCTTCCCCGACCTGCGGGACGAGCGATGCCGCAGCGCGATCGCGATCGTGCACAGTCGATTCTCGACCAACACTTTTCCGTCGTGGCCGCTGGCACATCCGTTCCGGTACGTCGCCCACAACGGCGAGATCAACACCGTCCGCGGAAACCGGAACCGGATGCGGGCCCGTGAGGCGATGCTGGCGTCCGACCTGATCCCCGGTGATCTGACCCGGCTCTATCCGATCTGCACGCCGGACGCGTCGGATTCCGCGTCGTTCGACGAGGTGCTCGAACTGCTGCATCTCGGCGGGCGCAGCGTCGAACACGCGGTGATGATGATGATCCCGGAGGCGTGGGAGAACAACCGGGCGATGCCCGCGGACCGTCGCGACTTCTACCGCTACCACGCCTCCCTGATGGAACCGTGGGACGGCCCGGCGTGTGTGACGTTCACCGACGGTGTCCGGGTCGGCGCCGTTCTCGACCGTAACGGGCTGCGGCCCGGCCGGTGGTGGCTCACGGAGGACGGTCGCGTCGTCCTGGCCAGCGAGTCCGGTGTGCTCGACATCGATCCGTCTCGGGTCCTGGCGAAGGGTCGGCTGGAGCCGGGGCAGATGTTCCTCGTCGACACCGCCGCAGGTCGGATCGTGCCCGACAGCGAGGTCAAGGGGGAACTCGCGGCCGCGGAGCCCTACGCGGAATGGTTGTACGCGGGTCTGCTCTCGCTCGACGAACTGCCGGACCGGCCTGCCGCGGTGCACCCGCACGAGTCGGTGGTCCGCAGGCAGATCGTGTTCGGGTACACGGAGGAGGAGCTGCGGCTTCTGCTGACGCCGATGGCGGCGGCGGCCGGTGAGCCGATCGGGTCGATGGGAACCGACACTCCGATCGCGGTCCTGTCGCAGCGGTCGCGCCTGCTCTACGACTACTTCGTCGAGCTGTTCGCGCAGGTCACGAATCCGCCGTTGGACGCGATCCGTGAGGAGGTCGTCACCTCGCTGTCCCGGGTGATGGGCCCGGAGCAGAACCTTCTGCGGCCGACGGCGGCCTCCTGCAGGCAGATCGTGTTGCCGTGGCCGGTACTCGACAACCGGGCCCTGAGCAGGATCGTCCACATCGACGACGAGGGCGAGCATCCGGGGCTCGCGGCGACGGTACTGCGCGCGCTCTACGAGGTGGAACGCGGGGCCGACGGGATGCGCGAGGCGATCGAGGACCTGCGCTCGCGTGCGAGTGCCGCCATCGCCTCCGGGTATCGCACGCTCGTCATCTCGGATCGGGACGCCGACCGGTCGCATGCGCCGATCCCGTCGCTACTGGCCGTCTCGGCGGTGCACCACCACCTGATCCGGACGAAGGAACGCACGCGGGTCGCGCTCGTCGTGGAGTCGGGGGATGCCCGTGAGGTCCATCATGTGGCGATGCTCATCGGATTCGGGGCGGCAGCCGTCAACCCGTACCTCGCGATGGAGACCATCGAGGACCTGGTCCGCGAAGGTGAACTGAGGGGCCTCGAATCGCAGGTGGCCGTGCGAAACTACCTGACCGCCCTCGGCAAGGGCGTGCTGAAGGTGATGTCCAAGATGGGGATCTCGACCGTCGGATCATACACCGCCGCACAGGTTTTCGAGGCGATCGGACTCGACCGTGATCTGGTGGACGAGTACTTCGCCGGCACCGTCTCGACGCTCGGAGGCGTCGGGATCGACGTGCTCGCCGAGGAGGTCCGCAGGCGGCACCGTCTCGCCCACCCCGCGAATCCGAGCGATCGCGCATTCCAGCGCCTCGACGTGGGCGGCGAGTACCAGTTCCGCCGTGACGGCGAACTGCACCTGTTCACCCCCGAAACCGTGTTCCTGCTTCAGCACGCCACCCGAACCGGCAGACGTGAGGTGTTTGCACGCTACAGCGACACGGTCAACACGCTCGCCGAACAGGGCGGGGCGTTGCGCGGGCTGTTTCGTTTCCGGGAGGATCCGGCGACGGCGGTCCCACTCGACGAGGTCGAACCCGTCGACGCGATCGTCGCCCGGTTCAACACCGGCGCAATGAGTTACGGGTCGATTTCCGCCGAGGCCCACGAGACGATGGCGATCGCGATGAACCGTCTCGGAGGACGATCCAACACGGGAGAGGGAGGCGAGACTTCCGACCGGCTGCGTGATCCACTCCGGCGCAGCGCGGTCAAACAGGTCGCGAGCGGCCGCTTCGGTGTCACCAGCGACTACCTCGTCAACGGGACCGACATCCAGATCAAGATGGCGCAGGGCGCGAAGCCGGGCGAGGGCGGCCAGTTGCCGCCGTTCAAGGTGTACCCGTGGGTGGCGTCGACACGGCACTCGACCCCCGGAGTCGGGTTGATCTCCCCGCCTCCGCACCATGACATCTACTCCATCGAGGACCTGGCGCAGCTGATCCACGACCTCAAGAACGCCAACGACCGTGCCCGCATCCACGTCAAACTGGTCAGCTCCGTCGGGGTCGGCACCGTCGCCGCCGGTGTCTCGAAGGCCCACGCCGATGTCGTGCTGATCTCCGGGAACGACGGCGGGACCGGCGCCTCGCCCCTGACCTCGCTCAAGCACGCCGGTGCCCCGTGGGAGATCGGCCTCGCCGACGCGCAGCAGACGCTGGTGCTCAACGGTCTTCGCGACCGGATCACGGTCCAGTGCGACGGCGGGCTGCGCACCGGCCGGGACGTCATGGTCGCGGCCCTCCTGGGCGGTGAGGAGTACGGATTCTCGACGGCACCGCTGATCGTCGCCGGGTGCATCATGATGCGTGTCTGCCACCTCGACACTTGTCCGGTCGGCGTCGCCACCCAGAACCCGGTGCTACGCGCGCGGTACACCGGCAAGCCGGAGTTCGTCGAGGAGTTCTTCCGGTTCGTCGCCGAGGAGGTGCGCGAACACCTGGCGCGGCTCGGGCTGCGCAGTCTCGACGAGGCGATCGGTCGCGCCGATCTGCTGGAGACCGCGGAGGGGGTGGCGCACTGGAAGAGTCGCGGCCTGGACCTGTCGCCGATCTTCGCGGTCCCCGCAGGCGACGGTGGCCAGTCGGTGCCGCAGCGGCGCCGGATCCGCGAACAGGATCACGGACTGGCAGAAGCGTTGGACCGCAGTTTGATCCAGCTCGCCGACGGTGCGCTCGAGGATGCGAGGCCCGTTCGACTGCGACTTCCCGTCCGCAACGTCAATCGCACCGTCGGCACCCTGCTCGGGGCGGAGGTCACCCGCAGGTACGGGGCCGACGGCCTGCCTGCCGACACGATCGTGGTGGAACTGACGGGATCGGCGGGCCAGTCGCTCGGGGCATTCCTGCCGCCCGGTGTCACCCTCGCTCTGACGGGTGATGCGAACGACTATGTCGGGAAGGGTCTTTCGGGTGGGCGGATCGTCCTGCGGCCCGCCGCGGATGCTCCCTTCGACGCACAGGAACAGGTGATCGCGGGCAACACGTTGCTGTACGGCGCGACCTCGGGTGAGCTGTTCGCGCGCGGGCAGGTGGGGGAGCGCTTCTCCGTCCGCAACTCGGGGGCGACCGCCGTTGTCGAGGGGGTCGGCGACCACGCCTGCGAGTACATGACCGGCGGCCGGGTCGTCGTCCTCGGGCCGACGGGCCGCAACCTCGCGGCGGGCATGTCGGGCGGAATTGCCTACGTGCTCGACCTGGATCCGACCCGGGTCAACACGGCGATGGTCACCCTCGAATCGCCCGACCCGGACGACCTGGAATGGCTCCACGCCGTCGTGGCGCGACACCGGGAGTACACGGACTCACCGGTGGCGGCGTCGATGCTGGCCGACTGGCCTCGACGGGCGGCCCTGTTCACGAAGGTGCTGCCGATCGACTACCGGCGGGTGCTCGAGGCGGGCCGGCTCGCGCGGGCCGAGGGACGCGACGTGGACACCGCGATCATGGAGGCCGCTCGTGGCTGATCCGCACGGATTCCTCACCGTGAACAAGCGGGAGGCGCCGAAACGGCCCGTTTCCGAGCGAGTGCGTGACTGGGCCGAGGTCGGCGCCGAGCAGTCCGCCGAGACGCGGGCCGCCGATGTGGCGCAGCAGGCCACCCGGTGCATGGACTGCGGAATCCCGTTCTGCCACTCGGGGTCGGCGGGCTGCCCGCTCGGCAACCTGATTCCCGAGTGGAACGACCTCGTTCGACGCGGCCGATGGGACGCCGCCGCCGACCGACTCCACGCCACCAACAACTTTCCGGAGGTCACCGGCCGCATCTGCCCCGCCCCCTGCGAAGCGGCGTGCGTGCTGTCGATCGCCGAGAACGACACCGGCGGCAGCGTCACGATCAAACGGATCGAGCAGGCCATCGCCGATGTGGCCTTCGAGACGGGGGCCGTGGCGCCCCGGCCCGCGATCGTGTCGACCGGCCACCGGGTCGCAGTGGTCGGCTCCGGGCCGGGCGGGCTGGCGGCCGCGCAGCAGTTGACGCGGGCCGGGCACGCCGTCACCGTCTTCGAGCGCGACGACCGCCTCGGGGGACTGCTCCGATACGGCATCCCGGCCTTCAAGCTCGACAAGGCGGTGATCGACCGCAGGATCGAGCAGATGCGCGGCGAGGGAACCCGCTTCGTCACGGACTGCGAGGTCGGGGTCGACGTGACCGTTCCGCGGTTGCGTGAGGAGTTCGGGGCAGTCGTTCTCGCCGTCGGTGCGCTGCGTGCCCGGGACAACACCGAGGTCCGGGGTCGCGAACTGGAGGGGATCCACCTGGCGATGGAACACCTCGTGCTGGCTAACCGGGAATGCGAGGGCGACGGCCCGAGCCCGGTCACCGCACATGGCAAGCACGTGGTGATCATCGGCGGCGGTGACACCGGCGCCGACTGCCTCGGCACCGCCCATCGGCAGGGCGCCCTCTCCGTGACCCAGTTGGACTACCACGCGGAGGCCCCGGTCGTACGCGACGACGAGCGGTCGCCGTGGCCGTCGTGGCCGATGGTCCTGCGAACCTCGCCCGCTCACGCGGAGGGTGGCGTGAGGCGTTACGAGGTTGCGGTGCAACGTTTTCTGGGTGACGAGCGGGGTCGCGTGCGGGCCATGTCGCTCGCGGAGGTGCGGGTGAGTCGCGACGAGCAGGGTCGCAGGCACATCGCGCCGGTCGGCGAGGAGGTCGAATTGCCGTGCGATCTGGCACTTCTCGCGATCGGCTTCGAGGGTGTCGAGCGCAGCGCGCTGCTGGACGGACTCGAGCTGCCGCTGTCCGGGAGGGGGGTGCTGTCGTGTGGTCCGAACTGGCAGACGTCGTCGCCGGGGGTGTTCGTGTGCGGTGACGCGCACCGCGGCGCGTCGCTCGTGGTGTGGGCGATCGCGGAGGGTAGGTCGGTAGCGCACGCGGTCGACGTATTCCTCACCGGCGACTCGGATCTCCCGTCGCCGGTGCATCCGACGGCCCTGCCCCTCGAGGTCCTGTGAGCGGCGGCTCTCGTGAACGCGGCGGTGACACGACGGTGAACGCTTTACACGAGTTCATTGTGTTCATGGGGCGGGAATAGAACTGAATCGGTTCACAGACTAGGCTCGCACAGGTGACTCGACGGACAAAGATTGTGTGCACCCTGGGCCCTGCTGTTGCGACCGGGGAACGAATTCGCGAGCTCGTCGAGAGCGGCATGGATGTCGCTCGGCTCAACTTCAGCCACGGTGAGCACGCCGACCACGAACACAACTATCGGCTAGTGCGGGATGCCTCCGACGCGAGCGGCAAGTCGGTCGGCATTCTCGCCGACCTGCAGGGCCCGAAGATCCGGCTCGGCCGGTTCGCGACCGGCTCCACGGTGTGGGAGAACGGCGAGGAGGTCCGGATCACCGTCGACGAGGTCGACGGCACTCACGACAGGGTCTCGACCACCTACAAGGAACTCGCTGCGGACGCGAAGGCGGGTGACCGCCTCCTCGTCGACGACGGCAAGGTTGGACTCACGGTCTCGCGTGTCGAGGGCAACGACGTGGTCTGCGTCGTCACCGAGGGCGGTCCGGTCAGCAACAACAAGGGCGTTTCCCTGCCCGGCATGAACGTCTCGGTTCCGGCGCTGTCCGAGAAGGACATCGCCGACCTCGAGTTCGCGCTCGCGCTCGGTGTCGACTTCATCGCGCTCTCCTTCGTCCGCTCGCCCGCCGACGTCGAGCTCGTGCACGCCGTGATGGACCGCGTCGGCCGGAGGGTGCCGGTCATAGCGAAGCTGGAGAAGCCGGAGGCGATCGAGAACCTCGAGGCCGTGGTGCTGGCGTTCGACGCGGTGATGGTTGCCCGCGGCGATCTCGGTGTCGAGTTGCCGCTCGAGCAGGTGCCGCTGGTACAGAAGCGCGCCATCCAGATCGCCCGTGAGAACGCCAAGCCCGTCATCGTCGCGACGCAGATGCTCGACTCGATGATCGAGAACTCCCGTCCCACTCGCGCCGAGGCGTCGGATGTCGCGAACGCCGTGCTCGACGGTGCCGATGCGGTGATGCTGTCCGGTGAGACGTCGGTCGGCAAGTTCCCGATCGAGACGGTCGAGACCATGGCCCGCATCGTGGAGGCCGTCGAGACGGAGTCGACGCGGGTGCCCCCGCTGACCCACGTGCCCCGCACCAAGCGCGGCGTCATCTCGTACGCGGCCCGCGAGATCGGCGAGCGGCTCGACGCGAAGGCGCTGGTGGCGTTCACACAGTCCGGCGACACGGTTCGCAGGCTCGCGCGACTGCACACCCCGCTGCCGCTGTTGGCGTTCACGCCGTTGCCCGAGGTGCGCAGCCAGCTGTCCCTGACCTGGGGGACCGAGACGTTCCTCGTGCCGCCGGTCTCGACGACCGACGTCATGATCGAGCAGGTCGACACCGCATTGCTGTCGCTCGGTCGGTACAACAAGGGCGATCTCGTCGTTATCGTCGCCGGGTCGCCGCCCGGCACCGTAGGCTCCACCAATCTGATTCACGTCCATCGGATCGGGGAAGAGGACCATAGGTGAGTGATGCGGCGGTCGAGCTGGTGAACCCGCAGGCGCAGGAGCGTGGCGAGGACCTGGAGACCCTGCTGGGTCTGCTCGAACTCGAGCAGATCGGCGAGGATTCGTTCCTCGGCAGGCATCCGACGGGCAGGCAGCTCGGCAGCCGCACGTTCGGTGGGCAGCTGGTCGCGCAGTCGATGATCGCGGCCGGCTACACCGTCGACGGTGACCGCCCGCTGCACGTCATCAATGTGCACTTCATTCGCGGCGGCGACCCCAAGGAGCCGATCGAGTACCGGGTGGAGCGTTTCCGTGACGGCCGCGCACTGGCCAACCGGCAGGTGACGGCGATCCAGGACGGACGCGAGCTGTCCGTCGCGCTGGTCGCGTTCCAGGAGCACGGACGCGGACTCGAGCACGCGGTGCCGCGGCCCGACGTGCCCGCACCGGAGACGCTCCCGACCATCGGGGAACGGCTGGTCGGGTTCGAGGACACGCTGCCGCACTTCGTCGGAGCGCTGCGCCCGATCGACATGCGCTACGCCAACGACCCGGCATGGATCCTCAAGGGCGCCGGCGAGACACTCGGGCACAACCGGGTCTGGATGCGTACCGACGGGCCGCTCCCGGACGATGGCCGGCTGCACGCCGCCGCCCTCGCCTACGGTTCGGACACCACCGTCCTGGATTCGATCATCACGACCCACGGACTGTCCTGGGGCCTGGACCGCATCGTCGCGGCGACGGTCAACCACTCGATCTGGTTCCACCGCCCGCTGCGTTTCGACGAGTGGGCGCTGTATGCGACGGAATCGCCGGTGGCCTCGGGATCCCGCGGACTCGCGACGGGCCGATTCTTCTCCCACTCGGGTGAGTTGCTCGCGACAGTGGTGCAGGAGGGCCTGATCCGGCACTTCCCCAAGCGGGGCTGAACGGCGCGCCGCGACAACCGGCGGAGGTGAGTGGCCGTGGGATTCGGGACGCTCGCGCTGATCTCGGTCGTCGCGCTGCTCGGCCCCCTGCTCGCTGCGCGCAGGCAGTGGAACCTTCCCGTCGTGCTCGGAGAGCTGCTCGCCGGGATGCTGATCGGGATCAGCGGTCTCGACGTGATCGACCCGGGCGACCCGATTCTGGCGTTCCTCGCCGACATCGGGTTCGCCCTGGTCATGTTCGTGGCGGGCACCCACGTCCCGATGCGGGACGCGGCGATTCGCCCGGCCCTGCGCCGAGGGGTGCTCCGCGCAGGACTGGTCGGGCTCGCCGCCGTGCCCGTCGGGATCGGTCTGGCGGCCGCGTTCGGCACGGGTAAGGCCGGCCTGTACGCGGTGCTGGTCGCGTCGTCGTCGGCGGCACTGGTGCTCCCGATCGTCGACTCGCTGCGCCTCGGCGGCGCGTCCGTGGTCGACACCGTCGCTCAGGTCGCCGTCGCCGATGCCGCGTGCATCGTGGCGCTTCCTCTGGTGATCGACCCCGGCAGGGCGCCGCGGGCCGCGGTCGGTGCGGTGGCGGTTGCTGTCGGTGCCGCGGTCGTCTACGTGATCTTTCGGGTGATGGTCCGCAGCGGATTCCAGGAACGGCTGCACCGAGTATCCGAGAAGCGCGGATTCGCCCTCGAGCTGCGCGTGAACCTCGTCCTGCTCTTCGCGCTCGCCGCCCTCGCGACGTCCATGCACGTGTCGGTGATGCTCGCCGGATTCGCGCTCGGACTGGCGCTGTCGGCGGTCGGGGAGCCGCGCAGGCTCGCCCGTCAGCTGTTCGGTCTCACCGAGGGATTCCTCGGGCCGCTGTTCTTCGTCTGGCTCGGCGCCTCACTCGACCTTCGCGCGCTCGTCGAGGACCCCGTGTACGTCGGTCTCGGGCTGGCGCTCGGACTGTCGGCGGTCGCGGTGCACTCCCTCGCACGGCTGCTCGGGCAGCCGCTGTCACTGGCGGCGCTGTCCGCGGCGCAACTCGGCATCCCGGTGGCGGCCGCCACCGTCGGCACCCAGCTCGGGCTGTTCGCACCCGGCGAGGCCCCCGCACTGCTCCTCGGAGCGCTCGTGACGATCGGGATCGCCGCTGTCGCGGGAGGTCTCGCAGTGCGGCGCGGACTGCTGCGGTCGTGAGCCCGCGACCTGCAGTTACACGGACGGCGCCACCGCGGCGGAGTTAGAATTCGCGCACTCCCACCACGCCAGGAGGGGTCACGATGCCCGAGTCGTCGTCGTTGGACTGGAACCACGAGCTGTGGAGCAGCGTGCGGTGGACCCTGGAGGCGTTCGGGATTTCCGCAGTCTGTTTCGTTCTCGCCGCGGTGGTCCTGTTGCGTTACACCAGATGGGGTCGGCAGTTCTGGCGGATCAGCGGCCCCTATTTCACGGGCCGCGACAGCGCACCGGTCTGGGGGCTGCTCGCCGCAGTGCTGTTCATGACGGTCTTCGCGGTGCGGATGACGGTGTTGTTCTCGTACCAGGGCAACGACATGTACACGGCACTGCAGTTGGCGGCGCAGGCATTTGCGCAGGGCGATGCGGCCGCCCTCGACGCGGCCGAGTCGGCATTCTGGACGAGCCTCGTGGTCTTCGCGATCCTCGCCACCATTCACGTCGCCCGGTCACTCCTCGACTTCTACGTCGGCCAGGCGTTCGACATCCGCTGGCGTCGCTGGCTCACCGACGACGTGACCACAGACTGGCTGGACGGCCGCGCCTACTACCGGAACCGGTTCGTCGACTCGACCATCGACAACCCGGATCAGCGGATCCAACAGGACATCACCGACTTCGTGCAGATCTCCCGAACGCTGTCGATGGGGGCGGTCGGCGCGCTGGTCTCCCTCGTCTCGTTCACGAAGATCCTCTGGGACCTGTCCGGGCCGATGACGGTGTTCGGCACCGAGGTTCCCCGGGCGATGGTGTTCCTCGTGTTCGCGTACGTCCTCCTGTCGACGATCGTGGCGTTCTGGCTCGGCCGGCCGCTGATCCAGCTGAACTTCTGGAATGAGCGGCTCTCGGCCAACTTCCGCTACGCCCTCGTCCGGGTCAGGGACGGTGCGGAGAACGTCGCGTTCTATCGCGGGGAACGGGTCGAACGACACGGCCTGCTCACCCGGTTCGCCGCGGTACTGCGGAACTACTGGCAGATCGTGTTCAGGACCCTGAAGTTCAACGGCTGGAATCTCGGTGTCAACCAGGTCGCGGTGGTGTTCCCGATCCTGATCCAGGCACCCCGGTTCTTCTCAGGCACCATCACACTCGGTGACGTCACCCAGTCGGCCACGGCGTTCGGTCAGGTGCACGATTCGCTGTCGTTCTTCCGCGAGTCGTACGACACCTTCGCCGGCTACCGCGCCAGCCTGATCCGTCTCGACGGGCTGCGCGACGCCGATCGCGCTTCACGGGAGCTGCCGGCCCTGGAGTCCCGGGACCTGGACGCGGCGCTCGAGATCGAGGGTTTGCACGTCCGAACCCCGGACGGTTCCCCACTGGTGACGGCCCTCGATCTGACAATGGGACGGGGGGAGACGCTCGTCGTCAAGGGCCGTTCGGGCAGCGGGAAGACGACGCTGCTGCGGAGTCTCGCGCAGATGTGGCCGTACACCGACGGGAGGATCGGTCGTCCGCCCGGACGTCGGACGCTGTTCCTGTCGCAGATGCCGTACCTGCCGCTCGGTGATCTGCGGACGACGGTCGCCTACCCCGGCTCCGTCCGGGACCTCGATCACGACGGAACGGCCGACGACACGATCCGCGAGGTTCTCCGCAAGGTCCAGCTGGGCAACCTCGTCGGGCGTCTCGACGAGGAACAGGACTGGGCGAAGGTGCTGTCGCCGGGAGAGCAACAGCGGATCGCGTTCGCGCGAATCCTGTTGTTGCGCCCGGACCTGGTATTTCTCGACGAGGCGACGTCCGCTGTCGACGAGGGGCTGGAGTACTCGCTCTACGACCTGGTCCGCTCCGAGGTTCCGGACTGCATGCTCTTCAGCGTCAGCCACCGCAGTTCGGTCGACCAGCACCACTCACGCCAACTGGAACTGTCCGGTGACGGGGCGTGGGAGCTGTCGACGGTGTCGGTCTGAGGGTCAGGGCCGCCAGCCGGCGGGCATGTGCTCGTCGGCGAACGCCAACTTGATGCGGATGAGCTCCGAGCGATTGGGCTTGCCGGACTTCATCAGAAGGCCCTCGACCGCGGCCTGCTGATCGTAGAACTCGATCTGCACCGCATCCATCTTGACGCCGACCAGCGGGCGCACCGGGCCGGGCCTAGGCATGGCCGAGGGCTCCGTCGGAGGCACGGGCGACCGGGCCCCTGCCTGATAGTTGGTTCTCGACCGCATGCCGTGTCGCGCTCACCGGTGACCTCCCGAGGATCAGATCGTGTGCGTTGGACCGTGTTGGGTGGCGTGCGGACGAATCCGCACAAGTCTGCAGAGGAGAGTAGCGAACCGAACGGTCTCTGCAGGCGGTTTGACCGTATTGGGCACCGCGAGTGTCCGGATCACGATCCGGGCAAGGGGGATAACGATTGGGTGGCGATCGAATCGGCACCGCGGAGCGCGGAATACCGTGACCGAAAGACTGTGGCATGAATCACAGTGCGGCTCCGAGGGTTCGGTGTGACGGAGGTCGATCGGATGGGTGCGTCGACTCGAGGCTGGCGGCATCTCGTACTGCTCGTGGTGGCGGCGGTGGTCGTGCCACTCGGCATCGCGGTCGGCGCGGCCGGAGTCGCGTCCGCCGACCCCTACTCCCGGCTGCGCGAGGACTGGGTTCCGGCGCCCGGCGGAGTCGGGCACATCAAGGTCCGGACCTGGCTCGCCGCGAACGGGAGCAACCGGAGCGTCTACCTGCTCGACGGGCTGCGTGCCACCGACGACGTCAGCGGCTGGGAACACGAGACCAACGCCGCATGGCTCTCGGAGCACGGCGTCAACGTCGTCGAACCCGTCGGCGGGAAGGCCAGCTTCTATGCAGACTGGTACGCGCCCAACAACTTCACCCGTCAGCCCTACACCTACACGTGGGAAGCCTTCCTCACTCGCGATCTGCCCGACTTCCTCGCCGCGCGGTACGGATTCAGTCGATCCCGCAACGCCGTGGTGGGACTGTCCATGGGTGGCAACGCGGCACTGATCCTCGCGTCGAGGCATCGTGACCAGTTCGCGTTCGCCGGCGCACTGTCCGGCTACCTCAATCTGTCGGCGCCCGGCATGCGGGAAGCCATCCGGGTCGCGATGCTCGATGCCGGTCTCTACAACTCGGACTGCATGTGGGGCCCACCGTGGGATCCGGCTTGGCTGCGTCACGACCCGTTCGTCCAGGCCGAAGGGCTCCGCGGCCTGCCGATGTGGGTGTCGGCAGGCAGCGGACTCCCGGGCGATCACACGCGCCCCGCCGCTCCGATCGACTACTGGAACACGACGGTGGGAATGGGTCTGGAAGCGCTGTCGCTCGCCCAGTCCCGCGCCTTCCAGGTGCGGCTGCTGACGATGGGGATCGACAGCGCTCACTTCGATTTCCCGAACACCGGCATCCACTCCTGGCCCTACTGGCAGGACCAGTTGTGGGCGATGCTGCCGATGATGAAGGGTGCGATCGGGGCCTGAGGTCCCTCCGGACCGGTCGTCGGCGCGGCCTGCGCCGTCCGTTGCCGACCCGGTCGATCCTGTTGCCGGACATCATCCGTTCCCGACGTGTGGCCGGATCCTGCTGAACGGCCCCGGTCGCACACGTTTGTTCGTACGCTGCCCGGTGGCGGAGTTGTCGAGTGGTGAGGACGGTGTGGCGGGTGTCGCGTGCGGTGGGCCGGGTACTGGTGGTGTCGGCCGTCGTGGCCGTGATGTCGGCGGCGGCATCGGCATCTGCGGACAGTGGTCCGGATGTCGGTGGCCTGCGCTACGACCAGACCACCTCGGTGGGAGTGCACAACACCTACGAGAAGGCGACCTACCCCTTTCTCGTCGACGCTCTCGATGCCGGTGCCGGACTGATCGAACTCGATGTGTGGACGAACGCAGGAGGGACCGGCTGGAGGGTGTCGCACGAGAATCCGTTGGCGAACGAGAACAACTGCGTCGGCGGTGGATCGGGAGACGGACGGAACGGTGACCTCGGCGCCTGCCTGACAGATCTGCGTACGTGGCACGACGCGAACCCGGCCCACCCTCCGGTGCTGGTGAAGATCGAGATGAAGGACGGGTTCAGCGCGGTACCGGTCGGTGGATCGGCCGGTTCGGAAGGGTCGGCCGGAATCGCGCGCGGGCCTGCCGAATTCGATGCCCTCGTGCGGGAACGACTCGGTGACGCGGTGTACGCGCCGGCGGATCTGCTCGGCGCCGCCGCCACCCTCGACGACGCCGTGCGTGAGCGCGGCTGGCCGACCCGCGACGAGCTCGCGGGCCGGTTCCTGATCGACCTGATCCCGGGCACCATCGAAGAGGTGAACCCGTTCGACACAGTGTGGACGGACAGTGAGTATGCCGCCCACCTGCGTGACCGCGCGGCGTCGGGTGACCTGACCTCCGCCGTCGCGTTTCCCGCAGTCAACGGCGCCGCACCCGGCGATCCGCGACTGCGGTACGCCGATGTCTCGCTTCGGCCCTGGTTCGTGGTGTTCGACGGGGATGCGTCGGCCTACGTCGACGGCGATGTCGACACCGGGTGGTACCGGGACAACAACTATCTTCTGGTGATGACCGCCGCGCATGCGGTGGTACCGGCGATCGACAACCGCGTCCCCGATCCGGTGGCGGCATCGGCGCGGGTCAGCGAGCTGGCGGGCCGCTCGGCGAATGTGATCACCTCCGACTGGGCGACGCTTCCGTCGGTGCTGTCCCAGGTGGAGCCGCGTCGGTGATCGTCGAGGCCCGCGTGCTGTGATGCGCGCGTTCGTCCCCCTCACCCCGACACGCTGACGGTCGCGCCGATCCAGTCGTCGTGGCGCAGCGCGTCGGCATGTACCCGACCCACCTGACCGCGCGTGACCTGAAGGCCCTCGATCCGGTCGTGGACGTCGACGTGGGCCGGTGCCGAGTCGGCGTCTGGTGTTCCGTCGGTCAGCGAGACCGGGCGGATGATTGTCCAGTCGAGATCGCTGCCGCGGACGACGGCCTCCTGCGCCTCGCTGTCCGCGAGCTGCGGGGCCAGCACCGCGCGGAAGAACAGCTTGAGCGGCAGCGACAGCCGCCCGAAGGTGTCGCCGAGTCCGTAGGTGGTCTGCACGACGATCCGGCGAATCCCGTTGGCCCCCATCGCCTCGATCACGCGGCGCGTTCCCTCGGATCGAACGTCGAGTGGCGTCCGGGCCCGGCCGAACAGGCGCACCCCGAACGGATTGTCCGAGATGCCGAGAATCACGACGACCGCCTCCTGGCCGATCATCGCCTTGCCCAGCGCGTCGGGGTCGAAGACGTCGCCCGTGACCGCACGGACGTTCTCGGATGTCGGTGCCGCGGTGCGCGCGAACGCCGTCACTTCGTGTCCGTCCCGGACCAGTGCGGTGACGGCGGCCGCCCCGGTTCCCCTGCTCGCTCCCACTACCAAGACCTTCATGTCGTCCACTCCTTCGTTCTCGGTGCCCGGTCTCTCCGGGTGCTTCCAGGTTCGGTCAGCGAACGAAGACGATCAATACCAATCAAGCTCGATTCATTGCTCAATCGTCCAATGAGTGGAATGCTTGGACACATGCACACCGACCTGCTCACCGCCGCGCTGCAGGACTTCGGCATGACCGGCGTGTTCTACGCGGTGTCCGACCTGGCCGCACCGTGGGGCATCGACATGCCGCCACTTCCGGGGACGATGATCTTCCACCTCGTCACGGAGGGTTCGGCGGTGGTGCGCGTCGACGACGTGGAGTGTCGGCTCGAACCGGGCGACGTCGCGCTCGTGCCGCGGGGTACGGGCCACCTGTTGGCGGACTCGCCGGACACTCGTGGCACCCCGCTGTTCGATCTTCCGCGAGAAGAGCTCACCGACCGGTACGAGCGAATTCGGATCGACGGTGGCGGTACGCCGTGCCGACTGGTGTGCGGCGCGGTGTCGTTCTCCGGTCTCGGCGTCGCGCGTTTGGCGCGGACCTTGCCACCGGTGCTCGTCACCGCCGGAGCGGACGCCGGGTGGCAACGCGCTGCGCTGGATGTCATTGCGGCCGAGTCGATCACACCTCGTCCGGGTAGCGACGTCGTCACGGCCCGTCTCGCGGACGTGCTGGTGGTCCAGACGATTCGGTCGTGGTTGGAGGAGTCGTCACCACGGCGGGGCTGGGTCGCCGCGGTGCGCGATCCGGCCGTCGGCGCGGCGCTCGCGGCCTTTCACGCGGAACCCCATCAGGCGTGGACGGTCGAATCACTGGCGAAGGCGGCGGGGATGTCGCGTTCGGCGTTCGCGGCCCGGTTCACCGACCTCATGGACGAACCGGTGATGGCATACGTGACGTCCTGGCGCATGGATCTCGCGGCCAGGCTGGTCCGGGGCGGCGAACTCGCCCTCGGCCGGATCGCCACCCGTGTCGGCTACCGCTCGGAGGCGGCGTTCAACCGCGCATTCCGGCGTTGGCACGGCTGCACTCCCGGGGTCTTCGCGCGACGCGGGGCCGCGTTCCAGGACCAGATCGGCCGGGACGACGAGACCGCGGTGACCGGGTAGGTCAGCGCCCGGCCGCCTCGGCGCGCGCGGCGATGTCGTCGAGATCGGTGGCCATCGCCTTCGTCGTCGCTCTCATGCCGATGCCCCCGAACACCGCCATCATCACCTTCGTCACCAACGACGACGACCCGACCTCGGCGGAGAATGTCATCGTCAGTTCCGTCCCGGCGCCGGCTGCGGCGACGGTGAAGGTGGTGGTGTAGTCCGTGCCCGACGAGTGCGCCTTGACCACCGTGCGGCCAGGCGCGTCGATCTCGGCCACCCACATCTCCTCGGTGGCCTCCTTGCCGAACATCTTTCGCGTCTCACGCCAGCGGGTGCCGACCTCGTAGCCTGCGCCCGCGACCCGCTCGACGCGAGAGACCCCGGACAGCGTCTGCGCGGCCGAGTCGAGGTCGGTCAGCACCGCCCAGACCTGATCCGGGGTTGCAGCGACGTGTCGTTCGAGGCGTATCTCCTTGGGTGCCATCGGTATTCCTCCTGAGTTCGGTCTCCGTGGATCAGGTGATGGTGAAGCCGCCATCGACCGCGATGGTCTGCCCGGTGACGTAGCCCCCTGCGTCCGACGCCAGCCACACCAGGCTGGCGGCGAGTTCGGCCGGATCGCCGGTGCGGCCGAGCACGATTCGCGACGCCTGGCTGTCGAGGTAGCCGTCCTTGTAGTTGTCGGTCATCTCCGACTGGAAGAAGCCGGGCGCGAGGGCGTTCACGCGGATGCCCTTGCGCGCCCCCCACTGCTGTGCGAGGTCGCGGGTGAGGCCGATGACCGCGGCCTTGCTCGCCGCGTAGGCCGCCTGCGGCAGCTGCGCGGTGGTGAGGCCGAGGATGCTCGCGATGTTCACGATCGAGCTGCCCGGCTGCATGACCCGGCCGCACGCCTGAGCGCACCAGTAGGACCCGTTCAGGTTGATGTCCACCACCGACCGGAACTCCTCGGGGGTCTCGCGGGTCGCCGGAACGGCAGTCCCGATGCCCGCATTGTTGACCAGGACGTCGACGCGTCCGAACTCGGCCATCGCGGCGTCGACCATCGCCTGGCACTGCTCCGGCGACACCACGTCGGTCGCAACCGACAGCGCCCGTCGTCCAGCGGCACGGACCAGGTTCGCGGTGTCCTCGAGCTTGTCGGTGCGGCGGGCCGCGAGTACGACGTCGGCTCCCGCCTCGGCGCAGGCCTGGGCGAACGCAACGCCGAGCCCGGACGAGGCGCCGGTGACGATGACGACCTTGTCGTCGAGACGGAACTTGTCGAGTACGGACATGCGGCCACCTTCTCCTGTGTGTGAGGCGGCGCCGCCCGGCGCCGCCCCGATCCGCCGGTGCGACGGACGAACTCGGTTCGGCTCACTAAACCATCTCTGATGGCGGCGGTCACCGTCGCGCCACGCGCACGGCGGGCACGCCGTCCCGGTAAGGTGTCGGCGTCGTGCCGGTGGTGGACCGCCGGCCTCACGGGGCGCGCACGTCGTTGCTTGTCGCCGATCTCGGCGTCGGCCGCTCACCCTGCCCGAGACCGCTCGGATGCGTTACCGTGATGCGTCACCGATTATCGGTGGCATACCTTCACACAGTCATTGAGGAGCATTTCATGGGCAGCATCGCGGAGATCTTCGCATCCTTCGGAGACATCCTGGGTGGCCTCGGCCTCGGATCGAGCGAGCCGGAGACCCCGCCGGCGGCGTAGTCCCCGGATTCGACACGACCCCCGTTGCTCTCGGTGAGCGGCGGGGGTCGCGTCGTATCTGTGGTTGTGACGACTCAGGCCGGGACGGCCGCGAGCACGGCATCCGCGAGCGCGCGCTCACCAGCAGCATTGGGGTGCACCGGAACCGGCTGTAGCGCGCCGATCATCGGCTCGATCCACCGATGCTCCGGCGACTGGCATCCGTCGCGGCCCACGGAGACCTGTGCCATGTCGACGAACGTGGTGCCTGTTTCCGCGGCGGCGCGGGACACGGCGTCGTTCAGTGTCGCCTGGAGGCCGCGCAGGTACGGCACATCGCCCGCGGCGAGCGGCATCTGCGGTAGGCAGCCGCCCGACTCCGGCAGCAACCACGGGTACCCGACGATCGCGACCTCGGCGTTCGGGGCTCGGTCGTGGACGTCGCTCAGTGCCTGGACCAGTGCCGGGTACGTCTTGGCGCGCACCTCCTCCGCGAGGCTGTCGCCGTACTGGTCCTGGCACGGGCTCCACGCTCCGAGTCGAGTCACCCCGGCGCCGATGCATTTGGCCATCGCCATCGCGAACGTGCTGTTGTTGTTGCCGCCGATCATCATCGTGACGAGGTCCGCGGACGGCGTCAGCGCGTCGAGCTGCGGTCGCATCCCCTCGTACTGGGCTCGGTAGAAGTCCTCGGTCTTGGCGCCGCCGCAGCTCACGTCGGTCAGCCGATAGCCGCGTTCGGCAGCGATCAGGTGGGCGAAGTTGCGGGAGGACTGCGCGCAGGACGTCGGGGTCCCCGGAACCGTCGGGAGAACACCGGAACCGGCGCTGAAGCTGTCGCCGAGGTTGACGTACTCGACCGGATCCTGCGCCGCGGCGCCCACCGCGGCCGTCATCGTCACCGCTGCTGTCACCGCGGCGGCAACCGCCACTGCCCGCGTTCTCGAGAACCTGCCCACGAAGGAGACTCCTTGCCCGCCGAGAGGTGGCCCCCGCCGCCTCGATCGGCCAGGAATCTAGCAGGGTCAGGCGACGCAGATGGGCAAAATGATGTTCGGTCCGAACAGTGGGATGAGACCGACGGGCGCGCACGCGAGGAATGCCGCGAGCGGGTTCTGGTTCTGGCCGAGGAGAACCACCGGACGGACCGGGTCCGGTGCCGGCTGGTCAGCGGCCGCGGCTCCGGAGCCGAGCAGGAGCAGGGACGGGACGGCGGCCGCGGCGACGGCGGCGCGCAGGGCAACGGTTCTCATGACGGATCACGACCAGTTCGTCGACAGGGGTACCTGTCTCACGGTGCGCTCTCCCGAGGCCGGAATCAAGCCTCATCGCTCCGGAAGAAAGGTCCCCGACGGCGTGAGCGGTTGGTTGATGCGCGGCGCGTACTGGTCGAAGTAGACGCGGGCGATGAGGTCGCGGCGACTGCGGACGCCCGCCTTGTTGAAGATCAGCTTGAGGTGGTCCTGCACCGTGTAGGCGGACAGATGCAGTGCCGCTGCGATGTCCTTGGTCGCGACCCCCTGCAGCACCAGCTGCGTCACGTCCCGCTCGCGGGGGCTCAGACCGAACGCCTCGACCACGATCGGCACGATGTCCGGTGGCCGGGCCTCCTCGATCGTGACCACCACTTCGCCGACTCGCCCGTCGCTCGACGACAGGGGAGACGCGTTGATCACCAGCCACATTCCCGACCGGCCTCGCACTCGGAGGCGCGGAGGCACCTCCGACTCGCCGCGGCCGTAGCGGCGCGCGGCCCCGATCAGCGAGTAGATCGGATTGACGGCGGCACCGCTGTTGTCGCCTGCGATCAGGTCGTCGATGCGTCCCTGGCTGCCCGCGCTCATCTGGACGATCTCGTCGTCCCGGCTGACGATGAGGACCGCCGGGCCGGTCATCGTGGTCTGCGGTTCGGCGACGACGGAGCACAGCAGGCCGGACCGTACGCCGTGCGCGAGGGTGCGGGACAGCGCTGCCAGGAACGTGATCTCGTCCTCGCCGAAGGGGCGGCAGTCCGATCCCGCACGGAAGAACGAGATCCCGCCCCAGACATGGTCGCCGTCGCGGAGAATCATTCGGGCCTCGTCGTGGAACGCGTACTCGGGGATCATCAGTTCGCTCATCCGATTCGAGACGCGGGGTTCGCCTCGGGTCAGGGCGTTGAGCCCGACCGCGTCGACCCGCTGCGCGGCCATCTCCCGGAACGCCGTCTCCTCGACCCGCCCGTACTCCAGCAGGCCCCAGGCGGCGTCCTTGTGGTCCTGGCCGAGCAGACAGCCGTACTTGCGGGCCGAGGTCAGCAGCAGCGAACCGGGGTCGAGGCCCGCGACACAGATGGCGTCGTTGGGGATCGCGCGGCTGATCGACTCGACGACCTCGGCGAAGAACTCGTCGAGGCCGAGGCCGGCATGCGCGACCACGTCGAGGTCGCGTCGTACACGCTCGGCAGTCAGGCTCCGCGTCATCGTCCCAGTGTGGAACCGTGCTAATCGGCTGTCCATCCCAGATAGTTGGGGTCGATCGGGCAGCGGACGTCCAGGTGGGTTCGTTAGCCTCGAACGATCCTCGACGACGGGAGTGCGATGCGCGAGCGGCTGCTGACGGCGGACGCCGTCCAGGCACTGTTGGTGTCGCACGCCGATGCGACGCAACTGCCGGCGATGCGCAAACGTCTCGACCCCGACGAAGCCGCCATCGGGATGCGCATGCGCGACCTCTTCGACACGGCCAAGGCGGCAACCGGGATGCCGTTGACCGAGGTCGAGCGGCTGATGGACCACGCGGAGTACGAGTCGCGGATGGCGGCGTTCTGCGTGCTCGACTTCAAGGCCCGCGCGGCGATCGGCGATCCCGAGCTCCACGACCTGTACCTCCGTCGCCACGACGCGATCAGTACCTGGGACATGGTCGACCGCGCGGCCCCGCGGGTCGTCGGCGGCCACGTCGCAGGCGGTCCCTACGACGTGCTGTACGAGCTGGCCGTCGCCGAGCATCCGTTGCGTCGTCGGACGGCGGCCACGGCGCCCCTGTACTTCGCGATGTCGGGGACCGACGCCGACCGCGCCGTTGGCTTCGAGGTCTGCGCGGTCCTGCACGCCGACCCGGAGCCGGTCGTGACCAATGCGGTCGGCATCTATCTCAAGCACGCGGGCAGTCGTGACCGCGGCGCGCTCGAGGCGTTCCTCGCGGCGCATGCGGCGGCGATGCCCCGTCCGGCGCTCAGGCTCGCGGTCGAGAAGCTCCCGCCCGATCTCCGGCGCAGCTGGCTCGGCTGACGCCGGAGACGGTCGGGGTCAGACGTCCGCTCGGGCGTCGAGCGCGGAGTCGAGAGGGAAGAGCACGCCGTTCGGGTCGTGACGCCGCCGGATCTCGTCGAGACGGGCGCGCTGCTCGGCGGGCCACAGTCCCGCCCGCTCGGCCGCAGGCAACCCGCAGAAGCTCAGTAGCGCCCCGGCGGTCCAGGGGCGACCGCATCCGTCACCGCGCGCAGATCCTTGTCGACCTGGTCGCCCAGGGGGCCGGCGCAGACTCCGATGGCCGTCACGGCGAACGCGGCATCGCGGCCGGTGACGGCGTTGTCGGTGCCGTGCGGCCGGCGAAGTGCACCGCCGAGCAGGCGGATCTCCACGATTGCCAGCGGGCTCGGGACGTCGGGTCCGGCGACGGCGAGGATCGCGTCGACGGCCTCGGCCGGGAGGGCGGTCAGTGCCGCTCCGCGGTCGGAGGCGGGTAGCGGCCCGGGCGGATCCATATGGACGGCGTCGAGCGCCGCGACCGGCATGACGCCGACACCGTCGAGGAGGATGCGCCCAGAGGTGCGCATGGGAGCCAGCAGGGCGTCGGCGACATCGGGGTCGCCCGTGTGGGTGTAGCGCAGGTGCGCGACGACCTGACCCTGCAGCGGCGGAGGAAGATCTGGGTCCGGCGGCAGCCGTGTGATCGCGACCGATGTTCCCGCCTCCGCGGGCAACGCGGGTGCCCACCGCCGCCAGGCGTGCAGGACGTCGCGGGCGCTGTCGCCCGCGAAGAACATCCCGCCGCCGTAGATCTGGGAGAGCTCGACGAGGCCGAACTCGATTGCGGTGACGATGCCCAATCCGTCGCGGCCACCGCGCAACGCCCAGAACAGGTCCGGGTCGGAGTCGGTGTCCACGGTGCGGACGGCTCCGTCCGCGGTCACGACCTCCAGTGCGCGCACATGGTCTGCGGCGTAACCGAATTCGCGTCCGAGGGGGCTGAGACCGCCGCCGAGGGTGTATCCGACGACGCCGACACTCGACGAGGAACCGACCCGCCCCGTGAGTCCGTGCGGGGCGGTGGCCGCGACCACGTCGCGCCAGCGGGCTCCCGCCGACGCCCGGGCAGTCCTGGACTCCGGGTCGACGGCGACGTCGGTCATGCGGGACGTGGTCACGATCAGCTGGCCGGCGCCTTCGGGCGACGCACCGTGGCCGGTGGCACGTACTCCCACCCGCAGGCCGTGGAAGGCGGCGTACCGGACCGCGGCGGCGACATCGTCGGCGCAGGTGGCGCCGACGACGATCGACGCTGCGGGTGTGGACGCGAGATTGAAGCCGGTCAGTTCGGTGTCGAACCCGGCGTCGCCGGGGGTGAGGACGGCTCCCGCGACGGTCGCGCGGAGACGGTCGACGGACGGGGACGGTTGCTGCTGGGTGGTGATCGACATGTGGGGTTCCTCGAGGTGTCGGGTCGGGAGGCAGGGCGGGTGTCAGCGACCGGCCTGGGCGGTGATCTCGACGGCGAGGCCGGGGAGCGCGAGCGCGGTGACGCCGACGAGCGCGGCGGGCGGCGTCGCCTGCGCGGCGTCGAGGCGCTCCGTCAACGCCGAGTACGCGGCGAGCGTCGCGGGCACGTCGGTCGTGTAGATGGTGAGCATGTGCACGTCGGTGAGGGTCATGCCCGCGGTCTCGAGGATCTCCTCGATGTTGTGCATAGCGAGGGAGATCTGCGCGGACAGGTCGCCCTCGTGCAGGACCTGCCCCGACGCGTCGACCGAGGCCTGTCCTGCGACGGTCAGGATGCGGGTGGGTGCGGGGCGCAGCTGCGCGTGGTCGAACCGGAACGGGGCGTTCCACGTTGTGGGGTTGATTCGCTGGGTGGACGAGGTGGTGGTTGTCATGCCTTCGAGCGTCGTCGCGGCCCGTTCCGTTTCCCATCCCGTCTCGCCGGGGAATTCCGCGTCCACGGACCTGGGGCGCTACCGGACCCAGAAAACTGGGGGATCGGCGTCGCGCTGCCGGGACCACCGGCCCGGATTAGCATGTCGCGGAAAAGGAGGTGTCCATGCCCGATACGCCGATGGGGACACGCCGGTGACCGAGGTGCGGGGAGCCGATGGCGAGTCGATTCTCTTCGACGGAACGACCGTGGCGAAGTACCGGCATCACGGGAAGGACGAGGCCGCCCGCAATCCCGTCTCGACGTTCCGTGAATTGCAGATCACGGAGAAGAAGTCACTGTTCGGAAAGCCGCGCACTCCGCGACAGTTCACCGCGCTGCTCGTCATGTCGTCGATCATGAGTCTCACCGTCGACGAGGCGGGGAAGGCGGACCTCGAAGCGATGGTGGCGGGGTTCAGGAGCTGACGGAAATCCGCTGACCTGTGTCTTGCTGGTGCCCTCGGTGAGACTCGAACTCACACTGCACGGGTTTTGAATCCGTTTCCTCTGCCAATTGGGATACGAGGGCTGGTGCGGATACCGACTGTAGATGATCCTGGGCGAGCGTCAAACACCGGTACCGTACAAGCGGTCGCCGAAGGGTGACACGATGGCGGGCGAATGCTGTCGACGCGTGTCGTGTTCCCGCTCTGCGCGGGGAGAGGAGTGGCCGAGGATGAACGACCCGGTAGGGCAGGAAGGCCGCCTCGCACCGCGACGCGTCGTGGTGGCGGAAGACGAGACCCTCATTCGGATGGATCTCGTGGAGATGCTCCGCGAGGAGGGGTACGACGTCGTCGGCGAGGCCGAGGACGGGCAGCGGGCAGTCGAACTCGCCGAGGAACACCAGCCGGACCTGGTCATCATGGACGTGAAGATGCCGCGGCGCGACGGCATCGACGCGGCGTCGGAGATCGCGGCGAAACGCATTGCGCCGGTAGTGATCCTGACGGCGTTCAGTCAGCGTGAACTCGTCGAACGGGCGCGCGACGCGGGAGCGATGGCCTATCTGGTCAAACCCTTCTCCAAGGCCGACCTCGTTCCCGCGGTCGAGCTGGCGGCCAGCAGGTTCGCCGAGATCGCAGCCCTGGAACAGGAGGTCGCGGGCCTCACCGACCAGATCGAGACGCGCAAGCTCGTCGAGCGTGCCAAGAGCGTGCTCATGACATCCCAGTCGTTGAGCGAACCCGAGGCGTTCAAGTGGATCCAGCGCGCCGCGATGGACCGGCGCACCACCATGAAGGTCGTTGCCGAAGTGATCCTGGAAACCCTCGGCACCCCGTGAACACTGCGCTACCGCCGTGTTTCCGAACGCGCGGTCAGTTCACCCCTCGGCGGTGAGGTGCGCTCCTGTTCGACCTGATCCGAGCACGTTCCAACGGTGCTGTGAGCCGGCGTGACATCTTCGCTGCCCCTGTAACGCTCGAAACACGAATCGCGCCACGTCGATTCATAGTGGTGCACAGCGATACTCGCGACGCTATGTTCACTCCGAAGCCGGCTCGGTCGGCACATGCGACCGTCCGGGTAGTGCAGACATCGGAGGTGGACCGTGCATCGTCGTGCAGTGCAAGGCGCGTTGGTTCTGGGGGTCGCAGTGACCCTTGCCGTGGCGGGGTGTAGTAGCAAGTCGACCGACGAGGGATCGAGCAGTGGTGGCACCAGCGCATCGGCCGGTGGGCTGAGCATCACGCCGCAGGTTCTGCTCGACACCGCGGGCGCGGAGGTCGCCGCCACGGACGTCACTGACGCCGCCGATCCCGCCGGAAGTGGCACTGCCACCTGCGAGGGCGTGTCCATCGCCATGGCCGGTGCCCTCACGGGCGCGAACGCCGCGCTCGGCCAGAACATCCTCAACGGCGCGAAGCTCGCCGTCGACAAGCACAACGAGAACAACCCGAACTGCCAGGTCGAGATCGTTCAGTTCGACACCGAGGGCGACCCCCAGAAGGCCACCCAGGTGGCCCCGAACATCGTCAGCGACCAGTCGGTGATCGCACTGCTCGGACCGGCGTTCTCCGGTGAGACCAAGGCGACGGGCGCGATCTTCAACCAGGCCGGACTGCCGTTCCTCACCGCGTCTGCCACCAACCCGACCCTCACGGAGAACGGCTGGACCACTTTCTTCCGCGGCCTCGGTAACGACAACAGTCAGGGCGCCGTCGTCGCGAAGTACCTGACCGGCACCCTCGACGCCAAGAAGGTCTGCGTCGTCCAGGACGACTCCGACTACGGCGTCGGCCTCGCGAAGGTGGTAACCGAGAACCTCGGCCCGGCAGCGGACGCCGCCTGCTCGGCAAGTGTGAAGACCGGGCAGAAGGACTTCGCGGCCACCGTTTCCCAGATCAAGGCCGAGGAACCGGACGCGATCTGGTACTCCGGCTACTACGCGGAGGCCGCGCCGTTCGTGACCCAACTGCGTGAAGGGGGCGTCACCGCGCTCTTCGCGTCGGGCGACGGCACCAACGATCCCGAGTTCGTGAAGCAGGCGGGCGAATCGGCCAAGGACGCGATCCTCACCTGCCCGTGCATCCCCGCTCCCGATGCACTCGCCGAGGCCTACGAGGCGTCCAGCGGACAGGCGCCCGGCGTCTACTCCGTGGAGGGATACGACCTCGCCACGATCATGCTCACCGCGATCGACTCCGGTGTGAAGGACCGTGCGGGCATGCTCGAGTTCGTCCGTAACTACGACGGCCAGGGCGTGGGTAAGAGGTACCAGTGGAACCCGCAGGGCGAACTGTCGAACGCCCTCGTCCAGATCTACGAGGTCAACTGACCGTCCGCGGCCGGGCATCGGTGAACGGTGCCCGGCCGCGTGACGCGGCATCACCGACCTCCACACCAATGATCGAGAGACCGCGATGATCGCGACCGTCCTCGTCGACTCCACGGCCCTGTACGCAGGCGGCGTCGACATCCTCGCCGACAACATCGACTTCAACATCGAAGGGTTGACGAAAAGCTTCTGGCAGTTGACCGTTGACGGTCTCAGTTACGGTGCGATCTACGCGCTCGTCGCGATCGGATACACCCTGGTCTACGGAGTGCTGCGACTGATCAACTTCGCGCATTCCGAGATCTTCATGCTCGGACTGTTCGGCCAGTACGTTGCACTGATGCTGCTCGGTTTCGCGCCGAGCGGCAACGTGTACAACGAAGGTGTCGCGATGACCGTCGTCTACCTCGGACTGGCCATGCTCTTCGGCATGGCCGTGTCGGGTGGCGCCGCCGTCGGACTCGAGCGTGTCGCGTACCGACCGCTCCGAAAACGCGGCGCAAAACCGCTCGTCTTCCTCATCACCGCGATCGGAATGTCCTTCGTCCTCCAGGAATTCGTGCACTACGTGCTGCCGAGAATCTGGCCGGGGCTCGGCGGCACCAACGCCCAACAGCCGATCAAACTGGTGCAGCCGGTCGAAGTGTTCACCGTCTTCGGCGCCACCGTCACCAACGTGACGATCGTGATCATCGTCGCGGCACTGCTGCTCACCGCAGCCACCGACATGCTGATCAACCGCACCAAGTTCGGGCGCGGAATCCGAGCCGTCGCCCAGGACCCGGACACGGCGACCCTGATGGGCGTCTCGCGGGAACGCGTCATCATGCTGACCTTCCTCATCGGCGGACTGCTCGCCGGCGCCGCCGCGCTGCTGTACGCGCTGAAGATCCCGTCCGGGATCATCTACAACGGCGGATTCATCCTCGGTATCAAGGCATTCTGCGCAGCCGTCCTCGGTGGAATCGGCAACTTGCGCGGTGCACTCATCGGCGGACTGCTCCTCGGCGTGATGGAGAACTACGGTCAGGTGGTCTTCGGCACCGAGTGGCGTGACGTCGTCGCGTTCGTGCTGCTCATCGCGGTGCTGATGTTCCGGCCCACCGGAATACTCGGCGAAAGTCTCGGGAAGGTGCGGGTATGAGCGCCCGGCACGCCGACGCCCACGAGGTGCGGGGTCGCGGCGTCGGGGACGCGATCCGCAGCTGGTGGAACGCGCTGACGCGGCCGATGCAGTGGCTGATGGGGGTGCCGCTGATCGCGCTGATCGCGATCCTGCCCGTGTGGCGGCCACCCCTGCTGGACACCCCCGGCACCGACTTCGGCGGCGTGATGGCACAGTTCGCGATGGTTGCGCTCATCGCGATCGGCCTGAACGTCGTCGTCGGGCAGGCCGGTCTGCTCGACCTCGGATATGTCGGCTTCTACGCGGTCGGCGCCTATACGGTCGGGTTGCTGACCAGCCCAAACAGCCCGTGGAACAAGATGGGCGCCAACGTGTTCTTCTCCACGGACTGGGCGTGGCTGTCGTGCCTGCCCATCGCGGTGGCGATCACCGCGTTCACCGGCCTGCTGCTCGGGACACCGACGCTGCGACTCCGCGGCGACTACCTCGCCATCGTCACCCTCGGCTTCGGTGAGATCGTCCGACTGCTCGCCGACAACCTCACCGACGTCACCAACGGCGGCCAGGGACTGTCCCAGATCGCGTATCCGCACCTCGGCGAGTCCGAGGAGAAGCCCTACGGCGTGTTCTCCGCGGGCAACACCGGCGGCAACGTCAACTCCGGAGTGTGGTGGTTCTGGGTCGGCATGGCAATGGTCATCGTCGTGCTGCTGATCGTGGGCAACCTCGAACGCAGCCGCGTCGGTCGTGCCTGGGTCGCGATCCGGGAGGACGAGGACGCCGCCGAGATCATGGGCGTGCCGACGTTCAAGTTCAAGCTCTGGGCGTTCACGATCGGGGCCGCGATCGGCGGCCTGTCGGGCGCGCTCTATGCGGGCCAGGTGCAGTTCATCAACCCGACCGGGTTCAACGTCATCAACTCGATGCTGTTCCTGTGCGCCGTGGTCATCGGCGGACAGGGCAACAAGCTCGGCGTCATCGTCGGCGCCTTCATCATCGTGTACCTGCCCAACCGGGTGATGTCGGTCCAGGTCGGCGACCAGTCGCTCGGTGACTACAAGTACCTGTTCTTCGGCCTCGCGCTGGTGGTACTCATGATCTTCCGGCCGCAGGGATTGTTCCCGGCCAGACAGAAGCTCCTGGCGTACGGTCGACAGGTGTACCAGGCGGTGCGCACACCGGTCGACACCCCGGACCCGCCCAGCACGGGTGATCCCGAGTCGACTCCGGAACCCGTGGGCGGAGGTGGACGATGACCTCGGGACCTGGCGCGGGCGACGCGCTGTTCGACAACGAGGACCTTGCCGTCGAACTCCCACCGGAGACGGACGAGCCGACGGCCGGTGTCGTCGACGTCACCGCGCTCGATCCGGCGCTCGCCGATCCGGACGCGGTCGCGGATGCCGTTGCGCCGCAACGTGAAATCCGGGTCGACGAGGGTGAGGCGCTCCTACGCACCGACGGACTCACCGTGAAGTTCGGCGGACTGGTCGCGCTCGACGACGTGAGTTTCGAGATCCGGCGCGGCGAGATCCTCGGCCTGATCGGACCGAACGGTGCGGGCAAGACCACCTGCTTCAACGCGATCACCGGTGTCTACAGGCCGTCCAGCGGCACCGTGACCTTCGACAGTCGTCCGCTCGGGAAGACCAAGCGCAACGAGATCACCCGCCTCGGCATCGCCCGGACCTTCCAGAACATCCGACTGTTCGGGGAGATGACGGCGCTGGAGAACGTCGTCGTCGGTACCGACGCCCGGCACCGGACATCGGTACCCGGCGCGATCTTCCGCACCGCCCGGCATCGGCGTGAGGAGCACGACGCCGTCGAACGCGGAATGGCGCTGCTCGAGTTCGTCGGTATCGCACCGAAGGCGGTCGAGAAGGCTCGGAACCTCTCGTACGGTGACCAGCGCCGGCTGGAGATCGCCCGCGCCCTGGCCACCGAACCGAAACTGCTCTGCCTCGACGAACCGGCCGCCGGGTTCAATCCCAGCGAGAAGGCCGCGCTGATGGACCTGATCCGCAAGATCCGCGACGACGGCTTCACGGTCCTGCTGATCGAGCACGACATGCGCCTGGTGATGGGGGTGACCGACCGGATCGTGGTCCTCGAGTTCGGTCGCAAGATCGCCGACGACGTTCCCGCCGCGATCCGGGAGAACCCGGCCGTGATCGCCGCCTACCTGGGGGTGCCCGACGATGAATCAGCCTGACACGCCGCTGCTCGAGGTGAGCGACATGATCGTGGGATACGGCCGGATTCGTGCGCTGCACGGCATCTCGCTGCAGGTCCGCCGCGGTGAACTGGTCACCCTGCTCGGCGCGAACGGGGCGGGAAAGTCCACGACGATGCGTGCGCTGTCCGGACTGCTGCCGCTCGGCGGGGGACGGATCGTCTTCGACGGCAACGACATCAGTCACGTCAAGGCTCACGATCGGGTGAATCTCGGGATGGTGCAGGTGCCGGAGGGGCGCGGCGTGTTCCCCGGCATGACCGTGCAGGAGAACCTCGACATGGGTTGCTATGCAAGGACGTTCGCGTCGAAGGGGGAGTACGCGGAGCGGCTCGACTGGGTGTTCGAGTTGTTCCCCCGCCTCGCCGAACGTCGCAGCCAGGTCGGCGGCACCATGTCCGGTGGCGAACAGCAGATGCTCGCGATCGGGCGGGCGCTGATGGCCCGGCCACGGCTGCTCATGATGGACGAGCCCTCGATGGGGCTGGCGCCGATGGTGATCGCACAGATCTTCCGGATCATCGCCGAGATCAACGCCCAGGGCACCACCATCCTGCTCGTCGAACAGAACGCGCAGCAGGCGCTGCGCCGCACCGACCGCGCCTACATTCTCGAAACCGGTGAGATCACACGCACCGGCACGGGGGCGGAACTGCTCGCGGATCCCGCGATCAAGCACGCGTATCTGGGCGTCGGGTGAGTGGCGATGTTGCGAACCTGTCGGGGCACTTCCCTAGACTCACTGCGGTGAGCCCGACGACGTCCCCCTCATCCGACACCACACCCGCAGGCACCGGCGACAAGCCGACGTTGCTGCTCCTCGACGGGCACTCGCTGGCATACCGCGCGTTCTTCGCGCTGCCCGCCGAGAACTTCAAGACCCACAGCGGGCAGACCACGAATGCCGTGTACGGGTTCACGTCGATGCTCATCAACCTGCTGCGCGACGAGCAGCCGACGCACGTCGCCGCCGCGTTCGACGTGTCCAGGCAGACGTTCCGCGCCGAGGCGTTCCCCGAGTACAAGGCGAACCGCAGCGCGACACCGGACGAGTTCAAGGGTCAGGTCGAGATCACCAAGGAGGTGCTCGGCGCGATGGGCATCCCGGTGATGGCCGAGGCCGGGTTCGAGGCCGACGACATCATCGCCACGCTCACCACCCAGGCCACGGCCGAGGGATTCCGGGTGCTGGTGTGCACCGGTGACCGGGACGCGCTGCAGCTCGTCACCGACGACGTGACGGTGCTGTACCCCCGCAAGGGCGTATCCGACCTGACCCGGTTCACCCCGGCCGCCGTCGAGGAGAAGTACGGCCTCACCCCGCGGCAGTACCCCGACTACGCGGCGCTGCGCGGTGATCCGTCCGACAACCTGCCCGGTATCCCGGGCGTGGGGGAGAAGACGGCCGCGAAGTGGATCCGCGAGTTCGGCTCGTTCACCGAGCTGGTGGACCGAGTCGACGAGGTGCGCGGCAAGGTCGGCGACTCGCTGCGCGCCAATCTGGCGGCGGTGGTGATGAACCGTCAGCTCACCGAGATGGTGCGGGACGTGCCGCTGCCGTACACCCCGGACCAGCTCGCGCTCGCGCCGTGGGACCGCGACCGGATCCATTCGCTGTTCGACGACCTCGAGTTCCGGGTCTTGCGGGACCGGCTCTTCGACACGCTGTCGTCGGCCGAACCCGAAGCCGAGGAGGGCTTCGAGGTGCGCGGTGGCCCCCTTGCGCCCGGCGAGGTCGGCGCCTGGCTCGCCGCGCACGTCCGCGACGGCGCCCGTGCGGCGCTGGCCGTCGTCGGCCCCGGCAGCCCGTTCGGCGGCGATGCGACGTCCGTCGCGATCGCCGCCGCGGACGGCGAGGGCGCGTACATCGTGACCGCGACGGTCACCGAGGACGACGAGAACGAGCTCGCCGCCTGGCTGGCCGACGCCGCCGCGCCCAAGGCGCTGCACGAAGCCAAGTCGGCCATCCACGCGCTGCGCGGCCGGGGCTGGACGCTGCGCGGTCTCACCAGCGACACCGCGCTGGCGGCCTACCTGGTGCGGCCCGGCCAGCGCACGTTCAACCTCGACGACCTGTCCTTGCGGTACCTCAAGCGAGAGTTGCGTGTCGAGGACTCCGGTGACGCGCAGCTCTCGCTCCTCGACGCCGAGGACGAACTCGAGTCGAAGGCCGCGGAATCCGAGATCCTGCGTGCTCGCGCCGTCCTCGACCTCGCCGACGCCTTCGACACCGAACTGGCGGCCATCGAGTCGGCCCGACTGCTGACCGACCTGGAGTTGCCGCTGCTCGAGGTGCTCGCCGAGGTCGAAGCCGCAGGCATCGCCGTCGACACCGACCACCTGGACGAGCTCCAGTCGACGTTCGCGGCCCGCGTGGCGGACGCCGCGAACGCCGCCTACGAGGTGATCGGTGAACAGATCAACCTCGGCTCACCGAAACAGTTGCAGGTGGTCCTGTTCGACAAACTCGACATGCCGAAGACCAAGAAGACGAAGACGGGGTACACCACCGACGCCGCGGCTCTGGAGTCGCTGTTCGAGAAGACGCAGCATCCGTTCCTCGAGCACCTGCTCGCGCACCGCGACGCCACCCGACTCAAGATCACCGTCGACGGTCTGCTCAAGTCGGTTGCCGATGACGGCCGTATCCACACCACCTTCAACCAGACCGTCGCCGCGACGGGCAGGCTCTCGTCGACCGAGCCGAACCTGCAGAACATCCCGGTCCGCACCGATGCCGGCCGCCAGATCCGCGACGCATTCGTCGTGGGCGCCGGTTCCGAGTCGCTGATGACCGCCGACTACAGCCAGATCGAGATGCGGATCATGGCGCACCTGTCGAAGGACGAGGGGCTGATCGAGGCGTTCAACACCGGCGAGGACCTGCACAGCTTCGTCGGGTCGCGGGCGTTCGGTGTGCCGATCGAGGAGGTCACCCCCGAACTGCGTCGCCGCGTGAAGGCGATGTCGTACGGCCTGGCCTACGGGCTCAGCGCCTACGGGCTCGCGGCTCAGCTCAAGATCTCCACCGAGGAGGCGAAGGAGCAGATGGACGCCTACTTCGCCCGGTTCGGCGGCGTGCGCGACTACCTGCACGAGGTGGTGGAGAAGGCCCGCAAGGACGGCTACACGTCCACCCTGTACGGGCGGCGCCGCTACCTTCCGGACCTGAACTCCGACAACAGGCAGCGCCGGGAGGTCGCCGAACGCGCGGCACTGAACGCACCCATCCAGGGCACCGCCGCCGACATCATCAAGGTCGCGATGATCGACGTCCAGGCGGCGTTGACCGACTCCGGTCTGCGGTCCCGGATGCTGCTCCAGGTGCACGACGAACTGGTACTCGAGATCGCCTCCGACGAGCGGGACGCCGTCGAGGCCCTCGTGCGGGAGAAGATGGCGGGCGCCATCGAACTGTCCGTGCCGCTCGACGTCTCCGTCGGAGTCGGTCGCAGCTGGGATGCGGCGGCTCACTGATGGGTGTCCTGGTCTGCTTCCACGCTCACCCCGACGACGAGGTGTTCATCACCGGCGGGGTGATCCGTCAGGCGTCCGACGCCGGGCACCGCGTCGTGCTCGTCACCGCGACCGACGGCGCCCTCGGTGAGGTTCCGGACGGGCTGCTCGCGCCCGGTGAGAGCCTGGCCCGCCGCCGCCTCGCGGAACTCGAGGCGTCGGCCGCGGCGCTCGGCGTGCATCGGGTGGTGCCGCTGCACTACCGGGACTCCGGAATGGCGGGCACGGACGACAACACCCACCCGGATGCGTTCTGCAACGTCGATGTCGAGGTCGCGGCGGGGCGCCTGGCGGAGGTGCTCACAGCCGAGAACGCGGACGTCGTCACGATCTATGACGAGAACGGCGGCTACGGGCACCCCGACCACATCCAGGTGCACCGGGTCGGCGTTCGGGCGACCGAACTCGCGGGCGTGGAGCGGGTGTACGAGGCGGCCGTCAACCGGGACCACATGAAGCGGATGATCGCGGCGAACCCGGCCTGGTCGGACGGTGCGCAGCCGCCGGATGTCGACGCCCTCGGCCTGCCCGAGGACCAGATCACGACGGTCGTGGACGTCACCGGTCACGTCGAGGCGAAGCGGGCGGCGATGGTCGCGCACGCCACCCAGGTCGGTGACTTCGGTCCCTTCCTCGAGCTGCCGGGGAAGCTGCTGGCCGCCGCGTTCGGAACCGAGTGGTTCCGTCGGCGCGGGGTGCCCGACGGAACCAGCGAATCGGCGTTGGCGCTGTAGCGCCGGGCCGGCACAGCCGACCCGGCGACATCGCTACGCCTCCTGCTGGGCCTCGATCTGCTTGCGGACCTCGTCCATGTCGAGGGCCTTGACCTGCGTCACCAGGTCCTCGAGTGCGGCCGCGGGCAGGGCGCCCGGCTGGGAGAACACGAGGATGCCCTCGCGGAACGCCATGATCGTCGGGATCGACCGGATGTTCGCGGCCGCGGCGAGGCCCTGCTCGGCCTCGGTGTCGACCTTGCCGTGCACCACGTCGGGATGCGACTCGGAAGACGATTCGAAGGTCGGGGCGAACTGGCGGCACGGGCCGCACCACGAGGCCCAGAAATCGACCAGAACGACGTCGTTGCCGGTCACGATCTCGTCGAAGTTCTGCTGGGTCAGGGTCTGGGTGGCCATTCGAATCCTCTCGCCGCCGGCGGGTACCGGGCTCGGTGCAGCCTCGTGGCTGCTGTTGCGTCGTTCAACACGCCGTCGCCGCCGATTCTTCCCGACCGTCCTCGTGTGGTCACACCGGGCGCCGCGCCGCCGCGGTCAGGAGATGAGCCACTCACGCCTCGCGTCGCCGTCCCAGCGGCGCACACCCGCGGCCTTCCCCGTCGTGTGCGCGGGGCTGACCAGGTTCACGGCGGGGCCGATCTCGTCGGAGAACACGCGCCGCGCGAGCGTGATGTGCGGGGTCCAGTCGCCCGGATGGATGTGGGAGGGAACTCCCGGGCATCCGTGTAGCACCCGAAAAATGCTGCGCTGCAAAGCCAGCAGTCCGGCAGTTGGAATCACCAGGTACGCCAGGGTCTTTCGGTGCCCCCCGAACACGACCAGGCCGCCGAGTGAGATTCGCAGGTCCGGCGGCGACAACTGCTGTTGCAGTAGCAGTTCGGTTTCCGGGTCGATGTGCTGCGCGACCGCCAGGGTCACGTGCGGGCGATTCGTCGACTTGCGGACGATGTCCTGACTGGGCAGTGCGGCGTCGGACAGGCGCCGCCACTCCCGTCGGACGGCAGTGTCGAGGGCGGAGTCGAGCAGCAGTTCAACGGACTGCACCATGCTGAGCAATGATTGTCGGGTGACCCCACCGAGCGCAACGACCCCCGATTCCGGGCGAGCCCCCACGCCGCTGCGACTGGGCCTGCTGGTCGGAGACGGGATCGGCCACGAAATCGTCCCCGCCACGCGGCGAGTCGTCGACACCGCCGTGGCCGCGGTCGGACACGAGCCGATCGACTGGGTCCTGCTGCCGATCGGATTCGACGCGATCGACAGTCACGGCACGCCGATCCCGGACGAGACCCTGACGGCGCTGGAGGGGCTGGCCGGCTGGGTGCTCGGTCCCCACGACAGCGCGGCGTACCCCGAACCCTTCCGTGGGGACCTCACTCCCGGTGGTGTGATCCGGAAGCGATTCGACCTGTTCGCCAACATCCGGCCTGCTCGCGCCCACGCCGGTGTCCGGTCCACGGTCCCCGACATGGACCTGGTGATCGTGCGGGAGAACACCGAGGGGTTCTATGCGGACCGGAACATGCACACCGGCAGCGGCGAGTTCATGCCGACGCCGGACGTCGCGATGGCGGTCGCGGTGTTCACTCGGCGGGCTTGTGAACGCATCGCCCACACGGCGTGTCGCCTCGCCACGCAGCGCCGGGGGCGCGTCACCGTCGTCCACAAGACCAACGTGCTGCCCCTGACGACCGGACTGTTCCTCGACGCCGTCACAGATGTCGCCGCCGGCTATCCGGGAATCCGGGTCGACGCCGAACACGTCGACGCGATGGCCGCGCACCTCGTGCGCCGCGGCGGCGACTTCGACGTCGTCGTCACCGAGAACATGTTCGGCGACATCCTGTCCGATCTGGCAGGCGAACTCTCCGGTTCGCTCGGTACGGCGCCGTCCCTCAACGCGTCGGAGACCCAGGCGATGGCGCAGGCCGCCCACGGCGCCGCACCGGACATCGCGGGCCGCAATCGAGCCAACCCGACGGCACTGATGCTGTCGGCGGCGATGCTGCTCGATTGGCTGTCCGACCGTCGCGGCGAGGTCGGGCTCACTCGCGCCGCCGACCGCATTCGACGCGCCGTGGCTGACACCTTGGCCGCCGGAGTCGCGACGGCCGATCTCGGCGGGCTGGCGTCGACCGCCGAATTCACGGAAACGGTGGGGGCGCGAATCCTGCGCCGGTGACTCGGCTGCCAGTACGCTGCGAAGGGTGCGACTCTTGCCGGTCGAAGTTGCGAGGTGGGTGCGTCGACCATCCAGGCGTGTCCGGCTTTTCGGTGTGCTGGCCGCGGTGACCCTTGCGGCCTCGGCCTGTGTCCACAACAGTGAGGGCCTCGTTCCGCCCGACACCGTTCACGTCGACCGCGTCGACGAGATCGCCGCGACGCTGCCGCCCGCCGTCGCGGATTCGGGGCGGCTCCGGATCGGCGTCAACGTGCCCTACGCGCCCAACGAGTTCAAGGACGAGAACGGCGAGATCGTCGGTTTCGACGTGGACCTGATGGATGCGGTCGCCTCCGTGCTCGGGTTGCGAGCCGAGTTCAACCAGGCCGACTTCGACAAGATCATCCCGGCCGTCCAGGCAGGCACCTTCGACCTCGGCATGTCGTCGTTCACGGACACCGTGGAACGCCAGCAGTCGGTGGACTTCGTCGACTACTACCAGGCGGGTGTGCAGTGGGCGCAGCGCACCGGTGAGCCGGTGGATCCCAACAACGCCTGCGGGCTGCGCGTCGGGGTGCAGACGACCACCTACGAGGACATCGACGAGGTTCCGGCGAAGAGCGACGCCTGCGTCGCGGCAGGCAAGGATCCGATCGTCAAGGTCAAGTACGACAGCCAGGATGACGTCTCCAACGCGCTGATCCTCGGCCGCATCGATGCGATGTCGGCGGACTCACCCGTCACTGCCTACGCGATCAAGCGCAGTGGCGGCAGGCTCGAGGACGCGGGCGACATCTTCGACTCGGCACCGTACGGGTGGCCGCTGAAGAAGGGCTCACCGCTGGCCCCGGCATTGATGGCGGCACTGCAACACCTCATCGACACCGGCGCGTACCAGCAGATCGCCGACAACTGGGGCGTCGGTGAGGGAACCGTGACCACTGCGCAGTTCAACGGCGCGACGAGCTGACACCACACGACCGGAAGGTGGACGCGATGGCGCAGGAAACGGTGTCCGAGCACACGGACGAACCCGAACCGATCCAGGCGGTGCCGCTTCGTCACCCCGGTCGCTGGATCGCGGGCACGGTCGTCGTGGTGCTCGCCGCACTCTTCATATACGGCGCCGCCACCAATGAGGCATTCGCGTGGGACGTGTACGGGCAGTATCTCTTCGACGCGCGGATCACCGAAGGCGCGGTACGGACCATAGAGCTGACGGTCCTCTCCATGATCATCGCGGTGGTCCTCGGTGTCGTCCTCGCCGTGATGCGACTGTCACCGAACCCGGTGCTGAAAACGGCCGCCTGGCTGTATCTCTGGATCTTCCGCGGCACGCCCGTGTACGTGCAGTTGGTGTTCTGGGGTCTGTTCCCGGCCATCTATCAGACCGTGTTCCTCGGCATCCCGTTCGGGCCGCAGTTCGTGGAGTTCAACCTCCAGGACCTGCAGGCGCCGTTCCTGTTCGCGGTGATCGGGCTGGGACTCAACGAAGCCGCGTACATGGCCGAGATCGTCCGTGCCGGTGTCGGTTCCGTCAACGAGGGTCAGGTCGAGGCGTCCACGGCGCTCGGAATGTCGTGGTCGCAGACGATGCGCCGCACGGTCCTGCCTCAGGCGATGCGGGTGATCATCCCGCCGACCGGCAACGAGCTGATCAGCATGCTGAAAACCACGTCACTCGTCCTGGCGGTGCCGTACACCGGCGAACTGTACGGCCGGGCGCGTGACATCTCGGGAGCCAACTTCCAACCGATCCCGCTGCTCCTCGTCGCGGCGACCTGGTACCTGGTGATCACCAGCATTCTGATGATCGGGCAGTTCTACCTGGAGCGGCACTACTCGAAGGGGTTGTCGCGGGTGCTGACGGCCCGGCAACTTCAGGCACTCGCCGACGCCCAGAACAAACCGCCGACGGGTCCTGCCGGCGGACAGGGAGGATGACCGATGACTGCTTCGTCGACGACTCCGATGGTCAAGGCAGACCGAGTCTGCAAGAGCTACGGCGCGCTCAAGGTGCTGCGCGGAGTGACACTCGAAATCGACCGAGGGCAGGTGCTCTGCCTCGTCGGGCCGTCGGGGTCCGGCAAGTCGACGTTCCTGCGGTGTATCAACCACCTCGAACAGGTCAGCGCGGGCAGGCTTTACGTCGACGGCGACCTCGTCGGCTACCAGGAGAAGAATGGCAAGCTCTACGAACTGCACCCGCGGGCCGCGGCGAAGCAGCGCCGCGACATCGGCATGGTGTTCCAGCACTTCAACCTCTTCCCGCACCGCACCGCACTCGAGAACGTCGTCGAGGCGCCCACTCTGGTGAAGAAGGCCAAGCGCAAGGACGCGGTGACGCGCGCGATGGATCTGCTCGACCAGGTCGGGCTCGCCGAGAAGGCCGATGCGTACCCGGCGCAACTGTCGGGCGGCCAGCAGCAGCGCGTCGCCATCGCCCGGGCCCTCGCGATGGACCCGAAGTTGATGCTGTTCGACGAACCGACGTCCGCGCTCGATCCGGAGCTCGTCGGTGAGGTGCTCAACGTCATGCAGAACCTCGCCAAGGAGGGTATGACGATGGTCGTCGTGACCCACGAGATGGGCTTCGCCCGCGAGGTCGCCGACCAGCTGGTGTTCATGGACGGCGGCGTCGTGGTGGAGTCGGGGGAGCCCCACGCGCTGCTCGCCAACCCGCAGCACGAGCGCACGAAGGCCTTCCTCTCGAAGCTCCTGTGACCGGCCTGCCCCCGATTGACCGAACGTCACATTCGGTCAGTGTCAGTGATACCTTGGTGATATCACTTCGATAGCAAGGTTGGTGCAATGGAGCGCAGGGCATTTCGGCTGAACGGGTTCGTGATGCTGTTGGTGGTGACGGTTGGGACGTTGGTCGCCGCCGGACTGGCGCTGGCGGGGGTGTTTCTCGACATTGCGATGGCGCAGCGCATCGCCTACTGGGTTGTTGCGGCGCTTCTGGGGCTGGTGATTCTCTGCCTTGCAACGGGATTCGTGGTCATCAACCCCAATGAGGCGCGGGTGATCCAGTTCTTCGGCCGGTACTTCGGGACCGTCGCCGACGACGGGTTCAAGTGGGTGGTGCCGCTGACGGTCAAGCGTCGCGTCACGCTGCGGGTACGGAACTTCGAGACCTCCAAGCTCAAGGTCAACGACGCCGTGGGCAATCCCGTCGAGATCGCCGCCGTCGTCGTCTACAAGGTGGTCGACAGCGGCAAGGCCATCTTCGCGGTCGACGACTACGAGGAGTACGTCGCCATCCAGTCGGAGACCGCGGTGCGGCACCTCGCGACCACCCACCCGTACGACACCACTGCCGTGCCCGTCGACTCCGACGCGGCGGACGCCACGAGCCTGCGCGACGGCGCGCAGGTCTCGGCGGAACTGACGAGCGAACTGGGGGAGCGCACCGAACTGGCGGGCATCGAGATCGTCGAGGCCCGCATCACCCACCTCGCCTATGCGCCGGAGATCGCGCAGGCCATGCTGGTCCGGCAGCAGGCGGCGCAGGTCGTCGCTGCGCGGGCGATGATCGTCGAAGGCGCCGTCGGGATGGTCGGTATGGCCCTCGACCAGCTCGCGGAGCAGTCCGTCGTCGACCTCGACGACGAGCGCCGCGCGGCGATGGTGTCGAACCTCCTCGTCGTCCTGTGCGGGGACAAGGCCACCCAACCGGTGGTCAACGCCGGCACCCTGTACGCCTGACATGACCGAACCGGTTCGGCGCACGGAACGGAAGAAGGTCCTGCTGCGGCTGGACCCGGCCGTCTACGACGCGATCGCGAAGTGGGCGGCCGACGACCTGCGGAGCGTCAACGCACAACTCGAGTACGCGTTGCGTCGCGCACTCGACGAAGCCGGGAGGACTCCCCGGCGACGCGAGTGAACGCGGGGTCAGGCCGGCTTGTGGCAGACGAAGATCGCGGTACCGGGGAACAGTTGCCCGCGAAGCGGACTCCACTGGCCCCACTCCCGGTCCAGCCACTCGGGCCAGTCGGGTTCGACCACGTCACGCAGTTCGAGACCCGCCGCAACGATCTCGCGGACCCGGTCGCCGATCGTGCGGTGGTGTTCGACGTAGGTGGGAGTGCCGGATTCGTCGACCTCGACGTACGGGGTGCGATCGAAGTAGGGGATGGTGGCCGTCAGCCCGGCCGCGCCCGGGTCGTCGGGGAAGATCCACCGCATCGGGTGGTTCACCGCGAACACCCACCGGCCACCCGGACGCAGTACGCGCGCGACCTCCCGCATCACCAGTGCGGAGTCCGCGACGAAGGGCACCGCGCCGAACGCCGAGCACGCGACGTCGAAGCTCGCATCGGCGAACGGCAGCGACTCCGCGCCGGCCTGGACGAGCGGGACGCGGGGTCCGCCGCGCTCCATCGCGGCCAGGCCGCGGTCGAGCATGCCCCGGGAGATGTCGAGGCCGACGGGACGCGCACCCTGGCCCGCGAGCCACCGGGCGCACGGAGCCGATCCGCATCCGATCTCGAGGACGTCGAGTCCCGAGACGTCGCCGAGCAGTTTCACGTCCCCCTCGTGCAGCCCCTCCGGGCACCAGACGAACTCGCCGTTGTCGGAGTCCACCCCGAGGAACTGGCCGTGGGTACGGTGGTAGTCGTCGGCGTCGGCGTCCCACCAGGCGCGGCTCGCGCGCTCGCTCTGCGCGGTGTCCACCCTGGCCCTGCTGAATCCGGCGGTGCCGAGCGTCGCGTTGGCGGCGGCGTGCCGATCGGGTGCGTCCTGGGGATCTTCGTGATGGGGATGTTCGTGATGCTGCGTCATGGCGTTGAGCACGGTATCGCCGTCGCCGGGTCGAGTGCCACCCGGGTTTGCCCAGCTCCCGTCAGGTCGCGTACCCTGTCACTCGCGAGTGTCCGCCGTGCAACTCCTCCTGGGGGTCGGCGGTGGGCGTCCGTGAGTCTGACAGAACACCATCAACCGAACCAATCCCTCCGGAGCAATTCACCTAATGCCCTCCACAACCGTCACCTCGCCGCAGGTAGCCGTCAACGACATCGGCTCCGCCGAGGACTTCCTCGCCGCCATCGACGCCACGATCAAGTACTTCAACGATGGCGACATCGTCGAAGGCACCATCGTCAAGGTTGATCGCGACGAGGTCCTGCTCGACATCGGTTACAAGACCGAAGGCGTCATTCCTTCCCGCGAGCTCTCCATCAAGCACGACGTCGACCCCAACGAGGTCGTCTCCGTGGGCGATGAGGTCGAAGCCCTGGTCCTCACCAAGGAGGACAAGGAAGGTCGCCTGATCCTGTCGAAGAAGCGCGCTCAGTACGAGCGTGCCTGGGGCACCATCGAGGAGCTCAAGGAGAAGGACGAGGCCGTCAAGGGCACCGTCATCGAGGTCGTCAAGGGCGGCCTGATCCTCGACATCGGCCTGCGCGGCTTCCTGCCCGCGTCGCTCGTCGAGATGCGTCGCGTCCGCGACCTCCAGCCGTACGTCGGCAAGGAGATCGAGGCCAAGATCATCGAGCTCGACAAGAACCGCAACAACGTGGTCCTGTCGCGTCGCGCATGGCTCGAGCAGACCCAGTCCGAGGTCCGCAGCGAGTTCCTGCACCAGCTCCAGAAGGGCCAGGTCCGCAAGGGCGTCGTGTCCTCCATCGTCAACTTCGGCGCGTTCGTCGATCTCGGCGGCGTCGACGGCCTGGTGCACGTCTCCGAGCTGTCCTGGAAGCACATCGATCACCCGTCCGAGGTTGTCGAGGTCGGCAACGAGGTCACCGTCGAGGTTCTCGACGTCGACCTGGACCGCGAGCGTGTCTCCCTGTCGCTGAAGGCGACGCAGGAGGATCCGTGGCGTCAGTTCGCCCGCACCCACGCGATCGGTCAGATCGTTCCGGGCAAGGTCACCAAGCTCGTTCCGTTCGGCGCGTTCGTGCGTGTCGAGGAGGGCATCGAGGGCCTGGTTCACATCTCCGAGCTGGCCGAGCGCCACGTCGAGGTCCCGGACCAGGTTGTTGCCGTCGGCGACGACGCGATGGTCAAGGTCATCGACATCGACCTGGAGCGTCGCCGGATCTCGCTGTCGCTCAAGCAGGCGAACGAGGACTACAACGCCGAGTTCGATCCGTCGAAGTACGGCATGGCCGACAGCTACGACGACCAGGGCAACTACATCTTCCCCGAGGGCTTCGATCCCGAGACCAACGAATGGCTCGAGGGCTTCGACAAGCAGCGTGAAGAGTGGGAGTCCCGGTACGCCGAGGCCGAGCGTCGCCACAAGATGCACACCGCTCAGATGGAGAAGATGGCTGCCGACGAGGCTGCCGAGGCTGCAGCCGGTGCGTCGGGCACCAACTACTCCTCCGAGTCCGGTGCTGCCGAGGGCCAGCCTGCTGCGACCGCCGAGGCCGGCGGCTCGCTGGCAAGCGATGCCCAGCTCGCCGCGCTCCGCGAGAAGCTGTCCGGCAACGCCTGACATGATCACCCGTAACCGGGTGTGAACTACGAAGGCCCCGGTCCTGCACTTGCAGGCCGGGGCCTTCGGCGTGGTCGGGGAACACGGTGACCGAGGATCTCAGCCGCCCTGACTCGCGATCGTGGAGTCGAGCATCGCGGCACGTTCGTCCAGGTCGTGGGGGGTGGGATTGTCGGCGTCCGGGAGATCACGACGCAGGTCGTCGAGCGTGGTGACCACCCAGGACGAGAGATCCGCGGCCTGGTCTCGCGAATAGATCTTGGTCTTGCCTTCCTCCAGCACCAATGTGGCGCCGGGTTCGGTGCTGGACAGCAGTGTGCGCAGGTCATCGGCTGTGACAGTCATGTGTTCACGGTAGAACCGGAGATCCGGTGCCGCATCCCGCACGGGCACCGAAGACCGCGACCCCACCCGGAGATCCGGGTGGGGTCGCGGTCGTTGGAGTCGGTGTGGGCCGGGGTGTCAGTTCGCGGTGGCCGCACCGGCGGCCCACGAGCTCTGCATCTCAGCAGTGCGCTTGCGCATCGACGCGAAGCTGTGGCGCGCCGGACTGAGCATCTGGGTGAACCAGTTACGACGGTGTTCCTGCAGGGCGAGCGCCACCTCGGGGATCAGGATGCAATGCACCCCGTCGACCATGCCAAGACGGTGCCGACCAGGCTGGGGAGAAGTGGTGCTCATGGTGTTCCTTCATCTCGAAGTGGGTGGCCTGGCACGTCTGCTCGAAGATAGCCGACGAACGGGTGATACCTGGTGATTTGGGGCGGATGTGCAGCGGGCGTGTTTGGTGACAGACTGTGGGGCGTGTTGCGAATCGGCCTCACTGGAGGCATTGGAGCTGGAAAGTCCACCGTGTCACGGATCCTCGGCGATCTCGGGGCCGTCGTCGTAGACGCGGACCTGATAGCGCGTGAGGTCGTGGAACCGGGCACCCCCGGACTCGCCGCGCTCGCTGACGAGTTCGGTCCGGAGATCCTGCTGCCCGACGGGAAACTCGACCGAGCCGCCCTGGCTGCCAAGGCGTTCGGCGACGACGCGGCCCGCGGTCGACTCAACGGAATCCTACATCCCCTGATCGGGGCGCGAACGGCCGCTCTGGTGGATGCCGCGCCTGCGGATTCCGTGGTCCTGCAGGACATCCCGCTCCTGGTCGAGGGGCGGATGGGTGCGATGTTCAATCTGGTCGTCGTCGTGTACGTCGACGAGGCCGAACGGGTTCGCCGACTGGTCGAGTTGCGGGGCATGCCCGAGGACGATGCGCGTGCCCGGATCGCGTCCCAGGCCACCGACGAACAACGCCACGCCGCTGCCGATGTGTGGCTCGACAACAGTGGGCCGCAGGGCGAACTGGACTCGGTCGTGACTGCACTGTGGGACCGGCTGCAGGCCTACGCGGACAACATCGCGAAATCGGTTGTGGTGCGCGCACTGCCGGTCCTGGTCGAGGCCGACCCGACCTGGGCGGAGCAGGGGCGGCGGCTCGCCGATCGACTCAGGTTCGTGTGCGCAGGCGACGCGCTGCGCGTCGACCACGTCGGATCCACGGCAGTGCCCGGGCTCGATGCGAAGGACGTGATCGACCTTCAGATCACCGTCACCAGCCTCGATGTCGCGGACGCCCTTGCGGATCGTCTGGCACAGGCCGGCTTCCCTCGCGTCGACGCCGTGACGGCCGACGACCCGAAGCCCGCGTACGGCATCGGAGGCGAGGCCGATCCGTCTTTGTGGGACAAGCGTTTCCACGGGTCTGCCGATCCCGGCCGACCCGCCAATGTACACATTCGCGTCGACGGGTGGCCGGGGCAACGGTTCGCGCTGGCCTTCCGTGACTGGCTCCGCGCGAACGAGACCGAGCAGGCCGACTATCTGGCGATCAAGCGCAGCGCCGCGCAGAGCGCGGCAGGCGAATCGGACGTCGCGGTCGCGACCGAGCGCTACCTGGAGGCGAAGACGCCGTGGTTCGACGGCGCCTACACGAGGGTCGAGCAGTGGATCGAACGCACGGGGTGGACACCGGACGCGCGGTAACGCGGGCTCAGGGGGCGGGCGTCGTCACCGCCAGTTGACCGGCATTCCCTCCGACGCCAGCCAGGCGTCGAGGTCGTGGCCGTGGGTCGCGATCCCGTCGACGGCCCGCGCCGCCGTCGCGATCGCCCTCTCGGCGGTCGCCGCATCGAGGTGCCCGGCGGTGTGGGCGGCGAGGAGTTCGTCGACGTCGAGCAGTTCGGTGTCGCGCCCGGTGCGGACCACCAGGTCGAGGTAGTGGTCCACGGACCGCCACACCGGTTCGCCCGGGACGAATTCTCCGATGTCGACGTATCGGTCCTGGTCGCGGGCGTGGTACGGGTGGTAGTGGAAGATCGACGCGCGCAACCCGAGGTCGGGTAACAGCCACGATTCCAGGTAGTGGAAGTGCGGGTGGTCGGAGTGCCGGGCCATGTAGAGCCCCCACGGTTCACGCCGGTAGTGCTCGACGGGCCGCACGAAACCCTTCGGATCGGTGTTGGTGAGGTCCGACAGGTCGAAGGCTTCCTTCTTCGGCGGATGAACGTGCATGGCTGGGAACCTACCGCTCAGGCCGGCGTGCGACACCTCGCATCACCGGACCTTGTCGGTCCCTGCGCCTACCCTGGAGCGCATGGCGTTTGCATCCGAGCATCCAGTGGTGGCGCACTCCGAATTCCGGCCGGTCGGCGACGTCGAACGGTCCGACGGTCGGTTCGAGGTCGTCAGCGAGCATCAGCCTGCAGGCGATCAGCCGCAGGCGATCGCCGAGCTCACGAGACGGCTGAACGACGGTGACAAGGACATCGTGCTCCTTGGTGCGACGGGCACCGGCAAGTCCGCGACGACGGCGTGGTTGATCGAGCAGGTGCAGCGTCCGACGCTCGTGATGGCGCCGAACAAGACCCTCGCCGCGCAGCTGGCCAACGAACTGCGCGAGATGCTCCCCAACAACGCGGTCGAGTACTTCGTCTCGTACTACGACTACTACCAACCCGAGGCGTACATCGCCCAGACGGACACCTACATCGAGAAGGACTCGTCGATCAACGACGACGTCGAGCGGCTGCGGCACTCGGCGACGTCGAGTCTGCTGTCGCGGCGCGACGTGGTCGTGGTCGCGTCGGTGTCGTGCATCTACGGTCTTGGCACGCCGCAGTCCTACCTGGACCGGTCGATCGAGCTCGAGGTCGGTGTCGAGGTTCCGAGGGACGCACTCCTGCGCCTGCTCGTCGACGTGCAGTACAACCGCAACGACGTCGCGTTCACGCGGGGCTCGTTCCGGGTTCGCGGGGACACCGTGGAGATCATTCCGTCGTACGAGGAACTCGCGGTGCGCATCGAGTTCTTCGGTGACGAGATCGAGGCCCTGTACTACCTGCACCCGTTGACCGGTGACGTCGTCCGGCAGGTCGACTCGCTGCGCATCTTCCCGGCCACCCACTACGTCGCGGGGCCGGAACGGATGGAGCGCGCGGTGCGCGACATCGAGGCGGAGCTCGAGGAGCGCCTCGCCGATCTGGAGAATCGGGGCAAGCTGCTGGAGGCGCAGCGGCTGCGGATGCGCACCAATTACGACCTCGAGATGATCAAGCAGGTCGGCTTCTGCTCGGGAATCGAGAACTATTCGCGTCACATCGACGGCCGTCCCGCGGGTTCGGCACCCGCGACCCTGATCGACTACTTCCCCGAGGACTTCCTCCTCGTCATCGACGAGTCGCATGTGACCGTGCCGCAGATCGGCGCGATGTACGAGGGCGACATGTCCCGCAAACGCAACCTCGTCGAGTACGGCTTCCGCCTCCCGTCGGCCACCGACAACCGGCCGCTCACCTGGGAGGAGTTCGCGAATCGGATCGGGCAGACGGTGTACCTGTCCGCGACACCCGGCCCGTACGAGCTGGGCCGGGCAGGTGGTGAGTTCGTCGAACAGGTGATTCGCCCGACCGGGCTCGTCGACCCCGAGGTCGTGGTGAAGCCGACGAAGGGGCAGATCGACGACCTGGTTCACGAGATCCGGGAGCGCACCCAACGCGACGAACGTGTCCTCGTCACCACACTGACCAAGAAGATGTCCGAGGACCTCACGGACTACCTCCTCGAACTCGGCATCCGTGTGCGGTACCTGCACTCGGACATCGACACCCTGCGTCGCGTCGAGTTGCTGCGTCAGCTGCGGCTCGGCGAGTACGACGTCCTGGTCGGCATCAACCTGCTTCGCGAGGGCCTCGACCTTCCTGAGGTCTCCCTCGTCGCGATCCTCGATGCCGACAAGGAAGGATTCCTGCGCAGTACGACCAGCCTGATTCAGACGATCGGTCGTGCCGCCCGCAACGTGTCCGGCCAGGTACACATGTACGCCGACAAGATCACCGACTCGATGGCCCGTGCGATCGAGGAAACGGAGCGTCGCCGCGAGAAGCAGATTGCGTACAACGCCGAGATGGGCGTCGATCCGCAGCCGCTGCGCAAGAAGATCGCCGACATCCTCGATCAGGTCTACGAGGAGGCCGACGACACGGACGTCGAGATCGGCGGTTCCGGCCGCAACGCCAGCCGCGGTCGTCGCGCGCAGGGCGAGGCGGGTCGTGCCGTCAGCGCAGGCGTGTACGAGGGGCGCGACGTGAAGTCGATGCCGCGGGCCGAGCTCGCGGACCTGGTGAAGGAGCTCACCGACCAGATGATGAACGCGGCCCGCGACCTCCAGTTCGAGCTGGCGGGACGACTCCGCGACGAGATCGCCGACCTGAAGAAGGAACTGCGCGGGATGGACGCGGCCGGTCTCAAGTAGGGACGGGCCTTCCGCCCTGGGTCAGCTGGTGACGTCCTTGCGGGCGAACATGATCCACGCCGCGACCGCGAACGCCGTTCCGTAGGCGAGCGCGGAGAACGAGCCGATCACCGCGTCGTGCCAGTCGATCGTCGGCGCGAGGAAACGTGTCCACGCGAACGAGAAGTGCCCGGGGAGGTAGTCGCGCCAGTGGTCGAGCGCGGTGATCTGGTCGAGGATCTGCACGAGGATCGACGCCATCACCGTGCCGCCGACGGCGCCGAGTGGGGCGTCGGTGAGCACCGACAGCAGCAGCGCCAGGCCCGCCACCCAGATCAGGTTCACGGCAATGTAGGTGAGCGCCAGCGTGAGTCGGCCGATCGCGTCGCCGTAGCCGAGCGAATCGCCGAACGGTGTCACGAGCGGTTCGGCGCCGTAGGCCACCGTGCCCACCGCCAACGCGACGGTCACCAGAAGCACGAGCGCGGCCACCGACAGCGTTGCCGACACGATCGCCTTCTGCTGTAGCAGCCGAGTACGGGGCACCGGAATCGCGAGCAGATATCGGAGCGAAGACCAGGATGCCTCGCTGGCGACGGAGTCGCCGAAGAAGAGGGCGACCACCACGATCAGCAGGAACCCGACGGACATCAGCAGGGTGAAGACCGTGAAGTTCACCCCGCCCCGCGTCGCGAGTTCGATCAGGTCGGCGGTACCGGATTCCGCACCACCGCCGCCGATCGCGAAGGCCGCGACGAGGATCAGCGGCAACGCCGTCACGAACGCCAGCGCGACCTGTGTTCGGCGCCGCTTGCACTGCCGAACCAGTTCGGTTCGCAGCGGCAGGGTCCGGCGCGCGCGGTATCCGGCGGCCCGGCCGTCCGCGGGAATCGTCGACTCGCCCGTCACGGCCCTTCTCCTTCCCGATCGGTTGCCGATTCCCGATGATCGGCAGTGTGGACCAGTCGCAGGAACACCTCTTCGAGCCGCGTTGTGCGAGCGACCTGCCGAACGGCGACACCCGCCTCGACGAGGACGCGCACCATCGCCGCGGGGTCGGTGTCGCCGAGATCCACGCGGATGTGCTCGTCACCCAGGCGGTGCACGGCCACCGCGGTGGCGTCGTTGAGGGCGGCCTCCGCGGCCGCGGCATCGTCGACGCGGACATCGGTGGTGCCCTGAGCGGACGTGAACTCCTCGACGGTTCCCGATGCGATCACCCATCCGTGATTCATCACCACGACCGCCGTGCAGGTCTGTTCGACCTCGGCGAGTAGATGGCTCGACACGAGGACGGTCCGGCCGTCGCGGGCGTAGTCCACGAGTACCTTGCGCATCGTGGCGATCTGCGGCGGGTCGAGGCCGTTCGTCGGCTCGTCGAGCACCAGCAGGTCCGGGAGCCCCAGCATGGCCTGGGCGAGCGCGAGACGCTGGCGCATGCCCTGGCTGTACGACCGGACCTTGCGGTGCACCGCGTCGCCGAGGTCGGCGATGGCGAGAGCCTCGTCCATCCGTGACTCGGCCGTGGGCCTGCCCGTGGACTGCCAGTACAGGCGCAGATTGTCGAGTCCGCTCAGGTGCGGGAGCAGGCCGGACCCCTCGACGAACGATCCGAGCCGGGACAGGACCGGCGCGCCCGGCGTCACGCGGTGTCCGAACACCCGAATTTCGCCGTCGGTCGGGGTGATCAAGCCCATCAGCATCCGTAGGGTCGTGGTCTTTCCCGCCCCGTTGGGGCCGAGGAGTCCCATCACCTCACCGCGTCGCACCGTGAAGTCGACGCCGTCGACCGCACGGAACCCGTTGGCGTAGGACTTACGGAGGCCGGTCACCACGAGTGGGGTGTCGACGAGGTTCGGGTCGGCGTCGACGACGGCGCGGCGTCGCGATCGCAGCACGCCGATCCCGATCAGCGCCGCCACGGCGACCGCGATCGCGCCGATCCCCACGCGTGGCGCCAGCGGCAGCGCGCGGGTCGACGACGTGGCGTCGACGCGGGGCACCGCGAGCGTGGTGTCCGCGAGGGCGATCGTGAAGCGGGCGGGCGTCAGCGGCGTCGCGTACGCCTGATCGGTCGTGGTGACCGCGAGCTCGAGGTGGTGGCCCTCGGTGACCTGGTAGGCGACGGCCGGCAGGCTGATGGTCAGCGGAATCGATTGTCCAGGAAGGGTGTCCGCGATTCTGACTGCGGACACCGCGCCGCCGGGAAGGAGGTGGCGTCCCTGGGGTGTGACGTCGTAGAGCTTGGCGTACAGCACCGCGTCGCCCGCGGCGGCCGTCGTCGTGACGGTGAGGGAGACCGTGGATGTGCCCGTGATGGTGAGTGCGTCGCGTAGCGGCTCGGTGGCGAACCGGGCGGTTTGCCCCGGAGGATCCGAGACGAGGTCGGTCGCCACACCCGCGGCTCCGATGAGGTTCGCCGCGGCGCCCAGTCCCGGGACGGACGAGATCGCTGCCGGTGTCGCGCCGGGGGGCCGATCCACGGTTTGCGGGGGACCGGACAGAGTCAATCGCGCGCGGGGTGTGGCCTCGGAGGTCGGTGTCAGGCCGGGGTAGTCGGGTGCGGTTCTGCGCCGATAGGACGGGTTGTCGCCTCCGGTCGCGCCGGGAACGGTGAAGACGAACGGCGTGCTCTGGTCGGGGTCGCCGGCGGCGGAGGGCAGCTGGTCCGAGTGCAATTGCTCGGCGAGGAACCGTGCGGCGGCGGACCTGCTGCCGTCCGAATCGCCGCCGGAGTCGTGACCGGCGGGGAACCAGCGCATCCGAACCGGGGTGCCTGTCGCGGCGATCTGGCGGGCCGTCGCGTCGGCCTGGTCCAGGCCGAAGAGGGTGTCCTGTTCGCCCTGCAACAGGAGGGTCGGCGCGGTGATTCGATCCGCGACCGACACGGGGGAGTGTGACCGGAGCAGGTCGAGCAGTTCCGGTGTGGGCGTTCCCGTTTCGGCGGCGGGAGCGTAGGCGAGGCAGATCGCCGGATCGAACCGGCCGCACGGTCCGGAATCGGTACCCGCAGCGTCGGCGCCCGACACCCCGGCGCCGAAGAAGATTCCCGCCCACCCGCGTTTGAGGACGCCGGGACCCGAGTACCCCGCGGCCGCGGGTGAGGGTGCGGGCGGCGCGGCACCATAGTTGGGAAACAGGGCCTGGCCCAGGTCGTTCCAGGTGATCGCGGCAGCAACCGCGTCCACCCGGGGATCGGTCCCGGCGAGCATCAACGACAACGCACCGCCGTACGACGCACCCGTGACTCCGACCCGGGGATCGCCCTCCGCATCCAGCGTCACCTCGGGACGGCCGGCCAGCCAGTCGACAAGCGCACGGGCGTCGGCGATCTCGCGGTCGGGATCGTTCAGGGAGATGGTGCCCGTGCTGGATCCGAACCCCCGCGCGCTGTACGTGAGGACGACGAATCCGTCGGCAGCGAGGGCGTTCGCCTGCGCCTCGAGGGTGTCCTTGGAGCCGCCGAAACCGTGCGCGAGCAGGACGGCGGGTGCGGGCGTCCGCTGCGGTAGGTGGAGGCGGGCGTCGATCTGCACCCGGGCGTCCGTTCCGGGAGACTCCGCGACCGGCAGTGTGACGTCCTGCGTGACGACTCCGGTGTCCTCGGACGAACCCGACAGCGTCGTACCCACACCGACGGTCACGACCGCGACCGTCGCCGCCACGACTGCGGCGGCGAGTCTGCGGGGGCGGCGGACGCGCATGAGATCCAATCCTGCCAGACACAGCCGCTGTGGCTTGGCGCGCAATTCCCCCGCACGAGACGGGTATCCGACTAGGGTTGCCACGAGTGGCCGGGCATCCAACGGGGTTGGGTGCCATGCCAGGCAGGACAGTTGCGCCGACACCGGCGTGTGAGAAACCGGAGGAAGAATGAGTGCCTACCGCACCATCGTTGTGGGGACCGATGGCTCGGATTCGTCGCTGAAAGCGGTGGACAAGGCTGCGGCACTGGCCAGCGATGCCGGAGCGAAGCTCGTCATCGCGTGCGCCTACTACCCGGCGGACCCCAAGGACATCGAATCCGCACAGGACGCCCTGCGTGAGGATGCCTACCAGATCACCGGATCCGCACCCACGGACGAGATCCTGCGGACCGCCCGGGAGCGGGCACACGCGGTCGGCCCGGTCAACGTCGTCGAGCGTGCCATCGTCGGCGCGCCGGTGGATTCGCTGCTGACACTGGTCGACGAAGTCGAAGCCGATCTGCTCGTCATCGGCAACCGGGGTCTGAACACCCTCACCGGGCGGCTCCTCGGTTCGGTTCCGTCCGACGCCGCACGCAAGTCCACCTGCGACGTCCTGATCGTCCACACGGTGCGCTGAACCTCTGCCGGTGTCGACATTCGCATGTCGACACCGGCAGGTTCGCGCTCTACCCCTCCTGGGTCAATTTCGAGAGGACGTCCGGCAGCGGTTCGCAGTGGACGACGCCGAGGCGTTGCGTAGCGCGGGTCAGTGCCACGTAGAGGTCGTTCAACCCGCGAGGTGAGTCGCCGACGATGTCGGCAGGTTCTACTACGAGCACCGAATCGAACTCCAGACCCTTCGCCTCACGAACCGACAACACGCTCACCGACTCGCCGTGCAGATCCCGGTAGTCGGCGACGGAGTCCTCGCTCGTGATCACCGCGACCAGGCCAGGGCCGCTCTCGGCAGCGACACACTTGCGCACGTGCGCAGCCACATCGGCAGGCGCGACCCGGCGCGCCCACGGCATCGTTCCGGAGTCGCGCACCGATCGCGGAACCGACTGGTTCGGATCGATCGCCGCGAGGACGTCCTGCGCCACTGCCATGATCTCCGACGGCGTGCGGTAGTTCACCGTCAGTTCCGTCAGCTTCCAGCGGTTTGCGACATACGGTTCGAGTACCGACTTCCAGGACGAGCTGCCGGCCGGGTCACCCGTCTGTGCGGTGTCTCCCACCAGGGTGATCCACCGATTCGGGATGCGCCGCATCAGCATTCGCCACGCCATCTCCGAGAGTTCCTGCGCCTCGTCGACGATCACGTGCCCGAAGGTCCACGTCCGGTCGGCGGCGGCTCGCTCGGCCGCGGTCAGCTGCTGACGCATCTCGTGCCGCTGCGCCAGCTGGCTCGCGTCGACGAGGTCGTAGGCCATGAGGATCTCGGGATCGAGCTCGTCCTCGAGATCCTGCGGCGCGGATCCGGTGAGGATGTCCAGTGCGCCCTGCGCGTCCTCGATCTGCGCCCGCCACTCCCGGTCCGCTCGATCACGTTCCGCGGCGTCGTCCACTCCGAGAAGCTCGGCCAGTTCGTCGAGCAGGGGTGCGTCTGCCGCGCTGAATCCGGTGTGACGATCCCGGTACAGCAGCTTTCGCTGTTCGGGTGTGAGCTGCGGCGCCGCCGCCTCGAGCCGCTCGGGCGACTGCAGCAGGTCGGTGAGCACCTGCTGCGGGGTCAACCGCGGCCAGTGCTCGTTGATCGCGGACATCAGGGTGGCATCCTGGCGCATCTCGTCGCGGATGTCAGCGACGTCGTCCCGACTGAGCAGGTTCGAGCCGCCGAGCACGTTGGCGCCGAGGTTCGCGGCGAACTGGTCGGCCAATGCCTCCACCGCCGCGGACACGAACAGCGGACGCGCGAGGTTGTGCGGGCGGCGCGACGAGCGGGCCCGGCCCCTGGCCCGCGTGACGATCCGTCGGTCGAGTGTGACGGTGTAGGTGTCGAAGGGGACTGTCACCGGCTTCGTCGGAACCGACTGCCTGTCCCGTACCGCCGTCTTGAGGACCTCGACCATGTCGAGTGACCCCTTGATCTCGCCGGTGTCCAGTGAATCCTGTTGTGTGGCAGTCACACCCGGGTACATGTCGCCGACCGTGGACAGCAGGACGCCCGTTTCGCCCAGTGACGGCAGCACCTGGCCGATGTAGTCGAGGAACGTGGCGTTCGGCCCGACGATCAGTACGCCCGACTTCGCCAGTTGCTGCCGGTACGTGTAGAGCAGGTACGCGGCACGGTGCAGGGCGACGGCGGTCTTCCCCGTTCCCGGCCCACCCTGAACCACCATCACGGACTTGTGGTTCGACCGGATGATCGCATCCTGCTCCGACTGGATGGTCTCGACGATGTCGGCCATGTGTCCGGTTCGGGCCGCGTTCAGCGCAGTGAGCAGTGCGCTCTCACCCGCGACGCTGCTCGCGTCCCCCGCGACACCGGCGCGTTGTGCGGCCTCGAGGTCGAGGTACTCGTCACCGATGCCGGTCACCTTGCGGCTCCGCGTCCGGATGTGCCTGCGCCGCGTCACCCCCTCGGGAGACGCCGTGGTCGCCAGGTAGAACGGGCGCGCGAGCGGCGCGCGCCAGTCCAACAGGAGCGGTTCGTAGTCGTGGTCCTCGTCGAGGATGCCGACCCGGCCGACGTAGCGGCGGGCGTCGCCTTCCGCCGCGCCCGGCTCGAGCGCGTCGGGGTCGAGGTCGATCCGACCGAAGCACAGGCCGTTCTCCGCGGCGTCGTACTTGGCGATGTCCTCGGTGTACATCTGCGTGAACGACTCACGCTCGCTGCGAGCCTGCGGGGTTCCCCCGGTGTTCAGGAGCACGGCAGCCAGCCGGGACTGCGCGTACCGGCGAAGCCCGTCGAGACGGTCGTACAGCAGCGTCACGTACTGCTGCTCGTGCTCCCGCTCGTCGGTGGTTGTGCTGTCGGGGCCGGTGGCTGCCTCGTCGGGCAAGTGATACTCCTCGGCGAAATCGTCAGGGCGAAAAGTGCCCAGCGAGTCTAGTCGCCGTCGTCGGCCGGTGCGGAAGCGCCTGATCCCGGAGATGCGAAACGCCATCGGGTCTGACTGAAGGGACCCTTCCCGAACCCGAACCCGGTCACGGGGGCCACCCGATACACCCGAGCCAGTCCGCCGCCGCCCTTGAACCCCCCGGCGGTCACCTCGAAGCGCCACTGTCTCCCGTACTTCGCGACGTAGGCGTCCGCGAGGCGATGCAACAGGTCGTTGTCGGACACGATCGCCGCGGTGCCTTCGAGGACCATGTCGAATCCCTGCGCGTACACGTTCGCGCCGGTGGTCACGGCGACGGCCGGATTCCCGTCCAGATTCGCGGCCTTGCGCTCGCCCGCTCCCGTGCAGAAGTGCCAGGCGTCGTCGAGCCAGATACCGATGAGGGGAGTGACGTGTGGACGGCCGTCGGGTCGAACTGTGCTGAGCCAGTAGATCTCGGCGTCCCGGACCAGGTCGCGAGCCCATTCCCAGCTGACCGGGAATGCGCCCGGTTCGCTGTAACGCTCGTCCAACTCTGTGATCGGGTCGGTCATCGCACGCCCCTCTCCTCTGCCACGCGGCGCGTGGCCTGGTCAGGTCACCAGCCGCGCTCCTGCCACTCGGCGAGGAACGGGCGTTCGTCGCCGAGTGTCGTGTCCCGGCCGTGTCCGGGATAGACGACGGTGTCGTCCGGGAATCGTTCGAACAATTTCGTGGTCACATCGCGGTAGAGCGAGTCGAACATCTGGGGGTCGGCGGTCTTGCCGACGCCGCCGGGGAACAGGGAGTCCCCGGTGAACAGGTGAACCTGACCGGTGGCGGGGTCGGTGAGGGCGAGCGCGATCGAGCCCTCGGTGTGACCGGAGAGGTGAATGACCTCGAGTGCGAGTCTGCCCACCTCCACCAGGTCACCGTCGGTGACGGTGAGCTTGGGAACAACGGGAAGGGCGGGCGCGTCGAGCGGATGCGCGATGGTGGGTGCGCCGGTCGCGGCCGCGATCTCCGCCAGCGCGAGCCAGTGGTCGGGGTGCTGGTGCGTCGTGACGATCGACCCGAGATGCGGGGCCGCGGTCTCGATCAGTCCGCGCAGCCGATCCGCCTCGTTCGCCGCATCGATCAGCAACGATTCCCCCGTGCCCGAGTCGACGACGAGGTAGGCGTTGTTGTCCATCGGGCCGACCGAGATCTTCATGATCGTCGCGTCCGCGATGGTCCGTCGCTGCGGATCGCCGCCCTGGGTGAGTACACCGGTGTAGTGGTCGTCGATTCGCATCTGCTGCCGGTCCATGAGGGGAGGCTACCGTCGCGGCGGGCACCGTGACGGGTCGACGGCGCTCTCGTGGCGAAAACGTGTCGGACCCTCGGCCTACGATGGATGGCGGCCGAGAACTCCGAACCGGCGAACACGGGACCGGCGGTGTGGCGCGAGAAAGGACAGCGTGTGGCGGACCGCCTGATCGTGCAAGGGGCGCGTGAGCACAACCTTCGGGGAATCGACATCGACCTCCCCCGGGACAGCCTGATCGTCTTCACCGGATTGTCGGGGTCGGGTAAGTCGTCGCTCGCCTTCGACACCATCTTCGCGGAGGGGCAGCGCCGGTACGTCGAGTCCCTGTCCGCCTACGCGCGGCAGTTCCTGGGCCAGATGGACAAGCCCGACGTCGACTTCATCGAGGGCCTGTCGCCCGCGGTGTCGATCGACCAGAAGTCGACGAACCGCAATCCTCGATCCACCGTCGGCACCATCACCGAGGTGTACGACTATCTGCGCCTTCTCTACGCTCGCGCCGGCACACCGCACTGTCCGACCTGCGGGGAGCGGATTGCGAAGCAGTCGCCCCAGCAGATCGTCGATCAGGTCCTCGCGATGGAGGAGGGAACCCGGTTCCAGGTTCTGGCGCCGGTGGTCCGCACCCGCAAGGGCGAGTTCGTCGACCTGTTCGAGCAGCTCAACACCCAGGGGTACGCGCGCGTCCGCATCGACGGGGTGGTGCACCAGCTCACCGACCCGCCGAAGCTGAAGAAGCAGGAGAAGCACGACATCGAGGTCGTGGTCGACCGTCTGACGGTGAAGGCGAGTTCGAAGCAACGCCTGACCGATTCGGTGGAGACCGCACTACGACTGGCCGACGGCATCGTCGTCCTCGACTTCGTCGACCGTGACGACGACGCACCCGACCGGGAACGGCGTTTCTCGGAGAACCTGGCCTGCCCGAACGGGCATCCGCTCTCGATCGACGACCTGGAGCCGCGCTCCTTCTCGTTCAACTCGCCGTACGGTGCGTGCCCGGAGTGCACCGGCCTCGGGATGCGCAAGGAGGTCGACCCCGACCTGGTGGTGCCGGACCCGGAGCTGAGCCTCGCGGATGGCGCGATCGCGCCGTGGTCGATGGGGCAGACCTCCGAGTACTTCGGTCGCCTGCTGTCGGGACTTGCGGACGCGATGGGATTCGACGTCGACGCACCGTGGCGGGAGTTGCCCGCAAAGGCGCGCCGTGCCGTCCTCGAGGGCAGTGAGCACCAGGTCCACGTCAAGTACAAGAACCGCTACGGGCGAACCCGCTCCTACTACGCGGAGTTCGAAGGAGTCATGCCGTTCCTGCATCGCAGGCTCGAGCAGACCGAATCCGAGCAGATGAAGGAACGGTACGACGGGTACATGCGGGACGTGCCGTGCCCGGCCTGTCAGGGGGCACGTCTTCGTCCCGAGATCCTGTCGGTGACGATCGAGGCAGGGGAGTACGGGGAGAAGTCGATCGCGGACGTCGCGGAGTTGTCGATCGCCGAGTGCGCCCGGTTCCTCGACTCGCTCACCCTGGGAAAACGTGAGGAGGCGATTGCCGGGCAGGTCCTCAAGGAGGTGCAAGCCCGTCTCGGCTTCCTGCTGGACGTCGGTCTCGAATACCTGTCGCTGTCGCGGGCTGCGGGCACCCTGTCCGGTGGCGAGGCGCAACGCATCCGGCTGGCCACCCAGATCGGTTCCGGGCTGGTCGGGGTCCTCTACGTCCTGGACGAGCCGTCGATCGGTCTGCACCAGCGCGACAACAGGCGCCTGATCGAGACGCTCACGCGACTCCGCGACCTCGGCAACACGCTGATCGTGGTCGAGCACGACGAGGACACCATCCGCGCGTCGGACTGGGTCGTCGACATCGGCCCACTCGCGGGCGAGCACGGCGGTCAGGTCGTGCACAGCGGCCCGTATGCCGAGCTGCTGACGTGCGAGGAGTCGCTCACGGGCGCCTACCTGTCCGGCCGTTCCGTGATCGAGGTGCCGTTGGTGCGCCGCGCCGTGGACAAGAAGCGGCAGGTCACGGTCGTCGGGGCGAAGGAGCACAACCTCAAGGGCATCGACGTCAGCTTCCCGTTGGGGGTTCTGACCGCGGTGACGGGTGTGTCGGGGTCGGGGAAGTCGACGCTCGTCAACGACATCCTGGCGACGGTGATGGCGAACAAGCTCAACGGGGCCCGGCAGGTTCCCGGCAGGCACACTCGGATCAACGGCCTGGACCAGCTGGACAAGCTGGTACAGGTGGACCAGTCACCGATCGGCAGGACGCCGCGCTCCAACGCGGCGACGTACACCGGTGTGTTCGACAAGATCCGCACCCTGTTCGCCCAGACGACGGAAGCCAAGGTCCGCGGCTACCAACCTGGCCGGTTCTCCTTCAACGTCAAGGGTGGGCGCTGCGAGGCGTGCTCCGGTGACGGCACTCTGAAGATCGAGATGAACTTCCTGCCGGACGTGTACGTGCCGTGCGAGGTGTGCCACGGCGCCCGGTACAACCGGGAGACCCTCGAGGTGCACTACAAGGGCAAGACGATCGCCGAAGTGCTGGACATGTCGATCGAGGAGGCCTCGGAGTTCTTCGAGCCGATCACCTCGATTCACCGCTACCTCGAGACCCTGGTCCGGGTCGGTCTCGGCTACGTCCGTCTGGGTCAGCCGGCACCGACCCTCTCCGGTGGCGAGGCGCAGCGCGTCAAACTCGCAGCCGAGCTGCAGAAACGGTCGACCGGCCGTACCGTCTATATCCTCGACGAGCCGACCACCGGCCTGCATTTCGAGGACATCCGGAAGTTGCTCGGTGTGGTGAACGGCCTCGTCGACAAGGGCAACACGGTCATCGTGATCGAACACAACCTCGACGTCATCAAGACGGCCGACTGGATCGTGGACATGGGGCCGGAAGGTGGCTCCGGCGGAGGAACCGTTGTTGCGCACGGCGTCCCGGAGGAGGTCGCGGCGGTTCCGGAGAGCTACACGGGACGGTTCCTGCGTGAGGTCCTCGACGCGGCACCGGTGGCAGCCCCGGCCCCGGCGAAGCGGAAGCGCGCGCCACGCAAGGCTACCGCGAAGGTGTGAACCGTCGAGGTGTGGAGCCGACGGACCCCGGACTTCGTCGCATTGCAGGGTGCGTCATGAGAAATGCCGGGGCCGCGTGATCGCGGCCCCGGCACTTCGGGTGCTCGAGATGAACTAGACGGTGCCGGTGCCGGTGCCGGGGTCGGTGCCCATGCTCGATCCGCCCGCGAGGAGCGAGTTCACGATGTTTGCGATGGATCCGAACAGGCCGTCGATGTCGCCGGGGTTGACCATGGAATCTCCTTGGTGATGGTGTGCTGATCCGACCGTCGCGCGCGGACGACGGGCCGGCTTGTGTGCCGGAATCGATCAGCAACCGCGTCCCCGTTTGGCTCGACGGGTACCCGACGGCGGTTGTGGTGACGATCCCCCTGATCGCAGTGACCGCGTGTCTCCGTGCGGCGCCACCACTGCATTCGCGGACCTTTGTACACGACGGTCCGGCTCGGCCGTCCCCGTTTCAGCGAAACCAAATCGACATCAGAAAGTGATATCGATCACCTTTCGAGTGGGTGCTCAGTACACCGGACCGGTGTACTTTTCGCCGGGCCCCTTCCCGGGTTCGTCGGGATGCGCCGATGCTTCACGGAAGGCGCGCTGCAGCGCCTGGAGGCCGTCGCGGATCGGGCCCGCGTGGGGGCCGAGGTACTCGACCGACGCGGTGACCAGGCCTGCAAGTGCCGTGATGACGCGCCGGGCCTCGTCGAGATCCAGGTGAGCGCTCTCGCTCGGATCCTCCGCCGACAGTCCCAGCTTCTCCGCTGCGGAGCTCATGAGCATGACCGCCGCCCGGCTGATCACCTCGACTGCGGGGACCTCGGCCAGTTCACGAACCTCTGCGGTGTCGTCCTGCCCTGCATGCGATGCGTCTGTCATGGCTGCTAGACTTCCATATACGACCGCCCCCGACGACGTTGGGGGCAGCAAGTGGAGTCCGACTCCCACCGTAGTTCCGTGAAGTCAATTCGCAGGTCAACGGTTCCGGTCGCCCGGGTTTCGAGCCCGCCGCCTCCCTGAGGTGGGTAGCTCGTCCGGGTCCCCTCAAGGGGAGTTGGCGGCATGAGTCCGTCGACTGGTCGGTCGACATCGGACCCCGACTGGAGATTCTCCAGCGGGGTTCTTTTGTTGGGGACATTGGGCAGGCGGGCTGCCGGCGGTCATGACGACCACGCCGCACTACCGAGGAGGCCCCATCAGCACTGAGACTCGCATCAACGAGCGCATCCGCGTACCCGAGGTTCGACTTGTCGGACCGGGTGGTGAGCAGGTTGGCATCGTGCGTGTTGAAGATGCACTCCGCTTGGCGCAGGACGCGGACCTCGATCTCGTCGAGGTCGCTCCCGACGCGCGTCCGCCGGTGTGCAAGATCATGGACTACGGCAAGTTCAAGTACGAGGCCGCGCAGAAGGCGCGCGAATCGCGCAAGAACCAGCAGCAGACCGTGATCAAGGAGCAGAAGCTCCGCCCGAAGATCGACGACCACGATTACGAGACGAAGAAGCGCAACGTCGTTCGCTTCCTCGAGGCCGGATCCAAGGTCAAGGTCACCATCATGTTCCGTGGCCGTGAGCAGTCCCGCCCCGAGCTGGGTTTCCGGCTCCTGCAGCGTCTCGGCGCCGATGTCGCCGACCTCGGTTTCATCGAGACGTCCGCAAAGCAGGACGGCCGCAACATGACGATGGTGCTGGCACCGCACAAGGGCGCCAAGACCCGAGTCAAGGCGCAGGAGCAGGCACAGCAGCGCGTCGCACGGCCCGCAGCGGCCGCACCGGCGCCCGCGCCCGAGGCTCCTGCAGCCCCGGAGGCCGTCGCACCGCAGACCCCCGACACGCCTGCGGTCTGACCAAGACCAGCCCGCAGTACGCAGCAGTAGAAGAAACGGAAACTGAGGACTCCATGCCCAAGAACAAGACCCACAGCGGCACCTCGAAGCGATTCAAGGTGTCCGGCAGCGGCAAGATCCTGCGCCAGAAGGCCGGACGTCGCCACCTGCTCGAGCACAAGGCCACCAAGGTCACCCGCCGCCTCGACGGCGTTGCCGTGGTCGACAAGGCCGACGTTCCCCGCGTCAAGCGCCTGCTCGGCATCTGATTCGACCTTCCACCACCTCTCGGGTGCGCCCGCCGCGCGTCCGACCGATTGACAGGATTTTTCAGTGGCACGCGTAAAAAGGGCAGTCAACGCCCAGAAGAAGCGCCGTTCCGTTCTCGAGGCGTCCGCCGGCTACCGCGGCCAGCGTTCGCGCCTCTACCGCAAGGCCAAGGAGCAGCAGCTCCACTCGTTGACCTACGCCTACCGTGACCGCCGCGCGCGCAAGGGCGACTTCCGCAAGCTGTGGATCTCGCGTATCAACGCTGCCGCCCGCGCGAACGACATCACCTACAACCGCTTCATCCAGGGCCTCAAGGCCGCTGGCGTCGAGGTTGACCGCAAGATCCTCGCCGAGCTCGCCGTCTCCGACGCCGAGGCGTTCGCCGGCCTGGTTGCCGTCGCGAAGGCAGCGCTGCCTGCCGACGTGAACGCTCCCGCCGGGGAAGCGGCCTGAGCAAGCCGATCCAGGAGCGACCCGTGGACCCGTTCACCGAGCGGACGCCACGGGTCGTTTCTGCTGTCAAGCTCCTGCGCGGAGCGGAACGCCGCAAGGCGGGCAGGTTCCTGGCAGAGGGCGCGAACTCGGTGACCGCGGCCCTCGACACCACGCGCATCGAGGAACTGTTCGTCACCTCGGACGCCGCAGTCCGGCATGCGGATCTGGTCGAGCGCGCGCTCGCGCAGGGCGTGCGGGTGTCGCCGGTCACGGACCGAGCCGCGAAGGCGCTCGGCGACACCGTGACGCCGCCGGGGCTGGTCGCCGTGTGCCGCCTGGTCGACGTATCCGTTTCGGAGGCGCTGGGGGAGTCTCCGCGGCTGCTCGCGGTGCCGGTTGCGATCTCCGATCCGGGGAATGCGGGAACCGTCATCCGGGTCGCGGACGCGGTGGGTGCCGATGCCGCGATCCTCGCGGGCGACAGCGTCGACCCGCACAACGGCAAGTGCGTCCGTTCGTCCGCGGGCAGCGTGTTCCACCTGCCGATCGCCCGGGAGCGGAACGTCGACGCCGTCCTCGACGTGCTCGCCGACGCGGGGGTCCGGGTTCTCGCGACCGCCGCCGACGGTGAGGTCGAGCTCGACGACGCCGACGAGCTTCTGGCCGGGCCGACCGCGTGGCTGTTCGGGAACGAGGCGCACGGGCTCGATCCCGCGCTCGCCGGCCGCGCCGATCATCGTGTGCGGATCCCGATCCACGGCCGCGCCGAGTCCCTGAACCTGGCGACGGCAGCCGCGATCTGCCTGTACGCGAGTGCGCGGGTGCAGCATTCCGCGTCTCGCCCGACCACCTAGAATCTGCCCTGCAGAACCGACGACGAGGAGTACGACGAGCCGTGGCCAAGAACGAGGGCGACAGTGCACCGACCATCGACGCGCAGGCGCTGACCGAGGAGTCGCTCTCCGCGGCCGCGGATGCGGCCGAGCAGGCGTTCGCCGCGGCGCCGGATCTCGACGCACTCGCGGCGGCGAAGGCGGAGCATCTCGGCGACAAGGCGCCGCTGTCCCTGGTGCGCCGTGCGTTGGGGTCGCTGCCGGGCAAGGAGAAGGCGGACGCCGGAAAGCGGGTCAACGCGGCCCGCACCCGTGCCGGCGCTGCATACGACGCGCGCCGAGAGGTACTGCTGGCGGAGCGTGACGCCGCGGTGCTGGTGGCCGAGTCGATCGACGTCACGATTCCCGCAGGCCGTCGCCGCGTCGGCGCGCGGCACCCCATCACGATCATCTCCGAGCAGGTCAGCGACGTGTTCGTGGCGATGGGGTGGGAGATCGCGGAGGGTCCCGAGGTCGAGACGGAGCACTTCAACTTCGACGCGCTGAACTTCCTGCCCGACCATCCGGCGCGAACCATGCAGGACACGTTCCACATCGCGCCGGAGGGGTCGCGTCAGGTGCTGCGCACCCACACCTCGCCGGTGCAGGTGCGCACGATGCTCTCGCGCGATGTGCCGGTGTACGTGGTGTGCCCGGGTCGTACGTTCCGCACCGACGAACTCGACGCGACGCACACGCCGGTGTTCTCGCAGATCGAGGGTCTCGCCGTGGACAAGGGCCTGACGATGGCGCACCTGCGCGGTACCCTCGACGCCTTCGCGCGCGCCCTGTTCGGGCCGGACACGCGAACCCGTATGCGCCCCAACTACTTCCCGTTCACCGAGCCGTCCGCCGAGGTGGACGTGTGGTTCCCGGGCAAGAAGGGTGGCGCCGGCTGGGTGGAGTGGGGTGGCTGCGGCATGGTCAACCCGAACGTGTTGCGGGCCAGTGGAATTGATCCGGACGAGTACAGCGGGTTCGCGTTCGGGATGGGGCTGGAGCGGACCTTGCAGTTCCGCAACGGCATCCCCGACATGCGCGACATCGTCGAGGGCGACGTGCGTTTCACGCTGCCCTTCGGTGTCCAGGCCTGAGTGAACCAGCAGAGCGAACGAGAGAGCTGAGTAGACGTGCGAGTAGCGCAATCGTGGCTGACCGAGATCCTGCAGCGGGCTACGCCGGGCTGGGAGGTGACCCCCGAGGAGCTGGATGCGGGCTTCGTGCGGGTCGGTCTCGAGGTCGAGGAGGTGGATCCGCTTCCGCTGATCCCGGGACCACTGGTCGTCGGCAGAGTTCTGCAGATCACCGAGCTCACCGAGTTCAAGAAGCCGATCCGGCTCTGCCAGGTCGAGGTCGGTGAGGAGCAGCCGCGTCAGATCGTGTGCGGCGCCCGCAACTTCGCCGAGGGGGACCTCGTCGTCGCGGCACTGCCCGGTGCGGTGCTGCCCGGAGACTTCCGGATCGCGTCACGCAAGACGTACGGACAGGTTTCCGACGGCATGATCTGCTCGGTCGCGGAACTCGGTGTCGGCAAGGACCATTCGGGCATCCTGGTTCTCGAGCCGGGAACCGCCGAACCAGGCACTGACGCCAACGAGCTGCTCGGTCTCGGTGACACGATCATCGAACTGAACATCACGCCGGACCGCGGTTACTGCTTCTCCGCCCGCGGACTCACCCGTGAGCTGGCCAACGGCTTCGACCTCGAGTACGTCGACCCGGCGGTCGGTGTGCCGTTCGAGGCGTCCGGCGACGCCTGGCCGCTCGACGTGCAGCCCGAGTCCGGGTGCACGCGCTTCACGCTGCGTCGGGTGACCGGTGTCGACCCGAACGCCGTGACTCCCTGGTGGATGCAGCGACGACTGCTGCTGTCGGGTGTCCGCCCGATCTCACCAGCCGTCGACGTGACGAATTACGTGATGCTCGAGCTCGGCCATCCGCTGCATGCGTTCGACGCGGCGAAGGTCGCGGGCGGACTCGTGGTCCGGCGCGCGGCCGGGGGTGAGACGCTGACGACTCTCGACGAGGTCGAGCGCACCCTGGACGCCGAGGACGTCGTGATCTGCGACGACTCGGGTGTCATCTCCCTCGCGGGCGTGATGGGCGGCGCGAGCACCGAGGTCGGTACCGGCACCACCGAGGTCCTGCTGGAAGCTGCGATCTGGAATCCGCTCGCGGTGTTCCGGACCTCGCGCAGGCACAAGCTGATCTCCGAGGCGTCCAAGCGGTACGAGCGGATCGTCGATCCGGCGCTGTCCGCGGCGGCGCTCGACCGGGCGGCGGGCCTGCTCGCCGACATCACCGGCGGCCATGTCGAGCCGGTTCTCACCGATGTCGGCTCGGTGGCGGCCCCCGCCCCGATCTCGATGGACCTGGACCTGCCGAGCAGGGTTGCGGGCGTGACCTACCCCGACGGGACGGCAGCGCGCCGGCTCACCCAGGTCGGGTGCACCGTCGACGTGTCGGTCGACGACGAGATCGGGCATCTCGTGGTGACGCCACCGACGTGGCGTCCCGACCTGACCCAGCCCGCCGACCTCGTCGAGGAGGTGTTGCGGCTCGAAGGGCTGGAGAAGATCCCGTCCGTCCTCCCGGCTGCGCCTGCCGGGCGCGGACTGACGCCACAGCAGCGTCGTCGCCGTGCTGTCGGCAAGGCGCTCGCGTTCGACGGGTATGCGGAGGTGCTGCCGACGGTGTTCCTGCCCGCGGGAGTGTTCAACGTGTGGGGACTCGACACGGACGATCCTCGTCGGGTCACCAGTCGCGTGCTCAACCCGCTCGAGTCGGATCGCCCCGAGCTGGCCACGACGCTGTTGCCCGGTCTCCTGGAGATCCTGTCCCGCAACGTCTCTCGCGGTCAGCGCGACGTCGCGCTCTACGGTGTGCAGCAGGTCGTGCAGCCGGGCCCGAACACGAAGGCCGTGCAGGCTCTGCCGGTGGATCGCAGGCCGACGGACGAGCAGGTCGCGGAACTGATCGCGTCGTTGCCAAGTCAGCCGCTGCACGTCGGCGTCGTCCTGACCGGACAGCGTGAGCCGAGCGGCCCGTGGGGGCCGGGTCGGGCAGCCGACGCCACCGACGCGTTCGCGGCCGCAGACACCATCGCCGCCGCGGCAGGCGTCACGCTCGAACGTCGTGCCGCACAGCACCTTCCCTGGCATCCCGGCCGGTGCGCAGAGCTGCTCGTCGACGGTGTCGTCGTCGGTCACGCCGGTGAGCTGCACCCCGCCGTGCTCGAGCGCGCAGGGCTGCCTGCTCGCACCTGCGCCGTCGAGGTGAACCTCGATGCGCTTCCCATCGCGGAATCGCTTCCCGCTCCGCGCGTGTCACCGTTCCCCGCTGTGCTGCAGGACGTCGCGGTCGTCGTCGACGACTCCGTCGCGGCGGCGGCGGTCGAGGCGGCGCTGCGCGGCGGTGCGGGCGACCTTCTCGAGGACATCCGCCTGTTCGACGTGTTCACGGGTGAGCAGGTCGGTGCGGGACGCAAGTCGCTTGCCTTCGCGCTCCGGTTCCGCGCGGCGGATCGGACTCTCACCGAGGACGAGGCGAGTGCCGCGCGCGATGCGGCGGTGGCAGCCGCCGGTGCCGCCGTCGGCGCGACGCTGCGGGCCTGAACGACCGAACGCCAACGAAGGCCGTCCCACCACTCGGTGGGGCGGCCTTCGCCGTCTGCGGCCTCCAGATCGGGCTAGCCTGGAGGCACCGACCCGAATGAGGTGCCGTTGTGACCGATACGCAGGCTGTCGTTGATGCGATGAGTTCCCTGACCGATGACGAGCTTCGCGCGGTGGTCGCCGCTGCCGCCACCGGAAGACCGGCATTGGCGGCACTGCGCGCCGCGGCGCTGCAGATCGGGTACGGCCCGGAATCCGTGGTCCCGATGCCTCCACCCGCCGTGCCGTCGCCACCGGAGATTCTCGACGCGCACGTGGTGGACGATCCGGGGATCGTCGTGCCGAGCGCCCAGGGCGTCGCGCCCCCGACAGGGTGGACCGACGCAGGCGTTCCGACGTTCGACGCCGTCCGGGAACGCATCGAAACCCGCGCGGGCACGGCGGACGGTGCCGCTGAACTCGATGCGGAGTCCGGTGCCGGGCGCAGCGTCGAGGAGCAGTACGCGGCCAGGGAGAAGGCGGCGCAGGAGAGGCTCGCCGAGATCCGCAGGTCGCTGCGAAAGGACTGAGTCGGCCTGGGTACGGTGGACGGAACAATCTACGGAGGTCGTGATGGTGGAAATTGGTGTCGTGTTCGGTTACATCGTGGTGATTGCCACGATCGCGGTGGTCCTGTTCGGCGTGGTCGCGCTGTTCATCCTCTCCATCAAGGGCAGTCCTTCCTCTTCCGGGGCCCAGCCCGAAGGATTCGAGAAGGACACCCGCTCGATCCGATAGGTCAGAGCGGTCCGCATCGTCTGCTCTTCCGAAATGGCCCATTCCGTCACCCGACGGAATGGGCCATTTCGCGTAGCACTGACGGCAGGAAGGCGATGACAGCCGTCAGTGCCGTTCGAGGATCGTCGCGAAGTCGGTGCCTGCGGGCAGCGAGCCGTACTCGAGGTCACGGTCCTCCCCGAGACGCGCGGCAAGGAATGCCTCCGCGACCGCGGTCGGAGCGGTCTTCAGCAGCAGCGCGCCCTGCAGTCCGAGTGCCATCGACGCCGCCACGGGGCGTGCTCGCAGTTGTGCCCGGGCCGGATCGAGTGTCGCGAGTTCGGTGAGTGCGGCGCGCATGCGATCGTGGTGCGTATCGAACAGCGTCGACGCGCCGCGGGCGCCCGCCAGTTCGGCATCGAAGGCCGCGACGGACTCGGGTTCGCGGGTCATCGCGCGCAGCACGTCGAGGGCGATGACGTTGCCCGATCCCTCCCACACGGCCATGACCGGCTGCTCGCGGTAGCGGCGGGCGAGGGGGAACGCCTCGGTGTACCCGTTGCCTCCGAGGCATTCGAGGGATTCGTACGCGTGGTGGGGACCGCGCTTGCAGATCCAGTACTTGGCGACGGCGGTCGCCAGCCGGCGGAACGCCTTCTCGGTCTCGTCGGCGTCGTCGTCGTGTGCGCGGGCCAGTCGCAGGGCGGTCGCGGTGGCGGCCTCCGATTCGAGGGCGAGATCCGCGGCGACGGCGGTCATCGCGGGCTGGTCGATCAGGGTCGCGCCGAACGCGGAGCGGTGGCGGACATGCCACAGTGCCTCGGCGACCGACTGACGCATGCCCGCGGTGGAACCGTAGACGCAGTCGAGTCGGGTGCGGGCGACCATCTCGATGATGGTGCGGACCCCACGTCCGGGTTCGCCGACCAGGTGACCGATCGTTCCGTCGAGTTCGATCTCCGAGGACGCGTTGGACTTGTTCCCGAGCTTGTCCTTGAGGCGCTGGATTCGGAAGACGTTTCGGGTGCCGTCCTCGAGCACACGAGGCACGAGGAAGCAGGACAGTGCGGACCCTCCGCCGTGGTCGGTCTGCGCGAGGATCAGGAATCCGTCGGACATCGGCGCCGAGCAGAACCACTTGTGGCCGGTGAGCGACCAGGTTCCGTCCGAATTGGGCACGGCGCGTGTGGTGTTCGCGCGGACGTCCGATCCGCCCTGCTTCTCGGTCATCGCCATGCCGAGGAGCACACCGGGCTTGTCTCCGGGTGCGACGAGGTTCCCGTCGTACCCGCGGCCGTACAGGCGCGGCAGCCACACGTCAGCAAGGTCGGGGGAGAGTCCGATCGCCGGTACCGCGGAGTGAGTCATCGAGATCGGGCACGCGTGCCCGGGCTCCACCTGAGCGAAGAGCATGAACGAGGCGGCTCGGGCCACGTTGGCGCCCGGCTTCGGATCCGCCCACGCGGAGGTGTGCGCACCGTGTTCGACGGCAGCCCCGATGATCCGGTGGTAAGCGGGGTGGAACTCGACCTCGTCGATCCGGTTGCCGTAGCGGTCGTGGGAGTGGAACTCCGGAGTGATGGTGTTGGCGAGTTCGGCGTCGTGCTGGAAGGACTCTGTTCCGACGAGGGCGCCGACCGCGCTGAGTTCGTCGTTCGCCCAGTCGGCGTCGTACCTCGCCACGCCCTCGACGAGGGGGAGGTTGGTGGCGTACTCGTTGACGTCGATGCGAGGCGGTGCCTGGTTGAACACCTCGTGGGTGCGGAATCCTGTCGGGGCGGTGGCGGTCATGAGTCGCTTCCTTCGCGGTGTGATGGGCGCACTGGTGCTGTGGTGGTACGAGGTTCGGTGTCGACGTATCCGACGCCGTGCAGACAGAACTGGAGGATGGCGTCGACGGTGTCGGCGTCGTCCGTGTCGGTGGCGACGGCGTGGGTCGGGGAGAGGCGTCCGGTGAGGGCTTCGCTGATCGCACCGATGAGGGCGGTGGCGGTGACCGCGAGGTGCTGGCGGGGAAATTCGCCCGACTCCATCCCGTCTCGGAGGATGTCCGTCGTGAGGGCGTGGTAGTCGGCGCGATAGGTGAGGCGCTCGGCGTCGATCCGGGGATCGACCGGTTCGAACAGGAGTGACCAGGCGAGTTGTCTGCCGCGGATGGCGCGCAGCGCGAAGGTTTCCACCAGCGCGCGGAGCCGGTCTGCTGCGCTGCCTGCCTCGGCGACGGCGGTGCGCACGGCGGCAAGCTCCTGATCTGCGCCCGACCGGAACACGGAGGCCAGTAGATCGGCGTTCCCGTCGAAGTGCGAGTACACCGAGCCGACGCTGACCTGGCATCGCTCGGCGATCGCCTTGACGGTCGCCGCGGCGAATCCGCCTTCGGCGACGAGCCTGGTGGCCTCGGTGAGCAGGGCGGTGCGGCGCTGCGCCTTCGCTGCTCGCGTCTTCTCGGTCGGCCGGTAGGCCATGTGGTCGACCCCCTTCCCGAATACTCTGAATCGTGATTCAATCCTTCGGGTCTGAACTGTAGAACGATTCGGGCCGCACGGCAACGTCCCCCGGATCCGCCGGTCATCGCGCCGAGTACGAGGAGAATCCATGAACCTGACCACGATGTTGGAGAGCACGGCGCGCAAGTATCCGGACAAGGACGCGATCGTCTACGGAGACGAGCGGATCACGTACGCGGAGCTGCTCGCGGCGTCGAAGCGTGCCGCGGAGGTCTTCCGCGCCCGTGGGGTGGGGCGTGGCGACCGGGTGGCCGTCATGACCTACAACAGTCCCGGCTTCGCGATCGCCGCGTTCGGTGCGTGGCGCGCGGGCGCGGCGTTGGTTCCGGTCAACCACAAGCTAGCCCCGCCCGAGGTCGCGTACACCGTCGGCCACTGCGGCGCGACGGTCGGCGTGGTGTCGGCGGACCTGCGCGCCAACGCGGAATCCGGTGCGCCGCATGTGGAGTGGCTTCTCACCGAACTCGGCAGTGAGGAAGCCTGCCGCGGTGACCACGATTTCGACGCCCTCGTCGACGCGGCAGACGAGTGGGACGGCGTCGACGTGGACGAGTCGGACATCGCCCAGGTGCTCTACACGTCAGGTACCACCAGCGCGCCGAAGGGCTGCCTCCACACCCACCGGTCGATCACGACGGTGGCGCCGTACATCGCGACGACGCTCGGCCTCGACCGCGAGGAGCGGGTGCTCATCGCGATGCCGATCTGGCATGCGGCGCCGCTCAATGTGTGGTTCGTTCCCACCATGTTCCTCGGCGGGACCGTGGTGCTGATGCGTGAGTACCACCCGATCGAGTTCCTCAAGGCCATTCCGAGGGAGCGGATCACCGCGTTCTTCGGTGCCCCGATCGCGTATCTCGCGCCGCTTCAGGCAGCCAGGGCCGCCGGCATCGACCTTGCCGACTTCGACTTCTCCACCATGCGGCGCTGGACCTATGGCGGCGCGCCGATCGGCGCCGAGGTCGCCCGGCAACTGCAGCAGGCCTATCGGTCGGAGAACTTCTACCAGGTGTACGGCATGAGCGAGATGGGCCCGACCGGCACCGCGCTGTACCCGCACGAGCAGATCACGAAGGCCGGTTCGATCGGCCGCTGCGGCATGCCCGGAGTCGACCTGCGGGTGGTGAGGGCGGACGGCGGCGACGCCGCGCCGGGTGAGACGGGGGAGATCTGGCTCGCGGGCGACACCCGAATGGTCGGGTACCTCGACAACGACGACGCCACCGCGGAAGCGTTCGAGGGCCGCTGGTACCGCAGCGGCGACGTCGCCCGCCTCGACGAGGACGGCTACATCTACATCGTCGACCGCACCAAGGACGTCATCATCACCGGCGGTGAGAACGTGTACTCGCAGGAGGTGGAGGAGGCGATCCGGCCGCGCGCCGACGTGCTCGACGTCGCGGTGATCGGTCGCCCGCATCCGGAATGGGGCGAGACCGTCGTGGCGGTGGTCGTGCCGGTCGAGGGCGCCGCGATCGAACTGGACGACCTGCGGAACGATCTGTCGGACAAGTTGGCGCGCTACAAGATTCCGCGCGAGATCGTCCTGGTGGATCAGTTGCCGCGCAATCCGTCCGGCAAGCTCACCAAGCACGTCCTGCGTGAGACCGTGCTGTCGTGATCCGGTGGTCGGGGCGCGAACGGATTCGCGCCCCGACCGCGGGGACCGTCAGGCGGCGGCCGTCTCGAGGTCGTCGGCCTTCGGATCGGCGTCCGCACTCGTCCGTGGAACCGTGAACACTGCCGCGACGCAGAGGATGGCGATCACGAAGCAGCCGATCACGTACCAGAGACTCCCGATCGGATCGCCGTTCGCGGTGACGCCGTCGACGGCGTCGAACCAGTCGGGGAGCGCGGTGGCCCAGAGCAGGCCGAAGACCGCCAGATACGCGACGGCGTACCAGCGGACGAAGTCGTCGGAGTATGCGGGCGTGGTGCTCGTCCCCTTGCGAAGGGCGGCCCACTGCCGGGACATCGCCCAGATTGCGACGCCGAAGACCACCGCGAGTTCCGCCAGGTAGATCGCGCCGCGAACGGTGTCGCTGCCCATGCCGAGGACGGTCGCGGGGAGCGGGAGCACGAACACCCCGACGGAGGCGACGAGCCCGATCACGATGGTGCGCCACACCAGCTGCAGGCCGGAGAAGTGTCGGCCCGCGTCGACGTGCTTGCCGACGAAGAACTGGACGCACAGCGCGAGCGACATCGGCCACAGCGCGGCGAACACGACCACGCTCGGAATCGGGACGGAGTCGAGGAACGGCAGGTTGACCTTGTTGTCGAGTGTCCACTCCCACCAGCGCAGTTGCGGTCCGAGGTGGTCGAAGATCTCGTAGAAGGCGTGGTGGACGAATCCGACGGAAGCGGCACCCACGAGAACGCCGTAGCGACGGAACACACCGAGCATCCGGACGATCTCGAACGCGATGGTCGCCATCAGCGGGTAGATCGCGATGATGTAGAGCGGTAGGCGACCCCACAGGAAGTCCACGCTGAACACGTTGTGGGCGAACATCGTGCCGAGGTATTCCTCGGTGCCGAACGTCGCCGGGAAGTAGATGGGCGGCTCGATCACGAACAGGAATGCGGTGGCGCCGAACCACAGCACGAGGTTGGTGGGATCGCCGTGCCTACGCAGTCGCAGGATCGCGTAGACGAGTGCGAGTACGGCCCCGAGGATGATGGTGAACTCGAGGACCGGCAGCGTCCAGTTCTCCAGCGCGGCGGGGTTTCGGAACTCGACGAGCCCGCCGGCCTCCTCGCACGAGAAGCCGAGTCGGGTTGCGAGATCCGAGAACGTGGGTGGGCAGCCGGCCGCCATCAGTTCGCCCCCGAGGTGACCGGCTCGCCCTGGCCCTCAGGCGCTTCGGCCGTGTACCAGCGGGTGCAGTCGTAGCCCGCGTCGTAGCGGGTGAACCACCGGTCGGCGAGTACGGGCAGGTTCTCGTGTTCGGGGTTGTGTCCGGGCAGCTGGCTGCGGACGGCGCCCGACAGTGCGGTGAGCTGCTCGCGGATCGGCAGTCCGTCGAATGCCCGCGGCATGGGCCCCTTGGTCAGGTACGGGGCGAAGGCGGTGAGGACCCGCTGCTTGGCCCGATGCCGGGCGAACATCGACATCGAGTCGACCTTCCGCTCGGACAGGGGAACGTGCTGGTTGAAGCCCTGGCAGGCGATCCGGATCGACTTCATCACGTGCGCGAAGATCGATGCGGCCATCCGCATCCGGTACATCTCGTTGCCGACGATGGAGTTGTAGATGATCAGCGCCGAACTGCGGTGCTCGACCTCCTCGACGAAGTGCCACAGGAACAGTGACGCGACGCGGTCGTCACCGGGGCGGAACAGGGTGGCCTCGTTGTCGAGCATCAGCTTGAAGACCGGGGTGAACGTGGCCTCCAGGTCTGCGGTGTACGCGAGGCGGTACTCGATGGAGGTCCGCTCGGTGAGGAGGTCGAATTCGCCGATCACCGCGTCGAGGGTGTTCTGCAGGCCGGGGTACCGCCGGATCAGTGCGTTCACGTGCTGACGGTGCGCCGTGGAGTGGTGGCCCTCCTGACGCATGAACGCGACGGCCTCCGCTGCCACTTCGGGATCGGTGATGCGGGGCTTGGCCTGCATGATCAGCTTGACGATCATCTTCTCGAAACCGATTGCCAGGAACGAGACGGCGTTGGACATGCTCGACCACGCCGGGTTGTCGGGATTCCAGTTGAACGGGACGTCGGAGTCCTCGAATCCGAAATCCATCTTTCGGGGGTGTAGGTCGGTCACTTTCCGTACCTCGCATATCGGGTGGTCTGGTGTGTTCGGGCTGGCAGTCGCACTCTTCTCGTGAACATACGCCGAATCCGTTCTGTGTATGATCACTTTCGCCGAGATGGTAGAACGTGTTGCAGTTGTTGTCATCTGGGGCTGTGATAGCGTCCGCTCGGTGGCGCGCAGACGCGGATGGGGTGGCAGTCCGCCCGACAGTGACGAGGACGCGTCGCGCCGCATCGTCGCCGCGGCCGTCGACCTGATCGGGGAGACCGGAGCGGCGATCGGGATCGCCGACGTCGCCGAGTCGCTCGGAGTCATCCGGCAGACCGTGTACCGGTACTTCCCGAGTGCGGACGCTCTGATGAGGGCCGCGGCGATCGCCTCCGTCGATGGATTCCTCGATCGGCTCGATCACGCCGTCGCGGGTCTGGGTGACCCGGTCGAGGCCATGGTCGAGGGCATCGTCTTCACGCTCGACGAGGTGCGTCGCACCCCTCATCTCGGCATCCTCCTGACGGGGGCGTACTCGGACATTCATCCCGACGGGATGCTCTCGTCCGAGGCGCGGGTCTTCGGAAGGACGATGATCCGGCGATTCGACGTGGACTGGGCGCGGTACGGGTACGACGACGACGCGCTCGACGAGCTGGTCGAGTACGTGCTGCGCACCATGCAGTCGTTCTTCGTCTCGCCAGGTGACCCGCCCCGCGAAGGCGACGACCTGCGCCGGTATCTGACACGATGGGTGGGGAGCGCGATCGCGGCACAGTCCCCACTGTGAATGGGCTTGCATGATGGTGCATAATCGTCCATATGGTCCCCACAGCAGCCACCACCGGTCCGATCCGGGTCGCGATTGCCGGAGCCAGCGGGTATGCGGGCGGCGAGATCCTGCGCCTGCTGCTCGGACATCCGGCGTACCGCGACGGACGCCTCGTCATCGGAGCACTCACGGCAGGCGGTAACGCCGGAGCCGCACTCGGCGGGTTCCACCCGCACCTGCTCCCTCTCGCCGACCGAGTGCTCGAGCCGACGACCCTCGAGGTCCTCGCCGGCCACGACGTCGTGTTCCTCGGATTGCCGCACGGCAACTCCGCCGAGATCGCGAAGGCGCTGCCCGAGAGCACCGTCATCATCGACTGCGGCGCCGACTTCCGGCTCGCCGACGCGGCCGACTGGGAGAAGTACTACGGCAGCGCCCACGCGGGAACCTGGCCCTACGGACTGCCCGAACTGCCCGGCAACCGCGACAAACTCGTCGGGGCCACCCGGATTGCGGTCCCTGGCTGCTATCCGACCGCGGCGAGTCTCGCCCTTGCCCCCGCCGTGGCCGCGGGCATCGTCGAGCCGCGGGTCAACGTCGTCGCGGTCAGTGGCACCTCAGGAGCCGGTCGTGCTCCGAAGGCGGACCTCCTCGGCTCCGAGGTGATGGGGTCGGTCAAGGCATACGGCGTCGGCGGCGTGCACCGGCACACCCCGGAGATCATCCAGAACCTGTCGGCGTTGACCGACACCCGCGTCGCGGTGTCGTTCACACCGGTCCTCGCCCCGATGCCCCGCGGCATCCTCGCGACCTGCACCGCACCGACGAGCGTCGACCTGGCGCGCGCCCGCGAGGTCTACGAGAAGGCCTACGCGGACGAGCCGTTCGTGCACGTGCTGCCCGAGAACGTCTACCCGCAGACCGGCGCCGTCGTCGGGTCGAACGCCGCGCAGATCGGCGTCACCGTAGACGAGGACGCAGGTCTGCTCGTCGTGATCGCAGCGATCGACAATCTCACCAAGGGCACCGCCGGTGGTGCCGTCCAGTCCATGAACCTGGCCCTTGGCCTGCCCGAGACCGATGGTCTCTCGACCGTGGGAGTTGCTCCGTGACAACCGAATCCGAATTCGCCGCGCCGCATGCAGTCGAGATCGCCGGTGGCCGCCTGATCCGGACCCAGGGGGTCACCGCGCCGGCCGGGTTCCGCGGCGCCGGAATCGCGGCGGGCATCAAGGTCAGCGGTAGGCCCGACCTCGCGCTCGTCTTCAACGAGGGGCCCGACACGGCCGCCGCCGGAGTATTCACGACCAACAAGGTCAAGGCCGCACCCGTGCTGTGGTCGCAGCAGGTGCTCACCGCCGGTGCACTGCGCGCCGTCGTCCTCAACTCCGGCGGCGCCAACGCCTGCACCGGCGCCCCCGGATTCCAGGACACGCACGCGACCGCGGAACACGTCGCCGCGACGCTCAGCGACTGGGGCACCGAGACCGGTGCCGGCGAGGTCGCGGTGTGCTCGACCGGTCTGATCGGTGACCGGCTGCCGATGGACAAGCTGCTCGCAGGCGTGACCGAGATCGTGCACGAGCTGGCGGGCGGGATCACCGGCGGCACCGACGCCGCCTACGCGATCATGACCACCGACACGGTGCCGAAGCAGGCCGCGCTGCACCATGCGGACAAGTGGAACGTCGGCGGAATGGCCAAGGGCGCGGGCATGCTCGCGCCCGCGCTCGCGACGATGCTGTCGGTGATCACCACCGACGCCGTCGCCACCGCCGCTCAGCTCGACGAGGCGCTGCGCGCGGCGACCCGGCTCTCCTTCGATCGGCTCGACGTCGACGGCGCCACCTCCACCAACGACACCGTGTTGCTGCTGTCGTCCGGTGCGAGCGGGGTCAGCCCGACCCAGGCGGAACTCAACGCGGCCGTACTCGCGGTCTGCGACGACCTGGCCGACCAGATGATGGCCGACGCCGAGGGCGTCACCAAGCGCGTCACCGTCACCGTCGCGGGTGCGGCCAGCGAGTCCGACGCCCTGATCGGGGCCCGCACCGTGGCGCGCGACAGCCTCGTGAAGACCGCGCTGTTCGGATCCGACCCCAACTGGGGTCGGGTGCTCGCCGCCGTCGGTGTCGCTCCGATCGAACTCGACCCGAACCGGATCTCGGTGTCGTTCAACGGGAATCCCGTGTGCATCGACGGTGTCGGGGCACCCGGCGCCCGCGAGGTCGACCTGAGCGGTGAGGACATCGCGCTGAGGATCGAACTCGGTGTCGGCGACGCGGAGGTCTCCATCCGCACCACCGACCTCTCGCACGCGTACGTCGAAGAGAACTCGGCGTACTCGTCATGACCGACAGCATCCTCGACCTGACCTCCAGCCAGAAGGCCTACGTCCTCGCGGAAGCGCTGCCCTGGCTGCAGCTGTTCCACGGCAAGATCGTCGTCGTCAAGTACGGCGGCAACGCGATGGTCGACGACGAGCTCAAGGCTGCGTTCGCGGAGGACATGGCGTTCCTGCGGACAGTCGGCATCCATCCTGTCGTCGTGCATGGTGGCGGCCCGCAGATCAACGCGATGCTCGGACGCCTCGGCATGGAGGGCGAGTTCCGCGGTGGTTTCCGCGTCACCACCCCCGAGGTGATGGACGTCGTCCGGATGGTGCTCTTCGGTCAGGTCGGGCGGGAGCTCGTCGGGCTGATCAACGCGCACGGCCCGTACGCGGTCGGCATCTCCGGGGAAGATGCGCACCTCTTCACCGCCACCCGCCGCACCGTGGTGGTCGACGGTGAGCCCACCGACATCGGACTGGTCGGCGACGTCACCACCGTCAACCCCGCTGCCGTGCTCGATCTCATTGCCGCGGGACGCATTCCGGTCGTGTCGACGATCGCGCCGGATGCCGACGGCGTCGTCCACAACATCAACGCCGACACCGCGGCCGCCGCACTGGCGGAGGCGCTCGGCGCGGAGAAGTTGGTCGTCCTCACCGACGTCGAGGGTCTGTACACCGACTGGCCCGACCGCAGCTCGCTCGCCTCGGTCATCGACACCGCCGCGTTGGAGGCACTTCTGCCTTCGCTCGATGCGGGCATGGTCCCGAAGATGGAGGCCTGCCTGCGTGCCGTGCGCGGCGGTGTCCCGACCGCCCACGTGATCGACGGCCGCGTGGCCCACGCGGTGCTGCTCGAGCTGCTCACCACCGCAGGCATCGGCACCATGGTCACCCCGTCCGCACCCTCACCGGTCTCCACGAAAGAAGGCACCGCATGACCGGCACCTCGGCCCTGCAGCAGCGCTGGTCCGGCGCTCTGATGAACAACTACGGCGTCCCGCGGGTCGCGCTCGCCTCCGGTGACGGTACCGTCGTCACCGACGTCGACGGCAAGCAGTACCTGGACCTGCTCGGCGGCATCGCCGTCAACATCCTCGGCCACCGTCACCCCGCGATCATCGGCGCGGTGACGGCCCAGCTGAACACGCTCGGCCACGTGTCCAATCTGTATGCCAGCGAACCGGCCGTCGCGCTGGCGGAGCAGTTGCTGCACCACCTGGGTCACCCCGGTCGCGTGTTCCTCTGCAATTCCGGCACCGAGGCCAACGAAGCGGCGTTCAAAATCGCCCGGCTCACCGGCCGGCCGAAGATCATCGCCGCCGAGAGGGCGTTCCACGGCCGGACGATGGGCGCACTCGCGCTGACCGGACAGCCCGAGAAGCGGGCGCCGTTCGAACCGATGCCCGCGGGCGTCGAGTTCGTGCCCTACGGCGACATCGAGGCCCTCGACGCCGCCGTCGACTCCGATACGGCCGCGGTCTTCCTGGAACCGATCATGGGCGAATCGGGTGTCGTCGTGCCGCCGGAGAGCTACCTCGCCGAGGCCCGGCGGATCACCGCCGAGCGTGGCGCACTCCTGGTCCTCGACGAGGTCCAGACCGGCATCGCACGCACGGGCTGGTTCTATGCCCACCAGGCGGCAGGCATCGTGCCCGATGTGATGACCCTCGCGAAGGGGCTCGGCGGCGGGATGCCGATCGGCGCCTGCATCGCCACCGGGGCGACGGCCGACCTGCTGACACCCGGCAAGCACGGCACCACCTTCGGCGGGAATCCCGTGTGTGCGGCCGCGGCGCTCGCCGTGCTCCGGACCGTCGAGCAGGAGGACCTGATCAGCCACGCCGACGCCGTCGGCAAGTCGATCGCCGCCGGCATCGAGGCGCTCGGGCACCCGCTGGTCGACCACGTCCGCGGCTCGGGTCTGCTCCTCGGAGTCGTCCTGACCGACACCGTTGCCCCCGCCGTCGAGGCCGCCGCGCGGAACGCCGGCTACCTCGTCAACGCCGCTGCGCCGGACGTGATCCGCCTCGCGCCGCCGCTGATCATCACCGAGGAGCAGGCGCAGGGCTTCGTGTCGGCGCTTCCGGCGATCCTCGACACTGCTGCCGCGGAAGGAAAGTGACGCCATGACCGTGAAGCACTATCTGAGGGACGACGACCTGACGCCCGCGCAGCAGGCCGAGGTCCTCGATCTCGCCGCCGCGCTGAAGAAGGACCCCTTCGCGAAGCAGACGCTCGCCGGGCCCCGTGCGGTCGGCGTCATCTTCGAGAAGAACTCGACCCGCACCCGGTTCTCCTTCGAGGTCGGCATCGCCCAACTCGGCGGACACGCCGTCGTGGTCGACGGTCGCAGCACCCAGTTGGGACGGGAAGAGACGCTGCAGGACACCGGCCGCGTGCTCTCGCGCTACGTCGACGCCGTCGTGTGGCGGACGTTCGGACAGAGGCGCCTCGAGCAGATGGCTTCCGGTGCAACGGTTCCCATCGTCAACGCCCTGTCCGACGAGTTCCATCCCTGCCAGGTCCTCGCCGACCTGCAGACGCTGAGGGAGCGCAAGGGCGAACTCAAGGGACTCAAGCTGACCTACCTCGGCGACGGCGCGAACAACATGGCGCACTCGCTGCTCCTCGGTGGTGTCACCGCGGGCGTCGACGTCACCATCGCAGCACCGGAGGGATTCGCGCCGCTGTCGTGGGTCCTCGACGCCGCCCGCGCCCGTGCCGACGAGACTGGGGCATCGATCACCCTGACCACGGACCCCAGGGCCGCGGCGGAGGGCGCCGATGCGCTCGTCACCGACACCTGGACGTCGATGGGGCAGGAGAACGACGGACTGGACCGGGTCGGACCGTTCCGGCCGTTCCAGATCAACAGCGAACTCCTCGCCACGGCCGCCGCGGACGCCGTCGTCCTGCACTGCCTGCCCGCCCACCGCGGGGAAGAGGTCACCGACGAGGTGCTCGACGGACCCCAGTCGGCGGTGTGGGACGAGGCGGAGAACCGACTGCACGCGCAGAAGGCGCTGCTCGTGTGGCTGCTCGAGAACCAGGACCGGGCACGGCCGTGACCACCGCTCGGACGGGCACGCCGAAGGCCGTCGCGGTCGCGCAGACCCGTGCGGGCAGGCAGGCGCGCATCACCACACTGCTCGCGTCGACCGAGGTGCGTAGTCAGCCCGAACTGGCTGCGCTCCTCGCCGCCGAGGGCATCGAGGTGTCCCACGCGACGCTGTCGAGGGACCTCGAAGAACTCGGAGCGGTGAAACTGCGGGCCGCGGACGGGGGAGCGGGCGTGTACGTCGTCCCCGAGGACGGCAGCCCCGTCCGGGGAGTCTCGGGCGGCACCGACCGGCTGTCGAGGCTCCTCGGGGAGCTGCTGGTCTCGACCGACGCCAGCGGGAACCTGGCCGTGCTGCGGACACCACCCGGTGCCGCGCAGTACCTCGCGAGCGCGCTGGACCGGGCCTCGCTACCCGAGGTTGTGGGAACCATCGCCGGGGATGACACCATTCTCGTAGTGGCCCGCGAGCCGCTGACGGGTGCCCAGCTCGCCGAGATGATCGAGAAACTGGCCTGACCTGGTGGGACACCTCCAGGTTCGGTGAGTGCGCGATCGAACGAACGAATATCAGACACAGTTACAACCTTGAAGGAGCACACAGACCATGGCTGAACGCGTCGTACTCGCGTACTCGGGCGGGCTTGACACCTCGGTGGCCATCAGCTGGATCGGCAAGGAGACCGGCAAAGAGGTCGTCGCCGTCGCCATCGACCTCGGCCAGGGCGGCGAGGACATGGAGGTCGTGCGTCAGCGTGCCCTCGACTGCGGCGCTGTCGAGTCGGTCGTGGTCGACGCCCGCGACGAGTTCGCGGAGCAGTACTGCCTGCCCACCATCCAGGCCAACGCCCTCTACATGGACCGGTACCCGCTGGTGTCCGCGATCAGCCGCCCGCTGATCGTCAAGCACATCGTCGAGGCTGCCCGCGCGCACGGCGGCACCGTCGTCTCGCACGGCTGCACCGGCAAGGGCAACGACCAGGTCCGCTTCGAGGTCGGCTTCGGCGCCCTCGCCCCCGACCTCGAGGTCATCGCCCCGGTCCGCGACTACGCGTGGACCCGCGAGAAGGCCATCTCCTTCGCCGAGGAGAACAACATCCCGATCAACGTGAGCAAGCGTTCGCCGTTCTCGATCGACCAGAACGTGTGGGGCCGCGCCGTCGAGACGGGCTTCCTCGAGGACCTGTGGAACGCGCCGACCAAGGACGTCTACGACTACACGCAGGACCCGACGCTGAACTGGAACACCCCCGACGAGCTGATCATCAGCTTCGAGGCCGGTAAGCCGGTCGCGATCGACGGCAGGCCCGTCACCGTGCTCGAGGCGATCCAGGAGCTCAACACCCGCGCGGGCGCGCAGGGCGTCGGCCGCCTCGACGTCGTCGAGGACCGTCTCGTCGGCATCAAGAGCCGCGAGATCTACGAGGCACCGGGCGCGATGGTCCTCATCACCGCGCACCAGGAACTCGAGCACGTGACCCTCGAGCGTGAACTCGGTCGCTACAAGCGGCAGATGGAGCAGCGCTGGTCCGAGCTGGTCTACGACGGCCTCTGGTTCTCCCCGCTCAAGGAAGCCCTCGACACCTTCGTCCAGAAGACGCAGGAGAAGGTCACCGGCGACATCCGGCTGTTCCTGCACGGCGGCGCGATCACCGTCAACGGCCGTCGCAGCTCGCAGTCGCTGTACGACTTCAACCTCGCGACCTACGACGAGGGCGACACCTTCGACCAGTCCTACGCCAAGGGCTTCGTCAACATCCACGGCCTGTCCTCCAAGGTCGCGGCGAAGCGCGACCTGGGTCTCTAGGTCATGAGCGACGCGCACGGCACCAACGAAGGCGCCCTCTGGGGCGGCCGGTTCGAGTCCGGACCGGCCGCCGCCATGGCGGCGCTGAGCAAGTCCACGCACTTCGACTGGGTGCTCGCGCCCTACGACGTGCGTGCCTCCAAGGCGCACGCGAAGGTGCTGCACGCGGCCGGGCTGCTCGGTGACGCCGACCTGGCCACCATGCTGGACGGCCTCGACCGGCTCGGCGCGGACGTGGCCAGCGGCGCGTTCGCGCCCGCGGAGTCCGACGAGGACGTGCACGGAGCGCTCGAACGCGGTCTGATCGAACGGGTCGGCCCCGAGGTCGGCGGACGGCTGCGTGCCGGGCGATCCCGCAACGACCAGGTCGCGACGCTGTTCCGGATGTGGCTGCGGGACGCGGTCCGTCGGGTGGCGGCGGGGGTCCTCGACGTCGTCGACGCCCTGGCAACCCAGGCCGCGGCGCATCCGGACACCGTGATGCCGGGCAAGACGCACCTGCAGGCGGCGCAGCCGGTGCTGCTCGCGCACCATCTGCTCGCGCACGCGCACCCGTTGCTTCGGGACGTGCAGCGTCTCGTCGATTTCGACAAGCGGGCCGCGGTGTCGCCGTACGGGTCGGGGGCGCTCGCCGGCTCGTCGCTCGGGCTGAACCCCGACGCGATCGCGGCCGAGCTCGACTTCGACTCGGCGGCCGACAACTCGATCGATGCCACCTCCTCCCGCGACTTCGCGGCGGAGGCGGCGTTCGTGCTCGCGATGACCGCGGTCGACCTGTCCCGGATGGCCGAAGAGGTGATCATCTGGAGCACCCCGGAGTTCGGGTACATCACGCTCGCCGACGCGTGGTCGACGGGATCGTCGATCATGCCGCAGAAGAAGAATCCGGATGTCTCGGAGCTCACCCGCGGCAAGGCCGGACGCCTGATCGGCAACCTCACCGGATTGCTCGCGACGCTGAAGGCACAGCCGCTGGCGTACAACCGGGACCTGCAAGAGGACAAGGAGCCGGTCTTCGACTCGGTGGCACAGCTCGAGCTGCTGCTGCCCGCGATCACCGGACTCGTCTCGACCCTCGAGTTCCACTCGGACCGGATGGCGGAACTCGCACCCGCCGGGTTCACCCTCGCCACCGACATCGCCGAATGGATGGTGCGCCAGGGCGTTCCGTTCCGCGTCGCCCACGAGGCGGCGGGCGCGTGCGTGCGCGTGGCGGAGGCGCGGGGAGTCGGGCTCGAGGATCTCACCGAGGCCGAGTTGTCCTCGGTCGATCCGGCGCTGACGCCCGCTGTTCGGGACGTCCTCACGGTGCAGGGTTCCATCGCATCCCGTAACGCCCGCGGGGGTACCGCCGGTGTACAGGTCGCGCGTCAGCTCGATCGAGTCAGGGAGTCGGCCGACGCGCTGCGGAACTGGATCGGTAACTGACGGTGTGCAGGCCGGTCCGGTGCATATAGTCACTCCACCGATGTAGGCCGGTCGATCATTCATGGGGGCGCGGAAGTGAGTTGGAACGAGATCCTGAACAGTTCCGTGCGTCGCGTGGTGGCGACCGCGCAGAACGGTCTCGAGGTCGTCCGTTTGGGCGGCCTCGAGACCGAGGCCCGCGCGTCGGAGTTCCGGATCGTCGAGCGTCGCCCCATGTACCGGCTCCGGCGTTACTTCGCCGACGACGAGCAGGCGCCGCCCTCGGGTCCGCCGGTGGTGTTGGTACCGCCGATGATGATGTCCGCCGACGTCTACGACGTCACGCAGGATCAGGGTGCCGTCGGCATCCTGCACTCGATGGGTCTGGACCCGTGGGTCGTCGACTTCGGCTCCCCGGACAGCGAAGAGGGCGGATGGGACCGCACTCTCGCGGACCACATCGTCGCCATCAGCGACATCATCGACCGGGTCCGCAAGGAAACGGGACGGGACGTCCACCTGGCCGGCTACTCGCAGGGCGGCATGTTCGCCTACCAGGCCGCCGCCTATCGGCGCTGCCGTAACATCGCCTCGCTCATCACCTTCGGTGCTCCCGTCGACACCCTGGCCGCACTGCCGTTCGGGATTCCGGGTGACATCGCCGCCCCCGCCGCAGGCTTCCTCGCCGAACACGTGTTCACCCGGCTGTCTATCGCAGGCTGGATGGCCCGCACCGGATTCCAATTGCTCGATCCGGTCAAGACGGCGAAGTCCCGCATCGACTTCCTCCGCCAACTCCACGACCGGGAAGCGCTGCTCCCGCGCGAGCAGCAGCGCAGGTTCCTCTCGGCAGACGGCTGGGTCGCCTGGTCGGGGCCCGCGGTCGCGGAACTGCTCACCCAGTTCGTGATGCACAACCGGATGGTGTCCGGTGGCTTCGTGATCGGAGACCGACCGGTCACCCTCGCCGAGCTGACCTGCCCGATCCTCGCGTTCATCGGCGAGGTCGACGACATCGGCCAGCCCACTGCGGTCCGGGGAATCCGCAGAGCGGCACGGAAAGCCGACATCTACCAGTACACGATGAGAAGCGGGCACTTCGGACTCGTCGTCGGATCCGTTGCCGCCGAACAGACCTGGCCGATGACGGGCGCCTGGGTGCGGTGGCGCGCGGGTGACGGTCCGCGGCCGGACGGGATCGAGCCGATGCAGGACGACGATCCGGCGGACGACGAGACCGGCGTGTCGATTGCCGATCGGATCCTGCACACCGGCGCGTCGATCGCCGAGGTGGGCGTGGATGCGGTCCGCGGCGTCCTCGGTGCGACCGCCCAGGCAGTGCGGGGAAGTCGCGAATTGACGGCCGAAGCGGCGCGTGCGCTGCCTCGACTGGTCCGCCTCGGTCAGATCCAGCCCCACACCCGGATCTCGATGGGCAAGCTTCTCGCCGAGGCGGGTGAGCGGTCGCCGCGCGGCGAGTGCTTCCTGTTCGACGACCGCGCCTACACCAACGAGGCGGTCAACACCCGCATCGACAATGTCGTCCGGGGCCTGATCAGCGCCGGCGTACGGCCGTCGACGCGCGTCGGTGTGCTGATGGAGACGCGCCCCAGCGCGCTGGTGGCGATCTTCGCTCTCTCGAGGATCGGCGCGGTCGCAGTCCTGCTGCCGCCCACCGAGGACCTCGACGAGGCCGTGCGATTGGGCGGAGTCGCGACGATCGTTGCGGACCCGGACCACCTCCGTGCCGCCGAACGGCTCGGTCGGCCGGTCCTCGTACTCGGTGGCGGCGAATCCCGTGTCCTGGACATCGAGCCGGAGTCCGGAACCGTCGACCTCGAGAAGGTCGTCCCCGAGGACGTTCCACTGCCTGCCTGGTTCCGACCGAACCCGGGGCGGGCGAACGAATTGGCCTTCGTGCTGTTCGGGCGTTTCAGTGGCAAGGTCGAAGCCAAGCACGTCACCAATCACCGCTGGACGCTGTCCGCGTTCGGAACCGCGACCGCGGCGAACCTCGGTAGCGGCGACACGGTGTACTCCGTTGCGCCGCTCTACCATTCGTCGGTCGTCCTCGCGACACTCGGCGGCGCTATCGTCGGTGGCTCCCGAATCGCTCTCTCCCGGGGACTCGACCCCGACCGGTTCTCCACCGAGGTGCACCGGTACGGCGTCACGGTGGTCGCCTACACGTGGACGATGCTGCGTGAACTCGTCGACGTACCCGACTTCGAGTTCGACGCTTCCCATCCGATCCGGCTGTTCATCGGATCGGGCATGCCCCGTGGGCTCTGGCTGCGCACGATGAAGCGGTTCGCCCCGGCGCAGGTTCTCGAGTTCTATGCCTCCACCGAGGGCGCTGTCGTCCTCGCGAACGTCTCGGGTGCGAAGCCTGGTTCGAAGGGCAGGCCACTGCCGGGCAGTACGCCGGTTCGGGTGGCCGCGTACGACCCCGCGACCCGCAGGTTCCTCGAAGACGAGCGCGGGCTGGTCCGCGAGTGCGGTGTCGGCGAGGTCGGACTGCTTCTCGGCCAGGCAACGGGCCACGAGGCGGTCAACGGCGCCATGCGCGGCGTGTTCACCGCCGGAGACGCATGGGTGCCCACCGAGCACCTCTTCCAGGTCGACGCCGACGGCGATCACTGGCTCATGGACGAACGAAACTCCGTCGTCTCGGCGCGTCGAGGACCCGTGTACAGCGAGCCGATCGTGTGTGCGCTCGGCGCCCTCGACCAGGTCGATCTCGCCGTCAATTACGGCGTCCGGGTGGGCGACGACGAGGTCGCGGTCACCGCTGTCACGCTGCGGCCGGGGATGTCGTTGACGGCCAACGACCTCGCCGACGCACTCGCCGACCTCGATGAGGACCGCTGCCCCGACCTGATCCACGTCGTCCCGGAGATCCCGATCAGCACCTCCTACCGACCGCGGCGCAGTGCGCTGCGCGCGGCGGGCCTGCCGAAGCCCGGTGTTCGGTCCTGGTACCGCGACGCCGGTGACGACCGGTACCGGCGTTTGACAAAGGCCGCCCTGGCCGAACTGCAGGAGCAGGGCAGCGGACGCTGACCCCGCCGTGCCGTCGGATCGGCGGTGTCGAGCGGCGGGTAGCCTGAGCGACGTTCCGTGCACACCGACGTGAGAGGACCCTTCGTGGCGCTCGATCCCACCCTGCTGAGCATCCTGGCCTGCCCGCAGGACAAGGGCCCGCTCCTGCTGGTCGACGACAAGCTGCTCTACAACCCGAGGCTCAAGCGCGCCTACCCGATCGAGGACGGCATCCCGGTGCTCCTCGTCGACGAGGCCCGCGACGTCACCGACTCGGAGCACGAGGACTACGTCGCGCGGGGAACCGCCGCGGGCGACGCCTGAACGACCAAGCGTGTCGGACACCCCGGGCTCCTTCTCCCGCTCACCGGAGCTCAGTGAATCGGCACTGACGGGCGAGACGCCCGTCGGCGCCGCTCATCTGCTGCTCGGTGCCGTGGTCGTCGCGGGGGCGGTCCGAATCCGGATCGTGGAGGTCGAGGCATACGGGGGCGACCTTGCGGGCCCGTGGCCGGATCCTGCGGCGCACTCCTACCCCGGGCCGACTCGCCGGAACTCCGTCATGTTCGGCCCGGCCGGACGACTCTACGTCTACCTGAGCCACGGACTTCATCACTGTATGAACGTGGTCTGCGCACCGGACGGAACGGCCGGCGCGGTGTTGCTCCGAGCGGGCGAGGTCGTGCAGGGTCATGACGCCGTGAGGAGCCGCAGAGGCCACTCGCGGGCCGATCGGGAACTCGCGCGGGGACCGGGAAACCTCGGCCAGGCGCTGGGAGCAACGTTGAACGACAACGGAATCGACCTGTTCGACCCCCGATCGCCGATCCGGATCGAGGCGGCTCCCGCGACCGCAGTGGCAGTGGGTCCGCGCGTCGGGGTGACGCACGCGGCCGACCGTCCGTGGCGTATCTGGGATCCGGAGTCGAGGGCCGTGTCCGCATATCGACGTAGCCCGCGTGCACCCGCCGCGCCGAGTGCGGGATGATCGAACCCGTGACCGAGAACATCATCGACGAACTGACCTGGCGTGGACTCATTCAGCAGTCCACCGATCTCGACGCCCTGCGTCGTAGTGCCGAGGACGGTCCGGTCACCCTGTATTGCGGTTTTGATCCGACCGGTCCGAGCCTGCATGCAGGCCACCTGGTGCCCCTTCTCGCGCTGAAGCGATTCCAGCTGGCCGGGCACCGTCCGATCGTTCTCGCAGGTGGGGCGACCGGCATGATCGGTGATCCCCGTGACGTCGGGGAACGGACCATGAACTCCGTGGACACCGTGGCGGACTGGGCCGAGCGAATCCGGTCGCAGCTCGAGCGGTTCGTCTCCTTCGACGGTGGCAACGCTGCGATCGTCGAGAACAACATGAACTGGACCGGCAAGCTCACCGCCATCGACTTCCTCCGCGACCTCGGCAAGCACTTCTCCGTGAACGTGATGCTGGCGCGCGAGACCGTCAAGCGCAGGCTCGAATCCGACGGCATGTCCTACACGGAGTTCAGCTACATGCTGCTGCAGGCCAACGACTACCTGCAGCTCCGGCGAACGCACGGCTGCACACTTCAGGTCGGCGGATCCGACCAGTGGGGCAACATCATCGCCGGCGTCGAACTGAACCGCCGCGTCGACGGCGAACACGTGCATGCAATGACGGTTCCACTGGTCACGTCCTCGGACGGCAAGAAGTTCGGGAAGTCCACCGGTGGCGGAAGCCTCTGGCTCGACCCCGAGATGACCAGTCCGTACGCCTGGTACCAGTACTTCGTGAACACCGCGGACGCCGATGTCGTCCGCTACCTGCGGTGGTTCACTTTCCTCGGACGCGAGGAACTGGCCGAGCTCGAGGCGGAGGTCGCCGAGCGTCCGCAGGCTCGTGTTGCCCAGCGCAGGCTCGCGGCAGAGATGACCACACTCGTGCACGGAGCCGAGAACACCGCCGCCGTCGAGCTGGCCAGCCAGGCACTGTTCGGCAAGGCCGAGATCCGGGATCTCGACGAGCCGACCCTCGCCGCCGCGCTCACCGAGGCATCGGTCGCGCAGGTGGCCGCGGGTGAGCCGACCACGATCGTCGACCTCCTTGTCGCCAGCGGACTCTGCGACAGCAAGGGTGCGGCGAGGCGGACGGTCAAGGAGGGCGGTGCCTACATCAACAACACCAAGATCGGTGCCGAGGACTGGACGCCGCAGGCGGACGACCTGCTGCACGGTCGGTGGTTGGTGATCCGCCGGGGCAAGCGCAACTTCGCCGGCATCCAGGTGCAGTCCGCCTGACCGACCTGCACCGGGTATTGCGACCAGGGCGCCGCACCTCGCTTCGAGCGAGGGCGGCGCCCTTCGTGATTTTCGGGTGTCGCCGAGGGGAGGGTTGTGGGCCTGGTTTCGGTCGGGTGTCGGGCGTCACATGGACGTGATTTGGGGGTTCGGGTCGGTTGGCGGGGTGTTGACCTGCGTCTTTGGGTGGCTTGATGTGGTGTGACCAGCGGATTTGCGGTGGCGTTCACGGCCACGTAACTTTTGTCGAGTCAGAGCGACACGGACACCGACCAGCCCGGAAGGGCCGGACACGAGGTTGGACGAAGGCGCCTGACAAAGCCTCAATCAATTGTCTCGACTTCAACGGTTTGCGCCGGTGGGGGAGATGGGTTAGGCTGGAACAGTTGCCCCGGAGCGGCCGAGAACGAG
>NZ_CVQP01000007.1 GCF_001040705.1 Rhodococcus sp. RD6.2
ACTGTGCGGGCATGTCGAGGCCCCACGATGCGGGAAGTCGGGGTCCGTCTTCGGTGCCAACGTTCGCGCCGAGCGGGACCTGGCTCATCTGTTCGACGCCACATGCGATGCCCATGTCGNTGGCGCCGGTGNCGATGAGGCCCGCGATGAGGTGGTTGGCCTGTTGTGCGGAGCCGCACTGGCAGTCGATCGTGGTCGCGCCGACCTGCCAGGGCAGGCCTGCTGCCAGCCAGGCGGTGCGGGTGACGTTGTTGGATTGCGCGCCGGCCTGGGTGACGCAGCCGCCGATGACCTGCTCGACGAGGGCCGGATCGACTCCGGCGCGCTCGAGCAGGCCGACCTGGACGGCGCCGAGGGTTTCTGCCGCGTGCAGGCCGGACAGCCATCCGCCGCGCTTGCCGATCGGGGTCCGGACGGCTTCGACGATTACTGGTGTACCCATGAGCGCAAACCTCTCCACTGTCAGAAATTAGAACTTGTTCTTACCACTATTTGGTCGGTAATACACCTAGAGGGCAACTGTTTTCGTGTTCCTGTCGCGGTGGAACTGGAACTGATATCGACGCGACTGGAGAATGGGGGTGTGATCCATCCGCCCGGCTGCGCGCAGTCAGACTAACAAGTTGCTAAGATTCGCAACTAGCAGATGGTGGTGTGGGAAGATCACTGCCGAGACACATGAGAGTTCAGCAGCAGGACAAGCCGCAAGACGGGCGACCGGTCCCCGTCGCCCTGGGATCGGACGACAGGAGGACGTCATGGTGAATTCGCGTCAACCGCTGTATCGGATGAAGGCGGACTTCTTCAAGACGTTGGGGCACCCCGCCCGTATCCGGGTCCTGGAGTTGCTGAGCGAGCGTGAGCACACCGTCTCGGAGATGCTGCCCGAGGTCGGGATCGAGCCTGCGAACCTGTCGCAGCAGCTGTCGATCCTGCGCCGCGCGGGGCTGGTCACCGCGACACGGGAGGGGCTGTCCGTGTCGTATGCGTTGACCTCCCCGCGCGTTGCCGACCTGCTGAAAGTCGCCCGGGAGATCCTGGGCGGCGTCGTCGCGGGTCAGGCGGAGCTCCTCGAGGACTCACCGGAGCCGGCGGTGTCGGTGGGCGGCTCGACCCGCTGACAGCGCGCCGACCGGCCGGAGTCAGGCACGGCCATTGATTGCGAATTTTCTTAAGTGCTTATCTTGCGAGAATGGATGGATTGCGTGGCCGGTACTGACGACGAACACCAGCCGGACGGGCTCGCCGGCGGCGTGGAGCCGCGGATCCCGGGAATCGCCGCTGCCGTGGTGACGGTTGGCCACGCCGCCAGCGGACGAGCCGGCGCCCGTCCACATCAATCACCGTGGGCGGCAATGGAGTCCTACACATCGCTGATTCGTCGACACACACCGCTGCGAGCACTGCGGCTGCCGATGACCACCGGCGACCCCGCGGCGGTCGCAGCTCGGATCGGCGCCCTCGCGCCCCGGGTGGCGGTGGCGTTCGTCACCGGCCTGAATGCCGAGGACTCCTCCCGGATCAAGGGTGAGGTGGCAGCGCGTGGCGGACCACTGGTCCTCACCGAACTCGACACCGCCACCGCAGCTCTCGCCGCGACCACGATCTCGACGCTCCGCCGGCGCGGCATCGCACCTCGTTCGGGTCGTGTCGTGGTCACCCGCCCCGAGGCCGCGCCTCTGCTCGGCGCGACTCTGGTCAGGTGCGGGATCGGTCAGGTCACGAACTGGCGCACCGGAGACGCGCAGGCGTTCCCGCTGCGGCGACTGATGGAAGGACACGATGCGCTGATCGACCTCGCCGGCGCGGCCGCCGACACCGACGCGCCCGGTCGCACCGTGCGCCCTCCGGCCGACCCGCACGAGCTGGGTCGGCTGGTCCTGCCGGGGCTGATCGGCGCGCTGTGCGGGCACGACGCCAGCGGTGTGAGCGCGGAGGTGCTCGCCGCGGCCGCACGGGCGCTGGCCCTGACCACCCCGCCGGGGCAGGTGCTGCCCGGACCGGACGACGGTCTCGTCCCCCGCGCGATCGCCCGTGAGGTCGGACGCGTCCTTGCCCCGCCCGCCGACCGCAGCCGGCATCCGTAGCGATGCCCACCCGCACCGCAATCGACCGATTCCGTGAGGAGAACACCGTGACCACACCCGCCGCCGACATCGGGGCCGCCCCGACCGCGCACGAGGAGATCGTGTCCTGGGTCACCGAGGTCGCCGAGCACACCGGACCCGACACCGTGGTGTGGTGCGACGGATCCCCCGGCGAGTGGGACCGCCTGACCACGCAGCTGGTCGACAAGGGCACCCTGGTACGCCTCGAGCGCAAGCCGAACTCGTTCTGGTGCGCCTCCGACCCGGAGGACGTTGCACGGGTCGAGCACCGCACCTTCATCTGCTCGAGGTTCCAGGCCGACGCCGGTCCGACGAACAACTGGATGGATCCCGTCGACATGAAGACGGTGATGACCGAGCACTACCGCGGCGCGATGGCCGGCCGCACCATGTATGTGATCGCGTTCTGTATGGGTCCGCTCGATGCGGCCGAGCCGAAGTTCGGCGTCCAGATCACGGACTCCGCTTACGTCGCCGTCTCGATGCAGATCATGACCCGCTCCGGGACCTCGGTGTGGGACGAGCTCACCGAGGGAACCGAATTCGTCAAATGCCTGCACTCGGTCGGTGCCCCGCTCGTCCCCGGGCAGGCCGACACCGCATGGCCGTGTGATCACACCAAGTACATCTCCCACTTCCCCGAGGAGCGGATGATCTGGAGCTACGGCTCCGGCTACGGTGGCAACGCTCTGCTCGGTAAGAAGTGCTACTCGCTGCGCATCGCGTCGAAGATGGCCAAGGACGAGGGCTGGCTGGCCGAGCACATGCTCATCCTCAAGCTCACCTCCCCCGAGCAGAAGGTGCACTACATCGCCGCGGCGTTCCCGTCCTCGTGCGGCAAGACGAACCTGGCGATGCTCGAGCCCACCCTCGACGGGTGGACCGCGGAAACGATCGGTGACGACATCGCCTGGATGCGGTTCGGTGAGGACGGGCGACTGTACGCGGTGAATCCGGAGGCCGGGTTCTTCGGTGTCGCCCCCGGCACCGGCGCCCACACGAACCCGCATGCGATGGCCACCATCGAGCGGGGCAACTCGATCTTCACCAACGTCGCCCTGACCGACGACGGCGACGTCTGGTGGGAAGGCATGACCGACACGGCGCCGTCCCGTCTGACGGACTGGCGGCGGCGGGACTGGACCCCGAACTCCGGTGAACCGGCGGCGCACCCGAACTCGCGCTACTGCACCCCGATCGCGCAGTGCCCCACCGTCGCCCCCGAGTGGAACGACCCCGCCGGGGTGCCGATCTCGGCGATCTTCTTCGGCGGCCGCCGCGCCACCACCATCCCCCTGGTCACCGAATCACTGAGCTGGCAGCACGGAGTGTTCCTCGCCTCGACCCTGTCCTCGGAGACCACCGCGGCCGCGACCGGCGAGGTCGGCGTCGTGCGCCGCGACCCGATGGCGATGCTGCCGTTCCTGGGCTACCACGTTGGTGACTACCTCGGGCACTGGCTCGACATGGGCACCCGGAGCGACCCCGCACTGCTGCCGAAGATCTTCTACGTCAACTGGTTCCGCCGCGGCGACGACGGCTCCTTCCTCTGGCCCGGGTTCGGGGAGAACTCCCGAATCCTCGATTGGGCGCTGGCGCGAATCGAGGGCCGGGCCGGCGCCCGGGAAACCCCGATCGGAAACGTCCCCGCCACTGCGGACCTCGACCTGACCGGGCTGAAGTTCGATCCCACCAAGATCGACGCCGCCCTGACGGTCACCCCGGTCGAGTGGATCGCCGAGACCCGGCTGATCGACGAGTGGTACGCCACCATCGGTGGCAACACCCTGCCCGACGTCCTGCGCGAGGAACTGGCGGCACTCAAACTGCGACTGGCCGGCAACGGCTTTCCCGGCGAACCGGTTCCTGTGCGCGACGAGAACTTCCGCCAGGTCCGCCGCCTTCGGAACTGACCCGCCGATCTCGGGGACCGGAAAGCCCGCCCGAGACCAGGCGCGCGAGCGTATCGCGCCGAAAGACCCGCGCTCCGCGCCTGACCGGCCCGGCCCGAGCACCCCTTGTCCGCTCGGGCCGGGCCACCCACCACCCACACCCTCAGGATCACCGCGCATGTCCGAACCTCGTCCCACTCCGCACGGCCGTGGCCGCATCGCCTGCGCCGCCCGGGCCACCGCCGACCTGCTGCCGCGCTTCAGCGAGTGGGCGCCCGCCGTGCGCGCCCCGGGCGCGGACCTGCTCGCCGGGCTCATCGTCGCCCTCGTCGCGTTGCCACTCGCGCTGGGGTTCGGGATCACCTCCGGCCTCGGCGCCGCCGCGGGCCTCGCCACGGCCGTCATCGCCGGCGCCACCGCGGCGGTGTTCGGCGGGTCCCGATTCCAGGTGACCGGACCGACCGGCGCCATGACCGTCGTCCTGGTCCCGATCGTCGCCCAGTACGGGCCGACCGGGGTCCTCGCCGTCGGGCTGATCGCCGGCGTCATTCTCGTCGGTCTGGCGTTCGCCGGGGTCGGCCGGGCCGTGCGGTACATGCCCGCCCCGGTGATCGAGGGTTTCACCGCAGGCATCGCGGTCGTCATCGCCCTGCAGCAGGTCCCCGCCGCCCTGGGCGTCACCGGAGTCGAGGGGGAGAAGGTGTGGCAGAGCGCGTTCGACGCCGCCCGCCGCTACGCAGAGAACCCCACACTCCTGGACCCGGTCACCGCGCTCGTCGTCGCGGTGGTGATCCTCGTCGGCGGCCGCTACCTGCCGAAGATCCCGTTCTCCCTGGTCGCGGTCGCGGCCGCCACCCTCGCCGCGCAGCTGCTGCACCTCGACCTCGCCCGGATCGGGGCCCTCCCGTCCGGGTTGACCGCCCCCAGCCTCGATTTCCTGCACCTCGGTGATGTGCCGTCGTTGCTCGCGCCCGCGCTGGCGGTCGCGGCGCTCGGAGCCCTGGAGTCGCTGCTGTCGGCGACCGCGGCCGACTCGATGTCAGTCGGCACCCGCCACAACCCCGACCGGGAACTGTTCGGCCAGGGCCTGGCGAACATCGCCGCCCCCCTGTTCGGTGGGGTGCCGGCCACCGGTGCGATCGCCCGCACCGCGGTCAACGTCCGCTCCGGTGCCCGCACCCGCCTGGCCGCCCTCACCCATGCCGGCATCCTCGCCGCGATCGTCTACCTCGCTGCCGGGCTCGTCGCCGACATCCCCCTGGCCGCGCTCGCCGGGGTGCTCCTGGCCACCACCGTGCGGATGGTCGAAACCGCCTCGATTCTCGCGATTACCCGCGCCACCCGCGCCGACACCCTCGTCCTGATCGCCACATTTCTGGTCACCGTGATCTTCGACCTGGTCACCGCGGTCGCAGTCGGGGTCGGGTTCGCCGCGATCCTCGCCCTGAGGGCGGTCGCCCGCTCCGCCCGCCTCGAGCAGGTGCCGCTCGACGAGACCGGCGATCACAGCGCCGAGGAACACGAACTGCTACGCGAGCACATCGTCGCCTACCGGATCGACGGCGCCGTCTTCTTCGCCGCCGCCCACCGGTTCCTCCTCGAACTCGCCGAGGTCTCCGACGTCAAGGTCGTGATCCTGCGGATGTCGCGGGTCACCACCCTCGACGCCACCGGAGCCCTCGTCCTCAAGGACGTCATCACCCGACTCGAGCACCGCCACATCACGGTCCTGATCTCCGGCGCCAAACCCGAACACCTGCGGCCGCTGGCCGCGCTCGGTGTGTTCACCACCAAGGACAGCGATCAACGCCACCTGTGCGCCACCACCCCCGACGCAATCGACCTCGCCCGCGCACTCGTCCTCTCCGACACCCGCTCCCCGACAACGACCGAGGATCACGAATGAACGACAGCACCCCGACCAGCACCCAGGCGGGGCACGCCCCCACCATGGGGCAGCGCCTGGGCTACATCCTGGGCAAGACCCAGCCCCAGGACCTGCATCCGTGGGTCGTCAACGATGTCACCGGACCGGGCGCGACCCGTCGCTACGCCACCCGCTGCCTCATCCCGCTCGTCCCGATCCTCGCGGGCCTGATGTTCATCCCCGGACCCTGGATCATCCGCGTCGGCATGGTGCTGCTGCTGTTCCTCCCGTTCGTGTACTTCTTGTTCGCGCTCAAGAGCATCTACCTGCGGCACCGGCTCCTCAGTCACGGCCTCGACCCCGAACTGCTCAACACACACAAGAAGCAGCGGCTCGACAAGGAGCGTGACTCCTACGAATCCCGCTACCGCCGAACGCAGTGAGTGCCGGCTCGGAACGGTGAGTCGCGTGCACGTAGCGGCACGACCGCGGTGATACCGGCGACGAGAAGGGTCTCGCCCCATGAGAGGGTCGCGACAGAGGGGTTGACGGTGCTCGGCTGCGCCCACATCATCGCCTCCGGACGCACGTATCTTGTTCGCAGCGAACAGGACTGCCGATCTACGGTCCATTCGCAGGTCCTCGGTGCTTCGGCGTGCAGAGCAACGTCAAGCCCTTCAGTGTTCGACCGGGCACCGGCCGTTGAAGTCGACCTCGAACTCCTTGATGCCGTTCAGCCAACCGGATCGAAGCCGCTTGGGATCGGCCAGCTTCGTGATGTCGGGCATGTGGTCGGCGATTGCGTTGAAGATCAGATCGATCTCGAGGCGCGCGAGGTTGGCTCCGATGCAGAAGTGTGCGCCGGTACCGCCGAAACCCAAGTGTGGGTTCGGGGTCCGCATGATGTCGAAGGTCATGGGTTCGTCGAAGACATCCTCGTCGAAGTTCGCCGATGCGTAGAACATCGCGACCCGGTCACCCTTCTTGATCTGCTGGCCGCCGAGCGTGGTGTCGGTCAGCGCGGTCCGCTGGAAGGCCGTGACGGGGGTGGCCCAACGGACGATCTCGTCGGCGGCGGTGCGGGGACGCTCCCGCTTGTACAGCTCCCACTGCTCCGGATTCTCGAGGAACGCGATCATCCCGTGGGTGATGGCGTTCCTGGTCGTCTCGTTCCCCGCGACCGCGAGCACGAGGACGAAGAACCCGAACTCCTCGGGGCTGAGTTCGTCGCCATCGACGTCGGCCTGCAGCAACTGGGTGACGATGTCGTTGGCCGGGCACCTCTTCCGTTCCTCCGCCATCCGGTATGCGTAACCGAGCAGCTCCATCGTCGCGGTCTCGTGGTCGCCCTCGGACGTGGCATCCTCGTACCCGGTCATCCGGTTGGACCAGTCGAAGACCTTGCCCCGGTCCTCCTGGGGGATACCGATGAGCTCCGCGATCGCCTGCAGCGGAAGCTCACTGGCAACGCGGGTGACGAAGTCGCCTGCGCCGACCGCCGCGGCCTGGGTGACGATCTTCTCCGCACGCTCGGACAGCGCGCCCTCGAGCATGCCGACCGCGCGCGGTGTGAAGCCACGCGCGATGATCTTGCGTAGCTTGGTGTGTTCCGGCGCGTCCTTGAAAAGCAGGATGTGACGCAGCGACTCGACGGCCTCACGGGGAATGTCGTCGTTGAACCGGACGATCGCGGTGTTCTCCCACGTGGAGTACACGTCACCGTCGCGGGAGACCTCCTTGACGTCCTCGTGTCGAGTGACGACCCAGTAGCCGTCGTCAGGAAAACCACCCGTGGTCGGCGGTTGCGGGCACCACCACACCGGCGCCGTCCTGCGCAGTTCTGCGAACTCCGCGTGCGGCACATGCGTGGCGTAGATGTCCGGATCGGTGGGGTCGAAGCCTTCGGCGATGCGTGGTGTGGACACTGTGAGCTCCTCTCTTCGGGCTGTTGGCAGTCAGCCTGACAGGGGAGGAGGTGTCGCAGATTGGCCTAATTTGCCAGTTCGCCGTGGCCCTTTTGTTCGGTGGGTACATCGACGATCGCGCTGCTTCCGAAGGTGTCGAAGCAGTCGAGCGCCAGCTCGAGGTGTAGTGCGCGGTGGATGATTCGCTGGCCGAGGCGCTTCTCGATCTGCTGCACGCGGTATCTCACGGTGTTCTTGTGGACGTCGAGCTGGCGAGCGGCGGCCTCGAAGTTTCCGGGGTGCGACAGTACTGCGCGCAGTGTGTTGCGGAGCCGCGCGGAGGTCTCGTCGTCGCCGAAGAGTCCATGCAGCTCACGTTCGACGAACGTGTTCATGGCGTCGGGACGAGACGCGAGCATCGAGACGACCTCGACGTCTCGATAGGTGGTGACGGGGAGGCCCTGTTGTCCGCGCGAGGCGATCCGTTGCGCTTCCAGTGCCTCGCGGTGAGTTCTCCGGAACCCGTCGATGCCCTTCCCCGGCCGGCCCACCGCGACCCGCACACCAGGAGGTACAAGTGCGGAATCGATCGTGGGTTCTTCGTCGTTCCCGGTCACCATCCAGACCCACAGTCCCCGCGCACCGGATGGGACACAGAGGATCTCTGTCGCCGAGGCCGACCTCGCGAGCCGCTGGGCAAGTGGCTCGAAGATCCGTGAGTCGATGGAAATGGCGTGGTCGGTAGTCCACAACACCAGCGAGGTGTTGACGCGGTGGACCGGGTAGCTGAGCTGTACCGATGCGTCTTCGGTGCTGTTCTGACTGCCATCCAGGATTTCGCGGACCGTGTTCATCCGCATCGAGAACGCTCCGCTGAGTATCCGCTCCCGCTCCTGGGAGTAGGTGGCGGCGAGTTCCTCGAGCATCGAGTTCATGACCTCGCTCGTCTGCTCCCACATCATGACGACGAGCTGAACCTTGATCTCCGCGGACGTGTCCGCGTTGTTGACGAACTCCGTGACGAACCGCCACACGGCGCGGTGACCGGCGTGGTACAGACTGGAGAGAACCCGCAGCTCAAGTCCCCGCCGAGCGATCGTCAGGGCTAACGAGTGCGCTTCTTTGGCTACCGGAACCGACCATAGTGGAGAGGTTCCGGACTTCGTCACAGCAAGGATGGCGCGGAACTGGCTCCGAACAGCCAGCTGCAGATCCCTCTGAACATCTGCATCGGTGGACAGTTCGGGGACGTTGGCTCCCATGGATTTCGCAACATCGTCGATGAACGTTTCGAGGTCGGCCTGGGACAGGCTTTCGGCGATATAGCCTCGCATCCACTCTTCGGCCCGTGCTGCATTCATCGATCGACGCCCCCTCGGACAACGAGAGCCGCTGCGACTCCTGATCCGGCCACCATCATAGGGAGGGGTCACTCCCGATCGGAAGAGTTGAGAAAGGTGTTCGTCAATGGCAGAGCATGCTGTGCTGCATGCCAATTGGATAGGTTGACCAGTTGGTGATCACACTTGAGTGAGGCTCCTGATCATTTCGTCGTCCGGTAGGTGGAGGGACTCGAAGTCGTAGGCGAGAGTACCGAGGTCTGGGTGGTCGAACTCCTTCCGGGTGTGTCGGCGTGGCCCGACCGCGTGGCTCGTCCAGAGGTCGCGGAACGGGTCGATCACGGCTGCCCGCCAGCAGGCGTGAGGCCCTGAGCTGGAATGCGGGATCGTGGTGGTTGGCCGATGCCGGGGCGGCAGGTGGAGTCGATGGGAGAAGATGATTCCGTGAGCTTTGAGCGACTGCGGATGTCCGGATTGGGGTCCGATTCGGTCTCGGTGCTGCGGATCATCTCCTATTTCGACGAACTGGGGGAATCCGCCGCGAACGCGGACACCGTCGTCCGGTCCGCGGCGCTGCTCGCCGAGTGCCCGGTCGGCGTCCGATGGCGGGCGGGCACCGCCATCCGGTATGGGGCGCTGGGGGATCCGCTGGAAGACGATCGCCCCGAGGCGTCGACCGGGCAGGATCTCGAGGTGTGGCTCGAACGCGCGGGCGGGGAGCATCCGCTGGACTCGGTCCTGACGGATCGTTTGCGGCACACGCTGCGGGTGGCCGCGATGCGGCCGGGTGCAGCAGCCGGGCCGCAGATGGGTGATCCGGCACTGCTCGAGGTGGTGCTCTCCGGGAAGGAGCGGCGGGAGGACCGCATCCGCGCCGTGGGGCTGCTCGGCTTGGACCCCACCCAGTACGTTCGCGTGCTCGCGGTGTCCGCGACCACCAACAGCTCGGCGGCGGAACTGATTTCACGATCATGTCCCGGACGGATTGTGCGGTCGGTCGCGGTCGGGAACCTGACCGCGATGCTGGTGCAGGAGGACCTCGACAGCAGGCGGCTCGCCGACGACCTGCACGAGGCGATCGTCGCCGCGTACCCGCCCGGGCCGGGGGCCGGCCGCGACCGCGGCCCGTGGGTGGGGATCGGCGAGCGCACGAGCATCTACGCGGCACCGGCGTCCTGGGACCAGGCGCGGCGTGCGCTGCGCTTCGCCTCCTCGACGGTGTTCGGTCGACGGGCGCTGGCATTCGGGTCCCTCGGCTCGCTCGAACTTCTGGCCGAGATCCCCCTCGAGCGCCTGCTGAACGACCGGGACGTGGCGCGGCTCAATGCCTTTGCGGTCTCCGAGGCCGGTGCGCAGGACGTCACGACGTTGGAGGCGTTCTGCGTGTTCGGCTCGCTCCGGCGGACCGCGACGGAACTGCACGTGCATCACAGCACGGTTGCCGCCCGGCTCGCGCACCTCGAGAAGGAGATGGGCTGGGACCTCGAGCGCTCGACGGACCGGTTCATGGCGACCCTGGCGCTGCTGCTCCGCAGGATGTCGCTGTCCTCGGCGGAACTGGCGGCGTCCGACGCGTTCCTGGACTCCTGACGGCCATCCGACGGGAGTCGGGCTCGGTATCCCGATCCGCCGACGGGCGTCGGATGACACTCGAGTGTGGCGTGGATCACGATAGGTGACGAAGTGTGATTCACGACTGAGAGGAACATCCGATGGCCGTCATCGATTCGAACCGCACCTGGGAGCTGCTCGAGGAGCGTCTCGCCGTCACCACCAACGAGCGGCACCGCCTGGTCCTGAGCGTCGTTCTCGAGCACATGTATGCCGAGGCGGTCCCGGACCTCGACCGCCTCATGGCAACACTGAGCCCCAACCCGGATTACCACTTCTGGAACAACGGCCAGGACGTCGGCCCGAAGACTGCCGAGGGGGTGCGGGCCTACTACACCGCCTTCGTCGAATCGCGCAGCAACGTTCTCGAGTACGCGCTCGACCGGTTGATCGTTGACGATCACTGCCTGGTCACCGAGGGTTACCTGAAGCAGATCTACCCCGGTGCCTACGCCGCGCAGCTCGGATTCCCGGTCGACGACGAGTCCGCGGACTACCTCATCGTGTTCCGGCAGCTGCTCCTGTGGCCGGTGGACGAGAACGGCAAGATCGAGGGGGAGGACTCGTACGCGTCCGGACCGGTGAGCATCACCAAGCTGTCCTTCGACGAGCTTCCCCAGGAGTACATCGATCTCGTTCACGCGCCCACGTCCTAGCGCCCTCCAGGTGGCAGTGCGTGTCCGTGCATGGGAAGTGAAGGCGCGCTGAGCGGGATCGCAACGACCAGTCCGGAACCCAGCTACTCGTCGGTGGTGTGGGACACCCCGATGGACTACGAAAGAGGATGACGTGCCCGCAGAATCTGTTGCCGGACATGAGGTTCCCCGGCTCGCCCCTGCCGAGGTCGCCGAGCGGCGGCTGACGTTCGCCGACCTGTTGCTCATGCGCGCGGAGGACGACCATCCCGGACTGTTGTTCGAGGACTCCCGCTGGACCTGGCGGGAGGTGGTGCGCGAATGCGCCGCCCGTGCATCGGTGCTGTCTGCGCTACGGCGACCCGACCGGCCCTTCCACGTCGGTGCGCTGCTGGAGAACGTTCCCGAGTACATCTTCCTGATCGGGGCCTCCGCGCTGGCGGGCGCCACCCTGATCGGGATAAACCCGACCCGCCGCGGCGCCGAACTCGCTGCGGACATCCGTGGGGTCGACTGCGACCTCATCCTCACCGACCGGGCCGGGCTCGCCCTGCTCGAGGGCCTGGACGCGGCGGTGGACGACGACCGAGTCCTGCTCGTCGACGGCGGTGACTGGCTGGAGAAGGTCGAATCCGTTGCGGTGGAACCGATCACGGTCGCCCTCGAGGCGGGCGACCCCGCGACTCGCCTGCTGTTGACCTTCACCTCAGGTTCCACCGGCGCCCCGAAGGCGGTGATCTGCACGACGGGCCGCCTCGCGGCGCTGGGTGCGATCAACTACTGCTCGCTGACCCGCGCGGACGTGACGTACAACGCGATGCCGCTCTTCCACGGCAACGCGATCATGGCGTGCTGGGCGCCGTCGGTGTTCAGTGGCGCCACCTACACGATGCGCCGCAGGTTCTCGGTCTCGGGATTCCTGCCCGACGTCCGGCGGTACGGGGTGACCTTCTTCAACTACGTCGGCCGGTCCCTGGCCTACCTCCTCACCGCGCCCGAGTCGCCCCTGGAACGGGACACGAACCTGCGGGTGGTCTTCGGCACCGAGGCGGCGCCACGCGACCGGGACGAGTTCGAACGACGCTTCGGGGTCCGTCCGATCGAAAGCTACGGCTCGAGCGAGGGTGCGGTGGTGATCGGCCTGACCCCGGACTCGCCGCCGCACTCGCTGGGCAGGGCCCCGGAGGGGATGAGCGTCGAGATCCACGACGAGAGCGGAAAGCAATGCCCCCGTGCCGTGTTCGACGACAAGGGCGTGCTGCTCAACGCAGGTGAGGCGATCGGCGAGATCGTGAACACGACCGGCGCCGCCATGTTCGAGGGGTACTACCGGAACGATTCGGCGACCGCGGAGCGGATCGACGGCGGCACCTACCGGTCGGGTGACCTCGGATACCGTGATGAGGACGGCTTCTTCTACTTCGCCGGCCGCTCCGGTGACCGTATTCGCGTCGACAGCGAGAACTTCTCTGCGGCGCCGGTCGAGCGGATCCTGGCCCGCTTCCCCGGTGTCCGGTTGGTGGCGGTCTATCCGGTGCCCGACCCGCGTACCGGGGACCGGGTGATGGCCACGATCCAGATGGACGACGGCGCGGGCTTCGATCCGGAGGCGTTCGGGCGTTTCGTGGCGGAACAGCCCGACCTCGGGACCAAGTGGGCACCGCGGATCGTGCGGATCGCCACGGCCATCCCGGTGACGGCCACCCGGAAGATCAACAAGCCGGTGCTGCGCACCGAGTCGTGGCTCGTCGAGGACCCGCTCTACCTGGGTGACAGCGAATGCCGCTACGTGCTCGCGTCCCCGGGCGCGCTCGACGCCCTGCGGTCCGAGTACGAGCGGTACGGCCGCGCGCCGAATTGACCGCTGTCGCGCTCGGATTCGACGAGTCTGTGAATTACACAATGGATCTGGACAGGGAGGACACTGACCGGGCCGGCTGAACTCCGGGTTCCACTAGCGGGCGTTGACTAGGATGCCAGCGTGAACTACTCCTGGTCGTTCCTCGGCTGACAGACGCCCGTATCAGTCCCTGGACCTGAGGGGGGAGCGCAACGGGCGCCGAGGGGTGAACTCTTCAGCGGGAGAGAGGGTGGCCCACACCGCGACACCGAGGCAGATGGCTTCGAACAGGACGGGGACTGCTCTTGGGTTCACGCTTGCTGTTGGGCGCGAACGGTTTCACGGTCCGAGCTGGTCGCCGACGGCGCGGTGCTGGGCCAGGTCCAGGCCCACCGCAGGATGAGGGCGAAGATGATCACTTCCAGTGCAACGCCAAGGCCGTAGAAGTACGCCCAGGAGGAATCGCCCACCACGTTGAATGCCGCGTAGGGGATCTGCACCGAAGCCACGACGAGGTTCGTGATGCGGTTCGCCCGGGCGGGCAGCGTCATCGACAGCAGGACCATGAGGATCGGGATCGTCATGAGCACGAGGAAGGTGGTCAACAGCGTCTGGGTGACGTCGAACTCGAAGACCTTGCCGACGAGGATGTCCTCGACGACGCCGGGCTTGAAGAAGGCGATGATGTCCACGTAGGCGTAAAGGAACATCGCGCTTGTCCACGCGGCGACGAGCTTGGCCCGCACCGGGATCGGCGGGTCCTCTAGGGTGGCGACGGCTCGAGGTGTTCTCATCATGGGCTCCGTTTGTAGTTTGAGGATCGGTAGGTCCACGATCGCTGAGCCCGGCGGCGAGCACATTGGCCCGGAGGCCGGAGTTCGACTCGCCGATGGCATGGTCTCCCTCTCGTACTTTCGGCGGGTACGCCGAGGCGCGCCGACCCCTAGTCTGGAGCCGTGGTCAGTCTCCGGCGCTCCATCTGGAATGAGCCGCGGCCTGCTGACGCCGCCCCCATCGGTCGTCTCGACTGGCTGCTGGTGGGCGTGTTCGCGGCCGCCTCCTTGGTCGAGGTCATCGTTCGACCGGGCTTGGCCTGGCGACCCCTTGTGGCGGTGCTCGCCCTGGCGCTGGTGCCTGCCCTGCTCTCGCGGCGGGGGCGCCCCCTGATGGCCGCCCTGATCGGGTGGGGCATCGCCGGGCTGCTCTCGATCCTCCAGCTGACTGAGCACGCCGGGGACCTCGGCCTCTACTCCATGATGGCCGTCCTGACCCTGCTCTACTCCCTGGTGCGGTGGGGCTCGGGACGGGAGATGGTCTGGGGGACGGCGTTTGTGACAGTCATCGTCGCGCTGGGGATGTACGCCTCCTCCGCGGCATGGCCAGACCTTTTCGGCGGGAGCGTCCTCTTGCTGTTGGTCGTCGCCCTCGCGGCGGTGTTCCGCTACCGCGCGGACCTCTGGCATCGCCAACAGCGCGAGATCCGAGACCAGGAGCGGGTGGCGTTGGCGCGCGAGCTCCACGACACAGTGGCCCACCACGTCTCGGCCATCGCGGTGCAGGCCCAGGCCGGTGGCGTGGTCGCCGGCATCCAGCCCGAGAAGGCTGCCGAGGTCCTGGCCGTGATCGAGTCGGAGGCGTCGCGCGCCCTGGCGGAGATGAGATCCATGGTGCGGGTGCTGCGTGAGGACGAAGCCGTCGCCTACTCACCGCAGCTGGGGGTCGCGGACCTGCCTGCTCTGTCGCGCGCCGACGCGATGCCCACTGTCGAGGTCTCGCTGCACGGTTCGTTGACCCGACTGGCACGACCCGTGGACGCCGCGCTCTACCGGCTCGCGCAGGAATCTCTGACCAACGCCGTACGGCACGCCCGGAGCGCGACCCGCGTCGGGATCGACGTAAGACGGGAGGGCGACGCCGTCAGGCTGCGTGTCAGTGACGATGGACAGACCGAGTCGGGGCCTTCCCCGGAGCCCGGGTTCGGCCTGCTGGGCATGGCCGAGCGCGCCCAGCTCCTCGGCGGATCGCTCTCCGCGGGACCGGGGCCCGAGGGTGGCTGGGTGGTCGAGGCCGTGCTGCCGGTGGAGGCGCTGGCATGAGCATCCGTGTTGTCGTGGCCGACGACCAGGACTTGGTCCGGACCGGGCTGGTGATGATCCTCGGCGCACAACCCGACCTCGAGGTCGTGGGGGAGGCAGCGGACGGGCTCGCGGCGCTCGACCTGGCGACCAGGCTGCGTCCCGATGTCCTCCTTGTCGACATCCGGATGCCCGGGCTCGACGGCGTCGAGGTGACGCGGCGCCTGGCCGGGCCAGACGTGACGGACCCGATGGCGGTCGTCGTGATCACCACCTTCGACCTCGATGAGTACGTGCTCGGCGCCCTCCGCGCCGGCGCCCGCGGCTTCCTGCTCAAAGACGCCGGGCCGGAGCTCCTGGTGCAGGCCATCCACGCGGCGGCGAACGGGGACGCGCTGATCGCCCCCAACGTCACCCGCCGGCTGCTGGCGACCTTCGTCGACCAGGCGCCGGTGGTGCCGGTCCAGCCCGTCGACCCGCTCACCGAGCGCGAGAAGGAGGTGCTCGCGCTGGTGGCACGGGGCCGGACCAACGCCGAGATCGCTACCGAGCTCTTCGTCGGTCTGAGCACGGTCAAGACCCACGTCGCATCGTTGATGGCCAAGCTCGGCGCCCGCAACCGCGTCGAGATCGCGATGTGGGCATACGACACCAGACGTGTGAGAGCCGATTAGCTCCTTCGCTGCACTCAATTGCTGAACCTGCCGACTGATGTTCCAAGCGCGGCCGTCTCGACCCATGGGGCCGGAACCTCGGCGAGGCGGAACCGGAGCACGCACCACACCGACGAATGCGTCGCGTCGCCTCCGGGCACGAGAAGTCCTCAGTCGCCACCGGATCCGCAGCTAGCGCCCCCGCCCCGGTGACGAAATCCACGGATTCCGCGGTCCGACCTCGACCATATTGCGGAAACAAACCTCGTAGCCGCCACGAGGAGCACTCCGGGTCGCGTTCCAGGCGTGCGGTGTGCGGGATATGGGTGATTCCTGGCACGTCAGGGAGGGCTGACGTCCCTCTTCGGCACGCTGCACGGCGATAGCCCGCCAGCGCCTCCCGCAGCGGGGAACAGCCGCTCGACTGCGGCGACAATGGCCGCGCGGCGGTCAGCCAGGAACTGGTCCCGCGCACCGCCTTCTGCCGAGGGCAGGCTGGGCTGGTCCACCCAGGCAGATGCGAGCCCGCTGACGAACACGAGGATATCGAGTGGGTTCCACGAGGGATCGAGCAGGCCGTCCTGCTGTGCGCGGCGGACTTTCTCCACCTTGCCGCGGGCGATGTCCCGGGCGGTGTCGTCGGTGTCGACGCCTTCGAGTTCTCCCCACCGCATGATGCGTCGATTGTCGGGGTGCGCGATGAAGTAGTCGTGGACGCGTCCGGCGTAGCCGGGCAGGTCGGTGGGGTTCAGCTGCGTTGCCTCGGCGACCGCGGCGAGCTGCTGGGCGGCGACGAACCGGTAGAGCTCGTCCTTGCTGCGGAAGTAGGCGTAGACGCGTTCCTTGCTGGTCTTGGCGGCCTTGGCGATCCGATCGATCCGGGCACCGGCGATCCCGTGCTGCGCGAACTCGGCCGTAGCCGCGTCGACGATGCGGTCACGGGGTGAATCGGCGCGAGGCGAGGGCGGCACCATCCCACCGTACCAACCCGAACTGTTTGGTTTGACGATGTGCGCAGCCGCACATAGAGTCAAACCGAACAGTTCGGTTTGGATTCAGGAAGGGATTCATGCAGCAGAGATCATTGGGGACGCAAGGACTGACCGTGTCGGCGATCGGTTACGGGTCGATGGGCACCGTCGTTGGGTACGGCGCCACCGACGACTCCGAGTCGGTCGCCGCGATCCGCCAGGCCCATGACCTCGGGGTGACGTTCTTCGACACCGCCGAGATGTACGGCTGGGGTGACGGGGAGAAGTTGCTCGGCCGGGCGGTGGCACCGTTCCGCGACGAGGCGGTGATCGCCACCAAGTTCGGGTTCACCCCCGGCTTCGGCACCGACTCGCGGCCCGAACACATCCGCGAAGTGGTCGAGACCAGCCTGCGGAACCTGGGGGTCGACAGCATCGATGTGCTGTATCAGCACCGCCTCGATCCCTCGGTGCCGATCGAGGACGTCGTCGGCGCCATGGCCGAGTTCGTCGACGCCGGCAAGGTGAAATACCTCGGACTGTCGGAAGCGACCCCGAGCGCCATCCGCAGGGCTCATGCCGTGCACCCGATCTCGGTGCTGCAAACCGAGTATTCGATCTTCGCGCCGGTCGCCGAACCCCTGTTCCCGCTGCTCGCCGAGCTCGGTATCGGGTTCGTCGCCTACTCGCCGTTGGCGCGCGGGTTCCTCACCGGCACCGCGAAACGGGCCCGCGACTACGACCGCGGCGACTTCCGCACCCTCATGGACTGGTGGAACGCCGACAACTACGATGCCAACACCCGCGTTGTGGATCAGCTCACCGAGCTCGCCGCCGGCAAGGGCGTCACAGTCTCGCAGCTGGCGCTGGCGTGGATCCTCGCGCAACGCGACTTCATCGTCCCGATTCCGGGCTCCCGCAATCCCGACCGCGTCGCGCAGAACGTCGCCGCCGCCGACATCGAGCTCACCGCCGACGACCTCGCACGCATCGCCGCCATCGCACCCGGCGGCGGCCACGGCGACCGCGGAACACCCTCGCCATGGCTCTAGACCACCGTCGGCCCGATCACGCCGACACACGCGCCGCAGACGGAGGGGACGTCATGGCGGCGTTCTTCACCCGTGAGAACGGCCGGTACTTCCCGGGCCGCAAGTCCCTGAGCGCCTGGTCTGCCACCCAGTTGTCCGGCACCGTCGTCTGCGGACTGCTGGCGCACGGGCTGGAGACACACAGTCCCGGACCGGAGTTCGTGCCCGCCCGGTTCACCGTCGACATGTTCAGCCCGGTCCTGGACGAGCCGATCGAACTGCGCAGCACGATCGTCCAGGATGGCAACCGCATCCGGGTGGCCGACGCGGAGATCGTCCAGCGAAGCCGTATCCGGGCCCGCGCGACAGCGCAGTACCTGATCGCCGCCGCCGAGCCGCCCGGTGAGATCTGGCGCCCCAGCCAGGACCTGCCCGTCCCTGACGTCCGCCTCGACCACCCGGACGGCTCGATGCCACTGTTCAAATCCGGGTCCGGCGACTGGACACACAGCTTCACCTCCGGCTTGAACTCGCACCGCAAGAGCGTCTGGAACAACATCCCTCCGCTCATTGACGGTATGCCCATCACAGCGTTCGAGCGTTCGGCCTTCGTCGCCGACTTCACCAACCTCATGTGCAACTGGGGCACCGCCGGCGTCGGCTACATCAACACCGACGTCACCATGACCCTGTCCCGACTGCCCGACGGACCGGAACTGGGCCTCCAAGCCCAGAACCACGTGGCCGCGAACGGCATCGCGATCGGTACCGCGAGCATCTACGACCGCACCGGGCCGCTGGGGACCTGCACGATCACCGCACTGTCCAACGCGCGCAGGCAGGTCGACGTGGCAGTCGCCGGCGCGATACAGCCAGCGACCGCAGCCATGATCTAAGCCTTCCTGACGATCCAGGCGGTGCTCAGCATCCCGTCCGATCCCACAAAGTCAGTGACCCGACGTCAACCGCTCAAGCGGCTGCCGCCCGTACAGACAGCTTCATTGAGAAAGAGACCTCCGCTCCATGACCATCACCGCAACAGATTCCAGACCGCGTGAACGCGCTGCGGCTGCGGTCGGACTCGCCGACCGTGAACTGCCCTTCTCCCTGCCGCCGCGCTTCGACTCGGTCGACGCTGAGCGCGAGTACCGCAAGGCCCAACTGGCCGACGGGTTCCGGATCTTCAGCCGGCTGGGATTCTCCGAGGGTGTGACCGGGCACATCACCGTTCGGGATCCCGGAGAACCGGACACCTTCTGGGTCAACCCGTTCGGCATGGCGTTCTCTCAGATTACCGCCCCCGACCTGGTCCGCTGCGACCACGACGGCAACGTCCTGGAAGGGCGCTTCCACGTGAACCGCCCGGCCTTCGTCATCCACGCGGAAGTGCACCGCGCCCGACCCGACGCCATAGCCTCCGCCCATGCGCACTCCCTGCACGGTAAGGGTTTCTCCACACTCGGGATCCCGCTGGACCCGCTCACTCCGGACGCGTGCGCCTTCTTCGAAGACCACGGCATGTACGCCGAATTCGGCGGCGTCGCCAACGAAGTCGAGGAGGGCCAGCGCATCGCCGAGGCAATCGGGAATCACAAGCCGCGATCCTGCAGAACCACGGTCTGATCACGGTCGGCACGTCGGTGGCAGAGGCGGTGTGGTGGTTCGTGTCGATGGACCGCGCGTGCCAGGCGCAATTGCTGGCGATGGCCGCCGGCACGCCGAAACCCATCGACCGTGAGTCGGCGCTCAAGGTCCGCGAGCAGACCGGCGGGCACTTCTCGGGCTGGTTTCAAGCCCAGCCGATGTGGGCCGAGCTGGCCGCAGCGCCGGGCTAGGGACCATACGACGGGCCAGTGGTCGTGACCAGGAACTACAACTGACAGGTAGGAACATTCACCGAGAGGACACGGCGTGGCGCCGTCGGTGAGGCTCCCCGGCGGCGCCGCGTTGCTTCCTGCCACTGGTTCGTTGTCCATGTTGCCCCGACACAGTGAGCACGATCCCGTGGCGGCCATGGTGTAGGTCCCCATCGCCAGACGTCGGTGCACCATAGTGCAGGGAGGTTCTGGAACTGCACGCACGCACGAGAGAAAGAGAGGGTATACACCGATGCGGTGTCGTGCTGGGCTACATGCGTATTGGACAAGTTGGCCAGTCGGCAATCACCTGAGTGAGGGCTCCCGATCACACAAATCAGGATGAGCTCCAGACTTGGGGCCAAGATGGCGGGGTTCTGGCAGGCTACCTGGCGCCGATCGCGAGGGACATTGCGGAACTGGCGGATACGGCTTGCTTCGGTGTTCGGCCGAGACGGATGCCCACGCGCTCACTATTTGCGAAACACGTTGACCAGCGTGGGGCCGAATGCGGCGAATGCGGCAGTTCCCCCTGCAAGCGCCATGCCGACCAGTGCGGCCTTTCGAGGCAGTCCGCGACGGGCGGCGTCCGCAACCACTGCAGCGTCGATCAGGTCCATCGCGATCCCGGCACGCAGATTCGCCCGACGCACGGTGGAATCCGGATGCAGCGCAGCTGCGCCCAAGACGATGTCACGAACGCCGAATGCCTTGATCCACACTCCTAGATCGCTACTTGGGTAGGCAATACCCAACGCGTTGTGGACCTGCCGTGACGCGATCGCGGTGGTTGCACCCCACAGGATCCGTCCAACGCCAATCGCGTGGGAAACCACGCGCTCGGCCGAATCGTCCTGGTGCGTACTTGGTGCCGTCACGGCGGTCAGCTTGCCAGGCCGGAGCCCGAACCCAGCCAGTCGGGGCCCATACGGCTCGTGGATCGACCCAGAGGGAAGAGAAAGAGATGGGTCTCGACGCCGCCAGGAAGCCCAAGCCGGCCGGCCCCGAGATCCACCGCTAGTCGGATTCCGTGGAGATCATCCGCTCGCGACGACCTCGAACGCCTGGACGAACTGCGGGACTGAGCGTTCGACGCGCAGTCCGCCGGCCCCCCCAATTCGCCGGCGACGGCGTTGGACGGGACCTCTTCGCGGTGAAGCTCGGGAACCGATCCGATTCCACCGGAAGCACCCGGGCATCGTCGAACTCGATGCCCAGGTGCCCGCGTTCAGCGGAGGAGCCTGTCGGCCAAAGTGATCCACTGGTCCGGATGAACGAACGCCACAACGGTGTCGTGGGCGATGCCCACGTCCACGAAGGCGTCGTCGACTCCGCGGTACCGCGTCGACAATGACGCGCGCAACGAGCCGCCGATGCCGGAGAAGCCCAACTCCACCATGGCCTGGTAGGCAAGGCGATCAGCCACCAGGGGCACCGGCCGTCGCTCGATCCGCAGGATCGCCGCGTCGACCGACGGCACCGGCCGGAAGCTCTCCCTGCCGATCCGCGCGATCAGCTCCCAGGTGAACCACGGCCAGTTCCGCACCGTGACCAGGCTCCAGCGTTCGAAGTCGCCGGACCGCTTTCGCGCGTACTCCAACTGCGTGATCAGCGTCGCCGAGGTCAGGGACGGGGCCCGCAGGCACCAGTCGACGATCTTCGACGTGACCGAGAACGGGATGTTGCCGACCACCGCGAACGGTTCTCGCGGCGGTCGGACAGCGGTGAAGTCGCCCCGCACCACCGTGAGCCCGGTCCTGGCCTTCAGCTTGGCGGCCAACAGCGGGTCGACCTCGTAGCCGACGACCTCGGCGCCCGCTGCGTCGAGCGCGACAGTGAGTGCGCCGTCGCCAGATCCGGGTTCCAAGACGAGTCCGCCGGGCCTGGCCACCTTCACCACGAGGTCAATGGCATGCCGGTCGGTCAGGAAGTTCTGCGAGAGTTCCCGCCTGGCCCGATCCCTGGGTGTGCGACCGCCCGTGGCCCGAGCCTTCTTCTGTGTGTGCGAGTAGTTTCCGTGTGCGAATGACTGTAATGCCACAGCTGTTGCCCTTCCGGGTCTTCGAGAGGAAAGAGGTCTCGAAGGGCCCTGGGCGCGCCAGCGCGACCGCGGTCCGCTAGCGGGCCAGAGCCCGGCTGTGGCGAATACGAGTGAAGACGAAGCAGTACATGCGCCAGAACGTACGGAGTCGTCGCGCACTCCGCAACGCAATTTCTCCGGCAGGTCGAGGATCTGCCGAATACGACCGTTCGGGTGGAGTTGCGATGGAAACGGAGGTCCGATTTCGGGTGGTCTCAATAGGAGAGGGGTGTTCACTCATGACTACTGAGCACGTGCGCCGACCCGACCGGTTGGCTTGATCAGTTGATGATCACACTCTGTGGGGCGGTTGATCACACCTGCCTGATGCCTGGACGTGCATCATGTTGGCCCGGCAGGCGGCCGCCGCCGGGCACATCCACCGGCCGCTGATGATTACCCGAGCCGCCTGCCTGCGGGGAGTGGCGGGTGCGGCGAATGTTGGCTCCGATGGTCCTGTGCGCGCCACGCCGGGTCGCCGTGATCAGCCATACGCACAGGGCTACCAATGCCGCGAGCCAGCCGAAGATCGCGTCGATTCCTCCGCTGATGGTGTGGGGGACAATGAGGCCGGTCACCACTGTCAGCACGCAGACCATGGTCACCACACGGAATCGACGCTCGCTCACCGCTTCATTCTCTGCCGGCGATCGGCGTCGGGCAAAGACCTAGCCGCGAGCGGGACCGTGGGTCGCCCTCTCCCAAGTTCAGGCGACCGGCCTCGGCTGCGTCTCGTCGGCGTCCGTGCCGTGCAGATGAGTCGGCGCGGGTAGATCAGGCTTCGACTGTCGGCCAGAAGAGCTCGAACAGTCGCTGTCGCCAGCCCTCGACGTGGCCGAGACGCCCCCGTTCGGCTACATAGGCCCCGACTATCCCATCGACGAGGGTGTCGTTGTCGAGGTCTGCGCGGAACTCGCCCGAAGACTTCGCATCGTCGATCGCTGCGGAGATCTGCTGCCGATACCTCGCGAGGATGGACCGGAACGTTTCGCTGAACTCGACGTCTTCGTCCGTGAGAAGTGCTGCCATGCCACCGAATCCAATGCCGTGCTCGATGGAGGCGACTGCTCTATCGATGATCCAGGTCAGTCGTTGCCGGGGATCGAACTCGTCATCTGCCAGCGGAGGAGTCGACAGTGGAGCCAGTGCGCCGGCCAGCATTTCGCGGCGATCGGCGTACCTCCGATAGATCGTTGTCTTGGCGACCCCAGACAGCGCGGTGACCGATTCGACGGTCACCGCGCCGGGGCCTCTCGATCGCAGCAGTTCGAGGACTGCGGTGTGGATTCGGTCGTCGGTGCTCGGTGGGCGGGCCATCGGTCTCCTTCGTGCTCTCTTCGCGGCGCGGGCAATTCTTCCACGTGCTACGGTGGGCGTAGCGCTACGATCCGCGTAGCGTAGCGAGGAGGTTGTTGACGTGCAGGGTCTTCACCGGGCCATCCGTTCGGTTCCATTTCCTTTCGTGGGATACGTCATGGGCCTGCTCGGCTTCATCGGTCTCGGAACGGCGGTGAGTGCATTCGCCTACGGTCACCCGGCCACGCCCGCATTGGCGGTTGCGACGCTCGGCGCCTTCGTCGCAATGACACTCAGTTTCCGTGTGCGCGCCTACCAGATCGCCCACACCGATGGTGAGTCGGTGCGGCTGAGTCTGGATCCGCTGATTCCGGCTGAGGATTCCCGCGCCGCTGAGCGCTACCTTGCCCGGTACCGGGCGAGTTAGCCGAGTGACTCGACGTTGAGACAGGTGCCGTCGTAGCTGACCTACTCCGAAGTGCTGGTCTTCGGATCGACTGGTGATCCACGACCGCACACCCGGACATGCGGATGCCATCCCAGTACGGCACCCACGCGGGGTGTCGTAACACCGTCGCTCCGGAATCGAGAGCGTGTTCACCGATCTGAAGCAGAACCGGCTGAAGGGGACCGCGGCTCCTTCAGTAGCTTCGGGATCCGGTGGTACGCATTCCTCGTCGGGTTCACCTTCGCCGCGCTCAAGCCGCACGACTGGTACCCCAAGCGTGACCGCCTCGATTCATGGGGCACGTTCCTCGGCAAACCGGAACCGGCGCGCACTCGCCGCCGTCAGCCGAACCGGCCGTCCGAAAGCGGCTACGAGAACACAACTCGGCTGAATCCACATGAGACGGGCACTCTGAGCACGCCGAACGTCGGCCGAACTCAGACAACAAGGCGCGAGCGCGCGGGAAATGGGTTCGGAATCTGGCCGTGGTTCCAATTGGTGAACACAACCGACCGTCGGAGTGAGAGATAGCGATGGAGAGAGATTGAGGGGTGTTCACAAAATGACGGTTCGTACTGGGCTACATGTGTATTCGACAGGTTGGCCAGTCGGTAATCGCACTTTGTGAGGGATCCAGATCACACAAATCAGGATGAACTCCGGACTTGGGGCAAGATGGCGGGGGTGCTGGCAGACTACCTGGCGCCGATCGCGAGGGGCATTGCGGAACTGGCGGATACGGCTTGCTTCGGTGTTCGGCCAGGGCGGATGCGACGCACTCACTCACTCTTTGCGTAACACGTTGACCAGCGCGGGGCCGAATTCGGCGAATGCGGCAGTTCCCCTGCAAGCGCCATGCCGACGAGCGCGGCCTTAAGAGGCAGTCCGCGACGGGCGGCGTTAGCAACCACAGCAGCGTCGATCAGGTCCAGCGCGATCCCTGCACGCAGATTCGCCCGACGCACAGTGGAACCCGGATGCAGCGCAGCTGCGCCCAAAACAATGTCACGAACGCCGAATACCTTGATCCACACACCTAGATCGCTACTGGGGTAGGAAATACCCAACGCGTTGTGGACCTGCCGTGACGCGATCGCGGTGGTGGCACCCCACAGGATCCGTCCAACGCCAAACGCGTGGGAAGCCACGCGCTCGGCCGAATCGTCCTGGTGCGTATCTAGTGCCGTCGCGGCGGTCAGCTTGCCCGGCCGGATCCTGAACCCAGCCAGTTGGGGCGCATACGGCTCGTGGAACCACCCAGAGGGAAGAGAAAGGAGGGGACCGGCCGGAGCGAGGAGAGAGCCGGAGTGAGTAGAGAGACGGACGACGGCGGCACCGTGATCATCGAGGCGACCGCCGCCGCGCCCGGCAAGGAACCCTTCTCTGCACGCCTCGCGGATCTCGTACCGTCGACCTGAGCCGCTAGTGCCGGGCGCCCCACTGAGTCTCGACGCCGCCAGCGGAGCCCAAGCTGGCGGGCCCCGAGGTCTATCGCTAGTCGGATTCCGTGGAGATCATCCGTGCTTCGGCGGCCAGTTCCGTCGGCAAAGTGCGCGACGAGTCGTTCCACCCGATCCACCGGGTTCCGCTGATGTCAGCAAGCAGGTATGGGCCCGCCCGCCAGAAGCTGTGCTCGGGTTCACCGAATACGTACCATCCGTTGAGCCACAGCGGCGTCACCTGCTCGGTGAGACGGGTTGCGATCGGCGCCCCGTCATCCTCGACGACGGCCAGGTTGCGGCAGCCCAACACGGTTTCCTGGAGCACGAACGAAGTGAGGAAGTGCTCAAGAGTCGGGGTCAACTTGACGTAGTCCTCGGTGTCGACGTCAGTCCACATCCAGTGCGCATTGCTCCAGACCGCACTGGACTCGGCGTCGGCTCGCACCCGGCACGTCCAGGCGTCCTGATGGTCGCGTACGAAGTCGACGTGGCCGTCGACGACGACCAGATCGGAGGGCCGGACCAGCACATCCTGGTGTTGGAGGATCATCGGAGACTCGGGCAGGTGCTCCCCGGTTTCCTGCGTCGGCCACCGCCCCACGAACGCGTACAACTCCGCCAGTGCCGTCGGTGCCGGCACTGGAAGATCACCGGGTGGGGTTCCGTAGTCGGGTCGCCAGTCGCCGTACCAGTCAGTGAGAAAGCGCTTCAGCCACCGCACCGTGCCGTCCGAAACCTCCATGGAGGCCATGATATTTGCGGGCCCGCCAGGAGGGTCGGCCACCCAGGCCGCCAGTCCGACGTCGTTGGCCAGGATCTAGGCGAGCGATCAGCTCCCGACGAACTCGCCGAGGTCCGGGAGGGTGCCGCTTCCGGGCGGGATTTGGTCGGTGGAAGGCACGGTCACCACGGTGGATTCCTGCTGGATGAGAAAAGCATGGTCCATCTGGAACTGCGGCAGGTACTCCTCGAGGCCGGGGTAGGCGGAGATCCACATGGCCGTGTTGGAAGGAGTGCCGCAACTCGCCAGGACGACGTAGGAGCCGTCGGGCACATCGGTGATCGTCTGCGTTGCCCCGCCGGCGGGGATCTCGCCGTGGGAGTACAGGGACTGCCCCTGTGACAGGACGGTGGCGATCGGAGGCAGCGCACCTCCGGGCGCCGGGGCGAGGGAGGTGGTGCAGCCGATTGCCGAGCCAGAAGTGTTGGTGATCGTGTTGCTCACTGTCGATCCGTTCACCGAGTAGCTGTAGGTGACGTCACCGGCGTCTGCTGCCGATGCGAGTGCCGGGGCGATGGTGGCCAGTGGGATCGACGCTGCTGTAACGAGTGCGGCGCGGGTGATCAGTCGCATTACCGGTGTCCTCTTCGTCCGATTGGGTTCCGCTTGCGATCCTGCATGAGATTCAGGCGGCACCCGGCCACACTGACCGGCTCCCACCCAGCGGCGACACGTGTCCCCTGCCCTTTGATCTGGGCAAGGGCGCAACCCTGGTGCGATCCGCGCGTGCTCGGCGCGTGGGCGTGTCGCGGACCGAGCGCGCGCGGGGCGGCCGTAGGGTGCCGGTCGTGAAGGGTGCCGAGATCACCGTCGCGACCTGGAACACATGAGACGGCCGCGGACATTCTCGTGGTCACGGAGGGGCACCGCGGGCTTCTTCCGGAAGGTGGATACGTCGTCGACGCCGGCGACGACTGGGGTTACGTCGACAAACCGCACCACCGCAAGGTGCTGCTCCGCTCCCGCTGGCCGCTCAGCGACGTCGATTGGCTCACCACGGGCGGGGGAGCTGGGCGGGTGGTGACCGCGCTGACCGCTGCGTCGGCAGGTCCGGTCAGGATCCTCGCCATCTGCATCCCGTGGGCCCGTGCCCACGTGAGTACACGACGGCGTGACGCCACGGCGTGGTCCGAGCACCTCGGCGGCCTCGATCAGCTCGAGGTGCTCGGTTCGACCGGCGGTGCCGACGGTGGTTGCCAGCGACTTCAGTCAGCATGTCCCGCGGGTCCGGCAACCCGTGAGGGTCGCCGAGCGGATGGCTGAGGTGATGGGCCGGTGGACGATTCACACAGTCGGCGACGTCGAACACGGTCCGTTGATCGATCACGTCGCCTCAGACCTGAAGTGCACCGGGCTGCACACCTGGCCTGGGTACGTCGCTGACCCCAAGCTCAGCGATCATTCCGGGGTGGTGTGCCAGATGGTTCAACTGGCGTGACGATTCACAGCCGGGCCAGTGACGCTGTATTCGTCATTATATTTGGTATTCCCGGCCGCTCTGACCTGCGGCATGACAACTATCGTGACGATGAAAGGGCGCGATTCGTCGTCATCGAAGTTGACAATTGTTCACGGCTGTTCGTGGGCTGAACCCCGCTCAGGAGTCAGGTAGTTGTTGTCGAGTCCTACGTGAGGGGAACACTGTCGGGATGGGTGTCGTGATTCTTCTACTCGCCCTGTTGGTTCTGATCTCGATCGCCGGGAACGTCATACTCGGCATGCGCACAGACACTCCTGGTGCACTACCGCGGATTGATCCGCTTGCCGCCAACCCGGAGGCCTACGACCCGCTCCGGATCGGTGTCGGTGACATCGTCTCGTGCACCGGTGTCGACNACGTCGTCNGCGGCACGATCAACTTCGACNAGGAGGGATTTCGCTGGCACGAGCACCTGCTCGCCGGCCCGAACGGCCGTCGCCGGCTCACGGTCGAGTACGAAGAGGGCGAACTGGAGATGACGCTGTGGACGCCGTGCGAGGGNANCTGCCTCGAGCCCGGCGAAGAAGTGGCTCTCGACAACCGCGTGTACCGGCAGGTCAAGTCCGGTGCTGTTCAGTTCACCGCGGAGGGAACGACCGGTACGCCACCGTCCGGATCGATGGAATATGCGGACTATGCGACCGCCGACAGAAGCGGTCGGCTCGCGTTCGAGCGGTGGTCGAAGACCGCGTCATGGGAGGTGTCGACCGTACGCGCCGTCACTCGCAGTGAGCTTGCGGTCGTCCACGCGGGTTGCCACGGGCACTCAGCTCGAGACGCGCAACCCGGCCGCCGAGCACGGCCGGGCAACCGACACGACGGTCGTCAGAGCGGAGAGCACCAGGTGATTCGGCAGGCTTCGACGCGGCCGACCGATCCCTGATGAAGGTATACGCGCGGTGACGGTGGCGAGGCGCCAATGAAAGAGCATGTTGGGCTGCAAGCAGATTGGATAGTCCACCCGTCGTTAGTCGCGCTTGAGATCGGCGCCAGATCACATCAATCTGGATGAGTTCCAGCTCAGTTCCCGTGTCGATGCGTTGTGGGGACGTTGAAGTTTGCGGCGTCGCCGGGACATCGCCTCCTCGGTCGACTGTTCTCCGCGGCGGGGTGCCGTCGCGGCCGGCGCTTCTTGTGACGACCCCGGCAGGTGGAGTGCGTCGCGTCGAGGTCGATGCCGCCGCGATCGTATCCATCGAGTTCGAGGAATCATCGCTGTATGTCGTTGTGGAACAAGAACCTTGGGCACGCGTGCCGGTTCCGAACTTCAGCCGAGGTGCGCTACCGTGCCAGCTCCGCCTCCTCGTCGAGCCGGCTGAGCTTGTACGGGTTCGCGATCGAGAAGATGCGGGTGATCCGTCCGTCCTCGATCTCGAAGCTGATCGCGCCGGCGAGCGCGCCGTCGATCTCGCCCCGGATCGCCGGATGGCCATTCACCCACGTGGGCCGCGCCTGGAACGGCAGGCCGAGCTTCGCGAGGCCACCGAGCAGGTAGCGGCTGATCTTGTCGGCGCCCACGATCGGGTGGCGAGCCGCGCCGCGCACGAAGCCGCCGCCGTCGGCGACCGACACCACATCGGGTGCGAGCACATCCATCAGGCCCTGCAGGTCGCCCGAGTTCACCGCAGCGACGAAACGGGCGATGACCGCCTCCTGTTCGGCTCGATCGGCCGTCACCCGCGGTCGCCGCGCGGCGACGTGTTCCTGTGCGCGGTGGGTGATCTGGCGAACGGCGGCCGTGGTCTTGCCGACCGCGGCGGCGATTTCGTCGTAGGGCACGTCGAACACCTCGCGCAGAACGAACACTGCGCGTTCGGTCGGCCCGAGTGTCTCGAGCACGGTGAGCATCGCGATCGACACATTCTCGGCGAGTTCGATGTCGTCTGCGACATCCGGGCTCGTGAGCAGTGGCTCGGGCAGCCACTGCCCGACGTACGACTCGCGTCGACGCGACATCGTGCGCAGTTGGTTCAGTGCCTGGCGGGTGACGACCCGCACGAGGTAGGCGCGTTCGTCGCGTATACCTGCGTGGTCGACGGCATTCCACCGTAACCATGACTCCTGCAGCACGTCCTCCGCGTCGGCCGCGGATCCGAGCAGTTCGTAGGCGACGGTGAAGAGCAGGGGGCGGTGGGTGACGAACGCGTCGTCGGTCATGACGTCGAGCCTACGGCCTTGAACGTGGTATCCGGCGGCTGCGGCCCGGGGGCAGATGTCGACGCAGGCCCGGCCGCGGTCGCCCGAGTCTCCAGAGGCGGGAGCTGACACGTGTCGGCGTAGCCTTCCGAGTGGATGCCGAGGGCGACGTTCATGCGTGAACTCATGTTCATGAAGGCGACTTTGGCGGTGAGCTCGATCAGCGCGGCGGGGCCGAGTTCGGTGAGGAGTGCGGCCGACAACTCGTCGGTGACGGCGGGCGGTGTCTGGCTCATCGCCTCGGCGTATTCCATGACATGTCGTTCGACCGGCGTGAACACCGACGCTTCGCGCCAGTTCGGCACCTGCCTGGCTTTCGCCTCGTCGAGCCCGTCGTTGTGAGCTTTGTAGTAGTTGAAGTCGAGGCACCAGCTGCAGCCGATGTAGGCGGCCGTCGACATCACGGCATAGCTTGCGAGATTGCGGTCGAGCTGGTCCAGCGCCTCGATCTTGCGGCCGATGCCCATAGACGCTCGCATGAGCGCCGGATGGTGGGCGAGCACGCCCAACGAGTCCGGGACCTGGCCAAGCATCCGTCGGGATGCGATCTTCACGATCGTGCCGAAGAGGCCGGTGAGCTCGGTCGGCGGGATGCGGGTTGGTGTGGTCATCGTGTCCTCCGGGAGATCGTCGACGGCCGGGGTTCTGTTTTCCCGGGTTGTCCGTCGGCATGAAGACACCGATCGACGCGTGGTTGTGACATCCTCCTCGAGAACGCCCCGACAGAAATCGACCATGGATTGATCGTGGTTGGCCGACACTGCTCGACCTAAGTGTGATCACCAACTGTTCAACCTATCCAATCCGCGTGCAGCCCAGACCGAACCGCCGGAGGTACAGCGGAGGTACGGGTAACCCCGGAAAACCGAAAGCCCCGACCAGAAAACGATCTGGTCGGGGCTTTTGCTTGACTTGAGGCCTCTTGTTGATGGCCTCAGGTTCGGGATCAGTTCATGGTGCCCTGCATGGGGATGTAGATTTCGGCGGCTTCTACGAAGGCTGAGCCGGTGAGTTCGGCTAGGGCTAGTGATTCGTCTAGTTTGCGGAGGGCATTCTGGACGTAGGGGCGGTCGTCCCATTGGTCACCGATCGCGGTGAGGGGGGCGGTGTTGCGGGTAAGCCAGTCTCGGAAGGGGCGGATGTCCGAGGGGGACGCGTAGCCGCCGATGGCGTAGTTTTCGGGGATGGTCCAGTTCGAATCCCATTCCAGGGAAGGGAATTCGTCGGGGAGCACGCCGAGTAGCGGGGTGTTGTGGTCGGTCGGGGCGTAGCAGTCGGTGGAGGCGTTTTCGGCTAGTTCGGTGGGCCACACGCGGCCGCGCTCGATCCAGCCGGGGAGAAGGGCTGCGAGGAATTCGACCAGGACGAACTGGGCATTTCCAGCGAGGGCGCTCGCGGCTTCGATCTCGTCGCCGTCGCCGTTGCGGATGGTGTCGCGGCCCGCACGCACGGCCGCGGCGGCTTCACGGAGCAGGTCGAGCTTCCAGCGGAAGCCGATCGCGAGACGTTCGTCGGCGGGGAGGTTTCCGCTCACCTTGGGTTCGACGTGTGCGAGCAAGGCGGGGTCTAGTAGGGTGATCTGGCTGCGGGCCAAGTCATCTACCTGGTCGACGGTCGCATTGCAGTACCGCACAACGGCTTCCGCGACGTCCTCCGAACGCTCGGCAGTCACGAAGAACGGCCGCCCCCATACGTGCAGGCTGGTATCGAACGCACCACCGGGGTTCGCCTGCATCACCCCGAGTCCCCACGCGTTAGCCCGGAACCGCACCTTAGCCTGTCGTACCGCGTCGGCAATCAGATCATCCAGATCGTCGTCATTCCCGCGCCCCGCCAGGAACGGCGTGACCCGCTCCTGCACCAACCGCATATCGACCGGATGAAAACTGATGTCGTAACCCATATTCGGCCCCCCACTTGTCTCGGATCTTCCGCCGCCACAGTAACTACCGCCGCCGACACATACCCCCGCACCTCCGATGATCATGAAATACACAGGGGCCTTCTCGACCTTTGCCTGCACGGTTTCATGATCGTCGAGCTCGCTGGCGAGGGTCGGGCTGAGCGGGCCCCGGTGTCGATGCGGATGCCCTTCGCGCTGGCCCAGGTCAGTCCGCCCCGTATCGCGATCGCCGGCACCCCGTCGAGCATCAGCTCCACCACCCGGCTCAGCGCGGCGTGGTCGAACTCGGGCCCGGCCCGCCGAGGACCACCACCTCCGGGCTGTCGGTGTCGAACTCGATGCCGGTCATGTCCCCGGCGATGTCGCCGTGGTTGATCAGCAGGCAGCGCTGCCCCGGATGGACCTCGCGGAGGTACTCGGCGTTGAGCGCGGCGGCCGTGACGATCTCCTCGGCATCCACCGCCATGCCGCAGTCGCGCAGGGCCGCTGGAGGTGGTGTTGGTGAGGAAGGCGCGTGCGAGCCCGCGGTCGCGGACGGCGTCGAGGGCCGCGGCGGCCCCGCGAGGGGTTGCCACGAGGCGACCAGCACCCCGTCGATGTCGAACAGCACGCCCTCGACCGGAGTCACTGCTCACGCCCCCGGCTTCTCCGCGATAGGTGAACACCCCCGGCCATCTCCCGCCGGCCACGACATCTCTCTCTTCTCTCTTCTCTCGACTGACTCTCTTCCTCAATCAATCAATCTCGCTGTCTCGCCACACGGACCCCCGTCCTCCCTACTCCTGGTCCAACTCGATCTCGGTGCCGATGGCTACCTGCTGGGTTTCGTTCCCACAGACTCGGCCAAGGACATCAGCAAAGCCGGATCATTAACTGTCGTTCGCCGAGGCTGGCATCGGGGTAATGTCGGTCACCCAGTTCGGTTGCCGTGTCGGGATTGGCACACCGGTGATGGAGTCAATTCGGTGCGCCAACGCTCGCAGTGCGATGCGCGCGGTAGCGGGGTCGGTGACACTCGGGGCGGAGATCGCCTGCATCGCTGTCGCTGTGGCGCGAAGTTCCGGCTGATCGACGGCCACGGAGACAGGCTGTTCTCGGCCCGCGCTCAATGCTCGGATGCTATCGGTTCTCAATGATGACGAGTTTCATCGGATGCACGAACTCGTCACTACACTCGGACCCCGACATGGAGCGAGAGGAAGTGACATGGCCGCATCGCCGCCGATCCAGCAGGTTAATCTCTACCTCCCGCCTTACATTCAGGCGGGCATCGCCGCGGGGCTGATGAAGCAGACGGGCGGGACTGTTCGCAACCTACAGGGGCAGATCGTCAAGCTCCTCGAGGAGGCTTCACTCGCAGAGAAGGCCCCTGCGAACGCGCAACGTGCCGCAGCGGCGATCCTGAGGGACAAGCGTGTCGTCACCGTCCTCGTGGTGACGACGACCATCGTAGGCGGCGCGACGGTCCTCGCTGTCCGGGATCGGCGTCAGGCCAAGAGATGCGTGGCCGAGCTCAACGCCTCACTGATCGCCTACCTTGAGGCGGCGCGTGATGCTCGGCTGGACGAGGTCACCATCGGCCGCCTGCTCGCTGACCTTGACGCCGCAGAGGCCCACTCGAAGCACGGGAACGTTGCAGTCGCTGCCACGTTGGTCGAACTGGTGATGGAGTACACGAGCAAGCTCGCTGAGGCCAACTCAGTCGAGTTGGAGGACCTCGACACGCCCTCAGCTGGAGAGGCCACAGTGGTGGACTTCCGCCGCCACCTCGAAGCCCAGCGCAGGATCTTCCGCCGCGCCGCCTAATACTCGACGGCCGACCAGGCCTGGTCCGCCACGGGCGAGAAGACCGGATGCCAGAATCCGATTCCGCGACGAGACTCGCCCGCCTCCGATCGCTCAGCTCCAGAAGTTGCGACCGACCGCAGCAGGGTTCCAACGGCCGCGCTGTCCGCAGCCGTTCAAGGGCACCTGTTTTCGCTCAGCCAGATGCTCTCCGGCTCAGCGAAACGCGGCGGTGCCGTCGACCACAGCCCCCGACCGGGCCGAGCACGAGCGCAGACTGCCGCGCTTCCACACCGGGACGAGCGCGACCTCCGCTACGTGCTCATGACCCTCGCCGCGCTCAATGGCCACTCGGAACTCTCGGCAGTGATCGACGACCTCGACGACGAAGAGACATGCCCGCGCTACGCGGCACATCTCTGGGGAGCGAGCGGGGACGCCGACAGCTGATTCGTCCGCGTAGGCCGCACTCGTGTTCGTCATGCGAGCCGCCGATGGCAGCGTCACGTTGCGCGGTGAGCTCGGGCCTATCCAAGCGTACTAGAGAGACGAGAGAGAAAAGCGAGCCGGCCGAGCGATGGTGGCCATGGAGACCGGTAGAGACGGACAGAGAGACGCGCCACGCCCATGAGCGTCTGACTAACTGAATAAATGTAGAGAGCGCGCGTCAGGCGGCGAGGCTGGATGGAATGGATGGAATGGCACGCACGCCCTGGTGTTCATCAGATGCCGATTCCGTGAGGGCAAACCTGCGAGCATGCACGCCAAATTTCCCGGCCGTCCGAACAGAGGGACCGTTCTCATCGACACCCAACTGCCTTGTTGAGTGCAGGTTTGCGCTACACCGCAGCGGGCCCGGAGAATGGCGGCTAAGGGATCGGCTGGGGAGCGTGATCGGTTACGTGTTGGACCACGTCGGCATAGCTTCGAAAAAGGCGTGGACGAGCCGGAGCCGGATTGAGGTTTAGGAGGACGGACCAGCACTCGGCCGTCAGGTTGCGGGCGCGGGTTCCCGGCCATGGGTGTGGAAGCAACTCTCGCGGGAGAAGTGGGTCTGGGTTCATCGCGCGAGTGAATTCAGATGCCAGCTCTATTGCGATGGTGAGGGTATCTGTCTCAGTCAATCCTATGGTGTCTCGAAGACGCAGAAGACGTTGTTGCGCAACATTGATGAGCTTCGCATGTCCATCGGCGATGTTGTCGAGCGGCCAAAGCCGTGCCGCGATCGTACGGGGATCTTTTGTTCCACCAACTGTGAGATCTGAGGTGGTGCATGAGGTCACATGGTCGGTGACCTCCAGTTTGGACGCAAGAGCTTGGATGTGTGATCCCCAAGGATTCGGTGAAATATAAAGGCCGCCTTGAATTGACGCACCACCGAGGTGCACGATCCCGTCTCGCATGGCGTCTCGGGCTTGCCTGGCCGTCTCGGGAATCGCGAAGGCGACGAGGTGCCAGTTCCCGTCCCAGGGTGCTTCGCCGCGGTCTTGCGCGAACATGTATCGCACGAACTCAACATTGGGCTCGATCGAGCTTTCGGCCCCCTCTGAAGCGCGCAGAACGGCCCGGCGGCCCCGTCCTTCTTGGGTGAACTGACCGTCCGTAACAAGCCGACGAATGCACAGCCGCACCTGCTGGTCCGTCATTCCCAGCGCATTCGCCACCGAATAGAGCTCGTTCGCGTGAAGCGTGGCATCTTCGCGAACCATGCTCTCCACGAGGACACGCGTCGGCACCTCGACGTTGTAGTCGTCGCTTTTACTCATTTTGTCACTCCTGTGGCTGCAGCTGGAACGCTCAACAATAGTACGATCGTATTTGAAGTGACAGTTCTGGCGCTTTTGCAGGGTTGCGACGAAGCCGCCAGCGCGTCGTCAGCATGGTACGCGCACGGCCAGGCATCGAGGGCCCGAGACTTGTACGGCCGCTTAGGCATTGAGGCTGGGTTTCTGCGGGATAGAGCTCGATACCGAAGCGCGATCACGGGTTCCGAACGCCATCGAGTCATCGACTGACCCGAATCTCATGGCGTGAACATCGGCAAAGTAGTTCTGGTGGCGCGACCAAGGAGCCTCGGGTCCCTGCTTTGGAAGTCGGTCGACAGCGCGCAGAACGTAGCCCGCCTGGAGTGCGAGGACGGACTGCTCCGCGACCATGCTGTCCTCCACTGTGGGGACGGCGTAGTCCACGTCGTGCGCGTCCAGGTGGTTGAGAAGTTTGCATACGTAACGTGAAGACAGGTCGGCTCTCATCGTCCACGACACATTGGTGTAACCGAGACACCATGCGAGGTTTGGCACTCCACTCAACATCAAACCCTTGTAGATGAATGATTGTGCGGCATCGATGCGTACACCATCCACTTCTAGTTCAATCTCACCGACCGCGACCAGGTTCAAAGCTGTCGCGGTCACGACGACGTCCGCATCCAGATGACTGCCGGACGCGAGGGAGATGCCAGTCCGAGTGAACCGGGAGATCTCGTCGGTCGCGATGGACGCGCGACCGCTCGTGAGGGCGCTGAAGAAGTCCCCATCAGGGGTCAGGCAGATCCGCTGATCCCACGGCTCGTAACGAGGAATGAAATGTGGGTCGAGGTTGACTTTCCGGCCGTCATGCCGGGCGACCGCAGACTTCATTGCACGCGCAGCAGTGTTCGGAAACTGTTTGCAGAACGCGAACGAGAGCCGGGCCGACGCGATGTTCTTCCACCGAACCATCGCATACGCGCTGCGCTCGGGCAGCACCCTGCGGAGGCGGATTGCCATTTGATCGTGGGAGGGCCGCGACACGATGAAGGACGGTGAGCGCTGCAATATCGTTACGTGCTTCGCGGTGGCGGCCATCGCCGGGATGAGTGTGACCGCAGTAGCTCCGCTGGCGATGACAACTACGCGCTTGTCGGTATAGTCAAGGTCTTTCGGCCATTGCTGCGGGTGCACTACCATCCTCGAGAATTGCTCGAGTCCTGGGAATTCGGGAGCGAAGCCGCCCTTGTAGCTGTAGTACCCGCTGCACAGGTAGAGGAAGCTGCACGTGTATACGCGGAGGCTGCCGGCGACTCGACACGTGACGGTCCATGTTGCATCAATGGACGACCATGTTGCGCGGGTCACCATGTGGTCGAGCCGGATGTGTTGGTCGACGCCGCGGGCATCGGCGGTTTCTTTGATGTAGTTCAAAATTGACGAACCGTCCGCAATTGAGCGGGACTTGCCAAGGCCGGAACGGGTAGCTGAGTGTGAACATGTCCGAGTCTGATCGGATACCGGGGTAGCGGAACAGGTCCCACGTGCCGCCGATTTCGGCGCGTCCCTCCAGTACGGCATATGAACGGTTCGGGCACTCGGTTTGCAGCCGACAGGCGGCGCCGATCCCTGAGAGCCCCGCACCGACGATCAATACGTCGAAGTGTTCATCGGACATATCAGGTAGCTCCTTGGTTCGAAACTGATGGCTTGCGCGGCGCGGTCTGGTCCCGCTGCAGCGGGATCAGACCGCGCCGCTGTGGGTGGCTTGCTAGAGAGCTTCTCCGGCCCCTCGGGTCCTCCGCATCGAGTTACATGCGAACGCGATAAGTGACAACCCGGCCAGACATGCGGTGGCCAGGGTGAACGAGAACCAGAACATCACCCAGGTCGCCGGCACTGGAAGCAGCACGATCGTCAGAGCGAGGTAGAGCACGGCTACCCAACGTAGGCGCCTCTCGTCGTGTAGTTGATCCGGCAGGCGCCCGGCCGAGTGCACCGGTGGCCCGCTCCCGTGCAGGGCCAGGCCACTGGTGACAACCAGCCGCCAGGTGTGAAGATTCAAGGCAATCACGAACAGTAGAAGGGCGAGCCCCGACAGTGACACCCAGTCGGGAACCTGCGGGGCGTCGAGCGGGATGAACGGCAAGGTGACAGCCGCATAGAACACCGCTCCCGAGGCCTCGATCGCCACCAGTCGCCGTGCGGGGCGGAGATTCAGCAGGCCGTGCATGGCTGACTCGCGTGCTTCATGTCGCACTCCGGACGATGTCGTGCCGAGCGCGGTTCGACGTCATCGTCGGCGGCATTGCCTCTCATCCCGCGACCTTGGCGGCATTGCCTCTCATCCCGCGACCTCGGCGGCGTTGATGCTCTCGGCGGTGGTCAAAATGTAGTGCTCCGCATCGAACTCGGATGTCTCCGCGCGGAAGCGCCAGGTCTGGTCGGGCCAGATCGTGGTGATCTGGTTCTTCTTGTCCTTGTACCAGCTATTGCATCCACCGCTCGCCCAGACGCTGGGAGCCAACCGTTCCTGAAGGTTGGCGTTGTATTCGTCTTGCTTGGATGCCTTGACATCCACCGACCGCAATTGGAGCGCTTGCATGAACCCCAAGGTGCTGAGCAGGTAGGCGATCTGGGCCTCGATCATGTAGATCAAGCTGTTGTGCCCGAGCCCGGTGTTGGGTCCTGCCATCAAGAACAGGTTGGGAAACCCGGCGACGGTCGACCCGCGATAGGCCTGGGGACTGCCTTGCCACACATCCTCGAGGGAACGTCCGCCGGCCCCGAAGATCACGCGCGGATGAGACGCATCGGTCACCCGAAATCCGGTACTGAAGATGAGTACGTCGACGGTGTGCTCGTCGGTTGAGACGCCGTCGCGCGTGCATGTCCGCACATGGTCGGTATCGATGCCTCGAATTGGATCAGTGACGACCGAGACGTTGGGCCGCGTCAGTGCGGGGAAATAGTTGTCAGAGAGGAGGACTCGTTTGCATCCGAGCTCATAATCGGGTGTCAGCTTCCGACGAAGCTCGGGATCCTGCACCTGGCGCTTCAAGTGGTCCTCGGCTGATCTGCGGCCCAGGTTGCGAAGCATCTTGTTCCCCATCAGGGCAGGCACTGATGCCTCGCGTGTGAGGTACTCGAACCCGCGGGTGAGGCGCTGCAGCACGGGCATCGTGCGGTAGAGCCTCTGCAGCCAGCTCGGAATCTCCCAGTCGTGGCGCGGAACTATCCACGACGGAGTCCTCTGAAAGACGGTCAGGTGCGCCGCTCTTTGCTGAATCTCGGGAATGAACTGAATGGCACTCGCCCCTGTGCCGATCACTCCGACCCGAAGCCCGGACAGATCCAATGAGTGGTCCCACCTGGCTGAGTGAAATGACTCGCCTGCAAACATCTCAAGCCCGGGAAGCTGTGGAATCGACGGCTCGGAGAGCGGTCCCTGTGCCATAACTACGAAGTTGGCGGTGAGTGGGCCTCTGCTCGTCTCGACGCGCCAGATTTGGGCCTCTTGATCCCACTCGGCGCGCTGGAGTTCGCACCTGAACCTGATGTGCGGCCGTACTCCGAACTCATCAGCACATCGTCGGAGGTATGCGCCGATCTCGGGCTGGGGCGCGAACCGCTTGCTCCAATCGGGATTGGGGGCGAACGAGAAGGAGTAGAGGTGCGAAGGGACATCACATGCACAGCCCGGGTAGGTGTTGTCGCGCCATGTCCCGCCGACTTCACTGTCTCGTTCAATCACTAGCAGCTGCTCACCAAAGCCACTCTGCAGCAGTTGAATTGCTGTTCCTAGGCCTGCGAAGCCGGCTCCGACAACGAGGATCTTTGCGTGCTTCTCCGCGAGTGGCTCGCCGCTAGCAGCCGTGCCGCGAGAGGTGGGGGAGGGGGTTGTGCTCGGCCGCGGCTTTGGCGCCGGCTTCTTCGGGTTGGTCACTGCACTCCTCGATTCTGCTGTGGACGATGCATGTTGAGCTAACTATCTCGGACAAACCTATCGTATCGAAAACGACCGATTATGCAACGATCGCATAGAGTTCGATTGCAGTAGGCCTTCCGCATGCGACAACTGTGGCGCTGGTCGGACGGCGCCGAAGGCGGGCGGGGCAACTCGTTGCCGTGGCGCGACGGCGTCACGCCACGACGGCAGATCTCCGCGACCTGGTCTGTGTCGAGCGCGTTGGGTTCGTGTCGCGCCGAGTTCATCTGTACCCCGCCTCGTCACGCGGTGCCGTCTGGGGCGGTGGTTCGATCGATGCCTGATTGCCACTCTCGAGGCCGCGCTTGTTCTGCCGCGTGTAGGTGTTTGGACGTTTCGGAAGCTGGCCGGGATGGCTGGGGGCCGCCCCTTCGGGATTCTGGCGTGAGCGTTCTGTCCACAACAGTTCGAGCATATACAAAACGTTCGTGTTAAGATCGATCGTGTTGTAATCGACCGAAACTCGATCTAAGGAGGACGCATGAGAGTTCTGGCGCTAGGCGGGGCGGGTGCGATGGGCGCGGAAGCTGTTCGGACTGCGGTGAGCTTGCCGGGGGTGGCGGAGATTGTGGTTGCAGACCGCGACTACTCCGCGGCTGATGCACTCGCTCGTGAGATGGCGAGTGTCGGTGTGCCGGTGCGGCCCCGCAAGGTTGACGTGACTGACCGACAGGGGCTGTATGCGGCGTTCGACGACGCGGACGTGGTCCTGAATACCGTAGGCCCGTACTACCGATTCGGGCTGACGGTGTTGCGGGCGGCGATCGAGTCCGGCACGCACTATCTCGACATCTGTGACGACTGGGAGCCGACGCTGCAGATGCTTGAGCTGGATGCGGAGGCCCGCAAGGCGGGTATCTGCGCGATAGTGGGAATGGGTGCTAGCCCGGGTGTGAGCAATTTGCTCGCGGCCCGGGCGGCTCGCGAGCTCGACAGTGTCGTGGATGTGTACACGGCCTGGCCCGTCGACGGTCCGGGCACGGAGGATCAGGATGAGGTGGATGCCCAGCTGTTGAGCCCTGATGGGCAGCCTTCGGCAGCAGCGGTGCACTGGATGCAGCAGATCAGTGGGACCGTTGCGGTGGTGCGGGACGGGCAGATCGCGCAGGAGCCGCCGTTGCAGGCTGTTTCGTTGTCGTTGCCCGGTGGGCGAAACGGCACGGCTTACACCGTCGGACATCCCGAGCCAGTGACCCTCCATCGTACGCTTCGGCCCTCTGGTAGCTCGGCGAACCTGATGGTCATCTCCCCGGGGACGGCCGCTTACCTCGATGTACTGCGCACCGATATTGACAAGGGGCGGTTGACGAACGAGACCGCGGCGGTAGATCTCGCGAGCCCGTCGTTTCGGAGAGGAGTCCGTTCGATGGCGCGTGCCGCGAAGTTCAAGTCACCGGGCAGCTTGCCGTCCTTCTTCGCGGCCGCGATGGGCAGCAAGAACGGGCAGCCGTGCACGGCTCTTGCGCATCTCGCCGATGACACCGGGCTGGCTTCACTGACCTCGGACATGGCTAGAGCGACAGGAATTCCGTTGGCGCTCGGACTGTCTCAGGTAGCTGACGGAACCGCCGTTCGGGCCGGAGTGCATCCGCCGGACGCGGTTGTCGACCCTGACCGCTTCTTCCATGACCTGGCCGTCACCGTCAACGGAGATGGTTCGAGCAGCGGCGTTGTCGTGGAGCTCGATCGGGCCGACGGAGCTTCGTAGGTTCGTAGGTTCGCGGATGACACGCGACCCGATCCGGGGACAACAGAAAGGACTCGAGGACATGCGCGTGATGAACGGGCAGCTGACTGCCACTCCCTACTTCGTGAGTGGCGCCGGTGACCCACTGGTTCTATTGCACGGAGCGACGATGTCCTGGCATGTGTGGGAGCCGCTTTTCCCACTGCTCACGCCACACCATCGCATCCTCGCTCCGACCCTTCCCGGGCACACGGGCCGCCCCGCAACTGCGCCAGTCATGGCGCTGGATGACATCGTCGACTCGGTGGAGTCTGCGATGGACGACGAGTCCATCACGACCGCAAACATTGTCGGAAACTCCCTGGGGGGCCTGGTCGCGATGGAACTCGCTCGCCGGGGAAGGGCCCGGAGCGTCGTCGCGATCTCGCCAGCGGGCGGATGGACGTCGGAAGGCGGCGCTGCTGCCGCACGGGCTGTCTCCGATGGGCAGCGTCTGGTGCGGATGATCCGCCCGATTCTCCCCATCGCAATGAGGGTTCCGTGGATGCGTCAAATCGCATTCCGCGACATCGCCCGCAATGGCGCACGCCTGGCGTCGGGGCGAGCTGTCCAATCACTGTGTGCAACAGCTGACTCCACCCTGTTCGAGCATTTCGACGAAGTGGCCGTTGCCAAGCCCTATGTCGATGTCGACACACCCGTCCTCATCGTCTGGCCCACGCGGGATCGCATCCTTCCCCTTCGTTCACACGGGATCGGTTGGCGCACGCTCGCTCCCGGGGCTACCTGGAAGGTGATAGGTGGAGTCGGCCACGTTCCGATGCTGGACGATCCCGAGGGGGTCGCTCGCACCATTCTCGATTGGACACGGACGGGCTCTCCGGAGTTGTTCACGTAGCCGGCAACCGGCCAAACGGTGGTCGCGGGCCTCATCCGAGCAGGCCCGCGTCTCCGTCTGGCCGGTCCGCCGGGCGGATATCAGGCGGCCACGAGCCGGCTGCGCAGCCAGTCGACCATCATCGGCATCAGCTCCGGCAGCTTGGTCACAGCGCAATGGCCGGCGTCGGGAATCACATGGACCTCTGTGTCCGCGCGTCCTTCGAAGATCAGGGTGTCGTCGAGGGGAACGTGTACGTCGTCGGCCCCATTGATGACGAGCATTGGTGCGTTGTTCTCGCGGAGAAGAAGATCGCGGCGGTCGAATACGCGAGTGGCTGCCATTAGTTTCTCCTGCGTGGCGGGGGCGTCGAAACCGACCGCATTGCCCACGATGTCGGCCATTCCGTAGAGCAGGCGTTCGAGGTTCGCGACCTCAAATGCCGTCGCCACGGGGGCGCCGATGTTGATCGCCGCGTCGACCGCTCCCGTCAGGCCGGACCTCACCGCGAAGTTGCCGCCGAAGGACACTCCGAGGTGACCTACCTTGCCGTTGCCGAGCGCGCGCGCCGCGGCGATCAGACCGTCGATCACTTCATCGCCGAATTCATCAAGCGGGACCGGTGATTCGCCGGTTCCGGGCTGGTCGAAGGCGAGCACCGTGACGCCAGCGTTCTGTGCGAACCCAACCGCGAGGGGGTGCATGTCCATCTTCCAGCCATCGACGCCACCGCTGAGGAGTAGGACCGGCGCGCCGCTGTACTTTTCGTCGGCGGAGAACAGGTGCACCGGTAGTTCGACGGCGGCGTTCCGGTACGGCAGCGTGAGCATGCGGCGCTCGAACCGCACGCCGAACCCGGCCGCGGCCTTCACGTACTCGTCCACCTGGCGGCGCAGGGCCAGGCGCCGTGATTCGTTGGCGAGGACCGGGAACTTGGCGATGCCGTAAACCATGGAGGCGAGCGCATGATCGCCCTGTGCGGCGTATTTCGCTGCAAGGCGAGACCATTCGTGGACCCATCCCCCGGGAGCGTCCGCCCACATGGAGTCGATGGCTGCACGCGTGCCGTCGAGATCTTGCGGCGCGAGTCCGAAGCTCAGGAACTGCCCGGATCGCTCGTCGATGAGCGCGCTGTGGTCAACAGGAAATTCGTACGGCATGGTTCGCCCCTTCGGAGTCATTAATGCAACAGTCTGTTGCGTTACTAACGTGTCACGCTGGCCCCGTTAACGCAACGGGTTGTTGCGGTAAGTTGGGGCAGTGTCAGTATCCGAGAGGCCAGGCGGGCGCAGTGCGCGTGTCCGGGAAGCCGTGTTCGCCGCCACCCTGTCCGGTCTGTCGGAACGCGGCTACGCGTCGTTGACCGTCGAGGACGTCGCCGAACGTGCGGGCGTGCACAAGACGACGATCTACCGGCGTTGGGGCACGCTGGCCCAGCTGGTGGCCGAGGCGGTCGTCGACCTGTCCGAGACCACTGTTCCGGTGCCGGACACGGGCGCGCTCGAGTCCGATCTGCACGAGATGGCGCGCTCGATCGTCGCCCTGGTCACGAGCGAGTCGGGGCGCGCGATCGTCGCGGCTCTGTTCTCCGATGCCGTTCGCACGCCCGAGGTGGCGGCGATCAAACGCGAGTTCTACGCCGGCAGATACGCCCTGGCCGACGTGGTCGTGCAGCGCGCTGTCGGGCGCGGCGAAATTCAACAGAACGTGTCGGCTGCTGATCTGCTCGCCGCGATCGCCGCTCCCATCTACTACCGCCTCCTGGTGGCGGATCTGCCGGTGGACCGGGCCGTCGCCGATCGCGCCGCGGCCGCAGCGTTAGTGGCTGCTCGGGCAGGCGTCCTGAATGCATGAGCGGATCGCGCAGCTCTGTCGACGACACGGGATCCGGCGACACAGATCAGGCGTTGGTCCATGGGCCGCGCTTCTCGGGGTTCATGATGATTGCAATCTCGGCGACTCGACCGCCGATGACGGCCAGGTCCATGGCCGTAATCACCCGCCAAGTGTGAGCTCCTACCTGTCTGACGACTCGCCGGCGACAAATGTCAGAGTGCAACCCGTCACACGGAGGTGCCGCCCGGCGCGGTATGCTTTTCGTTGATCATCGCTCTGAGCTGCCCTCAGGTAACGGGCACCCGGGCCGCACAAGCACGGTTCGATCCGGCGCGCGGAACCCGAATTGTTCGTAGAGTCCGTGCGCGTTGCTGGTGAACAGCGTCCATCGGAATCTTGCACCGGGGCCGTCGTCGATCATCTTGTGCACCAGACTCTTTCCGACCCCCCGGCCACGATGTTCGGGGACGACGAAGACATCGGCCAGCACTGCGTCGTTGACGCCGTCGGAGATCGCGCGCGCGAATCCCACCATTGATGCGCTCGCACTCTCGCACCAGGACCACCGACGTCAGCGCGACACTCGCGGGCTTGGGCCAGTTGCCGAGCATCGGCGACAGCGTGACCGAGAGGACGAGGCTGCCGGGAAAGACACAGCAGTAGGTGACGATCGCCTGACGCCACCGGACGGGCACCGGCGGTCGGCTCACAGGGCCGCGAATCCGTTGCGCCAACTCGACCAACGAGGCCTCCACCCCAGTGCGTGCGCGTGCGCGTTCGACACCGGGCGCCCGCTGTGACTTCCGGCCAGTGCTTCCTGCTCGACCTGGCCGCCGACCGACTGAGCGAACCGAGGTGCCCACTCGATGGTCTCGGCCGGGTCGTCGTCGACGACGTTCACCGGACCCATGGGCCAGTCGAGGGCGGCGACGGTGGCGGCGACCGCGTCGTCCACGTGCAGGAACGAGGTGACTGCCAGTGCGGGGCTCCAGGTTCCAGCGCGAGCCGCCTCGGCGTGCAGCCCCGTCCGCGAGTACCAGGTGCCTGGCCCGTAGAGGGTTCCGTAGCGAAGGATCGTGGCCGGTGCAGATTCGGACATTGCCTGCTCCAGCGCCGTCACCCCGTCGACGGTGATGCTCCGCGGGGGTGCCGCGTCGACGTCCAGTGGTGTGTCCTCGGTGGCGGGCCCGGCGCCGTCCGCGTAGGCCCACGCAATGCTCTGGGCGAGGACCCTGCGCACGCGTGCCGCCCGGATCGCGGTCGCCAGGTTCCGGCTGCCCTCCGTGCGCAGACGCGCATTGGCTCCGCTGCTTCCCCCGGACAGATCCGTCAGCTGATGAATCACCACATCGGGCCCGGCGGCACCGACCGCGGCGGTCAACGCCGCCGGATCGAGGGCATCCACGACGACGCCGTCGGCCCCCAGCCGCAGCAGGCCGTCGATGCGGTCTTCCCTGCGGGTGGTTGCCACCACGGTGTGACCGGCGTCCCGGAGCGCGGGCACCAACGCCCGGCCGATGACGCCCGTTCCGCCTGCCAAAAAGATTCTCACTGCTCCAGACCATCCTTTCGCTGTTGACGGACTTCAACCTAGTTCCGAAGCGGCCCAGCGAGAAGGTCCACTTCACGCCACCAAGATTGGGCCAATTAGCGCTCTGCTCAATACACGTCGCTGTGCGAGGTGCACCGGACAGCGAACCTCTACAGCTGCAGCGAAAGAGGGCAGGGTGCTGCGCGACGACCCCGCAGTCCTCGCGTTCGTGCTGCCTGGGTTGCAGGGCGTGGCCGACACCATCGTCAACAACTGGGCGTCCCATCTGGATCCGGCCGAGTTCACGCAGTTCTCTGCGGCGGCACTCACGCGCGCGATCACCTTGGCCGAACCGGCCGGCTGACCCCGGTTCAAGCGGGCTCAGCCCAGCTTGCGGAGGCTCACCAAACGGGAGTCGCAACTTCGCGGGTCAGACCAACGGGCTGTGCGGAGCGGCCGAGTCGGGTGATGCTCTACCTCATCGCTGGCGCACACACGGCACGCGCGGTCGGACGAGAGAGCCAGCGCGAGGAGCAGAGCGAGAGGAGAGGGATGTTCACCTATTGCGGGTCGTTCTGGGCCTCTTGCGGAGTGGGTTGGCAGACCAGTCGGCAACTACACATGTGAAGGGCGCCAGATCACACCATTCTCGATGAGATTCTCCTGACGTCGGCAAGCCCCCACGGGCCAAAACCTGGCAGGTGAGACTCGTCGAGCCTTCGGCAATGGCAGGCTCTCGTGCTATTCGGGCGTGTACCGCCCATCATCGTTGACGTGCAGCTCAGCGATCGCATCTAAAGGTCGCCGAAACAAGACGCCGGTCGGCAGGTGGCCGTCGGTTGAGGCGGGGCACCAGGCCTTGTGGGAGATTCAACGGATGGTCGGGTGTATCCGGGTCCTTCTTGGTGGTGCAGGGCACAGGTGGTGTGTGCTCTTCGCCGTCGTCGCTGTACCGCTGCTGTTAGGTGGCTGCGGCGGCTATTCGGGGCAAGTCATCACTCCTGGCTTTGAGTCATTGCCACGATGCGCAGTGCGCGAGGAGATCCCGGTCGGCGAACTCGATCAGGACCGGCTTCACGACTGTAATCCCGAGGGTCTGCGAATCCGGATGCCGGATGGTCGGGTTGCCCAGGTCGACGCAGTGGGTACTACCTACTCAACGAGCAGCTCGGATCCCGGACTGCCCGGCGAGATCACCGTCATCAATTGGGGCGTGGAAGGGGTGGGTGTCGCGTTTCGTAGCGGTGACGAGCGGCGGGTCTGGGGAAGTACCGACCAGGCCCGGAGAAAGCAGGAAGCGATTCCCGAACTCAGATAGGGGTTGCCTGCATGTCGGGGCTCGATGCCTGTGCCGAGCACTGACGCGTATTGGCCCGGTGCCCGCCGTAGACCTGCGCACGGATGATCTACCGATCCCGCGCGCTGTTACGCGTCTGTCCCGCCACAACGCCGGCGGGAGCGCGGCTGGGCGAACCTGTGCCGACCGCGCCACCCGGCCCGCGGGCGGGCCGTCGCCGCGGGGTATTCACCAATGGCAGAGCATGCTGGGCTGCAGGCTGATTGGCTTTCTGACCGCCAAGAACCGAGCGGTCCAGACGGTCAGCCCGATCCCTATGACCACAACGCAAACGACTGCGGCTGCGCCGATGAGGTATGTCGAGATAGACGTGTAGAAGTTCGTCGTCTCCGTCAAGGCAACCGCGGCGCCAGCACTGAGTGCGGCACCTATCGGTAGCAGCACAGCGAGCCACCGCACGGTCGAAATAGCGCGAGGATCGCCAAACGTGTGAAGGACTCGCCACACGAACAGCAGCGTGCCCAGGTATCCCAGAATCCCGGACGACACGTACAGAAGGCCTTCGTACTGCCCCATCCGGATAGCTGACAGCGGCGACAGTACGGAGAGGACCACGAGCAGCGGAGTTGCCAGACCAGCCACGAGCCCGAGAACTGCCGCCGGCACAGCAAGTTCCAACCGCAAGGCGCGGCCACACAGGCCCCGCTCGCATGCTCGATCCCGGAGGATCTGTTCACTGACGTCATCGAGGACTGCCGGCGTGCCGTGACCGTTTCGGTTCGCGACTCGGAGTTCAGTCTCGAGTTCCGAAAGCAGTGCTCTGCGATCGGCCCCCTGGACACCGGCACGGCGCCAGAGGCCATCTGCCCGACGGGTGATCTCGGACCGTTCGGCACTGTCAGCGCGCGCGATGATGTTCATACGATGTCCGTTCCACTGTCGATTCGTCCCGACTGGCAGGCCGCGCCCTCGAAGCACTCGGTGGGAATCGAGTGCGCCGAGCGAATCCCACCCCTATGAACACGTTTGAGTCGCCAGCAGCGACCCAAGCTACGGACAAGCATGACCCACGGGACGGTAATCGAACAGAACGTACCAAATGACCGGTTTTGATCTTGGGGATGAAGCTGTGATCTCGATCAGATGCGGTCGCCAACGGAGGGGACGTACCCCTCGGCGATCCAGGAGATGTAGCTGACCGTGGACGGTAGCGGGACCGGGAACTCGGTGGCGCCCACGCCGGTCGCGATCTCCTCGTAGCCGAGAAGTGCTCCCGTTGCCTCGTCGAAGATCAGGACCGTCTTCCGATCGCCGGCCTGGGTGGCGACAGCGATGCCGGCACGCCCTGCCCGATCGGTGACGGCTCCGAGCACGTCGATCCCGGGTTGGTCGGCGAGGACACCGAGGTAGGCCGCCTGGAGTTCGGCTGAGACGATCTGGGACGTCCAGGTGTCCTTGTACTCGTCGAACCATTGCTGCGCGGTCCGGCCGGACCCCGCGGCCAGCAGGCGGCTGCGCAGCTCTGACACTGACCGTGTGTCCGCGTCCAGTCGGGGTCGAGGAAACACGTCGGGGTGAAGAATCAACGACTGCTGCACACCGTCCTCGAGACTGTCCAACCGGCCCGCCCCGGTCTCGTCGCGCCATTGCTCGCGTTCGATCTCCGCGGTCCATCCCTGGTCGAGGATGGTTCCGTCGGTGGTCCGGGCGCTGGACAGAAACCAGTTGCGGGATTTGACGTACTCGTATGCCCCGGAACCCGGTGCGGGAGGCTGCCGTTCGGCCTGTGCGGCGATGTGACGCAACAGGTCGGCGGACGAGACGGGGCGGCTGTAGGCGACGAAATGCAGCATCGGCACAGACCCGGCCGATGGGGGGAACACCGCTTGCCCCGGGTCCAGCGGGGGCAGGGTGAAGGTCGCCGAGGGAGGCTCGGACTGTGTCGTCTCGCGGGGACTGTCGACGATCAGTGCGCCTGCGGCCGCGACGCCGGCCACGAGGACAACCGCGGCCGCCGCGGCGACCGCGATCCGGTGTCTCGGCGTGCCTCGCCGGGAGCCGTCCGCCCGATCGTGATCGTGGGCGAGAATCTGCTGGAGTCCACCTTCCCGTGGCACGAACTCCACGTTCGGGGGCACCGGGTTGTGGCGTTCCATGCTCTCGAGCGGTGGGCGTCGGTTGGTCATGTCTCGTCCTTCCCAGCGCGGATCGGTGATGCAGGGGCTGCGTCGTCGCGTGCGTCCAGGGCCGCCTCGAGTCGTCGACGAGCCCGGTGGTGACGGACCGCGAACGCTGCGGTGCTGCAACCGGACACCTCGGCAGGTTGTCGGTAGGGCAGCCCGTCCCAGACGGTCAGCATCAGCGTTTCTCGGTCCTGGTCTGACAACGAGTCGAGAGCGGTGAGCACTGTTATCCGCTCGACAACGTCGTGGTCGGCGCCGGGTGAGGTGGCAGCGCCAACGTCGAGAGTTGCGGCGACCTCCGAGGCGAGGGTGATCTGTCGGACATCGCGGCGGCGCTGCTCCGACAGGGCATTGCGGGTGGCGACCAGCAACCAAGGCAACGGGTCAGCCGGCAACTGATGGAGCTTCTTCCAGGCGACAAGGAAGGCGTCGTTCGTCGCTTCCTCGGCAGCGGTGTCCACCGCTCGCCTCGCCGCGTAGGCCCGCACCCGCGGATACAGCCGCCGATACATCTCGGTGAACCGCGCTTCATCCGTCCCCATCCAACCCCCTCCGCCACACGCTTCACCTTGTAACGGCACGGCCGGGGGCAGAACTTACATGCAGCGTGAACACCAACCGTTCTGTGCTGTGCGATGGCAGGCACGGGCCCTCAACGCCATTCGATCGCGCCAACACACCTTTGCTGCCCGCCGACGAGTCTCGTCCGCACACTGCCCGCCCCCACTGTCTCCATCATCGTCCCGGCAGGCGCTCGCCGTGTCCGATCTCGTCGGCCCGAAAGCCACGCACCCCTGCCCGAACTCGTTTTCTGACATGCAGTGATGACACGTCCCCTCGCTCATCTGGGCCATTGGGGAAGCAGCAGGCGGGGGCCGGTCAGTTCGGGGGTCCGATCCAGTGGTGAGGTGTGCGGACCAGTGGCGGCGGTCACCGTCGCGGCGGTCCCGACGGCGGCGGGATTCCATCGTCCGGGCCCGACGTCGAATCGGCGGGCGCTGATCGTGATGGTGAGGTTGACGTTCTCGGTCGTGAGAGCATCCGCGACAACGGTGCTCGTGAACTCGTCACCAGCTGGTCACGAGCGCGGGAAATCAGTGGGCTGCGCGGATCCGGACAGCCAGGCGTCAGGGTGCGGTCTTGGCTGACATAGGAATCACCGATCGGCGAGCTCTGATTCAGGGAAGTAGAGGTAGGCACTGATGAATGCGATGGCCGCGATCACGGCGATCGAGAGGAAACCGAGCCCGCTCACTTCAGCGACGGTCGCTCCGGTTGCGGCAGCCACCGCGATCGTGAGGGCGGTGACGCTGCTGAAGAGGATCCGCCACTGCTGGACGTTCGTTGGGCCAGGACGCTTGTGTGCGGTATTGAGTACTCCCCGGCCGGCGGCAGCGGCCAGCCACCCGAAGAACAGCCCGAAGGGGATCGAGATGATCAATCCGAGCAGTGCGCCGAGGATCATTGACGGAAGGTCGGAATCGAAGAACTGGACAGCGACATAGATGCCGAACACTCCGCCGCACACGAGCGGCACTGCATATGCGGAGCGGCGCCAGTTCTGACCGCGGGGTGTCATAGCCGGAGAGTATCACTTTCTGATGGTGGCGCATGTGATGTAACTGACTCGAAATCCGTTGTCGCCGTTAGTCTATTTGTCACGACTAACGGCGCCAACGGCATTCTCATTCGGCTTGCGTTGCGTGCGTTCGTGCACTCACTACGGTGCTAGTTCGTGGTGCAGATTCCCTGGTATGCGCAGATGTTCGCGCCGAGTTGGTTCATGAAGGGGCTGCCCCCGGCTTTGTTGACATTGTGAACCGTCCGGGGCTTATTGCCGGTCCTATGCTGGCGACGGCTGAAAGCGAGCTGAGCCCGGAGGAGTCCGGGTTCTTCGTCATCCTGCTCGCGGTCGCGGGAAGCGAAGCCACCGGGAACGCGCTCCCCATCGCTAGCTAGCTAATGCTAAGAGAGGAGAGAGAATGGTGTTCACCTATGGCGATTCATTCTGGGCTGCATGCGGATTGGATAGGTTGACCAGTCGGTAATCGCACTTAACGAGGGCTCCAGATAACACAAATCTGGATGAGTTCCATACTGCTGATGGCCGGGGAGTCCGATTGGAAGAATCTCCGCATCGAGCCAGGTCGGCCGATCGAGTCTGGCAGATATGGACACGACACGGTCAGCAGCGACGACGTCCACAACCCAAGCGCGCAGACACCCGGGTGACCATTTGGAAACTGCTGCTGTGCGCGATCCTGATGACCAGCGGTCGGGTCATCCGCCGCGTCCTCGACACCCTGCGCCTCGACGACGTCGAAGCATCCATTCCGACTACTTCGCCGTCGCCCCCAGATTCATCGTTTCCGGTGGAACCGCAAGACGGCGCCATCATTTTGGGGGCAGGATCTCCGTCACGGGATGTCCATCTCTCGGACCGGCCTCTTGCTTTCGCGGTTCAAGGCCGTCGAGCAGAGCGCAGTTCAACTCTGCGGCGGGGCTCATGGGCATGGTGTGGTGCGTTGCTCCGTCAACGATGATCGTGCGTAGCAGTGGGATCGATTCGGTGACGGTCGCCAATCGCCGGCTGTCGTGTACCTTGCTGCCCTCCGCAAGAATCACCGTCGTTTCGACCGCCAATGCGTCGAGCGCATTTCGCTTGGGCCGCTTGGGAACAACGGTTCTCGACTTCGGGAAATGCTCTGCGCCACGGGCGTCCAGATCGAGCCAGTCCTCATCGATGTGCTGCCCGTTGGTCTCCCAGCGGATGAAGTCGCCTCTGCGCTTCTCGGTGGGCCGCAGAAGCAACGGAATGGCGCGGGCCAGGTACTGCGCTCGCATGCCGGCGAAGCACGAACTTGGGTCGAGTAGCACCAGGTTCTGGACACGATCGGGCTCGCGCAGCGCGTAGGCGAGCGCGATCATTGCGCCATAGGAGTGGCCGACGAGGCTGAAAGCTGCCAGACCGGCGGCGGTGGTGACATCGTCGAGCCATGACAAGAGGTCATCGACTGTCCGCGGGTCTTTGTCGCCCGCGACGCTCCGGCCGGCATCGCCGATCAGATCCACCGCGAAGACCCGGTATCGATCGGCGAGAGCGGCGACATTCTGGAACCACACCGTCGAGGTCGCCCCACCTCCGGGTAGGAGCACCAGAGGCGGGGCATCTGCCGGCCCGCAAATGTTGACTCGGGTCGTTCCGTGCTGCGTTTCGAGGTCGACGCTGGTGACGTCGACCGGCCACTTTTCGAGAACTAGGTCGTATGCACCATAGAAGGCGACTCCTTCCGGGGTGGTGGCGAAGTCGACTGTCGACAAATGGGACATCCGGTTCTCCTCGGGCAGATAGCTCGATTGATCGAGATAATGGACCTGTCGAGATAGTAGATTGTTGAGGCAATGCTGTCGACCACAGGAGATCGTGATGGATACCGGAAGTACGCCGGCCGAGGATTCGCTCAGTACGGTGCACCGGCTTCGGGCGCTGACGGTCGAGTTGCACCTTCTGGGCGCGGAGTTTGGGCGAGTACATGGCTTGCATTCCACCGACGTCCGAGCACTGATCTGTCTTCTTGACGCCGAACGCAGCAGCCGCCCGGCGACCCCGAGTTGGCTGGGGGAGCAGCTCCATCTCAACTCCGCATCAGTGACCGCACTGATCGACCGAATGGAAAAGGCGGGACATGCGCGGCGTCAACGGGACTCGCAGGACCGCAGAAGGGTCTTCGTTGAGGTGACTCCTGAAGCCGTGGAGCTCGGTTGGGCGTTCTTTGGGCCAGTGATCGCGAATGCGTTGGCTGCCATTGGCACGTATAGCCCTCGGGAGGTGGAGACTGTGGTCAGATTTTTGACTGACATGCAGGCTGCTGTCGAAGGCACTCGCCGGGATTCCGACATCAACGAGTAGCGGCAGCGGCGTCGGTCGCGAACGCAATTAACGGCTTTCACCCCTCCCGACTTGCGAACGCTCATCGAGGACGTGCCTGAGTTCAGGAGATTGACCGGGCTGATCACATCGCCTCGCGAAGCAAATACTGAGCAGGACTGGTTGGGCTGGAAGGCCGCCGCGATTGGATGTCCTTCATGGATCTTCTGGAGCGATGGATGGATGGATGGTGCGGGCGGATGGATGGAGGGGTCTTCACCAATGGAGGAGCGTGCTGGGCCGCATGCGGATTCACTAGGCAGCCCGCCTCGATGAACCCCGATGGTTCCGACCAGAAGCGGTTGACGCCTCGTTCGATCACAGCGCAGGGACCGAGTATCGGCGGGGGACAGTGATATCGCTGATCAGAATCGCCCGGCCTCGGAAGGCGAGGGAGCGCAGACCGCGGACCACGGCTGTAACGCCGACGACCAGCGGCTGCCAGTACACCTTCCGGTCGGGCACGGCTACCCCGAGCGCGGCAACGGCGGCCGACGTCGCGATCAACCCGGTGGCCGCGGAACCGCCCCGGACCACCACATCGCTGACCGGTCAACGATCCTTGACCGGTCAGCGATTGGTAGTCGGATAGTGAGAAGCAACGATATGGTTCGGTGTGCCCGAAATTGCTAGCCGGCGTCGCACCCAACCATCGCCGCCTCGCATTGTCTACGAAGCCCTTACTAACCCGGACCGTGACCCCGTTCGTCCGTGGCTGATTCTGCACAACGACGAACAACGTCCCCGATCGCAGAAGCTGTCGAACCGAACCTTGTCGTCTGGACCTCAATCTGGCCATGGCGACCGGATGCACGGATCCGCTTCGACATCACTGGCCCACCACGCTGCAGCACAACTCTGTGCTGGACATCGATCGTCGACGAACCGGTCCCGGACGGGGAAACTACCGTCCGCATGCGCAAGCGAGTGAACGAACTCATCAACGCGAACCTGCGCTTCACGTTCGGTCAATAGTCATTCGAACGAGGATCCGCTTACGGCGTTCGCCAATCGTTCCAACTGCCGACATGAATGGATCGCGAACTGGGACAAGGTCGCTTTAGGGGCGCGGCATGGCCAGCCACCCACGGCTGATTGATTTGAGAGAGGGGTGTTCACCTATGGCGGGGTGTGTTGGGCTGCATGCGGATTGGATACATCAACCAGTTGGTATTCACACTTAGTGAGGGCTCCAGATCACACAAATCTGGAGGAGTTCTGGATTGCAGACAACCAACCAGGGGGCGTATCGGTCGTGCCCAGGTTGCCGTCGCGGACCCTCTTGTCGACGCAGAGGCGCCGATGCTACGGACAACGACAAGGCCGCGGCTCCTGGTTTGACCGTGCTAGCGTCGCCCGTATCGCGACTGGCGTTTGAGTGGGACACTGCAAGGAAGCGAATTTCGGAGCGTCGTACGCCTGGGCGCTCCTCAGTTGACCACTGAGGAGCACCGCCATGGATCAACGCCCTCAGGCGATGTCGTGGGATTGCAGCTCGGTGCGCAGGACCTTGCCGCTGGCATTGCGCAGGATCTCGTCGAGCACCACGAATCGCTTGGGTACCTTGTAGCGCTCGAATCCCGCGCGCAGGTGCGCCTTGAGTTCCTCGTCGGGCAGCACGACCGCGCCTGGTGCGAACACGATGAACGCGTGCAGGACCTGCCCGAATTCGGCGTCGGGAATCCCGATCACGACCGCGTCGGCGATGCCGGGGTGTGCGACGAGGCGGTCCTCGACCTCGCCGGGAAAGACGTTCTCCCCGCCGGAGACGATCATGTCGTCGGAACGGCCGTCGATGAACAGTCGCTGCTGGGTATCGAAATGGCCCATGTCGCCTGTGTTGACGTGTCCGTCGACCACCTCTTTGGCCGAGGCGGTCGCGGTCGCGTCCGGGGTGTAGCCGGTGTATTCCAGGCCGCTACGGACGAAGATCATGCCGGTCTCCCCAGCTTTCGCTTCGCTGCGGTCGGTGCGCAGGATTCGTACCGAGACCCCGAGGGCGGTTCGGCCCGCGGTGTTCGGGGCCGCTACCAGATCGGCGGGAGTGGCGACGGTGACCAAGCCGGCTTCGGTGGAGCCGTACCCGCTGACCAGGATCGGACCGAAAGCATCGATGATTCCCGACACCGTCGCGGCGGTGATCGGTGCGGCGCCGGTGACGATGACCCGCAACGCCGATCGTGTCGATGCCGTCTGCTCGAGGTCGGGAAGTGAGAGCAGTCGCTGCAGCATCACCGGGACCGCCATGACCACCGTGATCCGATGTCGAGTGATGTCGTCCAACGTTGCCTGCGAGTCGAAACGACTGCGGCACACAATGGTCCCGCCCAGTGCCAGTGGGCCGAGTAGCGCGAGCAGGCCGAACCCGTGGAAGAACGGGGGCGCCACGAGCACCCGGTCCGTCGAACGCAACCGCACAATCGCCATCGCGGTCACGGTCAGCAGCGCGAGCGCCCGCGGTTTCACCGCTCGCGGAACCCCTTTGGCCAACCCGGTCGTCCCTGATGTCAACAAGGTGATCTTCACCGCGCGCCGTACCCGAGGTGGCGCCGGATGCCGCTGTCCGGCGAGATCGTCCAAGGTGAGCATCGGCGAGGCGTCCGCCCCGGGCTCGCGCTCCGCCAGCACACGCAGTCCCGCGAACTGGGCGTCGCCGACTGCGTCCGCGTACTCCTCGTCGTAGATCAGGACATCGGGGGTGTGACGGTGCAGGATCGCCTGCAACTGCTGTGAGGGCAGCTCGGTGTTGATGAAGACCAGCTCCGCACCCAACTGCGCGCCTGCGCTCATGGCCTCGACGAATCCGCGATGGTTGCGGCACACGATCCCCACCGACCGTGGTTTCGCCGGGGCCAGTGCGAACAGCGCAGCGGCGATCGAGCCGGCTCGCTGCTGCAGCTGCCGATACGTCATCTGCCCGGTCTCGTCGATCACCGCGACCCGCTCTGGGTACCGGATCGCGCTGGCCGCAATGAGCATCGCCGGTGTCGGACCGAACCGAACAAGGCTGCGCGCTAACGACACCAGCTTCCGAGGTCCGAGCGGCGTGAACATCCCCGACGTCGCGATTGCCGACAGAGCCGCCGTTCCACGTCGAATGCTGTGACCGAGTTCAGACGACATGTGAACCCGCCGCGGTCGTGACCCCACCGCTACCGCTGACCTCGAGTGGTGTGCGCGCTGCTTCCACACGCGACAGGGACACCTGGGTGTCGCCGAGGAATCGGTAGATGAATCCGACGAGGATCTCGAGCGGCCAGCGCAGCAGTGGAACCATGATCGCCGAGGGATGCCCGTAGATCGGGGTCATCGTGCGCGGCTTGGACACCACCGCCCGCGCGATCACGCGTGCCGCGTCCTCCGGCGTCTGCCCCGGCATCAGCCGCATCCACCGGCTCGGCGCGCTCATCCGGGTGTGCATCAGCCCGGCATAGAAGGTGGTCAAGGTGACCCCGTCCGCTCGGGCCTCCATCCCCACAGCACGCATCCACCAGTCGAACGCGGCCTTCGACGACAGGTAGAACCCCCACTTCGGTATGACGGGGAACATGACGCCCACCGTCGACACGTTCACAATGTGACCACGACCCCGCGCCCGCATCCCCGGCAGCAGCGCCAACGTCAACCGCATCGGACCGACATAGTTCGCACCGGAAGTCGCGGTGATGTCCTTGGGCCGGTCGTAGGACAGGTGAATCGAACGCCGCAGTGATTTGCCCGCATTGTGGATCAGGTAGTCCACCTCGCCGAAATCGTGCAGCACCGCCTCGGCGAACTCCGTCACCGACTGCTCACTGGTCAGGTCCAGCGCATAGGCGTACGCCTGGCCGCCGTCGGCGACGATCCGGTGGGCGACGTCGCCAAGCCGGTCCAACGACCGCGCCGCGAGCACCACCCTTGCGCCCGATGCGGCGAACAACTCCGCGGTCGCCTCGCCGACACCGAACGAGGCTCCGGTTATCACGACGACCTTGCCCTCGACCTCACGGCGCAACCGCTCCGTGCGGCGCAGGCCTCGCGGCCCGATCAGGCTGGCCAGAGCGCGGGCTACCGGGTGCTCGACGATGCGAGACGGGCCTACAGGAAGGGGTGACGACATCGCTCTACTCCATGCTTTCGACAGGATTGGGCACCGCTTGCGGGCCCAGGAACAAAGACAGCAACGGCGAATCAGACTTCGCCGCATCCATGACCCGTTGGGTCAGCTCGATCTGCGGATCTGCTCGCAAGGCCCCCAGTACCGAGCCGAAGACATTGGCAAGTACCAGATCTCGAACCTGCTCACGCGTGATCTCCTCGGTGTGCATCCAATGCAGCACGATGCCTTCGATGAACGACAGACACCCGCTGATTGCCGCACGGAACACTGGCGTCGACTCCGTACCGGTGATCTCCATGGCCAATGCTGCGGCAATCCGCTGGCGATGTCGGTCACGGATCTGTCGGACCTCGGCATCGGCGACGTCAGCGATCAAGGCTTCGAATGATCCCGGTTGCTGCGCAGCCCGATCCAGCAGTTTGTCCACACCCTGGGCCAACCGATCCACCGCCGGCCCGCGCATGGCCAACAGGTCGCCCCAGAACTCCTCGGCGGCGAGTTCGAGCACCGCCAGATAGAAGCCCCGCTTTCCACCGAAGTGGTAGCTGATCGATCCTGCCGCCACCCCGAGCGAGCGGGCCAGGTCGACGATCGACACCTCCCCGTAGCGCTGCTGGCTGAACGCGTCCTTGCCCGCTTCCAGCAGCACCGCTCGCGAGGCCTCACCGCGCCGATTGCCGACCACCGTGCCTCCCAGTTCTTGAATCAGATTCAATTCTGACGGTAGGTGGTACCTGGGGTATCGGTCAATAGGTTTCTGAATTCAATTCAGATTGTTGAGGTGGTCCCGGATCGCGCTGCCGCCACCCCGAGCAAGCAGGCCCTGGGTTGCGAGCGTTGACTACGAGTGCCTGACTGAGGGGCGACTGATGGTGAATCTCATGCAGTGAGTTGCCATCCACGCCGCCGCGTCGGGTAGGTCGGTCAGGTCGCGATGGCCGCGCCGGGTCTCCGGTCCGAGGGCGTTTCGGTCCTTCTCTGAAACTGGCAGCCCGCGGGCACAGTTGGTGAACGGCGAGGGTCAGACATCGAGATGAATGCCGGCACGCTCACGATTGCGAACAGAAGGGCCGGCGGCGTCAGTTTGCTCCGGTGCAGCACGAGGAGTCCTCGGCGACCGCCGGATTCGGCAGATAGCCTGTCCCCGTGGCGAGATCCATGGATTCCGCGGCTCGACCTCGACCTCGACCGCATCGCGGAAGCGGTCGTCTGTAGCCCGCCGCGGGCCTGCACTCGGCTCAGTCTGGGCCCGAATCGCGCCGCAATCGGGTCGATGATGCGCGGAATCGGGCCGGCGAGGTCTAGTCGAGGGGGAATCTGCCTTCGAAACCGTCCGCGGTTCCAATAGGTGAACGCAACGGGCGATGATGGGTGAACACCCTCGGCACGGACGGGCGGACGGTGGAAGAGAGAGAGCCGATGACGGGAATCGAACCCGCGTATTCAGCTTGGGAAGCTGATGTTCTACCATTGAACTACATCGGCACGCTGGGCTTTTCCGCCGAATCGGCGGTGTAACACCCTGCGAGCGGCAACTCTAGCAGACCGCTTCGACCTTGTGCGGTTACCCTCTTGTTCGTGCTTCTCTCCGACCGCGACATCCGTTCATCCGTCTCCTCCGGCCGCCTCGGGATCGATCCGTTTGACGATTCGATGGTGCAGCCGTCGAGTGTGGACGTGCGGCTGGACCGCCTGTTCCGTGTCTTCAACAACACGCGGTACACGCACATCGATCCGGCGAAGCAGCAGGACGAGCTGACGAGTCTGGTGGAGCCTGCCGAGGGGGAGCCGTTCGTTCTGCACCCGGGGGAGTTCGTTCTCGGATCGACGTTGGAGTTCTGCTCGTTGCCCGACGATCTCGCCGGCCGACTCGAAGGGAAGTCGAGCCTCGGTCGTCTCGGGCTGCTGACGCATTCGACGGCCGGGTTCATCGACCCCGGCTTCAACGGCCACATCACCCTCGAACTGTCGAACGTGGCAAACCTTCCGATCACGCTGTGGCCGGGCATGAAGATCGGGCAGCTGTGCCTGTTCCGGTTGACGAGCCCCGCCGAACATCCCTACGGCAGTTCGACTGTCGGCTCGAAGTATCAGGGGCAGCGGGGGCCGACGCCGTCGAAGGCGTACCTGAACTTCATGAAGAGTCCCACCGACTGAGGCCGCGTCTCTCCGCGTCGTATTCGGTTGCGCCGGACCAGCTCACGTAGGTCTGGTCCGGCGTCGCCTCGGCCGTTGGTGGGGGCGGGTCAGGACTGACTGGAGCGTCCGTCCGGCACGTAGTGGGAGAACAGCATCCGGTGCGTGGTGTCGGTGAAGGTCTCGCGCTTCTCCTCGGTCGGGCGCTCGGTGCGCCGCTGCGGGCGGTCGCTGCGCCGGTCGATGTTCGATGACGATCGGGGTGCGGTCATGGGCACTGCTTTCCTCGGACGGTTGCGGCGATGCCGGTGCCCGGATACAGCTGCGCCCCGGCCACAGGTCGGCTGGGCGCACTGTCACCTGGGCAGAGGGCGCCGCGGGTTGGGAAGTGCTCGATGGTCGTCGGGTCACCTGACCGTGCGGTCAGGTGTGACGTCGAGAGCGTAACCGACCAGTAGTTCGGCTGGGACGCCGCCCACACCGACCGGTCCGAGACGGACGTGACACGTACACCCCCCGTTCGCGCCGGATACCACTCGCGCTCACGCCCGCGACGTATCAACAAGTCATGCGCTGCACCGTATTCGGAACCGGCTACCTCGGCGCCACCCACGCCGCCTGCATGGCCGAACTCGGCCACGACGTCCTCGGCGTCGACATCGACGCGGGCAAGATAGCGAAGCTCGCGGCGGGGGAGGTGCCGTTCTACGAACCGGGCCTCGTCGACACGCTGCGCCGCAACCTCGACGCCGGGCGCCTCCGGTTCACCACCTCGTATCCGGAGGCCGCGGCCTTCGCGGATCTGCACTTCCTCGGGGTCGGGACGCCGCAGAAGAAGGGGGAGTACGGAGCGGACCTGCGGCACGTGCACTCCGTCGTCGACACCCTCGCCCCACTGCTCGACGGGCCCGCCGTGATCGTCGGCAAGTCCACCGTCCCGGTGGGCACCGCGGCCGAACTCGCCGTCCGGGCAAGCAGACTCGCGCCGGCAGGCGACGCCGTCGAGGTCGCGTGGAACCCCGAGTTCCTGCGCGAGGGGCACGCCGTCGTCGACACACTGCGTCCGGACCGCGTCGTCGTGGGAGTCGACCCGTCCCGGCCGGGACGCGCCGAAGCGCTGCTGCGCGACCTCTACGCGGACCTCATCGCCGCCGACGTCCCGTTCCTGCTCACCGACCTTCCCACCGCGGAACTCGTCAAGGTGTCCGCCAACGCGTTCCTCGCGACGAAGATCTCCTTCATCAACGCCATCTCCGAGGTGTGCGAAGCGGCGGGTGCCGACGTCGGCGCCCTCGCCGATGCGCTCGGTCACGACGCCCGGATCGGCCGCCGATTCCTCGGCGCCGGACTCGGGTTCGGCGGCGGCTGCCTGCCCAAGGACATTCGCGCGTTCATGGCCCGCGCAGGCGAGCTCGGCGCCAACCAGGCCCTCATGTTCCTGCGCGAGGTCGACAGCATCAACATGCGGCGTCGCACCAGGATGGTCGAGCTCGCGACCCGCGCCGTCGGGGGATCGCTGCTCGGCGCGACCATCGCCGTCCTCGGCGCCGCGTTCAAACCCGACTCCGACGACGTCCGTGATTCGCCCGCGCTCAACGTCGCGGGCATGCTGCAGCTACACGGAGCGACCGTCACCGTGTACGACCCCAAGGCGATGGACAACTCCCGGCGACTCTTCCCGACGCTCGCGTACGCCACCTCGGCCGTCGAGGCATGCGAGGGTGCGGACGCCGTTCTGCTCGCCACCGAATGGGACGAGTTCCAGGCGCTCGACCCTGCGGATCTGAACGAGGTGGTGCGCTCCCGGGTCGTCGTGGACGGCAGGCGCTGCCTCGATGCCGATCGCTGGCGTGCCGCCGGGTGGGCGTATGTCGCCCTCGGGGGCGGAACAATCGGCAACAGCGCGGCAAAACAGACCGGACATGCGGCCACCGTGGCGGGCGCTTAGCCGAACGAATGGGCCTCTGGCGCAAAGATCGCGATTCGATAAACTCTGCGACGTTCGCGTGCGCGCCGTCGGGGGCACGCACACCTCGACATAGGGGCGACTCGATGAGCGCGGTACTGGGAGTGTCAGTGGGGACCAGTGCTGTCCGCATGGCCACCCTGTCCGGAAACGATCACGACACCGAAGTTCTGCCGGGCTTCGGCGGACGCGCAGTCGAAGTCGTCACCGGGCCCGCCGAGGACGTCGCGGCGCAGTCCATCGGCGTCCTCCTCGAACACCAGGACCATGCCGACATCGGGGCCACCGGCGTCGCCTACGGCAACGGTGTGCACCCCGACTCGATGCACGACGCGATGGCCAGGCAGCGGCTGCACAACTACCAGCTGGTCCCCGAAGCCACGGCGGTCGTCACCCTCCTCGAAAGCGTTGGGCAACTGGCCCCCACCGACCACACGGTCGTCATGTACGACCTGGGCAGTTCCGGTGTCACCGTCACCGTCGTCGACCGGCACTCGCATGCCGTCCTCGCGCAGCAGCGCAGCGACGTCGCGGGTGGAGACCAGTTCGATGCACTCGTCGCGGAGCAGCAACTGCGGGAACGGGGCCTCCCACGCCCCGTCGACACCTGGGCGGCAGCCGAGTTCACCACCCGATGCAGGGAAGCCAAGGAGCAGCTTTCCACGGGTGCCGCCGCGTGCGTCCCCGGTGAGAGCGGACTCATCCTCCTCAACCGCGAACGGTTCGAGGCCCTCGTCCGGGTACCCGTCGAAGCCTCCGCGCGCCTGGCCCGTGACGTCATCGCCGCGTCCGGTCGTCAACCCGACGTACTCGTCCTCCTCGGCGGCAGCGTCCGCATCCCCCTGGTCCCGAACCTGCTGCAGAGCTGGCTCGGGCTCCGCGTCATCCTGCCGCCCGAACCGGAAATGGTCGCCGCGCAGGGAGCTGCACTGCTCGCGACGACGATGGCCCCGGTCGTGCAGCCCGAGCCCACCGACGTTCCGCCGGAACCGGACTGGGCCGACATCGCGTCCACGACACCGCCCCGGCGTGGACCGTCACGACGGCAAATGGTCCTCGCGGGATCGGTCGCCGCCGGCCTGGTCGCCGTCGCGGGCATCGGACTGGCGCTCGGAAACGGTGGTGACAAGCGCGGCGCTGTCGAGAGCGGGGAGACCGCCGTCGCCGAGGTGACCGTCCCGCCCCGCACGCCGTCGAGGACCACCCCCGCGCCGACTCCGACGACGACACCGGCTCCCACTTCGGCGGAAGCCACGACGGGTCAGACGCCGAATTCGACCGCGGAGTCGCCGCAGGTTCCCCCCGCTCCGCCGGGCCCGCGCTTCCTCAACCTGCCCGACCCGATCCGCATCGAGGTCCCGCCGAACATCCAGCTGCCGCCGGGCATGGTCCGCTGATCGCCGTCTGATCGACAGCCCAAGCCACCCTTGGATCGCCCGAAAAGCGCGCACCAAGATGGTCCTCAGCGTCGGGTGACTGCTTCCCTGTTGGCTCCCTGATGTCACATCGAGGGTCGCCAAGTGACCCGATGTGACATTAGGGAACCGGGTGGTGGGTCAGCGGGCGTGGCGGCCTGCGGGTGCTCGGCGGTTGCTCGATTCGGCGCGCGGGGGCCGGGCGAGCGCCACGGCGATCGCCGTCGTCAGGGGCACCGACAGCGCCAGCGCGATTCCGCCGACCGCCGACCGCAGGATCTCGATCGCGACGGCGTCACCGGTGAGGACGTCGGTGATCGAACGGCCCGCCACCGAGAACAACAGCAGCAGTGGAAGCGCGCCGCCCGCGTACGCGAGGACGAGGGTGTAGACGGTGCTCGCGATGTGGTCGCGGCCGACGCGCATCGCAGAGCCGAACACGGCCCTGCGGTTGGCGTCGGGGTCGAGGTGTGCGAGTTCGAACGCCGACGACGCCTGGGTGATGGTGACGTCGTTGAGGACGCCGAGGGAACCGATGATGAACCCGGCCAACAGCAATCCGGTGATCGAGACGTGCCCGAGGTACGTCTGGACATTGGTGTTCTGTTCCTCGGACAGTCCCGTGAGGTGTGTCATCTCGATCGCCGCCCACGACAGGACAGCGGCGAGGACCATCGACGCGATGGTGCCGAGCAACGCCGAGCTGGTGCGCAGGCTGACGCCGTGCGCCAGGTAGAGGACCGCGTACAGGATCACCGCGCCGCCGACGAGCGCGACGGGTACGGCCGGTTTGCCGTCCAACAGTGCCGGCAACATGAATCCGACGAGCACTGCGAACGCGACCAGCAGGCCGAGCAGTGCGCGGACTCCACGCCATCGAGCGACGACGACGATGACGAGCACGAACAGTCCGACCACGGCGAGCAGCGACCAGCCTCGGGAGTAGTCCTCGAACGAGTACGCCGTCGCGCCGGTCGCGTCGGTCTGCCGTACGAGGCGGATTCTCTCGCCCGCCGCGAGGTCGGGTTGGCCAGGACCGGGGCCGATCTCGAGGAGTGTCCGTGTCCCCTCGTTGGGTCCCGACTCGATGGCTATGACGCTGCGCTGGCACTCGTACGAGTTGTTCGGTGGGGGAGCGGGATTCCCGGTGAACGACCGCCCGATCGACGGGCTTCCGCACGGGCCGAAACTCGATTCGACCACCGTGCCCGCCTCGGTGACGACGGCGCCGCCACCGGACGTCTGGAATGGGAGGGGGATCTCGACGCTGTGTTTGCTGGGCCACAGTGCCACCAGGCCGACGAGCACGACGACGCCGATCGCGGTGAGGAGGCCGACCACCACGCGGGCGGCGGCGGGACCGACGGGAACCGGGCCGGTGTGACCGTGACCGTGGCCGTGACTCATCGCGTCAACACCAGACGAAGCATGGCGTCACAGTACCGAGCGAAGAATTGTGAACCGAAACCCGAGATTCGGGGAGGGATCGAGGGGTACCCCCCAGCGGGGTGGCGGGGTACAGGGGGGTGTCTCCCCGCCACCGGCTCGATTGCACACAGGGGGGAGGTGCAATCGAGCGTGCTGGACACCAATGGTGTCCTCACCGAATTTACATGGTGTTGTTCAATCTGTCTCACTCCAGGTCGAGATTCATGCTGAGAACTGGATCACGGCAGGTGACGGTGCCGAACCCGCGTGTCGCGTCGAGATCAGAAGGTCTCGCGATGGATCGCCTCCTCGAGCGGCCGACCGTCACGCCAGCCGAAACGTACGAGGTCCGGCGTCTCCTGGAACTGCGACACCGGACCGACGCACAGCCACGCGATCGGTCGCACCGGAGCCGGTACGCGCACCAGTTCGGTCAGGAAGGCCTCGTCGTAGAACGAGACCCACCCGACGCCGATGCCCTCCGCCACCGCCGACAACCAGATGTTCTGAATCGCCAATACCGCGGAGAACACTCCCGTGTCGTCGACGGTGTGCCTGCCGAGGATGTTCGCCCCGCCCCGCGACGGGTCGTAGGTGACGACGATGCCCGTGCCCGACTCCTGGATGCCCTCGACCTTGATCGGATCGAACGTCGCACGACGCTCCGGCGGCAGTGAGTCCGCGAACGCGCGGCGGCATCCGGCGACGTGCTCCGCGAACGTGTCGAGGGTCCCGCGATCCTGCACGACGACGAAGTCCCACGGCTGGGTGTTGCCGACGCTCGGCGCGTTGTGGCCTGCCCGCAGGATCCGGTTCAGCTGCTCCTCGTCGATTCGGTCGCCGGTGAACTCGGCGCGCACGTCCCTGCGCATCCGGATGGCGTCGTACACGGACATGACGTCGCGCTGACCTGGGGCACTGCTGCTCTCGTTGGACACGCAGTCGACGGTATCGGATCGCGTTGCCGGTGGGTGAGGGCCGTGACCGAATGCCGCGCCGGCGGGTAGCGTCGAACGCATGGTGGCCGCCGCGTTCGTTCGACGCTGGGCTCGAGCAGCCGTCGTGGCGGTCGTGGTTCTCGGGCTCGCGGCGCTCACCCCGGCCGTCGGCAGTCCACAACGCGCTGCGCGCGTGGGGACCGCCGGTACGGGGCTCACCCTCGACGGTCGCCCCTGGTGGCCGGTGGGCATGAACGCGTACCAGCTGGCCACCGACTGGTCGGTCAACGTCGGTTGCGGCGCCCAGGTCGACTCCGACGTACGTGGGGGCGTCACCTTGGGTCGACATCCTGCAGTACCACGACTACCACTCCGACGGAGTGCCGCTGCCCGGCGACGAGTGGAACGGTCTGGCGCGACGTCTGGAGCAGGCCCGAGCGCTCGGCAAGCCGCTGCTCGTCGCCGAGATCGGGCAGGCGGCGGGATCGTGTCTGCCACTGGCGCGGCGCGTCACCGACGTCAAGGCCAAGATCGACGGGCAGCGGGCCGCGGGAACGGCAGGGGCGCTGCTGTGGTCGTTCGTGCCCGATCCCCGCCCGGGCGAGTGCACCTACGACATCGGCCCGGACGACCCGTTGTTCGACCTCCTGGCGGCGTACTGACTGCTACTCCGGCTCGGTGGCGTCGTTGGGGTTGGTCAGCACCCGGTAGATCCGCCAATCCGGTTGATCTGCACCGTCGTTCGGGAACTCCAGCTCGAGCATCGAGATCTGGGCGCCGTTGGAGTAGATGGAGGGATAGCGTCGGTTGACGGCGTCCGCGGTACCGCGTCCCGAGTTCGGCACCGTCAGAATGTATTTCACGTCGCTGGCTGCCGGATCGCTGAGAATCGACACGAAATCGCGATCCGACGGCAAGACGAACCGCTCCGGATACTTCGATGCCGCCACCACCGCGAATCCGTACAGGCTGTCCACCAGAATCGATCCGTCCGGCAGGTCCATCGCGTCGAGGTGATCCGCCATCTCGCGCTCGGTCCCGAACGACGCGAGGATCCGCAGCTGCTGATCCATGTCGGTGCCCTCCTGCGGATCGAACGGAAGCAAGGCACCGACCGCGTACTGCTGCACCGACAGGCTGCGGCTCTCCATGCCGACGGCGGTGATCGGAACACACAGCGCCACCAGCACCGTGGCCGCGACCGCGACACCCCGCAACCGCGGTGGGGGCATCGCGTGCGGCACCGCGAACACGCCGGGCCGCCGCGGACGGAGATCGCCCCGGGCCGGGAACACCTGGAATGCGTAGACGTACATCAGCGGAATGACGCAGATGTAGAAACGCAGGAACGGGAAGGTCGAGCCCGCCGCGTACGAGTACACCTGGAACGCCAGCACCGATCCGAAGATCAACGTCGTCACCAGTACTTCGACATCGCGACGTCGCACGGCGAGGACCACGATCACGGGAACCAGCACTGGCAGCGCGGGTGCGAGAACGAGGAGTTCCGCCGCCGAGTACGCGAACGTCCGAGTACCCGACTCCGCAGGACCACCCACCTGATCCAGGATCGCCGAGTTGCCGTACTGCGAAGTGAACTGCGCGAAGGCCTGGCCCGTCAGCAGCCAACTGGTCCCCGCCCACGCGAAAAATGCCAACGCCGCCGGTGCCACCAGGATCACCGCATCTAGAAACGCGGTCTGCCACCGGTTCCGTTCGGCACGACGCCACGTCACCACAGCGACGAAGGCGGCACCGGCCAGGGTGGGGAAGCCCGCGTCGTAGCGCGTCAGGTAGGCCAGCCCCAAAGCGATACCCGCGCCGATCAGGTCGTGCACGTCGTCGGTGCTCGTCCATCGGATCAGACGCCGGACGCACCAGCACATCAGGAACACGAACGGTGCTTCGCTCATCCCCGTCGCGCCGTAGAACACGATCATCGGATTCACGGCGAACAGGACGGTGATCGCCACCCGCTGCCAGCGCGGCACCCCACGATCGAGGCCGATACCCCAGATCTGCACCGCCGCACCGGCCATGAACGCCGACGACATGATGACTCCGGCCATCGCGTACCTGGTCAGGTCGGGAAACCACGGGTTGAACGCCGTCAACGGGATCTCCACCAGTGCCGTCATCGGCGTGAAGATGAACCCGATGCTCGCCAGGTGCGGGTCGCGGCCGAACAGCACACCCTGAGCCGACTGCACCCGGCTCAGCGCGTCGCCGAGCATGAACTCCGCGTGCACCGCCAGCAGGTACCCGACGACCAGGTACAGCAGGGCGCTCGCCGCGTACACGACGACGGCAGGTCGCGCGAACACCCGCAGCATCCTCATCGCTGAGTGCTCTCCGCCTGCACGGCGGCTGCGGCGTCCACGTCGGTGTCGGACTCGCTCGCCAAGCCGTGAAACGTCTTCTCCCAGTAGGAGGGGCGGAACAGCAACTGCCACACGCCCTTGATGGCGGCGATGCTCATCAGCAGCCAGTACAGCGGCACCAGCAGGCACGACCACAGTAGTCGCGGATTCCCCGTCTCCCGCGCCCCGATCAGATTCATGTAGATCGTCGCGGCATTGCCGAACAACAGGCACACCAACGCCGGGAAGTAGACCCAGGGCGGAAAGATGTCGCCGATCAGGACCGGCTGACCCAACACCCACGCGATCGTGATGAACCAGAACACCATGTTCAGGCACGCGATCAGGGGAGTGCCCGCCAACAGCAGGGTGAACCGGACGAACGCCCACGGCCCGATCTGCTTCCACAACCGCACCGGGTGACGGGTGTGCACCAACCACGTTTGCAGGTAGCCCTTGTACCAACGCGATCTCTGTCGCATCCAGTTGATCGGGTCGCTGTTCGCCTCCTCCAGTGTCGTCGACTCCAGCACCGCCGTCGTGTAGCCGCGGGCCGCGATCCGTACACCCAGATCCGAATCCTCGGTGACGTTGAACGGATCCCACGCGCCGATGTCGTCGAGGACGGAGCGCCGCAGATGATTCGACGTGCCGCCCAACGGGATCGGCGCCTTCAATCGCATCAGGCCGGGAAGCAGATAGCTGAACCAGACGCCGTACTCGACGGTGAACCAACCGGTGAGCAGATTCTGCCCACCGTTGAGGTACGCCAACTTCGCCTGCACGCACGCGACCCGATCGTCGCGCATGGCGAACGTCGCGGCGACGCGTCGAAGCTGCAGTGGTTCCGGGAGGTCCTCCGCGTCATAGATGGTGATGATGTCGCCGGTCGCGAAATGTAGGCCGTAGTTGCACGCCTTCGGCTTCGTCCGCGGATCCGCCGCAGGCACCAGCAGCACCGTCACCAGCTCGCCGACCCCGACCCCGGCCTCGTTCGCGGCCGTGATCGTGATGTCGTCGTCCTCCTCGAGGAGCAGCAGGATCTGCAGCTTGTCGCGCGGATAGTCGAGCCCCGACAGCGACCTGAGGAGCTGGCCGATCACCTCCGGCTCGTGATACGCGGGCACGAGCACCGTGTACGGCGGCAGGTCCGCGTCGGGGATCGCGCGCGCCTGTTCGTCGCTCACCCGGATGATGGCGTTCGCCGCGAGTCCTGTCCGGAACACCGCGAGGCGATCCCCGAGCGTCAATACGTAGGCGACGGTGCACACGCCTGTCACGACGGTCAAGGTCACCTGCGGCCACAGGAACAGACACACCAGGAACACCGCCGCCTGCGCGATCAGCAGCGCCCGCTGCCACGGGACGAACGCCACCGACGCCGACGCGTCAGGATCCCGCTCGCGGAGTCCGTGCACGGCGTCGTGCAGCGCTTGCTCACGGAACTCGGCCGACGCCGAATCCGGATGCGGTGGGGGAGCGGCCAGCGTCACGACACCACCTCCCATTGTGTCGCGACCACGTCACGCCCCAGTTCGGTCAGCATGTCGGAATCCTTGTAGTCGGGTTCCTCGTCCTCCAGCACCGCGTTACCGCGGAAGAGCACGTTGATCGTCTGCGTCGCCACCGACAGCGCCGCCGGATCCGATTGCGGGAACTGGGCGCCCGGATCGTGGTTGTCGACCGAGATCAGGTTCACCACCTGCACCGTCCCGTCGCCACGAGTCCACTGGAAGTTGAGTTTCGTCCAGGTCAGGAACAGGTTCTGGTCGACGATCGTGTACATCAGGCCCCGCACGTCGTGTCCCAGATCGACCGACACGATCGGCGACCGCCTGCCCTGAATGGTCGAGTACAGCGTCTCGCCCGGGTACACGTTCAGCGTGTCGGGGTCGCGGGTGAGCAGCGAATCCGCCACCACCGTTCGGCGCCTGCCCTTGTCGTCCCACCCCGGGTTCACCTCATCCGCAGTCCACGTCTGACGCACGATCGTCGCTCCGGCACCGAAGAATCGGGGGGCCCAGTCCGCCGGTTCGAGGCCGGTCTGCGTCCACCCCTCCGGGACGACGAGGCCGGGAGTCTCCGGCAGCGGCGGCCCCGTCGCGATCGGAATGATCAACTCCGCAGGAAGGGGGATCGAGAACAGCGCAGCCGCCGTCGCCAGCACCAGCAGTGCAGCCTTCCACGGCCGCGTCACCGGCGAGGTCCGTTGCGGGCGGAACGACAAGCGCGGTTCGCGAATGCGGACGGAGTACGCCCAGAACGCCAGCACGATCGAGGTGCCCGCCGTCAGGGGTGCGAGCCGCGCCGACAAGGCGCCGGCCAACGCCGGATAGCCCACCGCCAGTTGTACTCCCAGGAGCAGGAATCCGAGCGCGAGCGTCCCGAGCGCTCCGATCAGCCCCCGCGTCAGGGTCCGCGCCACGGTGATGCCGGCGGCGATCGCGATCAACACCGTCGACACGACCGCCGCCGCCAACCACGTGCCCCCCAGCGTGACCACCGCCGCGCGGTACGCCAGAGGCGACACCGCCGTCAGCACCAGCCAGATCGGCCAGTACCGCCCGGCGGGCCGCAACCCGAACACAAGCACACACGCGCCGAACAGAAAGAGAAGCATCGCGAGCAGGTCGGTTCGCAACAGATAGAAGGTGTCCCGGTATCGGGGGACGAGCAGGGCTGCCGTCGCCACCGACAACGCCAACGCCATGCCGCCGACGATCACGTCCACCTCGCGGTCGTGGATCGGGAGTTCGTCGTGTCGATGTCGCGTGATGCCGATGCCGGCGACGAACACCATCAGGGGCACTGTGAGGATGTACTCGTACATGCCACCCGGCAGGGTGTCGATGGTGGTCCGCGTCAACGAACTCCAGAACGCCACCACCGTGCACGCGATGATCACGGTGAACCGCACGAACAGCGGTGTCAGGACCGACCGGACGCTCGGACCGTCGGTCGCCGTCGACACCGCTTCCGTCGTCATCGATCGCTCGACTCACCGCTGCGAACGGCGCCGCAGACCGATCGCCAACGCCGCCGCCGCCAGCAGACCCGCCAACACGAGCACTCCGCCGGCGATCAGCACCCCCCGCACCACATCCGACGTCTCGTCGGTCTCCGGTGCCGGCTGGTTCGCCGTCACCTGCACCGGATCTCGGTCACCGGTCTGGAACAGTGCGTCACCGGACAGCGACGACCAGCGTGAGCGGTCCGCGTCCAACCAGGCCAGGATCCGATCGACACTCTCCGGGGTCCCGGTCGACGTCGCGACCAGCAGCATCCGGTCCCGCTCCGCATCCCAGGCGGCCTGCAACGACCCGAACTGCAGCCCCGGAATGTCGACTCGCTCCGGGTCTCCGCCGCCTGTCAGATCGACCAGCTCCACCGTGTCGTCGCCGATCACCTTCAACGGCAACGGAACCGAGTCGGGGAGGCCGCCGTTCGCTGCGACCAGAATCGCGGGAACATCGGAGTTCACGGCGTCATCGAAGTCGACCAGGACCGGACGGAAGGGGGTCGCCGTCAAGCCCTGCATCCCCGTGACGATCGACATTGCGCGACGCGCATCGTCGAAGGTGTCCTCCTGCAGTCCCACTCGCGCGATCGGCATCAAACCCTGTGGCAATGCCTGGAACCCACTCGGATGCGGCGGCACCTGCGCGTCACTCCGCACCGCACCATCGGGGTCCAGGGTCAACGTCACCGGCTGCGTCGAACCACATGCCATCGCGCCGGCCACCTGCAACGTCACCACCAGTTCGGTGTACCGCGACATCAGGTTCGACGGGATCTCCACCCACCGATCGATCCGACCGTCCTCGTCCACCGGCCACTGATCCAACGTCGTGTCACCGACCGTCACCGTGATCTGCCCGTTCTGGGTGTCCGGCAACGGGGTGTAGTTGCCGATCAGGTGCACCCGCACCGGACCGGACGGTCGTCCGAGGCGCGTCTGGTCGATCCCGATCCGCACCTGAACACGACCAGTCGACGTCGCGGTGAGAGCACTTGCACCCAAGTCGCCCAACGTGGTCAGCGACGGTGCCGCCGCGGGTGCGGCGTCCAACGAACCCGCCGTCGCCGTCGTCGCGACGGTGACCGCAGCGAGATCGCTCGTGAGCAGTCGCGACTGGTTCAGCAGGCCGTCACCGTTGCCGCTCAGCGTGAGCACCGGAACCCCGGCGGGCGAGGTCGACAGCGTCGTGGCGTTGACGTCCGACTCGGACACCACGACCTGACGCTCCAGCAGCCCCACCGGATCCGTCGGTAGATCCTGGCCCGCAGGCAGTGCCCGCAGGTCCACTGCCGCATCCTGATTGGCGTACCGGGCGGTGATCGCGGCGCCGATCTCGAGCGCCGCCGCGACCTCCTCGCGGTTCGGCTCCGGCGGCACGTACACCGACAGTCGGGTCAGCGCGGGCGGCAGGAAGTCGGCGAGCACGGTCGGCTGCGCTTCCGTGCCCGCGAAGTCGACGACACCGTTGACGATCGCGAGTGAACCTTCGGACCAGTCGTACGAGCACCACTGGTCGTCCAGGGGAACCAGATACGACCGCAAGGTGATCCGAGCCGTGTTCTCGACGATCGATGCGCCTGTCAACGGCAACGACACCGGCACGGTCGGTGCACCCGAGGGAACGTCCACGCGGCCCAGCGTTCGCCCGTCCGACAGGACGTCGATCCATCCCTGCCCGGAACCCGCCGGCACCTGCAGCGTTCCGCGCAGCGCGACCGGACTCAGGCCCTGCGGCACCGGAATCTGGAGCGACACGTCGTCGGTGCGCCCCGAGAACGTCAGCGTGGGGGCGACACCCACCGACGGGAACGGCAGGGACTCGTCCTGCCTGACCTGAGCAGGCAACGCCTGCACAGGGGGCGCAGCGGCCACGGCCAACGCGGCAGCACACAGAACCGACAACGCCAACGACCGGACCGTCATGCATGGCCTCCGAGCGGGTGGGTGACAGGGCCGATCTCACCCTACGAAGGAACACCCTCCGATGCAGCGGACGATCGCCGCGCCGCGCCGTCGAGACTTGTCTGCTACTGGCTGTAGCTGGACAGGAAGTTGCCGAACCGTTCGATGGCGACGGCGAGGTCACGCGCCCACGGCAGCGTCACGATGCGAAGATGATCATGATTAGGCCAGTTGAAGCCGGTGCCCTGCACCACCAGGATCTTCTCCTGCAGCAGCAGATCCTGCACCAGCTTCTCGTCGTCGTGGATCTCGTGCACGTTCGGATCCAACTTCGGGAACGCATACAGCGCACCGCGCGGCTTCACACACGACACACCCGGGATCATGTTCAACCGCTCCCACGCGACGTCGCGCTGCTCGAGCAGCCGTCCACCGGGGAGGATCAGATCCTCGATGCTCTGGTATCCGCCGAGCGCCACCTGAATGGCGTGCTGTGCAGGCACATTCGGGCACAGGCGCATCGACGCCAGCAGGTTGAGGCCCTCCAGGAAGCTCGACGCGTGATCCTTCGGCCCGGTGATCGCCACCCAGCCCGCCCGGTAGCCGGCAACCCGGTATGACTTCGACAGGCCGTTGAACGTCAGGCACAGCAGATCCGGCGCCAGCGTCGCCAGCGAGATGTGCTTCGCGTCGTCGTACAGGATCTTGTCGTAGATCTCGTCCGCCAACAGCAACAGCGAGTGCTTCCGGGCCAACGACACCAGCTGGCTCAGCACCTCCTCGGAGTACACCGCACCCGTCGGGTTGTTCGGATTGATCACGACGATCGCCTTCGTCCGCGGCGTGATCTTCGATTCGATGTCGGCGATGTCCGGGTTCCAGCCGTCGGCCTCGTCGCACAGGTAGTGCACCGGCGTCCCACCCGCCAGCGCCGTCGTCGCCGTCCACAGTGGATAGTCCGGTGCCGGGATCAGCACCTCGTCGCCGTTGTCCAGCAGCGCCTGCATCGTCATCGTGATCAGCTCGGACACCCCGTTGCCGAGGTAGACGTCGTCGACGTCGAGCTCCGGGAAGCCGGGGACCAGCTCGTACCGCGTCACGATCGCCCGACGCGCCGACAGGATTCCCTTCGACTCCGAGTACCCCTGCGCCGTCGGCAGCGCCGCGATCATGTCCCGCATGATCACGTCCGGCGCCTCGAACCCGAACGGCGCCGGATTGCCGATGTTCAGCTTGAGGATGCGGTGACCCTCGGACTCCAGCCGCGCCGCATGCGCGTGTACCGGGCCACGGATCTCGTACAGCACGTTCTGCAGCTTCGCGGACTGCGTCAGCACGCGCGGCGGTACATGGGTGTGGTGGGAGGGCTCCGAGACGGTCACCCGTCCATGGTGCCACTGCAGGTAAAGCGAATTACTGCCGGGCGGCGGGGAGTGTGGACGTGTTCACACAGGTGTTCGGGCGTCCACAGGGGTTTTCTGCGTGCAGAACCCCCGCGGAAACCCGAAAAACCGTGTGGACGAGACGGGTGAGCGTCGGGGGAGGATTCTGGACTGTGGTCGAACCCACCCGCCCACACGGAAGCGGCATTCCCATGAGCGCACCAGGCATTCCCCGACCCGCACCGGTCGACATGGCGCACCACAGCCACCTCACCGGACTGTTCGCGCCGCAACGCGACGAGGTCGACGTGCACGACCTCGACGTGATCGGCGAAATCCCCCCGGACCTGCACGGTGCCTACCTGCGTAATGGGCCGAATCCGCGCTTCGACCCGATCGGGCGGTACGTCTACCCCCTCGACGGCGACGGGATGGTCCACCGCGTCGAGATCGCCGACGGCCGCGCCCGCTACACGAACCGCTTCGTGCGGACGCCGATGGTCGAAGCCGAGGAACGCGCAGGTCACGCCATCTGGGGCGGTGTCACCGACCTCTACACACCCGGCGTCGACGAGGTGGGACCCGACCTCGCGGGCACCAGTCGCGACCTGCCCGACATCAACATCGTCCGGCACGGCGGACGGCTCCTCGCGATGGCCGAGAGCGCGCCGCCGTACCGCCTCGACCCGGCGGACCTGTCTACCCTCGGGCGGGAGACCTGCGGTGACGCGATGGCTGTCGGCAGCACCGCCCACCCGAAACGCGACCCCGCGACCGGCGAACTCGTCCTGTTCAACTACATGCTCGAGGCGCCCTACCTGACGTGGGCGGTGCTCGCCGCGGACGGGACGACGTCGCGGCCACCCACCCCGGTCGACGGTGTCAACACCCCGCTGATGATCCACGACATGGCCCTCACCGAGCGGTACGTCGTCCTCGTCCTGTGCCCGCTGGTGTTCGACATCGCCGCCATGCTCACCGGCGGCGCGCTCCTCGACTGGCGACCCGACGACGGCACCCGCATCGCCCTGATCCCCCGCGACGGCGGACCCGTCCGCTGGGCGAGCTGCGACGCGTTCTGGGTGTGGCACTTCGCAGGCGCCCGCGACCTCCCCGACGGCCGCGTCCAGGTCGACTACGCGCAGTGGGCGTACCCGCACGGGTTCGCCCGCCCCGACGCCCCCTGCCCGGGCGGACTCGTCCGCGCCGTCGTCGACCCCGAGCGCGGCACCGTCGACCGGCAGACCGTGTTCGACCGCGACGTCGAGTTCCCCCGCGTCGACGACCGCACCCTCACCCACGCAGGCGGACCCGTCGCCACCGTCGGCAAACTCGGCCGAGACTCCGCAGGCTGGGACTCGCTGCGGTTCTTCGACCCGGACGCGGGCACCGAGGCGCACTGGGACGCCGGCTCACTGGCCGTCGGTGAGCCGCAGTACATCCCCGGTGCCACCGCCGACTACTGGGGAATGATCGGCACCGACCGCATCGACCTGACATCGTGGTTCGTGATCCTGCCCGCCGCGGACCCCGCGTCGGGCCCCCTTGCGCGGGTGGAGCTTCCGATCCGCGTTCCCTCCGGACTGCACGGAGCGTGGCTACCCGTGTGATCCGGGCAACATCCTCTGGAACGCTACGAGGCCCTCCGGCGATACTTACCGGTGCGTCAGATTCGGTAGGCGCGTATCTACAGGGGGATGGAGAAGGGTCGTGTCGATCGTGTCGCGCGCCGAGAACGGGGGGACGGCAACACCCGCGGTCCGATGGAAGGATCGTCGACGCTTCTACTGGCTGCTCGGGCTGCTGGTGCCGCTGAGCCCGTTCCTCGGGTGGTTCCTCGTCGACCGGTTCCACCTCGGACTCTTCTGGGCGGCGGGCGCGCTGTTGCTGGTCGTCGTCGTCCCGTTGATCGACCTCGTCGCAGGCGTCGACAAGTCCAATCCGCCGGAGCAGGTGATGGCCTCCCTCGAAGCCGACCGCTACTACCGCTGGTGCACCTATCTGTTCCTGCCGTTGCAGTACGCCGGCCTCGTCTTCGCCTGCTACATGTGGACCACCGCACCCATGGGCTGGGCGGAACGATTCGCGATGGCCGCCACCGTCGGCGTCGTCGCCGGAGTCGGAATCAACGCGGCACACGAACTGGGCCACAAGCGGCCCAAACACGAACGGTGGCTCGCGAAGATCGCGCTCGCGCAGTCGTTCTACGGGCATTTCTATGTCGAGCACAATCACGGACACCACCTGCGGGTCGCCACCCCGGAGGATCCTGCGACCGCACGCTACGGCCAGTCGTTCTGGGCCTTCCTGCCGCGATCGGTGATCGGTGGTGTGCGGTCTGCCTGGGTAATCGAGCGGGCGCGACTGCACCGGCGCGGTGCCCGTACCTGGAGCATCCGTAACGACGTGCTCAATGCCTGGGCGATGAGCGTCGTGCTGTTCGCCGTCCTCATCGCCGCGTTCGGGTGGTCCGTCGCGCCGTGGCTCGTCGTGCAAGCCGTCCTCGGCTTCACGTTCCTCGAAGCCGCGAACTACCTCGAGCACTACGGACTGCTCCGCGGGAAGCGTCCCGATGGACGCTACGAACGCGTTGCGCCCGAGCACAGCTGGAACAGCGACCACGTCGTCAGCAACGTGTTCCTCTACCACCTGCAGCGGCACAGCGACCATCACGCGAACCCGATGCGGCGCTACCAGACCCTCCGCTCGATGGAGAACGCCCCGCAGCTGCCCGCCGGCTACGCGGTGCTCATCGTGCTTGCGTTCGTCCCGCCGCTGTGGCGTCGAGTGATGGATCCGCTGCTGCTCGAGCACTACGACAACGACCTGTCACGGATTAACGTGCAGCCGTCTCGGGTGTAGGTCCGCACAGGTTTTCGGGCATCCACACGGGTTCTCGACGCACATTTCCCGTGTGGGCGCGCGAAAAGGGGTGCGCAGGCGTCGGGTCAGCCGGGGCGTGGTGTTCGCGTGACCCGACCTGACGGCGGCTCTGCTCGTCCGGCACGCGCAACGGCCCGACGAATACGGTCCGCCACGACTCCCGGCGTCGCGAGCTCGTCCCAGGTCCAGCGGACCACCTGCCATCCCGCGTCCCGGATGGCGTCCTCGCGACCCTTCTCCGCCCACAACACGTCGGAGGGTAGTTCGCCGTCCGGGACCAGCCGGCCGTACTTGACGCGACCGTCGAACTCGCCGACCACACCGTCGAGCACGAAATCGACCCGCCCGAGCCGAATGCCACCGTCCGAGTGGAGCGTCGCCTGCAGATCCGGCAGTGGCAACTGATCGCGGACGAACAGTGCGCGACTGCGTGATTCGCCGACGCTCTCCGACCGCCCATCCGCGAGATCGAGAAGCCGACGGACCCGACTCACGTGCTTACGGTCGGGCGCGAGCACCGCTGCCAGAGTCGCGCGGGTGACGGCACCGGTGTGCAGGGCGTGGTCCGCGACGACGAGGGCCTGCTCGAACCCGAGAGTTGCCGCGAGGTCGACGACGGTGCGCGCAGGCGTCGTGACGCGCAGACCGTCGAGGGTTGTCACGTGCTCGGGCGGCAACGGCAACGAGTGCACATGTCGCCGAGGGCTGATGCTGCCCCCGAACGACCGGTTCCGGGTCAGGTGCACGCGCGACAGCGACGTGTTCCACAGGTCGAAACCGTGCACCACTGCCGCGGACTGATGGCTGAGCACCGCTTCCGGAGACGCCACGTCGAGCACCGCTTCGGCCGCCAGCCGATGCCGAGCGTCCATGTCGAGGTCGAGAAACGTCGCGGCGTGGGCGAATCGTCCGGGGTGCAGGCGCTTCCACGCCCCGGTCCGACATTGGCGTTGCAGTTCGCGATCCGTCGCGCCACGCCGCAGTGCCTCGGCGCGTCGAATGATGAATTCCCCCATGGCCGTATCGTGCCGGACGCCCCACCCCGCAGCGATTGGGAAAGCGCCGCCTGGGGATGAAAGCCGCAGTTGTGCACAGGGCGCCGGTCGCCGGTTGTGGTGCGGACGTCCGCAGGGGTTCTGGAGTGTGCGCAGGGGTGTTGGGCGTGCAGTGGGGGTGTGGGTGCGGGAATGGTCGTGCGCATGGGTTTTGGGTGGCTGGGGGTTGCTGTACCGGGTTGGAGGGGGCGGCGGTCGGGGTGCGCAGGGGTTCTGGAGTGTGCGCAGGGGCCCTGGAGTGTGCGCAGGGGTGTTGGGCGTGCAGTGGGGGTGTGGGTGCGGGAAGTGGCGTGCGCATGGGTTTGGGTGGGCAGGGGGAGAACGCAGAACGCGCCCCCACCGAATCCGGTGGGGGCGCGTTCCGTACTGTGTGGCTACTTGCGGCCGGGAGCCTTGGCGCCGGGCTTGAATCCGAGTCCGCCTGCCTTCGGCTGCGGCGGCGCCGGAGCTTCGGCGACCGGAGCAGCGGGTGCCTCCGCGACGGCGGGTGCCTCCTCGACCGGGGCTTCCTCCACGGGAGCCGGAGCCGGTGCCGGGGCGGCGGCGGGGGCCGCGGCCTTACGGGCGCCGGGCGCCTTTGCGCCACCCTTGAATCCGAGTCCGCCTGCCTTCGGCTGCGGCGGCGCCGGAGCCTCGGCAGCAGCTGCCGCGGGAGCCTCGGCAGCGGGGGCTTCGGCGACCGGAGCAGCAGGCGCAGCCGGAGCAGCAGGCGCGGCGGCCTTCTTCGCACCCGGAGCCTTCAGTCCGCCCTTCATCTGGAGCCCGCCGGGCTTGGCGACCGGAGCGGCCGGAGCCTCGGCGGCCGGTGCCGCAGCCTCGGCAGCGGGAGCAGCCGGGGCAGGGGCCTTCGCGCCCGGAGCCTTGGCGCCAGGGGCCTTGAGCCCACCCTTCATCTGCAGTCCGCCGGGCTTGGCGGCCGGGGCAGCGGGAGTTGCGGCCTCGGCAGCGGGTGCGGCAGGCGCAGCGGCCTTGGCACCCGGAGCCTTGAGCCCACCCTTCATCTGCAGGCCACCCGCCTTCGCGGCGGGAGCTGCAGCCGGAGCCTCGGCGGCCGGCGCGGCTGCAGCCGCAGCGCCACCGGGAGCCTTGAGACCACCCTTCATCTGCAGGCCACCGGGCGCCTTGGGGCCGCCCTTCATCTGCAGACCGCCTGCCTTCGGGGCAACCGCCGCGGCAGCGGCCGCTACGGGAGCCTCGACCTCGGCCGGTGCCTCCTCGACAACGGGCGCGGCCTCGGCGACGACGGCCTCCCGCGGCGTCTGCACGACGACGAGGTTCTCCGTCAGCTTCGCCGGCTCGAGGCGGGTGATGGACTCGAGCATCATCTGCGCGACGTCGACGACCTCGACGCCTTCGCCCTGGCCCTGCTCCTGACGTGCGGTGACGCCGTCGGTGAGCATGACGCGGCAGAACGGGCAGCCGGTCGCGATCTTCTTCGGATCGGTGGACAGTGCCTCGTCGACGCGGTCGACGTTGATGCGCTTGCCGAGCTGCTCCTCCATCCACATGCGGGCACCGCCGGCGCCACAGCACATGGACCGCTCGCCGTGGCGAGGCATTTCCTTGAGGTTCGAGCCGGTCGCGGCCATCAGCTCACGTGGCGCGTCGTACACCTTGTTGTGGCGACCCAGGAAGCACGGGTCGTGGTAGGTGACGTCTTCCTGCACCGACGAGACGGGGATCAGCTTCTTCGCCCGCACGAGACGGTTGAGGAGCTGGGTGTGGTGGACGACCTCGTAGCGGCCACCAACCTCCGGGTACTCGTTGCCGAGGGCGTTGAAGCAGTGCGCGCAGGTGACGACGATCTTGCGCTTGGACTCCTCGATGCCGTCGAAGACGTTGTTGAGGACCTCGATGTTCTGCATCGCGAGCTGCTGGAAGAGGAACTCGTTACCGGCGCGACGTGCGGAGTCGCCGGTGCAGGTCTCCTCGGCGCCCAGAACCATGAACTTCACGCCCGCGGTCGCGAGGAGCTCGGCGACGGCCTTCGTGGTCTTCTTGGCGCGGTCCTCGTAGGCGCCGGCGCAGCCGACCCAGAAGAGGTACTCGTAGTCGTCGAACGTCTCGGCGTCCTTGCCGAACACCGGGATCTCGAAGTCCATCTCGGAGATCCAGTTGAGGCGGTCCTTGGAGTTCTGGCCCCAGGGGTTGCCCTTGTTCTCGAGGTTCTTGAACAGGCCCGCGAGCTCGGTCGGGAACTCCGACTCGATGAGCACCTGGTAGCGGCGCATGTCGATGATGTGGTCGACGTGCTCGATGTCGACGGGGCACTGCTCGACGCAGGCGCCACAGTTGGTGCACGACCACAGGGTTTCGAGGTCGATGACGGGGGCCTGCTCGCCCGCGGCGACCAGTTCGGCGGTCTCGCCGACGAGCTTGCGCTCGGCTTCGAGGCGCGCGGCCTCGGGGATCTTCGCGAGCGCGGCTTCGTTCACGTTGCCGTCGGCGTCGACGAGGCCAACCTCGTCGCCGCCCATGTCCTTGCGGCCACCGGCCAGCAGGTACGGGGCCTTGGTGTAGCCGTGGTCGCGCAGCGACATGATGAGCAGCTTCGGCGACAGCGGCTTTCCGGTGTTCCAGGCGGGGCACTGCGACTGGCAGCGGCCACACTCGGTGCACGTGGTGAAGTCGAGCCAGCCCTTCCACGAGAAGTCCTCGATGCGTCCGGCGCCGAGGGTGTCGGTGTCCGGGTCGACGTTGTCCATGGTGAGGGCCTTGCCCTTGGACATCATCGGCTTCGCGGCGCCGAGGGCGACGCCGCCGTCGTTCTCACGCTTGAAGTAGATGTTGGGGAACGCGGAGAAGCGGTGCCACGCGACGCCCCAGGTGATGTTGCGGCCGACGACGAACAGCCAGACCATGCCGGACATCAGCTTGACGAAGGCGAAGATCGAGACGAGCGTGACGTTCGCCGGGATCACATTGGCGATCAGGCCGGTGACCGGGTCGGTCCAGCTGGAGTGGCCTTGCAGCGACAGCACGCCTGCCTTCACCAGCACCATGCCGATGCCCTCGGTGAGCACGACCCATTCGACGAAGTAGGCGGGACCGAACTTCGATCCGCTGAAGCGGGAGAGGCGCTCGGGCAGTCGCGGGTGGTTGAGCTGGCGGATCACCATCAGCGTGACGATGCCGACGACCGTGCCGACGCCGAGGATCTCGTCGCCGAGGTGGAACCACCACGTCTCACCGATGATCGGCCACGACCAGGTGGGATCGAAGGTCTGGCCATACGCCATGAACCAGAACTGGGCGCCGACGAGGAAGCCGATCATGACGAGCCAGTGCGCCCAGCCGACGGTGCGGAACTTCTGCATCCGGGTGTGCGCGATGAACTCGATGATCATCTGCTTGAAGCGGGGGAAGAACGGGCGCCACCGGTCGGGCGCGGGCTGACCGATCGTCACTGTCTTGCCCATGGTCCAGGCCCCGCTGAGGAACGAGGCCCAGCACACGAGGCTGAGCAGTACGCCGATCGTGCCCAACGTGATCGTCAGGGCATTCATGTCACGGCCTTTCCTTCTCCGACGGTTACGCCTGCAAGCGTAAGGTACCTAAGTTACCCGCCGGTAGCATTTGGTTTCACATCATGTCACGGCTGCGTGCGCCGGGTTTTCGCCCGGGTGCACAGTAGTGCTTGCGTTCACGGTAAAGGCCCGTGCGCCGATCGATTCGCGCAGGTTAGCCTAAGTTAGGCAACTGACCAGTAACTTAGCGATCTCCTGAGGGTTTCCTAACTTTGACGCGAAGTCGTTGTTCTCAGGAGGTTCACAGACTAGTGTGCGTGTGTTGCTGTGTCTTTTCTCGCCAAACCGCGAGTCATTCCGGAGGGGATATACCGAATGAAGCTCAGGAAGTCTGCCGTCACGTCGATGCTGGCGATCGCCGCACTCGGCGTCAGTGTCGGCACCGCCAGCGCCAACCCGGCGCCGGAGACCATCGACTGGAACTCGAAGATCGAGGGAACGTCCGTGGTCACCACCATCGATGCGGGTGCGTTCAAGGTGTCCGGTGACGGCAAGAACATCGAGCTGCAGGACGGTCGCGGCAATGCCGTCGTCAGCCTCCCGCTCGCGTTCCAGCTCAACACCCTGCAGTTCCCGATGGACCAGAAGATCAGCGAGGACGGCAAGACCGTCACCCTGACCCCGGTCTTCGACCTCGGCAAGGCCAAGTCGATCTCCGGCAACGCGACCGCGCAGCCGATCAACGGCGCCGGCCTCGCGATCAAGGACATCGCCTCGCCGGACGAGAACCTCAAGGCGCAGCAGACCTTCACCTCGCAGCTCGCCGTCGCCACCGCTTCCGGTGGCCTGCTCGGCACCATCATCGGTGCGGTCGTGGGCACCTTCGTGATGCCGGCCGTCGGCACTGTCACCGGTGCTGGTATCGGTGGCGTCGTCGGCACCATCGCTGTTGGCGGCCCGACGCTGGTTGCCGCGGGCATCGGCCTGGGCCAGACCCTGATGGCCGAGCCGGGCACCACGGTCTACGCGGCCAAGTAACTCACTCGGTACGCGACAGCGGCCCGTCACCTCGTGGAGGTGACGGGCCGCTGTCGTGTATGGGCACGTGTTCATGCCCTTGAACGCGTCGAGGCCGGGCCGCAAAGTTGCGGCCCGGCCTCGACGGCGTGGATCAGGAGAGTCCGGCTCCGCCGGCGTTCATGGCGATGGCGGCGATGTAGCCCACCGACTTCATGACGATGCCCAGGACTGCACCGGTGTCCGATCCGGTGCCAGCGTCAGGGGTGGTGGCGTCGGCAATATCTGCGAGCATTGCACTTCCTCGTCGTGTAGGCCGACTCAGCGGCCGGCGGATTGCCCGACTGGATCCCCCCAGTCAGTTCGTTCTCTTTTCGTTGTTGGTGCGAAACGGTTACGCCAGCAACAACTTCGGGCATTCTACCCCGTGAGCTCATTCTGCAGTGACGCTACTCGTCACCTGCCCGCAACGAACTGTGCGCGGGCCCCCGACCTGGGGACCCGCGCACAATCTGCGTCATGCGGTGTCTAGCTGGTGCGGACCTTCAGGCCAGGGTTGGCGCCGATGATCGCGTTGATCGGCGTCGCGAACAACTGCGGGCTGTCCCCGACGATCGTGGTGATGACCGTAGCGACCTCGCAGAACTTCAGGTCGGCGACGTTGGAGGCACTGGAGATGCCGAGTGCGCGGTCGCCGGTGACGATGGTGCCGCCACTGTCGCCCTGCAGCGCGCAGATGTTGGCGGAGAAGCCGCCGCGCAGGACACGTGCGCCCACGCCCACGGTCTGGTTGACCGCGTTGATGGTGCCGCAGGTGAAGCCGGTGGTCAGACCGGACTTGCAGACGGGTGCGCCGACGACGGGGTCGGCGGTGCCGGTGATGTGCAGCGGCGAGCGTCCGGGCACGCGGACCAGGTTGTTCTGGAAGCGATGGGCCTCGGCGTCCTCGATGTCGATGATCGAGAAGTCGAGTCCGTCGAGGTTGGTGCGCTTGAACGTCCCGATCTGCGGTCCGAACACGCCGTCTGCGGGCATCTGGAACACCTTGGACCCGGGAGCGCCGTGGTTCGGGTCGCAGTGGCCTGCCGAGATGTTGACGGTGGCACCGGAGCCGTCGACGCCGTTGAACCCGAGCGAGCAGCGGAACGCGCCCTCGGCGTTCTCGGCGGCGTAGGAGTCGCCGCCGAAGAGTGCGTCGTCAGGTGCGCCGCCGTTGTCGACGACGGGTGCGACCGAACCGAGCGCGGGCTGCAGGGCGAGGACCGCGCCTTCGAGGAAGTCGGGCACCTGGAATCCGCCGACCTCGACCGTGTTCGAGACGCGGAGCACGAGGTTGTTGTTGACGACGTCGACCGCTGCGCCGCCGACGAGGCCGGCCAGGGGCTCGGGGAGAGTGGAGATCCACTTCTGCGCCTGTGTCAGCTGGTCCTCGAGGGCCCGTTCGCTGCGCGGCAGGTCCTTGACCGTGTAGCCGGCCTCTTCGACGGCCTTACGGGCGGCGTCCGTGTCGGTGCCGTCGGCGAGTCCGACCAGGGGCTTGCCGGCCGGGTCGAGCCATGCGCCTGCGAACACGTCAGGGAATTTCTTGCGCATCTCGTTGGCGAACGCCACCAGCTTCTGGCCTGCGTCGGCCTTCGTCAGGTACTCCTCCGCGCTGAGGCCGAGGTCGCGCTTGACTGCGGCGACGAGATCCTCGGGCAGCGCCGCGGCGGGAGCGGGGGTGGCGGGGGCCGCGTGTGCGAACGCGGGAGCGAGCAGGAGTAGAGCGGCGGAACCGATCATCGCGGCGCGAAGCGCGCGGGTGCTGCGCATGAGGACCTTCCGTTCGGGGACACGCGACTGACGTGAGGCAGGCATGCGGGCACGGCCGGGCGCCGCGGGTCCGGGTCGAATGCCCATGACTATATGGCCTGGAGCGCCGAGAAAACACCGTCTCGCGGATTTGCGGAGTGGCGGCATCCGAATTGCCGGGGATGTCTCATCCGAATCACCTGGGATGCCGTATCCGGCAGGGCGGTGCTGGGAAACGACGACGGCCGCACCGGTGGTTCCGGTGCGGCCGTCGTGTCGTTCGTTCCGTCAGGCAGGTGCGTCCTGGGTGCGGATCCGAAGATCACGGCCGAGGGTGGCGTTGGCGCGCTCGACGATCTTCTCGATCGGGACACCGATGCTCGCGGTGCCGCCGTCGAGGGCGAGGACCAGGTTCGCTTCGGTGCAGTTGGGGGCACCGCTAGCGTTGGATCCGGACGAGACGCCGAGCGCTCGGGTGCCGGTGAGGATCGCTCCGCCGCTGTCGCCGCTGAGCGTGCAGGTGGACCCGGCGAATCCGCGGACGAGGCGGTTGGTTCCGTTCGCCAGATCCAGCGGCACGTCGACGGAGTCGGCGAGCACGATCCCGCAGGTGAAGGCGGAGGTCTGACCGGACTTGCAGATCGGTGCCCCGACGATCGGTCGTGCGGTGCCGGTGACGGTGACGGTGGTTCCGTTGGCGCCGCGGACGGTCGGCTGGTTCAGGCCTGCGTCGACGCCCGCCTTGTTCAGACCGATCACCGAGTAGTCGAGGCCCTCGGCCTTGACGCCCATCTCGGAGTGCTCGAAGCTGCCGATCTCGGTGCTGCGGGTGACGTCCGTGTGGTTGGGAAGGTACACCGGAGACCCGCCGGCGACGCCGGACTGCCCCTGGGCCGGGTCGCAGTGCCCGGCGCTGACGTTGTACGCGGCACCGTCCGCGCCGACGGCGTTGAAGCCGAACGAGCACACCCCGATCTCCTCCACGGGTGTCGCGGCGGACAGCGGCTTCGCGGTGGTGACGTAGGTGTCGCCGCCCTGCGGGCGCGGATCGACGGGGCCACCGCCGCCGGGGGAGACGATCACCTTCAGTTGGGCGAGCAGGGTCGGCAGGTTCAGTGCGCGTCCGATCGGGCTGTTCACGACGTCGATGACGACCTGGTTGTTCAGCACGTCGATCGACGTCGAGTTCACCTGCGAGGACACGTCCTGCGGAAGCGCCGTGATCCACTGGTTCAGCTGGCCTCGAGCGGCCTCGAGTTGGCGCTCGGACTTGGTGGCCATGTGGGTTCCGTAGCCGTCCGCCGACACCCGCTGCGCAGCCTCGGTCGTGGTGACGGCGACGATGGGACGCCCGTCCGTGGCGATCCACGACCCGGCGAAGGTGTCGGGCGCCGATTCGCGCAGTCCGTCGGAGTACGTCCCGAGGCGCTGAGCGAGTTCGGCCCGTTCGAGGTACTGCTCCGGCGTCAGCTTGAGGTCACGCTTGATGGCGTCGACGAGTTCCGCGGGGAGTTGCGTCACCTGCTTCTCGGTCACCAGGGGTTCATGCGGCGCGGCCTGCGCGAGTGAGGCGACAGGGAGGAGCGTGGCAGAGGCCAGGATTGCGGCGCGGAGCACCAGCGGCAGACGCATGAAGACCCTTCTGGAGGCGTTCGGACGGACGACGACGCCCTACCATAGGGGAAACTTCGATGTGATGTCGGCAACTGCTGGTAGCAGGATTTCTTATCAGAAATTCCCGTCCCGTAGCGGCTTCGTCCTCAGACCCCGGCGTCCGTTTCCGGGTCGGGTTCCGGCTCGGGCGTGGGCTCCGTTTCCGTCGCCGTTTCCGTCTCGGTTTCGGTTTCGGTCGGAGGTTCGGTGGTCGTGGTCTCCTCTTCTTCCTCTTCCTCCGTCTCCGCCGGCGGCTTGGTCGTCGTCTTCGTGGCTGTGGTCGGCGCCGGCGGCTTCGCTGTCGTCACCACCGGAGGCGGCGGCGCCGGAACAGCGGTGGTGGCGGGCGGCGGAAGAGCGGCCTCAGTGGACCTCGGTGTCGTCGCTTCGGTGGTCCGGGGCGCGGCGGTCGTCGTGGTCGGGGCATGCTTCGTCGTCGTTGCCGTGGTCGTCGACGTGGCAGGTGCGACGACTCCCTGCGGCGGGGTGTCGGCGCTCTCGCCCCGGGTCATCGCGACGCCCGCAATCGTCGCGAACAGAAGGGCGAGTGTCACGCCTGCGGCGACGAGCGTCCGACGACCGCGGACAGGTGATTCATCCGCGGGATCGCCCGCCGGTGCCGCGGCAGCGGGCGTTGCATCGGCGGCGACACCCGCCGCCACGGGAAGGACCGGGTTGCCGAAGCCTGCCTGGGTGAACGCCGCCGGCTGTTCCTGCGGAACCACCACGGGCAGGAAGTCGGTGACGGCGTCGTCGTCGACTGCGTCACCGACGATCCCGGCCGCTGCGGCGGCACCGGCGGCCGCAGCACCGGGTAATGCTGCCGCAGCGCCTCCTCCGCCGACCATGCCCGCGGCGAGGATTGCGGCACCGTGCACGGCCGTGTGCGCAGGCTTCGGCGCGACGATCGCGGGCGCGGGCAGCGACCCGGCCAGTTCGGCGAGCTCGAGTAGCAGGGGGATTGCCGCGCCGCCGCCGGTGAGGACCACCGCGCGCAGCGTCGCCGTCTCGACGTCGTGGGCACGGAGGACCTCGACGACGAGTGCCAGGGCACCCTCGAGGGGGCCTCGCATCATCTCGTCGAACTGCGACCGCGTCACCGTCACCTCGGTGGCGGAGTCGCCGATGCTCACCGGGATCGTCGCCGCGTCCGCTGCCGACAGTTCTTCCTTCGCGGCGCGGCAACCGTCACGCAACCGGCCGAGGTCGGCACGGATGTCGGCATCGGCGGGATCGAAGCCGTCGAGATCGGCCGCGGCGACACCGAGGACGTACTCGCTCAGGGTGTCGTCGAAGCTGTCGCCACCGAACAGGGGAGAGAAGGTGGGCGGGACCAGCAGGTGCGTCTCGTCACCTGCGCCGACCAGCGACACGGTGAGACCCGCGGCACCGACATCGCACACCGCGACGGTGCCGCCGTCCAGCGGTCCCTGCGTCGCCTCGAACCACCCGACCGCGGTGACAGCGTCGGGCACCAGGCGCACCGATGACAGCCCGGCACGGTCGAGCGCGGACCGCAACGCGTCGACCCGCGAGCCGTCCCAGCGGGCGGGATGGACCGAGACCAGGGCCGGGTTGCCAGCGAATCCGGGGAACTGCTGTACAGCGGTGGCGAGCAGGCTGGCCGTGGCCGTCGCGACGAGATCCTCCGCGAGATAGACGGTGCCGTCGGCGGCGGTGATGCCGTCGGGGTCGCCGACGGCGTCGACGAACCGGCCGATCACTCCCGGTTCGCTGCGCGGCGCGCCGAGCATCGCGGCGGTCGCCGAAATGCGGAGCGTCGCGGGTTCGACGAGGGTGGACGGATCCGTGAGCGGCGCGTCCGACGACTGCAGGACAGCGATCGCGTTGGTGTTGCCGACACCGAGACCGATCCCGTGCTGGACCGTCATCGTCATGCCCCCTTGTTCCTGAGTCCCCCGACTCGTCCGTCCCCCGGCGAAACTCCTGCGCCGCCGCGTCACAGTAATCGGGCTTCGCTTCACGTCCGTTACCGGACCAGGGCATGTCTCCCGATCCCCTTTTCGGCACCCCAGGCGTCCAGTCGCCGCCTCGCCGCGTGTCGTCGGCGCCGATAACTCCGGTATCGGCTTCTCCTCCGCCTTCCGGGACGACGATTGCCCTGCCAGGTGTATCCGAGCGGAATCGAGAGACTAGCGTCGAAGACATGCGCACCGATGGTGACGCGAACTGGTTCCAGCGCGCAATGCAGCGGTGGTCCACGACCCCGCCCGCGGAATGGATGAACACCCGCGTCCCCTGGCACCGGGTCGATCGTCTCGTGTACCGGGTGACGAAGGGGCGGGCCACGTTGACCGGCCCGATGAGCGGTCGGGCGACCGTGATGCTCACGACGACGGGCGCCCGGACCGGGGAGCCGCGCACCTGTCCGATGCTCGGGTTGCCAGACGGTGACCGCGTGGTGGTGATCGCGTCGAACTACGGCAGGCCCGGCAATCCGGCTTGGTACCACAACCTGCGCGCGCACCCGTCCGCGACGCTCGTGGTTCCGCCGCACGCGCCGCGGCGCGTCCGGGCCCGGGAGGTCGAGGGGGCGGAGCGGGACCGGCTGTGGGCGCTGGCCGTGTGCACGTATCCGCCGTGGGAGCACTACGTCGACCGGGTGGCCGGGCGTCGAATCCCCGTGATGGTGCTCGAACCCGATGATCCTGCGCCGAGCTGATCGCGGAGGGCATGTCGTCCGGCAGGCGGCGTCGAGCCCGCCTAGGCTCGACGAACAACTGCACCACGGACATGTCTGGAGTGCTCATGAGTCGACCCGTAACCCAGCCGATCCTCGACCCGCTCACCACGTCGGCGTTGTTTCTCGTGGTCACCGCCGGCCCGGAACCCGCCGACGCGGCGACGGTCGCAGGGGTGGCCGCCGATGTCGGGGCACTCGTGCGGGCGGTCGGGTTCCGTGAACTCGCGGGCTCGCTGTGCTGCGTCGTCGGCGTCGGTTCGGAGTTCTGGGATCGGCTCGGCAAGTCGACACGACCCGCCGATCTGCACCCCTTCGTCGCGCTCGACGGGCCGGTGCATCGCGCGCCCGCGACGCCGGGTGACGTGCTGTTCCACATCAAGGCGTCGCGCGCCGACCTGTGTTTCGAGCTGGGGCGGCAGATTCGCGATGCGCTCGGCGATGCAGCGACGGTGGTCGACGCGGTGACGGGGTTCCGCTACTTCGACGCACGCGACCTACTTGGTTTCGTGGATGGAACGGAGAACCCGACGGGCACGGGCGCCTTCGATGCCGCGATGATCGGCGACGAGGACGCCGAGTTCGCGGGCGGCAGCTACGTGATCGTCCAGAAGTATCTGCACGACATGGGTTCCTGGGGCGGGCTCACGACGGAGGACCAGGAGCGGGTCATCGGGCGCACGAAGCTCGAGAACGTCGAACTCGAGTCGCTGCCGTCGAACTCGCACGTCGCGCTCAACACCCTCGTCGACGACGACGGCACCGAGCGGGAGATCCTGCGCGGCAACATGGCGTTCGGCAGTATCGAGGCAGGGGAGTACGGCACGTACTTCATCGGATACGCGCGGACGCCGGACGTGACCGAGGAGATGCTGAGGCACATGTTCCTCGGCGACCCACCCGGCAACCACGACCGCATCCTCGACTTCTCCACTGCGGTCACCGGCACGCTCTTCTTCGTGCCGAGTGTGACGGTCCTCGAAGCGCTCGCAGACCCGGACGCGGAGACTGCCGAGCCCGACGCCGACGAATCCGCGGACCTGGCCGCGAAGTACGGAACGTCCCTGAACATCGGTGACCTCAAAGGAGTAGCCCAATGAGCCAGTCCAGCAACCTGCACCGCCAACTCGCCCCCGTCACCGATGCGGCGTGGGAGCAGATCGGCGAGGAGGCCGCCCGCACCTTCAAACGGCACGTCGCAGGCAGACGCGTTGTCGACGTTGCCGGACCGTACGGTTACTCGTACTCGGCGCACAACGTCGGACGGGTCAAGCCGATCACTGCCTCCGACAGCAGAATTCGGGCGCAGCTCCGAGAGGTGCATCCCCTGGTCGAGTTGCGCTACCCGTTCACCCTGAGCCGCGCCGAGATCGACGACGTGGCGCGCGGGTCTCTGGACTCCGACTGGCAACCGGTCAAGGACGCCGCCAAGGCCATCGCCTTCGCGGAGGACCAAGCCGTGTTCGCAGGCTACGAGGAAGCAGGGATCCTCGGGCTCGGACCGTCGTCGAGCAACCCCGTCCTGCAATTGCCGGAGGACCCGCTCGCGGTGCCCGACGCGGTGGTCTCCGCGCTGTCGGCGCTGCGGCTCGCCGGTGTGGAGGGCCCGTACGCGTTGGTGCTCGATGCCGACGCGTACACCGCGGTCGCCGAGACCCGGGACGAGGGCCATCCCGTGTTCGACCACCTGGTCAATCTCGTGAGCGAGATCGTGTGGGCGCCCGCGGTGCGGGGCGGCTACGTGCTGTCCACCCGCGGCGGCGACAACCAGCTGACGCTCGGTGTCGACCTGTCGATCGGATACGACAGCCACACCGCCACCGAGGTCACGCTGTACCTCGAAGAGACGCTGACGTTCTCGGCGCTGACCGCGGAAGCGTCGGTGGTGCTCGCGAGGTGACCCTCGTCCCCGCTACGCGCCGTGGCCCATGGCGCGCAGCATGGACAGCATCTCCGCTCGGGACTGTGCTCCTAGTCTGCGACGGATCCGGGCGACGTGATGTTCGACCGTCTTCGCCGAGATGAACAGCCGGGACCCGATGTCGCGGTAGGTCAACCCCGTCACCAGTAGCCGCGCGACGTCGGATTCACGTTCGGTCAGCGTCGCACCGACCGTGGGGGTGGGGGTGCCGCCGCGGTCGGCGGGGGCGGGCCGCAAGGCCCGCGCCACCTGGAGCAGCGCGGTGGCCGTCGCTGTGTCGTCGACACGCAGAGCCGCCTCGCTCGCCAGCCGGGCGCCGTCCCACGGCAGCCCGATCGCACCGAGGCCCGTCGCTGCGGTCTCCACCTCGGCGGCGTCGGTCTCGCCCTGCAGCACCCTGAGCCAGGCGCGTCCCGCACACGCGAGGCCCGCAGCGTACGAACTTGTTTCGGCGGCAACGCCGAGTGCATGTGCATGCGGGATCAGGTCGGTGGGCGACTCGGTGAGGATCGCTGCCTGCACGCCGTACCAGTGCAGCGGGGTGCCCCACAGGATCGGTTCGTCGAGTCGCGTCAGCAGTTCGCGTGCCTGGTCGACGAGATGTGCGACCCGCTCGGTGGCGCCGAGACGTGCTGCACCGAGCCATAGTTCGCCGAGAGGAAGCAGGCTGAGCAGATCCACCGAATGCTCGGCGACAACGGGACCCGCGGCTTCCCAGGCCTGGTGCAGTGCCCCGATGTCACCACCCCGGCGCGCAACACCGACCCGCAGTGCGGCGGCGAACAGGGCGTCGCGGGGTCGTTCCGCCACCGCGGACAGCGCGTCAACCGTGCGGGTCGCGGCGTCGAGATCGCCCTGCAGCATCGACACCCACGCACCCAGGAGGCGGTGCCGATTGTGGGCGACGTCGGTGTCGGGGTCGCCTTCGCTCGCCCGCGCGAGAACCGCAGCCGCGCGACCCAGCTCGCCGCAGTGCATGGCGGTCAGCGCCGTCACCGCCGAGCCGGTGTCGGGGAGCAGTCGGGTCCGAGGGGCGTTGGCGGACAGGGACACCGCGCGTGCCATCGAGTTCAGCGCTACCGCCGTCGGGCCGTCCATCGACTGACGCAACCCCTGAGCGAGAAGTGCCTCGCCCGCCGAGGTCGAGGTCGGCGGAGCATCGGTTCCGCCTGCCGCTGCCGCGTCGGCCGCGTCGGGCCGGCCCGCGGCGAGCAGGACGGACTCGGCGATCGGCCGGTCGACGCCGAGACGATCCGGCCCCAGCCACTCGTACAGGTCCGCACTGCGGACCAGCATCCCCTGGTGGGCGGCGATGCTCGCCGCGATGCGGACGGCAGCTGCCAGCTCGGGTCCGGGTGTCGTCGAGGCCTTCTCGAGCAGGGTGTCGGCGAGTCGGGCAGCGGTCACCAGGTCGCCCGACAGGCCCGCTGCCTCGGCCCGGCGCAGCGTGAAGGCCTCGGCATCCGCGCCCGCCCACACCGCCTCCTCGTACAGCGCGGTCGCCAGTCGCGGAGTCGCGAGAGCGGCCTGGGTGCAGAGGTATTCGGCTAGCTCGGGGTCAGTCAGCCCGGCTGCCGCGAAGGCGCGCGCCGACGGGACGTCGAGGGTGCCGAGTTCGATCTTGACGCGAAGGAGTTCGAGTTGCAGTGCCGTCACCCGCTGGGGTCCGACCGCGGAACGCAGGGGTTCGCATGCCGACGCCACCAGGGCGCCGGTGGGGAGCAGGAGCCCGCATCCGCGTGCTCGTTCCACCAGGTCGCGCGCGTCCGGCAGTGCGAGCAGGCGGGCCAGTTCGCCCGCGTCGAGTCCAATGCCGGTCATCGCAACGGTCAACGCGGACAACAGGTTCGCATCCATCGGCGCGAGCACCTCGGCGTGGCAGGAGGCGACGGACGTCGCGACGACGCGGTCCGCCGCCGCCGTCGACGGCATGTCGGCCAACCCCGCCAGAGCGGCATCGACGCATCGCGGAGCTCCCGCCGTGAGCCGGTGGATCAGCGCGACCAGGGTGGTGGGAAGTGTCGCTCCGAGTACCGCTTCCGCTCGGCGGGAGACCTCCCGTGACGTGAGGTTCGTCAATGTCAGCGATCCGCCCAGCGCGGCGGCGAGGGCCTGCAGATTCGGGTTGCCGGACCGTGGCTCGGAGGCGACCACGACCGTCGTGTCCGGGCGCCTCGCCAGATCGGCCAGTGCGTCGAGCGTCGACGCCGACAGCAGGTGCGCATCGTCGACGACCACCGCGGCGCCGGGGGCCGTGGCCTCCGCCGGATCCGAGGTCACCGGCCCGGGAACGTGATCCCGCACCAGGGCCAGCAGCGCCGACTTGCCGGTGCCCGACGCGCCGCGAATCAGGACGTGCGGATGACCGGAGCGGACACCGTCGAGGAGGGCACGCGCGGGGGCCGACGACGCGACGGCGGGGGCCGGGCGGGTGAGCTGTGCGGGCACGGTGTTCGCCTTCCTGATGCCGGTCGGGGTCACTGGCCGAGGAGTCCGTCGGTGACGCCGCCGACGACACCTCCGACGAGTTGGCCGGTGCCGCCGAGCACACCTCCGACGAGTCCACCCGCGCCGTCGACCACGTTGCCGAGGCCCTCACCTGCGCCTGCGGCAGCGTCGCCGACACCCTGTCCGATTCCGGTGCCGCCGCCACTCGGAGCCGGAGCGGGTGGCGTGTAGGCGGGGGCGGGCGGAGGAGCCACCACCGGTGCCTGAGGCGTGTTCGCCTCGGGCGCAGCGGCAGGCGGGCTTGGGGGCCGAGCCCCGGTGGTCGCCGCCACCGTCGCGGCCCGCGCGGCGTCGGTCGTGGATGCCGCACGAGCGGACCCTGTCGCGCCGGTCGCCCGGCCCGTGGACGCCGCTTCGGTTGTCGACGGAGAACCGTTCGACGGGCTCGAGTCGACCGCGACCTGGGCCGTCGTCCCCGGCGTCGTCCCCGGCGTGGTCTCGGAGGTGGTGGTCGCGGCATCGGACTTCGATCCGGATGACGAGTCGAACACCCCGGTGCCCAACGACAGGCCGCCGGCCGCGAGCAGCACGATCGCGGCGGCGGCCGCGGAGACGAGCGCCGCCTTCTTCGGTGTCGTCAGACCGCCACCTCGGTGCACGGTCGGCGCGATCGTTGACGTGACCTCGGGCGCCGCCGGTGCCGCGGCGCCGAGGGCAGCGCCGAGTGCGGCGAACGCGGCCGTGTCCGTCTCGGCCGGTGTCGCGGGGAGGGGCACCGCCGACTCGGAGGCCAACAATGCGGCACCCGATGCCGCGGTCGCCGTCGGGTCCGCGTCAGCGACGACCGGCACACGCAGGGTCGACGACAGCAGTTCGGCAACAAGGGGAATCGACGAACTGCCGCCGACGAGAAGTATCGACCCGATGTCCGACATGTCGAGACCTGCGCCGCGGACCGCCTCGTGCACCAGGTTCACCGAGTCGGCGAGCGGTTCCCGGAGCAGGTCCTCGAGCTCCTCCCGGACCAACCGGACGTCGCAGCGGACCCCGGGCAGGTCGACCGTGAGGACCGTCGCCGTGTCCGACGACAGCGCCTCCTTCGCTGCACGGCACTGCATCCGTAGTTGCGTCAATGCGGCGGCCGCGCGGGGCTCGAACGGGTCGATGCCGTTCACCCCGTCCGGCAGGGCACCGAGGACGTGCTGCAGCGTCATGTGGTCGAACGCGGAACCCGAGTACTCCTCGGACCGCAGCGGCGCGCCGAGGATCTCCGGATCCTCCTGTGGGCGAACCACAGTCACGTCCAGCGAGCCCGCGCCGAGGTCGTACACCACGACCGGGGCGTCGTCCGTGTGGGACCGGGTGCGCTGCATCCACCGGACCGCGGCCTGCGGTTCGGTGACGAAAGCGACGTCGGGGAGGCCCGCGAGGTCCAGCGCGGCGGCCAGCACGTCCACCTGGTAGCCCGTCCAGACGGCCGGATGCGCCAGGGCGACGGCATCCGCCGGCGGAACCGAATCGGCCAGGCACCGCGCCGTCGCGGCGACGAGATCCTCGCCGGAATGAGTGCTGCCGTCGTCGGCGATCAATCCCACCGGATCGCCCACCCGGCCCGCATACCCCGCGATCACCACGGGTGGTGTCGCGCCGTCCGACACCAGCGACACTGTCGCCCCGTCGAGGGCGAGCGCCGTCGGGACCGTCACGATCTCCGCCCTGCCCGCCGCGGCGTCATCCGCGTCGAGCGCCGCCGTCGACTGCGCCGAGCCGATGGTCAGTCCGAGCCCTGTCGCCATGCTGATTCTCCCGTCTGCGAGGCGTCGACCCCGACGCATCGAACTGCGCGTCGAAAGGTCCACAACCCGTGTCGTGCGGTGGGCGTCAGCCCGGTGTCCCCGGGGCCGAGAAGGGGCCCCAGGGGGCGGCCCCAGGGACCGCGCTATTGCCATCAGTGTCGTCCTCGAAAGCGATTCCGTTACCGAATGCGAACCCATAACCGCAGTTGAGGGGCATTTCCCCCATATCGCCGGGATCCCCTATATCCCCTACCCCCGGGTCGGCCGATCCAATGGGGGAGTCGACCCCGTTGGGCGGGGCGTCACCGCTGCCTAGTTTCGAAGTGTCACTTTTCCTGTGGGCCACGCCGAGCCACACGACACGTCAGGAGTCCGACATGGCCACCAACGCGCTGCTCGATTTCATCCTCAGCCTGCTGCGCGACGACGAGGCGCGGGCCGCGTACTGCGCGAATCCCGACGCGGTTCTCGCGGCCGCCGGGCTCGGCGACGTCACGCACGCCGACATCACGGCCGTCGCCCCGCTCGTCGCCGAATCCGGACTGTTCGCGGGAGCGGGCACCGCACTGACCGGCATCCTCGGCGCGGGCGCCGAGGCGGGCGGAGCGCTCGGAGGCGCCGTCGGCGGCGGGCTCGGCGCCGGCCTCGGCGCGGGACTGGGCGGCGGTATCGGACTCGGCGCCGGGGCGGGCCTCGGGCTCGGTGCAGGAGGAGGCCTCGGCCTCGGTGCGGGAGGAGGCCTCGGCCTCGGCGGCTCCGCGGGCGGAAGTGTCGGAGGTGGCGTCGATCTCGGCGCCGACCTGGCGGCTGCCCTCGGTGCCGCCCTGCAGGTCGGTGGGCAGATCGGAGCCGATCTCGGTGCCGCACTCGGCGCGGCCCTCGACGCCGGAGCCGGTGTCGGTCTGGATCTCGGAGGCGTGGCCGACCTGGATCTCGGCGGAGCACTCGGCCTCGGCGGTGGACTCGATCTCGACGCCGCACTGGGCCTCGGCACGTCCGTCGCCGCCGCACTCGGTGGCGCGCTCGGAGTCGGAGGCGACCTCACCGCAGACCTCGGCGGGGCACTCGGTGGTGTGCTCGGCGCGGTCACCGGCCTCGACCTCGGCGGTGCCGCGGACATCGGTGGTGCACTCGACCTGAGCTCGGTGCTCGGTGCGGCATTCGGAGTCGGCGGCGACCTCGGCGCCGCACTCGGAACCAGCCTCGGCGGTGTCCTCGGCGGCGCACTGGGAGCAGGCGGGGACCTCGGCGGGGTGCTGGAAGCAGGAGGCGGCCTTGGCGGGGCGCTGGACCTGGGAGGTGCCCTGAGCTCGGTGCTCGGTGGATCCCTCGGTCTCGACTCCGCCCTCACGACGGACCTCGGCGCTGCTCTCGGCGGCGCACTAGAGGTGGGCGGGCTCACGGGTCTGGACCTGTCCGGGCTGGTCGGCGGTGCGCTCGGCGCAGGCGCCGAGGCCGGATCGGCTCTCGACGCCGGGCTCGGAGGGGTGCTCGGCGGCGGGATCGACGGTGTGCTCGGCGCGGATCTCGGTGCGGCGGTCGACGGTGTGCTCGGCGGCGGGATCGATGGTGCGCTCGGCGCGGACCTGGGTGCGGCAGTTGACGGTGTGCTCGGCGGCGGGGCAGCCGGTGATGTGGGCGCAAGCTTGGGCGGCCTGCTCGACGCGGGCGCCGGGCTGACCGGCGGACTCGGTGGCGCGCTGGGCGGCGTTGTCGATGCGGGAGGGGGAGCGGCAGCCGACCTGAACACCGCGCTGACCGGCGCCGCGAGTGGCGGCATCGAGACCGCTGCGGGTCTCGGGCAGGGCCTGGTCGCCGGTGTCGGCGGCGGGGTCGGAGGCGCCATCGACGCCGGTGCAGGACTCGGCGGCGACCTCGCGGGAACCGTCGATGCGGCGGCGGACGCGGGCGCGAGCCTCGGCGGAGCGGTCACCGGAGCGATCGACGCAGGCACCGCGATCACGTCGGGACTCGACGCGTCCGCGGCCGCAGGCGGCCACCTCGACACGGGCCTGGCCGGCGACCTGACCTCCGGGCTGCAGGGCGCCGCGTCCGGTGTCGGCAACGCATGGACCTCCCTGGACGCGTCGAGCGCGTTCGGTGCGGAGACGTCGGCGTCGACCGGGCTCGAGGCGGGCGTCACGTCCGGTTCGGACAGCCTGTTCTCGACGGGGGACAGCCTGTTCGGCCAGGCCGAGGCCGTCACCCACACCGATGTCGCCGACACCGCGATGCACGGCGAGTAGCACTCGGGTGTAACGAAACCGGCCCCGCACGCGGTGAGACACGTGCGGGGCCGGACCTCGCGGAAAGAACGGTGAGTCGGGTTCATGGACAACGCATCCGGTTCGGCGATGCCGACGAGTGCGACGCGAACGGCCGAGTTGACCGGTCTCGTCGACGAGGTCGCTGCTGTCGCCGCCGCTGCGGGGCGCACCGATCTGGTTGCCAGGCTGGAGGGTGCCCGCACGAGGCTCGTCGACCCGCGGATGCGCATCGTCGTGGTCGGCCCCCTCAAACAGGGCAAGAGTCAGTTGGTGAACTCGCTGCTGAACCTGAGCGTCTGTTCGGTCGGGGACGACGAGACCACCGCGATCGCGACCGTCGTGCACAACGCGGATGTCGCGTCCGCGGAACTCGTTCTGGCGGAACCGGGGCTGGACCCGGTGCGGGTTCCGATTCCTCTCACCGACCTCGCCGGACTCGACCCGTCGACTCCGGCGGCCGGTGGTCGCGAGGTGCTGCGAGTCGAGATCGGTGTCCCGAGCCCGCTGCTGGCGGACGGGCTGGTGTTCGTCGACACGCCGGGCGTCGGAGGTCACGGGAACCCGCATGCCGCCGCCACTCTCGGTCTGGTCACGTCGGCCGACGCCGTACTCGTGCTCTCCGATGCCAGTCAGGAGTTCACCGAACCCGAGGTCGCGTTCCTCCAGCAGGTCGTCGGACTGTGCCCCGCCGTGGCCTGCCTGATCAGCAAGACGGACCTGTACCCGCACTGGCGCGAGATCGTGGAGGCCGATCGCGGTCACCTCGTGCGGGCCGGTCTGCAACTGCCGTTGATCCCGATCTCGTCCGTGCTGCGGACACACGCACTGCGACTGCAGGATCGGGAACTCGACGTCGAGTCGGGCTTCGCGGCGCTCTACGACTTCCTCCGCGAGCAGGTGCGCGCCCGCACCGAGGAGACCATCAGGCAGTCCGTTGCACTCGATGTTCGTTCCGTTGCCGAACATCTCGCGCTGACGCTGGGAAGCGAGCTGGCGGCACTGCGTGATCCGGCGAAGGGTGCCGCCGCCGTCGCCGAACTGCAGAAGGCGAAGGCGGTTGCGGAGGATCTGCAGAAGAAGTCGTCGAAGTGGCAGCAGACGCTTGCCGACGGCATCGCCGACCTCGCCGCCGACATCGACCACGACCTGCGGGACCGCCTGCGGCGCGTCACCAGGGAAGCGGAGGAGACCGTCGACGAGGGCGATCCCGGCCGGGACTGGCCCGCACTCGGGGAGTGGCTCGAACAGCAGGTGGCGGTGTCGATCGGCGACAACTTCGTGTGGGCGCACGAGCGGTCGGTGTGGCTGGCGGAAGTGGTCGCGAGCAACTTCTCCGACTCGGGTGCGGTGGCGTTGCCGCACCTGCACGTCGCGGATCTCGACGGACTGCTCGATCCGGTGGCGTCCCTCGCCGACCTGGAGTCGGGACGAATCGGCATCACCCAGAAGGTTCTGGTCGGCATGCGCGGATCGTATGGTGGCGTGCTGATGTTCGGGCTGATCACCACGATGATGGGAATGGCGCTGGTCAATCCGATCTCGGTCAGCGCGGGACTGCTGCTCGGAACGAAGGCGTACCGGGAGGATCGGGAGTCCCGAATTCTCAAGCGCCGCAGCGAAGCCAAGGTCGCGATCCGGCGATTCGTCGACGACGTCAGTTTCCAGGCGGGCAAGGAGTCGAAGGATCGGCTGCGGATGATCCAGCGGATGCTGCGCGACCACTTCTCCGAGGTCGCGGAGCAGACGTTGCGCTCGCTCGCGGAATCCCTGCGCGCAGCCCAGGATGCGGCCCAGGTCGCCGCATCGGATCGCGCCCGCCGCGCCACCGAGATCGAGGAGCGGATGCGGGTTCTCGCGGCGGCGCGGGACGCTGCCGGAGCGTCGAGGTGACCGCCGCGGCGTTGGACTCGGCACGGACGCTGATCGGGTCGGCGCGGGAGGCGGTCGGTGCGCGGGCGCGGTCCGGGCTGGACGACTGTGCCCGACGGCTCGAGGAGCCGCTTCGTGTGGCGCTGGCGGGTTCACTCAAGGCGGGCAAGTCAACCCTCCTCAATTCCATTGTTGGGCAGGACATTGCACCGACAGATGCGACGGAGTGCACCCGGGTCGTCACCTGGTACCGCAGCGGCGCGACGCCCACCGTTACCGCCCGCTACGACGGCGACCGCACGGCCAACGTCCCGGTCCACCGTATCGGCGGCGCGCTCACCTTCGACCTCGGACAGTTGACCGCGGCCGACGTGGACCGGCTCGAAGTGGAATGGCCCGCCCGCGCACTGCGGCACACCACGATCATCGACACCCCGGGCACGTCGTCGCTGTCACGCGACGTCTCCGCCCGCACCCTGCGCATGCTCACCCCCGAGGACGCGACGTCGGGTGCGGACGCGGTGGTCTACCTGCTGCGCACCCTCAGCGCGTCCGACGTGGACTTCCTGGGTCGGATCGGCGCACACGTAGGCGGCGAATCCGGCCCGCTCGGGGTCGTCGGGGTGGTGTCGCGGGCCGACGAGGTCGGTGCGGGCCGCATCGACGCGATGTCGTCCGCGCGCGACGTGGCCGACCGGTTCGCCACCGAACTCGAACGCACCGGGCTCTGTCAGGCCGTGGTGCCCGTCGCGGGTCTCCTCGCACTCGGCGCACGCACACTCCGTCAGGCCGAATTCGAGGCGTTCCGTACCCTCGCCGACGTCCCGGCGGACGACCTGCAGGTGGCGATGCTCTCGGCGGACCGGTTCGCGCGCCCGGACTCTCCACTGCCGGTCGATGCCGAACTGCGTGCCCAGCTGGCACATCGCTTCGGGCTGTTCGGGATTCGACTCGCGGTGACGCTGATCAAACTCGGGACGCAGGATTCGCCGACGCTCGCCGCCGAACTCGTCGAGCGCAGTGGGCTCGACGAGCTGCAGCAGGTGATCGACGTCCAGTTCGGGCAGCGCGCAGATCAACTCAAGGCGCATTCGGCGTTGCTCGCCGTCGAACGAGTGCTCGCCCACGAGCCGGGAACGGACGCCGGACGGGTCCTGGGCGCCGTCAAGCAGGCGTTGTCGGACGGCCACGGGTTCCAGGAGATCCGGCTCCTCGGGCGACTGCGATCGACACCGGTGACGCTCGGCGACGACGACACCCGACTACTGCAGAGGCTCGTCGGCGGCAACGGTGTCGCGGCCACCCAGCGTCTCGGTCTCGCACCCGACGCCGGCCTCGCGCAGCAGCGGGACACCGCGCTCGGAGCGGTGCGCTTCTGGCGCACGCGTGCACAGCACCCGCTCGTCGACGGCTTCACGGCGCGGGCCTGCGCCGTCGCCGCCCGCAGCGCGGAGGGTGTGCTCGCGAACCTCGCCGCTCAGTGACGCGACCCACATCCGCTTGAGTTCGTACCGGCCGGTCTCCTAGGTTCGTTGTGCCTCCGTGCACTCGCGGAGCTTTCTTTGGGGGGATACATGATTCATCGTCGATTTGTCGTGCGCGCAGGTCGGATCGCCGTCGCCGCCGCACTTCCGGTTGCTGTCGCAGCCGCCGGGACCGGAGTCGCGTCTGCGGCGCCGGTCGTCGCAGAACCCGCGCCCGTCGCTCTGCCCGATCAGATGTTCGCGTTGCTCGGATCTGGCTCGGCGCAGGGGGATTCGGTGCCCGCGCTCGCGGACATCGCCCTTCCGGCCGCGCCGATCTCGGCGACGGTCGAGGATGCCGCGGTGGTCGGAGCGGTCGCAGGCGGGGTGCCCGCCGCGTTCATCGGCGGAGTCGGCGGCGCCGCGGCCGGTGCGGTCGTCGGCGCAGGCGCCGGATTCCTGGTCGGAATCGGCGCGACCGCAGCCGGAATCTTCACCGGCTCCATGATCGGATGCGCGACCACGGGCTGCACCATCAACGTGCCGGTGTTCGTGGCAGGCCTTGCGGCACAGGCGGTCACGGCCGGTCCCGCGATGGCGATCGGCGGCGTCCTCGGCGCCGGTGTCGGCGCAGCGCTCGGAGCGGCGGCGCTCGGCATCCCCGCAGCGGGTGCGGGCGCGGCGATCGGTGCCGGAGCCGTCAACGCGGGAATCCCGATCGACGTGCCACAGCTTCCGGCCGGACTTCCGCCGCTCCCGGCCGGGCTGCCGCAGCTCGGCTGATCACAGCGACCGGCCGCGTCGACACATCACCTCGGACCACGACCCGACTCGCGGGCCGTGGTCCGAGTGCGCTGTCACGCGAATGCCGGTGCGACGAACCGGCGAACCAGGTGCCGCTCGGCGTCCGCGTCGTCCAGCGGCCACGTCAGCAGGGCGAGGACGACCCGCACCGTCCACTGCGCCCTCTCGTCGGCCGGGCCGAGTCCGGTGAGCGTCGCGGACAGTGCGCCGAGGTGTGTCGACGTCGCGAGGTAGTCGTCGACGCTGCGGGTGCGGGGGCCGGCGAACCACGCGTTCAGGGCCGGGTCCGCGCGAATCGCCCGGACGGACGTGAGGATCGCCTCGACCACCCGGTCCGCGCCGTCGACGCCCTCGACGGCCGCGGCCACCCGGCGGGCGACGTCGGCGGCGGCCCGGGCGATGACCCCGTCGAGAATCGCCTGCCTGCCACCGAGGTGTCGGTACAGGGTCGCGCGTGAGCAGCCCGCACGCGCCACGACGGCGTCGACCGTGACGGCGTCGAATCCGTGCTCGGCCATGAGCGCCGCCGCCGCGGTGAGGATGCGGTCGGTCGCGGCGTCGTGGCGCGGTGTTCCGGTGAGCCAGTCGCTGCGATCGGTCATCGAATCTCCTGAAACTCGGTGGATGAACTTGTCTCAGTGTGAGACAGAACGGCCATCATCGTCTACCTCTGGTTGGGGGCCGACCTGCGGCGCTCCGGAACGTCGTGAGACGGCGGAGAATCCTTCCTGGACTGGGGGTTCTCACTTTCCCGCGACCCCTTGACGCTCCCGATCCGATCTTGCGACGGTGACCCGGACACGGCGCGACGGAAGGACTCGATGATGACGAAGGCACCGGTGCAGGACCTGTTCGATCCGGAGGTGCAGCGCGACCCGTACCCGCTGTACGGATGGCTGCGCGAGCAGGCGCCGGTGTACCGGGTGCCCGGAACGGACGTGCATCTGGTGGCCACGGCGGAGCTGGTCGCGCAGGCCTGCGCCCGCACCGACGATTTCTCGTCCCACCTGACCGGGACCCTCGTGCACGGTCCGACGGGCCCGTCGACCTTCGACATGACCGGTGGTGGCCACGCGATCCAGGTGCTCGCGACCGCCGACGATCCCGACCACGCCGCGCACCGGAGGCTGGTACTTCCGGCATTGGTGGCCAAGCGGATTCGCGCACTCGAACCCCACGTCGGTGCGCTCGCGGAGACACTGTGGAACGAGGGCCTGGACGGCCGCCGCATCGACTGGGTGTCCGCCGTCGCCGACCGGCTTCCGCTCACGATGGTGGCGCGGCTGATCGGATTGCCGGACGACGACGTGCCGCAACTGCTGTCCTGGTCCTACGACAGCACGGAGATGCTCGGTGGTGTGGTCACCGAGACGGAGTTGCCCGCGCTGACGACGTCGGCGGCCCGGCTCGCCGGCCACCTGTACTCGGCGTTCCAGCGGGCTCAGGGCGATCCGCGCGACGACCTGCTCGGCGACCTGGCACGTGCCTGCGCCTCAGGGGCAGTGACCGCGGACGAGGCCGTCCTCATCCTCGTGCAGCTCGTCGGTGCCGGAGGCGAGTCGACCGCCGGGCTGATCGGGTCGGCGGCCCGGCTGCTGGCGGATCGGCCGGAGCTGCAGGCGATGCTGCGCGCGGACGCGACGCTGATCGCGCCGTTCCTCGACGAGGCGTTGCGCTTCGAGTCGCCGTTCCGCGGTCACCACCGCCACGTCACCCGGGACACGACGCTCGGCGGCGTCGCGCTCCCCGAGGGCAGTCACCTGACGCTGCTGTGGGGGTCGGCGAACCGGGACCCCGCGGTGTTCGACGCGCCGGACGAGTTCCGACTGCACCGTCCGAACCTCAAGTCGCACCTTGCGTTCGGTAAGGGGGCGCACTTCTGTGTCGGCGCGGCACTGGCCCGGATGGAGGCGCAGGTCGCCGTGCGTCTGCTGCTGGATCGCAGTGATCGCATCGAGCCGGTGGACGCCGAGTGGGCGGCGAGCCTGTTCGTGCGCAGGCACTCCACGCTGATCCTGGCGGTGTGATCGGCGGAGTCGTCGTGACGGACATCACATCGATTCGGCTGCGGCGATCGGGGAACAAATCCCGGGACGGTCCCGTTGAGAACATCGACAGCCTTGAGTGTGGTCGACTCAAGTTTGGTTTGACTCCGAGTGGAGTCGAGTGCAAACTTGAGCGCGTGCCACTCACTTAGGGTGAGGAAGCTGACGAAGACCCGGGCCGAACAGACCACAACCGGTTCGGCCGGGCGCAACACGTAGGAGGAAACACCATGGCTCGTGCGGTCGGAATCGACCTCGGGACCACCAACTCGGTCGTTGCCGTCCTGGAGGGCGGCGAGCCGGTAGTGGTGGCCAACTCCGAGGGCGCGCGCACCACCCCGTCGGTCGTCGCCTTCGCCAAGAACGGCGAGGTGCTGGTCGGCCAGCCCGCGAAGAACCAGGCGGTCACCAACGTCGACCGCACCATCCGCTCCGTCAAGCGCCACATCGGCACCGACTGGACCGTGGACATCGACGGCAAGAAGTACACCTCGCAGGAGATCAGCGCTCGCACGCTGATGAAGCTCAAGCGCGACGCCGAGGCCTACCTCGGTGAGGAGATCACCGACGCGGTTATCACCGTCCCCGCCTACTTCGAGGACGCGCAGCGCCAGGCCACCAAGGAAGCCGGCCAGATCGCCGGCCTCAACGTCCTGCGCATCGTCAACGAGCCCACCGCGGCCGCGCTGGCGTACGGCCTCGACAAGGGCGAGAAGGAACAGACCATCCTGGTCTTCGACCTCGGTGGCGGCACCTTCGACGTGTCCCTGCTCGAGATCGGCGACGGCGTCGTCGAGGTCCGCGCGACCTCCGGTGACAACCACCTCGGTGGCGACGACTGGGACGAGCGCATCGTCAACTGGCTCGTCGACAAGTTCAAGGCGTCCTCGGGCATCGACCTGACCAAGGACAAGATGGCCCTGCAGCGTCTGCGCGAGGCCGCGGAGAAGGCGAAGATCGAGCTGTCGTCCTCGCAGTCGACGTCGATCAACCTGCCCTACATCACCGTCGACGCGGACAAGAACCCGCTGTTCCTCGACGAGCAGCTCACCCGCGCCGAGTTCCAGAAGATCACCTCCGATCTGCTGGACCGCACCCGCGCGCCGTTCCAGTCGGTCATCAAGGACGCAGGCATCTCCGTCGGCGAGATCGACAGCGTCGTGCTCGTCGGTGGCTCCACCCGTATGCCCGCCGTCTCCGACCTGGTGCGCGAGCTGACCGGTGGCCGTGAGCCCAACAAGGGCGTGAACCCGGACGAGGTCGTCGCCGTCGGCGCCGCCCTGCAGGCCGGCGTCCTCAAGGGCGAGGTCAAGGACGTGCTGCTCCTCGACGTCACCCCGCTGTCCCTGGGCATCGAGACCAAGGGTGGCGTGATGACCAAGCTCATCGAGCGCAACACCACCATCCCGACCAAGCGGTCCGAGACCTTCACCACGGCCGACGACAACCAGCCGTCCGTGCAGATCCAGGTCTTCCAGGGTGAGCGCGAGATCGCCTCGCACAACAAGCTCCTGGGCTCCTTCGAGCTCGCGGGCATCCCGCCGGCCCCGCGCGGCGTGCCGCAGATCGAGGTCACCTTCGACATCGACGCCAACGGCATCGTGCACGTGACCGCGAAGGACAAGGGCACCGGCAAGGAGAACACGATCAAGATCCAGGACGGCTCCGGCCTGTCCAAGGAAGAGATCGACCGGATGGTCAAGGACGCCGAGGCGCACGCCGAGGAGGACAAGGCCCGCCGCGAGGAGGCCGAGGTCCGCAACCAGGCCGAGTCGCTGGTGCACCAGACCGAGAAGTTCATCAAGGAGAACGAGGACAAGGTCCCGGCCGACGTCAAGGAGAAGGTCGAGGCTGCGATCGCCGAGGCCAACACCGCACTCGCCGGTAGCGACATCGCCGCCGTCAAGTCCGCGGTCGAGAAGCTCGCCACCGAATCCCAGTCGCTGGGTGAGGCGATCTACGCCGCGCAGGCTGCCGAGTCCGCCGGTGACGCTCCGGGCCAGGCGCAGGACGGCGATGTCGTCGACGCCGAGGTCGTGGACGAGCCCACCGATCAGGACAAGAAGTGAGCGCCGAGAACCCCGACCGCGAACCGGCCGACGCGCCCGCCGCTGACGCCGACACCACCCCGGCCGCCGCTGATGCGGCGGCCGGGCCCGCGGCCGAGATCGAGGTGGACGAACTCGCCAAGGCCATCGTGGAACGAGACCAGGCCGTCAAGGATCTGGGCTACGCGAAGGCCGACCACGCGAACGATCTGCGCAAGTTCAAGATCCGGCAGGCCGAAGCGGTCGAGAACACCACCGCCTCCATCGTCACCAAGTTCCTCGACGTGGCAGACGACCTCGACCGGGCACGCGCCCACGGCGACCTCGAGAGCGGTCCGCTGAAGGCGCTGTCGGACAAGCTGATCGGAGTGCTCGAAGGTATCGGGCTGGTCGGGTTCGGTGAGGAGGGCGACGCCTTCGCCCCGGATTTGCACGAAGCCGTGCAGATGGAGGGCGACGGCCACAACCCGGTGCTCGGGACGGTGCTGCGCAAGGGCTACAAGCTCGGCGACCGCGTGCTTCGGCACGCGATGGTGACCGTCACCGACGGCGAGCCTGCCGCAGACGAGCCCGCCGAGTAAGTACACAGAAAACAGCGAGAGGAGGAGACGCCCGGTGAGCCAGCGGGAGTGGATCGAGAAGGACTTCTACAAGGATCTGGGCGTCTCCCCCGACGCCTCGGACAAGGACATCAAGGCGGCGTTCAAGAAGCTGTCGCGGGAACTGCATCCCGATGCCAACCCAGGTGACGAGGCAGCCGCCGAACGCTACAAGGCCGTCACCGAGGCGAAGTCGGTGCTGACCGATCCCGCCAAGAAGAAGGAATACGACGAGACGCGGAAGATGTTCGCGTCCGGCGGATTCGGACGTGGTGGCTACGCCCCGAGCGGCGGGTACTCCACGACCAGCGGGGGCGGGTTCGGCGGTGCCGAGTTCAACATCGGCGACCTGTTCGGCGGTGGCGCCACCAACGACAGCGGACTCGGCGACATCTTCGGCGGTCTGTTCGGCGGGGGGCGGGGCGGCCGCACCGCGACCGCGTCACGCCCGAAGCGAGGCGCCGACGTCGAAGCCGAGATCACCCTTCCGTTCCGCGACGCCGCGGCGGGCACCACGGTGCCGCTGCGGCTGACCAGCCCGGCCGCCTGCACCACCTGCCACGGAAGCGGTGCCAAGCCCGGCACCAGCCCGCGGGTGTGCCCGCACTGCAACGGATCCGGCATCGTCAGCCGCAACCAGGGCGCGTTCGGGTTCAGTGAACCGTGCGACGACTGCCGCGGCACCGGATCGATCATCGACGACCCCTGCACCGACTGTCATGGCACCGGCGTCCAGAACCGCACCCGCACTATCACCGTTCGCATCCCGTCCGGTGTCGCCGACGGGCAGAAGATCCGCCTCGCCGGACAGGGCGAAGCCGGACTGCGCGGGGCACCGTCGGGCGACCTGTACGTCGTCGTGCACGTCACCGCGGACAAGGTGTTCGGCCGCAACGGCGACGACCTCACCGTGATCGTGCCCGTCAGCTACGGCGAACTCGTCCTCGGCACCACCATCTCCGTCCCGACGCTCGAAGGTCGGGTCGGCGTCAAGGTGCCCGCGGGCACCGCCGACGGCCGCATTCTGCGAGTCCGTGGCCGCGGCGTTCCCAAGCGATCGGGTGGCGCGGGCGATCTGCTCGTCACCGTCAAGGTCGCGGTGCCCACGCACCTCGACGACACCGCCACCGAGGCGCTGACCACCTATCTGGAGGCGGAGAAGGCCAGCGGATTCGATCCGCGTGCAGGGTGGGCGGGCGCATGACGCCCCGCCCCGAACACGACACCGGGACCACGCGGAGGTGAGTGATGGCCGAAAAGCAGGGCAAGGACGGACCCCTCGATCCGGACGCACAGGTCTTCGTGATCTCGGTGGCCGCCGAACTCGCCGGGATGCACGCGCAGACGCTGCGTAACTACGACCGCCTCGGTCTCGTCATCCCGCAACGCACCACCGGGGGCGGCAGGCGCTACTCGCCCCGCGACGTCGCGCTGCTCCGCGAGGTGCAGCGTCTGTCTCAGGACGAGGGCGTCAACCTCGCGGGCATCAAACGCATCATCGAGCTCACGAACCAGGTCGAGGCGTTGCAGGCCCGCGTCACCGAGATGGCAGCGGAGATCTCCCGACTCGCCGCCGGTTACCGCCGCGAACTGGCTCCCGCCCCACGTAATTCGATCGTGGTGTGGAAACCCCGGCACGAGCGCTGACCCACCCGCGGGGCCCGCGACAACGCGATGTGGGTCACACATCACACGGGTCGCACAGCTTCACACCCGCCCCTCGAGTCGCCTAGACTCTCTGAAACCCGCGGCGACCGCCGAGGGCGACCACGGCCTGCCGGGGACTGCGGCAGGCCGTTGCCTGTGCAGAACGGGGAACCTGCAGTGGATTCGACGGCTGTTTCACACATCCGAACGACGTTCAAGGCCCTTGCGGCGGCCGAGGACGGCGGCGTCCACGTCACACGGTCGTTCTACTCGATCCTGTTCGCGAAGTACCCGGACATGCGCGAGATCTTCCCTGCCGTCATGGAGATGCAGGCAGACCGTCTTCTCCAGGCCATCGCCTACGTCGTCGACAACCTCGACGACATGGACAAGGTCCAGCCCTTCCTCGCGCAGCTCGGCCGTGACCACCGCAGGTACGGGATCACCGAAGACCACTTCATCGCTGTCGGCGGCACCCTGATCGCCACCCTCGAACGCTTCACGAGCACCGAACTGTGGACCGAGGAAGTCGACCTGGCCTGGCGTGAGGCGGTCGCGCTGATCGCCGCGATCATGCTCGGCGAGATCAACTCCAAGGACGGACCGGGCACCTGGACGGGCACCGTCGTCGAACACAAGCAGGTCCTGCAGGACGTCGCCGTGGTGCGATTGCAGCTCGACCAGCCGATGCAGTACGGCGCCGGGCAGTACGTCGGCGTCTCGGTGCCGTCCCGCCCGCGCATGTGGCGGTACCTGTCGCCCGCGATCCCCGCGAACGACGCCGGTCAGATCGAATTCCACGTACGTCGCGTCACGGGGGGATGGGTGAGCCCGGCGATGGTTCGTGAGGTGACACCCGGTGAGGTGTGGAAGCTCAGCGCACCGCTCGGCGGTCTCGGTGTCGACCGCACCCAGGGTCGCGACATGCTGATGATCGCGTCCGGCACCGGCATCGCGCCGCTGCGCGCACAGATCATGGAGATGGCGATGCGCGGCAACAACCCGCGCGTGCACCTCTTCGTCGGCGGCACCTACCCGTGCGACCTGTACGACCTCGAGACGCTGTGGCAGTTGGCGCGGACGAATCCGTGGTTGACGGTGATCCCGGTGTCCGAGGAGAACGTCAATCCGTGGTGGCACACCGACCCCACCCCCGTCGCCCCTCCCGGGATGAGCGCCCGGCTCACCGGCAAGCTCGGCGCGGTGGTCGCCGAGTTCGGGACGTGGGAGGACCGCGACATCCAGATCGTCGGATCGCCGTCCACCGTGCAGACCATCAAGTACCGCCTGCAGGCCAAGGGAACCCCGATGGCGAACATCCGGCACGATCCGCTGTTCTGACCGAGGGTCCCGGCCCGGTTCCTAGCCCACCTGAATCGCCCCTGCTGGGGTGCCGCTGTCGACCAGGGCGCGGACGGTGGAGCGGACCATCGCGGGTGATCCGACGACGAGCACCTGGTGGTCGATGTACGCGCCGTACGAGCTGACGACCTCGGCGAGCGTGCCCTGAATGTAATGGTCGGCGCCGTATCCGACGGCCCCGCGCACGCGGTCGTACCACTGGTCGGGCCAGACCGGGTCGGTGACCTCCTCCACGACGGGAATCACCGTCAGCCAGTCCAGCTGCTCGTCGAGCAGCCACAGCATGTCCGAGGCGTAGAGGTCGCGTGGATTCCGTCCGCCGATGAACAGAAACACCTGCGGCGGGTTCGGACGGCGGGTCAGGTCGAGGATGATCGCGCGCAGCGGCGCCAGGCCGGTGCCGCCTGCGACCATGATCACCTCTCGGGCATCGCGGTCGACGACGAGACGTCCGCTGGGCGCGGCGACCTGCCACTCGTCACCGACGACGGTGTCGGTGACGATGGCCCGGCTGAGCCAGCCGGCGGGCACGGCGCGGACGTGGAATTCGAGCTTGCCGTCGAGTGACGGCGGCAGTGCCGGGGAGTAGCGCCTGCCGACGTTCGGGTTCTGCGGCACGATGACGCCAACGGACTGCCCCGCTGCGAACGGGACGAACTCGCCTTCGAGGCGGATGACGGCGAGGTCCTCACGCAGCCGGTGATGCTGCACGACCGTCACCGTCGACAGTTCCAACTCCTGCTCACTCACGCCGTGCATGGTATGCGCCCGCGGGCGTGTCGATGCGCGGACGTCCGGAACTGCATCGCCGGGCTTTGCGCAACCACTAGAACATGTGTCAGTTTTCGATCTAGTGTGTGAGGCAACCCACGCGCACCCGGCGCCCACGAGAGCGGAGTATTCATGACCACCGACGCCCTGCACCGGCCGCAATTCCTGGCCGACCTGCTGATCACGGCGCTCGAGCGCAACGCAGACCGCCCGGCGCTGTACCTCGGCGACGTCGTCCTGACCGGCGGCCAGATGCGCGACCAGATCAGCAGCTTCGTGCAGGCGCTCGCCTCGCAGGGCATCGGCAAGGGTTCGACGGTGGCGATGCTGTCGAAGAACCGGCCCGAGGTGCTCATCAGCGTCGGATCGCAGATGATCCTCGGCTGCCGCAACACCGCCCTCGCCCCGATGGGCTCGGTCGACGACCACTCCTACATCCTCGGAGACGCCGAGATCGAGACGCTGATCTTCGATCCGACCGCGTTCGAGGAGCGCGCCGCCCAGCTCAAGGACACCGTCCCGACGCTGAAGAACTTCTTCTCCCTCGGCCCGTCCGAGGTGGGCGTCGATATTCTCGCGCTCGCAGCGGAATTCGAGCCCGCGCGGCTCGTCGCCGCCGACGTCGACGGTGACGACGCGTCCAGCATGGTCTACACCGGCGGCACCACCGGCAAGCCGAAGGGCGTCGTCAACACCTTCGCGTCCGGCGTCACGCTGCCGCAGATCCAGATGGCGGAATGGCAGTGGCCCGACGAGATGCGATTCCTCGCCTGCACCCCGCTCTCGCACGCGGGTATGGCGTTCTTCGTTCCGACGCTGATGCGCGGTGGCTCCCTCGTCGTGCTGCCCGCGTTCGAGCCCGGCGCGGTGCTCGAAGCCATCGAGAAGCACAAGATCACCGCCACCATGCTGGTGCCGACCATGATCTACATGCTGCTCGACCACCCGGACCTGAAGACCCGCGACGTCTCCAGCCTGCAGACCCTGTACTACGGCGCGTCCGCGATGTCCCCGGCGCGGCTGCGTGAGGGCATCGAGAAGCTCGGCCCGATCTTCTTCCAGTACTTCGGGCAGTCCGAGTGCGGCATGACGATCTCCGTGCTGCGCAAGGAAGAGCACCTCGCGGACGATCTGGAGAGGCTCGCGTCGTGTGGCCGTCCGGTGCCCTGGCTCAACGTCAAGCTGCTCGACGACGACCTCAACGAGGTCGCGCAGGGCGAGCTCGGCGAGATCTGCGTCCGCGGACCGCTGGTGATGAAGGAGTACTGGAACAAGCCGGCGGAGACCGAGGAGGCGCTGCGCGGAGGTTGGTTGCACACCGGCGACATCGCGCGCGCCGACAAGGACGGCTTCCTGTTCATCGTCGACCGCAAGAAGGACATGATCGTCACCGGCGGGTTCAACGTGTTCCCGCGTGAGATCGAGGACGTCATCTCCGCGCACCCCGCGGTCGCGTCGGTCGCGGTCGTCGGTGTGCCCGACGAGAAGTGGGGCGAGGCAGTCAAGGCGTGCGTCGTGCTGCGCGAGGGGCAGACCGTCGCAGGCGAGGACCTGTCCGCGATGGTCAAGGACGCCAAGGGTGCGGTGCACGCCCCGAAGACCGTCGACTTCGTCGACACCCTGCCGCTGACCCCGATCGGCAAGCTCGACAAGAAGGCCCTGCGCGCCCGCTACTGGGAAGGTTCCGCTCGATCCGTGTAGGTGTCGTCGCCTGTGCGCCTTTGTGATCGCGGGACTACCACGAAGGCGCACAGGCGTAGCCTCGCCACATGGCGACCTACGTCCTCGTTCCCGGCGCCGGCGGGGAGTCGGCGTACTGGCAGTTCGTGACCCCGCTCCTGCGCGAGCGCGGGCACGACGTGATCGCACCGGACCTGCCCAGCGACGACGATGCCGCCGGCCTGGTCGACTACGCCGACGTCGTGGCCGGTGCGGTCGGCGACCGCCGCGATCTGGTCCTGGTGGCGCAGTCGATGGGCGGATTCCTCGTCCCGCTGCTCTGTCCGCGCATCGATGTGCGGCTCGTCGTCCTGGTCGCGGCGATGGTGCCCGAGGAGGGCGAGTCGCCCGGAGACTGGTGGTCGAACACCGGGCAGGAGGCGGCAAGCCGCGCCCTCGCCGTCCAGGACGGTCGCGACCCGGACGCCGATTTCGACCCGATGGTCACCTTCCTGCACGACGTTCCGGCGGACGTGCTCTCCGTTGCGCTCAGTGGTGCTCGCCCGCAATCGGACACGCCGTTCGAGCAGGCGCTGCCGATGCCGCCGTGGCCGGACGTGCCGACCCGGTTCCTGCTGTGCACGCGCGATCGTCTGTTTCCCGCCGACTTCATGCGCCGCGTGGTGCGCGATCGTCTCGGGGTCGAGCCGGACGAGATCGACAGCGGACACCTGCCCGCGCTGGCCCGCCCGGACGAACTCGTGGAACGTCTCGAACGTTTCCGCGTGGCCGGGTGATCGGGTGGCGGTCGAGGCGGACAACTCCAGACGGTGGACGCCCCGCACCCTGCTCGTCGCCGCGCTCGTGCTGGTGGCCGCGCAGACGGCCGTTCGCGGTGCCCTCGCCCTCGGCGGAAACCTGTACTGGGACGACCTGATCCTCACCGGACGGTCCGCCGCGCTCCCGCTGCTCTCTCCCGAGTTCCTGTTCTACAACCACGACGGCCACCTCATGCCCGCCGCGTTCCTGACCGCGGGCATCACGACGGCGCTTGCCCCGCTGCAGTGGTGGGCCGCGGCCGTCACCCTGATCGGACTGCAGTTGCTGGCCGCGCTGGCGGTGCTGCGTGTGCTGTGGCTGCTGATCGGTCCACGCCCCGCACTCCTCGCGGTGCTGGCGCTGTACCTGTTCGCGCCGCTGACGGTGCCGTCGTTCGCGTGGTGGGCGGCGGGGCTGAATTCGCTTCCGCTGCAGGCGGCGCTGGCCTGGGTGGCCGGTGACGCGCTGCTGCTCGCACGGACCGGGCGGCGTCGGTACGCCCTGACTGGAACCCTCGTCACCGCGCTGGCATTGGCGTTCTTCGAGAAATCGGTGCTCGTGCCGTTCGTCGCGTTCGCCGTCGTCGCGTTGACGATGCGGGTCGACGGCGACGCCACCCCGATGCGGTCGGCGTGGCGTTCGGGCAGGCGCCTGTGGCTCGGTACCGGTGCCGTCGTCGCGGTCTGGGCCCCCGTCTACCTCGTCGTCGCCGGCACCGGCATCCACGTCCCCCCGGCGTCCGATGTGATCGCGTTCATCCGTCACGGGACGTCCCTCGGCATCGTGCCGACGCTGCTCGGCGGCCCGTGGCAATGGGAACGCTGGCCCCCAGGACCGCCGTGGGCGGCACCGCCGACCGGACTCGTACTGGCGGCATGGGTGGTGCTCGCAGCGGCCTTCGTCGTCACCGTCCGGGGGACGAAGCGCACCGGCTGGGTGTGGGCGGGCATCGTCGCGTACGTGGCGGCGTCCGAAGTGGCGATGATGCTCGGGCGTTCCGGAGCGGATACCACCCACGAGCTCGCGCAGACGCTGCGCTACACCAGCGACAGCGCCGTGATTCTCGTTCTCGGCCTCGCGATCCTGTTCCGGGCGCCACGACGATCGGTGGCGCGGGCCCCGCGGCCCGACGACACCGGCGCGTTCCGGCGCACGATCACGAACCCCGTCGTCGTGACCGCCCTCGTTGCCGGGCTGGTGGCGTCGAGCGTCTGGTCGACGGTGACCTTCGCGCGCAGTTGGCAGGACAACCCGGGCGCCGACTACCTCGCCACCGCGACCCGGTCGCTGGCCGAACACAGGGATGTTCCGCTGCTCGACCAACCGGTATCGCTGATGACGCTGCTGCCGGTCGCGGCGCCCTGGAACAACGCCTCGAACGTCTTCGCGCCGCTGAAGGACCGGCCCGAATTCGTCGACGCGACATCGGAACTGCGCGTCCTCGACGAGTCCGGACGTCTGGTGCACGCGACCGTCGAGCCGGCGCGGTGGACCGTGCAGGGGTCGGAGCCGCGATGCGGAATCCGGATCGGTCCGGCCGGTGGGGAGGTGCCTCTCACCGGTCCGCTGATGGTCTGGCAGTGGACCGCTCAACTGAACTACCACGCCACGGTGGACGGGGTGGTCGACGTCGGTCTCGGTGCCGGCGAGGCGGTCGCGGTGCCCGTGCACAAGGGCCTGAACCAGGCGTTCGTGCGGATCTACGGGACCGGCGACCACCTGTCGGTTCGGCCCGTGACGCCGGGGCTCCAGCTGTGTCTGGGAGCGGGCCCGGTCGGCGTCGTGCTGCCGGGCACCGACGCGATCGAATGACCGCGGTGACGGGAAGGGCCCGCAACCCTGGCGGGTGCGGGCCCTTCCTCGTGAGCACGGCTCAGTCGCGCGTTGCCGCCAGCGCGTCGTTGAACGTCTTGCTCGGACGCATGACCGCCGCGGTCAGGTCGGCATCGGGCTGGTAGTAGCCCCCGATGTCCACCGGGTTGCCCTGCACGTCGCCCAGCTCACCGACGATCGTGTTCTCGTTCTTCGTGAGAACCTCGGCCAGCGGCGCGAACCGCGACCGCAGCTCCTCGTCCTCGGTCTGCGCGGCGAGTTCCTGGGCCCAGTACATGGCGAGGTAGAACTGGCTGCCGCGGTTGTCGAGCTCGCCGGTGCTGCGGGACGGGCTCTTGTCGTTCTCGAGCAGCTTGCCGGTCGCGGCGTCGAGGGTCTTGGCGAGGAGCACCGCCTTCTCGTTGCCGGTCTTGATGCCGAGATCCTCGAGGCTGACGGCGAGAGCGAGGTACTCGCCGAGCGAATCCCAGCGCAGGTGGTTCTCCTCCAGCAACTGCTTGACGTGCTTGGGGGCCGAGCCACCCGCACCCGTCTCGTACAGGCCACCACCGGCCATCAGGGGCACGACGGACAGCATCTTCGCGCTGGTGCCCAGTTCCAGGATCGGGAACAGGTCGGTGAGGTAGTCGCGCAGGATGTTGCCGGTGGCCGAGATGGTGTCGAGCCCGCGGATGAGCCGTTCCATCGTGTACCGGATCGCGCGGACCTGCGACATGATCTGGATGTCGAGGCCCTCGGTGTCGTGGTCGGCCAGGTACTTCCGCACCTTCCCGATCAGCTCGTTCTCGTGCGGGCGGTACGGATCGAGCCAGAAGACGACCGGCATCCCGGAGTTGCGCGCGCGGGTGACGGCGAGCTTGACCCAGTCCTGGATCGGCTCGTCCTTGACGATGCACAGACGCCAGATGTCGCCCTCTTCGACGTTCTGGGTCAGCAGGACCTCGCCCGTCGCGAGATCGGTGATGTTCGCGACGCCCGCCTCGGGGACCTCGAACGTCTTGTCGTGTGAGCCGTACTCCTCGGCCTTCTGCGCCATCAGACCGACGTTCGGCACGGTACCCATGGTGGTCGGGTCGAACGCGCCGTTGGTCTTGCAGAAGTTGATCATCTCCTGGTAGATCCGGAAGAACGTGGACTCGGGGCTCACCGCCTTGGTGTCCTTCGTCCGGCCGTCGGCGCCGTACATCTTGCCGCCGGCTCGGATCATCGCGGGCATGGACGCGTCGACGATGACGTCGCTGGGGGAGTGGAAGTTCGAGATGCCGCGCGCGGAGTCGACCATCGCCAGCTCGGGACGCTTCTCGTGGCACTTGTGCAGGTCGTCGACGATCTCCTCACGCTGGGCGCTCGGGAGGGACTCGATCTTGCTGTACAGGTCGGACAGGCCGTTGTTGACGTTCACGCCGAGCTCGTCGAAGAGCGCGCCGTGCTTGGCGAAGGCGTCCTTGTAGAAGACCTTCACGGCGTGGCCGAAGACGATCGGGTGCGACACGCGCATCATCGTGGCCTTGACGTGCAGGGAGAACATCATGCCCGTCTTGTAGGCGTCCTCCATCTGCTCCTCGTAGAACTCGATGAGGGCCTTCTTGCTCATGAACATGCTGTCGATGACGTCGCCGTCGGTGAGCGACACCTTCGGCTTGAGGACGACGGTCTTGCCGCTGGTGGTCAGCAGCTCCATCTTCACCTCGCGGTCACCGTCGACCGTCATCGACTTCTCGCCGTGGTAGAAGTCGCCGTGGCGCATGTGTGCGACGTGCGTGCGTGACGCCGGGGACCACTCGCCCATGCTGTGGGGATGCTTGCGGGCGTACTCCTTGACGGCGCGCGGGGCGCGGCGGTCCGAGTTGCCCTCGCGAAGCACGGGGTTGACCGCGCTGCCCAGGCACTTGGTGTACCGGTCCTTGATCGCTGCTTCCTCGTCGGTCTTCGGGTTCTCCGGGAAGTCCGGCACCGCGAAGCCGTGCGCCTGCAGTTCCTTGATCGCGGTGAGGAGCTGCGGCACCGAGGCGCTGATGTTCGGCAGCTTGACGATGTTCGTCTCCGGCAGCTGCGTCAGCCGGCCCAGCTCGGCCAGGTTGTCCGGTACCCGCTGTTCCTCGGTCAGGTGGTCGCCGAACTCGGCGAGGATGCGGGCGGCCACGGAGATGTCGCTGGTCTCGACGTTGATCCCGGCTGCATCGGCGAACGTGCGGATCACTGGAAGGAATGCGTGGGTCGCCAGCATCGGCGCCTCGTCCGTCAGTGTGTAGATGATTGTCGGTTGTTCCACGCTCATGTTCTGCTCTCTGCTCCCGTCTCGGCCGGACACGTGTTGGTGTCCGCGGCTCAGGTCAGGCCACGGGGTGATGGCCACTGTCACTATCCGCCATCGCGCTCGCGGCGGTGTAGGCGCCGTCTCATTCGAGCCGGAATCGGGGCTCCGGTCACCGGGTCGTGGAGCGACGAATGTCGTCGCGCACCCGGTTCCGCATCGGAGTCGGCGAGGTCGAACGAGTGGGAAACCGGGTTGTCCGGCTTCTCCGAGAATTTTCAAAGTTGAGCGGAACAGACTCAACCTTTCGTGCGTTGATCTTGATGACAACGCCGCACCAGCCGCGCCTAGGCTGACAGGTGGCGACCTACGTCCTCTCGAAGGGGTGACCAGTGGACTCGTTTTCTCCGACCACCAAGACTCAGGCGGCCTTGACGGCCGCCCTGCAATCCGCATCCTCGGCAGGCAATCCGGACATTCGTCCGGCGCACCTGCTCGTGGCGCTGCTCGACCAGACGGACGGCATCGCCGCGCCGCTCCTCAAGGCGGTCGGCGTCGACCCGACCGTCGTACACCGAGAGGCGCAGGCCCTCGTCGACCGGCTACCCCAGGTGACCGGCGCAACCGCTCAGCCGCAACTCGGTCGTGAGGCGATCGCCGCGATCACCGCGGCGCAGCACCTCGCCACCGAGATGGACGACGAGTACGTCTCCACCGAGCACGTCCTCTTCGGGCTCGCGTCGGGCGACTCCGATGTGGCGAAGATCCTCACCGGACACGGCGCCACCCCGCAGGCACTGCGGGATGCATTCACCGCCGTCCGCGGCAGCGCCCGCGTCACCAGCCCCGACCCCGAGGGCAGCTACCAGGCGCTCGAGAAGTACTCGACCGACCTCACCGCCGCCGCCCGCGCGGGCAAGCTCGACCCCGTCATCGGCCGCGACACCGAGATCCGCCGCGTCGTGCAGGTTCTCAGCCGCCGCACCAAGAACAACCCGGTGCTCATCGGTGAGCCCGGCGTCGGCAAGACCGCCATCGTCGAAGGGCTCGCGCAGCGCATCGTCGCGGGCGACGTCCCGGAGTCGTTGCGCGGCAAGACCGTCATCTCCCTCGACCTCGGTTCGATGGTCGCGGGCGCCAAGTACCGCGGCGAGTTCGAGGAGCGTCTCAAGGCCGTTCTCGACGACATCAAGAACTCGGCCGGGCAGGTCATCACGTTCATCGACGAGCTGCACACCATCGTCGGCGCGGGCGCGACCGGCGAATCCGCCATGGACGCAGGCAACATGATCAAGCCGATGCTCGCCCGCGGCGAACTGCGACTGGTCGGCGCCACCACTCTCGACGAGTACCGCAAGTACATCGAGAAGGACGCCGCCCTGGAGCGTCGCTTCCAGCAGGTGCTCGTCGGTGAGCCGTCGGTCGAGGACACCGTCGGCATCCTGCGCGGACTCAAGGAGCGCTACGAGGTGCACCACGGCGTGCGCATCACCGACTCGGCTCTCGTGGCGGCGGCCACGCTGTCGGACCGCTACATCACGTCCCGATTCCTGCCGGACAAGGCGATCGATCTCGTCGACGAGGCGGCGTCGCGACTCCGCATGGAGATCGACTCGCGTCCCGTCGAGATCGACGAGGTGGAACGGAAGGTGCGTCAACTCGAGATCGAGGAGATGGCACTGACCAAGGAGACCGACGCCGCCTCCCAGGACCGGCTCGCGAAGCTGCGCGAAGAGCTCGCCGACGACCGCGAGAAGCTCTCGCAGTTGAGCGCACGCTGGCAGAACGAGAAGCAGGCCATCGACTCGGTCCGCGAGATCAAGGAGCAGCTCGAGGAACTGCGGGGTGAGTCGGAGCGTGCCGAACGCGACGGCGACCTCGGCAAGGCCGCCGAGTTGCGGTACGGCCGGATCCCCACGCTGGAGAAGGATCTCGAGGCCGCGGTGGAGGCGTCCGGTGGCGCCTCCGACGGCGACGTGATGCTCAAGGAGGAGGTCGGCCCGGACGACGTCGCCGATGTCGTCGCCGCGTGGACCGGCATTCCCGCCGGTCGGATGATGGAAGGTGAGACGGCCAAGCTGCTGCGGATGGAATCGGAGCTCGGCAAGCGTGTCGTCGGTCAGTCCGACGCCGTGCAGGCTGTTTCCGACGCGGTGCGCAGGGCGCGTGCCGGGGTCGCCGACCCGAACCGGCCGACGGGCTCGTTCATGTTCCTCGGCCCGACCGGTGTCGGCAAGACCGAGCTCGCGAAGGCGTTGGCGGACTTCCTGTTCGACGACGAGCGGGCGATGGTGCGGATCGACATGTCCGAGTACAGCGAGAAGCACTCGGTCGCACGCCTCGTCGGCGCGCCTCCCGGGTACGTCGGCTACGAGACCGGTGGCCAGCTGACCGAAGCGGTGCGTCGACGGCCGTACACGGTGGTGCTGTTCGACGAGGTCGAGAAGGCGCACCCGGACGTGTTCGACATCCTGCTGCAGGTGCTCGACGACGGCAGGCTCACCGACGGGCAGGGCCGCACCGTCGACTTCCGCAACACCATCCTGATCCTCACCTCGAATCTCGGGGCGGGTGGTGACAAGGAGCAGGTGATGGCCGCGGTGCGGTCGAAGTTCAAGCCGGAGTTCATCAACCGGCTCGACGACGTCGTGATCTTCGATCCGCTGTCGGAGGAGCAGCTCGAGTCGATCGTCGACATCCAGCTCGGCCAGCTCGCCAAGCGTCTGCAGGCGCGGCGGCTCACGCTGGACGTGTCGCCCGCGGCGCGCATGTGGCTGGCCGTCCGTGGGTACGACCCGCTGTACGGGGCACGGCCCCTGCGTCGGCTCATCCAACAGTCGATCGGTGACCAGCTCGCGAAGAAGTTGCTCGCGGGTGAGGTGCACGACGGGGACGCGGTCTCGGTCGGAGTATCCGAGGACGGCGATCGGCTGGTTCTCGGCTGACACGCACAGACGCACGGTCCGGGAGGGGGTATTTCGGACCGTGCGTCTGCTTTTCACGCATCCGGCTCATGACTCGTGAGGGGCGAGGCATGCGGTGCCGAATACGGCGTCGTGCCAACAGGCACTCGATCGAAACTATCGGCATCATTCGCGTGGATCAACGAAATCGACACGACCCGAGTGAGACACATGTCACGCATGTCTTGCGCGACATCCGGGTTGGAGTGTGATCCGAGGGTGAGGCGGACGACACAATGCGCGCGGATGACTCTCCACACCCGCCTCCCGACGGTATTGTTCGCAACCACCGCGCCGGGAGGCGGTGCGGTGCACGGGGACCGACGGTGCACGGGGGCATCAAGTGCACGGGGATTGCAGTGCCGAGGGGTTCGCAGTGTCATGGGGTATGCACTGCCAGGGGATATGCAGGGGGCAACAGCAGTGGTGAGCAACAGGTCCGGGCGTCCGCAGAAAACGGCGATGATCATCGCGCGGCGCATCGTCGGAGAGATCCACCGAGGCGGTCTCGTGCGGGGCGACAAACTGCCGTCCGAGAAACTCATGCTCGACGAGTACCAGGTGGGTCGCGGCACCCTGCGTGAAGCGTTGCGCTACCTCGAACTGTCCGGGGCCATCTCCCTCAAACCGGGGCCCGGCGGCGGACCCACCGTCGAGAAGCCCGACGCGACCCACCTGATGAACAGCCTCGGGCTCGTCCTCCAATTCGAAGGTGCACCCTTCTCGACCATCGTCGAGGCCCGCGCCGGGCTCGAGCCGATGGCCGCGCGGCTCGCGGCCGAACGGATCACCGGCGACCAGCTGCAGGCACTGGCCGACTCGGTCACGAAGATGGGCGAGAACCTCCGCGACCTCGAGGTGTTCCTCGAGACCAACAGGGTCTTCCACGACGTCATCGCGACGGCATCGGGCAACGTCCTGTTCGGATACCTGATCGACGCCGTCGACGGGATCTTCGAAGGCGTCGCGGTCGGAGTCGAGTATCCGACCGTCCGGCGAGCGAAGGTTCACGAGGCGCACCGGGCGATCCTCGACGCCATCGAATCGGGTGACGGCACGGCGGCTGAAGAGGCGATGCGCACGCACGTGGCGGAACTGTCGGCCTACCTCCGGAAGAAGTTCCCCAGCGCATTGTCGAAGCCGGTCACCTGGGAAGCAATGCAGTGAAGGGGCGGGAGCAGGGGTAGTGCCCGCACCGTCTCACAGGCGCGCCTCAGGATCTGCCCCTACCCTGGAGGGTCGGCCCGAACCCGCGGAGAGAGCAGGCCCGAACCATGAGCAACACGGACGACAAGCGCACACCCGACGGCACAGAAGCGCTGCCCGTCGACGCCGATCCGACATCGGACTGGGCGCCGCGCCCGAACCCGCAGACACCGGACCAGCAGACGGAGCGGCTGGATCCGCAGGGCTACACCACCAACCCGTACGAGGCGTACGGCGGCGGGCCCACCCAGTCGATTCCCACACACGTCGATCCGGCACAGAACCAACCCACGCAGGCGTATCCGACGTACGAGGCGTACCAGGGCCAGCAGCAGCCGAACGCCACGCAGGCGTATCCGACGTACGAGGCGTACCAAGGTCAGCAGCAGCCGAACGCCACGCAGGCGTATCCGACGTACGAGGCGTACCAAGGTCAGCAGCAGCCGAACGCGACGCAGGCGTATCCGACGTACGAGGCGTACCAAGGTCAGCAGCAGCCGAACGCGACGCAGGCCTACCCGACGGGTGATCCTCGGCAGCCGTACCCGCCGGAGCAGCCGTACGAGTCGGGCGAACCGGGTGGCGGCAAGAAGGGGCCGAGCAAGGGCGTGCTCGTCGCGGCGGTCACCGTCGCAGGGCTGTTGCTGATCGCGGTCATCGGAGTCGGCGCGTTGCTGTTCTCGGGTGGCGACGACGACACGACGGCATCGGCGCCGACGACGACACGGGCACTGCCGCCGGCGCCAATACCGGCACCGAGCACACCCCGGTCCGCGGATCCCGAGATCGTGCCCCCGGACCTGTCGCAGATCCCGGGTGGTGTCGGCGAGGCGATCGGAGCGGCGGGTGCCGCTATCGGGAGCGTCACCTCCAACGACGGCACCACCCTGATCCTCAATGGGATCGGTGGTTCCAAGGTGACGGTGACGACCGACGCGTCCACGCAGGTGATCGCGATCGGCGCGAGCAGCGTCGACGAGCTCGACGTGGGGGAGACGGTGCTCGTCCAGGGCGACCCGGGCCCGGACGGCACGGTCGCCGCCCGCGTCATCATCAGCACCACGATTCCGAATCTGGGTGAGTTCGGTGGCAACTGACGCGGCCCCCGATCCGAGCGAGTTCGAGCCGAGTGCCGCGCGTGTCGGTCCGGCTGGATATTGTGGCGTGCAATGACGCTCATCTGGTTCGGACTCTCGGCGATCGCGCTCGCGGGCGCGGTCGTGTTGTTGTACATCGATCGCGACCGCCGTGAGCAGTTCGGCCGGGTCCGGCAGATGTGGGCGAAGGCGCAGGGCTACATCTACAACGAGTCCGACGACCATCTCCCGTCCACCTGGCATCGGGCCGCGCTCTCCCGGCAGGAGTATCTCGGTGCGGTCGACGTGGTGCACGGCACCCGGCGCGGTGAGAACTTCGTGCTGTTCGACCTGCCCGAGTCGATGACGATCGTCGCGGTGCAGCGGACCTCCGGTTCCGACGTCGACATCGACCTGCGTCTCAAGTCGACGCCGCCGCCCAAGGACTCGGACCTGAATCTGCTCGGTGCCATCGGGCCGCGCGTGGTGTTCACGACCGACCTCGAGATCGCCCGTCGCGTGTGCGACCAGCGGATGGTGACGTTCACCGAGTCGGTGCCCCCGCAGATCCAGATGTTGTGGAGCGAGGGCGACTGGACGCTCGGCTCGCTTCCGATCACGAGCAGTGGCCGGGACTGGGAAGCCGCCATCGAAGCGGTGTCGCGGCTGTCGGGCATTCTGCACGTCCTGCCGCCCGCGTCCCAGCCGACGGGCACTCGCTCGGGCAGCGTGCACGATCCGGGTCGGCCTCGTCCGCATCCGCTGGATCTTCACGACGACTGACGAGTTCTCGCCGCCTGACCGGTGTGGCGGGTGATGTCCGAAGTGAGTAGATTTCTGCTCCGTGACTGTTGTGGCGATTGTGCTTGTTGTTGCCCTGGTTGTGTGCTGGGTCGCGACCGTGGCGCGCCGCGTGCGGCGGTGCAGCGCGAGCCTCACCGCGAGTCGCGCGCTCCTCGAGACGGAGATCGACCGTCGTCACGCGCAGACCGAGACCCTCGTGGCAGCGACGCGCGTCGCGGGGGTCGGCTCGGCATTCACCGGGCCGCTCGCCGGGGCCCGATCACTGGCGATCGGCGTCCGCGACCAGGGCCTGACGCTGCGTGAACGGGCGGGCGCCGAGAATGCGCTGTCCGTCGCCCTGCACGCGGTGACGAACGTCGCGGCGACGGACCCGACGGTGAAGAACGACTGGGCGGTCCAGCGCCCCATCCTCGACCTCGCGACCACCGAGCAGCGTCTCGCCGGAGCGGCCCGCGTCTACAACGACCACGCTGCCGCGATGAACGCACTGCTCCGCGGAGTCACGCGTGCGCCGGCCCAATTGTTCGGCGCCCTCCCGGCCACCCTGTTCGAAGCGGACGTCACCGAGGTGGCGCCGTACGCCGACGACGCGGTGCGGTCGTCGGATGATCATGGCCTAGGCTCATTGGTCGAGACTGGACGCGACGAGGGAGCGGTTCGATGACGGAAAAGGCTGAGCTCGCAGGGCTCGTACGCGAGCTGGCTGTGGTGCACGGCAAGGTCACCCTGTCGTCCGGCAAGGAAGCCGACTACTACGTGGACCTGCGTCGCGCGACGCTGCATCACCGCGCGGGACCGCTCATCGGCTCCCTGCTGCGTGACCTCGTCGCGGACTGGGACTTCGACGCCGTCGGTGGCCTCACCATGGGAGCCGACCCGGTCGCGCTCGCCGTCATGCACGCCCCCGGACGCCCCATCGACGCGTTCGTGGTCCGCAAGGCAGCGAAGGCGCACGGCATGCAGCGTCAGATCGAGGGCCCGGACGTCGTGGGCAAGCGGGTGCTCGTCGTCGAGGACACCACCACCACCGGCAACTCCCCGCTGACCGCGGTCCGCGCGCTGCGTGAGGCCGGCGCGATCGTCGTCGGCGTCGCGACCGTCGTGGACCGTGCCACCGGCGCCGACGAGGTCATCGCCGCCGAGGGCGTCGAGTACCGGTCGCTGCTCGGTTTGGCAGATCTGGGCTTGTAGCCGCCCTCGGCGCTCGTGCGCCTTCTGGGGTCCAGGGGACCCGCGATCAACGCACGAGCGGCGGCGCCCCCTATCGTGGTGCGGTGCCGATCCGGAAGACCACGACCGCGCTCGCCGACGGCCGCGAGCTGATCTACTTCGACGACACCGCGCCGTACGTGGACGGGTCGGCGACACGCGAACTGCGCGACAGCAGGACGCTCGATGCCGTCGCGTCGACCGGGACGATGCGCTACGACGTCCTCACCGGCGAGTGGGTGACGCTCGCGTCGCACCGCAACGCCCGGACCTTTCAGCCCGCGGCCGCCGAATGCCCCCTGTGCCCGACCCGTCCGGGCCTGCCCGCGACGGAGATCCCCGGCGACTACGACGTTGCGGTGTTCGAGAACCGCTTCCCGTCCTTCGCATCCGGAGTGGCGGAGCCCGGCGCGGACCATGTCGACGGCGAACCGCTGTGGCCGCAACGCGCCGCGGCAGGCCGCTGCGAGGTGGTGTGTTTCACCAGCGATCATGACGTCGACTTCGCTCGGCTACCGGTGTCGCGGGTGCGGACGGTGCTGGGCGCGCTGGTCGACCGGACCCGCGCGCTGTCGGCGTCGCCCGGTGTCGCGCAGGTGTTCTGCTTCGAGAACCGTGGCGCGGAAATCGGTGTGACGCTGGATCATCCACACGGGCAGATCTACGCCTACCCGACGGTGACGCCACGAACGGAGGCGCTGCTGCGGCAGTCGCGTGCGCACCGTGCCCGGACCGGAGGCAACCTCCTGCGCGACGTCATGGACGCCGAACGACGCGCCGGGACCCGCATGGTGCTCGAGGGTGAGCACTGGTGCGCCTACGTGCCTGCAGCGGCCCGCTGGCCGGTGGAACTGCACGTCGCGCCGCTGCGTGACGTCGCGGACCTCACCGAACTCACCGATGCCGAACTCGACGAGCTCGCCGGCGTGTACGTCGACGTACTGGGACGGCTGGACCGGTACTTCGACGGAGTCGAGCGGCTGCCGTACATCGCGGGCTGGCACCAGGCGCCGGTCGGCGACGGTCGGGAACTGGGCCGGCTGTACCTGCAGGTGTTCTCGCTGATGCGGTCGCCACACCGGATGAAGTACCTGGCCGGGTCGGAATCGACGATGGGGGCATGGATCTCCGACGCCGCACCGGAGTCCATCGCGGCCCGCTTGCGCGACGTGGCGCCGGGGCGGTCGGCGCCGTGACGGAGTGGGTGCGGGCGACGCCCGACGCGGATCTCGCCGCATCGGCGACCGCGACGTTCCGGGATGCGTTCGGAGGTCCTCCGGACGGGGTGTGGGTGGCACCGGGCCGAGTGAATCTGATCGGCGAGCACGTGGACTACGCGGGCGGACTGTCGCTGCCGATCGCGCTGTCTCACCTCACCGCCGTCGCCGTGCGGCAACGCGGGGACGGATACCTCCGTCTGCGGTCGGGTCTCGGGTCGTGGGAGGGCGCGGTGGACGCCGTCGGGCCCGGCGCTCCGTCGGGATGGCCGGCGTACCTCGCCGGGGTGGTGTGGGCGATGCGTCGAGGCGGATTGTGCGACACCGATTTCGGCGCCGATGTCGCGGTCGCGTCGGCGGTCCCGATCGGTGCGGGCCTGTCGAGTTCGGCGGCGCTGGAGTGTGCACTGGCGATCGCGGTCGCCGACCTGGTCGGTGCGCCGACCGACGACGCCGGACGCACCGCGCTCGCAGCCGCGTGCGTCGCGGCGGAGAACGAGATCGCCCTCGCCCCGACCGGCGGCATGGACCAGGCGATCGCCCTGCACGCCAGGGCCGGTCACGCAGTCCTCGTCGACTCGGGCGACGGTACCGTCGCCCCCGTCCCGTTCGACCTCGCAGCGGACGGCCTGGCGCTGCTGGTGATCGACACCCGCGCCCCGCACCGTCTCGTCGACGGGAAGTACGCGCAGCGGCGGCGGTCGGTGGAGGATGCGGCAGCGCGGCTCGGCGTGCCGACGCTGCGGCACGCGACGCGCACCGATCTGGACCGACTGGGTGATCCGCTCACGGAACGCCGGGCCAGGCATGTCGTCACCGAGATCGACCGGGTGCGGGAAGTCCTGCAGTTCTTGAGCTCTGGACGTCTCAGAGATGTGGGCGCCGTGCTCACCTCCTCGCATGTCTCGCTGCGCGACGATTTCGAGGTGTCCTGTCCCGAACTCGACAGCGCGGTCGACGCCGCGCTTGCCGCAGGCGCGCACGGAGCCCGGATGACGGGCGGCGGATTCGGAGGCTCCGCCATCGCACTCGTGGACGCGGTGGATGTGGACAAGGTTGCGGGGGAGGTGCTTTCGACGGCAGAAACGCGGGGGCTTGTGGCCCCCGCGTTCCTCCGGATCGACACCGGGGGAGCCGCGGCGCGGCGTGTGACCCCGGTGTCGTGACGTTCCGATTACGGAACCACGAAGTAGGCCTGGATGGACGAAGAGGTTCGAGGTCGGACGCGCACCCCATTCCATGCACGCCCCACGAGTTCTGAGCGACCGTCGCCGAGACCGATCGCGTGGGTCCGTCCTGTAGGCCGTTGCACCTGAACCTGCACCTGGCCTTCGCGGCCGGTCATCGGCAGGTACGCCTCCTGGCGCGACAAGAGCGCCGGCTGCGGTGCGGCAGCCGAAGTCGCGCATCGGCGGTCTGCGACGGTGAATCCTGCGCCGGCGTGCCGATGTGGACAAGGCGGTGGGGAACCCTGCTCGACGCCCGGAGCAGGGTGGTCCGCGCGGACGCGGTCCCCGCGGGTTCGTTGGTAGACTGCATTGGTGCAGATCAGGTACAGGGCTCCGCGTATGGAGCTGCGGTCTGCCTTCATTCCCGCGAGTGCCGAGTGCTCATCCGACAGATATGCGGTGCGGTTCGGTGCCCCGTCGATGGTGTTCGTTGAGGAGAACCTGCGCCCCGGCGGGACGAACGGGTACACCACCTCGTGGGGGACCAACGCGCACGGCAAGCTCGCGGGCGCCCCGCCGCCAGCACTGGACTGAGCGGCTCCTTCTCGGCGTACACCTTGACCTTCCTCGATTACCCTGCCCGGACGGGCATAGGCGGACGGTCGAACCGCAACCTCGTCGGTATCCGATAGGTGTGCCCCTGAACCGCTTGCAGTCGACTTCCCTTTCCCTGGCTCGATCCACCCTCTTGCAGGGGTGGTGAGTCCGGTCTGCCGATGGAGTGAGATGAACCCAAATACTGTTCCTGACCGCAATCTGGCCCTAGAACTCGTTCGTGTCACCGAGGCGGGCGCTCTTGCCGCCACCCGCTGGGTCGGCCGCGGTGACAAGGAAGGCGGCGACGGCGCCGCGGTCGACGCGATGCGCGCGATGCTTGCAACCGTCGCCATGGACGGCATCGTGGTGATCGGCGAGGGCGAGAAGGATGATGCACCGATGCTTTTCAATGGGGAACGCGTCGGTGACGGGACCGGCCCGGAGTGTGATTTCGCAGTAGACCCGGTGGAGGGCACCACACGGATGGCCACCGGCAGTCCCGGCGCGATCAGTGTCGTCGCGGTCGCCGAGCGAGGCACGATGTACGACCCGTCGGCAGTGTTCTACATGGACAAACTCGTGGTCGGGCCCGAGGCCGCGGGGCTGGTGGATCTGGACATGCCGACTGCCGACATCGTCGAGGTGGTCGCGAAGGCGAAAGGGATCCGGCGGCGGGACGTGACCGTCGCGGTTCTGGACCGGCCACGCCACCAGCGTCTGATCGACGATATCCGCGGCTGCGGCGCGCGGGTGAATCTGCTCGGTGACGGGGATGTGGCGGCTGCGATCGCCGTCACCCGCCCCGAGTCGGGTATCGACATCGCCGCGGGAATCGGGGGCAGCCCCGAAGCGGTGCTCGCCGCCGCGGCATTGCGTTGTGCGGGCGGTGAGATCCAGGCCCGGATCGCCCCACGGGACACTGGCGAGGTTGACCGCGCCCGTGCGGCCGGCCACGACACCGATCAGGTGCTGTCGACCACCGATCTCGTTCGGGGCGAGAACGTGTTCTTCGCCGCGACCGGTGTCACGGACAGCCCCCTGCTCGACGGTGTCCGCTTCCACGGTGGACGCGCGCTCACACAATCGATCGTGATGCGCAGCCGGAGCGGAACGCAACGCATCATCAACGCCGAACACATCTGGCCGCAGGCACCACGCGCCCGCTGACCAACCGGTCCCGGCAGGCTCTCGCCCTCCACCGGAAAGTGCCGACCGAACGGCATGGCAACTTCGCCCGGGCGGACTGCTGGCACTCGCAGAACTTGCGGAAGGCCCGGCCCCCATCGGGGACCGGGCCTTCCGTGTGTTGGGTCAGTGGCTGTTGTCGTTGTTGAAGTGTTGGTCGGCGCTGCCGTTGCCGTCCGCGCCGGGGCCGCGGCCGTCGGTGCCAGGCTCGACGTGGTTGGTCTTGGTGTGCACGAAGTCGTAGTAGACGCTCATGTCGGCTGTGTTCACTACGGGCAGTACGAGCTGTAGTCCGCGGCCGTGTCGCTTTGTTCCGCTTCCGAGAATGTCTTGTCAGGCAACATCACCACCCGCAACGCCTGACACTCCTCGTATGAGTACGACGGACCCTCGTCTCGAGCGGGCGCGTTCCCATCGTTGCCACCGAAACCGCCACCAACACGCAACGAAACTCGGTGGACATGTCGGCGTCGCGGAGCTGTTGTAACCAGGCTGGACGCAATACAGCGTCGACTCCTGTCCGACAACGGGAATGGACTTCCGTGAAACGAGTGCCGTCGAGATTTCGTATGGATCCTGGTGTGGACGTGAGAGTGGGGGTAGGTGTGAATGCATGGCTACTGAGGAACCTCCCGACTTGAGGATTGATGAGCTTGAGCGCGGGATCGGGGTGTGGGCGGGTACTCGCAGGTGGGGGGCGTGTGCAGGTGCCGCCGGCTTGTTTCGGCTGGTGTCTGAAGGTGGTGGTGTATCCACCAGGAATCAGTGCAGGGGAACCGCGGTGGATGCGGTGAGCGTGGCTTCTTCCGTCGTCGGCGGTGGTCGTGTTTCGGGCGATGGTTGCGGTGGTGGGAGAGGGGCTCACAGCGTGGGCGGCCTGATCAGTGAGTTGGAGTGTGAATTCAGGCGGGCACGTTGTCATTCGGTGGCGTCCTCGATAGGGCTGGCCATTGGGGGACTGGGTCGATGATTGATCCAGTCGTGTTGGCACTGCTCGGTATTCCACTGTTGGTGCTGTCGACGGTGAGATTTCTCAATCGACGCGATGAGCGTCGTGACACTGCCCGGGAGCAGTCGGCGCCAGGAATGGTGCGCATCGCCGGGTCGGGAGGTCCCGTTCCACAGGCTGTGGGATGTGATTGAACCAGCCGACCCATTCGAGGGTGGCGGATCTCGACATGGTCCGTGGCCCGCAGCAGTCCCTGGGTCCTGATCAGTTCGTTGGTGTCAGTCGATCGGTTCTGCGAGCACGTTGTCGTATCTGTTGCCGGTTGCGCCGATCGAGGCATCGATGCCGGCGTCGATACGGATGATCGTTGAGGGCCACGGACGTGTACAGAAGCCTCGGCAGAACTGGTTTCTGCACCGGCTTGTCCGGACGCCCTCCTGCGGATCAGTGATCGTGGCGCGCTGGGTCCTGCCGTGACGGGCTCCCTCGAGGCCGATATATCCCCCATCAGGCGTTCGGCCGTGCGGCGGGCCACCCCGATGCCCTCCCGGTGGCAGTGCAGCCATATCTCGCGGGCGCCGTCGACCGAGTAGTTCTCCCGGTGAACGCGTGCGATCTCCACGTTGAGGTCTTTGTCGTGGATCTGCCGCTTCGAGGGCTGACGCCGGCGCCGCATCCCTGTGCGGTCAGCACGCGGCAGATCGGTTCGACCGCCGCGAAGTAGATCGACGCAGGAACCAGAATACTGCTGGCGCGCTTGAGTTCTCGATCATCGTCCCGGAGTCGACGTGTTCTCGGGTTCCGGGTGAGTACTGGATCGGCGACGAGTGTCCGGAACGATCCGACCGACGCGAGACGGTTGCCTCGAACTGGTGGTGCATCACTACGGTCTTCCTGCCGCCGGCTCGAGTGACCGGTGACGTGCCGGCACGCCTTTCCCGACAATGCCGCAACCTGGTGGGAGTGATGTCACCGCCACCGAGCGCGTCGAATGCGATCGACGCGGCAGGAACGGGGGGTCCTTGAGCAGCGTGCACCGCACGACCGCGGTACCGCCGTCAGGCCCGCAGGCTCAGATTCCGGTGTGCGGGGTTGATGTGGAACGCGATCTGGCACACCAGCGCATCGCTGTGCTTGCGCAGGGCGTGTTCGATCTCGTCGGCGCGGTGAGTGGGCAGGAGCCGGTGCCACGTGGTGGCGGGTTCGATGGTGGCCACGACCACGAACACGCGGTCGTCTCCGAAGTGGGTGCGAATGTATCGCGCCAGCGACAGCCCGACCGAGTTGTCTGTGTCCTCGATCAGAATGAGTCGAGTGTCGGGGTACCGTTCCTGCCACTGCCGGGTGAACTCGGTTGTGGATTCGTGGGGGTGGCAGACGCGGATCGCGGCCGGCGTAGGTGTCATCGCCGTGGCGGCGGCCAACGCCATCCGGCTCAGTTCGGTCACCCCTGACACCGGAACCAGTACCGTCGGCCGTGATCCGATGACGCGTGGGCCAACACGGTCCGGGCCGATGGTGAGCCGGTCGCCGAGGTGTTCGTAGGCGGCGCGGACCCGTTGCATCCCTGCCACGAGCAGCGGTAGGGCAACGACGACGAGCCAGGCGCCCTCGGTGAACTTCATTGTCGTGGTCACCACTGCCGCAACGGCGGTCAACAGTGCGCCTGTGCCGTTGAGGGCGGTTCGCCATGCCCATCCAGACGTCCGCTCGATGCACCAATGCCGCACCATCCCGACCTGCGCCAGGGTGAATCCGACGAACACACCGATGGCGAACAGGGGCACGAGGGCGTTCATGTTGCCCCCGGATCCGATCACCAGCACCCCGGCCGCGACCCCCAGCGCCAGCACCCCATACGCGTACACGTCCCGGGAAGTTCGCCGGGCAAGTCGATGGGGTAGAAGGTTGTCGTCGGCGAGAACGCGCATCAGGGTCGGCAAACCGCCGTACGAGGTGTTTGCTGCGAGCGCCAGCAGCACCACCGTCGAGAACTGGACGACGTAGTAGCCGGCACCGTCTCCGAGGGACGCCGCGGTGAGCTGGGAGAGCACGGTGGTGCCCTCGACGGGGGCGAGTGAGAACTTTTCGATCAGTACAGCCAGACCGATCAGCATCGTGCCGAGGAGCACACCCAGTGCCACTTCGGCGCGCTGAGCATTGACCACTCGTGGCGTCCTGAAGCTCGGGACGGCATTCGCGATCGCCTCCACACCCGTGAGCGCCGCGCACCCACTCGAAAAGGCCTTGAGCAGTAGCAGAATGCCGATCGTGTGGGCATTGTCCATGGCGACACCTTCGCCGACGGTGCCCGCCGGTTCCGAGCGCAGCAGGCCGGCGACGATGACGGTGAGGATGCTCGCGACGAAGACGATCGTCGGAAGCATGAACGCACGAGCCGAATCCGCGATTCCCCGCAGGTTCAGTGCGGTGATACCGAGCAGGATCACCAGCGCGATCCACACCGTGTAGGGAAGCAGCGCGGGAAAGGCCGATGTCAACGCCGCCACACCGGCCGCGATCGACACGGCGACGTTGAGAACGTAGTCGATGATCAACGATGCCGCCGCGGTCAGACTCGACCGCCGGCCCAGGCGTTTGCGTGCCACCGCGTAGGCGCCGCCGCCGTTGGGGAATGCCGCGATGACCTGACGATAGGACGCGACCAACACGGCCAGGAGTACGGCAATGGCGACAGTGACCGGGAGGGTGAAGCCCAGTCCGGCTCCTCCCGCGACCGCCAGCACCAGGACGATGGCCTCGGGCCCGTAGGACACCGAGGCCATCGCATCGAGGGAGAGCCCCGCCAATCCTGTCGCAACAGAGAGTTTCTTCCGTTCGCTGCCGGAACGGGTCACCCCGGGTTCCTGGTGGCCGATCGTGGCTCCAATTCTCACTGGCCCAGCGTGAGCATTTTCGCGGTGACAGAGAAGCACTTTGACACCATCTTGACGATCGCGGCGAGCTCCTGACGCACCTCACTTGCCCGCTGCACCACCTCCCGGAGCAACCACAACCGTCTCGCATGGCACTGCTGGACAACGGAATGTGCCTCCGGCTGCCGATTGTCGAGGCGAGTGCGCGGGCCGCACCGGCATCGACCGCACACGGGCCCGAGACGGCGCCCGGCATCGAATCCGGGCGTTCGACCCGATCCTGACGACTTCCAGACGCCGGAAATCGTGAATCGGACGCTGAGTTCGGCCCACCCGGTGGTGGAATGGGGTATTCCCCCGGCGCCAGCAGTCCTCAGCGCTCGCCGTCTGGGACGAGGGTGACATGACGATTGTGGACAACGCGGTGTACGTCGACGGGAAACGTACCGACAACCAGGAAAGCCACGACTGCACCTACGAGACCATGCGGGGCGTGGCGGGATGGCCTGGATCGGTCTGTACCGGCCCGACCGCGCCGAAATCAGCTCCGCCGCGAACGAGTTCGACCTGCATCATCTCGCGGTCGACGATGCCATCGCTGCCCACCAACGACCCGAACTCGAACGATAGGACACCACGTTGTTGGTCGTCCTGCGCCCTGCCCGCTATCTCGACGACGTGGAGAAGGTCGAATTCGGTCCCCACACCTGCTGAAACTGGGGCCGGAGGCGGTTCTGTATGCGGTCAAGAAGATCTCGGCCTGGGCCGCCATCCTTTTCGCTCCCACCCTGGTGGGAACCATCTACGGGATGAATCTTGACCACATGCCCGAACTCGGCTGGACCATCGGGTACCCGCTGGCGCTGGTGCTGATGGTGGCAACCTCGGTGGTCCTGTTCCGGGTCTTCAAACGTCAGCGCTGGTTGTAGTCGACGCCTCTGTGTCGTCCAACACGGCACGTGATCGCCCTGTCACCTCCCCGGCGAACGGGCGGGTCATGAAGGTGATGCTGGGGCGAGGGAACCGGTAGGTGACGCACGCCGTCTCGATGGTGTCGTTGACGGACTCGATCAGGTCGGCTTCGTGACCGGCCGGCGAATGGTCCATTTCGAGGACCAGCTCGGGCAGGATCAGTCCGTGATCGAGGTAGACCTGGTGCATTAGGGAGATCACCAGGTCGATGGTGGCCCGCGAGCTCGGTGTTTGGGGATCGCCGCCGGGGTGCAGCGTGCAGCTCAAACCCACGAGTGTGAGGTTTGGCTGTGCGATGGCCTCGGCGAGCTCACGGCCAATCGAATCCCGCGTGGCGGAATCGGCCCGCGAGGGGACATGGACCAACGTGTTGCAGCGCAGTCGTGGATCGACCCGGTGTCGACGCTGGAGATGAATGGTCATCGAATCCTCCTCGGTCACCCCGGTGTCCGTAGATTCGTGGGGGCCTGCTTCCCGGTGTACCGGCCTGATCGGGTGGCGGGCACCATACTGGCGCGTTTCTGACAGCGCTGACGCAAACCCTGATGCCCCGGTTACACCGGGGTCGCGCGCCCCTGAATCTTCTCCGAACGCCACCCGGAACTCGCTCGTCGTGTCACCGCTCGCGCTTGCCTTGCCGCCGGCTGTGTAGTGGCTCCGGTCATCGTGGTCACCCGTACCCTCGTCGGACTCGTCGGCATGGTCGTCTGCGTCAATCAGGGTCCCCGGCCTGGTCCCCGACACCGAGACCGGGCCACCGCGCCAGGACCCCCACTCGTCCTCACCGGCGCGTGGCGGCCGCCAGGTCAGGCGGAACTGGCATCGGCGTCGTGAGCCCTGCGGCGACGCGGCCGGTGTTGCCCTCGGGTAGCGGCTGGTGAGCGATTCGGGTGCGGCGACGACGATGCGGTTCGCCTGGCCGAGCGCCTCACGGCGTGTTGCCGCAGCGCCGAAGCCGGCATGGCCACGCTTGTCGCCATTGCAGCCACGCCCGATTCGCCTGAATTGTCTGCCCAGTCGGCGGTGGCTTCGTAGTGCTGCCGTGGGATCCTCAGTCGGCGTCGCCGACGGTGACCGCGGTGGCTTCCTCGATGCTGTGCGGCGCGGGGTCGTGGTCGTCCACGTGCGCGAGAACCTTCCGCCCGCTGGCGAGCACACCGATCGCGAGGACGGTGCACGCCGCACCCACCCAGAACGGCAGGTTCGCCTGGTGTTCGCCGAGCTTGCCTGCCACCCAGGGTGCGGCGGCGCCGCCGACGAAGCGGACGAAGCTGTACGCCGCGGACGCGGTGGACCGTTCGACGGGCGCCGAGATCATCACGGTTTCGGTGATGAGGGTGTTGTTGACGCCGAGGAACAGTCCGGCGGCGACCACGCACGCGATCAGTACCGGTTTCGAGTCGGTGAACAGGGCCATCACTGCCAGGTCGGCCGCGAACAGCGTCAGTGACAGCATCATCATCGGCAGTGTGCCGTAGCGGCGTTGGAGGCGAGGCGCGAGGAACACCGACGAGATCGCCAGCGCGAGGCCCCATCCGAAGAAGATGAACCCGATGGGATAGGCGCCCATGTCGAGAGGGAACGGCGTGTAGGCGAGCAGGGTGAAGAAGCCGTAGTTGTACAGCAGTGCCGTGATCGCGACGGTGAGCAGTCCGCGGTGCCGCAGGGCGAGGAAGGGTGCGGCGAGGGAGGTGCCTCCGGATGCGGGTGGCGGTGTCGCGGGCAGCATCACGACGAGCAGGATGAACGCGACCGCCATCAGCGTGGCGACCCCGAAGAACGGTGCCCGCCAACTGATGTCGCCGAGGACGCCCCCGACGAGCGGCCCGACGGCGATGCCGACGCCGAGTGCCGCCTCGTACAGGATGATCGCCTTGGCGACTCCTCCGGATGCGGCGCCGACGATGGTGGCCAGGGCGGTCGCGATGAACAGGGCGTTGCCGAGTCCCCAGCCGGCGCGGAAGCCGATGATGCCGCCGACGGTGTCCGAGGCTCCTGCGAGCGCGGCGAAGACGACGATGATCGCGAGGCCGCTGAGCAGCGTCTTCTTGGATCCGATGCGGCTGGAGATGGCTCCGGTGACGAGCATGGCGACGCCGGTGACGAGCATGTACGACGTGAACAGGAGTGAGACCTGGGACGGCGAGGCATCGAGTTCCTCGCCGATCGGTTTGAGGATGGGATCGACGAGTCCGATTCCCATAAAGGCGATGACGCTGGCGAACGCGACCGCCCAGACCGCTTTCGGTTGGTGCAGGATGCTGGACGCGCGTTCCGTGACGGGGGCCGTGGCAGTGCTGGTCACCGGCACCTCCTTGTATGTGAAATATGTTGCTATCGTGTGATTTTCGATTCCTTCACGATTTCTCTGAGATCGCGGAGGCTGCGGGACAAGCGCTCGACCTGGTCGACATCGAGGTCGCGCAGGTGTTCGGCGAGGGTTGCGCCGATGTGGTCGCGTGCCTGCGCTAGCCACTGGCGTCCCGCGTCGGTGATCTCGACGACAACGGCCCGAGAATCGATCGGGTCGCGTTGCCGCCGCACGAGTCCCGCCTCGCCGAGCTGCTTGAGCAGGGTGGTTGCCGTCGGTTGTGACGTGCTGTCGAGGCGGGCGAATTCGCTGACTCGGAGTCCGCCGTACTCCTCGAGGAGGGAGAGCGCGCGCGTCCACGGCCGGGGGAGGTTGTCCGTGGCCATGGACGACGCGAGCCGGGTGAGGCGGGACGAGTTCGTGACCAGTTCCGCCAGTACTCGGCGCAGGTGGGCCTCGGTGTCGTCGGATGCGTTCGAGTGCCCTGCTGTCTCCACGAGGAGAATTATTGCATAGCGTAACTATGTATGTAAACGGTGTCCGCAGCGCGTGCGGAACGATGCGTCGTCAGGACGCCGACCGCACCGCCGCCGCGAAGGCCGTCATCAGCTCCGGGTCCTTGACGCCGCGGCTCGACTCGATGCCGCTGGACACGTCGACGCCCCACGCCCCCGACGTCGTGACTGCCCGCGCGACGTTCTCGGGGGTGAGGCCGCCCGCGAGGATCCACCGGCCGGTGGGCAGGGCGCTGCGGTCCTGCCAGTCCCAGGTCACCCCGGCGCCCGCGACGGCGCCGTCGACGAGGAGCAGGTCGGCGCCGAAGTCGGCGTTCACGGCGTCGGCGCCGCCCGAGTTGACGGCGCGGATCACCGTCAGGCCGGCGTCGTGCAGGACGCGGACATCGTCGGCCGAGCGGAGATCGTGAACCTGCACGTGGTCGAGGCCCGCCGCCGACGCCGTCGCGACGATCTCGTCGAGCGGCATCCGGACGTACACCCCGACCGCGAGCACGCCTGCGGGCACCCGCGCGCGCAGCTCCGCGGCCTGCTCCGGCGTCACACGCCGCGGGCTCTCGGCGAGGACGAAACCGACCGCATCGACGCCGAGCTCCACCGCGTGATCGACCGTCGCCTCGTTCCGCAGCCCGCACATCTTGATGAACGCCATCGCCTACCTCTCCGTCACATCCCGGTGGTTCGAGGATATGGCCAGGGGAGGCGGCTACCGTCATGCGGAGATATCCGCAACCGGAGGTGGGCATGAAACTCGAGCACGTCGTGTTCCTTGGCGCGACCGCGGCGACCGTCGTCGGCGCCGTCACCGAGAACGAGAAGTTGCAGTTGGCCGCGAAGCCGCTGATCGGCCCGGCCCTGGCGGCACGGGTGCTGCGGCGACGCGGGAACATCGACCGCCTCGACACCGGACTGCTGCTCGGGTCGCTGGCCGCCGCCACGGTCGGTGACGTGTTCATGATCGACCCCGACGACGACGCCCGCTTGAAGGCAGGCGCGCGGTCGTTCGCGGTGATGCAACTCGGGTACTCGGCCGTCCTCGCGCGCCGCGGCGCGCGCCCGACCGCGCCCGCGCTGGTCCCGCGTGTACTCGGCTGGCTCGGTGCCGCCGGCCTGCTGCGGGCTCGGGCAAAGTCCGTGGCACCGACGCTTACTGCCTACGGCGCGGTGCTCGCGACGACGTCGACACTGTCGGCCGATCCCGCGCTCGCACCGGGCGCCCGGGTGGTCGCGGGCACGGCCGTGCCGAACGCCGATCCGCGGAGCAGGCTCGCGCTCGGCGGAATCCTGTTCACCGGATCGGACGCGATGATCGTGGTTCGGCGACTGTTCGTCCGCGGGCACGCGGGTCGGCGGGTCGCGGAGGCCGCCATCCTCGCGAGCTACGCCGCCGCCCAGGCTCTGCTCGTGGAGGGCATGACCGAATGACGGTGCGCGCCGTCGCGATCACGGGAGCTGCCGCGGGTATCGGGCGTGCGACGGCCTTGCGGTTCGCCCGCGACGGCTGGTCGGTCGGGGCGTTCGACGTCGACGAGGCCGGGTTGGCGTCGCTCGCGGACGCGATCCGGGGTGCGGGCGGAACCGTGCACACCGGGGTCCTCGACGTCACCGCCGCGGGGCAGTGGCGCGAGCGTCTCGCCGAGTTCGTCGCGGCTTCGGGCGGACGGCTGGACGTGCTGGTCAACAACGCCGGGGTGCTGGCGTCGGGGCCGTTCGCGCAGACCGACCCGGCCCGGCATCGCGCGATGATCGACGTCAACGTCGGCGGCGTGGTCAACGGCTGCATCGCCGCGTACCCGCATCTGGCCGCGAACCCGGGATCGGTGCTGGTGAACCTGTGCTCGGCGTCGGCGATCTACGGCCAACCCGACCTCGCCACGTACAGCGCGACCAAGTTCGCGGTCCGCGGACTCACCGAGGCACTCGAACTGGAATGGCGGGCGGTGGGGATCAGGGTCCTCGCCGTCTGGCCGCTGTTCGTGCAGACCGCGATGGTCGAGGGGATGCACACGGGGGCCGTCGCCTCGCTCGGTGTCCGGTTGACCGCCGACGACGTCGCGGACGAGATCGTGTCGGCGGTGCGGAAGGGCCGGCGCCTGCCGACGGTGCACTATCCCGTCGGCCGCCAGGCGCGGGCGATGATGCTCGCGTCGCGGTTCGCACCCGCCTGGCTGAGCCGCGCGATCAACTCCCGCCTCACCCGTATGTAACGACCAGGGTTCGCGACGTGGGTTCCGTCACTCTCGTCGCGGCCCGTAGGGTCTAACGGGTTCTTTGCGAGGAAGAAGGAGTGCCGGTGGTTTTTCGTCGAACGGTGATCGGGCTGGGTGCGGTTGTGACCGCAATGGCGGTGACGGGCTGCGGAGGGGCCGAGACGCCAGAGGCGGCGAGCATCACGACGACCACCGCCGCGTCGTCGGTACCGGTCACGACGACCACGGCGCCTCCGACGACCACCACTTCGAGCGCCACCCCGACCACGACCAGCGCGGCACCGACCACGACGTATCGGCGTAACGAAGCCGTGTACTTCACGGCACTGAACGGCGAGTTCCAGTGCGGCATCATCGAATTGGCGACCCGCGTCGAAGCGGGCTGTCAGGGACCGACGACGCCGATCCCGCCGCGTCCGGAGAACTGCATGATCGCGTGGGGAACGGGCATCCGCGTCACCAGTGCCGGACCTGCGGAATTCCTGTGCGCCGGCGGTGTCGTCTACACGTCTGGTGACAGTGATCCGGAGTTGCCGGTCGGGGAGTCCGTGTCCTCGTTCGGGTTCACATGCACATCGGAGGCGGCCGGCGCAAGATGCCTTAACGACTCGAATGGTCATGGCTTCGCGATAGGCGAAGATTTTAACGAAATTTTTTGAAAAGTCCTGGTTAACAACAGGTTGCGCATGTGCTTATGTGAGCCAACTCACTGCTGTAGCGCTTGAAGCAGACCTTGGTCGGTACGTACGGTCATCACCGTTGTTGTCATCGAATTGTGATGTCGACTCCGATCACAAGCCCAGTGCGGCCCGCCAGCTGCGCTCGACGAAAAGGAACACCATGGACTTCGATCAGGCCATCGAGCTGCTCACCGCCCTCGGCGACTTCGGCAACCTTCTCACCGGCGTCGGCGACGCCCTCGTTGGTGTCGTTGAGTTCGGCGGCTCCGTCGAAAAGCTCGCCAGCGGCAGCTAGTCATACCCCTCGCCTGTGGGCGGGTACCGCATCTGCGGTACCCGCCCACAGGTGTATCCGGGGTCCCTTCGCTCGGCGTTCGCAGCGAGCGGAACAATGACCTCATGAGTGCGAGCGGTCCCAGCGGCAACGAGCCAGGCCCCGGCGAGGACCACGAGGCCGGCCCCACCGAGTGGGGTGAGCATCCGCACGGAGTCGGTCCGTGGACCCTCGAGCATCCGGGCGAGCCGGCCGACGATCCGCGGTACGACCCCGAGTTGCTCGCAGGCGGTGACCGCCGCAACGTCGTCGACGCCTACCGGTACTGGAGCCGCGAGGCGATCGTCGCGGACATCGACTCCCGCAGGCATCCGTTCCACGTCGCGATCGAGAACTTCGGGCACGACGCCAACATCGGCACCGTCGTCCGCTCCGCAAATGCGTTCGCCGCGGCGGCCGTGCACATCGTGGGTCGCCGCCGCTGGAATCGGCGCGGAGCAATGGTCACCGACCGCTACCAGCACATCGTGCACCACCCGACCGCCGAGGAACTGTTCGAGTACGCGGCCGTCGAGAACCTGGCAGTCGTCGCCGTCGACAACGTTCCCGGGTCGGTTCCACTGGAGACGGCGAGCCTGCCTCGCGAGTGCATCCTGCTGTTCGGGCAGGAGGGTCCCGGCGTCAGCGACCACGCCAAGCAGTCCGCGGTGATGACCGTGTCGATTGCGCAGTTCGGTTCCACCAGAAGCATCAACGCCGGGGTGGCCGCAGGCATCGCCATGCACGCCTGGGTCCGGCAACACGCCGATCTCGGCCGTAGTTGGTAGCGATTTGTGACACGAGTGGGCAAGATCGGTTGTCATGCAGCACCAGTGGTCGGGGCGGGCGGATGCGGCGGAAGCCGCTGTGGTCACCCGGCACCTCCGACGATTGTGGGCGCTGCCCGGCACATCGATGGCGGTCGTCGCGTGGCCCCCGGTCCGTCGTGAGCGGATGTTCTTCTCCTGGCACTACTGGTGGCAGGCGCATCTGCTGGACTGCGTCGTCGACGCCGCCGACCGAGAACCCACCCCGCGCCGTCGGCGCAGGATCACGAAAATCGCCCGGGCCCACCGAATCCGGAACGTGACCGGGTGGACCAACAACTATTACGACGACATGGCCTGGCTCGGGATCTCGTTGGAGCGGGCGCAGCGGCTGCAGCATCTGGACTTCCGTCGTCCGATCGGTGACCTCGAAGCCCAGCTGTGGGATGCCTGGGCGCCGGAATCCGGCGGTGGAATCCCGTGGCGAACCCGGTCCGACTTCTACAACGCCCCCGCGAACGGGCCAGCCGCGATCCTGCTCGCCCGCACCGGGCGCCTGCTGCGCGCCCAGGCGATGACCGACTGGATCGACCTCGCTCTCAAGGATCCGGCTACCGGGCTGATCCTCGACGGCATCCGCTTTCCTCCGGGGAAGCCGGTGCCCGCAGGCATCCTCGACCGCGCCGTCTACAGCTACTGCCAGGGCGTGGTGCTCGGCGCGGAGACGGAACTCGCCCGCAGTCTCGACGAGCCTCGGCACCGACTGCGGGTCCATGCCCTCGTCGATGCCGTCGACAAGCACCTGACCGTCGACGGGGTGATCGTCGGAGGTGGGGGTGGAGACGGGGGACTGTTCAACGGCATCCTGGCCCGCTACCTCGCGCACGTTGCCGCGTCGCTGCCAGGGAGTGAGGACGCCGACCAGCGTGCGAGGACGGTCGCCGCGCAGATCGTTCTCGGCTCCGCCGAGTCGGCCTGGGAGAACCGGTTGCAGGTGGAAGGTCAGCCCCTGTTCGGCTGCGACTGGGCGAGCCCGGCCCGCCTGCCCGGTTTGGGTGACGGCATCGCCGCGTTCTCAGGCGGAACCGTGCACGCGTCCGACATCGCCGAGCGGGACTTCTCGGTGCAGCTCGGTGGCTGGATGCTGATGGAGGCCGCCCACGTCGCGGCGGGCACACTCGAACGGAAGGCGACCCGTCCGCGTCACGTCTGACGACTTGCACCTCACGTAGCGTGAGGTTCTAGCGTGGCTGACATGACCGACCTACCGCGCTCCTGGACACTCGACGAGATGACGACCAGGGTCGCCGCGATGGACGGGGTACGGATTCTCGTCGCAGATGCGGAGTCCGGGGCCCCTGAGTCCGCGTGGGGTGACATGTTCGTCTACGACGCCGGCGCTTCCGCTGCCGCGGCATCTGCGGGCGCCGGGATCCCGTTCGCGACGATCGTGGTCAGCGACTACCCCGGATTCGACACCGCATCGGACCTCGACCGCCTCGGCGTGTACCGGGTCAACATCCATGTCGGACGCGACCGGTTCCGCGACCTCGTCGGGTACGGCCCGGAGTCGAGTTCGTCCCGCCGCGACGAGCACGACTACCGCGAAGCGGACCGGGTGCTCCCGCATCCCGTGTACGCGCCGCAGGCGTGGGTGTCGATCGTCAATCCGGGTCCGAGGACCGGTGACCTGGTGACGTCGCTGCTCGCCGAGGCGCTGGCGTGGAGCCGCCGTCGTGGCTGACTACTCCGTCGGCGAGGTCGCGGCCATGTCGGGAATCTCGATTCGGACGCTGCATCACTACGACGAGATCGGCGTGCTGGTCCCGAACTCCCGTACCGCGGCGGGGCACCGCCGCTACTGCGACGACGACCTCGCGCGACTGCGGCGCATCCTCTACTACCGCGCGCTCGACTTTCCCCTCGACCGGATCGCGGCACTGCTCGACGACCCCGATCCCGGGACGCATCTGCGACGCCAGCACCGGTTGCTGAGGCAGCGGCAGGCCCGCACGTCCGACATGCTCGCCCAACTGGACCGCGAGGTGGAGGCGCTGGAACTGGGCATCGCGCTGTCGCCGGCCCAGCAGCGGGAGATCTTCGGGACGGACCGGTTCGCGGACCTGCTCGCCGAGGCCGAGGGAACGAGCGCGCAGTGGCGGGTGACGGCGGTGTACGGGGAGCAGGAGTGGCGAGCGATCAAAGCGGAGGCGGACGCCGTCATCGGGCTCTTCGCGGATGCCATCGCGGCGCAGGCACCCGTCGGATCGGACTCGGCGACGGACGCCGCGGAGCAGCATCGGCAGCACCTCGAGCGATGGTTCTTCGAGTGCGGCCCGCAGCGTCACGTCGAGATCGCAGACCAGTATCTGGCGGATCCGGCGGCCGCCGCGACCTGGGATGCCGTCGCCCCGGGATTCGCGCAGTACGTCCACGACGCTGTCGTCGCGAACGTCGCGCGTCGTCACTCCACCTCGTAGTCCTCGGCCGGTTTCGCGAGTTCCTGCCGGTACTGCGCCACACCGACGGCGGTGCCGACGACGAGTCCGACCACCAGCACCCCCAGGACCGCGGGCATCAGCCACGGCACCCGTTCGAGGAACTCGCCCGCATAGAAACCGAGCAGCAGCAGGACCGGCGCCCAGGCGAGCGCGCCGAGGGTGCTCGCGATCGTGTAGGTGCGGTGGTTCATCCGCGCCGCGCCCGCGACGAGCGGGCAGAGGGTCCGCACCCACGGAATCCAGCGGGCGATCAGGACAGCCCAGAATCCGTTCCGGTCGAGCAGGGCGTTGACCTTGTGCAGATTCTGGGTGTTGACGTAGCGGCCGTTGCGGCGGGCGACGAGGTGGTGACCGCTGCGATGCCCGAGCACATAGCCGACCTGGTTCCCGGCGATCGCGGCAGCAGCAGCGGCCGCCGACAGCGTCCACACATGGGTGCTGCCCGCCGAATGACCGGCCAGGACGATGCCCGCGGTCAGCAGCATCGAGTCACCGGGCAGGAACAGTCCGATGACGAACGCGCACTCGAGGAACACGAATGTGACGACCAGGACCCACACGAGCACAGGGCCGACGGTCGCGAAGTGCCCCAGGTCGGGGGCTGCGAACGCCATCGATTACGGCGTGTACTCGTCCGCGGGGTTGTCGGCGGCTGGCTTGCTCTTACGGGACGCCGTGTAGCGCTTGACGATCTCGACCATGATCGGGATGACCGAGACGAACACGATGAGCAGGAAGATCGCGTCGACGTTGTCGCGGATGAACTCGATCTGGCCGAGCAGGAATCCGAGCAGCGTGACGCCCGCGCCCCACACGACCGCGCCGAGGATGTTGTAGGTGAGGAACACCGTGTACTTCATCTTCGACGCGCCGGCGACCAGCGGCGCGAAGGTGCGCACGATCGGAACGAAGCGGGCCAGGAAGATGGTGATCGGACCGTGCTTCTCGAAGAACGCATGCGACTCGTCGATGTAGCTCTTCTTGAAGAACTTCGCGTCGTTCGACTTGAACAGTGCGGCGCCGCCCTTCGCGCCGATCCAGTAGCCGACCTGGTCGCCGAGGAACGCGGCGATCGGAATGGTCACCAGCAGGACCCACAGGGGGGCGAACGGCTCGACCTCGGTGGACTTCGACGCTGCGATCAGGCCCGCGGTGAACAGCAGGGAGTCGCCGGGCAGGAGCGGGAACAGCAGACCCGACTCGATGAACACCACCAACAGCAGACCGACCAGCACCCAGGTGCCGAACGAGTTGAGGAGGTTGACCGGGTCCAGGAATCCCGGCAGAAGTGCCAGATTCGTCACGGAGTCCTGGCCTGCGGTCACGAGGTCAGCGGCTGCCTGCACAATCACGCGGACCACAGTACCGTCGATGCGGGGCAGCGCCCGTATCGCCCGATCTCGGACTTGCAGGAGACGGCGTGCCCGGCAGTTGCCATACTGCTAGGACGACGCTGCCGGCCCGACCGGCCGAGCGCACCCGAATGAATTCGTCGACGTGGAGGTCAGCCGCCGTGCCCATCGCAACTCCCGAGGTCTATGCCGAGATGCTCGGACGGGCCAAGGAACACTCCTTCGCCTTTCCCGCCATCAACTGCACCTCGTCCGAGACGATCAACGCGGCCATCAAGGGGTTCGCGGACGCGGGCAGCGACGGCATCATCCAGTTCTCCACCGGTGGCGCCGAGTTCGGTTCGGGCCTCGGCGTCAAGGACATGGTGACGGGCTCCGTCGCGCTCGCCGAGTTCGCGCACGTCATCGCCGCGAAGTACGACGTCACCATCGCGCTGCACACCGACCACTGCCCGAAGGACAAGCTGGACGGATTCGTCCGCCCGCTGCTGGCCATCTCGCAGGAGCGCGTCAACCAGGGTCTGAACCCGCTGTTCCAGTCGCACATGTGGGACGGGTCGGCCGTGCCGATCGACGAGAACCTGCAGATCGCGCAGGAACTCCTCAAGCTGTCGAAGGCAGCGAACATCATCCTCGAGGTCGAGATCGGCGTCGTCGGCGGCGAAGAGGACGGCGTCGAGGCCGAGATCAACGACAAGCTGTACACCTCGCGTGAGGACTTCGAGAAGACCATCGACGCCCTCGGCGTCGGTGAGAACGGCAAGTACCTGCTTGCGGCCACGTTCGGCAACGTCCACGGCGTCTACAAGCCGGGCAACGTAGTCCTCAAGCCGGAGGTTCTCAAGGAGGGCCAGGAGGCGGCCGTTGCCAAGCTCGGCCTCCCTGCCGGTTCGCAGCCGTTCGACTTCGTCTTCCACGGCGGCTCGGGCTCGCTGAAGTCGGAGATCGAGGACTCGCTGCGCTACGGCGTCGTGAAGATGAACGTCGACACCGACACCCAGTACGCGTTCTCGCGTCCGATCGCCGGACACTTCTTCAGCAACTACGACGGCGTGCTGAAGATCGACGGCGAGGTCGGCAACAAGAAGGTCTACGACCCGCGCAGCTACCTCAAGAAGGCCGAGGCGGGCATGACCGCTCGCGTCGTCGAGGCCTGCAACGACCTCAAGTCCGCCGGCCGGTCGGTTTCCGCCGGATAGTCCTCCCGCCACGGTTCTCGCCGACAGTGCAGTTCCCGTCGCGTTCGCCGAATGGCGCGACGGGCACTGCACTCTCGTGCTTTCCCGCCTTAGGCTTGTCGCATGACCGTCGCGGTGTCTGGGGCAAGCGGATTCATCGGCGGGGGAGTGGCTCGCCTGCTCTCCGAGGCGGGCACCGACCTGCGCCTGCTCTCCCGCGACCCGTCCCGACTACCCGACCTGCCGCACGCGACCGCCGTGCAGGCCGGATTCGGTGACGCCGGGTTGACGGACGCGCTGCGCGGCGTCGACACCTTCTTCATGGTCTCGGCGACCGAAACCGAGCACCGCGTCGACCTGCATCGCGCCGCCGTGCGGGCCGCCGCGGACGCCGGGGTCCGGCGGATCGTGTACCTCTCCTTCGTCGGCGCCGCACCCGACTGCACGTTCACCTTCGGGCGCGACCACTGGCACACCGAACAGGCCGTCCGCGACACCGGGCTGACGTTCACGTTCCTCCGCGACAACCTGTACCTCGACCTCATGCCCGGCATGGTCGGCGCCGACGACGTCATCCGTGGGCCCGCCGGCCACGGGCGTGCCGCGATGGTCGCGCGGGCCGACGTCGTGGAGGTCGCTGCCGCGGTGCTCGGCTCGGCCCGTCACGACGACCGGACACTGGACCTCACCGGTCCGGCGGCGCTGTCGCTGACCGATGTCGCGGACGCGTTGACCGCAGCGCTGGGACGCCCGATCCGGTACCACCGCGAAACGCTCGACGAGGCGTACGCGTCCCGCTCGGACCTCGGCGCGCAGCGGTGGGAGGTCGACGGCTGGGTCAGCTCCTACGCGGCGATCGCGAATGGGGACCTCGCGCGGGTCACGAGGGACGTCCGACATGTCCTGCACCGCGACCCCGTCGGGATCGGTGACGTGTTTCCGCCGCTCGCCGAACTGTAGGGCGTCAGGAGACACGCCCTAGCTGCACACCTTCCACACGCCGTCCTGCTGCTCCAGTGCGAACGAGCGCACCGACGTCGCCGCCGGATCGTTCGCCGTGTGCACGGTGACCTGCGCGAGGGCGGTGCCGTCGGTGACGGCGACGGCGTCGATGCTGTCGATGATCGGGACCGCACGGTCCGAGTTCGCCGACTTGTACACGTCGGCGAAATCGGCATCGGACACCTGTTGGTAGTAGGCGCCGAGTTCGCCGCAGGTACCGGCCCGCAGGGTCGCGAGGTCGCCGCGGTCCACGGCGTCGACGAATCCGTTGATGGCGCCGCGGACGTCGTCCTCGGTGGAGTTGCCGCCTACTCGGCTCGCGAGAAGCGCGATGCCCGTCGCGACCACAGCGAGCAGAACCACGGCCGCGAGGACCAGTGGCCAGCGTCGCCGCCCGCGTGGGGCAGGGTCGGGGATACGGGTCGGCGTCGGTGCCACGCCGGGTGGGGGAGGCGTCCCGGGCCCGACACGGGTAGGGGTTGCCCGCGCCGCGTGCGGGATGGCGACCGTCGGTGCCTCGGACGGCGCGGCGGGCGGCGGGGGTACGGCTGCCGGCGACGACGGCGTCGCGTCCGATTCGCTGTTGTCCACGGCCAGCAGCCTACGGGGGTGTCGGGGGATCGTCGGGGATGCGCGGCGCGCACAATGGACGAATGACCTCCTTCGGTGATCTGCTCGGCCCCCAGCCCACCCTCCTGCCCGGCGATGACGACGCCGAGTCCGAACTGCTGAACAAGGCCGACCCCAAGCAGGTGGCCGCCGACCATCCGACGGCGTCGATCGCGTGGGCCTACCTGGCGGAAGCTGCGCTCGAGAGCGGCGAGACGATCACCGCCTACGCCTACGCTCGTACCGGCTACCACCGCGGACTCGACCAGCTGCGTCGCAACGGATGGAAGGGCTTCGGGCCCGTCCCCTACAGCCACGAACCCAACCGTGGATTCCTGCGGTGCGTGGCCGTGCTGGCACGTGCCTCGCAGGCCATCGGTGAGAACGACGAGCACGCCCGCTGCCTGGACCTGCTCGAGGACTGCGATCCGCGCGCCGCCGAAGCGCTTGGCGTCGAATAGGTTCCGTCCCTACTCACGCAGTCGCGCGCGAGAGCGACTGCGGGCGTCGACTGTCCGGGTGCGGGCGTCCGCGTTCCCGGTACTGCAGTGCGCGTTGGCGGCGGGCCTTGCATGGTTCGTCGCCAACGACGTGTTCCATCACCATGATCCGTTCTTCGCCCCGATCGCGGCGGTGGTGTCCCTCGGGCTCTCGCTCGGTGCGCGGGTCCGTCGCTCGGTCGAGCTGATCGTCGGTGTCACCGTCGGAATCGGCATCGGCGACACCCTGATCTCGCTGATCGGTACCGGCGCCTGGCAGATCACACTCGCCGTCGCGTTGGCGATGACGACGGCGATCTTCCTCGACGGCGGCCCGATCATCTCCATGCAGGCGGGGACGTCCGCGGTCCTGGTCGCGACCCTGATTCCGCCGCAGCAGGGCGGCGGTCCGGACCGGATGCTCGACGCCCTGATCGGTGGGGTGGTCGGTTTCCTCGTCGTCACACTCGTCCCCGTGCATCCGGTGCTGCGCGCCCGCAAGACCGCTGCCGACATCCTCGGCGCCGCGTCCGAGGTGCTGCAACTGGTCGCGGACGGGCTCGTGGCGAACGATCCGAAACCGATCGAGGCGGCGCTGCGCAAGGCTCGGGCGTCGCAGTCCGCGATCGAGGGGCTGCGGTCGAGCCTGAGTGGTGGTCGCGAGATCAGCCGGTTGTCGCCGCTGTACTGGGGGTCGCGGGATCGGTTCGACCGGCTCGCCGCCGCGGCGGACCCCCTCGACAACGCGATGCGCAACATCCGCGTGTTGGCGAGACGGTCGCTGACGTTGGTCCGGGACGACGAGATTCTCGACCCCCGGCTGGTCGACGAGGTGGAGAAGCTCGCGCACGCGGTGGACGTGCTGCGCGGTGTCGTCCTCGCCGACCCGGGCCAGCAGCCCGACCGCGCGGAGGCGGCGCGGGTGCTGCGTTCGGTAGCGGTGGGCGCGAAGGCCGAACTGGTCGAGAACGCGGGTATTTCGGCAACCGTGGTGTTCGCGCAGATTCGGTCGCTGATCGTGGACCTGCTGCAGGTGGCGGGGCTGAGCCGGATCTCGGCGATCGCGACCCTGCCCCCGACGGTGCCGAACCCCGCCTACCCGCCGGAGTAGGCGGTTCCGCCCGCCCGTGGGTCCTGGTGGCCCCCGAGTGGACCGGAAGGACTCACGGTTCAGTCGAGTGCGGCGTACGCGGCGGCCACGTATTCGGCGGAACGCGGGGAGCCGAGGAAACCGGCACCCATCCGGTTCATCGTGTAGGCGATGGTCGCGCGGCGCTCGGTGTCGATGATGATCTGCGAGCCACCCCAGCCACCCCAGAAGCAGATCCGGCCCTCGGGGATGAAGGCCACGGATTCGGGGGTGGGCAGACCGAATCCCATGCCGAATCGGACCGGTACACCGAGAACGACGTCCACGCCGTCGGACTGCTTCTCGAAGATCAACTCGACGGTGTCGGGGGACAGCAGTCGCACCCCGTCGACCTCGCCGCCGCACGCGATCACGGACTGGATGCGGGCCAGGGCGCGGGCGTTGGAGTGGCCGTTCGCGGCGCCGATCACCGCGCCTCGCCATTCGTCGGTCCAGGCGATGGTGGCGTTGGCGGGAGGGTTGCCGAACGTCTTGACGAGGATCGAGTCGGGGTCGAGGGATGCGAAGTCGATGGGGAGCGGCGGCGGGGGAACGACGTTCGAGACGCGCCCGTAGTCGGCGCGGTCGACGCCGTACCGGAAGTCGGCGCCGAGTGGGCCAGTGATCTCGTCGGCGACGAACTGCTGCAGGTCGCGTCCGTCGACGCGCCGGACGAGTTCGCCGAGCAGGTGGCCGTGGTTGATCGCCTGGTAGCCGGACGCGGTGCCGGGTTCCCACCACGGCGCCTGTTCGGCGAGCCGGGAGCAGGCGAGGGTCATGTCGTAGATCTCGTGGGGCGCGATGGGTTCCTGCCAGCCGGGCACCCCGGAGGTGTGGGACAGCAGATGCCGGACCTCGACGGTGTCCTTGCCGTTTGCCGCGAACTCGGGCCAGTACTTCGACACCAACGCGTAGGGGTCGATGCGACCGCGGTCGATCAGGATCAGCACCGCCAGTGCGGTGACGGTCTTGCTGCACGACCACACGTTGGTGATCGTGTCGCGCTGCCAGGGTGTGGTCCGTTCGGTGTCGGACCAGCCGCCCCAGATGTCGACGACGGGGGAACCGTCCACCGTGACGGCCAGGGACGCGCCGAGGTCCTCGCCCGTGTCGAGGTTGCGGCGCAGCGCCTCGCGCAGTCCGTCGAAGCGTGCGTCGCAGGTACCCGAGATGTCGGTCATGGTGGCCCTTCGAGACGAGTGGTGTGAGTCAGGTCACCTTAGTTGAAGTTGACTTCAACTGTGAATGGGCGGGCTGGGGTTTCTATATATGCGAATGTATGCATATGATGGCCGCGAGTGAACCAAGGGAGTGGTGATGGGCGTCGGACACGGACATTCGCACGGGCAGGTCGGGGTCGAGCCCGGCGCAGCCGGGCCGAGCACGCAGCGCATCCGCCGCATGGTGTTCGCGCTCGCGATCCTCCTGGGCTTCCTCGTCCTCGAGGTCGTGGTCGGCCTCGCCATCGGGTCGCTCGCCCTGCTCGCCGACGCGGGGCACATGGTCACCGACGTCGTCGGTATGAGCATGGGCCTGGCCGCGCTCCTCCTCGCCCGCCAGGGTTCGACCGCCGCCGCCCGCACCTTCGGCTGGCATCGCGCCGAGGTGCTCACCGCGATGGCCAACGCCGTCCTGCTTCTCGCCGTCGCCGCCTGGGTGATGTACGAGGCGATCGGGCGCATCGGGGACAGCCCCGAGATCCCCGGCCTTCCGCTGATGCTCACCGCCGCCGCAGGTCTCGCCGCGAACCTCGTCGTCATGCTCATGCTCCGCGGCGACTCCAAGGATTCGCTCGCCGTCCGCGGCGCCTACCTCGAAGTCCTCGCCGACGCCGTCGGTAGCGTCGGTGTGCTCATCGCCGGCGCCCTCGTTCTCGCGTTCAACTGGACCTGGGCCGACGTCGTCGTCGGCGTCGCGATCTCCCTGTGGGTGGTGCCGCGGGCGGTCAAGCTCGCCGCCGCGTCGCTGCGCATCCTCACCCAGGCATCACCGGCGAACGTCGACATCGAGGGCGTCCGCGCCGATCTGCTCGCGCTGCCCGGGGTCACCGACCTGCACGACCTGCACGTCTGGACGCTGACCACCGGCATGGACGTCGCGACCGTGCACCTGACCACCGACACCGACACCCAGGCCGTGCTGCGGGCCGCGAAGACGGTGCTCGACGCGCACGGACTCGGGCACGCGACCGTCCAGGTCGAATCCAGCGCGGACGGCGCGCACTGCGAGGAGAACCTGACCTGGTGACGGGTCAGCGATAGCCGTCGGTGTTCGCAGGCAGGTCGCGGTCGGCCACCTCGACGAGATAGCGCCAGCAGTCGGGCCGCGATCCGTCCACATCGGTGAAGCCGTACCGCTGCGCCAACTGCCCGCTCGAGACGACGGTGCCGCTGAACTCACCCGCATCGGGGTCGGCGGCCAGCGCCGCAACCGCCCGGCCGACGAACGTCGGCGTCTCCGAGATCGCGAAGTGCGGCACCCGGTCCAGCGCGTCGCGCCAGGTGTCCTCCGTGACGCCGAACGCGTCGAGCATGTTCTCCGACCGCAACCAGCCCGGCGTCAGCGCGACCGCCGCGCCACCGTGCGGCGCCAGTTCGTAGGCCTGCGCGGTGGTCATCCGCTGCACCGCGGCCTTCACGAGGTCGTAGTAGAAACCCACGTGGTGCCGGTAGGCGACGTTGTAGTCGGCTGTCCCGTCGGTCATCTCGACGACCAACCCGCCTGGCCTGCGGATCAGCAGCGGCAGCGCGAAATGACTCGTGATCGCGTGGGTGTCGATGCCCATCCGCAGCATCCGCAGCCCGCCGTCGAGGTCGTGCTCCCACAGGGTCGTGCCGAACTGCGCGTACCGATCACCGCCGAAGATGTCGTTGACGAGAACGTCGAGACGCCCGTGGTCGGCATCGATCCGCTCGACGAGGGCGCGCACCTCGTCGGGCTCCAGGTGGTCGACGCGCAGCGCGACGCCGTCGCCGCCCGTCGCGGCGATGAGTTCACCTGTCTCCTCGATGGTTTCGGGCCTGTCGATCTCGGACCTGCCCGCGCGACTGCTGCGCCCCGTCGCGTAGACGTATGCGCCCGCCCGTGCCAGTTCGACGGCGATCGCCCGCCCCGCGCCGCGTGTCGCGCCCGCGACCAGCGCCACCTTCCCGGTCAGATCGGGTGTGCTCATCGGCTCCTCCTGACGACACCGGCGCCCGGCCGCCACAGGTCGACGTGCAGTTTGTTTGCCGACACGGTGGTCAGCACCACCGACTCGATGTCGAGTGCGAAGAACTGGGCGTCGCCGCCCGGATCGTCCGGGTAGCAGTCGCGGATCGCCCGCTTCTCGGCGCCGAGCAGTTCACGGGCGCGCCCCGAGATCTTGGCGTCTCCGCCGTCCATCGTGTGGTGTCCGGGATTCGAGTGCAGCGAGTAGCGCGGGTCCCGTCGCAGGTCCAGGACCTTGCGGGCGTTCGGCATGGAGCCGAGCACGAGCTCGCCGAGGAACGTCTCGACCTCGGTGCCGCTGACCCGCGGTGAGCCGTCCGCCCGCAGGGTCGCGAGGACGTGGTGCTTGTGCGCCGTGAGGCGTGCGCGGACGGCATCGGCAAGGTCGGGGGCTTCGTCGGTGAACTGCTGCCAGGTCGTCATGGATTCCAGTCTGCGCCCGTATCCCTGACATCTCCTGTCAGGGATTGTCACTACTCTGTCCGGTATGCGATCCAGCCGATTGCTCGACCTGATGCTGCGACTGCAGGGCAGTGCGGGCAGCACCGCGGGTCGCCTCGCCGACCAGCTCGGAGTGTCCGTCCGCACCGTCTACCGGGACGTCGCGGCGCTGCAGGCGGCGGGCGTCCCGCTCTACACCGAATCTGGGCCGGGCGGCGGAATCCGTCTGCTCGACGGCTGGCAGTCCAAGCTCAGCGGCATGACGGCACTCGAAACGTCCGCGCTCATGCTGCTCGGCATCCCCGGGCTCGCGGACGACCTCGGCCTGGGGGAGGAGACGGCCGCTGCCGAGGCCAAACTCCTCGGGGCCATGCCCCTGCCCCTTCGTGCGGGAGCGCAGATGTGGCGCAGCAGGATTCACGTCGACGCCCCCGGCTGGTTCGACAGCCCCACGCGCGCACCGCACCTCGCCACCGTCGCGCGGGCTGTCCTGGAGGGGAGACGGCTGTGTGTCGACTACCGGCGCGGGGAAGGCACCGTCACCCGAACCGTCGACCCGTACGGTCTCGTCGCGAAGGCCGGGACCTGGTACCTCGTCGCCGCGCACCGGGGTCGCGTTCTGTCCTACCGCGTGACGCGGATCGACTCTGCCGAGCACCTCGACGCCCCCGCCGAGCGGCCCGCCGACTTCGACCTGGCGTCGTGGTGGACCGAGTCGACCGCCGAGTTCGACCGGTCCCTGCTGCGGTGCCCGTGCCGGGTGCGACTCGCTCCCGCCGCGTGGCGCGCGCTTCCCGCCGTCGTCGGGGTCGAAGCCGCCCGCGTGACACCGGGGCCGCCGGACGGCGACGGCTGGGTGGAGGTCGACCTCGCCCTCGAATCGGAAGCCGTTGCGGTGCATCAGTTGACCGCGCTCGGCGATGGCGTCGAGGTGGTGGCGCCCGCGTCGGTGCGAGCAGGTCTACGCGAGATTGCGCAAAGGATGGTGGCGAACAACTGCTGACCGGACCTCGTGTCCCGGCATGGTCTCCCTCTTCTACAACATGCGTCGTCTGCGGTCGAGTGCCTTGGCCCGGCGGACCGACACCTTCGACCACACCGCCTGCTGGATCGCCAGCGTCGCCCAGCCTGCCAGCGCCATTCCCGTCAGGTTGAGCAGCAACTGCAGTGTGCTGCCCCAGATCTCCGCACCGATACCGAACGCGAGACCGAGCCCGACATTGCCCGCCGCCGGAACCGTCGTCACGGAGATGAACACGCCCGACAGCCCGCCGAGCTTCGACGACGTCAGTGACAGCACTCCCGCGGCGGCAGCGATGATGGCGACGATGAAGGACCACTTGTCCGGGGTGTAGATGAACGCGGTTTCCGGGCGTGGACCCGTCACGTCCTCGAGGGTCACCCAGCCGAGGGCGCGCCCGGCCAGCGCCGCGAGCGCCGTCGCCGCGATCGCGACGACGAACCCGACCACGAGTGTGCGTATTGCCGTCGCGAGCAGCACGTACCGATGTTTGACCAGCGCGACACCGAGGGCGGCGATGGCGCCGAACTCCGGTCCGAGCACCATCGCGCCGATGACCAGGATCTGTGAGTCCGTGATGATCGCGATCCCGGCGAGCAGCGTCGCCATGGTCATGAAGCTGAGGTACGTCCAGTTCAGTTCGACGTCCTCGTAGGAGCGTTGCGCGACCTCCGCCCACACGACGGTGTCGGCGGAGCTGCCGGGGCTCTTCAGTTCCGCGTCGAGGCCGTCGCGGGAGAGCCAGGTGTGCACCGGTTCGAGTTCGATCGTGCCGTGGTGGTGCAGGCCGGTCGCGCGCAGTTGCTGGATCACGTCGTTGGCGACTTCCCGCGCGAGGTCGGCGTGGACGATGTCGCCCACCGGACGGACCGCAGCCCCGCGGTGGACCGCGAGGCTGCTGACGCCGGGTTCGTCGCCGAGGATTCCCAGGACGTCGTCGGTGTATGCCGTGGGCGCCAGGATCCGAAGATGCAGCATCCGCTCAGTCTGCCGGGAGCGGCCCGCTGCCGCGCGCAGGCGCGCGCCTAGCTGATCTTGCGGTTGTAGACGGCCGTCGCTGCGATGTAGGCGAGGACGAGAATGCCGACGCACCAGGCGAGGGCGATCCAGATGTCGCCGCCAACCGGCTGCTGCGCGAACAGGGCGCGAATGGTGTTGACGATCGAGGTGACCGGCTGGTTCTCGGCGAACCAGCGCACCGGGCCCGGCATGGTGTCGGTGGGCACGAACGCGGAGCTGACGAACGGCAGGAAGATGAGAGGGTAGGCGAAAGCGCCTGCGCCGTCGACGGTTTTCGCGGAGAGGCCGGCGATCACCGCGACCCAGGTCAACGCCAGGGTGAACAGGATCAGGATGCCCGCGACCGCGAGCCACGCCAGCACACCGGCGCCGGTGCGGAAGCCCATGAGGAGGGCGATGCCGATAACGACGACGAGGGAGATCATGTTGGCGACCAGCGAGGTGAGAACATGTGCCCACAGTGCGCTCGACCGGGCGATCGGCATGGACTGGAATCGCTCGAAGATCCCGCCCTGCATGTCCATGAAGAGCCGGTAGGACGTGTAGGCGATGCCCGACGCGACCGTGATGAGCAGGATGCCGGGCAGCATGTAGTTCACGTATGACGCGGACCCGGTGTCGATCGCGCCGCCGAACACGTAGACGAACATCAGCATCAGGGCGACCGGGGTGACCGCCGTGGTGATGATGGTGTCCGGGCTGCGCAGGATGTGGCGTAGTGAACGCCCCGTCAGCGCGGTGGTGTCGCCGTAGAAGTACGTGGTGGTCATCGCCGTTCCTCCTGGTCCGTGTGGGTGTCGCCGACGATCGCGAGGAAGACCTCCTCGAGGGTGGGCTGCTTCTCGACGTACTCCACGGTCGCGGGTGGCAGCAGTGCCTTGAGCTCGGCGAGGGTGCCGTTCACGATGATCCGGCCCTCGTGGAGGATCGCGATGCGGTCGGCGAGGTGTTCGGCCTCGTCCAGGTACTGCGTCGTCAGCAGCACGGTCGTCCCGCGGTTGGCGAGCTCCTTGACCGTGTGCCACACGTCGATCCGCGCCTGCGGGTCGAGCCCGGTGGTCGGTTCGTCGAGGAAGACGAGCGGCGGATCCCCGATCAGGCTCATCGCGATGTCGAGGCGGCGCCGCATGCCGCCGGAGTACTCGGTCGCCTTCCGGTCACCGGCGTCGGTGAGCGAGAATCGAGCGAGCAGGTCGTCGGCGACCTGGGCCGGGTTCTCGACGTGACGCAGCTTGGCGACGAGCACGAGATTCTCTCGCCCGCTGAGGATCTCGTCGACTGCCGCGAACTGGCCCGTGAGGCTGATCGACTCGCGGACGTTCTGCGGCTGTGCGGCGGCATCGAAGCCGTTGACCGTGGCTGTGCCCGCATCCGCCTTGAGCAGCGTCGCGAGGATCTTCACGACCGTGGTCTTGCCCGCGCCGTTCGAGCCGAGCAGCGCGAAGATGCTGCCCGGCGCCACGTCGAAGTCGACGCCGCGCAGCACCTGCAGATCCTTGTACGACTTCTCCAGGCCCCGCACCTGGATCGCTGCCGAGGTCATGACTGCTCCCGTTCCGCGTCGTCGATCGCCTTGGTCAGGCGGGCACGTTCCTTGTCGATCCACTGCTTGCCGGTGTAGGCCTCGACGAACGCCTCGGCGAACTCGACCGGGTTCTCGCCGACGATCTCGCGGACCGGTGTGCCGTCGACTGCGGCGCGCTCCCAGAGGTCGGCCAGGTCACCCACCATCTGGACGAGGGTTGCGCCGTCGGTGATTCCACTGGAGTAGGTGAAGTACCGCAGCAGCGCCTTCGCGGTGGTGCTGTACGGCTCGGGAAGGGTGTCGATGCGTGCCTTGTTCTGCTTGTACTGCTTCTTCTCGCCGAACGATCCGGTGACGTTCTCGATCCAGTTGGTCATGATCACTTCTCTCCCTCGTGAAGCTGTTCGATACGGTCCGAGAGGAACGTCCATGTCCTCCAGAACTCGTCGAGTTGGTCGCGTCCTTGTGCGTTGATCGAGAACACCTTTCGCGGCGGCCCCTTCTCCGAAGGGACCTTCTCGACGTCCACGAAGCCCCGCTGCTCGATCCGGACGAGCAGGGCGTACACGGTGCCTTCGGCGAGATCCGTGAATCCCTGCTCGCGAAGCAGTGCGGTGATCTCGTAGCCGTACGCGGATTGCCTGGCGAGGAGCGCCAGGACGATGCCCTCGAGAGTGCCCTTGAGCATCTCCGTCATCTGATTGGCCATTGCCCACCTCCGATCTAGTCTGTGTCGCTGACTACCGGTAGAAAGTAACACTGAGTACCGGTACTTAGCAAGAGCGAATAGCGATGGATTTCGAGAAAAGGGAAGGACGCCAACCAGGGGTCGGCACTAGCATTGCCCGCCATGGCCAAACCACACCCCCGCGTGTACTTCGGTGACCGGATCGTCGACGCGGCCGAGGCGACCCTCGGCGTCGCGACATCGGCGATGCTCTACGGGCTCAGCGTGTACACCGTCTTCCCTGTCCATGTCGACGGTGACCGCCGCACCGCGTTCCGCCTCGCCGACCACTTCCAGCGGATGGTCGAGTCCTGCCGGATCATCGGGATGGACGGGTTCGCGGCGGAGTGGGACTACGACCGGTTCGTCTCGGCGGCAACCGAACTCGTCGCCGAGAACGCTCCGACTTCGGACGTGTTCGTCCGGGCGAGCGTGCACGTCGACGAGTCCATCCCCGGCACCCGGGTCCGCGGCTGTCACACCACAGTCAGCATGTTCGTCTACGACGCCGTCCCGATCGTCCCGCAGGACGGCATGCGCCTGAAGACAAGTCAGTGGCGCCGCATCCCGGACGCCGCGATCCCGTCGCGTGCCAAGGTCAACGGCGCATATGTGAACTCGGTCCTCGCGAAGCAGGACGCCATCGACGCCGGCTACGACGACGCGGTGTTCCTCGACGGCAACGGTCACGTCTGCGAGGCCAGCGCCGCGAACATCTTCCTCGTCCGTGGCGGCACTCTGATCACACCCGACGTCTCGTGCGACATCCTCGACGGCATCAACCGCCGGACCCTGCTCACTCTCGCCGCCGAGGACGGTGTCCCGGTGGTGGAGCGGACCGTCGACCTCACCGAGCTGTACATCGCGGACGAGGTCTTCGTGACCGGCACTTCGGCAGGCGTCGCGCCCGTCCTCGAGGTCGACGGCCGGGTCGTCGGCAGCGGGCGTCAGGGCCCGATCTCGGAGGCGCTGCGCAAACGTCACGCATCGGCGTTGCGGTCGGACACCCTGCACGGCTGGGTCACTTCGCTGTAGGCGCCAGAGGCGCCCGTGCGCCTTTTTGGTAGTGGCCGCTACCAAAAAGGCGCACGGCGGCGAAGCCGCCAGCAATGGATCAGGCCCTGCGGGCCGTGGTGAGCAGGTACTCCCACTCCATCGTTCCGCCGCCGGTGTCGTGCGAGGCGGCGAGTTCGGACAGCGCGGCGTCGAGCGCCCGCACCTTGTCCTGGTCGTCGGCGATCGCCCGGTACACCGCGATGGTCGGGCCATAGCAGGCCTTGAAGAAGTCGCGGAACTGTTCGGGGGTGTCGAAGCAGTCGACCGTCAGCCGCCTGCGCTGCCCTTTCAGGTCCACCACCCGGTCACCGAGCAGGTCGCGGACATGGGCCTCGTCTCCCCACAGCGGCGGCGGCTGGGCACCGGGCGGTGGCGGCGGGGCGTACGGCTTCATCGTCGCGAACATACGGCCGATGAACCCTTCCGGTGTCCAGTTGATCAGGCCGAGGGTTCCACCCGGCCGGAGCACCCGAACCAGTTCGTCCGCGCTCGCCTGGTGGTGCGGCGCGAACATCACGCCAACGCAGGAGATCACGGAATCGAACTCGCCGTCCGCGAACGGAAGTGCCTCGGCGTTCGCCTCCCTCCAGTCGAGGCTCAAGCCGAGCGAGTCCGCCTGCCGACGTCCCGCGTCGAGGAGTTCCGGGGTCAGGTCCGACGCGACGACGCGTGCGCCCGCCGCGGCGGCGGGAATCGATGCGTTCCCCGAGCCGGCGGCGATGTCCAGGACTCGGTCGCCGGCGCCGATCCCGGTCGCGTCCACGAGGGTCGGGCCGAGTTCCGCGATCACGTCGGCGGCGACGGACGGGTAGTCGCCGAGCGCCCACATCGCGCGGTGGCGTGCGGCGAGGTCGTCGGTGGGTGGGGGTGTCGTGGACATGTCCTACTCCTGATCGTGGGTGGATCTCGGTCTGAACCCAGACTCCGCCCGTCGCCCCGGTGCAATCCAGTTCTGGATCTGTACTGGCGGCACCGGCCGACCGGGCGTGTACTTGTCGGGTAGCGCTCGCGACGGCGAGGAGACGCCCATGACCGAGTACGGCCAGTTCTGCCCGGTGGCGAAGGCGATGGAACTGCTCGACGAACGCTGGACGATGCTGGTGGTCCGGGAACTGCTCGCGGGCAGCACCCGGTTCAACGACCTGCGGCGCGGGAACCCGAAGATGTCCCCGGCGCTACTGTCCAAGCGGCTGCGCACCCTCGAACGTGCGGGAGTCGTCCTCCGCACCGTCGAGGGCGGGCACAGTAGCTACACGCTCACACCCTGCGGCGCCGAACTCGCCACGGTCGTCGAGGCCCTCGGCGCCTGGGGCGTGCGGTGGGTCGCCGAACTCGACGACGCCGATCTGGACCCGCACCTGCTGATGTGGGACATGCACCGAACCATGCCGATCGGCGCGTGGCCGCGCGAGCGCACCGTCGTCGCGTTCGAGTTCGAGCAGTCCGCCCGGCCCCGCAGCTGGTGGTTGTGCGTGTCGGACGGCGAGGCCGACGTCTGCGAACGGGACCCCGGCTTCGACGTCACCGCCACCGTCGACACCGGATTGCGGACGCTCGTCGAGATCTGGCGTGGCGACCGGTCCTGGGAGCAGGCGATCGGCGCCGGGATGGTGACGATCGCCGGCCCGACGTGGGCGGCCCGCGAGGTGCCGCGCTGGCTTGGGCAGATGACCTTGGCCGCCACCACCCGCCCCGGCTGACCGGTCCCGGTCCGTGGCGGTCGCCGCCGACCGGCTAGCGTCAGATCATGAGCACTGAGAACGACACGGCGCCACGGTGGTTCGTCGACGCGATCGCTGCCCCGGTCGAGACGGGACGGGTCACCGTCGACGGCACCTCCATCGCGTACCGCGCCTGGGGTGAGCCCGACCAGCCCGGCGTCGTGCTCGTGCACGGCGGCATGGCCCATTCGCGCTGGTGGGACCACGTGGCGCCGCAGCTCGCGGTGGGACGACGCGTCGTCGCGCTCGACCTCTCCGGGCACGGCGACAGCGCACACCGCGAGAACTACACCCTCGAACAGTGGGTCGAGGAAGTGCTCGCGGTCGCGCCCGCGGGCGGCATCACCGGGCGCCCGACGCTGATCGGCCACAGCATGGGCGGCATCGTCTCGTACCTGGCGTCGACCCTGTACGGGGACCGCCTCGACGGCGTGATGATCCTCGACTCGCCGATCCGCGATCTCACGCCCGAGGAACGCGAGATGCGCGACCAACGGAAGTCGTCGACCACGAAGGTCTACCCGAGCGTCGACGCCGCGGTGGAACGGTTCCGGCTCGTACCGCCACAGGACACCGCCGAACCGTACGTCTTCGACTACATCGCGCGGGCTTCGCTGAAGGAGGTCGACGGCGGCTACAGCTGGAAGTTCGACCTGAGCCGCATCGGAAAGGGCGGGCGCAGCAGCCTCGACGGGACGGTCGCCGGGTGCCGCGTTGCGTACTTCCGCAGTGAGAACGGCATCGTCTCGCCCGAACTGCTGGACCGGATGCGGCCGATGTTCGGGCCGGACGCGCTGGTCGTGGAGCTGCCCGCGGCCGGACACCACCCCGTGTTCGATCAACCGATCGCGGTGGTCACCGCCGCGCGGATCGTCCTCGACGCCTGGTCCTGATCTGGTTCACAACCAGAAGCGCATCAGGTAGTTGCCGTACTGGGCCCAGACACTCGGCACGCCGGACAGTTCGAACAGTCCGTAGATCGCGTCGAAGAACGCCCGGTTGATCGACGGGACGAACAGCAACGCGATCAGCGCCAGCAGACCCACGCTTTTGTACTGATCGAGGGCGCGGCGGGTCTTCGGCGACAGCGACGGCTCCAGCGCGGCATAGCCGTCCAGGCCGGGGATCGGAATCAGATTCAGGACCGTCGCCATCACCTGAAGGAAGGCGAGGAAGCTGAGTCCCCACCAGAACACCGGGTGGGACTCGGTGTCCGCGAACAACCGGATCACCGTCAGCAGCACCACCGCGGCGAGGGCGTTGACCATCGGCCCCGCCAGCGAGATCCGTCGGGCGGCTCGCGGCGAGAGCAGGTCGGTGCGCAGATACACGGCGCCGCCAGGAAGGCCGATTCCGCCGAGCGCGATGAACAGCACCGGCAATCCGATCGAGAGCAGCGGGTGGCTGTACTTGAGCGGATTCAACGTCAGGTAGCCGCGGGCCGCGACGTCACGGTCGCCGTACCGCCACGCGGTGTACGCATGCGCGAACTCGTGGAGGCAGACGGTGACCACCCAGCCCGCGACCACGAGGACGAAAACCCCGACACTCGCGGCCGTCGACTTCGGCGCCGCCTGCCACGCCATCGCGCCGCCGGCGATGGCGACGGCCAGTACCGCCAGGAAGACCGGGCTCGGCCGGACCGCGGAGCGGCGGGTGTCGGGGGACGTCATGAATCCAGTATCACCGCGGCGTTCACTGCGCGGCGATCAGCGGACCAACAGCCACGACCGATCGTCGCGATAGAAGCTGCAGCGCTTGAGGGCACGGGGAGTGGTGACGCCGTCGCGGGTCACGACCGCGCCGACCGCCCCGAGCTGAACGGCCCGCGCAGGCAGCCAGTGCGTGCGCAGCAGTCGCCTGCCCGCACTCGCCCGGACCCCCGGCAGGGCGGGGGTCGGCGCGACCCGCAGCGCGGGGATCTCGCCGGAGAAGACGCGTTCGGAGTCTGCGTACGCCTCCCCGACAAGCGGTCCGCCGTCGGGTCCGGTGATTGTGGCCTCTCCGACGAGCGCGGTGCCCGAGTCGTCGCGGATCAGTGGCAGCGGCGACACGGCCCCGGTGACGGCCAGGCGTGCCGCCCGCGCACCGACCGGCAGTCCGTACAGCCGCGTGACCGGGGTCCGCTCGGCCGCGACGTACGCGACCTCGACGTGCAGTCGTTCGCCGCGCATCAGCCGGGTCACCGTCGCGGCGAGGGCGCCGTCGTCGCCGACCACGACGAGACGCGCGTCGGTGTCGTCGAGCGCGGGAAGCAGTGCGTCGAAGTCGGGTTTCGCGGGCACCGCGGGCACAGGTGTGCAGGGAAGGGTCGACAGGGACTCCGGCAGTGCGGCGTCGCCGCACACGAGTACGTGAATGGTCAAGATCAGCTCCGGTCGGTCCGCGGTCGTCGTGGTCGACGATACGAACGCGCACCCGACGGCCGGCAACCGGTGGCCCGATGCTTACGGAATTGGCGGTCTGATCGAGACTTTTCGGTTCTAGGCTGGATAGCTGCAGGTACCGCCGACACGCACGCGCGACCGGCCGATCCGACCGCCCGCGCGTCGACCACCGGAGCATTCGATGCTGACCGCTGACACGTCGTCACACCGCCCGTCGACCCGAGTCACCCGCTTCTGCCGGTCGGGTCTCACCTCCGTGGTGAGCGAGTTGCGCAAGGAGGGCCTCGCCGAGACGTCGGCTGACCTCCTCGCGGCGAAGGACCTCCTCGACCTCGGCATCGGCCAGATGTCGACTCCGACGTCGGCGCTGAGCCACCCGTTCCAGGTTCAGCCGGTGATCGGGGCGCACGTGCTGCACGCCGACGTCGAGCGGTCGCTGACCGATCCCGACGTCGTGCTGCTGCATGCGGACCTCCCGGACGACACCGCTCCCGGTCCGGTCCGCGTCGTGTGGTTCAACATGTCGACGTTGGTCGGGGGAACCGCGACGGTCGAGCCGACCCGAGTCGAGGACGGGAGCTACCGAGCCGAGGGGAGGATGCGGGCGGGCCACGGGGTCGTCGTTGCCGGAATCGTCCCGGGCGACGGGGGTAGTCCCGGGTTCGCGCTCGTTGCCGAATGAGGGAGTGAACGGGACTTGTGGGCAGCGGGGGAGTGTTGAACAGAGTGTGACCCGGCACGTCGAGGTGAGTTGGAGTCGAGGTGAGTTCGATGACAACCGTGAGCGTCACCATGGTCAACACTACGAACGAGGACCTGATTCTCGACACCGGTGACTACCCGTCCGAGATCCCGCGTCGAATAGCGGCGCACGCGACCGGCCGCTTCGGTATGGACGGGCACGGTGTCGCCTATCTCGTGGGTGGTGACCCGGACCGGGCCGTCTACCTGCAGGAGAACGGTTCCGTGTGGGCGCCGCCGACGTGCGTGATCCGATCCGCGACGGTCGGGGAGGCGGTCGCGGTCCAGGTCAGTCCCGCGCCGTGGCTGCACGATCACTCGGCTGCCTGAGACCTGTTCCGTGATGTACCTGTGAGGGTTCCGACGGCACTGGACTAAACTGTCGTCCCGGCCACTGTCCACGGACGGCTGGCCTCTGCGCTGAGATGCGCAGAAGTCTGTCGACTCTAGGAGACGTCATGCCGGCAATCGTCCTCATCGGAGCCCAGTGGGGCGACGAGGGTAAGGGCAAAGCTACCGATCTACTGGGCGGCCGCCTGCAGTGGGTGGTGCGGTACCAGGGTGGCAACAATGCCGGTCACACCGTCGTTCTCCCCAACGGCGACAAGTTCGCCCTGCATCTCATCCCGTCCGGCATCCTCACGCCGGGTGTGAAGAACGTGATCGGCAACGGCGTCGTCGTCGACCCGGGCGTTCTGCTCACCGAGCTCGCCGGCCTGGAGGATCGGGGTGTCGACACCTCCGCCCTGCTGCTCTCGGCCGATGCGCACCTGATCATGCCGTACCACGTGGCCATCGACAAGGTCACCGAACGGTTCCTCGGTGCCAAGAAGATCGGCACCACGGGACGCGGTATCGGGCCTTGCTACCAGGACAAGATCGCCCGTGTCGGCGTGCGTGCCGCGGACGTTCTCGACGAGAAGATCCTCACCCAGAAGGTCGAGGCTGCACTGGAGTTCAAGAACCAGGTGCTGGCGAAGATCTACAACCGCAAGGCACTCGACGCGCAGCAGGTCGTCGAGGAGGTGCTCGAGCAGGCGGAGGGGTTCAAGCACCGCATCACCGACACCCGCCTCGAGCTGAACCTCGCGCTCGAGCGCGGCGAGACCGTCCTCCTCGAAGGCTCGCAGGGCACGTTGCTCGACGTCGACCACGGCACGTACCCGTACGTGACGTCGTCGAACCCGACGTCGGGTGGCGCGGCCGTCGGCTCCGGCATCGGCCCCACCCGGATCACCACCGTGCTCGGCATCCTCAAGGCGTACACGACCCGTGTCGGCTCGGGACCGTTCCCGACCGAACTGTTCGACAATCACGGTGAGTACCTCGCCAAGCAGGGCGGTGAGGTCGGTGTGACCACCGGCCGCGCCCGCCGCACCGGCTGGTTCGACGCCGTCATCGCGCGCTACGCGACCCGGGTCAACGGCATCACCGACTACTTCCTCACGAAGCTCGACGTGCTGTCCAGCCTGGACACGATCCCGATCTGCGTCGCGTACGAGGTCGACGGGGTCCGCTACGACGAGATGCCGATGACGCAGACCGACATCCACCACGCGAAGCCGATCTACGAGGAGATGCCGGGCTGGTGGGAGGACATCTCGCACTGCCGCACCTTCGAGGAGTTGCCCGTCAACGCGCAGAACTACGTGCTGCGGCTCGAGGAGCTGTCCGGCGCGTACATCTCCTGCATCGGTGTCGGCCCGGGTCGTGACGAGACGATCGTCCGCCGCGACATCCTGGCCTGATCTCGGGCGCCTTCATTCACGGGAAGACCCCGGACCGATCGATTCGGTCCGGGGTCTTTCGCGTGCGACGACGACTGCGATCGGGGTAGGGGAGGCGCCGGCCGGCCTGGCGGAGCCGGCTGGGAAGCAGGTGTGGGCCGATCTCCGGCGACCTCGTGGCGTGGCCCCGGACCGGGGGTGACGGACTTCCCGCTCGGTGGGAGAGCGGGGGGTCGGACCGGCCGGAACGTCGCTACCGTCACGTCGCAGTTCCCTCCCGACACATTGGAGTAGCAATGGCCTACGAAGACGACGTCCGTACCGCGGTGTCCAACTATCTGGATGCGGTCGCGAACGGCACCTCGGCCGACATCGCCGCCCTGTACGCCGACGACGCGACCCTCGAGGATCCCGTCGGGACCGAACCCAAGGTCGGACGAGAGGCGATCGAGAAGTTCTACTCGGCTCTCGACGCCGTCGACAACCGCACCGAACTGCTTGCGGCCAAGGTCTCGGGCAACACCGCCGCCTTCCACTTCCGGGTCGTGACCGAGACGGGCGATCAGACGATCACGGTGGAGCCGATCGACGTCATGACCTTCGACGAGCAGGCCCGCATCACCAGCATGCGTGCGGTGTGGTCGGTAGCTGACATGACCGTCGCCGACGGTGCGGACCTGACGGTCACCGACGGGAAGTAGTGGCATGAACGAGAACGAGAACGAGAAGTGGGACCACGAGGTCGATTTCGTCGTCGTCGGTAGCGGCTGTGGTGGACTCACCGGTGCTCTCGCCGCCCGGGACGGTGGCCTGGACACGCTGATCGTGGAGAAGGCGTCGGTCTACGGCGGCACCACTGCGCTCTCCGGTGGCAACATCTGGATCCCGAACAACCCGACCCTGCGTCGCGAAGGGCTCTCCGACACCCGGGAGGACGTCCGGCGCTATCTCGACGCCGTCGTCGGTGACCAGGTCCCCACCGCGAACCTCGATGCCTTCATCGACGAGGGCCCGGCCACGATGGAGTTCCTCGAGAAGACGAGCCCGCACCTTCGTTTCCAGTGGTGCACGGGCTACTCCGACTACCACCCGGAGAAGGACGGCGGCAGGCCCCGCGGCCGCACGATCGAGCCGCTGCCGTTCGACCTGAAGCGGCTCGGCGAGGACGAGAAGCTGCTGCGCCCCGGTGCATTGGCGACACCCGCGGGTCTGTACATCACGTCCAAGGAATTCGTGAAGCTGAACATGGTGATGCGGACCTGGGCGGGCCGCCGGGCCGCACTGGCCACCGGATGGCGTGCGATGACCAGCATTCTGCTGCGACGGCACATGGAGACCCTCGGTCAGGCGCTGATCGGACGCCTCCGACTGGCGGTCAAGGAGGCGGGAATTCCGCTGTGGCTGGGCAGCCCGATGCGGGAACTGGTCACCGACTCCTCCGGCGCGGTGCGCGGACTGGTGGTGCGCCGCGGCGGCGCGGACCTGCGGATCCGGGCCCGCAAGGGCGTCCTGCTCGCAAGTGGCGGCTTCGAGCAGGGCGACCAGCTGCGGAAGAAGTACCTGCGCGACGGCGGCAAGGACAACTTCAGCGCGGGATCCGTCGACAACACCGGTGACGGTATCCTCGCCGGCGAAAAGGTCGGGGCCGCACTGGACCTGATGGACGACGCCTGGTGGATGCCGTCGTTCCGTCGGCCGGACGGCATCATGCACGTGCTGGTGTCGGAGCGATCGATTCCCCGGTCGATCATCGTCGACCAGTCGGGGCGTCGATTCACCAACGAGGCGGCGCCATACGTGACGTTCGTGCACGAACAGCTCGCCGGGCGGCACGACCCGATCTGGTTCATCTTCGATGGAAAAGCGAAGAACCGCTACCAGTTCGGCGGTGTGATGCCAGGCCAGAAGTTCTCCGAGTCGTGGTACTCGACCGGGCTGATGCACCGCGCGGATTCCATCGAGGAGCTCGCGTCGGCGATCGGGCTTCCGTCCTCGCAACTGTCGGAGACGGTCGCGCGTTTCAACGGATTCGCCCGCGCGGGCCGCGACGAGGACTTCGGTCGCGGTGAAAGCGCCTACGACAACTACTACGGCGATCCCACTCTTCCCGCGCCTGCGCTGGACGTCCTCGACACCGGACCGTTCTACGCGGTCCGGATGGCCGCAGGTGACCTCGGCACGAAGGGGGGCATCGTCTACGACGAGCATGCCCGGGCTCTGCGCGAGGACGGGTCGGTGATCGACGGCCTGTACGCGACCGGCAACACTTCGGCCGCCGTCATGGGCAACGACTACGCGGGCGCCGGAGCAACCATCGGTCCCGCAATGGTCTTCGGGTACATCGGTGCCCGGCACGCCGCGAGCGCTCCGACCGACTGACGCGCGCCCCGACCACACGCTCTGACTGTTCCCCGATTCCGCAACCGCTCACTCACGCTGAGCGAGGCGCGGAATCGGGGAACTTTTTGTTTGTCCGGTCGGTACTCCTCCCGGTGGGCGGAACACTGTCTGGCACGACACACCGTGCCGCCAGTGTGATGTGGGTTACACGATCCACTCGGGTCCGTGAATCTGCTTCGTCAACAACGAATCTCGTCCCGCCTCTCCAACACGCGCGGGAGCTCGGGATGTCGAACGGAAGGAACATCAATGGTCAACGGAACTCCCGCGGTTCCCGACGCGAGCGGGTCCGCCCAGCGCTGGACGCCGCGGCTCATCTTCTCGCTCGCCTCGATCGTGCTTCTCCTGGAGATGCTCGCGGTCAGCTACATGATGATCAGCATGGCGCTGCCCGCCATCTCCGGCCATTACCAGACCACGCAGGGCGCCTGGCTGCTGACGTCGTTCCTCCTGGTCGGTGCCGTCACCGCGCCGCTCATCGGCAAGCTCGCCGACATGTACGGCAAGCGCAGGCTGCTGATCGCGTGCGTGGGCGTCGCCGCGGCAGGCTCCCTCGTCTCCGCGGTTGCGGACAGCTACGCGGTGCTGATCGCGGGCCGTGCCCTGTCGGGCCTGCTCGTGCCGTGCCTCTTCCTGAGCTACTCGCTCATCCGGGACGTGTTCCCGCCGAAGACGATCGCGCTCGCGGTGAGCATCGCAACCAGTGGCATGGGTCTGATCGCGATTCCCGCCCCGTTCCTCACCGGCTGGCTCATCGACAACCACGGGTTCCGCAGCATCTTCTGGTTCTTCGTCGTCGGGCTCGTCGTACTCGGTGCCCTGATCCTCGTCACCACCGACGAATCCCCTGTCCGCCTGCGCTCGAGCGTCGACCTGATCGGTGCGGTCCTCCTCGGGGCAGGTATCGCGGGCGTTCTGATCGCGGTGAGCTTCGGACCCACCTGGGGATGGGCGAGCGGATCGACCCTGGCGTACCTGGTCGGCGGTGTCGCATTGATCGCCGCCTGGCTGGTCTCGGCGCGGCTCGTCCGCGAACCGCTGATCGACCTCAAGGTCCTCGGACGCAGGCCGGTGCTGCTGACGGCCGTGGGAGCCGGATTCTGCTACGGCGCCAGCGGCCTGTTCACGATCCTGCTGCCGATGCTCGCGATGACGCCGGCGATCCTCGGGCTCGGTTACGGATTCGGTGTGAGCGCAGAAGGATTCGCAATCTTCCAGGCACCGATCGGCGGCATGGTGGTCGTCGGCGGTGTGATCGTCGGCATGCTCGTCGGGCGGGGTGCACGACCGCGCCCGCTGATGGCGATCGGCATGCTCGGTATGGCGGCGGGCTTCACCTGTGTGGCGCTGTCCCACGACAGCAAGCCCCTGCTCATCGCATTCGCGGGACTGTTCGGGACCGGGATGGGTATGGCGTACGCGTCGATTCCGAACCTGCTCATCGAGGCCGTCCCGCCGCAGTTGCAGGCGAGCACCGCGAGCATCGTGGGAGTGTTCCAGTCGGTGTTCCCGGCGGTGCTTCCCGTCATCGCGTTCACGGTGCTGAACAACTCGTACATCGCACCGATCCCGCTGGAGATGACGCAGGGCGTCGTCTTCTACACCGATGCGGGGTTCCAGGTCGCGTTCCTCATCGGTGCGGTCGCAGCCGTCCTCGGCGCGGTGGTCGCGTTCGCCCTGCCGCGCCGCATCGAGCAGGTCGTGGTCCCCGGTACCGACGACCGGTCGTCCGCACCGGTCCTCGTGGCCGACTGACGCGCCGATACGGCGCACCGGGTCCCGGGTTCAGAACAGGGTCGGTTCGCCGAACCCGGGTGTGTGCTCGGCGGCGAGCAGGGCGCGTTTGGTGACGGTGCCGCCGGCGGCGGAGAACCCGCCGACGGCACCGTCAGCGGCAAGGACCCGGTGGCACGGGACGAGAACGGGAATCGGGTTGCGGCCCAAGGCCTGTCCGACGGCCTGTGCCGCACCGGGGCTGCCGATCGCCGCGGCCACCTCGCCGTAGGTGAGTGTGTGGCCGGGCGCGATGGCGCGGGTGACGGCATAGACGCGGCGGTCGAAGTCGGGGAGACCGGTCAGGTCGAGGTCGACGTCGGTGAGGTCGTCGGTGGTGCCGGCGAGCAGGGAGGCGACGCGGTCGGCGACCGGGCGAACGGCGGTGTCGAGTGCGCTCTCGACCGCCTCGGGGAAGCACTTACGCAGGCGGCCGATGGTGCGGTCGTCGGAGCCCTCGGGTAGCTGGAAGCCGACGATGCCGTGCTCACCCCAGACCAGGCCGCACCGGCCGAGGTCGGTGTCGAAGAGCGAATAGTTCAGCATCGTCACGCCACCAGTATGGCCGCCGGCACCGACACCCGGCTTCATCGACCAGTCCAGTTGGTGTCAACTGGACTGGTTATCGACGAGGGTGCGACCGACGGCGATTCCCGGCTCGGAGCGCGATGCCACGGCCTGGAGGTCGCGGTAGGCGCGGTCGGCGTCGTGGGTCTCCGGCAGGCGACCGGCCAGCGGAGCGGCAGGTCGGAACTGGTCGAGGCGGAAGAGTGGCGTGCCGCGGTCGCGGCGGACGAGAGCGACTGCCGTGAGGGCGGCGAGGACTGCGAGGAAGGTCAGGAAGGGGGCCATGTCTCCATCGTGCGGACAACTGGCCTTGTAGAAAATGGCCACTTTCGGAATACTGGCCTGCATGCCACGTGTGATCGGAGCTTCCACTCTCGCCCGCGACCTCGGCCACTGGCAGCCCGACGACGCCCGCGGCGCGGCGACGACTGCCCGAGGGGCCGGCCGCCGTCCCGGGTACCGCGCCCTCGCGGACGGCATCCGGTTGCTGATCGCCGACGGACGCATCCCGATCGGGGTCTCGCTGCCGAGCGAGCGGGATCTGGCCGTCGTACTCGAGCTCAGTCGCACCACCATCACGTCCGCATACGCGGTGCTGCGGGAGGACGGCTTCCTCACCAGCAGGCAGGGGTCGCGGAGCACGGTGACGATGCCCGCCGCGGTACCGCCGCGCCAGGCCCGCGGCGCGGTCGCGGGGGAGGCACTGGTCTCGCGGCAGCCGGCCATCGATCTCACGTGCGCGGCGATGCCCGCGCCCGCCGAGCGCATCCGCGACGCCTACGCCGGTGCGCTGCTCGACCTGCCTGCGTATCTACACACCCCGGGGCTGGAGTCGCTCGGACTGCCGGTGCTGCGCGAAGCCGTCGCGCAGCGTTACCGCGATCGCGGCGTCCCGACGACCGCCGACCAGATCATGGTCACGACGGGCGCTCAGCAGGCACTGGTGCTGGTGCTCTCGCTCCTGGCGTCGCCGGGCGAGCGGATCCTGATCGATCACCCCACCTACACCAACGCCATCGAAGCGATCAAACGTACTGGGGCGCGGCCGGTTCCGGTCCCACTGAGACTGGAGTCGAAGGGCTGGGACCTCGACGCGATGCGCAACGCCGCCCGGCAGACCGCCGCCAAGATCGCCTACGTCGTCCCGGACTTCCACAACCCCACCGGCTTCTGCCTCGACGACGCCGGCCGCGCCGAGATGGTGCGGATCGCGGGCGACACCCATATGACACTCGTGGTCGACGAGACGATGACGGACCTCGGTCTCGACGCGCCGACGCCGACGCCCGTCGCGCGGTTCGCGGTCGGTGCCCGCGCCGACGTGATCACCGTCGGATCGATGTCGAAGGCGTACTGGTCCGGGCTACGGATCGGCTGGATTCGCGCCGACGTGTCGACGATCAACGCCCTGCTCGCGATCCGCTCGGCCCTGGACCTCGGTTCGGCGGTCCTCGAACAGGTCGTCGCGGCCGAGCTCCTTTCGGATCCCGATTCGGTGCTGCCCGCACGACGCGATCGGCTGCGGGCCCAACGCGCGGCTCTCCTCGACGAGCTGGCGGTCGAACTGCCCGAGTGGCAGTGCGACCCCGGTCCCGGAGGAATGGCGCTGTGGGTGCACCTGCCTGCGCCGCTGTCGACGGCCATCGCCGCGACCGCACCCAGCCACGGCGTGCAGGTGGCGGCGGGTCCGCGGTTCGGTCTCGACGGTGCGTTCGAGCGGTACCTTCGCCTGCCCTACGCCCGAAGCGAGGACGAACTGCGCGCGGCCGTTCGGGGGCTTGCACACGCTTATCGCGGGCTCGCGGGTGACGCGCGCCTGGGCGCAAGCGTGCCGGTTGTGGTGTGAGCGCAGGTCGTCTGATGCGCTATTCGAGCCGGCCGGGGATCGGGTAGCTGCGCAGGGACATGCCGATCTGCCCGGACAGCGTCAGCCCGTCGATGCTCTCCTGCAGGTTGTGGCATGTCGGGACCCGGGCGCGTCCGTCCCGGGGATGCGACTCCGCGAATTGGGGGCATGCACTGTCGACGTCCCCCAGCCACTGGATGCTGGTGTGCGCCTCGCTGTACTTCTCGACGAGGACTCGGGTGCTGCAGGTGGTGCAGCGGACGCTTTCCATGATGTCGGACCTCCCTGGTGTCCTTCGCGACGGTAGTTGCGGTTCGAGTGCTCCGGGTGTCGTCCTCCCGTGGAGCGGGAGGGGAAGTCCGCTGACCGGTACGACGCCACTCGGGTCGTGAACGGCGCCTACCTGGGCTGTTAGTCTTCGCTCATGTCCGACACCGAGTCCGTTGCCGACGGTTTCCCAGCCGCGGCCGCAGACGACCGCTACCCGTCTCTGCCCGCGACCAGCTGGGCCGTTCTCGGGATGCTCACTCTCGGTGAGGGACTCACGGGATACGACCTCAAGAAGTGGGCCGACTGGAGCATCGGCTTCTTCTATTGGAGCCCGTCGATCAGCCAGATCTACGCCGAGCTCAAAAGGCTCGAGAAGGCGGGGCTGGTCGAGTCGGAAATGGTGTCGGAGCCCGGTGAGCGGGGTCGACGGGTCTACCGCATCACAGCGGAGGGAACGCGCGCGGTACGGAACTGGTCCCGCGACGCGCCGGTGGAGCAGCCAGTTCTCAAGCACGGTTTGATGTTGCGGCTGTGGATGGGTCACCTCAACGAGCCGGACCAGCTGAAGGCGTTGATCCGGTCGCACATCGAGAACATGGAGTCGATGCGCGACAGGGCGACACTGCACGCCGAACATGCGACGCGTGAGCCCTCATGGGCCTTCTCGCAGATGAGCCTGGTCTGGGCGGAGCGCTACTTTCAGGCCGAGGTCGATCTCGCCCGGCAGATGCTCGACGACATCGACGCCGCCGCTACCGAGTTCTCGCACGTTCGGAGACGGGACGAACTGGGGAACCCGCTTCCCGAGGTGGTCGGCTCCTGGCGTGCCGTCGAGGACTTCGTGGAAGGTCTCGAACCCTGAGGGGCTCGCCGGCTCGATAGCCTGGGCAGGTGAAACTCGGCCTGTCCCAGCTGATCGACCCGCGTCTGCTTCCTCTGGTGGACTCGACCCGCGAGTTCTACGAGCACCGCGGCACGGGTCGGGGGCCGCGTGATCAGGACGAGCTGCAGTCGATCCGGCGCGGGGCGAAAACTCCCGAGCGGTCGAGTCCTCCCGCGGAGGTGGAGACGGCCAGGCACGGTGACCGCACGGTCCCGGTCAGGATTCACTCTCCGGTGTCGATCACTCCTCGGGGCGTGCTTCTCGACATTCACGGCGGTGGCTTCTACGGGGGGTCGGCGGCGGCGGACGACGTCCGCAACCGCGAGCTGGCGGACGCTCTCGGCATCGTGATCGTCAGCGTGGACTACCTTCTCGCGCCGGAGAATCCGTGGCCGGCCGCACCCCGCGACTGCGAGACCGCGGCATTGTGGCTCGCGGAACACGCGGCCGGTCGTTTCGGAACGGGTCGACTCTGCATCGGCGGGTTCTCGGCGGGCGCGACGCTCGCGATGACGACGCTCGTCCGTCTCCGGGACCGCGGCATGTCCGCGTTCGACGCCGCCGTGTTGCAGTTCGGCACCTATGACCTCAGCGGGCAGACACCGAGCGGACGCCTGATCGCCGGCGAGTACTTCATCGAGGCGTATGCGGGTACGGCGCCCGACCGGACCGATCCGGACTTCTCGCCCGTCTACGCCGACCTGACCGGCCTGCCCCCGGTGCTGATCGTCGTCGGCGAGGAGGACGTCCTGTTGCGCGACAACCTCGCCATGGCCGCGCACCTGTCCGCGGCAGGCGTTGCCGTCGACCTGCGTGTCTACCCCGCCGCGCCGCATGGCTTCACCGGGCACCGGACGGCCATGGCGGATGCGGCGAACGGCGACCTTCGTGCCTGGCTCGACCGTCGGTTCGGCTGAGCGCAGGACCGACGGTCGGGTGTACCGCGGTCAGGCGGACTGAGCGCGCAGTCCGGACACCGCGGTGGGCAGGCTCTGGAGTCGGTTGCGGTGCGCGATCGGTCCCGCACCCGCGGCGTGTCCGGCGAGGGCGTGTTGAATCGCGTTCGCGGCCATGCGGACGGGCGACGAGTGACGGTGGTCGAACTTGAGATGGCTGGTCGGTCCGCAGATCGACAGTGCGGCGTGGACACCGCCCACGGGGCCGATCGGGACGGCGATGATGCCGATTCCTCCGGAGATCTGGCTGACCTCGTACGCGACCCCCAATTCGCGAACCTTGTGCAGTTCGGGGGTGAACCCGACGAGGTCGTCGGTGCGCCCCGGGGTGTAGGCCAGGAGCGCCTTGCCGATTGCGGAGTTGCGCGCCGGGTAGCGGCTCCCGACGCGGGTGGGGAGTTCGGCGGCGAGTCGCCCGCCGACCTTGTCGAGGTACAGCACGTCGGAGCCGTCGAGGACGCCGAGGTGGACGACGTAGCCGGTGACCCGGTGCAGTTCCTGCAGGATCGGCGCGGCGGCGCCGTGAAGGCGGTTCTGATGCAGGGCGATCGACCCGAGTTCCATCAGCCCGGTCCCGAGCTCGTACGCGCGGCCGTCGCGGCGCAGCCAGCGCATCGTGACGAAGCGCTCGAGCATGCGGTGGACCGAGGACCGTGGCAGTCCGGTGCGCTCGACGACCTGCGAGAGGGTGAGCCGGCCGGGGCCGTCGAAGGTGTTCAGGACGAGCGACACCCGGTCGAGTACCGCGGTCGGGGTGGATTCTGCGGTTGCTGCTGCAGTCATCACTGTCTCCTTGGTTCTGGCGCTCTCTGCCGCTAGACCCATCTGGCATGGGTGTTTCGATTAGGAATAGTGGCACAGAATCAGGAGATTGTGAAGTGGGTCACGAAAGATCTTGATGCGAAGGAGGGGCGCGACGTCCGTCGAGACGTCGCGCCCCTCCATCTGGAACCGGGTTCGCGCGGTGCGGGCGACGCGCTACATCGCCGCCAGGGGCTCGCTGCCGGACCAGTCGTGACCCCAGTAGCTGTCCGCGGTGATCTCCTCGGCCGAGTAGTGCGCCTCGTCGACCTTCATGCCCTCGGTGCCGAACTCGATGTCCCAACCGCCGGGTGCGCGGACGTAGAAGGACACCATCTTGTCGTTCGTATGGCGGCCCAGCGTCGACGAGACGGAGAAGCCGTCCTTCACGACGCGGTCGAGTGCCTGGCCGACGGCATCGAGCGTGTCGACCTCGACCATGATGTGCACCAGGCCGGGCGCACCGCCGTGCGGGGAGGGGCACAGCGCGAGGCTGTGGTGGCGCTGGTTGACTCCGAGGAAGCGCACACGCATCGGGCCGAACTCCGGCGGAGCCGGAATCCGGAAGGCGCCGCGGGGCAGGAAGCCGAGCACCTCGGTGTAGAAGTCGAACGTGCCGTTCGGGTCCATCGTCGGCAGCACGACGTGGCCGAGACCCTGTGCGCCGGTGACGAACTTGGCGCCGAACGGCGTGACGACGGGGCTGTGGTCGAGCACCGCGCCGTGGAAGACCTCGAGGGTGGTTCCGGCCGGATCCTGGAAGGTCACGACCTCCTCGACACGGCGGGCGTCCGCCTCCTCGAGCGAGAGCGGCTTGACCGCGATGCCTGCGCGCTCGACGGCCTCGGTGACCCGGACCAGTGCGGCGTGGTCGCGAACCTCCCAACCGACGGTGACGACCTCGTCGGTCTCACCGGGCACGATGACGATGCGGGCGGCGCGCTCGTCCATGCGCAGGTACAGGGCGTTTTCGTCCGGACCGGTGCCTTCGGCGAAGCCGAGCACGTCGAACGCGAACGTCCGCCAGCGTTCGATGTCGTTGGTCTGGATCTTCACGTATCCCAGGCCGCGGATGTCGGTGCCGAATCCGCCGAGGTCAGGGTTCGTCATTGTGTTTGTCTCCGTTGTCGATTCGAGTGGTGTGGATTCGGCGGGTCAGATCATCGCGCGGAGCGGGCCCTGCGGGTCGACGCCCAGTCCGCTCAGCGTCGCGGCGTGGTACACGGTGCCGGGTACGTGGATCGCGTGGTGCAGGCCCGCGTGCGCGTCACGCCAGAAGCGCTGCATCGGCTTGTCCATCCGCAGGGCGTTGCCGCCGCAGCGTGCGTAGACCTGATCGATCGCGGTGACGGCCTGCCAGGCCGCGTTCACCTGGGTCTCGCGGCCGGCGGCGCGCTGCGCGAACGTCGGGGTCTTCCCGGCATCCACCAGATCCCACATGCGATCGACGTTGGCGAGCAGGGAATCCCGGGCAGACTGCAACTTCGCGGTGGCCTCGCCGATCGCGAACATCGAGTACGGGTCGTCCTTGACTGCGGTGCCCTGCGGGTTGATGCGCTCACGCTGGTAATCGTTCGCGTGCTGCAGCAGGCCCTCGCAGATGCCGATCGTCGCCGACGTGATGCCCAGCGGGAACATCGTGGACCACGGCATCAGGTACAGCGTTTCGGTACGGCCGTACTCGCGCACCGCGGTGCCGTCGATGACCGCATCGCCGTCCATGACCCGGTAGGCAGGCACGAACGCGTCCTTGACGACGAGGTCCTTGGATCCGGTGCCGCGCAGGCCCATCACGTCCCACGAGTCCTCGATGATCTCGTAGTCGGTGCGGGGGATGATGACGTGCAGCATGCGGGGCGGCATCTCGATGCTGCCGTCCGGGTTGCATGCCATTGCGCCGAGGAATGCCCAGTCGCAGTGGTCGGTTCCCGACGAGAACGACCACTTGCCAGAGAACTTGTACCCGCCGTCCACCGGCACGCACAGGCCGGCGGGCATGTACGGCGATGCGAGCCACGTGTCCTGGTCCTCGCCCCAGACCTCCTGCTGGACCTTGGGATCGGCGAACGCCAGCTGCCACGGGTGGACGCCCACGATGCCGTGCACCCAGCCTGCAGAGGGGTTCAGCGACGCCATCCGCATGACGGTTTCCGCGAACTCGCGCGGGTGGACCTCGAGTCCTCCGTGCTCCTTGGGCTGGAGCATCCGGATCGAACCGGCCTCCTTCATCCGCTTCGCGGTCGCATCCGCGACCTTGCCGATCCGCTCGGCCTCGATGCCCTCGAGGAAGATGTCGTCCGAGGCCGCCTCGATACGGGCGAGAACTTCGTAACTCATGGTGTGATTCCTTCTGATCATGTGGTTCGACGGCTGGTGGTCAGGAGTTCGCGGCGGAACCCTCTGCCTGCTTCGCGACGTTCTCGTCGACCTCCTGCTGCCAGCTAGCGACGGCCCGGGTGGTGTCGATCTCGAACTCGAAACGCGTCGTCATGTCCTCGGTGATGTCCTCGACGTCCACGTAGAACTGCTGGTACCAGCGGCGCAGCTGGTACACGGGGCCGTCCTCCTCGGACAGCAGCGGGTTGTCGATGGGTGCCTTGTTCTTCCAGATCTCGACGTCCTGCTCGAAGCCCGTCTCGACACCCTCCGCGAACTGGGCCGCCATGCCCTCCGACATCTCGTCCGACAGGCCCGGGAGCTTCTTGACGATCGCGCCGTACTGGAGGACGAACTCGTTGTTGCTGACCGGGTAGTGGCAGTTGATCAGAACGGTTTCGATGGTTTGTCCGTTCGCATCCGACTCGAGCCAGTCGATCATGTACGACGGACCGAAGTACGTTGCTTCCGAGCGGAGCTCGGCGTTCGGGTCGTCGTAGTTGGTGCCGGAGATGACGTCCTCACGGCCCGTCGACTGCATGTACTGCGTCGCGGTGTGGCCCTCGAAGACGTTCTTGAAGTAGCGCGGGAACGAGTAGTGGATGTAGAAGAAGTGGGCCATGTCGACGACGTTGTCCACGATCTCGCGGCAGTGCGAACCCTTGATCCGCAGCGTCTTCCAGCTCCAGTCCGTCCACTCGTCGGTGCCGTAGCCGGCGATCTCCGGGATGGTCACGTCGGCGGGAGGGGGATTTCCCTGCGGGTCGTTCCACACGTAGAGCTGGCCGTTGCGCTCCAGCGTCGTCCAGGCACGGGTCCTGGCGAGCGGGGGCACGCGGCGGGCGTACGGGATGTTCGTGCACTTGCCGTTGCCGCCCCAGCGCCAGTCGTGGAACGGGCACGCGATCGAATCGCCCTTGACGGTGCCCTGGGTCAGATCGCCGCCCATGTGGCGGCAGTAGCCATCGAGGACGTTGAGCTTGCCGTTGCTGTCGGCGAAGACGACGAGTTTGGTGCCGAAGGCCTCGACCGCGTGCGGCTCACCGTCCCGGAAGTCCCGGAGCAGGCCGATGCAGTGCCATCCGCGGGCGAACCGCACGGGCGCGGCAGCGGCCTCGATCTCGCGGATGTCGCCGTCGTCGGCTGAGTTGGTCGTGGATGTGCTGGCGAGCGACATGTGTTCCTCCGTGCCATCAGGGGGCTGTCCTGTGATGCGGATCATGGAACTGGCGGTTCGTCCGGCGGGTAAGGGGTCTTCCCGCTCAATGGAACGGTGCCGACCCGTCTAGGGGAAACCGGGTCCACACCTCCCATCACGCGGGAGAACAGCTGCCGTCGCGCCCGATTTCGCCGTTAGCGTCCCGACGCCGGCGAAAGGAACGAACCATGACACGGATGGCGGGCAAGAACGTGCTCATCACGGGCGCGAGCAGGGGGATGGGGCGCGCACACGCGGTTCGCCTCGCGGAGGAGGGCGCGGACGTCCTCGCGATCGACCTGCCGGGGCAGGAGTCGGAGGCCGACCTGGCGGAGACCGTCCGCCTCGTGCGGGAACTGGGGCGCCGTGCGGTCGCAGGCACCGCCGACACCCGAGACTTCGCGGCGGTCACCGCGGCGGTGCAGGCGGGTGTACGCGAACTCGGGCCGCTCGACACGATCGTCGCCAACGCGGGCGTCTGCGACAATCCCGGGCCGTCGTGGACGATCGACGACGACGTCTGGGACCGGTCGATCGACGTCAACGTCACCGGAACGTGGCACACGATCAAGGCCGGCGTCGCCGAGATGAATTCGTCCGGCGGCTCGATCGTCGTGGTCGGCTCCACCGCCGCGATCAAGGCAGTGCCGGGGGCATCCCACTACTCGGCCGCCAAGCACGCGATCACCGGCCTCGCGAAGACGCTCGCGAACGAGCTGGGTGCGCAGTCCATCCGGGTCAACACGGTCCATCCCGGTGCGGTGGCCACACCGATGACCATCAACCCCGCCACCTTCGCCCGCCTGCGACCGGACCTGGAGAACCCCACGGAGGCGGACGTGGCCGAGGTCCTGGCGAGACGGATGCTGCTGCCGGTGCCGTGGGTGGAGCCGATCGACGTGAGCAACGCGGTGCTGTTCCTGGCATCGGACGAATCCCGGTACGTCACAGGCCTGCAGCTGGTCGTCGACGCCGGTCAGACCCAGAAGGTGGCGTGATGAGTGGACGGCTCGAAGGCAAGGTTGCGCTGGTGACCGGCGCCGCGCGGGGCATGGGCCGCGCGCAGGCGGTGCGGTTCGCGCAGGAGGGCGCGGACGTCATCGCCGTGGACGTGTGTGCGCCCGTCGAACACTCGACCAACCCCGGCGCGTCGCCGGGTGATCTCGCGGAGACGGTGCGACTCGTGCAGTCGCACGGCCGCTCGATCCGCGCGTTCGTCGCCGACGTCCGCGACCAGCAGTCGCTCGACGCCGCGGTGGCGCAGGGCGTCGACGCCCTCGGTCGCCTCGACGTCATCTGCGCGACAGCCGGGATCAGCTCGTCCGGCCGCGCCGTCGAGATGGGAGCCGACCGCTGGCAGACCATGCTCGACGTCAACCTCACCGGTGTGTGGCGCACCTGCAGGGCAGGCATCCCGCACATCCTGGACGGCGGACGCGGCGGCTCGATCGTGCTGATCAGCTCCATCGCCGGCCTGCGGGGTCTGGTGAGCGTCGGCCACTACACCGCGGCCAAGCACGGTGTGGTCGGCCTGATGAAGTCCCTGGCCAACGAGCTCGCACCGCACAATGTCCGGGTCAACACCGTTCATCCCGCGAACACCCGCACACCGATGATCCAGAACCCGGCCACGATGCGGACGTTCTGCCCCGGTGACGACAAGCCGACGCAGGAGCGGTTCGAGGCGGCGACGCAATCCATGCACCTGCTGCCCGTTCCGATGATCGAACCCGAGGACATCGCCGCGGCGTGCCTGTTCCTCGCGTCCGACGAGTCCCGGTACATCACCGGCGTGACACTGCCCGTCGACGCCGGTCACTGCGTCAAATAGGAAGGGGCACCGTGCGATACGAGGACCTATGGGGCCGAACCGCCGTCGTGACCGGGGCGGGCAGTGGAATCGGGGAGAGTGCGGCCCGACGTGCAGCCGAACTGGGCATGAACGTCGTGCTCGCCGACATCTCGGCTCCGCGGGTGGACGCGGTGGCGGCGGATCTGCGCGCGGACGGTTACGCCGCCCTCGCGGTGCCCACCGACGTCCGGGACGCCGCCGCGGTCGATGCGCTCGCCGACGCCGCCTACCACGAATTCGGTTCGGTCACGGTGCTGCTCAACAACGCCGGCCTCGAGTCGCTCGGGTTCACGTGGGAGGTGCCCGCCGACGAGTGGCGGCGCGTGATCGACGTCAACCTGCTGGGCGTCTTCCACGGCATCCGCTCGTTCGTGCCGCGAATGGGCGCCGACCCGCGCCCGTCGCACATCGTCAACACGTGTTCGGTGGGCGGAATCGCGATCACGCCGCGGATGACGGCATACGCGGCGTCCAAGCACGGCGTGCAGGCGCTCACCGAGTCCCTGTACCTCGAGTGCGCCGAGGCGTTCCCGCAGATCGCGGTGTCGGTGTTCAGCCCCGGGCAGGTCGCCACCCGCATTTTCGAGGACGCCCCGGACCGCGGGGAGACCGCCGTCGACGCCGAATTCTGGCGCGATCAGATCCGGGAGGGGATGAGCCCGGGCACCGCCGCCGAGCTGCTGTTCGATGGCATTGCGCGCGACGACTTCTGGATCCTCACCCACCCCGGCTCGTTCGAGCGGCTCGCGTCCCGGCGTGCTCGGGTACTGAGTGGGAAGCTGCGTCCGGACGCGGCGCTCGACGAGCAGTCCTGACCGACGGCGCGGAGCCGAACACAGCACGGGGCCGGACCCTTTCGGGTCCGGCCCCGTGCTGTTCTGGATCGCTGCCGTTCCAGAGCGCCCCGGCGGTATCAGTTCTGGAGGATGTCGAAACCCTTGTACCCGGATTCGGCCACCTCGGTGATGATCTCGCGATAGGCGGAGAAGCCGCCGAGGAACGGCATGAACACGCGCGGTCGGCCGGGGATGTTGGCACCGAGGTACCACGAGTTCGCGGTGTTCAGCAGTGACGCCTCGGCCCGCGTACGGCACTCCTCGATCCAGCCGGTGACGGCCTCCGGCGTGCCCTCGATGGCGGCGGCGCCGCGGTCGTCGAGGTGGGCAATGGCGTCGGCGACCCAGTCGACGTGCAGCTCCGAGTGAAGCACCATGTTCGCCAGCACCGACGGGCTGCCGGGGCCCGTGAGGTTGAAGAAGTTGGGAAAGCCGTCGATGCCGAGTCCGAGGTAGGTCTCGGGGCCGGCGGCCCACTTCTCCTTGAGGGTGCGTCCACCTCGACCGACGATCTCCAGCTTGTCGAGCGAGCCGGTCATGGCGTCGAATCCGGTGGCGAGGACGATCGCGTCGAGGTCGTAGTGTGCGGCGGTGGTGTTGATGCCGCTGGCGTCCATGCCGACGATCGGCGCGACCTTGAGATTGACCAGTTCGACGTTGTCGCGGTTGTAGGTCTCGTAGTAGCCGCTGTCGGTGACGATGCGCTTGGCGCCGATCGCGTGATCGTTGGGGATGAGCAGTTCGGCGATCGCGGGGTCGTCGATGACGGCGCGGACCTTCTCCTCCCAGAACTCGCGGGCGGTGTCGTTCGCGGCCTGGTCGGTGAGCTGGTCGGCGAAGGTCTTGGAGTAGAGGACGCCGCCGAGCTTCCAGCGCTCGTCGTAGGCGGCACGGCGTTCGTCCTCGGACGCCTCGAGCGTCAGCTTGGGGTGCGTGCGGTGCGGGGAGCCGCCACCGGATTCCCAGGACAGACGGCGTCGTTCGGCGTAGCCGGCCTTCTGCTCGGCGCGGGCCGCGTCGTCGAGTTCGGCGTTGCCCGCGGGGACGCTGTAGTTCGCGGACCGCTGGAAGACGAACAGCTTGTCGGCCTGCTCGGCGATGTGGGGAATCGACTGGATGCCCGACGATCCGGTGCCGATCACGCCGACGCGCTTGCCGGTGAAGTCGACGCCCTCGTGCGGCCACCGCGCGGTGTGGAGGACGTCGCCGGTGAAGGTGTCGAGGCCGGCGAAGTCGGGGGTGTTCGCGTTGGACAGCGGCCCGGCGGCGACGACGAAGAAGCGGGCGGACACGACGTCACCGCGGTCGGTACGGACGGTCCACCGCAGCGTGTCCTCGTCGAGTGTCGCGGAGGTGACCCGGGTGTCGAACTGGATGTCGCGTCGCAGGTCGAAGCGGTCGGCGACGTGGTTGATGTAGCGGAGGATCTCGGGCTGGGTGGCGTACTTCTCGCTCCAGTCCCACTCCTGTTCGAGCTCGGGGGAGAAGGAGTAGGAGTAGTCGACGGACTCGACGTCGCAGCGGGCACCGGGATAGCGGTTCCAGTACCAGACGCCGCCGACCCCGCTCGCCGCCTCGAAGGCGCGCACCGTCAGCCCCTGCTGACGGAATCGGTGGACGGCGTACACGCCCGCGATGCCCGCACCGACCACGACGACGTCGTACTCGGCGGTGACGGTGGGTGCCGAATCCTGATCGTTCACTTGAATGTCCTTCCACGAGCGCGATATTCCGGCCCGGAACCTTCCGGGTGTCGCGGCTCAAGCGTGAAACCACGCTAGGGCGGGGCCGGCCACGAGGGCATCGGTGCATCCCGCCCAGCGGGCGCCCCGCGCGGTCGCGGACCGCGACCGTGGATGTGTCCAGTGGAGACGACGAGGACATCGGTGGTGTGGATCTCCCACCACGAGGGACGTCGTGGTGGGCGGTACGGCGGCGCGCCTGCGGATGCCGGGCATCCGCAGGCGCGCCGGGTCGATCAGCGCCAGAGGGTACCGAGGTCCGTGTTCTCGGTCGCGGGCGCGGACGGCAGGTCCGGGTTGGTGCGGGAGAACCGCGGTGCGGGACGGTGCTGGACGACGCCGTCGAGCTCGACGAGCGTGCCGCGGGCCGCGAGGTGCTCGTTCTCCGGGGCCTCGGCGAACGTCAGGACCGGAGACACGCAGGCGTCGGTGCCGAGGAAGATCGCCGACCACGCGTCGCGGGTCTTCGACAGGAACGTCTCCGTGAACACCTTGCGTAGCTCCGGCCACGCGCTCTTGTCGTTCTGGCCGGGCAGCGACGCCGGATCCAGTTCGAGCAGACGCAGCAGCTCGGCGTAGAACTGCGGCTCGATCGCCCCGACCGCCATGTACTTGCCGTCGGACGTCTCGTAGGTGTCGTAGTAGGGGGCTCCGGTGTCGAGCATGTTGGTGCCACGCTCGTCCGACCACACTCCGGCACCGCGGAACGCCCACATCATGTGCGACAGGGCGGCGGTGCCGTCGACCATCGCCGCGTCGACGACCTGGCCCTTGCCGGACGTCTGACGCTCCACGAGCGCGGCGAGGATGCCGAAGATCAGGAACATCGATCCACCGCCGAAGTCGCCGACCATGTTCAGCGGCGGAACCGGGCGCTCACCTTCGCGGCCGATCGCGTGCAGCACACCCGTCAGGGAGATGTAGTTGATGTCGTGGCCCGCGGCCTGCGCCAGCGGACCTTCCTGACCCCAGCCGGTCATCCGGCCGTACACGAGCCGCGGGTTGCGTGCGAGCGCCGCATCGGGGCCGAGACCCATCCGCTCGGTGACGCCGGGGCGGAATCCCTCGATGAGGACGTCGGCGCGCTCGATCAGGCCGAGGACCTTCTCGATGTCCGCGGGATCCTTCAGGTTCGCCTCGGCGATCCGGCGGCCACGCAGGATCTGGTCACGCGGACGGTCGGGGGAGGGGAGCTGTCCGGCTCGCTGAACGCGGACGACGTCGGCACCGAGGTCGGCCAGCAGGGTCGCGGCGTGCGGAGCCGGACCGAGACCGGCCAGCTCGACGACGCGGATTCCGGCGAGCGGGCCGCCCTTGCTGGTGTGGTTCTCTGCGGACACGGTTCTCCTCGATTCGTCGGGGTATCCACTCAACACCCGCGGTCACTTAACACCCGCTAAGTTAACGCCTTGCTGGTCGCGGGTGTGCCGCGGGTCACGATTGAGGCAACGGTTGCCCCCGCCGAGGAGTCCGCGCACAGTGGATCCATGACATTTCCCGGTGAACTCGTGGCCTTCGTGCCCAGCACCGACCTGGACGTCTCGGCGATGTTCTACGTCGACACGCTCGGTCTGACGCTGCGGGAACGGACACCCTTCGCACTCGTCCTCGACGGCGGCGGTGGCGTCCCGTTGCGCGTCACGCTCGTGCAGGCCGTCCCCGATGCCGGGTACACGGTCCTCGGCTGGAAGTGTGCCGACCTCGACGCCACCGTGGACGACCTCCGCGCCCGCGGCATCGAGTTCGTCGACTACAAGGGCATGGAGCAGGACGAGCACGCCGCCTGGACAGCACCCGACGGTACCCGCGTCGCGTGGTTCCGTGATCCGCACGGCAACGTGCTCTCCCTGCATCAGGCGCCGTGAGGTAATGGCACTGAACCACCCTCTGGTGCAGCGATATTCGCGCGCCCTCGTGTGGAGGTTGGCGCAGCAGGTGGTCCTGGGGGTGTCACCGTAACGGCGAAGGCGCGGAAGGTCTGGCACAGTGGCGCCCGTGAGCGTGGGCGCAGAGATACTCGTCGGGCTGGCGATCCTGGTGGGACTGGTGGGCATCGTCGTACCGATCCTGCCGGGATCGCTGCTCATCCTCGGGGCGATCGCGGTGTGGGCGATCGCCGTGGGCACCTCGACGGCATGGGCCGTCTTCGGTGTCGCCGCAGTGCTTCTCGTGATCTCCGGAGTGGTCAAGTACACGTGGCCCGGCCAGCGACTCCGCGACGCCGGGGTGCCGAACCGGTCACTGGTGATCGGCGGCCTGCTCGGCATCGTCGGGTTCTTCGTGATCCCGGTGATCGGACTGGTGCTTGGGTTCCTGCTCGGCACCTACCTGTCGGAGGCGCAGCGGCACCGCACCCACGCGGGTGCCTGGCGTGCGACGGTGCACGCCACCAAGGCCGTCGGCCTGTCGATTCTCGTGGAACTGCTGGGAGCGCTGCTCGCGGCGGGGGTGTGGCTCGCGGCGGTGCTGGTGACCTGACGCGTCAGATGCGGTAGAACGATCGAGCGTTGCCGCCGAGCACCGCGGCCAGATCGTCGCCGACCGCCTCGGTGATCGTCTCGAGGTCGGTCAGTTCGAAGGCCCGCCGGGCGCGGGTGCCGGGGAGGTCGGTGCCGAACATCAACGCTGTCGGGTTGACGGCGTGAATGCGACGCAGGGCGTCACCGACGTCGTCGATGGTGGCGCGACCGAACCCGGTGGCCTTCACGCGCGCACCCCGGTCGACGAGGTTGAGGAGGTAGGGCAGGCCTCGCGTCGACATCCCCAGGTGGTCGATGCTCACCGCGGGCAGCTTCTTGAACACCGGTTCGAGGGACAGCAGCAGTGACGCGTCCACATAGAATTCGGCGTGCCACCCGACGAGCTCGTAGGCCCGGAGTGCCTGTGTCGTCAGCAGTTTCATGTCGGTGGCGCTGCGCCTGAGGTTGAAGCGAACGGCCCGCACTCCCGCCTGATCGAGGGCGACGATGTCCTCGTCCGTGACATCCGGATCCAGTTGTGTCACGCCGACCCAGCCCGGCCCGAGTTCGCGCAGCGCCGTCACGAGGTAGTCCTGGCCGGTGCCCTGATACGACGCCGTGACGACGGCGCCGCCGTGCACGCCCAGTCCCAGCTTGGCGACCCGGTCCCGGTAGTCGGCGATCGTGAACGGCTCGGGCAGGTAGCCGTGATTGGCGACCAGCGGAAACCGCGGGTCGATGATGTGGACGTGTGCGTCGAACACTGTGCTGCCCTGTCGATCACACGAGCGTGGCGCCCGGGTATCCGGGCGCCACGCTCGTGAACAAGTGGACTACTGCTGCGATGCGCGCAGCATGTCGTCGCGCTCGACGACCTTGATGCGCTCGCGGCCTTCCGGCTCACCGAGGCTGCGCTCGTGGGCGTCGAGTCGGTACCAGCCGTCCCACGTGGTGTAGGGCAGCTTCTTGCCCTCGAGGAACTCGATGATCGCGTTCTCGTCGGGATTCGGGGCGCCCGCGAAGTTCGGGGCGTCCGCGAGCAGGCACGCGATGGTCTCGTTGGCGTCGCCCTTGGTGTGGCCGATGAGGCCGACGGGGCCGCGCTTGATCCAGCCGGTGACGTAGGTGGCGTCGATGTGCTTGCCGTCCTCGTCGAGGACGCGTCCGGCCTCGTTGGGGACGGTGCCCGCCTGCTCGTCGAACGGCAGCTTGGCGATGTTCTGCGACAGGTAGCCGACGGCGCGGTACACGGCCTGGACGTCCCAGTCGTTGAACTTGCCGGTGCCGCGGACGTTTCCGGTACCGTCGAGTTCGGTGCGCTCGGTGCGCAGGCCGACGACCTTGCCATCCTCACCGAGAACCTCGGTGGGCGACTCGAAGAAGTGCAGGAACAGCTTGTGCGGGCGGTCGCCTGCGTCGCGGATGGCCCAGTCCTGCAGGGTGTTCGCGACCATGTCGACCTGCTTGGAGCCGCGGCGCGCAGCCTCGGAGCCCTCGTCGTAGTCGATGTCCTCGGGGTCGACGATGACCTCGATGGTCGGGGAGTGGTCCAGCTCGCGCAGCTCGAGCGGCGTGAACTTGGCCTGCGCGGGACCGCGGCGGCCGAAGACGTGCACCTCGACGGCCTTGTTGCCCTTGAGGCCCTCGTAGACGTTGGCGGGGATCTCCGTCGGCAGCAGCTCGTCACCGGTCTTCGCGAGGACGCGGGCGATGTCGAGGGCGACGTTGCCGACACCGAGGACGGCGACCTTCTCGGCTTCGAGGGGCCATTCGCGCGGGACGTCCGGGTGGCCGTCGTACCAGGAGACGAAGTCGGCGGCACCGTAGGAGCCGTCGAGATCGATCCCGGGGATGTTCAGGGCGCGGTCGGCGTTGGCACCGGTGGAGAAGATGACCGCGTCGTAGAAGGTACGCAGGTCGTCGAGGGTGATGTCGGTGCCGTAGTCGAGGTTGCCGAGCAGGCGGACCTGCGGCTTGTCGAGGACCTTGTGCAGGGCGGTGATGATGCCCTTGATGCGCGGGTGGTCGGGCGCGACGCCGTAGCGGATCAGGCCGAACGGGGCGGGCATGCGTTCGAAGAGGTCGATGCTCACGCCGCGGTCGGAGGCGGTGTCGGACTTCATGAGCGCGTCGGCGGCGTAGATGCCGGCCGGGCCTGCGCCGATGATGGCCACCCGGAGCGGGCGATTCTGATCAGTCATCTCGAGCGAACTACCTTTGCGGCTAGCGGACGGACGGTTCGGGTGCACAGGCCGTGTCGGCCCGTCCTCAGTTTACTGAGCCGTACCTAACTTGCGCGGAGCGGCCTGAGGCCGGACCCTGCCTCGATCCTCCACTCCCGAGCGAAACTCCGCTAGGGCACCCTTCGTTGAGGGGGCACAAGCGGTGTTTGTGAGGGTGATGATTCGCCAGCGTGGACGCCGTGACCAGTGTTGTGATCACGCCGATCGCAACACTGGGTCGGGTTCGTCACACGCGGTTCGATGACCGTCATGTCCGCGACGCTCGATCGGGGCGCCGTGGCCCGCGCGCAATCCGTACCCACCCCCACCCGCCTCGGAGGGAAGGCCCGACTCCGGCGCCTCGGGAGGCGGCGGTGGGCCACCGCCCTCGGGTTGCCCCTGCTCTCGCTCCTCGTCTTCCTCGGTCTCTGGCAGCTGGCCGCGTCCAGCGGCATCTGGAGCGAGGTCTTCGTCCCCCGCCCGTCGACGGTCTGGTCCGCCGCCGTCGATGCCTCCACCACCCACGACGGCGTCCGCGGTTACCAGGGCTATCTGCTCTGGGAACACGTCTACATGACACTGCGGCGGGTCGCGGCGGGCGTCGTGATCGGCATCGTCGGTGGCGTCGCGCTCGGCCTCGCTATGGGCACCGTCAGCTGGATCCGCCGCATCCTCGAACCCTGGCTGACGTTCCTGCGTGCGCTCCCGCCGCTTGCGTACCTGTTCCTGCTCGTCATCTGGCTCGGCATCGACGAGGCACCCAAGATCGCGCTGCTCGCGCTCGCCGCCCTGCCGCCGACCGCGGTCGCCACCACGACGGCGGTGCTCGGCGCGCCGGTCGGGCTGATCGAGGCGGCGCGGGCGGTCGGCGCGAACCGGTTCCAGGTGATCCGTGACGTCGTGCTGCCCGCGGCACTGCCCGAGACGCTCACCGGAATCCGCCTGGCGGTCGGCATCGCGTACTCGTCGGTGGTCGCCGCCGAACTGTTCAACGGCATTCCCGGCGTCGGTGGCCTGGTCAAGGACGCCTCGAACTACAACAACACCCCGGTCGTCCTCGTCGGCATCTTCGCCATCGGACTGTCCGGACTCACCATCGACGCCCTGCTCCGCGTCGTCGAACGACGAGCGGTCCCCTGGCGGGGCACCCACTGAGAGGCAAGTGATGAACAAGTCCCCCGGGCGCGGCCCGAGATCGTTGGGTCGCGCTCTCGCCGCGGCGGCTGCCGCGGCGCTCGCCGTGCTGACCATGGCGTCGTGCTCGGTGGACGGCGCGGACGACGCGGGCGCGGACAAGCCCGTCATCCGGGTCGGCTACCAGACGTTCCCGAGCGGTGACCTGGTCGTCAAGAACGCCGGCTGGCTCGAGGACGAGCTGCCCGACTACACGATCGAGTGGACGAAGTTCGACTCCGGCGCCGACGTCAACACCGCCTTCGTCGCAGGCGAACTCGACTTCGGTGCGCTCGGGTCGAGTCCCGTCGCCCGCGGCCTGTCCGATCCGCTGCGCATCGACTACAAGGTGGCGTGGATCCTCGACGTCGCCGGCGACAACGAAGCCCTCGTCGCCCGCAACGGAACCGGCATCGCGAAGGTTGAGGACCTGCGGGGCCGCAAGGTCGCCACCGCCTTCGCGTCGACCGCGCACTACAGCCTGCTCGCCGCCCTCGACCGGGCCGGGCTCTCCGCCGCCGACGTCCAGTTGATCGATCTGCAGCCGCAGGCATCCCTCGCGGCGTGGCAGCGCGGCGACATCGACGCCATCTACACCTGGCTGCCGACGCTCGACGAGGTCCGCGCGAACGGAACCACGTTGATCACGAGTCGAGAGCTCGCCGATGCGGGGAAGCCGACGCTCGACCTCGCGGTCGTCGCGGGCGGATTCGCCGCCGACCACCCCGACGTCGTGGACGTGTGGCGCCGCGCGCAGGCCCGAGCGCTGACCACCATCGCCGACGATCCGGATGCGGCCGCGAAAGCCGTTGCCGCCGAAGCGGGAATCACGCCCGACGAGGCGAAGTCCCAGCTGAAGCAGGCCGTGTTCCCGAGCCCCGAGCAGGTCGCGTCGACGCAGTGGCTCGGCACCGACGCCGCGCCCGGTGCCCTCGCGAACAACCTGCACAGCGCGGCGCAGTTCCTCTCCGACCAGAAGCAGATCCCGTCCGCCCCTGATCTCGCGGACTTCCAGGACGCGCTCTACGTGACCGGTCTGCCCGGTGCCGTCGAGCAGTAGCGCGGTGTCGTCCAGCAACCACGCGGGGCCGCGCATCCGGCTGACCGACGTCCGGCACGACTACGGGTCGGTCACCGCAGTCGGGCCGGTCTCGCTGGCGGTGCCCGACGGCGAGTTTCTCGTCCTCGTCGGTGCCTCCGGATGCGGCAAGAGCACCCTGTTGCGGCTGATCGCCGGATTCGAGGAGCCGACGCACGGTGAGGTCAGGGTGGCGGGCAGCGCCCCTGTGCCCGGCGCGACGGCCGGAGTGGTGTTCCAGCAGCCGCGGCTGCTGCCGTGGCGAACCGTCGGGGGCAACGTCGACCTTGCCCTCGACTACGCCGGAGTGCCGCGGGCGCAGCGGGGGGAGCGTCGCGCCGACCTGCTGGGGCGCGTCGGGCTTGGCGGGCTGGCCGGGCGCAGGATCTGGCAGGTCTCGGGTGGGCAGCAGCAGCGGGTGGCTATCGCCCGCGCGCTGGCAGTACCGACGTCGCTGCTGCTGCTCGACGAGCCGTTCGCTGCACTCGACGCCCTCACCCGTGAGCGCCTGCAGGAAGACCTGCGCGCCGACTCCGGGGGCACTCGGACCACGGTGTTCGTCACGCACAGCGCCGACGAGGCCGTGTTCCTGGGGTCGCGGATCGTCGTCCTGGGACGTCAACCGGGCCGGGTTGCGCTCGACCTGACCGTCGACCTGCCCCGCCGCGGCGTCGACGCGGACGATCTGCGCGGCTCCGCTCGGTTCGCCGCGCTGCGCGCCCAGGTCGGGCACGCGGTCAAGGAAGCGGCCGCGGCGTGAGGCGCCGGAAGGGATTGTGAAAAGCTGTGTCCATGACCTACGCAGGTGACCTGACCCCTCAGCAGGCATGGGACCTGCTGCGCGAGCATCCCGGGGCCGTCCTGGTCGATGTCCGCACCGAAGCCGAGTGGCGATTCGTCGGCCTCCCCGACCTCACCGCGCTGGGCCGCGAGCCCCTGACGATCGAGTGGGTGTCGTTCACGGGTGACCGCAACACCTCGTTCGTCGACCAGCTCCAGGCCGCGGGCGTGACGGGCGGCGACGACGCCGAGGTCATCTTCTTGTGCCGTTCCGGTCAGCGTTCCATCGGCGCCGCCGAGGCCGCGACCGCCGCGGGCATCGCCCCGGCCTACAACATTCTCGACGGGTTCGAAGGCGGACTGGACACCGACGGTCACCGCGGCGGTGCGGGCTGGCGTTCCGTCGGACTCGCGTGGAGGCAGTCGTGAGCGCGATTCCCCGCGGCGGTGCATTCTCCAAGCCGCTCCCCGACACCATCCGCCCCGCGACGCTCGGCGTCCGCGGTGGGACGATCCGCTCGGGTTTCGAGGAGACGTCGGAGGCGATCTTCCTCAATTCCGGATTCGTCTACGAGTCCGCTGAAGCGGCGGAGCAGGCGTTCACCGGCGAGATAGACCACTTCGTCTACTCCCGGTACGGCAACCCGACGGTGAAGATGTTCGAGGAGCGGATGCGTCTGCTCGACGGCGCGGAAGGCTGCTACGCCACCGCGTCCGGCATGTCCGCGGTGTTCACCGCCCTCGGTGCACTGCTCGGCAAGGGCGACCGACTCGTCGCCGCACGCAGCCTCTTCGGATCCTGCTTCGTGGTCTGCAACGAGATCCTCCCGCGCTGGGGTGTGGAGACGGTGTTCGTCGACGGCGAGGACCTCGATCAGTGGGAGCAGGCGCTGTCGGTGCCGACCACAGCCGTGTTCTTCGAGACCCCCTCGAACCCGATGCAGACCCTCGTCGACGTCCGCAGGGTGTCCGAGATGGCGCATGCCGCGGGCGCGAAGGTGGTGCTGGACAACGTCTTCGCCACCCCGATGCTGCAGCGCAGCCTCGACCTCGGCGCCGATGTCGTCGTGTACTCGGGCACCAAGCACATCGACGGACAGGGCCGCGTCCTCGGCGGTGCGATCCTCGGCTCGCAGGACTACATCGACGGACCCGTGCAGCAGCTGATCCGCCACACCGGGCCCGCGCTCAGCCCGTTCAACGCCCACACCCTGCTCAAGGGCCTCGAGACGATGCCGTTGCGCGTGCGGCACTCCACCGACAGCGCACTGCGGATCGCCCGCTTCCTCGAAGCGGACGACGCCGTCAGCTGGGTGAAGTACCCGTTCCTCGAGTCGCATCCCCAGTACGACCTGGCGACGTCGCAGATGAGTGGCGGCGGCACCGTCGTCACCTTCGAGTTGGCGGCAGCCGAGGGCGAGGGGAAGAAGAAGGCGTTCGAGCTGCTGAACAAGCTGCGCGTCGTCGACATCTCCAACAACCTCGGCGACTCGAAGTCCCTCATCACCCACCCCGCGACCACGACGCACCGCGCGATGGGTCCCGAGGGACGCGCCGCGATCGGCCTCTCCGACGGGGTGGTCCGGCTGTCCGTCGGCCTCGAGGACACCGACGACCTGCTCGAGGACTTCGCGCAAGCGTTGGCCTGACGCGTCCGAAGGGATTGCTGTGCACCTGACCCCGCGCCGGTTGGTGACCGCCGGCATCGCCGCTCTCGTACTCCTGGCCGCGGGCTGCGGCAACGACGAGAGCGGCGACGGTCCGTCGACCGCGACGGCGGCGGCCGGCGACCCGCAGGCGATCGTCTCGCTCAGCCCCACCAGCACCGAGATGCTGTACGCCGTCGGTGCGGGGGATCAGGTCGTCGCCGTCGACGACCGGTCCGACTACCCGGAAGGCGTCCCCGTCACCGACCTCTCGGGGTACACGCCGAACGTCGAGGCGATCCTCGGGTACGAACCGGACCTGGTCGTCGCGAATGCCGACACCGGCGATCTCGTCGCCGGTCTGGAGAACGCGGGCGTCGAAGTGCTGATTCTGCCGGCGGCGAGCACCCTCGACGACACGTACGCGCAGATCGAGCAGATCGGTGCAGCCACCGGACACGTCGGGGACGCCGCCGAAGTCGTCGCGCGGATGAAGACGGACATCGACGCGATCGTCGCGGGTGTGCCCGCGCGCGCGACGCCGCTGCGGTACTACCACGAGCTCGACGACACCCTGTACTCCGTCACCGACGACACCTACATCGGTGAGATCTACGGGATGCTCGGGCTCACCTCCATCGCGACCGGCGGCGACGGGTATCCGCAACTGTCGGCGGAGTTCATCCTGGAACAGGATCCGGACCTGATCTTCCTCGCGGACGGCCAGTGTTGCGGCGTCACCCCCGACGCCGTCGCGAAGCGTGCCGGGTGGTCCGACCTGACAGCGGTCCGCGACGGCAACGTCCACGTCGTCGACGAGGACCTCGCGTCACGGTGGGGACCGCGCGTCGTCGACTTCATGCGCGAGGTTGCAGGAATCGTGAGCGCCGTCCCCGCCGACGGCGGCGCCGTCACTGCCGTCACCGTCCAACCCACCGGGTAACCGTGTCCCGCAGACGCGCACTCGTGCTGGCCGGTTCGGCGCTCGTGCTGCTCGCAGCGATGCTGCTCGGCATCCTCGTCGGACCCGCCGGGCTCACGCCCTCCGGGGTGATCCTCGACGTGATCGACCGGCTGCCGTTCGTCGACGTCGACTCCGGGCTGACCGCCCGGCAACAGTCGATCCTGTGGAACATCCGCATGCCCCGCGTGGTCCTCGGCGCGCTCGTCGGCGCGACCCTCGCCATCGCGGGCGCCGCCTACCAGGGCGTGTTCCGCAACCCGCTCGCCGACCCGTACCTGCTCGGCGTGTCCAGCGGCGCCGGGCTCGGCGCGACCCTCGCCATCGCCGTCGGAGGGGCGGCCGGGTTCGCGGGCGTCCCGATCGCCGCGTTCGCGGGCGGCATGCTCGCCGTCGGCGCCACCTACGCGCTCGGCCGGACCGTCGGCAGCGGACGCACCGAGGTCGTCATCATCCTCGCAGGTGTCGCGGTCGCGGCGTTCGCCAATGCCATCCAGACGTTCTTCATGCAGCGCAATGACGACACCCTCCGCCAGGTGTACTCCTGGCTGCTCGGGCGGCTGTCCACCGACGGCTGGTCCGACGTGCTCACCGTGTTGCCGTACGTCGTGGTGTCCGTCGCCGTCGTCCTGCTGCATGGACGCACCCTCGACGTCATGGCCGTCGGAGACGTCGAGGCCGGGAGCCTCGGTATCAACCCCGACCGGGTGCGGCTCGTCCTGATCGGCGTCGCGACGCTCGGCACCGCCGCCGTCGTCTCGGTGAGTGGCCTCATCGGATTCGTCGGCATCGTCGTGCCCCATGCGGTCCGGCTCCTCGTCGGGCCCGGACATCGGCTGCTGCTGCCGCTGTCGCTGATGGTCGGCGCCGCGTTCCTCGTCCTCGCCGACGTCGTGGCCCGCACCGTGATGTCGCCGGCGGAGCTGCCGATCGGCGTCGTCACCGCCGCCATCGGAGCACCGTTCTTCCTGCTCGTCCTGCGGCGCGGGCGGGTGAGCGCATGATCTCCTGCACCGGCCTGCGCGTCGAACGAGGAACGGTCGCCGTCCTGGCCGGGGTGGACCTGCGCGTCGACGCCGGCGAATGGGTGGCGGTGGTCGGGCCCAACGGTGCGGGCAAGACGACGTTGCTGCACGCCCTCGCCGGGCTGGTTCCCGCCACCGGCGAGGTACTCGTCGACGGCCACGCCCCGGGCCGTGCGTCGCGGCGCGTCATGTCGCGGTCGGTGGCACTGATGCCGCAGCGTCCCGTTGTCCCCGACGGCGTCACCGTGCGCGACCTCATCACCCTCGGACGCACCCCGCATCTGCCCCGGTTCGGCAGCGAGAGCTCCGACGACCGTGCCGTCGTCGACGACCTCGTCGATCGACTCGGCCTGCGAGCGTTGGTGTCCCGGCCTGCCACCGATCTGTCCGGCGGCGAACTGCAGCGGGTGGTACTGGCCCGGTCCCTCGCCCAGCAGCCGAAGGTGCTGCTGCTCGACGAACCCACCAGCGCCCTCGACATCGGACACCAGCAGCAGGTGCTCGACCTCGTCCAGGAGCTGCGAGCTTCGGAGGGGTTGACGGTGGTCGCGGCGATGCACGACCTCACCCTCGCGGGCCAGTACGGGCGACGGATCGTGATGCTCGACGGCGGCGCCGTCGTCGCGGACGGAACCCCGGCGGACGTGCTGACCGTCGAGCGCATCGCCGAGGTCTACGGTGCGCGCGTCGAAGTTCTGGCCCGGCCCGGAGGTCCCGTCGTCCTGCCGGTCGCGGGCGGGGGTGCCCGCTGATGGAAGTCGTGCTCCTCGGCACCGGCGCCGCCGACGGATGGCCCAACCCGTTCTGCACCTGTTCCTCGTGCCGGATCATGCTGGAGCGCGGCGAGATCCGCTCCCAGACCGCCGCCCTCGTCGACGACGTCCTGCTGCTGGACTGCGGACCCGAGGTGCCGCGGGCCGCGATGCACGCCGGTCGGACGCTGTCCGGGGTGCGGCACCTGCTGCTCACGCACGCGCACCCCGACCACGTCGGACCGCTCGCGTTGCTGATGCGGTCGTGGGTGGCGCGCGATCAGCCGCTGGACGTGATCGGCCCGCCGGAAGCGCTGGACCTGTGCCGTGACTGGGTCGGACCCGACGATCCGGTGCGGTGGATCCCCGTTGCACCCGGAGACGCGTTGACGGTCGGCGAGTACGGCATCCGGGTGCTGCCCGCTGCCCACCGTGTGCATAACGACGGCGACTGCGTGCTCTTCGAGGTCGCGGCGCGTGGCCGGAAACTGCTGTGGGCCACGGACACCGGACCTTTCGATGCGGTAGCGCTCGATGCCGTGCGTGACGCCCGGTACGACGCGGTGTTTCTGGAGGAGACCTTCGGTGATCTCGCGGAGCACGAGCCCGACCACCTCGACCTGGTCAGCTTCCCCCGTGCCCTCGCGGCCTTGCGCGGCGTCGGAGCGGTCGTCGACGGCACCGACGTGATCGCCGTTCACCTCGGACACCACAATCCTGTCGACCTGCAGGACCGGTTGGGGCCGTGGGGTGTTCGCATCGTCCCCGACGGGACGGTGGTGACCGTGGGAGACGGTGCCCTCGGGGCGTCGGCGCCGCGCCGGACCCTGGTCCTCGGCGGCGCCCGAGCAGGCAAGTCGACCCACGCGCAGCGACTGCTGTCGGACCGCGACGACGTCACCTATGTCGCGACCGGTGCTCCCGCACGCGGCGACGCAGAGTGGGCCGCCCGCATCGCCGCGCATCGCGCGTCGCGGCCCGGCACCTGGCGCACCGTCGAGACCGACGACCTCGTGGGTGTCCTGCAAGCAGCGACCGGCCCGCTGCTCGTCGACTGCCTCGGCACCTGGCTCACCCGGCGCATCGACACTCACGGCGCCTGGGACGACGAAGAATCATGGGCCGCAGTGCGAGCCGACCTCGACGGACTGGTCGCCGCGCTGCGCAGGGTCCGGGTGCCCGTCGTCGTGGTCAGCAACGAGGTCGGCAGCGGCGTCGTCCCCGCCACCGCCTCCGGCCGTCGCTTCCGCGACGCGCTCGGCAGGCTCAACACCTCCGTCGCGGCGGAGTGTGAGTCCGTGGTCCTCGTCGTCGCCGGCCGCCCCCTGCCCCTGCGCTGACCGCCCGGGGGTTCCCTAATGTCACATTGGGGGTCGCCGAGTGACCTGATGTGACATTAGGGAACCAGGGGGGAGGGTCAGGCGGCGGCGAACGGGTCCTGGGTCCGGCCGACGAGGTCCGCGACCGAGTCGAGGACCAGCGTCGGGCGGTAGGGGTACGCCTCGACGGTCGAGCGGCTGGAGATGCCGGTGAGGACGAGGATGGTCTGCAGGCCCGCTTCGAGTCCGGAGACGACGTCGGTGTCCATCCGGTCGCCGATCATGAGGGTGTGTTCGGAGTGCGATCCGATGGCCCGCAGCGCGGACCGCATCATCAGCGGATTCGGCTTGCCGACGTAGTACGGCTCGCGGCCGGTCGCGCGGGTGATGAGCGCGGCGACCGAGCCGGTCGCGGGCAGTGAGCCGTCACGGGACGGGCCGGTGGCGTCGGGGTTGGTGGCGATGAACCGGGCGCCGCGTTCGACGAGCCGGATCGCGGTGGTGATCGCCTCGAACGAGTACGTGCGGGTCTCGCCGAGCACCACGTAGTCGGGATCGCTGTCGGTGAGGACGTACCCGATGTCGTGCAGGGCCGTCGTGAGACCCGACTCGCCGACGACGTACGCGCTGCCGTCGGGGCGCTGATTGTGCAGGAAGGTGGCGGTGGCCAGCGCGGACGTCCAGATCGACTGCTCGGGGATGTCGAGACCCGTCCGCAGCAGTCGGGCGCGCAGGTCGCGGGGTGTTCGGATTGAATTGTTGGTCAGCACCACGAACGGGGTGCCTGCTTCCTGCAGTTCGGCGAGGAACTTGTCGGCGCCCGGTACGAGGTGTTCCTCGTGCACGAGTACCCCGTCCATGTCCATCAGGTAGGTCCACCCGGGGGTCTGCTCGGTGTTCGCCATGGACCCATTGTGCTCGCTCACGGCGTGACCCGTCGGGCCGTGTATTTCGAATCACCTCGAACGCAAAGGGTGACCGTGCAGGCGGGTTGGGGGACATTTCATCGCGAGAGTTGACCATCGAGAGCGACCGAGAGACCCGGCTCAGCGACGTCGCAGCAACCCCCGCCAGTGGGTGTGGGTGCTACCGCCGGGAGCGATGGTCGGCGCGACGGGACGGCATCGGCCGCCCCGTCCCAACCGCGAAAGGTCGCCCGTGACCGTGTCAGAGATCCGCTCGTGAGCGCGCCGGCTGTCAGTGCCCCGCCGGCTGTCGCCGATGTCGCCGACGAGGCCGACCTGCGTGTCGTCCCCACCCGGCACCCGTGGCGCTGGGTCGTCGCGGCCGCCGCACTCGTCCTCGTCGCGCAGTTCGTGCACGGCCTGGTCGTGAACCCCGGCTGGGACTGGGCGACGTTCGCGCAGTACTTCACCGCGCCGTCGGTGCTGTCCGCGCTGTGGACGACGATCGAGCTCACGCTGTGGGGCACCGTCCTCGGATTCGGCCTCGGTGTCCTGCTCGCCGTGGCTCGACTGTCGAACAATCCGGTGCTGCAGGTGATCTCGTGGACCTACGTCTGGGCGTTCCGGTCGATCCCGCTGATCGTGCAGCTGCTGTTCTGGTTCAACATCGCCTACCTCTATCAGACGCTGACGCTGGGAATTCCGTTTGGGCCGGGGTTCCTCGAGTTCAACGTCACCGGCGTGATCTCCGGGTTCACGGCGGCGGTCGTCGGTCTCGCACTGCACCAGGCTGCGTACTCCGCGGAGATCGTCCGGGCAGGCATCATCTCCGTCGACCACGGGCAGATCGAGGCGGCGAACGCGCTGGGCATCCCTCGCGGCCGACAGTTGGTGAAGATCGTTCTGCCGCAGGCGATGCGCTCGATCCTGCCGAACGCCGCCAACGAGGTCATCAGCCTGTTCAAGGGCACCTCGATCGTCTCGACGATGGCGATCGCGGAACTCTTCTACCAGGTACAGGTGATCTTCGGCCGCAACGGTCGCGTGGTTCCGCTGTTGATGGTCGCGACCGTCTGGTACATCGTGCTGACCACGCTGCTGTCCATCGCGCAGTACTACATCGAACGGCACTATGCCCGCGGATCGGCTCGCGCATTGCCGCTTACGCCCTGGCAGAGGGTGGTCGCGAAGTATCGCGAGATCCGCGACACCAGTCACGGCGCACCGAGGGGAGCGACACGGTGACGGGCCCCGAGGTGCAGGCGGTGCATGCCGTCGACGTGCGCGGGGTGCACAAGTCCTTCGGCGCACTGGAGGTTCTCAAGGGTGTCGACCTGACCGTCCGGCAGGGTGAGGTGACGGTGATCCTCGGCCCCTCCGGTTCAGGGAAGTCGACGCTGCTGCGCACGCTGAACCACCTGGAGAAGGTGGACCGCGGCACCATCCGCATCGACGGTGAACTCGTCGGGTACCGCCGCCGCGGCAGTGTCCTGCGCGAGCTGCGGGACCGGGAGATCCTGCGTCAGCGCTCGAAGATCGGGTTCGTCTTCCAGAACTTCAACCTGTTCCCGCATCTCACGGTTCTCGAGAACGTCACGGAGGCACCGGTGTCCGCGCAGCGCCGCGACCGCACCGAGGTGACGGCCGAGGCCAGGCAACTGCTGGACCGGGTGGGTGTCGCCGACAAGGCGGACCAGTATCCGAAGCAGTTGTCGGGTGGTCAGCAGCAGCGGGTGGCCATCGCCCGTGCGCTGGCGTTGCGCCCCAACGTCATCCTGTTCGACGAGCCCACCTCGGCCCTCGACCCCGAACTCGTCGGCGAGGTGCTCGACGTCATCCGAGACCTCGCGGGCGCGGGCGCGACCCTCGTCATCGTCACTCACGAGATCGGGTTCGCCCGGGAGGTCGCGGACACGGTCGTGTTCATGGACGACGGCGTGATCGTCGAGCAGGGCCCGCCGCGACAGGTGCTCGACCACCCGACCCACGACCGCACTCGCGCCTTCCTGTCGCGCGTGCTCTGAACAGTTCTCAACGAAAGATCCAGGAAGGAAACGATGTCCGCCACCATCCGCCGCACGAGGTTGTTCGCCTCGGCTCTGACCGCCGTCGCCCTGTTGGCGGGTGCCGCGTGCAGTTCGGGCGAGGCCGCCGAACCCGACGCCGCGACCGCAGCCGGATACAACCTGACGGCTGAGCAGAACCGCATCACCACGGACGAGGTACCGGACATCGCCGCGAAGGTGCCGCAGGCGATCCGGGATCGAGGGACGCTGATCGTCACGGGGTCGGCCGGCACGGCGCCGCCGCTGCGTTTCTACGCCGACGACGACAAGACGATCATCGGATCCGAAACGGACATCGCGTATCTCATCGGCGACGTCCTCGGCCTCGACATCGAACTGACCGCTGCCGACTGGGCGCAGAACTTCGTCCGCATCGACTCCGGCGAAGCGGACACGTTCATCTCGAACGTCACCGTCACCGAGGAGCGCAAGGAGAAGTACGACTTCGCCACCTACCGCCTCGACAGCCTGGCCGTCGAGGTCAAGAAGGGCAGCGGCATCACCTTCTCGGGACCGAAGGACATCGCAGGCCTGAAGATCGGAGTCGGTTCCGGAACCAACCAGGAAGCCCTGCTGGTCGAGTGGAACGAGCAGAACGTCGCGGCCGGACTCGAGCCCGCCGAGATCCTGTACTACCAGCAGGCCACCGACTACTATCTGGCGCTCGGCTCCGGCCGGATCGACGCCTACGTCGGCCCGAATCCGTCGTCCTCGTTCCACGCCCTGCAGACCGGTGAAACCGAAGTCGCGGGGACCTTCTCGGGTGCGGGACTCGACCTCCAGGGTGAGATCGCCGTCTTGACGAAGAAGGACAACGGGCTCGTCGGTGCGATCCACGAGGCGCTCAATCACCTCATCGAGAACGGCGCGTACGCACAGGTGCTGGAGCGGTGGGGAATCCAGACCGAAGCGCTCGACGCGTCCGAGATCAACCCGCCCGGCCTGCCGAAGAAGCAGTAGCGACATGGTGCAGGTGAACGGACCGGTCGACGTCGTGGTCGTCGGAGGTGGTGTGATCGGGTCGGCCGCGGCGTGGCGGTTGGCGGCGCGCGGGCGGTCGGTGGTGCTGCTGGAGCAGTTCGGACCGGGCCACCGGCGCGGCGCCTCGCACGGCACGTCCCGGATATATCGGCAGGCGTACGAGGATGATTTCCACACCACCCTCGCCGGTCGCGCGTTGCCGCTGTGGCGTGCGGCCGAGAAGCTCGCCGGTACCCGGGTACTGACGTTGACCGGTGCGGTGGACCACGGGCACCCCGTCTGCACCCTGGCCCGCGCGAAGACCCTCGCCACGCTGGGGATCGCACACGAGGTCCTCGACCCGGCGGAGGCGGAGAAGCGCTGGCCCGGAATGCGATTCGACACCTCGGTGCTCTTCCATCCGGCGGCGGGTCGTCTGCACGCGGACCGGTCGGTGCAGGTGTTGAAGGACGCGGCGCAGCGCGCGGGCGCCGAGGTGCGGCATCGGGCCGCGGTACGCGAGATCCACGGCGCGGCAACCGGGGTCGAAGTGGTCACCGACACCGGCGTGGTCCGGGCCCGCCATGCGGTGCTCGCCGCGGGTGCCTGGACGAGGAGTCTGCTCGCCAGTACGAGCATCGCGCCGACTCCCGTGCTGCCGCCACTGCGGACCACCCAGGAGCAGCCTGCTCACTTCGTCCCGGTGATCGATGCGGAGTGGCCGAGTTTCGTCCATCACCCCGGAGCGGAGCTGGCCGGCGAGGGAATCTACGGACTCGGCTCGGAATCCGGCATCAAGATCGGTGAGCACGGCACCGGCCCGGTGGTGCATCCGGACACGCGTGACTTCCGGGCCGACCCGGACGGTGTGCAGCGCCTCGCCGACTACGCCTCGGTGTGGTTGCCCGGAGTGGACGCGTCCACCGCTGTGGCCGACACCTGCCTGTACACCAGCACTCCGGACAGTCGCTTCGTGGTGGACCGACTCGGCGACGTCACGGTCGCTGCCGGATTCTCCGGACACGGCTTCAAGTTCGCGCCCGCGGTGGGTGACCTGGTCGCCGGGCTCGCCGCAGGGGACGTCAGGTCCCCGGAGCCGTTCCGGTTCGGACCGCGGGCGGCGGTGGTCGCATGAGGGCCGGTTCTCGTCGACTCGAGGTGCGCACGGTGACGCAGGACGATCCGCTCGCCGAGCCCCTTCTCGAGGAACTGGCGTACGAGTACAGCACCCGGTACGAGCGTCCCTTCGAGGAACAGTTCGAGGCGCTGACCACCCACCCGGGCGAGGAGTTCGCACCGCCGGATGGGGCGCTGCTGATTCTCGTCGAGGACGGGGAGCCGGTGGCGGGAGGCGCATTCCGTCGCTACGACGAGACGACGGCGGAACTGAAACGCATCTGGACGTCGGCGGGCCATCGGCGCCGCGGACTCGGCCGAATCGTTCTCGCGGAACTCGAGGTGGAGGCGATGATGCGCGGCTACACCCGCATCTACCTGACCACGGGATGGCGTCAGCCCGAGGCCGTTGCGCTGTACCTGGCGGCCGACTACACCGCGCTGTTCGATCCGACGCGGCCGTCGGAGGAGATCGGTCCGCATCCGTTCGAGAAGCACCTGATCCGAAAGGCACACTCCGCGTGAAATTCCTGCTCCTCAGCTTGATCACCCATCAACCCGACCCCGTGTCGGGGGAGTGGCTCGACCCCGCGGCCCGACTCAAGGAGGTCGTCGACACCGCCGTCCTCGCGGAGCAGTTGGGCTTCGAGGGTTTCGCCGTCGGGGAGCGCCACGAGCGGCCGTTCCTCGCATCGGCGCCGCCGGTGGTCCTCGGCAACATCGCCGCCCGGACCTCCACTCTCGAACTGTGGACCGGAGTGACGACGCTCAGTCTGCTCGACCCGGTCCGCGCCTTCGAGGACTACTCCACCCTGGACAATCTGTCGGGCGGACGGCTCCAGCTCATGATCGGGAAGGGCAACGGCACTGCCCAGGCCGACTTGTTTCACGTGACACCAGACGACCAGTGGGAACGCAATCGTGAAGGGTACGAACTACTCCGGGCGTTGTGGGAGAACGAGAGCGTCACCTGGGATGCGAAGTTCCGGCCTCCGCTGACCGACGCGGTCACGGTGCCGCGGCCGTTGCAGCCGCGCCTGACGATCTGGCACGGCAGCGCGACCAGCCGCGACTCCGTGGATCTCGCCGCGAAGTACGGCGACCCGGTGTTCTCGGCGAACGTCACCAACCCCATCGAGCCGTACGCCGACCTGATCGACCACTACCGGCAGCGCTGGATCGCCTACGGGCACGACCCGGCGGACGCCCGTGTCGGCGCAGGCACCGCGGGACTGTACGTGGCCCGCACGTCGCAGGAGGCCGTCGAACGCTACCGACCGCTGTTCGAGCAGCGGCTGCAGTTCGCGCGGGAAACCGGGCTGCCGGTGGTATTCGAGTCGATCGAGGACTTCGTCGACCGCAGTTCCGCACTGATCGGCAGTCCGCAGCAGGTCGTCGACAAGGTGTTGCGCTACCACGACCGCCTCGGGCACGAGGTCATGCACCTGACCGCCGATCGCGGCGGGCTGACGACCGCGGAGCAACGCGCGAGCCTCGAACTGTTCCAGGCCGAGGTGGCCCCCGCACTGAGAGCGACCGTCCCGAACCTGAGGAGATCATTCGCATGACCCGACGTCACCCACTCCATCTCGGTGTCGCGCTCGACGGCGCGGGCTGGCATCCCGCGGCCTGGCGCGAGCCGAATTCGCGGCCCCACGAACTGTTCTCTGGTTCCTACTGGACCGACCTCGCCGCCACCGCACAGCGCGGACTGCTCGACTTCCTCACCATCGAGGACAGCCTGTCGGTGCCGGCCAACCCGTACGTCGCCGAGGACCCGGACGCAGTCGATCAGGTGCGGGCGCGACTGGACGCGCATCTCGTTGCCGCACGCATCGCCCCCACGACGCGGCACCTCGGCCTGATACCGACGATCACCACCACCCACACCGAGCCGTTCCACGTGTCGAAGGCCCTGGCAACACTGGACTACACGTCGCGTGGTCGCGCGGGATGGCAGGTGAAGGTGTCGTCGTCGGCGCAGGAGGCCGCGCATTTCGGGCGCCGTGACGTTCCCGGTCTCGACAAACGCGACCGGGAGGCGTTGGCGAACGGGGAACTTCCCGGGTTCGTGGCCGACCTGTTCGACGAGGCCGCCGATGTCGCCGACGTGGTGCGCCGGCTCTGGGACAGCTGGGAGGACGACGCGGAGATCCGCGACGTTCCGACCAGACGATTCATCGACCGCGACAAGTTGCATCACATCGACTTCGAGGGGCGGTTCTTCAGCGTGCGCGGACCGTCGATCACGCCGCGACCGCCGCAAGGGCAGCCCGTTGTCACCGCGCTCGCCCACCGGGACGTCGCCTACGAACTGGCCGCGTGTGCAGCCGATCTGGTGTTCACGACACCGACCGAGACCAACGGCCCGCAGGTGCTGGCCGATGTCGTAGCGGCCGCGGCGAACGTGGGCCGCCGCGGCGAGCCGCTCCGCGTGTACGCGGACGTGCTCGTCTTCCTCGACACCGAACGGGAGTCCGGTTCGGCCCGGTTGCGCCGACTCGACGATGTCGCGGGCAACGAACTCGTGACCGACGCGACGGTGTTCGCAGGCAGCGCAGCCGATCTCGCGGACCTGCTCGAGTCCTGGCACGGCTTCGACGGGTTCCGGATTCGTCCTGGCGTCGCGGTGGACGACCTCGAAGCCGTGACCTCGACGCTGATTCCGGAACTGCAGCGGCGCGGACTGTTCCGCACCGAGTACCCCGACACGTCGCTGCGCGGACTGCTCGCACTGCCGACCGCCGTACCCAACCGCTACGGCGCCCCCGCAGCCTGAACTCAGGAGAGACCCATGAGCACAGCCAAGAAGCAGGTCATCCTCGGCGCATATCTGGGCGGCGTCAACCACCACACCGCCTGGTGGCATCCAGATGCCGGCAGTCAGATCGACTTCGACTCCTTCGAACACACCGCCGTGACCGCCGAGCGCGGAAAGTTCGACTTCTTCTTCCTCGCCGAAGGTCTCGCGTTGCGCGAACGCGCCGGTGAGGTCTTCGACCAGGACGTCGTCGGGCGTCCCGACACCTTGACGGTCCTCGCGTCGCTCGCCGCGGTCACCGAGCACCTGGGCCTCGCGGGCACCATCAACGCCACCTTCAACGAGCCCTACGAGCTGGCACGGCAGTTCGCCACCCTGGACCGGTTGTCCGGTGGCCGCGCCGCATGGAACGTCGTCACCTCCTTCGACGCGTTCACCGGCCAGAACTTCCGGCGCGGCGGATTCCTGTCGCACTCGCAGCGGTACGTCCGCGCGGACGAGGCGGTCGAAGCAGTGCGGAAGCTGTGGGATTCGTGGCGGGACGACGACATCGTGGCCGACCCGGTGACCGGCCGGTTCCTGAGTCGGCCCGACGCAGGCGCCTTCGAATTCCACGGCAGTCAGTTCGACATCGGCGGGCGCTTCACGGTGCCCCGCAGCCCACAGGGCCGGCCGGTACTCCTGCAGGCGGGAGTGTCGCCGCAGGGGCGTGATTTCGCCGCAGCCAACGCCGACGCGATCTTCTCGCCGTACGGAAGCCTGCCCGAGGCGTCGGAGTACTACCGGGACGTCAAGGCGCGCGCGGTCGCCGCGGGTCGGAGTCCCGACGACCTCAAGATCCTGCCGTCGGCGAGTTTCGTGATCGGTGACAGCGAAGCCGACGCCCGAGAGAAGTACCTCGACATCCGTGACCAACAGGTCACCGGGCAGACGGCACTGATCCTGCTCGAACAGCTGTGGAACAGGGACCTGTCGGCGTACGACCCGGACGGGCCGATCCCGGACATCGACCCCGATCCGGAGGCGCCGCCGATCATCCAGGGTCGCGCGTTCATCCACCAGGACCGGTTCGACACCGTCGCGAAGCTGCGTGCGGTGTCGGAGGCGAAGAAGCTGACGCTGCGGGAGACCGTCGCAGACCAGTTCGAACGCGGACCGATCGTCGGCACCGCGGCACAGATCGCCGAACAGATCGACGCGTTCGTCCAGAGCAACGGCTCGGACGGGTTCATCATCGGATCACACCTCGTGCCAACGGGTCTCGACGAGTTCGTCGACCAGGTCGTGCCACTGCTCCAGGACCGAGGGGCCCTGCGCACCGAATACAGTGGCTCGACGCTCCGCGACAATCTGGGCTTGCCGATTCCGGCGAACCCCGTCCCCGTCGGTTAGGTCGACCGCCTCGACGAAAGCCCAGTCGCACCGTTGGTGCGACTGGGCTTTCGTCGGCGTTGCGCGGCTTCATGTCCGGGTCGAACGGCGCCCTGTCGTGTCGGTGAGAAGAGTTGCGATCGTGATGACGCAAAGGGTTCGCCCCGTACGCCGTGATCGCTAGCGTGTGAAACGACCATCCAGAGCGACCGAGAGACCCGGCTCGACGACGTCGCAGCAACCCCCTGTGGGCAGGTGAGGGTGCTACTGCCGGGAACGATGGAGGAAGTGGCGTGATCGGTGAGGGCCTGGTGACCGCATGGTCGCGGCTGCACATCGACCTGTGCCGGGTCTCGGCGGACTTCTGTCACTTGTCGACCGCTCTGGGTTCGAACAGCCTTCCCCTTCCTCAGATCATGGAGCCTCGGTGTCCTTCTCGTTCACTTCCTCGGCTGCGCGGCGACGCGCAGCGCTCGCAGTCGTCGCATCGGCTGCCCTCACCGCCGGACTGACAGCGTGCGGGTCGGCCGACACGACCGACTCGTCGGCCGGTGCCGGTACCCCGCAGGCGGGCGGGACCCTGCGCTACGGACTGTCGGGCGCGCCGACGTGCGCGGACCCCGCCCAGTCCGGTTCGAACCAGACCATCTATGTGGCGCGGCAGGTTGTGGACTCGCTCACCGACCAGGACCCCGAGACCGGTGCGCTGACGCCGTGGCTCGCCGAGAGCTGGGAGGTCAGCGGTGATGCGACGTCCTTCACCTTCCACCTGCGTGACGGGGTGACGTTCAGCGACGGGACGCCGTTCACCGCGGACTCGGTGAAGAAGAACTTCGACGCGATTCTCGGCACTCTGACGCCGGCGAAGGCGGCGCTGGCCGCGAGCTACCTGGCGGGATACAAGGGCGCCACGGTCGTCGACCCGCAGACCGTGCATATCGACTTCGCGGCACCGAATTCCCAGTTCCTGCAGGGCACGTCGACGGTGCAACTCGGGTTCCTGTCCGACAAGGACGTCGCGAAGTCCGCCGAGCAGCGCTGCGGGGGCGACCTGTCCGGGACCGGGCCGTTCGTGTACGAGAGCTACGTCCAGGACAAGTCCGCGACCCTCGCCAAGCGCACCGGATACGCGTGGGGCTCCGCCGTGTTCGCGCACGACGGCGAGGCATACCTCGACAAGATCGAGTTCACCATCGTTCCCGAGTCGGGCGTGCGCAGCGGTTCGCTCGCGTCGGGTCAGCTCGACGCCGTCTCCGACGCCCTGCCGCAGGACGCGCCGCAGATCGAGGGCGCGGGCGGACGCATCCTCACGGCCTCGAACCCGGGTGTGCCCTTCGGTTTCCAACCGAACGTGACCCGTGGTGTCCTCGCCGACCCGGTGGTGCGGTCCGCGATCGTGCCCGCGATCAACCGGCAGGAACTCGTCGACACGGTCCTCGGACCCGACTTCACGCCCGCGACGAGCACGCTCGCGTCCCGCACTCCCGACTACGTCGCGCTGTCCGACGTCACCTTCGATCCGGATGCCGCGAAGAAGATCCTCGACGACGCGGGCTGGGTGCCCGGTCCGGACGGTGTTCGTGCCAAGGGGGGTCGACCGCTCAGCTTCTCGGTCACCTTCAGTTCGGTGTTCGCCGGTAACCAGGCGATCCTCGAACTTGTCCAGCAGCAGCTGCGAGCCGTCGGCATCGATCTGAAGCTCGAACTCGTCTCGACCGCGGAGCAGACCGCTCGGCAGGGAACCAAGGACTACGACTCCACCTACTACAACGTCACCCGCGCCGACGGCGACATCCTGCGGACCAGCTTCGGTCTCGAAGGACGGAACCTCAACGCCCGCGGCCCGATTCCCGAGCTGGACGAGGTGCTGGCGGCACAGCTGCGGACGACCGATCCGCAGGAACGCGGCGAGCTGATCGAGCGGGCCCAGCAGCTGATCCTCGACAACGGACTGTGGCTGCCCACCGTCGAGTTGTCCCAGGCCATCGGCGCCGCCGGTACCGTGCAGGACCTGAAGTTCGAGGCATCGGCGCGGCTGCAGTTCTTCGACGCCTGGCTCAGCGAGTAACCGATGACTCGCTACCTCGGATCTCGTGTCCTGCAGGCGATCGGAGTGCTGTGGGCGGCGTTCACGGTGTCTTTCGTGGTGCTGTACCTGCTGCCGTCGGATCCGGTGAGCATGGCGGTGGATTCCGCCGCCACCAGTGGCGCCGCGATCGACGCGGACGCGGTCGCAGCGTTGCAGGCCCGGTACGGACTGGATCAGCCAGTGCTGGTGCAGTACTGGAATGCGCTGACGGCCGCGATCCGGGGCGACTTCGGCATCTCCATCGCGACGGGGCAACCGGTGACGGAGGCGATCACCGCGGCGCTGCCGAGCACCCTGGCCCTGGCCTCGTTCGCTCTTGTCCTCGCGGTCGTGTTCGGTACGGCGGTCGCGTTCCTCGCCACCTACACGCGGATCGGGTGGCTGCGTAACGCGCTGTTCTCGCTTCCGCCGCTCGGTGTCGCCGTCCCGACATTCTGGGTGGGTCTGATCCTGCTGCAGATCTTCTCGTTCCGGCTCAAGCTGTTCCCCGCTTTCGGGGAGGGTGGGTTCGATCACCTGCTGCTGCCCGCGATCACCCTCGCGCTTCCGATCGGCGCGGTCATCGCGCAGGTGCTCGCCACCAGTCTGCAGTCGACATTGCGACAGCCGTTCGTCGAGTCCGCGCGAGCGAAGGGTGCGTCCCGATGGCGAATCCAGACACGGCACGCGTTGCGGCTCTCCAGTATTCCGGCTTTCACCATCGCCGGTGTTCTGGTGGGCACCCTCCTCGCCGGGTCGGTGGTCGTGGAGACGGTGTTCTCGCGGGCGGGTCTCGGCCGGCTGACCCAGACGTCGGTCATGGCCCAGGACATTCCGGTGGTGCAGGGCGTTGTCGTGTTCAGCTCGCTGGTGTTCGTGCTCGTCAACCTCGCGGTCGACCTGCTGTACCCGTTCATCGATCCACGGATCGTCGGCGCCGGTCGCCGCACCGGTGCTCCGGCGACCGTCCCCGCGAAGGATGAGGTGAAAGTACATGTCTGACACATTGGTCCGGGAAGACGTTGCCGTCACGGTCCAGTCCGCAACGACTGCTCCGCGCGGCGGTACCCCCACTGTTCGTGCACTCTTCGCGGCCGTCCGCCGCAACTGGGCGATCGCACTGTCCGCGGCGGTCCTGGTCGTTGCCGTCGGATTCGCGTTGTTCCCGTCGTTCTTCGCGTCCGGCGACCCGCTGCAGGGCGTCCCGGCCGACAAGTTGCAGGGTCCGAGCGTCACGCACTGGTTCGGTACCGACAACATCGGGCGCGACGTCTATACCCGTGTCGTGCACGGCGCCGCGCTCTCGCTCACCGCAACGCTGCTCGCGGTCGGGATCGCCTTGGTGGTCGGCTCACTCGTCGGCCTCCTGTCGGGTGCGGTCGGAGGTACGGTCGACGCGGTGCTCATGCGCATCGTCGACGTGCTGCTGTCGATTCCGGCGCTGCTGCTCTCGCTCGCGTTGGTGACGGCGCTCGGATTCGGGACGCTCAATGTCGCGATCGCGGTCGGCATCGGGCTCGTTGCCAACTTCGCCCGTGTCATGCGCTCGGAGGTGCTGCGGGTCCGGCGGGCATCGTACGTGGAGGCGGCGTTCGCGTCCGGCGTCCGCTGGCACACCGTCCTGGGCAGGCATGTCCTGCGCAACGCCTACGCCCCCGTGGTCGCCTTGGCGGCAGTCGAATTCGGCATGGCCGTGCTGGCGGTGTCGTCACTGAGTTTCCTCGGATTCGGTGCCGTCCCACCGACGCCGGAGTGGGGATCGCTGATCTCGGAGGGTCGCAACTACCTGGCCACCGCGTGGTGGATGACGACGCTGCCCGGCCTCGTCATCGTCGCCGTCGTTCTCGCCGCGCACCGTATCGGCCACGCCATCGACCATCGGAGCCAGAGATGACCCCGTACCTGTCCGCCCCGACCCCCGCACCCACCGGGCCGTTGCTCGCCGTCGACGGACTCCGTGTCGCCTATGGCAGCCACGACGACCCGGTGCACGCCGTCGACGGTGTCGGATTCACGGTCTCCCGCGGCGAGGTCGTTGCCGTGGTCGGCGAATCCGGTTCCGGCAAGTCGACCACCGCGCACGCCGTTCTCGGGCTGCTCTCCGGGACCGGCCGGGTCACCGGCGGCACCGTCACCTTCGACGGCGTGCGCCTCGACACACTGCCGGAGCGAGCCTACGAGAGGCTGCGCGGCGCCCGCATCGGCCTGGTCCCACAGGATCCGACGACCTCGCTGAACCCGGTGATCCGGATCGGTGACCAGGTCGCCGAGGTCCTGCGGATCCACGGCCTGGCGGACCGCCGGACCGCGAAGATCGAGGCTCTGCGCATTCTCGGTGAGGCTGGTCTCGACGATCCGGAACTGCGGGCCAGGCAGTATCCGCAGGACCTGTCGGGCGGCCAGCGTCAGCGGGTGCTCATCGGGATCGCGTTGGCGTGCAATCCGGATCTGGTCATCGCCGACGAACCGACCAGCGCACTCGACGTCACCGTGCAGCGGCGCATCCTCGACCATCTGCAGGCGCGGATCGCCGAGACCGGCACCGCCGTCCTGTTCATCACCCACGACCTCGGGGTGGCCGCGGACCGCTCCGACCGCATCGTCGTCATGCAGAACGGGCGGGTCGTTGAAACCGGTCCCACCGGACAGGTTCTGGGTGATCCGCGGCACGAGTACACGCGGGCGCTGCTCGCGGCGGCGCCCAGCCTGGCGGACACGCCCGTCCGGCCCGTGTACAAAGCGGCCGGTGAGCCGCTCCTCACGGTGTCGAACGTGTCGAAGACGTTCCGCGTCGACCGCCGCACCTCGCTCGACGCGGTGAAGGGCGTCTCCCTCGAGGTCTCCCGTGGGCGGACGCTGTCGCTGGTCGGCGAGTCCGGGTCGGGGAAGTCAACGACCGCGCGGATCGCGATCCGGCTGGAGAACGCGACGTCGGGCACGGTGCTGTTCGACGGACGGGACATCACCGGGCTGCGCGGTGGGGAACTGCGGGCGTTGCGGCGTCGGGCGCAGATCGTGCACCAGAACCCCTACGCGTCACTGAATCCGAAACTGAAGATCCGCGAGATCATCGCCGAGCCGCTCGCGGCGTTCGACATCGGGACCCGGACCGAAAGGGCGCGGCGGGTCCAGGAACTCCTCGATCAGGTGGCGCTGTCCGCGACGCACCTCGACCGTAAACCCGCCGATCTGTCCGGCGGCCAACGGCAGCGGGTCGCGATCGCGCGGGCGCTGGCTCTGCAGCCCGAACTGCTCGTCCTCGACGAACCCGTCTCCGCGCTCGACGTGTCCGTGCAGGCGCAGATTCTGAACCTGCTCGGGGACCTGCAGACCGACCTGGGCCTCGGCTACCTGTTCATCTCCCACGACCTGGCGGTGGTTCGGCAGGTCAGCGACGACGTCGCCGTGATGCGTTCCGGCGAGATCGTCGAATTCGGAACCACCACAGACATTTTCGACCACCCCCAGCACGAGTACACGAGGTCGCTGCTCGACGCGATCCCGGGAAAGGCAACACATGTCCGATAACCCAGAACTTCTGGTCGGCATCGAATTCGCAGGCACCGGCGCGCACCCCGCTTCGTGGCGGCGCGACGACTCGCGCGCCGAGGAGATCTTCACCGGCGGATACTGGGCCGACCTCGTCGGCGCCGCGGACCGAGCGGGTGCAGACCTGGCCTTCCTGCCCGACACCTTCGGCGAGACTGCCGCGCAGGGCGCCGTCCGCGGCAGGCTCGAAGCGGTCGGCGTCGCGGCCCGACTGTCCGCCGTCACCTCGCGGATCGGATTGATCCCCACGGCGACCGTCACGCACACCGAGCCGTTCCACGTGGCCAAGGCGATCCAATCCCTCGACCACACCACCCGCGGCCGGGCGGGATGGCAGGTTGCGGTCTCCGGCGGGCTGGAACAGGCAGAGCTGTTCGGTCGCAAGGCCGCCCAGGACGAGGCGTCGTTGTGGTCCGAGGCCGACGAGGCCACCGAGGTGGCCCAGCGACTGTGGGACAGCTGGGACGACGACGCGGAGATCCGCGACGTCGCGACGGGCCGGTTCGTCGACCGGGAGAAGTTGCACTACATCGACTTCGCCGGCGAGCACTTCTCCGTCAAGGGACCGTCCATCACGCCGCGGTCGCCGCAGGGCAGGCCTCCGATCGCGGTGTCGGTGGACGGTGAGCGGTCGCTCGCCTTCGCGGCGGCCCGTGCGGACGTCGTGCGGATCTCCGCGCCGGACGTGCGCGCCGCGGCGGCCCTCGCCGACGAGGTGCGAACCAGGGCAGGTGAGCGGCGACCGGCGGTATTGCTCGACGTCGACGTGCTCCTCGCGTCCGAGAACGCCGTCGCGGCGGTGGACCTGGCCCGGCTGGACGAGTGGTCGGGGTCCGAGTACCGGTCGAATTCGGTGCTGCACCACGGGGACCCGGAGAGCCTGGTGAATCTCCTGACAGAACTTCGCGGCATCGACGGCGTCGTGCTGCGGCCTCTCGCGCTCGCGTCGACGTTGGAACTGCTCACCACCCGAGTGATCCCCGCGCTTCGGCCCGCTCCGCGTCCCGCCACCACCGTTCGCGACCTGCTCGGGCTGACGCGTCCGCGCAGCCGCTACGCCACCACTCACTGAAGGGATCGATCACGATGCCACGCACCACTGTCCGCAAGCAGGTGCACCTCGCGGCCCACTTCCCCGGAGTCAACAACACGACCGTGTGGGCCGACCCGGAATCGAGGAGCCAGGTCGACTTCGACTCGTTCCTGCACCTGGCCCGCACCGCGGAACGGGGACTGTTCGACTTCTTCTTCCTCGCCGAGGGTCTGCGCCTGCGCGAACACCGGGGCCGCATCCACGACCTCGACGTCGTCGGCAGGCCCGACACGCTGACCGTGCTCGAGGCGCTCGCGGGTGCGACCACGCACCTGGGTCTGGCGGGCACCATCAACACGACGTTCAACGAGCCGTACGAACTGGCCAAGCAGTTCGCGACCCTCGATCACCTGTCCGGTGGCCGTGCGGCGTGGAACATGGTGACGTCGTCGGACGCATTCACCGGCGAGAACTTCCGCCGCGGAGGCTATCTCGACCACTCGCAGCGCTACGTGCGCGCAAACGAGCTCATCGACGCCACCCGGCAGTTGTGGGACAGCTGGCGTCCCGGCGCTCCCGTCGTCGACCGCGCCAACGGCGTCTTCGCAGCCGACGGCGACATCGCCCCGTTCGACATCCACACCACCCAGTTCGACATCCGCGGACGCTTCGAGGTCCCGCGCAGCCCGCAGGGACATCCGATCCTGTTGCAGGCCGGCGACTCCGACGAGGGCCGCGAGTTCGGAGCCGCCAAGGCAGATGCCATCTTCACGGGGCACGGCACCCTCGAAGCCGGTCGCGAGTTCTACGCCGACGTCAAGGGCCGACTCGCGAAGTACGGACGCGGCCACGACGAACTCAAGATCCTGCCCGCCGCCACCTTCGTGCTCGGGGACAGCCCGGAGGATGCCGACGAACGGGCCCGGCACATCCGGCTGCAGCAGGTCGGCCCGCAGACCGCGATCGCGTTCCTCGAACAGGTCTGGGGTCGGGCCCTGTCCGGCTACGACCCGGACGGGCCCCTGCCCGACATCGAGCCGGAGGACAACGTCGACATCACCCGTGGGCGTGTCCGACATGCGAAGGACCCCCGCGCCGTCGCGCTGGCGTGGCGGGAGAAGGCCGAGGCCGAGAACCTCAGCATCCGTGAGCTGATCATCGAGGTCACCGCCCGCCAGCAGTTCGTCGGGACGGCGCAGCAGGTCGCCGACGAGATCGACACCTATGTGCAGACCGATGCCAGCGACGGCTTCATCCTCGTTCCCCATCTGACGCCCGCCGGACTCGACGAGTTCGTCGACACCGTCGTGCCGCTGCTGCAGGAGAAGGGCAGCTTTCGCACGGCCTACGAGGCCACCACGCTCCGCGGCCATCTCGGACTCGGCGCACCCCGTCCCGCCCACGAATCGCACACCGCAACCGAAGGAGTCCGCGCCTCATGACCGCAACCGACACATTCCAGACCGAGTGGCAGGACTGGCGCACGGCGCGCGAGGCGGCGCTGGCGGATCCACACGGATGGCTGAGCCTGACCGCACTGCACTGGCTGGACGAGCAGCCGATCGGTCTCGACGAGGTCCCCGGGCTGTGGCACGTCGACGGTGACGCCGTGGTGCACAGCGGCACTCACGCCGCCAGGACGCTCACACCGGTCGAGGGGGCGCCGGGCGAGCGCATCGAACTCGCGGATCGCATCGCCGAAGTCATCCGCCGCACGGGACGGTTCGCAGTTCGAATCCACGACCCGAAGGCGCCCGCACTCGCCGCGTTCACCGGGATTCCCGCCTACGACGCGGATCCGGCGTGGGTGCTGGCGGGCCGGTTCGACGCGTTCCCTGACAGCCGCACCGTGACCACCGGCGCCGTCGTCGACGGACTCGAACACCACCACAACGCCGTCGGCACGGTGACATTCGAGTGGGACGGCAGCGAGCACACCCTCGTCGCGTTCGGGGACGGCAGCGGCCCAACACGGGTGCTGTTCACCGACGCGACCAGTGGCGTCACCACCTATCCCGCAGCCCGCATCCTGCACCTCGCGGCGCCCGCCGCCGACGGCACGGTCGTCCTCGACTTCACCCGCGCCGAGAACCTGCCCTGCGCGTTCACCGACGCCGCGACCTGCCCGATCGCACCGGCTGACAACCGCCTGCCGTTCGCCGTCGAGGCGGGCGAGCGCAATCCCCGTCAGGAGGTCACCGCATGACCCGCGCTCCTCTGTCTGCGCCAGAAGGGACCCGCGTTCCGCTGTCCGGGCGGGATGGGACACGCGTTCCGCTGTCCGTGCTCGACCTGTCGCCGATCAGTGAAGGCAGTACCCCCGCGGAGGCACTGCGCAACACCATCGACCTCGCCCGCCATGCGGAGCAGTGGGGCTATCGCCGCTACTGGGTGGCCGAGCACCACTTCGTCGGCGTCGCCTCGTCGTCGCCCGCGGTGCTGATCGGGGCGATCGCCTCCGCCACCGAGAGCATCCGCGTCGGCGCAGCCGCGGTGCAGTTGGGCCACCACACCGCGGCCGCAGTCGTCGAAGCGTTCGGCACCCTTGACGCCCTGCATCCCGGTCGCATCGACCTCGGGCTGGGACGGTCCGGGCAGCGCCGCGCCGAGGCCCTCGCCGCAGGACGATCCGGCCCTGCAACCGAGCCGCGGCGCGAGACGGTCGTCCGCGACGGGCTGGTGATTCCGCCGCCCTTCTCGGTGGGCGCGCTGCTCTCGTCGTCGCGGCTCGCGGCGGGGCTCGGCGTCCTGCAGCAGCCCGGTGCACAGGCACCGGACTTCACGCAGCAGGTCGACGACATCCTCGCCCTGATCGACGGCACATACCGCGCGCCGGACGGCGTCGACCTGCACGCCGTGCCCGGTGAGGCTGCGCGGCTGCAGACGTGGATCTTCGGGTCGAGTGCCGGGCCGTCCGCCGAACTCGCGGGCAGGCTCGGGTTGCCCTTCGGGGCGAACTACCACGTCAGCCCCGGCACCACGGTCGACGCGGTCGAGGCGTACCGCGCCGCGTTCCGTCCGTCCGCCGTCCTCGCCGAGCCGTACATCGTGGTGTCCGCGGATGCCGTCGTCGCCGAAACCGACGGGGAAGCACAGGAACTCGCATCCACGTACGGGCACTGGACGTACAGCATCCGGTCCGGGGAGGGCGCAGTTCCCTACCCGGACCCGGCGAACACCGCACCGCTCACCGACAGCGAACTCGGCCTCGTCGAGGACCGTCTGGTGACGCAGTTCGTCGGAGCACCCGGCACGGTTGCGGATCGGCTTGCGTCGTTGCAGCGCGTCACCGGTGCCGACGAAATCGTCGTCACGTCCGTGACCCACGGTCACCGGGACCGGCTGCGGTCGTACGAACTGCTGGCCGAGGAATGGGGACGCGGGCTGCGCGCCGCCTGACCGTGCCCGAGGTTCCCTGATGTCACATCGGGGGTCGTCGTCGTGTGAGCGAATGCGACATCAGGGAACCTCGACTGCGGGGTGTCCGCCGCACCGGTCAGCCGGCGTAGGCCTCCTTCAATGCGTTGATGTCGAGCTTGCGCATCTGCAGCATCGCCTGCACCGCGCGCTGGGCGCCCGCGGGGTCGGGGCCGCCGAGCACCGACTGCAGTTCGCGCGGCACGATCTGCCACGACAGCCCGAACTTGTCCTTGAGCCACCCGCACTGCGACTCCTCGCCGCCGTCTGCGGTGAGCGCGGCCCAGTACTCGTCGACCTCTGCCTGATCCGTGCAGTCGACCTGGAACGAGATCGCCTCGGTGAACGCGAACTCCGGACCACCGTTGAGAGCGGTGAACGTCTGACCGTTCAGGGTGAACTCGACCGTCATCGCGGTGCCCGCGGGCTTCGGCATGCCCTCGCCGTACCGGCTGATCTCGCCGATCGACGAGTCCTTGAAGACGGACGTGTAGAACTGCGCGGCCTCCTCGGCCTGGGTGTCGAACCACAGGCAGGGTGTGAACTTCTGCATGGTGCCAATCCTCTCGGGGACGGAAGCGGGTGTCACCTGTACAGACCAGGCTGAGCGGCGAAACTCATCGCGTCCACCGGGGCAGAGGAACGGTCGGCCTCAGAAGCGGCGGATCTGATTGATCGGCGGCAGGTCCGACAGCGCCGTCAGCCCGATGGGCACGCCCGCGCCGTACGCGTTGAACACCTGCCCGAAGCCGGCGTAGATCCCGACGTGGTCGTTCGCGGCGCGGAAGGTGATGATGTCCCCGGGTGCCAACGCCGCGAGCGGAATCGGTGTCCCCGCCCACGCCTGGTCCTGGCTCACGCGAGGTAGTTGGACACCGGCCTGTCGGAAAGCCCACTGCACCAGGCCGGAGCAGTCCCAGGCGTTCGGGCCCGTCCCGCCCCACAGGTACGGCTTCCCGGTCTGGGTGGTCGCGGCGGCCAACGCCGTCAATCCGGCCGGGGACGAGATGGGCAGCGGAATGGCGGCGCTGCCCATGCTCACCGAACCGGTCGAACTGCCGGCGCTGCCGACGGCGAAGGCAGGCGCGGCGGGCAACGTGACGACGCAGACGGTCGCCGCGCCCGCGACGAGGGCGCGTTTCAGGCGTCGTTTGGTCGTGATGATCGAATTCGTGGTGGTCACGGGGTCGCCTCCCGGGAGAGTTCGGTGTCGGTGACGGCAAGGACTGCACTCGGTACATCACGAAGAGACGAAGTTGTGTTACACATCACAGCATGTTCCTGATGGTTTCGTGACCCTGGATCGCAGGGGTTGCCCGGATGGTGATGTGAGGATGGGGCAGTGTCCGACGCCGACAGCCGTCCCGACGAGCGCTTCACGCTCGCGAGCGAACGCACTTTCCTCGCCTGGATTCGCACGTCCCTCGGGTTCCTGGCAGGCGGAATTGCCATGGTCCACCTGGTGCCGGACTTCAGTACGGGGTGGGTGCGCACCATGCTCGGACTCGCACTCGTCCTGCTCGCCGTCTGTGCGCCGATCGCCGGGCTCCGACGCTGGATGCAGGTCAGGCGCGCACTCGAGACCGGTGCGTCCATGCCCCCGGAACGGGACCTCTGGATCTTCGGTGTCGCAGTCGCAGGGATCGCGGCCGTAGCGGCAGTCGCGGTCGTGCTCGGGGCCTGAGCCGACGCGGGCGACCCGCCGCTGTTCCCGGCGCCGGTCTGGTTTAGCGTCGCGGGACAGGTGTAAGGGCCGTCACCCACACCACTCACAGGCAGCACGACCGACCGGAGGATGACAGTGGCATTGAAGCTGGGGTACAAGGCGTCGGCGGAGCAGTTCGGTCCGCGTGAGTTGGTGGAGTTGGCGGTGTTGGCGGAGTCGCGGGGGATGGATTCGGCGACGGTGTCGGATCATTTTCAGCCGTGGCGGCACAACGGTGGTCATGCGCCGTTTTCGTTGGCGTGGATGACGGCGGTGGGGGAGCGGACGTCGACTCTGCAGTTGGGGACGAGTGTGTTGACGCCGACGTTTCGGTACAACCCGGCGGTGATTGCGCAGGCGTTCGCGACGATGGGGTGCCTGTATCCGGGGCGGGTGATGCTCGGGGTGGGGACGGGTGAGGCGCTCAACGAGATCGCGACGGGGTATTCGGGTGAGTGGCCGGAGTTCAAGGAGCGGTTTGCGCGGTTGCGGGAGTCGGTGCGGTTGATGCGGGAGTTGTGGACCGGTGACCGGGTGGATTTCGAGGGGGAGTTCTACAAGACGGTGGGGGCGTCGATCTATGACGTGCCGGAGGGTGGGATTCCGGTGTACATCGCGGCGGGTGGTCCGGTGGTGGCGCGGTATGCGGGTCGGGCGGGGGATGGGTTCATCTGTACTTCGGGTAAGGGTATGGATCTGTACACGGAGAAGTTGATGCCTGCGGTGGCGGAGGGTGCGGAGAAGGCGGGCCGTGATGTCGCGGGGATCGACANGATGATCGAGATCAAGATTTCGTATGACACGGATCCGGAGTTGGCGTTGGAGAATACGCGGTTCTGGGCGCCGTTGTCGTTGTCGCCGGAGCAGAAGCATTCGATCGAGGATCCGATCGAGATGGAGGCGGCGGCGGATGCGTTGCCGATCGAGCAGGTGGCGAAGCGGTGGATTGTGGCGTCGGATCCGGATGATGCGGTGGAGCAGGTGAAGGCGTATGTGGATGCTGGGTTGAATCATTTGGTGTTTCATGCGCCGGGTCATGATCAGCGGCGTTTTCTGGAGTTGTTCGAGCGGGATTTGGCGCCGCGGCTGCGCGCACTCGCCTGACAGGGACCTGGCCCCAGATCCGCAGAGGGATGAGATCCGGGGCCAGGAGTCGGGAGTGCTTGTCAGGCAAGCAGTTTGGCCTTCAGCTTCGCGATCGTCGCCGTGTCGAGGCCGAGGCCCTCGGACAGGTACTTGTCGACCGTGCCGTAGTCCGCGGTGATCTGGTCGAGACCGGCCTGCAGGTAGCTGGCGTCGACACCGAGAATCGGGGTCAGGTTGGTCGCGGCCTGGGCGCCGAGCGCGCCGGTGATCTGCTGGAGGATCTTCTGGTTGGTTTCCTCGAGGTAGGTGTTGCTCAGCAGGTAGTCGTCCATGATGGTCTGCTGCGGCAGCCCTGCGAGCGACTGCAGAAGCATTGCCGTCCAACCGGTGCGGTCCTTACCGGAGGTGCAGTGGAACAGCTGGGCTCCATCGTTGTTCGCGATGTCGGTCAGGACCGTGGCGAACTGGGTCCGCTTGGCGGCATCGGTGACGAAGGACTTGTTGGTGTCCACCAGGAACTGGGCGGCCTGCTCCGGTGAGGTGATCGTCTGTGCCAGCTGGATCAGATTCGAGAACTCGATCGGCACGTTCTTGTACACCGCGTCGGCGGGGAGCTTGTCCTGACCGCCGATGAGCGGGTTGGTGATCTCGGACTGGCCGCGCATGTCGTACGCGTCGGCGACACCCAGGGCGGTGAGCGTGGCCAGGTCTGCATCGGACGTCTTGGTCGGTGCGTCGGACCGGTAGATCACGCCGCGATTGAGGCGGTGTCCGTTCGCGGTCTTGTAGCCGGCGCCGGTGTTGCCTGCGACGTCGCGGAAGTTGGCGACGGAGGCGAGGCGCGGAGTGTCGGCGAGGTTTTCGGGGCCGAGCGACTCCGTGCCGAGCGACCCGGTGTCGAGGGCGCCCAGCGGACCGAGGGGCCCGGTGTCGAGGGCGCCGGCCGCGGCAGGCGCGGACAGCAGCAGACCGCTCGCCAGCAGCACTGCGGTGAAGGTCTTCATGGTGTGAGTGGACATGGGGAACCTTTCTCTTGGTGGAGCTGTGGACGATCAGGGAGTGACGTCGGCGAGGCCGGTGAAGCCGTAGCGACGGTGCGGGCCGATGACGCCGATCTCGAACAGGCCTGCGCCGGTGTAGGTGTCGGAACCTTCGGACAGGGTGAAGCGGGCGAGGTTGTCGACGGGGCAGAGGATCTTCTTCCACGATTCGATCTCGGAGACCTTCTCGCGCAGACCCTGGACGACGAGGTCGCCCTGCCACATGCCGTGCCGCCAGTCCTGCTCGAGGCCGTACCCCGTGCCCACGCCCAGGTAGTGCGGCAGCACCGGTTCGCACGTGACGGTGACGATCTCGTCGGGGCCGCCGGGCTCGCCGGGGCGACGGAACCGCAGTGTCGATGTGGACACTTCGCGGGTGCCCGGGACGAAGCGCAGTTCGTGCTCGGGTCGGCCGAGCCACTGCGGCTGGCGAGTCCGGTCAGCCCACACGCGGGTGGCGTCCTCGACGATGCGCCTGCCCTCCGTGTCCTCCTGAATGACGGTGATCACGGAGAAGTCGTCGAATTGCATGATCGCGTAGATCCAGAAGAAGTTCTGTGTCCCCGCGATGGACGGATCCGCCCGTCGCCCAGGAGGTTCCGGTTCGCCGATGGGACGGACCCCCCACGACCGATCGCGGTTGCCGCGCCACCGGTCCGCGGTGACGTCGTGGACGACGTCGTTGACGGAGAGCGTCCCCTGCCACGACCCGGTCTGCACGAACCGCTGGGTGTCGAAGGTGACCCGCTCGAGTTGTCGGTGGAAGTGCCGGGCTTCGAGATTCGCCGGGACATCGGAGGTGAACGTCAGGTCGAAGGACAGATCGGGTGCCTGCGCGCTCGGGTCGAGCACGACCCGAAGACGGTGCAAGCCCTCGAGCACCTCGATTCGCAGCGGCCCGACGGACAGGTCCATCCGGTCCTCGCCGAGGGCACGCGATGCCCGGAAGACGATGTGGTCGTCGCCGCGGCGCAGCACCGCGAACCCGTCGCACACACCGAGGTTCGGGTACTGACCCAGGCCGACGATCAGGAACAGTGGTTCGGTGTCGCCGTCCACCCCGGGGTGGCAGTTGAAGTAGTAGCGGTCGTAGAAATTGCGGTCCGAGGTGCCGACGTGACGGATCGTCTCGGCGATCTGGTGGACGGGGTAGTCGTCGAGGGGGGAAAGGCTCACGGCTGCACTCCGATTCCCGGCCAGTACGTGCCGTCGAGCATCGCGGTCAACGTGGCGCGGTGCAGGATCATGTCGTCCGGGTCGGCCGGGGCGGGCGCCTGCCCGAACGCGATCGTCCGGGTCTGTACCCGGAACATCACGATCGCGTGCCGTAGGGCGGCGTACAGAGTGTGGAACTCGAGGTCCCGCGGGTGGTGGCCGGTGCGGTCGAAGTAGTGGGCGACGACGTCCGCCGGGCGCAGGAGGTCAGGTAGGCCGGGCAGGCCGGCGAGTGCGGCCAGATCGTCGAAGAAGCGGTGCAGATAGATCATCCAGCCGAGGTCGAGTTCGCGTGGACCGAGGGCGGCCATCTCCCAGTCGAGGACGGCGACGGGCTCGAACTCGCGGTACATGATGTTGCCGATCCGCGAGTCGCCCCAGCACAGCACCGCGGGCCCGGCGGGCTCCGGCATGTTCGTCTCGATCCAGTCGAGAGCCCGCTCGATCAGCGGCGAGCGTGGGCCGTCCGCGGTCGCCCAGCGGTAGTAGTCCCGCTGGTCCCGGATGTGCGCGCGAAGCGCGGCGGCAGCGGTCAGTGGAGCGTCGGGGTCGTGACCGGCGGGGCGCAGCAGCGCGAAGCGGTCATCCGGAGCGTCGATCGTGTGCAGGTCCGCGAGCACCTGGACCGAGGCGTCCTGCAGCCGGCGGCGGGCCTCGGGCGGCGCCTCGGAGAGCCATGAACCGAACGTGTAGGGCATGACGTCCGGCGGGACGTCGCCGTCGAGTCGCCCCATGACGAAGAACGCGCCGCCGAGCGGCTCGGGGGAGGTCTCGGACCAGTAGACGGCCGGGACAGGGACGGGCGAGTGCGCCGCAACCGTTCTCATCACCCGGTACTGCCGGTCCAGGTCGTAGGTGGGGAAGAGGGGGACCGCGGAGTCGGCGGGCGCGATCCGGGCGACGAGGCGGTGCTCGGCGCGGATGCCCGATTCCGTCCATTCGGCGTTGAAAAGGATTGTCTCGTTCGACATCCCGTTCGCCGCGGGGACCTCGACCGAGGTGACCTCGGGTGTGGCGTCGGCTGGGAGGACGGACTCGAGCCAGTCCCGTAGTCGGATGCGCAGGTGCTCCGGATCCTTTCGCGACTCGCCTGGGCGGGCGAGTTGGGCGAAGTCCGGGTCGGACAGTTGAGCCGAGTCCGGGTCGGATGGCGGGGCCGAGGTGTCGGGGGTCATGACCACTCCTGGTAGGTGGTGCGCGCTGTTCGTGGGGTTGCCGCTCTGCGACAAGGCCGATGTGGGGCAAAGCCGCTACAGACCGTGGGGCAAAGCCGCTACAGACCGTGGGGCAAAGCCGTTACAGACTGTAATGACTAGAACCGTGACAGAATGTAACGGCACCAACCGCACTGCGTACGAGGTTTTGCGAAAATGTCACACGAACAGGTGTCGAAACACCGACTCGGGCCACAGCGCGACCCGGCGATCGACACGGCGGTACTCGACGCCGCACGGCAACTGCTCGTCGAGCGGGGCTACCGCGGCACCTCCATCGACGCGATCGCGACCCGGGCGGGTGTCGGTCGTCCCGCGATCTACCGGCGGTGGCCGTCGAAGGCCCACATCGTCAACGATGCCGTCTACCCGGTGCTCGACACCGACCGTGACGCGGACATCGACGCCGAGCTCGGCACCAACGGGGTGATGCCCGACCAGGTCCGCGACCTGGTGTACGGGGCGATGGCACTGTTCTCGAATCCGGCGACCAGGGCGGCGGTTCCAGGTCTGATGGGCGAATTGCGCACGGACGACGCACTCCGCGACGTGCTCGTCGACCGCCAGTTGACCGGGGTCCGCGACGAACTGCGCAGGCGGCTCGACGCGGCCGTCGACGCCGGCGAGATCCGTCGCGGCGTCGACGCCGACGTGCTCCTCGACATCCTCGGCGGCGCAGCCATCTTCGCGTCGTGCATCCGTGAGGTGTCGGACATCGGGAACGTCGCCGCAGCTCTCACCGACATCGTCCTGAACGGCATCCTGCCGACCCCCGCAGGTGACGGGGCCGCCGAAGATTCGTGACGCTAGGCTTTCGTCACATGGAACCCACCGACGACGTCATCGAATCCGCCCGCCGCATCGGCATCGTGTTCGGGGCGATGCCGCAGGTGGTGCTGTACCGGGCAGCTGTCGACGAGGACGCCGACGGCGAGGAGCCGGACGAGGTGTCGATCGCGATCGGCGACGCGTGCCCGGGTCCCGGCTACGCCTCGTACGCGACCCTCGACCTGTCTCGCTACCCGACGAACGTCACCACCGATGACGGCCGACCCATCCGTACCGAACTCGTCACCGTCGGCCGCGCCGACCATCGGGCACTGGCCGACGTCCTCGCGCAGTGCGCGTTCGCACTTGCGTCCGGTTCGTTCCATGTCACCCCGAACGCGATCGTCCCCAACGCCGTGCACGAGGCCGACCCGGGGCGCACCACCAAGCACCTGCTGCTGGTCGTTCCGTTCATTTGGCCGGACCTGGAAATCCTCGTCGACCGAGAAGAGGACGTCACCACCTGGCTGCAGGCCGTGCCGATCACCGATGCCGAACTCGAATTCGCCTCCCGAGAGGGCCCCGACGCGCTGTTCTCGCGTCTCGAGGAGGCCGCGGCCGACGTGTCGGAGATCGATCGGCCGTCGGTGGTCTGACGCCTGCTCGGGGCGCCACAAACTCGAACGGGCTGCCGACCCGGCCCGGATGGGCATAGGATTCTGACCATGGATCGGCCGTGGCCGCTGATTCAGCGGCAGCACGAGTTCGACGCGCTCACCTCCGCCCTGACGTCTGCCACCGGCGCGTGCGGAGTGGTCCTCACCGGTGATGCCGGCGTCGGCAAGACCACCCTCGCCCGGGTTGCCACCCAGTCGATACCCGGGGAAGTCCGCTGGGTCGCGGGCACCGAGTCCGCACGCAGCATCCCGCTCGGGGTCTTCGCCCACCTCGTCGGCAGCTCGACCGCGCGCGACCCCGTTGCGTTCATGGCCGCGGCACGCGAAGCCCTCCTCGGAACGTCCGGGCAGGTGGTGATCGGCGTCGACGACGCACACCTGCTCGACCACCTCTCCGCGACGTTCCTCCACCAACTGGCGATCGACCGGGTCGCGCACATCGTCGCGACCGTCCGCAGTGGCGAGTCCACCCCGGATGCCGTCACGTCTCTGTGGAAGGACGGGCACCTGAGACGGCTCGAACTGCGACCGTTCACTCGCGACCAGAGCGTGACATTCATCGAATCGGTGCTCGGCGCGCCGCTGGAAGGTCTGAGCGCGAAGCTGATGTGGGAGGCGTCGGGCGGCAACGCGCTGTTCCTGCACCACCTCGTCGAGGGAGCCCTCGAAGCGGGGACACTGCGCGAGCGGAGCGGGGTGTGGCAGTTGCGGGGCCGGGCGGCGATCACCTCGGAGCTGGCATCCCTTCTGGAGGACCGCATCGAGCACCTGCCGGACGACGTGATCCGGGTGCTGGAACTGCTCACCTTCTGCCAACCCCTCGCACTCGGCACTCTCGACGGTCTCGTCGGGGAGGAGGCGGTCGAGGATGCGGAACAGCGCGGACTGGTGCAGATCGTCGAGGACGGACCGAAGATCGAGGTGCGGTTCAGCCACCCCATGTTCAGTGAAGTGGTCCGGCGCCGGGTCGGACGTGCCGCGGCACGTCGGCTGCGCGGCAACCTGGTCGAGGCCCTCCGGGCGAATCCCCCTGCCACGCCCAGCGACCGGATCAGGCTGGCGGAACTGGCTCTCGACAGCGACCAGACGCCCGACGTCGACCTGCTCGTGACCGCCGCGAAGGACGCGATCGCCTTCGCGAACGTGCCGCTCGGCGAACGACTTGCCCAGGCCGCAGTGGACAGGGACGGAGGATTCCGCGCGGCGAACCTCCTGGCCCGAGCGCAGCTGTGGCAGGGACGTCCCGCGGACGCGGATGCCGCGCTCCGGAGATTCGACCCGGACTCGCTGGACGAGCGGCAACTGGTGCGATGGGGCGCTACCCGCGTCGCGAACCTGTTCTGGGCCGCCGGTGACGCCGATGCGGCACACGTGGTCCTCGACCAGGTCCAGCAGCGGGTCAAGGACCCGATCGGCGTCGCGGTGATGCGCGGTGTCGGCGCCACCTGCACCGTGTTCGAGAACCGCATCGACGAGGGCCTCGCCGAAGCGGAAGCCGTTCTCGCGGAGTCCGGTACCGCTCCGTGGATCGACGAGTGGGGGATCTTCGCGGCGGCGTTGGCGCTGGCCGTCGGTGGGCACGGGAACCGGGCGGCGGAGCTGGCGGCCCGAGGCGATGCGGTGCGAACCAAGGTCGACGGTCTGACCCGCTATCCGGCCGCGATGGGGCCGGTACTCGCGTTGGTGCTGACCGGTGAACTCGAGGCGGCCCGTCAGCGCGCGCAGCGGTACCTCGACGAGGCCGCCGCGACCGGGCAGTACCTGAGCTGGGGACAGGCGAACATTCTGTACGCGCCGGTCGACATCGCGAGCGGGCGGTTCGCGGATGCGGCGCGACGGCTGGAGCAGGCGATGGCGGCCCTGGCCGTCGGAGACACCGGCTCCGCACTTGCCTGGACCTTTCCCGCCTATTCGTATCTGGCGCAGGCCTATTCGGCGCTCGGCCGGGTTTCCGACGCGACCGCGATCCTCGCTGCCGGACAGGAGAGATTCGGCAGGCATGTCGCGGTCTTCGGTCCGTACTTCGAGATCGGCAAGGCCTGGGAGGCGGCCGGGAAGGGCGAGACGTCCCGCGCCATCTCCGCGGCGCACACGGCCGCCGACGCCGCATGCGAGTCGGGTCAGTTCGCCGTCGAGGCAGTGGCACTGCACCTCGCGACCAGGCTCGGGGACGCGACGACGGCGCCTCGGCTCGCGGAACTCGCCGCCACGTGTGACGGCGTTTTCGTCCCCCTCGCCGCCGCGCAGGCGGCCGCCTTCGAATCCGGTGACGGCGACGAACTGGCAAGGATCGCCGGTGAATTCGAGAGAGGCGGTGCGCTCCTCGACGCCGCCGATGCAGCCGCGCAGGCCGCTGTCGCCTACTCGAACGCCGACCGCAGACGCGATTCGCTGGACGCCGCGGCGATTGCGAACTCCCTTGCGCAGAAGGCGGACCACGCCTCGACACCCGCGATTCTCGAGGCAGCCCGGCCGCTGCCACTGACCAGCCGCGAGCGTGAGATCGCCTCGATGGTCGCGGTCGGGCTGTCGAACCGGGAGATCGCCGATCGCCTGGTCGTGTCCGTGCGCACCGTCGAGGGGCACATCTACCGCGCCTGCACGAAACTCGACGCCGCCGACCGCAACGGGCTGGCGGAGTCGCTACGAGCGCGGCGCTGATCGGCAGGTCCGGCCCTCCGGAAGCGGAATCCGCATCGGCGGTCGAACTTCCTGCCGTACCGGAAACTTCGCCGTTCGGTGCAGGAGTCGTTCACCGTCGGCCAGCGCGAGGGACACCGTCAGTGCCCCGGCAGCGCAGTCGACGGCCTCGATAGCACCCCGCCGAACCGCGAGCGACGTCTCGCACATGGCGAAGGTGACGACGAGGTCGAACGGCACGTGCGCGATCTCGTTGCCGTCGAGGATCACCGCGACCTCGGGGCGATGTCTGGACGTGACGCGATAGGGCTCGACCAGCGACACCACCACCTGACGTCCCGGCGCGGACAGTGTGTCGCGTGCTGCCCTCGTGAGGGCCTGGAATCGGGTGAGTCCGGACAGCAGCAGCGGACACGGAGGCTGATCCAGGAAGCGGAGCGAGGTCGCGAGGATTCGGCTGTCGATCAGCCGCAACGCCGTTCGGGACACCGCACGCCTCCCCGTCAGCTGCCCGGACGCCAGACCCCGTGCCGGGACGAGGGGTGTCATCCGGTCCGTGAGGACCGCGTCGGGCTCGTCCCCGAAGGCGGCGGCCCGCAGGGTCGTCCGAGACGGGACGTCAGCTGTCGTCATTGCGTTCGTCGTCATGGTGTTCCACCTCGCTGGTCCTGTATCCGGTGTCGGTTCGTGCGTCGAGTTGGATCGAATGCGCGCCGCCGTCGCCGGCAGGCGGATCGACCGTGATGGACGGAGGCGGCATCAGCGGTTCGACGTCAATGTGGCCGTCCATCCGATTTCTGGCCTGCCGTTTCCGGTTGAGAAGTAGGGCGCCTGCGATGGCGGCGGCTGCCACGGCGGCAGCGGTGACGAGCATGATCGGTGAGCCGGTGCCCTGCTCCTGCGCGCTGTTGTTTTCGCCGCTGCTGCCGCTGTTGTTCCCGCCGCCGCCGCTGCTGCTGTTGTTCCCGCTGCCGCCGCCGTTGTTCCCGTTGCCGCCGCTGTTGTTTCCGCCGTTGTTCCCGTTGCCGCCGCCGTTTCCGCCCGCCGCGAGGACGGTGAACGATGCCTCAACCTCGGCGCCCGGCTCGGGGCATTCAAGCAGAACCGTCCGTTGGCCCGTGTCCGCGTCATTCGGAACGGTCAATTCGGCGGCGAGGTTCGGTCCGGACTGTTCGGCAGTCGCGATCGCTTGGCCGTCGAACAAGACGTTCCAGGATTCGGCGCAACGGGGCAGGCCCGTCGCGGACAGCGATACCGGGGTGTCACGCCGTCCCTGTCGCGGGTCGAGCGAGAGGACTGGGTCCGCCCCAGTCCCGGTGACGGTGAACGTACTTTCCACCAGGACGCTCGGCTCCGGGCATTCGAGCTGGACCGCGTGTTCACCCGCATCCGCGTCGTCAGGAACGGCCAGTTCGGTGGCAAGGGTCGATCCGGACTGTTCGGCCGTCGTCATCTGCTGTCCGTCGACCAGGACGTACCAGGGCTCGGCGCACGTGGGCAGCTCCGTCGCATACAACGAAATCGTGGTGCCCGGCGGCCCCGACTTCGGGGCGAGAGTGAGCACCGGGTCCGGTATCTCTCCGAGAACGGTCAAGAAAGCCGTCCCGCCGCAGGTTGTGGTCACGGGGTGCACGCCACCCGTGATGTCCGGAACCGTGAACCCGGAGTCGAACCTGTGCCTGCCGCTCGCAATGGGATTGGTCAACGACACTGTCACGCCGTTGACGTCAACCGCCGACATGTGCCCGTCAACGCCCTCAGCGCACGTTGCGGTCAGGTCGACATGCTCGCCCACCGCGGCCTCACTGGTTCGGAGTTGGAGGGACGTGGCGACGGACGGTTCGCTCGTGCCGCCCGTCGCGGCCGTTGCCGCGGCGGGCACGGCCAGCAGCAGTGCGAACGCACCGGTCCACACCAATCGCAGGGATTGACTTGCCAGGCTCGGCGTCCGCCGAGACACGGTTCGCATGAGCGATCACCTCGTGGGACGGCCCCGATCGGCTGCGAACGGCTGTCCGTCCTGGCGGTTCGCCGATCGGGTTCTGCGGATCACCTTGCCGGTCCGGTCCGCGGCCGGCACGCGTAGTCGACTACTCGATTCGCTCGACCGGGCGGGTGCCCGGAGCTGTGGCCGGGCACACAGAGCCGGGCAGGCTTCGGAGGCTCCGCCTCCCCTCCCCACTAGTCTGACGTCATGGCAACCGGAGCGTCGGCAGTCTCGAGCATCTACGTCGCCTCGCCTGAGGGGGACACCGGAAAGTCCACGATCGCGCTGGGGCTGCTGCAGATGCTCTGCGGCTCGACGGCGCGGGTGGGGGTGTTCCGGCCGATCGCCCGATCCACCGACGAGCCCGACTACATCCTGGAGTTGCTCCTCGAGCACACCACCGTCGATCTCGGCTACGAGCAGTGCATCGGCGTCACCTACGACGACGTTCACGCCGACCCCGAACTCGCGATCGCGGAGATCGTGGCGCGCTACCACGTGGTCGCGGCGGAATGCGATGCCGTCGTGATCGTCGGCAGCGACTACACCGACGTCGCCAGCCCCAGTGAACTGGAGTTCAACGCGCGGATCGCGGTCAACCTGGACGCCCCGGTGCTACTGGCGCTGCGGGGCGCCCGCCGCACCCCCGACGAGGTTTACCAGCTCGGACAGATGTGCGCCGCGGAGCTGCGATCCCGGCACGCGCATCTCCTCGGGATAGTCGTGAACCGCTGCGAACCGGCCGACCTCGACGCGGTGGCCGCTGCGGTCGCTCCGCTCGGGGTGCCCGTCCGGACCCTTCCGGAGGTGCCGCTGCTGGTGGCGCCGACGGTGGCGGAGCTGCAGAAGGCCATCGGAGGCCAGGTGTACAGCGGGGACGCCGAACTGCTGCAGCGGGAGGCGTTGGAGGTGATGGTCGGCGGCATGACCGCCGAGCACATTCTCGAGCGGCTCGTCGACGGCATGATCGTGATCGCGCCTGCCGACCGTTCGGACGTTCTGCTCGCCGTCGTCAACGCGCACGAGGCGGAGGGCTTCCCGTCGCTCGCCGGGATCATCATGAACGGTGGCCTGCTTCCGCATCCGGCGATAGCGAAGCTGATGGCGGGCCTGCGTCCGAGCCTGCCGATCCTCACCACCGACCTCGGCACCTTCGACACGGCATCCGCGGCGTCGAAGATCAGGGGAAGGGTCGCGGTCGGATCACAGCGCAAGGTGGACACCGCGCTGAGCCTGATGGAGCAGCGGGTCGAATCCGCGGATCTGCTCGCCTGGCTGCAAGTCGAGCGGCCCGAGGTGGTCACACCGCAGATGTTCGAGTACCAGCTGATCGAGCGCGCACGCGCCGACCGCAAGCACATCGTGCTGCCCGAAGGCGACGACGACCGGGTGCTGCGAGCGGCGGGTCGGCTGCTGCAGCGGAAGGTGGCCGACCTGACCATCCTCGGAGACGAGGCGGCGGTCCGGCGCCGCGCCGCCGAACTCGGCGTGGACCTCGATGACGCGGCCGTGCTCGATCCATTCGACTGTGAGCACTCCGAGCGGTTCGCGGTCGAGTACACCCAGCTCCGTGCGCACAAGGGCATGACGGTCGAGCGGGCCCGCGAGGTGATGGCGGACGTCTCCTATTTCGGAACGATGATGGTGCACATGGGAATCGCCGACGGCATGGTGTCGGGTGCCGCCCACACGACGGCGCACACGATCAGGCCGTCGTTCGAGATCATCAAGACCGAGCCCGGCGTGGCGACGGTGTCGAGCATCTTCCTGATGTGTCTCGCCGATCGTGTTCTCGCCTATGGTGACTGCGCCGTCGTGCCCGATCCGACCGCCGAGCAACTCGCCGACATCGCGATCTCCTCGGCAGCAACCGCCGCCCGGTTCGGAATCGACCCGCGCATCGCGATGCTCTCGTACTCGACGGGCGACTCCGGCGCGGGCATCGAGGTGGACAAGGTGCGGACGGCCACAGCACTCGTTCGCAAACGGCGTCCGGACCTGCTGGTGGAAGGGCCGATTCAGTACGACGCGGCGATCGAGCCGGCCGTCGCCGACGCGAAACTGCCCGACTCCCTGGTCGCGGGACGGGCGACGGTGTTCGTGTTCCCGGATCTGAACACCGGCAACAACACGTACAAGGCGGTGCAGCGCAGCGCAGGCGCGATCGCCGTCGGACCGGTCCTGCAGGGACTGAACAAACCCGTCAACGACCTTTCTCGGGGCGCACTCGTCCAGGACATCGTCAACACCGTCGCGATCACCGCGATCCAGGCGCAGGGCATCGCCGAGAAGGAGTGGTAGTCGTGAAAGATTCCGTGCTCGTCGTCAATTCGGGTTCCTCGTCGGTGAAATACCAACTCGTCGACCCGGTCACCGGAGTGGCGATTGCGTCGGGCCTGGTCGAGCGGATCGGGGAGCCCGACGGTCGGATCACCCACCATCACGACGGCGTCGACCGCGAGCGTCGGGGTCCGATCGGCGACCACGGCGACGGACTGCGCCTGGCGTTCGAGATGTTCGCCGAGGACGGGACGGACCTGGCGACCGTGGGCATCGCGGCGGTCGGGCATCGTGTCGTGCACGGTGGGGAGGTCTTCTACGAACCGACCGTCATCACCCCCGACGTGCTCGCCGAGATCCGGCGGCTCTCATCCCTTGCGCCCCTGCACAATCCGGCGAACGTCCTCGGAATCGAGAGCGCGATGGCGGTGTTGCCGAACGTCCCGCACGTCGCGGTGTTCGACACGGCCTTCTTCCACACGCTGCCTGCTAAGGCCCGTACGTATGCCATCGATGCCGAGGTGGCGAAGGCACACGACGTGCGACGCTACGGCTTTCACGGTACGTCTCACCAGTACGTGTCGGGCCGGGTCGCCGAGTTCCTCGGCCGCGACATCGGTGAGCTGAACCAGATCGTCCTGCACCTCGGGAACGGGGCGTCGGCGTCCGCGATCGCCGGGGGCCGCGCCGTCGACACCTCGATGGGACTCACTCCGCTGGAGGGGCTCGTGATGGGTACCCGCAGCGGTGACATCGATCCCGGCCTCGTGATGCACCTGCGGCGCAGCGCCGGACTCGACGTCGACGCCATCGACGACCTCCTCAACCGCAGGTCCGGGCTCAAAGGACTGTGCGGGGTCAACGACTTCCGGGAGCTGCGCCGTCTCATCGACGAGGGCGACGTGGACGCGGCACTGGCCTACGACGTCTACATCCACAGGCTGCGCAAGTACATCGGTGCCTACCTGCTGTCGCTCGGCGGAGTCGACGTCATCACCTTCACCGCTGGTGTCGGCGAGAACTCCGCCCCGGTCCGCGCCGACGCACTCGCAGGTCTGGAGCGACTGGGCATCGAGATCGACGCCGACCGCAATGCCGCACGCAGTCGTGAGGCCCGTGTCATCTCCACGGACGCGTCCGCGGTGACCGTTCTCGTCGTCCCCACCAACGAGGAATTCGCGATCGCGCAGCAGGCGCTTCGCGCAGGTGCGCCGATCGTGTAGTTCCAACCACGACAACGGCGCACGGCACCCGGAGGTGCCTACCACCAGGTGCGGGGGCGGACGCGGTTGGCGAGATCGACGAGTTCGTTGCGGTGCCGCGGGTCGGACGTGTTGCGCGCCAGCGTCCGCAGCGCCGCTTCGGTGCCCGTCCGCAGTCCGTGCTCGGTGAACTCGGCACCGAGGATCGGGCCTGCGGTGAGGTCGGCGGTGTGTCCGGACCGCACCCAGTCCAGCGCCGTGCCCAGGACGACCGCACGCATCTGGGGCACGCGTCCCTCCTCGGGCGGCAGTCGCTCGATGCGACGGGCCGCATCGCGTAGCGCCGCCTCGTCCAGGTCTGGGATCGGAACCCCCGACAGCCGCGTCAACGCCGCCGTCATCTGGGCCGTCGCGTACAGTCGCGACGTCGCCGGTATCTGGTCGAGCGCGAGGACCGCGCCCGCGATGTCGCCACGATCCGCGAGTTGCCGCGACAGCCCGAACGCGGCACTCACCACGCCGCGATCGGTGCGCCACACGATTCGGTAGTACTTCTCTGCGAAGGCCCGCCACTGTTCGGGATCGTCGGTGTGCCAGTCCTGCAGGATCAGTTCCGCCGTCGCCGCGAGAGCGAGTTTCGGCGCGATTTCCCCTGGCAGCGCGGCGAGGGTCGCGTCGAAGTTGGTCATCGCGGCCTCGTACTCGCCGCCGAGCAGCGCGACCATCCCGCGGTACCAGTCGACACGCCAGTTCCCGCCCTTCGGCAGGGCAACCGTGTCGAGGACGTGTCCCGCCGCCTCAGGATCACCGAGATCGAGGAGCGCGCGGGCTTCGGCGAACGCGATCTCCGTGGTGTGTCCCGGGGTCCCCGCGACGCCGATATCGAGCCCCTTCGCGCGGGCGAGCCGGATGGCGTCGAGGGTCTGCTCGGGTTCCGCATGAACCGTCGCCGCAATCAGTCCCGAACTGGGATCGGTCGGATCGACCAGTGGAACCGACAGTGCCGCAACGATGTCGCGCGCGGAGACCACTTCCTCGTGACGGCGTCCGTCGGCGTAGACGTCGGTGCCGCGCACCGCCCAGTCGGTGCCGAAGACTGTTCGTCCGGGGCTGAACACCTCGGACATGCCGGGCCGTTCGTCCCCCGTCTGCTTGGCGAGGACCTCGCGGAGCACGCCCGTCAACTGACCCGCGGTCGTCGCGGTGTCCGCGAAGCGTCGCTCCGGCTCGCTGTCGGTGGCGCGCAGCAGGAACCGGTACAGCGACTCGTACTCGGCGAGCGCGGGCGCGTCCTCCGGATCCGGGATCCCCGCGCGATACCGTCCCTTCTCCGACGGCAGGGTCAGGCACAGTGCGGCGAGCGTGCGCCCGACCGTGTAGATGTCGCTGGCGACCGTCGGCCCGGTGCGCAGGATCTCGGGAGCCTGGTACCCCGGAGTGCCATAGAGGTATCCGAAGTCCTCCAGGCCCGCGACCGCTCCGAGGTCGATCAGCTTGACCTGGTCATCGGTGATCATGATGTTCTCGGGCTTGAGATCGTTGTACGCCAGACCGATGGAGTGCAGATGTTCGAGTGCGGGCAGTACCTCGAGCACGTAGGCCACGGCCTGCTCGACCGGAAGTCGGTCGCGTTTCGCTCGGGCACGAAGCAGGTCCCGCAGCGAGTGCCCGCCGACGTACTCCATCACGATGAAACCGACAGTGCTGCCGTCGGATTGCGGATGCTCGACGAAGTTGTAGATCCTCACGATGCTCGGATGCTCGACCTCGGCGAGGAACTGCCGTTCCGCCAGTGCGACCGCCTGCGCGTCGGAGTCGCCCGCATGCAGCAGTCCCTTCAACACCACCCAGCGGTCACTGACGTTCCGGTCGATCGCCAGGTAGATCCACCCGAGGCCGCCGTGCGCGATGCAGCCCTGCACCTCGTACTGGCCGGCGACGATGTCGCCCTTCGCGAGTCGCGGAGTGAAGTCGAAGCCGGCGCCACATGTCGGACAGGTTCCCGAGGCGTCCTCGAGTCCGCCGCGGCCAACTGCTGTCCCGCACTTCCAGCAGTAGCGTTTGTCCACGACGACAACGGGATTCGCCATCACCACCGTCGCCGGATCAGGACTGGCGACCGCGGGAACCTCGACCAGGCCCGCGCCGATCCGGCGTCGCACCGTTCCCCGGGAGCGCTGAGATCGACTGCGACGCCCCGAGATGCGTCCCGACTCCGACTCCGACGGCGTCGTCGGTGCGGCGGCCGGCGCGGTCGGCTTCGCGGCTCTGGTGGCGGACGGGTCGTTGTCCGGGGTGGCGGACGGGTCGTCCTCGGGTTCCTTGTCGGCCACGTCAGTCCTCGTAGTGGGGAGTCGGCGGCGCGGGGGCGGGTCCGAGTGGCGTCAGCCATCGGTCGTGGATGCGCTGCCACGTGCCGTCGGCGCGGATCCGATCGAGGGTGGCGTTCACCTGGCGAACCAGATCGGAGTCGGACTTGTTGACGCCGATCCCGTACGGTTCGTCACTCACCGGCGGCCCCACCAACTCCAGGTTCGGGTCCTGGGCGGCCAAGCCCGCGAGGATCGAGTCGTCCGAGGTCACCGCGTCGACCTGGCGTTGCTGCATGACCACCAGGCAGTCCGCCCAGTTCGGCACCGACAGCACCCTGGCGTTCGGCGCGAGCTCCTGCAGGCGATGCATGTTCGTCGTCCCCGCGACCGCGCACACCCACCGGTCCGCGAGATCCTCCATGCCCCGGATGCCGGAGCCCTTCGACACGAGGACCCGTTGCCCCGCCTCGAAATACACGGTGGAGAACGCCACCTTCTCCCGCCGTTCGCAGTTGATCGTCATCGTCTTGGCGACGATGTCCACGGACCGGTCGACCAGGGACTCGACGCGGTCCGCGGAGGTGAGGATGTGGTACTCGATCCGGTCCGCATCACCGAACAGGTCACGGGCCACCTCGCGGGCGATGTCGACGTCGAAACCCACGATGGACCCCGATGCCGGGTCGCGGAAACTGAACAGGTTGCTGCTCGTGTCGAGCCCGACGACCAGCCGCCCCCGTTCGCGGATGCGATCGACCGCAGGTGTCGGAACCGTGGAACCCGTGGGCAGCGGCCGCAGGCTCGCGGTCGGATCACCACAGGTGGGCGCCGGTGTCGTCACGGGTGCCGGCGGTGCCATGGTTGCCCCGGACGGGAGTGGGGGCTGCACCAGAAGCGATCCCGGTGCGTCCGGCATGTCGTCGTTCGTGGTCGTACATCCGGCACACACCGCCGCCGCCGCGATCATCGCCGCGATGAGCCGGCGCGTGGAAGCGGCCGCGATGAGCCGGCGCGTGGAAGCGGCCGCGACGAGCCGGCGCGCGATCACTGGTACTCCCGCAGTCGGGGCCACAGACCCGCCGCGATGCCTGCGACGGCGAGTGCCGCCAACGCGATCGTCCCCGTTGCCAGTCCCGTCAACGTGTCCACCGCGCGCGCGACCCCGGACCGCAGTTCCGACCGCGTCTCGTCGATCGCGTGCGTGAGATAGGCGTCAGCCGTTGCGTACTGGATTGCAGACCCACCGGCAGGCCCGACAGCGACCGAGACGGCCCCGTCCCAGTCGCCGCGGTCGAGCAGCGTCATCAACCGCCGGTGCGCCTCCGACCAGGCTTCCTGCGCCCGATCCGCCACCGCGACCTCGTCGGCGCCCGCCCGCAGACTCCCTCGTGCGACGCCTTCCAGCAGTGCGTCCAGGTCGGTGAGGCGCTGCTGGAACTGCTCGTCGTAGCGGCCCGAGAAATCACGACGTACCAATCCGAGGGTCTCGTCGGCGCGGGCCTGCTGCGTGATGATGCGGCCTGTCGTCAGCTCGGCCAGCGGCCGCGCGCCCGCGTCGAGAGCGCGGGCGGTGGACGCCGCCGACAACAGTCCCGCGATCACCAGCCACGCCAGCGACGCCGCGACCGCCACCGATGCCAGGATCAGGCCGGCGTTGAGGCGTCGTCGCGTCCACTTCGCCAACAACAGTTGCGCGACCACCAACGCCACGAACGTCACCATCAGCAGTGCGATCGCCAGCCACGGCGGCGTCGCGAACTCCGCCTGCATCTGCACCACCCGCGCCGCCTGCACCGTGTGCAACTGCTCCGCCAGCGGCAGCAGCGTCGACTGCATCATCGACGACGCCTCGCTCAGGTACGCCGACCCGACCGGCTGCCCGCTCCTGTTGTTGACGCGGGCCGTCTCGATCAGTCCCGTGTAGATCGGGACACCGACCGACAGTCGGGCCAGCAGGTCGTGCGAGGTGGTGTCGGACTCGTCGATACCCGCGGCGGCATCGACCAGATCGGCGGAGGCGTCGCTGATGGAAAGGGTGTACCGGTCGCGGACCTCCGCTGGCTCGATCCCACCCGCCAGGAACGCGGTCGTCGCGGCGGCGTCCGCGATGGAGAGCGAGCTGTAGATGTCCTGGGCCGCGTGGGCGAGCGGCTCGACTTCGCTGTGCAGGGTGTCGAGCGTCCGCTCCCGGTCCGTCACCTGCGCGGCGGCCACGGCACCCGACACGATCGCGATCACGATCAACCCGATGCCGACCGCGGTGATCTGCGCGGGAGTGGTCCGCACGAGGGCACGCCTCCGTGCACGCGCACCGACCGGGTCGGCTGCCGTCCCGACGCCGCGCGGACGCGTCGACGGGGCCACCCGAACTACCACCGCGCATCCCTTCGAACCTGGCTCGAACGTCGGACAGGGGGCAGCATATAAGCAGTACCCGCGCTTCGGGTCGAACGACTGGTTATCTTCGAGGGCACGTGACTCGTCCCGTGTCCGGTCCTCCGGCCGTGCGCGTGGCAGTCGGAACACGGGGCAGGTGGGCGAAGTCGATGCGCGGTGACGGGGACGGTTGGGCCGAAAGCGATGACGGCAGCCGCTACTGGGGGCGTCACGGCGCCGCCGGACTGCTGCTCCGCGCACCGGCGCCGGGCGGCGGATCGGCAGTGCTGCTGCAGCATCGCGCGGCGTGGAGTCATCAGGGCGGAACCTGGGCGTTGCCCGGCGGCGCCCGCGACTCCCACGAGACCACCACCCACGCCGCGATCCGCGAGGCAGGCGAGGAAGCAGGTATCGCGGTCGACCATGTCCAGGTCCGCGCCGAACGCGTCACCGCGCACGCGACCAGCGGGCCCTGGACCTACACGACGGTCGTCGCGGACGCCGCGACCGCGCTGGCCACCGTCCCCAACGGGGAGAGCACCGAGCTGCGCTGGGTCCCTGAAGACCAGGTCACCGACCTCCCGCTGCATCCCGGCTTCGCTGCGAGCTGGCCGGGCCTGCGCGCGACACCCGTCCGGCTGCTCCTCGACACCGCGAACGTCCTCGGATCGCGTCCCGACGGCTGGTGGCGGGACCGTGCAGGAGCAACGGGACGCCTCCTCGCCGACCTCGCAGCAACCCTGCCCCGCACCATCGAACTCCCCGGCGGCGGCTTCGGCTGGCTACCCCGCGTCGAAGCGGTTCTCGAAGGTCAGGCGGTGGACGCCGTCGCGGTCGACGCGCGGGTGCCCGTCCACCTCGCGTCCGGCAGCGGCGACGACGCCCTCGCCGAGCTGGCGTCGGCGAGATCGCACTCGGCGACGCTCACCGAAGTCGTTGCCGAATTGACGGCGGTGGTCACCGCCGATCGCGGCCTGCAGGCCCGGCTCCCCGAATCGGTGCTGCGCCTCGCGCCGTCGACCGTCCTGTCCTGGTTGGGCTGACGCTCCGGGCTCCACCCTCGGTTCCCTGATGTGACATCGGGGGTCGTCAAGTGACCCGATGTGACATCAGGGAACCAGGGCAGGTGTCAGCTGCTCGCGGCGATGTTGCGGTCGAGGGCGTCGGCGAGTCGACGGGCCGCGGCCTGCGGGTCGCGGGCCTCGGTGATCGCGCGCACGACGCAGATGCGGGTCGCGCCCGCGTCCAGGACCTCCGGGAGTCGCTGCTCGTCGATACCGCCGATCGCGAACCACGGCATCGTCGGTTGCGACTCGGCAACCTGCCGGACCAGGTCGAGGCTCGCGGCCGTGCGGCCGGGCTTCGTCGGGGTGGCCCACACCGGGCCGGTGGCGAAGTAGTCGACGCCGTCCTCGATGGCGGCGAGTTGCGCCTGCGCGCGGCTGCCCGTGGACCGGCCGATCACGACGTCGGGGCCGACGATCCGGCGCGCGTAGTGCACCGGGAGGTCGCCCTGGCCGAGGTGCAGGACGTCGGCGCCCGCCGCGAGCGCGAGGTCGGCGCGGTCGTTGACGGCGAGGAGCGCGCCGTGGCGGCGGCACACGGCGGCAAGCTCGGCGAGAGCCGCGAGTTCTTCCTTCGCCTCGATCCGGCCGAACTGGCGTTCGCCTGCCGAGCCCTTGTCCCGGAGCTGGATGATGTCGACTCCGCCGGACAGTGCGGCATCGGCGAACTTCGCCAGGTCGCCGCGTTCACGCCGGGCGTCGGTGCAGAGGTACAAGCGCGCCGTGGCGAGGCGTTCGCGCGGTGTGGGTCGTTGACCGGCATGCGAGGTGGGCACGCGTCCAAAGGTAGTCTCTGAGGCATCAGATGTGACACGGGAGTCCCGGCGAACGCGGGGCTGAGAGGGGGCCCGCGGGCCCCGACCGTCAGACCTGACCCGGATCATGCCGGCGCAGGGAGTGAGGTGGAGTGATGAGCGGAACCGTCGCGGTCGTCGGCGGCGGCGTGATCGGATTGTCGATCGCGTGGCGTGCGGCGCAGGCCGGATGGACGGTCACGGTGTACGACCCGCGGGTCGGGTCCGGGGCGTCGTGGGTCGCGGGCGGCATGCTCGCCCCGCTGTCCGAGGGCTGGCCGGGGGAGGACGCGGTTCTCACGGTCGGTGCGGCGTCGCTGGACAGATGGCCGGACTTCGGTGCCGAGTTGGAGCGGGCGACGGGGGAGACGCTGTTCACCTCGCAGAGTTCGATGACGGTGGCCCTCGACGGAGCGGATGCCGCAGACCTGCGAACGGTCGCCGACTGGCTGGACGGGCGTGGGTACCACCTCGACCTGCTGACGCGTCCCCAGGTCCGGGCACTGGAACCGGCGCTGGCACCGACGATCCGGCTCGGCCTGCTGGCGGAGGCGGAGTTCGCCGTCGACAATCGCGCGCTCGTCCGGGCGTTGCGGTCGGCCGGGGAGGCGGCCGGGGTCCGATTCGTCGCCGAGGCCGTCACCGATCCGGACGGTCTGGCCGCCGACCGGGTGGTGGTCGCCGCCGGTACGGCGTCCGCGCGACTGCGGCCCGGTCTGCCCGTGCGACCGGTCAAGGGTGAGGTGCTGCGACTGCGTCACCGCCCCGGTGTCGCGCCCGCGCCGTCGCGCACCATCCGCGCCAGCGTCCACGGCAGGCCCGTCTACCTCGTTCCCCGCGGCAACGGTCTCGTCGTCGGGGCGACCCAGCACGAGTCCGGTGAGGACACCGCGGTCACCGTCGCCGGGGTCCGCGACCTGATTCTCGACGCTCAGGCCCTGATGCCGAGCCTCGGCGAGTACGAACTGCACGAGACCACCGCCGGGCTGCGACCCATGAGCCCCGACAACCTGCCGATCCTCGGACGGGTGTCGGAGAAGATCGTGGTCGCCGCAGGCCACGGGCGTAACGGGATCCTGCTGACGCCACTGTCGGCGGACGCGGTGGTCGCGGAACTGTCCGGCAGTCCGCTGCCGGAGGCGGAGGCCTGTAAGCCCGAGCGTTTCGGGACGGCAGCGACCGACACACGAATGAGGATGGGATGACGAACAGCGTGAACATCGGGATCACCGTCAACGGTGAGGACCATCAGCTGTCCGAGGCGTTGACGGTGGCGCAGCTGCTGGCGCACCTCGGGTTGCCGGAGAAGGGCATCGCCGTCGCCGTGGACGGCGCGGTGTTCCCCCGGACGTCGTGGGACAGTCCGGTCGAAAAGGGTTGGGAAATCGAGATTCTCACCGCGGTGCAGGGTGGCTGACGTGGTGGCGGCTGACGTGTTGACGATCGAGGGCAGGCAGTTCGGGTCGCGCCTCATCATGGGTACCGGCGGGGCCGCGAACCTGGCGGTGCTGGAGGAGGCGCTCGTCGCGTCGGGCACCGAACTGACGACCGTCGCGATGCGCCGCGTCGACGCCGTCGGCGGCACCGGCGTCCTCGACCTGCTGCGCCGCCTCGGGATCGCACTGCTGCCGAACACCGCCGGGTGCCGAGGCGCCGCCGAGGCGGTCCTGACCGCGCAGCTCGCGCGCGAGGCGTTGGAGACCAACTGGGTCAAGCTCGAGGTCATCGCCGATGACCGGACACTGCTGCCAGACGCCATCGAACTGGTTTCTGCCGCAGAGCAACTCGTCGACGACGGCTTCACCGTGCTGCCGTACACCACCGATGACCCGGTGCTGGCGAAGCGGCTCGAGGACGTCGGATGCGCGGCCGTCATGCCGCTGGGTGCGCCGATCGGGACCGGGCTCGGGATCTGCAATCCGCACAACATCGAGATGATCGTCGATGCCGCCGGAGTGCCGGTGATCCTCGATGCGGGCATCGGCACGGCCAGTGACGCGGCACTCGCGATGGAGCTCGGCTGTGACGCCGTACTGCTGGCGACCGCCGTGACACGGGCGAAGGATCCGGCGTTGATGGCGTCCGCGATGGCCTCCGCCGTGACGGCGGGACGGTTGGCGCGGAACGCCGGACGCATCCCGAAGCGGTTCTGGGCGCAGGCGTCCTCACCCGCGTTGGAGTCCTGACGGCCTGCCAGTGTCCGAAACCTGACGGGCCCGCCGCTGTACGAAACCTGACGGCCCGTCGCTGTATGAAACCTGACGGCCCGCCGCTGTATGAAACCTGACGGCCCGCCGTCGCGGCGGTAGGCTCGAAAAGGTGAGCGATCATCAGCACGGGCAGTCGCACGACGGTCGGCAGGGTGACGGGCGGGGGCCGGGCAGTTTCGAACTGGCCAGTCCCGAAACCATCGACGTGACCCCGGAGATCGACGAGATCGGCGAGCTTCTCCGCAAGTCCGGACGCACGCGCCCCGACGACAGCCCCGACGCCCCGTGGCGGCACGGCTACCCGTACGACAAGAAGATGACCCGGCGTCAGTACGAGCACCGGAAGCGGGCGCTGCAGATCGAGCTGCTCAAGCTGCAGGCATGGGTGAAGGAGAACGACGAGAAGATCGTCATCATCTTCGAGGGACGCGACGCGGCCGGCAAGGGTGGCGCCATCAAGCGGTTCACCGAGCACCTCAATCCTCGTGGCGCTCGCGTCATGGCTCTCGAGAAGCCGACCGAACGGGAACGCACGCAGTGGTATTTCCAGCGGTACGTCGCGCATCTGCCCGCGGGCGGCGAGATCGTGCTGATGGACCGGTCCTGGTACAACCGGGCAGGCGTCGAACGGGTCATGGGCTACTGCACGCCCACGGAGTACCTCGAATTCACCCGCTCCGCACCGGAATTCGAGCGGATGCTCGTCCAGTCCGGAATTCACCTGATCAAGTTCTGGTTCTCCGTCGGGCGGGAGGAGCAGCACGCACGATTCGTCGCCCGCAGCACCGACCCGGTCAAGCAGTGGAAGCTCTCGCCGACCGACCTCGCCAGCCTCGACAAGTGGGACGCCTACACCGAGGCCAAGGAGAACATGCTGTTCTACACGGACACTCCCCATGCGCCGTGGACGATCGTGAAGTCGAACGACAAGAAGCGGGCCCGTCTCGAGGCGATGCGCTGGGTGCTCGCGCGTTTCGACTACACCGGCAAGGACACCCGGATCGTCGGACGACCGGACGCGCAGCTCATCGGGCCGCCCCAGACCGTGTACGACGAGGGCGAGGACCCGGCGAGCAAGTTCCCCAAGCTGCCCGCGCATGCCGCCGGCTCGGCCAGTGGCAACGGCCAGGTCACCGCGACACCCTGAGTCGACCCCGAGACGCACACACGCCGTGTCATCCCCGGGGATGACACGGCGCGCGACCTGCGGTGGATGTGCGCGCCCGGAATTTCCGGAATGCTGGCAGTCATGATTGAAGTGAGGGGACTGACCAAGACCTTCGGGGACGTGAAGGCGGTCGACGATCTGACGTTCAGTGTTCGACCCGGAATCGTCACCGGATTCCTGGGGCCGAACGGGGCGGGCAAGTCGACGACGATGCGGATGATCCTCGGACTGGACCGCCCGACGTCCGGCGAGGCACTGATCGACGGGCAGTCGTACCGCGAACTGAAGCACCCGCTGCGCACCGTCGGAGCTCTGCTCGACGCCAAGTGGGTGCACCCGAACCGTTCCGCGAAGGCACATCTGCAGTGGATGGCCGCATCGAACGGGATTCCGGGCTCACGCGTCGACGAGGTGCTGCGGCTGGTCGGGCTGACCGAGGTCGCGGGGAAGAAGGCTGGCGGTTTCTCGCTCGGCATGGCGCAGCGGCTGGGGTTGGCGGGCGCACTGCTCGGTGACCCGAAGGTGCTGCTCTTCGACGAGCCCGTCAACGGTCTCGACCCCGAAGGCATTGTCTGGATCCGCAAGTTCATGCAGCGTCTCGCCGCGGAAGGCCGGACGGTTCTGGTGTCGAGTCACCTGCTGTCCGAGATGGCTTTGACCGCAGAGCATCTCGTGGTGATCGGCCGTGGCCGGCTCATCTCCGACTCGCCCGTCCAGGCGTTCGTCGACCGCGCGTCCGAGGCCGGGGTGCGGGTACGCAGCCCGCAGCTCGACGCGTTGCGTGCGGCACTGACCGGCGCGGGGCTGGCGTTCCGCGAGGACGGTGTCTCCGGTAACGGGTCCGGCGCGCCTGCGGCCTCGGCGTTGGTTGTCTCCGGTGCGACGACCGAGGTCGTCGGCCAGGTCGCGGGCGACAGCGGCATCGTGTTGCACGAGCTGTCCGCGCAGCGGGGCTCGCTGGAGGACGCATTCATGAAACTGACCGGGGACGACGTGCAGTACCACGCCGACGTGATGGGAGGGGCGCTCTGATGGGTGTCGTGACAGCAGAACGCATCAAGCTCACCTCGACGAAGTCGCCGTGGTGGTGCACCGTCGCGATCATCGCGCTCGGGCTCGGTCTCGCAGCGGTGATCGGCCTGACGTCGAAGGCCAGCCTGAACGCGTACAACGATCAGATCGCGAACGGTGAGAACCCCGGCATCGACCCGTTCCTGCCGACGCTGGCCGACGCGGTCGGTGGCGTCTCCGGGTTCGGCGTGCTCGTGTTGATGATCCTGGCCGCCCTCGCCGTGACCAGCGAGTACCGGTTCGGGATCATCCGGACGACCTTCCAGGCGGTACCCAAGCGCGACTCGGTGCTCGTGACCAAGGCCGCGCTGATCGGAGTGTCCGGGGCGGTGCTCACGTTCCTGTTGACCTTCGGCGCCTACGCCATCGCGAAGGCCACCGCGGGCAGCGAGGCCGGCGCCCTGCTGACGCTGTCGGGCGGCGAGGCGTGGCGCGCGATCTACGGGGTGCCGATCTACGCGCTGCTGTGCGTCGCGCTGGCCGTCGCGGTCGGGTCGTTGCTCAGGCAGTCGGCGGGTGCGATCGCCCTGCTGCTGCTGTGGCCGCTGCTGATCGAGTCACTGTTCGGACTGTTCGGCAAGGTGGGACGGGAGATCCAGCCGTTCCTGCCGTTCGCGAACGCCAACCACTTCCTCGGTTCCGATCAGGGCATCGACTGGCACTGGGGGCCGTGGGGCAGTCTCGTCTACTTCATCGCGTTCGTGGCCGTGATCTTCGGTGCGGCGCTGGTCGTGGTCAACCGCCGCGACGCATAGGAACTCGGACCCGTCGACACTGTTTCTCCCCGTGAGTCCGTTCTGCCCGCAGAGGGCCGAACGGACTCACGGGCGTATCAGGCGCCTGTGTGTGACCGATGGTTACACTCTGCCGATGACCGAGGAGCCTCAGATCCCGGACGACAGAGGTCGGATCGCGTCGGCACTGTCCTGGGTACGGGCTGTGGACAGCTCGCCCGGCGTCGTCGGTGCGGTGCGGCGGGTCCGTCGCGCGCTGCCCGGCGACCCCGGTTTCGGTGATCCCCTGTCCACGTCGGGCCCCGGCAGCGCGCGAGCCGTCGCCCGCGTCGCCGACCGACTCCTCGACGACAGCCCCGGGGCGTCACGCGAGGTGGGGCTCGGTGCGCTGCAGGTGTGGCAGGCGCTGCTCGAGCGCACCGGTCGAGGTCGCGGTACCCGCGAGATGACGCTCGTGTTCACCGATCTCGTCGGCTTCTCGGACTACGCGCTCGCCGCGGGCGACGAAGCGACCGTCGACCTGTTGCGGGCCGTGGCGCGGGCCATCGAACCTCCCGTCGCCGCGCACGGAGGGCACGTGGTCAAACGTATGGGCGACGGGATGATGGCGGTGTTCCCGCGGCCCGACCGCGCGTTCGACGCGGCGTTCGCCGCCCGCGACGCCCTCGCCCTCGTCGACTGCGCAGGCCACCGGCCGCGCATGCGCGTCGGCCTGCACACCGGCGTTCCGCGTCAGGTCGGCGACGACTGGCTCGGAGTCGACGTCAACGTCGCCGCCCGCGTCATGCAGGCAGGCGGCGACGGAAAGACGATGGCCTCCTCCGCGACTCTCGACGCACTCGGCCACGACCGGCTCGCCGAACTGGGCTATCGCGCGCAGCCGTACCGTCGTGGATTCTTCTCCAGCGCGCCCCGCGGTGTGCCGGACGGACTGCAGATGTACACCATCGAAAGGGCTTGAATCGGCCATTGCCACACGCACCGGTGGGCGCGGACACTGGATGCATGGTTGATCGAGAACAACGCACACCCTTCTACGGGATCCTCCTGATCCTGGCTGCGATGTTCGGTGCTTTCGCCGTGAACTACTACGGGGTCGGGGCCTACTGGTTCCGGATCACCGTGTACATCGTGGCGGTGGCGGTGGTCGCGGTCGGATTCGTGATGACCTTCAGGGACTACTCACGCTGATGCGTCGGGCGCCTCGCGCAGGCGCCACAGTGGCGACGCCGGCCCGTGCCCGGCGCCGAGGTCGTACGAGGCCTGGAGGCAACGGGTGACCCACTGCTTGCCGAACGCGACGGCCTCGGGCATCTCGAGGCCGTGCGCCAGCGCGGACGCGATCGCCGCGGCGAGGGTGTCGCCACCGCCGTGATCGTTGCCGGTGTCGATTCGCGGGCTGGTGAACTCGTGGAACGTCTCCCCGTCGAACAGAAGGTCGCGGCTCTCCGTCGACGTGCGCAGGTGCCCGCCCTTCACCAGCGACCACTGCGCGCCGAGCTCGTGCAGGGCCTCCGCCGCTCGCCGCGCGGACGCGTCGTCGACGACGTCGATGCCGGTGATCAGCCGGACCTCGTCGAGATTCGGTGTCACCAGCGACGCGATCGGGATGAGGGTGTGCCGCACGGCGTCGAGTGCCTCCGCGTGCAGCAGCGGATCGCCGTGCATCGACGCACACACCGGGTCGACGACCAGCGGCACGGGCTGGTCCCGCCCGATCCCGACCTCGGTGCAGACCGCGGCGACGGACTCGATGATCGCCGTCGACGCCAGCATGCCCGTCTTCGCGCCGCTGACCCCGATGTCACCGACGACGCTGCGCACCTGGTCGGCGACGATCTCCGGAGGGATCTCGTGAAACCCGCTGACGCCCAACGAGTTCTGCACCGTCACCGCCGCGACGGCGACGCAGGCGTGGACGCCGAGCATCGCCATCGTGCGGGAATCGGCCTGGATGCCCGCGCCGCCACCGGAATCGGTGCCTGCGATGGTGAGGGCGCGAACAGGGGTCTGACCGTCGGGGGCCAGCGGCAACAACTTCACAACGACACAGCCTATCGATCGGAGGCAACGACAGGCAGGTACACCTGCCCACCGCTGCGGGTGAACTCGTCGGACTTCGCGGCCATCCCCGCCTCCACAGCCGCGACATCGGTCAGGCCGTGCTCCTCGGCGTACGCACGGACATCCGCCGAGATCCGCATCGAACAGAACTTCGGGCCGCACATCGAGCAGAAGTGTGCGGTCTTCGCGGGCTCGGCGGGCATCGTCTCGTCGTGATACTCGCGGGCCGTGTCCGGGTCGAGGGACAACGCGAACTGGTCGCGCCACCGGAACTCGAAACGTGCCGTGGACAGGGCGTCGTCGCGTTCCTGCGCCCCGGGATGCCCCTTCGCCAGATCGGCCGCGTGCGCGGCGATCTTGTAGGTGATGACGCCGACCTTCACGTCGTCCCGGTTGGGCAGTCCCAGGTGCTCCTTCGGGGTCACGTAGCAGAGCATCGCGGTTCCGGCCTGCGCGATCATCGCCGCGCCGATGGCCGAGGTGATGTGGTCGTAGGCGGGTGCGATGTCGGTGGCGAGCGGTCCGAGGGTGTAGAACGGCGCCTCCTCGCACAGTTCCTCCTCGAGCCGCACGTTCTCGACGATCTTGTGCATGGGGACGTGTCCCGGACCTTCGATCATCACCTGCACACCATGCGATTTCGCGATCTTCGTGAGCTCACCGAGGGTGCGGAGTTCGGCGAACTGGGCTTCGTCGTTGGCGTCTGCGATCGACCCGGGGCGGAGGCCGTCTCCGAGCGAGAACGTCACGTCGTAGCGGGCGAGAATGTCGCAGAGTTCCTCGAAATGCGTGTACAGGAAGGACTCCCGATGGTGCGCCAGGCACCAGGCTGCCATGATCGAGCCTCCGCGAGAGACGATGCCGGTGACGCGCTTCGCCGCGAGCGGCACGTACCGGAGCAGCACCCCGGCGTGCACGGTCATGTAGTCGACGCCTTGCTCGCACTGCTCGATCACGGTGTCGCGGTACAACTCCCACGTCAGCTTCGTCGGATCGCCGCCGACCTTCTCCAGTGCCTGGTAGATCGGCACCGTGCCGACGGGGACGGGGGAGTTGCGCAGGATCCACTCCCGCGTCTCGTGGATGTTCCTGCCCGTGGACAGGTCCATGATGGTGTCGGCGCCCCACCGGGTCGCCCACACCATCTTCTCGACCTCCTCGGCGATGGACGAGCTGACCGCCGAGTTGCCGATGTTCGCGTTCACCTTCACCGCGAAACGCTTGCCGATGATCATCGGTTCGAGCTCCGGGTGATTGCGGTTGGCGGGGATCACGGCGCGTCCCGCCGCGACCTCGTCGAGCACCACGTCCGGTGAAACACCCTCTCGGGCTGCGCAATAGAGCATCTCCTTGGTGAGGACGCCTGCACGAGCCCAGCCGAGCTGTGTGGTGGCACCCGCGGGACGCGGCCACGATGCCCGCACTTGCGGCAGGCCGGCGTCGAGGTCGATCACCGTGTCCGTGTCCGTGTCCGTGTACGGGCCGGAGGTGTCGTACAGGTCCAGATGGTCGCCGGTGCTCAGGTGGACGCGTCGCACCGGGACCGTGACTCCGTCGGCGTCGACGTACTGCTTGCTGCTGCCTTCGATCGGTCCCGTGGTGACGGACGAGACGACAGAGGTCTCCCTCATGATTCTCCCTACGCCGGCATTACCCGGTCAGGTTCATACGGTCGACGGCCCTGATCGCTCGTGATGAGCTAGCCGTCCTCTCAGCCCGCTGGTGCGAGCCCCCGTGGGTTGTTGAGTTGTCGTCGCAGACTCTAGGGCATGGCGCCGCCCCTCAATTCGTGCGCCCGATTTCGGTGGTTCGGCGTCACGCCAACCCGACCTCACCTATAGTGGCGTAGGTCACATTTTAGTTACAGGTGGGTTAGGGAGTGCCGGGGATGTTCACGGACAAGGCGACCGTCGAGGTCACAAACAATGCAGGTCAAAGCCGTTTCGAGCTGTGGCTCAACGGCGAGATCGTCGGCATCCTCGGTTATTGGGACATGGAGGCGGACGGTCGCCCCGTCCGGTCCAAGCGCGCCGGGACTCCGATCGTGTCCTTCCAGCACACCGTGATCGTGGAGGACTTCGGGCACCGCGGGCTCGCCGCGCTGATGGTCGGCCGCGCACTCGACACCGCTCGCGAGAACGGCTGGAAGGTGCGGCCCGTGTGCACCTATCTGCAGCGATTCGTGGTGGCGAATCCGGAGTACCGAGACCTGCTCGTCCCCGTGTGAACCGCCGAACCGCCGGCGGCGATTCGGCCACGATTCGACGAAGGATGGGCGACAACTTGTCGCCGTGAGGGGCACGTCACCGAAAGTGCTGTTTCCATGGACAGCATGTTCAAGAGGAGCCACGACCGGGAGTCGGTGCAGGAGGTCGTCGTGCGCGCCGACCCGACGCTGGCCCAGGTCGAGGACAACCCTGCGCACTCACGATTCGACCTGTGGGTCGGCGACGAACTGGTCGGAATACTCGGGTACCGCAGGCTCGACGGCGTCGACAGCCCCCCGGTTGCGGGGACCTCGGTCGCGTTGATGCACACCGTGGTCAAGGAGGAGTACGGCGACCGGGGATGGGCGGCAGTCCTCGTCCACGAGGTTCTCGAGGAGTCCCGGGTCCGGGGTTGGCGCCTACATCCGGTGTGTACCTACGTCCGGCGCTATCTCGGATCGCACACCGAGTACCTCGCACTCCTCGACGACCAGGCCTGACGTCGCGTTCGCCGTGCGCTCAGTCGAATTCGACGACGACGGGCGCATGATCGCTGGCGCCCTTGCCCTTTCGCTCCTCGCGGTCGATCGACGCGCCGGTGACCCGCGCGGCGAGCGCAGGTGACGCGTACTGGAAGTCGATCCGCATGCCCTGGCGCTTCGGGAACCGCAACTGGGTGTAGTCCCAGTAGGTGTAGACGCCGGGGCCGGGGGTGTGCGGCCGTGTCACCTCGGCGAAGCCGATCTCCTCGAACGCGGCGAACGCGTCACGCTCCGGCTGCGACGTGTGCGTCTTGCCGTCGAACAGCGCCGGATCCCACACGTCCTCGTCGGTCGGCGCGACATTCCAGTCGCCGACCAACGCGACCTGGGCGTTCGGGTCGTCTGCGAGCCACTTCGCGGCGTCGTCACGCAGCGTCGCGAGCCAGTCCAGCTTGTACGCGTAGTGCGGGTCGGCCAACTCGCGGCCGTTCGGCACGTACAGACTCCACACCCGAACCCCGCCGCACGTCGCGCCGATCGCGCGGGCCTCGACCACCGGCGTCGCGACGTCCAGGCTGTCCGGTACCTGCTTGACGAATCCCGGCTGGCCCTCGAACCCGACCTGGACGTCGTCCAGACCGATGCGGGAGACGATCGCGACACCGTTCCACTGACTCAGGCCGATGTGGGCGACCTCGTAGCCGAGTTCGGTGAACCGTTCGGTCGGGAACTGGTCGTCCCGGCACTTCGTCTCCTGCATGGCGAGCACGTCCGTGTCGGTGCGGACCAGCCAGTCCACGATCCGGTCCGTCCGGGCCCGAACCGAGTTCACGTTCCACGTCGCCAATCGCATGCCCGCAGCGTAGTTCGGCCCTCCGACACCACCGCCGTCCGGGTGAGGGGAACCCACACCCGGTCTGACCGGCGGGGTTCCCCTCACCGTTCGCGATCGATCAGGGTGCGGTGGCGTAGCGGTAGCGGTGGTGGTCGACGAGGCCGAGGGTCCGGTATAGCGCGATCGCGCCCGCGTTGTCCGCCTCGACCTGGACGTAGGTGTGGGTGGCTCCGCGGTCGCGTCCCCAGCGGATCATCTCCGCGCAGATCAGCATCCCCAGTCCCCGACGCCGGTGCTCCGGCGCGACCTCGACCGCGCTCAGCCCCACCCAGCGCCTGCCGTCCGGAGCCTGCGTCACCGCGCCGCGCGCGATCGCCAGGAAACCGGTGTCGGGAGTGCCGAGCGCGCCGAACGCGACCTCACCCTCGCTGACCGCGGTGAGCACGGCGGCCGCGGAGTCGGGCAGCGGTGCGCCCCGGTAGTGGTACGTGGCCAGCCATTGGGGGTCCGGCGCATCGCTCACCGTCACGGCCGACTCCCCGTTCGGCAGCGTCAGATTCTCGATGTCGGCGGCCATCACCTGCACCTCCGGCGACTCCGTCCATCCTGTGGGGGCGGCGCCGAGCCGGTCGGGAAGCAGCAACGTCAGTGGCTGATCATGCGCGGCGAACCAGGCGCGCAACCGGTCGAGGGTCTCTCCGGAGTGCAGATTGCCCATTCGCTGTGCGTTCCCGAGCGGAGCCGCAGCGTTGGCGCGTCGGGTGAACCCGTGACCCGATCGGACCAGCCAGCCGTCGATCCATGCCTGCTCGGTGCCCGGCCAGCCGTCGGCCGCGGCCAGCTCGAGCGACCGGATCTCCCGTGTCGCGACAGGACGGGCGCCGAGCTCCTTGAGCGCGACCACCTGGTCGGGGGAGACCTGGACGACACGGCCGTCCTGGGCGCGGACGACGACGACCGCGGGTGACACGCTGACGAGTTCTCCGATGACGTCCGTCAGCGGCTGCGGGTAGCCGGGAGGCAGCTTGTACCGCATCACAACCCGACTGCCAGGACGCGGTCCCGGAGGCGTGGTCGCGGCAACAGTCGACGGCGCGGCGGCAGGAACCTCCGGCTCGGCGGCGGCAGGAGCCTCCGGCTCCGCGGGGGCAGCAACGACCGGCGCGGCGGCAGGAACCTCCGGCTCCAGGGGGCCGGCAGCGGCCGACTGCTCGACATCGACGGCCGACTGCGCGGCGGAGGCGACGGCCGACCGCGCGGCGGAGGCGATTGCCGGTTCGGTTGCCGCGATCGCCGGCTGTACACCCACGGCCGTGGTCCAGAGTGCGGCTGTGGCCTCGGGGGTGTCACGAATCCGCCGGTGGTGCCTGCCTCCCGCCGGCCGGGTGTCACTCATCGTGGCCGAAAGGGTCCTCGACCGTCCCAGGGGTCCAGTCCAGGCCGGGGACGCCCCAGCCGGACCGCTTGATGATCTTCTTGGCCGCCCGCTTGTACCGTCCGATCAGCATGTCCGTGTACAGGAAGCCGTCGAGGTGGCCGACCTCGTGCTGCAGCATCCGCGCGAAGAATCCGGTTCCCTCGATCGTGACGGGATCGCCGTTGCGGTCCACACCAGTGACCTTCGCCCAGTTCGCGCGACCGGTCGGGAACTGCTCGCCCGGCACGGACAGGCAGCCTTCCTCGTCGTCGTCGGGGTCGGGCATGGTCTCCGGGATCTCGGACGTCTCGAGCACCGGGTTGATCACCTCGCCGCGCCTGCGGGCGCCGTCCTTCGGGTCGGCGTCGTAGTCGGGGCAGTCGTAGACGAACAGGCGCAGCGCCACACCCACCTGGTTGGCGGCGAGACCGACACCGTTCGCGGCGTCCATCGTGTCGTACATGTCGCCGACGAGCTCGGCGATTTCGGAAAGCGGCTGCGTGACCGGTTGCGTCGGCTGGTGCAGTACCGGGTCGCCCACGATCACGATCGGAAGAATTGCCATGCGGCAAAGGATAGTGGTGGTCTGCGGCGTGACCGGGGACCGGTGGTCGGCGGTTGTGTACGTCACCTCCGCGCGCGTTGTGTGTGACACCTGCGACGCGCCCGGCCGGGAACCCTGACCGGGCGCGGCCACCGTGGTTGAATGACTGCGGAAGTACAGGGTTGTAATTCGTTCGCCCCGGTCGGAGCCGGTTCGGGTCGACGGGGTGCTTCGGACCCGGCCGAGCTCGGGGCGGGTGCTCGACGTTGAGGAGTGAGATGGACGGCGCAGTCGCGCGTAGCCGGAATTCGCAGCCCACCGACCAGCAGGACGTCGACGAGGTCGGCGCGGACGGACTCAGCCGCCGCGATCACGACATCCTGGCCTTCGAACGCCAGTGGTGGAAGTACGCGGGCGCGAAGGAAGACGCCATCAAGGAACTGTTCCAGATGTCCGCCACCCGCTACTACCAGGTGCTCAACGCGCTAGTCGACCGGCCGGAAGCCCTCGCCGCCGACCCGATGCTCGTCAAAAGGCTGCGTCGCCTGCGGGCGAGCAGGCAGAAGGCGCGCGCGGCGAGGCGGCTCGGATTCGACGTCACGTAAGGTCGACGCCGTGAGCACCCCGCAGCAGGCACCGTCGGGACCCCCGCTTCGCGCCCTCGCGATGGTCCTGATCGCCCTCGCGATCGCGTTTGCCGGTATCGGCGCGATGAGTCTCTCCGATTCCGGGTCCGACGCGCAGGCCACTGACGTCGTCCCGAGTGTGGCGCCGGTGACGGCGGCCCCGAACTCCCCAGGCGCGTCGGCGCGGCCGACGACGACGCCCCCCACCACGAACGCCGCCGCGACGTCGGTTTCCGCGCAGGCGGCGTCCGCCACCACAGCCGACAAGTCCTCCGTTCCGGTGCGGGTCTTCAACAACAGCACGATCAGCGGTCTCGCCGCGGATACCGCGAGCACCCTCGAGTCCGGTGGGTGGACCGTGGCCGAGACGGGTAACTACAGCAGCGGCAACGTCGCGAAGACCACGGTCTACTACTCCGCGAACTCGGCAGCGGAGAAGAAGGCCGCCCAGGAGATCGCAGCGGAACTCGGTGTCACCGCCGAGCAGCGTTTCTCCGGTATCGCGTCGGCTTCTCCCGGTGTGATCGTCATCGTCACCGCGTCCTAGCGCAGCTCACAGTCGGGTCAACTATGCGACGTCGTAGACCACCGGAAGGTCGCTTCTTCTGGCTGGCTATGATCAGTGCACTTCCAGCCCACCTCGAAGGAGCGGTTTGATGGCCTTGCTTACCCGACGCGATTCACAGACGACCCGGTCAGGCCGCGTGTCCCTGCGCGTCGTCGCCCCGATGGTCGCGATCGCGGCCCTCGGTCTCACCGCGTGCAGCCCCCCGAACCAGGAGGCCAGCGACGTTCCCGGCACCACCCCCGCAGTGTGGACCGGTCAGGCCGCGCCTGCCGACCACGGCTCCGAGGGCGACGGGCACGGCGCGGGTGCGACCAGCCGGCTGAACACCGTCCTCAAGGGCGCAGACGGCAAGGCTGCGGGTACCGCCACCTTCGTCGGTGACGGTGACACCGTCGTCGTCACGGTCGCGGCCAACGGTCTCGAGCCGGGCTTCCACGGTCTGCACATTCACTCGGTCGGCAGCTGCGAAGGCGATTTCACGTCCGCGGGCGGACACCTGAAGGTCGAGGGCCACACCGGACATCCCGCGAGCGGCGACCTGCCGTCGCTGTTCGTCCTCGAGGACGGCACCGCGAACCTGACCACCACCACTGACGCGTTCACCGTCGAGGATCTGCAGAACCACGACAAGGGCACCGCGATCGTCGTGCACTCCGGTGCGGACAACTTCGCGAACATCCCGACGCGGTACGCGCCTGCGCCGGACCAGGCCACGCTCGACACCGGTGACGCGGGCTCCCGTGTCGCCTGCGGCGTCATCAAGTAGGACACCCCGCAACAGCACGCGACGCCGCGACGATGACACCGGCCACAGGCCGGTTCCCCGTCGCGGCGTCGTCGTCTGCACTGTGGTTGGATTTCGCTGTGGCTGTTCCCTTCGCCGGTTCACCCCGGCCGACGATCGGTGTCGAATGGGAGGTCGCGCTGATCGACCCGATCACCCGCGACCTGTCCAACACGGCTGCGCAGGTCCTGGCTGCCGCCGGCGAATTGGCGGACGGCGCGCAGCCGCGCCTGCACAAGGAATTCCTGCGGAACACGGTCGAACTCGTCACCGGCGTCTGCGACACCACCGGTCAGGCGATGGACGATCTCCGCGAGACGATGACGCTGCTGCGCCGTGCGGCCGAGCGCGAGAAGGTCGAGTTGATGTGTGCGGGCACGCACCCGTTCGCGCAGTGGTCGGCGCAGCAGGTCACCCCGAATCCGCACTACGACGAGATGATCAACCGGACCCAGTGGTGGGGCCGCCAGATGCTGATCTGGGGAGTGCACGTGCACGTCGGTGTTTCGTCGGCGGAGAAGGTCTTCCCGATCATCAACGCGCTGCTGGTGAAGTACCCGCACCTGCTGGCACTGTCGGCTTCGTCGCCGATGTGGGCGGGTGTCGACACCGGCTATGCCAGTAACCGGGCCCTGATGTTCCAGCAGTTGCCGACGGCGGGTCTGCCGTTCCAGTTCGAGACCTGGTCGCAGTTCGAGGGTTTCGTGCACGACCAGATGAAGACCGGCGTCATCGAACGGCTCGAGGCCTTGCACTGGGACATCCGGCCGGCGCCCAAGTGGGGCACGGTCGAGATCAGGGTGTGCGACGGGGTGTCGACGTGGGCCGAACTCGAAGCGCTGGTCGCGTTGATCCACTGCCTGGTCGTGTACTTCGACCGCAGGCTCGAGGCGGGGCTCGACCTGCCCGGGATGCCGCCGTGGCACGTTCAGGAGAACAAGTGGCGGGCGGCGCGGTACGGGCTCGACGCCGAGGTCATCCTCGACGCCGACAGCAACGAACGCCTCGTCACCGACGATCTGCACGACCTGCTCGAGGACCTGGCACCCGTCGCGCGCGACCTCGGGTGTGAGCGCGAACTCGCCGCGGTCGAGGACATACCGCGTCGTGGTGCGTCCTACCAGCGTCAGCGGCGCGTCGCCGTGGCCGGTCGGGGTGACCTCACGGGAGTCGTCGACGCGCTGGTGAACGAGCTGCGGGCCTGACGCCGGGGATCCGACCGTCCAGTTGTCCGACCGGCAACGTCAATCCGCTGTTCACACGCCCTTTACTATGTACGGGTGCTGATCGAGGATTCACCCACCGAGACGCCCTGGCGTCGACCGGGTACGGGTCCCGCGATCGCGTTGGCCGCCGCAACCGCGGTGGTCGTGGCGATGATCGTGCTGCAGATCGTGGCCAGCCGCTCCGGTTTCGAAGGCCCACTCGACTCCCTCGCCCGCGACTTCGTCGGCACACCCAAGTCCATGTCGGTGCCGTGGGCCGGTCTCGCGCTCGGACTGGTCGGGCTGACCAATCGACAGCGTGTGCTGGCTGTCGCCGCCGCAGTCGGAATCGACGTGGTGTTCGTCGCCGGGCGGGCGGTGACGGACGGACCGTTCGGGGTCGGGAACGGCCCGACCTGGGTGCTCGCCGGCATCGCCGTGGTCGCGGCGTGGCGCTGGACCGAGCCGCAGCGCAGCAGCGCCCTGCTCGGCGCCGGACTCGGCGCACTCCTCATCGCCGCGACGAAGATCGGTGACGTCTGGCTGCAGATCACCGTCATGGCCCGGCCCGCCGTCCTCGACCAGTATGTCGAGCTCGCGGACCGTGCGTTCGGTGCGCCGTCGTGGGTGATGGGTCAGGTCGTCGACGCCCTCGGACCCGTCGGGTACGGCGTCCTGCACTGGGTGTACATCGAACTGCCCGTCGCGGCAATCGCCGTCGCCCTCTACCAGTTGCGGGGCGGGTGGCCGTCGCATCACCTGGTGCGCACCTTCCTCGCCATCGGCCTGATCGGACCGCTGTTCTACCTGGTGTTCCCGGTCGTCGGACCGGACTTCGCGTTCGGCGCCGCGGGACAGGGCGCCCAACTCGGCGACTACTGGCCGACGACGATCCCGACGGGCACCGACCCGACGGCCTTCGTGTTCGACGGCGGCGCCCCGCGCAACTGCATGCCGAGCCTGCACACCGCGTGGGCGTTGTCGATCTTCGTGCACACCCGCAGCGGCCCGCGCTGGCTGCGCTGGGGTGGCACGTTCTGGCTGGTGTGCACGCTGATGGCGACCCTCGGCTTCGGCTACCACTACGCCGTCGACCTGGTCGCGGGCGTCGTGCTGTGCCTGACCATCGAGTCGGCGCTGCGTGATCCCGAGCGTGGCTGGGGTCGGTTCCGCATCCGTCTGGTCGTCGGGGGCGCGGCCGTGTTCGCCGCGCTGCTGCTGAGCTACCGGTACCTCGCCGTGCCGATCGCCGCCCACCCGATGGTGTCGGTGCCGTTGATCCTCGGCGTCCTCGCCGCCGTCGTCGCGGCGTTCCATGCGACGTTCTTCGCTGCGCCGGATTCTGCTCTGGGCCGGTGGGGCGGGCGGAACGCGTCCGCCACCGTCCGGGTCCCGGTGTAGGTCGTCGCCCGGGAATCCGACGGGTCAGCGGTCGAAGCGGACCGTGCCGTCGTCGAGGTCGACGCGGATCCCGGTGCCGTCTCCGGTTGCCGTGTCGTGGCGGAGCGTCTGCTTGTTCCTCTGCTCGTCGACGACGTGACGGTGCGACGGTGACAGCACCGACTGGATCTCGCCGAAGGCGCCGGTGATCGCGCCGCCGTCGACCTCCGGCTTGCGTTTACGCCAGTAGATCCAGCCACGGCGTTCCGCCCACAGGGCGACCCGGTCCAGGAGGGTGGCCCCGAGAACCAGTGCCGACACCCACACGATCACGGTCACCCGCACCACGCTACCGGCGTCGGGGACGGACCACGGTCGCGGCCTAACGCGGGGTCGGGCCCTCGTCGCGGTCCAGTTCGCCGACCAGTCCGAGTCCGTCGCGTCCGCGCTGTTCGCGGTAGGCGACGCGGCCGACGGTGTGCGCGATCACGGGTGCGGTCAGCAGCGTGAACAGTCCGACTAGGACGAGCATCCAGATGTCGACATTGCCCCGCAGTCGGATCACGCAGCCGGCGAGCACCAGGATCATGCCGATCACCTGTGGCTTCGTCGCCGGATGCATCCGCGACAGGGTGTCGTCGAAGCGCACGATGCCGATCGCGGCGGTCATCGCGAGCAGCGCCCCCAGCAGGATGGCGATCGCCGCGACGACGTCGAGTGCGGTGCTCACTGGTCGTCCCGAACCCGGAATCGGGCCACCGACACCGAGCCGATGAACCCGACGAGGGAGAGGGCGACGATCGCGGGCACCAGGGTGGTGTCCATGCTGTACGCCGCCCAGAGGGCGAGACCGCAGATGGACACTGCGACGAGGGTGTCCATCGCGACGAGTCGGTCCAGGGTGGAGGGTCCGTCGAGCAGGCGGTACGCGGTGAGTACCGCGGCGATCGACATCATCACCCCGGCGATCACGATCACTGTCGTCATCACAGTTCCTTTCGTGTGGCGATGTCGCCGGTGCCGGGGGTGTCGCCCGCCCACTCGGCAGGCCGTTCGAACGCCTCGATGAACAGCCGCTCGAGACGGCGGACCGTGGCATGGAACTGGTGCACCGCCCTGTCGGTGCCGAGGTCGAGAACGTGCACGTACACCGTCCGCTTGACCTGGTCGACCTCGAGGACGAGGGTGCCCGGAATGAGGTTGAGGACGTCCACGCACAGCGTCAGGACGAGGTCCGACTTGATGGCCAGCCGGCAACGGAGAACGCCGGTCACCGGGAGCGGGCCCGGGCGGATCGACAGCCATGCCACCTGGACGCTCGACTGCGCCGCGTACCAGAGGCTGATGCCGACGAGTTTCACGATCGACCACAGGTGGATGCGACCGCCGACGGGAACGCGGGGTAGGGGAAGCAGGACCGTGATGAGGACGGCGACGACCAGGCCGCCGACGATGTTGGCGACAGAGATGTTTCCCCACAGGAGGACCCACACGAAGACCAGCCACGCGAGCGAGCCCGCGCGCAACACCGCAGACCGGCTCATCTGTCGCCTCCTGTCGCGGTGACATGCTCGGAGTAGTTCGGACCGAGCACGGCGTCGATGTAGATGGACCGGTCCTGCAGATCCGTCGCCGCGCGATCGGTGACGGCGATGATCTGGCCCGCGAACACCGTCAACGCGATCCCGACCCCGACGAGCGCGAACGTCGGCGCCAGCATCAGCGCGGGCATCCGGCCGACGTCCTCACGGTCGACGAACGCGATGTCCTCCTCGGACTCGTCGATGAGGGCGGACGGGCTGACGTCGGCGAGATCGCCTTCCGGGGCGTCGGCACGGGCCCGCCAGAACGCCTTCGTCCACACGCGGGCGACGACGTACAGGGTCAGCAGGCTGGTGAGCGTGCCGCCCGCGACGAGCACCCAGGACAGCGCGCTCGGATGTGCGGCGCCCGCCTGCAGGAGGGCGATCTTGCCGATGAACCCGGAGAAGGGCGGGATGCCGCCCAGGTTCAACGCGGGAACCAGGAACACGAGCGCCAGCACCGGGCTCGCGGCGGCGAGACCACCGAGCCGGCGCAGCGACGACGACCCGGCCTGCCGTTCGATCAGACCGACGACGAGGAAAAGCGTGGTCTGCACGATGATGTGGTGCGCGACGTAGTAGATCGAGCCGGACAGGCCCTGCTGCGTCGAGAGCGCGATGCCGAACACCATGTAGCCGATGTGGCTGACCAGGGTGAACGAGAGCAGACGCTTGATGTCGGACTGGGCGATCGCACCGAGGATGCCGACGATCATCGTCAGCAGGCCGCAGATCATCAGGACGTCGTCGAGCTCGCCCTGCGGGAACAGCAGCGTGTGTGCGCGGATGATCGCGTACACACCGACCTTGGTGAGCAGTCCCGCGAACACCGCCGTGACGGGCGCTGGTGCGGTCGGGTACGAGTCGGGCAGCCACGTCGACAGCGGGAAGACCGCGGCCTTGATGCCGAACGCGACAAGCAGGACACCGAAGATCGCCATCCGGGTGCCGTTCGGGACGTCGTCGAGCCGCACCGCCATCTGCGCGAGGTTCAGTGTGCCGGTGGCACCGTAGGCGAGCGCGATGCCGATCAGGAAGATCAGCGACGACACCATGGACACCATCACGTACGACACGCCCGCACGGACCCGGTCGGCGCTGGCGCCGAGGGTCAACAGCACGAAGGACGCCGCGAGCAGCACCTCGAACCCGACGAACAGGTTGAACAGGTCGCCGGCGAGGAAGGCGTTCGAGATGCCCGCGGCCAGCGCCAGATAGGTCGGCAGGAAGATCGACACCGGCTGCTTTTCGTTGCCGTCGTGAATACCCTGGCCGACGGCGAACGCCATGACGGCGAGCAGCACGATGTACGAGACGACCAGCATGATCGCGGATAGTCGATCGACGACGAGGGTGATGCCGATCGGGGATTCCCAGCCGCCGACCTGCAGCGACGAGATGCCGTCCCGGTCGGCGAGGTACAGCAGCATGCACGACACGGCGAGGCCTGCCACGAGTGCGGCGATCGTGACCGCGCGCTGGAACCGTGGCCTGCGTCCGCCGACCAGCGTCACGGCGGCGGCGAGCATCGGGATCAGGACGGGCAGTGGCGTCAACGTCTGCACGACGCCGGGTGACAGCGTCATCGGCGGTCACCGCCCGGAGCGGCCCCGACCTCGTTGCCGGGTTCGTCGTCGCCGCGGGAGTCGAACTCGTCGAAGTCGCCTTCGCGCAGATCTTCGTACACCTCGAGTTCCTCGAGGTTCGTGAGCTGTTCGAGTGGGATCGGGTTGCCCTTGTCGTCGAAGGCGTCACCGCTGAACGTGGAGTCGCCGGTGATCGGATCGTCGGAACGGTCGTGGTCGGGTGCCTCCGCGGGACTGCGGAGGTGTTTGACCTTGGTGTCCTCGGGGTCGTCCTCGACGGCATCCTTCGTGTTGATCTTGTAGGACCGGTAGGCCAACGCCATCACGAATGCCGCGATACCCATCGTGATGACGATCGCGGTCAGGATCATCGCCTGCGCGAGCGGATCCGACATCTCGTCGTACACCTCGTTGGTGCGGCCGACGATCGGGGCGCTGCCCGGCGGCCCGCCCGAGGACAGGATCAGCAGGTTGACGCCGTTGCCGAACAGCAGCAGGCCCAGCAGCATCTTCGTGATCGAGCGTTCCAGCAGCAGGTACACACCGCACGAGATGAGGATGCCGATGACGAGGAGGAATCCGAGGTTGACGGTCACCGGGTCGTCACCTGCCTTCCGGGCTCGGGGAGGTTCTCGACCTCGGCGTCGAGTCGGGCGCCCAGGCTGCGCAGGACGTCGAGCACCAGACCGACGACGATGAGATAGACGCCGAGGTCGAAGAACAGTGCGGTCACGAGTTTGATGTCGCCGAGCAGTGGCAGCGTCATCTCGATCGTCGCCGACGACAGCGCGGGGGCGCCGAGGAACACGGACGCCAGCGCGGTGCCCGCGGAGAAGATCAGGCCGAGTCCGAGGATCTTGCCCGCGTCGATCGGGACCGTTTCGCCGAGTTCGTACCGGCCGCCCGCGAGGTAGCGGAGCACGAGCGCGAGTCCCGCCGTGAGGCCGCCGGCGAAGCCGCCGCCGGGAGCGTTGTGGCCGGAGAAGAAGAAGTACACCGACAGCACCATCATCGTCGGGAAGACCATTCGCGTGGTGACCTCGAGGATCAGCGACCGGTGTCGGGGATCGATCAGGTCGCCGCCGAGGAGCCACGTGGTCTCCGGCGTCGGAGCGAAGGACGGAGCGTCCGCCACGCGGGGCGCGGTGCCGAACCGTCGGGTGCGGAACACCAGGGACGCGACGCCGGTCGCGGCGACGAGCAGCACGGAGATCTCGCCGAGGGTGTCCCAGGCGCGGATGTCGACGAGCAGGACGTTGACGACGTTCTTGCCGTTGCCGACGTGATAGGCGAGGTCGGGCATGTGCACCGAGATCGGTTCGGCGGAACGCGCACTGATGGCGAACGCGCCGAGCGCGGTCACGGCCGCGCCGACCGCGACGCCGAGCGCCGCACGCGCCGGCTTGAACCCGACGGACTGGCGTTCGTCGATCTCGGCGGGCAACTTGCGGAGCACCAGCACGAAGATCACCAGGGTCAGCGTCTCGACCAGGAACTGCGTCAACGCGAGGTCGGGGGCGCCGTCGAGCGCGAAGATGACGCCGCAGCCGTAGCCGGTGACGCCGACGAGGATGACGGACGCGAGCCGGTTTCGCATGACGGTCGCCGCGAGTGCCGCGGAGATCATGATGAGCCCGACCGCGAACTGCACCGGCGACTCCCACACGTGCAGGGACACCGAGTTGTCGGTGCCGAGGAGCAGCAGGATCGTCGGCAGCAGGACGAGGGTGACGAGAATCGACGCCTGGGTCAGCGGCAGCGAACCGCGCTGCGTGGTGCCGGTGAGCCGGATCGACAGGGTGTCCATGCCGCGCAGCGTCGCGTCGTAGATGCGTTCCGCATTGCCCAGCAGGGGACGCTCGAACCGGAGTCGGCTGATCCGGCGGTGCGCGAGGTAGAGCGCGACGCCACCGACGATCACGAGCACGGTCAGCCACAGGGCCAGCCCGAACCCGTGCCACAGTCCGAGGTGGTAGCCCTGGGGTCCGGGGAGGGTGTCGGCGTAGGCGACGAGCAGGCTGTCGAGGACCGGCGAGATCAGGCCGGTGACCAGGCCCGCCGCAGACAGCAGGGCGGGAACCGCGAGGAACAGGGGCCCGGCCCGGTGCATGTTCTGCACGGGCGCGCTCGGCTCCGCGAGCTGCTTGCGAGCGAACGCGCCCCACACGAACCGGATGCTGTAGGCGACGGTGAGGATCGAACCGAGGACGATGCCCGCGAGTACCAGGGCGCGGACTGTCGGGTTGAGCACCGACGTGGTCGCGACGGCCTCGAGCGCGGCTTCCTTGCCGACGAACCCCAGGAACGGTGGAAGCCCCGCCATGCTCGCGGCCGCCCCGATGGCGACGACGCACAGGACCGGTGCGGCGGGACCGAGGTGCGCCAGCTTGCGGATGTCGCGGGTGCCGGTCGTGTGGTCGATGATGCCGACCACCATGAACAGGCAGGCTTTGAACATCGCATGCGCGACGACGAGGGTGATGCCCGCGAGCGCGGCGTCGCGGGAGCCGGTCCCGACGAGCACGGTCAGGAATCCGAGCTGACTGACCGTGCCGAACGCGAGGATCAACTTGAGGTCGAAGGCGCGCATCGCGCGCCAGCCGCCGAGAATCATGGTGCCGAGGCCGAGCGTCAGGACGGTGACGCGCCACGGACCGGAATCGGCGAAGCCGGGTGCGAGGCGGGCGATGAGGTAGATACCCGCCTTGACCATCGCGGCGGCGTGCAGGTACGCGCTGACCGGAGTCGGGGCGGCCATCGCTCCGGGGAGCCAGAAGTGCATCGGGATGATCGCGGATTTCGAGAGTGCACCGGTCAACACCAGGACGACGCCGATCGCCGCGAGCACACCGTCCGGAGGGTTCTCCAGCAGCACGGACAGTTGGTAACTGCCGCCGACCTGCCCGAGGATGATGAACCCGACGAGCATCGCCAGGCCGCCCGCAGTGGTCACCAGCAGCGCCTGGGTGGCGGCGCGGCGACTCGACGCACGCTCGGCGTAGTGGCCGACGAGCAGGAATGACAGGACCGTCGTCAATTCCCAGAACGTGTAGAGGATGAGCATGTTGTCGCTGGTGACGAGCCCGAACATGGCTCCGGAGAAGGCGACCATCTCGGCGGCGAAGATGCCGAGGCGGGTGTCGCCGTCCTGGAAGTAGCGCGCGCAGTAGATCAGCACGAGGGTGCCGATGCCGAGGATCAACGCGGACATGATCGCGGCGAGGGAGTCGAACCGCATGTCGATGTTCATCGACAGTCCGGGAGCCCAGGTGATGTGCAGCGACTGCTCGGTGTTCCAGTTCGCGATCACCCACACCAGGGACGCCGCGGGCACCAGCGACAGGGGGAGAAAAGCGTTGCGCCCCATTGTTCGCACGACGGCAGGCGCCAGAACGGCGGCGAATGCGTGGGCGAACAATATTGCGAGCAAGGGCACTCCGTCGGTGTCGAGGGCGGGGTGTCTATACGCCCTGGAGTATCCGGACGCCTGGTGTCCAGTTTAGGGGATACGAACATTCCCCCCGCAGGCGGCTCTGCCGCTCCCGCGCGCATTCGGGGTGTCCGGACCCTGAAACCGCTCGCGAGCGCCGCAGGCGCTTACCCTTGGGGAATGCCCGATATCAGGACCGTCGCACTCGCCCACGTGCGCGACCGCCGGATGCTGCAGGCACGGTCTGTCGGCAAGACCGCCTTCTACATGGCGGGCGGCAAGATCGACCCCGGGGAGACGCCGGAACAGGCTCTGCACAGGGAGATTCGCGAAGAACTCGACGCAGGAATCGTCGACGGCACCCTCGAACGGCTCGGGGTGTTCGAAGCCGAGGCGTTCGGTCATCCACCAGGAACCCGACTGCACATGACCTGCTACCTCGCGACGCTGACCGCCGAGCCCGTCGCGACGAGCGAGATCGCGGAACTGCGCTACTTCACCGTCGACGAGTACGCGGCGATGCCGGAGTCCGCTCCCGGCTCCCGGCTGGTGTTCGAGCACCTCCGTTCGCTCGGCCTGGTGGACTGAGCCGACGGTGATCTTCACGGCGGACGCACTCGCAGGCATCGTCGCCGGGACCGTGAGGCTCGCGTTCCGGAGATGGGACCGCCCCCGGGTGCGCGCGGGCAGCAGCCAGCGGACCGCCGTCGGGGTGATCGCGTTCGACTCCGTGGACGAGGTCGCGCCGAACGAGGTGACGGATGCCGACGCGCACGCGGCCGGCTTCGCGTCTGCCGACGTCCTCCTCGCGTTCGTCGACAAGAAGGCGCACGGTCCGATCCTCTACCGGATCGCGCTGCGGTCGGGCGGCCCCGACCCCCGTGCGGTGCTGCGGGAGAACGCCGACCTCTCGGACGCCGACGTCGTCGCGCTGCGCCGCAGGCTGGCGCGGATGGATGCCAACGGACCGTGGACCCAGGCGACGCTGCGACTGATCGGGGAGCGGCCGGCCGTGGTCTCGACCGAGCTCGCACCGGTCGTCGGGATGGATCGGCCGACGTTCAAACAGAAGGTGCGCCGCCTCAAGGAACTCGGGCTGACCGAAAGCCTCGACGTCGGATATCGGCTCAGTCCGCGCGGGCGGGCACTGCTGGATCGGCTTACTCGGTCAACCGAATGAAACTCGACCGGAACAGGCCCGGACGTGTTTTCCGAGGGCTAGGTTCGGAGGTCATGGACCCCAGTGGTGTGTCGAGACGTGACGTACTCCGCGGAGCAGCGGTCGGACTCGGCGCCGCCGCAATCGGTTCGCTCGGCGTGGGAAGGGCGGCGGGGTCCGCCCCGGGACGCACCGCTCTCGTCATCGGCAGCGGATTCGGCGGCGCCGTCGCCGCGTTGCGACTCGGGCTGGCCGGATTCGAGACGACGGTCCTCGAGCGAGGGCGGCGGTGGCCGATCGACCCGTCCGGCAACACCTTCGCCACTTTCGACAACCCCGATGGCCGGGCGGCGTGGTTCTCGACGAAGCCGCCGATCAACCCGCTGACGCAGTTCCAGCAGATCCCGCTGTACGCGGGCGTGGTCGAGGAGATCAAGGGCAACGGCATCAACGCGCTCTACGGCGCCGGTGTCGGCGGCGGATCGCTGGTGTTCGGCGCCTACTCGGTGCAGCCGCGTCGCCGCGACTTCGAGCAGATCTTCCCGCAGTCCCTCGACTACGGCGAACTCGATCGCCTCTACTTCCCTCGGGCCAAGGCCGAACTCGGCACGTCGCCGCTGCCCGCCGACCTGCTGGCCCGGCCCGAGTACGTGGGCGCGCGGTCGTGGCTGGCGGACATCGCCGACTACGGCGGCACCCCGACGTTCCACGATTTCTGCGTCGACTGGGATCTCGTGCGCGCCGAGTTCGAGGGCCGCCTGCGCCCGTCGATCTCAGTGGCGGAGGGGCCGTACGGCATCAACTCCGGCGCGAAGAACAGCGTCGACCACAACTATCTGCCTCGCGCCGAGGCCACCGGCAACGTCACGGTCCTGCCCCTGCACGAGGCGATTGGAATTCGTGAGCTCGGCAACCGGTTCGAGATCACGGCGCGGCAGATCGACGAGCACGGAAGGGAACTCGGGACGCGCACCTTCGTCGTGGACCATCTGTTCCTGGCTGCCGGTTCGTATCACTCCACCGAACTGCTCGTCACCGCGCGCGCCACGGGAACGCTGCAGAGGCTGAGTCCCGAGGTCGGGCAGGGCTACGGCAACAATGGCGACTTCATCACCTCCCGCGTGATGAACCGCCGCGAGTACGGGTCGAAGCAGCCCGGCCCCGGCGTGGCATTGCTCTACGACGACGAGGACCCGGACGGCTCGGTGTCGATGTCGTGGCAGGCAGCGCCGTTCCCGGAGATCGCGGGCGGGCACACCAGCACGAACCTGATCCAGGCGATCACGCACGAGCGCGGGTCCATCGACTGGAACCCCGCGACGGGCCGCGTCGAACTGAACTACCCGTACGCGGAGGGTGCGAACGACCTCGACATCCGGGCCGCGCGGTTCGCGGGACGCTTCCACGAGCGGGCCGACACCCGCCACGGATACCCCGCGAACGGCATCCCCGTGTACTCGCGTGCGGTCGGATTCGGCAGCGCTGCAACGTATCACGGACTCGGTGGCGTCGTGATGGGCAAGGCCGCCACGGACGATGGTCGGGTGCACGGTTACGACAACCTGTACGTCGTCGACGGTGCACTGATCCCCGGCGCGGTCGGACTGGTGAACCCGTCCCTGACGATCACCGCGATCGCCGAGCGGTGCATGGACCGGTTCGTCGCGCGGAACGGCTGACGCCTGTGAGTCCTTTCGGCCAGTAGCGGGGGCCGAAAGGACTCACAGGCGGCGCTGTCGCTCGCTCAGTGGGCAGTGACCAGGACGTCACTGTCCTCGGCGGGCAGTGTGCCGCCGGGGAGCAGGAACGCCGAGATGACCGCGCCGCCGACGAAGATCGCGGCCGCCCACCAGAAGGTGGTGGTGTAGCTCTCGGCGGCGGCGAGTGCCTTCGTCTGCGCGTCCGGGGTCCGGCCCGCCATGAAGTCGGCGGCCGCCGTCGCTGCGACTGTGCTGAGCAGGGCGGTGCCGATGGAGCCGCCGACCTGCTGCATGGTGTTCACCGTCGCCGAGGCGACTCCGGCGTCCTCGGGTTGCACGCCGGTCACCGCGCCCTGCATGCCGGGCGCGAAGACCATGCCCATGCCGATGCCGAGCAGGACCAGTCCCGGCAGGATGTGTGCGGCGTAGCCGCTGTCCACCTGAAGCTGCGCGAGGTAGGCGAGGCCCGCCGCGCCGAGTGCGAGGCCACCGACCATCAGCGGACGGGGACCGACCCGCGGCAGCAGCACGCCGGTCGCCGTGGTCGCCGAGACGACCATGCCCGCGACCATCGGCAGGAACGCGACGCCGGTGACGATCGGCGAGTACATCAGCGTCGTCTGCATGTAGAAGGTCAGGAACAGGAAGACCGCGAACATGCCGGAGCCGGTGAGGAACATCGCCAGGTACGCCCCGCCGCGGGTGCGGTCGAGAACGATGCGCAGTGGCAGCAGCGGATGCGAGACCCTCGTCTCGATCACCACGAAGGCACCGAGCAGGACGGCGCCACCGACGAGCCAGGCGATGGTCGCGGGGTTCGACCAGCCGTGCGACTCGGCATGCGAGAAGCCGTAGACGATGCCGAACAGTGCCGCGGACACGGTCACCGTGCCCGGAATGTCCAGGCGCGGGCGGTGTTCCGCGCGGTGCGGTGCCATCATCGTCAGTGCACCGACGAGCGCGACGGCGGCAAAGATCAGGTTGACGTAGAGGCTCCACCGCCACGACGTCCACTCGGTGAGTGCACCGCCGAGCAGCAGGCCGATGGCGCCGCCCGCTCCCGCGACCGCGCCGAAGATGCCGAATGCCTTGGCCCGTTCTCCGGGTTCGGTGAACGTGGTGGCGAGCAGGGACAGTGCGGCGGGCGCGAGCAGGGCGGCGAACACGCCCTGGCCGGCGCGGGCGGCGACGAGCATGCCGAAGTTGACTGCGGCGCCGCCGACCGCGGACATCACGGCAAACCCGACCAGGCCGATGACGAAGGTGTTCCGTCGGCCGAACAGGTCGCTGAGCCGGCCGCCGAGCAGCAGCAGGCTGCCGAAGGCGAGGGCGTAGGCGGTGACCACCCACTGGCGGTCGGCGTCGGAGAACTCGAGTGCCTGCTGCGCGGCGGGGAGTGCGATGTTCACGATGGTCGCGTCGAGCACGACCATGAGCTGGGCCAGGGCGATGACTGCGAGGACGAGCCAGCGCAGTCGGTGCTCTCTTTCGGCCGAGTCCGGACCGGCGTCGGGCCGGTCGAGTGTGGTGGTGGTCATGGAACTGCCCCCTCGGTGTGACATGACGTGACGGGCTTCGCAAGAAATGGAGGAGTAAACTCCACTTAGGAAACCGTACGCCCATGTGGAGGAGTTGTCTCCACTTAATTTCGCGCTTGGGGTGGGTTCTGTCCGGGTTTGTCCGATTCCCGGTCCGAATTCGCCGCGAAACCGGAGATGACAAGATGAGATTCGTGAGCACTGTCACAGGAGGGCGTCCGCTGCGCGCCGACGCCGAGCGCAATCGCCGCAAGATCCTCGACGCCGCGGCCGAACTGTTCGCGCTACGCGGCATCGACATCACCCTCGACGACGTCGCCAAACACGCGAAGGTCGGCGTGGGCACCGTCTACCGGCGTTTCAGCTGCAAGCAGGAACTCGTCGACGGTGTCTTCGAACAACACATGGCCGACATGGCCGCGGGCGCGAGCGACGCGCTGAAAGTCGACGACGCGTGGCGGGGCCTGGCAAACTTCCTCGCGTTCACGTGCGAGCAGATGTCCGCCAACCGTGGCATGGGCGAGGTGTTCTTCAGCTGCGACGAGGGCCGCGAGCAGATCGCGTGCGCCCGCGAACGCGTCGCCCCGCTCGTCGAGCAACTCATCACCCGAGCCAGAGACGCAGGCGCCCTGCGCCCCGACGTCACCGCCAACGACCTGCTCACCGTCGCCAAGATGGTCGGCGCCGTCATCGACTTCGCCGGACCTGTCGCCCCCGACGCGTGGCGCCGTTACCTCGGCATCGCCCTCGACGGCCTGCGCTCCGAGGGCGCCGCTCGCACACCCCTGACCGAGCCCCCGCTGACAGACGAGCAGGTCGAGGCGGCCAAGGTCGCGGCAGCCGCGCGCGGCTAGGACTGCACAGCCGTGCGGCTGGGACTGCCGGAGACTCAGTCCTCCGCGCGTTGCCGCAGGAGGCCTGCCGCCGCGATCGTCGCGAGGCCGACCACCGTCATCGCAGTGGTCAGCCAGTAGGGGTCGGGTGGCATCGACGCCATCATCCCGCGCGGCAGCGACCTCAGTGGCGACCGATCCTCCAGCAGGTCCGGTGCCCCCTGCCCCGCGACGCTCAGGGCGCTGGGCACGAACAGCACCGAGAGTCCGGCGATCGTGGCGCCCGACCGGATCGGATCGCACGAGCCCAGCGCGTAGCCGGCAATGGGGGCGACGGCCAGCCAGCGCACCGCGCCACCCATCCCGTCCGCGATGTCGGGCAGCAGACCCGCCAGGGAGACGGCCGCCAGGAGCGTCAGTCCGACCACGACGCTCGGCCACCGCGACCCGACCACCACGCCGACGGTCAGCCCGACGATCAGGATGACAACGCCGATCCAGGTGGTGTCCGACCATCCGGACAGCGGCGCGACTGCCGCGGCGATCGCGGTCGTCGTCAGGAGCAAGGACCCGTCCTGTCCGTCGAGCAGGAACGCCGCGCCGATGGTGACGGCGACGAATACCGCGAGCAGCGCCCCGGTGAGCGGCCGATTGTCCTGCGCGGCAGCGATGGCTGCGTTCGTCGCCAGCGCCGTCGCCACCACGGTCGCCGTGACCGCGACGCCCCGCGTGGACGGCTTCGCGGGCCGCGCGCCACCGAGCGCCGTCGCGAAGGCTGTTGCGACGATGGCGGGCAGCAGCAGCATCCACGCCGGTGCCGAGGTGAGGGTGCCCGCGTCGGTCAGCGGGGCGTAGGGCGTCCACTGCTGCTCGGGCGCCCGACCCAGGAGTTCGCTGGTGACGGGAACCACCAGGAACGCGGCGACTGCGGCGCCGAGCAGCACGGCCGTCTCGGTTCGGTCGCCGGCTGCGGCGGCCGCACCGCCGAGCGCGACACCCGCCGCGATCCCCGACACCCACGTCACTGCGATCAACCATTCGAGTTGCCACACACCGTCATTGCTGTACTGCACCGCGACAAGGACACCCAGCCCTACCAGCGTGGTCATCCGTGCCGCTCGCGCGGACCCGCGCCGAGACAACGCGCCCGCGAGCGTGGCGGCCACGACCAGCCCGACTGCGGAGGCCAGCGGTCGGCTCGCCATCAGCGCAGTCAGCTGACCGTCGGTGCCGCTGATCCCGAAGTTGGGTGCCAGCGGTGCCAGCAGTGCCCACCCCGCGGTCGCGCCGACCAGCAGAGTGGCGAGCAGGTCGAACGTGCGGCGCATCGTCGTCATCGACGGGCCCGCAAGCCGTGAATGCCCCACGCGCAGAAGGCGACCGCGAGAGCAAGCGCGATACCGGCAACGCGGTCGTCGTAGTGGGGGATGAGTGCGAACCTCTCGAACTGCTTGTCGAGCTCACTCGCGTACTCCAGCGACATCTCGGAGCCACTGAGTGGTTGATATGCGCCGTCGTAGGTCACCGGACCGCTGGGCGCGATGACCGTCGCGGCCGCGTGGAAGACGTAGGACACGAAGGGAATCGACAGTGCGGCCGCCGCGACGGCGGCGGTGCCGGGAAGTGTCGCCGCCACGCCCCACCCGGCGCCGACACCGACTATGGCCAGTCGCACCAGCAGCCAGGGGCCGTCGGCGCCGAAGTCGGGCCAGATCACGGCGACGACGGGGACCAGGGCGGCGACCCCGAGTCCGGCCATCGGATTCGGGAGCCGAAGTGCGAGCACCATCCCGGCGAGGACCGCGACCGCGGCGACGGTGACCGTCAGCCATGCGGGGACGTCACGGAACGGGCTGCGCAGGTCGACCAGGACCGGCATGGCCGCGGCCGCCATCCCCGTGGCGGCCACGACGATCACGCCGTCGGCGATCTCGGTGCGGCGGGCGACGAACCGCGCGCACACGACCGTCGCGACCAGGACCACCATCATCGCGACCGCGATGATCACCCATTGCCGGGTTCGGGTCTCGTTGCCGCTCTGTCCGATCCACGCGAGCTGCGCCCGGTTGATCACGGCGAGCGCCGCGATCGTCAGCAGAGCAGCGCCTGCTTCCGGGGCGGTGATCCTGGGGATCCGGGACCCGGTGTCCGCGACCGCGGCCGCAGCGATAGCCGCCGCGACGGTCACGGCGAGCAGCCACCACGACGGCTCCCCGAGAGTCGAGGTGCTCTGCGTCGACGTCGCCGCGCCGAAGGCGGGCACGGACAGGAACCCGGTGACGGCGCCGACGACGACCGCGAGTTGAGCGCCGCGGTGGCCCCACACCGCCGCGACCGCCGATCCGAGCAGCGCGCCCGCGGCAACGCACTTGACGATGTGCAGCGAGATCAGGGCGTCGACTCCGGTGATCTCCGGAACCGCCATCCGCACCAGACCGAGCGGCAGCGTCGCCGCGGCGGCCACCACCCAGGCGAGGCGCCGCGACCCGCTTCGCTGGAGGGCGACACAGACCGCGACCGCGACGACGACGCCGACCACGATGCCCGTGGGCTGCGCCCCGAGCCAGCGGTCGAGTTCGCGGTCCGACACCTCGATCGCCCACCGTCCGCCGGGCGGGTCGGTGAGGACGAATGCGACGAGGAACGCGCCGAGTAGTCCGGCGAGCGCGGACACGGCGGTGCGGGGGGTGACGGGCAGAGTCCTGGCGGGCATTGCCCGACGCTAGCCGAACAGCCCGCCTGCTCCGCGGACCCGAGGTTCCCTGATGTCACACCGGGTCACTTCACGACCCCGAATGTGACATCAGGGAACCTCGGGCGGGGTGGGCAGGCGCGGTTCAGGCGCCTGCGGCGTCGACGATCACCGCGGTCACCTCGTCCGGCCGCGACACCAGTGACGCGTGGGAGGCGTCGATCTCGGTGGTGTGCGCGCGGGCGCGGTCGGCCATGAACCTTTGCGCGTCCGGGGGGATCACCTGATCCTGTGTCGACACGAGATACCAGTTGGGGCGCGTCGTCCACGTCGGCGTCGCGGACGGTTCGAGGTTCGCCCACAGTGCCGCGGACTGCTGGTGCGCGAACATGTCGGCGGCGGTGGCGTCGTCGACGTCCTGGGCGAAGATGCCGTGGAAGTACTCGCCCGCGATGTACCCGTCGAGGTTCTTGCCGCCGATGGCCTGCGCGTCGTCGACGATCTTCAGTTGCAGCGCGGGCGGGAGCAGCTTGCTGCCGGGGAAACGCAGCGGGTTCAGGATGCCCTGGACGAACTCGCCGCGGTCGGGGGCGAACGCCGCGATGTACACGTTGGCCTTGACGTCGGGGTCGTCGGTGTTGCTGATGACGACGCCGCCGTACGAGTGGCCGACGAGGACGATCGGGCCCTCGATGCCTGCCAGCTTCTGCTCGAGGAGCGTCGAATCGTAGGCGGGACCGCGCAGTGGGTTGTCGAACGTCTCGACGGGATAGCCCCGCGCGGTGAGGTTGGCGGCGACGTCGTTCCACCCCGTCGAGTCGGCGAACGCGCCGTGCACCAGGACCACGGTGGGCAGGGGAGCTGCGGCGACGGGTGCCACCGACAGGGCCAGTGGAGTGAGGGCGACCACCGCCGCGACCGACCACCTGGCAGCTCGCGGCCGGAGGGATGTCGAGAAGGGCGGTTTTTTCGAGAAGGGCGACTGTTTCGGGAAGGACATGGGGTGACTCCCGTTCTGCGTCGTGGGCACGGGACAGCGGTGATGCGACGCCGGTTACGCGTGGGAGGCGACGCCCCGGGGACGATGTCGGGGTCGCCCCCGGGCTGATTCGACGGTAGGTCGCGGAGTGGGCGCGGAATCGGCCGTCTGCGCACGTCGCTGTCCTCAGGGTGCGCGGGCCAACCGGTCGCGACGCAGGCGTCCCGGCGTGACGCCGTATGCGTCCCGGAATCGTCGGGTGAAATGCGTGGCGTCGACGAAACCGTGCCGCTGCGCGACGGCCGCGATCGTGAGGTGCCGGTTCCTGCTGTCCAACAAGGTGTCACGGGCCTCGTCGAGCCGGCGTCTCGAAATGTGCTCGCCCAGAGTCGTACCGGTGGCCGACCACACGGAATGCAGGTGTCGCACCGAGATGTGGTGGGCGGCGGCGACCTTGGTGGGTCCGAGCTCGGTCTCGCCGAGGTGTGCATCGATGTACGTCCGGATGCTGTCGATCAGGTCGGCGCGGGGATCGTCCGGTCGTCGCCCGAGCGATCCGAGAAGCAGGGCCCGCACGAGATCGACCGTGGGGTCGACGAGCGCAGGTAGCGCCGACGGTGAATGCGCGGCGATGTCGGCGAGATCGACGAGGCTGCACACGATCAGATCGTGGAGGGCGGGGCTGTCGCACAGATGCCGTGCCGCCTCGGGCACATCGGCAGGCTGTATCACGACGGCGGTGCGGTCGAGAGTGATGCTGACGGCTGTACCGACGTCCCGGCGCCGGAAGTCGTGGGGTGCGGTGTGGTCGATCAGGATGAGGGTCGGCTCCGACCGGGTCGGGGTGACGGTGTGTCCGTACTGCGTGAACGTCCAGTCGCCCGGACTCACCGCCGCGACCGTCAGGCGGGACACCCCGCCACCCCGATCGCGTCCGACGGACACGCCGGTGCCCGCCGCGTCGACGAGCACGGCGCCGCAGCCGAGGTTCCAGGTCCGGACGCGGGCCCAGCGATCGCGACCGGGAAGGGGGTGGATCGACACCGGAACGCCTGCCTCGCGCAGTGCACTGCTCTGCGCGAGGCGTGGCTGCGGGTCGGGAGGCACGGGAGGTCAGGCGGTGGGTTCGGCCGCGGGGGAGTCTGCGTGCTCGACCGCCCACTCGAGCGCCAGGTCCGCAACCGCCTCCCAGCCCGGCTCCGCACACGTCCAGTGCGACCTGCCCTCGAAGAGGTGGAACTCGGTGAGTGACGCGGACTTCCGGTAGTGGTCGGCGTTCGACTTGTTCACCGACGCGGGCATGATGTGGTCGGCTCCGCCCGCGATGAACAGCAGCGGCGCCCGGTCGTCGGAGGAGTAGTCCACCCACGTTTCCTGGTGCCCCGGCTTGAAGTTGGCGATCAGTCCGTACGCCCAGACCCAGTTGCCCGGTGCCGGGATGTGGTACCGCTCCCACACCGCGTCGGAGTCCTCGCGGCTGAGGGTGTTGGTGAAGGCGTAGTGGAACTCCTCGGGCGTGAACCCGACGGCCCGATGCAGGTTCGCCGGGTTCTTCAGCGCGGGAAACAGTGATTTGACCTGGGACAGCGGTGTGACTCGGACGCCCTCGGTCGGGGCGGAGTTGACGACGACACCGGCCGCGCCGAGGCCGCGGGCGAGCAACAGCTGTGTGAGCGTTCCACCGAACGAATGGCCCATGATGATCGGCGGACTGTCGAGACTTTCGATCACGGCTGCCAGGTGGTCGACGGTCTCGGGAACCGTCAGCTTCGCGATCAGGTCGGGATTCTCACGCAGCGCCTCGACCTCGATGTCGAAGCCCGGGTATCCGGGGGTGATCACGCGGAAGCCCTTGGCTTCGTAGTGCGCGACCCAGCCCTCCCAGCTTCGGGGCGTCATCCACAATCCGTGGACGAGAACGACGGTGTCCGGTGACGCGGTCGATGGCATGGCTCGGGCCTTTCGTCGGATGCCACTGTCTGGTCGGCTGGACGCTAGTGCTGTCGCTGCGGTCGGAACCGGCTGTGCGGGCACGGTTCTGTCCCCAGGACGAACGATTCATCGGTCCGGCTCCCGTGCTGCCGCGGCGGCGTCCCGCCACTGCGACGGGGTGACGCCGTACGCGGCCCGAAAGCGCCGGGTGAAGTGCGCGTGGCCCGCGAAGCCGAACCGCCGCGCGATCGTCGCGATCGGGACGGCCGCGGCTCGGGGCGTCGACAGCTCCTCGTAGGCGCGCCGCAGCCGCTGCTCGATGATCCACTGCTCGAGGCTGAAACCCGCAGCGGCGCAGAGGGTGTAGAGGTGACGGGTCGATATGCCGTGTGCGGAGGCGACCGTCTCGGCCGACAGGGTCCGGTCGAACAGGTGCGCGCGGACGTGACTGCGGATCCGCGTCGTCAGGGTGTCGTGCATCGCGGTGCGGCCGTGGTCGCTACCGGACGCCGTCGCGAACAGCGCGCGCGCCAGATCGATCGCCGCCTCACCGAGCGCGGACGATCCCGGACCCACGCTCAGCGCGTCCCCCTCGACGGTCAGCGTCGAGATGTGGCGGGCGATCATCCGGGCCACCGGACTGCGCTCCGGATGCGCCGACGCCGCCCGGATGACGTCGGACGGCAGGTCGAGCCGGTCGAGGGGCACGTGCAGACAGCGGGAACTGCCGAACGTGTCCCAGGAATAGTCGTAGCCGGCGTTCAGGTCGACGACCATCAACTCTCCCGGCGCGACGAGGCGCTGCACCCCGCGCTGCTCGTAGCGGGCCGTCGCGACCTCCTGGACGGCGATCGCGATCAGCGGTGACGGTGTCCGGTCGGCCTGCTTACCGGTGCGGACAAGCCCCATGCCCGACATCCGCGACCGGAAGATGCTTGCGTCGCCGTACGACCAGACCTCCATCAGCGACGTCACCGCAGCCGGGTCCTCGAGGACCACGGTGGACGGCGCGGAGTTCTCCTGCATCGCGGTGCACGTCGCGTCGGCGCGGTCCCCGGCGTCGAACTGCGCGGTGTCGAACACGATGGTCATGGGCGTCGGGACTCCCTGTCGTGCGGTGGTTACCGGCGCACCGGTGTCGTGTCGTGCGGGAGCCGGTGCGCTGCAGGACAATCTCTGATGACGTTAGTAGTCCGGTTCGTCCGATCACAGTCGTGCGGTCGAAGGTTCACACACCCGTGACATGATGCGGCCGGATCGGCGCGAAACACGCCGTCCCTGCAGCGGTCCGGGGGCCGCGGCGTGCCACGATTGCCGCACCACCACACGAGGCGAGGACACCCAACCATGGATTCGATCACCGAGAAGGCCACGACGCTGCTCGCACTGCACCGGCCCGGCGACCCCGTGATCCTTCCGACGGTGTGGGACGCCTGGTCCGCGAACCTTGCCGCGCAGGCAGGTTTCGCCGGGCTGACGGTCGGCTCGCATCCGGTCGCGGACTCCATCGGCAGGGCGGACAACGAGGGCATGACGTTCGGGGAACTGCTCACCCGCGTCACCCAGATCACGGCCGCCGTCGACCTCCCGGTGTCGGTGGACATCGAGTCCGGCTACGGGCAGACCCCCGAGGCCCTCATCGACGGATTGGTCGAGGTCGGGGCCGTCGGCCTGAACATCGAGGACACCGTCCACAGCGAGGGCGGCAGGCTCCGCGAGGCGCAGGAGCACGCCGACTTCGTGGGACGGTTGCGCCGCGCCGCCGATGCGGTCGGCGTCCACGTCGTCATCAACGCCCGCACCGACATCTTCCTACGGCAGATCGGTGACGAGGCGGACCGGACCGCTCGCGCGGTCGCCCGACTCGAACTGTGCGCCGAAGCCGGCGCCGACTCGCTGTACCCGGTCGGATTCCACACCGACGACGTGTACCGCGAGCTCGTCGCGGCGCTGCCACTTCCGGTCAACGCGATTGCCGACCCAGCCAGCGGCGATCGTGTGCACCTCGCGTCGCTCGGCGTCGGGCGCGTCAGCTTCGGGCCCCTGTTCCAGGCGAATCTCGCCGCCCGCGCCGCCGAGCTCCTCGGCCCCTGGCGCTAGTGCCCGTAGGCCGCCGCCTGGGTGGCGACCAGGTCGACGAGGTCGCCCTGCGCGACGTTGACGTCCAGCAGGTGCAGGCCCCACGACTCGTTCGGGACGGTGGGCAGCAGCTGCGCCCCGGGGCCGTCGATCAGCAGCACGTTCGTGGTGCCGCCGGTGCAACGGCCGCGGAACGACTCGACGTCCCGGCCTCCGATGATGCTGTGCAGCGGAGCCGACGCCGAATTGTCGTGCAGGGAAGCCGGGTTGGTGCACAACACCTCGAGCCCGGGGGAGGGTGACCGGCCGTACCGGATGTCCGGGGGGATCCGCGAGTACGCCGAGTACGCGACGACGCAGCCCGTCTGCGCGGCATCGGTGCACGCCGGCACCGACTCGAAGTCGCCCCCGACGACGTCACCCGCGCGGACCGTCACGCCGCCGCCCAGCAGCAGTGCCGACACCAGCTGCGACTGCGCGGGAGTGCCCTCGATGCGCTCCTGGATCAGGGTGCGCAGCATCCGCGTCCCCTGGGAGTGCCCGATCAGGACGACGCCGCGTCCGTCGTTGTGGTTCGCCAGATAGTCGTCCCACGCGCGTTCGACGTCGTCATAGGCGAGTTCGAGTGCCGCGGCCCGCTCCTCGGGAGTCCCGGCGAACAGGCTGCGCAGCGTGAGCTGGCGATACACCGGCGCCCACACGTTGCAGTTCGCGCCGAACGGCTCGGCCTGCAGGCGTGCGATGCCCTGCACCTCCGGCGACCTGTCGAAGTTCGCGTTCGTCGACAGTTGCGCCGAGATCGTGGGGTAGACGTAGAAGCAGTCGACCGGTGCGCCCGACCGACCTCCACAGGGGTCGGCGGGCTGTCCGGGACGGCACAACCACGTCGTCCCCGCATCGGCCGTGGCGGGCGGTGCGGCCGCGAGCGCCGCGCCCAGCAATACCGTCCAGAGCAGAACCACCAGCGTGCGTGCCCCACGGGAGATCGCCATGCCGGTGAGGGTAACGCGTCAGCGCCCGTCGGCGTAGGCCTGGAGATGCGCGACCTGGGCGGCGTCGAGGGACGGTCGGACCGATTCGCGCGCTGCGGCGACGTCGGCCGCGGTCACATCGGCGGCGTCGACGTCGCGGCGCATCGCCGCCAGCGCCGCCTCCCGCAACAGGGCCGAACAGTCCGCCGCCGAGTAACCGTCGAGATCCTCGGCCAGCGCTGCCAGGTCGACGTCGTCGGCCAGCGGCACGGAACGACCCGCGGTGCGCAGGATCTCGCGACGTGCGTCGGCGTCCGGCGGCGGCACGAACACCAACTTCTCCAACCGTCCCGGACGCAGCAGTGCCGGATCGATCAGGTCCGGTCGGTTGGTCGCCCCGACCACGACGACGTCGCGCAGCGGCTCGACACCGTCGAGTTCGGTGAGCAGCGACGCGACCACGCGATCGGTGACGCCCGAGTCCGAGGACTGCCCCCGCCGCGGTGCGAGCGCGTCCACCTCGTCGAGGAAGATCATCGACGGCGCCGAATCCCGTGCCCGCTGGAACAGTTCGCGCACGGCCTTCTCGGACGCGCCGACCCACTTGTCCATCAGCTCGGCACCCTTGACCGCATGTACCGACAGTTGACCCGAACTGGCCAGCGCCCGAACGAGATACGTCTTGCCGCAGCCGGGCGGACCGTACAGCAGGACACCCCGCGGCGGGTCGACCCCGAGACGCGCGAACGAGTCGGGATGCTGCAGCGGCCACAGGACCGTTTCCGTCAGTGCCTGCTTGGTCTCCACCATGTCCCCGACATCGTCGAGGGTCACCGATCCGACCGCCAGCTCCTCCGTCCCGGAACGGGACAGGGGCCGGATCACCTCCAGTGCGCCGACCAGGTCCGTCTGCTCCAGACGCGGTTCGCTCCCGGCGGCACTGGCCCGCGACGCCGCGCGGATCGCCGCCTCCCGCACCAGCGCGGCAAGGTCGGCCGCGACGAAACCGGGTGCCCGCGAGGCGATCTCGGCGAGGTCGAGCGTGTCCGTCGGGACGCGCCGCAGCATCAGCTCGAGCAGGGCTCGACGCGTCGCTCCGTCCGGGAGGGGAATCGTCAGCTCGCGGTCGCATACGTCCTGACCGCGGGTGCGGTCGTCGAGCGCATCGGGGTGCGCGGTCGTCGCGACGAACGCGACGCCCGGGGTGTCCACCGCCCGGCGCAGCTCGTCGAGGATCAGCGTCGACACCGGTTCCGGCTCGGAGGGCAGCAGGGCGTCGAGATCGGTGATCAGTAGGACGCCCCGGTCGTGCCGGAGTCTCGCCACGGCGTCGGTGACGCGCTGCAACCGCGCCCCGGACTCCAGCGCTCCCACCGTCGGACCGTCCAGTTCGGCGACGTTCCGGCCGGCCAGGACCGCGCGGGCCAGTGTCGCCTTGCCGACTCCGGCAGGCCCGGTGACGAGCACGCCGAGATGTGCGGACGCACCTAGGGTGTGCAGCAACTCCGGTTCGTCGAGAGCGAGTTTGAGCCACTCGGTCAGCCTCGAGGCCTGCGCCGCGACGCCGACGAGGTCCTGCACAGCCACGGGCTCGGGCCGGGGCGACGTCTCCTGCGGTGCCGCGACCGGGGTCGGGGCAGGGCTCGGGGGCACGGGCGCCGAGGACGAAGTTGGGACATCCCACCCGACAGCCGAATTCGGCTGCACGCTCACCGGTCCCTGCGGGTCGACGGATGCAACGGTCAGGAGCTCCGACGTCCACGCGACGCCGAACGTGCGGGACAACGACTGCGTGGCGGCGACGGTGGAGACGCCGGGACCGAGGTCGCGCGGCAGCAGCGACACCGTGTCGCCGACGGTGAGAACCTTGCCGAGCAGCGCCTGACGCAGCGTGGTCTCCGAGATGGAGCGCATCGCCAGCGCCGAGCCGCTCAGCGTCGCGCTTCGGGCGCCGTACACCGTCACCGGTGAAACAACCACCCGCGCATCCTCTTTGAGTCCAGCGTTCGACAGGGTGACGTCGTCGAGGAGCGCCGTCCCGGTGGGGGTACCGGACGGTGCCAGCGCCACCACCGCCGCGGTGCGCCGTGCCCCGATCACCGCGATACCGTCCCACTCACGCAGGCCGAGCGCGGCCAGGGCCTCGGGATGCAGTCGTACGACACCGCGGCGGGCATCGGCGGCGGAGGTGTTGAGCCGGGCGGTGAGCGCGAGTTCCGGTGTGGTCACCCGCCCCACAGTAGTGACGGATCAGGCGGTCAGGCCGAGCGCCCACTCGTGCAGCACACCCGCGAACTCCAGCGACTCCGGCAGCGGCACGAGCGGGTCGATGCGGCTCGGAGGGAACGGGCCGAGCTCGTCGAGGAGGTGACTGGCGTTCGCGAGGTGCGCGAACCGGAGGGTGGTGTGGTCGAGCGCGTCGCGCAGTGCGCCGACCTGATCGCAGCTGATGTTCAGGTCCTTGTCCGAACACGTCACCAGGACGGGAGTGTCGTCGGCGATCGCCGCGGCGAGCTCGAGCGGGTCCTGGGCGTCCGCCTCGGCGAGGAACCTGGCATTGGCGTGGACCAGGCCGATGCTCGCGAGGAGTGGATCCGGTTTGGCGGGCAACTTGCCGGTCTCCCGCAAGCTCGAGACGCTCTCCTTCAACGTCGCACGCGCGGCGTCGGCGTCGGCGGTGGACAGCTGCCCGGACCCGACCGCCGCGTCGAGCTGGGTGTTCAGCTGGGCGGTGAGCAGGTCCAGGTACCGCATCGGCAGCGGCGCGAGGAGGGCGATCCCGCCGTGACCGACTCCGCGTCCGGTCAGTTCGAGGGCGGTGAGTGCGCCTTCGCTGTGTCCGACGAGGACGAGCCGGTCGACGGGCACGCCGGTCCGGTCGGAGAGCAGGGCCGCCGCGGCCTGCGCATGGTCGACCTGCGAGGTGAACCCGAATTCGGCGAGCCGGTCCGCGGGCAGGCCCGCGAGTCCGGTGGCTCCGCTGCCGAGCTTGTCGAACCGCAGGCTGGCGACGCCCTGGGCGGCGAGGTCGTCGGCGAGGCGTCGCATCGTGTCGGCCTTCAGTCCGGACTGGTTGCCGTCGCGGTCGGTGGGGCCGCTGCCGGGCAGGAGCAGCGCGGCGACCCCCTGACGGGCATGGGCGGGGGTGCGCAGGCTCGCGTGGAGCGTCAGCCCGTCCGCGTCGAACGTCTCCTCGGTGTCGGTGCCCGTCTGTGAGGCACTCGAGCCGATGAACGGGAGAGGAATCCGCGTCGCCGCCGTCGCGGGTACCGCCAGAGGTGCCGTCGACAGCAGTGCCGCGAGGGCAGCGCCCGCCAACCGCAGTCTCGTAGTGTTCATCGCTACCGACAATAGGGGACGGCGCGCCCGACTCGAAGTCACCCGGTTACCGCGGCCGCGGCTGACGCAGGCCGAGTCGCGAGTACGACCGCCGGTCGCCCGTGGTCACCCGACGGATCGCCCGACGCTCGGAGGGCTTGACGTCCCACACCTCGGGCCGGGCCGCTACCCAGCGCTTCGACCGGACCGCGAACGGAATGTGCGCGAGGTACGCGAACACCAGCACGATCAGCAGGATGAACGGGTACGTGATCAGTGCGGCACCGGCCAGGGCGACGCCGACCAGCAGCGCGGCCGCCATCCGGCGCGGCACCGAGAACGACTTCATGGCGAGCGTCGGGATCCGGCTGACGATCAGCCCCGCCGACAGCACGGTCCAGGCGGTGACCACCCAGAACGACGACCACCAGCCGTCGCCCCATTGCACGAACGCGGCGAGCGGCGTCAGCGCGATCAGCGCGCCTGCAGGAGCAGGAACGCCCACGAAGAACTCGCTCGTGTAGGACGGCGCGGTGTCGTCGTCGAGGAGCGTGTTGAACCGCGCAAGCCGCAGCACGATGCTCACCGCGTACACCAGCGCCACGATCCAGCCGGCGTTGCTGCCGTCGAGCAGCGTCACGTACAGCACCAGCGCGGGCGCGACGCCGAACGAGATCGCGTCCGCCAGTGAGTCCAGTTCGGCGCCGATCTTGCTCGTCGCGTCCAGCAGTCGCGCGATCCGGCCGTCGAGGGAGTCGAGGACCGCGGCGGCGCCGATCATCGCGAGCGCGACACCCAGTTCGCCGCCGAGTGCGAACTTCACCGCGGACAGGCCGCTGCACAGAGCGAGGATGGTCAGGGTGCTCGGCAGGAGAAGCAGGCCGCTCGACGCGACGCGTCGGGGCCTGCTGGTCACCACCTCACGCGGACTCACGGGAGCTGTGCGAGGACGGTTTCGGCGCCGACGGCCCGCTGCCCCCGCTCGACCAGGAGGGTGCTGCCGACGGGGAAGTAGGTGTCGACGCGGGAGCCGAACCGGATCAGTCCGTAGGTGTCGCCGATCGGCAACCGGTCACCGACCGTCGCGTCGCAGACGATGCGCCGCGCGATCAGGCCCGCGATCTGCACGACCGCGACCTCGTGACCGTTGTCCGTCCGCAGCAGCATCGAATTGCGCTCGTTGGCCTCGCTCGCCTCGGCGAGATCCGCGGACAGGAACTCGCCCGACTTGTGGACGACCTGCAGGACCTCACCCGCGACGGGGCTGCGCTGGACGTGCACGTCGAGGACCGAAAGGAAGATGCTCACCCGCGGCACCGGCTGATCGCCCATGTTCAGCTCGGCGGGCGGTACCGCCGTGTCGACGAGCGCGACCTCGCCGTCAGCGGGGGAGACCGCCACGTTCGCGCGGTTCGGCGGAACGCGGTGCGGATGCCGGAAGAAGGCGGCGCAGGCGCCGGACGCGAGGAGTGCGGTGTTGCGGACCCAGCGGCGGCGTCTGCCGAGCACGGCGACGCCGAGTGGGGCGAGAACGAACGGCAGCCCGGCCGGATGCAATGGCGGGATCGTCGTCTTGACCAGGTCGACGACGTGTGCGAGACCGGTCGGCTGCGGAGTGCCGATGGGGGTGGGGCGGCGGGCCACGGGTTCCTCATCTGGTTCGGTGACGGTGGGGTCCGCGCACGGTGGAGCCGTTCACGGGCACTGCAAGGTTAGGCCACGTCGGGCCTGTCCCGCTCCGCCGTCCCGTCGTCCCGCCGCCCCCGCCCTCAGCGAGCCGAGGCGGTGGCCGACTCGGTCTCGCTCTTGATGCGCGCCAGGGTGGTGTTCATGCCCGCGATCATGTCGACCTCGAAGCCTGCGGTGCCACCCATGAACTTGTCGACGAGGAACGACGAGACCTTCGTGGTGCCCGTGGGGGCCTCGCGGCGCTCGGTCACCCGGGTGCCGGTGTCGGTCGCGGTGAGCTCGTAGGTCCAGACGGTGTGGTTCTCCGCAACGCGCCACGCGATGGCCCGGCTCGGCTCGAAGCGGATGACCTTGGACGTCGTGGGCCACACGAGCAGGCCCTTCTTGTTGACGTTGACGGTCCGGCTGCCGTGTCGGACAGGGCCGCCGAGCACCTTCATCACCTTGCACTGGGGGCTCCACTTGCCCATGCGCTCGAGGTCGGACACGACCTTCCACACCGCCTCGGGGGTGGCGTCGATCTCGATGCTCGCTTCGAGGGTGTTCGTCACAGGGTGCTCCGATTCATGAGGGTAAGCGCTACTGACGGTTACACATGTTTTCCTGGACGCGGCCGTACGTCAAGAGAGGTCGGCGAGGGTGTAATGGGGGGTGCGCGTCGGGCGATGAACAGGGTAGTCACACAGTGGTCGACCCAAGGGTCGGCACCCACACCCGGAGCTCATCGTGAAATTTCCTGCCGCACTCCGTTCCACGCCGCACACCGACGCCGTTCCGATGCTGCCGAGCGCACGAACCTGGCGGCGTCGTGAGACGTGGCCCAGTGAGCGACTGGAACGACTGCTGACCCAGCGGGAAGCCGACGACCTGGTGCGGGGCCACTTCCGTTGATGGCGCCGCCGACGCCCGTCCGTTCCTGATGGCTGTGACCGATCCCGCGCATACTGGTGCTGTGACCGTCGGCGTGCTGTTCGACATAGACGGGGTGCTTGTCACGTCGTGGCAGGCGATCCCCGGTGCGGCCGCTGCGCTGGATGCGGTCCGTCGGCGAGCCCACCCGCTGGCCTTCCTCACCAACACCACCTCGCGCACCCGATCCGAGATCGCCGCGTCCCTGTGTGCAGCCGGTATGGACGTCACACCCGACGAGATCGTGACGGCCGCCGGGCTCACGGCGGAGTACCTGCGTTCGACGTATCCCGATGCCCGGTGTCTGCTCGTGAACCACGGCGACGTCACCGAGGACCTGCCCGGCGTCCGCCTCGACGACGTGAATCCCGATGTCGTCGTGCTGGGTGGAGCGGGACCCGAGTTCGATCACGACACCCTCAGTCGCGTCGTCGGCCTGATGCAGCAGGGCGTGCCCGTCGTCGCGATGCAGGGCGGGTTGTCATGGGCGACCGAGGACGGGGTCAAGATCGACACCGGTGCCTATCTCCCCGGGTTGGAGGCGGCGGGTGGCGGGCGAGTGACGGTGATCGGCAAGCCCGCGCCGACGGGGTTCATCATGGCGGCCGCGCTCGTCGGGATCGACCCCGAGCACGCGGTCATGATCGGCGACGACGTCGCGAACGACGTGCTCGCCGCACAGTACGTCGGATTCACGGGGGTTCTGGTGCGGACCGGCAAGTTTCGGCAGGCCGCGGTCGAGTCGGCCTCGGGCACGCCCGACCATGTCGTCGACTCCGTTGCGGACCTGCCCGCGTTGCTGGACGCCCTGGGCGGCGAGCCGGGTGCAGCCGACTGAGAGGTCGGGGAAAGCGTGCGGTCCGGCGGCGCTTCATTGGGTACGGTCGACGGCACCGTCGTTCACTGTCCTGTCGTTCACTCTGTCCCGAGGAGTTTCGTGCGCACCGTGTTCCGTTCCCGTTCCCTGTCCTTCCATTCCCACCGCCTCGTGCGCACCGGCGCGTCGATCGCGGCGGGACTCGCGGTCGTCGGCGGGCTCGCCGTCGCGGGGACGGGTGTCGCGTCCGCCGCCCGCGTGGACTGCGTCTCGCCGCCGTCGCCGAACGACATCCACGTCATCGGTGATGCGAGTTGCGGCGCGACCGCCACGGTCGGTGGTGCCGCGAACGCGGGCGCGATGGACAGCGGCACCGCGGTGAGCGTCGCGCAGGGCGGCACCGCGAACACGTTCGCCACCGGCTTCGGTATCGCGCTGAGCACGTCGAAGGCCGCGGGTCAGGCGAACGCCTTCGCGATCGGTGGCGGGATCGCGAAGGCGAGCACCGACAACGGCAACACCACGTTGGCCCTGGCCGGCTGGGGTTCGGGTGCGACGGCCGAGTCGGGCGGCGTCAACTGCGTCGGTCCGCTGTCCTTCGCGGTCAACCTGAACACCGGTGCCGTGTGCCTGATCCGCTGATCCGCCGCTGATTTTCTGACACACAGGTGCCCGCGGCGGACCGCCGATACCTTGCACTCACCCCCGGTGAGTGCTAAAAATGCACTTGGCACTCACGACGCGTGAGTGCCAGGTCGGGACGGTGAGACCGGGATCCATCGACACCCCCGGTCGTCCGTCGCGGGCACCGAGCCTGGCCATGTGAACGGGGAAACCGCGTGCGGTCACCCCGCGAACAACTGAGGCGACCCGACGAGCGGTCGCCTTGCGTGTCACCCCCAATCCGGAGGATCACTTCGCAATGGCCAAGATCATCGCGTTCGACGAAGAGGCCCGCCGCGGCCTCGAGCGTGGCCTGAACAGCCTCGCCGACGCCGTCAAGGTGACGCTGGGACCCAAGGGTCGCAACGTCGTGCTCGAGAAGAAGTGGGGCGCCCCCACGATCACCAACGACGGCGTGTCCATCGCCAAGGAGATCGAGCTCGAGGACCCCTACGAGAAGATCGGCGCCGAGCTGGTCAAGGAGGTCGCCAAGAAGACCGACGACGTCGCTGGCGACGGCACCACCACCGCCACCGTCCTCGCTCAGGCGCTCGTCCGTGAGGGTCTGCGTAACGTCGCTGCCGGCGCCAACCCGCTGGGTCTGAAGCGCGGCATCGAGAAGGCCGTCGAGGCCGTCACCGCCAAGCTGCTCGACACCGCCAAGGAGGTCGAGACCAAGGAGCAGATCGCTGCCACCGCCGGTATCTCGGCAGGCGACGCGTCCATCGGCGAGCTCATCGCCGAGGCCATGGACAAGGTCGGCAAGGAAGGCGTCATCACCGTCGAGGAGTCCAACTCCTTCGGCCTGCAGCTCGAGCTCACCGAGGGTATGCGCTTCGACAAGGGCTACATCTCGCTGTACTTCGCGACCGACGCCGAGCGTCAGGAAGCGGTCCTCGAGGATCCGTACATCCTGCTCGTCAGCTCCAAGATCTCCACGGTCAAGGACCTGCTGCCGCTGCTCGAGAAGGTCATCCAGGCTGGCAAGCCGTTGCTGATCATCGCCGAGGACGTCGAGGGCGAGGCCCTGTCGACCCTGGTCGTCAACAAGATCCGTGGCACCTTCAAGTCCGTCGCCGTCAAGGCTCCGGGCTTCGGTGACCGCCGCAAGGCGCAGCTCGCCGACATCGCCATCCTCACCGGTGGCGAGGTCGTCAGCGAAGAGGTCGGCCTCTCCCTGGAGACCGCAGGCATCGAGCTGCTGGGTCGCGCCCGCAAGGTCGTCGTCAGCAAGGACGAGACCACCATCGTCGAGGGTGCAGGCGACGCCGACGCCATCGCCGGTCGCGTCAACCAGATCCGCGCCGAGATCGAGGCGTCGGATTCGGACTACGACCGCGAGAAGCTGCAGGAGCGCCTCGCGAAGCTGGCCGGCGGCGTCGCCGTCATCAAGGCCGGCGCTGCGACCGAGGTCGAGCTCAAGGAGCGCAAGCACCGCATCGAGGACGCCGTCCGCAACGCGAAGGCTGCCGTCGAAGAGGGCATCGTCGCCGGCGGTGGCGTGGCCCTGCTGCAGGCCGCTCCGGTCCTGGACGACCTGAAGCTCGACGGTGACGAGGCCACCGGTGCGAACATCGTTCGCGTCGCCCTCGAGGCTCCGCTCAAGCAGATCGCGTTCAACGCCGGCCTCGAGCCGGGCGTCGTCGCGGAGAAGGTCCGCAACCTCCCCACCGGCCACGGCCTGAACGCCGCGACCAACGTGTACGAGGACCTGCTCGTCGCGGGCATCAACGACCCGGTCAAGGTCACCCGCTCGGCGCTGCAGAACGCGGCGTCCATCGCGGCCCTGTTCCTGACCACCGAGGCTGTCGTCGCCGACAAGCCGGAGAAGGCCGCTGCTCCCATGGGCGACCCGACCGGCGGCATGGGCGGCATGGACTTCTGAGTCCGTTTCCTCCCGGGGCCTGACGGTCCCACCCGGTTCCACGCGAGGCCGGCTCACCTTCGGGTGGGTCGGCCTCGTGCCGCGCCGGGACCGCAGCCCGCACATCCAGAGGGTCGAGTGATGTAGGACATTCGTCCACAACTTCGACGAAACTTTGGACAACGGGCGCGGACTCGGACACACTGTTGAGCGCGCACTCGATCGTCGCGACCCCACAGGTAACGGTGGGGTCGCACTGCTGAATGGGTGCGCCCTCCGAGCAAAGCCAGTTCACACGCATACAGAGCGCCCGACAGACCGCAGCGCCCGACAGATCACAAGGTGGGAAGATGCCCAAGTTCCGTGGACCCGGCCGCAGGTTCGGTCGCATTGCGGCCGTAACCGCCGCACTGACCGTTCTGCCGCTGCTCGGCGTGGGCGGCGTCTCGAACGCCGCTCCGAGTGCGGTCTCCCCGAACGGGTCGTCGCTGGAGCGTGTCGACGGCACCGGCCGTCAGGTCACCGCCTACGTGCACTCGGTGTCGATGGACAAGACCATCCCGGTCAAGATCCAGATGCCCGCCGACATGAGCGCTCCGCGCCCGACGCTGTACCTGCTCAACGGCGCAGGCGGCGGCGAGGACTCCGCGACCTGGCAGCGTCGCACCGACATGGCGTCGTTCTTCTCCGACAAGAGGGTCAACGTCGTCACCCCGATCGGTGGCGCGTTCAGCTACTACACCGACTGGCTCAAGGACGATCCGGAGCTCGGCCGCAACAAGTGGACGACTTTCCTGACCCAGGAACTTCCTCCGATCATCGACGGAGCGTTCAAGGGCAACGGCGTCAACTCGCTCGCCGCGATCTCCATGACCGGAACCAGCGTCCTCAACCTCGCGATTCAGGCACCGGGCCTGTACAAGAGCGTCGCAGGCTACAGCGGTTGCGCCGAGACCAGCACCCCCGCGGGCCAGGCATACATCAAGTTGGTCGTCGAGTCCCGTGGCGGCGGCGACACCGAGAACATGTGGGGCCCGACCAGCGGTGCAGGGTGGGTCGAGAACGACCCGGTCGTCAACGCCGAGAAGCTGCGCGGCACCGAGATCTACATGTCCAGCGGAAACGGTCTGCCGGGTGCCCATGACACCCTCGCGAAGACGGGGAGCAATGCGGCTCTCGCGAACCAGGTCCTGCTCGGCGGTGCCATCGAAGGTGCCACCCTGCTGTGCACCAACAACCTGTTCAAGCGTCTGAACGCGCTGAACATCCCGTCGACGTTCGACTTCCGTCCGAACGGCACCCACTCGTGGGGCTACTGGCAGGACGATCTCCACAAGTCGTGGCCGTGGATCGCCCGCACGATCGGCCTGTGACACCCGGCCCCCTGACCTAGGCGACCACGACGGCGCCGATCCCGCTTCGCGCGGGGTCGGCGCCGTCGTGCTGTGTGCGGTAGGCGGGTGGGGGACAATCGTCTCGTGCGCGCGAATGCGGCGTTCGATGCCGCGGGTGGGCCGAGGCGGGCGGAAGTGCTGGCGGCGCTGTCGCTGGCCATCGACCTCGGTCTCGGGCAGCCGATGGAGCACATGCTGCGGTCGTCCCTGATCGCGTCCCGGCTCGCCGAGCGGGTCGGCGTTCCCGAGTCCGACCGGGCCGCGGTCTACTACGGCACCCTCGTCGGCTGGATCGGGTGCCACGCGGACTCCCACGAACTGGCCGCGCTCGTCGGTGACGACATCGCGTTCCGCGCCGACACGTACGGGATCGAGATGGTCGGCTGGCCGATGCTCCGGCTGATCCTGCGTCACGCCGGTGAGGACCGAGGGACGTGGGCGCGCGGACTGAACGCGGTGACGGTGGGGTGGACGGCGCGGTCCCGGGTCACCCGACTGATCACCTCGCACTGCACGTCGGCGCAGGCGCTCGCCGCCCGCGCAGGTCTCGGTGACGGTGTCGTGGACGTCCTCGCGTACACGTTCGAGCGGTGGGACGGACGCGGACTGCCCGCGGGCGCCGCCGGTGAGGCGATCCCCGTGGCGTCCCGGGTGATCGCGGTCGCCGACGTGGCCGAGGTACACCTGCGGACGGCGGGGGTCGGGCGCGCAGTCGAGGTCGTCGCCGCGCGGCGCGGACGGCAGTTCTGCCCACAGGTGGTCGACGCGTTCGTCGCCGACGCAGCCGAGATCACCGACGGCCTGCTCGACGACGACGTCTGGTCCGCTGCCGTGGACCTCGCGCCCGACCGGGACCGCCGCCTGACCCCGGACGAACTCGACACCCTCCTCGGCGCGATGGGGGAGTTCGTCGACTTCAAGTGCCCGCACCTGCTCGGCCATTCCCGCGCGGTGGCGGACCTGGCCCGAGGCGCCGCTCGCAGTCGGGGGATGTCCGAGTCGGAGCAGCGTCTCCTGTACCGGGCCGGACTGGTGCACGGCCTGGGGAGGATGGGCGTCTCGAACCGGATCTGGGACAAGACCGGGCCGTTGACGCCTGCCGAGTGGGAGCGGGTGCGGCTGTACCCGTACCTGACCGGACGGATACTCAGCCGGGTCACCGGCCTCGAGGACGTCGTCGCGGTCGCGTCCGAGCATCGGGAGCGGCTCGACGGCAGCGGCTTTCCGCGCGGCACCACCGCGACCGATCTCGGTCCCTCCGCGCGGGTGCTCGCCGCGGCGGACGCGTACCGGCGGCTGATCGAACCGCGACCTTCCCGTCCCGCGCACACGGCATCCGAGGCGGCGGAGTCGCTGCGGCGGGACGCCCGGTCGGGCCGACTCGATCCCGAGTCCGTCGAGGCCGTCCTCGCCGCTGCCGGGCATCGCGGGCCGCGCCGCACTCCGTGGCCGGCCGGGCTCACCGACCGCGAGGTGCAGGTGCTGCGGATGGTCGCGCAGGGCAGTTCGAACCGTGACATCGCCGCTGAACTGGTCATCTCCGAGAAGACGGTGCGCAACCACGTGGAGCACGTCTACACGAAGCTCGGCGTCAGCAACCGCATCCAGGCGTCGCTCGCCGCGATCGACCACGGATTGGCCGGGAGTCCGGCAGGTGTCGGCACCTGAAGATGGGGCCGATGCCTCTGGTGTCGAACGCGGAGATCGGCGGAACGATCCCGATGTGGCGCTGGATCGGTGACGGGTGCGCCACCACGTTCAGCTACTGACGCGGCGTCCGAACCGAGCGCCGGCCACGGCGCGGTTCCCCGGCGGGGTGGCCGGCCGTGCGTAACATCCCGGACGAGCCGGGTCCGGCCGTGGACCCGTCGACGGACGGGGTGGATGCGTGTGGACGCACTGGTGATCACGCTCGAGCTGATCGTGGTGCTCGGCGCCATCGTGATGGGCACCCGGTCGAGCGGTGTCGCGCTCGGTCTCTAGGGCGGTGCAGGCGTCGCGGTGCTCGTCTTCGTCTTCGGTGAGAACGTCGGCACCCCACCCGTTGACGCCCTGCTGATCGTCCTGTCGGTGGTGCTGGCGTCGTCGATGATGCAGGCGGCGGGCGGCATCGACTGGATGGTGTCGATCGCGGCGAACGTCATTTCCAAGCGACCCAAGCAGATCACCCTCATCGCACCGCTGGTGTCGTTCCTGTTCTCGGTCGGCGCGGGTACCTCGAACATCCTGTATCCGCTGCTGCCGGTCATCTACGACGCGTCCTACAGCAACGGGATCCGGCCGTCGCGTCCCCTGTCGCTGTCGGTGGTCGCGACGGGTGTCGCGCTGGCGTGCAGCCCGGTCTCTGCGGCGATGGCGGCGATGGTCACCCTGACCGACGTGGAGCCGTACAACTTCGAACTGATCGACATCATCAAGATCACGCTCCCGGCGGCGATCATCGGCATCGTGCTCACCTCCTTCGTGGTGAACCGGCTCGGCAAGTCCATCGCCGAGGACCCCGAGATCCAGGCGAAGATCGCGGCCGGTGAACTGTCCGCGCCGTCCGGCGGCGCGAGCAGGGTGGAACTGAAGTCCACGACGCAGGGACGCAACGCGGCCCTGATCTTCCTCGCCGGTGTACTCGCCATCGTGGTCTTCGGCCTGTTCAAGGGGATTCGACCGGACGCGGCCGACGGCAGCCCGCTGGGCATGACACCGATCATCGAGATGGTCATGTTCGTGGTCGGCACCCTGATCCTGCTGGTGAGCAAGCCCTCGGTCGCGGATGTACCGACCATGTCGGTGTTCAAGGCGGGCATGGTCTCCGCGATCGCCCTGTTCGGTCTGGCGTGGCTCACCGACACGTTCATCAGCGCGCACCTCGAACTGATCACCAGCACGATCGGGGACCTGGTCGAGGCCGCGCCGTGGATCTTCGCGCTCGGCGTGTTCCTCGTCTGTGTGCTCACCACCAGCCAGTCGACGGCGACCCGGACCATCGTGCCGATCGGTCTGACCGCGGGACTGGCACCCGGACTGATCAGCGGCATGTGGGCGGGTGCGTTCGCCGGAATCTATCTGCTGCCCACCAACGGATCACAGATCGCGGCCGCGAACTTCGACGAGTCGGGCAGCACCAAGCTCGGTACCAAACTCGTCGATCATTCGTTCTTCGTCCCGACGCTGGTGCTGGCGGCCACCACCATCGCGGCGGGCTCGGTGCTCGGCGTGATTCTCGGCTGAGCCGGGGCCGGGTCAGCGGTTGCGGTAGGAGTCCCAGCTGGCCTTGCACGCCCGGGCGACCTCGTCGACGTGGTCGGGATCGGCGTTCGGCCATCCCACCCCGGGCTCGTGCAGTTCCGCGGTGAGGGTCGGTCCGAGCAGGAACTCGCGCCGGAACTCGGCCTGCACCGCGGCGAGTGCGACGCCCGCCGCAGCCGCCCGTGAGGCCAGTTCGGTGAAGTGTGCACCCGCCGAGATGATCTCCTGGCTGCCCAGGTACGGCTGGTTCAACGCCACCGCCGCCGCGTCGTCGACCGCGAAACCGGCGCGATGCGCGTCCGCCAGCGCTCGGAGATCCGCCGGTGCCATCGTGACCGGGTTCTCCCCACGCGGATTGCCTTCGTGGTCACCGCGATTGGACAGGGCGACCACGGCGGGCAGCCGATCGGCCGGTGCGCGTTCGACGTTCACCGCACCGTCACGGGTCGTCGTGGTGTTCATGGTGTCGTGGAAGGACAGCGTGGTGAACTCCACCCGCCTTCCCCCTGCGCGCGCCTTCTCGAATGCGAGATCGACCATCCGACGGATCAATTCGTCGCGGGTGCGCTCGTACACCTCGAGGCCGCGCGCGGCCACGTCGGCGAAGGTGTCGGCGAGCTGCCGGATGCCGTCCTCGCCGTCGGGTTCGCGGAGCAGCGGGAAGAACGAAAACGTCACCGGTCGAATCGCATCCACCCCGGTGAGGTCGACGCGCTGGTACGGGCCCGCCGCCCGGACCCGGGCGAACGCCTCCGTCAGGTCCGCGCACAGGTCGGTCGGCCTGGCGCGGTGGGGGTCCCGGACCATCCGCGGATGCGGGTTCTCGACATACACGATCCGGGGGTCGATCTCCGCCCACCGCCTCACGATCGGACCGGTGGAGCAGTCGGTGAAGTCGAATTGCAGCCGCCGGGTGAACTCGGGGGCGAGAAACGGTGCCAGTTCTGAGGGAATGAGCGCCCCCGAGTGGGGGCAGCTGACGAGCACCTCGGCACCGGCCAACGCCTCGTCGAGGCTGCGATTGTCGCGATCGGCGTAGAAGATCAGATCGTCCGGCGTGAACTCGGTGCCTGCGGGCAGCAGCAACGGGTCTGAGAGTGCCATGTCCGAACACTATCGGGCGCGGTGTTCTGGAGAGAGTATTGAACTGTGGAGACGATTCCGATTCAGATGGCGGACGGGACCGTGGTGCCGGTCCGACTGTTCGAGGGCCGCGCCACAGCGCCGGTCGTGGTGATCTTTCCGGGTCTCGGAGTGCCCGGGGGCTACTACGACCTGTTCGCGCAGGCGCTGGTCGAGCGCGGGTACAACGCCGCGATCGGGGAACTGCGCGGCCAGGGTGACAGCAGGCCTCGGCCGGGGCCGGACAGTGCCTACGGCTATCAGGAGTTGGCGTCGGTGGACTATCCGGCCGTCTTCGAGGTGGTTCGGGAACGGTTCGACGAGAGCACGCCGTACCTGCTCGGGCACAGCATGGGCGGTCAGATCGGCGTCATGTACGCCGCGCGTGTCCACGGCGCGCTCGGCGGCGTGATCCTGGTGGCGTCGGGGTCGCCGTACCACCGCGGGCACGGTGTCGTGCGCGGCGCGGGCCTGCTGGTCGGGTCCGCGGCGATGTCGGTGACCGCCAACGTCGCGGGGTTCTGGCCCGGCGACCGCCTCGACGTCGGCGGGTTCGGCAGGCAGTCGAAGGTGCTGATCTCGGATTGGTCGCGGTTCGCGCGGACGGGCTCGATCGAGCCGGCAGGCGCCGACATCGACTACGAGAAGGCGATCGGGGAGTTGACGCTGCCCGTCCTGTCGATCTCGGTTCAGGCCGACGACCTCGCCCCGAAGTCCGCGATCCGGCACATGGTGCGCAAGTTCCCGAAGGCGGAGGTGACGACCTGGCACCAGGACGAACCGCTCGGGCACAACGGATGGATCCGCGACTACGAGAGCACGGTCGATCGCGTCGTGGCGTGGCTGCGGGACCGGGAATGACGTGACGCCACATGCCGCCGGAATCTGACCTCCCCCGGAATCCCGATCCTCCCGACGACGCGACCGTCGCGGGCGGCCCGCCCACGGCGGTCGGGTTGGCCGCGCTGCTGGGTCCCGGGGGATCCGGATCGGATGCGACGACCCGGTCCGGTGGACCCAGCGCGGGTGTCGTCGTCGACACCGGGGTCGCGAGGCTGGTGTCCGAATGGGAGGAGGGCGACCGGCCCCCGGCCGATCTGCGGGACTTCCTGCCGGACACGGATGCGATCCGGCGTGCCGCGCTGATCGAACTGGTGATGGTCGATCTCGCCTACCGGTGGATCCGGGTGCGCAGGCCGAAACGGATCGCCGACTACTGTCTCGACTTCCCGGAACTGCTCGCCGGCCCGATTCCACCAGAGCTGGTCTACGAGGAGTACCGGGTCAGGCGGCTCGCGGGCGAGGACGTCCACGCCGACGACTACGTCGCGGAGTTCCCGGAGCAGGCGGAACGGTTCGTGTGGCTGCTCGAGCACGATCCACGGTCGGGTGAGGCGGCCCCGTCTGCGCTGCCGGACGGTGCGGACCTGCGGGTCGGTGAGCGGCTCGACGACTTCGACCTCGTCGCCGAGCTCGGGCACGGCGCGTTCGCCCGGGTGTTCCTGGCACGGCAGACCGCGATGCAGAGGTGGGTGGCGCTCAAGTTGTCCCGCAATGTCGGGGCGGAGCCGCAGACCCTCGCGCAGCTCGACCACCCGTACATCGTGCGGGTGTACGACCAGCGGGTGCTCGAGGATCGCCGACTGCGGGCACTGTTCATGGAGTACGTGCCCGGCGGCACCCTGCTCGATCTCGTCCGGTTGGTGCGTGCCACGCCGCCCGAGCGTCGGTCCGGGCAGTTGGTGCTGGATTCGATCGACCGGGAGTTGTCGCGGAAGGGCGTCACCGGCCCGGGGGAGTCCAGTGTGCGTGACGAGCTGGCGGCGCTGTCGTGGCCGGAGACGGTCGCCTGGATCGGGCTCCGGCTCGCGGAGGCGCTCGAGCATGCTCGCAGTCAGGGGATTCTGCACCGTGACGTGAAGCCTGCCAACGTGCTCCTGACCGCGGAGGGGATTCCGAAGCTCGCCGACTTCAACGTCAGCTCCGGCGACGCTGTCGCGGTGCCCGGATCGACGGGGGTGGTCGCCGGGTCGCTCGCCTACATGTCGCCGGAACAGTTGGCCGTGTCCGCGGGTGCGACGTCGGGCGCCGCCGCGGACGCCCGGATCGACACGCGCAGCGACATCTACTCGCTCGGCGTGATGATGTGGGAGTTGTTGACGGGTGCGCGTCCGTTCCCCGACGACGACACCCCGGCCGCGGCGCTCGAACGTCGCCGGGCGGGTGTGGCGGCGGTGGCCGCGGCGCTGCCGGACGGGTGCCCGCCGACCTTGCGCAGGGTGCTATTGACGGCGCTGGAGCCGGAGCCGCGCCGACGCTGGTCGACCGGACGCAAGTTGGCACGGCAGTTCGCGCTGTGCCTCGACGCCCGCGCCCGTGACCTCGTCGATCCACGCCCCGGAAGCACGCGGTCCGCGGCGGTGCGATGGACGGTACCGATCATGCTCGCGGCGATCGGCATTCCGAATCTGCTGGCGACCGGATACAACTACTACTACAACCGGGAGACGATCGTCGGATCCCTTTCCCAGTCTGCGCAGAACAGTCTCGAACAGGTGCACCTGGTGATCGGGCTGGTGGCGTTCCCGCTGGCGGCGGTGTTGATCCTGTGGTGGTGCCGATTGGCGATCACGGTGCCGCGACAGGTCCAGTCGGGTGGTGCGGTCGACGCGCAGACCCTGGGTGACGCGCGGAGGGCCACGCTCGACCTCGGCCACCGCTCGGTGGCCGTCGCGTTCGCGATGTGGCTGGTCGCGGGCATCGTCTATCCGATCAGCCTGCAGATCGTGGCGGGCGGGATACCGGCGGTGACCTTCACACACCTGATCGCGTCCCTTTCGGTGTGCGGAGCGGTGGCCGTCGCCTATCCCTACTTCATTCTCACGTTCTACGCCGTCCGCAGCCTGTATCCGGTCCTGTTGTCGCACGGGGAGATCCACAGCGACGACGGCCGCGACCTGCGCGTGCTCGGGGTGCGCAGCACCCGCTACCTCGCAGTCGCGGCGTCGGTTCCGTTGGTGGGTGTCGCGGGTCTCACCTTCGCTGGTACCGACGGCGTCGGGCACGTCGAGGTGACGGTCCGTGTGCTGTGCCTCGGCGGCATCGTGGGTTTCATCATCGTGTACCAGTTGTTCCGCCGGATCGAAGCCGACCTGCGGGCGCTGCAGCGCGTCGTGATGCTCGGCTGATCCGCCCGCCGTCAGCTCAGGGTGCGCCAGAGGAACTCGTACGCCAGCGCCGACTTGAACGCGAGTTGCGCGTTGTCGGCGGCGCCGCCGTGCCCGCCCTCGATGTTCTCGTAGTAGTGCACCTCGTGGCCCTGCTCCTCGAGGAGTGCGGTCATCTTGCGGGCGTGCCCGGGATGCACCCGGTCGTCACGCGTGGAGGTGGTCATCAGGACCGGCGGGTACGCCCGGTCCGGGTCGACGTTCTGGTAGGGCGAGTACTTCGAGATGAACTCCCACTGCTCGGGGTCGTCGGGGTCGCCGTACTCCGCCATCCACGACGCACCCGCGAGCAGCAGGTGGTAGCGGCGCATGTCGAGTAGCGGTACCTGGCAGACGATGGCGCCGAACAGTTCCGGGTAACGCGTCAACATGACGCCCATCAGCAACCCGCCGTTGCTGCCGCCCTGCGCGCCGAGCTGCGCGGCGGTGGTGATGCCGCGCGCGACGAGGTCGCCTGCGACCGCAGCGAAATCCTCGAACGCCCGGTGCCTGCCCGCTTTCAGCGCCTGGGTGTGCCACTGCGGGCCGTACTCGCCGCCGCCGCGGATGTTCGCGACAACGTAGGTGCCGCCGCGTTCGAGCCAGCCCCGGCCCAGTCCACCGCTGTACGCAGGGAGCATCGAGTTCTCGAAGCCGCCGTAGCCGTACAGCAGCGTCGGTCCCGGTCCCGGTGCCGCTGGAGCGGAGCCCGCGGAGCGACCCGTGTGGTCGTCACGCCGCACCACGAAGTAGGGGACGGACGTGCCGTCGTCCGACGTCGCGAAGTGTTGCGAGACGGACAGTGCCGACGCGTCGAAGAACGACGGGGCCTGCTTGAGCGCTTCGACGGGTTCGCCGACGTAGCCGTGCAGGAGGGTGGACGGCGTGAGGTAGCCACTGGAGTTGAGGAAGAACTCGTCCGATGCGACCGCGTCGACGTCGATCACGTCCGTCGACGTCAGTTCGGAGACACCGTCGATCGCGGACTCGACCCAGCCGCCGGGGCCTGGCGTGAGCACACGCAAGCGGGTCTGGACGTCCGAAAGCGTCACCAGCAGAAGGTGATTGCGGGTCCACACGTACTGTTCGAGCGACGTGTGCGCGTCCGGTGCGAACAGTACCGTCATGTCGCGGGAGCCGCCGAGGAAGTCGTCGTAGCGGGCCGCGAGCAGTGCGCCGGCAGGATGCGTCGTGTCGCCGACGGTCCACGGCGACCGCGTCCGGATCAGCAACCACTCGCGGTGCGCGGAGACGCGGGCGTCGCCGGGGGCATCGATCAGCGTCAACCCGCCGTCGCGGGTGATCTCGTACCTGACGGACGTGTAGAAGTCGACGGCGCGATCGGCGAAGGACCGCTCGAATCCGGGGGTGCGGTCGTACCACACCGACGCCGCGACATCCGTGTGCTCGCCCTCGAAAACCGGTGCGGCGTCACGGAGGTCGGTGCCGCGCTCCCAACGTGCGGCGGTACGCGGGTACCCGGAGTCGGTGAGCGATCCGGGGCCGGTGTCGGTACCCACGTAGACGGTGTCGACGTCCACCCAGCCGATGTCCGACTTGGCCTCGGGGAGGTAGAACCCACCATCCTCGGGTGCGACGAATTCTCCTCGGGTGAGATCGAACTCGCGGACCACGACGGCGTCGGCTCCGCCGCGGGACAGGCTGATCAGGGCGCGTGTCTGATCCGCGTCGTCCTCGGTGCGCAGAACCTGCGCGCTGGACCACACCCAGTTCTCGTCCTCGTCGCGGGCGACGGCGTCCATGTCGACCAGCAGTTCCCACTCGGGGGAGTCGGTGCGGTACGAGTCCATCGTCGTCCGTCGCCACAGGCCGCGTACGTGCTCGGCGTCGCGCCAGAAGTTGTACAGGTAGGCGCCGCGACGGCGGACGTACGGGATGCGGGCGTCGGTGTCGAGGACCGCGCGGATGCGCTCGCGCAGGTCCGCGAACTCGGTCGACTCCGCGTACTCGGCGACGGTGCGGGCGTTGCGTGCGCGTACCCAGTCGAGGGCGGTGTCACCGGTGACGTCCTCGAGCCACAGGTACGGATCGTGTGCGTCGGTAGCCATGGCTCATTGATACCCGGGACGTGCGGATCCGCGTGCAGGTGGGCACCCTGCGTGCCGAATGGAGCCGACCCGGGCCGGACGGACCGGTGTCCGCGAAGCGACGGACGTCGGTGCCGCAGGTGACAGACTGGCGACCATGCTGGGTTGGAACATCACCATCATCAGGCCGAACGAACCGGTCCTCGGGCCTGATGATCCGCGGCTGGACGCACACCGTGAGGGTTCCTGGTCCTCGTACATCTCGCCGGACCTCGACGGTGACCGCGTCGCGTCCTGGACCGCGGGACTCGGTGGGCTCGACTGGATCGACCCCGTGGGCGGCGAGCCCGCCCCATCAAAGCAGCTGCGCGGTGGCGGATACCCGAGCGTCTATGCGGTCCCCGCCGAAGTCCTTCTCGCCGGTGCGGATCGGCTGTCCGCACGACCCGGGCTCACGAACGACTCGGCGGTCGATCTGTCCGCTGTCGTCGCGATGCCGGCGGGCGAATGGATTGTGGTCGAAGCGTGGGATCAGTCGTGAGACGCCGTCGACGTCCTCCGGCTCGAAGATGAGCGGGGACGTCCCGGCGGCGGACGTCAGGCCCCGATCGACGCCGCCAGCATCGGCCACGACTCGTGCAGATCGTCCTGCCAGTAGCCCCAGGAGTGGGTGCCCGCGGGACGGAAGTCGAAGGTTGCGGGGATCTGCAGTTCGTTCAGACGGGTCTGCAGGTGCATCGTGCACTGGTTGACGGCGGCTTCGATGAGGCCGCCGACGATCACCTGATTGGCCAGCACGTTCGGCCTACCGTCGATGCCAGGGGAGTCGAGGGTGTCGTGGTCGCCGGGCAGGCCCGAGGACGCGGAGACGAACAGCTGGAGCCCGCGGAGGTTCTCGGCGTTGACGACGGGGTCGTTCGCGACCCAGCCGGGTCCGTCGAAGGGTCCCCACATGTTGGTGGCGTCGGCATCGCCGCGGGATTCGACGACGGTGCGGACGTAGGCCTGGCCGGCTTCGGTCGAGGTTTCGGCGCAGCCGCTGTAGGCGCCGACGCTGCGGTAGAGGTTGGGTGCGGCGATCGCCAGGTTCAGCACGGACGTGCCCGCCATGGAGATGCCCGCGATGGAGTTGACCCCGGTCGTGCCGAAGGTGTCGTCGATGATCGGTGGGAGTTCCTGGGTGAGGAACGTCTGCCACTTGTTGCGCCCGAGTGTGGGGTCGTCCTTCTCCCAATCGGTGTAGTAGCTGAACGCGCCGCCGACCGGGGTGACGACGTTCACGTTCTTGTCCGCGAAGAAGTTCATGATGTCGGTGCGACGCTGCCAGGTCGCGGAGTCCTCGCCGCCCCCCGCGCCGTTGAGCAGGTACAGGGTGGGGCGGGGTGCGCTGGTGTCGGCGGGGGTGATGACCTCGACGGGGATGACCCGGTCCATCGCAGCGGAGTACACGTTCGCCGTCACCAAGCGGTCACTGTCGTGTTCGACGCCCTGGAGGTACGGGGAGTCACCGTTCACGACAGCCGGAGCGGGGTCGGCCTGGGCGTACGCGGGTGCCGCCAGCAGTGGGAGCAGGACGAGTGCTGCCGCGGCGACACACACGCGGTGTGAAGTGGTCCGAACACGCATCGGTGGCACCTTCCCTTGAGCGGCGGGCACGAATCGGCGCGAACCGAGTGACCCGGGTCGTTTTCATTTCTACCGAATCCGCGGGTCGGTGGCCATCGCCGGCGCGGCCGGCGGCTGCTCGACTGCCTGGCGCACGCATCGGTTCTGCTGGGCATTCGCTGCATCCGGGGGCGGCAGGCGGCCGACAGAAGGACGTGATCGTGGACCCGGTCCTGACGGGCCCACGATCACTTCTTCGATTGTCGTCGCCCGCGCACCGGTCGGCCAGGTTCTCCGGGGGAATTACCTCGTTCGGATGACAGTGCCGTTGTCCATCATTCGTTCGCACGACATCGGGAGGGTGTCGGCCGGGTTCGCTACCGGTCGGTAACCGGACCACCCGCGGGACATCGAAACCGTGCAGGACTAGGCTCGTAGCTCGTGACCTCACACTATGACGTCGTTGTCCTCGGTGCCGGTCCCGGTGGGTATGTCGCAGCCATCCGCGCGGCGCAGCTGGGCCTGAAAACCGCCATCATCGAAGAGAAGTACTGGGGCGGTGTCTGCCTCAACGTCGGCTGCATCCCCTCCAAGGCGCTGCTGCGGAACGCGGAACTCGCGCACATCTTCACGAAGGAAGCCAAGACCTTCGGCATCTCGGGGGAGGCGTCGTTCGACTTCGGCGCCGCTTTCGATCGCAGCCGCCAGGTCGCGGACGGCCGTGTGAAGGGCGTCCACTTCCTGATGAAGAAGAACAAGATCACCGAGTACGACGGTCGCGGCACCTTCACCGGTCCGAAGACCATCGACGTGGCGCTCACCAAGGGCGGCTCCGAGTCGGTCACGTTCGACAACGTCATCATCGCCACCGGCAGCACCACCAAGCTGCTGCCCGGCACCTCGCTCAGCAAGAACGTCGTCACCTTCGAGGAGCAGATCCTCACCCGTGACCTCCCCGGCTCGATCCTCGTCGTCGGCGCTGGTGCGATCGGCATGGAGTTCGGCTACGTCCTCAAGAACTACGGCGTCGACGTCACGATCGTCGAGTTCCTCGACCGCGCGCTGCCGAACGAGGACGCCGACGTCTCCAAGGAGATCGCCAAGCAGTACAAGAAGCTCGGCATCACCATCAAGACCGGCGCTGCCGTCCAGACGATCGAGGACGACGGCACCAAGGTCACCGTCGCCATCAAGGACAACAAGTCCGGCACCGTCGACACGGTGGTCGTCGACAAGGTGCTACAGTCCGTCGGCTTCGCCCCGAACGTCACCGGCTACGGCCTCGAGGCCGCAGGCGTCGCGCTCACCGACCGCGGCGCGATCGCCATCGACGAGCGGATGCGCACCAACGTGCCCGGCATCTACGCCATCGGTGACGTCACGGCGAAGCTGCAGCTCGCGCACGTCGCCGAGGCGCAGGGCGTCGTCGCCGCGGAGACCATCGGCGGCGCAGAGACCCTCGAGCTGGGCGACTACCGGATGATGCCGCGTGCGACGTTCTGTCAGCCGCAGGTCGCCAGCTTCGGCCTGACCGAGGAGCAGGCGAAGGCGGAGGGCTACGACGTCAAGGTCGCGACCTTCCCGTTCATGGCGAACGGCAAGGCACACGGCCTCGGCGACCCGACCGGCTTCGTGAAGCTGATCGCGGACAAGACCCACGGCGAGCTCATCGGCGGTCACCTGATCGGTCCCGACGTCTCCGAGCTGCTGCCGGAGCTGACCCTCGCGCAGAAGTGGGACCTCACGGTCAACGAACTGGCGCGCAACGTCCACACGCACCCGACGCTGTCGGAGGCGCTGCAGGAAGCCATCCACGGCCTCGCCGGCCACATGATCAACTTCTAGGCCGCTCCGCGGCCCGAGCGCGAGTTCGGTGGCTGGACCACCGAACCCGCGCACGAGCCCCGCAGGTGCCTTCGAAGGGCGCTCGACCATTACGGTCGGGCGCCCTTTTTCGTGTCCGCACACGGGTTCCGTGACCACGTGAGCGCTTGTTCACGGCGACGCAACATGCGAAATCAACTGGTGATCGAGAGTCATTCTGGTGCAACAACTTCCATCTACTGTCTGCACTCGTTGCGAATACGACGCTGTATACGCGGCCCGGATACAGGCTTCACCAGCACGTCCGCCCCCTCCTCGACGTTCTCGACCGAAAGGCCCGTACATGCGTCACATCTCGAAGCGCGCACTCGCCGCGCCCGCTGCCGTCGCCGCCCTCGGCCTCGTTCTGACCGGCTGCGGTAGCAAGGCCTCCGACACCGCGTCCGGCGACACGGCCGCCGCGTCCTGCGTCGACACCTCCGGTGACTCGATCAAGGTCGGTTCGCTCAACTCCCTGTCCGGAACGATGGCCATCTCCGAGGTCACCGTCCGCGACTCCATCGCCCTCGCGGTCGAGGAGATCAACGCCGCAGGCGGTGTCCTCGGCAAGCAGATCCAGCTGGTCGGAGAGGACGGCGCCTCCGAGCCGACCGTCTTCGCGGAGAAGGCCGAGAAGCTCATCAGCAGCGACTGCGTCGCGGCCGTGTTCGGCGGCTGGACGTCGTCGTCCCGCAAGGCCATGCTGCCCGTGTTCGAGGACCGCAACTCGCTGCTGTACTACCCGGTCCAGTACGAGGGCCTCGAGGACTCGCCGAACATCTTCTACACCGGCGCCACCACGAACCAGCAGATCATCCCGGCGCTCGACTACCTCAAGGAGAAGGGCGTCAAGTCCCTCTACCTCGTCGGAAGCGACTACGTCTTCCCGCAGACCGCGAACCGGATCATCAAGGCGTACGCCGAGGCCAACGGCATCGAGATCAAGGGCGAGGACTACACCCCGCTCGGCTCCACCGACTTCTCGACCATCGTCAACAAGGTCCGCACCGCCGACGCCGACGCCGTGTTCAACACCCTCAACGGTGACTCCAACGTCGCGTTCTTCCGTGAGTACAAGAACGTCGGCCTGACCCCGCAGGACATGCCGGTCGTCTCGGTCTCCATCGCGGAGGAGGAGGTCGGCGGCATCGGTGTCCAGAACATCGAGGGCCAGCTGACCGCGTGGAACTACTACCAGACCATCGACACCCCGGTGAACAAGAAGTTCGTCGACGCGTACAAGGCCAAGTTCGGGCAGAACAAGCCGACGTCCGACCCGATGGAAGCCGCGTACACGTCCGTCTACCTGTGGAAGAACACGGTCGAGAAGGCCAACTCCTTCGCGGTCGCCGATATCCAGGCCAACGCGGACGGAGTCACGTTCGACGCGCCCGAGGGCCTGGTCACCATCGACGGCGACAACCACCACATCACCAAGACCGCCCGGATCGGTGAGATCCGTGCTGACGGACTGATCTACACGGTGTGGGATTCCGGCCAGCCGATCGAGCCGGACCCGTACCTCGAGACCTACCCGTGGGCCGAGGGCCTGAGCAAGCAGTAGCAGCAGCCTGAATACGACGAAGCCGACCAGTAGAGAGGCAGTGCATCTTTCATGGATGTCGTGATCGGACAGCTCTTCACCGGATTGAGCATCGGCTCCATCCTGTTGCTCGCCGCGTTGGGGTTGTCCCTGACGTTCGGTCAGATGGGCGTGATCAACATGGCCCACGGCGAGTTCATCATGGCCGGTAGCTACACGGCGTACGTGGTGCAGCAGGTGATCTCGAGCGCCACGGGATCACTGTTCGTCTCGCTGGTGGTCGGCTTCGTCGTCGGCGGACTGATGGGCGTCCTCCTGGAGACGCTTCTGGTCAAGCGGATGTACCACCGTCCACTCGACACGCTGCTGGTGACGTTCGGTGTCGGACTGATCCTGCAGCAGCTCGCGCGGGACATCTTCGGCGCGCCGGCGGTCAACGTCGTTGCCCCGTCCTGGCTCTCAGGTGGCGCCGAGATCTTCGGTGCGGTGGTCCCCAAGACCCGCATCTTCATCATGGTGCTTGCCGTGGTCGCGGTGGCCGTGCTGGCAACGGCCCTCAAGCGCTCTTCGATGGGGCGGCGGATCCGCGCGGTCGTGCAGAACCGCGACCTCGCGGAAACCAGCGGAATCTCCTCCCGCCGAACCGATGTCACCACCTTCTTCATCGGATCCGGACTCGCGGGCGTCGCCGGTGTCGCGCTGACGCTGATCGGCTCGACGAGCCCGACGATCGGACAGAGCTACCTGATCGACGCGTTCCTGGTGGTCGTGGTCGGCGGGCTCGGTCAGATGAAGGGCGCCGTGATCGCCGCATTCGCCCTCGGCATCCTGAACTCGTTCATCGAGTACTCGACCACCGCGTCGATCGCGAAGGTGATCGTGTTCGTGATCATCGTGGTCTTCCTGCAGATCCGGCCCCAGGGTCTGTTCGCCGTCAAGACGAGGAGCCTGGTGTGAACGTCCTGACACATCCCAAGCTTCGCGTGTGGGGCGGGTTCGCCCTCGCCGCCGTCATCCTGTTCGGAGTGGCACCTGCGGTGCTGTCCGACTTCCGGCTCGGCCTGCTCGGCAAGTTCCTGTGCTTCGCGCTCGTCGCGGTCGGTATCGGATTGGCCTGGGGCCGAGGGGGAATGCTGACCCTCGGCCAGGGTGTGTTCTTCGGCATCGGTGCGTACGCGATGGCGATGCACCTCAAGATCGCCGACGCCGAACTGCGCGGCGACGATGTCCCCGACTTCATGCAGATCGCCGGTATCAGCGAGCTGCCCGGCTACTGGCAGCCGTTCGCCTCGCCGGTCGTCGCGATCATCGCGGTCCTGACACTCCCCGCGCTGGTGGCGTTCCTGCTCGGACTCGGCGTGTTCAAGCGCCGCGTCAAGGGCGCGTACTTCGCGATCCTCTCGCAGGCGCTCGCCGCGGCCTTCGCGATCCTGCTCGTCGGGCAGCAGACCATCGGTGGCAGCAACGGGCTCAACAGGTTCCGGACGTTCTTCGGCTTCAACCTGGCCGACCCCGCGAACAAGCGGATGCTGTTCTTCATTGCCGCGGCGGTGCTGCTGCTGGCGGTCGCAGGAATCCGGCAGCTCATGAACTCCCGCTACGGCGAGCTCCTGGTCGCGGTCCGCGACCAGGAGGAGCGGGTCCGGTTCCTCGGCTACGACCCCGCCAACATCAAACTCGTCGCGTACGTCGTCGCCGCCTTCCTCGCCGGTATTGCCGGGGCGCTGTTCGTCCCCATCGTCGGCATCATCTCCCCGGCGGACGTGGGAATCGTTCCGTCCCTGGCCTTCCTGATCGGCGTCGCGATCGGCGGCCGGGCGACACTCCTCGGGCCGGTGCTCGGTGCGATCGGCGTCGCGTGGGCACAGTCCGCGTTCTCCGAGTCCTTCCCGTCCGGCTGGATCTACGCCCAGGGCCTGCTGTTCATCGTCGTGGTCGGCTTCTTCCCGGCAGGCGTCGCCGGACTCGTCGCGCTGCTGCGTCGGCGCCGCACCTCCAGTCCCGAATCCGAGCCCGACGCACCCGTGCAGGCCGAGGTGCCCGAACCCGTGAAGGTGTCCTGATGTCCGGATCAGTCGAAGCAGTGAAAGCGCCCGAGATGGGCGGCAACGCCGGCATGTCGAGCGAATACCTGGAGGTGCGTGGGCTGTCCGTCAGCTTCGACGGCTTCAAGGCCGTCGACAACGTGGACCTGACGCTCCTGCAGGGCGACCTTCGGTTCCTCATCGGCCCCAACGGCGCGGGCAAGACCACGCTCGTCGACGCGATCACCGGACTCGTGCCCGCCACCGGTTCGGCCACCAAGTCCGGTGTCGAACTGATCGGCAAGAAGGTCCACCACATCGCCCGCCTCGGGGTCGGCCGCACCTTCCAGACCGCGAGCGTCTTCGAGGACCTGTCGGTCCTGCAGAACCTCGACATCGCCGCGGGCGCAGGCCGTTCGGCGCTGACGCTGTTGCGACGCCGCAAGGACGTGCTGCCGCAGATCGAGGAGGCCCTCGAGACCATCGGCCTCACCCGCCAGCGCGACACCCCCGCGGGGATCCTGGCCCACGGCCAGAAGCAGTGGCTCGAGATCGGAATGCTGCTCGTGCAGAACGCCGACGTGCTGCTCCTCGACGAGCCCGTGGCGGGCATGAGTCTCGAGGAACGCGAGGAGACCGGAAACCTGCTGCGCCGCATCGGTGGTGAACGAACCGTCGTCGTCGTCGAGCACGACATGGACTTCATGCGCGCATTCGCCACGTCGGTGACGGTGCTCGCCGCGGGCAAGGTGCTCTCCGAGGGCACCGTCGCCCAGGTCCAGGCCGATCCGAAGGTCCAGGCCGTCTACCTCGGCACCGGACACGTGGACGGCACAGCCGTCGCGAGCGCACACGATGCGAAGGAGGCATGACGATGCTAGAACTCGTCGACATTCACGCCGGCTACGGCCGAACGGAGGTCGTGCACGGGGTCTCGCTGACGGTGCCGGAGGGCGGCGTCGCCGCGGTGATGGGACACAACGGCGCGGGCAAGACGACGCTGCTGCGCGCCGCGGTGGGACTGATCAAGATCTCGTCGGGCACGATCCTGCTCGGCGGTGAGGATATCACCGGACTGCGACCCAGCGCCCGCGTCGCGCGCGGTCTGGCGTACGTCCCGCAGGGACAGCAGTCGTTCGGCCAGCTGACCACGGCGGAGAACCTGCAGGTCGTCGCAGACGGGCGCAAACGCGGCAAGGCGCTGATCGCGGAGGCCCTCGACCTGTTCCCGGCACTGAAGGACCTACTCGACCGCCGTGCCGGCCTGCTGTCCGGTGGCCAGCGCCAGCAGCTCGCCATCGCCCGTGCCCTGATCACCGAGCCCAAGGTGCTGATCCTCGACGAACCGACCGAGGGCATCCAGCCGAACGTCGTCGCCGAGATCGAACGCACCGTCATCGATCTCACCCGCCGGGGAGACCTGAGCGTCCTGCTCGTCGAGCAGCACATCGGCTTCGCATTGCAGGCGGCGCAGCACTACAGCGTCCTCGCCGCAGGCCACGTCACGTCCACCGGAACCGGTGGCGCTGACTCCGCCGACGCCGTCCGCGCAGCGATGGCCATTTGACGATGACCACCAAGGATGACGTGGTGGCCGTGCGTACCGCCAGAGGTTCGCTGCGCGAGCAGGTGTACCTGCGACTGCGGGGCGATCTGATGAGCGGACGAATCGGCCCCGGCAACCGGCTCGGCGAGGAACGACTCGCCGAACTGTACGGCGTGTCGCGGACCCCGGTGCGCGAGGCGCTGGCGCGGTTGCAGGCCGACGGTCTCGTCGAACGGGACGACAACGGACTCTTCCCCTACCGCCCGCGACTCGAGGAACTCGCCGACCTCTACGAAGTGCGAATCACGTTGGAGATGCGCGGCATCCTGCGGATCCTGCAGGGCAGCGGCGAACTCCACGACCCCGAGGTCCTCGGTTCCGAGCTGCAGCGGTGGTACGGGTTTCGCGGCGAGATACCCGACCCGGACGCCGGTTTCGTCGTCCTCGACGAGCAGTTCCACACCACTCTGCTCGCGTCGTCCGGCAACCGCGCGCTCGTCGACGCCCTCACGAACGTCAACGTGAAGGTTCGCCCGGTGCGGATGTTCGACTACCTAACCCCCGACCGGATGCGCGCGACGGTCGAGGAGCACATCACGGTCGCCGAACTCGTCCTCGACGGACACCTCCAGCGTGCCCACGATGCACTTCTCGCGCACATCGACGAATCCCGGGCGGTCGTGATCGAACGCGCCCAGCAGGCACTGGCGATGGCGCGGATGGCCAACGCCGTCCGCGACTGACCAAGCACCCCACACCCGAAAGGCCGTGACATGAACGCCCTCTCGTTCGACACCCTGCTCGTTGCCAATAGAGGTGAGATTGCCTGCCGGATCATGCGTTCCGCCCACATCCTCGGCCTCAAGACGGTGGCGGTGTACTCGGATGCGGACGCGGCGGCGGCGCACGTCGAGCTGGCGGACGTCGCGATCCGGCTCGGGCCCGCGCCCGCGCAGGAGTCGTACTTGCGCGCGGACGCGGTGATCGAGGCGGCGCTCGCGTCCGGCGCGGGGGCGATTCACCCGGGGTACGGATTCCTGTCGGAGAACGACGCGTTCGCGTCCGCTGCCGAGGCGGCCGGGATCGCGTTCGTCGGTCCGACGCCGGATCAGCTGCGGGTGTTCGGCAACAAGCATTCGGCCCGGGAGGCGGCCCGCGCGGTCGGGGTGCCCCTCGTTGCGGGCAGCGGGATGCTCGAGAGCGTCGAGGCGGCGCTCGTCGCGGCCGACGAGGTCGGCTACCCGGTGATGCTCAAGGCGGTCGGTGGTGGCGGTGGGATCGGCATGCAGGCCTGCTTCGACGCGGTGGAGTTGCGGGGCGCCTACGACCGCGTGCAGCGGCTCGCGGCGGCGAACTTCTCGTCGTCGGGGGTGTTCCTCGAACGGTTCGTCGCGCACGCCCGGCACGTGGAGGTGCAGGTGTTCGGTGACGGCGCGGGCCGCACCCTCAGCCTCGGCACCCGCGACTGCTCGCTGCAGCGCCGCAACCAGAAGGTCGTCGAGGAGGCACCCGCATTCGGACTGTCGGATTCCGTTGTCGAGCAGTTGCTCTCGTCGTCGCGGGCGCTGGCCTCGTCGGTGGACTACCGATCGGCGGGCACCGTCGAGTTCGTCTACGACGTGGATCGCGGTGAGGCGTCGTTCCTGGAGATGAACACGCGACTGCAGGTCGAGCACCCGGTCACCGAGGAGATCACGGGCGTCGACCTGGTCTCGTGGATGCTTCGCCTGGCGGGCGGGGACCGGACCATGCTCGACGCGCTCCCCGACAGCGGCCCCGAGATCACCGGCCACGCGGTCGAGGCCCGCGTCTACGCGGAGGACCCGGGACGTGACTACCGGCCGTCGGCGGGCCTGCTCACCAGCGTGGAGTTCCCCGCACACACCCGTGTGGAGACGTGGGTGGACACGGGGACCGAGGTCAGTGAGCACTACGACCCGATGATCGCGAAGATCGTCACCTCCGGTGCCACCCGGGCCGGTGCTTTCGCGGCGCTCGGTGCCGCGCTCGACGAGACCGCCGTCTACGGCATCGCCACGAACCTTCCTCAGTTGCGGGCGATCTCGGCGCTTCCCGTCGTACTCGACGGTGGGCAGACCACCGGTACCCTCGCGGACCTGGTGGTCGGGGGAGCGAGGGTGGACGTGCTGCGCGCCGGGACGATGACGACCCTGCAGGATCACCCCGGTCGTCTCGGGTACTGGGAGGTGGGGATCCCGCCGTCGGGCCCGATGGACGACCTGTCCTTCACCCTCGTCAACGCGGCCGTCGGCAACCCGGCCGACGCGGTCGGGTTCGAATGCACCCTGCAGGGACCGCAACTGGAGTTCGCCGAGGCCACCGTGGTCTGCGTCGGCGGCGCGCCCGCGCCGGTGACGCTGAACGGAACTTCGGTGCCGATGTGGGAGCCGGTCGAGGTCCCCGCGGGCGGCGTCCTCGACGTTGGGAGCCCGCCCGGGGACGGTCTGCGCACCTATGTCGCCGTCCGCGGCGGCATCGATGCGCCCCGCTACCTGGGCAGCGCGTCCACCTTCACTCTCGGCGGGTTCGGTGGCGTCACCGGTCGTGCCGTCGCCACCGGCGACGTACTGACCCGCGCTGTCGTCGACGGTCTCGACGAGCCGACGGTCGTCGCGGTGCAGGATCGCCCGGTGTTCGCGAACACTTGGCACCTCGCCGTCGGCGAGGGACCGCAGCCGGCGCCCTCGTACTTCACCGATTCCGACATGGCGCAGTTCTACGACACCATCTGGACGGCGGCCGCCCACGCCAACCGGACCGGCATCCGTCTCGACGGCCCGAAGCCGACGTGGTCGCGGACCGACGGCGGCGAGGCCGGCCTGCACCCGTCCAACCTGCACGACAATCCGTACAGCGTCGGTGCCCTGAACGTCTCCGGTGACACCCCGATCCTGCTCGGTCCCGACGGCCCGAGCCTCGGCGGGTTCGCGTGCCCCCTGACCGTCACCAGCGCCCACCGGTGGAAGCTCGGCCAGATCCGGCCGGGTGACCAGGTGCGGTTCGTGCCCGTCACCGACGCGGGCGCCGACCTGCTGCGCGAGTCGAATTCGGTTCGTGCGGCGCTCCTTCCGCCCTCGGCGGCGCACGCCACGACGTCCGACGGCGGTGTGCTCGCCCGGCGCGAGGAGATCCTGGGTCGACCGGCCGTGGTCTACCTGCGCGGCGGCGACGACAACCTGCTCGTCGAGTACGGCGAGATGGAACTCGACCTCGGGCTGCGGATGCGGGTGCACGCTCTGTCGGTGGCCCTCGCCGAGCGCGCGCTGCCGGGCCTGATCGACGTCACCCCGGGTGTGCGGTCCCTGCACCTGCACGTCGACCCCGCCGTGCTGCCGCTGCGGGCGCTGCTCGACGTCCTGCAGGACATCGAGGACCTCCTGCCCGCGACCGGTGACCTCGTGGTGCCGAGCCGCACGATCCGACTGCCCCTGTCGTTCGACGACCCGTCGATCGCCGAGGCGATCGAGCGCTACCGCGCGGGTGTCCGGGACACCGCGCCGTGGCTGCCGTCGAACACCGAGTTCATCCGCCGCATCAACGGACTCGACTCCGTCGACCAGGTGCGCGACGCCGTCTTCGATGCCGAGTACCTCGTGCTCGGGCTCGGTGACGTGTACCTCGGTGCCCCCCTCGCGGTTCCGCTCGACCCGAGGCACCGCCTGGTCACGACGAAGTACAACCCGGCCCGCACGTGGACGCCGTCCGACGCGGTCGGCATCGGCGGCAAGTACCTCTGCGTCTACGGAATGGAGTCGCCCGGCGGCTACCAGTTGATCGGCCGAACTATCCCGATCTGGTCCGGCTACCGCCAGCAGGGTCCGTTCGAGGACGGCAAGCCGTGGCTGTTCCGGTTCTTCGACCGCATCGTGTGGGAACCCGTCACCCCCGACCAGCTCACCGAGTTCCGGGCCGAGGCGAAGGCGGGCAGGTTCAACGCCGAGATCACCGAAGGCACCTTCGCGCTCGCCGATCACCTGCGTTTCCTGGAGGACAACGCCGAGTCGATCGCCGAGTTCAACACCCGGCAGGGTGCCGCGTTCGACGCGGAGAAGGAGGCGTGGCGCGCCTCCGGCGAATTCGACCGCGTCGAGGTCACGCCCGAGCCGGAACCGGACCCGGCCGAACTGGTGCTTCCGCCGGGTGCGACGGTCGTCGAGGCGCCGATGGTCGGGACGGTGTGGCGGGTCGCCGTGGAACCCGGTGACGTCGTCGAGTCCGGGAACGACGCCGTGGTGCTCGAGGCGATGAAACTGGAGATGTCGGTACCGTTCACCAGTGCGGGAACGGTGCTCGAGGTGCTCGTCGAACCGGGTGCAAAGGTGCAGCCCGGTACCCCGCTCGTGGTGATGGGAGTCGCGTGATCATGAATGCAGTCAGCAGTGTCGCTGAACTGGACGGGGCCCTGACGCCCACGGATCGGGTAGTGCGGGCGTTCCGGCGCCTCGCCGAGGTCGACCGGCCCGAGGTGTGGATCCTGCTGCGCAGCGAAACCGACGTCCTCGCCGACGCGCGCGCCGTCGAGGAGCGCCTCGCGGAGGGGGCGGACCTGCCGCTCGCGGGACTGCTCGTCGCGGTCAAGGACAACGTCGACGTCGCGGGCCTGCCCACGACCGCCGCGTGTCCCGAGTACGCGTACCCGGCCACCGAGACAGCGAGCGGCGTCGCGCGGTTGCTCGCACAGGGCGCGATCGTGCTGGGCAAGACCAACCTCGACCAGTTCGCGACCGGTCTGGTCGGCACCCGCAGTCCGTACGGCGCGGTGCGCGGTTCCTGGGATCCCGAACGGGTGTCGGGCGGTTCGAGTTCCGGCTCGGCGGTCGCGGTCGCGCTCGGCGTCGCCGACATCGGCATCGGAACCGACACCGCGGGATCGGGCCGGGTGCCCGCCGCGTTCGCCGGACTGGTCGGCCTGAAGCTGTCGCTCGGCGTGATCCCCACTCACGGCGTGGTCCCCGCCTGCGTCGACTACGACTGCCTGACGGTGTTCGCCGCCGACCTGGACGGCGCCGTCGCCGCGGCGCGCGTCATGGCCGGTCCCGACACCCGAGACCCCCGCAGTCGGGTGTGGCCCGCGGACGTCCGGCTCGCCGCCCCGGCCGCTCCGGTGGTCGCGGTGCCGCGCGCCGAGGACCTGGAGCCTCTGAGCCCCGACTATCGGGCCGCGTTCGACGTCACCGTCTCGGCCCTCGAGGCGACCGGCGTCGCGACGCGGACCGTCGACATCTCCGGCCTGCTCGACGCGGCCACGCTGCTGTACGACGGTGCCGTCGTCGCGCAGCGGTACGCCGCGGTCGGGCAGTTCCTCGAAAGCTCGCCCGCCGGAGCCGATCCCACCGTCGCGGCGATCGTCGCGGGAGCGAAGGCGCCTGCTGCGCACCAACTCGTCACGGACCTGGACGCGCTGCGCCGCGCGAAGGTCGCCGCCGCGGCCACTCTCGCGGGCTGCGACGCGCTGCTGCTGCCGACGACGACGGAGCATCCGACGATCGCAGCGGTGCAGGCCGACCCGATCGGGATCAACCGGCGGATGGGCACGTACACGAACTTCTGCAACCTGCTCGACATGGCCGCGGTCGCGGTTCCCGGTGCGGCGACCGCGGACGGGCATCCGTTCGGCGTCATGTTCGTGGTCCCCGCCTTCGAGGACCAGGTGGCGGTCGATCTCGGCGCCCGGCTTGCAGGGGTGCCGGCGCCTGCGCTCGTCGACGGGGGAGTGGAGCTGGCCGTGTTCGGCGCGCATCTGCGTGGGCAGCCGCTGCACTTCCAGCTCGAGGACATCGGTGCCCGGTTCACCGGCACCGTCACCACCACGGACGCCTACCGGCTGTACGCGCTGGACACCGTCCCGCCGAAGCCCGGCCTGGTGCGGCGCGGCCCGGGGCGCGGCGCACCGATCCGCGGTGAGGTGTTCCGGGTGCCCGCCGCCGGCCTCGGCACGTTTCTCGGTGCACTACCCGCACCGATGGCGCTGACCAGTGTCGAACTCTCCGATGGCCGCAGCGTCGTCGGTTTCAGCTGCACCCATGACGCCGTTGACGGCGCCACCGACATCACCGAGCGGGGCGGCTGGGTGTAGGCGGCTCCGCTGCCCGTGAGTCCTGTGGTCCGAAAGCGGGCCACGGACTCACGGGTGTCTGGCGTCGTACGCGGCCTGGTCGGTGAGGATGTCGGGCATCTGGGCCTCGACGAGATCGATCAGGGACTGCAACTGCGCCGCGACCTGCACTCCTCTCGCGGTGAGGGTGTACTCCACCTTCGGTGGGATCGTCTCCTGGACGTCGCGGTGCACGAAGCCGTCACGTTCGAGCTGCTGAAGTGTCTGCGAGAGCATCCGTTCGCTGACCCCGTCGACCCGGCGGCGAAGCGCGCTGAAGCGGTAGGGGCCCTCGCCCAGTGCGACCAGCGCGAGTGTTCCCCAGCGCCCGGTGACCGTGTGGATCACGTCGCGAGACGGGCAGGCGCGCTCGAACACGTCGGCTGCGAAGTCGAGGCCGGGTTCGGATGCGGGCAGGTCGGAGACGCTCATGACGCCAGGTTACTACCGGCAATACGGGTAGCGCTAACTCCAGATATTGCACTTACGAAAAATAAGTGCATGATGGATAGCGCGACGCCTTGAAGCGTCAACCGTCTGTTGGAGGAGCATCCCGTCATGACCATCGCCGTCACCGGAGCAACCGGACACCTCGGCCGTCTCACCGTCGACGCCCTGCTGGCGCGGGGCGCACAACCCGGCGACCTCGTCGCCGTCGTCCGCGACGCCGGGAAGGCCGCCGACCTCGCGGACAAGGGCGTCCAGGTCCGCGTCGCCGACTACACCGACCCCGCCGCCCTCGAATCTGCCCTCGCCGGCGTCGACAAGCTGCTCCTGATCTCCGGCAGCGAGGTGGGACAGCGCCTGCCTCAGCACACCAACGTCGTCAACGCGGCGAAGGCCGCCGGGGTCGGGTTCGTCGCCTACACCTCGGTGCTCGACGCGGCGAACAGTCCGCTGTCCCTGGCTCCCGAACACAAGGCCACCGAGGAGCTCCTCGCGGAGTCCGGCATCGACCATGCGCTGCTGCGCAACGGCTGGTACTGGGAGAACTACACGCAGGATCTCGCCGGGACCGCGGAGCGCGGTGTCCTCGCCGGGGCGGGCGGCGACGGACGGGTCGCAGGCGCGGCCCGCGTCGACTACGCCGACGCCGCCGCGGTGGTGCTGCTGTCCGACGGGCAGGAAGGCAAGGTGTACGAGCTCGGCGGCGACGAGCGTCTCACTCTCACCGGATTGGCCGCGAAGATGTCCGAGGCCACCGGCAAGGACGTTGCGTACCAGGATCTTCCGGTCGAGCAGTTCCAGGCCGTACTAGAAGGTGCGGGCCTGCCTGCGTTCTTCGCGGGCATGCTCGCCAGTGCCGACGCGGGCATCCAGGTGGGCGCGCTCGACACCGAGAGCGGCGACCTGCAGCGTCTGACCGGTCGCAGCTCCACCCCGGTGGTCGACGTCCTGCGCGCCGCCCTGTAGCCACTCGTCGGTGGAGAGGCGGCGGGGCGCCGGGACGAATTGTCCAGGTGCCCCGCCGCTTTCGATCAGAGCTGGTTCAGTGCACCCCGACCGGGCCTTCGGCGGGCAGTTCGTCCTTCGTGACCCGCACCAGTGCCACCACGATCGGGCTGACGATCACGAGGAACACCGCCGCCCACCCGAACACATGCGCGTACCCCGACACCTCGAACGAGAACGGATGCGCGGCAGGGTTGCTCGCAGAAGCCGACGACTTCGCCGACACGTAGATCGTCGTGAACAGTGCAGTCCCCAGCGCGCCACCGATCTGCATGGTGGCGTTGACGAGGGCGCTCGCGGCGCCCGCGTCGTGGTCCCGCACGCCGACAAGGGCGATGTTCTGCATCGGCGCGATCATCAGGCCGATGCCGAAACCGAGCACGAGCAGCGCGGGCAACACAACGGTCCAGTAAGAGCTGTCGACGTCGATCCGCGTCAGCATCAGCACCAGACCCGCCGCGGCGACGAGCGGACCGACGGCCATCGGCAGCTTCGGACCGATGCGGGTGCTCGCCTGCGCCGCGACACCGGCGGCGACCGTGATCGCGACCGTCAGCGGAAGCGACGCGACACCGGAGACGAACGGGCTCATGCCGAGCACGATCTGCAGGTAGAACGTCAGGTACAGGGTGCCACCGATCAGCACCGAGCCGATCACGACGGACCCGATCAGGGCAGGCGCACGATTGTGGTCCCACGGAATGTACAGCGGCAGAAGTGGATGCGACGAGCGCTTCTCCACCACCGCGAACGCCGCCAACGCCAGCAGGCCTGCGACCACAAAGCCGATCGTCTGTGCCGAGTCCCAGCCGTGCTTCTCGGCCTGCGTGAACCCGTACACGAGCCCACCGAGTCCGACGGCGACGAGAATCGTTCCCGGAATGTCGTAGCGAACGTCACCGTGTGCCTTGGTTTCCCGCACGTTCGGAGCGGTGACGGCGAGCGCGAACAGCGCGATCGGGACGTTCACCAGCAGGCACCAGCGCCAGTCGACGTACTGGGTGAGCAGGCCGCCGAGCAGCAGGCCGACGGCGGCGCCGCCACCCGAGATGGCGCCGTACACCGCGAACGCCTTGGCCCGCTCGCGGCCCTCGGTGAACGTCGTCGTCAGAATTGCCAGCGCGGCGGGCGCGAGCAGGGCAGCGAACACGCCCTGGCCTGCCCGCGCGGCGAACAGCTGCAGACCCGTCTGGGCGACACCGCCGATCGCCGATGCGATTGCGAAGCCGATCATGCCGACCATGAATGAGCGCTTACGGCCCCAGAAGTCCGCGATGCGCCCACCGAGAAGCAGCAGCGCTCCGAACGCAAGCGCGTACGCGGTGACGGCCCAGTGCCGGTCGCCGTCACTGATGCCGAGATCGAGCTGGGCCTGCGGGAGGGCGATCGAGACGATGGTGGCGTCGAGCACGACCGTCAACTGTGCGAGCCCGACGATGCACAGCACCAGCCAGCGGCGGGCATGGTTGGGATTGTCGTTCGGAGAAGTCGGGTGTGAGGTGTCCTGGACCTCGACGGACATAGCGGGATTTCCTGCCGATCAGGGGCACGGACGAGTGTCGCGGCCGAAAGGAGTCACGCTAGCCCGTTCGCCGGCGCATTCGTAAGCGGCGGAGGCCTCGTCGTTGACAACCTCACATCGGCTTGCCTCCACGCGGTCCGGTGTGAGCACAGCGGCGCCACCGCCCCTCGGGGTGAACCTGTCAGCGGAAGGTGTCGCGGTCGATGCGCAGCGCCGTGATGGTCGTGGCGAGCATGTCGTACTGGCCGACGAGCAGGACGAATTCGATCATCCCGCGGTCGTCGAGGTGCCGCGCGAGGCCCGCCCAGGCGCCGTCGGAGACATCCTTCGTCGCGATCAGGTCGTCGACGACGGCGAGCATCGCGCGGTGCCGGTCACTCCAACCGCTCGCACTCGGACCGATGAGCACGTTCGCCAGCAGCTCCGCCGTGACGCCCGCGCGCCGCCCGAGTCGGATGTGATGGTCCATCTCGTAGGTGCAGTCCCTCAGATGCGCGACGCGCAGGATCACCAGTTCCGTCTCGTGCCGGGAGATCCTGCCGCCGGGTCGCAGCACCGTCGCCGCGAAGTGCAGCCAGCCGCGGTAGGTGCCCCCGGCGCGGCCGAGGGTACTGAACAGCTTCGCGTCCGCGGTGCCCGACGCCGCCGAGACCACCCGCCAGACCACCCAGTTCGCGGGGCCGAGGCGGCGCAGCCGACCCGGCTCGATCCGGGCGCTCATCGGGTTCGGTCCGGAAGGTGGGTGGTGAACCGCGGCCGTTCGGTGCGGGCGATCGCCAGAGCCGCCGCCATCGTCGGCTGGCGACGCAGGTCGACGACCCGCTGCGCCGGCGCCCGCAGGTGCACGAGCCCGCCGACCCACCCCGGTGCGTAGATTCGTCTGCGACGCAACGCGATCCCCCTCTCCAGAGCGGTCACCGCCGTGTCCAGCGGCGACATGCTCGTGAACATTCCCGACCATCTGATCTTGTCGGCGGCCGCGCTGTCCAGTCCGATCGCCACCATCTCGGTGTCGATCTCGCCGAGATAGCCGACACCGACCCTCGTTCCGAGGTGACGCATCTCCACCCGCAGCGTGTTGCCGAGTGCCTCGACGGCGGCGGACGTCGCGTTGTAGGCGCCGCGCAACGGCAGGTGCACGGCGGCCGCACCGGCCGTGACCAGCAGTGCGTAGCCGCCGGGGTGGCCAAGGTGCTCACCCGCGGCGCGCAGCGTGTGATAGGTGCCCATCAGGTTGACGTCGACGGTGTGCCGCAGTACGTCGGGGTCGCCGCCGAGCATCGGCAACTGCGCGCCGACACCCGCGTTCGCCACCACCACGTCGAGCCCACCGAGTTCCTCGACCAGTTCGGAGACGGCGGCATCGACGCCCTCCCGGTCGCGGACGTCGCAGTGGCGCCACGGCGCTCGACCGCAGGTCACCGCGACCTGTTCGAGCAGTTCCGGTTCCAGGCCGAGCAGTGCGACGCGCGCACCGCGCTGATGGAGGCGTCGGGCGAGGGCGCCGCCGATGCTGCGTGCTGCCCCGGTGACGAGCACCCGGCGGCCTGCCAGGAGTGCCTGCGGATCGCGTGCCATGGCGCCTCCTCGACGTCGGTGGTCCTTGGTTCGGTAGGAAGCTAGCACCGCGTCCGCGGCGTCCGAGGGACATTGCAACCAGTCGGGACGGCCCGGCGAAACTCCGGACGCAGCGCAGATGTGTCAGGCTGAGCGGCTGGTGTGTCAGTGTGACGGACACCGATGCCGCGAGTGTCCCGATCGCAGGAGGGTTCGATGGCCACGCTGACCGTGTCGCCTGCCGACAACCCGGTCGCGTTCGTGCCGAGTGGTGTCCGCGAGACCAGACCGGTGACGGTCGTGTGGGACACCGAACTGTTGTCGTCCGGGCGGCTCAGCCGCCGTGTCGACGGAGGCGGAGACGAACCGTTCGGGGCGGGTCGGACCGGATCGGCGGTCACCGAGGTCGCCCTGAATCAGACCCAGACGTTCACGCTGCGCTCGGGTGTCGGACAGGTGTTGGCGACCCTGGTCCTGACGACGGTGCTCGAGACGGCTCCGGTCGCGCTGGCCCCGACACAGCGCATCGATGTCAGCCGGGCGGTCGTCGGGGCGGAATCGGTGCACCTGCGGTGGAGCACAGCCCTTCCCGTCGCCTGCTGGGCGGAGATCACCGCACCCGGCCGGAGGCCGGGATTCGCGGGGACGGACCGGGGGACGGTGCACCAGGCACGGTTCGACGGGCTCGACCAGGACGCCGACTACACGGTCCGGCTTCTCGCTGAGGGTGCCGCCGGCCGCTACCTCGGCGCCGTGCACACCGGACACCGCCCGAGCGGGGGACGCCCGGCATCGCGGGAGGTCGCGGGGAGCTGGATGCCGGACCCCGAGGTGTTCCGACGCCTCCGCCTGCGCGGTGTCGTCGACGTGGGTCAGTCCGGCGTGGTGGCCGACCGCTCGGGCACCGTGCCGACACCAACCGGTCCCGTCGAGCTCCACCTGTCCGCGGACGGGGAGCTTCGCATGGCGGGGATGTCGGGCGCCACGGCCGGGCAGGTCGTGGGCGGTCCGCTGCGGCCGGGCTTTCACATCTGTCCCGTCGGATCCGGTGTGCTGCTGGTCGGCGTCACCACCGGCGGCGAGTTGGTGTCGTGCCTGCTCGACCCCGGCCGCGACGACTGCACGTGGCGACGTCTCGGTGTGCGCGAACCGCGATCGGTGGCGACCGCACCGTGCCCCGGCGGCGTGCAGGTGGTGGTGGTGACGCACGACGGGGGCGTCCGGAGTCGCGTTGTGTCGGACGCAGTCGCCGAGGACTCCTGGGAATCGATCGGCGAGGGTGCCGCATCCGTTGCGGTCGCCGCGTACGGCGGTGTGGAGCCCGCGGTGGTCGTGGCGACGCCCGACGGCGCGGTTCGGCTACGGAACCGCAGCGCCGACAGGGCGTGGGGCGCCTGGATCGGACTCGGGTCCGTCGAACCGGGTCGGCATGCGGTGCACTGGGAATCCGAACATTGCCTTGCCGTCACCACCGTCGACGACGACCACGCCGTACACGTCCTGACCCGACCGCGGTCGCCCGGACCCGGACACCGGACCGCGTGGGTGAGCGTGGGAACCCTGTCCGCGCTCGAACAGTAGTCGTCACGTCTCGGCGATCAGGTACGGCGAGACCGAGCTGCGATGTTCGTTGATGTCGAGTTCCTTCCCGAGGGGAGGGAAGGCCCGCTGCGGGCAGTTCATCCGCTCGCACACCCGGCAGCCGGCGCCGATCGGGGTTGCGGCAGCGTCGGATTCGATGTTCAGTCCGTCCGCGTAGACCGTGCGGTGCGCATGCCTCAGTTCGCAACCGAGGCCGATCGCGAACGTCTTGCTCGGCTGGCCGTACCGCGACGCGCGACGCTCCACGGTGCGCGCGACCCACAGGTAGTTGCGGCCGTCGGGCATCTGCGCGATCTGCGTCATGAGCTTGCCCGGGTACGCGAAGGTTTCGTAGACGTTCCACAGCGGGCAGGTGCCGCCACTGGACGAGAAGTGGAAACCGGTGGCGGACTGGCGTTTCGACATGTTCCCGGCGCGATCGACACGGACGAACGAGAACGGCACCCCGCGCAGTTTGGGCCGCTGCAGGGTGGACAGTCGATGGCAGATCGTCTCGTAGGACTGGGAGAAGAACGCAGACAGGCGTTCGATGTCGTACCGGAAGTCCTCGGCGACGTCGTGGAACTGACCGTAGGGGAGGACGGTCGCCGCGGCGAAGTAGTTCGCCAGGCCCAGCTTCGCCAGTGATCGGGAGGATTCGGACGTGAAACTGCCCTCGTCGACGAGATTTTCGATGAGGTCGCCATATTCCAGGTACGCGAGTTCGGCGGCGAACTTGAACACCTTCTGGCCACCCGACAGGTGGGGTGAGATCTCGAGGACGCGGGCGTCGGGGTCGTACCGGTGCAGCACACCCTCGCCGAGGTCGATGCGCTGCACGATCTGGACGTCGTGCACGTTCTGTAGTCTCTTGGCGATCTCGCCCGCGACGTCGCCCCGGTGGAAACGCATCCGGGCAGTGAGATCCTCTGCGGCCGTGTCGAGTTCATGGAGATAGTTCTGCCGTTGGTAGAAGTAGTCGCGAACCTCCTCGTGCGGCATCGTGATCGAGCCGGAGCCACTGCCGTCGCTGTACCGGTCCTCGGTCGCCGCCGCGAGCTGCGCAGTGGTGTTGCGGTAGCGGCGGTGCATGTTGACGACCGCGCGGGCGAGCGACGGGTGCGCGGACACCATCTCGGCGAGCTCCTGCGGGTCCGCGTCGAACCCGATCTCCTGGTCGAGCGCGACCTCGCGGAGTTCGGCGATCAGCCGGGTGTCGTCCTGGGACGAGAAGAACGACGCGTCGACGCCGAACACCTCGGTGATGCGGAGAAGGACCGGAACGGTCAGCGGGCGGACGTCGTGTTCGATCTGGTTGAGGTAGCTCGCCGAGATCTCCAGCGTCTTGGCCAGCGCGGCCTGGCTCATTCCGCGTTCGGTGCGTAGCTGCCGGAGGCGTGCCCCGACGAAGGTCTTGGCCATTGCACCAGGTTAGATGCGCTCCCCGGTCTTCGCAATCAAGCCTTTGCACGCTTAGCTTCCGTGTGCGGCAGCAGGCTCAATGAGCCCGTCGACGCCGTCGGATGCAACGCCGAGGTGACTGATCGCAGCGGTCAGTCGGCGGGGTCCGGCGGCGCCGGGCAGTCCGTCTCGGTCTCCGGCCACGGGACCGCCATGCAGTCGTCGAACGACGGAATCGGGCTACCGCCGGACTTCTCGATGAGGAGTTCGATGGTGTCGAGGAGCGCTCCGATGCGCAGTTCGAACGGTGTCGCTCCGTTGTCGAAGGCGCCAACGGTCCACAGCCGTGTCATCGTCGGATAACGACTCGGCTCGAAGGTGTTCTGCCAGAAGTCCGTTTGGGACGCCCAGTAGGCCTCGTAGTCGGTGCCCTGACGGCTCACGTCGGCGTCTTCGGCAGCGGCGGCGCGCGCGAACCCGGACACCGCCTGGTTGACGATCGCGATCGTCTCGACGACCTGCCCCGCGGTGAGCCCGGTGTCGACGAGTATCCGAAGGCCGGACTCCTCGGCGTCGAACACGTTCGGCGCCAGTGGCATTCGCCACGTGTTGACGGCCAGTAGCCAGGGATGTGTGCGCAGCAGCGACCAGTATCCGCGGGCGTAGGCCTCCAGCGCGGGGCGCCACGGGAGTCCCGGGTCGGGGAGGTCGAAGTCGGCGTAGGCGCGGTCGATCATCGCGTCGACGAGATGTTCGCGGCTGGGGACGTGGGAATAGAGCGTCATCGTCCCGACGCCGAGCGCCCGCGCAACCGACCGCATCGACACCGCATCGAGGCCGCTGGCATCGGCGACGGCGACGGCTGCGTCCACCACCTGGACGCGGTTCACGCGAGCGGGCCTGCCGCGGGTGGCCGCCGGTGCCGGGTCCTCCCACAGAGGCGCGAAGCGCTGGTTGTCCGCCGCTGGCGTCTCGGGTGTTGCGTCGCTCATGGAACCTTCTCAGAAAAATGCCGTTGCGCGGATTTCTCGTGCAGCGTACCGTAAATCTCGTGACTGAATCGGTACGCCGTACGGAAAATGCGATTCGGGCGAGGGGGCTCACGAAGACCTTTCGTCGCAAGAAGGAGACCGTGGAAGCGGTCAAGGGCGTCGACCTCGATGTGAAACAGGGGGAACTCGTCGCGTTCCTCGGCCCGAACGGGGCCGGGAAGTCCACCACGATGCGGATGCTCACCTCGGTGCTGAGCCCCACGTCCGGGACCGCGGAGGTGGCCGGTTGCGACGTCGTCCGCAACCCCGCCGACGTCCGCGCGCGCATCGGGTACGTCGGGCAGGGCAACGCGGGCGGCTACTCGTACCGGGTGGGAGACGAGCTGCGCAACCAGGCACGGTTCTACTCCGTGCCGGCCGACGTCGCGCGCCGACGCTCCGCCGACCTGCTCGAGGCACTCGAACTGACGGGGATGGAGAAGCGGACCGTGCAGTCGCTGTCCGGTGGACAGCGTCGACGCCTCGACGTCGCGATGGGGCTGATGAACCATCCGAAGCTGCTGTTCCTCGACGAGCCGACCACCGGGCTCGATCCGCACGCCCGCGCCAACCTGTGGGACCACGTGCTTCGGTTGCGGGAGCAGAACGAGATGACGCTGCTCCTGACCACCCACTACCTCGACGAGGCCGACGCGATGGCCGAACGGATCGTGCTCATCGACCACGGCACCGTCATCGCCGACGCGACGCCCGCTGTGCTCAAACGCGACTACGCCGACGACGTCGTCACCGTCGAACTGGTCTCGGGTGAGGGTGTTGCGGCGGCGCGGTCGGTGCTCCCGTCCGCGGTCACCGGTGTCGCCGAGACCGTCACCGACGGCGGCGCGGTGCGACTCGCGCTCACCACGCACAACGGTCCGGAACTCGTTCCGCCGCTGCTGCGCACGCTCGACTCGGCCGGTGTGGTCGTGGCGTCCACCGATGTCAAACCCGCGTCGCTCGACGACGTGTTCCTGAACCTGACCGGCAGGTCCCTGCGCGAGGAGGCGGCATGACCGACGTCATCACCCGAACCGAGACGACGCCCTATCCCGTCGCCGACCGCTCCCGCGTCGGAAAGTGGCTGCACGACACCGGAGCCGTGTTCACCCGCGAGATCCTCGTCGTCCTGCGGGACCCCTTCTCGCTGATCTTCTCGCTGCTGCAGCCCCTGGTGTTCCTCGGCCTCTTCGGGCCGCTGCTCGACGGCATGCTCGGCGCGGGCGGCATCGAGGGCGAGTCGGCCCTGCAGTGGTTCCTGCCCGGCGTGCTCGTGATGATCGCGATCTTCGGCACCGGCATGGTCGGCGGCAACCTGCTGTACGAGCTGATGACCGGCGCCTACGAACGGATCCTCGCGACCCCGCTGGACCGCTCCTCGATCCTCGTCGGCCGCGCGCTCAAGGAGTTCGCGCCCCTCGTCGTCCAGGCCCTGCTCATCACCGTCGTCGCGATCCCGTTCGGGCTCACGTTCTATCCGCTGCACGTCCTCGTCGGGCTGTTGATCCTGGGCGTCTTCGGCATCGGCCTCGGTGCGCTGTCCTACGCTCTCGGACTCGCCGCGAAGGGCCGCGAGTGGGTGTTCTGGGGTGTGCAGCAGTCGGTGATCTTCCCGCTGCTGCTGCTCGCAGGCATGATGCTTCCTCTCGAGGCGGGACCGGGCTGGATGCAGGCGGTATCGAAGGCGAACCCGCTGACCTACATCGTCGACGCCGAGCGCGCCCTGTTCACCGGCGTCATGTGGGACGCCGACGTCGCATGGGGAATCGTCGCCGCGCTCGTCACCTGCGCGGTCGGGCTGTGGGTCGGAATCAAGGCGGTCATGCGGAGCATCTGACGCCGCCGGAGTCGCGAAAACCCCTGTGCACACGGCTTTTCGCCGCTGCACAGGGGTTTTGCGCGCGCAATACGGGTGTGCGTGGCCGAAAAGGGGTGTGAACGACCCGCGTCCGTCAGCGACTGTCAGGCGCCCGGAAAGGACTCGACCGCGGCCTCGTCGAAATCCGGCAGGTCGGGTGCGGCCGCGGTTCCCGGCGAGCGTGCACTTCTCGGTGCGAATCGCGCGAAGCGGCGACGGTTTCTGCCCGGTCGCGAGCCGTGTGGCCCGAACGTGTCGGTGGCTGATGGCATTCTGCAGGGCTGGCTACCAGGCGGCGCCGATCCGTCGGCTCGAACGCTCCCAGGAGTTCCCATGACGAACCCGAACCTGACTCTGATCGCCGTCCTGCTCGACCGGTCGGGGTCGATGCAGTCGATCAAGTCCGACACCGAGGGCGGGTACGACGCCTTCATCACCGAACAGCGCGCACAGCCCGGCGACGCGATCGTGACACTTGCCCAGTTCGACAACGACTTCGAGCGGGTGTACACGTCGATCCCGATCGACCAGGTACCGCCGCTGGAACTGCGCCCGCGGGGCAGTACCGCCCTGCTCGACGGAATCGGACGGCTGACCACCGAAATCGGTGAGGAGCTCGCCGCGCTTCCGGAGCACGAGCGTCCCGGGACGGTGATCGTCCTCGTCGTCACCGACGGTGAGGAGAACGCCAGCACGGAATGGACGCTCGACACGGTGAAGGCCGCGATCACGCGGCAGGAGCGGGAGTTCGCGTGGGACTACGTGTTCCTCGGCGCGAACATCGACGCGGTGTCGGTCGGTGCGGGCATGGGCTTCGCCCAGGACAAGTCGATCACCTACGACGCGTCCGGCGAGTACGTCGGCGCCGCGTATTCGGTGACGGCCGATTACGTCAGCCGCAAGCGCAGCGCGCCGTTGGGTGCGCCCGTCGTGGGCTTCTCGTCCCTGGACCGTTCGGTGACGCGGGAGTAGGCGACACAGTCGTCACGCGCAGCCCCCTGTGCACACCTTGTGGAGTGTGGGCAGGGGCTGCCGATGCCGATTTCCCGAGGCCGCACGAAAAGGTGTGTGCAGCAGGGGTTCCGGTGACCTGTCAGCTGGTGGGCACCATCTCGACGGTGGACTCGTCGAACTCCGGGAGGTCGAGCGGCTCACCGAAACCGAAGTACGTCTTGACCTGGGAACCGTCGTCCTCCTTCACCAGGTAGCCGGCGTCGCTGACCCAGTAGTGCAGCTCCGCGGGGACCTGGGACGCCAGGGCCTCCCGCGTCACCGTGCCCGAGGACACCAGGGCGTCGGGGATCGCCTGCAGTGCGAGGTCGACCATGACGTCGCGGTCGGGAGTCACGACGAAGTGAGTCGCCTGCGAGCCGTTCACATCCTCCGTGCCGTTCTCGACGATGTCCGTCGAGCTCACGATCACCTTCTTGACCCAGTCGATGTCGAAGGACTTCGCCAACATTCGCGTCATCCCCTCGTCGGCGGGGGCGCGGTACCAGGTCCCCGCCTTCGCGCCGTTCGTGTCCTCGGCGAACCGCACGTAGACGACGTTGTCGCGCATGAACACACTGCTGACGGGTGAGGACGCGTCGTTCTCCATCGACGAGTAGGTCACCCGCTTCGAGTAGTCGAGCTGATTCTCCGTCTCGATGCCGTTCGCGACGGACGAGACGCGAATCGGTCCCGCCGTCAACGTGTTGACCACCGCCGCCTCGAGCCGTTCGGCGGGCGTCGCGGACGCAGACAGTTCGACGACCGGCGCCGGTGCGGCGGTGCTCGACGCGTCGCCGCCGCATCCCGTGACGGCGGTGGCCACCGCAGCGGACAGCAGCGCGGTGGCGAATAGACGTCGAACAGGCAGGTGGGTGCTCATGCGTTCTCTTTCGGGTTGGTTCTGTCGAGTGTGCGGTGCGGTCATGGACTTGGACGCACCATAGGGTGCTGCGGTTCCGTTCGAAAAGTGCGCCACCGGCGCGGATCACCCGGTGGGCAACGGAAATCCTCGGTGTCAGGACCAGGGGTGCTCGCGAGCGAAAGCAGTGGGGAAGGAGAGCGTGACGCCGTCCCGATCGGCGAGCCGGGCCAGCACCGTCATGGTGCGGTCCAGGTCGTCTCCTGCGAAGGGCAGCGCGCGCAGCGGCTCGGTGAGGGGCCGGAAGAAGTCGTCCCAGTGGATCAGAACGGCTCGGCGGGCGCCGACTGCCCGAATCGTCTCCTGCCAGTACGCCTCGATGTACTCGTCGGACTGCACCCCCAGCTGGCCGACCCCGAGGTACGCGATCTCGGCCGACTGCCCGGTGAGGGCACCCGAAACGTAGCCGGCGCTGCCCTGGACCAGCGCCGAGCGGCCGGATGTGGAGTGGCGCACGATGATCGACCAGGCATCGCCGCACCGGAACGCGGACGCGCGAACCGGTGTCCGCACCGGAGCCGTGATGGTGCCGGGGAACCGGTCGGGTGGGCAGTGATGCGACGGGACGAACGTGACGTCATAGCCGCCCAACCGCAGGGTGCTGCCGGGCTCCGCGACGACGATCCGCTCGGGAGGCAGTGGGTGCCCGTGGCCGATCAGCGCAGCCGACGGGCCACCGACGAGTGCCGCACCCGTTCGTTCGGCCACAACCGCGGAGTCCAGCGCGTGATCGAAGTGGGTGTGCACCGGAATCACCGCGTCGAGGGCCGTGATCCCGGCTCGGTCGAGAGCCGCCGAGATCCGGGTGGGGTCGGGAGCGATGCGACCCAGCCCGACCCGTGCCATCGTCGGTCGGCTGAAGTACCCGTCGGTGAGGATCGCCGACGAGCCGTCGTCGATCAACAGGCTGGACACGCCGAGGAACGTGACGGCGAGGCCGTCGCGGGCCGTGGGCACGTCGAAGCGGTCGCGGTAGGCGGCGATGTCGGGGCGTCCCAGTCGCAGTCGCATCCCTGTGACCGTAGTCCTAGTCCTCGAAGCCGAGTTCCGCGGCGCGGTGGAGCGCGGCGTCGAGTGCGGCGGCGTCGACGATGAGGGTGTGCAGTTCCTTCGCTGCGACGAGCAGCGCGTCGGTGTCGTTGCCGTAGACGCTGACCATGCCGGCTTCCGGGTCGAACCCGACCGCACTCATCGACTCCGGCGATCGGTCGGTGAGGACCGCCTGGAGTGCGCCGGTGAAGTCGTATCCCGACCCCTCGATTCCGTGGGCGTCGAGCACGGAGCTGTGGCCGTGGTACTCGGGCCCGCCGGGGGAGTAGATGATGCTCGAGGCGGTGATTCCTGCCACGAATCGGACGGGTTCGAGGGCGCTGAAGTCGTCGGGGTGTGCCATGCCCGGACCATATCGAAAGTCGCCGACACGAGCCGCGCGACTTGTGAAGGCCGCCCGGATTCGCCCCCGGCTTCGCTCCGATGCGAAGGTTTGCCTTCGGTGATTGCCCTCACATTCGGCGTGTCGATGCGTGAGGACGGGCGCATCGCCGTCTCGAGGGAGGTCCGCCGAGCGGACGATTGGTCTTCCGTTCGGCAGGTGCCTCTGCCTGCGATTTTGCTACCTGGCGGTAACTTAGGTTCGACTGGAACCTGTTCTAGAACGGCTCGTGGTCTTTGCAAAGTTAACAAGACGGTTTGAGAACCTAGCGAAGGTTGGCATTCGCAACAGGTAGACGGCAGTTTTTGGCTGTGTCACTCTCAATACGTACACAGCAAGGCCCTGGCAAGGATGCGAAGCCGTACGGACGTACTGGACGAGGTCCCCAACGGGCAGTTGATCCGAAGAGAGTGGAGTCTTGATGTCGACCACCGGCACCCCGAAGACCGCAGAGCAGATCCAGCAGGATTGGGACACCAACCCGCGCTGGAAGGGCATCACCCGCAACTACACCGCTGAGCAGGTCGTGAAGCTCCAGGGCAGCGTGGTCGAAGAGGCCACCCTCGCTCGCCGCGGTTCGGAGATCCTGTGGGACCTCGTCAACAACGAGGACTACATCAACTCCCTCGGCGCCCTCACCGGTAACCAGGCCGTGCAGCAGGTCCGCGCGGGCCTGAAGGCCATCTACCTGTCCGGTTGGCAGGTCGCCGGCGACGCCAACCTGTCCGGCCACACCTACCCCGACCAGAGCCTCTACCCGGCCAACTCGGTGCCGCAGGTCGTGCGCCGCATCAACAACGCGCTGCTGCGCGCCGACGAGATCGCCAAGGTCGAGGGTGACACCTCCGTCGACAACTGGCTCGCTCCGATCGTCGCCGACGGTGAGGCTGGCTTCGGTGGCGCCCTCAACGTCTACGAACTGCAGAAGGCCATGATCGCGGCCGGCGTTGCCGGTTCGCACTGGGAGGACCAGCTCGCGTCGGAGAAGAAGTGCGGCCACCTCGGTGGCAAGGTGCTCATCCCGACCCAGCAGCACATCCGCACCCTGACCTCGGCTCGCCTCGCGGCCGACGTCGCGGACGTCCCGACGGTCGTCATCGCCCGCACCGACGCCGAGGCCGCGACCCTCATCACCTCCGATGTGGACGAGCGTGACCGCCCGTTCCTGGACGGCACCCGCACCGCCGAGGGCTTCTACGGCGTCAAGAACGGCATCGAGCCCTGCATCGCTCGTGCCAAGGCCTACGCCCCGTACTCCGATCTCATCTGGATGGAGACCGGTGTTCCGGACCTCGAGGTCGCGAAGCAGTTCGCCGAGGCCGTCCGCAGCGAGTTCCCGGACCAGCTGCTCGCCTACAACTGCTCCCCGTCCTTCAACTGGAAGGCGCACCTGGACGACGCGACCATCGCGAAGTTCCAGCGTGAGCTCGGCGCGATGGGCTTCAAGTTCCAGTTCATCACCCTCGCCGGCTTCCACTCGCTCAACTACGGCATGTTCGACCTGGCGCACGGCTACGCCCGTGAGGGCATGACCGCCTTCGTCGACCTGCAGGAGCGCGAGTTCAAGGCTGCTGCCGAGCGTGGCTTCACCGCCGTCAAGCACCAGCGTGAGGTCGGCGCCGGCTACTTCGACAGCATCGCCACCACTGTCGACCCGAACACCTCGACGGCTGCCCTGAAGGGCTCCACCGAGGAGGGCCAGTTCCACTAGGAACTGCCACCCAGTCACCCGCGGCGGCGCTTCCCCGGCGCCGCCGCACCGGTTGACGACTCATCGTTCACCCCGCCGCGGGACCAACAGCCCGGGCTCCGCGGCGGGGTTGGACAACCGATTCACCACAGTCTTCCTTCCCGCATGACGATGACGATCCACCACACGATGAGGAGCTGACGTGACCAGCGAGAAGATTCAGCGCGTCGGCGTGATCGGCGCCGGTCAGATGGGCGCCGGAATCGCCGAGGTGTGCGCCCGTGCGCATGTCGACGTCCTGGTGTACGAGCAGACCCGCGAGCTCGCGGCCGCCGGACGCGCGCGCATTCTGCGCTCGCTCGACCGCGGTGTGAGCAGTGGAAAGATCACCGAGCGTGAGCGTGAGCAGGCCGCCTGGCGCCTCCGATTCACCTCGGATCTCGGCGATTTCGCGGACCGGCAGCTCGTCGTGGAGGCCGTCATCGAGGACGAGAAGGTCAAGAGCGCGATCTTCGCCGAGCTCGACCAGATCGTCACCGACCCCGACGCGGTCCTCGCCTCCAACACTTCGTCCATCCCGATCATGAAGCTCGGCATCACCACCAGCCGGCCCGAGCGCGTCATCGGCATGCACTTCTTCAACCCGGTGCCCGTGCTCCCGCTCGTGGAACTCGTCACCACCCTCAAGACCAGCGCCGCCGTCACCGAGCGTGCCGAGCAATTCGCAGGCGAGGTCCTCGGCAAGCAGGTCGTCCGGTCCGCCGATCGTTCCGGCTTCGTCGTCAACGCGCTCCTGGTGCCGTACCTGCTCTCGGCCATCCGCATGGTCGAGTCCGGATTCGCGACCAAGGAGGACATCGACAAGGCGACCGTTCTCGGCCTCGCCCACCCGATGGGTCCGCTCGCGCTGACGGATCTGGTCGGTCTCGACACTGTCAAGTCGATCGCGGACTCGATGTACGAGGAGTTCAAGGAGCCGCTGTACTCCGCGCCGCCGCTGCTGCTGCGCATGGTCGAGGCGGGTCTCGTCGGCAAGAAGGTCGGCCGTGGCTTCTACGAGTACGCCGACAACGGGCGCGTGGCCAAGAAGGCCAGCTAGCGAGATCAGCACCTTCGGCGCCCGTGCGTGAATTTCCCCCAGTCGGGTAAAGATCGCCCACGGGCGCGAAGTGCATCGGCGACATGGGCGCGAAGCGCATCAGTGACATCGACGCGAAGCGCGTCAGCGACACGGCTGCGCAACGCATGAGGGAAGGGTCGACACGAATGTCAAGCAGCGCAGCTACTTACGGTTCCAGTGTCCTGGGATATCCCCGAATCGGCCCTCGGCGTGAACTGAAGCGGGCACTCGAGGCGTACTGGCACGGCCGATCCACCCAGGCTGAACTCGTCGCGGTGGGGCGTGAGCTCCAGGAGCAGACGTGGAGTGAGCTCGCCGCGACCGGCCTGACGCAGGTCCCGGGCAACACTTTCTCCTACTACGACCACGTCCTCGACAACGCGTTGCTGTTCGGCGCGGTCCCGACCCGTTTCGCGCCCCTGAAGGGCGAGCTCGACGAGCTCGACTTCTACTTCACGATGGCGCGCGGTCGCCCGGACTTCCCGCCGCTCGAACTGGTCCGCTACATCGACAGCAACTACTACTACCGGCAGCCGGAGTTGGACGAGTCGACGCCGTTCGCGCTCCACGCCGACGCGCTGCTGGACGAGTTCGAGCGGGCGAAGGCGCGCGGCATCGAACTGCGTCCCGTGGTTCTCGGGCCGGTGTCGCTGTTGCTGCTGTCCAAGGCGGGACCGGATGCGGCCGAAGACTTTTCGCCGCTCGACCTGCTGGACCGCCTGCTGCCGCAGTACGCGGCGCTGTTCGAGCTCCTCGCGAAGGCGGGGGCGACCTGCATCCAGCTCGACGAGCCGATGTTCACGCAGGACCGCACGGCCGAGGATCTCGAAGCGTTGGAGCGGGCGTACCAGACGCTCTCGCACGCACCGCTGCGACCGCGCATCCTTGTCACCGGCCCGTACGGCAATCTCGGTGACGCACTGCCGATCCTGGCGAGCACAGGCATCGAGGCCATCGGGCTCGACCTGGTGTACGGCCGCGTGTCGCCCGACGAACTCGCGAAGGTCCCCGGACTGCGGCGCAAGCGCCTGTACGCAGGCGTCGTGAACGGTCGCAACGTGTGGCGCGCGGACAACATGGTGACGCTGAAGTACTTGTCGCAGCTCACCGAGGTGATCCCCGACCTGGTGGTGTCGACGTCGTGTTCGCTGATGCACGTGCCCTGCGACGTGCTCTCCGAATGGGACCTCGACGGTGACGTCGCGGACCGGCTGGCGTTCGCGAAGCAGAAGGTCGGCGAGGTCGTGTCGCTGGCGAAGGCGTTGACCGAGGGCCCGTCCGAACGGTGGCGGAAGAAGCCGACGTCGGTGCACTTCAAGCAGAAACACGACGTGCGGGCGCGGGTCAACGCGATCCGTCCCGAGCAGCGTGTCCGCGCGCCGTACGAGGAGCGTCGCGCCGCGCAGCAGGCTCGGCTGAACCTGCCGCTGGTGCCTGCCACCACCCTCGGGTCGTTCCCGCAGACCGACGAGATCCGCAAGGTGCGCTATGACCTCGGGCAGGGCCGGATCGAGTACCCGGACTACGTCAAGCGCATCCAGGAGGAGATCGAGCGCACGATCCGCCTCCAGGAGGACATCGGGCTCGACGTCCTCGTGCACGGTGAGCACGAGCGCAACGACATGATCCAGTACTTCGCCGAACTGATGGACGGATTCGCGTTCACACACAACGGCTGGGTGCAGGCATACGGGTCGCGGTGCGTGCGTCCGCCGATTCTCTTCGGTGACGTGCGGCGTCGCGGGCCGATGACCGTGGAGTGGATCGGGTTCGCGCAGTCGCTGACGGACAAGCCGGTCAAGGCGATGCTCACCGGTCCGGTCACGATGCTGGCGCGCTCGTTCGTGCGACAGGACCAGCCGCTGCACGAGACCGCAGACCAGCTCGCGCTCGCTGTCCGGGACGAGATCGCGGACCTCGAGAAGGCGGGCGTCGCGATCATCCAGGTCGACGAGCCCGCGATCCGCGAGCTGCTGCCCCTGCGCGCCGGAGGCCGTTCGGAGTACCTGGGTTGGGCGGTCGACGCGTTCAAACTGGCGACCGGAGGAGCGAAGCCGGAAACGCAGATCCACACGCACCTGTCGTACACCAGCCGCACCGAGGTGGTGGACGCCATCGAGCGCATGGACTGCGACGTGACGGCCATCGTCGCCACCAGGTCCATCGACTGGGTGCTCGACGCGCTCAAGGAACGCAAGCTCACCCACGGTGTCGGTCCAGGCGTTTACGAGTCCCGTTCCGCGCGGATCCCAGACATCGACGAACTCGACGAATTGCTCACCGAGGCAGCCGAGTCGGTCGATCTCGACCGACTGTGGGCGAATCCCGACGGTGGCCTCAAGACCCGCCACTACTGGCAGCTGGAGCCGTCGCTGCGGAACCTGGTGGCAGCGGCTCACCGATTGCGGCGCCGCGCGGCTCAGCAAGCCTGACGCCGCGAGAAGATCGTGCGTTCCGTACGCGGCCCGTGAGTGGTCGCGGCCGCGGACGGAACGCCCCGAGGGGCCCGGACTGCACCGTCGTCCGGGATGGAAAGGCCCCGAACCGATCCGTCGGTTCGGGGCCTTTCTGTGTCCGCGTCAGGGGCGGGAAGTCAGGATCCGGAGCTGCCGTCCGACGATGCCGCGGCACTGCCGGCCGCACCGGGCAGGTTCGTTCCATCCGAGTCGGTGGAGTGGATCGAGACCGTCACCGCGGCACCGGGATCCGCCTCCACCGTGACGATGCGTGCGCCCGGTGCCGAGGTGACGCGTCCCCCGTCGACGGCGACCACGACGCCCTCGGGGTAGTGGAGGTCGGAGACGTAGATTTCGGTGGGCTTCGCGGAGGCGCGTGCCGTGTAGGTGTACCGGAAGTCGCCGCCGTCAGGGTTGAACTGCAGGCTGCCGGGGACGCCCGCCGTCGCCTGCGGGTAGGTGCGGACCAACTGCGATCCCACCCCACCCCGGAACGGGTCCGTGCCCCCGTCGGGTCCGAATTTCGAACGGTAGTGCCAGTAGTGCCAGCCGATGAACCGCTCGTCGGCGCGGGCGACCGTCGCCGCCAGGACGTCCGGATCGACGTCGCCGAACTCGGTGACCAGCACCGGCCGGCCGGTGCGGGCGGCGAGGGTGTCGACGTTGAACCACGTCTTGTCGTGTTGGGCGGGGCAGGACGCTGCGAGTCCGGCGGGGAGGCCGACGTAGATGCTCAGCTGGCTCGGAATGCAGTAATCGTGCACTGACAGGCCGATGTTCGGGTCGGTGATCGCCGGTGTGTGCGGAGGGTTCCCCAGATTGCTGGGCATTGTCTCGTTCCAGGTTACGTTCGGCTCCCAGAAGACCGGCACGGTCGGGTCGGCGAGTCGGATGCGGTCGGTCAGCCGCTGCATCGCGTCCTGGTATTTGCGGTCGAATTCGGGGCATCCGTTCGGGAAGCACGTCAGGAACGGCGAGCCGGGCCACGGCTCGTTCATCAACTCGACACCGAGTACACCCGGCATGCCCTCGACGCGGTCCATCAGCGCGGCCAGAGCGGTACCGAGGTGATCGAGTACCCCGTCCTCGTTGTTCCAGACGGCATCCCACGCGACGTTCATGCTGGGCATCAGGTAGTTCAGGGGGAAGCCCGGGTTCGGTTCCCACGACTGTGGGCGTGCGCGGATCGACCAGTCCGGGAAACCGTTTCCACCCCAGGGCTTTCCGATTCCGTCCTGGTGGTTGTCGAGAAGGACGGAGATGCCGCGTGATCCCAGCACGTCGACGACGGTCGCGATCCGGTCGATGTAGGCGGGGTCGATCACGCCGCGGTCGGGCATGAGGCCGTCGAACGAAACCCCGAGTCGCACGGTGTTGAAGCCGTGTCCGGCGAGGAGATCCGCGTCGTCCTCGGTGAGGGTCAGGCCGTCGCCGGGGGTGACGTACGGCGGCTCCTTGTCGACGTTGTTGACGCCGTGCAGGAGTACGACCCGACCGAACTCGTCGACGATGTCGCCGCCCTGGATCTGGAGTCGGCTCTGCAAACCCTCTTCCGCGGCGGCGGTCGCAGGTGTCGCGGAGAGAAGTGCCCCGAGAATCGCGGCGACCGCGGCGACAGGCGCGAAACGGGTGGATGACAACCAGGGCACAGGCACTCCTTCACCGCAATGTTGGACAATTGTCCAGAAAGTGACGGAAGGTTAGCCGTTGGTTGTCGCACATGCGGACGGATCGCCGAAATTCGCCTCCGGACGCAGGCACCGCCGTTGCGGCTGATCGGTACCGGCGCTACACATGTGGGCATGCTCACCGTTTCCGCGTATGCCGCGAACTCCGCCGACGCACCGTTGGAGAAGACCACCATCGAACGTCGGGACCTGGGTCCGCTCGACGTCCTCATCGAGATCAAGTACGCCGGGATCTGTCACTCCGACATCCACACCGCCCGCAACGAGTGGGGCGGAACCCGCTACCCCGTGGTGCCCGGCCACGAGATCGCCGGCTTCGTCACCGAGGTCGGGCCCGACGTGACCCGGCACAAGGTCGGCGACCGCGTGGGCGTCGGCTGCTTCGTCGACTCCTGCGGAACCTGCGCGCCCTGCGAGGCGGGGGAGGAGCAGTACTGCGCCAACCGCGTCACCGCCACCTACAACTCCGTCGGCAAGGACGGAAAGGTCACCCAGGGTGGCTACTCCACCCACATCGTCGTCACCGAGGGCTTCGTCGTCTCCATCCCGGACTCGCTCGACCTCGCCGCCGCCACCCCGCTGCTGTGCGCCGGCATCACCCTCTACTCGCCGCTGCGGCACTGGAACGCGGGTCCCGGCAAGAGGGTCGCCATCGTCGGCATGGGCGGACTCGGGCACGTCGGCGTCAAGATCGCGCACGCGATGGGTGCCGAGGTCACAGTGCTCAGCCAGTCGCTGTCCAAGCAGGAGGACGGCCTGCGGTTCGGCGCCGATCACTACCACGCGACCGCGGACCCCGCCGTGTTCAAGGAGTTGCGCAGCCGGTTCGACCTGATCCTCAACACGGTGTCGGTCAACCTCGATCTCGACGCCTACCTGGGGACGCTCGCTCTCAACGGCACCCTCGTCCTCCTCGGCCTCCCCGAGAAGCCGATCTCCGTCCGCGCGTTCTCGCTGGCGGGTAACCGTCGCAGCCTCGCAGGCTCAAATGTCGGGGGCCTGCGCGAAACCCAGGAGATGCTCGACTTCTGCGCCGAGCACGGCATCGTCTCCGAGATCGAACTGATCTCCGCTGATCGGATCAACGAGGCATACGAGCGGGTGCTGCGCAGCGACGTGCGCTACCGCTTCGTCATCGACGCGGCCACCTTCTGACACGCCCGCACGCGATTGTCCGAACGCAACTCGCCGCGTGTGGTCGACGGGAAACCGCGACTCGTCGACCACGCGCAGGAGCGCATAATGAAAGTGACGCAGATCACGTCTGGTGAGGGGTCGAGGCGATGCGCGGGCAACTGGACGGACACCGGGTGGCATTCCTTGCTGCCGACGGTGTGGAACAGGATGAGCTGGTCGAGCCTCGCCGCGCGGTCGAGGTGGCAGGTGGCAGCACGGAACTGCTGTCCATCGCGCTCGGCGAGATCCAGGCGTACCGGGGCGACGTCGAAGCCGCGGATCGGTTCCCCGTCGACCTGCTCGTCGGTCGAGCAGATCTCGACAGTTACGACGGACTGATCCTGCCCGGCGGTGCACTCGGGCCGGACCGGTTGCGTACCGACGACCATGCGGTCGCGTTCGTGCGGCACGCGATGCACATCGGCAAACCGGTCGCGGCGATCGGTCACGGGCCCTGGCTGCTGATCGAGACGGGTGCGGTGTCGGGCCGCACTCTCACCAGTTGGCCGAGCCTGCGGACCGACATCGTCAACGCGGGCGGTACCTACGTGAACGAGAAGGTCGTCGTCGACCGCAACCTCGTGACCAGCCGAGGCACGGCCGACCTCCACAGCTTCTGCACCGCGTTGGTCGGCAAGTTCACCCAGCAACCCGAGACCGTCGGATGGAGATGATCGCCCTTGTCGCCTCCCGTTCGCCGGGCGTAGCGTCGAAAACCAGAGCCGTTTCCTCTACCGAGGAGGAGTGCACATGAAGCTTCATCTGTTCGCCGAATGGATCGGCTACGCGCTCGGTCTCCTGGCCGTCATCGCGTTCGCCTTGGCCGTCGTTGCGGCAGCGTCCGGTTTCGGGGGGTGGGCGGTCGTGGCTGCGGTGACCTTCATGATCGCCGTGACGCTCGCTCTCGCCCTGGTCGGCGGAACCGTGTGGCACGACCACCGTCAGCGGAGGCACACGCCTCGTTTCCCGCTGCCCGGTGGCACCGCCTGGCCGGTCAAGCCCTGAACGTCCCGACTCCCTGCCACGAGCCGCCGGTCACGATCGCGCCAGGCGCAGCTTCTCCGCCTCGATGTCGAAGTCGGCGGGCGGCCACGACAGGTCGAGTCGTTCGAGCGCGTCGATCAGCAGTTCCGTCACGGCCAGCCGGCTGAACCACTTGCGGTCGGAGGGGATGACGAACCAGGGCGCGTGCTCTGTCGACGTGCGGTCGAGCATCGCCTGATACGCCTCCTGGTACTTCGGCCAGTACCCGCGTTCGGTGACGTCGGAGGGGTGGTACTTCCAGTACTTGTCCGGGCGGTCGAGTCGCTCGGCGAGGCGCGACTTCTGCTCGTCGAGCGAAACGAACATCGCCACCTTGACCACAGTGGTCCCGGACTCGACGAGGTCATGCTCGAACGCGTTGATCTCGTCGTAGCGTGTCTCCCACTCGGTGCGGGGGACCAGATCGTGCACGCGGACAACGAGGATGTCTTCGTAGTGTGAGCGGTCGAAGACCCCGAGCTGGCCCTTCCTGGGCAGTTCCCGGCGAATCCGCCACAGGTAGTGGTGACGCTTCTCCTCGGGCGTCGGCACACCGAACGAGGCGTGGTCGACGCCCTGCGGATCGACGTGGCCGATCACGTGCCGGACCACGCCACCCTTGCCTGCGGTGTCCATGCCCTGCAGGATCAGCAGCACAGATCGGTGCTCGTCGGTGGTGCGGGCACCCGCGAACAGCATTTCCTGCAGCCCGGACAACACGGCCCCGCGTTGCTCGAGCAAGCGGGCACCGAGGGCCTTGTCGCCGTCGAAACCGGGCGTGCCGTTGGTGTTCAGGTCGGCGACCCGTGTCGCCTCGGTGACGCGCAGCGCTTCGACCGCGGGGATCCGCCAGCCCTCACTCGTGCTCATGGTCGTGACTCTCCCATGTGCAGGTGCCGAGCCGGTGGAACTACAACGCTTCCGGCCGGTCGGAGAGCAGGGGGTGCGGCATCGACTTGAACCGGGCCGGGGAGCCTGCGACCGCGGCGATCCCGGTGACGCCTCCCCACGTCATCATCGTCAGGTAGTCGATCAGGTCGTTGGACGTCATCGACCGGTTCGAGATCCACCAGTGGGTGGCCAGCTGTACCGCGCCGACGATTCCGTATGCCCACGGCAGGGCGCCGCCCGAGTCCATCTCCATCTGGCGGAGCTTGACGCCCAGGACCGCGGAGAGCGCCTCGGCGATCATGCGTTCCGATTCGGCGACCACGTCGCGGTTCGCGCCCGAACTGTTCGCCATCACGTACAGGTAGACCTCGGTGTCCTCGGACACCGTCTCCACGTAGGCGGTGATCGCGACCCGGACCAGCTCGTATTCGTCCATGTCCGCGCCGATCGCGGCATACATCCGCGGCGCGAGCACCGTTTCCACCCATCGGGTCATGGTGGCGCTGGTGAGGTCGCTCTTGTCGTTGAAGTACCGGTACAGCACCGTCTTCGACACGCCGATCTCGGATGCGATCTCGTCCATGCCCACGTCGCGTCCTCGGACCCGGATCGCGGCGAGGGTGCCGTCCACCAGTTCCTCGCGGCGTGCGATCTTGTGTTCCCGCCACCGGCGCTTGCGCCCGTCGGTCTTCTCGGGCTTGGCGCCAGGCGTGGTGGCGCCGGCGTCTACGACCTCGGTTGTGTCGAGGTCGGGTGCTGTCTTCTTCGGCACTGTTGTTGCCACATCCGTTCCGATCGATGTTCAGGCCAGTTTACGGCCGACGGACCTGCTGGTTGTCGCCATCCCCGGTGTCGCGGCCGTCCGCGTCGGTGAGTTGCGGCGCCGGTACCGCGTCGGAGTTCGGCACAATTGAGCAGGTGATGCAGTTGCTGGGTACCGACGACGCCACCAAACGGCGTGATTTGCGCCGGATGAAGACCATCGCGACAGGCTTTCTCGTGTTCGCGACCGTCGTCTACATGTTCTGTCGGTGGCAGGAATCCCGCGGCGCGGGGGACTGGGTCGGCTACGTGCGGGCCGCGTCGGAGGCGGCGATGGTCGGTGCGCTGGCCGACTGGTTCGCGGTGACGGCGCTGTTCCGGCACCCGTTGGGGCTGCGGATCCCGCACACGGCGATCATCAAGAGGAAGAAGGACCAGCTCGGGTCCAGCCTCGGCAGTTTCGTGGGGGAGAACTTCCTCGCACCCGACGTGGTGTCACAGAAGGTGCAGGCCGCGCAGGTGCCGCTGCGGCTGGGAACGTGGCTTGCCGAGCCCGCGCACGCCGAGCGGGTGGCGGCGGAGACGGCGACATTGCTGCGCGGGTTCGTCGGCGTGCTGCGTGACGAGGACGTGCAGCAGATCATCGACAACACGATCGTGCGCCGCATCGCGGAACCGGCGTGGGGGCCGCCGATCGGCAAGGTGCTGGCCGAACTGTTGACGGAGAACCGTCAGCTGCCGCTGCTGGACATGCTGGCAGAGCGGGCACACCAGTGGGCGCTGGGCAGCCAGGAGACGATCGATCGGATCATCGACCGGGACAGCCCGTCGTGGTCGCCGAAGTTCGTCGACCTGCTGCTCGGCGAGCGGATCCACAAGGAACTCGTCGACTTCACATGGAAGGTCCGCTCGAACCCGGACCACGAGGTCCGTCAGGCCGCGAACCGGTTCCTGATCGAGTTCGCCCACGACCTGCAGCACGACCCCGAGACGATGGCGAAGGCGGAGAAGGTCAAGACGGAGCTGATGGGCCGCAAGGAGGTGACCGGAGCCGCCGAAGCGGCGTGGAAGGTCGCCAAGCGGATGATCCTCGAGTCGGCGGACGACCCGAACAGCGCGCTGCGTGCGAAGACGCGCGACACCGTGATCCGGCTGGGGGAGCGGATGCGCGACGACGCCGAGTTGCGCGTGAAGGTGGACGGCTGGCTGGACACCGCCGCGCGCTACGTCAGCGCCAACTATCGCGGCGAGATCACCGGAATCATCACCGAGACCGTCGCGCGCTGGGATGCGGAGGAGGCGAGCCGCAAGATCGAGCTGCAGGTCGGACGGGACCTGCAGTTCATCAGGATCAACGGCACCGTCGTCGGTGCGCTCGCGGGGCTGGCGATCTACACGGTGTCGAACCTGCTGTTCGGGTGATCCGCACCTCAACTGCTAGCAGAGTGCTTGCAACAGCTAGCACGCTGTCGTAGCGTGGAAGGCGCACACAGGGGAAGAGAGGCGGCCACAGTGACCGACGACACCCGGTCGACCGGCGACAGTGCCGGCGACGTTGCGGCCCGGGTGGTCACGAACGCCGCGCAGGACATCGGCAGCTTCATCAAGTCGCAGCGTGAAGCCGCGCAGGTGTCGCTGCGCCAACTCTCGAAACTGGCCGGGGTCAGCAATCCGTACCTCAGCCAGATCGAGCGTGGGCTTCGCAAGCCGTCCGCCGAAGTGCTCGGCCAGATTGCCAAGGGCCTCCGCATGTCGTCGGAGGTGCTGTACATGCGGGCCGGACTGCTCGAGGAGCGGCCGTCCGGGCCGGTGCGTGACGCGCTGCTCGCCGACACCTCTCTCACGGAGCGCCAGAAACAGGTGCTCCTCGAAATCTACGAATCCTTCCGACGTGAGAACGCGCCGGAAACGGACATCCAACCCGAGGAAACAGGAGAAATCTCATGACTGATCTCAAGGGTTTCGACACCGTCAAGACGCCGATCTACGCCGCGGTCGGCGCAGGTGACGTCGTCGTCCAGGCCGTCGCCGACATCGTCGCCCAGGTGCGCGAGCGGGCAACCTCCGCCGGTGACGACCTCACCGTCGACGCTGCGCGTGAGCGCTTCGACAAGCTGTCCGGCGACCTCACTGTCGACGCGGCACGCGAGCGGCTGGACAAGCTGACCGGTGACCTGACCGAGGGCGTCGAGGCGCTGCGTGAGCGGCTCGCCGGCCTCCCGGCCGAGCTGCCCGAGGAACTGGCCGACCTGCGCGAGAAGTTCACGTCGGAGGAGCTCCGCAAGGTTGCCGAGGCGTACTTGAAGGTTGCCGCCGACATCTACACCTCCCTCGCCGAGCGCGGCGAGGAGACCGTCGAGCGGATCCGCAAGCAGCCCGCTCTCGAGGAGGGCATCGATCGCGCCGAGTCCGTGCTCGGCGACGCCGCGAACCTGACCGAGGAGGCTCTCGGCACGGTGGCACGTCAGACTCGGGCCGTCGGTGAGCAGGCCGCGAAGCTTGCGGGCCGTGCTGCCGAGAAGATCAGCGACGTTGCCGACGAGGTCTCCGACGCCGTTGCCGATGCGGGCGAGCAGGTTGCGAGCCGGTTCGTCGGTGCAGGTGAGAAGGCCGAGGCGACGACGGAATCCGCGGCGACCAAGGTCGCGGCTGCCGCGCCGAAGGCCCCGGCCAAGCCTGCCGCCGCGAAGCCGGCGCCGGCCAAGCCCGCTGCCACGAAGGCTGCACCTGCGAAGGCTGCCACCACGAAGCCCGCACCCGCGAAGACGGCTCCGGCGAAGGCTGCCGCCAAGCCGGCGACGAAGACGGCTGCGACCAAGGCGCCCGCCAAGAAGGCGGCCCCGAAGTCGACCGATGCCTGACGCGTCCCAAGGTTGGGTCGACCCCCGCACGGCATTGTCGTGCGGGGGTCGACGCGTATGAAACGCGGCTCCGCTGGGCGCCGGCATCCGATCGTTAGGATGGAACCGTGACCACCGCCTACACCCTGTCCGGGCTGATCCTTCTCGCGCTGTGGCTGCTGGGGCTCGCCGCGGGGGCGTTCGCCCTGTTCCATGCGGTCCGGCAGCGCCCGGACGCGTTCACAGCGGTCGACAAGCTGTCGAAGCCGATCTGGGTGGGAATTCTCGTCGCCGCCGTGCTCGTCATGTTCCTGGCGAGGAGTGTCGTGTCCCTGTTCGGTTTGGTGTCTGTGGTCGCGATCTGCGTGTACCTCGTGGATGTGCGTCCTCGGGTGGACGAGGTCCAGCGCGGTCCCCGCTGGTGACGATTTCTGAGAATTCGGGTCACAGATACCGTTGACAACAGGTATCGGGACGACGCATTGTTGAGGTGATCGCCCGGTGCGGACCCCCGTTCGCACCCACCCGCAGGCACTCGGGGAGGAGCGTCGCCATGTCGATCGGCCACGCGGGCCCATCCCGTCAGGTTCACGTCGGTACCCGTCAGGACACCGCGTCCCGGCTTCTCGCGTCCGCGGCACGCAAGTCCTACGACCCGCTCGTCGAGATCGACTGGGACGCGCCGATACCATCCGACCTGTACGGCATGACTCCCGAATGGTGCAGCCTCTACGGCACCGACCTCTGGGAGTCGATGACCGAGGAGCAGCGGATCACCCTCACCACACACGAGGCCGCGAGCATCGCGGGCACCGGCATCTGGTTCGAGATGATCCTCATGCAGATGCTGCTCCGCGACGTCTACACCCACGACCCCGCGACGGCACACTTCCAGTTCGCGCTCACCGAGATCGCCGACGAGTGCAGACACTCGACGATGTTCGCCAGGTCCGCGACGCGACTCGGTGTTCCGTCGTATCAGCCGAAGCAGTGGATCCGGCAGTCCGCACGCCTGTTCAAGGCGACCGCGACCGGATCGCTCGCATACGGCGGCACGCTGTTCGCCGAGGAGATCCTCGACATGATGCAGCGCGACTTCATGAAGGACGACCGCGTCCAGCCCATCACCCGGACCGTCAGCCGGATCCACGTGACCGAGGAGGCGCGGCACATCAAGTTCGCGCGGGACGAGGCGACGAGGCGCGCCGCGAACATCTCCGCGTTCACCCGCGCGCGTATCCGCCTCGCTCTCGGCGTCACGGCCTACTTCGTCGTGACCAGCCTCGTCAATCCGAAGGTGTACGAGGCCGCCGGACTCGATCCGCATCGCGCCAGGGCCGCGGCGGCGTCGAACCAGCACTACCACAACAAGATTCGTGAGGGCTGCGCGAAGACGGTCGAATTCCTGGACGGGATCGGGCTGATCGGAGGCCCGTCCACGGTCCTGCTGCGGCGAGCCCACATCATCTGACGTCCACCAGTTCCAGTTCTCGAAAGGTTCTTCTGTGTCCCCATCGTCACGACGCATTCTGGTAGGAACGGCCGCGCTCGCCGCGGTCGCGGGCGCCGCAGTGGCCGTGCGTCGCCGCAAGGCCACGGCACGACTCTCCGCCGAGCCGAACCCTGCTCTCGCGGATCCGTCGTCACATCCGGAGGAGTTGTCCGTCGTGTCGGCGGACGGTCACCGCATTCACGTTCTCGCGTACGGTGACCCGTCGGCGCCGCCGATCGTGTTCGCCCACGGCTGGACGTGCTCGACCGCCTACTGGTACCCGCAGATCAACGACCTGGCCGACGAGTTCCGGGTCGTCGTCTACGACCAGCGCGGGCACGGACGAAGCCCGATCGGACCGAGCCGGCTCGACCCCGAACTGCTCGGCGACGATCTCGACGCGGTGCTGGAGGCGACCGTCCCGAGTGGCAGCCGCGCCGTCGTCGTCGGGCACAGCATGGGCGGTATGTCGATCATGTCGTGGGCGCTGAAGTACCCGCAGCGCGTGCAGGAGAAGGTTGCCGCCGTGATGCTCGCCAGCACCGGATCGGACCGGCTCGTCGCCGAGACCACCGTCATCCCGCTGCCCAAACGCGTTCCCGCCCTGCCGGTCCCGGTCGCCCGCGCGATCCTCGGGTCGACGGTGCCGCTCATCGAGACGCCGTTCACCCGGCGCGGCCTCCAGTACGTCGCGTTGGCGCCCGGATCCAGCCGGGAGGAAGTCGACTTCTGCGCCCGCATCGTGCGTGACTGTGCGCCCGCCACCCGCGGAGGCTGGGGTCGCGCACTGAGCACCCTCGACATCGGCGACGCTCTCGACAACCTGACCGTGCCGACCACCGTCGTCGTCGGGACCGCGGATCGGCTCACGCCGCAGTCGCACGCGGTGCGGATGGCCGACCGACTCGACGCCCACGACCATCTCGCCCGCCTCATCCGGATGCCCGGGATCGGGCACATGAGCACGATCGAGGCCGCGGGCGAGGTGAACGCCGAGATCAGGCGCCTCCGCGCGCTCTGAGCGAATTTCACCCCCGGTCCCCTCTGGGGGTGAAATTCAGGCGCCGCAGGTGCTCAGCTGAAGACGACGGTCTTGCGTCCGTGGACGAGAACGCGGTCCTCCAGATGCCAGCGGAGCCCACGGGCCAGGACCAGCTTCTCGATGTCGCGGCCGAGACGCACCATGTCGCGCACCTCGTCGGCGTGGTCGACGCGGATCACGTCCTGCTCGATGATCGGGCCCGCGTCGAGCTCGGCGGTCACGTAGTGGCAGGTGGCGCCGATCAGCTTCACCCCCCGGGTGAACGCCTGGTGGTACGGGCGGGCGCCGACGAACGACGGCAGGAAGCTGTGGTGGATGTTGATCGCCCGGCCTGCCCAGTGGTCGCACAGTTCCGGTGGCAGCACCTGCATGAAGCGGGCCAGCACCACGGCGTTCGGATCGTGGGCGTCGACGAGCTTGCGGATCTGCTCGAATGCGGGACCACGCTCGGCGGGGTCCTTCGGGAACGACACGTAGTGGAAGTCGATGCCGTGCCTGCGGGTGACCTCCTCGAGGTCGGGATGGTTGCCGATCACCGCGGCGACGTCCACCGACAGTTCGCCGCCCGCGACGCGTCCCAGTAGGTCGTGCAGGCAGTGCCCCTCCTTGCTGACCAGGAGGACGATCCGTTTGCGGATGCCGGTGTCGTGCAGCGTCCACTCCGTGTCCGGTCCGAGTTCGGCGGCGACCGCGGCGAACCGCTCGCGCAGTTCGCCCAGGCTCAGATCGATCGACGACGCCCGCACCGCCTGCCGGGTGAAGAACCAGCCCGAGTCCTGATCGGCGTGGTACGCGGCCTCGACGATGGAACCGCCGACCTCGGCAAGGAACGTCGAGATGCGGGCCACGATGCCGGTCCGATCGGGTGTGCCGAGGGTGAGGACATAGCGACGGTCGTCGTCACGGGAGGGCGTACTCATGCCCGACAGTCTGGCAGGTGCGCTGCTGGCCCGAGTCCGGACCGCACGAATGTCTCGTCGGAGGTTGTCAGCGCACGACGACGGCCGTCGCGACCAGGGTGCTCGCGTCCACCACCTCGACGTCTCGTTCGGTCAGTAGCGACAGGTACTCGAGTCGCACCGCCTCCACGACGTCGGGGCCCAGTGGCAGCAGTGGCGCCCGCAATGCACTGCCGAGCACCAGGTCCCACGCGAACTCGGGGGACAGAGGAATCAGGTTCGACAACTCGTTCACCTCGACCGACGCCGCGCCGAACCGGGACAGCCACGCCCGCAACGCGTCCGGGGTGTCGAACAGTTCCAGCGTCGACGGGCGTCCTGCCCGCGGCGTGTCGGGCACGTGCCGGGCGACAGCGTCGAAGTAGGCGCGGGTGACCTGCTCGAGGGCGCCGCGCCGCCACACCGTCATGCCGACCCGCGCAACCGGACGAAGCAGCTGCAGCAGCCGGGCCGTGGCGTGATTCGGATGCGGCAGGAAGAAGATGCCGTACGAGCAGGACAGCACGTCGTACCGGCCGCCCGGGACGTTGCTCGGTGGCTCCCACCGTGTCGCGTCGGCGCGGACGAACTCGATGTTGCGCAGCGCCCGGTCGGAGGCGGTCACCCTGCCGAGTTCGAGCAGGTCGTCGGCGACATCGACGGCGTGGACGAGGCCGGTCGGTCCGACCGCGGCGGCCGCCGGAATCGCCGACGCGCCTGCGCCTGCGCACACGTCGAGCACCGTGTCCCCGGGGCGCAGCCGCAACTGGAACGCCAACGCCTGCCCAGCAGGTCCCCACACCGTCGGCGTCAGCCTGTCGAACTCGCGGGCTCCGGCGTCGAACACCACGGCAAGCTGCTCGGCAACGCTCGCACTGTCGTCGGTGACGCCCGCACGTTCGTCGGACTGCCGTGCCGCCACCCGGGCGGAGTCGCTCATGTCGTAAGGGTAGACCCGCAGCGCGCCCGACGCCGGACCGTCTACAGGTCGTAGAAGGGCTGCGCGTACCGGAACTCGCCGATCACGTCCGAGGTGTAGGCGTCGAGGGGGCGGACCTGGAAGTGGCTGACCCACTCCGGAACTCCCGGATCGACAGACAGTGACGCGCCCGGCACGAACCCGAAACGCGGGTAGTAGTCGAGGTGGCCGAGCAGTGCGACCAGAGTCGCTCCCAGCGCATCCGCGCCACCGAGGCTCGCGTGCATCAGCGCGGACCCGACACCGGTGTGCTGGCGGTCGGGGAGCACCCCGATCGGACCGAGTGCCAACGCGGATCTGCCGCCGACGGTCGCGCGGGTCAGGCACACGTGACCGACGACGGCGCCCGCGGTGTCCTCGGCGACCAGCGCCAGGGCGGGGATCCAGGCGTCCGAGCGGCGAAGCGCCTCGACGAGCGCCACCTCGACCGGTTCGGTCGCGCCGGGGGGAGTCTCGTGGGCGAAGGCAGCTCGGTGCACGTCGGCGACGGCGTCGACGTCGGCGGGGCGTTCGCGGCGAATCAGCATGGGCACCAGTGTCGACAACCGTCGGTGGCGTCGGCAACCGCAATACTCCCTGTCCGTGCTCGGGGTGAGGCGCTGTGCCAAGCTCGACCCATGTCGGACACCCTCACCCGCGCCGCGGTCGCCGCGACGGTCGACCACACGCTCCTCAAGCCCGAAGCGACGCCCGCCGACGTCGCCGCACTGGTCCAGGAGGCACGTGAGCTGGGCGTGTATGCCGTGTGCGTCTCCCCGTCGATGCTCCCGCTGCGCGCGGCGGGGATGCGGGTCGCCGTCGTCGCGGGCTTCCCGTCCGGCAAGCACCATTCGCTGGTCAAGGGCGCCGAGGCGAGGCTGGCGGTGCAGCAGGGCGCCGACGAGGTCGACATGGTCATCGACGTCGGCGCCGCCGTCGCAGGTGACTACAACGCGGTGCTCGCCGACATCCTGACCGTGCGGGAGGGCATCGCGGAGTCGACGGTGCTCAAGGTGATCCTCGAGACCGCGGCCCTGTCCGACGAGGCGATCGTCGAGTGCTGCCTGGCCGCGGAGCGCGCCGGCGCGAACTTCGTCAAGACGTCCACCGGCTTCCATCCGGCGGGCGGTGCCACGGTCGACGCGGTCCGGTTGATGGCCAAGACCGTCGGCGGCAGGCTCGGGGTCAAGGCGAGCGGCGGCATCCGCACCGCCGACGCCGCCCGCGCGATGCTGGACGCGGGCGCCACCCGGCTCGGTCTGTCGGGGACCCGCGCTGTGCTGGACGGGTTCCCCGACTGACCGGCGTGTTCGGGACTGAACTACATCAGGACCGAGCAGCCCTCCGGTGCCTGTGCGCCCGGTTCGGGAGCGGGCATCGTGTACTGGCCGCCGGCCAGTGACAGCTGAAGTCCGCTGTCCGTGACCGTCAGCGACTGGGCGGTCATGCCGAGCGGGAACGTCTGCAGGCTGGTGGTGAGGATGTCGACGACGCCGCTGACCAGGTCGGTCGGCAGACCGAGCCCGAACAGTTCCGCACCGATCGTCTCCACGTGCACGACGCCGCCCGAGATCGTCGGCTGCACCGTCAGTTCGGCGAGGTTGCCGAGCAGTGCGAACCGGATCGTTCCCGCCGTCGGGTCGGTGGTGACGCCGGTGACGAGCGTGCCGAACGGTTGAGCCGCGATGGTCGCGGCGATCCCGTCGGAGGACCAGTCGATGTCGGCGGTCGAGCTTCCGATGGTGCCGCCGGACGTCTCGCTGGTGGTGAGGTCGATGTCGTTGACCCTGGCGTGGACGCGCATGTCCTTCGCGGGTCCAAAGCTGGAGTCGTCGCTGTCGATGGTGATGTGCGGAACGCTCTTGTCGATCGCCTGCAGCAGTACCGGTTTGGCGCTGAGTCCGACGTCGACCTGAGATCCGAGTTGGCTTTCGAACTGATCGGCCATGCACTGCTTGACGTTGTGGCGAACGTACAGTTCGCCGCCGATCAGGACGGCGACGAGCGCGACGATCACGACGAGGGCGACGATCAGGGCGCGACTGCGCTTGGGTCGGGCGCTCGCGGTGGGGGCGGTCGTGGTGGAAGCCATTCGTCGGATTCTTCCCGAGTTTCCTGTGTCGCTTCTGAGAACTCACCCGAAGAAAGCGTGTGGAATCCGCCACTCCGGCTCGAATGTGACGTGTAACACATTTTGGCCGTACGCTGTCCGCATGGACGAGACTCGTGAGTCAGACCTACGCGAACGCGCCCTGCGTGAGCGGGCCGGGGTTCAGGACGGCTACTTCACCGCCGGGCAGGCGCGGTCCTGCGGGTACTCGGCCGAGGAGATGGCGGACGCCGTCGTCGCAGGCAGTTGGTCCCAGCCCGACCCCGGTCTGTTCCGGCTCGCCCCCTGGAGATCGGGCGACCTGGACGACGTGGCGCGCTGCTGCGTCCGCCTCGACGGCGCGGTCGTCTCCCATCAGAGCGCGGCGGAGCTCCACGGACTCGGTCACCTGCATCCGAGCTTTCTGCACGTGACGGCATCGGAAGAGGCACACCTGCGGCTCGACCGCGTCGCGGTGCACCACCACGACCTCGGCGCCGGGGACACCGAGCACACCGGCGCCTTCCGGATCACCACCCCGCTGCGTACGGTTCTCGACCTCGCGGAAGGTGGCGTCTCTCAGTGGGTGCTCGACGAGGTCGTCGGCGACGGTCTTGCGATCGGGCGTCTCGACCGCGACGAACTCCAGGCCGGCTCGGACGGCAGCACGCCCCGTGTGCGGCAACGGGTGCGGCGCGCGCTGTCGGCCTGGGCCTGACCGCCCGGTAGCGAAACTCAGGAGGGTGCGACCACCGACCAGGGGACGGTCAGCACGTTGTCCCGCAGCCTCCGCCTCGGCACCTCCACCGGAATGCCCTCGTCGCGCAACAGGTCCAGGGCCGCTCGCCACCGCACCCGCGGACCGAACGGCGCGTGCGGTGCCGCCGTCGCCCACGCCCGGTCCGCCGAGCGAAGCAGTCCGTGCACGCCCTCGCCGGGAACGTTGCGATGGATCAACGCCTTCGGAAGACGTTCGGCCACGTCGCCGGGCCGCTCGACGTCGAACGGGTCCCACGCCAGCGTCAACGACTGCGGGCCCTGCGCGTCGACGAGCACCCATGCGCAGCGGCGACCGAGTTCGTCGCAGGTGCCGTCGACGAGCAGACCGCCGGGTGCCAGTGACGATCGGATCTTCGACCAGGCCCCCGCCACGGCGTCCTCCGGGTACTGACGCAGGACGTTGAACGCGCGGACCAGAACCGGCTGGAGGCCTGCGAGTTCGAATCCGCCGCGTGCAAAGCTGACGCCGTCACGACCCTCGACCACGCGGTCCGGGTCGATCTCGAGGCCGACGACCCGCAGGTCCGGCCGCACAGTCCGCAATCGGGACGCCAGTTCGAAGGTGGTGTCGGGGCGTGCGCCGTAGCCGAGGTCGACGACCAGGGGGTTCGGGGCGCAGTGAAGCAGGTCGACGACCTGGGGCCGGTGCGTCAGCCAGCGGTCACTGCGACGCAGACGGTTGATCCCCGTCGTGCCGCGGGTGATCACACCGTCGGGTCTGGCGACGCGGTTCATGCCGGGAGATCCGAGAAACGGACTACTGCTGGGCGAGCCAGTCCGAGGTGACCCTGGCCTCGGTACGAAGCAGGTCGACCACGTTGACCAGCATCAACTGCTCGAGCTTGCCGCCGATGAAGGGGATGAACACCTTTGCCTCGGAGGACGTTCGCATGGTCGACCCGGAGTCGGTGGCGAACAGCGACATGGTGCCCTTGAGGCTTCCCGGTCCCGCCGGGATCGAGGCCTCGTAGGTGCCGGTGACGGTTTCACCGAACGCGCTGTACCGCTCCTTACGCGTGATGACCATGTCCTTCTTCATCACGGACTGGGCGGCGTCGGGCAGTGCGCTGCGCGGAATGAGGTGATTGAACACGAGGTCGATGCCGTCCTCGGTCACCTCGAACGACTCGACCTCGTTGTCCGAGAACTTCCGCAGTTCGATCATCCGCGCCTCCCAGTAGTCCCGGTTGGACAGCGCGGAGTACACCTCCTCTGTCGAGTGGGTGTAGCGAGCGGAGTAGTCGATGCGGCGAGCCATGAACGGGAGGTTACCGGCTCGGCACGCATCGACCACAACGATTCCGAAGGGGGCTTGCCTGACCTGAGCGGGCGCATGCACGCCCGATCAGGTGCGCGGGAACGCTCAGGCGTTGGCGGCGACCCACCCCTCGATGGCTTCCTGGTCGCGGCGCAGGATGTCGGTGACCTGGTCGGCGACCATGCCCTCGATCGCGCCGCCGATCAGCTTGATCGCGACCTCGACGTCACCCTCGAGGGTCAGCGTCGACTGGGCGCCGGCATCGGTGAGGACAGCGGAACCCTTCGCGGTGATGGGGAGACCGGTGGTGGTGACGGTGAAAGTGCCGTTGGCCTGGCCGTTCTCGAACGGACCCCATGCTTCGCCGCGGGTGAGGACCAGGTCGCCCTTGACGGCCTTCGACACCAGCGCGGGCAGCGCGTCCTTGTCCAGCACCTGGCTGATCGAGACGTCGACGGTGCCGTCGCCGCCGTTCAGGTGATCGAGGGTGACGCCGTTGTCGGCGCTCTTCTCGAGTCGGCCCAACCAGAAGTCGCGGTTGGTGAGAGCGCTGTGGACTGCGGCTGCGGGCGCGTTGTAGGTGAGGGTGAGTTCGATTCGGCGTGACATAGTCGGGCAGATTACATGTTTGTGCGGTTACTCACGAAGGCTCAGCCAGCCGGACGTGAACGCATCCTCGTGTTCGAAGATCTCGGTGATCCGGTCGGCGATCACCGCCTCGACCTTGCCACCGATTAGCGGAAGCGGAACCCGCACCTCGCCGTCGAGCGCGACGGTGGACCCGGTGCCCGCAGGCGACAGAGTCACCGTGCCCGTCAGCTCGCCCGGCAGTCCCGTCACCCGCGCGGTGACCGTGCCGGTCGCGCGCTCCCCGTCGAGCTCCTCCCACGCTTCGGTGCGCACGATCTCGAGATCGCCCGGCCGGATCTTCGTCACGACCGCAGGCAGGTGCTCGGCGGGGATCGACTGCGTCATCTCGACGGACACCGTGCCGTCGCCGACCTCGATCCGGTCGAGGCGGGCGTTGTCGCCGCCGACCTCGGCGATCCGATCGCGCCAGTATCGTTCGTCGGTCAGCGCGGCGTGCACGTCGGTGACCGACTGTGGGTAACTGACCGAATGCGGAATACGGCGCGCCATGTTCGGCACGCTACCGTGTGCACCCGTGCGGGTAGCGGAGGACGTGGCAGCCGAGTACGGCGCCGAACTGGACATGGACACGCCGATGTCGCAGCTGACGACGCTGCGTGTCGGGGGTCCTGCACACGCCATGCTGACCTGCCGCTCCACCGACACACTCGTCTCCGTTGTCCGTGCCCTCGATGCTGCGCGGGTGCCCGTGCTGATTCTGGGCGGCGGATCCAACCTGCTCGTCGACGACTCCGGGGTCGACGCGGTCGTCGTCCGGGTCGCGAACGACGCCATCCGGCTCGACGGTGAGGTGGTGTCCGCCGAGGCAGGCGCCGTCTGGGACGAGGTCGTCGCGCGCTCGGTGGCCGGGGGACTCGGCGGGCTCGAGTGCCTGGCCGGGATCCCGGGGTCCGCGGGCGCGACACCGGTGCAGAACGTCGGTGCCTACGGCGTCGAGGTGTCGTCGCTGCTGCGGCGGGTGCAGTTGCTCGACCGGGCGTCGGGGGAGGTGCGCTGGGTGCGGCCCGACGCACTCGGACTGGGCTATCGCACCAGCATGCTCAAGCACACGGACACCGCCGTCGTCCTCGCTGTCGAGTTCACCGCGACCGAGGACGGGCTCAGCGCGCCCCTGCGCTACCGGGAACTGGCGTCCGCGCTCGGCGCGGCCGAGGGCGAGCGTCGCCGCGCGGCGGAGGTGCGCGAGGTGGTTCTCGGGTTGCGCGCGGGCAAGGGCATGGTCCTCGACGGGACCGACCACGACACATGGAGCGCGGGCTCCTTCTTCACCAATCCGGTGGTCCCAGACGGGCAGTTGCCCGCGGTGTTGGACGCGATCTCGGCGCGGGTGGGTGATGTCCCGGTTCCGCAGTTCCCCGCGGACGGCGGCGTCAAGCTGTCGGCGGGCTGGTTGATCGAGCGCGCGGGATTCGCGAAGGGGTATCCGGGTCCCGCTGCGGCGGCCCGGTTGTCGACGAAGCACACGCTGGCGTTGACGAATCGCGGCGCCGCGGCTGCGGGTGACGTGCTGGCACTCGCTCGCGAGGTGCGGGCCGGGGTGCAGGACGCGTTCGGGGTGCGGTTGGAGCCGGAACCGGTGACGGTCGGCTGCACGGTCTGAACCGTCGTCTCGCCGGGTATCCCCAGGTTGTGACGCCGAGCACACCTGCGGCGTCGGTACCGTGGAGTGCGTGGCTACACGGGGTAAACGGACGAATCGGACACGAGGGCGGGCTGTCCTCGCACTGCTGGCTCTGCTGACCGCGCTGGTCGCGCTGGTCGCGGGCTGCTCCAACGGCGGCGCTGCCGGGCCGGTCGCGCAGCAGGAACCCGACGCCACGGTCACCGTTACCCAGGAGCCGGCCGTCGGCGCATCCGATGTCGCACCCTCCGCGCCGGTCAGCGTCACCGCATCCGGCGGAACCCTGCAGAACGTCGCGCTCACCAGCCCGGCGGGCAAGGTCGTGCAGGGCACGCTGTCGTCGGATCGGAGCACGTACACCGTCACCGAACCGCTCGGCTACGGCGCCACGTACACCTGGTCCGGGACCGCCGTCGGCACCGACGGCGACACCACGCCGGTCGACGGGTCGTTCACGACGGTCGAGCCGGAGTCCGTCACCTCGGTGACCACCTACATCGCGGACGGGCAGGAGGTCGGCATCGCCGCCCCCGTCATCCTCAAGTTCGACGCGCCCGTCGCGGACAAGGCTGCAGTCGAGAAGTCCCTGTCCATCACCACCAACCCGCCGACCGTCGGGTCGTGGGCGTGGCTCGCCGACGACGGCGGGTCCCGTGTGCACTGGCGTCCGAAGAACTACTGGACGCCGGGAACCACCGTCCACGTCGCAGGCAACCTGTACGGCACGGACTACGGCGACGGCGCGTACGGAGAGTCCGACTTCACCCTCGACTTCACGATCGGCCGCAGCCAGATCGTGAAGGCCGACGCCACCAGCCACCGCATGCAGGTGGTCCGGGACGGCGCGACGATCATGGACATTCCCGTCAGCTACGGCGAAGGCAACGAGGATCGCAATGTCACGCGCAGCGGCGTGCACGTCGTCACCGAGATGCACGAGGACTTCCTGATGTCGAACCCGCCGTATTACGAGAACGTCCGCGAACGCTGGGCGGTGCGGATCTCGAACAACGGTGAGTTCATCCACGCGAACCCCGCGACGACCGGCGTCCAGGGGTCGGCGAACGTCACCAACGGGTGCATCAACCTGTCGCTGTCCGACGCCGAGGAGTACTTCGGGACGGCGATGTACGGCGACCCCGTCGAGGTGACCGGCACCCGCATCGACCTGTCGCCCGCCGACGGCGACATCTACGACTGGGCGTTCGACTGGGAGACCTGGAAGTCGATGTCCGCACTGCCCGCGGGCAACGACACGGCCGCCGCCCTCCCCTCCCGCTGACACCCCTCACCCTGGGGTGACGCGGGGGATCACCAGCGGTTGCGGACCTGTTCGGCGAACCCGAGCAGGTCGCGGACCTCGACGCGACTGCCGTCGTCCAGGACGACGTGACCCGAGTAGCGGCCGAACACCTGGTGCTGGATCGACGCGAGGACCTTCAGGTCGGTCGTCGCGGCGCGGTCGAGGATCGGCGTGAACGTCATCTCGAAGCGTCCGTCGTTGCTGGTGAAGGTCCAGTCCGAGTCGTCGTACGGGCCGCCGTCGTCGGTTCCCGGCGGCAGGTGGAACGTCACCGCGTCCAGCTTGTGGGCGACCCCGCCGACGAAGACGATGTTCTCGGTGGCGGCGGAGGTGTCGCCGAAGCCGTACCCGATGTTGAAGCCGAACGGCCTGCCGTCGACGACGCCGGATGCCGAACCCCAGTACCAGGTGTTGTCGTACGTCCACACGCCGCGACCCCAGTCGAAGACGCCGAATGCGCTGTCCGGCTCGAAGCGGACGGACTGCTCACCGACCGTGATCGTGCCGCTCGCGGGCAGGCAGTTGATCTTCTGGTTGTAGTAGAACGCCTTCGGTGCGTCGGGGAACGGGGTCGCGATCACCATCCGGTCCATCGACGGCTGCGCGAGGACCAGTTCACCGTGCAGGCCGCGGCCGTCGTCGAAACCGGGATGGTCGACGGTGAGGATGCGGCCCGCCGCGGTGTGCCGGTACTCGATCCGCAGCCCGCGGTGCGCGGCCAGGACGTCGCCGGTGTCCGCGCTCGCGGGCAGACGCATCCGCCCCAGTGGGAACGGCGTCATCACGTTCTCGGTGACCTCGGTGCGTGCAGCGAAGTCCAGCCACGACACCCCCAGCAGACCCATGTACCCGTTGTCGGCGACGGTCAGCGCCAGCCCGTGATCCGGGGTCAGGACGCAGTAGTAGTCCCATTCCTTGATGCGCAGCCGGCTCGCGGCGACAGCACTCCGGTCGTACCGGCGCACCTCGGACCTGGACCAGCCGGCCTGCCCGAGTCGGCCGTGCCCGTCGAGGAGGTCGCCGGGCGTCAGTTCGCGCTGCATGGCTAGGTGCGGGAGAACCGGCCGGCCGACGCCTGGTCGCGTGGCTTCATGACGATCTGGTCGAGATTCACGTGCGAGGGTCGGGTCGCGACGAACCCGATCACCTCGGCGACGTCGGCTGCGACGAGCGGGGTGATGCCCTCGTACACCTTCGCGGCGCGCTCTTCGTCGCCGTCGAAACGGACGAGGGAGAACTCGGTCTCGACGGCGCCGGGCGCGATTTCGGTGAGCCGCACCGGTTGCCCGAGCAGTTCGCCGCGCAGTGTCCGGTGCAGCACGGCCTGGGCGTGCTTTGCGGTGGTGTAGCCGGACCCGTTGTCGTACGCCTCGAGCGCCGCGATGGACGTGATCGTGATGATCAGTCCGTCGCCCGACTCGATCAGCTTGGGCAGCAGTGCCTTGGTCACGCGCAGGGTGCCGAGGACGTTGGTTTCCCACATCCAGCGCCAGTCGTTCAGGTCGGCGTCGAGGACGGTGGACAGGCCCTTGGCGCCGCCCGCGTTGTTGACCAGGACGTCGACGCGCGGCAGGACCGCGGCGAACGCGTCGACGGAGTCCTCGTCGGTGACGTCCAGTTCGAGTGCGGTGCCGCCGATGTCGTTCGCGAGGCGTTCGAGGCGGTCGAGGCGGCGGGCGCCGACGACGACGTGGAAGCCCTGCGCGGCGAGCGTCCGGGCAGTGGCCTCGCCGATTCCCGAGCTCGCTCCGGTGACGACGGCGACTTGTGCATCAGGCGAAATGGTCATGTCCTCACCCTAGGCGGCTCCGCCGCTCGTGCGCGGTTCACGGGTCTGGAGACCCGGAAAAACGCACGAGCGGCGCAGGTGCCTCAGTCGGCGGCGAACTCGGCCTCGCGCTCGATCGCCTCGACCGCCGCGGGCGGGACACCGATCGGGCCAGGGGAGTAGGTCACGGCCGTAAGACCGCCCGTGTAGCGGAACGGTCCGCGACGCTCGCGCAGATCCCACGACACCGGCCCACGGGCGTCGACCCCGACCGAGATGCCGGTCCACGGCGCCATCCCGACGAGCTGCACCTGTCCGAGCAGTTCGGCGGCGGGAGCGCCGTCGACGCGGATGGTGAAGTCCCACCGCAGGCGCGGAGCCACGACAGCGGACACCTCCACCACCCGGGCGCCGGTCGGCAGCGGTCCGGCGTCGACGGAGGTGTAGCGGCCGTAGCTGTTGACACCGAACACCAGGTGTCCGTCCTCGACGTACAGCAGGTAGCCGCCCTGCGGATCGCCGTGCGCGACCAGGACGCCCTCGTCGCCGGGCGCGAAGCCTGCGGAGCCGCCCCCTTCTGCGCCGGGCGCGAAGCCTGCGGAGCCGCCCCCTTCTGCGCCGGGCGCGAAGCCTGCGGAGCCGCCCCCTTCGGCGCCGGGCGAGTGCCCGGACAGCTCGACGCGAATGTCGAAGTCCCGAAACGAGATCAGCTTCGACGAGCGGTACCGCTCCAGCGTCGGCGTGCCGGGCAGGATGCGAACCGGCCGCGCGAGCGCCGCCTCGGCCGGCCTGCGCGTGAACAGGGCGGCCGGGGTGATCAGCGGGAACACGGTGTTCGCCCACGCCGAGTCGTCCCAGGCGGCGGCCAGTTCGGCGACCTTCTCCGGGTACCGGTCCGCGACGTCGTGGATCTCGGTGGGATCGGTGCGGACGTCGAACAGTTGCCACTGGGGCCGGTCGACGTCCAGTCCCGGATGGAGGGCGAGCAGCTTCCAGCCGTCCCGGTAGAAGCCGCGGTTACCCACCATCTCCGTGTACTGCTCGGTGTGGTCGCTCGCGGCGGAGGGGTCGCGCAGCAGCGCAGACGCGTCGACCCCGTCGAACGTCTTGACGGGCAGGCCCTTCCGCTCGGTGGGCACGGTGACCCGGGCGAGGGTGAGCAGCGTCGGAGCGAGGTCGGTGACGTACGCGAACTGGTCCCGGACGCCGTTGTCCTCGGACCCCCTGGGCAGCCCCGCAGGCCACGACAGCACGAACGGCACGCGGACACCGCCCGCGAACGACTGGCCCTTGTAGAACCGGAACGGGGTGTTCGACACCTGACCCCAGCCGCGCGGGTAGTGCACGCCCAGCTTCGCGGACCCGATCAGCTCCTCGTCGTGCGGCACGTCCCGAACCCAGTCGGGATCCGGGACGCGCGCGAACTCCGCGAAGTAGCTGCGGGTGCCCTCGGCTCCGCCCTCAGCGGTGCCACCGTTGTCGGACGTGAACACGACGATGGTGTTGTCGAGTTCGCCGAGTTCCTCGATGGTGTCGAGAATGCGGCCGACGGACTGGTCGACCGAGTCGACCATCGCCGCGTAGACCTCCATGTACCTGGCGAATCGCTGCTGCTGCTCGTCGGACAGCGACTCCCACGCGGGGACGTCGTATCCGGGTTCGGAGTTGCGGGGTGCGGCCCGTGTGCCCTCGGGGAACAGTTCCTGCGCCAGCTGGGAGGCGAATCGCTTCTCCCGCAACGTGTCCCAGCCGGAGGCGTACTTTCCCCGGTACTTGGCGATGTCGGAGTCCTTGGCCTGCAACGGGCCGTGCATCGCGACGTGTGCGAAGTAGAGGAAGAAGGGTTTGTCGGGCTCGTGGGCGCGCAGGTCCTGCAGGTAGGAGACGGCCTTGTCGGTGAGGTCGTCGGTCAGGTAGTAGCCCTCGGGGTACTCGTCGACGTCGACGGCGGAGTTGTCCGACACCAGCTGATTCGGGTGGAAGAACGAGTTCAGTCCCTCGAGCGACCCGTAGTAGCGGTCGAACCCCCGCTGTGTCGGCCACGAGTCGCGATTGCCTCCCGGTCGAATGTTCGCGTCGCGCACCAGATGCCACTTGCCGACGGCGTACGTCGCGTAACCGCCTGCGCGCAGGATCTCGGGGAGCGTCTGGGTGTCGTCGGACAGTTCGAGTCGCAGTCCGGGGAATCCCGGATCGGCGTTCGCGACGAAGCCGTATCCGGCCCGGTGCGGGTTGACGCCGGTCAGCAACGCTGCGCGCGACGGTGAGCACAGCGGTGTGGTGTGGTAGTTCGACAACCGCACACCCGAGGCGGCGAGACGGTCGAGGTTGGGTGTGTCGATCTCGGATCCGAACGGTCCGATGTCGCTGTATCCCATGTCGTCGATGACGATGACGACGATGTTCGGGGACCCCGGCGTGGCCGAACTCTCCTCGGGCCACGACGGGATCGAGTCGTCGGCGGTGCGGGCGATGCGTCCGGTGAAGCCCTCGTAGCCCCGGGCGTGTGATGGAACGGTCATCAGGCGTCGGCCAGGACGGGGTTGTCGATGGACGAGAAGTGCGAGGCGTCGCCCGTGACGATCCTGCTGCGTTCGCCGTGGATGTTCACCGGTACGTCGCCGGCGAGGGTGATCCGGGTGAGGCGACGACGCTGGCCGTCGTAGTCGTCGATGGCGTAGTGCTGCGTCGCGCGGTTGTCCCAGATTGCGACGTCTCCGGCCTCCCAGTTCCAGCGAGTCGTGTTCTCCAGCTTGGTGACTCGCGCCTGGAGAAGCTGGAAGAGTGCCAGGGACTCGCTGGTGGAGAGGCCGACGAAGTTCTTGATGAAATGTCCGAGCAGCAGGGTGCGTTCACCGGTCTCGGGGTGCACACGGACCACGGGGTGCTGCGTCTCGTAGTAGGTCGACTGGAACTCGCGACGGTATTCCTCGGTGTTCGAGTCCAGTGCGTCCGTCGTCTGGGACGAGTAGTCGTAGATGTTCGTGTGGGTTGCCCACAGGTTCTCGACGAGGGCCTTGAGCGGTTCCGGCAGCGACTCGTAGGCGGCGGTGCTCGATGCCCACGTGGTGGAGCCGCCGTAGGTGGGGAGTGCCTCGGCACGCAGGATCGACGCCTTCGGGATCCGGTCGACGAACGTGACGTCCGTGTGCCAGCTGTTGGCGCGGCCGTACTCGGAGTCGATCGGGAGGATCTTCTCGCCCTTGGAGGTGACGGTCGGATGCGCGGTGGTCGGGTCGCCGAGCAGGCGGGCGAACTCGTACTGTGACTCCTCTGTCAGGTGGCGCTGGCCGCGGAAGAAGATCACCTTGTGCTCGAGCAGTGCCTTGCGAACCAGTGCCACACCGGCCGGGTCGAGGTCGCCGCCGAGAGTGATGCCGTCGATTCGGGCACCGATGTGTGCGCCGAGTTTGGTGACGGCCGGCGCGGCCGTCGCACTGGGGTTGGAGGCGAAATCGATGGACATGGTGGACCTTTCGTCGTCGCGGTGGGCGCTGGCTTCGTGTCATGCAACCGGAGGGCCGAAGTGCGGCACAGGGTTACGGTCACCGTGATTCGTTTCCCCGGGCGGCGGGGAGAATGCAGAAGCGGGTATTTCCCCTCCGCGACGGGGGAATGTGGCGGGTATTTCCCCTCCAGTGCAGGAGAATTCGACCGATTCCCCCGTCTTGTCGGGAGATTCCACGGGGTGCTACCTTGTCGCCATGACTTCCGGCCGGCCTTCCCCCTTGCGGGTCACGTATGTGACTGCCGCACTGGGCTCGCGCCTGCCTCTTGCGCGGGAACTCTGTTGTTCCCCTCGCGGTATCTGTAGCTGATCACGCTGCCGCACTCCTCCGCACGTCGTCTCCCGTAGGGAACTGTGACGTGTCGGAGTCGATTCGCTTCCGCTCCCGGTAATCGGGGGTGGTCGGCAGCGTTCCTCCACCGTGTCGGCATGTCCCTTCCGGGACGAAGCGCAAGGAACCCTGTGACCATCACTGCCCTGACTTCGACCACCCATCCCCGTCCGGCCGTTCGCCGCGCCCCACGCGTCGCCGTACGCCGCCCCGCGACGTCGGCCCAGGTCGTGCCTCCCGCGCTGCGGATATCGGACGTGCCCGCCGCCGCGGTGTTTCGGGTTGCCTGCGCACAGGGCCCCATCTCCCGCGACACCGCGGCGAAGGCGACGGGGCTCAGCACCGCCACCGTCAACCGCCAGGTCGCGGCGATGCTCGGGGAGGGGTTGCTGCGTGAGCGCGCGGACCTCACGGCGTCCGGCGTCGTCGGACGTCCGCGGGTGCCGTTCGAGGTCAACCACGAGCCCTACCTGACCGTCGGCGTCCACATCGGGGCGCTGGTGACCGGGATCGTTGCCGGTGACCTGCGGGGACGCATCCTCGGTGCGGTCGAGATCCCGACTCCCTCCGGCCATCAGGATCTCGCACTCGCACAGATCACCCGCAGTGCCCGACTCTTCCTCGGCCGCTGGCATCGTCGCCGACCCCTGTGGGTCGGCGTCGCACTCGGCGGCCGAGTGGACGCCACTTCGGGTCACGTCGACCATCCGCGCCTGGGCTGGTCGGACGCACCGGTCGGTGACATCATCGGCGGAGGGCTCGGGCTCCCGGTGTCGGTGGCGGGCCACGTCGAGGCGATGGCTGCGTCCGAACTGCTTCTCGCTCCCCACCGTCCCGGAGACAATGCCAACGCGGGCACCAGCCTGTACTTCTACTCTCGCGAAACAGCCGGGGTCGCACTGACACTCGACGGACGTGTGCACACTCCGTCGAGCGGACCCGGCTCGATCGCGCATCTTCCGACCGGCTCGGACGTGCGGTGCGTCTGCGGCGCTCGCGGGTGCCTCGAGGCGACCGTCAGCGACCGGGCCGTCACCGATGCCGCGCTCGCGGCGGGCATCGTCGACTCGCGCGACGCCGGGATCAGCGGCGTGTACCGCGCCGCCTCGTCCGGTTCCCTCGCGGCGCACGAACTGCTGGTCGAGCGGGCACGGGTGCTCGGGCGGACGGCGGCGATGCTGCACGACCTGTTCAACCCGGACCGCGTCATCCTCGGAGGTCAGGCGTTCACCGAGTATCCGGCAGCGGTGCCGCACGTCGCGGAGTCGTTCGCCCGGACATCGCGCTTGGCGCGCAAGGACATTCGTATCACCGGCTTCGGCAACCGAGTCCAGGAATTCGCGGCGGGCGTCGTCTCGCTGAGCGCCCTGCACTCCGATCCCCTCACCTCTATTCGAAGGACTTCCGTTCAGTGAGCAAGACATCGCTTCATGTGGCCCTCGACCGGCGCACCTTCTTCCGCGGCGCCGGCCTCACCGCCGTCGCCGTCCTCGGGACCGGGCTGCTCGGTGCCTGCTCGTCCGCCGTCGAGGAGCAGAGCGCAGGCGCGGCCGGGACGTCCGAGCCTGTACGAGGAGGCACCCTCAAGGCCGGGATCGGCGAGGACGTCCTGCCTGCGACGTTCCTGACGAACACGTCGGGTGCGACGACCGTCATCGGACTGGCCTACGACAGCCTCATCTCCTACCCGCACGACAAGGTCGAGCCGCAGCCGCGACTGGCATCGGGGTGGACGCTCGCCCCCGACGGCTTGTCGCTGGCGCTCGATCTGCGCGACGACGTCACCTTCCACAGCGGTCGCCCGTTCACGTCGAAGGACGCCGAGTTCTCGATCCGGACCTACGCGGACCCGAAGTGGACCGCGCAGCTGCGCAGCACGGCGGCGGCGATCACCGCGTTCGACACCACCGATCCGCACCGACTCGTCCTGACCTTCGCGCATCCTCTCGGCAACATCTTCGACCTGCTCGACACCGTCCCGATCCTCGACAGCGAGACCATCGACAAGCTCACCGCCGGAGAGGCATTCATCGGAACCGGGCCGTTCAAGCTGACGGCCCGGGTGCCGAGCACCTCGCTGACCTTCGAGCGGAACGAGAACTACTGGATCCCCGAACGGCCCTACCTCGACCGTGTCGAGGTGTCGATCATCCCCGACGCGCAGGCCCTGCTGAGTTCCCTCAAGTCCGGCCAGGTCCAGCTCGTCAACGGACTCAACTACCGCGACATCGAGACGATCGGCAAGACGGCCGGATACCAGGCGATTCCGCTGGAAGGCGCCGAACTCCAGGTGTACGTCGGCACGAACGTCACCAACCCCGCGCTGTCCGACGTGCGGGTGCGCAAGGCGATCGCATATGCGCTGGACCGCGAGCGCATCGTGAGCGAGGTGTTCCGGAGCTCGGGCTACCCGGTGAACCTGCCTTGGCCGAAGTCCTCACCCGCGTACGACGAGGCCCGCAACTCCACCTACACGCGGGACGTCGTGAAGGCCAAGCAGGTCCTCGCGGAATCCGTTGTGGCCGTGCCGAACCTGACGCTGTCCTATGGCGCGGGCAATCCGTTCTACGAGGCGACGGCGCAGATCGTGCAGGCGAACCTCGCCGAGATCGGCATCCAGACGACGCTCGATCCGCAGGAGTACGCGTCGTTCGTCAAGAACCTGATCGGTGCCCAGTTCCCGGGCCTGTGGGTGACCTTCCACTCGTGGGCGCAGTACGTGCCGTCGACGCTGACGGTCAGTGCGTACCCGTTCAACGCACGGAAGAACGCATCCCGCTTCGACAGTCCCGCGTACGTCGCGGCCGCGGACGCCGCGTGGAAGGTGCCGGACGGCTTCAGCGATCAGGCGATCGCCGCCTACGGGGCGGTCAGCGATCAGCTGCTGGAGAACCTGTTCCTCATCGAGATCGGCGTCATCTACAACCAGTACGCCGCAGCGGCGGCCGTCCGGGACGTCGGGTGGACGAAGCGGTCCGAGATCCAGCTCACGGACACCTACCTGGCCTGATCCGAGAAAGGAGCCCGTCATGGTGCGCTATCTCGTGCATCGGGTGCCCTCCGCAGTCGCGGTCCTCGTGTTGGCCTCGCTTCTGATCTTCTTCGTCCTCCGACTCGTTCCGGGCGATCCGGCGACCACCCTCGCCGGTCCGGATGCCTCGCCGGAAGCGATTGCTGCCGTGCGGCATTCGCTGGGTCTCGACCGCTCGATCCCGGCCCAGTACGCGGCCTGGCTCGGCGACATGGTGACCTTCGACCTGGGTCGGTCCTACGTTCTCGGTGGCCAGATCGCCGACCTTGTCGGCGACGCCCTGCTCAACACGGTGGTGCTGACGGCTGCCGCCCTGCTGCTCGCCGTCGTCGTCAGCCTGGTGCTGTCGGTCGCGGTCGTGGTGTGGCCGACGCGATGGCTGACGGGCGTCGTCGCGGCCTTCAACACCCTGGCCGTGGCGCTGCCGACGTTCGTCACCGGTGTCCTGTTGGTGCTGGTGTTCGCGGTGCTGCTCCCGCTGCTGCCCGCCGGCGGCGTTCCCCCGGACGGGTTCCTCGCCCGGCCGGACATCTCGGTGCAGTACCTCGCGCTGCCGACCGTCTGCCTCGGCCTGCCGGTCGCCGCCGCCCTCACCCGATTCCTCACCGAGGCGCTGCGCACCGAGATGCGGCAGCCGTACATCCTCACGGCACGGGCACTCGGGGTGTCGCGGTGGAACCTGGTGACCCGCAGCGCACTGCGCAATGCGTTGCCGACGATGCTGACCATCCTCGGTCTGCAAACCGGGCAGCTCCTCGGCGGTGCGGTGCTCGTCGAGGCGATCTTCGCGTGGCCCGGCATCGGGCAGCTGATCGAGCAGGGCATCAGTCGGCGCGACTACCCCGTCGTGCAGGTGCTGCTGCTGATCGCGGTGTCGGTCTTCGTGATCGTCCAGCTCGTCACCGATGTCGTGCACGCCTACCTGGATCCCCGGATCCGGATCGGAGGATCGTCGTGAGCGTGCCGGAGACGAAGGTCGACGCGGTTACCTCGGTGATGGACACGGTTGTCGCGGCGGACCGGACGGTGCCCGATCCGCCGCGACGCAGACGGCCCGTCGTCACCGCCCTGACCCGGGGTCAGGGGCTCGTCGGTGTGCTGCTGCTTGCCGGTGTCGCGCTCGCGGGGCTGCTGGCGCACTGGATCGCGCCGTTCGATCCGAACGCCCAGATCCCGGGTGCCAACCTCCTCGGGCCGAGCGCCGAACACTGGTTCGGCACCGACGAGGTCAACCGGGACGTGTACTCCCGTGTCCTGCACGGGATCCGGATCAACCTGCAGATCATTCTGATCGCAGTGCCGATCGGTGCTCTCGTCGGCTCGCTGCTCGGCCTGATCTCCACGCTGCATCCCGTCACCGACGTCGTCGCGCAGCGGCTGTTCGACGTGGTGCTCGCGTTCCCCGCGCTGATCCTGGCGATAGCGCTGGCGGCGATCGTCGGTCCCGGCGCACTGACCGTCGGCATCGTCATCGTCGTCGCGGAGATCCCGATGTTCGGCCGCACCGTCCGAACCCAGGTACTCAGGATCCGGGAACTGCCGTACGTGGAGGCGGCCGAGGTGATCGGCGCGTCACGCTGGTGGACGCTGCGCACCCATGTGCTGCCCAACGCGTCCGAACCGTTGGCGGTGCAGCTCGCGCTGTCGATGTCGGTGGCCGTGTTCGTCGAGTCCGCGATGAGCTTCATCGGCATCGGCGTCCGCCCACCCGAACCGTCACTGGGGTCGATCGTCGCCGACGCCGTCCCGAACCTCGACGCCAACCCCATGTTCGCGATCGGCCCCCTCGCCGTCATCGCGGCTCTGGTGCTCGGGTTCCTGCTGATCGCCCAGGCGCTCGGCTCCGCCCGGCGCACCTGACCCTGCATTCGGTTCCCTGATGTCACATCGGCTCACTCAGCGATACCAAATGTGACATCAAGGAACCCCGCTCAGAGGAGTACACGACGATGACCCAGACGATCCTCGACATCGAGAACCTCACCATCCGGTTCGGCCCGGACACCGATCCGGTGGTCACCGAGCTCGACCTCGCCGTCGGGGCGGGCGAGATCGTCGCGCTGGTGGGCGAGTCGGGGTCGGGCAAGTCGATGACGGCGAAGGCCGTGCTCGGTCTGCTGCCCGACGGCGCCGCAGCCACCGGCTCCGTCCGGCTCGGCGGCGACGAGATCGTCGGCACCACGGAGGCCGACCTCGCCCGACTGCGCGGCACCCGTGCGGCGATGGTCTTCCAGGAACCGCAGACCGCGCTCAACCCGGTGCAGAAGGTCGGCTGGCAGATCGCGCAGGCGCTGAAGGCGCGCGGCAGGATCTCGCGCGCCGACGCCCGCGCCCAGGCGGTCGAATTGTTGCGTTTGGTCGAGATTCCCGACCCCGAACTGCGCGTCGACTGGTACCCGCATCAGCTGTCCGGAGGGCAGAAGCAGCGCGTCGTGATCGCTCTCGCCCTATCTGGGAACCCGGACCTCCTGATCGCCGACGAGCCTACGACCGCGCTTGACGTCACGGTGCAGGCAGAGATTCTCACGCTGCTGCGTTCCCTGCGCGACGAGCGGGGTACCGCGATCCTGCTGATCACCCACAACATGGGGGTGGTGGCAGACATCGCCGAGCGGGTTGCGGTGCTGCGCCGCGGGAAGCTGGTCGAGGAGCGTGCGGTGCACGATCTGTTCACCGCGCCGCGGGAGCGGTACACCCGGCAATTGCTGGCCGCCGTCCCGCGCCTGCCCGACGGCAATGTGGAGGTGGCGGAGGTCGCGGCGTCGGCAAAGACGCCGGTGCTGTCGATCCGCGACCTCGACGTCGTGTACCCGGCGAGGCTGGGCAACAAGGAGTTCCACGCACTGCACTCGGTGAGCCTCGACGTCGCGGCGGGTGAGGTGCTCGGCCTGGTGGGGGAATCCGGTTCCGGCAAGACCACTCTCGGTAGGGCCGCGCTCGGCGTCGTCACGGCGACGTCGGGGGCGGTCACCGTGGATGGCGTCGACCTGACGACGGTGTCCGCACGCGAATTGCGGGCAGTGCGGCGTGGTGTCTCGCTCGTGCACCAGGATCCGGCGGCGTCGCTCGATCCCAGGCGGAGCATTGCGGACTCGATCGGGGAGCCACTCGTCGTGCATCGGGCGGCGTCCGGAGCGTTGCTGCGCACGCGGGTCGAGGAACTGCTCGACTCGGTGCGCCTGCCCCGAGCGTTCGCTGACCGCCGGCCGTCGGAGTTGTCCGGTGGTCAGCGTCAGCGGGTCGCGCTGGCCCGGGCGCTGGCGTTGGCGCCGCGACTGCTCGTCGCCGACGAACCGACCAGTGCGCTGGACGTCTCGGTGCAGGCGGAGGTGTTGGACCTGTTCGCCGACCTGAGGCAGGAGTACCGCTTCGCGTGCCTGTTCATCAGCCACGACCTCGCGGTCGTTCATCAGGTCGCCGACCGGGTGGCGGTGCTTCGTCGCGGCGAGGTGGTAGAGACCGGACTCACCGCAACGGTTTTCGGTAAGCCTCGCGACGAGTACACCCGCGGACTGCTCGAGGCCGTGCCGCTGCCGGATCCGGAACTGCAGCGTCGACGCCGGACGCCGGACGCGGTGGCCTTGTCCGCGGTGGGCTGACGCAGGGGTCAGTTCGCGAGCACGGCCTGCGACTGGGTCACCTGAGCCACCAGGCGCCCCTCGTCGTCGCGGACCTCGACGGACACCGCGATGGTGGAGCGTCCGACGTGCAGTGGGCGCGCGGTCGCAGTGACGGTGCCGCCGCGAACGCCGCGGGTGAACACGGCGTTCGAACTCGTCGTCGACGTCATGGCGCCGGGCGGGAGGTTGAGGAACGCGCAGACGGCGCCCACGCTGTCCGCCAGTGTCATCACCGCGCCGCCGTGCATCGCGGCGCCTGCGGTGGTTCGGTGGTCGTCCCAGTCGAGAGTTCCGACCGTCTCCTCGGGCCCGGCGGCGGTGAGCGCGACCCCGGTGTGGACGGCGAACGGCATCGAGGCCAGTAGATCGTCGAGGTTCATGGGTCCGATGGTAGGGCGGGATCAGTGTCCCGCCTGTGAGGCCGCGGCGGTCGGATTCAGGTCCGCCATCGTCAGCGGATGCGCGGGCGGGTGGTCGACGACGACCGTGCGGGAGACGGTCAGGTCCGCGGCGACGTGCAGTAGTTCGCCCGGTGCGAGTGGGCTCCAGCCGGGGTTCTCGTCCATCGGTTCACTGGCCACCACCACGGCGGGCGCGGTGGCCAGGTCCCCGGACCGGACGCGGACCGTGCCTGCCGCGCTCGCGTGTTCGAGGTGACGGCCGGCGTCGCCGCCGCGCTCGAGGACAAACAGTTGGTGGGTGTCGGGGTAGCGCACCGCCCACATCTCGGTTGCCGTGGTGAGCACGAGGTTCGCGGCGAGTACCGGCAGTTCGTCGGCGACCCACCGCAGTGCCTCGCCGATACCTGCGGTGACGTCGCCGCACGCGTCGACGTGCTTGGTGATCAGGGCGAACAGGCGCTCGGAGTCGGTGTCGCCGCGGACGAGCGAGAGGTACGGCCCGAGCTCGGCGTCCAGCTTCGGCAGATCCTCGAGGACGCCGTTGTGCGCGAAGATTCGGTCGCGCTGGGTGAACGGGTGCGTGTTGGTGTCGGTGAGTCCGCCGGTCGACGCATAGCGGATGTGTGCGACGAAGGTCGTCGACTTCCGTTCCCGGGCCTCGGTTGCGAACGCCGGATCCTGGTAGGCGGCAAGTGGCTGCTTCTCGATCAGGGGCTCACCGCTCTCGGTGAAGGTGCCGAGGCCGGTGCCGTCCGGTTCGCGCCTGCTCTGCGCGGCGAGGCTGTCGGAGGCGTCGAGTAGCCAGAACGTGGCCCGCACCCGGGCCGGTGCACTGGACATCGCGAAGAGCCGGCACATGTCTCCACGGTAGAGGCGGCTCCGCCGCAATGGTGGCTTTTCGGATGCGGATCTCCACGATCCGGCGTCGGAAAAAGCGGTTGCCGAGGCTGTTAGCGTGTTTGTAGTGGGACTGCTGGAGTCCGCTGCTATCGAGACCGATCGAGGTGGGTTGATGACTGTCGTGGTGACGGCTGCCGTGTGCAGCGCCCGGATCATCCCCACTTCCCGGGCCTCGCCCTGATCCACACCTGCCGTTCTCTGCCCCGGCGGAGTTCTCGGGTGTGCGTGTGTCCGGCGAGGCCCCTTCACGAAGGTCTCCGTCTTGATTCACGAATCTTCTTCCGAGTACACCAGTTTCACCACTCACGAGCGTGCCTTGACTCTCGCCGATCACGGCTGGGACGCCGAACGTGACCGCTCCTTCGCTCACTTCCGCGCGGACGGGCTGGTGCCCGGCCGCATCGTGCGGGCGGAGCGCAGCCTGTGCGATGTCGTCACCGAGTCCGGCCCGATTCGAGCGACGGTTCGTCGCCCGTCGGGCACCGAGGACCGGCTGACGCCGTGCACCGGTGACTGGGTCGCGGTCCGACCGGCCACCACGACCGACTCCGCCGCCGTCGAGGAGGTTCTGGAGCGGCGGACCGCCGTGGTTCGCTCCAGCGCGTCGCGCACCTCCGACGGCCAGGTCCTGGCCGCGAACGTCGACACCGTTGCGGTGGTGGTCTCCCTCGCCGATCCGGTCCGGCACGGGCGGATCGAGCGAATGCTCGCTCTGGCCTGGGAGAGCGGCGCCACCCCGGTGGTGGTGCTGACCAAGGCAGACCGGTGCGCCGACCCCGGCTCGGCGGCTGCCGAGGTGACCGCGGTGGCCCCGGGGGTGGAGGTGCTGGTCACCAGCGTCGCCACCGGCGACGGTCTCGAGGCGCTCGTCGGAGCTCTGTGCGGGACGATCGTCCTGCTCGGTCCGTCGGGCGCGGGCAAATCCACCCTCGGCAACCACCTTTTGGGCGAGGATCGCCTGGCCACCGGCGCGGTGCGCACGAGCGACGGCAAGGGCAGGCACACCACCGCGTGGCGTGAGCTCCTGCCGCTGCCGGCCGGTGGGGTCCTGCTGGACACGCCGGGGCTGCGCGGCGTCGGCCTGCACGAGGTCGACGAAGGACTGGACCAGGCCTTCTCCGAGATCACCGAACTGGCGGGGGACTGCCGGTTCTCCGACTGTGCCCACTCCGCCGAGCCGGGTTGCGCGGTCCTGGCTGCCGTCGAGTCCGGGCGGCTCACCCGGCGGCGCCTCGACAGCTACCACCGGCTGCAACGGGAGAAGGCCCACGCTGCCTCCCGCACCGACGCGCGGTTGCGCGCCGAGCTGGAGCGATCGAGGAAGCAGGGCGCACGCCTGATTCGCGACATCAAGAAGTCTCCGAACTTCAAGGTGTGACGGGACGGGCATCGGCTGCGTCGGGGTGTCCGCCCCGGCGCAGCACCTCCGCCTGTGCGCGGTCCAGGCCGCCATGTTCGAGGCCCGCGAGACGGCTTGTACCGGACCAGAATTCGCGGCCGTCGTGCCTGACCCGCACCGTCATGTGGGCGCCGAGGTGCTCGATCGCGCCCGCGACGTTGCGGTGTTCGGTGGGCAGCGGGACAGGAAGGACATGGGCGCCGCGCAGGGGTCCGCTCCCGTCGATGTCGACGCTCCACCGGGCGCTGCGTGCCCGCAAGGTCCAGGTCTCGTCGGTGACGGTCGTGCGCACCCGCGATGTCGGTGGGCACAGCCGCAGCACCCGGCCGTCGGGGAGTCGGACGACGACGGACGTCGCCTCGGTCCGCAGGGGTCCGACGTTCACGTCACCCCCGGCGAAGGCGACGCAGGCGACCGGCTCGTCGAAGCCCTGTGCCTGGCCCCACCACCAGGATTCGGGGAATCCGCCCTTGCCCCAGTTCTTCTCGGCGTACACCTGCGCGCCGTCCAGGTCGACCTGCCGGTCGCCCAGGATCGCGACCCCGTCGGCTGTGCCACCGAGCAGCCAGGGATGCCAGTACTGGTTGAGGGCGGGAATGGAGTGAAAGACGCTGGAGCCACCGAACATCCGGTGCGGCCACGGTGCGGCATCGGTGACCACCACGTCCAGTCGGGCGTCCGGCCCCAGGTCGACGCACAGGCTGCCGGTGTCGCCGAGAAACGCGCCACCGGCGCTCGCGCCGAGTGTGTGGCTGTCCGCGTCGGCGACCGGGTGGGCGGTGGTCCGGAGGAATCCGTGCGGGTGGCCGGCGAGTCCGAGGGTGGCCCACTGCCCGGTGGGGGAGCGGTTCACGCCGCACAGTGCGATCACGACGGTGCCGTCGGGGCGGGTGAAACGCCAGAAGTAGCCTTCCATCGCCACGCCGTGCGCGCGCCGCGGGTCGCCGAACGGGAGGTCGGCTCCCGTTCGGCGGTATGCGTCCACGAGACGCGGCATGACGCCACAGTAGGCGCCCGTGAGCACAGGCGCCTACCGTGTCCGTTCTGTCAGGCGTCGAAGCCGGGGAAGCGGTCGGGGGTGTCGATCACCGAGAAGTGCGAGGCGTCGCCCGTGCGGATGCGGCTGGTGGCGCCGTCCACGGAGACTGGAACGTCGCCCGCAAGGGTGACCCGGTGCACGCTGCGCTTGTGCGTGCCGTAGTCGGCGATGCCGTAGTGCTGGGTGGCGCGGTTGTCCCAGATGACCAGGTCGCCGGGGGTCCAGGCCCAGCGCAGGGTGTTCTCGAGCCGGATGATGCGGTTCTGCAGCAGCTGGAACAGTGCCGCGGACTCGTCGTTCTTGAGTCCGATGAAGTTCTTCACGAAATGTCCGACAAGGAGGCTCTTCTCGCCGGTCTCGGGGTGGACGCGGACCACGGGGTGCTCGGTCTCGAAGACGGTGCGGGTGAACTCCTTCATCCGCTCGTCCCGCTCCGGTCCACCGCGATCGGCGTGCACTCCCGCGTAGTCGTACTCGTTGCTGTGCACGGCCCAGAGGTTGTCGACGAGTGCCTTGAGCGGTGCCGGGAGCTGGTGGTAGGCGGCGGTGGTGGACGCCCAGGTGGTGGCGCCGCCGTAGGGCGGGATGTTGACGGCCCGCAGGATCGAGGCCTTGGGGATGCGATCGATGAAGGTGACGTCGGTGTGCCAGCTGTTGGCGGCGCCCTCGATGACCAGGGTGCGGTTGTCTTCGGACGTCAGCGTGGGGTGCGTGGTGGTCGGCGAGCCCAGCGTGCGGGCGAACTCGTACTGGATGTCGTCGGTGAGGTGGTGCTGGCCGCGGAACACGACGACCTTGTTCGCGGCGAGGGCATAGCGGATCGCGAACGCGGTCGCGGCGGAAATGTCCCCGTCGACGTGGACGCCCTCGATGAGGGCGCCGATGTTCTCGCCCAACTTGGTGACGGTGATGCCACCTGCTGCGTAGATGTCGTGCGAGGTTTCCGGTCGAATCTCGGTGGTGGTCAAGGCTTCTCCTCGGAGGATTGGGGATCGCGGTTGCGGAGGCGCTGCGACGCTGTGTCGATGCGGACGAAAGTAATTGCGCGCTGTTAATTCGGGAACCGATGCGATCGCCGTGCGCAGATCCGTTGCCCCCATCGGTGCTGTCCGGTAGGGAAGCGGTCATGGTGACCCTCCAGTCCGCGCGGCGCGGCCGTTACAACGCGGGCGAACAGACCCGGATCCTGCTGATCGAGACGGCGGAACGACTGTTCGCGCGCCGCGGCTACGAGAGCGTCACCCTCGCCGAGATACGCTGCGCCGCAGGGCAGGGAAACGCATCGGTGATCCGCTACTACTTCGGCTCGAAGGAAGACCTGCTGCGCGCGATCTTCGAACATCGCCTGCCCGCGATCAGTGCCGAACGGATGGGTCTCGTCGGCGAGATGCGGGCGGCGGGCGGTGCGCTGTCCACACGCGACGCCCTGTGGGCGGTGGTGCGGCCTCTCGTGTCATGTCTGGAGAACGGGTTCCACTACGTCGGCCTGCTCGACCGACTGATGGACGCCGGGATCCTGGCGGACGCGTTCGCGACCGCGGACCCGTCGTTGACGGCGAGCGCGAAGACCGTCGACGAGGCGATGCGCGCCGCCCTTCCTGACCTCCCGGACCGTGTCCGCGGTGTCCGGATCCGCATGGTGTATGAGAGCGCACTGCGTACCCTCTCCCGGTACGACCGGGCCGGAACCGCACCGGACGGCGTCGAACTCGCCACGTTCGTCGACGTGTGGGACGGAATGCTGCATGCGGTGTCGCACCCGACAGGGGGCGGGACCTGACGGAGCTCCGGTCGCGTTACGGTGGCGGCATGGCTCTTCGCGAAGCGTACGGAATCGACGGCACCCCACTCGCCTACCGCGTCACCGGCATCGAGGACGGACGTCCACTCGTGCTGCTGCACGGCTGGGCGCAGTCGATGAACTGCTGGGGATCCGGCGTCCTCGACGCCCTCGCCGCGAACTACCGGGTAATCGCCGTCGATCTGCGGGGCCACGGCTACTCGGGTGCGCCGGAGGTCGGCTACGACGATTCGAAGATCTGGGCCGGCGACGTCGCCGCGATCCTCGCCGCGGAAGACGTCACCAGTGACGCCGTCCTCGTCGGCTGGTCGTACGGCGGGCTCGTGATCGCCGACTACCTCGCGGAGTGCGGCACCGACGCCGTCGCGGGCATCGTTCTCGTCGGCGCGATCACGAGCATCGGCCGCGGCCAGCAGGGCGGTCGGGTCGGCACGGCGATGCGGGACGCGATGCCGGCGGCGCTGTCGGAGAACCCCGGGGACGCGATCCGCGCCCTCGGCAGCTTCGGGACCGCGCTGACCGGTGACACCGAGGGCGTCGGCCCGCAGTCGCAGGCACTGTTCGGAGCGAGCCTGTCGACGCCGCCGCGGGTGCGGGCCGCCCTGTTCGGCCGCCAGGTCGCGCACGACGACCTCCTTGCCGCCCTCGACATCCCGGCGCTCATCGTCCACGGCACCGCCGACCGTGTCGTCGACGTGTCCGCGGGCAGGCACGCGGCCGACCTGATTCCGAACGCGACGGCGTCGTTCTGGGAGGGCTGCGACCACGGCCCGTTCGTCGAGGACCCGGACCGCTTCGTCGCCGAGATAATCGCCTTCGTGAGCAGCCTCGGCTGACCCACGCCTGGCCGGCGCACCGGCCGGATCGGCCGCCCTCGCGTGTTCACGGGAAGAGCCCCACCGGATGACTCCGGTGGGGCTCTTCGTGTCGAGCGGGCCGTGGGATCAGACCTGATCCGGCCCGATCAGTCTGGCTTACGACCCGAACAGGTTGGACAGCGATCCGGCGCCGTCACCCGGGTTGCCCTCGGGAGCGACGGTGACGGCCTTGGTGACGGTGGTTGCGGTGCCGTCGACGACGACCTCGGCGGTCAGCGTCTGGGCGCCCGCGGCCGGGATCCACTGGCAGGATGCCGTTCCGTCAGCGGCGACGGTGGTGGTGCACACCGTCGTGGTGCCGACCTTGACCGTCACGGGGGTTCCCGCATCGGCGCCGGTGACCGTGATGGTCGCCTCGGTTCCCGCGATCAGTGCGGCCGGGGTCACCGAGATGACCGCAGTCCCGGACTGAACCTCGGTGACCTCGACCGAGATCGGGGCGGAGGCGGGGCTGGTGCCGATGTTGTTGGTGGCGACCGCGGTGATGGTCAGGGTTCCGGCTGCGTCGGTGACGATGTCGCAGGCGAAGTTGCCGGTGCCGTCAGCGGTGGCGGTGCAGGTCTTGCTGCCGGCGGTGACGGTGACGTTGGAGTCTGCTTCGGCCTTGCCGGTGATGGTGACGGTGCCGCCTGCGGTGACCGTGGGCGGGTTGGCGGCGAGGTCGGTCGGTGCGCCGGGTGCGGTCGGTGCCGCGGTGACGTCGACGGTGATCGGGGCGGAGGCGGGGCTGGTGCCGATGTTGTTGGTGGCGACCGCGGTNANGGTNAGGGTGCCGGCTGCGTCGGTGGTGATGTCGCAGGCGAAGTTTCCGGTGCCGTCAGCGGTGGCGGTGCAGGTCTTGTTGCCGGCGGTGACGGTGACGTTGGAGTCTGCTTCGGCCTTGCCGGTGATGGTGACGGTGCCGCCTGCGGTGACCGTGGCCGGGTTGGCGGCGAGGTCGGTCGGTGCGCCGGGTGCCGTCGGTGCCGCGGTGACGTCGACCGAGATCGGGGCGGAGGCGGGGCTGGTGCCGATGTTGTTGGNGGCGACCGCGGTCACGGTGAGGGTGCCGGCTGCGTCGGTGGTGATGTCGCAGGCGAAGTTTCCGGTGCCGTCAGCGGTGGCGGTGCAGGTCTTGTTGCCGGCGGTGACGGTGACGTTGGAGTCTGCTTCGGCCTTGCCGGTGATGGTGACGGTGCCGCCTGCGGTGACCGTGGCCGGGTTGGCGGCGAGGTCGGTCGGTGCGCCGGGTGCAGTCGGGGCCGGGGTCACGGTGCCGGTCTGCGGAGCCGAGGTGGACTGCGCGTGGGTGGCGTCGCCGAGGTACTTCGCGGTGATGGAGTACGGCTGTGCAGCGGTGGGGGTCCAGCTGTAGGTGGCGGTGCCGTTGTTGATGGTTCCGGTGCCGAGGACGGTGCCGTTGTCGGCGAATTCGACGGTTCCGGTGGCGCCCGCGGTGACGGTCGCCGTCAGCGTCGAGACCTTGGTGGCCTGCGGGGCGGGGCCGACAGTGACAGTGGTCTGCGTGGCGTCCTTTGCCACCGAGACGCTGGGTCCGGCGGTGGCGTTCGTCGTGCTCAGGCTCTGGTTGGCGCTGACGGCGGCGCCGCTGGTCAGAGCGGCGTCGCGGGCGCAGTTCGCGCCGACGGTGTACTGGACGGTGTAGCTGATGTTGCGATTGACCGCACTGCGGATCCAGGAGCCGTTCATGCTCACCGTGGTCGCGTCGGGGGTGGTGGTTCCCACGCCGCTGCCGTCGACTCGTGACGAGTTGGCGACATAGGTCAGGCAGGCGGCGTGGATGTCCTTGAGCGCGCTGATGGTCGGGGCGAGGCCACCGTTGAAGCGGATGTCGTTGGTGACGGTGATCGTCTCGCCCGGGGCAGGCGTGCCGTTGCTGATGGTCCGGTTGAACGTCCACTGGCCGGAGGTCGTCGACTGATTCACGGGCGCAGCCGACGCCGCCCCCACGCCGAAGGACGCGGCGAAGCCCGCCGCCAGCGCTGCCGTACTTGCGCCGGCGACCAGCCGACGAGTGTTCTTCTTCCTCAACTCGCTGAACCTTTCGTTGCTCAAGACCGCTGCCTCGGACTGGGACGTGTGTCCGAGTCGGCGAGGTTCGAGGTCACGATAGGGGCACGGTCGGCAACGGATGAGCAAATCTCGAAAACCTGCACACAAAATGAGTACGAACGGCGTACACGACTGCGGCAGCTGCGGAACGGGCCTGTGCCGAGCGCGGCCGCGAGGCACGCACTCGGCCACCGGAAGTCCGGCGCGGCGTCGGGCGACGACGCCGGCCCCGCTCAGCGGGCCAGCGTCCGTGCCCGGTCCACCGCCTCCAGCTTGTCGGGGTTGCGGACGAGGTAGATCCCCGAGATCAACCCGGCCGAGTCGCTGCCCGACGTGGTCAGTTCGAACATCGCGACGAGGTCGAGACCGTCGGCCGTGTGGACGATCATCGACGGCACGTTGTTGAACACCGCCGGCTCGAACCGCAGTCCTGCGGGCGCCAACCGCGTGAGCCCGGCCATGAATCGCGCCACCTGCTCCCGTCCCACGATCGGGCGCCGCGCAGCGCTGACCTTGCCGCCGCCGTCGGAGATTTCCACGACATCCGGTGCCATCAGGTCCATCAACGCCTGCACGTCACCGGTCACCGCGGCGGTCAGGAACTTCCCCACCACCGCCTGCGCCTCCGCGCTGGGCGGTGTGAACCGCCGCCGCCGCGCGTGCACATGGGACCGGGCGCGGTGCGCGATCTGACGCACCGCGTCCTCGGTCTTGCCGACGGACTCGGCAACCTCGCGATGGCTGAAGCCGAACACTTCCCGCAGCACGAACACGGCGCGCTCGTCGGGGCCGAGGGTTTCGAGGACCAGCAACATCGCCATCGTCACGGACTCGGCGAGAACCGCGTCCTCGGACGCGTCCGGCTGCGTGCGAATCGGTTCGGGCAGCCAGCTTCCGACATACTCCTCGCGTCGCCGACGGGCCGAGCGGAGTTGGTTGAGTGCCTGTCGGGTGACGATCTGCGCGAGGTAGGCACGCGGATTCTCCACCTCGGATTCGTCGACGCTGGACCAGCGCAGGTAGCTCTCCTGAAGGGCGTCCTCGGCGTCCGCGGCACTGCCCAGGATCTCGTAGGCGATGGTGAACAGCAGGGGACGGTACTCGGTGAACACCTCGACCGAACTCACGCGGACACCTCCGCTCCCTCCGGCGCGACCGCCGGTCCCGACAGCCAACGATAGGTGCCCGTGCGCGGGCCGATCCAGCGGACCGTGGAGCGGCAGACGCGTTCCTTGACGAAGGCGCCGATGCGCCCCCGCAGGACGAGCCAGCGCGGGCTGTCGTCGGTGCGCACCACCTGCACCACGCCCGCGTGGCGGCCGAGGCTGATGCACTGCAGCACCATGCCGATCGACAGCGGTTCGGGCTCAGCGCCCGCGATCTGGGCGAGGACGGTGTCGGCGCCGGTCGCGCCGAGCGGGATCGCGGCCTGGCAGCTCATGCGCAGGTGTCGCGCGACCCGCTCCGGGGGTGCGACGGAGTCCCCGACGCCGACCACGTTCGGGTGTCCGAGGGCGGCCAGGGTGTCGTCGGTGCGCAGGCGTCCGAGGTCGTCGACGGGAAGTCCGCTGCGGCGCGCCAGGTCGGGGACAGCGAACGGTCCGGCCCAGACGGTCACGTCGGTGGGTGCGGTGGTGCCGTTCGCGAGGACGACGGCACCGCGTTCGATCGCGGCGACAGTGGCGCCCTCGTCGACCTCGACGCCGAGCCGGCCCAGGGTGCGGACGACCGACTTTCTGCCCGACTCCGAGAGTCCGGTCGCGACCCGCCCCGACGACAGCAGTCGCACCCGCAGGTCGGGGCGCTGTTCGGCGATCTCCGCGGCGCTCTCGACCCCGGTCAGGCCGCCGCCGATGACCGTCACGACGGCACCCGGGGAGGTCGCGTCGAGTCGGCCCCGCAGGCGCTCGGCGTCGTCGAGGGACGCGGCGGTGTGCGCGTGCTCCATGCCGGGCACGCCACCTCCGGGGCCGCTGCCCACGGCGTAGACGAGATGGTCGAAGTCGAGGACGGTGCCGCCGACGAGGGTCAGCGATCGGTCGCCGATGCGGTCGACGGCATCGACCAGCAGTCGGACGTCGGGGTGCAGGACGTCGGTCAGGGGGACAGTGGCGGTGCCGCTGCCCGCGGCGTACTGGTGCAGCCGGATCCGTTCGACGAAGTGGGGGACCGGGTTGACGACCGTGACCGTCACGTCGGGATGTGCGCCGGCGCGGATCCGGTTCGCCGCGGTGACTCCCGCGTACCCGGCTCCGACTATCACCACGTGGGCTGTGCTGTTCATGGTGCTTTCGCTCCTCTCGATCACGTGAGAACGAACTGTCGACCCTGGGACACCGCACGCGCCGGATTCGTGACAGTGCGTTGTGTCACTAGCGTGCTGGATCGCTTCGCAGCGGGTCCTGCGTCGATCGCCCGGCCGACAGCAAGGCAAGATGGAGGGGTGACGCCAGCACTGAACCACCGACTGCGGCGGGTCGCCGTCCTGTCGGTCCACACCTCGCCCTTGGCTCAGCCTGGGACCGGTGACGCGGGCGGGATGAACGTGTACGTCCTGCAGAGCGCGGTCGAACTGGCGCGGCGGGGCGTCGAGGTGGAGATCTTCACTCGCGCGACGTCGTCGGCCGACGAGCCGGTCGTCGAGGCGGCGCCCGGTGTGCTGGTGCGCAACGTCGTGGCGGGGCCGTTCGAGGGCCTCGACAAGCACGACCTGCCGACGCAGTTGTGCGCGTTCACGGCCGGGGTGCTGCGGGAGGAAGCTCATCACGAGCCCGGCCACTACGACCTGATCCATTCGCACTACTGGTTGTCCGGTCAGGTCGGATGGCTGGCCAGGGACCGGTGGGGTGTGCCGCTCGTGCACACCGCGCACACACTCGCCGCGGTGAAGAACGCGTCACTCGCGGAAGGGGACACGCCGGAGCCTGCGGCGAGGCAGATCGGCGAGCAGCAGGTCGTCGCCGAGGCCGACCGCCTCGTCACCAATACCTCGGCCGAGGCCGACCAGCTGGTCGACATCTACGGCGCCGACCGCGACCGTGTCGACGTCGTGGCACCCGGTGCCGACCTGACCCGCTACCGGCCCGGAGACCGCGCCGCCGCCCGAACCGAACTGGGGCTCGACCGAAACGAGCTGGTCGTCACCTTCGTCGGGCGGATCCAGCCGTTGAAGGCCCCGGACGTGCTGCTCAAGGCTGCCGCCGAACTGCAGAAGCGCGAACCCGCGCTGCCGCTGCGGGTACTGATCGTCGGAGGTCCGTCCGGGACCGGTCTCGACCGCCCCGATTCCCTGATCGAACTGGCGGCGCAGCTGGGGATCTCCGCACGGGTGACGTTCCTGCCGCCGCAACCGCCCGACCGTCTGGTGCAGGTGTACCGGGCGTCCGACGTCGTGGCGGTGCCGAGCTATTCCGAGTCGTTCGGGCTCGTCGCGCTCGAAGCGCAGGCCAGTGGCACCCCGGTCGTCGCGGCGGACGTCGGCGGGCTGGGCGTCGCGGTGAGCGGTGGACACAGCGGACTGCTGGTGTCCGGCCACGATGCTCGGGACTGGGCCGACACGTTACGCACAATCCTCGTCGACGACGACTTGCGCACGAAGTTGGCACGCAACGCGCCGATCCATGCGGCCAACTTCTCGTGGGCGCGGACGGCGGACGGATTGCTGGAGAGCTATCACCGGGCGGTGGCCGGATACCGCCGCAATCCGGACCTCGCGTCGCGTCGCGGCAGCCGAGGCTTGTGGAAACTGCGCAGACTGGGAGGGGTACGAGCGTGAGCACCACCGAGACGGCGACGTCGATCGAGGCCGCGCTGACCGAGCGGGAACTCGACTTCTCCCGTCCGGCGGCGCACCAGTTCGTGGTCGAACTGCCGGGCGAGCACAAGTTGAAGACGAGCTGCCTGCTGACCGTGGGCAACCACGGGGTGCGGGTGGAGGCGTTCGTGTGCCGCAAGCCGGACGAGAACTTCGAGGGTGTCTACAAGTACCTGTTGCGCCGCAACCGGCGGCTGTACGGGGTGCACTACACGATCGACAAGGTCGGCGACATCTACCTCGTCGGCAGAATCAGCACGCATGCCGTGACGGGTGACGAGTTGGATCGCGTGCTCGGGCAGGTGTTGGAGGCCGCGGACGGCGACTTCAACCTCCTCCTCGAGCTGGGTTTCGCGAGTTCGATTCGGCGGGAATGGGATTGGCGGGTCTCGCGCGGCGAGTCGCTGAAGAACCTCGAGCCGTTCCGGCATCTCGTCGAGGGTGACGGTCGGCGCCCGTGGCCGGTCGCGGACCGGCCTGGTGACGACTCGTCCGACGGTGGTCTGCCCGACTGACCTTGTGAGCCCGGTGAGTCTCCGGAATCGCCGGCTCGGCCCGTGTGGTGATCGACACCGGGAGGGGCGTGTCCGCAAATAACGGAGTACACTCATTAATGAGTGAAGTTCATTATTTGTCGGAGGTGAGTCCGATGGCCGAGGTCGCAGGCGGACGCCGCGAGCGGGGCAAGGCCGAGAAGCATGCCCGCATCGCCGACGCGGCTCGGACGTTGTTCGCCGAACACGGCTTCGAGGCCGTCACGACACAGCAGGTCGCGGACCGCGCCGACATCGCGATCGGGACGCTGTTCCGGTACGCGTCGACGAAGGCCGAGTTGCTCCTGATGGTCCGCAACGAGGAATTCGCGGCAGCCGTCGCGCGAGGCGAGGTCGACTCGGCGGGTATCGCCGACCCCGTTCAGCGGGTGCTCGCGCTCGTCGCACCGGTCCTCTACTCGGGGCGCGCGGGCGACGAGAACCTCGTCGCCTATCAACGGGAGTTGCTGTTCGGTCCGGCCGATGCGCCGTTCCGGATCGCGGGCCTCGCGATCGTCACCCGATTCGAGGAACTGATCGCCGACTGTCTCGCCGACGGCGAACGGGTCGGTGCCGACGAGATCGCTGCAGCACGAGCCGTTTTCGCGGTGCTGCACATGGAGATCGCCGCACCCGTCGCTCGGACGCGCACGCCCGGGATCGCATCCGAGGTGCTGCATCGGCAGATCGAACTGATCGTGGCCGGGTACCACACCGCGCCGCGAAAGCCACTGATCACAAGTCAGGGAAAGGAAGAGTCATGACCGCCATCAACAAGGTCACCGTACTGGGGACGGGTGTCCTCGGATCCCAAATCGCCTACCAGACCGCCTATCACGGAGTTGATGTCGTCGCGTACGACATCAGCGACGAGGTTCTGGACAAGGCGAAGGCCCGGTTCGCCGGACTGGCGCAGACCTACAAGGCGGAAGTCGACGGTGCCGCCGACGGTGCGGCCGACGCAGCGTTGGACCGGATTCGCTACTCCGCCGACCTCGCGGACGCCGTCGAGGACGCGGACCTGGTCATCGAGGCCATCCCCGAGAACCTGGACCTCAAGCGCGACACCTACACCAAGCTCGGTGAGGTGGCCCCCGCGAAGACGATCTTCGCGACGAACTCCTCGACCCTGTTGCCCAGCGACCTGAAGGGCTTCACCGGCCGCCCCGAGAAGTTCCTGGCGCTGCACTTCGCGAACCACGTGTGGCGGCAGAACACCGCCGAGGTCATGGGCACCGACAGCACCGACCCCGAGGTGTACCGGCGGGTGGTGGACTTCGCGGCCGCGATCGGCATGGTTCCGATCGAGATCAAGAAGGAGAAGGCCGGCTACCTGCTGAATTCCCTTCTGGTGCCGTTCCTTTCCGCGGCCGGGCAGCTGGTGGTGGACGGGATCGCGGAGCCGGAGATGATCGACGAGACCTGGCGCATTGGCACCGGAGCGCCGATGGGCCCCTTCCAGATCTACGACGTCGTCGGCCTGACCACCGCGTACAACATCTCCGCGGCCGGCGACGAGGGCCAACGGCGGTTCGCCGAGTACATCAAGGAGAACTACATCGACAAGGGCAAGCTCGGCGCCGCCACCGGTGAGGGGTTCTACGCGTATTCCGTCGAGTGAGACCGCATACGTGTGACACGGTGGGCCCGCCGGACTCGGAGGAGTTGCCGGCGGGCCTTGCCGCTGGAAGCTGTGTCGGTGATGCCAGGTGGTACCCGACGGCAGGCCTCCGGCCGTCACCCGAGGCGAGCGGGCATGGCCACCGGTTCGCCGTCCGGTCCGAGCTCGACTCGCGTCACTTCGTCGGCATCGTCGTGGAGCACCGTGACGAGGGTGCCGCGCAGCGGCGGGAGAACCCGCACGGTGAGGGTGCCACTCGACGCGGCGTCGAGGAGGGTCGCAACCGACTCGAGGATGCCGCGCCGGGTGGCCTCGGGTACGTGGTCCATGCCGCGGTCGTCGAGCAGGATGACTTCCACACCCCGGGCCCGCGCTGCTCGTGCGGCGGTCACCACGATCGGTTCGGAGAGTATCGGCGCGCGCAGGGTGTCGCGGAGATACGCCTCGAGCAGCCGGCATTCGGTGCAGTCCGCGTCGGAGAGGTCCTCGCTTGCGGCGATCCGTTCGAGTAGGGGGCGGGCGAGTGCGTCGAGTCGCCGGACCTGCCGGTCGCGCTCCTCGAGCCGCGCGAGGTCGGCGGCATCGGCCGCGACCCGGATCGTCGCCTGCTCCCGCAGCACGTAGATGTCGCGGGCGGCGGGCTGGATCTTCCAGGCGAAGAAGGTCGACATCACCAGCGGAGCCAGATTGATGACGGACATACCGAGGCCGTAGCCGGCTCCCTGCCCGGTTCGCTGCGCCCACAGCACACAACTGACCAGGGTGGCGACCATGCCGAGCCACGCCAAAGAGGTTCGTCCGCGAACACACATGTACGTGTAGATGGCGGTCGACGCCCCCAGCGGCCAGGTTTGCAGGAGGCCGTCGATCGGGGCGGGTATGACGGCGAACACGAGGTTCACGGCCAGGGGCCCCGTCAGGACCAGGGCGAGGCTCACCCCGAGGGGAAGCGGATCCGATGGATGGAAGACCAGTGTGACGGCCCCGGCGCTGACGATCGCCCAGGCCAGCAGTTCGGCCCACCACGGTTCGCGTCCCGGAGCGGTCACGAGGGCGAGCAGGAGGAACGTCGCGACGTAGGCGCCGATGAGCACCCGCGCGGCAAAGGTGCGGAACCCGAGTAGTTCCCGCACGTCACCGCCGCGATCGACTGCGGAAGTCATGCTGCGTCCCAGTCGAGGCAAACGGTGGTTCCGTGCCCGGGCGTCGAGTCGATCCACGCCGACCCGCCCGGGAGCTGCCGCATGCGCCCGAGAATGCTGACGGTGACGCCCAGCCGGTGCGGTGCGACCGTCGACCGGTCGAATCCGACGCCGTCGTCGATCACCCGAACCCGGATGCCCCGCTCTGTCACCGCCACCTCCACGGTGCTCGTGGCCGAGGGCCCCGCGTGCCTGTGGCTGTTTCGTAGCGCCTCCGCAAGCGCCGACGCGATCGTGCGCGCGACGTCGGCCGGGACCTGGAGGTCGTCGGTGCCCCGTCCGCTGACCCGGAAGGCCGCATCGTGGTCCGCCTCGGCCGTCGCGGCACGCAGGTACGCGAGTGTGGCTGCAGCGGAGAACGACTGGTCGGAGGTGACACCGCCTGCGATCGCGTCGAGTTCCCGCAGGGTCGCGGTGGCGAGACCGGCGGAGGCCGCCTTGGGTGCCCGCCGGGATGCGGTCAGCAGCGTTGCCATCACGCCGTCGTGGGTCAGTGCGGCGAACCGGTCCTGCTCGACGGCACGAGCACGGTGAGCCGCTGCGGTCGCCGCAGCGCTATGGGTCTGCTCGGTGGTGGAGTCGAGGATTCGGCCGGTCCGCATCGCCATCGCTGCCCCGCCGACGAAGAGTGTGCAGAACATGATGGCGAACGCGATCTCCGCGACGAGCATCGTCAGGGACGAGTCGACGCGGACGCCGTAGTTGATCAACTGCACCGCGACACATCCGACGACGAGGTGACCGAACGCGACGGCAGTCGGCCATGCAATCACCGCGGCGATACTCGCCAGTCCGGGGAAGCCGGCCAGCCACACGCCCTCGGCGCCGGGAACGGGCGGCCCGATCCAGGCGAGCGGCCAGGTGAATGCGGCGAGGAGGAACGCGGCAGCGGCGACTCCGGCGGTGATCCGGATGGCGCGGGTGTCGCGCCGAAACGACACCAGCGAGATCGTGATGCCCGAACCGAACACCGTGACCACCGCGGCAGGCGTCCACCAGGACGCGAGCCGCGGCGCCATCGCGGTGATCGACGGCAGCAGGATGGCCAGGTAGGCGACATAGCCGACGCCCACGAAACGGGCGAACATGCGCAGGATCCGGTCGGTGTTCTCGTGTCCGGTGCGCACGCTCATTCGGTCCCCCTTCGCGATCACGACGCATGGTGCGTCCAGCTGGCTCGATCGGGGACATTCGATCACAGGGAACCGGGTGGCGTCCCACGTTACCGGTGGTCAGGGTTCGGTTTCCGTCAGTGGCTACCGGTCAGTGATTTGGCAGGAGGGGCGGGTTCGCGCCGCGCCGCAGCCGAACTCGGCCACCTCGTCCGTGGGTGGAATCGGGGAGATGGGAGCGCGTTCGACCACGTCCGTTGCCCGCTCCGCAGGCGCGACTGGTGGTGACCGCCCGCATCAGTGCGCGGTGGTGTCGTCCGGCGGTGTCATGTCCAGCCGTACGCCCAGCAGTCGGACGGCGCGATCGTGGTCGAGGCGGCCGGTCAACGCGACCGCCTCGACCGCGATCGCGCGGGTGTCGAGGGTCGGCTCCGGGAGCGGCGCCGACATGGTGTGTGTCTCGAACGGTGCGTACCGCACCTTCACGGTCACTCGCACGGCCGGTCGGTTCTCGGCGCGCACATCGTGGGCGACCCGTTCCGCGAGCACTCGCACCGCGGCCTCCACTTCGACCTGGTCGGTGAGGTTCTGTTGGAAGGTGGTTTCCCGGCCGTGGCCGTGTGCGACATACGGTTCCGGGTCGACCTCGGTGCGTCCGATGCCGAGCCCGAGCCGTCGCAGCCACGGCCCGGTCGTCGGACCGAGCGCAGCGGCGAGCGCCTCGTCGTCCGCGTCCGCCAGCTCGCGAACGGTGTGAACATGCAGGGCAGCAAGTTTCCTCGCGGTCTTGGTGCCGATTCCCCACAGCGCGGACGTGTCGCGGTCGCCCATCACCTCGAACCAGTTGTCGGCGGTCAACCGGAATGTTCCACGTGGCTTCCCGAACCCGGTCGCGATCTTCGCGCGCAGGGTGTTGTCGCCGATGCCGACCGAGCAGTGCAGGTTCGTGGCGTCGAGGACAGCGGCCTGCACGGACCGGGCGAACTTCTCGGGGTCGACGGCGGAGACACCGAGAAACGCCTCGTCCCATCCGAGGACCTGCACAACAGCATCGAGATTCCGGAGGGTGTCCATGACGGCATTCGATGCCGTGGTGTACGTCTCGGCGTCCGAGGGGAGGAACACCGCGTCCGGGACGTCACGCAGCTTGCGCGCGGCGACGCGCAACGGCATCCCGGACCCGACGCCGAACTCCCGGGCCTCGTACGACGCGGTCGCGACGACTCCACGTTCGGTGGGGTCGCCGCGACCGCCCACGACAAGGGGTCTGCCCCGCAGATCGGGATCCCGAAGCACCTCGACGGCGGCGATGAACTGGTCCAGGTCGACGTGCAACACCCATCGGTCCCGGATCGGAGCGTTCATGTCACCAGTGTGCGCACCCGAGGCGTCGAGTGTCAGCCCACGTCGAGGATGTGCGGGAGTCCGGCCGCGTAGCGGTCGGCGTCGACCTTGCGGAACGGCGCGAGTTCGGGCGGCTCGTGCAGCTTGTACGTCGTCACCGGGGCGGCGGGGGAGTCCGCTGCCTCGAGGAGCGCGTTGACGGCGGCGCGTCCCGATTCGTTCGCCGACTCCATCGTGGCGAGGTCGATGTCGGTGCGGACGTAGTCGCCTGCCAGGAAGAAGTTGGGGATCGCGGTCCGCGCGTCGGGCCTGCTCGCCAGCGATCCGACGGTGTTGACGAGCAGCGGTGTCTCGTTGGTGTTGGTGCCTCGCGCCGCGTCCCACTGGACGCCCGGGTCGAGGAACCACTGTGCGACGTCCTCGTCCCGCAGCATCGGCCGGGCGCCGTCGTTGACGCTCGCCTTCATCTGCGCCCAGGTCTCGGCGGCGATCTCCTCGCGGGTGCACTGCTTGGCCGTCTTCCCGTACAGGATGCCGGGGGTGTCCCAGTCCGAGATGTCCACGGACAGCACGTCCTTCACGGATCCGTCGCCGTACCGGGTGGCGAAGTCGCCACGCCAGAACTGCGCCTGGTTGATGGACGTCAGGGCCCACGGGGAGCCCAGGAAGGCGACGTGACCGTCGGCCAGTTCGTTCTTGGTCCGCATGAAGTACTGGATTCCAACCATCCAGTCCACGACGAGGTTGCGCAGCAGCTCGAGGCGGGGTTCCGCGGCGACCAGCTGCGGGGTGAGCAGGTCGACGACCCGTTCGGCGGGCATCGCGGAGACGTACCAGTCGGCCTCGGCCGATGACCGCGAGCCGGACGCGTCGGTGACCTGCGCGCCGGTGATGCGTCCGCCACCGACCTCGAGGTCGGTGAGCTTGCTGCCCATCTCGAATCGGACGCCCATGCCGCGCAGCAGGGTTGCCCACGGTTCGATCCAGGCGTCGTTGGTGGGGCCGTCGAGGATCCGGTCCAGGTGACCGTAGCCCGGGACGACGCCCGCGCCGGTGAGCAGGAACGCCTGGCCGACCTGGCCGATGGTGCGGGTGGATGCCTGGTCGGGGCGGGCCGCGACGAGCTGGCGGGTGAGGGCGGAGATGACGAACTCGCGATACGCCTTGCTCTTGCCCTCGGCCTCGAGGGTGTGCGCCCAGGTGACGTTCTCCCACTCGCCGTTGCGGCGTTCGAGGCTGGAGGTGAGGAACATGACCATCTTCTCGACGAAGATGGCGAGCTCCTGCGGCGGGATCGACAGGCCCAATCCGAAGCTCGCGGTGAGCGTGTTGCGGATGGCGTCGAGGTTGTACAGCTCCCAGCGGGTCGTCGGGGAGAACGGAGTCGGCACCGACAGGTCCTCGCTGCCCGGCAGGGTCATCCGGAAGCCGCCCGTCGAGACGAGGTTGTCGAAGACGCCGTTCGGGTTCCCCGGGAACGGGATGCGGTGCATGGTGTCGGGAATGTTCTGGTAGAAGCCGGGGAAGAAGCGGAATCCGTGTTCGCCGGGCAGGTCGCCACGACCGTCGGTTCCGGTGCCGGCCGCGGTGATGCTGCGAGCCTTCCCGCCGAGTGCCGTCGGCTCGTGCACGGTGACCCGGAAACCGCGCTCCGCGAGTTCGTGGGCGACGGTCAGTCCAGCCATGCCGCCGCCGAAGACCGCGACCGTGCGCCCGCCCGAGCGGAGCGCTGGCGAGGAGAGTGCGGGCAGCGCTGACACGGTACCGCTCGTCGCGGCGAGGCCTGCGATCACGCCTGCGCCGCCTATACCTGTGAGTACGGCCCTGCGAGTGAGGCCATGACGACTGTGATCACGCATGTGGAACCCCCGTTTCAGTGCGTGAATCGATGACAACGCCTGTTGTCATATATGAGATATCTCACGGCGGAGGCGTGCGGGGCCGAATCGCGAATCCGGCGCGCCGGGCGATTGAACGCACCGGCAGCGGGCCGGGCGCGATCCGGGAGGCCGTCCGCGCCCAACCCGGGCCCGCAGCGGCCGCCGTCTTCGTGTCACGATTGAGTCATGAGTACTGGAACCCTTGTGCTGCTCCGCCACGGCGAGAGCGAATGGAACGCGCTGAACCTGTTCACCGGCTGGGTGGACGTCCATCTGACGGACAAGGGCATCGCCGAGGGCAAGCGCGCAGGCCAGCTCCTCAAGGAGCACGACGTGCTGCCCGACGTGCTGTACACATCCCTGCTGCGCAGGGCCATCAGCACAGCCAACATCGCCCTCGACGCCGCGGACCGGCACTGGGTTCCGGTCGTGCGCGACTGGCGTCTCAACGAGCGGCACTACGGCGCGCTGCAGGGCAAGAACAAGGCGCAGACCAAGGCCGAGTACGGCGACGAGCAGTTCATGCTGTGGCGTCGCAGCTACGACACCCCGCCGCCGCCGATCGAGGTGGGCACCGAGTACAGCCAGGACGGCGATGCCCGCTACGCGAACCTGCCCGAGGTTCCGCGCACCGAGTGCCTCCTCGACGTCGTGAAGCGGCTGATCCCGTACTGGGAGGACACCATCTCCCAGGACCTTCTCGCGGGGAAGAACGTTCTCGTCGCCGCCCACGGAAACTCGCTGCGGGCCCTGGTCAAGCACCTCGACGGGATCTCCGACGAGGACATCGCCGGACTGAACATCCCGACCGGCATCCCGCTGCGCTACGACCTCGACGAGAACCTCACGCCCCTGAACCCGGGCGGCACCTACCTCGACCCCGAGGCCGCCGCCGCAGGTGCCGCTGCGGTCGCCAGCCAGGGCGCGAAGTAGTAGCTGCATGTCGATCGACCCGGGGCGACGCGGCGCGCGGCCGGCCCGGGTCGAACGTCAGGTGAACAGCCGTGGAACGGCACGGCTACGGCCTGTGACGTGCGACGAAACGGCCGGTCCCGGCTCGGATCGTTGTTTGCGCGGCCGTACGATTCCCTCGTGACTGTTGTTCTGGTCGTCGTCGGCCTCGTCGTTCTCGCGGCGGTGCTCGGCTACGTCGTCGGTGGGGTACTCGTGCCTCGGCTCAGGGCACGTCACACCCGAATCGAGGCCGAGCAGGCCGGCCTGACGATGTCCCAGGTGCTGGACCTGATCGTCCTCGCCAGCCAGAGCGGCATCGCCGTCGTCGACCGATTCCACGACGTGGTCCTTTTCAACCCGCGGGCCGAGGAGTTGGGGCTCGTCGTGAACCGGGCCATCGAGGCCCGGGCGTGGGCGGCCGCCAACGAGGTTCTCGACACCGGTCGGCCCGTCGAGGTCGATCTGAGCGTCAAGAACCCGGTCCGCGGGCGGGGCCGGATCGCGGTCCGAGGCTTCGCGCAGTTGCTCAGCCAGGAGGATCGGCGGTTCGTCGTACTGTTCGCGGACGACGACTCCGAGGTGGCGCGGATGGAGGCCACACGCCGCGACTTCGTCGCGAACGTCAGCCACGAACTCAAGACCCCTGTCGGTGCGATGAGCCTGCTGGCGGAGGCGCTGCTCGAGTCCGCGGACGACCCGGAGTCGGTGCGGCATTTCGGTGAGCGGGTGCTCATGGAGTCGCGTCGGCTCGGCAACATGGTCGGCGAACTGATCGCCCTGTCCCGGTTGCAGGGCGCCGAGAAGCTCCCCGACCTCGAACCGGTCGCCGTGGACGAGATCGTCGACGAGGCCATCCGGCGCAGCATCCTCACCGCGGAGAACGCCGGTATCACCGTCACCGCGGACAGGCCGAGCGGGCTCGAGGTACTCGGCGACCGCACGCTGCTCGTCACGGCCCTGTCCAATCTCGTCGAGAACGCGATCGCCTACTCGCCCGCCGGTTCGCCGGTCTCGGTGAGCCGGGCGGTGCGCGGTGAGGACGTCACGATCGCTGTCACCGACCGGGGGATCGGCATCGCCAAGGAGGACCAGGAGCGGGTGTTCGAGCGGTTCTTCCGTGTCGACAAGGCGCGGTCGCGCTCGACAGGCGGCACCGGGCTCGGTCTCGCGATCGCCAAGCATGTCGCCGCGAACCACAACGGCTCGATCACGCTGTGGAGCAAACCGGGGACCGGCTCCACGTTCACCCTCGCCATCCCCGCATACGTCGAGGAGGCCGACGAGTCGGCCGACTCGCTCTCGCCCGGTGACGCACCGGGCGATCCCGTTCCGACCCGCAAGACCACACACCAGGAGCGACCGACCCAGGTCGCCATGAACTCGGAGGCCAACCGGTGACGAATGTGCTGATCGTGGAGGACGAGGAATCCCTCGCGGACCCACTCGCGTTCCTGCTGCGCAAGGAGGGGTTCGAGGCGACCGTCGTCGGCGACGGGCCGTCCGCCCTCGCGGAGTTCGATCGCAGCGGCGCGGACATCGTGCTCCTCGACCTCATGCTGCCCGGGATGAGCGGTACCGACGTCTGCAAGCAGTTGCGGGCGCGGTCCGGGGTTCCCGTGATCATGGTGACCGCACGCGACAGTGAGATCGACAAGGTGGTCGGTCTCGAGCTCGGTGCCGACGACTACGTCACCAAGCCCTACTCGGCGCGCGAGCTGATCGCGCGGATCCGGGCGGTGCTGCGTCGGGGCGGAGACACGGATTCCGACCACTCCGCCGACGGGGTGCTCGAGGCGGGCCCGGTGCGGATGGATGTCGACCGGCACACCGTGCACGTCAACGGGGACGCGGTGACCTTGCCACTCAAGGAGTTCGATCTGCTCGAGTATCTGCTTCGCAACTCCGGCCGGGTTCTCACCCGCGGTCAGTTGATCGACCGGGTGTGGGGAGCCGATTACGTCGGAGACACGAAGACGCTGGACGTTCACGTCAAGCGCCTGCGGTCGAAGATCGAGGTGAATCCCGCCAAACCTGAACATCTGGTGACGGTCAGGGGACTGGGTTACAAACTGGAGAACTAGCGAGGGTTATACCCTATCCCGCCCGGTTTCCGGGCGGGAACGCTGCGTAATAGTCGCAGGCACGGGGGTGTTTCGATCACCGACCCCAATGGGTTTCGATTCGTGAACAGCATCCCGATCAGCGCTGTATTGTCGGCCCGCAACGTCCTTCAGATCCGGTGATACATCCCCTCAGGTGTGGTCGCCGATCTGAAACAGTTCCGCTTCGTCAACGCGCCCCAAGCTCCGCGTCGGAGCGTGTCGTCGAAGGGGTTAGTGTGTCGAATTCATCGGAGTTCCTTGCTGCTCGGGTCCAGGCTCCCACAGCCTCGGGCACCGCGGCCGAGGACTCCACCGCGGCCGTGTCCTCAGCGTCCGAAACGGCGCGCTGTAGCGCCCCGTTCCCGCTCTCGGCGGCGCAGCGCGGCATGTGGTTCGCGCAGCACCTGATCCCGGACGTACCCGTCACGATCGCCCAGTACATCGAGATCGAGGGCGAGTTCGACATCGAGGTGCTCCGGCGGATCGGCTCGGTTGTCGCCCGGGAGTTCGGAACTCCGTTGCTGCGTATCGTCGAGATAGACTCCGAGGCGTTCCAGGTCGTCGACGAGGACCTCGACGACGAGATGCCGTACCGCGACCTGCGCGGCGAGTCGGATCCGCGTGCGGCAGCCATGGCGTGGATGCTGCAGGACTACGCGGCTCCGATGGACCTGCTCACCGACCGGATGATCCGGGGCGCGGTCCTTCACGTCGGCGATGACCACTACTACTGGTACTTCGCCATCCACCACATCGCCCTGGACGGCTTCGGCGCGGTGACCTTCATGTCGCGGATGGCGGAGCTGTACACCGCCGCGGTGCTCGGGACCGAGCCGACGCCGTCGGTGGCGAGTGACCTGATCGCCGTCAACGAGGCCGAGGACAAGTACCGCGAGTCCACCCGGTTCCAGTCGGACCGGGCCTACTGGATGGGTCGGGCGGCCGACCTGCCGTCGCCACTCAGCCTGTCCGCTCACCCCGGTGGACTGGCGGCGACGTCGCACGTGGTGGGCGGCACCCTGCCCGACCGGATCCTCGCCGAACTCGACGAGGCCGTCACCCGTCACCGGTCGGCCGACACCGCGATCACCGTCGCCGCGATGGCGGCTTATCTCTCCCACATGACCGGCGCGTCGGACGTCGTGCTCAGCCTTCCGGTGTCGGCCAGGACCACCGCGGTGCTCCGTCGCTCCGGCGGCATGGTGTCCAACGTCGTCCCGCTCCGGATGTCGATCACGCCCGACACCACGGTCGGTGAACTGATCGCCGAGGCCGGACTGGAGATGACCGGTGCGCTGCGCCACCAGCGGTACCGGCACGAGGACATCCGCCGTGACCTCGCGGAGGGCCGCGGCAACGGAGCCGGCGCGGAGCGTGGATTCTTCGGGCCCGCGATCAACATCATGAATTTCCATTCCGAGATCACTCTCGGAACCGCGACCGGCAAGTTCAACGTGATCGCGACCGGGCCGACCGAGGACCTGTCGATCAACGTCTACCCGAGTGTGGTGGGGCGCAGCACGCGAGTCGACTTCGAGGCCAACCCCAACCGCTACACCGAGCAGGAACTGCGCGACCACCACGACCGCTTCCTGCGACTGCTGGAGCGATTCGTCGTCGCGGCACCCACCGACCGCGTCTTCGATCTCGACATGTTCGGTCCCGCGGAACGGGACTCGCTGGTGCCGTTCACCGGTGACGCGGCACCGGAGCCGCTGCTGCTGCCGGATCTGCTCGCGGCTGGGGTGGCGGTCGACCCGGATGCCGTCGCGCTGGTCCACGGGGACCGGACGACGACGTATCGTGAACTCGACGCCCAATCCAACCGCATTGCGCGACTGTTGCTCTCGCAAGGGATCGGCCCCGGCGACTTCGTCGCGATTGCCCTGCCTCGATCGGTGGAGTCGATCGTCGCGATGTGGGCAATCGCCCGGTCGGGTGCGGGATTCGTCCCCGTCGATCCCAGCTATCCCGTCGAGCGCATCGCGCACATGATCACCGACTCCGGAGTGGCACTGGGATTCACCGATGCCGCGCACCGCGACGCGCTCCCCGGCGGTGTGGAGTGGCTGGTGCTCGGAGAGCCTGGCGTCGACGCGGCGTTCGCCGGGTTGTCCGCGGACGCGGTGACCGATGCCGATCGCCCCGTCCGCCTCGCGGAAACCCATGCGGCGTACATGATCTACACGTCCGGGTCGACCGGAACCCCGAAGGGGGTGGTGGTCACCCACACGGGGCTCTCGGCGTTCACGGCCGCCGCCCGCCACGAACTCGCGGTGACCTCACGGTCTCGGGTGCTGCGCTATTCCTCCCCGAGCTTCGATGCCTCGATGATGGAGATGGCGCAGTCGTTCAGTGCAGGCGCCACCATGGTGATCGCGCCCGCAGACCTGATCGGTGGCACCGACCTGACGACACTGCTCCGTGAGCAGGAGGTCACGCACATCCTCGTCGCGCCCGCCCTCATCGGCACGCTCGATCCGACCGGACTGGATGCGCTCGAGACGGTCGGTGTCGGCGGTGACGTGTGCCCTCCGGAGCTTGTCGAGCGGTTCGGGTCGCGCTACCGGTTCGTCAACAGTTACGGCCCCACCGAGACCACGATCATCATCACTATGACCGACCCGCTGCAGGATCCCCGGGAGGTGACGATCGGCAGGCCGATCCAGGGTTCGACCGCGGTAGTCCTCGACCGGTGGCTGCGCCCCGTGCCCGCGGGCGTGGTCGGAGAGCTGTACCTCGGCGGTATCGGCGTCGCGCGCGGCTACCACCGCCGGACCGGTCTGACCGCAGGCCGATTCGTGGCCGACCCGTTCGGGCCTGCGGGTGGCCGCCTCTACCGGACGGGTGACACCGTTCGCTGGGTTCGGGACGAGCAGGGTCGGTTCGCGCTGGACTACGTGGGACGCAGCGACTTCCAGGTCCAGGTGCGTGGCTTCCGTGTCGAGCTCGGTGAGATCGACGCAGTGCTCTCGGAGCACGAGTCGGTCGACTTCGCGGTGACGGTCGCGCACACCCGCGGGGCCGACAACACCGTTCTTGTCTCCTACGTGCGAACCAAGGCAGGCGAGGTGTTCGATGCCGATGCCCTGGCCACGTTCGTCGGCCGGTTCCTACCGGGCCACATGGTGCCCGCGTCGGTGGTGGAGCTCGACGAGGTCCCGTTGACGCCGGCGGGCAAGGTCGACCGGACCGCGCTGCGCGACCCCGGAGTGCGCACCGCTGTGTTCCGGGCTCCCTCGACCCCGACCGAGGTGGCCATCGCGACCGCGGTCGCCGAGGTGCTCGGCATGGAGAAGGTAGGCGTCGACGACTCGTTCTTCGCGCTCGGCGGTGACAGCATCATCGCGATCCAGCTGGTGTCGCGGGCCAAGGCGGAGGGTATTCGGTTCACTCCGCGTGACGTGTTCGAACGCAAGACCGTGGCCGGTCTGGCCGAGGTTGCGACCACGGAGGTGGAAGCCCCCCGGCTCGTCGAGCTGCCTGGTGGCGGCGTCGGCGACATGCCGCTGATTCCGCTGGCCGCCGAGGTTCTCGAACGCGGCGGCAACATCGACCGCTTCTACCAGGCGCTCGTCCTGACCGCACCCGGCGGACTCGACGACGAAATTCTCGCCCGTACGGTGTCGGCCGTCGTCGACCACCATGACGCATTGCGTTCGATGCTCGATCGGGAGGCCGATCGTCTCGTCATCCGCCCGGCGGGATCCGTTGCGCCGCAGGACATCATCACTCGGGTACGGGTGCCGTCGGGACACGGCAGCGACGGTGTCGATGCCGCGATCGCCGCCGGGTGCGACGCCGCAGTGGGTCGCCTCGACGCAACCGCAGGCGTCATGCTGCAGGTGGTTTGGGTGGACACCGAGGATGCCCCTGGGAGGCTGATCGTCGTCGCGCACCACCTTGTCGTCGACGGTGTGTCCTGGCGAATCCTCGTTCCCGACTTCGCATCCGCGTGGGCGCAGATCGTTGCGGGCTCCGAGCCGGTACTCGACGCGGTCGGTACCTCGGCGCGTCGCTGGGCGCATGGATTGGTCGAAACCGCCAATGCAGCAACCACTCTCGACGAGTTGGGCGCGTGGCGCTCGATACTCGACGGGCCGGACCCGCTGATCGGTTCCCGTGCGCTCGACTCCGCGGTGGACACCGGCGCCACCTCGTTGCGTGTGAGCGTTGACGTCCCCGCGGATGCCACCGAGACGCTGCTGACAACGCTGCCCGCCACCTACCGCGGTGGTGTTGCCGACGGTCTGCTCACCGCGCTCGCCCTCGCTGTCGCCGCGTGGCGCGAACGCCGCGGCGTGCACGAGCGGTCCGTCCTGCTCACTCTCGAGGGCCACGGCCGCGACGAAGAACTGGTCCCCGGTGCAGACCTCTCGCGGACGGTCGGCTGGTTCACCTCCGCCCATCCCGCTCGACTCGACATCGCAGGTGTCGACCTCGACGACGCCTTCGCCGGTGGACCCGCCGCGGTCACGGCGATCAAGGCGGTCAAGGAACAGCTTCGGGCGCTCCCGGGGAACGGCACCGGCTACGGTCTGCTGCGTCACCTGCGTCAGGACACCGTCGCCGAACTGGCAGGCGCACAACCGCAGATCTGCTTCAACTACCTCGGCCGGATGTCCACCAGTGACGCGGGTGATCTGCCCTGGGTGCCTGACAGCGGTGCTCTGGACCTCAACGCGGGCAGCGGCGCAGGTATGCCGTCGCGTGCCGCCATCGACATCAACGCGATGGTCGAACCCGCCGACCGGAACGCGGGCACGGGGTCCGGTAGCCGGCTGTCGGCCACCTTCGACTTCCCTTCCGGGGTGCTGACCGAGGACGAGGTCGCCGGGTTGGCGGACCTGTGGAGAAGCGCGCTCATCGCACTCGCCGCGCACGTGAGCCGACCCGGAGCGGGGGGATTGACGCCCTCCGACGTCCCGTTGGTGACCGTTGACCAGGCCCGTATCGAGGCGTGGGAGCGCACGCACCCGGGCGTGCGGGACATCTGGTCCCTCTCGCCGCTGCAGTCCGGCCTGTTGTTCCACGCCGGGGTGACGTCGACCTCACTGGACGTGTACACCGCGCAGGTCATGCTGCACCTGGGCGGTGTGATCGACGGTGCCCGGATGCACCGGGCCGCGCAGCGCCTCCTCGAACGACACGAGAACCTGCGGTCCGCGTTCGTGTACGACGACGACGGCGTGCCTGCCCAGCTCGTGATGAGTGGTCTGACCGCTCCGTGGCGCGAGGTGCGAGTATCCGACGACGTCGAATTCGACCAGCTCGCATACGTCGAGCGGACGACGCCGTTCGACATGAGTGCGCCTCCGCTGATGCGCTGGCTGCTGGCCCGCAGGCCGGACGGAACCGCGACGATGGTGATCACGAACCATCACATCCTGCTCGACGGTTGGTCGATGCCGCTGTTCGTCAAGGATCTGCTGCTGCTGTACGCAACGGACGCTCCGATCGCGGTGCCCGCCCGTGGTTACCGTGGATACCTGACCTGGCTGTCCGAGCAGGACCGGGCGGGTGCGTTCGGCGCGTGGACGCATGCCTTCGAGGGCCTGGACGAGCCGACGCTCGTCGCGCCCGAGCACGCGGGCCGCACCCTGTCCTCGATGCCCGCCGAGGTGGTCGCCCCGATCACGCCGCAACTGGCGGACGGGATCGCCGATGTCGCCCGACAGCACGGCGTGACGGTCAACACAGTCATCCAGGCAGCCTGGGGAATCATGCTGTCCGGCCTGCTTTCTCGTGACGATGTGGTGTTCGGTGCCACCGTCTCCGGGCGGCCTGCCGAGCTGGCCGGGGTGGAGGAGATGCTCGGGCTGTTCATCAACACGCTCCCGGTCCGGGTGCACCTGGACCCGTCCGAGAGTGCGGGCACGCTGCTCAGCCGCTTGCAGGGCGAGCAAGTGGGCCTGCTCGACCACCATCACATCGGGCTCGGCGAACTGCAGGCGACACTAGGCGCGGGCGCCGTGTTCGACACCCTGACCGTGTTCGAGTCGTATCCGGTCGACCGTGGCGGTCTCGATGAGAACACCGACATCGTCGGTATGCGGGTGCGTGACATCGACGTCGTGGACGCCACGCACTATCCGCTGAGCCTGATCACGCTGCTCGAACCGGAGCTGACGGTCACGGTGAAGTACTCGTCCGAGGTCTTCGACGCCGACGGCGCCGACGTGCTGGCGCAGCGTCTGACCCGTGTGCTGACGTCCCTGGTGGCCAACCCCGCGATTCCGGTCGGTGACATCGACCTGTTCGGTGCGGGCGAGCGTGATCGGGTTCTCGATTGGTCGCGTGGTGCTCGTGTGCCGGGGTCGGGGGTGTCGTTGCTTGGGCGGTTCGCCGCCCGGGTCGAGGTGGCTCCGGACGCACCGGCGGTGGTGTGTGGTGGCGAGTCGGTCTCGTACGCGGAGCTCGATCGGCGTTCGACGGAGCTGGCCGGCGAGTTGATCGGTCGTGGTGTTGGTGTTGACGATGTCGTCGGGGTGATGGTGCCGCGGTCGGTGTCGTGGATCGTGGCGATGGTCGCGGTGTGGAAGGCGGGGGCGGCGTATGCGCCGATCGATCCGTCGCATCCTGTCGATCGGGTCGAGTCGATTCTGATCGACACCGCGGCGCGGTGCGTGATCGGCGATGTCGATCGTGAGCTGACGGTTCCTGTCATCGCGCCCGACGCGGTGACCGGACCTGTGACGGCGGGCTGGGTGGACCGGTGGCGTGAGGAGCTGGCGGGTCGTCGTCTGGGTTACGTCATCTCGACGTCGGGTTCGACGGGTAAGCCGAAGCCGACGCTGGTTCCGATGGCGGGTATCGAGAACACGGTGGCGTGGTACGAAAGTGAGCTGCCCGCCGAGGGTGGCCTGCTGATCGCGTCGTCGCCGAGTTTCGACCTCACCCAGAAGAACGTGTGGGCGGCCCTGGTGGGTGGCCGGACGGCGTATCTCGCAGCGGAGAGTTTCGATCCTCGGGAGATCCTGGCGACCGTCGCGGGTGGCGGTGTGCGGGTGGCGAACATGTCGCCGAGTGCCTTCGAGGCGGTCGTCGACGGTGACACCGATGGCGCGCTCGCCGCGCTCGATGTGGTGTTCCTGGGCGGTGAGCCGATCAACGTCGGAAGGCTCGCAGCACTGATGGAATCCGGTGTGCGGGTGGTCAACAGCTATGGTCCGACCGAGGCGTCGGATGTGGTGTCGTTCCAGGCAGCGTCGGTCGCCGATGTGGCTGGCGTGCCCATCGGGCGTCCGGTGCCGAATCTCGACCTGTTCGTTCTCGATCGCCGGTTGAGGGTGGTTCCGGTCGGTGTGGAGGGTGAGCTGTACGTCGGCGGTGTCGGTGTGGGGCGCGGTTACGGTGGCCGATTCGATCTGACGTCGGATCGATTCGTCGCCAGCCCGTTCGGGGAGCCCGGTGATCGGATGTATCGCACCGGCGACCTGGTGCGGTGGAATCGGGAGGGGTCTCTCGAGTACATCGGTCGTACCGACTTCCAGGTGAAGTTGCGGGGGTTGCGGATCGAACTCGGAGAAATCGAGTCGACACTGGTGCGGCATGCCGATGTGGCTCAGGCGGCTGTCGTCGTGCACGGCGGTGCAGGCAGGGAGTACCTCGCCGGATACGTCACTGCGGTCGGTGATGTCGCGCCGGATCCTGCGACTCTCACGGCCTTCGCCGAGGCGCACCTGCCCGCGTACATGGTGCCGTCGGTGTTCACGGTCCTCGACGAGATGCCGCTGAGCGCAAACGGCAAACTGGACCGGCGGGCGCTGCCCGAGCCGGAGCGCGCTGCCACCGAGTACGTCGCCCCCGCGACGGTAGCCGAGACGGCCGTCGCCCGGGTGTTCGCGGAACTGCTCGACGTGCCGCAGGTCGGCGCCACCGCCAACTACTTCGAACTGGGCGGCAACTCGCTGACCGCCACACGCGCGGTCGCGCGGATCAACGCCGAACTCGATGCGGGTATCGGGGTACGCGACCTGTTCGAGGCACCGACAGTCCGTGACCTGGCTGCGGCGGTGTCGGCGTCGACCGGCTCGGTGCCGACGATCCCGGTCGCGGGATCTCGGCCGGACCGGCTGCCGCTCTCGCCTGCACAGTCCCGGATGTGGTTGCTCAACCGGATCGACTCGACTTCGGGCGCCTACAACATCGCGGCGGCCCTGCGGCTGTCCGGTCTGCTCGACCTGGAGGCACTGCACGCCGCGATGACCGACCTCATCGGGCGTCACGAGGTGCTGCGCACCGTCTATCCCGACTCCATCGAGGGGCCGGAACAGCTGATCCTGCCTGTCGGCTACGCGAATCCGGACCTGGCCCCTGTCGACATCGATCCGGCCGACCTGCCTGCCTCGGTCAGCAGGCTCGTCGTCGAGGGATTCGACGTCACCGCCGAGGTGCCGCTGCGCGCGGCGGTACTTCGGATCACGCCGAACGAGCACGTGCTGGTCCTGGTCGTGCACCACATCGCGGCCGACGGCTGGTCTATGCAGCCGCTCGCCCGTGATCTGATGCTCGCCTACACCGCGCGGTGCGGCGGTGGCGCGCCGAACTGGACCCCGCTGGCCGTGCAGTACGCGGACTACGCGCTGTGGAAGCTGGCCGCCCTCGGGGCCGAGGAAGATCCGAATTCGGTGTCCGCCCAGCAGCTTTCGTACTGGAGCCGTGCACTCGCGGGCCTGCCGGACCGGCTGGAACTGCCCACGGACCGGCCGCATCCGGCTCAGCCGACCCATCGCGGTGGGACAGTCAAGGCAACAGTCGGTGACGCAACCTTCGCGGCGTTGCGCGAACTCGCCCGCGAAACCCGGTCGACACCGTTCATGGTGCTGCACGCCGCGCTCTCGGTGTTGCTGGCGCGGCTGAGTGCGAGTACCGACATCGCGATCGGGACGCCGGTCGGAGGCCGCGGCGCCGCAACCCTCGACGACGTCGTCGGTATGTTCGTCAACACCCTCGTGCTTCGCAGCCAGGTCGAGCCGGGCATGTCGTTCCGGCAGGTGCTCGAGGCGACCCGGACGGTGGACCTCGACGCGTTCGCGAACGCAGACGTGCCGTTCGAGCGCATCGTCGACAGCATCCCGGGGGTCCGTTCGGCGACCCACCACCCGCTGTTCCAGGTGATGCTCGCCGTCGAGGACGGTCCCGCACCCGAGGTCCAGCTGCCGGATCTCACGGTGTCGCTGGAACCGATGGACTTCGAGGTCGCGAAGTTCGACCTTGCCGTGTCCGTCACTCCCGGCGACAGCGGCGCTGCGATGACCTGGTCCTATGCCCGTGACCTGTTCGACGGCGAATCGGCCCAGGCGATCGCGGATCGGTTCATCCGGCTGCTCGACGCCGTGCTCGTCGACCCGTCCGCGCCGGTCGGTGACGTCGATCTGCTCGCCGCGGGCGAACTGGACGCGGTCGCGGTGTACTCGGGTGGCCCGGCGCTGCCCGCCGCCACCCTCGCCGACCTGCTCGCTGACGGTGTGCGGGCCGGTGGCGACGCCATCGCCGTGGAGTTCGACGGCGGCGAGCTCACCTATGCCGAGCTCGATGCCCGGTCGAACCGCCTGGCGCGCTTGCTGATCGGACGCGGCGTCGGACCCGAGTCGAGCGTCGCGCTGTCGTTCCCGCGCACCGTCGACGCGGTCGTCGCGATGTGGGCGGTCACCCGGTCCGGGGCTGCGTTCGTGCCCGTCGACCCGGGCTACCCGGTCGAGCGGATCGAGCACATGATCTCGGACTCGGGAGTGGCGTTCGGGCTGACCGACCGCGCCAATGTCGATCGACTTCCGGCAGGCGTCGAGTGGCTCGCCATCGACGGCGAAGAGGTCACCGCCGATGTCGTCGCGCTGTCCGCGACGCCGATCACCGATGCCGAGCGCGCGACGCCGCTGTACCCGGCGCACGTCGCGTACATGATCTACACGTCCGGTTCGACCGGCCTGCCGAAGGGCGTCGTCGTCACCCATTCCGGTCTGTCCGCGTTCACCGCGGCCGCCCGATGGGAAGTCGCCGTCGGACCGCGGTCGCGGGTCCTGAGATTGGCCTCGTCCAGCTTCGACGCCTCGGTGTTCGAGCAGATCACGGCGTTCAGCGCAGGCGCGACCCTCGTCGTCGCCCCTCCGGAGGTCGTCGCCGGTGAGGAACTGGCTGCCTTCGTCGCGGACAGGTCGGTGACCCACGTGTTCAGCGCCCCTGCCGCGCTCGGCACCGTCGACCCGGCCCGGTGGCCGGACGTCGAGGTGGTCGGTGTCGGTGGCGAGGCGTGCCCGCCTGATCTCGTCGAGAGGTTCGCGCCGGGCCGCCGGTTCGTCAACGGCTACGGCCCGACCGAGACCACCATCGTCGTCACGTTCACCGACCACATCGCCGATCCCGGCGACATCACCATCGGTGCACCCATCGACGGCGTGGAGTCGATGGTGCTCGACACCCGGCTGCGGCCCGTGCCGCTCGGGGTGACCGGTGAGCTGTACCTCGCCGGTCCCGGCCTCGCCCGGGGCTACCGCGATCGGCCGGCTCAGACCTCGGATCGCTTCGTGGCCAACCCCTTCGGCGCGTCGGGCGACCGGATGTACCGCACCGGCGACCTCGTTCGCCGAGACCGTACCGGCCGATACGACTACCTCGGTCGCGCCGACGCGCAGGTCAAGGTGCGTGGTCTCCGTGTCGAACTCGGCGAGATCGAGGCGGCACTGTCACGGCACGAGGGTGTCGCGGTCGCGGCCGCGGCCGTGCACCGCGACGGCGTTCGTGGCGATCAGATCGTCGGCTACGTCGTTCCGGTTGCGGGTGTCACCGTCGACGTGGCGGAGGTGCTCGCGACTGCCGCACAGCATCTGCCGCGCGCCCTGGTCCCTGCCACAGCGATGGTGTTGGATGCCATCCCTACCACGCCGGCAGGCAAGGTGGACCGCGCTGCGCTTCCCGAGCCCGTGTACGCCCCGCGTGAGTACGTCGCGCCTCGCACCGTTACGGAGACCCTGCTCGCGGACATCTACGCGGAAGTGCTCGGAATCGAGCGGGTCGGTGCCACCGACGACTTCTTCGACGTCGGCGGCAACTCGCTCACCGCCACCCGCGTCATCGCGCATGTCAATGCCTCCTTCGGCACAGCGATTCCGGTGCGGGCGGTGTTCGACGCGCCGACCGTTGCGGCCTTGGCCGAGGTGGTCGAATCGTCGGGCGAGACGGACCGGCCCGCTCTCCTGCAGGGGCCGCGGCCGGAGCGGATTCCGCTCTCTCCTGCCCAAGCCCGAATGTGGATCATCAACCGTTACGACCCGGAGTCGGTGGCGTACAACATCCCGCTGGTGCTGCGGCTGTCCGGCGACCTGGACGTCGCCGCGCTGCAGGCCGCGGTCTCCGACCTCGTGGAGCGGCACGAGGTGCTGCGCACCATCTACCCGGACTCGGAGTCAGGACCCTACCAGCTGATCCTGCCCGTGTCGGAGGGCGCGCAACTCCCGGACCCGATCGTCGTCGCCGACGAGAGCGAACTGCGTGCGGCCGTGTTCGGTGAACTGTCCCGTGGATTCGACGTGACCACGACGGTTCCGTTGCGCGGCAGCATCTTCCGGGTAGGCGACGACCACGTGTTGGCGCTCGTCGTGCACCACATCAGTGCCGACGGTGCCTCCGTGCCGCCGCTCGCCCGGGACCTCGTTCTCGCCTACACGGCACGGACCGCCGGTGCCGCGCCGGGTTGGGCTCCGCTGCCCGTCCAGTACGCCGACTTCAGCCTGTGGCAGCACAGTGTGCTCGGCGACGACAGCGACCCCGACAGCCGGGCGTCGGCGCAGGCCGAGTACTGGCGTGAACAGTTGCGTGGCGCGCCGGAACTACTCGAACTGCCGACGGACCGGCCGCGCCCGGATGTCGCGTCGATGCGTGGCGACATCGTCGAGGTCGACTGCGACGAGGAGTTGCTCGGCCGCATCGACAGGCTGGCCCGCGAACGCGGTGTCACGCGCTTCATGGTGCTGCACGCGGCGCTGGCGGTGCTGCTCGCTCGACTCGGTGCGACCACCGACATCGTGCTCGGCACCCCGATCGCCGGACGGGTCGAGCGTGATCTCGACGGTCTCGCAGGAATGTTCGTGAACACGCTCGCGTTGCGAACCCAGGTAGATCCGGGAACGGGTTTTGCGGACCTGCTGGCTGCGGTCCGGGAGACGGACCTCGTTGCCTTCGACAACGCCGACCTTCCGTTCGAGCGGTTGATCGACGTGCTCCGTCCCACCCGGTCGCAGGCGTTCACACCGATCGTCCAGGTCGGACTGGCCGTCGAGAACCAGGACGTCAGCAGCGTCGACCTGCCCGGCCTGCACATCGAGATCGTCGACCTCGAGATCGTTCCGGCGAAGAACGACCTGCAGGTCACGGTGTACGAGCGCAGCGGCGAGTCCGGTGCGACCGTCGCGTGGATGTACGCGACCGACCTGTTCGACCGGGCGACCGTCCAGGTGTTCGGCGAACGGTTCCTTCGGGTGCTCGAGGCCGCGGTGGCGAACCCGGTTGTGGTGGTCGGGGACATCGACCTACTCGACGCAGCCGAGCGAGTCGCACTGTCGGAAGGCCCCGTTCCCGCGTTGCCCGCCGCACTGCTGCCGGACCTGCTGACGGCAGCCGCCGGGACCTCGGCCGACAAAGCCGCGGTGGTGTTCGACGGCGGTGAGCTGACGTACCGGGAGTTGGACGAGCGCTCGAACCGGTTGGCGCGGATGCTGATCGGGCTCGGTGCCGGTCCGGAGCGTGCGGTGGCAGTGTCGCTGCCGCGGTCGATGGAGTCGATCGTCGCCCTGTGGGCGGTGGCGAAGTCGGGTGCGATCTTCGTGCCCGTCGACTCGACGTATCCAGCGGATCGGATCGAACACATGCTGTCGGATTCCGGTGTCGCGCTGGGTATCACGGACGAGGAGCATCGCGACGAGTTGCCGGCCCAGGTACGGTGGCTTGCTCTGAACGATGCCGAGCTGGATTCGGCCTGTGCCGCGATGTCCGCGGAGACCGTGACCGATGCCGACCGGACCGCTCCGCTCCGGTCGGACCATGCGGCGTACATCATCTACACGTCCGGATCCACGGGCCTCCCGAAGGGCGTCGTCGTCACCCACTCCGGGCTGGCGATGTTCGGTCACGATGCCCGCCCGGAGATGGTGGCGTCGTCGACCTCGCGGGTGCTGCGGTTGTCGTCGTCGAGCTTCGACGCGTCGCTGTTCGAGCAGATCCTGTCGTTCAACGCGGGCGCGACGATGGTCGTGGCACCGCCGACGGTGATCGGCGGTGACGAACTGACCGAGCTCCTGCGGAGGGAGAAGGTCACCCACGTGATGGCGGCGCCTGCCGCACTGGGCACGGTGGACTCGGCCCAGTTGCCCGACCTGGAGTTCGTGGGTGTCGGCGGCGACGTCTGCCCTCCGCAACTGGTCGACCAGTTCGCGCCCGGTCGCCGATTCCTCAACGGATACGGACCGACCGAGACGACCATCGTCGTCACGCTCACCGAGCACCTGGCCCGCCGCGAGGACATCACCATCGGTGCGCCCATCCAGGGTGTGCAGGCGATGGTCCTCGACACCCGGCTGCGGCCGGTGCCGCTCGGTGTGGTGGGTGAGCTGTATCTGGCGGGGCCCGGCCTCGCCCGCGGCTACCACCGCCGCACCGCATTCACCGCGGAACGGTTCGTCGCGAACCCGTACGGTGACGGCGGTTCCCGGATGTACCGCTCCGGCGACCTGGTTCGCCGCGACGCGCTCGGGCGTTTGGACTACGTGGGCCGCGCGGACGCGCAGGTCAAGATCCGTGGCCTGCGTGTCGAACTCGGTGAGGTCGAGGCCGCGCTGACCCAGCACGACGCGGTGGCGGACGCGGTGGCGTCGGTGCATCGTCACCCGACGGCGGGTGACCAGCTCGTCGGCTACGTCGTGCCTGTCGCAGGTGTGGTGATCGACGCGGCGGACGTCCTCGCGGTCGCGGGGCAGCACCTGCCTCGCAACCTCGTGCCTGCGGCGCTCGTGGTGCTCACCGACATTCCCACCACGCCTGCGGGCAAGGTGGACCGACGGAGCCTTCCGGTCCCCGAGTTCAGCTCCCTCGCAGCGGAATACCGCGAGCCGGTGACCGAATCCGAGCGACTCGTGGCGACCGTGTACGCCGAGGTGCTCGGGGTGGATCGGGTCGGTGCCGACGACGACTTCTTCGGACTCGGCGGCAACTCGCTGGTCGCGACGCGCGTCATCGCACGGATCAACGCCGCTGCGGGGACGTCGCTCGGTGTACGGGCACTGTTCGATGCGCCGATCGTGAATGCGCTCGCCGTGGCTCTCGCCGCGCAGGGGCGGTCGGCGGGGCGCACTCCGCTGGTCGCCCGGGCTCGCCCGGAACGAATCCCGCTGTCGATGGCCCAGTCGCGGATGTGGTTCCTCAACCAGTTCGACACCTCGGCCGCGACGAACAACCTGCCGTTGGCGGTCCGGCTCACCGGTGCACTGGATCACGGAGCACTGCGTGCCTCGATCGTCGATGTACTCGATCGTCACGAGTCGTTGCGAACCTGGTACCCCCAGACCGACGGCACGGCATACCAGGTGATCGTTCCCGCCGCGGACGTTCCCTTCGACCTGACCGCGGTGCCGGTGACCGAGGACGCGATGATGACGGGCCTGTTCGGCGTCGTCGCACAGGGATTCGACGTCTCTGCCGCGGTCCCGTTCCGGACCGCGCTCTTCGAGGTCGGCCCCGACGAGCATGTGCTGGTCGTCGTGGTGCACCACATCTCGGCCGACGGCTTCTCGCTCGCACCGATGGCGCGCGACGTGATGATCGCCTACCTGGCGCGCACGGCGGGCACGCCGCCGTTCTGGGAGCCGCTTCCGGTACAGTACGCGGACTTCACGCTCTGGCAGCGTGAGTTGTTCGGGGAGGAAAGCGATCCCGACTCCGAGATCGCACGTCAGGCCGCATACTGGCGAACTGTCCTCGCCGACCTGCCCGACCAGTTGGCACTGCCGACCGATCGGCCGCGTCCTCCGGTCCAGTCGCACCGGGGTGCTGAGGTGGCCTTCACGGTCGGCGCCGACACCCACCGCCGCCTGCAGAGGATTGCCGCCGAGAACGGCACCAGCCTGTTCATGGTGGTGCACGCCGCGTACGCGAGTCTGCTGTCGCGTCTCGCCGACACGGACGACATCACGATCGGTACACCCATCGCCGGTCGTGGTGAACAGGCGCTCGACGACGTCGTCGGCATGTTCGTCAACATGCTGGCGTTGCGGACCCGGGTCGACGGAAGTGTCACCTTCACCGAGCTGCTGCGCCAGACTCGGGAAGTCGACCTCGGCGCATTCGCCCATGCCGACATGCCGTTCGACCGGCTCGTGGAGATCCTGAACCCCGCCCGGTCGACCGCGCGGCACCCGCTGTTCCAGACCGCGCTGTCGTTCCAGAACCTGGAGCAGACGACACTCGCACTACCCGGCCTCGAGGTCGCGCCTGTCGAGTACGACCTGCGGGTCGCGAAGTTCGATTTGCACCTGACCTTCGTGCCAACCTCCGGTGGCGAGGAAGGCGACCTCCCGGCGACGTTCACCTACGCGGCCGACCTGTTCGACGAGACGACAGTCCGCGCGTTCACGGACCGGTTCCTGCGGGTGCTCGAAGCAGTCGCCGCCGACCCGGGGGCCACGGTCGGGGACATCGCCCTGATGTCCTCCGACGAGGAGACCCTCGTCCTTGATCGCTGGAACGACACCGATGTCGAGGTGCGTGACACCACGCTGGTCGCACTGTTCGACGAGCAGGTGGCGCGGACCCCGGACGAGGCGGCACTGGTCGGTGGTGACGAACGGATCACCTACCGCGAGTTCGACGCTCGGGTGAACCGCTTGTCGCGGTATCTCGTCGGTTCGGGCGTGGGTCCGGAATCCCGGGTGGCCCTGTCGATCCGGCGTTCGATCGACCTCGTGGTCGCGATGTACGCGGTGGTCAAGGCCGGTGGTGCGTACGTGCCGCTCGACCCCGACCATCCGGCGGAACGGATCGCCTACATCCTGGAGTCGGCGGCACCGGTGGCAGTGTTGACGCTGTCCGGTGAGGCGACGGACGTCCCCGAGGGCTGCGTTCGCGTCGAACTCGACCGTCTCGATCTCGCCGCGTACGACGACACCCCGATCGCCGACGTCGAGCGCCGGGCGCCGCTGCGTCCCGACAACGCCGCGTACGTCATCTACACCTCCGGTTCCACGGGGCGGCCGAAGGGCGTCGCGGTCTCGCACGCTGCGATCGTCAATCAGCTTCTGTGGAAACAGGATCGGTACACGATCGGCACCGCCGACGCCGTCCTGGTCAAGACGGCAGCCACCTTCGACCTGTCGGTCTGGGAGTATTGGTGGGCGCTGCAGACCGGCGCCCGGATGGTCCTCGCCGACGCCGGTCGGCAGACCGACCGCGAGCATCTGCTCGACCTGATCTCCACCGAGCGGATCACCACCCTGCACTCGGTGCCGTCGATGCTGGCGCTGCTGGTGTCCGACTCGAAGCGGTTGCCGGAGTCGTTGCGCCAGATCCTGTGCATCGGTGAGGCGCTGCCCGCCGATGTCGCTCGGCAGGTCAGAGACCTCAGCGTGGCCGACGTTCACAACCTTTACGGCCCCACGGAGGCCGCGGTCAGCGTCACCGCCCATCGCACGACAGACATCGACGCGGTGACGGTGCCGATCGGTGCCCCGGCCTGGAACACCCAGGCCTACGTGCTGGATTCGCGACTGAATCCCGTTCCGCTCGGAGTCGCGGGTGAGCTCTATCTCGCGGGTGTGCAGTTGGCTCGCGGGTACGCCGGCCGACCCGACCTGACCGCGGACCGCTTCGTGGCCAATCCGTTCGGTGTGGCCGGAAGCAGGATGTACCGGACCGGTGACGTCGTGCGGTGGTTGCCATCGGCGGGCGACACCGCCGGTGCACTGGACTACCTCGACCGTGCGGACTTCCAGGTCAAGATTCGCGGTTTCCGGATCGAACTCGGGGAGATCGAGACGGCGCTGCGTGTGCAGCCGTCTGTCAAGGACGTAGCGGTGGTGGTGCACACGAACCCGGTCGGCGACCAGCTGATCGGGTACGTCACTCCGGCGGCCGACGCCGTCGTGGACACCGACGGGCTTGTGGTGGCGTTGCGGTCGAGCCTGCCGAGCTACATGGTGCCCGCGGCATTCGTCGTCCTCGACGCCTTGCCGCTCAACATCAACGGCAAACTCGACCGCAAGGCGCTGCCGGTGCCCGACACCTTCGGGGTCGCAGTCGAGTACGTCCCGCCGCGGAACGAGACCGAGGCCGCGATCGCGACGGTGTACGGCGAGCTTCTCGGGGCGGACCTGGTCGGCGTTCACGACGACTTCTTCGCGCTCGGCGGCAACTCGCTCGTCGCGACGCGTCTGGTGTCGCGGGTGAACCAGGAACTCGGAGTCACCCTGGGTGTGCGGGAACTGTTCGAGGCGCCGACAGTTGCCGGCCTGGCCGGACGGGCTGCGCTGGCACCCCGCGCGGCGGACATGCCCGATCTCGTCGCGGGGGAGCGCCCGGAGCGGATCCCGCTGTCGCCCGCACAGTCCCGGATGTGGTTCCTGAACCGCTTCGATTCGAAGTCGGCCGCATACAACATTCCGCTTGCGTTGCGGTTGTCTGGAGCGCTGGATGTTGCGGCCCTCGAACGAGCGCTGTACGACGTACTCGAGCGGCACGAGGTGCTGCGCACGGTCTACCCGGACAGCGACGGCGGCCCGGTGCAGGTGGTGCTGCCGGTGGACCAGGTCGAGTTCGACCTGACTCCGATGGACGCCACCGAGGCAGAGGTGCCTGCGCTGCTGTACCGGGTGCTCGGCACCGGATTCGACGTTGCATCAGCAATCCCCATGCGAGGCAAAATCATTCGTATCGCTCCTTCGGAGTATGTGCTCGCGGTGGCGGTACATCACATCAGTGGTGACGGCTTCTCGATGGGGCCGCTGGCGCGGGACCTGATGACCGCCTACGCGGCCAGGTGCTCCGGGCAGGCGCCGGGGTGGGCGCCGCTGCCGGTGCAGTACGCGGACTACGCGATCTGGCACCGGGCGGCCCTGGGATCGGAGGACGATCCGGAGTCGCTGGTGTCGAAGCAGATCTCGTTCTGGCGTGGTGCACTCGCCGGTCAGCCGGACCTGCTGGAGTTGCCGACGGATCGGCCACGTCCTGTGGTCACCTCCTACGAGGGCGGCACCGTCGAGTTCGAGATCGACGCCGATACACATCGTGCGCTGGCCGCGGTGGCGGCGTCTGCACAATCGTCGCTGTTCATGGTGGTGCACGCGGCGTTCGCGGCATTCCTGGCGCGGATGTCGGGTACCGCGGACGTCTCGGTGGGTACGCCGATCGCGGGTCGCGGGCGGGTGGAGCTGGACGACCTGGTGGGTCAGTTCGCCAACACGTTGGTGCTGCGGAGTCGTGTGCGACCGGAGGGGTCCTTCGTGGACCTGTTGACCCACGTGCGGGACCGGGACCTCGCGGCGTTCGCGCACGCGGACGTCCCGTTCGAGAAGATCGTCGAGACACTGAACCCGGTGCGGTCGACGGCGCGTCATCCGCTGTTCCAGATCGGTTTCTCGTTCCAGAACCACGGTGCAGGCAATCTCGAGCTGCCGGGACTGTCGATCAGCACAGTCGATCCCGACTTGAATCTGTCCCAGTTCGATCTGCATCTGGTCGCGCAGGATCGTTACGACGAGGCGGGCGTTCCGCTGGGTGTCACGGCGGGGTTCACCTACGCGTCGGCGCTGTTCGACGAGTCGACGGTGCGCGGCTTCGCGGATCGGTTCACGCAGTTGCTGCGGTACGTCGCGGCCGACCCCGGGGTCATCGTCGGTGACGTCGATCTGCTGGGCTTCGGTGAGCGGGAGCGTGTCCTGTCGGCATGGAACGACACAGCCCATCCCGTGGCCGGGGCGACGCTGGCGGACTTGTTCGCCGCACAGGTGGCACGGACGCCGAACGGCGTTGCGTTGACGTACGGCGACGAGTCGCTGACGTATGCGGAGTTCTCGAGTCGGGTGAACCGGCTCGCGCGGCACCTGATTTCGATGGGAGTGGGTCCGGAGTCGTTGGTGGCGTTGGCGGTTCGTCGATCCATCGACCTGGTTGTCGGTATGTACGCGATCTCGGCGTCCGGCGGAGCGTATGTGCCGGTCGATCCGGATCATCCGGCGGAGCGGATCGGTCACGTGCTCGACTCCGCCGAACCCGTGTGTGTGCTCACCACCGGACACGACCGTTTCGACGCGCAGCCATCGGCGCCGGTCGTCTTGATCGACGAACTGGACCTGTCGGGCTACGAGGACACGCCGCTGTCGGATGCGGATCGCCGTGCGCCGCTACATACGTCGAATACCGCGTACGTGATCTTCACATCGGGTTCGACGGGCAAGCCCAAGGGCGTGTCTGTCAGTCACGCGGCCGTGGTGAACCAGTTGGTGTGGAAGCAGGCGGAGTTCGGTCTGGGCGAGTCGGACTCGGCGCTCTTGAAGACCGCTGCGACGTTCGACCTGTCGGTGTGGGAGTTCTGGTCGGCGTTGACATCGGGTGGTCGTCTGGTGATCGCGGAGCCGGAGGCACATCGTGATCCGGATCGGTTGTTGGCGCTGCTCACGTCGGAGCGGGTAACCACGTTGCACGCGGTGCCGTCGATGTTGTCGATGCTGCTCACCGCCGGTGGGGGGCTGATGCCGGCAACGCTGCGGTGGGTGCTCGCGATCGGTGAGGCACTCCCCGCGGAGACCGCCCGAGAGTTCCGCGCGGGCAGCGATGCCGAATTGGTCAACCTCTACGGCCCCACGGAAGCGGCGGTCAGCGTCACCACGCATCGGACGAGTGATGCGGACGGGGCGACCGTCCCGATCGGTGTCCCGGAGTGGAACACCAGGGTCTACGTGCTCGACGATCGGCTGCGGCCGGTGCCCCAGGGCGTCCGCGGGGAGTTGTACCTGGCGGGAGCACAGTTGGCGCGCGGGTATCACGGTCGGGCGGACCTCACGGCGGACCGATTCCTCGCGAACCCCTTCGGTGTTGCCGGCGAACGGATGTACCGGACGGGCGACGTCGTCGCCTGGCGCGCCGACGGCAGCCTCGAGTACGTGGGCCGGTCGGACTTCCAGGTGAAGGTGCGTGGCTACCGGATCGAACTCGGTGAGATCGAATCGGCGATGCGTCGAGCCGAGGGGATCGACACAGCGGCAGTCGTCGCTGTCGACGACCCGAACCTGGGTGGCCGACTCGTCGGATACGTCGTGCCCGAGCGGGACTGCGTGGTCGACCCGATTGCGCTGAAGAGTTCACTGGGCCGGGATCTGCCGAGTTACATGGTGCCGTCCGCGATCGTCGTCCTCGACACGCTGCCGTTGGGCGTCACCGGAAAACTCGACCGGAAGGCGTTGCCCGCCCCGGCGTTCGAACCGACCGCGTATCGGGAACCCGAATCCGCCTTCGAGCGCGTGGTGGCGGCGGTCTTCGTGGATCTCCTCGGGGTCGAGCGAGTCGGCGCGGACGACAACTTCTTCGACCTGGGAGGAAACTCGCTGATCGCGGCGCGGGCTGCAACACGGATCAGGGAGACCGGCGGAGTCGTGGTTCCGTTGCAGTGGCTGATGATCGACCCGACCCCGGCATCGATCGCGGCACGAATGGAAGCCGGGGCCGAGGAAGCCGACGCGGCGTTGCAGGTTCTGTACCCGATCCGCACCGCGGGAACGGACAACCCCCTGTTCTGCATCCACCCGATCGTCGGACTGTCCTGGTGTTACACGGGTCTGACTCAACATGTCGGCTCATCACGGCCCGTCTACGGTCTCCAGTCCCCGTCGATCGCCGGAGAGGGAGAACTACCCGGTTCCATCGACGAACTCGCCGAGCGGTATCTGACCGAGATCCGAGCGGTGCAGCCCCATGGGCCGTACAACCTCCTGGGATGGTCGCTCGGCGGCGTCGTCGCGCACGCGATGGCGGTCCGGTTGCAGGCCGCAGGTGAGCGGGTCGAGTCCCTGGTGCTGCTCGACAGTGTCGTCGGATCCCTCGAGGGTGAAAACCCCTCGGAGACAACCCTTGCCGATCTTCTCGCCGGGTTGGGCGTCGACGCAGACGCCGCGTCCGGTCTGGGTGGGATCGAGGATCTCCTCGAACTCGACGCGGCCGCGCTGTCGCTGCTGCTGTCCGGCATCGGAGGTCCGCTGTCGATCCTGACCGCGGAGCACATCGAGAGGATGATTGCAGGTGCGATGAACAACTACGAGCTGCTCGAACGGTACCGGCCCGGGTTGTACACGGGTGACCTGTTGTTCTTCACCGCCGCGAGGGACGACTCCACGTCGTCACGCAACGCTGCGACGTGGGAGCCGTTCGTCAGCGGTGCCGTAGAGAACCACGCAGTGGACAGCACGCACTGGCACATGACCGCGCCCGCATCGCTCGAGACCGTCGGCTCGCTGACACGGACGCATCTGGACGCGCGCAGGGAAGTCCCGGAGGACGCCACGGCCTGACGGAGGAGACTCGGCTGGTGGCCGGACGAACGCGTCGATGCGCTCGTCCGGCCCGGGTCGTCGTCCCCGGCCCCGGCCGGTGGTCGACTCCGTCGTGCGCGGCGCCTCGGATCAGGCGTCCGGGCCGAGCCTCGTCGACCGGGTCGCAGCCTTGGCTTCCCGTGCGACCGTGGTCGCGGGATGGACGGCGATCAGGCCGAGCCCGGCTCGGCGCCTGCAGTGCCTGACGAGTTCGTCGTATGCGGGTTTGCCGAGCAGCTCGGTCAGTTCCGGGCCGTAGCTCTGCCAGACCGGCCGGGTGCCGACGTGCGCGTCCGGCGAACCCGAGCAGTACCAGTGCAGGTCCGCGCCGCCCTCGCCCCAACCCCGGCGGTCGTACTCGGTGATCGTCGTCTTCAGGATCTGCTCGCCGTCGGGCCGGTCCACCCATTCCTGGGTGCGCCGGATCGGGAGCTGCCAGCACACGTCGGGCTTGACCTCGAGAGGCTCGATGCCGCTGCGCACCGCCATGATGTGGAACGCACAGCCGAGCCCGCCCTCGAACCCGGGACGGTTCAGGAAGATGCAGGCACCCTTGTACCGCCGCGTCCGCAGCGCGGGCTCGTCCTCCAGGTCGTCCTCCTCGACGTACCCCTTCTTGCCGAGACCCTTGTCCATGAACTGCCAATCCGTTGGCGTGAGCATCTTCACGCACCGGTCCAGCTTCTCCCGGTCCTCGTCGTCGGACAGGAACGCGCCGTGCGAGCAGCACCCGTCGTCCGGTCGCCCCTCGACGGTCCCCTGGCAGGCCGGAGTGCCGAACACGCAGGTCCAGCGGGAAAGTAGCCACGTCAGGTCGGCCACGATGACGTGTTCGGAATTCGTGGGATCGACGAACTCGATCCATTCACGCGGGAAGTCGAGACCCACCTCCGGGGTGGGCGTCATGTTCACGGAGGGCGCGGTGTTGCCTGCTGTCACAGTGCCCGACGGTAGACCCAGTACCGTGGTCACGTGCGGTTAGGGGTACTCGACGTCGGAAGCAACACCGTCCACCTTCTCGTGGTGGATGCGCACAGGGGTGCGCATCCCACGCCGATGAGTTCGACGAAGTCGACTCTGCGGCTCGCGGAGAACACCGACGACCGGGGTGACATCACGGTGGTCGGCGCGGATCGCCTGGTCGCCGCCGTCGGCGACTTCGCATCGATCGCGGCCACCTCCGGATGCGGCGAACTGATGGCATTCGCGACGTCCGCGGTCCGCGACGCCACGAACTCCGACGCAGTACTCGCCCGGGTGCGCGAGGAGACGGGCGTCAACCTCGAGGTCCTGTCCGGGGTCGACGAGGCCCGCCTGACTTTCCTCGCGGTGCGCCGCTGGTACGGCTGGAGCGCGGGCCGGATCATGAACTTCGACATCGGCGGCGGCTCCCTGGAACTCACCTCGGGTGGCGACGAGGACCCGGACGTCGCGTTCTCGCTCCAACTGGGCGCCGGCCGTCTGACCCGGGACTGGCTGCAGTCGGATCCGCCGGGGAAGCGCCGTGTCGCAGTGCTCCGCGACTGGCTCGACGCCGAACTGGTCGAACCCGCCAAGGCGCTGCGGGCCGCGGGTGCACCGGACCGGGTCGTCGGAACGTCGAAGACGTTCCGTTCGCTCGCCCGACTCACCGGGGCTGCGCCTTCCGCGTCGGGAGCCCGGGTGCGGAGGACACTGACTGCCAGCGGTCTGCGGCAGCTCATCGCCTTCATCTCCCGGATGACCACTGCCGACCGCGCGGAGCTGGAGGGTGTGAGCGCGGACCGGTCCCAGCAGATCGTGGCGGGTGCGCTCATTGCGGAGGCGACCATGCGGGCACTGGCGGTCGAGGAACTCGAGATCTGCCCCTGGGCACTGCGGGAAGGCCTGATCCTCCGCAAACTGGACACGGAAATGGGTGGGGAACTGGTGGTGACGCGATGACCGAGAACACCGGGAGGACCGTGAACGCCGAGGACACCGGACAGGTCTCCGTCGCCGAGCTCCTCGCCCGCAACGGCCAGCAGGTGCAGTCGCGGGGCGGGCGGCGTCGGCGGGGGAGCGAAGGCGGCATCAGTGTCGCCGAACTCACGGGCGAGTTGCCGGTCATCAGTGACGCACCGACCCGAAACCGCCGCGCAGCGCCGGACCCCGACGACGACGTCGTTGGTGCCGTGTCGGAATCCGTGCTGGCCTCCGCCGCGGCGTGGCCCGCGACCGCTGCCCCCGAGTCGCCCGCGCCGGCCCCCGAGCCGCCTGCTCCGACGCCCGAGCCGCCGGCCCCGGCCCCCGAGCCGCCTGCGCCGACGTCCACTGCCTCGGTCGATGTGGCTCCGCAGGTCGCGCAATCGCAGCCGCCCATCCTCGATCCGTTGGCCGCGCCGGTTGTCGACAGCACCCAGTCGATTCCGGCGCTGCGTCGCGCCGTTCTCGCGAAGGCAGATGCGGATCGGAAGGCGGAAGCCGACAGGAAGGCCGAAGCCGACGTCAGGGCAGAAGTCGACCGCCAGGCCGAAGCCGATCGCAAGGCCGCGGCCGATCGCAAGGCTCAGGTCTCGGCGCCCCCCACGCCTGCGCCGCGCCCGGCGGTGACGCCGAAGTCGCCGGTCACGCCGAAGTCGGTGGATCCGTTTCCGCCCGCGGTCGACCGGACCGAGATCGTCGCACCCGTGGCGGCGGCTGCCGAGCAGACCGCCATCGTGTCCGCGCTGCCGAAGCGGCCCGAGCCCCCCGCCACCGCACCCGCGGAGAAGGTCCCGACCGCGCGGTCGTCGAAGGACAAGGCGGCAGCGTCCCCATCGGATTCCGGTCGCCTCGACCCGGTCCGCGAACCGGCACTCTTCACCGGACCCAGCCTCGAAGCAGACCTGCTGCGTCAGGCCCGCAACTCACGCACCGAGTCGCTCGACGAGGCACGCGCGCAGGTCCACACCACCGGAGAATTCCCGAAGATCGTCGAGGCTCCGGCGAAGGACGACGACGAGACGGGGACCGACGCGGGAGCGCCCGCGACCGCGCCGACCAGGTCCCGCCGTGCGGTCTCGGAGGGCAGCGCGGTCAAGCAGTGGGCAGTCCTCATCGGACAGGCGGTGGTCGCGATCGTCGCGGGCGCCTTGCTGTTCAAGGGTTTCGAGAAGCTCTGGGAGTCGCTTCCGTGGGTCGCACTTGTCCTCGCGGTGCTGGTCATCGCCGGGCTGGTCGCGGTCGTGCGCATCCTGCGGCAAACCGAAGATCTGCTGAGTCTGCTGATCGCGGTGATCGTCGGTGTCTTCGTGACCATCGGCCCGCTCGTATTCGTCCTCAGCTCGAGCTGACGTGACGGCGGGAGAGTCGGGAACCCGGACCTCGGGTGGCAGGCGAACGGGTCGGATTCTCGTCGGCCTGTCGACCGCCTCGGTGTACCCGGAGAACACCGAGGCGGCATTCGAGTACGCCGCGGACCTCGGGTACGACGGCGTCGAGCTGATGGTGTGGGCCGAGTCGGTCAGCCAGGACGTCGCCGCGGTCACCCGGCTGGTCCGCAAGTACGCGGTTCCCGTACTCGCGGTCCACGCGCCGTGCCTGCTCATCTCGCAACGAGTCTGGGGTGCGGACCCCGTCGCAAAGCTCGAGCGGTCCGTTCGCACCGCGGAAAAGCTCGGTGCACAGACCGTGGTCGTGCACCCGCCGTTCCGGTGGCAGCGCCGCTACGCCGACGGCTTCGCAGACCAGGTCGCCGAACTCGAGGAACGCAGCGACGACGTCACCGTCGCGGTGGAGAACATGTTCCCGATGCGAGCAGACCGGTTCTGGGGCGCCAAGTCGAAGTCCGCGGAGCGCCTCGAGAAGCGAGGCGGGCCCGGACCCGGTGTCTCGGCGTTCGCGCCGTCGTACGACCCGACCGACGTCGGGCACGCGCACTACACACTTGACGTCTCGCACACCGCGACCGCGGGAATGGACGCCCTCGCGCTCGCCGACCGGATGGGATCCGGTCTGAACCACCTGCACCTCGCCGACGGGCGGGGCGCCTCCGCCGACGAGCACCTCATCCCGGGCCACGGTTCGCAGCCGTGTGCACAACTGTGCCGGTCACTGGCCGAATCCGAGTTCTCCGGACATGCGGTGCTCGAGATCAACACACAGAACGCGCGCACCCGCGCCGAGCGCCGTTCCATGCTCGCTCAGTCGCTGGCGTTCGCCCGAGAGCACCTCGCGCGATAGCGCTTTCAGAGAGCCGACACGGCCGCGGCGATCGTCGCGATGCCGGAGACCACCAGTCCCGCCACGAGGACCCCGAACCCGACCCACACGGATCGGATCCAGCGGTTCGGTCCGGCGGGGTCGGTGCCGAGCACGGACAGGAAGAATCCGGCGGGGACCAAGATTGCCGAGGAGAGCACGAGTACGGACCCGACGGTGGACCACATGGTCCCGACGCCCGCGGCCTGGGTGAGCAGCGCAACGACGAGGCCGAGCGTGACCAGGACACCTGCATGCGCGTGTCCGGCACGGAACATCGTCTTCTGGAGGGCGTTGGCCTGCTGGCGGCCGGAGACGACGCGGAGCATGAAGGTTCCGCCGAACGCGATTCCGACAACGGTGAGCAGGGTGATTCCGGTGACGAGAGCGAGAACGGGGTCCATGACGGCTCCTCCGGGTGGGCGAAGGTACTCTCGGACAGCTGGATAGACTCGCTATCCAATATTTGGATAGTATGGGTATCCAAAGGCTCGGGTCAAGGGTCGATGGTGAAGGAGGTGTGCGATGCGGGTGTCCGAACTGGTGAAACGCTCGGGTGTCCCACTGGCGACCGTCAAGTACTACCTCCGCGAAGGTGTCCTCATGCCGGGGGCGACCACAAGTGCCACCCAGGCCGACTACGGCGACGAGCACCTGCACCGACTCGCACTCATCAAGGCACTTGCCGGGGCAGGCCTCTCGATCCACAAGATCCGGGTCATCACCACACTCGTCGAAGACCCCGGCGACAACCTGCACGAGACCATCGGACGTGCGATCGCCGCCCTCCCGCCTTACCGGGACGGGCGCCGGCGCGCCGACCACCCGCGGGCCCGGCGCGCGCTCGAACGCCTCGGCCAGGTCTACGACCCCGCCTATCCCGCGGTCGAGCAGCTCGAACGGGCGCTCGAGGCCGTCGAGAGCGTCGGTATCCCGATGACCGACGAACGCCTCGACGCCTACGGAAAACACATTCGGGGCATCGCCGAGATCGACTTCGCGCTCACGCCGACCGAGTCCGCGCAGGCCGCCGTCGAGTACTCGGTGCTCGGAACGGCCGTCTACGAGCCGGTCATCGCAGCCATGCGCCGCCTCGCCCATCAAGACATCTCGGCGACCCGCCGTGACGACAGTGCACCTAAGGACACCCCATGACCGACGTCAAGACCCTCCGCTCGACCAGACCGTTCACCGAGCTGACCACCCTGACGCCGGTCTCGGACGGCACCTACACGGCGCACATCGACCCGATCTGGACGATCGGTCCCAAGGTGCACGGCGGCTGCATGATGGCCGTGTGTGCGGCGGCGGCCCGCGACGTCGTCCGGGCGGCAGGCGGGGCCCGTGAGCTTCAGCCCGTCGCGGTCAGCGCCAACTACCTGTCCGCCCCGGACCCGGGCGACGTCCGCCTCGCGACGACGATCCGCAAGCAGGGCAGGCAGGTCTGTCTCGTCGACGTCGAACTCTGGCAGGGCGAGCGTCTCGCCGTCTCAGCCGCCGTGACACTGGGGGCTCCCGACGTCGCCGAGCCCCGCCACCGGGAACCGCTCGCGCTCGATGCCCTGCCTGCCGAGCCCACGGCGGACTCGTCGGCAATCACCGACGAGCATCCGATGGCCGCGATCGTGCACGTCGCCAAGGGATGCGACCTGAGGGTCGACCCGGCCGCCGCCCGGTTCCTGACCGGTGAGCAGGGTGATCCGGTGAACCGGATGTGGGCGCGACCGATGCCGGAGGACGAGGCGGACACGGACACGGCAGCGCTCTTCGCGATCATGCTCGGCGACATCAGCGCCCCCGTGACGATGAACCGGGGCATGTTCGGCTGGGCGCCCACCGTCCAGCTGACCACGTACCTGCGCCGACTGCCCGAGCCGGGCTGGCTGCGGGTGATGGCGAGTGCCGAGGTCCTCGGCGACACCTGGTTCGAGGAGGATCACGTCGTGCTCGATTCCTCGGGCCAGGTGATCGTGCAGAGCAGGCAGCTCGCGATGATCCCGAAGGGCTGACGCCGTTCGCGTCGACCCTGCATGGCAGGCTCTCGGTCATGACGAGAATCGCAGTGATGGGTGGCGGCAGGATCGGCGAGGCGCTGATCGCAGGCCTGGTGAAGTCGGGCCACGCACCCAAGGACCTGGTCGTCGCGGAGCAGTACCCGGAGCGTGCGAAGGAGCTGGCCGGCCGGTACGGGATCCTCGCCACCACCGTTGCGGACGCCGCCGAGGGCGCGCACGTCGTGGTGATCGCGGTCAAGCCCGCCGACGTCGACGCCATCATGGTCGAGCTGAACAAGGTGGACCTCGACGGTGACCTCGAGCAGCTGGTCGTGAGCCTTGCCGCGGGAATTCCGACGGCGCGGTTCGAGAGCAAGCTCCCCGCCGGGTTCCCGGTCGTGCGGGTCATGCCGAACACGCCCATGCTGGTCGGCGAGGGCGTCAGTGCGATCGCCGCGGGCCGCTACGCCACCGCAGAGCATCTCGCGACGGTGCGGGAGGTACTCGGTGCCGTCGGCCGCGTGGTCACCGTGCCGGAGGCGCAGCTCGACGCCGTCACCGCGGTGTCCGGGTCGGGTCCGGCGTACGTGTTCCTGGTCGCCGAGGCGATGATCGAGTCCGGGGTCGGCCTCGGACTGACGCGGGCGACCGCGACCGAACTCGTGGTGCAGACGCTGGTCGGTTCGGCGGCCATGCTGGCCGAATCGGGGAGCTCCGCCAACGAGTTGCGGGCCGACGTGACGTCGCCGGGAGGCACGACCGCAGCCGCGATCAGGGAACTCGAACGCGGCGGGCTTCGTACGGCGTTCAACGAGGCACTCTTCGCCGCGCGGGACCGTTCCGCCGCCCTCGGCGCAGGTCCGGAATGACATTCGATATCTCACACCCGTCGCAGTAATCCCACCTGTCCCGTTAAGCTCGACTGCAGCACGTGCGTGTCTGTTCCGCCGGAGGGGAAGCCGGCGGCGCGACACGTGCCGGAGGTATGCAATCGATGGTGTCTACAAACAAGCCGAAGGGTTCGGGTCCGGAAAGCCAACCTGTCCTCGGCGGCACGCAGTTTCTCACCGTCGCCGAGGTGGCGGCGCTGATGCGTGTGTCGAAAATGACGGTGTACCGACTGGTCCACGGCGGCGAGCTGCCTGCGGTCCGGGTCGGGCGGTCGTTCCGGGTGCACGCCAAAGCCGTGCACGACTATCTGGAAACGTCGTACTTCGACGCCGGCTGACGGTCGGTTTTTCGGCGCCCACAGGTGACCGGTACGATGTTGTTTCGTCGTGCCAGCCAGCCGGGTGTCGTCAGGCGCTGGGTTAGCGGATACGAGGCCACAGCGCCAGGTTGGCGTGTGCCGGCAGGTGGTTGACGCCGATTGGTGTCGGTACCGACCGGACAGGCCAGAACGGACGTACGTCACCGGCGTGCGCAGGAACGCTATAGAAGAACGTGAGGAACTCCCGTGGGTTCAGTGATCAAGAAGCGCCGCAAGCGCATGTCGAAGAAGAAGCACCGCAAGCTGCTTCGTAGGACTCGCGTCCAGCGTCGGAAACTCGGCAAGTAGTTCGTCCGAGTTCTCGGGAAGGTTCATGCGCCCGAGGCCCACGATGCCCGCCACCGTTTCGGTGGCGGGCATCGCGCGTTCACGAGCGTTTTTCGGCCGAGGATCCGCCACGACCCGGGCCATTTCGGGCATTTCGTCAGTTGGTCGTCCAGCCAGGTCGCCGCGACCCGATATTTCGGCAAAACACCTGGTGTATGGGCTGTTGCCAGCTCGTTAAGTTTTTGAACGCAGCCCCGAAAAGCGACTACGCTCGTCGGTGATCGTTCGGTGATCGACGGAAACCAATCGGTGACCTACCGGACATGTCGGATCGGGCGAGATCGCGCAGGTTCCGGGGGACGGATGTCCCACCCAAGAGCACGAGGTGTCTCTCGCAGGCACAGGCAGGGGGTGGTCGTGGCAGGTGATCGCGGGGTGCAGCCGCCATCGGTGGTGCTGGTGACGGGCGCCAGCCGATTCCTGGGTGGGTACCTGGTGGCGAAACTCGCCCAGAACCCCTCGGTCGAGAGGGTGATCGCCGTCGACTCGCGGGCGCCGTCGAAGGACATGCTGCGGCGGATGGGGCGTGCCGAGTTCGTTCGCGCGGACATCCGCAACCCGCTCATCGGCAAGGTGCTGCGCGGCGCGAAGGTGGACACCGTCGTGCACGCCGCGACCATGGTGAAGCCCCCCAAGTCGGGCAGTCGGACCGCGATGAAGGACATGAACGTCCTCGGTGCCATGCAGTTGTTCGCGGTCTGCCAGAAGTCTCCGGACGTCCGCAAGGTCGTGGTTCGTTCGACGGCGGCGGTCTACGGCTGCAGCCCGAAGGACCCGGCGAAGTTCAGCGAGGAGATGAGCGCCCGCCGCCCCCCGCACGGTGGATTCGCCCGCGACAGCATCGAGATCGAGGGCTACGCCCGCGGCCTCGGTCGGCGGCGCCCCGAGATCGCGGTGTCGCTGCTGCGGATGGCGCCACTGATCGGACCGAACCGGCACGGCTCGGTGTCGCGCTACCTGCAGTCGCCCGTCGTTCCGACGATCCTGGGCCGCGACGCGCGGATGCAGCTGATCCACGAGGAGGATGCGCTGGCCGCGCTCGAGCGCGCGACGATGGCCGGGCCCGCGGGCACCTTCAACATTGCGGGGGACGGTGTCGTGATGCTCACGCAGGCGATCCGGCGGTCGGGCGGGATTCCCGTCCCGGTGCCGGTGCAGCTGATCGGCTCTCTCGGACGGGTCCTCCCGGGGTCGGGGCTGCAGGGCTTCACCCGTGAGCAACTCGAGTACTACCACTTCGGGTGCGGACTGGACACCACCCGGATGAGGGCCGTCCTCGGCTTCGAGCCCAGGTGGACGACGCTGCAGGCGCTCGACGACATGGTCCGCGGTGCGGCGGTCCGTCCCGTGGTGAGCAGGGAGTGGCTGCGGTCGGTGGAGTCACGAATTCAGGACATGGCCGGTGTGGGGGAGGTCGTTCGATGAACGAGGTTGCGAAAGTCATTCCGTTGCGGGGTGAGTCGGCTCGGACGCCGCGCGGAGGCGGTCGCGGGATCCGCCTCGAGCGGTCCGATCCGACGCTGCTGTTCCCACGGGCGCCCGATGCCGCGGCGCCGTCCTCGTCTGCGGGTTCGGTCACCGATCAGGTGCGCGACGCGGCGCGCAACCTGGTGGCCGACCAGGTTGTCGCGGCGGCGGAGTTCCTCCGCCGTCGCATCACCGGCGACTACGAGGTCGACGATTTCGGCTACGACCCGCACTTCGCCGAGAACGTGTGGTTGCCGCTGCTGCGTCCGGTGTTCGAGTCCTGGTTCCGGGTGGAGGTGCGGGGCATCGAGAACGTGCCCGCAGAGGGCGGTGCCCTCGTCGTCGCCAATCACGCCGGCGTCATCCCGATCGACGGCCTGATGACGTCGGTGGCGATGGTCGATCACCATCCCGCGAAGCGTCCGCTCCGGATGCTCGCCGCCGACATGGCGTTCGAGATGCCCGTCGTCGGAACCGTGGCGCGAAAGGCCGGTCACACCCTCGCGTGCAACCCCGATGCGGAGCGCCTGCTGCGCGGTGGGGAGGTGGCCGCGGTGTTCCCCGAGGGGTTCAAGGGCATCGGCAAGCCGTTCAGTGAGCGGTACAAACTGCAGCGGTTCGGGCGGGGCGGCTTCGTGTCCGCGGCGCTGCGCACCGGGGTCCCGATCGTGCCGTGCTCCATCGTCGGGTCGGAGGAGATCTACCCGAAGATCGGTGAGTTGAAGTCGTTGGCGCGGTTGCTCGGTCTTCCGTACTTCCCGGTGACGCCGCTGTTCCCGCACTTCGGGCTGCTCGGGATGATTCCGCTGCCGTCGAAGTGGTACATCGAGTTCGGAGAGCCGATCCGCACCGACACCTATGACGTCGCGGATGCAGAGGACCCGATGGTGATGTTCGAGCTCACCGACCATGTCCGCGAGACCATCCAGCAGACCCTGTACCGCCTGCTCGCGCAGCGGCGCAACGTCTTCATGGGCTGACCCGGCCCGACGGCGGTGCCGTCAGGTGTGACGACGGCGGTGCCGTCAGGTGTGACGACGGCGGTGCCGTCAGGTGTGACGGCTCGGCGCGTCAGGGCTTGCGGCGGCTGACGACGGCGGCGATCGCGCCGCCCGCGGCTCCCAGGGCAAGTGCGGTGGGGACGCCGATCTTGGCGGCCTTGCGTCCCGTCCGGAAGTCGCGGATCTCCCACCCTCGGTTGCGCGCAACCTCTTTCAGGTCGGCATCGGGGTTGATCGCGACGGCGGTCCCGACCAGCGACAGCATCGGCACGTCGTTGTGGCTGTCGGAGTACGCGGAGCAGCGCTTGAGGTTGAGGCCCTCGCGGATCGCGAGGGTGCGGACGGCGTGCGCCTTGCCCGCGCCGTGGAGGATGTCGCCCACGAGCCTGCCGGTGAAGCGGCCTTCCTCGGACTCGACGACGGTGCCGAGCGCGCCGGTCAGGCCGAGTCGTTTGGCGATGACCTGGGCGAGTTCCACCGGTGTCGCCGTCACGAGCCACACCTGCTGTCCTGCGTCGAGGTGCATCTGGGCGAGGGCGCGCGTGCCCTCCCACACCTTGTCCGCGATCAGTTCGTCGTAGATCTCCTCGCCGAGCCGGGTGAACTCGGCGGTCTCGCGGCCCGCGATGAACGCGAGCGCCTTCTCCTTGCCGGAGGCGACGTCGTCGCTGTTCTCCTTGCCGGTGGCTCGGAACTTGAGCTGCTGCCATCCGAACTGGGCCATGTCGGAGACCGAGATGTACTTGCGGGCGGCGAGACCTCGCGCGAAGTGGATGATCGACGCGCCCTGGACCATGGTGTTGTCGACGTCGAAGAACGCCGCGGCGGTCAGGTCGCGCGGCACCGTGCGGGTGTCTTCGCCGGTGTCCCCGGGTGGGACCGCGGACTCGGCCTCGTGCAGGGCGAGTGCGGCGTCGGCGCTCGCCTCGCCTGCGATGCTCGCGCGCACCTGCGCGTCGGTCGGCCCCAGCTTGCGGCCGCGGCGTCGCACGCGGGACCAGTTGGTACCCGACCAGCTGGTACCCCTACCGGCACCCATCGGCCCTGTCAGCCCAGGCACTCGCACCTCCAGTGGTTGGCTGTCCGAGTAACCCTATCGTTCGGATCGTGGGTGTACCGGGCGGACGGTGGGGTGTCTTCCGTCGTGTGACCTCCGTCTCGGGAGGTGGGGCCGCGGCGGCGGCCGGTCGGTGGCAAGGTTGGGGTCATGACGACCGCGGCGCACACCCTCACACTCCTCACTCGCGCCGGGTGCGGTTCGTGTGTCACGGCGCGCGAGCAACTGCTGCCGCTGTGTGAGGAATTCGGCATCCCGCTCGAAACCGTCGACGTCGACGAGGCGGCGGCCGTCGATCCGGAACTGCGGGCGGAGTACGGCGATCGGTTGCCGGTCGTCCTGCTCGACGGCCGCGAACACAGCTACTGGGAGGTCGACGAGGTTCGGCTGCGATCGGATTTGACAATCTGACGGCGATTCGTTCGCCCCGCTGCCCGGTCGCTGTGCAGGTCGCGACCGGTTGAGCAACTTTGTGCATGGCTTCACAAGCGGTTACCGTGGGGGCAAGACCCCCCGGATCAACGTGATGTCCGGCCATGTGCATGGCAGGACGAGGAGCCACCGACGTGACAGATCAGCACCAGCCGCACGGGCTGTCCGCCCGTGACGCCGCAGGGGCTGAAATGTCTTCCGGTACGGACACACGAGAGTCGGTCCGTGACCTTCCCCAGGCAACGGTGACGCGGCTCGCGACCTACCTTCGGGTGCTCGGTGTCATGGCCGACGACGGAATCCACATCGTCTCCAGCGAGGAACTCGCCACGGCGTCCGGCGTCGGGTCGGCGAAGCTGCGCAAGGACCTGTCGTTCCTCGGGCCCAACGGTGTCCGGGGTGTCGGCTACGACGTCGCGCGGCTGCGCTCCCGCATCGAGGCCGGACTCGGGCTCGACCAGGGTCACCGCGTGGTCCTCGTCGGCGTCGGCAAGCTCGGCGAGGCACTGGCCCGTTACGGCGGTTTCGGTCGACGCGGATTCACGATGGTCGGGCTGTTCGACTCCGGCGCCGAGCGGATCGGCATCGATATCGACGGACTCGCCGTCCGTGACACCGCGGACCTCGTCGGCGCCTGCCGTGAACTCGACGCGACGATCGGTGTGGTCGCTACGCCCGACGACGTCGCTCAGCAGGTGTGCGACGACCTCGTCGCTGCCGGTGTCCGGTGCATCCTCAGTTTCGCCGCGACTCCGTTGGAGGTGCCCGCCCACGTCGAGGTTCGACGAGTAGACCTCGCCGCGGAGATGCAGGTGCTGTCCTTCCGCAGTGCACGCAAGACCGAAGCGGACGCCGCACCCGCGGCCGTCGGCATCGGGGGTGGGTCGCCGCGCGCGTCCCGCTCGACCTCGACAGCTCTGGGTTCGACAACGAATGGATCGGTGATCGCGCCGTGAGTGTTCTCCTCGTCGGGATTTCGCATCAAAGCGCTCCCGTCCCCGTCCTCGAGCGGGTTGCGGTTGCCGACACGGATCGGCCGAAGCTGATCGACACGCTGCTGGAATCCCCGCACATCTCGGAGACGATGATCGTCTCGACGTGCAACCGAGTGGAGATCTACGCCGTCGTCGATGCCTTCCACGGTGCGCTCGCCGCTGTCGGCGAGGCGATGTCCCGTCATTCCGGTCTGGAGTTCTCGGACCTCACGAAGCACACGTACGTCCGGTACAGCGAGGCCGCCGCGGAGCACCTGTTCGCGGTGGCGAGCGGTCTCGATTCGATGGTGGTGGGGGAGCAGCAGATCCTCGGCCAGATCCGGACGGCGTACGCGGTGTCCGACACGCACCGTGCCGCGGGCCGGGTGCTGCACGAACTGGCCCAGCAGGCGTTGCGGGTCGGCAAGCGCGTCCACACGGAAACGGGTATCGACCGCGCCGGGTCGTCGGTGGTGTCCGTGGCGTTGGACCGCGCCGCCGGCATCCTGGCCGCGCCGGGCGAGGAGGGCGGTCTCACGGGCCGCACTGCGGTCGTCGTCGGTGCAGGCTCGATGGGCGGGTTGTCCGTCGCCTACCTGACGCGGGCCGGAATCGGTCGGGTGATCGTCGCCAACCGGACCCGTGAGCGTGCGGAGCACCTCGCGGACACCGTGCGGGCCACAGGCGTCGCCGCCGCCACCGTCGAACTGTCCGACCTGGCCTCGGCGCTCTCGGAGGCCGATGTGCTGGTGGCGTGTACCGGCGCGGTCGGTGCTGTGGTCACCCTCGCCGACGCGCACCTGGCACTCGCTGCACGCAATGCGGCCCAGCGCCCGCTGGTGGTCTGCGACCTGGGACTGCCCCGAGACGTGGAACCCGCTGTCGCAGGGCTGCCCGGGGTGACCCTGCTCGACATCGAGACGATGAAGTCGGACCCGGCGGCGGGCGCGGCCGCGGCGGACGCGAACGCGGCCCGCGAGATCGTCGCCGGCGAGCTCGCGACCTATCTGGCCGGGCAGCGACTGGCCGAGGTGACGCCGACGGTGACCGCGCTGCGACAGCGGGCGGCGGATGTCGTCGAGAGTGAGCTGTTGCGCCTCGAGTCGCGGCTGCCGGGTCTCGATGATCCCCAGCGTGACGAGGTGGCCCGCACGGTGCGCCGTGTTGTCGACAAGCTGCTGCATGCACCGACGGTCCGGGTCAAGCAGTTGGCGACGAAGCCGGGAGGCGACACCTACGCCGCGGCCCTGCGGGAGCTCTTCGAGCTGGCGCCGGGCAGCGCGGAGGCGGTCGCAACTCCGATGGAGATGCGGGCCGTGGAACGGACCGACGACTTCTCCGGTACGGACGTCTGGACGATGGGGGCACAGGAATGAACGCGTCGGCGCCGTCGGTCACCGGCACCGGGACGACCCGCAGGACCTTGCGCATCGGTACGCGCGGCAGCCTGCTCGCGACCACGCAGTCGGGGATGGTCCGGGACGCGTTGATCGCGGCCGGTCAGCCCGCCGAACTGGTGATCATCACGACGAAGGGCGATGTCACCGCTGGTCCGGTGCAGCGCATCGGCGTCGGAGTGTTCGTCGCGGAGCTGCGCGAGGCGCTGCTCGCCGGGGACGTCGACGTCGCCGTCCACTCGTACAAGGACCTGCCGACGGCACAACCCGACGACCTGGTCATCGCGGCCGTGCCGCCGCGTGAGGATCCGCGTGACGCGCTGGTCGCCCGCGACGGGATGGTGCTCGGCGAACTGCCTCCGGGTTCGCGGGTCGGCACGTCGGCGCCGCGCCGCCGCGCCCAGTTGCGTGCCCTCGGCCTCGGGCTGGACATCCAGCCGCTGCGAGGGAACATCGACACCCGACTCGGCAAGGTCGCGTCCGGCGAGCTGGACGCCATTGTCATCGCCCGCGCCGGACTGTCCCGGATCGGTCGCCTCGACGCGATCACCGAGACGCTCGAGCCGGTGCAGATGCTGCCCGCGCCGTCGCAGGGTGCCCTCGCGGTGGAGTGCCGCGCGGACGACCCGGAGCTGATCGCGGTGCTCGCCGCACTGGACGATGCCGCGACCCGCGCCGCGGTGGTCGCCGAACGCGCACTGCTCGCCGAACTCGAGGCCGGCTGCACCGCGCCGGTCGGCGCGATCGCGGAGGTCGTCGAGTCGCTGGACGACGATGGCCGGATCTTCGACGAGTTGTCGGTACGCGGTTGCGCGGCCGCCGTCGACGGGTCGGACTCCATCCGGGCGTCCGCGGTCGGGTCGCCGGACCGTGCCGAGGAGTTGGGTCGGGCGGTTGCGCGCGAACTGCTCGAACTCGGCGCGCGTGACCTGATGACTGCAGCCGAAGCCGAGGACAAGGGGGGCGGAGATGACTGACCTGTGGTGGCCGCCCGGCGGATGGTCGAAACACTGCGCGTGTCCGTCGCACCCGCTCCGGCACGCGGTATCCCTCGATGCAGTACCCCTGAACACCTGCTTTTTGAACGCACTGGAGAACAACCGATGAGCCGAGTCCGAAAGAACACCCCCGGACGGATCCTGTTCGTGGGATCGGGCCCTGGAGATCCGGCCCTGCTCACCGTCCGCGCCCGCGACGTACTGGCCAACGCCACACTGGCGTTCACCGACCCCGACGTCGACCGCGGCGTCACCGCACTGGTCGGTACCGCACTGCGGGTCGCCGGTGTGGAGGAGGACCCCGAGAACCCGATCACCGAGGTCCGGCCCGCGCTCGGCGAGCCCGCCGAGGTCGCGAAGACACTCGTCCACGAGGCGAAGGCCGGGCAGGACGTGGTCCGACTGGTCGCCGGCGACCCGCTGACCACCGATTCGGTGATCGCCGAGGTCAACGCCGTGGCCCGCACGCAGGTCGTCTTCGAGATCCTGCCGGGTCTGCCGTCGGGTGCGGCGGTGCCGAGCTACGCCGGTATGGCGCTCGGTGCGACGCACACCGAGGTCGACGTGCGGGGCGAGGTCGACTGGGCGTCGGTGGCTGCCGCACCGGGACCGCTGGTCCTGCATGCGGGCGCCGCGCACCTGGCCGAGGCCGCGAGCGCGCTCGTCGAGCACGGACTGGCCCCGCAGACCCCGGTCGCGATCACGGTCCGCGGCACGACGCGTCAGCAGCGCACCGTCGAGGCGACGCTGGCGACGCTCAACGAGGCCGGGTCGGAACTGGTCGGCCCGCTGATCGTCACGGTCGGCAAGGTCGTCACGCACCGCAACAAGATGTCGTGGTGGGAGTCGCGTGCCCTGTACGGCTGGACCGTGCTGGTGCCGCGCACCAAGGACCAGGCGGGCGAGATGAGCGATCGGCTCGTCACACACGGCGCGATTCCCATCGAGGTGCCGACGATCGCCGTCGAGCCGCCGCGCAGTCCCGCGCAGATGGAACGCGCCGTCAAGGGTCTCGTCGACGGCCGCTACCAGTGGGTGGTGTTCACCTCCACGAACGCGGTGCGTGCGGTGTGGGAGAAGTTCGAGGAGTTCGGTCTCGACGCCCGCGCGTTCTCCGGTGTGAAGATCGCGTGCGTCGGGCAGGCGACTGCCGACAAGGTTCGCAGCTTCGGCATCAACCCCGAGCTGGTGCCGTCGGGTGAGCAGTCGTCGGAGGGCCTGCTGGCCGAGTTCGCGCCGTACGACGACGTCTTCGACCCGGTCAACCGAGTCCTGTTGCCGCGTGCGGACATCGCGACGGAGACCCTCGCGGAGGGGCTGCGTCAGCGTGGCTGGGAGATCGACGACGTCACGGCGTACCGGACGGTGCGGGCGGCGCCGCCGCCGGCCGAGACCCGCGAGATGATCAAGACCGGTGGATTCGACGCGGTGTGCTTCACATCGTCGTCGACGGTCCGGAACCTGGTCGGCATCGCAGGAAAGCCGCACGCGCGCACTATCGTTGCGTGCATCGGGCCGAAGACGGCGGAGACGGCGATCGAGTTCGGCCTGCGGGTGGACGTGCAGCCGGAGTCGGCGCAGGTCGGTCCGCTGGTCGAGGCGCTCGCCGAGCACGCCGCCCGGCTGCGCGCCGAGGGCGCACTGCCGCCCCCGCGCAAGAAGTCCCGCAGGCGATAGGCGCTACGCGCCCGTGAGTCCTTTCGGTCCCTGACGGAGCGCAAGGACCCACGGGCCGACCGAAGGGAGTCCTCCTTGTTCCCGGCCGCACGACCCCGACGCCTGCGCGGCACCCCCGCGCTACGGCGGCTTGTCGCCGAGACCTCGCTGGAACCGCGGCATCTGGTGCTGCCGATGTTCGTGGCCGACGGCATCGACGCTCCGCGGGAGATCTCGTCGATGCCCGGTGTGTACCAACACACCCTCGACTCGTTGCGGCACGCGGCGACCGAGGCCGTCGACGCCGGTGTCGGTGGTCTGATGTTGTTCGGCGTTCCGCGGCCGGAGGACAAGGACGCGAACGGGTCGGGTGCCACCGATCCCGATGGCATTCTCAACCGCGGACTGCGCGCGCTGCGTGACGAACTCGGCGACGCGACCGTTCTCATGGCGGACACCTGTCTCGACGAGTTCACCTCGCACGGGCATTGTGGCGTGCTCACCGAGGGCGGTGTCGTCGACAACGACGCCACCCTGAGCCGCTACGTGGACATGGCTGTGGCGCAGGCGGAATCGGGTGCGCACCTCCTCGGTCCCAGCGGCATGATGGACGGGCAGGTCGCGGCGATCCGCGAGGGTCTCGACGACGCCGGGTTCACGAACACCGGCCTCCTGGCGTACTCCGCGAAGTACGCGTCGGCGTTCTACGGCCCGTTCCGGGAGGCGGTCGGGTCGTCGCTCGAGGGCGACCGCCGGACCTACCAGCAGGACCCGGCGAACCGCCGCGAGTCGGTGCGCGAGGTGGAGTTGGACCTCGACGAGGGCGCGGACATCGTGATGGTCAAGCCCGCGATGAGTTACCTGGACGTGCTGCGGGAGGTCGCCGACCTGTCCACGGTTCCGGTTGCCGCTTACCAGATCTCGGGTGAATATTCGATGATCACGGCGGCAGCGCAGAACGGCTGGATCGACCGCGACGCGGCGATCCTCGAGTCGCTGCTCAGCATCCGCCGGGCCGGTGCCGACATCGTGCTCACCTATTGGGCCGCGGAAGTGGCGGGCCGATTGTGACGGAGCCGCAGCCGGGGCAGAATCCGTGGCCGCCGCAGAATCAGTGGCCGCCCACTCAGTCGCCATTGCCGCAGCCGCCCGCAGCGCCCGAACCCCAGCCGACGCCCGTCGATGTCGTCACGGCCTTCCAGTTGCTGTGCGCCGTGGCCGTTCTCGGGGTCGTCAACATGATCGCGACTCTGGTTGCGGTGTTCGCCGACCGCGAGTCGTTCGTGGACCAGCTGCTGAAGGAGGTCGCCGCGCAGGACCCGGCGGTGCAGGTCGGTCGCGACACTGCAGAAACCGTCGTGGTGCTCGGCCTCGGCGTGACGGCGTTGATCGGCCTGTGCGTGACGGCGCTGTACCTGCTGTTCGTGTTCAAGATGCGGGCGGGCCGGAACTGGGCGCGGATGCTCGTGACCATGATCGGCTCGCTCATGGTGGTGTTCGCGCTCCCCAGCCTGTTCGGTCTCGCGGGCGGGGGTGGCGGCGCGGCGATGGTGTCGGGTGCCGCGGGCATCCTGCAGGCCGTGCTCTCGGTCGGTGCCATCGTGCTGCTGCATCGCGCCGAGTCGAACCGATACTTCCTTCCCGCCTTCCGTGTTCCCGATGAGTGAGCGGGAGGGCGCGCGGCCGCGTCCCGTCGATGTGGCGTACTGGCTGTGGCTCGTCGCCGCGGCACTGCTGGTGCTGTTCGGGTTGTTGGCGCTGACGGCATCGGGTGACGCGGTGCGCACCCACCTGATCGAGGCGGGCGCGGAACCGGATGTGGCGAGTTCGCTCGTGACACTGCTGCGCGGGTCCGGGGCGCTCGGGATCGCCGTCGGACTCGGTACCGGGTTTCTCGCGGGCCCGGTTCGGGCGGGCGACGCCCGGTTCCGGCGAGCCGAGGTCGCGCTGACCGGGGTGTACGTGATGGTCCAGTTGCTGGCGGTGGCCGTCGGAGTCGGGCAGACCCAGATGCTCCTGTGCGCCCTGCTGATGGCCGCGGCGGCGGTCCTGGTGTACCTGCCGTCGACGCGGGACTGGTTCGTTCGTGCGTGACAGCGGGGCCGTCGGTGACTGACGAGGGGGCGCCCGAAGTCGCGGTGTTCACCGAGCCGGGGGGACGGTGGCGCACGGTCGCACTCGGTCCGATCCTCTGCCTCGTCGTGCTGATCGCGGATGTGTTCGTGGGCGCGGGTGTGCACGTCTTCGGGTTGGCGCTGTTCGCGGCCGTCCTGGCCGGATTCGTTGCGCTGCAGGTGCTCGCGGCCCGCAGGCACGCGAGCGTCGAGGTGACCGCGTCCGATCTGCGGTGCGGGACCGAGACGGTCGCCCTTGCCGACATCGCGGAGGTGCTGCCGCCCGCGGACCCGCAGGACGAGGATCTTCAGCCGTGGGAGACTGCCCGGGTGCTCGGCGAACTGTCCGGGGTGCCGCGACGCCGGACCCCGATCGGGCTGCGTCTGGCCGGCGGGGACACGGTACGGGCGTGGGCCAGGGACGGCGACGGCTTGCGGGCGGTGCTGGAGTCCGTGGTGACGCGTGGCGAGGGGAGCGGGCAGTGACCGGTCGGGTGCGTGACGTCGTGATGGTGACGCTGGCCGTGGTGGCCGTCGTCGTCGCAGTGTGGTGTTGGAACGTCGGGGTGTCGACGTCGGAGTTCGAACCGATGGTCGAGGGTGCGCCTGCCTTCACCGGAACCCACTGGTCGGGGTCGTGGATCGCGGGTGCGTCCGCCGCGGTGCTCGTCGCGGGCCTCGCGGTGCTGGACGTGTGGCGTCGCCGCCGCTGACATTCGTCCACTGCTTGTAGACCGGGTTCAGGTCTGTCCAGTGTTCGAACGATTCCCGGCGTCACCGCCGTCGTTGCGGCACTTGCGATGTGTGCATCGTGGTGGCGGCGTCGGCGGAATTGCAGTTACTGGTCGAGCAATTCGCCGAGCGCGGGGTCCTTCCATGCACGGTCAGGGTGTCGGTGGCTGATAGTAGCGTCGCGCCGCATGAGCGAATCGGCTGTGTTTGATGTTGCTGAAGCGATGCGAGTGGCGCGGGGGGTGGAGCGATTCGAATGGTCGTGGTCGGCCAGCGATATCGAGCAGTTGCAGAGCCTGCTCGCCCCGATCACGTTGCGTGGTTCGAAGTTGCATGGTTCGGCGTTGTACTCGGAGACGAGCACCGAAATCGACGTCGTGATGGTTGATATCGCGGACATCGATTTCGACTCAGTGGACGATCCTGGGCGCGACGCGCTGTGGACGGCGTCCGCTGCACTTCGTACGGAGCTGATCGAGGCTTGGGGCGAGCCTGACCCCAGCATCGTCGAGGGAGTTCTTGTCTGGGTGTCGCCGCAGGTGGTTGTCGAACTGCACCGCCCGACGGACCGTGTGTACTTCCGTCTGATCAGCCCTGATGCGCACAGGTCGAGTGAAGCAGCACTTCGGGCAGGGCAGGAACAGGATGCGCAGCGCACGGATTTTGCGCCGTTCCTCGCCGCGCTACCGCGAATCGCCAACGCGCACTTGGGGTCGTGGTCCCGATCCGATCTGGAACCGGTGTTCGACGCGGTCGGGTGGCCGATCGACATCAGCGAAGGGCGTCTGTTCCGAGAGGATCTGGTAGCCGAACTGAACGGGGAAGCACTGCGAGCCTCGTTGCATGCCAGTCGGACCAAGGAATACATGGATCCCGACCGGTGGGGTTTCGGAACGTACTGGCGACTGACTCTGCGCCAGTCGCTGTCGTGGCGAGTCATGCCGGAGGCCTACGCTGCCGCGCTCCGGTTGTGCGTCGAGTTGCTCGGGCCGCCGCCTGTCGTCGGAGGTCCTGACACACAGGCGATCTGGCGCGGAGCGGACGTCACCTACACGCTGGAAACCGGTAGCGGTCTGCACTTCTCCGTTACACCAACCGAGGCCGTCGAGGGGTTGGAGTACTGGGAGTGGAAGTGGGGTGAAGACTGGAACCCGCCGGAGAGCTGGCGGATGACCACTGGCGCCGACGGAGCCCGCTTCGGGACCCGGGATTGGTGGGTCCCGGAACGACGCGCGGAGACGTGGTCGATGCTCGACGACTACATCACGAAATTGTTCCCCTCGCTCGCGTATGACCTGCCGCTGCTCGCTCCGTATGCGACCGCGGTTGTGTGGGGATTTCGGGTGGCCGAGGACCCCGGAACCTTCATTCACGGTTGGTTCGCAGACGATGGTGCAGGACTGCAGATTCACCTTCCAGGGGCCGAGCCGTTCAAGCAGACGTACCCACCCGAACTCAAGTCAGGCCGCCTGATCGCCGCGGAAACCACTGCGGCATTGCGGAAGTTCGGCGTCGCGTCCCCCACGGACCTGGAAATGGTGGCGTGGACCCCGCAGGGCACCCAGACGCTGGACACGATCCGGCTGGGATTTACCGGATGAACCGAGCGCTGGTCCATACCTCTGTCCGATCCGCATTGGCACGGCGCGGTGCCTCGGTTTCCGGGGCGACCGCGGTGATCTGTGCTGGCAGGTCCGCTGCGTACCTCGCCGCCCTCCACGAGGCACAGCGTCGGGACGAGACCAGCCGCCGATCAGTGGGGCCACGATGCGCACAAACCGGCGTGGTGGGGCGAAGGGAGGCGGCCACCCAGGTCGTCCAGCGGTTCGGAGGCAGGGAAGCCCATCAGCAGAGTCCACCGCAGCAAAAGGGTGCCGTCCGGTCGTGATGACCGGACGACACCCTTTCGTGTGGGTCCCTGAGGGGGAATCAATCAGGCGGGCTGTGCCGCCTCGACGATCGCGGCCGCGGTGCGGCGGCCCATTCGGATCGCGCCGTCGACGTGCTGGTAGCCGGCTCCGGCGATGTCGGAGCAGGAGAAGTGGATCGGCCCGACGGGCGTGCGGTTGTCGCGCCCGTAGCGGTGCAGTCCGCCGAGGTCGTAGCTGCACGCGTAGGCGCCGCGGGTCCATTCCTCGGAGCCCCAGTCGGACTCGTAGTAGACGACGGCATCCTTCGCCTTCGGGCCGAGGAACCGCGCGATCGACTCGAGGATGCGGCTCTTGCGCTCCTCCGCGGACAGCTCGAACATCGCGTCGGCCTTCTCGTCGGCCACGAACGCGACCAGGGTGCCGCGGGTGTCGCCGTGGTTGGTGTTGTCGTACACCTCCTGGACGATTTCCGCCGAGCTGAAGCTCGTCCCGGACAGGCCGTCCTCCCGCCAGAACGGGGTCTCGTACACGGCGTGGACCTTGATGACCAGTCCGATCGACTGGTGCTGGTGCATCTGGTGCTGGCGGCGCGGCAGCGGCGGGTCGAACGAGATGCGGCTGTACAGGTTCGGCGGGACCGCGAGAACGACGCGCTTCGCGTGGACCTCGATGCCGCCGTCGGCCTCGACTCGCACGCCGTCCTCGTTCCAGTGGACCGTGCGCACCGGTGCGCCGAGATGAACGTCGTCACCGAGCTGCTCCGCGAGCAGGATCGAGACCTGCTGCATGCCGCCGACAACGCGGCGGTCGAGGATGAAGTCCTCGTTCACGAGGTTGCTGAACGATCCGGCGGAAGCCGCCATCAGCACGGCCTGCAGCGCCGAGAACGCGTGCGCGGGCTTGGTCAGCATCCCGCCCGCGACGAACAGGCCGATGTTGTTGCGGGCCTCGGCGTCGTCGCACTGGTCGGCCAGCCACCGGGAGAACGACACGGTGTCGAGTTCCCGAGCGCGCGGATGCGCCCACGGCTCGTCGGCGCCGATCTCGGCGGTCAGCTCGTCGAGGATTCCGATGAGCCGGTCCATCTCGGCCTGTGTCGACTCGGACACGGGGAAGCTGTCGCCGGAATACACCGTCCGCTCGCCGTTCGGCGCGATGTAGACGGAGTCGCCTTCCCGGTAACGCTCGTAGGTGGTGAGGCCGAGCGACTCCAGGGTCTCGTACAGGGCCGTCTGGTCGGGGGAGACCCACTGGCCGCCGATCTCGAGCATGGCCCCGTCGATCGTGCCGGTCCAGGTGCGGCCGCCGACGCGGTCACGGGCTTCCAGAACGGCGACGGTCAGTCCGGCCTTCTTCAGCTCGGCTGCGGCGGTGAGACCGGACGGCCCGGCGCCGACGACGACGACGTCACGAGTGATTGTGGGCAAGGGGAACTCCTCGATCGGAAACGAGATGCGGGATCTCGACGGGGTCGTTGGTCAATTCTCGGCCGAAGCGACACCGGGGTGGCGCGCCGATTCGTCGAATCTGGGCACCGCGGACGGGCCGGAACGGTGTGTCAGGGGAAGGCGGGCGTCACTGCCGCACGGACCCGGTGCCGACGGGCACGAGGTCCTCACCCAGGGCGGGCGTCGAGCGGTTGAGCACCTCGCCGCGGAAGAACTCGGGGCTGCGGGCTCGCATCACGAACATCAGCACCACGCCGAGGGCGAGCAGGCCGAATCCCATGTAGAAGACGAGGCCGATGCCACCGATCGCGGTTCCGCTCCCGTTCTCGGGGTTCATGCTCTCGACGACCGAGATGGCGAACACCACCAGCAGCATGATCCCGCCCAGGAGGGGGAACAGGAGCTTGAACACGAAGTTGCGGACGCTGCTGAACAGTTCGTGCCGGAAGTACCACACGCACGCGAAGGCGGTGATGCCGTAGTACCAGCAGATCATGATGCCCAGTGCGGCGATCGTGTCGAGAAGGGTGTGCTCGGACAGTAGCGTGACGATCGTGTAGAACGCGCCGGTGAGGACGCCCGCGACGACGGTCGCGTAGGTGGGCACCAGGAAGCGCGGGTTGATCCGGGACAGTCGCTTGGGGAACGCGCCGTACGCACCCATGGCGAGCATGGTGCGTGCCGCGGGCAGGAACGTGGTCTGCAGACTCGCCGCGGAGGACGCGAGGACCGCGAGGAACAGCAGCATGCCACCCCAGTGGCTGAGGATCGGCTCGGCGAGGGCGCCGAAGACGTTCTCCGAGTTGTCCGGGTTGCCGAGCCCGAGTCCCGTGTCGCCGACGCCCGCGTACATCATCGCCGCGACCGCCACGAGCAGGTAGGTGACCAGGATCGACAGCACGCTCAGCAGGCCGGCGCGGCCGGGGGTGCGCTCGGGATCCTTGCACTCCTCGCCCAGGGTCAGGCAGGTGTCCCAGCCCCAGAACGCGAAGATCGAGCCGGTCAGGCCGACCGCGAACGCGGTGATCGCCAGGCCGGTGAACGGGTTGAACCAGTCCAGGTCGAACGCCAGGTTCCCGGGAGCGTCACCGGAGGCGACCTTGGTGAACGCCACCACCACGAAGGCCAGGAGCACCAGCATCTGGAAGCCGACGAGAACGTACTGGACCCGCTCGCTCGTGGTGATGCCGCGACCCGAGATCCAGGTGGCGATCGCCAGGAACAGCAGGGTGGTCCCGATGTTGACGGCCTTGTTCGAGGCCAGGTCTGCGATGTTCGGGGTGTCGAACAGTCGGGCCAGGAACAGATAGAAGAACTGGACCGCGATGGCCGCGAGGTTGGACAGCACGATGATCGTTGCCACGACCATGCCCCAGCCGGCCATCCACCCGACGTACGGACCGAACGCCTTGGTGGACCACGTGAACGAGGCGCCGCAGTCCGGTGTGTCGCGGTTGAGTTCCCGATAGGCGTAGGCCGTCAGGAACATCGGGACGAACCCCGCGATGAGGATGGCGGGCATTTTCAGGCCCACCGCCGCGACGATCAGACCGATGCTCGCGGTGAGCGTGTAGCCGGGGGCGACGCACGAGATGCCGAGAACCGCTCCGCTGAGCGTTCCGATCTTGTTGGCGGCCAAGCCCTTGTCGAGTTGTCCACCGGTGGCGATCGGTGTCGGTGATTCAGCCATTGGGTTGCTCCAGAGTGGGCTTTCGCGTGGTGCGATCGAGCGAGACGGGTCTAGTGGTCGAGGTGGTCGGCCGACTTCGGGACGACGACCATGGGTACGGGGAGGACGCGCAGCATCTTCGATGCCGTCGATCCGAGGAACAGGCGGTGGGTCTGGGCGAGCCGGCTCGATCCGACGAGGACGATGTCGCCCTCGTGCCAGGTGAGTGTTCCGACTGCGGTTTCGACCGAATCGCCTTCCGCAAGTTCGGTTGTCACGCGGACGTCATCATTGTCGATGAGCTCCCTGGACCGGTCCAGCACCTGCCGGGTGTGGGCGACGGCGGCGGCGTGAGCGGCCGCGTCGGTGTCCGCCTTCGGGTGCCGGTCGAGGGCGACCAGGGACACCAGCCGGAGCGGGGTGTCGGTGCGTTCACAGGCCCGAGCGGCCGTGCGCAGCACCACGTCTGCGCCCTCACGTTCGCCGATCGCGCAGGTGACCTCCCGGACCTTCGGTACGTCGTGGGTGCGGGTTCCGCGTGGTGCCAGCGCGATCGGCACGTGCGACGAGTGCAGCAGGCTGCTCGCGATGGTGCCGATGCCGTGCCGCCCGATCAGTCCGTCGCCGGCAGCGCCGATGACGATGGCCTGGGCGCCGAGTCGCGCGGCCTCGTTCAGCAGGCCCTGTGCGAACGAGTCGTCGAAGCACAGGTGCACCTCGGTGTCGACGTCCTCGGGGACCGTGGCACGGGCCTCGGCGAGCCACCGGTTCGCCTGCCGGACCAGCACACTGTCGTAGCCGGGATCGGTCGGCACCCGGGTGGGTACCGTCCGGTCCGGCGGGACGATCATGCAGATGTCGAGGGTGGCGCTGAGGCTGCGTGCGAGACGCACACCGAGTGCCAGACCGTCCGCACCACTCGGAGTGGCGAGATAGCCGACCACCAGGCGCATGGGGAACTCCGTTCGGGTAGTGGGGAATTCGGGCCGGCGGTGAACGCAGGCCCGCGGTGCACTCAGGCAGACAGGGCGATGTACTTCGTCACGAGGTACTCGTCGATTCCTTCGACGCCGCCCTCGCTTCCGAGTCCCGACTGCTTGACCCCGCCGAACGGGGCGGCCGGGTCCGAGATCACGCCGCGGTTGATGCCGACCATCCCGGATTCGAGGGCCCCGGCCACCCGCATCGCCCGGTCCAGGTCGCGGGTGTAGAAGTACGCTGCCAGACCGTATTCGGTGGCGTTGGCCGCCGTGATCGCCTCGTCTTCGGTGTCGAAACCGCGGATCACGGCGACCGGTCCGAAGATCTCCTCGCGGACGATCCGCGCGTCGGCGGGAACCTCGTCGAGCACCGTGGGCTCGTAGAACCAGCCGGGTCCGTCGATGACGTGGCCGCCGGTCCGCACGCGCGCACCCGCGGCGACGGCCTCGTCGACCAGGGACGCGACCGCGTTGCGCTGCTTCTCGTTGATCAGCGGACCGAGCTGAGATCCGTCCAGGTGACCGGCGCCGACCTTGGTCGCCGCGATCCGCGCGGTGAGTGCCGCAGTGAACTCCTCACGCACGTCGTTGTGCACGAGGAATCGGTTCGCAGCCGTGCACGCCTCGCCGCCGTTGCGCATCTTCGCGGCCATCGCGCCCTCGACGGCACTGTCGAGGTCGGCGTCGTCGAAGACGATGAACGGGGCGTTGCCACCGAGCTCCATCGAGGTGCGCAGCACTTGGTCGGCGGACTGCTCGATGAGGATCTTGCCGACGCGGGTCGAGCCGGTGAAGGTGACCTTCCGCAGCCGCGGATCGGCCAGCAGGGGTGCCGTCACGCCGGCGGCGTCGAAGGTCGGAAGCACGGACAGGACACCGGCCGGGAGCCCCGCCTCGGCGAAGGCCTCCGCGAGCAGCAGCATCGTCAGCGGAGTGTCCTCCGCCGGCTTGACGATGACCGTGCATCCCGCGGCGAGGGCGGGCCCGATCTTCCGGGTGCCCATCGCCAGCGGGAAGTTCCACGGGGTGACGGCCAGGCACGGGCCGACCGGCTCCCTCGTCACCAGGATCCGGCCGTTGCCGGACGGCGCCTGGGTGAACCGACCCTGGATCCGCACCGCCTCCTCGCTGAACCAGCGCAGGAACTCGCTTCCGTACGCGACTTCGCCGCGAGCCTCGGCGAGGGTCTTGCCCATCTCGAGCGTCATCAGCAGCGCGAAATCCTCGGTGCGCGCGGTGACCAGCTCCCACGCCCGGCGCAGGATCGCCGACCGCTCGCGCGGGGACGTGGCCGCCCACTGTGCCTGGACGCGGCACGCCGCGTCCAGTGCCGCGAGCGCGTCCTTGCCGGTCGCGTCGGCGACCTCGGCGATGCGCTCACCCGTCGCCGGGTTCAGCACGGCGAACGAGCCGCCGTCGACGGGGTCGGTCGCGGCGCCGTCGATCCACAGGCGGGTGGGGACGGAGGCGAGGAGGCTGTCGATGCTGTTCATGATCGGTCCTGTTCGAGAGGGCGGACGGAAGGTCAGACGGCGGCGCGGATCGCGCCCTCGATGACGGTGAGCGCGTCGTCGAGCAGCTCGTCCCCGATCACCAGCGGCGGCAGGAGCCGGATGACGTTGCCGTAGGTGCCGCAGGTCAGCAGGATCACGCCCTGCTCCAGGGCACGGGCCGCGATGTCCTTGGTGACGGCGGCGTCCGGCTCGTCGGTGCCGGGCTTGACGAACTCGACGGCGAGCATCGCCCCGCGGCCGCGGACCTCGCCGATCGCCGGAACCTCGTCGGCGAGCGCGCGCAGACGCGTCGTCGCGACCTCGCCGATGTGGCGGGCACGGGCGGGCAGGTCGTTCTCGCGCATCGCCTCGATCGCGGCGAGCGCGGCGGCGCAGGCGACCGGGTTGCCGCCGTAGGTGCCGCCCAGTCCGCCCGGGTGAACCTTGTCGAGCAGGTCGGCGCGGCCGGTGATCGCGGACAGCGGCATGCCGCCCGCGATGCCCTTCGCCATCGTGACGATGTCCGGGACGATGCCCTCGGCGTCGGATGCGAACCAGTCGCCGGTGCGGGCGAAGCCGGACTGGACCTCGTCGGCGATGAACACCACACCGTTCTCGCGAGCCCACTCGACAAGCGTCGGGAGGAAGCCCTCGGCCGGCACGATGAAGCCGCCCTCGCCCTGGATGGGCTCGATGATGATCGCGGCGAGCGACTCGGCGCCGATCTGCTTCTCGATCTGGGTGATCGCGCGCCGCGCGGCCTGCTGACCGGTCAGTCCGGGCTGGTCGCGGAACGGGTACGACATCGGCATCCGGTAGATCTCCGGAGCGAACGGACCGAAGTTCGTCTTGTAGGGCATCGACTTGGCGGTCAGCGCCATCGTCAGGTTGGTGCGACCGTGGTACGCGTGGTCGAAGGCGACGACCGCGTCGCGGCCGGTGGCCAGGCGCGCGACCTTGATCGCGTTCTCGACGGCCTCGGCTCCCGAGTTGAACAGCACGGTGCGCTTCTCGTGGTCGCCGGGCGTCAGGACGGCGAGTTCCTCGGCGACCTGGATGTAGCTCTCGTACGGGGTGACCATGAAGCAGGTGTGGGTGAACCGGCCGGCCTGCTCGGCGACCGCGGCGGCGACCTTCGGGTCGGACGCGCCGACGTTGGTGACCGCGATTCCGGAGCCCATGTCGATCAGGGAGTTGCCGTCGACGTCGACGATCACGCCGCCGTCGGCGTCGGCAGCGTAGACCGGGACGCTGGATCCGACACCGGCCGCGACCGCGGCGCGGCGGCGTGCGGTGAGCGCGGCGGACTTCGGGCCGGGCAGCGGGGTGACCAGGGCGCGCTTCTGGGGCAGGCGGTACTCGATGGTGCTCATGCGGATTGGTCCTTCGGAATCTCTTGTGCGAAAAGGTGAATCGGTCGGTCGGCGCTCAGGTGTGCGCGCTCAGTCGTGGGCGCTCATGACGTGCTTGAGGCGGGTGTAGTCCTCGACGCCGTACGCGGACAGGTCCTTGCCGTAGCCGGACTGCTTGAACCCGCCGTGCGGCATCTCGGCGACCAGCGGGATGTGGCAGTTGATCCACACCGCTCCGGAGTCGAGCGCGACCGACATGCGCTGGACCGTGCCGTGGTCCCGGGTCCACACGCTCGCGGCCAGGCCGTAGTCCACACCGTTGGCCATCTCGACGGCCTGCTCCTCGTCGGTGAACGACTGGACGGTGATCACCGGACCGAAGGTCTCCTCCTGCACGATCGCGTCGTCCTGCGCGACATCGGTGACGATCGTCGGGGCGAAGAAGTAGCCCGTGTCGCCGATCCGGTTGCCGCCGGTGCGCACCTTCGCGTGGCTCGGCAGTGCGGCGATCTTCTCGACGACCCGCCCGAAGTGCGCGGCGTTGTTGAGGGGGCCGTAGAAGGCGTCCGGGTCGTCGGGGAGTCCGGGGGTCAGGGCCTCGGCCTTCGCGACCAGCGCGTCGACGAACGCGTCGTGGATCGACTCGTGTACCAGCACGCGCGTCGCGGCGGTGCAGTCCTGGCCGCCGTTGAAGATGCCCGCTTCGGCGATGCCGCCGGCAGCCTTGTCGATGTCGGCGTCGGCGAACACAACAGCGGGCGCCTTGCCGCCGAGTTCGAGGTGGGCGCGCTTGACCTGTTTCGCGGCGGAGACCGCGACGGCGATGCCGGCGCGAACCGATCCGGTGATCGAGACCAGGCCCAGCGCCGGATGTTCCACCAGGGAGGCACCCGTGGCGGCATTGCCGAGGATCACGTTGAGGACGCCGTCGGGCAGGATGCCCTGCGACAGGCGGGCGAGCACGAGCGTGCTCTCCGGGGTGGTGTCGCTGGGCTTGAGGACCACGGTGTTGCCCGCCGCCAGCGCGGGCCCGATCTTCCAGATCGCCATCATGAACGGGTAGTTCCACGGAGTGACCTGACCGACCACGCCGATCGGCTCACGCCGGACGTAGGAGGTGAAGCCCTCCATGTACTCGCCCGCGGACTTGCCCTCGAGCAGGCGAGCGGCACCGGCGAAGAACCGGAGTTGGTCGGCTCCGACCTTGACCTCCTCTGCGGCGACGACGGCCTTGGGCTGGCCGGTGTTGCGGCACTGCGCCTCGACGATCTCGTCGGTGTGCGCCTCGATGGCGTCGGCGAGGGCGAGGAGTGCGGTCTGGCGCTGACCGGGTGTGGTCCGCCCCCAGGTGCGGAAGGCCCGCTGGGCAGCCTCGACGGCGGCGGCGACGTCGGCTTCGGTGGAGACCGGCGTGCGGGCGACGACTGTCTCGTCGACCGGGCTGACGAGGTCGATGGTCTCGCCCGACGCCGAATCCACGAAGGCGCCGTCGATGTAGTTCTTCAGCAGGTCGATCGTCATCGTGGGTCGGTCCTCTCGAACGGTTGGGCGGCACCGTGCGGGTGTGCCTGGCACCGCCGTCAGATCTGGACGGCACGCCGTCGTGTGAGATCTCCTCGCGGTGGTCCTCTAAATGTGCGGTGCTTCACAACTCCGGACATCTGCCAGAATGTCGAGTGAGGTCAGGTCGGATTCGCCATTTTGTCGGGGCGGGTCCGCGCGACACCCGTGGGTGACTTGGAGGCGTGATGGCCCTTCCTGTCAGGTGGTTGCTGTCGCAGCCCGAACTTGCACTGAAGCTGATGGCGGGCGCCGGCGGGCTCGACGCCGACGTGACCTTCGTCGTGACCACCGAGCTGAGTGATCCGGCACGCTGGCTCTCGGGTGGCGAGTTGCTGCTCACGACAGGGATCGCGTTGCCCTCGTCCGCGGTGGATCGCCGCGCCTACCTGCAGAAGATTGCCGAGTGCGGCGTCGCGGCCGTCGGCTTCGGGGTCGGCCTGTCCCACCCGTCGGTCCCCGAGGACCTCGTCACGGCCGCCGACGAGTACGGCCTGCCGTTGCTGGAGGTGCCGCTGCCGACGCCGTTCGTGGCGGTGGCGAAGAAGGTCACCGAGCGTCTCGCGGAGCTGCGGTACGAGTCCATGCTGCGCGCCTCGCGAGCGCAGCCCCGGATGACTCGCTCCGCGATCCAGGGAGGCGTCTACGCGACGATTCGTGAGCTGTCGGTGGCCTGCTCCGCGACCGTCCTGCTGCTGGATCCGTCCATGCGGGTCATCGAGGCGTACCCGGACGGCGTCGACGAGGCCGTCGTCGCCGAGGTCGCGGATCTGGCCGCGAGCGGATCGGGATCGGTCGCGAGCAGCGTCGCCCGGAGCAGGACCGGCGCGACGGTCGCCGTGCAGGTCATCACGGGTGGCAACGTCGTCCACGGATACCTGGCTGCGATCAGCGACAGCTCGCTCGGACACGTGGAACAGATCCTGCTCGGTCACGCGAACTCGTTGCTGGCCTTGGATTTCGAGAAGCCGCATCGACTGAGGGCCGCGCAGAACCGGCTCAACAGCGAGGCGATCGGGCTGCTCCTGTCGACCGAGATCAACCTCGCTCCCGCGCGCGCACAGATGCGTCAGGCCGCGGACAGCGACGGGCTGATCAGGGCCATGACCGTGCTCTGCGATTCCGACGACGCCGTCCAGCGGGTCGTCGACGTGGTCGACGCGATCATGACCGCCGATGCCCGCCAGACCTTCGTCCGACGCGACGAGATGCGCGTGACGGCGCTGCTTCGCGGTCGGGACGGATCCGACGTCGCCCGCAGGCTGGTGCGTGAACTCGGGTCGCGGCAGGCGAAGTCGATCCGGGTCGGACTGAGCACCGTCCACCCGGTCGACGACGTGACCGACGCGGTCCAGCAGTCGGCACTGACGGCCTCGGCCGCGGCATACGGCGGACAGCCGGTCGAGTTCGAGTCCATGACCGGCAGTGCGCTGCTGACCTTCCCCGAGTCCCGCCGCGTCCTCGACGAGTTGGCCGAGACGATGATCGCGCCCCTCGTCGCTCACGACCGGGAGCAGGGCACCGACCTCGAGGCGTCGCTGCGTGCCTATCTCGAGGCGAACGGGCACTGGGAATCCGCCGCCGCGACGATCGGCGTCCACCGGCACACACTCCGCAGCCGCATCACGCGGATCGAGGACCTGCTCGGCTGTGATCTCGACGTCGCGCGGGTGCGGGCGGAGCTCCTGCTGGCGATCATCGCGCGACAGGGGTGACGGCGGTGACGCCGCCGCCCGGCGCGACGGCGGTGCGCACGGCGAGGGCGATCTCCGCGCCGACCACGCAGCCCCGCACGGCGTCCGCTCGGCCGTCACGACGGAGTTCGTCGATCATCGAGGTCAGGCGCGCCGCGCCGGTCGGGTTCGAGGAATGCCACCGGTCGACGGCGGCGGTGATCGGCTCGTCTGCTCCGAGATCGGACAGGATCACCTCGACGAGTGCATGCCAGCGTTCCCGGAGGTCGTCGGTGACCACGTCGGCGGCCATCGTGTCCCAGTACCCGGTCTGGGTGTCTGCCGCGATCGCGGCGCACAGCCAGTCCAGACCCAGCGCGGCGCCGAGTTCGCGGTAGGCCTGGGCGGCGCGGGTCACGTGGTGGCCGGTGCGTGCCGCCGTGTCCGCCAGTGCGGGCGCCTGCGCCAGCACGCGCAGCGTGGCGAGGTCCGATTCGAGCCGCCCGGACAGTCGGGGAAGGGCGCCGGTGAGCTCGCGCACCGCGTCGGCGAGCCGGGAACCGTCCGCGGCGGCACCGTGACCGCCGCGGCGTGCCCGCAGGAGCCAGGACGTCGCGCGTTCGATCAGTTCCTGGACCCCGGACAGCAGGTCCAGGCGGGTCTGCCGTCCGATGTCGGGAAGGGCGAGGACGTCGTTCCAGATCCGGTCGACGTCGAACGCGGACCGGACCACCGCGTAGGCGGTGACGATCTCGGCCGTGGTCGCACCGGCGCGCTCCTCGAGGCGATGGATGAACCCGGGGCCGACGCGGTCGATCAGCTGGTTCGCGACGACCACCGCGATGATCTCGCGGGCGACGCGGTGCCCTCGCAGATCAGGTCCGGCGACGGCGCGGATCCGAGCCGGGAAGTACTCGTCGAGCAGGCCGGCGAACGCGGGGTCGTCCAGATCGGCGGAGTCCAGGAGTTCGCTCCGAACGAGGTTCTTCGAGCGGGCGAGCAGAACCGCGATCTCGGGACGGACCAGACCCGTGCCCGCGCGCCTGCGCGCCGCCAGTTCGGTGCGTGACGGGAGGACGTCCGCCGCCCGGTCGATGCTCGTGGCGTCCTCGAGGTTCTCGATCAGGCGCTCGTGCCTGCTGAGCAGGAACGAGGCGTTGGCCTCGGCGAGGCTGATCGCCAGGGTCTGCCGGTCGCAGTCGCCCAGGACCGAACGTGCGATGTCGTCGGCCACGTCGGCGAGCAGCGCGTCACGCGCGTCCGAGGAGAGGACGCCCGAGTGCACCGCGGAGTCGAGCGCGATCTTGAGATTGACCTCGCGATCGGAGGTCGCGACGCCTGCGGCGTTGTCGATGAAGTCGGCGTTGACGCGTCCGCCGCCGAGTGCGTACTCGACCCGCGCGCGCTGGGTCAGGCCGAGGTTGCCGCCCTCACCGATCGCCCGGCAGCGCAGGGTGTCGGCGTCGACGCGCACCCCGTCGTTGGCGGGGTCCGCTGCGTCGGTGTGCGACTCCGTCGACGCCTTCACGTACGTCCCGATGCCGCCGTTCCACAGCAGGTCGACCTGGGCGCGCAGGAGAGCGCGGATCACCTCGTGCGGTGCCAACTCGGTGGCGTCGACGCCGAGGCGGCGCCGGGCCTGCGGGGACAGCGGGATCGACTTCGCCGTCCGCGGCCAGACTCCGCCGCCGCGCGAGACGGCGGCGCGGTCGTAGTCGTCCCAGCTGCTGCGTTCGAGGGAGGCGAGGCGTTCCCGTTCGCGGTACGACTGCTCGGGGTCCGGATCGGGGTCGAGGAACACGTGGCGGTGGTCGAAGGCGCCGACGAGGCGGATCTGCCTCGACAGCAGCATCCCGTTGCCGAACACGTCCCCCGACATGTCTCCGACACCGACGACCGTGAACGCGTCGGTGTCGACGTCGGTGCCCGCCTCGGCGAGATGGCGGCGCACCGAGCACCAGGCGCCGCGGGCGGTGATGCCCATCTCCTTGTGGTCGTATCCGGTCGCCCCGCCGGAGGCGAACGCGTCCCCGAGCCAGAAGCCGCGCCCGAGGGCGATGCCGTTGGCGAGGTCCGAGAAGCGCGCGGTTCCGCGGTCGGCGGCCACCACGAGGTACGGGTCGGGGCCGTCGTGGACGACCGTCTCGGCCGGATGCACGGTGACCCCGTCGACGACGTTGTCGGTCACGTCGAGGAGCGCGCCGACGAACGCCGAGTACGCCCTCTCGATGTCAGCCGGCTCGGTCGTACCTCGAACCACGAACGCGCCCTTGGCCCCGATCGGCACGATCAGCGAGTTCTTCACCACCTGCGTGCGCATCAGGCCGAGGACCTCGGTCCGGAAGTCGTCGCGGCGATCCGACCAGCGCAGCCCGCCGCGCGAGATCGGCCCGCCGCGGACATGGCTTCCCTCCACATCGGCGGAGTGGACGAAGATCTCCCGGTGCGGGACGACCGTGGCGGGCAGGCACACCCGGGACGGGTCGAGCTTCAGGGCGATCGGCGCGCCGTCCTGTACGTGCGCCCGAAACCAGTTGGTGCGCAGGGTCGCCGAGACGACGGACCACAGCCCGCGCAGCAGCCGGTCCTCGTCGAGCGTCGCGGTGGCCGCGACTGCGGCCGTGAGCGTGGCCTCGGCGCCGGCCACGGCCGCGTCCCGGTCCTCGAGTCGGGGGTCGAGCCGGGCGCGGAACAGCGCCACCAGCGCCCGCACGTACTCCGGCCGGGCGGCCAGGAGGTCGATCACCGACGTGCTGGACAGTTCGAGTCCGCACTGACGGGCATATCGGGCGAGCGCACGCACCACGACGGCCTCGCGCCACGGCAGGCCCGCGGTGGCGACGAGCCGGAGGTAGCCGTCCACCTCGACGGCGCCCGTCGTCGCGGCCACGAAGGCGTCGGACACCAGGGCCTCCGTCGCCGCGTCCCACTCGAGCGCTCCGGTGTGGAACGTGAATCGGTGGACCGACGCCGTGTCGAGGTCGCCACCCACCAGATCGTGCGTGGCCACGCACAGGTCCAGATGGGCGAAGGTCGCCACCAGGTCGGCGAGGAGCGGCGTACCGCCCTGCGGCCAGACCACTTCGGCGTGCAGCGTGTTCCCGTCCGGCGTGTTCGCGTTGCCGGCCGTCGGCGAGAACGTGAGCGTCGGCACGTCGAGGACGGCGCTGGTGGGAACGGAACCGTCGGTGGACACCGACGACAGGACGCGACTCATGTGACTCCCTCGAGGCGAATGTGCTTGCCGCCAGTCTTGTTCGGGGGAGACCTGTGCCACATCCACCACATCGGAGTGTGAGGCGTGTGGGGATGCGCCCTTTCGTCGATGTCCGGCGGTCCCGCCCATCCCGGACAGTCATACCCACGGGGGGTATGATATGGGCATGAACGGATACTCGGCCGAGAAAGAAGCCCTCCTCAAGCGGCTGCGGCGCATCGAGGGGCAGGTCGCGGGCATCTCCCGGATGGTCGACGACGACCGCTACTGCATCGACATCCTCACCCAGGTGTCGGCGGTGACGAGCGCGCTGCAGTCGGTCTCCCTCAAGCTGCTCGACGAGCACCTCTCGCACTGCGTCGTCGAAGCGGCACGCCAGGGTGGGCCCGAAGCGGACGCGAAGGTCAAGGAGGCGTCCGCCGCCATCGCCCGTCTCGTCAAGTCCTGACACACCCCCGCTGGAAGGCACAGACATGCAGAGCACCTACACCGTCGCCGGAATGACCTGTCAGCACTGCGTCGCGTCCGTCACCGAGGAGTTGACCGAGATCGCGGGCGTCACCGAGGTCGTCGTCGACCTCGGAACCGGCCGCGTCGACGTGACCAGCGACGCCCCGCTCGACCGGGCCGCCGTCGCCGCGGCCGTCGAAGAGGCGGGATACGAGCTGACCTCGTGACCGGCGGTGCCGTTACGCCGCGCGAGGCCGAGCGGGCGGGCGCGCGATCATCCGACGTCGACGTCGACTTCGACATCGGCGGCATGACCTGCGCCTCCTGTGCGAGTCGGATCGAACGCAAGCTCGGCAAGCTCGACGGCGTCACCGCGACGGTGAACTTCGCGACCGAGCGGGCGCACGTCAGCAGGCCCGACGGCGTGTCCGTCGACGACCTCGTCGCGGCGATCGAGTCGGCCGGCTACACCGCCGCCGAGGTCGCCGAGGAACCCGAAGACGACGGGGCGCGCACCGATTCACTCGGCCCGCGCCTGCTGGTGTCCGCGGTGGCCGGTGTGCCGGTGGTCGCGCTGTCGATGATTCCGGCGCTCCAGTTCGACTACTGGCAGTGGATCTGCCTCGCGCTCACGACCGTCATCGTGTTCTGGGGTGGTTATCCGTTCCACCGCGCGGCCCTGATCAACGCCCGGCACGGCGCGTCGACGATGGACACCCTGGTCTCGGTCGGCACCCTCGCCGCCTACGGATGGTCGTTGTGGGCCCTGGTGTTCGGCACCGCGGGACACATCGGGATGACGCACGAGTTCTCCTTCGGGCTCGGAGCGCACGACCCGTCCGGTCAGCTCTACCTCGAGGTCGCGGCGGCGGTGACGGTGTTCCTGCTCGCGGGCCGGTACGCGGAAGCGAAGGCGAAAAGGCGTGCGGGAAGCGCTCTTCGGGCCCTGCTCGAAGTCGGAGCCAAGGACGTCGCAGTTCTCGGTGCAGGCGACGAGGAGACGCGGATCCCGGTGCAGCACCTGCGGGTGGGGGACCGGTTCGCGGTCCGGCCCGGAGAGAAGATCGCCACCGACGGTGTCGTGCTCCGCGGCCGTGCAGCCGTCGACGCGTCGACGATGACCGGCGAGTCGGTGCCCGTCGACGTCGCCGAGGGCGACGCCGTGGTCGGCGGCACCGTGAACACCGACGGACACCTGGTGGTGCGGGCCGACAAGGTCGGTGCCGACACGCAGTTGGCGCACATCGCCAAGATGGTCACCGACGCGCAGAACGGCAAGGCCGAGGTCGCGCGGCTCGCCGACCGGGTGTCGGCGGTGTTCGTGCCCGTCGTGCTCGTGCTCGCCGCGCTCACCCTCGGCGGCTGGCTGCTCACCGGTCACGCCGCGACCGAGGCGTTCACCGCGGTCGTCGCCGTCCTCATCGTCGCCTGCCCCTGCGCGCTCGGACTGGCCACGCCCACCGCTCTTCTCGTGGGCACCGGCCGTGGCGCGCAGCTCGGCATTCTGATCCGTGGGCCCGAGGTCCTCGAACAGACCAAGCGCATCGACACCGTGGTCCTCGACAAGACCGGCACCGTCACCACCGGAACGATGATCGTCCGTTCCGTCGTGGCTGCGGACGGTGAGGACCGCGACCGCGTGCTCGCGTTGGCCGCGGCTGTCGAGTCGGCGTCGGAGCATCCGGTGGCGCGGGCGATCGCCGCCGCAGGCGCCGGGTCGTTCGCCGTGGCCGACTTCTCGAACCGTGCGGGTGTCGGCGTCGTCGGCACCGTCGACGGGCTGCGGGTCACCGTCGGCAGGCCCGAGCATGCCGTTCCCGCGGAGTTGGCCGGCGCGTTCGACTCCGGTGACACCACGGTCGCGGTCTCGTGGGGCGGCGCCGTCCGCGGTGCGATCGGCGTCGCGGACGCGGTGAAACCCACCAGCGCCGAAGCGATCTCGCAGATCCGGGCGCTCGGGATGACGCCGGTCCTGCTGACCGGCGACTCCGAGTCCGTGGCGCGCCGCGTGGCCGACGAGGTGGGGATCGAGCGGGTGATCGCCGGGGTTCTTCCCGACGAGAAGGCTGCCGAGGTCGGCCGGTTGCAGGGTGAGGGCCGCGCCGTCGCGATGGTCGGCGACGGCGTCAACGACGCCGCCGCGCTCGCGACCGCGGACGTCGGGCTCGCGATGGGGACCGGCACCGACGCCGCCATCGAGGCGGGCGACCTGGTCCTCGTCCGCGGTGATCTGCGGTCGGTTCCGCAGGCGATCCGGCTGGCTCGGGTGACGCTGAACACGATCAGGGCGAACCTGTTCTGGGCCTTCGCCTACAACGTGGCCGCGATCCCGTTGGCGGCGTTCGGCCTGCTCAACCCGATGATCGCGGGTGCCGCGATGGCGGCGTCCTCGGTGTTCGTGGTCGGCAACAGCCTGCGCCTGCGACGTTTCGCCCGGTAGGAGCAACTTGCGTTCACACCGCCATACTTGAACACTGTTCAAGTATGGCGGTGACGTGGAACAACGAGATGCGATCGACTCGGGTGCTGGTGATCGGAGCCGGGTTCGCCGGACTCGGCATGGCAGCCCGCCTGCAGCGTGCGGGCATCCGTGACTTCGTGGTCCTGGAGAAGGCCGGAGACCTCGGCGGAACCTGGCGGGACAACACCTACCCGGGTTGTGCCTGCGACATTCCGTCGGTGCTCTACTCGTACTCCTTCGCGCGGGGCGACGGGTGGAGCGATGCCCGGGCCCGGCAACCGGAGATCCTCGACTACCTGCGCACACTCGGCAGCGGGTTCGCCGACCGCATCGAGTTCGGCGCCGAGGTGGTCCGCGGCGAGTGGGACGAGGGCGCGGCGCGTTGGACGGTGGTCACCGCCGACGGCCGCGCGTTCGAGGCGCAGTTCCTCGTCGCCGCGACCGGCGCCCTGCATCTGCCGAAACGGCCGCGGATCGTCGGCGTCGACTCCTTCGCCGGTCCGGTGGTCCACACGGCCGACTGGGACGAGCGCATCGACCTCGACGGCAAACGCGTCGCCGTCATCGGCACCGGGGCGTCCGCGGCGCAACTGATCCCGGAGATCGTCGAGCGAGCAGGCGCGGTGGACGTGTACCAGCGCACCCCGGCGTGGGTGCTCCCGCCGCTCGGAACGCGGCCACCGCGGCTGCCGCGCCTCGCCCGGATCGGCTGGTACTGGCGCGCGGAGGCGACGGCTCCCGCCTTCGCCGGGTCGACGGTGGCGTCCGCACTGATGCACAGGCGCGCAGTGCGGCACCTGCACGCGCAGGTGGCCGACCCCGAGCTCCGGCGCGCCCTGACACCGGACCATCGCATCGGATGCAAACGGATCATCCGGTCGGACAACTACTTTCCCGCCCTCGCGTCGGGGTCGACCCGCGTTGTGACGACGGCCGTCGGCCACGTCACCCCGACCGGGATCGTCACGGCAGACGGCGTCACCCGACCCGCCGACGTCCTGGTGTACGCGACCGGATTCCGGGTCGCCGGGTCGCTGGCCGCCCTGCCGTTGACCGGGCGCGGCGGCACGACACTGCAGCAGCGGTGGATGAGTGGCGGCGTCCGGACGCACCACGGGATCACCGTCGCGGGCATGCCCAACCTGTTCCTGCTGTCCGGTCCCAACACCGGCCTCGGCCACAACTCGGTGGTGTTCATGATCGAGTCGCAGATCCGGTACGTCCTGGACGCGATCAGGGCGCTGGACCGGGTCGGCGCCGCGGCGCTCGACGTTCGCGAGGAGGTGCAGGAGGCGGTGGACGCCGGGGTGCAGCAGCGGCTGCGGCGCGCGGTGTGGAGCACAGGTGGTTGCGGAAGCTGGTATCTCGACGGCCGTGGTCGCAATCACGCTCTGTGGCCGGGATTCTCGTGGAAGTACCGGTTGCGGACCCGTCGGGTCCGGTTGCGGGACCATCATCTGATCGGGGCGAGCGCCGGGGCATTTCGATCCGGACAATCTCCGCAGCGTCCCCTAGTGTTGGACGGAGTTCGTCAGACGCAGAGGTGACGGGGTTGGATCGTGAAGGTTGTCGATGCCGGCGCAGTCCTGGGTGCTGTCGTGGTGGTCGCTTCGGTACTGGTCGCGTGCGCGCCGCCCGCGCCGCCCGCGCCGCTCGTGGCCGGACCGGAGGTGTCGGTGACAACCGTCCTCGACGGGCTGGCGAAGCCATGGGACGTGGTGGAGGCGCCGGACGGGGCGATCCTCACCGGTGAGCGGTCGGGTCGGTTCGTTGTGTTGCGGCCGGACGGCTCGTCGGGGGAGGTCGCGGCCGACCTGGCGGACCTGTTCGCGGCAGGCGAGACCGGGCTGATGGGAATCGCGTTGTCCCGCGACTTCGCGTCGAACCGCACCCTGTTCACGTGCCAGGGGCACCAGGATCCCGGCGGGGCAGGTTCCGTCACCGGGCGGCTCGACACGAGTTCGGTCGATGGTGCGGGACGAGACGTGCGGGTGGTGTCCTGGACCGTCGACGAGGGCTGGACACAGCTCACGCGCGGCGCCGACGTCCTCACCGGCCTCCCCGTCACCTCGACCGGCAGGCACGGCGGCTGCCGGGTGTTCGCGCACCCCGACGGCACCCTGTACATCGGTACCGGCGACTCGACGTCTCCGACCGCCCCGCAGGACCCGGCGTCGCTCGGGGGAAAGGTGTTGCACGTCAACGTGGACGGCACCCCCGCCGCGGGAAACCCCGATCCCGCCCGCCCGGTGTTCACCCTCGGGCACCGCAACGTCCAGGGACTGGCGTTGCAGCCCGGCACCGGCCGCCTCTACGGAATCGAACAGGGCACCAGGGCCGACGACGAGGTGAATCTGCTGAGCGCCGGATCCAACTACGGTTACCGCCCGGACCGCAGGCCCGCCGTCTACGACGAATCGGTTCCCATGACCGATCCGGATCGGGTGCCGGGAGCCGTTGCCGCGGTGTGGAGTTCGGGTGCGCCGACCATCGCGACGCCGGGCGGCACGTTCCTCGACGGTGCGATCTGGGGGCCGTGGGCCGGAACCCTCGTCGTCACCAGCCAGCAGGAGCGGAAGCTGGTGCTGCTGCGGCTCGCCGACGACGGACTGTCCGTCACCGAGCAGGCCGTCGCGCTGGAAGGGCAGTTCGGGCGGTTGCGATCGGTGACGCTCGCATCGGACGGTGCGCTTCTCGTCACCACCGACAACGGTGCGGCCGACAAGGTTCTCCGCGTCACGCCCACGTCCTGACGCCCCGCGAAACTCCCACTACGGTCGGAGCATCGCGGCGCCGCGTACCGCTGCGGGGATCCCGAATCCTTCGACGAGGGTGAGCGCGTGCGGGCGCAGTGACCGACAGCGTTCGTTGACGCCGCGGGTGACGGCCTTCGCCCGCTCCACCGACAGGTGCCGGTGCTCGATGAACCACGCCTTGTCGTCCTCGATCACCGACAGCGCGTACAGGTCGCACAGGTCGCCGAGCAGCGCCGCGGCCTCCTCGTCGACGCACGAGTCGATACCGGCGACGAACGCCTCCAGCACCACCCTGTCGATGTGCGCCTGCGCCGCACGCAGCACGTGATCCTGCACGAAGTTGAACGCGTCGAACGGGTCGTCCTCCCGCTTGCTCGCACCCTGCAGTCTCCGCGCCGCCGTCGACAGCAGGTACTCCTCGCGGTCGGAAAACATCGTCAGCTGGGTGCCGCGGTTGAACAGGCTTCCGTCCTCCTCGTTGTCCTGCCGGGTGTCGAGGATGGTCTGGATGATCTGCTGCGCGGCGGTGCGCTTCTTGACCACGTCGGAGACGGTCGTGGCGGCGAACCGCATCCACTCGACGGGGCTCATCCCGCGCACCTCCTCGGCGTACGAGGTGAGCAGCTCCTTCGCGACGAGCTGCGTGAGGACGTGGTTGTCGCCCTCGAACGTGGTGAACACGTCGGTGTCCGCCTTCAGGGTGACGAGACGGTTCTCCGTCAGATAGCCCGCGCCGCCGCAGGCCTCGCGGCACTCCTGGATGGCGCGCGTCGCGTGCCAGGTGTTCGCGGCCTTCAGCCCGGCTGCCCGCGCTTCCAGTTCCCGCTGCTCCTGCGGATCGACCTCCTCCGCCGTCTGGATCTCGTGCAGCCGGGTGACGAGCTCGTTCTGTGCGAAGTGCAGTGCGTAGGACCGGGCGATCAGCGGCAGCAGTCGACGTTGATGCACCAGATAGTCCATGATCAGCACTTCGTCCCCGGATTCGGGACGGTCGAACTGCCTGCGCTGCAGGGCATATCGGGTCGCGATGTCCAACGCGACCCGGGCGCCCGCGCCTGCCGCGCCCCCGACCGTGACCCGGCCGCGGACGAGGGTGCCGACCATGGTGAAGAACCGGCGGGTGGGGCTGTCGATCGGGGACGAGTAGGTGCCGTCGGCCGCGACGTCCGCGTAGCGGTTCAGCAGGTTCTCGCGGGGAATTCGCACGTGTTCGAAGACGATCCGGCCGTTGTCGACGCCGGGTAGCCCGCCCTTGAATCCGCAGTCGGAGGTGACGACACCGGGCAGGTCGGCGCCGTCGTCGTCGCGGATCGGAACGAGGAAGCAGTGCACTCCCTTCGACTCCGGTTCCTCATCGGGGCCCGCGGTGATCAGCTGCGCGAACACCGCTGCCATGCGGGCGTGCTGCGCCGCGCCGCCGATGTAGTCCTTGCGTGCCGACGGCGTCGGTGAGTGGACCACGAACTCCCCGGCGTACGCGTCGTAGGTGGCCGTGGTTTCGAGGGCCTGGACGTCGCTGCCGTGACCGGTCTCCGTCATGGCGAAACACCCGAGGAGATCGAGATCGATGGTCGGACGGACATACCGTTCGTGATGGGGTGCGGTGCCGAGGTTTTCGATCGCACCGCCGAAAAGACCCCACTGCACTCCCGACTTGACCATCAGCGAGAGGTCCGACATCGCGACCATCTCGATGGCCGTCACGGCGGCGCCCACGTTCCCGGTTCCGCCGTGATCCGATGCGAAACCGTCTGCTGCGAAACCCGACTCGGTGAGGAGGTGCATCTGACTCAGCGTCTTCGCGCGGGCTTCGGCGAGATCGGGGGTGAAATGGGGCGTGAACTCCGGCCGGGAGAGGTCGCTGCGCACCTTCTCGCGCACGTCGTTCCAGCGTCCGTCGAGTGTGGTCCGGAGATGGTCTGCCGTGGTAGCCATACAGCCAACCTAGCGAACGTGTGCCGCGAGCGCGGGATGCAACGACACCTCCTGCGCCTTGACCACGAAGAACACCCGCCTTCCCGGGACCAGGTCGAGTTCGGCGACCGAGGCGGGCGTGACGTCCGCTGCCAGGCCGGTGCTGCCGTCCTGGTTCTCCTCGGCGCGGACGCGTATCGCGGCCCCGTGCATCTCGAGTTCGTCGATGGTGACGGCGAAGCAGTTGCGTGGACTGCCGTGCGGGGGTTCGATGTGCACGGCCACCGCGGCAGGCCGGAACAGCGCGACCGCCTGCGGTCCGGACCCGGCTTCGTCCGACCCGGTGACCCCGGAAACGATATCGCCCCAAGGTGTTTCGATGGTATCGGTGCCGACCTGCACGCCGGTGAGGAGGTTGACGCCCGCGATCCGCGCGGCGAAGGCGCTGCGCGGCGTCGCGAGGACGTCACGGACCGTGCCGGACTCGACGATGCGCCCCGACTCGACGACGGCCACCCGGTCGGCGAGGGCGAGGGCGTCGAGCAGGTCGTGCGTGACGATCACGGCGGTTCGTCCCTGCTCCCGCAGGACGCGGCGAAGCAATCTGCGCAACGCGGGCGCGACCGCGACGTCGAGAGCGGCCATCGGCTCGTCGAGCAGCAGCAGTCGCGGCTCCGCGGCAAGCGCCCGGGCGATCGCGATCCGCTGGGCCTGGCCGCCGGACAACTGCGCCGGGCGCCTGCCCGCGAGGTCCGCGGCATCGACCTCGCCCAGCCAGTGCGCGGCGATCGACGCGGCCGCGGCGCGGGACACCCCACGGCTGCGCGGGGCGAATGCGACGTTCGCGGCGGCGGTCATGTGCGGGAACAGGAGCGGTTGCTGTGACAACAGTGCGACACCCCGGTCGTGGGGCGGCACGAGCACCCCCGCCGCGGTGTCGGTGAGCGTCCGCTCGCCGAGGGTCACCGTGCCCTCGTCGGGGTGCAGCAGTCCGGCGATCAGACCGAGCAGCGTCGACTTGCCCGCACCGTTCGGACCGAGGACGGCCAGGACCTCGCCGTCACCGAGCGCGACGTCGAATGCGGCGCCGCGGTGGGCGAGTCGGGCCCGGACGCGCAGGTCGCTCACAGCACCGCCGCCGACCGGCGGTGGGTCAGAAGCACGATGCCTGCCGCGACGACGATCAGCAGCAGGGACAGGGCCACCGCGGCATGCGGATCGGTTTCGCGCTGCAGGTAGATCTCCAGAGGCAGGGTGCGGGTGACACCCTGCAACGACCCGGCGAAGGTGATGGTCGCGCCGAACTCGCCGAGCGCGCGGGCGAACGCGAGGACAGCACCCGATGCCAGGCCCGGCAGGACCAGGGGCAGCGTCACGCGGCGCAGCACAGTCGTCGGACGGGCGCCGAGCGTCGCTGCGACCTCCTCGTAGCGGCGGCCCGCCACGTGGAGTGAGCCTTCGAGGCTGACCACGAGGAACGGCAGCGACACGAACGTCTGCGCCAGCACGACCGCGGTGGTCGAGAATGCGATCCGAATGCCGAACGCCTCCAACGGCTCGCCGAGCAGGCCGTTGCGTCCGAACGTGTACAGCAGCGCGATGCCGCCCACGACGGGAGGCATCACCAGCGGAAGCAGGACCAGCGAACGCAGCGCCGATCGGCCGCGAAACCGTCCGCGCGCCAACACCAACGCCAGTGGGATGCCGAGGAGGATGCACGCGACGGTGCTCGCCGTCGCCGTCCTCAGGCTGAGCAGCAGTGCGGTGCGCGCGGACTCGGAGGTGATGAGGGAAACGAAGTTGCCCCAGTCGATCTCGAGGAGAACCGCGACCAAGGGGAGAATCAGGAACGCGGCACCGACCGCGGCGGGCACGTACGTCCAACCGGGCAGTCCGACGCGCACCTGCCCGCCCGGATCGCGCGACGCCTGGCTCACGGCGCCGGGGTTCCCGACCTCGGCCGCGTCACGACGTCCCCTCCGGCGTCTCGACGATGACAGTGGTGGCCTTCACCATCGCGACGGCCACCGAACCGGGTTCGAGTCCGAGTTCCCGGACCGACGCGCTGCTCATCAGGGATACGACGGTGAACGGTCCGCACTGCATCTGCACCTCGGCCATCACGGTGTCGGTGGTGACCTTGGTGACCAGGCCGACGAACCGGTTGCGTGCCGACGTGCCGGAGCCGAGGGGATTCGGCGGGGGAGCCGCGTGCAGGGCGGCGAACTCCGCGAGCACCTTCCCGTCGACGACCTTGCGGCCCGCCGCGTCCTTCTCGGCGGGCAGCGCTCCGCTGTCGATCCAGCGGCGAACGGTGTCGTCGCTGACCCCGAGCAGGCCGGCGGCATCCTTGATGCGCAGCGACGGCATGGTGTGCTCCTCCACATGGTGCGACGGAATCTCCGCGCGTCCGGTTATGCGGACGCATTCTGGAGATTCTGCCGCATTCACGGATCAGGCGTAGCGGGACCTCCGTGGATCGGGGTGGTTGCGCCGACCGTGGCCGGAATCGTGCGTTCCGCTCCGAGCGGCCGCATATGGAAGAGGCATACTCGGAGAGATTCGGTTCATTGGCACGCAACTGCGTAGTAATTGAGCGAATGTGTCCGCGTGTGAGAATCGATGAGAAATCGACGTGGGTGTGGTTCTCGATCCTGTCATCGGAGCCCACCCGCCCACACGTCCGCGACAACCCAGGAGAACATCGATGAAGAGGCTGTTCGGCACCACCCTGCTGGCCCTGACCGCGACAACCGTCCTTGTGGCCGGATGCTCGTCGAACTCCGACACGGACACGACGACCACGACCACCGGATCAGCGTCCTCCGATCAGATCACCGGCGACCTCACGGTGTTCGCAGCGGCGTCACTCAAGGCCACGTTCACGAAACTGGGCGAGCAGTTCGAAGCGGATCATCCGGGGACCGATGTCGCGTTCAACTTCGCCGGGTCGTCCGACCTGGTCGCCCAGTTGACGCAGGGCGCACCCGCCGACGTCTTCGCCTCCGCGGACACCGCGAACATGACCAAGGCCGTCGACGCCGGCCTCGTGGACGGAAGCCCCACCAACTTCGCCACCAACACCCTCACCATCGTGACGCCGCCCGGGAACCCGAAGAACATCACCTCGTTCGCCGATCTCGCGGCTCCCGGTAACCAGGTGGTCGTGTGTGCGCCGCAGGTGCCGTGCGGCGCGGCGACCAAGAAGATCGAGGATGCCGCCGGGGTCGACATCGCGCCGGTCAGTGAGGAGTCGTCGGTCACCGACGTCCTCGGCAAGGTCACCACCGGGCAGGCCGACGCCGGACTGGTCTACGTCACTGACGCGGCCGGTGCCGGCGACGCCGTGGTCACCGTCGACTTCCCCGAGTCGGCCACTGTCGTCAACACCTACCCGATCGCTTCTCTGAAGAGCACGCAGAACCCGTCCGCAGCAAAGGCTTTCGTCGAACTGGTCACCGGTCCCGTCGGGCAGCAGGTCCTCGCAGGCGCCGGTTTCGCCGCACCCTGACCCGCTCGACGGGGAACCGAACGACACTCAATCGGACTCGGGTCGCCGCCGACCCGAGGGGTCCGCGCATCGCGCGGGCCCCTCGACGCGTGTCGGTCCCTCAGTAGACGTCGCGGACGTAGCGCTTCTCGGCCGCGAGTGCCTTGACGTACGCCTCCGCGCTGCGCGGCGCGAGCTTGCCGTGCTGTGCGACGATGCCGCAGAGCGCGTGGTCGACGTCCTTGGCCATCCGGTTCGCGTCACCGCACACGTAGAAGTGGGCGCCGTTCTGCAGCCACCTCCACAGCTGGTCGCCGCGTTCGCGCATGCGGTCCTGGACGTAAACCTTCTCAGTCTGGTCGCGGGAGAACGCGAGGTCGAGTTCGGTGAGGAGGCCGTCCCGGCGGAGTTCCTCGATCTCCTCCCGGTAGTAGAAGTCCGTGGCGGCGTGCTGCTCGCCGAAGAAGAGCCAGTTCGGTCCCGCGTGGCCGAGGGCTCGCCGTTCGTGCAGGAACGCACGGAACGGCGCGATGCCGGTGCCGGGCCCGACCATGATCATCGGCGCGTCCGGGTCGGCCGGGGGCCGGAAGTGCCGCGACTTCTGCACGAAGATGCCGATCTCGTCGTCGGCGGCATGGTCGGCCAGATAGGTCGAGCAGACTCCGCGGCGAGGGACGCCGTGGAGGTTGTACCGAACCGCGGAGACCGTCAGCTGCACCTCGTTCGGATTCTCCTTCGGGCTCGACGAAATCGAGTACAGGCGCGGCTGAAGGGGTTTGAGCACCGACAGCCACTCGTCGATCGAGGCACGGAACGGCGAGCGGCTGAACAGGTCGAGGGACTGCCTGCCCCATGACCAGTCGTCGAGCAGTTCCTTGTTCTCGGGCTTCATCATCATCGCGAGCTCGGCGTCGTGGGTGCGCTCGTGCGTGAAACGGAGCAGATCGCCGGTGATACGGGTGATCTCCAGGTGGTCGACGAGTGCCCGACGCAGTGTCATCGCGCCGTGCTCGGCGATGTCGACCGTCGCGTCGCCGTCGAGTCCGGTGGTGGCGAGCCACTCCTCGACGAACGGAATGCTGTTGCGCGGCCACACCCCGAGCGCATCACCGGCCTCGTACTCCAGGGTGCCTTCGGGAAGGTGGAAACCGAACTGCCGCACGTCCTTCGCCGACCCCGACATCGAGAGGGTGACATTGCGTTTCAGTGCGGTCACCAGCGGACTCTTCCTGCTGTACTGCGGCGCTTCGGCGGGTGATTCGACGGCAGTGGAGGTCGCCGTCGTCGCGGGCGGCGTCGCCGTCGGGGCGTTCGCGCCGCCGGACGCGGGAGCGGCGCGCAGTGCATCGGTGACCGCGGTGAGCCACGCGCCCGCGGCGTCCTCGAAGTCGGGTTCGCAATCGACCCGGTCGAGGATGCGGACGCCGCCGAGTTCGGCGAGGCGGGCGTCGAGTGTGCGTCCGTGGCCGCAGAAGTCGTCGTAGTTGGAGTCGCCGAACGCGAGGACGGCGTAGCGGGTGTCGGTCAGGCGCGGTGCGGTGTCGGCGGACAGCGCGTCCCACAGACCGGACCCGTTGTCCGGCGCGTCGCCGTCACCGTAGGTGCTGGTGATCACCAGCAACTCCCGCGTCCCCGCGAGATCGGCAGCCGCGAAGGTGTCCATGTCGTGCAGTGCAGCGGGTATCCCCGACCGGGCGAGGGCGGCCGTGCAGGTGGCGGCGAACTCCTCGGCCGTGCCTGTTTGAGATGCCCACAGCACGACGATCGGGGCGCGCTCGGGCTCCGCGCCCCCTGCGGGATCCGGGGATGGCGCAGTACCGGGAACGGCACTGCGGGAGAACAGTCCGGCCAGGACGCCATCGATCCAGGCTCGGGTGGGCACGTCGAACGGGGCGGCGGCGGGAAGCGCAGGCACGCCGGGAGTGCCGCGACCCTCGTCGGTCCGCAGTCCAGCGATCAGCCCGGCGAGGTAGGTGCGCCCGGTCGCATCGAGGGCGGGCGCCGGCTGCGCGGCGACACCGAGAAGGTCGGCGAGAGTGTCGATCCGGGACATGGTGTGCACCTCCGTCGGTGTCCGGCCAGGTGGGAGCGCGGCGGGTGGAGTGTGCGCCGGCGCCGCCGCGGCGGGTGCCGCCGGCCCGTCGACGGCAGCGACCTTCGTCAGAGTGACCGCGCACGCCTTGAACTCAGGCTGCTGGGACACGGGATCGATCGCGTCGTTGGTGACGGCGTTGATCGCCAGGTACTCGCCGAACACGTCGTTCCAGTGGAACGGTGCGAAACAGTTTCCCGGCCGCACCCGATCGGTGACGACGGCGGGGAGCACCGCGCGACCGCGGCGCGACGCCACCTCGACGCGATCCTTGTCGACGACGCCGAGTCGTGCGGCGTCGTCCGGGTGCAGTTCGACGAACGGCCCCGGGTTCAGTTTGTTCAACTTCGCGACCTTGCCGGTCTTGGTCATCGTGTGCCACTGGTGCGCCAGCCGTCCCGTGTTCAGCAGGAACGGGAAGTCGTCGTCGGGCATCTCGGCGGGCAGCATGTGCGGGCGGGCGAAGAACGCCGCCCGTCCGGTCGAGGTCGGGAACGCCAGGCGGGGAGTCGTGCCGTCGTCGCGGACGAGGAGCTGTTGGCTCACACCGTCGTTGAGGTAGCGGATCGGGTGGCGGTCGGTCGTGACGCCAGGCGGGCACGGCCACTGGATCGGCTGCTGCCGCAGCCGCTCGTACGTGACGCCGCGCAGGTCGTATCCCGTTCGCGGATTGGCGAACTGCCTGATCTCCTCGAACACCTCCTCGGCCGACGCGTACGTGAAGGCGTCGGCATAGCCCATCTCGCAGGCGATCCGGGCGATGATCTGCCAGTCCGGGATGGACTGCCCGGCCGGGTCGACGGCCTGCCGAGAGAGCGTGAGGTTGCGTTCGGAGTTGATCATCACCCCGTCCGACTCGGTCCACAGCGCGGCAGGCAACAGGATGTCGGCATACGCGTTGGTCTCGGTGTCGAGGTAGGCGTCCTGGGCGATCACCAGGTCGGCCTTCTCCAGGCCCGCGAGCACGGTCCTGCGGTTGGCCACGCTCGCAACGGGATTGGTGCAGATGATCCAGCAGGCCCTGATCTCGCCGTCGGCCATGCGGGAGAACATGTCGATCGTTCCGCTGCCGACCTCCGTGCGCAGCGACCCGCGCGGGATGCCCCATCGGTCCTCGACGAAGTCGCGGTCGGCGGCGGACGTCACCGCACGCTGGCCGGGCAGTCCCGGGCCCATGTAGCCCATCTCGCGCCCGCCCATCGCGTTCGGCTGGCCGGTGAGCGAGAACGGACCGCTGCCGGGCTTGCAGATCGCGCCGGTCGCCAGGTGCAGGTTGCAGATCGCGTTGGTGTTCCACGTGCCGTGCGTGCTCTGGTTGAGTCCCATCGTCCAGCAACTCATCCAGTTGGCTGCCTCACCGATCCACTGCGCCGCGGTGCGGATGTCGGCCTCGGGAATTCCCGTGACCTCGCTGACCCGATCAGGGGTGTACTCGGACAGGAAGGCGGGCATGGCATCCCAACCCTCGGTGAACTCGGCGATGAACGCGGGGTCGGTGTGTCCGTTCTCGGTGATCAGGTGCAGCAGTCCGTTGAGGAGGGCGAGGTCGGTGCCGGGGGCGATCTGCAGGAACATGTCGGCCTTCTCCGCGGTGGCGGTGCGCCGGGGGTCGACGACGATGAGTTTCGCGCCCGCCTTGACCCGATCCATCATCCGCAGGAAGAGGATGGGATGGCAGTCGGCCATGTTGGCGCCGATCACGAAGAAGACGTCGGCATGGTCGAAATCCTGATACGAGCCGGGCGGACCGTCCGCGCCGAGCGACTGCTTGTAGCCGGTACCCGCGCTGGCCATGCACAGCCGCGAGTTCGACTCGATCTGGTTGGTGCCGATGAAGCCCTTGGCCAGCTTGTTGGACAGGTACTGGGCTTCCAGCGACATCTGTCCCGAGACGTAGAGGGCGACCGCGTCCGGCCCGTGCTCGTCGACGATCGCGCGCAGCCCGGCGGCGGTCCGGGAGATGGCGGCGTCCGTCGATGCGGCCTGGGCAGGAGCCCCTCGTCGCGGTCGCAGGTAGGCCGATTCCATGCGGCCGGGTGCGGCCAGCAGATCGGCGGTCGTCGTCCCCTTCGTGCACAGGCGACCGAAGTTCGTCGGATGGTCCGTGTGTCCCGACGCTCTTGCCGCTCGTCGTCGGCCGGTCTCCGGATCCGTGGTGATGTCCAGGACGAGACCGCACCCGACCCCGCAGTAGGCGCAGAGTGTCTCGACCCTGTGGTCGCTCCCGGTTTTCCCCACGCGTCCTCCGCCCATGACTCCTGGCCGACTGTTGTTGTGGTCGCCCGCCGGCTTCGGTCCGACACGATCGATCGTCGACGACCGATGTTTCGCGGTCCGTTCTCCGATGTTGCGGGTGTGTGACGGATGCCCACTCCCCGTTTCCGAACGTCCCGAGTTCGGGCGCGATCGGCCGGGCATCGGGTTTCCGCCCGGAGACGGCTCCTGGGTCTGGAATGTAGACTCAGCTGCATGACCACGTTGGCGGACACGTTGTCCCTGCTGGGCGAGCGGTGGGCGCTGCTCGTCGTCCGCGAGGTGTCGCTCGGACTGCGGCGCTTCGACGAGCTGCGGGATGCGACCGGGGCGCCGCGCACCGTGCTCTCGGATCGGCTCCACCGGCTCGTCGCGGCGGGGGTGCTGGCCACCCGCGAGTACCGCGTCCCCGGCAGCCGGGCGCGGCTCGAGTACACCCTCACCGATGCGGGCCTGGAGCTGCTTCCGGTTCTCGCTGCACTCACGGAATGGGGGGAGCGGCACCTCGAATCGGGCGCGGTGCCCGACGTGTCCTACCGGCACGGCGGCTGCGGCGGTCACGTCGGCATTCGCCTGGTGTGCGACTGCGGAACGGAAGTCGCTCCGGGACAACGGCTTCTCGCCCAGGTCAACCGATGATCACTCCATCCGACAGGAAGAAGGCCCACTCGTGACGATCGCCACCACCTCCGATTCCCGGTTCGCCGCCGACGTCCTCGGCTCCGACCTACCGGTCCTCGTCGACTTCACCGCCGAGCGGTGCGGGCCCTGCCGGATGATCGCCCCGGTACTCGAACAGATCGCAGCCGAGCACCAGGGCCGTATGCGGATACTTTCGCTCGACGTCGCCGCGAACCCCGTCACGACCGGCGAGTACCAGGTGATGGGCACGCCGACCCTGGCGCTGTTCGTCGGCGGGGAACGGGTCGTCCGGCTCGTCGGCGCGAAGTCGAGGGTCGCGATCCTGCGCGAGGTCGAGCCGCACCTGCCGGGCGAGAACCGCTGACGTCACCGTGGTTCGGGCGCGGCGGCCCACACCAGCTGCACGCTCCGCGGCGGGATCGGGGTCTCCAGCGCTATCGCCGTCGAGGAGCGCAGCACGTGCCTACCGTCGACGATCTCGTTGATCACCCGTTGCAGGTCCGCGTGCGTGCGGGCCACGACGCGGATGAGTAGATCGCCTGCGCCGGTGGTCGTGTGGGCCTCGAGCACCTCGGGGATCGCGGACAGGTGCTCGATGACGGCGCTGTGCCCCTGCCCCTGCGCGATCTCCAAGGTCGCGAAGGCCGTCACCGGGAATCCCAGCGCCGCGGCGCCCAGGGTGGGGGAGCGGTCGGCGATCACACCGGACCGTTCGAGCCGGTCGAGCCGCGACTGCACCGTTCCTCGCGCGACCCCGAGGCGCCGCGACGCCTCGAGCACCCCGATTCTCGGTTCGTCGTGCAGGAGTTCCAGCAGCAGGGCGTCGAGGCGATCCAGTGTCATGTCGATCTCCTGATCACTTTGTCCAGGGTCGAGGGCGTATGGCCCAGCATTCTGTACACAATGACCAGCGTCAACGCTCGTGATTGCACAGCCGGCCTGCGCGTCCGACAGTGATCTGTATGACCGCCGCCAGGCTGACCTCGCACGAACGTGCCGCGCACCTGCGTTCCGCGCAGCTGCGGCGACTCGTCGGACTCGTCGACCACGACGACGCCGCGGACCCGTTCCCCGTCGTGGGGATGGACGCGGTGGAGTTCGTGTGTGGCAACGCGACCCAGGCCGCGCACTACTTCACATCGGCGTGGGGGATGGCTCTCGTCGCCTACGCCGGACCCGAAACCGGTCGACGCGACCACAAGTCGTACGTCCTCGAATCGGGGTCGGCTCGGTTTGTGCTCAGCGGCGCGGTCGACCCGTCCAGTCCGCTCGCCGACCATCACCGCAGGCACGGCGACGGTGTCGTCGACCTCGCCCTCGAGGTGCTCGACGTCGACCGCTGCGTCGAGCACGCACGTCGTCACGGCGCCGTCGTCCTCGACGAACCGCACGAGGTCAGCGACCGTGACGGCGTCGTCCGCCTCGCAGCGCTCGCCACCTACGGCAGCACCCGGCACACGCTCGTCGACCGGTCCGGGTACCGCGGGGTGTACCTACCGGGATTCGATTCCCGTACTGCGGGATTCACGCGCCGACCCGGATCACCCGAGCGGGTGTTCGTGGCACTCGACCACGCCGTCGGCAATGTCGAGATGGGGCGGATGGACCACTGGGTGCGGTTTTACAACGAGGTCATGGGTTTCACGAACATGGCCGAGTTCGTCGGTGACGACATCGCCACCGAGTACTCGGCGCTCATGAGCAAGGTCGTCGCGAACGGCAACCATCGCGTCAAGTTCCCGCTCAACGAGCCCGCCGTCGGGCGCAAACGGTCGCAGATCGACGAGTATCTCGACTTCTACGGCGAACCCGGCTGCCAGCACCTCGCCCTGGCCACCGACGACATCCTCGCCAGCGTCGACGCACTCCGCGCCGAGGGCGTCGAGTTCCTCGCGACACCCGACTCGTACTACGACGATCCACAGCTCCGGGCCCGGATCGGCCGGGTCCGCGTGCCCGTCGACGCGCTCAAGGCGCGGGGCATCCTCGTCGACCGCGACGAGGACGGCTACCTCCTGCAGATCTTCACGACACCGTTGGGCGACCGGCCGACGATGTTCTTCGAACTGATCGAGCGGCACGGCTCGCTCGGCTTCGGCAAGGGAAACTTCAAGGCGCTCTTCGAGTCGATCGAGCGGGAACAGGCGGCGCGCGGGAACCTGTGACCCGCTCGCCCTGGGGACGGTGGCGGCCGTCGTCCGGTCTCGTTGCGGTGGCGAACGGAGCCCGCATCGTGTTTCATCGGGGGACTATGAGCGCAGTCACTCGCATCGCACGAATCGGCACGGTCGCGGCCGGAGCCGTCGCCGTGCTTGCCTCCACCGCCGCCGTCGCAACGGCAGCCCCGACCGCCGCGTCGGTCGCCGAGCGGTTCACACCACTCGCCGGCGGGTCGCACACCGAGTACGTCGTCAACCCCGTCGTCACCCAGGACGACCTGCTCTACACGAACAAGGACGTCACGACGATCCCCGGCGTGATGGCTCACAGCATCGACGGCCGTAACTTCTCGTTCTACCGGGTCGTCGGCGGTGTTCGCATCTCGATGGCCCGCATCAACGAGGTCTGCCTGCCCACCGGCGTCTGCCACGGACTCATCGTGGACGCGCCCAGCCCCGTCTTCTGATCACCGACCCCGCCGTCTGATCGACGCCGACTGACCAACGCTCCGGTCGAGGCCCGGGACCCTGCGTCCCGGGCCTCGACCCGTTCGTGACCGGCCCGTCGACCACGCATCAACGACACCCTGTCGTTGTCCAGATATCGGGAACTGGGACACTGGGGGCCGTGACTGTCACCCCGCCTGATGCGTCCCGGTCCGCACAACTCTTCGAACGGGCCTCCGCGGTCATCCCGGGTGGCGTGAACTCCCCGGTCCGCGCGTTCGGGTCGGTCGGTGGCACGCCGCGGTTCATCGCGTCGGCGAAGGGCAGCACCCTCACCGACGTCGACGGCAACGACTACGTCGACCTCGTCTGCTCGTGGGGACCGATGATCCTGGGACACGCGCACCCCGCTGTCGTCGAGGCCGTGCGCGAGGCCGCCGTCGGCGGACTATCCTTCGGCGCCCCGACCGAGGGCGAGATCGAACTCGCCGAACTGATCGTGAACCGCACGTCCGTCGAGCAGGTTCGCCTGGTCAACTCGGGCACCGAGGCGACGATGAGTGCCGTCCGCCTGGCCCGCGGCTTCACCGGCCGCACCAAGATCGTCAAGTTCGCCGGCTGCTACCACGGTCACGTCGACGCCCTGCTCGCCGAGGCCGGCTCCGGGCTCGCGACGTTTGCGCTGCCCACCTCGCCCGGTGTCACCGGCGCCCAGTCGTCCGACACGATCGTCCTGCCCTACAACGACCTCGCCGCGGTCGAAGAGGCGTTCGCCGCCCATCCCGGCGAGATCGCCTGCGTCATCACGGAGGCCGCCGCGGGCAACATGGGCGCGGTCGCGCCGCAGCCAGGATTCAACCTGGGTCTGCGCCGCCTGTGCACCGAGCACGGGGCTCTGCTGATCATGGACGAGGTCATGACCGGCTTCCGCGTCAGCCGCTCCGGCTGGTATGGCATCGACGGGGTCGCGGGCGACCTCACCACCTTCGGCAAGGTGATGAGCGGCGGCCTGCCCGCCGCGGCATTCGGTGGCCGTGCCGACGTCATGAACCACCTCGCGCCTGCCGGTCCCGTCTACCAGGCGGGCACCCTGTCGGGTAATCCCGTCGCCGTCGCCGCCGGCCTCGCCAGCCTCAAAGCCGCAGATCAGGACGTCTACGACGCCCTCGAACGGAACGCCGCGACACTCGGCCGCCTGCTCGGTGACGCACTCCACGAGGCAGGCGTGCGGCACCAGGTGCAATTTGCAGGCACCATGGTGAGCGTGTTCTTCGCCGACCGACCCGTCACCAACTACGCGGAGGCGAAGGCCAGCGACACCTGGCGGTACCCCGCCTTCTTCCACGCGCTGCTCTCCCGCGGCGTGTACGCACCGCCCAGCGCGTTCGAGGCATGGTTCGTCTCGTCCGCGCTCGACGACGCCGCATTCGACCGCATCGCCGAGGCCGTCCCCGCCGCGGCAGCGGCCGCAGCAGCGGCGACGCCGAGCAGCTGACCCGAACCTGACAGACCACGCCCACGCACCCGGAGCAGACCACGTGACAAGCCCCCAGCAGACGCCGTCCGCAGAGCCCGCCGCATCCCGCACGATCGTCCATGTCCTGCGCCACGGCGAGGTCCACAACCCGAAGGGCATCCTCTACGGGCGACTCCCCGGCTACCGGCTCTCCGTCACGGGGCAGGCGCAGGCCCGCACGGTCGCGTCGGTGCTGTCGGGCCACGACATCACCCATGTCGTGGCATCGCCGCTGCAGCGCGCCCAGGAGACGGCCACCCCGATCGCCAGCGCGCACGGGCTGACGCTCGCCACCGACGACAACCTCATCGAGGCAGCCAACGACTTCGAAGGCCTGAAGGTGTCCGTCGGGGACGGTGCGCTGCGTCGCCCGCGGCACTGGCTCAAGCTGCGTGACCCGTTCACACCGTCGTGGGGTGAGCCGTACCTGCAGATCGCGCACCGGATGCTGGCCGCCGTCAACGCCGCGCGCGTCGCGGCCGTCGGGCACGAGGCCGTCTGCGTCAGCCACCAGTTGCCGGTGTGGACGCTTCGCCGGTTCCTGGAAGGTGAGCGGCTCTGGCACGACCCGCGGAACCGGCAGTGCGCGCTGGCATCGTTGACCTCCCTGGTCTACGAGGGCGACACCCTCGTCGACATCGTCTACTCCGAACCGGCGGGAGCGTCGGATCCGACGGTGACCGGGGCATGACCAGGCGCTTCGCGCTCGTGCGCGGTTCAGGGATCTCTGGAACACCGAAACGCGCACGAGTGCTCGCCGCCCTGCTGTCGTGCCTGGTCCTGGGGACCGTGGCCACCGCATGCGCCACCGGCGACGACGCCGTGGCGACCGGCGGCACCTTCGACTTCGTCTCGCCCGGCGGCCAGACGGAGATCCTCTACGACCCGCCCGCCGACCGCGGAACCATCGGCAACCTCACCGGCGAGAACCTCATGGACGAGGGGCAGACCCTGTCCCTGTCGGACTTCGAGGGCCAGGTCGTCGTCGTCAACCTGTGGGGTCAGTGGTGCGGACCGTGCCGCGGCGAGGCCGACGACCTCGAGAAGGTCTACGAGGCCACCAAGGACCAGGGCGTCGCGTTCCTCGGCATCAACGTCAAGGACCCGCAGCGCGACAAGCCGCAGGACTTCGTCACCAACTACGGCGTGACCTTCCCGTCGATCTGGGATCCGTCGATGCGCAGCCTCGGTGCTCTCGGCGGCAGCTACCCGACCAGCGTCATCCCGTCCACGCTCATCCTCGACCGCCAGCACCGCGTCGCGGCCGTGTACCTGACGGCGCTGCTCGCGGACGACCTGCAGCCCGTGGTGGAGAGGATCGCGGCGGAGCAGTGAACAGCATGATTCTCGCGCAGGGCGTCGGCGAGACCTTCCAGTCCACCGCGGCGTCCGGGCCGCTCCTTCTCGCGTTCCTCGTCTGCATCCTCGCCGGGCTCGTCTCGTTCGCGTCGCCGTGCGTCGTGCCGCTCGTCCCCGGCTACCTGTCGTATCTGGCCGGAGTCGTCGGAGCGGAGGCCCCGCCGGTGACCGCCGAGCAGGCCGTCGTGCGCACCGAGACGCGGACCGCTCGACTGCGGGTCGCAGGCGCGGCGGCGCTGTTCGTCGCCGGCTTCACGGTCGTGTTCGTGCTGGCCACGATGACGGTGTTCGGGACGATGTCGGCGCTGTCGGTGAACCGCGAGATGTTCCAGCGGATCGGCGGCGTCGTCACGATCGCGATGGGCCTGGTGTTCATCGGACTCGTGCCCGCGCTCCAACGCGACGTGCGGTTCGAGCCACGCCGGATCTCCGGACTGGTCGGGGCGCCGCTGCTCGGCGGCGTCTTCGCACTCGGCTGGACGCCGTGCCTCGGCCCGACGCTGACCGGCGTGCTCACCGTCGCCGCAGGCACCGAAGGGGCCACGGCTGCCCGCGGACTGATCCTGATGATCGCCTACTGCCTCGGGCTCGGTCTGCCGTTCGTGATCCTCGCGTTCGGGTCGGCCGGCGCGCTGCGCGGAGTCGGCTGGCTTCGCCGCAATGCCCGCGTCATCCAGGTCTTCGGTGGCGTGATGCTCGTGGCGGTCGGTGTCGCGCTGGTGACCGGTGCCTGGGACGTGTTCGTGGGATGGGTGCGCGATGCATTCGTCTCGGATGTGACGCTGCCGATCTGATGACGGCAGACGAGAAGGAGGACGCAGTGACGGACGAGAGCCGGACCGCGGTTCCACGGCAGTCCGCCGCGGGACGCCTGGTTGCCCTCGTGCGCAACACCTGGCGCGGACTGACATCGATGCGGACCGCGCTGGTCCTGCTGTTCCTGCTCGCCATCGCGGCGATCCCCGGGGCGCTGCTGCCGCAGCGCAGTCTCAACGCGGGCAAGGTCGACGAGTACATCGCCAACCGCCCGACGCTGGGTCCCTGGATGGACCGCCTCGAACTGTTCGACGTGTTCGGCAGCTTCTGGTTCACCGCCATCTACGTGCTGCTGTTCGTCTCGCTGATCGGCTGCATCACCCCACGGTGCTGGGAGCACTTCCAGGCATTGCGCACCAAACCGGTCGCGGCGCCGCGCAGGCTGTCGCGCCTGCCGCATCACTCGGAGACCGTTGTCGCCGCCACCCCGGATGAGGTCGTCACGGGTGCGCTGAGCCGGCTGCGCGGCTGGAAGACCGTCACCCGCTCGGGCGACGACCTGCGAGGGGGCCGCCCCGGCGAGATCACCGTGTCCGCGGAGAAGGGCTACCTGCGCGAGGCGGGGAATCTCGTGTTCCACCTCTCGCTCGTCGGACTCCTCGCCGCGATCGCCATCGGCAAGCTGTTCGGCTACGAAGGTCAGGTCATCGTCATCGCCGACGGCGGCCCCGGCGTCTGCACGACCTCACCCGCCGCCTTCGACTCGTTCCGTGCCGGATTGGAGGAGGACGGCCTGGGTCTGACGCCGGTGTGCGTGAAGGTCAAGGACTTCACCGCCGACTACCTCGAGAACGGTCAGGCCGAGATGTTCACCTCGAACGTCGAGTACCAGGCAGGCGACGACCTCGCGACCAATACTTGGCGCGAGACCCAGCTGCGCGTCAACCACCCGCTTCGGGTCGCGGGCGACCGCGTCTACCTGCAGGGCCACGGGTACGCGCCGACCTTCACGGTCACGTTCCCGAACGGCGAGACCCGCACGGAGACGCTGCAGTGGCGTCCGGACGACGCGACGACGTTCCTGTCGAGCGGCGCGATGCGGTTCGATCCGCCGGGCGGCTTGTATCCGGACGAGACCGAACGCCGGAAGAACCAGATCGGCATCGAGGGCTTGTTCGCTCCGACGGCGCTGTTCCACGGCGAGTTGCTGACGTCGAGCTTCCCGGCCCTCAGCGATCCCGCGGTGGCCATCGACGTCTACAAGGGCGACACCGGACTCGACACCGGTAACCCGCAGTCGATCTTCTCGCTGAGCAAGGAACTGGTAAATCAGGGCCGGATGGTGAAGGAGGCCCGGGTGAACCTGTACCCGGGCGAGTCCACGACCCTGTCCGACGGCACCGTGGTCCGGTTCGACGGCGCCACGGACTTCGTCAACCTGCAGGTGTCGCACGATCCGGCGCAGACATGGGTGCTGGTGTTCGCGGTGACGATGCTGGGTGGGCTGCTGGTGTCGTTGCTGGTCAAGCGGCGTCGCGTCTGGGTGCGTGTGTACCCGGCGCCGGCCGGACAGGATGCCGACACGGTGTCGGATACATTGGTCGAGGAACCACGACGTACCGTAGTAGAGCTGGGCGGGCTCGCCCGCACGGATCAAGCCGGCTGGGGCGACGAGTTCGACCGGCTCGCAGAGCGGCTGCTCGAAGACCTCGGGCGACCGACCGACACACCGCACAGCCGCGACTGACGCGCAGGAGAGACAAAGCATGCCGATCAACGAGACCTTGTCGCACTACAGCGACCTGGCGTTCGAATCCGCGTTCGCGATCTTCGTTCTGGCGTTCGTACTGCTCATTGCGCAGTACGCAACGACCAGGGCCCGTGCTGTTCAGGAGCGCGAGCTGGTCGCCGCAGGCGGGGTGCCCGCCGCGCCGTCGGCGCAGGTCCCCGGCAGGGTGAGCGAGCCGCAGGGCAAGCCGATGTCCGAGCGGCTCGGCAACATGGCGATGGCCGTGCTCGTCGTCGGTGTCGTCCTGCAGTGGGCGGCCATCGTCCTGCGTGGCTTCGCCACCGAGCGCTTCCCGCTGGGCAACATGTACGAGTTCGTGAGCATGGCAGTCGCCGTGGCGACTGCAGTCGGCGTCGCGACGCTCCGCAAGCAGCAGTACCGGTCGCTGTGGGCGTTCCTGCTGATCCCGGTGCTGATCCTGATGTTCCTCGCGGGCACCGTGCTCTACGCGGACGCGGCACCCGTCGTCCCCGCGTTGCGGTCCTACTGGCTGCCCATCCACGTGACCATCATCAGCGTCGGCAGTGGCATCTTCCTCGTCTCCGGCGTCGCCAGCATTCTGTTCCTGCTGCGCATCCGGCAGCCCAAGGGGGAGGAGTCGACCGGTCTGATCGGTCGGCTCGCCGCGCGCCTGCCCGACGCCCAGACCCTCGACCGGCTCGCCTACAAGACGACGATCGTCGCGTTCCCGATCTTCGGTGCGGGCGTCGTACTCGGGGCGATCTGGGCGGAAGCGGCGTGGGGCCGATTCTGGGGCTGGGATCCGAAGGAGACTGTCTCCTTCATCACCTGGGTCATCTACGCCGCATACCTGCATGCTCGCGCGACGGCCGGCTGGCGCGACACGCGCGCCGCGTGGATCAATGTCGCCGGCTTCGTCGCGATGCTGTTCAACCTCTTCATCATCAACATGGTGGTGTCCGGGTTGCACTCCTATGCCGGTCTGAACTGACCTTTCGTCGGATGGCGGAGGTTCGGATCACGTCGCTGCACGGAGTGGATAACGCTACGTGCACGGAACCGTGGCGGACTTGTTACCGCTTATCTCAGGTGGGTGCATGTACTGGACACACTTGGTAACGGATGATCGAGGCATGCGGACTAGGGGGCGTGGGCGCCGACTGCGGATTCTGGGCGCGGTCGCACTCTGTGCTGCGCTGCTCCTGGCGGTCGGTCTCGTATCAGGGGTCTTCGCCAAGCCGAAGGACGACGCCCCGACCGTGCTCGCGAGCTACATGGACGCCCTCAACGACGGTGACATCGACGAGGCCGCCGAACTGACGTCCTATCCGAACGCCGCCAGGGACGCGATGGCGCAGGCGTTCGACGCGTTGTCGCCGGAGTCGGTGGAGTTCGAGGTCAACCAGATCATCAACCTCGACGTGGATTCCGGAATGTTCAACGGCGTCGCCACCTGGAATCTCGGCCCGGACAGGTCCTGGACCTACAACGTGGACGGCTGGGTCCGCCACCTCTCCGTCGGGTGGCGAGTGTCGTGGAACCCCGGCACCTTCATGCCGGGAATCGGCAACGGGCGGACCGTCCGGCTGGACCGGACCGACGCCGCCCCGCCCACGGTGTTCGACATCGCGGGCAAGCCCATGATGACCGAGCAGACCATCAACGCGGTTCGTCTCGACCCCACCCTGACCAGGGATCCGATCGCCAGCTCGATCGCGCTCGCGAAGGCGATCGAGCCGGTCGCGCCGCTGATCACGGCGGAGGAACTGCAGCAGGAACTCGCGGCGTCGAACGGTGAGCGCATCACGGCCGTCAACCTGCGCGACGGCGACTACGCCGTCCTCGAGGACGACCTGCGCGCGGTTCCCGGTGTCGTGGTCGAGAGCAACCCGCGCCTGATCACCATAGACCGCCGGGTGTACGGACCCGTCGTCGACGCGATGCGCAGCGTGTGGCAGGCCAATCGCGACGAGACGCAGGGCTGGGCGATCAACTCGGTCGACCCGAACGGACAGGTCACCCGGCTCACCGGCCACCAGGGACCGCCCGGACCCGACATCCGGTCCACGATCGAACCACGCATGCAGATGGCCGCCGCCGACGCTGCGGTCAGCGTCGGAACCCCCTCCGCGATCGTCGTGATGCAGCCGTCGACGGGCGCGATTCTCGCCGCCGCGCAGAACAATCAGGCCAGCGAGGTCGGGCCGATCGCCTTCACCGGCACCTATCCGGCGGGATCGACCCTCGACCTGGTGCGGACCGCCGCGCAGGCGCAGGGCGTCGACGTCGAGCAGGCCGCGAAGCAGCTCGGGATCGGCCTGCAGTACAAGATTCCCAACCTCGAACAGGAGACGGTGTCCTTCGCAGGCGACGGCCCCAACCTGATGCGGGGAACCACCGACCGTGACGACGACGCCGAGGTCAGCCCGTTCGGAATGGCACTGGTCGCGGCGTCCATCGCGCGCGGCGCCCCGACGGTCCCGATCATCGCCGCCGGACAGCCCGCGACCACCGACGAGGAACTGGTGCAGTTGCCCGCAGTGGTCACCGACCAGTTGCGGGGGATCATGCGCGCGACCGTCCACGGCGGTCCGGCCTCATTGCTCGCGGGCTGGGGTGACCTGATCGGCGCGACCGGTAACCACGGCGACGACCAGTGGTTCTACGGCTCGAAGGGCGACCTCGCGTTCGCCGTCTACGTCGAGGACGCCGACGGCAGTGACCTCGCGGTCAAGGTGACGGACCGGCTGTTCAAGGCACTGGCCAAGCCGTCGGAGTGACCGGTCGGGCGACGGGTCACTCCTTGGGGTCGCTCGCGTTCCCGTCCGGCGTCTCCCCGGACTTGCGGTGATTCTGCCGGTCGACCTGCCACAGGAACTCGGGGTCGTCGTCGGGACCGACCACTCCTCGAGCGGGGGTCCGTGTGTCGGGCCCGAATCCCTTCCACAGCAGCACGGCAAGCGTCACCAGTCCGATGAGCGCCAACAGGTAGATCACGACGCACCTCCTTCATCCCAGGCTAGTCGCACGGACAGGCCCGTCACAGGGCGAAGGGCACCTTCGGCCGGACGGACCGGTCGAAGGTGCCCTTCACCATGGAATTGTCAGACGGAGACGATAACCGACGAGCCGTGGCCGAACAGTCCCTGGTTGGCGGTGATGCCGACGCGGGCGCCGTCGACCTGACGGCCCTCGGCCTGCCCACGCAGCTGCCAGGTCAGCTCGCAGACCTGTGCGAGCGCCTGGGCCGGGACGGCCTCACCGAAGCACGCCAGACCACCGGACGGATTGACCGGGATCCGGCCACCGATCGTGGTGTCGCCAGCACGGAGCAGATGCTCGGCCTCGCCGCGCTTGCACAGGGCGAGATCCTCGATCCAGTCCAGCTCGACCGAGGTGGCCAGGTCGTAGACCTCGGCGACGTCGACGTCCTCCGGCGAGATGCCGGCCTCCTCGTAGGCCGCGTGACCGATGGACTCCTTGAACGTCAGCTCCGGAGCCGCCACCGCGGACGCCGAGTCGGTGGAGAAGTTCGGCATGTCCATGATGGTCTGCGGGAACGTGGGGGTGACGGTGGAGATCGCACTGATCCGAACCGGATCCACGATGCCCATCTTGCGGGCGTACTCCATCGACGTGACGAGCACGGCCGCACCACCGTCGGACGTGGCGCAGATGTCGAGCAGGTGGAGAGGGTTGGAGACCACGGGGGAGGCCAGCACGTTCTCGACCGTGACCTCCTTGCGGTAGCGCGCGTTCGGGTTGCTCAGGCCGTGCCTGGCGTTCTTGACCTTCACGTTGGCGAAGTCCTCGGAGGTGGCGCCGTAGAGGTCCATGCGCCGACGTGCGTTGAGGGCGAAGTAGGCCGGGTTGGTCATGCCCATCAGGCGGAAGCGCAGCCAGTCCGGATCATCCCAGCGCTCGCCTGCGACGGGCGCCAGGAAGCCCTTCGGGGTGGTGTCCGCGCCGACGACGAGGGCGACCTCGCTCAGACCGGCCAGGATGCGGGCGCGGGCGGTGTCCAGTGCCTGGGCGCCGGTGGCGCACGCCGCGTACGACGTGGCGACGCGGGCGCCGTTCCAGCCGAGCGCCTGGGCGAACGTCGCGCCTGCGACGTATCCGCCGTAGCCGTTGCGGACGGTCTCGCCGCCGACGATGTAGTCGACGTCCTGCCACGGCACGTTGGCGTCGGCCAGTGCGGCACGCGCGGCGGCGACGCCGTACTTGACGAACGAGTGGCCCCACTTGCCCCACGGGTGCATGCCGACACCGAGGATCGCGACGTCCTTGCTCATGCCTGCTGCTCCTCGTTCTCGGTGGTGCCGCCGGTGACGGGCTTCCAGGCCCACATCGTCCGGTCGCCGGTCTCGTCGGTGTAGATGGTCTCCACGACCAACTCCACCTGGTTGCCCACCGTCAGGTCGTCCACGCCGAAGCCGTTTGCGGCCTGGCCGAGAATCACGATGCCCTCGGGCAGTTCGACCGCGACGAGTGCGAACGGCACGTACGGGTCGCTGATCGGGATGTACGGGGCCGGCGGCTGGTACTGGGCGTCCGTGTACGACCAGACGGTGCCGATGCGGGAGAGTTCGGTGTCCGCGAACTCCTCGCCGGAGCATGCGGGGTTCTTGCAGAAGGTCAGCTCGCGCGGGAACGAGATGGTTCCGCACGAGGTGCACTTGCTGCCGATCAGGGCCGGCTCGGGGCCGGTGGTGAACCAGCCCTCGACGGCGGGGGTCGCGTCGCTCATCAACGTCCTCATCTGCTGGGGCAACCCGCTCGGATCACGACACGAACGGGTAGAACGTGTTGCAGTATTACACGAAATCGGTCCGCAGCGAGGGAGAGTTCCCGGCCAGCGAGAGGCGAGTTTCGGGTATAGGTTGAGCGGCATGGTCGCCGCCGGCTCGCGGGACGCCACCTCGATCGAGGTCGGCGACCGGTCGGTGCGCATATCCCACCCCGACCGCGTCTACTTCCCGGAGAGCGGGACGACCAAGCTCGACCTCGTCCGGTACTACCTCGCCGTCGGCGACGGTATCGTCCGCGCGCTCCGGGAACGGCCGTGCATGCTGCACCGGTTCCCCGACGGACTGGACGGCGGCAAGGTGCACCAGAAGAGGGTGCCGCGAGGGGCGCCGGACTGGCTGCACACTGTCCGTGTCCACTTCCCGCGCTACAACCGCGACGCCGACGAACTGTGCGTCAGCGAACTCGCGGACGTCATCTGGGCGGTGCAGATGTCGACCGTCGAGTTCCATCCGTGGAACAGCAGGCGCGCGGACGTCGAGAAGCCCGACGAGTGGCGCATCGACCTCGACCCCATGCCCGACTGCACGTGGGAACGGGTGCTGCGGGTCGCGGGTGTGGTGAGGGAGGTGCTGGGTGAACTCGGCGCCGTCGGCTGGCCGAAGACGTCGGGCGGCCGCGGACTGCACGTCTACGTGCGAATCGCGCCGGACCACGGGTTCGCCGACGTTCGGCGTGCGGCACTGGCCTTCGCGCGGGAAGTCGAGCGCCGCGCACCCGGCGACGCCACCACGACCTGGTGGCGCAAGGACCGGGATCCGGCGGCGCTGTTCGTGGACTACAACCAGAACGCCCGGGACCACACGATGGCTGCGGCCTATTCGGTGCGGGGCGTCCCGGACGGGCGGGTGTCCGCGCCCCTGCGCTGGGACGAGGTGAACGACGCCGTCCCGGCGGACTTCACGTTCGCGACGATGCCCGACCGGTTCGCGCGGCTAGGTGACCTGCATGCAGGCATCGACGATGCGGTGTACGACATCGCGACCCTGCTCGAGTGGGCGGACCGGGACGAGCGGGACGGCGCCGAGACGCCACCGGAGCCCGACTAGGACCCTCGTCTGCGCCTAGTGGACGACGGTGGCCTCGGTGGTGAGCGACTGCAGCAGTGCCATGACCTCGGACTCGCGGAAGCGGCGATGGCCGCCGGGCGTGCGGAGGGAGCCGAGTCGTCCGGCGTGCGCCCAGCGTGTGACCGTCTTGGGGTCGACGTGGAACAGGGCGGCCACCTGACCAGGGGTCAGCAGTGATTCCTGGGTGGCGTGGAACGCGGGAACGCTCATCGAAACCCTCCGTGAGTAGCAGGTCGGACGACAGTGCTGCACATGGTGGCACTCGGACCCCCGGGTACTCGAACTGTCTAAGTTCGGTAAAGGGGAGGTAATTCGCAAATCGGTCAAGTCCGGCAGTCTGCGGTGCCTGCGTCGAGGTCGGTAACCTGGGAGGGTGATTGACAACCCCACCCCTTCCAGTCCCAAGAACAAACTCGCACGCAACCTCGCGCTCTACACCCTCGCCCGGCTCGCCCTGGTCGTCGTCATCGCCGCGATCATCCTCGGCGTCAGCAGTCTCGTGGGTGCCCCGATCCCGCTCCTCGTGGCGGCGATCTTCGCGGTCATCATCGCGATGCCGCTGTCGCTGGTGCTGTTCAAGAAGCTGCGCACACAGGTGAACGAGCAGATCTCCGCAGTCGACGCCCAGCGCCGACAGGACCGCGACGAACTCCGCTCGAAGCTGCGCGGCGACCGGTGACCCCGTCCGTCGTCGATCGCAGCGGGCCGCGTGACTGGGTGGACACCGCGGTCCGGCTGATCGACGCGGACACCCAGCGCAGTGCCGATACCCACCTGCTGCGGTACCCGCTGCCACCCGAGTGGAACGTCGCGCTCTATCTCAAGGACGAGTCGACGCACGTTACCGGCAGCCTCAAGCACCGGCTCGCGCGGTCGCTGTTCCTGTACTCGATCTGCAATGGCTGGATCACCGAGAACACCACGGTGATCGAGGCGTCGTCGGGATCGACCGCCGTCAGCGAGGCGTACTTCGCGAAACTGCTCGGCCTCGACTTCGTCGCGGTGGTGCCCCGCAAGACCAGTCCCGCGAAGATCGCGCTCATCGAAGCGCAGGGCGGACGCTGTCATCTCGTCGACCGGCCGTCCGAGATCTACAGCGAGGCGCAACGGCTCGCCGACGAGGTCGGCGGGCACTACATGGACCAGTTCACACACGCAGAACGCGCGACGGACTGGCGCGGCAACAACAACATCGCGGAGAGCATCTTCCATCAGATGCGACTCGAGCAGCACCCCGTACCCGACTGGGTCGTCGTTGGTGCGGGCACCGGCGGAACGAGTGCCACCATCGGCCGCTACATCCGATACCGGCGCCATGCCACCCGACTCCTCGTCGTCGACCCCGAGAACTCGGCGTTCATCGGTGGCTACGAGACCGGCTCGAGCGACTACGAGACCGGGATGCCGTCCCGGATCGAGGGCATCGGCCGACCTCGCGTCGAGCCGTCGTTCGTCGGCCAGGTCGTCGATCGCATGACCACCGTCCCGGATGCCGCGTCCATCGCCGCCGCCCGCCACGCGAGCACCGTGATCGGGCGTCGCGTCGGCGGCTCCACCGGCACCAACCTGTGGGGTGCGTTCGCACTGCTCGCCGACATGATCGCGAGCGGGCGCAGCGGTTGCGTTGTGACGCTGATCTGCGACGGCGGCGAACGCTACGCCGACACCTACTTCGACGACGACTGGGTGCGGGACCAGGGGTTCGACCTCACCGGCCCGACCGACGTCCTGAACACCTTCGCCGCGACGGGTCGCTGGACCGCCGGCTGACCGGATCCGTCACGGCAAGGTGCTGCAGCACCCGGTACGGCGCTGCAGCACCCGGGTCACGGTGTGACGACAGCGTGCTCGTCGGTGTCGGCGAACTGGGTGCGGTAGAGCTCCCCGTACCGGCCGCCCGTGGCGAGGAGTTCGGTGTGCGTGCCCCGTTCGACGACGCGACCGCCCTCGACGACCAGGATCTGGTCGGCGGCGCGAATGGTCGACAGGCGGTGCGCGATCACCACCGACGTCCGGCCCGCGAGCGCCTCACCGAGGGCCTCCTGCACCGCCGCCTCCGACGTCGAATCCAGGTGGGCGGTGGCCTCGTCCAGGATCACCACCCGGGGGTGTGCGAGCAGCAACCGGGCGATGGTCAGCCGCTGACGTTCCCCGCCGGACAGGCGGTACCCGCGCTCACCGACCACGGTGTCCAGGCCGTCGGGCAGTGACCGGATCAGCTCGTCGAGCCGCGCCCGGCCGAGCACCTCCCACAGTTCCGCTTCTGTCGCCGACGGCCCCGCCAGCAGCAGGTTCGCCCGGATCGACTCGTGGAACAGGTGGCCGTCCTGGGTGACCATCCCGACAGCCGCCCGGATCGAATCCGCGGACAGGTCACGAACGTCGACGCCGCCGAATCGGACCGCTCCGCTGTCGGTGTCGTAGAGCCGCGGCAGCAGCTGCGCGATCGTCGACTTGCCTGCACCGGACGACCCGACCAGTGCGATCATCTGGCCCGGTTCGGCGCGGAACGAGACGTCGTGCAGCACCTCGACGCCGCCGCGGTTGTCGAGGGTCGCGACCTCTTCGAGTGACGCCAGCGACACCTGGCTCGCAGCCGGATACGCGAATCGCACGTGGTCGAACTCGACGGACAGCGGTCCGTCCGGCAGCGGCGCCGGATCGGTGGGTTCGACGATCAGAGGGCGCAGGTCGAGGACCTCGAAGACCCGCTCGAAGCTGACCAGCGCGCTCATCACCTCGACGCGGGCCGACGCGAGTGCGGTCAGCGGCGCGTACAGGCGCGTCAGCAGCAGCGCCAGTGCCACCACGGACCCCGGCTCGAGCCTGCCGTTGAGCGCGTACCAGCCGCCGAGGCCGTACACCAGCGCCAACGCCAGCGCGGACACCAGCGTCAGCGAGGTGACGAACGCGGACTGTGTCATCGCGGTGCGGACACCGATGTCGCGGACGCGGTGCGCGCGGACCTCGAACTCCGCGGACTCCTCGCGCGGCCGGCCGAACAGCTTGACCAGGGTGGCGCCGGGCGCGGAGAATCGTTCGGTCATCTGCGTGCTCATCGTCGCGTTGTGATTGGCCGCCTCCCGCTGCAGGACGGCCATCCTCGCGCCGATCCGGCGGGCAGGCAGGACGAACACCGGCAGCAACAGCAGCGACAGGACCGTGATCTGCCACGAGATCCCGAGCATCACGATCAGCGTCAACACCAACGTCACGAGATTCGCGACGACCCCGGACAGGGTGTCGCTGAAGGCGCGCTGCGCACCGATGACGTCGTTGTTGAGCCTGCTGACGAGGGCACCTGTGCGGGTGCGGGTGAAGAACGCGATCGGCATCTTCTGCACATGGTCGAAGACCGTCGTGCGCAGGTCGAGGATCAGGCCCTCACCGATGTTCGACGACAGGTACCGGTTGTACAGGCCGAGCGCTGCTTCCACGATGGCGATCACGGCGATCGCCACCGCCAGCCACACGACCACCGACGCGTCGGTACCGGAAACGATCGCGTCGACCACCCGTCCCGCCAGCACCGGAGTCGCGACCGCCAGCGCCGCACTGGCGACGCTGACGACCAGGAACAGTGCGATCGCCCGCCGGTGCGGCCTCGCGAACGTCAGGATGCGCCGCACCGTCGCCATCGAGAACGGCCTGCGGTCGTTCTGGGCGTTCATCATGCGGTACATGGAATTCCAGGCGACCGATTCCATACTCATGGTCGCGCCCCGCTCGTGCTCATGACCGACTCCGCTCGTCGCCTACGTGTACTTCCGTGTGCAACGTACGGACTGCGTCCGACAATCCCGAAACGGAGCGACGAACCGTCCCGAAGCTCAGGGGCAGCGGGCGGGCGCGTCCTCGGCGAAGGGCTCGTCGTCGGGGAGGACGTACGTGACGAGCATGACGAGGGGGGGTGTGCCCAGGTTGAGCCCGACGTGGTCGCCGCCGGGCTCCTCCGTGACCCACGACCCGGCGGGGGAGTCGACCCGCGAGCAGTCGGCGAGTACCCGGGAGAGCGTTCCCGAGACGACGAGACCCTGCACGTGTCCGTTGTGGTGATGCCAGCCGGTGCTCCCGCCCGGCGCGATCTCGATGCGCCGCAGTGTGCCCTCGACCTCGTCCGGGACCGGGGGATGGCCCGCCGGTGGCGGCGGGATCAGCGAGGGTGCGAGTTCGAGTTCGGCGAGGGTCTCCGCGGTGACGCCCTGCGGCGGTGTCGCGGCTGCGGGTGCGGTGAAACCGATCGCCGCGGCGAGGGCGAGGGCGCCTGCTGTGGTGAGACCAGGGGTCGAGGTGCGCATGGCCGTGTCCGTTCGTCGGTTCGGCGGTGTCGTGTCAGTTCCCTCGGGGCGCGCTCGCGGTGGGGCGGCGCCTCGGAACGCTGTTCTCCGCACCCATCGTCCCGCACCCGGTCCCGGGTCGAGGGGGAATCGCGGTGTGGGTCCCCATCTGGAACAGGTTCTCGCTATGGTCTGAGCCCATGCGCATTCGTCGTTCCTTCGCCATGGCCGCTCTCGCGGTGACCGCCGCTGCCGCGGCTTTCGTCCTCACTGCGGGACCCGCCTCGGCCACCCCGGCCGTGTCGGCCGACCCGACGCGCGTCGACTCGGAACTGGAGGCGATCGCCCGTTCCTACATCGATGCACTGGTCACGCACGACGCGTCTGCGGTGCCCTTCGCGCCGGACGCGACCCGTGTCGAGGCCGGTCTCAAGACCGGGTTCAACGGTCCGCAGCTGCGCTGGGACCTCGACCACGGCCCGCAGTACCGCGTCATCCAGGGCATTCGGGAGCTCGAACTGTCGGAGGAGAACGGCGTGGTGTCCGCGCGTTTCCTCCTCGACGCCGGTTTCGCGGGCGCGAAGCTGATGACCGTCGAGATCGCGGAGACGTTCGAGATCACGGACGGATCGATCCGGACGATCGTCGCGCACATCACCCCGAAGTTCGGCGCCTGACGCCTTCCCGCCCGACGCCTGCGGCGCCGCACACCGACTCCGGTGGCGGCGCCGCTCGCGTCGTCAGCCCTTGCTGATCACCTGGGATGCGAGTGCCGTGCCCGCGGCGACGACTCCCACGGACGGCCACGCACCGATCTTCTTCGCCAGCGGATGCGAGCCCCCGAACGCGCCGACGTAGGTGCCGACGAGCGCCGCTGTGCGGGCGGGCCCCGACGTCCGAGCCCAGTTCGTCGCGCAGACCGCGCCGACCGCGGCGAGGACCGCTCCTCCGAGGGGACGGTTACCGGTCTGTCGTGCGACGGCGTATCCGCCGACGATTCCGGCTGCGGCGAGGGCGGATACGGCGGTCTTGGGCAGTGCCATTTCTGATTCTCCTGCTCGGTTCGGTTGACTCGCTCCACGGTAGCGCGTCAACTTTTGTTGACAGGCCGGGGTCGTCAACCTAGATTGACATGTATGACCGAGGCAACGAATCTCGCGGCAGCCGCGGGCAGTCCCGATCCCCAGGTCGGCCTGCGTGCAGTGCTCGCCCTCCGCCGCTTGCTGGAACGACTCGAGGCGCTGCAGGTGCAGAGCGCCCGTGATCAGGGCTGGTCCTGGCAGGCGATCGCCGACGCGCTCGAGGTCAGCAGGCAGGCCGTACATCAGAAGCACAATCGACGAGGACGGAAGTGACAATGTTCGAACGTTTCAGTGCGCAGGCTCGCTCTGCGGTCGTTGCGGCTCAGATCGAGGCGAGGGAACTGTCCGCGTCGCGGATCGGTACCGAGCATCTGCTGCTCGGAGTCGTTGTCGTGGAATCGGAGTCGCCGCTCGGTGAGGTCTTCGCCGGGGTCGGACTGACGCCGGACCAGGTGCGCGCCGATCTCGCCCGCGGCACCGCGGAACGACCACTGGGTGAGGCCGATGCCGACGCGCTACGGACCATCGGCATCGACCTCGACGCCGTCCGCGACAGCCTGGAGGCGAGCTTCGGGGCAGACGCGCTCGCCGCCGACGCGGAGTCACACGATCGGACGGGGTGGTTCGCACGCCGGGCCGGGCACGTCCCCTTCACCCCGCAGGCGAAGAAAGTGCTCGAACTCGCATTGCGGGAAGCGTTGGCCCGCAAGGACTCCACGATCGGCGCCGAACACGTGGTGCTCGGACTGCTGCGCGGCGCCGATCCCGCGGCCCTCGCCGTGATCACCCCCCACGTCGGCGCCGACGAGTTGCGGCGTCAGGTCGTCGCAGTCCTGGACCGCGCGGCCTGACGGTCGAGGGCACGTCGCATCGCGATCCGGGGCCAGGCGTCGAGACCGTGCGCGGCCTCGCGGGCCCGGACCGCCCGCAGTTGCGGCCCGACCTCGGCGTCGGGGATCGGCTCGAATCCCAACCGACGGTAGTAGGGGCCGTTCCACGGGACGTCCGCGAACGTCGTCAGGGTCAGCCACCGCAGTCCACTGCCGACGCCCCACCGTCCGACCTCGTCGATCAGTTCGGAACCGAGCCGACGACCGGCCCAGCGCGGATCCACCGACACCTGCTCGACGTGCGCGCACCCGTCGACCACGTCGGCGATCACGTAACCGACCGTGGTGTCGCCGATCTCGTCGTCGGACGCGGCGGCCACCCAGAGTCGGCCGTCGCGCAGAACGGCCTCCAGTTCTGCGACCGTGGGTGGGGCGTCGTCGGCGACCGCGGCCATGCCGATCGCCCGGAAGGGTTCGCCTGCGGCAACCTCGATTGCAGGAAGAAGGTCGAGGTCGGCGGCGGTCGCGGCACGAATCATGGCTCCTGTTCTATCCCGTGTGCCAGCATGGGCGCATGAGCTTTCTGTTGCGTCTGGTGATCAACGCGATCGCGATCTGGCTGGCCTCGGAGTGGGTCACCGGTATCGACATCGCGACGAAGGACAACGTCAACCCCGTTGTCGTCATCCTCTTCATCGCGCTGGTGTTCACCGTCGTGAACGCTTTCGTCAAGCCGATCGTTCAGCTGCTGTCCCTGCCGCTGCTGATCCTCACTCTCGGGCTGTTCACCCTGGTGATCAACGCGCTGATGCTGCTGCTCACGGCCTGGATCACCGAGTCGACCGGACTCGGCATCTCGGTCGACGGCTTCTGGACCGCGGTCTGGGGTGCTCTCATCATCTCCCTGGTCAACATCGTGCTCACGGCGGTGTTCCCGAGCGCGAAACGCTGACCCGGCGGCCCGCCGCACGGTGTGACCGCAACGGTGCGTCACAGCGTGCCGATAGTCCAGACACACGAGAAAGCGCGTGAGCGGGACCGTTCACGTCGGCGGCGGGAGACCTGACATGGGGCGTGCAGGAGTGACGACGTGGCTGGTGGCCGCGGTGGTGGCCGGCATCGGGCTTGCCGGGGCGGCCCCCGCCACGGCCCAGAGCAGCAGTGCGGGGATCTCCGACCTGCGCATCGGCGTCGGGTACGGATGCCGCACGTCGGGGACCGGTCCTGCAGACTGGCGCACCACCGCCCACGTCTTCACCACCGTCACGAACACCGGTTCGGCACCGGTCCGTGATGTCGTCGCGCGCGTGCAGGTCCTCGCGGGATTCGCGACCGCGAACCGGGTCGCGGCGCTCGCACCGGGTGAGTCGGTCACCTTCGACAACGACACCCTCGCGAATGCGTTGATCCTCACCCCGGTTGGTGCCCTCGTGTCCGCGTCCGGGCTCGACGCCAATCCACTCGACAACGCGTACGTGGGCCTCGCGCCGTTCGTGTGCTCGGCCCTCTGACCGCGGCTCAGCCGATCCCGAGCGCGAGGCCGGTGGCGGCGCCCCACACCAGCATCGTGGCGCCGGTGCCGGCGAGCGCGGGGATGAGCGCCATGCCCTGTGCGCCGGAGCGGATCGGCGAGTTGGCCTTGACGGCGAGAGGCACCGCCAGCAACCCGAGCAGCGCCCACGGCGTGCGCACCACGAGTACGAGTGTCGCGACGAACGGCACGGTCATCAGGGCGAGGTGCAGGACGCGGGTGCGGGCATCGCCGAGCAGTACGGCGAGGGTCCGCTTACCCGATTCGGTGTCGGTGGGGATGTCGCGCAGGTTGTTCGCGACCAGGACCGCCGACGACATCGACCCGACCGCGATCGCGGCGACCAGTCCGACCCAGTCGACGCGTTCGGCCTGCACGTACTGGGTGCCGAGGACGGCGACGAGACCGAAGAACACGAAGACCGCGATCTCGCCGAAGCCGCTGTAGCCGTAGGGGTTCGTGCCTCCGGTGTAGTACCAGGCGCCGACGATGCAGACGGCGCCGACCACGATCAGCCACCACGCCGACGTCAGCGCCAACGCGACGCCGGCGACGGCGGCGATCCCGAAGCACGTGAAGGCGGCGCGTTTGACGGCGGACGGTGAGGCGAGCTTGGCGCCCACGAGCCGGACGGGGCCGACGCGCTCGTCGTCGGTTCCGCGGATGCCGTCGGAGTAGTCGTTGGCGTAGTTCACCCCGACGATCAACGCCATCGACACCACCATCGCCAGCAGCGCCTTCCACCACACCGCGCCGTCCAGCGCCGCGGCGGCGCCGGTGCCTGCGAGGACGGGGGCGATCGCGTTCGGGAGGGTGCGCGGGCGGGCGCCTTCGATCCACTCGGAAACTGAAGCCATACCCCGATCCTTCCCCACCGGCTTCGCCACAGGGCCGGGGACCCGCGTGGGTGGCTAGCATTGGCGGCGGTGCACCCCGATACGAACGACCTCGCCGTGGCTGCGTCCACCTGTGTCGAGGTGGCACTGCTGGGCGTGGTGTCGACGCGCCGCGGCGGCGAACTGGTTCCGGTCGCGGGGCCGAGGGCCCGTAGCCTGCTCGTCGCGCTCGCCCGCACCCCGGGCCGGGTGCGCAGCGCGGCTTCGCTGATCGAGGACGTCTGGGGCGAAGCCCCGCCGCGGTCACCGGCGAATGCGCTGCACACCCAGATCTCCCGCCTGCGTGCGGCGCTGCCCGACGGGGCGCTCGAGAGTGGGCCCGCCGGCTATCGACTCGACCTGTCTAGGACCCAGGTCGACCTGACGTTGGCTCGGGTACTCGAGCAGCAGGCGCAGCAGCGGAATGCGGACGGCGACCACGGCGGTGCCGTCGACGCCGTGCGACAGGCGAAGGCGCTGTGGCGGGGGGAGCCGGGTGCGGACCTGCCGTCCGGGGAGCTGGCGCGCGAACTCGCCGACGACGCCGCCACGCGGGCGAGCGCCCTCGACCTCGTCGAGCTGACCGCGTTGGTGTCGGCGGGTGCGCTGCGGGAGGCGTTGCCGTTGGCACGTTCCGCGACGGATCGGGCCCCGTTGGACGAGCAGGCGCACGGGCAGTTGATGCTGGTGCTTCACGGACTCGGGCTCGGCAACGAGGCGCTGGAAGTGTTCGCGGGGCTGCGTGCACGGCTGGCGGATCGGCTCGGGACCGACCCGTCGCCGCGGCTGGTCGAGTTGAACGCGGCGGTGCTCACCGGGACGGCTCCCGCCGCCGCCCGTCCGGCCTTCGATGAGCGGAAACCCGTTGTGACGAGGCAGGATTCCTCGTCGATCGGCTTGCGCGCGGCGCCCAACGCGCTGCTGGGGCGTGACGACGCCATCGTCGAGATCGAGGATCTTCTCGCGGCTGCCCGTGTCGTGACGATTCTCGGGCCGGGCGGAACCGGGAAGACGCGGATCGCACACGAACTGGGATTGCGCGCCGCGCACCACGCTCCCGTCGCACTCGTGGAGTTGGCGTCGCTGCGCAGCGGTGCCGACATCATCGCGGCCATCAGCGCCACGCTCGGCGTGGGCGAGGTGGAGCTCGCGCCCGGAACCGCCCTGACCCGGGCTCGGATCCACGACGCCCGCGACCGGCTACGGGAGGCGCTGTCGGGGCGGCCTTCGCTGCTGATCCTCGACAACTGCGAGCACCTGATCGACGACGTCGCGGAGGTCGTCGCCGATCTGGTTGCGGCGAGTGACGGGCTGACGGTGCTCGCCACCAGTCGGGCGCCGATGGCGATCACCGCCGAGGCGGTGTACCCGCTGCCGCCGTTGCGGATCGACGAAAGTGGTTCGCCGGCAACGGAGTTGTTCCGGATCCGCGCGCAGGCCGTGCGTCCGTCGGTGCGGTTGGACCCGGCCGTGGTGGCGCGGCTGTGTCGCACCCTCGACGGGCTGCCACTGGCGATCGAACTGGCAGCCGCCCGGGTGCGGACGATGACGGTCGAGGACATCAACGAACGGCTCACCGACCGGTTCGCGTTGCTGCGCTCGGGGGATCGGACCTCGCCGCAGCGGCACCGGACCCTGCATGCCGTGATCGACTGGAGCTGGGACCTTCTCGAGGACGACCAGCGGGCGGCGCTGCGTCGGCTGTGCAGGTTCCCTGCCGGGTTCACCCTGGGCGCTACGGTGGCGGTCGCGCAGTGGGGCGATGTCGACGACGCCGCCGCCGCGATCGAGGGGCTGATCGGTCAGTCGATGCTCACCGTCGTCGAGGACCATACGGGCCTGCGGTACCTGATGCTCGAAACCGTCCGCGAATACGGCGAGGAGCAGCTGGCACTGGCCGGCGTCGACGAGGCTGCGGAAGTCGACCGACGAACCTTCGAGTGGGCAGAGGGATTCTGTCGCACCGCGTCCCGCAGGTTTCTCGACGGCGACCAGGCCGCCGTCTCCCACGATGTCGATGCGGAACACGACAATCTGCTCGCGGTGCTGCGGCAGGCGCTGGCGCTCGGCCGCGACCGGACGGCGATGACGGTGTTTCCGGTCCTCGGGGCGCTGTGGGTACTGCGCGGTACGCATTCCGAGGTGCTCGCGTGGGCGCCGCGGATCCTCGACGTCGATCCGGCCGGGGACGAGTGGCGTGAGGTTCCCGGCAACCTTCTCGCTCTGAGTCACCTACTGATCGCAGGCATCCTGGCATTCACCGGTGTCAGCCGGCCATTGGCGCGGGCTCGGGTCAGGCTGCGTGCGATTGCATGTGACAGAGCTGACCTCGATCCGGCGGTCGCGACCAGCGCTGCGCTGCTGGTGTCCTCGGCGGCGGGGCGCCGCGGCGCTCGCGTGCTGGTGGCCGCGGTACGGCACCCCGACCGCGCCGCGCGCGAAGTCGCACTGATGGTGCGCGCGAACCTGCGGGAGAACGGCGGCGACCTGCGCGGCTCCGCCGCCGACGGGGAGGAGGTCCTCGCACTGGCCCGCGCCGCGGGGGAAGCGTGGACGGTGGCGATGGCGTCCCAGCATCTCGGCAGCCTCGCAGCTCAGTCCGCGCGATACGAGGACGCGGTCCGCTACTACCGGGAGAGCGCCGAGCTGACGCGGGATCTGCACGCGTACGACGAGTCCGCTGCCCTGCACGGCTACATCGCGTCAGCCCTGCTGGGGCTCGGTCGGGTCGAGGAGGCCGGTCGCGAACTGGAGCTCGCCGGACCGCTCGCCGCCGCCTCGGACGGTTCGGCCCTGGGCGACCGCTCCCAGGGAGCAGCGGCGATCGCGGTGAGCCGCGCCGAGATGGAGTTGGCGTCCGGCGATGTCGAGGCCGGGCTCCGTGGCTACCGGACGGCGCTCGAGCTGGTCGGCAGCGACAATCCCGACCCGTTCGGGCTGATGCTGGTCGCCGCGGCCGTCGACGCGCACGCCCTCGCGGGCCGTGCAGCGGACCTGGCCGACGTCGTGGACGGGTTCACCGCTCGAATGGTCGATCAGCTCGGTCCGGGCGGGCACGGGGACCTGCCCCAGACGGGTGCGGTCGCCTGCGCGATGGGAAGTTTCCGCATTGCGACAGGCGACCCCGTGAGCGGCCTGCGACTGCTCGCGCTGTCGACGAGATCGGCTGCCAGGCAGGATTTCCCGTCGATGCAGCTGGCTCGGCACCTGGATCTGGCGCGGTCCGTGCTTGGTGCCGCGCCTGTCGACGAGGCGCTGGCGGACGTGGTAGGTCTGTCGCGTAGCCGTGCCCGGCACCTCATCCTGGATGCGCTTCGCGCCCACGCGTGAGTGTGGTGGCTCGATCCACCACACTCACGCACGGGGACTAGGCCTTTCGCATGTAGGCGCGGACCGCGATCGGAGCGAAGACGGTCATCACCACCGCGGCGCCGACCAGCGACCAGACCACCGGCATGCCCACGTGGCCGTCGTTGACGAGTTCGCGGACGGCGGTCACCAAATGCGAGACGGGGTTGACGTTCACGAAGGCCTGCATCCAGCCCGGCATGGTGTCGGCGGGCACGAATGCGTTCGACATGAACGTCAGAGGGAAGAGCACCAGCATCGACACGCCCTGCACGGTCGACGCCTTGCGCATCACCACACCCATCAGGGCGAAGATCCAGCTGATCGCGAACGCGCACACCATCACCAGCACGCCGGCACCGAGGACGCCGAGGATGCCGCCGCCGGGGCGGAAGCCCATCGCGAATCCGGTGACGAAGGTGATCGTAGTGGCGATCGCATATCGTGCCATGTCCGCGAGCAGCGCCCCCGCGAGTGGTGAGATACGGGCGATGGGAAGGGATTTGAATCTGTCGAACACACCCTTGTCCATGTCCTCGCGCAGCTGGGTGCCGGTCACGATGGACGCCGTGATCACCGTCTGCACGAGGATGCCGGGGATGATGATCGGCAGGTACGAGGCCACGTCACCGGAGATCGCGCCACCGAAGATGTAGGTGAACATGATGGTGAAGATCACCGGCTGGATCACGACATCGAACAACTGCTCGGGATTGTGTTTGACCTTCACCAAGCCGCGATAGGCCATCGTGAGGGACTGCCGGACGGTGTCGGCGAAGCCGACGGTGCGGGAGGCGGGTGCGGCGGTGTGAGTGGGTGTGCGGGGCGGAGTGGCGACTGCGGTGGTCATGCCGCGCTCCCTTCTACGTCGGTGGTGTCGTCGGCGCCGTGGCCGGTGATGGTGAGGAAGACCTCGTCGAGGCTGGGTTTGCTGACCGTGATCTCGTCGACGGTGATGCCGTTGTCGCGCAACCGGATCAGCAGTTCGGGCGTGATGGAGGTGTCGGTGAGCGGCGCGGTGAGCCGCGCGGCCTCCGGGCTGACGACCACCTCGACGTGGAGCGCCTCGGACAGCAGCACGCGGGTGGCGTCCACGTCGGCTCGGTCCGCCAGCGTCAGTTGCAGCGACGACGTCCCCACGGATGCCTTCAGTTCGTCTGCGGTGCCGTCGGCGATGACGCGTCCGCGGTCGATCACCGCGATCCGGTCGGCGAGCTGGTCGGCTTCGTCGAGGTACTGCGTGGTCAGGAGCACGGTCGACCCCTCGGAAACGAGCCGGCGGATGGTGTCCCACATCTGCGAGCGGGTGCGGGGATCGAGGCCGGTGGTCGGTTCGTCGAGGAACAGCAGCGGCGGATGGGAGATGAGGCTGGCCGCGAGGTCGAGGCGCCGTCGCATACCGCCGGAGAAGTTCTTCAGTGGCCGGTTTGCCGCTTCGGTCAGCGCGAACTCCTCGAGCAGGTCGGTGGTCTTGCGCTTGGCATCCGTCCGGCTCAGCCCCAGCAGGCGCGAGAAGATCATCAGGTTCTCGGTGGCCGTGAGGTCCTCGTCGACGGACGCGTACTGACCGGTGACCCCGACGAGCGAGCGCACGGCAGTCGGCTCCGCCACGACGTCGTGCCCGAAGATGCGGGCGTGGCCGGCGTCGGGCCGGAGCAACGTTGCGAGCACGCGAATCGTGGTGGTCTTGCCCGCGCCGTTGGGCCCGAGCACGCCGTAGACGGAGCCGGTGGGGACGGTGAGGCTGACGCCGTCCACCGCGGTGAACTCACCGAAACGCTTGACGAGCCCCTCCGCCTCGATCGCGGGCGAAGTCGAGAAGTACATGCGGTGTCCTTTCGATCTGTGTGGACACCACCGTCACCCCGTCCGCTTGCAGCGACCTTGCACGCGCCTTGCGTCAGGTCTCCGACGAGAACAGCGCGGTGAGCGCGCGGCGGTCGACCTTCCCCGGACCGCGCACGGGCAGTGCATCGAGCAGGTGCAGTTCGCGGGGTGCCGCGGTCGGATCGAGGGTCCGCGCCACGTGTTCGCGCAGCGCGTCCAGTGTGGGCGCCTGACCTGCAACCGGGATGATCGCGGCCACCACCCGCTGCCCCAACCGGGTGTCGGGAACCGCGAACACCGCAACTTCCGCGACGTCGGGATGCGTCACGAGCGCAGCTTCGACGACCTGCGGGACGACGGTGAGTCCGCCGGTGGAGATGGCCTCGTCGAGTCGACCGAGGATGCGCAGCACCCCGTCCTCGACGACGCCGGCGTCGTCGGTGCGGAACCAGCCGGGCTCGGCGAATGCCGGATGCTCCGGCAGGCCGCGGTACCCCGACGCGAGCGTCGGACCGCCGAGCAGAACCCTCGAGTCGTCGTCGATCCGCAGTCGTACCCCGTCCAACGGAGTCCCGTCGTACACGCAGCCGCCACACGTCTCGCTCATCCCGTACGTCCGGACGACGGTGATCCCGGCGGCGCCGGCCCGGGCGAGAAGGGGTGCGGGAGTGGCGGCGCCGCCGAGGAGGACGGCGTCCAGTTCGGCGAGTGCGGCCGCGGCCCTCGGATCGTGCAGGACCTTCACGAGCTGCGTCGGGACCAGCGAGGTGTACCGGCGCGGACCGGACATCCGCGCGATCGCGTCGGGCAGTACCGTCGGGTCGAATCCGGCCGAGACGTCCACGACCACCGGGTCGGTGCCTGCGAGGACGGCCCGGAGCAGGACCTGCATGCCCGCGATGTGGTGCGCGGGGAGGGTCAGCAGCCACGATCCCGGACCGCCGAGCCGGGCGTGGGTGGCGGTGCCGCTGGCGCGCAGCCCGGCCGCCGACAACTGTGCGCCCTTCGGAACGCCGGTCGTACCGGACGTCGCGACCACCAGCGCCACGCCGTCGGCGATCGGTTCGCCGGGGCGCAGGGCGTCGGCGAGGCGGGCGGTCTCCCGGGCGTCACCTGCCGGGACGGGCAGCAGTGCCGGACCGGTTCCCGCGAGCATTCGCTCGAGGGACGGGAGGATCGCCGCGGCGGCCTCACCGGTCGGGACGGGCAGGGCCTGCAGGACGGAACTCACCCACCCATGCTGCCAGAGGTCGCGGACGGCCGAATATGTACGACCCGGGACTCGCCACCGGACCGCGTGGTCGTGAACCACTTGGAGTCGGGAGGTGCTGTGCGACGGAGGTTTCCGCGGATCACCCGGCACACCGTCGAGGGTCGCAGCAGGGCGGTCGGGGGGTCGACGAGGTTGGAGACCCGCAGGAACCGCGTCGCCACCACCGGATCGGCGCTCGCGGCGCGGTGCACCCGGGCCGTGTGCGCGTTGACCAGCCGGGTGCGAGGACTGCGAGTGCCCTCGACGCACGACATCTGGAGGTCGGAGTCCGCGGCTGCGTTCCAGGCGTTGGCGACGGTGGATCGGATGTCGTGCAGGAAGCGAGGTGCGAGGTCGGCGGTCCCGGCGCCCAGGCAGCCGAGCAGCGCGAGTGCTTCGGTACCGGCAACCGACATGCCCTGCCCATAGATGGGGTTGAAGCAGCAGATGGCGTCGCCGAACGGCAGGTATCCCGCCGGTAGCGCGACCCGATGATAGTGCCGCCGGACGGTTGTGGGGATGCGGTAGCGCGTCGGTTCGTCCAGCGGTTCCGTGTCGGCGACGAACCGCCCGAACTCCGGGTCGGGCAACGTCGCCGCGAAGGCCGCGAACCCGTCCGGCTCGATGGGAGGCTCGTCCCGGCCGTAGCCGGCCAGCGTGACGACCCACGCGTCGCCCTCCTGAGCGAGGACGAGACCGCCGCGGGGCAGCTCCTGCGTCGCGCCGACGGCAAGCGCAATTCGTCCGTCGTCGGCCGGTTCCCGGCGGAAGTGCCGGGTCGCATAGGCGAGCCGGATGGTCATGCGCTCCTCCTGCGGCCGCGCGCCGCCGAACTCCTCGAGCCACGGTTGCGTCTGCGAACTGCGCCCGGACGCGTCGACGACCAGGTCGGCGTCGACCATCTCGCCCAGGTCGCTGCCCGCGTAGCGAGTGATGACGCCGGCGACGCGACCTCGGTCTCCGGTGAATCCGATGGCGGTGCGGTGTTCGGCGATCACCACGTTCGGCAGTGACCGCACCCGCTCACGCAACTGCCACTCGATCAGTGGCCTGCTCGCGCCGATGGCCCGGATCCCGGTGGCAGAGGGCGCGAATCGGTGACCGCCGAGCATCCATCGGGCGCCGGTGCCCACGTCACCGGTCGGTGCGCCCTGCTCGATCAGCTGTGCCGTGAATCCGGGGAAGAGGCGGTCGAACGCCGCAGCGCCGCGCGCGAGCAGCGCGTGAGCGTGCCTGCCCTGCGGAACACATTTGCGTGCAACGGGATCGGCGGGAAGGGTGTCGCGCTCGAGAACCGTCACCCCGGTGAAATGCTCGCCGAGCACTCGCGCCGCCAGCAACCCTCCGATGCCTGCCCCGATCACGACGGCATGCTCTCCAACGATGGCCATCACGGACTCCTCACACTTGCGGATACCCGCCAGTGTTCGTCTCCGCTGCGCGCCCGGCACGAGTAGGCGACCACTCGACTTCGGCGCCCGGGCCGCGGCGGAACGCGGGTACCGGTCGCACGTGATCAGGGCGTGTCGGTGGGGTCCTCGTGAGCCCAGTCGGACGCGTCGGCCAGGGGCCAGCCGCCCGCGGCGAGGTGCGCGCGTACCCGTGCGATGTCGGATTCGAGAGGCATCTCGTCGGTCACCTTGGTGATGAGGACGCCGATGTCGATGCGGTCGATCGTCGAGGGGGGCTGGTTCACCAGCTCGCCGGTCACCGCCAGGACCTCGTCGTCGGACAGCCTGCGTCGCAGGAGCGCGATCAGCGGAACGTAGTCCTGCTCGGGAACACCGTTCGGGTACCCGGCGCGCAGCCAGCCGAGTATCGACGTGAGAAACGGTGCGAGGCTCACGGGGTACCCCCTCTCGTCAGGATTCGTCGGTGGTGTCGGTGTCGTCCGGGTTGGTCTCGTCCGCGTCGGTCTCGGTGTACAGCTCGTCGCGGTCGATTCCTGCGAGGGGCCACCCTGCGGCGGCGAGGACGGACGCGACTCGCGCGATGTCCTCGGCCGACGGTTCGGTGTGGGTGACCTCCTCGATCAGGTCGGTGATCTCGTCGCGCGTGATGGTCGGATGCTGCAGCCGTCCCGCCGCTTCCGCAAGCGCCACGGCCGTGTCCTTGATCTGCTCACTGGTCAGCTGCCGGTGCAGCAGGGCCACGAGCGGAATGCGATCCTTCGGCGGGATGCCCTCCGGATAGCCGGCGCGCAGCCACGTCAGGACCGAAACGGGGAACGACGGTTTGTCGGTGGTCACAGATGATTTGCCTCTCGGGGCCTGGTCTCGCAGCACTGCCATCGCCGTCAGAACAGCTGGATACCGAACGTGTGGTCGAGGAAGTCCGCCATGATGAACAGGATTCCGGTGACGATCGCGATCACGATGATCGCGAAGCACACTCCCGCGCCGATGGTGGCGAGCGGATGTCGCGTGCGGACCTGCGTGCCCGACGCGTCAACGGTCGCGGTGGTGCCGGACCCGAGCAGGCGAAGTCCGAAGGCGAACAGGGCGGGCAGTCCGGCACCGAGCAGCAGGCCGACAAGAATGACCTGCCAGAGCGATTCGGCGGTCTTCGTCAACAGGTCCATGGATCTTCCCCTCGGTCAGGCCGACACGTTGTCGGGTCGGGGCGCGGGCGGGGAGGGGATCTCGTCGACGAGTTCCGCGTCGAGGGCGGCCAGCTCGGCGTAGGTGGCGTCGCCTGCGGGTTCGAGTCGCCCGTCCCAGTCGGCGTTGACGTTGCTGTGGTCGACGGGCTGACGGCGCGAGCGCAGGTACATCAGGGCGGACAGCGTGAGCAGGATCGCGAAGACCACGAGCACCCCTGCCAGGCCGCCGATCAGGCTCGCGATGCCCCAGCAGAGCGCCCCGGCGATCGCGGCGGACGGCAGGGTGATGAGCCACGCCACACCCATTCGGCCCGCGACACCCCAGCGCACCTCGGCGCCGCGGCGTCCGATTCCGGTGCCCATGATCGAGCCGGTCGCGACGTGGGTGGTCGACAGCGGCAGACCCAGGTGGCTGGACGTGAGGATGATCGCGGCCGACGACGCTTCGGCGGCCATGCCCTGCGGTGCGGCGATCTCGACGAGGCCCTTGCCGAGGGTGCGGATGACGCGCCAGCCTCCGAGGTACGTGCCGAGCGCGATCGCGAGTGCGCAGCTGAGCTTGACCCAGAACGGCATCGGTGCGTTCTCGGTGATGGTGCCGTGCGCGACCAGGGCCAGGAAGATCACGCCCATCGTCTTCTGGGCGTCGTTGGTGCCGTGCGCGAGCGAGACGAGTGATGCCGAGCAGATCTGGCCGAGGCGGAATCCGCGTTCCTTGGTGCCGTCGTCGACGCTGTGGGTGATCCGGTAGATCAGCCAGGTACCGCAAGCCGCGACGAGTCCGGCGACGACCGGCGCCAGGATCGCGGGCAGGACGACCTTGCTCAGCACACCGCCCCACTCGACACCGTTCACTCCGATGCCGGCGAGTGCGGCGCCGATGAGCCCACCGAACAGGGCGTGCGAGGAACTCGACGGGATGCCGAACAGCCACGTCATCAGATTCCAGAGGATGCCGCCGACGAGTCCGGCGAACACGATGACCAGAAGGTCCTCGCCGCCGGTCGAGCTGAGGTTGACGACGCCCTTCGCGACGGTGGCGGCGACCTCGACCGACAGGAACGCGCCCACCAGGTTGAGGATGGCCGACAGCGCCACTGCGACTTTTGGTCGAAGAGCCCCGGTGGCGATGGAGGTGGCCATCGCGTTGCCGGTGTCATGGAAGCCGTTGGTGAAGTCGAACCCAAGGGCTGTGACGACCACGACTAGAAGAACGATGAGTTCCGCGTTCACAAAACTCAATCTTCCGTTACGACCGCGTAAAAGTCGAGTTGGCCACGGCCTCCCCGACGTGCGATTCCGCACAGGGTCTCCACCCCGTGTCGCGAGGTGGTTGCCGAGCCTTCGGAGGCCCGGTCCGCGCGACCGGAATGCCACGTGAGAGGTCACGGAGAAGCGCTGGTGTGGCGGCGCTCACGCCACGGTCTCACTCACCGGGAACCACGGAAATCGCGGTGGTTTCGCTGGCTAGCGTCCCCGCATCGAGTGACGCAGAACACTTTTGCGGGCCATCCCCCATCTGGCCCGCGTCAAGAACGGAGACCCCGAACGTGCAACCACGAAAGACCGCGAAGCTACTCGCGGCCCTCGCCCTGTCGGCCGCGCTCGCCTCGGCGTGCGCCACCGACCGCGGCGGCGACGCCGGCGTCCCCACCTCGGGTGGCTCCGGAGACACGGCGTCCGCGTCCGCATCCGACACCGACTTCGGCACCCTCGCGTCACCGTGCGGGGCCGGCGACGCGAAGGGCGCGACCGATCAGGGTGTCAGCGACACCGAGATCAAGATCGGCTACGGCGACGATCGCGGCTACGCGCAGAGTCCGGGCCTGAACAAGGAGATGTCCGACGCCGTCTCCGCGATGATCGACTGGTGCAACGAGCAGGGCGGCATCAACGGCCGCACGATCGTCGGCACCGACTACGACGCGGCGATGACGCAGGCGAACACCGTCATGCAGGAGGCGTGCCGCTCCGAGTTCATGATGGTCGGCCACGGCTTCGCGATGGACCAGACCGCCGAGCAGACCCGCGTGGCCTGCAACATGGCCGCGGTCCCCGGCTTCACCGTCTCGCCGGACGCCGCCAACGGTCCGATGACCTATCAGGGCGTGCCGTTCCCGGTGGACTACGCGAACGGCGCAGCCTGGTTCCAGATGGCCCAGCTGCACCCCGACATGCTGAACGACTTCGACCTCGTCGGATCGACGATGCCCACGATCATCACGTCGTTGGCCAAGACCCGGTCGATGGCCGAGGCCGCGGGCTTCAAACTCAAGGATTGCGGCGTCACCATCAACTACCAGGGTGAGCCGACGTACGTTCCGTTCGCGGAGAAGTACAAGCAGTGTGGCGTCAAGGGACTGTGGACCTCGCGGTCACCGGTGCCGAACGAGTTCAACTTCTTCAAGGCGATCGACCAGGTCGGAATGGATCCGATCATCTTCGGTGAGGCCACCTGGTACGGCAGCTCCGCGCAGGCCTTCAACAAGGAGTCCGGTCTGCTGAACAACCTGAACGCCGACATGACGTTCCAGATGCTGGAGAACGCCGACAAGGTTCCCGCCGTCGCGAAGTACAAGGAACTGATCGAGGCGGAGGGCGGCAAGACCGCGCTGCTCGGCATGCAGTCCACGTCCTCGTTCCTGCTGTGGGCGACCGCGGCGAAGGAATGCGGTTCGGACCTGACCCGTCAGTGCATGGTCACCGAACTGTCCAAGATCCACGAGTGGGACGGCGGCGGACTGCACGCCGTGACCGACCCGGGCAAGAACATGCCCGCCACGTGCGGGCTGATGGTCGGACTCGAAGGCGCCCAGTACACGCAGGTGTTCCCGGCGGAGTCCGCCGAGTTCGAGTGCAACGACAAGTACCTGATCAAGACCGACGCGGCGACCTGGGGCACCGAGCTCGGCCCCGACCGTGTCTCCACCAAGTACCTCGGACCGAACGTGATCAAGCCGCAGGTCTGACCGGACCGGTCTGACTCACGGACTCGCATCGGGGGCGGCGGCGCCACGGCACGCCGCCCCCGATCTCGACCAAGGGTTCTCACATGGACACATTCGTGACGTTCACGATTCTGGGCCTCGTGCTCGGTTCCGTGTACGCGATCGCCGCCTCCGGGCTGGTGCTCACCTACAACACCTCCGGCATCTTCAACTTCGCACACGGCGCACAGGCCATGCTCGGTGCGTTCGTCTACTGGCAGCTCAGCGTCGGGTGGGGCGTACCGACCCCGATCGCGCTCGTCCTCGTCCTCGGCGTCTTCGGTCCGCTGATGGGCCTTGGTCTGTACTTCCTGATCATGCGGGGACTGCGGGACACCGCCGAGGTGACCAAGATCGTCGTCACCGTCTCGATCATGCTCGGCATGCTCTTCCTGTCCCAGTGGTTCTGGCACCCGGAGGATCCCCGCACCCTGACGATGTTCTTCGGCGACGACGCCAAGTTCACCGTCCTCGGCGCCACCGTGCGCGTGCACGAACTCCTCTGCCTCGTCGCGGCGATCGCGATCGCCGTCGGCCTGCGACTGCTCTTCACACGCACCCGGATGGGTGCGACGATGCGTGGCGTCGTCGACGACCCCGACCTGCTCCGCCTGAGCGGGCACAATCCCGAGCGGATCGCCGGTTTCTCATGGGCGCTGAGCTCGATGCTCGCCGTCCTCGCCGGCATCCTCGTCACCCCGATCAGCGGCGGAACCCTCGAGGCGAACCTGTTGACGCTGTTGGTGATCGATGCATTCGCGGCGGCCATGTTCGGACGCCTGCGCAGCATTCCGCGAACCTTCGTCGGTGCCATCGTGCTCGGATTGGCGGGCACCTACCTGCTCGGCTACGCCCCATCGACGTGGACGTGGACGTCGAATCTGCGTGTCTCGCTGCCGATGATCGCGCTGTTCGTCGTCCTCATCGTGCTACCGCAGGACCGCTTGCGCGGCGCCGCCGTCCGCACCCGCGAGCGGTACCACGTGCCGTCCGTCCGCAAGGCCGTCGGCTGGGGCGTGGCCCTGGTCGTGATCGTGTACCTGATCCGCCTGCTGATGGTCGAGTCCGCGGTCACCACCCTGACCATCGGCATCTGCTTCGCGATCATAGCGCTGTCGCTGACGGTGCTCACCGGCTACGCGGGGGAGATGAACCTGGCGCCGCTCTCGTTCGGTGCGATCGCGACGATCGTCGTCTTCCACTTCGGGATCACCGGATCTGGTCTGGCGCAACGACTCACGCTCGTCGGGGTGATCCTCGGCGTGATCGTCGCCGCTCTCGTCGGTGGACTGGTCGCGCTGCCCGCCTTGCGGTTGCGCGGACTGTACCTCGCGCTGGCGACGATGGCGTTCGGCGTGTTCCTGTCCAACATGGTGCTGCGCGACACCACCGAACACGAACTGTTCGGGGTGAAGTTCTCCATCTTTACCGGAGGCACCCTGGTGATTCCGCCGCTGCAGATCGGTCCGCTCGACCTGGCCGACCCGACCGCCTTCCTGATGACCGTCACCGTCCTGTTCGCGGTGCTCGGTGTTGTGCTCGTGGCACTGCGCAACAGCGGATACGGCCGCAGGCTCACCGCGATGAAGGACAGTCCCGCCGCGTCGGCGATGCTCGGGCAGAACCTGGTCGGCCTCAAGCTGGGCGTGTTCGTCATCTCCGCGGGTATCGCCGGGCTCGGCGGCATCCTGATGTCGTCCGCGCTGGGCTCGGTCTCGGGTGAGTCGTTCACCATCGTCATCAGCCTGTCGCTGCTGATGCTCACCGTCGTCGCGGGCATCGGCTACGTCAGCGGCGCCTTCTTCGGTGGAGTCATGGCCGGTGTCGGCTTCTCGATCATCATGGTGTCCTTCAACAACCTCGCGAAGGCGCAACCCGACCTCGAAGGTCTGTACCTGCTGCTCGGCAACATCGCGGCGGTCAGCCCGGCCCTGATCGGTATCGGTGTGGGACACAACCCGTCCGGCAGCGTGCACCAGGTCGTGGAGGGCTACCGCAAGCTGCGCGACGCCAAGCCCGTGCTCGTCGGCGGCGCCGCGGTCGTCGCGGTCGCGTACCTGTTGGCCCTGACAGGTGTCCTCGACAACTGGTGGTTCGCCTCGATCGCCATCGTCACGGTGTTCGCGCTTCCCGTCGTCGGCGAGATGGTCATGCCGACAGCCGTTCTCGGTTCGGAGGAAGCGCAGCGACGCCGGCCGATCGATCCCGAGGAAATCGGTGTCGACGTTCCCTACGGCGACGAGGTCATGGCCCGCGTCGACCGCGAACTGGGCCTGCCCGCCGACACCCGTCCGGCACGCCCGACCGTCGAACGCACCCGGCCCGCGAAGGAGCTCACCGATGTCGTCTCCTGACCCCACCTTCGACACCCAGCCGATCCTCGAAACCCGCGGTGTGACAGTCCGGTTCGGTGGCCACGTCGCCGTCGACAACGTCGGCATCGCCGTCCACGCCGGCAGCGTCACCGGGCTCATCGGGCCCAACGGCGCAGGCAAGACCACTCTGTTCAACACCGTCACCGGACTGCAGAAGCCGACGTCGGGGCGGGTGCTCATCGACGGCGTCGACGTCACCCGCAAGGCCCCGTACCGGCGGGCCCGGCTCGGGCTGGCCCGCACCTTCCAGCGCCTCGAACTGTTCCTGTCGCTGTCCGTGCGGGACAACATCCGGGTAGCCGGCGACATCCATCACGCGGGACTGCGGGGCACCGGCGTGCGCGGCAGGCGGGACATCGAGGCCGAAACAGACCGGCTGCTCGAGCTCACCGGGCTCGCCGACGTCGCGCACCAGGACGTCTCCGACATCCCCACCGGACGTGCACGTGTCGTCGAGGTCGCGCGGTCGCTGATGACCGAGCCGCGGGTCCTGCTGCTCGACGAGCCGGCGTCCGGTCAGACGGAGAAGGAAACCGAGGACTTCGCCGAACTGCTGCTTCGGCTCTCCGGTGAGGGACTCGGGATCTGCCTGGTCGAGCACGACCTGCCGCTCGTCATGCGGGTGTGCTCGCGCATCCACGTCCTCGACTACGGCAAGCTCATCGCCTCCGGGACGCCGTCCGAGATCCAGAACGATCCCGCGGTGATCGCGGCCTACATCGGAACGGAGGAGGTCGCATGACGGCACCCACCGCCGCCGACACGAACAACGCTGCGCCGCAGCCGGAACCGTTGCTCGAACTCGTCGACGTCCGCGCCGGATACGGCGCGATCGAAGTCCTGCACGGGGTGAACCTGGCGCTGGCGCCCGGTGCCGTCGTCGCGCTGCTCGGCCCCAACGGCGGCGGCAAGACGTCGACGCTGAAGATCTGCTCCGGCATCCTGCCGGTGACGGGCGGCGAGTTCCGGCTCGCCGGCCGGACGGTCAACGGCGCCGACGCCGCCGCGCTCGCCCGACTCGGGATCTGCACCATCCCCGAGGGGCGCGGCATCTTCGCGAACCTCACCGTCCGCGAAAACCTGTGGGTGGCGACCGGCACCGGCGTCTCCCTCAGGGACCTCGAAGAGGTTGCGTACGAACGTTTCCCGATCCTCGGGAAGCGTCGCGGTCAGCTCGCCGGATCGATGTCCGGCGGAGAGCAGCAGATGCTCGCGCTGTCCCGCGCTCTTGGAACGAACCCGACGGTGCTGCTCCTCGACGAACTGTCGATGGGGCTGGCGCCGCGCGTCGTCTCCGAGATGTACGACATCGTCGGCGGACTTGCGGCCGAGGGTCTGTCGATCCTCGTCGCCGAACAGTTCGCCCGCGCGGTCCTGCCGATCGCGACGTCCGCGGCACTGATCCTGCAGGGCCGTGTCGTCCGGACCGGCGATCCCGCCGAAATCGACCGAGAACTTTCCACCAGCTACCTAGGAGGCCAACGATGACCGCACTCGCGGAGGACCGTCGTGACCAGTTCAAGAAGGATGTGTCCGAGTTGAAGTTGAAGACCGAGGGCACCGGCGGTGGTGACGGGAAGGCCCGCATCGCCGGGCTCGTGCTCATGGTCGTCGGCGCGGTCGCCGCGTTCGGCGTCTACCTCTCCTCCCTGACACAGGACGACCTGCGCAACATCGCCTCGTACCAGATCCTCGCGACCGCACTGCTCGCTGTCACCGTGATCGGTGCCGCGCTGTACCTGGCAGGTGCGGTGTCGCGGGTGCTGCGCCTGTGGCTGCTGCGTCAGCTCTACGAGGGCCGCGAGCAGGCCGACCGGATCGCCGAGGCGGTCCGCGGGGCGTAGGTGGTCAGGCTGGGCGTCGGCACTCGCCGGCGCCCGGCCATGGCCTGGCCGAAAGGGAGCCGTGCGGGACTCATCGTCGTATTCGGCCCGTCGCGAAGAGCGCACCCGCGGTCAGCAGGGCCGCGAGTGAGAAGGCCGCCTGTAGCGCGTCGATCCGCGCCTGCGCGTTGACGTCCAGGATCGCCTCCGCGGTCTCGGGAGGCACCCCGTAGTCGGCGAGCGACGATTCCAGTTGGGTGTCGGAGATGAACGGCACACCAGAACTCAGTTCGGTGCTCGCCTGCTCCTGGACTGCGGCGGGCACCTCCGGACTGCTCGCGATTCCTGCCGCCACGGAACCGCTCAGCGTGGCGATCAACACCGACCCGATCAGTGCCGTGCCGAGAGACGCTCCGAGGTTCGTGGCAGTGTTCTGCAGACCGCCGACCTCGGGGCTCTTCTCGTCCGGGACCGCGGACACCGTCACCGCCCCCAGCTGTGACGACAGCGCACCGAGACCGAGGCCCATCAGCAGCATCGGGATCGCCACCACGCCCGCGTTCGCGCCGAGGTCCATGCCCGCGGCGAGGATCAGAATGCCGACCAGCATCGAAACCAGGCCGGCGCGCACCACGCGGCGCGGGCTCGCATGTGGCCACACCTTCGGGACGCCGATCGCGGTCACGAGCAGGGCCAGCGACAACGGAAGCAGCCGGATGCCCGTGCCGAGTGCGCTCAGTTCGAGTACCACCGACAGGAACAGTGGGACAACGAAGAACACGCCTGCCTGAATCATGAACTGCGCGAGAAACATCGTCAGGCCGCCGGTGAGTTGCCGGTTGCGCAGCAGGGCCAGATCCAGCAGCGGCTGGCCTCCGGTTTCGCTCAGGTGCGACTGCCAGCGCACGAACGCGTACAACACCAGCAGTCCGGCGAGGATCAACCAGAACACGGGAGACAGCCCGAACAGGTCGGGGCCGTCGGCGCGCGGGAGAATCCACCCCCACTCGCTGGACCTCAGCACACCGAACACCGCCAGGCCGAGTCCCGCCGCCGACAGCAACGCGCCCGGAATGTCGAGGTGCACCCGCTGCGGCGGCACGTCCGCGATGCGTCGCAGCACCAGCAGGATTGCCACCACGATCACCGCCTCACCCGCGAACACGTACCGCCACGACGCGAACGTCGTCACCGCGCCGCCGATCAGCGGGCCCGCCGCCACCGCCATCGCGCCCGCCGCCGCAATCAATCCGTATGCGGCCGGTCGTCGCTCGGTTACGAAGTTCGCCGCGACCAGCGCGACGATGGCAGGCATGATCAGTGCCGCGCCGATGCCCTCCAGCAGCGACCACCCCAGCAGCAGCACGGTGAGATTCGGCGCGAACGCCGTCGTCGTGCTGCCGATCCCGTAGATCACCAGACCGATCCCGAACGCACGACGCCTGCCGAGGATGGTGCCGATCTTGCCGCCGGTGATCATCAACGTCGCCATCACCAGCGTGTACAGCGTGATCGCCGTCTGGATGCCGGTGATCGTGGTGCCCAGGTCGGAGGCGACCTGCGCCATCGACACGTTCATCACCGAACTGTCCAGCGTCATCAGGAACTGGCCGGCCCCGAGAACGGTGAGAACCAGTCCGGACGCGGTGGCCCCCGCGGTGCGGCTCGTTCCGGTGGAGGTCACGAGCTCGATCCGGCCGACGGGGAGGTCGGCGGGGCATACGGTGTCGCGGTCGATCTCATCGGCGCCTCGCATATCGATGGTCGTGCTGCGGCACGTGCTGCCGCACCGGTCGATCGTTCGCCTCCAGGCCCAGGCCGTCAATCGGGACGAACCAACCTCATCCGCAGCGGGTGAGTCGGCGACCCGGTTCGCCGGGGCAGAGTCGAACCCGGGTCGTGTCCGCGCGAGTGGAGGTCGCCGATGGTCCCGAAGCCCGTGCTCGGATTGCGGCGCGAATCGATCGGGTTCGCCATCGGTTCCGTACTGTTCGCGGTCGGCGCCGTCCCGGGATACGCGCAGGCTGTCGGGATCCGGGCCGACAACATCACCTACTTCGTCGGCTCCCTGTTCTTCACGACCGCCGCCGCGATCCAACTGTGGCTCAGTGGCCGGATCCCGCCATCCAGCGAGGCCCACCGTGTCGACAGATACGACTGGTACTCCGCGGCAATCCAGTTCGCCGGCACCCTCGCCTTCAACGTCAGCACCGGCTCGGCGCTCGTGGTGTCGCTGACCGCCGAGCAGGAACACCGCTGGGTGTGGCGGCCCGACATGGTCGGGTCCACGGCCTTCCTGGTGTCCAGCGCGCTCGCCGTGGTCGCGACCACCGAAACCGACAAGCTCTGGGATCCGCGCGCCCGGAACTGGGTCAGCAGCTGGCTCGGCATGCTCGGTTCGATCGCGTTCGGGGTGTCCGCCGTGGCCGCGTTCGTCGACCCGAGCACGGGGGAGCTTCGCAACGCCTCGGTCGCAAACCTCGGCACGTTCCTCGGAGCGCTGTGCTTCCTCGGCGCGGCCCTGCTCACCCTTCCGCCCGAAGATCCCGATCGGACTCGACCACGGTCGTTCGCCGATCGATGGCGGGCCCGACTCACCCGCCGCGGATGAGTCGCCGGACCCCGACATGTGCTGGGCTTGACCAGGGCGGCGGGTGCGCAGCCCCACGACCGGACGCATAGGGGTTCGCCATGGCCGACACCGGGAACAACGATTCGACAGCGCCGCTCTCGTCGGACGAGCGCGCCGAACTGGAACGCCTGCGCAGGGAGGTCACCGAACTCCGGTCGAGCGCCCCCGCACCACTACCCGAGGCGAAGGCCACCGCCGCATCCGGTCACCCGGGACTGCGATGGACGGCGGCGGCACTGCTGCTCGTCCTCGTCGCGGTCCTCGGGATCGGTGCCGTCGCGGCCCGATTCGCGCGCAGCGAAGTCCTCGACACCGACCGCTACGTGCAGACCGTCACGCCGCTCGCATCCGAACCGGCGCTGCAGTCCGCGCTCGCCAACGAGATCACCGACCAGATCATGAGTCGCGTCGACGTCGAGCAGATGACAGCCGACGCCCTCACTGGGTTGACGGAGGTCGCGCCGCGGGTGCCGAGCGCCGTCGTCGGGCTCGCGCCGGTCATCGCCGGGCAGGCGGAGACGTTCGTCCGGAACGCTGCCACGAAACTCGTCGAATCCAGCCAGTTCGAGACGATGTGGATCGAGGCCAACCGGCAGGCACACGAGGAGTTGGTGTCCGTCGCGACCGGCGAGAACTCCGGAAGCGTCAGCATCGACGACCGCGGACAGGTCAGCGTCAACCTCGCCGCCATCATTGACACCGTCAAAGCAGACCTCGTCAACCGCGGTTTCAGCTTCGTCGACCGGATCCCCGACGTCGACGCGTCCTTCGTCGTCTTCCAGTCCGCCGACCTGGTCAAGGCACAGCGCCTCGTGAACTGGCTCAACACCGCGTCCGCGGTCCTGCCGTGGCTGACCCTGCTCGCCGCCGCGCTGGCAGTCTGGGCCGCACCCCCCGGAGGTCGCCGCCGTGCGGTGTCGCTGGTCGGTGCGACCCTCGCCATCGCCATGGGAATCCTCGCCGTCGGCATCAGCATCGGGCGCTCCGTCTACCTCTCCGAAGTCCCGTCCGACGTCCTGAGTCCGGACGCGGCCGCGATCCTGTTCGACACACTCGTCCAGCCCCTCCGGACGACACTGCGCGCCGTGTTCGTTCTCGCCGTGCTCATCGGCCTCATCGGCTACCTGTCCGGAGCGTCGGCCTCCGCGACGGCGATCCGACGGACCTACACGAAGGCGATGGACCGGCTGCGGTCTCCGTCGGCCGACCGCGCACCCCGCCCCGTCGAGACGTACGCCGCGACGTTCCGTCTCCCGTTGCGCATCGCGATCGTCGTGATCGCCGTCGCGACACTGGTGTTCTGGAAGTACCCCTCCGGCACGGTCGTCATCGTGACCATCCTGATCGCGCTCGCCGCGCTGCTCGCCGTAGAAGTGCTCGCCAGGCCCGCCCTCGCCACCCGCGAGGCACCGACCCCCGCCGAACCGACCGCCACAGAGCCGCGTACTCCCGTCGAACCCACCACCCCCGCCGACTCCACCCCCGCCGGGTCGACCACCAACCACCCGGAATCCTGACCGACTGTGGCGTTCGGTCATTCGGAGAGACCGAACGCCACATTCCGTCGAACCGGGGGAGGGGCGCGCGGCGTGGGGTGACCGGGTGGTCAGCGGGTGTCGCGGCGCAGCGGATGGTCCGCGGGCACCTGAACCAGGACGATCTGCACGCCGTCGGGGTCGGCGATCCACATCTCGCGCAGACCCCACGGCTCGACTCGCGGTTCGCGATCGATGCGGACCCCCTCCGACTGGAGTTCGGCACTGGCGTCGTCGAGGTCCCGGACCTGCAACCAGATCGCGCCCTCGAAGGTCGACTCGACGTCCGAGCCGCCGTGTGCGGCGATCTCGATCAGGTTCTGGCCGGCGAAGAAGACGGTGCCGCCCGGGTACTCGCGTGCAACCGCGAGCCCGAGGGCGTCCCGCCAGAAGGCGAGGGACGCCTGGTAGTCCTTGGGGCGCAGGATGATTCGACTGCTCAAGATTTCCACGTCAGCTCTCCTCCGTCGGGCGGGACTCGTGGCCGGGGCGGCCGTGGGTGCGGCGCGCCTCCTTCATCTCGGACTCGTACACGTGACGCCTGCCGCCGAGTACCGCGTCGCGGACCGCCCGGTCCCACGTCCGGAACGGCTCCCAGTAATCGTCGTCGAACTCCTCGACGACCTGGAACGTCCACCGACCCGGCAGCACGTTGCGGCCCAGTAGATCCGCTTCGACCGCCGCGGCCAGGTCCCGATGGCCGGCGTCGCGCAGCGCGTCGACCGCTTCGCCGAGTTGCCGGTCCGCGTGGCCGATCAGCTGGTGGAACCCGAAGAGGTGACCGCGGGCCCGCTCGACGGTCTCCAACGCCTCCGACAGTTTGCCGACGGCCGCGACCTCGGCGTCCGTGGTCCCGTCGGGGCGCGTGTGCTCCGGTGCCGGGTGCTCGCGAGGGTCGTGCGCGGCGACATCGCTCATGTTGTCAGTGTGCCCGAGTCGCGTGCGCGGTGTCGTGCTGTCGGTTCCGACATGTGTCGGCCGCCCGTAGGGGACTCAGTCGGCTGCGGGCGGAGCGGTGATGCCGCGGGTGATGGCGGCCGCGGAGAAGGCGATGAGCTCGGACGGATCGAGTGGTGCCGCCCAATTGTTGACGATCGTGTCGGACACGCCCATGAGTCCGGAGAGGACGAAGCGGATGAGCGCGGGATCGTCGAAGAGCGTTCGCCCCTCCGCCTCCGCGGCCTCGAGAATTGCCCGGTGTAGTTCCTCGTTGTACTGCTCCGCAGTCACGCGCAGTTCGCGAACGGACTCGCGTTCGGACCGAGCGGCACCCTCGATGTCGCGCCAGGTTGCGGTCATCCGCCCCACGCGCGCCCACTGTCGCACCGAGTTCGGGATGGTCGCCGCGATCAATGCGGCGACGCCGCTGTCACGGGGCAGGGTGGCCACGAAGGCGGCGGATTCGATCTGGCTCTCGTTGAGCAGCGCGATGAAGATCTCCTGCTTGTCTGCGAAGTACTGGTAGATCAGGCCGGTGCTGGTTCCGGATCGCTGTGCGACCGATCGGATCGTGAGTGCGCCGTAGCCGCCTTCGTCCAGGAGGGCGGCCGCCGCGTCCAGGGTGCGGCGGCGCCGCGCGTCCGCATCGCCGTAGATGGACTTGCCGTTCGATTCGCTCACCACGCCACCGTATCTGTGCGGCTCGGCGGCTCGGCGGCTCGCCTCGCCTCTGAATGAACAATGTTCAATCTAAGATTGAACATTGTTCATTCTGTTGCTACGGTCACAATCGTGACCACAGACGCCGCGGCCTCCGCGCCGCACCCACCGGCCGTTCACAATTCCGAAGATGCCCGTGCTGCAGCCGACATGGCCACCGCCGCAGGGGAACTGCTACTGGATTTCCGTGCGGACGCGCACCTCGCGCGTCTCGACCTGGGTGAGGTCCGCCGCATCGGCGACCGCATCTCCCACGAGTTCCTCGTCGCCGAGTTGGCGCGACGGTTTCCGGCCGACGCGGTGCTGTCGGAGGAAGGGGCGGACGATCCGTCGCGCCTGACCGCCGACCGGGTGTGGATCGTCGATCCACTCGACGGGACCAGGGAGTTCGGCGAGTTCGGCCGCATCGACTGGGCCGTGCACGTCGCGCTCGTCGAGCGTGGTCGCCTGACGGCCGGAGCGGTGGCGATGCCGGCACTCGGCGTCACCTACTCGACGGCGGACGCACCGACCCCCGCCGGACCGGCGCCTGCCGCGCCCCGGGTCGTGGTGAGCCGGACCCGCAGGCCCGAGCCCGTCATGGCCATGGCCGCCGCCCTCGGGGCGGAACTGGTCGAGATGGGTTCCGCCGGTGCGAAGGCGATGGCCGTCGTCCGCGGTGAGGTCGAGGTCTACGCCCACACCGGCGGCCAGTACGAGTGGGACTCGGCGGCCCCCGTCGCCGTGGCCCGCGCTGCCGGACTTCATGTTTCACGTATCGACGGGTCCGAACCCGTCTACAACCAGGAGAACCCCTGGCTGCCCGACCTACTGATCTGCCGCCCGGAACTGGCCGGCACCGCACTGGAGGCGCTTGCGCGATGAGCAGTCCCACAATCAGCAAGACCCTGACCCACCTCGAGCGACTCGAAGCCGAGAGCATTCACATCATGAGGGAGGCCGTCGCGGGGAGCGAAAACCCCGTGATGCTCTACTCGGTGGGCAAGGACAGCGCAGTGATGCTGCACCTGGCCCGCAAGGCGTTCTACCCGTCCCGGCTGCCGTTCCCGCTGCTGCACGTCGACACGACGTGGAAGTTCCGGGAGATGTACAAGCTCCGCGACGAGTCCGCTGCGGCAGGGGATTTCGATCTGCTGGTGTATCAGAACCCCGAGTGTGTGGAGAAGGGGATCAACCCGTTCACGCACGGTTCGTCGACGCACACCGACATGTGGAAGACCGAGGGCCTCAAGCAGGCCCTCGACCTGCACAGGTTCGACACCGCGTTCGGTGGCGCCCGCCGGGACGAGGAGAAGTCCCGCGCGAAGGAGCGCGTCTTCTCGGTCCGCTCGGCGGAGCACCGCTGGGACCCCAAGCGGCAGCGTCCCGAACTGTGGCACATGTACAACGTCCGGCGCTCGCCGGGGGAGACGCTGCGCGTCTTCCCGCTGTCGAACTGGACCGAGCTGGACGTGTGGGAGTACATCCGGCAGGAGAACATCCCGATCGTGCCGCTGTACTTCGCTGCGCAGCGGCCGGTGGTCGAGCGGGACGGCACCCTGATCATGGTCGACGACGACCGGATGCCGTTGCGGCCCGGCGAGATCTCCGAAATGCGGAGTGTCCGCTTCCGGACCCTCGGCTGCTACCCGCTCACGGGTGCGGTCGAGTCCACGGCCGCGACCCTGACCGAGGTCATCCAGGAAATGTTGCTCACCACCACGTCCGAGCGTCAGGGCCGCGTCATCGACCACGACAGCAGCGCCTCGATGGAGAAGAAGAAGCAGGAAGGGTACTTCTGATGGCCCACTCGTCCAACCTCATCGCCGACGACATCGAGCAGTACCTCGCCCAGCACGCGACCAAGTCCATGCTGCGGTTCATCACCTGCGGCAGCGTCGACGACGGCAAGTCCACGCTGATCGGCCGATTGCTCTACGAGTCGAAGCTGGTCTTCGAGGACCAGCTGAGCGCGCTCGAGAGCGACTCGAAGAAGGTCGGCACCCAGGGCGAGGGCCTCGACTTCGCGCTGCTCGTGGACGGTCTCGCCGCCGAGCGGGAGCAGGGCATCACCATCGACGTCGCCTACCGCTACTTCACCACCGAGCGGCGCAAGTTCGTCGTCGCCGACACCCCGGGCCACGAGCAGTACACCCGCAACATGGTCACCGGTGCGTCGACCGCGGATCTCGCGGTGATCCTGATCGACGCCCGCAAGGGCGTGCTCACCCAGACCCGCCGGCATTCCTACCTGGTCTCGCTGCTCGGCATCCGGAACGTCGTGCTCGCGGTGAACAAGCTCGACCTCGTCGACTACTCACAGGAGGTCTTCGAGCAGATCGTCGGCGAGTACACGGCGTTCGCCGCGGAGATCGGGTTGGCGAGTGTCGTCCCGATCCCGATGTCCGCGTACATGGGTGACAACCTCACCGAGCGCAGCCCGAACACGCCCTGGTACCAGGGTCCGTCGCTGATCGAGCACCTCGAGACCGTTGACATCGACGACGACCTCCGCACCGGTCCGTTCCGGATGCCGGTGCAGTGGGTGAACCGCCCGGATCTCGACTTCCGGGGCTTCTCCGGGCAGATCGTCGGCGGATCGGTGCGCCCGGGCGACCGGATCCGGGTGCTGCCCAGCGGGAAGGAGTCCACCGCCCTGCGGATCGTCACGATGGACGGCGACCTCGACGAGGGCGTTGCGGGTCAGTCGGTCACGATCACCCTCGCCGACGAGATCGACATCAGCCGCGGTGACGTTCTCGCAGTCGCGGACGCCCTACCGGGGGTTGCCGACCAGTTCGAGGCGCAGCTGGTGTGGATGGGCGAGCACGACATGCTCCCCGAACGCCCGTACGTCTGCCAGATCGGGACGATGACGGTGCAGGCGCGGATCACCAAGCCCAAGTACAAGATCAATGTCAACACGCTCGAGCAGACGGCGACGAACACTCTCGCCCTCAACGAGATCGGCGTGTGCAACATCAGCTTCGATCGGCCGGTCCCGTTCGACGCCTACGTCGACAACCGCGACACCGGCGGGTTCATCCTGATCGACCGGCTGACCAACACCACCGTCGGTGCGGGCATGATCGCGCACTCGCTGCGCCGGTCGGACAACATCCACTGGCAGGCCGTGGACGTCAGCGCCGAGTCCCGGGCGGTCCTGAACGGTCACCGGCCGCAGGTGCTGTGGTTCACGGGTCTGTCCGGGTCCGGCAAGTCGACCATCGCGAACGAGCTCGAGCGGCAACTGCACGCGAGCGGCTGCCACACCTATCTCCTCGACGGCGACAACGTCCGCCACGGTCTGAACCGAGACCTCGGCTTCACCGAGGCCGACCGGGTGGAGAACATCCGGCGGGTCACCGAGGTCGCCCGGCTGATGGCCGATGCCGGCCTGATCGTGCTGGCGTCGTTCATCTCTCCGTTCCGGGCCGAGCGTGACGCGGCCCGCGAGCTGATCGGCGAGGACCGGTTCTGCGAGGTGTTCGTCGACACTCCGATCGACGTCGCCGAGTCGCGGGATCCGAAGGGGCTCTACAAGAAGGCGCGGCGTGGCGACCTAACGAACTTCACCGGCATCGACTCCCCGTACGAGTCGCCGGAGAACCCCGAGCTGCGGGTCGACACGACCGTGACGACTCCCGCGGAGGCCGCCGTTCAGATTGTCGAGAAGCTCCGCAGCCGCGGCGTCATCGCCTGACCCGACCCGTTCCACCAACTACACCCGAGGAGCGTTCCCTGTGCCCACCCGAGACGAAATCTGTTCGGTGATCGATTCGTACGTCAAGTATCTCGGTGATCACGACGTCGATCAGCTGATGTCGTTGTTTGCGGCGGACGCGGTCCAGCACGAGCCGCTGGGCGTGCAAACCTTCCGTGGCATCGACGAGATCCGGGCCTTCGGCACCGGAAACGCGAAGGTGGCGTTCACGGTGAGCCGGTACTCGCCGATCACCGTCACCGGCCGGTTCGCGGCGATGCAGCTCCGCGTGCAGCGCGAGGGCACGCCCGACTTCCTGTCCACCGATCTGTTCGAGTTCGGCGAGGACGGCAAGATCGTCTCGCTCAGCGTCGTCCTGGACCCCAAGGCTCAGGTGTGAGCGCGGGCCTGCGAGCAGCGCCGGTGATGCCGGCGCTGCTCGACGGCAAGGTCGTGATCGTCTCCGGTGTCGGTGAGGGGTTGGGACGCTCGGTCGCCGTGCGCAGCGCCCTCGCCGGTGCCCGGGTCGTCCTGGCCGCGCGGACGGAGTCCCGGCTGACGGAGGTCGCCAACGAGATCCGGGAACTCGGCGGTATCGCGGTGTCCGTGCCGACGGACCTCACCGACGACGCGTCGGTGACGAATCTCGCCGATGCGGCGCTGGCCGAGTTCGGAGCGGTCGACACGGTGGTGCACAACGCATTCGTGCAGCCGCCACACGAGCGGCTTCTCGACGCCGAGTTCGAATCGGTCCGGCAGGGCCTGGACATCAACCTGCTGGCCTCGCTCAACCTGACCCGCAAACTCGCTCCCGCCCTGGAGAAGTCCGAGGGGTCGGTCGTGGTGATCAACTCGATGGTGCTGCGCAACCAGTTGCCGAACTTCGGTGCCTACCGGGTGATGAAGGCCGGACTGCTCGCCCTCGCCCGCAGTCTCTCGGTGGAGCTGGGCCCGATGGGTGTCCGAGTGAACTCCGTTGCTCCCGGCTACATCTGGGCGCACCGGGTCAAGGCCATGGTCCAGAAGCAGGCAGAGCAGCGCGGTGTCGACCCCGCCGAGGTCTACGCCGAGATCGCGGCAGGCACTGACCTGCGCCGGTTGCCGGAACCCGACGACATCGCGAACGCGGTGATCTTCCTGGCCTCCGACCTCGCCCGCGCGATCACCGGGCAGTGCCTGGACGTCAACTGCGGCCACGCCCACCACTGAACCACCCTCACAAGGACATACGAATGACGCAGGATTGCGACGGCATCGGCTCCATCGAGGACCTGCACGCGCAGGCGCGCAGGGAGACCGGTCGCGACGATTTCGGCAGCGACGAGTACCTGGAAGGCCTGACGGTGCTGCTCGACTCGTTCGCGCGGGAAGCCGACCTCACCCCGAACGGAAAGGTGATCGCGCGCAAGATGATCCTGTCCGCGCTCAGAGGCCGGCTGATCAGCGAGGCGGCGTTCGCGCGGCACCCCGAGCATGTCGACGTCGAGATCGAGCGGCCGATCTTCATGTGCGGACTGACCCGTACGGGCACCACCGCGCTGCATCGCCTCCTCAGCGCCGACCCGGCCAACCAGGGTGTCGAGATGTGGCTGGCCGAGGCGCCGCAGCCCCGTCCCGCCCGTGAGACGTGGTCCGAGAACCCCGATTTCCTCCGCGTCGACGCCTTCTACCGGGCGCGTCAGGCGAACGAGGCGGACCTGATGAAGGTGCACTTCATGGGTGCCGAGGAGGTCGAGGAGTGTTGGCGACTGCTCCAGCAGACGATGCTCTCGACCGCGTTCGACACCGTGGCGTACGTGCCGTCGTACACGGCATGGCTGGCGAAGCAGGACTGGACCGACACCTATGCCCGGTACAAGAAGAACCTGCAGCTGATCGGTATGAACGATCGTGATCGCCGCTGGGTTCTGAAGAGCCCGAGCCACGTCTTCGCGATCGACGACATCGTGAAGGTCTTCCCGGATGCGCTGTTCGTTCGCACCTTCCGTGACCCGCACACCTCGATGGCGTCGACCTTCAGCCTCGCCGAGCAGGGCGGGCACGACATGTCGCAGGCCTTCGACCGCAAGACCATCGGACGGACCCAGCTGGATCTGTGGGCGCGCGGGAACGCGAACTTCCAGGAGGCCCGGGCCCGCCACAACCCCGAGCAGTTCATCGACATCGACTACCGGGACTTCGTGGCCGACCCGATCGGGACGGCCGAGAAGGTCTACACCCAGTTCTCCCTGCCGCTCTCCGACGAGGCGCGTCGCGCGATCGCCGATGCCCACGAGGCCAGCCTCGCCGACCACCGCCGCCCGTCACACACGTACTCGCTCGAAGACTTCGGAATCACCGCCGCCGAGGTCGACGCCACGTTCGCCACCGCCCGACCCCTCTCACCGGATAGGAATTCACGATGAACGCCACCTGGGAAAAGTTCTGCACCGACCTGCTCGAGGTCGGGAACATCCTGTCGGACCCGATCGTGCCGCAGGATCCCCTGACGCAGGCCGAGGGCGTGCGCTACCTGTCGCGCCTGCTGCGTTACGCGACGATCAACTGCGTCGAGTACACCGACCCGCGGTGGCCGCAGTTCACGTCCGCGCCGAACCCCAACATGATGACCAAGCTCGGCGCCGACAATCCGGACAACATCTACATGCGCGCCAACATCTCTGGGAAGTACACGTACCGGATCACCGGAACCCGGGGCACGATCCCGCTGATCACCTTCGGTTCCCGTGTCAACCGCTACCACATCGACGGCACCATGCTGCAGACCGGTGACCTGCACATCCACGACCTCGAGGTCGACGAGAACGGACGCTTCGAGTTCATCGCGAGCGTGGACGAGCCCGCCGAGGGGGCGTGGCTGCCGCTCGCACCGGACAGCAACCTCATCTCCGTGCGGCAGACCTACGCGGACCGGCGCGCCGAGGTACCCGGCGAGCTGTCCATCGAATGCCTCGACCCCGACGGCGAATTCGTTCCGCTGATCGAGGACGAGCTGGGCTGGCGACTGGACCGGGCGATCGGCATGCTGAAGGGCTCGGCCGCCACGTTCCTCGAGTGGTCGCGCGACTTCATGCCGCAGCCCAACGAGATCTTCGACCGCGGGCAGGAGCAGTTCCAGAAGGCCGGTGGCGATCCGACGATCTTCTACTTCCACGGGTACTGGAAGCTCGCCGAGGACGAGACTTGGGTCATCGAGACCGAGGTCCCGAACTGCGAGTACTACAACTTCGTGCTGCAGAACTTCTGGGTGGAGTCCCTCGACTACCACCGGACGAACATCTACATCAACAACCACACCGCGAAGCTGAACGACGACGGGACGCTGACCATCGTGGTGTCGGCGAAGGACCCCGGTTTCGGCAACTGGATCAACACCGACGGCCACGCCGAGGGCACCTGGGCGATGCGCTGGATCAAGGCCGACTCGCACCCGATCCCGACTTCCAAGGTCGTCACACTGTGACGCTCGCCACGTAACCGGGGGCACTGTGACCGTACGCCCGGCGTAGGTTCCGGCGGCCGGTAGCGTGCGCCTGTCGGTGTGGCAGCTTACGTGCACGGGGGTCGCGTGCCGCGCTCGCCAACCTTCTGCCGACGACGACATCGGGATCTGGGAGGGCACTTTGATGCGCAGGGTGGGACGTCGGACGTCATGGGCGGCGGCATCGCTCGCCGCGGTCGCGGTGTTCGCCGGGCCGGGCCACGCCGCGGCGGAACCGGCGTCGAGCGGCAGTGCGAGCTCGGGCAGTTCGGATTTCGGCAGCATGGATTTCGGCAGCATGGATGCCGGCAGTGTCACGTCAGGATCGACGGTGCCCGAAGTCTGGCAGGACGATCCGGGGCCGCTGCCCCCGCTGCGTGACGACATCGTCGTGCCGGAGATCGTCGGTGAGACCGTCACCTCCCCGCAGGTCAAGCGTTTTCTGGTGGCGTCGCCGTCACTGCGCCGGGTGGTGGGCGTCGACGTGCTGCTCCCCGCCGACACGAGCGCGCCGCGGCCGACGCTGTACATGCTCGAAGGGGTCGGCGGCGGTGAGGACCAGTCCGCCTGGATGTACATGACCCACGCCCCGAAGTTCTTCGCCGACAAGAACGTCAACGTGGTGATGACCAACGGCGGCGTCGCCAGTCTCTACACCGACTGGGACAGCCCCGACAAGAACCTCGGCGTACACAAATGGGAAACCTTCATCACGGAGGAACTGCCTCCGCTCATCGACGCACGGCTGAAGACCAACGGCGTCAACGCGATCGCGGGCAACTCGATGGGTGCGCAGGGGGCGATGATGCTCGCCCACCGGCGCCCCGACCTGTACCGGGGGATCGCGGTGTTCAGCGGCTGCTACTCGACGACCGACGACGCGGGCCGGCTGAGCACACAGTTCACGGTTTCCTCGCGGGGAGGCGACATCCGGAACGTGTGGGGTTCGCCGGGCGGAGCGGGCTGGGAAGCACACGACTCCGTCCGTCACGCGGAAGCGTTGCGCGGCAAGCCGATCTACATGTCGGTGGCCACCGGCCTCGCCGGCCGGTACGAGGGGCCGGGTACCGATCTCGAACGGATCGTGGTCGGCGGCGCCATCGAGGCCGTCGCGAACCGCTGCACCAAGCGCCTCGACCAGAAACTGGACGATCTCGGCATTCCCGCAACCGTCGACTACGAGGCGCGTGGAGTGCACGCCTGGGCGTACTGGAAGGACCAGCTGCCCAAGGCGTGGCCGACGCTGGAGCGGGCGTTGGGACTCACGAGCTGAGCGTCCCGTCCGACTTGCGCAGTAACATCGGTCGATCGCCGAGACCCCGGCGTCACAGGACGTCGCACCAACTCCAGAGTTTGTCGACGCGGCGGCGGAGTCCGACGGCGTTGCTCACGCGTCGAGGGTGGTCGGTGGCGCAGACACAGCCGCAGTAACCAGGGCTGATAGGGGGTCGACGGGTGCATTTCGATGGGAGTTCACTAGAGTCCCGCGTCGGCAGGGGTGGTGCCCGCGGCGGTGAGGATTGCGGTCACCAGATCACCGACAGTGGTTCCGGGATTGCCGACGCCCGCAGATGATCCAGGGGAGCGTTCCGGCGTGAGTAAGGTTGCTCGCGCGAGCGCGGTAGTGAGGCCTCCCCTCAGCATTGTGCACTCGCGGTCGAGGGAGACCGTGTCCCGCAAGTCATTTCACATTCGCTTTGCGTGCTGGGGGCTGGTGATCGCGGCACGGTGGTCTGACAGGTGCAGGATCGGCCACACTTCGAAGCAGGGGTTGCTAAAGGCGACGCGGATGCCCTCTCGCAGGGCCGTGCGGAGTGCATCCTCCAAGTAGGCGTGGTCATCGCGGTCGACGACGATCCAAACCTCGACCGCAGCGCGGATCGGACTTTGAACAGGTGGCTGTGGTGGCCTCGTCGCCCATCATGTAGATGTCGTGCGGCGCGTCGGCAGCGGACTGGGTGAGTACCCCCGCCCGTTCGAGCGCTTTGATGCGATCGCTCTGCTTCGAGCCATCGAAGCGGATGCCGCTGCGCCGGCACCCTAGATTGCCAGCAGCGGTTCGATTTCCACCAGGGCGCCGAAGTTGACCGAGCCACGGGCAGCGCTGATCAATTCCGGGTCGATCACAGCCATGGTTCCCCCCGTCGAGAGTCGCGATCCTAATCGCCGAGGGCAACCAGAGCGGGTGGTGGCCGACGGAAACCTGTCGGTGGTCGCTGTCACACTCGTCGGCAGTCACGCGAGGCGGGGTGAGATGAAGAAGCGATTCAGCTACCGGGCATATCCAGACGCGGACCAGCGGGCAATGCTCGCCAAGACCTTCGGCTGTGCCCGCGTCGTCTACAACGACTTCGTGGCCTACTGCCGTGACTCCTATGAGAAGCGTGGCGTCATCCCCGATCTCAACGAGGTCAAGTCGATCGTCACTGCGCAGGCGAAACGCACCCCGGAACGCCAATGGCTGGCCGAGGTCAGTTCGGTGCCGCTACAGGAGGCTGCTCGAGATGCACAGTCGGGATATCGAGCCTTCTTCATGTCGATCGCGGGCACGCGGAGGGGGCCTCGAGTCAATCCGCCTCGGATGAAAAGAAAATCGGGACGCCAGGTAGCGACGTTCACGACGAGAGCGTTCACGGTTCGGGCGGACGGCTGCTCAAGATGGGGGTTTGTCCGTCTTGCCAAGATCGGTGAAGTGAAGTTCAGGCTCTCGCGTCCGCTCCCCTCCTGCCCGTCCACGGTGAAAGTCATCTGCGAGCCTTCGGGGGAGTACCGAGTGAGCTTCGTCGTCGAGGTGGAGGCCGCCTGCCCAGCGGCCGTCGAGTCGGTGGCGGGCGTCGACCTGGGACTTGCGCACCTTGCGATCGTCGCAGGTAGTTCTGGCGAACGCTACCGCGTGCCGAACCAGCGGAATCTACGCTCGGTCGAACACAAACTCGCCAAGGCGCAGCGTCGCCTGTCCAGAAAGGAGAAAGGAGGACGGAACCGGGACAAGGCGCGCATCGGCGTGGCGCGCTTGCATGCAAGAGTCGCGCGTTCTCGTAAAGACCAGTTGCACAACGTTGCCCGCCGGTTGGTTGACGAAAACCAAGTCATCGCCGTCGAGAACTTGGACGTTGTGGCGCTCGGCAAAACACGATTCGCGAAATCGATCGCTGATGCGGGATGGGGGATCCTGCTGGGGCTGTTGCGATCCAAGGCTCGGGAGTCGGGTCGCGAGGTCGTCGTCATCGATCGGTGGTTCCCGAGTACCCAGATGTGTTCACAGTGTGGACGCGTGGACGGGCCGAAGCCGCTCCGCATTCGTATCTGGAAATGCGAATGCGGAGCGGTTCTCGACCGTGACTACAACGCAGCAGTCAACATCATGCTCGCCGCAGGGCTTGCGGAGAGCCTAAACGCCCACGGAGGGGTCGTCAGACGAGTGCTTGCGCTCGCGGACCCCAGCGAATTGGGAACCCACCTGGCCGATGCACGCGCATCGGCGTAGGAATCTCTGCTCGATCAGAGCAGAGAGGAGGTCAAAAGTACCAGGGGTACGGCGACCAGTCGGGGTCGCGCTTCTCGAGGAACGCGTCCCGGCCCTCGACGGCCTCGTCTGTCATGTAGGCCATCCGCGTCGCCTCGCCCGCGAACAGCTGCTGGCCGACCAGGCCGTCGTCCTGCAGGTTGAAGGCGTACTTGAGCATCCGCTGCGCCTGCGGGGACTTGGCGTTGATCTTGGTGGCCCACTCGATGGCGACGTTCTCGAGTTCGGCGTGGTCGACGACCCGGTTCACGGCGCCCATGTGGTGCATGTCCTCGGCGGTGTAGGTGTCGCCCAGGAAGAAGATCTCGCGGGCGAACTTCTGGCCGACCATCTTTGCGAGGTAGGCGCTGCCGTAGCCGCCGTCGAAGCTGCCGACGTCGGCGTCGGTCTGCTTGAAGCGGGCGTGCTCGCGGGACGCCAGCGTGAGGTCGCAGGTGACGTGCAGGCTGTGCCCGCCACCAGCGGCCCAGCCGTTGACGAGGGCGATGACGACCTTCGGCATGAAGCGGATCAGCCGCTGGACCTCGAGGATGTGCAGGCGCCCGGCGCGGGCCTTGTCGACGGTGTCGGCCGTCTCCCCGTCCGCATACTGGTAGCCGCTGCGGCCGCGGATCCGCTGATCGCCGCCCGAGCAGAACGCCCAGCCGCCGTCCTTCGGGCTGGGACCGTTGCCGGTGAGGAGCACGCAGCCCACGTCCGACGTCATGCGGGCGTGATCGAGAGCCTGGTACAGCTCGTCGACGGTGTGCGGGCGGAACGCGTTGCGCACTTCGGGCCGGTCGAACGCCACCCGGACGACACCCTCGGTGACATGCCGGTGGTAGGTGATGTCGGTCAGGTTCTCGAACCCGGGGACGGGGCGCCACAGCTGGGGATTGAAGGTCACGAACGCCAAGGATAGGCCGACGCGCACGGACCTTGCGCACGGTGATGCGGCCGGGGATTACCGTGCAGGACATGAGCGAGCAGACCGAGCGGGACGGCGACTACGAGAAGCACGGTGGATTCCCGGTGTACCGGGCCGACCCCGACAACGGTGGCCCGCACTACGGTCGACTCGTCGAGGCGCTGCGCGTCGTCCAGGACCTGGCCGTGTCCACCGCGCCGCCGCAGGACGTCATCGAGCAGGCGGCCGAACAGGCCGAGGCCCTCGCTGCGCTGCTGGGGCAGTATCGGGTGCCCGAAGGTCGGTCGCCGTCCGGGCGGTCGATCGCCCTGCCGGGACGCGGCAGCCTGCTGATGCTGCCGTGGGAGGCCCAGCGGTTCGGCGCGGACGGCGTCCGCGCCAGCGGCGTGTTCCGCCGGTACCACATGGGTGGCAACGGCGCGGCGCACGGCGGCGTGCTTCCCCTGCTCTTCGACGACCTGTTCGGCATGGTCACCCACGCCGCGGGCAGGCCGATCAGCCGGACCGCCTACCTGCACGTGAACTACCGCAAGATCACCCCCATCGAGACGGAACTCTTCGTCGAGGGGAAGGTCGACAGCGTCGACGGCCGCAAGACCTTCGTCTCGGCGCGCCTCACCGATGCCGATGGGACCCTCCTCGCCGATGCCGAGGCGCTGATGGTCGTGCTGCTCCCCGGGCAACCCTGACCGTGCCGTCCCTTGACGACCTGCGCGCCGCCGCGACCGTGGTCGCCCTGCCCATGCGGGTTCGGTTCCGCGGCATCACGGTTCGTGAGGCTCTGCTGCTGCGCGGTCCCGCGGGGTGGGGCGAGTTCGCGCCGTTCCCCGAGTACGACGACGTCGAGTCCGCGGCCTGGCTGCGTTCGGCGATCGAGAGCGCCTGGGAGGGTCCGCCCACCCCTCGGCGGATGTCGATCCCCGTCAACGCCACAGTCCCGGCCGTCGCGGCTGCGCAGGTGCCCGAGATCCTCGCCCGGTTCCCCGGCGCCCGCACCGCCAAGGTGAAGGTCGCGGAGAAGGGGCAGACCCTCGCCGACGACGTCGCCCGCGTCGTTGCCGTCCGCGAGCACGTCGACCACGTGCGTGTCGATGCCAACGGCGGTTGGACGGTCGACGACGCCGTGCAGGCGTTGGCAGCCCTGACGGCGGACGGCGCACTGCAGTACGCGGAGCAGCCCTGCGCGACCGTCGAGGAGCTCGTCGAGTTGCGTCGCCGACTCGCGGAACGGGGCGTCGCAGTGCCCATCGCCGCCGACGAGAGCATCCGCCGCGCCGACGACCCGCTGCGCGTCGTGCGGGCGGGAGCCGCCGATGTCGCGGTCGTCAAGGTCGCGCCGCTCGGCGGCATGCGGGCGCTGGTTCGGCTCGCCGAGGAGCTCGCCGGCCACGGGGCGAAGGTGGTCGTGTCGAGCGCGCTGGACACCGCTGTCGGGATCGCAGCGGGGCTGTCCGCGGCGGCGGCCCTCCCGGACCTAGACCTGGCATGCGGGCTGGGAACCGGAGGGTTTTTCGACGCGGACGTCGCAGCGGCGCGTGCGATGTCGAACGGGGAACTCGCGGTCGCTGCGGTGACGCCAGACGCCGACCGACTCGCCGCGCTCGCGGCGTCGCCGGAGCGGACCGCCTGGTGGCTCGACCGGATTGCCCGATGTCATGCTCTGCTGTGAATGCGCTGTGAAATTGCTGGTCAGGGAATGGTGCACCGAGTGACCAACGTGGCTGCTGTGATGGTGGTGACTGGAGTTGATGATGGTGTCGGGCGGTCGTATAAGGTCGCGCTCGACATTCACGCAAAACTCGGAGGCATTGAAAGTGGTTGCAGCACTGAACGAAACCCTGCTCGACCCGGCGCGGCTGCCCGCCGTCGTCGCGGACGTCCAGGAGCTCATCGACGCCGAGGTTTCGGACAAGTCGGGCGCATCGGGTCTCGCGCTCAAGGGCGGCTACGGTGCCGTGAAGAAGGTCGGACCGGGCATCGTTCCCGACGCCGTCGAGGGCTTGCTGCCGAGCTTCGTCACTCGTCTCGAGCCGTTCTGGCAGGACTACCGGACCGTGGGCGGCGCCGGCTTCGGTGACTTCCTGGTCGCGCGCGGCGACGAGGTCGCGGACGCGCTGCTCGGCGTCACCGACGAGAAGATCGAGGGCACCAGCAAGGCCGCGGTCAAGAAGGTCTACTCGTCGCTGCGTCCGTCGGCGAAGAAGAACGTCCTCGAGGCGCTGCCGCGCCTCGGCACGCTCGTCGAGAAGCACGCCAACTAGGCAGCTCTGCTGCTCGTGCGCGGTGTGGGGGTCCATGGACACCCGCACCGCGCACGAGCGCCGCAGGCGCCCTCAGCCTGCCGCGCGGCCGTGACGCCAGAAACCGGTGAACGCGACATCCGCCTTCGGGACGCCACGATCGTTGACCAGGTGCCGTCGCACCCCAGCCGCCAGGGCCTGCTCGCCCGCCACGAACACGTAGTCCGGCAGCTGCGCCAACTCGGCCGCCTGGACCGCCGCCAGTGCCAGCTCACCCGGCCGTGCATGCGGATCCGACCGCGGCAGCCAGGTCAGTGCCATCCCGTCGGGAACCTCGAGCTCCTGCTCGTCGTCGACCGACGGAATCTCCAGGAACACCTCGCCGGTGATGTCCGGGGCTGCCGACTCCAGGATGCCCGCGATCGCCGGGAGTGCACTCTCGTCGCCGACCAGCAGCCACCGTCTCGCCTCGGGCAGTGGGTTGTGGATGAGTCCCTCGTCGAGCAGCGCCAACTGGTCGCCGACCGACACCGACTGCGCCCAGTGCGACGCCGGGCCCGCCTCGTCGCCCGACCCGTGGCACACGAAGTCGATGTCGATCTCCGGGGTGTTTCCGAACAGCGCCTTCTCCGCCGGCCGGAACGCGCGGATCGTGTAGTTGCGCACGATCGGCCGGTACGCCTTGCTCATCGCCAGGTACTGCGCGTACCAGAGCAGATTTCCCGTCGCCGTCGGCAGGCGGAGCTCGTTCTGGTCGGGGGTGGGAATGAACAGGCGGAACCAGTGATCGCTGCCCAGCGGGGTCAGTGAGCTCAGATCCTCGCCCGCGACCGTCACCCGCACGAAGTGCGGACTGATCTGCTTGCTGCCCGCCACCGTCGCGCGGAGGAACTCGCGGTGTTCGGGTCTGACGTACTTGGGGCGCTTGGCCATGTATCCGTCCTCGGAAGTTGCCGTTTATTGAGGTAAGGCTAACTTCACTTGGGTGGTGGTGTCACGGCTGTCCCGGACGCTCCAGCACCCGAACCCGCGGCGGCAGACCCCACTCGGTCCGCCCGAGTCGGCTCAGCGGCGCGATCGCCGCGAACTCCGGCAACCCGTCCTCCGCCAGACACTCGGGACGCACCGCGATAGCCCGCACCTCGCCCATCACGACGAAACTGTTCCCGACCTCGATCACCCGATGCAGCCCGCACTCGATCGCGACGGGCGACTCGGCGACCCGCGGCGGCACGACCTGCGAACTCGGTTCCGCAGTCAGTCCGACCGCCGCGAACTCGTCGACATCGGACGGGAACAGCGCCGACGTCGCGTTCACCCGGTCGATCAGCGGCGCCGACGCCAGGTTCACCACGAACTCCCCGGTCGCCTCGATGTTGCGGAGACTGTCCTTGCGGGTCACCGACGTGAACTGCACGATCGCCGGCGACACCGATGCGACCGTGAAGAAGCTGTACGGCGCCAGATTCGCGGTGCCGTCCACCGCGCACGTCGACACCCACGCGATGGGCCGTGGCACCACCGACGCGGTGAGCAGTGCGTACATCCGGTTCGTCGAAACCTCGCCGGCTGGGAAGACGGTGCGCATCGGCACATGGTGCCAGCCGACCGGCACCCCCGCCGAAACGTCTGACACCCTGGACATCGTGAATCCGTCCACCGCGCAGGCCGCCGCAGTCGTCGACGAACTGATTCGAGGTGGGGTGCGGGACGTGGTGCTGTGCCCGGGGTCGCGCAATGCCCCGCTCGCGTTCGCGCTGCAGGCCGCCGACGCCGCGGGACGGATCCGTCTGCACCTGCGGATCGACGAGCGCACCGCCGGATTCCTCGCCGTCGGGCTCGCGGTGTCGGCGGGACGCCCGGTGCCGGTCGTCATGACCTCGGGCACCGCTGTCGCCAACCTCGGACCCGCCGTGCTCGAAGCCAACTACGCGCGCGTGCCCCTGGTGGTGCTGTCCGCGAATAGGCCCTACGAGATGCTCGGCACCGGCGCCAACCAGACCATCGAGCAACTCGGTCTGTTCGGAACCCAGGTCCGCGCGACCATCAGCCTCGGGCTCGCCGAGGACCGCCTCGACCAGAACAGTCAATGGCGCTCCGCGGTGTGCCGGGTGCTCGCCGCCGCTCGTGGTACCCGTTCCGGCAATGCCGGACCCGTGCACTTCGACATCCCCCTGCGCGAACCCCTCGTCCCCGACGCCCACCCGCAGGGGCCGATTCCGGAGGGCAGGCCCGACGGCTCCGCGTGGACGACCACCGAACACGCGACCCTGGACGTGCCGCTCGAGATCGATCTCACTCCGGACACCGTCGTCATCTCCGGGCACGGCGCCGCGCATCGCCCCGAACTGGCCGGACTCCCGACCGTTGCCGAGCCGACGGCGCCGCTGCACGGGGTCGCCCTTCATCCGCTCGCACTGCCACAGCTCAATCCGCGGCAGGCGATCATCACCGGCAGGCCGACGCTGCACCGCCCGGTGTCGGCGCTGCTCGCCGACCCCCGGGTGTCCGTGTACGCGCTGACGACCGGACCCCGCTGGCCCGACGTCTCCGGGAACGTCCTCGCCACCGGAACCCGCGCTGTCGTGCGCGGCGCGCCCAGTCAGGCGTGGCTCGAACGCTGCAGGCACCTGACCGAACACGCGGACAAGGCCGTGCGGCAGCAGCTCTCCGCGCACGCGACCCCGACCGGACTGCACGTCGCCGCCGTCGTGACCGACGCGCTGGCAGACGGTGACCAGCTCCTGCTCGGTGCGTCCAACCCCGTCCGCGACGCGGCCCTCGTCGGCCATCCGCGGCCGGGGGTGCGGGTGCTGTCGAACCGCGGCGTCGCGGGGATCGACGGAACGGTCTCGACCGCCGTCGGCGCAGCCCTCGCCGCCGATGCGTCCGGGGGCGGCCGGACCATCGCGCTGATGGGTGACCTGACCTTCCTCCACGACGCCTCCGGGCTGCTGATCGGGTCCGGCGAACCGCGACCGAAGGACCTCACGATCGTGGTCGCCAACGACGACGGTGGCGGCATCTTCGAACTCCTCGAACAGGGCGACCCGCAGTACGCGGGCGTCTTCGAACGGATCTTCGGGACCCCGCACGGCATGGACCTGTCGGCGCTGTGCGCCGCGTACCGCGTCGAACACCACCACGTCACGCCCGATCAACTCGCCACCGAACTGGCACATCCCTTCGGTCGCGGCATCCGTGTCCTTGAGGTCACCACAGAGCGGTCGGGTCTGCGTGAGCTGCACGCCGCCGTCCGGGCACAGCTGTGAGGGAGGTGACCGCGCGGCGCGTCACCAGGGGGGTGCTGATCGTCGCGGTGTCGGTCTCCGTCCTGGCCGTGCTCCTCGTGCTCGCAGCATGGCGCAACGACCACACCATCAACTCCGACAAGGGCGTTGCGACCGCGGAGGTGCTGTCCGCGGGAGCGCTGCGATCGGCGGTCAGCTTCGTCACCCCCGACGGCATCACACACAACCCGCGCCTCGGGGTCCTGTACCCGACCAACCTCACCGTCGGCCAGCGCATCGACGTCGAGTACGCCCGCGCCGACCCCGACCTCGTCCGGGTATCGGGCCGTGACGTGCGGGTGGCTCTGGTCCCCGCGGGGTCCGTCATCGTCGTGACGTGGCTGCTCGCGGCGCCGACCCTGTGGTACGTGCGCCGCCGCACTGCCGCCGCCGTACCGGACGCCGCCGACGCCGGATAGGGCAACCCACTCGTCGCCCGGTGTTCGCGACACCGTCACCCGCCGCGCCCCGACCCGTCGTGCGTGGCGCGCACACTCGGAGTCGTGCGCGTAGCCGTCGTCGCCGAATCGTTCCTGCCGAACGTCAACGGGGTCAGCCACTCCGTCGTCCGGGTGGTCGAGCATCTCCGCCGAGCCGGACACCCCACGATGATCGTGGCGCCGGGAGTCCCCGGCGGGCGGTCCCGGTCGGGGCCACCCGCCCCGACCGTCCACGACGGCGTTCCCGTGCACCGGGTGCCCGCGATCATGGTGCCCCGCGTCAGTTCGCTTCCCGTCGGGATTCCGCAACTGTCGATGCTGGGCGCGCTCCGCGACTTCGACCCCGACGTCGTGCACCTGGCGTCCCCGTTCGTCCTCGGAGCGGGCGGATTGGCCGCCGCGCACCGGCTCTCGGTGCCTGCCGTCGCGGTCTACCAGACCGACATCGCCGGATTCGCCCGCAGCTATGGCCTCGCGCCGACCAGTCGCGCCGCCTGGCGCTGGACCCGGCGACTGCACCGCGGCGCCGCCCGCACCCTCGCTCCCTCGACCGCCGCAGCCGACGACCTGATCGCCCGCGGCGTCCCGCGGGTGCACCGGTGGGGGCGCGGAGTCGACACCACCCGGTTCGCGCCCGGCCGACGCGACGTGGCCCTGCGCGCGAGCTGGGATCCGACCGGCAAGCGCATGATCGTCGGATACGTCGGCAGGCTCGCCCCGGAGAAGCACGTCGAGCGGCTCGCCGTGCTGGCTGCCGACCCCGCCGTCCAGCTGGTGATCGTCGGCGACGGACCCGAACGCGAACGCCTCGCCCGCGACCTGCCGTCCGCGGTGTTCACCGGCCAACTCGGCGGCGACGACCTCGCTCGCGCGTACGCCAGCCTCGACGTCTTCGTTCATCCCGGGGAACACGAGACGTTCTGCCAGGCCGTCCAGGAGGCGCTGGCCAGCGGTGTACCCGTCGTCGGACCCGACGCGGGCGGGCCCCGCGACCTGATCGAGCACTGCCGCAACGGCTACCGACTGCCCGTCGACAGTTTCACCGACCAGCTCCCGAGCGCGGTCGTGGCACTGCGGGACCCGCTACTTCGGGCCCGGTTCGGGATCACCGCCCGCCGATCCGTCCTCGGTCGGACCTGGCCCGCCGTGTGCACCGAACTCGTCGGACACTACGAGCAGGTGATCGGCGCGTCGCCCGTACCGGCGCGCCGGACGGCGTGAGGTACCGCGCCTGTACGGTTGCGGTGTGGCAGCACAGAACAGCACCAGGGCCTCGCTCGAGAAGGAACCGCACGAGGTCGCGTCGATGTTCGACGGGGTCGCGAAGCGCTACGACCTGACGAACACGGTCCTGTCGTTCGGGCAGGACCGCGGCTGGCGAAAGGCGACGCGCGAGGCGCTCGACCTCAAGCCCGGCGAGCGGGTCCTCGATCTGGCCGCGGGTACCGGCGTCTCGACCGTCGAGCTCGGCCGCTCCGGCGCCTGGGTCGTCGCCACCGACTTCTCCAAGGGCATGTTGAAGGCGGGCGTGTCGCGCCAGGTTCCCATGGTCGCGGGCGATGCGATGTCGCTGCCGTACGCGGACGGCGTCTTCGACGCCGCGACCATCTCGTTCGGGCTGCGCAACGTCTCCGACTTCGAAGCGGGGCTTCGTGAGATCGCCCGTGTCACCAAACCGGGCGGCAGGCTCGTCGTCAGCGAGTTCTCCACACCGACGTTCGGGCCCTTCCGAACCGTCTACATGGAGTACCTGATGCGGGCTCTGCCCCGGGTCGCGCAGGCCGTCAGTTCCAATCCGGACGCGTACGTCTACCTCGCCGAATCCATCCGGGCCTGGCCCCGGCAGGAGGAGTTGGCCCTATCGATTGAGGCGGCGGGGTGGCGAGACGTACAGTGGCGCAACCTGACCGGTGGGATCGTGGCACTGCATCGAGCCCGCCGGTAACGCTGGGAGCGCAGTCGGGGCGCTCCGAGGGGACGAGGGAAGGCACGAGCATGAAGGAGTCCACCGGTCGTGTGACCTGGGGGAATCTGCCGCAAGAGCTGACCAGTTTCGTCGGTCGGCGTCGCGAACTCACCGAAGCCAGGCATGCGTTGACGACGTCGCGCCTGGTCACCTTGACGGGGATCGGTGGCGTCGGGAAGACCCGACTCGCACTGCGGGTGGCCGAGGACTCCCGGCGCGCCTTCACCGATGGCGTCTGGCTCGTCGAACTGGGAGAGCTGCACGACCCCGACCTGGTGGCGGCAACGGTCGCGGCCGCGATCGGACTGCGCGAACAGCCGGGGCTGCCGCCGCTGACGATGCTCACCGACCACCTGACCAACCGCACCGCGCTCCTTGTCCTCGACAACTGTGAGCACCTGATCGACGCGGTCGCCCGCCTCGCCGAGGCGCTGCTCCGGGTGTGCCCGGACCTGAGGATCCTCGCGACCAGCCGGGAACCGCTCGCGATCGGCGCCGAGACCGTCCTCCGGGTTCCGTCGCTCACCGTCCCCGACCCGGAGAAGACGCAACTCCAGGGCCTGTCCCGATACGAGGCCGTGTCGCTGTTCGTCGAGCGCGCCAGGTCGGCGGTACCCGGATTCGAGCTTACGGAAGAGAACATGGGCGCGGTCGCGGCGATCTGCCAGCGGCTCGACGGGCTGCCGCTGCCGATCGAACTGGCGGCGGTCCGTCTCCGGGCGATGTCGGCCGAACAGATACTCGACCGCCTCACCGACCGTTACGAGTTGCTGACCAAGGGCAGTCGCGGTGCCCCGACCCGGCAACAATCGCTGCGGATGAGCATCGACTGGAGCCACGAACTCTGCACCACCGCCGACCAGGTGCTCTGGCGCAGGCTGTCGGTGTTCGCGGGCGGTTTCGAGCTGGACGCGGCCGAAGGGGTCTGCGGCGGCGAGGTGCCGTCACTGGAACTGCTCGACGGAGTCGCATCGCTGGTCGACAAGTCGATCCTGATCCGGGAGGACGCCGGGGAGGGAGTGCGGTATCGGATGCTCGAGACGCTCCGCGAGTACGGCCGGGACAAGCTGATCGAGGCGGGAGAGTTCACCGCACAGCAACGTAGGCATCGCGACTGGTACGCCTCCCTCGCGAAATCCGCCGAGGAGAACTGGATCGGACCGCGGCAGGTCGAGCTGATCCGGCGACTCGATCGGGAACAGCCGAACCTGCGGGACGCACTGACCTTCTGTGTGGCCGAGTCGGGGGAGGCGGACGCCGGTCTGCAGATGGGCGTCGCCCTGTACCCGTACTGGTTGTGCCGCGGGATGTCGACCGAGGGCAGGCACTGGCTGGACCGGCTCCTCGAGGTGGAACTGGACAGTCCCGAACGGAACCGGATTCGGGCGATCTCCGTCGACTGCGTGCTCGCGGGAACCCAGGGCGACCTGCGACGCGCCGAGGCGTTGTCCGCTCGCGGCCGAGCGCTGGCAGCAGCTCTGGGCGATTCCGACGCCGACCTGATCTCGTGTCTCGCGTCGGCGTCGGTCGCGCTGTTCGCCGGCCGTCTGGTCGAGGCCATCCCGCAGTTCGAGTATGCCATCGCCCGGTACCGCCGCTCAGGGGATCTCTTCCGGTTGACGACCGCACTGGTCGGGATCGCTGTCGCCACCGGCGTGAGCGGTGACGAGGACAGGGCGATCGCCTACCACGAGGAGATTCTCGAGATCACCGAGGAACACGGCGAGTCCGCGCTCCGTGAGTACTCGCTGCTCGCGCTGGCACTGAGCTGCTGGTCCGACGATCCGGTCGGCGCGACAGATCTGCTGGAGCAGGCGCTGCGACTCGCCCGTGTCGTCGACGATCCCCTCGGCAGCAGTTCGTGCACCGAGGTGCTCGCGTGGATCGCAGCCGCGGACGGACGGTACCGACGGGCGGCGGTGCTGATGGGAGCCGTCCAGTCCCGCGCGGAGTCGGTCGGCAGCCCCACCGTCCTGGTCCCGAACGTTCTCGTCCATCATGAGGAGGCGGAGAAGCGGACTCGGGACGCGCTCCCGGACGCAGTGTTCGATGCGGCGTTCCGGCAGGGCCGCGGCCTCTCTGCCGAGGAGACGTTCGCCTACGTGCTGGGGGAGCAGCAGGCCCAGGCCGTGCAGACACCCGACATGGTCTCGCTCACCCGGCGCGAGCAGCAGGTCGCCGATCTGGTGTCGCAGGGTCTGACCAACAAGGCCATCGCCGCGAAACTGGTCATCTCGCAGCGGACCGCGCAGGGACACGTCGAGCACGTCCTGTCGAAACTCGGCTTCAACTCCCGTGCCCAGATCGCAGCGTGGGTCGTCGAGCAGCAGGCGCACCTGGCTATTCAGGCTCATGATGATGAGTAGTCCTCACCAGTTGTGACAGCGTGACCTCTCATTTGTTCTTCCGTCACGTACCCGTTACTGAAAACAGGTACATAACCCCGTAGTTCGGCCGTCGTGCATTCGGGTTCCACCCGGCACTGTGATGAAGGTCTCAACCACCTGTTGAACCGTCGCTGTGCCGTTGTGAATCCGAGGTATCCGATGCACCAGTCCGCCCCCTCATCGCCGCAGGCCACCGTGCTCCGCCCGAGCCACGACGTTCGCTGGCGGCAGGTCCAGATGGGCCGCACCACGGTGGACTACGCAGTCGGTGGGCACGGCCGGCCCGTCCTGTTCCTGCACGGCTGGGGGCTCGGCCCCGCCACCTATCGCACGGCACTCCACGAGCTGGCCCACCGCGGGGTCCGCGTGTACGCGCCCGCCATGCCCGGCTTCGGTGGCACCCCCGAACTCCCGGTCGGGGAACGGACCATCGACGGCTACGCGCAGTGGGTGGGACGTTTCGTCGACGCCGTCGGCATCCGCGGCCGCGTCACCGTCGTCGGCCACTCCTTCGGAGGCGGCGTCGGTGTCCGCACCGCACACGACCTGCCCGATCACGTCGACGAACTGGTCCTCGTCAACTCCGTCGGAGGGGCACGCTGGCTGTCCGAGGGCATCGACCGCCCGATCCACGAACGCCCGATCTGGGACTGGATGCTCCACCTGCCCGCTGATGCCCTCGGCTCCCGCTCGGTCGGTCAGGTCGTCGGCGCGATCGCCGGTGTCGCGCTCCCGAACGTGATCCGTGACCCCATGGCAGTCTGGCGGGCCGGGCACCTCGCTCGCACCGCCGACCTGCGACCCGAACTCGAAGTGCTCGCGCGGCGGCAGCTGCCCGTGACACTCCTGTGGGGAACCGGCGACACCGTCATCCCCGAGGCCAGCTTCGCGTCCATGCGCGCGGCGCTCGGCGAACCGAACGTGATGATGGTCCGTGGGAAGCACTGCTGGCCGATCAGCGACCCCGTCCGATTCGGCGACACCGTGCAGAGAGTGCTGGCGCGGTCGGGGGAACTGGTGTCGGCATGAGCATCGACCACGTGACCCGGCCGCTGGCGACCGCCTTCATGCTCCGATCCTGCGTCTGCTGCGCAACGCTGTTCGCGCCGGAGGTGTGGGTGTGCCGAGACTGCGGCGGCGACCTCGAATGGGTGCCCTCGACCGGTCGCGGCACGGTGGTGTCATGGACGCGACTCGACCCCGCGGCCGCCGGGAGCGGCAACCGGGGTCTCGAATCGCTCACCATCGCGATCGTCGAACTCGACGAGGGGCCGTGGATCTACGCGTCGATCGAATCCTGCGGCCGTGAACCGCGAGGCGCGCGTGTCGCCTTCGAACACGAATCGGTCGTCGGGCGGTTCCCCGTCTTCGTGCTCAGCTGAACGGCGGCCGCGCGTCGAGTCGAAGGGACGACGCGCCTGCTGCCCGCCATGCCCGAGCGGTGAGGTCGGCATCGGCGTCCGTCACCAGATTTCCCATCACCCGAACGGCGACCGTCATGAGCGCCCTCGACCGCATCGCGACGGGCCCGCTCGTGGGCAGTACGCGCGGCACGGTGAGAAGCCCGGCCAGCCTGCGGGCAATGGAGAAGGCGCGGCCGTAGCGTTCCCGCAGCACCTGCGGCCACAGGTCGGTCAGGTCACCCGCCCCCAACAGATCCGACACCATCCGGCCGGTCTCGAGGCCGTAGTCGATGCCCTCGCCGTTGAGGGGGTTCACGCATGCTGCCGCGTCCCCGATCAGCGCCCAGTTACGGCCCGCGACCCCGGACACCGCGCCGCCCATCGGGAGCAGTGCCGACGCGACGGACCGGATCTCGCCGTCCAACTGCCACTCGTGGCGGCGCGCACTCGCATAGAGCTCGATCAGCGGACGCAGAGCGCCCGGCGCCGGACGTGCCGCGGTCGCGAGGGTCCCGACGCCGATGTTGACCTGGCCCGATCCGAGGGGAAACACCCAGCCGTAGCCGGACTGCAGCGTGTCCGCCGCGTCGCGCAGCTCGAGATGCGACGTGATCCACGCGTCGTCGCTACGACCGGAATCGACATACGCGCGGGCCGCGACGCCGTAGGCGGTGTCCCGGTGCCACTGCCTGCCCAACTGCTTACCGAGTGTGGACCGCACACCGTCGGCCACGATCAGGTGCTCGCACCGCACGGTGCGAGGACCGTTGAAGGTGGTGAACGTCACCGCGCGCACCCTCCCGCCGTCGCGCTGGACGTCGACGGCCTTCGCGCCCTGCATCATCGTCGCGCCCGCGTCGACCGCGACCTGGCGGATGCGATCATCGAGTTCGATGCGAGGTACCGCGCTCCCGGTCGAGGGGAGTGAACCTCCCGGCCACGGCAGTTGCAGCTGCTGACCGAAGCCGGTCAGCCGGAGGCCACGGTTCACCGGCCCGCCCGACAGCCAGTCGCCGAGACCGAGGTGTTCGAGTTCGGCGATCGCCCGAGGTGTCAGCCCGTCGCCGCAGGTCTTGTCCCGGGGGAACGTCGCGGCATCGGCCAGCACCACTCCGCGCCCGGAGCGGGCCGCCCATGTCGCCGCCGCCGATCCGGCCGGACCTGCGCCGACGACCAGGACCTCGGTGTGTTCCGGCACCGTGGCCGGCCGGGGTGTGGGACCTCCCGACGGCACGGGTTCACGACGTCCGGACGGAATGACACGCGGATCGGGTTCGGGCTGCGGGGACACCACGGCAGTATCTTCGCAGGCGCTGCGCCATGCCCGGCGACAGCCCGGTACGCCGTGCGGACGACGGGTTCACTACCGTGAGCATCCACGGCAGGTTGGTGAGGGGTCCGGTTGGGCATCCCGGAGAACAGGATGGGTACTGGGATCGTGAGCACGAGCGAAGTGACGAACACCGTCGTCGCCGGTGTGGACCTGGGCGACCAGGCGCTGGCAGGCGTCATTCGGACCGGTCTGGCCGACGTCGAGGCACTGCTGGTCGGTGAGTTGTCCGACGGTGAGGACTTCCTCACCGAAGCCGCGCTGCACCTGGCGAAGGCGGGGGGCAAGCGGTTCCGGCCCCTGTTCACCCTGCTGACCGCCCAGCTCGGCCCGAACGGCACCGATCAGTCGGTGATCACGGCGGCGACGGTGGTCGAACTGGTGCACCTGGCGACGCTGTATCACGACGACGTCATGGACGAGGCGTCGATGCGTCGCGGTGCGCCGAGCGCGAACTCCCGGTGGGGCAACAGCATCGCGATCCTGGCGGGCGACTACCTGTTCGCGCACGCCTCGCGGCTGGTCTCGACGCTCGGACCCGACGCGGTGCGGATCATCGCGGAGACGTTCGCGGCGCTGGTCACGGGCCAGATGCGCGAGACCATCGGCGCCAAGGAATCCCAGGATCCGGTCGAGCACTATCTCAAGGTGGTGTGGGAGAAGACCGGCTCGCTGATCGCCGCGTGCGGCCGGTTCGGAGGTACGTTCTCCGGCGCGTCCGACGACGACGTCGCGCGGCTCGAGCGTCTCGGAGACGCCGTGGGCACCGCGTTCCAGATCGTCGACGACATCATCGACATCTCCTCTGCGACCGAGCAGTCCGGCAAGACTCCGGGCACGGATCTGCGGGAGGGCGTGCACACCCTTCCGGTGCTCTATGCGCTCCGGGAGGAGGGACCGGATGCGGACCGTCTCCGCGTGCTCCTGGACGGACCGGTCACCGACGACGCCGACGTGGCCGAGGCGCTGGTTCTGCTGGAACGCTCACCGGGGATGGCTGCGGCGAAGGCCAAGCTCGACGAATACGTCGAACTGGCGCGCACGCAACTCGCCGAGCTCCCGCAGGGCCCGGCGAACGAGGCTCTGAAACGACTGGTCGAATACACGGTCGCGCGGGTCGGCTGACGTAACGTCTCACCGGAGGGAACTACCGTCCCGGGGTTCCTCGTTGACCTGGTGGCGGGTCGGCCGCCGCATGCGGCCGACCGGTATCTGATCGGGAAGGCGCCGCTGTGCATCGGTATTCGAACGGGCTGAAGACCTTCGGGCTGCTCGTCGTCATGTCCGGGCTGATCGTGTTCATCGGCTCACTGTTCGGTAACCGGACGATCCTGTTGTTCTCGGTCGTGCTGGCCGTCGGCGCCAACGCCTACGCCTACTTCAACAGCGACAAGCTGGCACTGCGGGCGATGCACGCGCAGCCGATCACGGAGGTCGAGGCGCCGGTCATCTACCGGATCGTCCGCGAACTCGCGACGACCGCGCACCAGCCGATGCCTCGCCTGTACATCAGTCCGACGGCGGCTCCCAACGCGTTCGCAACCGGACGTAATCCGCGCAACGCCGCGGTGTGCTGTACCAGCGGAATCCTGCAGATCCTGGACGAACGCGAACTCCGTGCCGTCCTCGGCCACGAACTGTCCCACGTGTACAACCGGGACATCCTCATCTCGTCGGTCGCCGGAGCGATGGCGGCGGTGATCTCGGGTCTCGCGAACATGGCGATGTACGCGAGCATGTTCGGGGGCCGAGGGGAGGGCAGGCCGAACCCGTTGGCGTTGCTTCTGGTGTCCCTGCTCGGGCCGATCGCCGCAACGGTCGTCAAACTGGCGGTGTCGAGGTCGCGGGAGTATCAGGCCGACCAGTCCGGCGCCGAACTGACCGGTGACCCGCTGGCCCTTGCGTCGGCGCTGCGCAAGCTCGAGCGGGGCACCCAGGCGGCGCCGCTGCCGCCGGAACCGAAGATCGCCGCGCAGTCGCACATGATGATCGCCAACCCGTTCCGGGCCGGAGACAAGATGAGCCGGATGTTTGCCACGCACCCGCCGATGGCGGACCGGATCGCACGCCTGGAGGATCTTGCGGGTAGACGGCTCCCCGAGTAACTCCGACAGGGGTAGTTTTACCGTTTGGTGAGCAATTCCATACTGATCGGGCGGTAGATGAGAACGACGACGACGCTGTTCGGGGCACTCGCGGTGATCGCGTCTGCGGCGCTCCCCGCCGGTGTGGCACACGCCGATCCGGCCGGGTTCACCAGGTCGAGCCTCTATTTCGACACGACGGTCGGTCCCGACGGCAGTCGGCACTGCAACGTCGAGGCCGATCTCTACACTCCCGACGACGTGTCGGCGGACAAGCCCGCGCCGGCCGTGCTGACCACCCACGGGTTCGGCCAGACCAAGGACGCGCAGGCGCCGACCGCGGAGTTCCTCGCCGGCCGCGGCTACGTGGTCCTCGCCTATTCGGGTCTTGGATTCGGCGGCACCGGATGCAAGGTCAGCATCGACAGCCCCGATCCGGACGGGCAGGCCGCGCAGGACCTCGTCAGTTTCCTCGGCGGCGCCGACGGGATCGCCTACGAGGACGCCGCGCACACCCGGCCGGTGCCCGGACTCGACATCGTGGTCCGTGACACCGTCGCCCAGGACGGCCGAACCCTTCCCGACGATCCGCGTGTCGGCATGGTCGGCGGGTCCTACGGTGGCGCGATCCAGTTCGCCGCGGCCGCCGTGGATCGGCGGATCGACGCGATCGTGCCGATGATCACCTGGAACGACCTGAGCTACTCGCTGGCACCGAACAGCACCGGCGCGACGGTCGGAGTGTCCGGCGCGGTCCCCGGCGCGACCAAGACGTCATGGACGACGATCTTCAGTGCTGCAGGTGTGACCGCTCCCGGCGCCGCCGGCTACCGCGCGGACCCGACCAAGGTCCTCGGCTGCCCGAACTTCGCAGACCCGGCGTGCGGCGCCCTCGCCACCTCACTCACGCAGGGGTTTCCCGACCCGCAGGCAGTGCAGTTCCTGCGCTCCGCGTCGGTGGCGTCCTACGTCGACCGGATCCACACGCCGACACTGCTGATCCAGGGCGCAGAGGACACCCTCTTCAACCTCAACGAGGCCACCGCGACCTTCGAGGCACTGCAGCGTCAGGGCACCGAGGTCAAGATGATCTGGCAGAAGCGCGGGCACTCCTCGGGCGGTGACCAGAGCCTGCTGTCGGGCGGTTCCTCCCGGCCGAATCCGGACACGCAGTACACCACCGCGCGGTACCTGGACTGGTTCGAGAGCCACCTCAAGGACGCCGACGTCGACACCGGCCCCACCTTCGCCTACTACCGGGACTGGGTCGGCGCCGCCGGAACCGCCGACAGCTACGAGACGGCCTCGACGCCCGACGTCGGCACCGCGCAGTCGCTGTACCTGTCCGACGGCGGGACGCTGGTGTCCGACCGCGACGCCATCCGCGCGGGGTCGCAGACACTGTCGACGCCTGTCGGGGGAGTGGTCCAGGGGTCGACGCCGTCCATCGTTCAGGTCACGCCGGGACCACGACCCGAGAATCAGCCGCCCGGCAGTTTCGTGACCTGGACCGGCGCCGCGCTGGACGCACCGCTGGACGTGGTCGGTGCCCCGGCCGCCACGGTGCGGATCTCGACTCCGACGCCCGTGACCGGAGACCTGGATGCCGTGGTCGTCTTCGCGAAGCTGTACGACGTGGCCCCGGACGGATCGGCGACGCTGATCAACGGCCAGGTTGCGCCGGTGCGGATCGTCGACCCGAACGCTCCGGTCACGATCACGATGCCTGCGATCGTGCACCGCTTCGACACAGGGCACAGCGTGCGCCTGGTCCTGTCGGGCAGCGACTCGAGCTTCCGCGGCGGCCTCGTTCCGCGCCAGGTGACCGTCGCGGCAGGCGATGCGGGTCAGCAGTTGGTGCTGCCGGTCGTCGGGCGCTGACGGAACCCGGAACGCACGACGCCGGGCGGCCCGCGGTGGGCGCCCGGCGTCGTGCGGTGAACCGGCGACGTGGTCGCCGGCACCGGTGGGTCTAGCGGGGTCTAGCGGTAGTTGACGAACTGCAGCGCGATGCCGAAGTCCTCGCCCTTGAGCAGGGAGATGACGGCCTGCAGGTCGTCACGCTTCTTGGAGCTGACACGCAGCTCCTCGCCCTGGATCTGTGCCTTGACACCCTTCGGGCCCTCGTCGCGGATCTTCTTCGAGATCTTCTTCGCGTTCTCGGTCGTGATGCCCTGGACGAGAGACCCGGTGAGCTTGTAGACCTTGCCGGACTGGGCGGGCTCGCCGGCGTCGAACGCCTTGAGGGAGATGTCCCGGCGGATCAGCTTCTCCTTGAACACGTCGAGGGCAGCCTTGAGGCGCTCCTCGGTGTCGGCGGTCAGTGTGATGGATTCCTCACCGGACCACTCGATGCTCGCGCCGGTGCCCCGGAAATCGAAGCGGGTGTTCAGCTCCTTCTCCGCCTGGTGCAGAGCATTGTCCACTTCCTGTCGCTCGACCTTGCTCACCACATCGAAGGACGAATCCGCCACGTCACTCTCCCTATGTCGTCGGTCCCCGGCCAAGGGTCTCGGGGCTTCGGAACCCACGATAACCACACGGTTTGCATTAACCCGCCCCGGTGGTTGTATTCTTCTCAAGCGCCAGGGAGAACCGGGATGCCCGAAAGGGTGGAACGAGGATTCCTGGATGACACCAGGCAGGTTGCCCGAGCGGCCAATGGGAGCGGACTGTAAATCCGTCGGCTTATGCCTACGTAGGTTCGAATCCTACACCTGCCACACCTGGGTCCCAGTGAGCGTGAGCTCGCTGGGGCCTGGTGGTTAGACAGTTTGAATATGGGTCCTGACCAGGCGGTTTGGAACTCCGGACACAGACTGTGTAACCTCTTGGAGGCTTCGAAGCGCGGACAACGCGCAGCGGAGCACGCCCCCTTAGCTCAGTCGGCAGAGCGTTTCCATGGTAAGGAAAAGGTCAACGGTTCGATTCCGTTAGGGGGCTCGCTGGATGGGTGCCGCGTAGAGTGGCACCGATGCATCGAGGCGGTGTAGCTCAGTTGGTAGAGCAAACGACTCATAATCGTTGTGTCGCCGGTTCAAGTCCGGCCATCGCTACAAACCTGAAAAGACTCTGGTCGACCGAGATCAGAGTGACCCACAGTTTCTCCGAAAGAAGGCATACCCGTGGCCTCCTCCACAGACGTTCGTCCCAAGATCACCTTGGCCTGCGAGGTATGCAAGCACCGGAACTACATCACCAAGAAGAACCGGCGCAACGACCCCGATCGCCTCGAGCTGAAGAAGTTCTGCCCTAACTGCGGAACCCACCAGGCGCACCGGGAATCCAAGTAGCATTCATCGCGTGCCCCGCTCCTGCGGGGCACGCGATTTTTTTCGATACGACGCAGGGCCGGTACGGGATCGCACCCGTGGCCGGCCCATCGCTGTGTTCTCTCACGGCCGGCGTCCACTGCAGATAGGGTCCCGCTTCAGTGAAACTGAACGCTGATCTCGTTGGCCTGCATCACAGGTTCAGCGACTACTACGAGGTCGGCCGCGAGAAGGTGCGTGAATACGCGCGCGCGGTCAAAGACGACAACGCCGCCCATCGTGACGAGTCCGCGGCCGCGGAACTCGGCCACGACAGCCTGGTGGCGCCGCTCACCTTCATCTCGGTGTTCGGCTTCCTCGCACAGGAGGAGTTCTTCGAGACGCTCGGCCTGGAACTCGACCTGAGCAACATCCTGCACACGGATCAGCGCCTGGTCTTCCACCGCCCGATGAAGGTCGGCGACCGGCTCTACTGCGACGTGTTCGTCGACTCACTCCGGGTGATGGGCGGCAGCGACATCATCGTCACCCGCAACGACATCACCGACCAGGACGGTGAGCCCGTGCTCACCACCTACACCACGTTGATGGGTCGACACGTCGAGGAGGGCGAGTGATGGCGCTCAAGCGATTCGAGGACGTCGTCGCCGGACAGGAACTGCCGGAGTCCGTGGTGACGCTGACGCGCGCCGATCTCGTGCAGTACGCCGGCGTCGCAGGCGACCCGAACCCCATCCACTGGGACGACACGGTCGCCCGATCAGTGGGTTTGCCAATGGCTGTTGCGCACGGCATGCTGACGATGGGTATCGGAGCCGGGTACATCACGTCCTGGCTCGGGGACCCGGGAGCGGTACTCGAGTACAACGTCCGTTTCACCAGCCCCGTCTACGTTTCCAACGAAGGCACGGGCACCGAGATCGAGCTGTCCGGTAAGGTACGCTCGGTCGACGAGGCGGACCGCACTGCGGTGATTGCCATCGTGGCGAAGGTGGACGGCAAGAAGATCTTCGGTCGAGCTGCCGCAACCGTCCGACTCGGCTGAAATCGAGCCGATTGGGTTTGTTAGACCACCGTGCAGTACACTGAGATTTCTGGGATTGTTCAGCGCTGCGCGCTGCCCTACGGCGTCAATTCGAGTCGAACGGGGTGGCGCGCGTGTTGTGTGGTCACAGAGTTGGTTGACGGAAAGTGACCTGGTCACGATCTTCAACCAAAGGGGCGTAGCTCAATTGGCAGAGCAGCGGTCTCCAAAACCGCAGGTTGCAGGTTCAAGTCCTGTCGCCCCTGCCCCGGATGTCAGCAACTGAGAGGAACGACGGTGAGCGACGATCGCGGAAAGGCCGAGAACTCCACGGGGTCCTCGGACACCGACGACGCCGCCGCAAGCGCCGCATCCTCTCGACCGACTGGCAAGCGTCCGGGTCGCCGTTCCAGCGCGGCCGCGGACTCGTCTGCGGCGACCACGGTCGCCGCCACTGGCCCTTCCGCGCCGGCGAAGAAAGCGGAGAAGCCGCGCAAGGAGAACCTCTTCAAGCGCTTCCGGCGGTTCATGCGCGAGGTCATCGCCGAGCTACGCAAGGTGATCTGGCCGAACCGCAAGCAGATGGTCACCTACACCACGGTTGTGCTCGTCTTCGTGGCGTTCATGGTGGCGTTCATCTTTGGATTGGACTTGGCGTTCGTCAAGGGCGTCACCTGGTTGTTCGGCTGACCCCGACAACCGACCCGCAATGAGAGGAAGCGAGCCCGCCAGTGAGCACCCCCGATAACGACGCAAATGAGGCCGTGGCCGGAGAGCCCGTTGCCGATGACGCGGTCGCTGCGGAGTCCGCTGACGGCGTGATCGTCGACGAAGCCCCCGAGGTTGCCGACGCCGACGTCGAAGCTGCCGAGGACGCGAGCGATGTGTCCGAGGAGCCCGTCGATCCCGTCGCGGAGATGAAGGCGGCGCTGCGCCGCGCACCCGGAGACTGGTACGTCATCCACTCCTACGCCGGTTACGAGAACAAGGTGAAGGCCAATCTCGAGACCCGCGTCCAGAACCTCGACGTCGGCGACTACATCTTCCAGGTCGAGGTTCCGACCGAAGAGGTCACCGAGATCAAGAACGGCCAGCGCAAGCAGGTCAACCGCAAGGTGCTGCCGGGTTACATCCTGGTGCGCATGGAGCTCAACGACGAGTCGTGGGGCGCAGTGCGCAACACCCCGGGTGTCACCGGGTTCGTCGGTGCCACCTCGCGCCCGTCGCCGCTGAGCATCAACGAGGTCGTCAAGTTCCTGATGCCGCAGCAGGGCGCGAAGAAGCCTGCCGCCGCTGCGGCCGCAGTCGCCGGCGACAGTGCGTCCGCCGCCGCGGCCAAGCCGCTGATCGAGGTCGACTTCGAGGTCGGCGAATCGGTCACCGTGATGGACGGTCCGTTCGCGACGCTGCCCGCCAGCATCAGCGAGGTCAACGCCGAGCAGCAGAAGCTCAAGGTCCTGGTCTCGATCTTCGGCCGTGAGACGCCGGTCGAGTTGTCGTTCAACCAGGTCTCCAAGATCTAGTTGCCAACGAACCGACCCCGGTTCGCCGAGGTGCGGCCCATACACTTGCACTGCAGCAAGAAACACACTCGCAAGAAATAGGAACGAAGATGCCCCCCAAGAAGAAGAAGCTCGCAGGGCTGATCAAGCTTCAGATCCAGGCCGGTCAGGCTAACCCTGCCCCGCCGGTGGGTCCCGCGCTCGGTCAGCACGGCGTGAACATCATGGAGTTCTGCAAGGCCTACAACGCGGCCACCGAGTCGCAGCGCGGCAACGTGATCCCCGTGGAGATCTCCGTCTACGAAGACCGGACCTTCGACTTCAAGTTGAAGACCCCGCCGGCCGCCAAGCTGCTGCTCAAGGCCGCAGGCGTCCAGAAGGGCTCCGGCGAGCCGCACAAGACCAAGGTCGCGACCGTGACCATGGACCAGGTGCGCGAGATCGCGAAGACCAAGCAGGAAGACCTCAACGCCAACGACATCGACGCAGCCGCGAAGATCATCGCAGGCACCGCCCGTTCCATGGGCATCGTCGTCGAGGGCTGAGCGAAGCGAAGCCCGCCTCGGGCTCCGTAGGGCTGATCCACTCCTGCTTCGGCTGACGGCCGAACAGAAACAGAACGCGTGGGAGGACCGGCCAGGTCCGCAACCACAACCGAATCATTCACCGCCGACCCGCACGGTCCGTGGTGAGAAGTAAGGACAGAAGACATGGCAAAGCGCAGCAAGGCGTACCTCGCCGCCGCTGAGAAGGTCGACCCGAGCAAGCTCTACAGCCCGCTGCAGGCTGCGAAGCTCGCGAAGGAGACCTCCTCCTCGAAGATGGACGCGACCGTCGAGGTCGCCGTTCGTCTCGGCGTCGACCCCCGCAAGGCGGACCAGATGGTTCGTGGCACCGTCAACCTCCCGCACGGCACCGGTAAGACCGCCCGTGTGATCGTGTTCGCCGCAGGCGAGAAGGCCGCCGAGGCCGAGGCCGCAGGTGCGGACGCCGTCGGTGCCGAGGACCTGATCGAGCGCATCCAGGGCGGTTGGCTGGACTTCGACGCCGCGATCGCCACCCCGGACCAGATGGCCAAGGTCGGCCGCATCGCCCGCGTCCTCGGACCGCGTGGCCTGATGCCGAACCCGAAGACGGGCACCGTCACCACCGATGTGGCGAAGGCTGTCGCGGACATCAAGGGCGGCAAGATCAACTTCCGCGTCGACAAGCAGGCCAACCTGCACTTCGTGATCGGCAAGGCGTCCTTCGACGATGCCAAGCTGGTCGAGAACTACGGCGCTGCGCTGGACGAGATCCTGCGTGCGAAGCCGTCGTCGGCCAAGGGTCGCTACGTCAAGAAGATCACGGTTTCGACCACCACCGGACCGGGCATCCCGGTGGATCCGAACCGTACCCGCAACCTCCTCGAGGACGAGGCGTAAGCGGTACGTCACTGACGTGAGAACAAAGCCGGTCGGGAGTTCACTCCCGACCGGCTTTTTCGTGTGTGTGGTCAGCCGACGCGGCGACGGTGGAACCAGTGCCGGGCCCGTCCGGGAGCGAGCGGCGGCGGAGGTCGATGCGGTCACGGAGGGATGCTCGGAGGACACGATTTGGTGTCGCGACCCGAGTCGCGTATTCTTCTTCGAAGAGTTCGACTAGTTCGAGTTCACCCCAAGAAGTTCTACCAAAGACCGTTGGTCACCGGTGTGCGCTGCCCAGCAGCGAGATCGGTTGAAGGTCCGGAGCAGGTCCGGCGGCCCACGCAGGAGGACGAGGTAGGGGAGAGGTTGGTTTCCGGCGTGAGCCGTGTCCATCGCTCCTCGTTTACGCCCCGTGTGCCCTGCACCGGGGCGTTTGTCGTGTTACGGGGCCTTTCGCCGGATGTTCCACACCGTCCGGCAGGACGCACCAACACGATGTCACGAGAGGAGGCGAAGTATGGCAAAGCCCGAGAAGGTTACCGCGGTTGCGGAGATCACCGAGCAGTTCAAGGGTTCGACCGCCGCCGTCATCACGGAGTTCCGTGGTCTGTCGGTGACGAGTCTGACGCAGCTGCGTCGCGCGCTCGGAGAAGGCGCTACCTACTCCGTCGCCAAGAACACCCTGGTCAAGCGTGCCGCCGCTGAGGCGGGCGTCGAGGGCCTTGACGACCTGTTCGTCGGACCGACCGCCATTGCATTCATCAAGGGCGAGCCGGTTGACGCTGCGAAGGCACTGAAGGCCTTCGCGAAGGACAACAAGGCACTCGTCATCAAGGGCGGCTACATGGACGGCGCTGCGCTGTCCGTGGACGAGGTCAACAAGATCGCGGACCTCGAGTCCCGCGAGATCTTGCTGGCCAAGCTCGCCGGCGCGATGAAGGGCAACTTGGCAAAGGCCGCTGGCCTGTTCAATGCCCCCGCTTCGCAGATGGCCCGCCTGGCCGCTGCGCTGCAGGACAAGAAGGCCGCGGAAGGCTCCGCAGCCGAAAGCTGATCCGCACGAGACCGGACGGGCGTCCTCGCGGGCGCGAACAAGGTCTTGCGTATCACGTAACAAACCACTCCCACCTCGTCGCGGATCAGCGACATGGGACTTACAGGAAGGACCGCCATCATGGCGAAGCTCACCACCGAAGAGTTGCTGGACCAGTTCAAGGAGCTCACCCTCCTCGAGCTCTCGGAGTTCGTGAAGGCGTTCGAGGAGACCTTCGAGGTCACCGCCGCTGCTCCGGTCGCCGTCGCCGCTGCAGGCGCTCCGGCTGCTGCCGCTGAGGCCGCTGAGGAGCAGGACGAGTTCGACGTCATCCTCGAGGGTGCCGGCGACAAGAAGATCCAGGTCATCAAGGTCGTCCGTGAGGTCGTCTCCGGCCTGGGCCTGAAGGAGGCGAAGGACCTCGTCGAGGGTGCTCCGAAGCCGATCCTGGAGAAGGTCGCCAAGGACGCCGCTGAGGCTGCCAAGGAGAAGCTCGAGGCTGCTGGCGCGAAGATCACCATCAAGTAAGGTGCTCGTCGCGTGACGCTTCGGCGTCAGGTCTGACGAAAGAGGGTCGTTCCCCGCGAGGGGAGCGGCCCTCTTTCCGTTTCTGTCGGTCGGTGTGTGCGGTTGCGACGCTGTTTGCCCAGGCCGGCAGGTGTTCGAAAGGGGGTCGCGCAAGCTATTGCACTCCGTACTTACTCGTGAGTAGGATCGGTGGTCACGAGTACCACATTGATGCGATACAGTGACCCAACCCACAGTGGGGGACCTGTCGAAACAGCGTGGAGGTAAGTGGTGGGTGTTGAGGTAAAGGTCGAAGGACTTACCAAGTCGTTCGGTTCGCAGAAGATCTGGCAGGACGTCACGCTGACGCTGCCTGCCGGCGAGGTCAGTGCGCTGCTGGGTCCGTCCGGTACCGGTAAGTCCGTGTTCCTCAAGTCGCTGATCGGCCTGCTGCGGCCCGAGCAGGGATCGATCGTGATCGACGGAACCGACATTCTGCAGTGCTCCTCGCGGGAGCTGTACGAGGTCCGGCAGATGTTCGGCGTGCTCTTCCAGGACGGCGCGCTGTTCGGCTCGATGAACCTCTACGACAACGTTGCGTTCCCGCTGCGCGAGCACACCAAGAAGTCCGAGTCCGACATCCGCAAGATCGTGATGGAGAAGCTCGAGCTCAACGGCCTGCTCGGTGCGGAGAACAAGCTGCCCGGCGAAATCTCCGGCGGTATGCGCAAGCGCGCAGGCCTGGCGCGTGCGCTGGTCCTGGACCCCGAGATCATCCTGGTCGACGAGCCCGACTCCGGTCTCGACCCCGTCCGCACGACGTACCTGAGCCAGCTGCTGATCGACATCAACGCGCAGATCGACGCCACGATCCTGATCGTGACGCACAACATCAACCTCGCTCGCACCGTCCCGGACAACCTGGGCATGCTCTTCCGCAAGCAGCTGGTCATGTTCGGTCCGCGTGAGGTGCTGCTGACCAGCGAGGAGCCGGTCGTCAAGCAATTCCTCAACGGCAGCAAGATCGGCCCGATCGGCATGTCGGAGGAGAAGGACGACTCGCAGATGGCGGCCGAGTTGGCGATGAAGGAAGCCGGTCACCACGACGGTTCGCAGGAGGTGTCCGGCGTCATTCCGCAGATGCAGGCCACTCCGGGCATGCCCGTCCGGCAGGCGGTGCACCGCAGGCAGGATCGCGTCCGGTCCATCCTGCACACCCTGCCTCCGGAGGCGCAGGCCAGCATCCGTGAGAGTCTCGGCGACAGTGACGACGCCGCTACGCAGGTGATCCCTGCCTACAGCGATGCCGGTGCGGAGTCGTCTTCCTGGGGTCACGGGTAGCCGCGGGTGGGGGGTTCGAAGAGCGCGCTGCTGAGTCCACTGTCGGCAGCGTTGACCCAGGCCGGTCTGATCGTTCAACTTTTCGTCGACGTCGTCCGCAACACGTTCCGCAAGCCGTTCCAGTTCCGTGAGTTCATCGAGCAGGCCTGGTTCATCGCCAGTGTGACCATCCTGCCGACCGCGCTCGTCGCGATTCCGTTCGGTGCCGTGGTGTCGTTGCAGACGGGGTCGCTGATCAAACAGCTCGGCGCCGAAGCATTCACCGGCGCCGCGAGCGTCCTGGCCGTGATCCAGCAGGGCAGTCCGATCGTGACGGCCCTGCTGATCGCGGGTGCCGCCGGCTCGGCTGTCACGGCAGACCTCGGCTCGCGCACGATCCGTGAGGAGATCGACGCGATGGAGGTGCTCGGCATCGACCCGATCCACCGGCTCGTCGTCCCCCGCGTCCTCGCGATGGTCCTCGTCGCGCTGCTGCTCAACGGACTCGTCTCGGTCGTCGGCATCGCGGGCGGGTACTTCTTCAACGTGATCCTGCAGGGCGGAACGCCGGGTGCCTACCTGGCGTCGTTCTCGGCGCTCGCGCAACTCCCCGACCTGTACGTCGCGGAGGCGAAGGCAGCGATCTTCGGTGTGATCGCGGGTGTTGTCGCGGCATACAAGGGACTGCACCCCAATCCCGGACCGAAGGGCGTGGGCGAAGCGGTGAACCAGACGGTCGTCATCACGTTCCTGCTGCTCTTCTTCGCGAACCTGATCCTGACGATGGTGTACCTGCAGATCGTTCCGGCGAAGGGGGCGTGAGTCGATGACCATCGCCAAGGGACGCGGCAGCCGCAGCGTGATTCTCGCGCGCCGCGCAGGCAGGGCACCGTTGCACATGCTCGACCGTGCGGGCGACCAGATGTCGTTCTACGCCCGGGCAATCGGGTGGATCCCCCGCACCATCACCCACTACGGACGAGAGGTACTGCGACTGCTCGCCGAGGTCACCTTCGGCAGCGGCGCGCTCGCGGTCATCGGCGGAACGATCGGCGTCATCGTGATGATGTCCGGCTTCACCGGTGTCGTCGTCGGACTGCAGGGCTACGCCGCGCTCGACCAGCTTGGTAGCTCGGTGCTCACGGGCTTCCTCTCCGCGTACGTCAACACCCGCGAGATCGCGCCCATCGTGGCAGCACTGGCGCTGTCGGCGACCGTCGGGTGTGGCTTCACCGCCCAGCTGGGTGCGATGCGGATCTCGGAGGAGATCGACGCACTCGAGGTGATGGCGGTGCCGTCGGTGCCGTTCCTCGTCACGACCCGCATGGTCGCCGGCTTCGTCGCCGTCATCCCGCTGTACATCGTCGGCCTGCTCGCCTCGTACTTCGCGTCTCGCATCATCAGCACGGTCTTCAACGGGCAGTCCACCGGCTCGTACGACCACTACTTCAACCTGTTCCTACCGCCTGCCGACGTCCTGTGGTCGTTCGGGAAGGTGCTGGTCTTCGCGTTCGTGCTCATCATGGTCCACTGCTACTACGGCTACACCGCATCCGGCGGTCCTGCCGGTGTCGGCGTCGCGGTGGGCCGCGCGGTGCGCACCGCGATCGTCACCATCGCCGTTCTCGACTTCTTCCTCAGCCTCGCGATCTGGGGCACCACGACGACCGTGCGGGTGGCGGGATGAGCCACGACACCTCGGCGCTGCGCCGACGCCTGCTCGGGCTTGCCTTCTTCCTGGTTCTCGCCCTGTTCCTGGCATTCACGATCGGGATGTACAACAAGTCGTTCACCAAGGTCGTGAACGTCAGCCTGGTCACCGACACGGTCGGCAACTCGTTGCCTGCGCACGCGGACGTCAAGGTCCGTGGGCTCATCGTCGGCGAGGTTCGCTCGTCGACGACGAAGGACGGCGAGGTCACCTCGCAGCTCGCGATCGCACCGGACAAGGCCGAACTGATCCCGGCGAACACGACGGCGCGGTTGCTGCCCAAGACGTTGTTCGGTGAGCGGTACGTGGCGCTGATCGTTCCGGAAGGGGACACTGCGGCGCCGATCAGCGACGGCGACACCCTCTACCAGGACGCGAGCGGCAACGCGATCGAGGTCGGGGAACTCCTCGACGGCTTGCTGCCGCTGCTGCAAGCGGTTCCCCCGCAGGACCTCGCGAACACGCTCGGCGCGCTGAACCAGGCACTGACCGGCCGCGGCGCCGATATCGGACTGAGCTTCGAACGCCTCGAGACGATCTTCGCCGGCGTCAACGCGGAACTGCCGAACCTCGAGGAGTCGCTGCGCGGGCTCGCGGACTTCTCGGAGACGTACTCGGAGGCGGCTCCGGAACTCGTCAGCGCGCTCGACAACCTCCGGACCACCGGGGCGACCGTTGTCCAGCAGCAGAATCAGATCCGTGCACTGATGTCCTCCGTCACCGCGACTGCGGGGACCACGGCAGACTTCCTGACGGCCAACCGTGACTCGGTGATCTCGATCGCGGCGGATTCGCGGGACACCCTCGAGGTGCTCGCTGCTGCCTCACCGACCTTCGGGTGCACGTTCGCGCAGTTCGTTCCGATCGTCGAGCGGGCAAGCGCGATCCTCGGCCTGAATCCCGACGGCAGCATGCAGGATCACCCGGGCGCGCGGGCGGCGACGGTGTTCGTGAACCCGAAGGGCCGCTACCTGCCGAACCAGGACGAGCCGCGACTGTTCGACAGCCGCGGTGCCAAGTGCTACACCCCCGCGGAACCCGGCGACAAGTTCCCGCAGTATCCGGGCGGGTCCTACAACGACGGTGCCTACCAGGTGCCGTCGCGCAATCCCGGCCCGTCGTACGTGCCGTCGCCCGCGGCGCCGCAGTACGCGCCCGTTCCCGGCGCCACGCCCGCGAGTTACACCGGATCGACGTACGAACAGGACACGCTGGCAGTGATCTACGGGGAGGGCACGGGCACATTGCCCGAGGACGTGGCCGGCTGGACAACTCTGGTGGGGGCACCGGCGCTGCGCGGGGCGGAGGTGAGCGTCAAGTGAAGGCCCAGTTGAGGGGGCTTGCGGGCCCGATGACGAAGCTCATCATCTTCGCCGTCGTGACGATCGTCGCGACCGCGTTTCTGGCGTTCACCATCGCGAACACCAGCGGCGGTGGAGGAACCCGGTTCAACGCGATCTTCTCCGACGTCACCTCGCTCAACAAGGGTGACGAGGTGCGGATCGCGGGCGTCCGCGTCGGGCAGGTCGACAAGATCTCGATCGTCAACGACCGCGAAGCGAAGGTCGAGTTCTCGCTGACCGACCGGGACTGGCTGCCGGTCGGATCCACGGCCACCATCCGCTACCGCAACCTCGTCGGGCAGCGCTACATCGCGCTCGAACAGGGCGACGGACCGCAGGGCATGAAGATGACGGAGGGGCAGACGATCGACCTCGATCACACCAGCCCCGCGGTCAACCTCACCACCCTTTTCAACGGGTTCCGGCCGCTGTTCCAGACACTCAGCGCCGACGATGTGAACAAGCTGTCGTACCAGATCATCCAGGTCTTCCAGGGGGAGGGTGGCACCATCTCGGAACTCGTGCGGACCACGGCGTCCCTGACGAACACGATCGCGGACAAGGACCGGGTGATCGGGGACGTGATCGACAACCTCAACGTCGTCCTCACGACCGTGAACGAGCACGACAAGGAGCTCAGCTCCCTCATCGTGAACACGCAGCAGCTCGTGACGGGCCTTGCCAACGACCGCGGGGTGGTCGGTGACGCCGTCACGTCGCTCGCCGGTCTCGCCGACACAGCGGCGGACGTACTCGAGCCGACGCGACCGTCGATCCAGGGATCGGTGTCGGCGCTCAACACTCTGGCCGGCACGTTGAACGCGCAGAGCGACGCGGTGAACCAGGTGCTCGCGAACCTGCCCGTCAAGCTGGACAAGCTCAGCCGAATCGCCAGCTACGGTTCGTGGTTCCAGTTCTACCTGTGCGGCATCGACGTCGTCGCGGGTCCGGGTGAGTCGCAGTACCTGAACCTGCCGACGGGGATGCCGACGGTGAACCAGCCGCTGTACACGAACTCGGCGCCGCGATGCTCGGCGAACGGGGCGGGCGAATGAGCGCGCCGCGCCGCAGCCCGGCACAGATCGGGGCACTCGGCATCGTCCTCGTGCTCCTCGCGACCATGTCGGCGTTCTTCCTCGAGGATCTGCCGATCATCGGAGCGGGATCGACGTACCGCGCCGAGTTCAGCGAGGCCGCAGGCCTCAAACCGGGCAACGAGGTCCGGATCGCGGGTGTGAAGGTCGGAAGCGTCACCGATGTGTCCCTCGAGGGCGATCGGGTGGAGGTCGCGTTCAAGGTGCAGGACGCCTGGGTCGGTGACCAGACCACGGCGTCGATCCAGATCAAGACGATCCTCGGGCAGAAGTACCTGGCACTCGATCCCCGGGGCGGGGAGGGGCTCTCCCCGAGCGCGACGATTCCGCTGGACAGGACGACCTCCCCCTACGACGTCATCGACGCCTTCTCCAGCGCGGCGACGACGATCCAGGAGATCGACACGCCGCAGCTGGCGCAGAGCATGCAGACCCTGTCGGAGGCATTCGAGGGCACTCCGGCCGATGTCAGGGCCTCTCTCGACGGGGTTGCGCGACTGTCCCGGACGATCGAGAGCCGGGATGCGGAGCTGACGAAGTTGTTCGCTGCGACTGCGAAGACGTCCACCGTCCTCGCGGAACGCAACGAGGAGTTCACCCAGTTGATCTCCTCCGCCGGCCTTCTGCTCGGGGAGCTCAACGCCCGCCAGCAGTCGATCTCCCAGCTCCTGAGCGGCACCCAGCGGCTGTCGCAGCAGCTCACCGGGCTGGTGCGTGACAACGAGCAGCAGATCGGACCCGCGCTGGAACAACTCCGCGGGGTGGTCCAGATCCTGCAGGACAACAACGACAACCTGAACCAGGCGATCAAGCTGTACGCGCCGTTCACCCGGCTGTACGCGAACATCGTCGGTAACGGTCGCTGGTTCGACCAGGTCGTCGTCAATCTGACGCCGCCTGCGCTGCCCCTGATTCCGGGGTACCGCGATCCGGTGCGCACGCTGGGGGTCAACTGATGACCGGTATGACAACGGGGCGGCTGCCGAAGTTCAGTCGCGGCCAGATCCTGACCTCGGTCGGTGTCGTGATCGCCGTGCTTCTCCTCGCGGTCGGCGGGTGGTGGGCTTTCACCCGCGCCGGGACCACGACCGTCACCGCCTATTTCGACAAGTCCGTCGGCATCTACGCCGGGTCGGACGTCCGCGTACTCGGCGTGAAGGTCGGTGAGGTCAACGAGGTGACACCCCTCGGCGACGAGGTCCGGGTGGTGATGCGGGTCGATCGCGGGGTCGACATCCCCGCCGACGCCAAGGCAGCGCAGGTGACGCCGTCGGTGGTGGCCGACCGGTACATCCAGCTCGCGCCCGCGTACTCCGGCGGTCCGGTCATGGAGTCCGGGGCGACCATCTCGCGGGACCGGACAGCGACGCCCGTCGAGGTCGACCAGTTGTACGCGAGCATCGAGGAACTGTCCGAGGCGCTCGGGCCGAACGGTGCGAACAAGGACGGCGCGCTGACGAACCTGGTGGACACCGCAGCGGCGAACCTCGACGGGAACGGCGAGGCCCTCGGCACCACCATCACGGAACTGTCGAAGGCGGCCGCCACGCTGAACTACAGCCGCGGCGACCTGTTCGACACGGTCGACAACCTGCAGACGTTCGTCAGTGCCCTCGCCGCGAACGACGAGCAGGTCCGGCAGTTCAACACGCAGCTCGCGGATCTCAGCGGATTCCTCGACGGCGAGCGGGAGAATCTCGGCGCCGCGCTGAACCAGCTGTCCGTCACGCTCGGGGACGTCGCGGTGTTCATTCGCGACAATCAGGATCTGGTCGCGAGCAACGCGGAGGGATTGGTCCAGGTGACGCAGACGCTCGCAGACAATCGACAGGACCTCGTGGACGCGTTGACGGTGCTTCCCCTCGCGATCAGCAACGTCGTCAATTCCTACGACGCCGAGTCCGGGACCCTTGCGTCGCGGGTGAACCTGCCCGAGACACAGGATCCCTTCGGTGCCCTGTGCAAGCTGATGGACCTCGGCAAGCTGATGCCGGGCGATCCCGAGTTCGATGCCCTGAGCAGGCAGATGCGCCCCGTCATCGAGAATTGCAACGTGATCATGGACCAGGTCACCGCAGGGGTGAAGACCCCGACGCTGAACCTGCCCTTCGGCATTCTCAGTGGCGACAACCTGCAGCGGCCCTCCCAGCCGGGCACCGTGCCGGGAACGGTCTCGCCGCGGCTGGGCAATTCGCAGGCGCCGGGGCTGAGCGACCAGAACATTCCCAGGTCCGGGCAGTGAGGCGGGTGGGAATGATGCAGGGGTGGCCGTTGAAGGGCATGAACAGGGCTGTCGCGATGGGCGCGGGTGCGTGCGTGACCGCACTGGTGGTGTCGGGTTGCGGTTCGGGGATCTACAGCATCCCGCTGCCCGGTGGTGCCGAGATCGGTGACGATCCGATGCACCTGACCGTGCAGTTCGACGACGTCCTCGACCTGGTGCCGCAGTCGACGGTCAAGGTCGACGGCGTGGCGGTTGGTCGGGTCGAGAACATCGGCGTCCCGGGCGACGGGTGGACCGCGGACGTGGCGGTTGTCGTCGACTCGGCGGTCGACCTGCCTGCCAACGCCGTCGCGAGTGTGCAGCAGACGAGCCTGCTCGGTGAGAAGTTCATCGAGTTGGAGGCACCGGAGATCGATCCGTCCTCGGCGCGCCTGTCGGACGGTGCCACGATTCCGGTGGACCGGACCAGGCACGCGACGGACATCGAGCAGGTCCTCGGGGCCCTGTCGCTGTTGCTCAACGGCGGTGGCGTCGCCCAGTTGCAGCCGATCATCCACGAGCTGACGGTGGCGTTCGACGGACGGGAAGACCGTGTACGGGCCCTCCTGGAGGAGGCGAACACCCTGATCGGCGGTCTGGAACGTCAGAAGAACGAGATCACCCGCGCGCTGGACGGCCTCGACGCGCTGTCGGGGCGGGTGGCGGAGCAGACCGATCAGATCGATGCGGTTCTCGCGGAGATCCCGCCTGCGGTGCAGGTGTTGAACGAGCAGCGGCCGCAGTTCATCCAGATGCTCACCCAGCTGAATCGGCTGGGGGAGGTAGGCACAGACGTCCTGACGCAGTCGCGCGACAACCTGATCGCCGACCTCCGCGCGCTACGGCCCACGTTGCAGGCACTCGCCGACACGGGGGACGACCTGGTGACGGTGATGCCGCTGATTCCGACGTTCCCGTTCCCGGACGGCGCGGAGAAGGTCATCCACGGCAATTCGATGAACCTGTTCCTGACGCTGGACATGCGTCTGGGGCAGCAGTTGGAGGCGCTCGGAGTCGGGATGCCCGACCCCGTCTACGTCCCGCCGCCGCCGGGGTACAACGGCTATGTCCCCAACGTCGACCCGTCGAACCCGTACTACAACGGGAACGGTCCGCGTCCGGGGTGGCCGACGGTGTCACTGCTGCCGCTTCCACCGATCGTGCCTGCGCCCGCGCCGCCTGCGGGCGAGGCGCCCGCGCCCGGCACCGAACCGGTCGCCGGTGCGGTGCAGGATCAGACGCCGCAGAACCCGCTCAGCGGACTGCTCGACTCGTTGGGGGTGGGTGGCCGGTGAGGTCGAAGCTGGTTCGTGTCCAGTTGGTGGTGTTCGTCCTGGTCGCGGCGGTCGGGTTGCTGTACGTCGGGGCGACGTACGTGCGGCTGGACAACCTGATGGGGTTCGGGCAGTACCGGGTGACGGCCGATTTCGCGGATTCCGGTGGCATCTTCACCAACGCCGAGGTCACCTATCGGGGTGTCCCCGTCGGCCGGGTCGGGGAACTGCACCTGACCGACGACGGGGTCGAGGTCGATCTGGAGCTGGACTCCGGCGGTCCCGACATTCCGGCGTCGGCGCGAGCGGTGGTCGCGAACCGGTCGGCGATCGGTGAGCAGTACGTGGACCTGCAGCCGCCGTCGGACGAGGGGCCCTACCTCGAGGACGGTTCGCAGATCACGAGGCATGACACGTCGATCCCGGTGCCGGTCGAGGAGGTATTGGCGAGCACGAACTCGCTGGTGAGATCCGTTCCGCTGGATTCACTGAACACCACCGTGACCGAGCTCGGGCGCGCGTTCGACGGCCGAGGTGACGATCTCCAGGTGCTGGTGGACTCGGTGAACTCGCTCAGCGAGGTCGGCATCGAGCATCTGCCGCAGACCCTGCAGTTGATTCGTGACGGCCGTGTCGTACTCGACACGCAGTCGGAGCAGTCGTCGGCGATCCGGCAGTTCAGTGGTGACCTGAACCGGCTGTCGGCGCAGTTGCGGGACAACGATCCGGACCTGCGTCGGTTGATCGAGACGGGAACGGCGGCGAGCAAGGAGGTCGGTTCGTTGATCGACGAGGCCGGTCCGGCGCTGACCACGGACCTGAGCAATCTGGCGTTGGTGAGCGCGTCTCTCGGTCCGCGTTCGATCGCCTTGAACACGCTGCTGACGTTCCTGCCCGCGCTGGCGGCAGGCGCGGGGACGGCTGCGCCGGGCGACGGGACGCTCCACCAGGGTCTGATCCTGGAGACGAACCAGCCGCCGCCGTGTACCCAGGGCTACGAGGGCACGCACGCGATCGTCGACCAGATGAAGCGGGAGAACCCGGACTTCGACCCGACCGTGGACGACTTCCCGCTGAACATGGAGGCGAACTGCACGACCCCACTCGGCAGCATCACGGGTGTGCGTTCGGCGAACCGGGTCGTGTATGCCGACCCGAACACGCCGCAGCCCTGGGACTACAAGCCGAAGGTCGCTCCGGAGGCGTTGAACCTGAATCCGATCGCCACCCAGCTCGCGGCATTGATGGGCATCACCCCCGAAGTGAGGTGACCTCGGGCTGCGTGGCGACGGCTCGGTGGGCCGAAGTTACTTTCAAGTAGGGTGGAGAAGTGATGCGCAACACGACACTGCTCAAGCCCGCGTTGGTGGCGGCGAGCCTGCTCGCCGTGGTGGCGCTCGGGTTCGCCGCGTGGTTCGGTTACGGATGGGCGCATGCCCTGGTCGTCGACAAACCCGCCGCAGCGGCTCGTGAGGACGCACTGACCGGCGCGCGGCAGGTCGCGATCAACCTCAATACCGTGAACCCCGACGACCTCGACGGGACGTTCGCGAAGATGGAGTCCTCCATCACCGGGGACGACATGGTTGCCTCGCTGAACGAGACTCGCGACGCGCTGGCAGAGCAGATCCGGCAGACGGGTGCGCGGAGCGAGGCGCAGGTCCTCGACGCGACCCTGACCGACTTCAGCCGGGACGAGGGGAAGGCGACCGCACTGGTCGTGCTGACGTCCACGACGACCTGGCCGGACCGGGCGCCGAACAAGATCAAGCTCACCATGCGGATCGGGCTGACCGACGTCGACGGGGAGTGGAAGGGGTCGAAGGTCGAGCCGATCGGTACCCCGATCGCGATGGACGCAGCGACACCCGCGCCCGCCGGCGACGCCCCCGCGACCCAGGAGCCTGCCCCCGCGCCTGCGCAGGAGCCCGAGACACCCGAACCGGCCGCGGGCAGCGGCGAGTAGCCGCCCCGACCGCCGTCCGCCCCTCGCCTCAGGAGTTCGTTCAGTGCCCCCTCACCGTCGCAGCAGCAACACCCCGCAGCCGAAGGGTCGTCGACCCAAGATCGCGGGCAGGCAGAGCCCTCGCAGCGAGGCACCCGCACCGGACGAGGTCGAGCAGACGTCGCTGCCCGCCACAGGCACGCCGGACTCCTCGCCTGCTGCCGCGGTCGCGTCGGAGCCGCCCGTCGAGGTGACGGCACCGACTGATCGTGCGGTGGACACCGAGGCCACGGCGGTCGAACCCGACACCGTGGAGATGGGCGGATCCGACGGCGTCGAGGCCCAGGACACGCCCGAGTCGACCCCCGAGGGATCGTCGGAGCCGCAGACGACTCCTCGTCCCGTGAATCGGACGAGTTCGCTCCGGCCGCGAGCGCAGGCGGACGACGGCCCGGGCGGTCCGCGTGACGCCTCGTCCACCGTCGCCGGCTCGCCGGCCGACGACGAGGCGGTCCGCGCAGGTTGGCGTCGGGTGGCCGTGTTGACCGCGATCGCGGTGGGGTTGGGGGTGTTCGCGGCGGTTGCGGCGGTGCGCCCGGGTGCCCAGGTCACCAATCGTGCGTGGGTGGATCAGGCCGAGACGATGGAGGTGACCGCCGCGGCGCGCGATGCGATCCAGACCCTCTACACCTACGGCTGGGAGACGGTCGAAGAGGACTTCGACAACGCCCGGGCCGTGCTCACCGACAGCATGCGCACCCAGTTCGACCAGACGGCGCAGGTGACCCAGGACGCGGTCACGCAGACGAAGACTCAGACGAACGCCCAGGTCACGGACATCGGCGTCAAGCTGCTCGACGGAGATCGCGCCGAGCTCGTCGCGAGCATGAACGTCAGCGCGAGCAACGACGGAGTCGAGCAGGGAAGCGCTGCCGGCCCGCTGTCGGTGACGATGACCCGGGTGGGGGACACCTGGCTGTTGTCCGAGATCAGGGACCGTTGACAGGCGCCTCGGGGCGATTCCTCGGCTTCGGTCTTGACGTCCGGCGCGTGAGGCGTCACTCTATTGGCAAGACCTGCGAGTAATCGTGAGTCCGGATGATCACGCGCCGGCGCAAATGGAGGCATCGGGCGCGAGTGTCGCGCAGGCACAGATCCCACCCGGGCGACTGGATACCGCACAGTCTCGTGGACCTGTGATCTCACTTCGGTGATCGAATCTTAGGTTTCTTCTCGCGCTGTTTGTATTCTGCGCGCATTTCCGGTACCGTTGGACGTTGCGCTGGCTGCCTCCTGTCCACCTCTCGACCCTGCCGCATCGAAGTTTCCGCTTCCTGCGTGGTGGTGACGAGTTTTCGTTCGGGTTGTGACCAGCGAATTCGCCCCACAGAAGAAGCAGATACAGCGGCGGTCGCAACGCAAGCGAGCGGCCCGCGTGAGGTGCTGGAAGGACGCATCTTGGCAGTCTCTAGCCAGACCAAGGCCGGAATCCCCGGAGCCCCGAAGAGGGTCTCGTTCGCGAAAATTCGCGAGCCTCTCGAAGTCCCGGGTCTACTTGATCTTCAGACCGATTCTTTCGAATGGTTGATCGGCTCGCCCGAATACCGTGAGCGAGTCAAGGCTCGCGGAGACGAGGGTGCGACCGGCGGCCTGGAGGACATCCTCGCCGAACTCTCCCCGATCGAGGACTTCTCGGGCTCGATGTCCCTGTCCTTCTCCGACCCGCGCTTCGACGAGGTCAAGGCCTCCGTCGAGGAGTGCAAGGACAAGGACATGACGTACGCGGCACCGCTGTTCGTCACTGCCGAGTTCATCAACAACAACACCGGTGAGATCAAGAGCCAGACGGTCTTCATGGGTGATTTCCCGATGATGACCGACAAGGGCACCTTCATCATCAACGGCACCGAGCGTGTCGTGGTGTCCCAGCTCGTCCGTTCGCCGGGTGTCTACTTCGACGAGAGCATCGACAAGGCCACCGAGAAGACGCTCCACAGCGTCAAGGTGATCCCGGGCCGTGGTGCCTGGCTCGAGTTCGACGTCGACAAGCGCGACACCGTCGGTGTGCGCATCGACCGCAAGCGTCGCCAGCCCGTCACCGTGCTGCTCAAGGCTCTCGGCTGGACCACCGAGCAGATCACGGAGCGCTTCGGCTTCTCCGAGATCATGATGTCCACGCTCGAGAAGGACAACGCCGCAGGCACCGACGAGGCGCTCCTCGACATCTACCGCAAGCTGCGTCCGGGCGAGCCGCCGACCAAGGAGTCCGCGCAGACCCTGCTGGAGAACCTGTTCTTCAAGGAGAAGCGCTACGACCTCGCTCGCGTGGGTCGCTACAAGATCAACAAGAAGCTGGGCGTCAACACCGACCAGCCGATCACGGCGTCGACCCTCACCGAGGAAGACATCGTCGCGACGGTCGAGTACCTGGTGCGCCTGCACGCGGGCGACCAGACGATGACCGTCCCCGGCGGCGTCGAGGTGCCCGTCGAGGTCGACGACATCGACCACTTCGGCAACCGTCGTCTGCGCACCGTCGGTGAGCTCATCCAGAACCAGATCCGCGTGGGCCTGTCCCGCATGGAGCGTGTCGTTCGCGAGCGGATGACCACTCAGGACGTCGAGGCGATCACGCCGCAGACCCTGATCAACATCCGTCCCGTCGTGGCCGCGATCAAGGAGTTCTTCGGAACCTCCCAGCTGTCGCAGTTCATGGACCAGAACAACCCGCTGTCGGGCCTGACCCACAAGCGTCGTCTCTCGGCGCTCGGTCCCGGTGGTCTGTCCCGTGAGCGCGCAGGCCTCGAGGTCCGCGACGTCCACTCGTCGCACTACGGCCGCATGTGCCCGATCGAGACCCCTGAGGGTCCGAACATCGGTCTGATCGGTTCGCTTTCGGTGTACGCGCGGGTCAACCCGTTCGGTTTCATCGAGACCCCGTACCGCAAGGTCGTGGACGGCCAGGTCACCGACGAGGTGCACTACCTGACCGCCGACGAGGAGGACCGGCACGTCGTCGCGCAGGCCAACTCGTCCGTCGACTCGTCCGGTCGCTTCAGCGAGGACCGGATCCTCGTCCGTCGTAAGGGCGGAGAGGTCGAGTTCGTCTCGTCCTCCGACGTCGACTACATGGACGTCTCGCCGCGTCAGATGGTTTCCGTCGCGACCGCGATGATTCCGTTCCTCGAGCACGACGACGCCAACCGCGCCCTCATGGGTGCGAACATGCAGCGTCAGGCCGTGCCGCTGGTCCGTTCCGAGTCGCCGCTGGTGGGCACCGGTATGGAGCTGCGTGCCGCGGTCGACGCCGGCGACGTCATCGTCACCGAGAAGACCGGTGTCATCGAAGAGGTCTCCGCCGACTACGTCACGGTCATGGCCGACGACGGCAGCCGCAAGACCTACCGCCTGAACAAGTTCGCGCGCTCCAACCAGGGCACCTGCAGCAACCAGCGTCCGATCGTGGACGAGGGCCAGCGGGTCGAGTCCGGTCAGGTCCTCGCCGACGGCCCCTGCACCCAGAACGGTGAGATGGCGCTCGGCAAGAACCTGCTCGTGGCGATCATGCCGTGGGAGGGCCACAACTACGAGGACGCGATCATCCTGTCGCAGCGCCTCGTGGAGGAGGACGTGCTCACCTCGATCCACATCGAGGAGCACGAGATCGACGCCCGCGACACCAAGCTCGGTGCCGAGGAGATCACCCGGGACATCCCGAACGTCTCGGACGAGGTTCTTGCCGACCTCGACGAGCGCGGCATCGTGCGCATCGGTGCCGAGGTCCGCGACGGCGACATCCTCGTCGGCAAGGTCACCCCGAAGGGCGAGACCGAGCTGACCCCGGAGGAGCGGCTGCTCCGCGCGATCTTCGGTGAGAAGGCGCGCGAGGTTCGCGACACGTCCCTCAAGGTGCCCCACGGTGAGACCGGCAAGGTCATCGGCGTCCGCGTGTTCTCGCGCGAGGACGACGACGATCTGCCTCCCGGTGTCAACGAGCTGGTCCGCGTGTACGTGGCCCAGAAGCGCAAGATCCAGGACGGCGACAAGCTCGCAGGCCGGCACGGCAACAAGGGCGTCATCGGCAAGATCCTCCCGCAGGAGGACATGCCGTTCCTCTCGGACGGCACGCCGGTCGACATCATCCTGAACACGCACGGTGTTCCGCGTCGTATGAACATCGGTCAGGTTCTGGAGACGCACCTCGGCTGGATCGGCAAGACCGGCTGGAACGTGCAGGTCGCGGGTGACGGCACTCGTCCGGAGTGGGCTGCGAGCCTGCCCGAGGAGATGCTTGCCGCTCCGGCCGATTCGAACATCGCGACTCCGGTGTTCGACGGTGCGAAGGAGGACGAGCTGACGGGTCTGCTCGGCGCGACCCTTCCGAACCGTGACGGCGAGCAGATGGTCGGCTCCGACGGCAAGGCGACGCTGTTCGACGGTCGCTCCGGCGAGCCGTTCCCGTACCCGGTCTCGGTCGGCTACATGTACATCATCAAGCTGCACCACCTCGTCGACGACAAGATCCACGCGCGTTCGACCGGTCCGTACTCGATGATCACGCAGCAGCCGCTCGGCGGTAAGGCCCAGTTCGGTGGCCAGCGCTTCGGTGAGATGGAGTGCTGGGCGATGCAGGCCTACGGTGCGGCGTACACGCTGCAGGAGCTGCTGACCATCAAGTCGGACGACGTGGTGGGTCGCGTGAAGGTGTACGAGGCCATCGTCAAGGGCGAGAACATCCCCGAGCCCGGCATCCCCGAGTCGTTCAAGGTCCTCCTCAAGGAGCTCCAGTCGCTCTGCCTCAACGTGGAGGTGCTGTCGTCTGACGGCGCTGCCATCGAGATGCGCGACGGCGACGACGAGGATCTGGAGCGGGCGGCCGCGAACCTGGGCATCAACTTGTCCCGGAACGAAGCCGCGACGGTCGACGACCTCGCGAACTAGGAGCCGACCCGGCGGGGAGGTGTGAACCTCCCCGCCGGGACCCGGCAGCACATAGTGAACTAGCAGCACATTCAACCCGAACAGGGGAAAGGAAGTTACGTGCTCGACGTCAACTTCTTCGATGAACTCCGCATCGGTCTCGCCACCGCGGACGACATCCGGCAGTGGTCCTTCGGCGAGGTCAAGAAGCCGGAGACCATCAACTACCGCACGCTCAAGCCCGAGAAGGACGGCCTCTTCTGCGAGAAGATCTTCGGCCCCACCCGGGACTGGGAGTGCTACTGCGGCAAGTACAAGCGCGTCCGCTTCAAGGGCATCATCTGTGAGCGCTGCGGCGTCGAGGTGACCCGTGCGAAGGTGCGTCGTGAGCGGATGGGCCACATCGAGCTCGCCGCCCCCGTCACCCACATCTGGTACTTCAAGGGTGTCCCGAGCCGGCTCGGCTACCTGCTGGACCTGGCGCCGAAGGATCTCGAGAAGATCATCTACTTCGCCGCGTACGTGATCGTCGGCGTCGACGACGAGCTGCGTCACAACGAGCTGTCCACGCTCGAGGCGGAGATGGAGGTCGAGAAGAAGACCGTCGCCGACCAGCGTGACGCCGACCTCGAAGCCCGCGCCCAGAAGCTCGAGGCCGACATCGCCGAGCTCGAGGCCGAGGGCGCCAAGTCCGACGTCCGCCGCAAGGTCAAGGACGGCGGCGAGCGCGAGATGCGTCAGCTCCGCGACCGCGCGCAGCGTGAACTGGACCGGCTCGACGAGATCTGGACCACGTTCACCAAGCTGGCGGTCAAGCAGCTCATCATCGACGAGAGCATCTACCGCGAGCTCGTCGACCGTTATGGCGAGTACTTCACGGGTGCGATGGGCGCGGAGTCCATCCAGATCCTGATGAAGAACTTCGACATCGACGCCGAGGCCGAGTCGCTGCGCGAGACCATCCGCAGCGGCAAGGGCCAGAAGAAGCTGCGTGCGCTCAAGCGCCTCAAGGTCGTCGCCGCGTTCCAGCAGTCGGGGAACTCGCCGATGGGCATGGTTCTCGACGCCGTTCCGGTGATCCCGCCGGAGCTTCGTCCGATGGTGCAGCTCGACGGTGGCCGTTTCGCGACGTCCGACCTCAACGACCTGTACCGCCGCGTCATCAACCGCAACAACCGCCTCAAGCGACTGATCGACCTCGGCGCGCCCGAGATCATCGTCAACAACGAGAAGCGGATGCTGCAGGAGTCGGTCGACGCCCTGTTCGACAACGGCCGTCGTGGACGTCCGGTCACCGGACCGGGCAACCGCCCGCTGAAGTCCCTGAGCGATCTGCTCAAGGGCAAGCAGGGTCGATTCCGTCAGAACCTCCTCGGTAAGCGCGTCGACTACTCGGGCCGTTCGGTCATCGTCGTCGGCCCGCAGCTGAAGCTGCACCAGTGCGGTCTGCCGAAGCTGATGGCACTCGAGCTGTTCAAGCCGTTCGTGATGAAGCGTCTGGTCGACCTGAACCATGCGCAGAACATCAAGTCCGCGAAGCGGATGGTCGAGCGTCAGCGTGCCCAGGTGTGGGACGTCCTCGAAGAGGTCATCGCCGAGCACCCGGTGCTGCTGAACCGTGCACCCACGCTGCACCGCCTCGGCATCCAGGCGTTCGAGCCGCAGCTCGTCGAGGGCAAGGCCATCCAGCTGCACCCGCTCGTGTGTGAGGCGTTCAACGCCGACTTCGACGGTGACCAGATGGCCGTGCACCTGCCGCTGTCGGCAGAGGCGCAGGCCGAGGCCCGCATCCTGATGCTGTCGTCGAACAACATCCTGTCGCCTGCATCGGGTCGTCCGCTGGCCATGCCGCGTCTGGACATGGTCACGGGTCTGTTCCACCTGACCCGTCTCGACGACGGTGCGGTCGGCGAGCTGGCCGCGGCCACCGCCGACGCTCCCGAGCAGGGTGTGTACTCGTCGCCTGCCGAGGCTCAGATGGCCGTCGATCGTGGCGCGCTGTCGGTGCAGTCGAAGATCAAGGTGCGGCTGATCACGCAGCGGCCGTCGGCCGAGCGCGAAGCCGAGCTGTTCGGCGACGAGGGCTGGAACTACGGTGACCCCTGGGTCGCGGAGACCACCCTCGGCCGGGTGCTGTTCAACGAGCTGCTCCCCGCGGACTACCCGTTCGTGAACGAGCAGATGCCGAAGAAGCGCCAGGCGACGATCATCAACGATCTCGCCGAGCGGTACCCGATGATCGTGGTCGCGCAGACCGTCGACAAGATGAAGGACGCGGGCTTCTACTGGGCCACGCGCTCCGGCGTCACCGTGTCGATCTCCGACGTCCTCGTGCCGCCGGAGAAGCCGCAGATCATGGAGAAGTACGAGGCGCAGGCCGACCAGATCGAGAAGAAGTACCAGCGCGGTGCTCTCAACCACGCGGAGCGCAACAGCGCTCTGGTGAAGATCTGGTCCGAGGCGACCGACGAGGTCGGCAAGGCCATGGAGGCGCACTTCCCGGACGAGAACCCGATCCCGATGATCGTGAAGTCGGGCGCGGCGGGCAACATGACCCAGGTCCGCTCGCTGGCAGGCATGAAGGGCCTGGTGACGAACCCGAAGGGTGAGTTCATCCCGCGCCCGATCAAGTCGTCCTTCAAGGAAGGCCTGACGGTTCTCGAGTACTTCATCAACACGCACGGTGCCCGTAAGGGTCTGGCGGACACGGCTCTCCGTACCGCCGACTCGGGTTACCTGACGCGTCGTCTGGTGGACGTCTCGCAGGACGTCATCGTCCGCGAGGTCGACTGTGGCACCGAGCGTGGCATCATCACCACGATCTCGGAGAAGCAGCCCGACGGCTCGGTCATCCGCGACGCGCACGTCGAGACCTCGACGTACGCCCGCACGCTGGCCTCCGACGCGGTCGACGAGAACGGCAACGTCATCGTCGAGCGTGGCCACGACCTGGGCGACCCGGCGCTGGACGCGCTGCTCGCTGCCGGCATCACCGAGGTGAAGGTGCGCTCCGTGCTCACCTGCACCACCGGTACCGGCGTGTGCGCGACCTGCTACGGCCGCTCGATGGCGACCGGCAAGCTCGTCGACATCGGCGAGGCCGTCGGTATCGTCGCCGCACAGTCGATCGGTGAGCCCGGTACCCAGCTGACGATGCGTACCTTCCACCAGGGTGGTGCGGCCGGCGCGGCCGACATCACCGGTGGTCTGCCGCGTGTCCAGGAGCTGTTCGAGGCCCGTGTCCCCAAGGGCAAGGCCCCGATCGCCGACGTCACCGGACGCGTGCAGCTCGAGGACGGCGACCGCTTCTACAAGATCACCATCGTCCCGGACGACGGCGGCGAAGAGGTCGTGTACGACAAGCTGTCGAAGCGTCAGCGTCTGCGCGTCTTCAAGCACGACGACGGCACCGAGCGCCTGCTGGCGGACGGTGACCACGTCGAGGTCGGCCAGCAGCTCATGGAGGGTGCTGCCGATCCGCACGAGGTGCTGCGTGTCATGGGCCCCCGTCAGGTGCAGATCCACCTCGTCAACGAGGTTCAGGAGGTGTACCGGAGCCAGGGTGTGTCGATCCACGACAAGCACATCGAGGTCATCGTGCGCCAGATGCTGCGTCGCGTCACGATCATTGATTCGGGTGCGACGGAGTTCCTGCCCGGTTCGCTGGTCGAGCGCGCCGAGTTCGAGAACAGCAACCGCCGCGTCGTCGCCGAGGGCTCCGAGCCCGCGTCGGGTCGCCCGGTGCTGATGGGTATCACGAAGGCGTCGCTCGCGACGGATTCGTGGCTGTCGGCGGCGTCGTTCCAGGAGACCACTCGCGTGCTGACCGATGCGGCGATCAACTGCCGCTCGGACAAGCTGATCGGTCTGAAGGAAAACGTCATCATCGGCAAGCTGATCCCGGCGGGTACCGGCATCAACCGGTACCGGAACATCCAGGTTCAGCCGACCGAGGAGGCGCGCGCCGCGGCGTACGCCGTGCCGTCCTACGACGACCAGTACTACAGCCCGGAAGGCTTCGGCCAGGGCACAGGTGCTGCGGTTCCGTTGGACGACTACGGATTCAGCACCGACTACCGGTAGTCGCCTCGCGTTCCATCCGAACGGCCCCGCACTCGTCTACGAGTGCGGGGCCGTTCGGCGTTCGCGTCAGGTGAGGCGCCGGTTGCGAACCGGGTACGTGTGGCGGGAGGATCGGCGCCTTGTCGCTCTCGCCCCGGCCCGGATGGCACGGGCCGCGGCCCGGTCGCGTTCGCGGGCGGTCCGCTGTTCCGCTGCTGCATAGAAGTTCAACGAGCCGTCCCCGATCAGGCCGAGGACGAGGACGACGGCCAGCAGGATCGTGGTGGCGACGAGGACAGTCATGCCGATCACCCTTCTTGTCGTTCAGACCGACATCGCGGCAGCCTGGCCGAGCGGCGCACCGGTGACGAGATACAGGGCGCCGTCGGTGGTGTCCAGCACGTACAGGGTTCCGGGGGTGTCAGGATCTGCCAGCACCTGCCGGGAGGAGCCGGCGGACGACGCGTCGGTGTCGAAGGTCCCGACCACGGTGAACCTCGTGGTGTCGACAACCGTGACGGTGCGGCCGTCGCTGCCGGTCACGTAGGCCGTGCGGCCGTCGGCTCCGAGTGCCACGTCACGCGCACCGGCCTGCGGGCGGAGCGCCGCGATCTCGGTGCCGTAGGAGGCGCTCGCCGGGTCGACGTCGATCACCGTGACGATGTCGTAGTCTCCGGTCACCCGCCAGGTGCGGCCGGTGGCATCGCCGATGAACCATCCGTTGGAGTAGCCGCCACTCGCGAGTTCCACCATGAGGACGCGCGAGGTGGCGTACAGGCGTTTCCCGTCCGCGCTGACAGCGACACTGCGTGTGGTGTCGGCGAATTCACTGCGAGTCTGGGTGAGGTCCCATTCCGGACCGACCGTGATGACGCTGTTCCGGGTCATGGTCGCGGTGTCGATCACGGTGACGCTCGCACCGCTCGTTCCGTAGAGGTGTCGACCGTCCGCGCTGACTTCGAGGTTCTCGAAGTAGCCGAGGCGCTGCGAGGACACGACGGTATTGGTGGCGGTGTCGACAACCGACACGGTTCCGTCCTCACCGCTGGTGTACAGACGCCTTCCGTCGGGGCTGGCAACCATCTCCCGACTCAGGCTGTAGCCCTGGAAGTCGGGGTCGACGGGCAGCTGCCAGAGCGTGTCGACGACGGTATCGGTCGTCGTGTCGATCACCGTGACGAATCCGGTCGCAGGGCTGCTCACGTACACCCGGTTGAGGGCCGGGGCAGCTGCGAGGGTCGTGGACGACCAGTCGACCGGGATGGGATTCCCGACGACGGCGCCTGCGGCGACGACTCGGACGACGTCGTCCTGGCTCACGACGTAGATCCGGTCCCCGACGAGCACCGCGTCGAGTGGACCGCCGCCCATCGCGACCGCGTCGATGTCGAGCGACGTCGCGGGTGGGGTCGGTGAGACGGTCACGGTGACAGCGAGGTTCGTCGCGGACTTGCCGTCGCCGACGGTGACGCCGAACTGGTCGTTGTCGGGACCAGGCGTCTGCAGGGCGAGTGCGCGTGCGGCAGGCGTCGGCGTGTAGACGAACGCCCCGACGCCGTCGGCTACGACGGAACCCGATGTCGCCCCACCGGAACTGAAGGTGACGGGATCGCCGTCGGGATCGGATGAGGTGAGGGTGATCCTCACAGCGCCGTCGGCTTCGCGTGGCGCCTCCGGCGTCCATGTCGCGGTCGGTGCCGAGTTCACGTGCGTCAGGGACAGTGCGCGGACGCTCGAGTCGGCAGCGTCGGTGATCAGCAGTCGCGATCCGTCGGAGCTGATCGCGACCGCGTGTGCACCGGCTTCGGCGGCCTCGTCGATGGCGACGGTGGAGACGATGCTGCGGGTTTCGGTGTCGATCACGGTGAGTCGATCCGAGTCCGTCACAACATAGAGGGCGCTGCCGTCGCGGCTGACGCGCACGGCGGTGGGCCGAGCTCCGACCGCGACGTTGCCGACGACGGTGTTGTTGGTGGTGTCGATGATCGAGACGGTGTTGCTTCCGCTGTTGGCCACGTACGCGCGGGTGCCGTCGCGGCTGACGGTGACCGCGGTCGGTGTGACACCGATTCCGTTGCGGATGGTGGTGACGACGGTGTTGTTGGTGGTGTTGACCACGGAGACGGAATTGCTCCCGCTGTTGGTGACGTAGGCACGGGTTCCCGCCTCGTTGACTGCGACCGCATTCGGTGTGGTGCCGATTCCGTTGCGGATGGTGGTGACGACGGTGTTGTTGGTGGTGTTGACGACGGTGACCGAATTGGTGCCGCTGTTGGTGACGTAGGCGCGGGTGCCGGCGGGGTTCACGGCGACGGCGCTTGGTGCGCTGCCGAGGCCGGTGCCGACGGTCGCGACGACCTGGTTCTTGGCGGTGTCGATGACGGAGACACTGTTGTTGCCGCTGTTGGTCACGTACACGCGGGTTCCGGTCGGGTTCGCCGCGACGCCCGTCGGCGTGGTCCCGACGTTCACCGTCGCGATCACGGTGTTCCCTGCATCGATCACGGACACCGTTTTGGCCGACTGGTTGGTCACGTACGCCTTGTCGCCGGCGAGGGCGACACCGGCGGGGTTGGACCCGACGGTGCTGGACTGGGTGACCTGCATACGCGCAGCCGACACCGGAACACGCACGGTCACCGGGGCGCCACCGGAGGCGGGCGTCGCCGTGAACGTGTCGTAGTCTCCGCTCGGGTCGAGTGCGGCCGACGCACGCGCAGCCTGCGTGGGTGTGTACGTGAATCCGCCGGTGGTGTCGACTGCAACCGTTCCGCGGCTGGCCTGGCCCGTGACGGTGTAGCTGCCGGGCGCCCCGACCGAACCGAGCACGCGGCCGGTGGCACGGTCGGGAACACCGACCGTCGGCCCGGATGCGGTGGCAGCTGAGGTGAGGAAACTGGACGTGTCGGTCGCCCGACTCGCTTCGCGTGCCGACAGCTGCTCGATCGGCTGGCTCGTGGTCACGGGAGCGACCGCGAGGCCACGTGCAGCCTCGACGGCCGGTGCCTTCTCCTGCCGCCGGCACCAGGCGGCGGCGAGGGCCCAGAACATCGGTGACTCGACCGTGGCGAGGGGGTCGGTCGACGCGATCTGACGTATTCCGACGGCGCCCAGAACATTCGACACGATCCTCGCTGCGACCTCGGTGGCCTCGGTCGGAAGCGTCGTGGCGAGCGTCGCCATCCCGATTCGGGGGGCCTCGGCGCGCGCCGCCTGCGCCCACTCCGTCAGTGGTGTGGCGGTCGGGGGCGCCCCGGAGGCCGTTGGAACCGCGGGGGCCGGAAAGGCGTGTCTCTTCGGCTCGGTCGTCGTCGTCTCGTGAGTCGCGACGTCGGTGCGCGGTGTCACCACGACGGACGGATCGGCGCCGGGTTCTCCGGGCACGGGGGAGTCGTGGTCGGGTTGTACGCGGATGTCGGCGCGGACGGCTGGGGGGCTGCCGGTACCGGTTCGGTCGTCGGCGGTCGGTGGCGAGTCGGCTGCGCCGTCGCCGGCATCGCGCGCGCCGGTGCCCGCGTCGGAATTGTCGGAGGGCGCGGCGTCCGTGCCGATCGTGGTCGCGGTCTGCGGATCGGTTGCGCCGTTGCCCGCGCCCGATCCGAGCTCGTCGGTTGTGGACGCCGTCGGGCCAGTGTCGTTCGGCGCGGCGTCGGCTGTCCTGCCGGGCGTGGCGTCGGTGGCGGAATCGGCGTCGTCCGTCTCCACGACCGCGTCCGTGTCCGTATCCCCGTCCGCGTCCGCGTCCGAGTCGTTCGTGCCCGAATCGGTGCTCGGGGTGCCGGCAGTGGTGTCGCCAGTGTCGTTCTCCGCGTCGGACGCGTCGGTGTCCCGACTGGCAGGGCCGTCCCGATCCCGGCCGCCCGACGTGTCCCGGTCGGCCGCATCCTCGCGCGACGAGTCGCTGTCGGACGATTCCACGCTGGACGAGACGGAATCGTCGTCGCCGGCTGTCGCCGATGCCATGCCTCCCGGCGTCACCGCGGCGAGCCCGATGCCCAGCACGACAGCCACTTCACCGATGGGGCCGTGATACCTGTCGCTGCACATGATCTGGTCCAATTCAGTCGTCGGCGAGTCGATCTCGGCGATTACGTCCGTCGTCCGGTTCCGGAGGTCCTCGACCTCGAAGTCGTCCACCGCCGAAGGTCGTGCTTCGACGGCTGTCCGAGAATCCGGGATCGTCTCGGATCCGGATCGACACGCTGATCGGTCGAGTTGCACGTCAGTGGAGATGTAACGCCGCTACCGGCCACGTTTCGCCGGTGCTCGACGGATGTCACGGGTATCTCGGTACTCGGATCGGTGGCGGCGCTACCTGAACGTTGCGCGAACCGCCAGACACGTGCGATCCGTGACCAGGTCCGCTTGTTCCTGCAGCCCGGGTACGACCGGCCAGGACCCCGACCAGGTGCGGAACCGACATCGATGGCCCGGTAGGCGTGCGGGCTGCGCGAACCGACGCCGAGATGGCTGCCACGACACGGTCGGGGGCCGTAAAATCAAGGTTTGTGCTGGAGTGGCCCTTGGTCGGCCGCTCGGAGGAGTTGGCGTTCATCGACTCCGCGTTGCGGCGGCGTGATGCGGCCAGAGGAGTGGTGCTGGCCGGTGGTTCGGGGGTGGGGAAGACCCGGCTGGCGCGTGAAGCAGTTGCGTTGGAGAGACGGCACGGTGCACGCGCGTGGTGGGTGACCGCTACCGAATGCGCGCGGGCGGTGCCGCTGGGCGCCTTCGCGGACTTGCCACTGGAGCCGGGCGATCCGCGAGAGACGGTGCACAGAGCGGTCGACCGGATCGTGGAGGGGAACGACCACGTCGTGGTTGTGGTCGACGACGCACATCTTCTCGACGACATGTCCGCTCTCGTGGTGAACCAGCTGGTGGTGCAGCGGCGGGCGACCGTGGTGGCGACCGTGCGAACCGGCGAACCGGCACCGGATGCGATGGCGGTGACCTGGAAGGACGAGCATCTCCGACGACTGGAAATCCAGCCGCTGTCCGAGTGCGAGACCCAGGCGCTGGTGGAGGTCGCGCTCGGTGGTCCTGCCGAGCGGGCGACGGTTCGGCGATTGTGGCGACTGAGCAGAGGGAACGTGCTGTTTCTGCGGCAGCTCGTCGCGTCCAGCACATTCCGGCGTGACGGTGACGTGTGGCAGCTGGCAGGCGGGGTCGAGGTGCCGGCGATGCTCGCGGACATGGTTGATGCCCGGCTCGGGGCCCTTCCGGGCGATGTTTGCGCGGTGGTAGAACTCCTGGCGCTGAGCGAGCCGCTGCCGGTCGACCTGCTCGACTCGGCGACCGGCCGCGGTTCGGTCGAGCGGGCCGAGGACGCCGGGGTCGTGGCAGTCGAGCCGAGTTCGGGACGATTGGACGCGCGACTGGCGCATCCGCTGTTCGGGGAGGTCCGTCGATCCGGCATGGGTCTGCTGCATGCGCGCCGGTTGCGGGGTGAGATAGCCACAGCGCTGGCTAACCGCGATTCCCGACAGCCCTCCGATGTATCGGTGCGCCGCGCGGTGCTGCTACTCGATTCCGACCTCCCGGCGGATCCGGAGCTGTTCGTCGACGTCGGTGAGCGCGCGCTCGCGCTGGCGGACTTTCGGCTCGCCGACCGGCTCGGACGTGCAGCGGTGGCGGCTGGCGGTGGATTCCGCGCGCAAGCGGTCGTGGCCTATGCGGCGATGTGGTCGGGGCAACCCGACATCGCCGATGTCCAGCTCGGCGCGCTCGCCGAGCTGGCCGCCGACGAGGACCAGTTCGTCAAGGCCACTCTGACACGTGCGACGAATCTGGCTATCCTGATCGGCCGTCCCGATCAGGCCCGGGACGTGCTCGGCGATGGCGTCGATCGGGTCACGGACCCCATCCTGCGCAACACACTGCGTGCGCTCGGCGCGATGATCGACTCCGCGACCGATCGCCTCGATGCCGCACACGCGGTCGCAGTCGAAGTGCTCGGCGCGCGGGACTCGGCAGACGAGGCCGTCCTGTTCGCCTCGTGTGCCCAGGTCCTGTGGGCCGCTACCACCGGTTGTGGTGAGCTGACCGGCTACGCGGCGAGGGGCATGGCTGCCTGCGACGCAGTCCCCGAGTTCGGCAACTTCCGGGTTCCCCTGATCACGCAGTACGTCAGTGGCCTGATCTGGGCGGGCCACCTCGACCTGGCCGGCGCGACTGCTGCCGACTTCTGCCGCTCGGTCGGAGAATCCCCGCTGGCCGGCGGAACCTATCTCCGAGGAATCACCGAACTCGCCCGAGGTCGGCTCGACGCCGCGCGAACACTGTTGCACGAGGCACGTGCGGGAATGGCACCGATGGGACGAGCCAGTGGTTTGGCGTACGGGATCTCGACCGCGCTGACACAGTGCACAGCCGCCCTCGGTGACCTCGACAGTGCACGCGAAACCCAGGCGTTCATGCGGCGAAGTGGAACTCCGGGCTCCAGCTTCGACAGACCATTGGAGCGTCTCGCCGACGCGTGGGTGGCCGCGGCCGAGGGAAGCATCAGCACGGCGGTCACTCTCGCGCACGAGGCGGCGGTGATGGCGGGGAAACGAGGCCAGCACATGCACACCGTCCTCGCGCTGCACGCCGCGGCACGATTTGGTGATCGGACCGTGGCCGCCGAGCTCGGCGATCTGGCGACCCGCGTGGACGGGCCGCGCGCGGCGGTCGCAGCGGCACACGCCGCGGCGCTGGCCGCCGACGACGCGCAGGCCCTGGCCGCCGCTGCCGCGGAGTTCGAACGCATCGGTGACCTGCTCTGTGCCGCCGACGCAATGGCGCAGGCAGCCGATTCGTACCTTCGCGACGGCCGTCGAGTCCCTGCCTACGCAGCGACGACTCGTGCGCTGCGGATCGCCGACGACTGCGGCGGAGCACACAGCCCGGCGCTGTCGGTGGTCGCGAGCCCGCTACCGCTGTCGACTCGAGAACGGGAGATCGTCACGTTGGCTGCGGAGGGTTTGACGAACCGGGAGATCGCCGAGCGACTCACCGTTTCCCAACGAACCATCGAAGGCCACATTTACCGCGCAAGCACAAAGCTCGGCGTCAACAGCCGCCGTGAGTTCGCCACGGTTCTCGGGCTCGACGTCGAAGGCCATCCCACCGTCACCATTTCGGCTGGGCGCAATCAGCGCGCCGCCCGGTAGCGGTGGCGGGCCGCTGCCCGGCAGTGATGACTTGCCCACGACCGCCGCGTCGAGTCGGGCGGAACTATCCTGGTGGCGAACCGGACATTCATGATTCCGGAACCGAGTTCGGGAGGCGGACATGGCGGGTATCGACCGGACCAAGGCGCAGGCGGCGTTGGAGACGGTGAAGGAGAGCCCGGGGATCGTGGCGATCACCGCCGCGCCGCTGGTGATCGGGTTCGGTGTGTTGTGGTGGGCGCTCGGGTTCTGGGGTGCCCTTCTCGGCGTTCTGGTGATCGCCGCAGGCATCGTGGGTGTGCGCAAGCTGCTCGGCTGACGAGCGTGCCCGGGTCGGACAGATGGCCGACCCGGGGTCTGCGTGCGGTGGATCAGTGGAACCAGGCGAGGTCCGGGTTGTACTGAGCGTTGTGCCCGGTGAATCGGCTGACGAGCTTGATGCGATTGAGGTTGACGGTGAGTCGCTCGGCCATGTGCATGATCCAGGCGGGGGTACGGCGAACCGGGACCTCCCAGCAGCCGATGTAGTCGGTGACCTCTTTGCTGAAACTCAGTTTGAACTGGCCGACTCCGTAGAGTGGGTGTTTCGGGTCGTCGATGTACTGCGACGACGGGGTCCCGTACATGTCGTAGCTGGTGCACCCGGTCTCGCGAGCCCAGCGCATCATCTCCCATTGCACCGCGTGCCCGACTCCGTGCGCCCCGAGCCCGTTGCCCTCGGAACTGCCCGCGTCCTTCCGAACGGAGGCGCCGGTCAGGTACAGCGAGGTCGTGCCTGTGCGCATGGCGTAGCCGGCGGCGACCAGCACACCGTCGTAGTGCGCGAAGAACAGCTGCCCGTTGCCTGCCGCCTGAAGCTGCTGGTAGGTCGCCGTGGCCGCAGCGGGACTGGGGATAGCGAACCGTGAGTCGGATGTCGCCTTGAGCAACTCGTACTTGAGTCGGCAGTTCTCGTCGGTGGCCTCGACCCGGGTGACGACGACTCCGTCGCGTGCGGCCCGCTTGATCCACCGGCGCGACCGGGTGCTGAACCGCCGGAGCACGTCCTCTTCCGAGCCGCTGATGTCGACGACGATGGTGTGGTCGTTCGTCCACGAGATCGTCCGCCAGTATCCGCGTGCGCGCAGCCGCGCCTGGTCGGCCTCGACCTCGGCGAGCAGTGGGTCGACGTGAATGCTGATGATGCCGTTCGCGGCGGCGAGGGGGATCAGTGCGTCGATGACGCGGAGCAGGTCGTCGACGTCGGTGACGCCCGGTCCGGGGATCTGCCAGAACGTGCCGATCCGGGGCACCCGGACTCGCACTGCCGTGACGGCGAGGTCGCCGACGAACAGGTACTCCGGCTCGTGGCCCTGCAGTCGCAACGACTCGGCAAATGCGTGGCAGCGGAAGACCGAACCGCCGTCCGGATTGCGGGCGAGGTGTTCGTCCCAGTTGTCTATTTCGTGCGGTTCGGCCACCCTGGCGGTGGCCGGCGAGCGCGAAATTGTTGCTTTGCCTGGCTTATTATCCCCCGTTGTCACCGGCATGTCCCCTCCGTTGCGTCATGGCTGTCGTCGCGCAACTCCTAGGACCGGAGTCGCGAGGCGGACGAATTGTATTCCGCATCACGATGCATCGGCGACGGTTCCGCAAATGTTTCGCAACTCCAGGCGCACCCTGCTGGGGAATGGGGGTGGGGCTCGGGCGGTGTTCATGCTCGATCGTTCAAGTGATTCACATCACAATGATGCTCGTGGGTGTCGGTGATCTCATGCACAGTTCCCGCTAACGTGTCATAGGTCACGCAGGTATCCTTGCGAGAACAGGTTCTAGTTTAGAGGAGACCGACAGTGGCGTTCGTCATCACACAGCCCTGTTGCAACGACGCCAGTTGCACCGAGGTGTGCCCGGTGGACTGCATCCATCCGACACCGGACGAGCGGGCGTTCCAGCGAACAGAGATGCTCTACATCGACGCGGAGACCTGCATCGACTGCGGACTCTGCGTCGACGCGTGCCCCGTGAACGCGATCTTCCGCGACGACGACCTTCCGGACGGAATGGAACGCTACGCGTCGATCAACGCCGACTACTTCGCCGCGGGCGATCACGAGGCGGTCGCACCCGGACCGTCTCTCAAGTTCCCGAAGACGGACCACGATCCGTTCCGGGTCGCGATCATCGGGTCCGGTCCGTCGGGGTTCTACGCGGCCCGTGAACTGCTGGCGTTCAAGCGTTCCGGTATCGAGGTCGACATGTTCGACCGACTGCCGACGCCGTGGGGTCTGGTCCGCGCGGGCGTCGCCCCCGACCATCCGGAAACCAAGTCGGTCACCGACATGTTCGCCGAGGTGTTCCGACGGCCCGGCTTCCGCCTGCACCTCAACGTGGAGGTCGGAAAGCACATCACGCATGCCGAACTGCTCGAACATCACCACGCCGTGATCTACGCGGTCGGGGCTCCGAGCGACCGCCGACTCGGCATCCCGGGCGAGGATCTCGACGGCAGCCTCGCCGCCACGGAGTTCGTGGCCTGGTACAACGGGCACCCCGACTACGCGGGCCGCACCTTCGACCTGTCCGGTCGCCGCGCGGTCATCGTCGGCAACGGCAACGTCGCCCTCGACGTGGCCCGACTGCTGGTCGTCGACCCCGACCGCCTCGCGGAGACCGACATGGCGCAGCACGCCGTCGACGCCCTCCGCGGCAGTGCCGTCGACGAGGTCGTCCTCCTCGGCAGGCGCGGACCGGCGCAGGCGGCGTTCACCAATCCCGAACTGCTCGCGCTCGGCTACCTTCCCGGCGTCGACATCGTGGTTGACCCGGCCGAACTCGAACTCGACGCGGCCAGTGCCGCCGAGGTGGAATCCGATCCGGCCAAGAAGCTCAAGCTGGAGATCCTCCGCGAGTACGCGGGCCGTCCCCTCGCCGGTCACCCGAAGCGCATCGTGTTGCGATTCCTCGCGTCCCCCGTCGAGATCCAGGGTGACGACCGCGTCACGGGTGTCCTCGTCGCACGCAACGAGATGGTCGCGGACGAGTCGGGAGCGATGCGTGCACGCAGCACCGACCAGACCGAACTCCTCGAAGCCGGTCTGGTCCTGCGGTCCGTCGGCTATCGCGGTGTCCCGATTCCCGACCTGCCGTTCGACGACGAGCGTGGCACCATCTCGAACGTCGGTGGGCGCGTCACCGAGACGGGTACCGACGTCCCCGTGCCCGGCACCTACACCGCGGGCTGGATCAAGCGCGGGCCGTCCGGCGTGATCGGAACGAACCGGCTGTGTGCGCACAACACGATCGCGCTCATCCTCGAGGATCTCGTCGCCGAGCGTCTCAACGCGCCGAAGGGCGACCGGGAGGCCCTGGTGTCGTTGCTGGCCGAGCGTCAGCCGGACGAGGTCGACTGGGCAGGCTGGAAGCTGATCGACGCCCGTGAGAAGGAACTCGGCAAGGCCGGCGGCCGTCCGCGCGTCAAGCTGCTCGACATCGGCGAGATGGTCACGATCTCGAAGGGCTGACGCCGAACGACACCCGAACAGCGGCTCAGAGCCGGGCCATCCGAGCGGTGGCCCGGCTCTCCCCGTTGACAACGAACCACATTGTCGACGACTCGTCGTCGTCGCGTCGTCGCAGTGCCAGGTGCTCGCCCGCGGTGATCGGCGCGCGGTACTCGATCACCAGTCGATGCGGAGCCGCGAGCAGGTCCGGGCGGGCTGTCACGTGTTCCTCGACGGCATGCAGGTAGGCGGCGTTGTTGACGTGACCGAGCGGATCGAGGTCGGTGGATCGCAGCGGGAAAGCGGCGTCGGGGAGGCCGTCTGCTGCGGGGGCGGCCTGGTCAAGCCACGCCTTCCATTTCAGCCGGCTCTCGTCGGTGGTCGTCGCGAGCAGCTCAAGGGTGCTGTCGCTGATGCGCGTCGGCATCCCCGTGTCCGAGTTGAGGTTGATCCAGAATCCCTCGGTCTCGATACGAGCACCCTTGTCGCTGGTCAACTGCACGCGCATGTTCGACCACCGGGTGGAGTAGGCCGAGTACCACCGGCTCAGGTGCAGGCGGTCGGGGAACGCTGCGGGAGTGTGCACGTCGATCACCGTGCGACGCAGGATCCACACCGGGTCGGTGGCGCCGAAGCCTGCGGCGTCGGCGTTGTCCGAGGCGATGTCCTGCAGGTATCTCGCGATGCCGTCGAAACGCAACCGGTTGTCGGGCGCCACGTCCCCGGTGCGTAGCGGCCGGGACGTCCGGAACGGTGTCGCGCTCGTGGGTGCGGCGGTCAGTGGTTGCTCGAACGGCACGTCGGCGTCCTCTCGGAGGTGGATGACGCCTCAGTATCGCCGAGTCGGTCCGGACGTCACCGAGGTATGTGGAAGGCGGTCAGTGCCGCGCCCGCCGAGTGGATGGACGACCAGCCGCCCACGATGGTCAGTGTCGCGAGGGCCGACGTCGGGAACTTGTCGGAGATCCGGTCCGCATACCGGGACCGCGGGTCCAGGGCTGTCGCGGCGCCGGGGATGCCGGGATCGTGGCCGATGACGAGGAGGGTCGTGACGTCGGGCTTCGTGCCCGCGATCTCGTGGAGTACCTGCGCGGGGGTCGCTCCGTAGAGGAGGTCGCTGAACTCGGCGGGAGCGTCGATCCCTGTTGCGTCGAGGGTCAGCCGGGTTCGAGTCGAGGTCGAGCACAGCACGGCGTCGACGGGTGGCTGGGTGGCGCGGATCCAGTCGCCTGCGAGCGCGGCTTCCCGGAGTCCGCGGCGAGCGAGGGGTCGCTCGTGGTCCGGCACGTCGTCCGGGTACGCGGATTTGCCGTGCCGCATGAGGATCAGGACCCGCGATGCCTCTGCCATGAGGCGAGGCTATCCGCTCCGGGGAACGGGCGGGTGTACGCAGATATTCGGTTGTCCGACGCGATGGCGTCGTGATCGGATCGGTGGGTCCGACGGTTCGGAGGGTGACGCCCCTCACAATGATCGCGTTTGGGCAATAGTTGCGTCATCGTTAGTATTTGCCGGGTGACCACGACCCCCGATCAGCTCTTCCGGGCGTTGGACGAATTCGTCACCCGGCTCATGGGGATAGGCGAGGGGGAGGCAATGGATCGCTTGATCGCGCTCGACCTCTCCTTCTCTCAGGTCAGGACGCTGTTCGTCCTGGCCCAGTGCGGCCAGCCCGTCCCGATCAACGAGATCGCCGACCGACTGCACCTCTCGGTCGCCGCGGCGGGACGCAATGTCGATCAGTTGCTCCATCAGGGGCTGCTCGATCGGCGAGAGGATTCGGCGGACCGCCGGATCAAGCGCGTCTCGTTGTCGGACGCGGGACGTACCGTCGTCGCCAGCCACATCGAGGCCAAGCGTGACGAGGTTCGCGCCTTCACCGGCCGGCTCCCGGAGCCGACCCGGACCCAACTGTTCGAATCGCTGCAAGCAGTGCTCGCGGGTGACGCCCTGCGAGTCCAGAGACACAACTGTCAGGAGACCGCATGACGACGCCGACCCCTCCGGGAGCCCCGCCGGCCTCGGACAAGATCGACGCCGCAGTCCTCAAGATCGCCAGCGTGGTGGTGCTCGGCGCCATCATGTCGATCCTCGACGTCACCGTCGTGTCGGTCGCGCTGCCGACCTTCATGCAGGAGTTCGACGCCACCTACGCCACCGTCGCGTGGACGATGACCGCGTACACGCTCGCGCTGGCCGCCGTCATTCCCGCGACGGGCTGGGCCGCCGACCGATTCGGCACCAAACGCCTCTACATGACGGCGCTGGTGCTGTTCGTCGCCGGCTCGGTGCTGTGTTCGATGGCGTGGAACATCGAGTCGCTGATCGCGTTCCGCGTGATCCAGGGTCTCGGTGGCGGCATGCTGATGCCGCTCGGCATGACCATCATGACCAGGGCCGCGGGACCGCACCGCGTCGGTCGTGTCATGGCCGTGTTGGGCATCCCGATGCTGCTCGGCCCGATCTCCGGCCCGATCCTCGGTGGCTGGCTCCTCGAATCGGCCAGCTGGCACTGGATCTTCCTCATCAACCTGCCGATCGGCATCATCGCTCTGATCGCCGCGTTCGTGCTGTTGCCCGCGGACGAGCCGAAGCCGGCCGAGTCGTTCGACTTCATCGGAATGCTGCTGCTCTCGCCCGGTCTGGCGCTGTTCCTGTTCGGTGTCTCCTCGATCTCCGAGGGCGGCGGCGGAATCACCACCAAGGTGGCCGTGTCCTGCAGCATCGGCGCCGCTCTCGTGGCGGCGTTCGTGTACCACGCATTGCGCCGCGCCGATCACCCGCTGATCGATCTTCGCCTGTTCCAGAACCGCAACCTGACCATCGCCGTGCTCACCTCGACGCTGTTCGCGGTCGCATTCATGGGCGCGGGCCTGTTGTTCCCGAGCTACTTCCTCCAGGTTCGCGGTGAGACGACCCTCGCCGCGGGGCTGCTGCTGGCACCGCAGGGCATCGGCGCGATGGTCACCATGCCGATCGCCGGTAACCTCGTGGACCGCCTCGGTCCGGGCAAGATCGTCATGACCGGTGTGACGTTGATGGCGCTGGGAATGGGCGTGTTCACCCAGCTCGGGGCCGACACCCCGTATCCGCTGCTGCTCAGTGCGCTGTTCGTGATGGGCCTGGGCATGGGTTGCACGATGATGCCGATCATGACGGCCGCGATGGCGACGCTCACCGATCAGACGATCGCCCGTGGATCGACGCTGATGAACATCGTCCAGCAGGTCGCGGGATCGATCGGTACCGCGACGATGTCGGTGGTGCTCACCAACCAGATGAAGGCCAGCCCGGAGGCAGGCGCCGTGATGGCCACCCAGCACAACCCGGAGCTCGCGGCTCAGCTGCCGCCCAGTGTGATCGAGCAGGGTATGTCGGCGATGGCGGACGCGTTCGGCAACACCTTCCTGGTGGCGCTGGTGCTGTTGCTGCTCACCTTCATCCCGGCATTCTTCCTGCCCCGCAAGCCCGCGGTCGCGCCCGCGGACGGCGAAGCGGCGCCGATGATGATGCACTGACCACTCGGTCGGACAACGAACGATGGGCCCACCTCCTCGGAGGTGGGCCCATCGTCGTTCTGCCGGTTTGTTGCGCCGACGTCGGGCGTGGCACCGCCACCGTGTCGGACCCCGGCGTTAACGTCGAACCCAACGGAACCGATGTGGGTAGCAACACACGGAAGAAGGCGCGTCATGGCCACCGAATCCACGCCGAGAACGTCCGAAACCTCACCCTCGCTCACCCGCGGAGCCGATCCGGTCCGTTCCGGCGTCGATGAGGCGGCCGACTCCGGTCCCGGGACAAGCGACACCGACTGGACCTTCTACGCCGTCGTGGGCACCTCCGTCCAGGGCGGACACACCCTCGCCCGATTCGGCCCGGAGCCGACCGCGCTCGCCGCATTGAAGGTCGCGGTCCAGGCGGTCAATCACACGGCGTACTCGATGCTCGAGCAGGGTTACCACGGTGATCCGTGTGCGGAGTCTCCGCTGCTGGAGCGGCTTCCGATCACCGATTTCAACATCGAGCGCCGTCGACCCGGCAGTGCCGAATCGGACACGACGTGGGGGTTGACCGGCGGTCGTCATCAGCGAGGGGTCAGCCGCCGACGCGTCGCGTGACGGTGGCAGGCAGGCGCCCTGGTCAGGATCGACGGCGTCCGAATGTGAAGTAGGCGATCGGGCCGACGAAGTTCACGAACGACGCGGCGGCCCACACCGGCTTGGAGCCGCGGATCTCGTCCGCGTCGCGACCACGCAGGTCGAGGAGTGCGGCGACCGTCAGGGCCAGCTGCACGACCGAGAGGAGCGCGAGGGGGACGCGGAGCCGGGGATCGATCTGCTTCTGCTTCATGCGGACCAGTATCCGTGCTCGGTGGGGTCATGTCGGGGTTCCATTACGAGAACGTGTTCTATATTGGCGGAAGTAGCCGCCGAAAATGCTTGGAGTTCACGACATGTACGAGTGGTCCGACACCGACCTGATGTTCCGCGACGCACTGCGTGGCTTCATCGCCAAAGAGATCACGCCCCACGTCGACCAGTTGGAGAGCGGCGAGCTGCCGCCGTTCGACATCATCCGGAAGATGTACAGCACCTTCGGGATCGCCGACATGGCGACCGAGGGACTCGAGAAGGAGATCGCCCGCGACGAGGCGCGCGAGCGGGGCGAGGACGTTCCGGCATCCGGCAAGTCGGGTGCAGCGGTCGCCGGCGGCATGCAGGCGATCCTCAACTGTGAACTCGCCGGTGTGAGCCTCGGACTGGTCGCGTCGCTCGGTGTGAGCCTCGGGCTCGCCGTCGGCACCATTCGGAGCCGGGGCACCCTCGCGCAGAAGAAGCGCTGGCTGCCCGAGCTCGTGACGATGGAGAAGGTCGGTGCGTGGGCGATCACCGAGCCCGACTCCGGGTCCGATGCGTTCGGCGGCATGAAGTCGTACGTTCGCCGCGACGGGGAGGACTACATCCTCAACGGGCAGAAGACGTTCATCACCAACGGCCCGTACGCCGATGTCGTCATCGTGTACGCCAAGCTCGACGAGGGTGACGCGTCCGTCGACCGCCGCGACCGCAAGGTGCTCGGTTTCGTCCTCGACAAGGGGATGGAAGGGTTCACGCAGGGCGCACCGTTCAAGAAGATGGGCATGAACTCGTCGCCGACGGGTGAACTGTTCTTCGACAACGTGCGGATCACGAAGGACCGGTTGCTCGGCGAGACGGAGAACCCGGCGAAGGGCGACGGCAAGGAAAGCGCGAAAGAGTCGTTCGCCGCCGAGCGCATCGGCATCGCCTACCTGTCGCTCGGCATCATCAACGAGTGCCTGCGCCTGTCCGTCGACTACGCGAAGAACCGGAAGCTGTGGGGCAAGGAGATCGCCCAGTTCCAGCTCATCCAGCTCAAACTGGCCGAGATGGAGATCGCGCGGATCAACGTCCAGAACATGGTCTTCAACTCGCTGGAGCGTTCCGCGGCTGGCAAGCCCGTGTCGCTGGCGGAGGCGTCGGCGATGAAGCTGTACTCGTCGCGGGCGGCGACCGAGGTCGCGATGGAGGCCGTGCAGCTGTTCGGCGGCAACGGCTACATGCGGGAGTACAAGGTCGAGCAGCTCGCGCGTGACGCGAAGTCGCTGATGATCTACGCAGGCAGCAACGAGATCCAGGTGACGCACATCGCCAAGGGCCTGCTTGCCTGATTCCCTCCAAGAGGAGGGGAACCCGGCCCGGTGGGACCGGGCGCGGGTTCCCCTCACCCGAGGCGGTAGAAGCGCCAGAAACCGAAGTCCTCGATCGGGAGGATCTCGAATCGGGTGAAGCCGGCCTGCGTTGCGTAGCGTTGGAGGGTTCGTGGGCGCATCACGGTGCCGGTGCCGGCGGTCGGCTGGTGACTCATGCCGTCGGGAAGGCAGATGAAGAGGCTGAAGCCGTACATCAGGCGCTCGGTCTCGTTGCCGGGCGCAGTGAATTCGTGTGCGACGGCCTCGTCCATGACAACGACGGTGCCGCCCGGACGGAGCGACCGCCGGGCCGCGGCGAGCACGTCGACCGGGTCGGGCATGTCGTGTACGCATTCGAACGCGAACACGACGTCGAACTCCGCTTCCGGTAGCAGCGCGGCGGTTCCGGCGTGGAAGGTGACGCGATCGGCGACGTCCGCGCCCGTGTTGGCGACTGCCATCGCGATGGACGGTTCGTCGATGTCGTAACCGTCGACGCGGGCGTCCGGCCAGGCGCGGGCGAGTGCGAGGGACGACCACCCGGCGCCGCATCCGACGTCGGCGATCCGGGCACCTGGCCTACGCAGGGTCGCGTCGAGGTCCGGTACGGAGGCCAGCGCACCCGGCAGTTCCCGCTCGTACCACGGCCGATTCATGTCGGCCTGCGATTCGCGGGCGTCCGCCCCGAACTGGGCCCAGCTCACCCCGCCGCCGGAGCGGTACGCGTCGAGGAGTGCGGGCAACTGCCCGGCAGCGCCCGCGAACATCCGGGCCAACGGTGCGAGGTACGAGAGGTTGGACGTGTCGGTCAGGACCTCCGCTGCCGCCGGGGGAAGCGAGAACCGTGGCGCCTGCGGGTCGCTCGCGTCGATGTCGAGCAGTCCGGTCACCGCCTGCTGCTCGAGCCATTCGCGTGCGTACCGGGGATGGGTGTCGGTGCGGGCGGCGAGGTCGTCGGCGGACAGTGGGCCGTCCTCGGCGAGGCACCGATACCACCCGAGCCGGTCACCGACGTGGATCGTGAGCAGGTCGACGGCACCGAGGCTCGCCTCGAGTATCCGCTGGGCCAGTGCATCGACGGGACTGATGGCGGACACGACGGTCCTCCTTTGATCAGGGACCTGCGGACAGGGACCTTCGATCAGGAATCGGACAGGTCCATCGTGACTCCGGGGCCCGGCCCGCCGTGGTGTTTTCAGCCGCGTTGGCCGGACAACTCTTCGACTCTGCGCCGCAAGGTGGACTCGGTCTGGGCGATCGCCGTACCGACGATCGGTTCGACGATCTTCGCGAGCGCCTTTCCGAGCAGCCCACCGGGCAGTGTGTAGTCGAAGTCGACGGACAGTTCGCAGCCGCCGCTGGGGGTCGGTGCGAACTGCCAGCTGGAGGAGCTGGAGATGCCGCCGATCGAATCGAGGACGATCAGCCGATCCTGCTCCCACTCGGTGATGCGCACACGCGAGTGCAGTGCCTTGGGGCCGAGCTGCATGGTGACGTCGAAAACCGACCCGAGACCCTGCGACTGCTCGCCGACCGGTTCGAATCGGGTGACGCCGAACATCCAGTCGGGGACGTTGCGGTAGTCGTCGACATAAGCGAAACAGGCGGCGACGGGCGCGGTGGTCGTCGCGATGCGGTGGATGTGACCCATGGAGGCTCCTCGTGGACGATCGACCCGGGTCGATCCATTTCTGTTACTCACGGTAACGCACAGAATGTCCACTCGTGCCCGGGTTGGGCCGGAATAGGGTGGATGCTGTGGTGGATGAGAAGGATCGCGAACGTGACGAACGGGGCCGTCCACGGAACGCACGCCCGCGGGACGGGCTGGGTCGACCGCTCCCGCGCGGCGCGGTCGGGATCCCGCGGGCGCCTGAAGGGCTCGTCCGCCCGCCCGCCGAGACGATCGCCGAGGCGCAGCGACTGCTCGACGCCGACATGCCGTTTCACGCGCACGAGGTGCTCGAGGACGCCTGGAAAGCGGCGCCCGACGACGAACGGTCACTGTGGCAGGGTCTCGCGCAGTTGGCGGTCGGCCTGACCCACCTGCGGCGCGGCAATGTGTCGGGGGGCCGAAAGGTCATCGCACGCGGCGTCGTTCGGCTTCGCCCGTATGCCGCGCAGCCCCCGCACGGACTCGACGTGCCGGGATTGGTCGTGTGGTCGACCGATGTACTTGCCGCCCTCGACCAGGGTCTGGGAGAAGGGGTTCCGGGACCGCGGCTGGTTCGCTGACGCCGGTGGGCTCGATCTTGCGGAGGGCGACTGTCAGTGGTCCCTCCGCAAGATCGCGACACCGCGTTGCCGCGAGTTAGCTTCCGAGGCCGAATCCGCCGAGGCTACCGAATGAGATCTCGAATCCACTCGGGCTGATACTGCTGCCAACGCCTTGCGAGTTGATGGGCTGGATGCCCAGCAGGCCGTTGATGAGGTTGTCGAGCGATCCCATGTGTGCTCCTCGGTTCGATGTTCATGTGACGCCCCCGCGTGTCGGGGGCACCAGTTCTATCGCACTCCGGATAGGCATGGATCCGATTCCGCTACCTCGGATTGCGGACAGGGCAGAGGTCCGCTTCGTGATCAACGCTGTCGTCGGGCATGTCACGCAGAACGGGAGGCCACCGGCTGAGTGCCGGTGGCCTCCCGTGAGGTGTTGAAACTACTTGGACGAGCCGCTGGACGAGCCGCCGCCGTCGCCGGAGCCGCTGGAGAGGCTGTCGAGGGCGTCGAACACGGTGGCCAGGCCGCCGAACAGATCTGCGAGGTCAGAGGACATTGCGTAACTCCTGATTTGCTGGTGACGTGATATGTACGCCTGGGCAAGCGTTCGGCTATTTGTACCCGATGAGACCGGGTTGTGACCAGGCTTTCGACGTGAATATCGAGGAGGTGTCGATTGTTCGACGGACAGCGGTGACCGGGTCCGGGGTGGCTGTCTGTCAGCCCATGAAGGTGACCGAACCGAGATTCATGACGTAACTGGGCTCAGCCGACGAGACGCCGACGGTCGATTGTCCATCCGTGTTGGTGCCCGTGCCATTGGTGCCCGTGCCGGCCATGGTGGCCAATATCGCGAACAGGCCCTTGAGGTCGAGGGATGAGAGGTTCACGGTCGTCTCCTTGTGGTACGTGGCGGATCGTCCGACTCGCCGAGGTTGTCCTGACGTGTGACGGTCAGCTGCCGAAGTGAAGGTTGAGGAATGGCAGGCCGACGCTGCTGCCGACCTCGCTCGCGATGTCGGTGGTGGAGAGCAGGCTGTCGAGAACGGCGATCGGATCGGACATGACGCGCTCCTGAGGTTCGTCGGTGTGCATCCAGGTCGGTGTGGCTCGGAGAATTTCTACAGCAAGCGGGGATCGTCCGTGGCTCTTTCGTGATCCGGCCGGGGAGGTGACGCTGAAAATAACAAGCAAGCAAGCTTGCTTTTTTATTCTCGCGGGGTGATGCTTGACACATCATCGTGGAAGGAGACGCATGGCCGAGTTGAACGCAGTGGTTGCCGACCTGGCGGCAGAGGGTGCTGCGCTGGACGTTCTCGTCGCAGATCTGCCCGAGGATCGGTGGTGCACCGACACGGCTGCGGCAGGCTGGACCATCGCGCACCAGATCGGACACCTGGCCTGGACCGACCGCGCGGCGCTGCTGTCCGTCACCGACCCCGACGGATTCGCCGAGTCGCTGGCAGCGGCCTGGCTCAATCCCACCGGCTTCGTGGACGAGGCCGCCGAGGTCGAGTCGCAGCGGCCGGTGCCGGAACTGCTCGCGGACTGGCGGGCCGGACGCGCTGCGCTCGTCGACGCACTCCTCGCGCTGCCCGCCGGGACCAAGCTGCCGTGGTACGGACCGCCGATGAGCGCGATGTCGATGGCGACCGCGCGCCTGATGGAGACGTGGGCGCACGCCCAGGACGTCGCCGACGCGCTCGGCGCGGAGGTCGTGCCCACCTCACGGCTGCGGTCCGTTGCGCACCTGGGTGTGCGGACCCGCGACTTCGCCTATTCCGTCAACGAACTGCCGCCGCCCGCCGAGGAGTTCCGTGTCGAGCTCGTCGGCCCGGACGGCGACACCTGGGTGTGGGGACCTGCCGACGCCGTCCAACGCGTCACCGGACCAGCCGTCGACTTCTGCCTGCTCGTCACCCAGCGCGCACACCGCGACGACCTCGCACTGACAGCGGTCGGCGCGGACGCCACCACCTGGCTGACCATCGCCCAGGCCTTCGCCGGTCCGTCCGGCGCCGGCCGTGATCGCAAGGAGGACTCGTGAGCGTCCGCATCGGAAACTGCTCCGGCTTCTACGGTGACCGTGCCTCCGCAGTGCGGGAGATGCTCACCGGTGGCGACCTCGACTACCTGACCGGTGACTACCTCGCCGAGCTCACCATGCTCATCCTCGGCAAGGACCGCATGAAGGATGCGGGCCTCGGCTACGCGAAGACCTTCCTGCGTCAGATGGAGGACGGGCTCGGGCTGGCGATGGACCGCGGCGTGCGGATCGTCGTCAACGCGGGAGGCCTCAACCCGGCCGGGCTGACCGCACAGCTGCGGGACCTGGCCGACCGGATCGGGATCCAGGCCCGGTTCGCTCACGTCGAGGGCGACGACGTGACGGCACGCGCGTCGGAACTCGGTCTGGGGCAGCCGCTCACGGCGAACGCGTACCTCGGTGCGTGGGGAATCGCGGAGTGCCTCGCCGCCGGAGCCGATGTGGTGGTGACCGGCCGTGTCACCGACGCGTCCCTCGTGGTCGGGCCCGCGGCGCACCACTTCGGTTGGCGCCGAGACGATTACGATGCCCTCGCGGGCGCGGTGGCGGCAGGCCACGTGATCGAGTGCGGCACGCAGGCGACCGGTGGTAATTTCTCGTTCTTCACCGAGATTCCCGACCTCGGCCGACCCGGGTTCCCGCTCGCCGAGATCCGCGAGGACGGCTCCTCGATCATCACCAAGCATGCGGGCACCGGGGGCGCGGTCACCGTCGACACCGTCACCGCGCAGCTGATGTACGAGATCCAGGGTGCGCGCTACGCCGGCCCCGACGTCACCACCCGACTCGACAGCGTGACGTTGCGGCAGGACGGGCCCGATCGCGTGGAGATCTCGGGGGTCCGCGGCGAGGCGCCGCCGCCGCAGGTGAAGGTCTCGCTCAACACCCTCGGTGGGTTCCGCAACGAAATGGCCTTCGTGCTCACCGGACTCGACATCGAGGCGAAGGCCGAGCTCGCACGCACCCAGCTGGAGTCGTGGCTTCCGGAACGTCCCGCCGAGCTGACGTGGGACCTGGCCCGGTTGGACCGTCCGAACGCTGAAACGGAGGAGCAGGCCAGCGCGATCCTGCGCTGCGTGGTCCGCGATCCCGACCCGAACAAGGTCGGACGGGCGTTCTCGAACGTCGCGGTGGAGTTGGCGCTAGCCAGTTACCCGGGCTGTACCTTCCTGTCGATGCCGGGCAACGGCTCCGCCTACGGCGTCTACACCCCCGGCTACGTCGACGCGGACCTGGTCCCGCACGTCGCGGTGCTGCCCGACGGCACCCGCGTCGACATCGCGCCCACGGCGGAGACGAGGCCTCTCGAATCCGTGGTCGATCCGGTGCTGCCGCAACCGCTTCCGCTCGGTGAGACGGTCGACGCGCCGCTCGGCGCGCTTGCTGCGGCGCGCAGTGGCGACAAGGGCGGCAACGCGAACATCGGCGTCTGGGTTCGCACCGACGAGCAGTGGCGGTGGCTGGCGCACGCACTGACGGTGGACGAGGTGCGTCGGATGCTGCCGGAGGCGGCGCAGTTGCCGATCACCCGGACTCTCCTGCCGGAGTTGCGAGCGATCAACTTCGTGATCGAGGGCATCCTCGGACCCGGCGTGGCCTACCAGGCTCGGTTCGACCCGCAGGCGAAGGGGCTCGCCGAATGGCTGCGCTCGCGCCATCTCGCGATTCCCTCCGCGCTGCTCGACTCGGCGACATCCGGCACCACACTCCAGGAGGCGATCTCGTGACCGATGCGTGGAACACCCCCGAACGACGCGACCTGCGCGAGACCGTTCGGCGCTTCGTCGACAAGGAGATCCTGCCCCACCTCGACGAGTGGGAGCGGGGCGGTGAGCTTCCTCGCGCACTGCATCGGCGGGCCGGCGAACTCGGCCTGCTCGGGGTGTCGTTCCCCGAATCCGTCGGTGGCGGCGGCGGAGATCCGGTCGACTCGATCGTCGTGTGCGAGGAGATGCACCAGGCCGGGGCGTCGGGTGGCCTGTTCGCGTCGCTGTTCACCTGCGGCATCGCGTTGCCGCACCTGGTAGCGGCGGGTGACCCCGACCAGATCGAGAAGTGGGTTCGTCCCACCCTCGCCGGTGAGCTGATCGGGTCGCTCGCGATCACCGAGCCGGGCGGCGGATCCGACGTCGGGCACCTGACCACCCGCGCCGTGCGCGACGGCGACGACTACATCGTCAACGGCGCCAAGACGTTCATCACGTCGGGATGCCGCGCCGACTTCGTGGTCACCGCGGTCCGCACCGGCGGTGACGGCGCGGGCGGAGTGTCGCTCCTCGTGATCGAGAAGGGCACATCGGGATTCACCGTCTCGCGCAAGCTGGAGAAGATGGGCTGGCTGGCGTCGGACACGGCCGAGCTGTCGTTCGTCGACTGCCGCGTCCCGGTCGCCAACCTGGTCGGCGCCGAGAACTCCGGCTTCGCCCAGATCGCGCAGGCCTTCGTCTCGGAACGGGTGGCGCTGGCAGCGCAGGCGTACTCCAGCGCGCAGAGGTGCCTCGACCTGGCGCTCGACTGGTGCCGTGACCGGGAGACTTTCGGCCGCCCGCTGATCAGCAGGCAGTCGGTGCAGAACACCCTCTCGGAGATGGCCCGCAAGGTCGACGTGGCTCGGGTGTACACCCGCATGGTCGTCGACCGGTACACCGCGGGCGACCAGAACCTCCTGGCCGAGGTGTGCTTCGCGAAGAACACCGCGGTCGAGAACGGCGAATGGGTTGCGCACCAGGCGGTGCAGCTGTTCGGCGGTCTCGGCTACATGCGGGAGAGCGAGGTCGAGCGCCAGTACCGCGACATGCGGATCCTGGGGATCGGCGGCGGCACCAACGAGATCCTGACGTCGCTGGCCGCGAAAGTGCTCGGATACCAGGCATGACCCGGAAGAACCGAAACCCGATGACCCGAAACCCGATGACACAGTGGGGTAGACAACGATGACAGTGATCGGATCGACACTCGACACGGCAGGTGAGGCGTACCTCGCCGCAGCCGAGTCGACCAACACGAAGCTCGCCGAGATCGACGTCGAGCTGCAGAAGGCCCTCGCAGGCGGCGGGCCGAAATCCGTCGAGCGGCACCACAAGCGCGGCAAGCTGACGGCCCGGGAACGGATCGAGCTGCTGGTCGACGAGGACTCGCCGTTCCTCGAGCTGTGCACCCTCGCGGCGTGGGGAAGCGACTTCCCGGTCGGCGCCAACGTCGTCACCGGCATCGGTGTCGTCGAGGGTGTCGAGTGCATGATCGTCGCCAACGACCCCACGTCCCGGGGTGGCGCGAGCAACCCGTGGACGATCAAGAAGAGCTTCCGGATCAACGAGATCGCCATGCAGAACCGGCTCCCGGTGGTGTCGCTGGTCGAGTCGGGAGGCGCGGACCTGCCCACCCAGAAGGAGGTCTTCATCCCGGGTGGCCGGGCCTTCCGTGACCTGACCAGGGCGTCGGCGGCCGGAATCCCCACCGTGGCACTGGTGTTCGGTAACTCGACCGCGGGTGGCGCCTACATTCCGGGCATGTCCGACCATGTCGTGATGATCAAGGAACAGTCCAAGGTGTTCCTCGGTGGGCCGCCGCTGGTGAAGATGGCGACCGGTGAGGAGTCAGACGACGAGTCGCTCGGCGGCGCCGAGATGCACGCCCGTAAGTCGGGGCTCGCGGACTACTTCGCGCAGGACGAGTACGACGCGATCCGCATCGGTCGCAACATCGTCAAGCGTTTGAACTGGCGCAAGCAGGGCCCGGCCCCGCGGGCCGAGGTGATCGAACCGCTGTACGACGCCGAGGAACTGGCCGGCATCGTGCCGGCCGATCTGAAGGTTCCGTTCGATCCGCGCGAGGTGATCGCCCGCATCGTCGATGGCTCCGACTTCGACGAGTTCAAGCCGCTCTACGGCAGCTCGCTCGTCACCGGGTGGGCCGAGCTGAACGGATATCCGGTCGGCATCCTCGCCAACGCGCGCGGCGTGCTGTTCTCGGAGGAGGCGCAGAAGGCGACCCAGTTCATCCAGCTCGCGAACCGCGCGAACACCCCGCTGATCTTCCTGCACAACACCACCGGCTACATGGTCGGCAAGGAGTACGAGCAGGGCGGCATCATCAAGCACGGCGCGATGATGATCAACGCGGTCTCGAACTCCACCGTCCCGCACATCTCCATCCTGATGGGCGCCTCCTACGGCGCCGGCCACTACGGCATGTGCGGCCGCGCCTACGATCCGCGGTTCCTGTTCGCCTGGCCCAGCGCCAAGTCCGCCGTCATGGGCCCCGCGCAGCTTGCGGGCGTCGTCTCGATCGTCGCCCGCGGTAGCGCGGCGTCGAAGGGTCTGCCGTACGACGAGGAAGCCGACAAGGGCATGCGGGCGATGGTCGAGGCCCAGATCGAGGCCGAATCGCTCCCGATGTTCCTTTCCGGCCGCGTCTACGACGACGGCATCATCGACCCTCGCGACACCCGCACGGTGTTGGGTATGTGTCTCTCGGCGATCGCCACCGCCCCGATCGAAGGCACCGAGAACTTCGGTGTCTTCAGAATGTGAGCCCAGCGTGACTGTCACCACCACCGCCGTCACCTCCGTCCTGGTGGCGAACCGCGGAGAGATCGCACGGCGCGTGTTCGCGAGCGCCCGCGCCGCGGGCATCGCGACCGTCGCGGTGTACTCCGATGCCGACGCCGACTCCCCGCACGTCCGGGAGGCCGACGTCGCGGTCCGCCTGCTCGGCAACGCCGCCGCCGACACGTACCTGCGCAGCGAGAAGATCATCGCCGCTGCGCGTGCGGCGGGAGCGGACGCGATCCACCCCGGTTACGGATTCCTCTCCGAGAACGCCGAATTCGCGAAAGCGGTCCAGGACGCCGGGCTCACCTGGATCGGGCCGCCCGTCAAGTCGATCGAGCTGATGGGCTCGAAGGTCGAGTCGAAGAAGATGATGGACGCCGCAGGCGTCCCTGTGCTCGCGGAACTCGACCCCGGGCAGGTCACCGAGGCCGATCTGCCGGTCCTGATCAAGGCCTCCGCCGGCGGCGGCGGGCGCGGCATGCGTGTCGTGCGTACGCTCGCCGACCTGCCCGGGCAGATCGAGGGGGCGGCTGCCGAGGCGCTGTCCGCCTTCGGCGACGCGACGGTCTTTTGCGAGCGCTACCTCGAGACCGGCCGGCACATCGAGGTTCAGGTGATGGCCGACGCGCACGGCACCGTCTGGGCGGTTGGCGAGCGTGAGTGCTCCATCCAGCGCCGCCACCAGAAGGTCGTCGAGGAAGCCCCGTCGCCGCTCGTCGAGAAGCTCGATGCCGAGGGCGCGGGCATGCGCGACAAGCTGTTCCAGGCCGCGGTCGACGCGGCAGCCGCGATCGGCTACGAAGGTGCGGGCACGGTCGAGTTCCTCGCGGACGAGAAGGGTGGCTTCTACTTCCTGGAGATGAACACCCGACTCCAGGTCGAGCACCCCGTCACCGAACTGACCACGGGACTGGACCTGGTGGACCTGCAGTTGCAGGTCGCGCAGGGCATCGCGCTGCCCGCGCAGCTGCCCGCTTCCCGCGGGTACGCGATCGAGGTCCGGCTCTACGCGGAGGACCCGGCCCAGGAGTGGCAGCCGCAGTCCGGCACCGTGCACCGCATCGACATCCCGGGCGTCGACACCGAGTTCACGGTCCCCGCGGCGCCGCGTGGCCTTCGGCTCGATTCCGGCATCGTCGACGGGTCGGTCGTCGGCGTGTTCTACGACCCCATGCTCGCGAAGGTGATCGCATGGGCGCCGACCCGGCGGGCCGCGGCGGCGCGACTCGCGACCGCGTTGGCGCAGGCCAAGATCCACGGCCTGGTCACCAACCGTGACCTGCTGGTGAACGTGTTGCGCCACCCGGCCTTCCTGTCCGGGGACACGGACACCGCGTTCTTCGACAGGCACGGGCTCGAGGCACTCGCAGCTCCCGTCGCATCGGGTGACTCCGAGCGGGTGTCGGCCCTCGCGGCCGCACTCGCGACGGCCGCGGCGAACAGGCAGGCGGCACGGGTCGTCGGGAGTGCGCCGAGCGGATGGCGCAACGTGCCCTCGCAGCGCCAGCGCAAGGTGTTCGAGAGCGCGACGACGACGCACGAGGTCGACTACCGGATCCTGCGCGGAGGTGTGCTCGACACCGACGTCGTCGACGACGTCGAACTCGTCTCGGCGACACCGCAGTCCGTGGTCCTGACCGTGGGCGGGCTCACCCGTCGGTTCGCCGTCGCCCGCTACGGCGACCTCGTGTGCGTCGATTCCGCGGCGGGCGCGAGCGCGTTCCGTGCCGTGCCCCGGTTCGTCGACCCGTCCACGGTCGTCGCGGCCGGATCCTTGATCGCGCCGATGCCGGGCACGGTCGTTCGCCTCGGAGCCTCCGTCGGTGACCACGTCACCGCGGGTACGCCGATCCTGTGGCTCGAGGCCATGAAGATGGAGCACACCATCACCGCTCCCGCGGACGGCGTGCTCACCGAACTGAACGTCGCAGTCGGCCGGCAGGTCGACGTCGGCACCGTCCTCGCGATCGTCGACGACACCATCGAAGCAGGGGAGTGAACCCAATGAGTTTCATCGAGACCGACGAGCAGAAGGAACTGCGCGCCGCAGTCGCCAAGCTCGGCGAGCGCTACAACTACATCGACTACGTGCTGCCCCGGTCGCGCCGCGGCGAGCCGCTGACCGAACTGTGGAACGAGGCGGGCAAACTCGGCTTCCTCGGCGTCAACCTGCCCGAGGAGTACGGCGGCGGCGGAGCCGGTATCTACGAACTCGCCCTCGTGCAGGAGGAACTGGCTGCCCAGGGAGCCGGCCTGCTGCTCGTGGTCGTCTCGCCCGCGATCTGCGGAACGATCATCGGCAAGTACGGAACCGACGAGCAGAAGCAGAAGTGGCTGCCCTCGCTGGCCGACGGCAGCAAGATCATGGCGTTCGGTATCACCGAGCCGGATGCCGGCTCGAACTCGCACCAGATCACCACGACCGCCCGCCGGGACGGCGAGGACTGGATCCTGCGCGGCAACAAGATCTTCATCTCCGGTGTCGACCAGGCCGACGCGGTGCTCATCGTCGCCCGGACCGAGGACCACAAGTCGGGCAAGCTCAAGCCCGCGCTGTTCATCGTTCCCACCGACACCGAGAACTTCGTGCGGACGCCGATGGAGATGGACATCGTCGAGCCCGACCACCAGTACACGCTGTTCCTCGACGACGTGCGGCTGCCCGCCGACGCGCTGGTCGGTTCCGAGGACGCGGCGTTGATGCAGTTGTTCGCCGGGCTGAACCCGGAACGCATCCTCGGCGCGGCCATGGCAGTCGGCATGGGCCGCTACGCCATCGAGGCGGCCACGAAGTACGCACGGGAGCGCACCGTCTGGAAGACGCCGATCGGCGCCCACCAGGGCATCGCGCATCCGTTGGCTCAGTGCAAGATCGAGCTGGAGCTGGCCAAGCTGATGATGCAGAAGGCCGCATCGCTGTACGACGCGGGCGACGACTTCGGTGCCGCCGAGGCCGCGAACATGGCCAAGTACGCCGCGGCCGAGGCCAGCATCAAGGCGCTCGACCAGGCGATCCAGACGCACGGCGGCGCAGGCCTCACTAAGGAGTACGGCCTCGCTGCCATGCTCGGGGCGGCCCGGATCGCCCGCGTCGCGCCGGTCAGCCGCGAGATGATCCTCAACTTCGTCTCCCAGCACTCCCTGCGGCTGCCGAGGTCGTACTGATGACCGATCGCGTCGTGCGGTACGAGGTCGCGGGTGGGTTCGCCACCGTGACGCTGGACTCGCCGCACAACCGCAACGCGATCTCGACGCGGCTGGTCGCAGAGCTGCGCCAGTCGCTCGCCGACGCGGCGGCGGACCCGGACGTCCGCGCGGTCGTGCTCACGCACACCGGCGGAACGTTCTGTGCCGGTGCCGATTTGTCGGAGGCGAGCGGAGCGACCGAGGATCCGGCGACACTGGCGGCCCAGCGCACCACCGCAATGACGGATCTGCTGCGCGCGTTCCTGGAACTGCCGAAGCCGATCGTCGGGAAGATCGACGGGCACGTGCGTGCGGGCGGGATGGGTCTCGTCGGGGCCTGCGATCTGGTGGCGGCGGGCCCCGCGTCCACCTTCGCGTTGACGGAGTCGCGGCTCGGGTTGGCCGCGTCGATCATCTCGTTGACGGTGCTGCCGCGGATGTCACCGCGGGCCGCAGGTCGCTACTTCCTCACCGGCGAGAAGTTCGGTCCGGCCGAGGCGGAAGCGATCGGCCTCGTCACCACGGCCTCGGACGACGCGGACGCGACGGTGTCGAAGTGGCTCGGTGAGCTGGCATCGGCCTCCCCACAGGGGTTGGCGGAGTCGAAGCGACTGACGACGGTGCGAATGCTCGCCGACTTCGACCGGTACGGTTCCGACGTGGCCGCACAGTCGGCCAGGCTGTTCGGCTCCGAGGAGGCGATCGAAGGGATGACGGCTTTTCTGCAGCGTCGGCCGCCGTCGTGGGCGCCGCCGCGCTGAGAACAGGGGTGAGCGATGCGTGAACCACAGCAGGACCGCAGCCGGGTGACCCGGCAGCGTCTGCTCGAGGCGACCATCGACTGTCTCGCGGAGAACGGGTGGGCGGCGACCACGGTCGGGGTTGTCGCCACCCGCGCGGGGGTGTCCCGCGGTGCGACACAGCACCACTTCCCGACCCGGGAAGACCTGATCACCGCAGCTCTCGAGTACATGTTCGACGCCAGGATGCAGAGCGCGCGAGAGGAAGCCGTCGAGTTTCCGGTGGGGGAGGGACGGACGGTCGCGGTGGTCGAACGTCTCGTCGAGTACTACACGGGGAACCTGTTCAAGGCGGCGCTACAGGTGTGGACTGCAGCGGCATCCGATCCGGCGCTGCGCGAGCGGGTGCTGCCGCTCGAGGACCGGTTCGGCCGCACCGCGCACCGGATGGCCATCGATCAGCTCGGTGTCGACGGCACCGACCCGGGCGTTCGCGCCGCGGTCCAGGCGACGCTCGACCTGGCGCGCGGACTCGGCCTCGCCGACGTGCTGACCGACGATTCCGCGCGTCGCGCCGAGGTGGTTCGGATGTGGGCGTCGGCGCTCGACGCCCAGCTCGGCGCAGGGTTGGGCTGAGGCCCGGTGCAGGTGAGGCCGGTGAATCCAGGCATTCCGCACTAGGCTGTCGCGTGCGACCCGGTGATCTATCCGGTGAGGCGGCACCAACCGGTGAGGCGGAGTACATGCACCAACTGACAGCAACCGATGCGACACATGTTCTCTCGGAAGCAGGCTCGCACGTCTCCCGCATCATCGACGGTTACGTGTTCGACCCCGCGGGAGCCACCGTCGATCTCGAGGCGGTTCTGGAGTGGCTGACGCCGCGCATCGAGCACTCGCCGGTTTTCCGCAGCTGGATCCGTCGGGTTCCCGCTGACCTGGACTACCCGTACTGGGCCCCGGACGCCGAGTTCGACCTCCGCAACCATGTGACGGTCGAGCCGGCACGTGCCCCCGGGTGGCCTGCCGTGCGCGATCGGATCGTGGAGGTCTGCGGCACTCGCCTGGCGTCGGCGCGGCCGCCGTGGGAAGTACTCGTCATCACGGATGTCAGCGGAGTCGACCGAGTCCCGGACGGTGCCTGCGTGGTGGTGCTGAAGATCCACCACGCCGTGGGCGACGGGATGGCAACCGTCGAGTTGGCTCGCGAACTCTTTGCGGCGCAACCGCTTCCTGCGGGAACGGGATATCGGGATGTGTCCTCCGGCGCCGCGTTCGGCCGTGCCGTCCTGCGGATCCCCGGCAACGCACTCCGCTTCGCCCGCGGTTCGCTCCGCGCCCAAGCGCTCACCAGGGCCGCGGCGCGGGCGGCGGCGAGCGGGGAAATCCGGACGCCGCGTTTCCGGTGGCCGATGACACGGTTCAATCGGACGCACGGAGGTGGAATCACGTTCGACGTCGTGACCTTCGACCTCGCCGAGATCCGGGCGCTGCGGTCCCGGCATCCGGGTATCGCAGTCACCGACGTCATCGCCGCCGTGGTCGGGGACGCGATGTCGTCCTACCTCCGTGCGGATGGCGAGGTGCCAGCGGGTTCGCTCGGCGGCAAGGTGTCCTACTCGCTGCGCGGAGCGGTCGACTCCGACTCCGGCAACAACTTCGTGGTTCTCTCCGTCGACCTGCACACCGACGTCGAGGATCCGGTCGAGCGACTGCGTGCAATCCACGACTCGATGGTGTCCGAGAAGCGCAGGTTCGCGCATCCCGCTGTCGCCGAGTTGTCCGGTGCGCTCGACGTCGCGCCCGCGGTGTACGTGAACTGGCTGGTGTGGCGCCGGTCGCGCTTGCCGATCGGCCGGGGGGAGACGGTGTCGCTGGGCAACACGATGCTCTCCAACGTCCCGCGCGGGGCCGAGAACATGCGGTTTCTCGGCGGTCGTGCGGTCGAGTCGTTCGGCATCCTCGGAGTCGGCGACGGGTCCCGTCTGAATCACTATGTCGTGTCGGTCGGGGACCGGCTGACGGTGACCTTCGCTGCCGACCCCGACGTGATGCCCGATCCGGATCGGTATGCGGATGCACTGCGACGTGCGTACCGCACCGTGGTCGATGCGCACCTCGGAGAGACCGAGGCCGCCCACCTCGGAGAGGTCGATCAGGCTTGAGTGAGGTGTGGGTGCTCACTTTGACCTTCTTGTCCGCGGGCGGGTAATGTTGTAGGTCGTGTCCGGACTTTCCGGGCCGATTTGTGTGCCTAGCTAGGTGAGCCATGCGCGCAGTCGCGTCGATTTCGATGCGGGTTGCGGTTGTCAGGCTGCCTGTGTGGGGGTATGCGACACGCCCGACCTCGGGGTCGAGGAACGGGTGAGGAGCAGCGTTTTCTTGCTCCAACTGCTAGATCCCTGAATACACACCAGTCCGGTTTCCCCGCGGGGAGAACGGGCGAAGAAGAAGAAAGCCGGTATATGCCAACCATCAATCAGTTGGTCCGCAAGGGACGGCACGACAAGCCGTCCAAGCAGAAGACCGCTGCACTGAAGGGCAGCCCGCAGCGTCGTGGCGTGTGCACCCGCGTGTACACCACCACCCCGAAGAAGCCGAACTCCGCGCTGCGTAAGGTCGCCCGTGTGCGCCTGACCAGCTCCGTCGAGGTCACCGCGTACATCCCCGGTGAGGGCCACAACCTGCAGGAGCACTCGATGGTGCTCGTCCGCGGCGGTCGTGTGAAGGACCTCCCGGGTGTTCGCTACAAGATCATCCGCGGCTCGCTCGACACCCAGGGTGTCAAGAACCGCAAGCAGGCGCGTAGCCGCTACGGCGCGAAGAAGGAGAAGGGCTGATGCCTCGTAAGGGTCCCGCTCCCAAGCGGCCGCTCGTCGCGGATCCGGTCTACGGTTCGCCGCTGGTCACCCAGCTCGTCAACAAGATCCTGCTGGACGGCAAGAAGTCCACGGCCGAGCGCATCGTCTACGGCGCGCTCGAGCAGGCTCGCGAGAAGACCGGCACCGATCCGGTCGTCACCCTCAAGCGCGCGCTGGACAACGTCAAGCCCGCCCTCGAGGTCCGCAGCCGTCGTGTCGGTGGCGCCACCTACCAGGTTCCGGTCGAGGTTCGCCCCGGCCGCTCCACCACCCTCGCCCTTCGCTGGCTGGTCACGTTCTCGCGTGCCCGTCGTGAGAAGACGATGGTCGAGCGTCTCGCCAACGAGCTCATGGATGCCAGCAATGGCCTCGGTGCAGCTGTGAAGCGTCGCGAGGACACTCACAAGATGGCTGAAGCCAACAAGGCGTTCGCGCACTACCGCTGGTGATTCGACGCCGGGCGGCACTCACATGGGTGCCGCCCGGGCGTCGTCACTGCAGTGTCGGGTCCGATCAGGGCCGGCTGCGAAACAACGAAGACGTGGTCCGGTAGGGCCGACACAAGCTACGAGCGGGGAAGAATCCTGTGGCACAGGAAGTGCTGACCGACCTGAACAAGGTCCGCAACATCGGCATCATGGCGCACATCGATGCCGGTAAGACCACCACCACCGAGCGCATCCTCTTCTACACCGGTGTGAACTACAAGATCGGTGAGACGCACGACGGTGCGTCGACGACGGACTGGATGGAGCAGGAGAAGGAGCGTGGTATCACCATCACCTCCGCTGCTGTGACCTGCTTCTGGAACAAGAACCAGATCAACATCATCGACACCCCCGGCCACGTCGACTTCACCGTCGAGGTCGAGCGCTCGCTGCGCGTCCTCGACGGCGCCGTCGCGGTGTTCGACGGCAAGGAAGGCGTCGAGCCGCAGTCGGAGCAGGTGTGGCGTCAGGCCGCCAAGTACGACGTTCCGCGCATCTGTTTCGTCAACAAGATGGACAAGATGGGCGCGGACTTCTACTTCACGGTCCAGACCATCATCGACCGTCTCGGTGCGAAGCCCCTCGTCCTCCAGCTGCCGATCGGCGCCGAGGACGACTTCGACGGCGTCGTCGACCTCGTCGAGATGCGTGCCATCACCTGGCGTGGCGTGGTGCCGACCGGTGCCGAGCCCACCTTCGAGGAGATCCCCGCGGATCTGGCCGACAAGGCCGCCGAGTACCGCGAGAAGCTGCTCGAGACCGTTGCCGAGTCCGACGAAGCTCTCATGGAGAAGTACTTCGGCGGCGAGGAGCTCACGGTCGAGGAGATCAAGGGCGCCATCCGCAAGATGACGGTCAACTCCGAGCTGTACCCGGTGCTGTGTGGTTCCGCGTTCAAGAACAAGGGCGTTCAGCCCATGCTCGACGCGGTCATCGACTACCTGCCGAACCCGCTGGACATCGGTGAGGTGCACGGTCACGCGCTGAACAACGAGGAAGAAGACCTCACGCGCAAGCCGAGCAAGGACGAGCCGTTCTCGGCTCTCGCCTTCAAGATCGCGGCGCACCCGTTCTTCGGCAAGCTGACCTTCGTGCGTGTCTACTCCGGCCGGATCGATCCGGGCGCCCAGGTGCTCAACGCCACCAAGGGCAAGAAGGAGCGCATCGGCAAGCTCTTCCAGATGCACGCCAACAAGGAGAACCCGGTCGACGAGGCCGTCGCGGGCCACATCTACGCGATGATCGGTCTGAAGGACACCACGACCGGCGACACCCTGTGCGCGCAGGACGCCCCGATCGTTCTCGAGTCGATGAGCTTCCCGGACCCGGTCATCCAGGTCTCGATCGAGCCCAAGACCAAGTCCGACCAGGAGAAGCTGGGCACCGCGATCCAGAAGCTCGCCGAAGAGGACCCGACCTTCTCCGTCGAACTCGACGAGGAGACCGGCCAGACCGTCATCGGCGGCATGGGCGAGCTGCACCTCGACATCCTCGTCGACCGTATGCGTCGCGAGTTCAAGGTCGAGGCCAACGTCGGCAAGCCGCAGGTCGCGTACCGCGAGACCATCACCAAGACGGTCGAGAAGCACGAGTTCACCCACAAGAAGCAGACCGGTGGTTCCGGTCAGTTCGCGAAGGTGATCATCGCGCTCGAGCCGTACATCGGTGAGGACGGCGAGTCCTACGCGTTCGAGAACAAGGTCTCCGGTGGCCGCGTTCCGCGTGAGTACATCCCCTCCGTGGACCACGGTGCTCAGGACGCCATGCAGTACGGCGTGCTCGCCGGCTACCCGCTGGTGAACCTGAAGCTGACCCTGCTCGACGGCGCGTACCACGACGTCGACTCCTCGGAAATGGCCTTCAAGGTCGCTGGCTCGCAGGCGCTCAAGGAAGCTGCCCGCAAGGCCGGCCCGGTCATTCTCGAGCCCCTCATGGCCGTCGAGGTCACCACGCCCGAGGATTACATGGGCGACGTGATCGGCGACCTCAACTCCCGCCGTGGCCAGATTCAGGCCATGGAGGAACGCAGTGGTGCCCGTGTCGTGAAGGCGCTGGTTCCGCTCTCGGAGATGTTCGGCTACATCGGCGACCTGCGGTCGAAGACCCAGGGTCGCGCGAACTTCTCCATGGTGTTTGATTCCTACGCAGAGGTTCCCGCGAACGTCTCGAAGGAAATCATCGCCAAGGCGACCGGCGAGTAACACCAGCTGGGAGCACGACCGCTGGCGAGTTTTCACCAGCTGAGCACGACCAAGTAAAACAACCGCACTGCTGCATTTACGCAAGCAACACAACAGGAGGCCATCAAGTGGCGAAGGCGAAGTTCGAGCGGACGAAGCCGCACGTCAACATCGGGACCATCGGTCACGTTGACCACGGCAAGACGACGCTGACCGCGGCCATCACCAAGGTCCTGCACGACAAGTACCCGGATCTGAACGAGGCCTCGGCCTTCGATCAGATCGACAAGGCGCCTGAGGAGAAGGCTCGTGGTATCACGATCAACATCTCCCACGTCGAGTACCAGACCGACAAGCGCCACTACGCGCACGTCGACGCGCCGGGCCACGCCGACTACATCAAGAACATGATCACCGGTGCCGCTCAGATGGACGGCGCGATCCTCGTTGTCGCCGCCACCGACGGCCCGATGCCCCAGACGCGTGAGCACGTGCTGCTCGCTCGCCAGGTCGGCGTGCCCTACATCCTCGTCGCCCTGAACAAGGCCGACATGGTCGACGACGAGGAAATCCTCGAGCTCGTCGAGATGGAGGTCCGCGAGCTGCTGGCTTCGCAGGACTTCGACGAGGACGCTCCGGTTGTCCCCGTTTCCGCGCTGAAGGCGCTCGAGGGCGACGAGAAGTGGGGCCAGTCGGTCCTCGACCTCATGCAGGCCGTCGACGACTCCATCCCGGACCCGGTCCGTGAGACCGACAAGCCGTTCCTCATGCCCGTCGAGGACGTCTTCACGATCACCGGTCGTGGCACCGTCGTCACCGGTCGTATCGAGCGCGGCATCGTGAACGTGAACGAAGAGGTCGAGATCGTCGGCATCCGCCCGACCTCCACCAAGACCACGGTCACGGGCATCGAGATGTTCCGCAAGCTGCTCGACTCCGGCCAGGCGGGCGACAACGTCGGTCTGCTGGTTCGTGGCATCAAGCGTGAAGATGTCGAGCGCGGCCAGGTCGTCGTCAAGCCGGGTACGACCACCCCGCACACCGAGTTCGAGGGCCAGGCGTACATCCTGTCGAAGGACGAGGGCGGCCGCCACACCCCGTTCTTCAACAACTACCGCCCGCAGTTCTACTTCCGTACCACGGACGTTACGGGCGTCGTGACCCTCCCCGAGGGCACCGAGATGGTCATGCCCGGTGACAACACCGAGATGTCCGTCGTGCTGATCCAGCCGGTCGCCATGGACGAGGGCCTGCGGTTCGCGATCCGTGAGGGTGGCCGCACCGTCGGCGCCGGTCGCGTCACCAAGATCATCAAGTGATTTCCTGATCACTGACTGATCAAGCTGGACAACGGAAACGGCGTCCATCCCTTCGGGGGTGGGCGCCGTTTTCGCGTTCCGCGATGTCCTCTACGGGGCGGGACCCGATCCGGCAAAGAAGTCGTGAGCCCGACGCTGATCAGGCCGGGCGTGGATCGAGGCGCACGACGTCGTCGACGACGGTGACCGGCGCGCCGCCGAGGATCGTCATGCCGGCTCCGTGTTGGCGGAGGCGTCGGCTCAGGTGGTCGGTCGTGTGGAAATGGCCGCGCGACTCCTCGGAGAGGACGCGGTCCCGCTGGCCGACTAGTCCGCCGGAGCGAGGTGCAGCAGGACCTGCGTGGCGACGGGCGCGCCGGGAAGTGCGGCCGCCATCGCCCGCGCGAACGACTCGGCGCTGCGCGTGAAGCTGGCGACGTCGATGCTCGGATCGGCGACGACGGTCACCCGCAGGGTCGCAAGTCCCCGGTCGTCGATGGCGGACTGACGAACCGTGCGTACCCCGTCGAGACTCGACAGCTCCCCGGCCAAGCCTGCGGCCAGGGGACCGAGATCCACGGACAGCGACGTGTCCGAACCCTCGTCGGCCCAGTGCGGCCCCGACGGCAGCACCGGCATCGTCTCGGGACGTCCACGCCGCACGTTCACCAGTAACAGTGCGAGACCTGCGACGAACGCGACGACGGCCGTCACGCCGAGCGCGGTCGGCCACCACGACTGGTCCGGAAACTCCGACAACGTGCCCCGATCGAGACGCCGGACGAACGCGCGAACCGACTCGACCCCGACGAACCACGTCAGCGTGAGACCGGCTGCGCCGATGAGCACCAGTCCCGCGGTGAGCGCGACCAGGCGGTCCAGGATGGACGTTCGCCGTTTCACTGCTTGACCCTCCCGACCCGGACGCGGAGTTCCCGCGGTGACGACACCGCGGCGAGTGCGGGTTCGACGGCGTCGCGCACCTGCTGTTCCAGGGCGTCCGACGCCACCTCGCCGTTCGGTGTCACGTGCACCGTTGCGCGCCTGCGATCCACAGTGGTGTGCACAGCGGAAACACCGCCGACGGTGCCGGCGCGGGAACTGCACATGCGTGCGACGTCGGTCGGGCGCATCCACACTACGGCGCTGCCGTCGTCGCCGACCGGAACGTGGGTACGGGTACGTGGCATCAGGGACAGACAGATCAGGATCAGGCCCACGGCCGTGGCACCCAGCGCTGCAGCCACCATCCACGTCTGCCCGTGCAGGTCCGCGATCCACCGAACCGAGTTCCGAACCCACGCCGCAGGTGCGATGGCGCCCTTCTCGATGAGGAATTCACGGCCCGCGACCACCGCGACACCGATCAGCAGTACAGCCGCGGCCACCGCGACGACCGCGGATCCCGGACGCGCCAGCGGTGGCCGCGCCCGCACGGGAACGATCTCCGGGTCGCACTCGGCAGCGAGTTGGCGGGCGTCCATGTCGGTGGTGCCCTCCGGACGGGGGACCGCGGCGGCGACAACGACGTGCAGGTGTTCGAGGGCCATTCCGGTGAGGGTCTCGACGCGATCGGCGACCGCGGCGTGCACCTCACGGGAGAGGACGGCGACGGGGCACGGCCACGTCACGGCGAGGTAGAGGGTGACGGCGACGGAGTCCGGTCCCGTCGTCACGTCCGCGCGCGGTAGGTCGCGCGCGGACAGGGCGAGCAGGCTGCCCGTGTGGCGGACGACTCCGGGAACCGAAAGAGCCGCTGCAACAGCGATCTTCGATACCGCGCGGTCCTTGACGACGAGCTGTCCGCGCGCGCCACGTTCGAGGTCGACGTCGCTGTGCGGCGCCGCGGAGATCGTCTCCCCGGACGCGGGATCCCCGGTGACGGCGACCGGATCAGCCACGGCCCCTGCTTCGCAACAGTGCCCCGAGATCGAAGTGGCCGTCGCGGTGCGCGCCGATCGCCATGCCTGCACCGCCGAGCATCACGGCGAACACGAATCCGGCGAATCCGCCGAGGATCCCGGCCAGCGCGAGCAACAACCCGGCCAGCAGTCCGACGACCGTGCTGTTCATCGCGATGTCCCTTCCAAGGTGTCGGCCGGTGCCGCGGCGGTGCTGTCGGCGACGTCCTCCACGGTCACCGTGACGGGACCCGCGATCAGCGGTGCCACTGCGCGGTGGACCGCGTCCGCGACGTCGACGACGTTGTTCGGGTACGCGACCACGATGTGAACGGCGCACCCGGGATCGGTGAGCCGGACGCCGAGGACACGGCGACCGGGAAGGTAGGTGGCGACCTCGCCGAACTCGCCACCGTGCAGTCCGGCGACACCGGGCACCGCGAGCACTCGCGCCGCTATCAGGTCGGCGTCGGTGTCGGCACTGCCGGCGTGGCTGCTCACTGCACCCTCGGGCGCGGATCCGGTTCGTTCGACTGCTGGGCGTCGTCGAAGAGGACGACGTCGAAGATGGTGATGTCGACCTCGGTGACCTCGAGACCGGTCATCCGTTCCACGGCGGCGATGACGTTGCGGCGGATACCGGCCGCGAGTTCGTGGAGGGCGACGCCGTACTCGGCGACGATCCCGATGTCGATCGCGGCCTGTTTCTCGCCCACCTCGACGGCGACGCCCTGCCCGTGATTGACGCGGGCGCCGGGGATGCGGTCGCGGAGCGCGCCGACGACCCGCGCGGTGCCGCCTCCGACGTCGAAGACGCCGCTGATCTCGCGGGTGGCGATTCCGGCGATCTTCGCGACGACGGCGTCGGCGATGATCGTGCGGCCCTGGGACCCGACCAGTTCGGTCGAGGCCGCGGACGCGAACTGCACGGTCCCGTGGCCGGGTCGTTGCGCGGGGGTGTCGCCGGGGTCGGGTGCTGTGGTCACCCCTCAACCCTAGTGAGTGCGGAGGTGCAGCGGAGGTTGTGAGTCGGATCACCTACGGTGGAGCGCGCACTGGAGTCGGACGAAGGACGGGTATGGCGCAGACACACGTGGACGACGCGTCCCCGTCGGACGAGGACGGCCGCGCCGGGACGACCCGGCGCGGGCGCGTCGTGGTCGCGGCGTTCGGGGTTGTCTGTCTGCTGCTCGTGGGGGTGTGTGGGGTGTTGCTGTGGCAGTACCGGCAGGCGTCCGCGCTGGAGTCGCAGCAGCGTGACGCGCTCGCCGCGGCCCGCGACACCGCGATGAACCTCGCGACCGTCGATCACGCGACGGCCGAGAGCGACGTCCGCCGCGTCCTGGCCGGAGCCACCGGCGAGTTCCACGACGATTTCGCGTCGAGTGCCGAGTCGTTCGTGTCGGTCGTCAAGGACACCGAGGTCACCACCGTCGGCCAGGAAGCGGACGCTGCGATCGAGTCGTGGAACGGTGACAGCGGAGTCGTCCTCGTTCAGGTTCGATCCACCGTCACCAATCGCGTGCAACCCGAGGAGAAGTCGAGGGTGTGGCGGTTGAGGCTGACGATGGACGAGGTGGACGGCGTATATCGCACGGCAGCGCTGGAGTACGTCGCATGAGGGGCTCACCGGGGCGAGCGCAGCGACGGGGAATGTCTCGACTGATGACGTGGTCTCTCGGCGTGCTTGCGGTGCTGTTGGCGGCGGGTGCCGCGATGCTGTCCGTGACGGTGGACGATGCGCAGGCGCGGGTGAGCGCACAGACACGGGACGAGGTCGCGCAGGCGGCGGCGGAAGCGTCCACGGCGTTGCTGACCTACACACCGGACACCGTCGCGGCGGATCAGTACGCCGCCGGGGAACGGCTGACGGGAGAGTTCCGAGCCCGGTACGGACAGTTCACCGACACGGTCGTCGTTCCAACTTCGCGGACGAATCGGGTCACCTCGACCGCCACCGTCACGGCGACGGGAGTCTCGAGTGTCGACGGCGACGATGCCGAGGCGCTGGTGTTCCTGACGCAGGTGACCAGCACCGATGCTTCTCCCGATCCGGTGACCACGAAGGTCGGTGCGCGCGTCGATCTGACCCGGATCGAGGGCCGGTGGCTCGTCTCGGACTTCGAACCGTCATGACGTGGCACTACTGAAACGCGTGTCAGTTTGGTATGAACTTTCCACACGATCGAGCACGGTCGTGGACGAGGTGTGAAGGGGAAATCGCGCGATGGGTGTCGGACGGATTGTGATCGTCGGGGCAGGGCTTGGCGGCCTGCGGACCAGTGAGGAACTGCGCAGGGCCGGTCACGACGGCGAGATCGTCCTCGTCGGGGACGAATCGCACCTGCCGTACGACCGGCCGCCGCTGTCGAAGGACGTCGTCCGCGGTGAAACCGACGACGTGACGCTCAAGCCCGCCGACCACTACGACGACCTGCGAGTCGACCTGCGGCTCGGTTCGGCCGCAGTCGCTCTCGACTCCGCGGCGCGCACGGTCACCCTCGTCGACGGCACCACCCTCGACTACGACCACCTGGTCATCGCGACGGGACTCACGCCGCGGCGCATCCCCGGCCTCGCCGACCTGGCCGGCGTGCACGTGCTGCGAACCCTCGAGGACGCGCACGCCCTCCGCGGCGACCTGGTCGCAGGCCGGACCGCACTCGTCGTCGGAGCCGGGTTCATCGGCTGCGAGGTGGCCGCCAGCGCCCGCGCCCGCGGACTCGACGTCGTCCTCGTCGAACCGCAGCCCACGCCGCTGGCATCGGTGCTCGGCGAGCAGGTCGGCGCCCTCGTCGCCCGCCTGCACACCGGCGAGGGTGTCGACGTGCGTAACGGGATCGGACTCGACTCTCTCGTCGGAGACGACCGGGTCACCGGAGCCGTACTCAGCGACGGCTCCCAGATCACCGCAGACCTCGTGGTGATCGGCATCGGCTCGCATCCCGTCACCGGATGGCTCGACGACTCCGGGATCGCCCTCGCGGACCGTGCCGCAGGCGGCGGGGTCCTCGCGGACGCCACCGGACGCACCAGCGACCCCAACGTGTGGGTCGTCGGCGACGTCGCGTCCTGGCAGCAGCCGGAGGGCGAGCATCGACGAGTCGAGCACTGGAGCAACGTCGGAGAGCAGGCCAAGATCGCCGCACACGCACTCGTGACCGGGGCCGCACCCGACGCCCCCGCTCAGGTGCCGTACTTCTGGAGCGATCAGTACGACGTCAAGATCCAGGCACTCGGTGAGCCGTCCGGCACCGACACCGTCCACATCGTCCGTGACGACGGACGCAAGTTCCTCGCCTACTACGAGCGCGACGGCAACCTCGTCGCCGTCGTCGGCGGCGGACTCGCGGGCCCGGTGATGAAGATGCGTGCCAAGGTGTCGGGCCGCGTCCCCATCGGCGACGTACTCGACCCCGCGGGGGTTTGATGCACGGCACCGCCGTGTGCCTCTGATTCACGGCACCGCGGTGGCGTCACTGCGGCTACCGTGAATTCATGGTGCACGGTCGGCGTGCGCTTCCGGAACCGACGGAGCTGACCGCGGCGCACTGGACCAGTGGTGCGTCGGGGCGACTGCTGGTGCAACGGTGCCCGAGGTGCGGTCGCTGGTCGTTTCCCCCGGTTCCGAGTTGCAGGCACTGCTGGTTCGATCGCCTCGAGTTCGAACCGGTCAGCGGCAAGGGTGTGTTGGCGTCCTGGACCGGCATCCCGGGCGCTCGCTCCCCCGCGCGCCTCGTCGGGATCGTCGACCTTCTCGAGGAAGTGCGGCTCCTGCTCGGGTTGGTCGAATGCGATCCGGACGACCTTCGGGTCGGAGCACCGGTCCGGTTGGTGTTCGAGCAGGTCGACGACCGGATCTGGTTGCCGCTGGCCGAACTCGAGGAGTCCGACCTGTTCGAGGCCCGGATCGAGGCGGTGTCGTGAGCGGCGCCGGCGGGGTCGTCGTGTCCGGCGTCGGCCGCGCGGCGCCCGGCGATGCCCTCGCATCCACGGGTGCAGCGGTACGTGCCGCACTCTCCGACGCCGGAACCTCGGTCTCCGACGTCGACGGTCTGCTGGCCTGCGGGGTCGACGCCTACGCGGTCTCCGATCTGTTCGGATTCGAATTGTGTTGGCGGACGGAGATTTCGGATCACGGTGCCCTGGGCGCGGCCGCAGTGCAGGCGGTCGACGCGGTCGTGTCCGGGCGGCTGCGGGCGATCGTGTGCGTCGAGACCGTGCCGCCGCCGGATCCACGGTCCGGCGCCGATCGCTTCGGCCGCGCCGAGGCCGTCACCGGGTGGGCGAGTTGGCACGCACCGTACGGCGCGGACGACGAGACGGTCGACGTCGCGCTGGACGCCCGCGCGTACATCGAGCGTTTCGGGCTGACCCGCCCCGATCTGGCCCGGATCGCGATCGTCGCATCCGCGAACGCGGGGCGGGTACTGAGTCTGCGGGACTACCTGTCGGCACCGATGCTCGCCGACCCTCTCTGCGTGCACGACCGCGCGCGACCCGTCGGGGGATCGGCGGCAGTGGTGCTCGAACCCGTGGGCCGTGTGGAGCGGCGGTCGGGGAGTCGCTCCGTCGGCGTCGGTGGTGTCGGCGCCGCCTATGCGGTCAGTCCGCTGGCGGAGCGGGATTCCGAGCGCGCCGCCGACCGTGCCGGAGCATCGCTGCGCGAGGATCTGCACGGTGCCGTACCCGGCATCCTCCTGATCGGCGACGAGTACTCGTTCCGGGTCGTGACCTGGCTGGAGGCACTGGGCCTCTGCGATCCGGGGTGTGCGGGCAGCGTTCTGGCGACGGCGGGCACCATCTCGCGCGGCGGCAGGTTTCCGGTCAATCCGCACGGCGGCCACCTCGGTCTGGGCAGACGACCGGACCTCGATCTGGTTGTCGAAGCCGTCGCTCGGATGCGCGGGAACGAGGGTGGCTCCGAGTCCGGTGGTCCGCCGTCGACGGCGGTGGTCGCGCTCGGTGGATCGGGGTCGGCGGGGTGCCTGTTCCTCCGTCGCACCAGCTGAGCCGCGAATGCTGCCGAGCGCGCGGTCGCGGGCTGCGGATACTCTCGACTGTCGAGGTGAATTCGGTGGAGAGGACAGTGGTGAAGGATTCGGCGGTGAAGGACTCGTCGGACCGGGTGTGGCTTCTCGCAGCGGTCACCGGGCGGGTCCGATGACGGTTGCACTGATCGACTCGGGTCTCGGGTTGCTGCCGACGTCGGCTTGGCTGCGTCGACTGCGTCCGGAGCTGGATCTGCTGCTGTCGATGGATCCGGATGGCGCCCCATGGGGTCCGAAGCCAGCGCAGTGGGTCGTCGACCGGGTGGTGGCAGCCGCGGATCGGGCCGTCGGGCTCGGCGCCGAGGTGGTCGTACTGCCCTGCAACACGGCCAGTGTGACGGCGCTGGACCACGTGCGGACGCATCTGGGGGACTCGATCCCGGTGATCGGGACGGTGCCCGCGATCAAGCCTGCCGCGGCGGTGTCCCGGTCGGTGGCCATCTGGGCGACGGCCGCGACGACGGCGAGTGCTTATCAGGCGGATCTGATCGCCCGGTTCGGCAACGGCAGCGACGTCGTCGGCGTCGCCTGTCACGGGCTCGCCGACGCCATCGACCTCGGCGACACCGACCGGATCTCGGCGGCGGTGGACGCGGCCGTGGCGGGCACGCCCGACTCCTGTGATGCGGTGGTTCTCGGTTGCACGCACTATCCGCTGGTCGCGGATCTGATCACCGAGCGACTGCCCGCCGGAGTGACGCTCTTCGACAGTGCGCGCGCGGTCGCGGCTCAGACCCTTCGTCGGATCGACGCCCTCGGGCGGGACGTCGGCGGCGGCGGGACGGTGTCGGTGCTGGTCAGTGGTCGGCCGGGGGCTCTGCCCGCCAGTGCCGGTGTCTACGCCGACGGTCGTGAACTGGTTGTGCCGGTGCGGGGCGTCGAGGATTCACGGATGCGATAGCGCGCCCATTCCGGCGGTCACGACCCGCGCGACCGATCGCAGGTACTCCACCCGCTCGTCGCGTTCGAGGAATCGGTCGAGGTGGGTGGCGGTGAACATCGCGGCGACCCAGGCGCTCGCGCAGGAGTCGAGGACGCGTGCCGGTGCGGTCAGCGGGGCGCTGGCCCGTAGCACCTCCACGGTCAGTGCCTGCAGATGTGCGCGCAGGGCCCGCAGTTGTTCGCGTGCGGCGGGATGGGTGCCCGCTTCCCTCCAGAGGATCTCGCGGACGGTGGGGCTGTCGTCGCGGCCGAGTGCCGCGTCGAGGTTGACGAGGGCGTCGATCGGCGCGCCCGTCACCGCGACACCGGTGACGTCGACGGCGGGTCGGGTGGACAACCGTTCGGTGAGGAGTGCGGTGAGAATCGACTCTTTCGTGGGGAAGTAGTAGAAGACGAGGCCTTTGGGAACGTCTGCGCGTGCGGCGATCGCGGCGGTGGGTGTCGCGTCGAATCCGCGGGTGGCGATGAGTTGTTCGGCGGCGTCGAGGATCCTCGTCCGGGTGTCGCTGCCTGCGTGCGATCGACCTCTCCGGGTGCCGGGCACGTCGAACACCTCCTCCTTCGCCGGGACGGGAGCGATCCGTCCCGGCGCGATGACGGGATCAGTGGTGGACGTGCTCAGTGGTGCGGGGCGAGTCCTCCGCCGTGGCCGATGTGCATGCGGGAACCCTCGGGCATCGCGGCCAGTGCGGTCAGCACGGTCGCGGCGCCGCCGACCCAGGACGTCCATGCGGCGCCCGCCATGTCGGCGTAGCCGGTGACCCAGGGTGCGACGAAGAGCAGGACGCCGAGGACACCCATCGCCCCCACGACCATTTCGGAGGTGGGCGCCATCATGTTGGCGACGCCGGTAGCGGCGACGAGGACGCCCAGGACGATCATCGACCACTGGGCGGCGTTGTTGGTGTCGACCCAGAGCGGTGAGAGCGCCACGACTGCGCCGATCACCACGGCGACCCAGTCCTGCCACCTGTTGACGGATGCGTTCATTTCCAGCCTCCTTCGCCGGATTTGTCGCGTATGCCGGTATTGCGGCACACCTTCAGGTATAGCCCTGATCGACCGTCCGATCAAGGTGTTCGTGCAGGTGAGTGGGTATGTGGCAGGGTCGGGGCATGAGCACCGTCGGATACGGCCACCGTGACGTCGTAGGGGCGCTCGCGGAGGTCTCGGATCCGGTCGACGCCGAGAATCTGCAACGCTTCTTCCGGACCGGTCCGGGGGAGTACGGCGAGGGCGACGTGTTCGTCGGGGTGCGGGTACCGGCGACGCGGAAGGTCGTACAGCGGTTCGCCGACCTACCGCTGCCGGAGGTCGACGCCCTTCTGGACAGTGAGGTGCACGAGCACCGGCTGGCAGGTCTGCTGATCCTGGTGCGGCGGTTCGAGAAGGCGAGCGGGGTTCGTACCCGCGACGATGCGCAGCGGGAGCGGATCGCCGAGTTCTATCTGGCCGCGGTGCTGCGTGGCCGAGTGAACAACTGGGATCTGGTGGACGCGTCGGCGGAACGCATCCTCGGCGGCTGGCTGTTCGACCGTCCTCGCGATCCGGTGTTCGACCTCGGTGCAGACGAGGATCTCTGGCGCAGGCGGGTGGCCCTGCTGACCACGTTCGGCTTCATCCGGCGCGGCGACGCGTCGACGACGCTCGAGTTGGCGCCGCGGCTACTCGCCGACCGGCGCGACCTGACGCAGAAGGCGCTCGGCTGGATGCTTCGGGAGGTCGGCAAGCGGGTCGATCGTGCGTTGCTGACGGGCTTTCTCGACGAGTACGCCCCGGCGATGGGAGCGACGGCGCTGAGTTATGCGACCGAGCACCTCGACCCGTCTGCGCGCACCCGCTATCGCCGGATGCGCGCAGACGGTGCGGGTGTCAGAACTCGATCTCGAGGCGGTCGGTGACGGGCTTGGCCTGGCAGCCGAGGATGTAGCCGGCCGCGATGTCCTCGGGGTCGAGGATTTCGCTGTTCTCCATCTCGACCTTGCCCTGGAGCACGGTGCAGGCGCAGGAGCCGCACTCGCCTTCCTGGCAGGAGTAGGGCACGTCCAGGCCCTTCGCGAGCATGATGTCGACGAGCGTCTGCTTGCGCGGCCAGCTCAGTTCGTGGGTCTCTCCGTCGAGGGTGACGGTGACGGTCGCCGCGTCGGCGGCCTCCTCCTCGCTGACCTCCGCGAGCTCGACGTCCTGGAACGGGTCGCCCGCGAGCGAGTTGAACACCTCGGCGTGCACCTGGTTCCGCGGAACGCCCGCCTCGGCGAGCGCCTTGTGGACCGTGTCCATGAAGGGGCCGGGGCCGCACATGAACGACTCGAACGACGTGAACGGGGCAGCGAGCGTCGCGAACTGGTCGGGGGTCGGCAGGCCCTGCAGCGACTCGAGCCAGTGCACGACGGTGAGGCGCGTCGGGTACTCGGCGGCGAGGGCGCGCAGCTCGTCGCGGAAGATCACCGAGGTCTCGTCCCGGTTGGCGTAGACCAGCACCACTCGGCCGCTGCCCTGGCTCAGGGCGGACTTGAGGATGGAGATGACGGGGGTGATGCCGCTGCCCGCACCCCACAGCAGGAAGTCGTGGTCGAGCGACTTGGGGGTGAACACTCCGGAGGGCGGAAGCACCTCGATCGTGTCGCCGACCTTGACGTTGTCGCACAGCCAGTTGGAGCCGTAGCCGTCGACGGTGCGCTTGACGGTGACCTTGGGATCGCCGTCGACGAACGGGGAGCTGGCCAGCGAGTAGCAGCGTGCGACGGAACCCGTCTGGTCGCTGGGGATGCGCAGGGTCAGGAACTGGCCGGGCTTGTACTCGAATCGGCTGCGCAGGTCGTCCGGGACCGCGAACACCAGTGAGCGGGCGTCCGACGTCTCCTCCACGACACCCGACACTGTCAGCACAACCGACCTGGAGCTGTGCGGAACGTCAACAGTGGTCATGGTCGATCCTCTCGGGGCGCTGCATGGGGAGCGGTGCACACGTTCTGTAACGTGTTCTAGTTTTGCAGAGTAGCAGAAAGCATGTAAGCAGCTGGATCGTAGATTGTGCACGCCCGCTCCCGGCAATCGGGACGACGCGTCACTCGTGCTGCGCCTCGCCCTGACGCTCGAGCTGCGCCTTCAGCCCCGCGATCAGCGTCGCAACACCGAATCGGTAGACGTCGTGACCGTGGATCCGATCGATGTGGGCGGTCGCGCGGGCGATCGACTCGGGGAGCACGGATCGGTCCGGCGTCGGCGGATCCTGCGTGGTCACGCCGCTGCGGCCGTACAGATAGGTGTGGATCGTCGCGTACGCGCAGTAGACGTTGCGGTCGGTGAATCCGGCTTCGAAGAGGATGTCCATCACCAGCGCGACCAGGTGTCGTTGCGATCGCAGCATCCGATCGAGCAGTACCTCGCCCAGTCCCGGATACGTCGAGAGCCGCTCGTCGATCTGGTCGATCAGGTTGCGGAGCCGCTCGGTCCAGTCGGGGCCTGGCTCGGGCGCGGTGATCCCGCCCAGTGCCGCGGTGGCCACGAGGTCGAGCAGTTCGTGCTTGTCGGTGACGTAGTAGTACGGCGCCATCGCCGACACGCCGAGTTCACGCGACAGGCGGCGCATCGAGAGTTTGTCGAGGCCGTCCTGGTGGATGACGCGCAGGGCCGCGTTCACGATCTCCTGCTCGGACAGGTTGCCGTGTGTGGTGCCGGTCGTCCGTGAGTCGGCGCCGACATTGCGTCGAGCAGGCCGACCCAAGATCACGGACTTGTCCGTCATCGAGCGTCCCATGGCGAGTGTTCGGTCGACTCGTGCCGACCTCTGGCCCAAGTTTAAGGCCGATCGCCCGAGATGAGGTCGGGTCCGGGGAATTTCGGTACAGGAATCGGCCGCACGAGGTCGACCGGCCTGTCCGGGTCACGAATCGGTGGTCGCCGGCAGCGTCGTGAGTCCGTCGGTCAGGATCGCGCTGCCCGCCCGCAGCAGGTCGGACAACTCGAGGCTTTCGTCGGTGAGCCACTGCTCGTACGCGGCCAGCGCGGTGCCCAGCACCAGCCAGCCGACCGTCCGGGGAAGGTGGTCTGTCGTGCGGCAGCCGAGGCGGGCGGCGACGTATTCGGCGATGGCGTCGCGCCATCCCGTGTACATGACCATGGAGTACGCCTGCAGTGCCGGCGCGTTCAGGATCACCTCCATGCGCTTGCGGTGGATCGGCGCGATGTCCGGCGGGAACCGGTTGAACTCGAGCAGTGCCCTGGTCAGTCCGTCGGCGAGCGAGATGTCGCCGGGAAGGTTCGCGAGCTGCTCGCGCATGTCGGACAGGTGGGTGTCGAAGTCGCCCCACGGCACCGCGTTCTTCGAGGGGAAGTACCGGAAGAAGGTGCGCCGTGCGATGCCCGCGGCTTCGGCGATCTGGTCGACGCTCGTCTCCTCGAATCCCTGTTCCGCGAACAGGGCGATCGCGATGCTGCTGATCCGATCAGGAGTCGTCGAGGGTCTGCGGCCGATTCGGACCGGCTCCGACCTGCTGTTACCCGCCAAGTTCGCGTCCTGCCTTCCATTCTGCACTCGATGCCATTATTGTCGTGAGCCGAGTCACAGCAACAGAGGGCTGAGACCGGATCAACACTGACACAGGAGGTAAGTGAATGTCCGACACTCGTGAATCCGTGGTCGCCGAGACCGAGCTCGTCCAGGAGTCTCTCGTGGAAGAGGTCTCGATCGACGGCATGTGCGGCGTGTACTGACCGTGAATCTCGACACCGGGTGGCAGCTGCACCCGCAGGTGGCGCTTCGCCCCGAACCTTTCGGGGCGTTGCTCTACCACTTCGGGACCCGCAAGCTGTCCTTCCTGAAGAACGTGACCATCGTCGGCATCGTGAAGTCGTTGGCCGACCACCCCGACGCCCGCAGTGCGATCCGCGCGGCAGGTATCGAGGACGCCCGGATCGACATCTACGCGCGTGCCCTGGCCACACTGGCCGAGTCGAAGATGATCGTCCCCGCGGCCGCGGCCTCCGCCGCCTGATCGTCCGCACCTACTTCTTTCTGACGAGGACTAGAACCCATGACCTCCGTTCTGGAACCACCCGCCACCAGCCCGCCGCCCGCGGTGGGGCGACTGGTCGATCAGTTCGAGCTCGGCCTCGACGCGCCGATCTGCCTGACCTGGGAGCTGACGTACGCGTGCAACCTGTCGTGCGTGCACTGCCTCTCCTCGTCCGGGCGGCGTGACCCGCGGGAGCTGTCGACCGAGCAGTGCAAGTCGATCATCGACGAGTTGCAGCGCATGCAGGTCTTCTACGTCAACATCGGTGGCGGTGAGCCGACCGTCCGCTCGGACTTCTGGGAGCTCGTCGACTACGCGACCGAGCACCAGGTGGGTGTGAAGTTCTCCACCAACGGCGTCAAGATAGACAAGAAGGTCGCCGAACGCCTGGCCTCGTCCGACTACGTCGACGTACAGATCTCCCTCGACGGTGCGACCGCCGAGGTCAACGACGCGGTCCGTGGCCCCGGCTCGTTCGCGATGGCGGTGCGTGCGCTGGAGAACCTGGCCGAGGCCGGGTTCAAGGACGCGAAGATCTCCGTCGTCGTCACCCGTCAGAACGTGTCCCAGCTCGACGATTTCAAGGCGCTCGCCGACAAGTACGGTGCGACGCTGCGGATCACGCGACTCCGCCCGTCAGGCCGCGGCGCCGACGTGTGGGACGAGCTGCATCCGACGCAGGCGCAGCAGCGCGAACTCTACGACTGGCTGGTCGCCAACGGCGAGGGCGTGCTCACCGGTGACTCGTTCTTCCACCTGTCCGCCTACGGCGACGCGCTGCCCGGACTGAACCTGTGTGGCGCAGGCCGCGTCGTCTGCCTGATCGACCCGATCGGTGACGTCTACGCGTGCCCGTTCGCGATCCACGACCAGTTCCTCGCCGGAAACATCGTGTCCGACGGTGGTTTCCAGCACGTGTGGCAGCACTCCGACCTGTTCCAGGACCTGCGCTCCCCGCAGACCGGCGGCGCCTGCTCCAAGTGCGCGCACTACGACGCATGCCGCGGTGGATGCATGGCCGCGAAGTTCTTCACCGGCCTGCCGATGGATGGTCCGGACCCCGAATGCGTTCAGGGATACGGCGAATCGGCGCTCGAAGCGGACCGCAGTGTCCCGAAGTCCAGTCAGGACCATTCCCGAACCGGCAAGCGTGCCGAGCGCCGCATCCCGCAGGCGCCGGTGCCGCTGACGCTGCTCACCACCCGGCCTCCGGCCAAGATCTGTGACGAAAACCCGCTCGCGGGAATGAAGTAGAGGAATCTCGATGGCTAAGAATGCGTGGTTCGAGACCGTTGCCGAGGCGCAGCGGCGGGCCCAGAAGCGTCTGCCGAAGCCGGTGTACATGGCGCTCGTCGCCGGCTCCGAGAAGGGCGTGTCGACCTCCGACAACACCGAATCGTTCGCCGAGCTCGGCTTCGCGCCGCACGTGGCGGGACTGTCGGACAAGCGGGAACTGTCGACCACGGTGATGGGGCAGCCGCTGTCCTTCCCCGTGATGATCTCCCCGACGGGCGTGCAGGCGGTGCACCCCGACGGTGAGGTCGCGGTCGCCCGCGCCGCGGCGGCCCGCGGCATCGCGATGGGCCTGTCCTCGTTCGCGTCGAAGTCCGTCGAGGACGTCGTCGCGGCGAACCCGCAGACGTTCTTCCAGATGTACTGGGTCGGCACCCGCGACGAGCTGCTGCATCGGATGGAGCGCGCAAAGAAGGCGGGCGCCACCGGTCTGATCATGACGCTCGACTGGTCGTTCTCGATGGGCCGCGACTGGGGCTCCCCGGCGATCCCGGAGAAGATGGACTTCGCCGCGATGCGCGCCAACGCCCTGCAGGGAATCCTGCACCCGAAGTGGCTGTCGCAGTTCGTGAAGTCGGGTTCCATCCCGGACCTGACGACCCCGAACCTCGCGCCCGCCGACGGCGGTCCGGCTCCGACGTTCTTCGGCGCGTACGGGTCGTGGATGGGGACGCCGCTGCCCACGTGGGAGGACGTCGCGTGGCTGCGTGAGCAGTGGGACGGCCCGTTCATGCTCAAGGGCGTCATGCGTGTCGACGACGCCAAGCGCGCCGTCGACGCCGGCTGCACCGCGATCTCGGTGTCGAACCACGGCGGCAACAACCTCGACGGCACCCCGGCGCCGATCCGGGCGCTGCCCGCGATCGCCGAGGCCGTCGGTGAGCAGATCGAGGTCGTGCTCGACGGCGGTATCCGCCGCGGCTCCGATGTCGTCAAGTCGCTCGCGCTCGGTGCCCGCGCGGTCATGATCGGCCGCTCGTACCTGTGGGGTCTGGCGGCCAACGGTCAGGCCGGTGTCGAGAACGTCCTCGACATCCTGCGCGGCGGCGTCGACTCCGCCGTCCTCGGTCTCGGGCACTCCAACATCGCGGACCTGTCGCCCGCAGACCTGGTCATCCCCGAAGGCTTCCGCCGCGACCTCGGGGTCTAGACCGCTGCCGGGTATCACCGACGAGACCACCCTGGCCGGGCGCAGAGCCCGGTCACGGGTGGTCTTCGGCGCTCACGAGACCAATCTCGGTGTGGGCCGCGCGTTCTCACCCCGGCACACCGACTACTACGAAGCGCGGGCTCGCGGCGGATGCGGCATCGTCGTGACCGAGACCGCGTCGGTGTGCGCGGACGACTGGCCGTACGAGCGGGCGCCGCTCGCCGCCGAGTGCGGGCCGGGGTGGCAAGCCGTCGTCGCGGCATGCCGACCGCACGGCACCCTGGTCCTGGCCGGACTCGGCCACCACGGATCGCAGGGGTCGAGCGCGTACTCCCAGTCGGTGCTGTGGGCGCCGTCGCCGGTCGCCGACGTCGTGAGCCGGGAGATGCCCGCGGAGATGGGCGACACCGAGATCGTGTCCGTGATCGCGGGATTCGCGGAGTCCGCGGCGATCGCTGTCGCGGCGGGCGTCGACGGGGTCGAGGTCGATGCGGGCCCGACGGCGCTGCTGCGGCAGTTCCTGTCGCCGCTCACCAACGTCCGCGCCGACGAGTACGGGACCGACCGCGCTCGACTGCTGCGCGAGGTGGTCGCCGCCGTCCGCGCGGTTCTCGGCCCGGACCGGATCCTCGCTCTCCGGCTGTCCTGTGACGAGCTCGCTCCGTGGGGTGGGATCTCGCCCGATGACGCCGCGGAACACGTTCGGGAGCTGTCGGATTCGCTCGATCTCGTGACCGTCGTCCGTGGCGGGCCGACGACGGCGACCCGGCTCAGGCCGGACGCGCACACCCCGCCCATGTTCAACGTGGAACCGGCGCGGCGGATCCGCGCGATCGGGGTGCCGGTGGTGTTGCAGGGCAGCGTCGTCGACCCCGCGGCCGCGTCGCGCGCGCTCGAGGACGGCGTCGCGGACCTCGTCGAGATGACGCGAGCGCAGATCGCCGACCCCGACCTGGTGCGCGCGGTTCGGGAGGGTCGCGCGCCGCGCCCGTGCGTGCTCTGCAACCAGACCTGCCTCGTCCGCGACCCCCGCAACCCCGTCGTCACCTGCATCGGCAACCCCACCCCGGGTGAGGGGAACCCAGAGGCGGTTGGACCGGGCGAGGGTTCCCCTCACCCGGGCGACGGTCGCGACGTGTGGGTGGTCGGGGGCGGACCCGCGGGTCTCGAGGCAGCCCGGGTGCTGGCGGCGGGCGGCCACCGGGTCCGGCTGACCGAGAGGTCCGGGCGTCTCGGCGGGATGGTGGCGCGCACGGCGACGGGCCCGGGACGGGAACCGTTGTCCGCGTTGACCGAGTGGCTCGCCGACGAGTGCCATCGCCTCGGCGTCCGGGTGGAGTTGGAGCGTGAGGTGACCGGCCGCGAGATCGCCGCCGAACGCGCCGCCGCGGTCGTGGTCGCCACCGGAAGTGTCGCCGGGCAGTGGCCGGTGCCGGGGGACGGCACCGTGCCGGTGGTTGCCGCCGCCGACGTGTTCGAGGGGACGCTCCCCGACGGCACGGCGGTGGTGTGGGATCCGATCGGCGGATCCGTCGGTGTCGCGGTCGCCGAGATGCTCGCCGCGCGGGGTCGAAGCGTGGTCGTGGTGACGCCCGATCCCGTCGTTGGAACCCAACTCGGGCGCACCGGTGACCTCGCCGACGCCAACGGCCGCCTCCAGCGCGCCGGGGTCGTACGGCACCTGCGGTCCCGAATCGTCGGACTCTCCGCCGGCCGGGTCGAACTCGAGCACGTGCACACCGGGACGCGGGATGTGGTTCGTGCCGATGCCGTCGTCGACTGCGGACACCGCGTCCCCGACGAGTCGGTGGCGGTGGACGGCACTGGGCAAGGGGGAGAGCGGACCTCCGCGAAAGGCCGGTTCGTGGTGGGGGACAGGATCGCGCCGCGCACGGTGGCCGAGGCGATCCGCGAGGGTCGCGAAGCCGCGACACATCTGCTGACGGAGTGGTCGCGGTGAGTACGACACCGACCCTCACGTCACCCCTGACGATCGGACCGCGCCGCCTCGGGAACCGCGTCGTGTTCACCGCGCACCTGACGAACGCGGCCGTCGACGGGCTGCCGACCGAGCAGCATGCCGCCTACTACGAGGCACGGGCCAGGGGCGGCGCCGGACTGATCATCACGGAGGAGCACTGCGTCCACCCGACGGACCGGCCGTACGAGAAGGTGATCCAGGGCCACAGGCCGGAGGTGGTGACCGGCTACCGGCGGATCACCGACGCCGTGCACGCCCACGGCGCCGTCGTCCTCGCACAGCTCAACCACAACGGGGGCCAGGGGTCGGGCATGTACTCGGGTCTGCACCTGTGGGCGCCGAGTCCCGTCGCGGATCCGCTGTTCCGTGAAGTACCCCGGCAGATCGGCGCGAGCGAGATCGGCGAACTGGTGCAGAGTTACGCCACCGTCGCCGAGCGGTGTCGCGCAGGGGGATTCGACGGCGTCGAGATCCAGGCGTCACAGTCGTCGATCCTGCGCGCATTCCTCTCCCCACAGACCAATCAGCGCACCGACGACCATGGCGGGACGCTCGCCAACCGAGCCCGACTACTCCTCATGGTGATCGCAGCGGTCCGCGCCGCTGTCGGTCCGGACCTGGTGGTAGGGGTCCGGTTGACGGGGGAGGAGTCGATTGCGAGCGGAATCCACCTCGACGAGGCGGTGTCGGTGGCGCGGATGATCGAGGCGTCCGGCCACGTCGACTATCTCAACACGTCGATCGGGATGGCCACCGAGACGCTGCACCTGATCGAGGCCTCGATGGCGGTGCCGCGCGGCTATGCGCTGTTCGTACCCAACGCTATTCGCCGCGCGGTGTCGCTCCCGGTCGTCGGCGTCGGCCGCTTCACCGACCCGGAGCAGGCCGAGCAGGCGCTCGCCGAGGGACACTGCGATCTCGTCGGCGTGGTGCGCGGACAGATCGCCGACCCGGACTTCGCAGCCAAGGCCGTGCTCGGTCGCGCCGAGGACGTACGCACCTGTCTCGGATGCAACCAGGAGTGCATCGGTCGGGTCGGCATGAACCGGTGGCTCGGGTGCGTCGTCAACCCCGACGCGGGGCGGGAGTCGGTGCCGTTGCCGTCACCCCGGCGTCGCGGGCGTGCCGTCGCCGTGGTGGGAGGCGGGCCCGCTGGCATGAGGGCCGCCGCGACCGCGGCCGCGCTCGGCCATCGAGTGACGTTGTTCGAGCGTGACGGGCATCTGGGTGGGCAGGTGCTCACGGCCGCACGTGCCGTCGGGCGAGGCGAATTCGGTGAAATGGCAGTCGATCTGGAACGCGAGTGCAGGCGCGCCGGTGTGACGATCCGGACCGGGGTCGACGTGGACGCCGACCTGCTGCGCCGCCTGGAACCGGAGGTGGTGATCGTCGCGACGGGGGCACGTCCCCGCAGGCCCGACTGGGCCGCCGACAGCGCCGCGGTCGTGGACGTGCGCGACGTGCTGGAGGATCGGGCGGAGCCGGTCGGCCGGGTTCTGGTGTTCGACGAGTTGGGATTTCACCAGGCGACATCCGTCGCGGAGACGCTCGCGGCGCGCGGCTGCGCGGTCACCGTCGCGACACCGGCGCTGATCGTCGGCCAGGACCTGGGACTGACGCTGGACATGGAGGGATGGCAGCGCCGCGCCCATGCCGCGGGCATTGCCCAGGTGACCGACGTGGTCCCGATGGCGGCGGTCGACACGGGTACCGGCGTGCGATTGCGTCTGCTGCATCATCCGACGGGCACGGTCACCGAACCGGAGTTCGACGCCGTCGTGTGCTCGGTCCACCAGAGTCCTGTGGACGAACTGTGGAAAGAACTGTCCAACAGTGGGTTCGAGATTCACCGGATCGGCGACGCCCTGGCCCCGCGCCGCGCCCACGCCGCCGTCGTCGAAGGCCACCGCGCCGCCTCGGCGCTCTGACCGAGACGCCCGCTCCCGGTCCGCCCCCCGCCGCTGGTTCCCTGATGTCACATCGGGGGTCGCCAAGTGAGCCGATGTGACATCAGGGAACCTCGCGGGGCGGCATAGCATCGGGGGTATGCCCGCACCCGATTCCCTCGACCGCCCCGGACCGCTGGCCGTCGCGACGTGGCCGGAGACGGATGGGTCCCGCCCCGCGCTCGCGGTACCGGTCGGGTCCGTCGAGCAACACGGCCCACACCTTCCGCTCGACACCGACACCAGAATCGCGTCGGCGGTTGCCGGCCGGTTGCCGGGGTTGGTGGTCGCGCCTGCGATCGCGTACGGGGCGAGCGGCGAGCACGAAGGGTTCGCCGGCACCGTGTCGCTGGGCAGCGAGGTGCTGAAGTCGGTGGTCGTCGAGTACGGGCGTTCGGCGTGTCGCTGGTCGCCGCGCGTGTTGTTCGTCAACGGGCACGGCGGGAACGCGCCTGCCCTCGCGGAGGCGGTGGCATTGCTTCGGTACGAGGGTCGGGACGCGGCGTGGCTGCCGTGCGCGGTTCCTGGAGCGGACGCGCATGCCGGCCGCACGGAAACGTCCTTGTTGCTGCACCTTTCGCCCGTACTGGTGCGCGCCGACCTGGTCGAGTGCGGTGACGTGCGTCCGATCGCCGACCTGATGCCTGCGCTGAGAAGCGGCGGTGTTGCGGCGGTCAGTCCGAACGGCGTGCTCGGTGATCCGAGGGGCGCGACGGCCGAGGAGGGGGCACGCGTGTTCGAGCAGATGTGCGCGCGAGCTGCGGATGCGGTGCACCGATGGGATCCGGATGCCCGCGGGATGTTGCGGTGAGCACAGAAGCGAATACGATCGCCTGATGCGTCACGCTCGACTGCCCGACGGATTCGGGGTTCGCCTCGATCCGACGGTGCGTACCTTCTCCTCCGGTCGGGTCCTGATCGGGGGATCGCCGACTCGGATGCTCAAGCTGGCGCCGACCGCGGCCGCGATGATCGGCGACGGATATCTGCGGGTCGTCGATCACCAGACGGCGGAGGTTGCCCGGCGACTGCTGGACTCCGGAGTCGCGAATCCGCGACCGATGAGTTCGCCGCCGAATCAGGACGTCACCGTCGTCATCCCCGTCAAGGACAATGTCGCGGGGCTCAACCGACTGCTGCCCGCTCTGCACGGACTGCGGGTGATCGTCGTCGACGACGGTTCCGCGGTGCCCGTCACGACTCCGCCTGTGCAGGGCGAGAGGGGCAGTGTTCGGGTCGTGCGGCACGACGTCGCGCGCGGTCCGGCAGCGGCACGCAACACCGGAATCGCGGAGGCCACAACCGGATTCGTCGCCTTTCTCGACTCGGACGTGGTGCCCCGCTCCGGCTGGCTGGATGCGATGCTGGGACATTTCAGTGATCCGGCAGTGGCGATGGTGGCGCCGCGGATCGTTGCGCTGGCTCCCGAGGGCGGCTCGCTGGCGCGATACGAGCACGCACGTTCCTCGCTCGACCTGGGTCGCAAGGAGGGGCAGGTCCGTGCGGGTGGTGCCGTGTCGTACGTGCCGAGCGCGGCGATGCTGGTCCGGGCGCGTGCCCTCGAGGATGTCGGCGGGTTCGACGAGTCCATGCACGTCGCGGAGGACGTCGACCTGTGCTGGCGGCTCCACGAGGCGGGATGGCGGCTGCGCTATGAGCCCGTCGCGCACGTCGCTCACGACCATCGGGTGTCGTTCCGGAAATGGTTCGGGCGCAAGGTTTTCTACGGGACCGGTGCGGCGCCGCTGGCGTCCCGGCATCAGGGCCTGGTTCCGCCGCTCGCCATGTCGGTGTGGACGGTGCTCGCATGGCTGCTCGCCGTGACGGGAACGCGGATCGGGTTCGTCGGAGCCCTCGTCACGCAGGCGGTGACGGTTCATCGCCTGCGTCGCACCTTCGGCGATCTGGACCGTCCGACGAGAATCGCGACCGTGCTCGCCATCCAGGGCATGGCGGGCGGGGCGTGGCAGCTCGCGTCGGCGATGTGCAGGCACTACTGGCCGGTGACGGTGATCGCGGCCCTCTGTTCGCGGCGGGTCCGCCGGATCGCACTCGCGGTCGCGGTCGCGGAGGGTGCGGCCGACTGGTGGACGCATCGCGAGCCGGGCGGACTCGGACCGGTGCGGCACCTGGCGTACAAGCGGCTCGACGATCTGGCGTACGGGACCGGTCTGTGGCGGGGTGCGTTGATGCATCGCAGCCGGGCCGCGTTGACGCCACGACTGACGCGGTGACTCCGGCCCCGCCGCATACCGACGTCCTCGTGATCGGTGGCGGTTCGGCGGGGTGCGTCATCGCGGGACGGGCGAGCGTGGACCCCGACTGCGCGGTGACGCTCGTCGAAGCGGGACCGCGGGGGACGGGACCCGGCGCCCTCGGACTCCTTCCGGTGGGGCCGGACAGCGACCTCGTGTGGCGCTACCCGGCGCACCTGTCCGACGGCGGCGAGGAGGCGCTGCTCGCCCGAGGCCGGGTGCTCGGCGGCTCGGGTGAGGTCAACGGCGGCTACTTCGTGCGGGCGACCGCGGACGACTTCACCCGGTGGCCGCGGTCGTGGTCGTACGACGAAGTGTTGCCGCACTTTCGTCGCCTCGAGTCCGACCCGTTCGGCGACCGGGCCTGGCACGGCGACAGCGGACCGATGCCGGTGACCCGCACCGGCGAGGACGAGTTACATCCCTACAGTGCGGCGTTCGTGCGTGCAGCGACGGCCGCGGGACACGAGTACCGCGCGGACCTGAACGAACCCGATGCGGCAGGGGTCGGACCGGTCCCGCTCAACGCGTGGGCGGGCGTTCGCGTCAGCACCGCGACGGCCTACCTGGTCCCGCACCTGGGTCGGCCGAATCTGCGGGTGCGGACGGCGGCCCGGGCGGTGCGTCTGGTGCTGGAGGGCGCGCGGGTGGTCGGCGCGGAGGTCGAGGAGAGCGGACGGGTGCGGGTGCTCCGCGCCGATACGGTCGTCCTCTGCGCGGGCGCGGTCGGGACGCCGCACCTGCTGATGCATTCGGGGATCGGTCCGGCGCAACAACTTTCACGAACAGGTCTCCCGGTCGTGCTGGACCGGCCGGGGGTCGGCCGGGATTTCGAGGACCATCCCGAGGTGACCCTCGCCTACCGTCCGGTCGACGCGCCTCCCCACAGTTCCGGCCGCGCCGTCCTCGAAGTGGTCCTCGAGACCGACGATCTCGAGCTGCGCCCGTACACCGCCCCGTTCGGCGAGGCCATCGCCGGTGTCGACGATCCGTTCGGCAGGATTGGAGTCGCGCTGATGCGCCCCCGCAGCCGCGGCGAGATCGCCCTGCGATCCGCGGACCCGACCGTTCCGCCGCTCGTTCGGTACCGGTATCTGAGCGACGCCGCGGACCGGGCGGCAATGCGCGCGGGCCTCGACCTCGCCCGGGGACTGCTCGGTGCGTCCGGATTCGGTGTGGCGGTGGAGCATCCAGCGGGCGCAGTGGGTCTGGGTACCTCGATGCACCTGGCCGGGAGCTGCGCGATGGGATCGCCCGACGACCCCGCCGCGGTCGTCGACGACCGGTGTCGCGTGATCGGCGTCGACGGGCTCTGGATCGCGGACGGGTCGGTGATGCCGTCGTTGCCCAGCCGCGGCCCGCACGCCACGGTCGTGATGGTCGCGGAGCGCGTCGCGCGATTCGTCACCGGACTGGACGCCTGACCAGGGCGGCTGCAGCGGGGAACCCCGAACCGTGACCTGTGACTCGCGTTACAGTGGGGGCATGGCCTTGCAGTCGTCCACCCCGCACGGCAATCCGTGGGTTGCCGTACGGCCGGGAGCCGACGTCGCCGAACTCGCCCGCACCGTGTCCACCGCGCACCGCGCCTTCGTCACCGGAGACGAGGCGATCCGGCAGGCCGCGGCGGACCGCGCGGTGCGGTCGGTGGTCCTCGACTCCTGGTTGCGCAGCCGCGACCGCGGTGTAAATCCCGACCTCGTCGGCGACCAGCTCGACCTCGACGGCCTCGAACTGGACCGGTACCGCGCGAGCCACCCGATGGCGCTGATCCGCCCGGTGGTGCGGCAGCTCCTCGTCGAGGACATCGCTGACACCGGCCTGCTGGTCGCGATCAGTGACGCGTCCGGGCGGCTCCTGTGGGTCGAGGGCGATTCGGCGGCGCGGGACCGTGCCGTTGCGATGCACTTCGTCGAGGGTGCGGACTGGAGTGAGGACCGCGTCGGGACCAATGCCCCTGGTACGGCGCTCGCCGTCGACCAGTGCGTGCAGATCTTCGGTGCCGAGCACTTCAGTTCCGTCGTCCACGACTGGAGCTGTTCGGCGGCTCCGGTGCACGATCCGACGACCGGTCGGATTCTCGGCGCCATCGACATCACAGGTGGACCTCAGGTCGCCGAGCCTCAGGTCCTGGCACTGGTGCGGGCGACCGTCGCGGCCGCCGAAGCCGAGTTGAGGCTGCAACTGCTGAACTCGCCGGGGCTCCACCTGCTGGGGGCGCCCGGTCCGCTCGGCGCGGCGCCGCCGCGGCTCTCGGTGCTCGGATCGGAACGCCCGACACTCGTCGTCGGAGGTGACCGAATCGCGCTCTCCCGCAGGCACGCCGAGATCCTCCTGCTCCTTGCGCATCGGCCCGAGGGGGTCAGCGGCGATCAGCTGGCGGTCCTGCTGGACGAGTCCGAACTCGACTCGGTGACGATCCGCGCCGAGATGTCCCGGCTGCGCAAGGTGTTCGGAGCCGAGCGGCTGCAGTCGCGGCCCTACCGGCTGCGCGGCGAACTCGACACGGACGTCGCCGACGTCGGTCGGGCGCTGGACCGCGGTGACGCAGCGGCTGCGCTCGCCGCCTACCGGGGTCCGGTGCTGCCCGGGTCCGTCGCTCCGGGAGTCGAGGAGATTCGGGACGAGTTGCGGGTCCGGATGCGGGCGGCGCTGCTCCGATCCGCGGACCAGTCGTTGCTGGCGCGGTGGACCGCGACGCCGGACGGCCGCGAGGACTCGGCCGCGTGGTCCGCGTACCTGTCGTCGATCGATCCACGATCACCGATGTACGACCAGGTCAGGGCCCGTATCGCGATCTTCGACGAACAGTTCGGTCACTGACCGCGTGTACGCAACGTGGTTGCAACCCTCACGGTCGTAGTGTTCTGGATCACACCACCAGATGCACGACGACAGGAGTTCCGATGACCGTCTACGCCCGTCCGGGTACAGCCGAAGCACTCATGTCCTTCCAGCCGCGTTACGGCAACTACATCGGCGGCGAGTGGATCGCGCCGGTCAAGGGGCAGTACTTCGAGAACTCCACCCCGGTCACCGGCCAGGTCCTCTGCGAGATCCCGCGCAGCACCGCGGAGGATGTCGAGCTTGCTCTCGACGCCGCGCATGCCGCCGCACCGGCCTGGGGCAAGACGTCCGTCGCCGAGCGTGCGGTGATCCTGAACAAGATCGCCGATCGGATCGAGGAGAACCTCGAGTCGATCGCGCTCGCCGAGTCCTGGGACAACGGCAAGCCGATCCGCGAGACCCTCAACGCCGACATTCCGCTGGCGATCGACCACTTCCGCTATTTCGCGGGAGCCATTCGCGCACAGGAGGGTTCGCTCTCCGAGATCAACTCGGAGACCGTCGCCTACCACTTCCACGAGCCGCTCGGCGTCGTCGGGCAGATCATCCCGTGGAACTTTCCGATCCTGATGGCCGTGTGGAAGCTCGCGCCCGCACTCGCGGCGGGCAATGCCGTGGTGCTCAAGCCCGCCGAGCAGACGCCTGCGTCGATCCTGTACCTCTTCGGTCTCATCGGTGACCTGCTGCCCGTGGGCGTGGTCAACATCGTCAACGGTTTCGGCACCGAGGCGGGCAAGCCGCTCGCGTCGAGTCCTCGGATCAAGAAGATCGCGTTCACCGGCGAGACCACCACCGGCCGGCTGATCATGCAGTACGCGTCGCAGAATCTGATCCCCGTGACCCTCGAACTCGGCGGCAAGAGCCCCAACATCTTCTTCTCCGACGTCCTCGCCGCGAACGACGACTTCCAGGACAAGGCCCTCGAGGGCTTCACGATGTTCGCGCTGAACCAGGGCGAGGTGTGCACCTGCCCGTCGCGATCGCTGATCCAGGAGGACATCTTCGACGAGTTCCTCGCGATGGCCGCGATCCGCACCAAGGCCGTCCGCCAGGGCGATCCGCTCGACACCGACACGATGATCGGCGCGCAGGCGTCGAACGACCAGTTCGAGAAGATCCTGTCCTACATCGAGATCGGCAAGTCCGAGGGTGCCAAGCTGATCACCGGTGGCGAGCGCGCCGACCTCGGTGGCGATCTGTCGGGTGGCTACTACATCCAGCCGACCGTCTTCACCGGCAACAACAAGATGCGGATCTTCCAGGAGGAGATCTTCGGCCCGGTCGTGTCCGTGACCTCCTTCACGGACTACGCCGAGGCCATCTCCCTCGCCAACGACACCCTCTACGGTCTCGGCGCGGGTGTGTGGTCCCGTGACGGTGGCGTCGCCTACCGGGCGGGCCGCGACATCGAGGCGGGTCGCGTGTGGACGAACACGTACCACCAGTACCCGGCGCATGCGGCGTTCGGCGGCTACAAGCAGTCCGGTATCGGCCGCGAGAACCACCACATGATGCTCGACCACTACCAGCAGACCAAGAACCTGCTGGTGAGCTACGCACCGAAGGCACAGGGCTTCTTCTGATCCACGCTTCTCCCGTCCCCTCGGTCGGGAGTATCGGCGCGGTGCCCGCCGCACCCCCCTCCGCGGCGGGCACCGCGTTTCCAGTCACGACATCCACACGTCCGAAGCCACAACCACCCGACCCACGACCCCCACGGAGGACACGATGGTCGACACGATGAAGGCAGCGGTAGTACACGAGTTCGGCAAGCCCCTCACGATCGAGGAGGTGCCGATTCCCGTCCCGGGTCCGAACCAGGCCCTGGTGAAACTGGAGACCAGCGGTGTGTGCCACACCGATCTTCATGCGGCGGAAGGGGACTGGCCCGTCAAGCCGAGTCCGCCGTTCGTTCCCGGCCACGAGGGTGTCGGCACGGTGGTGCAGTTGGGGGAGGGCGTCACCGAACTCGAGGTGGGGCAGCGGGTGGGGAACGCCTGGCTGTGGTCCGCGTGCATGGAGTGTCGCTTCTGCCGCACCGGCTGGGAGACGCTCTGCGAGAAGCAGGTCAACGGCGGCTACTCCGTGAACGGGTCGTTCGCGGAGTACATGCTCGTCGACGCGCGGTTCGCCCCGCGGATCCCGGACGGCTCGGACCTCGTCGAGGTGGCCCCGGTGCTGTGCGCGGGCGTCACCGTCTACAAGGGCATCAAGGTGGCCGACGTGGTACCGGGCGAATGGATCACCATCTCCGGCATCGGCGGACTCGGACACGTCGCGGTCCAGTACGCGACGGCGATGGGCCTGCGGGTCGCCGCGGTCGACGTCTCGGACGCCAAACTGGACCTCGCCGCGAAGTACGGTGCCGAGGTCCTGGTCAACGCGACCAAGGAGGATCCCGTCGCGAAGATCCAGGAAGCCACCGGCGGCACCGACGGCGTACTCGTCACGGCGGTGCATCCCCAGGCGTTCGGGCAGGCCATCGGCATGGCCCGGCGCGGCGGCACCATCGCCTTCAACGGGTTGCCTCCCGGCGACTTCCCGGCACCGATCTTCGACACGGTGCTCAAGGGGCTGACCATCCGCGGGTCCATCGTCGGCACGCGACAGGACATGGTGGAGGCGTTGGACTTCTACTCCCGCGGCAAGATTCGGCCGACCGTGCACACCCGGCGACTCGAGGAGATCAACGACGTGTTCGACGAACTGCGCGCCGGAACCGTCGACGGTCGCGTCGTGCTGGACTTCAGGTGAGCGCACCCCCGCGCATCGTCGCGACCGTGGCCGCGGCCGACCTGCTCCGCAGGCTGGTCGCGGCCCACGGGCCGGTGATGATGCACCAGTCCGGCGGTTGCTGCGACGGTTCGGCACCGATGTGTTATCCCGCAGGGGAATTCATCGTCGGCGACCGGGATGTTCTCGTCGGCGTGCTCGACCTGCGCCTGGGCGCCGGTGACGTGCCGTCGGCACTGCCCGAGGGTGGAGACGCGGTCACGGTGTGGATCTCGGGGCCGCAGTTCGAGCTGTGGAAGCACACGCAGCTCGTGATCGACGTCGTCCAGGGCCGCGGTTCCGGGTTCAGCCTCGAAACGCCGGAGGGCCTGCGGTTCCTGAGTCGAGGACGGGCCTTCACCGGGGACGAGACGACCGCCCTCGCGGGCGACGAACCCGTCACCGGCGAGCAGTGGGAGGCGGGGCGCCGACCCAGTGTGCCGACGGTGCCGCAGATCGTTGCCGAGGCCGCGGACGCCTGCCCCGTGCCGCCGCGCTGACGGGCCACTCCTCGACGAGCAGCTACTCGACGAGCTGCTCGCTGCGGAGCCAGTCGTAGGCGACGTCCGCCGGATCCTCGCCGTCGATGTCGACGCGGCCGTTCAGTTCCTGCATCAGCTCGTCGGTGAGGCGCTGCGAGATCACGGCCATCAGGTCCGCGATCTGCGGGTACTGCTCGATGATCTCGCGGCGGACGACGACGGTTCCGCTGTAGGGCAGGAAGAAGTCGCGGTCGTCCTCGAGCACGGTGAGATCGAGGTTCTTGACGCGGCCGTCCGTCGTGTAGACCATCCCGAAGTTGCAGGGCTCGCTGCGCGCGGTCGAGGTGTAGACGACGCCTGCGTCCATCCGCGTCACGTTCTGGGTCGGGACCCCGTCCGGGGCGCCGAGCGGCATGTCGTACGCCTCGAGCATCGGCACGAATCCGTCAGCACGGCTGTAGAACTCGTCGTCCACACAGAACGTTCGCTCCGACTCGGGTAACTGTGCGACGTCGGAGAGCGTGGAGACGCCGAGCCGCTGCGCGGTCTCGGCGGATGCCGCGAAGGCGTACGTGTCGTTGAAATTCGCGGGCGGCAACCATACGAGGTCGTTCTCCTGCAGTTCGATGTCGTGCACTCGCTGCCACAGTTCGGTGGGATCGGAGATGGTCTCCGTCTGGCCGTGATAGTTCACCCACCCGGTACCCGTGTACTCCCAGAGGATGTCGGCATCGCCGTTCAGCTGGGCCTGTCGCGACGACGCCGATCCGGGTGCGCCGGTGAGGTCGGTGACGTCGGCGCCCGCGGCGGCCAGGTAGGTGGCGGTGATCTTCCCGAGCAGCACGCCCTCGGTGAAGCTCTTCGACGTCACGACGAGACCCGCGTCGTCGAGTGGCCGCTCGCCGCCGGGCAGTGTCGCGTCGTGGAACGTTCCCGACGAGCTGACCAGACCGCATCCGGACACAGCGACGGCTACGAGCAGCGAGGCTGCCACGCCGCGCAGTAGCCGCATCACGACACGCCTCGCGGGGTCGCGGCCAGCTCGACCAGCCGGCCGAGCCAGTCGATCGTCAACGCCAGCAGGCCGACCAGGACGGCCCCCGAGACGAGGAGTTTCGGGAGGAACAGCGTCACCCCGGTGGTGATGAGGGTGCCCAGGCTGGTGGCGCCGATGAACGTGCTCAGGGTCGCGGTTCCGACGAGGATCACCAGCGCGGTCCGGACGCCGTTGAGGATGACGGGAACCGCGAGCGGCAACTCCACCTGCACGAGGGTGCGCGGCGCGGAGTAGCCGATTCCGCGCGCGGCCTCGATGGTGCGCTTGTCGACCTGGTCGAGGCCGACGATCGTGTTCTGCAGGATGGGCAGGACGGCGTACGCGACGAGTCCGATGACCGCGGTGCGGAATCCGGTGCCGAGCCACATGGTGAGCAACACGATCAGACCGATGGCGGGCGCCGCTTGGCCGACATTCGCGACGTTGATCACGATCGGCTTGAGGCGTTTGGCCGCGCCGCGGGTGAGCAGGATTCCCAGCGGGATCGCGATCGCCACGACGATCACCGTCGCCGTCACCGTCAGGCGGATGTGATCGAACAGGGTGAGGCGGAGTGCATCCCAGCCGAGGGACGCTTCCTCGGTCGGCGTCAGTGTCGTGGACCGATACCAGAGGACGTAGGCGGTTCCGAGCACGACGATGATCAACGGCTCGAACCACACGTCGATGGGGGCGCGCCGGAAGCGCGTCACGGCGCGGGCTCCTCGCCCTGTCCGGTTGCGCCGCCGTGTGCGCGTTCGTCGTATCCGGTGTAGGTGACGTGTCCGTCGTCGGCTCGGACATCGGACAGTTGTCCGCGGATGACGGACATGACGGTGGCGATGGTGAGTGCACCGGTCACCGCGCCGCGCGCGTCGGTGACGAGGACGCCGCCCTGGCTCGCCGCGAGCATGGTGTCGAGTGCGTCGTTGAGCGTCGACGACGGCGCCACCACGGGCAGGCGGGGGTCGAGGTAATCGGAAACCCGGTCCTTCGTCGCCACTTCGTCGAGCGACGGCCATGCCCGTGGTCGTCCGTGTGCGTCGACGACCACGATCCAGGTGGCGCCTCGCGCCCTCGCCCTGTCGATGACCTCGTTCGACGGGTCGCCGACACGGGCGGTCACGACCGCGTCGTGGTCGACGTCCTTGACCCGGGAGAGGGTCAGATGGGCCAGCGTGGCACCGGATCCGACGAACTCCTCGACGAACGGGGTCGCAGGGGTCGCGAGGATCTCCTCGGGCGTCGCGTACTGCTCGATGTGCCCGCCCTCGGACAGGATCAGGACCTTGTCGCCGAGCTTGGTCGCCTCCTCGAAGTCGTGGGTGACGATCACGACGGTCTTCGCGAGTTCCTGTTGGATGGCGATCAGGCTGTCCTGCAAGCGGACCCTGGTGATCGGGTCGACCGCGCCGAAGGGTTCGTCCATGAGGAGGACCGGTGGGTCGGCGGCCAGTGCGCGCGCGACGCCGACGCGCTGCTGCTGCCCACCGGACATGTCCTTCGGGAGTCGGTCTCGGAAGGTGTCGGCGTCCAGTCCGACGAGGTCGAGCAGGTACTCGGTGCGTTCCTCGATCCGCTTCCGGTCCCACCCGAGCACGCGCGGCACCGCGCCGATGTTCTTCGCCACCGACCAGTGCGGGAAGAGTCCGCCCGACTGGATGACGTAGCCGATCGACTGGCGGAGCTTGTCGGGGTTCTCGTTGGTGACATCGCGGTCGCCGATGAAGATGCGGCCCGCGGTCGGCTCGATGAGGCGATTGATCATTTTCAGTGTCGTTGTCTTGCCGCATCCGGACGGGCCGACGAAGGCCACGACCTGGCCGGCCTCGATGTCGAGGTCGATCTTCCTGACGGCCGGTGTGGACTGGCCGCGGTACTGCTTGACGACAGCGTCGAGTCGGATGGAGGCGCCGGTGACGGTTCGGTTCTCGGTCACTGGAGTCCCTTCGAGACGGTGAGGCGCCCGAGGAGAACGAGCAGGGCGTCGAAGACCAGGGCGATGGCGACGATGAGAATCGTTCCGGTGAAAGCCATCTCGACGGAGTTGGTTCCACCGAGCCGGGAGAGGCCGTTGAAGATGAGCGAGCCGAGGCCGGGTCCGAGAACGTATGCGACGATCGCGGCGACGCCGACGATCATCTGGGTGGAAACCCGGATTCCGGTGAGAATGACCGGCCAGGCGATCGGCAGTGACACCGTCAGCAGGATGCGACTGCGGGACAGTCCGATTCCGCGAGCGGACTCGATGAGGGAGTCGGGTACCGACCGAAGGCCGACGATTGCATTGCCGATCACCGGCATCGCCGCGAAGAAGGCCAGCATGACGAATGACGGGACGACACCGAGCCCGAACGGGATGATCAGCAGTGCGAGCAGTGCGAGCGACGGAATGGTCAGCGCGACCCGGCTGCTGGTGAGAGTCAGTGCCGATGCGAGTGGAAGGCGATGCACGGCAACAGCGATCGCGATGGCGACCAGCGTCCCCACCAGGACAGTCTGGAAGGCCAGCGACGCATGCTGATAGGTCAGGAACGCGAGAAACTCACCCCTACCCTGAAGATAGTCCCAGAGATTCACGAAGCTCCTTCTCGCGGCGGCGCCTTCCGGAGTGCTCGAATCCGACGCTAGCAGGAGTCACGTGCAGAGTTCTGGATTTGTGTGACCAGGGGTTTCGTGTGGGGTGTTCACCAAGGCCGGTTCGTTCTGGGCTGCATGCGGATTGAATAGATTGATCAGTCGGTAATCACACCTGAGGACGGCTCCAGATCACACAAATCTGGATGAGTTCCAGCTTGGTTGCGACGTTTGGGGAGAGACTGCAGCGACAACCGCTGTTGTGGATTGGCAGCCGAACAGGGATCGGATACTGGGGCCGTGACCGACGGGATAATTCGACAGGCCGAGCCCGACGACGACCTGGCCGGTCTTCCGGCCATGCAGGTCGCGGCTGGCGCCAGCTCATGTACGCCGCCGAACACCTTGCCCTCCACGAGGGATTCAGCCGCATGACTCTCACCATGTTCCGCGAGGTCCCGGTCAACGGTCCCTTCTAGCCGCCGCCGACCAGCGCGCCGATCTCCACCCGCGCGGTCTGCTCGGCAAAGGCCCCGAGCATCGTCCAGCACTCGAAATGGACCGTGAGGCCGACCCCGCAGTCCTCCGCGGGGGTCGGGAGATCAGCACCCTCTGACCGCACAGAGTGTGTACGACGCGGGGAGCCGCTCGGGGTTCTCGGCGAGCCGCCACTCCCCGCGCTCGTCACACACCATCGCGTCGGGCAGGGCATTCCAGGGAACGCTGTCGTGCTCGGTGAGCGCGGTGATCTCCATGCCTGCCCTGAGAAGTGCGGTCACGATCTCGCCGAGGCCGTGGTTCCACTCGTGCGTTGTGCTGGCCTGGAGCCGGATCTCCGTGTCGACGTACGTCTCCTCGTCCGTCCACACCAGCGGTTCGACCTGCTCGAAATAGGGGTACCGGAGGGCGAGCACATCCGAGCGGGCGTCGTCGAGCGCCCACAGCACGGGATGGGCCTCGCGCAGGAACAGCCGGCCGCCCGGTCGGAGGAGCCCCGCAACCGTCTCGGCCCACCGCTCGATGCTCGGCAGCCAGCACAGCGCCCCGATTCCGGTGAACACCAGATCCTGTGACGCCGGACCGAGGATCGTCACGGCGTCGTATACGTCCGCCTCCACGAAGTCGACCGGGTCCGCGGTGCGGGCGACCAGCTTGCGGGCCTCCGCCAGCGAGGCCCCGGAGAAGTCCAGCCCGGTCATCCGCGCTCCGAGCCGGGCCAGCGACACCGTGTCGGTGCCGATGTGGCACTGCAGATGCACTCCCGTCAGCCCCGAGATGTCGCCGAGCATCGGACGGTCGAACTCGACTACCGCGCTGACGAATTCGGGATCACAGACGAATCGCTCCACCGCATAGTCCGACGAGACGGCGTGCACGGGTGCGCGTTCGTCCCAGTTCGCCTTGTTGATCTCTCGGTACTCTTCGCCCACGAGCACACCCTAGCCTCGAACTTTCGCGCGTCTGACGTGCCGGCCTGATCTGTTTCCGATTGGTGGTTTGGCGTGGACGGATGGATGGACGCGTGTAGGGGGCTGCAGCGCGGCGGGGCCTACAGCGCGGCGAGCTTGCGGAGTCCGGCGGGGTAGGTGCGCAGTCCGACGAAGAGGACGGCGATGGCGAGCACGTAGGCGAGCGGAACCCATTGCAGGACACCGAGCAGACCCAGTCGATCGGACAGGAGTCCGACGACGAGGGGCCCCAGGGCCATGCCGAGGATGTTGTTCACGAGGGTTCCGACGCCGAAGGCCGAGGCCCGGATCGAGGGATGCGTCAGGCTCGCGACGAGTGCGGTGGTCGCGCCGGAGGATCCGGCGCAGAAGAATGCTCCGATTCCGATGAGGATCATCTGTGCGGAGCCGCCTGCCACACCGAATCCGACGGTGAGGGTCACGAGGGCGATTGCGGCGGTCACGACTGCGACGGTCCACTTGCGTTCGGGGCGGTGTCGGCTCACGCGGTCGGCGATGATGCCGCACGACACGATGCCGACACCCATCAGGAGCACGAACACCGACGCGGTCAGGCCGGCCGCCGAGGTGTCCATACCGTGGTAGCGGTTGAAGTAGCTGGGCAGCCAGGCGAGCAGCACACCGGACACGAAGAGTTGAAGCGCGGCACCGACGTACGCGCACACGAGCGGTGTGTTGGTGAACAGGCTCGACAGCGGGGCGCGGGTGCCGGTCGTCGTGGTGGCTGCCTGCTCGGGTGTGTGGCGCTCGAGCCTGGACGGGGTGGCGACCATCCGGAACGCGGCGACGAGGAGGAGTCCGACGACCGCCATCATCAGGAATGCTGCACGCCACCCGTATCGATCGGCGAGCACGCCGCCGAGGGCGACGCCGAGTACCGATCCGAAGAAGGTCGACGCCTGAAAGGTTCCGCTGAGTGTCGCGTGCAGTCGGGGAGCGAACACGCTCAACATGACCGCCATGCCGACACTGGCGTAGGCAGCCTCTCCGAAGCCGAGCAGGAAGCGTGCCCCGAGCAGCTGGCCGTAGTTGGCCGCGGCGGCGCACAGGACCGTCGCGGCACTCCACAGGACGGCCATCGCCACGATGCTGCGGACCCGTCCCCAGCGATCGGCGAGGAGCGACAGCGGGAGGGCGAGGACTCCGACCATCAGGGCGACGACGCTGGTGAGCGAGGCCAGCTGGGTGTCCGACAGGTTCCACTCGGCCTTGAGGAGCGGGAAGACGGCGCTGAGCACCTGCCGGGACATGTAGTCCGACATCATCAGTCCGCAGATCAGGGCGAACACCACCCAGGGGAATGCCCGTGACCCGGCGCTCGCCCGTTCGGGCGTGGTGACGGTGGGTCGCGTCGCGGTCTGCAACTGCATGTGAATGGATCCTGTCCCGAAACGAGCGAAGGTGCGCTCGGTCCGTTTCTCCGAGCGGTGTCCAGCCGTGACGAATCCGGCCGTGACGTACCGGCCGAGCGGCGGCAAAGGTGACTGCAGTCACGTTAGCCCGGGTTGCGTGACGTAACTTGCCCTGCCGGGACATATTTCTTGCTGTTTCGGGACGTGATGTGTTCGCGGTGCCGTGCAGGATGTGGCGCGGGTTACCCTGCACAAAGTTGGACAACTGTTCAGGAGGATGTAGTGCGCTTGTCATTCCTTTCGTCGCTGACGGCGGCGGCAGCCGTCGCCGCGCTGACGCTCGGTACCGCGCCTGCGGCGCAGGCCGCGGATGCAACCGACGGGTGGACGCTGCCGCGGCTGACGGTCTCGGACAGCACGATCAGTGACGTCGACGGCCGCACGGTGCTACTCCGCGGGGTGAACGTCAACCAGCTCAACGACTATGCGGACAACGGAACCGGGCTGCCGACCGTGATGCCGCTCGAACGCGCCGACTTCGCGCGGATGGCGGCGATGGGGTTCAACGTCGTCCGGCTCAACGTTGCATGGTCGGCACTCGAGCCCACGCCGGGGGCGTTCGACACGGCCTACGTGGACCGGATCCGCACCGCGGTCCGAGATGCGAAGGACCACGGCATCTACACGCTTCTCGACATGCACCAGGACGCGTGGGGCAAATTCATCGGCACCCCGCCCGGCGTCTCCTGCCCGCCGCTGACGGAACCCGGGATCGGCTGGGACGGCGCGCCCGAGTGGGCAACCATCACCGACGGCTGGACCACCTGCACCGCCGGCGGGGTCCGCGAGGTCTCGCCGGCTGTTGCCCGGGCGTTCCAGGCGTTCTACGACGACGAGCAGGGAGTGCAGGGCCACCTGGTGTCGACCTGGGCGAAGCTGGCCGCGGAGTTCAAGGACGAACCGGCCGTCGTCGGGTACGACCTGCTCAACGAGCCCAACCCCGGTCTGCGTGACCCGGTCACCGCCGCCGATCAGCTCGGCCGCTTCTACCAGCGCGCGATCGACGCGATCCGGCAGGCCGAGACCGGCGGATTCGAGCACCTGGTGATCGTCGAGCCGAGCGCGATCTGGTCCGGCTTCGGCTTGGACGCGATACCGCCTCGGCAGTATCTGACCGATCCGCTGATCGTGTTCTCCCCGCACCTCTACAGCCAGTCCATCACCGTGAGCAGCGACTTCCCCAGCGTCGAGGACGGGTTCAAGATCGCTGCGAACGCGGCGGCCGTCTACGGTGCGCCGCTGTGGACGGGGGAGTGGGGTTGGTGGGGCGACGACGCGGCCGCCGACACCGAACGTTTCCTCGACTCAATGGATCGTCATCGCATCGGCGGCGCCTGGTGGTCGTGGACCCAGGCATGCGGCGACCCGCACGCCGTGCGCGACGGCAACACCTCGACCATGCAGGAGAACCTGAACCGCGTCGACTGCCCCTCCGGAACCCCGCTCGGCCCGATCGAGGACGTGGCGGCCGCGCTGTCCCGGGCGTACCCGCGGGCTGTTCCCGGCGTCCTGACGGAGTTGTCGCGAGGCGATTTCAAGGGCTCCGGGTCGGGTCTGGTGGAGGCGTGGTACCCGGGTTCGGTGCAACCCGACCTGCAGACCGTGAACCTGTCCGACGTCGTGCTGGAACAGCTGGACGGTGGCTGGCGGATGACGGCCCAGGCGCAGGGCGACTACTCGGTGGCGCAGTCCTGAACACGACCGGACCTGCTGTGGGGGTTGCCCCCCACAGCAGGTCCGGTTCGTTGCCGAGCTATGCGCGCGCAGCGGCGGCGGCACTCTGCTCGGTGAGCTTCCGCAGCCCGGCGGGGTAGGCCCGCTTGCCGATGAGCAGCGCGGCGATGGCGAGCACGTACACCAGCGGCGCCAGCTGCAGGGCGCCGAGCAGGCCCAGGTGGTCGGCGAGTACGCCGATCAGGAACGGACCGGTCGCGAGGCCGAGGATGTTGTTGGCGACGGTGAGGGATCCGAGCGCCGACGATCGGACCGACGGGTGGGTCAGGCTGGCCACCATCGCGGCGGTGGGCCCGGACGAGCCGGCCGAGAAGAACGCGCCGATGCCGAGCAGGATCAGCTGGGGCGCTCCGGTGTCCAGTGCGAATGCGCCGCCGAGCGCAGCGAGCGAGATGACGCAGAATGCGACGGCACTGGACCACTTGGCCGCCGGGTTGTTCCGGCCGACCCGGTCGGTGATCATGCCGCACACCACCATGCCGGTTCCGATGAGGAGCACGAACACCGAGGCGATGACGCCTGCCTTGTCGGGGGCCAGGCCGTAGTACCGGTTGAAGAAGCTGGGGGTCCAGGCGAGCAGCACGGCGGCGGTGAACATCTGGAGTCCGCCGCCGAGGTACGCGCACCAGACCGCCGGGTTCGTGAACAGCGTGGACACCGGCACGCGGATTCCGGCCGCCGCGGGCCCTGCGGTGTGCGGGTCCTGCTCGGTGTTGTACTCGGCCAGGCGGCGTTCGGTGACGACGGCGCGGAACACGGCCACGAGCAGGAGGCCGAGGACGGCCATCGCCGCGAACGACCACCGCCAGCTCAGGTGCACTGCGATCACGCCACCGAGCGAGACGCCGACGACCGAGCCGAACGATCCGCCTGCCATGAAGGCACCGCTCAACGTCGAGTGCACGCGGGGGGCGAACACGCTGAGCACCAACGCGATTCCGACGCTGCCGTAGGCGGCCTCGCCGACACCGACCAGGAACCGGGCGGCAAGCATCTGTTCGTAGTTTGCCGCGATCGCGCAGAACAGTGTCGCGACGCTCCAGACCACGGCCATGAGGACGAGACTGCGTACGCGGCCCCATCGGTCGGCCAGGAGCGAGAGCGGGAAGGTGAGCAGGCCGACCATGAGGGCCACGATGCTGGTGAGTGAGGCCAGCTGCGAATCCGTCAGGGCCCAGTCGGCTTTCAGGAACGGGAACACCGCGCTGAGTACCTGGCGGGACATGTAGTCCGACAGCAGGAGTGCGAATGTGAGTCCGAACACGGCCCAGGGGTAGATGCGCCTGCGGTTCCGTGTGCTGTTCATCGTCGGTCCCGGGCTGGTGGGATCGTCGGTCCCGAGCGGCTCGGGGGTCGTGGTGGTGGTGAGTCCCATTATTGCTCCTCGGGCGGGCAGGAATGTGGTGTCGGGTTGCGGAGCGACGGTCAGGACGCGGCGCGGCGGGACTCGAACGCGTCGAGTTCTTCCTCGAGGATGGGGACGCCCAGGTTGCAGGCGTGGATGCCGAGAACGCTCACCATCTGGAGAACCGTGAGGATCTCCTCTCGGGAGACCCCGAGTTCGAGAGCGGCCCGGATGTGCCGGCGCACTCCGGGTGCATACATGTGGGTGGCCGCGGCGTCGATGGCGATGCTGAGGAGTTCGACGAACTCGGGGGAGAACACGCCGCGCCGGATGGGTGTGGCGTTCATCGCCATGAACTGCTCGGTCCACTCGGGATCCCAGTCGGACAGGGTGTCCCACAGTGGGTTCCAGTTGCCGCTGCGACGCATCCCGTCGATGGTCGGGGTGTGCGGCGGTTCGGAGTTGGTGTTCATGCAGCACTCGTTTCACGCGTGGGGTGAATGGGGTGACGCAGGACGCGCCCCCCGCCGAAAGTGGCGTAGATCACGTTAGCGCGATCATCGGCTGCATTCTTATCCCTACGGGACGCAGTTCTGTGCATCTCGGGACACTCGGTGCGCATGGAAGGGCGCCGTGTGGCAGTTTCGCAAACTGCCTCCCGCCGTCACGCCAGTGATGTCAACATTGATGACAACATTGATGACAGCTTGCCCGTGAGTCCTTCTGGCCCCTGAGTGGACCAGAAGGACTCACGACAGGAGGGACACAACGAATGGTCGACGACGGTTCACGCACGCGGTTGACGCCCGAGGTGATCGTGGACGCCGCCGTTCGGATCGCCGCACGGGGCCGCCCGGACGGGCTGACCGGACGCGCGCTCGGCGAGGAGCTCGGGGTCGACCGGTCGGCGGTGTGGCGACACTTCGCCGACAAGGACGCGCTCCTGCGCGCGGTCGGCGACCGGCTGCTGACGATGGCGCACGAGCGCGTCCCCGCCGGGCTCGGCCCGAAGGAGCGGATGGAACACCTCGCAGGCGCGGTGATCGCGGTGTTCACCGAGCACCCCCACGTCGGCGCCGCCGTGGCCCCGCGCACCACCCGCGGCCCCGGCGAATTCGCCCTTGTCGAGATGATGCTCACCGCGCTCGACGAGCTGGGGCTCGAACCGGCGGATGTGGTCCGCTATCAGCGGATGCTGGCCGAGTCCGTGCTGTCGTACGCAGGGATGCGGGCCGGCTACGCGATCCTGCCGGACACGCTGCGCGCGGGCGATCAACGCGCCTGGGCCCACGAGTACGTGGGCGCGGACCCGGCGAGGTACCCCGCGATCGCCGCACACGCCCCCGCGCTCGCCGAGCTGAGCCCGGACCTGGTGCTCGACACCCTGATCGAGGCGTTCTGGACGGCCGTCGACGCCAAGGCCAACGCCGCGGCCACCCGCGAGCACGCTGACTGACCACGCCTGCACGGTGCCACCGACCCACCATCCCCGAGATCGAGGATCAGCCACGCATGACCGAGCCCAGCACCACCGCGATCGAGCCCCCCGCAGCCGAGGCCGGAGCCCCACGTAAGCGCTCTCGCCTGCGCACGGCCGCGATCGTCGTCCCGGTGGTCGCCGCGACGCTGGTGGCGGGGACCTATGCCGCCGCCGCTGTGCTCGAGATCCCGGCGCCGCCGACCCTGGTCCGACTACTGACCGAGGCACCGTCGAAGCAGGGCGAGCTGTACCCCTCGCGCGCGGTGGCGGCATCGCCCGATCCCACTCCGCTGCAGGCGAACCCGACTCCGCTGCCCGAGACGGTGCCGTGGAAGGGCGAGCAGATCCCGGTCGCGCAGTTCCTCGAGACCACCCACACCAACGCCTTCCTGGTCCTCCGCGACAGCGCCCTCACCCACGAGTGGTACCGCGACGGTGTCGAGGCCACGACGCCGCTGGCGTCGTGGTCGATGGCCAAGTCGGTCGTCGCGCTGATGATCGGGCAGGCGATCGACGCGGGCACGCTCCGCGAGGACAACCGGCTCGTCGATGTCCTGCCGGAGCTCGCGACCGGCGGCGAGTACGACTCCGTCACGGTGCGGGACCTGCTGGACATGACCGCGGGCGTCGATGTGTCCGAGAACTACAACCCGTACTGGCCGCTCACCGGCACGGCCCGGATGTACCTGACCCAGGACCTCGACGAATTCGTCGCCGACCACCGCGAGGTCACGTACACGCCTGGCAGCGAAGGCGACTACCGGAGCGTCGAGACCCAGCTCCTCGGACAGGTGCTGGCCCGGGTCGAGGGGAAGCCGCTCACCGAGCTGCTCGAGCGGAACCTGTGGGCCCCGATCGGCGCCGAGGACGGCGCTACCTGGAATCTCGACCGGCCCGGCGGCCAGGAAAAGGCGTTCTGTTGCCTCAACGCGACCGCCCGCGACTACGCCAAGATCGGCCGGCTCGTCCTCGACGGTGGGCGCGCAGGTGACACCCAGGTCGTCCCGCCCGCATGGATCGAACGCATCAGCACCCCTGCCCCGCACCGGGTCACGAACGAGAAGTGGGGTTACTCCGCGCAGTGGTGGCACCCCACCCCCGACAGCCCGGATCTGTCCGCGCTCGGAGTCTACGGCCAGTACACCTATGTCGACCCGGCCACCGGCACCGTCATCGTCAAGCTCAGCGACCACGGCACCGAGCAGGACGAGGAGGCGACGTTCGAGGTGTTCCGGGCGATCGCGGGCCGCTAGGCCTCCGAGCGGGTGCGCCACTCCCGGGGGCTCATGCCGAAGTGCCGGCTGAACCACCGGGAGAAGCTGCTGGGCGTGGAGAACGCGAGCATTTCGGAGATCTCGGTGAGCGAGTAGCGCCGGCTGCTCACCATGCGGTTCGCGAGTTCGGCCCGGGTCTCGTCGAGAACGGTGGTGAACGTCAACCCCGACTTGGCCAGGTGGCGGTGCACGGTGCGGCGGTCGACGCCGAGGCTGCGCGCGACCTGATCGACGGAGCAGCGTCCCGTCGGAAGGAGCAGTTCGACAAGCTCGCGGACTCGCGTGGTGGTCGTGGGTTCCTCGGGGACGGCGACGGTGTCGAGGACTTGGCGGACGTAGGACCGGAGCAGGGGGTCGGACAGCCTGTTGGGCTGGTCGAGGTCGCTGGTGTACGCGACGATTCCGGAGTATTCGGCCTCGAACCTCAGTGGTGCCCCGAACACCCGCCGATGGGTGGTGTCGTCCGCGGGTCGGGGGTGCTCGAAGCAGACCGACACGGGATGCCAACGCTCGCCCAGTAGTTGGGCGAGCAGTTGGTAGGTCGCAGTCACTGCCAGTTCGACGGACTGGCGAACGGGCATCGGCTCACCGGTGTCGACGTGGATCCGAATGGTCGAGAGCCCGTCGCGCTCCGACAGACGAATGTGCAGGGACTCGTTGAACATGTGCTGGTATCTGATCAGCAGGCGGACGGCGCCGCGGGCGTCGGGCTCCTCGCGCAGGCTGACGCTGAGCGGGCCAAGTGTCGAGAGGCGGCGACGGTCCGCGAGCTTGAGGGCGAAGTCCGGTCTGTCGGACACGGCGGCGGACAGTTCGAGCAGGCGCGCGACCGAGCCCGCGGGCACCCAACGGTCCTGCAGGTCGAGGCTCGCGGGGTCGAGATCGACGCTGCGCATCAGCTGGATCGGATCGAGTGACAGGGATCGGCTCAGGTCGATGTAGCCGGTCAGTGCGGCGTAGCGGGCGAGTGGCTTGCTCACGGCGGTCCCATTCTGTCGGGCCTGATCGTCCCGGCGTTGTCCCGAATCGGCAACAAATATGTCCCCTCAGGGTAAGTGTGATGGGCGACTCGTGGCTACTGTTGTGTCATCAACATCACAACACCGGCGGGTGAAACTCCGAAATGTGTTGTGGCTCAACGGGTGGATCCCGCCCCAGAACGGTACCGATCGAGGAGAACTCACATGGCACACGCGATCCGCTTCCACGAGACCGGCGGCCCCGAGGTCCTGAAGTGGGAGTCCGTCGAGGTCGGTGACCCGGGAGCCGGTGAGGTCCGCGTCCGGCACGAAGCCGTCGGACTGAACTTCGCGGACACCTACTTCCGGACCGGCCTGTACCCGGCTCCGCTGCCCGCGGGAATGGGTGTCGAGGCCGCCGGTGTCGTCGAGGCGGTCGGCGCCGGTGTCACCGGCTTCCGCGAAGGTGATCGCGTCACCTACACCGGTAGCCCCCTCGGTGCGTACAGCACGGAGCGTGTGATGCCGGCCGAGCACCTGATCGCCGTGCCCGACGGGATCGCACTCCAGACGGCGGCCGCAATGACCATGCGCGGCCTGACCACGTCCTACCTGCTGCGCCGGATCCATCCGCTCAGCGCAGGCGACACGGTGTTGCTGCACGCGGCGGCGGGCGGGGTTGGACTCATCTTCACCCAGTGGGCGAAGCTCTTGGGCGTCAACGTGATCGGCACCGTCTCCTCGGACGAGAAGGCCGCCGTTGCCCGGGCGCACGGTTGCAGTGAGGTCATCGTCTACACCCGGGAGAACGTCGCAGAGCGAGTTCGTGAGATCACGGAGGGCAAGGGCGTCCCGGTCGTGTACGACAGCATCGGGGCATCGACCTTCCAGTCGTCCATCGACTCGCTGGCACGGCGTGGCCTCCTCGTCGCCTTCGGTACCGCGTCCGGGCCGATCCCGCCGATCGACGCCATGCAGCTCGCGGTGAAGGGGTCGCTGTTCGTGACCCGCCCGGCTCTTGCGGACTACATCGCCGACCCGGCCGAGCGCTCCGAACTCGCGGGAGAGCTGTTCGACCACGTCGCCGCAGGCCGGATCTCCATCGAGATCAACCAGCAGTACGCGCTCGACGATGCCGTCCGTGCCCACCGGGACCTGGAAGCCGGCCGCAGCGTCGGCTCGTCGGTCTTCACCTGCTGAGACCAGTCCTCACCTGCCGAGAAAGCGAGACGACCATGACCGCCACCGTCGACATCGACTCCGGCCGCACCCGGATCACGATGGACGCCCGCCCGCTCACCTGCAGCCTCGGTGCCGAGGTGCACGGAGTGGACCTCGCCGAGGTCAGCCGCGACGACGACCGCTTCGCCGAACTGAAGGCGCTGCTGCTCGAGCACAAGGTCCTCTTCTTCCGTGACCAGGGCATGAGCCGTGCCGAGCACGTGACGCTCGCGGAACGGTTCGGTCCGCTCGAGGACCACCCCGTCCTCGGCAGCGACCCCGAACATCCCGGCCTGGTCCGGATCTACAAGGACCTCGACAGCCCGCGCGAGGCGTTCGAGAACTCATACCACTGCGATGCGACCTGGCGGGAGAACCCTCCGATGGGATCCGTGCTGCGGTGCGTCGAGGGTCCCGAGGTCGGGGGCGACACGATCTGGGTCAACATGGCCTTGGCCTACGAGCGGTTGCCCGAGCAGGTCAAGGAACGGATCGACGGACTGCGGGCACGTCACAGCATCGAGTCGTCCTTCGGTGCGCGGCTGCCGATGGAGAAGCGACTCGAACTCAGGGATCGCTTCCCGGACGCCGAGCATCCGGTGGTCCGTACCCACCCCGAGACCGGCGAGAAGGTCCTGTTCGTCAACAGCTTCACGACGCACCTGACGAACTTTCACACCGACGACAACATCCGGTGCGGCATCGACTACGCGCCAGGGGCTGGAGAGTTGCTGCGGTACCTGCAGAGCCAGGCGACCATCCCCGAGTACCAGGTGCGCTGGCACTGGACGCGCAACAGCGTCGCGATCTGGGACAACCGCTCGACCCAGCACTACGCCGTACAGGACTACTGGCCCGCGGTCCGAAAGATGGAGCGCGCAGGCATCGTCGGCGACCGCCCCTTCTGACCGCCCACTACATCCGAAGTCACCCAGCTACTCGAAACAGGAGTTCTGCCATGCATTTCCACGACGACGCATTCTTCCCGGAGAACCAGGACAAGCTGGTCATCACCGTCGCCCCGTACGGCCCGGAGTGGGCGGTCGAGGACTTCCCCGAGGATCTGCCGCTGACAATGGACGAGCACGTCCAGCAGGCGGTGGACTGCTTCGAGGCAGGCGCGACCGTGCTGCACATCCACGTCCGCGAGGAGGACGGCAAGGGCTCCAAGCGCCTGTCGAAGTTCAACGAGCTCCTCGGCCGCCTCCGCGAGGCCGTGCCGGAGATGATCCTGCAGGTCGGTGGCTCGATCTCGTTCGCGCCGGAAGGCGACGGCGCGGACGCGAAGTGGCTGCCGGACAACGTCCGGCACATGCTCGCCGAGCTGGATCCGAAGCCGGACCAGGTCACCATCGCGATCAACACCAGCCAGATGAACATCATGGAGCTGATGACGCCCGGCGACATCAAGGGCACCTCCCTGGAGAACGCCGACCTCGCTCACACCTACCGCGAGATGACCGTGCCCGCGGGTCCGGAGTGGGTCGAGGAGCACCTGCGTCGCCTGCAGGCCGCCGGTATCCAGCCGCACTTCCAGCTGTCGTCGATCCCGCAGCTCGAAACGGTGGAGCGGCTGATCCGTCGTGGTGTTTACACCGGCCCGCTGAACCTGACCTGGGTGGCGATCGGTGGCGGCTTCGACGGCCCGAACCCGTACAACATGATGCAGTTCGTCAATCGGGTGCCGGACGGCGCCTGCCTGACCCTCGAAACCCTGATGCGCAGTGTGCTGCCGGTGAACACGATGGCCATCGCGATGGGTCTGCACCCGCGGTGCGGCAACGAGGACAACCTGTGGGCGCCGAGCGGCGAGGTCAAGATCACCTCGGCCGAGCAGGTCCGTCAGTTGGTGCGCGTGGCCAAGGAGCTCGGCCGTGAGGTGGCGACGGCGAAGGAGGCCCGCGACATCTACAAGATCGGCACCACCTACAAGGATGCCGACGAGACCCTGGCCCAGCTCGGTTACGCGCCGAACCGTCAGCCCGGTCAGGTCGGCTTCACCCAGCACGCCTGAGACCTGCCCTTCGCGCCCGTGCGTGGTCTTCATCCCGACCGGGGTGAAGACCACGCACGGGCGGTGGAACCGCTCGCCACGTTTGGAGAACTGATGACCCGCACCGCAGACCCGACCGTCGTGATCGTGCCCGGACTCCGGGACCACGTCGCCGATCACTGGCAGACTCTGCTCGCCGCGAAGCTCGACCGCGTCGCCACCGTTCCGCCGCTCGAACACGACAAGCTGAGTCTGCGGGCCCGGGTCGAGGCGCTCGACGCGGTCCTGGCCGACATCGACGGACCGGTCGTCCTCGTCGCGCACAGCGCGGGCGTGATGATCACCGTGCACTGGGCGCAGCAGGCGACCCGCCCCGTCCAGGGTGCGCTGCTCGCCACCCCCGCCGACCTGGAACTGCCTCTGCCGGAGGGATATCCGACGACCGCCGACCTCGATCGCGGCGGCTGGCTTCCGCTCCCGCGACGACGACTGCCGTTCCCGAGCATCGTCGCTGCGAGCAGCAACGACCCGCTCGCGTCGTACCGCCGCATTGCGGGCCTCGCGGAGGTGTGGGGCAGCCGACTCGTCGACCTCGGCGAGGTGGGACACTTGAATCCCGGCTCCGGATACGGGTACTGGCCTCGAGCCGAGGAATTCGTGCGCGAGCTGACCGCGGAGACCGCGGCGGTGTCGTCGTGACCCGGGTGTTCGTGTCGGCCACCGACGCCGTCGCCGATATCCCCGACGGCGCATCACTCGCCGTCGGCGGATTCGGCCTGTGCGGCATCCCCGACGCCCTGATCGCTGCGCTCGCGGACGGCACCGCAACCGACCTCGAAGTGGTGTCGAACAACTGCGGAACCGACGGTCACGGTCTAGGACTTCTGCTGGAGAAGAAGAGGATCCGGCGTGTAACCGCATCCTATGTCGGCGAGAACCGGGAGTTCGCGCGCCAATACCTGGACGGCGAGCTCGAAGTGGAGCTGTCGCCGCAGGGGACGCTCGCCGAGCGGCTGCGGGCGGGCGGCGCGGGCATTCCCGCATTCTTCACGCCGGCGGGAGTCGGAACTCCGGTGTCCGAGGGCGGGTTGCCCTGGCGATACGCGTCCGACGGTTCCGTCGAGGTGGCGTCGCCGCCGAAGGAGACCCGCGAGTACAGGGGCAGGCGTTACCTGCTCGAGGAGTCGATCACCACCGACTACGCCCTGGTGCACGCGGCGATCGGGGACACCGCGGGAAATCTGGTGTTCAACCTCGCCGCACGCAACTTCAATCCACTCGCCGCGATGGCGGGCCGGGTGTGCATCGCCCAGGTCGAGACGCTGGTCGAGCCCGGAGTACTGGATCCGGGAATGGTGCACCTGCCGGGGATTTTCGTGGACCGGGTGGTCTGCACCGGACGGCAGGACAAGCAGATCGAGAAGCGCACCGTGGCGTCACGCCAAGACGCCGCCCACCGCCAGAGGGACGGAGTTCCCGCATGACCGCCACGCTCACCGCCGTCACCGGGTGGACCCGCGAGCAGATGGCGGCTCGCGTCGCCTCCGAGCTGACCGACGGGGACTACGTCAACCTCGGAATCGGTCTTCCCACGTTGATTCCCAACCACCTTCCGTCCGGCCTCGACGTGACTCTGCACAGTGAGAACGGGATCCTCGGCACCGGGCCGTACCCGGACGAGGACCAGGTGGACGCGGATCTGATCAACGCGGGCAAGGAAACCGTCACGGTCAACGCAGGCTCCGCGTTCTTCGACTCCGCGCTCTCCTTCGGGATGATCCGCGGCGGGCACATCGACGTCGCCGTGCTCGGCGGCATGCAGGTGTCGGCGTCGGGGGATCTGGCCAACTGGATGGTGCCCGGCAAGATGGTGAAGGGCATGGGCGGGGCGATGGACCTCGTGCACGGCGCCAAGAAGGTGATCGTCCTGATGGATCACACCGACAAGGAGGGGAATTCGAAGATCGTGCATACGTGCACGCTTCCCCTGACCGGGCAGGGTGTCGTCCATCGGATCGTGACCAACCTGGCCGTCATCGACGTCACCGCAACGGGGTTGGTGCTGCGGGAGCGCGCTCCCGGTGTGACGGTGGACGAAGCGCTCGCGGCCACCGACGCGCACCTACAGGTGACGTCACCGTCTGCCGGCCGCGACGGAGCGGATGCATCGTGCTGAATCTGTGCCTCCTGCTGGAGGATTCCGCCCGACGCCACCCGGATCGGGACGCGCTGGTCCTCGGCGATGCGAGGATGACGTACGCGGAGCTCGACGCCCGCTCGAATCGGGTCGCCAACCTGCTCGGAGCGCGGGGCGTCGGCCCCGGTGACCGGGTGGCGATGTCGCTGCCGAATGTGCCCGAGTTTCCGGTCGTCTACTACGGGATCCTCAAGGCAGGCGCCGTCGTCGTCCCACTGAACACCATGCTCAAGGGCCGCGAGATCGCCTATCACCTGCAGGATTCCGGGGCCTCCGCCTACTTCTGCGCCGAGGGCACCGCCGACCTGCCGATCGGCGAGTACGCGCGCGCCGGTGTCGCTTCCGCGTCGACGTGCCGCGACCTGTTCGTCGTGTCCGGGGATTCGGACATCGTCGTGAGGGACGGTGAGTCGTCGTTCGAGATGGCGCTCGCCGAGCAGTCGGCCGAGTACACGTCGGCGTTGACGGGTCCCGACGACACCGCGGTCGTCCTCTACACCAGCGGGACCACGGGCAAGCCCAAGGGTGCCGAGTTGTCGCACGCCAACATGGTGTTGAACGCGGTGACCGCGAATCGAATCTTCGACAGCAATCCGGTCCGGCGGGACACCGCGCTGGTGACGCTTCCGCTGTTCCATTCGTTCGGGCAGACGGTCGTGATGAATGCGGGCGTCGCCGTCGGCGCGACACTGGTACTGCTGCCCCGATTCGAGGCAGGCGCCGCCCTGCGGCTCCTGGTGGACGAGGCGGTCACCGTCTTCGCGGGGGTCCCGACCATGTACTGGGCGCTGCTCGGTGCACTCGACAGCCCGGACTGCACGGTCGACGTCGCGCGTATCGCCGCCACGATCCGCTGCGCCATCTCCGGTGGCGCGGCTCTTCCCGTGGACATCCTGACCCGGTTCGCCGAACGATTCGGGGTGCAGATCCTCGAGGGCTACGGCCTGTCCGAGACCTCGCCGCTGGCCCTGTTCAGCGATCCCGAACGCGATCCACGACCGGGGTCGATCGGGGTGCCGGTGTGGGGGATCCAGGCGAGGCTCGTCGACGACGACTGGAACACCGTCTCGGGCTCCGACCAGGTCGGGGAGATCGCGCTCCGCGGTCACAACGTGATGAAGGGCTACCTGAACCGACCGGAGGCGACCGCCGAGGTCGTGCGGGACGGTTGGTTCCGGACCGGCGACCTCGCCCGCCGCGACGACGACGGTTTCTACTACATCGTCGACCGCGCCAAGGACCTGATCGTTCGTGGCGGCTTCAACGTGTATCCGCGTGAGGTCGAGGAAGTCCTGATGTCGCACGAGGCGGTGTCGCTCGCCGCCGTGATCGGGGTGCCGCACCCCAGTCACGGTGAGGAGGTGAAGGCGGTGGTCATCCTCGAACCCGGCTCCGAGATCGACGAGTCCGAACTGATCGCGTGGAGCCGTGACCGGATGGCCGGCTACAAGTACCCGCGCAGCATCGATTTCGTCGCCGCACTGCCGATGACGGCGACCGGCAAGATCCTCAAACGCGAACTCGCCGCACGAGTCTGACGAGGTCGCCTGCGGGGCCCTCCAGTTGGCGGGGCGGGCGCCACACGGCGCGCAGGGTGCGGTCGAGGTCGAGTCCGTCGACCTCGACCACCCTCAGTTCCCCCGAGGCCACCTGGGTGGACACGGCGAGGGTGCTCAGCACGGCCGGGCCGACTCCGCCCAGAACACTGGTCCGCACGGCGGCGCCGCTTCCCAGTTCGAGAAGTGGTGCCGCCCTGTTGTATTCGTGCAACGCAAGGTCGAGTGTCGTACGGGTTCCCGATCCGGGTTCGCGGACGACGAGCGGCGTCGCCGCGAGCTCGGCGATTGTCAGCGGGCGCCGTCTGCGTGCCCACGGGTGACCCGGGTCGACGACCACCACCAACCGGTCGCGCGCAACGGCGATGCTGTGCAGTCCGCGCGGGACGGTCGGCGATTCGACGAAGCCGACGTCGCAGGAACCCTCGGTGACGTCGTCGAACACCTGGGTCGAGTTGCGTACCTGCAGGTGAAGCGTGACATCCGGTGTCATCCGCCGGAACTGTCCGAGCCAGGCGGGCATCAGGTGCTCCGCCACCGTCATGCTCGCGCTGACCGTCAGTTCGGCGGCGCGCTTCTCGCGCATGCCTGCGGCGACGTCGAGCAGTTGCCTGGCTTCGCCGAGCACGCGCCGGGACCAGTGTGCGAGCACCGTCCCTTCCGGTGTCAATGTCGAACCCGTCGGTTTGCGCTGGAGTAGTGGAGTGCCCACCTGTGCCTCGAGTCGCTTGATCGCGCGACTGGCGTTGGGCTGTGCCATTCCCGCGACTCGCGCTGCTGCGCTGAGGCTTCCGTGATCATCCACGCCGACGAGGAGATCCAGAACGTCGAGATCCGGCCACTCGGTGAACATGCAGAAAGCATATGCCTCAGCCGATTGACATATCAAGACGATATGGGGGCATGGTGAGATGACGGCTACCGGGCGCGCACAGGATGCAGCAGAGTGATCGACATGTCCAGTGATGTGCGCACCAAGCCGGAATCGAGTGCCGATCGGCAGGGTCGACAGACCGCCGAGCGGTCGCGAGCGGTCGGCGTCACGGCGGGTGTCGCGCTGTGCGTCACCGGCGCCGCGATCGCCATGGGGATCGGCCGGCTCGTCCCCGCCGTCAACCCGATGCTCATCGCGATCGTCGCGGGAGCACTTGTCGCGAACCTCGTCACGGTGCCCGCCTGGATCAAGCCGGGACTCGACTTCTCCGCCAAGCGACTGCTGCGGGTCGGGGTGGCGCTGCTCGGACTTCAGTTGATGTTCAGTGACGTCATCGGGCTCGGGTGGGGAGTGATCGCCGTCGTGGTCGCGATCGTCGTGCTCGGCATCACCGGCACCATGTACGTGGGCAAGCTGCTCGGCCTGTCGTGGACACAGCGCATCCTCATCGCCTGCGGCTTCTCCATCTGCGGTGCTGCCGCAGTCGCGGCAACGGACGGTGTCGTCTCTGCGAAGGAGGAGGAACTCCTCACCTCGGTCGCTCTGGTCGTCGTGTTCGGCACCCTGATGATCCCGGCGATCCCGCTGCTGTCGGACGTGCTCGGCCTGAGCGAACGGCAGGCGGGCATGTGGGCCGGCGGCTCGATCCACGAGGTCGCGCAGGTCGTCGCGGCAGGCGGCATGATCGGCGGCAGCGCGCTCGCCGTCGCGACGGTGGTCAAGCTCGCTCGCGTCCTGATGCTGGCGCCGGTGATGGCCTACCTCGGTGCCCGGCAGCGCCGCGCCGCGAAGGGCGGCGACGCGGAAGGCACCCGGCCGCCGCTGGTTCCCGTCTTCGTCCTCGGCTTCCTCGGCTGCGTGGCGCTGCGCTCCTCCGGACTGCTGCCCGATGAGGCGCTCGACCTGGCCCGGCTCGCCCAGACCGCGCTGCTGACCACCGCGATGTTCGCCCTCGGCCTCGGTGTCCGGGTGAGCCTCCTGCGGGCGGTCGGACCGCGCCCCTTCGTCCTGGCCGCAGCGTCCACCGTCTGGGTCGCGGGCATCGCACTGGTGGGCACACTGCTGGTCGCGTGAACCCGACCCCGGACGCCGTCCACGCCACACCTAATGTGACCGGCGTGACTGCGAACCGCGAGACCGTCGAACTGCGAGGCACCGCCGGCGCGATCGTCGCCGACCGCTGGACCCCGGTGACCGGGTCCGGTGACCGCGGCGCGGTCGTGATGCTGCATGGCGGCGGTCAGACGCGGCACTCCTGGAATCGGGCCGCCGCCGGAATCGCCGCCGACGGCTGGACCGTCCACACGCTCGATGCCCGCGGCCACGGCGACAGCGACTGGGCGCCGGACGGCGACTACCGGATCGGCGGGTTCATCGACGACCTGCTCGCGGTGATCGAGCAACTGGGGGAACCGCCCGTGCTGTTCGGGGCGTCGCTCGGCGGGATGACGGGGCTGATCGCGGAGGGTGAGCATCCGGGTTCGGTTCGCGGCCTCGTCCTCGTCGACATCACGCCGAAGGTCGAACCGGAAGGCGTCGAACGGATCACCGCGTTCATGAAGGGCAGGCCCGACGGGTTCGCCGATCTCGACGAGGTCGCGGCCGCGGTCGCCGCGTACCAACCGCACCGGACCCGGCCCTCGAACATCGAGGGGTTGCGCCGCAACCTCCGGGAACGCGAGGACGGCCGACTGTTCTGGCACTGGGATCCCGCGTTCACCGAGCCGCGCGACGACGGCGAGACACCGGTCGCCCCGCACGCCCGGATGGTCGAGGCGGCGCGGCTCGTCGAGGTTCCGACCCTGCTGGTGCACGGCGGCCGGTCCGACATCGTCAGCGACGACGGCGTCGCCGAGTTGCTGGAACTGATCCCGCACGCGTCCGCGGTCAACGTCGCGGAAGCGGGGCACATGGTCGCGGGCGACGACAACGCCGTGTTCGTCGCCGAGGCGGGAGGGTTCCTCGACGCCCTCGGGGCAGCCCACCGCGCAGGGTAGGTGCACCCCTCGGCGCGACGTCACGCGATGATGATGCGCACGACGATGTCGCGTCGCACCCGCGACGACGAGTCGCGAAGCGAAGAGGAGAAAACGCACATGGCCTTCGCAGGCAACGTGGACGAACTGGCTCTGCTCCAGACGGTCCGTCTCAAGGAATCGGTGACGGCACCGGCACTCGCCGCCCAGTTGGGCGTCACGGAGTCGTCCGCGCAGGCCGCGCTGACCGCACTCGTCGAGATGGGTCGCGCCACCGACGACGCAGGCGCGGTCTCGTTGACGGACGCGGGGCTCGCGGAGTTGGAGAACCAGCTCGACGCCGAGCGCGTCTCCATCGACGAGTTCCTGTTCGCCGAGGTTGTCGAGCGGTTCGAGCCGCTCGACGCCGAGTTCGCCGATGCCGAGGGCGACGCCGAGAAGCTCGCCGACCTCGACCGCCGCGCCGAGGGCGTGTTCGACGACGTCTCCGCCTACGTGCCGCGCCTCGCCCGGTACCAGGAGCTGCTGTCCGGAGCCGTCGACGACCCGGACGCCTACGCCGTGGTGTGGTCCGAGCTGCGCCAGGAGATCCTCAGCGCCGCCGCCAACTGATCGAAACCATGTGACGCGGCTCACCCCACCCCCTTTCGGGGGTATTGCGGGGGTGAGCCGCGTCACTACTTTTTCTCCCAGCCCCGGCGATCCCGCCGGGCCCAGCTGTGAGAGAAGGACCCATGTCGACTGTGTCGCAGAGTTCGGCACCAGGAACGGGAACGCGGCCACCGGCCGTTCCCGGGGCCGCGAAGTCGTCCGGCACCGGGACGAGCGTTCGCCGCGTTGCCGTCGCCAGTTGCATCGGCACCACGATCGAGTTCTACGACTTCTTCATCTACGGGACGGCCGCCGCGCTGGTCTTCCCGACCGTGTTCTTCCCTGCGCTCGGATCCACCGCCGGAACGGTCGCGTCGTTCGCGACGTTCGCGGTCGCGTTCTTCGCGCGGCCGGTCGGGGCGATGCTGTTCGGGCACTATGGCGACCGGATCGGCCGTAAGAAGACGCTGGTCTCGACGCTGCTGCTCATGGGCATCTCGACGCTGCTGATCGGTCTTCTCCCGAGTGCCGAGACGATCGGCGTCGCGGCCCCGCTGATCCTGGTCCTCCTGAGGTTCGCGCAGGGCTTCGCAGTCGGCGGCGAGTGGGCGGGTGCGACACTGCTCACCGCGGAATACGCACCCCCAGGCAAGCGCGGTTTGTACGCGATGTTCCCGCAGCTCGGCCCGGCCATCGCCTTCATCCTGTCGTCCGGCACCTTCCTGGTCACCGGGGCCGTGCTCGGCGACACCAACGACGCCTTCCTGAACTGGGGCTGGCGGGTGCCGTTCCTGTTCTCCATCGTGCTCGTCGGCATCGGCCTCTACATGCGCCTCGCCATCGAGGAGACCCCTGTCTTCCGGGCCAACCAGGCCGAGCGGGCCAACCAGGCCGACCAGCCCGCCCAGAAGCTGCCGTTCGCCGACGCGTGGCGCTACCAGAGCAAGGAGATCCTGCTCTCGGCCGGTGCGCTGGCGACCCTGTTCGCGTTCTTCTACCTCGGCACCGCGTTCCTCACCAGCTACGGCACCAAGACGCTCGGCTTCTCGCGTCCCTTCGTCCTCTCGGTCGGCATCGCGTCGGCCGTCGTGTTCGGCGCCGCGATCGTCGTCTCCGCGCTGTACTCGGACCGTATCGGTCGCCGCAAGGTGATCATGGGCTCCTGCGTCGCCGCCCTGGTCTGGGCGCTCGCCCTGTTCCCGATCCTCGACACGGGCACCCCCGCCGCGTTCGTGATCGGCATGTTCGGCACCCTCGCGATCTTCGGTGTCGCCTACGGTCCGTGTGGGGCACTGCTGCCCGAGATGTTCGCGACCCGCTACCGCTACACCGGCGCCGGACTCGGCTACAACCTCGCCGGCGTGCTCGGTGGGGCGATCCCGCCGCTGATCGCGGCGCCCCTCGCTGCCTCGTTCGGCGGCATCGCGATCGGCGTGATGCTCGCGGCACTCGCGGTGCTCAGCTTCTTCTGCACCCGAGCGCTGGTCGAGACCAAGGATCTCGCGCTCTGACATGTGCCGCCGGGTGGGTGTGCAGTTCCTGGACAGTTGCCTGCACCCCGCCCGGCGGACCATGTCTGTGCCCCGATCATTTGTGTGCTCTGCATCACAGGACGCGAGTACTTTCGACGATGAACCGCCCGCAGCCGACCGGCAGGGCGCGAGGAGGATGGACGATGACCCGGAACGTGCCCGACACGGCGCAACAGTCGAGTGCGCTGCCCAGCTACACCTCGGGTGTGTGGGACGCCCCGATGCTGGGGGACACGATCGGCGACAACCTCGACCGCACGGTGGCCGCCCACGGTGACCGCGACGCCCTCGTCGACGTGGCCTCCGGTCGGCGGTGGACGTACGCGGAGTTCGCCGCCGAGGTGAACGGGCTGGCCGCGGGACTGCTGGGGCGAGGTGTCCGCAAGGGCGACCGGGTCGGGATCTGGTCGCCGAACTGCCCGGAATGGACGCTGGTGCAGTACGCGACCGCGAAGATCGGCGCCATCCTCGTCAACATCAACCCCGCCTACCGGTCCCACGAACTGCAGTACGTGCTGGAGCAGGCCGGGATCACGATGCTGATCTCCGCGGCGAGCTTCAAGACCTCCGACTACGCGGCGATGATCGAGCAGGTTCGACCGAACTGTCCCGACCTGACGTCCGTTGTCCTCATCGGCCGCGACGAGTGGCAGACGCTCGTCGCCGACGGCCTCGCCGCGCACGCCGCCGATCCGGCCGCGGTGGCCGCCGCGCAGGCGGACCTGTCGATGGACGACCCCATCAACATCCAGTACACGTCGGGGACAACGGGTTTCCCCAAGGGTGCGACCCTCAGTCACCACAACATCCTCAACAACGGCTACTTCGTCGGCGAGTTGTGCCACTACACCGAGGCCGACCGGGTGTGCATTCCGGTGCCGTTCTACCACTGCTTCGGAATGGTGATGGGCAACCTGGCCTGCACCAGTCACGGTGCGGCGATGGTGATTCCGGCCCCGGCTTTCGACCCGAAGGCCACCCTCGAGGCCGTCCAGGCCGAGCGCTGCACGTCCCTGTACGGGGTGCCGACGATGTTCATCGCCGAACTCGCCGAACCGGACTTCGACTCCTACGACCTGTCCAGCCTGCGCACCGGGATCATGGCAGGCTCGCCGTGTCCGGTGGAGGTGATGAAGCAGGTGATCGAGCGGATGGGTATGTCCGAGGTGTCGATCTGTTACGGGATGACCGAGACGTCGCCGGTGTCGCTGCAGACCCGTTCGGACGACAGTATCGATCAGCGGGTGTCCACGGTCGGGCGGGTGGGTCCGCACCTGGAGGTCAAGATCGTCGACCCGGCAACGGGTTTGACGGTCCGGCGCGGGCAGCCTGGTGAGCTGTGCACCCGTGGCTACTCGGTGATGCTGGGTTACTGGAACAACCCGGAGAAGACGGCCGAAGCGATCGACGCGGCCAGGTGGATGCACACCGGGGACATCGGCGTCATGGACGCCGACGGTTACGTTGCGATCACCGGGCGCATCAAGGACATGGTCATCCGGGGTGGCGAGAACATCTACCCCCGTGAGATCGAGGAGTTCCTCTACACCCATCCCGACGTGCTCGACGCGCAGGTGATCGGTGTGCCGGACGCGAAGTACGGCGAGGAACTCATGGTGTGGGTCCGGATGCGCGAGGGAGCCCCCGATCTCGACGCCGAGTCGTTGCGCGCCTACTGCGCCGGCAAGCTCGCGCACTACAAGATCCCCCGGTACGTGCACGTCGTGGACGAGTTCCCGATGACCGTCACCGGAAAGGTCCGCAAGATCGAGATGCGGGAGAAGTCGGTCGAACTGCTCGGAGGCAGGTGAGACGGTGACGGGCGTGACGGCAGACGGGCCAGGCGGGTCGATCGCCGTCCGGCCCGAGATCGCGCTGTCCTGGAAGCGCTCCGCACTCAGCGGAATCGACCCGGGGTGTGTATTCGACGCCACGCCCGCCGACGACCTGGACCTCACCGGCCGGTTGCTCCGGGCGGCCCGCCCGGTACTCGACGAGGTCGGTATCCAGATCGCGGGCACGGAACTGTGTCTCCTACTTGCGGATCCGGACTGCCGCATCGTGGCTCGGGTTTTCGACAACCCGGCCGTGGAACGGCGAATGGAGCGGCTCGGCGCGATCGTCGGATCGAGGTTCGGTGAGGACCTGGCGGGCACCAACGCACTCGGCACGCCACTCGAGGTGCGCCGCGGTGTCGTGGTCAACGGCGCCGAGCACTACCTCGACCAGTTCAAGGAACTGAGCTGCTACGGTCACCCGATCATCCATCCGGTCACCCGCCGGGTCGAGGGCATCCTCGACCTGACCTGCATTGCCCCGCAGGTCAACTCGTTGTTCGCGCCCTTCCTGCAGCGTGCGGCGGCGGACATCGAGCGGAGACTGCTCGACGGGTCGCGTGCTTCCGAGCAACGCCTGGTCGACGCTTTTCATCGGGTCTCGCCGCAGCGTCAGGTAGCGGTGGCCGCGATCGGCGAAGACCTGCTGCTGTCCAACCGCACCGCGCAGGAGATGCTCGACGGAGCCGACCATGCCGTCCTGCGGGCGCTGGCGGCCGACCTGTCACCGGACCAGTCCCGCACGGTGGACATCGAACTCGCGTCGGGAGAGTCGGTGTCCGTGCAGGCCGACCGGATCGCCGGCGCGGACGGCGGCGCGCTGTTCCTGGTCCGGCCGCGCGAACGCCGGTCCACACCGATTCCGCGTGGCCCGGGTCTCGGCGACCAGGCAGGTGCGCGGATCCGCCGGACACTGCTGCGGCTGCGCGACTCGGGCGATGCGGTCGTCGTGCTCGGCGAACCCGGGGCCGGACGCACCAGCGCCGTGCGTGATCTCGTCGGGAGCCGGGTGTGCCACATCCATGATGCCGCACAGATCCCGCTGCGTGGCCTCGACGTCTGGCTGGGGGAGTTGGCCCGATCCCTGGTCGGCACTGACACGGTCGTCGTCGAGCAGGTGCAACTGCTGCCCGACGCGGTGCATCCGATGTTGACGGATGCCCTCACTGCAGGTGGACCCCGGCTCGTGCTGACCGGCGAGCCCGAGCAGGATCTGCCGCGTCCGGTCGCAGCATTGGTCGCGCGATGCCCCGAGCATGTCGTGCTGCCGCCACTGCGGCAGCGCAGGGGCGAGATCCCCGACATCGCCCAGGCGATGCTCGACGAGATCGCACCGGGCGCGCGGCTGACGGCGTCGGCGTTGGAGGCACTGAGCGCGGGCCGGTGGCCGGGTAACCTCGCCGAACTGCGCGTCGTGGTCGGCAGCGCCGCCGGGCAGGCGGGTGGCAGCCGGATCACCGCGACCGACCTGCCCGACCGCTACCGAACCTCCGACCGGGTGAGCAGGCTCGGGGGTCGGGAACAGGCCGAGCGGCAGGCGATCGTCGACGCGCTGGCTCAGTGCCACGGCAACAAGGTGCACGCGGCGGCCCAGCTCGGAATCAGCCGGAGCACCCTCTACACCCGGATGCGCGCCCTCGACGTGAGGTCGTGATCCGGGTGTAGCGGGCTCACGCGGATTCGGTGTCGCGCGACCCCAGCCGGGGGAACGGCTCGGTGGAGAACACGACCTCGACCGCCACCTCGAAGTACGCGGCGATCCGGAGCGCGAGGTGCAGGCTGGCGCTGTACTCGCCGCGTTCGAGATAGCCGACGGTCTGGTAGTGAACGCCGAGCGCTTCGGCCAACTCCCGACGCGAGAGGCCGCGCTCGGCGCGGAGCATCGCGATGCGGTTGTAGACGACCTCAGAAGGCACGCTGCATCGCCTTCTCGTGTCGTGCAGCCATGCTGGATCCGGATTCGTGACGCGCCATGCGCCGCAACACTACCGGCGCGATCAGCAGCCCGGCCGCCGCCCATGCCCCGAGCACCGCGGCGGTCTCGGCGTGCCTCCAGGACTCGCCGATCTCGATGGTCACGGCTTCGGCCGACAGCAGTGCCGAACGCATGCCGAGGCCGCTCCAGTAGAACGGGAACACCTGCGCCACGCCTTGGAGCCACCCGGGCAGCGCGGTGATCGGATAGAAGATCCCCGAGATGGCGATCAGACCCATCAGCGGCATCGTGAGCAGGAAGGTGGCGCGAGGTCCCTCGAGGACCGCACCGAGCACGGCACCGAGCGGGAGTGCGGCGAGCAGACTGAGCAGCAGCACCCACAGGAACGTCGCCCACGCGTCCGGCCCGTCGAGCGACGAACCACCGATGATCGCCATTCCCGCGGCCAGCACGACCGCCACCTGCACGAGGACGGATCCGGCCGCCGTGACGATCTTGCCGATGAAGTATCCGGTCATGCCGCCCGGTATCGCCTTGGCGCGCAACAGTGTTCCGTCCTCGCGGTCGAGCACCAATACGTTGGTGACAGCGAAGAGCCCGTTGAACACGATGATCGACCCGAGCAGTCCGGGGACGGCGAGTTCGGCGACCGACATTCCACTGTCCGCGTAGTCGCGGCCCCGGAGCAGGTACAGGGCGGCGAGGCTGATGGCCGGGGTGAGGAACTGGCCGATCAGGTCCGGCGCGGCGGTGAACAGTTGACGGAGTTCGATCAGCCCGCGGGCGACGCCGCCACGAATGGATGCACTGGTGGAATTCATCGGGTGACCTCCATGAGACCGGGGACGGGAGCGACGACTCCCAGGGCGGTGGATGGATCGTCGACCTGCTCGTCGCCGGATTCGTGACGGCGCACCAACGCCATGTAGGCGTCCTCGAGTGAGGCCCGCCGCACCTCGAGGTCCTCGACGGCGTCGCCGTGCTGGATGAAGAGCCGGTGCACGAAGGACGTGGATTCGCTTGTGCTGTGGACGAATCTGCTTCCGTCGACGGTCCACCGGACCTCCGCGTCGGCGGCGATCCGGCGGGTCAGTGCGTCGGGCGACCCGTCCGCGACGATGCGCCCACCGGCGAGGATCAGGATCCGGTCCGCGATCTTCTCCGCCTCGTCGAGGTCGTGCGTGGTGAGCAGCACCGTCGTGTCCTCGAGGTCGGCGAGGCGGTGCACGAGGTCGTGGAAGTCGCGGCGAGCGGCCGGGTCGAACCCCGCGGTCGGTTCGTCCATGAACAGGACGTCGGGCCGACCGACGATGCCGATGGCCACGTCGAGCCTCCGACGCTGGCCTCCGGACAGGGTCGCGATCCGCGCGTTCGCCTGCTCGGACAGGCCGACGAGATCGACGAGTTCGTCCGTGTCCCAAGGGCGACGAACGGTGTCGGTGGTGTAGGGCCGGTAATAGGACCCGAGGTGGTCGAGCAGTTCCCGAACCCGCCATTTCGCATGGTCGCGCCAGGACTGGAGGACGACCCCGATCCGGGCGCGCCACTGCTCGTCGCCCCGGCCCGGGTCGGCTCCGAGGACGGTGACAGTTCCGTCCGAGCGGTGCCGGAACCCTTCGAGGATCTCGATGGTGGTGGTCTTTCCGGCGCCGTTCGGGCCGAGCATGACGAGAACCTCGCCCCGCCGGGCCTGGAACGTCACGTCACGTAGGACGTCGGTCTCGTCGTACCGCATACGCACCCCGCGGACGTCGATGACGGTGTCGACGTCCGCGCCATCGGCGGTGCCGGTGTGACTCTGGCTGTCCATGATCCCTCCCCGTTGTCGATCTATGGTGATTCGTAGCATATCTACTACATTCTGTGGTCACAAGACTTCCGGGCGGGTGTCCGAAGGTCGGACAGTTGACGCCCTCGAAACCGACAGAGCATGACGTACATCACATCGTCGTTTCGAAGGAGTTCCGATGACAGCGATCGCCGACTTCCCGCTCGCAGCCCCGGTTCAGGGCTTTCTGGCCGGAGGACCCAAGAAGCTCCTGATCGGGGGTGAGTGGGTGGACGCCGCGTCCGGTCGGACGTTCGCGACCCACGACCCGGCCACCGGCAACGTCCTCACCGAGGTCGCGCACGGCCAGGCCGAGGACGTGGACCGCGCCGTGCGGGCCGCGCGACGCGCGTTCGACGAGGGACCGTGGGTGGCGATGAAGCCCAACGAGCGCGAACGGCTGCTCTGGCGAGTCGGCGACATCCTGTCCGAGCGGGCCGCGGAGTTCGGTCAGCTCGAAGCCCTCGACAACGGCAAGTCGGTGGCCATCGCCAGCGCCGTCGACGTGGCGTGGGCGGCCGACGTGTTCCGCTACTACGCGGGGTGGGCCACCAAGATCGAGGGCAGCACCGTCAACGTGTCGATGCCCTTCGCGCCGGACGCGCAGTTCCACGCCTACACACTGCGTGAGCCGGTCGGGGTGTGCGGACTCATCGTCCCGTGGAACTTCCCGCTGCTCATGGCGTCCTGGAAGCTGGCCCCGGCGCTCGCCGCGGGCAACACGGTGATCCTCAAGCCCGCCGAACAGACACCGCTGACCGCACTGCTGCTCGGAGAGGTGTTCCAGGAGGCGGGCTTCCCGCCTGGGGTCGTCAACATCGTCAGCGGATTCGGCGACGCAGGCGCCGCGCTGTCGGCGCACGAGGACGTCGACAAGATCGCGTTCACCGGCTCGACCGAGGTCGGAAAGAAGATCGTCGACGCGGCGAAGGGCAATCTGAAGAAGGTCACGCTCGAACTCGGTGGGAAGAGCCCGAACATCGTGTTCGCGGACGCCGACTTCGACGCCGCAGTCGAGGGTTCCGTGAACGCGTGGTTGTTCAACCACGGCCAGTGCTGCGTCGCGGGAACCCGGATGTTCGTGGAAGACAGCATCTTCGACGAGTTCACCCAGGCCGTCGCCCACGCCGCGAGCCAGGTGAAGATCGGCCCCGGTCTCGACCCCACCACCCAGCTCGGGCCGCTGGTCTCGCAGGAGCAGTTCGACAAGGTCACCGGCTACCTCGCCGCCGGGCTCGCCGACGGTGCGCGCGCACTGACCGGCGGAAAGCGTTGGGGCGAGACCGGATACTTCGTCGAGCCCACCGTCTTCGTCGACGTCAAGCCGGAGTTCTCGATCGTGCAGGAGGAGATCTTCGGACCCGTCGTCGCCGCACTGCCGTTCAACGCCGCCGACGGTGTCGCTGCCGCCGCCAACGACTCGATCTACGGTCTCGCCGCGGGCATCTGGACGAAGGACATCTCCAAGGCACACCGCACCGCGCGGCAGATCAAGGCCGGCTCGGTGTGGATCAACCAGTACAACGGCTTCGACACCGCGATGCCGTTCGGTGGCTACAAGCAGTCCGGCTGGGGCCGCGAGCTCGGCGCCGCCGGCCTCGACGCCTACACGATCACCAAGTCCGTCAACATCGCACTCTGACCCGTCCACCGAAGCGAAGGAGACCCTCATGAAGACCACCGCTGCCGTACTGCTCGAGGCGGGCAAGCCGTTCGAGATCATGGAACTCGAACTCGACGGGCCGGGCCCAGGTGAGGTGCTGATCAAGTACACCGCCGCGGGCCTGTGTCACTCGGACCTGCACCTCACCGACGGGGACCTGCCGCCCCGGTATCCCATCGTCGGAGGGCACGAGGGGTCCGGGATCATCGAAGAGGTCGGCCCGGGCGTCACCAAGGTCAAGCCCGGCGACCACGTGGTGTGCAGTTTCATCCCGAACTGCGGCACCTGTCGTTACTGCTCCACCGGCCGACAGAACCTGTGCGACATGGGCGCCACCATCCTCGAGGGCTCGATGCCCGACGGATCGTTCCGGTTCCACGCGAAGGGCATGGACTTCGGTGCGATGTGCATGCTAGGCACCTTCTCCGAGCGCGCGACGATCTCCCAGCACTCGGTGGTGAAGGTGGACGACTGGCTGCCGCTCGAGACTGCGGTACTCGTCGGCTGCGGCGTGCCCTCCGGCTGGGGCACCGCCGTCAACGCGGGCAACCTGCGCGCCGGTGACACCGCCGTCGTGTACGGCATCGGCGGGCTCGGCATCAACGCGATCCAGGGTGCCGTCAGCGCCGGCTGCAAGTACGTCGTCGCCGTCGACCCGATCCCGCTCAAGCGCGAGACCGCACTGAAGTTCGGTGCCACGCATGCATTCCCGGACGCGGAGACCGCCGCCGCGAAGGTCTCGGAACTGACGTGGGGTCAGGGAGCCGATGCGGCACTGATTCTCGTCGGGACCGTCGACGAGGAGGTCGTCTCCGCCGCGACCGCCGTCGTCGGCAAGGGCGGAACGGTCGTCATCACCGGCCTCGCCGATCCCACGAAGCTGACGGTCCACGTGTCGGGCTGCGACCTGACGCTCAACCAGAAGACGATCAAGGGATCGCTGTTCGGGTCGATGAACCCGCAGTACGACATCGTCAAGCTGCTGCGCCTCTACGACGCGGGCCAGCTGAAGCTCGACGAACTCGTCACCACCCGGTACACCCTCGAACAGATCAACGAGGGCTACCAGGACCTTCGCGACGGCAAGAACATTCGCGGTGTGGTCGTGCACGCCTAGGCGCCTCACCTGGGCGGCGGGCGGTATCGCGGGCTCCGGCCCGCGCTGCCGTCCGCCGCTCCGGTTTCCTTCCGGTGTAGTCCGTGTCACCATGAAAAGCGTGGCAGCCGCACGAGGCTGACGTGGCCGACTGGGCTGACGTGGTAGGAGAGGAGTCCACCATGTTCTGGGACATCGTTGGCACCATCATCTTCGGCGCGGTCATCGGCGTGCTCGCACGCCTCGTCATTCCGGGCAAGCAGGCGATGGGCTGGGTCATCACCATCGTCCTCGGTATCGCCGGTGCCCTGATCGGGTACTGGGTCTGGGACATGATCAGCGACAAGGGAGACACCAGCGGAATCGACTGGTGGCGGTGGATCATCAGCATCGCGGCCGCCGCGATCCTGACTCTCGGCTACACGGCGCTGACCCGGGAGAAGGCGCGGTAGGCGCCCAACCCGACTCCGCGCACCACCGGCCTCGGCGCGCGTCGTCGTGGTGAGCGGGGAGGACCGCGGGACGTATGCGGTCGCAGTCGTCCTCGCCGCGCTGGCCGGCTGTGTGGACGCGTTCGGGTTCATCACGCTGGGTGGGTTCTTCGTCTCGTTCATGAGTGGCAACACCACCCGAATGGGAGTCTCCGCGACGGAGGGCGAGTGGCATCCGGCCCTGGTCGGCGCGTCGATCGTCACGCTGTTCGTGCTCGGCGTCGTGGTGGGATCGCTTGTCGGCGACCGAGTCGGACTCCGTCGCCGCTCGGCAGTTCTGGGACTGACCGCCGTCCTGCTGACGGTGGCCGTGGCGGGGTCCGCGGTCGAGTCGACGCAGATCGTCATCGCGGCACTGGCATTGGCAATGGGCGCCGAGAACACCGTGTTCGACCGCGGGAGCGGGTCGTCGATCAGCCTGACGTACATGACGGGGACGCTCGTCAGACTGGGTCGTGGCGTGGCCACCGCGCTGACCGGGGGTGCCCGCTGGGAGTGGCTCCGGTTCGCGGGCCTGTGGCTCGGACTGCTGGCCGGAGTCGGGATCGGAACGGGCGTTCACCGCCTCGTCGGACTGGCAGGGCTCTGGGTGGCCGTGGGAGTCGCCGCCGCCCTGGCCGCTGGTTTCGCCCGCCGCCCTGGCGTCGGGTTCAGCGCGGCGAGTACATGATGACGGCGACGCCGGCCAGACAGATCAGGGCGCCTGCGATGTCCCACCGGTCGGGCCGGAAGCCGTCCAGGACCATTGCCCAGGCCAGTGAACCGGCGACGAACACCCCGCCGTAGGCGGCGAGGATGCGCCCGAAGTTCGCGTCCGGCTGCAACGTCGCGACGAATCCGTAGACCCCGAGTGCGATCACGCCGAGTCCGGCCCACAGCCAGCCGCGGTGCTCACGCACGCCCTGCCACACCAGCCAGGCGCCACCGATCTCGAACACGGCGGCCACGGCGAACAGGGCTATCGACTTCGCGACGGTCATGCGCGAAACGATAGCCCGGGCTCAGAACGGCACGGGCTGGGCGAGCAGGCCGGTACCGGCTGGGCCTCGCCCGGACAGCATGCGGCAGAACTCGACGGCGTCGATCACGATGTGCCCGGAAGCGGTGTTCCCGAAAGCGGCGCCCAGCGAGGCGAACACGCCGCCCGCAACGCCGGTCAGCTCCACGGCGTAGGGCTTCCCGTGGCGCAGTGCCCATTCGCGGACGACGTCGGCGACGATTCGGCCGTCGTGGTCCGCGGTCAGCGTCATCGGTCGGCCCACGGCGCGAGACAGGTCGACGCGGTGCATCCAGGTGTCCCGGGTGAGGACGACGTCGACGAGATAGGCGAGGCGCCACTTCTCGTCCCGGTCGCCGACCTGCGCCGTCATCGGGATCATGCGCAAGGGCGCGGGCATGCGGGCGCGGTTGCGCGCGGCTCGGTCGCCGGCGGCGGCGAAGCGATCGATCAGCTCGTCCGTTCTCAGGGCTGCGCGCTCTCGGACCTGGACCTCCGTCATGCCGTCGATCGTCGGCCTGCCCTTGGCTGCTTCGGCGCCGGCACGGAGCTGATGGACGAACTCGCTTGGGGAGCAGAAGAATTCGGTTCCGCCCAGGATGTGGCCGGACAGTGCGCGCACGTCCCAATCGGCGCAATCGGTCGGCCGTGACCAGTCGTCGGTTCCCAACTGGGTCAGGACGTCGAGCATCCTCGCGTACTCCGTCGCCGCGAGTCTGTGCGCCTCGCCTCGGGTGTACGGGGCGATGTCGGTGGTGGGGTGGGTGATGTCGGTCATGACGACCTCGTCGGGGCAGTGTCTCCGGGCGGCGGTCAGCCGGAGACGTGGTTGTGGAACATCGTCATCGCGTCGTCGATCAGCCTGATCCAGCGATCCCCGCCGGGGTCGTTGGAGATCTGCTGATCGGCCAGTCCGGTACCGAGCGCCGTGAGGAGGTCGACGACGGTGTCGTCGTACCCATGGGCGGTGAGGCGGCGGCGCAGGAGGTCGAGACCCTGGACGGAGGTGGCGAACGACTCGGGGGAGGGCTCGAAACCGGGGAGGGTGCGTTGGAAGAGCAGGTGGTAGCGGGCGGTGTCCTCGGTGGCGAATCGGACGAAGGCGTGCATTCCGACCCGCAGGTCGGTGAGTGCGTCGTCGGTGAGGGGAACCTGCTCGTAGAAGTCCACGAACTCGCGTGATCCCTGCGCGAACATGGCGTCGTAGATGGCGTTCTTCGACGGGAAGTACGAGTACAGGGAGGGTGCCCGTATTGTCTAACGCTGTTCGGATCGGCGCAAGGGTGTCAGGCGGCGAGCGTCACGCACCCGGCGCGAGCGCCGCGAACGTCATACGGCGGAGGACGTCGCGGGTGCGTGCGGGGGTGGTGCCCGCTGCGCTGTGCGGAGTCGAGTTGATCAGGCCGAACGTGGCGTGCGCCTTGATGCGGGCGTCCGTCTCGGTCAGGTCGGGGTCGATCTCGCGCAGGACCTGCACCCACAGTTCGACGTAGCGCCGCTGGAACTGGCGGACCTGACGCCGTGCGCCCTCGGGGAGGGACGCGAGATCGCGGTCCTGCACCCGGATGAGGTCGGATTCGTCGAGGGCGAAGTCGAGGTGGAACTCGACGAGCCCGTGCAGCGCGGCCACGGCGTCCGGCGTGGACTCGACGACATCGGTGCCTCCGTCGAACAGGCGGGCGCTGATGTCGACGAGCAGCTCGACGAGCAGGGCCTCCTTGTTGGAGAAGTGCCGGTAGACGGCGGGGCCACTGATGCCGACCGCGGAGCCGAGGTCTTCGAGGCGCACTCCCGCGTAGCCGCGTTCGGCGATGAGCCGGGCGGCGGCCTGGAGCAGTTGCCTGCGTCGGTCGGCCTTTGCCTGGCCGCGTGCCGTCAGTGCCGGCTGGAGCAGCTCGTCGCGGTCGGTTGTCACGGCAGCGTCACCTCGTTGGCCTCGGGGTATGGACAACTCAGTTAAGCACAGTTATCTTAAATTCAGTTATTGGTAGTTAACCGAATGCTTCGGTGGTCACGTGATGACCTCGACACGACGGGCGGCGAGATGAGTTTCGACCGGGACGAGAACAGGGCCGAGCACGAGAGGCTGGTGGCCGAGCTGCGTACGCGGCTGGCCACGGCCGCGCTCGGCGGTAGTGAGAAGTCGCGGCAGCGGCACGTCGATCGCGGCAAGCTGCTGCCCCGCGACCGGGTCGACACCCTCCTCGATCCGGGCAGCCCCTTCCTCGAGTTCTCGCCGCTCGCGGCGAACGGTCTCTACGACGACGAGTGCCCCGGTGCGGGAATGATCGCCGGTATCGGCCGGGTCTCGGGCCGGGAGTGTGTGATCGTCGCGAACGACGCCACGGTCAAGGGCGGCACCTACTACCCGATGACCGTGAAGAAGCATCTGCGCGCTCAGGAGATCGCGCTGCAGAACAACCTCCCGTGCATCTACCTCGTCGACTCCGGCGGAGCCTTCCTGCCCCGCCAGGACGAGGTGTTCCCGGACCGCGAACACTTCGGCCGCATCTTCTTCAACCAGGCGACCATGAGTGCCAAGGGAATTGCACAGATCGCATCGGTGATGGGGTCGTGCACCGCGGGCGGCGCGTACGTCCCCGCGATGAGCGACGAGGCCGTCATCGTCCGCAACCAGGGCACCATCTTCCTCGGCGGGCCGCCGCTGGTGAAGGCCGCGACCGGTGAGGTCGTCACGGCGGAGGAACTCGGCGGCGGCGACCTGCACTCGAAGGTCTCCGGTGTCACCGACCACCTCGCGGCCGACGACCAGGACGCGCTGCGCATCGTCCGGAACATCGTCTCGACGCTCGGTCCGCGCGAGCCGCGGCCGTGGGATGTCGTCGAGACGGTCGACGCGGTCGCCGATCAGACCGAGCTGTACGACGTGGTCCCGACGGACCCGCGCACGCCGTACGACGTGCACGAGGTCATCACTCGGGTGGTGGACGGGGGAGCGTTCCAGGAGTTCAAGGCCGAGTACGGCAAGACCCTGGTCACCGGCTTCGCGCACATCCACGGGCATCCCGTCGGCATCGTCGCCAACAACGGCGTCCTGTTCGCGGAGTCCGCCATGAAGGGCGCGCACTTCATCGAACTGTGCGACAAGCGATCGATCCCTCTGTTGTTCCTGCAGAACATCGCCGGGTTCATGGTCGGGCGCGACTACGAGGCCGGCGGCATCGCGAAGCACGGAGCGAAGATGGTGACCGCCGTGGCGTGTGCGCGGGTGCCGAAGCTGACGGTGGTGATCGGCGGCTCCTACGGTGCGGGCAACTACTCGATGTGCGGCCGGGCCTACTCGCCGAGGTTCCTGTGGATGTGGCCGAACGCCCGCATCTCGGTCATGGGCGGGGAGCAGGCCGCGCAGGTGCTCGGGGCCGTCGGATCGGGCAGCGACCCCGACGCGATCCGCGCCCAGTACGAGTCGCAGGGCAACCCGTACTACTCGACCGCGCGGTTGTGGGACGACGGTGTCATCGACCCCGCCGACACCAGAACTGTTCTCGGACTGGCACTCTCGGCGTGCGCGAACGCACCCATCGAGCCGGTCTCCTACGGCGTCTTCCGGATGTGAGTGAGATGACTGAACGCAACACAGGCATGTTTCAAACCGTTCTGGTCGCCAACCGCGGCGAGATCGCGGTCCGGGTGATCCGGACGTTGCGCGCGATGGGTATCCGGTCCGTCGCCGTCTACAGCGACGCCGACGCCGACGCCCGCCACGTGCGGGAGGCGGACACCGCCGTACGTCTCGGCCCCGCGCCCGCACGGGAGAGCTACCTCGACATCGACAAGGTCGTGGCGGCGGCGCAGCGCACCGGCGCGCAGGCCGTGCACCCGGGCTACGGATTCCTCTCCGAGAACGCGGCATTCGCCGCGGCGCTGGAGAAGGCCGGCATCGCATTCCTCGGACCGTCGGCGCGGGCGATCGAGGTGATGGGCGACAAGATCACCGCGAAGAACGCCGTCGCGGCCTTCGACGTGCCGGTCGTTCCCGGTATCGCCAAGCCGGGCCTGACCGACGCCGAGCTGATCGCCGCCGCCGACGAGGTCGGCTACCCGGTGCTCGTCAAGCCGTCTGCGGGCGGCGGTGGCAAGGGCATGCGGATGGTCGAAGACCGCGGGGATCTGCCCGCGGCACTGGTCAGTGCGCGCCGTGAGGCGGCGTCCGCGTTCGGTGACGACACCCTGTTTCTCGAGCGATTCGTGCTCCGCCCCCGGCACATCGAGGTGCAGGTTCTCGCCGACGGCCACGGCAACGTGATCCACCTCGGGGAACGCGAGTGCAGCCTGCAACGCAGGCACCAGAAGGTGATCGAGGAGGCGCCGTCGCCGCTGCTGGACGAGGCGACTCGCGCGCGGATCGGTGAGGCGGCGTGCAACACCGCGCGCAGCGTCGACTACTCGGGTGCGGGCACCGTCGAGTTCATCGTGTCCGCGGACCGCCCGGACGAGTTCTTCTTCATGGAGATGAACACCCGCCTGCAGGTGGAGCACCCGGTCACCGAGATGGTCACCGGCGTCGACCTGGTCGAGTGGCAGGTGCGGGTCGCGGCGGGGGAGAAGCTGACCATCGCCCAGTCCGACGTCACCATGACCGGGCACGCGATCGAGGCCCGCGTCTATGCCGAGGACCCGGGACGCGGCTTCCTGCCGACCGGTGGCACCGTCGTCGACCTGGCCGAGCCGCGCGGCGACGGAGTGCGTGTCGACTCCGGTCTGCGCGTCGGCACCGTCGTCGGCAGCGACTACGACCCGATGCTCTCGAAGGTCATCGCCCACGGCGTCGACCGGGCGTCGGCACTGCGCGGACTCGACCGCGCTCTCGCCGAGACCGCGGTGCTCGGTGTCGTCACGAACATCGACTTCGCGCGGTTCCTGCTCGCCGACCCCGATGTGGTCGCGGGCAACCTCGACACCGGCCTGCTCGACCGTCGGGTGGAGCACTTCGCCGCGCCGGAACCGTCCGACGACCAGATCGTCGCGGCAGGCGTCTACCGGTGGCTGCAGCGCTGGCCCGCCGGCTCGGCGGACCCGTGGGAGGTCCCGACCGGGTGGCGTGTCGGAGCCGCGGCGCCGACCAGCTTCCGGCTTGCCACCGCATCCCGCGCCGAGCACGTGCGCATCACCGGGCATCCGGGAGCCGCGACCGTCGCTCTCGAGGACGGCGAAAGCCGTTCGCTGACAGCATCGCTGGACGGTGACCGACTGCGAGTCGTTCTCGACGGCCGCAGCGACACCTATCGCGTCGCCGCGCACGACGGGCACCTGTGGCTGGCGTCCCCGTCGGGTACGGCGATGGTGCGTGAGGTCGAGGAGGTCAACGTCCGCACCGGTGACGTCCATGCCGGTGAGGCGGAACTGACGAGCCCGATGCCCGGCGCCGTCATCGCGGTCGGGGTCGAATCCGGCGCCGCCGTCGCAGCTGGCACCACGATCGTCGTCGTCGAAGCGATGAAGATGGAACACGCACTGACCGCACCGATCGACGGCACCGTCGAAATCCTCGTCGCCGCAGGCGATCAGGTGAAGGTCGACCAATTGCTGGCCCGGGTGATCCCGGCCGAAAGCGCCGCCACCGACAACACCGAGAAGGGTGACCAGGCATGACCGACTATCTCTCCACCGGAGCGCTCCCGGACGAGTACGCACAGCTCGCCAAGGCGGTTCGTGACTTCGCGCAGTCGGTGGTCGCACCGGTCGCCGCCGAGCACGACGCCAACCACACCTTTCCGTACGAGGTGGTCGCGGGGATGGCCGAGCTCGGCCTGTTCGGGCTGCCGTTCCCGGAGGAGTACGGCGGACAGGGCGGCGACTACTTCGCGCTGTGCCTGGCGCTCGAGGAACTCGGCAAGGTCGACCAGTCGGTCGCGATCACCCTCGAAGCCGGCGTGTCCCTCGGCGCGATGCCGGTGTACCGGTTCGGCAACGAGGAACAGAAGCAGGAATGGCTGCCGCAGCTCACCAGTGGCAGGAATCTCGCGGCGTTCGGCCTCACGGAGCCCGGTGCAGGCAGCGACGCGGGCGGGACCCGCACCACCGCCCGCGAGGACGGCGACAGCTGGGTGATCAACGGCAACAAGCAGTTCATCACCAACTCGGGCACCGATATCACCAGGCTCGTCACCGTCACCGCGGTCACGGGCGTCGCCGCCAATGGGAAGAAGGAGATCTCCACGATCCTCGTCCCCACGTCGACTCCCGGGTTCACCGCCGAACCCGCCTACAACAAGGTCGGCTGGAACGCCTCCGACACGCACCCCCTGTCGTTCGACGACGTCCGGGTGCCTCGGGAGAACCTCCTCGGCGAACGCGGCCGCGGCTACGCGAACTTCCTGCGGATCCTCGACGAGGGCCGGATCGCGATCGCGGCGCTGTCCGTCGGTGCCGCCCAGGGGTGCGTCGACGAATCCGTGAAGTACGCCAAGGAGCGTGAGGCGTTCGGCCGGCCGATCGGTGCGAACCAGGCGATCGCGTTCAAGATCGCGCGCATGGAGGCGCGCGCCCACACGGCCCGCACCGCCTACTACGACGCGGCGGCACTGATGTTGGCGGGCAAGCCGTTCAAGAAGCAGGCGTCGATCGCGAAGCTCGTCGCGAGCGAGGCGGCGATGGACAACGCCCGCGACGCGACGCAGATTTTCGGCGGCTACGGGTTCATGAACGAGTACCCCGTCGCACGCCATTACCGCGACAGCAAGATCCTCGAGATCGGCGAGGGCACCACCGAGGTGCAGCTCATGCTCATCGCGCGGGAGGCAGGACTGTGAGCGAGGCCAGGAGGGTCGTGCAGCGCGGGCTGTGGTTCGAGGAGTTCGAGACCGGCGTCGTCTACGAGCACCGTCCCGGCCGCACCGTGACCGAGGCCGACAACGTCCTGTTCACCACGTTGACGATGAACACGCAGGCGCTGCATCTCGACGCCGCGTTCTCCGACGACCTGCCGCCGTTCAACGCGCGGCTGGTGAACTCGATGTTCACTCTGTCCACCCTCGTCGGCCTGTCGGTGGCACAGTTGACGCAGGGCACCATCGTCGGCAACCTCGGCTTCTCGGAGATCGCGTTCCCCAAGCCGTTGTTCCACGGCGACACGATGTACGCGGAGACGGAGATCGTGGAGAAGCGGGAGTCGAAGAGCAGGCCGGGAGAGGGCATCGTGACGTTCGCGCACACCGCGCGTAACCAGCACGGCGACGTCGTTGCGACCGCGACGCGCAAGACGATGGTCCGCAAGCGGCCCGTCGACGAGGAGGCGTGATGACCGGTGTCGAGAGCACTCGGGGGTGGACGCCGCCGGGACCGTCGTGGTTGTTCTGCCCGGCCGACCGCCCCGAGCGCTTCGCGAAGGCCGCGGCCGCGGCGGACGTGGTGATCCTCGATCTCGAGGACGGTGTCTCGGCAGCAGACCGGGACGCCGCACGCCGCGCCCTGATCGACACGCCCCTCGATCCGGACCGCACCGTCGTCCGCATCAACGCCCACGGCACCGACGACCAGCGCCTCGACCTCGAGGCGCTGCGCGAGACCCGCTATCCACGGGTGATGTTGCCGAAGTGCGAGTCCGCCGATCAGGTGCGCTCGTTGGCACCGCGCGAGGTGATCGTGCTGATCGAGTCGCCCCTCGGTGCACTGACCGTCGCCGAGTCGGCACACGCCGACAACGCGATCGGCGTGATGTGGGGAGCGGAGGACCTGGTCGCCGGCCTCGGCGGTACCGGCAGCCGCCGCGCTGACGGCACCTACCGGGACGTGGCCCGGCACGTGCGATCGCAGTCGCTGCTCGCCGCCAAGGCCCATGGGCGCCTGGCGCTCGACTCCGTGTACCTCGACATCAAGGACCTTGCAGGTCTGCGCGAGGAAGCGGACGACGCGGTCGCGGTCGGATTCGACGCGAAGGTGTCCATCCATCCCAGCCAGGTCGCCGTCGTGCGCGACGCGTACGCCCCCGACCCCGACGACCTCGACTGGGCTCGCCGGGTGCTGGCGGCGGCGGGCACGGAGCGCGGAGTGTTCACGTTCGAGGGCAAGATGGTGGATGCCCCAGTGTTCCGGCACGCGGAGCAGATCGTTCGTCGGGCGGGTGATCAGGAGGTCAGCTGACATGGTGGAGCCGCAGTGGGTTCCGTCGGACGAGGACGTCGCAGAAGCGCGTCTCACCGATTTCGTCTCCTGGGTTCAGGGCCGCTGCGGCGTCACCTTGGCCGACTACCAGGCCCTGTGGCGGTGGTCGGTGAACGATCTCGACGATTTCTGGCAGGCGGTCTGGGAGTACTTCGAGGTTCAGTCCACGACTCCGCCTGGCGCGGCGCTCGTCGACGACTCGATGCCCGGTGCCCACTGGTTCCCCGAGGCCCGCGTCAACTACGTTCGGCAGGCGCTGCGCCACCAGACGCGGCTCCATCCCGCGATCCGGTCGTCCGGTGAGGACACCCCCGACGTCGAGGTGTCCTGGGAGGAGTTGCGGCGGCAGGTCGGCGCGCTCGCATCGACGCTGAAAACGCACGGCGTCGGTGAAGGAGACAGGGTCGTCGGCTACCTGCCGAACATCCCCGAGGCGATCGTCGCCTTCCTCGCGACGGCGAGCCTCGGCGCCGTCTGGGCGGCGTGCGGGCAGGACTACTCGGCCGCCGCCGCACTGACCAGGCTCGGCCAGCTCGACCCGACCGTGCTGATTGCCGCCGACGGCTACCGCTTCGGTGGTCGAGCACACCGGCGGGACGCCGACGTCGCGAAGGTGCGCGCCGGACTGCCCGGTCTTCGCCTGACGGTCCGCGTGGAGCGTCTCGGCGGCGAGGCGGGCGACGTGCCCGACGGTCTTGGCCGGCCGGGAGCGGTGATGTGCTGGGAGGAGGCGTCCGCCGGCGACGCACCCCTCGACCCGGTGGACGTGCCGTTCGACCATCCACTGTGGGTCGTGTTCTCCAGCGGCACCACCGGACTGCCGAAGGGCATCGTGCACGGCCACGGTGGGGTGATGCTGGAACACCTGAAATCGATTGCGCTGCAGAACGACATCGGACCGACCGACGCCCTTTTCTGGTACACCAGCCCCAGTTGGATGATGTGGAACTTCCAGGTCGCCGCGCTGCTCGTCGGCGCGACGATCGTCTGCTACGACGGCAGCCCGTCTCATCCCGCACCGGACACGGTGTGGGACATCGCGTCCCGTCAGCGTGCGACGATGGTCGGCACGAGTCCCGGATACGTGCTCGCCTGCGCGAAAGCCGGTGTCGTGCCGCGCGCCGATCACGACCTCGGTGCCCTGCGTGCCGTCGGGATCACCGGGTCGTCCCTTCCCGCGTCGTCGTCGCTGTGGCTGTCGGAGAACGTCGGCGAGTCGGTTCCGGTGTTCTCGATCAGCGGCGGCACCGACGTCGTGACAGCCTTCGCAGGCGGCGTGCGAACTGTGCCGGTGTGGCCGGGCGAGCTGTCCGTCCCGTACCTCGGGGTCGCGCTGGACGCCTTCGACGAGCAGGGCAGGCCGGTGCGCGGCCAGGTGGGTGAACTGGTGGTGACGCGGCCGATGCCGTCGATGCCGGTGCGCTTCTGGAACGACCCCGACGGCGAGAAGTACCGCGGCGCGTACTACGGCGTGTATCCCGGAGTATGGCGGCACGGAGACTGGATCACCATCACCGACCGCGGCAGCGTCGTTGTGCACGGTCGATCCGATTCGACGCTGAACCGCAACGGAATTCGGATGGGTAGCGCCGACATCTACCAGGTCGTCGAAGGCCTTCCCGAGATCGCCGAAGCCCTCGTCCTCGGTGTCGAACAGTCGGACGGCGGATACTGGATGCCGCTGTTCGTGGTGCTCGCGGACGGCGCCGAGCTCGACGACGCGTTGCGCGGCCGGATCGCCGCCGCGGTCCGCGACCAGGTGTCGCCGCGGCACGTCCCCGACGAGATCATTGCGGCCCCCGGTATCCCGCACACCCGCACAGGCAAGAAGCTCGAGGTTCCGATCAAGAGAATCCTTCAGGGCGGTGATCCGACGACGGCCGTCGACAGGTCAGCCGTCGATGCCCCTGACCTGGTCGACTGGTACACGGCTCAGCGGCCGTGACGGGGTCGCCGCGGGGTGTTGCGTATCGCTCCGTAACGAAACTTTTGTGAAGTCGACCACAGCGCGGGTCCGATTCCCTTACGCTGCTGCCAAGTCGGGCGTCAGGGTATGGGTCCTCGGCGGGAAGCTGGCCGACAGTGCAGCTCAGCGTCGCGCGGACCTGGCTCGGGTGCCCGGAAGGAAGCTGTCCACATGCAAAGGACCCGACGTGAACCTGAAGAGAATCGCCCCCGCGATCACCGCTCTCGCGACCGTGAGCCTGATCGCTGCGGGTTGCAGCAGTGACAGCGGGTCGGACTCCGATGCGGCTGGCACCGCGGCCACCGGAGACCCGATCAAGGTCGGTCAGATCGTGCCCATCGAGGCGCCCGGTCTCGGATCGGTCGGATACGCCGCGAGCACGGTCGCGTCGGTCGACGCGTTCAACGCGCGGGGCGGCGTGAACGGACGTCCGCTCGAACTGATTCAGTGCGACTCGATGGGTGATCCGAACAAGGAAGTCGACTGCGCGAACAAGATGGTCTCCGAGGGAGCCGTCGCCACGCTCGCGGACTTCACGCCTGCCTCGTCCGAGGCGTCGTCGAAGATCCTGTTCGACGCGGGCATCGCGCGGGTCGGACTGAACCCGGTGAACATGGCGGACTTCACCGCCACCAACGTGTACACCCCGTTCTCCGGCTCGCTGCTCAACCTGTACGGGATGATCGACATGCTGGTGGCGCAGGGCAAGACCAAGCTCTCGTTGATGCGTCCGGACCTCCCGGTCACCGCGCAGCTGGTCGGCCTCCTGACCCCGGCCGTGCAGGCGAAGGGCGCAGAAATCGTCAACGACGTCGCGGTGGGCGCGGGCGCCACCGACTACACCCAGTTCATCGCCGCGGCGGAGCGCAACGGTGCGGACGGCGTGATCATGGCCCTGGGCGCGAGCGATGCCAACCCGATCTCGCAGGCATTCGAGCAGCTCGGGTCGACGCTGACCTTCGCACTGGGCACGGCGGGCTTCACCCAGGCCGACCTGCAGGACCTCGGCACCTTCGCCACCTCCTCCACCTACACCAGCCCGACCCCGGCGCCGTCGTCGAGCACCGAGGACTTCCCCGGACTCGCGGACTTCCTCGCGGACATGGAGCAGTCGGGCAAGGAGGAGCTCGAACTGCCGAACCTCAACGGCGACACGGTGAATCCGTGGCTGTCGGTGCGTGCGTTCGGTGAGGTCGCCACGGGGCTCGACGAGATCGACGCCAAGACTGTCTGGGGCGGATTCGAGAACGCCAAGAATCTCGACATGGCAGGTCTGGTCCCGGCATGGACGCCCGGTGACGTGGAGCCGTTCGGCATCTTCCAGCGGGTCTCGAACTCGATGATGTACCGGATGACGTTCGACGGTGACGTCCTCGTCACCGATCCGACGCAGTACGACCTGCGCACTCCCACCTCCTGAGCTCCGCTCCCCACCTGGAGATTGACGAATGACTGAGTTCTTGCAGTTCGCGATTCTCGGCCTGGGAGCAGGGTCCGCCTACGCTCTCCTGGCTCAGGGCATCGTGCTGGTCTACCGCGGATCAGGAGTGGTGAACTTCGCGCAGGGCGCGATCGCCATGGTGGGGGCCTACATCTGCCTGGAAACCCTGCAGCGTGACCTCGACTGGGGTCTGCTGCCTGCCTTCCTGGTAGCGGTGGTGGTGGCCGGACTGATCGGCCTGACATTTCAACTGTTGGTGTTGCGGTGGCTCGCCAACGCCGCGCCGATCGTCCGGCTCGCCGCCACCCTCGGCCTGATGGTGATCCTGCAGGCCGGGGTGCAGCAGTATTACGGCAGCACGTCGATCCGCGTGCGCACCTTCCTGCCCGACGAGGCATATCGCTGGGGAGGTGTTGTGGTGCAGCAGGATCGGATGATCCTGCTCGGCATCGCGGTGGCGTCGACGGTGGCACTGTGGGCGTGGACCAGGTTCACCCGGGTGGGCCTGGCCATCACAGCATCCGCCGAGAACGAGCGCGCCACCGCTGCGCTCGGATGGTCCCCGCAGCGCCTCGCCACGCTGACCTGGACCGTCGGCGGCGCCCTCGCCGGTGCCGCAGGCATCCTGGTGGCGCCGCTGACCGGACTCACCCCATCGGCATTCGTGGTGATCGTGACGGTGTCGGCGCTCGCCGCTGCGCTTCTCGGCGGGTTCAAGTCCTTCCCGCTCACCCTGCTCGGCGGCCTGCTGCTCGGTGTCGGCGAGAGCGTGGTCGTGCTCTACCAGGACGACCTGCGTGACCTGCTCGGAATGGAAACGCTCACCGGCGTCAACCGTGCGGTGCCGTTCCTGGTGATCCTCGTCGTCCTGGTGGTGCGGGGGAAGGGGCTGCCGTTGCGCAGCCACGTCTCCGAACGGCTGCCGACGCTCGGTTCCGGCGAGATCCGCTGGCCGCTCGTCATTCTCGGGACCGTGGTGGCGGTCGGCATCATCCTGAGCGGCGGCGACTGGCTGCGATCGCTGACCCTGACCCTCGCCGCGGCAGTGTTCCTGCTCTCGATCGTGGTCCTCACCGGTTTCGCCGGACAGCTGTCGCTCGCCCAGTACACCGTCGGTGGCCTCGGCGCCCTGTTCGCCGCACGCCTCGTGGGGCAGGCAGGCTGGCCGCTCGTACCCGCGGCGCTGGTGAGCGTGGCTGCGGTGATTGCGATCGGTGTGGTGTTCGCACTGCCTGCACTGCGCACCCGCGGTGTGAACCTGGCCGTGGTCACCCTGGGGCTCGGGTTCACCATCCAGGAGATGGTCTTCAACAACCCGACCTTCACCGGCGACAAGCTCGAAGGCTCGGTGAAGATCCACGAGCTGAGCCTGTTCGGACTCGACGTGACGCCGAGCGCCCACCCCGAGCGGTGGGCAACGGTGTGCCTCGTGGCGCTGGTGATCTGCGGTCTGATGGTCGCGAACCTGCGGCGTTCGCGCACTGGGCGACGGCTCATCGCGGTCCGCACCAACGAACGGGCCGCAGCCTCACTCGGTATCAGCGTGTTCGGGGTCAAGATCTACGCGTTCGCGCTCGCGTCGGGCCTGGCCGCGGTGGCGGGCATCATCCTGGGCCTGCGCAACACCGCCGTCACCTACCTCGAGTTCAACGTGTTCGCCTCGATCAACGCCGTCGTTCAGGCGGTGACCGGCGGACTCGGGTTCGTCACGGGCAGCCTCATCGGCTCGCTGATGGCACCCGGTGCTCTCTTCAGCCGCCTGCTCTCCGGATTGGCCATCGCCGCGCTGCTCGGCGGCGTGATCCTCATCGTCACCCTGCTCACCAACCAGAACGGCATCGCCGACATGATCTCGCGAGGACTTCGGGACATCCCCGGACTGGGTGCCCTGTTGTCGAGCACCAAGGGTCGAGGTCACGAGCTCTCGGCCGAAACGGCCACCGGAGTGGTCAGCCCGACACCGCTGTCGGTGCGCGGTCTGACGGTGCGGTTCGGGGGCGTGACCGCCGTCGACGGCGTCGATCTCGACATCGCGCCCGGACAGGTGGTGGGCCTGATCGGACCCAACGGTGCGGGCAAGACCACCGTGATCGACGCGATCACCGGTTTCGTCAGCCCCACGTCCGGGCAGCTCACACTCGGCGACGAGGACATCACCGGCTGGTCCGCAGCGCGGCGTTCCAAGGGCGGACTCCGTCGGTCCTTCCAGTCGCTCGAACTGTTCGAGGACGTGACGGTCGGCGAGAACCTGCACGCAGGCGCCGACGAGTCCGGCTGGCGTACCTGGGTCACCGACCTGATCCGCCCGGGCCGACATCCCCTCTCCCCGAGTGCGTCAACCGTGGTGCGGGACTTCGAACTCGAGAACGACCTCGACGTGCTGCCGGGCGAGTTGTCCTACGGCAGGCGCAGGCTGGTCGGTATCGCACGGGCGGTCGCGTCCGCGCCGTCCGTCATCCTGCTCGACGAGCCCGCGGCCGGTCTGGACGACGCCGAGAGCCGTGAACTCGCCGTCGCCATCCGGCACCTGGCCGTGCAGCGCGGAGCGGGAGTGCTCCTCATCGAGCACGACATGGGCCTGGTGATGACCACGTGTGATCGGATCGTGGTGCTCGAGGCAGGCAAGGTGATCGCGGCGGGCACGCCGGACGAGATCGCCGCCAGCCCGGCGGTCCGCGACGCCTACCTGGGAACCGAAGACGAGACGGAGGCGGCGCGATGAGCACCACACAACCGGAGGAAGCGCTGTCCACGACGGTGCTCGAATTCCAGGGCCTGAGCGCAGGGTACGGCGGGGCCGTGGTGTGCCGCGGCCTCGACATCACCGTGAAGTCCGGGGAGGTGGTGGCCCTGATCGGAGCGAACGGCGCGGGCAAGTCCACCACGATGCTCACGGCGGCAGGCGAACTGGCGCCGATCTCGGGCCGCGTGTCCGTGCTCGGTTCCGACAAGCGGGCGCCGCTCGCCACCCTGGCGCGGCGGGGACTGAGCTACGTCACCGAGGAACGGTCGGTGATCATGGGTCTGACCACCGCCGAGAATCTGAGGCTCGCCGGCGTCAGCGCCGAGGCGGCGTGCGGGGTGTTCCCGGAACTGCGAGCCCTCCTCGGGCGTCCGGCGGGCCTGTTGTCCGGCGGTGAGCAGCAGATGCTCACCCTGGCCCGGGCGCTGGCGCGAAGCCCGAAACTGCTGCTGGCAGATGAGTTGTCGCTCGGGCTGGCGCCGCAGATCGTGGCGCGGTTGCTCGATGTGGTCCGGGAGGCGGCTGACACCCGGAATCTCGGCGTGTTGCTGGTCGAACAGCATGTCCGGCAAGTCCTCCGGGTGGCCGATCGGGTGTACGTGATGCGCCGTGGCCAGGTGATCCTGGAGGGGTCGGCGACGGAGATCGCGGCCGATCTCGACGCTGTCCAGCGGGCATATCTGTCTGCCCCTGTCGCCGACGAGGTGCCACCGATGCTCTGAGCCGGCGGCGCGAACGCGGTTTTCGCGAATTCGTACCCGTGGCGTGTCCGCTGTTCGTGGTGCTTGCGGCGGTCGTGACGGGTGCTGCGCGCGTCACCACCCTCCGCCTGTGTGACCGAATGTGGCGTTCGGTCGGTTGAAGTGACCGAACGCCACATTCGGTCAACTGGGGTACATGGGTGAGGTGGGTGAGTGGGGTCGGCGAGCACGCCGCGAAGCTAGCCATCTGCCAGTCCGGTCAGCGCCACGCCCAGGGCCGCATCGACCTCCCGTCGGGGCGACATCGGCAGTGTGTGGTGGCTCGCTTCGTTCACCGTGATGACCGAGATCCGCGGGTAGGTGCCGTTGATGCTATCGGCGAGGCGTCGACTGTCGTGCACGCGACTACCGCCGGCAAGGATCACCGTCGTATCCGTTTGCAAGGCTGCGAGTTCGCTGGGTCGGGGGCGTTTCGGCACAACCACTTTCGCCGAGGGAAAGTGTGCGGAACCGCGTGCGAGAAGGTCGAGCCAGTCGCCGTCGACGGCGCGTCCGCGAGTCTCCCAGCGGAGAAGCCCGCGCTGTCGATCCTCGGTGGGGCGAAGAAGGAGAGGGGTGGCGCGCGCGAGATAGTGTGCGCGCATTCCCGTGAAGCACGAATTGGGGTCGAGCAGGGCAAGCGTCGACACCCGTTCGGGACGACGCAGCGTGTGGGCCAGCGCGATCATCGCGCTATAGGAGTGCCCGGCGAGCGCGTAGGTGTCGAGACCGAGGCCTCGGATCACCGAATCGAACCACGACAGGAGGTCGTCGACGGTCCGGACCGGAGTGCCCACGGCCCTGCTGCGTCCGGCGTCACCCATCAGGTCGACGGCATGCACCCGATACCGAGCGGCGAGCGCACCTGCATTGGCGAACCACACCGTCGAGGTGGCGCCCGCCCCGGGCAGGAGGATCAGGGACGGGGAATCGGGATGGCCGCAGGTGTTCACTCGCGTGATTCCGTACTCGGATTCGAGGTCCGTGGATTCGACGGCGACGGGCCACTTGTCGAGAACTCGGTCGTAGGCGCGGTAGAAGGCGACTCCATCGCTGGTGGCGGCGAACTCGGTTGTGGACGGCATGCGCGGCACCCCTCGAATTTAGCTCGATGTATCGAGATTCTTGATTGATCGAGATAGTAGGGTGAGTGTCCCGGTGTGTCGAGAGGGAGCTGCGATGAACGAGGGCGACGTGACCCGGACCGACGGGTCGATGGGCGTGGTGCATCAACTCCGGGCGCTCGTCGTCGATCTGCACCTTCTCGGCGCGGAGTTCGCGCGGGTGAACGGGCTGCATCCCACCGATGTCCGGGCGCTGATCTGCCTACTCGACGCGACGCGCGCAGGACGAGCGGCGACCCCTACCTGGCTACGAGAGCAACTGCATCTGAACTCGGCGTCCGTGACCGCACTGATAGATCGGATGGAGAGGGCCGGTCACGTGGCGAGGCGCCGCGACGACGCCGACCGCAGACGAGTCCTGCTCGAAGCGACGCCGGCGGCAATGGACCTCGGCTGGTCCTTCTTCGGTCCGCTCATCGGAAACGCGACCGGCACAGTCGATTCGTACACGCCGGCCGAACTGGCGGTGGTCGAGAGGTTCCTGGGCGACATGAGGCGCAGCGTCCTCGAGACCGGAATCCCCGAGTAGGGCGGATCAGTCGAGCGGCATCGTCATGAACACACTGTTCGGATCGGGTCGATAGTCGCCGAACGGGGGACACGGCACGAATCCAAACCAGGTGTAGAGCCGACGAGCAGGCGCGAAGAACTCCATCGATCCCGTCTCCAAGGAGACCCGTGTGATTCCGCGGCTCCTCGCGTCGGCCACCATGTGTTCGAGCAGGCTCCGCGCGATGCCCCGTCCACGCAACTCGGGGTCGGTCCGCATGCTCTTGACCTCCTCGTGTGAGGGGCTGACCTTCGCGAGGGCGCCAGTAGCGGCAATCGAACTCCGATGACGGACGACCCAGACGCGGATGGACGGATTGTCGAGTTCGGCAAGGCTCAGGGCATGCTGACTTTCCGTCGGTGCAGTCGGGGCGAGGTCGTCGAGATGTGCGCGCAGGAAGGCGGTCAGTCGCGCGTCGCCGAAGTCGGCAGGTTCGATCACGAGATCCACGGCTGAATTCTGCCCCTCTGGAGTGGGGAATCTGTCTACTTCCCTGACCGAACGTGGCGTTCGGTCAGTTGACCTGACTGAACGCCACACTCGGTCGAACGGAAATGGTGTCGGGGGCGGGTGGGGGTGGGGTGGTCAGCTGCCGAACAGCGGTGCGGGTTCCTGAGGAAGCGGCTGGGGCATGGGAGGCAGCGGCGGCTGAGGTCCGAATCCACCCTGGCCCGGGAAGGCGTTGTTGATGATGTTGTGGAAGTGGTTGATATCCATGACTCATGTCTACGGGCCGGACCTGGGTGGAGTGTGGGTGCGAGCTGGCAGTTGGCTCCGGAATCGAGCAAGGCTGCCCCGCGGGCTCCACCGAGTGGGACCGATCGTCCCAGTTCGGGGCCTTTTCGTGACAGGTGGAAACGAATTTCCCGAATTCGCGTCGCGAGCCCATCGCAGGTCCATACGATGCAACGAAATGCTAGGCAGAACGCCCGTTTCGGTGGCCCCGACGGACTTGCATCGGGGCGGTCGGCGGGCCGGTGCCTGCGTCCGTCGTCGTAAGGATGGTCCGTTGAAGCGCACACTTTCGAATCGACTTGTTCCCGCCATCGCGTCGCTCGCCGCCGCCGGACTGCTCGTCAGCGGCTGTAGTAGCAGTGATGCCGAGTCCAATGAGTCCGCCGCCACCGGTGAACCGATCAAGGTCGGTCAGATCATCCCCATCGAGGCGCCGGGTATCTCCGTCGTCTCGCAGGCCAAGGGACTGACCGCGTCGATCGATGCCTACAACTCGCGTGGCGGCGTCAACGGGCGTCCGCTGGAACTGATCCAGTGCGATTCGGTCGGCGACCCGAACAAGGAACTCGACTGCGCCGACAAGATGATCGCCGAAGGCGTCGTCGCCACCCTCGCCGACTTCACGCCCGCGTCCCCGCAGGCGGTGTCGGAAAAGCTCGCGACCGCCGGGATTCCGCGCATCGGCATGAATCCGATGAACATCGCGGACTTCACCGCGACCAATGTGTACACGCCGTTCGCGGGGTCGCTGCTCACCCTGTTCGGCACCGTCGACACCCTCGTCGCCGACGGCAAGACGAAGCTGACGCTGATGCGTCCCGACCTGCCGGTCGCCGCGATGCTGAACCAGTTCCTCGGCCCGTACGTCACCTCCCGCGGCGCTCAGATCGTCAACGAGGTCGCCGTCGGCGCCGGTGCCACCGACTACACCCAGTTCGTGGCCGCCGCCGAACGCAACGACGCGCAGGGCGTGATGATGGCGCTGACCGCGACCGAGTCGAACCAGATCGCCGAGGCGTTCAACCAGCTCGGTTCCAAGCTCAGCTTCGCGCTGGCCGCGACCGGATTCACCCAGACCGACCTGCAGAATCTCGGCGACTTCGCCACCAGCTCCGTCTACACCAGCCCGGTGCCGGCTCCGTCGTCGAGCACCGAGGACTTCCCGGGTCTCGAGGAGTTCCTCGCCGACATGGAGGCGTCCGGGGACAGCGACCTCGAACGCTCGGAGATGAACGGCAACGAGATCTTCTCCTGGCTGTCGGTGCGCGCGTTCGGTGAGGTCGCAGAGGGCCTCGACACCGTCTCCGCCAACGCCGTCGCCCAGGGCTTCCTGAACGCCAAGGATCTCGACATGGCCGGGCTCGTGCCGGCATGGACCCCGAACGCGTTCGAGCCCGTCGGGATCTTCCAGCGGGTGTCGAACTCGATGATGTACCGCCAGACGTTCGACGGTGACGTGGTTGTCACCGATCCCAGCCAGTACGACCTGCGCGCGAAGTAGCGCAGAAAGCCCGAACAGGGAGCGGTGATGACGGAGTTCTTGCAGTTCGCCATCCTCGGGCTCGGGGCCGGATCGGCCTACGCCCTGCTTGCGCAGGGCGTGGTGCTGGTCTACCGCGGGTCCGGGGTGGTGAATTTCGCGCAGGGTGCGATCGCGATGGCCGCGGCCTACCTGTGCCTGGAAACCCTTCAGGGGGAGCATGATTGGCCGCTGTGGCCTGCGTTCGCCGCGTCTGTGGTGTTCGCCGGTGCGATCGGCCTGATCTTCCACCTGGCGGTGCTGCGGTGGCTCGCGAACGCCGCTCCCATCGTTCGGCTTGCCGCGACGCTCGGTCTGCTGGTGATCCTGCAGTCGGCCGTGCAACAGGTCTACGGCTCGCAATCCAACCGGGTTCGGGCGTTCCTGCCCAACGACGCCTACCACTGGGGCGACATCGTCGTCCAGCAGGACCGGTTGATCCTCCTGGCCATCGCGATCGGCTCGACGGTGGTCCTGTGGGCGGGGACGCGATTCACCCGAGTCGGCCTCGCGATCACGGCGGCGGCGGAGAACGAACGCGCCGCCGCCGCACTCGGATGGTCACCGCAGCGTCTCGCGGCGTTGACCTGGACGGTCGGCGGTGCGCTCGCCGGAGCGGCAGGCATCCTCGTCGCGCCGCTCACCGGACTGACGCCCACCGCATTCGTCGTCATCGTCACCGTGTTCGCGCTTGCCGCGGCGCTCCTCGGCGGGTTCACGTCGTTCCCGCTGACGCTGCTCGGCGGGTTGGTGCTCGGTGTCGGTGAGAGCCTGGTCGTCCTGTACCAGGACTCGATTCGCGACTTCCTGAACATGCCGACCCTCAGCGGTGTCAACCGTGCGGTGCCGTTCCTCGTGATCCTTGTGGTCCTCGTCGTCCGCGGTAAGGGCCTGCCGCTCCGCAGTCACGTCTCCGACCGCCTGCCGCGTCTCGGGTCGGGCGTCATCCGCTGGCCCGGAGTGGCCGTCGCCGTCGTGATCGCCGCGGTCGCGATCGCGTTCAGCGGGGACTGGTTGCGGTCGCTGACGCTGACACTCGCCGCTGCCGTGTTCCTGCTGTCCATCGTCGTCCTCACCGGATACGCGGGGCAGTTGTCCCTGGCGCAGTACACCGTTGGAGGGTTGGGGGCACTGATCGCGGCACGCCTCGTCGGGCAGGCCGGGTGGTCGCTGATTCCTGCGGCGGTGGTCTCCGTGGCCGCCGTCGTCGCGGTCGGCGTGTTGTTCGCGCTGCCAGCCCTCCGCACTCGCGGTGTCAATCTCGCGGTGGTGACGCTCGGGCTCGGGTTCACCGTCCAGGAGATGGTGTTCGGTAACCCGGCGCTGACGGGCGACAAACTCGACAACTCGGTGCGCATCCCGAAGCTCACCCTCTTCGGGCTCGACGTGACGGCGGCCCGATACCCGGAGCGGTGGGCGCTGGTGTGCCTCGCGGTGCTCGTGGTGGCCGGACTGATGGTCGCGAACCTGCGCCGGTCCCGGACCGGACGACGCCTCATCGCCGTCCGGACCAACGAACGTGCTGCGGCCTCGCTCGGTATCAGCGTTTTCGCCGTCAAGATCTACGCCTTCGCGCTCGCCGCCGGCCTCGCGGCCGTCGCCGGAATTCTGCTCGGACTCCGGAACAGTGCGGTCACCTACGTCGAGTTCAACGCCTTCGCCTCGATCAACGCCGTGGTCCAGGCGGTGACAGGTGGTCTCGGGTTCGTCATCGGCGGTGTCGTCGGCGCGATCCTGGGGCCGGGCGCCATCCTGAGCCGACTGCTGTCCGACGGTTCCGGGAGCGGCGCCGTCGCGACGATGATCGGCGGCATCGTGCTCATCGTCATCCTGCTCACCAATCAGAACGGTATCGCCGACATGCTCTCGCGGGCCGGGGCCGCGATCCGCAGGATTCCGGTCCTCTCGGCGCTGCCCACGCGCGCGAAGAAGTCCGGTGCGCACGATCTCTCCTCCGACGAGGACGATTCGACGGTGCCGGCGTCACCGCTGACGGTGCGTGGTCTCGGGGTGCGGTTCGGCGGTGTGACCGCCGTCGACGGTGTCGACCTGACGGTGCAGCCGGGACAGGTCGTCGGGCTCATCGGACCCAACGGTGCCGGGAAGACCACCGTCATCGACGCGATCACGGGGTTCGTCGCCCCCGCCGCGGGTCGAGTCGAGCTCGGGGCCGATGATGTCACCGGGTGGTCCACAGCCCGACGCTCCCGTGCCGGGTTGCGGCGCTCGTTCCAGTCCCTCGAACTGTTCGAGGACATCACCGTCGGTGACAACATCCACGCGGGCTCCGACGAGGCAACCCGGTGGAGTTGGCTCACCGACCTCGTGTGGCCCGGCAGACGCCCGTTGCCTGCGGGCGCGTCGACAGCCGTCCGGGACTTCGAACTCACCGCTGACCTGACGGCCATGCCCGACCAGTTGCCCTACGGCAGGCGGCGGCTCGTCGGCATCGCACGCGCGGTCGCGTCCGGCCCGTCGGTGATCCTGCTCGACGAACCGGCCGCGGGACTCGACGAGGCGGAGAGCCGCGAACTGGCGCAGTGCATCAGGCGTCTCGCCGATCGTCGCGGCGCCGGGGTGCTCCTCGTCGAGCACGACATGGGACTGGTGATGTCCACGTGTGACCGGATCGTCGTCCTCGAATCCGGTCGTGTCATCGCGGAGGGCACGCCGGACGAGATCGCGGCCGACGCCCGGGTCCGCGCCGCTTACCTGGGAACCGACGACGAGACGACGGGGGCGCTGTCATGACCGCGACGACATCGGAGGCCGCGACGGGCGAACTGCTGCTCGACTGTGCCGGGCTGAATGCCGGATACGGGGGAGCGGTCGTGTGCCGTGACCTCGACATCCAGGTCCGTGCGGGCGAGGTGGTTGCGCTGATCGGAGCGAACGGCGCGGGCAAGTCGACCACCATGCTGACCGTCGCAGGCGAGATCGCCCCGCTCGGAGGGACGGTGAGCGTCTTCGGATCCGCGGACCGCGCTCCGTTGGCGACGCGCGCTCGACGCGGACTGAGCTACGTCACCGAGGAACGATCGGTGATCATGGGGCTGACCACCGCAGACAACCTGAAGCTCGCCGGGGTGTCCGTCGACGCGGTGTGCGGAATCTTCCCCGAACTGCGTCCGCTGCTCACGAGGCAGGCGGGGTTGCTGTCCGGTGGTGAGCAACAGATGCTGACGCTCGCCCGGGCACTCGCCCGTGAACCGCGACTGCTGCTCGCCGACGAGCTCTCGCTGGGTCTGGCTCCGCAGATCGTGGCGCGGCTGCTCGGGGTGGTCCGGTCGGCCGCGGACGAGCGTGGCGTTGGTGCCCTGCTCGTCGAGCAGCACGTCCGCCAGGTGCTGAAGGTCGCCGACCGTGTGTACGTGATGCGGCGGGGTCGGGTGATCGCCGAGGGGACGTCGGCGGAGATCGCTGCTGATCTGGAATCGGTGCAGCGCGCCTATCTGTCGACAGCGACCGACTGAGGCGCCGTCCGGCCACCCCTATCGGTTCTGGTCGGGTCGTGGCCGGGTGCGACGTTAATCAGTTGAACTCTTGTACGGTTGACGCGTCGAACCGGGCACCTGTCGATGGTCACGGGTGTGCAGCGAGAGGTGCAGTGGGAGTGGTTGCGAAGTCGTCCGTCGTCCGGGTGCCGAAGGCGGGCGAACTGGTTGCCGCGAGTTTGCGACGCAGGATCATCACCGGGGAACTGAGCGCGGGTGACCCGCTGCCCAACGAGGCCGCGCTGATGGAGCAGTTCGGGGTGTCGCGTCCGACACTGCGGGAGGCGTTCCGGATTCTGGAGTCCGAGTCCATCATCACCGTTCTTCGTGGAGCGCACGGCGGGGCACGGGTGCTCGCTCCCGACTCGTCCGGAGCCGCTCGATACACGGGATTGCTGCTGCAGTATCAGGGCGTTCCCCTCGTCGACGTCTACCGTGCCCGGGCGTCCCTCGAGGTGACTGCGGTCGGCACGCTAGCCGACGGTACCCACGACGCGGAACTCGGAACCTTCGCCGCCCTGCTCGAGGCGGGGGCGGATCTGATGGAGGATCCGGAGGCATTCGCGCGTCACGACGTCGACGTCCACCAGGCGCTCATCGATCTCGCGGGCAATCAGACATTGTCGGTGTTGTCGGGAATGCTCGTGCACATCATCGACGCGCACAACGACCTGTTCATCGCCTCGAAGGGCGACGACCTCGAACAGCCGGCGGCGCAGCGGGCGCACCGTTCGTACCTGCGACTGCTTGCGTTGATGCGCGACGGTGATCCGATTGCGGCGCAACAGTTCTGGCGCAAGCACCTCGATGCGATCGAGAGAGTGATGCTCAGTGACCCGGAGACGACGCTGGTCGAGGTGCTGTCCTGACCGTGGACGCCACGACGTCCTGACGGCGCTCGGTCCTCAGTTCGGAAGCGGAATCACCAGCGGGGGCAGCCCCGGCAACTCGACGCGGATCTCCGGCGGCGGAGCCGGCGGTTGCGGCACCACGACCGGCGCAGGCGGTGGTGGCTCGGGTGCGGGCGGTGGCGGTGGCGGTGGCGGTTCGGGGGGAGGCGGTGCCGGAATCTCGGCGAGTGCGCGTTGCGGTGCCCGCTGGACGGGGGCGTCCGGAGTCGTCGCGGCAGCAGTTGGGGTCGGCAGCGTGGTTCCGGGCGCAGGGTGGACGCCGGATCCGACCGGCACCATCGTCAGCACTCCCGTCGTCAGATCGACCACGGCGACGGTGCCCATCGGACCGGCCGCCGGTCGCACCTCCATCACCCGGTCGACGTTGAATCCGGGCCAGGGCACCGCGTCCGGATCGACCGTTTCGTCGGACGCGGGTGCATCCAGCGGGTCGCCGTATTCGCATCGGACCTTCGGTTCGCCGTACTCGTCGATGAGGACGATGGTGCCCGATTCGAGGACGGCGTCGTGTCGCTGGGCGCGGCCGTCGTCGTAGCCGTAGCTGGTCACGCGGGTGTCCGCACGCAGCAGTACGGGCGTCAGCGATTCGACGAACCCGCGCACGTCGCTGACGCCCTGAACCCTGGCCCAGGCATTCAACTTCGCGGGATCACCCTCGAGTGTGCCGACCAGTCGCGCGGTGTCGCAGAGGGGGCGCTCGAGGGTTCCGCCGTAGAGGCCGCCGCGGTCACCGGTGACGACGGGTGTCGATTCGTCCGGCAGTGCGGTGTCCGGTGGTCCGCTCGGTACGAGTACCGGGGTTTGTGGCGGCAGGAGTCGATCCGTCCACGGTTGGTCGCCCGATGACGTGGTGGCGACGAGGGCAACCTCCTGCGGGGCGGAGCTCCGCGAGCATCCCGCCGCGAGTGCGAGAGTCACACAACCGGCCACCACCAATCCAACCGGCCACACGCGGTGTGTGCCGGTCGCGCCGGTGCGACGTCGGGCTCGATCCGCAGCCCGCCCGCCGTTGTCGGGGGCCACTCGGCCATCGTAGGCCCGCGGGCGCCGCGACGCGCATCGCGCGGACTCAGTGCACGGCGCTCGGTTCGAGAGCGTCGTCGACGTCGTCGGTCGAGGCGGGGGAGCGGCCGGGAATGAAGCACGCGATCAGCAGGGCGGCCAGCGCGGCCCCTCCGCCGATCAGGAAGGTCGCGAGGAACGCGCCCTCCGTCGGCACGTCGACCGGTCCGAGGGGCTTGGTGTTGCCGGTCAGGACGATGGTCATGACCGCAGCGGCGAGCGAGGTGCCGACCAGGCGCATCAGTGAGTTCAGGCCGTTGGCCGCACCGGTCTCGTGCAGGGGCACGGCGCCCATGATCAGTGCGGGCATCGCCGCGTACGCGATTCCGATTCCCGCCCCGATGACGGTCGAGACCAGTGTGAGTTGCCAGATCTCCTGCATCGCGATCGCGCCGAGCAGGTATCCGGCGGCGATCACGACGGTGCCGACCATGAGTGTGATGCGCGGGCCGTGGCGTCCCGTCATCCGGGCCGACACGGGGGAGAGCAGCATCATCACGATCCCGCCGGGGGCCATGACGAGGCCCGCGGTCACCATCGACTGGCCGAGACCGTAGCCGGTTTCCGGTGGGGCCTGCAGCAACTGGGGGACCGTGAGCGCCATCGCGTACATCGCGAAACCGACGAGGATCGACGCGGTGTTCGTCAGCAGCACCGTGCGTGACGCCGACACCCGCAGGTCGACGAGCGGCTCGGGGGTACGCAGTTCGGCGAGGCCCCACAGTACGAAGAGTACGAGGGACGCGCTGCCGATTCCGAGGGTGAGGGGACTCGTCCAGCCCCATCCGGAGCCCTGGGTCAGCGTCAGCAGCAGCAGGACGAGGGCTGCCGCGAGACCGACTGCACCCGGCACGTCGAACCGGCCCGGTCGGCGCACCGTGGACTCCGGAACGGCCGCGACGATGGACACGGCGACGAGGCTGCCGAGCACGGCGGCCGCCCAGAACAGCGCATGCCAGCTGTAGTTCTGGGCCGTCCAGGCGGCGAGTGGCAGTCCGACGGCTCCGCCGACGCCCATCGTCGAGCTCATCACGGAAATCGCCGAGGCGACCTTCTCCTTGGGCACCTCGTCGCGGAGGATGCTGATGCCGAGCGGGATCGCTCCGGTTGCCGCACCCTGCAGAGCACGTCCGATGATGACGGGTACGACGGTGCTGCTCAGCGCGCACACCACGGATCCGACGACCAGGAAACCCATGGACACCAGGATCATTCGGCGCTTGCCGATCATGTCTCCGAGGCGACCGGAGATCGGGGTGACGACGGCGGCTGCGAGCAGTGTGGATGTCACCACCCACGACGCGGTCGACGCCGATGTGCCGAGGATGGTCGGCAGCGTGTGGACGAGGGGGACGACGAGGGTCTGCATCAGCGACACGACGATGCCCGCGAAGGCGAGGGCGGGAAGCATCAGCCGGGCCGCGCGGGTGTCGTCGGCAGTCACGGCGATCTCCTCAGGGCAGGTCGGGTGCAGGCCGGTCGGTCTGCGTGATGACGAGTCAGAATCGTGTGCACGATACACACGATGTGTATCGCGCACCATCTTGGCCTGCGGCGGCAGCGGAACCGCTCGAATCCCGCCGTGCCCCTGCTCTTGTACGGTGACGTCGGCCGAGATTCGGCCCGATACGTCACCGAACTGGGAGTGTGCAGGGATGGGCATCAACGACGGACGCGTGGTCATCGTCACCGGAGCCGCCGGAGGCATCGGGCGGCAGCACGCGCTGGAATTCGCCAGGCAGGGCGCGAAGGTCGTCGTCAACGACCTCGGTCCGGCCGAGGACGTGGTCGAGGAGATCAAGGCCCTCGGTGGCGAGGCCGTCGCGAACAAGGACGACATCTCCGACTTCGACGGAGCCGGCCGACTGGTGCGCACCGCGATCGAGGAGTTCGGCACGCTGCACGTGCTCGTCAACAACGCGGGCATCCTGCGGGACAAGATGTTCGTGAACATGACCGTCGACCAGTGGGACGACGTCATGCGCGTGCACCTTCGCGGCACGTTCGCGCCCTCGCAGCACGCCGCGTCGTACTGGCGGGAACAGCACAAGGCGGGCACGCCCGTTGCACATCCGCGGATCATCAACACGTCGTCGCCCTCCGGGCTGTACGGAAACCTCGGCCAGACGAACTACGGTGCCGCGAAGGCGGGCATCGCCGCATTCACCGTCATCCTCGCCGACGAACTGGCTCGCCTCGGTGTCACGGTCAACGCGATCGCCCCGACCGCGCTCACCCAGATGACGGCCGGGCTGGACGGATTCGTCGCGGCGGCTGAAGCGGAGAAGGCCCGCACCGGGTTCGACGCGGCCGCTCCGGAGAACATCTCGCCGACCGTCGTGTGGCTCGGCTCGCCGGAGTCCGAGGGGGTCACCGGCCGGGTGTTCAACGTCCACGGTGGTTCGATCAGCGTCGCCGAGACCTGGGTTGCCGGTCCGAGCGTCTCGAAGGACGCCCGCTGGGATCCGGCGGAGCTCGGTGAGGTCATCCCCGCCCTCGTTGCGCAGGCCCGCCCCAACTCGACGATGGCAGGCACGACCCGCTCCTGACGGAAGCGCCGGACGGGGTTCCACGATCGCCGGAAATCCCGTCCGGTCCCGCCGGTTCAGCCCGCGGTGCGTCCGAGGAGGTCGAGCGCGAACTCCGCGTACTCCGTGGCGATCTGTTCGGGTGTCGACGGGCCGTCCGACCGGAACCACTGCGGCAGCGACGTGCACATCGTCGCGATGGCTCGACCGGCATCGCGTGGATGCCGTGTGGAGAGGTCGCCGTCCCGCACCGCGGCATCGATCTGCTCGTCGAGCAGGTATTGGATCTGACTGCGGGAAAGCGTAATTCGCGTTCGATCGGGTTCCTCGACGCTGCGCATCTCGCTCGCCCCGATGAACGCGAGCTTGCGACGGTGTGTGTGGTAGAGCGCGAGTGCCTCCACGATCAGGGCCACCCGCCGCACAGCCGTGACGCCTTCGTCGCGGGCGGCTCGTATCCGCCAGTGCAGCTCGTCCATCGTGAGATCGAGCGCGCGGACCAACAGTGCCTGCTTGTCCCGGTAGTGGTGGTAGACCCCGGGGACACTCATTCCGGCCCGGCCGGCCAGTGCGCGGACCGTGGCGCCGTGGTAGCCGGTCTCGACGAACGCGTCGATCGCCGCGGCCAGAACCGGATCGACCTCCAGTGGCGGGAAGTCGCGCCAGTGCACTCCTGTCGAGGTGATGTCCGGGGCGTCGTGGGGCTCCCGCGGCGCAGCGGACCTCGGGGCACCGCTGCTCCTGTGGTGTGACGGCATCGGCTCGTGGTGGTCGCCGAGCAGTCGGCCCGCGGTGGTGCCGACCGCCTCGGCGATGGCGCGAATACGTTCGACACTGACCCCGGTCCTGCCGTTCTCTATCGCGCTGACCGTTGCCGGACTGACGGCGAGGCGCCGCGCCAGTTCGCGCACCGTCAGATCCGCATCGAGCCGCGCGGCCCTGATCGCCGCCGGTGTGTCCTGCTTGTCGTTCACCGATCTCCCTCTCGTCGGCGCCGGGCTCGCCTGTCGTGTGCGAGGCTGCGCCCGGAACATGTTCAGTATAACTGAACACTCCGGTGAGATCAGGGAATCTGAACGTCGAAGACCGCGCGGAGCCGTGTGGTCATGGGGCCATAACCACTAGTGTTGACCCGATCGACGCGCCTGTGGCACCCTGGCCTGCAGGCCGAGCGATCGCTCGGACAACGTGACCGAGGAGAGTTTCCGTGGCGATCGACCTGACCTATTCGCCCGACGTGGAGTCGCTGATCGAGCGGACCCGTGCGTTCACCCGGGACCACGTGCTGCCGATCGAGGACGAGCACGGCGGCGACATTGCCGTCGCAGGCGGCGACGAGATACGGGTGAAGCTGCAGCAGGCCGCGAAGGACGCGGGCGTGTTCGCGCCGCACGCGCCGGTCGAGTACGGCGGCCACGGACTGAACATGTCCGACCGCGCCCCCGTGTTCGAGGAGGCCGGGTACTCGCTGTTCGGCCCGACCGCGCTGAACATCGCGGCCCCGGACGAGGGCAACGTCCACATGCTCGCCCACATCGCGAACCCGGAGCAGAAGGAGCAGTACCTCGCGCCCCTCGCCCACGGCGACGTGCGGTCGGCGTTCGCGATGACCGAACCGGCGCCCGGCGCGGGAGCCGATCCGTCGGCGCTGACCACGCGTGCCGTCAAGGCCGACGGCGGCTGGCGGATCAACGGGCACAAGTGGTTCATCACCGGTGCCGACGGAGCGGGCTTCTTCATCATCTTCGCGCGCACCGCGGGCGAACCCGGCGACCGCGGCGGCGCGACGATGTTCCTCACGCCCGCGGACGCGCCCGGTATCCGGGTCGGGCGGCACATCGACACGCTCGACAAGTCCATGATCGGTGGGCACTGCGAGGTGTTCTTCGAGGACCTGCTGGTCCCGGACTCCGCGGTGCTCGGCGAGGTGGACCGCGGCTTCGAGTACGCGCAGGTGCGCCTCGGACCCGCTCGCATGACGCACGTGATGCGCTGGCTCGGTGCCGCTCGACGTGGGCACGACATCGCGGTCGACTACGTCGCGAAGCGGGAGGCGTTCGGTGGCAAGCTCGGTGACCTCGGCATGGTGCAGCAGATGGTCGCCGACAACGAGATCGACATCGCCGCCACGCGTGCGCTGCTGACCCGCGCGTGCTGGGAACTGGACCAGGGCGACAAGGCAGCCAACTCGACGGCCATCGCCAAGACCTTCGCCGCGGAGGCCATCTTCCGGATCGTCGACCGCAGCGTCCAGATGTGCGGTGGCATGGGCGTCTCCGGCGACCTTCCGCTGGCGCGACTGTCCCGTGAGGTTCGCCCGTTCCGGGTGTACGACGGCCCGTCCGAGGTGCATCGCTGGGCGCTGGCCAAGCGCGTCGTCGGCGCGGCCAAGCGCGCACAGAAGGAGTCCTGATGACCCTTCCCGGTATGGATGCCCCGGCACTGCGCCGGTTCCTGGTCGACAGTGGCGTCGACGTCGCTGGTGACCTGACGGTCGAGTTGGTCAGCGGTGGGCGCTCGAATCTGACGTTCAAGGCCTCCGATTCGACGCACACCTGGATCGTGCGACGACCCCCGACCAGTGGTCTGACGCCGTCGGCGCACGACATGGCGCGCGAGTTCCGCGTGACCAGCGCGCTGCAGGACTCGGCGGTGCCGGTGGCGCGGACCGTCGCGTTCGACGAGGAGGGCGCGGCGCTCGGTGCGCAGATGACCGTCGTCGAGTTCGTGGACGGTCGTGTCGTGCGTGACCAGGCCGACCTCGCCGCCCTGTCCGACGTCGAAGTTCGCGATTCGACCCATGCACTCGTCCGGGTGCTCGCGGACCTGCATTCCGTGGACTACCGGGCCGTCGGGCTCGGCGAGTTCGGCAGGCCCGACGGGTTCGTGACGCGTCAGGTGAAGCTGTGGGCGGGCCAGTGGGACCGGGTGAAGACCCGTGAGTTGCCCGACGTCGCACGGCTGCACGCGCGCCTCGCCGAGTCCATTCCGGAGTCGTCCGCGGCGTCGATCGTGCACGGCGACTTCAGGATCGACAACACGATCCTCGATGCACGCGATCCGTCGACGGTGCGCGCGGTGGTGGATTGGGAGATGTCCACGCTCGGCGACCCGCTGACCGACGCCGCGCTCATGTGCGTGTACCGCACCCCGGTCTTCGATCTGGTCCTGGGTTCGGAGGCGGCGTGGACCAGTCCGCGGCTGCCGTCCCCGGACGAGCTCGCTCAGACGTACGCGACGGCGTCGGGACGCGATCTCGGCGACTGGAACTTCTACCTGGCGTTGGCGAACTTCAAGCTCGGTGTGATCGGTGAGGGCATCACGCATCGGGCGCGGCAGGGGTCGGATGCGGGTAGCGGCGCCGAGCGGGCCGCGGAGGCCACCGGCGAATTCATGGCAGCGGGCCTGCGGGTCCTGACGGGAGCATCGGCATGAGCGAGAAAAGTGCACTGGTCACCGGGGCATCCCGGGGAATCGGGCTTGGCATCGCGAACAGGCTTGCAGCGCAAGGTTATTCGCTCACCATTTCGGCGCGGGACGAGCAGCGGCTGACCGAGGTCGCGGACACGCTCAAGGCAGCGGGGGCTCCCCGGGTGGTCGCCGTGGCGGGTGATCTCGCCGATCCGGATGCCGTCGGCGTTCTCACCGAGCGTCACGCCGCGGAGTTCGGTGCGATGGACGCACTGATCGTCAACGCGGGCGTCGGAACGGCGGGCGCGATCGGGGACTTCCCCATGCGGCGTTTCGACAAGACCCTCGCCGTGAACCTGCGCGCGCCGGTGCTGCTGCTGCAGCAGTGCCTGCCTCTGTTGCGTGTCGCTGCCGCCGCGAATCTCGGTCGGGGCGCGAAGGTCGTCGCACTGTCGTCGATCACCGGGGTGTACTCGGAAGCGCAGCTCGGGGTGTACGGCGCGACGAAGGCCGCCCTGATCTCACTGGTGTCGACGTTCAACACCGAGGAGTCCGGGAACGGCGTGACGGCGACGGCGATCTCGCCGGCGTACGTCGACACCGACATGAGTGCGTGGATCCACGACAAGATCCCGGCCGAGGAGATGATCGAGGTCGGTGACATCGTCGAACTGGTCGATTCACTGCTCCGATTGTCGTCGAAGGCGGTCGTTCCGAACATCGTGGTGACGCGGGCCGGAACCGACGGTCTTCGTGCTTGATCGGAAGCGCACCCGATAGTCGCGCAAACATCCAGCCAACTTCAGATTGATTAGGCCAGGTCACAAACTGTGACCTGGCCACAATCATTCTGTGACCAGCAATGAAGGCTCATGGTGGCCTGTCGGTAGCTGTCTGACCTGCCGAAACCCTCAACTGCTCGCTCCTGTGCGGCCGTGAATGGCTGGTGTGTGGTCGTGCGGGCGACCTGGAGTTGGACGCTTGTCGAAGGAACTCGCCAAACCACCTCGCCGGACATGGGAACGCGGTAAGTTTTCCGTGCGATGGGCGGCAACCGCTCCCGTCGTGGTCAGAAGGACCGCCGCGTGCGGCGGAATGATTGTCTTTCGGGAGGGCGATCTATGAACACACAATGGAGTGACGGACACCATGTGCTGTGTTCAACCACCATCACACATTGTTCTGCCAGCGTCGCGCACACTCGAAGCGAACCGGCCGTCGCCGACCTTCGGCGTTGAGTTCGGCGGGGTCGCTGCCGAGTCGGATCCGTGGGTGCCGGATCCGCTGACCGCTACTCGCGCCATCGGGGCGCACACCTTCAGCCGTTATCGGCTTTCTATTTGACGAGATCCATTTCGGCGGACCATGCCTGCCGTTCAGTGAGCCATGCCCGCTGTGCGGCACCGGTGTCGAGATGGCTGTGGGAACTCGTGAAGTGTTCCGGAATCAGGGGTATCAGTTGACTGCGATCGAAGGTTTCGACAGCACGGACTTCGACAGCACCATCCAGGCCGACGGCGTCGAGGCAATGGACGTGTTTCCGTTGTCGCACGCTCAGTTGGGCATTTGGTACGCGCAGCACGTCGACCCCGAGGTTCCCTTCAACATCGGTCAGTACATCGATCTTCACGGTCCCGTCAACACCGCCGTGCTCGAGCAGGCGTGCATCATTGCCTCGCAGGAGATCGAGACGGGCTACCTGCGACTGGTCGAAATCGACGGCGTCCCGCAGCAGGTCGTCGATCGCACGATCATCGACCATGTCCAGGTTCTCGACCTGCGCGAAGAGTCCGACCCGTTTGCGGCGGCGATGGCGTGGATGCGCGCCGACCTGGCCGCCCCGGTCGACCTCGTCGCCGATCGGCTCATCAAGGGCGCCACTCTCCGGATCGAGGACAGCCGGTACCTCTGGTATGCGCGGGTGCACCACATTGCGCTCGACGGGTACGGCGCCATGACCTACATGAAGCGGGTCGCCGAGGTCTACACCGCGCTGCTCGAGGACCAGGCCGTCCGGCCCGGCAAGGTGTGGACATTGCGCAACCTGTACGAATCCGAGGTGGCGTACCGCGAGAGCACTCGGTTTGCCACCGACCGTGAGTACTGGATGGAGCAGATCGACGGAGTCGAGGAGGCGACGAGTTTCGCCGGACGCTCGGCCGCGCCGGCGATCAATGGCGGCATCGTCAGCGGGGCGTTGTCGCTCGACGAGGAATCCGCACTCGACCATGCAGCCACCCGACTCGGCTCGTCGCCGTCCGGCATGTTGCTCGCGGCGTTCGCCGCCTATCTTGCGCAGGCGACCGGTAGGGAAGATGTCGTCCTGAGTCTTCCCGTGACGGCCCGTACCACCGCAATCATGCGCAACTCGGGCGGCATGTTGTCGAACATCGTTCCGCTGCGGATTCGGGTGGCCGCCGACACCGTGGTGTCCGGACTGCTCGGTCAGGTCCAGGCCGCGGTGACCGGTGCTCTGCGGCACCAGCGCTACCGTCATGAAGACATCCGGCGTGACGCCTCGACGGCGAATACGCAGCGCGATCTGCTGGGCCCGCTCGTCAACATCATGCTCTTCCACGACGAGGTCGCGTTCGGCACGGTGGTCGGAGAACTCCACATCCTGTCGACGGGTGTCGTCGAGGACCTCGCGGTCAACTTCTACCAGAGCGTTGCCGGTACGCGGACCCACATCGACTTCGAGACCAACCCGAATCTCTACACCGAATCCGAAGCCCTCGAACATCATTCGCGGTTTCTCGCCTTCCTCGGCAAGTTCCTTGCCGCTGACGCGGATACGGCAGTATGGGCTCTTCCGCTGGCCACCGATGCCGAGCGGGAGCTCGTCGTCGACACCTGGAACGAAACCACGCGCGAGGTGCCGGAGGGCACGTTGGTGTCGTTGTTCGAGGAGCAGGTCGGGCGGACGCCGGATGCGGTGGCGGTGTCGTTCGAAGGTGAGTCGTTGACGTACGGCGAATTCGCCTCCCGGGTGAATAGTCTTGCGCGGTATCTGATTTCGATTGGTGTGGGTCCGGAGTCGTTGGTGGCGGTCGCGATGCGGCGGTCGCTGGAGATGATGGTTGGGATCTACGCGGTGCAGGCCGCCGGTGGCGCGTACGTGCCGGTGGATCCGGATCAGCCGGTGGAGCGGATGGCGCACATCCTGGACTCTGCGGCACCGGTGTGTGTGTTGTCCACGGCGCGTGACGGTTTCGAGGTTCCGGGGCAGACGTCTGTCCTGTGTGTGGACGGGCTGGATCTGTCGGGGTATGCGGACTCGCCGGTGTCGGATGCGGAGCGGCTCGGGGCGCTGCGGGCGGAGAATGCGGCGTACGTGATCTTCACGTCGGGATCGACGGGGCGCCCGAAGGGCGTAGCGGTGTCGCATCGTTCGGTGGTGAACCGTCTCGTGTGGGCGCAAGCGGAGTACGGGTTCACGCCGTCGGATGTGGTGTTGCAGAAGACGCCGGTGACGTTCGACGTGTCGGTGTGGGAGCTGTTCGCCCCGTTGCAGGTTGGTGCGCGGTTGGTGGTGGCGGAGCCGGACGGGCATCGGGATCCGCAGTACCTGGCGCGGGTGATCGCCGAGGAGTCGGTGACGTCGGTGCATTTCGTCCCGTCGATGCTGTCGGTGTTCGTGACCGAGCCGTCCGCTGCGTCGTGCACGGCGGTGACGCGTGTGTTCTGCTCGGGCGAGGGCCTTCCGGTGTCGACGGCAGAGGCGTTGCATCGGTTGTGGCCGTCGGCGCGGTTACACAACCTGTACGGGCCGACGGAGGCTGCGGTGGAGGTGACCTTCCACGAGGTCACCGAGGCTGATGTGACGAGTGTGCCGATGGGTGCGCCGGTGTGGAACACCCAGACGTTCGTGCTCGATGCGCGGATGCGTCCGGTGCCGGTGGGTGTTGCAGGTGAGCTGTATCTGTCGGGTGTGCAGTTGGCGCGTGGGTACCACGGTCGTCCGGATCTGACGGCCGATCGGTTCGTGGCGAATCCGTTCCGGTCGGGTGAGCGGATGTACCGAACCGGCGATCTGGTGGTGTGGACGTCCGCGGGTGAGTTGGAGTACTTGGGGCGCACGGACTTCCAGGTCAAGCTGCGTGGTCAGCGCATCGAGCTCGGTGAGATCGAGACGGCGTTGATCGCTGACGCGCGGGTGGCGCAGGCGGCCGCGATGGTGCGATCCGACGCGGGCGCCGGCGACCACCTCGTCGCCTACGTGGTGCCGGCTGCCCGTCAGGTCGTCCAGGGTGAGGCATTGCGATCGGCGTTGGGGTCGGTGTTGCCGGTCTACATGGTGCCGTCGACGATCGTGGTGCTCGAGGCATTCCCGTTGAATGCCTCCGGCAAGCTCGATCGCAGGGCTCTGCCTGTTCCGGTGATCACCCCCGGCATCGCCGAGTACCGAAGCCCCCGAACCCTGTCCGAGGAGATGGTCGCCGGCATCTTCGCCGATGTTCTCGGGCTCGAGCGCGTGAGTGCGGACGCCAGCTTCTTCGACCTCGGCGGCGACTCGCTGATCGCCAACCAGGTTGTGTCCAGGATCGGGGCGGCTTTCGGAATCCGGTTGGGTGTGCGGGCGCTGTTCGAGGCGCCGACGGTGTTCGGTCTGGCTGCCAGGGTCGACTCTCAGGCGGGAACTCACGAAAGTGCCCTCGAGCTGGTGGCGGGCCCGCGTCCGAAGTTCGTTCCGCTCTCGCTCGCCCAGCAGCGCATGTGGTTCCTCAACCAGTTCGACCCTGCGGCCGCCACCTACAACATGCCGTTCGTGGTGCGCATGTCGGGGCAGGTCGACACCGGTGCGCTGACGGCGGCCCTGACCGACGTGCTCGAGCGGCACGAGGCGCTGCGCACGGTGTTCCCGGACTCGCCGAGCGGGGCACACCAGGTTGTCGTGCCGGTGGAAGAGGTCGCTCGGCTCGGCCAGGTCGAACGGGTCACCGACGAGGAACTCGTGGTGCGCCTGGCCGATTTCGCTCGCGGCGGTTTCGACGTCACAACCGAGGTCCCGATCAGGATCCGGATGTTCGAGTTGATCGATTCGGGGGGTGAGTCCCTCGAACCCGGCGAGGTCGCAGTCGGGATAGTCGTACACCACATCGCGGCGGACGGTGTCTCGCTGTCGGTGCTCGCTCGGGACGTGGTCGCCGCCTACACCGCGAGGCACCAGGGTGCGGCACCGGCGTGGCCCCCGTTGGTCGTCCAGTACGCCGACTACGCGCTCTGGCAGCGCGAGCGCCTCGGAACCGACGGCGATCGGGATTCGTTGTCCTCCAGGCAGATCGAATTCTGGCGGACCGAACTGGCAGGGCTGCCCGATCAATTGGACCTGCCGACGGACCGGCCGCGCCCGATGGTCCAGTCCTTCAGCGGTGGGCGGTTGCGCTTCGCGATCCCGGCACAGACCTACCAGTCGCTGGTCGGCTTCGCTCGCACCCAGGGCGTGACGCCGTTCATGGTGACGCATGCGGCACTGACTGTGCTGTTGTCGCGCCTGAGCGGCACGTCGGACATCGCGGTGGGCACCGTTGTCGCGGGTCGCGGTGAGCAGGCTCTCGACGACCTCATCGGCATGTTCGTCAACACCCTCGTGCTGCGCACCCGGGTGGACGGTGGTTCCTCGTTCGTCGACCTCGTGACGCAGGTGCGTGATCATGACCTCGCCGCATTCGGGCATGCCGACGTGCCGTTCGAGCAGCTCGTGCAGGCGCTGAAGCCGGCTCGGTCCACCGCGCGACACCCGCTGTTCCAGGTGGGGCTCTCCTTCGAGAACATGGAGCGTGCCGAGGTCGAACTACCTGGTTTGGTGGTGACGGCCGACGAGGTACACGTCGACCTGTCGAAGTTCGATCTGCAGTTGACCGTCGCCGACCGACCGCGCGGCGCTGCAGTCACGGAGGACGTGGCGGCCGAGTTCGTGTACGCCTGCGATCTGTTCGACGAGTCGACCGTGGCCGGATTCGCGACCAGGTTCCTGCGGATTCTCGAAGCGGTGCTCTCGGCGCCGGGACTTCCCGTGGGTGACGTCGACATTCTCGATGCAGACGAGCGTGCCGATCTGGTTCGAGTCGGCCCGCCCGGGCCGAAGCCACAGACCCTGGTGGATCTGTTGACCGCGGCAGCGGTGGAGCGACCCTCGTCGGTGGCGCTGACCTCGTTGGGTGTCGAGGTCACCTATCGGGAACTCGACGAGCGTTCGTCGCGACTGGCACGGCTGTTGATCGAGTCGGGGGCTGGGCCGGAGACTGCGGTTGCGGTTGCGATTCCGCGGTCGATCGAATCGGTTGTGGCGGTGTGGGCCGTCGCGAAGACCGGGGCCGCATTCGTGCCGGTCGACCCGAACTATCCGGCCGACCGGGTCGTCCACATGGTTTCCGACTGTGGCGCCGTGACAGGTGTCACGGTGGCGCGGTTCGCGGCAGAGCTGCCGGGTGGGCTGCGGTGGTTGGCGCTGGACGATGCCGGACTTGCGGCCCGATGCGACGAGATGTCGGCCGCGCCGCTGACCGATGCCGATCGGATTCGTCCACTGCGGCTCGAGAACCCGGCGTACATCATCTACACCTCGGGGTCGACGGGGTTGCCGAAGGGTGTCGTCGTCACCCATGCGGGGTTGGCGAACTTCGCTGCATACCAGCGGGCCGCCTTCCCGAGCGGGGTTGACCCCCGGACGTTGCACGTCGGGTCGCCCAGCTTCGACATCTCGGTCCACGAGATGCTGCTCGCCGCAACTCTGGTCGCGACGATGGTGATTGCGCCCCCGACAGTGTTCGGTGGCGCCGAGCTTGCGGAACTGGTGCGCCGCGAACGGGTGACGCACCTGATGATGACTCCGGTCGCGCTCGCGTCCGTCGACCCGACCGACCTGCCGGACCTGCGGGTGGTCGGGGTCGGCGGCGAGGCATGCCCGCCGGAACTGGTTGCACGCTGGGCGGGTGGCCGAGTGTTCGTGAACGCGTACGGACCGACCGAGAGCACGGTTGTCAGCACGAGCACAGGGCCGTTGGTACCGGGGCAGGTTGTCACCGTGGGCTCGCCGGTGTGCGGTACACGCGCAATGGTGCTCGACAGCCGGCTCGAGCTGGTGCCGGTCGGTGTCACAGCTGAGCTGTATCTGGCGGGGCCGGGGTTGGCCCGTGGCTATCGGGGCCGGAATGGCCTCACTGCGGATCGGTTCGTCGCGGATCCGTTCGGTTCCGGTGGCAGCCGGATGTACCGGACCGGTGATCTGGTGCGGTGGACTTCGGGCGGTGACCTCGAGTACGTCGGCCGGTCGGACTTCCAGGTCAAGGTCCGCGGCTACCGCATCGAACTCGGCGAGATCGAATCCGCGCTCATCGCCCACGACGACGTGGATTTTGCGATCACGCTCGGTCACACCAATGCCAACGGAACCACGGCACTGGTCTCCTACGTGGTCCCTGCGTCCGGTCGCTCGATCGACACGACGGAGCTCGCCGCTTTCATCGGGCAGTCTGTGCCGGCGTACATGGTGCCGACGGCGATCATGGTGATCGACGAGATCCCGCGGACGCCGGTGGGCAAGCTCGATCGGAAGGCACTGCCGGAGCCGGTGTTCGAGTCGCGGCCGTACCGCGCCCCGTCCACACCGGTCGAGGAGACGGTAGCCGATGTGTTCGCCGATGTGCTCGGTGTGGATCTGGTCGGCCTGGACGACGACTTCTTCGAACTCGGCGGCAACTCGCTGATCGCGACGCAGGTGGTTGCCCGGATCGGCGCGGCGCTCGACACGACTGTGCCGGTGCGTGTGCTGTTCGAGGCGTCCACGGTCGCTGCGCTGGCGGCGGCAGTCGAATCGATCGCAGGCACGGGTGCGCGTCCTGCGCTCGTCGCGCAGGCTCGGCCGGACCGGATTCCGTTGTCGCTGGCGCAGCAACGGATGTGGTTCCTGAACCGGTTCGATCCCGAGTCGGTGGTGTACAACCTGCCGCTGGCACTTGCGATGTCCGGCGAGCTCGACGTCGTGGCTCTCGAGCAGGCCGTCGCCGACGTCATCGGCCGTCACGAAGCGCTGCGGACGGTCTATCCCGATACCGGGGGAGAGATCTGCCAGGTCGTGTTGCCCGCAGTCGAGGCGGCCCCTGCACTGTCGCCCGAGCCGGTCCCGACCACGGAGCTGTACTCGGTGTTGGCCGAGTTCTTCTCGGTCGGTTTCGACGTCAGCACGGAGATTCCGCTGCGGGTCCGTCTGCTCGAGACGGCGGATGGCGAGTTCGTGTTGGCGATGGTCGTGCATCACATTGCGGCAGACGGCTTCTCGGTGGGTCCGTTGGTTCGGGATGTGATGACTGCGTATGTGTCGCGGTCGTCGGGTGTGGAGCCGGCGTGGGCACCGCTGCAGGTGCAGTATGCGGATTACGCACTGTGGCAGCGGGAAGTACTGGGCTCCGAGGACGACGAGGAGTCGGTGATCGCGGCCCAGTTGCGCTACTGGTCAACCCAGCTGGAGGGGTTGCCGGATCAGTTGGACCTGCCGTGGGACCGACCGCGTCCGGTGGCCGCCTCGTATCGTGGTGCCACCCATGCGTTCGCGATCGATGCCGATCTGCACCGAGCCCTCGACGAGTTGGCGCGGGCGCAGGGTGCGACATTGTTCATGGTTGTGCATGCGGCGTTGTCGGTGCTGCTTGCCCGGCTGTCCGGTGCTGGTGACATCGCCGTCGGTGCCCCCGTGGCCGGGCGCGGTGAGGCCGCGCTCGACGATCTCGTCGGGATGTTCGTCAACACCCTGGTGCTGCGGACGCAGGTCGATCCGACGCACTCGTTCGTCGAGTTGCTCGCGCAGGTCCGGGACGTCGATCTCGGCGCCTTCGTGCACGCCGACGCGCCATTCGAGCGCGTCGTCGAGATCCTCGACCCGCAGCGTTCGCAGGCGCGGCATCCGCTGTTCCAGGTGATGCTCTCGCTGCAGAACCAGGCCCGCTCGGAACTTCAACTCCCGGGACTCGACGTCAGAGCGCTCGACTACGACGAACGGGTGTCGAAGTTCGATCTACACCTGGACCTGACCGAGAAGGCAGGCGACGACGGCGCACTCGAGGGCCTGCACGCCGATCTCATCTACGCCACGGACCTGTTCGACGCGACGACGGTCGACACCTTCGCGGATCGGTTCGTTCGGGTTCTGCGTGCGGTCGTTGCCGACGGGTCGGCCGCGATCGGGGACCTGCCACTGCTCGCCGATGCCGAACTCGAGCTCGTCGTCGACACCTGGAACGAGACGGCACTGGCGTTGCCGGAGGGCACCTTGGTGTCGTTGTTCGAGGCGCAGGTCGGGCGGACCCCGGATGCGGTGGCAATGCGTTTCGAGGGCGTGTCGCTGACGTACGGCGAGTTCGCTTCTCGGGTGAATCGTCTTGCGCGGTACCTGATTTCGGTGGGTGTTGGTCCGGAGTCGCTGGTGGCGGTCGCGATGCGGCGGTCGCTGGAGATGATGGTCGGGATCTACGCGGTGCAGGCGGCCGGTGGTGCGTATGTGCCGGTGGATCCGGATCAGCCTTCGGATCGGGTGGGGCACATCCTCGATTCCGCGGATCCGGTGTGTGTGTTGACGACTGCGCGTGACGGTTTCTCGGTCGCGGGGGACAGGTCTGTGCTGTGTGTGGACGAGCTCGACTTGTCCGGGCTGTCGGACGCGCCGGTGTCGGATGTCGATCGTCTCGGGCGGTTGCGTTCGGAGAGCCCGGCGTACGTGATCTTCACCTCCGGGTCGACGGGTCGACCGAAGGGGGTTGCGGTAAGCCACGGCGCGATCGTCAACCAGGTCGAATGGATGGCGGTCCGGTACGGATTCGGTGAATCCGACGTCGTGCTGCTGAAGACGCCGTTCACGTTCGACGTGTCGGTATGGGAGTTGTTCGTGCCGCTGGTGACCGGTGGCTCGGTGCACATCGCCGAGCCGGACGGCCATCGTGATCCCGAGTACCTCGCCGGGGTGATCGCCGGGTGTGGCATCACGGCGACCTCGTTCGTTCCGTCGATGCTGTCGGTGTTCCTCGACGTGCAGGCGGCGAACGGTGTGTCGTCGGGTGCGTTGCGGCACGTGTTCGCGGCCGGTGAAGCGTTGCCCGCGGAGACAGCGGTTCGCTTCGCCGCGGTCTTCTCTGCGCAGCTGCACAACCTGTACGGTCCGACGGAGGCGGCGGTGCACTCGACGCATCGCCGCGTCGACGGCTCCGAGTCCGTGTCGGTGCCGATGGGTGTGCCGGTGTCGAACACCCGGGTGTTCGTGCTCGACGCGCGTCTGCATCCGGTTCCGGTTGGCGTCGCAGGCGAGCTTTATCTGTCCGGCGTACAGCTGGCACGCGGGTATCACGGTCGAGTGGACCTCACCGCCGATCGGTTCGTGGCCGATCCGTTCGGTGACGGTGAGCGGATGTATCGCACCGGGGACCTGGTTCGCTGGACTGCGTCGGGTGAGTTGGAGTACATCGGACGCACGGACTTCCAGGTGAAGTTGCGAGGCCAGCGCATCGAACTGGGCGAAGTCGAAGCGGCGCTGCTCGCGCATCCGAACGTGTCGCAGGCAGTTGCAGTGGTGCACGAGGATGCCGGGTCGGGTCAGCGACTCGTTGCATACGTCGTGTCGGCTGGTGATGAACAGGCCGACGCTCGGGTGCTCGGCGGTGCCTTGCGGTCGACGTTGCCGTCGTACATGGTTCCCGCCGCGTTCGTCGTCCTCGACGCCTTCCCGTTGAACGCCTCCGGCAAGCTTGATCGGAAGGCGTTGCCGGAGCCGGTGTTCGAGGTGCGGGAGTTCCGCGCTCCGTCGTCTCCGATCGAGGCGATCGTGGCCGGGGTGTTCGAGCAGGTGCTCGGTGTCGAGCGGGTCGGTGCCGACGACGACTTCTTCGAGTTGGGTGGCAACTCGTTGATCGCCACTCAGGTGGTGGCGCGACTCGGGGCCGTTCTCGGTACCAAGATCGCGGTCCGCATGCTCTTCGACGCGCCGTCGGTCGCGGCGCTCGCGCTGGCGGTCGACGGGATCGCCGACCGGGGAGCCGGTGCAACTCCACTGGTCGCAGGACCTCGCCCCGAACGTATTCCACTGTCCACCGCGCAAACGAGGATGTGGTTCCTCAACCGATTCGACACCGCATCCGGGGTCAACAACGTTCCGTTCGCGGTGCGACTGTCCGGCGCGGTGGATGTGGCCGCTCTGCAGGCCGCCGTGCGGGATCTGCTCGAACGCCATGAGGTTCTGCGCACGGTCTATCCTGCGTCGGACGAGGGTCCGACGCAGGTGATCGTGGCGGTTGATCAGGTGCTTCCGGATCTGACGCCGCTGGTGGTGTCCGAAGCCGATCTGTTCGCCCGGGTTGCCGAGTCGGCGTTGGCGGGATTTGACGTCACCGAAGCGGTGCCGGTGCGGGCACAGCTGTTCCAGACGGCGGAGACCGAGTTCGTCTTCGTGGTGGTGATTCATCACATCGCGGCGGACGGCTTCTCGATCGGGCCGTTGATTCGGGACGTGATGACGGCGTACGTGTCGAGGTCTGCTGGTGTCGCGCCGGGGTGGGCACCGTTGCCGGTGCAGTACGCGGACTACACGTTGTGGCAGCGTGAGGTGTTGGGTTCGGAGGAGGATCCGGACTCGCTCGTGTCTGCGCAGCTCGACTATTGGCAGCAGGCACTCGCGGGGTTGCCCGAGCAGCTTGATCTTCCGTCGGATCGGCCGCGGCCGGCGGTGGCGTCGAATCGTGGTGCCACGTACTCGTTCTCGGTCGATGCGGGGCTGCATCGCGGTCTCGACGCGCTGGCTCGGCGGCAGGGTGCGTCGCTGTTCATGGTTGTGCATGCGGCGTTGTCGGTCTTGCTGGCTCGGTTGTCGAGCACCGGTGACATTGCGGTCGGTGCGCCGGTTGCAGGCCGTGGTGACGCGGCTCTCGACGATTTGGTGGGGATGTTCGTCAACACGCTGGTGTTGCGGATGCAGGTTGATTCGTCGTCCTCGTTCGTCGATGTGTTGGCTCAGGCGCGTGAGGTCGACCTGGGTGCATTTGCCCACGCCGATGCTCCGTTCGAGCGGTTGGTGGAGGTGTTGGCGCCTGCGCGGTCGCAGGCGCGGCACCCGCTGTTCCAGGTCGCGCTGTTCTTCCAGAACCTGGGCCGAACGGAACTCGAGCTTCCGGGACTCCGCGTTGCACCACTCGACGTCGATGCTCGGATGGCGAAGTTCGACCTGCAGGTGACGGTGACGGAATCCGCCACCGACGAGTCCGGTGCCCTCACCGGAATGTCCGTCGACCTGATCTATGCGACGGATCTGTTCGACGAGGATTCGATTGCTGATTTCGGACGTCGGCTCGTTCGGATTCTGTCCGCGGTGACGGCGGACCCGGGGATCGCGGTCGGTGACGTCGATCTGTTCGACGGTCCCGAGCGGGTCCGAGTTCTGGGCCAGTGGAACGACTCGGCGCACGTGCTGCCGGCCGATGAGTTGCTGTTGGACGAGTTCCGGGCGCAGGTGACGGCGAACCCGGCTGCGACAGCGGTGGTGTTCGAGGGTGCGTCGCTGACCTACGGGGAGTTCGCGTCGCGGGTGAACCGGTTGGCGCGGGCGTTGATCGCGTCGGGTGTGGGGCCGGAGTCGCTGGTGGCGTTGGCTGTTCGGCGTTCCTTCGACCTGGTTGTGGGCATGTATGCGGTGCTCGAGGCCGGTGGCGCATACGTGCCGATCGATCCGGACCATCCGTCCGAGCGAATCGGTCACGTCCTCGACACGGCGGACCCGGTGTGTGTGTTGACGACTGTGCGAGACGGCTTCGAGGTTCCGGGCGAGAGAGCTGTTCTCTTCCTGGATGCCGTGGACCTGACGGTGCATTCCGATGCTCCGGTGACCGATGCGGAGCGGGTGTCGGCGCTGCGGCCGGAGCATCCGGCGTATGTGATCTTCACGTCGGGGTCGACGGGTAAGCCGAAGGGTGTCGCGGTTCCTCACGGTGCGATCGTCAACCAGGTGCGTTGGATGGAGAACGAGTACTCGTTCTCGGCGGAGGACGTGTATCTGCAGAAGACGGCGACGACGTTCGATGTGTCGCTGTGGGGCTACTTCCTGCCGCTGCGGACGGGTGCGACGTTGGTTGTCGCGACGCACGACGGCCACCGGGATCCGGTGTACGTCGCGGATACGATTGCGGCGCATGGTGTGACTCTCACCGACTTCGTGCCGTCGATGTTGACGGTGTTCGCCGAGTACGCGCCTGCGTCGTCGTTGGTGTCGCTGCGGGATGTGTTCGTGATCGGTGAGGCGTTGCCGGCGGAAACGGTGCGAGCCTTCGGGGCGGTGTCGTCGGCGCGGGTACAGAATCTGTACGGGCCGACGGAGGCGGCGGTGTCGATCACCTATGCCGATGTGACGGACGTGGCTGCAGGCGGGGCGGTGTCGATCGGGCGCCCGCAGTGGAATTCGCAGATGTATGTACTCGATTCGCGGTTGCATGCGGTTCCGGTGGGTGTTCCGGGCGAGCTGTATCTGGCGGGTGCGCAGTTGGCGCGGGGGTACTACCAGCGGGTGGACCTGACGTCGGATCGGTTCGTGGCGAATCCGTTCTCGGTGTCGGGTGAGCGGATGTACCGGACCGGTGACCTGGTCACGTGGAGTCCGTCGGGTGAGTTGAACTACATCGGACGTACGGATTTCCAGGTGAAGTTCCGCGGTCAGCGGATCGAGCTCGGTGACATCGAGACTGCTTTGCTCGCGGATGGATCGGTGAGCCAGGCGGTTGTGCTGGTGGTGCCGACGGCGACCGGTGATCAGCTGGTCGGGTATGTGGTGCCGGCTGCCGGCGCGGAGGTCGCTGTCGCCACCGTACGGGCCGGTCTGGGTGATCGGCTGCCGTCGTACATGATTCCGTCGGCGTTGGTTGTGTTGGACGAGTTCCCGTTGAACTCGTCGGGGAAGTTGGATCGTAAGGCGTTGCCGGATCCGATCTTCGAGGCGAGGGAGTTCAGGGCGCCGTCATCGCCCGTTGAGAGGGTTGTTGCTGCGGCGTTCGGCGAGGTGCTCGGGGTCGAGCAGGTCGGTCTGGATGACGACTTCTTCGAACTCGGTGGCAACTCGTTGGTGGCGACACAGTTGGCGGCTCGGCTGGGGGCCGCGCTGGACATGCGAGTGCCTGTCCGGGATCTGTTCGAGGCGTCGACTGTTGTGGGCTTGGCGGCGCGGTTGGGTGCGGAGGCCGGCAGTGGGGGTCGCGCTCCATTGGTGGCGGGGCCGCGTCCCGAGCGGGTGCCGTTGTCGTTGGCGCAGCAGCGGATGTGGTTCTTGAACCGGTTCGACACGTCGTCGGCTGCGTACAACATTCCGTTGGCGATTCGGTTGACGGGTGAGTTGGACACCGACGCACTGACGGCGGCGCTCGCAGACGTGGTCGCACGGCACGAGTCGTTGCGGACGCACTACCCCGAGACCGCAGACGGTCCGGTGCAGGTCATCGCAGCGCCGGGTGATGCGATCCCGACCCTGCACCGGGTCCGGGTGGATGCGGACCACCTGCACGAGCGTCTGTTCGAGCTCGCAACCACCAAGTTCGACGTGACGGCGGAGATTCCGTTGCGCATCACGCTGTTCGAGGTGGGTTCGAACGAGTACGTGTTGGCGGCCGTCGTGCATCACGTCTCGGCAGACGGCTCGTCCATGACGCCGTTCGTCGGTGATGTCATGACCGCGTACGCCTCCAGGTTGGGCGGGAACCCGCCCGCATGGAGCCCGCTGCCGGTGCAGTACGCCGACTACGCCATCTGGCAGCGTCAGGTGCTCGGTGACGAAGAGGAGCCGTCGTCGGTCGCGGGACAGCAGATCGACTTCTGGCAGCGAACCCTCGCCGGCATTCCGGACCAGCTGGATCTCCCGAGCGACCGCCCCCGACCCGCCGTGCGCGACAACCGGGGTGGCCGCGTCGCCTTCGAGATCGACGGGCGACTGCACCGCGAACTCGCCGAGTTCGCACGCGGCGCGGGAGCGACGGTCTTCATGGCAACCCACACCGCACTCGCTGTGCTCTTGGCTCGGTTGTCGGGAACGGACGACATCACCGTCGGCACACCGATCGCCGGACGTGGCGACGCCGCGATGGACGGCTTGATCGGCATGTTCGTCAACACCCTGGTCCTGCGCACCGCAGTCGACGGCGCGCAGTCCTTCACCGAGCTCCTCGCCTCGGTGAAAGATGCCGACCTGGCCGCGTTCGGTCACTCGGACGTTCCCTTCGAGCGACTCGTGGAGGTGCTCAACCCCACCCGCTCCACCGCCCGGCACCCGCTGTTCCAGGTCGGCTTCTCGTTCCAGAACCTGGCCAAGACGAGCCTCGAACTGCCCGGACTGGCGGTGTCCGCGCTGGACATCGACAACGGCATCACGCAGTTCGACCTGCAGCTCTTCCTCGTGGAGCGATTCGATGCAGACGGTGCTCCCGACGGGGTCGAGGCGATGTTCCACTTCGCGACGGATCTGTTCGACCAGCGGACCGTCGAACGCTTCGCCGAGCGGTTCGTGCGAATCGTCGAGGCGAGTGTCTCGAATCCCGACGTCGCGGTCGGTGACATCGACCTTCTCGACGACGCCGAACACGGGCGCCTGGTGACCGAGTGGAACCAGACTCGGATCGCCGTCGCGGACGACACACTTGCAGGCCTCTTCCGCGCGCAAGCATCCGCGACACCGGATGCGCCTGCACTGTGGTTCGAGGGAACGGAGCTGAGCTACCGGGAGTTCGATGCCCGGGTCAACAGGGCTGCCCGTGCACTCGTCGACCGTGGTGTCGGACCGGAATCGCTCGTGGCACTTGCCATGCGTCGATCGATCGACCTTGTGGTGGGCATGTACGCGGTCGTTCAGGCAGGTGGCGCCTACGTGCCGATCGATCCCGATCAGCCGGCTGAGCGCACGGGGCACATCTTGGACACCGCGGCACCGGTGTGTGTCGTGTCCACCTCCCGAGATGGATTCGACGGGGCCGGGGACAGGTCTGTCCTTCTCCTGGACTCCGACGATCTCACCGGTTTCGCGACCGATCCCGTCCAGGACTTCGAGCGGGTGCGGCCGCTGCGCCCGGAGAACCCGGCCTATGTGATCTTCACGTCCGGGTCGACGGGCAAGCCCAAGGGTGTCGCCGTGAGCCACGCGGCGATCGTCAACCAGTTGCTGTGGAAGACTGCCGCGTTCGGGCTCGACGGCTCGGACTCGGTACTGCTCAAGACGGCGGCGACGTTCGACCTGTCCGTGTGGGAGTTCTGGTCGCCACTGGTATCCGGCGGTCGGATGGTCATCGCGAAGCCGGGCGGCCAGCAGGACCCCGATTACCTCCTGGATCTGCTGCGCTCCCAGCGCGTCACCACGCTGCATGCCGTGCCGTCGACGGTGGCCATGCTCTCGGCCGCGGCATCCGGTGCGGCATTGTCGGATTCGCTGCGTCGCGTCCTTGCGATCGGGGAGGCGCTGCCCGCAGCCACGGCACAGGCCTTCCGCGCGGCGAACTCCGCCCGCTTGGTCAACCTGTACGGCCCGACCGAGGCGGCGGTGTCGGCGACCTCGCACGAGGCGAGCGATGCGGACACCGCGTCGGTGCCGATCGGACAGCCGGAGTGGAACACACGGGTGTACGTGCTCGACCGTCGGCTCAATGTCGTTCCGATTGGCGTCGCCGGTGAGCTGTACCTGGCGGGCGCACAGCTCGCACGGGGTTACCACGGCCGGGCGGACCTGACGGCGGATCGGTTCGTGGCCAATCCGTTCGGTGCGCCGGGTGAGCGGATGTACCGCACCGGTGACCTGGTGAGCTGGCGTCCGGACGGGAAACTCGAGTATCTGGAGCGCAGTGACTTCCAGGTCAAGGTGCGTGGCTTCCGGATCGAGCTCGGTGAGATCGAGGCCGCGCTGGCGACCGATCCCACCGTCGCCGCGGCAGTGGTTACCGCGTACTCCGACGAGCGAGCCGGCGACCGGCTGGTGGCGTACGTGGTGCCCGCGGCTGGTGAGCAGATCGATGCGGTCGAGCTGAAGGCTTCGGCTGCCCGGGCGCTGCCCAGTTACATGGTGCCGGCGGCGATCGTCGTGCTCGACGCGCTGCCCCTGAACATCAACGGCAAGATCGATCGGAAGGCGCTGCCGGCGCCCGAGTTCGAGGCCGCCGAGTTCCGGGAGCCGACCACGGACGCCGAGAGGTTGGTGGCGGAGGTATACGGTGACGTTCTCGGTGTCGCTCAGGTCGGTCTCGACGACGACTTCTTCGCCCTCGGCGGCAACTCACTGATCGCCACTCAGGTCACCGCGCGGTTGGGCGCGGCTCTGGACACTCAGGTTCCGGTCCTCTGGTTGTTCGAGGCGCCGACAGTCGCCGAGCTCGCTGCGCGGGTGGCTGCGACGGCAGGGTCCGGTGGCCGTCCCCCGCTCGTCGCGGGGGATCGTCCGGACGAGTTGCCGCTGTCGTTGGCGCAGCAGCGGATGTGGTTGGTCAACCGGCTGATGCCGGATTCGGCGGCCTACAACATCCCGGTGGCCATCAGGCTGTCCGGTCTGCTCGACACCGCGGCCCTCGAGGCGGCGTTCGGCGACGTGCTCCGCAGGCACGAGGTGCTCCGGACGGTGTACCCGGACGGGCTGCACGGTCCGGTGCAGGTGGTGCTGCCGTCGAGCGAGTCGACACCCGTTCTCGAGCGGGTGTCCGCCACCGAGCAGTCGTTGCCCGGGCAGGTGGTGGAGATGGTGTCGGGGAACTTCGACGTCACGGCCGACCTGCCGGTGCGGGCGCGGCTGTTCGAACTCAGCCCCACCGAACACGTGTTCGTGGTGATGGTGCATCACATCAGCGCGGACGGATTCTCGATGGGACCGCTGACCCGCGACGTCATGGTGGCCTACACGGCGCGGGTGGACGGTCAGGAGCCGGGTTGGGCGCCACTCGCGGTGCAGTACGCCGACTACGCCCTGTGGCAACGTCGGGTCTTGGGTGCGGAAGACGACCCCGAGAGCCTGCTGACACGGCAGGTCGACTACTGGCGCGGCCAGCTCGCCGGACTTCCTGAGCAGCTCGAACTGCCCACCGATCAGCGCCGACCCGCCCGCCAGTCGATGCGCGGCGCATCGTTCGACTTCGACGTCGATCCTGACGTCGCCGCCAGGCTGGCAACCCTCGCCCGTGACCACAACTCGACCGTGTTCATGGTCGTGCACAGTGTGTTCGCGGTGCTGCTCGCGAAGCTGTCGGGCTCGACGGACATCGCGATCGGCACACCGGTCGCGGGTCGCGGTGAGCAGGTCCTCGACGACCTCGTCGGCATGTTCGTCAACACGGTGGTGCTGCGAAGTGACGTCGGGTCGGGGATGACGTTCTCCGAGCTGCTCGAGCAGACCCGGACCACCGATCTGACTGCTTTCGGCAACGCGGATGTGCCGTTCGAGCGGGTCGTCGATGCGGTCGGCAGGCAGCGGTCCACTGCGTACTCGCCGTTGTTCCAGGTGTTGTTCGCCTTCCAGAACATGGCCACCACGTCGCTTCAGCTTCCGGGACTCGAGGTGTCGCTGATGGACAGCGGCTTCGAGCAGGCCAAGTTCGACCTGCAGCTCACCGGTTCGGAGCAGTTCGACGATCGCGGCCGGCTGGTCGGGCTCGGCCTGCAGTTCCTGTACGCGACCGATCTGTTCCTCCCGGAGACGGTCCGTCTGTTCGCCGGTCGGTTCACCCGGATCCTGGAGGCAGTGACGGAGGACCCCGACGTCATGCTGCGGAGCATCGACATCCTCACCGACGAGGAACGCTCCCGACTCGCACCGCAGCCGGCGCAGACCGTGCAGGATCTGCCGGACTTGTTGGCCGCGGCAGCGGGGGTCGCTCCGGACGAGATCGCTCTCAGCCACGACGGAAAAGAGGTCACCTACGGTCAGCTCGGAACGAAGCTGGCGGCCGTCACGAAGACCATGGGAGCGACGCTCAAACCCGAGGCGATCGTCACGGTGACGTTGTCGGGTCTGTTGCCGGGCATCCTGCCGAAGCTCGGTCCCGAGGGCCTCGCCACGGTGCTCGAGTCACTGATCGGTTCGTCTCGGTCAATTGTTCGGAAAGCGCAGTTCGACAGCGCGTCGTGACCCTATAGTTCACCGGACGGAGCCGGGGACCCCGGAGTCGTCGGCATGCGCTTCGTCGATGTCGTGTGCCGGTTAGCAGTGGTTTTACGGGAGGTTTTGGCTAGATGTCGGGTGTTGAGCCGCGAGGGCACTTTCTTTCGATCGAAGACTTGCCGCGGTTGATCGCAGAAGCTGTTAGGACCGATCCCGATCGCCTCGCGATCGCTCACGGCGACACCGACGTCAGCTACGGCGCGTTGCATGCGGAGTTGGAAAGCCTGGACGCGGCGATGGGCGGCGCACTCGGACCCGATGCCCTGATCCCGGTGGTGCTCTCGACCCTGCTGCCCGGACTCGACGAAGCCGAGGACAACGGACTTGCGGCCGTGCTCGACGGCTTGTTCGCGGATGTGGTCGAGGCCGTCGGCATCGTCGCGACGGCACCCCGGACGCTCGCATCGCTGTTCGACGAACAGGTCGCGCGGACCCCAGCGGCGGTCGCTCTCGAATTCGAGGGCGCCGAGATGACCTACGAGGAGTTCAACTCACGCGCGAATGCCCTGGCCCGCAAGTTGATCGAGTCCGGCGTCGGCCCCGAGTCGATGGTCGGGTTGGCGATCCGTCGCTCCTTCGACCTCATGATCGGCATGTACGCCATCGTGAAGGCGGGTGGCGCCTACGTGCCGCTCGACCCCGACCATCCGGCGGACCGTATCGCGTACGTTCTCGAGGTGGCGCAGCCGGCGGCGGTGCTCACCACCGCCCGCGACGCTGTGCCGTTGCCCGCGAGCGCAACGGTGTACGAGATCGACACCCTCGATGTGAGCGGCTACTCAGGTGCCACGGTCACGGACACGGACCGCATCGTGGCGCTGTCGGCCGACAACGCGGCCTATGCGATCTTCACCTCCGGGTCGACCGGGCGCCCGAAGGGAGTTGCGGTCAGTCATCGCTCTGTCGTGAGCAACATGCTGTGGCGTACCGCCCAGTACCGCATCACCGGCGACGATGTCTTCCTGCAGAAGACACCGTTCACCTTCGACGTCTCGTTGTGGGAGGTGTTCTGGCCGCTGGCGGCGGGTGCGAAGCTGGTCATCTCGACGCACGACGGCCACCGCGACCCGGCCTATCTCGCGCGGACGATGGTCGACCGTGGCGTCACCGTCGCCCAGTTCGTCCCGTCGATGTTGTCGATGTTCCTCGCCGACCCCGCGGCTCGCGGGGTCGGGACGTTGCGGCTGGTCTTCTCCTCGGGTGAGGCGTTGCCACCCGAGACCGCGGCGCGCTTCCGTGGCATCTTCGATGTGCCGCTGCACAACATGTACGGTCCCACCGAGGCCGCAGTCGACGTCACCCGCCACGAGACGAGCGAGGCTGACGGGGCGACGATGCCCATCGGTTACGCCATCGCGGAGACCGAGGTGCTGGTCCTCGACGACGGGCTGCGTCCGGTGCCGGCCGGGGTTCCCGGTGAGCTGTACCTTGCAGGCGTCCAGCTCGCCCGCGGTTACGTCCGCCGGCCCGAACTCACCGCGGATCGATTCGTCGCGAACCCGTATGGTGCCCGTGGCGCACGTATGTACCGCACCGGAGACCTCGTCCGGTGGAACCCGGCCGGCGCCTTGGATTACCTGGGACGCATCGACTTCCAGGTCAAGCTGCGTGGTCTGCGTATCGAGCTCGGTGAGATCGAGTCGGCCCTCCTGGCAAGCAGCGAGGTCGCGCAGTCGGTTGTGGTCGTGCACAACGACCCTACCGTCGGTGACCGCCTCGTCGCCTACCTGATCGCCGAACCGGGCTCCTCGCCCGACCACCGTCAGCTCAGTGCCGACCTCAAGCAGCGACTTCCCGACTACATGGTGCCGTCACTGTTCGTCGTCCTCGACGCCTTTCCCATCAACGCGAGCGGCAAGCTCGACCGGAAAGCGCTACCGGCGCCGGATTTCTCGTCTCTCGCACGTGAGTACCGCGCTCCGAGCACACCCACCGAGGAGCTGCTGGCAGAGCTGTTCGCCGAGATGCTCGGACTCGAACGGGTCGGTGTCGACGACGACTTCTTCGAACTCGGTGGCAACTCGTTGGTCGCCACCCAGGTGGCGGCACGGTTGGGTGCAGCACTCGACACGGTGATTCCCGTCGTCACGGTGTTCGAGGCCTCGACGGCCGCCGGACTGGCCGCCGTAGCCGACGAGCTCTCCGGCCGAGGGGCACGAGCTGCGCTGGTGGCGGGTGAGCGGCCGGAGCGGCTGCCGCTGTCGTTGGCGCAGCAGCGGATGTGGTTCCTCAACCGGTTCGATCCCGAATCCGCCCTCTACAACATTCCGGCAGCACTCCGGCTGACCGGTGAACTGGACCTCGACGCGCTTCGCGCGGCGGTCGTCGACCTTTTCGAGCGCCACGAGTCGCTGCGGACGGTCTACCCGGAGATCGACGGTGAGCCGTCTCAGGTGATCGTGCCGACCGGCGAGGCGGTACCGGATCTGACCCCGGTCACGGTCGACGCAGCCGAGATCCTCGGGGCTGCCACGACCCTGATGGCGAATGGGTTCGACGTCACAACCGAGGTTCCGCTGCGTGCGCACCTCTTCTCGGTGCGTGGGACGGCCGAGCCGGAGTTCGTGCTGGTGATGGTGGCACATCACATCAGCTCGGACGGCTGGTCGATGGCGCCGCTCACCCGTGACCTGATGCTCGCCTACGTCGCCCGCAGCACGGGGCAGACACCGGGGTGGGCGCCGCTCCCGGTGCAGTACGCCGACTTCGCGCTGTGGCAGCGGGAGGTGTTGGGCTCGGAGTCCGACCCGGACTCCGTCATGGCCGGCCAGCTCGATTTCTGGCGCGGGGCACTGGCCGATCTGCCTGATCGACTGGATCTTCCCGCGGACCGGGTACGTCCGGTCGTCGCATCGAATCGTGGCGCTGCGCATGTGTTCGAGATCGACGCACAGCTCCATGCTGCGCTGAACGAGCTTGCCAGGCAGGAGAACACGACGCTCTTCATGGTCGTGCACGCGGCCCTCGCCGTGCTCTTGGCGCGACTGTCGGGGACATCCGACATCGCGGTCGGTGCGCCGGTGGCCGGTCGTGGTGAGGCGGCACTGGACGATCTGGTGGGTATGTTCGTGAACACTCTGGTGTTGCGGACGCAGGTCGACCCGGCGAGTGCGTTCACCGAGCTTCTGGGACAGACGCGGGCGGCGGATCTGGCGGCGTTCTCGCATGCGGATGTGCCGTTCGAGCGACTGGTGGAGGTGTTGTCGCCGACCCGGTCGCAGGCACGACACCCGCTGTTCCAGGTGGCGTTGTCGTTCCAGAACGTCGAGGTACCCGTTGTCGAACTGCCAGGTTTGCGGGTGGCCGGACTCGAGGTCGATGCGCGGGTCGCGAAGTTCGATCTGCAGGTGACGATGTCGGAGTCTGTCGACGAGGCCGGCGAATCGTCCGGCATGACCGCCGAGATCACGTATGCAACAGACTTGTTCGACCCCGCCACGGTCGAGGGGTTCGCGGAACGGTTCGTTCGGATCCTGCGCGCAGTGGCCAGTGTCCCGTCGGCGGTCGTCGGTGACATCGAACTGCTCGGTGCGGTCGAGCGTGAGGCGATCCTCGAGCAGTGGAACACCGCCGATCTGCCGGTTTCGGACGCGACCTTGGTGGCGTTGTTCGAGCAGCAGGTGGCCGCGTCTCCGGACGCGGTTGCATTGGTGTTCGAGGGCGAGTCACTGTCGTATGGCGAGTTCGCTTCTCGGGTGAATCGTCTTGCGCGGTACCTGATTTCGGTGGGTGTTGGTCCGGAGTCGCTGGTGGCGGTCGCGATGCGGCGGTCGCTGGAGATGATGGTCGGGATCTACGCGGTGCAGGCGGCCGGTGGTGCGTATGTGCCGGTGGATCCGGATCAGCCTTCGGATCGGGTGGGGCACATCCTNGATTCCGCGGATCCGGTGTGTGTGTTGACGACTGCGCGTGACGGTTTCTCGGTCGCGGGGGACAGGTCTGTGCTGTGCGTGGACGACGTGGATCTGGCTGAGTTCTCCGATGGTGTGGTGTCGGATACTGAGCGGCTGCGGCCGTTGCGTGCGGAGAGCACGGCGTACGTGATCTTCACGTCCGGGTCGACGGGTCGGCCGAAGGGTGTGGCGGTCAGCCATGCCGCGATCGTGAATCAGGTGGTCTGGATGGCCACCCGGTACGGGTTCGGTTCCGACGACGTCGTATTGCAGAAGACTCCGTTCACCTTCGATGTGTCGGTGTGGGAGTTGTTCGTGCCGCTGGTCACCGGCGGGGCGGTGCTTGTTGCGCGGCCGGACGGCCATCGTGATCCCGAGTACCTGACGTCGGTCATTGCCGAGGGTGGCGTCACGGCGACGTCGTTCGTGCCGTCGATGCTGTCGGTGTTCGTCGATGTGCAGTCCGCGGCCGCCATCGCGGGTGGGATGTTGCGGCACGTATTCGCGGCCGGTGAGGCGTTGGCCGCCGAGACTGCCGCCCGTTTCGGTGCGGTGAGCGGTGCGCAGTTGCACAACCTGTACGGTCCGACGGAGGCCGCGGTGCACTCGACGCATCGCCGGGTCGACGGTACCGAGTCCATGTCTGTGCCGATCGGTGCTCCTGTTCCGAACACGCAGGTGTTCGTGCTCGACTCGCGCCTGAATCCTGTTCCGGTGGGTGTTGCGGGTGAGTTGTATCTGTCGGGTGTGCAGTTGGCGCGTGGGTACCACGGTCGGGTGGATCTGACGGCGGATCGGTTCGTGGCGAATCCGTTCCGGTCGGGTGAGCGGATGTACCGGACCGGTGATCTGGTGTTCTGGACCGAGTCCGGTGAGCTCGAGTATGTGGGGCGTACCGACTTCCAGGTGAAGTTGCGTGGCCTGCGGATCGAGTTGGGTGAGATCGAGGCCGCGCTGCTCGCGGAGCCGGGTGTGTCGCAGGCAGTGGCCGTGGTGCGTGAGGACACCGCGTCCGGCCCCCTTCTCGTGGCGTATGTGGTGCCGGTGGCCGGGGCCCGGGTGGAGGTGGACGCGCTCGGCGGTGCCCTGCGTGCAAGCCTGCCGTCGTACATGGTTCCGTCGGCGTTCATGGTGCTCGACGAGTTCCCCGTGAGCGCTTCCGGCAAGCTCGAGCGGAAGGCGTTGCCGGCGCCGGTATTCGAGGTGGCGGAGTTCCGGGCACCGTCCACGCCCACCGAGGAGATCGTTGCCGGGTTGTTCGCCGAGGTCCTCGGAATCGAGCGCGTCGGTCTCGACGACGACTTCTTCGCGTTGGGCGGCAACTCGCTGATCGCGACCCAGGTGGTGGCCCGGTTGGGTGCTGCGTTGGACACGACGGTGCCGGTGCGGGAGGTTTTCGAGGATTCGACGGTTGTCGGGTTGGCTGCGCGGCTTGCGTTGATTGCGGGTCGTGGGCGTCGTGCGCCGTTGGTGGCGGGGGTGCGTCCGGATCGGGTGCCGTTGTCGTTGGCGCAGTCTCGGATGTGGTTCTTGAACCGGTTCGATCCGGAGTCGGCGGCGTACAACATTCCGGCGGCGATCCGGTTGTCCGGTGATCTGGACGTGTCGGCGTTGCAGGCTGCGGTGGCGGATGTGGTTGCGCGGCATGAGGTGTTGCGCACGGTGTATCCGGAGTTCGAGGGCATCGGTTGCCAGGTGGTGTTGGACGAGTTCGTGCTGGATCTGACGCCGGAGTCGGTTGCGGCGGCCGAGGTGCCCGGGCGGGTGCTCGGTGTGGTCGGTGCGGGTTTCGATGTGGCTTCGCAGGTGCCGATGCGGGCGGTGTTGTTGCGGGTTGACGGGGACGAGCGCGAGCATGTGTTGGTGGTGGTCGTGCACCACATCGCGAGCGACGGATTCTCGATGGCTCCGTTGACGCGTGATCTGATGGTGGCGTATGGCGCGCGTCATGCCGGCGTGGCACCGGGCTGGGATCCGTTGCCGGTGCAGTACGTGGATTACACGCTGTGGCAGCGTGAGGTGCTCGGATCCGAGGACGATCCGGAGTCGTTGATCAGTCGTCAGCTCGGGTTCTGGACGCAGGCGCTCGCCGACCTGCCCGAGGTCCTCGAGTTGCCGACCGATCGTCCGCGGCCGGCTGTGGCGTCGAACCTGGGTGCAGTACACGAGTTCGAGATCGAGCGGGATCTGCACGAGGCCGTGGATGCGCTCGCGCAGGCCTACCGGGTCACCCCGTTCATGGTCGTGCATGCCGCGGTGTCGGTGTTGTTGGCGCGCTTGACCGGTACCACGGATATCGCGGTCGGTTCGCCGGTCGCGGGTCGTGGCGAGCAGGAGCTCGACGATCTGGTTGGCATGTTCGTGAACACTCTGGTGTTGCGGACGGCTGTGGATGGTGCACAGTCGTTCGCTGAGGTTCTGGAGTCGGTGCGGGAGGTGGACCTGGCGGCGTTCGCGAATGCGGATGTGCCGTTCGAGCGGTTGGTGGAGGCGCTGAACCCGACGCGTTCGCGGTCGCATTCGCCGTTGTTCCAGGTGTCGCTTGCCTTCCAGAACCTTGGTGCGGACCAGTCCGTCGAGTTGGATGGCCTGAGTGTCGAGGCGCTCGAATCCGACGTGGTTCCTGCGAAGTTCGATCTGGAGTTCAGTTTTGCCGACCGATATGAGGAGGGTGTTCCTGCCGGGATCGGTGTCTGGCTGACGTATGCGACTGATCTGTTCGAGGCGGCGACGGCGGCGCGGTTCGCGGATGTGTTGCGGCAGGTCTTGCGGCAGGTGACGGCTGATCCGGCTGTGCCGGTCGGTGATGTGGTGGTGGTGCCGGAGGCCGATGCGGAGTTGATGCTCACGGCGTGGAATGCGACGGGTGCGGTGGTGCCGTCGGGCACGTTGGTGGATCTGCTCGCTGCGACGGTGGGGGATCGTCCGTCTTCGCCTGCGGTGACTTTCGAGGGTGTGACGTTGACCTTCGAGCAGTTTGCGGGTCGCGTCAATTCTCTTGCGCGGCAGTTGATTTCGGTTGGTGTTGGCCCGGAGTCGACGGTGGTGGTCGCTGCGCGGCGTTCGATCGAGATGCTGGTCGCGATGCATGCGGTGATGACGGCCGGTGGTGCGTATGTGCCGGTGGATCCGGATCAGCCGGTGGAGCGGCTCGAGTCGGTGTTCGACATCGCTCGGCCGTTGTGTGTGTTGACCACTGCGCGCGATGCGGTTGATCTTCCGTCGGGTGTCGCGGCGGTCGAGGTGGACCTGTTCGTGGAGTCGTCGTGGTCCGGGTCGCCGGTCACCGATGCCGAGCGTGTCCATCCGTTGCGNCCGGAGAATGCCGCGTACGTGATCTTCACGTC
>NZ_CVQP01000008.1 GCF_001040705.1 Rhodococcus sp. RD6.2
CCTCGTCGCAGGCGACCGGGTCGCGATCTACATGCCGATGATCCCCGAGGCCATCGTCACGATGCTCGCCTGCGCCCGCCTCGGCCTGACGCACTCGGTGGTCTTCGCCGGGTTCTCCGCGACCGCGCTCCGCTCCCGCATCGACGACGCGCAGGCGAAGCTCGTCGTGACGGTGGACGGGCAGTGGCGTCGCGGGCAGGCGGCACCGCTCAAGCCTGCTGTGGACGAGGCCGTCGACGGAGCAGAATCCGTCGAGCACGTGCTCGTGGTCAAGCGAACCGGTATCGACGTCGACACCGTCACCGGCCGGGACCTGTGGTGGCACGAGACCGTCGAGAAGGCATCCGACCAGCACACTGCTCAGCCGTTCGACGCCGAGCACCCACTGTTCATCCTCTACACCTCCGGCACCACCGGGAAGCCGAAGGGCATCATCCACACCTCCGGCGGGTACTTGACGCAGGCCTCGTACACGCACCACAACGTCTTCGACCACAATGCAGGCACGGACGTCTACTGGTGCACCGCCGACATCGGCTGGGTCACCGGACACTCCTACATCGTCTACGGGCCGCTGTCGAACGGTGTCACGCAGGTCGTGTACGAGGGAACACCGAACTCCCCGAACGAGCACCGGCATTTCGAGATCATCGAAAAGTACGGCGTCTCCATCTATTACACCGCCCCGACGCTGGTGCGGACGTTCATGAAGTGGGGACGGGAGATCCCCGACGCCCACGATCTCTCGAGCATCCGTCTCCTCGGTTCGGTGGGTGAGCCGATCAACCCCGAGGCGTGGCGTTGGTTCCGTGACGTCATCGGCGCGGGTACCGCCCCCATCGTCGACACCTGGTGGCAGACCGAGACCGGCGCGATCATGATCTCCCCGCTGCCCGGTATCACGGCGACCAAGCCGGGCTCGGCGATGGCACCGCTGCCGGGTATCTCCGCGAAGATCGTCGACGACGAAGCAAAGCCCCTCGGCGCAGGCGGCAACGGCTACCTCGTGCTCGACGAGCCGTGGCCGTCGATGCTGCGCGGCATCTGGGGCGACATGGACCGCTACCGCGACACCTACTGGTCCCGGTACGCCGAGGAAGGCTGGTACTTCGCCGGCGACGGCGCCAAGTACGACGAGGACGGCGCCCTCTGGGTGTTGGGCCGCGTCGACGACGTCATGAACGTGTCCGGGCACCGCATCTCCACCTCCGAGGTCGAATCAGCGCTGGTCGGACACCATTCCGTCGCCGAAGCTGCCGTCGTCGGCGCCGCCGACGAGACCACCGGTCAGGGCATCGTCGCGTTCGTCATCCTCCGCGAAGGCGCCGAGAACACCGGTGACACCCTGATCGCGGAACTGCGCGCCCAGGTCTCCACCGAGATCTCCCCCATCGCCAAGCCCCGCCAGATCACCGTCGTCCCCGAACTGCCGAAGACCCGTTCCGGCAAGATCATGCGACGCCTCCTGCGCGACATCGCCGAGGGCCGCGACCTGGGTGACACTTCCACCCTCGTCGACCCCAAGGTCTTCGAGCCGATCCGTATTCACCGCCCGGCGACGTGACGAGTGCTCCTGTAGCCATCATCACCAATCCCGTCCACCCCTCGTGGTGGCGGCCGCTCATAGATTGATTGGAGTCAGTATGCGCATCATCCTGATTGGGCCGCCGGGCGTCGGGAAGGGGACGCAGTCCAGCCTGCTCGCACGCACCCTCAAGATTCCCCATATTTCGACCGGCGACCTCTTTCGCTGGCACATCGCGAACAGCAGTACCTTGGGCAAGGCGGTCAAGGCTCACATCGATGCCGGTGAGCTCGTCCCGGACAGCATCACCGAGCTCATCGTCGCAGAAGGACTGTCGAGAGACGACGCAGCGGCAGGGTTCATCCTCGACGGCTTTCCTCGCACACATGATCAGGCACGTGTCCTCGACGCCATTCTCGAGACTCGAGGAGACAAGGTCGATCACGTCATCGAGTTCACCCTGGACAACGCGGATCTGGCGTCACGATTGTTGGCTCGCGGCCGTAGTGACGATACCGACGACGTGATTCGGCGCCGCCTCGACGTGTATGTGCAGGAGCGGGCCGCGATACTCGGGCACTATGGGCCCATCGTGACTGAGCTGGATGCATCCGGATCGGTCGAGGAGATCGGCGAACGCCTACTCAGCGCTCTGGGGGCACGGATTCTGCAGTCGCTTGGAGTGCGCAGCGCACGTTCGGGCCACACAGTGGGTGGGTGATGGTGAGTCGTCGCCCATGCGTCCAGGTCGAGCGGAACTTGTGTGCCCGGGTTCTGCCGCTGGCGCCTTGTCGTAGGACCCGGGCCGCAAATGCGCATAGCGAGAGGGCTGGGCTCAGGTCGGGGATGACTTGGTGACTTGCCTTCCCGAAGGCTGACCATCGACCAATCCCGCGGTCCTACGGTCTGGCGGACACATGTCCTGTTGCCGGAGCAATCTGAGATCGGTGGTGTGATGCGATGTCACGCGTTGCCCGAGACAAGCAACTTGCGCTCCACCTTCCGTCAGCAGGTACGCCGCTCCGCCAACGGATCGCGGAAGCCATCGTCCGTGAAATAGCTGCAGAAAGAATGCAATCCAACGACATTCTTCCATCAACTCGTTCCTTGGCTGTTGAGCTCGAGGTGTCGCGAACCCCAGTGGTCGAGGCCTACGAGCAGCTTGCAGCAGCCGGCTTCGTTGTCAGTCGACCAGGCTCTGGAACGCGAGTGGCGACTGGTGCGGTGGAAGCGGCGGCGGCTTGCTCAGTGCCGGACCCCGCGCTCGAGGGATCGGTCCCGCACCGGGAGCGACAGACCAACGGCCCTCGATGGAATCTTCACCCGGAGATTCCCGACTCATCCTTGATTTCGTCGGAGGACTGGCGCCGATCGTGGCGTGCTGCCGCTGCTGCCTCGATCTGCGACGGAATCGCCGGCGTAGACGCGCACCCAGAACTTCGTCACTCGGTTGCTGCACGTGTTCGGCGAGTGCGTGGCATTGCAGCACGACACGACGACGTTGTGATCTTTCCGCGCGTCGATGCGGTTCTGCGCGCCATCGTGCAAGTTGCGGATCTATCGGGCCGCCGAGTCGCTTTCGAAGAGCCCGGTTCTCGCCGCACTCGTGTGGCGTTGCAACAATGCGGTGCCCTGGTTCGCCCGATAGCGGTCGATCATGACGGCCTCGATCCACAGCATCTGGTAGCTACTGACAAGGCTGTGTACTGTACTCCGGCACACCAGTTTCCGTTGGGTTCGCATATGCCGGTTACTCGTCGAGCGGCGCTGGTGGCGTGGGCCGAGGCGTCGGACAATCTGATAGTCGAGGACGACTATGACAGTGAGCTGCGTTTCGATGCGGCGCCTGTCCCCGCGCTGCGAGGTCTTGTCGGCGGTAAGGATCGAGTGGCCTACATCGGCTCGATATCGAGGATTCTGACGCCCTCCGTTCCGCTGGCGTGGCTCCTCGCGCCACGCGCACTACGGACCGAGATCGACGCTGTGATTCGATCAAGTAGTGAGATGGCGTGTGGAGTCACGGCCTCGGCACTGTCGCATCTCTTCGATTCGGGTGCGATGACACGCCACGTTGGCCGAGCTACGCGGCGCTACCGTTCACGTCGAACTGCCTTCGTGGCATCACTACAGACGCACTTGTCCGACCTTGGCGGAAGGGGAGCGGCGGTAGTGGGGATCGAGGCAGGACTGCATGTCGTCCTTCGCTTGCCCGACAGCGTCGACGATGCGAAAGTTGTTGAAGAACTGGACGAACGAGGCATTTCGGTGTCGAGTCTCTCGGAGCATCGCCTGTCGGACACCGGGCCGCGCGGACTCGTCTGTGGATTCGCTCGACTACCCGAACAGAATGCAGGCCACGTCGCTGCGGTGATCACCGAGGTCCTGAGCGGCCAGATGCAGTGAATGAGATAGCCAGGAGCTCGACTCGTCGAGCTCGGCCACCGCTGTCGCCGGGTACGGCATCGCCGCTCGAGCATCGCTGGCCAGCAGAAGGAATGGACCGAGTCGGAGCGACCTACATCGATCGCGGACAATCGAAATGAGCCCCCATTCTCGATAGAGGCCGCGCTCGTCGACGACGTCGCCGAGGCGGTCCGCGCTGCGGCACGCCGACGAGACACTCGGCAGTGTCGCCGAACTGGCGTCCGAGCGGGATCGCGTGAGCGCAGAGCTGACAGCGAGGGCCACAAGGTCGTTCCCAGTGACGCCAACTTCATCCTGTTCGTGCTCGACCGACAGCGATAGATACCGTTTCGCGCTGTCCGTGGCCTTCCTGCTCGGACTCGTTCGGAGCAGGAAGGCCACTTGCGCAGCTATTGCGGCGGTCCCGGATAGAGCGGGTACTTCTCCGCGAGGGCCTTTGTGCGGGCTCGCAGTGTGGGAATGTCCGGGTCAGGTTGAAGGGCGCGGGCGACGACATCGGCAACTTCGACGAAGTCGAGGGTTCGGAAACCCCGGGTTGCGAGAGCCGGGGTACCGAGCCGAACACCAGATGTGACCAAGGGTGGCCGGGGATCGAAGGGAATGCTGTTCCGGTTGGCGGTGATTCCGACTTCGTGGAGGACCCGCTCTGCGGTGATGCCATCGATTTCGGAGGAACGAAGGTCCGCAAGGATGAGGTGGACGTCTGTCCCTCCCGTGAGTACGTCGATACCGTTGGCGCGGGCGTCCGGGGCGAGGAGTCGGTCCGCCAGGATGCGCGCACCTTCGAGGGTTCGCCGCTGCCTATCTGCGAACGGTTCTGTACCCGCGAGCAGAAACGCGGTGGCCTTCGCCGCGATGATGTGCATGAGTGGCCCGCCCTGCTGGCCAGGGAAGACACTCCGGTTCAGGCTCTTGGCGTACGAATTGTCTCGGCTGAGGATGAATCCGCCGCGTGGCCCGCCGAGCGTCTTGTGGCTGGTGGACGACACGACATCGGCCACGGGCACAGGGTTCGGGTGGAGTCCGGCGGCCACCAGACCCGCGAAATGCGCCATGTCGACCCACAGGAGGGCGCCGACCTCATCCGCGATGTCCCGGAAGGCAGCGAAGTCGAGATGCCGTGGATAAGCGGACCATCCGGCGATGATGACCTTCGGTCGGTGTGCCCGCGCGAGGTCGCGCACCGCATCCAGCTCGACAAGGAAAGAGTTACGATCAAGCCCGTACGTGACGGCGTTGTAGAGCTTGCCGGAGAAGTTCAGCGGCATCCCGTGGGTGAGATGCCCGCCGTGATCGAGCCGCAACCCGAGGATCGTGTCCCCGGGCTCGGCAATGGCGGACAGCACGGCGGCGTTCGCTGTCGCGCCCGAGTGGGGTTGAACGTTCGCATACTCCGCCCCGAAGAGTGCTTTCGCGCGTTCGATCGCGAGTTGTTCTGCCACATCGACAGGCTCGCAGCCGGCGTAGTAGCGGCGGCCCGGATATCCCTCGGCGTACTTGTTCGTCAGCACGCTGCCGGCCGACTCCAGCACCGACACTGGAGCGAAGTTCTCGGAGGCGATCATCTCCAGGTACGAGCGTTCGCGATCGAGTTCGTCGTCGAGAACCGCTTTGATTGCGGGGTCGATGTCTGCCAACGAGGCGTTGAGATGGTCATTCATGTGAGGCCTTCTTCTGTGTTGCACGAATGGTTCACCGCCAGGTGCCGGACAGGACGGACTGGCAGGCGGGCAGGTCGAGGCCGAACATCGCCCCCGCGAACGCGAGAGCGCTGCCCCACTGGCCTGCGCCGGTCTCGGTCGTGAGCTTCGCGACGCCTTCCAATTGGTTGTAACAGGACTGGGCCACAGCAGAGTTGGGCTTGCCACTCCCGACAGGGCTCGCGCCTTCATGCTTCAGATAGATCCGCGCACGGGTGTCGAGCGCACGTTCCAGGCGTGAGGCACGCAGTAGGGGAGTGGTCCTCCAAGACGTGTAGACGTCGCGGACGGGCTCGGGGATCGGCACGAATCGTTCCTTGCCGAGTTCCTGAGCTGCCAATGCCGCAGGGAAGAGTGCCTCGAGTTCGGCGGTGGTGACATGCTCGCCGGTCGCTGGTTTCGGGTGGGGTGGGATCGGTTCGGGAAGGTCGGCGGCGATGTTGTACACATGCGTCGGTACGGCCACGACACCTGGTCGTGTGCAACTGCTGCCGGTGCTGTTCCCCGCGTCGCCTGTCAGCCGTAACAGCTCTGGCGTTTCGGTAGTAACGTTATCCAGTGGCTTCACATTTGATGGTAACAGGTTGTGGGGAGTCCAGGGCCGATGTGGCATGTTGTGCGGCACATGGATTCGGGCGGGCAGCCGAGCCTTGTGAAGTCCGGATGCCGGGTGACGGCGGTGGCTCACCAGTTCGTACGGAGATCGGTCAGCGCTTCGAGTGCCGGAACGAGTGCTGTGAAGGCGCGGGCCCGGTGCGAGTTCCGGTACCTTTCTTCGGCGCCCCATTCGGCGACGGTGGTCTCGTGACCGGGTCTTTGGCCGTCCGGGACGAAGATCGAATCATACGGGTAACCGTCGTCACCTGCCGGTCCACGGGACAACCTACCCGACCAGTGATCCTCGGCAACGTGTTCGGCGCCATCGGGGGTGACCAGTGCGAGCGCTGAAGTGAATCGTGCTGTCCGGTAGGGGTCGGCGACGTCGGAGAGCTGGTCGAGGAGCAGGTTTCGGTTGGCGACGGGGTCCTTCCGATGTCCGGCCCAGTAGGCGGAGAACACCCCCGGTGCGCCGCCGAGCACGTCCACGCACAGTCCGGAATCGTCGGCTAGAGCCGGCAGACCGGAGTGCGCGGCGGCAACGCGTGCCTTGATCAGGGCGTTGTCACGGAAGCCGAGCCCATCCTCGACCGGCTCGGGACCGTCGTAGGCAACCGGTGTCCAGCCCGGAAGAACCAGCCCGGCGATGTAGCGGTACTCGGCGACCTTGGTCGCATTGTGCGTCGCGAGAACGAATCTGTCGTGCTCGGTCATGAACGACCTCCTCTGGCCGACAACGGATCTGAACATGACTCGGGTGTTACACGGCGCGACCCGAGCCTGCCGTGCAGTGTCCTGTCGCGGTGGGCAGGATTCGAATCTGCCTGCACGGCGTTGTGCGCCGCTACCTGGCTATTCGGTCACCCCACCATGCTGTGCCGCCTTCGCGGTCGGCGCTGCGCTTACTCAGTCCTGGAGGTCCAGTGCTTCCGCGATCACGGTCAGCGCGTACTCGAGGAGATCATCGGTGACGTCGAGCGTCGGAAGGAACCGGATCACGTTGCCGTCGCTGCCTGCCGTGATCAGGACCACGCCGCGCCGAGCTGCGTGCTCGCTGATCGCCGCTGCGCTACCCGGCAGCGGCTGAGTCGTTCCCGCCCTGGTCAATTCGAAGGCGATCATCGCACCATGCCCACGGATGTCGCCGATGACGGGGTGGTGTTCGGCAATTCGACGCAGCCCACTGGTGAGGGTGTTCCCGATCCGGCGTGCCGCAGAGAACTGTTCCTCACCTTCCAGAAGGTCGAGGACGACGTGCGCGGCGGCGATCGACACCGGGTTGCCGCCGAAGGTACCGCCGAGGCCGCCGGGCGCCGCGGCATCCATGATCTCTGCTCGCCCGGTGACCCCGGCAAGGGGGAGACCTGCGGCGATCTGCTTGGCGGTGAGCACCACGTCGGGAACGAGGCCGAACAGGTCGCTGGCGAACCAGGTCCCGGTCCGTCCCAGCCCACACTGGATCTCGTCGGCGACGAGCACCACGCCGTTTCGGTTGGCCCATTCCTGCAGGGCCGGCAGGTACCCTTCTGCGGGCACGATGAATCCGCCCTCACCCTGGATCGGTTCGACGACGAGAGCGGCCAGGTCGGCGGCACCTACGCGTTCCTCCAAATATGCGATCGTCCGATCAGCAGCCTGCCGACCGGTGAGCCCATCCCGGAAAGGATAGGAGTTCGGCACCCGGTGGATATCGGGAGCGAACGGACCGAAACCGCTCGCGTACGGGACCGCCCTGTGGTTCATCGCAAGCGTCAGGTTGGTGCGGCCGTGGAACCCGTGGTCCAAGGACGCAACCGCTCGCCGACCCGTGTACGCCCGGGCGACTTTCACGGCGTTCTCGACCGCTTCGGCGCCGGAGTTGGCGAACATGGTTTTCTTCGCGTGGGACCCGGGGGTCTTCTCGGTCAGGCGTTCGGCGAGGCGCACATATCCCTCGTAGGGTGTGATGCCGAACAGCGTGTGGGTGACCCGGTTCAGCTGCGCCGTCGCCGCATCGATGATGCTCTGCTGGTGGTGGCCCACCATGTTGACGCCGGCGCCGCAACCCAGGTCCAGGAACCGATTGCCGTCGACGTCGACGAGCCACGGGCCTTCGGCGTGATCGATGTAGATCGGCAGCGCGGTCCCGATTCCGCGCGGTACCGCCGCCGTCTTGCGGCTGTGGAGGTCGCGGCTTCTCGGCCCGGGCACCTCGGTGACCAGTGCAGGCCGTGTCGGTGTGGATGCAGATGCAAGTGTCTCGGTCATGTGGCGTTCTTTCTTCTCTCGATCGGGCGTCGCGGGGTCCTCACACCGCGCGGCGGTGGGAGTGTTGCCGGTAGTCGGTGAGGAACCGGGCGAAACGATCCAGCGCGTCGGCGAGTACCGGAGTGCGGGGAAGGAAGGCGATACGTAGGTGGTCCGGGCGTGTCCAGTTGAACGCGCGCCCGTGGACGAGGAGGACGTGCTCGGCGTCGAGGAAGTCGAGTACGAGGCGCTCGTCGTCAACGACCCCGTGGATGTCGGGATCGATGCGAGGGAAGACGTAGAGGCCGCCCCCTGGTTCGTGGCAGGTCACCCCCGGAATGTCCTGCAGCAGTCGGACGGTCAGCGCGCGCTGTTCGAAGAGCCGACCGCCCGGCATCCTGAGCGCGGCGATCGTGTCGTCGTGCCGCAACGCTGCGGTGATCGCGTGCTGCGCGGGAACGGAGGCGCACATGCGCATCGAGGCGAGCAGGCGAAGCCCCGCGAGGTAGCCGTCGTCCGGGCTGAACCCGGTGGCGACGATCCAGCCGGCGCGGTAGCCGGCGACCCGCGAGGTCTTGGACAGTCCCGAGAAGGTGATGCAGGGATGCGTGGCGGCGACCTGCGCGGTGCTGAGGTGGGTATGCCCGGGGTAGACGATGCGGTCGTAGATCTCGTCGGAGAGCAGAAGGAGTCCGTGCCGATCCGCGACAGCCGCGATGGCTTCGAGCGTGCGCCGCGAGTACACCGCGCCGGTGGGGTTGTTCGGGTTGATGACGACGATCGCCCGGGTGCGGGGCGTCACCATTCGCCCCAATTCCTCTGTGTCAGGCTGCCATTCGGCGTTCTCATCGCACGGATAGTGCCGGGGTACTCCACCGGCGAGCACGGTCGACGCCGTCCACAAGGGATAGTCCGGCGACGGGATGAGGACTTCGTCGCCGGGTTCGAGGAGGGCCTGCAGGGTGAGGGTCACCAACTCCGAGACGCCGTTGCCGATCAGGATGTCGTCGATAGCGGCGGCCGGGAACCCTGGCCGGACAGCGTAGTGGTCCCGGATCGCTTCGCGCGCGGAGCCGAGCCCTTGCGACTCGGAGTAACCGTGCGCGTGCGGAAGCGCGTCCCGGAGCGCGTCGACCACAACCTCAGGCGCCTCGAATCCGAACGGAGCCGGATTTCCGATGTTCAGACGCAGGATCTCGTGCCCGCGCCGCTCCAGCTCGGCGGCGCGTTCGTGCACCGGCCCCCGCAGGTCGTAGAGGACTCCGTTGAGCCTCGACGACGAGCTCACGATCACGGGATTCTCGGCCGGCGTCAGAGGTGTCGTCACAGTCCCGCTCCTGTCGTACCTGCGGCCGCCGTGGCCTCAGCGAGACCGGCGGCCAGCGCCTCGGCGCCATCCGTGTCGAGTTCGTGCACCGTCAGTCGAATACGCTCGGCGCCCGATTCGGTGCCGAGGGCGAAGCTGTCTCCGGTGCGGACGATCCAGCCGCGCCGCATCAACTGCCCGGCGACGGCATGCGCGTCGGTGCCGGTGTCCACCCAGACGTTGACACCGTCGCCGCTCCTGGCGGTGATTCCGCGTTCTCGCAGAAGCTCGACGAACTGGGTGTTCTGCCGGTGGTAGTGGACGGCGGCAGCGCGTATTCGGTCCTGCACCGTCTCGTCGGTGAGGAGCGCGTGCACGGTGCGCTGGAGGAAGTGGCTCACCCATTTCGTTCCGCCGCTGATCTGTTTGGCGAACCGCTCCGCGGTACCCGGGTCGCTCGCCACCAGCGCGACCCGCAAGTCGGGGCCGAGGAATTTCGACACCGACCGCACCAGTGCCCACCGCTGATGGGTGCGCGAGATGATGCTGCGGTACCGGCTCTGGGAGAGGAGGGAGAAGTGGTCGTCCTCGATGACCAGCACGTGCGGATGATCGGCGAGCGCGTCCTGAAGCTCTGAGGCCCGTGACGGTGTGAGGCTCACTCCGGTCGGGTTGTGGGCGCGAGGCGTGCACACGACGGCGCGGGCGCCGGCCTCCAGCGCGGAACGCAATCCATCGGCTGTCATCCCCTCGCCGTCGACGCGGATGGGGACGGGCCGGTAGCCGGCGCGCCGGACTGCGTTGATGCTGGTGAGGAAGCAGGGGTCCTCGAGGGCGACCGCATCGCCATGGCTGAGGGCCTGGGAGAGCAGCTTCTCGATTGCATCGACGGCACCGCTGGTCACCGTCAGGCGGAACTCGCGCGGCTGATCGGCGGCGAACCGCGGCGTTGCCCACGCTCCTAGCCCCGGGTCGATGGTCGACTCGCCGTACAGCACCGGTGGGGACGGCAACAGCTGCACCATCGCAGGGTTGGGCAGGAGGTCCCGGTCCGGGTTCCCGTGGCTGACATCCCGAAGGACCGTGTCCGGGGCGAATCCCTCCTCGACGAACCGTGGGGCCCGAGTGATCGACGTGCCCGCGCCCCGGTTGGTGACCGCGACACCCGCGACGGTCAGCTGACGATAGGCCGCGACCACGGTGTTGCGGTTCACGCCGAGCGTCTTCGCCAGCTCGCGCACCGGGGGCAGTCCTTCCCCAGCGCCCAGCGCGCCCGTGTCCACCAGCAGGCGCACACTGCCGGCGATCTCGGCTGCCGTCCTGCCCTTGATTTCCGCCACCGCGAATGTCCTTCCATCACACCGATGTCGACTTGAACTAGACCATGTAATGTTTGGCCTATGCCAAGTGTATCCGATGCATCGAGTGGCCCGGAGTACCCGTGTGCAGTGACTGTCGACGATTTCGAGCGCAATATCGCTTCGGTACAGGCCCGCATCGCCGCAGCAGCCGAACGATCGGGTCGCGACGCGTCCGAGATTCGTCTGCTGCCGGTGAGCAAGACCGTCGGCGAGGACAGAGTCCGCTTGGCAGTGCAGGCAGGATGCCGCGAACTCAGCGAGAACAATGTGCAGGAAGCCAAACGCAAGCATGGAAACCTCGCCGACCTCGATATTCGATGGTCGGTCATCGGACATCTGCAGACCAACAAGGCGCGGGACGTCGCCGCCTTCGCTGCAGAATTCCAGGCGTTGGACAGTCTGCGTGTGGCCGAGGTACTCGACCGCCGCCTCCATGCGGCCGGACGTTCCCTCGACGTCTACGTGCAGGTCAACACCTCGGCCGAAGAGTCCAAGTACGGCCTGGAACCGGCCGCCGTGCCGGCATTCGTCGCCGCACTGCCGCAGTTCACCGCGCTGCGGGTTCGTGGCTTCATGACACTGGCCCTGTTCACCGCCGACACACCCCGTGTCCGTGGCTGTTTTCGGCTTCTGCGTACGGTCCGTGACCGCGCCCGCGACACCGATCCCGACCTCATCGGCCCGGGTGAGCTGTCGATGGGCATGTCCGGTGACTACGAGGTCGCCATCGAGGAAGGCGCGGACTGTGTTCGGTTGGGCCAGGCCATCTTCGGAGCCCGGACCACCGCGAACGACCTCTACTGGCCCACGCCCACGAAACAATGATCATGAGTATGGATCAGGCGCACTGCGTCGGCGCCGGCAATCTGGACGCCCGGTACCTCGAACTCGATCCCCGTCCCGTGGACGTCTTGGCCATAGGCTCGCAACTGGCCTACGGCTCAGTCGGCCTCAACGCGGCCGTCCCCGTATACGAGGCCGCCGGTCTGCGATGTGCCGCAGTGCCCACCACGATTCTCAGCGTATTGCCTCACTACCCGTCCATGCACCGGGCGGACCTGTCCACGGACTGGCTGTGGGAGGTCCTGCACGACTTGGACCTCAGTGGTGCACTCCGCCGGCTGCGCACCATCAGCGTCGGCTACCTGGCTCTGCCTGAACACGCCGCGGTCATTGCCGAATGGTCCAGGTCGCGTACCGGATCGCCCGTCGACAGTCCGTTCGTGCTCGACCCGACGCTCGGCGACGTGGACCTCGGCTTCTACAACGATCCGAATGTAGCTGCAGCGCTCCGACGATGGCTCCTTCCGATGGCCACAGGACTGACCCCCAACCTCTTCGAGCTCGCGCTCCTCTCCGAATGTCCGCTCTCCTCCCTGACACGACTCGAGGACGTGACGGCCGCGGCGCGAAGCCTCATGACGCCCCAGATGCAATGGATCGCCGTCACGGGCCTGCGCCGCACGACCGTGGGCAACGACAGTTCCCGCGTCGGCCGGATCGGTGAGCTCATTATCACCCACGACACCACGCGAATCCTCTCGCGCCCTGTCGTTCCCGCTGCTCCTGCAGGGGTCGGGGACACCTTCACCGCGTCATTGATCTCACGACTGCTCTCGGGTCACGACCTCTCACAGGCCGTTGACGCCGCCGCCGAATACACCGCACACCAGATCTGCCGGGAGGACCGTCCGACAGACTCAGGTGTATCCCGAGTTGAAACGTCTTGCCGCCGATGGACTGATACGTGAACAAGGGGAAGGCCCGCGCGGCCGCCGGCCGTACGAGATCACCGAAGACGGCCTGAAAGAGCTTCGCCAGTGGTTGGTGGTCACAGCCCCGGACCACTCATTGAGAAACGAGACCATCCTGCGGTCCTTCGCGTTGTGGCTCGTCGAGCCGGAGGAGACACGAGAGTTCCTGTCCGGGGAGCTCGAGCACCACCGAGCGCGGCTCCGCGGAATGCGAGTGCTCAAACAGAGTCTCGACCTCGCCAGTCCCGCTGATCGGGCAGCACTGCTCGGCTTGGAGGCAGGAATCCGACGCCTGGAGGCAATGATCTCCTGGGCCGAATGGGCAATCGAGACGGTCGCGACCTGGCCGAGCCGCGAGGAGCAGGCATCTACATGAAGGACACCACGACAAGCATCGAGCTAGAAGACGGCCGCCAGATCGGATTCGCCGAATTCGGTGACCCCACCGGCAGGCCCTGCTTCTTCGTCCACGGCTACTCGTCTTCTCGGTCGACGGCGGGCTGGACCATGCCGGGGGAGCTGCTCGAGCGCCACGCCAGTCGGATCATCGCCATCGACCGCCCGCATTACGGGCTGTCGTCGTCACACCCGGCAGCGCCCTGTGGCTGTTGCGGTCGCTCTGCGCCCTGACCGCCTCGACGTTGGCCAAAGCGGCCGACGGGGACGCTGACCCGTGGTCATCGCACCTCGACCCGTAGAGCCGGTGCGCAGAGGCGGAGGCCCTCGCGACGCGGAGTGGGCCAACCGTCTCACTTCGGTGCATCCGTGATGACGGGTCGAGACGCCCCCTCCGTGCCTCTTGCCGGCCCGCGTCATAGTGTTGTCGTCACCTGGGCTGATGCAGTCTCCATGTGGATGTCGCGAGAACGGACGGGCAGGAACGGATGCTTGACGAGCGCGTACTACGTGTCCTGGCCGAGGGCGCGTCGATGATGCGACGTGATGTCGACAGCATCACGGAGGACTGCATCGACCGCGGGATGAATGAGATTCCCTCGTACCGGGCGATTCCTGTCGATGACCTGAGGAACTCGCTCCACCGCAATGTGATGCGTTCGGCCGAGGTCCTTGAGTGCGGAGACGTCCCGGCTCCCGAGACCGTGGCGGAGGCCACCGGTACGACCGCGGAGCGGGCCGCGCAGGGAATCCCGATCGAGGACATCATCCGCGGTTACCGATTGTCGATAACCGTGATCTATGAGCGGTTCAACGAGTGGGCAGCTCGGGAGCAGGTCGATCCAGCCCAGGTGCTCGCCGGCGCCCGTCTACTCTGGCGCCTCGGCGACCACTTCATCAGCCAGGCCGCGGTGACATACCAGCGCATCGGTATCGAGAATGCATTGGAGGAGGACAGGGCGCGGACGAACTTCATTCGCGATGTGGTCACCGGCTCGTTCGGTTCGGTGATCGCCTCGGAGTATGGCCTGTCCCCCACAAGCTCCTACCATCCCCTCATCGCGCAACCGATCGACGGTGTCGGCCACCATGCCCTCCGGCAACGTCTGGAATCGACGGGACGAAGCGGCGATCGTGCGGCGCTGACATGCGTGTGGGACGAGCGTTGCATCGGGGTGAGCCCCCGAAAGCCCGATCCCGGCCGGCTCGGTGTTGTTGCACTCGGGCCATCGTGCGAGCCCGCCTCTGCCGCAGCGGCGATGCAGATCGCCGAACTGGTGTACGCCGTCGTAGCGCCTCGCGGCGTGCCGGGGGTCTACACACTCGACGATGTGACCTGGCGGGCAGCTGCACGGTGCGAGCCCGTGGTTTGCGAGTGGCTACGCGATAGATATCTCAATCCCCTTCGTGCACAAGACCGTTCATCTCGCGAGCTGGAGGACACGCTTGCGGTCTTCCTCAAGCATCGCCGCAATGTCCAATCTGCCGCTGCCGCCCTCGTGGTGCACCCGAACACGCTCCGATACAGGTTGAACAAGATCCAGGCACTGCTCGATGTCGACCTCGAGTGCACCGACGTGATCATCGGGCTCAGCTGGGCGCTCGAGATCGGCATCGATTGACGGCGACGGATTGTTCAAATCTCCAATAATCTTCGGACTGGTGCCCGTCGACTAGCGGACTGTGTCACCACATGCTTGTTCAAGCGAACATGACCGCCATCACAGGCGAGGGCTGTCATGCGAACTCGAGCTTGCGGAGGCATGTGTATGGAATCGAAGATCGCCGAGGTATCCCACGTCCCGGCCGTGGAACGCCCGTATAGGCAAATCGCTGCTGCTGTCGTCGGAAACCTCATCGAGTGGTACGACTGGTACATCTACTCGCTGCTCGCGGTCTATTTCGCCGAGCAGTACTTTCCCAGCGACACCGAAGGTAGCCTCGTCCCGCTGCTGGCGGCACTCGGCGTCTTTGCGGTCGGCTTCTTCATGCGTCCGCTCGGGAGCTTGTTCCTCGGCCGACTCGGTGATCGCTACGGGCGGAAGAAGGCACTTCAAACCACTGTTTCGTTGATGGGGGTCGGCAGCCTGCTGATCGGGTTGTCTCCTACCTACGATCAGATCGGCCTTCTCGCTCCGGTGATCCTCATCGCGGCGCGGTTGCTCCAGGGCTTGTCCACGGGCGGCGAATATGGTTCCGCCTCCGCGTTTCTCGTCGAATCGGCCCCGCCGAACCGGCGGGGGTTCTTCTCGAGCTTCTTCTATCTGGGCGCGACGGCCGGCAATGTTGCAGCTGTCGGGTCTGTTGCTCTGCTCTCGGGAATCCTCGATCAAGCCGCGATGGAGTCATGGGGATGGCGTGTGCCCTTCTTGATCGGCGCTGCGGCGTCGTTGTGCGCCATCTGGATTCGCCGTAGCAGCGTGGAGACTCTCACCGCGGCTGAAGTGCCATCGGGAAGCCCGGCGAAGTCCGGAATGTTCGACTTCGTCCGGCAGCATCCCCGTCAGACTCTGCAGGTGGTCGGGATGCAACTCGGACCATCTGTCGCCTTCTACACCTGGGTTGTGTTCTTGCCGACGTACGCGCAGATCACGGTTGGTTTCGATCGGGCAGAGTCGATCCGTATCGGACTGATTTCCCTGATCTTCTTCTGGGCTGTCGTGCCCGTATGTGGATGGGCCTCCGACAAGGTCGGCCGCAAGCCGTTCTTGTATGCCAGCTCCCTCGCCTTCACCGTGGGCACAGTGCCGTTGTTGGGGATGCTGTCGAACAGCTTCTGGAGCCTGCTTGTCGTGCAGTGTGCCGGCATGGCCGCGCTGGCGTGTTTCGCGTCCATCGCGTCAGCGGTCCAGGCCGAGCTCTTCCCCTCCCGGATTCGCGTCCTCGGTATCGGATTTCCCTATGCGCTCACAGTGGCGATCTTCGGTGGAACAGGTCCCTACATCGCCACGTGGCTGATCGACTCGGGTCGAACCTCACTGTTCAGTTGGTACATCGCAGCCCTGTCCGCCATCACCTTCCTGACCTTCGTCTCCATGCCGGAGACCGCCCGCAAACCTCTCGAGGACTGACCGTGACCACTGCTTCCAACTCTGCTTCCGTTCAGATAGCCGGCGCAGGAATGACTACCTTCGGCCGCCACCGGGACCGCTCCGTGGCCGACCTCGCCGCCGAGGCCGTGCACGCAGCGGTCGCCGACGCTGCTCTCTCCCTGTCGGACATCGACGTCGCGTTCTATGCAAACACCACGCAATCGCCGCTGGAAGGTCAGCACATGATCGGCGGACAGATTGCCTTACGCAGACTCGGCTTGGGGGGAATCCCTATCTTCAACGTCGAGAATGCTTGTGCCAGTGGAACAAGCGCGTTCCACCTCGCGGTCGCTCACGTCAGGGCAGGGCTCGCTGATGTCGCGCTGGCCGTCGGCGCGGAGAAGATGAATGTCGGTGATCGTGCCCGCGCGATGGCGGTGTTCGACGGAGCGTACGACACCTCCAGGCCCGAGACCCTCGCCGAGACCCTTGTCGAGCTCGGTGGCGACATCGATGACTCCACCATCGGTCAGCGCTCCGTGTTCATGGACATCTATGCTGCAGTTGCGCGCGCACACATGCGCGAGTTCGGCACGACCGAAGAACAGATCGCTGCCGTCGCCGCCAAGAACCACCTGCACGCCGTTCACAACGAACGCGCCTTCTACAGAGCAGAGATGACGGTTCGCGAGGTGCTCGCTGCACGTCCTCTCGCGCCACCGTTGACGGTACCGATGTGTGCCCCGCTCACTGACGGCGCAGCGGCGGTGGTGGTGGGAAGCGCCGAGGCTCTCCGGAACCTCGGCGTCCCCGACCCCGTCGATGTGATGGCCAGCGTGGTGGTGTCCGGTCAGGATCGCGATCTCGGCGACTGGAATCGACACGTCACCCGTGTCGCGGGGCGCGCCGCCTACGAACAAGCAGGTGTGGGTCCGGGTGATGTCGACGTCGCAGAGGTGCACGATGCGACCGCATTCGCAGAGATTCTGGTGAGTGAGATGTTGGGCTTGTGTGAGCCCGGCAGCGGAGGAATGGCGGCGGCGAGCGGAGTGACCACGATTGGTGGGCGAATCCCCGTCAATCCGTCGGGCGGGCTCGAATCGAAAGGACACCCCCTTGCCGCGACCGGACTCGGTCAGATCTTCGAACTCGTCGAGCAGCTTCGTGGCCGAGCGGGAGTCCGGCAGGTCACCGATGCGCGGATCGGCTTGACCGAGAACGGAGGCGGATTCCTCGGGTACGAGGAGGCCGTCGCCGCGGTCACCATTCTCGGAAGGATCGATTCGTGAGTGTCATCGACATGTTCGACCGCGGCTGGCGTATGGGTGGACACCGCACCGCGTATGTCAGCGAGCGAGGAACGTGGACCTACGACGAGGCGGGCGAACTGTCCTGCCGGATCGCTCATGCACTGCTCGACACTGGTCTGCCTGCCCAGGCCAAGATCGGGGTCATCGCCCCGAACGACCCACTGGCCTGGATCACCGTCCTGGGCACGTGGAGGGCCGGAATGGTCTGGGTGCCCTTGAACCCGTCCAGCTCGCCGGACGTTCTGGTCGATCTCATCGACAGTTTCGACTGCACCGTCCTTTTCGTGCACAGCACCATGATCTCGATCGTCGACCGGATCCGTGCATTGGGGAAGGTCCGTCTGGTGGTGTGCATCGACGCACCGCTCGGAGACGAACCTTCGCTGATCGACTGGTGCCGGGACAAGCCGAAGACAGCACCGCCCATACATCTTCGACCCGACGACGTGGTCTCCATCTCGGCAACCGGAGGAACGACCGGACGACCGAAGGGCGTTGTGAACACGCATCGCTCCTTCGGCGTTACGTTGGCTCACTTCATGCTGGGCTTGACATACGACGCCGACGAACCCGTGGTCAATCTCGCTGCCGCCCCTCTGACGCATTCGGCGGGCATGCTCAGCCTCCCGGTGTCCGCACGTGGCGGAACGGTGGTGGTGATCGAACGGGCGGAGCCGAGGGCGGTGCTGTCCGCCATCGAGAAGTTTTCCGTGACAGAGGTATTCCTTCCTCCGACGGTCATCTACCGGTTGCTCGAAATGGTCGAGGAGAACCACTACTGCCTCGAGTCCCTCCGCTATCTGATCTACGGTGCGGCACCGATGTCCGAAGAGAAGCTACGTCGTGCGATCCAGGTCTTCGGCCCGATCCTCATCGAGTTCTACGGCCAGACCGAAGCCTTCGGTGCCATATCCTTCCTTCGGCCTGAGGAGCATCTTGTCGACGGTCGCCCGCGCACCGACGGCATCCTCGCTTCCTGCGGCCGCCCAGGACCGTTTGTGAACGTCGAAATCCGCGACGACAACGGAAATCCACTACCGGTGGGGTGCAGCGGCGAAGTTTGTGTAGCTGGAGACCTCCTCATGCAGGGCTACTATCGCGAGCCCGCGAGGACTGCCGAGACTGTCGTCGAGGGCTGGCTTCACACCGGCGACATCGGCCACCTGGACAATGCCGGCTACCTCTACATCACTGACCGCAAGAAGGACATGATCATCACCGGCGGGCTGAACGTGTACCCAAGCGAGGTGGAACAAGTCCTGTGGTCGGATCCTGCCATCCAGGACTGTGCGGTAGTTGGTGTGCCGCACGAAGATTGGGGCGAACAGGTGGTAGCAGTCGTCGAGCTCAACGAAGGCGCCGCTCTCGACCGTCAAGCACTGATTCGGAGATGCAAGGACAAGCTCGGCAGCTACAAGGCCCCGAAAAGGATCGATGTGGTCGATCGGCTGCCACGCAGCTCGAACGGAAAGGTACTGAAGAAGGATGTGCGTGAATCCTACTGGAGTGACAGTGCACAGCGAATCTGAACCAGGCATGCTCGATAACCGTTTGTCGGGCAAGGTTGCAGTCATCAGCGGCGCCGGATCGCGTGGGCCCGGAATCGGAATCGGTCGTGCCTGCGCTGTCCGACTCGCCCAGTCCGGGGCCCATGTCGTTCTGGTCGACAACATCGGGGCGAATCTCGAGGGAACCGTCCGGATGTGTGCCTCTCTCGGGGTGAACGCCTCAGCGGTCGTCGCGGACGTCGCTGACGACTCGACCTGCCGCAGCCTTGCCGCGGACGTGCTCGATCAGCATGGCCGGGTGGACATCCTGGTCAACAACGTGGGGGTCACCGGTCCCGCTGGAAGTGTGGTGGATATCGACCTGGATGCCTGGCGAACGTGCTTGCGTATCAACATCGACTCGGTGCTTCTGCTGTCCAGATACTTGATTCCTGCAATGGCCGGCAGCGGAGGGATCGTCAACATGGCCTCGGTCGCAGGACTGCGCGGCGGTCACCCGTCCGTCGCATACTCGGCCAGCAAGGGTGCACTGCTCAGCCTCACCCAAGCCATGGCCGCGATGCACGGTCCCGACGGGATCCGGGTCAATGCCGTCGCTCCCGGTCTGGTGCACACATCGCTGATGGACGCACAGGGGCTGGACGAGCATGCGCGTCGTCTCCGGGCCGAGGCTGCACCGCTTCGAACCGAGGGCACGGGATGGGATGTGGCAGAAGCGGTTCGATACCTGGCAGGACCGGAGTCGCGCTGGACCACCGGAATCGTTCTTCCAATCGATGCGGGACTCACAAGCACCATCGACCCTGCTAGAGCGCCTACCGTTAGCGCGATAGGAAACTAACTGCTGTGTGTCATGACGTTGTCGGCGCCGGCCGGATCATCCGCGAGCTCGACCTGCTCGCCTACAACCACCCGGCGCGGGACCGGATCCGCGGCATCGTCGACCAACTACTTGCACCGCATCATCATCGTTCCCGGGTCTGACTGGCGAGCGAGTCACAGCATGACGGAAGGCATGTCCTGGATGACTACTACGCGAGCTGACGGCTTTCTCACGGGTCCTCGGCGCCCGCCAACGGGCTGAGCGAACGGCACATTCACTCAGATGCCGTCGGCGGGCAGCGTCGCTGACGTCTGCGGTCAGCGACGCTCGATCACATGCGCTGCGAGGAGATGTTGCCGCCGTCGACGACCAACTCGCTGGCGGTGATGTAGCTGGCCTCGTCGGAGAGCATGAACCGCACGGCACGGCCGACCTCCTCCGGCTTGCCGAGGCGGCCCATCAGGATGCGGCGCTCGAAGGTGCCCTCCGGCAGCAGGTCGACGGTCGGCTGCAGCATCGGGGTGAGGATCTGGCCGGGGGAGACGCAGTTGATGCGGATGCCCTCGGGGCCGAGCCGGTCGGCGAGCGAACGCACGACCGCGAGCATGCCGCCCTTGGCCGCCGAGTAGACCGGGTTGATCGCGTTGCCGAGGTGGGCGTTGATCGACGAGATGCCGACGATCGCCGAGCCCAGGTTGGCCTGGAAGTCCGGCAGCAACTCCTTCGTCAGCAGCACCAGCGGGCGCAGGTGGGTGTTGATGCCCAAATCCCATACGTCCACGGTGACGCCCTCGAGCGAGCCCTGGTCGACGACGCCGGCTGCGTGCACGAGGCCGCCGATCTTCGGTAGCGCGGCGCGGGTGGTGGCCAGTGCGTCCGCGTACAGGTCCGGGTTGCTCAGGTCGATGCCGACGCCGATGGCGGCAACGCCGAACTCGGCGGTGATGGCCTCGGCCTCGGACTTGGCCCTGGCTTCGTTGAGATCCCAGAGCGCGACGGGGCGGCCGGCCTCGGCGAGCGCGCGGGCGGAGGCGAGGCCGATGCCGGAGGCTCCGCCGGTGACGACGACGGCGGTCGTGAGGGAGGGCGTGGTGGAATCAGACATGGGTCAAGCGTGCGCTCGCCCGTCGGCGGCGACAAACCCTCTCCCGCTCAGCGGCTACGGGGCCAGTGCGCGATCGTTACCCCGGCCGGGTGAACTTCGCGCACAGGCGCCGCAGGTCCCTTGAGGGACGAGTCGGCGAAGTCCGGCTCGTGAAGGCCGATGACTGGAACCATGCGCCCGAGAACTACGACTGCCCATTCTGTCGCTTTGCTGGGGGCAGCTACGACAGTCTGAATGCGACGACCGACCTCGTTGCGACGACAATGCACGCGGTCGCGCGAGTCTCGCCGAAGTGGTGGCCAAACAACCGTGGCCACGTCATTGTCGCCCCAGTCGCGCACTTCGAGAACCTGTATGCGCTCCCTTCCGACGTGTTCCCCCGCTATCTGAACGATCAGCTCTACACCCGGCATGACGAGGCTGCCAACGTCAGCACGGAGGAACGAGCCCCGTATGGTGCTCTCCTGCGCGCACACCTCCGTCTTCAATAACCGCCTGTCCGCGAAAACAGGCGGGTCGACGGCGAGTCGCGTGCACCAACCCGGCGGCCACTCGATCCGGGGAACCATCGTCCCCGGTCGCTAGGCTGTCGCAAATGTCGATGAACTTCATGCTGGGCTTCGTGCCGAACACCGACCTCTCGGCCTTCGGGGCCGACGCCGAATCGACTGTCGACTTCGGCGACGCGAGCCGCAGCACCGCGACCGGCCCGTCGGCCGCGCAGGTCGGCACACACGTGGTGCTCGTGGATCCCGGACTTGATCTCCAGCAGCTTCCGCAGCTCTCCGATCCGCCGCGGGGAACGGTGCTCGTCACTCTCGGTGGCACGAGCGACGTCTACGTGGTCCAGTCGTTCGGCAACGACCCTCGCCTTCGAGTGCTCGCCGAGCGCGAGGTCGCCGAAGACCTCGGCGCCCCGATCGACGCCGAGGCGGTGTTCGAGACCGAGGACGACCCGGAGGACGCGCACCTGGAGTTCGTCTGCCGCCTCGCCGGGATCACGGTCGAGGAGCTGTGGAACCTCGAGTGGGCGCCGCTCGCATCGGGCCGGGGCGGGTTCTTCGGTCGGCTCTTCGGTCGCTGAGGCTCAGTTCCGGTCGCGCTGAGTCACGCGGCCGGCGTCGGCCCGCGGTAGTCGCGATCCACATGTGGTACCAGAGCGCCTGCCGCTTCTGGACTCCGAACCGGGGCGCGTACGGGTATATGGGGCAGATGTACGTGGACGACGAGCGGTCCAGGGCGAACTACGAGAAGATGCCGACGGCCTGGCCGAGTACCAGCGGGACGCAATGGTCGTCTACACGGACGAGCAGCTCGGCGAGTAGTCCTCGGCCCGGAAGCCCGGGTATCCCGGACGATGCAGCGTCCCCTCCGCGGTCAGTGCGGGAGCGCTCCCGCTGTGTCGGCAATCGGGCCGGAACAAACGGCGAGGCCGGCGACATCCGGATACACGTCATGCCGCGTCCTGCCAAAAGCCAACTAGGCCCGTACTGCCAAGGCGCTCAACAGAATCGGCAACTACGCCCTGGAACTTTGTCGCCGTCGGCTGACTTCTTCTTGCTCGCGGTCCCCTCATTGGTGGTGCGTGGGTGAGGGGACTTCATCCCGTATCGACGATTCATGACGCAGGCGTGGCCATGTGCTTGTCCACGCCGTGCGTCCGTTCGCAGGCGGTCGCCTGAGGTCGACAGTGCGGGCCGGCCTGTCCGGCGGTGCCGGGCGGCGGCCGGTGCGCGTACTTGGTTCGGGTATCGCGACATGCATTCCCAGTGGTCGACAGCCGGAGGGTTGCCGGTGCTCGACCGAATTGTTCGGCGACGAACCCTTGACGAAGCTGTATATACAGGACTATACATATCCCGAATGGTGTGACTCGCCACACAGTGCGAGGGGCCGTCCCGGCCGGATCCACCAGCACAGTCCAGGGAGATCGATTGTGAAAGACACCGCCGCGGCGCTGACCCGAGGTCTGACAGCACGCCACATCAGGTTCATCGCGCTGGGTTCGGCAATCGGGACCGGACTGTTCTACGGATCGGCGGAGGCGATCAACCGGGCGGGCCCGTCGGTGCTGCTCGCCTACCTCATCGGCGGGGCGGCGATCTACATCGTGCTCCGCGCGCTCGGTGAGATGGCCGTGAGCAATCCCGTCTCGGGCTCGTTCGGCGAGTACGCGAGCAAGCATCTCGGGCCGCTCGCCGGGTTCATGACCGGCTGGACCTACACCTTCGAAATGATCGTGGTGTGCCTCGCTGATGTGACCGCATTCGGCGTCTACATGGGCTTCTGGTTCCCCGACGTGCCGCGGTGGATCTGGGTGCTGGCCATCATCTTCTTCATCGGCGCGATCAACCTGCTCAGCGTCAAGGTCTTCGGCGAGGTGGAGTTCTGGTTCACCCTGGTCAAGATCGCCGCGATCATCGCGATGATCGTCGGCGGCATTGCGATCCTGATCTGGGGATTCGGCATGCAGGACGACAGCGCCGGAGTGAGCAACCTGTGGTCCGACGGCGGGTTCTTCGCCACCGGGTTCGGCGGGTTCATCAGTTGCTTCGCGATCGTGATGTTCGCCTTCGGCGGCACCGAGATCATCGGCATCACCGCCGGCGAGGCCGAGAACCCCGAGCGCACCATCCCCCGCGCGATCAACACGGTCCCCGTCCGCATCATCCTGTTCTACGTCCTCACCCTGGCCGTGATCATGGCGATCAACCCGTGGCAGAGCATCGGCTCCGAGGGCAGCCCGTTCGTGCAGATCTTCCAGGGGCTCGGCATCGGGCCCGCCGCGACTGTGCTGAACATCGTGGTGATCACCGCGGCGCTGTCGGCGATCAACAGCGACATCTTCGGCGCCGGCCGGATGATGTTCGGGATGGCCCAGCGCGGCCAGGCCCCCGCCGTGATGAAGCAGGTCTCCCGCAACGGGGTGCCCTGGATGACCGTCGTGATCATGTCCGTCACCCTGCTCGTCGGTGTGCTCCTCAACTACCTGATCCCCGACAAGGTGTTCCTGGTCATCGCCTCGATCGCCACCTTCGCGACGATCTTCGTGTGGCTGATGATCCTGCTGTCGCACTACCGCTCCCGTAAGCAGATGAGCCCGGCCGAGGCCGCGGCCCTGAAGTTCCCGGTGCCGTTCTGGCCGTACGGGCAGCTGATCGCCATCGGGTTCCTGGTGTTCGTGATCGCGGTCCTCGCGTTCGACGCCGACACACGCGTCGCGCTGATCGTCGGGGTTGGGTGGCTGGCGCTGCTCGCACTCGCCTACCGCCGCTGGGTCCGACCGGTCCCGGTGCCGCAGGAAACCGCCGCCGCGATCTCGACGTCCTGACCGACAACTTTTTCCACTACCGCTCATTTCGAAACGGAGAACAATCATGAGCACGAACACCCTCTCGCACACGGAGATGCGCACCATGGACAAGCTGGAACCCGTCGTGGTCGGGATCGGCGCCGTGAGCCCCGAGGAGGTGGTGCGCGTCGCCCGCTACGGCGCGCCGGTGCGCCTGTCCGACGAGGCGGTCTCGGCGATCGGGGCCAGCCGCGCCCGCATCCAGGCACTCGCCGAGGACCCGAAGCCGGTATACGGGGTGTCGACCGGCTTCGGTGCGCTGGCCACCCGGCACATCCCGCTGGAGCTGCGGGCGCAGCTGCAGCGGAGCCTGATCCGGTCGCATGCCGCCGGGTCCGGTCCCGAGGTCGAGCGCGAGGTCGTGCGGGCGCTGATGCTGCTGCGGCTGTCCACGCTGGCGACCGGCCGGACCGGTGTTCGTCCGGAGGTGGCCCAGGTCTACGCGTCGCTGCTGTCGGCGGGCATCACCCCGGTTGTGCACGAGTACGGCAGCCTCGGCTGCTCGGGCGACCTCGCGCCGCTCGCGCACGTGGCGATGGCCGTGATCGGTGAGGGCACCGTGCGGGACGCGGACGGCGAGCTCATGCCCGCCACCGAGGCGCTGGCCGCGGCCGGGATCGAGCCGGTCGAGCTCAAGGAGAAGGAGGGCCTGGCCCTCATCAACGGCACCGACGGCATGCTGGGCATGCTGGTGCTGGCCTGCCATGACCTGCGCAAGCTGCTGTCGCTGACCGATGTCACCGCGGCGATGAGCGTCGAGGGACTGATGGGCACCGACAAGGTGTTCGCGGCGGACCTGCAGGCGCTGCGCCCGCAGCCCGGTCAGGCGGTCGCGGCCGCCAACATGAGCCGGGTGCTCGCCGGCTCCGGAATCGTCGCCAGCCACGCCACCCCCGACTGCACCGTGGTGCAGGACGCCTACTCGCTGCGCTGCGCCCCGCAGGTCGCCGGCGGCGCCCGCGACACCCTCGCCCACGCCGAGCGCATCGCGTCGTACGAGCTGGCGAGCGCCGTCGACAACCCGGTCGTGACCCTCGACGGCCGAGTCGAGTCCAACGGCAACTTCCACGGGGCGCCGGTGGCGTACGTGCTGGACTTCCTCGCGATCGTTGTCGCGGACGTCGCGAGCATGAGCGAACGCCGCACCGACCGGTTCCTCGACAAGGCGCGCAACCATGGCCTGCCGCCGTTCCTCGCGGACGACCCGGGCGTGGACAGCGGACACATGATCGCCCAGTACACCCAGGCCGCGATCGTCTCCGAGCTCAAGCGCCTCGCCGCGCCCGCGAGCGTGGACTCGATCCCGTCCTCGGCCATGCAGGAGGACCACGTCTCGATGGGCTGGTCCGGCGCCCGCAAGCTGCGGCGGGCCGTCGACGGGCTGACCCGCGTGCTCGCCATCGAGGCGCTCACCGCCGCACGTGGCCTGGACCTGCGTGCCCCGCTCGAGCCGTCCCCCGCGACGGCCGCCGTGCGCGACAAAATCCGTGAGCAGGTTCAGGGGCCGGGCACGGACCGCTACCTTGCGCCGGAGATCGAGGCCGCGGTGCAGCTGGCCGCCTCCGGTGCGCTGCTCGAGAGCGCCGAGGCCGTCATCGGCAAGCTCGACTGATTCACGCCGCCCGCCTCACATCGACATGACAAATCGGACAACCGGTGAAACTGGCTACGGGACAACGGCGTTCCGTACCACGGCGTCCGACCGGACGGTGGTGCCTTGGCTTAACGGCCAGGGCACCACCCAGGTGGTTGCGGAGACCGGCGACTGGCGCGTGAGCATCGCCGAAGAACCACTCGAGTCGACGTTCTCGGTGATCGCGGGCTACGACCGAGTGATCATCCCGATCGGATCGGTCGCTCTCGAGCTCACCGGACCGCCCTTCTCCGCACCCGAGAACGGGCCCGACGCGGTCACCGTCGTGCGACACGTGATCGAGCCGCTGCAATCATTCGCGTTCCCGGGGGAGTGGGCGCCGGCATCTCGGGCGTCGTGTCGCACGCGGGCCCTCAATGTCATGACCAGGCGGGGCGTGGCCGACATGACGGTGGAGATCGGGTCGTCGGAGATTCCCGACCGTTCCGGTTCGGTCCGGATCTGTCTCGACCTCGCAACCGAAGACGCCCTGATCGTGCCGCCCGGTGAATTGATGCCGCCGGTAGGACCAGGCAGCTGGGCGATCATCTCGCTCTCGCCCTCAGACAGGCACACCGCGAACATGTAGGCGCCGCAGCGGGATCCCGCTCCATCCCGAATGGGTAGCAGCAACCGCAGCGACTGCTGTATGCAGCTTCTCGCATTCGCCCGGCAAGTTCGCGACACGCGTCACCGCACGATGCTGAGCCGTTCGAGTCGGGCCACCGCCGCCTCCGCCACCGCCAGGGCGACCTCGACGCTGTCCATCCGGTCGCCGGGTTCGATGGTCACCCAGTTTCGGCCGTGCGCGTAGGCGCTGAGCAGGTTCCATTGGGCGGGCACCTCCACCGCCGGGTCGGTGCCACCGAGAGCGTCCGGCGGCATCAGTAGGCCGGCCTGGGCGACGATGAAGCTGTCCGAGTCGATGGTGTGGAAGCGGCGCTCGCTCAGGTCGGGCCGAAGCGTCCGGGCGGCGGCCAACAGCGCCGCGCGTCGCGAGTCGGAGGCGGTGCAGTCGCGCGATCGGCCCCGGCTCGCCTCCAGGTACTGACGGCGGTAGACCTCGTCGCGGTAGCCGAACTGCATTGTGCGATAGCACTGTTCGTCGATCGGACCGGCCATGATCCACAGCGCAGTGGCCGCGCTTGTGATGGCGGAGCGGACCAGGGTCGAGTGTGCGAACTCGTGCGGGTCGCGGTCCCGGCCCGCTAGGTCCAGATGGTCGAGGACATTGCGGATGAGCTGGACGACGGTGCCGTGGAGCGACAGGCCCGACTCCCGCAGCATCCGGTCCGCGACCTCGGTGTCCGAGCCCGGCGCGGCCACGATCCGCTGCAGCCGGCGCGCCAACTCACCGGCTGCGGTCGACTCCCGCTTGCCCATACCCGGAATCTAGCCCGCTTGGCGCGGCAGAGTCCCGCTTCAGAGTCCCGGCAGGCGATGAACCTTCGCACGACCTCGACTACTGCCCCGGTACGGGGTCCCCCGCGCCGACCAGCTGAAAATCCCCGACTCGACGCGGCGGTTCGGTGCGCACGTCGAGCCGGGGACGGTGGGGGATCGGGCTAAGCCCGATGATCGATCGCGGTGGTGACGATCCGGTGGATCAGCCGCGCCGCCGTACGCGCGGTGCGGTTGTCCACGTCGAGGGCCGGGTTCAGCTCCGCGACATCGAGCAGCGCCAGCTTGCCGCTGGTCGCCACCAGGTCGCAGACCCGCTGGATCACCGCGAGCGGCACCCCGAACGCGGCCGGGGCGCTGACCCCGGGGGCGACCGCGGCCGGCAGCACGTCGAGGTCGATCGTCAGGTAGACGAGGTCGACGCCGCCGAGGAACTCCTCGATGAACGACTCCACGACAGCGGGGTTCGCACAGTCGTCGTCGAGGAGGTGGCGCACGCCCAGTTCGGCTGCCGTCGCGAACAGCGCCGCGGTGTTGCTGGGTTGCGAGATACCCAGCACCGCATAGTCGAGGGCCCGACCCTGGGCGGTTTCGCGGTCGGCCATCTGCCGGAACGGAGTCCCGGAGCTCGGCCGCGCGTCGCTGCGCAGGTCGAAGTGTGCGTCGAGGTTCAGTACGCCGAGGCGCGCACCCGAGGCGACGGCCGCCGAGTTCGCGATGCCGAGGTAGCTGCCGTACGCCACCTCGTGTCCGCCGCCGAGGACGGTGACGAGGCTCCCGGCGTCGAGCAGGCCGGTGACGGCCGAGCCGAGTCTGGCCTGGCCGCCTTCGAGATCCTCGTCGGCAACCTCGATGTCACCCGCGTCGAACAGCCGTATCGGGGCGGCGAGCGACATCGACGCGAGCGCGGCGCGCAGCGCGGCAGGGCCGTCGGCGGCGCCGGGACGACCCTTGTTGCGCCGCACGCCCTCGTCGCTGCGGAACCCGATGAGAACGCCTGCACCGGAATCGGTTCGGCCCTCGAGCGGTGCGACGGCGCCGTGCCAGCGCAGGTGTTCGTCGCCGGGGCCGTCGTCGCGCCCCGACCAGGCCGTGGGAGCGAGGTCCACCCTGCTCATCGTCGGTACCCGTCCTTCCAGACCTCACGCACCAGCGCCACCCCGGGCCGGTAGGCCAGGTGCAGGTGGGACGGTGCGTCCAGTGCGATCAGGTCGGCCCTCGCGCCGACCCGGATGTGTCCGATGTCGTTGCGCTGCAACGCCGCTGCGCCGCCCGCGGTGGCCGCCAACACGGCCTCGTCGGGGCTCATGTGCATCTCGCGCACCGCCAGCGCGATGCAGAACGGGATGCTGGTGGTGTAGCAGGTCCCCGGATTGCAGTCCGCGGCCAGCGCGACGGTGGCACCGGCATCGAGGAGGGCGCGGGCGTCGGGATACTTGTTGCGCGTGGAGAAGTCGGCACCGGGCAGCAGCGTGGCGACGGTGTCGCTCGCCGCCAGCGCCTCGACGTCGGCGTCGGTGGTGTAGGTGACATGGTCGACGGAGGCGGCGTTCAGCTCGACCGCCAACTGGACGCCGGCGCCGTAGCTGAGCTGGTTGCCGTGCACCCGCGGGGTGAGCCCGGCGGCGATGCCGGCCTCGAGGACGGCCCGCGACTGGTCGGCGTCGAACGCGCCCTCCTCACAGAACACGTCGATCCACTTCGCGTGCGGCGCGCACTTGGGGATCATCTCCTCGACCACCATCCGCACGTAGTCGTCGCTGCGACCGGCGAACTCCGGCGGCGTGACGTGGGCGGCGAGCAGGGTCCTCTCCGCGGTGTGCGCGGAGGCGACCTCGAGGCTGCGCAACTCGTCGGGGACCGACTGTCCGTAGCCGGATTTCGTCTCGATCGTGGTGGTGCCCGAGTGCAGCGACTCGGCGACGAGCCGTGCCACGTTCGCGCCCAGCTCGGCGTCCGAGGCGGCCCTCGTGGCGGCGATGGTGGTGCGGATGCCGCCGGCTGCGTACGGGGCGCCGGTCATCCGGGCCGCGAACTCCTCGGCCCGTTCGCCGCCGAACACGAGGTGGGCGTGACTGTCGACGAACCCGGGCAGGGCGGCCCGGCCACGCAGGTCGTACCGCGACCCGGCACTGCCCTCCGGGATCCGGGAACGGGGGCCCACCCACTGGACGAGTCCATCTCCCAGGACCAACGCGGCGTCGCGGATCAGGCCGAGCGGGCCTTCACCGGACTCGGGATCGTTGGTGACGAGGGTGCCGATGTTGTCGATGACCGTCCATCGGCCGTCCTGCCCGGGTGCGTCGTACACGGCTACGCCTCCTGCATCGGGATGCGAACGCCGCGCTCGGCCGCGACCTGCGTCGCGTGCTCGTACCCGGCGTCGGCGTGCCGGATGACGCCCATGCCCGGGTCGTTGGTGAGCACCCGCTCGAGCTTCTGTGCGGCCATCTCGCTGCCGTCCGCGATGCACACCTGGCCGGCGTGGATGGAGCGGCCCATGCCGACTCCGCCGCCGTGGTGGATGGACACCCAGGACGCGCCGGAGGCGGTGTTGACCAGGGCGTTGAGCAGCGGCCAGTCGGCGACGGCGTCGGAACCGTCGGCCATGGCCTCGGTCTCCCGGTACGGCGAGGCGACCGATCCGGAGTCGAGGTGGTCGCGGCCGATGGCGAGCGGTGCGGAGAGTTCGCCGGAGGCGACCATCTCGTTGAACTTCATGCCTGCCTTGTGGCGTTCGCCGTACCCGAGCCAGCAGATGCGGGCGGGCAGGCCCTCGAAGTGAACCTTCTCGCCCGCCATGGTGATCCAGCGCTTGAGATGTTCGTTCTCGGGGAAGAGCTCGAGGATCGCCTTGTCGGTGGCCTCGATGTCCTTGGGGTCGCCGGAGAGGGCGGCCCAGCGGAACGGGCCGAGGCCCTCCTCGAAGAGCGGACGGATGTAGGCGGGAACGAACCCGGGGAACGCGAACGCCCGGTCGTAGCCGCCCTTCCTGGCCTCGTCGCGGATCGAGTTGCCGTAGTCGAAGACCTCCGCGCCCGCGTCCATGAACCCGACCATCGCCTCGACGTGCGCGGCCATCGACTTCCGGGCCTCGTGGGTGAAGTGCTCGGGGTCCTTCTCGGCCATCGCGTGCCAGTCCTCGACTGCGATCCCGATCGGCAGGTAGGACAGCGGATCGTGCGCGGAGGTCTGGTCGGTGACGATGTCGATCGGGGCGCCCATCGCCAGCAGCTGCGGGAAGATCTCGGCGGCGTTGCCGACGACACCGATGGACAGCGGCTCGCGGGCATCGCGCTTCTCGACGGCCAGTGCCAGGGCGGCCTCGAGGCTCTCGGCCTTGGTGTCGAGGTAGCCGTGCGCGATCCGGCGGTCGATGCGGGTGACGTCGACGTCGACGCAGATCGCGACACCGTCGTTCATGGTGACCGCCAGCGGCTGGGCGCCGCCCATGCCGCCGACACCCGCGGTGAGGGTGATGGTTCCGGCGAGGGTACCGCCGAACCTCTTGCGCGCCACCGCGCCGAAGGTCTCGTAGGTGCCCTGCAGGATGCCCTGGCTGCCGATGTAGATCCAGGAACCGGCCGTCATCTGGCCGTACATCATCAGGCCCTCGGCCTCGAGCTTGCGGAAGTGCTCCCAGTTCGCCCAGTCGCCGACCAGGTTGGAGTTTGCGAGCAGGACCCGCGGCGCCCATTCGTTCGTGCGGAAGACGCCGACGGGCTTGCCGGACTGCACGAGCATCGTCTCGTCGGACTTCAGTGTCTGCAGCGTGCGGACGATGGCGTCGTACGCCTCCCAGCTGCGCGTGGCGCGGCCGGTCCCGCCGTAGACCACCAGGTCGTCGGGGCGCTCGGCAACCTCGGGGTCGAGGTTGTTCATCAGCATGCGCAGGGCGCCCTCCTGCTGCCAGCCGAGGCAGGTCAGCTCGGGGCCGCGCGGTGCCCGGACGGGCCGGGCTCCAGTGGGGGAGTGGTTGGTCATCTCGAGTCTCCTGACGAGGTTGTGTGACTCCCATGACACCCGCTCGGTGCGACGCGGAACAGTGCCTCCGTCCTGAATTCTCGGATACGAGACACGATGCCGTTGGCGAGCCCGATCCGGCGACGAGCGGCGGGCCGATAGACTGGGTGGAAACGAGATGCCCACGAACGGGCGGGATGTGGACGGTGACGAGCGTGGCGATCGACGAGTCCGACGTGGCGTCGCTGTATCGGGCCCGCGGGCACGAGTCCGCGCCCGCCTATCAGCGGGTCAAGAATCTCATCGCGGAGCAGATCGTGTCGGGCCGTTGGCCGGAGGGTGATCAACTGCCGTCGGAGAATCAGCTCGTCAACAGCCTCGGGTTGTCTCGGATGACGGTCAACCGGGCGTTGCGCGAACTGAGCGCGGACGGACTGGTCGTACGGCTCATGGGTGTCGGCACGTTCGTCGCCGAAAGAAAGGTCAGTTCGGCGCTTTTCGAGGTGCGCAACATCGCCGACGAGGTGACGCACAGGGGGCACCGGCATCGCAGCGAGGTGGACTTTCTCCGCGCCGAGCCCGCCGAGGCGATCATCGCGCACCAGTTGGGCGTGCCGGAGGGGAGCCCGGTGTTCCATTCGCGGGTAGTGCATTTCGAGGACGACCTGGCGATCCAGGTCGAGGACCGGCATGTCAGTCCGGAGATCGCGCCCGAGTACCTCGACCAGGACTTCACCGCTCAGACGCCCAACAACTACCTGATGTCGGTTGCGCCGCTCGGTCGGGGTGAGCACGTGGTCGAGTCGGTACTCGCGACCGCGGACGAGTGCCGGCTCCTGGGGATCGGCGAGGCCGAGCCGTGTCTGCTGATCCACCGGCGCACCTGGTCCGAGGGCCGGCTGGTGAGCACCGCGCGACTGGTGCATCCCGGCTCCCGCTACCGGCTCGAGGGCACGTTCGAGACGCAGTGACCCCGGGCCGGTAACGGCGCGCCGATCGCCCGGCCCGACCGCGATCGGCTCAGACGCTACCGACCAGACTCCGGATCTGGCGCACCGCAACGGACATGGCCGCGACGTCGACGGCGGAGTTCTCGAAGATCGCGTCGAGGGTCGATCGTGCCCGCAGGATGCGAGTGGAGTTCCGCTCCTCCCATCGACAGATCATGTCGGCTGCGGATTCTCCTGCGCTCGAAGGGTTTCCGAGCAGGTCAAGGCACAGTGCACGCAGGGAGCCGTAGAGCTCGTCCCGCATCGCGAGGCGGGCAAGGGAGTTCCATCGGTTGTCGTAGGCCAGCCTCGACACCGACTGCAGCAGATGCACGGCGCCGAGATGTTGGCTCAGTGCGTAGTACAGCTCCGCGACCTCCGGCACCTCGCGGCCGCTGGCGTCGGCCACCTCGATGATGTCGAGCAGGCCGAACTGGTCGAGCAGCAGGTGAACGCGGGCCGCGAGATCGTGCGGGACGCCGGCGTCGACCGACACGGCGACCCGTGCGTGCAGATCGGCAAGCTCCTGTCCGCGAAGCCACTCCGGGACCAGGTGTGCGTGCCGGGCGAGTCGAGGCGCGAATCGGTCGACTTCGGCGCCGATGTCGAGGGGCTGCGGTCGGTTGGCCAGCAGCCAGCGCGAGGCCCGGTCCAGCACCCGCTGGGTGTCGACCACCAGGGCGTCGGTGACGTCGGTCGGCAGCCCGCTCTCGGCGATGTCCGCCCACAGCCGGTTCAGGTCGAAGATCCGGGCCGCGACGACATGGGCGCGCACGGCGTCGGATCCGATCGCCGCCGAGTCCTCGGCCAGGCGGAACGCGAAAGTGAGTCCGCCGTGGTCGATCACGTCGTTCGTCAGCATCGTCGCGACGATCTCGCGGCGCAGCCGGTGCGAGTCGAGGTGGTCGCCGAATCGTTGCCGCAATGCGTCGGGGAAGTACGCGCGCAGGCGGTCGTGCAACGCCGGGTCGTCCGGGAGGTCGCCTGCCAGCAGCTCGTCCTTGACGGCGAGCTTGACGTGCGCCATGAGGGTGGCCAGTTCCGGAGAGGTCAGCCCAAGGCCGTCCTGCGCACGCCGGGAGAGCTCGCGCTTGTCGGGCAACGCCTCGAGCGCGCGCACCAGGCAGCGGTCGTTCTCCAGTTCGGCGATCATCCGGGCGTGCACGCCGAGCATCGCGGGGGCAGTGGACCGGCTCACTCCGAGGATCCGGTTCTGGGAGCGGTTGTCCGCCAGGACGAGTCGGCTGACCTCGTCGGTCATCGAGCGCATCAGCGCGTCCCGCTCACCGGCGGCGAGGTGGCCGGACGCGACCATGCCTGCGAGCAGGATCTTGATGTTGACCTCGCGGTCGGAGCAGTCGACGCCTGCCGAGTTGTCCAACGCGTCGGTGTTGATGCGGCCGCCCGCGCGGGCGAACTCAATCCGGCCCATCGGCGTCAGCCCCAGGTTCCCGCCCTCCGCCACGACGCGGGCCCGCAGGTCGCACGCGTCCACGCGGACCCCGTCATTGGCCTTGTCTCCCACCTCGGCGTGGGATTCGGTCGACGCCTTGACGTAGGTGCCGACGCCGCCGTTCCACACCAGGTCCACCGGGGCGCGCAGGATCGTGCCGATCAGGTCGGCGGGCGCGAGCGCGGTGACGTCGTCGGCGAGACCGAGCGCGCCCCGCACCTCGGGGCTGATCGGGACCGACTTCACCGATCGTGCCCACACCCCGCCGCCGGGACTGATCAGCCCGGGGGCGTAGTCCGCCCAGGACGAGCGGGGCAGGCCGAACAGTCGACCGCGTTCGGCGAAGGACGTCGTCGCGTCGGGCGCGGGGTCGAGGAAGATGTGACGGTGGTCGAAGGCGGCGACCAGCCGGATGTGCTCGCTGAGCAGCATGCCGTTGCCGAACACGTCGCCGCTCATGTCGCCGATGCCGACGACCGTGAAGTCCTCGCTCTGGGTATCGCGTCCCATCTCACGGAAGTGACGCTGGACGCTCTCCCATGCGCCGCGCGCGGTGATGCCCATCGCCTTGTGGTCGTAGCCGACCGAACCCCCGGAGGCGAACGCGTCGCCGAGCCAGAAGTCGTACTCGGCGGCGACCTCGTTGGCGATGTCGGAGAAGGTGGCGGTGCCCTTGTCCGCGGCGACGACGAGGTAGGTGTCGTCCGCGTCGTGGCGGACGACGTCGCGGGCGGGAACGACCGAGCCGGTGGCCGGGTCGATGTTGTCGGTGACGTCGAGCAGGCCGGCGATGAACTGCCGGTAGCACGCGATTCCCTCGGCCAGGTGCGCCTCGCGGTCGGTCGCGTCGGCGCCCGTCGGTGTGGGCGGCTGTTTCACGACGAACCCGCCCTTGGCACCAACCGGCACGATGACCGCGTTCTTCACCGCCTGCGCCTTCACCAGTCCGAGTACCTCGGTGCGGAAGTCCTCCTTGCGGTCCGACCAGCGGAGGCCGCCGCGGGCCACGCTGCCGAACCGCAGGTGGACGCCTTCGACGCGCGGCGAGCAGACGTAGATCTCGAATCGTGGTCGGGGGTGGGGGAGTTCGTCGATCCCCTGCGGATCGAACTTGAACGAGAGCAACGGCGAGGCGCCGCCGCGGGTGAAATAGTTGGTGCGCAGGGTGTTTCGGATGAGGGTCGTGAAGGCCCGCAGGATGCGATCCTCGTCGAGGCTGACCACGCTGCCGAGCGCGTCGTCCAGGCGGCTGATCAGCTCGTTCTGGCGGGCCTCGTCGTGTGCCGCCGGGTCGAAGCGGGCCCCGAACAGTTCGACCAGCATCCGCGCCGACTCGGGGTGCGCGGACAGGACCTCCGCGATCCGCACCTGGCTGTACGGAAACCCGGCCTGGCGCAGGTATTTTGCGTATGCCCGCAGCATCGACGCCTGCCGCCAGGTCAGCCCCGCGCGCAGGACGAGGTGGTTGAACGTGTCGACCTCGGCGTCGCCACGCCACGCGGCGGCGAAGGCCTCGGTGAAACGGGCTGCCATGCCGGTGTCGGACGGAGCGGGGGCGACGTCGAGGGCGAGGCCGAAGTCGTAGATCCAGCACTCGGTGCCTGCCGAGTCGGCCATCGGATAGGGGCGCTCGTCGAGCACCTCGACGCCGAGGGACTGGATCACGGGGAGGATGCGACTGAGGGAGACGGCTTCTCCGTCGATGTAGAGCGTGAGGCGTAGCTGGCCCCGTGCCGCGCCGGTCGGCGGGTGCAGGGCAACCTCGAACGAGTCGGTCCGCAGCGCCTCGATCCGGGTGACGTCGGCGGCGCCGCGTGCGGCGTCGAAGTCGTGCTTGTACGCCTCCGGCAGGGATGCGATGTAGGACTTCGCCAATACCGGATCCGCCATCCGGTCGCGGAAGTCGTCGTCCCAGGCCTGCGTCATCGTCGGCTTCTCCTCATACGGCGGCAGTTGTATATACAGGACTATACAACTCTGTGAACTGCCTCACAAGGATCGAAATTCCGGTGTTCGCCCACTCAGCGAGGGGTGGGGGCGTGGCCCGAGATGTGGGAGGTCAGGCGCTCGGCGCCGCCCTGCAGGATCTGTCCGACGGCATCCGGCTCGGGGTAGGCCAACTGTTTGCGCCAGGTGGTGCTCAGTGCCGCGACCGGCCGGCCGTTGTGGTCGAAGACCGCGGTGCCCACCGACCGCAGGCCCGTCGTCACCACGTCCACCTCCTCGGCCCAGCCGCGCGAGTGGGCCTCCGCGAGGGTGCGGCGCAGTTCGGTGAGCGTCCGCGGACCGAGCCCGGTGCGCGTGATGAAGTCGCCGCGCCGGGAGTACAACGCCTTGACCTGGGCGTCAGGCAGGGCGGCAAGGATGGCGCGGCCGTTGGCGGTCAGGTGCGCCGGCAGTCGGACGCCGATGTCGGTGATCAGCGAGACCTCGGCCGCAGGGCCGGAGGTGGGGCGTTCCTTGAGCAGGTAGACGGTTTCGTTGCCGTGCAGGATCCCCAGGTGCACGGCCTGCCCGAGCTGCATGGCCAGCCGGTGCAGGATCGGTTGTGCGAGGCGCTCGAGCGGCTCGTGGCGCAGGTACGCCGAGCCGATCTCGAACGACGTCACCCCGAGTCCGTACGCCTGCTCGCCCGGCACATACACCACGAAGCCGCGCTCCACCAGCACGGACAGAATGTGGTACACCGACGAACGCGGCAGATCCAGGTCGCGGGCGAGCGCAGCCGCCTGCACCGGACCCGGGCGCTGCGCGAGTCGCACCAGGATGTCGAGGGCGCGACCGACCGCCGGCGATGCGCTGGAACTCGCTGGCCTGACCACGCTGCCGATTCTGCCAGCCCGGGCGCGATGATCACCGAGCTCGGCCCGAGCCAGGCATGCGCGGTGTCACCTCCTTCGTCGACCATTCGAGTCCTTGCCGCTGTCCGACTCGACGGATCGGCTGCGACCAGAGCGTCGACGAGGTGGGCATTCGGCTGCAGCCAAAGGCGTTCCTGACCGGCAGTCGTCGAACCGGCACGGACGACAACGACACTGCGGTATCCGAATCCCGCTTCTCAGACCGGCGTGATGTCGTGCTGGTGTGCCGCCCACTTCGTTGGGCTCGTGCCGAACTGTCGACGGAACCAGCGTGAGAAGGAACTCAGATCCGAGAAGCCGAGTTCGCCTGCGATGTCGGTGAGGTTCCTGTCCCCGCGCGCGACGTAACGTCGCGCGAGATCTGCACGCACGGAATCGAATACGGACGTGTAGTTCTCGCCCGCCTGTGACAGGTGTCTGTGCAGGGTTCGCCGGTCCATCCCGAGACTGCGTGCGATCCGGGCCGCGGTGCAGTTTCCGCCAGGGAGGAGGGCCTCGATCATCTCTCGCACACGTCCGACGGTCGAGGCATCCTCTGGCGGTGCGAGCATGTCCAGGTACTGCCTTGCGTAGGGCTGGAACATCGGGTCCGACAACGGGTTGACGGAGTCCAGATCGCTCGAGTAGAGCACGAAACCGTTGAAGTCCTGTTCGAATGCGATGCCCGTCCCGAACGCGCGGTGATGGGCATCGAGTGTGGCCGGCGCATCGTGGACGAAGCACGTGGACAGTGGTCGCCAGCCCTCCGGGAGAAACGCACTGAGTATTCCGGCCAACGACGCGACGACCAGTTCGATGGATTGGCGACCGAGCGTCATACCGGGTGCGGGCTCGATTCGCAGTGAGGCAAGCCCGTTCAACTCGACGAGCAGAATCCGAATCGCCTCGTTGTGTACGCGCATGTGACGCAGTATCAGCGCGATTGCGCTGCGGACGTCCGGCTCCTCCCTGGCGGCCAAACCGACTGCTCCGAGTATCGACACCCCCCTTCCGTCCGCCATCGTGACTGCGAAGTTCGTGCAGGACGTTGCCAGAGCGGTCCGTTCCAGCAGTTCGTCGACGCGCTCCGCGGGGAGCCAGGTGTTAGGTATGGCCAAGGAGGTCGGGTCGATCCCGGCGGCACGCATGAACGGATCCGGGGCCGAGCCGAGGGACTGGGTCAGCTCGACGTACCCGGTCAGTGCCGAACTCTTTACCTTCGCCGCCGTCATCGACCGCTCCCGTCCCAAGATGCCAAATCATGCGTCCCAATGAGACAAGTGTTTCCGTCTCAATGCGTATAGCGTGACCTGTGTCACCGCAGTTGTCGAACCGGTCCACGCGGTCGCTTTCGCTGGGCAACCCTCAGCGCACACACGCCCGGCAGCGCTGACGCACAGACTCGATTCACACACATCGTGCCGACACGTACGCCGCGCAACCACAGCCCGATTCACGCCCGCAGCGAGCTTTCGAGCCGGCCATATCCGTGACGCGTCGCCTCAACGCGCCCGTCCAGAACAGGAGCACGCATGGAACTGGAGACCCAGGAGTCCCCGCCATCCCGAGAGGTTTCCGGCGCAGGTGCCCATTCGAAGATCTTTCCGTGGGCCGTCTTCGCTCTGATCTTCGGACTGATGATGTCGGACTACATGTCTCGCCAGGTTCTCAGTTCGGTCTTCCCCGTCCTGAAAGCCGAGTGGGACCTGTCGGACTCGCAGCTCGCGGCGTTGACGAGCGTCGTTGCTCTGATGGTCGGGGTCTTGGCGCTGCCGATGTCACTACTGGCCGACCGCTGGGGCCGCATCCGCAGTGTCGTCCTGATGGCGGTCATGTGGAGTGTCGCGACCGTCCTGTGCGCCGCCGCGAGCAACTACACCCAGTTGCTCGGGGCGCGATTCTTGATCGGGTTCGGTGAAGCCGCCTACGCGAGCGTGGGTTTGGCCGTCATGCTCGGTGTCTTCGCACCGCGACTACATGCCTCACTCAGCGGCGCATTCCTCGGTGCGGCCTTCTTCGGTTCGGTCATCGGTGTCGCACTCGGCGGCATCCTTGCCGATCGGCTCGGCTGGCGTGCGGCGTTCTTGATCATGGCCGCGTTCGGGATGACACTGGTCATCCTCTTCCGGGTCGTCGTCAACGAGAATCGACTGGCGCGCTATGCCCCTGATCAACCGACCGTCGGAGCGCCGAGCGCCGTCAGCGGACGCGCCCCCATCTCGAGCCTGTTCACCAATGCCTCGCTGACGTGTGCATACGTCGGGGCCGGGGTGCAGTTCTTCGTCTCGGGTGTTCTGCTCGCCTGGCTTCCCAGCTACTTCAACCGATATCACGACATGGATGCTGCAGGCGCCGGGTTGGCCGCATCCGTGTTCGTGCTCCTGATCGGTGCCGGAACGGTGCTCTGTGGCATCGCCGCCGATCGTCTCGGGCGTCGCCGGCCCGAGCGCAGATGGAGTGCCGCGATCGCGTATGCCGCCATCGCGATGGTCTGCCTCATGATCGGGTTCCAGCTGGAGAACGGCCCGATCCAGTTGGTCCTCCTCGGCATCGGTGCGTTCTTCTGCTCCGGATTCTCCGGTGCCACAACAGCAGTCGTGGCCAGCCTCTCCCATCCGTCGATCCACGCGTCGTCCTTCGGCGTCGGTACCCTTGCCAACAATGTCTTCGGCCTGGCCTTGGGTCCGGTCGTCGTCGGCATGCTGTCCGACCGGCTGGGACTGCTCGGTGCACTGCAGTGGGTCCCCCTCGCATCAGTCGTGTCGATCGTGCTCCTCGCACTCGGCATGAAGCTCTACCCCGCCGGTCTCCGCAAGCTGGCCTCCGTGCAGACGAGGCGCACGCACGCGGTGCTCGTAGCGCCGGACGTGCACGCTCCCACCGCTTCCGCGTAGATCCCGTGCCGCACACGAACCATCTCGGTATCGACTGTGCGGATGTGACTTCCACCGTTCCACCGAAGGAGATGAAGGAATGCAGCTACTCGACCGGGTTGCGGTCGTGACCGGAGCCGCGCAGGGTTTGGGCCGATCGATCGCCCTCGCCATGGCGCAGGAAGGCGCGGACCTCGTCCTGTGCGACCTACAGGAGGACAAGCTGGCGGAGGTCTCCGCCGAGATCGAGGCACTGGGCCGCAAGTGTCTGGCCCTGCGCTGCGACGTCTCCTCCAAGGAGCAGGTCGTCGAGACGTTCGCCCGGGCCGCGGAGCAGTTCGGCACCGTCCACATCCTGGTGAACAACGCTGCCCGGGTGCCGAACTCGCCTGCCGACGAGGTCCGCCGCAGCCGGCACTACGCCTACGTCACCACCCCCATGGAGCGCCAGTCCATGGGCATCACCAGCAGCCTGACCGACGAGGACTGGCTCAAGTGGTGGGACGTCAACGTCCACGGCGTCTTCTACTGCACCCGCGAGGCACTGAAGTACATGGAGCCCCAGGGCTACGGCCGCATCGTCAACATCGCGTCGATCGCCGGTACCTCCACCGCGAGCACGCACAGCCCCGGTTACTCGGCGGCCAAGGCTGCTGTCGTGAGCCTGACCAAGACCGTCGCACTCGACGTTGCGGGGGCGGGCATCTACGTCAACGCCATCGCCTGCGGTGGCGTTCTCACCCCTCCCTTCCAGGCCTACCTCGACAACGCCACGGAGGAGGAGAAGCGGAACCTCTACCAGATCATTCCCGTAGGTCGCTTGGGTAAGCCGGAGGAATACTCCTCTCTCGCTGTCTATCTCGCTGGCGACAACCACTACCTCGTGGGCCAGATCATCAGTCCCAACGGTGGCGCCGTCATCTGACCGCTGCCGACCCGCGGTTCCGTCGAGCATTCGCTCGACAACACCTTCCGACCTTCTCGCCAGGAGCGACCCCATGCATTTTCACGACGATTCCCTCTTCCCGGAGAACCAGGACAAGCTGGTCATCACGGCTGCGCCGTACGGTCCCGAGTGGGAGCCGGACGACTTCCGCGAGGACCTGCCGCTGACCATGGACGAGCACGTCCAGCAGGCGGTGGACTGCTACGAGGCCGGTGCGTCGGTGCTGCACATCCACGTGCGTGAGCTCGACGGCAAGGGCAGCAAGCGCCTCTCGAAGTTCAACGAGCTCCTCGGTCTGCTCCGTGAGGCCGTCCCGGAGATGATCCTGCAGGTCGGTGGATCCATCTCGTTCGCGCCGGAAGGTGAAGGTGCCGAGGCGAAGTGGCTCACCGATGACACCCGGCACATGCTTGCCGAGCTCGATCCGAAGCCGGACCAGGTGACCATCGCGATCAACACCAGCCAGATGAACATCGCAGAGCTGTTGACCGCGGACGACGTCGCGGGCACATCCCTGGCGCGTCCGGAACTGCAGGAGACGTACCGGGAGATGACGATCCCGGCCGGCCCGGGATGGGTCGAGGAGCACCTGCGACGCCTGCAGGCCGCCGGCATCCAGCCACTGTTCGCACTGACCGGCATCACCGGCCTCGAGAGCGTCGAGCGGCTCATCCGCCGTGGCGTCTACACCGGCCCGCTGAATGTGACCTGGACCGGCATCGGCGGCGGCATGGAGGGGCCGAACCCGTACAACATCATGAACTTCGTCCAGCGTGTCCCGGACGGCGCGGCCCTGACCCTCGAATCCCTCATGCGCAGCGTGCTGCCCGTCAACACGATGGCGATCGCGATGGGCCTGCACACCCGCTGCGGCAACGAGGACACCATCTGGGGCCGCAAGGGCGAGAGAATGACCTCGGTCCAGCAGATCCAGCAGCTGGTCCGCATCGCCGGCGAACTCGGCCGCGAGGTCGCCACCGGCAAGGACGCCCGCGACATCTACAAGATCGGCACCACATACGCCGATGCCGACGAGACACTCGCCAAGCTCGGCTACGCCCCGAACCGTCGTCCCGGTCAGGTCGGGTTCACCCACCACGCCTAGCAAACCTGGTTGTTTCCACTGCGGGGCATGGAACCGAGATTCGTGCCCCGCAGCCGGGTGATCCCATCGGACACCTGGCCATGCCGTGATCTGTGCCCGATCCTCGGCCGTCGAGTTCTGCCCACCCCCGATCCAGGAGTTACACGTGATCAATGGCTTGACCATGGATGACTACCCGCTGTCGCTGACCGCCGTGGTCGAGCGCGCCGAGCGTTTCCACAGTGGAAAGGACGTCGTCTCTCGCCGCCCCGACGGCAGCATTGCCCGGACCACGCTCGGGGCGTGCGCCAGTCGGGCGCGTCGGCTTGCCACCGCGCTGGCCGGGCTCGGCGTCGGGCACGGTGACCGGGTGGCGACGCTGTTGTGGAATCAGGCCGAGCACCTCGAGATGTACTTCGCGGTCCCGTCGATGGGCGCGGTCGTTCACACACTCAACCCGCGCCTGCACCCCGACGAACTGGCATTCATCGTGGGGGACGCGGACGACCGGGTCATCGTGGTCGACGAATCCCTGCTCGAGGTGTTCGACGGCTTCCGGCACACCCACCGGTTCGACCACGTCATCGTGGTCTCCCAGGGCGAACCGGCCCCGGACGGAATGCTCGACTACGAGATCCTGATCGGTGAGTCCGAGCCGATGGAGTGGCCGGTTCTCGACGAACGACGGGCCGGCGCTATGTGTTACACGTCCGGCACCACCGGTCGGCCGAAGGGCGTCGTGTACTCGCATCGAGCGCTCGTGCTCCATTCGTTGACCGTGGCGCTGCCCGACGCCCTCGGCGTATCGGTGCAGGACACGCTGCTGCCGGTGGTGCCGATGTTCCACGTCAACGCGTGGGGTCTGCCGATCGCCGCCGCGCTGCTCGGCGCGCGGCTCGTCCTACCGGGGCCGAAGCTGGACCCGGTCAGTGTGCTCGACCTGATCGAGGCCGAACGGGTCACCATGACCGCGGGGGTGCCGACGGTGTGGATGGCGATGCTCGACGCGCTCGACGCCCAGCCGCATCGATGGGACCTGGGCCGTCTCGAACGGTTGATCGTCGGTGGGGCGGCGGCTCCGCGCAGTCTGCTCGAGGGGTACGACCGTCACGGACTGACGGTTGTCCAGGCGTGGGGAATGACCGAGACCGCGCCGGTGGGCACCGTCAGTCGACTCCCGGTGGATCTGCGGGACCGTGCGGCCGATGAGCAGTACGAGTTCCGGGCCAGGCAGGGTGTCGCCGTGCCGTTCTTCGACATTCGCGCTCGGAACGAGGATGACGGATTCATCGAGTGGGACGACGTGGCGATGGGCGAGTTGGAGGTGCGGGGCCCGTGGGTCGCTGCTGCCTACCACAACGGCGCGGGCTCGGACAGTTTCACGGCCGACGGATGGTTCCGCACCGGGGACATCGTCCGCATCGACCACCGTGGCTGCATCCGGATCTGTGACCGCTCGAAGGACCTGGTCAAGTCCGGCGGCGAGTGGATCTCCTCGGTCGACCTCGAGAATCACCTCATGGCACACCCATCGGTGGCGGAGGCGGCGGTGATCGCCGTCCCCGATCCGCGGTGGGGTGAGCGCCCCTTGGCGGTGCTTGTCCTGCGGGACGGCCTGACCGCGGACCCGGAGCAGCTCCGCGAGCATTTGTCGGGTGAGTTCGCGCGGTGGCAGCTGCCCGAGCGGTTCGAGTTCGTTTCCACCATTCCGAGAACAGCCACCGGAAAGTTCAAGAAGAGGGATCTACGCGAACAGTTTTCCGCTTGAGTTCGTGACGGCACTGTGCCCGCGCAGAGCGGATGTCCCCCCGTCGAAGGCATGGCCTTCGACGGGGGAGTGGTTCGATCAGGAAGCGGTTGTCACCGGATGCCGTTCCACAATTGCCTTTGCCGGGCATGCGGATCCGTCTGCACGGCGGAGATGCTGTCGAAGCACATCGTCGCTCGGTCCCGAACCGTGTATGGCGCCCAGCCGGGATCGCCGTGTGTCGCGAATGAGATCCACGCGGCGTGCATGGTGTCGGCCAAGTCCTGCGGCGGCCGCACTCCCACGACGTTCTCGAACCCCCCGAGGCGGAGGTTGTCGAAGACGAACGGGATCTCGGCGGTATGGCAGGCACCCAGTCGGCCATCGAACGTCGGTGGTTGCCAGCCGAATTCGTAGGCGTAGGTGCGTCCCCGGCCGTCGCTGGAATGCGCCTCGGCCAACCGGATGGCGGGTATCCGGTAGAACCAGTCGGTGCCGACGGCCGCGAGTAGGTCTCCGGGACCGGCAGTCGGATCGGCCTCCCGGTAGACCGCCAGCGCGACATCGGGGTCGAGCCCGTACGCGGCGACCGCACCCTGCGACAGCTCGGCTGAGACCGCATCGATCGCGCCGACGGGAACCAGGAAGTAGCGGAATTCCTCGGTGTTGCATCCGATCAGCACGTCGACGTCGCCGCCCGCACCGTTCGCTATCGCCTCGGGCGGCGCGATCGGGAGCACGTCGCCGTCCACCACGGGCTCGAACGGCATGAGGTTGCGTGTCACCTCACCCCACCGATGCGGATTCGGGTCGGCTGACACCGCGGCACGCAACTGTTGCTGGGCGGCCAGTACCCGGTCCATCGGAACGGCGGTGAGGGCTTCCAGGGTTGGCGGAATCCCCAGCAGGGAAGCCAGTTCTTCCGCGATCCGCTCGGCTGTCTCGGGCCGTATCGTGTGGTGGGCCGCGCCGCTCTGCAGGATTGCGCGCTGGAACAGTCCTTCGGCTTGTGGGGAGGCGAGCAGCGCTCCGATGCTCATTGCGCCGGCGGACTCACCGAATATCGTTACGGCAGAGGGGTCGCCGCCGAAGGATGCGATGTTGTCGCGAATCCAGTGCAACGCAGCGATTTGGTCGCGCAGGCCGAGGTTCGTGGCCTGACCGTGGAGATGTCCGAACCCGTCGACACCGAGCCGGTAGTTGATGGTCACCAGCACGACGCCGTCGCGGGCGAATGCGGTGCCATCGTAGGGGTTGGCCGAACCGGAGCCGTTGGTGAACGCACCACCGTGGATCCACACCATCACCGGCGCAGTGCCGTTCGGATCCGGTGTCCAGACATTGAGGTTCAGGTAGTCCTCGCCCGGGATGAACACTTCGGGGATCAGTGCAGTGTAGGGAGGTGCATACGGGGAGGCCGGTGCGGTGGGTCCGTACTCGCTCGCGTCTCGCACGCCGTCCCATCGGGGGTGGGGCTGTGGTGGAGCGAATCGGCGCGCACCGACCGGTGCAGCCGCATAGGGAACTCCCTTGAAGGAGACCACACCGGTGGTCGGATCCGTTCGGCCGCGTACTGCTCCGTCGGTGGTGGTGACAACCACACTATGCGCGGCGCGTGTCATCGGAGCGCTCCTTCGTCCGCACCGACGATGCGGAGGGCGTAGCGAACATAGTTGTCGGCCACCTCGTCCGGGGTGAACGGCTCGTCCGGCCCGAACCATTGCGCCACCTGCAGAGCCATCCCGCCGATGGCTATCGCACCCAGCTGGAGGTTCTCGATTCGGAAGACGCCGTCGCTGACACCGCGTTCGAGCGTATCGAGCAGCAGTCGGCTGCACGTCGACCGCAGTTCCAGCGCGGGAGCGGCCAACTCCTCCGGTAGCGCGTGCAGCTCCGAGTTCGTCACCACGGCGAGCAGGGGAAAGTCCGTGTGCAGCAGCACATGCTCGCGAACCAGCGCCGACAGCTGGGCCACCGCTGCGGGCTCGGCGGACGCCAGCGCGTTCGTCAGTCGTGCATGGAGTTCGCGGTGTCCGATTAGTACCAGCTCGGCCAGAATCTGGTCCTTGGACCGGTAATGTGCATAGAGGCTCGCCGAGGTGATCCCGACCTCGCCGGCGATCCTGCGGATGGATACCGCGCTGTACCCGGATTCGGCGAAGAGCGCGAGTGAGGCTCGGAGTATCGCCCCGCGCGTTCCGGCAGGCGCCACGTCCTCCGGTAGTTCCACGGGCACTGCGGCCACCCGCCGCGGTTTCCACACAGGCACATCCACGCGAGACTCCTCCGTCATGCTCCGATTCTGGCTTCCTACCGATCGATCGGTTGACATCGTACGCGAGATGGCTCGATAGTTGGGCACTTCACAGTGACAACCGATCGATCGGTAGGGAAGTCGACGTGATGAATCTGGCAACCACTCTGACGACGTCCGCCCAGCGGCACCCCTCCCGGATCGCGGTGATCTGCGCCGAGGAGCAACTCACCTACGCCGAACTGGAGGCGGCCAGTGCAACCCTGGCGCTCGAACTGCACGAGCGCGGGGTTCGGTCCGGCAATCGCGTCGCAATGATGGTGCCGAACGTCCCGATGTTCGCGATCGCCTACTATGTGATCCTGCGATCCGGCGCGATCGTGGTGCCCATGAATCCGCTCCTCAAGCCCCGCGAAGTAGCGCACCAACTCGCCGACAGCACGGCAGCGATGTTGCTCGCCTGGCACGAGGCCGCAGAAGCGATTCCCGGCGCGGCGGTCGCCGGCGTCGAATGCCTGACGGTGCATCCGGATTCACTCGTGAACCGGGTAGCGGTACTGCACGGCGAGGGTGGCGTTGCGCATCGAGAGCCCTCGGACACCGCGGTCGTCCTCTACACCTCGGGCACCACCGGCAAGCCGAAAGGCGCTGAGCTCACTCATCACAACCTCATGCGTAATCAAGAGGTCACCAGCACCAATCTGCTGAAGCTCACCGAGGACGACGTCGTGTTCGGAGGCCTGCCGCTGTTTCACGCGTTCGGGCAGACCGTAACCCTCACCTCGGCCATCGCCCACGGCGCATGCCTCACGCTGTTGCCCCGCTTCGACGCCGCAGATGCGCTGCAGGTGCTGACTCGTGACGGCGTCACGGTATTCGTGGCCGTGCCGACGATGTACGCCGCGCTGCTCGCGCACCCCGGCCATGCCGACCATGACCTGAGCGCGCTGCGGGTGTGTGTCCGGCGGCGCGGCGTTGCCGGTGGAGACGCTGCATGCCTTCGAGAGACATTTCGACACAACGATTCTCGAGGGATGGGGGCTGTCCGAGACCTCGCCGGTGGCGTACTTCAACCATCCGGACGCGATGCGCAAGGCCGGCAGTATCGGCACGCCGATCGGCGGCATCAGAATGTGCGTGCTCGGCGAGGACGGGCGGGAAGTCGCCGGTGGGGAGGTCGGCGAACTCGCGGTGCACGGCCACAATGTCATGAAGGGCTACTGGCGTCAGCCCGCCGCCACCGCAGCGGTGCTCTCGGACGGCTGGTTCCGGACCGGCGACCTGTCGCGCCCTACAAGTACCCGCGGCACATCTGGCTGGTGAACGACCTGCCCAAGGGTTCCATCGGGAAGATCCTCAAGCGCGCGATCGCCGTACCCGACGGCGTCATCGCTGCTGTCTCGGTATGAGGACAGCCACGCCCGCATGCGGCCGAAACCACCGCGTCGGGGGTGAACTGCGAGTCGGTCGGTCGGGCGGCGATCGGGTCCTCGTCGCACCGCGCACCGGGTCAACGTCGTTGCGGGAGACGGACGGCCGGGGCCTGGGCGTCGTCTGAGGGGGAGGGAGGCCCGCGGCTGCATGAGGCCGGATGCGAAATGTGTCGGTGGCCCCCGCTACAACTGATGGTGCGATTCACACTCACACCGATCAGAAGGGCGCACGATGGGGTTTTTCACGAAGGACGCGGTACCAGGTCTCGGGAGCGCCCTCGCCCCACTGTCTCAGGACCGGATCAAGGCAGCGCTGGAGCGGTCCGATTGGACGTACAGCGTCGATCCCGACGGTGACATCTTCGGCTCCTGGGAGTATGGATCGTTCTTCTTCTTCGTCAACGGCGCCAGCGGAGAACTGTTGTGTGTGCGCGGATTCTGGCGCGGCAAGCTCGAGGAATCCGACTACGTGAAGGCTCTCGAGGTCTGCAACGAGTGGAACTCCGAGAAGATCTGGCCGAAGACCTATCTCGAGCGTGACAGCGAGGGTCGGATCCGTGTCAACGCCGAACTCAACGTCGACTACGAGCACGGTTTGACCGACGACCAGCTCCGGCAGCACCTCTTGTGCGCCATCAACACCAGCATGACGTTCTTCGAGCATGTGAACGAGACGTTCCCCGAGGTGTGGGCGCAGTTCGAGTCCGAGGAGTAGCGGCCTGAGCCGATCCGGGATCGGCGCGAACCACCACCGTGCCGTGGGCACACCCGTGCCCAGTTCTCCTCGGCTACAACATGAGTACTGCTCGTATCTACCATCTCGACATCTCAGGAGCCTCGTGTCCGATCGATTCCAAGTCGACCTCGCCGGCATGGTCGACCTGCTCTCCCGGCATCTCTACTCCGGCCCGCAGGTGTTCCTGCGCGAGCTCGTCCAGAATGCGGCCGACGCCGTGACCGCCCGGCGCGAACTCGACCCCTCCGCGGAGGCGACGATCCGGCTGAGCACGGGCACCGACCCGAGCGGGCGGTCGACGCTCGAGGTCACGGACACCGGCATCGGCCTCACCGCCGACGAAGCCGCGGAACTGCTCGCAACCATCGGACGGTCCTCCAAGCGGGATCCGATGCTGGGGCTCGGACGAACCGAGTTCATCGGTCAGTTCGGCATCGGCCTGTTGTCGGCGTTCATGGTCGCGGATCACATCGAGGTGCGGTCGCGGAGTGCGCGGCACGTTGGATCGGCGATCCGTTGGATCGGATGCGCGGACGGCACGTTCGAGGTGAGCGAGGACGCCGATCCGGATGCACCGGTGGGCACGTCGGTGCGGCTGACCGCTCGCCGGGACGCCGAGCACTGGCTCGCGAACGACACCGTGCTCTCGCTCGCCGAGGAGTACGGTTCGCTGCTCCCCCCCGACCTCGCCGTGCGAGTGCCCGTCGCCGGCTCGTCGCCGATGTGGCGGCGCATCACCCAGCCCGAACTGCCGTGGCGGGTCGCGCATCCGACCCGCACCGCACGGGAGCGAGCGCTCGCGGAGTACTGCGAGCGGACGTTCGGGTTCACACCGCTCACGCACATCGATCTCGACCTCCCGGTGGCCGGGGTGTCCGGCGTCGCGTTCGTACTGCCGCAAGCGGTGTCACCCGGTTCCGGCCAGCACCGCGTCTACACCAAGCGGATGCTGCTCGGCCCACGTGTCGACAACGTGCTTCCCGAGTGGGCGTTCTTCACCCGGGCCGTCCTCGACACGAGCACGCTCTCGCCGACGGCGTCACGCGAACAGATCCATGACGACGACGCGCTTCTCGGGGTGCGCGACGCACTCGGTCAGCAGATCACACGGTGGGCCGTCGACACGCTGAGTGAACCGGGCGCACTCGCGCGTTCCGTGCTCGAAACACATCACCTCGCGCTGCGCGCGCTCGCGCTCACCGACACCGATGTGCTCGATCTCGTGGCCCGAGTGCTGCCGTTCGAGACGACGGATCGGCCCTTGACCCTCGCCGAGGCCGCTCGGGACGGCGAGATCGTCTATACGACCACCACGGAGGCCTACCGGAGGGTCGCGGCCGTCGCCCGGGCGCAGGGCCTGATCGTGGTCAACGCGGGCTACGTCTACGACGCCGACATCATGCAGCGCCTCGCCCGGCGTCGTGGCTGGCGAACGCGGGAGTTGCAGAGTTCCGACCTGGTGCAGGTGCTCGGGGTACCGGGTGTCGCCCGCGAGATGGAGCTCGCTTCGGCGGTCGCGCATGCGCGCGACCTGCTCGCTGCCGACGACTGCGACGTGATCGTGCGCACCTTCTCGCCGAACACGGTGCCCGCGATCCTGCTGCGCGACTCGGAGTCCGAGCACCGGCGCGAACGGGAGCGGGAACGCGCGGCGTCACCCGACCTCTGGGGTGGGCTGCTCGACTCTTTCGCCGACGAAAGCCCCTCCCGCACGCGCACCCTCGTCCTCAACGACGACGCGCCCGTTGCCCGGAGCCTCCTGACCGCCCCGCACGGGGAGGTGTTCGCGGCCGGCCTGCGGTCGCTCTACCTCGCCGCGGTCATGCTCGCGGGCGAAGGACTCCGGTCCGCGGAATCTGCCGCGCTCTCCGACGCGCTAGGTGTCCTGCTCGACGCCTCGCTTCGATCTGGCGCGCTCGAATCAGACCCTTCTCGACAGGAAGACACCCCGTGACAACCTCTGCTGCTCTCGAACTCCGTGACATCAGCCGGATGCCCTACGGGGTCGCCCGCATCGCCGCCGCCGAAACCGTGACTCGGCGAATCGAGGCGGAAGGGCCTCGGGAACTGCTCGCGGAAGCACTGCTCGACCTGGTCGAGGCATACACGTACGCCGGAGAGGGCGCGAAGTCGTTCGTCGTGTTCGCCCGGCTGCTGCGGCTCTGGGACGAGAGCCCCGAGCTCTTCGACGGCCAGGACGAGCACAACCTGTTCTGGGAGTTCAAGTGGATTGCCTCGGACCTCCCGCACTTCCCGCAGATCACCGCGGAGCAGGGCGCCGCGTTCCTCGAGGACATGGAGCGTCGGTACCGGATCGTCGGGCACGGTCTGTCCGCGGTGCGCATGAGCCAGTTCCGCTGGTCCTGGCACACCGGCCGTCCGGATGCCGAAGCCGCTCGACTCGCCTGGATCGCCCAGGTGCGCGACGAGTTCGACGACTGCCGTGCGTGCACGATCGGGCAGCAGGTCGCCTTCTTCACCGAGACGGGGCGTCACGAGGAGGCCGTCGAACTCGGTTTGACGCAGGACGACGGCTGCAACCTCGAGCCGACCATCACCCACCACGCCGTCGCGCTCTCGGCGCTGTTGCTCGGCGATCCGGACCTCGCGCTGGACCAGCACCGCCGGGCACTCGCGTCGCTCGACGCGAGCAACCGCGAACTCGCGCCGTCGCGAGGCCAGAACTTCGAACTGCTCGCCCGTGGTGGATATCTCGAACGTGCGTTGCGCGTTCTGCGCAACGACGACGCTTCGCTCCTCGACCAGGCTCCGTCGCCGCTGAAGCGCCTCCATTTCCTCATCGGCGTGCTGGCGGGGCTCTCGGCCAACCTCGACCAGGGCGACACCGCCACCGGTTTGCGTGAACCGGAGCGCGGCACCGTCTCCGCGCTGCACACGTGGGTACGCGCGCAGGCCGATGGACTTGCGGCGCGGTTCGACGCCCGCAACGACAATCGCTACCACGCCGCCCTCGTCGCCCGGGCGCTCGCCGCGACGCGCACGGATCGTCCGCTGGATCTCGAGAGCGGCGCTTCATCCGCCAACTCCGCCGCGCCCTCGGGTGCCGCCTCGACTGCAGTCGTCTCGGGCGCCGGCGCTTCGGGCGACGAACGGTTCGCTCGGGCCGAAGCCTTCGCCGCGCGACGGGACTACCGGTCGGCGCGCGCCGAGTACCTGTCCGCCGCCGCAGAATTCGAAGCGCAAGGCCTCCTCGACCGCGCGGGACTCGCCTTCGCCGAAGCAGCCCAGTGTGCGGCGGAGACCGATGACGACGAGGTCGCGCACGAGACCTTCGGCGCGGCCGTTCCGCGTCTCGTCGCAGGTGGAGCGCCGGAGGCGGTCACCGCGGCCGTCCTCACCGCCTGGGCGCCGCTCGCGGTTCGAATGGATGAGATCGGCGAACTCCTCTCGTCGCTGGCCGAGTTGCTGGCACGGGTCGAGTCTCCACTCGACACCTCCGCCCTCACCGAGGAACTCGCTGAGCGGCGTCGCGCCGAACACGAGCACACCGTCGCGACGGTGCGGGACACGCTCGCGCGGACGCTGGCGGGAGCCCAGACCTGGCAGATCCCAGCCGAACTCGACGCCACCAACCCCGCGGACGAGGCCATGCGGGCGGGCGAGGGGTTCGCCCGCCTCGGCCTCGTCGTCGATGCCGCGCACGCCTTCTGGCTCGCCGGCAGGGTGCAGCGTGCGGCGGGCATGACCGACGCTGCGGTCTGGGCGCTGGAGTCGGCTTTCGAAGGATTCACCGCCGTGGGCAACGCCGACGGCCGCGCCGAGGCCGCTGGAGAACTCATCGAGCTCCTGCGCGCCAGCGGTCTGTCCGACCGAGCCGACCAGGTCACTGCACAACTCACACGGTGACCGACCCGGCAGGTCGAAGCCGTCATGGGCGTTGGCATCATCTGGCGGGGCACTAGGAACCTCAAACGGGACAGCTGAGTTCGCCCTGGTCTGACGTCGGGCAGGAGAACCCTAGGCGGTCTCCAGGGTGCTCAGGATCGGGCGCAGACGCTCTAGGGCGCGTTCGTCCTCGACGGCGATGTCGCCGGTGGAGTCGAAGCGCTCGTCGCGGTCGACGAGGGAGCGGAGCGCCTTCGCGACGGCGCCGCGGACGGGTTGCGCTGCTGCCGTGAGCCGTTCGGTGAGCATGAGCCCATGACCGCGCGCGTGCCGGTCGGCCACGGCACGCGTGACGACCTTCACGATTCGTGCGGGAGGGCCGGGGAGGGGCAGTCCCGCATCGAGGAGAGCGATCGCGGCGGCAGCGCTGGTCTTGGCGGTGGGGCCGTTGTAGTCCCTGCGGTCGGTGACGACGAGGTCGGCGAGCAGGGACTCGAGGTCGGCGCGCGCCTCGGGCGACAGCAACTGCTGCGCGCGCCACTCGAGTGCGAGGTCGATGGCTTTGTCGATCGGGCCACGACCGGCATCGAGGATGCCGCGAAGCACGACCCAGCCGGTGTCGGCCTCGCTCGAGTCGGCGGCAGCGAGGATGCGTAGCGCGGTCAGCTGGTCTTGTCGCTGGTAGTCGGCCGTCGCAGGCTCCGTGCCTGCGAGGCTGCGGCACCAGTCGAGGAAGCATGGGTCGGTGCGGTCGGCCCAGTGCACCAGCACCTCCGACTCCCGGTACTGGAGGTCGGCGTCGAGAACGCGATGGAAGTCACCCGGGTCCCTGGTCAAGCGCGCGAGAGCGAGCAGCACGGTCGCGTCGCCGGTGACGCTCGCCTCGCGGATCCGGTCGATGCTCGCGGTGTCGTCCCACGTCGCGAGTGCAGCGGCGGCGTGCTTCGGCGCGACGGCGAGCAGTTCGCGGACCTCGGGCAGCGCGCCGGCGGCAGCCTCGGCCGGCCAGGAGGCGAGCAACTCTGCGAGGTGCCCGGCGCCGTCCCGGGACGGATCGGCAGGCGGCTCCTGCCGAAGCGCCTGCCGGATACCCGCGACGAGCATGGTGGCGGACGGCGCGCCCACGCGCACGAGCGCGAAACCGAGCGCGGACCGTCCGGACGCGGACGTCGACACCATGAGGCCGCGCGCGGCCGGGTTCGTGAGGAAGGCCTGGGCCATCGGGCGGGCCCACCGTCCGTCTCCCGCACGCAGCAGGGCGAGAGCGGAGTCTGCCCGGGCATCCGTGTCGAACGTGCTCGACCCGACGGCGGATGTGCCACCGGCAGTGACTCTTTCGGCGAGGTCGGCGAGAGAGTCGCAGACCTCGGGTGTCGGTGGGCACTGCCGGAGTGCTGCGATCATCGTCTCCGGCGCGGCCTCCGGCAGCGCGGCAAAGGCGAGCAGGCGGCGGACCGCGGCCGGAGCATTGCGCCTGGAGCCGATGACGACATCGACGAGCCCTGCGATCGTCGCCTCGTCCGGCGTGGGCAGCGCGGCCAGTACGTGAGCCGACGCGTCGGGGTTGACCGCGCTCAACCACTCCGGAAGGTTCGCGACCCCGAACGCGATGCACGGTGCCACCTCGACGGCGAGCTCCCAGCCCGCTACCAGCGCGTCGAGGTCGGTGGTCGTGGCGTCGCCAGCCGCGATCCGGGCAAGCGTTGCCGCCATCACCAGGCCCTGATCCCCGTCGGAGAGGGCCTCCGAAGCATCGGCCCCGAGGGTGGTGAGCGCAGCGACACACGCCTGCTCGACCTGCTCAGCCGGGCGGGCGTTCGCCCGTGCCCCGAGGGTGTCGAGGGCTGCGGAATCGGCCGTGCCCGTGGTGGCCTGGAGCAGTGCTGCTGCCACGGCTTCCGGGCCGGCGTCGGAGATCAGTGGTCGTACGAGGGCGGCGATCCGGGTCAGCGACTCTCGGGCCGACCGGACGATCGTGGCCGTGTCGGCGTCGTCCACCTCAACCTGCTCGTAGTCGCGCACCGCGTCGGCGAACATCAGCAGCAACCACGCGGTGTTCTCCGCGTCCGCGGCCTGCCGTGCGCCGAGGAGGGACGCGATGGACACCATCGCCGGTGGGGTCGAGTCGTAGAGCGTTCCCTGATGCAACACCGCCGCCCACAGGTTGTGTAGCGACTCTTCGGCGGTCTCCGCGCCCGTCAGCAACTCGATCCAGCCGGGCACATCACTCGCATCGCCGTATGCATGCTCCAGCGTCGACCAGTCGACCTCGGCGAGGTGGGTTCGCACGTGCATGCCGGTCATGAGTCTCCTTGTCGCGGAACAGCCGGAAGTCGGTCGGGACGTCGCACACCGGTGTCAGAATCTACGGGACCGAACGCCGTGGAGTTCGCCGGGACATTGCCTTCATCGAGGGCGGGACTGCCCGGACTGCTCGACTCGGCCGGCTCCGGTCGAGGACGGCTTTCGGGATGCGTGAGTCAGGGTTCGCCTTGCGGGACGTGAGTGTCGTCGATGTGTTCCGTCAGACCTGACCGATGATTCCAGGCTTCGTGACGGGTCCATCTGTGCAAGAGCGGCCTTGCGGGTAGGGCGCCGGTCGGTACGGACAATGACGGAGGGAAACCCTGATGGCAGACGGGATGAGCACGATCGACGTCAACGGCGTCGCACTGGGGGTGGAGCACTTCGGGGACGCGACGGCGCCGCTGATCCTCCTCGTGGGCGGAACCACCATGCTCTCGTGGCCCACCGCCTTGTGCGCGGCCCTCGCCCGCGGCGGGCACCATGTCGTGCGGTACGACCTCCGCGATTCGGGGCCCTCGACCACACTCGATCCCGAGTCGCCTGCCTACACGCTGCGCGATCTGGCATCGGATGCCGCGGCGCTCGCCCGCGAACTCGATTCCAGGCCGGCGCACCTGGCGGGCATCGGTGTCGGTGGAATGGTCGCCCAGGTCGCCGCGCTCGATCATGCGCACGCTTTCAGTGCACTCACGCTCGTCGGGACGAGGCCTGTCGCTCCGGGTCCAGTCGACGACGATCTGCCTGACCATGACGGAGCGACCATGGCCCGGCTGTTCTCGCTTCCGAGGCCGGACTGGTCCGATCGCGCCGCCGTGGCGGAGTTCGCCGCCGCAGGCGCCGAGATCCGTGGTGATGACCCCTCCGCCGCGCGAGTCACCGCCGAACGCATCTGGGACCGAACGCCGGGCACCGGGTCCGCGATCCAGACGGCCAACCAGCTGCGAATGGTGTTCTCCCGACTCGACTGCACGCCGCGCTGGCGCGAACGTCTGCCCGAACTCACGATCCCGGCACTGGTGGTGCACGGCAGGCGCGACCCGTTCTTTCCCGTCGGCAACGGCGAAGCGTGCGCGCGGGAGATCCCCGAGGCCCGGCTACTCGTCATCGAGGATGCAGCGACCGCGATCCCCGACGCGGCCACCGGTGAGGTGGCGGCGGCGATGCTGTCGCTGGGACGGTAGCCGCGTGTCGGTTGGAGTCCCGCGCCGGAGTCCCGTCGCGGTGCCGCCCGCGCGGGGTTCGTCACTGTCAGTGAAAGATGTTGTGAGTGAACACTTGTGCCGGCTGGGGAGTGCGGTGACGAACCGGCGCGGGACGTCAGCCGCGGAGTCACGCCAACTGAATGAGCTCCACGTACTCCTGGGACCAGTGGTCCTCGGTGCCGTCCGGTAGCAGGATCACCCGCTCCGGGTTGAGGGCCTCAGCGGCGCCGGGGTCGTGGGTGACCAGCACGACCGCGCCGGCGTAGCTGCGCAGCGCCTCGAGCACCTGTTCGCGGGAGATCGGATCGAGGTTGTTGGTCGGCTCGTCGAGCAGCAGCACGTTCGCCGCCGAGGACACCAGACCGGCCAGCGCCAACCGGGTCTTCTCGCCGCCGGAGAGGGTGCCCGCCGGCTGGTCGAGCTGAGGGCCGGAGAACATGAACGCACCGAGCAGACCCCGCAGGTCCTGCTCCCCCGCGTCCGGCGCGGCGTGCCGGATGTTCTCCCACACGCTGGCCTCGTCGTCGAGGGTGTCGTGTTCCTGCGCGAAGTACCCGGTCTTGAGGCCNTGGCCGGGAACCAGCTCCCCGAGATCCGGCTTCTCNGCTCCCGCAAGCAATCTCAGCAGCGTCGTCTTGCCCGCACCGTTGAGCCCGAGGATGACGACCCGGCTGCCGCGGTCGATCGCGAGGTCGACGCCGNTGAAGATCTCCAGNGANCCGTACACCTTCGTCAGGCCCTTGGCCATGAGCGGCGTCTTGCCGCACGGAGCAGGCTCCGGGAACCGGATGTGGGCGACCTTGTCGGCGACGCGGACGTCGTCGAGTTCGGCGATCAGCTTGTCGGCNCGCTTGGCCATGTTCTGCGCGGCCGTCGCCTTCGTCGCCTTCGCTCCGAGCTTCGCGGCCTGCTGGCGCAGCGCGGATGCCTTCTTCTCCGCGTTCGCACGCTCACGGCGGCGCCGCTGCTCGTCNGTGGCGCGGGCATCGAGGTACTTCTTCCAGCCCATGTTGTAGATGTCCGCTTCGCCGCGCACCGCGTCGAGGAACCACACCTTGTTCACCACGTCGTTGAGCAGGTCNACGTCGTGGCTGATGACGATGAGGCCGCCGTCGTGGTTCTGCAGGAACCCGCGCAGCCATGTGATGGAGTCGGCGTCGAGGTGGTTGGTCGGCTCGTCGAGCAGCAGCGTCGTGGTGGACTTGCCACCCGACGAGTCGGAGGCCGCGAACAGGATGCGTGCCAGCTCCACACGGCGGCGCTGACCACCGGACAGGGTGCGCAGCGGCTGCGCGAGCACCCGGTCGGGGAGACCGAGGCTGCTGCAGATCCGCGCCGCTTCCGATTCCGCCTCGTAGCCACCGAGCGAGCCGAAGCGGTCTTCCAGGGATCCGTACTTGCGGACGGCCTTGTCGCGCGTGGCGTCGTCGACGGCCTCGGCCATGATCGTCTGCTGCTTCTCCATGCTGCGGATGATCTCGTCGAGCCCGCGGGCCGACAGGACACGATCCTTGGCGAGGACGTCGAGGTTGCCTTCCTTCGGATCCTGGGGAAGGTAACCGAGCTCACCGCTGCGGACGACGGTGCCCGCGTAGGGCTCGCCTTCGCCGGCGAGAATCCGGAGGGTCGTCGTCTTGCCGGCACCGTTGCGGCCCACCAGGCCGATGCGGTCGCCGGCCTGCACACGCAGGGCCGATCCGGGCGCCGAGAGGAGGGTTCGCACACCGGCACGAACTTCGAGGTCGGTGGCAGTAATCACGACGGTTCAGCCTACCGGATCGTCGGCACCTTCCCTGCCACGGTCCGCGCGCTCCTGCCACGGCCACCGTCCGCTGATCTCCAACTGGAGCGACCAGCTCAGGAACGTCCGGATCAGCACGATCAACGCCAGGACTCCGACGGACTCGAAAGTGGGTGTGACGGCAACGGTCTTGATGATGTCCGCGGCGACGAGGAACTCCAGCCCCAGGAGGATCGAGCGACCCAGGTTGCGCCGGTACGGGGTGTACACGGAGGCGCCGGGCCGGGACCGGATCGTGGAGAGCGCGATCCAACTCGCGACGGCGGCGCCGACGACGATGACGGCCACACCGACGATGTCGACGGCCGACCCGACGTTCGAGATGACGGATTCGACGTCCATGGCGGCGACCCCCTGCGTCCGATTCGGTTGGGACCAGGGTCGCAGGTTCGCCGCTACCGTGTGTGATCGTGAGCGATGGCGGCGTGGCGGACCTGGTGGTGGTCGGGCTCGGCCCGGCGGGGCGAGCGCTCACGCACCGGGCGCACGCCGCCGGTCTGGCCGTCGTCGCCGTCGACCCGGCGCCCGATCGCGCCTGGACCCCCACGTACGCGATGTGGGCGGACGAGCTTCCCGCCTGGCTCGATCGACGCGTGGTCGCCGCCGACGTCGCGGGGCCCCGCGTCGTGGCCGTTCGCGAACACGTTGTCGACCGCGAGTACGTCGTCCTCGACAACGCCATCTTCCGAGCCGCACTCGACACCGGAAGCGCCCGCGTCGTCACCGGCCGCGCCCTGCACCTCGACGGGTCCGCGGTGACACTGGGCGACGGCACGGTGCTGCGGGCCCGGCACCTTGTCGACGCGCGGGGTCTTCGGGCCGGCGGCGGTGCGGCGGAGCAGACGGCGTACGGGATCGTCGTGCCCGCGGCGGCAGCGGGGCCTGCCCTGGGCGATGCGCCCGCGCTGTTCATGGACTGGCGACGCGACAACGGAACAACCACCGACGATCCGCCGTCGTTCCTGTACGCGGTCCCCGTCGGGAACGGCCGCGTGCTGCTCGAGGAGACGTGTCTGGTCGGCCGTCCCGCGCTCCCCGTGTCCGCGCTGCGCGAGCGATTGCTCACCCGGCTGAGCCACCGCGGCGTCGACGTTCCCGCCGACGCGGAGGTCGAGAAGGTTCGCTTCCCCGTCGAGGCACCTCGACCTGGCGGGGACGCGCTCGCGTTCGGGTCTCGCGGTGCGCTGATGCATCCCGGCACCGGCTACAGCGTCGCGGCGTCGCTCGGCGCTGTCGACGACCTCGTCGGGGCGCTCGTCGCGGGAGACGATCCGGGGAAGGCGTTGTGGCCGCGGCCCGCTCGCACGGTGCGGGCGCTGCGGGAGGTGGGTCTGCGGGCCCTCCTCGCACTGCCGGCCCCGCTCGTCCCCGAGTTCTTCGACGACTTCTTCGCGCTGCCACCGCAGTTGCAGCGGGCCTACCTGTCGCAGCGCATCGAGCCGCGTGCCACCGCGTCGGCGATGTGGACGCTGTTTCGCCACGCGTCGATGCCCGTGCGGCGCACACTGGTCGGCGCCGCGCTGCCGCGTCACCGCTGAGCTCAACGAAGGAGAGCCCTGATGAAGGTCGAGATCCAGCTCGACGCACCACCGGTCGACGCCGCCCGCCGGGCCGTCGAACTCGCCGGAACAGGTGCCGCCGGACTGTTCACCTTCGAGGGACCGCACGACGTGTTCTTCCCCCTCGTCGCGGCGGCAGGCGTCGTCGACGTCGACCTGGCGACGAACGTCGCGATCGCCCTGCCCCGCAGTCCGATGCACCTCGCGAACGCCGCATGGGACCTGCAGTCGATGAGCGGGGGCAGGTTCCGGCTCGGGCTCGGCTCACAGATCCGCCCGCACATCGAGAAGCGGTACTCCTCGACCTGGTCCCGGCCGGCCGCACGCATGCGCGACACCGTGCTCGCCGTCCGGGCGATCCTCGAGGCCTGGCAGAACGGCACCCGACTGGACTACCGCGGCGAGTTCCACACCCACACCCTCATGCCACCGACATTCGTGCCAGGACCGAACCCGCACGGCGTACCCCCGATCCTGCTCGGAGCGCTCGGCCCGGTGATGACGCGGACCGCCGCCGAGGTCGCGGACGGTCTGCTCGTGATGCCGTTCCACAGTGAGCGGCACTTCCACGAGCGCACTCTGCCTGCGGTGGACCTGGGCCTGGCGCGCCGCGAGCGCGACGGCTTCGAGATCGTGCCACAGGTGATCGTGGCGACCGGCCGAACCGACGCGGAGCTGAGCGCCGCAGCCACCGGGGTGCGGGCGCTGCTGGCGTTCTACGGGTCGACGCCCGCCTACCGGCCTGTGCTCGAGGTGGAGGGCTGGGCGCACCTGCAGGAGCAACTCAACACCCTGTCCAAGCGTGGCGCGATCGCCGAGATGATCGCCCTGATCGACGACACGATGCTCGAGACGCTGGCCGTGCGGGGCACGCCGGAGGAGTGCGCCGCCGAGATCGTCCGCCGTTTCGGCGACCACGCCGACCGCGTGTGCTGCTACTTCCCCGGATACGACGTCGATCTCACGCACGTGCGAGACCTGGTGGCAGCGCTCTCGACGGACGCTCTCAGCGCAACGCCCCGAACTGCACCAGTGCATCGTTGACGGCCTCGGGAACTCCGTCGAGCGCCCAGAGCGCGAGTCCGCCCGCGATCAGCGTCAGCACCGGCCCGAGGAAAGCGCGTTCGAACGTTCCTCCGGCCCGGATCGACAGCCACGACGGCAGCTGAAACTCCCACCATCGCCTCCCCCGCCACGGCAGCAGCGGAGCCAGGAACGGGACACCTTCCTTGGTGATGGCGTCCCCGAGGCAGTGCACGGCGCACCCCAGACCGACCGCGACTCCGAGTGCCCGCGAACCGATCTCGTCGGGGTACCAGGTCCAGGTCAAGGCAGCCAGCACGCCCGCGACGAGGGTGACGGCGATCCAGCCGCTGCGTTTCGCCCAGCCTCCCGCCAGACCCCGTAGTGCCAGTCCGAGTGTGAGGAACAGCGTGCCGATGACCGCGGGACGCCCGAACGCCACGACCAGCGCCGACACACCGAAACTGATCGCGATCGCGAACAGTGCGGTGTGGGTGAGGGTTCGGTGCCCACCGGTGCGTTTCGGATCGCGTCGACCGCGGGTCAGGCGGTAGTACCAGAGGGACACCTCGTCGACGACCTTCGCGAGGGCCCAGCTCACGGGCCCGAAGGACCGAGCCACGGTCGATTGACCGGTGTCGAGGTCGGGGAGCAACGCGGCGCCCGCGCACACACCGGCGAAGGTGAACACTTCCGCCGTCGACGTCGGGCCGCCCCACTCCGGCGGTAGTACCTGGGCGGCGAGCAGTCCGGCGACCGCACCGGAGACAGCATGGGTCGGACCCATAACCATGAAGCGAAAACCTCTCGGACAGAACGACAAGTGCGCTGCCCGAACCGAGCCGCCCACGACGGCCCGAAATCTACCAACCACCCCCGACAGAACCGTGCTCCTGCGGGCACCGGCACCGGTGCCCGCAGGAGAGGCAGGTCAGGACCCGAAGGACGGGAACCCGGAGGGCTGCGTCGGCGCGGTCTTCGCCAACGGCACGCCGTCGAGGTTCTCGGGCAGTGCGATCCCGAGGTTGTCGAGGACGGTCGGGGTGATGTCGGCGATGGTGTAGCTGTTGTCGGTGGTTCCGCCCGCGTATCCCGCTCCGCGCGCGATCACGAAGGTGGTGGTCTCCGCAACGGACTGTCCACCGTGCCCGCCACTCGGCTTGTGGCCGTGATCGGAAGTGACGAGGATCGTCCACGACTCCCCGGAATCCTTGGCGCGCTTGTCCACTGCGTCGACGATCCGCCCGACCTCGGCGTCCACTCGGGCGATCGACTCCGCGTACGCCGCCGCTGTGGTGCCGCCGGAGTGGCCGGCGCCGTCGACCTGATCGAGTTGCGTGAAGATGAAATCAGGTCCCGCGGAGACGATCTGGTCGGCGACCGCGGTCGCGGTTGCGGTGTCCGTGGCGGCAAGTCCTCCTGCCCCCGCGGTGGTGGTCACCACGTCGGCCGTGGGAGTGCCACTCCCCGCGATGGTGGCGATACCGTTCCAGGTGGAGATCGACTGTGTGCCGAGAGCGGGGTTCGCTGCTTCGATTCGCGTGAACGCGGTCGGGTACTCGTCGTAGTTCGCACCGTTGAACGAATTGTCCTGGACACCGTGCTTGTCGTTCCAGACGCCGGTCAGGATGGTCGACCAGGAAGGCCCGGAGATGGTCGGGTGCCCGGCGATCGAGGACTGGCCGCTGACGCCCTCGGCGATCAACTGGTGCAGGCGCGGCGCGTCAGCGGACTTGACGAAGTCGAGCATGGTGCCATCCAGACCGATGACGACGGTCTTGGTCGGGCCCGCCGCGGTGGAGGAACCGAGATCGAGTGCCGAGGCCGAGGCCGCGCCGGAGACGAGGGCGCAGGCCGCGACTGCAGCGGCAAGTGTGGTCGAAGTGGCTGTGATTCGCTTGTGGTTGGTCACGCCCACGATCGTGCAGTAGGTCTAGACCAAACGCCTGCCGAGAGGCGCCCCCGGACTCACCGTTCACCCTCCCTTCGCCGAACAGACTCTGCCACTGCCCCATTCGTCACCGAGCCGACGCCCACCGTTCGTCGAGATCCCCTCAGCAGCCCCCACCCTCGACGCCCTCGACATCCGCAGCGGACTTGTCCGGCCGCAGGCCCCGCCACACGGGGTGCCGCAGCCTGCCGTCGTCCGTCAACTCCGAGTAACGCACTTCCGCAACCGTTTCCGGGCGCACCCAGCGCGCCGACCGAGCATCGACGGCGGGCACGGTGTCCCCGAAAGGCGAGTCGCCCGACGCTGTCTCCGCCACGAGGTCGCGCAGGCGTCCGAGCGTTGCGTCCGACATGCCGCTGCCGACCCGGCCGAGGTAGCGAAGCCGTCCCGGGCCCGCGGGCAGACCCACCAGAACCGAGCCGACGCCTTTCGCTCGGCCGCCTTCCCCCGGCAGCCAGCCCCCGATCACCACCTCACACGTCCGGAAGTGCTTGAGCTTGAGCCACACCGACGAGCGACCCGACCGGTAGCCACTGTCCCATCGCTTCGCGACCAGGCCTTCCATGTGCGCCGCCCGACTGCTGTCGAGGGCCTCGTCCAGGTCGGGAGGCGCCAGGTCCGGCACGCGCCAGGAGTCGCCCTCCGGAATCCTGATCGCCTCGAGCACCCGGCGGCGATCCCGCAGCGGCTTGTCCCGCACGGACACACCGTCCAGCTCCAGGACGTCGAAGAGCAGCAGCGCCACCGGATTCGATTCCCGTTCCCGCGCCGACGGCGGACGCGACCGGCCCATCCGCTGCTGGAGCCGCCCGAAGCTCGGTGCACCGTCGTCGCCGAATGCGACGATCTCGCCGTCCAGCACCCCGGAGTGGCCCGTGAGCCCGGCGGGCAGATGCAGCAACTCGGGATAGCCGACGCCGATGTCCAGGCCGTTCCGGCTGGTCAGACGCACCGGGTGATCCTCGCCGCCGAACGACACGAGTGCCCGGATTCCGTCGTACTTGTACTCCAGCGCCCAGGTGTCGGGATCGGCGCGCGACGCGAACTCCGACGCCGTGGCCGCGGTGGCCAGCATCGGCGCCTCCACCCGGTTCCGGCCGCCGACCACTCCGGCACCCGCGATCGCCTGCCTCGCCTCGTGTGGCCGCGGGACGGTCGCGGGTGCGACACCACCGCGCAGCCGCTCGACGACCTCGTGGAAGTCGAGTTGGCGCAGATCCGGTGCCGTGAGCTCCGCCCAGGTACGGGGCGCAGCCACAGTCGGCTGCGCGGTGCCGCGCAGGGAGTACGGCGAGATGGTGGTCTTGGTGGCCGAGTTCTGGCTCCAGTCGACGAACACCTTCCCCGCGCGCACCGCCTTGGACATCGTCGACGTCACCTGCTCCGGGGTCTGCCGTTCGAGTTCGACGGCGATCTCCTTCGCAACCTCGGAGCAGCGCCGTGACGTCCACCCGTCGCCCACGCCCGCGTACAGGTGAATCCCCTTGCTGCCGCTGGTCACCGGCAGCGCGTCGAGACCGCGGGCCTGCAGTCGCTCACGCACCCGCAACGCCACCTGCGCGCACTCGTCGAGCGTCACGCCCGGCCCCGGGTCGAGGTCGATCACGAGCCGGTCGGGGGCTCCGGGCGATCCGTCGGGCGCGAACCGCCATTGCGGGACATGGAACTCGAGTGCTCCGGACTGTGCGAAGTAGACGAGGTCCGCGAGCTCGTCCACCTCGGGGTACACGACGGTCCGCGACCCCTGCGTGAGCGTGTGCCGAGGTATCCAGTCGGGGGTCGCGGCCTCGACGTTCTTCTGGAAGAAGGGGTCGGCGGCGGTTCCGTCCGGCCACCGCTTCCGGGTCAGTGGACGCCCCGTCAGCAACGGCACCAGCGCGGGTCCGACCTCGGTGAAGTACTGCAGGACCTCGGCCTTCGTCGTGCCCGAGTCCGGGTACAGCACCTTGTCGAGGTTCGTCAGGGTCAGGCGTCGATTTCCGACCCGGACCGCAGTGTTGTGCGCCATCAGCACCCGCCCACCGATTCGGCCTCACCTGGCCTGATCACACAGTATGGACCATCATGGGGTGATGCGGTCGATATGGAAAGGCTCCATCGCGTTCGGTCTGGTGAACGTCCCGGTGAAGGTCTATTCCGCCACCGAGGACCACGACATCAGATTCCACCAGGTCCACGGCAAGGACGGCGGACGCATCAAGTACAACCGCGTGTGCAGCGAATGCGGTCAGGTCGTGCAGTACGCGGACATCGACCGGGCCTACATCTCCGACGACGGCGCCCAGGTGGTCCTCACCGACGAGGACTTCGAGAAGCTCCCCGCGGCGGAGAAGCACGAGATCCCGGTCCTGCAGTTCGTCCCGTCCGATCAGATCGACCCGATCCTGTTCGAGAAGAGCTACTTCCTCGAGCCGGACTCCGCCTCCCCCAAGGCGTACCAACTCCTCGCGTCGACGCTGACCGACAGCGAACGCACGGCGCTCGTGCACTTCACGCTCCGCCAGCGCACCCGACTCGCGGCGCTGCGGGTACGTGACGGCGTGCTGGTGGTGCAGACCCTGCTGTGGCCGGACGAGGTCCGCGCCGCCGAATTCGGGTCCCTCGACGAGGCATCGTCGCCGTCGGAGAAGGAACTCGCGATGGCGACGATGCTCGTCGATTCGATGTCCGAGGACTTCCACCCGGAGTCGTACACCGACGACTACCAGATCCAACTGCAGAAGATCCTCGACGAGACGATCGCGAACGGCGGCGAGAAGGTCAGCCTTCCTGTCGGCGCAGGCCAGGAGGCCGACGCCGAGGTGGTCGACCTCGTCGCCGCACTGCAGCGCAGCGTCGACGAGGCGAAGAAGTCCGCAGCCGGCTGATCCTGCCGGACTATTCGGTGTCGCGGTCGAGCGCGAACCAGTAGTGCTCTCCGTTGTCCAGGACACCCTTGCCGTTCATCACACCGATGAGGGTGTCGGGGCCGACCCGCTTGAAGTGGTCGAACACCGGCATTCCGTCGTAGACCATCGTCGCGGTCACCTCGCCGCGGAACTCGACCATCCAGAGACTGGCGACGCCCTTGCCGCCCTTGACGTCGGAGAACAGCTCTCCGTCCTCGCCGCGGCACACCAGCGGCTGCACGTCGAAGCAGGATCCGAACGTCTTGCCGTACCAGCGGGTCTTCTCGAGCAGCTGTTCTGTGCGGTGTCCGGTGCGAAATCCGCGGCCGCGCCACCGGCCGGAGAGCTCGTCGATGTGCACGACCGGCAGGGCCGCCCACAGCTCGTCCAGTTCTCGCGGGTCGACGCTCTCGGCCGCGAGCAGCTTCTCGACCTGATCGTGGTGGTTCATGCCTGTCCTTCCGAGGATGCGAACGTGAGTACGGGTTTGACCGCCGCACCGGAGCGGGTTGCCTCCAGCGCGGCATGCAGGTCGTCGAAGTCGAATGTGGTGATCAGCTTGTCGAACGGGAACTTCCCGGCCCGCCACAGCGCGATCAGTTCCGGCAGGAACTGCTGAGGGTCCGCGTCACCCTCGATGACACCGGTGACGCTCCGGCCCATCAGGAGCGCCGACTGGTCGAGTGTCACGGGGTTGCGGCCCCCGCGCAGTCCGACGGTCACGCAACTTCCGGGCGATCGCAGCACCGCCACCGCGGTGGCCAGCACCTCGGGCGTGCTGACGGCATCGACGGTGTGGTCGGCGCCGCCGCCGGTCGCCGCACGCAGTTGCTTCGCGAGGTCGGGTTCGGCGCTGTCGAACACCGCGGTCGCACCGAGGGAGAGCGCCAGTTCCCGCCGTGTGGGCAGCGGATCGACGACAACGATCGTCGAGCATTCGGCAACCACCGCGGCCAACACGGCAGCCAGACCGACCGCCCCGCCGCCGAACACGACGATGGACGAGCCCGTGCGAGGACGCAGCACTCGCAGCACCGCACCAGCCCCGGTCTGGATGCCGCAACCGAGCGGGCCCAGGAGTTCGATCGGCAGGTCGCCTGCGACCTGGACGGCGTCGGACGCGGCAACAACGGCGTGCGTCGCGAAGGAGGACTGACCGAACCAGTTGCCTTGCAGTGCAACGGAATCCATCGACAGGGTGGTGCTGCCGTCGGCTCGGCGACCGGAGTAGTTACGGAGCGCGAATCGCGTGCAGTACGCCGGATGCCCATTGGCGCAATTGACGCAGTCGCGGCACGCCGAGTAGCTGAGCAGCACGTGATCCCCGGGGACCAGGGAGTCGACGGCGCCGCCGACCGCCTCCACCACGCCGGCCCCTTCGTGGCCGAGCACCGCGGGGACGGGAACGGGAACGCCCCCGGCCGCGGCCGTGAGATCGGTGTGACAGATGCCGACTCCGGCTATCCGTATGAGCACTTCGTCGTCTCGCAGATCACCCACTTCGACGTCGCGGATCTCCAGTGGCTCACCGTAGGCCCCGAGAACGGCAGCACGGGCAGCTCTTCCCACTACACTCCCAAAAGATTGCGAACAGCGATTAACTTCGCTGCGAGTGTAGCGCCGACGACACTCGCCCGGGAACCGCTCCAACCGAATGACATTGTCGACACGAGCCGCGAACAGTGATTAACTTATCCGCGCGCGGTGCGCAGACGAGAAGGTCCCGCCGACACAGGGGATCGGCGGGACCTTCTCGTTTTCAGTTGTTCGAATTCAGACGGTCAGACCGTGAATCCGAGCGCGCGCAGCTGCTCGCGTCCGTCCTCGGTGATCTTGTCCGGGCCCCACGGCGGCAGCCACACCCAGTTGAGCTTCAGGTCGTCGACGAGGCCGCTCTTCACCAGCGCGCCGCGCGCCTGCTCCTCGATCACATCCGTCAGCGGGCAGGCCGCCGACGTGAGCGTCATGTCGACGATCGCGACGGTCTCCTCGGACTCGTCGACGGAAATGCCGTACACGAGACCGAGATCGACGACATTGATGCCGAGTTCGGGGTCCACGACGTCGCGCATCGCTTCCTCGATGTCGTCGACGAACGCCTGCTGCTCGGCGGTCAGCTCCACCGGAGCGGCCACCTCGGCTGCGGTCTCCTCGCCGGAAGCCGCGTCAACGGCAGCCGTCTCGACAACGGCGTCGACACCGGTGACGTCCGCCTGTGTGTCACTCATGATGTAACTCCTCCGGTCCCGGCGGGCACGTTCTCCCCCGCCGCGTCGTCATCGACAATTTGTACGACCGCGTCCTTGAACGCCATCCATCCCAGCAGTGCGCACTTCACGCGTGCGGGGTACTTCGCGACACCCACGAACGCAATGCCGTCACCGAGCACGTCCTCGTCGCCCTCGACGGCGCCGCGGCTGGTGATCATCTCGTTGAACGCCTCGACGACGTCGAGAGCTTCCCGGACCGGCATTCCCGTCACCTGGTCGGTGAGCACCGACGTCGCAGCCTGGCTGATCGAGCAGCCCTGACCGTCGTACGAGACGTCGCCGACGCGTCCGTCGTCGGTGACGTGGACCCGCAGGGTGACCTCGTCACCGCAGGTCGGGTTGACGTGGTGCACTTCGGCGCCGAACGGTTCCCGCAGGCCCCGGCCGTGTGGATGCTTGTAGTGGTCCAGGATCACTTCCTGGTACATCTGCTCCATCCGCATGTCAGGACGCCCCGTCGATCGTGCTGCCGTCTTCCCTCGGCTCCTGCAACGCCTCGTGGGTTCCGAAGAATTCCTGGGCACGGCGGATTGCCGCCGCGAGCGCCCGCACCTCGTCTTCGGTGTTGTAGACCGCGAACGACGCCCGCGCGGTCGCGGCGACACCGAACTTCCGGTGCAGCGGCCACGCGCAGTGGTGTCCGACGCGGATCGCGACGCCCTCGTCGTCGAGGATCTGGCCGAGGTCGTGGGCGTGGATGCCGTCGACCACGAAGGACACGGCACCGCCGCGGTTCTCGGTGGTCGTCGGGCCGACGATCCGGACCCCGGGGATCGCGCCGAGCAGGTCGAGCGCGAGTGCGGTGAGTTCGTGCTCATGGGCCGCGACGGCGTCCATGCCGATCGCCTCGAGATAGCGGACCGCGGCACCGAGGCCGACGACCTGCGAGGTCATCGGCACGCCCGCCTCGAAACGCTGCGGCGGAGCCGCGTACGTGCTGGCCTCCATCGTCACCGTCTCGATCATCGAACCGCCCGTGATGAACGGTGGCATCGCCGCGAGCAGTTCCCGCTTGCCGTAGAGCACGCCGACCCCGGACGGGCCGAGCATCTTGTGGCCGGAGAACGCCGCGTAGTCGACGTCGAGCGCGTGGAAGTCGACGGCCATGTGCGGCACCGACTGGCAGGCGTCGAGCACCACGAGCGCGCCGACGGACCGGGCGCGCCGCACCAGTTCCTCGACGGGAGCGACAGCGCCGGTCACGTTGGACTGGTGGGTGAACGAGACGACCTTCACCGAGTCGCTCAATTCGAGCGACTCGAGGTCGATGCGTCCGTCGTCGGTGACGCCGTACCAGCGCAGGGTCGCACCCGTGCGCCGGGCGAGCTCCTGCCACGGAACGAGGTTCGCGTGATGTTCGAGCTCGGTGATGACGATCTCGTCGCCCGGGCCGACGTGGCGGTCGAACCGGTCGTCGCCGAGCACATAGGTGACCAGGTTCAGCGCCTCGGTCGCGTTCTTCGTGAACGCCAACTCGTCCGCGTCCGCGCCGACGAAACGGGCGATCGACGCGCGCGCGTCCTCGTAGGCGTCGGTCGCCTCCTCGGCGAGCTGGTGCGCACCGCGGTGCACCGCAGCGTTGCAGGTCGTCAGGAACTCACGCTCGGCGTCGAGAACCTGCACCGGCCGCTGCGAGGTCGCCCCGGAGTCGAGGTAGACCAGGGGCTTCCCGTCCCGGACTGTACGGGCCAGGATCGGGAAGTCCTTGCGGATGCTGGTGACGTCGAGCGCCGCCGCAGTGCTGGTCATGAAAGTCAGGCTCCCGCCGCTGCGGCCTGCGTGAAGCGCACGTAGCCGTTGGCCTCGAGCTCGTCGGCCAGCTCGGGTCCGCCGGACTCGACGACCTGGCCACCGACGAACACGTGCACGAACTGCGGCTTGATGTAGCGCAGGATGCGGGTGTAGTGCGTGATCAGCAGGACGCCGCCGTGCTCACGCTCCTGGTAACGGTTGACACCCTCGGAAACGATGCGGAGCGCGTCGACGTCGAGGCCGGAGTCGGTCTCGTCGAGGATCGCGATCTTCGGCTTGAGGAGGCCGAGCTGCAGGATCTCGTGGCGCTTCTTCTCGCCACCGGAGAAGCCCTCGTTGACGGACCGCTCGCTGAACGCGGGGTCGATCTCGAGCTCGGTCATCGCGCCCTTGACCTCCTTGACCCAGTGCCGCAGCTTCGGCGCCTCGCCGCGGACCGAGGTCGCGGCGGTGCGCAGGAAGTTCGACATCGAGACGCCGGGCACCTCGACGGGGTACTGCATCGCGAGAAACAGGCCGGCGCGGGCCCGCTCGTCGACGCTCATCTCCAGGACGTCCTCACCGTTCAGCGTGATGCTGCCCGAGGTGATCTCGTACTTGGGGTGACCCGCGATGGCGTACGACAGGGTCGACTTGCCGGAGCCGTTGGGGCCCATGATCGCGTGGGTCTCACCGGAGCGCACCGTCAGGTTGACGCCCTTGAGAATGTTGATCGGCTCGGCGTTCTCGTCGGTCTGCGCGACGCGGACGTGCAGGTCCTTGATCTCCAGAACGGAGGTTTCAGGAGTAGTCATTCCAAAATTCCTTTGAGAAGTGTTGTGGCGGCGACGAACTCGGCGCGCGGCTCAGACGCCGACTGCGGCGAGCTCAACCTCGATGGCGGCTTCGAGACGCTCACGCACCTCGGGGACGGCGATCTTCTGGATGATCTCGTGGAAGAAGCCACGCACGACGAGACGGCGTGCCTGTTCCTCGGAGATGCCCCGCGAACGCAGGTAGAACAACTGCTCGTCGTCGAACCGGCCGGTGGCGCTCGCGTGCCCGGCACCCACGATCTCGCCGGTCTCGATTTCGAGGTTCGGCACCGAATCGGCGCGGGCGCCGTCGGTGAGCACGAGGTTCCGGTTGAGCTCGAACGTGTCGGTGCCCTCGGCGGCCGCGCGGATCAGCACGTCACCGACCCACACCGTGTGCGCGTCCGGCTTGTGCGAGTCGACTTCGCCCTGGAGCGCGCCCTTGTAGACGACGTTCGACTTGCAGTGCGGCTGCGAGTGATCGACGAGCAGACGGTGCTCGAAGAACTGTCCGGCGTCCGCGAAGTACAGGCCGAGGAGTTCGGCGTCGCCGCCCGGGCCCTCGTACTTCACGACCGGGGTGACGCGGACGACGTCGCCACCGAGCGTGACGGCCGTGTAGCGCAGCACCGCGTCGCGCCCGATGCGGGCGTGATGAGCGGCGGCGTGCACGGCGTCGTCGGCCCAGTCCTGCACCGCGACGACCGTCAGCTTCGCGCTGTCGGCGAGAACGAACTCGACGTTCTCCGCGTAGGTTCCACTGCCCCGCTGGTCGAGGACGACCGTCGCGTTCGCGAACTGCTCGAGGCGGATCTGGATGTGCCCGAAGGCGACCTGGTCGACGCCAGGGCCGGTGACGACGATGTTGACCGCCTCGGCGATCTCGCGTTCGGCACCGACCGTGACGACGGTCGCCGACTCGAATCCCGAATATGCCTGGGCGGCAACCCGATCCGCGGGAACGCCACCCTGACCGAGGCGCGCGTCGTCGCGCCCGACGGTTTCGACGGTGACGCCGTCGTGTGCGGACACCTCGACCGTCGCGGTCGCGGTGCGGACGGCGGTGCCGTCGTGCAGGCCGCGGAGACGACGCAGCGGCGTGAACCGCCACACCTCGTCCCGGCCACCCGGAATCTCGAACGCGTTCACGTCGAACGACGTGAAGACCTCACCCTTGTTGACAGCCGGTGTACGGGCCTCGGCCGCGACGGCTGTGTTGTTGACGGAGCTCACTTAGCCGACCGCCCCTTCCATCTGCAGTTCGATCAGGCGGTTGAGCTCGAGGGCGTACTCCATCGGCAGCTCCTTGGCGATCGGCTCGACGAAGCCTCGCACCACCATCGCCATCGCCTCGTCCTCGGTGAGGCCGCGGCTCATGAGGTAGAACAACTGGTCCTCGGACACCTTGGAGACGGTGGCCTCGTGACCCATCGACACGTCGTCCTCGCGGATGTCGACGTACGGGTACGTGTCGGAACGCGAGATCTGGTCCACGAGCAGCGCGTCACACTTGACGGTCGACTTCGACCCGTGCGCACCCTTGTTGACCTTGACGAGGCCGCGGTAGGAGGCGCGTCCACCGCCCCGGGCGACGGACTTCGACACGATGGTCGAGGACGTGTGCGGCGCCAGGTGCAGCATCTTCGCGCCGGTGTCCTGGTGCTGACCCTCGCCTGCGAACGCCACCGACAGCACCTCGCCGCGGGCGTGCTCGCCCATCATCCACACGGCCGGGTACTTCATCGTGACCTTGGAGCCGATGTTGCCGTCGATCCACTCCATGGAACCGCCCGCGTCTACCTTGGTGCGCTTGGTCACGAGGTTGAAGACGTTGTTCGACCAGTTCTGGATCGTGGTGTAGCGGCAGTGGCCGCCCTTCTTCACGATGATCTCGACGACCGCGGAGTGCAGCGAGTCGGACTTGTAGATCGGCGCGGTGCAGCCCTCGACGTAGTGCACGGAGGCGTTCTCGTCGACGATGATCAGCGTCCGCTCGAACTGGCCCATGTTCTCGGTGTTGATCCGGAAGTAGGCCTGAAGCGGGATGTCCACGTGGACGCCCGGAGGGACATAGATGAACGAGCCGCCCGACCACACGGCGGTGTTCAGCGCGGAGAACTTGTTGTCGCCCGCCGGGATGACGGAGCCGAAGTACTCCTTGAAGATCTCCGGGTGCTCGCGCAGACCGGTGTCGGTGTCGAGGAAGATCACGCCCTGCTTCTCGAGGTCCTCGCGGATCGAGTGGTAGACGACCTCGGACTCGTACTGCGCCGCAACGCCGGCGACGAGGCGCTGCTTCTCCGCCTCCGGGATGCCCAGCTTGTCGTACGTGTTCTTGATGTCCTCGGGCAGGTCCTCCCAGGACTCGGCCTGCTTCTCGCTGGACCGCACGAAGTACTTGATGTTGTCGAAGTCGATGCCGTCGAGGTTCGAGCCCCAGTTCGGCATCGGCTTCTTGTCGAAGGTCGCGAGCGCCTTGAGCCGGATGTCGAGCATCCACTCGGGCTCGTTCTTCTTCGCGGAGATGTCCCGTACGACAGCCTCGGACAGGCCGCGCTGGGCGCTGGCACCTGCAACGTCCGAATCGGACCAGCCGTAGCCGTAGTGACCGAGCGAGGCAATGGTCTCGTCCTGTGTCATGGCCTGCGAGCCACCGGCTGCCTGGTCTTGAGTGACGGTCATGCGAGCTCCTTCCGGAGTCTTGTTGCGTACCGGTACAGGCTGGGCACCGGCGGAATGTGACGTTTCTGGGGGCGGGTCGGGTCTTCGGCGGCGGTCAGGTCGCTTCCTGGTGCTTTGCGGCGGGTGCCACCAGAGGCACGTGCGTGGTGCACGCGCAGTCCCCGTTGACGATGGTTGCGAGCCGCTGGACGTGCGTACCGAGAAGTTCGGCGAACGCCTGGGTCTCCGCCTCGCACAGTTCTGGGAACTCGGACGCGACGTGCGCGACCGGGCAGTGATGCTGGCAGATCTGGACTCCGTTGCCGACGGGGCGGGTCGTCGCGGCGAATCCAGCCGTGGTGAACGCGTCGGCGATGGCGTCGGCGGTCTGCTCCACCTCGTCGACGTCGTGCCCGGTGGCGGGATCGATGTCGGCGACGATCGTCTGCACGCGGCGACGCGCGAACTCGGTGATCGCAGCCTCACCGCCGATCTCCCTCAGCTGACGCATCGCGGCGCCCGCGAGGTCGTCGTAGGAGTGCCCGAGTCGTGAGCGCCCCGCCGCGGTGAGCTGGAACTGCTTGGCGGGCCTGCCGCGACCCTTCTGCTGCCATGCCGCGGAGCGGGTCGACCTGGCTTCGCCTGCATCGATGAGGACATCGAGGTGACGGCGCACGCCTGCCGCGCTGAGCCCGAGTTCGGCTCCGATTTCCGTGGCCGTGATCGGACCCTGTTCGAGGAGCAGCTTCACCACTGCGGCGCGGGTGTGCCCCTCGGGGGCCATGACGGTAGCGGGGGCAACGACCGAACGGGACGCAGCATCAGGTGCGTAACCTGCGCTTTCGTCGCACTCGGAGTGCCCGCGGACCGTTTTCACAACACCAGTGTGACGGAATTCGCGAGGGCGGTCCAGCAAGGGTGCCCTGAGTAACACCGCTACGCTTCACCTGTGCCGCAGACGGACGACACACCGGAGAACGGTGGCAACGAGACGCTCACCGCTCCTCCTACTCGGACGGCGCGGGCCGCGACGCTGGCTCGTCGTGCCCTCGGCCTCGACCGGGATCACGACGGATTCGCCGTCACCAGCCTCCACGGGGACGAGGCCGAAGCACCCGGACTGAACGCCAGGGAGACCGCCCAATTGCGTGGCGTCCGGCGGTTCGGCGCCACCGGCGCGCTCCTCATGGCACTCGGTGCGCTGGGTGCAGGCGCGCAGCCCGTACTGCAGAACCCGGTTCAGGGACTTCGCCTCCTCGGCCTGCCCGCACGCATGCCGAGTGTCGCTCTGACCCTGACGATGACGGGCAGTGCCATGGTGGTGCTGGCGTGGCTGCTGCTCGGCCGATTCGTCATCGGTACCTTCCGCGGCGGTTCCCCGGTCCGACGCCTCACCCGGTCCCAACTCGACCGCACCCTGCTGCTGTGGATCGTCCCTCTCGCGATCGCGCCCCCGATGTTCAGCAAGGACGTCTACTCGTACCTCGCACAGTCGGAGATCGCCGCGCGCGGCCTCGACCCCTACGCCATCGGTCCTGCTCAGGCGCTCGGTGTCGACCACGTCCTGACGCGAACCGTGCCCACCATCTGGCGGGACACCCCCGCCCCCTACGGGCCACTGTTCATCTGGATCGGCAAGGGGATCTCCGCGCTGACCGGCGAGAACATCGTCGCGGGGATCTTCCTGCACCGCATGGTCGCCCTCGCGGGCGTCGCGCTGATCGTGTGGGCGCTGCCCCGCCTCGCCCGCAGGTGTGGCGTCGCACCCGTCGCGGCGCTGTGGCTCGGCGCCGCGAACCCTCTGCTGCTGTTCCACCTGGTCGCCGGTATCCACAACGAAGCGCTCATGCTCGGCTTGATGCTCGCAGGCATCGAGATCGCGCTGCGTGCCATCGAGAGTCCACCCGACGTCCGGTTCCGGCTCCGCGGGTCACCCGCCGAGCGGCGCGCACTGGCGCTGCTGCTGGCCGGATCCGCCCTGATCGCCCTGTCCGCGACTGTGAAAATTCCCACACTGCTCGCACTGGGCTTCCTCGGCATGGCGCTGGCCCGGCGGTGGGGCGGCACCTTCCGGTCGGTGTGCGCAGCCGCGGCGCTGCTACTCGCGGTGACGACGACCGTCATCCTCGCCGTCAGCCTTGTGAGTGGCCTCGGCTTCGGTTGGCTCAGCCCCGACACCCTCGGCACCGCCAACGAGGTCCGCAGCTGGATGTCGTTGCCGACCCTGCTCGGCCTCGGAACCGGTCTGGTGGGCGTTCTGCTCGGGCTCGGCGACCACACCACCGCCGTGCTGAGCCTTACCCGCCCGATCGCGTCCCTGGCTGCGGCTTTCGTGGCGCTGCGCATGCTCATCGCCGTGCTCGTCGGGCGGATCCACCCGATCGGCGCGCTCGGCGTTTCCCTCGGATTCCTCGTTCTGTTGTTCCCGGTCGTGCAGCCCTGGTACCTGCTGTGGGCGGTGATTCCGCTCGCCGCGTGGGCGACCCGACCCGTGTTCCGCATCCCTGCGATCGCGTTCTCGTCGGTGGTCAGCCTGATCGTGATGCCGAACGGCGGCGAGTACGCGCCATTCATCATCGTGCAGGCCGCGATCGCGACGATCCTCGTCTGCGGTTCGATCATCGCGGCGACCCGCAACACACTCCCGTGGCGGGCCGACACCGGGGCATCGGACGGAACGCGTTCGGGCGACGCCTACGCTGAGGTCCCGTGAGTTCATCCCTGTCCACTCCCGTACTGCATCTCGACGGTGTCGTGAAGGCGTTCGACGGCATCCGAGCCGTGGACGGCCTCGACCTGACCCTCGAACGTGGCCAGGTCCTGGCGCTACTCGGACCGAACGGTGCGGGAAAGACCACCACCGTCGAAATGTGCGAGGGGTTCGGTCGACCCGACAGCGGCACCGTCCGCGTGTTCGGGCTCGATCCGGTCACCGCGTCGGCCCAGGTCCGCGCACGGATCGGCGTCATGTTGCAGGGCGGCGGCGCGTACCCGGGGTCGAAGGCGGGCGAGATGCTCGACCTCGTCGCCGCGTACTCGGCGAACCCCCTCGATCCGGCGTGGCTGCTGCGCGAACTCGGCCTGACCGACTCCGTCCGCACTCCGTACCGCCGGTTGTCCGGTGGACAGCAGCAGCGCCTCGCGCTCGCATGCGCCCTCGTCGGACGCCCCGAACTGGTGTTCCTCGACGAACCGACGGCCGGACTCGACGCCCAGGCCCGGCTGATGGTGTGGGAACTGATCGAGGCCCTGCGCCGCGACGGCGTCTCGATTCTGCTGACCACCCATCTGATGGACGAGGCGGAAGCCCTCGCCGACCGCCTCGTGATCATCGACCACGGTCGTGTCGTCGCGGAGGGCACTCCGCACGAACTCACCCGACACGGCGCCGCGGGGCAACTCCAGTTCACCGCGCCCGAGAACCTGGATCTGACGACGCTCGCCGCGGCACTACCCGCCGGCTTCACACCGAGTGAGGCGACACCGGGCAGTTACGTCGTCGAGGGCGACATCGATCCGAGCGTGCTCGTCGCGGTGACGACGTGGTGCGCCGACCAGGGCGTCCTCGTCACGGAGATTCGCGTCGACCAGCGCCGCCTCGAGGACGTCTTCCTCGACCTGACCGGACGGGAGCTGAGGGGATGAGCATGTCCCACGCCGATCGGCGGGCCGACAACCGCTTCGCCGCGGGAACGTTCGCCCCCGATCCCAGGCCTGCGCCGCGCCTGCGGATGCTCGCCGCGCAGACGAAGCTGGAACTGACGCTGCTGCTCCGCAACGGCGAACAGCTGCTCCTGACGATGTTCATCCCGATCACTCTGCTGATCGGCCTGACGCTGCTGCCGTTCGGTGACCTCGGTGATCCCCGGGTGAACCGGGTGATGCCCGCGGTGATGATGGTGGCCGTCATGTCCACGGCGTTCACCGGTCAGGCGATCGCCGTCGGGTTCGACCGACGCTACGGAGCGTTGAAGCGGCTGGGCGCCACCCCCCTGCCCAGGTGGGGCATCATCGCGGGCAAGAGCGCCGCGGTGGCGATCGTCGTCGCGATCCAGATGATCATGCTCGGCGCCATCGGGTTCGCGCTCGGCTGGCGCCCCGAGGTGACCGGCCTGCTGTTCGGGGTCGTCGTGATCGCCCTCGGCACCGTCATGTTCGCGGCCCTCGGGCTGCTGCTCGGCGGAACGCTCAAGGCCGAGATCGTCCTCGCGCTGGCCAACGTCCTGTGGTTCGTCATGGCGGGCATCGGTGCGGTCGTGTTCGGCGGAGACGGAATCCCCGACGCACTGCACACCCTCGCCCGGCTCGTTCCGTCGGGAGCGTTCGCGGAAGCGCTGGACCAGGGACTGACGGGGTCGGTGGACGTCTTCGCGATCGTCGTGATGGTGGCGTGGGGTGCAGCCGGGGCGTGGTTGGCCGTGCGGCTGTTCAAATTCACCTGAGCGCCAAATTCACCTGAGCGGTAGTACAGACTCCACGCGCTTCGGACGGGCGGTGCCGCACAGCGACGCGGCGGCGATGCCGCCCCAACGACAGCCTGTAGTTGATCGGTCGTTACCATCGGTCGCGTGCTGTATCGCGGGTTCGTGAACCTGGTCAATCGTCTGCCCCTGCCGTCGTTGGCGGTCCAGAAGTGGATCGCGATCGCGGTGGTCGTGAGTCAGGGCGGTATCGCCGTCACGGGTTCGGTGGTCCGGGTGACGGCGTCGGGCCTTGGTTGCACGACGTGGCCGCAGTGCCATCCGGGCAGTTTCGTGCCGACGGGGACGTCCACGGCGCCGTGGTTCCATCAAGCGGTCGAGTTCGGCAACCGGCTGCTCACCTTCGTGGTGGTGGCGACCGCGGCAGCCGTTGTCATCGCCGTCACCCGTGCCGCCCGGCGGCGCGAGGTGCTGTTCTACGCGTGGCTGATGCCGCTGTCGACGGTCGCGCAGGCGGTGATCGGCGGCATCACGGTGCTGACGGGCCTGCTGTGGTGGACGGTCGCGATTCACATGCTGGTCTCGATGGCGATGGTGTGGCTGTCGGTGATCCTGGTCCACAAGATCGACCAACCCGATGACGGCGTCGATGTGGTCGTGCTGCCCAAGCAGTTGCGGTGGCTCGCGGCACTGTCCGGTGTCGCGCTGGCGGGCACTCTCGTCGCGGGCACGATGGTCACGGGTGCGGGTCCGCACGCGGGCGACAAGTCGCCGGAGCGCACCGTCGCACGTCTCGATCTGGACATCACGAATCTCGTGCACCTGCATGCCGAGCTGCTGGTCGGGTATCTGTCCCTGCTGGTCGGCCTCGGATTCGCGCTGTACGCGGTGGGTGCACGGGCCGCGATCACGCTGCGGATGAAGGTCGTGGTCGGCTTGGTCCTCGCGCAGGCAGCTGTCGGGCTGGTCCAGTTCTGGACGGATGTCCCCGCTGTCCTCGTGACGATTCACGTGGCGCTCGCGGGCGCGTGCACTGCGGCCACCGCCGCCCTGTACGCGGCGGGCCGGGTCCGGGAACTTGCGCCCGCGCAGGCCGACGCACCGGCCGCCACTGCCGCCTGACCCCACTTCACGCGCGCTCTCCGCGCGGGAGCCGGATCCCGCACCGGGCCTGTCGATTCCAGCGAATATCATCGGCGCGGCGTCACTGCCGAACATCGATTCGACATCCCGAAGGAGCCGACATGCGTTTGCGTGACACACCGACCGTCGAGGTCACCGCCCGGCTGGCCTGCGACCCGGAGCGTGCCTGGGCGCTGGTCACCGACATCGAACTGCCGACGCGAGCCGACGGTGAGTTGCAGCGGGTGGAGTGGTTGGACGGCGCGACCGGTGTCGCGATGGGTGCCCGCTTCCGTGGCTACAACGCGAGTCCTCAGATGGGCGACTGGCACACCGAATCGGAAGTGGTCGAGGTCGAGGACGGCAGGCGTTGGGTGTGGCGGGTCGGACCGGCCGACGCTCCCTTTGCACTGTGGGGCTTCGAGGTCGACGCGGAGGGTGATGGCACCGTCGTGCGGCAGTGGGCGAAGGCCTGCCCCGGACCGTCTCCGCTGACGGACTTCATCAGCCGGTTCCCGGACCGGGAAGCTGCGATCCTCGAGCACCGGACGTCGGTGTGGCGGGACGGTATGGCCGCCAACCTGGCGGTGCTCGAGCAGCTCGCCGACTGAGGCAGGGAACTCGAGCAGCTCGCCGACTGAGGCAGGGAACTCGAGCAGCTCGCCGACTGAGGCAGGGAACATGCGTCGGGCCGGCTCACCGTGACGGTGAGCCGGCCCGACGCATGTCGCGAGGTGTCAGCCCAGGCCGTTGCGGGCCTTCGGGAAACGGGTCTGGTGCGCGACCCAGCCGGCCATCTTCTTCCAGTGCCCGACACGCGGGGTGACGATGCTGGTGACGCTGCGCTCCCACCCCGACGTGGACAGTCCGTCGACCGCCTCGACGACGGCGTCGGCGGTGGCGATGTCTGCGACCACCTCGTCACCGAGGATGCCGTCGGCTCCGACCAGCGTGATCCGCACGCCCGCGTAGCCGATCGGCTGAATGACGGCGGTCGCGGAACCGCCGTGCTCGGCAACGAACTTGCGCACCGCGGCAACGATTCGCGGGGGTGCGACAACGGTCGGCGCGGCGGCGCCCGAACCCTGGGTGTCCACAGTCATACGCTCAGGATACGGGAGTGCAGAATCGGACTCATGCGCGCAATCACCGTGAACGAATTCGGCGGACCCGACGTCCTCACCCTCACCGACAGTCCGGACCCGGTGCCGGGCGAACTCGACGTCCTGGTCCGCACCGAGGCCATCGGCGTGAACTTCATCGACACCTACTTCCGCACCGGCGCGTACGCCGTCGACCTGCCGTACATCGCCGGTTCCGAGGGCAGCGGCGTCGTCGAGGCGGTGGGTTCCGGGGTGACCGATCTGCGGGTGGGCGACCGCGTCGCGTGGTCAGACGCGCCGTCCAGCTACGCCGAGCTGGTCGCGGTTCCCGCGGCGAAGGCGGTACCGGTGCCGGACGGCGTCCCGGCGGCGCAGGCGGCGTCGGCGCTCCTGCAAGGCATGACCGCCCACTACCTGCTGCGCTCGGTGTATCCGGCTCAGCCCGGCGACACCGTGCTCGTGCACGCGGGTGCGGGCGGCGTCGGCCTGATCCTGACGCAGCTCGCCGCGGCCCGCGGGGTACGCGTGATCACGACGGTGTCGACCGACGAGAAGGAGACGCTGTCCCGCGAGGCGGGCGCCGCGGAGGTGCTGCGGTACGGCGACGACCTGGCCGACCGGGTGCGGGCACTGACCGGCGGCGAGGGTGTCGCCGCGGTGTACGACGGTGTCGGCGCGGACACCTTCGAGGCGAGCCTGGGGTCGCTGCGTATCCGTGGCACGCTGGCACTGTTCGGCGCGGCGAGCGGGCCGGTTCCCCCGTTCGACCCGCAGCGTCTCAACAAGGCCGGATCGCTCGTCCTGACCCGTCCGACCCTGGCGCACTTCACCCGGGACCGCGAGGAACTGCTGTGGCGGGCGGGCGACGTGTTCGCCGCGATCGCGGACGGGACGCTGACGATCCGTGTCGGTGCCACCTATCCGTTGACCGAGGCAGCGCAGGCACACCGCGACCTGCAGGGCCGGAAAACGACCGGATCCGTCGTCCTGGTGCCCTGACCGCACGAAGTGAACGGACCGTGCAGTCCCGCTGAGGGGAATGCACGGTCCGTTCCCGACCGAGCGCGGTCGGAAGGGTCAGGAGAAGAGGGCGGCGATCGTGTCCCAGCCGAGGACCGAGTCGACGGCGAGTCCGAGGCAGACGACGGCAAGGTAGTTGTTGGACTGCAGGAACAGCCGCAGCGGCTTGACCTGCTCACCACGGCGCACGCCGGCGTAGAGCTGGTGCGCCATCAGCAGGAACCAGGCACCGGCAATCAGAGCGACCGCGGCGTAGATGACGCCCGCAGCGGGCACCAGGACGAGTGTGGTGAGGACGGTCAACCAGGTGTAGACGAGGATCTGCTTGGTGACGCGTTCCTCGGTGGCGATCACCGGGAGCATCGGCACGCCCGCGGCCTTGTAGTCCTCCTTGTACCGCATGGCCATCGCCCAGGTGTGTGGCGGCGTCCAGAAGAAGATGACGAGGAACAGCACGATCGGTTCCCAGCTGATGCTGCCGGTGACCGCGGCCCAGCCGACCATCACGGGCATGCAGCCCGCGGCGCCGCCCCAGATGACGTTCTGCCAGGTCCGCCGCTTGAGCACCATGGTGTAGACGAGAACGTAGAACGCGATGGTCAGCGCGATCAGGATCGCGGCCAGCGGGTACGTCGCCCACCACAGCCATCCGAAGGACGCGATGCCGAGGGCCAGTCCGAAGATCAACGCGTGCGACGTGGGCACCGCCATCCGGGCCAGCGGGCGCCGGGCCGTGCGCTTCATCACCTTGTCGATGTCCGCGTCGACCACGCAGTTGAGGGTGTTCGCGCTCGCGGCGCCCATCCAGCCGCCGAACAGGGTGGCGAGGATGAGCGGGAAGTCGACCGTGCCGCGGTCCGCCAGCAGCATCGCCGGGATGGTCGCGACGAGGAGGAGTTCGATGACCCGAGGCTTGGTCAGCGCCAGGTACGCGAGAACCGTCCCCAGTATCCGACCCCAGACGGTGTCCGACCTGGTGGAAGGAGTGGCATCGGGGGCTCCGGCGAGACCGTGTCCGCCACGCTCCACTATCCGCACCGTGTCTCCTACTTCTCGGGCCCTGCCGAGGGGCCCGGGTTCACGACTCGGCCGGAAGGACCGTGCGCGCGCCGACGTCAACCGCTCCGGTGACACTCCGCTGACGGGGGCCCAGAGCACTACTACACACGATGGTAGACGGCGAGCCGACCAGAACCGAACCGGGCCGGGGCCGAGAGGGCGCGCCGGGTGGGCACCAGATCGACCGGCCTGCACCCGAGCACTACTGTTGTGTCGGAACTACGCTTGGTTTCGAACCCACCGGATGCGCGAGGCGACGACCCTCGCGGTTCGGTGTTGGGTTCGCGATCAGACGGGCCCGATGCGAATCGAGCTCGCCGCGCACGTCCCGCGTCGCCGTTCACCTATGTCAGGAGACTTCAAGCTCGTGTCGACCACAGACGAGATCCGCGTCCTCACCCAGCCGGCGCATCCCGCCGACTGGACCGACCTGGACACGAAGGCGGTCGACACCGCCCGTGTCCTCGCCGCCGACGCCGTGCAGAAGGTCGGCAACGGCCACCCCGGCACCGCGATGAGCCTGGCTCCCCTCGCGTACACGCTGTTCCAGCGGGTGATGCGGCACGACCCCACGGACGCCGGGTGGGTCGGGCGCGACCGCTTCGTCCTCTCGTGCGGTCATTCGAGCCTGACGCTGTACATCCAGCTGTACCTGTCGGGATACGGCCTGGAGCTGGCCGACCTGGAGGCACTGCGCACCTGGGGTTCGCTGACCCCGGGCCACCCGGAGTTCGGTCACACCACCGGTGTCGAGATCACCACCGGTCCGCTCGGCCAGGGTCTCGCGTCGGCGGTCGGAATGGCGATGGCCGCTCGTCGTGAGCGCGGACTCTTCGATCCCGACGCCCCGGCAGGCACGAGCCCGTTCGATCACCACGTGTACGTCATCGCCTCCGACGGCGACCTGCAGGAGGGCGTGACCTCCGAGGCCTCCTCGATCGCGGGCGTGCAGCAGCTCGGCAACCTGATCGTCTTCTACGACGACAACGAGATCTCGATCGAGCACGACACCGCCATCGCATTCGGCGAGGACGTCGCCAAGCGCTACGAGGCGTACGGCTGGCACGTGCAGCGCGTCGAGGGCGGCGAGAACGTCACCGCGATCATCGAGGCAGCGGAGGCCGCGAAGGCCGTCACCGACAAGCCGTCGATCATCATCCTGCGCACCATCATCGGATACCCGGCTCCGACCAAGATGAACACCGGCGACGTGCACGGCGCCGCACTCGGTGCGGACGAGGTCGCCGGCGTGAAGGCCGCCCTCGGTTTCGATCCGGAGAAGAGCTTCGACGTGGACGCGTCCGCGCTGGCGCACGCCCGCGAGGTGCAGACCCGCGGCTCGCAGGCGCACGCGCAGTGGCAGCAGTCCTTCGACGCGTGGGCCGGACGCGAGTCCGAGCGCAAGGCGCTGTTCGACCGCCTGCACGCGGGCGAGTTCCCCGAGGGCTGGACGGACGTCCTCCCGACCTGGGAGCCGGACGCGAAGGGCGCCGCGACCCGCAAGGCGTCCGGCAAGACCCTGAACGCACTGGGTTCGATCCTGCCGGAGCTGTGGGGCGGCTCGGCCGACCTCGCGGGCAGCAACAACACGACGATCGACGGTTCGGATTCGTTCGGCCCGCCGTCGATCTCGACGAAGGACTGGACCGCGCAGCCCTACGGCCGCACCCTGCACTTCGGTATCCGCGAGCACGCGATGGGCTCCATCCTCAACGGCATCACACTGCACGGCCCGACCCGCCCCTACGGCGGGACCTTCATGGTGTTCAGCGACTACATGCGCCCGGCCGTCCGGCTGGCCGCGCTGATGGGCACCCCGGCCATCTACGTGTGGACTCACGACTCCATCGGTCTCGGCGAGGACGGGCCGACGCACCAGCCGATCGAGCATCTCGCGGCGCTGCGTGCCATCCCGAACCTGTCGGTGGTCCGCCCCGGCGACGCCAACGAGACCGCACAGGCATGGCGGTACGCCCTGGAGAACACCACCGGCCCGACGGCGCTGGCCCTGACGCGTCAGGACATCCCGATCCTCGAGGGCACCAAGGAGCGGGCAGCCGAGGGAGTCGCCCGCGGCGCGTACGTCCTCGAGGACTCGTCGACGGGGACCCCGCAGGTGATCCTGCTCGCGTCCGGTTCCGAGCTGCACCTCGCGGTCGAGGCACGCAAGGTCCTCGAGGCCGACGGCATCGGCACCCGCGTCGTGTCGGTTCCCTGCCTCGACTGGTTCAACCAGCAGGACCAGGCGTACCGCGACGAGGTGCTCCCGCCGGCAGCGCGTGCCCGCGTCTCCGTCGAGGCAGGCATCGCCATGCCGTGGTGGCGCCTGCTCGGCGACGCCGGTGAGGCCGTCTCCATCGAGCACTTCGGTGCGTCCGCCGACTACAAGGTGCTGTTCCGTGAGTTCGGGATCACGTCCGAGGCCGTGACCGACGCCGCTCGCCGCACCCTCGATCGAGTGAAGGGCTGATCGTCATGACCCAGAACAAGTACCTCGCGGATCTGTCTGCCGCCGGTGTCTCGGTGTGGCTGGACGACCTCTCGCGCTCGCGGCTCGAGACCGGCAACCTGGCGCAGCTGGTGGCGGAGAAGTCCGTCGTCGGTGTGACGACGAACCCGTCGATCTTCCAGGCCGCGCTCAAGGGCCCGGAGTACCAGGCCCAGCTGCACGAGCTGGCTGCTCGCGGCGCCGACGTGGACGACACCGTTCGCGCATTGACCACCGACGACGTGCGCAACGCGTGCGACCTGCTGAACCCGCAGTACGAGGCGTCGGCAGGCGTCGACGGCCGGGTGTCCATCGAGGTCGATCCGCGCCTCGCGCACGACACCGAGGGAACCGTCGCACAGGCGGTCGAGCTGTGGAAGATCGTCGACCGTCCGAACCTGCTCATCAAGATCCCGGCCACGCTCGCGGGTCTGCCCGCGATCACCCGGGTGATCGCGGAGGGCATCAGCGTGAACGTGACGCTGATCTTCTCGGTCGAACGGCACAAGGCCGTGATCGACGCCTACCTCGCGGGTCTGGAGTCCGCGAAGGCCGCCGGTCACGACCTGGCGACCATCCATTCGGTCGCCTCGTTCTTCGTCTCCCGCGTGGACACGGAGATCGACGCCCGGCTGGAGACGATCGGCACCGGCGCCGCACTGGCGCTGCGGGGCAAGGCAGGCGTCGCGAACGCCCGCCTCGCGTACGCCGCGTACCAGGAGGTGTTCGAGTCCGGTGACCGCTTCGCCGAGCTGGCGAAGTCCGGGGCACGCGTGCAGCGCCCGCTGTGGGCGTCGACGGGCGTGAAGAACCCCGACTACCCCGACACCCTGTACGTCACCGAGCTGGTCGCCGCGAACACGGTGAACACGATGCCGGAGAAGACTCTCGACGCGGTCGCCGACCACGGTGTCGTCTCGGGCGACACCATCTCGGGTACGGCCGCCGCCTCGCAGGAGGTCTTCGACGCGGTCGCGGCCGTCGGGGTCGACCTGGCAGACGTGTTCGACAAGCTCGAGTCCGAGGGTGTCGACAAGTTCGAGGTCTCCTGGAACGAACTTCTGGGAGCCACCGCCGCATCCCTCGCCGCGGCAGGCTGATCACCGTGGGAGGCACGGGTGCCGCAGAGCGGCGCAGGACCGGCGCGTCGACGCCACAGTGGGTCAATCCGCTGCGTGACGAACGCGACAAACGACTGCCCCGTATCGCGGGCCCGTGCTCCCTGGTGATCTTCGGCGTCACCGGAGACCTGGCACGCAAGAAGCTTCTTCCTGCCGTCTACGACCTCGCGAATCGGGGACTGCTCCCGCCTGGGTTCACCCTGATCGGGTTCGCCCGGCGGGACTGGACGGACGAGCATTTCGCCGCCGTCGTGCACGATTCGGTGCGCGAGCACGCACGCACCAAGTTCCGCGAGGTGGTGTGGGAGCGACTCGCCGAGGGAATTCGCTTCGTGCAGGGCAACTTCGACGACGATGCCGCGTTCGACGAGCTCGCGAAGACCCTCGCATCGGTGGACGAGCGGCGCGGTACCGGCGGCAATCACGCCTTCTACCTGGCGATCCCGCCTGCCGCCTTCCCGACGGTGTGCGAGCAGCTGTCGCGATCCGGCCTCGCCGAGCCGGGCGAGGAGCAGTGGCGGCGCGTGGTCATCGAGAAGCCCTTCGGCCACGACCTCGAGTCGGCGCAGGACCTCAATGCGGTCGTGAACACCGTCTTCCCGGAGGACTCGGTGTTCCGCATCGACCACTACCTGGGCAAGGAGACGGTCCAGAACATCCTGGCGTTGCGGTTCGCGAACCAGCTGTTCGACCCGATCTGGAACGCCCACTACGTGGACCACGTCCAGATCACGATGGCCGAGGACATCGGATTGGGTGGCCGCGCCGGTTATTACGACGGCATCGGCGCCGCCCGTGACGTCATTCAGAATCACCTGCTGCAACTCCTCGCGTTCACCGCGATGGAGGAGCCGGTGAGCTTCGAGCCGTCGGAGCTGCAGGCGGAGAAGGTCAAGGTGCTCTCCGCGACGCGGCTCGCGCAGCCCCTCGACGAGACCACCGCCCGCGGGCAGTACTCGGGCGGCTGGCAGGGTGGCCGCAAGGTCGTCGGCCTGCTCGACGAGGAGGGATTCTCGAAGGACTCCACCACCGAGACGTTCGCCGCCATCACCCTCGAGGTCGACACCCGCCGGTGGGCCGGGGTGCCGTTCTACCTGCGCACCGGTAAACGCCTGGGCCGCAGGGTGACCGAGATCGCGGTCGTGTTCAAACGCGCCCCGCACCTGCCCTTCGACCAGACCATGACCGAGGAACTCGGCCAGAACGCGCTGGTGATCCGGGTGCAGCCCGACGAGGGCGTCACGATGCGGTTCGGCTCCAAGGTGCCCGGCTCCTCGATGGAGGTCCGGGACGTCAACATGGACTTCAGCTACGGCCAGGCGTTCACCGAGTCCTCCCCCGAGGCGTACGAACGACTGATTCTCGACGTCCTGCTCGGCGAGCCCTCGCTGTTCCCGGCGAACGCGGAGGTCGAGCTCTCCTGGAAGATCCTCGACCCCGTGCTCGACCACTGGGCGGCGTCCGGGCGTCCGGAACCGTACGAAGCGGGCACCTGGGGCCCGCCGTCGTCGCAGGAGATGCTTCGCCGCTCCGGACGCGAATGGAGACGACCGTGACGCTAGGAGTGGTCCACTCGTGATCATCGACATTCCCGCCACGACGACGGGCGCCGTGAACAAGAAGCTCGTCGAGGTGCGCGAGACGGGCGGCGCTGTCACCCTCGGCCGCGTCCTGACGCTGGTCGTCAGCACCGATGACGACGACAACGCGGAAGCGGTGATCGATGCCGCCAACGAGGCGAGCCGCGAGCATCCGTGCCGTGTCATCGTCGTCACCCGCGGGGGACGCGTGGGCGACTCCCGTCTCGACGCGCAGATCCGGGTCGGCGGCGACGCTGGTGCGTCCGAGGTCGTCGTGTTGCGGCTGTACGGCGAACTCGCCGACCACAGCGACAGCGTGGTGGTTCCGTTCCTGCTCCCGGACACTCCGGTCGTGGCCTGGTGGCCCGACACTCCGCCCGCGATCCCAGCACGGGACCCGCTCGGCCAGTTGGCGATTCGGCGGATCACCGACGCGACGGGCACAGCGGACCCGGCCGCGACGATCCGGTCGCGACTTCAGGCGTACACGGCGGGCGACACCGACCTCGCGTGGGCGCGCGCAACCCCGTGGCGGGCCCTGCTCACGTCGGCGGTCGACCAGCCGCCGCACGAGAGCCTGGTGTCCGCGACGGTCTCGGGACTGTCCGCGGAACCGGCCGTCGACCTGATCGCGGGTTGGCTCGCCAGCCGCATCGACGGACCCGTCCGCAGACGTGGTGGCGAACTGCGGATCGACCTTCAGCGCGAGAGCGGAACCATCACCCTGAGCCGTCCGCAGACGGGCAAGACCGCCACTCTGAGCCGGACCGGAGCACCCGACGCCCTGGTGTCGTTGGCGCGCAGGGAGACCCGCGACTGCCTGGCCGAGGAGTTGCGTCGCCTCGATCCCGACGAGATCTATCACGCCGCGCTCGCGGGGCTCGAACGCGTCATCTGGGAATAGCTCGGGGTGGGTCGTTCGGATCGGGAACGGTCCTCCACCTGACGCGTCGCAACGCCTAGGGTGACCTCATGACTGATTCCGTGACCGTGCAGACCTACGACGATTCCGCTGCGCTCATCGAGGCAGCGGCCGCGAAGTTGATCGATGTGATCGTCGACGCGCAGTCCGAGAGGGGCGTCGCCTCCGTCGTCCTCACTGGTGGCGGCAACGGGATCGGAGTACTGCGCGCGCTTCGCGCCGATTCGGGCAAGGTCGACTGGTCCAAGGTCGAGGTGTTCTGGGGTGACGAACGTTTCGTCCCCGCCGGGCATCCGGATCGCAACGAGGTCCAGGCCCACGAGGCACTGCTCGACCACGTGCCCGTCGACCCGGCGCGCCTGCATCCGATGCCGTACGGGGACGGGGCGTACGCGGGCGACCCGGACGCGGCGGCACACGCCTACGAGCACCTTCTCGCCGCACACGCCGGCGACGGCCCGATCCCCGACTTCGACATCCACCTGCTCGGGATGGGCGGTGAGGGCCACGTCAATTCGCTGTTCCCCGACACCGACGCCGTCCGCGAGGAAACCCGGTTCGTGGTCGGAGTGACCGACTCCCCCAAGCCTCCCGCCCAGCGGGTGACGCTGACGCTCCCCGCGGTACGGCGGGCACGGCGGGTCTGGCTGCTCGTCGCGGGCGCGGACAAGGCGGAAGCGGTGGCAGCTGCGGTCGGCGGCGCCGATCCCGTCGACATTCCGTCCGCGGGCGCCATCGGCGCCGAGGAAACGGTGTGGTTCCTCGACCGAGCGGCAGCCGCGAACCTGCCGGACTGACCGGCTCAGTCGGTGGCCGTTTCCTCGTCGGACGGACGGGGATTCGGCTCCGGCGGTGTGGATCCGCCCCGCCTGCCGTGAAGGAGGGAGTGACTGCGCAGGGTCGCGCGTCCCGTCGTGCTCCCCCGGATTCCCCCACGCCAGTCCTGCGTTCCCGCGCAGCGTGTCATCGTCGGCACCCTCCTCAACTCTCGTTGATGGATATGACGCACGGAACCGCGCTCCCGTTCCGTGCGGTTCCGACGCCACACCGCCCGGTCTGTCGGCGATGCCCAGCAGTCAACCCGTGCGGTCGGTGGCCCCGCCGACCGAATCGGGCTGCATCAGGGGCTCCCCCCGATGCGCCACGGTGATGTTCCCGGGACAATGGCGGCATGGACATCGCGACGTGGTGGCAGCTCCTCTCCGCCGACTCCCGTGACTGGCTCGTCGAACACAACGGTGAGCCTCTCGATCCGTCGGTCCGGGACGAGATCCTCGCCGTCAACGGGGGCGAGACGAACCCCAGCTGGTGGGTAGGCGATTCCACCGACGGCGAGTCGGAACTGACGGACTCGGCCGTCGACTGGATCGAGGAGTTCGCCAACGGCGAGCAGTGACCGGTGTCGCTACCCGCTGTTGCGCAGCGCCGTGGCGAGGCCGTTCATCGTCAGCTGGATGCCACGCCGGACCAGGTCGCTGTCGTCTCCAGCCCGGAATCGGCGGAGCAGTTCGACCTGTAGGTGGCCGAGCGGTTCGAGGTACGGGAACCGGTTGTACATGGACCGTTCCAGCGCAGGGTTGTCCGCTACGAGGGAGTCGTTGCCGGTGATCGCCCGGTACATCGCGACGGTCCGGGCGTGCTCGGCCGCGATCATCCCGAACACCTTGTCCCGCAATGCCACGTCGGGGACGAGTTCGGCGTAGCGTGCGGCCAGTCCGAGATCGGACTTCGCCATCACCATCGCCAGGTTGGACAGGACCGTCCGGAAGAAGGGCCACCGCCGGTACAGCTCGCTCAGGCGTGCCAGTTTCTCCGGATCGTCCCCGGTCCATGATTCGAAGGCGGTTCCGGTGCCGTACCACCCGGGCAGCATCACCCTCGACTGACTCCACGCCAGCACCCACGGGATCGCGCGCAGGTCGGCGATCGAGCGAGTGGGTTTCCGCGACGACGGCCGCGACCCGATGTTCAGCGCACCGATCTCCGCGACGGGTGTCGACGTCGTGAAGTACTCGACGAAACCCGGTGTGTCGTGGACGAGTTCGCTGTAGGCGACGCGGGCCCGCTCGGCGAGTTCGTCGAGCAGTGCGTATGCGTCGTCGGCGTCGTCCCCGAGCCCCTCGACGTCGAGGAGAGTCGATTCGAGCGTCGCCGCGACCAGTGTCTCGAGGTTGCGATGCGCGATGCGCGTGGCTGTGCGTACTTGGCGGCGATCACCTCGCCCTGTTCGGTGATCCGGAGCGATCCCCTGACTGCGCCCGGTGGTTGCGCGAGGATCGCCTCGTAGCTCGGGCCGCCGCCGCGACCGACGGTTCCGCCGCGACCATGGAAGAGCCGCAACCGGATTCCGGTGTCCTTCGCCGCCTCGACGAGGTCGAGTTCCGCCCGGTACAGCGCCCAGTTCGCCGCCAGGTACCCACCGTCCTTGTTCGAGTCCGAGTAGCCGAGCATGACCTCCTGCAGCCCGTTGTGGGCGTCCACCACGGCCCGGTACTCGGGGACGGCGAGGACCGCGCGCAGGGTGTCCGCTCCCCCGCGCAGGTCCTCGATCGTCTCGAAGAGCGGCACGATGTTCGGTCCCCGCCGCCGGGAGGAGCCGGGCACGAGCAGTCCGGCCTCCTTGAGCAGGACGGCCGCTTCGAGCATGTCACTGACGGTCTGGCACATGCTGATGATGCAGTTCGGGACTGCGCGGGTACCGAGTTCTGCGACGGCGTCCGCGGCGGCGGCGAAGATCGCGAGCTCCGACGTCGTCCTCTCTCCGAATACCGCGCCGGGCCTGGTCAGCGGACGCGGCGTCCGCAGTTCCGCGGCGAGCAGCTCGACGCGGGCGGCCTCGTCGAGGGAGGCGTAGTCGGGATGCACGCCTGCCCAGGCGAACAGTTCCGCGATCACCTCCTCGTGCACCTCCGAGTTCTGGCGCAGATCGAGACCCGCGAGGTGGAATCCGAAGGCCTCCACCGATTCCCGGAGGGTCGCGAGACGATCGTCCGCGAGCATGCCGTCGCCGTGCCCGCGCAGCGACCCGTCGATCACGTCGAGGTCGGCGAGCAGTTCGTCGGCCGTGAGGTACGGCGCCAGCCCGGTGTCGGCACGTGCCGCCGAGGACGTGCGCGCCAGGTCGTCGCCGAGCACGGAGATCGCCGTCTCGGTCAACCGGCCGCGCATCCCCCTCAGCGCTCGGCGGTAGGGTTCGTCCGCTCGAGACGGGGCAGTGTCCCCGGACGCTGCCGCGAGTGCGTCCAGCGCCTCCGATACGGTGACCAGCCGCGCCGACATCGCAAGTTCCTGTTCGAGGGTCTCGAGGTCGTGCAGGTGTCGGTCGAGCGCGGTCGCCGCGGCACGGTGCGTGGCGCGGTGCACCACCTCGGCCGTGACGTTGGGGTTCCCGTCACGATCGCCACCGATCCAGGTCCCGGTGCGGAGCATCGGTTCGGGTAGCAGGCCGGCGCCCGGCCAGCGTCCGCGCAGTTCACGTCGAAGGGCGGCGTTGATTCGGGGCACGACGTCGAACAGCGCGGCGTCGTAGTACCGCAGCCCGACTTCGATCTCGTCCTGGATCCGCAGGCGCGACAGCCGGATCAGCGCGGTCTGCCAGAGAGTGAGGATCTGGCGGCGCAGCGCGGTCTCCCACTCCGCCGTCTCGATGTCGTCGAGGTCGGTGCGTTCGCGCAGCCGCATGAGCTCGGTGATGCGGTTCTGCGTCTCGAACACCGTCCGACGTCGCGTCTCGGTGGGATGCGCCGTGATCACGGGCACGACCTGGGCACCGGCGAGCGCGTGCGCGACGGTCGACGGATCGATCTCCGCCGCATCCAGTTTGGCGTAGGTGGCGGCGAGACTGCTGTCCTGCGGCGGTTCGCCGGCACGCACGTGGACGGCGCGCCGACGTTCGCGGTGCAGATCCTCGGCGAGGTTCGCGAGGAGCGCGAAGTGACTGAACGCCCGGATCACGGGAATCGCGACCGCCGTGTCGACTCCGGCGAACAGGTCGGCGAGCTCGGTGCGCTCGACCTCGGAGCGACGGACGCGGAACGACTCGACCCGGGCGCGTTCGACGAGTTCGAAGACCTCGTCGCCGGCCTGGTCGCGGACGGTCTGCCCGAGTATGCCGCCGAGCAGTCGAATGTCCTCACGCAGAGGCTCGGTGGCCTCCCGCGACGGGCGTGCGGCGTCGTCCGGCGTCGTCATCGCCTCAGTATCGAGGCGCACCGCGCTACCCGCAGCGCGAGCGCAGTGATGCCGCCGCCAACCTCAGGTGGGTCAGCTGAACTTGATCTCCAGGCCGATGCCGAGGATCGCGATGAGCCAGATCAGGCCGGTGAACACGGTGAACCGGTCGAGGTTCTTCTCGACAACGGTGGAGCCGGACAGGCTCGACTGGACGCCGCCACCGAAGAGGCTGGACAGGCCGCCGCCCTTACCACGGTGCAGCAGCACCAGCAGGATCAGCAGGAGGCTGGAGATCACCAGCAGGATGTCCAGAAAGAGTCTCATCTCGACCGTACTCAGCCCTTCGCGCGACGATTGTGGCCACAAGCGTGCCCAGCCTACCGGTATTACACCTGTTGGTCGGCAATCGGACCTTACGGATACCGGACGCGCACCGCTCCGCTTCCCGCTGGACGGGAACAACTATGACGTAGATCACGATGCCACCTGGACACTTCCGACGCGTACGCACCTCCACCACCAGTCGATCGGAAGAGATTGCCCATGTCACATCGTTCCAGAGCTGTCGGAGTCCTCGTCGCCGCCGGGGTGGCGCTACTCACGAGCATCGGTGGCGTCGCACAGGCGGAAACCGGACTCCCTGCACCGGTAGCCGCGCTGCTGGACTCCGGCTCCGCCTCGCTCGGCAGCTCCGCGCCCGTCGCCCCGGACGCCCCCCGACTCACGAGCGTCGACAACTTCCGCGACGTCGCAGGCACCGGCGCCGGCTACGTGGGCACCCACGGCAGGCACGTGAACAAGGGCGTGTTCTACCGAGCGAACGCGATCGTCCCCAACGAGGCGGATCTCGCGACCCTCGCCGGGCTGAACCTGTCCACGGTGTACGACCTGCGCACCGACGACGAGGTCGCGCAGAAGCAGAATGTGCTGCCCGCCGGCGTCGTGTACAAGCGGATTCCGATCCTGTCCGGCAACATCAACGAGATGCTCGGCAAGATCAAGGCCCCCGAGGACGCCGTCACGATGATGGAGGACATGAACCGGTCGTTCGTCACCGGTGAGGTCGAGCGCGCGAAGTTCGCCGAACTCCTCACCGCAATGGCGAACACCGACGGCGCCCAGGTCTTCCACTGCACCGCAGGCAAGGATCGCACCGGCTGGACCACCGCGCTGTTGCTGAGCCTTGCCGGCGCATCCGACAGCACGATCATGGAGGACTACCTGCTCACCAACGAGTACGCGAAGGACTCGATCGCGAAGAACACCGAAGGAATCAAGCGCGCGTTCGGTGACGCCTACCTCAACTACATCCCGCTGGTGTCCGTGCAGGCGAGCTTCCTGCAGGCGGGCCTCGACCAGGTGGACACCACCTACGGCTCGATGGACAAGTACCTGACCGAGGGGCTCGGCCTGTCCCCCGAGACCATCGGCAAGTTGAAGGCGAAGCTGCTCGGGTAGCACTTCACGCCCGTGCGTGGTCTCGACCCTCGGGGTGAGACCACGCACGGGCGGCTGCCCTACAGCCTGCGGGCCAGCGCCCGGCCGGCGCTGCGCCCCGAGAAGATGCAACCGCCGAGGAAGGTGCCTTCGAGGGCGTTGTAGCCGTGCACACCGCCACCACCGAAGCCTGCGACCTCGCCTGCCGCGTAGAGCCCGTCGAATGCGGTGCCGTCGGGGCGGATCACCTGCGAATCGAGGTTGGTTTCCAGTCCACCGAGCGTCTTGCGGGTGAGCAGGTTCAACCGGACCGCGATCATCGGACCGTGCGCCGGGTCCTGCAGCTTGTGCGGCTTGGCGACGCGGATCACCTTGTCGACCGCGTAGGTGCGGGCGTTGCGGACGGCCATGATCTGCATGTCCTTGGTGTACGTGTTCTCGATCTCCCGGTCGCGGGCGACGACCTCCCGTTCGACCTGCTCGAAGTCGAGCGGCGGCCCCGGGTTGATGGCGTTCATGCCGTCGACGAGGTCGCGCAGGTTGTCGCGGACCACGAAGTCCTCGCCGTGCTGTTTGAACGCCTCGACGGGACCGGGCGCACCCTTCTTGATGCGGCCGAGCAGGAGTTTGAGGTCCTTGCCGGTCATGTCCGGATTCTGCTCGGAGCCCGAGAGCGCGAACTCCTTCTCGATGATCGATTGCGTGAGGATGAACCACGTGTGGTCGTGGCCGGTGCCGACGATGTGCTTGAGCGTCGCGAGGGTGTCGTAGCCGGGGAACAGCGGGACGGGCATACGTGTACCCGTCGCGTCCAGCCACATCGACGACGGGCCGGGGATGATGCGGATCGCGTGGTTGGGCCAGATCGGATCCCAGTTGACGATGCCCTCGGTGTAGTGCCACATGCGATCTCGGTTGACGATGTTGCCGCCCGCCGACTCGGTGATCCCCAGCATCCGGCCGTCGACGTGTGCCGGGACGCCGGTGATCATCCGTTCCGGTGCCCGTCCGAGTCGTTCGGTCGGCCAGTTCTCCTTCACCAGTTCGAAGTTGCCGCCGATACCGCCGGAGGTGACGACGACCGCCTGGGCACGCAACTCGAACTGTCCCGCCGCTTCCCTCGTGGACTCGACGCCCCGCGGTTCGTGGGACGGCGCGAGAACGGTGCCGCGGACGCCGACAGCTGCGCCGTTCTCGACGATCAGCTCGTCGACCTGGTGCCGGTGCCGGAAGGTGACCAGTCCGCGAGCGGCGGCCTCGAGCACCGGTTCCCGGAACACTCGAACGACCTCGGGGCCCGTGCCCCAGGTGATGTGGAAGCGGGGCACGGAGTTGCCGTGCCCGGTGGCCAGTCCGCCGCCGCGTTCGGCCCACCCGACGTTCGGCATCACGCGAAGGCCGAGGTCGTGCAGGTAGGACCGCTTGTCGCCGGCCGCGAAGTTGACGTAGGCCTCGGCCCACTGCCGCGGCCAGTGGTCCTCGCGGTCACGATCGAAACCGGCGCTGCCCATCCAGTCCTGCATCGCGAGTTCGAGGGAATCCTTGATGCCCATCCGGCGCTGTTCGGGGCTGTCCACGAAGAACAGGCCGCCGAGCGACCAGAACGCCTGTCCACCGAGGTTGGCTTCGTTCTCCTGATCCACGACCACGACGGACTTCCCCGCCCGGGTCAGTTCGTACGTGGCGACCAGGCCGGCGAGCCCGCCCCCGACGACGATGACATCGGCTGTCTCGGACATCTGCACCTCACTTGTTCTCGCTGTAACTGCGGACGACATGGACGAACAGGTCGGTACGCGCTCGGGCGATCCCGCGGTCGTCGGGTTCCATCAGGACCTGGACGGATGTTCCGTCGTGAACCGCGACGAGCGCGCGGCCGAGCGCCTCGGGGTCGGTGATGCGCCTGCCCGCGCGGGCCAGCGCGGCATCGACGATCGGCAGGATCGTCGACTGGATCGACGCCTCGCGCGCGGCCATCACCGACCTGAGATCGGGATTGCGCAGTGCATGGGCGGTGAACTCGGCCGTGATCCGGTACCACCGGTCCTCGACGGGGATCGCGGCGACGATCCGCGCGGCGGCGTCCTCGAGATCGAACGATTCCGTGTCCACACCGGCCTCGGCGACGGTGACGGCCTCGCGTATCCCGGCGAGCATCGCCTGCGAACGCTGCTCCCACATCGCGAGGAACAGCTCGTCGAGCGAGTCGAAGTTCGAGTAGAACGCACCGCGGGTGAATCCTGCTCGCTCACAGACCTGTTCGACGGTCGAGCGCCCGAACCCCTCCTCGGCGAACACGTCGAGCGCTGCGGCGAGAAGCCGCTCCCGGGTGTTCGCTCGACTCCTCGGCATGTTCGATACATTAATGTATCGAACGGTGTCGCGGGGGAAATCCGAGCATCAGCAGCGATAGGCTCGATTCCATGGCCGACACCTCGACGACGGTGACCCTGCGTCCACTCGAACGCGACGACCTGCCGTTCGTGCATCGACTGTTCAACGACTCCCAGGTGATGCGGTACTGGTTCGAGGAACCGTACGAATCCCTCGCCGAGCTGACGCAGCTCTACGAACGGCACATCCACGACGAACGGGAACGGCGGTTCGTGATCGAAGCGGAGGGCACCGCGGTCGGTCTGGTCGAACTCGTGGAGATCGACTACATCCACCGGAACTGCGAGTTCCAGATCATCGTGGCGCCAGGCAATCAGGGCAAGGGGTACGCCGGAATCGCGACGCGGAAAGTCCTCGCGCACGCGTTCGGGGTACTGAACCTGCACAAGGTGCACCTCATCGTCGACACCGAGAACCATGCCGCCGTGCACATCTACGAGAAGGTCGGGTTCACCGTCGAAGGCGTTCTGCGCGAGGAGTTCTTCGCCGCGGGCAAGTACCGCGACGCCACCCGGATGGGCATCTTCCAGCGCGACTTCCTCACGCACTAGGCCCGAGCAACCCAGCCCGTCACCGCGGCGTGAGCACCACGACCGGGATCGGGCGCGCCGTATGCCGCTGGTACCCGGAGTAGCGCCCACCGTTGTTGGCATCGGCGGCGGCGAACAGCCGCGCGTAGTCCGGGTCGTCGGGCCCCAGCAACCGGGCGGTGACGGGGATCCTCGTGGTACCGACTCGAATCGACGCCTCCGGCTGCGCCTTCAGGTTGAAGTACCACCCCGGCGACTGCGGGGCACCGCCTTTGGACGCCACGACGACATAGTCCTCACCGTCACGGACGTAGGTGAGACTGCTGACGCGAGCCTGCCCGGTCTTCGCGCCCACGGTGTCGAGCAGTAGGCAGGGCACGCCGAGGATGTGGTGCCCGATCCTGCCGCCGGTGCGCTCGTACACCCACTGGTGCACCTTCAACACCTGCACGCCGATCTTCTGGACGATCGGGTTCTCCTCCACCTTCACAATGTCCACCTCCGGATCGTGTGCGGTCCAGCGTAACCACCTCGAGTGCCCGGTTCGAGGCTTCACCCGACCTCGGAGACGCGTCGACCACGGGGCATTGCGGAGGTGGAGAGACGGATCGAGCCGGCATCCTGCACACTATGGCGATGAGAGCCTGGTTCGCCGCCGGTGCGACAACAGCATTCACCGGCCGCTACGTCCTGCTCCGGGTACTGCTGCACAGGTTCACGCGGGACGTCGCCGCACTCAACGCAGGTGATCATCGCCCACTTCTGAGCGCCTACCGCCACGACGCCGTCCTGCGATCCGGCGAGCTCGACCACCGCTGGTCCGGTGTGTATGTCGGCCGGGACGCAATCGAGGAGTTCCTGCGGACCTTCGTCGCTTCGCGTCTGCGGGGCGAGATCGGCGCAGCGTATTTCGGTGGCCCACCGTGGCGGATGACGACCCTCGTCCGCTTCACCACCCACGTGATCGCCCCCAACGGCGCGGTCCGGCATCGGAACAGGACGATCCTGCAGGTTCGCACCAAGTGGGGACGAATTGTCGAGCAGGAGGACTTCTACGAGAACACCGCGCGCGCAGAGGCATTCGACGCGCGCCTGAGGCAGCTCGGGCTCGACGCGACCGGATAGGAATCAGCGCACCCCCGGAAACGCCGTTGGGCGCGTGCGCCTCGAGAGGTGCACGCGCCCAACGCGTACTCGTTCGATCCGAAGGATCAGGGCAGGGGTCCCCCGGCCGCGATCGCGGACAGCGTCGCGAACTCGTCGGCCTTGAGCGACGCTCCGCCGACCAGACCGCCGTCGACGTCGGGCTGAGCGACGAGCTCGCCGACATTCTTGGCGTTCATCGATCCGCCGTACAGCACCCGCACGTCCGCCGCGACCGCGGCCGACGCCAGTTCTGCGAGCGTGGCACGCACCGCGGCGCACACCTCCTGCGCGTCGGCGGCCGAGGCCACCTTGCCGGTTCCGATGGCCCACACGGGCTCGTACGCGACGACGACCTTGCCGATCTCGTCCGCCGACAGCCCGGCGAGTGAACCCTTGAGCTGCGCGACGTTGAAGGCGACGTGGTCGCCCGCCTCACGGACGTTCAGCCCCTCACCGATGCACACGATCGGCGTCACGCCGTTCGCCAGCGCCGCCTTGGTCTTGGCGAGCACGATCGCGTCGGTCTCACCGTGGTACTGGCGACGCTCCGAGTGCCCGACGATGACGTAGGTGCAGCCGAGCTTGGCGAGCATCGCACCGCTCACCTCGCCGGTGTAGGCACCGGACTTGTGCTGGGAGACGTCCTGCGCGCCGTACGTGAGCAGGAGCTTGTCGCCCTCGACGATCGTCTGCACGCTGCGAATGTCGGTGAACGGCGGGATCACCGTCACGTCGACCTTGTCGAAGTACTTCTCCGGCAACGAGAAGGCGATCTTCTGCACCAGGGCGATGGCCTCGAGGTGGTTGAGGTTCATCTTCCAGTTGCCTGCGATCAACGGCTTACGCGCCATCGAGTACCTCCAGACCGGGCAGGGACTTGCCCTCGAGGTACTCGAGCGACGCGCCGCCACCGGTGGAGATGTGCGAGAAGCCGTCCTCCGGGAGTCCGAGCTGACGCACCGCGGCAGCCGAGTCGCCGCCGCCGACGACGCTGAACGCGCCCTTGCCGGTGGCTTCGATGATCGCCTCGGCGACACCCTTGGTGCCCGCCGCGAACTTCTCGAACTCGAACACACCCATCGGCCCGTTCCAGAACACGGTCTTGGAGTTCGACAGGATCGCCGCGAAGCGCTCCACGGACTCCGGGCCGATGTCCAGGCCCATCCAGCCGTCCGGGATCTCGAGCACGGACACCGTCTTCGCCTCCGCGTCGGCGGAGAAGGAATCGGCGATCACCACGTCCTGCGGGATGTGGATGACGTCCGCGTACCGCTCGAGGAGCGCCTTGCAGGTGTCGATCATCGACTCCTCGCACAGCGAGTTGCCCACCGAAACACCCTGCGCGGCAAGGAAGGTGTAGTACATGCCACCACCGATGACGAGGGTGTCGGCCTTGTCGGCCAGCGCCTCGATCACGGCGAGCTTGTCGGAGACCTTCGACCCGCCGAGCACGACCGCGTACGGCCGCTCGGACTCCTGCGTGAGCTTCTGCAGGACCTCGACCTCGGCCGCGACGAGCGTGCCCGCGTAGTGCGGCAGCAGCGTCGCGACGTCGTAGACCGATGCCTGCTTGCGGTGCACGACACCGAACCCGTCGGACACGAACGCACCGTTCATGTCGGTCAGCTCGACGAGCGCCTTCGCCAGGGCGAGGCGATCGGCGTCGTCCTTGCTGGTCTCGCGGGGATCGAAGCGGATGTTCTCGAGCAGCAGCACGTCACCGTCGGTGAGCCCCTCGGACCTGGCGAGCGCGTCCTGTCCCACGACGTCGCCGGCGAGCTGGACGTTACGGCCGAGCACCTCGCCGAGCTTCGCGGCGACCGGCGCCAGCGACAGCGCCGGATCCGGTTCGCCCTTCGGGCGGCCCAGGTGCGCCATCACGATGACCTTCGCGCCTGCCTCGGCGAGCGCCGAGATGGTCGGCGCCGAGGCCAGGATGCGACCCGGATCGGTGATGGTGGCACCGTCCAGCGGGACGTTGAGGTCGGAGCGCACCAGCACGGCGCGGCCCGCGACCCCCTCGTCCAGCAGGTCCTTCAGAGTCTTGACTGCCACAGTGATCAAAGAGCCTTTCCAACGAGACCGATGAGGTCGACGAGACGGTTCGAGTAGCCCCACTCGTTGTCGTACCAGGCGACGATCTTGACCTGGTCGTCGATGACCTTCGTCAGACCGGCGTCGAAGATCGACGAGTGGGGGTCGGTGACAATGTCCGAGGATACGATCTGGTCCTCGGTGTACTTCAGGATGCCCTTCAGCGGCCCCTCCGCGGCGGCCTTCATGGCGGCGTTGATCTCCTGGACCGACGCCGGCTTCTGCAGGTTCACGGTGAGGTCGGTGGCCGATCCGGTCGGGATCGGCACACGCAGTGCGTAGCCGTCGAGCTTGCCGGCCAGCTGAGGAAGCACCAGCCCGATGGCCTTCGCGGCGCCGGTACTGGTCGGGACGACGTTGAGGGCGGCGGCGCGGGCGCGACGGAGATCCCGGTGCGGGCCGTCCTGCAGGTTCTGGTCCTGTGTGTAGGCGTGGACCGTGGTCATCAGGCCCCGGACGATGCCGAACTCGTCGTCGAGCACCTTGGCCACCGGGCCGAGGCAGTTCGTCGTGCAGGACGCGTTGGAGATGATGTTCTGGCTGCCGTCGTACGCGCCGTCGTTGACACCCATCACGATGGTGATGTCCTCGCCCTTCGCGGGCGCGGAGATGACGACCTTCTTGGCGCCTGCGTCCAGGTGCCCCTTCGCCTTGGCGGCGTCGGTGAAGATGCCGGTGGACTCGACGACCACGTCGACGCCCAGGTCACCCCACGGCAACGCCGACGGGCCCTCGCGCAGCGACATGGCCTTCATCTTCCGGTCGCCGACGACGATCGTGTCGTCGCCTTCGAGTGAGACGTCGTACGGCAGACGACCGAGAATCGAGTCGTACTTCAGCAGGTGAGCGAGGGTTGCATTGTCGGTCAGATCGTTGACCGCCACGATCTCGATGTCCGTGGTGCCGAGCGCCCTCTGTGCGTCGACCGCCCTGAACAGATTGCGTCCGATTCGGCCGAAGCCGTTCACGCCTACCCGGATTGTCACTGTGTACTCCCGTCTGGCAGTTCTCGTGTGATGTCCCAGTCGACGCCTGGATCCGATGCACTGCTCCTCGGCACCCGAGGGTCGGCTCCGCCTCGCTACGCCTCGTCGAGCAGCTCCGCGGTCACTGCGGACTCGGTGTCCGGAATCCCGGTCTCCTTGGCCTTGCGATCCGCCATGGACAACAGGCGCCGGATGCGTCCCGCTACAGCATCCTTCGTCATCGGAGGATCTGCCAGTTGGCCGAGTTCCTCCAGCGAGGCCTGCCGATGTTGCACCCGCAGGCTGCCCGCGGCCGCGAGATGATCGGGGACGTCCTCGCCGAGGATGTCCAGGGCCCGCTCCACCCGCGCCGCCGCCGCGACAGCGGCCCGTGCGGATCGTCGCAGGTTGGCGTCGTCGAAGTTCGCCAGCCGGTTCGCCGTGGCCCGCACCTCACGGCGCATCCGGCGTTCCTCCCAGGTCAATCGCGTGTCCTGCGCACCCATGCGGGTGAGCAGCGCGCCGATGGCCTCGCCGTCGCGCACCACGACGCGGTCGGCACCCCGGACCTCACGAGCCTTCGCCGCGACACCCAGTCGCCGCGCCGCACCGACCAGCGCGAGCGCGGCCTCCGGGCCGGGGCAACTGATCTCCAGCGCGGAGGATCGCCCGGGCTCCGTCAGCGACCCGTGCGCGAGGAACGCGCCGCGCCACGCGGCCTCCGAGTCGACGACGCTGCCACCGACGACCTGCGCGGGAAGACCGCGGACCGGCCGGCCCCGCAGGTCGAGGAGCCCGGTCTGGCGGGCGAGGGCCTCGCCGTCCTTGCTCACCCGCACGATGTAGCGCGCACTCTTGCGCAGACCGCCCGCTCCGAGGACGTGTACATCTGCGCCGTACCCGTAGAGGTCGTGAATCTCGCCGCGCAGGCGGCGGGCTGTCGACCCGAGGTCGACCTCCGCCTCCACGACGACTCGTCCGGCGACGATGTGCAGTCCACCCGCGAACCGGAGCAGCGACGACACCTCCGCCCGACGTGCGGACACCTGGGTCACCACGAGCCGACTCAGCTCGTCCTTGACCTCCGCTGTCATTGCCACGAAGTGGACTCCCTTCCCGTATGTGTCGCGTGCGGTTCGCAGTGCCCCCGCAACAGTGCAGTAGACAGGATCTGATCGAGCGCCGCGGCCACCTTGCCCGGATGGTGTGTCGCGGTCCCGTGGCGCGCGACGTCGGCGTAGCCGACGTTGGCACCGAGGCGGGCCGCGGCGCGGCACAGGTGGTCGCGCTCGCTGCCCTCGGGCACCGAGTGCGAGTCGACGAGAATGTCGTCGACCCGCAGATCCGGCGCGTGTTGGGCAAGGACGTGCAGGTGCCGTTCGGCCGAGAATCCGGCGGTCTCGCCCGGTTCGGGGGCGAGGTTGAGGATCAGGGCCTTACGGGCCTGGGTCTCGCGCAGTGCCGCGGCCATGTCGGGTACGACGACGTGCGGAATGACACTCGTGAACCAGGACCCGGGGCCGAGGAGCACCAGGTCGGCCCGCTCGATGGCCTCGACCGCCGAGGGTGTCGCGGGAGGGTCGGGCGGAAGCAACCGCACCCGCCGCACCTGCCCCGGGGTCGTCGCGACCGCCACCTGTCCCCGGATCGTGCGGCTGACCCGCGGATCGGACTCGAGGCCGACGACGTCCGCCTCGATCGCCAGCGGGATCGGCGACATCGGCAGGACCCTGCCCTCGACGCGGAGGAGCCGGGCCACCTCGTCGAGCGCACTGACGGTGTCGCCGAGCACCTCGGTCAGCCCGGCGATGATCAGGTTGCCGACCGAGTGGCCCGCGAGTGCTCCCGTTCCGCCGAAACGGTGCTGCAGCGTCTCGGTCCACGTCGCGACGTCGGGGTCCTCGGAGGCCAGGGCCGCCAGCGCCATGCGCAGGTCGCCGGGCGGGATGAGCCCGAGTTCGGAACGAAGGCGCCCCGACGAACCACCGTCGTCCGCGACCGTCACCACTGCGGTGACGTCGCTGCTGAGGCGCCGGGCCGCGCGGAGCGTCGCGTACAGGCCGTGCCCGCCTCCGAGCGCGACGATCGCCGGACCCGGAGCTGTGTCCTGCGAGCCCTGCGTCATTCGCGACCCAGATCGCGGTGAACCACCTTGACGGTGATGCCCGAGTCTGCGGCGAGTCGGGACGCGAGCGCCTCCGTCATCGCGACGCTGCGGTGCTTGCCGCCGGTGCATCCGACCGCGATCGTCATGTAGCGCTTGCCCTCCCTGCGGTAACCGGTGGTGGTGAGATCGACGATGTGGTGATAGGTGTCGAGATAGTCCTGGGCGCCGTCCTGCCCGAGCACGTAGTCGCGGACCGGAAGCTCACGTCCGGTGTGTTCGCGCAGCTCGGGGATCCAGTGCGGGTTCGGCAGAAACCGTACGTCGCACACCAGATCCGCGTCCATCGGCAGCCCGTACTTGAAGCCGAAGGACTGGACGGTGACGGCGACGGACGGTACCTGGCCGCCACCGAACGCGGCCTCCACGCGATGACGCAGTTCGTGCACCGACAGCGACGAGGTGTCGATCACGAGATCGGCGTCGGCGCGGACGGGCGCGAGCCGCGCCCGCTCGGACGCGATCCCTTCGCTGAGGGTTCCGTCGCTGCCCTCGCTCTGCAGCGGATGGCTGCGCCGGTTGTTCTCGAACCGCCGCACCAGCACCGGATCGCTCGCCTCGAGGAACAACACGCGGGTTCGGGTCGCGCTCGCCGCGACTTCCTTCACCACCGCTGCCAGTTCGCCCGTGAATCGCCGACTGCGCACGTCGATCACCACGGCGAGCTTCGGGATCCGCGACGACGGTGACCGCCCGAGGTCCACCATGCGCGTGATCAGTTCGGGTGGCAGGTTGTCCGCGACGTACCAGCCCATGTCCTCGAGCACCTTCGCGGCGGTACTCAGTCCCGCGCCGGAGAGCCCGGTCACCAGGGCGACGTCGATGTCCGGCCGTTCGGTCACGTGTTCGGTCACTCGACACCCGCCCTCTCAGACTTCACGACACCGGCCTCCACCGCTGCGGGCCCGACGTCGGCGGACCCCGACTCATCATCCCCTACGAGGGCCCGATCATCGGTTTCCTCAGCCGGGGTTTCCCCGCGCGTCACCTCGGATTCCCCGTTCAGGGCGGCGAGGACGGCCCGAGCCGTCGCCACGCCGACGCCGGGCACGGCGGTGATCTCCTCGACGGTGGCGTCCTTGAGCCGGGCGACCGAACCGAAGTGGGTGACGAGTGCCGTGCGTCGCCGCTCGCCGAGCCCCTTGACGGAGTCGAGTGCCGACGCGGTCATCCGGCGGGACCGTTTGCTGCGGTGGAAGGTGATCGCGAACCGGTGTGCCTCGTCGCGGACTCGTTGCAGCAGGTACAGCGAGTCGCTGGTACGAGGCAGGATCACCGGATCGTCTTCACCGGGGACCCACACCTCTTCGAGCCGCTTGGCGAGACCGACGACGGCGACGTCGGTGATGCCGAGTTCGTCGAGTACCGCGGCCGCCGCGGTGACCTGCGGCTTTCCGCCGTCGACGACGTACAGGTTCGGCGGGTACGCGAAGCGACGCGGGCGGCCGGTGGTCGGATCGAGGGCCGCTTCGGGAGCGAGATCGCCACCCGACCCCGCTTCGGCGGCGTCGTCGGTACCGCCTCGGACGTCCTGCGCGTGGCGCAGGAACCTGCGCCGCGTCACCTCCGCGATGGATGCGACGTCGTCGGACCTGCCGTCTCCCGCAGCCTCTCTGATCGCGTAGTGCCGGTAGTCGGACTTGCGGGGCAACCCGTCCTCGAACACCACGAGCGATGCGACGACATCGGTGCCCTGTACGTGACTGATGTCGACGCATTCGATCCGCAACGGCGCCTCGTCGAGTTCAAGGGCGTCCTGGATGCCCTGCAGCGCTGCCGACCTGGACGTCAGGTCGCCTGCCCGCTTCAGTTTGTGCTGGGCCAGTGCCTCTTTCGCGTTGCGTTCGACGGTCTCGGCGAGCGCCTTCTTGTCTCCGCGCTGAGGTACCCGCAGGGACACCGCCGAGCCGCGCAGCCCGCTGAGCCAGTTCTGCATCTCGTCGGCGTTGCGGGGCAGCACCGGGACCAGCACCTCCCGCGGCACCGCCGTCGCCTTGTCGGCCTGCAGTCCGGGCTGGTCGGTCAGGGCCGCCTGCTCGCCGTAGAACTGGGTGAGGAACTCCTCGACGAGTTCCTTGGTGTCCTGGTCCCCGGACAGTTCGACGACCCATCCGCGTTGGCCGCGGACTCGCCCGCCCCGCACGTGGAAGACCTGCACGGACATTTCCAGTTCGTCGGCGGCGAAGTCGACGACGTCGGCGTCGGTTCCGTCGCCGAGGACGACGGCCTGCTTCTCCAACGCCTTCCGCAGTGCCCCGAGGTCGTCCCGCAGGCGTGCCGCGGTCTCGAAGTCCAGGTCGTCGGACGCCTGCTGCATCCGGATCTCGAGTTCCCGGACGAGCTTGTCCGTTCGGCCGGCGAGGAAGTCGCAGAAATCCTCGACGATGGCGCGGTGCTCGTCGGCGCTGACCCGCCCGACGCAGGGCGCCGAGCACTTGTCGATGTAGCCGAGCAGACAGGGCCTGCCGATCTGGTTGTGCCGCTTGAACACTCCGGTGGAACACGTCCGTGTCGGAAACACCCGCAGCAGCAGGTCGAGGGTTTCGCGGATCGCCCACGCGTGCGAGTACGGGCCGAAGTACCGGACCCCCTTGCGCCGCGGACCGCGGTAGACGAACAGCCGCGGAAACTCCTCGCCCAGAGTCACCGCGAGCACCGGGTACGTCTTGTCGTCGCGGTACCGGACGTTGAACCGGGGGTCGAACTCCTTGATCCAGTTGTACTCGAGCTGGAGTGCCTCGACCTCGGTCCCGACGACAGTCCACTCGACGCTGCCCGCCGTCGTCACCATCTGACGCGTCCGCGGATGCAGCGACGCGACATCGGCGAAGTAGGAGTTCAGCCTGCTGCGCAGGTTCTTCGCCTTGCCGACGTAGACGACCCTGCCGTGGGGATCGCGGAACTTGTAGACGCCGGGCGCCGTCGGAATGGTTCCGGTGGCGGGGCGATAGGTGGCGGGATCTGGCACGAAATCCAGACTAGTCGCGGGCTCCGACGTGCCCGTCAGCTCGCATTGTTCGCGGGCGCGTACTTCTCGGCGAGACGCCGGAACGACTGCACCGCGGACACGGCGTGCTCACGATCGTTGGACTGGATCGCCATGACGGGGATGTACTCGTCGTCGGGGAGTTCGATGCGGGCCCAGGCGGCGCCGTCGGGGAACGACAGGCCTTCCACGAGGTCCCAGTCGACTCGACGCTCACCGAAGGCGTTGCGCACCCACACCCCGTCACGGCTCACCCGCAGTCGGGGTCGCGCCAGCAGCAGGACACCACCGGCCAGCATCATCCCGATGCCGATCATCGCGAGCTGATCCACCAGCCGGAAGTACACACCCGTCGCCGTCGTCCGCAGCAGCACGCCGAGGACGAGGAAGATCAGCACGCAGAGAACGGCGACACCGTAGGCGTAGCGCGCGGTCTTGCGGGGTCGTACCTCGAGTTCCCAGTCGCTCATCGTCACTGTCCCGCCTGCTCGCGGAGGTTCTTCAGCGTCACGGCGGTGTCGATGGCGGCGGCGCACGCCTGACCACCCTTGTCCTCGACGGAATCGGGCAACCCGGCCCGGTCCCGCGCCTGCTGCTCGGTATCGGTGGTGAGCACCCCGTTGGCAACGGGGGTGCCCTCGTCGAGGGAGACGCGGGTCAGGCCGTAGGTGACGGCGTCGCACACGTACTCGAAGTGCGGGGTGCCACCGCGGATGACCACGCCGAGCGCGACGACGGCGTCGTGCATCCGGGCGAGCTGCTGAGCGACGACGGGCAGCTCGATGGCGCCTGCGACGCGGACCAACCTCACGTCCTCGATCTGCGCCTGCCGGGCGACCCGCTTCGCCCCGGCGATCAGCGCCTCCGAGATCTCGGGGTGCCAGGATCCGGCGACGATGGCGAGGCTCAGGTCCTTCGCCTGCCCGAGCTGCAGTTCGGGCAGTCCCTCGCCGCTCACACCGCACCGCCCTTCTCGTACTCGTCGAGACCGGCGAGGTCGTGGCCCATGCGGTCCCGCTTCGTCCGCAGGTAGGTCAGGTTCTCGGCGTTGGCACGCAACGGCATCGCCACTCGCTCGAGGATCTGCAGACCGTAGCCGTCGAGACCGACCCGCTTCGCGGGGTTGTTGGTGAGCAGACGCATCGAGGTGATGCCGAGGTCGACGAGGATCTGCGCGCCGATGCCGTAATCGCGGGCGTCGGCGGGCAGACCCAGCTCGAGGTTGGCGTCGACGGTGTCGGACCCGGCGTCCTGCAGCTGGTAGGCCTGCAGCTTGTGCATGAGGCCGATGCCGCGACCCTCGTGACCACGCATGTAGAGGACGACGCCGCGACCCTCGGCCGCGACCATCTCCAGCGCGGCGTCGAGCTGCGGGCCGCAGTCGCAGCGCAGCGACCCGAACACGTCACCGGTCAAGCACTCGGAGTGCACCCGGACGAGGACGTCGGAGCCGTCACCGTCCGGGCCCGCGATGTCGCCCTTGACGAGGGCCACGTGCTCGACCTCGTCGTAGATGCTCTGGTAGCCGACCGCCCGGAAGTCGCCGTGCGGCGTCGGGATGCGGGCCTCCGCGATCCGCACGACGTGCTTCTCGTGCTTGCGCCGCCACGCGATGAGGTCCGCGATGGAGATCATCGCGAGGTTGTGGTCGTCGGCGAAGACGCGCAGCTCGTCGGTCTGGGCCATGTGGCCCTCGTCCTTCTGGCTGACGATCTCGCAGATCACGCCTGCGGGGCGCAGATCGGCCATGCGGGCGAGGTCGACGGCGGCCTCGGTGTGCCCGGGACGACGCAGCACGCCGCCCTCCTTGGCGCGCAACGGGACGACGTGCCCGGGGCGGGTGAAGTCGGAGGCGCCGGTGCTCGGGTCCGCCAGCAGACGCATCGTCGCGGCGCGGTCGGACGCCGAGATGCCGGTGCCGATGCCTTCCTTCGCGTCGACGGTGACCGTGTAGGCGGTGCCGTGCTTGTCCTGGTTCGACGAGTACATCGGGGGCAGGCCCAGACGATCGCAGTCGTCGCCGTCGAGCGGCACGCACAGGTAGCCGGAGGTGTAGCGGACCATGAAGGCCACGAGTTCCGGCGTAGCCTTCTCGGCGGCGAAGATGAGGTCGCCTTCGTTCTCGCGATCCTCGTCGTCGACAACGACAACGGCCTTGCCTGCGGCGATATCGGCGACTGCGCGCTCGATACTGTCGAACCTGGTCACGTCCTGCGCTCCATCACTCATCGATTGCTCCGTGCACCACCGGGCGAGCGCCGTCGGATGCACCTCAACAGTACGACCCCATCCGTGTGAGGCCGTCACGTGTCCTGGTTACCAGCTGCCTGCAACCGCTCGACGTACTTGGCGATCACGTCGACCTCCAGGTTGACGAGCGTTCCCGGGGTGGCGGTCCCGAGAACCGTCAGAGCGAGGGTGGTCGGGATCAGGGAGATCTCGAACCATTCCTGATCGGCATCGCCGCCGAGTGCGGACACGGTCAGCGAGACGCCGTCGACCGTGATCGACCCCTTCTCCACCACATACCGCGAGATCGACGCGGGCAGGGAGATCCGCACGACCTCCCAGTTCTCGGACGGGGAGCGGCTGATGATCGTGCCGGTCCCGTCGACGTGGCCCTGCACGAGGTGGCCGCCGAGGCGGCTGTTCAGTGCGGCGGCGCGTTCGAGGTTCACCCTGCTGCCGACGGCGAGGTTGCCGAGGCTCGAGCGATTCAGCGTCTCGGCCATCACGTCGGCGGTGAAGCTGTCACCGTCGAGGACGTCGACAACCGTCAGGCAGACGCCGTTGACGGCGATCGAGTCGCCGTGGCCGGCGTCGGACGTGACGAGCGGGCCGCGGACGGTGAAGCGGGCCGCGTCGGCCAGGTCCTCCTTGGCGACGATCTCGCCCAGTTCTTCGACGATGCCGGTGAACACTGTGTCGTTCTCTCCTCGTGAGTTGGTCCGGGGTGTGGCGGCGTGATTCATGTGCGGTCCGAACGTTGCGGCAGCAGCGTGAGCAGCAGATCGGGGCCGACGGCGTCGACGGACTCCCGCGTGAACCGCAGCGCCTGCGCGATGGTGCCGACTCCAGCATCCTCCACGGCTGCGGCGCCCGCACCGAGCAGTACCGGTGAGAGGAACGCGTGGACGCGGTCGATCAATCCCGCCTCCAGGAACGCGCCGGCCAGATGCGGCCCACCTTCGAGCAGGACGTCGGGCCGGTCGGCGAGCGCGGCAAGCACCTCATGCGGGTCGCGGGTCCGCAGGACCAGCGTTTCGGCGGCATCGTCGAGCACCCGCGACGACCGCGGAATCTCGCGTTCCCCGACGACGACGCGCAGCGGTTGCCGGTCGGCGAGGGAGCCGTCGGGTTCGCGGGCCGTCAGCCACGGATCGTCGGCGAGGACGGTCCCGGTGCCGACGACGATCGCATCGAGTTTCGCGCGTTCGAGGTGGACGAGAGCACGCGCCTCCGGACCGGTGATCCACTGGCTGGTGCCGTCGGCCGCGGCACTGCGGCCGTCGAGGCTCGCGGCGAACTTCCAGGTCACATGGGCCCGGCCGGTCCGCTGACGGTGCAACCACGCCCGCAGCGACGTGCGTTCGACGAGGTCTGCGCCCACACCGCCGAGCACGTCGACCCCGGCGGCCCGCAGTGTGTCGGCGCCTCCCGCGGCCTGCGGGTTGGGGTCGGTGACGGCGTAGACGACGCGCTCGATGCCCGCCTCGATCAGTGCGGCCGTGCACGGGCCCGTGCGGCCGGTGTGGTTGCACGGTTCGAGGGTGACGACGGCGGTGCCGCCACGAGCGCGGTCCCCCGCGACGCCGAGCGCCATCACCTCGGCGTGCGGCCCCCCGACGGGACTGGTCGCGCCGACCCCCGCGATCAGTCCATCCGTGTCGAGAATCACAGCACCCACGGGCGGATTCGGGCTGGTTGTGCCTCGCACGCGTTCGGCGGCGTCGTTCGCGATGGCAACCGCGGCGAGGTCCTGCTCGGCGGCATCCTCGCGGCGGTGCGCACTGCCCGGCACGACTAGACGGCCAGTGTCAGATGCGGCGACGCCGACGCCGCCTGGGCGCGGAGCTTGCGCACCGCCTCGGCGGGATCGGCCGCGCCGTAGACCGCGGAGCCGGCAACGAAGCAGTCGACGCCCGCTTCGGCTGCGGCCTCGACTGTGTCGGTGTTGATGCCGCCGTCGATCTCGACGAGGAGCGTCAGCTCACCGGAGTCGACGAGCTTGCGGACGGCGCGGGCCTTGCCGAGCACGTCGGGGATGAAGGACTGTCCACCGAAGCCGGGTTCGACGCTCATCACGAGCAGCGTGTCGAACTCCTTGAGGATCTCCAGGTAGGGCTCGATCGGGGTTCCGGGCTTGACCGACAGGCCCGCCTTCGCGCCCGCGGCGCGAATGTCGCGGGCGACGGCGACCGGATCGTCGGTGGCCTCGGCGTGGAAGGTGACGTTGTGTGCACCTGCCTCGGCGTAGGGCGGTGCCCACCGGCCCGGGTTGTCGATCATCAGGTGGCAGTCGAGGGGAATGTCGGTGGCCTTGAGCAGCGACTGCACGATCGGCAGGCCGAGGGTGAGGTTCGGCACGAAATGCGCGTCCATCACGTCGACGTGGAGCCAGTCGGAACCGGCGACGGCGGCGGCTTCGTCGGCGAGTCGAGCGAAATCGGCGGACAGGATGGACGGTGCGATCATCGGGTGAGCCACGCCGACGAGCTTAGTCGCCGTCGCCGGGGCGTCCTGCGAGCAGTCGCTTCGGCGCAGTGCGGCACCACGCCTCGGTGACCAGTTCCACCAACTGGTCGTGGTCGACGGCGTCGAGATCGACGAGGATCGCCCCGTACCCGTCGTAGTGCGGCGTCGTGTAGAACGCGCGGTCGCCCGATGACAGCAGGGCCTCCTTCTCGTCGAGGCCGCAGCACACCACGAGACCACCGTCGGCATCGCTGCGCAGACGGACGAAGCCCTTGCCCGCCACCTTCAGCGCCGGGGTGCGGTACCAGGTGGATTCCGCGACCTCCGGCAACCCGCTCGCGGCGGCGACGACGTCTTCCCAGGTGTGCATGCAGTCGAGTGTGCGCCACCGATCGGCGTGAACCTTGGACGAATGCGCACATCACGCGATGGGCGATTTGCCCTATTCTCGACGGGTACCCGTCTGAACCCACACAGAGAGAGTTCATGAAGAGCGCACGGCGCAAACCTCGAAGACCCGTACCGCCCCGCACACCCCACGGTGCCGCGACCCTCCCGGAGGCGCGACCGTGATCACTGTCCTCACGATCCTCTTCGGCGTGGCGGTCGTCCTGCTCATCACCGCCGTGACCGGCTACTTCGTCGCCCAGGAATTCGCCTTCATGGCCGTCGACCGGTCCCGCCTCACCGCGCGTGCCGAAGCCGGTGACCCCGCCGCCGCACGCGCACTCGCCGTCACCCGCCGCACCTCCTTCATGCTGTCCGGCGCGCAGCTCGGCATCACCGTCACCGGCCTGCTGGTCGGCTACGTCGCCGAGCCGCTGATCGGCCGCGGACTCGGGGAACTCCTCGGCGGCGTCGGGATCCCCACCCCTGTCGGGGTCGGCATCGGCGCGATCGCGGCCGTACTGCTGTCCACCGTCGTCCAGATGGTGTTCGGCGAGTTGTTCCCGAAGAACCTCGCGATCGCCCGCCCCGAGCTCGTCGCGGGCCGCCTCGCCTTGTCGACGACGCTGTACCTCACCCTGTTCGGCTGGCTGATCACACTGTTCGACGCGTCCTCGAACCTCCTGCTGCGGGCGCTGCGGATCGAACCCGTCCACGATGTCGAGCACTCGGCAACCGTCCGCGACCTCGAACACATCGTCGCCGAGTCCCGAAACACCGGCGAGCTCCCCCGCGAGCTGTCCGCACTGCTCGACCGCATCCTCGACTTCCCCACGCGCACAGCCGAACACGCGATGGTCCCGCGTTCCCGGGTCGATGTGGTCCGCGCCGACGAACCCGCCTCCGACGTGATCGCGCGGATGGGCTCCGGTCACACCCGCTATCCCGTCGTCGGCGCCTCGAGCGACGACCTGGTCGGCGTCGTCCACCTGCACGACCTGCTGGGTGCACCCCCGACGGGCACCGCCGCGGATCACGCGCGCCCCGCGGTGCTCGTTCCGACCACGCTCCCGCTGCCGGACGTCCTGTCCCGGTTGACGTCCGCGAAGGACGAAATGGCGCTGGTCATCGACGAATACGGCGGCTTCGCGGGCGCCGTCACGATCGAGGACATGGCCGAGGAACTGATCGGCGAGATCGCCGACGAACACGACCCGGATCGCGAGGCGACCGACGTCGAGGCCGTCGGCGGCGGCTGGCTGATCCCGGGCGCGGTCCACGTCGACGAGGTGGGACGCATTCTCGACCGGGACCTGCCGGAGGACGACGACTACGAGACACTCGCCGGTCTGGTGATCGCGCGGTTCGGCGGGCTGCCCGCCGTCGGCGACACCGTGACGATCGCGTTGCCGACCGATCCCGCGGACCTCATCGCGAATGAACCACCACCACCGGAGTCGCTGCACGTCGAGGTGCGGGGCGTCGACAAACACGTCCCGTCGTCACTGTTCGTCACCGTCGCAGAAGATGTGAAGGGGCAGGGCGATGAGTAACCCCTGGATCGTCGTCGCCGTCACCGTCGTGCTCATCGCGGCCAGCGCGTTCTTCGTCGCCGTCGAGTTCGCGCTCATCGCCGCGCGCAGGCACCGATTGGAGGACGCGGCACCGAGCAGCCGGTCGGCACGAGCCGCGCTGCGCAGTGCGTCCGAACTGTCCGTCCTGCTCGCCGGCTCGCAGCTCGGCATCACCGTCTGCACCCTGGCACTGGGTGCGGTCACGAAACCCGCTGTCCACCACTGGCTCACACCGATGTTCTCGCACTGGGGTGCGCCACAGTGGCTCGCCGACGTCGCCGGTTTCGTACTGGCCCTGCTGATGGTGACGTTCCTGCACCTGGTCGTCGGCGAGATGGCACCGAAGTCGTGGGCCATCGCCCACCCCGAGAGGTCGGCGACGCTGCTCGCGATTCCGATGCGCGGGTTCATGTGGCTGACCCGCCCACTCATCGTGAGCCTGAACAGGCTGGCGAACTGGTGCCTGGTGAAGGTCGGTGTGCAGCCCGTCGACCAGGTTGCGTCCGGGCAGGACCCGGCGGCGCTGCGGCATCTCGTGGAGCACTCCGCGACGGTCGGCACCCTCGACGAGCGCTACCACGGGCATCTCACGGGGGCGCTCGAACTCGACTCGCTCACCGTCGGTGACATCGTCCGGCCGAACACCGAACCGAGCAGCGTCTCCGCCGACGCGACCGTCGAGGTGATCCGGGCGACCGCCGATCGGCGTGGCCACCTTCGACTGCTCGTTCGCGACGCGGGCGACGTGCTCGGGGTGGTGCATGTCCGCGACAGTCTGGGCACGGCGTCGGACGTGCGGGCACGCGACCTGATGCGCCCAGTCCTCGGCTTGGCGACGGGGACACCGGTGTACGCGGCGCTGGCGACGATGCGGGACACGCGCAGTCACATCGCGATCGTGCGCAGCGACGACGGAACGCTCGTCGGACTCATCACCCTCGCGGACGTCCTCGCGCGACTGCTGCCGACTTCCTAGACTGACCGGACCCCGGTCCGTCGAGTACGACGAAGGAGGGATCATGGACGGTGACGTGAGAGCCGTCCGCCGCACGCGGTCAGGGTCCGTCCCGTGAACACCGACACGGCACTCAACGTCGGGCTGGTCCTGCTGTTCATCCTCGTCGGGGGCGTGTTCGCGGCGACGGAGATCGCTCTGGTGTCGTTGCGGGAGAGCCAGATCCGGGCGCTGTCGCAGCGAGGCAGGCGCGGCGCCCGAACCGCGGACCTCGCCAGGAACCCCAATCGGTTCCTGTCCGCGGTCCAGATCGGGGTCACGGTCGCCGGCTTCTTCTCCGCCGCGTACGGCGCATCGGCGATCGCGCCCGACATCGCCCCCACCCTCCGCGGGTGGGGGCTCTCGAGCGACACCGCCGACGTCCTGGCGTTGATCGGCACGACGCTCGTCGTCGCCTATCTCTCACTGGTTCTGGGCGAGCTGGTGCCCAAGAGGATTGCGCTCCAACGCTCGACCGGCGTCGCCCGGGCCACCGGCCCGCCGCTCGACCGGTTCGCGGTGCTGATGCGTCCGGTGATCTGGCTGCTGTCCGTCTCGACCGACGCGGTGGTCCGGCTCCTCGGCGGCGACCCGTCCCGGACCGCCGAGGCCGTCACCCCCGAGGAGCTACGGGAACTGCTGATCGGACACGACGCGCTCCCCGCCGAGCAGCGAAAGGTGCTGTCGGAGGTGTTCGACGCCGGGAACCGCACGCTGACGGAGGTGATGCGCCCGCGAACCGAGGTGGATCACCTGGAAGCGGACAGCACCGTTCGGCAGGCCCGGGATCGCGCGATCGAGCTCGGGCACAGTCGCCTTCCCGTCGTGGTCGGTGGTTCACTCGACGCCGTCCTGGGGTTCGTACACCTGCGGGACCTGTTCCGGGCGGACGGTGACGCGGTGGTGGCCGACCTGTGCCGCCCGCTGGTGCAGTTTCCCGGCAGCAAGCGGGCACTGTCAGCGCTGGCGGAGATGCGCCGCGAGAACGTCCAACTGGTTCTGGTGATCGACGAGTACGGCGGTTCCGCGGGCATCGTGACGCTCGAGGACATCGTCGAGGAACTCGTCGGCGAGATCGGCGACGAGTTCGACGACGCCACCGAATCCGACTCGTCGACCTCACGACCGGACACCGTCGACGGCCTACTTCTCGCCGACGACTTCGAGAAGCAGACGGGCATCGCACTGCCTCCCGGCCCGTTCGACACCGTCGGTGGATTCGTCATGCACCGACTGCAACACGTCCCCCGGGTCGGTGACGCCGTCACCGTGGGCGGTGTCAGCCTGACCGTCGCCGCACTCGACGGTCATCGCGTCGATCGCATCACCCTGGGCGCCGCCGACAGCCCTCAGTGAACGTGGTCGCGCCAGTCCAGCGGTACCCGGCCCTCCGGTCCCGGCGCGGGCTGATTCAGTGGGTGGTGCCGGGGCTCGGCGAGTTCCGGTCCCTCGTACATCCGCTCGGTCCGGTAGTTCCAGAACCAGTCCTCGCCCGGCTCGTAGCTCTGTACGAACGGGTGACCGGTCGCGGCGGCGTGCGCCGACGCGTGCTGCGCGGGCGACGAATCGCAGCACCCGATGTGCCCGCACTCGGCGCAGCGACGCAGGTGCACCCACCACCCCTGCGCGGCGTCGCAATCGACGCAACCCGGTCCGCTCGGCGGCACGTCCGGCGCGATGCCCTCGATGTCAGTCATGTTCTTCTCCCTCCGGTGCGGTGAGCGGGACACGGACCACGAATTCGGTTTTCCCAGGGCGTGATTCGACGCGAATGTCGCCCCCGTGCCGGTCGACGATCCGCCACGAGATGTCGAGACCGAGGCCCGTCCCCTCCCCGACCGGTTTGGTCGTGAAGAACGGCTCGAAGATGCGGCCGCGCAGGTCGTCGGGGATGCCCGGCCCGGTGTCCTCGATGACAACGGCGAGGCGGTCGCCGTCTGGCCGGGTGCGGACGGTGAGCGTTCCGCGGCCATCCATTGCCCCGACGGCGTTGTCGACGAGGTTGGTCCACACCTGGTTGAGTTCGGCTGCGTGTACCGGGATCGGCGGCAACGTCCGGTCGTAGTCCTTCACCACCTCGACGCCCGTGCCGATCTTTCCGCTGAGCATCACGAGTGTGCTGTCGAGCAGATCGTGCACGTCGGAGACCTGCACGGGGGCCCGGTCGAGCTGCGAATACTGTTTCGCGGCACCGACGAGGTTGGTGATCCTGGAGGTGGACTCGGTGATCTCGTTCATCAGCAGTTCGGTCTCGATGGTGTGCGCGAGCCACCCGACTGCACTGGCGAGAATCTCCGGGTCGACGGTCGACGCGACCCGCTCGAGCCAGGCGACGTCCAACCCCGCCTGCACGAACGTCGGCGCGAGGGTCCACGCGCCCGCGATGCCGTGGTTCTCGAGCCACGCACCGAGTTCGTCCTCGCGGTCGGATTCCTCCAGCGGACTCAGTGTCGGCGCGCTCGCGACGACCCCCACCGCGTCCTCCTGGATGCCGATGAGCAGGTGAAGCACCGCGGGGTCGTAGGCACCGGACGCGATCAGCCCCAGCTTGTGCCGCATCTTCACGACCCGGTCCCGGAGTTCGGAGGTGGCCCGGACGGCGGCCGCCGCGGGATTGTTCAGCTCGTGTGTCAGGCCCGCCGACAGTGATCCGAGGGCCAGCAGGCGTTCGCGCTGGTCGAGGATTTCCCGTGCGTTGCGATTGCCGAAGAACAGCCCCTCCAGCAGGTGCAGTGCCATCGGGAACCAGTCGGCCATCAGGCGCGCGAAGTCCCCGGCGTCGAGAACGAAGAACGTGGCGCCCTCCGGCACCATCATCGATCCGCTGTAGACCTGCGGAACCCGGTCACCCATGTACGCGGTCCATGCGCCCGCGTAGGACCCGCGGTGCGAGGTGCGTGACATCTCCACCTCACGCGTACCCGACAGCACCGTCAGGACCACCGTGCCGTCGAGCAGGACGTAGAAGCAGGTGGCGGGCTCCCCCTCCCGGTACACCGGACCGGGTTCCACCGTCTCGATCCGCCCCACCCGGCACAACTCGTCCAACTGGTCGTCGTCGAGTTTCTCGAAGAGGAACAGTGTCCGCAGCAGGTCCGGCGAGCAGACCGGCACCGCGCCGCCGCTCATTGCCGGTCCAGGTAGCGGTGCACCAGCATGACGGCCATCGCGCCTTCACCGACCGCGGACGCCACTCGTTTCGCCGAATCAGCCCGTACGTCTCCGGCCGCGAACACCCCCGGGACACTCGTTTCCAGGTGCTGAGGTGGCCGGTCGAGATCCCAGCCGTGTGGCCGACGCCCGTCCACGACGAGGTCGGGACCGGCCACGACGTATCCGGCGTCGTCGCGGACGACGACGCCGTCGAGCCAGTCGGTGCGGGGCGCGGCACCGATGAACAGGAACAGCCAGGGCGCATCGACGGTGTCGACCGCTCCGGTGACGTTGTCGCGCAGCATGATCCGCGACAGGTGGTCGTCGCCGTCCGCTCCGATCACCTCCGAGCAGGCGCGGACGACGATGCGCGGGTTCCGGGCGATCTGCTGGATCAGGTAGTGCGACATGGACGCGTCGAGGGATTTCGCGCGCACCACGATCGTGACCGAGCGGGCACTCCTCGCCAGATAGACCGCCGCCTGGCCCGCGGAGTTCGCCCCGCCGACGATGTACACGTCCTGGTCCGCGCACCGCGCCGCCTCGGTGACCGCGGAGCCGTAGAACACGCCGCGGCCGGTGAAGTCGTCGATCCCCGGCACCGGCAACTGCCGGTAGGACACCCCGGTCGCGAGGATGACGGTGTGCGCGTCGAGGGTGGCGCCGTCGGCGAACCGCACGGTCCGCGCGGACCCGTTCACCTCGAGTGCCACGACCTCGCGGGTGGTCACGATCTCGGCGCCGAACTTCGCAGCCTGGCGCCTGGCGCGGTCGGCGAGCTGGCCTCCCGACAGCCCGTCCGGGAATCCGAGATAGTTCTCGATCCGCGAACTCTGTCCGGCCTGCCCGCCCGTGGCGGTGCGCTCGATGAGGACGGTGCGCAGCCCCTCCGATGCGCCGTACACGGCCGCGCCGAGCCCGGCCGGGCCGCCGCCGATGACGACGAGGTCGTAGAAGTCGGCACAGGGTGTCGTGGACAGACCGACGCGGTCCGCCAGTTCCGAATCGGTCGGCTCCACCAACGCCCGGCCGTCGCTGGTGATCACCACCGGCAACCGCATGCCGTCGGCGCCCGCGGCCTCCAACAACCGCTGCCCCTCCGGCTCGTCCGACATGTACCACCGATACGGACACTGGTTACGCGCCAAGAACTCCCGCACCTCCGACGACCGCGCGGACCACCGGTGTCCGATGATCCGAATTTCGGTGACGGGCCGGGAGTCCGACGTCGCCCACGCCTCGAGCAACGCATCGAGGACCGGATACAGCTTCTCCTCCGGCGGATCCCACGGTTTGAGCAGATAGTGGTCGAGGTCGACGACGTTGATGGCGTCGATCGCCGCGTTGGTGTCGGCGTACGCGGTGAGCAGCACGCGCTTCGCGGCGGGATACAGGTCCATGCCCTGTTCGAGGAATTCGATGCCGCTCATGCCCGGCATCCGGAAGTCGGCGAGCAGCACAGCGACTGGATCGCCCCGCAACTTCATCTCCTTGAGCGCGTCCAGCGCGTCGGCCCCCGACTGCGCGCGGACGATCCGGTACGACTCCCCGTACCGACGCCGCAGGTCGCGCACGATGGCGCGGGAGACGTTCGGATCGTCGTCGACGCTGAGGATCGCGGGCAGAGCCATCGCACTCCCATCCGGGACCGGGGAATCCACTCGACATCGAGTATCGCAACGTTTGCAGCGTCGCGCGCCCCGCCCTCGCGCCGGCGGAGGCGCTCAGCCGACCGATTCGGACGGTGGGAGCATGCACATCGGCGGCGGTGGCACCTGATACTCCTCGCATCGTTCCTGTCGGCGTTCAAGCTGCTGTTGCCGTTGCTCGTCGCGGCGGTCCTGAGCGTCCCGGTCCCGGTCGCGGTCATCGTCCGAACCATCGTCGAGCGGACCATCGACACCGACTACGGCCACCGGTGCAGTGACACCCGGGAGCGCTGACGAATTCGCAACCGATGAGGGAAATGCGAGTAGCGGGACAGCGACGGCCCCGGCAGCGAGAAACTCGACGAAACTGACGGCCAACGTCATGATCGTGCCTTCCTTCCGGTCCGAAAGACCGGTCGCGGCACAGCAGTCGCCGACGGACAGCGTCGGGTGGTGTCGCCCAGCCCTCCAGCAGGCGCGGAATGCGGGGCTCCGCGGGGAGCGAACCCGCTGTCCCCGGTTCTCGATATCCGATAACCGGGACTGTGCCCTCGGCATCCGCAGGACCCAGTACTGAGTGAAACGCCTCACGCTCCGCGGTATTCCCGTCGGGGTCAGCTTGGGACTTGTAACGCCTGTTACATTTCAGAGTGTGACTGCTGATTCCTCCTCGAATGTCGAGTGGACGGTGCTGGTGATCCGGCTCGCTGCCGAGCCGACGCGACACCGCGTTGCGGTGTGGCGGGAGCTGCGCAAGGTGGGCGCACTGTCCTTGGGGCAAGGCGTGTGGGCGGTCCCCGACGTCCCCGCGTTCTCGGCCGGCCTCGGCAGAGCGAGGGAACTCGCAGGCCGCGCCGGCGGCGAGACCGTCGCGCTACGCGCCACCGGTGTCACCGACGACGACTCCGGTCGATTCGAGGCGATGTTCACCGCCGCCCGCGAGGACGACTGGACCGAATTCCTCTCCGACTGCGACAAGTTCGAAGCGGAGATCGACAAGGAGATCCGCACAGCGAAATTCACCCTCGCGGAACTCGACGAGGAGGAGCAGAGTCTCGAGCGACTGCGACGCTGGCACCGCGACATCAAGGCTCGCGACGTGTTCGGCGCCCCGAGCGCTGCGGCCGCCGCCGCACGACTCCGCCACTGCACCGACCGACTCGCGGACTACACCGAGCGGGTATTCGAGACGCTGCACGGAACCGACAGCACGAGCCCCCGAGAGGATGCGGAATGAGTTCCCCGAGTACGACGCCACCGACCTGGCAGGTGTGGCCGCTGTACGCGGCGGGATTCACCACCGCCTTCGGTGCCCACTCGGTTGCGGCCACCCTCGGTTCCGACGCCGGTGACCTGCAGAGCTCGCTCCTCTACCTGGGTCTGCTCCTCGCCCTGTACGACGGCGCCGAGGTGATCCTCAAGCCCGTGTTCGGCACCCTCGCCGATCGGATCGGCGCCAAGCCCGTGATGATCGGCGGTCTGATCGCGTTCGCCGTCTGCTCTGCGCTGTTCGTCGTCGCCGACGACGAAACATGGCTGTGGGTGACGCGCCTCGGGCAGGGCGCCGCGGCGTCGGCGTTCTCCCCCGCTGCCGGCGCCCTCGTCGCACGGCTGAACCCGAACGCCTCGCACGGCAAGGCGTTCGGCAGCTACGGCTTCTTCAAGAGCATCGGCTATACCCTCGGCCCGTTGATCGGGGGCGTCATCGTCTGGCTCGGCGGACTGCCGGCCCTCTTCGTGGTCCTCACCGTCGTCGCCGCGGTGACCGCCGTGTGGGCCGCGGCCGCCGTGCCCGCGGTACCGCCGCTGCCGAAGACCCGGCAGACCGTCGTCGACCTCGCCCGGCGCCTCACCGACCGCACCTTCCTCGCACCGACCGCCGCGCTCGCCGCCGCGACCGCGGCGCTGTCGGTCGGCGTCGGGTTCCTCCCGGTCTCCGGTGCGGCGGCGGGCCTCGGCCCGGTCGCGACCGGAGCCGCGGTGTCCGTCCTCGCCGCGACCGCCGCGTTCGTCCAACCCCAGATCGGACGTCGGTACGACGCGGGCAGGTTCACCGCCCGCGCGGGCATCAGCGTCGGCCTGCTGATCACCGCCGCCGGTCTCGCCTTCGCAATGGTGCCGGGCCTGGCGGGCGTGCTCGTCGCGGCCGTCGGTATCGGCGTCGGCACCGGCATCATCACTCCGCTCGGCTTCGCGTCCCTCGCGTCGTCGACTCCCCCGGAACGCATCGGGCAGACGATGGGCGCGGCCGAACTGGGCCGCGAACTCGGCGACGCGGGCGGCCCGCTGCTCGTCGCGGGCGTCGCCACGGTCGCCACGCTCACCGCCGGCTACGGCGTCCTGGCCGTCCTCGTCGCGCTACTACCCACGGTCCCGAAGTTGCGCAGTCCCGTGCCGTGAGTCCGGGTGTCCGCAGGCGGGCCGAAAGGCGTCACGGCACCCGGCGCGTCCAGGCGTCCGTCGTGAACTTGGTCTCGACCAGTTCACGCGCGGCGGCCAGTTCGGCGTCGGTGTACTCGCTCGGCCGGGTGTCATAGCGGGCGCGGAAATGTGCGACGAACGCACCGATGATCTCAGCCCTCGACATGCCGGTCTGGGAGCGCATCGGGTCGACCCGCTTGCCGGAGCTGGTGATTCCCTTGTCGGAGATCTTCTCCCGGCCGATGCGCAGCACCTCGGTCATCTTGTCGGCGTCGATGTCATAGGACATCGTCACGTGGTGCAGCACCGCACCGGCGACGAACCGCTTCTGTGCGGCGCCGCCGATCTTGCCGTGCTCGGAGACGATGTCGTTGATGAGGACGTACCGGGCCTTGATACCGACGTCGGCGAGCGCACCCATCACCCACTGGTCGAGGAACTCGTAGGACCGCTCGAAGCTCAGTCCGTCGACGAGCGAGGTGGGAACGGACAGCGAGTAGGTGATGCAGTTGCCCGGTTCCATGAACATCGCGCCGCCGCCGGAGATGCGTCGCACGATGCCGATGCCGTGTCGCGCCGCAGCCTCCTCGTCGACTTCGTTGCGCACCGACTGGAACGAGCCGATCACCACGAGCGGTGAGTCCCAGTCCCAGAACCGCAGCGTCGGCCCGCGTTCCCCCGACGCGACCTCTCGCGTGATGACCTCGTCGAGCGCCACGTGCATCGCCGGGTCGAGCACGACCGGCCCGACGACGTCGAAGGTGTGGTCGTACCAGCCCGTGGCGTGGCCGAGTGCGCGACGGATCGCGATGCCAATGGATTCGGGGGTGAACCCGATCATCGCGACCCCGTCACCGAGTGCATCCGTGATCGCCTGCCCCAGTTGCGCGGCATCGGCATTCACGGACATGCCGGTCACCGCGGCGACGATGTCGCCGAGCGCCTCGTCGGGTTCGAGGAAGAAGTCGCCGGACAGCCCCACCCGCGACAGCCGCCCGTCCTCCGTCTCGACATCGACGATCACGAGTTTGCCGCCGGGAACCTTGTACTCGCCACGCATCGGTCCAGCCTAACTACGATCGACACCATGCGAGTCAGGCGAATCACCACGAACCTGCCGGTGGCCGACATCGACGCCGCGAGGTCTTTCTACACCGACTATCTCGGCTTGAGCACCGAGGAGTTCAACCTCGGGTGGGTCGCCCGCTATACCGACCCCGAGACGGGCGCCCACGTCCAGCTCGTCACCGGAGACGCGACGGCGCCCGAGGATTCAGCGATCTCGGTCCACGTCGACGACCTCGACGCCGCCTACGAGGAAGCGGTCCGGGCCGACTACGAGATCGTGCATCCCCTCACGGTCGAGAAGTGGGGCGTACGACGGTTCTTCGTGCGCGCACCCGACGGCACGGTGATCAACGTCGTCGCACACCACCACTGAAGGCAGGAGTGTGACGCGAGCGCGCGTCTCACCCCACCGGAGCGAGCGCGACGACCACCGTCACCGAGCCCTTGTCGTCGCGGCGGCTGACGGCGTGCCCGGCCCTGGTCCCCTCCGGAAGCTGCAGCTCGATCGGACCACCCTCGCCGGTGAAGTTGCGCCACCAGGTCTTCTGATCGGGAAGTGCGACGCTCACCGACACCTCGTCGCCACTACGGCGATACGCGACGGGAAGCTCGACGCGGTTGCCCGATCTGCGCCCGCGATAGGCGAGCACGACCATCCCCCGACCGAGCAGCCGCCCGACGACCGGGAGTTCGAGCAACGGGACCACTGCCTTGTTGACGACCTTCGCCGCCCGTGAGAATCCACCCATGCCCGCGAGTGTGCCCGCGGACGCCGCCCACCGCCAGGCGGCAGCCGAACCCCGACCGCCACCGGCACCGTCCAGCGCGCGAAGTGCGCACCGTTGCTCGCTCATCCTCACGCACAGCCAGTTCCCGCACGACCCGACCCGCCGTCGGCGATGTGCAGAAGGGACCCGAGGCCCTAGGGCCGCGGGTCGTTCGGATGCGATGGATAGCGGCGTGTCGCGGCCGACCCCTCGGTAGCATCCCGAGCAGTTGCTTCTCCCTGTGCCTGACAGCCAAAGGAGTTCGACGATGAAAATCTCGCGACGCGGATTCTTCGGACTGACCGGTTCGGCCGCCGCGCTCGGCTGGCTGGGCGCACCCGCGGCCTCCGCCGCACCGGGTGCACCAGTCCCACCGCCGCCGGTCCCGATCCCCGATCTGCCCCCACCCGTCGACCCGAGTCCGTTGAATTTCTCGTCACCGCCGCTGCGCCGGTTCGTCACCGACCTGCCACGCTTGACGACGACGGCGGCGGCGGGAACGCTCACCGCGCAGTCCAGCACCCACGCGTACCACCCGGATCTGCCGACGACGACAGTCCTCGGATACCACGCCGGACTCCTCGGCCCGACACTCGAAGCCCGGCGCGGCTCGCCGGCAACGGTGTCGTTCGCCAACGGGATCGACATCAATCCGCTCGGCGACGCCGTCGACCTGACGATGCACGGCGCCACCGAGGAAGACCGGACGAATCCACGGACGACGGTGCACCTGCACGGCGCGCCGAGCCGTCCTGACTCGGACGGGCACCCGTTGATCGCGTGGCGGCGAGGCGGCGTGCAGACCAATCACTACGCCAACTCCCAGGAGGCCACCACCCTCTGGTACCACGACCACGCGATGGCGAACACCCGACTGAACGTGCAGGCCGGGCTCGCCGGGTTCTATCTGCTGCGCGACGAGTTCGACACCGGACGCGCCGACAATCCGCTCGGGCTGCCGGCCGGCGAGTTCGAGGTGCCGATCATGGTGCAGGACCGCATGTTCAACGCCGACGGAACGCTGCAGCCGCGGCTGGCCCGCTTCCAGCCTCCCGGCTACAACCAGGGCGGCCAGTTCGGCGACGTCGCCGTGGTCAACGGGGTCGCATGGCCACGGATGCCGGTGCGACGCACGCTGTATCGGCTACGACTCGTGCAGGCCTCCAATTCGCGCACCTACCGGTTCGGGTTCTCGAACGGGATGCGGTTCACGGTGATCGGCGGCGACCAGGGCCTGCTCGACGCCTCGGTCGACACCGACCACATCGTCATGACCTCCGGGGAACGCGCCGACCTGCTGGTGGACTTCTCGGCGCTCGCGCCGGGCGAGTCGGTGACACTCGTCAACACTGCCCTCAACAGTTCCGGCAACGCCGTGCTCGGGGTCCCTGCACTGCCCGAGATCATGCGGTTCGATGCGGATCAGGCTGCGGCCGCACCGGTTCCGATACCGGGACGGCTGCGCGGCGGGCCGGGACTCCCCCCGGCGATCGCCCCCGCCACCACCGACGGCGTCGCCCGCACCCGGATCATGACGTTCCTGGCCCGGTTCGACCTGAACCGCACGGCCGCGGTGCTGCCACTGGCGGGGACGATCAACAATCTTCCGTTCCTCACCGACGACGTCAACGTCGCCCAGGCCGGCACGACCGAGATCTGGCAGATCGTCAACACCTTCCCGTTCGAACATCCCGTCCACCTGCACCTGGCCCGGTTCCGGGTGCTCGGCAGGCAGAAGCTGTGGACCGCCGGCTACATGGCCGGCTCGCCCCCGCCGCTCGAGGACGGCATCCGCTGGGCTCCCGACCCCACCCCGTTCCTCATCGGGCAGCGAACATTGCCGGCAGCGTGGGAGACGGGCTGGAAGGATACCGCGCTCGTCGAGGCCGACGCGGTGCTCACCCTCCTCGTGCGCTGGCCCTCGGCCGCCGACCTCGGCTTCGACCCGGACGCACCGATTCCGGTCCCTGCCGACGCGGAGGGGCACCACGGTGCCGACCAGGAGAACCGCGGGTACACCTGGCATTGCCACAACCTCGAACACCAGGACCACGACATGATGCAGCCGATCCGGGTTCACGGGTGAGCATCGGCCGCCCGAATTCTCGGCGGGGTCACCTACAGCGCGACCCGGCGACGAATCGACTGCACAACAAACACGGACGTGGACCGCTCACCTGAACTCGCGCCCTGTGCGAGCGTCGAACGGGCGGCTACCAAGGCCACCTTTGGGCGAATGTCCCGGCAACCGCCCGTTCGGGGGTCTCGATCACTGCGGCTTGCGCAACGCCGCCATGAACATCGCGTCGGTGCCGTGCCGGTGCGGCCACAACTGAACCCCCGGACCGGCGCCGATGGTCGGAACACCGGGCACGAACTCGCGGGTGTCGAGCGCTTCGACTCCGTGCCTGCGGACGGCATCCGCGACGACGGCGGCCGTTTCCGACAGGTGCGGCGAGCAGGTGGAGTACAGGACGACGCCGCCGGGACGGACCAGGGAGATCGCGGACGCCAGCAGTTCACGCTGCAGGGCGACGAGTTCGGCGACATCGGACGGCTTGCGACGCCACCGCGCCTCGGGACGCCTGCGCAACGCACCAAGTCCGGTGCAGGGCGCGTCGACGAGGATCCGGTCGAAGCCCGGCTGGAGGCCCGGGTCGCGGCCGTCGGCGACGTGGACGTCGACGGGCAGCCCGCGGGTGGTCTTGCGAACCAGGTCGGCGCGGTGCGCCGCAGGCTCGACGGCGTCGACCCGCGCACCTTCGATCGCGGCGAGCGCGCCCAGCAGCGCGGCCTTGCCGCCGGGGCCGGCGCACAGGTCGAGCCAGCGCCCGCCGTCGGGACCGTTCAGGGTGGCGCGCGCGAGCGCGAGGGCGACGAGCTGGCTGCCCTCGTCCTGCACGGCCGCGAGACCTTCCCGGACCGGTTCGAGCTGGCCGGGATCGCCGCCGTCGAGGTGCACCGCGTACGGCGAGTACGGGCCTTCCTCGCCACCGGTGATCAGTGCGAGTTCCTCCGCCGAGATCTCCCCCGGCCGCGCGACGAGGTGCACGGCAGGACGCGCGTCGTCCGCGGCCAGTACCTGCTCGAGTTCCGCGGCGTCGGCGCCGAGGGCGTCGGCGAACGCCTGCGCGATCCACACCGGGTGCGCATACCGGAACGCGAGGTACCCGATCTTGTCTCGATCTGCGTCGGGCGCGAGCTGCGCGACCCACTCGTCCTCGGACTTCTCCGCAACACGTCGTAGCACGGCATTGACGAAACCGGCTCGGCCACTGCCGAATTCGGTGCGGACCAGGTCGACGGACGTCGCGACCGCGGCGTGCGATCCGATCCGGGTTCGCAGCAGCTGGTAGGCGCCGAGACGCAGGACGTCGAGCAGGGGTCCGTCGATCTCGTCGACCGGCCGGCCCGCTCCCGCGGAGATCACGGCATCGAGCAGTCCCTGGGCACGGCACGCGCCGTAGGTCAGTTCGGTGGCGAGTGCGGCGTCGCGGCCGTCGATCCCCCGCTCCCGCAGCAACGCGGGGAGGACGAGGTTCGCGTAGGAGTCGCGCTCCCGGACCGCGCGCAGGACGTCGCGAGCCGCGGTTCGCGGCTTGTCGACGCCCGCACCGTCGGGCCGCTTCGCCTGCCGGGGGCGCGTGTTGGGCCGCTTGCCGTTCTGGTTGCCGGTTCGGTCCGCGTTGTCGCGGGGGCGGCCGCGGTTGCCGCGGGACGGACGTCTGGATTCGGTCATTGTGCACGCACCTCGGGGTCGAGGCGCGCACCGCGCGCCCAGTCTGCTGCCGCCATGAGCTTCTTTCCTTGCGGCTGAACCTGACTCAGCCGTACGGGTGTGGTCGCGGTTCCGACGTAGCAGCCGTCCTTGCGGACCAGGAACTGGCCCGGTTCGAGCGGCGCGTCCAGCGCGTCGACGGGGGTCACCGGCGCCACCTTCACGCGCAGGTCCCCGACCTGTGTCCACGCACCGGGCGCGGGCGTCACGGACCGGATGCGACGATCGATCACCGCGGCGGGCAGCGTCCAGTCGACACGAGCCGACTCGACCGTCACCTTGGGGGCGTGCGAGACACCGTCGTCGGGCTGCGGGACCGGGATCAGCGCACCGTCCTCGATGCCGTCGAGCACCGATTCGAGCAGGTAAGCGCCACTTTCCGCGAGCCGACCGAGCAACTCGCCCGCGGTGTCGGTGTCGCGGACCCGTTCGGTGGCGACCCCGTAGACGGGTCCCGTGTCGAGACCCTCTTCGAGGCGGAAGGCGCTGGCACCGGTCATGTCGTCACCGGCGGCGATCGAGGCCTGCACAGGCGCGGCGCCACGCCATGCCGGTAGCAGCGAGAAGTGCAGGTTCACCCAGCCGTACTTCGGGACGTCGAGGACAGGCCGCGGCAGCAGTGCGCCGTACGCGACGACGGGCGCACAGTCCGGCGCCAGCTCCGTCAGCCGGGCCAGGAAGTCCGGGTCGGACGCCCGGGCGGGGGTGAGGACCTCGATGCCGTGCTCGTCGGCCAGCAGCCCGACCGGCGACCGGGTGACCTTGCGGCCACGACCAGCGACGGCGTCTGGACGCGTCACGACGGCGACGACCTCGTGCCGGGTCGACGCGATCAGCCGGGCCAGGGACGGCACTGCGGGTTCGGGTGTGCCCGCGAAGACGATCCGCATGTCAGCGCACCCCCGCGTCCGCGCCGAGCCACGGAGCGTCGCGAAGTGTGCGCATCGCGGACTTCCGGTCGGCCGGTTCCATCCGCGACAGGAACAGCACCCCGTCCAGATGGTCCGTCTCGTGCTGGACGCAGCGGGCCATGATGTCGGTGCACTCGAAGGACACCGGTTCGCCGTGCATGTCGACGCCGCTGACGCGAACGGTCGTCGCCCGCCGGATGTCCGCGCGCACGCCGGGAATCGACAGGCAGCCCTCGGTGCCCACCTGCTCGTCGTCGCCGACGACCTCGTAGGTCGGGTTCACGATGTGCCCGAACATGTCGCCGCAGTCGTACGCGAACACTCGCAGAGACACACCGATCTGAGGGGCCGCGATGCCTGCACCCTCGTGCTCGCGCATGGTGTCCACCAGGTCCGTGACCAGCTGCTCCAGCTCCCGATCGAACTCGACCACCTCGTCCGCACGGGTCCGCAGGACGGGATCGCCGAAGAGGCGAACAGGCTGAACACTCACTGGGCTGCTCCCGGGAAGTCGATGCGACGGTCCAGAACAGTCTAGGGAAGTGGCGCCCCGTTCCCGACCACAGGCGGCAACGCCTGCCTCGGACCGGCGCAGAGGGTGTCGCCGATGCAACGGTTTCGCAAACCTCGGCCTGTACCCCCGCGTTCCGCCGCACTTCGTTGCCAGACTTGCTGTCGCGCGGCCCGACCGCGCGCACGCCCGAGTACCACCGAACACACACGGAGGTCGACATGGCAGGTACGGACAACAAGCTCGACAAGGCATGGGAAGGCAAGTCGATCGAGGAGATCGCGAAGGCCCCCGTCTCCGCTCTTCAGGGGGTGAGCGAGAGCGACGCCGACCATCTCGCGGCGGCGTTCGGCATCAAGACGGTCGCCGACCTCGGCACCAACAAGTACTTCCGGTGGGCGCAGGGGTTCGCGGCACTCGCCGACTGACGACTCCCGACCTCGCTCGACCCCGTCACCGCCCGATCATGCCGAGCATTCCCGTGCCCAGTGGCACCGGACGGCAGACGGGGTCGGGCGCCGTCGGATCGAGGGCCTGCAGCGCGAGTCCGATGGTGTACTCGTCGTAGACCATGTTCATGTGGCCGGTCATGTTCTGCGGGCAGCGATCCTGGATCAGGATGTTCGTGGCGCCAGGGCCCCGCATCGCGATGTTCGTGTACGGCTGGATCATCTCGTCGTAGCGGGTCCCGATGGTGGTGTACCGGACGCCGGGCACGGTGTCGCCGTTCCCGTTGAGGTCGGCGAGGAAGTCCGATCCCTGCGCCTGCTGCGCGACGGCCACCGTGGTGAACAGGCTCACGATGTCGCGTCCGCCGGGGATCGCGTCCGCGGCGGGCACCAGTCCGTAGAAGATGCCGCCGTAGCTGGGTGACGCGATGCCGATCCACTTGTCGACGACCGCCGCGCCGCCGAGATCGTTGACGAAGTACCGCGTGACGGTCGCGCCCTGGGAGAACCCGACGAGATCGACCTTCGTAGCACCGGTTTCGCGGAGGACGCGGCCCACGAAGTCGGCGATTTGCTCGGCACTGAGGTACATGTCCTCGTTGCCGTACGACGTGGCACCGGGTGCGGCGCCGAAGTCGAGGGCGAACACGCAGTACCCGGCGTTATGAAGTCTGGGCGCGATCGCGGCCCAGTCCGAGTAGGTGCTGGAGTCGCTGCCGTGGGCGAGCACGACCGGATTGGGGTGCTGCGGGGTGGGCCGGCACCCGAAGTCGTTGGTGCCGGGCGGGACGCTTCCGGGATGCGCTTCCGCGAAGTCGGCGGCCCCCGCATGGGCGGCCTGCACGGGTCCGGGCAGGAGCGGCACATTCGACACCGACACCGGGTCTGCGGCGGTCGACCCGGCACTGCCGGCCGGTGCCGCACTCGCGCCACCTGCCGTCGCAGCAACCAGCATCACTGCACCCATCAGCGCGCCGCCAACCAATACCCCGACCCTCATGACGTTCTCCCCGAGCGACGCGGAACCAGGCTCATCATGCTCGCATTATGAACTGCTGTTCGTCACTGTTCTCTGTCAGAAACTCCGCTGGTATCGCCCGGTTCGTCGGCGAGAATTCGGTAGATCGCACGTTTCGCCCCGGTCAGCACCTCGCCCGCAGCCCTGGCCTGATCGATGGTGCCGACGGAGGCGACCTGACGGACCGCTCCGGTCAACTGGTTCATCAGTCCACGCAGTTCCTGCGCCGGCCTGCCGACGGAGGCTCTGATCTCGTCCCACGGGTTGCCGAGTTCGTCGCGATGCTCCTCGACGTAGGTGACGCCCGCGTCCGTGAGCCGGGCCGTCTTGCGCCCGTCCACCTTCTCGATGAGAACGAATCCCTCGTCCTCCAGCTGGGAGAGCGCCGGGTAGATGGACCCGGGGCTCGGCTTCCACACCCCGTTGCTGCGTTCTGCGATGCGCTGGATCAGCTCGTAACCGTGCATCGGCTGCTCGCCAAGCAGCAGGAGCACCGCCGACCGGACGTCGCCGCGGCGTCCCCTGCCCCCTCGGCCGCGCCCCCGCCCGAGCCGGTCCTCGACCGGACCCCGGGACCGCCGCCCCGCACCCGGGCCGTAGTCACCGCGCGGGCCGTAATCCCCTCGCGGTCCGTAGTCACCCCGTGGACCGTAATCCCCGCGCGGACCGAAGTCGCCGCGCGGCCCGTAATCACCACGAGGGCCGTAGTCGCCACGCGGCCCGTAGTCGCCACGCGACCCGAAATCCGCTCCCTGACGACCGGATTCGCCTCGACCCGCGTCACCGCCACCCTCCGGACCGATGTCCCCGCGGCGGCTGTCACGGCCGATCCGACCGGGACGCCTGGGGCGGCCACGCTCGCTCATGTCTCGCTGAATGTTATCCATGATGTCGTTCCCTTCATTCGTTATCGACACACTCAACGATATATCGACAATCGGTCTACGACAAGGATGATTCTCGACGTCACAGTGTTCGCTGCCAGGTGGAGCGCGTCAGCCGATCCGGAGCGGATCGATCTGCACACGCAGAGGTCCGGACTCCTTGCGGGCCGCGCGGCTCGACTGCGCCTCCCGCAGCGCCCGCGACAGCGCGGCACCCGATTCGCGCGGCACCCGCACCAGCATGCGTTCCACCTCGTCGGGCTCCGGGCCGTCGCCACCGAACGGCACCCGCTCCCCCGCCGGCAGCGGGACGGGCCCCAGCTTCTCGGCGTCCGCGGGCAGCACGGCGGCTCCGAGGAACGCGTCGATCGCCGCGCGGGTGCCATCGACCGCCGCCATGTGAACGGTCGGAGGAAAGTGCACCTCGGCGCGCTGCGCAAGCTGAATCCTCGCCGCCCCCACAGGATCCCAGCGCACCAGAGCCTGTACGGCCGGGATACCCGAGTCGGCGACGACAACCACCCGGCCCCCTGCCGACGCGGGCCGGACGAGCGCGCCCGCCGTCATCCAGCGGCGCAGCGTCTCCTCCTCGGCTCGCAGGTCGGCACGCCCGAGCAACGCCCACCCGTCGAGCAGCAGCGCGGCGCCGTAGCCACCCTGCATCACGGGTTCGGCGCCGACAGTCGAGACGACCAGCGCCGCACCGGGTTTCACGTCCGTCAGCACCTCACCGCCACCCGACATCCGCACCGGGACGCCGGGGAACGCCCGCCCCAACTCCTCCGCGGTTCGACCCGCCCCGACGACCACCGCGCGCAGCTGCCGCGAACCACAGACGTTGCACCGATGTGTGGCATCCGCGACACCGCACCACCGACAGCTGGGTGTGCCTGCACCGTCGGGCGCGGCCGCTGCCGGCAACGCGAGCGGGCCGTTGCAGCGTCGGCAGCGCGCCGGCGCGCGGCACTTCCCACACGCCAGCGACGGGACGTAGCCGCGGCGTGGAACCTGCACCAGCACGCCGGTATCCGCCGCGAGCGCCTCACGGGCCGCGGTGAACGCGATCCCCGGCAGCCTCGCCGCACGGGCACCGGGATCGCGGGCCAGTGCGTGATCGCTGTCGGCGAGCGCCGTCACCTGCGGCGCGCGGGACCGCACCACCGGCCGATCCGCGACGAGGTCGCTCGCCCACCCCGACTCGACGAGGGCCTGCGCCTCCACCGTGCGCGAATGCGACCCGATGACGGCGGCCGCACCCGTCCCGTGCGCGCGCAGCAGCGCGACCTCGCGGGCGTGCGGGTACGGCGCGCGCGGTTCGGCGTGCAGGTCGTCGCCGTCGTCCCAGACGACGATCAGACCCAGGTCGGGGACGGGGGCGAACACCGAAGCGCGGGTGCCGACGACCACCTTCGCCGTGCCGCGCAGCGCCGCCAGCCAGCGTCGATACCGCATCGCGGGACCCAGTCCCGCGGCAAGCGGAACGACCAGGTCGTCACCGAGAACGGCCGCACACGCCGAGGCGACGCGGTCGAGGTCCTTCTGGTCCGGGACGACGATCACGGTGGATCGTCCGCCACGCGCCACCACCGCGGCGAGTTCGCCGATGCGGGTCGGCCAGTCCTCCCCCGGCAGTGCCTGCCACACCGCGCGCGGCGAGCGGCCGTCGACCAGCGCGGACACGAAACTGTCGCCGTAGCGGTAGGCGGACCATGCCGACAGGTCCGGATCGGCGGTGGCCACCGCCGGCTCCGCCGCCTCCTCTGCCTCCACGCGAGCGTGCCGCGGCGGGACGGCCAGCCGCAGCACGTCCGCACGTGTCCCCGCGTAGCGGGCGGCGACGGCGTCGACCAGCGTCGCGACCTCGGCGGTCAGCACCGGCTCGGACGACACCACCCGTTCGAGCCAGCCCAGCTTGCCGGGATGCTCGCTCGTCTGGATGCGTTCGAGCAGGAACCCGTCGACGAGCCGTCCCGAGAACCGGATCCGCACCCGAACCCCTGGCCGGGCCTGCTCGTCCAACTCCAGGGGAACCAGGTAGTCGAACTCGCGGTCCAGATGCGCCACCGGCAGGATCGGCAACACCCGCGCGACCGGCAGCGTGGACGCGGCCTCACGGGCGGCCGTCACGCGCCCCACCGGCCCGAACGACACGAGCCGCCCACCGCGAACGGTGAGCGGCTCGGACGAGGAGCCAGGGGGTGTCTCCCGATTCCCATCGGATGCACCTGGCGAAGAAATCGGCGTCCGGCAAGACCGAGGAGTCGCTCCGCGGGCTCCGCTTCTGCGCGGAGGAGAAGCCGATACCGGGGTTGTACCGGCGCCGACGACAACGCAGCATGGCGGCGATTTGGCGCCAGGGGCGCCGATATGGGATTGGGAGGCACGCCCTAGAGCCCGGCGGCCGCGCGCAGCTTCTCGGCGCGGTCCGTGTGCTCCCACGGCAGGTCGATGTCGGTGCGGCCGAAGTGGCCGTACGCCGCCGTCTTGGCGTAGATCGGGCGCAGCAGGTCGAGGTCGCGGATGATCGCGCCGGGACGCAGGTCAAAGATCTCGGAGATCGCCGACTGGATGCGGGCCGGATCGGTCTTCTCGGTGCCGAACGTCTCGACGAACAGCCCGACCGGGGCGGCCTTGCCGATGGCGTACGCGACCTGCACCTCGATGCGGTCGGCCAGACCCGCGGCGACAGCGTTCTTCGCCACCCAGCGCATCGCGTACGCGGCAGAACGGTCCACCTTCGACGGATCCTTACCGGAGAACGCTCCACCACCATGACGGGCCATACCGCCGTAGGTGTCGACGATGATCTTGCGGCCGGTCAGGCCCGCGTCACCCATCGGACCACCGAGCACGAACTTGCCGGTGGGGTTGACGAGCAGGCGGACGTCGGACGTGTCCAGCGAGGGCACGTCGATCTCGGCGAGCACCGAGCCGAGCACCTTCTCGCGGATGTCCGGGGTGAGCAGGTTGTCGAGGTCGATATCCGCGGCGTGCTGCGTGGACACGACGACGGTGTCGAGGCGGACGGCCCTGTCGCCGTCGTACTCGATCGTGACCTGGGTCTTGCCGTCCGGACGCAGGTAGGGCAGGACGCCGGACTTGCGGACCTCGGTGAGGCGACGGGAGAGCCGGTGCGCGAGCGCGATCGGCAGCGGCATCAGTTCCGGGGTGTCGGTGCAGGCGTAGCCGAACATCAGACCCTGGTCGCCCGCGCCCTGACGATCGATGTCGTCGTCGGAGCTGCCCTCGACGCGCGCCTCGTGCGAGTGGTCGACACCCTGCGCGATCTCCGGCGACTGTGCACCGATCGCGATGTTGACACCGCAGGAGTTGCCGTCGAATCCCTTGGCCGACGAGTCGTAACCTATCTCGAGGACCTTGTCACGCACGATCTTGGGGATGTCGGCGTACGCCGAGGTGGTGACCTCGCCCGCGACGTGGACCTGTCCGGTCGTCACCAATGTCTCGACGGCGACGCGGCTGCGGGGGTCCTGCTCGAGCAGTGCGTCGAGAACGGAGTCGCTGATCGCGTCACAGATCTTGTCCGGGTGCCCCTCGGTCACAGACTCGCTGGTGAATAGCCGACTACCGGACTTGCTCACAGATCTCCCTCTCGCCAACTGATGATGTATCGCACACGAACATTAATGCCTGGTACGGCAGATAAGAACACTTAGGATCACGGCGTTCGCGATGCGATCGCCGTCACACCCACACTACGAGCTTCCGGCGTGCCCGGCACCCGCGGAATCGCCGGACAGCAGGTCCGCAACGGCGTCGAGCACCCGGCTCGCCATCAGCGCCTTGGAACCGTGGGCCAGCGCGTGCTCGGAACCGTCCGCCGACAACAGCCACCCGTCGTTGCTGTCGACCTCGAACGCCTTGCCGTCGCCGACCGCGTTGACGACCAGCAGGTCGCAGCCCTTGCGCGCGAACTTCTCGCGGGCGTGGTCGAGGACGCTGCCGTTGGCGTCGCCGGTTTCCGCGGCGAATCCGACGATGCGCGTCGCGGCGGGCAGCGAGCCGTCGGCGCGGGCCCGCACCAGGCCCGCGAGGATGTCGTCGTTGCGGGTCAGCGGGACGACGTCCGGCTCGTCGGCACCCTTCTTGATCTTGGACGCAGCGAGTGTGGTGGGCCGGAAATCGGCCACGGCCGCGGCCATCACCACGGCGTCGGCGGTCGGCGCGATCGCGTCGACCGCGACCTTCATGTCCCGCGCCGTCTTCACCCGGACGACGTCGACCGCAGCCGGGTCGGCCAGTTCGGCCGTGTAGCCGGCGACGAGGGTCACCTCGGCGCCGCGCTGCGCGGCGAGGCGTGCGATCGCGTAGCCCTGCTTGCCGGAACTGCGGTTGCCGAGGAAGCGCACGGGGTCGAGCGGTTCCCGCGTTCCGCCCGCCGACACGACGATCCGCCGCCCCTCCAGGTCCCGAGGCAGTCCGTCGGCCCGCTCCAGGAGCAGGTTCGCCAGTCCGAGGATCTCGTCGGGCTCGGGCAGGCGGCCTGCACCGGTGTCCTTGCCGGTGAGCCTGCCGGAGGCCGGTTCGATCACGACGATGCCACGCGACCGCAGGGTCGCGACATTGTCGACCGTTGCGGGGTGCTCCCACATCTCGGTGTGCATCGCGGGCGCGAACAGCACCGGACAGCGCGCGGTCAGCAGGGTCGCGGTGAGCAGGTCGTCGGCGCGGCCGTGCGCGGCACGGGCCATCAGGTCGGCCGTGGCAGGCGCGATGACCAGGAGGTCCGCTTCCTGCCCGAGCCGCACGTGCGGCACCTGCGGCACATCCGTGAAGACGCCGGTCTGCACCGGGTTCCCGGACAGCGCCTCGAAGGTGGCGCGACCGACGAACTCGAGCGCCGACTCGGTGGGAACCACCCGGACGTGGTGCCCGGCCTCCGTGAAGCCACGGATGATCGAACAGGCCTTGTATGCGGCGATACCGCCGCCCACCCCGACGACGATGCGTCGTGGTGAACCGGCGGTATCGGTAAGCGAATCCGTCACGGACGCCACAGTATCGGGGCGTTCCGGGTGATTACGGAGTGGGTCACTCGCCCTCGGTGTGCTCGAGCAGGTCCGAGTGGATCTCGCGCATCGCGATCGACAGCGGCTTCTCCTGGAGGCCCGGCTCGACCAGCGGGCCGACGTACTCGAGGATGCCGTCGCCGAGCTGGTTGTAGTAGTCGTTGATCTGACGCGCGCGCTTGGCCGCGTAGATCACCAGCGCGTACTTCGAGGAGGTGCGCTCGAGCAGCTCGTCGATCGGCGGGTTGGTGATGCCCAGCGGCGTGTCGTACGCCGGGATTCCGTGACGATCGGTCGCGACTGCGGTGGTTGCGCTCACTGGCGAGTCTCCTACGGTTGGTCGAGCGGTTGAGAAAATCGAGCTGAACTGGTCGTTATCTGCGACAACGGCGATCAGTGCTGGTCGCCGACCAACAAGGATACCAAGTCGTCGCAGGCTCGGTCGACGTCGATGTTGACGACGACCTCGTCGAACTCGTCCTTGGCGGCGAGTTCGACCCGCGCGGTCTCCAGCCTGCGGGCCACCACGTCCTCGGATTCGGTGCCCCGCGACGTCAGCCGCGACACCAGTTCCTCCCAGCTCGGCGGGGCGAGGAACACGAGTACCGCCTCCGGCATCGCAGCCCGCACCGCGCGGGCTCCGGCCAGGTCGACCTCGACCAGGACGGGATGTCCGGCGGCGAGCGCGGCCTCGACCGGCGCGGCGGGCGTGCCGGACCGCTGGAGTCCGCCGTGGATCTCGGCCCATTCGAGGAGCTCACCGGCGTCGATCATCCGATCGAACTCGGCGGGCGTGACGAACCGGTAGTCGCGGCCGTCCACCTCGCCCGGGCGGGGATCCCTTGTCGTTGCAGACACGCTGAAGACCAGGTCGGGGAGCCGTTCGTGCAGCATGCGCACGACAGTCGACTTACCGACGGCGGAGGGGCCGGCCAGTACCACCAGCCGGCCCCTCCGCACTGCGTCGTCCCCCGCCGCGGACTGGGAGGATGCGCTCCCCTTCGCTCGCGGCGTGGTGGTCTCGCGGTCTGACACGTTGTGTGCGTCAGCCACCTGCGACTCAGGCCTCGAAATCGAACCTGGTCAGCAGCGCCTTGCGCTGACGATCGCCGAGGCCACGCAGGCGGCGGGTCGGAGCGATCTCCAGCTCGGTCATGATCTCCTGCGCCTTGACCTTGCCCACCTTGGGCAGGGCCTCGAGCAGGGCGGACACCTTCATCTTGCCCAGGATCTCGTCATTCTCGGCGTCCTTGAGGACCTGCTTGAGGTCGGTGCCGCCGCGCTTGAGGCGCTCCTTGAGCTCAGCCCGGGCCTTACGGGCGGCAGCCGCCTTCTCCAAAGCAGCAGCACGCTGCTCATCGGTCAACTGGGGAAGGGCCACGGTTCCTCCGTCTCGTCGTGTGCAAATGCCTACAACCCCCGGATAACCAGGGGCGATAGCGACCGTACTCACGCCGGGCGACGATTGCGAACCCACCCCCCGACCCGAGGCGGCAAAACGCGTCGGCTATGCGAGGCCGGTCTCGACCTCGTCACGGACCCGCACAGCCGCCTCACGCAGAGCCGAAACGGACGGACCCGATCGGAGAACATCACGAGACGTGTTGGGCAACAACAATTCTCGCGATCCTTCGAAAATGTCGGCGAGATCACGCACGGTGGCGCCCTGCGCACCGAGTCCCGGCGCCAGAATCGGTCCGGCGAACTCGGACAGATCGAGGCCGTGACCGCGTGTCGCACCCACTACCAGGCCGATCGTGTCGTTGCCGTCACGGTTCTGTGCCACCGCTGCATCGACGATGGACTGCGCCACCGAGGGCCCGTCGGACGTCACGGACTGCTGCAGTCCACCGCCCTCCGGGTTCGAGGTGCGGGCCAGCGCGAACAGGCCCCTGCCGGTCTCACCCGCCAACGTCACGGCCGGATCGAGGGCACCGAAGCCCAGGTACGGAGACACCGTCACCGCGTCCGAGACGAGCGGTGAGCCCTCCCCCAGCCACGCCTGCGCGTACGCGGACATCGTCGAGCCGATGTCCCCGCGCTTGGCGTCCGCGACGACAAGCGTCCCGGCGTCCCGGAGCGCCACGATGGTGCGCTCCAGGACGGCGAACCCGGCCGAGCCGTACGCCTCGAAGAACGCCACCTGAGGCTTCACGAGGGCGACCTCGCCCGCGAACGCCTCGACGCAGATGTCGGCGAATGCCGCGAGACCCTCGGCCGTTCTCGGCAGGCCCCACGCGTCGAGGAGAGGCGGATGCGGGTCGATGCCGACACACAGCCTGCCCCGGCTCCGGACCGCGGTCCGGAGCCGGTCACCCCAGCGATCGGAACTCACGAGGCGGGCTCCCGCAGCACTGCATGCAGGTCCTGCAGGGACCGGACACCGATGTCGCCGCGAATTCCCGCCTCGATGCCCTGGACGGCCGCGGAGGCGCCCTGGACCGTCGTGATGCACGGGATGCTCGCCGACACCGCCGCCGCGCGGATCTCGTAGCCGTCGACACGCGGACCCGAGTTGCCGTACGGAGTGTTGATCACCATGTCGACCTCGCCGGCCTTGATCTGGTCGACGATGGTCACCGCACCCTCGGGCAGCACCTCACCGGACGCCTTGTGCACCGTCTCGCAGGGAATGCCGTTACGCCGCAGCACATCGGCCGTACCCTCGGTCGCGAGGATCGAGAACCCGAGGTCCGCGAGCCGCTTGACCGGGAACAGCAGCGACCGCTTGTCCTTGTTGGCGACCGAGACGAAGACCTTCCCGCTGGTCGGCAGCGACCCGTAGGCGGCGGTCTGGCTCTTCGCGAACGCGGTACCGAAGTCCTTGTCGATACCCATGACCTCGCCCGTCGACTTCATCTCGGGGCTCAGGAGGGTGTCGATCCCGGTACCGTCCGCGCGGCGGAAGCGGTTGAACGGCAGCACCGCCTCCTTGACCGCGATCGGGGCGGTCATCGGAGCGTCGAGACCGTCCCCGGACTCGGGCAGGATGCCGGCGGCCCGCAGGTCCGCGATCGACTCGCCCAGCATCACGCGGGCGCACGCCTTCGCGAGCTGCACCGCCGTCGCCTTCGACACGAACGGCACCGTGCGGGACGCGCGGGGGTTCGCCTCGAGGACGTACAGGATGTCGTCCTTGAGCGCGTACTGGACGTTGAGCAGGCCCTTGACGCCGATGCCCTTCGCCAGCGCCTCGGTGGACCGGCGCACGTTCTCGAGGTCGGCGCGTCCGAGCGTGATCGGCGGCAGCGCACACGCCGAGTCGCCGGAGTGGATGCCGGCCTCCTCGATGTGTTCCATCACGCCGCCGAGGTACACCTCGGTGCCGTCGCACAGCGCGTCCACGTCGATCTCGACGGCGTCGTCGAGGAATCGGTCGACCAGGACCGGACGATCATCGGAGATCTCCGTCGCGCGGGAGATGTAGTCCTGCAGCGAAGCCTCGTCGTAGACGATCTCCATGCCGCGGCCGCCGAGCACGTAGGACGGGCGCACCAGCACCGGGTATCCGATTCCGGCGGCGATCTCACGAGCGCCGTCGAAGGTGGTGGCGGTGCCGAACTTCGGTGCAGGCAGGCCCGCCTCGGTCAGGACGCGCCCGAACTCGCCGCGGTCCTCGGCCAGGTCGATGGCTTCGGGGCTGGTTCCGACGATCGGGACACCCGCCGCCTTGAGGCGCTTCGCCAGACCCAGCGGCGTCTGTCCGCCGAGTTGGACGATGACACCCGCGACCGTTCCGGACGCCGACTCCGCGCGGTACACCTCGAGGACGTCCTCGAAGGTGAGCGGCTCGAAGTACAGCCGGTCGGCGGTGTCGTAGTCGGTGGAGACGGTCTCCGGGTTGCAGTTGACCATGACCGTCTCGTACCCGGCCTCGGACAGCGTCAGCGCGGCATGCACGCACGAGTAGTCGAACTCGATGCCCTGGCCGATGCGGTTCGGACCGGAACCGAGGATGAGGACCTTCGGCCGATCGCGCTGCTCCGCGACCTCCGTCTCCGCGTTCGGGTCCAGCTCGTACGTCGAGTAGTGGTACGGGGTCTTGGCCTCGAACTCGGCGGCGCAGGTGTCGACGGTCTTGTAGACCGGGTGCACCTTCAGCTCGTCGCGCAGCGCCCGGACGGCGTCCTCGTCCGCGAACTGCGAGGGGCGCAGCGCCGCGATCTGCCGGTCGGACAGGCCGTGGTACTTGGCCTGCCGCAGCGTCAGCTCGTCCAGGTTCTCGGCCGCGCGGATCTGCTCGCCGAGCTCGTGGATCTGCTGGAACTGGTCGAGGAACCAGGGATCGATCTTCGTGGCCTCGAAGAGCTGCTCGACGGTGGCGCCGAGTGCGAACGCCTTCTCGATGCCGTACATGCGACCGTCCTGCGGGACCGACAGGTCGGCCAGCAGCGCCTCCAGGCTCTCGGTCTCGACCTCGGGACCCGTCCAGTAACCGGCCCGCTTGGTCTCCAGTGAGCGCATGACCTTGCCGAACGCCTCGGTGAAGTTGCGGCCGATGGACATGGCCTCGCCGACCGACTTCATCGTCGTGGTCAGCGTGCCGTCGGCGCCCGGGAACTTCTCGAACGCGAACCGCGGAGCCTTGACGACCACGTAGTCGAGCGTCGGCTCGAAGCAGGCAGGCGTCTCCTTCGTGATGTCGTTGACGATCTCGTCCAGGGTGTAGCCGATGGCCAGCTTCGCGGCCATCTTCGCGATCGGGTAGCCGGTCGCCTTCGACGCCAGCGCCGACGAACGGGACACGCGCGGGTTCATCTCGATGACGACCAGGCGGCCGTCGGTCGGGTCCATCGCGAACTGGATGTTGCAGCCACCGGTGTCGACGCCGACCTCACGCAGGATGTCGATGGAGAGGTCGCGCATCTTCTGGTACTCGCGGTCGGTGAGCGTCATGGCAGGGGCCACGGTCACCGAGTCGCCGGTGTGCACACCGACCGGGTCGACGTTCTCGATCGAGCAGACGATGACCACGTTGTCGCGGCCGTCGCGCATCAGCTCGAGTTCGTACTCCTTCCAGCCGAGGATGGACTCCTCGATCAGGACGTTCGCGGTGGGCGAGGCGGCCAGGCCGCCGCCCGCGATGCGGTTGAGGTCGTCGACGTCGTACGCCATGCCGGAACCGAGGCCGCCCATCGTGAACGAGGGCCGCACGACCACCGGGTAGCCGAGCTCGGCAACCGTGTCGTGCACCTCCGCCATCGTGAAGCAGACCCGCGAGCGCGCGGACTCGCCGCCGACCTTCGCGACGATGTCCTTGAACTTCTGCCGGTCCTCACCGCGCTGGATTGCGTCGAAGTCGGCGCCGATCAGCTCGACGTCGTACTTCTCGAGGATGCCCTGCTCGTGCAGCGCAACAGCGGTGTTCAGGGCGGTCTGCCCACCGAGGGTGGCGAGCACGGCGTCGATCTTGTGGCCCTGCTCGGCTTCCCGGGCGATGACCTTCTCGACGAATTCGGCGGTGATCGGCTCGACGTAGGTGGCGTCCGCGAACTCGGGGTCCGTCATGATCGTCGCGGGGTTGGAGTTGACCAGCGAGACTCGCAGGCCCTCCTCGCGCAGGACGCGGCACGCCTGGGTGCCCGAGTAGTCGAACTCGCAGGCCTGGCCGATGACGATCGGTCCCGAACCGATCACCAGGATGTGCTGAAGATCTGTGCGGCGTGGCATTACTTCTTGGCTCCTTCGAGCAGGCTGGTGAAGCGGTCGAACAGGTATGCGGCGTCGTGCGGACCGGCCGCGGCCTCCGGGTGGTACTGCACGGAGAAGGCGGATCCGTCGAGCAGACGGACACCTTCGACCGCACCGTCGTTGGCGCAGGTGTGGCTGACCTGGGCGCGACCGAACGGGGTGTCGAACTCCTGGCCCGCCTCGCCTTCGAGGGCGAACCCGTGGTTCTGAGCGGTGATCGCGATACGTCCGGTCTCGTGCTCGACGACCGGGATGTTGATGCCGCGATGGCCGAACTTCATCTTGTAGGTACTCAGGCCCAGTGCGCGGCCGAGGATCTGGTTACCGAAGCAGATGCCGAACAGAGGAAGCCCCTGGCCCAGGACCTCCTTCGTCAGGTGCACCGCACCGTCCGCGGTCGCCGGGTCGCCCGGACCGTTGGACAGGAACACGCCGTCGGCACCGAGGTCGAGGATCTGCTCGAGGCTCGTCGTCGAGGGCAGCACGTGCACCCGGATGCCCCGCTGCGCGAACATGCGCGGGGTGTTGGTCTTGATACCGAGGTCGATGGCGGCGACGGTGAACCGCGCCTCGCCGCCGATCGGCTCGATGACGTAGCCGGAGTCGGTGCTGACCTCACGCGCCAGGTCGGCGCCGAGCATCGACGGCTGACCCTGCACCGCGGCGAGCATCGACGCGTCGTCGCCCAGCGCGGAGCCGGAGAAGACGCCCGCGCGCATCGAACCGCGGGTACGAAGGTGGCGCACCAGTGCGCGGGTGTCGATGCCGGCGATGCCGACGACGCCCTGAGCGACCAGCTCGTCCTGCAGCGACCCGGTGGCCCGCCAGCTCGACGTCGTGCGGGACGGATCCCGAACCACATAGCCCGCGACCCAGATCTTGTTCGAGTCGCCGGAGGCCTGGCGGCCGGCCGAGAGTGCCTCGCCGTCCTCGCCGTTCCAGCCGGTGTTGCCGATCTGCGGCGCGGTGGCGACCACGATCTGCCGGTGGTAGCTGGGGTCGGTGAGGGTCTCCTGGTAGCCGGTCATGCCGGTCGAGAACACCGCCTCGCCCAGAGTCTGTCCGACGGCGCCGAATTCGACGCCTCGGAAGATCCGTCCGTCCTCGAGGACGAGGGCCGCGGGCCCTGCTTGCACGATGCTCACGCTTTCTCTCCGTTCACCCAGATCGGGTACACACTCTTGTCGTCTCCACGGAATCCGGTGTCGATCTCCGTACCGGTGGGGAGCTCCCACCGGATCACCAGGACTCCGTCCTTCGTCATGACCTTGCCCGCGAGTCCCCGCTCGGTGCGGATGGCGCGGATCGATTCGTTCGGGATCCAGATCGGGGACTCGCCGTCCCGTTCCATCAGGATTCCGTGTTCGTAGCGGGCGAGGTCGCAGTTCGCGCGGTGACCGAGGTCACCGACGGCGATCCGGTTCTGCCAGCTCGGCGCGAGCGTGCTGCCCACGTACAGTCCCGTGCTCGGTGCGATCAGCTGGGCTCCGAGGTCCGTGGGGACGGCGGGCAACTCCCCGACCGTGTCCTGTTGACGCTTGGCGCGGCCCTTCCAACCCCAGTACATCAGCGCGACCAGCAGCACCCACACGAGGACGAAGCCGGCGGTCAGCCAGACCCGGTCCCAGCTCATCGCTGCACCTCCCCGCCCAGCACGGTCACCCGACCGCGCAGCAGCGTCGTGGTGACCTTCGCACCGAACGTCATCGACTCGAACGGCGTGTTGTTCGCAATCGACGCCAGCTCGGGGCCGTGGACGGTCCATTCCCGATTCGGGTCGACCAGCGTCAGGTTCGCCGGTTCGCCGACCGCAATCGGACGACCCTGGTCGGGCAGTCCGACGATCTCGGCGGGCCGCTCGCTCATCACCTTCGCGACGCCGCGCCAGTCCAGGAGACCGGTCTCGACCATCGTCTGCGCGATGATCGCGAGGGCCGTTTCCAGCCCGAGCATGCCGGGCCGGGCCTGCGCGAACTCGCAGCACTTGTCCTGCTCGGCGTGCGGGGCGTGGTCGGTGCCGACGCAGTCGACGGTGCCCTCGGCGAGCGCGACACGCAACGCCTCCACGTCGGAACGTTCCCGAAGCGGCGGATTGACCCGGTTGACGCCGTCGTAGGTCTCGAGCCGTGAGTCGTCGAGCAGCAGGTGGTGCGGTGTCACCTCGGCGGTGATCGAGATGCCCTGGCCCTTGGCCCACTTCAGCAACTCGACGGTGCCCGCGGTGGACGCGTGGCAGATGTGCACCCGCGCCCCGGCGTCACGCGCGAGCAGCGCATCGCGGGCGACGATCGACTCCTCCGCAGCGCGGGGCCAGCCGCCGAGCCCGAGGCGGGCCGCGGTCGGGCCCTCGTGCGCGACCGCGCCGACGGTCAGGCGCGGCTCCTCCGCATGCTGGGCGATGAGGACACCGAGCGCGCTGGAGTACTCGAGTGCGCGGCGCATGATGAGCGGGTCGTCGACGCAGTGCCCGTCGTCGGAGAACAACTTGACCTGCCCGACGCCCGCGGCCATCGTCGCCATCTCGGCGAGCTGCTTGCCTGCGAGACCGACGGTGACGGCGCCGACCGGATGGACGTCGACGAGGCCGACCTCCTGGCCGCGTCGCCACACGTGGTCGGTGATGACGACGGAGTCGGCGACCGGATTCGTGTTGGCCATGGCGAACACCGCGGTGTAGCCGCCGAGAGCGGCCGCGGCGGAACCGGATTCGATGGTCTCGGTGTCCTCGCGACCGGGCTCGCGCAGGTGGGTGTGCATGTCCACGAAGCCGGGCAGAAGAACCTGACCCGCGGCGTCGATGACGGTCGAGCCGTCGGGCGCGGTCAGACCGGTGCCGATCTCACGGATCTCACCGCCGGAGATCAGAACGTCCTGCGGCTCGCCCTCGCCGTAGATCCGCACCCCGCGGATCACCACGTCGCCGCGGGAGTTGTCACTGCTCACAGCGCTGCACCTTCCTCGGTACCGACCAACAATCCGAACAACACCGCCATGCGGACATGAACTCCATTCGTAACCTGTTGCAACACTGCAGTTTTCGGTGAATCAGCGACGGCAGAGGCAATCTCCATGCCGCGCAGCATCGGGCCGGGATGCAGAACCGCGGCATGATCGGGCAGCAACGCCAGCCGACGCTCGTTGAGGCCGTACGTGATCGAGTACTCACGCGGCGAGGGGAAGAACCCACCGTTCATCCGCTCCGCCTGGACCCGCAGCATCAGGACCGCGTCCGCGCCGGGCAGTTCCGCATCGAGCGAGTACGACACCGTCACCGGCCAGCTGGACACTCCGACCGGAAGCAGCGTCGGCGGAGCGACCAGCACGACCTCGGCGCCGAGCGTCGACAGCAGGAATGCGTTCGAGCGCGCCACCCGGCTGTGGAGGATGTCGCCGACGATCAGAATCCGCTTGCCTGCGATGTCCCCGAGGCGCTGACGCAACGTCAACGCATCGAGCAGGGCCTGGGTGGGGTGCTCGTGCGTGCCGTCGCCCGCGTTGATGACGGCAGGTCCGCCGCCGTTGCCGTCGCCGGTCCACTCCGCGATCCGGTGCGCCGCACCCGAGGCGGGATGACGAACGATCAAGGCGTCCGCGCCGGCGGCGTGCAGGGTGAGCGCGGTGTCGCGCAGCGACTCCCCCTTGCTCACCGACGAACTCGACGCGCTGACGTTGATCACGTCCGCACTCATCCACTTGCCCGCGACCTCGAACGAGACACGGGTGCGGGTGGAGTTCTCGAAGAACACGGTCATCACCGTGCGACCACGTAGGGTCGGGAGCTTACGGACCTCGCGCCCGAGGAGGGCTTGCTGAAACCGTTCCGCGTCGTCGAGCAGTCGGGTGGCCGACTCGGCCGTGAGATCGGTGACCGAGAGCAGATGCTTCACCGTGCGGTTTCCTCGTTCTCTCCGCTGCTGAGGGTGACGGCGTCGATGCCGTCGTGCTCCTCGAGCAGTACCTGGACGTCTTCGCTGCGTGCCGTCGGCACGTTCTTGCCGACATAGTCGGCGCGCAACGGGAGCTCGCGGTGACCGCGGTCCACGAGCACTGCCAACTGCACGGCCCGGGGGCGCCCGAGGTCGCGCAGCGCGTCCAGCGCGGAGCGGACCGAGCGTCCGGAGAACAGGACGTCGTCGACGAGGACGACGAGCGTGCCGTCGACGCCGCCGTCCGGAACGGACGTGCGTTCGAGAGGCCGATGCGGTTTGGTCCGCAGGTCGTCGCGATACAGGGTGATGTCGAGGGACCCGACCTGCGGTCGGACTCCGCAGAACTCCTCGATCTTCACCGCGAGGCGGTGCGCGAGGGTGGTGCCGCGAGTGGGGATTCCGATCAACACCACGCGAGGCGGATCGGTTTCCGCGTCGAGCGCGGTCTTCTCGATGACCTGGTGCGCGATCCTGGCGATCGTGCGACCGACGTCGGCAGCGGAGAGCAACTCCCTGACGGGAGGCGTATGGGCCGACGGTTCGGACGTGGACAAATGGACCTCCTTCTCCGCCTCTCGGGACGGGTCGTTAAAGGATGTCTGACGGTGCTCAGACTATCAGCGGTGGTGCCGCCGACCCGAACCCGCGCGAGGTGTCGTCAGCCACACGACGGCGTGCCCGGTCGGAGAACGACGAACGCCGCGGACCCCGAAGGTCCGCGGCGTTCGTGTCGTGCATCGGCGTTCAGCTCTCGCCGGAGGTCTCTCGGTCGACCGGCGTCTGCGCCGTCGCCGCTGCAGCGGCACGCACCTGAGGTGCGACCAGGACGACCTGGCCGAGGATCCCGTTGATGAATCCCGGCGACTCGTCGGTCGAGAGTTCCTTCGCGAGCTCGACCGCTTCGTCGACGGCGACCACCGGAGGCACATCCGTCGCGTGGAACAGTTCCCACACCGCGATCCGGAGAATCGCACGATCCACGGCGGGCAGACGCTCGAGCGTCCAGTCCTGCAGATGGTCGGCGATGACCCGGTCGAGCCGGTCCAGGTTCTCCGCGACACCAGTGACGACGGTGACCGTGTACGGGTTGACGGGTGCGACGGTGTCGTCCTTCGAGGACAACGTCACCCGCTCGGCCGCGAGGTCCACCGGGTCGAGATCACGCGCCTCCGCCTCGAAGAGGAAGTCGACGGCGCGCTTGCGGGCCTTGTGCCTGGCCCCGAGCTTCTTCTGGCTACCGGACACGCTACGAGTTCACGCGGCCCAGGTAGTTGCCGTCACGGGAGTCGATCTTCAGCTTGTCGCCCGTATTGATGAACAGCGGAACCTGGACCTCGGCGTCCGTCTCCAGCGTGGCCGGCTTGGTGCCACCGGTGGAGCGGTCGCCCTGCAGGCCCGGATCGGTGTGCTTGACGACGAGCTCGACGGTCACGGGCAGCTCGACGAACAGCGGCGCGTCCTCGTGGGTCGCGACCTGGACCTGCATGTTCTCCAGCAGGAAGCGCGCGCCCTCGCCGACGGTTGCCTCGTTGATCGAGATCTGGTCGTAGGTGTCGCCGTCCATGAAGACGTAGTCGCTACCGTCGTGGTACAGGTACGTCATGTCGCGGCGGTCGACGGTCGCGGTCTCGACCTTGACGCCCGCGTTGAAGGTCTTGTCGACATTCTTGCCGGAGAGCACGTTCTTGAGCTTGGTGCGCACGAACGCGGGACCCTTGCCCGGCTTGACGTGCTGGAACTCGATGATCTGCCAGAGCTGGCCCTCGATCTTCAGTACGAGCCCGTTCTTGAAATCACTGGTGTCAGCCACTGGCTTCGTGTCTCCTTATTAAACGATTGTCAGATCTTTGCTGGTGAGCGTGAGGAGCTCCGGCTCCTCCTCGCGAACCACGAGAGTGTCCTCGATCCGGACGCCTCCGCGTCCCGAGAAGTACACCCCGGGCTCGACGGTCACCGCAGCACCGGCTAGTAGTGTACCGGCCCCGGCCTTGCCGATTCCCGGCGCTTCGTGGATCTCGAGGCCGACGCCGTGCCCGAGACCGTGCAGGAACAGCTCGCCGTAGCCCGCTGCCTCGATCACCGAACGCGACGCCGCATCCACCTCGGCCAGCGGGGCACCCGGCGCCAGCGCCGCGCGTCCGGCCGCCTGTGAGCGCGACACCAGGTCGTACACGTCACGCTGCCAGTCGGCCGCCGACCCCAGTACGTAGGTGCGGGTCATGTCCGAGTGGTAACCGGCGACGGTGGCACCGAAGTCGAGTTTGACGAAGTCGCCCGACGCGAGCACCGCGTCGGTGGGCCGGTGGTGCGGAATCGCCGAGTTCGCACCGGCCGCGACGATCGTCTCGAACGAGATGCCGTCGGCGCCGTTCTCGAGCATGAGGAACTCCAACTCGCGACCGACCTCGCGTTCCGTCCGTCCCGGCCGCAGCCCGCCGCGTTCGATCAGCGCGGCGAGTGCCACGTCGGCTGCTGTGCACGCGCGCCGGAGCAGACCGATCTCGTGTTCGTCCTTGACCTCCCGCAGGCGTTCGACCACGCGGGGGCAGCGGGTCAACGTCAGGTTCGGCGCAGCGTCGCGCCATCCCGCGAGGGCGTCGACCGTAACGACGTGACTCTCGAATCCGGCTCGCACACCTGGGCGGTCGGCGAGCGTGCGGATCAGCGCGGCGGCGCTCGCCCGGTCGATGATCGCCCGCAGGTCCGGCACCTGTTCCCCGACCTGGGTGACGTAACGACCGTCGGTGCAGACGACGGTGCCGTCCTCCGCGCCCGGCTCGTCGGCGGCGTCGACGACGAGCGCCGCGTTCGATCCCGTGAAACCGGTGAGGTACCGGATGTTGAGGAGGTCGGTGACGATCAGGACGTCGAGTTCGCGGTCGGTGAGCAGGCGGCGCAGTGCGGCCCGCCGGGCTCCGTGATCTGCAGTGGACATGGGCCCAAACGTACGACAGCCGGGCACCGACTTCGTGCGGAAGGCGACTGTGACCGGATGATGTCCGTCACCGTCGATGTCGGTTGCGTCACGCCACGAACGTGACCCTCGTTACGCTGTGGGTATGAACTCCTGGATTGTTCGTGGACTCGGCATGACCTTCGTGCATGTCGTCACCCGGGTCGCGCTGGGCGTCGCGGTCGCGGCCTGGCCACTGCACGGGTCGCTGATGAGGTGGCTCGGCCTGGCCGTCGTCGTGCTCGCCGCCCTCGTGTGGGCCGGTCTCGACGGTATCCGCGACGCTCGTGCGCACCCGTCGGAGCGGGAGGAAGCCGACCTGACGATGACCTGGCTCAAGGCCGGTGCAGTCGCGGGTCTGCTCTCCGGTGCACTGTGCTGGCTCATCGGGTCGGTCTCCGACGTCTCGCTCGGCGAGAACTCGCTGTTCTTCGAGCTCACCTCGGGTGCGGCGTTCACCCTGCTGCTCGTGTTCGTCCCCGCGATGCTGGCGGTCGCGGTCGGCCGATTCATCGCTCACCGAGACGCACAGAAGAACGAGGCGACCGAGGATCGGACCGCGGCACCGGTCCCGGTCGGAGTCGGCGCAGCAGGCGGCGACGAGTGGGCACACGAGGACGACGGCTACGGATTCGCCGAGGGCCCGTACTCGGACCCGGCCACCAGCGCGGACGGCTACCCCGACGACGCACCGACCGAGGCGTTCCGCGCCGTCCGACCCCAGGAATAGCCTGGGACTTCAATTCACGCGAGCATCATGGCGACGAAGCCCGCGACGTACAAAAGCGCGAAGAGGACTGGAATCCACTTCTCGAGATGGGCGAGTGGCCAGTACCGGGACCGGTCTGCGCCCTCGCCCAGCGCCCACCATTCGGCGCGCCAGAATGGGGAGGCCGGGAGTCGTTCCTCGAGGGCGCCGACGACCCGATACTTGGCGCTGTTGAGCAGCCGGTAGCTGCGCACCAGGTAGAACCAGGCGGCGCACTGGCCGAGTACCGCGACCAGTGGAATTGCCAGCCACGATCGAGTGCCCTCAGGGGCAGCCTCGCCGAACGTGGCGACGACGGTGACTATGCCGGTGTTCAGCGTCAGGAAGAACGAGTTCGCGAGTCCGCGGCGGGCGCTGATGCGGTCTGCCATCTCGACGTAGAGCCGGTATTGTTCGAGCACCGCGGCCTCGACGGTCATGACCTTGCCGTCGGGCCGCGTGTCATGTGGTGCGTCGTTCCAGAGTCGGTCGCGGAGCTCGGACTGACTGTCTCGGCCATCCACGCTGCACCTCCTGGGGTGTCGCCGCGCCTTGCTCGCTGTTCCATTCTCCCGCGCCAGCCGGTCCGACATGCCAGGAACCCTCGCTCGAGTTCCCGCCTATCCGACTCTTCGGAGCCCGCTCGCCGCACCTGCCACGCATGCATTCCGCATGAGCACTCTCGCAGTCGAGTAGTCGGCTACTCTGGCTGCGGCTCCGTCCGCCGAGCACCATGAATTCATGCCTCAGTTGTCCACCACGGACGCGAACGACGTCTTCTGGGAGGACCTCCTCTCCCATATCGGGGGTCGACTCCTGGTACCCGTCGTCGGTCCGGACATGACATTGGTCAAGGTCGGCACCACCGAGGAGCGACTCGGAACACTCATCGGACGGCGCTTGGCCGATCGCTATCGCCTGCCACCGGGGTCGACCACGATGGGTGACGCGGTGGCGGCCTTCCTGCACGAGCGCGGCCGGGATGAGATCGAGCGACTGTACCGCGTCATCAACGACATCATCGCCGAGGTGGATCCCGTTCCCGGAGACGCGCTCCGGAACCTCGCCGCGATCGACAATGTTCCCCTGTTCGTGAGCACCACCCCGGACCGGTTGCTCGCAACCGCGGTGAACGACGTCCGGTTCCACGGCCGCCCGGGTGTTCGGGAAGTGTCGTTCTCCCCGAATCAGAGCACGAGCGAACAGTCACGCAACTCGGAACCAGCGGAGAGTACCGACACCGTCGTTCTGAACTTGTTCGGCCAAACGTCGTCGACGCCCCAGTACGCGATTCACGAGGAAGACCGACTCGAGTGGCTCCACTCATTGCTCAGCGACGCGGCGAGCCTTCCCGATTGGCTCGACTATCCGCTGAAGCACCATCCGTTGTTGTTCCTCGGATGCGAAATACCGGACTGGCTGGGACGATTCCTGCTTCGCATGTCCAGCAACTCACGCCTGTCGCTGGAACGCAACCAGCAGTTCTTCTTCGTCGGCAAGTCCATCTCGCCCACACTGTCGAACTTCTTCGCGACCTACTGCCGTAGGACGATGGTCCAGCAGTTGGACATGGAGCCTTCCGAGTTCGTCGTGGAGCTGCGCGCACGCTGGGAGCGTCGGACCGCGAGCAGGGCGCGTCCGCCGCTCGACCAGACGGATCGTTCGCGGGGAGTCGGCTCCACCAGTTCACCGTCGTCCCCTCCGACCATCTTCATCAGTTACATGAGGGAGGACGCCGATGCCGCCCGGCGGCTCTACGACGCGATCGACGGCCTCGGCGGAGACGTGTGGCTGGACGAGCGGCAGATCAGCCCGGGCGATGAGTGGGAGAAGGAAGTCCTGGCGAGAATTCACGGAACCGTTCGATTGTTCGTCCCGGTCATCTCACGCAACACGGAGGCCGAGGACGAAGGCTACGTCTTCCGGGAGTGGCTGGAGGCGGCGGATCGCTCGCGCTCGATTCCACGCCGGAGATTCATCGTCCCGGTTGTCATCGACGACGACTACGAGGGTGACGCGAGGCGATACCAGCAGATTCCGGAAGAGTTCAGCCGCTTGCATTTCGGTCGGGCTCCGGGAGGCGACCCGGATGCCGAGTTGCTCGATGTGCTGACTGCCGAAATCCGCGCCATGCGGCGCACCAATGCGGCCTGACCGACGGAGCATGCCATGCAGCTCGACAGAGACAACCCGTGGCCTGGGTTGGCATCATTCGAAGAGGACGCGCAGGCCTACTTCTTCGGGCGCAACCGTGAAATTGGAGCGCTGGGAAACCACGTCCTCGACTCGCCCGTCACCGTCCTGTACGGCCGTTCCGGCCTAGGCAAGACGTCCCTGCTTCAGGCGGGACTGTTTCCCGTCCTGCGTGCACGCCACCTGCTGCCGATCTATGTTCGGTTCGATTTGAAGCCGGACGCGGCACGACTCGTCGACCAGCTCCGACACGCTGTCTGCGATTCGATCCGGGCCCAGGCGCCTGACGCGGTCCTGCCCTCGGAAGGCGAATTACTCTGGGAGTACCTGCATCGCAAGGACTTCGAGCTGTGGAGCGCGCAGAACTATCCGCTCACCCCCGTGATCGTCCTCGATCAGTTCGAAGAACTGTTCACCCTGGGCGAGCGAGTTCCCGACCTCGTTCGCGAGTTCAGGGACGATCTCGGCGATCTGGCCGAGAACCGCATACCCGCAGACCTGGCCGCACGGATCGAGAACGACGAGGGCGTGGCTGCGCGATTCGACCTGCGGTCACGCACGTCGAAGCTGTTGATCAGCCTGCGCGAGGACTTCCTCCCCGAGCTCGAAGGCTGGCGACAGCTCATTCCATCGCTGGGACGCTCACGAGTGCGCCTGCTGAACCTGCGCGCAAGCGACGCCCTTGCCGCCGTGCACGAACCAGCGGCGCACCTCATGACAGAGCCACTGGCTCGCCGGGTGGTCGCCATCGTCGCGGGCGAAGACCTGCACCGCGGCCACGACACCGCCCACTCCGAGTCCGATCATCCCCACGATCACCGCGGCGAATCGGACGTGGAACCCGCACTGCTGAGCCTGTTCTGCCGCGAGCTCAACGAGGAGAGGAAGCGACGTGGGCAGCCGCAGTTCGACAAGCAGCTCGTCGAGGACGCCAAACGCGACATCCTGTCGAACTACTACTCATCGTGCGTCAATGGGATGCCGCCCCGCGTCGCGCGCTTCATCGAGTCCGAGCTGATCACCGAAAAGGGTTTCCGCAACAGCTACCCCCGCGAGGACGCGGTGCCGTCGCACCTGACGGATGACGAACTCACCCGGCTGATTCAGTCGCGGCTGCTCCGGATCGAGGAGCGCTACGGCGCGCAACGGATCGAACTGACCCACGATGTGCTCACGCGTGTCGTGCGAGAACACCGTGATCGCCGCCGTGTGCAGGAGGAGAGTGCAGCACGCGAGGCGCGCCACGCCGCGGCGCAGCAACGCCAGCAGGCCGCGCTCCGCGACGCCCATGAGCGCCAACGGGAAGCCGAGAACTACGCCCGCGCGCTGCGCAAACGCTCCCGCACCCTGCGCGCGGTACTGGCAGGCACCGTGATCATCGCTGTGCTGGCCGTCGTCGCGGCGCTTCTCACTTGGCGGGCATACGACGAGGCCAATACCCGCAAACAGGAGGCGCTCGGCGAACGACTCGCTTCGGAAGGGCAGGCGATCCTCTCTGGCGGTCAACCAGGCAGTGAACTTCCCGCGTTCGTCAAGGTTATTGCTGCACAGAATCTTTCACCGCAAGCCAACGTTGGAGGACTGCGCCTGGCGGTCGACGGTTGGTCGAACCTTGACGAGATATATCCGAACTCGGGCATGTTCAGCCGCATCCTCAGCGGCGACGGTCAGCGCGTCGCGAACACCGACGACGATGGCGTTCATCTGATCGACACCCGAACGTGGATGCCGGTCGGCGCTCCGGTCGACAATCCGGCCGCGTATGCCACTGCGATCGACTTCAGTGGCCGCTACCTCACGATCTTTGACAGCACCGACAAAACCACTGGCGTGTGGGACACCGACACCGGAGATTACATCGGGCAACGGGTGCCTGGCGGAACCACAGTTGGCGAAGCCGCTGTCAGCATGGATGGGCGTCGGGTTGCAGTGAGCGACGACCAAGGATTGCGGCTGTGGGACCCCAAGACGGGGCAGCCGGTTGCCACATTGACAACCGATCCCGGCATCAGCGTCACCGCACTGGCGTTCAGCCCCGACGGACGTCGACTCGCTACAGCCACCAGCGACCGCGAGGGCACAATCCAACTGTGGGATGCCGAAACCGGAGCTGCGCTTCGCGAGACATCGCAGTTCCGCGACGAAGCAATCCGCGACTACGACTTCGTCTCAAGCCTCGCTTTCAGTCCGGACGGGACCGTGGTCGCCGCTGGCGGATTTACAGTAGGTGTTTCGTCACTGAATGGCGGAACGCCACTAAGGATATGGAATGCCGACACCGGCGAATTGATTGGAGCACCCGCAGCAGGCGACTACGGCCTGATCTGGTCCCTAGCGTTTAGCCCCGACGGCCACCATATCGTTACCGGTAGCACCGACAAAAGCGTGCGACTGTGGGACGGGGCCACAGGTCAGCCGACTGGCAATCAATTGCGCTTTCAATCACCGGTGGAGCATGTCGCATTCACGAAAGCGGAGGACTCGCTAATTGCAGTGACCGATGAGTCCGTTCAGAAGCTGGATGGACAACTCGATGAGCAGCTGCTCGTAGAGACGGCGGGCAGCAAGGCCGCCCCACTAGACCTCGCTGACACCCTAGGTGTGGATACCACCACAGATGTACCTCAGATCGTGTTCACGCGGGACAACTCAAGACACCGTTTGAATGCCGACACCGGGGAGCACATCAGCACCTTCACGAACGACACGCTCCGGTCAGTCCGGACGCAAAGCGGCAAGGCTGCGGACTGGAGTCGCGACTATCGATGGCTCGCCATCGCCGGAGAGGACAACGCGATTCGTATCCTCGACACGTCAAACGGACGACCCGCAGGCCAGCCCGTCACCGGATACAACGGAGCCGACAAAGGGTTCACGATCAGCCCCGACGGGAAGGTCCTCGCGTACACCAGCGATGACAACGCCGTGCGATTGTGGGACACGCAGAGAGGCAAACAGATCGGAGATCCGCTCTCCGGCGATGAAGCCGCGACCTACGAGGTCACTTTCAGCCAGGACGGCACCCACCTGTTCGCACGAGGCGACAGCTCGATCTGGGTGTGGGACATGACTATGCGGCCACCTTTGGGAGAGCAGGTCGCCGGTCGGGATAGTCCGACCTACTTCGACGACATGGCCGTGAGTCCCGACGGTCACCGAGTCGCAACTGCGACACTCCGAGGTGAAATTCAAGTATGGGACGTTGACAGCGGTGAGTCCATCGGCAAGCCCATGACGGGGCACAGCGGCATATCCGGCATCGTGTACAGCCCCAATGGCGACTTCCTGGCGTCGATCGGCGATGTGGGCACCGACGACACCCTGCGGTTCTGGGATGCCGAATCGGGCGAGCAAGTCGGCCAGCCAGTGGATACAGAATCCATAGGCGCTGCGGGCTCGGTGGAATTCGGCAAGGACGGACAGACTGCCTACATCGTTGGACTGCCTGTGACGCTGACCGGCAGCGGGCCAACTGCCGGGAGCCCCGCGGTCTGGCAGCTTCCCGCGCCGGCGGCGTGGAAGGACGTGCTGTGCGAGAAGCTGGTCGCCAACCCGAGCGAGGAGCAGTGGCGGGAGTGGGTCTCTCCCGACGTCGAGTACAAGGAACCATGCCCCGGCAAACCCCGAGCCGCCGACACCAGCAGTGAATGAGGCACGACCTGCGGAAGGGAAGTCGCGGGGCTGACACCCCGCGACCCCACCTCCCGCCCGCAGCGGCGTGCGAGCCCGCTACAACAGCACAGTTCCGGTGTTCCCGCCGGACTCCCGGCCGATCGCGGCGTAGGCGGCGGCGAGCAATGTCGGGTCCGGACCCTCGAGGCGGCTCGGCTTGGCGAGGCCGTCGAGCACGACGAACCGCAGCATGCCCGCGCGGTTCTTCTTGTCGGTCTGCATCCCCTTGAGCAGGTCCGAGAACGCGTCGGCGTCGTAGCTCGTCGGCAGGCCGATGGACTCGAGGATCGCGCGGTGCCGGTCCGCGGTGGCGTCGTCGAGTCGTCCGGCCAGCCTGCCCAGCTCGGCAGCGAACACGAGTCCGACCGACACGGCAGCGCCGTGGCGCCACCGGTACTTCTCACGACGTTCGATCGCATGGCCGAGGGTGTGCCCGTAGTTGAGGATCTCGCGCAGGCTCGACTCCTTGAGGTCCGCGGCGACAACCTTCGCCTTGACCTCCACCGAGCGGCGGATCAGTTCGGGCAACACCTCGCCCGTCGGATCCAGCGCAGCCTCCGGATCGGCCTCGACCAGGTCGAGGATCACGGGGTCGGCGATGAACCCGGTCTTGATCACCTCGGCCATGCCGGCGACGATCTCGTTGCGCGGCACCGTCTCCAGCGTCGCGAGGTCGATGAACACGGCGGCCGGTTCGTGGAACGAGCCGACGAGGTTCTTGCCCGCATCGGTGTTGATGCCGGTCTTGCCACCCACGGCGGCGTCGACCATCGCGAGCAGCGTGGTCGGCACGTGCACGACCTTCACCCCGCGCATCCACGTTGCGGCGACGAAGCCGGCGAGGTCGGTCGCGGCACCGCCACCGAGGCTGACGACGGCGTCGCTGCGGGTCAGCCCGATCCGCCCCAGAACCTCCCAGCAGAACCCGGCGACCGCCAGATCCTTGCCGTCCTCCGCGTCCGGGATCTCGATGCTGTGGGCATCGACACCGCGTTCCTTCAACGCCGCCTTGAGGACGTCCGCGGTCTGCAGCAGCGTCGGCTGGTGGATGATCGCGACGGTCCTGGTCCCGGCCAGCTGGTCGACGATGTCACCGAGCAGTCCGCGCCCGATGATCACCGGGTACGGGCTGGCCGACTCGACCTGCACGCGCACGGGTTCGCTCACTGTGTGCCTTCTTCCTTCGATGAGTCGGGGTGCGTCGTCGACGGATTCGGAGACTGGGCTGCACCCAGTCGCGTGACGAGTTGCTGCACGAGGCGGGCGGGACTGCGGCCGTCGGAGCGCAGCCGAATGGTCGCGACCTCCCGGTAGAGCGGCCTGCGCCGCCGCATCAGCTCTCGGTACTTCTGCCGCGGGTCGCCGCCGTTGAGCAGCGGCCGGCTCGTGTTCGCGCCGGTCCTGCGCAGTCCCTCGGCGACGCTGATCTCCAGGTACACGACCGTGTGCCCGGCCAGGCGGGCACGCGTCGCATCGGACAGGATCGCGCCGCCACCGAGCGAGACGACGCCGTCCTGTTCGAGGAGCGCACGGCGCACGACGTCCTCTTCGATCTCCCGGAACGCCGGTTCACCGTCCTCGGCGAAGATCTCCGGGATGCTGCGCCCGGTCTCGTGTTCGATCGCGGCGTCGGTGTCGAAGACCTCGACGTCGATCGCCCGAGCCAGGCGCCGCCCGATCGTGGACTTGCCCGCGCCGGGCGGCCCGATCAGGACCGCACGTGGAGTCACCGTGCCAGCCGCTCCCGCACTGCCGCGAGGTACCCCTCGACGTTGCGCTGGGTCTCGGCGGCGGAGTCGCCACCGAACTTCTCGAGCGCGGCCTGCGCGACGACGAGCGCGACCATGGACTCCGCGACGACGCCCGCTGCGGGCACCGCGCAGACGTCGCTGCGCTGGTGGATCGCGACGGCCTCGTCGCCGGTCGCCATGTCGATGGTGGCCAGCGCCCGCGGCACCGTGGAGATCGGCTTCATCGCCGCGCGCACGCGCAGCGCCTCGCCGTTGGTCATGCCGCCTTCGAGTCCGCCCGCGCGGTTGGTCGACCGCAGGACACCGTCGGGTCCGGGCTTCATCTCGTCGTGCGCCGCGCTGCCGCGACGTCGGGCGGTCTCGAAGCCGTCGCCGACCTCGACGCCCTTGATCGCCTGGATGCCCATCAGGGCAGCCGCGAGGCGCGAGTCGAGGCGGTTCTCGCCGCTGATGAACGAGCCGAGTCCGATGGGCAGTCCCTCGATCACGACCTCGACGACACCGCCGAGGGTGTCGCCGTCCTTCTTGGCGGCCTCGATCTCAGCGATCATCGACTCCTCGGCCGCCTTGTCGAACGCGCGAACGGGGCTGGCGTCGACGGCGTCGAGGTCGTCGGCGTGCGGGGCGGGGCCGACATAGGGCTTCGAGGCGCCGATGGAGATGACGTGCGAGACGACCTCGACACCGAACACCTGGCGGAGGAAGTTCCGGGCGAGGGTTCCGGCAGCGACGCGGGCCGCGGTTTCGCGAGCACTGGCGCGTTCGAGCACGGGCCGGGCGTCGTCGAAGCCGTACTTGAGCATGCCCGAGAAGTCGGCGTGGCCGGGCCGCGGCCGAGTCAGCGGGGCGTTCCGGGCGAGGTCCTTGAGCAGTGCCTCGTCGACGGGGTCGGAGGCCATCACGGTCTCCCACTTGGGCCACTCGCTGTTGGCGACCTCGATCGCGACGGGTCCGCCCATGGTGCGGCCGTGCCGGACGCCGCCGACAACGGTGACGACGTCCTTCTCGAAGCTCATGCGGGCACCGCGACCGTAGCCGAGGCGGCGGCGAGCCAGTTGGGTGGCGATCTCGTCCGAGGTGATCTCGACCCCGGCGACCATTCCGTCGACCATCGCGACGAGGGCGGGACCGTGGGATTCTCCAGCAGTTATCCAGCGCAGCACGTCGACCATCATTCCACGGGCCGACCACTGCAATGCACACCGGTCACAGCGTCAACGCGGCGAGCGTCGCGAAGCACATCGACGGTCCGTGCGGCAGGTCCTCGACACGACGCCCGGCAACCCGCAGGACACAGCCCACGAGGGCGGTCAGTGCGAACGCTCCCACTGCCGCGGCCAGCCACACTGCCGACCCGGCCGTTCCCGTCGCGGCGCCGAGGCCGAGCGCGAGTTTGACGTCGCCGCCGCCCATCGACGCCGGTGACGCGAGATGCATAAACAGGTACACGCCTGCCAGCAGCAGTGCGCCCACGATCGCAGGGCGCAGCTCACCGCGCAGACCGGCAACGCCGACGATCGCCACTGCACCCGACAGCGTCACCGCGTTCGGTAGGCGTCTCGTCCTCAGGTCGGTCACGCTCAGCCACACACACCACACGGCGAGCACCGCGAATTCCCACATCTCCCCCATGCGGTGCACGCTGCCACACCCGCGCGCACCGACCGGCGCGGTGACCTGGCGTTACGTATCAGCCTGTGGATGAACGACGCGGGAGCACAGCGGCCATGGCGTCGCGGGGCGCGGGCCTGCCCGTGAACTGCTCGACCTGGCCGAACGCCTGGTTGAGCAGCATCCGAAGACCGTCGACGACGGTGCCGCCCGCGGCGGCGACAGCGGACGCGAGCGGGGTGGGCCAGGGATCGTAGATCGCGTCGAACACCACCGGCGCCTGCGCAACGGCGGACGCATAGGGGGCGATCGCGTCGGCGGGCACCGTGCTCACCACGACCGCGGCGTCGCGGCACGGGGCCGACAGTCCGTCGAAGTCCTGGTACCGGGCGCGCACGCCCATCACCTCCGCACAGGCGAGGGTGTCCGCGGCGCGGTCGGCCGAGCGGGCAACCACCGTCACCTCGGCGACCCCGAGGTCGGCGAGTGCACGCAGCGCAGGTCGTGAGGTGCCGCCCGCGCCGATGACGACGCCACTCGACCCGCTCAGGTCGACGACCCCGACCTCGGCGAGCGCGCCCGCGACGCCGTCGACGTCGGTGCAGTCCGCGCGCCAGCCGCCCCCCGAACCGCTGTCACCGATGCGGACGAGGGTGTTCGCGGACCCGACCTGCACGGCCCGCTCGGTCCGTTCGGTGGCGTGGGCGAGCGCGGCGAGCTTGCCCGGCATCGTCACCGACAGTCCAACCCACTCCGGCCCGAGCCCGTCGACGAGCGCGGGAAGCTGCTCGCCGGTGCACTCGATGCGCTCGTAGGTCCAGTCGGTCAGTCCGAGCGCCCGGTACGCGGCGAGGTGCAGGTCGGGTGAGCGGGAGTGCTCGATCGGCTTGCCGAGGACCGCCGCGCGGCGCGGCCCGCTCACCGTGTTGTCGTAACCCGTCACGTTGTCAGCGACCACTGCGCAGGATCCCACTTTCCACGGCCTTCTTGCTGTTCTCCAGGTGCTCCTCGTAGCTGTGGGTGAACAGCGTGGTGCCCTGGTCGTCGATGGTGACGAAGTACAGCCAGTCCCCCGCAGGCGCGGTTTCCACCGCCTGGACCGCCGCGATGCTCGGTGACGAGATCGGGGTCGCGGGCAGGCCTTCCTTCGCGTACGTGTTCCACGGTGTGACGGTGGCCCGGTCCTGGTCGGTGGTGGCGAGTTCGGTGGTGTCGAGCGCGTAGTTGACCGTCGAGTCGAACTCGAGCTTCTGGGGCACGGCGAGACGGTTGACGATCACTCGAGCGACCTTGCCGAAGTCGGCGGGCAGCGACTCCCGCTCGACGAGCGAGGCCGCGATCAGCACCTCGTAGGGGTTCAACCCCACGTTCGCTCCGGCGGTGGTGATGCCGGTCGACTGGTACTTCGCGGCGCTTCCGCCGACGAGCCCGCTGAGGATCTGGGTGGCGTCGGCGGCGGGATCGAAGTCCCAGCTGCCCGCGGCGATGAGCCCTTCGAGTTGACGGGACGCATCGGGCACCCTGCGCACCTGGTCGATCGCCCAGGCGGGCACCCCGAGCCCGACGAGGTCGGGGCTCGCGCCCGCAGCGTCGAGCTCGTCGACGGTGACGCAGTCGAGCCCGCCGGAGGCCCCCGGCAGGCAGCTCGCCTCCGAGATGAGCGTGTAGATGCCGCGTTTGACGGCGCCGGTGTTGACGTCGCGGGTGTCGTGCAGCTGCCTGCCCTCGGAGATCACCAGGGATCCGACTCGCGACGACGGGTCGACGAGCGTGGCGACGGCTTCGGCGGCCGGCAGTCGCGACTGCAGGTGGTAGTAGCCGGGCTGCAGCGATTGCATGTCCGGGTTCGCGATCGCGGCCTCGTAGAACGCGGAACTGCTTGCCACGACGTCCTTCTCGGCCATCTGTGCGCCGATCTGGGTCGCGGTGTCGCCCGCGTTCACGACGACGACCACCTCGGGTCCGGCTTCGCCAGACGCGTAGTCGGGGGCAGCTTTGCCACCGAGCATGTCGAACGCCACGTACCCGACGCCGCCGACGACGGCGAGGCCGACCACGACCGCCAGCGCGAGGAAGACCCCGCGACCGCGCTTGCGGCGGGTCACCGCCGCCTCCTGGGCTTCACGTGCACGACGGGCTTCGGCCCGGCTCACGTACTGCCGCTGGTCGTGCGTCACTCCGCGCCCTCCGGTTCGGTCACGTCCGGTCCCTCCGGTTGTGCGGCCTGCGCCGACCGCAGCGCCGCGCTTCGCTGATCGAGCCACCCCTGGAGGATCGCGACAGCTGCTGCCTGATCGATCACCGACCGCTGGCCCTTGGCCTTGACCCCGCTTTCACGCAGGGATCGCGACGCGGTGACCGTCGTGAAGCGTTCGTCGGTCATCCGGACCGGGATCGGAGCGATCCGTTCCCGGAGCTGGTCGGCGAACTTCACGGCCAGACCTGCTGCGGCGCCGCGTTCCCCACGCAGGGTCTGCGGCAGACCGACGATAACCTCCACCGCCTCGTACTCCTCGACTATCGCGGCGAGTCGCCGGAGGTCGGAGGTGTCGGCCCTGCTCTTGGACCTCGGTACGGTCTCGACCGGCGTGGCGAGGATACCGTCGGGGTCGCTGGCGGCGACGCCGATGCGGACGCTTCCGACGTCGATCGCGATGCGGCGACCCCGACCGGGGTCGCCGCTTCCGTCCAGGTCCGTCACCCGGCGATCTCGGCGACGCGGGCGCGGACAGCCGAGAGCGCTGCGGGAATGCCGGACGCATCGCTGCCCGACCCCTGCGCCATCTCGGGCTTGCCGCCGCCGCGGCCACCGATCAGCGGCCCGAAGGCGCCGACGAGGTCGCCGGACTTGACGCCCAGATCCAGTGCCGCCTTCGTGGCTGTCACGACGAACGGAACCTTGCCGTCGGCGGAGCCGAGCAGGACGACGACGGCGGCCTCGGTGCCGAACCGGCCGCGGATGTCGGTGGCGAGGGTGCGCAGATCGCCTGCGGGCACGCCGTCGGGTGCCTGCTCGGCGACGAGCAGCAGCCCACCGACGCGCTGCGCCTTCTCGACGAAGCCCGCCGCGGAGGCGAGCACCGCCGCCGCCTTGGTGGCCTCGAGTTCCTTCTCGGCGACCTTGAGCCGCTCGACGAGCTGCTCGACGCGGCCGGGCACCTCGTCCGACGGCACCTTCAGGGCGGTCGCGACGCCCGCGAGCAGTGCGCGTTCCTTGGCGAGGTAGCGGTACGAGTCGAGGCCGACGAACGCCTCGACGCGGCGCGCGCCGGAGCCGACGGACGACTCACCGAGCAGCGTGATCTGACCGATCTGCGCCGACGACTGCACGTGCGTGCCGCCGCAGAGTTCCATCGAGAACGGTCCACCGATCTCGACGACCCGGACCTCGTTGCCGTAGTTCTCGCCGAACAGTGCCATCGCGCCCATCTGCTTGGCCTTGTCCAAGTCGGTGACGAACGTGTTGACGGTGTGGTTGGCCGCGACGGCCTCGTTGGCGACGGCCTCGATGTCGGCGAGTTGCTGCGCCGACAGCTGGTTCTGCCACGCGAAGTCGAACCGCAGGTAGCCGGGCTTGTTCAGCGACCCCTTCTGCGTGGTGTTGGGGCCGAGCACCTGCCGCAGCGCGGCGTGCACCATGTGGGTTCCGGAGTGGCCCTGAGTTGCACCGGACCGCCACGCCGCGTCGACCTGCGCGAGGATCGCGTCCCCCTCGGTCAGCTGGCCTTCCTCGACGGTGACCTTGTGCACCCAGACCTTCTTGGCGATCTTCTGCACGTCGCGGACCCGGACCCGCAGACCCGGTCCGGTGATGAGACCGATGTCGGCGATCTGGCCACCGGACTCCGCGTAGAGCGGGGTGCGGTCGAGGATGACCTCGACCTCCTGCCCCGCGGTCGCGGTCGGGACCCGGACTCCGCCCGAGATGAGCGCGAGAACCGTTGCCTCGGTGGTCAGTTCGGCGAAACCGGTGAACTCGGTCTCGCCGCGGTCGACGAACTCCTTGTAGATGCTCAGGTCCGCGTGCGCGTGCTTGCGGGACTGGGCGTCCTCCTTCGCGCGCTTGCGCTGCTCGGCCATCAGCGACCGGAACCCGTCCTCGTCGACCGAGAGGCCTGCCTCGGCCGCCATCTCCAGCGTCAGGTCGATCGGGAAGCCGTAGGTGTCGTGCAGGACGAACGCCTCGCTGCCGCCGAAGACCTTCTTGCCCGCCGCCTTGACCTCGTCGGCCTCGGCCTCGAACATCTTCGACCCCGACGCGAGGGTGCGCAGGAACGCGGTCTCCTCGCCGACCGCGACACCGAGAATGCGGTCGAAGTCGGTCGCCAACACCGGGTACGACTCGGACATCGTGTCGCGGACGACCGTGACGAACTCGGCCATGCTCGGCTTCTCCGCGCCCAGCAGTCGAGCGGAACGCACGATGCGGCGCAGCAGGCGGCGCAGCACGTAGCCGCGGCCCTCGTTGCCGGGGTTCACGCCGTCCGCGATGAGCATCACGCCGGTCCGGGCATGGTCGGCGATGACGCGGAACCGGACGTCGGACTCGTGGTCGGTGCCGTAGGAGCGACCGGTCAGTTCCTCGGCCTTCGTGATCACGGGACGCACGAGGTCGGTCTCGTAGACGTTGTCGACGTCCTGGAGCAGGAAGGCGACGCGCTCTACGCCCATGCCGGTGTCGATGTTCTGCTTGGGTAGCGGCCCGAGGATCTCGAAGCTGTCCTTGCCGGTCCCCTCGCCGCGCTCGTTCTGCATGAACACGAGGTTCCAGATCTCGAGGTAGCGATCCTCGTCGGCCTCGGGGCCGCCCTCGACACCGAATTCGGGGCCGCGGTCGTAGTAGATCTCCGAGCACGGGCCGCACGGTCCGGGAACGCCCATCGACCAGTAGTTGTCGGCCATGCCGCGGCGCTGGATGCGCTCGTCCGGGATGCCGGCTTCTTCCTTCCAGATGTCGCGGGCTTCGTCGTCGTCGAGGTAGACGGTGACCCACAGGCGCTCGGGATCGAAGCCGTAGCCGCCATCCTCGACGCTGTTCGTCAGCAGCGCCCAGGCGTGCTTGATCGCGCCGCGCTTGAAGTAGTCGCCGAAGCTGAAGTTGCCTGCCATCTGGAAGAACGTGTTGTGCCGTGTGGTGACACCGACGTTCTCGATGTCGCCGGTGCGCACGCACTTCTGGACGCTGGTCGCGGTGTCGTAGGGCGGGGTCTGCTGACCGAGGAAGTAGGGCTTGAACTGCACCATGCCCGCGTTGACGAACAGCAGGTTCGGGTCGTCGAAGAGCAGCGAGGCGCTGGCCACCTCGGTGTGACCCGCCTTGACGAAGTGGTCGAGGAATCGCCTGCGGATCTCGTGGGTCTGCACCTTTGTTGCCCTTCGCGAGTGAACTGAACCTTGCCGTCGACGCCGCCGAGTGAGGCGAATCGACCATTCACAAGCTTAACTGTCGAGTCTGCGGGTTTTCTCCCGGCGGGTTTCCTCCGGGCGGGCTCGCGTCCCGGTTCAGGTCAGCCGGACCGGCAACCGTGACCAGCCACCTGCCGGACAGCGGGCCGGCACGGGCGCCTGCACTCCCGGTGCGATCACGATCGTGCCGGAGAACAGTTCCTCGAACAGCACCCGCAGTTCCAGTCGCGCCAACCGCGCACCCGGGCAGTAGTGCTTGCCTCGCCCGTAGACGAGGTTGTCGGCAGGATCGCGGTCGAGACGGAACTCGTCGGGGTCTCCGAACACCCGCGGATCGCGGTTCGCCGACATCCACACCACGTACACCCGGTCCTCGGCCTCGAGTGGAGTGCCTGCGATCTCGGTGGCGACGGTGACACGCCTGCGGCTCGCGACGAACGGCGAGTTCATCCGCTGAATCTCGTCCGTGGCGACGTCGAACAGCCCGGGGTCGGCGCGCAACTGCTCCTGAACGTCGGGGTGCCGCGCGAGGAAGCCCGCGACGACGCCCGCACTCGCCGCGATCGTGCCCAGTTCTGCGACCGACCAGTTCCGGATGATCGACACGATCTCCTCGTCGCTCAGCGGTCGACCGTCCAACCGTTCCTCCAGCAGCGCACCGGTCGGGTCGGTGGCGGGCCGTCCCCGTCGGGCGTCGAGTTGGGTGCGGATGTGGTCGTCGAACTCGACGGCGATCTCGGCCATCGCCGTGCGGTCGACGGCGAGGGTCGCGCGGCGGTTCTTCTCCGTCCACTCCCGCATCGGTGCACGCAGCGAATCCGGCCAGCCATGAACGCACACGTCGTGTCGTTCGCAAACGGTTCGGCCAGTTCCGCCATCAGATCCACGTCCACTCCGCGCGGCACGGCGGTGACGAGATCGGCGCAGATGCTGCGCAGCGTCGGTTCGAATCCGGCGATGGCGTCGTCGGTGAAGTAGCGGCCGATCATCGTCCGGTAGTCGCGGTGGGCGGCGCCGTCGAATCCGTTGGGAACCTGCAGGTGCCGTGACACGGCGTTGGAGTACGTCGCGGTGTCGTCGGCGACCGCAACGGCGTCGGCGTGCCCGAACACGGTCCAACTGTCATTGCCGTCATAGGCGATCGGACACCCCTCCCGCATCGCGTCGTACGACGCGACCTGGTCGGATTGCACCTCGTCGGACCGAGGCTGCCAGTCCGGTTCACGCTGTCGCGTCATCACGGATCCCATCGCCGAGAGGTGCGCCCAGTCTCACCCTCCCGAGGTCAGCCGCGCACGATACGACGCAGCTTTCCGACGCGTGTCGAGAGTTCCCGTTCACCACCGTGCGTGGTCGGCGCGTAGTAGTCGACGCCGACCAGTTCGTCGGGCGGATACTGCTGCGCGAGGACACCGTCGGTGGTGTCGTGCGGGTACCTGTATCCGATTGCGTTGCCGAGTTTCTGTGCGCCCGCGTAATGCCCGTCCCGCAGGTGCGACGGAACGGCACCCGCCTTACCTGCCCGGATGTCGGCTATCGCGGCGCCGAGCGCGGCCGTGACCGCGCCGGACTTGGGTGCGGTCGCGATGTGAATCGTGGCCTGCGCCAACGCGAGTTGCGCCTCGGGCATGCCCACCAGTTGCACCACCTGGGCGGCCGCGGTCGCGGTCTGCAGCGCGCTCGGGTCCGCCATCCCCACGTCCTCGCTGGCGTGGATCATCAGTCGGCGCGCGATGAACCGCGGGTCCTCCCCCGCGACGATCATGCGGGCCAGGTAGTGCAGTGCGGCGTCCACGTCCGAGCCGCGGAGCGACTTGATGAAGGCACTGGTGACGTCGTAGTGCTGATCGCCGTCGCGGTCGTAGCGCACTGCCGCCCTGTCGACGCTGGACTCGACGGCGGCGAGGTCGACGACAGCGCCTCCGTCGCGATGCTGGACGGCGCCTCCGTCGCGGTCGAGGACGGTGCCGGAGGCGGCCTCCAATGCCGTCAGCGCGCGGCGCGCGTCACCGCCTGCGAGCCGCACCAGGTGGCCCGTGGCTTCGTCGGTCAACGTCACCGCTCCACCGAGCCCGCGCGGGTCGGTGACGGCGCGATCGAGCAGCGTCCGGATGTCGTCGTCGGTCAGCGATCTCAGCTGCAGCACCAGCGAGCGTGAGAGCAGCGGCGACACGACCGAGAACGACGGATTCTCGGTGGTCGCGGCGACCAGGAGCACGATGCGGTTCTCGACAGCGGCGAGCAGGGCATCCTGCTGGGTCTTGGAGAACCGGTGCACCTCGTCGATGAAGAGGACGGTCTGTTCCCCTGCCGTGAGTCTGCGGCGGGCGAGGTCGATCACGGCGCGCACATCCTTGACGCCCGCGGACAGCGCGGACAGCGCCTCGAACCGGCGGCCCGTCGCGCGCGAGATCAGTGACGCGAGCGTCGTCTTCCCGGTTCCGGGCGGCCCGTAGAGCATGACCGACGCGGCTCCCGAACCCTCGACGAGACGCCGCAGCGGTGCACCCGGTTCGAGAAGGTGACCCTGCCCGAGGACCTCGTCGAGGGTCTCGGGTCGCATCCGGACGGCGAGCGGCGCGTCGGGGCGGGTCGGAGCGAGTCCGCCGGTGACCCCCGCGGAATCGGGCGGGGATTCGGGACGGGTGGTGTCGAACAGTCCGTCCTCTTCGGACCCGTGCGGTCCGTCCGTGCCGTCGCGGGGCCCCAGCCAATCGCTCACGGGTTCGAATCTACCCGGCGGCATGACCGACCCCGAAGGCGACGAGATGCCGAACACTCGGCGAACATCGGGCGTTCAGCGCGAATCTGGATTGAACGGGCGTCCAGATTCATATGTCATCCGAGGTATGCCGCAATTGAACCGTCGCGCGATGCTGCGCGGAACCACCCTGGCGACCGGCGCCGCACTGCTCGCTCGCCCGGCTGCCGCTGCCGCGCAGTCCGGAACCCCGTTCGTTCACGGCGTCGCCTCCGGTGACCCACTCCCCGATCGGGTGATCCTGTGGACGCGCATCACTCCCACCCCGGACGCCGTTCCCGGCTCCGGCCTCGGGGGTCCGGTGACCGTGCGCTGGGAGGTGGCGTCCGACGCCGGGTTCGGTTCCGTGGTCCGCTCCGGGTCGGTGACCGCGACGGCGGACGCAGACCACACCGTGAAGGTGGACGCCACCGGACTGCAGGCCGGCCGGTCGTACCACTTCCGGTTCGTCGCCCCCGACGGATCGCGGTCCCCGGTCGGTCGCACCCGCACCGCGCCGGCCGAGGACGCCGCGGTGTCGTCGCTGCGCTTCGGCGTCGTGTCCTGTTCCAACTGGGAGGCGGGCTGGTTCGCCGCGTACCGGCACCTGGCCGCACGCGACGACCTCGACGCGATCGTGCACCTCGGCGACTACCTCTACGAGTACGGCCGCGGCGAGTACGGCACCCGGGGCCGCTCCGTGCGCTGGCACGACCCCGCCCACGAGATCATCTCCCTCGCCGACTACCGGATCCGGCACGCCCAGTACAAGACCGACCCCGACCTGCAGGCGCTGCACGCGCGGTTCCCGTTCATCGTCACGTGGGACGACCACGAGACCGCGGACAATGCCTGGATCGGCGGCGCGGAGAACCACGACCCGGCGACGGAGGGCGACTGGGCATCTCGGTTCGCCGCGGGCAAGCGCGCCTACCTGGAGTGGATGCCAATCCGCGTGTCGGGAACCGAGCAGCCGCTGTACCGGCGGCTGCGTTTCGGCACGCTCGCCGAACTGTCGATGCTCGACCTGCGCAGCCACCGCGACCTGCAGGTGTCCGCGACGTCGAAGAACGTCGATTCCCCGGATCGGAGCCTCACCGGTCGCGCCCAGTTCGACTGGCTCCGATCGGGCATCGTGTCGTCGCCGACGCAGTGGAAGCTGGTCGGCAATCCCGTGATGATCGCGCCGATCCTGTTCCCACCCTTGGACACTCGCACCACGCAAGCCCTGACCGACATGGTGGGGCTGCCCGACTCCGGCATCCCGTTCAACGCCGACCAGTGGGACGGGTACACCGCCGACCGGCGTCGTCTGTTCGATGCAATCGCGGGCGATGCGGTCACCGACACCGTCTTCCTCACCGGCGACATCCACTGCTCGTGGGGTGCGGAGTTGCCGCTGAACGCGGCCGCGCAGCCCGCGGGTGTCACCGTCGGAACCGAGTTCGTGGTGCCGTCGGTGACCTCGCCGAACATCGACGACAGTCTCGGCGTTCCGCCGCGTTCGACCTCGCCCGCCGTCGAGGCGGCGTTGCAAACGACGAACCGGCACCTGCGATACGTCGAACTCGACTCGCACGGGTACGGCGTCCTCGACGTCGACGCGTCCCGGGCGCAGATGGACTGGTGCTTCCTCACCGATCCGACCGATCCGGGCGCGGGTGTGCGGGTGGGCGCGAGCTTCGCGACGCCGCACGGCAGTCAGCGACTGGCGCCGGCCGCTCCGCTTACGCCGGGAACTGCGCGGTGACCCTCGGGTCGCGCTGACCTGCACTCGGGGCCGCCTGCAGCGGCCCCGGGGTGCTCAGCCCCAGTTCTCGGTGAACCGCGCGGCAACCTCGTGCGCGTGCTCGGCGACCGCGGCGTTGCCGACGTGTTCGGCGAACTCGGCGAGTGCACGCCACCGGGAGATCAGGGCCCTGGAACGCGGCGCCGACAGCTGGTGCTCACGCACCGCGGCGATGCGCGCGTGGTCCTCGGGCAGGAACCAGTAGGTGGACAGCCACACCCACACCAACTGCGCGTCGAGCAGGCGCGAGTGGAGGGTGCGGTCGTCGGCGAGCGCGGGCCAGATACCGACGACCTCGGCACGCCACGCCTCGATCATCGCCAGCGAGCGGTCCAGGGACAGCGAGAAGCTGCAGAGGCAGCCGGGGAACGAGACGAGCGCGTACGCGATGTCGAGGGTCGCGTCGCGGAAGCCGCCCCACTCGTAGTCGAGGAACCGGACGCCCTCGTCGTCGACGATGATGTTGTCCGGGCACAGGTCGGACGGGCTGAACGCTCGGTGACGTCCACCCGAGAACAATGCGACGCCACGCTCGGCGGCCTCGGTGACGTCCGGTCCGGGCGTGACACCGATCTCCTGGCTGAGCATCGTGGGCAAGCGCGGGATGCTGGAGGTGACCTCCGACGACACGAGGTTTCCGTTGTGGGAGACGCCGGAGCGTCGCAGCAACGCCGAGAAGTCTTCCTCGCGTCCGACGGTCGCCGCATGCATCCGGCCCATCGCCTGTGCCAGTGCCATCAGGGAATTGGTCACCGCGGCCTCGTCCGGTCGCACGAGCAGCCGGGCGATCGGGGCGGCGTCGCCTAGGTCGGTGAGGATGAGCAGCCGGGCTTCGAGGTCGTAGGCGATGAGCGAGGGCCCGGGCCGGTTCTCGGTGGCCAGCGCGGTGGCGAACTGGTAGGACACCGCTTCGCGGAGGAACGCGGAGTCGACGCCGTCGCCCTGGATCCCGTCCGGGAACGCGCTGTCGGAGTGCGGGCTCGCACTGAGGGCGTGTGCCGCCTCGGACAGCTCGCGGACCTGTTTGACCACCAGGGTCCGGGGCAGCGAGAACGGGTTCGCCGCGCACCGGACGCGGAGGACGACGGTGCGCCCACTACCTCCGAGGTCGACGGGATCGACGAGGGACACCGGGGCTCCGGTGCGTCGCTCGAGCAGCCGTTCGGCTGCGGCGACCACGTCGGAGACTGGATCTGCCAAGAGTGTGGTCATAGCGCCCAACAACCTACCTGTCCGGTGTGACAGTTCGGGTGCCGTCGGCGATGCCGACCGCATCGAATCGGGGATCGATCACCCCCGATTCGCCCCCTTCTCCCGGGCGGACCAGCGACAACAGACCGTACAGTCCTCATTGTTGCGAAACGGTCACGGCCGCCCGGGATCGGGAGGTCAGAGGCGATCAGCTGTCGCTGTCGCCCTCGTCGGACTTCTTCGACTCGGCCTTGGCGTCCTTCTCGGCCTTCGGCTCGGGCTTGGCATCCTTCTCGGCCTTCAGCTCGGGCTTGGCATCGATGCCCGACTCCTTGCGCTGGAGGGCGGTGATCGGGGCGGGCGCCTCGGTGAGCGGGTCGACGCCGCCACCGGACTTCGGGAACGCGATGACCTCGCGGATCGAGTCCATTCCCGCGAGCAGTGCGGTGATGCGGTCCCAGCCGAACGCGATGCCGCCGTGCGGCGGCGCTCCGAACGCGAAGGCGTCGAGGAGGAAGCCGAACTTCTCCTCCGCCTCCTCGTGGGAGATTCCCATGACCTGGAAGACGCGTTCCTGAATGTCCTTGCGGTGGATACGGATCGAGCCGCCGCCGATCTCGTTGCCGTTGCAGACGATGTCGTAGGCGTACGCCAGTGCCGAGCTCGGATCGGTGTCGAAGGTGTCCATCGACTCCGGCTTCGGGGAGGTGAAGGCGTGGTGCACCGCGGTCCAGGCGCTGTAGCCGAGTGCGACGTCGCCGCCCGCGACGGCATCGGAGGTCGGCTCGAACATCGGCGCGTCGACGACCCACACGAACGCCCATTCGTTGGGGTCGATCAGGTCCTGCTTACGGGCGATCTCGCCGCGTGCCGCGCCGAGCAGTCCACGCATCTGCTTGGTCGGTCCTGCGGCGAAGAAGATGCAGTCGCCGGGCTTGGCACCGACGTGCGCGGCGAGGCCGGCGCGCTCGGTGTCGGTGAGGTTCTTGGCCACCGGACCGGTCAGCTCGCCGTCCTCGGCGATCAGCACGTACGCGAGGCCCTTGGCGCCGCGCTGCTTGGCCCATTCCTGCCAGCGGTCGAGCTCACGCCGCGGCTGGTTCGCACCGCCGGGCATGACGACGGCGCCGACGTACTCAGCCTGGAACACCCGGAAGGTGGTGTCCTTGAAGAACTCCATGCACTCGACCAGTTCGATACCGAACCGCAGGTCGGGCTTGTCGGAGCCGTAGCGGCGCATCGCGTCCGCGTAGGTCATCCGGGCGATCGGGGTGGTGATCTCGTGCCCGATCAGCTTCCAGACGTTGGTGAGGATCTCCTCGGCCAGCAGGATGACGTCGTCCTGGTTGACGAAGCTCATCTCGATGTCGAGCTGCGTGAACTCGGGCTGCCGGTCGGCGCGGAAGTCCTCGTCGCGGTAGCAGCGCGCGATCTGGTAGTACCGCTCGATGCCGCCGACCATGAGCAGCTGCTTGAACAGCTGCGGCGACTGGGGCAGCGCGTAGAAGCTGCCAGGCTGCAGGCGGGCGGGGACGAGGAAGTCGCGGGCGCCCTCGGGGGTGGAGCGGGTGAGGGTCGGGGTTTCGACCTCGACGAACTCGTGGTGCGCCAGCACCTCGCGGGCCGCGGCGTTGACCTTCGACCGCAGCCGGATCGCGTGGCCGGGGCCCTCGCGCCGCAGGTCGAGGTAGCGGTACTTCAGGCGTGCTTCCTCACCGGCGTTGTCGTCGAGCTGGAACGGCAGCGGGGCGCTCTCGTTGAGCACCTCGAGCACGGTGGCGTTCACCTCGATGGCACCGGTGGGGATCTCGAAGTTCTGGTTGCCCTCGGGGCGGACCTCGACGACACCGGTCACCTTGACGCAGTACTCGGCGCGCAGTCGGTGCGCCTGCTCGAGAACGTCGTCGCTGCGGAAGACCACCTGCGACACGCCCGAGGCGTCGCGCAGGTCGATGAAGATGACGCCGCCGTGGTCGCGTCGCCGCGCAACCCAGCCGGTGAGGGTGACGGTCTGGGCGGCCTGCTCGGGTCGCAACGAGCCGGCGAGATGGGTGCGCAGCACGGGGTTCCTTTCACACTTCCAGTCACACAGGATCTGGGACTTGTTGTCCTGTGATCCTACGGAGGCGCGGATTCGATGACACATCGCACCGGAACCATCGGCAATGCAGGTCCGCGTGCCAAGCTGTGACGGGACGGAGCCGGCCAACTGACGAGAGGTGCCGATGACCTTCAACGAGGGCGCGCGAATCGACCCGAACCGGGTCAAGGTCGGCGGCGGCGGGGGCCGCGGCGGCAAGGTCGCGATCGGCGGCGGCCTGGGCGGACTGGTCGTGGTGATCCTGGCGCTGCTGCTGGGCGGGGACCCCGGATCTCTGCTCGGGGCCACCTCGGGGACCGACGACGGCGCGATCGGCAGCGGTCCGATCGGCGGTCTCGAGAACTGCGAGACGGGCGCGGACGCCAACCGCGACGTCGACTGCCGGGTGGCGTTCACCGCGGCGAGCCTCGACTCCGTGTGGGGCGCCGAACTGGCCGACCAGACGGGCACGCCGTATGTGCAGCCCGAGGTCGTCCTGTTCTCCGGTTCGGTCGCCACGGGCTGCGGCAACGCCACCAGCGAGGTCGGGCCGTTCTACTGCCCGGCGGATTCGACCGCCTACTTCGACACCAGCTTCTTCCAGTTGCTCGTCGACCGGTTCGGATCGTCGGCGGGTCCGCTGGCGCAGGAGTACGTCGTGGCGCACGAGGTCGGTCACCACATCCAGAACCAGCTCGGCGACATCGGCCGCGCGCAGGCCGATCCGCGGGGCCCCGAGTCGGGCGCGGTCCGCACCGAGTTGCAGGCGGACTGTTACGCAGGCGTCTGGGCGCACTACGCCGACAACCAGGCGGGGCCCGACGGCGGTACACCGTTCCTGAAGCCGCTGTCGACGTCTGACGTCGAGGACGCGTTGTCGGCGGCGGCGTCGGTCGGCGACGATCGCATCCAGAAGGCCGCGACCGGCCGCGTCAATCCCGAAGGGTGGACGCACGGTTCGGCGGAGCAGCGGCAGAAGTGGTTCCTGACCGGCTACCAGACCGGGCAGGTGTCGGCCTGTGACACCTACCGCGCCCGCGACCTCGACAACCCGTCCGGGCTCACCCGCTGACTCGTCACGACCTGACTACTCCACAACGATGAGGCCGGGGGCGCCGCGATCCGCGGCTGCCATCCGGTGGTTGAGGAACGTGTGGGTGCCGGGTTCGACCGAACTGCATCTCGACGAATCCGCCGCTGCGACTACTCCTCGGACGGCGACTCGGGCGGCGACTCCGCCGACTCCTGTTCGGCGACGAGTTCGTAACGGCGACCGTAGGTTTCGACAATCGCCTGGATGACGGCGACAACGGGAACCGACACCAACGCCCCGATCGCGCCGAACAGTGACGCGCCCACGATCACGGATCCGAATGCGACGGCCGGGTGGATCGAGACGGTCCGCGACGTGATGCGCGGATGGAGCACGTAGTTCTCGAGCTGTTGGTACGCGGTGCCGAAGGCGATCACCCACACGCCGTCCATCGGCTGCTGCGCCGCGGCGATGATCGCGGGCAGGGCGATCGCCAGGTAGGTGCCGAGCGTCGGAATGAACTGCGAGACGACGCCGGTCCAGATCGCCAGCGGCAGCCAGTACGGGACCCCGATCAGCATCAGGAAGATTCCCGTACCGACGGCGCTCACGGCGGCCAGGATCAGCCTGGACACCACGTAGCCGCCTGCCTTCTCGACCGAGATGCTCCAGACCGTCGCGATGACCTCCTGCTGCCGAGCCGGGAACCAACTCGAGATCGTCCGCCGGAACTGCGGTCCCTGCGCCGACATGTAGAACACGAAGAGCAGCATCGTCAGGGCCTGGAACACGACCCCGACGATGGACGAGACCACTCCCAGAACACTGGGTGTGTAGCGCTGCGCGAGGTCCTTGACGGTCTCGGGAGTGATCTTGATCAGGTCCTTGCCGGTGGCGAATTCAGTGCCGAAGGTGCGGTTCGCCCACTCGGTCACCTGGGACAGCGCGTCGGGCAGCGCGGTGAGCAACTGCGCCAGCTGCTCGGCCAGCAGGGTGCCGAAGAGGGCAATGAACCCGATCGAGAACACCGTCAGTGACGCCATGACGATGCCCGTGCCCGCGCCGCGGCGCATACCCTTCCGTTCGAACCAGTCGACCACCGGTTCGATCGTGACGCTGGCCAGCCAGGCCAGGAACAGCAGGCCGAGGAAGCCTCGCAGATTGTGGAAGAGCCACCCCGACATCTGATAGGCCGCGATCGCGAGGACGGCGTACACGGTGATCAGCCGCAGCCATCGCACGTTCGTTGTCCGCGCGGCGGTCTCGGGCCCGAGACGCCGGACCGAGGATCTGGCGGCCGCGGATGTACGCGCACCCGAGGAGTCCGGGGTGACTCGGTTCACGCGCTTGGGGGTCGGCGCAGGTGACTCCGCCGGGTCGTCTTCACTCATCGCACCTCCACGCCGGTCGTGCCGCCCAGTCGGTTCGCACCCCGGTGCGGAATCTACTCGCGCAGCGGGATCAGAACAGCGTCAACGCGGGCGCCGCGCCTGCGCCGACGAGTTCCCGAGTCGGGGCGACCGGCTCCTTCCGGATGGCGTCACCGGCGAGCCCGTACTTGTCGACCAGGGGCGACACACGCCGATGCAGCCACGTCTTGTACTCCGGTGTCACGTGTGAGCCACGCCCGTACAGCTGCCGGTACCGGCGGATCAGGGCCGGGTGGTGCTCGGCGAGCCAGTTGAGGAACCAGCCGCGGGTACTGCCGCGCAGATGCATGGGAAACACCGTCACTCCGGTGGCCCCCGCCTCGGAGATCGCCGACAGCAGTGCGTCGAGGTGCGCGTTCGAGTCGGTGAGGTACGGGATGACCGGCGCCACCATGACGTGACAGTCGAATCCGGCATCGGTGATCGCTCGGATCAGGTCGAGCCGGGCTCCCGGCGTCGGGGTTCCGGGTTCGATCGCCTGCTGCAGCTCGGGATCGCCGATCGCGAGGGACACCGACAGCGAGACCGGCACCTGCCGGGAGGCGAGGGTGAGCAGGGGCAGGTCGCGGCGCAGCAGCGTGCCCTTGGTGAGGATCGAGAACGGCGTCCCCGACTCGGCGAGCGCGGTGACGATTCCCGGCATCAGCCGGTAGCGGCCCTCGGCCCGCTGGTAGGGGTCGGTGTTCGTCCCCAGTGCCACCGGCTCGCGCTTCCAGGATCGTCTGGCGAGTTCGCGGCGCAGCACCGCCGCGACGTTGGTCTTCACGACGACCTGCGTGTCGAAGTCGGTGCCCGCGTCGAGGTCGAGGTACTCGTGCGTCGGCCGGGCGAAGCAGTAGCGGCAGGCATGCATGCAGCCGCGAAAGGTATTGACGGTGAATCGGAACGGCAGCGTCGACTCCGCGGGGAGCTTGTTGAGAGCCGACTTGCACAGCACCTCGTGGAAGGTGATCCCCTCGAACTCGGGTGTCTGTACGCTTCGGACCAGCCCGGCCCGCGCGAGCCCGGGAAGGGCGCCGTCGTCGAGGTCCGACTGCACGGCATCGAGTGTCTGACCCTGCCAACGCATGGCGATAGTCGAACACTTGTTCTAGGTCAAGTCAAGCGCACTCGACCACAAGCCCAGCGCATTCGGGCGAGGAGTCGCAGAATTGACGACATGACCTCGGCCGTGGATCCGAAAGTCCCCCACTCGTCCACCGACGTTCTGATCGTGGGAGCGGGGCCGGTCGGACTCACCCTCGCGGTGCAGTTGCTTCGCCGCGGCGTCGACGTCGTGGTCGTGGACAAGCGCAGGGAGCGCGCGCCGTACGCGAAGGCGATCGGTGTCTCGCCCCGCACACTCGAGGTCTTCGATGCGATGGGAATCGTCCGCGCGGCCGTGGACGCGTCGATCACGATGCGCGGCCAGATCGTGTATGTCGACGGAGGCCCGCCGCAGACGCTCGACCTCGCGCTACCCGACGCGGTCCCGTACCGCGCGATCGCGATGCCGCAGTACGAGACCGAGCGCATCCTCGACGAGGCGTTCACCGCACTCGGTGGCCGCATCACGCGCGGGGTCGAGTTCACCGGCTTCACCGAACGCGACGACACCGTCACCTCAACACTGCACGGTGCGGCCGGCGGGTCGACCGTCTCGTCCCGCTACCTCGTCGGCTGCGACGGCGCACACTCCCTCGTCCGGAAGGGAATAGGTTCGCCGTTCGAGGGCGACGCGTTCCCCGAGGAGTACATGCTCGCCGACGTCGAGGTGGACTGGAACCAGCCCGCGGGGTACGGGGTCCGGGCGATGCACCGCACCGACGGCGTCGTCGACGACCTGCTGGTCGCGATCCCGCTGCCGCCGGACAGCGGGTCCGGAAACCCGCGGTACCGAATCTCGATGCTCGTCCCGGACGACCTCGCCACGGCACCGAAGGAGGGCGAGGTGGCGCACGGACTCGAGAGCGGGCACGCACCGGAACTGCACCACATCCAGGCCGTGCTGGACCGTCTCGCGCCGGAATCCACGACGGCGTCGAACATGCGGTGGTCATCGGTCTTCCGGATCAGTCACCGCCTCGCACAGCGGTATTCGTCGGGCCGGGTGTTCCTCGCGGGCGACGCCGCGCACATCCATCCACCGACGGGTGCGCAGGGAATGAACACCGGGATCCAGGACGCGACGAACCTGGCGTGGAAGCTCGCACTCGCCGTCGCGGGCCGCGCCGACCCGGACCTGCTCGACACCTATCACCTGGAACGACATCCGGTCGGCGAGGAGGTCGTGGGCCGCACGGTCCGCAATGCCCGCCACGGCATCGGTGCGGGTGAATCCGACCTGACGGTGGCCCTTCTGCGGGAGGCGCAGTTGCTGGTCGCGTACCCGGACAGCCCAATCTGCGACGGTGACGGCGAGCGGGCGCCCGACGCCCGCGGCCTCGTCCAGGACTGTTCGTCGGTGCCGCTACGGGTGCACGACCTGCTGCGCCACCCGAACCACACCGCACTGCTGTACGCCGCGGATGCGGACGGCGTGACGGCGCAGCGTGCGCTCGCGGCCGGCCTGAGGGAGCGGTACGGGCATCTCGTCCGCGCCTACGTGATCACGTCCGACGCGGGGGTGGACGCCTCGGGAATCGTCGTGCGCGACGGTGCGGGTGAATTCGCGGCCGCCTACCCGTCCGGGCCCCGCGGTGGGCACGTGATCCGGCCCGACGGCTACGTCGGCATGCACGCCGATGCCGTGTCCCTCGATGCGATCACGACACACCTGGCGCGCATCCTCGGATGACTCAGCCGTCGATCACTGCTTGGACCAGCGCGCCGTAACGGCGGATGAGTTCTTCCCGCTCCACGACGTCGGGCGTGAGCAGGCCCACGTGGCGCATGGCGCCCGCGAGACCGAGCAGGGTCGTCAGCACCAGTTGGGATCGCACGTGGCCTGCACCGGCGTCGCCGATGCGCTCGGCGACGGCGGCGACGTAGCGGGTGCGGATGCCGTCCCGGACGGTGTCGGGGTCGTCGGACTCGTGGATCAGAGTGGGCGCCATCGACAGTGCGTCCGGCTCGCCGTTGTCACGCCGGTCGACCACTCGTCGCACCAACTGACAGCCGACGGACTCCAGGGCGACGCGCGGTTCCTCGAGCACCACCGCGGACGGGTCCGCGGCGGCGAAGAGTTCGGCCTTGCTTCCCGTCAGCTTCATCACCAGCGCGGGCGAGCACCCGGCGGCAGCGGCTACGTCCTTGATCGTCGTGGCGGTGTAGCCGCGGCGCGCGAACATCTCTCGGGCGACCGCGACGATCGCATCGCGTGTCGACGGTGTGGTCATCCGACTCTCACCGCATCCCCCTCGTCGGCCCGGGTCGGGACGGGATCGGACACGGGCGCCGTGCGTCGCGGAATGAACACGGCGACCCCGACGGCAACGAACGCTGCGGCGGCAGACATACCGAAGATGATCTGGAATGCCGCGAGTGAGGGCAAGTCCCGACCCGCGACGTCAATGGTGACGGTGGTGAGGAGCGCCGCGATGACCGCGCCCGACACCGACGTTCCCACGGCCCGGAGCAGGGTGTTGAGCCCGTTCGCCGACGCGGTCTGGGTGATCGGAACCGAGCCCATGATCAGCAGCGGCATGGTGGCGTAGGCGATGGCCGTGCCGGTGGTGACCAGCATGGCGCCGAGGACGATCAGCGGCACCGATCCGGTGAGGAAGATCCGGACGACGTACGCGACCGCGAGGACCGAGCCGCCGACGATCAGGGTGAGCCGGGCCCCGACCCGCGCGATCATCCGTGCGGAGACCGGCGCGAACGCGATCATCATGAGGCTCGCCGGCATCATGCAGAGCCCCGCGACCAGTACGGAGAGCCCGTGCCCGTATCCGGTCTCGTCGGTGATGACGAGTTGCTGCGTGGTGGCGAACATGTTCGCGTACATCGCGAATCCGACGAGCAACCCGACGACGTTGGTCAGCAGGACGGGCCGCCGCGCCGAGACGCGGAGGTCCACCATCGGCGCACGAAGACGCAGTTGCAGCGGGAACCAGATCGCGAAGGACACCACCGAGGTCACCGCGGCGATCAGGGTGAACTGGGAGGTCCAGCCCCACGTTCCGCCCTTCGACACGGCCAGGAGCATCGAACTCAACGCGGCGGAGAGGAGGACGGCACCGAGGTAGTCGAACCGGCCGGGCGTCCGGATCGGAGATTCCGGAACGACGCGCCACAGCGCGACGAGGAGCGCGAGCCCGGCGGTCGCGGAGAGCCAGAAGATCGACTCCCAGCCGAGGAATTGGTACACGAGACCGGACAGCGGCAGTCCGAGTGCCGAACCGATGCCGAGGGTGGCGCTCATGAGTGCGGTGGCGCCTGCGACCTTCTCGCGCGGCAGTTCGTCCCGGAGGACGGCGATCGCCACCGGGATCATCGACGGTGCGAGCCCCTGGAGCGCCCGGCCGATCAGGACCGGCACGAACGAGCCTCCGACGGCGGCGACGACCGAGCCGACGATCATCGTCGACATCGCGATCAGCATCATCCGCTTCTTGCCGTACATGTCGGCGAGGCGGGAGACGATCGGCATCGCCACCGCCGAGACGAGCAGCGTGACGGTGACCAGCCACGTCGCGTCGGCGTAGTCGATGTCCAGGAGCTCCGGCAGGTGCGTCACGAGGGGCGTGACGAGCGTCTGCTGCAGCGCCACCACGGTTCCCGACAGACACAGGACGGCGGTGAGACCGCCGCTCGACACACGCGCCGGTTCGGCAGGGGGCAAAGCAACCACGGGTCGACTCCAGATGTGCGCCAAGGGGGTGAACGTGCGTTTACCCTTTAGGGGTGTACACCCGTTCACCCCTGGCGCGCAAGGGCCCGCGCTGATGCTCCCGGTCAGGCCGCCTGCTTCGAGAACTCCCCTGCCGCCGCCCATGCCGACCGCTCGGCGGCGAACGCCTCCGCCTGCGTCGCCCGGAACCCGGCGATCGACTCGGCATTCGCGGCCAGGAACGACTCGTGGTCCGCGAGGGAGAAGCTGCCGTCGGTGATCTGCACACCGCCCGCACCTCCCGCAGCCGTCTCGGCACGCAGGTCGAGCAACTCCTCGGGCTCGACGGGGTACCAGGAGATCCGGTCGAAGAACCGCAGCAGCCAGGGCGTGCCGTCCTCGAAGGCCGCCGAGTTCTGCGGGTAGCGGTGGTTCCACACCTGCGTCGTGCGTCCGACGAACTGGTAGCCGCCCGGGCCTTCCATGCCGTAGATGCACAGGTACGCGCCACCGATGCCCACGGCGTTCTCCGGGGTCCAGGTGCGAGCCGGGTTGTACTTCGTGGTGACGAGGCGGTGCCGCGGATCGAGCGGGGTCGCCACGGGTGCACCGAGGTACACGTCACCGAGCCCGAGCACCAGGTACTCGGCATCGAACACGGTGTCGAAAACGTCTGCGACCGTGTCCAATCCGTTCATCCGGCGAATGAACTCGATGTTCCAGGGGCACCACGGCGCATCCGAGCGCACGCCGTGCATGTACCGCTTGATCGCCTCCCTCGTCGCCGGGTCGTCCCACGACAGCGGCATCCGGACGTGCCTGCTCGGCACCACCAACTGCGACGACTCCGGAATCTCGTTCTCCACCTCGCCGAGGAGACCCACGAGCTTCGGGACGGACAGGACGTCGGGGTCGACACGGACCTGCAGTGAGCGGATGCCGGGAGTCAGATCGAGCAGTCCCGCAGGCTTGTCCGCCTCGAGGCGCTGGTGCAGCGCATGTACCCGGGCCCGCAACGCCAGGTCGAGCGTCAGGTCGCCGTACTCGACGAGCACGTTGTCGTCGCCGGAACGCCGGTACGTGACGGCGGTCGAGCCGTCGCGGCGCGCGATCACGCCGTCGTCGCCGTCGCCGGATGTCGAGAACACGGACGGGAGTGCCGCGCGCCGACCCACCCCGAGGTCGCGAAGGGACGCCGCGTGCGCCGCCTTGACCGGGACGAAACGCACCCGGTCGCCGGGGCTGAGCTGACCGAGCTTCCACCGCTCCGAGGACACGACCGTGACGGGGCAGACGAATCCGCCGAGGCTCGGGCCGTCGGGACCGAGCAGGATGGGGGTGTCACCGGTGAAGTCGAGCGCACCGACGGAGTACGCGTTGTCGTGGATGTTCGACGGGTGCAGGCCGGCCTCGCCTCCGTCCGGGCGCGCCCAGTCGGGTTGCGGACCGACCAGGCGGACGCCGGTGCGGTCGGAGTTGAAGTGCACCTCGTAGTCGGTGCCGTAGAGCGTGTCGATGTCGCCGCGGGTGAAGAATTCCGGCGCTCCGTGCGGACCCTCCGTGACGGCGATCTCCCATCGCGACGAGATGACGGGGACGTGCTCACCGGGGACCGGTTGCGCCGCAGCGTGATTCTCGGTGGTGACGCCGATGGAGAGGGTGTCACCGACCTGGAGGACACGGCCCTCGTGCCCGCCGAACCTGCCGAGGGTGAACGTGGCACCGCTGCCCATGTAGTCGTCGACCTCGATGCCGCCCCGGATCAGCAGGTACACCCGGAGGCCGGGACCGGTCACGGCACCGATGTCCAGTACTCCCCCGGCCGGCACCGTGAGCGGCTGCCACATCGGAGCCACCCGGCCGTCGACCCGCACCGGTACCGGCGCTCCCGCGACACACACGACGGCGTCCGCGGAGAACCTCAGCGCCGGCCCGGACATCGCGAACTCGAGACCCGCTGCGCCCTCGCCGTTCCCGACGGCGACGTTGCCGAGCCGGAACGACAGGTCGTCCATGGGCCCCGACGGCGGCACCCCGATCTGCCAGTACCCGATGCGCCCGGGCCAGTCCTGGACGGTGGCGAGCATGCCGGGCCGCACCACCTCGACGGTGGCGGCGCCACCGTTGCTCACCGTGCTCATCGCGTCTCCTCGGTGGGGCGGGTGACGATCATCCGGACCTCGGTCGGGTCGAAGCCGTTGCAGGGGTTGTTGATCTGCGGGCAGTTCGAGACCAGCACCAGCGAATCGACCTCGGCGCGCAGCGCGAGGCGCTTACCCGGCGCGGACAGTCCGTCCACGATGCCGAGGGTGCCGTCCGCGTCGACGGGGACGTTCATGAAGAAGTTGATGTTGGAGACCATGTCCCGCTTGCCGAGCCCCCACTTCGCGCCCTCGACGAGGAAGTTCTCGACGCAGGCGTGCTGGTGCTTGGTGTGGTGGCCGTAGCGCAGGGTGTTCGACTCCTGGGAGCACGCTCCGCCGACGGTGTCGTGGTTGCCGACCTCGTCGCCGACGATCGTCATCAGGGCGCTGCCGTCGCAGGCGCGGAGTATCGAACCGGTCGTGAGGAACAGGCTCCGCTGGGCGGTGACGGTCGCGGCGGCGTCGTAGCGGACGGCACGGTTGCCGGCCGAGTAGATCAGCGTGTCCACCGCCTGGTTGCCGTGCAGGTCGACGATGGTGAGAACGTCACCGGCGCGGACGACGGCGGACCAGGGGCCTCGGGCTCCCGCGATCTCGTCCAGGACGACTGTGCCGGGAACGAGGGCGAGGGATTCGGCTGCGAGGGTGGCGGTCATCAGGCGTCCTTCCCGAACCGCGATGCAGTCCAGCTGTCTTCGGTGTTGAGTACTGCGCGGAGGTACTCGGGTTCGTCGTTCGGCAGTGCGTCCAGGTCCTCGGGTGCTCGCCACGCGAGCACCTCGAGCGAGGTGGTCTCGTAGGAAGGAGCCACGTCGAGCGGGTGCGCGGTGTTGGCGACGAGCACGATCACCGGCAGGTGGAGAAGCAGCTCGACGGCGGTGTCGGGTCCGGCGTTGCCGGTGGGCGTCAGGGCGCCGTCCGGTTCCACGCGGACACCGTGGAAGAACGACAGTGCGGGCGGGAGATCGCGCGGCGCCAGGTCGTGCTTGGCCGCGGCGAGCGTCAACAGTTCCCGCCCGGCGGGCGATGCCGAGTGCACGGTGCCGTCCCCGTATCTCGCGGTGTTGCCCGCGAGGGTGGTGGTCCCGCAAAAAGTGTCGTGACGCCCGGAGCTGTCGGCGACGACGGTGGCGAGGACTCGACCCTGGTCGGAGAGCAGCGGGTGCCCGACGCCGAGGTACGCCTGCCACGGCACTTTCACGGTGTCGGCGACGTTGAGGCGCTCGTGCGGGGCGTCGGCGCGGTACAGCAGGACGGTGGCGCAGGCCCGGCCGTCGATGTCGCGCAACCGGATCCGCGTGCCCCGTGCCAGGACCTTGCTGGTGTAGCAGCCGCCGGGGACCGTCTCGGCCCAGGTGAGTCGGGCGGCGTCGACGCCTGTGGGCGGGGTGGGCCAGGCGGAGGCAGGCAGGACTGGCATCGAGTCGGTGACCGCCCCGGCCTGGGATCGGGCGTGGTCGCGGGCGGCGCTCGTGGTCGCGGTGCTAGCGGCGCTTGTGGTCGGTGTGTTCACGGACACGGCTCAGGCTCCAATCGTGACGGGGTTCGGGACGGCCTTGCCGCGCGGGTAGCAGAGCGCTCCGAGGAGCACGACGGCGATGATGGTGAGCGGACCGGCCCACTGCAGGACGGGGTACTCCCCGGTCGGGTTGAAGATCTCGGCGCGCGGCCAGGCCAGGTTGATCACCATGACGACGCCGTAGGTGACGGCGGCGATGTTGACGGGAAGTCCCCAGCGGCCGAGCGAGAACAGCGGCTTGCCCTCGGCGTCGACCTGGGTGCCGCCGTGCGGCCAACCCCTGAGCCTGCGCAGCAGCAGCGGCGTCGTGACGAGCAGGTAGGCCAGGTAGATGAGGATGATGCACACGCTCGAGAGGGTGGCGAAGATGGCGGAGTTGCCGACGTTGACGGCGAGGACGCCGATGCAGAGCACGCCGATGAGGACGGACGGCGCGATCGGGGTTCCGGTGCGCGGGTTGACCTTCGAGAGCACCGCGGAGGCCGGGAGGCGGCCGTCGCGAGCCATCGAGAACATCAGCCGCGACGCGGCGGTCTGAATCGCGAGGGTGCAGACGGTCACCGCGATCGCGACGTCGACGAGAAGCAACGTGCCCCACGGCGAGGACAGGATCGAGTTCAGTACGTACGGAAGACCTTCGGTGGCGAGTCGCCCGTCGGTGAGGCTGGGCGCCGCCATGAGCGCGCCGACGATCATCAGTCCACCACCGAGTGCGGAGACGGACAGTGCCAGGCGGATGGTGCGGGGTGCGACGCGGCGCGGGTTGCGGGTCTCCTCCGCGAGTTCACCCGCGGAACCGAAGCCGACCATGACGTAGGCGGCCATCAGTCCGGAGACGATCCAGGCCCAGATGTAGCCTGGCTGAGTGCCCTGAACCCCGGTGTCGAACACGACCTGCGGGCCGCGCTCGGCATGGGTGAAGAACATGCCGATCACCGCGATGACGCCGATGATCTCGCAGGTGACGCCGATGTTGTTGATCCGCGACATCCAGTTGACGCCGACGCAGTTGATGGTCGTGGTGACGACGAGGAGAACCGAGCCGAGCAGAACGGCGTTCGCCGCACCCGACTGCGACGTCAGGGACGGATCGTCGCCGATGACCTGGAATCCGCTCCACACATTCGGGAGAACGACCTGCAGTGCGATGGCGGCAGCGGACGCGGTGACGATCTGCGCGAGGATCATGAACCAGCCGGCGAACCATCCGACGATCTCGCCCGCCATGCGCCGAGACCACTGGTAGATCGCACCCGAGATCGGGTAGCGCGCCGCGAGTTCCGCGAAACACAACGCGACCATGAACTGCCCGACGAAGACGACCGGCCACGTCCAGAAGAAGGCGGGTCCCGCGAAGCCGAATCCCAACCCGAAGAGCTGGAAGATCGTGGTGAGGATGGAGACGAACGAGAAGCCGGCGGCAAAGGAAGCGAACTTTCCGAGGGAACGGTGCAGTTGCTGCTCGTACCCGAACTCGGCGAGGTCACCGTCGTCGCCGCCGTTCTTCGAGGCGAGGGTCGTCATGGGCTCTCCTGCGAGGTGCGGCTGTCGGCTGAATTTCTGTCGAGTGACAGTTTTCGTGCCGCCGGTTTTCTCGCGATGACTCCCACGTTTCGCTGTGTAGCCGTTGTGTATCGGGTGCATGTCCGGCGTTACCGCCGTGTTTCTGCGCCCTCACTCGTGGGGTGGCGCCCACTGTAATGCCAGGATGGGCGCATGAACGAACCGCTCGTGATCCGCGATGCGGCGATGCGACCGGTGGGCGAACTACTGCGCGGAACTGCCCCGACGTGCGCTTCCGACCGCCCGGTCGCCGACGCCGCTCGCCTCATGACCGAGAGCCGAACCCGGTACGTGCTGGTGCCTCTCGGCAACAGCGATGTCGGCCAGGGACGTTTCGGCATCCTCACCGAAGGCGACCTCCGCCGGAAAGTGGTCGGCGCCGGGCGCGACGCCGGGGTTCCCGTGGCCCAGGTGATGAGCGTGCCCGCGCACACGGTCTCGGCATCCACTCTGGGCGCGGACGCACTGCTCGACATGCTCGCTCACGGCGTCCGTCGGCTCCCCGTCCTCTCCGAGACGGGCAGGCTCCTCGGCGTGGTCGAGGACACCGACCTGCTCGCCAACGCCACCCGCGGCGGCTTCCTGCTGCGGGCCGAGATCGCCCGCGCCGACGACGCCGCCGCACTGGCCGACGCGACCGCGCGTATCCCCGCACTCGTGGCGGGCCTGTCGCGGGCGAGGATCGCAGCCCTCGACGTCAGCGCGATCCTGTCCGTCGTCGTCGAAGCGACCGTGGCGCGGGCCGTCGAACTCGTCGGCGCCGAGAACGGTTGCGGCGCCGCGTGGCTCGGCCTGGGCAGCGTTGCCCGGCGCGAAGCGGTGCTCAGCTCCGACGTCGACAGCGCGACGGTCCTGACCGCCGACTCCGGCCCGGTCGACCAGTCGCTCGCGCGGGCCGCCCGCGCACACGCCCTGCTCTCCGACTGCGGACTGCGGTCCGACGACAAGGGCGCACTGGCGTCCCGCCCGCGGTTCGCCCGGACCCTCGCCGACTGGCATTCCGCCGTCGACGGATGGATCGCCGAACCCTACTCCGACCAGGCACTGGTGATGCTGGGGATGCTCGTCGACAGCCGCGTCGTCCACGGCAGCGGCGATCTGGACCTTGCCGCGCACACCGCCGCTGCGCTGCGCGACTGGCCCGAGGTGCTCGCCCTTCTGCTCCGGGAAGCAGTGGAGGAGAAGGCGAGAATCAAACGCAAGATCGTCAGCAGGCGCACCGAACCGGTGGACGTGAAGTCCCACGGGCTGGCGCCGATCGTGAACATCGCCCGCTGGGCCGGTACCGCTGCCGGCCTCGCGGCGGCGTCCACACCGACCCGGCTCCGCGTCGCCGTCGAACACGGACTGCTCTCCGCAGACGACGGCCGGGTCCTGAACGAGACGTTCGACGTCCTCACCCAGATTCGACTGCGTCATCAGGGCGACCAGGTGGAGCGGGGCGAGCAGCCCGACGACGTCGTCGATCCGGACACGCTCAGCCCGCTGCAACGCAGCCTGCTGTCGGGTGCCGTCCGCGAGATCGCCGGAGTGCAGCGCACCCTCGCGTACGCCGGTCCGCCCTCGTGAGCACCGAATCCGCCCGGCATCCGGATCTCTTCACCGGGCTGCCCGCCGTGATCGGGCACGCCGTCGACCAGGCCGTCGCCGCCGAACGACTCGAGGGCTGGCGCCCGGAACGCACCGACGTCGCGGACCTGGTCGCACTCGCCACCGGCGAGCGCACCCGCGAGGAGTTCGTCGCGGACCGTCTCGACCGCGCCGCGTCGCTACCGACCACGACCCGACGCCGCTGGTGGGTACTCCCCCGCCCGTATCTCCTCCCGGGGACCGATGTGCTGCGCAACAACTTCGGGCTCCGCGATGCCGACCAGCTGCGGGACGTCGAGTTCGCGGCGACCGCGGCGCGGCTCGTGCTGGCCCATCTGGACGAGGTGCCGCCGGTCCGCCGCATCGACGCCGATCACATCCTCGGTCTGCACCGGTGGGTGTTCGGGGACGTGTTCGGGTGGGCCGGTCAGCCACGGATCGTCGAGTTGTCGAAGAACGGTGACGGTTTCGCACCCGTCGCGGCGATCGACCGATACCTGAGGGAGGTGGAGATTGCCGTTGCCACCGTCGACTGGCCGCGCGTCGACCGCGGACGCCTCGCCTACGCACTCGCGGCGGTGTATGTCACCTACAACCACGCCCATCCGTTCCGGGAAGGCAACGGGCGCACCGGCACGCTGCTGCTCCACCACCTGTGCGGGGCGACGGGATTTCGTCTCGACCTGTCCGGCGTCGACCGCCGGGAGTGGATCGCCGCGTCGCGCGATTCGACGCCGTTCCGGCGCAACGGCGCGCCGAGTCCGCGACCGATGATCCCCGTTCTTGGCCGTGCACTCGTCGAGCGACGCCCGATCACCGGAACAGCGCGCTGCTGACGCGAGCCCGGAAGAACTCGCCTTCGTCCTGCCGGTCGGTACCCCACCACCACCCGGCGCGGAACGCCGAGGCGATCGAGACACCCCCGAAGTCCCGTTCCTCGTCGACGCTCACACCGAAGGTGTGCAGGCCGAAATCCCCACCCGGCGGCGTGCCCCACCGTTGCAGTTGGGCGCCGCCAAGTCGTCCGTCCTCACCGATCGTGACGTCGACCGTGTTCTCGTGGCCGTCGATCGCCGAATGCAGGTGCAGGCCCTGCTCGTCCTCGGACCAGCGCATGCCGACACAGGCAGTCGGGAGGAGTACCGATTCGATCGCGAGCCGTCCTGCGGCGCTGCGCGTGACGTCGTCATCGGCCGCCGACATCACCGGCACGAGTCCACCGAGGCGCCAGCGCATCTCACCCGAACCTCCGGTGTAGCGGTCGAAACCGAGCACCGGGACACCCGCGACCCGCGCGGTCGCGGCCCACACGAACCCGACGCCGGGTCGGAGAATCTGGGTGGCGGTGAACCGACGCCACGCCCCGAGCTTGATCTCGCCGCTCATGGTCAGGCACACCGCGGCGGCCAGTGGTGCGCCCGGCGCGATCGACCGGCTCAGCCACCGCCGCGCCCGGTCCGGCAGCGCTTCCGCCATTGCGGCGTCGAAGGTGCGATCGGTGCTCGGCGTCGCGAGCGCGCGCCACTGCTTGGCGGCCATTCGGGCCGACCTCGGTGGGGACGGGAACTCGGACATCGCTCCTCCTCCGGTTCACGGTAACCCGGCGCCGTCCTGGCAGGATGGTGAACGTGACCAACGCCGGCCCCGGACGACCGCGACTGACCAAGCAGCGACGGCCCGGCCCGACCGCGACCGCGCAGATCCTCGACGCCGCGGCCGAACTGTTCACCACGCAGGGATTCTCCTCGACGTCGACTCGTAAGATCGCGGACGCCGTCGGAGTGCGGCAGGCGTCCCTGTATCACCACTTCGCGACGAAGGACGACATTCTCGTCGCCCTCCTCGAAGGCACAGTCACCACTGCGTTGGCCGTCGCCGATCAACTCGTGGACCGACCCGAACCGGCCGCGGTACGGCTGTACGCACTGCTGAACTTCGATGCCGGACAACTGCTGTCGGGACGATGGAATCTCGGTGCGCTGTACCTGCTCCCGGAACTGCGCACCGAGAGGTACGCACCGTTCCGGGACGAGCGCCAGAAGCTGCGCGACCGCTACGCACAGTTGGCGCGCCTCGTCCTCGACGATCTCGGCATCGTCGACGACACGCGGTGCGGTCTCCCGTTCCGCCTCGTGGAGACGGTCATCAACGAGCGCAGCGACACCGAAGCCGGCGCCGGCGCCGGTGCACCGATCGAGGCGCCGACGATCGCGGAGGCAGGACTGCGGGTGCTCGGGTGGACCGACCTCGACGCCGTCCGCGCCTCCGCAGCCACGCTCGTGTTGCGGGAGAACAACGGTGGCCGCTGACTGCGTGTTCTGTGACGTGATCGCCGGCCGCGCCGACGCTCACGTCGTCCACGCGGACGAGCACACCGTCGCATTCCTCGACCGGCGACCGGTCTTCAAGGGGCACCTCCTGCTGGTCCCTCGCCTCCACGTGCCCGTGCTGGCCGACCTGCCCGCCGAACTCGTGTCTCCGGTCTTCTTCGCCGCACAACGGCTCTCGGCAGCCGTAGTCAGCGGTCTCGGAGCACAGGGTTCGTTCGTCGCGATGAACAACATCGTGTCCCAGTCCGTCCCCCACCTCCACGTGCACATCGTTCCCCGCACGAAGGGCGACGGCCTGCGTGGATTCTTCTGGCCCCGAAGGAAGTACGCAAACGACGCCGAGGCGGCGGAGTACGCCGTCAGGATCCGCGCCGCACTGGACCGGAACGCGTAGTCGGGACACGCATGCGGCCGGGTCCAGTGTCGCGAAAGCGCGCGGGGAGATCGCGCCGATCACGACCGGGCCCGGCGAAGAAAGCACACCACCGACCCGGTCAATGGCCATCCACCCGCGACTTCTTGACAGCCTGCTGTCAAATATGACAGGATACTGTCATGACTGAAACAGTGCACGTCGCCATGTACGACACGTTCGTCGACTGGGAGATCGGATACGCGATCGACCACATCAACGCCCCGGAGTGGCAGAAGGCGCCGGGCCGCTACGCCGTCGCCACCGTCGGCGCGACCGCCGATCCGGTCACCTCGACTGGCGGCCTCCGGATGCTGCCCGACACCACGCTCGACGACCTCGATCCGGCTGGCAGCTCGATGCTGATCCTCGCGGGCAACAACATCTGGCACACCGACCAGTTCGCCCCGTTCGCCGCGAAAGCCCGCGACTTTCTCGACGCGGGCGTGCCCGTCGCCGCGATCTGCGGCGCGACCGGAGGACTTGCCCTCGCGGGCCTGCTCGACGACCGTGCCCACACCAGCAACGCCGCCGAATTCCTGAACGGCCTCGGATATGCGGGCGGAACGCACTACGTGGACGAGCCTGCCGTCACCGACGATGACCTCATCACCGCGACGGGTATCGCTCCCGTCCACTTCGCACGGGAGATCTTCCGGCGCCTCGACCTGTACGAGACCGACGTGCTCGATGCCTGGTTCGAGCTGTACGGCCTGCGTGACCCGGCAGGCTTCTACAAACTGGCGAACCGGTGAGCGACAGCGCCGAGCAGGAACTGCCCAGCAACCAAGAACTGCTCAGCGGCCTGGCGCTGGCGTCGTTCCGCCTCAACGGGCAGTTCCTCGACGTCGCCGAGTCCCTGACACGTCCGGTCGAGTTGACCGCGGCGTGGTGGCAGGTGCTCGGCGCCGTCCTCCGGACGCCACTGTCCGTCGCCGACATCGCCCGCGAAATGGGCATCACGCGACAAAGCGTGCAACGCATCGCGAACCTGCTCGTGGACCGCGGACTCGCCGAGTACCAACCGAATCCGGCCCATCGGCGCGCCAAACTCGTTGCACCAACCGATGCCGGACTGCAGGCTGTGCGACGAATCAATCCCGCACACGCGGCATTCGCGCACCGCCTGGCGAGCGAACTCGACCCCCGAGACCTCGCGAGCACACTGGATGCGATCCGGACGCTCTCGACGGCACTTGACCGCATCTCTGACGGAGGATGACGTCACGGCACACATACGACGACGATCCGGCAGTGCGCTCCGGGAGTACCGCAGACGGTCTCCACGAACTCGCCTCCACGGAGGCGAACAGATCGGCTGACGCATCACTCGCTGATGCGAACGACCTCGTCGTCGGTGAGGACGGTCCGCGGAATGCGGTTCGCGTCACGGGCGAGTCGGACTGCGCGGTACAGGGGTCGTTCCTCCAGGCCGGCGCCACGCGCCTCGCACCGCAACTGTCCGATGAGCGCGGCCGACATCGCCACTGCGGGCGCGAGTTCGCCGGACACCAGTCCGTCGGCGAGCGCCCGCAGTGGCAACACCTCCAGTTCGCGTCCACCGTCGTCCGTGTAGAGCGCCAGCGGCACGGCGACCTGACGCTTCCCGTCACCGACCTGGAGCGCCACCTGCGACACACGACCGCTGCGCACGATCAGTTCGGCGGTGACGGCGTGGGCGACGTCCACCGACTTGGTCCGCACACCCGAATGCGCGTGGATCACGGTGCCGCACATCCACATTCGGCGCCGTGACGCCAGCAGCGCCGACACTGCCGTCGGCAACGCGATGATCGCGGCGACGAGCATCCCCACGCCCGGGCCGGCGAACAGTCCGACGATCAGACCGACGACCACGCCGACGCCGACTGCACCCATCGCGAGCCGGCGCAGTCGCGGCACGATGAGGTGCGCGGGGATCAGGTCCAGTTCGACCGCCCCGGCGTCACCGGTCGCCAAGTGCGGCACCCACTTCCGCGACCACGGACTCCAGCGACACCTGCCGCTGGTCGCCGGTCGCCAGGTCCTTCACTCCGATGACACCGTCGGCGATGTCCCGCTCCCCCAGTACCAGCGCGATCTTGGCGCCGGACCGGTCCGCGGCCTTCATCGCGCCCTTCACACCTCGACCGCCGTACGCCATGTCGACGCGGATGCCCGCAGCACGCAACCGGGCCGCGAGTACGACCATCGACGCCTTGGCCTCGTCGCCGAGCGGCACACCGAAGACCTCGCAGCGGGCCGGGTTACCGGCGGCCTTGCCCTCGGCCTCGAGCGCGAGGATGGTCCGGTCGACACCGATACCGAAGCCGATACCGGACAGAGGCTGACCACCGAGCTGCGCCATCAGGCCGTCGTAGCGTCCGCCGCCACCGATGCCGGACTGCGCGCCGAGGCCGTCGTGCACGAACTCGAACGTCGTCTTCGTGTAGTAGTCCAGGCCACGCACCATCCGCGGATTGACCACGTACGGCACACCCAGCGCGTCGAGGTGCGCGAGGACCTCGTCGAAGTGGGCCTTCGCCTCCTCCGACAGGTGGTCGAGCATCAGCGGTGCGCCCGCCGTCATCTCCTTGATGTGCGGACGCTTGTCGTCGAGCACGCGCAGCGGGTTGATCTCCGCGCGGCGACGGGTGTCTTCGTCGAGGTCGAGGCCGAACAGGAACTGCTGCAGCTGCTCCCGGTACTGCGGGCGGCAGGTGTCGTCACCGAGGGAGGTGATCTCGAGACGGAACCCCTCGAGTCCGAGCCCGCGGAATCCTGCGTCGGCGATCGCGATCACCTCGGCGTCGAGCGCCGGATCGTCGACGCCGATCGCCTCGACGCCCACCTGCTGCAGCTGCCGGTAGCGGCCTGCCTGCGGGCGCTCGTATCGGAAGAACGGACCCGAGTAGCTGAGCTTCACCGGGAGTTGCCCACGGTCGAGACCGTGTTCGATCACGGCGCGCATCACGCCCGCCGTGCCCTCGGGGCGCAGCGTCACCGACCGGTCACCCCGGTCCGCGAAGGTGTACATCTCCTTGCTGACCACGTCCGTGGACTCGCCGACGCCACGCGCGAACAGGCCGGTGTCCTCGAAGATCGGCAGTTCGATGTGTCCGTACCCGGCCAGGCGGGCTGCTCGGGTCAGGCCGTCGCGAACCGCGACGAACTCCGCCGACACGGGCGGCACGTAGTCGGGGACGCCCTTGGGCGCGGAAAAGGCGGTGTTGGTGGACTTGCTCACGGCTCTACTTTTCCCTACTGCGCGTCGGACAGTCCAACCAGGAACGGGTTCGACGCCCGCTCCTGCCCGATCGACGTTGCGCCGCCGTGCCCCGGAAGGACCGCGGTTGCGTCGTCGAGGACGAGCAGCTTCGCCGCGATCGACGCGAGCAGCTGGTCGTGGTTGCCACCCGGCAGGTCGCTCCGGCCGATCGAGCCGGCGAAAAGGGTGTCGCCGGTCAATGCGAGCGGGACGACGCCCTGGTCGGTGTCGACGGTCGTGCGCAGCACCACCGAGCCCTGCGTGTGCCCCGGCGTGTGATCGACGGTGATCGTGATCCCGGCCAGGTCCAGCACATCGCCGTCGGCGAGTTCGACGACCCGCGACGGCTCCCGGAACTCGGCGTCGCCGATCATCGCGGACAGCGCCGCGCCCGTTCCGCGCAACGGGTCCGACAGCATGTACCGGTCGTCCGGGTGGATGTAGGCGGGGATACCGAACTTCTCGCAGACCGGCTCGACCGACCAGGTGTGGTCCAGGTGGCCGTGCGTCAGCAGCACCGCAGCAGGAGTCAGCGACTGTTTGTCGAGGAACTCGATCAGCGGCTCCGCCGCGTTCTGGCCCGGGTCGACGACGAGGCACTCGCTCGCGCCGTCCTGCGCAAGGATGTAGCAGTTCGTCTGGAAGGCCCCGGCCGGGAATCCGGTGACGAGCACGGCAATCGCTCCTACGTCGGTGATGTGATGGTCCGCAGTACAGCCTATGTGTACGGCCGCGGTGCGGCCCAAGTGCACGCCTGTGGACCTGTTTCACAGGTTCGGGTGGCACACTCAGTCACCGAGATTTCCCGGCGTCGGGTCCCCGGCGTCGGCGTGTGAGCGCACCGAACCGGAGGTAAGCAGCAGTGCCAAGCAATGAGCAGCGCCGCCAGACCGCGAAACGCAAACTGGAACGGCAGCTCGAACGTCGTGCGGAGCGGGACCGCAAGCGCAAGCAGATGACGATCGGTGCCTCGGTTCTCGGCGTGGTCCTGGTGATCGCCGCAGGCGCCGTGCTGTACGGGTTGACGCGGTCCGACGACACCTCCGACGCCACTGCCTCGGAGTCCACGCCCACGCAGGAGTCGGCCGCGGGCGAGATGCCCACGGCCCGCGCCGAGGCGCTGCCCGCGACGGTGGACTGCAGCTACACACCTGACGGACAGGCCCCCGCGAAGCCCGCCACCGCACCGAACGCAACCGCGGTGTCCACCGAAGGTGTCGCAGAGGTCACGCTCGCGACGTCACAGGGCACGATCGGCCTGAACCTGGACCGTGCCGAGTCGCCCTGCACCGTCAACTCGTTCGTCTCCCTGGCGCAGCAGGGCTACTTCGACGACACTCCGTGCCACCGTCTGAGCACCACCGGGCTGATGATCCTGCAGTGCGGCGATCCGACCGGTCAGGGCACCGGCGGGCCCGGGTACGGCTTCGTCAACGAGTTCCCCACCGACCAGTACAACCCCGAGGACTCGAACCTCGAGCAGTCGGTGACGTACCCGCGGGGCACCATCGCGATGGCGAACACCGGCCAACCGGGCAGCAACGGGAGCCAGTTCTTCCTCGTCTACGACGATTCGCCGCTGCCGCCGATGTACACCGTTTTCGGCACCATCTCCGAGGAGGGACTGGCGACGATCGAGAAGGTCGCCGCCGCAGGTGACGACGGCTCCATGTCCGCGGGTGGCGGAAAGCCGAACACCCCGATCCAGATCCAGACCGCTACCGTGGCCGCATGATGCGCACAACGATGTTCCGCACTATGGCTGCCGCTGCAGGCGTCGGCCTGGTCCTGACCGCCACCGCGTGTTCGTCCGACGACGACGGGTCGACCTCGTCGACCACGAGCGCGAAGGCGGCTGCGACGACCGAGCAGCAGGAGCTCGACCTGTCCGGCTACGGGACGCTGCCCGCCGTCCCCGCGGCGTCCGGTCCGACGGTCTCCTGCGAGTACCCGTCGACGCCGCAGCAGGCGGCGAAGCCGGTCGACGCACCCGCCACCACCGACGTGTCCACCGCGGGCATCGCCGCAATTACCCTCACGACGACGCAGGGCACGATCGGACTGAACCTGGACCGTGCCGAGGCTCCGTGCACGGTCAACTCGTTCGTCTCGCTCGCCGAGCAGGGCTACTTCGACGACACCGACTGCCATCGCATCGTGACGTCTCCGGGCCTGCAGGTTCTGCAGTGCGGCGACCCGACCGCGCAGGGCACGGGCGGCCCGGGCTATCGCTTCGCCAACGAGTACCCGACGACGGTGTACGCCGAGAACGACCCGGCGGCGCAGCAGCCGATGGTGTACCCGCGCGGCACCATCGCGATGGCGAACTCGGGCCCCGGCGGCACCAATGGCAGCCAGTTCTTCCTGGTCTACGAGGACTCCGTGCTCCCGCCGCAGTACACCGTCTTCGGCACGATCTCCGACGAGGGGCTGGCCACGATCGAGAAGGTCGCCGCCGCGGGCGACGACGGCTCGATGCCCGCCGGTGGCGGCAAGCCGAACACCCCGATCACGATCGAGACCGCCTCGGTCGCCTGACACTCCCCGCGCACCCACGGCCGCCGCGCTACCGCCTTCGGTAGCTCGGCGGCCGTTTCGCGAGGAACGCAGCGGTGGCCTCGGCCCGATCCTCCGTGAGCGCGGTGAACACCTGCTGCCGGTTCTCGAACTCCACCGAGGCGTCGAACGACGGGGTTTCGAGGGCGATCCACATGCCCTGCTTGGTCAGTTCCACCGACAGCGGCGGATTGAGCATGATCTCGTTGGCCTTCGCGAGTGCGGCGGCAAGCAGACGGGTCGGCTCGACGACGTCGGTGACCAGCCCGATCCGCTGCGCCTCGGCGGCGTCGAACCGGCGTCCCGTGAGCATCAGCTCGTGAGCTCGCCCGGCACCGACGATTCGGGGCAGCAGCCAGGACACCCCGATATCGCAGGCCGAGAACCCCGCTCGAATGAACGACACCGCGAACACTGCCGGGGTGGCGGCGATGCGGACGTCGCTCGCGCAGACGAATGCGAGTCCCCCGCCCGCCGCCGGACCGTTGACGGCCGCGACGACGGGCTGGGGCAGTTCGTGCAGTTGCTGTGCGAGCCCCGCGATCTCACGCTGACGGCTCAGCGTTCGCGCGAGGTGGCCCTCGTCGGCGACCCGGTCCTCGTCGCCGTAACCGTTCAGGTCGAGGCCGGCGCTGAACGCGTGGCCTGCCCCGGTGAGCACGACGACGCGGCAGGAACGATCCTGCGCGATGCCGGTGAGGACCTCGCGTAACTCGGCGACCGCGTCCGCGGTCAGCGTGTTGAGTGCGTCCGGCCGGTTCAGCGTGACCTGTGTGACGCCGTCCGCCGGGGAGGTGACGAGGACCTCGCTCACCGGGTTGCCGGCTGCGAGTAGCGGTCCCGCAGAAGTCGCTTGTACAGCTTGCCGGTCGCGTGTCGCGGCAGTTCGGCCTCGAAGTCGATGCGCCGGGGGCACTTGTACGCGGCGAGGTGTTCGCGGCAGTACGCGAGCAGCTCGTCGGCGAGGGTGTCGTCCGGTGCCACACCGGCGATCGGTTGCACGACGGCGTGGACGACTTCGCCGAGCTCGTCGTGGGGAATCCCGAACACCGCGGCGTCCGCGACCTTCGGGTGAACGACCAGAACGTCCTCGGCCTCGCGGGGATAGATGTTCACTCCACCGGACAGGATGAGATCCGCACGACGGTCCGACAGGTACAGGAAGCCGTCCTGATCGAGGTAGCCGAGGTCACCGACCGTCGTCCACCCCTGTTCGTTGCGTGAACCGGCGGTCTTCTCCGGATCGTTCAGGTACTCGAACAGCAGTCCACCGTCCGACCAGATCGTCCCCGTCTCCCCCGGCGGCAACTCCCGGCCTGCCTCGTCGAGAATGTGCGCGGTACCGAGTATCGACCTGCCCACCGACCCCGGATGCGCCAGCCACTGGGCAGAATCCAACGCGGTGAACAGGCTGTTCTCCGTGGACGAGTAGTACTCGTGCACGATCGGGCCGAGCCAGTCGATCATCGCCCGCTTGGTGTCCTGTGGGCACGGCGCGGCCGCATGGATGACCACCTGCAGTGAGGACAGGTCGTACCCCGTACGTTGCGGCTCCGGCAGCTTCAGGATTCGAATGAACATCGTGGGCACCATCTGCGTGTGGGTCACCCGATGACGTTCGACGAGGTCGAGCGCACGCTCGGCGTCGAAGCGTTCCATCACGATCGCGGTCCCGCCGTAGCGGTGCACGGTCATCGTGAACCGCAGCGGCGCTGCGTGATACAGCGGCGCAGGCGAAAGGTAGACGCTGTCGCGGTCGATACCCCAGTGGTCGTGCAGCAGTCCCGCAACTCCCGGCGGGGTGCCGATCGGGTCGAGGGGCAGCGCCGCCTTCACACCCTTGGGGCGGCCCGTCGTCCCCGACGAGTACAGGAGGTCGACGCCTTCACGTTCGTCCACCTCGGTCCCCGCGGGAACGGATGCGACTGCCTCCGCGAGGCTCTCGAAGCCGGATCGGGCGTCACCCGTGGTGAATCGGTGCTCGACGACTTCCGTCCGCTCGGCTGCCTCCGCGGCCGCTGCGAGGTGCCGTTCACTCGTGATCAACGCCCGAGCACCGGAATCACTCAGGATGTAGGCGATCTCGTCGGGAAGCAGACGCGTCGAGAGGGTGACGTAGCGCAGGCCGCTGCGCTGCGCCGCCCACGCGATCTTCGGGAAGTCGGCGCTGTTCTCCATCAGGACCGCGATGCAGTCCCCGTGACGCAGTCCGCGCGACGCGAGCAGCGCGGCGATGGACCTCGACGCATCCACCAGTTCGCGATACGTCACGACGGTCCCGGTCTCGGCCATGACGTAGGCGGGGCGACCCGGCTCCGCGTCCGCGTGGGTGTCGGGAAAGTCGATCACGGGTGTCACTCCTGTCCCTGAGCCGTGGAGAATTCGGGCGTGGGGTAGCGGCGCACGATGGTGAGCAGGCACAGCAGGCCCACAGCGCCCGCCCCCGCGATCAACGCGCCGACCTTCCAGGCGTTGTCCGGATTCCCGCCGATGAGGAGCACCATGACCATCGGCGCGAACCCGCCGATGATGGCCGAGATCTGGTAGCCGAGGGACGCACCGGAGAACCGGATCTCCGGGGGGAACAGTTCGGAGAACAGCGTGCCCTGGGTGCCGGTCTGGAACGACATCGCGATCACACCGACGATGACGGCGATCGCGAACGGCCACACCGAGTCCGGGCCGGAACCACCGATCAGCAGCCACATCGGCAGACCCCACACCATCATCGCGACGGTGCCGAGGCCGAAGATCAGCTTGCGCCCGAATTTGTCGGACAGGTGACCGAACAGCGGCACCAGCGGGATCTGCAGTGCGCAGGCGATCAGGATGTACGTCAGCACGGTCGAGCGCTCGACGTCGAGGTAGGTGGTGACGAACTGAACCGAGCCCGTGATCATCGTGTAGAAGAAGATGATGCCGATCGCGTTCGAACCCGCCGCGAGGAGCACCGTGCCGGGGTTCTTGCGCAGCACCTCGATGATCGGGGACTTCTTCACAGCCGGTGCCGCGTCGAGCTTCTCGGCGATCTTCTTGAACTCCGGGGTCTCCTCCAGGTACCGGTGGATGGCGAACGCCACCGGCAGCATCACGAGGCTGATCCAGAACGGAATGCGCCAGCCCCAGCTGAGGAAGTCGTCCTGCGCGAGTGTCGAGGTGATGACCAGGAACACGACGTTGCCGAGGACGACACCGATCGGCACACCCAGCTGGGCGAAACTGCCGAAGAACCCGCGCCTGTTCGCGGGCGCGTTCTCGGTGGCCAACAGGACCGCGCCGCCCCACTGGGCGCCGACCGCGAGACCCTGGCAGATGCGCAGCGTCACGAGGATCATCGGCGCGAGCCACACGATCTCGGTGTTCGGAACGAAGCCGATCAGCGACGTGGCGATGGCCATCAGCACGACCGCGGCGACCAGCACCGGCTTGCGTCCGACCTTGTCACCGAAGTGTCCGGCGAGGATGCCACCGATCGGCCTCGCGATGAAGCCGACGGCGACCGTCGCGAACGAGTTGACCGCCGCGACCACTTCGCTCCCGGTGGCGAAGAAGGTGGAGTTGAACACCAGCGCCGCTGCGGTGGAGTAGATGAAGAAGTCGTACCACTCCAGCGACGTGGAGATCGCCGCGGCGACCGCGGCTCGGCCGGCCTTGGGCGGGGCTTCGGTGGTGGTGGTGCCGGGTGGCGGTGTCACGTCCACGGTGTCGGAGCTCATGTGATGTCTCGATTCGCTCGGGGGTGGTCGGTCGGGGTGGCGGTCATCCGCGTACCTCGGTGAGGACGGGGGTCGCGGCGAATTCGGCGCGGGCGAGGGAGCGTCGGTGCACCTGGTCGGGGCCGTCGGCGATCTGCAGGAACCGGGCCTGGGAGTAGAGCATCGCCAGGGGTGTGTCCTGCGAGAGGCCTGCGCCGCCGAAGATCTGGATGGCGTCGTCGACGATCTTCTTGACGGTGAGCGGCACGAGGACTTTCGCGGCGGCGATGTCGTGGCGGGCGGCTTTCGCGCCGTCGACGTCCATCCGCCAGGCGGCGCGCAGGACGGTCAGGCGGGCGGCGTCGACGGCGATGCGGGCGTCGGCGACGGTGGCCTGCACGACACCTTCGTCGGCGAGGGGTTTACCGAACGCGACGCGGGTGCGGGCCCGGTCGGTCATCAGGGCGATCGCCCGTTCTGCCATCCCGATCAGCCGCATGCAGTGGTGGATTCGTCCGGGACCGAGCCGGGCCTGCGCGACGGCGAAGCCCTGACCTCGCGGGCCGAGCAGGTTCGCCTTCGGTATCCGCGCCTTGTCGTAGACGATTTCGCCGTGGCCGCCTTCGTGCCGGTCGTCGAACCCGAGGACCGTGGTGGAGCGCACGACGGTCACTCCGGGGGTGTCCATGGGCACCAGGACGATCGAGTGCCGCGACCCGGTGGGGGCGTCGGGGTCGGTGACGCCCATGACCATCGCGACCCGGTTGTCCTCCCGTAGTGCGGCGGTGGACCACCACTTGCGTCCGGTCAGCACCCAGTGGTCGCCGTCGTCGGCGATCTCCAACCGGACGTTGTTGGCGTCGGAACTCGCGACGTCGGGTTCGGTCATCGAGAAGCAGGACCGGATCTCACCGTCGAGTAGTGGAATCAGCCACTCCTGCTTCTGTTCCGGCGTGCCGTACAAATGGAGCAGTTCCATGTTTCCCGTGTCCGGCGGGTTGCAGTTCACCGCCTCCGGGGCGATGGTCGGGCTCCACCCGGTCAGCTCGGCGAGCGGGGCGTACTCGAGGTTCGTCAACCCCGCGCCTTCGCGGGCGGGCAGGAACAGGTTCCACAGGCCCTGCCGTTTCGCGGCGGCCTTGAGGTCCGCCATGATCGGCGGGGCGCCCCACCAGTCGGGTTTGGACGCCAGTTGCTCGGCGGCGATCGCCTCGGCGGGCAGGACCCGATCCTGCATGAACGCCGTCAGCCGGGACTGCAGGTCCCGCACTTTCGGGCTGTACTCGAAATCCATTGTCGTCACGTCCTGTTCGGGAGTGGGTCAGTGTCGAAGCGTGGGGACCGAAGAGCGGCCGGCCTGGTCGAGAGCGCGGTGCAGCAACGTGGCGGTCATGTCGGCGACACCGTCGAATCCGTCGCCGACGGTCTCGCCCTTGGCGTGCCGGGCCGCGATGCCCTCCATGATCACCGCCATCTTGAAGTCGGCGAACACGACGTACCAGTCGATGTCCGGCAGGTCGACTCCCCTTGTGGCGGCGTACCGTTCGAGCATCTCGCTTCTGGTGGGAAACCCGTCCATCGCAGCGATTCCGCGGGTGATCGGGTTCGGCGCCTCACCCGGAACGTCCCAGAAGCCGAGCATGATACCGACGTCGGCAAGGGTGTCGCCGAGGGTCGCCATCTCCCAGTCCAGGAGCGTCACGATCCGGCCACGATCCGTCCGGTCGACGAGCACGTTGTCGAGCTTGACGTCGCCGTGGACGATCCCGGGAAAACGACTGTCCGGCAGACTCTTCCGCAGTCGGGAGAGGAGAACGTCGACCTCGGGACGAGGAACGGTCCGTGACGCCTCCCACTGACGCTCCCACCGGCCCAACTGACGCTCGAGGTAGCCGTCGGCGCGACCGAACTCGGCCAGTCCGACCGCCGCCGGGTCGATGGCGTGCAGCGCGGCGAGTGTGTCCGCGAAGTCGAATCCCAGCCGGCGACGCTCGGGGGCCGTGAGCACCTCGGCCTGCTCGGGAGTTCCGACGGCGACGCCGTCAACCAGTTCCATCAGGTAGAACGGCGCACCCAGCACATCGATGTCCTCGCACAGGTGTACGGCTCGCGGCACAGGTACCGCAGTGCCACCGAGCGCCTGGATGACCGTGAACTCGCGCACCATGTCGTGCGCACTCGGCAGCACGTGACCATACGGAGGACGCCGCAGCACCCAGGACCGCGCGCCGTCGGCCAGACGGTACGTGGGATTCGAGCGGCCACCGCCGATCAGCGACGCCGTCAAGGCACCCACGAGACCACCGTCGATCACGCCACGGAGGTGGGCGTCGAGCGCGGGGAGGTCGAGAACGGGCTGCGTCTCGAGCGGGGATGTGGTCACCGGAGATACCCTTCGTCACTCGCAGCCAAACGATCGTTCGGCTGAGTTCATAGTGACTTAGCGCACGTTCAGTGTCAACAGTCAGGGATGATTTCCCGTCTACCTGGGCATACAAACAGGAGATCGGCGGTGCGTGATGCACCGCCGATCAATCGTTCGCTCAAATCCCGGCTCCCCCGGGTGCGGGTCAGGCCGCGCCCTGCACCATCGCCAAGGCAAGATCCGCGTATCGCTGCGCGAGGTCCTCCGGGGTAAGCGGGCCGTCGGAACGCCACCACGTACACACCGACTGCCCCATGTTGATGATCGCCCGCGCCGCGTCCCGCGGTAGCGGCGTCGCGAATGCACCCTCCTCGACGCCTCGGTCGATGACGTCACGGAAGATGCTCTCCTGCTCGTCGCGCAGTGCGACCACGAGACGCCTGCCGTCGGGGTCGAGACTGCGAATCTCGCTGGCGCCGACCAGCGCATCGGACTGTCTCGTGGTGTGGAACATGATCCAGGCCCGCACCACCGCCTGCAGCTGGCCTGCCGGAGTACCGGAGGACCGCACGAGCGCTCCACGAGTCATGGCGATCGCATCGTGCAACGCGCGAACCATGATGTCCTGCAGGATCTCCTGCTTGCCCGCGAAATGGTGATAGATCGACGCGACGGTGATGTCGGCACCACTGGCGATGTCACGCATCGACGTCCCGTGGTAGCCACGTTCGGTCATGTTCCGGACCGCCGAGTCCAGAATGACCTGCCGCCCGACCGTCCCCTTCGCAGCACACATGGCCCCGAGCGTACCGAACGACTGTTCGGGATGGGTTAGGCAGCGCTCGTGGTGCGGTAGACGTCGTACACGCCCTCGACGTTGCGAACGACGTTGAGAACGTGGCCGAGATGCTTCGGGTCGCCCATCTCGAAGGTGAACCTGCTGATCGCGACCCGGTCTCCGGACGTGGTGACGGACGCAGACAGGATGTTCACCTTCTCGTCGGCGAGCGCCTTGGTCACGTCGGACAGCAGCCGGTGCCGGTCGAGTGCCTCGATCTGGATCGCCACCAGGAACACCGACGACGCGGACGGCGCCCACTGCACCTCGATGATCCGCTCCTCCTGCTCCCGCAACGACTTCGCGTTGGTGCAGTCGGTCCGGTGCACACTGACCGCGCCGCCACGCGTCACGAAGCCCATGATCTCGTCGCCCGGCACCGGTGTGCAGCACTTGGCGAGCTTCGCGACCGTGCCCTCGGCTCCGGGAACGAGCACACCCGCGTCGGTGCCGCGACGGGGACGCATCGGCATCGTCGACGGCGTCGACCGCTCGGCGAGCTCCTCCTCCACCGCGCCGACACCACCGAGCTGTGCAACCAGCCGCTGCACGACGTGCTGCGCCGAGACATTGTGCTCGCCGACCGCCGTGTACAGCGCCGACACGTCGGCGTAGTGGAGTTCGTGGGCGATCGCCGACATCGACTCCGCGTTGAGCAGCCGCTGCAGCGGCAGACCCCCGCGCCGAACCTCCTTGGCGATGGCCTCCTTGCCCGCTTCGAGCGCCTCCTCGCGGCGTTCCTTCGCGAACCACTGGCGGATCTTCGCCTTGGCCCGCGGCGAGACGACGAACGTCTGCCAGTCACGACTCGGACCTGCATTGACTGCCTTGGAGGTGAACACCTCCACGACCTCGCCGTTCTCGAGTTTGCGTTCCAGCGCGACGAGCCTGCCGTTGACGCGGGCACCGATGCACCTGTGGCCGACCTCGGTGTGCACCGCGTACGCGAAGTCCACCGGCGTCGATCCCGCCGGCAGGGTGATCACGTCGCCCTTCGGGGTGAAGACGAAGATCTCCTTGACCGCGAGGTCGTACCGCAGCGACTCGAGGAACTCCCCCGGGTCCGCGGCCTCCCGCTGCCAGTCGAGCAGCTGACGCATCCACGCCATGTCGTCGACCTCGGCGGTGTCGGACCCGTGCTTGCCCTTGGTCTCCTTGTACCGCCAGTGCGCGGCGATACCGAACTCTGCGGTGCGGTGCATGTCGCGGGTGCGGATCTGCACCTCAAGCGGCTTGCCCTCGGGGCCGATCACCGTGGTGTGCAACGACTGGTAGACGCCGTATCGCGGCTGCGCGATGTAGTCCTTGAACCGGCCCGCCATCGGCTGCCACAGCGAGTGCACGACACCGACGGCCGCGTAACAGTCGCGGATCTCGTCGCACAGGATGCGCACACCGACCAGGTCGTGGATGTCGTCGAAGTCGCGCCCCTTGACGATCATCTTCTGATAGATCGACCAGTAGTGCTTCGGCCTGCCCTCCACCGTGGCGCTGATCCGCGACGCCGTCAGGGTCGCGTTGATCTCGGCCCGCACCTTGGCAAGGTACGTGTCGCGTGACGGCGCCCGGTCCGCGACCAGGCGCACGATCTCCTCGTACTTCTTCGGATGCAGGATCGCGAAGGCAAGGTCCTCGAGTTCCCACTTGACCGTCGCCATGCCGAGCCGATGAGCAAGCGGCGCAATCACTTCCAGCGTCTCACGGGCCTTGCGCGCCTGCTTCTCCGGCGGCAGGAACCGCATCGTGCGCATGTTGTGCAGGCGGTCCGCGACCTTGATGACGAGCACGCGCGGGTCACGGGCCATCGCGATGATCATCTTGCGGATGGTCTCGGCCTCGGCCGCGTGACCGAGCACCACCTTGTCGAGCTTCGTCACGCCGTCGACGAGATGCGCAACCTCCTCACCGAACTCGTCGGTGAGCTGCTCGAGCGAATACCCGGTGTCCTCGACCGTGTCGTGGAGCAACGCCGCGATCAGGGTGGTCGTGTCCATGCCGAGCTCGGCGAGAATCGTCGCCACCGCGAGCGGATGGGTGATGTACGGGTCGCCGGACTTGCGCTTCTGGTCCGCGTGCCGTTCCTCGGCGACGTCGTAGGCGCGCTGCAAGATCGCCAGATTCGCCTTCGGGTAGAGCTCCCGGTGGATCGCGACGAGCGGCTCGAGAACCGGACGGATCGCCGCGTTGCGCTGAGCGGTGATGCGGCGCGCCAAACGCGCCCGCACCCGACGCGACGCGGACGTCGGCACCGCCGCATCGTTCGGCGTCGCTCCGCCGGACCCGGACCTGTCGAGGTTCTGCGTCATATCCGTCACCTCCCACCGAGTCGTGGCCTCAGGGTTCCACCTTCAGGCTCGAACGAGTACCCGCAACAACCTTAGTCCTCAGATCGTGAGCAGCGACGTCAGCGGCCGGTCCGGCAGCCTGCCGCGTCCACCGAGGGCCTCCAGTTCGAGGACCACCGCGACCGAGACGACCTCGGCACCCGCCGCTTCCAGCAGTTCCACGGCCGCGCCGAGTGTGCCGCCCGTGGCGAGCACGTCGTCGATGACCAGCACGCGACGACCGGTCAGGTCGATCCCGTCGGCGGGAATCTCCAGTGTGGCGCTGCCGTACTCGAGCGAGTAGGAACACGAATGGACCGGCGGCGGCAGCTTGCCTGCCTTGCGCACCGCGAGCACGCCGGCTCCCATCGCCCGCGCCGCGCCCGCGCCGAGCAGGAACCCGCGGGCGTCGATACCGGCGACGAGGTCGGCATGCCTGCCGACCGCGACCAGTGCATCCACGACGTCACGGAACGCATCCGCATCCGCGAAGACGGGCGTCAGGTCGGCGAACCGGACGCCCGTCTGAGGGAAGTCGTCGGCCCATCGGATCAGGCGTGCGACATCCTCGGATGCCAGGGAAACGGCGCCGGCTGCGCCGGGAAGATCGGTGCTCACCTGAGAAGTATCCACCGATCCATGTTCCAGCCAGAACCGGCGATCGTGGAATTCGGCACCGCCGCGTGCATACCGTGCGCGATCGAGATGCTGCGCGGGGCCGCGAACAGTGGAATCGTCGGCATCTCGGACCACAGGATGTTCTCGGCCTCCGTGGTGAGATTGAGGCGACTCCCGTCCGAGGTGTCGACCGCGAGTTGGTCGGCGATCTCGGTGACGCGCCCGTTGACGAAGCCTCCCAGGTTCGTGCCATTTCCGGTCGCGAGCGAATACGCCGGGGTCACGAGCGAATCGACGCCTGCGGCACCCTGCGCCCCTGCCGTGCCTGCGAGGACCGCGTCGAGCGCGCCCGAACCCAGCGCCCCCGGCGTCCAGTCCGGTGAGCCGGCGTCCTCCACGGTGATGTCCGCCGGAGCACACGCCTCCGCGATCGCGGCGACGATGTCGGCCCGACGCCGGTCCGGGGCGAGATAACCGATGCGAACGGTGACGTCACCCTGACCGGACGCATCCATCGACCGTCGCGCCGCGTCGACGTCGGGCTCGCGGTAGCGGCCGTCGGCGACACCCGCGGCGGTCGGGTAGATCAGCATGTCCTGCTGGGCGAGCCGGGAATCGAGGACCCCCGAACCCAACCCAGACGACTTGTCGAAGCCCGGATGCCCGTACTCGTCGAACAGTCGCTGACGAGGAACGCAGGACGCGAAGGCGCGGCGGGCATCGGCGGACGCGAAGACACCTGTCGTCGCCAGCACGAGCTGCTCGCTGCTGCGGCCGGGCGCCGTGGTCGTGTCGTAGCCGTCACCCGGCGACAATCCCTCGATCTCCCCCGGCGCCGTGTCGATGACATCGAGATCACTCGACTCGAGGTGCGACGGCAGATCGGAGTTCTTGGGCCACACCACGATCCGCTCCGTACCCGGCGAATTGCCCCACCAGCGTTCGTTCGCGACGAGCACCACCTCGCCGTTCTCGCCGACCGAATCGAGCCGGTACGGACCGGACGACGGGAACAACGCCGGATCCGCCTGTCCCGGGACGAGATTCCACCCGTTGTTCCAGAACTCGGCGAGCCTTCCGATCGCGTCCGGGTCACCCGAGGACACCGCGCCCACGACGTCCGGAACGTTCGCGACCCGACCCGCGACATGCGACGGCATCAACGCTGTCGCCCCGAACAGGGCAGGCCACTCGGCATACGCCCGGCCCGGTTTGAACACCACGGTCGCATCTTTCGACCCGGGCTGGCAGTCGACACGATCGATGTCCGTGTACCCGGCCCGACTCGCGGACCGGAACTGCCCGAACCTGCCGCTGCTCGCCGCCCACGCCAGCACGAGGTCGTCGCACGTGACCGGGACACCGTCCGAGTAGACGGCGTCCGGGTTGAGCCGGTAGCCGACGGTCAGTGTGTCGCCGGGAACGGTGGTCGCCGTCCCCATGTCACCATCCGACAGCGCGGTGCCCTCCGGCCCGATGTAGCTCAGTCCCGGCAGCACCCGGACGAACGCCTGCCTCGCGCCACTCGCCGCACCGTCGACGGTGTTGGCGTTGTAGGTGGTGACGACGTTGTCGATCGCGTACCCGATCGACGGAACCTGGTCCTCCGGGGAGGAACAGGCCGCGCCGGTCGCGATCAGTGCGAAGGTGGCGGCCACCGCCGAGGCGCGCCTGCCGCGGGAGTGGCCGAAACCCCACCAGGTCACCATGCTCTACTGCCTCTTCTTGTTGCGCTTTCCGGTCGGCCGGGCACCCGGTTTGGGCGCCTCGGCGGTGTGACGCAACACGGGCGCCGACCCACCCGAGCCTGCCAGTGCGACCCCGGAAACCGAATTCGACCCGCCGGACCGTGCAGCACGCTCGGCGCGGCGCGCCGCGACCTTGCGGGTGTGCGCCGCGACCGGACCCCACCGCTCCTTGATCGACACGAGCATCGGCGTCGCGAAGAAGATCGACGAGAACGCGCCGACGATGATACCGACGAGCTGAACGACCGCGAGGTCCTTCAGAGTGCCGACACCGAGCAGGCCGACGGCGACGACGAGCAGGCCGATGACCGGCAACACGCTGATCAGCGTGGTGTTGATCGACCGCATCAGCGTCTGGTTCACCGCGAGGTTCGCCTGCTCCGCGTACGTCCGCCTCGTCGTGTGCAGCACGCCTCGGGTGTTCTCCTCGACCTTGTCGAACACGACGACGGTGTCGTACAGCGAGAAACCGAGAATCGTCAGGAAGCCGATCACCGTGGCGGGCGTGACCTCGAGGCCGACCAGCGAGTACGCGCCCGCGGTCACGACCATGTCGAAGAACAGGGCGATGATCGCGGCGATCGCCATGTCCCGCTCGAAGCGGACTCCGATGTAGATGCTGACGATCACAAGGAACACCACGAGGGCGATCAACGCCTTCTTGGTGATCTGGCTTCCCCACGTCTCACTGACGTCCGCGATGCTGATCGCATTCTTGCTCGGCTGGCCGTTCTGATCCTCCGGCTGGAAGGCGTCGAACAGTGCGTTCTGGAGTTCCACAGTCTGGCGGGCGTCGAGCGCCACCGACCGGATCTGGATGGTCGAGCTGTCACCGGTGCCGACCGTCTGCACCGACACGGGGTCCTCGCCGAGGGTGTCGGCGTACACCTCCTCGACCTGTTCCGTGGTGGCGCCCGATGCCGCCGGGAACTGGATGCGCGAGCCACCCTCGAAGTCGATGCCGAGCGAGAATCCTCGGAAGACCATGCTGGCGAGCGAGATCAGAACCAGCGCAGCGACGATCCCGTAGTACATCCGGCGCTTGCCCACGACGTCGAAGGCGCCGGTGCCGGTGTAGAGGCGCGAGAACAGCCCGTGCTTGGGCAGCGACGTCTGGTCGACGGTGTCGTCGGCCAGATTCGCGGTGGCCGTGTCGGTTCCCGATCCGGTGGGTCCCTGGGGGTTCGTCATGATCAGGACTCCTTCGCCTGCGCCGCAGCGGCCGCAGTCTTGCGTTCACGTGCCACCTCGGTCACCGCACCGAGGCCGTTGACACTCGGCTTCGACCAGAAGGCCGACTTGGACGCGAGATGGACCAGCGGGTGCGTCACGAGGAACACGACGATCACGTCGAGGATCGTGGTCAAACCGAGGGTGAACGCGAACCCGCGCACCTGACCGACCGCGAGGACATACAGGACGGCAGCGGCGATGAAGCTCACGGCGTTGCCGGACAGGATGGTCCGCCGCGCCCGCGCCCAACCACGGGGAACCGCGGAGCGGAAGCTACGTCCCTCCCGCATCTCGTCCTTGATGCGTTCGAAGTAGACGACGAACGAGTCCGCGGTCATGCCGATACCGATGATCAGACCGGCGATACCCGCGAGGTCGAGGGTGAACCCGATGTAGCGGCCCAGCAGAACCATGATCGCGTAGACCAACAGACCCGACAGGATCAGCGACAGGGCCGTGAGGACGCCGAGCATCCGGTAGTAGATCAAGCAGTACAGCAACACCAGCACGAGACCGATCGCGCCCGCGATCAGGCCGGCCTCCAGCGACGCGAGACCGAGGGTCGCGGACACCGTTTCCGCCTCCGACGCCTCGAACGAGAGCGGCAGCGAGCCGTACTTGAGGGTGTTGGCCAGCTCCTTCGCGGTCGTGGCCGTGAAGTTGCCGGTGATCGAGGTCGCGCTGCCCGCAGGCGTCGCACCCTGGATGACCGGGGCGCTGACGACCTTCGAGTCGAGGGTGAACGCGGCCTGCTTGCCGATGTTCGCCGCCGTGAACTGCGCCCAGGTGCTGCTCGCATCCGACTTGAAGGTCAGGGACACCTCATGACGTGCCTGCTGCGAGTTGAAGGCCGACGAGGCATCGGAGATGTCCTGGCCGTCGATGATGCTCGGCCCGAGCAGGTACACGGTCGTGCCGTCCGTCGAGCACGCCACGAGAGGGAGCGTCGGGTCGTCGTTGCCCTGCAGCGGATCGGAGGCGTTGCAGTCGAGCGTGGCCATCGCCTGCTGCTGCACGGCCGGATCGGTGCTCTGGCGGGTCGCCTTGGCCTCGGCGATCTCCGCGGCCGCCTCGTCGGTCTGATCGGTTGCCTCGGGGGCAGGCGCCTCGGTCGCGGGAGCCTCGGCGGTCGGTTCCTGTGCCTGTGCCGGGAACGGACGGTTCTGCGGCGCGGGGGCCTCCGTCGCCTCCGGAGCAGCCGGGGTCTCGGTGGCCGCGGGCGCCGCCGGCGCCGTGGTCCCCTCCGGAGTCGTCGCAGGCGCGGGCTGCGCGCCTCCGGCTGCCTGCGATCCGAGCACCGGCCGGATGTACAGACGCGCCGTCTGACCCAGGGTGCGGGCCTGCGCACTGTCGTCACCGGGAACGGTGATCACCAGGTTGTCGCCGTCGATGACGACCTCGGAGCCGGACACGCCGAGACCGTTCACACGCGTCTCGATGATCTCCTGCGCACGGCGCAGGCTGTCCTGGCTGGGAGTGCTGCCGTCCGGCGTCCGCGCCGTCAGGGTGACACGCGTGCCGCCCTGCAGGTCGATGCCGAGCTTCGGGGTCGGTGATTTGTCCCCGGTGAAGAAGACGAGCGCGTACAGCGCGGCGACGATCAGCCCGAAGATCACGAGCGAACGCGCAGGCCGGACGGCTCCGCTGGGTGATGCCACGATCCGTTGTTCTCCTAGTTGCTCGGTACCGCCACGGAAGCCGCAGTGGAGTGCGGACCGTCGGCCCTACACACGACCGCTGCCGAGTGTGTGATCACTCGGCAGCGGGATGCGATCGGTTCATTCCTTGTCGAGGCGCCGCTGCGTCTGCTCGGGAGTTTCCTCGAGAGTGGTCGCCGCGCCGTCGCCGGGGGTGTCGGCATCGCCGTTCACGTCGGCATTGTCGCTTTCGTCGACATCGTCATCGTCGTCGAGATCGTCGGCGTCTTCGGTGACGAGTTCACGGATGACCATGCGGGACCAGGTGGACACCACGCCCGGCGCGATCTCGAGGTCGACCGTGGACTCACCGAGGGCCGCAACCGTGCCGTACAGACCCGCGGTCGTCATGACGCGGTCACCGACGCTGAGCGAATCCTGCAGTTCCGCGGTCTTCGCCATCTCCTTCTTCTGACGGCGGATACCGAGGAACATCGGCACCAGCAGGGCGAGAATCAGGAGCGGGAACAGCAATTCCATCGTTGAAGTCAGTCCTCGAGGGTCATCCGTGTCCGGTCCCGTGTGGACCGGCCCGCCACACAGTCTGCCACTACTCCCGCAGCGCCTGCTGCGGTTCATTCACACGCACGTCGATCCCGCCGGACGCGGCCTCCGGCGGTGGCGTCAGCCCGAGCCATTCCCACGCGGCGGCCGTCGCGACGCGACCACGCGGAGTGCGGGCGACCAGGCCTGCCCGCACCAGGAAGGGTTCGCACACTTCCTCGACGGTTCCGGGCTCCTCACCCACCGCGACCGCGAGTGTCGAGACACCGACCGGTCCCCCGCCGAAGCTGCGCACCAATGCGCTGAGCACCGCCCGGTCCAGCCGGTCGAGTCCGAGTTGGTCGACGTCGTACACGGCCAGCGCCGCCCGGGCGACGTCGCGAGTGATGACCCCGTCGGCGCGCACGTCGGCGAAGTCCCGGACGCGACGCAGCAGCCGGTTCGCGATACGCGGGGTGCCGCGGGACCGGCCGGCAATCTCCGCGCTCGCCTCGTCACCGAGGTGCACACCGAGAATCCCGGCCGAGCGCAACAGGATTCGCTGCAGCTCCGGCGGATCGTAGAAGTCCATGTGCGCGGTGAACCCGAACCGGTCCCGCAGCGGCCCGGTGAGTGCGCCCGACCTGGTCGTCGCGCCCACGAGGGTGAACGGGGCTACCTCCAGCGGAATGGATGTGGCGCCCGGCCCCTTCCCGACGACGACGTCGACGCGGAAGTCCTCCATCGCCAGGTACAGCATCTCCTCCGCCGGACGGGCGATGCGGTGGATCTCGTCGATGAACAGCACGTCGCCCTCGACCAGGTTGCTCAGCATCGCCGCGAGGTCACCGGCCCGTTCGAGCGCGGGACCGGACGTCAGACGCAACGACGTACCGAGTTCCGTGGCGATGATCATTGCCATCGAGGTCTTGCCGAGGCCGGGAGGCCCCGACAGCAGAATGTGGTCAGGGGTGCCGCCGCGCATCTTGGCACCCGCGAGCACGAGCTGGAGCTGCTCCCGAACGCGGGGCTGGCCGATGAAGTCGTCGAGCGACGACGGACGCAGGCTCGCCTCGATGTCGCCGTCGCCGGCGACCAACTCGGCCGAGACCTGCGATTGCGCGGGATCGCCGAACTCGATCCCGTCGTCGTCGCTCACCGCGTCTTACCCAGCAGTGCGAGCGCGGCTCGCAACGCGCGGGAGGTGTCGGCGTCGGGGTCGGCGGCGAGGACCGAATCCGTCGCAGGCTCGGCCTGCCTCAGCGGGAACCCGAGGCCGACGAGTGCCTCGACGATCTGGTCGCGGATGGGCCCCGCGGCGGGCGCGCCCGTCGGCGACCCCGGCGCCACGGGCACGGCCTCGACCTTGTCCCGCAACTCGACGACCATGCGTTCGGCGCCGCGCTTGCCTATGCCGGGTACGCGGGTCAGCGCGGTGACGTTGCCCTCGGCGAGTGCCTTGCGCAGCGCCTCGGGCTCGAGGACCGCGAGGGTCGCCATCGCCAGCCGAGGGCCGACACCGGACACCGTCTGCAGCAGACCGAACAGGTCGCGGGACTCCGTGTCGTGGAAGCCGTACAGCGTCATCGAGTCCTCGCGGACGATCATCGCGGTGACCAGGCGGGCGTCGGCGCCGCGCTGCAGGGTCGCGATCGTCGCCGGAGTCGCGTTGAGCCGGTATCCGACACCCGCGGCCTCGATCACCACATGGTCGAGTGAGATCTCCAGAACCTCGCCCCGTACGGACGCGATCATCGTGTACCTGCCTTCTTCACCCTGGACCTGTTCAGTTCCGCGAGGCGCGCCTCGTACCGTCTCTTCTGGTCGGCCGCTGCAGCCTCGGCGCGTGCCATTCGCTCGATCATCGGCGCTCGCCAACAGTGGCAGATGGCCAGTGCGAGCGCATCGGCGGCGTCCGCGGGCCGAGGCGCCTCCTGGAGGCCGAGAATGCGCGTCACCATCGCGGTGACCTGCGCCTTGTCGGCGCGCCCGTTGCCGGTCACCGCCGCCTTGACCTCCGACGGCGTGTGGAACCGGACCGGCACACCCCGCTGACTCGCGGCGAGCGCGATGACACCACCCGCCTGGGCGGTCCCCATGGCGGTCGAGACCTGATGCTGCGCGAAGACGCGTTCGATCGCCACGACTTCGGGGCCATGCACGTCCATCCAGTGGCACGCCGCGTCGTAGACGGAGTTCAAGCGCAGCGCCAGATCCATGTCCGCCGGGGTGCGCACCACGTCGACGTCGAGCGCGGTCACCTGCCTGCCGCGCCCGGACTCCACCAGCGCGATACCGCACCGCGTCAGCCCGGGGTCGACACCCATCACCCGCACGTGCCCACCTCTCACCAAGACTCACAGCCGCTACGAACAGCTGTTCGAGAGTATAGGCGCGTGCGGTGACAAGACCGCGGACCAACACGGTCCGCCGGTCAGCGGTTCGACCGGATGGCCGCCAGGTCCCGACCGTCCCGGAGTTGGGCGGCGATGGCCTCGATCCGGTCGGCCGACTCCCGCCAGCCGCGAACCGCCTCCTCGTGGACGATCTTCCCGTCCCGCCGTGTCACCACCGTCCACGGCAACCCAAACAGGGCCCGCATGAACACCCAGATGGGGACCAGCAGCAAGAGCAGCAGGAACTCGAGGCCGACGACCAGTGCCAGCAGCAGAACCGGCAGCATCAGGACCGCCAGCACGATGCCGATGACGGCGCTGATCGGGTCGTCCCCGAGTGAGCTGCCGTCGAAGCCGGGGCCCCAGTCCGGCACGGACGCCCGCCGCCGCCACGGCAGCCATCGGCGGCGGACGCTCCACCGAACGTTCCGGTCGTCCCGGAATCGCACCGGCCCGGCCTCAGGCGTCGAGCTCGGCGAGGACCTCGTCGGAGACGTCGACGTTGGTGTAGACGTTCTGCACGTCGTCCGATTCCTCGAGCGCGTCGACGAGCTTGAACACCTTGCGTGCGCCCTCGACGTCGACGGGGACCTCGACCGAAGCCCGGAAGTCGGGATCGGCGGCGTCGTAGTCGATGCCCGCGTCGACGAGTGCGGTACGCACCGCGATCAGGTCACCGGCCTCGGACACGATCTCGAACTGGTCACCCAGGTCGTTGATCTCCTCGGCGCCTGCCTCGAGCACGACCTCGAGGATCTCGTCCTCGGAACGGCCTGCCTTGTCGAGAAGCACGACGCCCTTGCGAGTGAACAGGTACGACACCGAACCGGGGTCGGCCATGTTGCCGCCGTTGCGGGTCATCGCGGTTCGGACCTCGCCCGCGGCGCGGTTGCGGTTGTCGGTGAGGCACTCGATGAGCACGGCGACACCGTTGGGGCCGTAGCCCTCGTACATGATGGTCTGCCAGTCGGCGCCGCCCGCTTCTTCACCGGCGCCGCGCTTGCGCGCACGCTCGATGTTGTCGTTCGGGACGGACGTCTTCTTCGCCTTCTGGATGGCGTCGTACAGCGTCGGGTTGCCGGCCGGGTCACCACCACCGGTCCGCGCCGCCACCTCGATGTTCTTGATCAGCTTCGCGAAGGCCTTGCCGCGCTTGGCGTCGATCGCAGCCTTCTTGTGCTTGGTGGTGGCCCATTTGGAGTGGCCGCTCATGCGTGAATTCCCTCTTCCCGGTGTGTTTGGGTGCGCCCGCAGCAGCGAGGCGGCCACGGCAGGAAGCACACAGTAGCGCCAGTTTACCCGCGCGAGACCAGCGCCTCGCGGACCATGCCGACGAACAGTTCGTGCACGCGTCGGTCGCCGGTCACTTCGGGATGGAACGAGGTCGCCAGAACACCGCCCTGACGCACCGCGACGACGCGGCCTGCGGCCGGCCCCTCCGGCACGGTTGCCAGGACCTCGACGCTCTCCCCCACGCGCTCGACCCACGGCGCGCGGATGAACACGGCCCGCATCGGGGCGCCCGCGACGCCCGCGAAGTCGAGGTCCTCCTCGAACGAGTCGACCTGCCGCCCGAAGGCATTGCGCCGCACGGTGATGTCCAGACCCGACAGGCACTGGGCGTCCGGGCGGGTGTCGAGGATTTCGGAGGCGAGCAGGATCATCCCCGCACACGAGCCGTAAGCGGGCATACCCTCGCGGAGACGTTGGCGCAGCGGTTCGAGCAGGTCGAAGACCACCAGCAGTCGGCTCATCGTCGTCGACTCGCCGCCGGGGATCACCAGTCCGTCGACAGCGGCGAGTTCGCTGCTCCGCCGGACGGTGACGGCCTCGGCGCCGGACGCGCGTAGTGCCGCGATGTGCTCGCGGACGTCACCCTGCAGGGCGAGCACCCCGATCACGGGTCGGCGGTCGGGTTCGACCGGGGTGGGATCCCCCGGGACGTGCGCGGTGTCGATGACGGATCCAATCACATTGTCGGTAAAGATCTTTCACTCACTCTCTGGGTCGCGCAGCAGGCGGGTCAGACCCTCTTGAACCACCGCTGCGACCAGGTCACCGGACCGGTCGAAGATGCGGCCCTGGGTGAGGGCGCGGCCGAAACCGGCCGAGGGCGACGACTGGTCGTACAGCAACCACTCGTCGGCGCGGAACGGACGAAGGAACCACAGTGCGTGGTCGAGCGAGGCCTGCTGCACCCGTACGTCGGCGTGCGGCACCTGCGCCGACCCGAGCAGGGTCATGTCGGACATGTACGCCAGCGTGCAGATGTGGAAGACGGGGTCCTCGGGCAGCGTGCCGCGGTACCGGAACCACACCTGCTGCTGGGCGGGCACGCCCGGCCTGCGGGTGATCTGCTCCTGGGGGACGAACCGCAGGTCCCAGTCCGCCCACTCGCGGTACTCCCACGACAGCTCCTCCACCGAGCGGGCGGTGTCGGGGAGTTCGTCCGGGTCCGGGACGGGAGGCATCCGGTCGGCATGCTCGATACCGGCGTCCCCGACGTGGAACGACGCCGACATCGTGAAGATCGCCTGACCGTCCTGCACCCCGGTGACGCGGCGGGTGCAGAAGGACCGGCCGTCGCGGATGCGGTCAACGAGGAACACGGTCGGGATCGTGGGGTTCCCCGGGCGAAGGAAGTAGCCGTGCAGGGAGTGCACGCGGTACTGCTCGTCGACCGTGCGAACAGCGGAGACGAGCGCCTGTCCCGCCACCTGGCCACCGAACGTGCGGGTGAGCATCGTGTCGGCCACTATCCCCCGGAAGATGTCCTTCTCGAGCTGTTCGAGTTCGAGGATCTCTTCGATCGACGACATGGCGTGTCCCCTCTTCCGGCAGGTGCTCAACCTAGCAATGCGACGGCCCCGCATCAGGTATGCGGGGCCGTCGTCGATCACTCCGTGCGGGTCACCAACCGCGCTCGGCGAGCCGGTGCGGCTGCGGGATCTCGTCGACGTTGATACCGACCATCGCCTCGCCGAGGCCGCGCGAGACCTTCGCAAGGACATCCGGGTCGTCGAAGAAGGTGGTGGCCTTCACGATCGCAGCGGCACGCTCGGCCGGGTTGCCGGACTTGAAGATGCCCGATCCGACGAAGACGCCCTCGGCGCCGAGCTGCATCATCATCGCGGCGTCGGCCGGGGTCGCGATGCCACCGGCGGTGAACAGCGTGACGGGCAGCTTGCCCTCCTTGGCGACCTCGACGACCAGCTCGTACGGCGCCTGCAGCTCCTTGGCCGCCACGTACAGCTCGTCCTCGCTCATCGACCCGAGGCGACGGATCTCCGCGCCGAGGGTCCGCATGTGGGTGGTGGCGTTGGAGACGTCGCCGGTGCCGGCCTCACCCTTCGAGCGGATCATCGCCGCGCCCTCGGTGATCCGGCGCAGGGCCTCACCCAGGTTGGTGGCGCCGCACACGAAGGGAACGGTGAACTTCCACTTGTCGATGTGGTTGGCGTAGTCGGCCGGCGTCAGGACCTCGGACTCGTCGATGTAGTCGACTCCGAGGGACTGCAGGATCTGCGCCTCGACGAAGTGGCCGATGCGGGCCTTCGCCATCACCGGGATCGAGACCGCGGAGATGATGCCGTCGATCATGTCGGGGTCGCTCATGCGGGACACGCCGCCCTGGGCGCGGATGTCAGCCGGGACACGCTCGAGTGCCATCACGGCGACGGCGCCCGCGTCCTCGGCGATCTTCGCCTGGTCCGGGGTGACGACGTCCATGATGACCCCGCCCTTGAGCATCTCGGCCATCCCACGCTTGACGCGGGCCGTGCCGACCTGGGCAAGCGAAGCAGCGGGGGTTTCTGGGGTGCTCACGGCATGACTCCATCGGTAGTGACCTGTATCGGGAAACGCCCGCGCCGTGGTCCGGTGTCGCGTATTCCTCGTACCGACCACGCTCGGGTACCTCAATCCTAGGGCGTGGGCGTCCACGTCTCATCGCCCGGTCAGCGAATGGAACGGACCCCCGGGTCCTCTTCTTTCGCGGCGACGTCCTCGGCCTCGGCCAGCAGGTCGGGCAACTCGGTCGGATAGACCACCTCACCGCCTGCCGCGATGGCCCGCATGTCGTCCGCGGTGCACCAGCGGTGGTCGGTGATCGCCCGGCGTTCCTGCTCGGTGAACCCACCGCGCTGCGGGCTGAACGCGGCGCGCCGCAACACGAAGAACAACTCCTCGGAGCGGATCACGTCGCCGTCGTACGGGAACACCGCGACCCGCCGCCAGATCGGCCCACGAAGCGAGGAGGCGTCCACGTGGAGACCCGTCTCCTCCCGGATCTCTCTGACCGCGGCCTCCCGCAGCGTCTCCCCCTGTTCGACACCGCCGCCGATCGTGAACCAGAAGTGCACGTCCGGGACCTTCGGGTCGTGCCCGCGCAGCAGCAGCACCCGCCCGTCCTCGTCGAGCAGCACCACGCGTGCCGAGGTTCGCATCTCGTCGACACCCGCGCCCGCCGAGGCGGTGGGGCGTTCGGCGATCTCGAAGTACGTCGGAAGCGGCGCGGTGCCGCCCAGGTGCAGCCAGCGAACCGGCCTGCGGGTGCGTAGCGCGAGCGTGTCGCGGACCGCGTCGTTGTGGAACCGGCGCGCGATGAGCACCCGAGCCTCGGCGTCGGCCAGTTCCGCCACCAACTGCGGCGGCAGTGCCGCGCTCGGCACCGCGGTCAGCGCAGCGGACAGGCGGTTCTCGGTGGACTCACGCTGAGCGCGGTCGGCCCGTTCGGCCTGATCGGCCAACGCCGCCAACCGTTCTCCGTCCAGTTCCGGGCGTGGCGCGGACCCGAACGTGTAGCCCGTCGGGACCACCGCGACGGCCACCGCGCGCGCCACCACCGCCCTGCGGGCCAGCGCCGCGTCCAGCGCCTGCCACGAGAGATCGGAGCGAACGTGCAACCGGTCGAGGCGGTTCGCTGTGCCGTATGCCCACACCGCGACCGCGACGAGTATCGCGACGACGAGCGCGATGACGAGGATCGTCGTCGCGGAGAAGGTCATCACGCCTCCACCCGCACGCCGCGCGCACCGATGGTGACCGTCTCGTACACCCGCAGGATCTGTTCGGCCACCACCGGCCAGTCGTACTCGGCGACGACCTCGGTGGCCACGCCGACGAGTGCACGGCGCCGGTCGGGATCGGACAGCAATCCGTCGACCGCCGCGGCCAGCGCGGCGGAGTCACCGATCGGAGTCAGGATTCCGGCGGTCCCGTCCCGCAGCACCCTCCGGAACGCGTCGAGTTCGCTCGCGACCACGGCGGTGCCCGCCGCCATCGCCTCGACCAGCACGATGCCGAACGACTCACCACCGAGATTCGGTGCGCAGTACACATCGGCGGACCGCAACGCCGACGCCTTCTCCTCGTCGCTGACCTGCCCGAGCAGCCTCAGGTGTTTCGCGTACCGACCGGCTTCCTTGAGCAGCCGGTCCTCGTCGCCGCGGCCGACCACGAGAACCTGGAGGTCGGGGTGCCGCTCGACCAGCGCGGGCAGTGCGCCGAGCAGGACCGCCATCCCCTTGCGGGGCTCGTCGTAGCGGCCGAGGAACAACACGGTGCCGCCTTCACGCGGATAGCCGTCGAGCGGAGCGGCGTCCGCGAACGCGGAGACGTCGACACCGTTCGGGATCTCCACGGCGTCCGAGCCGAGCGACTCCACCTGCCAGCGGCGAGCAAGTTCCGACACCGCGATCCGGCCGGAGATCTTCTCCAGATACGGCTGGAGCACACCCTGAAAAGTACTGAGCACCAACGACTTCGTCGTGGAAGTGTGAAAAGTCGCGACGATCGGGCCCTCCGCGATCTTCATCGCGAGCATGGACAGACTCGGGGCATTCGGCTCGTGGATGTGCAGCACGTCGAAGTCGTTGTCGGCGATCCACCGCCGCACCCGGGCGTACGCGACCGGCCCGAACGTCAGCCGGGCGACCGACCCGTTGTAGGGAATCGCGACCGCGCGGCCGGCAGAGACGACGAAGTCGGGCAGCTCCGTCCCGTCCGAGGCAGGCGCCAGCACACTCACCCGATGGCCGCGCTCGATCAGCACGTGCGCGAGCTCGACGACGTGCGCCTGCACACCGCCGGGCACGTCGAACGAGTACGGGCACACCATCCCGATCTTCACGTCACGACTCCATTCGAGCCAGGCGTGCTTCGGACAGGTCGGACAGCCACAACGGTTGCAGCATGTGCCAGTCCGCGGGGTGCGCGGCGATGTTCTCCGCGAAGCGGTCCGCGAGTGTCTGGGTGGCCGCGCCGACCCCGCCCGCGGTGTCGATCGCGGCGCCGACGGAGAATCCCCAGTCGTCGCCGTCGAACCAGCAGTGCACCGGGAGCAGTGCCGCACCGGTCTCGATCGCCAGCTTCGCCGGTCCTGCGGGCATCCGGGTCGGTTCCCCGAAGAACGTCACGGGGACACCGCGTTTGGCGAGATCCCGCTCGCCGAGCAGGCACACCACCCGGTTGTCGCGCAGGCGGTCCGCGAGCTGGCCGAATGGCGGGGTCTCGCCGCCGCTGAGCGGGAAGATCTCGAAGCCGAGGCTCTCCCGGTAGGCGACGAAACGCTGGTACAGCGACTCCGGCTTGAGACGTTCCGCGACCGTCGACAGGGTGCCGTGGGTCTGCACCATCCACACGCCTGCCATGTCCCAGTTGCCGCTGTGCGGCAGGGCCAGTACGGCGCCGGTGCCCGCGGCGAGCGCGGCCTCGACGTGTTCCTTGCCCTGGATCTTCGCGTCGAGCCGGCGACCGAGCTCGGCCTGGTCCATCGACGGCAAGCGGAACGCCTCGCGCCAGTATCGGGCGTACGAGCGCACCGACGCCCGGATCAGCTCGTCCGGCACCTGTTCCGCGGGCACGCCGAGAACGCGAGCGAGGTTGCGCCGCAGCTGGTCCGGGCCACCCTTCCGGCACGCGAAGTCCGCTCCCGCGTCGAACAGTCGGGTCGCGACCGATTCGGGAAGGGCACGCACCAGCCGCCAGCCGGCGGCGTACCCGAGGTCACTGGCCCGCTCCGCGACGCTCACTGCTCGGACTCCTGGTCGGCGGGCTTCGTGATCGTCAGCAGCTCACGCGCACCCGGTGAGTTGCGGACCGCCAGCACCCGCTGGAACACGGTGATCACGCTGGCGACGGCCAGGATCCACATCGCGACGTAGATCGCCCACTCCAGCCAGTCGATTCCGAAATGCCCGGCGATGCCGGTCAGTCCGGCGCCGGCGAGGACGATGACCAGCCGATCCGGACGCTCGATCAGTCCACCGTCGGCGGTGAGTCCGCTCGCTTCGGCACGCGCCTTTGCGTACGAGATCACCTGCGAGGTCACCAAGCAGATCAGTGTCGCCACCAGCAGCGACCGGCTGTTCTCGTGGTAAACGGCCCACCAGGCGAGGCCTGCGAAGATCGCTCCGTCCGCGACGCGGTCACACGTCGCGTCGAGCACCGCGCCGTACCGGGTTCCGCCGCCACGAGCCCGCGCCATCGCCCCGTCGAGCATGTCGAACATGACGAAGAACCAGATGAAGATGGCTCCCCAGAACAGGTGTCCGGACGGGAACAGGGTCACCGCACCCGCCACGCTCGCGACCGTGCCGAACACGGTCACCGCGTCCGGAGTCAACCCCGTGCCCACCAGCGCACGACCCAGCGGCGCCGTGACTTTCGAGACCGAGGCCCGACCCAGAATGCTCAGCATCTAGATGCTCCCGACGTCGGTGGACATCTCCTGCCACGCCGCCGACAGCAGGGCCCGCGTCTCACGCAGCAACTGCGGCATCACCTTGGTGCCACCGAGGACCGTGATGAAGTTCGCGTCGCCGCCCCAGCGCGGAACGATGTGCTGGTGCAGGTGTTCGGCGAGTGAACCTCCGGCTGCCGCACCGAGATTGAGCCCCACGTTGAACGCATCAGGGCGCGACACCCGCTTGACGACTCGAATCGCCTGCTGGGTGAATGCCATCAGCTCCGCCGACTCGCCCGCCGTCAGGTCCTCGAGCGCGGCGACCCGCCGATACGGCACCACCATCATGTGCCCCGGGTTGTACGGGTACAGGTTGAGCACCGCGTAGACGTACTCGCCGCGCGCGACGATCAGGCCTTCCTCGTCGCTCATCTTCGGGATCGCCGTGAATGGACCCTCGTCCGACTTCGCAGCCCGGGGCGACTCCGCAATGTAGGACATCCGATGCGGCGACCACAGTCGCTGCAGCCGGTCCGGGTCGCCGGGACCGGTGTCGGTCAGCCGGCCCGGCTCGTCGCTCTCGGTCATTGCAGACCGCCGAGCAGTTCGGCCGTCGGCGAGGCGTTCTCGCGCCGCGCGATCCAGCCCGTGATCGCTGCGACCACGTCGTCCACCGGAACGCCGTTGACCTGGGTGCCGTCGCGGAACCGGAAGCTGACCGCGCCCGCCTCGACGTCCCGTTCGCCGGCGAGCAGCATGAACGGCACCTTCTGGGTGGTGTGGTTGCGGATCTTCTTCTGCATCCGGTCGTCGCTGACGTCGACCTCGGCGCGCACACCCGCGGCCTTGAGCTTGCCGACGACGTCGAACAGGTGCGCCTCGAACGCCTCGGCGACGGGGATACCCACGACCTGCACGGGTGCCAGCCAGGCCGGGAACGCACCCGCGTAGTGTTCGGTGAGCACACCGAAGAACCGCTCGATCGATCCGAACAGGGCGCGGTGGATCATCACCGGCTGGTGCTTGGCTCCGTCGGACCCGGTGTACTCGAGCTCGAAGCGCTCGGGCTGGTTGAAGTCGAGCTGGATGGTCGACATCTGCCAGCTGCGCCCGAGCGCGTCCTGCACCTGCACCGAGATCTTCGGGCCGTAGAACGCCGCGCCACCCGGGTCCGGGATCAGGGTCAGGCCCGACGCCTCGGCGACCTCGGCCAGGGTGTTGGTCGCCTCTTCCCAGGTCGCGTCGTCGCCGACATACTTGTCGGGGTTCTTGGTGGACAGCTCGAGGTAGTAGTCGTCGAGTCCGTAGTCCTTGAGCAGGCCGAGCACGAAGTTCAGCGTGCGAGTGAGCTCGTCACGCATGTCCTCGCGCGTGGTGTAGATGTGCGCGTCGTCCTGCGTCATGCCCCGCACTCGGGTGAGGCCGTGCACGACGCCCGACTTCTCGTAGCGGTAGACGGAGCCGAACTCGAACAGGCGCAGCGGGAGTTCGCGGTAGGAACGACCGCGGGACCGGAAGATCAGGTTGTGCATCGGGCAGTTCATCGGCTTGAGGAAGTACTCCTGGCCGGGCTTGCGCACCGTGCCGTCCTCGTTCAGCTCCTCGTCGATGTGCATCGCCGGGAACATGCCGTCGCGGTACCAGTCCAGGTGACCGGAGACCTCGTAGAGGTGACCCTTGGTGATGTGCGGCGAGTAGACGAACTCGTAGCCCTCCTCGACATGCCGCTGGCGGGAGTAGTTTTCCATCTCCTGGCGGATGATGCCGCCCTTGGGATGGAACACCGGCAGTCCCGAACCGAGCTCGTCGGGGAAGCTGAACAGGTCCAGCTCGGCACCGACCTTGCGGTGGTCCCGTCGCTCGGCCTCGGCGATCAGCTCCATGTGCTTGTCGAGAGCCTCCGAGGACTCCCAGGCGGTGCCGTAGACGCGCTGCAGATCCTCGCGGTTCTGATCGCCACGCCAGTACGCGGCCGAGCTGCGGGTCAGCTTGAAGGCGGGGATGTGCTTGGTGGTGGGAATGTGCGGACCGCGACACAGGTCGCCCCACACCTTCTCGCCGGTCCTCGGGTCGAGGTTGTCGTAGATGGTCAGCTCGTTGCCGCCGACCTCCATCACCTCGGGGTCGTCGATACCGGACTTGTCGTCGATCAGTTCGAGCTTGAACGGCTCGTTCGCGAGCTCGGCCCGGGCGTCCTCGATGTTCTCCACCACGCGGCGTGAAAAGCGTTGCGAGCCCTTGACGATCTGCTTCATCCGCTTCTCGAGGCGGGTCAGGTCCTCGGGGGTGAACGGCTCCGCGACCCGGAAGTCGTAGTAGAAGCCGTCCTTGATCGGCGGGCCGATGCCCAGCTTGGCGTCCGGGAACTCCGCCTGCACGGCCTGCGCCAGCACGTGCGCGCAAGAATGCCGGATCACCATGCGTCCGTCCGCGGTGTCGGCCGCGACGGCCTCCACCTCCACGTCCTGCTCGGGGATCCACGACAGGTCCTTGAGGTTGCCCTCGGCGTCGCGGACGACGACGATCGCGTCGGCGCCCTTGCCGGACAGCCCGGCCTCGCGGACCGCCGTGCCGGCGGTAGTCCCCGCAGGCACCCGGACTCGGGCGGCTGGGGCTACGGATGCAGGCGTGGTCACGGCGATGTGCTCCTCGTGTGGTGGGCCGACCCCGGTGCGGGCCGGTCGATGAGAACTCATGCTATCGGCCGCCCGGGCGATCGACCCGATCACCCGGCCGGGCGGTCACAGTGCGGCCGTGTCACAGCGCGGCGAGCCGCGCCTCGCGAACCTCCGGCAGTTGATGCGGGCAGCTGACGCACTTCGCGCGCTCGGCGGCCTCGTCACCCTCGGGGGCGACCACCCGGTAGATCAGACAACACGAGGCACGCCTGAGGAACGTTCGAGATCCGACCTCGACGAAACGGGGAACGGGAAGCGGAGGTCCGACCAGCTCCGCGAGACGAACGGCGAGCGTCGCCGACCCCGCGTCGAGCGCCCGGTTGGCAAGGGAGTCCGATGCGAGCGCCCACATGGCCGGGGCCGAGCCTCCTGCCTTTCCCAGCGCGTCGACGATCGCGGTGAGCGATCGGCGGAGCCCGTCACCGAGTCCGTCGAGGTCTGCGACCCGCCGGGAATAGGTGACACGGGCGGGTGTTCCGTCGGCCTGCAGGGCGCCGCTCGTCGCAGCCAGGGACGGATCGGGGACGGCGCCCACGATCGTCGTGTCGTCGAAGAGCGGCGCGAGAAGGACCGAGCTCGCCGAGTACCACCAGATGGTGGCGGCTGTCCGCCGGTCGGTGGTACGCCATCGGCGTCCGGTCTCCTCTATCCGCTGTGTCAGCCATACCGGGTCGGCCAGGTCGGCGCCGGTGAACAATGAGGTCACAGGGGCGATTCGAGTATCGAGTGCTCGATTCCGAACCAACCACCGACCAGCGAGAAGGTCCCGAGAACCCACAGTGTCGCCAGCACGATCAGCATGGTCGCCAGCGCCGACAGCGCCTTGACGACGATGGACTGCTTCGCGAACCAGTCCATGAAGGCGTCGTACTTCGCTTTGGCGAAGTGAAGGAGCCGGTGCGCCCAGGCGAACTCCGACCCGAGGATGCCGAGGCCCGCGAACACGATCAACCATCCCGGGCCGGGGTACGGGATCGTGACGATCCCGACGACGAGGACCGCGGTGCCGATCACCCCGACGGCGATGCGATAGCTCAGGTTCAGAACGGGATTGGACGCGATCCGCCGCCGCGCCCGCAGCCATCGGTTCTCGGTGCGCACCTCTTCTGTCACGGGCACCACGGTACCCAGATGTGACGGGTGACGTACCGGGCGATCACCCGATCCGTCACGGACTCGATTCCAGGTCGAAGTCGCCGGCCTCGACCCGCGCACGGAGCTCGTCGGCATGTCCGAGTGCGCGACCGATCTCCTCGGCCATCACGTGGGCGGCCGACTGCCAGGCGACGGCTCGGATGCGTTCGAGGTTCTCGTCGAACTCGGCCTGTGTCGCATCGCCATGGTACTTGCCACCGGACTCGCTGATCCACCGCGCGACGAGCAACTCGCACACCTCGCGGAGCCGGGCACGCATGACACCGGCCGACCACCTGCTGAGCTCGAATTCTGTTCCTATCGAATACATTTCGAGTGCACCGCGAAGCTGGGGCACACTGTCGACGTACCAGACCTTCCGGCCGTCACCCTCGGTTCGGCGCTCCAGGTAGCCGGCCGTCACGAGCGCGCCCACATGTTCGGGGTAGGCGTCACCCAGCACGTCCGCCAGTTCGCCTTCATCCATCGTGCGCGCCGAGGTGGCGAGCCAGGCGGAGCCGGCGATCACGGGGCCGAGTAGGTCGACGACGTCACTACCGACCTCGCCGCCCTCGCCGAGAACGGTGCGGATGGTCTGCAGCCGCAGCCCCTTGGCCTGGAGCGCGACGATCGACCGCAACCGCTCGAGGTGGTGCCGGGCGTACACCGCCTGACCCGTTCGCCTGGACGGCTTGGGCAGCAGCCCCTCGGACTGGTAGTAGCGGATCGTCCGGACGCTGACATCTGCACTACGGCCCAGTTCGGCGAGTGTGTACTCCCTGTCATCCGTCACCCCACCCACCTCCATCCCGCGTCGCCACGCCAACTCTGTTGCAAAACTTAACAGTTGACGGTGCTGAATGACGTTCATTACTGTCGCATAACAGTAATTGCTGTAACGCTGCGGGTGAGGCGATGCCGCTACCGACAGCCGGCACCGCCGATCAGGAGCAACCGTGAATCTGACAGACAACCTCAAGGCGTCCGCCGTCAACCACGGCGATCGTGTCGCCGTCAAGATGGACGACGCCGAGCTCACCTACACCCAGCTCGAGGCGTTGGCCGCCAAGGTCGCGGGCTGGCTTCGCGAACTGGGCGTCGAGCCGGGAGACCGGGTCGCGCTGTCGCTGCCGAACATCCCGCAGATGCCCGTCCTCTACTACGCCGTGCTGTGGGCAGGTGGCGTCGTCGTCCCGACCAACCCGCTGTACAAGAGCCGCGAGTTCGCCCATGTCCTGCGGGACAGCGGCGCCAAGGCGTTCTTCGCGTGGAACGCAGTCGACGAGGAGGCCGGCAAGGGTGCTGCGGAGTCCGGGGTCACCTACGTCTCCGTCGATCCGGCGTCGTTCCTCGCCGAACTCAATACCTACGAGGCCGTCGAGGGCGTGGACCGCGACGCTGACGACACCGCGGTGATCCTGTACACCTCCGGCACCACCGGCGCGCCGAAGGGCGCCGAGCTGACCCACGCGAACATGATGCGCAACGCGGAGATCTCCGCGAGCGAGAGCATCGCGGGTATGTCGGCCGGCGACGTCGTCTTCGGCGGCCTGCCACTCTTCCACGTGTTCGGACAGACCACGATGATGAACGCCGCGGTGCTCACGGGCGCGACCCTGACGCTGCTCCCCCGCTTCGATCCCGCGAAGGCACTCGAGGTCATCGCCCGCGACAAGGTGACGCAGATGGGTGGCGTCCCGACCATGTACGTCGCCCTGTCGCAGTTCCCCGGTCGCGCGGACTACGACACCTCCAGCCTGCGACGGTGCGTGTCCGGCGGCTCCGCCCTCCCGGTCGAGGTGCTCGGCGCGTTCGAAGCGGCGTACGACGCCCCGATCCTCGAGGGCTACGGCCTCTCCGAGACCTCCCCGGTAGCGGCGTTCAACCATGCCGACCGCGAGCGCAAGGCCGGTTCCGTCGGCCAACCCATCGAGGGTGTCGAGCTCAAGCTGATCGACGCCGAGTGGAACGAGGTTCCGGACGGCGAGGACGGCGAGATCGCCATCAGTGGCCACAACGTGATGAAGGGCTACTTCGGCAACCCCGAGGCCACGGCGTCGACGATCCGGGACGGCTGGTTCCGCACCGGCGACATCGGCCGCCGCGACCAGGACGGCTATTACTACATCGTCGACCGCGCCAAGGACATGATCATCCGCGGCGGCTACAACATTTATCCGCGCGAGATCGAAGAGGTGCTGTACGCGCACCCGGCCGTCGGCAGCGTCGCCGTCGTCGGCATCCCCCACGAGACGCACGGCGAAGAGGTCGCTGCCGTCGTCATCCCGAAGCCCGGCCAGACGCTGACCGAGGACGAGGTTCGCGAGTTCGCGAAGGAGCGGGTCGCGGCGTACAAGTACCCCCGCGTCGTGCGGATCGTGTCGGAGTTGCCCCTTGGCCCCACCGGCAAGATCCTCAAGCGTGCGATCGTCGTCGACTGATCAGCCGACCCCTGAAGCGAAGCCCGGTCACCTTTCGGTGACCGGGGCTTCGTGCTGCGGCGGGCTTCGCAGTGTCACGGGTGTCATGTTGTCGAGCGTTGCGCGACTCTCCTCGGGTCGCGGCTGAGGCGCGCTCGCCGGACCTTCAGGCGCTCCCAGCTGCCCACGGCCGTGCCGTTGTGGCCTGCCAGGACCTCGATCAGGTTGGCACCGGGGTCGTGGCACTCGTGACACCCCTCGATACCGAAACGACGAAAGCCCCCTCGAATGAGGGGGCTTTACATCTGAACCGTGTTCTGTTGTGGTCCCGGCTGGGATCGAACCAGCGACCTTCCGCGTGTGAAGCGGACGCTCTCCCACTGAGCCACGGGACCGTTCGCAAGCGTGTCGCTCGCGGCGGAACGAGGAGAAAACTAGCACGCCCGCCGCCTGTGTGGAAAACCGGCTGGTCATGACGGCAGAGGCCGGCACGGACCGACATCCGCCACCTCGGGAGCAGTTCGTGGCAGCTCCGCACCCAACCCGGGAGGCTTCGCACGACCCGGCGCGGTCGCGGCCGGCGTTCGGACACCAACCGAATTGCATCGTTGTAGTTCATTTCCTGCCTCGACCAGGCGATTTGGGTACACCAGCACCGTCGGCTAATGTTCTCCTCGCAGCACGGAGCGGGCAACGCCCCGGGCAGCGTGCGGATGTAGCGCAGCTGGTAGCGCATCACCTTGCCAAGGTGAGGGTCGCGGGTTCGAATCCCGTCATCCGCTCAAGAGGTTGGACTCGACCTTACGGTGGAGTGGCCGAGTGGTGAGGCAACGGCCTGCAAAGCCGTGCACACGGGTTCGATTCCCGTCTCCACCTCTGTTGCAGAGAAATTTTCTGCACGTAGGACCTGCGCGATTAGCTCAGCGGGAGAGCGCTTCCCTGACACGGAAGAGGTCACTGGTTCAATCCCAGTATCGCGCACCACGAACACGAAGAGGGCCCCGAAAATTCGGGGCCCTCTTCGTGTTTTCGGCGTTCACTGCCCTGACGATGCCACCCGACTGAGCCGGCGAACCCGTCGCTTTCATGGCCGCGACACCGACCACCATCACGCGGGCCGTCCGTAACGGCTGGTCAGAACCCGAATTGGTATTCCGCGAGTGCGTCCGCTAATGTTCCTTCTCGCAGCACGGAAGCGGAAACGCCCCGGGCAGCGTGCGGATGTAGCGCAGCTGGTAGCGCATCACCTTGCCAAGGTGAGGGTCGCGGGTTCGAATCCCGTCATCCGCTCGAGAGGTTGGAGACGACCTTGCGGTGGAGTGGCCGAGTGGTGAGGCAACGGCCTGCAAAGCCGTGCACACGGGTTCGATTCCCGTCTCCACCTCCAAATTGAACAATCCTGCGCGATTAGCTCAGCGGGAGAGCGCTTCCCTGACACGGAAGAGGTCACTGGTTCAATCCCAGTATCGCGCACCACCAGAACACCCCCGGGGTCCATCCCCGGGGGTGTTCTGCATCTGCACACCGAATTCCCGCACCAGCATTCTCCGCAGCACCGCACCATCGGGTATGTACTGAGTAGACATCGTCCGCCGCGAGAGGGAGACCGCCATGACAGCGGGACCAGGATCCGACGCCCTACGCCTCACAGCAGGCGCCGTCGCACGCGGTCTCGATGTCGCGGCCTGGTCGGGTCGCACCGCCCTCGGCGTCGTGCGTGCGGTTCCCGGCGCCGCAGGCGTGCTCGACACCCTCGCTGCTCGTGGTGACGACGCACTGCGTGCGGCGACCGAACTCGCCCGCGCCGCGCTCCGAACCGTGGTCCGCGAAGTCGTGGCCGCCGCGCTCCTCGAACTCGACCTGACCGCCATCGTCCGCGCACACGTCGACCTCGACGCCGTCGCCGAGGACATCGACGTCGACCGCATCGCCGCGCGACTGGACGTCGAGGCCGTGGTGGACCGGCTCGACCTCGACGCGATCGTCGACAGCGTCGACCTGCAACGGCAGATCGCACGGGTGGACGTCGACGCGGTGGCGGCGACCCTCGACATCGCGGCGGTCGCGGACAGAGTCGACGTCGACGCGATCGCGGCCCGTCTCGACATGGATGCGATCATCGGTCGACTCGACCTGATCGGCCTCACGAACACGATCATCGACGAGGTCGATCTACCCCAGATCATCCGCGACTCGACCGGGTCGCTGTCGGAGGAGGCGGTACGCGGAGTGCGGAGTCAGGGCATGCAGGCCGACGACGCGGTTGCCGGGTTCGTGGGCCGCCTGTTCGGCCGCGAACGCCACGATCACGGGTATCCGACCGACCTCGGGCAGGCATCCACGGAGAGCGGGGAGTCCGACCGGTGACGCATGGAGTTCCCGAACGCCGGCCTGCGGGAATCGTGACCCGGGGTGTTGCCGCTGCGCTCGACCTCGGAGTGGTGCTCACCCTCCTCGGCGGCATCTACCTGAGTCTGGTCTTCCTCCGACTGCTGCTGTCGCCGCAGTCGTTCAGTTTCCCGGAGCCGCGGGTGCTGGCATCCATCTCGGCGTGGTTCGCGATGTCGTTCGCATACCTGACCGGATGCTGGGCCACCACGGGCCGGACCGTCGGGTCGCTCGCCATGGGCGTTCGACTCACGACCCGCACGCACCTCCGTGTGGGGTGGATGCGTGCAGCACTACGCGCAGGCGCGTGCATCTTCTTCCCGGTCGGCCTGATCTGGGTCGCGATCGACCCGCGACGACGCTCGGTGCAGGACATCCTGCTCCGCACCGAGGTCGTCTACGACTGGCGTCAGGACCTGGACGCCGTCACGGTCTGACGCTGCGCGGCAATGAGATTGCGGAACCAGTGGTACGAGTCCTTCGGGGTCCGCTTCTGGGTCTCGAAGTCGACGTGCACGAGCCCGAACCGTTCCTGGTAGCCGGCTGCCCACTCGAAGTTGTCGAGGATCGACCAGACGAAGTAGCCGCGCACGTCGACGCCGTCGTCGATGGCCTGCTTGAGTGCGTGCAGGTGGTCGCGGTGGTAGTCGATCCGGCGCTGGTCGCGTACCCGGCCGTCGACGTCGGGGCCCGCGTCGTGGTACGAGGCACCGGACTCGGTGATGTAGATCGGGGGTAGTGCGTCGCCGTAGCGGTCGGCGAAGATCTGCACGATCTCACGCAGCCCGTCGGGGACGATCGGCCATCCGAAGTCGGTGCGGGGGTAACCCTCGAGCGCGACGGGCTGGAACGGCATTCCGGGAGGAAGGTCGACCTCGAGCACGCCGGTGCTGCCCTCGTCGGATGTCGGTGCGGCGATCACCGTCGGCTCGTAGTAGTTGATTCCGAACCAGTCCAGTGGCTGCGCAATGGTTTTCAGGTCGTCCTCGACCGGGCCTTGCAGGATCGCGGCCAGTTCCGGCGCCGAGTAGCTGCCGCGCAGGATCGGATCCGCAAACGTCCAGTTGACGATGTGGTCGTAGATTTCGGCAGCCTCCACGTCAGCATCCGAAGTGCTGGCGGCGTGCACCGGGGCGTGGTTGGACGCGATTCCGATGTTGCCGCATCCGGCCGACCGCAGCGCCTGTACCGCGAGTCCGTGCCCGAGGAGTTGGTGATGGGCCGCCTGCAGTGCGCCGAAACCGAGTGTCTGCCCGGGAGCGTGGACGCCGAGCGCGTGACCGTAGAGGGTGTGCACCACCGGCTCGTTGAGCGGCATCCACATTCGGACCCGGTCCCCCAGCCGGGCGCCCACGATGGCCGCGTAGTCGGCGAGGCGGGCCGCGGTGTCACGGTTGAGCCAGCCACCGGCGTCCTGCAGCGCCTGCGGGAGGTCCCAGTGGAACAGGGTGACAGCGGGTGCGACTCCTGCCGCGCACAGTTCGTCGATCAGCCGGTCGTAGAAGTCGAGTCCCTCGTCGTTGACCTCGCCGGAACCGCTCGGCAGCACCCGCGACCACGACACCGACAGTCGGTACGCGTCGACGCCGAGGTCACGCATCAGCGCGACGTCCTCCGGGTAGCGGTGGTAGTGATCCGTCGCCGCCGCACCAGTCTCCTGGCGTGCGATCACGCCGGGTCGCGTGCAGAATTCGTCCCAGATCGACGGGCCTCGCCCGCCGAGGTCGGCGGCTCCCTCGATCTGGTACGCGGCTGCAGCCACGCCCCACAGGAAACCGGGAGGGAACATCGGGTCGGCGTTCGTCATGAGGCGAGTCTCGCCTTTTCCTGGACGCACGTCCAGTGTGATGCTTGAATTCGTGGACACGCCCACGCGGGCCCGGCGAAAGTACCGACACAGGACATGACCGAACCCACTTCAGTTTCGCGCACCGCCCGTGTGGCGGCCGCAACGGCGTTCGCGCTGCAGGGCTTCTTCCTGGCGGTCCTGCTCACCCAACTCCCCCAGATCAAGGACAAGTTCGGATTCTCCGACACCACCATCGTCATCGCGGTGGTGACCGTGTCCCTGGTGGCGGGCGTCGGCAGTGTCATCGCCGAACTCGTCGCGACCAGGACCTCGAGCCGGACGACGCTCCGGCTCGGGCTGGCGGTCGTCGCGGTTGCCGGTGTCGGGATCGCACTGTCCCAGGGAGTCGTCGCCTTCTTCGCCGGATTCGCGGTGTACGGAATCGGACTCGGCATGATCGACGCCGCCGCGAACATGCAGGCGGTCGCGATCCAGCACCGGTACGGGCGCTCGATCCTGTCGTCCTTCCATGCGGTGTGGAGCGTCGGCGCCATCGTCGGCGCGCTGTTCGTCTCGGTCTGCGCCGGCCTCGACATCGGGCTCGGCGTGACGCTCCTGATCGGGGCCGCGGTCGTCGCCGCGGGAGCCGTGGCGTTGGGCCCCCGGCTCCTCGTCACCGGGCACGAGCACGTCGTCGCGCCGACCACCCCACTGTCCGTGCCGATGCGGCCGTTCCTCGCGCTCGGCGCGGCGATGGCACTGTTCTTCGCGATCGACTTCAGCGTCGGCAACTGGTCCGCCCTCTACCTGACGGACGTGCTGCTGGCCAGCACGAGCACCGCTGCCCTCGGCGTCGCCGCCTACCAGGGCGCCGGACTCGTCTCGCGCCTCACCGGCGACCTCTGGGTCCGCCGGTACGGCGAGATCGCGGTGGTCCGCGTCGGAGCCGCGATCGGCGCCGTCGGCATGCTCGTCGTCGTGACGGCAACCGGCCCGGCCATGGCGATTGCGGGATTCCTGGTCGTCGGTCTCGGCGTGCCCATCGTCGCGCCACTGTGTTTCAGCGCCGCAGGCCACCTCACACCACCGGAGCAGACCGACGCCGTCATCGCACGCCTGAACCTCTTCAACTACGCCGGGACCGTCATCGGTGGCGGCGTCGTCGGTGCCGTCGCGGCGGTGTCGAACCTACGAGTCGGCTTCCTCGTCCCACTCGCGTTCGCGATCCTGCTGATCATCCTGGCGCCCGCGTTCCGGCCACACGTGGCCATCACAGGCGAGGTACCGGAGTCCGCCGACCGAACCGGCTAGTGGTTGACTGGCCCCATGCCGAACTGGGGCTGGCTCATCGTGGTGCTGATACTTGTGGACCTCGCGGTTCTGACGACGTGGCTTCTGACGCGGCGTTCGCAATCCGCGGCCAAGCAGGCGTCGCCACACGGCCTCCTCGCGAATCTCGACCTCGACACCAGGGACCGCATCGAACGGCTCGTCGCCGACCACAAGAAGGTCCACGCCATCACCGTGCTGCGGGAGCGAACCGGTCTCGGCCTCGCCGCGGCCAAGGCGGCGATCGACGCCGTCGAGCGCGGCGAGTGGGTGCCCACTGCGGGCAATCCCCCTGCCGACTGGCACGAGCTCGAACCGGAACTCAAGAGCCTGAAGGCCGCCGGCCATCCCGACAAGGCAGCCAAGCTGCTCCGCGACCGAACCGGCATGGGGCTGCGCGAAGCGAAGGACGCGGTGAATCAGCTGTGACCGTCACCGTTGCCGACGCCACGCCGGCCGACGCCGCCGAACTCGCCGCCGTCGCCGCCGTCACCTTCCCGCTCGCCTGCCCGCCGTCCGTCACCACCGAGGACGTCGCGGACTTCCTCGCAACCGTGCTGTCGAGCGCCCGCTTCTCCGAGTACCTCGAGGCCTCCGATCGTGCGGTGCTCAAAGCCGTCGTCGCCGACCGGATCGTCGGATACGCGATGCTCGTCGACGGCGTGAGCGACGCCGATGTGCGCGCAGCGCTCACCGCTCTCCCCACCGTCGAGCTGAGCAAGCTGTACGTCCTGCCCGACCACCACGGCGAGGGCGTCTCGCACATGCTGATGGACGCGGCGATCGAGCGCGTCCGCACTCGGGGAGCAGCGGGCCTGTGGCTCGGCGTCAACCAGGAGAACGTTCGCGCCCAGCGCTTCTACACGAAGCAGGACTTCGAACGCGTCGGCACCAAGCGGTTCCAGGTCGGCGACCAACTGCACCACGACTTCGTGATGCAGCGGACCTTCTAGCGGGCCGCCAGCTTCGGGTGCGCACGACCGGCCATCAGCGGAAGATCCAGGTACGTCTTGATTCCGGGGTCGGCGCGGCACACGTACGGCACCGAGTTCACGAGGTGGTTGGCGGTGGCGACGATGCCGGGATTCGGATCACCCACCTTCTCGATGGCATCCGAGTTGAAGCCGGTGAAGGTCATGAGCGAACTCGGGGTGCCCTCGATCTCGACCTCGTAGCGCTCGCCTGCGGACCCGAGCGTCCACGGCGGATCGAGATTCTCCTCCCCCATCAACCAGTTCACGGCGACCCGCGCGACGGAATTGTCGTCGATGACCGCATCCCACTGGAACCGTTGCGCCGCAACGGATCCTGGATCGATGACGCCGAGCGGACTGTCGATCGGCGCGGTGGCGACCGCGATGTCGTGACCGGTGCGGATCTCGGCGTCGGGGTCGAATCCCATGCCGTCGAGGATCAGCCGGAGCGACTGCGTGAACCCGCCCGTGAGCAGGCCGAGCATCGGGCCGTCCTGCGCCTCCTCCACCGTGCCGCCGAATCTCATGATCCACCGCAGCACGTCGGGCGCAGCGTAGCCGCGAAGATCCGAGAACTCCTCGGCCCGCACGAACGTCACTGCCGACGTCATCGCCGAGAGCGCCAGCGGGAAGAGGTCGGTGATGCCACCCGGGTCGATGCCGGTGCCGTGCAACGTGACCCCGGCGTCGCGGGCCGTCTGGTCGAGTGCGGCGTCCCGCTCGGACGGCCGGAACCAGCCGAGCGGGGTCACGACGTTCTTCCCCGACGCGAGGAGCGCCGCGACGACCTTCTTGTCCGCGACGAGGGGCGTGTAGATCACACAGTCCGCATCGAGAGCGAGAATGTCCTCCGCGCTGGTGGTCGCGCGGACGCCGACGGGGTCACCTCCGACGAGTTCGCCGATGTCGCGGCCGTCCTTGTCGTCGGAGTGCACCCAGCATCCGACGAGATCGATGTCCGGATGTAGCAGCGCCCCCCGGATCGCCGCGGTCCCGACCCCACCCGTCGCCCACTGCACCACACGAAACGTCATGGCGCAGATGGTAGGGGCGGTTCCGCCGTGCGTGAGTCCTTTCGGCCCCGATGCGGACCGAAAGGATTCACGGATGAGCTAGGCCGGAACCTCGAAACGCGACAGCGCGAGCAGACGCGAGGTGGCGCGCAGGTACTTCTTCTTGTAGCCGCCCGCGAGCATCTCGGGGGTGAAGATCTCGTCGAGCTTCGCACCGGACACGGTGACCGGGATGCTGGCGTCGTAGAGACGGTCCGCGAGCACGACGAGACGCAGTGCCACCGACTGGTCCTGTGCGGGGTGCACGCCGTCGAGGAACACCGCGGTGACGTCCTGGATCAGCTTGTTGTAGCGCGACGGATGCAGGGTGCTCAGGTGCACGCACAGCTCGTCGAAATTATCGAGGGTGGCGCCGGGGGTCGACTCCGCGCGCTCGCGCAGATCCTCCGACGAGATCGGCTCCGGGGCGGGCGGAAGGTCGCGGTGGCGGTAGTCGGGGCCGTCGACGCGGATGGTCTCGAAGATCGAGCCGAGCTTCTTGATCTCGCGCAGGAAGTCCTGGGCCGCGAAGCGACCCTCACCGAGCTGACCGGGCAGGGTGTTCGACGTCGCGACGATGGACACGCCGCGCGCGGACAGTTCGGTCAGCAGCCGCGAGACCAGCATGGTGTCGCCCGGATCGTCGAGCTCGAACTCGTCGATGCACAGCACGCTGTGCGAGGACAGCTGCTCGACGGCGTTGTTGAAGCCGAGCGCGCCGACGACGTGGGTGAGTTCGACGAACGTACCGAACGCCTTCGGGCTGGGCGAGCTGTGGAAGATCGACGCGAGCAGGTGCGTCTTGCCGACGCCGAATCCGCCGTCCAGATAGAGGCCAGCGCCGGTGGAGGGCGCCTTCTTGCCGAACAGGCCGCGGCGTCCGCCGGCCCGGATCTTCGCAACCTTGCCCGAGAACTCCTCGGCCTTGGCAACTGCAGCGGCCTGGCTCGGTTCGTTCGGATCGGGGATGTAGGAGGCGAAACTCACCTCGTCGAACATGGCGGGCGGGACCATCTGGGCAATCAGTTGGTCGGCAAGGACCACGGGATTGCGATCGACAAGGCGCTGCGGCATGTAAACAGCGTATCTACGTGCTGTTATCGACACTATGCGCGCTATCGATAATGAGGGATTCCTCACAACAGCTCACAGCCGGCTACACGACGACGAGATCCGCGAGCTGTACGCCTACCCAACGGATCCGAGCTCGCCGTGGATCCGAATGAACTTCGTCTCCAGTATCGACGGTGCGGTCACGTCCGACGGTACATCCGGGGCGCTCGGCACGCCCGCGGATCGGCGGCTTTTCACACTTCTCCGCGAACTCTCCGATGTCGTGGTCGTGGGCGCGGGCACGGTCCGATCCGAGAACTACGGCGGCGCGAAGCCCGACGCCGCCACCAGGGACCGCCGCCTCGCCCGTGGTCAGGCGCCGGTTCCCCCGATCGCCGTCGTCACCACCAGCGCGCACATCGACCCCCGGAGCAGGCTGCTCACGGACACGGTTGTGCCACCGATCGTGATCACCGGCCGGGCCGCGCCCGAAGACCGGGTGCAGGCGCTCGTCGCGGCCGGCGCCGACGTGGTGACGGTTGCCGACGACGCCGTCCCGACCTCGGCGTTGCTGGCCGCGCTTGCGGAGCGAAACCTGAATCGCGTGCTCTGCGAGGGGGGCCCGAGCCTCTTCGGGCAATTGCTGCGGGACGACGCCGTCGACGAACTGTGTCTGACGACGTCACCGATGCTCGTTGCGGGAGGCGCGGGACGGATCGCGTCGTCCCCTGCGTCGTCACCGAGGCCGATGCGACGCGCCCACGTGCTCGCCGACGACGACGGCACGATCCTGACCCGCTGGGTGCGAGAGCGACCTGGCAGGCTGTGACGCATGCGCACATTGGGGTTGGCGGCACTGGTCATCGCGTTGTGCAGTGCGTGCAGCGCGGGGCCGAGCATCCGACCGGACGTCGCGGTCGTCGAGGAGCAGGAAGGTGCCCCGGCCTCGACGACGGGTGACGTCCCCACCGGCGCAGCCGAGTTGCCGGTACCGCTGCACGACCTGGACTGGCGGGACTGCACCGCGACGACGGTGGCCGTCCTGGGGTTGCCGCCGGGTCCGCCCGGGCTGGTCCTCGAGTGTGCGGAACTGACGACGCCTGTCGACTCCGACGAGTTGATGCGCGGCACCTTCACCCTCGGTGCACTGCGCGCGAGGCTGCCCCAGACTCCGACCGACGTCGCTCCCCTCCTTCTCACGACGGGAGCGGATCGTTCGTCGACGTCGACGCTGGCGGCGCTCGCCACCGGACCGGTCGGATCACTGCTGCCGTCACGTCCGTTGGTGGCGGTGGACCGCCGCGGCATCGGCACGTCCACGGCGATCGAGTGCGCCGACAGCACGACCACCACAATGCCTCGGCAGGCGATGATCGACCTCGGACAGTTCACGCCGCCCCCGGCGCCGGGTGGTGACGAGGCGGACACCGTCCTCGCACTGGGGCGGGATGCCACGACGGTCTGCTCGGACTTCCTGGCACCGCACGAACTTTCCTTCGATGCCCTCAATGCCGCCGGGGATCTCGACGAGATCCGCCGGGCGTGGGGCGTCGACCGGATCGGTCTGATCGCCGCAGGCAGCGGCGTCGACGTCGCCCTCGCGTACGCGGCCGAGCATCCGGAGTCGCTGGGCCGGCTCGTCCTCGACTCGCCGTCGGTGGTTCGGTCGGACGCCGCGACGGCCACCGAGTCCGTGGTCCGGGGCAGGCAGGCGGCTCTCGCCTCGTACGCCAGGCAGTGCGCGGCGCTCCAGTGCTCGCTCGGCCCGGATCCGCTGGGCGCGATCACGAACCTGGTCGAGCGGGCCCGCAACGGCGAACTGGGCACGGTATCCGCGAACGCGGTGCTGATCGCGATCACCGACTTCGTCGGTTCGCCGCGCGCCGACGTTCAGGCCGGGATTCGTGAGTTCTCGGACACCCTGTCCGCCGCAGCGGCGGGCGACACCGGCCCCCTGCAGGCACGGATCGACACCGCGGTCGCCGCGATCCGGACCGACGGTCAGTTCATCGCGCGGTGCTCCGACGGCGACCAGTGGCCGACGCCGGGACGAGTCCGGGAACTGATGGCCGACTGGGGACAGCGGTATCCGGTGTTCGGACCGGAAGCGGCGCTGGAAATGCTGCTGTGTGCGTCCTGGCCGAGCACTCCGCCGCCGCCGGGGCCCGATACCGACACCGTCGGGACGATGATCGTTGCCGGTGCCGCCGATCCGGTCGGCGGTGACGGGTCGGCGTCGGCGTCGGGTGCCCTCGGCGCCGTCGGCACTCCGACGGCGACCGTTGCCTGGCTGGGGTCGGGTCATCCCGCATTCACGCATTCCGAGTGCGTGCAACTCGCGATCGCCGGGTACGCGGACACCGGCCTTCTGCCGCCCGACGGCGGTGCGTGTCCGGGCTGAGCCCGAATCCGGGCGGCGTCTTGGGGCGGCGGAGGCGACGCGTCGGGTACCGTGCCACGGTGTTCCTTCGACAGCTCGAGCCGCGTACCGCCCGCACCACCGCCGAGGTGGTGAAGTTCGCGCTCTGGCCGCTCGCGATCATGACGGTCCTGCACCGCGTGCTGGTCAAGGCCGTGAACGGGGCGCGCACCGATGACTTCACACCGGTGTACAACGCCGCACTGGCCTTCCTGAACCGGCAGCCGGTGTACACCGCCAATTTCAACTGGGTGGACCCGCACTACCTGTACGCGCCGAGCGGCACACTGCTGCTCTCGCCGATCGCGATCATCGACCCCGAGCGGTCCCGCTGGCTGTTCATCTTCGGCAACGCGGTCGCCGTGATCATCGCCGGCTACCTGCTGCTGCGCATGTTCGGTCTGGCACTCGACTCCATCGCCGCCCCGATCCTGCTCCTCGGCATGTTCGCGAGCGAGACGGTCACCAACACCCTGGTCTTCACCAACGTCAACGGCGTGATCCTGCTCGGCGAGGTCGCGTTCCTGCTGCTTCTCCTGCGCCGGCGTGACGCATGGGCGGGCGTCGCCATCGGATTGACGCTGGCGATCAAACCCGTACTCGCCCCCCTGCTGTTGCTCCCGCTGGTGACGAAGCAGTGGCGCGCACTGGTCACGGCGGTCGGGGTCCCGCTGGTCCTGACTGCGGTCGCGTGGCCCCTGGCCGTCGACCCGATGGAGTTCGTGCACCACACGTTGCCGTACCTGATGGAGTCGCGGGACTACTTCAACTCCGCGATCGTCGGTAACGGCGCCTACTACAACCTGCCGACCTGGCTGATCTTCGGACTCAGGGGCGTCTTCGCCGTGGTTGTGCTGGTGTCGCTGTGGCTGCTCTACCGGTACTACCGCGAGGACCGCCTGTTCTTCCTCACCACTACAACCGGCGTTCTCATGGCGGGCTCGTTCCTGCTCGGTTCGCTCGGTCAGATGTACTACTCGATGATGCTGCTGCCGTTGCTGATGACCGTGGTGCTGCGCAACTCGGTGATGCGGAACTGGCCGGCCTGGCTCGCGGTGTACGGATTCATGTCCCTGGACAGTTGGCTGTCGGGCCGGTTCCCAGCGACCGGGCGGGCGGCCGAGTACATGAAAACCACACTTGGCTGGAGCCTGCTGCTGCTCGTGATCTGCGGTGTGCTCGTCACCCGGTACCTGACCGCGAAACGCGAAGGTCGCCTCGACCGCGGCATCGATCCGGCGTTCGACGAACCGGAGCGGGAAGTCGTTCCCGTCGCATCCTGAGTAGCGTGGTTGCATGACCCCGGATTCTGAGCACACCGCTGCGGGCCGCAAGCCCGGGTTCGAGCTGACCGACGCGCAGTGGCGCGAGAAGCTGACACCCGAGGAGTACGCGGTGCTTCGGCAAGCGGGTACCGAACGTCCCTTCGTCGGCGAGTACACCGACACGAAGACCGTCGGCGAGTACCACTGCCGCGCGTGTGACGCGCTGCTGTTCACCTCGACCGAGAAGTTCGAATCGCATTGCGGGTGGCCGTCGTTCTTCGACCCCGCCGATTCGGACGCGGTGATCCTGCGTGCCGACGACTCGCTGGGAATGCGCCGTGTCGAGGTGCTGTGCGCCAACTGCCACAGCCATCTCGGGCACGTTTTCGAAGGCGAGGGATATCCGACGCCGACGGACCAGCGGTACTGCATCAACTCGATCTCACTGCGCCTGACGCAAACGGGGTAGGTCGTCCCGGCTCGCACTGCGCCGAGCGCCGAAGGCGGGGACGATTTGTCCATGACCGCTACGAGGGCGTCGCGTAAGTCGAAGGTGTCCATCATCGGGGCAGGCAGCGTCGGCACCGCGGTCGCGTATGCGTGTCTGATCCGCGGGTCGGCGGATTCACTCGCGCTGTACGACACCAACGCGGGCAAGGTCCGAGCCGAGGTGTTGGATCTCAACCACGGCACGCAGTTCGCGCCGGCATGTCTCATCGACGGTGCCGACGACCTCGCGGTGACCACGGCGTCAGACCTGATCGTCGTCACCGCGGGCGTGAAGCAGCGCCCGGGACAGTCTCGACTCGACCTCGCCGCAGCGAACGTCGAACTCGTCCAGGCACTGACCCCGGCGCTGCTCGACCTCTCCCCCGACGCGGTGATCGTGTTCGTCAGCAACCCCGTCGACATCGTCACGTACGCGGCCGTGCGCACGGCGGGTGCGGAGTGTGCGCCCCGGATCTTCGGCTCGGGCACGGTCCTCGACTCGGGTCGGCTGCGATTCCTGGTCGCGCAGCGCGTCGACGTGGCCGTCGAGAACGTGCACGCGCTCATCGTCGGCGAGCACGGCGATTCGGAGATCGCGTTGTGGTCGAGCGCGACGATCGGCGGGGTGCCCGCCCTGAGCTACGACGTTGGCGCCGGCCCGGTGTTCGACGAGAACGCCTGCGCCGAGTTGTCGGCCCAGGTGACGCGGAGCGCCTACGAGATCATCGAGGGCAAGGGCGCCACCAATCTGGCGATCGGCCTGTCGACGGCACGGATCGTCGAGGCCGTCCTGCGCGACCAGCATCGCGTGCTCCCCGTGTCCTCGATGCAGACCGGCGCGTACGGCATCGACGGGGTCTGTCTGTCGCTGCCGACCCTCGTCGACGGACGCGGGGCCACGCGGGTGCTCGAGGTGCCGCTGTCCGGCGGTGAGGCGGAGGGACTGCAAGCGTCCGCGCAGGCGCTGCGGGACGTGCAGCGCGCGCTCGGACTGTGACACCTCAGCCGGCGTACATCTCTTCGATCAGGTTCTTCGCGATCGTGGAGGCCGGATCGTGCCCGTTCGCGCCGGGCGCGAGATTCGCCCACACGATCAGCGTGACCCCTTTCTCCGGGTCCGAACCCATGAACGAGTTGTAGCCGGGCAGCTCGCCGGTGTGCCCGTACATCGGCCCCATCTTCGCGATGCCCCAGCCGTAGCCCGCTGCCTCGGGGCTGGACGGGTCCGTCGGCTGGACACTGGCCAGCCGCTGCTTCTGCATGTCGGCGTCCAGCGCCTTGCCTCCCGCGAGCGCCTCGGCCCAGGTGGCGAGGTCCTCGGCGGTCGAGATTCCGCCGCCTGCCGACCAGGTCCACGACGGGTTGTTGTTCGTGACGTCGGTCGGCGCGAGGGTGCCGTCCATCGCCTGGGCCTGCATGTCCTCGGGCAACGCCGGATCGGTGAGGGTGAGCATGTTGGTGCCGAAGAAGTAGCCGTGCGAGTACGGATCGGGAAGCGCGGTGTCCGTCGGCTCTGGGAACGACGAGCTGCTCAGACCGGCGGGACCGATGATGCGGTCGCGGTAGATCTCGGCGAGCGGCTTGCCGTCGAGCTGCTCTGCGATCAGACCGAGCAGGACGTAGTTGGTGTTCGAGTAGTGGTACCCCCCGCCGGGCGGGAAGTACGGCGGCTGCGACAGCCCGAGGGCGAGCAGTTCCTCCGGCATCCAGACGCGTCCCGGGTCGTTGTCGAGTGCCTCGTTGAGCTCCGGGGTCTCGCTGTAGTTGTAGAGCCCGGACCGCATGTCGAGGACCTGCGCGATGGTGATGTTCTCGCCGTTCGGGACGTCGGGACGGTATTTCGACACGGGGTCGGTCACCGCGATCTTCCCTTCCTGCGCGAGCTGCAGGATGGCGGTCGCGGTCCACGTCTTGGTGTTGGAACCGATCCGAATGTGGTCGTCCAGCGCGACGGCGTCACCCCCGCCGCGTTCGGTGGTGCCGTACGTCGCGGTGATCGTGCCCGACGGGGTGCGGAGCAGCGCGACCGCACCGGGGAACAGGAACTCCTTCGCGCCCTCCTCGAGCGCGGCCTCCAGCCCCGCCTGATCGACGGGCTTGACGGCACCGGCATCCGAGGTGGCCGACGATGCTGCGGCCGTGCCTGCCGTCGTGGACGTGGCGTCCGAGGACGCGTCGTCGGAGTCCGAGCACGCTCCGGCGAACAGGGTCAGCGTCACCACGACGCCCGTGACCCGCAGCAGTCGGCCAGGTACGGCTTTACGGTTCATGGGCTTTCACGCTACGCGGGGCCGCAGCGAGATGTGAGATGGTTCACATATGTGAAAGAACTGTCGGCGGCTCGTACGCGCGAATCGGCGGCAACTCGCCCTCGAACCGCTCGACTTCGACCAGCACGTGCTGCCCGGTGCTACCGCGCGCCAGGCGCGACGTCCCGACGTCGGGCGTGAGCACGTTCGGGTTTCCGTGCACGCACATCGAATTCGGATCGGACGGATCGAGTGGGTCGTACCAGGCACCCGTCGACAGTTGCACGACCCCGACGAGCAGTCCGTCGTCGAGCACGGCCCCGGCGAGGCAGGCGCCGCGGTCGTTGAACACCCGCACGACATCGCCGCTCGCGATGCCGCGCGCCGCGGCGTCGTCGGGGTGCAGCCGGATCGGTTCGCGCCCCTGTACTTTCGACGCCTGGCTGGTGGCACCGTGGTCGAGTTGGCTGTGCAGCCGCGTCTTCGGCTGGTTCGCGATCATGTGCAGCGGGAACTGCTCGGCACGCTGCCCGCCGAGCCACTCCTGGGGCTCGTACCAGGTCGGATGCCCCGCGCAGTCGTCGTAACCGAATCCGTCGATGTCGCTGGAGAAGATCTCGATCTTCCCGCTGGGCGTCCGCAACGCGTTGCGCTCCGGATCGGCGCGGAAATCCTCCAGCAGCGTCAGACCGTCCTCGGTGCGCATCCGGACGTGCCCGCGCGCCCAGAACTCGTCGAACTGCGGCGCCTCGCCGCCGTCGGCGCGCACGAAACCGCGCCACTGCTCGTACAGGTGCTCGATCCACTCCCCCGACGTCCGCCCCTCCGTGAACTGCGCACCGAAACCCAGACGGCGTGCGAGTGCCGCGAAGGTGTCGTAGTCGTCACGGGCGTCGGCGTACGGCGGAACCGCTGCCTGCATCGCGACCATCAGCGGGTCGTTCCGGGTGCAGGACAGGTCGTTTCGCTCGAGTGAGGTCGTGGACGGCACGACGATGTCGGCATGCTTGGCCATCGGGGTCCAGTACGGGTCGTGCACGACGATCGTGTCCGGACGCGACAGCGCGCGGCGCAGACGGCCGAGGTCCTGATGATGGTGGAACGGGTTGCCGCCCGCCCAGTACACGAAGCGGATGTCCGGGAAGGTGCGGGTCTCGCCGTTGTAGTCGTACCGCTCCCCCGGATGCAGCAGCAGATCCGAGATCGCCGCGACGGGGATCGACTCGGTGACCGGGTTCTGCCCCTGGAACAGGGTCGGCAGCGGGTACGGCACCGGCGCCAGGCCCGGCTCGTTCATCGACCCGTAGCCGTGGCCGAAACCTCCGCCGGGAAGACCGATCTGGCCGAGCATCGCGGCGAGGGTGATCCCCGCCCACGGTGCCTGCTCGCCGTGCCGGACCCGCTGCAGCGACCACGTGACCGTGACCAGCGTCCGGCCGGACGCCATCTGCCGGGCCAGGTCCGCGATCGTCGCGGCGGGAATCCCCGACAGGCCCTCGGCCCACGCCGGGTCCTTCGCGACGCCGTCGCTGCGGCCCAGCAGGTAGTCCTCGAACTTGTCGTAGCCGACGGTGTACCGGTCCAGGAAGGCGCGATCCGCGAGATCCTCGGTGGCCAGGACGTGTCCGAGCGCCAGCATGATCGCCACGTCACTGCCCGGCCGCGGCGCCAGCCACTTCGCTTCACCGTGCACGTCGTCGCGCAGAGGGCTGATCGTGACGATCCGCCCTCCGCGGGCGCGCAGCGCGTCCAGCGCGCCGCGCGTCGGGTGGTTGCTCGTGCCGCCGTCGTTGACCGCGGTGTTCTTCAGTGGGACGCCGCCGAAGCAGACCATCAGATCGGTCTCGCGGGCGATGACGTCCCAGTTCGTCGAGCGCGCGAACAGCTTCCAGTGCGTGCCCATCACCCGAGGCATGATCACGCTGGTCGCGCCGAGCGAGTAGCTGTTCTCCGAGCGCGTGTAGCCGCCGAACTGCTTCAGGAACCGGTGTACCTGGCTCTGCGCGTGGTGAAAGCGTCCCGGCGCCGACCAGCCGTAGGAGCCGCCGAAGATCGCCCGGTTACCGTGCCTGTCGACGACCCGGCGCAGCTCCCCGGCCAGCAGTTCCGTGAGCTCGTCCCACGACACCGCGACGAACTCGTCGGCGCCGCGCCGATCGGACGGACCCGGGCCGCCCTCGAGCCAGCCGCGCCGGACCGCCGGGCCGGTGACGCGCGAGCGGTGACGCACCGACCCGACCGCGTTCTCGAGGATCGGTGAGGGGTCGGCGTCGCCGGCGAACGGGTGCACCGCGGTGACCTCACCGTTCGCCGACTCGGCCTCGAACATTCCCCAGTGCGCCATCTGCCGGCGCCGCTCCGAACTCACGGTGGCCAGTGTGCCACCGGTCGCTACTTCAGCTTCAGCTCGGCCACCACCCCGGCGTGATCCGAGGCCCACAGCGGCGCGGGTGCGCCGCGGAACGGCGCCGCTCCGACCGTCGACACCTTCTTGGCCTGCCAGTCCCCCCTGGTCAGCACCAGGTCGATCCGCGTCGCGTTCTCCGACACCGGGTTCGTCAGCAACTCGTTCTGGCAGCACGTCAGCCCGGGATCGTTCCGGTTGGCTGCGGGCCATGCATCGACGAGTCCGCCCGCGATCAGGTTCGCGTAGGTCGGCGTCGTCGTGCCCGCCGCGTCGGAGTTGAAGTCGCCGACGACGATCACGGGCAGCGGACTCGCGGTGACGATTCCGAGTGCCTCCGCACCCTGCGCGACCTGGATGGCGGGCACCGGGGACTCGGTCTCGAGGTGGGAGTTGAAGAACCGGAACGAGGCGCCGTTCACGGTCGCGTCGACCGATGTCCAGCCTCGGGTGAAAGTGACGGTACTTCCTGCCGCGGTGGGCACGGTGAGCTGCGCGGCGTAGTGGCCGTTCTGCGGGTTCGACGTCGCCACCCCGGATCGCGCGAGGATCACGTCGCGGTCCGTGAGCCGGATGTCCGACAGCGGCAGTCCCACCACAGGATTCACCGGTGCCGCCGGATCCAGGTACGGCGCCTCGACGTCGGCGTTGGTCGACGTCGCAACCGCGGTGTAGGCCAGGCCGCGTTCGGCCAGCTCGGACTGCAGGATCGCGAGGAAGTCCTGGAACGGGGTTGTCGCGTTCGGGGTGCCCGAGAGATCTGCGGGGGTCTGGGTCCGCCACAGCGAGACCTCTTGCAGACCCACGAGATCGGGGCCCGCCTGCTGGATCTCGGTGGCCAGTGCGTCGGCGCGGGCCTCGAAGTCGGTGTCGATCACGTTCTGTCGGGCCCGGGTGACGGCCTCGACGAACTGCGGGAAGGTCGGTGCGGTCACGATGTCGGTCAGACCGGTTCCGAGATAGAGGTTCCGCGTCATCACGGCGACCTTCTTGTTGTTCGGTTCACCCGGTGGGGTGCCGTTGTTCGGTGCCGCGGCGGCGGGCGTCGCCACCGCGACCGCGGCGGCGACCGCGACAAGAACGCACAACCGCCTGGTGGTCTTCGAGAAACGCTGCGACATGGTGGTTACCTCCGTCGTGGTGGCGTGCCCGGTACACCCGACGACGGTCACCACCGCTACTCCCCGGGCGTCCGTTGCAGGTGGGAACCGCCGTCCACTACGGAGAGTGACACAGAAAGCCCTCCCCTGCGGCCGGTAACGACACGACTTCGTCCCGGCCGCAGGGGACAGGATCAGGGCAGGGAGTTGACCAGCTGCTCCACCGACACACGCGGACCGGTGAAGAACGGCGTCTCCTCGCGGACGTGCATGCGGGCCTCGGTGGCGCGCAGATCGCGCATCAGGTCGACGATCCGGTCCAGCTCCGGCGCCTCGAACGCGAGGATCCACTCGTAGTCACCGAGCGCGAACGCGGGCACCGTGTTGGCGCGGACGTCCGGGTAGCCGCGTCCCGCCTTGCCGTGATCGGCGAGCATCGTGCGACGCTCGGCGTCGGGCAGCAGGTACCACTCGTACGAACGCACGAACGGGTACACGCAGATGTAGGCGCCCGGCTCCTCGCCCGCGATGAACGCAGGCACGTGGCTCTTGTTGAACTCGGCGGGACGATGCAGCGCGACGTTCGACCACACCGGGTCGCTGGCCTGGCCCAGGTCCGTCGTGCGCCGGAAGTCGGCGTACAGCTTCTGCAGGTCCTCGAGCTTCTCGGCGTGGGTCCAGATCATGAAGTCCGCGTCCGCGCGCACACCGGCGATGTCGTAGATGCCGCGGACGACGACGTCCGTGTCCTCGTACGAGTCGAAGAAGTCCTGAGCGTTCTTCACCGCAGCCGCGCGGTCGTCACCGAGGACGCCGGGCTGGGCCTGGAACACCGAGAACATCGCGTAGCGCAGGGTGGAATTGAGCTTGTCGTAATCGAGGCGTGCCATGGCCCCTATCCTGCCACCTGCTCCGCGAGCCGTGTCGCGGCCGTCGTGGCTGATCGGACACATGCCGGGACGCCGACGCCGTGCAGCATCGCGCCCGCGACCTCGATGCCGTCGACCAGGGCGATCTCGGATTCGAGTGCCGCGACGACGTCGAGGTGACCGGCCCGGTACTGCGGCAGGCCGCCGTGCCAACGCTGCACGAAGGTCGCGATGGGCTGATCGGTGACGCCGGTGACGGTGGCGAGGTCCGCGCGTGCCAGGGTGACGAGCTGCTCGTCGTCGGCGTCGACGAGGGCGGCGTTCCCGAACCTGCCGAACGACGCTCGCGCCAGGGTGACCGCACGCGCGCCGAGGTGCGGCCACTTCCGGGCCGAGAGCGTGAACGCCTTGGCCGAGAGGTCCTCGCCGGTGGCCACCAGAATTCCCGAATTGTTCGGCAGCGCAGCATTCTTCGGCAGCGCCATGGCGACGACGACGGACGACGCGAGGGGAATGTCGCGCGCCTGCGCCGCTGCCGCAGGCACCGTGTCGGCGAGCAGCGTCGCTGCACGGTCGGCGGGAATCGCGAGGACGACCCCGTCGACCTCGCCGACCGGGTCGATCGACCAGCGGCCACCGGTCCGCCGCAGCGCCGCTGCGCTGGTGCCGTCGTGGAACTCGGCTGCCGACGCCTCGCGAAGCGCGTTCAGGAGGGCGCCGTACCCGTCCCGGAGTGTCCCGAACACGGGTGCGTCCGAGGGGGGTGGCAGCGCGCGGCGCACCGCCTCGGTCAGGCTCGTCGCACCCGCGTCCAGCGCGGCCGCGAGCGTCGGAACCGCCGCCCGAACGCCCGCCGTGTCGGACAGGCCCGAGTAGACCCCACCAAGCAGCGGATCCACGGAGCGCCGGACCACCTGGTCCCCGAACCGGGCGCCGACAAGGGCGGCCACCGAGACGTCGGTGGTGCTGTCCCAGTGGAAGGGTGTGGTCGGCTCGGCGTCGATCTGCGCGAGGGTTTCCGCGTCGACCAGCCCGACCAGGGACTCCGACCCGGCAGGGATGCCCATGAGGGTCCCCGCGGGCAGCGGATGCAGCCGCCCGCCCGCCCAGATCAGCGGCCGCGCCCCGGACGGGTGCTCCACCTGGTCGGACAGGCCCAGCTCGGCGAGGAGCTCGGGCACCTCCGGACGGCGCTCGATGAACGCCTCGGCCCCGACGTCGACCGGCTCACCGGCGAGCGGGACGGTCCGCAGCTTGCCGCCGTACCGATCCGACTCCTCGAGCACCACGATCCGGGCGTCCGGTCCGAGGCGCTGCCGCAACCGGTAGGCGGCGACGAGCCCGGAGATACCACCACCCACCACCGCCACCGTGGTCACAGCGAATGCACCAGCTCCACGACGTCGGTGAGTACGGCCGGATCGGTGTCGGGGAGGACGCCGTGGCCGAGGTTGAAGATGTGCCCGATGGCCCCGGCCGCAACCGCGCGGTCCGCCTCGGCAGTGATGCGCCGCACTTCCTTCTCGATCGCGTCCCAGCCGGCGAACAGCACCGCGGGATCGAGGTTGCCCTGCAGCGCCTTGCCCGGACCGACCCGGCGGGCCGCGTCGTCGAGCGGGATCCGCCAGTCGACACCGACGACGTCGGCCCCGGCCTCCCCCATCACGCCCAGCAGTTCACCGGTGCCCACGCCGAAGTGGATACGCGGCACGCCCGCCTCGGCGACCTCGGCGAACACCCGCTCGGAGTGCGGGAGGACATACGTGCGGTAGTCCGCCTGCGACAGCGCACCCGCCCACGAGTCGAACAGCTGGATCGCGTCGACACCGGCGTGCAGCTGCGCCTTCAGGAAGGCGATGGTGGTGTCGGCTAGCGCGCCGAGCAACGCATGCCACGTCGCCGGGTCGGAGTGCATGAGCGCTTTCGTGCGCTCGTGGTTGCGACTCGGTCCACCCTCGACCAGGTACGACGCCAGCGTGAACGGGGCGCCCGCGAAACCGATGAGGGGGGTGTCCCCGAGCTCGGTCGTCAGGAGCGCGATCGCCTCGGTGACGGCGCCGACCTCCTCGGCGCGCAGCCGGGGCAGCGCCTTGACGTCGGCGGCGGTGCGCACCGGGTTCGCGACGACGGGCCCGGTGCCCGCGACGATGTCCAGGTCGATGCCCGCCGCCTTGAGCGGGACCACGATGTCCGAGAACAGGATCGCGGCGTCCACCTTGTGCCTGCGCACCGGCTGCATGGTGATCTCGCAGACCAGCTCCGGGTTGAAGCAGGATTCGAGCATCCCGATCCCCGCCCGGATCTCCCGGTACTCGGGCAGCGACCGCCCGGCCTGCCGCATGAACCACACCGGCCGGTGGCGCGGTCGTCCGCCGGTGGCCGCGGCCAACAGCGGCGCATCGGTGAGGCGCCTGCGGTACGGGTACCGCGCGCCGGTGGTCATCGCCGAATTCGTGTCTTCCAGATCGCTCATGTGTCCCAACGCTTCGTCACCTGGTCCGTGCTACTCGTCCGTCATGCTGCCAGATCCGCCGCCACACGACGTCCGGCGCGCCTCCCGCGCCGATCATCGGGGCCGGTCTACCGTCCGCTCTGTGACCATGTCCGGACCCAACGCCGAGCCAGCGCCGTTCCGTAGCGCAGTGGACTCCATGCATGCGGCATCGGTCCACCCGCAAATCGAGATCGGCCCGATCCGGCCGCCTCAGCGACTCGCCCCGTACAGCTATGCGATCGGCGCCGAAGTCCGGCATCCGCAGTCCGACGCCGTCGCCGAGGACTCCGAGGGCGATGCCTTCGGTCGGCTGATCCTGCTCTACGACCCCGCGGGCGACGAGGCGTGGAACGGGACCCTGCGCCTGGTCGCCTACATCCAGGCCGACCTCGAGGCAGACCTCGCGGCAGATCCACTGCTTCCCGAAGTCGCGTGGAGCTGGCTGATCGACGCCCTCGACGCCCACCACGAGCAGGTGACCGCACTCGGCGGCACCGTCACCGCGACCAGTTCGGTCCGATACGGCGACATCGCCGGTCCGCCGCGCGCCCACCAACTGGAACTGCGGGCGTCCTGGACTGCGGGCAGCACCACGTTGGCGCCGCACGTCGAGGCGTTCTGCGAGGTACTCGCCGCGGCGGCGGGTCTGCCGCCCGCAGGCGTCACCTCACTGGGTCACTGACTGCTGCGCTGATTCGGTTCCCTCCTCCGCGCGTGCGCGTGTCCATTCCAGAAATGCCGCCACTCGGGTGGTGACCTGATCGCTGCGCAGGGAGTGGAAGAGGTCGAAGGCGTGCTGGGCTCCGCGCAGTTCCGCGTACGCGACAGGGTTGTCGGACACCTCTCGGAGCCTCCGGACGAAGTCGCGGGCCTCGGCGACGGGGATGAGCGAGTCGTTCGTCCCGTGGATGACGAGGAACGGTGGCGCACCGGCGTGCAGCTTCGCGAGCGGCGAGGCGGCCAGGTAGGAGTCGGGGAACACTGCGTCCCGCCCGAGGACCATCCGGGTCAGCTTCGACTCGACCCGCCACCGGACGGCGGGGATTCCCGATTCGCCGGTGAAGTCGTAGGCACCGTAGAACGGCACGCAGGCCTGCACCGACGTGTCGACGTCCTCGAAACCGGGCTGCAGCACCGCGTCGTTCGCGGTCAGCGCGAGCATCGTGGACAGGTGGCCGCCTGCCGATCCACCGGTGACAGCGAGAAAACCCGGATCTCCCCCGTACTGCGGACCCTCGGCGCGCATCCACCCGACCGCACGTTTGAGTGCGACGAGGTGGTCCGGCCACACCGCCTTGGGCGAGAGCGGGTAGTTCACCGCCGCACACACCCAGCCCCGCGACGCCATCTCCACCATCAGGGGAAGTCCCTGCTGGTCCTTGTTACCGATCACCCATCCACCGCCGTGCACCTGCAGCAGCATCGGCGCGTCGGCCGGGGTGTCGCGGTGGTGGTAGACGTCGACGAGGAAGCGCTTGCCACCGGGCGCGTACGCGAGGTTCCGGACACGGCGCACGCCCTCGCGGCGGTACGAGAACGGCCTCGACGACGACCGCCAGTCGACAGCACGGCCCGGGAGGTCGATGCCGACCTCCGTGAGCGCCGCGTCCATCTCGGCGCCCGCCCGGCTCCCCGTGAGGATGGTCGCGGCCAATCCGGCAGCGGACGCGGCGGCGAGGGCGAGCCCGATCCGATCGGTCGGGGTGCGAACGCCGCGCCGCGCCACGTGGATGCCCGCGTCGACCGCGGTGGCCGCGAGTAGTTGAGGTGCGAGCTCCGACGTCAGCCAGCCCGCGAGGAAGGCGGGGACGGCGCTGCGCGGGCCGTCCATCGGGCGCAGCGCGTTCACGCTCGCCACCGCGTTCACTGCCTGCCGTAGTGCGAAGGAAATGGTCATGCGCTGCCTTTCGGGTGTACCGCCGGATCGAATTTAGGACACGCCACGCTCTCGGCGGGGGCATTCCGCCACGCGTGATCCGGGTCGTTCCTCGATGACCGAGACAGCCGTCGTAGAGTCACCTACCATGTCGGAGCCGAGCGTCCCCTCGCCTGCACCCAACGCTGTCCCCCTCCTGGCGCCGTCGGGCGGGCTGCCCGAGGTGGTGGACTCGCCTCGCCTGGTCGCGGAGGCGGCAGCGCGGCTCGCGGGTGGCACCGGGCCGCTCGCTGTCGACGCCGAACGAGCATCCGGCTTCCGCTACTCCAACCGCGCCTACCTGCTGCAGTTCCGGCGCGCCGGCGCGGGAACGGTCCTGGTCGATCCGATCCCTGTCGCGGGCGATCTCGGTCCGCTCGCGGAGGCGATCAATCCCCTCGAGTGGGTCCTGCATTCGGCGGATCAGGATCTTCCGGGGATGGCGGACCTCGGACTCCGACCTGCCTCGCTGTACGACACCGAACTCGCGGGCCGGTTGGCCGGATTCGAACGAGTGGGGCTCGCGGCGGTCGTCGAACGACTGCTCGGGCTGGAGCTGAAGAAGGGGCACGGCGCCGACGACTGGTCCCGCCGTCCGCTTCCCGAATCGTGGCTCAACTACGCGGCTCTCGACGTCGAGGTGCTCGTGGAACTGCACGACGCGATCGCCGCCGAGCTCGAATCGCAGGGCAAGACCGAGTGGGCCGCACAGGAATTCGAGCACATCCGTCTCGCGGGCCCACCGAAGCCGAAGGCCGACCGCTGGCGGCGCACGTCGCAGATCCACTCCCTGAAGTCGCCCCGCCAGCTCGCCGCGGTCCGTGAGTTGTGGCTGGCACGCGACGAGATCGCGTCCCGTCGCGACATCGCGCCCGGCCGCATCCTCCCGGACTCGGCGATCACTGCGGCCGCGAGCGCGAACCCGATGTCCGTGGACGCGCTCCGGGCACTGCCCGTCTTCGGCGGGCCCCGCCAGCGCCGCAGTTCGAAGGTGTGGCTCCAGGCGCTCGAACGCGCCCGAGCGCTTCCCGAGTCGGAGCTGCCACCGGTCACACAGCCGTTCACCGGTCCACCGCCCGCCGGACGCTGGGCCCGGAAGCACCCCGACGCGGCGGAACGGCTCGCTGCGGCACGGGCCGAGCTGGCGACGCTGAGCGAGCGGGTGACCGTGCCGGTCGAGAACCTGCTGATGCCGGAGCTGGTGCGGCGACTGTGCTGGGACTACGTCCCCGCCGACCATGCCGGTGAGGATGCCGCCCAGTTGACGGAGTTCGTCGACTCGGTTCTCCAGGCCGGCGACGCCAGGCCGTGGCAGCGCGAACTGACCGCACCCGTACTCGCCGTAGCGCTGACGTAGGCGACGACTACCTGACGCTGCCCGCGGCGATCATCAGGTCGGTGCAGCGCTCGATCAGGGTTTCCGTGTCCACCTCGACCGCACCGTCCAGCCAGGCAGTGAGGATCTGGGCGAGACCGCCGACGACGAAGTGACCGACGAGGTCGAGTTCGGGGCCGGACGGTGTGTCGTAGAAGTCGACGGCCTGCGCAATGGTCAGGCCGACGAACATCCGCACCGATTCCAATCGCTGCTGCGCGAGCATGTTGTTCAGGGATGCGAAGAACACGAGTCGGCCGAGCCGTGGATCGTCCGAGATCTCCTGGACGAGGATGGCGACGACCGCGCGCACGAGGGCGCGTTCCTCCTGCGGCGCCTCGGCGACCGCCCGGAGTGCCGATTCGGCGATTCGACCGACCGCGTGCTCGTAGACGGCCACCGCGAGTGCTTCCCGATCGGCGAAGGACTCGTAGAAGTACCGGCTCGCCAGTCCGGCCTTCTTGCAGACTCCACGAACGGAGAAGGCCGTCTCACCGTCGGGCCCTCCCAGCAGGTCGAGTCCAGCTTCGATCAGTTGCGCCCGTCGTTCGGCCTTGCGCTGATCGCCCTCGACTCCCGCGTAGATCCGTGCCGACGTCGTCATGGCCTAAATCTTCCCATCGGGCGATCTTTTCATCCGACCCTTGTACGCGGTACATATATCTGAGTACAGTCGTGTTCAGATACGGCCGACGGGGCCGAACGAGATACCTGGAGGGGCAGATGTCTGTGGCACCGGAGGCGGACGGCACGATTGCGAGCGAATCGCCCGAAGCGGCAGCACCCGAGGCTGCGGCACCGAAGCCCGTCGCAGCCAAGCCGGCAGCCGCGAAACCCGCCGCGCGCAAGCCTGCGGCACGGAAGGCGGCGGCACCCAAGCAGCCGATTCGGGCCATCGACGGCGGGCCCGTACTGGCCCACGTCGACGGAATCTCCCTGATGGCGGGCGCCGCGAACGTCATCATGCAGCTCTCGTGGCCCGCGGTCGGCTACGGCGTGATGGAGAGCAAGGTCGAGTCGGGACGCCTGCTGGACCATCCGATCAAGCGCAGCCGCACCACACTGCAGTTCCTCGCGGTCGCATCGATGGGCACCGACGAGGAGAAGCGACTGTTCCGCCGCGGCGTCAACCGCGCGCACGCCCAGGTTCGGTCGACCGACGAGAGCCCCGTCGAGTACAACGCCTTCGATCCGGAACTGCAGCTGTGGGTCGCGGCCTGCATCTACCGCGGCTTCGAGGACACCCATCGACTGCTGCGCGGCGAGTACACCCCGGCGCAGCGCGAGTACTACTACCAGAAGGGCGCGGTCTTCGGCACCACCCTTCAGGTCAAGGAAGAGATGTGGCCCGCAACCCGTGACGCGTTCGAGGAGTACTGGGCGGAGTCACTGAAGAAGGTGCACATCGACGACGCCACCCGCGAGCACCTCGACTACATCGCGCGCGCCAAGTTCGCGCACCCTCTCACCGCCAGGCTGATCGGCAGGACCAACCTCTTCGTCACGAAGGGCTTCCTGCCGCAGGAGTTCCGGGACCAGATGCGGTACTCGTGGACGGCAAAGGACCAGAAGAGATTCGACCGCATGATGAAGGTGATCGCCACCGTCAACCGACGGATGCCGACAGTGCTGCGCGAGTTCCCGTACAACTACCTGATGGCCGACCTGCGCTGGCGCCTGCGAACTGGACGCTCACCGGTGTGATTCGAGGCCGACGAAAGGCGATGGTGACCAAGACAATTCACTCCCGACCACCATCGCCTCTTCGTGCGTGAACTAGGCCGAGAGCGTCGAAAGGCTCCCGGTCTCGTCGCCCGCACTGCTTGCCGTGCTGAGCTTCTCGATCACGGTCAGAATGGTCGCCACTCCGGTGACGATGGAAGCGATCTCAGCAGATCCCACGATTGTCCTCCCTCAATGTGTGATTCGTGCCCGCGATGTGGACACAGCACGAACGTACTGCCCGCGTTGCGAGTGGTCACGGCCTTGACAAGCGCGGTTACTCAGCAGTAGCGACAAACGTCCGTCGACGACACGGAGCAACTTCGGACGTCCAATGCCGCTGCGCCGCAAGCCAATACGCCACTTAATGCGACCGCACCCGACACAACCGAGCAGCAGTACCGCACAAATCGCAGTGAGGGGGATCACCTCGCCGCACGGCGAACACGAACCTCAGGCCACCCCGGCCGACGCGCCCGTCGGCCGCCGTTCACCTCCCTGACACCTTCCCGCCGTCGGCTCGCAGGAATGGGCACCGAATTCGCGTGTTGTCGGCCACATTTCGTCGACAGCGACGGCGTGACGCTCGACACGGTCAACTCACGGGCGCCAACTGCGGCCGCTTCGCGGTGCGTCCCGCACCGGAGGACGTGCCCCGCACACGGCGCCCGAGCCATGGACCGAGGAAGCGGACGACCCATTCCACGTCCCCGCGCACGCGGTCCCCGAATCGCACGGACGGCAGCGGTCCCAGATCCTCCTGCCACGACAGGTCGGAACCCGGCAGGGCGAGGGCGCTGGCAGCGGCCGCAGCGAGGCGCTCGTGCCCGTCCGCGTTCAGGTGCAGACGATCCCAGCTCCACAGTCGCGGGTCCGTCGACACCGAATACGCCTCGAGATCGACCAACGCGACCCCCTGCCGGTCGGCGGCGGCGCGGATCTCGGCGTTGAGCGCGACGATGCGACCCCTGATCGCGGACCCGCCGGGCATTCCCGCACCGAGCGTCGGGAACGCCATGGTCAGCACCCGCGCACCGGAGGCGGTCAGCGCCTCGAATGCGATCTCCAGTTCACCCGCGACCGTCACCGGGTCGAACTTCGGGCGCAGCAGGTCGTTCACGCCCGCGACGACGGAGGCGAGGTCCGGTTCGAGCGCGAGTGCGGGCGCGAGTTGTTCCATCCTGACCTGCGCGGCGAGCCTGCCGCGGATCGCCAGGTTCGCGTACCGCACCTCGGGGTCGACGACGGCGAGCCGTTCGGCGAGCCGGTCGGCCCAGCCGCGGTAGCCGGCGGCGTCGTCGCCGTCGTTCAGGCCCTCGCTCTGACTGTCGCCGATCGCGACATACCTGGTGAACACCTGACATACCTCCCGGAGTGCCGAATTCACTATTAAAGAAATTGACTATAGCGGGTGCGGGCTCGTGCTCTCACACGATCCCTCATGTCGGTACCGGCGGTATTGACGTAGACTAAGTTACCGACCGGTAGCGAACGCGCACGGCTCGCTACGAGGGCAAATACAGGCCTCACCGCCGCAAGGGCAACGGTGACGGTGAGCATCTCCCCCCACCAGGAGGAAACAGCGTGTCTCCATCCACTTCGCAGGGTCGCGGCGTCGTCTTCGTCGACGGCATCCGCACTCCGTTCGGCAGGGCCGGCGCCAAGGGCATCTATGCCGAGACCCGCGCCGACGACCTGGTCGTCAAGGCGATCCGTGAACTGCTGCGCCGCAACCCGCAGCTGCCGCCCGAGCGCGTCGACGAGGTGGCTGTCGCCGCCACCACGCAGACCGGCGACCAGGGCCTGACCATCGGCCGCACCGCTGCCATCCTCGCGGGCCTGCCCGAGACGGTTCCCGGCTTCGCGATCGACCGCATGTGTGCGGGCGCGATGACGGCGGTCACCACCACCGCCTCCGGCATCGGCTTCGGCCAGTACGACGTCGTCATCGCGGGCGGCGTCGAGCACATGGGCAGGCACCCGATGGGCGAGGGCGCCGACCCGAACCCCCGCTTCCTCGCCGACAAGCTCGTCGACCCGTCCGCCCTGGTCATGGGCAACACCGCCGAGAACCTGCACGACCGGTTCCCGGCGATCACCAAGGACCGCACCGACGCCTACGCGATCGCGTCGCAGAACAAGTACGAAGCCGCTCGCAAGGCCGGATACATCTCCGAGATGCTCGCGCCGGTCGCCACCCGCTCCGCCACCGGTTGGGGCCTGGCCACCGAGGACGAGCCGCCGCGCCCCGGCACCACGCTCGAAGACCTGGGCAAGCTCAAGACCCCGTTCCGTCCCGCGGGCCGGATCACCGCGGGCAACGCGGCCGGTCTCAACGACGGCGCCACCGCCGCGATCCTCGCCGGTGAAGACACCGCCGCCGAACTCGGCCTGCCGGTCGGGATGCGGATGGTCGGATTCGCCTACCAGGGCGTCGACCCCGCCGTGATGGGCATCGGACCCGTCCCCGCGACGGAGAAGCTCCTCGCCCGCACCGGCCTGAAGATCGAGGACATCGGACTGTTCGAGATCAACGAGGCGTTCGCCGTGCAGGTGCTCGCGTTCCTCGACCACTTCGGCATCGCCGACGACGACCCGCGCGTCAACCAGTGGGGCGGTGCCATCGCGTGCGGCCACCCCCTCGCCTCCTCCGGGGTCCGCCTGATGACGCAGCTCTCGCGTCAGTTCGCGCAGAACCCCGACGTCCGATACGGCCTGACCACCATGTGCATCGGCCTCGGCATGGGCGGCACCGTCATCTGGGAAAACCCCAACCACGCTGATTACCAGGCCGGAGGCAAGTAGATGAGTGACATTGCAAGCGCTTTCGCCGACGAGGTCGTGACGAACGCCTACACGAAGCTCGTCGCGGTGCCCGGCATCGACGGCCCGGTCGCGCTGATCACCCTCGACAACGGGTTCGATCACACCAAGCCGAACTCGTTCGGCCCGGCCGGCCTGCTCGCGTTCGACGCCGCCCTCGACGTCGCGTTCGACGCGAACCCGGCCGCAATCGCCGTCACCGGCAAGCCGTTCATCTTCGCCGCGGGCGCCGACCTCAAGGGCGTCCCGTCGATCACCTCGCGCGAGCAGGGCGTCGAGCTCGGCCGCCTGGGCCACAAGGTGTTCCGCCGCCTGCGCGATTCGTCCGTGCCCACCTTCGCGTTCGTCAACGGCCTCGCGCTCGGCGGCGGCCTCGAGGTCGGCCTGCACTGCCACTACCGCACCTATGCGGACAACGTGCCTGCCCTCGGCCTGCCCGAGGCGATGCTCGGTCTGGTCCCCGGCTGGGGTGGAACGCAGTTGCTGCCCAACATCGTCGGGCCGGCGAACGCGGTGACGATCGCGGTGGAGAATCCCCTCAACAACGGCAAGGTCATCGGCGCCGCGCAGGCCGCGAAGCTCGGTCTGGCCGACGCCGTCCTCGGCTCCGCCGACTTCCTCGAGCAGTCACTCTCCTGGGCGGCCAAGGTGCTCGCAGGTGAGATCGTCCCTGCCCGCCCGGAGATCGACCGCGGCGCAGGCTGGGACGAGGCCATCGCCCGTGCCACCGCGCTCGTCGCAGGCAAGACCAAGAACAACGCGCTCGGCGCCGTGCGCACCGTCGCGCTGCTCGACGCCGCCCGCGCGGTCGACCTCACCGACACCGCGACCCTCGACGCAGGGTTCGCGGCCGAGGACGAGGCCCTCGCAGACCTGCTGATGTCCAACGAGCTGCGGGCAGGCCTGTACGCGTTCGACCTGGTGAACAAGCGCGCGAAGCGCCCCGCCGGAGCCCCCGACAAGTCCCTCGCTCGCAAGATCACGGGCGTCGGCATCGTCGGAGCCGGCCTGATGGCCAGCCAGCTCGCGATGCTGTTCGTCAAACAGCTCAAGGTGCCGGTGATCCTCACCGACATCGACCAGGAGCGCATCGACAAGGGCGTCGGATACGTCCACGCCGAGATCGACAAGCTTCAGGGCAAGGGCCGGCTGTCCCCGGACGCCGCGAACCGCCTCAAGGCGCTGGTGACCGGTTCCCTCGACAAGGCCGCGTTCGCGAAGACCGACTTCGTCATCGAAGCCGTCTTCGAGAACATGGACGTCAAGAAGAAGGTGTTCGCGGAACTCGAGGAGCACATCTCCCCCGAGACCGTTCTGGCCACCAACACCTCCTCGCTGTCCATCACCGAGATGGCCTCCGAACTCGCGCACCCCGAGCGCGTGGTGGGCTTCCACTTCTTCAACCCGGTCGCCGTGCTTCCTCTGCTCGAGATCATCAAGGGCGAGAAGACCGACGATGCCACTCTCGCAACGGCTTTCGCCACCGCGAAGTCGCTGCGTAAGTCCGCGGTGCTGTGTGGCGACAAGGCCGGGTTCGTCTTCAACCGGCTCGTGACCCGCACCCTCGGCGAGGTCATGGCCGCCGTCGACGAGGGCACCCCGTTCGAGGTCGCCGACAACGCGATCGCCGAGCTCGGCATGCCGATGAGCCCGTTCACGCTGCTCGCTCTGGTCGGCCCCGCCGTCGCACTGCACACCGGCGAGACCCTGCAGGCGTCGTACCCGGACCGGTTCAAGTCCTCCCCCGGGCTCGAGGCCCTCGTCGAGGCCCGCAAGCCCGGCGTGTGGACCTATGGGCCCGAGGGCCAGGTCGTCGACCCGGAGGTGGCCGCACTGTGGCCGCAGGGTGACAAGCCGTCCACCGCCGACGAGGTCCTCGAGCGCACCCGCCGTGCATTCGCCGAGGAAATCGCCATCATGCTCGACGAGGGCGTCGTCGTGGCGGCCGAGGACATCGACCTCTGCCTGATCCTCGGTGGCGGTTTCGGATTCTGGAACGGCGGCATCACCCCGTACCTGGATCGCACCGGAACCTCCGAGGCCGTCAACGGCAAGCGGTTCCTGGCACCGGGTGTTGCCAGCGTCTAACCAACCCGCACCACACACGGGCGCGGCACGGGATGATCCCGCGCCGCGCCCGTTTCGTCGGAGGGGAATCATCCCCGCGCGATACGCCACTGACCAGGCAATATAGACCCGACACGCGCGACACCGGGGCGACGCAGATGACGTGGGACACGCGTCGCGCGGTAAAGTGCACGGGCCCGTGACCCGCGGCTGTGCATTGGCCGCACCGAACGAAAGGCCCGAGCACGATGCGATTACGCCTCTGGAGAACTGGGGGGGCTGCCGGCTCTCCCGACCGCACCGGATTGCTCAGACGCGCTGTTCTGGTGTCGATGGCGATCGTGCTACCGCTCGGGGCGTCGGTAGCAGGTCCCGTCGGCACCGCGAACGCGGCGTTCGATCCGAGCGGCTTCGACTTCTGGGTCGACTCCGAGATGGGCCCAATCAAGTCACGCGTCTTCCGCGCGGCCAACGGCAACACCAACCGTGTGGTGTATGCCCTCGACGGCATGCGGGCGCGGGACGACCTCAACGGCTGGGAGATCGAGACCAACGTTGCGCGGGCGTTGACCGCGGCGAACATCAACGTGGTGATGCCGGTCGGCGGCCAGTCCAGCTTCTACCTGGACTGGAACGCACCGAGCACGTTCTTCGGTACGGACGGATCGAGCTCGGGGTCCGCCGGATCGTCCGCCGTCGGCTCGTCGGCCGCCGGGAATGACGTCGCAGGGAAGCGGAACACGTACAAGTGGGAAACGTTCCTGACGCAGCACCTTCCCCGTGAGCTGAAAAACCGACTCGGGTTCCGGTCCACCCGCAACGGCGTCTTCGGGCTCTCGATGGGTGGCAGCGCCGCGCTGGCTCTCGCCGGCTACTACCCGCAGCAGTTCAGTTTCGCGGGCTCGTACTCCGGGTTCCTCAACACCTCGGCTCCCGGGATGCGTGAGGCCCTCCGCGTCGCGATGATCTCGGCGGGCGGTTTCAACATCGACTCGATGGCTCCCCCGTGGGGCCCGCAGTGGCTGCGCATGGACCCGTTCGTGTTCGCACCTCAACTCCGCGACAACAACACGCGACTGTGGATCTCATCCGGCAGCGCGGTACCCGGACAGGGAGACGTGAGCAGCGCACTGGGAATCGTGCAGGCGGTGCCTCTCGAAGCACTGGCACTGGCCAACACGCGGGCGTTCGAGGTCCGGATGGCCACGATCGGCGCGCGGAATGCCCACTACGACTACCCCGCAACGGGTGTGCACAACTGGAAGAACTGGGAGGACCAGGTCAACCGGATGATCCCCGACCTGTCGGCGAACATCGGCTGATCCGACCGAGCACGAAAAAGCCGGTGCCGCGGGACACGTCCCGCGGCACCGGCTTTTTCCGATATGGGGCGATGCGGTTTGCTCCCGATTCGTGATCACGGACCATTCCGGAACGGAGACACCATAGGTTAGCCTCCCCTATGTGAAGCACTCTCTCCTGCGCGCCGGCGTCGCGGCTCTCGCCGTCACGGTCCTGGCCGGTTGCTCGTCCACCTCCGACGACACCGACACCGGAACCCCCTCCGGGGACGGCCATTTCCCCGTCACCATCGAGAACACGTTCGGGTCGACGACCATCGAGTCGCAGCCCGAGCGTCTCGTCACCATGGGCTGGAACGCACAGGACGTGCTGTACGCCCTCGACCTGAAGCCGGTCGGTCAGCCGAAGTACGTGTACGGCGCCGATGCCAACGGCGTGATGCCCTGGGCTCAGCCGTACTTCGACGCGGACACGACCACCCTCTTCGAAGACCCGCAGGCAGGTGAACCGTCCGTCGAATCCATCGCCGCCCTCGCGCCCGACGTGATCCTCGCGCCGTACGAGGGATTCGACGAGGCCTACTACAAGCAGCTCACGGAACTCGCACCGACGGTCGCGTACCCGGGCGGCGCCTGGCAGACGACCTGGCAGGACCAGACGACACTCATCGGGCAGGCCGTCGGCAAGCCCGACGAGGCACGCGCGCTGATCGACGGACTCGGCACCACGCTCGCCGACACCGCCGCCGCGCATCCCGAGTTCGCAGGCAAGACGCTGACAGTGGTCAACCTCGACACCTCGACCGGCCAGGCGAACGTCTACCTCCCCACCGACCCCCGGGTCCAGGTCCTCACCGAGCTCGGATTCGTGAACGCGCCCGGCGTGGAGGCACTCGCCGCCGACAACGAGGCCGGCACCTTCTACAAATCCCTCTCCCTGGAGAACCTGCGCGAGATCGACGCGGACGTCGTCGTCGCCTTCGGCGTCGCGGGAGCCAACGACATGGCATCGAACCCCGCCCTCGCACAGCTGTCCGCGGTCGGCCGCAACTCCGCGGTCGTGCTGACCGACGAGCAGGTCATCGCCGCGCTGAGCAACGTCAACGTGCTGAGCATCCCGTGGGTGCTTCCCACCATCGTCCCCGAGCTGTCCCGGGCCGCCGCGAACGCGAAATGAGCCGACATCACACGGTGTGGGGTGCCGACACCGCCACACCGTGTGATGTCGCGCACACCGGAACGATTCGCAGTAGCGTCATAGTGCTCCGGGTGTGTCGACGCAATGGAGCGTCGGCCCGGAGGCTCTACGGCTGAGAGGCTGGGCGGCCATGGCGACGAGCGACACCTCTTACGGCGGAAGCAGTTCCGGTCCCGCCCACACCCACGCGGGGCATGCGGTGATGATTGCCGCTGCCGCCGCCCTCGGCGGATTCCTGTTCGGCTACGACACCGCGGTCATCAACGGCGCGGTCGGAGCCATCCGCGACAAGTACGACATCGGGGCGGGCGGGACCGGGCTGACGGTCTCGCTCACTCTGCTCGGCGCCGCACTCGGCGCCTGGATCGCGGGCGATCTGGCCGATCGCTTGGGGCGCATCAGGGTCATGCAGCTCGCCGCCGTGCTGTTCGTGATCGGCGCCCTCGGTTCGGCGTTCCCGTTCAGCGTGTACGACCTGACAGCGTGGCGCGTCGTCGGTGGTGTCGCCGTCGGCTTCGCCGCGGTGATCGCACCCGCGTACATCGCGGAGATCTCCCCCGCGTCGATCCGCGGCAGGCTCGGTTCGATGTACCAGTTGGCGATCGTGCTCGGGATCGCGATCTCACAGCTCGTCAACTACGCACTCACCCAGGCCGCGGACGGTGCCCGGGGAGAACTCGCCGGCATCGAGGCGTGGCAGTGGATGCTCGCGCTCGAGGCGATCCCGGCCATCCTGTACCTGCTGATGACCTTCCCGATCCCCGAGTCACCCCGATTCCTGGTCCTGCGGGGCCGCGACGACCAGGCACGTCGGGTACTCGCGGAACTCGAAGGCGGCGACGATGCTCAGGTCACCGCCCGGATCGCGGAGGTCCGCGAATCACTGAAGGAGCACCGGGCCAAGACCACGGTGCGGCAACTGTTCTCGAAACCGCTCGGCGTCGCGCCGCTGGTGTGGATCGGCATCGCGCTCGCCGCACTGCAGCAGTTCGTCGGCATCAACGTCATCTTCTACTACTCGGCAACGCTGTGGGAGGCAGTCGGATTCGGGGAGGACCGGTCCCTCCTGATCAGCGTCGTCAGCGCTCTCGTCAACATCGTCGGAACGTTCGTCGCCATCGCCGTGATCGACCGCATCGGCCGCAGGCCATTGCTCCTGATCGGCTCGGTCGGCATGGCCGTCTCCCTCGCGATCACGTCCGTCTGCTTCAGTTCCGCAGTGGTCACCACCGACGCGGACGGCTACTCGGTCGCGACCCTGACCGGATCCAACGGAACGATCGCCCTGGTCGCCGCCAATACGTTCGTGTTCTTCTTCGCGTTCTCGTGGGGCCCGGTGGTGTGGGTGCTCATCAGCGAGATGTTCCCGAACCGGGTCCGGGCCGCGGCCGTCGGCGTCGCGACTGCCGCCAACTGGGTCGCGAACTTCCTGGTCTCCGCCACGTTCCCGGCGCTGGCCGACTGGAATCTGTCCGCCACCTACGGCGGCTACGCGGTCATGGCGGCCCTGTCGTTCTTCGTGGTCTGGAAGTTCGTCACCGAAACCCGCGGCCGCACACTCGAAGCCGCGGGCTGACCCTCGGAACTCCCGACGCCGGGGTCCGTCAGGGCTTCGGCGTGGCCTCCGGTTCGACGACGGTCGGGGCCGCGGCGTCGTCGTCGGACCGCAGTCCCGCCACCCACCCGGTGATCTGACGAGCCAGATCCTGGGCGGTCAGCCCGACCTCGGCGAGCACCTGGTCCCGCGACGCGTGGTCGAGGAACCGCTGCGGCACACCGACGTCGCGGGCGGGGGTGTCGACATCCGCCGCGCGCAACGCCCCGGACACCGCCGATCCGATACCGCCGTGCACACCGCTGTCCTCGACAGTGACGACCATCGAGAAGTTCCGGCCCAGGTCGACGAGGGCGCCCGCCACCGGCAGCACCCAGCGCGGATCGACGACCGCAGCCGAAATTCCTTGCTGTGCCAGACGTTTCGCCGTCTCCAGCGCAATCCCGGCGAACGACCCGACCGCGACGATCAGCACGTCACCGCTGCGCGCAGCAGGCATCGCGAGCACGTCGACCCCACCGACCCGTTCGAGAGCCGGGATGTCGTCACCGACGGCCCCCTTCGGGAACCGCACCGCCGTCGGGCCGTCGGAGATCGCGAGGGCCTCCCCCAGCTCCTCACGCAGGGTTGCCGCGTCCCGCGGAGCCGCGACCCGCATCCCCGGCACGATACCGAGCAACGAGAAGTCCCACATGCCGTTGTGGCTGGCGCCGTCGGGCCCGGTGACGCCTGCCCGGTCGAGCACCAGGGTCACCGGCTGCCTCAACAGAGCGGCGTCCATCAGCAGCTGGTCGAAGGCGCGATTGAGGAACGTCGAGTACACCGCGACAACCGGGTGGAGCCCACCGAGCGCCAGACCCGCCGCCGACGTGACGGCGTGCTGCTCGGCGATCCCGACATCGAACATGCGGTCGGGGAAACGGTCCCCGAACGCCGCGAGACCGGTCGGCCCCGGCATCGCCGCCGTGATCGCGACGATGTCCTTCCGCTCGGTCGCCCTGTCGATCAGCTCCTGCGAGAACACCGACGTCCAGTCGGCGACCGGGCTGCTCGTCGACCGGCCCGTCCGCGGATCGATCACGCCCGTCGCGTGCATCTGGTCCGCGACGTGGTTCTCGGCGGGCGCGTAGCCCATGCCCTTCCGGGTCACGGCATGCACGATGACCGGTCCGCCGAACGACTTCGCGCGACGCAGCGCCGACTCCATCGCTGCCTGGTCGTGCCCGTCCACGGGCCCCAGGTACTTGATCCCGAGGTCGGTGAACATCACCTGCGGGCTCACCATGTCCTTGATGCCGGCCTTCATGCCGTGCAGCAGCTGGTACGCCGCCCGCCCCACCCACGGCATCTTCTTGACCATGCGACGGCTGTTGTCGAGCACCCGCTCGTAGCCCGGTTGCAGACGCAGTGCGGCGAGGTGGTCGGCGAGGCCGCCGATCGTCGGCGCGTAGGAGCGCCCGTTGTCGTTGACCACGATGACAACGGATCGGTCGCGTCCCGCCGCGATGTTGTTGAGCGCCTCCCAGCACATGCCGCCGGTCAGCGCGCCGTCACCGACGACCGCGACGACGTGCCGGTTCTGGCCGGTCAGCTCGAACGACTTCGCGAGCCCGTCCGCGTAGGACAGTGCCGCCGACGCGTGCGAGGACTCCACCCAGTCGTGCTCGGACTCGGCACGACACGGGTACCCGGACAGCCCGCCCTGCTTGCGGAGGGTGTCGAAGCGGTCCTTGCGGCCGGTCACGATCTTGTGGACGTACGCCTGGTGTCCGGTGTCGAAGAGCACCGGGTCGTGCGGGGACTCGAACACCCGGTGCACGGCGAGCGTCAACTCGACGACACCGAGGTTGGGGCCGAGGTGCCCGCCGGTCGCGGACACCTTCTCCACCAGGAACTCGCGGATCTCGGAGGCGAGTTCGCGCATCTCGGCGAGGGTCAGGCCGTCGAGGTCACCGGGCGACTGAACTCGAGAAAGAACACCCAACGAGATCGCTCCCTCCACAGGACTGCACCACAACACTCCGACCGCGGATCGGCCGATCCCGATCAGTCTACGGAGGCTGCGGGGCGATCAACGCCAGGCGTACCGCCTCGACCCGCCGCCGATGCGCGCTGCCTGCTCCATTATGACCACCCCGGTGAGTCACATCACAGGTCGCGCCGCGCCTCCCGGGATGCAAACCTGGTCGCATGCGCACCGTGGTGGACACGATCATCGGCGAAGTGTTCGAGCGTTGCCGCGGCAACCGTGACGGTGCGCTCGCGGATTACATTCCCGAACTCGCCCAGGTGTCGCCCGACACCTTCTCGCTCTGCGTGGCCACCGCCGACGGGCATGTCTACGAGGTCGGTTCGTCCGACGTCGAGTTCACCATCCAATCGATCTCGAAGCCACTGACGTACGGACTCGCCCTGGCCGATCGCGGGCCCGACCTCGTCGCCACCAAGGTCGACGTCGAACCGTCCGGCGAGCCCTTCAACGAGATCAGCCTCGATCCGGTGACGGAGCGACCCCGCAACCCGATGATCAATGCGGGCGCGATCACCGCCGCATCGCTGATCGCGGGCGCCGACCCGGCCGAGCGGTTCGAGCGGATCCGCAGCTGTTATTCCGCCTATGCCGGGCGGGAGCTGACCGTCGACGAGGAGGTGTACGCCTCGGAGGCCCGTACCGGGCACCGCAACCGGGCGATCGGTCACATGTTGCGTTCGTTCGGCATCATCACGGACGACCCGGAGGACGCCGTCGACCTGTACTTCCGCCAGTGCTCGGTCAATGTCACCTCCCGGGATCTGGCACTGATGGCCGCGACACTCGCCAACAACGGAACCCACCCGCTGACCGGCGAGTGCGCGCTCGCCCCGGAGCACGTCGAGCGGGTGTTGTCGGTGATGACGTCCTGCGGCATGTACGACGCGGCGGGCGACTGGATCGCGCGGGTCGGCCTGCCGGCCAAGAGTGGCGTCGGGGGCGGCGTACTCGCGGTACTGCCCGGCCAGATCGGCATCGCGGTGCACTCCCCCCGCCTCGACGCCCACGGCAACAGCGTCCGCGGCGTGCAGGCGTGCCGGGAACTGTCGACGACCCTCGAACTGCACTTCCTGCACGTCACCCGCGCGGCGCGTTCGGCGATCCGGTCCAGCTACACCGTCACCGAGGCGCCGTCGAGGCAGCGCCGAACCGACGCCGAACGCGCGACGCTCACGCGCCTCGGTGACCGTGCCCGCGTCTACGAACTGCACGGCGACCTGCTGTTCGCGGGAGCCGAGTCCGCGGTCCGCGCCGTCGGCGAGCGCGCCGCCGGGCTCGAGGCCGTCGTCGTCGATCTGCGCCGGGTCGACGAGGTCGGCGACGTCGCGCGGCGGATGTTCACCGAGATGCGCGAGGACCTCGACGGTTCGGGGTGCCCCTGCGCGTTCGTCGACCCCGACGGGCATCTGGGCAACACCGCGTCGAGCGTCGACCCGTCGGGGCGCGGACGCGTGTTCGTCGACCTCGACAGCGCACTGGAATGGGCGGAAACGGTGGTCCTGGACCGGCACTGCGCGACCGGCCGGATCCCGGCGTCCATCGAACTCGGCGACCATCCCCTGCTCGCACACCTCACCGCCGACCAGTTCGCACAGGTGGCGGCCCAACTCGATTTCCGCGAGGTGCCCGGCGGGCACACCGTCGTCCGGCGGGGGGAGGATGCGATCGGCATCGCCCTGATCCTGTCCGGCCGGGTCAGCACCACCGTCACGGGACCGGACGGTTCCATCCACCGGATCACCACCCTCGCACCCGGTATGACCTTCGGCGAGATGCCGACCCTGATCGGGGGAACCTTCCTCGGGGACATCCGAGCCGACACACCGGCCCGCTTCGCGATCCTCTCGCCCGAACACTTCGCGACTCTCAGCCACGCTGCCCCCGGAGTGAAGGTCGCACTCCTCAACCGACTCCTCACCAGCGCATACGCCCAGCTCGACACGGCGATTCGCGGATTCGGCGTCCACGGACCGGTCGTTCCCGGTCTCCCGTCGCCGGTGAAGGTCCGATAAATTCCATTGCCCGATCCGCCCGAATCGGACAGGCTGGTCGTCATGCCAACGGACCTCGCGATCGACACCCAGGGACTCGTCAAACGCTTCGGCAAGACCGTCGCGGTCGACGGCGTCGACCTCGCCGTTCCACGCGGCGGCGTCTACGGCGTTCTCGGCCCCAACGGTGCGGGCAAGACCACGACGATCCGGATGCTCGCCACGCTCCTCGACATCGACGGCGGGTCGGCCCGGGTCCTGGGCCACGACGTGGTCCGAGAATCCGACACCGTGCGGAGCAAGGTCGCGCTGACCGGTCAGTTCGCCTCGCTCGACGAGGACCTCACCGGCACCGAGAACCTCGTGCTGCTCTCGCGCCTGTACGGCTTCTCCCGCGGAGCAGCGCGCTCGCGGTCCGAGCAACTGCTGACCGCGTTCGACCTGACGGACGCCGCGGACCGGCAGGTGAAGAACTTCTCCGGTGGCATGCGACGACGCCTCGACATCGCCGCGTCGATCATCGTCACACCGGAGCTGATCTTCCTCGACGAGCCCACGACCGGCCTCGACCCGCGCAGCCGCAACCAGGTGTGGGAGATCGTGCGCGCACTCGTCGCGGGTGGCACGACCGTGCTGCTCACGACGCAGTACCTCGACGAGGCCGATCAGCTCGCCGACCGTGTCGCTGTGATCGATCACGGTCGCGTCATCGCCGAGGGCACGACCGGCGAATTGAAGGCGTCGGTCGGATCGGGCGCACTGCACGTCCGTGTCGCCGATCCGGCACGACGCGAGGACGCCAGGGTCCTGCTCACCACCGTGCTGGGAGTCGAGGTCACGGCCGAAACCGATCCCGCGGCGCTGACTGCGCGCATCGACGACAGCGAGCGTGTCGCCCGGGCGCTTCCCGCACTGAACGAGGCCGGTATCGCGGTCACCACCTTCGCACTCGGTCAGCCGAGTCTCGACGAGGTCTTCCTCGCCCTGACCGGCAGGCCCGCCGACGATCTCGAGGAGACCACCGCATGACCACGACCACCACCGTCTCCGCCACCTCGCCCGCCGCTGCCGTCGGCGCTGCACTCAGCCTCGACGGCCCGCGGCCGAAGCGGCCGAACGCGGTCGTGTCGTCGCTGTCCTTCGGTTGGCGGGCGCTGCTCAAGATCAAGCACGTCCCCGAGCAGCTCTTCGACGTGACCATGTTCCCGATCATGTTCACCCTCATGTTCACGTACCTGTTCGGCGGCGCACTCGCGGGCTCGACCGAGGCGTACGTGCAGTGGCTGATCCCCGGCATCCTCGTGCAGACGGTCGTGATGATCACGATGTACACGGGTTTGACGCTCAACAAGGACATCGAGAAGGGCGTCTTCGACCGGTTCCGCTCGCTGCCGATCTGGCGGCCCGCTCCGCTCGTCGGGGCACTGCTCGGCGACCTCGTCCGCTACACGATCGCGTCGGTGATCGTGATGGTGCTCGGTCTGATCCTCGGATTCCGGCCCGCGGGCGGATTCGTCGGCGTCGTCGCATCGATCGCCCTGCTGCTGTTCTTCTCGTTCGCGATGTCGTGGATCTGGACGATGTTCGCGATGCTGATGCGTACGGAGCAGGCCGTGATGGGCGTGTCGATGTTCATCCTGTTTCCCCTCACGTTCGCCAGCAACATCTTCGTCGACCCGGCCACGATGCCGGGGTGGTTGCAGGCGTTCGTGGACGTGAATCCGATCAGCCAGCTGGTCACCTGCATGCGCGACCTGATGAGCGGCACCATGCCCACCGGCAGCCTCGGGATCGTGTTCGCGTGGTGTGCCGGGTTCATCGTGATCTTCGGACCGATCACGATGCGGCTGTACAACCGCAAGTCCTGAATGCCACGTGAAAGGCCCGGTCCCGCCATGGGACCGGGCCTTTCACGTGACCGAGAGACCGACAGCTAGACCTTCGCGTACTCCTCGTCCGCGGCAGAGGGCTTGAGGTCGATCGTCGTGCGCAGCGGCTTGTTCGGCAGCAGCGCGACCGCGATTACGGTGATCACGGAGACGGCCGCCGCGATCAGGAAGATCCGGCCGGTCGCATCGCCGTACGACATCCGGATGATCTCGGCCACCGGCTCGGGAAGGGCGTCGAGATTCAGGTTTCCGCCGCCGCCGGGCGTGTGGGAGTCGATGCCCAGTTTCGCGAAACCGGTCGCGGTCAGGTCGGTGACGCGGGTCGCCAACACCGACCCGAGCACCGACACGCCGATCGCGCCACCGAACGTACGGAAGAATGCGACCACACTCGACGCCGCGCCGATGTCGTGGACGCTCACCGTGTTCTGCACGACGAGCACGACGTTCTGCATGAGCATGCCCGTGCCGAGACCCAGGAGCGCGATCATGAGACCGATCAGCGGAATCGCCGTCTCGTGGTCGACGGTCGAGAGCAGCGCGAAGCCGGTGACCTGCAGGGCCGCGCCCACCACCACGAACGCCTTCCACTTGCCGAACTTGGTGATCAGCTGACCCGACCCGACCGAGCCGGCGAACATCCCGAGCACCATGGGGATCGTGAGGAGTCCGGCCTCCGTCGGCGAGAATCCGCGTGCGGTCTGGAAGTACTGGGTCAGGAACGTGGTCGCTCCGAAGAGTCCGATGCCGACCGCGATCGAGGCGACGATGGCGAGGGCCGTCGTCCGCTCGGTGACGATCTTGAGCGGAATGATCGGCGACGTCGCCTTGCTCTCGACGACGACGGTCGCGATCAGCAGCAGCAGGCCGCCACCGACCATGAGTGCGGACTGGGTCGAGATCCAGTCGTAGTAGTCGGCCTTGCCCGCGAACGACACCCACACGAGAAGCACGGACACACCTGCGGTGAGCAGGGTGGCGCCGAGCCAGTCGATCTTGACCCCGTCGACCCGAGTGGTCTCGATGTGCAGGGTCTTCTGCAGCAGGACCAACGCGACCACGGCGAGCGGAACACACACGAAGAAGCACCAACGCCAGCCGAGGCCGTCGGCGATCACGCCACCGAGCACGGGTCCGCCTGCCATCGACACGGCCATGACGGCGCCCATGTAGCCGGAGTACCGGCCACGGTCGCGCGGCGGAATGATGGTGCCGATGATCGCGACGACGAGCGCGGTGAGACCTCCCATACCGACGCCCTGGACGACGCGCGCCCCGAGCAGAACAGGCACGGAGTGGGACAGCCCGGCGATCACGGAGCCGACCACGAAGATCACGATCGCGGACTGGACCAGGACCTTCTTGTTGTAGAGGTCGGAGAGTTTGCCCCAGATCGGCGTCGACGCCGCGGTTGCCAGGAGTGCAGCGGTGATCACCCAGGCGTACTGGGTCTGCGACCCGTTCAGGTCCCCGATGATCGTGGGAAGCGCCGTGGAGACGATGGTCGAGCTGATCAGCGCGGTGAACAGTGCGGCGAGCAGTCCGGCAAGGACCTCGAGGATCTGCCGGTGGTTCATCAACTCCTCCGGCTCGACGTCACCGTCGATGCGCGTGTCTGTCGTGGTCATGCGACACCCCCTTCGTTCTGTGAGATGGCATCGGAGACGGGTGCCCGCTCCGGAAGGTAAAGACCCCTTTAATATGCTTGCGTTATACAACTATATATTTAATTGCAGACCGCAAACAAGTCGTGCCCGGTGTGACCCGCGACGCACTCGGCGAATCGGTGCGCCTCCGGGGTGGGTTCAGCGCGTCAGTCGCGCGAAGCACTCCATGTGGTGGGTGAGAGGAAAGGCATCGAACGCGCGGACATCCTCCAGGTGGAAGCCCTGCTCCAGATACAGACCGATGTCACGACCGAAGGCCGCCGGATCACACCCGACATGAATCACCGTCCGCGGACCCGCCGCGGCGACGGCCGCCACCACTGCGCGTCCCGCACCCGCACGCGGCGGATCGAGGACGACGGTCCCGACAGCACCCGACAGCAACGTCGACGCACTCTCCACCCGGGCCACCTCGAGGCGGACCTGCGGCAGGTCCACGAGCGACCTCCTGCCGTCCTCGACGGCGCCGCGGCTCGACTCGACGGACAGGACCGTCCCGCCCTCCCCCACCTGCACTGCGAGCGCGGCAGCGAAGACACCGACACCGCCGTACAGGTCCCACGCGACATCGCCGGCACCCAGTTCCGCCCACTCGGAGACGACCTCGGTGTAGCGGTCGGCTGCCCCTTGATGGGCCTGCCAGAATCCCGTGGCCGACAATTCCCACTCACGGCCCGCGACACGCTGCGTGACCCTGCCACTCCCGATCACCGGGCGCTCACGTCGTCGCCGCGACGACGCCGCGCGTCGTGCAGTCGCCCCACGCCGACCGGGGCTGCGCCGACCCGTCCGGCTCACCTCTGCCGGTTCGATTTCGACGACGTGTCGCAGGCCGTCCGAGTCGACGGCGACCAGGAGTTCCGCCCCGGGGCGCCACGATCGTTCGGCGAGACCGTCGTACATCCCCGATACCGGCTGCGGACACCCGAGCGACGTGACGACCTCGCTGCTCCGATACCCGTGAAAACCGGCTCGTCCCTCGGAGTCGACGGCGAGCCGCAGACGGGTACGCCACCCGGATCCGTCACCGGTGCCGGGAAGATCCTCGACCTCCACCTCACGATCGACGCCCGCCAACCGGTGCAGTTGCTCCGCAACCACCGACGCCTTGATCGCCCGCTGTGCGGACAGGGTGGCGTGCGACAGGTCGCAGCAGCCCGCGCCCCCGGGACCGGAGATCGGGCACAGGGGATCGACGCGGTCCGGCGACGACTCCACCACCTCGACCGTGTCTGCGCGGCAGAACGACCCGCCGCGGTCCTCGGTGACCCGGGCCCGCACCAACTCCCCCGGTAGCCCGTGCCGAACGAACACCACGCGACCTTCGTGGCGCGCGACGAAGAAACCGCCGTGCCCCGGATTGCCCAGTCGCAGTTCCAGTTCCGCGCCGACCCAGCTCTCGCTCATCGGGGTGTGTCCGATCCGTTCGTGTCGGGTGCGTCGAAGCCGCGACGCGTTCCGCCCGGCCCCGACGGAACGGTGTACCGCTTCACCCGCTCGGACGACGTCAGCTGCCACGGCACCGACGTCACCATCACCCCGGGCTGGAACAGCAGCCTGCTCTTGAGGCGAAGCGCACTCTGGTTGTGCAGGATCTGCTCCCACCAGTGACCCACCACGTACTCCGGGATGAACACCGTCACCACGTCGCGTGGTGAATCGCGGCGCACCCGCCGCACGTAGTCGAGGACCGGCTTCGTGATCTCTCGATAGGGCGACTCGATCACCTTGAGCGGCACCGTGATATCGCTCTTCTCCCATGCGCGCACCAGCGCGCGGGTGTCCGGGTCGTCGACGTTGACGGTGATCGCCTCGAGAGTGTCGGGCCGTGTCGCGCGAGCGTAGGCGAGCGCGCGCAACGTCGGCATGTGCAGCTTCGACACCAACACGATGGAATGGGTCCGGCTGGGCAACACTCCGTCCCACTCCTGGTCGACGAGTTCCGCTGCGACGCCGTCGTAGTGCCGCCGGATCGACTTCATCAGCACGAAGATCGCGACCATCGCCACGATTGCAATCCACGCGCCCGCCGCGAACTTGGTGAGCAGGACGATGACCAGGACGGCACCCGTCATCGCGAGACCGATCGAGTTGATCACCCGGGAACGCTGCATGTGCCGACGCTGAGCGGGGTCCGACTCCGACTTCAGATGCCGCGTCCAGTGCCGGATCATGCCGGTCTGACTCAGCACGAACGACACGAACACACCGACGATGTACAGCTGGATCAGCTTGGTCACCTCGGCGCCAAACGCCACCACGAACGCGATCGCAGCGCCGGAGAGGAAGAGGATGCCGTTGCTGAACGCCAGCCGGTCACCGCGGGTGTGGAGCTGCCGCGGCAGGTAGCGGTCCTGCGCGAGAATCGAACCGAGTACGGGGAACCCGTTGAACGCCGTGTTCGCTGCCAGTACCAGGATCAGCGCCGTCACGATCGCGATGAAGAAGAATCCGATCGGGAACCCTTCGAACACCGCTTCCGCGATCTGCGCGATCAACGTCTTCTGCTGATATCCCTCGGGCGCGCCGACCAACTGCGTCGCCGGATCGTGCGCGTACACGATGCCGATCTTCTGCGCGAGCGTGATGATGCCCATCAGCAGCGCGATCGCGAACGCACCGAGAAGGAAGAGCGTGGTCGCCGCGTTGCGCGACTTCGGCTTCCGGAAGGCGGGCACACCGTTGCTGATCGCCTCGACACCGGTCAGTGCCGCACACCCCGAGGAGAACGCGCGGGCGATCAGGAAGGCGAACGCGATACCGACCAGGTGCGAATCCTCCGCCACGAGGTCGAATCCGGACGACTCCGCCGCGACGTCGTCCCCGAGCACGTAGATCCGGAAGAACCCCCAGCCGAGCATCAGGAACATGCCCACGATGAACGCGTACGTGGGAATCGCGAACGCAGTCCCCGATTCCCGGATTCCCCGCAGGTTGATCGCGGTCAGCAACACGATGGCCGCGACCGCGAACAGCACCTTGTGGGTCGCGACGAACGGGACCGCCGACCCGATGTTCGACGCGGCGGACGAGATCGACACCGCGACGGTCAGCACGTAGTCGACCATGAGTGCGCTACCCACCGTCAGACCCGCATTGGGGCCCAGGTTCACCGTGGCAACCTCGTAGTCGCCGCCGCCCGAAGGGTAGGCGTGGACGTTCTGCCGGTAGCTGGCCACTACCACTGCCATCACGAGGCAGACGGCGAGCCCGATCCACGGGGTGTACGCGTACGCCGAGATGCCCGCAACGGACAGGACGAGAAAGATCTCCTCCGGCGCGTACGCCACGGACGACATCGCGTCGGATGCGAACACCGGCAGCGCGATCCGCTTGGGCAGTAGGGTGTGTCCCAGTTTGTCGCTCCGGAACGGCCTACCCACCAACAGCCGCTTCGCAGCGGTCGACAGCTTTGACACCGCCAAAGCGTAAGCCGTCGGAACCGATCCAGCGCCATCCACTCCCCATCGAGTCCGCTTCGAGCGGATTTCGGCATGCCCGTCGGCACCACCCCGCTCCGAGCGGTACCGTTCGGACCACATCATCGGTGCCGCATCGGACGACACCGGCCAGGAAAGGGTGTCAGGTGTACGTAGTCGTGATGGGGTGCGGCCGGGTGGGGTCCGCCCTCGCGGCCGGACTGAGCCGGATCGGGCACGAGGTCGCGATCATCGACCGGGACCCGGAGTCGTTCCGTCGACTCGACCCCGAGTTCACCGGGCATCGGGTGGTCGGCATGGGCTTCGACCGCGACGTGCTCGTCAAGGCAGGCATCGAGAAGGCCGAGGCGTTCGCGGCGGTCTCGTCCGGTGACAACTCGAACATCATCTCCGCCCGCGTGGCCCGCGAGACGTTCGGCGTCGGCCGGGTCGTCGCGCGCATCTACGACGCCAAACGCGCCGCCGTCTACGAGCGCCTCGGCATCCCCACCGTCGCGACCGTCCCGTGGACGACCGACCGCTTCCTGCACCACCTCACCCGCGAGTCGCAGACCACGAAGTGGCGCGACCCCACGGGCACGGTCGCCGTCGCCGAACTCGACCTCCACGAGGACTGGATCGGACGGAAGGTCACCGAACTCGAGGAGTTCACGACGTCGCGGGTCGCTTTCCTGATCCGGTTCGGTGCCGGGATCCTGCCGACGGCCAAGACCGTCATCCAGGCGGACGACCAGGTGTACATCGCGGCGGTGTCCGGGACCGTCGCCGAAGCGGTCGCGCTCGCCGCCACCCCGCCGCCGGCCGAAGAGTGAGTACCGTGCACGTCCCCGCCGAGCCAACCTCTCACCCGAAACCGATCGGATGGACCCGATGAGAGTCGCAATTGCCGGAGCCGGCGCTGTCGGCCGATCGATCGCCCGCGAACTCGTCCGCGGCGATCACCACGTGATGCTCCTCGAGCGCAAGCTCGAGCACGTCGACCCCGAGGCGATCCCGGAGGTTCACTGGGTCCATGCGGACGCCTGCGAGCTCGGTCTCCTCGAAGCGGCCCAGCTGGAGTCCTATGACGTCGTCATCGCCGCGACGGGCGACGACAAGGCGAACATCGTGGTCAGCCTCCTGGCGAAGACCGAGTTCGCGGTCCGGCGTGTCGTGGCCCGCGTCAACGATCCCCGCAACGAGTGGCTCTTCGACGAGTCCTGGGGCGTCGACGTCGCGGTGTCGACACCGCGAATGCTCGCCTCGCTGGTCGAGGAGGCCGTCTCGGTGGGCGACCTGGTCCGGCTGATGACGTTCCGCCAGGGTCAGGCGAACCTCGTCGAGGTCACCCTCCCTCCGGACACGTCGCTTGCGGGCAAGCCCGTCCGCAAGATGACGTTGCCGCGCGATGCCGCGCTCGTCACGATCATCCGCGGCGGGCGGGTCATCACGCCGCAGCCCGACGATCCGATCGAGGGCGGCGACGAACTGGTGTTCGTGGCGTCGGTCGAGGTCGAGGAACAGCTCCGGGACGCTCTCGGCCTGACTCGCTGACGAATTGCTTGGACACTTTCACCGTCAGGTGTCCAAGAATTTGTACATCATTCGAAATACACAACAGCCGACAATCGCCCCGTTACATTCCGTGGCAAATTGCCCCGACGACGGGGTCTAGGAATTTCTTCTCGGCGGCACCATTTCGCAGGCACCCTCCGAATTCACCGGAACGCCTGCGAAATCGGTGTCGCGGCGTGCGATCAGCGACCGCGCGAGGTGGGAGTCTCACCCGTATCGGTGTCGGCCGCGTCGGGCGTCGCGCCTTCCGCGGTGTCGGTGTCGGTGTCGGTGTCGGTGTCGGTGTCGAGCGCATCCTCGTCCACCACGTGATCGGCGCGTCGAACAGCCCACACCGTCACCAGCAGCACCAGCGCCGTGAGCGGCCAGCCCATGCCGATCCGGGCGACCGCGAGCCACCCCGTGTGGTCGGTGTCGTACAACTGGGACTGCACGAGGTACCTCGCTCCGAACACCAGCGCCCACGCGAACGTCGCGATGTCGTAGGCCCGGATCGCCGAGCGAGACGTACGCCAACTGTTGCCGTGGCCGTTCAGGAACCCCCACACCACGCCGACCAGCGGCCAGCGGACGAGGATCGACGCGATGAACACCGCCCCGTACAGCAGCGAGGTGTAGATGCCGAAGAGGAAGTAGCCCTTCGCGTCACCGGTGCGGTATGCGATGAACGCACAGACACCGACACCGAAGAACCCCGAGATCGCCGGTTGCACGGTTCCACGAACGACGAGACGCCACACCAGGATCACCGCCGCGACCCCGAGGGCGGACCAGATCGCCGCGGTCAGCCCGAACAATCCGTTGACCGGCACGAACACCAGCACCGGCAGGGTCGAGTAGACCAGCCCGCTGACGCCTCCGAGCTGTTCGAGAATGGTGGGCTGCTTGTCCGTCACCACACGAGGGTGCCACATCCACCGCGGAGCGCTACGAGTCGCCCAGGAGCTCGTAGTAGGGGTTGTAGATGACCTTCTGACCGTTGCGGTCACCGATGCGTCCCCGCACCAGCAGCTGCTTACCGGTTTCGATCCCCGCGATGCGGCGCCGCCCGATCCACACCAGCGTCACGGGATCGGTGCCGTCGAACAGTTCCGCCTGCACCGTGGCGGCCGACGCCTTGGGGCAGGATTCGACGCTGCGCAACCGACCCCGCATCGTCACTTCTTCGCCGTGTCGACAGTCACAGGCGCGTTGCGCGCCGGTGGCGTGCAACGACTCCGCCAGTTCCTCGGCGTCGAGCTGGTCGATGTCCTCGGTCAGTCGCCGGGTCAGTCGCCGAATGTATCCGTTGGCCGCGAGTGCCATTGCGCCCCTCCGAGCAGCGTGCGGCGCGACTTTCGCGCGCCACGGGTAGTCCATGTGGTCTCTCTTCTCGCCACTGTAGACCTCATTTGCAGGGGGTCAATCAGACCTCCTGCGACGAGCTCGGGACCGGCCGTGCACTATCGACGAATGGCTTCGCTCACACTGCCGCCGGTCGCGGTGGCCCTCCCCGGAACCGGCTCCGACGCCGACTTCGCGGCACGCGCGTTCACCGACGCGTTGTCGCAGATCGGGGTGCATGTCATCGCCGTCGAACCCGACCCGGCCCGACTCGTCGGAAGCTACCTCGACGCATTGAACTCGGCGGCCCAGCAGCACGGCCCGATCCTGGCCGCAGGAATCTCCATCGGGGCGTCCATCGCGCTCCAGTGGGCAACCGAACATCCCGATCGCGCGGCCGGGGTCCTCGCCGCCCTGCCTGCCTGGACCGGTGACCCCGCGAACGCGCCCGCAGCGCTGAGCGCCGCGTACACAGCAGGCCGGCTGCGCGCCGACGGGCTCGACGCCGTGACCGCCGAGATGACGGCGTCCTCGCCCACCTGGCTGGCCGGCGAGCTCGAACGATCGTGGCGGTCCCAATGGCCGCAACTCCCGCTCGCGCTGGACGAAGCGGCCCGATACCACGCGCCCACGGCCGACGACATGGCGCGCTGCGAGGTCCCGGTCGGGATCTGCGCGGCCGTCGACGACGCGGTGCATCCGCTCACCGTGTCGCAGGACTGGACGGGGATGCTCCCCCACTCCGCGCTCGGCACCGTCACCCTCGACGAGATCGGGGCCGATCCGTCCGTCCTCGGACGGGTGTCGCTCGATGCGCTGCAGCGGGTCTCCCCCGCCGCAGCGCATCGAGTGAGCTGAGGTTTCCTACGAGTCGCGCTCGATCTGCTGCATCGCCGAACCGCCGCCACCCGGGCGCTGCTCGGGTGGCATGGCGTCCTTCGCCTGCTGCGCCTGTACCGCCGCGATCGCTTCCTGACGCTGCGCCTCGGCCTGCGCGGCAGCGGCCTGCTGCTGCGCGAGCACCTGTTGCTGCTGCGCGGCCACGAGCTGGTCGGCGAGTACCTGCGGAAGGACCACCGGCAGCGGCGTGCGCACCGGGTGCGGCTCGTCGCCGCGCCGGACCACCGTCTCCCTCAGCACTTCCCGCGCGACCCGCGCCAGGTCCGAATCCACGCCCGCGGTTCCGGCCGGCCCCGCGACGACGCACCGGATCATCCACCGGTAGCCGTCCACGCCGATGAAGCGGAGGTCCGCGTTGGGAGTGACGGCGTGCAGTTCGCGGCCCCACGGCCCACCTTCGACGGAGACCTGCGCGTTGTCACCGCGCAGTGAGTCCGCCAGATCCGCCGCGACCTCGCGCCACTGCCCCGGCGACTTCGGTGCGGCATACACCGCGACGGTGATGCGTCCGTACTGCGTGACCAGATGGACGGCCTGCGGTGAGCCGTCGGTGGACATCTCGACCTGGATCTGCCCGCCGTCCGGAACCGGAACGAGAACCGACCCGAGGTCGAGGCGCCCCTCGGTCGGCTCCGCATCCTCGAAGTCGGTCGCGTCGTACGGGCCTCGGTCCTCGGTACCGAGTGCCGGGAACTCGTCGGTGTCCGTGTTGCTGTCGGCGACGTCGTACTCGACAGGTGTCTCGTCTGCGTCGGTCTTCTTCTTGCGTCCGAACATCACTGCGCCTCTCCCTCGGCCGGCTCCGGCACCGCGTGGAGCAGCGCGTGTCCGCCACTCGACCCGTGGCCGCCGGTGCCCCGGCTCGTCTCGTCCAGTTCGTCGACCTCGATGAACGTCACCAGTTCCACGCGCTGCACGAGCAGCTGCGCGATCCGGTCCCCGCGCCGGATCTCGATCGGGGTGTGGAGGTCGTGGTTGATCAGGCAGACCTTGATCTCGCCTCGGTATCCGGCGTCGACGGTGCCGGGCGTGTTGACCACGGACAGCCCCGATTTCGCCGCCAGACCCGACCGCGGATGAATCAACCCCACGGTCCCGATCGGCAGGGCGATCGCGATACCGGTACCGACGAGAGCCCTCTCGCCGGGGTGGAGGGTGACGTCCACGGTGGAGCAGAGGTCGACGCCGGCATCGCCCTCGTGGGCACGTCGGGGCAGTGGTGTCTCGGGGTCGAGGCGCTTCAACTCGACGGCAGGAAGATCGCTCACGTGGACCGAGACTACTCTGAGTGTGTGCCTGTAAAGCCCGGACCTGCGAACCAACCGTCCTCCACCCCTGCGCCACTGGGGATCACGAAGTATTCCGAGCGCCTCCGCGTCCCGCTGTGGTGGTGGGTTGCGGGCCTGGCGATCGCGATCCTGCTCGCCGTCGAGGTGAACATGGGAGCGCCCGGCCTCGTCTCCTGGCTGCCGTACGTGGTGCTGATCCCGATCCCTGCATGGGGACTGCTGTGGCTCAGCCGCCTGCAGGTCGAGGTCGTGCCCGGCCCCGGTTCCGGTGAGGGCGAGCTGCGAGTGGGACGCGCACACCTGCCCGTGGACGCGATCGCCCGGGTGGCGGTCGTGCCCGGGTCGGCCAAGTCGGCGGCACTGGGCAGGCAGCTCGATCCCGCGGCGTTCGTTCAGAACCGGACGTGGATCGGGCCGATGCTGCTGATCGTCCTCGACGATCCCGAGGATCCGACGCCGTACTGGCTGGTGAGCACGCGGCACCCGCGCGAACTCGCTGCCGCCCTCGGCTGGCGTACCGACGCGAGCTGAGCTCGGACTCACACAGCCGAAACGCCCGTGGCCGACCCGATCGTTCGGGTCGGCCACGGGCGTTTGCGGGCGCAAGGTCGGTCAGATGCCGACGTCCTCGAACCGCAGTCCACCCGGGTCGGACCCCGTCGGGTCCGACCGTGACAGGTCGGCGCGGCCGTCGTTCACTGCGTCAGGCGGCGCAGTCCATGCAGATCATCACGCCGTTCGCGTCGCTGGCGAGTCGGCTCCGGTGGTGAACCAGGAAGCAGCTCGAGCAGGTGAACTCGTCGGCTTGCTTCGGAACCACCCGAACCGACAGTTCCTCGCCGGACAGGTCGGCGCCCGGCAGTTCGAAGGACTCCGCCGTGTCGGACTCGTCGACGTCGACGACCGCGGACTGAGCCTCGTTCCGTCGCGCCTTCAACTCCTCCAGCGAATCCTCCGACACCTCGTCGGACTCCGATCGCCTCGGTGCGTCGTAGTCGGTTGCCATCTCGTCTTCCCCTCGTCCTCTCTCGTCATCTGTCCCCGTCCCCACGCCCTCGTGGGCGTACCACCTGGTGCAGTCCCGCTACACAACGCGCCAGAACGAAAAGTGGTACCGGAAGTTCGTCAGGCGAATTATGATTCGCCTCACATTCTCCTCCGGTAGCGCACCGTAGAGCCCTCGTCCTGTCATCATCAGGCGGCCAGACAATAGCCGAACTACGCGAAAAAGTCGCGGTTCATTTCGCCGTGGCCCGCAAATTATCGGACAATCGGCACCAACACTCCCGTGGACCCAGACATTCCGGGCCGTCGGCGGCCGGTGTCACCCACTGCCACGGCACCCCACCGGCGACTCCCACCCGCGAGGCGCGCAGGGCCCCGTCCGGTGTCGTCCGCATGCCCCCGCGTTCACTACGCTGTGCCAAGCGCAGCAGCAGATCCGCGCCCCCAACGGCTCTCCCCGACCGGGGCCGGCCGGCGCACCCCGAACAGCGAGAGGTCAGGACGCAACGTGGTTTCACTGATCACCGACGGCCGGTCGACGGACCCGAACGGCAAGCCGTATCCGTACCGCCGTGCACTCCCGGTGATGATCCTCATCACTGTGCTCGCCGTGCTCGGTGCCGTCGTGTGGTTCCGGATCCTCACCAAGCCCGCCGAACTGTCCGCGCCGGTCGTGTGCAACCCGCCGTCGACGTCGGGACCGCTCGAGGCCGGAGACCCGGAACCGCAACCACTCGGCGACGTCGTGTCCGCCTCGACGCTCCTCGACGTCGAGCCCGCGCCGCTCGCCGCGACCCGGGTCCGCGTGTTCAACGCCAACGGCGAGCGCGGCCAGGCCGCCGACGTCGCGTCACAGCTCAGCGACTACGGGTTCGCTTCTGCACCGGACGTCCAGTCCGGAAACGACCCGGTGTACACCGATCAGAACATGCAGTGCCAGGGACAGATCCGCTTCGGAACCAACGGTCTCGCCGCGGCCAGCTCACTGTGGCTGGCCATGCCGTGTGCGGAACTGGTACAGGACGCGCGCACCGATGACGTCGTCGATCTCGCGCTCGGTACCTACTTCCGCAAGATCCAGCCGAACACCGACGCCGAGGAAGTTCTCGCCGCACTGAAGACGACCGCTCCCGGCAGCGCGGGCGCCGTCGACATCGACCTGCTCAACGCGGCGCGCACCGCACACTGCTGACAGCCCACGCTCACGCCGGGATCGGATCCAGTGCCCCGATCCCGGCCAGCGTGGCCTCCAGTGCCGCCGCGACACCGGGCGCCGCCGCGACCGTGACATCACCGTCGGCACTCGTCGACTCCGGCGACGGCAACATCACCACGGCACCCGCCTCCTCCGCGATCAGCGAACCGGCGGCCCAGTCCCAGGGACTCAGCCCGTGCTCGAAGTGCGCGTCGACCCTGCCGGCCGCAACCATGCACAGATCCAGTGCCGCCGAACCGATCCGGCGGATGTCACGGACCTGCGGTAGCAGGGCTGCGATGAGTTCGCCCTGCCGCTGCCGCCGCCCTGCCGCGTAGCCGAACCCGGTGGCGAGCAACGACATCGACACCTCTGTGACCGTCGTGCACCGCAGTACATGGACCGCTCCGTCGGCCTCGTGCAACGTGGCACCATGCCCCCGTGCGGCCGAGTACACAGCTCCCCCGGCCACGTCGACGACCGCGCCCGCGACGGACACGCCGTCGAGTTGCGCCGCCACCGAAATCGCGTACGCGGGAATCCCGTAGAGGAAGTTCACGGTGCCGTCGATCGGGTCGACCACCCACCGGATGCCCTCGGGTCCACCGTCGCGGCCGCCCTCCTCACCCAGGACCGCATCTCCGGGTCGCAGGTCGGCGAGCCGGGCACGGATGAGGATCTCGGTTTCGGTGTCGACCACCGTGACCGGGTCGGTCGGTGTGCTCTTGGTGTCGACGGCGCCCGCGCCTGTGCCCGCCTCGGTCTCCCGGACCGCGTGGCCCACCGAGGCGAACACCTGCGGACGTCGAGTCGACGCGTGGGCGGCGGCCTCGACGGCGACCCGGACCGCCACCTCCCTAAGTGTTCGAGGGTCGACCGAACCGGGCGTGGAATCGGCGACGACGTGGTCACGGACAGCGGGATGATCGTCGAAAAGCGGCACGCCCCATGGTCCCCCACTGCTTCCCGACGTGCAGCCCCGGTAGCCACTATCGTGGCTCGCATGACGGATGCGGCACAGCAGGAGCCGGGCAGCGCCTCAGCAGCCACCCCTCTCGCAAGCGGTAACCATGCACTCGGAATCGACGTCGGAGGCAGCGGCGTCAAGGGTGGCGTCGTGGATCTGGACACCGGGGAGCTGGTCGGCGAGCGGCAGAAGATCCTCACTCCGCACCCCTCGACGCCGGACGCGGTCGCCGAGACGGTCCTGGAGATCGTGAACCGGTTCGAATGGGCCGGACCGGTCGGTATCACCCTCCCGGCGGTCGTCACGTCCGGCGTCGCCCGGACCGCGGCCAACATCGACCACTCGTGGATCGGAACCGACGCCGCCGAGTTGTTCTCACGAACCCTCGGCGGACGTCCGGTCTCGGTCCTCAACGACGCGGACGCGGCGGGGATCGCCGAGGACCGGTACGGCGCGGGCAAGGAGGTCGACGGCGTCGTCATGCTGTTGACGTTCGGCACCGGGATCGGATCGGCGATCCTCAACCGCGGCGTGCTCCTGCCGAACACCGAGTTCGGCCACATGGAGGTCGACGGGAAGGAAGCCGAGCACCGGGCCTCGTCCGCAGTCAAGGAACACAAGGACCTCTCGTACAAGGACTGGGCGAAGGAGGTCTCACGGGTACTCGAACGGTACGAGCAGCTGTTGTGGCCGGACCTGTTCATCGTGGGCGGCGGGATCAGCCGAAAGGGCGACAAGTGGATCCCGCACCTGACGACTCGCACCCCCGTCGTGGCGGCCACTTTGAGGAACACGGCGGGCATCGCCGGGGCCGCTCTCGCGTCCGTGACCAGCATCGGGCGATAGCACCCCGCCGCGATCGTTACAATGGTGAGGCCGACGTCCAAAGCCGGCCGAAATCAATTGACCTCTCCGCCGGAAATCACTCTGGCGTGACGCCGCACGACTCCGTCACGAAAGGGCGTACGTGGCCGCCACTGAAACCAGTCAGACCGCCGACTCCGCTGCCGACACAGGCACTGCTCAGGACTCGGCCGTCGCCGGTACCGCCCCCGTGAAGAAGGCGGCTGCGAAGAAGGCTCCTGCCAAGAAGGCCGCGGCGAAGAAGGCTCCCGCCAAGAAGGCCGCCGCGAAGAAGGCTCCCGCCAAGAAGGCCGCCGTCAAGAAGACCGCGGCGAAGAAGGCGACCGCCAAGGCCGGCGATCCCGATGCCGACGGCCTCGAGGACGACGAAGCCGAACTCGACGGTCCCGAGGGCGAACTGACCGAAGAGGTCGTCGAGGAGATCGTCGTCGAGGACGACGCCGAGACCGAGGAGCCGTCCGAGAAGGACAAGGCGTCCGGCGACTTCGTCTGGGACGAGGAGGAGTCCGAGGCCCTTCGCCAGGCACGTAAGGACGCCGAACTCACCGCGTCCGCGGACTCGGTTCGCGCCTACCTGAAGCAGATCGGCAAGGTCGCCCTCCTCAACGCCGAGGAGGAGGTCGAACTCGCCAAGCGCATCGAAGCGGGCCTCTACGCGACGCAGTTGATGCAGGAGTTCACCGAGAAGGGCGAGAAGCTGCCGGTCGCGCAGCGCCGCGACCTCAACTGGATCTGCCGTGACGGCAACCGTGCCAAGAACCACCTCCTCGAGGCGAACCTTCGCCTCGTGGTGTCGCTGGCGAAGCGCTACACGGGCCGAGGAATGGCGTTCCTCGACCTCATCCAGGAGGGCAACCTCGGTCTGATCCGTGCCGTCGAGAAGTTCGACTACACGAAGGGCTACAAGTTCTCCACCTATGCCACCTGGTGGATCCGTCAGGCGATCACCCGCGCGATGGCAGACCAGGCCCGCACCATCCGTATCCCGGTGCACATGGTCGAGGTCATCAACAAGCTCGGCCGCATCCAGCGCGAGCTTCTCCAGGATCTGGGCCGCGAGCCCACTCCGGAGGAGCTGGCGAAGGAAATGGACATCACGCCGGAGAAGGTCCTCGAGATCCAGCAGTACGCGCGTGAGCCGATCTCCCTCGACCAGACCATCGGCGACGAGGGCGACAGCCAGCTCGGCGATTTCATCGAGGACTCCGAGGCTGTCGTCGCCGTCGACGCGGTGTCGTTCACGCTGCTGCAGGATCAGCTCCAGTCGGTGCTCGACACGCTGTCCGAGCGTGAAGCGGGGGTCGTGCGACTGCGCTTCGGTCTGACGGACGGTCAGCCCCGCACCCTCGACGAGATCGGTCAGGTGTACGGCGTGACCCGCGAGCGCATCCGCCAGATCGAGTCGAAGACGATGTCGAAGCTGCGCCACCCGTCGCGGTCCCAGGTTCTGCGCGACTACCTGGACTAGGCTTACTTCGAGTAACTGTGCCCTGACCTGCTGCGATAGCGGTCAGGGCACAGTTCTATGCCCTGCACAGCGACAGTCGGGATGGCGACGGCGTCGAATAGAACATGAGCCACATCGGTCCGTCGCCGGACCTCGCGCAGTGGCAGCTGACCCACCGCGTACAGGGTGAACGGCGTCACCCGGCCCGGCTATCCCACCACGATCGGCAGGCCCGTCTCGGTTGCCGCCCGGTCGATGCCGCCCGCGTCGGTGACGTTCACGACACCGGCGTCCGCCATCCGTGCGGCAGCCAGCGCCGAGCGACTGCCCGAGCGACAGTAGACGACGTACTCCGCGTCGGGGTCGAGGGCCGCGATCTCCGAATCGAACGTCGCGGACTGGAGGTCGATGTTCCGGGCGCCCTCGAGGTGCCCGTCCGCGTACTCCCCCGGTGTCCGTACGTCGAGGACCACCGTCCCCGGGCCGACCGCCGTCGCCGCTTCGTCGCCCGCACATCCGGTCAGGAACACGGCGAACACAGCGAGAGCGGCACCCAGCAGCAACGGGCGAAATCGACGAAGCACGGGAACACTCCTCGGGTCGGAAACAGATCGACCGCGCTAATACCCCCAGGGGTATTAGCGACACGCCCGGCCGCCGACGGGGACCGAACGAAACGAGCCCGCCCGGGTGGGACACCGGACGGGTTCGCGGAGGGTCTGGATCAGGCCGGCACGTCGTGTCTGACGATCGTCTCGTCACGACCGGGGCCGACCCCGGTATCGGCAATCCGTTCCCAGTTCAATCCACGATGTTTCACGCCCGACGCTCGGGGCGCGCCGGGAGCCTAGATCTCCCCGATGCCCTCACGAGCGGCCGCCGGATCACTGTCCGGCGGCCGCTCGCGTGTCACCCACTGCATGAACGGTTCGACGACCCGGGCGGCGACCGGACCGAGCACGGCCATGAGCAGCACGTAGGCCGTCGCCAGGGCGGCCAGTTCGCCTTCGACCGCGCCGGCGGACACCGCGAGGCCCGCGATCACGATGGAGAACTCGCCACGCGCCACGAGGGCGGCGCCGGCACGGGCCTGTCCCATCCGCGCGATGCCCTGCCTACGGGCCGCCCAGACTCCGGTGGCGACCTTCGTTCCGGCCGTCACCACTGCGAGGACGGCCGCCCACGCCAGAACCGGCGGGATGGTCGCCGGGTCGGTGTTGAGTCCGAACACGACGAAGAACATCGCCGCGAACAGGTCCCGCAGCGGTTCGAGCACCTGGGTGGCGTTGCGTGCGGTCGACCCCGAGATCGCGATGCCGAGCAGGAACGCCCCGACGGCCGCGGACACCTGCAGGGCGGAGGCGAAGCCCGCGACGAGCAGGGCGGCGCCGAGAAGCTTGAGCAGGAACACCTCGCGTTCCTTGGCGTCGACGAGGTTCGACACCACGTGCCCGTAGCGCAGGGCAACGATCAGCACGACCACCAACACGGCGAGCGCGATGATCATTGCCCGTAGTCCGCCGACCACCCCGACACCGGCGACGACCGCGGTGAGGATCGGGAGGTACACCGCCATCGTCAGGTCCTCGAACACGAGGATCGACAGCACGACAGGCGTTTCCCTATTGCCCAGGCGTCCCAGGTCGGTGAGTACCTTGGCGACGATGCCGGAGGACGAGATGTAGGTGACGCCGCCCATCACAAGTGCGCCGACTGGACCCCACCCGAGGAACAGGGCGACGACCACACCCGGCAGCGCGTTGAGCACGAGGTCGACGACGCCAGCCATCCACGACTTCCGCAGCCCGGTGACAAGCTCGGATGCCCGGTATTCGAGTCCGAGCAGCAACAGCAGCAGCACGACACCGATCTCGCTGGCGATGTGCCCGAACTCGCTGACATCACCGAGCGAGATGAAACCGCCCTGCCCGAAGCACAGGCCACCGAGAAGGTAGAGCGGTACCGGCGACATTCCGACCCGACTGGCGAGTCGACCGAGGACACCGAGTACGAAGAAGATCGCGCCCAGTTCGATCAGCGCGAGTGCGGTGCCACTCACCGATCACCCGTTGTGCAGGATCTTGGCGGCTGCGTCGAGTCCGTCCGAGGTGCCGACGGCGACGAGGAGGTCACCCTCGGTGAGGTTGAAGTCGGGGTTCGGCGACGGGTACACCTGGCCGGCCCGCATCACGGCCACGACCGAGACACCGGTCCGGGTACGCATCGCGGTCTCGCCGAGCGTCCGCCCGTCGTACGGCGATTCCTCGCCGATGGGGAGCTGTCGGGTGGAGATCCCGGGCAGGTCGCGGTGTTCCTCGCGCAGTTGCGACACCAACTGCGGGGCACCGAGCAGGTTCGCCAGGACGGCAGCCTCGTCGTCGGTCAGTCGAACCGATGCCTGACAGGAGTCGGGGTCACCCTTCTTGGACACGATGAGGTCGAGGCCACCGTCACGCAAGGCGACGACACCGACGCGCCGCCCGGTGGTCAGCTCGAAGTCCTTCCGCACCCCGATTCCGGGTAGCGGGGTCACTTCCACGTTCATGTCTCAACGGTAGCGCCGCGGGCGGATTTCGGCCGCGACACCGTCAATTCACGGTGGCGGCGGGGTCCCGAACCGCCCGTCGGCGCCCGGTCGATACCGCGTGACGGCCGTGACGGCGGCCGCGGGGAGCGGGCCGTAGAGGTGCGGGAACAGCATCGAATCCGGGTCCGTGGGGACTCCCGGCTCCCAACGGATCTCGGCCCCGAGCTGCGACGGATCCAGGTGGAGCAGGACGAGGTCGGTGTGCCCGGCGAACAGGCGGTTCGCCGGGAGATGCACCTGGTCGCGGGTCGACAGGTGCACGAATCCGTCGGCGTCGAAGTTGTCGGGGACGCGGCTGCCTGCCTCGCGGCAGCTCTCCCACTCCGCGGCAGTGCACATGTGTACGAGGTTCGAATCCGTCACCCGCGGAGCGTATCCCGCGGACGGGACAGACCCGAAAGAGTGAGGCACGTCACTCGTGTCGGATTTCTCCTGTTAGTGAAACCACAAAGAAACACCCTCGGGAACAATGCTCGAACGCCGAACGTCTGACAGAGTGAGTCCACCGCGCCAGACGGCACGGCGGAGCACGCACCAGGCCACCGGGTCACGCCGGCGGCCAGTACGGAGGAGTCATGCCCGAGACACTGACCACCGCCCCGTTGACCGCAGCCGACCGGTGCGACCGGTGTGGTGCAGGAGCCCGCGTTCGCGCGCTCCTCACATCAGGGGGAGAACTCCTGTTCTGCCAGCACCATGCGAACGAGCATTCGGACCGGCTTCGCGCCATGAACGCGACGATCGTGTCCGGCGCCGTCGAGGCAGCGATCTGAGGCGTACAGCCGAACCCCTTCGTACGACAGTGCCCGCACCCATCAGGGTGCGGGCACTGTCGTTGTGTCGGGACGGCCGATCAGTCACCACTTGCGCCGATCGGTCACCACTTGCGCAGTGCGGCGATCCGATCCGTCAGCTGGTCGACGGTAGCGATCGCCGTCGGCGGGCCACCGCAGACGCGGCGCAGTTCGCCGTGGATCCAGCCGTGCGGCTTGCCGGTGCGGTGGTGCGTCATCGCGACGAGACTGTTCAGTTCCTTGCGCAGCTGGGCCAGTTTCGCCGCGGACTCGACCCGCTCGGACGCCGCGGGAGCCGGAACGTGAACCGCGGACTCCTGTGACTTCTTCTCCATCTGACCGGCCTGACGCTCACGAAGCAGCGCACGCATCTGATCGGCGTCGAGCAGTCCGGGCAGTCCCAGGTAGTCGGCCTCCTCGTCGCTGCCCGCGAACGTCGCTGTTCCGAACGAGGAGCCGTCGTAGATCACCTGGTCGAGTTCGGCGTCCGCGCCGAGCGAGGTGAACGCCTTCTCCTCCTCGCCCAGCTCGTCCTTCTGCTTGTTGGCGTCGGCCAGCAGGTCGTCGTCGAGGCCGTCCTTCTCGCGGTGCGGCTTGCCGAGGACGTGGTCGCGCTGCACCTCGAGCTGGCTCGCCAGGTCGAGGAGCACCGGAACGGACGGCACGAAGACGCTCGCCGTCTCCCCCTTCGCGCGGGACCGCACGAAGCGGCCGATCGCCTGCGCGAAGAACAGCGGGGTCGAGGAACTGGTTGCGTACACACCGACCGCGAGGCGCGGAACGTCGACTCCTTCCGACACCATGCGCACGGCGATCATCCACGGTTCGGTGTTGTTGCTGAACTCGGCGATCCGCTTCGACGCGGTCGGGTCGTCGGACAGAACGACGGTCGGGGGCTGCCCGGTGATCGATTCGAGGATCTTCGCGTATGCGCGGGCCACGGTCTGGTCGGTGGCGATCACGAGTCCGCCTGCATCGGGCATTCCGCCGGCCCGCAACTGCTGCAGTCGGGTGTTCGCGGCGCCGAGGACGGCGGGGATCCAGTCGCCGCTCGGGTCGAGCGCGGTGCGCCACGCCCGCGCCGTCTGCTCCGCGGAGAGTGGCTCGCCGAGCCGGGCCGCGAACTCCTCGCCGGCGTTGTTCCGCCACCGCGCCTCACCCGAGTACGCGAGGAACACGACCGGGCGGACGACGCCGTCCGCGAGCGCATCGGAGTATCCGTACGCGTGGTCGGCCTTCGACCGCATCAGACCCTCGTGGTCCGGCTCGTACTGCACGAACGGGATGGCGGAGTCGTCGCTGCGGAACGGCGTTCCGGTGAGTGCGAGGCGCCTCGTCGCGGGGTCGTACGCCTCTCGGATCGCGTCACCCCAGCTCTTGGCGTCACCGCCGTGGTGGATCTCGTCGAGGATCACGAGGGTGCGGCGGTTCTCGGTACGGACCCGGTGCTTCGTCGGGTGCGACGCCACCTGCGCGTACGTGACGACCACGCCGTGGTAGTCGGCGGACGTCTGACCGGTCGAGTTCGTGAAGTTGGAGTCGAGCGCGATTCCGAGCCGCGCGGCGGACTCGGCCCACTGGTGCTTGAGGTGTTCCGTCGGCGCGACGACGGTGATCTGGTCGACGGTCCGGTCGCCGAGCAACTCGGCCGCAACCCGAAGGGCGAAGGTCGTCTTGCCTGCGCCCGGCGTCGCGACCGCGAGAAAATCCCGCGGCTTGGTCGCCAGGTACTTCGTCAGAGCACGCCGCTGCCAGGCACGGAGGCTGGGTGCGGGTGCGGACGATGCCGATGCTGCGCTCGTCGTGAGCGATTCGGTGTCCCCCATGAGCACTGTCGCGTCCGCTCCTTCTCGATTGCGGGTCGATCTCGACCGGGACAACTGCCGCACGAGCCTAACCCTCACCACCGACGTTCTCCGCATTCCGCGGCGCGCGTCACCCTCGCCACTACGAGCAGTGACGAGAACGGTTCCGTGTTGGTCCGACGTCACCGGAGGTGTTGTCCGACACGACACCTCCGGTGCGGCCGAGCGACACGCCGTCAGGGATGCTTGAGGCACCATGAGCGAACCGATCGGCGAGGAGCACCCGGGTGGCACACCCGCGGCGCCCTCCGATCTGCCCGCCGAACTGCCCACCCACCACGGGGACGCGGAGCAGGAACGCCGTCATCCGCTTCGGACGACCTGGTTGGTCGTCAGGCGAACCGCGGCCAAGGCGTGGGGTGACTCGATCTTCGGCAAGTCCGCGACGGCGGCGTTCTGGCAGACCCTGTCGCTGCCGCCTCTGCTGCTCGGGCTTCTCGGCAGCATCGGCTATGTCGGCGGCTGGTTCGGCCCGGACACCGTCGGCATCATCGAGTCGAAGATCATCACGTTCAGCCGGTCCGCGTTCAGCGAGAACGTCGTCGACCAGTTGATCCAGCCGACGCTGACGGACGTGCTCGGCCGGGGCCGGCCGGAGATCATCTCCGCGGGCTTCCTGCTGTCCCTGTGGGCGGGGTCGTCGGCGATCGCCACGTTCGTCGACTCGATCGTCGAGGCGCACGGGCAGAAGGACGCCCGGCACCCGGTGTGGCAGCGGATCTTCGCGCTGCTGCTGTACGTGATGTTCCTGATCGTGGCGGTGTTCGTACTGCCACTGGTGGCACTGGGTCCGACCCTGGTCGGCCGGGCGATGCCCGAGGCCTGGTACGACGTCGGATCGCAGCTGGTGGACACCTTCTACTATCCGGCGGTCGGCCTGCTGCTGATCGCGGGACTCACGACCCTGTACAAGGTGGCGTTGCCGAAGTCGTTGCCGTGGCACCGACTGCTCGGGGGATCGCTGCTCGCGGGGGTGTTCTTCATGGCGGCGAGCGCGGTGCTGCGGCGCTATCTGACGTGGATCACCCAGACCGGGTACACCTACGGCGCACTGGCAGCACCGATCGCGTTCCTGCTGTTCACGTTCTTCCTCGGCTTCGCCGTCGTTCTCGGTGCACAGTTCAACGCCACGATCCAGGAGTTCTGGCCGGCGCGGGCGACACGAATGGAGCAGGTCCGGGAATGGCTGGCGGCGCAGACCGCATCGAACCCGACCGACTCCGGCGCGGTGACCACACTGACGAGGCGTCTCGCATCCGCTCCGATCCGCATCGTGAACCCGGACCGGGGCAGACACGAGACGCCCGACTCCGCGGATGCGGACGCCTGCGAACTACCGACACGCCAGCCGGCCGCGCCGGTCGACCAGGGTCACTCCCCCGGACGAAGTCCCTCGTAGATCTTCTTGCACTCGGGGCACACGGGTGATCCGGGCTTGGCCGACTTCGTCACGGGGAACACCTCGCCGCACAGTGCGACGACGTGGGTACCCATCACGGCGCTCTCGGCGATCTTGTTCTTCTTGACGTAGTGGAAGAACTTGGGGGCGTCGTCGTCCGTGGTTTCGTCGGTGGTGGTGTCGGGACGTTCCTTGGTCACAGTGCTCACCAGTCCATGATGACGCATCCGTCGGCGCCCGGCGAGGCCCCGGTCGTGACTCGGGGGCCCACAAGTGGGAGGCTGGACGCATGGCTTCGAGTTCACAGCACTCGCCGCGCGACGGCGACGAGGACTCGCGGAATCCGGTCCTGATCACCGACGCGGCGCAGTCGTTCGACGAGCAGCACCGCGCCCGCGTCCGCAAGTACACGATCATGATGGGAATCCGCATCCCGGCGCTCGTCCTGGCCGCGATCGCATACAGCGCCTGGGGCAACGGGTTGATCAGCCTGCTGATCATCGGTGCCTCGATTCCGCTGCCCTGGATCGCGGTTCTGGTGGCGAACGACGCACCGCCGCGCCGGGCCGACGAACCACGCCGGTTCGACCACCGCCCCACATCGGCCGGGGCGATCGAGTCGGCGAACCACCGCACGATCGACGGCTGACACCGCGACCACCGTGTCGCTGCGCGAGAATGGGCCGCGTGAACCGCGACCTCCTCTCCCTCTGCGGCCCGCTGCGCGAGGCCCTGCACCGCACCGACTACACCGCTGACGCGGTCCTCGCCACGCTCGGCGACGATGCCCACGCGGCCCTGGGACGAGGTGAGCCGGTTCCGGTGCGCCGCGCCACCCGCGACGCCGGTGAGATCGGTGTCCTCGTACGACTGTTCCTGCTCGTCGACGACTGCCCGGCAGCCGAGATCGCGTCCGCGCTCGCCCCGGTCGATCTCGACCACGCGGTGGCGGCAGGACTGCTCGAGCGCGACGGCGACGTCGTCCGGGCCGCGCTGGATCTCCGCCCGATGGACCTCGGTCGCGGAAACGTGTGGGTGGTCTCCGACCTGGACGGCAGCATGCGACCTCGGGCGACCGCGCCGGACCACGTCCTCGGTGTGGGGCACGCCTCGCTGTCGCTGCTGCGCGGTACCCCGACCGCCCCGACGGGCAGCGTCCTCGATGTGGGGACGGGGTGCGGCATCCAGGCCCTCCACGCCACCGGGTACGCCGAGTCGGTGACCGCGACCGACGTCAACCTCCGCGCTCTCGACCTCTCGGCGGCGACATTCGCGCTCAACGACGTGACCGCGGACCTGCTCGCAGGGTCGTGGTTCGAGCCGGTCGCGGGACGCACCTTCGACCGCATCGTCGCGAATCCGCCGTTCGTGGTGGGCCGGGCGCGGGTCGAGCACACCTACCGGGACTCCGGGCTCGACCTCGACGGTGCGAGCGAACTGATGATCTCCCGTGCCGTCGACCACCTCAATCCGGGTGGCACGGCGTCGATGCTGGCGTCGTGGGTGCACGTGGCCGACGACGACTGGCGCGCACGGGTGGCGTCGTGGCTGCCTGCACACGGGGTCGACGCGTGGATCGTCCAGCGCGACGTCGCGGATCCCGCGCTGTACGTCGGGACCTGGATGCGCGATGCCGGTCTCGACCCCCGCGATCCCGCGACGGCCGCACAGGCCGAGGCGTGGCTGGCGCATTTCGCCGCCAACGAGGTCGAGGGGATCGGTTTCGGGTTCGTGTACCTGCGACGCACCGACGAGCCGTCCGACGTGCTCGCGGAGGATCTGCGGCACGCGTACAGCGATCCGCTGGGCGACGAGGCGCTCGGGTACCTGGATCGGGCCGCGTGGTTGCGTGATCGAGACGTGCTGGAGGCCCGCTTCGCGCTCGCCCCCTCGACCGCACTCGAGCGGGTCTATCTGCCGGGCGAGGAAGGCTGGCGTCAGGTTGTGGCGCGGGTGCACCGAGGCGACGGGCCCGCGTGGCAGCACGAGATCGACGACCTCGCCGCTGCGCTGCTCGGCGGAATGCGCGCGGACGGCCTGGCGTTGGGTGAGTTGGTGGAGTTGCTGGCCGCGGCGCACGGCGAGGACGCCGACGAGCTGGTCGATGCCTCCGTTCCGCTCGTGCACGGCCTGGTCCGGCACGGACTGCTGGTTCCCGCCACCCGGTGACCGCCCGGTTCCGGGTGCGTGTTCTTCTCAGCAACTTCTCAGGCCGGACCTGCGGAACTCGCAGGTCAGAGCGGATGTGACGCAGGCCGCTCGGGAACTTTGCCGACTCGTGTGGCGTTGAAGCTCATGAGAGAACACCGACGAGGAGGCAAGTCATGACGAGCCCCACCACCACCCGCCGAGCGCGCCCCACCGCCGAGGATCTGGATGCCCAGTCCCCGTCCGCAGACTTGGTCCGTGTCTACCTGAACGGGATCGGGCGGACCGCCCTGCTGACAGCCGCGGACGAGGTCGAACTCGCGAAGCGGATCGAGGCGGGACTGTATGCCGTTCATGTGCTCGAGACCGGCAAGCGACTCAGTGCAACGAAGAAGCGCGACCTCGCGGCGATCGTCCGCGACGGTGAGGCGGCGCGGCGTCACCTCCTGGAGGCGAACCTGCGCCTCGTGGTGTCCCTGGCGAAGCGGTACACCGGCCGCGGAATGCCGCTGCTGGATCTGATCCAGGAAGGCAACCTGGGCCTGATCCGGGCGATGGAGAAGTTCGACTACGCGAAGGGCTTCAAGTTCTCCACCTACGCAACGTGGTGGATCCGGCAGGCCATCACCCGCGGAATGGCCGACCAGTCGCGCACCATCCGCCTGCCCGTCCACCTCGTGGAGCAGGTCAACAAGCTGGCCCGCATCAAGCGGGAGCTCCACCAGCAGCTCGGCCGCGAGGCGACGGACGACGAGCTGGCCGAGGAGTCGGGCATCCCCGCCGCGAAGATCGCGGACCTGCTCGACCACAGCCGCGACCCGGTGAGCCTGGACATGCCGGTCGGTGCCGACGAGGAAGCCCCGCTGGGCGATTTCATCGAGGACTCCGAGGCGACGTCAGCGGAGAGCGCCGTGATCGCCGGTCTGCTGCACAGCGATGTGCGGAGCGTGCTGGCCACGCTCGACGAGCGCGAGCAGCAGGTGATCCGGTTCCGCTACGGCCTCGACGATGGTCAGCCCCGGACGCTCGACCAGATCGGCAAGATCTTCGGGCTCTCGCGTGAGCGGGTCCGGCAGATCGAGCGTGAGGTGATGGGCAAGCTCCGCCAGGGCGAGCGCGCCGACCGTCTCCGCTCCTACGCCAGCTGATCGACTTTCCACCCAGGGTGAGGGGAACCCCCGACCGGCCTGACCGGTCAGGGGTTCCCCTCACCCTTTCGGGTTTCAGCGCAGGCGGCGCGGGCCCAGGTCGAGTCGGGTGCTCGGCTCGGGACCGATGCGCACCCGCGAGTCGGTGAGCTCAGCGCCGGACGCGCTCGCCAGCACCGGCTCGCACACCAACTCCCGAACCTCGGGCAGGTCGTCGCCGAGCGCCGAGATGCGCTGCAACAATTCGACGAGCGCCGCCCGGTTCACGCCGGGACCGCCGCGGTAGCCGGCCAGCAGCGGCGCCGCCTTCGGCGCGTCGATCAGTTCTCCCGCCTCGTCCTCGGTGAGGGGCAGCACCCGGTACGCCCGGTCGCCGAGCAGACCCGAGATGACCCCTGCGAGACCGAACGAAATCAGCGACCCGAACGACGGGTCGTCCTGGACTCCGATGACGCATCCGAAACCCTTGGTCGCCATCTTCTGCACGTACAGTCGCCGGTCCCCGGACGCCTCCGCGAGGTCGCGGTACGCGCGACGCACGGCGTCCGCTGTGTCGAGGTCGAGACGCACCCCGGCGAGGTCGGGCCGGTGACGCCACTGCTCGCGGGTCGCCTTGACCGCGACCGGGTATCCGAGCTTCTCCGCCGCGGCGACGGCGTGCGCCTCGCTCGACGCCTCCGCGAACCGGGCGACACCGACGCCGTAGCACGCCAGCAGTTCCGCCGCCTCGAAGTCGGTGAGCCAGCGGCCTTCTCCCCCACTGTCCTCGAGCCAGCTGTCCACGAGTGCGGCGGCGCGCTCGGCGTCGATCCCGTCGGGGCGCACGACGCTCGAGACCGGACGTTCGCGCCACTGCGCGTACCTCCATGCCCGCGCGAGCGCGAGCGCGGCGCGTTCGGGCCCCGGGAACGACGGGACCGAACCCCGAACCGGGTGACCGTCGGGACCGCGCACCGCCAGGACGTCGGGAATGCCCTCGGCGGCGAGAAAGGTGGTGACGATCGGCTTCTCGGAATCACTGGCGGCGTCCCGTAGCGCCTTCGCGTACGGTTCCGGGTCCATCGCGACCGGCGGGACGAACACCGCGACCACCGAGTCGACCTCCGGATCCTCGATGGCGGCACTGACCGCACCCGCGAACTGCTCGGGGGTGGCCTGCGGACCGAGGTCGACGGGCTCGGCGGCGACGAGTCCCTCGGAACGCGCGGCATCGACCGCGAGCAGTCCGAGTGCCGACGAGTTCCCGATCACGGCGAGCCGGGGCCCAGCGGGCAGGGGCTGGTAGCCGAAAAGCACAGCGCAGTCGAAGAGTTGGGCGATCGATCCGACCTGCACGACACCGGCCTGGGCGAACAGGTCGTGGACGATTGTGTCGTCGATCTCGACTCCGGTGGCCCGGAGAGCGGCGGGCACGGCGTGGCGGCCCGACTTCACCGCGACCACCGGCTTGTTACGGGCGACGCGCCGTGCGATCCGGGAGAACTTGCGCGGATTTCCGAACGATTCCAGGTAGAGCAGCACCACTTCGGTCTCGGGGTCCGTGTCCCAGTACTGGAGCAGGTCGTTGCCCGAGACGTCGGCGCGGTTGCCCGCGGAGACGAAGGTGGACAATCCGATTCGCCGCCGCGCGGCCTCGTCGAGGATCGCGATGCCGAGCGCACCGGACTGGCAGAAGAACCCGACCTTGCCGCCGTGTGGCAGGACCGGCGCGAGCGTGGCGTTCAACTGGACGGCCGGGTTGGTGTTCGCGACGCCGAGTGCGTTCGGTCCGACCAGACGCATGCCGTGTGCCCGCGCGGCGTGCACGAGGCGACGTTCCTTCGCGTATCCGTCGGAGCCGGTCTCGCCGAATCCCGAGGAGACGACGACGAGCGCCTTGACGCCCTTGGCGAGGCAGTCATCGAGGACCGAGTCGATCGCCTCGGCGGGCACCGCGACCACCGCCAGGTCGACCGGGTCCGGGATGTCGCGCACCGACGAGTACGCGCGAACACCGCGCACGGATCGGCGTTCGGCGTTGACGGGGAACACCGGTCCCGCGAATCCGGCGCCGAGCAGGTTCCGCAGCACCGCGTTTCCGACCTTGGCGTCGTCGGTGGACGCACCGATCACCGCAACCGACTGCGGGCTGAGCAGATTACGGACACTGCGTGCCTCGGCGGCCCGCTCGCGCGCGTTGCGGACCGTCAGCAGTGCCTCGGTGGGGTCGATCGCGAACTCGAGTCGCAGCACACCGCCTTCGAAGCTGCGACTGACCTGATAGCCGGCCCCCCGGAAGACCGCGACCATGTTGCGGTTCTCGGCGAGCACCTCGGCGACGAACATCGTCAAACCGTTCTCTGCGGCCGCACCGGCGAGGTGTTCGAGCAGGATCGGGCCCAGTCCGCGGCCCTGGTGTTCGTCGGCGACGACGAACGCGACCTCCGCGGACTTGCCGTCCCCGACGTCGAGCAGTCGCTCGTACCGCCCGACGGCGATGATCGCGTCTCCGAGGATCGCGACGAACGCGACCCGATTGTGGTGGTCGACGGTCGTGAACCGCACCAGGTCGCGCTGGGACATCGTCGGATACGGCCCGAAATACCGCAGGTAGCGGGTGCGCTCGGACAGCTTCGCGTGGAAGGCGACGAGCCGGTCGGCGTCCTCGGGGGTGATGGGGCGCAGGTGCACGGCGCCGCCGTCGGTCGCGAGGACGTCGGCGATCCAGTGGGCGGGAAAGACCGGCTTGTCCGGTCCCGTGGCGGCAGTGTCTCGGTCGGTGCCGTCGGTGCCGGGGTCAGTCACGGGGATCCTCCGGGTCGAGGCCGAGCAGCGGGAAACTGGCCCTCCGCGTGGCGATGATCGCCGCGTCGACGCGAATCAACGCGCGATCGACGGCGTTCACGCCGGTCTCGGGCGTTCCGCCCGGCCCGTCCCAGGGCAGGTAGTCGGTGTCGCCGTTGTCGGTCATCGTGGTCGGCAGGTCGACAGCGGGCGCCTTCGCGGCCACCGCCTGCCGCCAGGATTCCGGCACCGCGACGCCGGGGTCGAGATCGCGGCCGAGCACGGTCGCGATCAGGTGCGTCCATGACCGCGGCACCACCCGGACGAGGCCGTATCCGCCGCCGCCGACCGCGATCCATCGTCCGTCCGCATATCGGTCTGCGAGGTCGCGCATGGCCCGGTACGCGGCGCGCTGGCCGTCGACGGTCAACGACAGGTCGGCGAGCGGATCCTCGCGGTGACTGTCCGCGCCGCACTGACTGATCACGATCTGGGGTTTGAACGCGGCGACAGCGGCAGGAACGATCGCGTGGAATGCTCTCAGCCACACGGAATCCACCGTTCCGGGGAGCACGGGGACGTTCACGGACGTGCCCTCACCGGCGCCCGACCCGACCTCGCTGGACCAGCCGGTGTTCGGCCACAGGGTGGCGGGATGCTGATGGACGGAGACCGTCAGGACCCGGGGGTCGCCGAGGAACGCGTGCTGGACGCCGTCACCGTGATGCGCGTCGACGTCGATGTAGGCGATCCGGTCGAATCCGTTGTCCAGCAACCAGGAGATCGCGATCGCGGCGTCGTTGTACACGCAGAAGCCGGACGCCCAGTCCGCCATCGCGTGGTGCATGCCGCCGCCGATGCTCACCGCCCGGCGGGCACGCCCGGAGGCGATCTCCCGAGCCGCAGCGAGGGTGCCTCCCGCGAGGATCGCGCTGGCCTCGTGCATCCGCGGGAAGATCGGATTGTCCTCGCTGCCCAGCCCGTGCGGGGCGACGTCGCTGTCGGCACGCGCGTCGGTCAGCCGCTGCGCGGGCGGCCCAGCGGATCCCGCCTCCTTCACCGCCGCGATGAGCCCCGGCGTGTGGATTCGGAGCAGGTCTGCGTCCGTTGCGGGCTCGGGCGCCACGACTTCCGCGCCCTCGATCAGGCCGAGGCCGGTCGCCAGCGACATCGTCAGGTCGAGCCGGGTCGGATTCATCGGATGGTCTGCGCTCCACCGATAGTTCAGGTAGTCCGGACTCCACACGACCACCCCGTCTGCGGCGGGCGTCGGAGTGCCTGGACTGGTCGTTGCGTCCATGTCTGTCACGCTACTTGCGCCGTCGGGGAAGCCGCGAGCGGTGGGGGTTGTTGTACTTGTCGACGTGTCGGTGGCGGTGTCCGAGCGCGACGACGCGCGACGCGGGTGTGGCACGGGTCGCATTGTCCGCGCGTGTGGCACGTGTTCGTCGGACACCCCCGGTAGAATCACCGGGAACGAAGGGGCGTGAGCGTGAAGGATCTGGTCGATACCACGGAGATGTACCTCCGGACGATCTATGACCTTGAAGAAGAGGGCGTCATCCCACTGCGGGCTCGCATTGCCGAGCGGCTGGAGCAGAGTGGGCCGACCGTGAGCCAGACGGTGGCGCGGATGGAACGCGACGGGCTGCTGCTCGTCGCGGGCGACCGTCACCTGGAGCTGACCGAGAAGGGTCGGGAGCTGGCGGTGGCGGTGATGCGCAAGCATCGTCTCGCCGAGCGGCTGCTCGTCGACGTGATCGGTCTCGACTGGGACCAGGTGCATGCGGAGGCGTGCCGCTGGGAGCACGTGATGAGCGAAGAGGTCGAGCGACGTCTGGTGCAGGTGCTCGACAATCCGACGACGTCGCCGTACGGCAACCCGATCCCCGGTCTCGCTCAGCTCGGGCTCACACGGCCCGACAGTGAGGCCGAGACGCTGATCCGTCTGACCGAGGTGCCCGCCGGGCAGCCGACGGCAGTGGTGGTCCGCCGGCTCGCCGAGCACGTGCAGTCCGATCCCGACATCATCGCGCTGCTGCGCGCCGCCGGTGTCGTGCCCGACGCCCGTGTGACGGTCGAGACCCACCCGGACTCGGTGACGATCACCGTCCCCGGCCACGACGGTGTGGACCTTCCCTCCGAGATGGCGCACGCCGTCCAGGTCAAGCAGGTCTGACGCGGGTGCGACTTCTGGTCACCGGCGGAGCCGGATACGTGGGAAGCGTGTGCGCGACAGTGCTGCTCGAGCGCGGACACGACGTGGTGGTCGTCGACAACCTGTCGACCGGCAACGCGGACGCGGTGCCGGTGGGCGCCGAGTTCGTCGAGGGTGACGTCGCCGATGTCGCGGGGCGGGTGCTCGGCAGCGAGAACTTCGACGGCGTGCTGCACTTCGCGGCTCAGTCGTTGGTGGGCGAATCCGTCGAGGAACCGGCGAAGTACTGGCAGGGCAACGTGGTGACGACCCTGACGCTGCTCGAGGCGATGCGTGAGGCGGGCACCCCGAAGCTGGTGTTCTCGTCCACCGCCGCCACCTACGGCGAACCCGACAGCACCCCGATCACCGAGGACGATCCGACGCGACCGACGAATCCGTACGGCGCGACGAAGCTGGCGATCGATCACGCGATCACGTCGTACGCGAACGCGTACGGCCTGGCCGCGACGAGTCTGCGGTACTTCAATGTGGCGGGCGCGTATCGCGGCGCAGGCGAGAACCGGGTCGTGGAAACGCATCTGATTCCGCTGGTGTTGCAGGTGGCGTTGGGGCAGCGGGAGAAGATCTCGGTGTTCGGAACCGACTGGCCGACCCCGGACGGTACCGCGGTCCGCGACTACATCCATGTGCTCGACCTCGCCGACGCCCACCTGCTGGCACTCGACCACGCCACGGCGGGGACCCACTCGGTGTACAACCTCGGCAGTGGCGCCGGTTTCAGTGTGCGCGAGGTCATTTCGGCGTGCCGTCGGGTGACGGGACTGCCGATCACCTCCGAGGACGCCCCGCGCCGGGCAGGCGATCCGGCGGTGCTGGTCGCGTCGAGCGACCGCGCCATCGCCGATCTCGGTTGGCAGCCGAAGCGCACCGACCTCGACGTGATCGTGGCCGACGCATGGCAGTACCTGCAGGATCTCGGCGACCGCTCGCACGCCGCGCGTCGGAACTGACACGAGCTCGCGGACCGCGCAGACCGCCGGTCCGCGAGTTCACTCGTTTCACGCTGCTCCCCTACCGAGACGGCCGATACCGCACCGCCACGGGATGCAACGTGCAATGCTGCACACCGTTCGAGAGCCGTCGCAGGCTCGCCGCCGATGTGTGTGAGCAAAGGACGAATCCCCGTGACCGTGCATATCCGAACCGTGCATTCCCGGACCAGGTGGGCAGCACCTGCGGCGCGTTCGCTGTTCGTCCTCCTGACTGCGCTCCTCCTAATTCCGGCGCCACTCGCCACCGCGGCATCCGTCGACACCGCCAGTGCGCCCGGAGGCGGCAGTTCCTCCGGCTCCCTCGAGCCCAGCGGGCTCGAGCAGGCGCACAACCCGGACTGGATGAGCGCGCTTCCCGACGACACCGGCCTATCCGAGCTGTCACTGCCCGGAACACACGACACGATGGCGGCGCGGGCCTCGGTGTTCGCCGACACACAGGATGTGGACCTGCCCACCCAGCTTCGGGCAGGTGTGCGGGCAGTGGACATCCGGACCCGACATTTCCGGGACGTCTTCCCGATCCATCACGGGCTCGAGTACCTGAACACCAACTTCACGAATGTCGTTGTGCAGCTCACCGATTTCCTTCGCGAGCACCCCACCGAGACCGTGGTGATGCGACTGAAGGAGGAGTACACGCCCGCGGAGAACACGCGCAGCTACGAGGACACCCTGAACTGGTACATCCACGACAATCCCGAGACCGGCCCCCGGCTGCGCGAACATCTGTGGCCGGCGGACGGGAACCGCTTCCCGACACTCGGTGAGGCACGCGGGAAGATCGTGGTGATCGAGGGTTTCGATGCCGAGGAGACGTTCGGTCCCCGCTGGGGCACTGCGGGCATGGACATCCAGGACACCTATGAGCTCACGGGGATCGGCGACGTCGACCGCAAGTGGGACCTGGTCCGGACCCAGTTCGACCGGGCCGCGTCGGGCGACGCGCAGACGTTCTTCGTCAACCACCTCAGCGCGACCGGTAACCCAGCCGCGCTCGTGACCGGAACCGTCCCCGTGACGGTGGCACGGGGCGTCCCCGGCACCGTCGGGATCCTCGACCGTACGGAGGACTATCTCGAGGCGAACCCGATCGGGCGCACCGGTGCGGTGATGGCCGACTATCCCACCGCGGAACTGGTCGACGAGCTCGTCGCACGCAATTTTCGCTGACTGCGGCGGCTCGCCCGTCAGGTCGGTGCGACGGGCGGCAGGGTCACCCCGAGATCCGCGGCGCTGTCCCGACCGGTTTCGGCGAGGTCGACGATCGCGCTGGGCTGAAGTCCGTGGCGCAGGGCCATGTCGAGGAGGCCGGCGAGCCGGTGTTCCGGATCGGCGTCGAGTGCGGCGGCGAGTGCGATTCCGGCGAGTGGACCGTTGCCACGGACGTACGCGCTGAACCCGAGCAGCGCGGCCGGTTCCGCCCTGGCGCGGCCGGGGAGCGCACGGGCGAGCGTGATCCACACCTGCTCGGCGACGTCGGCCGCGTCCGTCAGAGCCAATCCGAGGACGGAGTCCCGCACCGGTACCCGTTCGAGTGCGACCGACAGCGCGGCGATCTCGTTGTCCGTGAGGTGACCGGTCGACTCCATCGCTGCGATCCTCACGAGCACGAACTCGAGCTGCTCCCGATCGCTGCGATGTCCCGATGCCGGGTGCCGCGCGAGCGCCAGCAGGCGTCCCAGTGCGCGCTGTTCCCGCCGGTGCAGCGGGGCGAGAACGTCCACGAGTTGGTCGCGCGATTCGAGAATGGGTCGGCCGCGAAGCACCTGCGCCACAGCCACTCTCGATGCTCTCGGGTCGGGCAGGAGCCCGCCCGCACTGTCACCCGCCAGGCTCCACCAGCGCCGTCCGGCGACCAGCGCGGTCGTGGCGTGTACTGCGATCGCGGCGATGCCGACCTCGTCGAGGCAGTCGACGAAGTGGTCGACGAACACATCGTTGCTCGCCGCCGCGGCTTCGCCGTACCGGTCGTCGACGACGACCGTCACGACGGCCTCGGCACCTGCCTGCGCGCACACCCCGGCAATGTGTTCGAGGCCGAAACTGTCGTCGGCAGTGACGACCCCGCGCGGCAGGTCCTGCCTCATGACGCACTGGACCACGGTCGGGTCGCCGCCGAGGCAGACCGCGATGAGCGAGCGGTGCGGCCGGAATCCGAGCAGGGCAGGGAGGGCTGCGATCAGATCGCCCGGCTTGCTGATCTTCACTCGTGATCGACCGTCGGGCAGAGGATTCGGTTGTGTGGTTGCCATGCCACGAACCGTCCCCGACGCGTCCGACCTCACCCCCGCCCGCAACGACCGGAATCGACCGACCTGTGGACGGCGGTCCACCTCCGTCCACAGGTTCGGAGGCGAGGTTTACTTCTGCGCTGCCGTGACCTTCTGGACGGCTTCGGTGAACAGTTGATCGAGCGCGGCGGAGTCGGGCGCCGCGTCGCCGAACGACATGTGCGTCGCGGAAATCCGTACGTCGTCGACCTGCGCCACCAGTCGCAGCATCGACTGGGTCACCGTCTGGTCCGCGTTGCCGGACGTCACGGTCTGACGAATCGCCATCGTGTCGTCGGCGTTCAGCGGCGGCGCGGGAAGCATCGTGGTCGTCACCGTTGCGGTGGCACCGTTCCTCGTCGTCGTCACCTCGGGGCACTGTTCGAGTTCCGCTTCGCGGGTGGCGAGGGGACGGTCGACCCGGGCCAGCTCGACGGAGATCGTCGCCCGTGCGGCGTTGTCGGTACCGACGATCAGGGCGGCGGCATCGGGACCGAATTCTTGAGGCGGCGGCTTGCAGCCCGCCGGATCGACGGTGGCGCCCGCCGGGATCCCGTCGAGGTCGGAGGTGGCCTGCTCGACGGCGTCGTCGGGCAGCACCAGAGCCTCGTACTTGGCCGGGAAGTCGGCCGGGGTGAGCAGCATCGACGAGAGCGGGGCCGCGATCGTGCCGGTACCGGTTCCAGGCCCGTTCGACCCGCTCGTGCCCGGGCCGGTGATGTCCGGCACGACCGCACCTGCCGCTCCGTCGGGCTCGGCGACGCCGGACACATCCGACGAACAACCGGCCAGGGCGAGGGTCACGGCGGCACATCCGGCCACCAGAATGCGGCGTCTCAACGAACTTCCTCTCGGGTCGCGTGGTCAAGCACCTCAACTCTGCCAGGTGGCGGTGCCGTCCCCTGCGACCCCGGGCGGGCGCGTCTCGCCGAAATGGGAATGATGTCACCCGCGGTCACGTTGAACGCAGCGGGAGACTGGGCGCCCGACCAGGGTGGCGCGCACCCTCGACCGGTAAGGGACACTGGTCACAACGAAAACGTGAAGGGGTTTGGCGATGAACGAGCAGTCGGGCATGTACGAGCTGGAGTTTCCGGCACCGCAGGTGTCCGCGGAGGACGGCCGGGGCCCCGTTCTGGTGCACGGGCTCGAGGGCTACTCGGACGCCGGGCATGCCGTCAAGCTCGCGACCACGCACCTGCGCGAGAGTCTCGAGACCGAACTCGTCGCCTCCTTCGCCGTCGACGAGTTGATCGACTACCGCTCGCGGCGGCCCACGATGACGTTCAAGTCGAACCAGTTCTCGGACTACGACGCACCCGAGCTGAACCTGTACGCGCTCAAGGACACGGAGGGCACACCCTTCCTTCTGCTCGCGGGCATGGAACCCGACCTGAAGTGGGAGCGGTTCACCACCGCGGTTCGGCTGCTCGCGGAGCAGTTGGGCGTCCGCCGCACGATCGGGATGAATTCGATCCCGATGGCGGTCCCACACACCCGCCCGCTGGGTGTCACGGCGCACTCGGCGAATCCGGATCTGGTCGGCGAGAACGAGGGCTGGCCCGGTGATCTGCGCATTCCCGGCAGCGCGTCGTCGCTGTTGGAGCTTCGGATGTCGCAGCACGGACACGAGTCGATGGGGTACTCGGTGCACGTGCCGCACTACCTCTCGCAGGCCGACTACCCGGCCGCAGCCGAGACGCTGCTCGAGCGGGTCGGCGAGATCGCCGATCTCACCCTGCCGCTGGCCGCGCTCGGTCAGGCCGCCGCACGGGTCCGTGAGCAGGTCGATGCGCAGGTCAACGGCAACGACGAGGTCGAGTCGGTGGTCAAGGCGCTCGAGCAGCAGTACGACACGTACGTCACCGCGCAGGAACGTCAGTCGAGCCTGCTCGCAACGGAGAGCGAACTGCCCAGCGGCGACGAGCTGGGTGCCGAATTCGAGCGCTTTCTCGCCGAGCTGGGCGACTCGGATGGCGACGACGACACCGACACCAACACCGGCGAGCGGGGTGTGTGAATTCGTTTTACAGTTACCCGGCGCGCCAGGGTGATCATCTATACGATCGTCCAGATCATCGCTCGGAATGGTCGGTCCAGCTAGTTGGCTGGACCGACGAACGACAGGAGTGACCCATGGGCGGAGACCGACCCCGCGTACTTCGCACCGTGCCCGACACGGAACCGCGTCTCGAGTACCGGACGATCCACGGTTATCGCCGGGCGTTCCGGATTGCGGGCAGCGGTCCTGCACTCCTCCTGATCCACGGAATCGGCGACAACTCCGCGACCTGGAACGAGGTCATTCCGCACCTGGCGAAGAACTTCACCGTCATCGCCCCCGACCTGCTCGGGCACGGGCGCTCCGACAAGCCGCGTGCCGACTACTCCATTGCGGCGTACGCGAACGGGATGCGGGACCTCCTGACCGTACTGGGCATCGACCGCGCGACGGTGGTCGGGCACTCGCTCGGCGGCGGAGTGGCGCTGCAGTTCTCGTACCAGTTCCCACAGATGATCGAACGGCTCGTGGTCGTCGCCCCGGGTGGCGTCACGAAGGACGTGAATCCGGCACTGCGGTTCGCGGCGCTACCGATCGCCAACGAGGCGTTGCGGCTACTGCAGCTACCTGGTGTTGTCGACCTCGTCGCGGGGCTCGGGATGATCGCCGACCACCTGTACAAGGGGCCGTTCAAGTCGCTGGACATCTTCCACGATTCGCCCGACCTGGTGCGGGTGCTGCGCGACCTTCCCGATCCGACCGCACGCGAGGCGTTTCTCCGCACGTTGCGTGCGGTCGTCGACTGGCGCGGCCAGGTCGTGACCATGCTCGACCGATGTTATCTGACCGCCGACCTGCCGGTTCAGATCATCTGGGGCGATCGCGACGCCGTCATCCCCGTCAGTCACGCGCACCTCGCGCACTCCGCGCTCCCCCACTCCCGGCTCGACATCTTCGAGGGCAGTGGGCACTTCCCCTTCCACGACGATCCCATCCGATTCCTACGGGTCGTCGAGGACTTCGTCGCCACCACCCGCGCACACGACTTCAGTCAGGACGAGTGGCGGCAGATGCTCGTCAGCGGCGTCGGCGAGTCCCAGATCAGCGGACCCAGCGCGACGCGCGAGGCGGTACTGGACGCGATGGGCGCCGACGAGCGCAGCGCCACCTGAGCCGTCACATCGCTCTCGCATAACCTGTATCGGTGCTGCTCTCCGAACTGGTTCCCGACCGCCCCGACGCGGACACCCTCTTCGACGCCTTCGCGGGCTGGGCGTCCGACCGTGGGCTGACGCTGTATCCGGCGCAGGAGGAGTCGCTGATCGAGATCGTGTCGGGCGCGAACGTCATCCTGTCGACACCGACGGGGTCGGGAAAATCGATGGTCGCCATCGGGGCCCACTTCGCCGCGCTCGCCGACGGCAGACGCACTTTCTACACCGCGCCGATCAAGGCACTGGTCAGCGAGAAGTTCTTCGCCCTCTGCGAGGTGTTCGGTGCCGAGAACGTGGGCATGATGACCGGCGACGCATCGGTGAACTCGTCGGCGCCGATCGTGTGCGCGACAGCGGAGATCGTCGCGAACCTGGCACTGCGTCAGGGCGCGGACTCGGACATCGGGCAGGTCGTGATGGACGAGTTCCACTACTACTCCGAACCGGATCGCGGCTGGGCGTGGCAGGTGCCGCTGATCGAGCTGCCGAACGCCCAGTTCCTGCTGATGTCGGCGACACTCGGAGACGTGTCGTTCTTCCGGGACGACCTCACTCGCCGCACCGGTCGGCCGACAACCGTCGTCGGCGGAACGGAACGGCCTGTGCCGCTGACCTTCTCGTATGCGAAGACACCGATCGGCGAGACGATCGAGGAACTGGTCACCACACATCAGGCGCCGGTGTACGTCGTGCACTTCACGCAGGCGGCTGCGTTGGAACGCGCGCAGGCGTTGACGAGCGTCAACATGTGCTCCAAGGAGGAGAAGGCCGCGATCGCCGATGCGATCGGCGCCTTCCGATTCACGACGGGCTTCGGCAAGACGCTGTCGCGACTGGTGCGGCACGGCATCGGAGTCCACCACGCGGGAATGCTCCCGAAGTACCGACGGCTCGTCGAACGGCTCGCGCAGGACGGCCTGCTCAAGGTCATCTGCGGCACCGACACGCTCGGCGTCGGCATCAACGTGCCCATCCGCACCGTCCTGATGACCGGTCTCACGAAGTACGACGGGACCCGGACCCGGCACCTGCGGGCCCGCGAGTTCCACCAGATCGCCGGCCGCGCGGGCCGCGCCGGCTACGACACGATGGGCACCGTCGTCGTGCAGGCGCCGGAGCACGACATCGAGAACCACCGCCTGGTACAGAAGGCGGGCGACGATCCGAAGAAACTCAAGAAGATCCAGCGCAAGAAGCCGCCGGAGGGGTTCGTCTCGTGGGGTGAGCCCACGTTCGAACGGCTGGTCGCCGCGGCGCCGGAGCAGCTCACGTCGCGGTTCCGGGTGTCGAACTCGATGCTGCTCAACGTGATTGCCCGACCCGGCAACTGCTTCACCGCGATGCGGCACCTGCTGGAGGACAACCACGAGTCACGGCCCCAGCAGCGCAAGCACATTCTCCGGTCGATCGCCCTGTACCGCGGGTTGTTGCAGGCGGGCATCGTCGAGCAGCTGGACGAGCCGGACGAGAACGGATCGTGGGCGCGGCTCACGATGGATCTGCAGCGCGACTTCGCCCTCAACCAGCCACTGTCACCGTTCGCGCTCGCCGCAATCGAGCTGCTCGACGAGGAGGCCGTCACGTACGCACTCGACGTCGTGTCGGTGATCGAGTCGACCCTCGACGATCCGCGGCAGATCCTGATGGCCCAGCAGCATGCCGCGCGCGGCGAGGCCGTGCAGCAGATGAAGGCCGACGGCATCGAGTACGAGGAGCGGATGGAACTCCTCGAGGAGGTCACGTGGCCCAAACCTCTGGGCGACGTGCTGTACCCGGCGTTCGAGACGTACCGAGGCGGGCACCCGTGGGTGTCGGAGTTCGCGTTGTCCCCGAAGTCGGTGGTGCGGGACATGATCGAGAAGACGATGACGTTCGCCGAGCTGGTCAGCCACTATGGCCTCGCCCGCTCGGAGGGCCTGGTGCTCCGCTACCTCGCCGACGCGTATCGCGCTCTGCGACAGACGGTTCCGGACTCTGCACGCACCGAGGAACTCGACGACCTCATCGAGTGGTTGGGTGAGCTGATCCGCCAGGTCGATTCCTCACTGCTCGACGAATGGGAGCAGCTGACCAACCCCGGCGTCGAATCCGACGACCAGCAGGTCGCGTTCGGCGCCGACATCCCGCGGCCGGTGTCCGCGAACGTCCGCGCGTTCACGGTCATGGTTCGCAACGCGATGTTCAAGCGGGTCGAGCTCGCGTCCCGGAAGCGCTGGGACATGCTCGCCGAGTTGGGTGACGGACTCGAAGCCGACGACTGGGCGGACCTGATGGAGCTGTACTTCGAGGAGTACGACGAGATCGGAACCGGCCCCGACGCCCGCGGCCCACAGCTGTTCACCGTGTCGCGGGAGCCGGAACTGTGGCGAGTGCGGCAGACCATCGCCGACCCCAATGGCGACCACGGCTGGGCGCTGGTCGGCGAGGTCAACCTCGCGGAGTCCGACGCGGCGGGCGAGGTCGTGTTCGACGAGTTCGAGGTGGTGGAGGGATGACCGCGACGTCCGTCTCCCGGGTCGCCGAACCTCCCCACCCCCCGAACCGCATACCGATCCTCGGGGATGTGCTCGGCATCGACACGGTCAAGCCGATGCAGAAGACGGCGCGGATGCTGGCGCAACTCGGTCCGATCTATCAGCGTCGCATCCTCGGCCTGCGTCTGACGTTCGTCGGCGGCGCGGGCCTCGCCGCGGAGGTGAACGACGACACGACATGGCAGAAGTCCGTGGCGCGTCCGCTGCAGATGCTGCGCCCCATCGTCGCCGACGGGTTGTTCACCGCCCGCAATGACGAACCGAACTGGGCGAAGGCGCATGCGATCCTCGCGCCCGCCTTCACCCAGGCGTCGATGCGGTCCTATCACGACACGATGCGCGACGTCGTCGACGAGATGTGCGCGGCGTGGGACGCGACCACCGGTGACCTCGACGTCGCGGCGGAAATGACCAAGCTGACGTTGGAGACGATCGGGCGCTGCGGTTTCGGCTACCGCTTCGACTCCTACAACCGCACCGAACTCGATCCGTTCATCCCGGCGATGAACAACGCCCTCGGATACGTCCAGAAGCAGGGTGTCCCCGTCCCCGGTCGCGCGCTGTACGACGCCGTCACGGGTCGCGCTCGCGCCCACCGGAACAACATCGAGCACATGTTCGGGGTCGTCGACGACGTCATCGCGGAACGGCAGGCCGATCCACACGACGCCCCGCGCGACCTGCTCGACCTGATGCTCACGACCCGCGACCCCGGGACGGGCGACATGCTCGACGCCGTCAACGTGCGCAACCAGATCTTGACGTTCCTCGTCGCCGGTCATGAAACCAGTTCGTCCGCATTGGCTTTCGCACTGCATCTCCTGGCGCACCACCCCGCCGAGGTGGAGAAGGCACGGGCCGAGGTCGACGTACTGTGGGCAGACTCGCCCACCGTGAGTTTCGAGCAGGTCGCGAAGCTGCGATCCGTGCGCCGCATCCTCGACGAGACCCTGCGATTGTGGCCGACGGCTCCGGGCTACTTCCGAGAAGCCAAGCACGACACCGTCCTCGGCGGCCGGTACCCCATCCGCGCCGGGCAGATGGTGATGGTGGTGCTGCAGAGCATCCACACCGATCCCGCGGTGTGGGGGGACGACGCCGACGAGTTCCGGCCGGACCGCTTCCTGCCGGACCGGGTGCGCGCCCGACCGGGGCACGCCTACAAGCCGTTCGGCACCGGAATCCGAGCGTGCATCGGACGCCAGTTCGCGTACCACGAGATGATTCTGGCACTGGCCACGATCCTGCACCGCTACGACGTCACCATCGACACCTCGATCCCGCTCGACGTGCGGGAACAGCTGACGCTCAAGCCCGAGGGCGTGCGCATGTCGGTGACGCGGCGCCGCGTGTAGTCCCGATCCGCAGTGGCGTCACACTCGGTGGCGCCACTGCGCGGTGTCGATGGGGTCACCGACTGTGCGCCGACTCCGAGGCGTCACCGCGGCCCGTAGCCCCCGTCGGGTCCGTAGCCCCCGTCAGGTCCGTAACCACCGCGCGGACCGTAGTCCCCACGCGGCCCGTAGTTGCCGCTCGGCCCGTAGTCACCGTCCGGTCCGTAATTGCCGCTCGGTCCGTAGTCACCGTCCGGTCCGTAGTCACCGTCCGGTCCGTACTGGCCGGTGGGTCCGTAGCCGCCGCTCGGGCCGCTTCCGTCCATCGGCGCCGACTCCGGCACCTGCGTTGTCGTCGGTGCCGCCGTGGCGCGCCACGTGGGCTGCGGAACCTGATCCATCGTCTGCTGCTGCACAGCGTTCGCCGGTGCGGCAGCTTCGGTGGTCGGCAGAAGCCCGGACAGTGCGCCCGCGATCACGAGGTCGGCGACGAAGTTTCCTCCGGACTGCTCTCCCTGAACCACTGCCGCGTCACCGATCTCGAGGTCCTCGAACTCGTCGCCCTGCAGCGTGACGATGCGGGTGGCGGCGGTGGTGCCGATCGTGACCTTGGTCCCGTCCTCCGCTTTCAGGACGAAGGTGTCTCCCGCGATGGTGTCGACGGTTCCCGACGCGGCGAGGAACATCCCGGGGCCTGGCGCCGGTGCCGCCGACGTGGTGGTGGGCGGCGCGACCGTCGTCGCTGCGACAGGGACGGTCGCAGGCTCACTGCTCGACCCGCTGGATCCCGCGAAGTAGCCGGCGGCGGCACCGAGCACCAGTGCGGCGACGGAGGCGCCCACCGCGACGATCTTTCCTCGGGCTCCCGACGACGCGGGCGCTTCCGGGGTCGGTTCGGGTTCGGGTTCCGGTTCCGGTTCCACGCGTGGGATCACAACGGTCGGATCGGAATTCATGTCGAACGGATGGGACACGGGTCGAGCCTCCTCATGACAGTGACAGCGCACAGACATGCCCGGATGCTCGCCCGGACATCGAAGTGCCCATCGCGACCGTCGCGATGGGCGTTACCCATTCAGTCCTGTGGGTGCATGATCGGCTTGGCTCGCCGCTGCTGACGGTTGGACGCCTCGCGCTTCGCGGCCTGCTGCTCACGAATCCGCTTCTCGTCCTTGCGGACCTCGACGAGGCTGGCCCGTTCCGCGACCAGCCAGTCGGGCTGGTCCGCGAGCAGGGCGTCGATCTGTTCGGTGGTGAGCGCGTCGGTGACACCGCCGCGAGCGAGTCCGGCGATGGACACGCCGAGCATATCCGCGACCACGTTCTTCGGGTGCGGTCCGTTGGCCCGCAGGTCCTGCAGCCACTGAGGCGGGTTGGTGCGCAGTTCGGCCAGTTCGTCTCGGGTGACGACACCGGCACGGAACTCGTCGGGCGTCGCATCGAGGTACACGTCCAGCTTCTTCGCCGCCGTCGCAGGCTTCATCGTCTGGGGTGTCTTCTGGGCACTCATGGGTCAAGGGTATCGACCGGTAACCTGACTGCATGACCGAGCCCGCACCCACGTCGTTCCGGCTCGCCTACGTACCCGGTGTCACCCCGGCGAAATGGGTGCGAATCTGGGGTGAGCGCATGCCTGACGTCCGGCTCGAACTGATCGCCGTGACCGCGGGCGATGCCGTCGACCTGCTGCGCGGCGGCGGCGCGGACGCGGGCCTGGTGCGACTGCCGATCGATCGTGACGGGCTCAGCGTCATCGCGCTGTACGAGGAGACACCCGTGGTGGTGGTCCCGAAGGATCACCTGCTCACCGCCGCCGACGAGATGGCCGCTGCGGACCTCGCAGACGAGATCGTTCTCCACCCCCACGACGACACCCTCGAATGGGCGTCGAGGCCGGGCACCGCCGCGCAGCACCGTCCCGACACGACCGCCGATGCGATCGAACTGGTCGCCGCGGGGGTAGGTGTGCTCGTGGTCCCGCAGTCTCTGGCGCGACTTCACCACCGCAAGGACCTCACCTACCGCACCGTCACCGACGCACCGGTCTCCCCCGTCGCGTTGGCCTGGCCCGCAGGCACGACCACGGATCTGGTGGAGGAGTTCGTCGGGATCGTCCGCGGACGCAGCGCGAACAGCACGCGGGGACGCGGCGGCGACGAACCCGCCCCGAAGCGCACCGCGTCCCAGAAGGCCGCCGCGAAGCGCGCCGCCCGCGAGGAGGCAGGCAAGATTCCGCCACAGCGCTCCGGCAAGGCCGGCAAGTCCGCCAAGGGCAGATCAGCCCCCAAACGCGGCCGGCGCTGAACGGACCGAAACGCCGAACGGGCGGTTGCCGGGGCGTCGGTCGAGTGACCGTCCCGACAACCACCCGTTCGTGAGTGGGTCGCGCGTCAGACCGAGATGATCATCGCGATGCCCTGGCCGCCGCCACCACACAGTGCTGCCGCACCGGTGCCGCCGCCCGCAGCCTTGAGCGAATGCGCGAGGGACAGGACGATGCGTGCACCGGACATCCCGACCGGGTGCCCGACGGCGATCGCGCCGCCGTGAATGTTCACCTTGTCGGCGTCGACGCCCAGCTGACGGATCGATGCGATCGCGACACCGGCGAATGCCTCGTTGATCTCGAGCAGGTCGAGGTCCGCGACGGTGGTCTCGCCGTCCCGCTTGAGGGCGGCCTCGATGGCGTTCGCGGGCTGGTGCAGCAGAGAGGTGTCCGGGCCTGCGACGAGTGCGTGCGCGCGGATCTCGGCGATCCACTCGATGCCGCGGGCCTCGGCGACGTCCTTGCGCATCACGACGACAGCGGCGGCACCGTCGGACAGCTGAGATGCCGCACCGGCGGTGATGGTGCCGTCCTTCGCGAACGCGGGACGCAGCTTGCCGAGCGACTCGGTGGTGGTCTCGCCGCGGATACCCTCGTCGGCGGCGACGGTGACGGTGCCCTTGCGGGACGCGATCTCGACCGGGGCGATCTCGGCGGCGAACGCACCCGACTCGGTCGCGGCGGCAGCGAGGCGGTGCGAGCGGGCCGCGAACTCGTCCTGCTGCTCGCGGGTGATGGCCTCGGATTCCGTCGCCTGATACCCCTCGGTCGACGCACCCATAGAGATGCCGTCGAACGCACAGGTCAGGGCGTCGCGGTCGAGTGCGTCCTCGAAGTTGGCGGAGCCGTACTTGAGGCCCGTACGGGCGCCACGCACCAGGTACGGCGCGTTGGTCATCGACTCCATGCCGCCCGCCACGACGACGTTGGCGGCACCGGTCGCGATCAGGCGATCGGCCTGCATGATCGCCTCGAGGCCCGACAGGCACAGGTTGTTGACGGTGGTGGCGGGCACGGTCATCGGCAGCCCCGCCGCGACCGCGGCCTGACGCGCCGGATTGGGGCCGACTCCGGCCTGGACGACGGTGCCCATCACGACGGCGTCGACGCCGTCGGTGCCGACACCCGCGCGCTCGATCGCTGCGGCGATGGCGCGGCCGCCGAGGTCCGCAGCCGTCAGGGACGCCAGCGCGCCCGACAGCTTGCCGATCGGGGTTCGGGCGCCTGCCACGATGACACTGGTGCTCACGACTGAGATCTCCTTCTGCTCCGGCACACCACCGCAGGCGTGCCCGACAACCATGGTCCCATCACCGCATCCCGGTCAGGAGTGCAGGTGGGCTCGCTCCGGGGCGATGGAGCGGATGACTTCGGCGAGACGGTCGTAGGCCTCGCCGCGTCCGCTCGACGCCCGGAACACGAGTCCGATGGTGCGTCCGGGGGCCGGTGCGGCGAATCGGGCGGTGGCCAGGTCACCTCGTGCGGTTTCCACCGCGACGGCGGATTCGGGAACGAGGGTGACACCGAGGCCACCGGACACGCATTGCACCACCGTCGACAGCGACGTGGCGCGGGTGTCACCGGCGACCGGGTGCGCACCGACGGAACGGCACAGGTCGAGTGTCTGGTCGCGGAGGCAGTGCCCCTCGTCGAGGAGCAGCAACGGCAGGTCGTCCAGCGCTGCGGGTGTCAGGTCAACGCGTCCCGCGAGTGGGTGGTCGCGCGGGAGCACCATGACGAACTCCTCCGTGTAGACGGGGATCTCGACGGTGCCCGAGGCGTCGGCAGGCAGCGCGAGCACGGCGACGTCGAGCGACCCACTGCGCAGTGCGGCAAGCAACCGCGCGGTCTGGTCCTCGACGACGTGCGGGAGGACCGCAGGCAGTTCGGCCTTGATCGCCGGGAGCAGCGACGGGAGCAGGTAGGGCGCGACGGTGGGGATCAGGCCGATCCGCAGAGGTCCGGCCAGTGCCTGCCCCACACCTGCGGCGGTGGTGACGAATCCGTCGGCCCCCTCGACGATCTGTTTCGCCTGCGCGAGGAGAACGGTTCCCGCAGCCGTGACGAGTACCCGTCGGGTGCTGCGTTCGATCAACTGCACACCGAGGCCGTTCTCGAGGGCGGCGAGCGCCTGCGACAAGGTGGGTTGACTGACCCCGAGACGCGTTGCGGCCGTTCCGAAGTGGCGATACTCGGCGACCGCGACGAATGCGCGCAGCTGCGCCAGCGTCGGTTGCCATCCCTGATCGGACATACCTATGAGTTTAGCGCCGTTCATTGGTGATCACTGTCAGCGATTCGCCGACCACCGCAACGCCCGAAAAGCGGCGTCACTGTCACCCGAACAACACCCGGAGAGCGGTATCGTTCGACAATGGGCATACAGGTAGACGTCGTCAGGGTGTTCACCGATCCCACAGGGCGCCACGGCAATCCGCTCGGGATCGTCGACGCGACACAGGTCGCGCCGCCAGACCGACAACGCATCGCCACGACACTCGGATACAGCGAAACCATTTTCGTCGACGTACCCGAAGCAGGCGCCACCACGGCGACGGCGCAGATATTCACTCCTGCAGCCGAACTCCCCTTCGCCGGACACCCCACCGTCGGAGTCGCCTGGTGGCTCACCGACCGCGGCCTCCCGGTCGACACCCTCGCCGTACCCGCAGGCGACGTCGCAACCCACACCACCGGCGACTACACCTGGGTGCGAGCCAAACCCGACTGGGCACCGGAGTTCACCCTCCACTGCGAACCCGACACCGCTGCAGTCGCCGCCGTCGCCGCAACCTCCTTCGAGACCGGCCACCACTACGTGTGGGCCTGGGCCGGGGAAGGCACCATCCGATCCCGCATGTTCGCACCCGAACTCGGCGTCCCCGAGGACGAGGCCACCGGCGCCGCCGCGATCCGCATCACCGACCACCTCCGCCGCGACCTGCACATCACCCAGGGACGCGGATCGAAGATCGTCACCCGCATCGTCGCCGACGGCTGGATCGAGATCGGCGGACAGGTCAGACGCGACCGCCCGGTGACCGTCTGACGACGACCACCGGGCAGTAGGCGAAAGGAAGACTCAGAACGCGAGCGCCTGACGACTCAATGGGCTCAGAACGCGAGCGCCTGACGACTCAATGGGCTCAGAACGCGAGCGTCTGACCCGGGAAGATGAGGTCGATGTTCTGGACCTGCGACGCGAGGACCGACAGGTCGACACCGTGGTCACGGGCGATCTGCGAGAGCGTGTCGCCGGCCTGGACGACGTAGCTCGACGCACCGAGGGTCTGAACCGGTGCCGACTCCGCAATCTGGGCCGCAACCTGCTGGACCGGGTCGGCAACGGGAGCCGGGGCCGGCGCGGGCTCGGCGACCGGCTCGGCGATGTCGGAGGCACCGGTCGTCAGGTACTGACCGCACACCGGCCACGCGCCGACACCCTGGCCCGCGAGGACGTTCTCGGCGACGCGGATCTGCTCGGCCTTGCTGGCGTTGTGTGCGGAGCCGTTGCCGCCGTACGCCTGCCAGGTGCTCTGGGAGAACTGCAGGCCACCGTAGTAGCCGTTGCCGGTGTTGATGGACCAGTTGCCGCCGCTCTCGCACTGCGCGACGCCATCCCAGTTGTGGGTGGCTGCGGAGGCGGTACCTGCGCTCAGGCCCATCGGGACGGCGGCGAGGGCAGCGGTGGCAGCAAAGGCGCCGAGGGCGCGCTTGGGGGTGAAGCTGGACATACGGGGAAATCCTCTCCTTGCCGCCGGCAGTCCGATCCGAGCGCGCGACGTGCGGCGCTCGAGGTCTTTCCGTCCCACTCCTGTCCCGGGGAATTGGTGGCGTCCGGCCCGCGGGACAGGATCAAGCGGTAGCGGGTCGGCGGTGGTCCGGTTGTCTCGGGCCGGTAACGACCGTAGGCGAAAGTCACGAATCGATCTCGCACCGCGTGTCCACGCCGAGCGCAACACAATTGCTGCTATAGAACGCCGTCGCGGCAGGGCACGATGGTGATTTACCGTTAAACCAACTGGCCGGTTCCGAATGGAAATGTGACGACCGACACCACCAATTGGTGACGGCGGTCACGCGCAGAAGGGGTTGGCGTCACCCGGAGTTGCCTATCGAGGCGAGCGACCCGCCGCCATGTCGTCATCGTCGAGCAGAACGGCGATCTCGTCGCCGAGACGCACCCCGTCGGTCAGGGGAAGGCGATCACCGCTCCAGAACTTGCCCGGGTCGTACCAGTTGGTCTTACGACGCCCGGTCAACAGACCCATCGCCTCGTACGTCTGCGCGACCACCTCCGCGCAGTAGGCGCTCTCGAGTCCCGCTGCCTTCTCCTCCTGCCGTCGACGCAGGGAGGGCAGGCGTCCCCCGAACCATCGCGACGCCAACTTCACCGTCGACGGGAATGGAGCACCGTTCAATCGCGCGATCGTGCGAAGCAACTCGTCCTCCTGGTCCCGAGTGACCGGGGACTCCAGTTGCCGCAACCAGCCTCGCTGGCCGTACTTCGCGCCCCACACCTGTACCGCGGCGCGCAGGTCGTGCAGTTGCACGCCACGCTGGTACTTTCCGGTCCACATGTCCTGGAGCGAGTGGCCGAGTTCCGCGTGCCACATCAGCGGAGGCATGTCGTCGAGAACGACAGACATGCCGACATGGTTGACCGGGCTGTTGGTCAGCGTCTGAATGGCGCGGTCGGCGCCCGAGTGCCCCCGAAAGATCCAGATGTCGCCTGTGCGGGTAGCGTCCACCGCCACGTCGAGGGTGACCTGGGATTCGTGCATGCGCCGACTCATGCCCCTAGGTTAGAGCGATGTCGGTCAACGCCAGGTCTCTGTGGAAGCTCGTCGGACTCGCGGGTGTCGTGGGGGTCGCCGCGACGGGCGCGCTGACGGTCCGCGCCGAGCGCAAACGTCAGGCATACACCCCGGACGAAGTGCGCGCGCAGCTGCACACTCGCTACGCGCAGGCCGCCGCAGATGCCGAGCAGCGACCGCGAGTCGACCTCGCACCGGTCCGCCGATCGTTGCGCGACCGACTCCGCAGGCGCTGACGCACTCGTGCGCGGGTTCGGTGGCTCCTGCCTCCGAACCCGCGCACGAACGGCGGAGCCGCTCTATCCCAGTGCCGCGCGGACGCCTGCCGCCATCTCTGCGACCTGCTCGTCGGTCATCACGAACGACGGCGAGAACTGCATGGCGCCGACTCCCGCGGCACGACCCGAGATGCCGTGTTCGCGAAGGGTCTTCACGAAGGGAAGCGCCTCTGCCGGGTCCGCGAGCTGCACGGCCGCGACAGCACCGAGACCGCTGCGCACCTCCTGCACCCGCGGGTGGTCCGCCAGCGGCGCCAGGTGCTCGTGCAGTGACCGCTCCAGGCGAGCGGACTCGGCGAGCAGGTTCTCCCGCTCGATGATCTCCAGGTTCGCCAATGCCGCCGCGGCGGCGCCCGCATGACCCCCGTAGGTGTAGCCGTGCCGCCACCACACGCCGCCCGCGAAGAACGGCTCGGCGACCCGCGGAGCGATGAACACCGCACCCATCGGGACGTATCCCGACGTCAGGCCCTTCGCCGTGGTGACCATGTCCGGCTGCAGGTCGAATCGGCTGGACGCGAACCACGATCCGCCGATACGACCGAAACCGGTGACGACCTCGTCCACGACGAACAGGATGTCGTGCTCGCGGCAGATCTCCCGCACCTCGGAGAGATAGCCCTCCGGCGGCAGGTAGATACCGCCCGCACCGATGATGGGTTCGGCGAAGAACGCCGCGATTGAGTCGGCGCCCTCCCGCTCGATCAGTTCCAGCAGGCTCTTCGCGTTGTCCCACTCCACCGTTCGGGCATCGGACATCAGCTCGCCGTAGCCCTCCCGGTTGACGGGAATACCCGCGAGGGCCGTTCCGCCGACGTGCATGCCGTGGTACGCCTTCTGCCTGCCGACGACGATCCGCTTGGCGGGCTTGCCGACCTCGTTCCAGTACCGCCGGGCGAGCTTCGCCGCGGTGTCGACCGAGTCGGAGCCGCCGGAAGTGAAGAAGATCTTGCTGCCGGGCACCGGCGCGATCTCCGCGAGCTTGTCCGCGAGCGCGACCGTCGTCTCCGGCGCGAAGTCACCGAAGTTCGAGAAGTGCGCCACCGTCGACAGCTGCTTCGCCACCGCGTCCGCGATCTCGGTGCGGCCGTGGCCGACATTCGTGAACCACAGTCCGGCGGTCGCATCGAGGTAACGCCTTCCGGCGTCGTCCCAGATGTACGCTCCCTCACCACGACTGACCACGAAGGCCCCGTCTCGCTGCACCGCGCCCATGTCGGCGAATCCGTGCCAGAGCGAATCGCTCATTCCTCGACCTCTCTCTCGACGCCGCCGAAGTGCGTCTCTACTTCCTTGCCATCACCGTATCGCCACCGCCCCGCCAGGCGCCCGGCAGCATTCACCGCCAGCGCCATCAGCACGAACGCCAGCAGCAACACGACGAGCCCGATCGCCATCTGGAGATAGCCGTTCGGCCGAGGGTCGATGAACGGATAGGGATAGAAGTCGGCGAACGGACCGCGAACGAGGGTGTAGATGCCGTACGCCAACGGGAACCACAGCCACGTGACGGACCTCCCGTCGCTGATCCGCATGCGCGGTGGACAGATCAGCCAGTCCAGCAGGATCACAAGCGGGATGTAGCGGTGCAGGGTGTCGTTGATCCACTTGTCGGTGAGCTGCACATCGACATCCGCCAGCAGGACCGCGTAGATGATCCCGGTGATCACCATGTACAGGGTCGTAGCGCCGCGAAAGAGCTGCCAGCGCTCGGACTGCGGGTCGGAGACGGCCCCGACCAGCAACACGACCAAGGCGAGCACGTTGCTCAGGATGGTGAAGTAGCTGAAGTAGTTCGCCACCGAGAACGACGGGGTGTCGAGGTTGCGCAGCGGAATCCAGGCCAGCGCGACGAAGCCGAGGACGGCGAACGCGAACCGCAGGATTCGAACGAGGGCGGGACTGTGGGGAGCCGTGCTCGCGGGCGTGTCGGTCACCGGGCGATCGTCGCACGCGGTGACGCCGACACCGTGGATTTGCCGACGCCCGCTACGCTGGTCGCAGCATGTCCACCACGCCTTCCGCCGCGCCGTCCGGCCCGAATCGACGCGAGCTCACGCGCCTCCTGCCCGAACTCACCCTGCGCGACGAGCACCGCCTGCGCCGCAAGCTCGACCGCGCCCGCTCACCGGAGGCCGTCGCCGCGCTCGGGCGGGAGATCGCCACGGCGCAGGCCCGGGTCGCGACGCGTCGAGCCGCCGTCCCCGCGACCACCTACCCCGAGGCGCTGCCGGTCAGTGCGCGCCGCGACGACATCGCCGCCGCGATCGCCGAGCACCAGGTGGTGATCGTCGCCGGCGAAACCGGATCGGGCAAGACCACCCAGATCCCGAAGATCTGCCTCGATCTGGGACGCGGAATCCGTGGGCTGATCGGGCACACACAGCCCCGACGCCTCGCGGCCCGTACGGTCGCGGAGCGGATCGCCGAGGAACTGGGAACCGAACTCGGCGACGCGGTCGGTTACACGGTGCGCTTCACCGACCAGGTGTCGGACGGCACCCTGGTCAAGCTGATGACGGACGGCATCCTGCTCGCCGAGATCCAGCGGGACCGACTGCTGCGCCGCTACGACACCCTGATCATCGACGAGGCGCACGAGCGCAGCCTCAACATCGACTTCATCCTCGGCTACCTCAAGCAGCTGCTCCCCCGGCGTCCCGATCTGAAGGTGATCATCACCTCCGCGACGATCGACCCCGAGCGGTTCGCCGAGCACTTCGCCGTCGACGGGGTGCCCGCACCGATCGTCGAGGTCTCGGGCCGCACCTTCCCGGTGGAGATGCGCTACCGCCCGCTCACCGTGCACGTCGGCGAGCAGACGATCGACCGCGACCCGGTGGACGCCGTCGGTGAGGCCGTCGAGGAACTGCTGACCGAGGGCGACGGCGACATCCTCGTGTTCCTCTCGGGCGAGCGGGAGATCCGGGACACCGCGGACGCCTTGCGCGAGCGCAAGATTCGCGGCCTCGACATTCTGCCGCTGTACGCACGACTGTCCGCTGCCGAGCAGCACCGCGTGTTCGAGCGGCACACCGGCCGCCGGGTCGTCCTGTCCACCAACGTCGCCGAGACGTCCCTGACCGTGCCCGGGATCCGGTACGTCGTCGATCCGGGTACCGCCCGTATCTCGCGGTACTCGGTGCGCACGAAGGTGCAGCGGCTTCCGATCGAGGAGATCTCGCAGGCCTCCGCCCGGCAGCGCGCCGGTCGATGCGGTCGTGTCGCCGACGGCATCTGCATCCGCCTGTACTCGGAGGAGGACTTCGACGCGCGTCCGGAGTTCACCGAACCGGAGATCCTGCGCACCAACCTGGCGTCGGTGGTGCTGCAGATGACCGCGCTCGGCCTCGGCGACATCGAGGCGTTCCCGTTCGTCGAGAAGCCCGACCCGCGGGCCGTACGCGACGGAATCGCCCTGCTCGAGGAACTCGGGGCGATCTCGCAGCCGAAGAAGGACGCGCCCGCCGAGCTCACACCGGTCGGCCGCGAACTCGCCCAGATCCCCGTCGACCCACGGATGGCGCGGATGCTCGCGCAGGCCAACGAGACGGGCTGCCTGCGCGAGATGCTGGTCATCGTCTCCGCCCTGTCGATCCAGGACGTGCGCGAACGCCCGGCCGAACACCAGCAGGCCGCGGACGAGAAGCATGCCCGCTTCGTCGTCCCCGGATCGGACTTCCTGGCGTACCAGAAGCTGTGGGAGTACCTGCGCACACAGCGGAAGGAGCTGTCCTCCAACCAGTTCCGCAAGATGTGCAAGGCCGAGTTCCTGCACTGGCTGCGCATCCGGGAATGGCAGGACCTGCACGGGCAGTTGTCCCAGATCACCCGATCGCTCGGCTGGTCCGTCGCCGACGCAGACGCATCGCCGGACTCCGTTCATCAGGCCCTGCTCGCGGGCCTACTGTCCCACATCGGGCTGCGGGAGGGTGACAAGAAGGACTTCCTCGGCGCCCGCGGCGCCCGCTTCGCCGTCTTCCCCGGGTCCTCCCTGTTCAAGAAGCCACCACGCTGGGTCATGGCCGCCGAACTCGTCGAGACGTCGCGACTGTGGGGTCGCATGGCTGCCGGAATCGAACCGGAATGGGCCGAGAAACTCGCACCCCACCTCGTCAAGCGCACCTACTCGGAACCGCACTGGTCGACCAAGCGGGCCTGCGCGATGGCATACGAACGAGTGACGCTGTACGGGATTCCCCTCGTCGCCAAACGCGCGGTCACCTACTCCGCGATCGACCCCGAAGCCTCCCGGGAACTGTTCCTCCGGCACGCGCTCGTCCAGGGCGAATGGCAGACCCAACACAAGTTCTTCCACGCCAACCGCGCCCTCCTCGACGACGTCGAGGAGATGGAGACCCGGGCCCGGCGCCGGGACATCCTCGTCGACGACGAAGCGCTGTACGAGTTCTACGACCAGCGCGTCGGCCCGGAAGCGGTGTCCGCGAGGCACTTCGACACGTGGTGGAAGCAGGCCAGACGCAGCAACCCGGACCTGCTCACGTTCACCGCGGCGAACGTTGTCAATCCCGAGGCGTCGTCGGTCCTCGGCGGCGACTACCCGAACACGTGGCGCCAGGGCGAGCTCTCGTTCCCCCTGACCTACCAGTTCGAACCGGGCACCGAGGAGGACGGCGTCACCGCGCGCATCCCGGTCGCGCTGCTCGCCCAGGTGCGGAACGTCGGTTTCGAGTGGCTCGTGCCGGGCATGCGGGAAGAGTTGGTCACGGCGCTGATCAAGAGCCTTCCGAAGACGTTGCGTCGCACCGTTGTTCCCGCTCCCGACTACGCGCGGGCGGCACTGTCCGTCGTCAAGCCCCGCACCGAACCGCTGACGGTGGCGATCGCCCGAGAGCTGACGCGGATGGCGGGCACCCCGTTCAACCCCGGCGACTTCGACTTGTCCGCCGTGCCCGATCACCTGCGGATGACGTTCGCCGCCGTCGATCCGGCGGGGAAGGTCCTCGGCCGCAACAAGAGCCTCGACGACCTGCGCGCCGGACAGGCCACCCGGGTCGCGGCAGCGGTGTCGAAGGCTACGGCGACAACGGAGCGGCCCGCGGCGACGGTGTGGACCTCCGAGACGCTGGGAACGGTTCCGGACACGGTGACACGCACCCTCGGCGGGCAGAAGGTCGTCGGATACCCGGCGCTGGTTCCCGAACGCGACGGTGTGGCGGTACGGGTGATGGCAACGGCCGCCGAGCAGCGACGGGCGATGCTCGAAGGTACCCGGGTCCTGCTCATGGCCGCGGTGCCGACACCGACGAAATCGGCGATCGGCGGACTCGGCGCCCGCGATCGGCTGGCGCTGAGCCAGAATCCGCACGGCAGCGTCGACGCGCTCATCGACGATTGCCGAACCTGCGCAGTGGACGCACTGATCAGCCGGCACGGCGGTCCGCCGCGCTCACCGGACGCCTTCGACGCCCTGCAGTCCGCGGTGCGCGGGGAACTCGCACGTGAGGTGGCGGTGCTCGTTCGGCTGGTTGTTCCGATCCTGTCTCGAACACAGCAGCTCCGCGTGCTTCTCGACGGCACCCGAGGTGACACGGACGACGACGTCCGCGAGCAACTCGACGCCCTCGTCTATCGCGGGTTCGTCGGCGACACCGGCGCCACCAGGCTCCGCGAGCTACCTCGCTACCTCGACGCGGCGATCGCGCGACTCCAGGCGCTGCCCGGGTCGGCGACCCGCGATCGCCAGAACCTCACGGTCCTGGACGGCGTTTTCGACGACTACGGGAAACTGCTTGCGCGCCTCGACCCGCGGCGGCACCACGACCACGACGTGGATGCGGTCCGGTGGATGATCGAAGAACTGCGGGTCGGACTGTTCGCTCAGTCGCTGGGGACGCCGTATCCGGTGTCTGCCAAGCGAATCAGCAAGGCGATGTCTGCCATCACCCGGTAGCAGTGCCGGGCTGACGATCTCGACGGGTGCCGGCTACGGGGTGTCTGCATCCGACCCGTCGGCCGGATCGCTGTCGACACGAGCTGATTCGGCGCGGTGCACCCGCAGATCCTTGATCTCCTGCTCGAAGTCCTCGGCAGAGGAGAACGAGCGGTAGACCGATGCGAAGCGCAGGTACGCAACCTCGTCGAGATCGCGGAGCGGACCGAGAATCGCCAATCCGATCTCGTTGCTCGGGATCTCGGCGGACCCGTTGGCGCGCACGTTCTCCTCGACTTTCTGCGCCAGCTGGTACAGGGCGTCGTCGGCGACGTCGCGGCCCTGGCACGCGCGTCGCACCCCACGCACCACCTTTTCTCGACTGAACGGCTCGGTGACGCCGCTGCGCTTGACGACCGACACCACGGCCGTCTCCACCGTGGTGAATCGGCGGCCGCACTCGGGGCACTGCCTTCTGCGCCGAATCGCCTGTCCCTCGTCCGCCTCACGCGAGTCGACGACGCGCGAGTCGGGGTGCCGACAGAACGGGCAGTGCATGGCGTGTCCTTCGCGTGAACCGTAGAGGCGGTCGTGAGTCCCCGGCACCCCGAGAGCGTCCTGACGCCCAGGTGCACCGAGCCCACACGCTCCACTGGATGTGGTGGGCCCAACAGGGTTCGACAATACCGTTGTGTCACGCATGTCCGCGCACGTCCCGGTCAGTCGGTCGCCGACACCGGCACGACGAGAGTCTGCCCCGGATGCACCGCGGATTCCGAGAGGGCGTTGAGGTCGACGATTCGATCCACGACCTGCCACGTGTCGACCCCGGGCGCGACCCGTGCCGCAACGTCCCCGAGGGACTCACCGCCGCGCACCTGAACGACGGCAGTCCGGTCCGGCACCGGGTCCGACGTCCGCCACTGCGCCAGACCCAGGAAACCTGCCATCACCAGTGCCGTGACGAGGGCGGTGATCACGACCGCCCCCCACCCGACGTCCTGCGTGTCGCTCCGATGCGGGGTTCGCGACGTCGCTGCGCGGGGCCGTTCGTATGACAGCGGCCTGCCACCGGGACGAACGTCCGCATCCTGTCGGCGCTCGATCCGACGGCGGGTGTCGACCACGCGACCGGATGCAGAGCCACGCGAAGGGCCGCCGCCTGTGGAGCCAGGGCCGCCGAAGATGTCCGTCGCAACGCTCATGAGAACCTCCACTGATGTCCGAACAGCGCCTGCGTTCGAATCGATGACGGTCGATCGGCGCTGGTACTCGAGTGCGGAATGTGCGCGAAACCGGTGTTCGATCACGCGTTCGAAAGAACGCATGTTCGATTTCTACCACGCCGTACCGACAAAATCGCCCCCTGACGGCAAAAATCTCGAACAGATGTTTGATAAGCCCGCTCGATGCGTCTAGATTCGTGTCAGAAGCCACACCACGCCCAGGTGTCCCATGGGACTCACCCGTACACACGCATCACACGCGGGTTGTGGGCACACAGGAATCGACACGACAGACCAGTACGGACGACGGACAAGCCCAGGAGGCTCCATGAAGGACGACAGCTCCAGCGAAGGCGCGCCTGCCGGCAGGCCCGCGACGGCGGGGCTAACGGATCGGCAGCGGCGCGTTCTGGAGGTGATCCGCGAGTCGGTCAGCGAGCGTGGCTATCCGCCCAGCATCCGCGAGATCGGTGATGCGGTCGGCCTCACGTCCACGTCGTCGGTTGCGCACCAGCTGCGCACACTCGAACGCAAGGGGTTCCTCCGTCGGGACCCGAATCGGCCACGCGCAGTCGACGTCCGAGGACTCGACGAGGTGGTCCCGGCCTCGGATTCCTCCACGACGGCCGGTGAGGGAGCCGAGTTGGAGTCGGTGAAGCCGGCGATGGTCCCCGTACTCGGACGCATCGCGGCAGGCGGCCCGATCCTCGCGGAGGAGGCGGTCGAGGACGTCTTCCCCCTTCCCCGCGAACTGGTCGGGCAGGGTTCGCTTTTCCTTCTGAAGGTGGTCGGCGAGTCGATGATCGATGCCGCCATCTGCGACGGCGACTGGGTCGTGGTGCGGCAGCAGTCCGTCGCCGAGAACGGCGACATCGTGGCCGCGATGATCGAGGGCGAGGCAACCGTGAAGACGTTCAAGCGCACGAAGGGTCAGGTGTGGCTGATGCCGCACAACGAGCTGTTCGAACCCATCCCGGGCAACGACGCACAGATCCTCGGCAAGGTCGTCACCGTGATGCGGAAGATCTGACGCGGTCCGCTCCAGGCGTGATACCCACTCGGGGCCGTGACGGATGATTCCGTCACGGCCCCGAGCGGCCCCTCACAGGTTCGGGTGATGCGATCGCGTCGTCAGAGATTCAGGCCCCGCCCGATGATCTCCTTCATGATCTCGCTGGTTCCGCCGTAGATCTTCTGCACACGAGAGTCCATGTACGCCTTCGCGATCGGGTACTCCCGCATGTAGCCGTAGCCGCCGTGCAGCTGGAGGCAACGGTCGATGAGTTCGACCTGCCGGTCGGTGGTCCAGTACTTGGCCATCGCGGCCTCCTGGACGGTGAGCTTGTTCTGATTCAGCAGCTCGATCGACTTGTCGACGAAGACACGCGCGATCTGCGTCTGCGTCGCCATGTCCGCTAGCTCGAAACGGGTGTTCTGGAAGCTGCCGATGGACTTGCCGAAGGCCTTGCGGTCGCGGACGTACTGGATGGTCATGTCGAGCGCCGATTCCATCGCGGCGGCGGCGACGACAGCGATCGACAGGCGTTCCTGCGGAAGGTTCTTCATCAGATAGATGAAGCCCATCCCCTCCTCACCGAGCAGATTCGTCGCGGGCACCCGGACGTCGGTGAAGCTGAGTTCGGCGGTGTCCTGGGCCTTCAAGCCGATCTTGTCGAGGTTGCGTCCACGTTCGAAGCCCTCCATGCCGCGCTCGACGACGAGCAGGGAGAAGCCCTGCGCGCCCTTGTCGGGGTCGGTCTGCGCAACGACGATCACGAGGTCGGCGTTGATTCCGTTGGTGATGAAGGTCTTGGAACCGTTGAGGATCCAGTGGTCGCCGTCGCGGACTGCGCGGGTCTTGATGCCCTGCAGATCCGATCCGGTGCCGGGCTCGGTCATCGCGATCGCGGTGATGATCTCGCCGGAACAGAATCCGGGCAGCCAGCGCTGCTTCTGCTCCTCGGTCGCGAGATCCATCAGGTACGGGGCGACGACGTCGTTGTGGAGCATGAAGCCGATGCCGCTGAAGCCGCGGCGGGTGGTCTCCTCGGTGACGATCGCGTTGTACCGGAAGTCCAGCACGCCGCCGCCGCCGTACTCCTCGGGCACAGCCATGCCGAGGAAGCCCTGGTCGCCGGCCTTCTTCCAGACCTCACGGTCGACGATGTTCTGCTCTTCCCACAGGTCGTGGTTCGGCGCGACCTCCTGGTCGAGGAACTTGCGGTAGGACTCACGGAAGAGTTCGTGCTCGGGCTCGAAGAGAGTGCGTTCCATACGCTCAGGCTAGGTCGCCGTCGAGCGACCGGTCGATGACCCGAACGAGCACAAAGTGTGACCGGCGAGACAGTCGACGCCCGGACCACGCCGAAACCGTGGCCACACGCAACGGCCTGACCGAGCCGACGGTTCGGTCAGGCCATGGACACCTAGGCGCACTCGAAGCCGTGATAGTTCGCGATCGCGACGCCGTCGCCGATCTGCTTGTAGATGCCGACACCCCCGACGAACGGAAGGAACACCCGCCGCTTGCCCGGGACGTTCGCCCCCATGTACCAGGACGCGGCCTCGGGAAACAGCGTCAGGTCGGCCGTGTCGTTGGTGGCGTTCACCCAGTCGTCCTCGGCTTCAGGGTCCGGTTCCATCCGCGTGAGCCCCTGGCTGCGGAGGTGCTCGAGCGCGTTGCTGATCCACTCGACGTGGTACTCGATGGAGGTCAACATGTTCGACAACACCGACGGGCTCTGCGGGCCGGTGACGGTGAACAGGTTGGGAAATCCTGCCGACATCAGACCGAGGTAGGTGCGCGGACCGTCCGCCCACTTGTCCCGCAGCGTCCGTTCGCCGCTACGGATGTCGATGGCATCGAGTGCGCCCGTCATTGCATCGAATCCGGTGGCGAGGACGATCACGTCCACCTCGTGTTCGGTGTCGCCCGCGACGATTCCGCGCTCGGTGATGCGGCGCAGCGGCTCCTCGGTGAGGTCGACGAGCGTGACGTTGTCCTGGTTGTAGACCTCGTAGTAACCCGTGTCGACGCACATCCGCTTGGCACCGATCGGGTACGACCGCGGCGTCAGCTTCTCCGCGACCGTCGGATCGGTGACCTTGTCCCGGATACGGGCGCGGACGTACTCGGCGGCGAGATCGTTGGCCTCCGGGTCGAGGAGCAGGTCGTAGAAGGCCTGCTGGTAGCACAGTCCACCTCCCTCCCACCTGCGGCCGAGTTCCGCGTTGGCCGCATCCGTGTCGAGATCCGGGAAGAACGGCGGGTACGCCAGACCCTCGCCGCATTGCGCGCCGCCCCGCGTCAGCCTGCTCACCTCCCGGAACTCCGGGTACCGTTCCTTCACCGCCGCGAGTTCGTCCGCGATCGGCCGGTTCTGGGCCGGTACGGCGTACGGGGGCGTGCGCTGGAACACGGTGAGGTGCCCGACCGTCGGCGCGATCGCGGTGATCGTCTGCAGCCCGGACGAACCGGTGCCGACGACGGCGACCCGCTTACCGGCGAGGTCGGCCCCCTCCAGCGGCCACTCCCACGTCCGGAGGACCTCGCCTGCGAAGTTCTCGAGTCCCTCGAAATGCGGTGCGGTCGGGACGGACAGGCAACCGGTTGCCGCGATCACGAACCGCGCACTCGTGCGGGTGCCGTCGTCGGTGGTCACGGCCCACTCGTCGGCGGATTCGTCGAACTCCATCGCCACGACCCGGGTGTCGAAGTCGATGTCTCGACGCAGGTCGTACCGGTCGGCGACGTGGCGAATGTAGGTGAGGATCTCGGGCTGGGCTGCGTAGCGCTCGGTCCAGTTCCATTCTCGCTGCAGCTCGGGGTCGAACGAGTAGGAGTACTCGATCGATTCGATGTCGCAACGCGCGCCCGGGTAGCGGTTCCAGTACCAGGTGCCGCCGACCTCGGGACCGGCCTCGACGACGCGCGCAGTGAACCCGAGCTCGCGCATCTTGTACAGCTGGTAGAGACCGGCGAACCCCGCGCCGATGATCAGGACGTCGTGATCGGCCATCTGTCACACCACCTTTCCGCTTTCGCCGAGGAACTTGCCGATGTGGTCGGCGACGAGCGCGACTCCTGTCGCGGCGCCGGGCAGGATGTTCACCATCTGGAAGTAGGCATGCATCTGTCCGAACGCGTCCTCCAGCGCGACCGGGACGCCCGCCGCCGCAAGCGCATTCGCATAGGCCACACCCTCGTCATGGAGTGGATCGCATTCCGCCACGTACACCAGGGCCGGGGGCAGCCCGGCAAGGTTGTCGGCGCGTAGTGGAGAGGCGTCGGGCGAGGTTCGCGCCTGTTCGTTCGGCAAGTAGTGGCCCCAGAACCAGGCCATGGTTTCGCGGGTCAGGAGCAACTGGTTCTCCGGCGCGAGGTACGACGGGCGGCCGAGGTCGCAGTCCGTCACCGGGTACACCAGCACCTGGTAGTCGATGTGCGGACCGCCGCGGTCGCGCGCCCACTGCGTCATCACGGCCGCGATGTTGCCGCCTGCACTGTCGCCGGCGACGATCAACGGCACGCCGTCCGGTGCAAACTCACCGGAATGTTCTGCTGCCCAGTTCAATCCGATCCAGCTGTCCTCGATCGCGGTGGGGAACGGATGCTCGGGTGCCTTGCGGTAGTTCACCAGGACGACCGTCGATCGGGTGAGGTTCGCCAACTGTCGCCCGAGGTGGTCGTACTGAAGGTCGATGTCTCCGATCACCCATCCGCCGCCGTGGAAGTACACGATCACCGACCGGGATTCGCCTTCCGGAACGAGGACGCGGACCCGGAACCGTCCGCCGTCCCCGCCGAGTCGGAGATTCCGCACCGACGCGACCTCGGGGCCCCGGCCACTCATACCGGCGAAGATCGGACCGCTCATCCGCGCGAGCGCGGGTGTTCCCTCGTGTATGGGTGGATCACGCGTTTCGGCGAGCAGAGCGAGAAAGGCTTGGGACACGGGCTCGAGCGCCATGAATTCTCCTCCGGTTGGCGCCCCGCACCGGTGGTGCGCTCTCGATCCCCTCACTTCCGAAAGCGCACCACCGCGGCGGAGCCACACATGACGTACTGCGGCGGTGCCGCACATCAGTACTGCGGCGGCGCCGCGTGTCAGCCCTGAATGGACTTGACCTCCAGGAACTCTTCGAGCCCGTACACGCCCGCCTCGCGGCCGTTGCCGGACTGCTTGTAGCCGCCGAACGGCGCGTTGACGTTGAAGGCGCCGTCGTTGACCTGGATCTGGCCGGCCCGGATCCGACGGGCGATCCGGTCGGCACGCTCCCGCGATCCGGACCAGACGGCACCGGCGAGGCCGTAGTCGGTGGCGTTGGCCAGGCGCACGGCGTCCTCCTCGCTGTCGTACGCCTCGATCGCGAGGACGGGTCCGAAGACCTCCTCCCTGTGGAGGGTCATGTCCTCGGTGACGTCGGAGAACACGGTCGGGCGCACGAAGGCACCGGGCGCGTCGAGGTCGACCTCGCCGCCCGCGACCAGGCGCGCACCCTCGTCGAGGGCGGTGCGGATGTGGCCGAGGACGCGCTGCTGCTGCGCCCGCGACGACAGCGGGCCGACCGCGGTCCCCTCGTCCGACGGGTCACCGACGGGCAGCGCCTCGGCCGTCGCCTTTGCCAGCGCCTCCACCTCGGCGACCCGGTCACGCGGCACGAGCATGCGGGTGAGTGCCGTGCACGTCTGACCGGAGTTCAGCATCATCGTCTGCACCGACGCCGGCACCACGGCGGCGAGGTCGGTGTCGTCGAGGATGACGTTCGGGCTCTTGCCACCGAGTTCGAGCGACACCTTCTTGACGGTGCGGGCCGCGACCTCGGAGATGCGGCGTCCCGCGCGGGTCGAGCCGGTGAAGCTGACGATGTCGACGTCGTCGTGGCCCGCGAGCGCCTCACCGACGTCCGGCCCGGTGCCGAAGACGACGTTGAACACGCCTGGGGGCAAGCCGATCTCGTCGACGATCTCGGTGAGGATGATCGCGCAGAGAGGAGTGACCTCACTCGGCTTCACGACGACCGTGTTGCCTGCCGCCAGGCCGTACGCGACCTTCAGTGCGATCTGGTGCAGCGGGTAGTTCCACGGCGTGATCGCTGCGAGGACACCGAACGGTTCCCGGACGATCGTCGAACCGCGGTACTCGGTCTCGAACTCGTACTCGCGCACGATGTTCGCGGACTCGGCGAAGCTGTTGAGAGGCAACGGGACCTGGATCGCCCGCGACACCGAGATGGGGCAACCCATTTCGGACGAGATGGTGCTCGCGATCTCCTCGGCCCGCTCGGCGAGCTTCCCGGCGATCGTCGTGAGGAGGTCCGCGCGCTCGGAAGCCGGCGTCTCGGACCAGCCCGGGAACGCCGCCCGAGCGGCCGCGACGGCGGCGTCCACGTCGGCGACGGTACCCGCGGTGACCTCGGCGATCACCGCGTCGTTCGCGGGATTCGTCACGGGGATCCGTGTCGTTCCACTCGACGGAACCCACTTGCCGTCGATGTAGTTCTTGTCGTGCGTCTGCATGAATCTGCTCTCTGTCGTGTGCTCGGTGAGTGTCGAATCGGCGGTCGCTGCGGATCGGACCGCTCAGCGGTCGTGTCGATCGGACCGCTCAGCGGTCGTGTCGATCGGACCGCTCAGCGGTCGTGTCGATCGGACCGCTCAGCGGTCGGCGTCGGTGTAGACGACGACACCGCGCAGGTTCTTGCCGTCGAACATGTCCTGGTAGCCCTGGTTGATGTCTTCGATGCTGTACCGGGTGGTGACGAGCTCGTCGAGCTTGAGGTGCCCGGAGCGGTAGAGGTCGAGGAGCTTGGGGATCTGGGTGCGGGGGCCGACGCCGCCGAAGATGGCACCCTGCACGCGCTTCTGCAGCAGGGTCAGCTCGAACAGGTTGAGGTCGACGGTGGACTGGGTGGCGTCGCCCATACCGGTGACGACGACCTGTCCGCCCTTGCCGGTCAGGCTCAGCGCCTGCTGGATGTGCTCGCCCTTGATCTCACCGACGGTGATGATCGTGACGTGTGCCATTTTGCCCCAGGTGAATTCGCCGATCTCGGCGGCGGCCTCCGCGACCGAGGCGTACGTGTGGGTGGCTCCGAACTCGATGGCCTTCTTTCGCTTGAACTCGACGGGGTCGATGGCGACGACGAAGCGGGCTCCGGCGAACTTGGCGCCCTGCACGGCGTTGATGCCGACGCCTCCGACACCGATGACGACGACCGTGTCGCCGGGGCGGGTGTTGCCGATCTCCGTCGCCGAGCCCCAGCCCGTGGACACGCCGCATCCGAGCAGCGCCGCGGTTTCGAGCGGGATGTCCTTCTCGATCTTCACGACGGACGCCTGGCTCACCGTGACGTAGGGCGCGAAGGTGCCGAGCAGGCACATCTGGATGACGGGCCGGCCGTCGCGGGTCACGCGGAACGTCTTGTCGGCGATGGCCTGACCGGTCAGCAGCCCGGCGCCCTCGTCGCACAGGTTCTGCAGCCCGGTGGCGCAGGACGGACAGGTGCCGCAGGCCGGGATGAACGCGAGCACAACGTGGTCGCCCTCTTCGAGTCCGGTGACGCCGGGGCCGACCTTGGTGATGACGCCTGCGCCCTCGTGGCCGCCGAGGACGGGCATCAGCGGCACCGGGCTGGCGCCCGCGACCACGTGCGCGTCGGAGTGGCACAGTCCGGAGGCGGCGAGCCGTACCTGAACCTCCCCCGCCACCGGATCACCGAGTTCGACCTCGGTGATCGTCCAGGGTGCACCGATCTCCTCGACAACCGCAGCCTTGACCTTCATGCAACGCCTCCTCGTGTATGCGAGCGGACACAGTCACCACTCAATGTGACATGCCTCACTCTGATCACACGGTAGGGCTCGACCGGGGAATGGACCAGAACCGTCGGGGCCACAACGCAACATTTCCGGCCATCATGGCGACGGTCTCGACTGGATCAGTGACCGACGGCGGCCGGAGCCTTCGCCGGACATCGGACTCGTTGACGCGGTCCCGGCGGTCGGTGAAACTGGCCACATGATCCCCGGTGCCGTGGTCCGTCGCGAACTGTCACCGGCGGCGCCTGCGGTGACGGAGGCCTCGAATCGGGTCATCGCCGCGATCACCGATCCATGGGACCACCCGAGGACGATGGTCTCGGTCGCGCTCATGTGCGAGTGGGGCGCGTCCCACGGCATCGAGGTGGAGACGCTGCTGCGCGGGACGCGCATCGCCTCGGGTTCGCTGAACGACCCCGAGGTCCTGGTCGAGGCCCGGCAGGAGATGGCCGTCATCCGCAACCTCGTCACCGCGATCGGCCATCGACCCGGACTCGGGGTCGAACTCGGTTCGCTCTACCACCTGACGGCTTACGGATATCTCGGATATCTGCTCACCGCGTCCGCGACCGCCCGCGACACCGTCGAGCGGGGCCTGCACTTCGCGCTCCTCACCTTCGCGTTCACGACGATGACGGCGCGGATCGATTCGGGTGGACGGTACGTGCTGACTCTCGAGGCCGATGACGTGCCCGAGGACGTCAGGGGGTTCGTGCTGGAGCGAGACACGGCTGCCGTCGTGCAGATCCATCGCGAGATCTTTCCCGGTTCCGGCAGGGTGCCGCTCCGCGAAATCCGCCTCGCCACCGGCAAGGAGGGGCCAACGGGGGTTTTCGCGGACTTCTTCCAGGTTCCGGTCGTGTTCGGATGCCCATGCACCGAGGTGGTGCTGGACGCCGGGTACCTCGACGAGGTGCCACCGATGGCGAACACCCACACTGCGCAACTCCTCGTGGCGCAATGCGAACGCATTCGTGCCGAACGACTGCACCACACCGGGGTCGCCGCTCGGGTCCGCGCGCACCTCCTCGATCGGACGTCGCTGGATCTCACACTCGAAGATGTTGCGCTGCAGTTGCATTACGCACCGCGCACTCTGCGACGCCATCTCGAGCACGAGGGCACGACGTTCCGTGAACTGCTCGACGAGGTGCGCCGCAGTGTCGCGGAGAACCTGCTGCTGGACCGGTCGATGTCACGGCACGAGATCGCTCGACGGCTCGGGTATCAGGACTGGTCGAGTGTGGTGCGGGCGACCCGCCGCTGGAAGCGCGAGTGACACCGCGCCGCTGGAAGCGGGACCGAGAGTCGGGGTCAGCGGCGGAATCCTGCCAGCCATCGCATCAGTGGGTAGCCGACGAGAATGCCGACGGATCCCCATGCGATACCGCCGAGTTCGACCGACCCGATGGACAGGGTGAGGTCGCCGATGCCTGCGACGATCGCTGCGGCGACGACGGTGAGGTTCACGGGGTCGGTGAAGTCGACCTTCGCGTCAGCCCAGATGCGAACGCCGAGGATGCCGATGAGTCCGTAGAGGACGAGGGTGGCGCCGCCGATCACACCGTCGGGAACTGTGAAGACGAGGGCTCCGAATTTCGGGGAGAACGCGAGCACGATCGCGGTCGCGGCGGCGACCCAGTAGGCAGCGGTGGAGTAGACGCGGGTCGCGGCCATGACGCCGATGTTCTCGGCGTAGGTCGTCGTGCCGGAGCCGCCGCCTGCGCCTGCCAGGGTGGTCGCGAGTCCGTCCGCGAACAACGCGTCGCCCGCGACGGCGTCGAGGTTGCGGCCGGTCATCGCGGACACGGCCTTGACGTGCCCGACGTTCTCGGCGATCAGGACGATGACGACCGGAAGCGTCAGGGCGATCACCGACCAGTTGAACTCGGGGCCGCGCAGGTGCGGGACACCGATCCACGCCGCATCGCGCAGTGCGTCGACGCGGGCGTCGTCGAGACCACCGGTGACGGCCGCGAACGCCCAGCCGACGACGACACCGACGAGGATGCCGAGTCGGCCGAGCAGTCCGGGCCCGACCGCGGTGACGACGAGGATCGCGACCAGGGTCACGCCTGCGATCAGTGGTTGCGCTTCGAACGAGCCGACCGCTGCAGGCGCCAAGTTCAGGCCGATGAGCATGACGACGGCGCCGGTGACGACGGGCGGCATCACCGCGTCGAGCACTCGGGCACCCGCCATCCTCACGAGTACGCCGACGAGCATGAGCACGACGCCGACGGACAGCACCGCGCCGAGTTGCGCGGCGGGTCCGTCGGCGGCGGACGCGGTCAGTGGTGCGATGAAGGCGAACGACGATCCGAGGTAGCTGGGGACGCGTCCGCGCGTGATGAGCAGGAACAGCACGGTGCCGATGCCGGAGAACAGCAGTGTCGTCGTCACCGGGAACCCGGTGATCGTCGGAACCAGCAGCGTCGCACCGAACATCGCGATCACGTGCTGCATCCCGACGCCGACGGTGCGGGGCCAGCTGAGTCGCTCGTCAGGTGCGACCACGGCACCGTCGGCGATCGTTCTGCCGTTACCGTGCAGGGTCCATCCGAATCCGCCACGCGCGGCGATGTCTCGTTTGGTCACGAGGCAGATCCTAGGACGTCCGGGTGTCCGGACGGGAGCGTCGATCAGCTCCCGGTGGACGGGGCAGGGGTCTCACCGTCGAACAGTGCCCGCACGAACGGCAGGGTGTCGGGCAGCGAGGCGGCCATGGTTCCGCTGTGGTCCGTCGGGTAGGTCTTGAAGGTCACCGGCTCACCGTTCCGTGCGAGCGTGGACGCGAGGAGCAGCGTCGAGGGCATGATGATGTCGGTGTCCTTGAGGCCCTGACCCATGAAGAACGGCTTGTCGTAACCGGTTTCGGGGACACCCATGTAGTCGGCGAGGAAACCCTGGATGTTCGGGATCGTCGACAGCGGCTTCGCGAACAGCGATCCGATGACCAGTCCGCCGGCCGAGCTCTTGAGCTGGTCGTAGCACTCGGTCTCGGCCTTGGCGAGCCAACTGCGCCCGCTGTCGTTGAGGAGCGACGGAAGGTCGAGCTCGGGGTGCGCCGCGTTGAGGCCGGCAAGGATGTAGAGCGAGTACACGGTCAGTCCGCCGGGAAGCGCGACGGGCGGGAAGCCCGGACCGGCGAGCGCGACGATGTTCTCGATGTAGGCGGGCACTCCGGTGCCGACGGCGCCGCGGTAGTCGAGGTCGGGTCCGCCGAACTCGGTGGCGTAGCGCGCGGTGGTGATCGCCGCGCCCGCACCCTGCGATTGCCCGATCGCGACCCAGGTGTTCGACAGTGACGGTTCGACAGCGCGCCCGGCCTTGACCATGTCGACGACGTTGTGCGCTTCGGACTTGCCGTCGAGGTAGGCCATGGTGCCGGGGGTACCCAGGCCGGCGTAGTCGCTCGCGACGACGGCGTAGCCCTGGTCGAGCCAGGTGCCGAGGTACGCGAAGTCCCGCTCACGCGCGCCGGGTCCGACGACGGACGGTGCGCAGCCGTCGCCGAGGCCGACGGTGCCGTGCGCCCAGGACAGGACGGGCCAACCGCCTTCGGGTGCCGGACCTTCGGGGACGAAGACGGTGCCGGTGCTCAGCGCGGGCTCGCCCGTGGCTCCGGTGGTCCAGTAGGTGAGCTTCTTCGCGTCCGCGGAGCCGGGGTACCAGAGGTCGCGGGGCAGAGTCTCGCTCGCGGTGACGGTGCCGGGCGCGGCGGATTCGGGTGCCGCGACTGCGGGTGCGGCGCCGAGCAGGACGCCGCCGACGGCCAGGGCGAGGCCGAGTACTCCGGCGCGACGTCGGGTGGATCGGATCACGGGGATTCCTTCGTCGAGATCACACCGGTTCGTGGTCACGGCCGGTGTCGCGACACTACGATTTGATTGACCATATGGTCAAGCTTCTGCCCATTCGAGTAGCCGCTCGACCGGCCACGTGTTGACGATCCGCTCCACGGGCACCTCACAGGCCTGCGCCCGTTCGCACCCGTACCCCTGAAAGTCCAGCTGGCCCGGCGCATGCGCATCCGTGTCGATCGAGAACAGGCATCCCCGCTCGAGCGCCATCCGGATCAGCCGCGACGGCGGGTCACGGCGTTCGGGGCGACTGTTGATCTCCACTGCGGTGTCGAACTGCCTGCACGCCTCGAACACCACCTCCGCGTTGAAGTCCGACTCGGGTCTGGTGCCCCGGCCACCCTCGACGAGCCTGCCGGTGCAGTGCCCGAGCACGTCGACGACCGGGTTCGCCACTGCCCGCACCATCCGCCGCGTCATCGCGTGGTGATCCATCCGCAGCTTCGAGTGCACGCTGGCGACTACGATGTCCAGCTCGGCCAGCAGCGAGGGATCCTGGTCGAGGCTGCCGTCGTCGAGGATGTCGACCTCGATGCCGGTGAGTATGCGGAACGGCGCCAACTCGGCGTTCAGTTCGACGACGACGTCGAGCTGTCGGCGCAGCCGGTCGGCGGACAACCCGTTCGCGACCGTCAAACGCGGCGAGTGGTCGGTCAGCGCGCAGTACTCGTGACCGATCAGTGCCGCGCGGCGCATCATCTCCTCGATCGGACTGCCGCCGTCGGACCAGTCCGAATGGGTGTGCAGGTCGCCGCGCAGCGCCGCGAGGAGCTCGCGTCCGCCCTCGCCGATCTGCTGCGCCGCGTCCTTCACCTCGGACAGGTAGGCGGGCACCTCCCCCGCCCACGCCTGCGCAATCACGGCCGCGGTCTTCGGCCCGATCCCGGTCAGCGCCGTCCACGTGTCGGTGCGGCCGTATCGGTTCCGTTGTTCGGGGGTCAGCTCCTCGACGACGTCGGCGGCGCGGCGGTACGCCTTGACCCGGTGCGTCTCCGCCCGACCGCGTTCGAGCCAGAACGCGATCTCCCGTAACGCCTCGACGGGGTCCATTCCCCCATCCTGTTCCATCGGCCCGGCTAGCGCAGGATCTCGGCCGCCCGCTCGCGCGCCGTCGCCGGGTCGGCGGCATCGAGTGCGGCCTGCGCGGCGCGGCGGCACTGGTCCAGATCCACCGCCGCCAGCGCCGATCCGGTGGCCGCGACCGCGGAGGCTGCCATCGACAGCGACGTGACACCTAGGCCGGCGAGGACGCACGCGAGCAGTGGGTCGGCGGCCGCTTCACCGCACACCCCGACGCCCTTGCCCGCGCGCGCACCGTCGGCGGCGGTCCGCGCGACCAACGCGAGCACCGCCGGCTGCCACGGATCGGTGAGGCCGGCGAGCGGGGCCGACATCCGATCGGCGGCCATCGTGTACTGGGTGAGGTCGTTGGTCCCGATCGACAGGAAGTCGACGTGTTCGAGTATCCGGTCGGCCAGCAATGCGGCGGCGGGAACCTCCACCATGACGCCGGGCACGAGACCCCGCGCGCGGGTGGCGGCCGCGAACTCGGCGGCCTCGGCGACCGTGGCGATCATCGGTGCCATCACCAGGACCGTCGCCGTCGACTCCCTCGCCGCGGTGGCGATCGCGTCGAGTTGACGCTCGAGCAGTCCGGGATGGTCGGCCGCGATGCGGTACCCCCGGACGCCGAGCGCCGGGTTGGGTTCCTCCCCGGTCGCGGCGAATCTCATCGGCTTGTCCGATCCGGCGTCGAGGGTGCGGACCACGACCTTGCCCTCCGGGAACGCGTCGAACACCTCCCGATAGATCTGCGTCTGCTCCTCGACGCCCGGCTCGGTGTCGCGGTCGAGGAACGCCAGTTCGGTGCGGAACAGGCCCACCCCCTCGGCCGCGGACCTTTCGGCGGCGGCGCGGGCACCCGGGCCGTCCTGGACGTTCGCGAGAACCGCCACCGGATGACAGTCGCGGGTGCGTCCGGGACCCGTCCAGGACGCGGTGCGTTGCCGGACCTCCTCGGCATGTGCGACGGTCGACCGGGCCCGGCCGGGTTCGGGGTCCACCTCGACGGTTCCGGCGCTGCCGTCGACGAGAACCTGTGCACCCGAATCGATGTCGTCGAGCCCGGGCACGCCGACGACACACGGGATGCCCAGCTGCCGCGCGATGATCGAGGTGTGGCCGGTCGGTCCGCCCAGGGTGGTGGCGATCGCGACGACGAGCGTCGGGTCGAGCACCGCGGTGTCCGCGGGTGCGAGGTCGCGGGCCACGAGCACCGACGGCTCGGTCGGCGTCGGGACGCCCGGTTCGGGCATCCCGCGCAGTTCGGCGATCACCCGATCGCGAATGTCCTTCAGGTCGGTGACCCGCTCGGCCATGAGGCCACCGAGCTTGGTGAAGACTGCGGCGAACTTGTCGGTCGCATCGGTGGCGGCGGACTCGGCGGGCGCCCCCGCGTCGACCAGTGCGGTGGCGGCGCCGAGCCAGCCACGGTCGGTGGCGAGACCAGCGGTGGCCCGGAGGACCCCGGCGCCCGCGCCCTTCACCCCGTCCGCCCGCGCGAGGAGCCTCGAGGACACGGCGTCCGCGGCGTCGAGGAAGCGCTGCTTCTCGGCCGGCCGGTCCGCGGCAGGCAGGTCTGCGCCGCGTGCCGGACGGCGGGGCCGCTCGCCGGGCCTGATCGTCGGGCCGTAGCCGACACCCGGGACGACAGCGGTACCGGCGAGCACGCGCCCCTCGGCCTGCGCACCCGCTTCCAGCTGCACCGAACCGTCTTCCGACCCGATCCCGTCCATGTCCACTCCTCGGCTCCGACTCGCTTCGACTTCCAGATCACCCGACCCGGTCGTATGTGACCAGGATTACTCCAACCCATTGACATGTCAACACACCCAGGCGTAAAACAACATAAACCAACATTCATTCAGGCAGGAGGTCACATGTACGCGGAAGAGCGACAGCAGGCGATCGCGGGGCTGATCAGCCAGCGCGGGCGGGTGTCGGTCGCCGATCTCGCCGGCACCTACGACGTGACCACCGAAACCGTCCGACGCGACCTGGCCGCACTCGACCGGCTCGGACTGATCCGCCGCGTGCACGGAGGCGCCGTGTCGGCCTCCGCGATCACCCTCGGCGAGAAGGAACTCGGCGAGCGCGAACACAGCAACGCGCCCGCCAAGGACCGGATCGCCGCAGCAGCACTGAAGTACCTGCCGTCGACCGGCGGCAGCATCGTCCTCGACGCCGGAACCACGACCTCGAGGATCGCGGCGCAACTGCCGTCGGATCGTGACCTCACGGTCGTCACCAACTCGATCCCCGTCGCGACGCGCTGCACCGGCCGACACACCCTGCAGATCCTCGGTGGACGCGTCCGAGGCGTCACACAGGCAGTGGTCGGAGATCAGGCGGTCGCGACGCTCACGTCGCTGCGCGTCGACGTCGCCTTCGTCGGCGCCAACGGCATCACCGCCGAGCACGGACTGTCCACGCCGGACTTCGACGAGGCCGCCGTGAAGTCCGCGCTCGTCAGGTGCGCCAATCTCGTTGTCGTCGTTGCCGACTCGAGCAAGTTCGGCCGCGAGGATCTCGTGCGTTTCGCCGCCGTCGACGAGATCGACGTACTGGTGACCGACGTCGACCTCGATCCGCTGGCCCGTGCGGCGTTCGAGGACCACGGTGTGGAAGTGGTGCTCGCATGATCGTCACACTCACCGCCAACCCGAGCCTCGACACCACCATCGAACTGGCCGGACGCCTCGAACGCGGCGCCGTGCAGCGCGCCAGGTCCACGACAACCGATCCCGGCGGCAAGGGCGTCAACGTCGCCCGGGTGGTCACGGCTGCGGGCAGCCCCGCACTGGCGATCCTGCCCGCCCGCGACGACGACCCCCTGGTCACGGCCCTCGCCGACCGCGGTGTCGCTCACCGACTCGTCTCCACCGGACGCCCCGTCCGGGCCAACGTCACCGTCACCGAACCGGACGGCACCACCACCAAGATCAATCCGCCGGGCGCCACTGTCGACGCCGAACACCTGGAGGCACTCGCCGACCTGGTGTCCCGGCACGCGGCCACCGCAGACTGGGTGGCGCTGTGCGGGTCTCTTCCGCCGGGGGCACCCGACGACTGGTACGCGACGCTCGTGCGGGCGCTGCGGACGCTGCCGTGCGCCGTCGCGGTCGACACCTCGGACCTGCCGTTGCGGGCGCTCGCCGCAGGCTTCCCCGACACGGCACCCGACCTGATGAAACCGAACGCGGACGAACTCGCCCAGCTCACCGGCTGCGACGGCGGCGCCCTCGAGGCCGCTGCCGAGCAGGGCGACCCCGACCCGACGGTGCGGGCGGCCCGCGCACTCGTCGACCGCGGCGTCGGGACGGTGCTCGTCACCCTCGGCGGTGCCGGAGCCGTCCTCGTCACGGCCGACGGTGCGTGGTTCGCCCGGGCACCGCGGATCACTCTCCGGAGCACCGTCGGCGCGGGAGACGCATCGCTCGCCGGTTACCTGCTGGCCCGGGTCTCGGGTGAGTCCCCCGATCGCGCACTCCAACTCGCCGTTGCGCACGGCACCGCGGCGGCGGCCCTTCCCGGCACCGCGCTCCCCCGCCCCGATCAGGTCGACCGCGACGCGGTCACTGTGACCACCCCCGGCGTTCCCGTCGCGGGTGTCGCATCATCCACCCCGGTCGCCGACCCGGCCTCCGATCTCTGAGGATCCGACATGTCCACTCCCACCGCAGATTCCCCGGCGATCATCGACGCCGGTCTGATCGACCTCGACGCCGACCTGGGCTCCGAGTCGGCCGACGTGATCGGCGCATTGGCGGGCAGGCTCGCCGCCGAGGGACGCGCGACCGACGCCACCGCGCTGCGCGATGCGGCGCTGGCCCGCGAAGCGCAATCCGCGACCGGCCTTCCCGGCGGAATCGCGATCCCGCACTGCCGGTCCGCGGCCGTCACCACCGCGTCCCTCGGGTTCGCGAGGCTGCAGCCGAAGGTCGACTTCGGCGCCCCCGACGGTCCCGCCGACCTGGTGTTCCTCATCGCCGCTCCCGAGGGTGCGGGCGCCGAGCACATGAAACTGCTGTCCGGACTTGCCCGGTCGCTCGTCAAACCCGACTTCGTCGCCGCGCTGCGAGCGGCTCCGGACGCCGCCGCCGTCGTCGGGCTGGTTCACGAGGCACTCGGACTCGAGGTCCCGGGCGGGCCGGCCACCGAGACGCCCGCACCTCCGGCGCCCGCGGAACCCGAGCAGGCCGAGGCGTCCGGTCGCTACATCGTCGCCGTCACGGCCTGCCCGACCGGCATCGCGCACACCTACATGGCCGCCGACTCCCTCGTCGCCGCCGGTGAGCGGGCGTCGGTTCCCGTCCGCGTCGAGACGCAGGGGTCGAGCGGCGGCACCGCACTGAGCCCGGACGTCATCGCCGGGGCGTCGGCAGTCATCTTCGCCACCGACGTGGGGGTCAAGGGCCGTGAACGATTCGCGGGCAAACCCGTCGTCGCGTCCGGCGTCAAGCGGGCGATCAACGAACCGGACGAGATGCTCGCCGAGGCACTGCGCGCATCCGAGAACCCCTCCGCGGCAACGGTCTCCGGGTCGGTCGAGAACGCGGCGTCCGACACGGGCTCGTCGGACGTCGGCTGGGGCACGCGACTGCGGCAGATCCTCTTGACCGGCGTCAGCTACATGATCCCGTTCGTCGCGGCGGGCGGCCTGCTGATCGCACTCGGCTTCCTGTTCGGCGGCTACGAGATCGGCGACAGCGCCAAGGACATCGTCCTCGACAACTCCCTGTGGAACCTGCCCGCCGGCGGATTCACCGCGTACCTGGGCGCCGTCCTGTTCCAGATCGGGTCGCTCGCCTTCGCGTTCCTGGTGCCTGCGCTGGCCGGCTACATCGCGTTCGCGATCGCGGACCGGCCCGGTCTCGCACCGGGATTCACCGCAGGCGCGGTCGCGGTGTTCGTGGGCGCCGGATTCATCGGCGGTCTCGTCGGCGGCATCATCGCCGGTTTCGCGGCACTGTGGATCGGCCGTATGCCGGTGCCCGCTGTCCTGCGCGGCCTGATGCCTGTCGTGGTCATCCCGCTGTTCGCGACGCTGGTCGTCGGCGCGCTGATGTTCATGGTGCTCGGTCGTCCGCTCGCCTCGGTCACGACCGGCCTCACCAACTGGCTCGGCGGCCTGTCCGGCGGTTCCGCAGTGATCCTCGGCATCATCCTCGGCCTGATGATGTGCTTCGACCTCGGCGGCCCCGTGAACAAGGCGGCATACGCCTTCGCAGTCGCGGGGTTGAACGTCAACGACCCGGCGACCCTGCGGATCATGGCCGCGGTCATGGCTGCCGGCATGGTTCCCCCGCTCGCGATGGCACTCGCGTCGACCGTTCGGCCGGGACTGTTCAGCGAGGCCGAGCGCGAGAACGGCAAGGCCGCCTGGTTCCTGGGCGCCGCGTTCATCTCCGAGGGCGCCATCCCGTTCGCGGCGGCCGACCCGCTGCGCGTGATCCCGTCGATGATGGCGGGCGGCGCCGTGACGGGTGCGCTGATCATGGCTACCGGCGTCACCCTCAGCGCCCCGCACGGCGGCATCTTCGTCTTCTTCGCGATCGGCGGAATCGGCTGGTTCCTCGTCTCCCTCGCCGCCGGAACCGTCGTCTCGGCGCTGGCAGTCGTCACCGCGAAGCAGTTCACCCGTCGTGGTTCCTCGGCGGAGGTCGACCTGACCCCCGTGACCGTCTGATCCCACTCCAGAGATTCACACCCTGAAAGGACGTCTCATGCCCAGCATCACCGTCGCCGTCGGATCGTCGATCGGCCTGCACGCCCGCCCCGCCGCCGTCATCGCGGACGCCGTCGCCGCCGCGGGTGTCCCCGTCACGCTCGCCGTCGAGGGAGCCGATCCGGTCGACGCCGGCTCGGCACTCATGATCATGACACTCGGCGCCACCAAGGGCGTCGAGGTGACCGTGTCGAGTGAGGATCAGCCCACGCTGGACAAGGTCGCCGAACTGGTGGCGGCCGACCTCGACGCCTGAGGTATCTGCGCGCGAGGTGCCCGGGACGTACGGCTAGGGCGCGAGCAGTCCGGTGCGGGTGGCGATCCAGCCGAGTTCACCCGCGAACGCCGGACCCCACACCTGTCCGCTGTGTGCGCCCGGCAGGTCGTAGTACCGCACGTCCAGGCCCGCGGCGGCCGCGGCCGCGTACATCCGCCGCTGCTGCGGGCGGTACTCCACGTCGTCGTCACCCGCGACGAACACTCCCGACACATCCGGCCTGGCTCCGGCATCGAGTTCGGCACGAGCACTGACCGCGGCGAAGGCCGCCTCGTCGCCGTCGAACGTCGCCGCGACCGTTCCGTCGTGGTCCCCGACCGACGGTTCGTCCTGACCGGAGATGTCCAGGAACGTCGGGTAGGCATCGGGACGGTTGACGGCCAGCTGCACCGCGCAGGTGCCGCCGTAGGAGTAGCCGCCGATCGCCCACGCCCTGGCGGCGGTGTTCACCTGCAGATGCCCGGTGACCCAGTCCGGGACATCCTCGGCCAGATAGGTTTCCACGTTCCCGAGCCGGGAGTCGAGGCACAGCGGAAGCGCGTCGTCGGCACCGAGCGCGTCCGGTACCACCACGACCGGGGCCAGACCGTCGTGTGCAGCGGCGAAGGCGGAGACCGTGCCCGCGAGCCCGATCCCGAGCCAGTCGTCGGGCCGGCCCGGGTTGCCCGCGACGAGAACCACCACCGGCAGCAGCGCGCGTGGAGTGTCGAGGTAGGCGGGCGGCAGGTACACCAACGCCGGCCTGGCGGCGAAACCCGAACGCAGTCCGGGGATCTGCGCGTGGGTGACGATCCCGTCGCGTACCGACCGAAGCGGCCGCCGCCACACCCCTTCCACGGGAGTCCCCGCCTGCACGCGTGACTGCGGCCCCGGGACCTCTGCGAAGTCGACGAACCGGACGCCAGGCGCAGGCCCGTGCCCGAGCAGTGATCCGGCGGTCGGGAAGCGTTCGACGTCGCGGTTGACCGCGACGACCGCCGTCACCGATAGTGCGACGGCCGCGACAACCGCAGTCAGCGTCGTCCTGATCGCGCGACGATCCCCCGTGGCCGCGGCACCCGCAAGGCACCACCCCGTGACCGCAATGAAGACGGCCACCGCGATCTCCCCGGCCACCTCCGGTGGCATCGGACGCGACACGGCCCACGAGACGAGGACGACTCCCCCGGTCAGCGCGGCAGTGACACCGGTCGACCACAGGGCACGCCGGCACGATCGCAGCGCGAGCGCGCCGAGAACGATCGACGCACACACGCCGACGACCACGATCGCGGTCGTCGCGACCGGCCCGACGAGCGACAGCCGCGACAGCGACCTGAGTACGTCGTGAGCACCGGGCATCGCGCCAGTATCTGTCGGTCGTCGACCGAAAACGAATCGGACAGAGGACGATTCGGACAGCCCGGGCGAACCGCCCAAGTCCTGCTCGCCGCCGGTGCGCCCGGGGGTTCTGCGCGCTCAGCCGGTCCGTTCGGCAACGCCCTGACGCCAGTACCCCATGAAGGCGACTCGCCTCCGATCCACGCCCCAGTCGGTGACGAGGAGTCGGCGGAGCTGCTTGATGACCGCCGACTCCCCTGCGAGCCAGGCGTAGAACTCGCCGGTCGACTCGGGTTCGGGTGAATCCCACAGGATCTGCGTGTCGACGTCGATGTCGTCCAGTTCCTGCACGGTGTCGGCGTGTGCCGCGTCGACCACGGAACGATCCGCGCGGCGCCACTCGTGCAGCGCTGGGACGAGAAGCGACCCGACCGGCGCACCGCCGCGGGGCAACCAGCGGACGTCAACGTCCGCCACGCTGTCGACGGGGATCACGTCACCGCGGTCGGGCACCTCGATCAGGGCCGTCGCCCGGCACGGCGCGGGCAGCCGTTCGAGGATGCCCGTGATGGCGGGCATTGCCGTCTCGTCACCCAGCAGCAGCAACTCGGTGGCGTGGCCCGGCTTCCAGTCCATCCCGGTGTCGGAGTGCTCGCTGCGCACATCGGGGCCGACGATGACGACGGCATCGCCCGGCATCGCGGTGTGCAGCCAGGCGGAGCCGGGCCCGGCCGGGTGTCCGTCCTCCGTGTGGGTGACGAAGTCGATGTCGACGCGGCGCGACGCGGTGTCGACGGCGCGCACGGTGTAGGTGCGGAACGGACTGCGCCGGTCGTCGGGAAGGGCTCGCCATCGCGCATACCACTCACCGCGCAGGATCGCGTCCTCGTCGTCGACTCCGAGGTCGGCGTAGCACCGGTCGTCCTTCGGAAACACCACCTTCACGCGCTGGTCGCGGGCGTGGTCCGCGAAGTGCTCGAACTCCGGACCGGTGAAGCTGACGCGCACGAAGGTGGGACTCAGGCGCCGCACGGCGGTGACCGTCGCCCGATAGGGGCGGTAGCCGGGCCGGTCGACGATGGCACTCGTGTCAGGCATCGAAATTCCTTCTCCACAGCTTGCGCTCGCGGGAACGATCGCCGACCAGAGTGCCTCATCGACGCACGGCACCACCAATCTTCTCGTCGGTGACCGAAACTCCTGGACGTGCCTCGGGCTAGGACACGAGCGCAGTCGCGCCCCGCAGGATCTGGACGGGCTGCAGCGCGCCACCCGCGGACTCGGACGCACTGAGCAGGTCACCGGTCGGGGTGAAGGCGATGGCCTCCCCCTGCGGCTGGTTCGGCATCGGCACCCGAACCGGCGTCGAACCGGTCAGCGCGGCCACGATGTCACCGTCCGGGGCCCCGAACAGGTAGGCGTCGGTGTAAGTCCGCAGCGCGACGACGCGGCCGTCGGCACTGACCGCGCCCCCGGTCACGAGAGTCGACCCGGCGATCGGCACCGGACCGCCCGGAGTGTCTGTCGGACCGAGCCGGACCTGCCCGGCGCGACGCAACACCGTCGGGCCGGCGGGAAGATCGCCGACCGCCTGATCGGCCGTGTAGATCCCCGCCGCGAGGAGGACCTCCTTGGTGACGATCACCGGCCGTCCGTCCGCACCGATGAGCAGCGCCTCGGCGTCGTGGGCGCCGTCCGGGTAGGTCAGTGTGCGACTCCCGCCCGCGCCGGTTCCGGGGTCCATCGAGGTCAGTGCGACCGACGGCCGAACCCGGTTGTTGTCGCCGGTGTCCGAGAGCCACAACCTGCCACCGGACAGTGCGAGGTCCTCCACATCGACAGGGGTCCCGGGCACCGGCAGCGACTCGGTGACCGCGCAGTCGACGCCGAGTACCCAGAGAGTGCGGTCCGTTCCGCTGTCCCCGATCGCGAACATCCTGGAACCGTCCGACGCCAGCCCGGAGATCTCGGCGAGTCCGGATTCCGTCGGTGTGCAGAGCGTTTCGAAACTCGCATCCACGGCATCGGATCCGCTCGCCGAACCGCTCGACCCGACCGATCCCTGTGCGAGTGCAGGTGCCGCCGTGAGGATCGACGACCCGACGACGGTCATCGTGAGGACGGCCCAGCGGCGCAGCGCAGGCGTGGTCGATCCGGTCATCGTCGGGGACTCCTCTGCCGTGGGCGGCGCGCACCGCGCCTCTGCCCGGACAGTCTGCCTTCCGGCTCGTGTGACGACCCGGGAATTCGATGATTCGCATGGATACCCCGCCGCTCACCAGTGGAGTGGAGCAGACACCGCCGTGGGAAGCCGTGTGTGTGCGTCACCCCGCGCGGCCGCGATCTGGGGTTGCGTCAGATACAACGAGGCAGACAGGTCGGCGCCGGCCATTCGCGCGTCGCGTAGGTCCGCGCCGAGCAGGTCGACCGCGGTGAGGTCGCATTCGCGCAGGTCGGCACCGATGAGAACTGCACCGCGCAGGTCGGCGCCGCACAACCGGGTGCGACGCAGGTCGCATCCGGCGAGGTCGGCGCCGGGCCCGATTCGCAGATCGAGACCGCCGTCGTCGGCGAAGTACGAACCGCGGACCTCAGCACTGACCTCGACGAGGAGCGTCCGCACCGACGCGTGCACGCTGTCCATGTCGGCCGACCGCAGGCGGTCCACGTTCCCGCGCGACAACGACTCGAGCGTCTCCGTGAGGTCACACACCTGCTGCCGGATGTCTGCGTCGTACGTTCGCTCCTGTGCCTCGGCGAGGTACCAGATCATCTCGTGCACCTGCCTCAGGACGCCGAACGCCGCGAACATGCGGCGTCGGGTGTCGGGGCGTTCCCGCCAGCTCACCCCCGAGAACAGTCGCTGCGAGACGGCCTGTCCCGCGCCGAAACAGTCGAAGGCGGTGCATCCGCGAAATCCCCTGTCGCGCAGCACGGCATGGATGGTGCAGGAATGCCGGTCGTCGAGGTGGCGGCACGGTGATCCTGCGGGTTTGTCCTCCGCGAAATCTGCTGATTGCGCGAAGCCGAAAGCCGCACAGCACAGGGCGAAACAGCGGTCGCAGTCGGCGCGGAGCGCACTGCGTCGAAGGGACGGGTTTGTCGATGAGGTGACCACGTGAACTCCACGAGTTGATTCCGATGTAGGCGGAAGCCGGGGAACCCGACGACGGGTTCCCCCTCGGGGCGCACGGAATCACCGCCGCGCGCAGGCGCGGCTGACGGGTAGCGCGAAGGGTCTGGGTCACAGACGCGATGTGATGGTCACTGCCACGCAACCTACCAGTCGACTTCGGCAGGGCGTGACGAAGCCGGCCCGCGGGTCAGTCAGCCGCGACGGCGCCGCACCAGGAGCAGCACTCCACCCAGCACGACCACAACTCCTGCCGCCACCACGACAGCGCTGGTGACGTCGACCTGGATGGCGACGGACGAGGCGCCCTCGTCGTCGGGCATCGGTACGAGATCCGTTGCGCCGCGGACGATCCGGATCGGCGCCAACGCACCCCCATTGGACTCCGAGGCCGTCAGCAGGTCGCCGGTGTCGGTGAACGCGATGGCCTCGCCCTGCGGTTCGTTCGGCAGCGGGACCCGGATCGGTGTCGACTCGGTGAGCGCCGCCACGACGTCACCGTCGGGCGCTGCGAACAGGTAGGCGTCGGTGTAGGTGCGCAGTGCGACGACCCGGCCGTCGACGCTGACGGCTCCGCCCGTCACGAGGGACGAACCGACGGTCGGGAGTGGCCCGCCCGGGGTGTCCGTCGGACCGACGCCGATCGCGCCTGCTCGCCGCAACGGAGTCGGCCCCGGGCTCGGCAGGTCGTCCACCGGAACGTCGGACACGTAGATGCCGGATTCCCCGAAAACGGTTTTCGAGACGATCACCGGACGCCCGTCGACACCGATGAGCAACGCCTCGGCGTCCTGCGCGGTGTCGGGATAGGTCAGGCGGTGCAGTCGACCTGCGCCCGACCCGGAATCCATCGACGTCAACGCGACCGTCTCCCGCCGATGATCGTTGTCGCCGGTGTCCGAGAGCCACAGCCCGCCGTCGTGGACGGCGAGGTCTTCGACGTCGTACGAATCGACCGGCACGGGCAGTGTCCCCGTCACCGCGCAGTCCCGATCGAGAACCCACACCGTCTGGTCGGCGCCGCTGTCGCCGATCGCGAAGATCCGGTCGCCGTCCACCGCCAGCCCCGACACCTCCGCGAGGCCCGGTTCGGTTGGCGTACACAGCGTCTCGACCTGGGCGTCGATCACCACCGGTGACGACTCCTGCGCACCCGCGGGCGCTGCCCCGAGGACGGCAAACCCGACCGCGGCGATTGCCCCCACGGTGCGACGCCGCACCCCTCCCCCGGTCACCAAGTCAGACTGCGCTGTGCCGGTACTCGTCGAGCGCGGCTGCCAGCGCAGGCGGCACCTTCGCGCGGACCAGCGTGCCGTCCGCCTCGTGGGACGAGTCGAGGAGGCGTCCGTCCGCGTGGATTCGCGCGACCAGGTCGCCCCGGCTGTATGGCACCAGCACCTCGATCTCCAGTTCCGGCGGGCTCACCAGTTCGGCGAGCGTGGCCCGAAGCTCCTCGATGCCCTCGCCGGTGTGCGCGGACACGAACTTGGCGTCCGTCAGCAGGGCTCGCAGCTGCGTCAGCGTCACCGGATCCGCCGCGTCGATCTTGTTGACCACCAACAGCTCCGGCGGCGGCGGGGCGTCCGACTCCCGCAGGACGTCGACAATGACCTCGCGCACCGCCTTGATCTGCTCGGTCGGCAGCGGATCGGACCCGTCCACCACGTGCAGGAGCAGGTCCGCGTCCGCGACCTCCTCCAGCGTCGACCGGAACGCCTCGATCAACTGCGTCGGCAGGTGCCGCACGAAACCGACAGTGTCGGTGAGCACGTACTGCCGACCGTCCGGGAACTCGGCCTTGCGGGTCGTCGGGTCCAACGTCGCGAACAGGGCGTCCTGCACCAGGACACCGGCACCGGTGAGCGCGTTGAGCAGGCTCGACTTGCCGGCGTTGGTGTAGCCGACGATCGCGACCGACGGGGTGTCGCTGCGCAGTCGTCGCGTGCGCTTGGTGTCGCGGGCGGCTTTCATGCCCTTGATCTCGCGGCGCAGCTTCGCCATCCGCTCACGAATACGGCGCCGGTCGGTCTCGATCTTCGTCTCACCCGGGCCACGCAGGCCCACGCCGCCGTTGCTGCCGGCGCGACCACCGGCCTGCCGGGACATCGACTCACCCCAGCCGCGCAGCCGGGGCAGCATGTACTCCATCTGGGCGAGCGCGACCTGCGCCTTGCCCTCGCTGGACGTGGCGTGCTGGGCGAAGATGTCGAGGATCAATGCCGTCCGGTCGATCACCTTGACCTTGACGACCTTCTCCAACGCGGTCAGCTGGGCGGGCGTCAGTTCGCCGTCGCAGACCACGGTGTCGGCACCCGTCGCCAACACCACTTCACGCAGTTCGTCGGCCTTGCCGGAGCCGATGTAGGTGGCGGCATCCGGCTTGTCACGGCGCTGGACCAGGCCTTCGAGCACCTCCGAACCCGCCGTCTCCGCAAGAGCGGCGAGTTCGGTCATGCTGGCCTCGGCCTGGGCGGCGGTTCCGGAGGTCCACACCCCCACCAACACCACCCGTTCGAGGCGCAGCTGCCGGTACTCGACCTCGGTGACGTCGGTGAGTTCGGTGGACAGTCCGGCAACCCGGCGCAGAGCGCTGCGGTCGTCGAGTTGCAGTTCACCGACCGAGGGGTCGTGTCCGCTTCGGTCGAAGTCGGGCTCCCCGCGGTCGGCGCGGGACATGTCGGTCATTTCGTCTGATTTCGTCATACACCGCCATGATCCCACGCCCGGCCGCCGGGATGCACCCCGATTAACGCTCCGCGTGAACAACTACCCGAGCGACGACCACCACGACTCGTCGAGGCTTCCCGACGCGACGAGCACCGACGGCCCGCGGAGTGTCGCCACATCGTCGTCGATCGTCACCACGACCTCGCCGCCCGGCACCCGAACCCGCACCTCGCCCTCGGTTCGGCCGTCGGCATGCAGCGCAGCCGCTGCCGCCGCGACGGTACCGGTGCCGCAGGAACGGGTCTCCCCGACGCCGCGTTCGTACACACGCATGTCGACTCCGCCGTCCCGGATCGGAGTCAGGATCTCGACGTTCACGCCGTGCTTGAAGAACGACGCGTCGAACTCCGGTGCCACGGTCAGGTCCAGCTCCGCCAACGCCTCGGCGGTCAGATCGTCCACGACACAGGCGAGATGCGGATTACCGACGTCGATCCCGATGCCGGTGAACTCACGACCGCCGACGGTCGCGGTCGACGGGCCCCGGTCCTTCACCTTCCCCATCTCGACGGTGACATCCGCGGTCGCACCCGTAACCGAATGGACGGTCACCGGGCGGGCGCCGGCACGCGATCCCACCACGAACTCGGACTCGAACTCCAGGCCCGACGCACGCAGGAAGTGCGCGAACACCCGGACACCGTTGCCGCACATCTCCGCGATCGAGCCGTCGGCGTTGCGGTAGTCCATGAACCAGTGCTCGGCCTCGACGCCCTTGGGCAGGGCATCGAGCACTCCCGCCTCCTTCAGGACCCCGGCCCGCGCGACGCGCAAGACGCCGTCCGCGCCGATGCCCCGTTTGCGGTCGCACAGCGCGGACACTCGAGCCTCGGTCAGGTCGATCGTCGCGTCCAGGTCCGGCAGCAGAACGAAGTCGTTCTCCGTGCCGTGACCCTTCCCGAACTGCATGGCAACCATGCTAGGCGCGCTGCTCATCGACGCCTCGGCTGCGCTGCGCATCGATGCCGCGACGCCGAACAGGCTCATCCGTGCGGCGAGGTGGTCGGCGAGGCTCATCGCGCACCACCCGTCGTCGCCCCGGCGCGCTGCCGCGTGACCTCGTACAGACAGACCGCACCCGCGGACGGCGCACCCAGCGAGCTCGCCGCACCACCGATGGGAATGCTCACGGTCGCGTCACAGGCTCCTCGCCAGGCAGCACTCATACCGCGCGTCTCGTTGCCGATCACCAGGATCGTTCCACCTCTCAAGTCGTGATCGAAAATCGTGGCGTCACCGTCCTCGTCGGTACCCACGATCTGGAGGTCCCTGCTCTGGCGGTCACGGAACGCAACCACCTCGCCGGGGTCGGCGGCGGTGAACACCGGCACCGCGAACAGTGAACCAGTCGACGCCCGCACGCACTGCGGATCGAACGGGTCGGCTGCGTGACCGGTCACGATCACGGCATCCGCTCCGAACGCGTCCGCACTGCGGATGAGGGTACCGAGATTGCCGGGCGATGACGGGCGGTCGAACACCAGAACCACAGGTTCCTGCTCCCCGCGTCGCAGCGTCAGTCCCGCCAACGAGCGGGTACGGGCCTTCGCGACGGCGATCAACTCGGGAGCGGACTCCGACCGCTCACCCAGTTCGGCAAGCAGTTCGCCCGCCACACCGATCTTCTCTCCGGCCCAGCCGTCGACGATTCCCCGCGCCCACTCCGACAGGACCGGACCGTCGACGCGGTACAGGATGGTCTCGATCGGCCAATCGTGTTCCAACGCCAACGTCAGTGGCCGCACACCCTGGATCAGGAACCGGCCGGCCTTGGTTCGCTTGGCCCGCGTGGTCAGGTACGACTGCCACTGCTGGAACCGCGCATTCCGCACCGTCACCTTCGGCACGCCACCCGCCGGCCGATGTGTACTCCGCTTCGTCACTGTTCCTCCACCGTTCCGCGCGCCACCGCGCTGCATGCCGCCTCGACCAGATCCTCACGTGCCGCGTCCAACCAGTGCACGCGGGCGTCGCGCCGGAACCACGACCGCTGCCTCCGCACATAGCGACGGGTGCCGATGAACGTCCGCTCCTGCGCCTCGTCCATGTCGTACTCACCGTCGAACGCGGCCAACACCTGCGCGTACCCGATGGCGCGTGGCGCGGTGACACCGTCCCGCAGCCCCACCGCCACCAGGGACTCGACCTCCTCGACGAGGCCCGACTCGAACATGAGCCGCGTCCGGAGCTCGATCCGCTCGTCCAGTTCCGTGGTGTCGCGGTCGACACCGAGGATCACGGTTCCCCACCGCGCCTCCCCGATCGTCGGGGCGGACGCCACGAACGGCCGACCCGTCAACTCAACGACCTCCAGCGCCCGCACCATCCGCCGTCCGTCGGTGGGCAGGATCGTTGCAGCCGCCTGCGGATCGACGCGCGTCAACTCCTCGTGAACACCGGCGACGCCACGCTCGGCAAGCACGGCCTCCCACTTCGCCCGCACGTCCGGGTCGGTAGCCGGGAAGGACCAGTCGTCGAGCAGGGACTGCACGTACATCATGGATCCGCCGACGATCACCGGCACCGCGCCGCGGGCCGCGATCGCCTCGACGTCGGCGCGCGCCGCGTCCTGGTAGCGCGCGACCGTCGCGGTCTCGGTGACGTCCAGGACGTCGAGTTGGTGGTGCGGGATCCCGCGACGCTCCTCGACCGGCAGTTTCGCCGTGCCGATGTCCATGCCCCGGTACTGCTGCATGGCATCGATGTTGACGATCTCGCCGCCCAACCGTTCGGCCAGCGAGAGCCCGAGGTCGGACTTGCCGCTCGCGGTGGGACCGACCACGGCGATCGGCCGGATCGCAGCCGTCACGGGAGCCACGTCCCGACGTGGTAGGCGACGCCGAACGGTGCGCCCTGATAGAGGGTCGTGGTCCGTCCCGGCGCCTCACCGAACAGCCCGGCGAGCACCTGCCAGGCCGCCCTGCCCTCGATGCCGAGCGACTCGCACTGCGCCGGGTCCAACTGCCGCAGGTACTCCAGGTCGCCCGCGCCCAAGGCGCCGTCGAGCGCGGCCTGGACCTGCGGGGCGCGTTCGTCGAACGCACCGGGAGCCTTGGCCGTCAGTGTGTTCGCACCGTCCGCGACGACCAGGACGCCGTGCGGCTCCGCGTCCGCGTCGAGTTGTTTCCGCAGGTCTGCGCCCATGTCCGCACACTGCTCCGGCGCAGCGTCCGACGCGACGACGAGGCCGTCCGCGACCACCTCCCCCGGGCACGCGCCACGCAACCACCCTCCGATCAGGATCGGCAGCGGCAGGTCCGGATCGACGGCAGTGCCGCCGCGTCCGCCGAGCCCGACACGGACATCTGCCCCGAATCCGACGAAACTGCCCAGCGTGTCCGGACCGAACCTGCGGTCCCCGGCGCCGACACCCACGATCGTCCACCGGCCCGCCGACTCCGCCAGCCGGGCCGCCACCTGCGTCGACGCCTCACGCAGGTCGGCAGTTTCCAACGCCGCAGCACCCGCCAGCTGGGGAATCAGCAGGGGTGGGCAGGAAACGAGGGCCGCAGCGGTGAACACACCGAGCAACGGTAGTCGCCGGGTACCGGGACCCGTCACGAGGCACTCGCCCAGCGGCGCGGGCCGCGCAATCCCAACTCTCATGGTCCAAGCTGTTTCAATGGTCGGAACACTTCGTTCCGGGTTGAATGGGACCAACGCGTGCCGATCCGGCGTGCGACGAACGAAGAGCGGCAGCCGTGACGCGCGGCAGAGATGAGGAGTCATGACCGACAGCAGTGCACCCAAGCCCGGAGCTCCGAAGCCGGGCGCGCCCAAGCCCGGTGCCCCGAAGCCGGGCGCGCCCAAGCCCGGTGCCCCCAAGCCGGGCGCCGTCACCCCCTCTGCCGCCGCTGCCGTACACCCACCGGCCGTTACCCCACCAAGTGATCCCAGCCTGTTCGGCCGCGTCGACGACGACGGCACCGCCTGGGTGAAGACCGCCGACGGCGAACACCAGATCGGATCGTGGCAGGCAGGCGACGCCGCCGAGGGCCTCGCGCACTTCGGTCGCCGCTACGACGACCTGGCCACCGAGGTCGGGCTGCTCGAGGCACGTCTGACCTCGGGCACCGGCGACGCGCGCCGTACCCGCACCGCAGCCCTCGCCCTCGCCGAGTCGCTGCCGACGGCGGCCGTCATCGGCGACATCGACGCCCTCTCCGCCCGACTCGACGCCATCATCGCCAGCTCCGAGCAGGCGGCCGAGGCGGAGAAGGTCGAGCGCGAACACGAGCGCGAGGAGCACACCCACCGCAAGGAAGAGCTGGCCGCCGAGGCCGAGCAGATCGGTGCCGAGTCGACGCAATGGAAGGTGGCAGGCGACAGGCTCCGCGAGATCCTTGACGAGTGGAAGACCATCCGCGGTGTCGACCGGAAGCTGGACGACGCGCTGTGGAAGCGCTACTCGAAGGCTCGTGAGGCCTTCAACCGCCGACGCGGGGCACACTTCGCCGAACTCGACCGGGAACGCGCCGCCGCGAAGTCCCGCAAGGAAGAGTTGTGCGAACGCGCCGAGGAACTGCAGAACTCCACCGATTGGGGTCCGACCGCGGGCGCCTTCCGTGACCTGCTCGCCGAGTGGAAGGCAGCGGGTCGCGCACCGCGCGAAGCCGACGATGCACTGTGGAAGCGGTTCAAGGCGGCGCAGGACGTGTTCTTCGGCGCCCGCAACGCCGCCTCGTCCGAGCGGGACGCCGAGTTCGAGAGCAACGCGGCAGCAAAGGAGAAGCTGCTCGACGGCATCGACATCGATCCGTCGAAGGGCCTCGACTCGGCGCGCGCCGCACTGCGCGACCTCCAGGAGAAGTGGGACGAGATCGGCAAGGTCCCCCGTGACAAGATGCACGACCTCGAGGGTCGCCTGCACTCGATCGAGAAGAAGGTCCGGGACGCCGCCGACTCGCAGTGGCGCCGCACCGACCCCGAGGCGACCGCGCGCGCCGCACAGTTCCGTGAGCGCGTCGCCCAGTTCGAGGACCAGGCCGCGAAGGCGACCGCCGCGGGTAAGACGAAGGACGCCGAGAAGGCACTCGCCCAGGCCAAGCAGTGGCGCGAATGGGCCGACGCCGCCGAGGGTGCCGTCGAAGACAGGTGAGCGACTTCCGTCGCCGGGCGCACAGGCCCGGCGACGGTCGTCTACTGTCTGCGCGGTGACGGCTGACACGACTCGAATCGACCTCCGCACCCGGGTGGGTCATGACGAGGTCTTCGCCCGCGGCCAGGCACTACGTGACCTGGTTCCCGCGTCTGCGCACCACCACGACCCGGCAGGCGAGGCACGGCCGGACGTGCTCGAGTTCGTCGCGGCGAGCAACAGTGGCCGGCTCGGCCACCTCGTTCCACTGCGCATCGGGCGCATGATCGACTCCCCGTTCGCCTTCTTCCGTGGAGCGGCGGGCCTCATGGCAGCCGATCTCGCGGGCACGCCCGTCACCGGTATCACTGCACAGTTGTGCGGGGACGCGCACGCCGCGAACTTCGGGCTCTACGGCACGCCCGACGGCGAGATCGTCATGGACGTCAACGACTTCGACGAGACGGTGCCCGGCCCGTGGGAGTGGGATCTGAAACGACTGGCTGCGAGCCTGGTGCTCGCCGGACGCGAGGGCGGCGTGTCCGAAAGCGCCTGCGTCGAGGCCGCCGAGGACACCGTACGTTCCTACCGGCGCACGATCCGGGAGCTCGCCGAGTTGCCATTCCTGACGTCGTGGAACGCGCTGCCGGACAAGGCCGCGATCACGCGGGCCAAAGCCGACGAGTTGCTCGACGACTTCGACAGGGCGGCCCGGAAGGCGCGGCGCAACACCAGCGCGAAGGTCGCGGCGAAGTGGACCGAGCACCTCGACGACCACGTGACCGGGGTGCGTCAGCGCCGCTTCGTCGAGAACGCGCCGATCCTCACTCGAGTCGACGACGCCACCGCAGACGCGGTCGTCGACGGGCTCGAATGCTATGTCGACACACTGCGGGAATCCCGCCGGACCTTGCTCGGGCGCTTCTCCGTCGCGGATGTCGCGTTCCGGATCGTGGGTACCGGCAGTGTGGGCCTGCGCAGCTACGTCGCGCTGCTGCTCGGCAACGGCGACGAGTCGCTGGTCCTGCAGATCAAGCAGGCACAACCGTCTGCCCTCGCGCCATACCTGGATGCCGGCACGTTCCGCCCCGACGCCTTCGAGCACCAGGGCGAGCGGATCGTACACGGGGCGCGACTCGTGCAGGCGGAGACGGACATCCTGCTCGGCTGGACCACGATCGAAGGGCAGCCGTACATCGTGCGGCAGTTCCGCAATCTGAAGGGCGACATCGACCCGACCGCGCTGGACGCCGACCACCTCGACGACTACGGCCGGCTCGCCGGAGCGCTGCTCGCCCGTGCGCACACCCGTTCACTCGACCCACGACTGCTGGCCGGCTACTTCGACGGGGACGGCGACCTCGATGAGGCGATCGGGAGGTACGCGGTCCGATACGCGGATCGCACCGAGGCCGACCACGAGGACCTGGAGCGTGCGGTCCGAACGGGCCTGATCGACGCCGTCGGCACCTGAGGAAGCGAGACGCCGGTCAGGCCCGCCGCACGGCGGCCACCAATCGTCGCGCGGAGGCGACGAGCATGATCGTGCCGACGAGGACCGCCGGCCACACCAGGATCCGGCCGATCGAGTGGAGGACCTCGAGTCCGGTTGCGGTGCCGACCGTCATGGCCGAGACCGCGGTCATACCCATCGGAAACACCGTCGACCATCGGCGGAGGTCGAACTGCAACCTCGGCTTCCACACCTCGCAGCACACCAGCAGCACATAGGCAGCGAGTTCGACGACCTCGATCATGGCCGCGACGTGTGGCAGGTATTCGGCCCAGCCGGTCCATCCGTCGGCGGCGACAGCGAGCACGATCCGCCCGGCCGCGAGCGCACTGATGGCTAACGCCCCTGCCGCGACCCAGTGATCACCTGCGCCCACCACCAGTTGGTTCGGCGAGAATCGCATCAGCACCGCGGCATAACATCCGATGCCGATCACGAAGAAGCCCATCGACGGGACGATCAGCCACGACCAGGCCGCGGACGCGGCGACAGTCGCGCCGAGCACGGCCACCCCCTGCGTCGCGACGCACAGCAGGAAACCCGCGCCCACGGTCGGAACGGTCCATCCTCGGATCACCGACGGCATCAAGAGCAACCACACCGCCACCGCACCGCCGAGTGCGACCAGTGCGATCGCGGTCCAGCCGAGCAGTGCCAGTCGCGTCCCGAGGACCGTGGTCGCAGCAACGCCGGTCAGCGCGGCAGGCGTACGCGATTCGTGGAGCAGGCGTGGTCGGTCCAGTGCGAAGCGGCCAACGACGACCGCCGCCAGCGCGAGCCACGTGACCACTCCCAGCACAAGCCAGGCGAGCGAGAACAGCTCGAATCCGACCAGGTGGAGACCGATCGACACGATGCCGAACGACATCGCCGCCGCGCCCATGACAGGGCCCACCGAGTGGGCGACGCGGATCGCGGTCACCCACCCTGGTCGAATCAGCGATCACCCCAGAGGAGTCGACCTTCGGTCTCGGCGGTGCGCTGCCTGCGCTCCTCCTCCGCGGCCAACTGGATGGCCGTTCGCTGCCACACCACGTGCAGCCAGTGGAACGTCAGGACCATGATCAGGACCCATCCCAGGATCAATCCCAGTCCTGGTCCGGCGCCCGGCGAGCTCGCGTCGAGGGTTTGCCGCGACCAGATCGCCAGCATCCCGAAGACGCTCGCGACAGCCGAACCGGCAACCGCGATCCACGCGAGTGCCCACCGCCGGGTGGCCAGCGCGAGCATGCCGATGACGATGCCGAACACCAACGTCAGCCACACGAACACCCGCGACGGCAGCGCGATGTCCTCGGCGAGCGCCACGTCGTTGCCGACCAGGACGTCCCACCCCGTCGCGTCCCCCGTGTGCGGCAGCGCGAACGTCCCCAGCAACGCCAGCATGCCGACCGCGACGACGAGTGCACGCAGCCCGGGATCGATCTCGCGGGCGACCTTCTTCTCGGCGGCGTCGATGTCCTTGCGGTACTGCTCGAGGGAATCTTCGGGCTTGTAGGTACTCATACTCCACATCCGGTGACGGTGGGCAGCGGTGCGGGCGCACCGATCTGCGGGAGGCCGAGACCGACGCCGATCGGCGGGGTCTTCGGGGTGATGCCGCGTTCGTGGGAGTCGCCGGCGCGGGTCCTGCGGTGCGTCAGCACCGGCCCGTCGGCGATGAGGTGGTGGGGCGCGGCGCCGGTCACGACGGCGGTGATCACGTCACCGGGCCGGACGTCTCCGTCCAGCCTGCCCTCGGGCCGGAAGTGCACGAGCCTGCCGTCGCGGGCACGGCCGCTCATCCGCCGCGTCTCGGCGTTCTTGCGTCCCTCGCCCGCCGCGACCAGCAACTCGACCTCGGTGCCGACCAGCTTGCGGTTCTCGTCGAGGGTGATCTCCTCCTGCAGCGCGATCAGCCGGTCGTAGCGTTCCTGCACGACCTCCTTCGGGAGCTGATCGGGCAGGTCGGCGGCGGGCGTGCCGGGCCGCTTCGAGTACTGGAACGTGAACGCGCTGGTGAACCGCGCCTGCCGGACCACGTCGAGGGTCGCCTGGAAGTCCTCCTCGGTCTCGCCGGGGAAGCCGACGATGATGTCGGTGGTGATCGCGGCGTGCGGCATCGCGGCGCGCACCTTCTCGATGATGCCGAGGAACTTGGTGCTGCGATACGACCGGCGCATCTCCTTGAGGAGGCGATCCGACCCGGACTGCAGCGGCATGTGCAGCTGCGGGCACACGTTCGGTGTCGCTGCCATCGCCTCGATCACGTCGTCGGTGAACTCGGCGGGGTGCGGCGACGTGAACCGGACCCGCTCGAGTCCGTCGATCTCGCCGCACGCGCGCAGCAGCTTCGCGAACGCGCCGCGGTCGCGGGGCAGTTCGGGATCGGCGAAGGACACGCCGTAGGAGTTGACGTTCTGCCCGAGCAGGGTCACCTCGAGGACGCCCTCGTTCACGAGCGCCTGCACCTCGGCGAGGACGTCGCCGGGCCTGCGGTCGACCTCCTTGCCGCGAAGCGACGGCACGATGCAGAACGTGCAGGTGTTGTTGCAGCCGACCGAGATCGACACCCATCCCGCATACGCCGACTCCCGCTTCGCGGGCAGCGTCGACGGGAACGCCTCGAGCGAGTCGAGGATCTCGACCTGGGCTTCCTCGTTGTGCCGCGCACGTTCGAGGAGCACCGGCAGCGAACCGATGTTGTGCGTACCGAAGACCACGTCCACCCACGGCGCCTTCTTGACCACGGTGTCGCGGTCCTTCTGCGCGAGGCAGCCACCGACGGCGATCTGCATATCCGGATTCGCGTCCTTCGTGGGACGCAGATTCCCGAGGGTCCCGTACAGCTTGTTGTCCGCGTTCTCGCGGACCGCGCAGGTGTTGAACACCAGCAGGTCGGGATCGGCGCCGGGCGTGGCCTTCGTGTAGCCCGCTTCCTCGAGGAGCCCCGAGAGTCGCTCCGAGTCGTGCACGTTCATTTGGCACCCGAAGGTGCGTACCTCGTAGCTGCGTTTGCCCGCATTGGGGAGCGCGGCCGAGGTCTCGGGGTCTATCGTGTCCACCCCACCAGCGTACGGCCCCGCCGAGAGTGCCCTTCACCACGTTCCGGCCCGCGATGGGGCCACGGTTCAAAACGGATTCCACCACCGGACGAATGCGGCGTACAGATTGGTCGGGAAGAACATCTCCCAGTCCAGTCCGTAGTACGGGAGGTCGGGCAGGTGTCCTTGCATACGGCGCCTCCTCGCGTCAGTCCCCTGACCCGGCCGGGACCTGCGCCGAGGCGTGGTCCCGTCCAGCGTGTGCCTCGGCGCGCATCCGGTCGTGCATGTGCGGGTAGTGCAGTTCGAACGCGGGACGCTCGGACCGGATGCGGGGCAGCTCGGTGAAGTTGTGGCGCGGCGGCGGGCAGGTGGTCGCCCACTCGAGCGAGTTGCCGAACCCCCACGGGTCGTCGACCGTGACGACTTCGCCGTAGCGGTAGCTCTTGAAGACGTTCCAGAGGAACGGCAGCGTGGACGCGCCGAGGACGAACGCGCCGATCGTGGAGATCGTGTTCAGCGTGGTGAAGCCGTCGGACGGCAGGTAGTCGGCGTAGCGACGCGGCATGCCCTCGTTACCGAGCCAGTGCTGCACCAGGAACGTGGTGTGGAAACCGATGAAAGTGGTCCAGAAGTGCCACTTCGCAAGGCGCTCGTCGAGCATCCGTCCGGTCATCTTCGGGAACCAGAAGTAGATGCCCGCGTAGGTCGCGAACACGATGGTGCCGAAGAGCACGTAGTGGAAGTGCGCGACGACGAAGTACGAGTCGGTGACGTGGAAGTCCAGCGGCGGGCTGGCGAGCAGGACACCGGACAGGCCACCGAAGAGGAAGGTGATGACGAACCCGACGGCGAACAGCATCGGCGACTCGAACGTGAGCTGCCCCCGCCACATGGTGCCGATCCAGTTGAAGAACTTCACCCCGGTCGGGATGGCGATCAGGAACGTCATGAACGAGAAGAACGGCAGCAGCACCGCGCCGGTGGCGTACATGTGGTGTGCCCACACCGCCATCGACAACGCCGCGATCGACATCGTCGCGTACACCATGCCGCTGTACCCGAACAGCGGCTTGCGGCTGAACACCGGGATCACCTCGGTGATGATCCCGAAGAACGGCAACGCGACGATGTACACCTCGGGGTGACCGAAGAACCAGAACAGGTGCTGCCACAGCATGTTTCCACCGTTGGCGGGGTCGAAGAGGTGGGCACCGAGGTGACGGTCGACGAACACCCCCATCAACGCCGCGGTCAGGATCGGGAACGCCAGCAGCACCAGGATCATCGTGATGAAGATGTTCCAGGTGAAGATCGGCATCCGGAACATCGTCATACCGGGAGCGCGCAGACACACGACGGTGGTGATCATGTTGACGCCGCCGAGGATCGTCCCGACACCGGCGATGGCGAGGCCCATGATCCACAGGTCGGCGCCGACTCCCGGCGAGTGCACGGCGTCGGTCAGCGGACTGTATGCGGTCCACCCGAAGTCGGCGGCACCGCCCGGGGTGACGAACCCGGCCATCACGACCAGAGCCCCGAACAGGTACAGCCAGTAGCTCAGCGCATTCAATCGCGGGAACGCGACGTCGGGGGCACCGATCTGCAGCGGCATCACGTAGTTCGCGAACCCGAACACGATCGGCGTCGCGTACAGCAGCAACATCACCGTGCCGTGCATCGTGAACAGCTGATTGAACTGCTCGTTCGACAGGAACTGCATGCCGGGTAGCGCCAGTTCGGCGCGCATCAGCAGTGCCATCAACCCACCGGCGAGGAAGAACGCGAACGACGTCACCAGATACATCACGCCGAGCATCTTCGGGTCGGTTGTCGTGACCATCCGGTAGACGGCCGAACCCTTGGGCCCCAGCCTGGCGGGGAACGGCCGCCTCGCCTTGACGCCGGGCTCCGGGGACACCGCAGTCATGCCCACCACCCCGCCCGGTGGACGCGGTCACACGTCGACATCACGTACGTCATGGAGCCCCCTCGGCAGGCTGCAGTCCAACCCATCCAGTAAACACCCGGCCCGGCGTCCCGAGTCCGCTTCCAGAGCACCGCAGCCATTCCGTTGACTTGGTAAAGGTTCCGTTACGTCGACTGGCCGACGGCGCGCAATGAACACGATTCCCCCGGTCCAGCACCTAGGGTCGACGACTATGACGAACGCGGGTGAATCCGGCGCTGGCGCGTCGAGCGCCATCACGACAGCGATGATCTCGATGACCGGCGTCCAGAAGCACTTCGGCGAGCTCCACGTCCTGCGCGACATCACGCTCGACATCCCCGTCGGTCAGGTCGTGATCGTGGTGGGTCCGTCCGGCTCCGGGAAGTCGACGCTGTGTCGCACCATCAACCGACTCGAACCGGTCGACGAGGGCGTGATCACGGTCGACGGACGAGCACTGCCCGCCGAGGGCAAGGCGCTGGCCGCCCTGCGCGCCGACGTCGGCATGGTGTTCCAGTCGTTCAACCTGTTCGCCCACAAGACGATCCTCGAGAACGTCATGCTCGCCCCCGTCAAGGTCCGCAGGATGAGCAAATCCGACGCCAAGGCGCGAGCCCTGGAACTCCTCGACCGGGTGGGCATCGCCAATCAGGCCGACAAGTACCCGGCGCAGCTGTCGGGTGGGCAGCAGCAGCGCGTCGCGATCGCCCGCGCGTTGGCGATGAACCCGAAGGTGATGCTGTTCGACGAACCCACCTCCGCGCTCGACCCGGAGATGGTCAGCGAGGTTCTCGACGTCATGACCTCACTCGCCAAGGAGGGCATGACGATGCTCGTCGTCACCCACGAGATGGGATTCGCCCGAAAGGCGGGCGACCGGGTGTTGTTCATGGCGGACGGCCAGATCGTCGAGGACACCGACCCCGATACCTTCTTCACCGCGCCGAAATCGGATCGAGCGAAGGACTTCCTCGGGAAGATCCTCGGCCACTGACCCGAAGGGTCACGGCAATACTGACCCCACCGAGCCCCCGCCAACGAGAGGAACACCATGAGGATCACCCGAGCGCTGCGAGCCGGGATCGGCCTGGTCGCAGTCGCCGTCGTTGCCACCGCCTGCGGAGGCGACGAGACCAAGAGCGCCAGCGAGAGCGCCGAGTCCGGCACGCTGACCGTCGGCATCAAGTTCGACCAGCCCGGCCTCGGCCTGCGCAACCCGGACGGCACGTTCAGCGGCTTCGACGTCGCCGTCGCCACCTACGTCGCAGAGAAGCTGGGCGTTCCGGAGTCCGGGATCACGTTCAAGGAGTCGCCGTCCGCGCAGCGCGAGACGCTGATCCAGAACGGTGAGGTCGACTACGTCGTCGCGACGTACTCGATCACCGACGCGCGCAAGGAGAAGGTCGACTTCGCCGGCCCGTACCTGACGACGGGGCAGTCGCTGCTGGTGCGGTCCGACAACACGGACATCACCGGGCCGGAATCCCTCAACGGGGGCAAGAAACTGTGCTCGGTGACCGGTTCGACGCCGGCGCAGAAGGTCAAGGACACGTACGCGAACGACGTCCAGCTTCAGGAGTTCGACACCTACTCCGCCTGTGTCGAGGCGCTGCGCAACGGTGCGGTGGACGCGGTCACCACCGACGCCGTCATCCTCGCCGGTTACGCCTCGCAGTACCCGGGTGAGATGAAGGTCGTCGGCGAGCCGTTCACGGTCGAGAACTACGGCATCGGACTCGCCAAGGGCGACGACGAGACCCGCGCCAAGATCAACGACGCGATCGAGGCAATGATCGCGGACGGGTCGTGGCAGGCCGCCCTCGAGGAGAACGTCGGACCGTCCGGGTACCAGATCCCGGCACCGCCGACTGTCGATCGCTACTAGGCGCGCTTCGCGCGCGTGAGTGATTGTCACCCCGGTCGGGGTGACAATCACTCACGGCGGCCGAGCCGCAGGAGGATTCCGTGGACCTGATCAACGAGTACGGGGACCAACTGATCTCCGCGTTCTGGACGACGATCCAGCTGACCGCACTGTCGGCGATCGGTGCGCTCGTCATCGGCACCGTGCTGGCCGGTATGCGCGTCTCCCCCGTGCCTGTCGCGCGGTGGCTCGGCGCGGCCTACGTGACGATCTTCCGGAACACTCCCCTGACGTTGATCATCATCTTCTGCTCGTTCGGTCTCTACCAGACGATGGGTGTCCACCTGGCTCCCGAAGACTCACCGACATTCCTGGTGGACAACAACTTCCGGCTCGCCGTCCTCGGCCTCAGCGTGTACACGGCGGCATTCGTGTGCGAGTCCCTGCGGTCCGGAATCAACACGGTGCACGTCGGGCAGGCGGAGGCCGGCCGCTCGCTGGGCCTGACCTTCGGCCAGAACCTTCGACTCATCGTGCTGCCACAAGCCTTCCGCGCGGTGATCGCCCCGCTCGGCAGCGTCCTGATCGCCCTCACCAAGAACACCACCATCGCCTCGGTGATCGGCGTGGCGGAGGCGTCATTGCTGATGAAGACGATGATCGAGAACGAGGCCGCCATCTTCGCGATCGGCGGGATCTTCGCACTCGGCTTCGTGATCCTGACCCTGCCTATGGGCCTGCTCTTCGGCTATCTCGGCAAGCGGATGGAGGTCGCCCGATGAGCGCCGAGGCAACAGTCCTCTACGACGCCCCCGGCCCCCGAGCCCGAGCGATCTACCGCGTCGCCTCCGTCGCCGTCGCACTGCTCCTCCTCGCCGTCGGCTACCTGGTGTTCCAGGCACTCGACGACAAGGGCCAGCTGACCGCAGCGAAGTGGGATCCGTTCCTGGAGTCCACCTCGTGGACGACCTACCTGATTCCCGGCATTCGCGGCACCCTCGTCGCGGCCGCGATCTCGATCGTCCTCGCACTGATCCTGGGCGGACTGCTCGGCATCGGCCGTCTGTCCGATCACCGCGCCATCCGGATGGTGTCGGGTTTCGTCGTCGAACTGTTCCGCGCGATCCCGGTGCTGATCCTGATGATCTTCACCTACCAGGTGTACGCCGAGTACCAGGTGTTCAAGTCGGCCTACCTCGCCCTGGCGGCGGTGGTGACGGGTCTGACGCTGTACAACGGTTCGGTGATCGCCGAGATCGTCCGCGCGGGCATCCTGTCGCTCCCGAAGGGCCAGACCGAGGCCGCGCAGGCGTTGGGTCTGCGCAAGAGCCAGGTCATGTTCACGATCCTGCTGCCACAGGCCGTCACGGCGATGCTGCCCGCGATCATCTCCCAGATGGTGGTGGCGCTGAAGGACTCGGCGCTCGGCTACGTCATCGGCTACGTCGAAGTGGTGCGCTCGGGCCAACAACTCGGCGCGTTCTACGGCAACTACCTACCCGCCCTGCTCGTCGTCGCGGCGATCATGATCGTTCTGAACTCCTCGCTGTCCGCGCTCGCCACCTACGTCGAGAAGCGATTGCGCAGTGGACGGAAGGGGCGCGCCGTACCGACCGTGCCTGCGGTGCCGCCGGCAGCGCCGGGTATGGATCTGACCGCAGGTGCATGACCCGCACGTGACGGTGCACACCGGTGCGCCCCGCTGGTGGCGTGCGACGACCGGGATCGCCGTTCCGTGCCTCGTTGCCGCCACCTGTGGGGTGATGCTCTGGTCGTCCGCGGCCCCGGTCGTGGACTTCGTGTACTTCATGCTCGCCGGGTGGGCACTGGTGCTGCTCGGCATTGCCTGGCTCGTTCTCGTGGTGATCGGGTGGTTCCGCTATCGCACCGTGCGACGAACGCTGCTCGCGCCCGCGGTCGTCGCACCCGCGCTCGTCCTGGTCACCGCGGTGCTGGTCGTGGTGCAGGCACCGTTCCGACTCGGATTCCTGGTGTCGAAACCCGCGCTGGCCGACGCCGCGGCCGAATGCACCTTCTCCCTCGAGCACCGTCGAATCGGCGTCTACTCGGTGCGGTCGACACGGGAACTCGACGGCGGATGCCTGTTCTTCACACAGGGTGGACTCATCGACTCCGTCGGTATCGCGTACCTACCGGAAGGCGCGCCACATCTCGGTGCACCCCGCCGTGACGGGGACATCGGATACGACCACATCGGCGGCGACTGGTACCGATTCGTGGAGCGGTTCTGAGCGCGACTGCTCAGTCGAGAAGTTCGTCGATCTCCGAGCCCGCTTGAGCGAGTTCGGTTTTCACGACGTCGAACGACATGCCCTGCGGGTAGCCGCGGCGGGCGAGCATCGACACCAGGCGGCGCACGAGGCGGTCCCGCTCGCTGCTCCGCCCACCCGGGCCGTCGACCTCGAAGTCCAGTGACGCGGTCCTGAGCTTGCGCCGCACCAACTCGGTGGCGCGGGCACGCTCGTCGTCACTGTCGATCTCGTCCAACGCAGTGGCCGCCACCTCCGGCGCGACACCCTTGGTGCGCAACTCCATTGCCAGCGCGCGTTTACCCTTGCCGGAATACGTGTGCCGCGAGTGGACCCACTGCGAGGCGAACGCGGCGTCGTCGACCAGCTTCACCTCGGCGAGGCGATCCAGGACCCGGACGATCACATCGGGGGCGAACCCCTTGTCCGTCAGCTTCTTCGACAGTTCCGCGCGACTGCGTGCGCGGTCCGTCAGGAGGCGCAGGCACAGGTCCTTGGCCTGCGCCTCCTGCTCGGCCGGAGCGAGGGAACCGACGTCGACGCCACGCCGCGGCTCGCGGCGGCGCTGCTCACCTCCGTCATCGACGCGGCGACGCGCCGGCCGGGAACGGTCGTCCGGTTCCATGCCGAGACCTAGAAGTCGACGGGCTCGTCGTCGGTGCCCTCGACGGTCACGTCGGCACCGATGCCCAGCTTCTCCTTGATCTTCTTCTCGATCTCGTCGCGAATGTCGGTGTTCTCCAGCAGGAACTTACGGGCGTTCTCCTTGCCCTGTCCCAGCTGGTCGCCCTCGTAGGTGAACCAGGAACCCGACTTGCGGATGAACCCGTGCTCGACACCCATGTCGATGAGCGAGCCCTCCTTCGAGATGCCCTGCCCGTAGAGGATGTCGAACTCGGCCTGCTTGAACGGCGGGGACACCTTGTTCTTGACGACCTTGACGCGCGTGCGGTTGCCGACCGCGTCGCCGCCGTCCTTCAGGGTCTCGATACGCCGCACGTCCAGGCGCACCGAAGAATAGAACTTGAGCGCCTTACCGCCGGTGGTGGTCTCCGGCGAACCGAACATCACGCCGATCTTCTCGCGCAGCTGGTTGATGAAGATGGCGGTGGTGCCCGAGTTGTTCAGGGCGCCCGTCATCTTGCGGAGCGCCTGGCTCATCAACCGGGCCTGCAGGCCGACGTGACTGTCGCCCATCTCGCCCTCGATCTCCGCACGCGGCACGAGCGCGGCGACGGAGTCGATGACGATGATGTCGAGCGCGCCGGAGCGGATCAGCATGTCGGCGATCTCGAGCGCCTGCTCACCGGTGTCGGGCTGGGAGACGAGGAGAGCATCGGTGTCGACACCGAGCTTGCGCGCGTACTCCGGATCGAGTGCGTGCTCGGCGTCGATGAACGCGGCGATGCCGCCTGCCGCCTGTGCGTTCGCGACGGCGTGCAGTGCGACCGTCGTCTTACCCGAGGACTCCGGGCCGTAGATCTCGACGACGCGGCCGCGCGGCAGACCGCCGATACCGAGTGCCACGTCGAGCGCGATGGAACCGGTGGGGATCACCGAAATGGGCTGGCGAGCCTCCTCACCGAGACGCATCACGGAACCCTTGCCGAAGTTCTTGTCGATCTGCGCCAGTGCGAGCTCGAGCGCCTTGTCGCGATCGTGTGCCTGCGGTGCCATCGGTTCTCCTTAGTCAGCTGCTCGTGTCGAGTGACTCGCGAATCGAGCGGGTCTCACGGTGTTGTCGTCACCGTAGAGGGGGGCACCGACAAACTTTGCCGACGCGCTGGACGGGTACCCCCACAGCATAAGCGAACACCTGTTCGAGTCAATCGAGCGGGGCGGCGTGTCGGACACCGGAACGCCTGGTCCGCACCCCTTCCGCGCCGACTACCAGCGGGATCGCGGGACGTCGAAATCGGCGCACAGCGCCCGCCACACCTCGCGGGGCTCGTAGCCGGCCTCGATCGCCTGGGCAGCAGTCTTGCCGCCCAGGCTCAGCAGTACGTGGTCCACGAGCAAGGAGTCGCCGTAGAGCCGGCCGAACTCGCCGTGTACCAGTTCGTTGAACTCGGTCAGTCGCACACGGCCACGGTAGTCGGGGCGACGGCGGCGCCGTCAATCCGACGACGGCGGTGCCGTCAATCCGACGACGGCGGTGCCGTCAGTTCGCTCGACGGCGGTGCCGTCGGTTCCAGTTCTGGCGCTCAGGACAGCGCGGCTGCGGCCACGCCCCGGCACACCGTCACGGGGTCCTCGACGTCCGGGGCGGTCTGTGCCGCGCGCTGCGCCGCCTGCGCGAAGGACGGGTCACCGAGCACCTGTCGCACCGCGTCACGCAGCGCGTCCCGGCTCAGCGGCCGCACGACCACCGCGCTGCCCTGCCGGGCCGCCCGGTTGGCCAGTTCCCACTGGTCACCACCGCCGGGCACCGCGACCACGGGGACACCGGCCAGGAGCGCCTTCGCGAGCATTCCGTGCCCTGCGCCGCACACGACGACCGACGCCGAGGCGAGCAGCGCGTCCTGGCGTCCCAGTCCGGCCCGCGCCCACGACGGCAGGTCGGCGGGCGGTGTGTCGAGCATGGAGGCGACGACCCGGACGCCGGCTCCGTCGAGTGCCGACAGCGCGGTCTCGAGCATGCCTTCGGCTCCGGTGTGCGCGGTGGACGGCGCGATCATCACCAGCGGTTCGTCACCCGGCGGCACGTCGAGGAGGTCGGTGGTCGGTTCCCACAGCAGCGGCCCGACGACGTGCGCGTTCTCGGGCCAGTCGGGGCGGGGCACCTCGAGTGCGGGCAGCGTCGCGATCAGCCGGGCGGCCGGGCCGGGGTCCAGCGCGGGCAGGCCGACTCCGACCCGCGCTTCGGACCGTTGCCGCAGTCCCTGCTTGATCGACCGGCCGGTTGCCGCGCGCATCATGGAGTCACGCAGCCTGCCGCGCACGCCCTCACCCGGCGCGAGGCCACTGCCGATCGGCGGGAGACCCACCGACGGCGAGTACAGCGGATGCGGGGACAGTTCCACCCAGGGGACGTCGAGACGTTCCGCGGCCATGCCGCCGCCTGCGGTCAGGATGTCGGAAACCACCAGTTCGGGCAGCATCGCGCTCAGGTCGGGCAGGATCTCGGTCGAGATGTAGGCGGCGCGGGAGTGGATTCGTGCGCCCGCGTCGAGGTCGTCGTCCTCCGGCCGGGGGGCGAGGCCCTTCAGCTTCCGGACGGAGATCCCCGCCTCGCGCGCCGGGTCGAGCCATCGGTCGCCGGTGAACAACACCGGATCATCGCCCGCGGCAGCGAGTTTCAGGCACAGGGCGATGGCGGGGATGGCATGGCCGGGATCCGGTCCGGCGACAACGGCAACGCGCATCCGACCAGCGTGCCACACCCGCCGATCAGCCGGACACGAGCGGCCCGAGTGTGCGTCCGGCCAGTTCGACGATCCCGGGCTGGTGCCCGTTGGTGACGAGGTTGATCACGACTCCGTCCACACCCTGGTCGAGGACGCGGCGCTGGATCTGCTCGGCGACGTCGTCCGGGGTCCCGACGAACTGACGGTCGGTGGCGGCGGCTCGGGCGTCGTCCGAGAGCACATCGAGATCGATGCCGCGCGAGAGCAGGAACTCGCGCTGCGACTGCCTGGCCCGGTCGCCGTCTTCGTCGAGCATCACGAATGCCAGGAAGCTGGTGTCGATGGTCGATCGGTCGCGGCCGGCTTCCTCGCAGCGCTGAGCGAGGGCATCGAGTTTGCGTGGCAGTTCCGACGCGTTGCAGATGATGTTGAGATGGTCGGCGTACCGCGCGGCGTAGCCGAACGTCTTGCGTTCCCCGCCGCCTCCGATCAGGACCGGAAGGGTATCGCGGATCCGAGGCTCGTTGATCGCGCCCTCCGTGCGATACCAGCGACCGTCGACCGTGGGCCGCTGCCCGCGGAGCATCGGCACGATGATCTCGAGCGCCTCGCCGAGCCGGTCGAATCGATCGGTGAAGGTACCGAACTCGAATCCGAGTTGCCGATGCTCGAGTTCGAACCAGCCCGCACCGATCCCGAGCACGGCGCGACCCCCGCTGACGACGTCGAGGGTGGTGACGGTCTTCGCGAGCATCGCCGGGTTGCGGTACGTGTTGCCGGTGACGAGTGCCGACAGCGCGATGTCGGTGGTGGCCATCGCCAGCGCGGACAGCGTGGTGTACGCCTCGAGCATCGGCTCGTCGGGTTCACCGATGCCGGGCAGTTGATAGAAGTGGTCCATCACGAACGCGGTGTCGAACCCCGCCGCCTCCGCCTCGCGGACCTGGGCGACGACGGTCGGGAACAGCTCCCGCACCGGGGTTCCGTACGTGAAGTTGGGGATCTGGTATCCGAGGCGAATGCTCATGTCGCCCAAAGGTACTCCCGCGCGCCCGACCGCACTTCCCGCGCCGCGACGTATGCGAGGAATGTCCGGTCAGAACTCCATACCGGCGTCCGCGCCCATCTGCATGGTGGTGTTCGCGCCGTCGAGACTCTCTCGGATGATGTCCGCATGCCCCGCGTGCTGCGCGGTCTCCCGCAGCACGTGCATGAGGATCTTGCGAGCACTCCACCATTCCCGCTCCGGAGCCCACGGCGCCGTCGGCAGGGGGACGGCCAGGTCGAGGTCGAGGTCCGCGAGCAGCGCGTCGGTCTCCATCGCAACGGTCGCGTAGCCCGCAGTCAGCGACTCGACGGTGTCGTCCTCGCCGACCGTCCACGACGCCATACCCTCCGCCATGTCGAACTGCGCGTTCTCGTCGCATTCACGGATGGTGCGCATCCAGTTGCGTTCGGTGAAGGACACGTGCTTGAGCAGCGCGATCAGCGTCAGTTCGCTCGCCGTGGTCCGGGACCGCGCGCCGACCTCGTCGAGTCCGCGGTACGCGATGAGGAACGTGCGACGCTGCTCGGCGAGCAGATCGAGGATGTCGGACTTCGCACTGCTGGAAGAAGCAGCGCCGTTGGAAGAACTTGCGACCATGATATGAACTCCCGAATGGGTCGGTGCAGCCTGGTGTACCGGACTCCCCCACACTACGACCGACCCCCGACAGGTTTCTCGTTCAGCCGAGCGCCTCCCGCGCCGCGTCGAGCGCGCGCTCGCGATCCTGAGGGACGAGTCCGATCCGGGTTCGCCGATCGAGCAGGTCGTCGACGTCGAGCGCACCCTCGTGCGTGACCGCGAAGGCGAGTTCGGCACGGGTGACGTCGATTCCGTCGGCCACCGCCACGAGCTCCCCCGACTTCGCGACCGCCGCGGATTCACCGCCGTAGCGGGCACGAAGCGACTGCGGCAGTCCGGCGGGCTCGGGACGGGTTCCTGCGCCGACGAGCGGCAGGTTGGTCGTGACGCACGGTCCCGAGGTGAGTCCGCCGACCCGGACTGCGGTGTCGACCGCATCCTGGGCCATCTTCCGGTAGGTGGTCAGTTTGCCTCCCACGACACTGATGACCCCCCGGTCCGACGTGAGTACCGCGTGATTGCGGGACAGGTCGGCGGTGGCGCCGTCGCCGGTGTCGAGAAGCGGGCGCAGGCCCGCGTAGGTGGCGAGGACGTCGGTGCGGGTCAGTTCGACACCGAGCGCGGTGTTGACGGTCGTCAACAGGAAGTCGATCTCCGACTCGGTGGCAACCGGGACGTCGGGAATCTCCCCGGGCGCCGCTTCGTCCGTCAGCCCCAGGTAGACGCGACCCAACTGCGCGGGCAGTGCGAACACGAAGCGGTTCGTCTCCCCCGGGATCGGGACGGTGAGCGCCGCCCGGGGATTGCCGAGCCGCTCCGCGTCCAGGACCAGGTGGGTACCGCGGCTCGGCTTGAGCGCGATGCTCGGGTCGACCTGCCCGGCCCACACGCCGGACGCGTTCACCACGGCGCGGGGCCGCACGGTGGTCTCCTCGCCCGTCAACTCGTCCCGCAGCCGCACGGAGTCTCCGGTCACGTCGTAGGCCCCGACCCTGGTGAGGATGCGCGCGCCGTGCCCGGCCGCGGTCCGCGCGATCGCGACTACGAGCCGCGCGTCGTCGATCAACTGTCCGTCGTACGCGAGCAGCCCCCCGCGCAGACCGTCGCGCCGCACGGCGGGTGCGAGGTCGATCGTTTCCGCGGCGCCGATCCGGCGAGATCGCGGCAGCACCGACGACGAGGTCCGCGCCGTCGCACGCAACGCGTCCCCTGCGAGGAAACCCGTTCGCACCAGAGCCTTTTCGAATCGTCCGACGGACGGCAGCAGCGGAACCAGCTGCGGTAGGGCGCGGATGAGGTGGGGCGCGGTTCGCGTCATGAGGATGCCGCGTTCGACGGCGCTCTCCCGGGCGATGCCGACGTTCCCGGTTGCGAGGTAGCGCAGACCGCCGTGCGCCAGTTTGGAACTCCACCGGCTGGTGCCGAACGCCAGATCACGGCGCTCGACGAGAACCGTCCGCAGGCCACGGGACGCGGCGTCGAGTGCCGCTCCGACTCCGGTGATACCGCCGCCGATCACCAGGACGTCGATCGGATCTCCGTCTCCGAGACCGGACAGTTCCCGGGCGCGGCGGGTGGCGTCGAGCGCGGTCGGGGCGTGGGGGTGCACGGTGAGCTCCTCGTGGGTCAGGCGGACGGGGTCAGGTAGGCGTCGACGGCGATGACGAACTCCACGAGGAGCGCCTCCGGCGCGACGAGTTCGGCGACCATTCCGGCGGACTGCACCGCGGACTGCATCATGAGCAGCACCGTTGCGCCGATCGCGACGGGGTCGCCGACGCGGATCGATCCGTCGGCCTGGCCCGCTTCGACAGCGGGCACCAGGTGGTCGAGGATCGCATGCTGGCTCGCACCGAGCCGGCCGACGATGTAGGTGACGAGGAGTTCGGGGTCCGATCGCAGGATCTTCTCGAACAGCGGGTGGGTGCGGACGGTCTCCGACATTCCCGCGACCACCGCAACCAACTGGGCGCGGGCACTGCCTCCGCCGGACGGCTGCGGCATCGCCGTACCGATCTCCCGGGTGAGGAGGTCGGCGACGATCGCCCCGGTATCGGGCCAGCGCCGATACACCGTCGGCCTGCTGACTCCGGCCCGACGCGCGATCTCGGCGAGGGTGGTGCGCCGCACACCGAACTCGACGACACAGGTGCGCGCCGCGTCGAGGATCTGGTCGTCGACGCTGCGCGCGGAGCTCTGCGCCCCGGAGGATTCTTCGTTACGGATAGACATCGTGTGTAAGACTGTAACGCATGGAGACCACCGGATCACCCGAACGGCCGGCCACTGCGGCCCCGACCATGGAGTGGGACGCCTGGGGGCTCGGCGAGCACCGCAAGCAGCTCTCACCCCAGATTCTCGGCCTGCTGCGGGCCGCGCTCGGCGTCGACGCCGAGCAGGCCCTGCCGCCCAGCGAATCGGACGTCACCCTGCGCCCGAGCGCCCTGACCGACGCACACCGCGACGCCCTGGCATGGCTGCTCGGCGCGGAGAACGTCCACACGGACGACGCCACCCGCCTGCGCCGCGCCGGCGGAAAGTCGACCCCGGACCTGTTGCGCCGCAAGGCAACCGAACCGCAGGACGCACCGGACGCCGTTGTCATGCCCGCTTCGCACGACGAGGTCCTGGCGCTGCTGGAGTGGTGTGCCCGCACCGGCGTCGCCGTGGTTCCGTTCGGCGGAGGCACCTCCGTCGTGGGCGGGCTCGATCCGGTCCGCGGCAGCTTCGACGCCGTACTCGCGCTGGACCTGCGCCGCTTGGACGCCCTGGTCGACCTGGACCCGGTGTCCGGAATCGCCGTGCTCGAGGCCGGACTGACCGGCCCCCAGGCCGAGGCGCTCCTCGGCGCCCACGGCTTCTCGATCGGCCACTTCCCGCAGAGCTTCCAGTTCGCCACGATCGGCGGATTCGCTGCCACCCGCTCGTCCGGGCAGGCATCCGCGGGCTACGGCCGCTTCGACGACATGGTCCAGCGACTGCGCGTCGCCACCCCGTCCGGTTCGCTGGACCTCGGACGCGGACCGGCCTCGGCTGCAGGTCCCGACCTCCGGGAACTGTTCGTCGGCTCGGAGGGCACGTTCGGCGTCATCACCGAGGTCGCGGTGCGCGTGCACCCGGTGCCCGAGACGACCGCGTACCGCGCATGGTCGTTCCCTGACTTCGAAACCGGCGCTGCCGCGCTTCGCACCGTCGTACAGACGGGCGCGGCACCGACAGTCATGCGACTGTCCGACGAGGCGGAAACCGGTCTCAACCTCGCGCTGGCCGGCGACATCGGCGGCGACAGCCCGGCCGCCGGCTGCCTGGCGATCACCACCGTCGAGGGCACTGCAGCACACGTCCGGGCGCGATCCGACGAGGCCAACGAGCTGCTCGCCGCGGCGGGCGGAACAGACCTCGGCGACGCGCCTGCGCTGGCCTGGGAGCACGGCCGCTTCGACGCTCCGTACCAGCGCGACGCCCTGCTCAACGCCGGGGCGATCGTCGAAACCCTCGAGACGGCCACCGAGTGGTCGAACCTGTCGGCGCTCCGCGGCGCCGTCACCGCTGCCCTGACCGAATCCCTTGCAGCACAGGGCACCCCGCCGCTCGTGATGTGCCACATCTCGCACACCTACGCCACCGGCGCCTCGCTGTACTTCACCGTCGTCTGCGCGCAAACGGGAGATCCGATGACCCAGTGGGCGGCGGCGAAGCAGGCCGCCGGTGACGCGATCGTCGCGACGGGCGGAACCATCACCCACCACCACGCCGTCGGACGCGACCACCGACCCTGGATGTCGGCGGAGATCGGGGACCTCGGAGCCTCGGTGCTGCGGTCGGTCAAGGACGCACTCGACCCGTCCGGAATCCTCAACCCTGGCAAGCTGATCCCATGAAATCGGTGACGGTGCTGACCAATCCCCACGCGGGCGGCGGACACCCCCGTGAGGTGGCCGCCGCTGCGACCGCGCGACTGCGCGATCGCAGACTCGAGGTCACCTCCATCGAGGGCACGACCGCGGACGATGCGCTGACCGTGGCCCGCGCCGCGGTCGCCGCGGGTACCGACGCTCTCGTCGCAGTCGGGGGCGACGGGCTGATCAACATCGCGTGGCAGGCCATCGCAGGAACCGGCGTTCCGCTGGGCATCATCCCCGGCGGCACCGGCAACGACCACGCGCGCCTCTTCCACGTCCCGGTCGACGACCCCGTCGCCGCCGCGGACGTCATCGCGGACGGCACCGTCGCGGACGTCGACCTCGGTCGGGTCACCCGCGGTGACGGCAGCACCCACTGGTTCGGCACCGTCCTGGCCAGTGGTTTCGACTCGCTCGTGACGGACCGGGCGAACCGGATGCAGTGGCCCCGCGGACCGATGCGATACAACCTCGCGATGATCGCGGAACTGGCGAGCCTGCGGTCGATCCCGTACCGCATCGTCCTCGACGACCGCACCCTCGAGATCGACGCGGCGATGGTGTCGCTGGGAAACGGCACCTCCTACGGCGGCGGCATGCTGATCGCACCCGGAGCCGAACTGACCGACGGCAAGCTCGACGTCGTGATCGTCTCGCCCGGTAGCCGCACCAAACTGGTGCGACTGTTCCCCACCGTCTACAAGGGCACACACGTCGACCTCGACGAGGTCCAGGTGTTCCGGTCGCGCACCGTGCGATTGGAGGCCGCAGGCATCGTCGCGTATGCGGACGGCGAACGGATCGCGCCGCTACCGATCGACGTCGAGGTGGTCCCGGGCGCCGGTCGGGTACTCATCGGAGCACCGGTGCGCTGACACCGGGACGCCGTCAGAACGTGTAGAGCTCGAATCCGACTGCACGTTCGGCGGCGAATCCGCCCTTCGGTCCGGTCGCCATCGCGATCTGGGCGGCGGCCTGTTCCGCGACCGGGGTGTCGGAGAGCGCGGTCAGGTAGCGCGCGTGCTCGGTGAGCGACGCGACGGCGGCGGCGACGCTGTCGGTGACGTCGACGGCGTGGGTGTACCCGATCATGACGTTCAGCGCGGCCAGCCGTACGCCGGTCCATCGCGGTTCGGGCAGGTCCGGGAAGATCCACTCGTTCGCGGCGTCCGAGACCGCGTCGAGTGCGGCCTGCCCGACCGCGCGGTGGTCGGCACTGTTGCGCAGTCCCGGCGCCCACGTCTCGCGGTGATTCATGGCGACGACCATCTCGGGCCGGTGCCGCCGAATCGCACCGGCGAGGGAGCGGCGCAGTTCCAGTCCGTACTCGAGGCGTCCGTCGGGGTGGCCGAGGAACTCCACTTCGTGCACTCCGACGATGGCTGCCGACCGCTGCTCCTCGGCCTCGCGAAGTGGGCCGCACTCGGTCGGCGCGAGGCCCTCGATACCCGCCTCCCCGCTCGTCGCGAGGACGTAGCGAATGTCCTTGCCCTGCGCGGTCCACCGCGCGACCGCGGCCGCGCACCCGTATTCGATGTCGTCCGGATGCGCGACGATCACGATGCCGCGATTCCAGTCCTCGGGTACGGGTTCCACGGTTGCGTGCTCCATGCCGTCAGCATGCCTGCCGTACTGCGACCGCGCGCGACGCGACACGCAGATCCAACACCCACACCGCGACCGAGACCACCGCAAGCGCCAACCCGAGCACGCAGACTCCGGCCCACCCGTACGTCGACCACGCCACCGATCCGAACGCGGAACCCGTTGCGCCGCCGATGAAATAGGACGTCATGTACACCGACGTCACACGGGATCGGGCATGCGGCGCCAGCTCGTAGATCACACTCTGGTTGCTCACGTGCACACACTGCAACGCCATGTCCGCGATCACCATCGCGGCGAGGAACGCGATCAGGAGGTGCCCACCGAGAGCGAACAGCCCCCACGACGCGCACAGCAACACCGTCCCGACGCCGGTCGTCGCCTGAACGAGGCCCCGGTCGGCGAGGCGCCCTGTCGCGTTGGCCATCACAGCGCCCGCAACGCCCGCAAGTCCGACCAGCCCGATCGCGACGTCGTCGAGGCCGAACGGCTCGCCCGCCAGCAGGAACGCCATCGACGCGAACACCACGCCCATCGACGCGAAGCTCACCGCACCGAGGACACTGCGGGTGCGCAGTCGCGGCTCGTCCCGGAGCAGCCGCCCCATCGACGCGAGAATTCCCCGGTACCCAAGCCCCAGATGCTCCCGCGAACTCGGCAGCGCACGCCACAATGCCGCCGCGACTACCACCATGACGACCGCCGAGACCCGGTACACGGTCTGCCAGCCGCCGAGCCCCGACAACAGACCCGCGACACTGCGCGCCAACAGGATGCCGACCAGCAGTCCGCTCATGACGGTCCCGACGGCGGTCGCGCGGCGTTCCGGTGCGGCAAGGGTCGCAGCGAACGGGACGAGCACCTGCGCGGCCACCGAGAACAGGCCGGCCATCGCCGTGCCGATCATCAGCCACCCGATCGACGGCGCGAACCCGCTGATCGCCTGACCGGTCGCGGCCAGCACCATCAGTCCGACGGCCAGGCGGCGCCGGTCCAGGAGGTCGCCGAGCGGCACCAGGAACAGCAGTCCGATGCCGTACGACACCTGCGCGACGGTGACCGTCACGGCTGCCGTGGACTGCCCCACTCCGAGCGCGTCGGCGATCGAGTCGAGCAGCGGCTGGTTGAAGTAGTTGCCACCCGCGCACAATCCCGTCGCGACGGCCATCAGCAGAAGCAGCGGCCGGGTGAGAACGGCATGAGGGGCGGTCACCCCTCCACTGTCCTCGCCGCAGGCGTCACCGGCTCACCGGGAACGTCACCGGCGTCACACTCGGGTGACGTCGTTGGAGTCGCTGTCCGAGAACGCCTTCACCAGGAGGTACACACCGAACACGACGGCGCTGATCGCGAGGATCCAGAACAGTCCCTTCACGAGGACCCCGACCAGGGCCAACGCGATCCAGACCAGCGCCACGATTCCGAGAATCTTCCAGAACACGACAACATCTCCGTTCCGTTCGGGCCGCCACCTGTTTGGTTGCCCGTGACCACAACACTGGCACGACCTGGCGGACAAATCACCAGCTCAGACGCAAGATCAGGGAAAGATCAGGGTGAACCCGGAGTATGCGGGGACCTCGCCCCGGGACGGTGGCCCACCAGCCCGTGACCTCGCTGTCCTATTCTCGCTGGGGGCCGGCCCACACTGAGCGCCGCGCCACCTCACGTCACCCGCACTAGGAGTACACCCGTGTCTGCCCGCCTCTCCGGGACCTCCCCGCTGACTTCCCGCGACCTCGCGCACATCGCCGTGTTCGCCGCCCTGATCATCGCCCTCGGGCTTCCGGGCACCATCAACATCGGCGGATCGGCCGTGCCGATCACCCTGCAGTCGCTCGGTGTGATCCTCGCCGGGGCGCTGCTCGGCCCACGCAAGGGCGTGCTCGCAGTCCTCACCGTCATCGTGCTCGGTCTCGCGCTGCCCGTCCTCGCGGGCGGACGCACCTCGCTCACGTCGCTCTCCGGCGCGACGGCCGGCTTCCTCATCGGCTGGATTCCCACGGTCGCGGTCATCGGCTGGCTGACCGTGAAGATGCTGCCGAACTACTCGGTGGTCAAGGGCACGTTGATCAACGTCCTCGGCGTCGTCGTCGTGCTGTACCTGTGCGGGACCGTCGGCATGCTGCTGCGCGGGCTGTCATTCGGAACGGCGATGAGCTCGAACCTGACGTACCTGCCGGGCGACCTCATCAAGGCAGTGCTCGCCGCCGTCGTCGCCGCCCAGGTACACCGCGCCTACCCGATGCTGCTGACCGACAGGGCGACGCGACGCACGCCCGCCGCGGAACCGGACGCCGCAGCCTAGTCATGGTCGCGATCCGGTTCGAGAACGTCCGCCACTCGTACGGCGAACGCAGCGTCCTCGGCGGCGTCGACCTGACGCTGACCGAGCGCCGGATCGGCGTCGTCGGCGCCAACGGCAGCGGCAAGTCGACGCTCGCCCGCACGATCAACGGCCTCGTCGTTCCCACGTCGGGCCACATCCGCGTCGACGGCCTCGACACCGCGAAGGACGGACGGGCGGTGCGCCGGAAGGTCGGGTTCGTGTTCACCGACCCCGACCACCAGATCATCATGCCGACGGTCGCCGAGGACATCGAGTTCTCGTTGCGGCGTAGCGGACTCGACGCGGACGGCCGCGCCGCACGCGTGCGGTCCGTGCTGGACCAGTTCGGCCTCGCCGGGCACGCCGACCACCCCACGCATCTGCTCTCGGGCGGACAGAAGCAGCTGCTGGCCCTGGCGGCGGTGATGGTCACCGACCCCGAGGTGATCGTCGCCGACGAGCCGACCACCTTGCTCGACCTGCGCAACGCTCGCCTCGTCGCGGACACGCTGCGTGGCCTCACCCAGCAGGTGGTGGTCGTCACGCATCACCTGGACCTGCTGGCGGACTTCGACCGGGTCCTCGTCGTCGACGGGGGCGTCGTGGTCGCCGACGGCGCACCGGCCGAATCCATCGCCCACTACATGAAGATCGCCGGATGACGATGCTCGGGCAGTATGTGCCGGGCTTCTCGCTCGTGCACCGGATGCCGCCGATCGCAAAGCTCGCGATCCTCGTCGTGGTGCTCCTGACCATGGCGATCGCGGTACGGGAGCCGTGGCATCTGGTGCCCGCCGCAGCGCTGACCGTCATCGCCTACGGGCTGTCCCGCATCGGTCCCCGCGCCGCCCTGAACCAGTTACGTCCGGCGGTGTGGATGCTGCTGTTCGTCGGTGCGTTCCAGTGGCTGTTCACGGGCTGGCAGCGCGCGCTCGTCGTATGCGGCGTGCTCGGACTGTCCGTCGCCTGGGCCGCGCTCGTGTCTCTCACGACGCGGGTACTCGACATGCTCGACGCGATCCACACCCTGCTCGGCCCGCTGCGCCCGTTCGGCGTCAACACGGACCGTGTCGGACTCGTCCTCGCCATGACCATCCGCTGCATTCCACTGATCAGCGGGCTGGTCGCCGACGTCACAGAGGCCCGCAAGGCCCGTGGCCTCGGGTTCTCGATCCGCGCACTGGCCGTCCCTGTCGTGATCGGTGCGCTGCGCACCGCCGACGCGATGGGCGAGGCTCTGGCCGCCCGCGGCGTCGACGACTGACCCCACAGAGTGAAGCAGGGCCCGGCCGGACGTCATCCGGGCGGGCCCTGCTTCGTGTCTGACCAGTGCTTCGTGTCCGGCCAGTGCGTTGGTGCTACTGAGCGGTCGGGTTCTCCGGCTTGGGGGTGGCCGCAGGGGTGGCCGGTGCGGCCGACGGGGCCGCTGCGCCGCCCGAGGGCAGTGCGTCACCCTTCATCGAGGCCCGGATCTGCTCCAGACGGCTGTGACCTGCCATCTGGACGCTCGCCTGCTGGACCTCCATCATGCGGCCCTGAACCGAGTTCTGCGCCAGCTCGGCCGAGCCGAGCGCGTTGGCGTAGCGACGCTCGATCTTGTCGCGGACAGCGTCGAGGCTCGGGGTGTTGCCGGGCGCGGACAGCGTCGCGTCCATCGACCGCAGCGAGTCGCTGACCTGCTCCTGCATCTTCGCCTGCTCGAGCTGGCTGAGCAGCTTGGTGCGCTCGGCCACCTTGGCCTGCAGCGTCATCGCGTTCTGCTCGACGGCCTTCTTCGCCTGAGCCGCGGCCTGCAGCGACTGGTCGTGCAGGACCTTCAGGTCCTCGACCGACTGCTCGGCGGTGACGAGCTGCGCCGCGAACGCCTCGGCTGCATTCGTGTACTGGATCGCCTTCTCGTTGTCCCCCGCAGTTGCAGCCTGGTCGGCGAGCGTGACGGCCTGACGGGCGTTGGCGTTGAGCTTCTCGATCTCGTCGAGCTGACGGCTCAGCTTCATCTCCAGCTGACGCTGGTTGCCGATGACCGATGCAGCCTGCTGCGACAGCGCCTGGTGCTGACGCTGCGCGTCCTCGATTGCCTGCTGAATCTGAACCTTCGGGTCCGCCTTCTCGTCGATCTTCGAGTTGAAGAGCGCCATCAGGTACTTCCAGCCCTTGACGAACGGGTTTGCCATTGGTTTGATCCTGCCTCCGTCTGAATGCCGCGCCAATCGCGACTCGATGCGCGACCGTCGCGCACCGACGTTGGGCAACTGCCCTCTGCCTGCTGCTCGCGTCCACCCCACGCGGTGGTCCGAGGTCGAATCTACAACGCTCCGCGCCCCCCGCGCCCACCTCGACGGCCGACAGGCAGCCAGGACGGATCGGACGTCACGCAGCGGCCAACGCGGCCGGCGGCGCCGGGATCACCATCAGGGTGTCCTCGTCGATCCGAGGAGCCGAGGACGCCGCCTCCAGGGACACCTGCGGGGTACCCGGAATGGTCGCGGACGACGCGCGGGACCGCGCACGGTCCTCCACGGAATCCGACAGCGTCTCGCTCACCTCGTACAGAACCGTCGACAGTGGGACCTCGAGGGCGTCACAAATGGCGGCGAGCAGCTCACTGGAGGCTTCCTTGCGGCCTCGCTCCACCTCGGACAGATACCCGAGGCTCACCCGCGCGGAACTCGACACCTCACGCAGTGTGCGACTCTGGGACACCCGCGTGCGCCGCAGACTGTCCCCGAGCGCTTCTCGCAACAACACGCTCATCTGGCACCTCCATCATGTGCACCCGATCCGGTCACGCTTCCCGTCTACCTTGGTTCAACGAGTCGACACGTCGAGTTGGTTCCCGACCCTATCCCGACGCGCCGGAACGCACGCGACCGAGGAGGTCCGACACCGCCGCGGCGACCGCTGCGCGGCGGATCTCCCAGCGACCCCCGGGCAACACTAGTTCGCGAACCCGGACGCCATCCGGCCCCGCAACCCCGAGAAACACGGTTCCGACGGGCGTGTCGTCCTGCGGGTCGGGTCCGGCGACCCCGGTCAGTCCGACACCCCAGTCGGCCCCGCATCGCGCCGCCGCACCCGTCGCGAGTTCGGCGGCCGTCGACGCCGCGACAGGTCCGTCGACGGCCAACGTGGCCTCGGCGACACCGGCGAGCCCGGCCTTGAGATCGGTCGCGTACACGATCAGGCCGCCGCGCAGGACGATGCTCGCGCCCGGCACCCCCGCAATCGTCGCGGCCAGCAGTCCCGCGGTCAGTGACTCCGCTGTCGCGACCGTCTGGCGGCTGCGCGTCAGTTCCTCCACCAGGGAGGCGACGTCGGTGCCGTCGACCAGCGGGTCGCTCACCGCGCCGCGTGATGGACGCCCGCGCGCAACCGGATCGACTGCACCACGTAGTCCAGCCCGGTGACGACGGTGAGGAACACCGCCACTCCCATCACGACCGCGGCCACGGTGGCCCACACGCCGGACAGCGGCAGCAGGTAGAGGCCGATGGCCAACGACTGCACCAATGTCTTCACCTTCCCACCGCGGCTGGCCGGGATCACGCCGTGTCGCAGGACCGCGAAGCGCAGGAGGGTGATTCCGATCTCGCGCGCGGCGATGATGCCGGTCACCCACCAGCTGAGGTCTCCCAGGATGGACAATCCGACAAGCGCTGCACCGATCAGCGCCTTGTCGGCGATGGGGTCGGCGAGCTTGCCGAAGTCGGTCACCAGCCCGTACTTGCGCGCCAACTGCCCGTCGATCCGGTCGGTGATGGCGGCGACCGCGAACACGACCGTTGCCGCGATCCGCCAGGGGGTCTCGTGTCCGTCGCCGACGAACAGCACGACCAGGAACACCGGGACCAGAAGGATTCTCAGAACCGTCAGCACGTTGGCGATGTTCAACACGGGCACCGGCCGCGCGGGTGCCGCGTCGGGCATGTCCTCCTCGGGCGCACCGAGCATCCCTCCCGCGAAACTCACACGCGTGCCCTTGTCGGGGCGGTCGGAGGCAGGTGGGGACGGCACACGGCTCAGAATATCGTTTGATGCCACGACTACTGTGCACCCCATGACCTCAGGCTCCGACAGCCCCGCCACGGACGCGCCCCGCGTGCGCCGCGCACGCACGTCCGACGTCACGGACATCAAGCGCCTGATCGACATCTACGCCGGCCGAATCCTCCTCGAGAAGAACCTCGTGACGCTCTACGAGGCTGTTCAGGAGTTCTGGGTCGCCGAGGTGGACGGGGAGATCGTCGGGTGCGGCGCCCTGCACGTCCTGTGGTCCGATCTCGGCGAGATCCGTACCGTCGCGGTCGATCCGAAGGTCAAAGGCCGCGGCGTAGGGCACCTGGTGGTGGGCCGGCTCGTCGAGGTCGCACGTGAACTCGAACTGGAACGAGTGTTCGTGCTCACGTTCGAGGTCGACTTCTTCGGCAGGCACGGCTTCGCCGAGATCGAAGGCACGCCGGTGACCGCCGAGGTGTACGCCGAGATGTGCCGCTCGTACGACACCGGCGTGGCCGAGTTCCTCGACCTGAGCTACGTCAAACCGAACACCCTCGGCAACACGCGGATGCTCCTCACGCTCTGAGCGTCAACACCGCCCGAGGCTTCGCCCGAGAGGCACACCGCCCGAGGCTCCGCCCGAGAGGCACACCGCCCGAGGCTCCGCCGAGAGTCGTCTGCCACACCCATCGAATGCCGGCATCCGCCGGCGAACAGAAAGAAAGCGAGCCCGACGTGCCCGTCATTGCCGTGGAGTACACCTACAGCTCCGCAACCGCCGCCGCCCGTGACGAAGTCCGTCCCGATCATCGGGCCTGGTTGTCCGGACTGGTCGACGCCGGGACCGTGCTGAGTACCGGTCCGTACGCAGACGGTAGCGGCGCCCTGATCCTGGTGTCCGCAGCCGACGAGAACGCCGCCCGTGCACTCTTCGAATCGGACCCGTTCGCGCGCGCCGGGCTGATCGACGGTGCCCGATTCACCGAATGGCGGCCGGTCATGGGCGCTTTCGTGGCGTCCTGACGTCGCGCCACCCCATCGGGAAGACACACGGCTATCTCGGTATCTCCGACGCTGGCGGGAACGAGCGCATAGAATCTACTGCCTGGTATCTATTCGATTCCATCCGGTTTGAGCTGAGGCAAGTGGAAGCGAGTGGCCATGTCGTTCATCGCTGTCGAGTACGTGTACCGCGAGGGGTCGGTGCCCGACCGCGACGTACACCGGCCCGCCCACCTGACCTGGCTCGGTGACCTCATCGACCAGGGCCACGTACTGACGGCAGGCCCCTACCTGAACAACAGTGGCGCACTCCTGATCCTTGCGACCCCGGACGCCGATGCCGCCGCGAAGCTACTGGCGGACGACCCGTTCATTCATGCAGGCATCGTCATCGACATCCACTACACCGAGTGGAGGCCCGTGCTCGGAACGTTCTCCGAGCACGGACCCACCTCGATCACGCCGACGTCGTCGAGTTCTGCCCGCCTCGGGTCTTGAGGAGGCTGGCCACCGTCGTCACGACGAGCACGCCGATGATCACGGTCAGCGACATCGCGATGCTCACTTCCGGCACGCTCACGTGCTCGCCGCCGTTGATGAACGGCAGGGTGTTCTCGTGGAGTGCGTGCAGCACGAGCTTGACGCCGATGAACGCGAGGATGATCGACAGGCCGTACGACAGGTACACCAGACGTTCGAGCAACCCGCCGATGAGGAAGAAGAGCTGCCGCAGACCCATCAGCGCGAACGCGTTCGCGGTGAAGACGATGTACGGCTCGTTCGTCAGGCCGTAGATCGCGGGAATCGAGTCGAGTGCGAACAGGACGTCGGTGAACCCGATCGCGATGAGCGCGAGCAGCAGCGGCGTGACGAAGCGCTTCCCGTCGATCTTAGTGACGAGCTTGTCACCGTCGTACTCGTCGGTGGTCGGGACGAACTTACGGACGATCGAGACCATCCGGTTCTCGCGCTTCTCCTCGGCTTCCGCCTCGTCGCCGTGATCCTTCACCAGCTTGATCGCGGTGTAGACGAGGAAGAACCCGAAGAGGTAGAAGACCCAGCTGTACGCGTTGATGGCGGCGGCACCGACAGCGATGAACAGGCCGCGCAGAACCAGCGCCATGACGATGCCGATCAACAGCACCTTCTGCTGGTACTCGCGAGGTACCGCGAAGCTCGACATGATGATGACGAACACGAACAGGTTGTCCACCGAGAGCGCCTTCTCGGTGATGTAGCCGGCGTAGTACTCGCCACCCGCTCCGGTACCCCACTGCCAGATCACGAACAGGCCGAAGAGGACCGCGATGCCGATGTACACCGCGGACCAGAACCCGGATTCACGCAGTGTCGGCGCGTGCGGAGTGCGCACGTGGGCGAAGAAGTCGAAAACGAAGAGGCCGAGGATCACCAGACAGGTGATGATCCAGACCATCGGGGTGATGTGCACAGGCAATCCTCCGGTAGTCGATCAGGACACCGGAGGTCTCTCCCGCCGCGCTCACCGGCGACACAGGATGCGTGTCGTAGCGGTTCGCTCGACCGGCAACCCCGGAGCGGCGATTGCGCCGATCGTGTTGACGAGGTTGCCGCGAAACAGTGGGGATACTCCCCTCCAAAGCCTCCTCATTCAATCACAGCATCGGCGCATCACCGCCAATCAGCAGGTCACTCCTCGGATTCCGATTCGTCCGGATCGCCGCCGCGAATCGACCACAGCAGCCCGTCCAGTTCGTCCGGTTTGATCAGAACCTCGCGTGCCTTCGACCCCTCGCTCGGACCGACGACCCCACGCGTCTCCATCAGGTCCATCAACCGGCCCGCCTTGGCGAAACCGACACGCAGCTTGCGCTGCAGCATCGATGTCGAACCGAACTGACTGGTCACGACCAGTTCGACGGCCTGCAGCAGGACGTCCATGTCGTCGCCGATGTCGGGATCGACATCCTTCTTCTCCGCGGCCTTGGCGGTGGTGACGCCCTCGGTGTACTCCGGCTCGGCCTGGTTCTTGGTGAAGTCGACGACGGCCGCGATCTCTTCGTCGGTGATGAACGCGCCCTGCATTCGGGTCGGTTTGCCCGCACCCATCGGCAGGAACAGGCCGTCGCCCATACCGATCAGCTTCTCCGCGCCGGGCTGGTCGAGGATGACGCGCGAGTCCGTCAGGGACGACGTCGCGAACGCGAGCCGCGAGGGCACGTTCGTCTTGATCAGACCCGTCACGACATCCACCGACGGCCGCTGGGTCGCGAGCACCAGGTGGATGCCCGCGGCGCGCGCCTTCTGCGTGATGCGGACGATCGCCTCCTCGACGTCTCGCGGAGCGGTCATCATCAGGTCGGCCAGCTCGTCGACGATCGCCAGGATGTACGGGTATGGCCGGTACACCCGTTCGCTGCCCAGTGGGGCGGTGATCTCGCCGGACCGGACCTTCTTGTTGAAGTCGTCGATGTGCCGGACCTTGTTGGCCTGCATGTCCTGGTAGCGCTGTTCCATCTCCTCGACCAGCCACGCCAGGGCCGCAGCGGCCTTCTTCGGCTGGGTGATGATGGGCGTGATGAGGTGCGGGATGCCCTCGTATGGCGTCAGTTCGACCATCTTCGGGTCGATCAGGATCATCCGAACCTCGTCCGGCGTCGCCCGCTGCAGCAGCGACACCAGCATCGAGTTGACGAAGCTGGACTTGCCGGAGCCGGTGGAACCGGCAACCAGCAGGTGCGGCATCTTCGCCAGATTGGCACTGACGAAGTCACCCTCGATGTCCTTGCCTAGGCCGATGACCAGCGGGTGATGGTCCTTCCGCGTCGACGGCGCGGACAGGACGTCGGCGAGGCGGACCATCTCACGGTCGCTGTTGGGCACCTCGATGCCGACCGCGGACTTGCCGGGGATCGGCGCGAGCAGGCGAACGTTGTCCGTGGCGACGGCGTAGGCGATGTTGCGGGCGAGTGCCGTGATCTTCTCGACCTTGACGCCGGGACCGAGTTCGACCTCGTATCGAGTGACCGTCGGGCCGCGGGTGTACCCGGTGACGGCGGCATCGATCTTGAACTGCTCGAGTACCTCGGTGATGGCCTCGATCATCGCCTGGTTCGCAGAACTGCCGGTCTTCGGCGGATCGCCCTCGATCAGCAGCGAGGCGGGGGGAAGGGTGTAGTCGCCCTCGATCACCCGGTCCGGGATCAGCATTTCCGGCTCGTCGGCGGGCTTCGGGGCGGGAGCGGACTTGACCGGCTTCGCCTTGGCCCGAGGCCGCGGTGGTGCGGGTTCCGGTACAGGCTCGGCGGCGAGCACCTCGGTCGGCACGGAATCGTCGAACTCGTCGAGCGGGTAGTTCGACGTCGGATCGTGTGCCGGGCGACCACCGCTCGCAGGCTGTGCGTCGTCGACCGGGTATCCGTCCGCGTCGAACAGCGCCGGGTCGTAGTCGGCATCGTCACGCGACGCCCGGCGGCGCGAGGGCCGCAGGTTTCGCAGGCCGCGGAGCTGGTCGTGTTCGTCGTCGTGATCCGGGTCGTCGAAGTCGTGGTCGGATTCCTGGTCGTACGGCTCGTAGTCGTCGTCGTGCCGCGACGATCCGAGCAGGGCGCGGACGCGGGCCGGGACCTCACGGACGGTGGTTCCCGTCAACAGCAGGACACCGAAACCCATCGCGAGCAGCAGCAGCGGCACCGACAGCCAGAACGTCACGCCGTCGGTCAGCGGGCCACCAGCCACGAATCCGACGAATCCGGCACCCGCTGCGCGCCCTTCGGCGTCGCGGGGCTCACCGCTGATCACGTGGAAGATGCCCAGCGCGGGTACCGCGACGAGCAGTGACCCGAGCACCAGGCGCGGCCGGATCTCCGGGTTCGGCTCGGACCTCATCAGGATGACCGCAACCACGACACCGATCACCGCGAGCAACGCCGCGGCACCGCCGAACAGGGCACGTACTCCGGTTTCGATCCATCCACCCACCGGGCCGCCCGCCCCGAACCACATCGCTGCCGCGATCACCGCGCTGACAGCGATCAGACCGAGTGCGATCCCGTCTCGCCGGTGTCCGTGCTCGATGTCGCCTGCACGCCCGACGGTCCGCGTGGCCGCGCCCACTCCCCGAGCCATCAGCGTCCAGCCGCGACCGAGTGCCGCACCCACACTGTGCAGCGCGCTGCCACTCGACTTCCGCGCGGCGGGCCGCCTGGTCGCCGGGCGGGGTGCGGTGGGCTTGCGGGGTGTCGACACGGTGCGGGTGGTGCGACTGCGTGGTGCCGATCCGCCCGACTTCGCCCCACCCGACGATCCGGTGCGCCCCGACGATCGGGGTGCACTCGCGGTGGTTCGGGTTCCGGACTTACCAGCCATGATGCCCAGGCTAGTCGCTTCGGCCCCATCGAGACCATCTGCAACACGTGTCCCAGCGGACTCAGACGCCGCGCGGAAGTGCCTTCACCGCGGCCACCGCGTCGTCCGGTCCGTCAAACCCGACACGCACCGCATCGCGTCCGAACGCGTACAGCAGCAGTTCTGCGGGTGTCCCGGTCAGGATCACCTCGCCGGCTCCCGCCGCGTGGCGCGGTGTCACTGTCCGCCCCTCCCCCGCGTCGAGCACGACCGTGCAGGGCGCCTTCCGGAACGCCATGCGACCCAGCTGCCGGGCCAGGGACCACAGCGCACCGTCCCACTCGTCGTCGAGGTCCCGTGGCTCCCATCCCGAACCCGACCGCCGGACGTCCTCGTGGTGGACGAACATCTCTCCGAGGTTCGCCTTGGCGTCGACCAGTCGCAGGGGCGACCAGATCGGCGGGCCGGTCCGGACCAACTCCAGGAGTTCCTCGTACGGTCGGGCCGCGTACTCGGCGCGAACCTTCTCGGTGTGCGGCGCGAGCGGCTTGATCACGATTCCGGGGGAGGCGTCGAGACGCCGTTCCCGCACCACGAGATGCGCGGCGAGGTCGCGAGTGGTCCAGTCCCCGCACAGCGTCGGCGCATCGGGTCCGACAGCGGTCATCGTCGCCACCAGAGCGTGGCGTTCGTCACGGGCGAGGGTCATGCCGCGCAGGCTACCGCGCCCCGCGTTCCGGCGAGCACCTCGACGTCGCTAGCGTCGCGCGTGTGTCCCCCCTCGAGATGATCGTCATCGCCATCGCCGGGTTCTGTGCAGGTGGCATCAACGCGATCGTCGGGTCCGGAACGCTCGTGACCTTTCCGACGCTCGTCGCGTTCGGGTATCCACCCGTGGTCGCGACGATGTCGAACGCGGTCGGACTGGTCGCGGGCGGCGTGTCCGGGACCTGGGGGTACCGGCGGGAACTGGGAGGCCAGTGGGATCGACTGCGCTGGCAGATCCCCGCTTCCCTGCTCGGCGCCGCGCTGGGCGCATGGCTGCTTCTGCACCTGCCGGACAAGGCGTTCACGACGATCGTGCCGATACTGCTGGTGGGCGCGCTGATCCTGGTCGTCACCGGCCCACGCATCCAGTCGTGGGCACGGGCTCGGGCCGAGGCCGAGGGACGCACACCCGATCACGTCGGGACAGGACGCATGGTCGCCCTCACGGCAGTCACGTTCGCGGTCGGGGTCTACGGCGGCTACTTCACTGCCGCTCAGGGCATCCTGCTGATCGGCGTCATGGGAGCGCTGCTGCCCGAGTCGATGCAGCGGATGAACGCGGCGAAGAACCTGCTGTCACTGCTGGTGAACGTCGTCGCCGCGGCTTCGTACACGATGGTCGCGTTCGATCGAATCGACTGGGCGGCGGCGGGGCTGATCGCGGTCGGCTCATTGGTCGGCGGTTCCGTCGGCGCCCGATACGGCAGGCGTCTGTCCCCGACCGCACTGCGCGCCGCCATCGTCGCGCTCGGCCTGATCGGGCTGTGGCGCCTCCTCACGGCCTGACCACCAGCAGGCAGGCACCCCCGCATGCGTGAACGGACCGTTCAGACCCCCTGGGGCCCGAACGGTCCGTTCACGACTGGAGAAGAGGAGTGCGCTAGACGCCGATGACGGTCGGCACGATCATCGGGCGACGACGGTACTTGTCGGCGACCCAGCGTCCGACGACGCGGCGCACGGCCTGCGCGATCCGGTGGGTATCGGTGACACCCTCACCTGCGAGCCTCGCCAACTCCGACTCGACGAGGACCGCGGCCTCCTTGAGCGCGGCCGGGTCGTCGGAGAAGCCTCGACCCGACACCTGCGGGGTGCTGACGGCCTTGCCGGTGTGCTGGTCGACGGCGAGCGAGATCGAGATGAAACCGCCCTCACCGAGGACCAACCGGTCCGAGAGAGTCGAGTCGCCGACGTCGCCAACGGAGTTGCCGTCCACGTAGACCATCCCGACGGGGACCCGACCGACGATCTCGGCGAGCCCGTCGACCATGTCGACGACGACGCCGTCCTCGGCGAGCACGATCCGTTCCTCGGGGACGCCGGTGGCCTTGGCCAGCGCGGCATTGGCGCGAAGGTGACGCCACTCGCCGTGCACGGGCATGGCATTGGTGGGCCGCACCGCGTTGTACAGGTACAGCAGCTCACCGGCGGACGCGTGACCGGAGACGTGGACCTTCGCGCTCTGCTGCGTGACGACGGTCGCGCCGCGCTTGGCGAGCCCGTTGACGACCGCGAACACGGAGTTCTCGTTGCCGGGGATGAGGGACGACGCGAGCACGACCAGATCGTTGGCCTGGATGTTGATCTGGCGATGCTCGCCGCGGGCCATCCGGGACAGTGCCGACAGCGGCTCGCCCTGCGAGCCGGTGGAGATCAGCACGAGCCGGTCGTCGGGCAGGTTCGCAGCTGTGTCGACGTCGACGATCACACCGTCCGGGACGGTGAGGTAGCCGAGATCCTGCGCGATCTGCATGTTCCGGACCATCGAGCGGCCGACGAATGCAATCCTGCGGTTGTAGCGCACCGCGACGTCGACGACCTGCTGGATGCGGTGCACGTGGCTGGCGAACGACGCGACGATCACGCGCTGCTTCGCCTTGCCGATGACGCCGTCGAGCACGCCGCCGATCTCGCGTTCGGGAGTGACGAAGCCCGGCACCTCGGCGTTGGTGGAGTCGACGAGGAACAGGTCGACGCCCTCGTCACCGAGCCGGGAGAAGCCGGCGAGGTCGGTGAGCCTGCCGTCCAGCGGCAGCTGGTCGAGCTTGATGTCACCGGTGTGCAGTGCGACGCCCGCAGACGTCTTGATGGCGACCGCGATGGCGTCGGGGATGGAGTGGTTGACCGCGAAGTACTCGCATTCGAACGGTCCGTGGGTGGTGATCTGACCCTCGACGACCTCGACGAGGTTGGGTCGCTGACGGTGTTCGCGGCACTTGGCCGCGACCAGTGCGAGCGTGAACCGGGATCCGATCACCGGGACGTCGGGCCGCAGGCGCAGCAGGAACGGCACTGCGCCGATGTGGTCTTCGTGACCGTGGGTCAGGACGACGGCGACGACGTCCTCCATCCGATCCTCGATGTGAGCGAAGTCGGGCAGGATCAGGTCGACGCCCGGCTGCTGGTCCTCGGGGAACAGGACGCCGCAGTCGACGATCAGCAGCTTGCCCTGGTGTTCGAAGACGGTCATGTTGCGGCCGATCTCGCCGATGCCGCCGAGCGCGACCACGCGGAGCCCGTCCTTCGGCGCCTTCGGCGGCAGTCCGAGACGCTCGGTCGGGTCGAGGCCGGTGATCCCGTCGGGACGGTTCTTCTGCTGTCGCTGCGGGCGGTTCGATCCGCCCTGCGGCTTCCGCCGCCTGCCCGACTTCTCGCCGCTCGCCTTCTCTGCACCCGCGTTCTGAGTACCCGCGTTCCGGGTGCCCGACTGCTCGCCGGCCGACTTCGACGGGGCCGCCTTGGCTCCCCCGGACCGCCTGCTCGACGTCTTCGCGTCAGGCGCCTTCGGTGCAGATTCCTGGGGCGCGGCCGCCTTCGGTGCAGTCTCCTGGGGCGCGGGCGCCTTCGGTGCAGTCTCCTGGGGCGCGGCCGCCTTCGGGGTCTCGGTGGGCGTCACCGCGGCGGGGGCGCTCGGCGGGCCTGCCTGACGGCGTGCGCTGCGGCGGCGATTCGGCCCGGTCATGACAGTGCTCCCGCTGCACGCAGGTCTGCTGCCAGCATTTCCAGATCGGCCGGTTCTGGAGCGACCTGCGGCAACCGTGGATCACCGACCTCGATGCCCTGCAGCCTCAAGCCTGCCTTCGACGCGCTGACGCCACCGAGTCGGCCGGTCGCCCGCATCACCGGGAGCAGCCCGGCGTTGATCTCGCGGGCACGCGCCACGTCGCCTGCTTCGTAGGCGGTGAGCAGTTCTCGCAGCCTTCCGGGAACGAGATGTCCGATGACGCTGACGAATCCGACGGCACCAACCGAAAGCCACGGCAGGTTGAGCGGGTCGTCGCCCGAGTAGAAGGCGAGGTCGGTGTTGGCGATCAGTTCGGCGCCGGCGGCGAGGTCGCCCTTCGCGTCCTTGACCGCCTTGATCCGCGGATGCTCGGCGAGCCGGTAGATCGTCTCGGTGGCGATGGGAACGACCGAACGGGGCGGGATGTCGTACAGCATCACCGGGAGGTCTGTGGCGTCGGCGACTGCGGTGAAGTGCGCAAGGAGTCCGGCCTGCGGTGGCTTCGAGTAGTAGGGGGTGACGACGAGGAGTCCGTCGGCGCCCGCCTTGGCGGCGTCGCGGGCGAGGTCGACGCTGTGCGCGGTGTCGTTGCTGCCTGCGCCGGCGACGATCGTGGCGCGGTCGCCTACGGCATCGATGACGGCGCGCATGAGTTCGAGCTTTTCCGACTCGGTGGTCGTGGGCGACTCGCCCGTGGTGCCTGCGAGGACCAGCCCGTCGCATCCGCCGTCCACCAGGTGGGCGGCCAGCCGCACGCCCGCATCCACGTCCAGCTTCCCGTCGGCTGTGAACGGGGTCACCATCGCGGTCAGGATGGTGCCGAACGGGCGCTCGACTGGTGCGGATTCAGCATGGGTCATGGTTGTCAAGGTTACCCGGTAACGCAGCCCTCACCGCACACCGATCACGCCTTACCGGGGTCACCCGGTCAGGCACCAGCGTCGAACTCGGTGACCGCCACCTCGGTTCCGTCGGACAGTTCGGCGATCTCGAAGTCGCCGAACACATTTGGCGCTGCCGCGCGGAGCTGCCGCAGGCACTCGACGGCGAGGCCGCGAATCTCCACGTCGGCGTGCTCGGTTGCCCGCATCGCGATGAAGTGTCGCCAGGCCCGATAGTTGCCGGTCACGACCAGTCTGGTCTCGGTTGCGTTGGGCAGGACCGAGCGTGCGGCCTGCCGCGCCTGGCGGCCCCGCAGTGACCCGTTTGGGACGTCGGCGAGCCTGGCTTCCAGCGCGTCGAGAAGTTCCGAATAGGCCGATCGGCTGGCGTCGGTCGCGGCGGTGAACAGCGCCTCGAGTTCCGGATCGCCCGCGATCGCGGGAGGCACGACGACCTTCGCCTCGCGTTCGGAGACCGAACGCTGCGAGAGCTGAGAGAAGGAGAGGTGCCGGTGCCGGATGAATTCGTGAGTGCAGGAGCGGGAAATCCCGGTGACGTAGAAGCTGACGCTGCCGTGTTCGAGAACCGAGTCGTGCCCGACCTCGAGCAGGTGCCGCAGATACCCGGCATTGGTGGCGGTGCGAGGATTGGGCTTGCTCCAACTCTGGTAGCAGGCGCGGCCTGCGAACTCGACGAGGGCTTCACCGCCGTCGGCATCGGTCTCCCACGGCACGTCGTCGGGCACGAAGAACTCGGTCTTCGCGATGAGTTGCACCTTCAGGGACACCGCTCGCTGCACTGCACACCCTCCTCGGACCCGACCGGGATCGTGTCCGAACACTAGCGGGCGCGCGCCGAATGCGGCCGGACGTTCGACCCCGCAGGCGGCCTGAACGGTCCGTTCACCGCTGCGGCGGATGACCGAACGCAGGGAGTGACGCCAAAGATGACGCCACTTGACATTGACAGGCGCCACCAGTGACGCCACAATGACGTCATGGAGATCTCGGAGTACACACAAACCCTTCGTCGCGACCTGGCAGCAGCGGCCGCGCTGGGCGACGAGAACACCCGCCGGATCGCGGAGGCGCTCGCCGACGCGGCCGAGAACTCGGCGCGACTGATGCTCATCAGCGCGCTTTCCGATCTCGCCTCGGAGATTTCGACTGCACTCGACGACCGGACGGTGCACGTCCGACTCCGCGGCTCCGAGGCCACCGTCGAGGTCACGGGCGCCGAACACGCCGCAGGCGCCTCCGAGGCCCCCCGATCTGCCGACGAAACAACCCGGACCGCTTCGGAATTCGACGACCTGAGCGGAGACATCTCCCGCGTGACCCTGCGCCTGGTCGAGCAGGTGAAGTCGAAGGCCGAGGAAGCGGCCGCCCAGAACGGCGTGTCGCTGAACTCGTGGGTGGCGCAGGCCGTGCAGGGCGCACTGAGCGATCAGATGCGACGCAGCCGCGAGAACACGAAGTTCGGCCTGTAACTGACTCGACGGTAAGATTGCCCCGTCTGGTAGGGATCTACTGACGAACCACGTCTCTCAACAAGCGCGAAGGGGTGACTCATGGCGGTATCCGGGTCCAAGGAGTTCGACGTCAAGGCAGATCCGGCAACGGTGATGGCGGCACTCGTCGCGGTTGAACGTCTGCCCGAGTGGTCGTCGGCGCACAAGACGGTCACCGTCGAGTCCACCTACGACGACGGCCGTCCACTCCGGGTGCGGATGACCGCCTCCGTCGTCGGCATCACCGACGAGCAGGTCGTCGACTACTCCTACGACGGCGACAAGAAGCTGGAGTGGACACTCGTGTCCAGCACGCAGCAGAAGCAGCAGGACGGCAGCTACATCCTGACGCCCAACGCGGACGGCGGCACCCACGTCGAGTTCGCCCTCACCATCGACCCGAAGATTCCCGTTCCGGGCTTCCTGGTGAAGAAGGCCCAGAAGATGGCCCTCGACACCGCATCGAAGGGCCTGACGAAGTTCGTCGAGGGCTGACGTCCACGCCGACGTGACGGCACCAGATCCGAGCAACGGGCCCGACCACCGTCGGGCCCGTTGGTCGTGGCGGGACACGGCCGTGGTCGTGGCGATCGTCGCGTCCGGAATCGGTGCCGCATGGGTGCTCCCGCACGACACGCCCGACATCACGCCCGAGTCCGGGGTCGAGCCGGGCGACTACGTCACCGAACCCGTGACGTATCCGGTGGACATTCCGGGTTGCGACGAAGTGGGACCGCCAGCGGGTCCCGGCAGGAACGTCTACTGGGCGTCCTACGGCCCGGCATGGGAGGGCTACGACGACCCGGCGTATCCCTGGTTGACCGCGGCGAAGGCCACTGCGATGTCCGACGCCCTGGCCGCGGCGATCCCCGATGACGTCGAGATCCGGTTCGGCGCGCCCAACTGGATGCTCCAATTTCAGCCCGTCTGGCACGTCGACCCGGAGGGACTACCCGACGATGTCGACCCCGACAGCGTCAACGGCGACAGCGATGCGACGGGCTTCCTGACCCGCCCCGGTGCCTCAGGACGCCTGCGGGTGGCGGTCCGGGAACAGCACTCCGGTGTCCCCCCGTGCGTCGCGGGGCGGCTCGACGAACGACGTTCGCTGCCCGACGGCACTGTTGTCGACGCCGTCGACACCTGGTCCGAGAACCACGGAATCCGGACGTTGAAGCGCACCGCGGTGGCGTATGCACCGGACGGATCCCGGGTATCGGTGCGGGTGGACGACGAGACCGGCTACGGCGAGGCCGCGCGCAGCGGCGCGCTCCCGTTGACCGTCGACGAACTGGCCACGATCGCCGCGGACCCCGGATTGCGTTCCGGTACGGCAGTTCCCGCGGGCACATCGCCTGCCCGGCTGGGGTGCGGCGAGTGGGTCGAACCGATGGGGGGCGTCCTGAGCCGCGACGACGTCAACCGACTGGACGGCGCACTGACCGCCGCATGGGCCGGACTCGGCCCGGTGGCGGTGACACCCGATCGGCCGATCGGATCCCTCACGCTCGCGAAGTCCTCCAGCGGCGCCGCCTGCGTCGACGTGTCGCTCACCGGCTCTGGGGCCAAGGCCGAGTTGAGCGTGACCCTGTCCGAGGACACCTCTGCCCCCGAGGAGTGGACTCACGACCACGTCCGGGACGACGGCACTCGGGTCAGGTCGAGTGTTCACGACGATGCGACCTATGTGACCGCGGTGCGTCCGTCGGGAACATCGGTGGAGCTCAGCCAGACAGGAGCCGGCCTCACGGTCGACCAGTTGGTCGCGCTGGCAACCGCGACCGGACTCGATCTGTAGCCACCGGGCACAATCGTCCATGCCCGCAGGAGCAGCGGGCCCGAACACCGATCGACCCCGGAGGTACCCCAATGAGTGAGCGCGACATCCCCGAGACCGGCTACGACGCGGGGCTCACGGTCCGGCGGGCGGTGATGAGTGACGAGTTCGTCGATCGGGCACTGGACCGCACCCGCGGCACCGATTCGGAGGCCCTGCAGGAGCACGTCACCGCGACGGTGTGGGGCGGGGTGTGGACACGGCCCGGCCTGGAACGCCGCGACCGGAGCCTGCTCAACATCGGGATGCTGATCGCGCTGCGCGCGCACGAGGAACTCGAAGGTCACGTGCGGGGCGCATTGACGAACGGGCTGACGCGCACCGAGATCACCGAGGCCGTCATCCACTCGTCCGGCTATTGCGGGGCGCCGGCCGCACTGTCCGCCATGAAGGTGGTGCAGCGGGTGCTCGATGCCGAGTTGGGCCCGCTCGCCGACTCCTGACGTCACACCGCAGCAGCGAGGTCCTCGGCGAGGTCGCCGCGATCCCCGACCACGATGTCGGACAGGCCGAGCCACGTTGCCATCGAACGCAATTCGACGGCAAGGGTCTCGGCGACCTCGCCGCGGTGGTGTCCGTCCTCGGTGAAGGCAGCGGGTACGCGGAGTGCGTTGGCGGCGCGGTCGGCCTTGATGTCGACCCGTCCGACGAGTTCGCCGCGGTGCAGGAACGGGAAGACGTAGTACCCGTGCACCCGCTTGTGCGCGGGGGTGTAGATCTCGATGCGGTACCGGAACCCGAAGACACGTTCGGTGCGCGGCCGGAAGAACACCAGCGGGTCGAACGGGCACAGCAGCGCGGTGCCCGCCGCGCGGCGCGGAACCCGGGCGCCCGCGGACAGGTAGGCGGGCGCGTCCCACCCGCGCACCGTCACGGGAACGAGTGCGCCGTCGTCAACGAGGTCGGCGATCGCAGGAGTCGCCTGAGCGACGGAAAGCCGGTGGTAGTCGCGCAGATCCGCGGCGGTGGCGACTCCGAGCGCGCGGCCCGCCCGGCGGATCAGTTCGCGGATGGCGTCCGGCTCGGGGATGTCACGGGCGGCGACCCCGGCGGGCAGGACACGATCGGCGAGGTCGTAATGGCGAACGAAGCCCACGCGGCGGTCGACCGACAACGCCCCCGAGGCGAAGAGTTGTTCGCAGATCACCTTCGTGTCGCTGCGCCCCCACCACGGACCACGTTTACCGGTGGAGTCGATCTGCAGGTGCCGTTCCACCTCGCCCGCCGACGACGGCCCGACTTCGGTCACGACGTCGAGCACGTCCTTGCCGAGGGTGGGGTTGCGGTCGAGGACGCGTCGCTCCCCCGCCCAGCGGCCGCCCTCGTATCGCCGCATCCTCCACCGCATCAACGGCCAGTCCGCGACGGGGATCAGCGCGGCCTCGTGGGCCCAGTACTCGACCAGGGCACGGGGTTTCGTCGAGGAATCCCGCCAGGCCGCGGCGTCGAGGAGGTCGCGGTCGTAGCCACCGATCCGACTGAAGACCGGCATGTAGTGCGCACGGACGGCGACCGACACCGAATCGATCTGGAGCAGACCGGTCCGGTCGACGGTCGCGAGCACTCGCCGCCTCGTTGCGGATGACGCGGGTCGACGGTCGGTGAACCCCTGTGCGGCGACCGCGGCGCGCCTCGCCGCCGCAGCGGTCATCTCCAGCATGGGTCCAGGGTGCCACCGACCACCGACAGGTTTCGGGTCACGCGCTCGCGACGTACTCCGCGACTATCGGTTCGAGCTCCGCCGGGGTCGAACCATGCATGATCACGCCGTCACAACCGAGGTCGAGCTGGTGTCGGATCCCCGCGACGCACTGCGCCGGTGTCCCGGTCGCGGCACAGGCGAGCCACTCGTCGGGAAGCAGGGACGCGGCGTGCTCGAGCTGGTCGGTCGTGCCCACGACGTCGAGTCCGGCGACGGTGCCCATCATCGGGTCGGACAGGAACCGCTGCAGCACCGCGTGGTCCCACCCGTTGGTGTCCACCAGCAGCTGCCCGTAGCCCTGCAGATAGGTCCCGAGCCTGCCGACCGTCTTGCGGAGTCGGTCGACTTCGGAAACGTGGTCTCCGACGGTGGCGAGGCACGACCACACCTTCACGGCATCCGGATCACGGCCCGCTTCCTCGGCGGCGGACTTGACCAGTTCGACGCATCTCGTCGTGGCCTCGTCGGTGAAGTAGGTGTGCAACACGACCTCGTCGAACATTCTTCCCCCGAGTTTCAGCGTGTTCGGCCCGAAGGCCACGAGCCCGAGAGGCAGGTACTCGTCGAGGGTCGCGTCCAGGTACAGCACCGGATAGCTGCCGGACGGTCCGTCGTGACCGACGATCGTTTCGCCGCGGAACAGTCGCCGCATCAGCTGTGCGAAGTCGGCCATCTGTGCTGTCGTGATCGGGGGAATCCCGTAGGCGCCCTGGAGAAGTGGTATGCCGCGTCCGATCCCGAGGGTGAAGCGGCCGCCGCTGAGGTCACGCAGTGTGCGCGTCATTCCGGCGGTCACCATCGGGTGTCTGGTGTTGTGGTTGGTCGCCGCGGTGCACAGCTGAATACCAGCGCTGGCCGCGGCAGCGGCGCCGGACAGTGCCGCGATCTCCTTCTTGTTGTAGCGCTCGGAGAGAAAGGCGGTTCCGATGCCCAGCCGCTCCGCGTCCGCCACCTCGTCGAGAATTTCTCGGGCAGAACGAGGTTGGCCCGCGAGGAGGTAACAGCCCAGTTCGTCGAGTACTCGTGTCGCTGTCACAGCTGCCCCCGGATCAGGTCGAGGGAGCCGAGGTCGCGGCTCGCCGCGCAGCCCCGTTCGAGCATCGTCACGATCATGTCGTCGCCTCGTTCGGTGGCGGCGGCAAACGCGAAGCCGAGCGTGGTGATCATCGGTATCTGCAGCACGGCGATCCGGTAGTCGTCCCAGCACTCGTCGAAGGAGTAGTCGGTGACGCCGTGCTCGATCAGCGCGCGGTGGTAGGCGTCGACCAGCTCCCGTTCGCACTCCGCCCGCACCGACGGCTCGAAGCTGGTCCCGACGAAGTAGGCGAGGTCGCGGGCGGGCAGTCCTACCGCCAAGGTCTGCCAGTCGACCACGGTCACCCGATCCCCGTCGGGGTGGAACAGCAGGTTGTCGAGGCGGTAGTCGCCGTGCAGGACGCCGAAGCGGTCGGGACGCAGGAGCAGCCATGCGCCGACGAGGTTCGCCGCCTCGCGCAGGAGGGCGACGTCCTCGTCGCCCAGTCGGCCGGCGAGCGTGTCGATCGTCGTGGCTGTCGCCAACGCAGTGATGTCGCCCAGTCCGGTGGCCGCCGCGGAGTCCGCGGGCTTCGGCATGACGGTGCCCGTGAAGCTCGCCCACCGCGGGTCGCACCAGCGCGGGCCGTGCAGGCCGGCCAGCGCCTCGACGGCCAACCGCGCCTGCGCCGTGCCGCACCCGCGGATCTGGTCGCCCTGCGACGCGGGCGAGAGGTCTTCGAGCAGGAGCACGAATTCCCTTCCCTCGTCCGCGATCTCGCAGTGGAAGCAACGCGGCACCGGGATCTGCACCGAATCGGCGACCTGCGTGTAGAACGCGTGCTCCGACCGGTAGCCGAGGGCGACGCGGTCGCGGACCGCGAGGTCCTGGGAGGGCAGTTTGAGAACGAACGTGTCAGGTAGGTCGGGTCCGCGACGTCGGTACCGGATCGCCAGCCGGTAGGTCGCGGCCGTCTGTCCCGTGCCGACGGGCGTGATGTCGAACCCGTCGACGATCACCTGGTCGTCGGTGTCGGAGAGGACGGCGCTGAGCCAGTCGGCCGTCACCTCCGACGGTGATCCCGGTAGTCGCCGCTCGGACACCGCGGCGGTGTCGGCCGGTCCACTGCTGCTCATTCGCACCCCTCCATCGCACTGTGACGTGGACCATACACCTGAACGGAATGTGTATGGCCAGGTTCGGCGACAATCGGCTTCCCCTGCCCAGGGCCCCGATACACTGCCGTTCATGACGGGCGGGCGATGAGGACACACGGCTGGGCGGGATCACCCCCGAACTCGGACGACGAGGCGGTCGCCCGGATCGTCGCGGCAGCACTCGAGGTCGTCGAGCAGCGCGGGACGGACGTCACCGTCGCCGATGTCGCACGTCTGCTCGGCGTCACCCGACAGACGGTGTACCGCTATTTCGACGGCACCGACGCCCTGCTCATGGCGGCCGCCACCGCCGCTGCGACCGACTTCCTGGATACCGTGCGCGCCCGTGTCGGCACCGAGGATCGCCCCGCCGAGGCCGTGGTCGAGGCGATCGCGCACACCCTCGAACTACTCCCCCACCGCAAGCCGCTGCACCTGCTGATCGACCCCGCCCAGCGCGGCCGGTTCACCGCCGGAATCACCTCGGACACGGCACGCGCCTTCGCCCGCGCGATGCTCGTCAACCTTCCCGTGGACTGGCGTGGCGCCGGATTCGACGACACCACGATGGACGAGCTGGTCGAGTTCGTGCTGCGCGTCATCCAGTCCTATGTGGTGGATCCGGGAGATCCACGGAGCACCGGCACCGAGTTGCGGGCATTCCTGCAACGCTGGGTCGCACCAGCGGTGAGTGCCGCCGCTGCCGTACCCGGCGGGTGACACTCGACTCGGTCGCTCAACCCATCAACTGCGCGGCGACGATCGCTCCCAGCTCCCAGCACGCCTGCAGGGCGTCCTTGCTCGGCTTCCCCGAGACCACCACGTACTCCGCTGCTTTCGTCCAGCCGAGCCCGGTGGTGATGGAGTCGACGCCGCGCTCGGCTCCCTCGGTGCCCTCGTTGCCGTGGAAGTACGCACCGAACGGGCGTCCTCGGGTGCTGTCGAGGCACGGGTAGTAGCAGACGTCGAAGGCATGCTTGAGCGCGCCGCTCATATAGCCCAGGTTGGCGGGCGTCCCCAGCAGGAACCCGTCGGCCTCGAGCATGTCGGTCGGCGACACGGACAGCGCCGCGCGGCGCACGACCTCGACGCCCTCGATCTCGGGATCGGTCGCGCCCGACACCACGGCCTCGAACATCGCCTGCATGAACGGCGACGGCGTGTGATGAATGATCAGCAGGCGTGAACTCGACATCGCTCTCCTTGGTTCGGTGACAGAGCATTACACAACGCGTCTTTCGCGTGGTTCAACGGACCGGATTCCGGCGTTTCGACGCTCGACAACACGGAGATCGGCATTCTCAGCGAATGGCAACACTGGGCGTCCCGAAACGGACAGCCCATCGCCGGCTTGAGCGCCCCGGACATGTAGCCGAAGTTCGCGGCGGCGCCGCGGAGAAACCCCTTCGCGGATAATACGTCCGGGACGGTGGCGCCGAGTGCGGGCACCGACCGACATCGGGAACGAAGGCCGGAAGGGTGCTGCGCAGGGACCGTCGCGACCGAGACGACGGTCCGTCGGAGTGAGAGGTACTACGACGGAGGCCCCGGCCACGGATGATCGGGACTGACGACGCTCACGATCTCGGTCACGAGGTTCCACACGCCCAGCGGGTCGACGTTCGAATTGACCAGCACCACCATCGTCTTGCCCTCGGAGGGAAGGCGATAGGCATACGCCTGGTAGCCCGCGATGTTCCCGTTGTGGCCGATCCAACCGTTCTGGTACTCGACGCCGAGGCCGTACAGAGAACCCGATCCTTCCGACGGCGCGGGCTGAAACTCTTCCCGTTCGTGCTGAGTGACCGGCGTGAGCAGGGTTCCGTCGGCCAGGACCCGCGCCCAGACGCTCAGATCGTCGAGTGTGGAGATCATGTCTCCCGCTCCGTAACCCCAGGACGGGTTCCAGTCGGTCGCGTCCACCGTCTCACCGTCGGATGTTCGGGTGTATCCCCGAGCGTGCGGCGCTGGAAACGCCGCGGTGTCTCCTACCGACGTGTGGTCGAGCGCCTCGGGTCCCGTGATGTGGTCGGCGATGTAGTCGGCCAGCGGCCGACCGGTCGCCTTCTCGACGACGAGACCGAGGAGCACGGTGTTGGTGTTCGAGTAGTCGAACGCGGTGCCCGGCGGGAACAGCGGTGGGGTGCTGAAACCGATCTCGAGCAACTCTCGAGGCGTCCACTGGCGCTGGGGCTGACTCGGGAGCAACGGAATCACCACCTCCCCGTAGTCGGGGAGGCCGCTACGCATGGCTGCCAGTTGGCGGATGGTGATCGTGTCACCGTTGGGGACGCCCGGCACGTAGACGTCGATCGAATCGTCGAGGCCGACCCTGCCCTGATCGACCAGTTGCAGCACGGCAGTGGTGGTGAACGTCTTGGTCACGCTGCCGACTCGCATGGACAGGTCCGTCGACATGACCTCGCCGGTGGACGTGTCGCGGACCCCGAATGCCTCCACGTAGGGCGCGGCGCCGTCCTGCCAGACACCGACGATCGCCCCGGGCACCGAGGCGCGCTCCATCGCCATCGGAATCGTCTCCGTGAGCTGTGCATCCGGCATGGCCGGTGGAGCGTCTCCCGAGTCACCGCATCCGACCAGTGCCGCTGTCGCGATCGACAGGGCAGCGACGAGCCACCGCACCGAGGAGGTCCGTGCCACCGAAATCGCCGAGCCGCACCTCCCGCGTCGTCCTGTTCGACGAGCGAAGTGCGGGTTCGACTTGAAGTGCAGACCCTCCGCGATCATCGCCTCTCCCACCGGAACGGAAGGAACAACGGATGCGGCCCGGGCATACGAGCGTGGGCGCCATGACCATTATGGGCCGCCGCCCGGGCGCAGCAGGGCTGATCGCGTCTAACGCTCCCGGTCCACGGCCTCCAGCGCGACCGCGCGTTTCATGGTTTCGCGGGCACGTGACCGGTCACCGGCGTAGTCGTAGGCGCGGGCGAGCCGGTAGGAGCTGCGCCAGTTGTCGGGGTCGGCCTCCCATTCGGCCTTGACCTCGACGAACAGGGCGTCCGCAGCGTCGCGATCCACCCGGCCGGACGGCATCGTCGGGAGGCCTGAGACGTCGAGGTCGCAGCCCTCCTCCCGGGCACGAGTCACGAGATGCTGGTGCTGGAAGCCGGAGCGCACGGTCGAGTAGACCATCCAGACTCCGAGCACCGGCAGGACCAGCACGGCGATCCCGAGGACCACGGGCACAGCGCCGCCGTCGCGGATCAGGTCGATGCCACGCTGGCCGAGAAGGACGAAGTAGAAGCTGAGCGCGATGATGATGCCCGCGATCAGCGCGACGACCTTCGTCGACGAACCTTTCACAGGTCCAGGAGAGGGTCGATGCCGATGGTCAGACCAGGACGTGACGCGATCTCGCGCACGCCCAGCAGCACGCCGGGAGCGAAGGAGTTCCGGTCGATGGAGTCGTGGCGGATGGTCAGCGTCTCACCCTGCGTCCCCAGCAGCACCTCCTGATGGGCGACGAGGCCCGCGAGGCGAACGGAGTGCACCCGCACGCCTTCGACGTCGGCGCCGCGGGCACCGTCGAGTTCGTCGGTGGTGGCGTCGGGGCTCGGCCCCCGACCGGCCGCGGCGCGGGCCTCCGCGATCAGTGCGGCGGTGCGGTAGGCGGTGCCGGACGGCGCGTCGACCTTGTTCGGGTGGTGCAGTTCGATGACCTCGACGGAGTCGAAGAAGCGGGCCGCCTGCGCGGCGAACCGCATCGACAGCACCGCACCGATCGCGAAGTTCGGGGCGATGAGCACACCGGTCTCGGGCCGCGCGGCCAACCAGCCACGCACCTGCGCGAGCCGCTCGTCGTCGAAACCGGTGGTGCCGACGACGGCGTGGATGCCGTTCGCGACGAGGAACTCGAGGTTCGGCATGACGACGGCGGGGCTGGTGAAGTCGACGACGACCTCGGTGCGGGTGTCGACGAACGTCTCGATCCTGTCGCCCGCGTCAACCTGCGCCACGAGCTCGAGGTCCGGCGCGGCCTCGACGGCCTCACAGATCGCGCGGCCCACTTTGCCCTTGGCACCCAGGACTCCGACCCGAATCACCGTCACTTGATCTCACTCCGTCCGATCGTCTTCCTGCCGGTGCCAGCGACAACCGCGTGGCCCGGTACCAGAGCCTACGCAATCGGTGATTCCGACCGGGACGGGTCGTCTCGGCTACGCCACCGATCACCGCCGTGGACGACACGTCGGGAGAGCTGAGAGACAGCGCTGCGGATCTCGTCACGTCCGAGGTCAGTGACCCCCGACTCTCCGGCCGCCGCCGTCCCAGGGGAGTGGACCGGGCGAGGATGGACCCGACGACCACGGAGGCCCATCCGACCCCGACGATTCGGGCATCGTCACACGATCGACATACGCGCACGTGGGAGCTCCCCTTTGCACCGAGAATCGCTGCCCGACGCCGCGGAGAACCCTCTCGAAATTGGCCCCGACGCCATTCACTGTGATAGGCAGGACGCAAGTTCATCGAGAATAGGGGAAAAAATTGACGCCAAGGATCGCGATTTTGGGAGCCGGTCCGAGTGGCCTCGCACAATTGAGGGCATTCGAATCCGCACACAAATCGGATCCCGGGTCGATGCCGCACATTGTCTGCTACGAGAAGCAGAGCGATCTCGGTGGAATGTGGAACTACACGTGGCGCACGGGGCTCGATCAACACGGCGAACCGGTACACGGCAGCATGTATCGATTCCTGTGGTCCAACGGCCCGAAGGAATGCCTCGAGTTCGCCGACTACTCGTTCGAGGAACACTTCGGCAGGCCCATCCCGTCGTACCCGCCACGGGCCGTCCTCCACGACTACATCATGGGCCGCGTCGACCAGAGCGACGCCCGCAAACACATCCGTTTCGACACCGCGGTGCGGCAGGTCGAATGGGTGGAATCCGGTGACGGGTCCGGGACAGGGCACTTCGACGTGACCGCAGCGGACCACCGTGCCGGCACCCTGCAGACCGAATCGTTCGACTACGTCGTCGTCGCAACCGGCCACTTTTCGACGCCGAACGTTCCGTATTTCGACGGATTGGAGGACTTCCCGGGTCGGGTGCTGCACGCCCACGACTTCCGGGACGCCCGCGAGTTCACCGGCAAGCGGCTCCTTCTCGTCGGCAGCAGCTACTCCGCAGAGGACATTGGTACCCAATGCCACAAGTACGGTGCTGCGGAGGTCACGTTCAGCTACCGGACCGCGCCGATGGGACACGACTGGCCCGCCGGCCTCTCCGAGACTCCGCTGCTGACCGGCGTGGACGGCAACACCGTGCACTTCGCAGACGGCAGCATTCGGGAGGTGGACGCGATCATCCTGTGCACCGGCTACCAGCACCACTTCCCGTTCCTGTCGGACGAGCTGACACTGACGACAGACAACCGGCTGTATCCCCGCGGCATCTACAAGGGTGTCGTCTCGCAGGCGAATTCGCGGCTGTTCTTCCTCGGCATGCAGGATCAGTACTTCACGTTCAACATGTTCGACGCCCAGGCATGGTACGTACGCGACGTGATCCTCGGCCGTGTCGAATTACCTGATCACGCATCACGCGAAGCCGATGTCGACGAATGGTGCGCTCGCCAAGAACTCCTCGACGGACCAGTTCAGGAAATTGATTTCCAAGCCGCATATATTCGCGACCTGGTCGACCGGACAGATTATCCGGAATTCCACGTGGAAAAGCAGGGCGAGCTTTTCAAGCAATGGAAGAAGGACAAGAAGAACGACATCATGGGCTATCGGAACTGCAGTTACGCTTCGACTCTCACCGGAACAGTCGCACCACCTCTCCCGGACAAGTGGATGAACATCATGGACGACTCCGCGGAATCGTTCCTGAAACACGAGTTCGACGCGACGTCACCTACGGGCACGGCGTCGACGCAGTCGCGGATCCCCACCCCCGAGCCGATTCGGACACCGCAGCCGGCGTGACCGACCGATCGGCGGCGCCGCCGGTCTGCAGTTCGTGCCGGTCGGCTGCAAGGCGGCCTCCGCACCGTACGCGCTTGCGCGGATGCAGACACCCGTCGGGACACCCACCGCTGTCGCGCGCGCCGAAAGCCGTCAACGCCCGGCGTCGTATCGTCCACCCACGGTGTGCACCACCTGAAGGGTCGGATCCCACGGCACGAGACTGTCCACTGCCGCTTGGAGCTCGTCGACGGGAGGCAGTTCCTCTGGCCCGAGCACCTGCACCGTCGCCGTGCGGCCCTGCCACGTGACTCCGGTGACCTGCGCATCGGGTACGTCGGCGAGCCACGCCTTCGCTGCGCCCGCCACCTGCCCGGCCCACACCGAGGACAGCGAGTTGAGCACCATCGGGACCATGACGGCGCAGGTCGCCAGCGCCAGCACGACATACGCACGCGCCCGTTCACGCCCGTGGACCTCGGCTGCTTCCCGGCCGTACCCGGCGGCGAACAGCACGATCATCGCGGTGATGACGAGCGCGATGACGTTCGAGGCGAACAGGACGAAGGCGCCCACGGCGAGCGCGGGCGCCCCCGAGCCGAGGCACACTCCGACGACGCCCAGTGGCGGAACGAGAGAGATCGCGATCGCGACGCCGGGTAGAACGTCCCCGACGTCGCGTCGTGTGACCGCGATGGCGCCGGCGAACCCGGTCGCGATGGCGGCGAGCAGGTCCATCAGCGTCGGCGATGTGCGCCCTGTCACCTGCGAGTTCGCCAGCACGTTGGTCGGGTTGGGGAGCAACTGCGCGACGACGGCCCCGACCACGACGACCAGGACGACACCCGCCGCGACGTACAGCATGCTCGTGGTCACGAGACGCGCTCTGCCCGTGGTTATTCCGAGCCCGATTCCGAGGATCGGCGTGGACAGCGGTGCCACGATCATGGCGCCGATCACGGTGGCCGTGGAGTCACCCGCGACACCGGCGACCGCGATGACCGCGGACAGCGCCAGCATCGCCCAGAACGCGGATCGCTTGGCCCGCCGATCCCCCGACTCGAGGTCGAGGCGGTCGTCGAGTTCGTCCAGCGTCCGCCGCTGGTTGTCGGGCACGAGCAGCATGGCGATCCTCCATCCGGCGGGCAGGCCCACCACCCGTGGACTGGTCCCCGTCCCAACCTCGCCGAGCCGTGCCTGCGTGTCGTCACCCGAGCAGGGTGAACGGTGAATCGACGAACACCGCTCGCATGATCCGCACGGCCGCCGCGAGCGCCGCACCCGCAACATTGCAGCAACCGGCCGCGGCGCTGTCGCAGATCGTCTCTGCTGCCCCTTCCGACCCGCTGGTCACTTGCATCTCGCGGCGCGGAGGCAACTGCCGGGTTCTTCCGCATTTCCAACCCGCGAGTGAACCGGCGTGGGCTACGGTCCGGCGACGGAACGAGAGGAACCTCACATGAAGACACTGCGCACAAGTATCACGAACAACCCGGTGAAGGTCTCTGCCGCGTTGGCAGTGGCTGCGGGAACGCTCCTGGCGCTCTCCGCCGTGCCCGCCGCAGGCGCACAAGAGGTGGACAACGGACAGCGCACCGGACCGGTGCAGTTCTGGGCGAAGGACCTCGGCGGCTGCAAGGCCGAGTTCAACATCGAGAACCGCACCAACGTCACCACCTACACGATCGACTGGCGCATCGACGACGAAGAGGGCCGCGACATCGGCGTCGGCTTCCCGGTGTGGCGGACCGGTACCCCGAACATGGCGTCCAAGTCGGAACTCCCGAGCTGGCCGGACGGCGGTGCGGGCGAGAACACCCCGGAGAACCGCACCATGGTCTCCGACCGCGACCCGGTGCTCGCCACGTACGTCCAGGACCTCAAGAACATCAACGCCAGCTGGAACCCGGCGCTGCCGAACCCGGACGCCGACACCCACAAGGTCGACTACCGGATCGTGCTGGGCCCTCCCGGGAACAACGGCCAGACCCCCGACGGCAACCCGGAGTGGCTCGGTGACCGTCAGTGGCACACCGTCACGGTCACCGGCTGCAACCCGCCGGCAACCGGCGGATCGCTCGAATCACTCGACCTCGGCTCACTCGCCTCGCTGTTCGGAGCCTGAGCCGGCCCACACCCGGGACTCAGTCGAACACGATGACCTGACGGATCGCATTGCCGTCGGCGAGTTCGTCCATCCCCCGGTTGATCTCGTCGAGGGTGATCCGTGACGAGATGAGCTTCTCCACCGGCAGCCTGCCCTCCCGCCACATCTGCGCGTATCGCGGAATGTCACGGGAGGGCAGGGCCGACCCGAGATAGCTTCCGACGATCGTGCGGGCCTCCGCGACCAGGCCCAGCGGTGAGATCTCCGATCGCGCCTGCGGATTCGGCAGGCCGACGGTCACGGTGGTGCCGCCGGGTGCCGTTGCAGCGACTGCCGTCTCGAATGCCCGCGCATTGCCTGCGGCCTCGACCACGAGGTCGGCGCGGACACCGCGTTCCACGAGCTCGGCCGGCGTGTACACCGCGGTCGCACCGAGTTCGGTTGCGGTGGCGAGCTTCTCCGGCATCGCGTCGACACCGATGACCGGGCCGTGCCCGAGGGAGACGGCTGTCAGCACCGCCGCCATCCCGACACCACCGAGCCCGACCACCATGATCGAATCGCCGGGCGCGGTGCGCGCGGCATTGAGCACGGCTCCCCCACCCGTGAGCACCGCACACCCGAGGACTGCCGCGATCTCGGCGGGCACATCGTTCTCCACCGCCACCACCGATCGCCGGTCCACGACGGCGTGCGTCGCGAATCCGGAGACACCGAGGTGGTGATGGACGTCGCCGCCGTCGCGGTGCAGGCGGCTGCCACCCGCGAGGAGAATGCCCTCGTTGTTCGCGACACTGCCCACGCTGCACGGCATCCGCCCGTTGGTGGCGCAGCCTGCGCAGTCACCGCAGCGTGGAAGAAAGGTCATCACCACCCGGTCTCCGAGGGCGATGTCGGTCACCCCGTCGCCGAGAGCCTCGACGCGTCCGGCGGCCTCGTGCCCCAACAGCATGGGCACGGGCCGCACCCGATTCCCGTCGACGACCGACAGGTCCGAGTGACACAGTCCCGCCGCCTCGATGCGAACGAGCAGCTCACCCTGACGAGGTCCGTCCAACTCCAGCTCGGAGATCGTGATGGGCCGGGACTGCGCGAAGGGTCGTGACCTGCCGATCTCCTCGAGCACCGCACCGCGTATCCGCATCACATACCTCCCAGATCAGTCGACGACCGCCGCCGACTTCTTCTTGCCTGCCTGCCATGCCACGACGAGGCCAAGTCCGAGCAGAACGCCCACCACGTCGGCGGCCCAGTCCCACATCGATCCACTTCGCTCGATCGGCAGTACCGCCTGCACGATCTCGGAGGCCGCCGCGTAGAGCAGTCCGCCGAGCAGCACCCACCGTGCCCGGAACCCCGCATATCGAGCCGCGACCGCCAGCGCCAGGAACATCAGAAGATGGGTGACCTTGTCGCTGTACGGCGGCCCGCTCGGCACCGTCGATCCCGGCGAGAACAGCATCACCAGCGTCACCGCGAGAACGACGAGGAAGGGGACCGTTCGCCGCGACCACTGCACCTGCATCAGACGATCCCCCGCACCACCGCGGGCAGGTCCCTGGTACGTCGGTACGGGCCGACCACGGACGCCGCGAACGGGCGGCTGAGCAGCATCGCCGCGACCTCGCTCACTTCCTCTGTGGTGACGGCGTCGATGCGCCGCAGCGTTTCGGAGATGGTCCGGTGACTGCCGTAGCTCAGTTCCTGGCGACCGATGCGGTGCATCCGCGAGCTCGAATCCTCCAGGCCCAGAACCATTCCGCCGCGGATCGAACCCTTCGCGCGCGCCACTTCGGCATCGGTGATGCCGTTGGATGCGACCTGCGCGAGAACCTCGCGCACCAGGGTGGTGACGTCGGCGAGATTCTCCGGCTGGCATCCGGCGTACACGGAGAACGCACCGGTGTCCGCGAACGTGTCGACGCTCGAGTACACCGAGTACGCCAGGCCGCGCTCCTCCCGGATCTCCTGGAACAGCCGCGACGACAGTCCGCCGCCGACGGCGGTGTTGAGCACCGACAGCGCCCACCGATGGCCCTCGTGTCGGCCCAGGCCACGCACACCGACACACAGGTGCGCCTGCTCGCTGTCCCGTTCGAGAACGGTCAGGGCGGGCGCCGTCCTGGCCCGCAGTCGACCCGCACGTCGCGGCGCAGGTTCGGCGCCACCCACCAGGTGGCCGTCGAATGCACGCCGGACGAGTTCGACGGTGTCGTCGTGGTCGACGTTGCCCGCGACCGCGACCACCATCCGCTCCGGCGTGTACCGGCGGACGTGGAAGGAATGCAGCTGTGTGCGGGTCATCGCCTCGATCGACTCGGTCGACCCGATCACCGGCCTACCAACGGGATGGTCACCGAACAGCGCGGTGAGGAACTCGTCGCCGAGCAGGTCCTCGGGGTCGTCGTCGCGCATCGCGATCTCCTCGAGCACCACCTGACGCTCGACGTCGACGTCGGAGCTGCGGCACTTGCCGCGCAGCACGACGTCGCTGACGATGTCGATCGCGAGCGGCAGATCCTCGTCGAGGACGTGCGCGTAGAAGCAGGTGTGCTCACGGGAGGTGAAGGCGTTGAGCTCGCCGCCGATGCCGTCGACGACCTGGGCGATATCGAGGGCGGTGCGCGTCGGGGTCGCCTTGAAAAGCAGGTGCTCGAGGAAGTGCGCGGCCCCGGCGACCGACGCCTGCTCGTCGCGGGAACCGACGCCCACCCACACACCGACGGACGCCGACCGCACACCCGGCATGTGCTCGGTGACCACGCGCAGGCCGCCCGGAAGGACGGTGCGGCGCACAGTGGACCGCGGGGCGCGGACCTTCTTCTTCGGCGCCACGGACTTCTGCGTACCGGACTTCTGCTTCGCGGAAATCTGCGTGGCGGGCTTTCGGGCGGTCGTCGTGCGGGTGCGTGCGGTGTCGGCCATGAAGTGGTTCAGCGGTCCTCGGTGTCAGCTCTGACGGTGTCGGCTCTGAGGTTGTCAGTCGAAGACCAAACAGTACAGGTCCGGGTCACCACCCGCGGCGGTGCGGTTGGGAGCCGACGAGTTCACCCTTCCCCGCCGTGTCCCGGCTCCGGTACACGATGTAGGGACGGAACAGGTAGGCGAAGGGCGCGCTGAACGCATGCACCAGCCGCGTGAACGGCCATATCGCGAACAGCACCAGCGCAACGGTGACGTGAATGTGGAACGACAACGGTGCCTCCGCCATCAGCTCACCCTTGGGCTGGAAGTACCAGATGGACCGGAACCACGGCGACACCGTCTCGCGGTAGTTGTGGGCTTCGTTGCCCTCGAAGGCACCGATCATGGTGGTTCCCAGTCCGGCGACGATGGCCGCCACGAGCACCACGTACATGACCTTGTCGTTGAGAGTCGTCGCGGTGAAGACGGGGCCCGTCGTGCGTCGCCGGTAGATGAGCAGTGCGACACCGATCAGTGTCGCGACGCCCGCGATGACGCCGGGGATCGCGGCACCCCAGTGGTACATGTGTTCGCTGACACCGATGGCCTCGGTCCACGACTCCGGGATCACCAGACCGATGATGTGGCCGATGATCACGACGAGGATGCCGAAGTGGAACAGGGGGCTCGCAATCCGCAGCAACCTGTTCTCGTACAGCTGCGACGACCGGGTCGTCCACCCGAACTTGTCGTAGCGGTAGCGCCACCACGTCCCGATGATCAGGATCGCGAGGGTCACGTAGGGGATGACGTCCCAGTAGATTTCGCCGGCCGACATGTCACTGCGCTCCTTCTGGTCGTGCGCTCTGATCCCGGCGCGGTGGCACGGTCAGCGTGAACGGTTGCAGACCAACGGCTTCGGCAGGAGGTCCCGACAACGCGAGTGCACGAGCCCGCTGGCGCTCGAGTTCACTCGCGGGCGGCAAGGTGCCGGCCACCGCACCGATCACCCCTGCGTACGGCGACCCGCCGTCGCTCAACTGCTCGTGCAACATGTCGATCGCCATCCGGTTCGTGGCCAGCAGGCGAGCCCCGCTGTCGGGGTCCACGGTCGCGGCGAATTCGAGGACCACCGCGAGGTGGTCCGCGGACTCGTCGTCCGGCGGCTGCGCACCGGCAGCGCGGTACGCGTCGGCGAACACGAGGATGGCGCTGCCGCGATTACGGGTGTCACCGTCGGTCCAGTACGTCAGCAGCAGCGTGGTCTTGCGTCTCATGTCGAACGTCTCGACATAGGTGGTCGCCGCCTCGAGATCCGACCGTTCCCGCAACCGCCGCACCGCCGCCACCAGGGGCGCAGCGCTCTCGTCGGGCAGCAGTGCGATCAACTCGTCGACCGTGGCCAGCCGGGCGTGGTGCCCGTCGTCCGGGTAGGCGAGCAGCAGTGACGCCGCCTGCCAGACGATCCGGTGCTCGCGCAGGTTCCTGGCGGAGTCGCCGCGAGCCAGACGGCGAAGCAGCTTCATCGTCCACCGCCCGGGAACATGCCGTCAGGTGCACCCTTGCCATCCCAGTTCAGCAGGTTCACACGCGACGGGCGGCTCTCGTTCGCACCCATCGCCTCGCTGGTCTGCCGCTGCCGCAGCGCGTGGAACGTCTCGACCGCCACCGGGACGGGCGTGCCGCTCACCTCGCCGAACGGTCCGGACCCCTGGTCGTACAGTCCGGGACCGCCCTCGAAGTCGAGGGCACATTCGGTGACCGTCTCCTCCAATCCGTGGGCGTCCGCCGCGTACGCCGACGGAATCACATACCGCTCCTCGTACTTCGCGATCGCAAGGAGACGGTACATCTCGTACATCTGCTCCTCGGTCATGCCGACCGCCGCGGGAATGTGCTCCTGCGGCGCACGTCCGAGGTTGATGTCACGCATGTAGGACCGCATTGCGGCGAGCTTGCGCAGCACCCCTCCGACGACCTCGGTGTCCCCCGCCGTGAACAGCTCGGCCAGGTACTCGACCGGGATGCGCAACGACTCGAGAGCTCCGAAGAGGTTCCCGACATCCTCACCGTCGTGACCGTCACGGCTGACCGCGTCGACCACCGGCGACAGCGGCGGGACGTACCAGACCATCGGCATCGTTCGGTACTCCGGATGCAGCGGCAACGCCACCCGGAACTCCTTGATCAGCGCGTGGATCGGCGACTTCTGCGCCGCCTCGATCCAGGTGTCCGAGATACCCGAGGCGTGCGCGGCCGCGATGACATGCGGGTCGTTCGGATCGAGCAGGGTCCCCAACTGCGCCTCGTACAGATCCTGATCGTTCTCCACCGACGCCGCCTCGAGCACCCTGTCGGCGTCGTAGAGGATCAGCCCGATGTAGCGCAGACGGCCGACACACGTCTCGGCGCAGACGGTCGGCAACCCGACCTCGACACGCGGATAGCAGAACGTGCACTTCTCGGCCTTGCCGGTCTTGTGATTGAAGTACACCTTCTTGTACGGGCAACCCGACACGCACATCCGCCACCCACGGCACTTGTCCTGGTCGACCAGGACGATGCCGTCCTCGACACGCTTGTACATGGCGCCGGACGGGCACGAGGCGACGCAGGCCGGGTTCATGCAGTGCTCGCAGATACGGGGCAGATAGAACATGAACGTCTGCTCGAGCTCGAGTTTGACCTGCTCGCTGACCTTCTTGAGCACCGGGTCGTCCTGCAGGATCTCCGGCGACCCGCCCAGATTGTCGTCCCAGTTCGCCGACCACTCGACCTTCATTCTCTCGCCCGTGATCAGGCTTCGAGGCGGCGCCACGGGAATGTCGTCACCGAGCGGGGCGTTCGTCAGATTCTCGTAGTCGTACGTCCACGGTTCGTAATAGTCCTGAATCGCAGGCATCTTCGGGTTCGAGAAGATCCGCGAGAGCTTCTTGAGCCGTCCGCCGTCCTTGAGACGCAGCCGTCCCTTCGAGTCGCGCACCCAGCCGCCGCGCCAGCGATCCTGATCCTCGTACGTCCTCGGGTATCCCTGTCCCGGACGGGTTTCGACGTTGTTGAACCACACGTACTCGGTGCCCGACCTGTTCGTCCACGCCTGCTTGCACGTCACCGAACAGGTGTGACACCCGATGCACTTGTCGAGGTTCATCACCATCGCCATCTGCGCCATGACCTTCATGATTCCCTCGCTTCGCAGGCTCCAGCCGTCACATCTCTCGCTCCGCAGGCTCCGGCCGTCACATCTCTCGCTCCGCAGGCTCCGCTCGTGCCGCCCATGTCAGTACGTCACTTCCTGGCTGCGGCGGCGAACCACCGTGACCTCGTCGCGCTGATTTCCGGTGGGGCCGAGGTAGTTCCACGCCCACGACGTCTGGGCGTAGCCGCCCGCGAGGTGGGTCGGTTTGATCAGCAGCCGCGTCAACGAGTTGTGGATTCCGCCGCGCATGCCGGTCGTCTCGGACTTCGGAACGTCGATGGTGCGTTCCTGCGCGTGGTAGACGTACACGACGCCCTCGGGCATGCGATGCGAGACGATCGCCCGGCACACCACGACACCGTTGCGGTTCACCGCCTCGATCCAGTCGTTGTCCTTCACCGAGATCTTCGCCGCGTCCGCCGGGCTCATCCACATGGTCGGGCCGCCACGAGACAGCGACAGCATGAACAGGTTGTCCTGGTACTCGGAGTGGATCGACCACTTGCTGTGCGGGGTCAGGTACCGCACCGTCAGTCCGATCCCGTCACGCATCTCGCCGACGTGCGGTTCCTCGAACAGCCGCACCATGTCCAACGGTGGTCGGTAGACCGGCAACTGCTCCCCCAGTTCCTCCATCCAGTCGTGGTCGAGGAAGAAGTGCATGCGGCCGGTGAGCGTGTGAAACGGCTTGAGTTCCTCGATGTTCACCGTGAAAGGCGCGTACCGCCTGCCCCCGGTCTCACTGCCCGACCATTCCGGGCTGGTGATCACCGGAACCGGCCTGGCCTGGGTGTCCGCAAAGGTGATGCGGCGCTCCTCACTGCCCTCGGCCAGGTGCACGAGGCGGCGTCCGGTGCGCTGCTCGAGCTGGCGGAATCCCTCGACCGCGAGCCTGCCGTTGGACGTGCCCGAGAGGCGCAGCACCGCCTCGCACATCTTCTCGGCGGTGTCGAGCGCCGGACGGCCCGCAGCCACACCGGAACTCATCACACCGTGCTTCTCTGCGAGCTCGACGACTTCCTCGTCGGGATGGAAGGTGACGCCCTTCGTCACCAGTCCCGCCTTCTCGACCAGCGGACCGAGCGCCGACCACTTTTCCGCGATCGCCGTGTAGTCCCGCTCCACCACGACGAGCGGACCCATCGTCCTACCCGGTACGGGCACCTCGCCGGTGGTGCGCCAATCCGATTCCGTACCACTCGGATACGCCATCGCGCCGGGTGTGTCGTGCTGCAGCGTGCCCAGTACGACGTCGGTTCGGGTGCCCAGATGCGTCTTCGCCAACTCCGAGAAGGAGCGCGCGATCGCCCCGAACGCGTCGAAGTCCGACCTCGTCTCCCACGGCGGGTCGATCGCCGCCGTGAACGCATGGATGTACGGGTGCATGTCGGTGCTCGAGAGGTCCTGCTTCTCGTACCACGTCGCCGCCGGGAGCACGACGTCGGAGAGCAGCGTCGTCGACGTCATCCGGAAGTCGATCGACATGACGAGATCGAGTTTTCCTTCCGGAATCGCCTCGGGCCACTCGACGTCGTTGGGCCGCAATTCCTCCCGCGTCGGCTCTGCCTGCAGATTGGACGAGGTCCCCAACAGGTGTTTGAGGAAGTACTCGTTGCCCTTGCTCGACGACCCGAGCAGGTTCGCGCGCCACACACTGAGAACGCGCGGCCAGTTCCGTGGATTGTCGGGATCGGTGACGGCGAGCGACAATTCACCGGACGCCAACTGCTGCGCCACGTGCGTCGGAACGTCGACGCCAGCGGCGATGGCCTCCTCGGCGACGTCGAGGCTCGACCGATCGAACTGCGGGTAGAAGGGCGTCCAGCCCATCGCGACCGCCGAGGCCATCACGTCCATCGTGTGCCTGCCCGCGAATCGTCCCCGGCCGGTGGGACTTGCGAGGGCGTCGGCCCGATATCCGTCGTAGCACCACTGATCGGTGTGCGCGTACCAGTACGAGGTACCGGCCATCTGCCGCGGCGGACGACTCCAGTCGCTCCCCATCGCGACCGTCGCCCATCCGGTGACCGGGCGACACTTCTCCTGGCCGACGTAGTGGGCCCAGCCACCGCCGTTACGACCCATCGAGCCGGTCAGGAGCAGCAGGCCCAGGATCGCCCGGTAGGTCGCGTCGCCGTGGAACCACTGGCAGATGCCCGCGCCCATCACGATCATCGTCCGGCCGCCCGATTCGATCGCGTTCGTGGCGAACTCGCGGGCGACGCGGATCACCTGAGCCGCCGACACGCCCGTGATCGGCTCCTGCCAAGCAGGGGTGTACAGCGCGGACTGGTCGTCGTACCCCGTCGGCCACTCGCCGGGCAGTCCGGGCCTCGTCACCCCGTACTGGGCGAGCATCAGGTCGAACACGGTGCACACCCGGTGGCCCGCGACGGTCCGGACAGGAACGCCACGGTCGATCGTCTCACCGCGGCCGTCGACGGTGTCGAAGCGCGGAAACGTCACCGCGACGACGTCGCCGGGCACCCCGCCACCCAACCCGCCGTCCGAGGTCGCCACCGTCAGGGCAGGCACCAGATCACCGAGGTCGAGGTTCCACTTCCCGACGCCCTCCTCGCCGAATCGGAAGCCGAGCGATCCGTGGGGAACGGCAGGGCGATCGGTCGCGCCGTCGATCAGCACCGGCTTGAACGCCGCGTTCTCCACGTCCTCACCCAGGTCCGCCGCGGTGAGGTTCTTCCCGGGGACGAGCCGACCGTCACGCTCCTCCAGTTTGACCAGGAACGGCAGGTCCGTATAGCGCTGCACGTAGTCGACGAAGAACGGCTCCCGGCGTTTGACGAAGAATTCGGAGAGGATCACCTGACCCATCGCCATCGCCATCGCACCGTCGGTGCCCGCGGCGCACGGCATCCACTCGTCGGCGAACTTCGTGTTGTCGGCGTAGTCGGGACTGACGGTGACGACCTTCGTCCCGCGGTAACGAACTTCCGCCATCCAGTGCGCGTCGGGTGTCCGGGTGACCGGAACGTTCGAGCCCCACATCATCAGGTAACTCGCATCCCACCAGTCTCCGGACTCGGGGACATCGGTCTGGTCGCCGAACACCTGCGGGGACGCCACCGGAAGGTCCGCGTACCAGTCGTAGAAGGACGTCATCACGCCCCCGACGAGTTCGACGAACCGGGACCCGGCCGCGAACGAGATCATCGACATCGCCGGAATCGGCGAGAACCCGGCGATCCGGTCAGGGCCGTACTCCTTGATCGTGTGCACGTGCGCGGCCGCGATCATCTCGGTGGCCTCGTCCCACGTGACGCGGACCAGCCCGCCCTTTCCCCGGGCCTGCTGATAGCGCCGTCGTCGCTCCGGGTCGTTCTGGATGTCCGCCCACGCCAGCACCGGGTCGCCCAGCCGTCCCCTCGCCTCGCGATACATCTCGACGAGGACGCCGCGGGCATACGGGTAGCGCACCCGCGTCGGCGAGTACGTGTACCAGGAGAAGGCCGCGCCGCGCGGACATCCGCGCGGCTCGTACTCGGGACGGTCCGGACCCACCGACGGATAGTCGGTCTCCTGGGTCTCCCAGGTGATGATCCCGTCCTTGACATAGATCTTCCAGGAACACGACCCGGTGCAGTTCACACCGTGCGTCGACCGCACCACCTTGTCGTGGCTCCACCGATCGCGGTAGAAGATGTCGCCTTCCCGACCACCGTTGCGAGTGACTGTGCGGCGGTCGGGTGAGAACTGCCCGGGGGTGAAGAACCGCCCACTTCGCAGCAGCACGTCCTCGACTGCGCCTCCGGTGATCGAACCACTCGACGTCACGTGCCCTCCTCCGCGCCGGGCGGCGCTTGAAAGATCTTCCGGTCAGGTCTGTGTCGGTGCCGCTTCCGCTTTCTCGGGCTCGCGGGCATGCAGCTTCAACGCGGTGTAGAGGAAGGCGACGACGGCGACCGCGGCCAGCAGCAGCAGACCGGCGGTGTAGTTGTTGTCCACCTCGTCGTATGTCGCGCCCATCACCAGCGGTGGGAAGTACCCGCCCAAACCACCTGCCGCAGCGACGATTCCGGTGACGCTACCGACGCTCTGCGCAGGCGAACGTCGTGCCACCCAGGCGAACACGCCGCCAGTACCGATACCGAGGAAGATCGCCAGCGAGATGAACGTGACCGCGGACCAGAAGTCGGCCGGTGGCTGGAATGTCGCGACGACTGCGAGAACCGCAGTGCCCGCGAGCGAGGCGAGCACAACCCATTTCGGAGCGATCCGGTCCGAAAGCGTGCCACCGATCGGTCGAGCGATGACGGCGGCGAGCGCGAACGCCGCGGTGCGGGTGCCTGCGTCGACAGCAGAGAAGTCGTAGATGTTCTTGATGTACGTCGGCAGGTAGTTGCTGAAGGCGACGAACCCACCGAACACGATGGCGTACAGGAACGACATCTCCCATGTCACACCGAGTTTCGACGCCGCAACGAGCTTGGGAATCACCGGTTCGGTGTTGGGGACGAAGGCCGGCGAGTCCTTCATCAGCATCACGCACAGGGCCGCGGTCGCGGCCAGCGCGATCGCGATGATGACGTGTGTCGTGATGAGCCCGAACCAGCCGACGAACCGCGGAGTGAAGAACGCCGACAGGGCGGTACCGACCATGCCCGCACCGAACACTCCGGTGGCGAATCCGTGCCTGCTGGCCTCGTACCAGGACTTCGCGAACGGGATGCCGATCGCGAACACCGTGCCCGCGACACCGAGGACGAAGCCGGAGGCCAGCAGGCCGACATACGAGTCGGCGCTCGCGGAGAACCCGACGGCGAGCACCGGGATGACCGACGCCAGGGCTACGAAGATGAAGAGGGCTCGACCGCCGTAGCGGTCGGTGAGCGGGCCGGTCACGATTCGGCCCAGCGACCCGACCAGAATCGGTGTTGCCACGAGTATCGACGCCTGCGAACTGGTCAACTCGAGACGCGCGGCGTAGGTCGTGGACATGGGGCCGATCATGTTCCAGGCCCAGAAACAGATGGTCGACGTCCAGGTCGCCAGAGCAAGATTCCGGAGCTGGGCAGACTTGTCGAAAACAGGCACTCCTGCGTTCACTCGTCCAGCAAAGCACCCGGCCGAAGGTGACACAGTCCGAAGACACGGTGCCGTAGGCAACGTTCCGGTCACGACGGAACAGAAAGGTGCCCCCGACCACACGGGTCGGGGGCACCTTCGTGAACTGCTACGCCGATGACGTCACCGGCGCGTCACACCTACGCGTCCGCGTCGGTCGCCTTCGCCTCGGCGGCGGGCGCCGCAGCACCCTCCTCCTCGACGGGGACCAGCGAGATCTTGCCGCGGTTGTCGATGTCGGCGATCTCCACCCGGAGCTTGCTGCCGACGCTCACGACGTCCTCGACCTTGTTGATCCGCTTGCCGTTGCCCAGCTTGGAGATGTGCACCAGTCCGTCGCGGCCCGGGAGCAGCGAGACGAACGCGCCGAAGGCGGTGGTCTTGACGACCGTGCCGAGGAAGCGCTCGCCCACCTTGGGCAGCTGCGGGTTGGCGATGGCGTTGATCAGATCGATCGCGGCCTGCGCAGACGGACCATCGGTGGCGCCGACGAACACGGTGCCGTCGTCCTCGATGGAGATGCTCGCACCGGTCTGCTCGGTGATCGAGTTGATCATCTTGCCCTTGGGGCCGATGACCTCGCCGATCTTGTCCACCGGCACCTTGATGGTCGTGATGCGCGGCGCGAACGGGCTCATCTCGTCCGGGGTGTCGATGGCTTCGGCCATGACCTCGAGGATGGTGGTCCGGGCGTCATGGGCCTGCGACAGCGCACCGGCCAGAACCTGCGACGGGATGCCGTCGAGCTTCGTGTCCAGCTGCAGCGCCGTGACGAAGTTCTTGGTACCGGCGACCTTGAAGTCCATGTCGCCGAAGGCATCCTCGGCGCCGAGGATGTCGGTCAGCGCCACGTAGCGGGTCTCGCCGTCGACCTCGTCGGAGACCAGGCCCATCGCGATGCCCGCGACGGGAGCCTTGAGGGGCACACCGGCGTTGAGCAGCGACAGGGTCGACGCGCACACGGAGCCCATCGAGGTCGAGCCGTTGGAGCCCAGCGCCTCGGAGACCTGGCGGATCGCGTACGGGAACTCCTCGACGCTCGGCAGGACCGGCATGAGGGCGCGCTCGGCGAGCGCGCCGTGGCCGATCTCGCGACGCTTCGGCGAACCGACGCGGCCCGTCTCACCGGTCGAGTACGGCGGGAAGTTGTAGTGGTGCATGTAGCGCTTGCTGGTCTCGGGACCGAGCGAGTCGACCTGCTGCGCCATCTTCACCATGTCGAGCGTGGTGACACCCATGATCTGGGTCTCGCCGCGCTCGAACAACGCGGAGCCGTGGGCACGCGGGATCACGGCGACCTCGGCCGAGAGCGACCGAATGTCGGTGATGCCACGGCCGTCGATCCGGAAGTGGTCCTTGAGGATCCGCTGACGGACGAGCTTCTTGGTCAGCGAGCGGAACGCCGCGCCGATCTCCTTCTCGCGACCCTCGAACTGCGGTGCGACCAGGTCGAGGACGTCGACCTTGACCTCGTCGGTCTTGTCGTCGCGCTCCTGCTTGCCCGCGATGGTCAGTGCCGCCGACAGCTTCTCGGTGGCAGCGGCCTCGACGGCGGCGTACACGTCGGCCTGGTAGGCCGGGAACACGGGGTACTCGCCGGTTGGCTTCGACGACGCGGCGGCGAGCGCCTGCTGCGCCTCGCAGAGGCGGGCGATGAACGGCTTGGCGGCCTCGAGGCCCTGGGCGACGATCGCCTCGGTCGGCGCCTGCGCGCCGCCGTCGATGAGCGCGATGACGTTGTCGGTGGCCTCGGCCTCGACCATCATGATCGCGACGTCACCGGACTCGACGACGCGGCCCGCGACGACCATGTCGAAGACGGCGTTCTCGAGCTGCTCGACGGTCGGGAACGCGACCCACTGGCCGGCCTTGTTCTCGTCCGAGGTGATCAGCGCAACGCGCACGCCACCGACCGGGCCGGAGAACGGCAGGCCCGCGATCTGGGTGGACGCGGACGCGGCGTTGATCGCCACGACGTCGTACAGGTCCTTCGGGTCGAGGCTCAGGACCGTCACGACGACCTGGATCTCGTTGCGCAGGCCGTCGACGAACGACGGGCGCAGCGGCCGGTCGATCAGGCGGCAGGTCAGGATCGCGTCGGTGGAGGGACGGCCCTCGCGACGGAAGAACGAGCCGGGGATGCGACCCGCGGCGTACATGCGCTCCTCGACGTCCACCGTCAGGGGGAAGAAGTCGAAGTGCTCCTTGGGGTGCTTGCTGGCGGTGGTGGCCGACAGCAGCATGGTCTCGTCGTCGAGGTACGCGACGACGGCGCCGGCAGCCTGCTGGGCGAGGCGGCCGGTCTCGAAACGAATGGTGCGGGTTCCGTAGGACCCGTTGTCGATCACGGCGGTCGACTCGAAGACGCCCTCGTCGACCTCTACTGCGGTATTTGCGGTCATGTCTTTCTCTTCTCTCCCTCTCGTCTTCGCCGTATCCGCATGGCCGTGGCCGCCCTCCTGGCGGTCACGGCGCACCTGCCGGGTGCATTCCCTCTTTCGCGGAGGCGGCCATCGATCGAAGCCAATCGCAGGTCACCCCTCGTGGGTGATCGTCCGAGTGGCCACTACCGAGGACCGACTGCCACTACTGCAGGTACGTACGGCGGGATCCCTCGTGGATCCGATGGTTCGCGATGGAACCGGTCTGTCCGATGACTCGGGTCGCTTTCGATCCGGCCATCCGACAAACACCGGTAGCCAACGAGGTCAGTCTAAGCACTCGCCTCGTTGGCTACCGGGATGTTCACGTCCGGGTCGGTGCGCTGTGTCGCGCATTCGCCCGGTGCGTCGAATCTCTTATCGGCGCAGGCCCAGACGCTCGATGAGCGAACGGTAACGCGCGATGTCGACCTTCTGAACGTACTTGAGCAGACGACGACGGCGTCCAACCAGCAGCAACAGGCCGCGGCGGGAGTGGTGGTCGTGCTTGTGCTTCTTCAGGTGCTCGGTGAGGTCGACAATCCGCTTCGTCAGCAGCGCAACCTGCGCCTCCGGCGATCCGGTGTCGGTCTCGTGAACGCCGTACTCGGCGAGGACGGCCTTCTTCTCTTCGGTGGTCAGCGCCACTGTCACTCCTGTTACTGATGTCTGCGCGATGAGATCCCAGGACAAGCCCGAGTGGCGTGGCCACCACAGACCGCAGCACACACCGAGGACATCCTACCAGCGCCGGAAACGGGTCCCGACGCCGCGGTCAGCCCCTCACGTCGGTGCGTGTGAGCAGCTCCCTCGTGTCGTCGACGTCGCGACCCATCTGCGCGATCAACGACTCGACCGAGTCGAACTTCTCCATGCCGCGCAGGCGCCGGACGAAGTCGACCGCCACGTGCTGCCCGTACAGATCCGCGGACGCGTCGAGGACGTAGGCCTCGACGGTGCGCGTCCGGCCCGAGAACGTCGGATTCGTGCCGACGGACACCGCAGCCATGTGCGCAACCCCCGGCTCCAGGGATCCCTCCACCGCGTCCTGTCCCAGCACCGTGAACCAGGCCGCATAGACGCCGTCAGCGGGAATCGCGGCGTGTTCCGGCGGCGAGATGTTGGCCGTGGGGAAGCCCAGGTCTCGGCCACGGCGCTCACCGTGCACGACAACACCCTCGACGCGGTGCGGTCGACCCAGCGCCTCGGCCGCGGCCGACACGTCACCCGCGTCGACGCAGGACCGGATGTAGGTCGACGAGAACGTGACCGCGTGCTCCGCGACCAGGTTCACCCCGTCGACGGCGAACCCGAAACGGGATCCGATCTGCCGCAGCAGGTCGACCGTTCCGGCCGCCTTCCGGCCGAAGGTGAAATTCTCCCCCACGACGACCTCGGCGACGTGTAACCGCTCGACCAGGATCTCGTGCGCGTACTGCTCCGGGCTCAGCTTCATGAACTCCGAAGTGAACGGGATGACGCAGAACACGTCGATTCCCAACTCCTCGGCCAGTTCGGACCGCCGCCGCAGCGTCGTCAACTGCGCCGGGTGGCTGCCCGGCCGCACGACCTCCATCGGATGTGGGTCGAAAGTCATGAGCACACTGGGAATTCCGCGTTCGCTCGCCGACTTCACTGCACGGCTGATCAACTGCGCATGCCCACGATGCACACCGTCGAAGACGCCGATCGTGAGTACGCAGCGGCCCCAGTCGGCTGGAACGTCGTCGAGCCCTCGCCATCTCTGCACGCACCGAAGCCTACGACCCGCCGCCGCGAGCGTCACGTTCGGTGGGTCTTCCGGCGTCTCCGCGCCCGCACGGATGCCTCGGCAGGTGTCGAAGTGCCACACTGCCTGTGCATTGCCTAAGCTCGGTTCCGTGCCTGAGCGTAGAAACCAATCGGACAGATCAACGGAAGGGGTCGCGCCATCGGCCGGCCGTGCGCCGTCGCTCACGACGGTCGCGCAGGACTATCTGAAGGTGATCTGGACCGCGGGCGAATGGTCGGGTGAACAGGTTTCGACGAAAATGCTTGCCGAGCGCATCGGTGTGTCGGCGTCGACGGTGTCCGAGGCGATCCGAAAGCTGTCCGATCAGGGGCTCGTCGACCACGCCAAGTACGGGTCGATCTCGCTGACCGACAGCGGCCGCGCGGCAGCCGTCGCCATGGTCCGCAGGCACCGTCTCATCGAGACGTACCTCGTCGGCGAACTCGGCTACGGCTGGGACGAGGTGCACGACGAGGCCGAGGTCCTCGAACATGCCGTCTCCGACCTGATGATCGAACGTATCGACGCCAAACTCGGGCATCCGGAACGCGACCCGCACGGCGATCCGATCCCCGCAGCCGACGGCACCATCCCGGCGCCGCAGGCACGCCAACTCAGCGAACTCGCCGACGGCCAATCCGGCACGGTGGCCCGGATCTCCGACTCGGACCCGGCGATGCTCCGCTATTTCGACAGCGTCGGCATCTGCCTCGACCTGACGATCACCGTGCTCGAACGGCGCGACTTCGCGGGCACAATTTCGGTCCAGCTCGGCGAAGGCTCGACCGTCGAGCTGGGAAACCTTGCTGCCGAGGCGATCTGGATCGTCGAGCGCTGATCCGAACTAGAGTCCCCGCAGCGTCGCGGGACGCACCACCATCACCGAACTCGCCCTTCTGCCACGCTCCTGCAGCAGCGCGATGGTGTGTCCGGTCGGGTCGATGGCCGCGTAGGTACCGGGGATGCCGATCGGGTCGAGCCAGCGGCCCTGGCTGATCGACTCCGCTTCCTCGGCCGAGATCTGACGGTGCTCGAACGCCGTCTGGCAGGCCTGGTCGATGTCGAGGCTCACGGACGGATCCTCGGCCAACTGCTCCAGGGTGCGGGCGTGGTCGAGGGTGAACGGACCGACGCGGGTCCGGCGCAACACCGTGAGGTGCCCGCCGACACCGAGAGCAGCACCGAGGTCACGGGCCAGCGCGCGGACGTAGGTTCCCGAGGAGCACTCGACCTCGACGTCGAGGTCGACGAACGACTCCACGCGCCGCGACGCTGTCACGTCGAAGCGGTCCACCGTGACCGGCCGGGCCGCGAGCTCGAAGTCCTCGCCGTCGCGGACCAGTTTGTGCGCCCGCTGCCCGTCCACCTTGATCGCGCTCACCCGCGTCGGGACCTGCTCGATGGCACCGGTCAGTGTCGCGATCACCGTCGCGACCTCGGCGTCCGTGACGCCGGACGCATCGGTAGTGGTGAGCACTTCACCCTCCGCGTCGTCGGTGGTCGTGGCCTGACCCAGCCGGATCGTCGCGGTGTACGCCTTCGTGGTCAGCGACAGGAGGCCGAGCAGTTTCGTGGCCCGCTCGACTCCGAGCACCAGCACACCCGTCGCCATCGGATCCAGCGTGCCCGCGTGCCCGACCTTGCGAGTCTGCAGGATCTTGCGGCACCGGGCGACGACGTCGTGACTGGTCATCCCGCCGTCCTTGTCGACGATCAGCAGCCCGGCGCCGTGGAGGCCGGAGGACGGGGGACGGTGAGCAGACACGGGATTCGAGCCTACTGGACGGTGATCGCGGCGATCACCAGGCCGTCGTCGACCAGCCACCGGCCGTCGAAGGAGGTCAGCGGCGGACCCGACACCGTCTCCCCCGGCACCAGGAGGTCGGAGTGGAAGGTGCCGGTGGTCCCGTCCGGTCCCGAGTGCTCGAGCGCGAAGGTGATGTGCGCGTCCTCGAATCCGAGCCAGCGGTTCGTCAGCGGGAACCACGCCTTGTACGTCGCTTCCTTGGCGCAGAACAGCAGCCGATCCCAGTGGATCTCGTCACCGACCCCAGCGAGCCAGTCGCGTTCGGCGGGCAGACTGACGGCGTCGAGTACGCCGTCCGGCAGCGGTCCGTGCGGCTCGGCGTCGATGCCGACGGTGCGCACGGCCATCGAGTACCCGAGGACCGCGCCGCGGTAGCCGTCGCAGTGCGTCAGGCTGCCGACCACCCCACGAGGGAAGAGCGGAACCCCCCTCTCCCCCTTGAGGATCGGTGCCGGGTCGACGCCGAGCTTGCCCATTGCCTGCCGGGCGCAGTGCCGGACGCTGATGAACTCCCGGCGACGCTTCTCCACTGCGCGCGCGATCAGGGCGGCCTCGCTCGGGTGCGGCTCGAGTTCCGGCGGATCCGAGAACAGCTCGGCGTACTCGACACCGGTCGGAAGAATCTTCTCGATCACGCGCGCGCCGCCCTCATCCGCTCCATCTCGGCTTCCTGCTCGGGGGTCACCTTGAAATGACCACCCCACTTGTTGAGAGTTCCCGGCGCATAGTCCGGGACCGGGAGAATCTGCCGCAGCAACCGATCCGGCAGCCCGCGGCGCTGCCACTCACGCGGATAGCCGAGGGACACCTCCTCGAACCGGACGCCGTCGTACCAGGTGGTCCGCGGAATGTGCAGGTGCCCGTACACGCTGCAGATCGCGTTGTAGCGGGTGTGCCAGTCCGCGGTCTGCTCGGTGCCGCACCACAGCGAGAACTCCGGGTAGAACAGCACTCGCGTCGGTTCGCGCACGAGCGGGAAATGATTGATCAGCACCGTCGGAATCGACAGGTCCAGCGCGTCGAGTCGGGCCCTCGTCGACTCCAGCCGGGCCGCGCACCACGCATCGCGGGTCGCGTACGGCTCGGACGAGAGCAGGAACTCGTCGGTGGCGACGACATTCTTGTCCCGCGCGAACTCGAGGGCCTCCTCCTTGGTCCGCGTCCCATCGGGCCGAAACGTGTAGTCGTACAGCAGGAACATCGGCACCAGCGTCGCCGGGCCGCCCTCCCCCTCCCACACCGGGTACGGGTCCTCCGGGGTGACGACTCCGAGCTCCCGGCACATCGTGACCAGATAGTCGTAGCGGGCCACCCCGTGGATCTGGACCGGGTCCTTCGCCGTCGTCCACAGTTCGTGGTTGCCGGGAACCCAGATCACCTTCTCGAACCGCCCGCGCAGCGTCTTCAGCGCCCACGCGATGTCGTCGGTCTTCTCGGAGACGTCGCCCGCGAGAATCAGCCAGTCCTGCGGCGACTCCGGGTACAGCTCCTCGGTGATCGGCCGGTTGCCGCGATGCCCGACATGGGTGTCGCTCACCGCCCACAATTTGCGTGTCACGCTCTCTACCTTTCCACCTGAACATCGCCGCTCGCGTCTGCCCGAGCACCCCGCTGGATGTCGGCACCGCCGACGTCCCGCTGAATGTCGGCACCGCCGACGGCCCAACGCCCTGTACGCACCCGCCACACCACCGCGAACATCCGCAACACCAGGAACACCGTCAGACCCGTCCAGATTCCGGCGAGTCCCCAGTCGAACACCAGCGACAGCCAGATGAGCGGCAGGAACCCGACAACGGCGCACCCCAGGGTGGCATTGCGGAGGAACTTCGCGTCACCCGCCCCGAGCAGCACCCCGTCGAGCGCGAAGACGACTCCCGCAACCGGCATGATCGCGACGAAGAACCACCACGCCACGTCCACCTGGTCCTGGACGCCTGCATCGGCGGTGAAGAGCGCCGGGATCACGGCATGCCCGAGAGCGAACATCGCAGCAAGGACGGATGCGAATACCGTCGACCAGCCCGTGAGGCGCCGCGCCAACCCCTTGGCACCGGCCACTCGTCCGGCCCCGAGCGCGGCCCCGACCAGCGTCTGGGCGGCGATGGCCAGCGAATCGAGGGTGAGGGCCACGAGGTTCCACAGCTGCAGCACCACCTGGTGCGCCGCCACCGAGGCAGCCCCGAAACGCGCAGCGACCGCGGCCGCGGAGAGGAAGCAGGCCTGGAACGCCAGGCTCCGCAGGATCAGGTCGCGGCCGAGGACCAGCTGCGCACGCATGACCGAGGGCTGCGGCCGCAGCGGCACGCCCGAACGCACCACCGCGACGACGAAGCAGGCCGCCGTCACCACCTGACCCGCCACGTTCGCGATCGCGGAACCCACCAGTTCCAGGCGCGGCGCTCCGGCCAGTCCGTGCACCAACAGCGGACACAGAATCGCGGACAGTGCGAGCCCCGCCAGCACGAACCGCAGCGGCCGCAGAGTGTTCTGCACGCCCCGCATCCAGCCGTTACCCGCCATTGCGATCAGGATCAGTGGTGCACCGAACACCGCGACTCGCAGCCAGGACAGCGCGGCATCCGCGATGTCGTCGCCTCCCGCGATCAGTGCGGTCACCGGCCGCGCGAACAACTGAACGGCAGCGACGATCAGCAGTCCGATCCCGGCCGCGAGCCACGTCGCCTGCACTCCCTCGGCGATCGCTCCGCGCTCGTCACCCGCGCCGTGCAGCCGGGACGCGCGCGCGGTTGTGCCGTACGACAGGAACGTCAACTGGGTACTGACCTGGGCCAGGATCAATCCGCCGACCGCGAGGCCTGCGAGGGCCAGGGCGTCGAGATGCCCGACGACGGCAATGTCGAAGAGCAGGTAGAGGGGCTCGGCGGCGAGCACCCCGAGCGCGGGCACCGCCAGGCCCAGGATTCTGCGGGCCGACGGCCGGTCGGAAGCGCCGACGCCCGTCGTCCCGTCCCCCGCGACTGCGTCAGCCAATTGTGTCCAGCAGGCCGGCCACCACGGCGTCCGCGTCACCCTCCGCGGTGTAGCCGGACGCGAACCGGTGCCCCCCGCCTCCGAGCCGGCCCGCCACCTCGGACACGTCGATCGCGGCCTTCGACCGCAACGACACGGACCACACGCCGGGCGTGTTCTCCTTGAACACCGCCGCGACCTCGGCCTGCGCCGTCGTACGCACGATGTCGATGACGGACTCGATCTCCTCGGCGCCCATCCCCGTGGTGTCGTGATGCCGGACCAGCGCGTAAACCAGACCCAGGCCGCCGACCGCCTCGGGCACCAACTGCGCCGACCCCAGAACGGATGACAGCATCGGCAGCCAACCGAACGGGTGCGTGTCGAGGAGGCGGCGCGTGATCTCCGCGGAGTCGATTCCGGTGTCGATGAGACGTTCCGCCAGCGCGTGGGTCCCCGGCTGCACCCACCGGAACGACCCGGTATCGGTGGCGAGTCCGGCGAACAGACAGTGCGCGATGTCCCGGTCGATCTCGACGTCCCACAGATCGAACAGTCGGCTCAGCACCGCCGCCGTCGCCTCGGCGGTGTCGTCGATCAGGTTGTACCGCCCGTACCGGGTGTTGGACCGGTGATGGTCGATGACGAGCGTGCTTTCTGCCGTGTCCAGCCGACCACCGAGCGACCCGAGCCTGCCGCGGCTGCCGCAGTCCACCGTCACGACCAGATCGACGGCCTCGGCGACCTCGTCGCGCGGAACGAGCAGTTCGATGCCGGGCAGTGTCCGCATCGACTCCGGCAGCACATCGGGCTGCGCGAACGACACCTGAACCGGCGTACCGCGACGATCGAGAGCGATCGCCAGTGCGAGCCCGCTGCCGATGGTGTCCGCGTCGGGCTGGACGTGGCAGAGCACCGTCACCGAACGGGCCTCCGACAGCAACTCGACCGCGCCGGCCAGATCGATGTCGGCAGGCTCCTGTGGGCGCGTGGGCTGCGATGTCACGGTCATCGCCGAACCCTAGTCGCGGTCGGCGTCATCGTCGTCCGCGGCGCGGGACTCCTTGTACGGGTCCTCCTCGCCTGCGTGCGACGCACCCTCGCGCGCCTTCGCCACCTCGTCGTCCGCGGCACGGGCCCGGGCGAGCAGCTCTTCCATGTGGCGTGCCGCGTCGGGAACGGTGTCCGCGACGAACGCCAACGTCGGAGTGAACCGAACACCGGTTCCTGCGCCGACCTTGGACCTGAGCACACCGGTCGCCTTCGCCAATCCGGCCGCAGCGCTCTCGAAGTCGGGTTCGCTGTCGAGGTCGACACCACGCACGGTGTAGTACACCGTCGCGTCGTGCAGATCGGCCGTCACTTTGGCGTCCGTGATGGTGACGTAGTCGAGTCGAGGATCCTTGATCTCCTGATCGATCGCCGACGCCACGATCGTCGAGATTCGCTTTGCGAGCTTGCGTGCCCGTGCCGGATCTGCCATGACCGAAGTCCCTTCTCCACACGACGGCGAGCCGTCTAGAACAACACGACGGCCGAACCGCCGAAACCACACGACGGCGAGCCGTCGAATCCACCGACGGCATCGCCGTCGGGTCGATCAATTGGACTACACAGTGAATCGAAGTACACCGGAGGCCCCAACCGGAACCGGACGTCAGTCGTCAGGGCCGAAGATCCGCCTGCGTGCCGAGAGTAGTTGCAGCTCCGGTCGGGCCGCGACGGTGCGCTCGCAGGTGTCGAGGATCTCCCCGACATGTCCCACGTCGACCCCCGCGACAGCCACCCCGATGTGGGCGCGTCGGTACAGATCATGGTCGCCGGTCTCGGCGACCGACACGCCATAGCGGGCCAGGGCTGCGATCACGGGCTTGACCACGGATCTCTTCTCCTTCAGCGACCTGACGTCGCCGAGCAGAACATCCAACTCGAGGGCACCGAGATACAACGAACCTCCCGATCGTCTGACTACGAGGCCGAACCCCGCGGGCCACGAATCGCTCGTGGCCCGCGGGTTCTCGGAGCCTAGTCGCGCGGCTTCTCGCGAAGCTCGTACGCCTCGATCACGTCACCGACCTTGATGTCGTTGTACGTGACGGTCAGACCACACTCGTAACCCTCGCGCACCTCGGTGGCGTCATCCTTCTCCCGCTTGAGCGAGGAGATGGTGATCGTCTCCGCCACGACGACATTGTCACGCACCAGGCGTGCCTTCGCGTTGCGTCGCATGATGCCGGACGTGACGAGGCAGCCCGCGATGTTGCCGACCTTGGAGGACCGGAACATGGCGCGGATCTCCGCCTTGCCGAGCTCGACCTCTTCGTAGATCGGCTTGAGCATGCCCTTGAGGGCCTTCTCGATCTCGTCGATGGCCTGGTAGATCACCGAGTAGTACCGGATGTCCACGCCCTCGCGGTTGGCGAGCTCCGTCGCCTTGCCCTCCGCGCGGACGTTGAAGCCGATGATGATCGCGTTCGACGCCGATGCCAGGTTGACGTTGGTCTCGGTGATGCCACCGACACCGCGATCGATGACCCGCAGCTGCACCTCGTCGTCGATCTCGATCCCGAGCAGCGCCTCTTCCAAGGCCTCCACGGTTCCGGAGTTGTCGCCCTTGAGGATGAGGTTGAGCTCGTTGTGCTCCTTGAGCGCGGCATCCAGATCCTCGAGGCTGATCCGCTTGCGGCTGCGTGCGGCGAGCGCGTTGCGCTTGCGTGCGTTACGCCGGTCCGCGATCTGCCGGGCGATCCGGTCCTCGTCGACGACGAGCAGGTTGTCGCCTGCACCGGGCACCGACGTGAAGCCGATGACCTGGACGGGACGCGACGGGAGCGCCTCGAGGACGTCCTCGCCGTGCTCGTCGACCATGCGCCGGACGCGACCGTAGGCATCGCCGGCGACGATCGAGTCACCGACCCGCAGGGTGCCGCGCTGGATGAGCACGGTCGCCACCGGGCCGCGGCCGCGGTCGAGGTGCGCCTCGATGGCGACACCCTGGGCGTCCATGTCCGGGTTGGCGCGCAGGTCGAGCGACGCGTCCGCGGTGAGGAGCACGGCTTCGAGCAGCTGCTCGATGTTCGTACCCTGCTTCGCGGAGATGTCGACGAACATGGTCTCTCCGCCGTACTCCTCGGCGACGAGGCCGTACTCGGTGAGCTGCCCGCGGATCTTGGCCGGGTCGGCACCTTCCTTGTCGATCTTGTTCACCGCGACCACGATCGGCACGTCGGCCGCCTGGGCGTGGTTGATCGCCTCGACCGTCTGCGGCATGACGCCGTCGTCGGCCGCGACCACGAGGATCGCGATGTCGGTGGCCTTCGCACCGCGGGCACGCATGGCGGTGAACGCCTCGTGACCCGGGGTGTCGATGAACGTCACCAGACGCTCGACTCCGTCCAGCTCGGTCAGCACCTGGTAGGCGCCGATGTGCTGGGTGATGCCGCCCGCCTCGCCCTCGCGGACGTTGGCCTTGCGGATCGTGTCGAGCAGGCGGGTCTTGCCGTGGTCGACGTGACCCATGACGGTGACCACCGGGGGACGCTGCTCGAGGTCTTCCTCGCCGCCTTCGTCCTCGCCGTAGGTGAGGTCGAACGATTCGAGGAGCTCGCGGTCCTCGTCCTCCGGGCTGACGACCTGAACGACGTAGTTCATCTCGCCGCCGAGCAGCTCGAGGGTCTCGTCGTTGACGGACTGCGTCGCCGTGACCATCTCACCCAGGTTGAACAGCGCCTGGACCAGGGCCGACGGGTTGACGTCGATCTTCTCGGCGAAGTCCGACAGGGATGCACCGCGAGCGAGACGGATGGTCTCGCCGTTGCCGCGGGGCAGCCGCACGCCGCCAACGGCGGGTGCCTGCATGGAGTCGTACTCTTGCCGCTTCTGACGCTTCGACTTGCGGCCACGACGGGGTGCACCACCGGGACGACCGAACGCGCCTGCCGCGGCACCGCGCTGGCCGGGACGGCCACCGCCGCCACCGGGACGACCGCGGAAACCACCTGCGGGAGCTCCACCGGGAGCCGGAGCACCACCGGTACCGGGGGCGCCGCCGCGGTAGCCTCCGCCACCGCCGCCGGGACGTCCACCGGGACCACCGGGACGACCGCCGCCGGGGCGGCCTGCCCCGGGCGCGGGACGGGACGACCGTGCGGGCATGGCACCCGGGTTCGGGCGCGGAGGCATCGAGCCGGGGCTCGGACGCGGGCCACCCTGGCCGGGAGCCGGGCGGGGACCGCCGGGACCTGCCGCGGGACGCGGTGCGCCCGGAGCGGGACGCGGACCTGCCTGGCCGGGGCCGGGGCGGGGTCCACCGGGACGCGGTGCACCGGGAGCGGGACGCGGGGCCGGACGCTCGGCCGGAGCCGACGAGTACGGGTTGTTACCGACGCGCGGCGCCTTCGGGCCGGGCTTCGGACCTGCTGCCGCCGGACGCGGTGCGGCCGGTCGGGGTGCCGGAGCCGGCGCCGGAGCTGCTGCCGCAGCCGGGGCTGCCGGAGCAGCGGGCGCTGCCGGTGCAGCGGGCGCTGCCGGAGCCGGAGCCGCAGGCTTCGGGCCCGGAACCGCAGGCTTGGGCGCCGCGGAGACCGGGGTGGGTGCCGGAGCCGGTGCGGGCGCTGCCGCGGCCGGAGCAGCGGGCGCGGGTGCGCTCGGCTTCGGGCCGGGGCGGGGGCCGCCGGGCTTGGCGGTGGTGGCCGGCTTTGCGGCCTCGGGACGCGGTGCGGACGTGGCCGCATCGCCCTTGGCCGACGGGAACGATTCCCGCAGCCGTCGCGCGACCGGTGCCTCCACGGTGGAGGACGCCGATTTCACGAATTCGCCCTGCTCCTTGAGCCGAGCGAGAAGTTCCTTGCTGGTGACACCGAGTTCCTTGGCCAACTCGTGCACGCGGGCCTTGCCTGCCACTGCTCTCCTCTACTGAGAGGCCGAGCGTGGCTGGTGCCCGCGCGACCTCGGGTTAACTCCGATGGACGATCATCGTTGGTGCTTCACGGTGTGCTCATGAGTGTGTTTGCCTGACTCTGCTCGAGAGATTGCCCTGTAGTTCCGGACACTCCCGGACTACGAGGTACTGCTCTGTTGTGGATGCGGCTCGTTCGCAAGATCCGAATCGATCGAGCTACCGAGGGCCGCCGTGTCCAGGCTTCCGGACACTCGAAGCGCTCTTCCGAACGCTCGACGCTTCTCTGCCTGACTCAGGCATTTCCGGTCGGGATGCAACCACGCACCTCGTCCGGGAAGCCTGCGCCGCGGATCCGGCACCACCGTCCAGCCATCCGACTGGACCTGTCGTGCCACGACCCTCAGCAGATCAGCGGCTGGCGCGAGTTGCCGACATCCGATGCACGTACGGACCGGATCACCGGAACGTAGGCGCACTTCTGCCGAGTGCTCATGCCGAGCCATTGACCACTCTACCGCTGTTGTCCACTGAAACACGCATGGCGTCCTCTAGGACCGCGCGTGCGGCGCGTCGGCAGCCGATCCGTCGGCCGGTGCGGCATCACTTCGGATGTCGATCCGCCATCCCGTCAGCCGCGCAGCCAGACGGGCGTTTTGCCCCTCTTTACCGATCGCGAGGGACAACTGGAAGTCGGGAACGACCACACGGGCGGCCCTGGCCTCGGCATCGACAACTGTGACGGACACCACCTTCGACGGCGAAAGTGCGTTTCCGACGAACTTCGCCGGGTTCTCGTCGAAGTCGATGATGTCGATCTTCTCACCTGCGAGTTCGCTCATGACGTTGCGCACGCGCTGCCCCATCGGCCCGATGCACGCGCCCTTGGCGTTCAGCCCGGACACGCGCGAGGCAACCGCGATCTTCGACCGGTGACCTGCCTCGCGGGCGACCGCGACGATCTCCACCGAACCGTCCGCGATCTCGGGCACCTCGAGTGCGAACAACTTACGAACCAGGTTCGGATGGGTCCGGGACAGTGTGATCTGCGGGCCGCGCTGACCGCGGGTGACACCGACGACGTAGCACTTGATCCGCTCGCCGTGCTCGTAGACCTCGCCGGGCACCTGCTCGGCGGCGGGCAGGATTCCTTCGGTGCCGTGAGCTTCGCTTCCGATCCGCACGACGACGACACCCCGTGCGTTGGCTCGGGTGTCGCGTTGGATGACGCCGCCGACGATCTCGCCCTCGTGGGTGGCGAACTCGCCGAAGCTCTTCTCGTTCTCGGCGTCGCGGAGACGTTGCAGGATGACCTGACGCGCGGTGGTCGCGGCGATCCGGCCGAATCCCTCGGGGGTGTCGTCCCACTCTTCGCCGACGACGTTGCCGTCACCGTCGACCTCGTGCGCCATCACGCGGACGAGCCCAGTCTTGGTGTCGACGTCGATCCGGGCGTGCGGCTGGTGCCCCTCGGTGTGCCGGTATGCGGTGAGGAGCGCACTCTTGATCGTCTCGATGATCGTGTCGACCGAGACACCCTTGTCGTCCTCGATCGCGCGCAACACCGACATGTCGATATTCACTTGTCCAACCCTCCACCTTCAATGTCGTCTGTCTCGATGCCGTCGGTGACCTCGCCCGCGGCGGCACGCCCCGCGGCCAGGCCACCGGCCAGTTCCATTTCCTGCGCGTTCGGTGGCGAGAACTCCACCTGCACCACGGCGTTCGCCACGTCGGCCAGCGCGATCTCGCGGACCACGGGACCACCCTTGGCCGGCAGCACGAGGGCGACCACGCCGTCACCGAGCGCTCCGACCCGCGCGAGCACCTGCTCGTCGCCGATCTCGACCCGGACCCGGCGCCCCTGGGCGCGACGCCAGTGACGCGGCTCGGTCAGCGGACGGTCGATACCGGGTGAGGTCACCTCTAGGGTGTACGGGGTTTCTCCGAACTCCGTCGCAGCGTCGAGTCGCTCGGAGATCTGCCTGCTGAGTTCGGCGACGTCGTCGAGATCGAGACCGCTGTCGCTGTCGACCATCACGCGGACCACACTCCGGCTGCCCGCCTTGCTGACCGTCACGTCCTCCAGGTCGTAGCCCTGGTCGGGCATCAGATCGGCGAGAAGCTCGATCACCCTCTCCCTCGACGGAACCGGCATCAGTGGAGCTCCTCGTTCAGTTGTGGTCGTCAGCACGCAGTCGGAACATGAAACATGCGCCGCGGAGACACTCGTGGCCGCCGGGCGTGAGAATCCAGGATAACCCGACCGACGGCCCCTCGTTGACCACGGCAAGCGTGCCGAGTCGACGGGCGGGCGGGCGACGCCAGGCGTGCCTGGCGAGACGCACCGGCGCACCTGACAAGATGTGCGGCGTGCCAACAGCCCCCACTCCAGCGTCGTACACCGGCGCATCCATACATCGGAAGTTGTCTCGACGCACGGCGCTGAGGTTCGGTGCCGTCGTGGTCGGGTTCGCCGCCGCGGCAGGCGCCGCGGGGTGTGCAGGCACGGACGACGACCGCACCGCCGAACCCGATCCGCTCCTCACCGCGCTGGACGCCGCCCGCCGGGACGCCCAGGCCGCCTCGGCCGCGGCCGCCGTGGCACCCGACCGCGCCGCAGCCCTCGCGGTGATCGCCTCGGAACGGACCGCGCACGCGGACGCGCTCGCCACCGAGATCGCCCGCGCCGCAGGCGAGGACCCGAACTCCCCGTCGACCACCACCACCGCGTCGGCGACGCCGACGACGCCCGTGACGCCGCCGTCGGTCGAGGACCTGCGGGCGATGCTGGCGGAATCCCAGCGCGGCGCAGCGTCACTCGCGCGCACACTCGACGGCTACCGCGCGGGCCTCATCGGGTCGATCAGCGCGGCCCTCGGAACACAACAGGCGGTGCTGCTGCGATGACCTCTCCGACCACCCCCGCAAAGTCCGCCCTCGGCCCGGAGCAGCAGGCTCTGGTCGATGCCCTGCGTGCCGAGCACGCCGCGATCTTCGCCTACGGCATCGTGGCCGCCTACTCCAATCCGACCAGGGCGGGCCAGATCGCGGCGGACACGGCCGCGCACCGCGCCCGCCGTGACGCGACGATCGACGCGCTGACCGCCGCGGCGGTCGCCGCGCCGCCCACCGAGCCGGGCTACACGGTCCCGTTTCCGGTGACCGAGCCGACGGCGGCGATCCGCTTGGCCGTCGAGGTCGAGGAGGACACCGCGACGGCGTGGCTGTCGGTGATCGAGCGGGCGCAGTCCGAGTCGACGCGCTCGACGGCCGTCGACGCCCTCACCGAGTCCGCGGCCCGGGCGGCGAACTGGCGCGCCGTGCTCGGTGTCGCCCCGCCGACCGTCGCCTTCCCCGGTCGGCCCTGAGGTTCTCGAGGCCTCAGGTTCCCTTCACGTTGAGGATCTGCCGCAGTTCGTGGACGATGCGCACGAGATCGCGCGCATCGTCCATGACGACGTCGATCTCCTTGTAGGCGTCGGGGATCTCGTCGATGAACTCGGCGCTGTCGCGGTACTCGATCCCGACCATCCGGGCCCGGAGATCGTCCTGCGTGAAGCGCCTCTTCGCCTCCGTGCGGGAGAACCGACGTCCGGCTCCGTGCGGCGCCGAGCACAGTCCGTCGGCATTGCCGAGACCCTCCACGACATACGAGTGGGTGCCCATCGACCCCGGGATCACGGCCCGCACCCCGGCGTGGGCGTCGACGGCACCCTTCCGGGTCAGCCACACCTGCTCGCCGCCGTGGGTCTCCTGGCGGGTGTAGTTGTGGTGACAGTTGGTTCGCTCCGTCTCGCGATGGTCGGGCACACCCATCCATCGCGCGAACACGACCCCGAACCGGTCCATCATCTCGGCGCGGTTGAGGTACGCGAAACGCTGCGCCCAGTGCAGGTCCGTCAGGTACCGGTCGAACTCGGCGGTGCCCTCGGTCAGGTACGCTAGGTCGCGGTTGGGTAGGTCCACACCGACGCACATCTGCTGCGCGACGCGAATGTGGTGCTGCGCGATCTTGTTGCCCACTCCCCGGCTTCCGCTGTGCAGGAACAGCCACACCCGATCGGTCTCGTCGAGGCACAGCTCGATGAAATGGTTTCCACCACCCAGGGATCCGAGCTGGCGACGCCACTTGGGCGAGTGCGTCAGGTCGACGTCGCCTGTTGCGGCGAGCGTCTCGAGCTCCTCGATGCGCCGCGCAGTGAAGTCCCAGTCGCCTGTTCCGCGGTTGTAGTTCCCCGGTGACAGCGGGATCGCGTCCTCGACAGCTTCACGGAGTGCGGCCAGTCCGATGCCGGTCGCGGCGATGCGCGCGTCGATGTCTTCGTGGGTGAACTCGGTGCGGGCCGCGATCATGCCGCAGCCGATGTCGACGCCGACCGCGGCGGGCATGACCGCGCCGCGGGTGGGGATGACGGTTCCGACGGCACTTCCCTTGCCACTGTGAGCGTCCGGCATCAGAGCGACGTGCGGGTGGATGAACGGCATGGCGGCGGTCTGCCGCGCCTGCGCGAGGGTGGACTCCTCGAGCTGGGATGCCCAGCTCATCAGTGCGGGGCCCTCCCGGGTCGGGGTCATGACTGCATTCTCCTTCACGGATTCCGATTTCGCAGCCAGCCGAATACGGACTGCCCCTGAACCTTTGCACGGCCAGGGCACAGTCCGCATTCGCTTTTCTCAGCTGCGGCTGCGTCCCGGAATCCAGAATGCGGCGACGAGTGCGACGAGCACGGAGACCGCACCCACCAGCAACGCGGGCTGCAGGGCATCCGTGTACCCGGTCGGTGTGAGCGTTCCGCCGTTGGCGAGGAATACCGCCGTGAGGATCGCGATGCCCAGTGCGACACCGACTTCCCGGATCGTGGAGTTCACGGAGCTCGCCGTGGCGTGGTCCCGTTCCGGCATGTCGGCGAGCACGGCGGTGGCGCTCGGCGCGAACGTCATACCCATGCCGATTCCGGCCATCGCCAGCGCGGGCACCATCGCGGGATAGCCCGTGCCCGCCTCGAAGACGAACGACATCCAGACCAGCGAGGCGGCCTGGAGCGAGAGCCCGGTGACGAGCAGCGCACGCAGGCCGACACGCGGCGCCAGAATCCCCGCGATCGGGGCGACGATCATCGGCGCCGCCGTCCACGGCAGTGTCCGAAGGCCGGCCTGGAACGGGCTGTAGCCCATGACGATCTGCAGGTACTGCGACAGCAGGAACACCGATCCCATCATGCCGAGGGTGAAGGTGAGGCCGATGACGTTGGCGGCGGAGAAGTTGCGCGAACGGAACATGTGCATCGGCATCACCGGATGATCGGTGCGTGTCTCGCGAATCACGAACGCCACCAGCGCGATCGCTGCGACGGCGAGCGAGCCGACCACCGTCGCCGAGGTCCAGCCTTCGTCGTTGCCGCGGACGATGCCCCACACCCCGAGGAACACGCCGACGCCGGCGAGTGCGACGCCGGGCAGGTCGAGCGGTCCGCTCCTCCCCCGGGACTCGCCGAGGGCGTGCAGCGCCAGTGGGACGGCGACGAGGGCGACGGGCACGTTGATCCAGAAGATCGCCTGCCACGAGAAGCCGTCCACAACCGCGCCGCCGATGACGGGCCCGAGTGCGACACCGAGGCCGGAGACACCGCCCCACACCCCGATGGCGAGGGCTCGCTTCGCCTCGGACACGGCGCCTGCGAGGAGGGTGAGCGACAGGGGCATGATCGCGGCCGCTCCGACGCCCTGGACGGTGCGCGCCGCGATCAGCATCTCGGCAGAGGTCGACAGCGCCGACGCGATCGATGCGACTGCGAATACGCCTATGCCCCAGAGGAAGACGCGGCGCCGGCCGAGCCGGTCACCGAGTCCGGCCGCAGCGAGCATGAGTGTCGCGAACGCGAGGGTGTAGGCGTTGAGGAACCACTGCAACTGCTCGACCGAGGCGCCGAGATCGGCCTGGATCACCGGCAGTGCACTGGTCATCACAAGGTTGTCGAGGGTCGCCATGAACATCGGCAGCGACGCTGCCAGCATCGCGAGCCACAGCGGAACATGCCGGCGCCGCGGGGGCGCAGGCGCGAGCGAGGTGAGTTGGTCTGTCGAAACGGTCATCACAGCTCCCGGAGCGGAGTCAACAGTGGACGCGAGATTTGTAAGCATCGAATGATTACTTAGCTGCAATCGACGCTAAGGCATCGAGTGATAACCTGTCAACATGCCCGCGACGAAGAGTTCCCGCCCGGCCACCCGCATGAACGCCGCGGATCGCCGCGAACTCGTCCTCGCCGCCGCGACCACCGCGTTCGCGCGCGGCGGCTGGTCCGGCACCAGCACCGACGCCGTCGCCAGGGAGGCAGGCGTCTCCCAGCCCTACGTGGTGCGCATGTTCGGCACCAAGGCCGAACTGTTCCGGGAGGTGTTCGCCAGAGCACTCGGCCGAATCGTCGACGCCTTCGACACCGAGCTCGATCGCATGGCCGCCGACCCGGACGCCCCCACCGCGGGGAGCGAAGAGTACTGGTCACGACTCGGCGGTGCTTACGGCGACCTGATCGCCGACGGCGACATGCTCCTGGTCCTGATGCACGGCTTCACCGCGGGCGGAACACCGGAGATCGGTGCGCAGGCGCGCGCGGCGATGGCGCAGATCTACACGCTGATCCGGACCCGCACCGGCTGCGCACCCGAGGTCGCCCGCCAGTTCATCGCGAACGGCATGCTGCTCAACGTCCTGCTGGCCATGCGAGCGCCCGAACACGTCGAGGACGACCCCGCGCTCGGCGAACTCGCAGAGTGCGCGTTCGGCGAGTCGCTCCCGGACGCGACCAGCGGTTCGTAGCGAGTTCAGCTCACCGGGATCACGGCCGCGGCGGGACGCGTACCCGCCAGCACGGAACCGACCGCGCCACCGCAGGTCAGAGGTTCCGACGCATCGGTGCAGTAGTACGTGTCCGTGCGGGTTCCGGTTGCCAGATCGCGGGCCCATACGCTCCCGAAGTCGCGCAGCCTCGCCGTGTTCACCGGATCGGGCGCGCACATGGCTCCAACGATTCCGATCAGGTCGGTGTCCTCGCCCTCGACGTCGACGTGGCAACTGCCTCCGAGCAACCGGACACCGACGAAGTCGGCGCCGAGGGAGGAGAGCGCACCGAACGAGTTGCCGAAGAGGTTGACCACGCTCGGGCTGGCGGCGACGGTGAGCACAGGGCGGGTGCCCGACGCCGAGACCGATCGCAAGGCCGCCGAGAACCCTTCGGCCGCGACCGGGTCGAACAGCACCGCCCCGGCCAGATCGGGATACCCCTGCTCGACGAGACCCGCGCCGACCAGTGCCGCGAAGTGTCCGCCGGCGGAATGGCCGCCGACCACGTACCGCTGCGGCAGCGGAGCGCCGTTCGGCGGGACGAGTGTTCGCTCTGCGAGCGCTTCCGCGAATTCGGCTGCGAGCACCGGGTTTCCCGCAGTCATGTCCTCGTCGAGGCAGATGACCATGAGACCCTGGGCGGCGATCGCCTCGGCGGTGCCGTTCACGTTCGCGCAGGTTCGACTGAAGCCGTGTTCGAGGAGCATGAGGGCGCTCGCCTGGCCGTTCGGGAGGTACCAGACGGCGTCGCGCTGCACGCCCGCCACCTCGACGGGCGACTCCACGCACGTACCCGCCGTCGACACACAGCCACCCGCCGACGACGGAAACGACGACTGGGCGTTCGCCACGGCCGGGGCGACGGCGACCGCGGCGGTCAACAGGATTGTTGCGGCCAGGGTGACGCGGCGGAGCGAGGCGGGACGGAACACGGCGACTCCTGAACTTCAGGGGGTCGATCGACCGTCGCGCGGCACCCCCATGGCCATGCACGCGAAAGAAGCACTCGGACACTAGTTCCTGGGTGGGCGGTGGCGCAGCAGATCCGCGCGAGGAGGTTCGTCACCGCTGGGTGGGAGAACGACCCCGGCGCGAGCGCCGACGTTCTAGTGTCGTGAGCGTGACGGACATCATGGACCCAGGTCTCGCGCAGCGCGTCGAGAGGCTCGAGCAGGTCGAAGCGATCAAGGCACTCAAGCACCAGTACTGGCGGGCATGCGACGCCAAGGACCCGAAGGCTTTCCGGGACAGCTTCGTTCGCGAAGGCGCCCGCATCGATTACGGGCGGCTGGGCGCATTCGACGACGCCGCACCGATGGCGGAGATCTTCACCAAGGTCGCGCTCCACCAGGTCGACGGCAAGCACGTGATCTTCGACATGCATCACGGCGTGCACCCCGAGATCACCGTGACCGGACCTGGCACGGCCACCGGCCGATGGACACTGCGGTTCCGGCAGATCAACCTGATCGACAACACGGAGAAGCTCATGACCGGCGAGTACGACGACGAGTACGTCGTCGAGGACGGCAGGTGGAAGATGTCGAAGTGCCACTTCACGGAGACGTGGGCGATGGTTCGTCCCCTGCCAGAAGGCTTCGTCGTGACCCCGGGCGCGTTCGCGGAGGTCACGCAGTGACCGGAAATCAGCCCGGAGGTCACGCAGTGACCGGAAATCTGCCCGAGCCCGGAGGTCACGCAGTGACCGGAAATCTGCCCGGAGGTGACGCGGTGACCGGAAATCAGCGCGTCGCGCTCGTCACGGGTGCGAGCCGCAGTGTCGGCAAGGGCGTCGCGTTGGCGCTCGGCTCCGACGGGTGGACGGTTTACGTCACCGGACGGGGCGAAGTCGGTACCGGCGGCAAGCTGGACCGGACGGCGGCGGAGATCACCGAACGCGGCGGTCACGGTATCGCCGTGCAATGCGATCACACCGACGACGACCAGGTCAGAGCTCTTTTCACGAGGATCTCCGACGAGCAGGGCGGCCGGCTCGACCTCCTGATCAACAACGCGTGGGCGGGTCCGTCCGACGGGTACGCCGGTTTCGCCAAGCCGTTCTGGGAACGCCCCGTCGACGACTGGGACAGCCTGATCGGCCTGGGCTTGCGCGCGCACTACGTCGCGAGTGTCGAGGCGGCAAAGCTGATGGTTCCCCGCGGGACGGGACTGATCGGCAACATCTCGTCGTTCGGCACCCGCGGTCACCTGCACTCGGTGCTGTACGGGATGTCGAAGGCCGGTTTGGACAAGATGGCGGCCGACATGGCCGTCGAGTTGAAGGGCACCGGCGTCACCGCGCTCAGCTTCTGGTTGGGCCTGATCCGCAACGAACGCATGGTCGCCAGCGGCATGACGGACTTCGAGGGTTTCTCCCTGTCGGACGCCGAGTCACCCGAGTTCGTCGGACGGGTGATCGTCGCCCTGGCGAACGACCCGAGTGTCGGTGAACGCAGTGGCCACACGCTGATCACCGCGGAAACCGCGCTCGAATACGGCGTCACCGATGTCGACGGCGGTCAACCCGTCTCCCATCGCGGTGCGTTCGGCGGCGGGCCGCTGTTCGGCCCCTCCGCCTGACGGGAAACTGGCACAGCAGGCGTTCGAGGGGGACGATGAGTCCGTGACCGCGGACCCCCTCGCATACGTCAGGTTGGCCGACGCGGCCGGCCGGGACGAGAACCGCTGGGAACTCGTCCCGGGTCGGCCCCGCGTCACCGTCGGGAGGTCCTCCGAGTCGGACGTGTCCCTGGCCTCCGATGACGAGGTCTCCCGAGTCCATGCAGTGATCGAGTTCGTCGGCGGGCACTGGACGATCGTGGACGACGGACTGTCTCGTAATGGGACGTACGTCAACGGTGATCGCATCACCGGCCGCCGACGCCTCCGCGCCGGCGACAGCGTCCGCGTCGGGGGGACGGTGTTGGTCTTCCAGGAGTTCGGCGGCGCGGAGGACGATGCGACGATGGTCGCGGGCACCGCCCCGGACGTCCGATCGGTGACGCAGACCCAGAGGTCGGTGCTGATCGCGTTGTGTCGGCCGTTCAAGCACGGCTCCTCGTTCGCGAATCCGGCGTCGAATCAGCAGATCGCCGACGAACTCTTCCTGACCGTGGACACCGTGAAGGCGCACCTGCGGACGCTGTTCGGCAAGTTCGGAGTCGAGGAACTGCCGCAGAACCGCAAGCGGGTCGCGCTCGCCGAACGGGCTCTGCAACTTGGAGTGGTCAACACCCGCGACCTGTGATTCAGCCCGTGGTCGCGAGGCGGCCAGGAGCAGCCACCCGTTGGACGAGGGCGTCGAGTGCTGCCGCCACCTCGCTGGTCCGGTCCATGATGATCGAGTGCCCGGCGCCTGCGATGCGGACGAGTTCGGATCCGGGCAGTCGCGCGGCGAGGGACTCCGAGTGGGCAATAGGGGTGAGCAGATCGGCGGTTCCGCAGACCACGACGGCGGGGATCCCGGCGAGCACGGCCGTCGACCCGGCCTCGTCGAAGTCGGCGAACGAGGCGAGGAACCCCGCCATCGTCACTACCGACGTCTCGGCGGCCATCGCGGCGGCGACGACCACGACGCGGGGGTCGACGGTGCGGCCACGGGTGCGGGCGACCCGTAGCGCAGCCCCACCGACGAGGCAGGTCACCCGCTTCGATCCGGCCGCCACCCGCGGTGCCCGTCGCACGGCGACATGGAACGCGCCGATCGCCGGACTCCGAAGCATCTTCCCGAGGCCGACCTCGGCCAATCCACCCGCGGCAGTGGAGATCAGTGCGATTCCAGCAAGGCGCGCGCGAATCTCGTCCGGCCGCTGCCGAGCGTAGGTCAGTGCGGCCATGCCGCCCATGGAGTGACCGATGAGGAGCAGCGGACCGGTCGGGGCAACAGCGGCGATGACAGCGTCGAGATCCCGGCCGAGTTGGTCGATCGTATAGGTGCTGGCGGGCGCGTGCCCGGAGTTGCCGTGGCCGCGGTGGTCGTAGAACACCATGCGGACCCGACCCCGCCACGACGATTCCAACACCTCGCGGAGCAGACTCCACGCCTGCGATCGCATGCAGTGCCCGTGCAGGAACACGGCGGTGACGTCAGCGTCGCGGGGCCCGTACTCGTGGACCGCGAGGGGGACGCCGTCGTCGGCGACAACGGTCGCGCGGCGAACATGCCTTCCTGTGTCGTCGAACATGTCGCCTCCCTCATCCGTCGTGACGGGCAATCTGTGTATCGCCTCGGTGTGCCGCAGAATTACAGGCCCAGAGCACCTAGGTCGATGCCGCCGAGCCCCGCGCCGTCGGGTCCGACGTTGAGACCGCCGACCCCGAGTGGTCCGACGTTGACGCCGCCGAGGATCACTCCTCCGGGAGCGTTCTGCGTCGGTGCGCCGATCCCGGGATCGGCGACGGTGCCGGGTGTGGGAGTGATGGCCGCGAGTGCGACCCCACCGGAGAGCAGGGTGGCGGCGACGGCGAGGCCGGCGAAGCCGACTCGGACGGTGGTGGCGACGATCATGACGTGGTCCTCTCGAGAATCGGGTGAATCTGCACATCTACGTTTCTGTCGGTTCCGCACTGGGGGCGGCGCCGGAGGAGGCTGGGGCTCAGCAGAAGGGCCAGTAGAAGGGGCAGTCCTTCACCTCGTCGGAGGTGCTGGTCGTGGTGGTGTTGCCACTGTTGTTGTTGCTGTTCGAGCTGTCCGTACCGCCCGCACCACCGGTGCCACCGTTGGCATTGGCATCACCACTGTTGCCACCGGCACCGCCCTGAGCGTTCCCGACGTTCGTCCCGCCGTTGCCGTCGCCGATGTTCACACCGCCGATGACGACTCCGCCGTTGGCTCCACCGGTCGCGGCACCACCGGCACCGCCCTGACCCGTCGTGGCCGACCCGCCGTTGGCGCTACCGCCATTGGCGTCGGCAGAAGCGATA
>NZ_CVQP01000009.1 GCF_001040705.1 Rhodococcus sp. RD6.2
GTTGGCGTTGGAGAATACGCGGTTCTGGGCGCCGTTGTCGTTGTCGCCGGAGCAGAAGCATTCGATCGAGGATCCGATCGAGATGGAGGCGGCGGCGGATGCGTTGCCGATCGAGCAGGTGGCGAAGCGGTGGATTGTGGCGTCGGATCCGGATGATGCGGTGGAGCAGGTGAAGGCGTATGTGGATGCTGGGTTGAATCATTTGGTGTTTCATGCGCCGGGTCATGATCAGCGGCGGTTTTTGGAGTTGTTCGAGCGGGATTTGGCGCCGCGGCTGCGCGCACTCGCCTGATTGCCCCGTCGTTCGACACGGAAGGACCGTCTACCTATGGCGATGGCTCGAATCGGCGCGGCAGCAACACTTCCCACCGCAACGGCGGAGTCCTGGGAATGGCAGCTGCGGGCGCGATGCCGCGGTATGGACAGCGCGATGTTCTTCCATCCGGAAGGCGAACGCGGCCCGACTCGAGCGTGGCGCATTCGCACCGCGAAGGCGCTGTGCGCGCAGTGCCCGGTCATCGAGCAGTGTCGGCAGCACGCCGTGGACATCGGTGAGCAGTACGGGATCTGGGGTGGAACGTCGGAATCGGAACGGTACCGCGACGGCCGGCCGGTCAGGAGAATGGCGCACTGACCGGCCGGACCGGCGTCACGCCGACTGAACCTGCTCGCGCAGGACGTTCTTGAGTACCTTGCCGGACGCGTTGCGGGGCAGGGTGTCGATCAGTTCGAGTGCGGTCGGCAGCTTGTAGCGGGCGAGGGAGCTCGACGCCCACTCGCGCAGCGACTCGATGCCGAGAACGGCGGAATCGCGCAGCGCCACATACGCGACGGGCGTCTCGCCCCACACCGGGTGGGAACGGCCCACGATGCTGACCTCGACGATGTCGGGGTGACCGGCCAGCACGTTCTCCACCTCGGAGCAGTAGATGTTCTCGCCACCGGAGATGATCATGTCCTTCGCGCGGTCGACGACGTACACGAAGCCGTCCTCGTCGACGCGGACGAGGTCTCCGGAATGAAACCAGCCGCCGTGGAACGCATCGGCGGTGGCCTCCGGCTTGTTCCAGTAGCCGAGCATCATTCCCGGTCCGCGGTAGACGATCTCGCCGACCTCGCCAGGTGCCACGTCCCGCATGTCAGGCGTCACGACCCGTGCCGACACCGATGCGATGGGACGGCCGACCGACCCCAGCTTGCGGAGGGCGTCCCTGCCGTGCAGTACGCACGTCACCGGCGACATCTCCGTCTGCCCGAAGAGCGCGATGCTCATCGAGCCGGGGAAGGTGTCCGACATGGTCCGCAACAGCGTGTCGGATGCGGGGGCGGCGCCCCAGCCCAGGGTGCGCAGCCGGGCGAGATCCCGCTGCGGCACAGTCGGTTCCGCGCACACGGCCTGCCACTGCGTGGGGACGAGGAAGACGCTGGTGACGCCCTCGGACTCGATCGTGTCGAGGATCTCGGTCGCGACGAATGCGCGGGTCGGGTGGATGACCAGCGTGCCGCCGACGTAGATCGTGGGGATAACCGAGCCGACCGCGCCGATGTGGAACAGCGGTGACGCGACGAGGTTGACCTCGTCCTCGTCCACGTACTGGAAGGCGCGCATCACGGTGGTCCCCTGCGACTGCAGGTTCAGGTGGGTGAGGACCGCGCCCTTCGGCCTCCCCGTCGTTCCGGAGGTGTACATGATCAGCGCGGGAGAATCCTCGGGCACGTCCGGCAGTTCGGCCGTCGACGGCGCGGCAGCGAGCAGGTCGGCATACAGCTCGAAACCCGCCGGGTCGGGAGCGACGACGGCGACCCGGGGTGGGTTCGTCAGCCCGGGCAGTGCGGCGGTGACGATCGGGAGTCCGATGTCGTCCACGACGACGATCTTGGCGCCGCAGTCGTTCAGGATGTAGCCGGCTTCGGGGCCGGTGAGCCGGAAGTTGATCGGTACGGCGATGGCGCCGAGAAGGTTGGCGGCGAGGACCGTCTCGATGAACTCGGGTCGGTTGCCGGTGACCAGCGCAACCCGGTCGCCGAACCCGACGCCGCGTGCTGCGAACGCGGAGGCGAGGGCGTGGACACGGTCATTCAGTTCGGACCAGGTGGTGGTCGTCCCGGTGAATCGGATGGCGGAGCGGTCGCCGAGTGCAGTGGCATGCCGCTGCACCTGGTTCATCCAGTGATTGCGCCTGGCGAGGTGCGGTTGGTCGGAGACATGTGTGGGCACGTCTTCTGCCTTTCGGATTGGATTCCGGGCGGGGCGGAGGGGGCGCCCCGCCCGGAAAGTGGGATCAGTTCGCGGGGCTGCTTTCCGGTGCGGGCTCGTCCGCGCCGGCCGAATCGGTGGCGGCGGTGTGGCGCACGGGGCAGCCCGGGGTGAAGGTTCCCATCTTCGGGATGTCGAACCCGTTGGGGTAGCTCTTGATTCGAGGCATGTCGTGGACGTGGAGAGGCGTGCTCCGCGAGGGTAGGACGGCAACGATCCGGGCGCGGATCTTGAGCGCGCCCTCGGAGGCGCGTCGTGCGAACGTTCCGGGGTCTCGGTAGTGGAATGCGGCGAGCAGTGACTTGTCCATGAGCGAACGGCTGAAGACGTCGATGATCGGCTTCGCGAAGCTCGGGTAGAACGACGCGAGAAGGTCGAGGGTGGAGTCCGCTACGCGCCGCGCACCCGGGTCGAAGGCGAAGTGCTCGGCCTCGTAGGAGTCCATGAAGGTCGCGAAGTCCTCGAAGGTGTCGGGGATGTCCTTGATGCCCATGTGCTTGCCGAGGGTCTGGTAGTAGCGGACCGAGGCGCGGAGTTCGGCAGCAGTCAGTTGGCGCCATCCGAACTTCTCGATCCAGCGCGCAGGCACGACGACGAAGGTCGACAGGACGTACAGGAAGTCGGCGTTGGAGATGTCGTACATGTGGTGCATCTGGTTGATGCGACGCAACGCGGCCTTGCCGTTCCTGCTGTCGAAGCCGTCGAGGAGGGGCAGTTCGAGCAGGATCGAGGTGTCGTCGTAGCGCTTCTGGGTGTCGTTCGTGAAGGCGCCGGTCTCGTCGAGCAGCTTGCCGATGCTGGGGACGGCGTACGTGCGGAAGAGGGCGAAGCTCAGGGACTGGTTGATGTCCCAGGGGAACTCGTAGGTCGAGAGGTTTCGGTAGATCTCCACGTATCGCGTCTCGGGATCGAGGCCGATATTCGGGTTTCGCTTGCTCACGTCGACTCTCCTTTAGCGTTCGTTCAGTGAGCGTAAGTCGAGTTATGGTTTTGTGCAAGGGGTCACACTGGTTCAGGTTCCGCAGGCTGTACCAGGCGGAACGTCGACAGAAGGGAGCGTGGCCGTGGTGGACGACGACAGGAAGCGGACGCCGACACGTGGTGCGCAACTGCGCTATCTCGAGGCGGGACTTCGCGTGCTGGCGAACCACGGGCACGCGGGCCTCAAGCTCGCAACGGTGTGCGAGACGGTAGGGGCCACGACCGGCTCCTTCTACCACGCGTTTCCGAACTGGGGCGACTACACCTCGGCGCTGATCCGCTACTGGCGCGAGGAGAAGAGTGACCGCTTCATTCGCAGCGCCCGTGACGTCACCGACCCGGTGCAGCGGCTGCGATTCCTCATCGATGTCGCCCTGCAGCTCCCGCACGAATCGGAGGCCGCGATTCGCGTATGGGCCTCCCACGACTCCGCCGTCCGGGCCATCCAGATCGATGCCGACGAGGAGCGGAGGCGGTTCATCTCGGACGCCTACTTCGACGCCATCGGTGACCGCGACCGTGCCGACCGATACGCGACCGTCGCGATGTACCTGCTCGTCGGCTACGAGAACGCCACCCACCGGTCACGCAGCGCACTACGGTGGGCGCTCGAAACCTACTTCCAGCAGGCGTTGGCCGAGGAGGACCTGGTCGCACCGACGCACGACGACGCCCCGGTCACTCAGTAGCGGGCACTACGAATCTCGAATGATGCTCGTCCGCAAGGTTGCGGGACACCTGTTCGGGCTCATGAGGCGGTGACCGCCTGCCCGACCGGGTCCTACGATGGGATCGACCATGCAGGGCTCCGGCTACCACGGCGGTGATGCTCGATGACGGTTCTTCGTTTCGCGACGCTGTGCGTCACGGCCTTCGTTCTGGTCGCGGGGTGTTCGACGACCTCCGAGCCGTCGGAGGAGACCGCCCCGTCCACGGCGTCGGGCGCGGTCAAGTCCGTGGACCAGGACGCGTTGCAGGCCGCGGTCGAAGTGGCGGCAATGCAGATGCGGGTGCCCGGAGCCTTCGTGCGGGTACGTACTCCACAGGGCACGGTGGACGCGGCCGTGGGTGCCACCGAACTGGGGACGGGATTCGAACCCGATGCCGGCACGCACTTCCGGATCGCGTCGAACACCAAGACGCTGACGTCGGCGCTGATCGTGCTGTTGGTTCAGGACGGACTGCTCGCGTTCGATGCCCCGGTTTCCGAGTTCGTTCCCGGCGTGCCGAACGGTGAGAACATCACCATCGCACAGCTTCTGGACATGCGAAGTGGCCTGTACAACTACACCGAGGCGCCGGAGCTTGCCGCCACGATGGACGCCGACCCGGCGAAGGCGTGGACGCCACAAGAGGTTCTCGATATCGCGTTCGCGCAGCCACCGAACTTCCCGCCGGGCGCCGAGTACGAGTACAGCAACACCAACTACGCGCTGCTGGGTCTCGTCGCGGAGAAGGCTGGTGGGCGTCCGCTCTCGGAGTTGTTCGCCGAGCGCCTGTTCCGTCCGTTCGGACTGAACGAGACATCGATGCCTGCCGCCGACGACGTGTCGATCCCGCGCCCGCTCTCGCACGGATACATGTACGGCGAATCGAAGTACGCACTGGTCGACGAACCGTATCCGGACGACCTGGCGGCAGCGGCCCGCGCGGGGACCGTCGCGCCTCTCGACTACACCCACCAGAACCCGTCGTACGCGACCGCGGCGGGCGGCGCGATCTCCACCGCGAACGACCTGGCGACGTGGATCGACGCGCTGGTCTCGGGAGAGGTGTTCGACGCCGACATGCAGCAGCAGTGGTATGACAGCAGGCGGGCCGAAGATCCCGGCACCCCGGACGGGCAGCAGTACGGATACGGCATCAGCCATCAGCAGTTCGGGCCGGGGGTCGCGATGTACTACCACGGCGGTGAACTGCCGGGATTCAATTCGTTCATCGGCCACGACCCCGACAACGACGTCACGATCGTGATCTGGACTAACCTCACACTGTCACCTGACGGTGCAACCACGGCGAACGCGTTGCTGCCCGTCGTCCTGGATCAGGTGTACGAGGGCCTGGACCTCGGCTCACCGGCGCCGATGTCGACACCGACCCGGTGAGCCGAGGAGGTTCTACGCGGGCAGGATGCTGACGGTGCCCTTGCAGACCGCGTTCTGCGGGTTCACGAACCACCAGGCGCCACCGGTCTGGACGGTGACGGTGAAGTCGACGACGCCGGTGCCGGTCCACGTCCGGTTGATCGGGATGCTCGGCTTCTGCAGCCAGGCGGATTCGTCGCTGACGCTGCGACCCGACTCCTTGGTGTCGCGGTTCGTCCAGTCGACGAGTACGCGGTTGCCGTACCAGTTGGGCCCGATGCTCGGGATCAGCCCGGACGGGGGTGCGGGCAGTTCGTTGCCGCCGCTGAGGAGCAGTGACGGCTCCAGTGCGGCACCGCCGGGACGAAGCGACGCGCCCGAGGACGCGGTGACGGTCCAGGTGAACGGCGGCGCCCAGAACAGCGGGTTGTTGCTCGAACAGGTCATGGTCGTCGTGGACGATTCCGCGTTCGCGACCGCACCGCCCCCGACCATGATCGACGTGCTGAGGGCTGCCGCCCCGAGAACTGCAGCGGCCGCACGACGAATCCTCCGGTTACCCATGAATCCTCCCCTTGATCGACGACGCGAGAATGGAGCTCTGCCCCACACGCCACATTGTCGGTGCGGAACCGGAATTCGTTACAGAACCGTCGTCGGGGGAGTCGTTCTCGGACGGGCGGGAACTTTCCTGCGGCGGCCCGCATCTACCTATCCGAGAAGGCACGCCGGGACGTTCGGTCCCGATTCGGAAAGGAACTGGAATGACGGAGAGCCACGCACTCACGGACCTGGGCATCGATCTCTCGGAAGTGCTGAGCGACCCCGCCGCCACCGTGAACGTCTCGACCGAGTCCGTGACCGTCGGCTTCGATGCGGCGGCGGGCACGTCGGCCGGCGCGGGTATCGAGGTGGAGTTCGGTGCTCCGGGTGGTGTGCCGCAGCTCAGTGTCGAGGGCGGCGGGCAGGTGGCGGCCGAGGGTGGGTTCCAGGCGGGCGGAAGCTACGACTCGGTCGACCTTTCCTCCGAAGGGGGTACGACGGAGGTGACCATCGACTCCGTCGATGCGGGCATTTGCGGGCGGCGGCAGCGTCGTGGCGGGCGCGGAGTTCGATTTCGACGTGTACGGAAACCCGGACGGCGGCCTTCCCGCGTTCGATGCAGGCGTGGGTGTCGACTACGCCGCCGAGAGCGAACTCCACACCGACGCGGGCTACTCCCACACGGAGATCAGTGCCGAAACAGGTGGGTACGGAGCCGATTACGGCATGTGATCAGGTGCGAAGTGGCCCCGCCGGATTCGCCGTCGGGGCCACTGTCGTCACGGTCGGTCAGCGGGCCCGCGCCTCCGCGACGGCCTCCGCGATTGGCATCGCCAGTGCGGGTCCGTGCCCGGGAAGGATCGTGTCGGCGTCGAGCGCCGCCAAGTGGTCGAGCGCGGCCGCCGTGTCGCCGTGACCGTGGTCGAACACGGGTGGGAGTAGTTGCGGGCCGGACACTTTCGACAGGGGATGGGCGGTGACCAGGGCGTCGCCGGTGACGATGACGCCGTGCTGCGGCAGGTGGTAGGCCGTGTGTCCGGACGTGTGGCCGTGGGTGGCGACGGGGACGGGCGCGCCCGGCAGGTCGAGGGCTCCCGCTGCCGGAAACGCCAGGCCGTCGCTGACGGAGAGCTGCTTCGTGGCTCCGGCCCGGGCAATGCTCACCAGCCACCGCGCCACACCGTGGCGGTGCAGCATCGGAACGAAGTCCTTCGCGGTCGCCTGCTCGAGGTAGTCGCGGCGCAGGTGCGCGACCTCGACCGGATCGGTGAACACGGGAATGCCGTAGCGCCGGTGGAAGTCGACGATGGTGCCCATGTGGTCGATGTGGGCGTGGGTGAGCAGCATGCCGTGGATGTCCTCGGGGCGACGCCCGAGTGAGCGGATCGCGGACTCCGCGGCACCGACGTCACCGGGGTAGCCGCCGTCGATCAGGGTCAGCGCGTCGCCGTCCCGGAGGAGCACCATGTTCACGTGTGTGCCGAGGACGCGGAAGACGTCGGGGGCAACTTCGTCGAGGTTGGTCACGGGCCCATTCTGGTGGACGTGCGTGGCGCTGGACGGTTGATGCTCCACTCGGCCTTGACATACAACCAATCGGTTGTATGTTGGAGGGGTGAGCGGAGATGACGAGGACCGGGCAGACGCCCTGTTCCACGCGCTCGCCGACCGGACCCGCCGCGACATCATGCGCCGTGTCCTCGCCGGAGAGCACTCGGTGTCGTCGCTCGCGCAGCAGTACGACATGAGCTTCGCTGCAGTGCAGAAACACGTCTCCGTACTGGAGAAGGCCGGATTGCTCACCAAGCGGCGAAACGGCCGGGAGCAGTTGGCCAGTGGCGACGTCGCGGCCGTGCGGTCGGTGGCGTCCATGCTCGCCGAGTTCGAACAGGTGTGGCGCGGTCGCATCGCCCGTATCGACGAACTCATCGCATTCGATTCACCCGTCGTATCCGGATCAACGCAGGAGGACTGAACGATGCCTGTTATCGACGTCAAGCCCGACCTCGACAACCTGACCCTGACCATCACCGCCGAGTTCGCAGCTCCGGTGGAGCGAGTCTGGCAGATCTACGCCGACCCGCGTCAGCTGGAAAAGGTATGGGGCCCACCGACCTTCCCGGCAACGTTCGTCGACCACGACCTCACGCCCGGTGGCCGCGTCACGTACTTCATGACCGGTCCGGAGGGAGAGAAGTACGCCGGCTACTGGCAGATCACGGCCGTCGACGAGCCGACGAGCTTCGCGTTCGAGGACGGCTTCGCCGACGAGGAGTTCAACCCGAATCCCGAACTGCCGGTGTCGAAGAACGTCTACTCCTTCGCAGCAACCGAGACCGGAACCCGGGCCACGTACGTGAGCACCTATGCCTCCGCCGAAGGGCTGCAGACGGTGCTGGACATGGGCGTGGTCGAGGGGTCCACGCTGGCGATCAATCAGATCGACGCGTTCCTGGCCTGACGGCGCGCCTGCGGTGCGGGGCCTGAGGTCGTCGACCTCAGGCCCCGCACCGCACCCGTGTGTGAGCGGACGGATCTACGGCCGGACGAGCACCTTGAGTGCTTCGCGGGAGTCCATGAGTCGGTAGGCCTCGGCCACGTCGTCGAGCGAGGTCTCGGCATCGAACACGCGACCCGGCTCGATCTCCCCGCCGAGCACCTGGGGAATCGCGGCCTCGATGTACGCGCGGACCGGGGCGGGTCCGCCGGTCAGGGTGATGTTCTTGCCGAACAGCGACCCGAATCCGACTGGGGCGGACTCGTACTGTGGGACCCCGACCCGGGAGATGACGCCGCCGGGCCGGACGATGCCGTACGCCTGTTCGTACGCGGGCATGTGGCCAACCGCCTCGAGAACGATGTGCGATCCCTCGCCGCCGGTGAGGTCGAGGACCTGTGCGATCCCGTCGGCGCCGCGGTCGGCGACCACGTCGGTGGCGCCGAAGTCGCGTCCGAGGTCGGTGCGGACGGTGTGCCGGCCCATCAGGATGATCCGTTCGGCGCCCAGCTGTTTCGCGGCAAGGACGGCGGACAGTCCGACGGCCCCGTCGCCGATCACGGTCACGGTGCTACCCGGTGTCACGCGTCCCACGTGCGCGGCGTGATACCCGGTGAGGTAGACGTCGGACAGAGTGAGCAGGGACGGCAGCAGCTTGTCGTCGACGTCGGAGGGAACCTTCACGAGGGTGCCCGCCGCCTGCGGAACGCGGACCAGTTCGGCCTGGGCGCCGCCGACCCCGTTCGAACCGTAGAAGCCGCCGTGCCGGCACGAGGTGTGAAATCCGTCCAGGCAATAGGGGCAGGTGTTGTCGGAGTAGGCGAACGGGGAGATGACGAGGTCGCCCGGCCTCAGCGTGGTCACCGCGGAACCGACGTCCTCGACCACACCGATGAACTCGTGGCCCATCGCGGAGCCGCGCTCGTTCGGCGTCATCGAGTGGTACGGGTGCAGGTCGGACCCGCACACGCAGGCCAGGGTGACGCGGACGACGGCGTCGGTCGGTTCCTGGATCGTCGGGGTGGGCACGTCCTGGACCCGGACGTCGCCGGGGCCGTACATGAATGTTGCTCGCATGATGACGGATTCCTGTTCGTGAGGGTGGTCAGGCTTCGGGGATGGCGATGCCGAACTTCTCGAGGGTCAGCGAGGCGGGTTCGGGGCCGCCGCGGATTCCGGTGTCGAGTGCATCGATCGCCGCGAGCTCGCTGTCGGTGAGGGTGAAGTCGGTGACGGCTAAGTTCTCCGAGATACGTTGCGGTGTCACGGACTTGGGGATGGCTGACCGGCCCTGCTGCAGGTGCCATCGCAGCATCACCTGTGCTGCGGACTTGCCGTGCTTCTCGCCGATCGCGCGGATCGTCGGATCGTCGAGGGTGCTGCTGTTGCGGCCGTCGCGGGAGAAGGTGATCCCGCCGATCGGCGACCAGGCCTGGGTGAGGATGCCGTGTACCGCGTCGGCGGCGAGCACTCCCGGCTGCCGGAAGTACGGGTGCATCTCGATCTGGTTGACGGCGGGCACCACGTTTGCCGATGCGGTGAGCCGATCGAGGTGGTCGGGCATGAAGTTGCTGACGCCGATCGAGCGAACCTTCCCGTCGGCGAGCAGCGTCTCGAGCGCTCGGTACGCGCCCTGCGTCAGGTCGAAACGGGTGGGCAGCGGCTGATGCAGGATCAGCATGTCGAGCCGGTCGAGGCCCAGCTTTCCCGCCGACTTGTCGAAGGCGTGCAGCGTGGCGTCGTAGCCGTAGTCGCTGATCCACACCTTCGTCTCGACGAAGATCTCCGCGCGGTCGATGCCGGAGCGACGGATCGCCTCACCCACCTCACGCTCGTTGCCGTACGCGGCAGCGGTGTCGATGTGCCGGTAGCCGGTGCGCAGGGCCACTTCGACGGCTGCGATCGTCTCGTCCGGTGGCGTCTGGAAGACACCGAAGCCGAGCGCGGGCAGGGTGACGCCGTTGTTCAGGGTGAGGGTCGGAACGGGTTTCACGGTCATGGCTTTCACGGTAGGAAGGAGCCGCGGATTCAGGGAGGGCCTGGTGTTACCCCGTTCCGGGCGTGCCGGGTACTGGCGGTACCTCCCACGAGGGGTGTTCCGGTCGTACCGTCGAGGGCATGGATCTGAAGGCGGAGACTGCCGAGTTCCTCGCGTCGCGGCGTGCGCGGATCACCCCCGACAAGGCCGGTCTGCCCGCGTACGGCGGCAATCGGCGGGTGCCGGGACTGCGCCGCGAGGAGGTGGCGATGCTCGCGGGAGTGAGCGTCGACTACTACACGCGTCTCGAACGCGGCAATCTTCGTGGGGTGTCCGAGGGAGTGCTCGAGTCGCTGGCGGAGGCACTGCAACTCGACGACGCGGAACGCAGTCACCTGTTCGATCTGTCCCGGTCCGCGAACGCGTCGGGTGCCGCTCGGTCACGGGCACGGCGGAGGGCGCCGGGCAGGCTACGTCCGGTGGTACAGCGCATCCTCGATTCGATGGAGACAGTGCCCGCCCTGGTGCGCAACGGCCGACTGGACGTGCTGGGTGCGAATCTGCTCGGCCGCGCACTGTATGCGCCGATGTACGACTCACCCGAGCGGGTGGCGAAGCAGCCGGTGAACACCGCCAGATTCCACTTCCTCGACACCGGGGCGGCGCAACGGTTCTGGGGGGACCGCTGGGAGAAGGTCGCGCACGATGCCGTCTCGATCCTGCGGTCGGAGGCGGGACGGAACCCACACGACCGGGAACTGATCGCCCTTGTCGGCGAGTTGTCGACGCGTAGTGAGGACTTTCGTCGCATGTGGGCGTCCCACGACGTCCGCCTGCACCGCACGGGCACGAAGGTGTTCCACCACCCGGCGGTGGGTCGACTCGAACTCGACTACGAGGCGCTGCTGCTGCCCGTGGATTCCGGCCTGCAACTCAACGTGTACACGGCGGTGCCCGGGTCTCTGTCCGACGACGGTCTCAAGCTGCTCACCTCGTGGGCGGCGACCACCCTCGTCGCGCCGTCCTGATCCGGGGCGACGTCACACCACCCCCGGAGGCGCGGAATGTGGCGGGAGCGTGACGAGTGTGCGCCGGCTCGGGAGCCCGGCGGGTCCAGCTGTCGGTAGCCACTCGTATCGTCGTGGGCATGGGAACTTGGGGTTCGGGGCCGTTCGAGAACGACGGCGCGTGTGATCTGCTCGCAGCGCTTCGCGCAGGCGAATTCGACATCGACGACTACGCAGGCCATGTCGGCGGGGACTATCTCGAGGCCGACGACGCGCAGGCCGCGATCGCACTCGCGGAGGTCGTCGCCGTGGCCGATGGACTGCTTCCGGCGCCAGGGCAGCTCGACGGCATCGACGCGGCCCGCTACGCCGCGTCGCTGACACCGGAGCAGCGCGCGTGGATCGTCGTCACGCTCGAGCGCACCATCGCGGACGCCGACACCTCCGAACTGTTCGAGCTGTGGGCGGAGAACGGTCCCGAGGATCTGGAGGAGTGGCGGGCGCCGATCGAAAGCAGGTTGGCGGGTCTGAAGCAGCCGCGCTGAGCGCGTCACGTCGCCGTCCACTGTGCGTTCGATTATGGTCGTTAGACTCGCGTAGCAGAATCCTGCTGCTCAGCGAGACAGGCTCGGACACTTCACGCTCCGACGGCAGGACGACATGGACGAGGACGACACGGATCACGACGCACCCCCGAGCAGTGCGGGGTCGGCGCGCATGCGGAGCCGCGCGGCCCGAGGAGTCGGCGCGGTCCTGTTCTCCGGCGTGGTCGTCGCCGTGGGAGTGTTCGGCTACGCGGGCTACCTGACGATTCGTGTGGCCCACTCGTACAGCAGCGGTATCACGTCCACGCAGGATGCGTTCCCCGACGAGGAGGGACGTCCGGCGCAGACGCAGGCGACGAACATCCTGCTGATCGGTGTCGACAAGGCGTGTGCTGCGGGCGGGACACCGCTCGCGCCGCAGGCCGGCCAGACGGACTCCATGATGCTCGTGCACCTGCCCGCCGATCGATCGACCGTTCACGTCGTGTCGATCATGCGGAACCTGTGGGTGCCCATCCCTGGCCACGGATTCGACAAGATCGACGCGGCAGTCGTACTCGGCGGAGCGCCCCTGGCCGTCGAGACCGTCGAGAACCTGTTGCGCGCCAGAATCGACCACCTCGCGATCGTGGACCTCGCAGGCCTCGCCTCGGTTGTCGATGTGGTCAACGGAATCGACGTCCGCAGCGACCGCGCCTTCACGAGCGCCGGGTTCGAGTTCGTGCGCGGCGCCAATCATCTCGACGGCGCGGAGGCGATGCGTTTCCTGCGTGAGCGGGAGGCATTCCCGGACGCGGACTTCGCGCGAGTGAAGAATCAGCAGGCAGTGGCCCGCGGCATCACCGACCGCGTCTTCTCCGGCGACGCCGTGACCGACCCGTCGCACCTCGACAACGTCGTCGACGAACTCGCCCCGTACGTGACCGTGGACAGCGAACTCGACTGGCGGACGGCGATGTCGCTCGGCTACAGCCTCTACGGTGCCCGCGGCCAGCACCACTACGTCACCATCCCCACGTCCGGCATCGACACCACCTTCGGCGGGCAGTCGATTGTCAGGCCCGACGACGTCGCTCTGGCACAGTTGCGGGACGCCTTCGCTCGCGACGACGTCGCGACACTGCACCGCGTCGGCGGCGGGTGAACGACGGCCGACGAGAGGCAACGGTGATACTCCCCAAGGTCCGAGATCCGCGTTTCATCACGATCCGCCGCGGCGGGACCCTCACCGATGAGGATCACCACCTGCTCGCACTGTGGGCGGCGTCGTGCGCGGAACACGTCCTGCCCCTCTTCGAATTGGAGCGGCCTGACGACCTGCGGCCGCGGGAGGCGATCGAGCATGCCCGCGCCTGGGTGCGCGGGGAGGTCCCGATGATGCAGGCACGTGCGGCGGGAGGCCATGCGATGGGGGCCGCCCGAGACCTTCGAGGAGCGGCCCGTCATGCCGCCTACGCGGCGGGGCAGGCCGGGGCCGTCGCGCACGTCGCCGCTCACGACCTCGGTGCGGCCGCCTATGCGATCAAGGCCGCACGAGCGGCTGCGCCTGCCGCCGACGCCGAAGCTGCGGGGCGGCGCGAATGCCGATGGCAGCGAGACCAACTGCCGGACACGATCCGCGAGCTGGTCCTCGACGACCAGCGGTTGCGCAACGACATCTGCTGGTCGGTGTTCGACTGCTGAGCAATCGTTCTCGAACCGAAATGCGACGCGCCACAGGTGTGAACAGAGGCGCTTCGGGGCATGCTCCTACCGTGGTCGGTGGTGGCGCTCGTGTTGGGCGGGTCCACCTGCACGAGGGGAGCCCCGAACTGTGCATCGCGTCAAGGCAGGCCGTCAGCCGCTCGAGCGGACCTCCGGAGTGGACCGTGAGCCCACACCCTCGACCGACGAACCGATTCGCTGGCCCGATCCCAGTCCGCTCGACGAGTGGTGGACCTCCGTGATGGCACGTGGGAAACCGGATACCGCTCCCTGACCACGCGGACTGGGTCCGTAGACGGATTCGAGGTCGACTAACCGCCCCCGAGGATGCGTCGGGGCCCATGATGGAGCCATGACCGAGGCGCATCTGTATCGACGCTTTCCCGCACTGAAGGCGAGTCTTCCCCGATTGCCCCTGGGTACGGGGCCGAGTCCGGTGCGTGAACTGACCCACCTGCCCACGGCGTCCGGTTCGGTCTGGCTCAAGGACGACGGTGCGTACGGAGACGGCGGCTGGGGCGGAAACAAGGTTCGGAAACTGGAATGGCTGCTGGCCGACATCCTGCGCCGCGATCGCAGGACGGTGATCACCGTCGGAGGGTTGGGTACCAACTGGGGGCTGGCCACCGCCCGCTACTGCCGGGAGCACGGGGTGAACACCGCGCTGGCGCTGGTCGACCAGCCCATGGACGACCACGTCCGGGATCAGCTGCAGCGACTGCGCGACAGTGGCGCGCGGCTGTACTTCACCCACACCAAGGCGCGGACAGTCGCCACAGTGCCGTGGCTGCTGGCCCGACACCGTCGTGCCTGCTTCATCCCACCCGGCGGATCCAACGCCATCGGTGCTCTCGGGTATGTCGAGACGGCATTCGAACTGGCCGAGCAGATCCGCGAGGGGGCATTGCCCAAGCCGGGCAGCGTCGTGGTTCCCGTCGGCTCCGGAGGCACCGCCGCCGGCCTGTCCCTCGGCCTGGGGTTGGCCGGGCTGTCGGACGTCACGGTCACCGCCGTCGTCGTCAACGACACGTTGCGCCTGGACCGGCGCACACTCGACCGGATGGCCCGTCGCACCGCGACGTTGCTCACCGACCGCGGCGCCGCGTTGCCGGACGTGCAGCCGGCCCCGCTGGTTGTCACCCGCGACTGGTTGGGCCCCGGCTACGGACACCCAACCCCTGCGGCGCTGGCTGCGCTCGCCCTGGCGCGGGAAGGTGAGAATCTCGCCCTGGAACCGGTGTACACCGGCAAGGCGATGGCAGCGTTGCTCGACCTCGACGAGGGCGGCCGATCGAGCCGTGACGCTCCGGTGTTGTTCCTCAACACGAACGGACCTCGATGACGTCTCGCCACAGGTCTCGTGCGCGGATCGGGACGTCCGGCAGGAGTGGGGAAGCACGGACATGAAGCTGACGACCATGACGCAGGTGACCGTCGACGGTGTGGTGCAGGGGAACGGCGGCGCCTCGGACGAGGACCGCCGGAACGGATTCGTACGCGGCGGCTGGGCGCTCGGGGCGGGCGACGCGGAGACCATGGGGCTGATCACCTCGACGTACCAGCGGGCCGATGCGTTCCTGTTCGGTCGGCGGACCTACGAACTCTTCGCCGGGTACTGGGGGACGGTCCCGGAGATGCGCGCCCACCCCATCGGTGTGGCATTGAACGAGACGCCCAAGTACGTCGCCTCGAGGACGCTCACCGAGGTGCGTTGGGAGAACACCACCCTTCTCACCGGTGACCTTGCCGCGGCGATCGCCGAACTGAAGGCGACATCCGAGGGGGAGTTGCAGGTGCACGGCAGTGGCACCCTCGTCCGATGGCTGCTCGCACGGGACCTCGTCGACGAGATGACCCTGATCGTCGTCCCGGTGATCCTCGGCCAGGGCACCCGATTGTTCCCCGACAACGGGCCCGACATCGCGCTCGACCTGGTCGATTCGCGTGTCGATTCGAAGGGTGTCACGATCCAGGTCCATCGGCCGAACGGCCGTCCGAGCTACCCGGCCGATCCGGGCGGATGACACCGTGGTCGCCGTGCGTCAGAGGTGTTGAGTCGCAAAGGATACGGATCGATGACGACGCCGACTGACAGTCACCGAAGCGAGACCTTCGAGCGTCGAGATTCCGGTGCCCCCCGCACCGGATCGGAGTTAAATGGTTCCAACCAACCCACGAGAATTCGACAGTAGAAAGTACAGCCCAAGTCAGCCGGCCACCCGCAGCTGTCAGGTAGTGAAGCACGGGCGGCGCATCGTCTTCGGGAAGCGCGATGATCGAAGCAGTGTCGGGACTTCACACGGGCAGGCGAGAACATGCGGTCGCGCCCGAACCGCACGAACACACGGCAGACAGGATGGGGGACGACGCGGTTCCGCTGCGCCACCTCCTCGCGGTGGCACAGTTGACACCGCCCCAGGCCGCGCTGCTCGTGACGGACGTGATCGATCAGGTCGAGTCGGCGCGTGGACTCGGCAGGCAGCCGTCCTCCGTCCGGGGCACGGCCGTCACGGTGGCCGAGTCCGGTCGGCTGACACTCGAGCGGATGACCCGCCGGACCGGACCCGCACCGGACGTCACGGACGCGGTCGCGGGTGTCGTTCGGAGCATCGCCACCAACTGCCGTAAGGCGGAGTTCGTCGACAGGCTCACCGAATCCATTTCGGCGGCAAAGGATCTGCAGGACCTGGTGCGGATGGTTCGGGTGGCAGTCGCGCCCGACCTCGACCCGGACGCGGAGGAACGGCGGCGTCGTCAGATCGGCGAGCTCGTCACCGTGGCGAGTGGACACCCGCTTCCGGACGGCCGGCTCGTCACCGAGGCGCCGACCGCGCAGGACCTGCATTTCACCGACGCCGGATCCCTCGCGTCGAAAAGCTGGATTCCGCCCGTCCACAAGGTGTGGGACGAGCGTCGGAGGCGCCCGTCCCGGCGCGTCGTGATGTTCTCGCTGCTCGCGATCGCGATCCTCGCCGGAGCGGCGGTGGCCGTTCCCCGTGTCTGGTCCGAAATGGGCCGTGGCTGGAACGCCGTCCTGAGTCCGGACGATCCACCGGACCCGAACGCGATCGACCCGGTGTCACCGCCACCCGAGCCGTCACCCCCAGCGGGCGGTGTCGCGCCTGCGCCCGTCCCCTCCGGTCCTCCGGGCAGTGCCGGTCCGATCACCGCCGTCACCGCGACCTTCGCCGAGGGGGCGTGCGCGGCCGGGCAGCCGTGCCTGGTGCGGGTGGACGTGAACTACGACCCGGCGAAGGCAGTCGCCGCGGTGACCTGGAAGCTGGTCGTCCACGACCGGTGTTCAGGGGAGGTGCGCAGCAGTGCCGACGTCACGATGCCGACGGAGCCGGGGCGCGAGCAGGTGTACGGCCTCGGCAAGACCGACCTGCCGGCCGGTCCCGCGATTGCGATCGTCGCCGAGACCAGCGCCCCCGCCGTCGCCGCCTCGGAGCCGTTGTTCGTGCCCGCCGAGAACGCGACCTGCTGAGGCGCGGGGAATGCCATGCGGGGAAACGACCGCGAATCCGATCCGTGGATCGTCACGGCAGCGCTCGTCCTCGTCGTCCTCGGCCTGCTGAACCTGGTCTCCATCGGGCTCACCTCGTTCGCCGTCAGGCAACTGGGCTTCGCGGTCGTCGGGGTCGGCGCGATGTGGGTGGTCTCCCGGATGCGGGTGGACAAGCTGAGCCGGCTCGGTTGGTGGATGCTCGGGGCGTCCGTCGTGATGCTGGCGGCCGTGCCGTTCGTGGGGGTCTCGGTCAAGGGCGCGCAGCGCTGGCTCGACTTCGGCCTGTTCACCGTTCAGCCGTCGGAGATCGCGAAACTCGCGTTGGTCCTGGTGGCGGCGACGGTGCTCGCCCGCGGCTACTCGACGCTCCGGCTGCTGGCGACGCTCGCGATCGCCGCGACGGTGGTCGCGTTGGTGGCGATGCAACCCGACCTGTCGACGGCCGTGGTGATGGCGGCGACCGCCGCGTTGATGCTCGTGCTCGCCAGGGTCCCACTGCTTCCCCTGGTTCCACTGTTCACGCTCGGGGTCGCCGCCATGCCCCTCGCCGTCCTGTTCCTACGCCCGTACCAGCTCGAACGGATCCACGTGTTCCTGTCGAGCGAGGCCGACCCGAGCGGTCCGGGTTGGGCATCACTGCAGGCGGACATCGCGGTCGGCAGCGGTGGGCTGTGGGGTCTGGCACGCGACCCCATGTACGCCCTGCGCGCGCAATACCTCCCGGAGTCGGAACACGACCTCGCGTTCGCGAGCGTCGTGTACGGGTGGGGACTGATCGCCGGGCTCGCGGTCGTGGCGGCGTCCCTCGTGATCGCGTGGCGGTCGGCGCTCGCCGCCCGGCGCGCCCGGACGAGGCAGGGCGCACTCGTCGCAGCCGGTGTCGGTGTCCTGTTCGGGATGCACGCGATCCTGTCGGTCGGGGCGAGCCTGTCCGTGTTGCCACACACCGGAATGCCGATCCCGCTGTTCAGCTACGGCGGCACGGTCGCCATCGTCGGGTTCGTCGCGATCGGGCTGGTGCTCGCGGTACGGCGGGACGGCGTCGCGCGACCGTTGTGGGCGCCGCCGTCCAAGCGCCGTGGGCGCCCGCGAGGAATGACGGTCGGGTCGCTCGCGGTCACCGCCGCGCTCGTCGCGATGTCGGTGTTCGCATGGCAGTTGCAGACCGAACGCGGTCCGGAGTTGCGCGCGCTCGGCGACCAGCAGATGCAACGGTGCATCCGGCTGCCGGCCGAGCGGGGACTCATTCTCGACCGGACCGGGGTGCCGCTCGCGACGAACGTGCCCGAGTACACGGTGTCGGTCGTCGCCCGACTGTTCGACGAGTCGAACCTCGGTGCGCGGGGGCAACTCGCGGCGCTGCTCGGGCTCCCACCCGCGGAGGTGGACGCCCCCCTCGACGAGCTGCGTGAGGGGGAGGTGCAGGCCGTCCTCGGCAGGGCCACTCCCGATCAGGCGCGGGCCGTCATCGACGCACACATACCGGGCGTGCTGGTGGCGCCGTCCGGAAAGCGGCACTACCCGTTCGGTACGACGCTCGCATCGATCCTCGGCTACGTCGGTGTCGGCGACCCCGAGGACATGGAGCGTTGGAACCATCTGGCGCTCGGGTCGCGAGTCGGCAAGGCGGGCCTCGAGAAGCAGTACGACGCGCTGCTGCGCGGCAGCGACGGCAAACAGTGCATGTACGTCGACCCGTCCGGGCGTCCGGTCGCCGCGGGTGAGCGGGTCGACCCCATCCGCGGGCACGACCTGCGGCTGCACCTCGACATGGGATTGCAGAACCTGGCGACGGACGGGTTGACGCAGGCGGTGCGCAGCAGTGGCGGTGACCTGGGTGCCGTGGTCGTGATGAATGCGCGCACCGGCGCGGTGCTGGCGCTGGCCAGCGTGCCCGGTTTCGACAACAACGTCTACGGTCCGCCCGTCGACCTCGTCGCCCTCGCGTCGCAGACCGGGGGACCCGGGCCCGGCCGGATGCTCAACCACGCATTTCAGACGGCGGCGCCGCCCGGCTCGACCTTCAAGATCGTCACCGCGTCGGTCGACATGGTTCACCCCGTGCTGTCACCCGACCAGGTCATCGCGACCGGCGCGTCGTACACGTACGGCGGCCACACCTTCAACAACTGGCAACCGATGGGCCCGCACAACATGCTGCAGGCCATCCAGACGTCCGACAACGTCTACTTCTACAAGCTGGCAGAACTTCTCGGGCCCGAGCGGATCGCCGAGGTCGCCGACCAGCTCGGTGTGGGTCGGGCATCCGGAATCGACCTGCCCGGCGAGGCCACCGGGTTCCTCGGCACCCCCACGTCGGTCGGCGAGATCGGGTCCACCTGGTATCCGGGGTCCACCCTGCTCATGGGCATCGGGCAGGGCACCGTGACCGCCACGCCGATACAGGTGGCGAGGTGGACGGTCGGCGTCGGCACCGGCGCGATGGTGACACCGCAACTGGCCGCGGGCTACGACGCCGGAACCATCGTCCCCGTCGACACGGAGCAGCCGCGACGGCTTCCGTTCGCGGACCTGCTCGGTCCGGTCCGGGCCGGGATGCGGGCCTCGGCGACGGTGGGTACGGGTGGCCAGCTCGCCGATCTGCCGGTGACCGCCGGCACCAAGACCGGCACGGCAGAGGATCCGTCGGCGCCGGGCAAGGGGCTCGACGCGTGGTTCTCCGCGGTGGCGCCCTTCGAGAATCCCGAGATCGTCGTGACTGCCATGGTGCGGGGCGGCGGGTTCGGCTCGGCGACATCGGGTCCCGTGGTGAAGGCGATCCTCGCGCGGTACTTCGGAGCCCCGGCACCGGCGGCACCCGCAGCAACCGCGGCACCGCCGGGATGAGGGGGGCGCGGCACCGCCGCGGTGACTGGGAGAGGCCGACAGGTCAGTTGTTGCTGTAGGCGGCAACAACTTCGGGGTGGGCGAGGCACGCCGTCGCACCTTCGGCCACACACGTGAGTGGACGTTCCGCGGTCTTCACCGGCAGCCCGAACGCATCCTCGAGCAGTTGCGACAGCCCACGGAGCATCGAGCCACCGCCGATCGCGAGGACCCCCTCGGACATCACGTCGCCGATGGCCTGCGGCGGAAGGTCTTCCAGGCAGGACGTCAGGGTCTGCACGATGCTCGCCGTGGTCGGTCGTAGCGCCTCGACGATCTCGTCGACGTCGAGGGAGAGCAGGCGGGCCCGGCCGGTGACGGCGTCGAGGCCCTCCACCACGACGGACTGACCCTTCTCGGTGTCCGGCGTGCCCATCTTCGCGCGTTCGGCGGTGAGGTCGCCGACGATGATCTGGTGTTCCTCGCGCAGGTAGTGGTGCAGCGCGGTGGTGAGTTCGTCACCGGCGATCCGGCAGCTTCGGTGCGAGATCACGCCACCGAAGCAGACGGCGGTGACCTCGGAGGTGCCGCCGCCGATGTTCACGACGAGATGCGCACGGGGTTCCATCGGATTGATACCGCACCCGACGGCGCCCGCGACGGGTTCGGGTATCAATCCGACCTTCCGCAGGCCGGCTTCGTGGCCGACTTCGAGCAGTGCGCGGCGTTCGAGCGGTGTCGCGCCTTCCGGTACCGAGATGACTGCTGTGGGTCGACGGCCGAAGTGTCCGTACGGCGAGGCCTGTTTGATGACGGCAGAGACGAACGCCTTCGCGGATTCCAGGTCCACGATGACACCGGCCCGCATCGGGCGCACCTGTGTGATGCCTATGGGCGTGCGTCCGACGAGACTGCGCGCCTCCTGGCCGATTGCAAGCGCACGATGTGGTTCCTTGGTGCGAACCAGCATGAAAGACGGTTCGTTCAGAACGATTCCGTCCTCGGGGGTCCCGACGACCGTGTTCGCTGTTCCGAGATCGATACCGAGTCCGCTCACGTCGGCCTCCCAGTGGGAATCGAAACGAGATTGGGTCAAATGCTACGCACGCGGAGGCGATCGCGCGCGGTTTCGTCGCCGATGCAGCGGTGCGGTTCGGGAGTCTTGACACTGCGACGGTTCCGGCGATTGACTGAGCACCACGTGCCGACCCGCCCACCTGTTCGGGAGGTTGACGTATGCGCGGAACTGGTGTGGCCCGCCCGGCGACTCGGCGCGGGGCCTCCTCGATCATGGCTGTGGTCGGAGCGTGCCTTCTGGTCCTGGCGCCGGGCCCGATGGCGGGGGGCGAACCTCTGCCGGAGACCGGATTCGCGGTCCCGTTCTCCGGGGCGCCCGGCTACGAGCAGCTGGCGCCGACCCAGGTGTCCGATCCGGAGCAACTCAATCAGCCGCTCGGTGAGCAGAAGGCGGACGAGATCGCAGCCCGGATCGGGCTCGCCAGGGACGATGCGCTGACCGACCAGCAGTATCGCGAACTCGTCAAGGGCGGGGGAGTCGGCGGAGATCGCGATGCCGCGGAGGTGATCGACGCGTGCGTCCGGATCCTCACCAACACGAACGGCCGCCCCCTCCTGTCCGACGTCGACGGCCGCCCGACGCCGACCGTCCTGGCCAGCTACGGGTTGTACGTGAACACCGACGGACTGCTGCAGAGTCCGGCCAACGCGGACGCGCCGACGAGGCAGGTGAATTCGCTGATCGCGCCCGGAGGATTCGTGGGCACCTGGCTCAGGGACAACGGTGCGACCCACTCCCTGATCGCACTGTACCGATCGGCCTACACGGTGCAGGCCGTGTACGGGTATGCTGCGCAGCAGATTTCGGGTGCTGCGCAACTGGTTACCAACACCGAGGGCGGGGTGAGCGCGACGGTCGGCATGTCGATGGCCCCGCCGCTGTGGACCGTGAACTTCGCCCTGCTGTATGTGTTGAAGCCGTCCCTCGCCGCCGCGATGCCCGCGTACTGGGCGCCCATTCCTCCGGCGGTCGCCGACGCCGTCAGGGCGACTCCCACCGGTCAGGTTCCCTACAGCGACCATCGGTCCTCCTTCGAGTGATCCCGTCCCTCCTCGGTGACGCCTCCACGCCTCGGGGGAGGATGAGGCATGCCGTTCACACTGCCCGCAGGCGCCGACGTCGAGGTGGAGACCGAGGTGAAGCACTCGCGGTTCATCGCGGTGTTGCGTCGTGTCGACGGGCCGGTGGCGGCGCAGGGTTTTCTGGACGAGCAGCGACGGCGATATCCCGATGCGCGGCACCACTGTTGGGCGTACGTGACGGGTAACGAGCCGTCGGAGCGGGCCGAACGCTCTGGTGACGACGGGGAACCGGGAGGAACGGCCGGGGTGCCGATGCTGCAGGTGCTCCGTGCCCGAGACCTGGTCGACGTGGCGGTGGTGGTGACGCGGTACTTCGGCGGCGTCAAACTCGGCGCGGGCGGTCTCGTGCGCGCATATTCCGGGGCGGTGGCCGCGGTGGTCGATGCGGCGCGACTGGTCGGCCGGGAACGTCTCGACCTGCTGGCACTCGAGGTCGGTCACGACACCGCCGGCCGGGTGGAGGCCGAACTCCGCGGTCGCGGAGTCGCCATCGTCGACACCGTCTACGGTTCGGTCGTCACCCTCACCCTGGCCACTCGGGACCCCGCGCGCGTCGCCGATGTGGTGGCCGAAGTCACCTCCGGTGCAGCCGATCTCGTGCCCGCGGGCACGCGGTGGGTGGATGTGTGAGCATCCGCGCGCGGGTGAGTCAGGCCTGCGACATGGCTCGTGCCGTTGCGGTCAGTTCCGCTATGTACGTGCGCCGTTCGTCCGGGCTGACTGCGGAGCGGAGGGGTCCGATCTGCAGTTCCCATCGCGGCGTTCCTCCGGCGTCGAACACCGCGGCGGTCATGTAGCTGATCGGCAGAGGCAGCTCCGATTCGAGTGCCTCCACCGTGTACGGGTAGCCGCTGGTGTCGTCGATGAGCGCCCGCACCTGGTCGCGTAGCCGCTGACTGGCCGCATTCGAGGAGAGGTGCGTGACCACCTGGGCCAGCACGTCGATGCGGTCGATGTCGGCTGCATCGGCGCCCCAGACCGCGACCCCGGTCGACGCGGTCTGCGTCAGGAGGTGGGCGAGCTGGTCGCGGCGATCGGGGGGTGCGGTGTCGAGCCATCGCTGTTGCACGGCGGGGCCGGAGGATGCGACGACGGAGATGCCGCCAGGCGCCTCCAGTGGCAGGCGGACCCCCACTTCGATGCCACGTGGAATGTGTCCGAGCCTGTCGGTCATCGCGACGAACACCATCTGGGTGCCGTCGATCAGGCTGAGGGCAGCCCCGCAGCGAACCCGAGAAGCGAGGCCTTCAAGGTGGCCCATCGCGTTGTCCGGCAGGCTGAGCGCCTCGCGCGCCCGCGCGGCGATCGTCGCCAGTGCCGGGCCGAGTTGGTAGCGCAGGTCCGGCAGGCGCAGCACCCAGCCTCGCTGCTCGAGGGTGGCGAGGATGGAGCCGGTGGTGGATCTGCTCAGGTCGAGGGCGTCGGCGAGGTCCGCGGACGTCGCGGGGGTGTTGCGTGCGGCGAGCATTCCGATGATCGACACGACCCGGTCGGTTGGGGGAGATGGCACGGAGCCACTCTTGCCAACTGTCATCAGATGCTCCTACTCTCGCGGTAGTTCAAATACTTGTATCACACGATACGAATATTCGCATCATCGATTGGGGAGTTTCATGACCGTGGCCACCGATCTCGGGGACGTCGACATCGAGGGAGTCGACTTCGCGTTCGAGGATCGCCCCGACATTCACGAGGTGCTCGAGGGGCTGCGTGAGCTCAAGTCGCACGCCATCGTGCCCTTCGCGGGGGTGAAGGCGGTGCTGCTGCTCACCAACGACCTCGTCGCCGCCGCCTTCAAGGACGAGGAGGTCTTCCCCGCCTCGGCCATCTACCCGATGACCACCGGGCCCGTCCTCGGAAAGACCCTGCAGTGCATGGCAGGCGACGAGCATCGCAAGAACCGGGCGCTGGTGTCGCCGTCGTTCCAGCGCAAGCGGGTCGCCGAGTTCATCGAACCGCTCCTCGAACCGCTCGCGCACGAGCTCATCGACCGGTTCGCCGATCGGGGTTCGGTGGATCTCGTGGCGGAGTTCACGACCCGGTACCCGGTGCTCCTGATCAGCCGGCTGATGGGCCTTCCGGAGCAGGACGAGGCGACTATTCACAGGTGGGCGCACGACCTGTTCTACTTCCCGTTCGACCCCGAGGCCGCGATGCGCGCATCGCAGGACTTCACCGACTTCGCCACGCCTATCATCGCCGACCGTCGCAGCAATCCCGGCGACGATCTGATCTCGGTCCTGGTCACCGAGAATCAGGAGGGTGAGACCCTCGCCGACGACGAGGTGCTCTCGTTCCTGCGACTGCTGTTCCCCGCGGGCGCGGACACCACGATGCTCGCGCTGGGCAACACCCTGTCCGCGTTGCTCACCCATCCCGATCAGATGGAACTGCTGCGGTCCGACCTCGCCGAGCACGCGATCTGGGCGGTGTGGGAGGGGCTGCGCTGGGAGCCACCGGTGGGACTGCTGCCACGGGCGTGCCCGGAGGCGGTCAGCTGGAACGGGATCGACATCCCGGCGCTGACGCCGATGGTCTTCTCCATCAATGCCGCGAACCGGGACCCCGACGTGTACCCGGATCCGCACGACTTCGACATCACCCGGCGCAAGCAGGCGATGCTCTCGTTCGGCCGGGGCCCGCACAGCTGCGCCGGAAACTGGCTGGCCATCGCCGAACTCGAGACGGCACTGACGGCACTCCTCCGACGACTGCCCGGGCTGCGTCTGCGCGCCGGCGCCGAGGCGGACGCGAGGGTGACCAGCCAGGTCGGTGTGGCGCTACGCGGCCCGAACGCGCTGGCCGTCGAGTGGGACGTCTGACTTCTGTTGCAGCACAAACTGTTCGACGCCGACGGTCGGCGCCCCCTGAACGGGACCTGATACTGGTCCGAAATCCCACCGTATCCCTACGACGAGACGAGACTTCGTGAAGAACACCAGGACCACCCGGGCCACGTCGGCGCGATGTCGTCGTACCTCCGGTGACGACGGAGCCGCACAGAACAGGTCTACACGTGCCGGTGTTGCCGCGACCGCGGTCGCGCTGTCCGTCGTGCTAGGCAGCGGTAGCGCCGCCGCGGCTGAGCCGTGGGGCCCACTCGCGCCACCGAATCCGTACCTGGGCCCGGCCGGGACGTCGACCATGCACGGCGACGCCGGTTCCTCGGACGTCACACCCCTCGCCGGTCCCGGTACGGGGAAGGTCACGGTCGGGGCGACGAGTCTCGTCTCCGCCTGCCCGACACTGCTGCAGGGGTCCGATTCCTTCGTCGTTGCGCTGTGCACCACCATGATCGGGCGCAATCCGACCGTGCACCTGATCGACACCGACGGCTCCGGTTCGTCGGGATCGGCGAGCGGGCTCGGATCGTCGGACCTCGGCTCCGTCGCTGCCGGGTCCACGGGCGGCAACTCGGCGGGCGCCTCGCTCGCGGAACTCGAACTGCCCAAGGGCAGCCTCCTCGGTGGCGTGTACGCCTACCTCGACAACAACGACAGGCTCGTCGCCGTCGACGGGGAGCGCAGGCTCGTCCGGGTCGGGCACCACAACAGTGGCGGACGGTGGTCCCTGTCCGTCGACGAGTCCGTCGACCTGTCCGGTGTGATCGCCGCCGACGACAGTGTCACCGGTCTGGCTCCCGACTGGGCCGGGAACGTGTGGTTCGCGACGGGCGCGGGCCGGGTCGGGTACGTCGACGCCGCCGGGGTTGCGCGTACGGTCGATCTGCCCGCGGGCGAGCGCGTCGAGAACAGCATCTCCACGTCGCCCACCGGGACCTCGGTGGCGACCACGCACGCCCTGTACGAGCTGTCCGCCGCACCGGGTCAGGCGCCTCAGGTGCAGTGGCGGGCCGCGTACGACCGCGGAAGTGCCCGAAAGCCAGGACAACTCAGCTGGGGAACCGGGTCGACTCCCACCTACTTCGGGCCCGTGACCGGGCACGAGTACGTGACGATCGTGGACAGCGCCGACACCACGGTGTCGCTGCTGGTGTACCGGGTGTCGGACGGTCAGCAGGTGTGCCACACCCCGGTGCTGGCGAACGGTGGACCGGGCAGCGAGAACTCGCCGATCGCGATCGGATCGACGGTGATCGTCGCCGGAACGTACGGCTACCCGTACCCCGCCGTCCCGGAGAGCGCCGGACCGTCCGTGCCCGCCTCGGCGCCGTTCGCAGGCGGGATGACGCGTGTCGAGGTCGGCTCCGGCGGATGCACCGTGCTCTGGGACACCGACGTGAAGAGCTCTGCGGTTCCGCACCTGTCGACCGCCGACGACACCATCTACACGGTGCTCCGGAAGGGTACGGGCGGTGCTACGGACGGGTTCGCCTACGCCGCGATCAACCCGGCCACCGGTGCGGTCATGGCGACCGCGGACATGCCGGGCAGCACCCTCAACGACACCATCCAGATGTCCGGCCTCATCACCTCCGAAGGTGACCTGATTCAGGGAACGCTCAACGGCATCGTGCGCGTATCGCGCGGCTAGCCGCCGTGGACCACCGGTGGCTCGGTCGATTCCGTCCGCGGATTCCGACCGGGCCACCGCGTGTTTCGCCCTCGGGTCGAGGACGCGCCGACCGCTGTCGGATGATCGGGCGTCCTCGGCGTCACGGCAGCATCCACGCTGCCGCGCCGGTGGTCTGCAGCCAGATCAGAGCAGACATCACCGCCAGGCCGCCCAGGCTCCACGGCAGCAGCCTGCGCAGCAGTGCGCCCTCCCGGCCCGCAAGGCCCCCGACGGCCGCGACCAGCGCGAGGTTCTGAGGAGACAGCACCGTTCCCAGTGCGCCACCGGACATGTTCGCGGCAGCCAGCACTCGTGGGTCCAATCCGGCCTGACCGGCGGCCGCAACCTGAAGGGCCCCGAACAGTGCGTTGGAGGAGGTGTTGGACCCGGTCGCCGCGACGCCGAGCCACCCCAGGGCGGGGGACAGCAACGCGAACGCGCCGCCTGCCGTGGCCATCCACTGTCCGATCGTCATCGTCTGCCCGGACAGGCTCATCACGTACGCAAGGGCGAGCACCGACATCACCGTGACGATCGGCCACTTCAGACGGTTCAGTGCCGCGACGTAACTGCGGAACGCGTCTGCCGGCCGCAGCCGCAGGATCGGGATGCACAGCAGGCCTGCGACCAGGACCAGTGTCCCCGGGGCGGCGAGGGTGTGGAAGGTGAAGGCGACCGCAGTGGGTTCGAGCCCGGCGGCTGTCACGACGTCGAGTCCGGGCCAGTCGAACACCCGCGTTGTCCGGGCGAGAAGCGCCTTCACCGGTCCGAGTTGGCTGGCCGCGAACACCGCCACGATCAGCACGTACGGCGCGTACGCCTGCGCGGTTCGGGCGCGGTTCGGCTCGTCGGCGTGCCCGGGTCGGTCGGACTCCGCGGCACCCGCGCGGGTCCCGGCGCCGGGTGTCCAGACCCGCAGGAGGGCGACCAGCGCGAGCGCGCTCACCGTTGCGGCGACCGTGTCGACCAGCCCGACCGCGATGTAGTTCGAGCACACGAACTGGGCTGCCGCGAAGGAAATTCCAGCGACCACCGCGGCGGGCCAGGTCTCCCGCAGGCCGCGTCGACCGTCGATCAGGACCACCAGCACGAGTGGCACGACGACGGCCACAACCGGAACCTGCCGTCCGACGACGGCTCCGATCTCGTCGACGGGCAGTCCCGTCACCCGCGACATGGTCAGGGTCGGCGTTCCCAGCACCCCGAACGGTGTCGCGACGGTGTTGGCGACGAGCGCGACCATCGCCGCCTTCATCGGACGAAAACCGAGTGCCACCAACATGACCGACGAGATCACGATCGGGGTGCCGAACCCTGCCACCGACTCGAGCAGGGCGCCGAAGCAGAACGCGACGATGATCGCCTGGATACGGCGGTCTGCGGAAATGCCGGCGAACGAGCGCCGCAGCGCGTCGAAGTGGCCGCTCTCGACGGTCATGTTGTAGATCCACACCGCGTTGACGACGGTCCACATGATCGACAGCAACGCGAAGCTCGCGCCCTCGGCGCCCGCGCTCAGTGCCTGGCCCGCGGGCATCCGGTAGACCCCGATCGCGATCACCAGGGCGACGGCCAGCGACACCAGCGCCGCCCAGTGCGCCTTGATTCTCAGCACCGCAAGCATCACGAACATGGAGACGAGCGGCAGTGCGGCGACGACTGCCGACAGTCCGAGTTCGCCCGCCACGGGCGCCGGTACCTGCACGAATGCCACTGGGCTCCACCTCGGTCGTCGACGAACGGTCTCCCTCGCCGGTGAACCTACCAGGAACTATATCGTGCACGAATTAATCGCACGGTAACTATCTTCGTGGTGGGGTGCGGTGGTTCCCGGCATCGTCAGGGCGTGACGAGGCACACGGGACCGAGGGGAGTGGCGGGATTGACGGTGACCGTCCGGACGGGGCCGCCGGCGGAAGTCTGATACGCCATCAGCGAATGCTCACCCGGCGCCGTCGGCGTCCACAGCGCGACCTTGTGCCCGAGGATCACCGGCGTGCTGAAGTACGGGTCGACCTTCCAGGCCTGTTCCTCGGGAGACATGATCGCCTCGTTGGTGTAGTCGACGATGTCGGTGCGAGGCTCGACCAACAGGCCGACGTGCACGCCGCCGCCCGCGACGTCGATCAGACGAGGCGGCTATCTCGAGACGGCCACGTGATCGAGCCACGACACCATGAGGCTGCCGCCTGCGCTGGACACCTGGATCTGGCGAGGGTCGGTGTCGCCCGGCCACGGCACCGACCACACGATCTCTCCATCGCTCGCCCGGATCGCATGGGTGCCGGTGTAGTCGCCGAACGCGAAGTGCTCGCCGTCGGTGGCTCCGCCGCGCACCCAGTACGCGTCCTCCCACGGCGTCTGCCACAGCTGCCTGCCCGAGCGTAGGTCGAGACCGGTGATGGTCTTCGAGTCCGGTGAGGTGACCAGGGCGGTGCTTCCGACCACTGCCACCAGAGCGCTGCTCCTGCCGGATGATTCGTCCTTCACGAGTGCCGGGCTGCGCCAGAGTTCGTCACCGGACGCGGGATCGTAGGCGCCGTCGCCGAGAAACATCGGCGGCGGCGAGGACGGCTTGCTGGGGAAGGTTGGTGAGCGGTACGAGGGGATGGGGATCGAGCGGATGGTCGAACCGTCCGCGGCGAGGAGGTCCTGAGTTCCGACCGTTCCCGACCGCGAGCCGCGGCTGACGAGGAACAGGCCGTCCCCAACCGGTTGAAGCGAGTCGCCCTCGAAGGTGAACCGCGTGGCCCCGGAGTCGAGATCGAAGACGGTGTACACGTACTGCGGATCGCCCGGGCCGCGCACCACGGCGATGACGGCGTTGCTGTCCGGCACCGTATGGACGGGCGCGCCGCCGTCGAGGGTGCCGAAGGTGCGTCGGAAGTTCGCGGTGAGATCGGTGACGGTTCCGCTGGTGAGAACCGGCGCCTGGGTCCCGCCGTCCGTTCCGGAACCCGACACGTACACGGTGCTTCCGCTGATCTGCGCGCCGTTGATGTCGAAGTCGGTGCCGAGTTCGGCCAGGAGCGTCCCGGATGTGGTGTCGACGAACGCTATCCGACGCCTCTCCCAGCACGCGAGGACCGCGGCCTCGACCTCGGGACTGCACTGAGTCACCCTTCCGATCCGTGTCTTCCATGCCGGCGACCCATCGGTGGGACGAATCCCGACGAGGGTCACGTCACCGACGGGACGACCGGACTGCCCCGCGACTTCGGGAAGGGGGTGTGCCACGGCAGCGATCATGAGGTCGCCGGCGTCGAGAATCCCGCCGTAGCCGTAGTAGGACTCGAGCTGGTACGGCATCGGCAGGAGGACGTCACCGGGATTGTCGGTGAGGCGTCCGACGTCGAGGGTCCACGCCTGCGCCGGCGCAGTCTCGAGCGAGGTGGTCACCACGTGGCGGTCGGCCTCGGCGGATGGTTCGCCGCCGGTCGGGGACTCGTCCTGGCGAAGGACGGTCACGAGCACCCCGAGCGCCGCGACCACCACCATGATCGAACCGAGTATGACGAGCTTCCGGTGATCCCCCACCCCCGTGTGCATAGGCACACGTTAACGGTCCGCCGGCGAGGGCCACAGTAATCCTCGAATCGGCACCGTCGGCACAGCTCAGGGCAGTATCGAATCGACGTAGCCGCCGTCGACCCGGATCGCACCGCCGGTGGTGGCCGACGCGAGGGGAGAGGCGAGGTACACGACGAGGTTCGCGATCTCCTCGGGCTCGATGAGACGCTGTAGTAGCGACTGGGGCCGGTACGTCACCATGAACTCGTGTTGCGCTTCATCCCAGGGCAATTCGTCGCCGACCAGTTCGCGGACGAACTCCTCGACACCACCGGTGTGTGTCGGCCCGGCTATCACAGAGTTCACGGTGACTCCGGTGCCGGCGGCGGCCTTCGCGAAGCCGCGGCTGACGGCGAGCAGTGACGTCTTCGTCATGCCGTAGTGGATCATCTCAGCCGGTATTACGACGGCCGAGTCGCTGGCCAGGTTGAGGACGCGACCCCAGCGGCGGTCGGTCATGCCGGGCAGGTAGGCGCGGATGAGACGGATGGCGGAGAGGACGTTGACCTCGAAGTAGCGGCGCCACTCGGCATCGTCGATCTCCAGTGGGGGAGCGGAGCCGAAGATGCCGAGGTTGTTGACGAGGATGTCGACGGCGGGCACTGCGTTCAGTACGGCCGCGGTGCCCGCCTCTGTGGACAGGTCGCCGACGGCGCCGAGGACGTCGGCGCCGTCGGATTCGGCTCGCACCGCTCGGGCTGCCTCCTCAACTCGGTCCGCGCCTCGACCGTTGACCACGACACGGGCACCCGAGCGGGCGAGACCTACGGCGATGGCGAGGCCGATGCCCTGGGTCGATCCGGTGACAAGCGCGGTGCGCCCGGTGAGATCGATCTGCATGTGCATTGCTCCCCTCGCGGAGCCGGTGCCACCGTCGTCGACGACGTTGTCGACGATCTTCGTGCCGTCGCTACCGGCTCCGACGAGCGTATCGGGCTGCTGGACGCTGCGCAGGGCGCACCGATCGGGTCAGACCGGGACCGCCTGGTTGTTGAGAACCAGACCCGCTCGGGGCCAGTCGAATCGGAGGACCTTGCCGGTGCTCGACGCCGTGATGTACGCCGTGCGCATGTCCGGTCCACCCCAGCAGATGTTCGTGATGCCGGGGTCGCCGTCGGTGTCGATGGCGACGATCTCGACCAGTGTGCCCTCCGGGCTGATCACGCAGATGCCGGGCGTGGCCAGCGACGCGACGCAGATGTTTCCGTTGGCCTCGACGCCGAGCGAGTCGAAGTAGCGGAAGTCGGGCGACCCGTAGAGGAAGTTGCCGCCGCCGGAGCCGGCGAGGGTCAAACCGCCCACGATCTCACCGGGCCCGGTGATCTCCCACCACCAGACGCGGGCGGTGAAGGTCTCGCTGACGTAGAGCCGGGTGCCGTCAGGGGAGATCCCGACTCCGTTGGGGCCGTTCATGTCCGATGCAATCTGACGGATGGACGAGCCGTCGACGGTGCCGTAGAAGAGGCGGCCGTGGTCGGTCGTCTTCTCGTTGCTCTTGCCGTGGTCGGTGAAGTAGAAGCCACCGTGCGCGTCGAAGACGATGTCGTTGGGGCCGCGCAGTGGGGTTCCGTCGCACTCGGTGTACAGCGTTTCGACCTCGCCGGTCTCGAGGTCGACGGCCTGGATGCTGCCGCTGGTGTAGTCCGCCGGGGTGCCCCCGGAGAAGACGTAGCCGTACGCCTCGGTGGCGATCATTCCGCCGCTGTTCGCGATGTAGCAGCGCCCGTCGGGGCCGATCGCAGCGCCGTTGGGGCCACCGCCGACCTCCGCGACGACGGTGGTGGTGCCGTCGGGGGTCACGCGGGTGAGGGTGCCCCGGTGAATTTCGACGACCAGCACATCGCCGTTCGGCAGTGACACCGGGCCTTCAGGGAACTTCAGCCCGGTGGTGAGGACGGTGAATGACATCGGGTTCTCCTGTGTTCGTGGGTCGTTGAAGGGGCGTCAGTTGGTGGTGAACTGATCGCGCAGGACGTTCTTGCGGATCTTGCCGCTGACGGTCTGGGGCATCTCGTCGATGAAGATGACCTTGCGGGGCTGCTTGAACGCGGCGAGTTGCGCCTTGCAGCTGCCGACGACCTCGTCGGCCGTCAGCTGCGTGCCCGGCTTGCGCACCACGACCGCGGTGACGAGTTCGCCCCACTTCTCGTCGGGTGTTCCGATGACGGCGGCACCGAGAACGTCGGGGTGTGTGTAGATCGCGTTCTCGACCTCGCTGGAGTACACGTTCTCGCCACCGGTGATGATCATGTCCTTGGCCCGGTCGACGATGTAGAGGAAGCCCTCCTCGTCCTGGCGCGCCAGGTCTCCGGTGTGGAACCAGCCGCCCTCGAAGGCCTCCGTATCCGCCGCGGGGTTGCCGAAGTATCCGTTGGTGACCTGGTCGCCCTGGACGACGATCTCACCGATTTCGCCGGTGGCGCACTCGTTTCCGGACGGGTCGACCACGCGGACGTCGACCAGCGACATCGGCTTGCCGACGGCGTCGAGCAGGTGCTCCTCGCCCTGAGCCGCTCGGACGTGGGCCGCCTTGTCCAGGGTGAGCATGTTGCCGCCCAGTTCCGTCATGCCCATCCCGGCGTAGACGACCGGACCGAACCGCTCGATGGTCTGGCGCAGCACGTCGGCGGGGATCTTCGACGCTCCGTAGCCCATCCATTCCAGGCTGCTGAGGTCGTAGTCGTTGATCTTGGGGTGTGCGAGCAGCATCTGCATCATGGTCGGTGCGAAGCCGCCGCTGGTCACGCGGTTGTCCTGCACCAACTGCATCCACCGCTCGGGATCCCAGCCCGACATCATCAGGACCGAGCCGCCGTGAAACTGGTGCAGCGGCGTCAGGTAGCCGGCGATGTGGCACAGCGGCATGGCGTTGAGGAAGCACGTGTCCGGCGTGGGGTCGTACTCGATCGCCGACTGGATCAGTGCGGTGTTGAGGTTGCGATGGCTCAGCCGGGCGCCCTTGGGTTTGCCCGTCGTCCCGCTGGTGTAGAGGATCCACGCGTCGTCGTCGTCGCTGATCCTCAATTGCGGGACGGTCGTCGCCGACGACGTCAGGACGTTCTCGTAGGTGGTGAATCCCGTTGCAGCCTCACCGATCACGATAATGTGCTCGACGCTCGTGAGCTCGGATCGATGGTCGGCGATGGCCTCGAGGTACTTGGCCTCGACCATCAGCACGCGTGCGCCGGAGTCGTTGAGGATCCAGACCCACTCCATGGGGTGGAGCCGGTAGTTGAGCAGGGTCAGGACCATGCCTGCGGACGGGACGCCGTAGTAGGCCTCGACGTACTCGAGGTTGTTCTCGGACAACAGGGCGACGCGGTCCCCGGGGGAGGCCAGCCCGCTCAGGCCGTTGGCCAGGCGCATCCCGCGCTGGTGGAGTTCGGCGTAGGTCCGCGCGTCGGAACCGTCGTCCATGGCGAGCGCGGTCCGATGGGGGAAGCGGGCGGCGTTCCGCCGCAGAAGGTCGCTGTACAGCATGTGGGCTCCAAGGGAAACGAGGCCGGTTCGACTAAGGATTGCACACAATCTAGCGTGGAAGTGCGACAGGTCACAAGGGGTTGTCGATAACGCCCCGGTTGTCCGGGGATGCGGAACGAATGCGCGCCCGGGTGTAGGAATCTGGGAACTCTGAGCGAGATCGGCTGTGTGGGTCGGTGAGCAGGGGTGTCGAGCCGGGGGTGCGTCGGGATTGCATCCCTTCGTGAGGCTACGTTGTTTGTATACAATGTTGAGGCGTCCTGAGGGATAGCTGCAAGCGAGGCTGCGACGGAAGGTGTTGGCCGTGGAGATCGTCGAGGTGAGCCCCCGTGACGGGCTGCAGAACGAGAAGGTGCACGTGTCGACCGCGGACAAGATCGCGCTGATCGAGCGTGCGATCGCGTCCGGCCTGCGTCGTATCGAGGCGACCAGCTTCGTGCACCCGGCCGCGGTACCGCAGATGGCCGATGCCGAGGCCGTCATGGCAGGAGTGCCACGCCGCGCCGACGTCTCCTACAGCGGCCTCGTCCTCAACCGTCGCGGATTCGATCGCGCGGTTGCGGCGGGCGTCGACGAGGTGAACTGCGTCGTCGTGGCGTCCGAGACGTTCAGTGCGCGCAACCAGCGCATGTCGGTCGCCGACTCGGTGGACACGGTGCGCGATCTCGTCGGGGACGCGCGGGCGGCCGGCATCGCGGTGTCGGTCACCATCGCCACCGCATTCGGGTGCCCGTTCGAGGGTGAGGTTCCGGAGTCGGCTGTCCTCGGACTTGCAGCGCAGGTGGCCGAGCTCGGTGTGGACGAGATCGCGTTGGCCGACACCATCGGGGTCGGGGTGCCCGCCCAGGTCACCCGCCTGGTCGCGGGGACCGCGGCAGTCGCTCCCGACGTCCGGTTGCGCTGCCACTTCCACAACACTCGTAACACCGGCTACGCCAACGCGATCGCGGCACTCGACGCGGGAGTGACGGTGCTGGACTCCTCGATCGGCGGGATCGGCGGGTGCCCCTTCGCGCCGGACGCCACCGGCAACATCGCGACGGAAGACCTCGTCTATCTCCTGGACCGAAGCGGAATCGATTCGGGTGCGCGGCTTCCCGACCTGATCGACGCCTCAGACTGGCTCGGCGGGGTTCTCGGCGCCACGGTTCCCGGACAGCTTGCCCGCGCCGGTGCCTTCCCGGGCTGACCCCTCGAACAGGTCGGCCACCTCCCCGCCGTCGGTGGCGGCGAGGTGGGCGAGCAGCACATCGCGACCCTGGAGGACGTGCTCGTGCATGAGGGCCGATGCCCGGCCACCGTCGCCGCCGACGATCGCGTCCCGGATGAGCTGGTGGAACAGGTGTGACCGCTCGGTCTGGGCCCGGTCGTACTGCCGGAACGCCTGGAAGACGAGGGGGACGTCCGTGGTGCGTTCGAGGAGCCGGCTCAGGCGTTCGTGCTTCGCGGCGGCCATGATCGCCCCGTGGATCCGGCTGTTCGCGGTGTCGACCGCTCGGACCCGGTCCACCGCGTCCAACGACGTCGCGGACAGTGCGAGCGCGAACGCGTCGATGCCCGCGTCGAGTTCGTCGAGGTTGGTGGCATCGATACGCTCCGCTGCCAGCTCGGCCGCGTATGCCTCGAGTCGCGCGCGGAGACCATACAGGTCCGACACGTCGGCCGTCGACAAGGTGCGCACGACGGCTCCCCGGTTGGGTTCGCTGAGAACGAGTCCTTCGGCCTCGAGCCGTCGCAGCGCCTCACGGACGGGTGTGCGAGACAGCGAGAACTGCTCGGCGATGCGCTGCTCGATCAGACGCTGACCCGGCCGGTACCGCCCTTCGACGATCTCCCGGCGAATGTGCGCATAGGCCGCCTGTCCCGGTGCCTGCGGTGTGGTTGCCACGGTTCCTCTTCGTTGTGTCGGGTGATCGCGTCGCGGCAAGCCTATCCCGACCGACCACCCTTGTTTGTATACATACTGGGGGTGTTTCCGGTTCAGCGGGGGACAATCGCCATAAATTGTGTACAATCGACCGCATGACTGCGACTGTTGGTCCTCTGAGTGGCCTGCGTGTACTCGAACTGGGAAGCTTCATCGCCGGTCCCTTCGCCGGACAGTTGCTCGGCGACTACGGAGCCGAGGTCCTCAAGGTCGAGGCGCCCGGTTCCGGTGACTCGATGCGTCGGTGGGGCGTGACGGTCGACGGCGAGAGCCTGTGGTGGCCGTCCATCGCGCGCAACAAGAAGTCGGTCGCCATCGACCTGAGGCAGTCCGACGGCCGCGATCTGATCCGTGCGCTGGTCGCCGAGGCCGACATCGTCCTCGAGAACTTCCGGCCCGGCACGCTCGCCAAGTGGGGGCTGGACTACGCGGCGCTCTCAGAGATCAACCCGCGAATCATCGTCGTCCACGTCTCCGGGTTCGGTCAGGACGGGCCGCGATCGACGGACGCCGGATTCGGCAGTGTCGGCGAGGCGATGGGCGGCATCCGGCACACGACGGGCAACCCGGAACTGCCTCCGACCCGTACCGGCATCAGCCTCGGTGACTCGCTGGCGGCCCTGTTCGCCGTGATCGGCACCCTCGCGGCGGTCCACGAACGGTCGGTCAGCGGCCGGGGTCAGGAGGTGGACGTCGCGATCTACGAGGCGGTGGCCGCGCTCATGGAATCGACCATGGCGGACCATGAAATCGGTGGAATCACCCGCGGGCGAACCGGATCCGTGCTGCCTCGGGTGGCGCCCTCGAACGTCTACCCCACGTCGGACGGAGCCGAGGTGATCATTGCCGCGAACGCCGACACCGTCTTCCGCCGGCTCTGCACTGCCATGGGTCGAGTGGAACTTGCCGAGGACCCGAGGTTCGCCGAACACGGACCACGTGGCGACAACATGGCCGAGATCGACGCCATCATCGGTGCCTGGGCATCAACGATGACCGCCGACCAACTGCTGAAGGAGATGGAGGACGGCGGCGTTCCCGCCGGCCGGATCTACACCGCCCCGGACATGTTGGCCGATCCGCACTATGAGGCGCGGGACATGGTGGTGCGCTTGGTCAACCAGTTCGGTGTTGCCGTGCCCGCCGCAGGCGTCGTGCCCAAGTTCTCTCGGTCCGCACCGGCGCAACCGGTTCCCGGTCCGGGTCTCGGTGAGCACACACGTGAAGTGCTGACCGCGCTGGCAGGCGTCGACGAGGCCCGCTGGGCCGACCTGCAGTCCTCGGGAATTGCCATGCAGGACAACAGCTGACATCTGGTCCCGGACGCCGTTGACGGCGTCCGGGATCTGCCGCGCTGACAAGTATCGGCGCAATGCGGCCCCACACACGAATGGTGTGGGGCCTGTTTGCGTTGTCCGACGGTTTCGTCTGGTGGTGCGTCGTATTCCATTGGGGTGGAAGGGGTCTGGAGCGACCATGCGGCTGCGACGGGGTTGACATGCTCCGTGTCGACGATCACAATTTGGGCGAATGGTGACATGACTGTCACATCACCCTCACTCCTGCTGCGGCGCCGCCGTGGCAACCGGCAACACCCTTCCCGGAGTCGACACCCACCACCTCCGGGGCCACCCCCCCTCGACAAACGGAGCGACCATGAAACGCACCATCGCCGTTGGCCTGACCGCCCTGTGCGCCACAGCAACCCTGACCGCCTGCTCCGGCCGCGAGAGCGCGACGGCCGCAGGCGACTGCGATCCCGGTATCACCGACTCCGAGATCCGGTTCGGTACCAGCCTCATGCAGTCGGTGGCTGGACCTCAGGCCGCCGCGGCGACCGCGCTGTTCGAGGAGATCAACGCGGCAGGCGGGGTTGCCATGGGGGACGGCAAGACTCGCAAGATCTTGTACACCGCGCTGGACGACGGATACGACCCCGCCCGCACGGTCGGCAATGTTCGCTCGCTGGTGGAGCAGGAGCAGGTCTTCGCGATCCAGAACCTGGTCGGTACCGCCTCGACCCTCGCGGTCGTCGACTACCTGGCGCAGAAGGAGGTGCCGCTCGTCTTCCCGATGACCGGCACCGACGAACTGCTTGCCACTATCGACAAGCGCCCGATCGTCGCAGGCGCGGTGAATCCGCAGACCGGATGGGAGGTGTCGGAGCGGGCGAAGCAGATCCTCCGCGACCACCCGCAGGCGAAGATCGCCGTGCTGTACCCGAACGACAGCCTCGGCAACGGCAGCCTCGACGCGCTGAAGTCCGCGCTCGAGGGAAGCGGGACGCAGATCGTCGCACAGCAGTCGTACGAGCAGACCACGCCGTCGGTGGACTCTCAGATCGTCAACCTCGCGAACTCCGGTGCCGACGTGTTCGTCAACTTCGCGACCGCGAGCTTCGTGACGCAGTCCCTCAAGAAGGCTCACGAATTGAGTTGGAAGCCGGACACGTACATCTACTCGGGCGCCACGGACACGAACTTCGTGCTCGCCCCGGCAGGACTCGAGGCCGCCGAGGGTGTCCACTCCTTCTACTGGATCTACGACGTCAGCAGCCGGGATCACGACGGTCAGCCCGGTGTGCAGGAGTGGCGCGCGTTCGCCGACCGGAACGCAGGCACCGTCAAGACCACCGACACCATCGCGGCAACGGGCTACAACACCGCGCAGTTGCTGGTCACCGCGCTCGAACAGATGAAGGGCTGCACCCGCGCCGACCTCCTCGACTCGGTCCGGAACATGCACGACGTGACCACGGACCTCTCCATCGAGGGCGTCACGTTCGACACCACCCCGGATTACCCGTACGCGATCACGTCGATGGCACCGATGACCTTCCGCGGCGGCAGCTGGCACTACGACGCTGTGGTCAACCGCAGCACCGAGGGGTGAGTGCGGTGCGGGAGGCGAGCGCGGCCGGTACCGGTGAGGTACCCACCCTGCGAGTGCAGGACATCACGCTCCGGTTCGGTGGCGTCGTCGCGCTGAACGGGCCGTCGTTCACGATCGAGCCCGGGCAGATCGTTGGGCTGATCGGACCGAACGGCGCGGGCAAGACGACGATGTTCAACTGCATCAGCAGGCTGTATCAGCCGGACTCGGGGCGGATCACCTTCGGGGACATCGATCTTCTGGCCCTGTCGGCGGACGGTGTCGCCGATGTCGGAATCGCCCGGACCTTCCAGAACATCGGCCTGTTCCCCACGATGACGGTGGTCGACAACGTGCTCACCGGCGCGTACTCGCGCACCCGGTCGGGGTTCCTGGGCAGTGCCCTCGGTCTGCCCCGGACCTCGCGGGAGGAACGGCAGGAGCGGGAGGACGCCTGGGCGCTGCTCGACTCGATGAACCTCGCGTCGGTAGGACGCGACCCCGCGGGCACCCTGCCCTACGGGACCCTCAAACGAATCGAGCTGGCGCGGGCCCTGATGCAGCGTCCGCGTCTGCTGATGCTCGACGAGCCGGCGAACGGGTTGATCCACGAGGAGGTTCTCGAACTCGCGGAGACCGTCCGGCGACTGCGCGACGAGCGTGGGTTCTCGGTCCTGCTGGTCGAGCATCACATGGCGATGGTGATGTCGATTTCCGACCGGGTCGTCGTCCTGAACTTCGGCGAGAAGGTCACCGAGGGTGTTCCCGCGGAGGTCGCGGTCCATCCGGAGGTCGTCGAGGCGTACCTGGGAGGTGCCGCATGAACCTGCTGACACTCGAGGGGGTTCACGCCCGCTACGGCAGCGCGGAAGTGCTGCACGGCATCGACTTCCAGGTGCCCGACGGCGAGGTGACCGTGGTCCTCGGCGCGAACGGCGCAGGCAAGACGACGATCCTGCGGTCGATCTGCGGGATGGTACGGACGAGCGGGCGGATCACGTTCGACGGCCGTGACATCACGGGAATGCGCACCGACCGGATCGCCCGACTCGGCGTGGCGCACGTCCCGCAGGGGCGCGGCACGTTCGGGGATCTCAGTGTGGAGGAGAACCTGCTGATCGGTGGCTACGCCACCACGTCCGCGGCCACCGGGCGGGCGGTCGAGCAGTGGTACGACTTCTTCCCGCGGCTACGGGAACGCCGACGCCAGTTGGCGTCGGGGCTCAGCGGCGGCGAGCAGCAGATGCTCGCCATCGCCCGCGCACTGGTCGCCCAGCCGCGGCTGCTCCTGCTCGACGAGCCGTCGCTCGGGCTCGCGCCGCGCATCACCCAGGAGGTGTTCGCCGCGCTCGGCCGCATCAAACAGGACACCGGGACAACGATTCTCGTCGTCGAGCAGAACGCGCATCTGGCCCTCGAGATCGGTACGTCGGCGGTGCTCGTCGACTCGGGCCGGATCGTGTCCCAGCGTCCCGCGGTCGACCTCGCCCACGACGAGTCGGTGCGACGCGCCTACCTCGGATACTGAGCACAGGAGTCAGGCAATGCAGGTATTTCTTCAACAGTTGGTGGACGGGCTGACCTGGGGCGCGCTGTACGGCGCGTTCGCGCTGAGCATCGTCCTCGTCTACCGGGCGTCCGGGATCGTGAACTTCGCCCAGGGCGAGATGGCGATGTTCTCGGCGTTCTTCGCGTGGCAGTTCCACCAGTGGGGTGCGCCGCTGTACCTCGCCATCCTCGGTGCGATGGTCGTGGCGTTCGCCGGTGGCGCGGTGACCGAACGCGTGCTGATCCGACCGTTGGCGTCGTCCCCGAACCACATGCCGCTGGTCATCATCACCCTCGGTCTGATGCTCGTGCTCAATAGTGCGGCCGGATGGATCTGGGGCGTGCAGAGCAAGCCCTTCCCGACTGCGGTGTCGGGATCCGTCGTCACCCTCGGACCGGTGGCGATCTCCCGACAGTCACTGGTGATCGTGGCCGCGGTCGTGGTCGTGGCGGTCCTGCTCTTCTGGCTGTTCCAACGGACCAGGACCGGACTCGCGATGCGAGCGGCGGCAGGCAATCCGGACTCGGCACAGCTGATCGGTATCCCGGTCGGACGGATGCTCACCATCGGGTGGGGACTGGCCGCCGCGATCGGGGCACTCGCGGCATCGCTCGCGGCTCCGCAGTTGCTCCTCCAGCCGAACATGCTCGTCGCGTCGCTGATCTACGCGTTCGCGGCGGCAGTGCTCGGCGGGCTGGACAGCCCGGTCGGGGCACTCATCGGTGGTCTGATCGTCGGCATCGCGGAAAACTTGGCGGGCACGTACATCTCGTGGATCGGGCACGACTTCAAACAGGCGGTGGCGCTGGCCCTGATCCTCGGCGTCCTGCTCTTCAAGCCCGAGGGCCTCTTCGGTGCACGAAAGGTCGTGAGGGTATGAGAATCCTGGAACTTCTGCGCCAACCCCGCGCGGAGCTCGACGCGCCGCGCTGGCTGTCCCGGACCACGGTGGCCGTCGTGCTGCTCGTCGCGGCGGCGGCGCCGCTGGTGTCTGCGCCGTACGTCAACTTCGACCGGTCCATGGTGCTCGTGTACGTCGTCGTCGGGCTGGGGTTGAACCTGCTTACCGGCAACACCGGGCAGATCTCGCTCGGGCACGGCTTCTTCTTCGCGGTCGGGGCCTACCTGAGTGCCGTGCTGATCGAGAACCACGGCGTGCCCTACCTGCTGCTGTTCCCGATCGCCTTCGTCGTCTGTTACGGCGTCGGCTACCTGTTCGGGCTGCCCGCGCTGCGACTCCACGGACTCCAGTTGGCGCTCGCCACACTGGGTCTCGCGCTCGTGACGCCCGCGGTGATCAAACGGTTCGAGCACGTCACCGACGGGCAGGCCGGTATCAACGTCACCGGTGCGCAGGCACCGGAGTTCACCGGGCTCGAGCGTGACCAGTGGGTGTACTACCTGTGCCTGGCGACCGCCGTCGTGGCGTACGTGGTGGTGCGCCGGCTCTCGACCGGGCGAATCGGGCGTTCGCTCATCGCGATTCGCGACTACGAGGCGGTCGCGACCACGCTCGGTGTCCCCGCCACCCGCACGAAGACGACGGTGTTCGCTCTCAGTGCGGCGCTCGCGGGTGTCGGCGGTGTGCTCTACAGCCTCGTGGTCCAGTACGTGGGTCCGGAGGCGTTCGGCCTTCCGCTGGCGATCGCGTTCATCACGCTGATCGTCGTCGGCGGCCTCGGCACCGTGCCCGGTGTCGTGTTCGGTGCCTTCTTCGTGGTGTACGTGCCGCAGTTCACGGCCGACATCAACCAGTCGGCGGCAGGGATCACCTACGGCGCCGCGCTGATCCTGTTCATCTTTGTGCTTCCGTACGGGCTGATCAGCCTCGTCCGGTGGGGTCTCGGCCCTGTCGTCGCGCGAATCCCCGGTCGGCGCAAGGATTCCCGGATCGCTTCCGCAGCGGAAGAGGACCCTCGGGAGATGGTCGCCGCGTCCTGATCGACCCGCCACCAAGGTCTCCCGTCGTGACATCACGACGGGAGACCTTGGTCGTTCTTGTTGGGCCGCCCTACCGGACAGCGGCCGCGCCGATCCTCCAGATAACTGGGGATCGGCGCGACCGGGGTTCGTTCTCGCGTGCGGCCGGCGTTACAGCCGGTGCTTGGCCAGCTTGCCGGTCTCGGTGCGGGGGAGTGCGTCGACGAACTGCACCGACCGCGGGCACGTGTAGCGGGCGAGTCGACTACGCGCGAAGTCGATGATGTCCTGTGCGAGGTCGTCCGACGGATCGGTGCCCGGGACCAGTTGCACGACCGCGTGCACGGACTGCCCCATCTCCGGATCCGGGACGCCGATCACCGCGACGTCCAGGATCGCGGGGTGCACGCTGAGACAGTTCTCGATCTGTTGCGGGTAGATGTTGACGCCACCCGAGATGATCATGAACGTCGCCCGGTCGGTGAGGAACAGGTAGCCGTCCCCGTCGAGGTAGCCGACGTCGCCGACCGTCGTCCATGTCGGATGGTCGGGATGCCGGGTGTCGGCGGTCTTGACGGGATCATTGTGGTACTCGAAGCTCCAGTCGTCGCGTTCGAAGTAGAGCAACCCGACCTCACCCGGCCCCAGCTCGCTGCCGTCGTCCCCGCAGATGTGGGCGATGCCCTGTGCGCTGCGGCCGACGCTACCCGGCTTGCGACGCCACTCTGCGCTGTCGATCAGTGTGGAGCCGTTGGTCTCCGAGCAGCTGTAGTACTCGTAGAGCACGTCGCCCCACCAGTCGAGCATCGCTTCCTTGACCTCGACCGGGCAGGGAGCAGCGGCGTGGACGGCGACCCGCAGTGAATTCAGGTCGTACCGGCCACGCTCCTCCTCCGGAAGCTTGAGCATCCGGATGAAGTGGGTGGGCACCCACTGCGAGTGAGTTACCGAGTACCGCTCGATCGCCGCGAGGGCGTCGCCCGCGTCGAACCGGTCCATCAGCACCACGGTGCCGCCGAGCGACTGGGTCGCCGTGCTGTAACGCAGCGGCGCGGCGTGGTAGATCGGTGCCGGTGAGAGGTAGACGGTGTCGGCGTCGAATCCGTAGTACTTCTCGACGATGGCGGTAGCCGGGAGTCCGGGTGCCTCGTGGATCTGCCGGTCGGGGAGCGGTGACTTGATGCCCTTCGGCCGGCCCGTGGTCCCGGACGAGTACACCATGTCCGCCCCGGCAGGCTGATCCGGCAGCGGCTCCGCCGACACCGAGCCCACCGCGTCCGCGTAGGAGTCGTATCCGCTGACCGGGCCACCGAAGGCCAGCCGCAGGCAGTCCGCGGAGAGGTGCCCGGCCAGGTCGGCGGCGAGCTCGGTCAACGCCGCCGACACCACGAGCACCTTCGCGTCGGAGTCTGCAACCACGTAGGCGATGTCGTCGACGGTGCCGTGATGGTTGGCGGTCGTGACGTAGAGGCCGCAACGCATGGCGCCCCAGTACAATTCGAAGAGCGTCGGATCGTTGTTGCACAGCACGGCAATGTGGTCACCGCGCCGCAGTCCGGCCTCGAACAGCCAGCGCGCGAAACGCGCGGATCGTTCCTCCAATTCGGCGTAGGTGATGGTCGCCCCGGTCGATGCCATGACGACAGCGGCCTTGTCCGGGGTGACGACGCTGTGGGTGCCAGGAAACACGACCGCTACTCGCCGGACAGGTCCGCGGACAGGTCGGCGACGACGACGCCCTCGGGAACCTGGACCTCTTCGATGAGTTCGGGACGATCGTCGAACTCGAGCTTCAGTGCGCGGCAGATGGTGGCGTGCATGTCGTACATGCACGTGATGTACGTCAGTTCCATGATCTGCTTGTCCGACAGGTTCTCCTGCAGGACGGCGAACACCGCGTCGGGAACTCGGCCGCCGTCGTAGACGAGTCCGTCCGTGTAGGCGAGGACGGCGCGTTCGAGTTCCGAGAACTGGTCGCTGACCTGCCAGTGCGGGACGGCGGCGATCTTCTCCTCGCTCATGCCGAGCGAACGCATCTGCTTGCAGTGTTGGGAGAAGACGAACTGGCTACCGCGCGCGTACCCCGCGCGGCCCTGGCCGAGTTCGCGCAGAAGCGGGTCGAGGTCGGCGTTGCGGTAGAGGGCGAATCCTCGTACGGCGTGGCGGAACACGTCGGAGGACTGGGCGAACACCGTCCACCAGTCGCCGGGGGTGGCGTGGATGGTGCCGTGATCGACGGCGGGGTCCTTGTCGGGGCCGAAGAGCCGGTCGTAGAAGAAGAGGATCTTCTCGTCGGTCACCTCGGCGCGGGGGACCTCACGAAGTCGGGGCATTGCTGGTCCTTTCGGGCTGTCAGGAAGCGCTGGGAACGTTGCGGTCGGCAGCAGTCTTCGGCTGGTGCGACACGTCGGCGTCGGTGAAATCGCGCGTCCAGCAGGCGAATTCAAGAAGGACGCCGTCGGGGTCCTGGAAGTAGAACGACCGGACGAAGGTGCCTGCGTGAACCTCCCGTGACGCGCCCTCCGGGCTGTCGTCGTGGTTGAGGACGATGCTCAGCGGTACGCCCTCGGTCTTGAGTGCCTTGCGGTACTCGTCGAACTTCTCCGGCGGGACGGCAAGCGCGACGTGATTCATCGAGCCGACCGCGCTGGTGAGCTCGTCGCGGCCGGGCAGTCCCGCGGGCGCGGAGATTCCGGGAACCCCGTCCGGTGCGTCGGCCAGCCAGAAGAACGCCAGCGTGTTTCCGCCGCCGCAGTCGAAGAAGAAGTGCTGGCCGAGGTTGTCGGGCAGATCGAGGGTCTTGACCAGCGGCATTCCGAGGGTGCCCGAGTAGAAGTCGATGGTGCGCTGCATGTCCGAGCACACGAGCGCGAGGTGGTTGATGCCGCGGAACTCGAACTTCGGGTTGGTGGTGTTCATGGCGAACCTTTCGTGGACGACTGCCCGAGTGAGGGGCCATTACGTGACTTGACAGTCATGTCATGTTCTTGGATAGTCTCACTGTGACCACGTCATCTGTCAATACCGGCTTCGGCGACCTCGCAGATCGCTTCTTCGCTGCCGTGTGCAGCGGAGACGAGGCGGCACTCACCGAGCTGTACTCACCGGACGCGCGCATCTGGCACAACGACGACGGGCGGGAGCAGACGGTCGCGGAGAACCTCCGCACCCTCCGCTGGCTCGGCCGAACCCTCGAGGACTTCCGATATGAGGACATCCGGCGTTACCTGCTCCCCGACGGATTCGCGCAACAGCACGTCCTGCGCGCGAGCCTTCCGGGCCACGGTCCGATCGAGGTGCCTGCGAGTCTGTTCGTGCGCGTCGAGAACGGGTCGATCGCCCGCATCGACGAGTACGTCGACTCGGCCGCCACCCGGCCCCTGCAACTTGCTGCCACAAGGAGGCACCCATGACCGTGAACCACCCCGAAGACGCCATCGCCGACCTGTGCGCCCGGATGCGCGCGTTCATCGACGACGAGGTGATTCCGGCAGAACCCGTCCTCGCGAAGGAGGACGCGGCCGCCCACGAACTGCTCGGACAACTGCGTTCCCGGGCGAAGGAACTCGGACTGTGGGCGCTCGGGCACCCCGCCGACGTGGGTGGCGGCGGAGTGCCGTTCCTGGACTTCGTCTACCTCAACGAGGTCATCGGCCGATCCGAATTCGGCCAGCTGGCAGTCGGTTCGGTGTCCATGCAGGACACCATCATGCTGCACAAGCACGGTACCGACGAGCAGAAGCGGCGCTGGATCCCGCCGATCCTCTCGGGCGAGTTCCTGCCCTCGGTCGGTCTGACCGAACCGGACGCGGCGGGTTCCGATCCCACGCTCATCGAGACCCGCGCTGAACTCGACGGTGACACCTGGGTCATCAACGGGCACAAGTGGTTCACCACGGGTGTCGCTCACGCCGGCTACTGCACGGTGTTCGCCCGCACCGAGCCGGAGTCGACGCCTCGGCACTCCCGGATCAGCGCGATCATCGTGCCGACCGACACGCCCGGTTTCGAGATCGTTCGGTCGATTCCGACCATGGGACACGACCCCAGCGACCACTACGAGGTCCTCCTCACCGACGTCCGGGTGCCCGCCGCGAACCTTCTCGGCGAGCGCGGCAAGGGCTTCGTCGTCGCGCAGGACCGGCTCGGGCCGGGCCGCATCTTCCACGGCATGCGCTGGCTCGGTCAGGCGCAGCGCGCGTACGAGCTGATGTGCGAGCGCGCGAACACCCGGTACGTCCACGGGTCCCTGCTCGCCGAGAAGGGCGAGATCCACCGGTACATCGCGGAATCCGCGGCGCAGATCCACGCGGCCCGGCTGATGACCCTCGATGCCGCGCGCACGATGGATTCCGGCGCGGACGCCCGAATCCAGATCGGGCTGGTGAAGTTCTGGGGTGCGCGGATGCTGCACGACGTCGTCGACCGCGCCATTCAGGTGCACGGTGCGCTGGGCCTGACCTCGGACACCCCGCTCGAGCGGATGTACCGGCAGGCGCGGTACGCGCGCATCTACGACGGTCCGGACGAGGTGCACCGCATGTCGACCGCGCGCCGGCTGCTGCGTGACCCGGGTGCCGCGCCGTGGCTGTGAACGACGGCGCCGTCAGCCTCGGTGACGGAATCGGATTGGTGCTCAGCGAGTCTCGCGGCACCGCGATGACCGTCTCCGAGCCTCGGCAGCTGACCGGTGGGGCGAGCCGTCAGGTGTGGGCAGCGGAGGCCCACTACGCGGACGGGCAGTCGCTCGCGGTCGTGCTGCGTCGGGATCCGCCCGGGCACGGCGACGCCGAGCGGATGCGCGCCGAGGCGGCCTGTCTGCGCGCCGCCGCCGCAGTCGGGGTTCCGGTGCCCGCGCTGCTCGCGTCCGGGGACACCGCACCGGGCATCGACGCCCCGTACCTGGTGATGGACATGGTCCAGGGCGAGTCGATCCCGCGCAAACTGCAGCGGGACCCCGAACTCGCCGAGGTACGAACGCATCTCGCAGAGGACATGGGTTTCGTGCTGGGGACGATCCACCGCGCCGACGTGGACACCCTCGGAATGCTCGACGTAGGCGACCCCCTCGACGCGCTCGAGTCCGTGTATCGGGACCTCGACGATCCCCGTCCCGCGGTCGAGGTCGGGCTGCGATGGCTCAGGGAGAACCGGCCCGTCAAGCGCCCGGACGCGTTGGTGCACGGAGACTTCCGGCTCGGCAATGTCCTCGTCGACGGAGCCGGGATTCGCGGAGTCCTGGACTGGGAACTCGCGCACCTGGGTGATCCGATCGAGGACCTCGGCTGGCTCTGCGTCCGAGCCTGGCGGTTCGGTGCGCAGCCGCCGGTCGCTGGCATCGGTACCCGGGAACAGTTGCTCGACGGCTACGAACGTGCCACGGGAACCCGGCCGTCCGACGCCGAACTGCACTGGTGGGAGACCTACGGAACGCTGCGGTGGCTGGTGCTGAGCCGGTTCCAGGCGCAGCGGCACCTGGGCGGTTCCGAGAACTCGATCGAGTTGGCCGCGATCGGGCGTCGCGTGTGCGAGTCCGAGTACGACCTGCTGCTGATCCTGGGACTGCTCGACGGCACCGAAGTGCCGCCGGGCGAGACAACGCCCGGTCCGTCGTTGCATGATCGCCCGAGTCTGTCGGAGATCCTCGACCTTGTCGCCGGCACGCTGCGCGACGACGTCGCGCCCGTACTCGACGGCGCGCACGACCGCGAGCGGTACCTGCTCCGGATCTGCGTCAACCTGCTGGGCATGGCGGGGCGGGAACTCGGTGCCGAGGACCGCACGCGCGACCTGCAGGATCTGCTCGCAGCCGTCGGCTGCGTGTCCGAAGCCGAGCTTGCGGGGAAGATCCGCGCCGGCTCCGTCGCGTACACCGACCCGGCCGTGAGTCGGCCGATCTCGACTGCGGTGCTCGCGCGACTGGGTGTGGCGAATCCCCGGCATCTGCTCCCGGCGTCGCGCCACTGAGTTTCCGTTCGGCCTCGTCCCCTCCAGCGTTGTCTAGGCTGGAGGGGACGTGTGTTTCACGGGAAGCATTAACCTGACTTGACAGTCATGTCATGTTGGCTCACACTTTCATGGTGAGCAAGCCACCGGCCAGTACGCCCTCCGCGACGCCGCCCGTCGACGCCCTGACCGCACGGGGTCGAAAGACTCGGGACAGCCTGCTGGACGCGGCGCGCACTGTCTTCGAGGAGGTCGGATTCCTCGACACCCGGGTGGAGCAGATCGCGCAGGAAGCGTCCGTCTCGTACGGAACCTTCTACCGCTACTTCGAGTCGAAGGAAGACGTGTTCAAGGAGTTGAGCACGCGCCTGTTCGACGATGTGCACCGTCGCGAACCCCTCGACCCCGACCTGACGCCCGCCGCCAGGCTGGTCGCGACGAATCGGTCGTACTACCAGGCGTACCGGCGCAACGCGAAGATGATGGCCATCGTCGAGCAGGTCGCGACCTTCAATGCCGAGTTCCGCGAACTCCGTCATGAGCACCGTCGGCAACTGATCGAGCGGACATCCAAGGCCATCGCGCGCTGGCAGGAACAGGGCCAGGCGAGGGCGTCCCTCGATCCGGTGATGGCCGCGCGGGCCATGGCCGCGATGACCGACCACACCCTCTACCTGTGGCTGGTTCAAGGCGACGAAGCGGACGAGGAAGGTCTGCTCGACACACTGGACCAGATGTGCATCGGAGCCCTCGGTCTGGACCGGGGCGACGATGCCGTTGCCGGGCAGGAACATTCGTCGTCGGAGCACTGATCAGGTGCAACCCGCCGTTGACGGCGCGCGGCACTGACTCGTGCGGTCGGTGAACCCTGTCTCCTGGCGTGAGCCACTTGCCGCTCTCGTGCACGGTCGGGACCTTCGTGGAACCGACCGTGCACGAGAGGCTTCGGCATCGTCAGGTGCTGGGGATGATGCTTGTACCGAGGCGCCAGATGGTGTCCAGCAACTCGTCCCGTGACGGTGGGACCTCGCGGCTCATCGCCTCGGCCATGAGCTCGCGGAACGCTCCGAGAAAGGCGGCTGCGGCCAGTCGTGCGTCGACCGCGGGATCGACCTCACCGCCCCGCTGTGCGTGAGAGATGTTTCGAGCGGCCATGTCGATCTGTGTCGCGAGGCGCTCCGCGTCGGCCTGGGACGCCGACGGCTCACGCAGCCGGCGTCCCACGACGATCGGGGCGAGTGGTTCGTCGCGCAGAAAGTCGATCTCCCGCGACAGACGCAACCGTTCCCTTTCGATCCAGCCCAGATCCGAGGACACCGTGACGGCGAACACCGCGTCGTCGTATGCGTCGTAGAAGGCGTGGACGACGGCCGCGACCAGGCCGTCCTTTGCGCCGAAGTACCGATAGAGCAACCCCGGAGAAGTCTCGGCGCGAGCCGCGACCTTGGCCACCTCCAGGGTGCCACCGGTATCCAGCAGTTCAGCGCGGGCGGCCTCGATGAGACGCAACCGAGTTGCGTCTCCTCGGGCCGTCAGCGCCTGGGGGGATCTGTCAGGGGATGATGACATTGTTCGGGTCCGGCTGCTCTTCCTTGGGTGCGGTGCTGTAGTCACCGAACGGCTTGTCCCGCACCTTCACCATCGCGGAAACGCCCTGCTGCTCTGCCAGTTCGATGAATTCCAGCGCTTCGGGGGTGTTCCGCATCAGCCCGTCGAGGACCGGACCGAGGGTCTGCGTGCTGGCCAGCCCCATGTTCTCGTACGCCTGGTTGACGATGAGCTTCATCGCGGAGAGCTGGGAGACCGGGATGCTGGACAGCTGCTCGGCCAGTCGTGAGACCTCGTCCTCGAGCTCTGCAAACGGCACCGCCTTGTTGATGAGTCCGATCTCCGCAGCCTCGACGCCGGAGACAGGTTTTCCGGTCAGAGCATACTCCTTGGCCTTCGCCAGCCCGAGTCGGTAGATCCACATGCCGGAGAGGTGACAACCCCACATGCGCGCGTACGGGGTGCCGATCCGCGCGTCCTCGGAGGCGATCACGAAGTCGGCGCCGAGCGCCATTTCGCTACCCCCTCCGAGGCACCAGCCGTGGATCTGGGCGATCACCGGCTTGGGGCTGCGCCACATGCTCATGAACTTCTGGGTCGGAGCTTCGGACGGGGCGGTCGCCATGACGAAGTCCTTGCCGGCGTCCCACTTGCCGTCGGTGTTCATCTGCTCGCCCCAGTGCTGGAACCCTCCACCGAAATCGTATCCGGCACAGAAGGATCGGCCAGCTCCGCGGACGACGACAACCTTGACCTCCGGGTCGCGGTTCGCCGTCGTCATCGCGTCCTGGAACTCGTCGGGCATCGGCGGAACGATGGTGTTCAGTCGGTCGGGGCGGTTGAACGTGATCGTGGCGACCGGACCTGCGACGGAGTAGATCAAAGTCTCGTACATTTTCCACCTCTCGTTGGTAAACTGAATTCACTTTAGCTATGGATCTCCGCGGTTGTCCACCCATTGACGGAATCGGGAAGGCGTGGGTAGCTTGATCCGCAATCGAGCGGTTCGGCTGCTTGCTCTGCCCAGTTCTGTTGGGCGCAAACCATATTCGGCTAGCTCCTATGTACGTGAAGGAGATCATGGGTCATGAATTCATCCTCGGTCGGTCCCGCAACGGGGCCGAGGCACGGGACGAAGGTCGTCGTGACGGGCGCGGCGGGAGGCATCGGGGCGGCGCTGGTCGGTGCCCTGGTCGCACTCGGATGTGAGGTCGTCGGAATCGACCGTCCGGGAACGTCGCTGCCGGACGGAGTCGTGTCCATCCCGCTTCTCGAAGCGGACCTCGCGGACGACGCGGCGGCGGCGGCCGCCGTCGAACGCGCCGTGTCCCTGCTCGGAGGGCTGGACTGCCTGATCGGTGCCGCCGCCAGCGTGGCGAGCGTTCACCGCGCCGGCTCGTTCTCGCCGTCGGTTTTTCGTCACGACATCGAGTCGAATCTGTTGTCCCAGTTCTGGACCGCGCAGGCGGCCTATCCAGCCCTGGTCGCGAGCAGCAACGCGAACCTCGTCCTGTTCTCGTCGACGGGAGCATTGGACGGGTTGCCCGGCCAGGTGTCGTACGGCGCTGCCAAGGCAGGAGTGCTCGGACTCGTCCGCACCCTTGCCGCCGAATGGGCCGACTCCGGGATTCGCGTCAACGCGATCGTCCCGGGGTTGGTGGCCACGCCCAAGGTGCTCGCGATGCCGGCGGAGACCCGTGAGCGGGTGCTGCGGACCGTTGCGATGAAACGCCTGGTCGAGGTGGACGAGGTGGTCGCGTCGGTGCTGTTCCTGATGTCGTCCGGAGCCGGGGCGATCACCGGCCAGTCGCTCCGGGTCGACGGGGGCGCGGGGATCAACACGCAGGGCCTCTACCGCTGATGTGCTCGTAGCTGCCACGAACGGAACAGGATCGACGATGAACTCCAGTAATCCGCAAGACGATTCGACATGGACGGACGTACTCGTCCTGGGTGCGGGCTTCTCCGGGCTTGCAGCTGCCGCAACCATCGCCCGCGCAGGTGAACTCGACTACCTGATCCTCGAACAGGGTGACGACGTGGGCGGAACCTGGCGCGAGAACACCTACCCCGGGTGTGCCTGCGACATCCCGTCACCGCTCTACTCCTTCTCATTCCGACAGAACCCGGACTGGCGCCACCTGTTCGCTCCTCAACAAGAGATCCTGCAGTACCTCCGCGACACCAGCACAGAACTCCGGATTGCCGAGCGAATTCGCTTCGGCACCAAGGTTGTCGGTGCGGACTGGAACGAACAGGACGGGTCCTGGACGGTCGCCGTGGAGGACGGCTCGACATTCCGTGCGCGATTCCTGGTGTCCGCGATGGGAATCCTGCACCATGCCTCGTACCCGCAGATACCCGGACTCGACGACTTCGACGGCCCGGTGTTCCACTCGGCGCACTGGGATCACACGTGCGACCTCTCCGGCAAGCGGGTGGCGGTCGTCGGGACCGGTGCGAGCGCAATCCAGTTCGTGCCCGCCATCGTCGACGAGACCGCCGGACTCACGCTCTTCCAGCGGACCGCTCCCTGGATCGTCCCCAAGGTGAACCGCACCTTCAGCGAGGAAGAGCGAGAGGAGATGCGCCGCAACCCGATCAAACGATGGAAGCGGCGCGCGAGTCTGTTCTGGACCCACGAGAAGCGGGCGAAGGGATTTGTCTCGGACACCTCGAGGATGGGGCCCACGAAGGCGCTGGCCTCGGGGCACCTGCGAAAACAGATCACCGATCCCGAGCTGAGGGCGAAACTCACGCCGGACTACGAGATCGGCTGCAAACGTCTGCTCATCTCCAGCGACTACTATCCGGCCCTCACCAAGCCGCACGTCGACGTTGTCACCGCGGGCGTCAAGGAAGTCCGTGCGAGTTCCGTGATCGACATGGACGGAAAGATGCACGATGCCGACGTCCTGATCTTCGGCACCGGATTCGACGCACAGAACGGACTCACCCGGGTGCCGATTCGGGGCCGTGGCGGGGTGACCCTCGGTTCGCAATGGGATTCGGGACCGGAGGCGTACCTGGGGACGACAGTGGCGGGCTTTCCGAACCTCTTCCTGCTGTGCGGTCCGAACACGGGCCTCGGACACAACTCGCAGGTGTTCATGATCGAGGCCCAGGCCAGGTACATGAGCAGGTGCCTGCGGTACGCGGGCCGTGACGGTGCGCTCGAGGTGCGGCGCGATGCCCAGGACCGGTTCAACGAGTACCTGCAGGGCCGGCTCGCCGCGACCGTCTGGCAGGCGGGCGGATGCACGAGCTGGTATCAGGACCCTGCTACCGGACGGAACACGCTGCTGTGGCCGAAATCGACTCTGTCCTACTGGTTCCGCACCCGATTGCTTCGCCGCTCCGACTACCTGCGGAGCGAGTACGCCCGATCCACCCGGCCGGCTGTGACGGCCGGCTGACGCACATATGCGTTGTTGTTCGATCCGACCCGAGCGGGCTCAAGCCGCACTCAGTGAAAGGCATCTGCAATGTCCACGATTCCCGAGTTGGTCCACCGCAACGCCGAACTGTACGGCGACATGCCGGCGCTGTCCCACGACGGCCAGGTCCTCACCTGGAGTGAAACCCGGATGAACATCGCGCGGATCGCGGCGGCGCTGTCCCGATTGGGTGTTCGGGCAGGTGATCGCGTCGCGATCATGATGTCCAGCCGTCCGGAACACTGGCTGACGGATCAGGCGGTCGTGCATCTCGGGGCGCTCCCGGCAACGGTCTACGGCACGATGCCGTCCTCGCAGATCGCCTATCTGGGGCAGCACAGCCGGGCTCGCGTGGCGGTGCTCGAGGGTGCCGCGGAAGTCGAGCGCTGGCTGCCGGTGCTCGACCAGCTCCCAGAACTCGAGCGCATCGTGGTCATGGATCCGGGGGCGCGCCCGGCCGACGACGAACGTTTCGTCACGTGGTCGGATGTCGTGACGGACGAGGCGGATCTCGACGCCTTCGAGACGACCCGGCGGGGCATCACCGAAGACGACCCGGTCGCACTGATCTACACCTCTGGCACCACGGGGGTTCCGAAAGGTGTTCTGCTCACCCACCGCAACGTGATCGCCAACGCCGAAGCCAGGGACGCGGCCGCACCGACCCCCGATCACTTCCGCAGTGTCTGCTACCTGCCGCTGGCGCACATCGCCGAACGCATGGTGTCGGTCTACATGATCATTCACAAGGCCGGCCACGTGACGTTCTGTCCCGACGCGAGTCAGCTCGTCGGGGTGCTCCGCCAGACGCGGCCGACCAGTCTCTTCGGAGTTCCCCGAATCTGGGAGAAGTTGGCCGCGGCACTGCGGGCGCGCCCGGATTCGTCGCTCGCGGACATCGGACTCGACGAGGTGATCTGGGCCTGCAGCGCTGCCGCGCCGCTGTCCGTGGACGTGCAGGAGTACCTGCGGGAGAAGGGCCTCGCCGTCGTCGAAGCATGGGGCATGACCGAGGCAACCGGCGTGGTCACGTCGACAAGTGCCGACGATTTCCGGTTCGGGTCCGTCGGTCTCCCGATTCCAGGAACCGAGATCAAGCTGCTCGACGACGGCGAGATCCTCGTGCGCGGACCCATCGTGTCCCCGGGCTACCTCCAGCAGGACGGATCCCTGGTTCCCGTGACCGACGACGAGGGCTGGATGCACTCGGGTGACGTCGGGCGGATCGACGAGGACGGACACCTCTACATCATCGACCGGAAGAAGGACCTGATCATCACTGCAGGCGGGAAGAACATCGCCCCTGCCGCGGTCGAGGCCCTGCTGACGAGGCACCCACTGGTCGGCCAGTCGCTTGCCTACGGCGACCGGCGTCCGTACGTCGTCGCTCTCATCGTTCTCGACCAGGCGGCGGCAACGGCGTGGGCGACCTCCCGCGGAATCGACGTCGAGGCCCACTCGGACCTGGCCACACATCCGGACGTGATCGCGGAGATCGACCGGGCCGTCGAGTCGGCCAACGACGACCTCGCGCGGGTCGAACAGGTGAAGCGCTACCGGGTGCTTCCGACGGAATGGACCCCCGAAAGCGGCGAACTCACCGCGAGTCTGAAGATCAAGAGGCGTGCCGTTCACGAGAAGTACGGTGACGTTTTCGAGGCTCTGTACGCATAGCCGGTGGTGGTCGCAGCGATGGTGGATTGTCACGCCATTCCTCGACCAGCGCATCGGAGTGCCCCGCTGAGCACGTCAGCGGGGCACTGTCGTCGAACCGGAAGGCCGGCCGGAACCGAACAGGTTGATCGGCGAGCCGCCCGCGGCGAGCTTCGGCGGGTGCCGGGAATCACGCGCTGGTGCTCGACGGTGGCGCCGCAGAGCGCTAATCAAACTAGTTGGTTCGTTTTGCTTGTCCGCTGATGGAACCTGTTCTAGGTTGTACGGACCTCCTCGTACGAGTTGGGCCGACGAAAGGAATCCGATGCAGTTCAACCTTGCGGACGTCTTCGAAACGGTCGCCTCCGCGGTGCCCGATCGCATCGCGCTCAGCTACGAGGGGGAGAACTTCTCGTACGCCGCGCTGGACGCCGAGGCGAACCGGACGGCGTCGCTGCTGGCGGAGTCGGGCGTCACCACCGGCGACCACGTCGCCCTGTTCCTGAAGAACAGCCTCGAGCACGTCACGAGCATCCTCGGGCTGATCAAGATCCGTGCCGTGCCGATCAACGTCAACTACCGGTACACGCCCGCGGAACTGGAGTACATCTTCACCAACTCCGACTCCGTCGCCGTCGTCGTCGAGCTGACCGAGCACCAGGTGACACTCGCCGGACTGCTCGAGGCCTGCCCGCTGATCCGGACCGTCTTCGTGGTCGGCGACGTCGCCGACGAACTGCGCAGCGCCGCCGCCGGCCGCGGCGTCGCCCTCGTCGATTTCGCCGACACCCGCAACCAGCCTGCGACCCGCGAGTTCGAGGCACGCTCCGGCGACGACCTGTACGTCCTGTACACCGGCGGCACGACCGGGTACCCGAAGGGCGTCATGTGGCGTCAGGACGACTTCTTCCGCAAGCCGCTGTCCGGAGGCAACCCCTACGGCGACGAGCCCCGACAGGACCTCGCCGAGGTCGCCGCCGCCGCGAAGGAGTTCCCCGACTTCGCCTTCCTCATCGCGGCACCGCTCATGCACGGCGCCGCGCTCTACTCGCTGTTCACCTTCTTCACGCTCGGCGCGCGCGTCGTGCTGCGCCGGGACTTCAACCCGGCCAAGGTCGTCGAGTCGATCGAGCAGGACCGGGTGCAGGTGATCCTCATCGTCGGTGACGGCATGGGTCTGCCCCTGGTCGACGAGATGGAACGCCGTCAGGGCGATGTCGACATGAGCTCGCTGTTCTCGATCACGTCCGGCGGCGCGATCTGGTCGACCAGTGTCCGGGACCGAATGCTCGCGGTGAAGCCGGACCTGTTGCTGCGCGACAACTTCGGTGCGTCCGAATCGGGCAACGACGGCGCATTCACCGTCGACGAGGCAGGCAACCTGCGAATGCCGCCCTCGGCGAACATGATCGTCGTCGACGAGCAGTTCGAGCAGATTCCCGCAGGCTCCGACGACATCGGCTACATCGCCCGGATCGGCAACATCCCGCTCGGCTACTACAAGGACGAGGAGAAGACGGCGCGCACCTTCCCGACGCGCGCCGACGGAGTCCGGATCTCGGTGCTCGGCGACATGGGCCGAGTCGAAGCGGACGGCACCATCGTGTTCCTCGGGCGCGGCTCGCAGTGCATCAACACCGGTGGCGAGAAGGTCTTCGCCGAGGAAGTCGAGGCCGCCCTGCACGCGCACCCGTCGATCTCCGACGCGCTCGTCGTGCCGATTCCCGACCCCCGCATGGGCCAGCAGGTCGCGGCGGTCGTCGCGACCTACCCCGGCACCGACGAGCTCACCCTCGACGAGGTTCAGGAGCACTGCCGAAAGTCCCTCGCCGGATACAAGATTCCGCGCTCGGTCGTGGTCGTGGACGAGGTCAAGCGGACCCCGGCAGGCAAGGCCGACTATCGGTGGGCGACGTCGGTGGCATCCGAGTAGTCCGGCGTCGCGTCGCGGGCGGCGACGTCGGGTCGAACCCCGGCGCCGCCGTGGCCCGGGCCCCTCGACCGTGGCGATGTCCACGGTCGAGGTCACTATCCGGGCCACCGGCCCGCCTTCGTCGACGGGTCCCCGTATCTGCGGCTACCGGTCGCCTCGGACGACGACCGTGGCGACCGCGGTCGTGAACGAACCACCGATGTTCACGGTGAGGGCGCGCCGGGCGCCCTCGACCTGCTGGTCCCCGGCTCGCCCGGTGACCTGCCGTGCGGCATCCAGCACCATCCGGATACCGGTGGCGCCCACCGGATGTCCGTGCGACATCAGTCCGCCGCTGGGGTTCACCGGGAGGCGTCCACCGCGCTCGATAGAGCCGTCCATGACGACCTCGCCGCCCTTACCCGGGTCTGCCAACCCGATGTGCTCGAGCGTCACCAGACCGTTGATGGTGAAGCAGTCGTGGATCTCGGCGACGTCGAGGTCGTCCACCCCGGCGATCCCCGCGCGCCGATAGGCGTCCTCGACAGCGCCGCGCAGGTGCGGGAACAGGAAGTCGTCGTCTGCGCTCTGGGCGATCTTGTCCGCGAGCAGCAGGGTCGCGGTGCGGTGACCGAACCCGGCGACGGTCGCCTCCTGATCGAGATCGGCACCGGTCCGCTGCGCCCATTCCCGAGCGAACTTCGGACCGGCCAGGACCACGACCGCGGCACCGTCGGTGATCCGGCCGCAATCGGTCTTGCGGAGCATCCCCTCCACGACGGGGTTCACCTCGTCGTCCTCGTCGAAGGAACCCGCCGGGAACTCCCAGTCCCGGGTCTGCGCAAGGTTGTGGCGGGACCCGTTGTCGAACGCAATCTCCGCGAAACGTCCGAGGTGCGCGTGGTCGAGTCCGTAACGCCGCTCGTACTCCTGCGCGATGTCGGCGAAGAGTGCGGGCCACGGGTAGGTGACGTCGAGCGCCTCCCGTCCGGCCCACGCTGCGGTGCCCAGGTACTCCGCGGCCGTCTTCGCGGACACGTTGCGCATCAACTCGACGCCGACCACCAGCGCGACGTCGTAGCGGCCGGATTCGATGTCGGCGCAGGCGGCGAGGATCGCCGTGCTGCCGGAGGCGCAGGCCGCCTCGTGCCGCGTGCTGGGCAGGCCGTCGAGTCCGGGTACGGCCGCAACGACCATGCCGCCGAGCTGGGCCTGTCCCGCGAAGAGTTCGCCCGCGAGGTTGCTGACGTGAATGACACCGATCTCGTGATCGTCGACCTGTGCGTTCGAGAGGGCGGCGGGCACGGTCTCGGCGATCATGTCGACCAGCCCCAGTCCCTCCTTCGCCCAGTTCCTGGCGAAGTCTGTCTGCGCTCCGCCGAGGACGTAGACGGGGTTCGTCATCTGTTTTCTCCTTGATGTGACGGGTTTGGGGAGGTAGGCAGACACCACGAAAGGCTCCCGGGCGACGCGGTTCTCGGACCGCATCGCCCGGAAGCTCCTTCGGTTTCTAGCCGCGGGCCTCGGCCAGCTGCTCGGCGCGCACCCACGTGGCGTGGAAGCCGGACGGCACGCGCCGCGGCAGCAGGACCCGGGCGACGGGTCCGGCGGCGACATCCGCGGCGTCGAAGATGTTGATCTCGCCGCGGTCCTCGGCCTCGTCGTTGACGAAGCACACGAGGTAGCCGTCGGTCTCACCCGTCGATCCGTCGCGGGGGGCGAACGGCGCCTCCGAACCCCAACGCCCGGACCCGAACTTGTGCTCTTCCTTCGTGCCGGACTGCGAGTCGAACCGCACGATGCCGTCGAAGAGCAGTGTCGGCTCGTTGGCGAGGCTCATGTTGTACGAGTACCGGTGCGATCGACCCATGATCCGCGAATCCACGCTCGGGAACTCGATGTTGGCGTCGTCGAGCGCGGACTCGACGGTCGCCCCGGTGCGCAGGTTGAGGCGGTACCGGTAGAGCTGTGCGTCGAGTCGCATGTACGCGAGCATGTTCGACAGCGGCGAGGCGAACGTCGTCTGGTGCTGGGGGTTCTTGACCCGGCACACGTCCATGACGATCTCGTCGCCCTCTTCCCACGAATTGACGACGTGGTAGATGTAGCAGGGCTTCACCTCGAACCACCGCACGTCGCTGCCGCTGCCGTGGCGGGGGACGACCGCGAAACGAGCGGAGAGCTCCTGGTCGTAGAAGATCCGGTACTTGCCGGCCCGGCGCGCGTCGTGGTCCTGCACCAGCGGCAGGTCCATGAGAATCGAGTAGTTCTCGGTGATCCCGATGTCGTGCGGGAGTCGCGGACCCGGCAGGTCGATCTGCGTGCGGTGCGTCTGCGTGCCGTCGGCGCCGATGATGCCGTAGCCCAGGTAGTCCTGGTCGGGGCCGTAGTCGAACCAGATCAGTTCGCCGGTGGCCTCGTCGACCTTCGGGTGGGCCATCATGTCACCGGCGAAGGTGCCCAGGAAGTCCTGCGCGCCCAGCGTTTCCAGCGACAGCGGGTCGATGCTGTACGGCGTGCCGCACAGGTACCACGTCGCCAGGATCTCACCGCGGTGGTAGATGACGTCGGTGTTGCCGGAATCCTTGATTCCCAGGCCGTGGCCGTTGCCCCACGGATTGCCCGCGGGGTTCTCCATGAGTCCCGTCCACAGGGCCCGGCCGGCCTCGGACTCCTCCTGGAAGGCCTTGGTCCGGACGTACCGGTTGGTGTAGCGCACCTTCCCGTTCTCGAAGTGGGCCGCGTGGATCATGCCGTCGCCGTCGAACATGTGGTAGCGGCCCGGGGCCTCGAACTGGCGGTTCGGGCCGTTACGGAGGTACACGCCGTTGAGATCCTTGGGGATCTCACCGATGACGGTGAGGTCGTCCAGGGTCAGTTCGTCGGCGATCGGCGCGAACACCCCGAGGGTGTAGGGATTCTCGTCGGTGGCGTCGACCGGGCGCGCGACGGCGACGAGGTCGCCGTTCGCACCGGACTGAGTGGATGTCATGGCTACTCCGCTTCGAAGGTGTTGAGGTTGGGTGGAGTGGATGAATGCTGGTGCGGCGGCGAGGGGTAGAGGATCATCTGGGTGCACCGGAAGAGTGCGATCGCCGCGCCGGCCCCGTCGCGGACGATGGCATCCCACACCTGGGTGCGGCGTCCGCCGTGGACGAGCGTGGCCGCCGCGGTGACCGTTCCGGACCGCGCGGTGCCGAGATAGTTGGTCTTGACCTCGAGTGTCGTGAACCCGGATGCCCCGGAGGGCAGGGAGAGTCGGGCACCGACACCGCACATCGTGTCGGCCAGCGCGACGACCGTCGCCGCGTGCAGGTATCCGTTCGGAGCCTGCAGCTCTTCACGCACCGTCAGCTCGCCGGTGACGGCCGTCCCGGATGCCTCCAGGACGCGCATCCCGACCAGGCCGGGGAAGCGGCCCTCGAACATCGCGGTCAACTCGTCGGCGAGCTCACCACCGGACCCGGTGGGTGTCTCGCGGGGCTTGCCGACCGGCGACCCGGCGGCTTCGGCTGTTCCCATGGTCAGTCGACCTTCGCGACCTCGCCGCGGATCTCGCGACGCTGCAGCTTGCCGACCGGGTTACGAGGAAGGTTCTCGACCGTGACGAGTCGTTCGGGCAGCTTGAACGACGCGACCTCCTTGGCGCGCAGGTACTCGACGAGGTCGTCGAGTGCGATGTCGCCTCCGTTCGCGGGAACAACCACCGCACAGCACTTCTCGCCGAGGACCTCGTCGTCGTAGCCGACGACGGCCACATCGGCGACGGCCGGGTGATCGATGAGGATGCCCTCGATCTCGGCCGGTGCGATGTTCATGCCGCCGCGGATGATGATCTCCTTGCTCCGGTCGACGAACTTGAGGTATTCGCCGTCCTCCCCGCACAGCTCGAAGATGTCACCGCTGCACAGGTATCCGTCCTCGTCGAACGAGCTGGACTCCGCGGTCCCCTCGAGGTAGCCGGCGAAGATCGTCGGACCCTTGAGGCGGAGTTCGCCGCGTCCGCCGACCTCGGTGACCTCCAGGCCGGTGGCCAGGTCCACCAGGCGCACCGAGGTCCGTTCGGCCACGGTGGTCGCCCACGTCCGGGACCGTGCCCCATAGTTCGGCAGGTACTCGGCACGCACCAACGGGTCGGGAGTATCCGACGGCGCGCCGAGCAGACACACGCCCTCGTTGGAGCCGAAGAAGTTGAGCACCTCCACGCCGAGCTTGTACTGCCAGTCGCGCACCACGCCGGGAGGCAGCGGCGCACCGCCCGAACCGACGCGACGCAGCGCGGACAGGTCGTGTGCGTTCCGGATGTCCTCGCGCTGCAACAGCATCGTGAGGATCGCGGGCGGCATGGACGTGTGCGTGACGCGGTGACGCTGGAGCTGATCGAGGTAGACGGCCATGTCCAGCGGATGGTGGTGGATCAGGTGACCACCGCCGAGCAGCCACGGCAGCAGCGACGTCGCGAATCCGGCCATGTTGACCATCGGGAACGGGTTGAGCATGACAGACGCCTCGGTCGTCTCCAAGCCGTCCTGCACGGCCTGCCCGACCGCGATCCAGTCACCGTGGCAGCGCGGAACACCCTTCGGTGCAGCCTCGGTGCCGCTGGTCCAGCAGACGGTGATGCAGTCGTTCACCGAGCGGGGCAGGGCGGTGTAGGCGCGACGGACGTCGTCGAGTTCGTCGGCGGTGGCGGGTGCCGAGTCCAGCGGCACCCCGTCGTTGCCGATGGAGGGGCCGAAGGTGAAGACGGTGCGCAGCGACGGCACCTCACCGATCAGGCCGAGTGCCTCCTCGGACGGCGTGCGGTCGCCCATGGTGTTGACGGTGACAATCGCGACAGCCGAGGAGGATTCGACGATCCGGGTCAGTTCGTGCCGTCGGTACGAGGCGGGCATCGGGGACGCGATCGCCCCGAGACGCCACAGCGCGAAGTAGATCGCGCTCAGGGCGGCCGAGTTCGGCATCAGCACCGCGACGACGTCGCCCGGGCCGATTCCCGACTTGTGGAGGGTGGCGGCGAGCTCGTCGACGCGGGCGTCGAGTTCCCGCCACGTGAATGCCTCCGGTTCGCGCTCGCACAGCGCCGGCAGGTTCGGGGGATCGGTGATCGCCGGGGCGTCGGGCCGGGTCCGGACCTGGGTGTCGAGGAGGTCGAGCACGGTCAGCGGCGACCACCACTCGTTCTCGAGGAAGAAGTCGACGCGGTCGGTGGGATGGCACTGGCGTAAACGGTTGGCGGCGTGGCCGTCCGTGATGGTGGTCATGGCGTCCTTACGTTCAGTGGGGATGTCAGCGGAGTCGGCGGACGACGACAGCGGCGCCGAGCCCGAGCGCCGCCGGGATGGTGACGAGGGCGTATTCGCCGTCCACCTGGGAAAGTCGATCGAGGGCGTTGACGAGGAGGACGCCGCCGCTCGCGCCGAGCGGGTGGCCGGTGGCGAGCGACCCGCCGAGAGGGTTGACCTTCGCCGGATCGAGGTCCAACTCGCGGGTCATCACCAGGGCGGAGGCGGCGAACGATTCGTTCGCCTCGATCACGTCGAGCTGTCCTGTGGTGATTCCCGCGTTCGCGAGGGCGCGCCTGGACGCGTCGACACCCGCGGTGAGCAGGGGCGAACGCACGGCCGTCTGCGCAACACCCACGACCTCGGCAATAGGCTCGCGGCCGATCACGTTGCGTGCAGCGGAAGAACCGAAGACCGCCATCGAAGCGCCGTCCGCCATCTGCGGGGCCGTGGCCGCGGTGTGCAGGCCGCCGTCCGGACGTCCGATGGTGGGCAGACGTCTTGCCACCCTGTCCCAGGACGGATCCTCGCCGAAGAGCGGGGCGAGCTCGGCGAGCGATTCGAGGGTGACACCCGGGCGGGCTCCCTCGTCCGATGCGAGGACGGTGGTGCCGTCGACGCGGACCGGGATCATCGCCGCCGACGGCTGTGCAGCGGTGGCGCGCTGGTGTGAGGTGACCGCGTAGGCGTCGAGATCCGTTCGGGTCAAGCCGTATTGCGCCGCCAGGAGGTCCGCGGAGACGCCGATCGTGACGTAGCCGGTGCGGTCGCCGAGCTCCTCGTCGGAGGTGAACGCCGGGCGGTCCGCCAGCATCGGGACCCGTGACATCGACTCGACACCGCCGGCGGCGACGATGTCGGCGATACCGGATGCCACCTTCGCCGTGGCGGACTCGATGGCTTCCAGTCCGGAACAGCACAGTCGCGAGACCACCCCGGCGCCGACGTGGTCCGGCCAGCCCGCCCACAGCACGCCGGCACGGGCGACGTTTCCGCCCTGTTCGCCGAAGGCGGTACTGGTCCCGACGATGACGTCGTCGACCGCGTCGGTGGGGAGTCCGCGTTCCTGCAGGGCGGTGAGCAGTTGGGCCAGCAGTTCGTGCGAGGGAAGGTCGGCGAGCGTGCCGCCCTGACGCCGGACACGGGCCTTCGGAGTGCGGACGGCGTCGTAGACGTAGACGCGGGACGAGAACTGGGACATGGTCACTTCCCTTCGATCTGGCGGCGGTCCTGCACGATCCGGAAGCGTCCGGCGACGAAGGACTCGTCCGTCAGGGTTGCGTTGCCTGCCGGGTTGAGGCCGGTGACGTGGTAGTCGCTGTAGGCGGCGGCGAACTGCATCGGCATCGAGGACACGAGGTTCGCGGACAGGGACGCCCCGGCATCGGCGTAGGCGTCGGCGACCTTGTCGACGACCGCGTCGTCGGTGCAGTAGAAGTACGAACTGATGGCGCCGTGGCTGCGGATGCTCGCCGTCGCGTGCTTCACCGCGGACGTGACGTCGGCGCAATCGATCAGGAACGCGACCGGGCCGAACTGTTCACCGTCGGGCGGCGTCGAACCTCGACGCGGATCGACCCGAACGACCAGCGGGGTCACGGCCCGGGCCTGGGGGTAGTCCGGATGGGCGTACGGTGCCGGCCCGCGGACCAGGGTCCCGTCCGCCTCGGCAGCGTCGGCGAGGGCGGTGATCGACTGCAGCGTCGCCTCGGATTGCAGTGCGCCGCACACCGCTCCGGCCCGGCGGGGGGCTCCGGCGAGATCGTCGATCGCCGACAGCAGGGCCGCGACGACGTCGTCTCGGGAGACCACGCCGTCGTCCGTGTCCACGCCCGCATCCGGGATGTAGATGTTCTGGGGTGTCGTGCACATCTGTCCGCTGAAGAGCGAGAGCCCGCCTGCCAGTGTGCGCATCGCCGCAGACAGGTCCGACACGGAATCGACGATGACGGTGTTGACGCCCGCGGTTTCGGTGAACACCAGGGTGTTCGGGACGTTGCGTTCGAGCCACGATCCGAATGTGGGGCTGCCGGTGAAGTCGACGATCCGCACCTCGGGGCTGGTGGCGAGCTCACCGGCGATGGGGGCGTCGACGGTGTCGACCACGAGCTGGACGGCATCGGCGGGCAGCTGCGCCTCGGCCAGCACCTCGCGGATCACCTCCACCGCGAGTGCGGTGGCGAGCACCGATCGGGGGTGCGGCTTGACGAGGACCGGGTTCCCGGTCGCGAGGTTCGCGAGGATCGCCGGGTAGGCGTTCCACGCGGGGAACGAGGCGCAGGCCACGACGAGCGCGGTGCCGATCGGCCGGGTACGGAACCGCTTGCGCAGCGTCACGTCCGACTTGCCGAATCTCTGCTGCCAGGTGACGTTCTCGGGCACCCGTCTCATCGCGGACCAGGCCATCGCGACGGCCTCCAGGCCGCGGTCGAGCGCGTTCGTCCCGCTGCCGCTGCACGCCATGTTCAGGCTCTGCCCGGTGGTGTGCGCGGTGACGGCAGCAAATTCCTGGCCGCGGAGGTGGATTCGGTGCAGCGCCTCGAGGCACACGCCGATCCGACGGTCGATGTCCGCATCCCGGAGCGCGGTGGCGGCGGCCGCCGCGCCCACCAGAGCCTCGTCCACGGACGGGGCGCCATAGCTGACGTTCAGTGCCTTCCCGGTGTACGGGGAGACCTCGTCGGCGGTGACGACCGATTCCGTGGGAGACGAAAGCCGCAGGGTGGCACCGTCGTAGGCGCCGACGATGGCGTCGGACTGTGCGGCGTCGGGTGGGGTGATCGATGCGTACCCGGTCCACGCTGCGCGGGTGCGGTTGGCTTCGGCCGCGGCCTGGAGAAGTTCGAGATGGGATTCGAAGAACATTCGCGCTCGTTCCTGTGTGAGCAGATCTGTGGCGAGTAGGTCGGCCGGCGGGGGAGACGCCGGGGTGAGGGATGCTCGTCCGCTTTGACCGAAACAACTACTGTTAATGAAGTGAAGCAGCACACATGCGGGTTGTCAACGGTCGACTGTGTCGGACCGGTCGCGGGCGGTAATTGCTGCGGCGGGCGCGGAGGTTACGTGCGGAACGGGAGCGGCTCGAAGTGCACGGAGGTGCGCTCGAGCCTGGCGTCGCATCCGCGGCAGCGCAGCGCCGGGAGCAGCCAGGAGTCGCAGGCGCGGTGGCGGATCTGCGGGCCGAGGGGGAGCGCATCGGGGTGCGCGACCTGCGTCCAGGACAGCAGGAACGCGAAGATCGGGAACAGGGCCCGACCGCGCGGCGTCAACACGTACTCGCGGCCGTTGCCGTGTTCGCTCCGGGTGAGGATCTGCATCTCGGAGAGCCGCCCCAGTCGTTCGGTGAGGGTCGTCGGCGAGATCTTCAGGATCGCCTGGAACTCGCCGAATCGGCGGACCCCCGTCAGTGCCACGCCGGTGACCAGCGCGCTCCAGCGGTCGCCGATCGCCTCCATGACCTCCGTGAACTGCAGATCGGCCCGGCTCACGGACGGGGAATTGCGGGTCGATCGCCGCCGCCCGCTCCCCGTGGCGAGCGCCAGTGACTCGCGGTCCAGTTCGAGGTGCGCGTCGCGCGGGCCGACAACGGCGCCGCAGTGCAGGCACATCAGCGCGGGCGGTCCGCGGTGCCCGCAGTCGACGTGGATCAACTCGGGTTGCAGCCGCCCTTCCGGGGACCACTCGCGCTGCCAGGTCCAGATACTGGCCAGGATCTCCCAGGTCGCGATGCCGAGCTCGGTCATGAGGTAGTCGTACCGATCGTGGCCACTGTGCTGCGGCTGGCGCTCGAGCACGCCTGCCTCGACCAGTGCGTTCAGTCGTGCCGTCAGCATCGCCGGGGGAGCGCCCGTTCGGTCGATCCACTGGCTGAACCGGCGCACGTGATCGACGAACGCCTCGCGCAGGATGGCAAGGGTCAGTCGGTCACCCAGCAGGTCGATGGTTTGCGCGACCGGGCCCTGAGGTGCGGCGGCCCCGGTTACGGCCACGTCACCCACCTCCCGGCACTGCCCGCGACGATCGTGTCATTCGGATCGTTTGTCAGGCCTCCAACACAATAGCGATGCCCTGGCCGACGCCGATGCACGCCGCCGCGACTCCGATTCCGCCGCCGAGCCGGCGCAGATGGCGCAGGCAGTCCACCACCATCCGAGCCGCCGACGCGCCCAGCGGATGACCCAGGGCGATCGCGCCGCCGAAGGGATTGACCCGGTCGACCGGGATGCCGGGCATTTCGCGAAGGCAGGACAGCACCACCGCGGCGAATGCCTCGTTCAGTTCGAGCACTCGGACGTCCGCGAGCCCGAGACCCGCACGGTCCAGCGCCTTCGCAACGGCGGGCACCGGTGCCAGCGCGAACTTGTCGGGCTCGGTTCCGACGACAGCGGACGCCAGGATCCGGCCGAGCGGTTCGACACCCAGTTCGTCGGCGACGGACGCGGTACCGACCAGCGCCGCAACCGCTCCGTCGCTGATAGGCGACGCATTCCCCGCGGTGACGCTGCCGTCGCGGGAGAAGGCCGGACGCAGGGCTGACAGGGTCGCGAGGGTGGTCTCGCGGATCGGTTCGTCGCGGTCGAGGTTCGGGTGCGCGGTGACGAACCCGTCGTGCACCCCCGACGCCCAGGCCCGGCCCGCGAGCTCGTGCGACCGCAGCGCCCATTCGTCCTGCTCTACGCGGCCGACGCCCACCTGCTGCGCCACCAGTTCCGCCGACCGGCCGAGGGTCTCGGTCCAGGCGGCGGGGAACTGGGGGTTCGGCATGCGCCAGCCGACCGTCGTGGAGATCAGCTCCATCGACCGGGGAAACGCCGAGTCCACCGGCGGTAGCACGTAGGGAGCGCGGCTCATCGACTCCGAGCCGCCCGCGATCGCGATGTCGGCGTCGCCGACGGCGACCCGCCTGGCCGCGGACAGCATCGCTTCGGCGCCGGAGCCGCACAGCCGGTTGACCGATACGCCCGGAATCGTGTGGGGGAGCCCGGCGAGCAGTGCTGCCATCCTGGCCACGTTGCGGTTGTCCTCACCTGCACCGTTGGCGTTTCCCCACACGACGTCGTCGATCCGGCCGGGGTCGAGGGTGGGGTGTCTGCGGACCAGGTCCGCGATCGGCAGTGCGGCCAGGTCGTCGGCCCGAACGTGGGAGAGGGCACCGCGGGCGGCGCCGAACGGAGTCCGGACCGCGTCGATCACCCATGGGGTGAGTCGGTCCGACGGGGACAGGGATCGGGACATGGGCTTCCTCCTGTGCGGTGGGGCGTGGTCCTTGCGGAAAATCGCCCGCCGTTGTCTACTTCAATAACTGTAGCGAATGAAGGGAGCCTCATGTCCATCGCCGACGTCGTCCGAACCGCGGCAGATCGATACGGGCCCGCGGTCGCCCTCGCGGACGATCACGCGACTCGGACGTTCACGGAATTGTCCGATCGGGCGCACGCGCTGGCGGGAGGCCTGCACAACCTCGGCATCACGGCAGGGACAACGGTCGTGGTCCTGCTCGGCAACTCCGTCGCAGCAGTGGAGGTCGACCTCGCACTCGCGATCGGTGGGCTCGTCCGGGTGGCCGTCAATCCGCGTGTGGGTCCGGCGGACTGGGAACGCATCGTCGCCGACTGCACACCGGGCGCACTGATCGTCGACACGGGGATCGACGGTGCGGCCGAGTTCACCGCACGGACGATCGTGCCGACGGTGATCACCGCCGACGGGGCGTCATCGAACGGACCGACCCTCGACGAGGTGGCGGCCAGGACCCCGCGGCATGCCAAGATGCCGACGCCGGATGCGGATTCACTGTGTGCACTGCACTATTCGTCCGGTACCACCGGAGTCCCGAAGGGCGCCAGGCGAACCCACGCGAACCGATTGGCATCGCTGCAGGCGATGCGGGAGCACGTGCTCGCCGGAACCCTCGACGGCGGTGACCCGGCGGTGTTTCTGCACGCAGGGCCCGTCATTCACACCAGCGGGCTGTTCGTGCTGCCGTTCCTCGAGGCGGGTGGGCGCCAGATCCTTCTCGACCACGTCGGTCCGGCCGGTCTGATCGATGCCGTTGCGGCGCATTCGGTGACCCACACCGCGCTCGTGCCCACCGTCGTCGCGCGACTGCTCGACTTCGATGACGCCCGGCTGTCCGTGATGCGGCGCATGCGCATGCTCGCGTACGCGGGGGCGCCGATGCCCGTCGAGCACATTCGACAGGCCTACCACCGCATCACGCCCAACCTCGTTCAGTACTACGGCATGGTCGAGGCGATCCCGCCGCTGACCGTGCTGACCGCGGACGATCACCGTCGCGGTGTGCTCCACGACGCCGACGTGCTCGGCACCGTGGGACGCGCCTGTCCTGAGGCGGCCGTCGAGTTCCGCGCGGACGACGTCTGCTGCCCCGACGGGGAGATCGGCGAACTGGTGGTGTCGGGTGCTGCCGTCAGTCCCGGCTACCACAATGCGGGCACGCGAACCGATCTCGGCAAGAGCCACGTCGACGGGTTCCTCTACTCGGGAGACCTCGGTTACCGGGACGCCGGCGGGTACATCCACCTGACCGGACGCAGCAAGGACATGATCATCACCGGCGGGTACAACGTCTATCCACGTGAGGTGGAGGAGGCGATCTCCGCGATCCCCGGTGTCGACGACGTCGTCGTCGTCGGATTGCCCGACGAGCTGTGGGGGCAGCGCATCGTCGCCGCGTACACCTCGGCCGACGCAGGCGTCACCGACGCCGCCGTGCTGGCGGACAGCCGAACGCGCCTGCCCGACTACAAGCGTCCCAAGGCCGTGCACCGCGTCGACAGGCTCCCGTTGACCGCGCTCGGAAAGGTCGATCGAGCCGCGGCCGCCGAGCTGCTCGACGGCCTTGTCGCAGCCGCATCGTGAACTCCCACAAACACTTACAGCGACAGACTTCGAAAGAGGACACCATGACCGACTCGTTCCTGACCCCTCTGCGGCTGCCCGTCGTCGCGGCACCGATGTTCCTGGTGTCCGGACCCGAACTCGTCACCGCCGCCTGCACCTCCGGTGTCATCGGATCCTTCCCGACGCAGAACTGCCGCACCGCAGCAGATCTCGACACCTGGATGGGCACGATCACCGACCAGCTTCGCTCGGCCTCGGGTCCGGTCGCGCCGTGGGCGGCGAACGTCATCACCCACAGCAGCAACGCCCGGCTCGAGGACGACCTGCGCCTCATCGGCGAGTACAAGCCGCAGGTCGTCATCACCGCCCTCGGATCGCCGAAGCCGGTGATGGACATCGTCAAGGGGTACGGCGGCACCGTGATCGCCGACGTCGTCAATCTGCGCCTCGCGCGCAAGGCCGCCGACGCAGGTGTCGACGGCATGGCGTGCGTGTCGGCGGGCGCGGGTGGACACACCGGCCACCTGTCGCCGTTCGCGTTCACCTCCGCCGTACGCGAGTACTTCGACGGGATGATCATCGTCGGCGGTGGCATCAGCGACGGCCACGGTGTCGCGGGCGCGATCACTGCAGGCGCCGACCTGGTCTACATGGGCACGCGGTTCCTCGCCGCCGCGGAAAGCATGGCCGTCGACGAGTACAAGCAGATGGTCGTCGATCACGGCGCCGACGACCTCGTCGTCAGCTCCGCGATCACCGGCACTCCGGCGTCGTGGCTCAAGCCCAGCCTCGCCGCCTGCGGCCTCGATCCCGACAACCTGACAGCGCCCACAGGGGAGAAGAACTACACCGCGGGCGCCGAATCGATGAAGCGGTGGAAGGACGTCTGGGCTGCGGGGCAGGGACTCGCCTCCATCCGCGCCATCGAGCCGGTGAGCGCGATCGTCGACCAGATCGAGCGCGAATACGTCGAGGCATTCCAGCGAGCGAACCGGCTGACCGCGACCGCTGCGATCTGAGTCCGCGTCCGCGGCCGTGGCACGACGACCTCCGGCCACGCCACGGCCGCGGACTCTCCGTTCCGACCACGATGCCGTCGATCGACGGAGGCAACGTTCACTGCCAATCAGACAGGTCCGTGTCGCTTCGGCCTCCGCTCCCCACGGCCAGCAGCGTGGTGAGAGTGGCGTCGACGCGTTCGTCCCCGACCCGCGTGCGCCAGGTGGCCACCTCGCGTCGGAAGGCGGCCGCCGACAGACTCAGAAGTCGTCGTCCGCGTCGCGTGATCACCAGGGTGCGTTCCCTCCGGTCGGCCTCGTTCAGTCGGCGTTCGACCAGGCCCAGCTCCTCGAGTGACTTCACCGTCTTCGCCGCCGCCTGCTTGGAGACTCCGAGGCGTTCGCCGAGTGTCACGCTCGTGCAGCCGTCACCGATGGCCTGCAATGCGAATCCGTGGTGGGCGCGGATTCCCGGAAATCCGTGCTGGGCCAAGTCCTCGTGGACGGAGTCGACGAGTCCTCTGAAGGCGCGCATCAGCAGGAACGGCATCGCCACGTCGTCGACAGGATCCATGCCTCCGACTCTACCGACAACCAGGTTGTCGGTATATGGTCAATGTGGTTGTCTACTTGGTCAGGAGGAGTCATGGTCCATCTCGTCGGTGAGCAAGCCCGCGTGTTCCGCATGCACGGGGTCACCTTCACCTCGTTCGCGTCCAGCGCGAGCGGCGCTCGGTCGCTGGCCGCGTGGCGCGCCGACTTCGAGCCCGACACCCCGGGGCGGGCCCACACGATGACGCAGGAGGAGGTCCTGTACGTCACCGGTGGCGCCCTCGACGTCGAGATCGACGGTGAAAGCTGCACCGCCGAAACGGGAGATGCGGTGCTCGTTCCGTCCGGTGCCGTCCTCCGCGTCACCAATGCGACAGCGGAGCCCGCCAGTGCATGGGTCACCACCCTCGTCGGGATGACGGCGACGATGCGCGGCGGTGGGGAGCAGATCGCGCCGCCCTGGGCGCAATAGAGGCACGTCAGCGCGATATTCGACGACCGGTCGCTCGCTCCACCGGATGGATCACGTCCGGTCACGATGTCTTCCGGTCCGAGGATGTGCGTCGACCGCCGGTACGGGCCGATCCGGGTGGAGGGTGACGCGCACCGTGTGCGCGTCCTCGGCGATGACCGGCGTCTGGCGGTGGTGGACGACCGGACCCCCGTCGATCGGGTGACGGCGACCGTCGCCCGGGGACGCGGTGGTGGCAGAGGGGAGTGGACGGAGGGCGGTGCGCTCGTCGTGCGGGACCCGGACGGCCAACCACGTCCCGTGGACCTTGAGGCACGGGCCAAGGGGAGTGTCCGCTGGCTCCAACCGGATCCGTACGCCGATCCCGCGAACGCCGGCCTGGTGCCGATTCTGCGGGTGCCCCTCGTGGATAGGTGAGGGAGTATCGGGAGTCGTGACCTCATTCCTGTGGGACCAGCACACCTGCCTGCCGTTGCAGATCACCGCCGACGTCGACCAGTTGACTCGCTACCGGCGTCCCGGGGGCGCGCTGGTGTCGGTGAATGCCGGCTACTCCCCGCACGCATTCGCCGAAACCGTAGCGCTCCTGCAGTACTACCGGACCGAGATCGAGGCGCACTCCGAGCTCGACCTTGCAGCCGACCTCGATGAGGTCGAAGCGATCACCGATGCCGGTCGCATCGCCGTCGTGTTCGACCTCGAAGACTCCCGTCCGCTCGACGGAGATCTCGACAATCTCGACATCCTGGCCGGCCTCGGGGTGCGCACACTGCTACCCACCTACAATCACGCCAACCGTGCCGGGAGCGGATGTCTCGACACCGCCGACGGGGGACTCACATCGTGGGGGCGGTCGCTCGTATCCGAGATGAACCAGGTCGGCATCGTCCCCGACGGCTCGCACTGCAGCACCAGAACGGGCCTGCAGATGTGTGAGAAGTCGACCGGCCCTGTCATTTACAGTCACTCGTGCATGCGGTCGGTCTGGGATCATCCGCGCAACATCACCGACGACCAGGCTCGTGAGTCTGCAGCAACCGGCGGCGTCATCGGCATCACCGGTGTCGGCATCTTCCTTGGGCCGAACACCCCGACGCTGGATTCGATGACTCGGCACCTCGAGTACGCCGTCGACCTCGTCGGCATCGACCACGTCGGAGTCAGTACCGACTATTCGTTCGACTACGCCGACTTCATCCACGAAGTCACCCGCAACCCTCACCTGTTCGACGACAACTACACCCGCTGGGGCACCATTGAGTGGATGCCGCCGGAAACGCTGCTGACACTCGGTGAGCACCTTGCCGGCCGAGGTTGGAGCACCTCCGACATCCGTGCAGTGCTCGGTGGCAACTTCCATCGGGTCGCCCGGCAGGCCTGGCGGGCGACCCGTGCAGATCCATGCCTCAGAAGGATCTGAGGAACGGGCGTCGTACACGCCGCAACGAGCGATTCCGGCGCCACGGGACAGCGCCGACGTAATCCCGTCGTCAGGGTCCGATCGTCCGTTCGAACACCATGAAGCACGCGCTTCGTCAGCCCTGCAAATCCCAATGTCACCGGGCGTAGAGTTAAACGCCAAGTGGCTCAGTTGAATCGGCAACTGTCGAATAGTGAGACCCGAGTTCACGTCGGACATTCGTCCAGCTATATTCCACCGATGTTCAAAGTGCGCCTCGGCATCCGAGCCCGGGTCCTGGCCATCGCCTTGGTGCCAAGCCTGGCGTTGCTCGGAATCGGTGTAGGAACAGCGGGTTACCTGATACGTGAGGGTCGACAGTCGGAACAGTGGGCCGACGCGAACCGAGACGCCATGGGCTATGCCCGCGACGTGGTCGCCGGGGTCGAAGAGGAGCGAATGCTGTCGCTGTGGCAGCTGGCCGGAGAGCGGAGCGATCCGGCCGAGCTCGCCGCAGCGCGGAGCAGGGTCGACACCGCGTTCGCGCAGCTGGCCCCCCTTGGTGCGCAGATGCAGTCCGCCTCGCAGGGCGCCATGGGAGCCGACACGGGTGGATTCGACACCTTGGGCGCCAGCCTGCCGCAGATTCGCGGTCAGATCGACGCCGGACGGATGTCGATCAACGACACCTACGCCCTCTTCAACACGATTCTCGATGCCGTTGCGCTCGGTACCAACCTGATCACCACCAATGCGCCCAGCGCCGAGGTCGGCGTTGCGCTCGTCAACGGCGTGCGCCTCCTACACGCGATGGAGGGAATGTCGCGGTCCGCCGCGCTCACCGCTGCTGAGATGCAGGGACTGCTCAGCAACGGCCCGCTGCGCAACGACTATCGAAACCTCGTCGGGTCGTACCGGACCGCACTGCCGCAACTCGCCGCCGACCTGGGCGCCGATCCGGCCGCCGAGAAGATCAAGGGAGCGCTGGCATCTCCCGGCTGGCAGCAGGTGGCCGCGATGGAGGACTACCTCATCACGCCGCCGGAGCCGGACAAGGACGGTGACGTCCCGCCTCCTCCCATGACCTTCGCCGCGTGGAACGCCGCGCAGCAGCAGATGGCCGAAGGCGTGATCGACGCCTGGAAGGACGTGAACGACGAGGCGAACCAGATCGCGGCCGACGAGGGCAGCCAGACCGCGACGAACTCGCTGTGGGCGGGTGCCGCCGTGCTCGTGGTTGCGCTCCTCGCGTTCCTGCTCTCGCTGTGGCTGGCCAACCGGCTGATCGGGCGGCTCAAGCGCCTGCGCAAGGAAACGCTGGACCTGGCAGAGGTCGAACTGCCCGAGACCATGCGCAAGCTGGGGGCCGGTGAGAAGATCGATACCGGAGCTGCGCACCTGGACTTCGGCGACGACGAAATCGGCTCGGTGGCAAAGGCCTTCAACACCGCACACGAAGCCGCCGTTTCCGCCGCGGTCACCGAGGCCCGCACCCGCGAGGGTGTGCGCGCGGTGTTCCTCAACATCGCCCACCGAAGCCAGATGGTGGTGCATCGGCAGCTCGAGGTCCTGGACGAGGCCGAACAACGACAGGAGGATCCCGCCATGCTGGAGACATTCTTCCGCCTCGATCACCTCGCGACCCGCGAACGCCGCAACGCCGAGAACCTCATCATTCTCGGTGGCGGCGAGCCCGGCCGTCAGTGGCGGACCCCGGTGCCTCTGGCCGATCTCGTGCGCAGCGCGATCGGTGAGAGCCTCGACTACAAGCGGGTGCACACCCACCGCATGCCGCAGGTGTTCATCGTCGGCAACGTCGTCGCCGACCTCATCCACCTGCTCGCCGAACTGGTCGACAACGCGACGGCGTTCTCCCCGCCACAGTCACGCGTCGAAGTCACCGGCAACGTGGTCGGCAAGGGCGTCGCGATCGAGATCACCGACCAGGGCATGGGAATGCCCGGCGAGGAGATCGTTCGCGTCAACGAGATGCTGCGCAATCCGCCGGATTTCGGCGTCGACACCCTTTCGGCGACCTCGCGCCTCGGCCTGTTTATCGTTTCGCAACTGGGCCTGCGGCACGGAATGTCTGTTCAGCTGACCGAATCCGTGTACGGCGGCATTCGCGCCATCGTGCTGGTGCCGAACTCGGCGGTCGCGCCCGACTCGACGCCGATGCCTGACCGTCAGTCGGATCGGTTCGCCGGTGGCGAGGCCGAAAGGCGGCCGGTCAGGGCCATGCCGGAACTCGAGTCGACCGAACACTCGGCGTCCGCGTCGGGTGTCGCGACAATGGCACGCCCCACGTCGGCGCCGCCCACCGAAGAGCCCGCGCAGTTTGCGGCCCCGTCGCAGGACTGGGCGATCGTCGAGCGCATCGAGGACGAGCCACACACCGAGTACACGGACGATGCTGTGACGACGTCGTGGCACGAGCTGCCGACCCCGGCTGCCGAACAGGAGCCCTTCACCCCGCAGCCGGTGTCCGACAACGGTGGTGACGGCCGTCCGGGCCTTCCTCGCCGTCGCAGGCAGGCCAGTCTGGCGCCGGAACTGGCGCACGACCTTCAACCCGAGGCGGAAGAGCAGCAGCCGTCGAGATCAGCGCAGCAAGCGCGAGATCTCATGTCTGCCATCGCGTACGGTACCCAGCAAGCTCGGCACGCGGAACCCCCGGTCGAGTACCCGAACACGGACGAAACGGAAGGTGAAGGAAGGTGAAGGTGACGACCACCAACTCAGGTGATCTGAACTGGCTCCTCGACGATCTGATCAATCGTCTGGCCGGAGTGCGCTACGCAGTGGTGCTTTCCACTGATGGGCTGCTCCTGAGCCGATCCACGTCCATCAGCCGTGAGGACGCGGAGCACTTCGCCGCCATGTCGGCCACCCTGTACGGGCTGGCGCGCAGCGCGGGGCTTCGCTTTCAAGGCGGCGGTGTCCGCCAGGCCGTCATCGAACTCGACAAGGCGGTGTTGTTCGTGACGGCCGCCGGAAGCAATGCATGTATCGCATTGCACGCCACTGATACCGCGAATCTGGGTATGGTCGCGTACGAGATGAACCTGACCGTGCAGCGTGTCGGTAGTTTCCTGTCCACCGATCCCCGCAACGGCTCGGCCGAGCATGGAGCGTAGGTTGCCGTGACACGTATAGGCCAATCGTGGTTCGACGATGCTGCCGGTCCCTTGATCCGTCCGTATGCCGTTACACGGGGCCGCACGGTTGGGGCCGGACACGATCTCGACATGCTCACGCTCGTCGTGACCGTGTCTCCGGCTCCGCGGCTGCAGCACGTCGAATCCGAGTACGCGGAGATCATTCAGCTGTGCCGCACTGCCCAATCGGTTGCGGAGGTCTCGGCGCACCTGAATCTGCCTCTGGCAGTGACCAAGATCCTGGTCGGTGACCTCATCGCCGACGGACTGCTGAACTTCCGGTCTCCCCTGAACAGCGACTCCGTCAACGACATCTCCGGGATCGGCGACATTAACATTCTGCAAGCAGTACTCGATGGAATCCGAAAGCTGTAGACAACCATGCATGACAATGCGTCCTCAGCCGACCTGGCTGCTTCGGTCAAGATTCTCGTAGCCGGCGGCTTCGGGGTCGGGAAGACCACGATGGTGTCCTCCGTCAGCGAGGTCGCACCGCTGCGTACCGAGGAAACGATCACCGAACTATCCGCAGGCGTAGACGATTTGTCGGGTGTGGAGAGCAAGACCACGACGACGGTGGCCCTGGACTTCGGTCGCATCACCCTCGACGAGAGTCTCGTGCTGTACCTGTTCGGCACACCCGGACAGGACCGCTTCTGGTTCCTCTGGGACGAACTGGTGCGCGGAGCGCTCGGTGCAGTCGTTCTCGCAGACACACGTCGTCTGGAGAACTCGTTCGCCGCCATCGACTTCTTCGAACGGCGTGGAGTCTTGTTCACGGTCGCGGTGAACTGCTTCGACAACGCCCAGGGATACACAACCGACGAGGTTCGCGATGCACTCGATCTCGACATCGGAACCCCCGTCGTGCTCTGCGACGCGCGTGATCGCGAGTCGTGCAAGTCCGTGCTGATCACCCTCGTCGAACACCTCATCGTTCAGGCCAGCGCTTCGGTGGCCTGAGGATCGCACGGCACGTACCGCTCGAGACCCCTGCATCTGTCGATGCAGGGGTCTCGGCGTAATGCAGTGTCGCAGTGATTGTTCGAGGTCAGAAGGCCGGTGAACGGCCTCGGGTCGATTCCGCTACGGGATCACAGGTTGTCCGGGATGCAGGCTTGTAGCGGCTGGCCGGTGAGCGCCCAGCACAGCAACCTGAACGGTGCCAGGAACACAATGTTGCCGAGGTCGTTGGATCCGGAGGCCTGTGCGAGGTCGGTGGATCCGGCGTTCTGGCCGTCGTGCGGGTAGAAGAAGTCGGCGCTGCCGGAACTGCTTCCGGCCCAGGGGACAGGGAGGGCCGGATCGTCGATGCCGGTGGGTGCGGCAGATGCCGAAGTCACGGTGCCGAGGGCGATGGTTGCGCCGGCCAATGCAACGATGATTGATCGCTTCAAGATGGATCCTCTGCGCTAGTGCTTCTTCGGCGCCGATCGACGCCGTGGAGGACCATATATTTCGCTCGTCGAGTTGGTGGCTGTTTGACTGACGACGTGATCGCAGCGAGATCCTGGATCAGGAGACCTGCTGTCCTCGACTGATTGTCCGCAGAAGCATTGACCCGTCACCGAACTGGTGGGGAGAGCATCGACAGACTCATGCATGCAGGGAGGGCCGGTAGATGAGCTCTTGGATGCTGCCGTCGAGCGTTCGGCTCTCGATCAGCTCGAGGTCGAAGTCTGCCGCGCCCTGGAAGATCGGGTCATCACCGGTCTGACCGGTGATCACGGGGAAGAGCGTCACCTGGACGCGGTCGATCAGGCCGGCGGCCATCAGCGCCCGGTTCATCGACAGGCTGCCATGGGAGCGCAACGGCACGTCGGACTCCCGCTTGAGCCGGGCGACGACATCGACGGCATCACCACGTGCGACGGTCGCGTCCGGCCAGTCGAGAGGCTCGTGCAGGGTGGTCGACACCACGGTCGCCGGCAGGCTCCTCATCCGGGTGACCCATGGGTCGCGCACGGACTCCTCGGCGCCCGAGGCCAACAGCTGCGTGAACGCCCGATAGGTGTTGGCTCCGAAGACCATCCGCTGCTCCACCTCGTACAGGGCGAGGCGGTGGTCGAGAAATTCGGGACCTTGCTTGCCCCAGTACCCACCCCAGTCGCCGCCGCTGACGCCGCCGTAGCCGTCGAGGCTGGAGAAGACGTCGAAGGTGTAGGTGGCGGTCATGGTGCTCTCCTCGGTGCGGTTGTATCGGGTGTGCGTCGATATAGACAGGAAGTGACGGCGAAACTCATCGCAAGTTCGACTCAGGTGGAGCGGCACGTAACGAGGCACGCTCCCCGACGCGATATGACGGGTGTCAGGCTCACATGGATGCGGCGCAGACACGCCCCGGAAAGGCGAGGTCATGACGACTCCGACGGTTCCCACGTCGCCCACCCGCACGCCGAGAGCTCGGCTTCTCGGCGCGATCCGCCCACCGGCGATCGCGTTGGGCTGCTTGCTCACCGCAGCGCTCCCGGCCATCGCGGGCGCGCAACAGATGTCTCCCGCGGTGTGGTCCGGGCCCCTCTACACCGTCGCGGATGGTCCGCTGTGCGGCGGTCACGTTGCACTGTTGACCTCGCCCCGTGGTCCCGGGACGGCGTCGATCCAGGTGACCGGCGGGTTCCTCGGGATCTCCGGCACCACCGCGCACTGCAGTGTCGGGGTGAGCGTTCACTGGCGCAATCTGGACACCGGTGCGAACGGCGTGGAGCACGGTCGGGTGGCGGGCCTGATGATCCCGTCGGCGGCCACGCAGGTGATGTTCGCCGAGATCCATCCGGGCCCGGGCGCCGTCGAACTGCGCATGGAACCCGATCGCCCCCATCGCCCGATCGATCCGACGCGTCTGCAGGTGCCGTGACGCGTGAGCGTGGTGTAGCGGATTGTCGGTGCCGGTCAGTCGATGATCCAGCCATCGCCGCCCGGACCGCCTGATCGGGCGTCTCGATCCCTAGGATGTGGTCGTGTTCGAGGTCGTTCTCTGGGGCTCCACCGGGCTGATCGTGGCGGGGCTTCTCGCATTCTGGTGGCGTCGAGATGCTCGAGAACGCAGGGAGACCGAGCTCTACACGCGGTGGGCCAACGCGACGGTGTGGAACAGCGACCCATCGACGAAGATCGTCGTGGTATCTCGGACGGTCGAGGATGTCGCCTCGGTAAGCGACGGCGTCGTGGAGATCGACGCGGTCGTGGCCTCGGACCCGCCAGTGGTCGCGGGGTGGTACCTCCTCGTCACGGGCTGGGTGGATGCTCGTGATCGCGCGAAACGAGGCGAATCCATCGCATTCGGGCCCGCCGAGATCCTCGACTCGTTCCCACCCGACACGCCTGAACTCGTGGATCGGCTGAGCGGGCGAGGGAATCGACCGCCTGGCCTGGTGAGTCGACTGCTCGGGCTCAGGGGGCTCTAGGGGCTGTGTGCGGCTGTAGAGGCGTACGGCTTCGTGGCTCGCGAAAGAAGTTCCCGTTCGGCGATCGCCGGATTCTCAACCAGGACAATCCGCTTGCGTTCGGCCATCGGCCGTACCGCCCTGTAACGATCGGCGAGGCATTACAGACATACCGGTAGGTTTCCGTTCAGTGCACGGGGGTTCATCGATGATCAGACAGCTGTTCGCAGCGACGACCTTGGCTGTAGGCGTGGGAGTTGCGCTGGCTCCGGTCGCGGCTGCGCAAGCTCATGTTCCGCTACCCGGATTTCAGCCGGCCAGCGAGAGCTTTGTGACACCACTCGATCCCGACGCGTGGAGACCGGCACCGAAGTGGATCATCGCCAGCCCCTTCGGCACAGTCGACATCTACTGCGCCTCCTACAAGTCCACCATCTGTTACCAGCTCGATCCCGCCGGCAACCGGCACGATCTGACATCGCTCAACGCATACATTCCGCGACTCTGGGTACTGAATCCGGTCCAGAGCTGACACACAACAATCCGGGGGATCTCCATGAATGCAGGCAAGTTGAAGCAACTGTTCGCTGCGACAGCCCTTTCCGCGGCAGTGGTCGCAGGCGCGGCGGTACCCGCATCGGCGGCACCGAACTCGAATCCGCTTGCGCCGATCACCGCGGCCACTTCGAGCGCATCTTCAGACGGCAGCATCGGCGCCCCGGAGGGGCTGACCGTCGAGGCCCTCATCGCCGCTCGCAATGCGGGATTCCCGATCTACGAGGCCGGTGAGGTCGTGGTCGTCTCGGCATCGAAGATGGGCGCGATCTACGCAACCGAGTACCGGCGCGTCTACGAGATCGATGCCCTGGACACCCCGGCGGCGAAGTTCGTCACCGTCGGTGCGGTCGCCCCCGACCACTTCTATGTCATCCCCGGACAGGGTCGTGACTCCATCGTGGTCAATATGCGCCCCGTCGAGAACCCGATCTTCCAACGGTTCACCTACGACGTGACTCCGCAGAAGTGGTTGAGCAGCCCGCTGGTCGAGCTCCCGGGCGGTGGTCCCGGCGTCGGCATCGCATTCGTCAGCTGATCCATGACCCTGAGCTGACGGCCCGAGTGCGCTGTTTTCCCTCGTCACCCTCAACATCACGAACGAGTCGACGCGGCTGCAGCTACCTTGTGTGGTGATGGTTGACGAATCCTCGTTCATGCGACACTCGCGCCTCCGTCTAGGCCTGCACGTTCTCGTCCTGGTTCTGGCGTTGATCGTGCTGTTGCGGGCGGTGCTGCTCTCCGAGCCCTATACCGGGTGGATCGGCGCGTTGACGGCCGTGTTCGTTGTTGTTCACATCGTGGGCGCCTCACAGCGTGCTCCTTTTGCGCGATTCGCTTGGCTGGGCTCGTTGTGTGCGGTCTGGGCGGCGATGGCACTCCTGGGTGCCGACGCAGCGTATGTGTCGTTCGGGCTCATTCTGCTGTTCATGACCGAGATGCCGTTGATCCCGGCGGTGGCAGCGGTGATCGCGATCACGATCGTCAACGTGGTGATCGGGATCAACGTTGACGACAGTTGGGGTGGGGCGGTGGTTGGGTCGCTGCTCGGCGCCGTTGTCGGTGTCGTTGTCGGGCTCGGCTTCCGGGTCTTGTTCCACGAAACGGAACGACGACAGCAACTGATCGAGGAACTGCATCGCACCCGTGCGGAGTTGGCAGAGAAGGAGCGCTCCGCGGGCGAACTGGCCGAACGGGAGCGGCTGGCCAGAGAGATTCACGACACCGTTGCGCAGGGCCTGAGCAGCATTCAGATGCTGCTGCACGCCGCCGAGGCCGAGGACTTGCCCCCCAGCGCGGCGGACAAGGTCGTGATGGCTCGGCGAACTGCGTCGGCAGGGTTGGCGGATGCCCGGCGCCTCATCGCGGCCCTCTCGCCGTCGGACCTGGCGGGAAGCTCGCTTGTCGACGCGCTGAACCGGGTGTGTGAGCGCGCGGGAGCCGGCAGCTGCGATGTTCGCCTTCTCGTAGAGGGGCAGGCGGTTTCCCTGCCGATGCCGGTGTCGTCAGCTCTCGTGCGCTTGGCCCAGGGTGCGGTGTCGAACGTCGTGCGCCACGCCGGTGCTCACCACGCCGTCGTCACCCTCACCTATGGGACCGACGAAGTACACCTGGACGTGGTCGACGACGGGCACGGTTTCGACGCAACGATTCTGGACGATCCCGCCGCACACAACTTCGGACTCAACGCCATGCGCACCCGTGTCGAGCAGCTCAGCGGACGATGGTCCATCGAATCCGAACCCGGGCACACCGCCGTATCGGCGACTTTTCCGCTCGTGCAGCAGGAGGAGCACCGATGATCCGACTGGTACTTGCCGACGACCACGCAATCGTGCGTGCTGGGCTGCGGGCATTGCTCGAACGGCACTCGGCGGAGATCACGATCGTCGCCGAGGCCGCCACTGGCGAAGAAGCTGTTGCGTTGTGCCGTGATGAGGCGATCGATCTCGTCCTCATGGATCTGCGGTTCGGGGCCGGGTTGACCGGTGTGGAGGCGACCAGTCGGATCCGGTCGCTGCCGAATGCACCACGTGTCCTGGTGGTGACGAACTACGACACCGACGCCGAAATTCTGCGTGCGATCGAAGCCGGTGCCAGTGGCTACCTGCTCAAGGACACCGCGCCAGCCGAACTGTTCACGGCGATCGTGGCGGCGGCGGCGGGTGCGAGCGCGTTGTCTCCCGCGGTGGCCTCGAAACTGATGGCGCAGATGCGTGATCCCGGGGTGGCACTGACCCCGCGCGAAATTCAGGTGTTGGAGGCGGTCGCGGTCGGATACTCCAACCGGGAGATCGCTCGCCGGATGTTCCTCAGCGAAGGCACGGTGAAGACGCATCTGACGAACGTGTTCGGCAAACTGGGCGTGCGATCGCGGACCGCGGCCGTCGCGCAGGCACGCGCGCGGGGGATTATCGGCGGCGACGTCGACTAGGGCATGTCCGACAATTGGTGGTGGGACGGCATGCGGCTGATCGCAGCTCAGCGAGGAATCTCGGAGGAAGAGCCGGATCTGATCAACACCGAAGCGACTTCGCCGCGGCGTTGCCCTTGATCGCCGCGTAGATCAGGGCGATGAACACCGCCAGAAGCACGGCGGGTGCGGCGACAGCCGACGCCACGGATCCGAAACCCGCCACGACACCGATCATGACTTGGATGGATAGCCCAGCAATGGCTGTCCACACCGTCCGGTGTAGAAGTGGCCGAGCAACCTGATGGGCCAACTGCCACGCTGCGGGGCTCGACATCGTCGCCTTCGTTCGTATGCCCACAACGGGATTCGGTTCATCACCGGTGATCCGCGGCATAAGTCCAGCAACGAAGGCAATGACAATCGTCGACGACGTCAGCGAGATCGTCAGACCCAGCAAGTCAGATGACCCCACGCCCAACCCCCTGTCGACAGATTTAGCACAACGGACATTACCGACACTCCCGCCTGGGAACCGCGGGGACCCTCATACCTACATGTGAACCGGTGCGTGTGAGCCTGTTCGCGTGACGCGGTTTCAAGTGTTGTCAGATGAGCAGTGGGAGTTGATCTCGGACTTGCTGCCGGTACGGACCGGTCGTCGGGGCCGGCCGTTCTCCGATGCGCGGGCGATGATCGGCGGCATCATCTACCGGTACCGATGCGGAATCGCGTGGCGGGACGTGCCGGAGGTGTTCGGGCCGTGGCAGACGATCTGGACCTGGCACCGCCGCCTCGCGGGCGACGGCACCTGGGAGCGGATCCTGCAACGGCTACTGGCTCGCGCCGACGCGGCCGGGATCATCGACTGGGCAGTGTCGGTGGACTCGACCATCGTCCGCGCGCATCAGCACGCCACGAACACCACCCGCCACACAGGGGGGTCTGTCGAATTACACGAATCCTTCGATCGAGCCGCCTGACCATGCGATCGGCCGCTCCCGCGGCGGCCTGTCGACGAAGATCCATCACCTCGTTGACGGCCACGGATTGCCGCTTGTCGTGCTCGTCTCACCCGGCCAATCTGGTGACAGCCCCGCATTCGCCCACCTGCTTGAGCACCTGCGCGTTCCCAGGATCGGGGGCGGGCGGCCGCGGACCCGACCCGATCGGGTCCGCGGCGACAAGGCGTACTCGTCTCGCGCGAACCGGGAATTGCTGCGCCGCCGCGGGATCGGTGCGGTCATCGCAGAGCCCTCCGATCAGGCAGGGCACCGACGCCGACGTGGATCGCGTGGCGGGCGACCGCCAGCGTTCGACGAGGTCGACTACCGCGGGCGCAACGTCATCGAGCGCCGGTTCTGTCACCTGAAGCAGTGGCGAGGTCTGGCGACTCGGTACGACAAACTCGCGATCGTTTACCGCGCAGCCGCCGTCCTCAACGCGGTCATAGCCTGGGCCCGATGTTTGTCAGACATGCCCTAGCCCAACCACCAGCGGGTGGCCGGAGAGGATCCTCCGTCGCCGGAGGTGACCGGCGGGCGTCTCAGCCGGTTCTGGAGGGCTCTGACAGGCAGTTCTGCGCGCCGCCTCTATCCAAAGTCGTAGATGAGTCCGACCGTTCTTCCGATGTGCCGGAGCCGGGATTTCGGTCGGATGGAAGGCGTGAAGACACTTGTCAATTGCGCATTCGGGTACGCCGTGGCAGGCCCTTATCACCGACTGCTGACCAAGGCCGATGTTGCCGAAAAGGCAAGCACCCCAAGGAACATGGAGGGGATCGCGTGAGCGAACGGCAGATGCGACGAGGGGAGTCGTCGAACGCTCGAATGCTGGTGCGTGCCTTCCGCGTTGTTGCGTCGCTGGAAGCGGCGACCTGGCTGGGGTTGCTGATCGGCATGTACTTCAAATGGATCGCGAAGAGCACCGATCTCGGCGTCCGCATCTTCGGACCCCTGCACGGGGCGATGTTCGTGACGTTCGTTGTGCTCTCGATCGCAATGTACGTCCGACTGGGCTGGCGCCAGCGGACCTTGTTGCTCGCGTTGGTGTCCTCGCTGCCACCCTTCGCCACGATCGCATTCGAGGTGTGGGCTGCCCGCACCGGGCGCTTCGTTCCGGGGGCGGACCGCTACTCCGACTTCCCAGCTCGCTATCCGACGCCGGTGCGATGAACGCATTCCAGTCGGGATTGGACGCAACAATATGAGATCACGCTTCATGAAAACCCTCTTCGGATCCCGACGTCGGGCCGGCATCCTCGTCTTGCTGTGGATCGTCCTCGTGGGTGCACTCGCAAGTCTTGCGCCCACCCTGGAGGAGGTCGAGAACAACGCGGGGGCAAACGATCCGCCCGCTTCCTCGGAATCCGTACAAGCCGCCGAGTTGGCAGCCCGCGAGTTCCCGAGAAGTGAGGGAACTCCCGCGATCGTCGTCGTCCGCGGCGCCGACAGTTCCGAGACCTCGGCGGCAGTGGACCGGATTGCCGCGAGCATCAACGGCGCGAAAGCCGACAACCCCTCGATCGCCGCGGTGGTGACCGCCGACCGTGATGGCAGCGGCAGCCTGCGCACCACCGACGGCACCAGCGAGATGGTCGTCGTCTCGCTGACAGGCAACCCGACCGACGAGTCGTTCCAGGACACGGTCGGCACCCTTCGCGATCTCGTGGGCGAGGCTGCTGGGCCGGCTGATGCAGCTGTCACCGGACCAGCCGGGATCGCCACCGACACGGTGGAGGTGTTCCGCAGCGGCGACAAGATTCTGCTCCTCGGAACGATTCTGCTGGTCGCGATCATCCTGATGGTGATCTATCGATCGCCCGTCCTCGTGGTCGTGGCGCTGGCCGGTGTCGGCGTTGCGATGCGGCTCGCCGAAACGGTGGGCGCGATGATGGCCGACGCGGGCTGGTTCGACATCAGTTCGCAGACCGCATCGATCATGACCGTACTTCTGTTCGGTGTCGGCACCGACTACGCGCTGATCGTCGTCGCCCGCTACCGTGAGGCACTCGCCGCGGAATCGGAGCGCTCGGCTGCGATGATGCGGGCCCTGCGGGGAGTCTCCGAATCGATCCTGTCGAGTGTTACGACGATCGTTCTGGCCATGCTGGCTCTGCTGGTGGCGGTCTCGCCGGCACTGCGCGGGTTCGGACCGTATCTCGCGCTGGGCGTCGCCTCGATGGGACTGGTCGCCTTCACCTTCACCCCTGCGCTCATGTTGCTCTTCGGGGGAAAGCTCTTCTGGCCGTCCACAATCCAAGCGGCGTCGGGTCGCGTAGGAGGCAAGGTCTGGGAACGGGTCGCGAACCTCGTCGACCGATCACCGAAAGCGGTGCTGGCCTCCACACTGCTCGGTCTACTCGTGATGACCGCGGGACTGGCAGGCTATCGCGAGAGCTTCGACTTCATCAGCGGATTCCGGATCGACACCCAGTCCGAGTCCGGCCAGAACATGATCGCCGATGCATTCGGAGCCGGCGAGATCGCGCCGTCGACCGTCTACGTCACCGCACCGGTCGGGACACCATCGCCCGACTGGAACGAGATCACCCGTCACCTGGCGGATGTGGACGGGGTCGCCCGGTTGACCGGGAGTCCCACGGTCAGCGCGGACGGGACGACGGCAGCATTCGAGGTCACCTTCACCGACAACCCCTACAGTCCTGCTGCACTGGACCGCATCGAAACACTGGCGTCCGTGGCGCAGTCCGCCGCAGACACCGCAGGGATCGACAATGCGCGGGTTCTCGTCGGTGGCGAGAGCGCTCACGCTGCCGACATCCGTTCGGCGCTCGATCGTGACAACTGGGTGGTCGCCGCGCTGGTGCTCTTGATCGTTGCCGCAGTGCTGGCGTTGCTGCTGCGATCGGTTCTCGCACCCCTGTATCTTGTCGGAACGCTCGTACTGTCGTTCACTGCGACGCTCGGGCTCACGACCTTCATCACCGTAACCGTGCTGGGAGACGCCGGAATCGGGAATCGAGTCGCGGTCTACGTGTTCGTGTTCCTGGTCGCTCTGGGTGTCGACTACACCATCTTCTTGATGAGCCGCTACCGGCAGGAACTGTCGACGCATCCATCACGGGCAGCGCTGCGGGTTGCACTCACCCGGACCGGTGGGGTGATTTCGTCCGCAGGTGTCATCCTGGCAGCCACCTTCGCCGTGTTGACCACTCAACCGATCCGAGAACTGTTCCAGTTCGGGTTGGCGATGGCCATCGGAATCCTGCTCGATACCTTCGTCGTCCGTCCCCTGCTCGTCCCGGCGATCATGCGCCTACTCGGCGACAAGGCCCTGTGGCCGACGGTTCCTCAACCGACACACGAACGGGATCCGGATGTGGAGTTGTCCGGCGTCTAGCCGGTCGACTGGCAGACGTATTCGACAGGCATCGGGAAGGGCCCCGCAACGCGGGGCCCCTTCCCGATGCTCGCGGATGGAAGCGTCCGGGCTTCGATGTTGATGACCTTCAGGTGCCCGGCGGACAGAACTACCCGGAGTCGCGGCGTCGGAGGAACATCCTGAGCGCGGCTCCGACATTGTCGCGGACGAATTCCTCCTGCTCCGTTGCGATTACGGAGCGCATCGTCTCGAGCTCACGCTCGGCGCCGGGTAGGCCGAACACCGCGCAGCCGGCCGCGTTGCGGACATCCCAGTCGTCGTCCGTTCGGGCCAGGTGGATCAGCGCCCCGCGGCATTCTTCGGCGAGCGAGCCGTCATCGAGCGGAAGGATCTCGAAGACCCTCACCGCCTCGATCCTCACCAGGTCGTCCTCCGACACATCTGCTGCAACCGCGAGCAGAAACGGGGCTAGCAGCGATCCGTCGGCAACGCCGGGAACCAACGAATGCAGTGCGGAGAAGCGCGCATCAGCGTTCCACCGAGAGAAATTGGCGATCATTTCACGCGCAGGTGCCGATTTCGACGTCATGAGACGTCACGCTACGGGGCTTGCATGTCACGGAGCGCGATCACTTCGACGTCATCCGAAAGTGCCTGTCGAGCCCGCGGTTCAGGGGACCTGGAGGACCACGACGCCCATGCTGACGGGGCGGTGATCGGCGGTCCGCGCGTCTGCGGTCGCGGTGACGATGCCGCTGCCGGTTTCCACCGTCGAAGGGGTGTACGCGCAAAAGTCCTGCGGCGTTGTGCGACTGTAGTCGATCGGGACGCGTAGGACCTGGGTTGTGCCAGTGGCGCCGGTCGTCAGGTTTCGCCAGTTCATGGTCATGCCAATGCAGTCGTACGTGTCGATCTGGTACGTGGTTGGACGGGCAAGCTGAAAGGTCACTTCGCCCGGCGCTCCTGTCGTTGCGGTCGGGGTCAGGGGCACCAGCGGCGGCAAATAGCACCTGAATCCGACCCCGCAACCCGAGAGGAACGTGGCCGGGATCTGAAACGGCGTGGTCGACGCTGCTGGGTCGGGCGGCGGGTTCGCCGCTGCTGCCGGGGAGCCGAGGAACGGCGTCAGTGTGGTTGCCGACGCAACGGCGCCGGCGATGAGTAGGTGATGAATCGTTGTACGGCGCATGGCGTGGCCTCCAACGTGGGATCCGCCCGACCCTTCTGTAGTGCCAGCGTAGGCCGCGAGTGCTAGCTGCTCTGCCGTGTTCCACGAAGACGCTTCGCCCGGCGGTGGCAATCGATGTGCTCGTCCGGCGGCGCGCAGTCCATCGCCGACCACGCGCGCCGAGTAAACGTTGCGCCAGTGAATCGCAAAGAGCCTGTATAGAACAGATTTTATTAGATGAGCTAATGGCAAGTCACTTTTGTGGCGTGAACTGGATCTTTGTTGCTTCAACGATTTCCGGCACTAACGAACAAGTTCTCGCCTATGGTCCAGATCGCAGAAGTTCTTTACTTCGTAAAGTAGCTACCCGCCACCCAAGGAGTGCAATGTCCTTCACCCACGTTCGCCGTGCCGCAGGCCCCATCGCCGCGGCCGCCACAGTTGCCGCTGGCACGCTGCTGATGGCATCACCGGCGTCCGCAGCGAGTAACACTGTCGAGTTCCAGGGCGCGTGCCAGGCCCGCGCGATCCTCACCCAGCACATGTCGCAGCCGCTGGGCATGAGCATCACGGCCCCGGACACCGCGAAGGTCGGCGAAGAGTTCAGCTACACGCTGCAGCCGACGGTCAGTTCGCTGCCCGACAAGGAGTCCATCGCCACCACCACCGACATCCAGCGACTCAAGATCGACTGGGAGATCCCGGAGAACACCGAGTTCGTTGGCGCCACGGTCGTGGCGGGCACGAGCAAGGGCCTGGTCGGTGTCGCACCCTCGGTCATCCGCGTCAACGAAGCGGGCGAGCCCGACGCGGCCGGCACCATCCTCCGCCTGTCCGGAGACAACGAAACCGTCGGCAACGGCCCGAAGTCCAGCCTCAACACCCCGGGTGGCATCGCGGTGGAGAAGACGAAGACCGACATGGACGGCAACCCGACCGCGGACGGCTCCACGAAGTTCCAGCTGCCCGCCGTCGAGGTCACCGTCAAGGCCCTTGCCGAGGGCGTCGTCACCCCGAAGGTGCGCGTGTCGGGCGACGCCGCAAACTACAACAGCGAGACGAACTACGACACCTTCCTGGCACGGGCGTTCGCGCTCGGCTCCCAGCAGAACGCACCGACCTTCTGCACCCCGAAGGACGGCAAGCGGCCGGCCAACGATGTGCCGGTGAACGCGGGCGGCCAGGCACTGGCGACCATCACCATCGGCGCGGGTGGACCGGTCGACCCGGTGGATCCGGTCGACCCCGTCGATCCGGGTGCCGGCTCGGTGGATCTCGGATCGCTCGGGTCCCTCTTCCAGTCCTGATCCGGCTCGTCAGCGCCGCGAGGCCGGTTCCGCTGCGGGAACCGGCCTCGCGGCGTCTGTTCGGTCCGCCAGGACCCGCCCGAGTGGGTCGTGCAGCGGTCAGCCTCGATGGTGTTCGACGACCCACGCGGCGATCTGTGTTCGGGAGGTGAATCCCAGCTTGGCGAGAATGTGCTCGACGTGTCCCTCGGCGGTTCGTTGCGAGATCACCAGTCGGGCGGCGATGGCGCTGTTGGTCAGGCCCTCGGCGACGAGGTCCGCGACCTGTTGCTCGCGTCGGGTCAACGTCGGTTTGGTCTTGTCCTTGGCGGCCGGCCGGGCCGGCTCGGCGGTCTCGGCCAGCACGTACGCCACGGCCTCGCCGAAGCTCGCGGATGCTCCCTTGCGGTAGTTCGCGTCGAAGGACTTCGGGCCGAGCGCGCGCCGCGTCCGCTGCTCGCATTCGTCGTGGAACTCGCGCAGCGTCGGGAGCGCGATGTTCGGTACACCCCCCGTCCGCCGCATGGCCTCCGCGGAGCCCAGCAACACCGCCGCCCGCGGGTAGGCGTCGCCGGCCGCGGCGATCCAGGCCAGGCATTCGAGGCACGGCGCGGAGCCGAACGAGTCGTCGACGGACCGGAATAGTTGCACGGCCTGTTCGATCAGAGCGACCGCTCGCGCCGGCTCGGTCGACCACACCGTCAATCCGAGTGTCCGCAGCGCCCAGGCTCGGAACACGAGCTCGCCGCGCGGTTCGGTGATGGTCAGTACCTGCTCGAGACAGTCGGCGGCCTTCGCCGTGTGTCCGAGCAGCCCGTGGGCGACCTCGACACCGGTCAGCGTGACGACCCGGAGCAGGAGGTCCTCGGGCGGAAACAACTCCAGCGCCGCTTCGAAATGCGTTGCCGCGGTGGGTAGGTCGTTGGTCATCAAGGCGAGGTTTCCGGCCGCGTACAGCACGGTCGCGTCGGCGTCCGGGTCGTCGGTGTCCGCTGCTGCGGCGCGTGCCCGTTCGACCCGCTGGGTGCCGGCCTCGACATCACCCTGAAAACCGTTGAGCACCCCGCCGAGGCTCGCGGCTCGCACCCAATCCGCGTCCCGCGGAACACTCTCGACCGCCAGCATCCGTTCGGTCCAGCGGGCGCCCTCGTTGAGCTGTCCGGTGGCGAGCCAGAAGGGGTACAGGGCCGCCGTGATGCGCAGGCCGACCGCCACGTCGTCCGGTTCCGCGACGCTGGCGTCCAACGCCTCGCGGATGTTCTGCTGGTCCAGTTTCAGGCGGGCGATCCAGTCCAGCTGGCGCGGTCCGATCCAGTCGGCCTGGGCCTGCAGCGCCAGGTGTTCGTACCAGTCCCGGTGGCGTCGCCGGATCCGCGCGTGCTCGCCGGACTCCTCGAGCTTCTCGAGGCCGTACTCGCGGAGGGTCTCGAGGAGGCGGTACCTCCCCGCGGTCGCCGATTCCTCGCGAAGCAGGATCGACTTCTCCACCAGCGACGCAATCAGGTCGAGCAGGGCGTCCGGCGTCAGGTCGGCACCGCACACCTGCTCGACCGCCGTGAGTTCGAAGCTGCCCGCGAAGACCGACAGTCGAGCCCACAGCTTCTGCTCTTCGGGCGTGCACAGGTCGTGACTCCAGTCGATACACAGTCGCAACGTCTGCTGCCGCGACGGGGCGGCGCGTTTGCCTCGGCTCAGCAGGGTGTATCGGTCGGTGAGACGCTGCAGGATCTGCTCGGGCGACAGTGCCTGCAGTCGTCCCGCTGCCAGTTCGATCGGCAGCGGCAGGCCCTCGAGCCGGTGGCAGATCCCGACTACGGCGGCCATGTTGTCCTCGGTGAGCTCGAATCCCGGCAGTGCCGCGGCAGCGCGTTCGGCGAACAGTGTCACCGCGTCGTAGCTGGGCAGGCCCCCGAGATCGAGTGTGCCGTCGGGCTCCGGTGCGGTCATCGGCGGGACGCGAAGCGTCTTCTCCCCGCTGATGCCGAGGGACTCCCGGCTGGTGGCGAGAATCCGCAGGTCGGGACACCGTTGCAGGAGGGTCCCGGTCAGGTCCGCCACCGCGTCGATCACCTGCTCGCAGTTGTCGAGCACCAGCAGGGTCTGGCGCGACTCGAGAAACTCCGCGAGGACCGTCTGCAGCGGCTGGGTCGAGAACGACTTGAGCTCGAGGGCCGAGGCCACCAGGCTCACAAGCAGTGACCCGTCGTGGAGGTCGCCCAGCTCGACCAGCCACGCCCCGTCGGTGAAGGCGCGCTGGGTGCTCGACGCGATCCGCAGCGCAAGGCGGGTCTTGCCGACGCCACCGATTCCGGTGAGCGTCACCAGCCGGGAACTCGACATCAGCTCCTTGGCCTCCGCCAGTTCGTTGCGACGGTTGACGAAACTCGTCAGCTCCGCGGGCAGGTTCCCCTTCTTGTTGCGCGTGGAGGTGACCGTCGGCGATCGTCCACCACCGGTCGGCGGTCGACGATCGCTCCGCCTCAGGGACGGCGTGGACGTCAGGGCCATCTCGTCGACGGGAAGACCATGGCGGAACTGGATTTCACGCAGTGCGTCACCGAGCTGTGCGGCGGTGTGGCGGGCGTCCGGGTCGGTGGACATGGCGCGCTCTATGGTGGCCGCGACGTCGTCGGGAATGTTCAGTTCGCGAAGGTCCGGGACGGGTTGGGTGGTGATGCGCAGGAACTGCGCAACGACCTGCTCTCCACTGCGACGCTCGAACGCCGCGTGGCCGGTGAGCGCGCAGAACAGCGTGGAGCCGAGTCCGTACACGTCCGCGGCGGGACTGGGTGATCCGCCATCGAGAACTTCGGGTGCGGTGAAGGCCGGGGTTGCGGTGAACGTGCCGATGGCGGTCTCGAACCCGCCGGAGATGTGTGCGATGCCGAAGTCGGTCAGTGCAGGTTCGCCGTAGTCGGTGAGCAGCACGTTCGCTGGTTTGACGTCGCGATGCAGGATGCCGAGCCGGTGCGCGGACTCCACCGCACCGGAGAGTTTCACCCCGAACTGCAGTGCCTGCTCGAGCGGCAGCGGTCCGTCGTCTCGGATGCGCACGTCCAGCGAACGCTGCGCGTAGTAGGGCATCACGATGTAGGGCCGGCCGCTCTCCGTGGAACCGACCTGTAGGACGTTGACGATGTTGGGGTGCCCGGTCAGTCGACCCATCGCCCGCTGCTCTCGGAGGAATCGGGTCAGGTTCTCCTCGTCGAGATCGGCGGTGAGCACCTTCACCGCCACGGTGCGGTCCAGCGGCGCCTGCGTGCAGCGGTACACGACGCCGAATCCGCCGCGTCCGATCTCGCTCGCATCGGTGAACCCGGCGGCATCGAGCTCCGACACCACAGACGGGTTCACCCCACGCTGAGTCGCGAACGGATCGCTCCCGGCCATCGGTCAGGCCGATCCGTCGCGCGTAGGACGTCCTCGTGGATACGGCACGGCACTCACCTCACGGCAGGTTCTGGAATCCCATACTGCCACCCGATTCGGGGTGCGTACCAGCTCAGCGCCGTGCTCGCGGCCCGATCGCCTCGCGCGCGAGGTGGTCGCGGCGCCCTCCAAGGGGGCATGTTCGGATCACGTCTGCGGGGGAGTCCACCTCGCACGCAAGTAGCTCTCGGCCCGCCGCCGACGCCGCGGGGCCATGATCGAAGGGAGAAAAACCTCGAGCATCTGCGCGATTCGCAGTTCGAGGTCGTGGCGCTGGGTGAGGACGTTCGAGACCAACTGCACCCCTGTGAACGCCGCCACGAAGTACCGCGCGAGATGCGCAGGGTCCATGGTGTCGGCGAGGTCACCTTCGGCGGCCGCATCACGGAAGATGCGATCGAGGCCGGAGATCCAGTCGAGGTACGGCTTCGGGGGGCCATCCGAGGCGCTGAGCTCAAGGGTAAGTCGGATGCCCGCTCGCACCACGGGATCGTCGATCATCTGACGCCCCATCTCGTACGCCTGCATGACCAATTGCTCGAGTGCTGGCGCGCCGGTGGTGCGGATCTGGGCAACCGCGGCCATCGAGATTGCATGCTGCTCGTCGATGACGACGGTTCCGAGATCGTCCTTGGATCTGAAGTGGAAGTACACGGCGCCTTTGGTGACGCCAGACTGATCGACAATGTCGGCCAGGGTTGTGCGTTCGTACCCCGTGATATCGAAGCACTCGGCGGCAGCACGGATGATCTGCTGCCGTGTCGCGATCGCCCGCTCTTGCCTAGCCACCGACTCAAGCCCTCTCAGTTCAAGGAAACCGACATCTTCACGAACGTTCCGACCGGCCCCCACACGAGCGACCGTGATGACGGCACGCCATCTCCCACCGGCGTCCCGCGCATCGGTTACTCAGGGCGACGGTTTCATCGGTTCTGCCACCCTACGTGGCGTGGCGTCGAGCGAGTGTCATCCGGGTTGTGCATTCGCGGCGCTTGCGGCCGCATGCTCCCTGCCACGTATCCGGGACATCGTCGCCCGACTGGGAGGCCGAGTCGGGCGACGGTGCCGCAAGGCTGTCCCCCGCTGGCATGGGTGCACCCGCTGACATGACGGTCGGGATTAGGCCGCCCCACGCCGTGGGCGCCAGGCTGTCACCTGCCGCACCCAAAGCGGAGAGGACACGCAGGTGCTTTCTCGCCCCGTCAGGGCCAGGGCCCCTGCAAGGCGGCCATCGCACGGATCGGCCGAGACTGAAACCATCTGGCCGGTATTTTTTTGGAGATCGGACATGGGCGTTTAGATCGCTCAATGTGATGAAATCCATTCTGCTGCAACAGAAATAATAAAAGGCGACTGGACGGTATTTTTTCGGTTGGGCTCGTGAGGTGCCAAGAACTTTCTGTATAAGCGCGACGTTTCCAATCTCCTGGTCTATGTTCGGTGCGTTCGTCAGGCGTTTGCAGACATCGCCCGATTCGAACAGGTGAACCGGGGGTGCAAAAGGGCTGAGCCCGACCCGCACGACAGGAATGACCGTGAAGCGTTCTGCTCCTTGAGGGTTCGATCAAAGATGGCGAGTGTGACTAGCCAGTAGTCGGCTGCGATACCAGTGGGCCGGATGATCTCGCAGTTGACGGCGGGATCTCGACAGCCGTCGGGGAGACGGCTCGAAAAGCGGAAGTCGAAGGACCTGTGCGGCGCAGCCCTTGTTGTGTCGCTCAGGTCCCCGGGGGGAACTGTGTCGGGATCGGACACTCGCCTGTCAATGTCCGATCCCGACTCGCACGAGACATTCGTGGTCGGCATCGTCGCCACATACGGGAGCCGATTCTCGACGAACAGAGGACCGCGCCGGAGGACTGACATACCGATGTCAACGATCCAGTATCCGGCGAACAGGAAGAAAGGAAGCGGGAATGCTCCAAGAGCTACTCAAGGCGATGTTTCCCCTGGTGATGGGCATCGCCGGCCCGTTGGGCGGATCCATTGACGGCTTGAACACCATGTCGTCGACCTACTCGAGTGAGGGATGAGCAAATGGGATCTGATGTTGCCGAAACCACCGGCTCGCTGGGGGAAACAACCACGCAGATGCTGCCCCAGCTGTTCATTGCGCTGATCGTAGTGCCGGCACAGCTGGTGTTCGGAATCAAGGTCATCTAGAAGAGAAGGGATACACAAAAATGCAGGCATTCTCTGCGGACCTCGCCCACCAGGCGTGGACCAGCTGGCTCGGGATGGGGAACTACTTCACCACGTTCCTCATCGCGCTTTCCTGACAACAGAGGTAGGAGGAATCAACTGTGTGGGGAAACTTCTGGACAGGTCTTGTCAATCTCGCGTCGGGTCTGACCACGATGACGCTCTTCGGGTTGGACACAGCCTCGAGTCAGGGGGCAGGCTGGTCGAGCGCCGACTCCCTGAGCGCCGGCGAGTAGTCAATCTGTAGTGCCAGTCGAAGTCATCTACGACGAAGCGCCCTGCGCAGGCCCACAGAAACGTGGGGCTGCGCAGGGCGTGGCGCCGTCAGCTCGATCCGTCGCTGACGGATCGAATGGAATGTGTGCCAAGGGTTTTCGCTGGCGGATAGTTCTGGGCTGCAATAGAATTGACCCATTGATGATCACACTTGACGGGGCTCCTGATCGCACAGATCCGGATGAGTTCCGTTGTGGTCCAGGCCGAGTGGGACCTTCCGTTCGCGGTTGTTGTGTTCGATGTGTCGGCAGGATTCGTCAGGCGGGCCGTCGCGTCGTTCGCAACCGGGGCAGGGAAGAGAATTGGCGTGTGTCCGATCAACCTGGACTGCAACCGAAATGGTGGCTTTGAGGTCAGTCAATGTGGCTCTGTCAACAGTCAGTGGCCCCACCTGACGGAGGAATCTGGCCCCACAACTGTCGGCGCGGTGGATTGCAGATCGGCAATGGCTGGACTCATGGACGCCCCTCGCGGATCAGTTCGGCGAACGCGGGCACCAACGCCGGCGCCTTGAGTGTCGAGTTCGGGCCTGAGGGCAGAGTGTTCATGCCTCTCGCCTAAATCGCACCGCCCCGGAGGGACTTACCAAAGACCACGCTGGCCATGTCAGACCGTCGAAGGTCTTCTACATGGCAAGACAGTGGAAGAGAGCCGATCAGGGCCAACCTCGAAAGGCTGCACGGTGCGCGTGATCCGGAATTGGGTCAGCGACATGGCGCTCTTCCTTTCAGCCGCTGCACTGCTAGCCGCATGTGGAGTCCGTGAGGATCATCCAGCGAGCACCGGCCACCCTGCTGCCGACGCTGCGCGCCCGATGTCGTGCCAACAGTTTGAGTCGTCCTCTGGGCAGGTTGTTGTCGGCAATCCGCAACCTGTAGCAACCGCTCTGATACCTGTCCCGCCTGGACAAGAACTACCGGAATTGGTTCGACCTACGCTGGATTCGGTCTCGATAGCGAGAAGCGCGGGTGGGGACACCGTGGTCTTCGACCTCGGTGGCAACGGATCACTTGGGTGGACTGTGCGGTTCGTCCAAGTTCCCCTTCAACGAGGCATCGACACAACTGTTCCAATCTCAGGGACGTGCATACTTCAGAAAGACCTGACTGGGGTGGAATCGAGCGACGCTCGGGATATCCGCAATTCCCCGTTGCGGATATCCCCTGAAGGTGAGATATCGGCTGCAGTGGAGGTGCTGAACTACCCGAGCGTCGACACCGTGGCGCAGTCTTTCGTGGGAATCCGCAGCAACTCGCCCCAAGTGGACGTCGAGACTTCCATCGGAGCTGCTCGCATCGGCGTACAAATTTCACCGCCGAGGCCGGGTTCCGGAGGTCGGTGATGGCCCGTCCGAGCGGGCGCCGATGCCGCGGTCGCTCAGTCGCGTCGGTCCGGTCGGAGCGCCCCATGCGCCATCCGGACGATGAACGAACTCGGGGGCCGCCAGACGTCGCGGTCTTCGAATGGCCATGCGTAGGTCAGGGCTCCGTCGCGGATGCAGTCGAGCAGACCTGGCGCGGCGAGCTCGTGAGATGACCACTCGTAGAGCTGCTGCACCCTTGGGATGATCACCCCGTAGTCCAGGAGTCGGCCGAATCCGAGCTCGGCATCGAGGTAGGACCGAACCCCCTCGTCGAGCGGATACTGGTCCGGAAGCACGCGAGACAGCTGTAGGAAGATCCCGGTCATGCCCAGTCTCGGGTCGCCGAGGAACGGGGCGAGAGGGCGTAGCCATCCCAGCGAGATTCGGGGGGCCGCGACGAGGGCGTGGCTGAACAGGACACGGCAGAGTACGACGTTCATGAAGAAGCGCTCGGCCTCGTTCTCGGCCGCCGCCTCGTCGCGGCGCTCGAGGTAGGCGGCGACCACGCTCCCGTTGTGCGCCCGATACCAGGACCGGGCGGTCGGGTAGTCGGCGAAGGACATCCAGAAGTCGACCGTCTGCGAGGAGGTCGGCCCGGTGAAGTACCCGCTCAGGGCCACCGCCTCGCACCCGTCGCGAAGGATGCGCTCGTTCACCGCACGCCACCATGGGCTCCCGGGATGGTCGCTGGACAGTGGTTGGAGCAGTCCTCGCCGGAGTTGCCATCGCATGAACGACATCGCCGCCCGCTGGAACGGGAGATGCCGCGGGGCCTTGCCGTACGGGCCGTAGTAGCAGCGTTGCATGAGCGCGATCCGGCCTGCCGGATCGTCGCGCACAGAAGCGATCTGCTGCTCGGCCCAGGCCGCGGCAGTAGCCCCAGCACTCACATCAACATGATCGCACGCGCTACCAAGGCCGGATCGCATCGCGACCGTTGCGGCTGGCACGCGGTCCTTGCAGGGCATCCGACAACGAAGTTGTTGACCTTCAGCGAGGAGTGGGGTGTTCGGTCAGATTGTCGGCCGGGTGATGCACAGTTCTTTGTCTGCGTGACGCTGCGACGAGCAGAGGAACGAAATCGCGGATGGGTTTGCCGTCGAGGTGGATTCGGGCGCGAGTGACGGCGTCGCTGACTTCGGCGAGGGATTTCTTCGGGTAGGTGGTGGCGAGGCGCCGGATCGAGGTCGATCAGGTGCTGTTCTTCCTTCGGCAACATGAGGAAGTCTCCCTCAGGACGGCTTCTGTTCCTTCTGGTTGGTGAGCTGAGACCGGATCCGGCGTTCAACGAACAGTGGGACGAATTCGCGGATGGGCCGGTTGTAGAAGTCCTCTCGGGCGCGGTCGATCATCGCGGCGACGTCATTGTCGGTCAAGTGCGGAAAGTCGTTCTTGATCGCCGCCGCGATGTCGTTCAATGCCGCGGTCTCTTTCGAGCCGGCGTTGTCCTTCTTCTTGCCCATACCGGCATTCGACCATCGAGCGATGAATGCCAGGTTGCCGTTTCCTGGCAATTTGCCCTGCGATCTGCTTCTCCGATATATCGCTTCTCATTCCCAACTCAGCTGCTGGTCGTTGGACAATGAGCAGCCGGTGTCGATTCCGGCTGGTCAGCTCCACTGTCAATCTTGGCGGAGTGGCGGTGACTGGCCGAACTCCCTGGCGGGTCAGTCCCAACGCATCCGCGACTGGTCCAGATGCAGGAGAATGTTGTTGAGTGAGTGTCAATCCATGGTGACCAGCAGGTCACGGCAGTTCAGCTCGGCAAGGTGAATACCAAGAGAGTTCACAGCGGAGGTAGACGATGGACATCCTCGTTCTCATCGGCCGAATCCTGTTCTCGGTCCTGTTCCTGACATCGGCTGTCGGCCACCTGACGCAATCCGAGGCCATGGCCCAGTACGCCGCGAGCAAGGGCGTGCCCGTCCCGCAGCTCTCCGTTGTCGTCTCGGGTGTGGTCCTGGCTGTCGGTGCATTGAGCGTGCTGCTCGGCGTCTGGGCCGACCTCGGTGCTCTGCTGCTGGTCGCCTTCCTTGTCCCGACCGCGGCGCTGATGCACAACTTCTGGTCCGAATCCGATGCGCAGGCCAGACAGACGGAGATGGTCCAGTTCAACAAGGACATCGCGTTGGCTGGCGCGGCATTGATGCTGTTCGCCTTTTTCGCTCACACCGGCGATCTTGGGCTGACCATCACCGGGCCACTGTTCACCATCTCCTGAGCTCGCGCCATACCACTCTGTGGATGCGCCGTACCGAAGATCCGTCCTGCGGACTCAGGGAGCATGCGCCGGACCCCTTCCGCGACGCTCGTGTGAGTGGTGTTCTGGATGGGCACCGACGTCGGTCCTCAGGGCCGAGCGGAACATCCATGTGGCAAGGAAGGCGCCATGACCACGATTCATCTTCACCAGACGACCACCGCGACGCCCGAGCAGTTCCTGGCCGGTCTCACCGATTTCGGGCCTGGTCGCAAGGAACTCTTCGGCAACAGTGCTGACAGCTACCTCAAGGTGCATCACGAAGGCCCCCACGACGCTGATGTCACGGAGGGTTCGAGCGGCATCTGGGAAACCCTGCACTACGACTGGACCGACCCCCATCGTGTGGTGATGACGACCACCGACTCCAATTTGTGGGGCGGTGCTTCAGGCCACACCTACACACTTACGCAGCAGTCCTCGGGTGTGACAGACGTGGATGCCGTCGTGGTCCGCGATGGCAAGAACCTCAGGGGACGATTGCTCGCGGGGGTGCTCGGACTTTTCGGCACCCGAGTTCTGGGAAAGCAGTTCAAGAAGTCCGTCGAGGCCATCGAAGCTCGCAACGGCGGCGCGACCGGAAAGAACACGCAGACGCGAGAAGAGTGAACTGACGTGTCGGTGTCCGTGCCTTGTGCGGCTCGAACACCATCTGCGGCCTGCCACCGTGCTCGGTAGCTCCAGTCAAATAGCAAGCCTCGCTGAATTTTTCAACGAAGGCGGGGAATCCTGTTGACTCCGGATCGAATCGAATGGAAGGAAAGGCATGAAGATCGTCGTTATCGGCGGCACCGGGCTGATCGGCTCGACGCTCGTCGCTCGGCTTGGTGAGCGCGGCCATGAAGCGGTTCCGGCTGCGCCCAGTACGGGCGTGAACACGCTCACCGGTGAGGGCGTGAAGGAGGTGCTTCATGATGCGAATGTCGTGGTCGACGTCTCCAATTCACCGTCGTTCGCCGACGACGACGTCATGACGTTCTTCCGGACCTCCACCGCGAATCTGCTCGATGCCGCCCGCGAGGCAAGCGTCGGCCACTATGTGGCGCTGTCGGTGGTGGGCACCGACCGGCTACCGGAGTCCGGATACCTCCGGGCGAAGGTTGCGCAGGAGGAGCTGATCAAGGGGTCGGGCCTGCCGTACTCGATCGTGCACGCCACCCAGTTCTTCGAATTTGCGGGGAGCATCGCTGATTCCGCGACTGCCGACGGCAAGGTGCGGCTGCCCGGTGCCGGTGTCCAGCCGATCGCGGCCGAAGAAGTGGCGGCCGCCGTCGGAGACACCGCGGTGGGCGACCCGCTGAACGGCACCGTCGAGGTGGCGGGCCCGGAGGCGTTCGGCCTCGACCAGTGGGTCCGCACCGTGCTGGCCGCACGTCACGATCCGCGCGAGGTGATCACCGATCCGCAGGCGCGGTACTTCGGGGCGGCGCCGGACCGCGAGCTACTGCCCGGCGCGGGCGCGCACCTCGCACAGACACAGTTGTCGGAGTGGCTGACCCGTCAGTGACTCGGACGGTCTTTGTGCAGCTCCGCACCCGCCGACCGCAGCCATCGTGCAAGATGCACAGGACGGCGGCTGCGCAGCGTGACCAGTTGAATTGCGGATAGACGTCCCCCGCTGACACCTGGTCCACCCGACACCGCAATCCGCGGTCAGCCGCCCGGCAACAACCTGATGGCCGGGAGCACTAGAGCGTGCCGTTCTCGATGTCGCGTTTCATGGCCTGCTGGTTCTCGATGTGAGAGGACACGCCGTTCTGCACGGTGTAGTCGATCAGCACCGCGGGTGCCCTGAACGTCAGGTGCTCGACGACCGTGGTCGCGCCGCCGTTCTCGGTGAAGGTGACCTTCTGGTTGGTGATCACGCCGGGCGCGTCCCAGGTATCGGTGGTGTACCAGCGATCCGCGGCGTGTATCCGTTGCTGCCCGACGGTGCGTCCGGGGATCGACGCCGAGCCGGCCGGGATGTCCTCGAGGGCGATGAACTCCCAGACGTCGGCGTCGCCGTCGGTGTAGCTGCGGCGGTCGAGGATGCCCTTCAGGAACGGGTGGCGTCCGAGGCTGTTGTAGAGGTTCGAGTACGCCGGGAACACCCGATCGGCGGGCGCGTCAATGGTGACGGGCAGGTCGACGGTCACGGTCGTCAGTGCCCAGTCGGCCTGGCTCGACTCGAGCCGATAGGCCGCCCATGAGGCCTCCCATTCCAGGTCGACCGCGGAGGGGGACGAGGAACCGGAATCGATTTCGGCCCCGGCGACTCCCATTCCCATGTTGCCCAGCGCGATCCCGGTGACGAGGACGCAGGCTGCGAGAAGCTTGGGTGCACGGTTGCCGGACCACCGGCCGCCAAGCTGTTCAGGACGTTCGACCATCGTGCTTCCCCACCCGTCGAGACCGTTGCCGCCCTTCGGCAACCATGCGAATGATACGCCGACCGAGTCCTCGGTCGTGTCGTATGGGATCACTCCCGGCAGAACGTTTTTCGCCCGTTCGAGTTTCGATCAGGGTGCGTTCCGCCCACTCGGATCCGGGTAGAGATACCCTTGCTCCCTCAGCTGCGCAGGGTAGTGGCGCCGCGACACCGAAGGGATGTCCCTATGCAGTCGGCAGTGCGGGTGCGGGTGGGCAACCTCCCGCACGAACTCACCAATTTCGTCGGCCGTCGCCGTGAGCTGGCGGAGGTTCGTCGGCTGTTGTCCGAGTCGCACCTGGTGACACTGACCGGGATGGGTGGTGTCGGTAAGACCCGGCTCGCGCTGCGGGTCGCGGCGAACCTTCAGGAAGACTTCGAGGACGGGGTCTGGCTCGTCGAGCTCGGGGCACTCGCCGAACCGCACCTGCTCGCGGACACGGTGGTCGCCGCGCTCGGGCTCCGGGAACGAGTGGCCCGCTCGCCACTTCCACTTCTCATCGACTTCCTCGCGGACCGGCGCGCGTTGATCGTTCTCGACAACTGCGAGCACCTGGTGACGGAGGTCGCCGAGCTCACGAAGGCCGTACTGAGCGCATGCCCCGAGGTGCGGATCCTGGCGACCAGTAGGGAGGCGCTGGCCGCCGGGGAGGAGGCGGTGCTGCGGGTTCCGCCACTGACAGTTCCGGATCCGGATACAGCGGCGTCGCTGCGGGGTCTGGGCCGGTACGAGGGCGTCGTCATGTTCGAAGCTCGGGCTCGCTCCGCGGTTCCCGGGTTCAGTCTGACCGTGGACAACCAGTGCATGGTCGCGGAGATATGCCAGCGGCTCGAAGGCCTGCCGTTGGCGATCGAACTGGCCGCGGCCCGGCTGCGCGCGCTGTCGCTGAAGCAGATCCTCCTTCGGCTCACCGACCGATACCGGTTGCTGACCACCGGCACTCGCGTCGCCCCGTCGCGGCAGCAGACGTTGCAGCTGTGCATCGACTGGAGTCACGACCTGCTGAGCGACCGGGAGCGGACGCTGTGGCGCCAGCTGGCGGTGTTCGCCGGCGGCTTCGAGCTCGACGCCGCAGCCGAGGTCAGCGGCTTCGCCGACAGCGAGCTGGTCGACGTGCTCGGCTCGCTGGTCGACAAGTCGATTCTGATCCGGGAGGAGACGGGCGAGGTCGCCCAGTACCGGATGCTCGAGACGATTCGCGAGTACGGGCTGGAGAGGCTGGCGGAGGCCGGCGAGTCGGCGCTCCTGCGGCAGCGTCACCAGGACTGGTGTGAGCGGCTGACGCTGCAGGCAGAGGCCGAGTGGATCGGGAACCGGCAACTCGAGTGGCTCGCTCGATTCGACCGGACACGCGACGATCTTCGCGCGGCGCTGGAATTCAGCGTCACTGCCGCGGCGGAACCGGACGCCGCGCTGCACATGGTCGTCGCGATCTATCCCTACTGGGTTTCCCGCGGTCTGTACAGCGAGGGGCGGTACTGGATCGATCGGGCGCTGGCACGTGCCGACGGCGCTCCGGCCGGGTCGCGGGTGACGGCGCTGTGCCTCGGCAGCATGCTGGCGTTGATGCAGGGGGATATTCCGGCGGCCCAGGAGTGGACCGATGCGGCGTGCGCCCTGACACACCCCGAAGACGATCCCGCGGTGTTCGCGTTCGCGGTTTCCGCGACCGGCTACCTCGCGACCTTCTCCGGTGACTTCGCCCGCGCAATAGAGTGTTTCGAGGAATCACTGCCGACACTCCGCGCCGAGGGCGCCCCGCTGGCCCGCGTCGGGACCCTCGTCGGACTCGCCATGGCATGCGGGCTGTCGGGGGACTCTCGACGCGCGATCGCCTGCCACGAGGAGGTGGTCGCCCTCACCGCGTCGTACGGCGAGTCCATGTACCGGTCCTATTCGCTGGGCATGCTGGGACTGGCGGTCTGGGAGCAGGGCGACACCAAGCGCGCGGCACAGCTGATCGAAGAGGGGGTGCGGCTCACCCGTCTCGTCGACGATCCTCTCGGCCTCGCGATGTGTCTCGAGATCCTGGCCTGGCTCGCTGCGGACCGTCCCGAGCGGGCCGCGGTACTGATGGGTGCATCAGCGTGGGTGGGGGAGGCGGCCGGCAGCCCCACGATCGTGGTCCGCGACCTGTTCGGCCATCACGATCGAGTCGTTCGCGAGTCGACGGATGCAATCGGCCAGAAAGCGTTCGAGGCCGCCTTCGCGCGCGGGCGCGACCTCTCCGTGGACGCGGCAATCGCCTACGCACTCGGTGACCAGACGCCCGCCGAGCCGAGTGCGAGCGCGCCGACGATGCGTCTCACCCGACGGCAGCGAGAGATCGCCGAACTCGTCGCACAGGGGATGACCAACAAGGCCATTGCGCAGCAGCTGGTGATCTCACAGCGCACCGCGGAGGGGCACGTGGAGAACATCCTCACCAAGCTGGGCTTCACGACACGCGCGCAGATCACAGCGTGGGTCGCCGCGGGCGCGGGTCAGGAGGCCTGACGGCGGGAGGGTCTCCGGTGGCTCCGGAGCGCTCACGAGAAGTCGACGATTCTCGACGGGGGACCGGCCGCCCGGCCGCAGTGCTCTCGAGCGGTCCCGAGTCCGCGGCCGTTGTGCCGCGGTTCGTCGAGTACTCGGGACACGAGATGCGCAGATTCACCGAAACCAACCCAGTCCCCATCGATTTCGACATCCTCGCTGTCTTCGTCGACGATGGACTCGTGATGCAGCCGAGTAGCGAATCCCTCTGGCGTCCGGAGGCCTCCACGACAAGGGCGCTTCCCCTGGACGACCCGCGTTGGAAGGATCTGTCGACCAGGGACGGCGATGCTACGTGGGTGCCCGACTGGTTGCGCGCGATGAATGCGGATCCCGTGGACGGCGAGCGCTTCACCGAGCAGTGGCCCGCACTCGTTTCGGAAGGCACCACCTGGCCGGCCGCCGTCGCTGCTTTTCCGTACCTGGTCAGCATCGCTCGGCGCGTGAGCGTCGAGCAGCGACTCGAGTACGTCACCGTCCTCGGGCTCATCGTGAGCGACTCCACGCCCAGCATGTGGCAGGAGACGATCGCCGCCGTTTCGTCTCGGGACGTGGGGCCTGATCCTCATGCAGAGGCGCTCGCCGAGGCGCGAAGGATCACTGCCGAGACTGCCGCGCTTCCACACCGGGACGAGCGCGACCTCCGCTACGTGCTCATGACCCTCGCCGCGCTCAATGGCCACTCGGAACTCTCGGCAGTGATCGACGACCTCGACGACGAAGAGACATGCCCGCGCTACGCAGCGCATCTCTGGGGAGCGAGCGGGGACGCCGACAGCTGATTCGTCCGCGTAGGCCGCACTCGTGTTCGTCATGCGAGCCGCCGATGGCAGCGTCACGTTGCGCGGTGAGCTCGGGTCTCTTGAGGCGGCGTGGAGAGACGAGAGAGAAGAGTGAACTGGAAGTGAGGTTCGGTGCGGGCCGGGTCAGACCTTCTTGACGACGCTCGACTTGAGTTGCATGGGTCCGATTCCGTCGATCTTGCAGTCGATGTCGTGGTCGCCGACTCCGTTGACAAGGCGGATGTTGCGCACCTTGGTGCCGGCCTTGATGCCGGTGGGGCTGCCCTTCACCTTGAGGGTCTTGATCACAGTGACGGTGTCGCCGTCGGCGAGGACGTTACCCACTGCATCCGTGATCACCTCGGACTCGTCCGCAGCATCCGCGGACGCCGGCGCCCACTCGTGCGCGCACTCCGGGCAGACGAGAAGCGACCCCATCTCGTAGGTGTACTCGCTGGAGCATTCAGGGCAGGGAGGCAGGGTCTGGTCCACCGGATCAGGATATTCCAGTCCCTGATGGAAAATGCCGACCGGCTACCGGTCCGGTCGGCATCGTCCGAGGGCGGGCACGGATCAGCGTGGCGCCGTGGTACGCCCGGTCAGGAAGTCGATGAGCACGCTGTTGACTTCGTCGGGCCGCTCCAGGTAGCCGAAGTGTCCACAGTGTTCGATCTCCTCGTAGCGGGCGCCCGGGATGGCGTCAGCAACCTCCCGTCCGAACACGGCCGGAGTCATCCGATCGTCCGCGAATCCGATGACCAGACTCGGGACGGTGATGCGGGCATAGTCGGCGAGCCGATCGTGAGAGCGGTCCATGCCGAGTTGTGCGCGGACACCCGCCGACGGCGTGGCCGCGGCAGAGAACTCGAAGATGTCGAGCCACTCCTGCGCCCGGTCCGGGTCCTCGAGAGTGTGGGGTGAGAGGTTGAGCGTCGCCTTGATCGCGGCGGCATACGGCGCCGGCAGCTTCATGCCCTGGTCGTGAAGCGCCTGTTCGCCGAGGTTGAGGGTGTGGGCCATCGGGTGAGGGCGACCGGTGGCGGCGAGCATGACGGCCTTGGCAACCAGGTCCGGGCGCGCCAGGGCCAATTCGGCGACCACACGGGAACCCATCGATGTGCCGACCACGTGGGTGGGGGTGCCGCCGAGGTGCTCGATGAGCGCCACTGTGTCGGCGACGAGGTCGTCGATGCTCATCCCGCCGGCGCACTCGTCCGACGGTGCGATCCCGCGATTGTCGACCGTGGCGACCCGGAACCCGGCCTTGACCAGGGCCGGCACCTGATAGGTGCGCCACACTCGTCCGGGGCTGCCAGTTCCCATGATCAGCAGCACCAGTGGACCCTCGCCGGTGACGTCGTAGTTCAGTCGGATCCCGTTGAGGGTGGCGATCGGCATGAATCTTCTTCCGTGTAGGTGTCTTTCGGGACGACAGGGGTGGCGTCCCGCGTGGGGTGCGAAGCGACGTGTACCGCCCCGTCCTGCGGTGTGTCGATCGCAGGAGGGGCGGGTCGGTGGCCGGCGCTGCGTGGTGTCAGAGCCTTTCGATGATGGTGCCGGTGGCGAGCGCGCCGCCCGCGCACATCGAGATCAGCGCGGTGGAGCCGTCGCGGCGCTCGAGTTCGTGCAGGGCCGTGGTGATCAGGCGTGAGCCGGTGCTGCCGACNGGGTGGCCGAGNGCGAGTGCGCCGCCGTTGACGTTGACCTTGTCCATGTCGGGGCCGTGCACCTGCGCCCAGGACAGTGCGACGGACGCGAAGGCCTCGTTGACCTCGAACAGGTCNAGGTCGCCGATCTTCATGCCGGCCTTCTCGAGNACCTTCGCGGTGGCCTGGACGGGTCCGTCGAGGTGGAACTCGGGCTCGGCGCCGACGAGGACCTGGGAGACGATGCGCGCGCGGGGCTTGAGGCCGAGTGCGAGGGCGCGGTCGGAGTCCATCAGCAGCACGGCGGCGGCGCCGTCGGAGATCTGCGACGAGGTGCCTGCNGTGTGGATGCCGCCCTCGATGACGGGCTTGAGCTTGGCGAGGGACTCGGCGGTGGTGTCGCGCAGNCCCTGGTCGCGGGAGACGATGTGCTTGTCGTCGGTGGGGAGCTTGTCCTCGCCGATGATGGGCGCGGTNACGGGCAGTACCTCGCGGTCGAAGCGGCCTTCCTCCCAGGCCTGCTTGGCCAGTGCCTGCGAGCGGACGCCGAGTGCTTCGATGTCCTCGCGGGTGATGCCGCGGCGCTTGGCGATGCGCTCGGCCGCTTCGAACTGTGCGGGCATGTCGATGTCCCACGATGCGGGGCGTCGGGGTCCGGCTTCGGTGCCGACGTTCGCGCCGAGCGGGACCTGGCTCATCTGTTCGACGCCNCATGCGATGCCCATGTCGATGGCGCCGGTGGCGATGAGGCCCGCGATGAGGTGGTTGGCCTGTTGTGCGGAGCCGCACTGGCAGTCGATCGTGGTCGCGCCGACCTGCCAGGGCAGGCCTGCTGCCAGCCAGGCGGTGCGGGTGACGTTGTTGGATTGCGCGCCGGCCTGGGTGACGCAGCCGCCGATGACCTGCTCGACGAGGGCCGGATCGACTCCGGCGCGNTCGAGCAGGCCGACCTGGACGGCGCCGAGGGTTTCTGCCGCGTGCAGGCCGGACAGCCATCCGCCGCGCTTGCCGATCGGGGTGCGGACGGCTTCGACGATTACTGGTGTGCCCACAGTGGGCTCCTTTCACGATTCTCTCAAAAAAGTAGAACAGGTTCCGCCGGTCGGCAAGGACTCTGTACTCAGATCTTTCCTAGACGGAGGGGTTGTGATTCAATATCGATAGAACGTGTTACAGATCACTTGGCGGCATCGTCGCGAGGGCAGGAGACAGTAGTGGCACAGCCCAACATTCCCGCGGGATTCGACTTTACGGACCCGGACATCTATGCACACCGACTCCCGGTCGAAGAGTTGGCCGAGGTTCGCAAGACTCAGCCCGTGCTCTGGGTCGAGCAGCCCGACGGTGTCGGCGGCTTCAACGACGGTGGCTACTGGTTGGTCACCCGGCACGAGGACATCCGTGACGTGTCGATGCGCAGCGACGTGTTCTCCACCTGGGAGAACACCGCGATCCCGCGCTTCGCCGACGACATGCAGCGCGAGCAGATCGAACTGCAGCGCTTCGTCCTGCTGAACAAGGACGCCCCCGAGCACACGAAGCTCCGCAAGCTGGTTTCCCGCGGCTTCACCCCTCGCGCGATCAACGGCCTGAAGGACGAGCTGCGCGAGCGCGCCGAGTCGATCGTCAAGGCCGCCGCTGCAGAGGGTAGTGGCGACTTCGTCACCCAGGTTGCCGCCGAGCTGCCGCTGCAGGCCATCGCCGAGCTGATCGGTGTGCCGCAGGAGGACCGCGGCAAGGTCTTCGAGTGGTCCAACCAGATGACCTCCTACGACGACCCCGAGTTCGCCGACATCGATCCGGCCGCCGCGTCGATGGAAATCCTCGGCTACGCATACCAGCTCGCCGAGGAGCGCAAGCAGAACCCGGGCGACGACCTCGTCACCACGCTGATCGAGGCCGACGTCGACGGCGACGAGCTCAGCGCCGAGGAGTTCGGTTTCTTCGTCATCGTTCTCGCGGTGGCGGGCAACGAAACCACGCGCAATGCAACCACGCACGGCATGAAGGCGTTCATGGACAATCCCGAACAGTGGGAGTTGTTCAAGAAGGAGCGCCCGAAGACCACCGCCGACGAGATCATCCGCTGGGCCACCCCGGTCGCCGCGTTCCAGCGCACCGCGCTCGAGGACACCGAGATCGGTGGCGTCGCGATCAAGAAGGGCCAGCGCGTGGTGATGAACTACGTGTCGGCGAACTTCGACGAGGAGGTGTTCGACGAGCCGCACAAGTTCGACATCCTGCGCGACCCGAACCCGCACCTCTCGTTCGGTGGCACCGGTGCGCACTACTGCCTCGGCGCGAACCTGGCCCGCATGGAGATCGAACTGATCTTCAACGCGATCGCCGACTACCTCCCCAACCTCGTCGAGGTTGCTTCCCCTCGCCGCCTGCGTTCCGGATGGCTCAACGGCCTCAAGGAGTACCAGGTGGACTACCAGACCCAGGGCACCGGTGGGGGTTGCCCCGTCGCGCACTGACGACTCACTGAGGGAGAGTTCGTCACGGTGCGCGAGGCGGCGCCGGCGGGATCGTGAGGGTTCCCGCCGGCGCTGTCGGATATCTCCACCGAATGCGAGCCGGGTACGCGACGGCGACTGAGACAGTCGAAACGAGAAGGGCCGCACCGATTTCTCGGTGCGGCCCTTCTCGCTGTCAGGGTCAGAGCTTGACGAGTGTCTTCATGGCCCGTTCGACCTCCCAGAAGGCGCGCAGCGACTGCAGCTTGCCCTCGTCGTTGACGCGGTACACGAACACGCCCTCGGCGTCGATCTGCGCACCCGCCATCACGGTGCGGATCCGGCCGATGTTCACGACCTCCTGCCCGCACTGGAGCTGGTCGTCGATGATGAACTCGAGCGAGTCCGTGTTGGCGATCGTCATGTCGTAGAACTTCGAGATCGCCTCGCGGCCGTGGTGGCCCTTGCCCTCGGGATCGAAACCCGAAGGGCCGACCGGGTCCTCGACCCAGCCGTCCTCGGCGAATAGGTTCAGCCACTCTTCCTTGCGCTTGCCGCTCGCCGCGGACTGTGATGCGCGCGAGGCGATTAGGGCCGGGTGGTCGGTCTGGCTGGTCGTGGTCTCGGTCATGACGCTCCTATCCGATGTTCTCGGCGGCGAACTTGCGCAGCGAGTCCTGCTTGGCTTCGAGCGGTCCGTCGAAGGCGACACCGTCGAACAACCACGGCACCACGATGGTGTCGGTGACACCCGCGTCGGCGAGTTCGGCGTAGCCGTCCTTGCCGAACCGGTCGATGCACACGGCCTGGATCTCGAACGGCTCGTTCTCCCTGCCGTATTCGGCGCGGAGCTCGTCCAGGCGGAGCTTCGTCGCCGCCAGATCCTTGAACTTCATCATCGCCGACGTCCAGCCGTCGCCGACCCGGGCCGCACGCTTGAGCGCGACCTCCGTGTGCCCACCGACGTAGAACGGCACCGGAGACTTCGGTGCCGGGCTCATCTGAAGCCGGTCGAAATCGTAGAAATCGCCGTGGTACTCGACCATCCCGCCGTCGAGAACGAGCTTGATGACCTCGATCATCTCGTCGACGCGGGCGCCCCGCTTCTTGAAGGGGACGCCGCACCACTCGAATTCCTCGGGTGCCCAGCCGATCCCGACACCGAACCCGAAGCGGCCCTGCGTCAGGTTCGCAACCGACCCGACCTGGCGGGCGAGCAGCAGCGGATTACGGGAACCCAGCTTGAGGACGTTGGTGTAGAAGCCGATCGTCGAGGTGGCCGTGCCCATCGCCGTGGCGGCGATCAGCGGGTCCACCCACGGGGTCTCGGCGTTCCACATCCGGGATCCGTCCGGCGTGTACGGGTAGTCAGCTGCCGCAGTCTCCATGAAGAACAGGGAGTCCGGCAGGGCGATGTTCGCGAATCCGCATTCCTCTGCGGTCTGCGCGAGCGGCACCAGCTGCTCGAGCGGACTCATCGCGATTCCGACGGTGAACTTCACGGCGCGCCTCCTAGTTGGTCGGGCGGTCGGAGCCGACCACCCACATCGCGAAGTACTGCGAGCCACCGCCGTACGCGTGGCCGAAGGCCTTCCGCGCGCCGTCGACCTGATGGTCACCGGCGCGTTCCATCACCTGCATCGCCGACTCGGCGTACCGGATCATGCCGGATGCACCGATCGGATTCGACGAGAGCACACCGCCCGACGCGTTGACCGGCATCCGCCCGCCGATCGCGGTCTCGCCTGCCTCGGTGAACTTCCAGCCCTCGCCCTCGGCCACGAATCCGAGGTTCTCCAGCCACATCGGCTCGAACCACGAGAACGGCACGTAGATCTCGGCCTCGTCGATCTCGGTGAGCGGATCGGTGATGCCTGCGGCCTTCCACAGTGCGGCCGCGGCATCGCGGCCTGCCTGCGGGTTTGCGACGTTGCGGCCGGCGTACGCCAGCGGTTCGGTGCGCATCGCGGTCGCATGGATCCACGCCACCTTGCGGCCGTCGGCCTCGACAGCCTTCGCCGCGTCCTCGTTGCCGATCACGATGGCGCAGGCGCCGTCCGAGGACGGGCAGGTCTCGTCGAAACGGATGGGGTCCCACAGCATCTGGGACTCCATCACGGACTCGACGGTGATGTCGGCCTGCTTGAGGTGTGCGTACGGGTTCAATGCACCGTTGCGGCGATCCTTGACGGCCACCATCGCGCCGATGTGATCGGGTGCGCCCGAGCGGCGGATGTACGAGCGCACGTGCGGGGCGAAGAACCCGCCTGCACCCGCGCCGACCGGCATCGTGAACGGCACCGGCGTGGACAGCGCCCACATGGCGTTCGACTCGGACTGCTTCTCCCACGAGACCGCGAGCACCCGCTTGTGCACGCCGGACTTCACCAGGCTGGCCGCGACGTTGCCGGTCGAGGCACCGACCGAGCCGGCGGTGTGGACGCGCAGCAGCGGCTTGCCGTTGGCGCCCAATGCATCCGACATCGCGAGCTCCGGCATCATCGACCCTTCGAACAGGTCGGGGGCCTTGCCGATGACGATGGCGTCGATGTCGTCCCAGCCGACGCGGGCGTCGGCCATCGCGCGGTCGACCGCCTCGCGGATCATGCCCGCCATCGTCACGTCGTGACGCTTGGCGACGTAGTACGTCTGGCCGGTGCCGAGGACCGCGGCGAGTTGCGGGGCCATATCAGTTGCGTCCTTCCATGACGGCGACCAGGTTCTGCTGCAGCACAGGGCCACTGGTGGCGTGGGCGAGAACGCGCTGTGCGTCACCGCTCATGATCTTCTGTGCGGCGTAACCGATGCGCTCGAGACCGCCGGAGAACATCGGGTTGCCGGTGAGCGGGCCGCCCGACGGGTTGATGGTGGTGGCGTCGGTCAGGCCGATCGCCTCTCGGAGAATGATCTCCTGGTGCGTGAACGGCGCATGCAGCTCGGCGACGTCGATGTTCGAAACGTCACCACCGGTCGCGGCGCGAGCGGCGGCGGCGGTGGACGGGGACACCGTCAGGTCGCGCGACCCGAGGGTGGGGGAGTCGATCCGGTGCTCGATCCCGGTGATCCACGCCGGTCGCTCGCACAACTCGCGGGCACGATCGCCGCGGGCCAGGATGATCGCGGCAGCACCGTCGGTGATCGGCGCGCAGTCGTGCGCGCGCAGCGGGTCGGCGATGTAGTCCGATGCCAGCAGTGCGTCGATGTCGACGTCGCCGGAGAGCTGCGCGTTCGGGTTGTCCTTCGCGGCGGCGCGGCTGCGCTGCGCGATCTTCGCCATGTCCTCGGCGGTCCACTTGCCGGCGTCGAGTCCGAGCCGGGCCTGCAGGCCTGCCATCGAGACGGAGTCCGGCCACAGCGGGGCAACCAGGTACGGGTCGGTCTGCATCGCGAGGATCTGCCGGAGGTTGCCCGCGGACGACTTGCCGAATCCGTACACGAGGGCAGTGTCGACCTCGCCGGTCATGATCTTGACCCAGGCCTCGTACAGCGCCCAGGCGGCGTCCATCTCGACGTGCGACTCGTTGATCGGCGGCACGGCCCCGATCGAGTCGATCGCGGAGATGAACGAGAACGAGCGGCCGGCCAGGTAGTCGGAGGAACCCGAGCACCAGAAACCGATGTCGGACTTCGTGATTCCGAGCTCTGCGTACAACTGTTGGAAGCAGGGGACGAGCATTTCGACACCGTTGGTGGTGCCGGTTGTCTCGCGCACATGGGGGGCCTGTGCGAAGCCGACGACTGCAATGTCTGTCATGGTCTTTTCGGCTCCTAGAGGTGGTGCTTGTAGGTGTCGTAGTCCGCGTCCGGCTCACCGCTCGGGCGGAAGTGGGAGACGTTCCGGAGTGAGTACACCCACTCCTCCTTCGGCCGCCAGACGGCCTCGACCCGCAGACCCATCCGCACCTCGGCGGGGTCGACTTCGAGGATCAGGTGCAGGAACGGGATGTCGGCGCCGTCGAGCAGGACGTAGGCCGCGACGTACGGCGGCTTGATCTGCTGGCCCATGAAGGGCACGTTCACGATGCAGAACGTGGTGATGGTGCCCTTGTCGGACACCTCGACCTGCTCCTTCGTCGGTATGCCGTCGGTGGGGTTCGCGCCGCGCGGAGGCACGTACACCTTGCCGTTGGCGTCGGTGCGGCCGCCGATGATCTTGCCCTCCATGAGGCCACGCAGGTAGTAGGTCTCCTCGAACGAGGCGGTGTGCGTGTAGTGCAGGTCGATCGGGGTGATGATGTCGGTGACGGGCTCGCCGGCGACCGGCGCCGGGGTCGACTCGCTCTCGCCGGGTTCGAAGCACGCGATGTCGCGGATGTGCCCGGTGCGCTCGTCGGCCCAGCGGACCCGCACGCGCATACCGGTGCTCATCGCGTCCGCCGATCCGGCGTCGACGGCGTGCAGGATCGACGTGTCGGCGCCGTCCAACTTGACCAGCGCCCACGCGAACGGGTGACTCAGCGGCTGACCCTCGATCGGGTCGGGCATCCACGTCCAGCTGACGACCGTGCCGGTGTCCGAGACGTCGACGAAGTCGGTCATCGGCTCGTGGGTGGTGGGATCGAACTCCGGCGGCGGCACGTGGACGCGACCGTCGGAGCCTCGGGCGCCTACGACCTTGCGGTCGCGGAGGCCGGTGACGAAGGCGCCGATGGTCGGTCCCACGGACCGCGTGTAGTCGAATTTGAGATTAAGTGGTGCCCTCAGGGGCTGCTCGGCCACTTGGGTCTTTTCAGGGGTCACGGAATCGAGTAGAACAGGTTCTTATTACTGTGGCAAGAGTCACTGCTGCAGCGCGGTGGAAATGGGAAAACACGGAGGCACGCAAATGAAGCTGGGGTTGCAACTTGGATACTGGGGCGCACAGCCTCCGGCCAATGCGCAGGAACTTGTTACAGAAGCCGACCGCAGTGGCTTCGATGCCGTGTTCTCCGCCGAATCCTGGGGCAACGACGCGTTCACCCCGCTCGCCTGGTGGGGGTCGAGCACCGAGCGGGTGCGACTCGGCACTTCCGTCGCGCAGCTGTCCGGCCGCACGCCGACCAATGCCGCGATGCATGCGCTGACCCTCGACCACCTGTCCGGTGGCCGCGCGATCCTGGGTCTCGGTGTCTCCGGGCCACAGGTCGTCGAGGGCTGGTACGGCCAGCCGTTCCCGAAGCCGCTCGCTCGCACCCGCGAATATGTGTCGGTCATCCGCAAGGTGCTCGCCCGCGAGGGGGCCGTGACCAACGACGGCCCGCACTATCCGCTGCCCTACCGCGGTGAGGACGGGATGGGCCTGGGCAAGCCGCTCAAGCCGATCACCCACCCGCTGCGCGCTGACCTGCCGATCTGGCTCGGCGCCGAAGGCCCGAAGAACGTGGCTCTGACCGCCGAGATCGCCGACGGCTGGCTCGCCATCTACTACACGCCGCGCCTGGCCGACATGTACAACGAGTGGCTCGACGAGGGCTTCGCCCGTCCCGGTGCCCGCCGCAGTCGCGAGGACTTCGAGATCGCCGCCACCTGCCAGGTCGTCATCACCGACGATCGCGCCGCGGAGATCGCCCGGCTCAAGCCCATCACCGCGCTCTACGTCGGTGGCATGGGTGCCGCGGAACTGAACTTCCACGCCCAGGTCTACACCCGCATGGGCTACGGCGAGGAGGTCAAGGAGATCCAGAAGCTGTTCCTGTCGGGCCGCAAGGAGGAAGCCGTAGCGATGGTGCCGGACCAGATGGTCACCGACACCATGATCATCGGTACCCGCGACGAGGTCCGCGATCAGGTGAAGGAATGGGAGGCGGCAGGCGTGACGATGCTCCTAGTCACCTGCCGCGACGTCGAGCACATGCACCAGCTCGTCGACGCCGTCAACCCGTCCTGAGGCGTCCGTCGCCGTGTCCCGGACCGGTGGGTTTCGGCTCGCCGGCCCGTGGGCACCCGACGGATCATGAACTCACGACGCGTACATCTGATCGCGGGCGCGTCCCTGTTGGTTCTCGTTGCCGCCGGGTGCAGTGACGACGGATCGACCGACGGCCCGGAAACTGTGGAGGCGCCGCCGACGTCGATTCTCGACGGGACGACGACGCTGCTGCCTCCGGAGATTCCCGGAGCCAGCGGATATGTGTTCCGATCTCCCTCGGATGCGGCAGGGGAGGACGACGCCTTCACCTACGACGAGACGGCGGTACCGGTGGGGGCCACCGTCAACGTTGCAGCGGACGAGGAGGGCGAGCGCACGACGGTGACGTTCAGCGCCCGGGGACTCGCGCCGAATCGAGACTTCGGTGTCCACGTCCATACGCGACGCTGTGGGTCGGATCCGGCCGACTCCGGGCCGCACTACCAAAACATGATGGACCCGGCAGCGTCCGACGAGGCGCCGTCGTCGGACCCGGCCTACGCGAATCCCGAGAACGAGGTCTGGCTCGACGTCACCACCGATGCCGGTGGGAGCGCCGAGGCGACGACGACGGTCGACTGGGCGTTTCGGCCGGACGAAGCCAACTCCGTTGTGCTTCACGAGAAGCACACGATGACCGGACCGGGCGAGGCAGGTATGGCCGGGGCCCGGCTGGCCTGTCTCGACGGGGACTTCTGACTCGTCGGGTCCGTCAGGCGGACGGTGGCGGCAGCTCGGCCATGCCGTACACGCGGGTGGCGTGGATGCGCAGCACCCGTCGGCGCTCGGTGACCATCGCCCGGCGGAACGCCTCCCAGTCGGGGTGCTCGCCGCCGCCCGCGGCGCGATACACCGCGACCAGTTCGTCTGCCGCCTCGTCGTGGGGGTCGGCCGCGACCGCACCGAGTTCGGCGTCGCCGTCGACCACCGCGTACGACCAGAAGTTGTCGGCACTGACCTGCAGTGAGACGCGGGGGTCGCGGGCCGCGTTGCGGGTCTTGGCCCGCTCGGCGGTGACCGACACTCGAGCGGTCCTGGTATCGGGATCCCAGGCGTAGATCACGTTGGACAGCTGCGGTCTGCCGTCGCGTCTGATCGTCGCGAGGACTCCGCGGGTGTGGGTGGCGACGAGGTCCAGTAGCCGAGAGTCGGTGTCGGTCATGTCGCTGACAACCCCGGGGCACCGGATGATGTTCCCCGGAAACGACATCGGCCCCGCACCGCCGGTGTGGGGTGCGGGCCGATCGGGTCGCTCTACTTGCCCTGGAAGTTCGGGGCGCGCTTCTCCGCGAAGGAGCGGGGGCCTTCCTTGGCGTCGGCGCTCTTGAACACCTCGGCGCCGATCTTCGCCTCGAGCTTGAAGGCCTCTTCCTCGTGCATGCCCTCGGTGACGCGGATGGTCTTGAGGATGGCCTGGACCGCGACCGGGCCGTTGGCGGCGATGCGCTCGGCGATCTCCAGGGCCTTGGTCAGCGCCTCGCCCTCGGGAACGACATAGCCGATGAGGCCCAGTTCCTTGGCCTCGGGTGCCGGCACGGTGCGGCCGGTGAGCAGGATGTCGGCGGCGACGGTGTACGGGATCTGACGGACGAGCCGGACCGCCGAACCGCCGAGCGGGAACAGGCCGAGCTTGGCCTCGGAGACGCCGAACCGGGCGTTCTCCGCGGCGACGCGAATGTCGGTGCCCTGCAGGATTTCCGTGCCGCCTGCGATGGCTGCGCCCTCGACGGCCGCGATCAGAGGCTTGGTGAGGCGGCGGCCCTTGAGTAGTGCGGGAAGCTTGACCGGGTCGAGGCTGCCCTTGGCGAACGCGTCGCCGGGTGCGTTCTTGTTCATCGCCTTGAGGTCCATGCCCGCGCAGAACGTTCCGCCGGCGCCGGTGAGGATCGCGACGCGGATGTCGGGATCGTTGTCGACCTGGTCCCACGCCTGCACCATGATCGCCATCATTTCGCTCGAGAGGGCGTTGCGTGCCTCCGGGCGGTTCATCGTGATGATGAGGACGTGGCCGCGCTTCTCGACGAGGCAGTGCGCGGACTTGTCCGAAACGTCGGAAATTTCGGCTGTGGTGGAGGACACTGGCTGCTCCCGATTACGGTGTGAACTGGGTCTCAAACTGACTCTTGCGAAGAACGGTAACACGTTCTACTTTGAACGACGTGGCCCTTCATATCGCAGACTTTGTCGAGCACTCCATCGATCTGAATCCCGAGCGTGTCGCGCTCGTGGACAGCGACCGCGAGATCACCTACGCACAGCTGGAGGAGCGGACCAACCGTTTGGCCCACTACCTGCAGAGTCAGGGGGTCCAGCCGGGCGACAAGGTCGGCATCTACTCACGCAACACCATCGAGGCCATCGAGGCCATGGTCGCGGTGTTCAAGGCGCGTGCGGTGATGGTCAACGTCAACTACCGCTATGTCGAGAACGAGTTGCAGTACATCTTCGAGAACTCGGACATGGCCGCACTCGTCGTCGAGCGCCGGTACGTCGACAAGGTGGCCAACGTGCTGCCGAACACGCCCCTGGTCAAGGCCGTCGTCGTCGTCGAGGACGGCACCGACCTCGAGTACGCCTCCGGCGGCTCGGTCGAGTGGGTCGAGTACGAGGCGGCGCTGGCGCAGGGATCGCCCGACCGCGACTTCGGCGAGCGCAGCCCCGACGACATCTTCATGCTCTACACCGGCGGCACCACGGGTATGCCGAAGGGCGTCATGTGGCGTCACGAGGACTGGTGGCGCGTGCTCGGCGGCGGCGTCAACTTCGTCACGGGTGAGCGCGTCGAGGACGAGTGGGAGCTCGCGAAGGTTGGCGCCGCCAGCCCCGCGATGGTGCGCTTCCCGATCCCGCCGATGATCCACGGCGGCTCGCAGTCCGCGGTGTTCCACAGCCTCTTCGGCGGCGGCACCCTGGTCATGCACCCCGAGTTCGACGGCCACGAGGTCTGGCAGGTCATCGACAAGCACAAGGTCAACCTCATCTTCATCACCGGTGACGCGATGGCCCGCCCGATGCTGGACGCGCTGAAGGCAGGCAACCCGGCAACCGGCGAACCCTACGACCTCGCCAGCCTGTACGTGATGGCGTCGAGCGCGGCGCTGTTCTCCCCGGCGCTCAAGGACGAGTTCCTCGATCTGCTGCCGAACCGCTACATCACCGACTCCATCGGCTCCTCCGAGACCGGCTTCGGCGGCCTGAGCACCGTCACCAAGGGCGCCACCCACACGGGCGGCCCGCGCGTGAAGATCGACGCCGCGACCGTCGTTCTCGACGACGACGGCAACCCGATCGAGGCGGGTTCCGGCAAGGTCGGCCTGCTGGCCCGCCACGGCCACATCCCCCTCGGCTACTACAAGGACGAGGAGAAGACCGCCGCAACGTTCAAGACGTACAACGGCACTCGCTACTCGATCCCCGGCGACTACGCCACGGTCGAGGAGGACGGCTCGGTCACGATGCTCGGCCGCGGCTCCGTCTCCATCAACAGCGGTGGCGAGAAGATCTACCCGGAGGAGGTCGAGGGTGCGATCAAGACCCATCCTGACGTCTTCGACGTCCTCGTCGTCGGTGTCCCGGACGAGCGCTTCGGACAGCGGGTTGCAGCGGTCGTCGCGACGCGTGACGGTGCCCGCCCGAGCATGAACGACATCGTGGCCGCGTCCCGCAAGGAGATCGCCGGCTACAAGGTCCCGCGCAGCGTGTGGTTCGTCGACGAGATCAAGCGTTCGCCGGCGGGCAAGCCCGACTACAAGTGGGCCAAGCAGCAGACCGAGGCCCGCGAGGCGGACGACAACTACTCGAACGGCAACGGAAACTCCTGATGCACAACGCTCTCGCCGAGAAATTCGGTATCAAGTACCCGATCTTCGCGTTCACCCCGTCCGAGCACGTGGCCGCTGCGGTCTCACGGGCCGGCGGGTTGGGCGTGCTCGGGTGCGTCCGGTTCAACGACGCGGACGAACTGGACGCCGTCCTGAACTGGATGGACGAGAACACCGACGGCAAGCCGTACGGCGTCGACGTCGTGATGCCCGCCAAGATCCCCACCGAGGGCACGGCGGTGGACCTGGACAAGCTGATCCCGGCGGAGCACCGCGCGTTCGTCGACCGCACGCTCGCCGAGCTCGGTGTGCCGCCGCTGTCGGACGACGTCGAGCACGCCACCGGCGTGCTCGGGTGGCTGCACTCGGTGGCCCGCGCGCAGCTCGACGTCGCGTTCAAGCACCGTCCGGCGCTGATCGCGAACGCCCTCGGCTCCCCGCCGAAGGACGTCATCGACGAGGCGCACGGACACGGCGTCCCGGTGGCTGCGTTGGCAGGCGCCGTGGGCCACGCCCTGAGCCACGTCGAGAACGGTGTCGACATCGTCATCGCGCAGGGCTACGAGGCAGGCGGCCACACCGGCGAGATCGCGTCGATGGTGCTGGTTCCCGAAATCGTCGACGCCGTCGGCGATTCCGCGACGGTCATCGCCGCGGGTGGCATCGGCAGCGGCCGTCAGGTCGCCGCCGCGATGGCGCTCGGTGCACAGGGCGTGTGGATGGGCTCGTACTGGCTGACCGCCGCCGAGTACCGGCTCGGCAGCGCCGCCGACGGCACGTCGGCGACGCAGCGGGCGCTGCTCGCCGCGACGTCGAGCGACACCGTCCGGTCCCGGATCTACTCCGGCAAGCCGGCCCGGTTGCTCAAGACGAAGTGGACCGAGGCCTGGTCCGCGCCCGGCGCCCCGTCGGCACTGCCGATGCCGCTGCAGAACATCCTCGTCGCGGAGGCGCACCAGCGGATCGCCGCCGCCGAGAACCCCGAGGTCGTTGCGATGCCCGCGGGTCAGATCGTCGGACGGATGAACGAGATCCGTCCCGTCGCGGACACGATGGCCGACCTGGTCGCCGAGTTCGAGGCGACGGTCGCACGGCTGAACAAGCTCGAAGGCTGACACCAGCACCGTAGGACCACACCGGCAGGGCCGGGCACGAGCAGTCGTGCCCGGCCCTGACCTGTGTGTACTGGACATGGCCGTGTGCCCGGTGGGATGGTTTTACCGGAGGCGAGCATCATGGCGACGCACACCCTCGATACCGACTACCTCGTCATCGGAGCAGGCGCGGCAGGGATGGCGTTCACGGACGCGGTGGCCGCGGACAGTTCCGCCGACGTGATCGTGGTGGACCGCAGGCACGCTCCGGGCGGGCACTGGAACGACGCGTACCCGTTCGTCTGGCTGCATCAGCCGTCCTCGTACTACGGCGTGAACTCACTGCCGCTCGGCGGCGGCACCATCGACGCCGACGGGCTGAACGCGGGCATGTACGAACGGGCGACCGGCGCCGAGATCTGCGGCTACTTCGACCGAGTCGTGCACTCCCATCTGCTTCCGTCCGGCGCGGTCCGGTACCACCCGATGTGCTGGTACGACGGCGACAACGGGTTCGTCTCGCTCGTGACGGGCGACCGGTACGACGTGACGGTCCGCAGGGCCGTGGTCGATGCCAGGTACCTGTCGCCCTCGGTGCCTGCCACGTCGCCGCCTCCGTTCGACATCGAGGCCGGGGTGCGGTGCATCCCCGTGGGCGAGCTCGCGGCGGTGTCGGAGCCGCCGCCTCGGTACGTGATAGTCGGCGCGGGCAAGACGGCGATGGACGCCTGCGTATGGCTGCTCGGGGTCGGGGTGGAACCGGAGCGGATCCGGTGGGTCAAACCCCGTGAATCATGGCTCCTGAACAGGTATTTCGTGCAGAGCGACGATCTGGTCGGGAATCTCGTGGAGGGCGGTGCGCGGCAGATGCAGGCCGCCGCGAATGCCACCTCGCTCGCCGACCTCTTCCACCGCCTCGAGGAGAGTGGGATTCTGTTGCGGGTCGACGAGCGCACCACGCCCACGATGTTCAAGATGCCCACGAGCAGCACCGCCGAGATCGACGAGCTCCGCAGGATCGAGGACGTCGTCCGGCTCGGTCACGTGCAGCGCGTCGCGTCACGCTCCATCGTGCTCGACGAAGGCACCGTTTCCGCGGACGCCGACGACCTCTACGTGCACTGCGCCGCGGCGGGCCTGAATCCGGCGCCTGCCGTGCCGATCTTCGCTCCGAATCGAATCACGCTGCAACCCATCCGTTCCGGATTGATCCCGTTCAACGCGGCGTTCGTCGGCTACATGGAGGCCTCCGGGCGCGGCGCCGACGAGAAGAACCGGCTGTGCCCGGCGAACCGGATGCCGGACGTCCCGCTCGACTGGGTTCGAGGGAGACTCACCGAGATGGCGGCCGAGCGGTCCTGGTCGAAGGAGCCGGACATCGTGGACTGGCTCGAACGGTCGCGTTTGAACCATCAGCGCGGCGTCGGTGACCACCGCGACGAGCCCGCGGTTCGGGATGCGGTGGGCCGCTTCGTCGAGTGCGTGCGCCCCGGAGTGGCCAGACTGATGGCGCTGTTCTCCGAGGCGCAGGCCACCGCGTAGCCCCTCGTCAGCGGTCGAGTTCGGCGTTCAGCCGTGAGGCGAGCTCGGCGGTGACCGGGACGAAGGACGCCGAACCCGACGCCCGGAACCATGTGGGATCGTCGGAGTTCCACCGCTGCGCGCTGAGCGAGCGGCCCAGCACCTTGTACGTCGCGGTCTTCGGCAGGTCCTCGGTCACCCGGACGAAGCTCGGAACCTGCTTGGGTCCGAGATCCGGCGCCTGCGAGAGGAATCCGGCGAACTCGTCGATGTCGAACCCGTCCGAGGTGACCAGCGCGACGGCGACGCGGTCGCCGACCTGCGGATCGGGCACCGCGTACGCCGCGACCTCGACGACGTGCGGGTGCCGGGACACGATGTTCTCGATCGGGGAGGTGCCCAGGTTTTCACCGTCGACCCGCATCCATCCCGAACTGCGACCCGCGAAGTACACGTAGCCGTCGGCGTCGACGTAGCCCAGATCGCCGCTCCAGTACTGGCCGTCACGCACCCGCTCGGCTTCCGCCTCGGGATTGTTGTAGTAGCCAGCGAAGCTGCCGATACCGGCGGTGTTCACCAGTTCCCCGGTGGCCTTGTCGGCGTTGAGAATGTGCCCGGACTCGTCGAATTCAGCCGTGGGGCAGGGAGCTCCGGTGTCGGGATCGAGGACGGCGATGCCCGCCGGGAGCAGCCCGAGGGCACCGGGCGGGGTACCGGGTGCCCGGGGGATGAGCACGCCGCCCTCGGTCGAACCGAATCCGTCGACCACCCGGACGTCGAAGCGTCGGGCGAACTCCGCGATCCCGGACGGTGACCCCTCGTTGCCGTACAGGACCTTGAGCGGGTTGTCGGCGTCGTCGTCACGCTCCGGGGTCGCGAGGACGTAGGCGAGTGGTTTGCCGACATAGTGTGCGTAGGTGACGCCGAACCGTCGCACGTCCGGCATGAACCCGGACGCCGAGAACTTCCGCCGCAGAGCGAAATTCGCTCCGGCGGCGAGTGCAACTGCCCAGCATGCCATCACGGCGCCGGAGTGGAACATCGGCATCGACGCGTAGGCCGTGTCGGCGTCCGTCAGGCCGAAGCGCTCCGCGAGCATGACGCCCGGCCCCGCGACCATCTTGTGGGTGACGCGGACGGCCTTCGGGTCGCCGCTCGTGCCGGAGGTGAAGATCAGCATGAACAGGTCGTCGGGGGACGGTGTGCGGTCCGGCGCCGCGCTTCCGTGATGGTCGGCGAGCAGATCGTGCCACTCGTCGGAGTCGACGAGCAGGACGCGAACGCCGTCGAGGTCGAGTCCGTCGAGTAGCGAGACCTTCTCGGAGTCGGTGACCAGCAGCTGGCAGTCCGCGCGGGCGACGTCACCCGCGAGGGCGGCGCCGCGGCGCGTCGTGTTCAGTCCGGCGAGCACGGTGCCGCCGATGGCGCTCGCGCTGAGCAGCAGTGAGAACTCGGGAACGTTGTCGAGGAGCACGGCGACGTGCGACGGCCGCGCCGGATCCAGCAGCGTGCCGATCGCGGCGGCCAGGTCGACGGCGAGGTCGATGTGCTCGGACCACGGAGTCCTGGTGTCCTCGAACAGGATTCCGTTCGATTCCGTGCCACGCAGGCGCATGAGGAGATCGGCGACCGTGGGCGTGGAGATGCTCATGTGCGCAGTCTAGGTGGCCCGTCACACGCCGACCAGGGGCGGTCGCAGCGAGTGGGACTCCGGTCGGTTCTGCAGGGTGAGGTCGCCCCCTCCAACGACGAGAACGCCCGGCCCCACGGGGGCCGGGCGTTCCGGAGTGGTGAAGATCAGGCAGGAACGTCGGCGAGCGACTGCCCGAGACGACGGAGCTGCTCGGTCGCCGAGCCGAGCGCGAACTCGTTGTGCTTGGCGGCCAGGAAGTACCGGTGCACCGGGTGGTCGCGATCGAGGCCGACGCCGCCGTGCACGTGGATCACGCTGTGCGAGACGCGGTGGCCCGCGTCCGCCGCCCAGAACTTCGCGGTCCGGATCTCCGCCTCGGCGGGCAGGTTCTCGCTCAGACGCCACGCGGCCTGCCACAGCGTCGACCGCACGCCCTTGACGTCGATGAACGCGTCGGCGAGGCGCTGCGCGACGGCCTGGAAGCTGCCGATCGGACGGTCGAACTGCACGCGCTCGCGGGCGTACTCGGCGACCAGTTCCAGTGCCCGCTCCAGGGTTCCGAGCTGCAGGGCCGCCAGCCCGACCGCGGCGCGGTCGAGGATCCAGCCCACGACCTCGGAGCCGCGCGAGGTACCGCCGAGCACCTGGGTGGTGACGACGCCCGAGAGCTCGACGATCGCTTCGGCGCTGTAGTCCGTGGTGGACTGCCGGTCGATCTGGACGCCCGCCGCCGACGGATCGACGACGAACACCGCGACACCCTCGGGGGTCGTGGCGGGCACGAGGATCGCTTCCGCGAGGGTCGCGACGGGGACGGTGATCTTGGTGCCGGTGATCGCCCAGCCGTCGCCGCTGCGGTCGGCGCGCGTGACCGGCTGCGCCGGATCGTTGTTCAGTTCCTCGGCGAGCGCGACGGTCAGGATCGCGCTGCCCTCGCCTGCCCGCCGAGCGAGATCACGCTGTGCGTCGTCGCCGAACTCGGCGAGCGCCGAGGCCGCCAGCACGATCGAGCTGAGGTAGGGCACGGGGGAGACGGGGCGACCGATCTCGCGGAGCACGGTGCACTGCTCGAGGATTCCGAATCCGCCGCCGCCGACCGACTCCGGCAGGGCAGCCGCGAGGACGCCCGCGTCGGCGAGGGCCTGCCAGAGCTTGTCGTCGAAACGGTCCTCGGCGGCGTCCAGTTCCCGCAGCCGGTCGTTGGTGGTGAGCTTCTCGGCGATGCTCCGAGTGAGTTGTTCGAGGTCCTGTTGGGCCTCGGTGGGAGTGAAGTCCACGATGATTCCTTCGGGGTGCAGTCCAGGTATGGGGGAGGGGACGTCAGCACTCGGCCGACGTCAGCGCCGTGCGGGCGGCTGTCCCAGCGCGGTCATGGCGAGGATGTCGCGCTGCACCTCGTTGGTGCCGCCACCGAAGGTGAGGATCAGCGAGGACCGGTGCATCCGCTCGACGCGGCCCCGCAGGACCGAGCCCTTCGAGTCCTGCCGCAGGTACGCCAGCGGGCCGAGGACCTCCATGAGCAGCCGGTACGCCTCGGTGGCGAACTCGGTGCCGAAGACCTTGCACGCGGACGCGTCGCCCTTGCTCGGGGCGTCCGCGGAGGCGACCTCCCAGTTCAGCAGCTTGAGGTACTCGACCTTCGAGTGCACCCGGGCGAGGTTGATCTGCACCCACTCCTGGTCGATCACGCGTCGGCCGTCGGCCATCTTGGTGTTCTGCGCCCACTCGATCGTGTCGCGCAGCGCGCCCTGGATCGGGGCGGCCGAGACCAGCGCGACGCGCTCGTGGTTGAGCTGGTTGGTCATCAACGCCCAGCCGCCGTTCTCCTCGCCGACCAGAGCGGACGACGGGACGCGGACGTCCTGGTAGTAGGTGGCGCTGGTGTCGGGGCCCGCCATCGTGTGCACGGGCGTGTAGGAGAAGCCCTCGGCCGTGGTCGGGACGATCAGCATGCTGATGCCCTTGTGCTTCTTGGCGGACTGGTCGGTGCGCACGGCGAGCCACACGTAGTCCGCGTACGCGATGAGGCTCGTCCACATCTTCTGACCGTTGACGACGTAGTCGTCACCGTCCTTGACCGCGGTGGTCCGCAGGCTGGCGAGGTCGGTGCCCGCGCCGGGCTCGGAGTAGCCGATGGAGAAGTGCAGCTCGCCCGACGAGATCTTGGGCAGGAAGAACTTCTTCTGCTCCTCGGAGCCGTAGTGCATGATCGTCGGCGCGACGGAGTTGATCGTGAGGAACGGCACCGGAGCGCCCGCGATCGCGGCCTCGTCGGTGAAGATCAGCTGGTCGAGGGCGGGCCGCTCCTGTCCGCCGAACTCCTTGGGCCAGCCGAGCGTGAGCCACCCGTCGCGGCCCATCTCGCGCACGACATCGCGGTAGACGGTGCCCGATCCGTACTCGCCGGTCTGGGCGGCGAGCGCTTCGCGGCGCTCGGGAGTGATCAGCTTCGCGAAGTACGCGCGCAGTTCCTCCCGCAGCTTCTGCTGCTCCGCGGTGTAAGTGATGTGCATCGATCCCTCTCCGTCCGACTCGGGGTTCCGGTCTGACACAAGTTCTAGTGGGCGACAACCGCGGCATGCACGTTCCAGTGGAGCGGCCGGCGACGGTGGGACTTTCGGCCCGTCACGGCGGGTTTTTCGCATCATTGCACAGGAGTGGAACAGGTTCTAGCCTTATGGTGGATCCAGCCGGGCGCACAGCCCAGCGCGACCGGCGGACGACTGTCGAATTCCTGTAGAGAAGAGGTTCATCAATGGAGGTCAAGGTCGATTTTGACCGTTGCGAGGCCAACGGCGTGTGTGTGGGTATCGCGCCCGACAACTTCGACATCGACGATGACGAGAACTTGATCGTCACGCAGCCCGTCGGCGACGATGCGGAGACCCTCGCGCTGATGAAGGAAGCCGTCGCGCAGTGCCCGAGGGCCGCGCTCACCCTCGAACCCTGACACCTGCTCCCTTGCCGCAAACGAGAACACGTTCTAAGGTGACAGCCGTCACGAACGGGACGGGTGCTCTGGGGGAACCTCGTCGCCTGTTCCGCATCTATTCACGAAGGCAGTGGTGAGATTGGCTAGTCGCGAAGTGGCTCTGGACGGCAAGGTTGCGATCGTCACCGGCGGCGCGTCGGGTCTCGGCAAGGCCGAGGCACTCGGCCTCGTCCGGTCCGGCGCGAACGTCGTCGTCAACGATCTCACCGCCGGAACGCAGGCGGACGAACTCCTGGACGAGATCCAGGCGCTCGGCGGCAAGGGAGTCTTCGTCCCCGGAGACATCGGCGAGCGTTCGACCGCGGACGCGCTGATGGCCGCCGCCCAGGAACTGGGTGGCGTCGACATCGTCGTCAACAACGCCGGCATCGTTCGCGACAAGATGCTGTTCTCGATGTCCGACGAGGACTGGGATCTCGTACTCAAGGTTCACCTCCGCGGCCATTTCCTGTTGTGCCGCAACGCCGCCGTGCACTGGCGCGCCGAGTCCAAGGCCTCGGGTGCGCCGGTCTACGGCCGGCTGATCAACACCTCGTCCGAAGCCGGGCTTCTCGGCCCGGCCGGACAGCCCAACTACGGTGCGGCCAAGGCCGGTATCACCGCGCTGACGCTGTCCGCGGCGCGCGGACTGGAGCGGTACGGCGTCCGCGCCAACGCCATCTGCCCGCGAGCGCGGACCGCGATGACGGAGAACGTCTTCGGTGACGCACCGGAAGGTGTCGTCGATCCGCTCTCTCCCGAGCACGTCGTCAACCTCGTCTCGTACCTGGCCTCGCCTGCTGCCGAGTCGATCAACGGTCAGGTCTTCGTTGTGTACGGACCGATGGTGGCGCTCATGGCGGCGCCCCTTGTCGAGCAGCGGTTCGACGCACCCGGTGCCGAATGGAGCGCAGCGGGGCTCGCAGATTCGCTCGGCGGATACTTCGACGGCCGCGATCCCGGCCGCATGTTCTCGGCCTCTGAGGCCGTGAAGTCGCTGGGCTGACGCGCCGACCGGGGGTCGTCAGACCCCCGGCGCGCGACGGCGCATTTCTTTCGCACTGAGAAGTAATCTGCTCGAATCTGCTCCGCCGCGGGGTCTGACCGGCCATGATGTGCCGAGCGGTTCCGATTCGGGCGTGAGCATCTGCTCGAGATATCCCCTGGCAATGAACCGTCGGGGAGGCTGTCGTCCGGAGACGTGAGTCGGCGCTCCCGTCCTGTCGTCCATTTCGGTCGATCCGGTTCGTCATCCCTCGACCCGTCGAAAGGCGAAGGCAGGCAACGTGAGTCGTTCGAGGATTCGTCGGAGAGTGGAATACCTCGGTGCCGTGCTCGGACTCGTCGACATCGACGCGAGGCCGACCGGGTCGGGCCCGTTTCGGGCGACCCCGATGAACACATCTCCTTCCGAGGCTCGGCACTTCGCGGGTCTCGGCACCTCTACCTGGGAAAACAACCGAGGCGGCCAACTTCTTTGACAGGTGAACGTGTTCTAATTAATATGACCTGGATCACAGACTCCGGGGGGAATCTACACGTCTCCCCTAACGCCGCGTGCGCGAACCGCGCCACGCCCACGACATTCGAGGAGGAGGTGCGATGAACGACCTCCTTGCCGTGCCTCTTCGGGCAGTCGGTGGTTTCTTCCAGATGACCGCGGAAGTGTTCCGCGCGATGGTGCGGCCACCGTTCCAGGGTCGCGAGTTCGTCGACCAGGCCTGGTTCGTCGCGCGGGTCTCGATGGTGCCGACAGTGCTCGTCGCGATCCCCTTCACCGTCCTGGTGACCTTCACGCTCAACATCCTGCTGCGTGAGATCGGCGCCGCAGACCTGTCCGGTGCGGGCGCCGCGCTCGGCTCCGTCACCCAGATCGGCCCGATGGTGACTGTGCTCATCGTCGCGGGCGCAGGCGCCACCGCCATCTGCGCCGACCTCGCGGCCCGAACCATTCGCGAAGAGATCGACGCGATGCGCGTACTCGGCATCGACCCGATCCAGCGCTTGGTCGTACCGCGTGTCCTGGCCTCCACCGTGATCGCGCTCCTGCTCAACGGACTCGTCAGCACCATCGGCATCGTCGGTGGGTTCGCGTTCTCGGTACTGCTGCAGGACGTCAATCCCGGAGCCTTCGTCAACGGAATCACGCTGCTCACCGGATTCGGGGAGCTCATGCTCTCGCAGCTCAAGGCCGGACTTTTCGGAATGATCGCCGGCCTGGTGGCGTGCTACCTCGGCCTCAACGTGAGGGGCGGTGCCAAGAGCGTGGGAGACGCCGTGAACCAAACCGTCGTCTTCGCCTTCATGGCGTTGTTCGTCGTGAACGTCCTCGTGACCGCCGTCGGTATCAAGCTGACGGCGGGGTGACGCAATGGCATTCGCACTGACCGGAAAGTTCCGGGGCACTCGGCGTCGCCTCCACGGCATGTCGACGAGCATCGACAGCATCGGTGAGCAGGCGCTCTTCTTCTGGCGGGCACTGGTGTGGGCGCCGCGGTCGCTCATCCACTACCGCAAGGAGACGATCCGGCTCATCGCCGAGATCAGCATGGGCACCGGCGCCCTCGCCGTCATTGGCGGCACCGTCATCATCGTCGCCTTCCTGACGCTCTTCTCCGGCGCCGTGATCGCCGTGCAGGGCTACAGCTCACTCGGCAACATCGGCATCGAGGCCCTCACCGGCTTCTTCGCCGCGTTCATCAACGTCCGCATCGCCGCACCGGTGATCGCGGGCATCGGCCTGGCCGCCACCATCGGTGCCGGTTCCACCGCCCAGTTGGGTGCGATGCGGGTGTCCGAGGAGATCGATGCCCTCGAGGTGATGGCGATCCCGTCCATTCCCTATCTCGTCAGCACCCGGGTGATGGCCGGGATGATCGCGATCATCCCGCTGTACTCGCTTGCCGTCGTCACGTCGTTCATGGCCAGTCGCTTTGCCACCGTCGTGCTGAACGGGCAGTCGCCCGGCGTCTACGACCACTACTTCTCGACGTTCCTGATGCCGACGGACATTCTGTGGTCATTCGCGCAGGCCATCGTCATGGGGATCGCGGTCATGCTGATCCACACCTACTACGGCTACAACGCCAGCGGCGGCCCGGTCGGAGTAGGCGTCGCCGTCGGCAACGCGGTGCGGACGTCGCTGATCGCGGTCGTCACCGTCACCCTGCTCATCTCGCTCGCCGTGTACGGCGGGTCCGGCAACTTCAACCTCTCGGGATAGGCCGATGACCGATTCCACATGGAAGAAGAAGCTCGCGGCGCTGCTCCTCGTCGGCAGCCTCGTCGCTGTCGTCGCTTTTGCACTGACCCTGTTCGCGGGCACCTTCAAGGACTCCGAGCCCGTCACCGTCACCGCGGACCGTGCGGGTCTGGTGATGGACCCGCAGGCGAAGGTCAAGCTGCGCGGCGTCGAGGTGGGCCGGGTCGGATCCATCGACGAGGTCGACGGCCAGGCCGTCCTGCACCTCGACATGGATCCGTCCCAGATGCACCTGATTCCGTCGAACTCGACGGTGGAGATCAAGTCCACCACCGTGTTCGGCGCGAAGTACGTGAACTTCGTGGTGCCGGAGAAGCCGTCGTCGCAGTCGCTGGCGCCCGGCACGGACATCGCGGCCACCTCGGTGACCGTCGAGTTCAACACGCTGTTCCAGAATCTGTCGACACTGCTGCAGCAGATCGAGCCGGAAAAGCTCAACGCCACTCTCGGCGCGATCTCGTCGGCACTCAATGGGCGCGGTGACGAACTCGGCGAGTTGCTCGCCGAGACCGACTCGTACCTGAAGACGATGAATCCGACGCTCCCGCAGCTGCAGCAGGATCTTGCGGCGGCGGCCACGGTGACCAACACCTTCGCCGACGTCACCCCCGATCTGATGACGCTGCTGGACAACGCGACCGCCACCAGCGGCACCATCGTCGAGGAGCAGGACAACTTGAACGCGCTGCTGATGAACGTGACCGGACTCGCGAACACCGCGAATCAGGTGGTCACCGAGAACGAGGCGAACCTGACCGAGTCGCTGTCGCTGCTCGTCCCGACGACGTCCCTGTTGGCGGAGTACTCGCCGAGCGTCGCGTGCCTGATCGTGGGTCTGAACGACGTTCGCCCGATCGCGGAGCGGATCATGGGTGGTAATCAGCCCGGCGTCGCGTTGAGCGCCAGCTTCCTTCCGGGCGCGGAGCCGTACACGTACCCGAAGGACCTGCCCAAGGTGAATGCCACTGGTGGCCCGAACTGCTGGGGCCTGCCCAACTTCGACCCGAAGAAGGACGGACATGCGCCGTTCGTCGTCGCCGATACCGGGACGGTGCCCTACCAGCCGAGCACGGAGGCGTCGTTCAACGTGCCGAAGCTGTTCCAGTGGCTGTATGCAGGCGTCGCACCGCAGGGAGGGAACTGATGCGGCCGACCACGATCAAGCTGCTGGCCTTCGCCACGGTGATGGCAGTGATCTTCGCCGGTCTTGCCGTGGTGTTCAGTCAAGTCCGGTTCAGCTCCAGCGACGGGTACCACGCGGAATTCACCAGCGCCTCCGGGCTGAAGTCCGGTGACAAGGTGCGCATCGCAGGTGTTCCGGTCGGCACGGTCGGCAGTGTCGAGGTCGGCGGCGACAACCTCGCCGAGGTCAGCTTCGACGTCGACTCCAAGTACTCGCTGCTGCAGAACACGCGGGCGACGGTTCGGTACGAGAACCTCGTCGGAGACCGGTATCTGGAGCTGCTCGAGGGGGAGGGTTCGTCCGACACCCTCGCCGCAGGCGGCACCCTCCCGGAGTCGCAGACGTCACCCGCGCTCGATCTCGACCTTCTGCTCGGCGGCTTCAAGCCGCTGCTGAAGGGGCTGAGCGCCGATCAGGTCAACGACCTGACCGGTTCGCTGCTCCAGGTGCTGCAGGGTCAGGGCGGGACGCTGGTCTCCCTGCTCGGGAACACCAGCTCGTTCACCTCGTCGCTCGCCGACCGGGATCAGCTGATCGGCGACGTCATCAACAACCTGAACACGACGCTGACCACGATCGACAACAGCGGTGAGCAGTTCTCCACGACGATCGACCAGTTGCAGCAGCTGGTCAGCGGCCTCGCGCAGGACAAGGATCCGATCGGCGCCGCGATTCCCGAGATCGCGACCGCTACAGGTGATCTCGCGTCGCTGCTGCAAGGTGTGCGGCCCGACCTGCAGGCCACGATCGCCGAGGCGAACAAGGTGGCAACCCAGCTCGTCGACGGTCAGGACCAGATCGACTGGGTGCTCGAGCGCCTGCCCGAGGCCTACCGCACGCTGATCCGAACGGGCGCGTACGGCAGCATGTTCCAGTTCTACACATGCTCGGTGAAGTTCAAGTTCAGCGGCCCCGACGGCAAGGAAATGCACGTGGAACTGCCGACGACCCCGACGCAGACGACAGGGAGGTGTGCATTCCGATGAGCAAGCCCGAACGGAATCCCGTGCAGATCGGCGTCATCGGCCTCGTTGTCGCAGTCGCACTCATTTTGGCCGGTCTCCAGTACGACCGGCTGCCCTTCATCGCGGGCGGTGTCCGCTACCAGGCGTACTTCGAGGACGCGGGCGGCCTGCTCACAGGTGACTACGTCACCGTCGCGGGCGTCAACGTCGGCAAGGTGGAGAAGGTCGAACTGGACGGCACCGACGTGCAGGTCACCTTCGCGATGGACGAGAACATCCAGCTCGGGGACAGCACCCGCGCCGACATCAAGACCAACACCATCCTCGGTCGCAAGTCTCTGGAGGTGACCCCCGATGGATCGGAGGTCATGCCTGTCGGCAGTGCGATCCCGTTGGACCGCACCAACTCTCCGTACTCGCTCAACGACGCCCTCGGTGACTTGACGACGTCGGTGTCGGATCTGGACACCCAGCAGCTCAACGACGCATTGAACGCGGCATCCGACACCCTCGCGGACACGCCGCCGGAACTGCGGGCGGCGCTCGACGGTGCCAGCCGGCTGTCCGCGAGCATCAACGCACGCGACGAATCGCTCGAGGACCTGCTGAAGCGGGCCGAGAGCGTGACGGGCATCCTGGCCGAGCGCAGCGACCAGATCAACTCGCTCGTCGTCGACGGCAACCAGCTGCTCGGCGAACTGGATCGCCGCCGCAACGCGATCAGTGAGCTCATCACGAACGTCTCGGCGGTGTCCCGCCAGCTGACCGGGCTGGTCCAGGACAACGAGGAGCAGATGAAGCCGACACTCGACCAGCTCAACTCGACCGTCGAGATCCTGCAGCGCAACAAGGACAACATCAGTCGCGGACTCGACGGGCTCGCCCCGTACGCCACCGCGCTCGGCGAGGCCGTCAGCAGCGGTCCGTTCTTCATGGCGTATGTCGCGAACTTCCAGCTCGGCGCGGTGTCGCAGACGCTCGTCGATCAGCTGGTGTGGCCCGAGCACGTGCCGCAGGACCTCCAGCAGTTTCCCCCTCTCAAGGCCGAGCTCAAGGACCCGAACCGGTGAGCGCCCAGATGAACTCGAACAAGAAGTGGCTTATCGGCGGCGGAGTCGTCGCCGTGGTCGCGGCGATCGTTGCGGGTGTGCTGTTCTTCTTCCCGGGAGTCGGCAAGACCACCATCACCGCCGAATTCCCTTCCACCACGGGACTTTACGCAGGCGATGACGTCCGCGTTCTCGGCGTGAAGGTCGGCTCGATCGAGAGCATCGACCCCAACGGCACCGGCGCGACCGTGGTGATGAACGTCGACCGTTCCGTCGACATCCCGGCCGATGCGAAGGCCGTGATCGTGGCTCCCAGCCTCGTCGCGGCGCGCTTCATCCAGCTGACTCCCGTCTACGACGGCGGCGACGCGATGAGCGACGGCGCCGAGATTCCCGTGGAACGCACAGCCGTTCCGGTGGAGTGGGACGAGATCAAGACGGAGCTGGCCCGGTTGTCCGACGAGCTCGGACCGCAGGGGTCCGCGGATCAGGGCTCGCTCGGCCGTTTCATCGATACCGCGGGTGCGAATCTCGACGGCAACGGCGACGCGCTGCGCAACACGTTGCGTGAGGTGTCCGACACGATGAAGCTCCTCTCCGACGGGCGTACCGACCTGTTCGGCACCATTCGGAACCTCCAGGCGTTCGTCTCGGCGCTGTCCGCGAGCAACGAGCAGATCGTGCAGTTCGGTGGCCGGCTCGCCTCCGTGTCGTCGCTCCTCGCCGACACCAGCGACGAACTGGGTACCGCACTCACCGACCTCGATGTCGCGATGGGCGACGTGCAGCGCTTCGTCTCGGAGAACGGTGACGCGCTCAACGAGCAGGTGGGTCGACTCGCCGACGTGACCACGACTCTCGTCGAGAAGCGCCCCCAGTTGGAGCAGGTGTTGCACGTGGCACCGAACGCGCTGGCGAACTTCAACAACATCTACAGCCCGCGGCACGGATCGCTCAACGGTGCGATCGCGGCAACCAACGCGGGTAATCCGATCAACATGATCTGCGGCATGATCGAGGGTCTCGAAACCAACGACTCGGATCGCAGCGCCGACCTCTGCGCGCAGTACCTCGGGCCGGTGCTGAACTCGGTCGCGATGAACTATCCCGGCTTCCTGACGAATCCGGCGATCGGGGCGAGCGCCACGCCCGACCAGATCGTGTACTCGCCGCCGAGCCTGGCCGGTGAGGTTCCGACCCGCACCGCGACGGCGCGAGGCCCGCTCGCCGACATGCCCACCATCGACGTGCCCAAGGATCTCGGCGCACTGCTCAACCCGGGAGGGGGACGATGATCGCGCGCAGGCGAACCCGCCGGTCGGTCGCGGTGATCGCGACGGCGACGGCGCTGACGCTGGCCCTGACCGGCTGTGAGTGGGACGGACTCAACTCGGTTCCGTTGCCCGGCACCGAGGGTGGCGAGGACGGCGCGTACACCGTCCAGATCGAGATGCCGAACGTGACCACGCTGTCGCAGAATTCACCGGTCCGGGTGAACGACGTGACGGTCGGAACCGTCACGGACATCGAACTGGACGGATGGCACGCCCTGGTGACGGTGTCGATCAACCCCGGCGTCGAGTTGCCTGCAAACGCCACCGCGAAGATCGGCCAGACGAGCCTCCTCGGTTCGCAGCACCTGGAGTTGGCTCCGCCGCCGGGGATCGCGCCGGAAGGCACGCTCGAGGACGGCACCGTCATTCCGATCGACCGCGCCGGTGCGTACCCGACCACCGAGCAGACCCTGTCCTCGCTGTCGGTCGTGCTCAACGGCGGTGGCCTGGCGCAGATCAACGACATCACCCGTGAACTGAATGCCGCGCTGGGTGGTCGCGAGGAGTCGATCCGCGACCTGCTTCCGCAGCTCGACCAGCTGGTCGGGAGCCTCGACGCCCAGCGCGGTGAGATCATCTCCGCGATGGAAGGCATCGACCGGCTCGCGAGCACCGTCAACGCGCAGACCGAGACGCTCAACGCAGCACTGGAAGGGATCCCGCCCGCACTCGAGGTGCTGGTCGGGGAGCGGCAGAACCTCACCAACGCCCTTGTCGCACTGGGGAACTTCAGCACAACCGCCACCCGCGTCATCAACGAGAGCGGCGACGACCTGGAGTCGAATCTGGCGTCGCTCGTGCCGATTCTCACCCAGTTGGCCAGCACTGGTAACGCGCTGACCGACGTGCTGTCGCTGATGCTCACCTTCCCGTTCACGATGAAGAACATGGATCAGGTGTTCCGTGGCGACTACGCGAACCTGATGATGATGATCGACCTGACCAACGCTCGGCTCGACACGAACTTCCTCGGTGGAACGAATGCGGGTACCCGGCTGGCCGGTGTCGAGGGTGCCCTCGGCGCGTTCGCGGGGACCGCGGGTCAGGCCGAGAACCCACTCGCAACGCCCGCGCCGCGGAGTCCCGACCCGGTCCAGGCCGAACCGAAGCCCGCGACCCCAATGATTCCCGGTTTGCCGCAGATCCAGATTCCCGGCCTGCCTCAGCTAGGAGCGCCGACGCCATGATGCTCACCAAGTTCGTTCGCACCCAGTTGGTGATCTTCTCGATCCTCACCGTGGTCGGACTGGTCGTCATGGCCACCCAATACGTGAAGCTGCCCGCACTGTTCGGGATCGGACAGTTCGGCGTCACCGTCGAACTGGATTCGACCGGCGGGCTCTACCCGCACGCCAACGTCGCTTTCCGAGGTACCAATGTCGGCAAGGTCGACGAGGTGGTGCTCACCGAGGACGGGGTGGACGCGAACATCTCCGTCGACAACGGCTACGACATTCCGGCGGACGTGGACGCGGTGGTCAAGAGTGTCTCCGCGATCGGTGAGCAGTATGTGGACCTGATCCCGCGCACCGACTCCGAGCCGTACCTCAGCGACGGCGACGTGATCCCGTTGGATCGGACGTCGACGCCGCAGGACGTCGGGGCGATGCTCGACCAGGCCGACGCCCTCGTCAAGAGCATCTCGAACACCCAGTTGCGGACGGTGGTCGACGAGTCGTTCAAGGCGTTCAACGGTGCGGGACCGGACCTGCAGCAGCTGATCGACTCCGCGCGACTGTTCGTGCAGGAGGCCAACGCCAACGTCGACGCGACCAAGACCCTCATCGACCAGGCAGGCGCGCTGCTAGACACCCAGGTGGTCACGAGCGACGAGATCCGGTCGTGGACCAAGGATCTGGTGACGTTCAGCAATCAGCTCCGGGCCAGCGACCCGCAGATCCGCAGCCTGCTCGACAAGGGCCCGGAGGCGGCGGCCGAAGCCACCGAACTGTTCCAGGAACTTCAGCCCACCCTTCCGGTTCTGCTGGCCAATCTGGTCAGCGTGGGCGAGGTCGGCGTGATCTACAACAAGAGCATCGAGCAGGTGCTCGTCCTCTACCCGCCGTTGACCACGGGGCTGATGACTGCGGCGCTGGCGGGGCCGGAGGAAGAAGGCGCCATCGTCAACTTCCACCTGTCGGTCAACGACCCGCCGCCGTGCACCACCGGCTTCCTGCCGCCCGACCAGTGGCGGCCCGGCAACGAGGTGTCCATCCCGGACACGCCGCCGAACATCTTCTGCAGGACGGCGCCCGACGACCCGTCCGCGGTCCGCGGCGCCAGGAACTACCCGTGCATGGAGTTCCCCGGCAAGCGCGCGGGCACGGTCGAGGAGTGCCGCAGCGAAGCGGGATACGTTGCACAGGGCAACAACCCGCCGAACGGGCCCGTTCAGGATCCGTCTGTACCCTCGTACACGACCGCTCCGGCGTCCTACACCGGAGCCTCGGGGGTGCCCGCCACTGCGCGCCCGTACGACCCGACAACCGGTAAGTACGTCGGGCCCGACGGCCGCCTGTACGCCCAGCCCGCGCTGGCGTCGGGAGGAAAAGCAAGAGAGGACACGACGTGGCAGACGATGATGACACGTCAGCAGGGCTGACGCCCGATACGAAGCCGGCCGCACGGAGACGAGCCAGTCGATCCGCGGGGCCGCCGGAACAGGTGCCCGCGTCGGCAACGCCCGCTCCCGCTGATGCGGCCGTCGGGGACTCGGGTCCTGCGGCGGGCGACCAGGACGAGGTGGTTCCCGACAGCCCTGCCGTCGCAGCTGCCGCGCCGGATGTCTCCGCGGCGGAGGAGGCCGTCGAGGACGAGTCGTCGGAGGCCACTGCAGGCCCGGCGCGATCATCTCGCGGCCTCGTCGCATCGATCGTCGCCGGTGTCCTCGTGCTCGCCCTCGCCGGCGTCACCGGGTGGCTCCTCGTCGAGCGCAGTGCCGCCAACGACCGCGACGCGCAGCGAGCCGAGTTCGTGACGACGGCGCAGGACACGGTCATCAACCTGACCACGATCAAGCCCGATACGGCCAAGGAGGACGTCGAGCGGATCCTCGCCGGAGCGAGCGGCGAGTTCAAGGCCGAGTTCGACGGCAGGGAAGACCCGTTCGTCAGCGTCGTGAAGGAAGCAGGCGTCACCACCGTCGGCAAGATCCTCGAGTCGGGAATCGAGAGCGAGGACGGAAACACCGCCAAGGTGCTCGTCGCGGCTCGCGCCGACGTCAGTACCCCGGACGGTGCGCAGAACGGGCCGCGCGACTTCCGCATGCGGGTGACCGTGACCGACGACGGCGGAACGAAGACGGCTTCGAAGGTGGAGTTCGTGCCATGAGCGGAGACGTCATGAGTGAAGAGACCGTGTCCGGCGACACCCCGAATGAAGGTGCAACTCCCAAGGGCGCGAAATCTGGTGCTGCAGGCAAGGTTCTGGCTGCGGTGGCGGCAGTGGTGATCGTGGCACTCACGGTGGCCGTCGTCATCCTCGGGAAGGGCTATCTCGACGACAGGGCGTCGGAGCAGGCCCGAACCGACGCGGTCGCGGCCGCGAGCACGCAGGCCGCAGCCATGCTGTCGTACAACTACAACGATGTCGACCAGCAGTTGGCGGCGGCCGCGGACGGACTCACCGGTGACTTCCGTGAGGAGTACACGAAGCTGGTCGAGGAGACCATCGCGCCGGGCGCGAAAGAACGCAAGCTCACGGTGCAGGCCACCGTGCAGGCGGAGTCGATCGTCTCCGCCACCCCGGACGACGCCGTCGTGCTGCTCTTCGTCAACCAGGTGACCACCACTGCGGACGTCCCCGATGCCGCCACCACCGGCAGCCGGGTGCGGATGGAGATGCACAAGGACGGCGATCGCTGGCTGACCGGACGACTCACCCCGGTGTAGCCACTCACGCAGACGACAACGGGCCCTCGGAATGATCCGAGGGCCCGTTGTCGTTGGGCTTCACCGGGATTCGCTCACTCGGCGGGGTCCGAGGACATGAGCGAATGGCCGGCCACCGAGTCTCGCGACAGGGCGGTCAGGAACGCCTTCGCCCAGCGGTCGACATCGTGGGCCAGCACCTGCCTGCGCAGGGCGCGCATGTGCCTGCGTCCGTCCTCGACGCCCTGGGTCAGCGCCGCTTCCATCTTGTCCTTGACGTCCTCGAGGTCGTGCGGATTGCACAGGTATGCCTGACGGAGTTCGGCTGCGGCGCCGGTGAATTCGCTGAGGACGAGCGCGCCGCCGAGATCGCCGCGACACGCGACGTACTCCTTGGCGACGAGATTCATGCCGTCCCGCAGAGGCGTCACCAGCATCACGTCGGCGGCGACGAAGAACGCGATCAGCTCGCTGCGGGGGATCGGCCGGTGAATGTAGTGCACCACCGGGCGGCCGACCTCGGCGTACTCCCCGTTGATGCGGCTGACCGTCATCTCGATCTCGCCCCGCATCTGCACATAGGACTCGACCCGCTCACGGCTCGGCGTCGCCAACTGCACCATCACGGTCTCCGCCGGATCGACGCGGTTCTCGGCGATCAGTTCGTGCAGTGCGTCGAGTCGGACGTCGATGCCCTTCGTGTAGTCGAGGCGGTCGACACCGAGCATGATCTTCTTCGGGTTGCCGAGTTCCTTGCGGATCTGTCGGGCACGGTCCCGGATCGCCTTCTGGCGGGCCGCCGCGTCGAGTTCACCCGACGCGATCGAGATCGGAAACGCGCCGACGCGGACGGTACGGAACCCGACCTGCACGACACCGAGCCTCGAGCGCACACCGACGGTGCCGCGCGAGGTCTGATGGCCGAGCAGTTTGCGGGCCAGGAACAGGAAGTTCTCCGCGCCGCCGGGCAGGTGGAACCCGATCAGGTCGGAGCCGAGCAGGCCCTCGACGATCTCGGTCCGCCACGGCATCTGCATGAACAACTCGACCGGCGGGAAGGGGATGTGCAGGAAGAACCCGATGGTGAGGTCGGGACGCAGCATCCGCAGCATCTTCGGCACCAACTGGAGTTGGTAGTCCTGGATCCAGACCGTCGCGCCCTCGGCGGCGGTCTCCGCGGTCGCCTCCGCAAATCGGCGGTTGACCTCGACGTACGCGTTCCACCACTCACGGCGGTATTCGGGTCGCACGATCACGTCGTGGTACAGCGGCCACAGGGTCGCGTTCGAGAAGCCCTCGTAGTAGTCGGCAACTTCCTTCGCGCTGAGCGCGACCGGATGCATCTCGATGCCGTCGAGCTCGATCGGATCGAGGTCGGTGTCCGGAACACCGGGCCAGCCCACCCATGCCCCGCTGTTACCGCGGAGGATGGGTTCGAGGGCGGTGACCAGTCCGCCCGGGCTGCGCTTCCAGCGGGTGCTCCCGTCGGGCAACTTCTCCAGATCGACGGGCAGCCTGTTGGCGACGACGACGAATTCCGAAGTAGCTGAGCCCACTGTGGTCCTTTTTCTTGGCCGAGCTGCCGTTGCCGGTAGGGCGGCGAACTAGTCGATCTTGGCCGAGGGGCCGATACCGAGCATAGACAGCAGCATGCGGCATTCGTCGGCATCGGCTGCATACGCCGCGACGACGCGCTGCGCCTGCCGGGCGGTTTCGTCGGCGACCGGTTCGAGTTCCTCGTCCGGGATGTCGTTTTCGGTGTCGGTGGTCTTCGTTGCCATAGTGGCGTTCCTCCAAGGGGAAGCCGCGCGACGCGCAGCCGTGATTTCTGCCCGCGACTCTAGGAGACCCGGACCCTGCTGGTCCAGTTCCCGCAGGTTTAAGGTTCCAGTGACTTCACTGCGATCGGGAGAAGATGACCAACCCACCCGGACGTGCCGGCGGCGGCGCGATTCTGTGGCGCACCATCCGGAGGCATCGGGCCCGGCTGTCTGCAGGAATCGTGCTCGTCTCGGTGCACCAACTGGCCGAGACGATGGTGCCGATCGCGATCGGCCTCATTGTCGCGAAGGCGATCACACCGAGTTCGACGTCCGCGCTGGTGTGGTCCATCGGTGCACTCGCGGCGCTGTTTCTCGTGCTCACGGCGGCGTGGCGGTACGGTGCGCGACTCCTCGTCGGCGCGATGGAGCTGGAGGCGCACCTACTGCGCGTCGAGGTCGCGGGCCGCATCCTCGACCCTCGCGGTGTCCGGACGGACATGCGTGCCGGTGAACTCCTGACCGTCGCCACGTCGGACGCCGAACGCGAGGCGTGGATTCTCGACATCGTGCCCCGCGCCGCGGCCGCGCTGACCGCGCTGACGGCGTCGGCCGTTGCCCTGCTGGTGATCAACGTCCCATTGGGGCTCGCCGTGCTGGTTGGCACTCCGATCGTCCTCGGGGTGATGCAGCTCGCCGCGCCGCTGGTCACGCGCCGCGTCACGGCGCAGCAGGAGACGACCGCGCGGGCGGCGGCGGTCGCCACCGATCTCGTTGCCGGGCTCAGGCCGCTCCGCGGTCTCGGCGCGGAACGGCGAGCAGCCGACAGGTACCGCGACGCGAGCAGGGAGGCGCTGGACGCCACCCTGCACGCCGCACGGGCGACCGGCGCCTTCACCGGCGCGTCGGTCACCGTCAGCGGGCTCCTTGCCGTCGGTGTCGCCGGGCTCGCGGGCTGGCTCGCCCTCGAAGGTCACCTGGGCGTCGGCGAGCTGATCACCGTGGTCGGCCTCGCCCAGTTCGTCATCGAGCCGCTCGGCACGCTGTCACGGCTACCCGGGTTCGTCGCGGTCTCCCGGGCATCCGCGAACCGGCTCGCGCTGCTCCTCGACGCGGAGCCGCTGGTCCCGGCAGGTGACCGTCCGTTGCCCGACGGCACCGACCTGGACCTCGTCGACGTCGGCTTCCGCTCGCTCGACGGACTGAGCATGCGGGCCAGGCCGGGCGAGCTGCTCGGGGTGCTCGCACACCGTCCCGAGGACGCCGAGGCGCTCGCGCACCTGCTGTCCGGGCACGTTCCCGCCGCGGAGTACAGCGGCAGCGTCACCGTCGGTGGCGTACCGCTGTCCGACATCGAGCCCGTCCACGCTCGGCGCGCCCTGCTCGTCGAGCCGCATCACACCGACCTGTTCGCGGGCACGGTCGGATCGAATGTCACGGCCGGGCTGGTCGATGCCGACACGGACACCGTGTGGCGTGCCCTGGTGGCGTCGGCCGCGGTCGACGTCGCCGACGCGAACGCCGACGGGTTGGACATGGAGATCACCGACCGCGGTGCCAGCCTGTCCGGCGGCCAGCGGCAACGCGTCGCGCTGGCGCGAGCCCTGCTCGCCGGGACGCCGCTGCTCGTCCTGCACGACCCGACGACCGCGGTCGACGCGGTCACCGAGCAGTCCATCGCCGACGGCATCGCGGACCTGCGGCACGGCGACACCGATCGCGCGCACACCACCGTCCTGATCACGTCGAGCCCGGCCCTGCTCGCGGCCGCCGATCGGGTCCTCGTGATCGACGACGGCACCGTCGTCGCCGAGGGCGAGCATGCGGAGCTGGTCGCCGCGGACGAGTCGTACCGGAAGGCGGTGCTGCGATGACCGCGCCCACCGAGTCGTCGCCCGGGTCGGGATTCCTGCTGCCGATCGCAGCGGCCCGCCGTTGCTGGACATGGCTGCGCGGCGAACTCGCCCGTCGTCGCGGGCGCACCGCCCTGACCTTGCTGGTGGGGACCGTCGGTGCCGCCGCCGCGCTGGTGCCGATCTACGTGTTCGGGCTGCTCGTGGACGCCGTGCGGGACGAGGCGGACGCGTCCGTGATCGTCGGGGTGATCGCCGTCATCACCGTCGCCGCGATCATCGGCGGAGTGCTCGCCGGATGGACGTCGGTACTGATCAGCAGCCTCGGCGAAACCATGCTGGCCGGGTTGCGCGAAGCCACCGTCGAACGTGCGCTGACACTGCCGGTCGCGACCGTCGAGCGCGCAGGCAAGGGTGATCTGCTCTCCCGCGTCGGGGACGACGTCTCGGTGATCGGCAAGGCCGTCGCCGACGTCGTCCCGAACCTGGTCTCGGCGGTGTTGCTGGTGGTGGTGAGTCTGGCCGCGATGACCGGTCTGGACTGGCGTCTCGGACTGGCGGGCGCCGTCGCGTTGCCGATGTACGCGCTGGCACTGCGCTGGTATCTGCCGAGGTCGGGGCCGATCTTCGCGGCGGAGAGGGTCGCGATGGGCGAGCGGGCACAGGCGCTGGTCTCGAGCATGACCGGGGCCCGCACCGTGCGCGCCTACGGGCTCGAGGAGCGGCACCTGGCCGAGATCGACCGCGCGTCGGGACGGGCGCGCGACCTGGCGATCGCCGTGTTCTCCCTGTTCACACGACTCGCTGGGCGCGGGAACCGCGCCGAGTTCATCGGACTGTCGGTGATCCTCGTCGTCGGATTCGTCCTCGTCCGTGACGGTCACGTCACCGTCGGCGCCGCCACGGCGGCCGCGCTGCTGTTCCACCGACTGTTCAATCCGATCGGCATGCTCCTGTTCACGTTTGACGAGGTGCAGTCGGCGGGCGCCTCACTGGCCCGGCTCGTCGGGGTTGTCGATCTGCCTGCGCCCACCGCCTCCGTCGCGGATGCGACGCCTGCCTCCGCGGAACTGCGGCTGAACGGGGTCACCTTCAGCTACGACGACGACCGCGACGCCGTACGCGGCGTCGACCTTCGCCTGGCGCCGGGGGAGCGGGTGGCGCTGGTCGGAGCGACGGGTGCGGGCAAGTCGACGGTCGCGGCGCTCGCGGCGGGCTCTCTCGTCCCGACCGCCGGACAGGTGACCATCGGTGGGGTCGCGCTACCGGAACTCGGCGACCGACTCCGCGAGCAGGTGGTGATCGTCAGCCAGGAGGTGCACGTGTTCGCCGGCCCGCTGATCGAGGACCTGCGGTTGGCACGGCCGACGGCGACGGCACTCGACGCGGAGGCGGCACTGGCCACGGTCGGTGCCGACGGCTGGGTGCGAGCACTCGAATCGGGAGTGGACACCGTCGTCGGCGAGGGCGGGCACGTGCTCACCGCCGCGCAGGCCCAGCAGTTGGCGCTGGCCCGTCTGGTGCTCGCCGATCCGCCGGTCGCGATCCTCGACGAGGCGACCGCGGAGGCGGGTAGCGCAGGCGCGCGCGACCTCGAGGCGGCGGCCGACGCCGCCACCCGCGGACGCACGACCCTCGTCGTCGCGCACCGGCTCACGCAGGCGGCGTCCGCCGACCGGGTGCTGGTGCTCGACGACGGCGTCGTCGTGGAGTCCGGGACGCACGCCGAACTCGTTGCGGCACAGGGACGTTACGCGCGGCTGTGGACGGCGTGGTCCGTCAGGTGAGCAGCTTCGCGCGCAGGGCGTCGATCGTCGCCTGGTCGATGTCGAGGCCGTCGCGCACGTAGGCGTCCATGCCGCCGTACAGGCGGTCCACCTGGGCGAACGCGGCGTTCAGCCACGACAGCTCGACCGCGTCGTCGCGTCCGAGATAGGTGTTCGACGCCATGAAGTCGGCGCTGATCAGGTCGCGGGGGACACCGAGGATGGTCAGCAGGATCGCGGTGCCCCAGCCGGTACGGTCCTTGCCCGCGCTGCAGTGGTAGACGGTCGCGCCGTCGGGGTTCGTCGCGATCGCGGTGATCAGGTCGTGGAAGGCGACGTCGGATCCGGTGAAGTTGACCATGAACGGGTAGCCGACGGTCTGACCGATGTCGGAGGAGCCGCTGACCGCCGCGTCGACCAGCGCGCGGCCCAGCGTCAGCGGGACGAACTCGTGGAATCCGATGCCGTTCCCGATGCCGACGACGTCGGCGACCTGGTAGCGAACGCCCTCGGGGATCCGATCCGGTTCCTCACTGCGCTCGGAGGCGTTGCGCAGGTCGACGTCGAGGGTGAGGTTCGCGGCGGTCAGTTTCGCCAGATCGGCGTCGGTGAGGGAACTGAGCTTGTTGGCGCGGTACACGAGGCCCGTCCGGACGGTCCTGCCGTCCTCGGTCCGGTATCCGCCGACGTCACGGAAATTGCGTGCGCCCTCGAGTCGGATCGCGGCCGCCGACGGCGGCGGAATCTCGGGCAGGGCGGGCTGCTCGCCGGACGACCCGAAACCGGCGGACGCCGAGTTCAGGTCGCTCCAGTCGAAGCTCGACTGTGCCGACGCCATCGCGGTGCCGGACAGCGCGGGCAGCATCGTGACGGCGGTGGCCAACGCGACGCACACTGCGCGCGAACGCCTGCGGACCGAAGCGGGTGAACTCATGGTGCTCCTCGTGCGCCGGGGGAGGTCGGGGGCGAGGCTACAAGCGTTCGGGGCTCTGCGAGGCCCGAACCGGGGTACTCGGCTGCGCGTCGCTGTCTCGCGGTGGCGTGTCCGGCGGGCAGGGTAGCGTGGCTGGGTCGTCATCCCCGCAGGAAAGGTCCGTACATGCCGCTCGCCACGATCAATGGGATTCAGCTGAATTACCAGGTCAAGGGCTCAGGTGACCTCGTAGTGCTGATCATGGGCACAGGCAGTCCCGGGCGTGTGTGGGACCTGCATCAGGTTCCGGCGCTCGTTGCAGCCGGCTACCGGGTGTGCACCTTCGACAATCGCGGCATCGCCCCGACGGACGAGTGCGCAGGCGGATTCACCGTCGAGGACATGGTCGCCGACACGGCGGCGCTGATCGAGCACCTCGGGGGGCCCGCCCACGTCGTCGGTACGTCACTCGGTGCGCGCGTCGCCCAGGAACTCGCGCTCACCCGGCCGGAACTGGTGCGCAAGGCGGTGTTCCTCGCGTCCCACGGTCGTCGGGACACGTTGCAGAAGTTCCTGTCCGAGGGTGAGCGCGAACTCGACCGGCAGGGTGTCACGCTGCCCACCTCGTACCGCGCGGCGATCACTGCGGTGCTCAACCTGTCGCCCGCGTCGCTTGTCGATCCGATGGCCGCCCAGGACTGGCTCGACATCTTCGCGTTCTCCAAGGGTGAGACCTCGCCGGGAGTCCGTGCGCAGCAGAACCTCGACGACTTCGGAGACCGGCTGCCTGCGTACGCGAAGATGACGGTGCCCTGCCTGGCGATCGGTTTCGCCGACGACCGCCTCGTTCCGCCGCATCTCGCTGCCGAGGTCGCGAAGGCGATTCCGGGTGCTCAGTACGTCGAGCTGGCGGACTGCGGGCACTACGGCTACCTCGAGCGCCCGGAGGCGGTGAACTCGGTCGTCCTCGACTTCCTCAAGGGCTGACGACCGGGGTCGCGGAAGTCGTCGTTCCTTAGGGTAGGCTGCGCTATTAATCGGCCCGGCTCGATTGTGGGCTGCGGAAACTCGGACCGCCGCGCAGCACGGCGAGGATGGACGACTGCCATGGACTCGACCCCACGCGACCGAGGTGACGTTGTTCGAGCGTCGGATGCCTCCGACGTGCTCGACATCGTCGGGATCGGTTTCGGTCCGTCGAATCTGGCGCTCGCCATCGCGATCGAGGAACACAACGCCACCTGCGCCCCCGAGGACAGCGTGCGCGCCGTCTTCCTCGAACGGCAGGACCACTTCGTCTGGCATCCCGGCATGCTTCTCGACGGTGCGACCATGCAGATCGCGTTCCCGAAGGACCTGGTGACCTTCCGGAATCCGACCAGCACGTACAGCTTCTTCGCGTACCTCCACGCGAAGGGCAGGCTCGTCGACTTCGTCAACCACCAGACGTTCTATCCGAGCAGGCACGAGTTCAACGACTACCTGCAGTGGGCGGCCGGGCGCGTCGACGCCGACGTCCGGTTCGGCGCGGCGGTGACCGACGTCGCCGGGCTGCGGACCGACGAGGGAACCGTCGACGAGTTCGCGATCACGACCGCGAACGGGGAGACCCTGCGGGCGCGCAACGTCGCGGTCGGGGCGGGTCTGCGTGAGCGGCGCCCGGACTGGGCTGCGCCGTCGGCCCGCTGCTTCCACAACCACCAGTTCCTGTTCCACATCGAGAAGCTGCCGGAGATTCGGCACCAGCGCTTCGCGGTGCTCGGCGCGGGTCAGAGCGCGGCCGAGGTCGTGCAGTACCTGCACCGGCACTACCCGGACGCCGAGGTGCACAGCGTCTTCACCCGATACGGATACAGCCCGGCCGACGACAGCCCGTACGCCAACAGGATCTTCGACCCGTCCACGGTCGACGAGTTCCATGCCGCCTGCCCTCAGGAGCGGGAGCGGTTGCTGGCGGTTCACAAGGGCACGAACTACTCCGTCGTCGACATCGATCTGATCAACGAGCTGTACACGACGGAGTACCAGGAGCTCGTGCGTGGCAAGCGGCGGCTCTTCATGCACCGCGCGTCGGAAATCGTCTCCGCTCAGGAGGGCGAGGACGGCATCGAGGTCTCCGTCCGCAGCAACCTGGACGGTCTCACCGACACTCTCGTCTGCGATGCGTTGGTGCTCGCCACCGGCTTCTCGCCTGCGCCGCTGAGCGAGCTGCTCGGCGACCTCGCGCCGACGGGCGATCAGGTCACCGAAGTGGCCCGCGACTATCGCCTCCAGACGCCGGACGACGTGCGCGCCGGCATCTATCTCCAGGGCGGAACCGAGAAAACGCACGGGCTGACCGCGTCGCTGTTGTCTAATGTCGCGGTGCGTGCGGGAGAGATTCTGAATTCCCTCGTGGTAAATCGATCAGCACGTCTCGATCTTGGTAGGGTCGAGGCCTCCACAGTGGTGGACAGCACTTCGAACGAGTTTGCGACAAGCGAGGCCAAATGAGCACGAATCCCTTTGACGACGAAGACGGTCGCTTCTATGTGCTCGTCAACGACGAGGACCAGCACTCGCTCTGGCCCACGTTCTCGGAGGTCCCACAGGGCTGGCGTGTCGTGTTCGGCGAGGAAAGCCGGCAGGCATGCGTCGAGTACGTGGAGAAGAACTGGACCGACATGCGGCCGAAGAGCCTCCGCGAGGCCATGGAGAAGGACAAGGCTGCCGGTAACGGCTAGTTAGCCTTTCGGCGAAGCGGCCCACCCGCCGCGTTACCGCCGGAACCACAGATTGCGCGCTCCGGGCCCGTTCTGCATTCGTTGCAGGAACGGGTACCGGAGCGCTTCTGTTTTGCGCAGCATCCGGGGGCGTCGCACCGTCCGCGCTCCCCATTCACCGAGTGTCACTCCCGCGGCGAGCGCGACGCCGATGCCGAACGCCGACATCATGCCGCTGATACCGAGCAGCAGCTCGTCGTTGAGCAGTGCGTACAGCCCGCGGTACAGCGACAGGCCGGGCAGCAGGGGTGTAATCCCTGACACCGCGATCACCAACGGCGGGGTCAGGGCACGGCGGGCCAGCAGGCCGCCGACGAAACCGACCACGGTCGCGGCGATCGCGGTACCGACCACCGGCCCGATGGACATGGCGAGACCGAGGTTGAGCACGAGGATGCCCGCGGCACCGCTGAGTGCGGCGACCACGACGGCGCGCCGCTCGGCGTAACAGGCGAGCGCGAAGAACAGCGCTGTGGCCGCGCCCGCCACGACCTGCACCGGGAGTTCCGTCAGGCTCGTCGAGAACTGGCTCGGCACGGTGAGCGGAAGCGGTGTCCCCAACGCCGCGGCGATGCGCAGGGACAGCGCGACGCCGGCGATCATGCCGCCGGTGAGCATGAGGACCTCGAAAAACCGGGCCACACCCGTCACCGGGGCACCGGTGATCGCGTCCTGGACGGAACCGACCAGCGCGAGCCCGGACAGCAGCACCGTCAACCCCGCGGCAATGACCAGTGACGGTTTCACGTCGAGGGCCAGCGGCTCCCGCAGCGCGTACAGGATCCCCGCCGGGGTGGCTGCGATGAAGCCGCCGACGACCTGCTGGAAGAAGTAGGGGAGACCGAACCGGTTGAGGGTCAGGTTCACCAGGTAGATGACCGCCGTGGTCAGCAGGCTGACGAGCGCGACGAGGACGCCGCCGCCGAGTAGGACGGCGACGGACGCGGCCATCCCGGACCAGGCGATGGTGGCGACCCAGCGGTTGTACGGGTGCGGAGAGTGCGTGATGGCACTGATCTCGGCAAGCGCGATCACCGGGTCGATCGCCTCGGTGCGCAGTTGCCGGGTCAGCTTGTCGACGGCGGCGAGGCGGGTGAAGTCGAGTGATCGGTAGTGGACGATCCGCATGCTCGTCGCGGGCGGCATCGTCGGTCCGCGGTAGGCGCTGACGCGGATCGAGTTGTACGTGACGTCGACGTCGCAGCGGGCCAGTCCGTAGGTGGCGGCGACGAACTGGACCTGTGCGGCGGTGTCCACCGCGGACGTTCCCGCCGCGAGCAGAACCTCGCCGGAACGCACCGCGAGGTCGAGCACCTGGGCGACCCGGGCGTCCTCGGTGAGGTCGATCGGTTGGAGCGGGGTGGGCGCGGCGACCGGCTCGTCGACGACCGCGCGTTCGCCGACAAGCTTTCCCAGAGTGGTGACGGCCGATTGCCACCAGGCCATCAGGACACCGCGTCTTCTTCCGTCAGGTCGGTCGCGTCGAACGCCGACGCGAGATCCTTGTGGAGGAACACCGACGTCACCCGGTCGTGCACCACACGGAACGCCGCTGCGGTCGTGGTGGACTCGTCGGGCCGGACCGCGACCGTCCGCTGCTCCTCGACGACCACGACGCCCTCGTGCACGAACATGCGGCCGGGGACGAGCGTGAGCCCCGCGGTCGATGCCCACTCGCGCAGGGCGTTGATCCCCTGCCCGGCTCCGTCCGGATCGGCGACTTCGATGTCGTCGCTGGACAGCGCGAGCAGGGTGTCGAGGTCGGAGGAGTTCAACGCGTCGTGCCACGCGAGGACCGTGGCGATCTCGGATGTGCTCATGGTTGCCACGCTATCGTTTCCGGGCGGCCGGGGCGCGCGGTCTCCCGGCCGACACGGGGTCGGGTCGGGTCAGGTGTAGCGATCGGCGAGTTCGGTGCCGATGCGCGCCAACTCTTCTCGCACCGACTCCGGGTGGAGCACCTCGACCTGCGCGCCCCAGCCTGCGAGGTTGCGCGCGATGTCGAGTGGGGTCGGCGCGGCGAGGCGGACCCGGGTGCGGCCGTCGTCCGATGCGCCGTCGTCGTGGCAGTGCCTGCCGAAGTGGTCGCGCAGGATCGGTAAGAAGCGGGTCTCGATCAACACGGTCGCCCACGTGGTCGACCGGCGTTCTTCCATCGACCCGACCACGTCGTCCCAGGCTGCGGCGAGTTCGAAGTCGTCGGGGCGGTCGGCGGGATCGTCGGTGGCCTCGGCCTCGACGATCCGGTCCACGCGGAAAGTTCTTCTGCCACGGTCGGTTCCGGCGATCAGGTACCAGGTGTCGTCCTTGTCCACGAGACCCCAGGGTGCGACGAGGCGTTCGCTGCGCTCGTGCTTGCCGCCCACGTACACCAGCCGGACCTGTCGTCTGCGGACCACCGCGGACTGCAGCAGGGCGACCACGTCCGGTCGGTGACGTTCGCGTTCGCCCCACCGAGTCGGGTCGATCATCACGGCGTCCGCGGCCGCCTCGGCGTCGGCGCGGAACGTCTTCGGCAGCGCCCGGACCAGCTTGCGCAGTGCGGACTTGGCCTCCGGGGAGACCGCTGCGGCCGGTCCGACGAGCAGGAACAGAGCCTGGGCCTCGGCGGCCGACAGGCCGGACAGGTCGGTGCGGGCCCCGCCGACCAGGGACCACCCGCCGCCGCGGCCGGACTGCGGGTAAACGGGGATCCCTGCCGCGGACAGTGCTTCGAGGTCGCGACGGGCGGTGGCCAAGGACACCTCGAGCTCGACGGCGACCTCGGCGGCGGTGACGCGACCACGCGACTGCATCAGCAGGAGGGTGGCGACGAGGCGGTCTGCGCGCATGATTCGAGGTTCCCAGAAAAAGTGCTCAATTGGTGAGCACTTTGACGCCGAGGATGAATCTCGACAGGTTGGCCAACGAGGAAAGGAACCACCGATGTTGCGAGGACTCACCACCGTCAGCTTCTACGCCGACGACGTCGCGGCCGCCCGCGACTGGTACACCGAGGTGCTCGGCATCCCTGCCTACTTCGCTCGCGAGGTCGACGGGCGCACCGCGTACGTCGAGTTCCGCATCGGCGACTTCCAACACGAACTCGGCATCGTCGACGCCCGGTTCGCGCCGCACTCCCGCACCGAGCAGCCCGCAGGTCAGGTCACGTACTGGCACGTCGACGACATCGATGCCGCCTTCGAGCGACTGCTCGCCCTCGGTGCGACGGTTCACGACAAGCCCCTCGAACGCGGACCGGGATTCGTCACCGCATCCGTCGTCGACCCGTTCGGCAACATCCTCGGGGTCATGCACAACCAGCACTACCTCGACGTACTCGGGGAGGCGTGAGATGCATGCGGTCGAGACCACCTTCGCGCCGGTGGACGTGGCGCAATGGCGCGACTGGCTGACCCGGTACGGGCAGTCCGAGAGTGAGATCTGGCTCGTCATCGAACACAAGGACAGCGCCGCACCGAGTCCGCGCTACCACGAGGCAATCGAACAGGCTCTGTGCTTCGGCTGGATCGACGGGCTGCACCGTAAGCACACCGACCACAGTTCGCGGCTCCGCTTCACGCCGCGTCGCCCGCGGAGTTCGTGGAGTGAGGTGAACCGCGAGCGGGCGCAGCGCATGATCGCGCAGGGGCAGATGACCGCGACCGGCCAGGCGCTGATCGACGCGGCCAAGGCCGCGGGCACCTGGCAGGCCGTACCCGGCGATGCGTCTGCGCTACCGGATGACCTGTGGGATGCATTGCGGTGCAACGACACTGCCCGCGCGCACTTCGAGGCATTTCCGCCGTCGTCGAGGCGGTTGATCCTCGAATGGATCGTCACGGCGAAGAAGCCGGAGACACGGCAACGCCGCGTCGCGCGGACTGTGGAACTCGCGGCGGTCGGCGTCCGGGCAAACCACCCGGGCGCCGGTGTGCGAACGCGTACGGGCACCCGGATATGATGGGCGCGCTTCACGCGCCTCCTTAGCTCAGTGGTAGAGCACTCGCCTTGTAAGCGAAAGGTCGTCGGTTCAATCCCGACAGGGGGCTCCGTCCGGCCCTGAACTGCTCATCAGCAGTTCAGGGCCGTTTTCGTGTCGAAGGGTGGTGCTCAGCAGCTGCCGGCGACGGCGGCCTTGAGGCCGCGCTCGAAGTCGGCCTTGTCCTGGTCGGACTGGTTGGCCCAGTCCGGCTCGGCTTCCGCGACGGCGAGGAATTCGTCCACCACGGCCTGCGGCGCGCGGTCGCCCTCGCTCAGGCCCGATTCCTCGAGGGTCTTCAGGTAGGCCGTGACGCTGTTGCAGGTGTCGGTGTAGATGTCGCCGGTCGTGGCGGGGGCGGCCAGGGCGTCGGCGTCGGACTGCGTTGCCGCTGTGGTCTCGGGTGCGGAGTCGGTCGAGCCGGAGTCGGATCCGCAGCCGGCGAGCAGGGACACGGACGCGGCCGCGAGTGCGGCGAACATGATGCGCTTCATGATCGGTATCTGTATCAGACCGTCCGGGGAAACCGGACATCCTTCTCTCAATCCGCTGTTGCATTCGCCGCCGGGGAGGACGAGCGTGGAAGTGTTCACACGTGGGGGCGGCCCCACGAGACAGGGTGCCCCGACAATCGACTCGACGAGAGCCTTGGAGGAATCATGCTCGGACTCGTGATCGGTCTCGCCGGCGCCGCGGTTGGCGTCGGAATCGGACTGCTCGGTGCGGGCGTAGGCATTCTGATCAGTGATGCCGGATCGAAGCATCACGTTCGGCCCCTGCGGCCCTGACTGCACATGACAGAATCGTCCACCGTTCCCGGTCGAGAGGACGGCCGGGAACTGTCACGCCACCACCCGATCGAATGGGTCCGGTCCCATGTGACCCGTCGCCGCGGTGTCGGCACCTCCGCTGTTGTCCCCGACAGTGCGAACGATGTGCTCGAACGCCTCGCCGCGTTGCCGCTGAGCGTGTGGACCTACCGGTTCGACCACGAATCGGTCCGGCACCTCGGGCCGATGGCGCAGGACTTCGCTGCGACGTTCGGGTTGGGGTCGTCGAACCGCAGCATCGCGCAGGTCGACGCGAACGGCGTGTGCATGGCGAGCGTGCAGGCCTTGTATCGCCGGCTCGTCGAGGTCGAGGACGAGCTCGACCGGTTGCGTGAGCGGGCGGACCCTGCGGACGAGTCACACCCGGCCGACTCGGAGTGAGCGGTCTATTCTGGCGCCACATCAGCGCATGTGGGAGGCCAGCGTATGCCCGAACTCACCGTGGACACCCCGGACGGACCCATCGACGGGGTGCTCGAACGCCCGGACGGTGACGGCCCGCATCCCGGTGTGGTCGTCGTGCACGACGCCCTCGGCCTCAGCGCCGACATTCGGGGGATCACCCGGGACATCGCGGACCACGGCTATCTGGCGTTGGCGCCGGACCTGTATTCACGCGGCGGCACGGCTCGCTGCCTGACCGGCGTCTTCCGGGACCTGTTCGCGCGTCGTGGGCGCGCGGTGTCGGATCTGCTCGCGGCGCGTGACCACCTCCAAGCGCTCCCCGAATGCTCCGGCGCGGTGGCGGTGGTCGGTTTCTGCATGGGCGGCGGTTTCGCATTGGCTTTGTCGCCCATGGGTTTCGACGCGTCCGCCCCGTTCTACGGGGTATTGCCGAGGCATCTGGACGAGGCGCTGTCCGGTGCCTGCCCGATCGTCGCCAGTTTCGGTGCCCGCGACCCGATCCTGCCCGGTGCGGGCAGGAAGCTGACCGCTGCGCTGGAGCGGCAGGGCGTCGCGCACGACGTCGAGACGTACTCCGGTGTCGGGCACAGCTTCGTCAACCACCTGCCCGCCGGTCCTGCGGCACCGCTACTGCGGGTCGTCGGCTTCCACTACGGGGAAGAGCAGGCCCGTGATGCGTGGCGAAGGGTGTACGCGTTCTTCAACGAGCACCTGCAGGACCTGCCGCCGTCCGCCTAGCGCGGTCCGGTCCAGCGTGGTGCGGTTCAGTGCAGTTCGGTGCCGTTGGGCTTGCCGCCCTTGAGCCACCGGCCGGGCAGCCTGCCCGCGAGTTCGCCGAGGGGGCCGACGGCGGCGCTGAGGACGCCGACGGTCTCGCGGAGCAGTTCGACGCTGTCGCCGAGCTGCTCCAGGTTCGGTGCGAGCGAGGTGAGCGTCTCCGACAGCGACACGATCTGGTCGAGGGGACCGTTCTCCGCGATGATTCGTTCGAGCGGTCCGTCCTTGGCGAGAAGCGTCTCGAGGACGCCGCCCTCCTCCAGGGCGCGGTCGATGATCCCGCCCTCCTTGGTGAGGGTTTCGAGCGGTCCGGCGGTCGCGGTGAGGCGTTCGAGCGGCCCGTCCTCGGCGGTGAGCCGGTCGAGCAGCCCGCCCGGGGCGAGCAGTCGCTCGACGGGCCCGTCCTCGTCGAGGAGGCGTTCGACGGGTCCGCCGGGCGCGAGGACGCGTTCGAGTGGTCCGCCGGGCTCGATGAGTCGTTCCAGCGTGCCGCCGGGTGCGGTGAGGCGGTCGACGACGCCACCGGGTTCGAGGAGACGGTCGACGGGACCGCCTGGCCGCATCGCCTGTCCCAGTGGACGCTGGTCGGATGCCAGTTCGGCGACCTGCTGGAGCAGCTTGAGCGGTCCGGACGTGTTCGCGGAGCCGATGCCGCCGAGTCCGCCCGGGCCGGCGGTGGTCGACGCGGTGATGACGACCCGGGTCGCGCCGAGTGCCGACTCGACCACGCCGAGCGCGGAGTCGGTTATCGCCAGCCCGAGCCGTGCCGGCAGTGTGACCATCGCCACCAGGTTCATGGATTTACTGTAACCCGGCGCGGACGGACACCTTGGTGTTCGGCGTCAGTGCAGTGCCTTGAGTCCGATCACGCATCCGACGATCCCCAGGATCAGCAGGATCTTGACGATCGAGGCGGACTCGCTGCCGGTCACCATCGCGTAGCCGACGGTCAGCGAGGCGCCGATACCCACCCAGACCGCATAGGCGGTGCCGACGGGAAGGGTGCGCATCGCATAGGCGAGGCCTGCCATGCTCGCGACGATCGTGATGCCGAAGACCACGGTGGGGGCGAGGCGGCTGAATCCGTCGGACTTGCCGAGGGCGGTGGCCCAGACGGCTTCGAGGACGCCGGAGATGACGAGAACGATCCATGCCATGACGAGACTCTCCTAGGCACCGTCTTGTCGCTGGCCGGGTACGGTGCGCTCGTCCGGATGTCGTCGTTGACGCCTCCACCGTAGCAACGGCTCACGGTGCTTAGGGCTCGGGTGTGAGCGATCTGACCGGTCGTTCACAGGAAACTCGCAGTCTTCGGTCAGCGTCCCGCCAGCGAACGGGGTGATGATGGCGAGGTGACTGGGACGAAGACCGACGCCAAGATCCTGATCGTCGACGACGAACCGAACATCGTGGAACTGCTCTCGGTGAGCCTGCGGTTCCAGGGATTCGACGTCGACACCGCCTCCACCGGCGCCGAGGGTCTGGACAAGGCGAAGGTGTTCCGCCCGGACGCGCTGATCCTCGACGTGATGATGCCCGGCATGGACGGCTTCGGCCTGCTGCGTCGACTGCGCGCCGACGGAATAGACGCGCCCGTCCTGTTCCTCACCGCCAAGGACTCCGTCGAGGACAAGGTGTCGGGGCTGACGCTCGGAGCCGACGACTACGTGACCAAGCCGTTCAGCCTCGAGGAGGTGGTCGCGCGACTGCGGGTCATCCTGCGTCGAGTCTCCAAGTCCGGCAACGAGATCGAGCCGTCCCGGATCACCTTCGCCGACATCGAACTCGACGACGACACCCACGAGGTCTGGAAGGCAGGGGAGCAGGTGTCCCTGTCGCCGACCGAGTTCACCCTGCTGCGCTACTTCATGGTCAATGCCGGTGTGGTGCTGAGCAAACCGCGCATCCTCGACCACGTCTGGCACTACGACTTCGGCGGCGAGGTCGGCGTCGTCGAGTCCTACGTGTCGTACCTGCGACGCAAGGTCGACACCACCGAACCGCGGTTGATCCACACCCTGCGCGGCGTCGGCTACGTCATGCGCGAGCCGAGGTAGCGGGGTGCTGCGACTGCACCCGGCTCCGCTGCGCGTCACCCTGGTCGCGACGCTCCTGGTCCTGACGGCGCTCGGTCTGCTCGCGTCCGGGATCGCGGTGACGTCGGCGATGACGAACTCGCTGATCTCGCGGATCGACAGCTCGCTCGAGGACGCGTCGCACACGTGGGCGAAGCCCCGCATGCATCCCCTGCCTCCGCCGCCGACGTCGGAGCTGGGGCCGTCGCGTCCGCCGAGTCAGTTCTACGTCCGCAGCGAAACCCCGGGCGAAGTGCCGCGTGTCATAAACGACCAGGCTGTCGCGCCGGATCTGTCGGAGGTGCCGGTCGGGACGCCGGTGACGGTCGGGTCCGTCGGTGACCCCGACAAGCACTGGCGCGCATTGACCTCCACGACGTCGGACGGCACCGTCACCGTCGCCGTGCGGCTCGGCGACGTCGACGCCACCGTCGAGCGGCTCATCGGGCTGCAGATCGGTATCGGGGTCGTGGTGCTGCTCGCACTCGGTGTCATCGGCTACTTCGTCGTTCGGCGCAGTCTGAAACCGCTGGTGGAAGTCGAGGAGACTGCCGCAGCGATCGCGGAAGGCCGCCTGCATCAACGCATTCCGGTCCGCGAGGATCGGACCGAGGTCGGGCGACTGACGGTCGCGCTCAACGGCATGCTCGAACAGATCCAGACCGCGTTCGCGGCGACCGAGGCGTCCGAGGAGTCGGCGCGCCGGTCCGAGGAGAAAATGCGGCGATTCGTCGCCGACGCGAGCCACGAACTGCGCACGCCCCTGACCACGATCCGCGGTTTCGCCGAGTTGTACCGGCAGGGAGCCGTCACCGACGCGGGTCAGGCGATGTCGCGGATCGAGTCCGAGGCCTCCCGCATGGGCTTGCTCGTCGAGGATCTGCTGATGCTGGCGCGGCTGGACGCGCAGCGCCCGCTGGAGAAGGCGCCGGTCGACCTGCTGACCGTGTCGGCGGACGTCGTGCACAACGCGCGGGCGATCGCGCCCGATCGTGCGATCTCGTTGGAGGTCGTGGGCGGCCCGGGCCGCCCGGAGGTGCTCGGCGACGACGCCCGGCTGCGCCAGGTGCTGACCAATCTGGTCACGAACGCTCTCGTCCACACCCCGGACGACGCCACCGTGACCGTGCGGGTCGGCACGGTCGGCGACGACGCGCTGCTCGAAGTCGCAGACACAGGGCCCGGGCTCGACGAGGAGGCGCGCGAGCGGGTCTTCGAGCGCTTCTATCGCGCCGACTCGTCCCGGACGCGTCAGTCCGGCGGCAGTGGTCTCGGCTTGTCGATCGTCGCGGCACTCGTCGCCGCGCACGGCGGCACCGTCACCGTGGACTCGCCCGAAGGCGGGGGAGCGGTGTTCCGGGTCCTGCTTCCGCGCCAGTAGCAGTGCGTGTTTCGGTTCGCCGGGTGCAACAGCTGACGCTCGGTAGGGTGGGCCGGTGACATCGAGACAACCACTGTTACCCGTCGGCCGGCACACCCGGACCCTGATCCTCGCCGCGATGATCGTGATGCCGATGGCATCCGCATTCCCGGCGCCGGCCCTCGCCTCCGTTCCCGCGGCTGGTCCGATGGCATCCGCATTCCCGGCGCCGGCCCTCGCCTCCGTTCCCGCGGCTGGTCCGGTGGCTCCCGCTGCTCCGGACCGGCAACCGGTCAGCGAGCGCTATGCCGCGACCGGCCCCCATGCGGTCACATCCGTTGCGGTACCCGGATACCAGTTGTTCCACCCCGCAGACATTGCCACCAGCCTCGACCGCCATCCGGTGGTCACCTTCGGCAACGGAAGCTACGCGACGTACAAGCAGTACGAGGAGTTGCTGCGGCACCTTGCCTCATGGGGCTTCGTCGTCGTGGTCGCCGACAGCAGCGTCACCGGTGACGGGACGGAGATCCTGGCGGCAGCGCGCTACGTCCTGGCAGAGAACGACAATCCGGAGAGCGTCTTTCACGACCGCATCGACGTCGCGCGCGTCGCCGCAGTCGGGCATTCGCAGGGGGCCGGGGGCTCGATCAACGCCAGCACCAACTCCGACGGACTCATCACCTCCACCGCCGTGCTCGACCTCCCGGACCCCTGGTGGGCGACTCGACCCGTCGACGCGATCGACGTGGCTCGGCTGACGGGTCCCGTGTTCTATCTGACCGGGTCCGACGACCCGGTGTCGACGGCGATCCCGCAGGCCGCCTATCACGCCGTGAGCCCCGTTCCGGCGGCCCGCGGCCGCCTGCTGGGTGTCGGCCACAACTGGCCGGCCGACGGGGGTGGGTTCCGCGGGTACCTGACCGCGTGGCTGCGTTTCACCCTCACCGGCGACGCCGACGCCGCACGCGCCTTCGTCGGTCCGGCACCGGAACTGCTGGCCGATCCGCTGTTCGACGGGACCGCGGTTAAGGGTTGGTGATCGCCTGGCGCGGTTTGATCGGGTTGTTCTAGGTGAGGACGGCCTCGTGCCTGCGACGGTCGAACTCGGGTAGGGGGCGACGCTCCCGCAGCGTCTCGGCGATCCGGGGATCGGCCAGGTGCAGGCGGCCGATTCCTGCGAGGTCGAATTCTTCTGCGGCCATCCGCCGTTCGAGCTCGGCGACGTTGTCCACGGACTCCACCGTCGGGCCTGCCAGCCTGCCGTCCCGCAGGGATGCACCGAGACCGACGCTGCCGACCGCCATCGCGATCGCTCCGGTGGTGCGCTTCGCCCAGCCGGCCAGCGACAGGTCGCTGCCCTCGAACGCCGGAGCGTCGAAACGGCGTGAGCTCGCGTCGAGTACGTCGACACCCGCGTCGACCAGCGCGTTCAGGATCACGCCCAGCTCCTCCGGGGTGTCCGCGATGCGGCCGGTGTAGTTCTGTTGCTTGTGCTGCGAGAAGCGGTACAGGATCGGCATGTCGTCGCCGATCACCTCGCGGATGGCGCGGACCACGGCCGCAGGGAACGCGGTGCGGCGCAGCAGGTCTCCACCCCACGCGTCGTCACGACGGTTGGTCGACGACCACAGGAACGCATCGAGCAGGTAGCCGTGGCCGCCGTGGATCGCGACCGCGTCGAACCCGAGGTCGACTGCGGTGCGGGCGGCGTCGGCGAACGACTCGATGACGCAGTCGATGTCGGATTCGGTCATCGCCGCCGTCGGCGCGGCGGAGCGTTCGACGTACTCCTGCGGATACGAGGTCACACCCGGCTCGCCCCACAGACCCGACGGCCGCATCGGCGCGACGTCGTCGACGTGGCGCATCGCGCCGAACAGTGGACCGACGTGCCACAGCTGCGGCGCGATGCGTCCACCCGCCTCGTGCACGGCGTCGACCACGCGCCGCCAGCCGTCGCGCGCTGCCGGATCGTGCAGGTTCGGCACGTCCGGGTGGTCCATCGCGCTCGGCAGATCGATGCCGACGCCCTCGGTGACGATCAACCCCGTGCCGCCCGCAGCGCGTCGGCGGTAGTACTGCGCGACCGCGTCCGTCGGGACGCCGCCCGGTGACGCAGTCCGGGTCATCGGGGTCATGACGATCCGGTTGGGCAGGTCGAGCCCGCGAACACGCAGGGGACGGTGGAGCGGGGAATCGGTGGCGGTCACGGTGGCGGTCACAACTCCTGAAGGGGACGGGCGGGGTACCCAATCAACCGGGAACCCCGCCCGCCCGCCCGCCCGATCCCGCTCGCCGGGACCGTGAAATCAGTCGGGGACGTTGGCGCCGTGGCCGAGGTCGCGGAGCGCAGCCTTGATGGTGGCCTGCGCCTCGTCGAGGGATTCCGGCGACGGGCTGGGGTCGGCACCGGAGATGTTGAAGTCGCCGAGGCTGTACGCGGGGAACACGTGCAGGTGCAGGTGCGGGACCTCGAGGCCGGCGATCAGCAGACCGGCGCGGGGCGCGTCGAAGCCCCTCCGGACGGCCTGACCGACGATCTGCGCGACCTTCGAGACCTTCGCGAACACCTCGCCGTCGAGGTCCTGCCACTGGTCGATCTCGGCGCGCGGGACCACCAGGGTGTGCCCCTTGGTGATCGGGTTGATGGTCAGGAAGGCGACGACGTCGTCGTCCTCCCAGACGAAGCGGCCCGGCAGGTCGCCGGCGATGATCATGCTGAACACGGATGCCATGGCTGCGATTATGCGCCGACGAGTGCGACACGGGCGCGGCGGAGACCGATCAAATCATTGGTGTTGCCAATGATTGGTTGATCCAGTATTAGTGGTGGGGGCATCCGAACTCGTCTCTGATCGAAGGGGTCACACCATGATTCAAGAACTGTCGTACGTCGGAATCGGGTCGCCGCGAGCCGAGGACTGGCGTACATACGGGACGTCGCTGCTTGGCTGCATGGCCGCACCGGACGGGCCGGACGGCGCGATCCGCCTCGCCGTCGACGACATCCGGCACCGCATCTCGATCCATCCGTCGGATCAGGACGAATTGCGCTACGTGGGGTGGGGGATGGCCAACGAGACCGACCTCGGACGGTTCGCCGACCGGCTCGGCTCGCGCGGTGTCGAGATCCGTCAGGGTGACGCGGATCTGCGGGAGGAACGGGAGGTGGCCGATCTGGTGTGGTTCGAGGACCCGTGGGGAATCCGTCACGAACTGGCCTGGGGGAAGAGCGCCGACCCGATGTCCTTCACGCCCGGTCGGCCGATGAAGGGCGGGTTCGTCACCGGCGATCAGGGGCTCGGACACATCGTCCTGCAGGTTCCGGACATCGACGCCGCCAACGAGTTCTACGTGGACCTACTCGGCTTTCGGCTGTCGGATCGCATCACCAACAAGCACTTCGGAGTTCGCTTCTATCACGTGAACGGGAGGCACCACTCCCTCGCGCTGTCGGAACTGCCGGGGCACACCGGCTTCAATCACCTGATGCTCGAGGTCGAGTACATGGACGACCTCGGACGGCTCATCGACCTGCTCGACGTTCACGACGTCGAGATCATGCAGTCGCTCGGACGGCACACCAACGACCTGATGACCTCGGTGTACATCGGAAGCCCGTCGGGGCTGCAGATCGAGTACGGCCACGGCGGACTCACCGTGGACGACCTGAGCTGGATCGCGCGGACCTACGAGAATCCCAGTTCGTGGGGCCACAGATTGTCGGCGGCCGCGCGGTCGCGCCGACCGGGCATCGTCCGACCGGTCTAGAGGGATTCCGCGAGGCGACTCGACAGCTTCGCCAATGTGACGCGGTCGCGTGCAGCGAGCACACCGAACACCGATTGCTCGAGCTCGTCCAGGGCTGCGTCCGCGTCACGGAGCCTCCCGAGGCCTGCCGGGGTGATGGTCACGATCTGCCGCCGACGGTCCTCGGGGTCCCGCTCGCGAACAACGAGCCCCGGCTTCTGGAGGCCGTCGAGGTACGCGACGATGTCGCCGGGGTCGACGACGACCCGGAGCGCCAATTCCTTCTGATGGCACGGCCCCAGTTCGTTGAGGATGCTCAAGATTGCGTGGTGGTTCGGCAGCAATCCCAGTCCCGCAAGGGTTTCCGCGTACTGCTGCCGCACCTTCATGGCCGCCTTGACCAACTGGTAGCCAGGTCGGTCCGAAAGTCGCGGGGCGCTGGCGGGCGAATCCATGCCCACAGCATAGGGCGCGGCGAAGTCGCCGTTCCGGCTGCTCAGCCCGCCGAGCTCGGCGCCGTCGGGCGGACCGCGGTGGACCTCTGCTCCACCGCGTCCCCCACCTCCACCAGCGCGCGGCGCAGCATCGCTCCGTAGTCGTCGTCGGGCAGGGCGTCCGCCCGGGCGCGCCCGGCCTCGACGTGCTCGCGGGCCGCATCGAACGATCCGAGACGGCGCAGGTTGTCGGCGATGTTGAGGTGCAGGGACGGGTAGAAGCCGGCGACCTGCAGGGAGGCGTGGTGGTCCTGGGCGCGGGCGTCGGTGAGCGCGGACGCCGCATCGAGGGCACGGACATCCCAGATCAGCGCCTCCGCGGCGTCGGAATACAGGTCGGCCAGGTAGTGCGCCAAGGTGCAGCGGTGCAGCGCGTCGCCGGTCGGGGTGATCTCGTCCCAGAGTGCGAGCAGCCGAGTCCGGGCGGCGTCGGTGTCGCCCTGCCGTCCCGTGGTGACGGCCTCGATGATGGCGTCCATCGTCGTGTCGGTCATACGTCTTCTCCTTCGTGTCGGACGGGCATGGCGAGGGTGGTCAGGTCGCCGTCGTCGGCGGACCGGACGACGACGGGCTGGTCGGGGGCGGCGATGTCGAGCATCACGTCGGGGCCCGCGGTGGTGGCGATCGCGGGGTGCAGGGTGGTCACCTCGAACGCGAGCGTGACGGCGTCACCGTGCACGGACGCCGAGAGGTGGACCGCGTCCGATCCGGGTCCGGTCACCGTGAGCGCACCCTCGGAGACTGCGAGGACGATGCGGTCGCCGTCGATCCTGGACATGGCTTCCACCAACAAATTTCGTGGCAGGACGGCGCGCGTGCGGACCGGGGCGAGCGCGTCGAACACCGCACGGTGGTCGGGGAAGGGTTCGGGCAACAGTCGGCAGGCGCGCGTCCCGGACTCACCACCGTCGGCGACGAGGGAATGCGCGTCCGCACGCAGATCGACGACCGGCCTGCGCCGCATCCAGGCCAACGCCAGACGCAGATCGTCGCCGCCGACGGTTCCCACCCACACGGCACCGGGCCGGTCCAACGCCACTGTCCGCGTCGAGAGCCGATAGCGGTCGGTCGCCGTCAGCACGAGGCCGTCCTCGGACGACTCGACGTGGACGCCGGTCAGCACCGGATGCTCGGAGTCGTGGGCGGTCGCCGCCAGCACCTGCTCGACGGCCGCCGCGAACGCCGGACCCCGGACCGTCGCGACCGGGACCGACACGCCCGACCGGCCGAGCGCGACGCGGACGGCGGCGGCGGTCGCGCGGGCCTGCCCGACCCGGGTCGCGAGCTCGTCCACGTGCTCGTCGATCAGCGCGGACGCCCGATCGGATCCCGCGGCCAGGACCTCGACGACCCGATCGAGCGACATGTCGATCTCGCGGAGTCGCCGGATCGTCACCGCCCGGTCGAGCTGCGCGGGGGAGTAGTACCGGTAGCCCGTCGCCTCGTCGACGTCGGCAGGGACGAGCACACCGGAGTCCGCGTAGAAGCGCAGCGCGCTCTGTGTGATGCCGGTCGAGCGGGCGAACACGCCGATGGTCATCAGGTCGTCTGTTGGGGGCACCCGCTCATGATCCGGTCTCGACAAGGTCGAAGGTCAAGCGCTCACAGGAAACTCGCAGTCCGGGCGGAGGGACGCTCCAGGTTCCGCAGCGACAGTCGCTTCCATGACGAAGTCCCTGGCTCGCCACGATGCCGATGTGGTCACCGTCCCGTTGCGGACCGTGACCCTCGACGTCGTCGTCCCCGTGTACAACGAGGAACGCGACCTCGAACGCTGCGTGCGACGACTGCACCGACACCTCGCCGACAACATCCCGTACCCGAGTCGCATCACCGTCGCCGACAACGCCAGCACCGACGGCACCCTCGCCGTCGCGAACCTGCTCGCCGCCGAGTTCGACGACGTGCGCGTCGTCCACCTCGACGAGAAGGGCCGCGGCCGCGCGTTGCGCACCGTGTGGAGCGCGTCCGACGCGGAGGTCGTCGCGTACATGGACGTCGACCTGTCGACGGACCTCGGCGCACTGTTGCCGCTGGTGGCGCCGCTGGTGTCCGGGCACTCCGACGTCGCGATCGGATCGCGACTCGCGCGGTCCTCGCGGGTGGTCCGCGGACCCAAACGGGAGGTCATCTCCCGCTGTTACAACCTGATCCTGCGCGGTGCGCTTCGCGCGCGGTTCTCCGACGCCCAGTGCGGGTTCAAGGCGATGCGCACCGACGTCGCCCGGGAACTGCTGCCGCTGGTCGAGGACACCGGCTGGTTCTTCGACACCGAACTGCTGGTGCTCGCCGAACGCGTCGGACTGCGCATTCACGAGGTACCCGTCGACTGGGTCGACGACCCCGACAGCACCGTCGACATCGTCGCCACCGCGGTCGCCGACCTCAAGGGCGTCGTGCGGGTCGGTCGGGCGCTGGCCACCGGCCGCCTTCCCATCGCCGCGTTGCGCACCAGCCTCGGCCGCGAACCACTCGTCCAGGGTGTTCCGCACGGGATGGTCGGTCAGTTGGTGCGGTTCGCGGTTGTCGGCGTCGCGTCGACCGTCGCGTACATGGTGCTGTACCTGTTGCTGCATACGCTGCTCGGTGCGCAGACCGCGAACTTCACGGCCCTGCTGATCACGGCCGTCGTCAACACCACCGCGAACCGGGCCTTCACGTTCGGGGTACGCGGACCCACCGGTGCGGCGCGACACCAGCTGCAGGGGTTGGCGGTGTTCGGGTTCGGCCTGCTGCTCACCAGCGGGTCGCTGTTCGTCCTGCACCGCTGGGTGCCCGACGCGTCCCGCCACGTCGAACTTGCGGTCCTCGTCGTCGCGAATCTCGTTGCCACCGTCAGCCGTTTCGTCGCCCTGCGGTGGGTGTTCCGACCCCACATCGAATCCTCGAACCAGTCCACGATCCAGACCCAGGGAGCAGACCAGTGACCACCACCCCCGTCCTCGACCATGACCCCGTGGTCCCCGACGCTCCGCAACCGCGGCAGCATTCCCGGTGGGAGCCGTGGGCGCTGGCCGCGCTGCTGATCGGGACGGCGATCGCGTACCTGTGGAACCTCAGCTCATCCGGGTGGGCCAACTCGTTCTATTCCGCTGCGGTGCAGGCTGGTTCGGAGTCGTGGAAGGCGTTCTTCTTCGGTTCCTCCGATGCCGCGAACTCGATCACCGTCGACAAGCCGCCCGCGTCGCTGTGGGCGATGGAACTGTCGGTGCGGGCGTTCGGCCTGAACTCCTGGGCGATCCTGGTGCCGCAGGTGCTGATGGGTGTCGGGTCCGTCGCCCTGCTGTGGGCGACGGTGCGGCGCTGGTTCGGCGCGTCCGCTGGCTTGCTCGCCGGGCTGGTGCTGGCGGTGACTCCCGTTGCCGCACTGATGTTCCGGTTCAACAACCCCGACGCGCTTCTGGTGCTGTTGATGCTCGCCGCCGCGTGGGCGCTGCTTCGCGCGATCGAGGATGGACGCACCCGCTGGCTCGTGCTGACCGGGGTGTTCGTCGGATTCGGCTTCCTTACCAAGCAGTTGCAGGTGATGCTCGTCGTGCCGCCGCTCGCGCTGACGTACCTGCTGTTGGGCCCGCCCAAGCTGGGTAAGCGCATCGCACAGTTGTTCGCCGCGCTCGGCGCGATGGTCGTCTCGGCCGGCTGGTGGCTGCTCGCGGTCGAGTTGTGGCCCGCGGACTCGCGGCCGTGGATCGGTGGCTCGCAGAACAATTCGATCCTGGAACTGACCCTCGGCTACAACGGGCTCGGTCGCCTCAACGGCAACGAGACCGGAAGTGTCACCCCCGGTGGTGGCGGCGCCGACATGGCAGGCGGCGGTATGCCCGGGGGCGGTATGCCCGGTGGCGGCATGTGGGGCGAGACCGGCATCGGCCGCATGTTCGACGCCTCGCAGGGCGGGCAGATCGCCTGGCTGATCCCTGCCGCGCTGATTCTCGGCGTCCTCGGAATCATGCTGCGCGGCAGGGGTGCCCGTACCGATGGCAAGCGCGCCGTCTTCGTGCTCTTCGGGACCTGGCTGCTGGTCACCGGGCTGGTGTTCAGCTTCATGGCGGGCATTTTCCACTCGTACTACACCGTCGCCCTCGCTCCGATGATCGCTGCACTGGTCGGTGCGGGTGCCGTCACCGCCTGGCACCACCGCGACCTCTGGTGGGTGCGGGCGACGTCCGCCGTCACCATGCTCGGCACGGCCGTGTGGTCGTGGGAACTGCTCGGCCGGAGCCCCGACTTCGTGCCGTGGCTGCGCTGGGTGATCCTCGTCGTCGGCGGGGTCGCCGCGGTCGCGATGCTGCTGCCCCGGCTGACGGGACGGCTCGCCGCGGTCACCGCGATCGCTGCCGTGCTCACGGGACTGGCCGGTCCCACCGCCTACGCCATCGACACCATCGCGACCCCGCACACCGGCTCCATCGTCTCGGCGGGACCGAATACAGGCGGTATGGGCTTCGGCGTTCGCGGCGGACCCGGTGACGGCCGCGGCTTCGGGCAGCGTGACGGCGCCGCCGGGAACGGCATGCCCCCGATGCCGGGCGGCATGCAGCCTCCTGGCGCCACGGGTCGGGCGCCGGGCGGCATGGGCCAGCTCCCGAACGGCATGCTTCCGGGCGGCACCGAGGTCGGTGCGATGCCCGACGGCGGGATGGTAGGCGGCGCGGGCGGCCTGCTCAACGGCAGCACCCCGAGTGCCGAGCTGACCGCGCTCCTGACGGACGACGCCGACGGGTACACGTGGGTGGCCGCGGCAGTCGGGTCCAACAGTGCCTCCGGCTACCAGCTCGCAACCGAACGGTCGGTCATGCCGATCGGCGGGTTCAACGGCAGCGATCCGTCGCCGACCCTCGACCGGTTCCAGCAGTACGTCGCGGACGGCGAGATCCACTACTTCATCGCAGGCGGCGGCATGGGCGGCCGCATGGGTGGCAGTGGAACCGCGTCGGAGATCTCGCAGTGGGTGACGGAGAACTTCACGCCCATCACCGTCGACGGGGTCACCCTCTACGACCTGACCGCGCCGACCGACCAGGCCGGAACGTAGTCTGAGACCCGTGCGCGTACTCGTCGTCGGCTCCGGAGCCCGTGAACATGCCCTTCTTCTCGCCCTCTCCCGCGACCCGGGAGTGACCGCGCTCTTCGCGGCACCCGGTAACGCGGGAACCGCGAAGCTTGCGGAGCAGCACCCGGTGGACGCCGCGTCGGGCGACGCCGTCGTGGCGCTGGCGACGAAGGTCGAGGCCGATCTCGTTGTCGTCGGCCCCGAGGTTCCGCTGGTCGCGGGTGTCGCGGACGCGCTGCGCGCCGCGGGCATCGCCTGCTTCGGCCCGTCCGCCGACGCCGCCCGGATCGAGGGATCCAAGGCCTTCGCGAAGGACGTCATGGCGGCGGCAGGTGTGCGGACCGCCCACAGTGAGGTCGTCGACAACCCGGCCAAGCTGGACGAGGCCATCGACCGCTTCGGCCCGAACTGGGTCGTGAAGGACGACGGTCTCGCGGCGGGCAAGGGTGTCGTCGTCACGACGGACCGGGCCGAGGCCCGCGCCCACGCCGCCGCGATCCTCGATCACGGGCACCCGGTGCTCCTCGAGTCCTTCCTCGACGGCCCCGAGGTCTCGCTGTTCTGCCTCGTTGACGGCGAGACGGTGGTGCCGCTGCTGCCCGCGCAGGATCACAAGCGCGTCGGCGACGGCGACACCGGTCCGAACACCGGCGGCATGGGGGCGTACACGCCGCTGCCGTGGCTGCCCGCCGATGCGGTCACCACGATCGTCCGGGACGTCGTGGAGCCCGTCGCCGCGGAAATGGTCAGGCGGGGCAGTGGCTTCTCCGGACTGCTGTACGCGGGCCTGGCGATGGGGAAGGACGGCCCCGCCGTCGTCGAGTTCAACTGCCGATTCGGTGACCCGGAGACGCAGGCCGTGCTGGCGCTGCTCGAGTCGCCGCTCGGCGCGGCGCTCAACGCCACGGCGACGGGCACGCTCGCGTCGCTTCCGCCGCTGCAGTGGCGCGACGGTGCCGCGGTGACGGTCGTCCTCGCCGCCGAGAACTACCCCGGAACGCCCCGCACCGGCGACAAGATCGTCGGCGCCGACGCTGACGGTGTCCTGCACGCGGGTACCGCGATCGAGGACGGCGCCGTCGTGTCCGCGGGCGGCCGCGTGCTCAGCGTCGTCGGGACGGGTCCGGACCTGGCCGGTGCCCGCGCCGACGCGTACGCCAAGCTCGAGGCCGTGAAGCTCCCGGGCGGACACTTCCGCACCGACATCGGCCTCGCTGCCGAAGAGGGTCGCATCAGCATCTGAGTGTGCGTATTGCGCCCGTGAGTCGTGTCGGTCCGCTGGAGGGCCGGAAAGGCTCACGGGCGCAGTGCTGTTCGGTTAGCGGACGATGCGCTCGGACGATGATTTCCCTGTGCTCGCGTTGGCGGCGTTCGTAACTGGACGCCGTTCTCGGGTGGTGTGGGTGCGTGGCGCACCCAGGTGGCGTTCCGGCACGTCCGGGCCGGTGGAGCGCGCGGCGCCTCGGTGGCCCGCGCGTCGGAGAGAAGGACCCTATATCCGAACCCGCCTGCGAAGCAGTGGTTTTCGAATCATCACTATAGGTTTCACCCAATATCGATATTACTCGGCAGTTTCGGGTGATCGGTCTCGGCGGGTTCGGTATAACCAATCCGACCATCCCGCGTGTGACCGAAAGAGGTTCCGTTGAGCGAGTTCCGGACATCCCCCAGTAGCGCCCTCTCCTCGGCGCGCCTGAACCGTCGGAGGTTTCTGGCGACAACGGGTTTGGCGGCCGGTGCCGTTGCCCTCTCGTCGTCGTGGGTCAGCGCTGCAGCCTCGCCTCGCCGCGCACTGAACAATGGTGACCGCGTTCCGGCACTGGTCATCGGAGCGGGATACGGCGGCGCGGTCACCGCGCTCCGCCTCACGCAAGCCGGTATCCCCGCCCACATCGTCGAGATGGGTCGCAGCTGGGACACCCCCGGACCCGACGGCAAGATCTTCTCGGGGATGCTCAGCCCCGACAAGCGCTCGACCTGGCTGGCCACCCGGACGGAACAGCCGGTCAGCAACTTCATGGGCTTCGGCATCAACAAGAACATCGAGAAGTACGTCGGCATCCTCGACGCCGAGAAGTTCGCCGGCATCAAGGTCTACCAGGGTCGCGGTGTCGGCGGCGGCTCGCTCGTCAACGGCGGCATGGCCGTCACCCCGAAGCGTGCCTGGTTCGAGGAGATCCTGCCCTCGGTCGACGCCAACGAGATGTACAACACCTTCTTCCCACGCGCCAACACCACACTCGGTGTCAACAACATCGACCAGGCCTGGTTCGAGTCGACGCCGTGGTACCAGTTCGCGCGCACCGGTCGTAAGACCGCCCAGCGTTCCGGGTTCGCAACGACTTTCGTTCCGAACGTCTACGACTTCGAGTACATGAAGAAGGAGGCCGCAGGGCAGGTCCCCAAGTCCTCACTCGCAGGCGAGGTGATCTACGGCAACCACGCGGGCAAGAGGTCCCTCGACAAGACCTACCTCGCGCAGGCCGCGGCCACCGGCAAGCTCACCATCACCACCCTGCACCGCGTCACCAAGGTCGTGCCCGCGGGTGCAGGCTACGACGTCACGATGGAACAGATCGACGAGACCGGCAACGTCATCGCCACCAAGACCATCGGCGCCGACAAGGTGTTCTTCGCCGCGGGCAGCATCGGTACCAGCAAGCTGCTCGTCGCGATGAAGGCGCAGGGTCACCTGCCGAACCTTTCGTCGGAGGTCGGTGAGGGCTGGGGCAACAACGGCAACATCATGGTCGGCCGCGCGAACCACATGTGGGACGCGACCGGCAAGGATCAGGCCACCATCCCGACGATGGGCATCGACAACTGGTCGGATCCGGCCGCGCCGATCTTCGCGGAGATCGCCCCGCTGCCCGCCGGTCTCGAGACCTACGTCAGCCTCTACCTGGCCATCACGAAAAACCCGGAACGCGCCCGCTTCTCGTTCAACTCGGGCACTGGCAAGGTCGACCTGTCCTGGACCGTCGCGCAGAACGCGAAGGGCATCGCGATGACGAAGGGCGTCTTCGACAAGATCAACAAGAAGGAAGGCACCATCTACCGGACCGACCTGTTCGGTGTGACCAAGACCTGGGGCGACGAGTTCACCTACCACCCCCTCGGCGGTTGCATCCTGAACAAGGCCACCGACAACCACGGCCGCCTCAACGGCTACCAGGGCCTGTACGTGATGGACGGTGCGCTGGTCCCGGGCAACACGGGCGTAAACCCGTTCGTGACGATCACCGCGCTCGCCGAGCGCAACATCGCGAACATCATCGGCTCCGACATGTGATCGAGATCCTCGGTAATCGACTGCGGTGAAAGAAGTTCGGCGGACCTGTCGCAAGCAGGTCCGCCGAACTGCGTTCTGCCGCCCGCGCCGTCGTGCGCGCAGATTCGCAGGGGACAAGGACCTTACAGCTGAACCCGATTGGAGAACAGCGGTTTTCGAACTATGGCGATCAATCGCACCCAATGTCGAAACTACTCGGCAGTTTCGGGTGATCCGTCCGGTTCCGTTCGGTATACACAGTCCGACAATTCCGCTTGAGACCGAAAGAGGTTCCGTTGAGCGAGTTCCGGACATCCCCCAGTAGTTCCCTCTCGTCTGCCCGGCTCAACCGCAGAAGGTTCCTGGCAGCAACGGGTTTCGCGGTCGGCGCCGCCGCGGTCTCGTCCTCGTGGGTGAGCGCAGCCGCATCCCCGCGCCGCGCCCTGAACACAGGTGACCGCGTTCCCGCCCTCATCATCGGCTCCGGCTACGGCGGAGCCGTCACGGCGCTGCGGCTCGCTCAGGCCGGTGTCGACTGCCACATCGTCGAGATGGGACGCGACTGGACCACGCCCGGATCCGACGGCAGGATCTTCACCAAGACCACGTCGCCCGATCAGCGCGGCTTCTGGCTCCGGGACCGTACGAAGCAGCCGGTCTCGCACTTCCTCGGCGTCTCGATCGACAAGGACATCTCCAAGTACACGGGCATCCTCGACGCCGAGAACATGGGCGCGATCAACGTCTACCAGGGGCGCGGCGTCGGCGGCGGATCGCTGGTCAACGGCGGCATGGCCGTCACGCCGAAGCGAGGCTGGTTCGAACAGATCCTGCCGTCCGTCGACTCCAACGAGATGTACAACACCTTCTACCCGCGCGCGAACGCGACGCTGGGCGTCAACAACATCGACCCGGCCTGGTTCGAGTCCACCGAGTGGTACCAGTTCTCCCGGGTCGGGCGAAAGACCGCCCAGCGCTCCGGCTTCGCGACGACCTTCGTGCCCAACGTCTACGACTTGAACTACATGAAGCAGGAAGCGGCGGGCACCGTCCCGAAATCCGCCCTCGACGGCGAGGTCATCTTCGGCAACCACTACGGCAAGAAGTCGCTGCCCAAGACGTACCTCGGTCAGGCCACGGCGACCGGCAAGGTCACGATCAGCCCGTTGCACCGCGTCACGAAGGTCTCTCCCGCCGCGGGCTCCGGGTACACGGTCGAGATGGAGCAGATCAACGAAACGGGCGGCGTCGTCGCCACCAAGACCGTCACCGCGGACAAGGTGTTCTTCGCGGCCGGATCGGTGGGCACCAGCAAGCTCCTGGTCTCGATGAAAGCGCAGGGACACCTGCCGAACCTGTCCGGCGCGGTCGGCCAGGAGTGGGGTCACAACGGCAACGTCATGGTCGCCCGCGCCAATCACGCATGGGACGCCACGGGCAACAAGCAGTCGTCGATCCCGACGATGGGCATCGACGCCTGGGACACCAACGGCGTGTTCGCCGAGATCGCGCCGTTCCCCGCAGGCGCGGAGCTGTGGATCAGCCTGTACCTCGCGATCACCAAGAACCCGGAACGCGCCTCCTTCCAGTACAACTCGAGCACCGGTGGCGTCGGGCTCTCGTGGACGCAGGCGCAGGGCCAGAAGTCGATCGACCTGGCGAAGGTGGTGTTCGACAAGATCAACAAGAAGGAGGTCACCGTCTACCGCTCGGACATGTTCGGTAGCAACAAGGTCTGGAACGAAGGCCTGACCTACCACCCGCTCGGTGGTGCCGTGCTGAACAAGGCGACCGACAACTTCGGCAGGCTGCACGGGTACCCTGGCCTCTACGTGATGGACGGGGCCCTTGTGCCCGGAAACGTCGGCGTGAACCCGTTCGTGACGATCACCGCGCTCGCCGAGCGGAACATCGAGAACATCATCGCCTCCGACATGTAGAGGTGCGATCTGTGGGCGTGCCGCATGTGACCGCCTTCGTGTAACCGCCTGCGTGGAAACGAGTTCGGCGGACCTGTCTCCCAGGTCCGCCGAACTCGCTTGGGTCAGCGGGCAGTCCAGCCGCCGTCCATCGCGTAGGAGGCGCCGGTGACCATCGCGGCGCCGGGAGCGGCCAGCCAGGCCACGAGTTCGCCGACCTCGTCCGGCTCCACGAGGCGTTTGATCGCGGACTCGCCTAGCATCACCGTCTCGACCACCTCGGTCTCGCTGATGCCGTGCACCCGGGCCTGGTCGGCGATCTGCTTGTGCACCAATGGGGTCGAGACGTATCCGGGGCTGACGCAGTTGCTGGTGACCCCGCGCGGACCGCCTTCGAGGGCGGTCACCTTCGACAGGCCTTCGAGTGCGTGCTTGGCGGTCACGTAGGCGGCCTTGAACGGGGACGCGACCGACCCGTGCACCGACGACACGTTGAGGATGCGGCCGAAGCCGTTCGCGTACATGTGCGGCAGTGCCGCGCGGATCAGCAGGAACGGGGCCTCGACCATGAGCGTCTGGATCCGCCGGAAGTCGGCGGTCCGGAAGTCCTCGATCGGGCTGACCGTCTGGATTCCCGCGTTGTTGACCAGGATGTCGGTCTCGAGACGCAGGTCGTCGAGGGCTTCGGTGTCGAGAAGGTCGACGTGCCATGCCGTTCCGTCGATCTCGTCGGCGAGCGACTTGGCGGCGACGTCGTCGAGGTCGGCGACGGTGACGTGTGCGCCCCGGGTGGCGAGTGCGCGCGCGGACGCCGCCCCGATCCCGCTCGCGCCGCCGGTGACGAGGGCCCGGCGCCCGGCGAGTGTCTGCTCGGTCATGCCGGGACCGCGGCCTTCTCGGTGGCGAGGATCCGCGCGTCGGCCGCGTCGATCGACTCGAGGGCGAGGCCCTTCGTCTCGCGGGCGAAGAGCACCGCGACCACGGTGACGAGGCAGGCGGCGGCGAGGTAGATCGCGATCGGCCACGCGGAGTCGTACCGGCTGAGCAGGCTCGTTGCGATGATCGGGGCGAGCGATCCGGCGACGATGGACGTCACCTGGTAGCCCAGCGAGACACCGGAGTACCGCATTCGGGTCGGGAACATCTCCGCCATGATGGCGGGCTGCCCGGCGTACATGAACGCGTGGAAGACGAGTCCGATGACGATGGCACCGAGGATGACGGCGTTGTGTCCGCTGTTCATCATCGGGAAGGCGAAGAAGCCCCACGTGCCCGCGGTGACCGCGCCGATCATGTAGACCGGGCGGCGTCCGATGGTGTCGGACAGGCGCCCGACGAGGGGGATCACCGCGAAGTGGACTGCGTGCGCCGCGAGCATCCACCACAGGATCTGTGCCGTGTCCGTCTTGACCACGACCTTCAGGTAGGTGATGGAGAAGGTGACGACGAGGTAGTACATGACGTTCTCGCCGAAGCGCAGGCCCATCGCGGTGAGCACGCCGCGCGGGTACCGCTTGACGACCTCGAAGACGCTGAACGACGTCGCCTTGACCTGCTCCGCCTCCTTCTGCGCCTGGATGAAGATCGGCGCGTCGGTGACCTTGGTGCGGATGTAGTAGCCGACCAGCACGATCACGGCGGAGAGCCAGAACGCGACACGCCATCCCCAGCTCAGGAACGCGGCGTCGGAGAGGGTGGTGGTGAGGATCAGCAGGACGACGGTCGCGGCCAGGTTGCCCGCCGGGACACCGGCCTGCGGCCACGATGCCCAGAATCCGCGGGACCGGTTCGGGCTGTGTTCGGCGACGAGCAGCACCGCGCCGCCCCATTCGCCGCCGACGGCGAAGCCCTGGATGAAGCGCAGAGCCACCAGCAGCGCGGGAGCCCAGTAGCCGATCGCACCGAAGGTGGGCAGGCAGCCCATGAGGAAGGTGGCCGCGCCGACGAGGATGAGGCTGAACTGCAGCAGCTGCTTGCGTCCGAACTTGTCGCCGAAGTGGCCGAAGACGATGCCGCCGAGGGGGCGGGCGACGAAGCCGACGGCGTACGTCACGAACGCCGCGATGATCGCGTCGAGTTCGTTGCCGCCCGCCGGGAAGAACACCTTGCTGAACACCAGCGTCGCCGCGGTCCCGTAGAGGAAGAACTCGTACCACTCGACGACCGTCCCCGCCATCGAGGCGCCGACCACCTTCTTCAGGCCGGAAGGCGGGTTGTCCCCGACCCGCGTTGTCTCGTCGACACTCATGTGAACTCCTCATGTGACCGGTGACACATCATTGTTGCTCAGCCGAGTATCGGTGCATGTTTCTGCGCTCACAATGGCGCAAAGTGCAGTACAGGTGTGCGAATGTGCAGATATGACGCCATCGCCACCCGCACCGAGCGCGGACGACCTGCTCGTCCTGCTCGCAGTCGCGCGAACAGGGCGATTCACCACCGCCGCCGACGACCTCGGGGTCAACCACACCACCATCTCCCGCCGCATCGCCGCCCTGGAGAAGAGCCTTGGTGGACGGGTGCTCGTGAAGGCCGCGGGAGGGTGGGAACTCACCGGCCTCGGCAGGCAGGCACTGTCCGCCGCCGAACGGGTCGAGGCGGCCGTGCACGGCCTGGTCGCGGACCCGGAGGGTGGCGATCACCTCAAGGGCGTCGTCCGGCTCTCGGCCACCGACGGGTTCAGCGCCTACATCGCGGCCCCGGCCGGAGCGTTGCTGCGCCGACGGCACCCCGACGTGTCGGTGGAGATCGTCGCGGTCACCCGCCGCGCCTCGCAGCAGCGATCCGGCCTCGACATCGAGGTCGTCGTCGGGAAACCGCAGGTCCACAGGGCCGAGGCGATGTGGCTGGCCGACTACACCCTCGGCCTCTACGCATCCCGCGTCTACCTCGCCGAGCACGGCGAACCTCGCACGGTGCACGACCTCGCCGACCACACCCTCGTGTACTTCGTCGACTCCATGCTGCAGGTCGACGAACTGGACCTGGCCCGCCGGCTCACCCTGTCGATGCGTGAATCCGTCACCTCCACCAACGTCTTCGTGCACGTCGAGGCGACGCGCGCCGCCGCAGGCATCGGATTGCTGCCCGCATTCATGGCGGACCGTCACGACGACCTGGTGCGCGTGCTGCCCGGCCGGGTCGAGGCGCGGCTCGCGTACTGGCTGGTGACCAGGCCCGAAGGGCTGCGGCGTCCCGAAGTCGCCGCGGTGATCGGTGCCCTCCGGGAGACAGTCGACGCCAACCGGGCCGCTCTCGGAGGGGGAGCGACGCGCCGAATGCCCTAACGTCGAGTCGTGCGCGCAGACTCCCAACGGTCCCGAGTCCCCACCTTCCACGTCATGGACGTGTGGAAGGCCGCGACCGAACGGGCCCGTACCCACGGCGACGTCCTGACCCTCGCCGCGGGGCAGCCGTCGACGCCCGCGCCCGCACCCGTCCTGCGTGCGGCACGCGAGGCGATCGACCGGCACGTCCTCGGCTACACCGAAACGCTCGGCATCACGGAGCTGCGGGAGGCGATCGCCGGTTACCACTCGCGGGAATCGGGGATCGACGTCGACGCGGAGAACGTCGTCGTCACCACCGGCTCGTCCGGTGCGTTCACGTTGCTGTTCCTCGCCGCGTTCGACGCGGGCGACACCGTCGTCGTGGCCCGGCCCGGCTATCCCGCCTACCGCAACACCCTCGCGGCACTCGGCTGCCGTGTCGTCGAACTCGACTGCGGCCCGCAGACCCGCTACCAGCCGACCGTCGCGATGCTCGACGAACTGCCCGAGCCACCCGCGGGACTGATCGTGGCGAGCCCCGCCAACCCGACTGGCACCGTCATCGACCCCGCCGAACTTGCCGCCCTCGCGCGCTGGTGCGACGACCACGGCACCCTGCTGATCTCCGACGAGATCTATCACGGAATCGAGTTCGACACGAACGGGTCCGTGCGCACGTCCAGCGCCTGGGAGACGTCACGGGAATCGGTTGTCATCGGCTCGGTGTCGAAGTACTTCTCGATGACCGGCTGGCGGCTCGGGTGGGCGTTGGTACCCGACGCGATGGTGCCCGTCATCCAGCGGCTCGCCTCGAACATGACCGTGTGCCCGCCCGCCATCTCGCAGTACGCGGCGGTCGCAGCGTTCACCGACGAGTCGATCGCCGAACTGGACGGACACGTGCGCCGCTACGCCGTCAACCGCGACATCCTGCTCGACGGGTTGCCGCGGCTCGGGATCACCGAACTCGCCCCGGCGGACGGTGCGTTCTACGTGTACGCGGGGATCGGGCACCTGACCGACGACTCCACCGGGTGGTGTGCGGACCTGTTGCGGGAGACCGGCGTCGCCGTCGCGCCCGGCGTCGACTTCGACACGGTCCACGGCGACCGCACTCTGCGAATGTCCTTCGCGGGCAGCACCGCCGACGTCGAGGAAGCGCTTGCCCGTCTTGCCCGCAGCGAGGCGTTGCGACGCTGACACGGACCCGCCCAGTCACGCGAATTGGGGATTTCGGCGCACGGTTTCGTTATCGCTGCAAAGATGACGCGGTGTGTGCTGCCTCGACTCCCAAAGGCGAGCGTCGACGGCTGGCCCTCGTCGACGCCGCGGCCGACCTATTGCTCGAGGGCGGATTCGAGGCCGTGCGGCACCGCGCTGTCGCCGCTCGCGCCGGGGTGCCGCTGGCGTCGACCACCTACTACTTCGCGTCACTCGAGGACCTCACCGCGGCGGCCGTCGAACAATGCGGGCTGCGTGAGCTCGACGTCATGCACGCCCGCGTCGAGGAGGCGGCCGGTCGGGAATGCGGGGTCGAATCGACCGTCGAGTTGATCGTCGACATGCTGATCGGCGTCTTCGAGGAGAACCCGGCCGGGCGCGACCAACTCGTCAACCGATACGAGCGATTCGTCGCGTTCGCCCGGCATCCGGAGATGCGGGAGGTACAGCAACGGTTGCGTGCCGAACTGGACACCCTGATCATCGCGGTACTCCGCCGGTCGGGGCGCGAGGTCCACCAGGACGGCCTGCGTCGACTGATCTACGTCGTCGACGGCGCCGCCGTCGGGGCGCTCAGCGAGGGTGACCCGGATCCGAAGGCGCTCGCCCGGGAAATGCTGCTGCAGGTGATCGACCTCGTGGCACCGCCGATCACTGTCTAGGCCGCGTTGCGGCTGGCCGTAGACTGGACGTCCGTGAGCCGCATCCCGAACGTCCTTGCCACCCGCTACGCCAGCCCCGAGCTGAAGGCGCTGTGGTCACCCGAGTACAAGATCGTCCTCGAGCGTCAGCTGTGGCTGGCCGTTCTGCGTGCACAGGCCGCGCTCGGCATCGACGTCCCCCCGGAGGCCCTCGCCGACTACGAGCGGGTCATCGAGAACGTCGATCTCGACTCCATCGCCGAGCGTGAGCGCGTCACCCGGCACGACGTGAAGGCTCGCATCGAGGAGTTCAACGCCCTCGCCGGCCACGAGCACGTCCACAAGGGCATGACGAGCCGCGACCTCACCGAGAACGTCGAGCAGCTGCAGATCGTGCGGTCCCTCGAGCACGTGCACGCGCACGGCGTCGCGGTCGCGGCGCGGCTGGGGGAGAAGGCCGCCGAGTACGGCTCGCTGGTGATGGCGGGCCGCTCGCACAACGTCGCCGCGCAGGCCACGACGCTCGGCAAGCGGTTCGCGTCCGCCGCTGACGAACTGCTCGTCGCGTTGACCCGGCTGCGGGAGCTGATCGACCGCTACCCGCTGCGCGGCGTCAAGGGGCCGATGGGCACCTCGCAGGACATGCTCGACCTCCTCGGCGGCGACGCCGACAAGCTCGACACCCTGGAGCGCAAGGTCGCCGAGCACCTCGGCTTCGCGCACGTGCTGACCAGCGTCGGCCAGGTGTACCCGCGCTCGCTCGACCACGACGTGCTGTCCGCGCTGGTGCAGGTCGGTGCGGGACCGTCGTCCTTCGCGCACACCATCCGGCTGATGGCCGGGCACGAGCTGGTCACCGAGGGCTTCCAGCCCGGCCAGGTCGGCTCCTCGGCGATGCCGCACAAGATGAACACCCGTTCCTGCGAGCGCGTCAACGGCCTGCAGGTGGTTCTGCGCGGTTACGCGTCGATGGCCGCCGAGCTGGCGGGTGCGCAGTGGAACGAGGGGGACGTGTTCTGCTCCGTCGTGCGCCGGGTCGCGCTGCCCGACGCGTTCTTCGCGATCGACGGCCAGATCGAGACGTTCCTGACCGTCCTCGACGAGTTCGGCGCCTACCCGGCCGTCATCGAGAAGGAACTGGTTCGCTACCTGCCGTTCCTCGCGACCACCAAGGTCCTCATGGCCGCAGTCCGCGCGGGCGTCGGACGTGAGACCGCGCACGAGGCCATCAAGGAGCACGCCGTCGCCGTCGCGCTCGCGATGCGTGAGCAGGGCAAGGAGCCGGATCTGCTGGATCGTCTCGCCGCCGACGACCGGCTGCCGCTGGACCGCGCCGCGCTCGACGCGGCACTGGCCGACAAGTCCGCGTTCGTCGGGGCCGCCGAAGCACAGGTCGCGGCCGTCGTGGCGCAGGTCGAGAAGCTCGTCGAGGCGTACCCCGACGCCGCTGCGTACGCGCCGTCCCCGATCCTCTAGGCGGCGCTTCGCCGCCCGTGCGCGGTTCACTGGTCTCTGGACTCTGAACCGCGCACGAGCGCGTCAGCGACTAACGCAGTTTGCCGAGGATGCGGCGGAGTTCGGCGCGGTCGTCGTCGGTGAGTGCCGCGAAGTAGTCGTCGGCGTCGGCCTCGCGGGCGTCCGCCAGTTCGCGCACGGTCCGGCGGCCGGCGTCGGTGAGTCGCACACACGTGGCGCGACGGTCGACGGCGTCCGGGAGGCGTTCGACGAGCCCGCGGTCCTGGAGTCGGTCGACAACCTCCGTCGCGGAGCGGGGCGCGATGCGCAGCGCCTTGGCGACGTCGCCGAGCCGCGGGCCGTCCCCGTGCCCGATAACATGCAGTGCCCGGTATTCGTGCGGGCTCAGCTGCCACGGCTCGAGTGCGTCGACCCAGCGTCGACGCAGGCCGCGGGCGGTCGACATCACGAGGTCCCGCAGGGTGTCGGGACGATCGGTGGTCATGGTGATGCACCCTACAGGTACTTGACGGCTGCCTCATTGTGAGGGAACCTCAATAAGTCCAACCCCGACACTTCGAGAGGGGTGGTTGCATGGCAAGCCCCCACTTCGGCGGACCCGGACCGGGTCGCCCCGCGAAGATCGACCCCGCCGATCGCGTCCAACTGGCCGAGAAGCCGGTCAGCCTGCGCCGCATCGGCGCCCTCTTCGCCCCCTATCGCGCGCAGGTCGGCGTCGTCGTCGTCCTGATCGTCGCGTCCTCGCTCATCACCCTCGCCAACCCGTTCCTCGTCCGCGCCGTCATCGACCACGCCATCCCGGACCAGAACGTCCCGTTGCTGGTGTGGTCGGTCGTCGGCATGCTCGCCGTGACCGTCGCCGGCTCGGCGCTCGGCGTCGTCCAGACGTGGATCTCCACCACCGTCGGACAACGGGTCATGCACGGACTGCGCACCCAGGTGTTCACCCACCTGCAGCGGCAGTCCCTCGGATTCTTCACCCGCACCCGCGGCGGCGAGGTGCAGTCCCGCCTCACCAACGACATCGGCGGCATGCAGACCGTCGTCACCTCGACCGCGACGTCGGTCGCCGCGAACGTCACCACCGTCGTCGGCACCGCGGTCGCGATGGGTGTCCTCAGCTGGCGCCTGTCGCTGCTGTCGCTGATCGTGCTGCCGCCCGCGATCTGGCTGACGCGGCGCGTCGCGAAGATGCGCCGCGAGATCACCGCCCAGCGGCAGCGGACCCTCGCCGACATGCAGACGCAGATCGAGGAGTCGTTGTCCGTCAGCGGAATTCAGCTCGGCAAGACGCTCGGCGCCGGGCCCGCGATGTCGCAGCGGTTCGCCGACACTTCGGCGTACCTGTCCGACCTGGAGGTGCGCTCGCAGCTCTCGGGTCGCTGGCGGATGGCCACCATGAATATCGTCTTCGCCGCGATCCCCGCGCTGCTCTATCTGGTCGCGGGCCTTCCCGCGACGTCGGGTGGCATGTCGATCGGCACCCTCGTCGCGTTCACCGGACTGCAGGGCGCGCTGTTCCGGCCGCTGATGAGCCTGCTCGACGTCGGCGTCACCGTGACCTCGTCGCTCGCCCTGTTCAGCCGCATCTTCGAGTACCTCGATCTGCCCGTCGACATCGACGATCCCGCGCGGCCGGTGCCGATGCTGCGCGAGACGGTCGCGGGCACGGTCCGGTTCGACGACGTGGTGTTCCGCTACGACGGCGCCCACCGCGACGCCGTCGACCACGTGAGCGTCACGGTGCCCGCCGGGTCGTCACTGGCGCTGGTCGGTGAAACAGGCTCCGGGAAGACCACTCTCGCCTCGCTGGTCGCCCGGCTCCACGACCCGACGTCAGGTCGTGTCAGCATCGACGGCGTCGACCTGCGCGACATCACGCTCGCCGAACTGTCCGAACTCGTCGGCGTCGTCTCGCAGGAAACCTACCTGCTGCACAACACGATTCGGGAGAACCTCCGCTACGCCCATCCCGGCGCCACCGACGCGCAGATCGAGCAGGCCGCCCGCGCCGCGCAGGTGCACGACCTGATCACCTCGCTGCCCGACGGCTACGACACCGTCGTGGGTGCCCGCGGGCACCGGTTCTCCGGCGGTGAGAAGCAGCGCATCGCGATCGCTCGAACCCTGTTGCGGGACCCCAGGATTCTGGTCTTCGACGAGGCGACCAGTGCTCTCGACAACGACACCGAGGCCGCCGTCCAGCGAGCACTCGACGCAGTCAGCCGGGGCCGCACGACCATCACCATCGCGCACCGGCTGTCCACCATCCGCGACGCCGACCGCATCGTCGTCCTCGACCACGGTCGCATCGTGGAGTCCGGCACCCACGACGAGCTGGTCGACCGCGGCGGGCGGTATGCGCAGCTGGAGCGGCGGGGAGAGGCGATTCGGGTGCCGTGAGCGCGTCGGCCCACCCTGTGGACCGAATGGACTCACGGACGCGGAGCGCATACTGGCGCGCATGAACTGCGTCTTCTGCGCCATCGTCGCCGGCACCGCCGAGGCCAGCATCGTCCACGAGGACGAGCACACCCTGGCGTTCATGGACATCCGTCCCTTCACTCCCGGGCACCTACTGGTGGTGCCGAAGACCCACGCGTCGGGCCTGGCGGACCTCGACCCCGACGACGGCAGGCGAGTGTTCGCCGTCGGTCAGCGGATGGCGGCCGCCCTGCGGTCCGACGGCGGGGTGCCCGCGGAACTCCGGGACGGCCCGCGCGCCGACGGGGTGAACCTGTTCCTCGCCGACGGCGCCGTCGCGGGGCAGGAGGTGTTTCACGTGCATCTGCACGTCGTTCCCCGGACGCAGGGAGACGGTTTCGGGTTGCGGGGCAGGCCGGTGTCCGCGCGCCGCCCCGACCTGGACTACCTGGCCGGATCGCTCCGCAGGCGGCTGGACGCGGTCTGACCGTAATTCGTGTCTGTGTACCATGCAATTTTGCGTGAAGTACAGAACGACAAGCGAGGTACCGTGTCCGATCCCATCACCGACCAGCGGCTTCTGTACATCCACGATCAGCTCCCCGACGCCGAGATCCAGCGGGAAGCCGACCTGTACGGACCGCTCACCGACAGCGTCCGCGAGCTGATCGCGGCCACGTTGCAGACCGAGGTCGGGGAGCCGGACGTGCGGCGCGCGAAGGCCCTCATCGAGGAGGCCGCGTCGCTGCTGCAGGCGCGGGCAATCCCCGGTCCCTACGGGGTGCGGTGGGGTGCGTCGGGCTGGAAGCGCGGCTGGGGCAATGCCGCCGACGGTTTCCGCAACGCCGTCGCACCGCCGCTGAACGTGCACACCGACCCCGACGGTCGGACCTGGGCCGACTTCCATCTGGGTCCGCAGTACGAGGGTCCCGCAGGCCTCACCCACGGCGGAGTGTCCGCGCTGATCCTCGATCAGGTGCTCGGCGACTGCGCGGTCGCGTCCGGCAACCCGGGTATGACAGGCACCCTGTCGTTGCGCTATCGCAAGCCGACGCCGCTCGGCGACCTGCACGCCGAGGCCCGGTTCGATCGCTTGGACGGCGTCAAGGCCATCGTGAAGGGTCACATCGCCGACGCCGAGGGAATCTGCGTGGAGGCCGAGGGCATCTTCATCCTGCCGCGCTGGGCCCGCGAGGCGCAGTCCACCACCACCGGCAGCTGATCAGGTCAGGCCGGTCGCGGGGCGCCCGGTGCGCGGATCGCGCGGCCGGTCTGTGTGCCCGAGGTCGCGGCCCGGTGCGACGACGTCCCGAACGCGCTGCTTGAGTGCCTTCGGATCGGGGAACCCGCCGTCGCGGGCGCGGTCCCACACCAGCGTGTCGTCGACCTCGATCAGGTAGACGCCGCCCGTTCCGGGCACCAGCGCGACCTCGCCGAGATCGGTGCCGAACGTGCTGAGGAGTTCCTGCGCCATCCACGCCGCACGCAGCAGCCACTGGCACTGCGTGCAGTACGTGATTCGGATACGAGGCGCCGCCATGGCGTCAGCCTGCCAGCCCCGGACCGGATTCGCTCACGCGGGCGCGGCGCGCACCGGCCCAGGCGGTGATCGGACGCCCGTCGACGAGGTGCTCGTCGACGAACCTCTCGACGCGGTCCGCGGTCAGGGACGCGTACCAGGTGTCGTCGGGATACACCGCGACCACAGGTCCCTGCGAGCACGGGTACAGGCATCCGGTCTGGGTGACGAGCACGTCGTCGTCTCCGAGACCGCGGTCGGCGAGGGTGTCGTCCAGCGCCCGTGCGGTTTCCGGTCCGCCACGGGCGGAGCATCGCGGGCCGCGACAGACGAGCACGTGCCGCGCGAAGCCGGGCACCTCGTCCCAGGCGGGCGACGACAACGGCGCGGTGGTGTCCCGGGCCGGGGTTGTCGGACCGGTGACGGCGGCGCCCAGCAGGTCGGCGTAGGTCGCGGCGTCCGTCAGGTTCGCCGCGAGACGCACCGCGGGGACGTGGCCGGGAGGACGCTCACGCAGCGGGTCCTCTGAGGCGTGCTCGCGCAGCCAGTGCCCGATCACGCGCCGGAACCAGGCATCCATCTTGCGGTCGTGCAGGGTCTGCCCGGAGACCACGATCACCTCGGTGGCCTCCGATGCCGCGGCCTCGTCGAGGGCGTCGGTGATCGTCGGGCCGGACCCGCCGAGCACCGCGGTGCGGAACACGGTGTCGGGGTGGCGTTCTCGCAGGGTCGCCAGCGCGGAGACCAGGACATCCCGCGGATCGTCCCCGCGGTCGGTGGGGGCGGTGACGATCAGCCACCGACCGCCGCGAGTCGTGTTCACAGGATGGACCTTTCGGTGTTCGACGTCACTCCGCACAGCGTCACCGTCGGACGGCCCGTCCGGGGGTGCGGGGTCACGATCGCGTCGAGTCCGTAGACATCGGCGAGCAGTTCCTCGGTCAGCACCGACTCTGTCGGTCCCTCCGTGACGACGCGACCCTCGCGGAGCACCACGAGGTGATCGCAGTACATCGCCGCCAGATTCAGGTCGTGCATCGCCGCGACGGTCGTGAGTCCGCGGCGGCGGATCAGATCCAGCAGTTCGAGCGACGCCGAGACGTCGAGGTGGTTGGTGGGCTCGTCGAGCAGCAGGACGCAGGGCCGCTGCGCGAAGGCGCGGGCGAGCTGTGTCTTCTGCTTCTCGCCGCCGGACAGACTCTGCCACAACCGGTGTCGGAGATCGGTGATGCCCGCCATCGCGAGGCTCTCGGTGACCACCTCGGCGGCACCGACAGCCGCCGGACGCGCCCACCCGCCGCGGTGCGGGATCACTCCGAGTTCGACGATCTGCTCGACCGTCAGTTCCAGCTCGGTCGACGAATGTTGTTCCACCAGTGCGACGGTCCGGGCGAATTCGCGGCGCGGCATCGTGGCGGCGGGGTCGTCGCCGATCATCACGCGACCACAGTCGGGGCGGACGAGTCGCGCGGCCGCCGACAGCAGCGAGGTCTTGCCCGAGCCGTTGGGCCCGATCAGCCCGGTGAACGCCCGCGACGGTGCCCGGCACGTCACGCCGTCGAGGATGGTGGTTCCGCCCACCGACCAGGTGACGTCCTCGACGAGGATCTCGGGGGAGTGGTGGCTCATGCGCGGGCTCCCCGGCGTCGCAGGATCATCACGAACACCGGCACGCCCACGACGGCGGTGACGATGCTGATCGGCAGTTCGCGTCCCGGCATGACGGTCCGCGCGACGATGTCGGCCCACACCAGCAGGACGGCGCCGACGAGCGCCACGACCGGGAGCAGTCGGGCGTGCAGGGGACCGACGAGTAGGCGGGCGGCATGCGGGACGACGAGGCCGACGAACCCGATCACCCCGGCCTGCGCGACCAGCGCCGCGGTGCACAGCGATGCGACGCCGTAGAGCACCCAGCGGGAGCGTTCGACGTCGGTGCCGAGACTCGATGCGGCCCGCTCGCCGAACGCGAACGAATCCAGCACCCGGGCGTGCGTGAGCATCACGGCGGCGGTGGCCGCGACGACGGCGGCGATGGTGAGCAGGCCCGGCCAGCGGACCCCGGCGACCGAGCCGAGCGTCCACTGCAGCACGCGGTGGGCGGCGTCGCGGTCGCCGAGCAACACGAGCGCGGAGGTGACGGCGGCGGCGAACTGGCCGACCGCGATACCCGCGAGGACCAGACGTCCCGGCACCAGCGCACCCGACCGCGACGTCGAGATGACGAAGACCAACAGCAGAGAACCCAGTGCCGCGATGAATGCGGCCGCCGACGTCGCGCCGATGCCGAGCACCCCGACAGTGCCCGCGCCCGCCGTCAGTGCGAGAACCGCGCCGAGGGACGCGCCGCCGGACATACCGAGCAGGTACGGGTCGGCGAGCGCGTTGCCGGTCAGCGACTGCAGCACCGCCCCGCACAACGCCAGCCCGGCGCCGACGAGTGCCGCCGCCAGCACCCGAGGGAGGCGCAGGTCGACGACGATGTGCGTGGTCAGCAGGTCGGTTCCGGAACCGATGCCGAGGCGCCCGGCCACCGAGTCGACGACGGTGCCGACCGACAGGTCGGCCGCGCCGATCGCAACGCCCGCCGCGCAACTCACCACGAGCAGCGCGGCGAGCGCCACCACCCATCCGGTGGTGGTGCTCGAGCGCACCCGGGCGGGCGCCCGGGTCGTGACGCTCATCCCCGGCTGCTGCCGAGTTGTTCGCCGACGAGGGCGGCGCCCTCGATCAGCCGCGGACCGGGGGTACTCGCGGAGAACGGCACGACGACGAACGCGTTCTCGCGGACCGCCGTCAGGTCGCGGAGCGCCGGGTCGGCCCGCAGATACGCCTTCTTCTCCTCCGCGGTGTCCCACGAGGCGTCGGCGAGGACGATGACGTCCGGGTTCGCCTTCAGGACCGTTTCCCAGCTGCCGTCGGCCCAGGAACCGTCGAGGCCCGAGAAGATGTTGGTGCCGCCGACCGCGTCGATGATCAGCTGCGGTCCTCCCGCATTGGCGCCGACGTACGGGACGTCGGTGTTGCTGTCGTACCAGAAGAAGCTCCGGCCGCGCCCCGCTGCCGCGGACTCAATTCCCGCCAGGGTTTCCCGAAGGTGCGTCACCTCGGTGTCGGCCTCGGATTCGCGGCCGAACAGGACGCCGTTGTCGGTGATCTCGGCGGCGATCGAATCCCACGCCACCGGAGGTCGCATCGACTTGTCGGGGCAGCCGAACGGTGAGATGTAGGTGGCGACGCCCAGATCGTCGAACGACTCCCGCGTCCCGACGGCCTTGTCGTCGAAAGCGCTCGCGTACGACGCGAGCACCAGGTCGGGTCGGACCTCCAGCACCGCTTCGCGACTGGGGTAGTCGGACTCGTTCAGTACCGGAACCGTCCGGTACGCGGACTGCCACTGCGGCGCGACGGTGTCGTCGAGGTAGGCCGTGCCGACCATCTGGCTCTCGGCGCCGAGAGCCAACGCGGACTCGGTGGCGCCCTGGTTGAGGGTGACCGCGCGTTGCGCCGGTCCGTCCAGGGTGACGGTGCGGCCGCAGTTGTCGAGGGAGATCGACGCGGCGTCGTCGGCACCGTCGCCGGACGACCCGCAGGCGGTCAGTGTGAGTGCGGCCGCGACGGTGACGGCAGCGGTGGGCAGGGATATGCGCGAACGGCGTCGCGTCGATGTGTGGGTGCGCACGGCGACCCGCCTTCCATGACTCGTGGAAAACGTGCAGGCAGGTGTCACGGCCGGTCTCCTGGCTCGGCAGGGCTGACCGCCGGCCACGCCTTCCCGGACACTTCACGTCCAGTGGCTGGGGCAGTGCCCCGTGTGGTCGACGTACCTGCTCACAGTGGCGAGTACCGCGCCGGATTCGCACCGGACTTCCCGTTCACCGTGTCACCAGGTCGAAGGATAAACCACGGCCGATCGCGGCCCGTCCGGCTTGTCCGCTTCGGGAGTGGATCAGCCGGGCCCCGGGCCGGCGTCCACGGGGGAGTGCACCCGGCTCGGCATGAAGGCGGCGGCAGCGAGGATCACTGCGGTGGTCCCGACCACCGCCAGGAAGACCAGGTGTAGCGCTCCCGACAGCTGCTCCGGCGTCGGGGTATCCGTGCCGCCGATGTGCGCATTGACGATCGCTCCGAACGCCGCGACCCCGACCGCGCTGCCGATCGACCGGGCGAACATGTTCGTCGACGTGACGACGCCGCGCTGGGACCAGTCGACGCTGGACTGCGCGGCGATCAGGGTGGGGCTCGATACCAGTCCCATCCCGACGCCGATCACGAAGCAGAACACGGCCACCTGCCAGACAGCCGATCCGGCGTCCAGGGTGAGGGTCAGCGCGGTCCCGGTGACGGCCGCGGACGCGCCGAGGAGCGCGGTGATCCTGAATCCCACCCGCAGGTAGAGGCGTCCGGCGAGCGACGCGCTGATCGGCCAGCCGATGGTGAGGGTGGCGAGCGCGAACCCGGCGACCAGCGCGCCGGTCCCGAGCACGCCCTGCACGAAGGTCGGGATGTACGAGGTGACGCCCATGATGATCGCGCCGACGGCGGCGGAGATGATGCTGCTGACGGCCAGGACGCGGCGGGTGAGCACCCACGGCGGCAGGATCGGGTCGTGGGCGCGTCGTTCGACGAAGGCGAATGCGAGGAGCAGAGCCGCTCCGGCACCGAACACGGCGAGCGATGCGGGGGAGTTCCACGCCCACGCTTGCCCACCTTCGAGCAGGCCGAGGATGACCAGCGCGGCGCCGCAGGTCAGGAGCGCCGCGCCGAGGTAGTCGACGCGAGGTCGGTCGCGTCGCGGACTCTCGTGGAAGTGCCGCATCAGCGCCCACGCCGCGACCGCGCACAGCGGCACGTTGATCAGGAAGATCCAGCGCCACGACAGGTACTCGGAGAACACGCCGCCGAGGGTCGGGCCGACCACGGCGGACATACCCCACACGCTCGCGAGGTATCCCTGCGCCTTGGCGCGCTCGGCGAGTGTGTAGATGTCGCCCGCGATGGTCAGGCTCATCGGCTGCACCGCGCCCGCGCCGAGGCCCTGGATCGCGCGGAACGCGATCAGCGCGGGCATCGACCACGCCACCCCGCAGAGCACCGATCCGAGACAGAATGTCGCGATGCCGAACAGCATCACCGGCTTGCGTCCGAACAGGTCGGCGAGCTTGCCGTAGATCGGCACCGACACGGCCTGGGCGAGCAGATAGATCGAGAACAACCACGGAAACTGACCGAAGCCGCCCAGGTCACGGACGATGGTCAGCACCGCTGTCGCGATGACCGTCGAGTCGAGCGCGACCAGCGCGGTGGTGAGCATCAGCGACGCGAGCACCGGTCCGCGCTCCGAACGCAGGCCGATGCTGCGTCTGTCGATCTCGATTGCCACCTGATCGAGTATCGACCCCACCCGATAGGGTTGGACCGTGCGCCCCTCACTCTCCGACTACGCCCACCTCGCAGGCGGCAAGGTCCGCGACCTGTACACGATCGACGACGAGCACCTCCTGCTCGTCGCGAGCGACCGGATCTCCGCGTACGACCACATCCTGAGCACCCCGATCCCCGACAAGGGCCGGGTGCTGACGGCGATGAGCGTGTTCTTCTTCACCCGGTTGACGGCGCAGAACCATCTGGCCGGACCGCCGGACGACGAGCGCATCCCCGAGGAGGTCCTCGGTCGGGCACTGGTCGTGAAGAAGCTGAAGATGGTGCCGGTGGAGTGCGTGGCGCGCGGCTACCTGACGGGTTCGGGCCTGTCGGATTACCAGCGCACCGGTGCGGTGTGCGGGGTGGCGCTGCCGGAGGGTCTGGTGGAGTCGTCGCAGCTTCCGGAGCCGATCTTCACGCCCGCCACGAAGGCCGCCCTCGGCGACCACGACGAGAACGTCGACTTCGCGGCTGTCGTCGACCAGGTCGGTCAGGCCCTCGCGGTGAAGCTCCGCCAGGACACCCTCGACATCTACGGCCGCGCAGCGATCTACGCGTCCGAGCGCGGAATCATCCTGGCGGACACCAAGTTCGAGTTCGGTGTCGACGACGACGGCAACCTGGTGCTCGCCGACGAGGTCCTCACTCCGGACTCCTCGCGCTACTGGCCGGCCGACGGCTACGAGGCGGGCAAGGTGCAGCCGAGTTTCGACAAGCAGTTCGTCCGCAACTGGCTCACGAGCCCCGAGTCCGGCTGGGACCGGGCGTCCGACACTCCGCCGCCGCCGCTGCCGCAGGAGATCGTCGACGCCACCCGGGCCCGCTACATCGAGGCGTACGAGCGGATCTCCGGACTGTCCTTCGACGACTGGATCGGCTGACCGCCTAGGGTGGGCGACATGAGTTCGCCCGTCACTGCGGCCCCGGTCGCGAAGAAGGTTCCCCAGGAGCGCACCCACCACGGCGACACGTTCGTCGACGACTACGAGTGGTTGCGAGACAAGAACGACCCCGAGGTGATTGCGTACCTCGAGGCGGAGAACGCGTACACCACCGCCGCCACCGAGCATCTCGGGCCGCTGCGGGAGGCGATCTTCGGCGAGATCAAATCCCGCACCCAGGAGACCGATCTGTCGGTGCCGTCCCGGATGGGGCAGTGGTGGTACTACTCGCGTTCCTTCGAGGGCAAGCAGTACGGCGTGCACTGCCGGTGCCCGATCGACTCGCCCGACGACTGGACGCCGCCCGTGCTGTCCGCCGACGTCGACATCCCGGGCGAGCAGGTGCTGATCGACGGCAACGAGCTCGCCGAGGGGCACGACTTTCTTTCGCTCGGAGCGATGTCGGTGACCCGCGACGGAACGATGCTCGCGTATTCCGTCGACACCAAGGGTGACGAGCGGTACACGCTGCGGTTCAAGAACCTCGAGACGGGTGAGTTGCTCGACGACGAGATCCCGGGCATCGGCGCCGGCGCGACGTGGTCGTTGGACGGCACGCATGTCTTCTACGTGACCGTTGACGAGGCGTGGCGGCCCGACACCGTGTGGCGTCACGAACTCGGCACCGAGCGGTCCGCCGACGTACAGGTGTTCCACGAACCCGACGAGCGGTTCTGGGTCGACTTCGACTTGACGCGCAGCGAGAAGTACCTGGCCATCGTGATCGGATCGAAGATCACCTCCGAGGTCCACTACCTCGAATCCTCCGATCCCGAGGGCGAGTTCACCGTCGTCTGGCCGCGTGAGGAGGGCGTCGAGTACGGCATCGAACACGCCGTCGTCGGCGGCGAGGACCGGTTCCTCATCCTGCACAACGGCGTCGTGGACGGTGTGAAGGCCGAGAACTTCACCCTCGTCGACACTCCTGTCGGTGACCCGACGGATCAGCGCACGCTGATCGCGCACCGCGCCGACGCCCGACTCGAGTACATCGCCGCGTTCGCGGGGCACCTGGTGGTCGGCTACCGCCGCGAGGCGCTGACCCGGCTGGCCGTGTGGCCGCTGACCGAATCCGGGTACGGCGAGCTTCGCGAGCTCGAGTTCAACGAGGAACTGTACTCCGTCGGGGCGGGTTCCACCCCCGAGTGGCACAGCCCCCTCTTGCGTCTGGGATTCACGTCGTTCATCACGCCCATCCGCGTATACGACTACGAGATCGCCAGTGGCGCACTGCTGCTGCGCAAGGAAACGCCGGTTCTCGGCGGATACGAACCTGCTGACTACGAGCAGCACCGCGACTGGGCGGTCGCCGCGGACGGCACCCGCATCCCGATCTCCATCGTCCGCAAGACCGGGGTCGCCGACCCCGCTGGTCCCGCGCCGCTGCTCCTGTACGGATACGGCTCCTACGAGGCGAGCATCGACCCGGAGTTCTCGGTGTCACGCCTGTCCCTGCTCGACCGTGGCATGGTCTTCGCGGTCGCACACGTCCGCGGCGGCGGCGAGATGGGCAGGCACTGGTACGACACGGGGAAGATGCTGTCGAAGAAGAACACTTTCACCGACTTCGTCTCCTGCGCACGGCATCTCGTCGACACCGGCCACACCACACCGCAGCAGATGATCGCCGACGGCGGTAGCGCGGGCGGACTGCTCATGGGTGCCGTCGCGAACCTCGCGCCGGAACTGTTCGCCGGCATCATCACCAACGTGCCGTTCGTCGACCCGCTCACCTCGATCCTCGACCCGTCGCTGCCGCTGACCATCATCGAATGGGGCGAGTGGGGCAACCCGTTGGCGGACAAGGATGTCTACGACTACATGCGCTCGTACTCTCCGTACGAGAACGTCGGCGCCCACGACTACCCGGCGATCCTCGCGATCACGGGTCTCAACGACACGCGCGTTCTCTACGTCGAGCCCGCCAAATGGGTCGCGAAGCTTCGGGACACGAAGACCGGCGACTCGTCGCTGCTGCTCAAGACCGAGATGACCGCAGGTCACGCCGGCGTCAGTGGGCGTTACGAGAGGTGGCGGGAAGTGGCGTTCGAGTACGCGTGGATTCTCGACACGGCAGGCGTCTGAGCGCCTAACGCCAGACGTACCGCACCTGCGGCCGACCGGCGCGCCCGTACACGGTGCGCCGGTCGGCGACCGCATCGTCGGCGAGGCGTTCGAGGTAGCGCCACGCGGTGACGCGGGAGACGCCGACCGCCGAGGCCGCCTCGGCCGCGGAAGTTCCGGCGTCACCGGCGTCGCGTACGACCGCCGAGATTTCGTCGAGGGTTTGCGGCGCAACACCTTTCGGTGTCGTCGCGCGGGAGTCCGTGCTACGTAACACGGCCATCGCCCGGTCCACGTCGCGTTGGCTGAGTGCGTACTCGCCGGATGGCAGCGCACTGCGATAGTCGAGGTAGCGTTCGAGCCTGTCCCGGAACGCCGCGAACGTGAACGGCTTGAGCAGGTACAGCACGACACCCTGACTCACGGCCGCGCGCACCGTCGCCATCTCGCGGGCCGAGGAGATCGCGATGACGTCGGGTGTCGGACGCAATCCGCCCAGCGCCGCGGCCACGTCCAGCCCGCTGCCGTCGGGCAGTCCGAGATCGAGCAGCACCAGGTCCACGGGTGCGTCGGTCGCCGATGCGGACACCGCCGCCCGCATCGCGTCGACGACCGTGTGCGCGACGCCCACGACCTCGAACCCGGGGACCCGCTCGACGTAGCTGCGGTGCGCCTCGGCGATCAGCTTCTCGTCCTCGACCACCAGCACCCGGATCATGCGTTCCCCTCCTTCGGTACGTGCACGGAAACAACTGCACCGTAGGTGTTCTCGGATTCGATGTGGCCCCCGTGGCGGGACACCACCTGTGCGACCAGAGCGAGACCGAGGCCGTGATGGTCGGACTTCGTCGAGTAGCCGCGACGCGATGCGGCGGCGAACTTGTCGGCCGACATGCCCGGTCCGCTGTCGGCGACGCGGACGTCGAGTGCGGCGTCGCCCGCGGTCAGTGTCACCTCCACCCACGGATTGTCGTTGCCTCCCTGGGAGCCGGCCGCGGCGTCGATGGCGTTGTCGACGAGATTGCCCACCACCGTGACGAGTTCGCGCTGCGTCAGGGGAGCGGCGGACGGCAGCGTGGTGTCGTCGGTGACGGTGAGGTCGACGCCCCGTTCCGCGGCCTGGTTGACCTTGCCGAGCAGCAACGCGAGCACCGCCGGTTCGTGGACCGTCGCGGTGAGGCGGTCGATCAGGTGTTGCGACAGCTCCAGTTCCGCCGTCGCGAACGCCACCGCCTCCTCCGTGCGTCCCAGTTCGACCATCGTGACGACGGTGTGCAGGCGGTTTGCGGACTCGTGGGCCTGCGCTCGCAGCGACTCGATGAACAGGCGCATCGAATCGAGTTCACCTGTCACGGACTGCAGTTCGGTCTGGTCCCGCACGGTGAGGACGGTACCGATTCGGCGTCCCTCGAACCGGACCGGAGCCTGGTTCACGACCAGCACCCGGTCCCCGGTCACGTGCACCTCGTCCTGCACCCGTCCCGCGCCGAGGTCGCGCAGCGACGGCGGAAGATCCTCGCGTGCAACGGGACCGGCGGGCAGCGTGAGCAGGCGTCTGGCCTCGTCGTTGACGACGTCGGCGGTGTCGGAGTCGGCGTCGAACACGAGCAGACCCTCGCGGATGGAGTGCAGGACGGCGTCGTGGTGCTCGTACAGGGTGCGTAGTTCGTCCGGTGCGAGGCCGAGGGTCTGCCGCCGTACCCGACTGCCGAGCAGGACCGAGCCCAGCGCCGCGAGGACGAGGGCGCCCGCCGTCAGCATCAGGATCAGCGGCAGTCCGCGCACGAACTGGTCGCTGATCCGCTCCCGCGTCTCCCCGACCGACACCAGCCCGACGACCTGCCCGTCATCGACGACCGGGGCCACCGCCCGGACGGACGGACCGAGTGAACCGGCATAGGTCTCCGTGAACGTCTCCCCGGCCAGCGCGCGGTCGATGGTGCCGGTGAACTTGCCGCCGATCAGCGTCCGATCGGGGTGCGTGTACCGCGTTCGGTCCGGTGCCATCACCACGACGAAGTCGGTGCCGGTCGCCGCGCTGATCCGGTCGGCCTGCGGCTGCAGCGTTGCGGTGGGGTCGGGGGAGCGCAACGCCTGCGCCGTCCCGTCGGCCGCGGCGAGCGTTTCCGCGACCGCGACGACTTCGCGGCTGGCGGCGGCGTCCGCGTCCCGGCGCTCGTCGAGGACGGTGAACGCGCCGCCCACCAGCACGACGACGGCCAGCACCAGCAGTTGCAGCACCAGCACCTGCCGTGCAAGCGACGCGCGACGCGCAGACCCGAACACCCGTGTCCTCTCCCGCACTCCCGTGAACACCGTGCCTTTCATGAACGAAATGCACGCAACCGTGACCGGAGGCCCCGGCGCATACCACCATTCTTCCCGAGGTGGACGTGACGGCGGTCACTGCAGCCGATCCGACGAACGTCAGTCGAGAGGACAGGACAGGTCATGACCACAGACACGAGGCGGGACCGTACCCCGGCCCCCGGGACGCGGCGCAAGCGCGACCGCACCCACTGGCTCTACCTTGCGGTGATCGTCGCGGTGGTCGCAGGCGTCCTCGTCGGCTGGCTCGCACCCGGCGTCGGCAAGGACCTCGGCGTGCTCGGAACACTGTTCATCAGCCTCATCAAGATGATGATCTCTCCGGTCATCTTCTGCACGATCGTGCTCGGCATCGGATCGGTGAAGGCCGCCGCGAAGGTCGGCAAGGTCGGCGGGCTCTCCCTCGTCTACTTCCTCGGCATGTCCACCATCGCGCTCGGCATCGGACTCGTTGTCGGTAATCTCCTCGACCCCGGTTCGGGCCTGCAACTCACCCCCGGTGACGCCGCGGTCGGCGCCGGACTGGCGGAGAAGGCGCACGGCGCGGGCGGCACCATGGACTTCGTCGCGAGCATCATCCCGACCTCGCTGCTGTCGGCGCTCACCGAAGGCAACGTCCTGCAGACGCTGTTCGTCGCGCTTCTCGTCGGGTTCGGGCTGCAGGCGATGGGGAAGCAGGGCGAACCCGTCCTCACCGGCATCGGCTACGTGCAGAAACTCGTGTTCCGCATCCTCGCGATGATCCTGTGGCTCGCCCCGATCGGCGCCTTCGGCGCGATCGCGAGCGTCGTCGGGCAGACGGGCCTCGGTGCCGTCACCGCGCTCGGCACCCTGATGGTCGGCTTCTACGTCACCTGCGCGATCTTCGTGTTCGGCGTCCTCGGCCTGTTGCTGCGTCTCGTCACCGGATTCTCCGTGTTCGCCCTCGTGAAGTACCTGGCCCGCGAGTACCTGCTGATCTTCGCAACCTCGTCGTCCGAGTCAGCACTGCCCCGGCTGATCGCGAAGATGGAACACCTCGGCGTGCAGCGGTCCACGGTCGGCATCGTCGTACCCACCGGCTACTCGTTCAACCTCGACGGCACCGCCATCTACCTGACGATGGCCTCGATCTTCGTTGCCGACGCCATGGACATGCCCCTCTCGCTCACCGAGCAGATCTCGCTGCTCGTGTTCATGATCATCGCCTCCAAGGGCGCCGCCGGGGTCAGCGGAGCCGGCCTCGCGACGCTCGCGGGCGGCCTGCAGAGTCATCGCCCCGAACTGCTCGACGGCGTCGGCCTCATCGTCGGCATCGACCGGTTCATGTCCGAGGCCCGCGCCGTCACCAACTTCTCCGGCAACGCCATCGCCACCCTGCTGATCGGCACCTGGACGAACAGCGTCGACCGCGGTCGCGTCCGTGAGGTGCTGTCCGGGCAGCTCCCGTTCGACGAGACGACGATGATCGACGACGACCTCCCCGAGGACCGCTCCCGTCCGGTTGCCGACAATGCCGCTGCCGCTTCGGTTCCCGTACGGTCGATGTCATGACGAACCCGCAGCTTCAGGACATCGAGATCAACACACTCGGCGGCGTGCCGACCTCCCTCGGCGCATTCGACGGACGGGCAGTGCTCGTAGTGAACGTGGCCTCCAAGTGCGGTCTCACCCCGCAGTACACGGCGCTGGAGAAGCTCGCCTCCGGGTACGCCGACCGCGGCCTCACCGTCGTCGGCATCCCCTGCAACCAGTTCATGGGCCAGGAGCCGGGCACCGCCGAGGAGATCCAGACGTTCTGCTCGGCCACCTACGGCGTCACCTTCCCGTTGACGGAGAAGGTCGAGGTCAACGGCGAGGGTAGGCACCCGATTTACGCCGAGCTCACCAAGACCGCCGATGCCGACGGCGAAGCAGGCGACATCCAGTGGAACTTCGAGAAGTTCCTCGTCGCGCCCGACGGCACCGTCGTCAACCGCTTCCGTCCCCGCACCGAGCCCGACGCCCCCGAGGTCGTCGCCGCGATCGAGGCCGTCCTTCCCCGATAGGCGGCTCCGCTGCCCGTGAGTCCTTGTGGTCCGCATGCGCGCCGAAAGGACTCACGGGCGTCAGCGCACGTTCACCTTCGGATGCCACGCTGGGGCCATGACCGCAACGCTGATCGTGTCGGTGTCGGGCATCAGGGACGAGACCCGAGACCTCGCCGCCGAGTTCGCGAGCGAGATGGACGCCCGCGGCGTCCCGCTGTCGCTGCTCGTCGCCCCCCGTCTGAAGGACAAGTACCGCCTCGTGCGGGACGAGGGCACTCAGGACTGGCTGCGGAACCGGCAGAGCAAGGGTGACGCCATCGTGCTGCACGGCTACGACCAGGCCGCGACCAAGAAGCGCCGCGCCGAATTCGCGGCGCTGCCGCAACACGAGGCGATGCTCCGGCTCACCGCCGCCGACCGGGTCATGGAGGAGGTCGGCCTCCGGACCCGCGTCTTCGCGGCACCCCGGTGGCTGGCGTCGCCGGGTGCGGTGAACGCGCTGCCGCGCACCGGATTTCGGCTTCTCGCCGGAATGACCGGCATCCACGACCTCGAGCGGGACACCGTTGTGCGCGCCCGGATTCTCGGCGTCGGGGACGGGTTCCGCACCGAACCGTGGTGGTGCCGCGCCATGGTCCTCGGTACCGGTCGTACCGCCCGACGCGGTGGAACCGTCCGGCTCGCGATCAGCGCGAAGAAGCTCTCGCTGCCCGGACCGCGGCAGGCACTGATCGATGCCGTCGACCTGGCCCTGCATCACGAGGCGCGTCCCGGCACCTATGTGTGGACGCCGCGGCGGGGCAACCGCGACGTCGCGTGACCGACTATCCGGCCAACGAATCGATGTGGTCGGTGACCATCTTCAGGGCGCATGCGGGACTGTCCTGATCGCCGACCAACGCGTGCATCGCCGATCCCGTGAGCAGGGCGTGCAGGTGCCGCGCCTCGTCCGATGCGTTCCGATGCTCGGCGCACAGCCCGTGGCGCTTCATGTCGGTGACGAGAATCGTCAGGCCCTCCCGCAGTGCCCGTTGAGCGTTGCGGGCGATCTCGCCGAGCTCGGGATGGGCCGGGGCCTCGGCGACCAGCGCCAGGTTCACCTCGAACTCGGAACGACGTGTCTCGTCCAGTGGCAACACCTCGGAGATGATGGCGATCACGCGGGCGCGCGGATCCTCGATGTCGACGTGCGAGTAGGCGCGCTCCTCCGCCCGCCGGTGCACCAACTTCATCGAATACGCGAGCAACTCCGCCTTGCTGGCGAACGTGTGCCGCAACGATCCCGGCGACAGCCCTGCCTCGGCGGCGACGTCCCGGACCGACACCGCAGTGATCCCGTCGCGGAGCAGGACCCGCCACACCGCTTCCGCGATGTCCTGCTGACGTTGGTCGAGATCGATCACTTTCGGCATCCCGCCAAACTAGCGGAACGAAGTAACGAGTCGGCGGGTCACACTTCGGCGGATTCCTCCGACGGGAGGACCCGGAACTCGGTGCCGTCGGGAGCCATTTCGGAGTAGCGACCGTAGAAGATGCCCGTCCCCTCGTTCGCGAGAATTCCCTGGTGGATCGGCACGGCGACCCGCGGATTCACCGCGCGCAGATAGTCGATGGCCTCGGAGATCTTCAGCCACGGCGCCGCCGCAGGAAGTGCCAGGACGTCGACGTCCTCGTACGGGATGTACAGCGAATCGCCCGGGTGCAGCAGTCGAGCCGGATTCTCGTCGTCACCGAGCAGGAACGCGGTGTTGTCGATGACCGCGAGCTCGGGATGGATCACCGCGTGCCTGCCGCCGGTGCCGCGCAGGTGCAGGCGCCCGACGTCGAATGCATCACCCAGTCGCACCGCCGTCCAGGCGTCGCCGAACCGGTCCGTCGTCTGAGGGTCCGCGAACAACGCCGCCCCCGGATTCGCCTCCACCAACGCGGGCAGACGGGCGGCGTCCGCGTGATCGGGATGCTGATGGGTGATCGCGATCGCATCCAGATCCGTGATGCCCTCGAAGCCGTGCGAGAAGGTCCCGGGATCGAACAGGACCCTCGTTCCGAGGTGCTCCACGAGCAGGCAGGAATGGCCGAAATGTGTGAGCTGCATGACGTCGAGTATGCGCTGACTCACACCCCCGAGGGAGGGGCGTCGCCCGAGTGCGCGGCGCGCCGGGCCCGACCGGTAAACTGCCAGTTGCCCGGCGTGATTCTCCCGGGCACACCCGCACCAACCGAGGAGCAGCACGTGGCCCGTGTCGTTGTCGAAGTCATGCCGAAGGCCGAGATTCTCGACCCGCAGGGACAGGCCATCGTCGGGGCGCTGGCCCGACTCGGCTTCGCCGGCGTGTCCGATGTCCGGCAGGGCAAGCGCTTCGAGCTCGAGATCGACGGAAGCGTCGAGGACTCCGAGCTCGAGAAGATCGCCGAGGGCCTGCTGGCCAACACGGTGATCGAGGACTGGGCGGTGCGCCGAATCGACGTCGAGGCATGAGCGCCCGCGTCGGAGTCATCACCTTCCCCGGCACTCTCGACGACGTCGACGCCGCGCGTGCTGTGAACCTCGCCGGCGGCGAGGCCGTCAGCCTCTGGCACGGCGACGCCGACCTCAAGGGCGTCGACGCCGTCATCGTCCCCGGCGGCTTCTCCTACGGCGACTACCTGCGCTGTGGTGCCATCGCCCGGTTCGCGCCCGTCATGGGCAAGGTCGTCGAGGCTGCGAAGGGCGGCATGCCCGTCCTCGGCATCTGCAACGGCTTCCAGGTCCTCTGCGAGGCGGGCCTGCTTCCCGGCGCGCTGACCCGAAACGAGGGCCTGCACTTCATCTGCCGCGACGAGTGGCTCAAGGTCGAGGCCAACTCGACGGCGTGGACCTCCCGCTACGAGTCGGGCGCCGAGATCCTGATCCCGCTCAAGTCGGGCGAAGGTCGCTACCAGGCGTCGGAGGCCGTGCTCGACGAGCTCGAGGGCGAAGGCCGCGTCGTGTTCCGCTACGCAGGCGGCAACCCCAACGGATCGCAGCGCGGCATCGCGGGCATCGCATCGGCGAACGGTCGCGTCGTCGGACTGATGCCGCACCCCGAGCACGCCACCGAGGCCCTCACCGGCCCCAGTGACGACGGACTCGGCATGTTCTACTCCGTGCTCGAGAGCGTCGTCTCCGCCTGACATCGCACGGTCGGCAGGCCCCGGAATCGAGAAGTGTTCGGTTCCGGGGCCTTCTGCGTTCCCCGGGCGGACGGGGGTGCGCCGTTTTGCTACCGTCCGGCAATGATCTCGACGATCGTGTGGGGTGACGGCAGTGTCGCGCGGGCCGCGATCCGTGCCGTCGACGCGCACCCCGCGCTCACGCTGACGGCGGTCGTGGCGACCGCCGCGGACCGGGTGGGACGCGACGCGGGTGACCTCGCGGCGCTGGGTCGGGTGCTCGGTGTCGCCGCCACCGACGACGCGGCGGCGGTTCTCGCGACGCGGCCCGGCGCCGTCGTCTACGCGGGGTCCGGAACCACGCGGTCCGCGGATGCACGCGCCGACGTCGTCGCGGCACTGTCGGCGGGCGCGGTCGTGGTGACGCCACCGATCTATCCCCTCTACGATCACCGGAAATCCGAACCCGTTGTGCGAGAGGAAATTCGATCGGCCGTTCGCGACGGCGGCGGCCGACTACACATCGGTGACGTCGACTCCGACTGGGCCGAGCACGTCCTGCCGCTCGCGCTGCGCAGCGTCGGGGACCGTGCGACGTCCATCCGCGTCACCGAGACGGTCGACTACTCGGGGTACGACCTGCCGGGCTCGGTCCGCTACCTCATGGGGATGGGCGAGCCGCTGTCCTTCGTGCCGCCGATGCTCGCCCCGCGGATGCCGACGATGGTGTGGGGCGATCGTGTCCGGCAGCTGGCGCGGGCCCTCGGCGTCGAACTCGACGAGATCCGCGAGGTCGTCGAGCGGGTCGAGTTGGACGTCACGGTGGAGACCGCGACGATGGGCAAGTTCGAGGCCGGTGGCATGGGGGCCGTGCGGGTCGAGGTGCAGGGCTGGGTCGCCGGGGTGCCGACCGTCGTCGTCGAACACGTCGGGCGCATCGACCCGGATGTCGCACCCGAGTGGCCGCATCCACCCGCCGGGGGAGCGGGGCACACCGTTCTCGTCGACGGCGATCCGCGGATCGCGGTGATCGTCGAACCGGGCCCGCGAAGCGGTGGTGAAACGGCCGTCGACCGCCTCGTCGGCAGGATCGAGACGCTCGCGGGCCACGAGCCCGGCATCTACGACGAGGTGGATCTGCTTCGTCGGTGAGCCCCGTCGATCCGGTGTTCGTTCGGCCCGGTGTTGTTCGAGCGCAGCGCCGAAATGCCCTGATCCGCCACGGGAACGTGTTCCAGTTCGGTACCGTCCCCGGTCATGATCACAACGGTCGTCTGGGGCACGGGAAACGTCGGGCGGGCAGCGATCAGGGCGGTGGACGCGCACCCCGCGCTCCAGCTCTCCGCCGTGATCGTGCACAACCCGGACAAGGTCGGCCGCGACGCCGGTGACCTCGGAGATGTCGGCCGCGATCTCGGTGTCGCCGCCACCTCCGACATCGACACTGTTCTCGCGTCCAAGCCGGACGCCGTGGTGTACGCGGCGTCCGGCGACATCCGGCCGGACGACGCGCTCGCCGACATCGTCGCGGCGATCCGGGCCGGCGCCGTCGTCGTGACCACGTCGCTGTACCCGCTGTACGACCACCGCAGCGCACCCGCCGAGATGCGTCAGGCGATTCAGGACGCGATCGACGAGGGCGGCGGATCGCTGTTCGCGTCCGGCATCGACCCCGGCTGGGGCAACGACGTGCTGCCGCTGCTGCTCAGCGGTCTCGCGACGACCGTCGACGTGATTCGCTGCCAGGAGATCTTCGACTACTCCACCTACGACCAGCCCGACTCCGTCCGGTGGCTCGTCGGAATGGGCCAGCCGATGGACTATGCGCCACCGATGGTCGCGCCGGGTATCCCGTCGATGGTGTGGGGTGGTCAGGTCCGGCTGATGGCGCGGGCTCTCGGCGTCGAACTCGACGAGATCCGCGAGACGCTCCTGCGCAGGCCGCTGGAAACCACCGTCACCACCGCGACCATGGGTGACTTCGAGGAGGGCACCCAGGGTGCGCTGCGGTTCGAGGTGCAGGGCATCGTCGACGGCGAGCCGCGCATCGTCATCGAGCACGTCACCCGAATCCATCCGTCCTGCGCACCCGACTGGCCCACTCCCGCTGACGGCGGCGCGGGCGCACACCGGGTGATAATCGAGGGCAGGCCCCGCATCGAGGTGTCCATCGAGGCGACCGACGAGGGCGGCAACAGGTCCGCGGGCGGCAACGCCACCGCCGTCGGCCGGCTGGTCGGCGCCATCGACTGGCTCGTCGAGAACGAGCCGGCCATGTACGACGCGCTCGACGTCCCGATCCGGCCCGCGGTCGGGAAGCTCACCGCCACCACTTTCGAGAGGACCCCGGCATGATCATCGACCTTCCCGAGGGCAAGGACCCGATCGGCTACGTGTGGGGGGAGATGGTGCCCGGCATCGGGCTCCCCGCCTCCCAGTTCTCGCTGTCCGTCTACGAGCACTCCACGATCGACCTGCCCGCGTTCGAGGCGGCGCGGCTGCGGATCGCGCAGATCAACGGCTGCATCTTCTGCCAGGACTGGCGGACCGAACGCGATGGCGTGAAGGTCGAACTCGGCTTCGACGAGGACGTCGAGAACTGGCGCACCACCGAGAACTTCGACGACCGCACCCGTCTCGCCGCCGAGTACGCCGAGAGGTACGCGCTCGACCACCACGGTCTCGACGACGAGTTCTGGGATCGGATGAAGGCGCACTACACCGATGCGGAGATCGTCGAACTGTCGATGAGCATCGGGTCGTGGTTGGCGTTCGGCCGTCTCAACCGCGTCCTCGGGCTCGATACCGCCTGCGTGCTGCCGGGTCACTGATCCGCTCTCCCAGAAATCCCGTGTGCACACCCCCTTTCGATGGTGCACACGGGATTTCCTCGTTCGGAACGCGTGTGCGGGACCGAAAACCTGTGTGCCGCCCGGTGCGGGCGTACCGTCGCTGGCATGGCTGCGATCTCGATCGAGAGTCTCGTCAAGACCTTCGGGCCCACGCGCGCACTGGACGGCCTCGACCTCGAGGTGGCAGCGGGGGAGGTGCACGGGTTCCTCGGGCCGAACGGATCGGGCAAGTCGACGACCATCAGGATCCTGCTGGGGCTGCTGCGCGCGGACGCCGGGCGGGTGAGCCTGCTCGGTGGCGATCCGTGGAGCAACTCGGTGTCGCTGCACCGCCGCCTCGCGTACGTCCCCGGTGACGTGAACCTGTGGCCGAACATGACCGGCGGGGAGGCGATCGACCTGCTCGCCGGGCTGCGCGGCGGCCTGGACGAAACGCGCCGCGCGGAGCTCCTCGACCGTTTCGAACTCGACCCTGCGAAGAAGGCGCGTACCTACTCCAAGGGCAACCGGCAGAAGGTCGCCCTCGTCGCGGCGCTCGCGTCGGACGTCGACCTCTACATCTTCGACGAACCCACGTCCGGGCTCGACCCGCTCATGGAATCGGTTTTCCGGGAGTACGTCCGGGCGATCGCCGACGCCGGGAAGACGGTGCTGCTGTCCAGCCACATCCTCGCGGAGGTCGAGGCGTTGTGTGACCGGGTGAGCATCATCCGGGAGGGCCGGACGGTGGAGACCGGCACGCTCACCGAGATGCGGCACCTCACGCGGACGTCGATCACCGCCGTCACGGAGCGGCCGGTGACGGGACTCGACGACGCCCCCGGCGTGCACGACGTGCAGGTGGACGCGTTGCGCACCCGCTGTGAAGTGGACGGCAGCGCCATCGACGGTGTCCTGCACCACCTTCTGGCGTTCGGGGTCACGTCACTGACCTCGGCGCCGCCGACGCTGGAGGAATTGTTCCTGCGGCACTATGGGGGCGAACTCGCTCACGACACCGCCGAACCCGAGCCCACCCGGAAGGGGCGGCGGGTCTGATGACGGTGGTCACGGCACCCGGGTCGGGGACGGCGGCGCAGTTCGCGGGGACCGCGCGGCTGGTGCGGCTCGCCCTGCGCCGCGACCGGATTCAGCTGCCGGTCTGGCTTCTCGCGCTCACCCTCCTTCAGTGGTTCTCGGCCGCGAGCGTGATCGGGCTGTATCCGACCGACGCGGAACGGCAGTCGTTCGCGGCGGTGACGGCAGCCTCGCCGGTGGCGTTGGCGACCAACGGCATCGTCTCCGGCTACAGCATCGGTGCGATCCTGGCGTCACAGATCGTGATGCCGCTGTCGCTCGCGACGGGACTCATGACCACTCTGATAGTGGTGCGTCACACGCGGCAGAACGAGGAGACCGGACGGGCCGAGCTGATCGGGGCCGCCGTCGTGGGCCGGAAGGCACTGCTGACCGCGGCTCTCGTGGTGGCGGTGGGCGCCAACGTCGCGTTCGGTGTGCTCAATCTGCTCGTCCTGCTGGCCTCGGACCTGCCGTTCGACGGGTCGCTGGCGTTGGCCGCCGGCGTGGCCGCGGCGGGCACCGCGTTCGCTGCGATCGCCGCTGTCGCCGTGCAGGTCACCGACAGTGCTCGCACCGCGAACGGATTGGCCGGTGCCGCACTGGGTGTCGCGTTCCTGCTCCGCGCCGTCGGTGACATGACCGGGACCGTCACCGAGGGCGGAACCCGGGTCGTGACGTCCTGGCCGACGTGGTTGTCGCCGATCGGCTGGGCCGAACAGGTTCGGCCGTACGACGACAACGCCTGGTGGGCACTGCTGCTGCCGGCCGCGTTCGCTGTCGCTGTGGTGTGGATCGCGTACGTGCTCACCGAGCATCGGGACCTCGGCTCCGGGCTCGTTCCGACCCGGGCCGGTCCGCCGCGCGCCTCGCGGTCGCTGCCGACTGTCCTCGGGTCGGCGTGGCGGATCCAACGGATGACCCTGTTCTGGTGGGCATTCGGGCTTGTGATCCTCGCGGTGGTGTACGGCGCGATCGGCGATCAGGTCGACGACTTCCTCGGCGACAGCGATCAGGTCACCGACTTGTTCCAGCAGCTCGGCGGCGGCGTCGAGGATCTGGTGAACGCGTACTTCGCCGCGATCTTCGGGATGATGGCGATCGCGGTGGCCGGGTACGCCGTGCAGGCACTGCTGCGTATGCGCTCCGAGGAGGTGGCCGGCCGGCTCGAGCCCGTTCTGTCGACCGCGATCTCGAGATCGCGGTGGATGGTCGCGCACGTCGGCCTCGTGACAGCGGGTGTGGTGGTGTTGCAGCTGCTGACGGGGGTGGCGGCGGGCCTGGCCTACGGGGTGGTGATCGGCGACGTGTCCGACCAGGTCACCGGCCTGACCGGCGCAGCGCTCGCGTTCGTGCCCGCGATCCTCGTCGTGGTCGGAGTGGCCGCCCTCCTGTTCGGCGGTCTGCCCGGCTGGTCCGTGGGACTGTCCTGGGGTGTGCTCGCAGTCTGTCTGGTGTTCGGTCTGCTCGGGCCGCTGCTCGGGATTCCCGACGCGGTCCGCGACCTGTCACCCTTCGCGCACATCCCGGCCGTGCCCGCCGAGGACATCGCGGCGATACCACTGATCGTGCTGACGCTGATCGCCCTCGTCGCGGGAGCGGTCGGTGTCGCGCTGTTCCGGCGCCGCGACATCACCACCTCATAGGCCGGTCGGGTCATCGAGGAAGGTTTCGCTCGGTGCGAAGAAGGCCGTGCCGGTCACCGCCGTCGAGAAGTCGAGCAGCCGATCGTGATTGCCGGGCGGATTGCCGACGACCATGTGCGTCAGCATCCGCTCGGTGACCGCAGGGTCGCGGCTGTACCCGATGAAATAGGTGCCCACCTCGCCGCCGACCTTCCCGTACGCCAGGTTGGCCCGCACGATCTCGAGGTCGCGGCCGTTCTCGTCGGTGATCGAGGTGAGCGCCACGTGCGAATTCGACGGGCGCACTGACGGATCCAGCTCCCGGTCGTTGCGTTTGGTACGCCCGATCGCCCGTTCTTGCTCCGGCTCCGGCAGCGCCTCCCAGGCGTCGAGGTCGTGGCGATACCGCTGCACGTGCACGTACGACCCACCGGCGAACGCGGGATCCTCGTCTCCGACGGTTACGGCCTCGTGGGCGGCCCGCCCGGTGGGGTTGCCGGTACCGTCCACGAATCCGATCAGGTCGCGACTCTCCCGGTACCGGAAGCCGTGCACCTCGTCCTCGATCGTCGCGGCACCGCGCAATCCGCGCTCGATCCGGTGGGCGAGTTCGAAGCACGCGTCCTGACTTGTCGCCCGGATGTGGAAGAGCAGGTCACCCGGTGTCGAGGGCGCGGTGTGCCGGTCGCCGTGGATCGCCCGGAACGGGCGCAGCAGAGCCGGCCTCGGACCAGTGAACATGCGGTCCCACAGGTCCGAGCCCACACCGACGACGAGCTCGAGTCCCGAGCCGGGGAACTGCAGGCCGACTGCCCGGGCCATACCCGTCATCCGGGTCAGGAGTACCCCAACGGCCACCTCGTCATCGACGGTCGCGACGAGGAAGATCGCGATGGGCGACTGCTCGCCGAGTACCGGCTGCGGACGGGGATGGTCGGGCATGTGGGCTCCGGGAACGAGGATCGGTGTCACGGCAACGCTAGCCCGGAAGTTGTCGGTGCCAGGAGCTACCGTCCACCCATGACGATCACCGTGGGCATGATCACGTTCGACAGCGCGGAACCGGGGCCACTCGCGACGTGGTGGGCGGAGCAGACCGGCGGCCGGATCGAGGAGGACAACGACGGCTGGTTCTACCTCGTCGGCCTCCCCGACGCACCGTTCAAACTGGCGTTCCAGAAGGTGGAGGACCCGACGCCGGGCAAGAACCGCATCCATCTCGACATGTCGGCACCCGACCTCGACGCCGAGGTCGATCGGCTCGTCGCCGCAGGCGCGGCGGAATACGAGCGGCACGACATGGACGGGTTCCGATGGGTCACCCTCACCGACCCCGACGGCAACCGGTTCTGCGTCGCCGGGCAGCCGCTCTGAAGGCGAGTCTCTAGGATTCGGTCATGTCCCCACTGACCGACGCCACCGCCCCCGGACTCTGCTCGTTCGTCGACGCGTCGCCGTCGCCGTTCCACGTATGTGCGACGGTCGCGGGTGAGCTCACCGCCGCGGGGTTCGTGAAGTTGCGCGAGGCCGACGGCTGGCCGACCGCGGCGGGCCGGTACTTCCTCGTGCGCGGCGGGTCGCTCGTCGCGTGGAGCACCGAGGGATTCGGGCACGAGGCCGCGCCGTTCCGGATCGTCGGCGGGCACACGGACAGCCCGAACCTCAGAGTCAAACAGCACCCCGATCTCGAGTCCGCAGGCTGGCAGATGGTCGGCCTCGAGCCGTACGGAGGGGCGTGGCTGAACTCGTGGCTCGACCGCGACCTCGGCATCTCCGGCCGGATCAGCGTCCGCGACGGAAACCGGTTGCGGGAGCAGCTCGTTCGCGTCGACCGACCGATCCTGCGGGTGCCACAGTTGGCGATCCACCTGTCCGAGGAACGCAAGGGCGTCAGCCTCGACCCACAACGCCACGTCAACGCGATCTGGGGTGTCGGGACGTCGCCGCGCAGCTTCATCTCCTTCATTGCAAGCGAGGCCGGTGTCGACGCCGATGCCGTTCTCGGTTGGGAGTTGATGACCCACGACCTGGCGCCCAGTGCCGTTGTCGGCCTGAACGCGGAACTGGTGTCCGCGCCGCGCCTCGACAACCAGGGCACCTGCTACGCCGGAACCCAGGCGCTCCTCGGCGCCGTCGACAATCCTGGGGAAGCGATCCCGGTGCTCGCCCTGTTCGACCACGAGGAGGTTGGGTCGATGTCCGACCGCGGCGCCTTCTCGGACCTGCTGAACTCGGTGCTGGAGCGGATCGTCCTCGGCCGCGGCGGGGGCCGCGAGGACTACCTGCGGGCGATGGCAGGGTCGGTGTGCGCGTCCGGAGACATGGCCCACGCGACCCACCCGAACTACCCGGACCGGCACGAGCCCGCGCACCGCATCACCGTCAACGGTGGCCCGGTCCTCAAGGTCAACCAGAACCTGCGGTACGCCACCGACGCGGCGGGAACCGGGGAGTTCGCGCTCGCCTGCGACCGCGCCGGGGTTCCCTTGCAGCGGTACGTGCACCGCGCCGACCTGCCGTGCGGGTCGACGATCGGACCGATCACCGCGTCGCGGACGGGGTTGTCCACAGTCGACGTCGGGGCGCCCCAGTTGGCGATGCACTCGGCACGGGAGTTGATGGGCGCCGCGGACGTCACCTCGTACGCGGAGGCACTCGCCGCGTTCCTCACCCCGGAGGACTGACGGGCCGTCTGCCGATCGTCGGATGGCGAGGTGCGTGGAGTGCGGCGAGAATTTCGTTCGGGGGAGCAGTGACTCTAGTTAACGATTTCCCCATTCGACCCGTCCGTCACATGCGTCTCGTGATTGTCTGGGTCCGGCGGCGGTAACGACCCCGCCGACCGATCTGCCGTCGACGAGGAGGGCCCACGCCCATGCGTACACAACTGTCCACGCATCCCCGAATGACCGCGGTGCGTCGCGCGAGCGGAGCCGTCGTCGCCGCAGGCGTCGCCGTCGTCCTCGCCGCGAGCGCCGCGACCCCGGCCACCGGGCAGTCGCTCGGCTCCTCGGGTTCCTCCGGCTCCTCGGGTTCGGATTCCGGCACCGCCCCCGGAGGTCCGTGCGGTCAGTCGACGGGAAACAGCACCGGCTCGCTCGGCAAGGTGCTCACACCGTGGATCACCGGCTCCCCGGACGGTGGCCTGCCGATACTGACCGGTCGAACCCGCGCGATCGAGATGGTCACCGGGCCGGGTAGCCCGAACGACACCGTCAACCGATTCAACGTCTCGGGCACCGACCTCGGCATCATGTGGGACAACGACAACGCGGGCGGCGCCCATCAGACGATGATCGCGTTCGGCGACACCGTCGGCGACTGCGGTGCCGAGGGCGACGACTGGCGATCGAACGTCCTGTTCCGCAGCGCCGACACCGATCTCGCCACCGGCATGCGCATCGACTCGTCGCCGCTGATGCCGGTGCCGCCCGGTCCCGCGAACGTCTCGAAGGAGGTCGTTCCCGGCTTCGGTATCCCCGGTGAGTACACCGTCATCCCGACTGCCGGCATCGCCGTCGGCGGAGTCCAGTACATGCGGGTGATGGGTGTGCAGTCGTGGGACACCCCCGGCAACTGGACGACCCTGTACTCGGCGCTCGCGTCGTCGACCGACAACGGCGAGAACTGGACCCTCGACCCGCTCACCGCGCGCCCCAACGTCGCGGGCCTCGACATCCCCGGCATCCCCAACTTCGACGCCCGCAACGCGGATTTCCAGCAGAGCGCGTTCGTCAAGAACGGTGGATTCGTCTACGAGTTCGGCACCCGGTCCGGACGCAGCGGCAGCGCGCTGCTCGCCCGCGTACCCGAGGCGCAGATCGCCGACCTCGGCGCCTACACCTACTGGAACGGCACGGCGTGGGCGCCCGACCTGGCGTCGGCGGCCGCGGTGATCGAGTCGCCGGTCAGCGAGCTGTCCGTGCAGTGGAACTCGTACCTGAACAAGTACGTCGCGATGTACACGGACCAGACGAACTCGCTCGTGATCCGGCAGGCCGACAACCTGGAGGGCCCGTGGAGCGGCACCCAGACGATCCTGTCCGGAATCCTGGTGCCCGCGCTGTACGGCGGGTTCATGCACCCGTGGAGCAGCGGCCGCTACCTCGAATTCGTCGGCACCACCTGGGACCGCTACAACGTCATCTACTTCCGCACCGACCTCGACGGGCTGCAGATGGCCGCCAGGGACCAGGCGGACCGCCCCGACCCCGCGACCACCGGTGAAGCGCAACGCATCGGCACCGAACTCCCCAGCGGCGAGGTCGTCCCCATCGCCGAGTGACATCGGGTCGCCGTGCCGCCCGTGAGGCGGGCCGCGGCGGTTGGGTGCAGGATCGGATGATGACCGCGAACCGCTCGGCCGCGTTCGCCGCCGGGGGCGCGGCCGTCGGAGGTCTCCTGTTCGGTGCCGACACCTCCACCATGAACGGGGCGATCAACGGAATCCGGCCCGAATTCGCGTTGGAGACCTCGCTTGTCGGGTTCGTGGTCGCGATCTCGATCCTCGGCTGCGCGGCCGGCGCGCTGACCGCGGGCAGGATCGCCGCCCGGTTCGGGAGCGTCGGGACGATGCGACTCGGTGGCGCCGTCGTCGCGGCGGGATCGGTCGCGGCCGCGCTGGTGCCCGCGGCGCTGCCACTGTCGGTGTGCAGGCTCGTCGTCGGGTTCGGAATCGGACTGCTGTCCGTCGTCGTGCCCGGCTACATCACCGAGATCTCGCCGGAGAGTATCCGCGGCCGCCTGGCGTCGCTGTGGCAGTTGGCGATCGTGCTCGGGATCTTCCTCGGCCTCGTCGTCGACTACCTACTGCGGGAACGGGCGGGCGCCGCCGACGCGGAGTTGCTGTGGGGTGGCGCGGCATGGCGGTGGATGTTCGTGGTGATCGCGCTCGCCGCGATCGTGCAACTGTTGATCGCGTCGCGGCTGCCCGAGCCGATCCGCACCGGTGACAGTGCACCCAGAGGCGGTTTCGTCGTCCTGCGCGGCGCGGTGTTCGGCCTGAAGCCGATCGTGTGGGTCGGCATCGTCGTGGCCGCGTTGCAGCAGTTCGTCGGAATCAACGTGATCTTCTTCTACTCGACGACCCTGTGGAAGTCCGTCGGCTTCTCCGAGGACGACGCCTTCGTCACCAGCCTCCTCACTGCGCTGGTCAACATCGCCGCGACGGTCGCCGCGATCGGCCTCGTCGACCGGCTCGGTCGGCGCCCGTTGCTGCTCGGCGGTGCGGCGGGTATGGCGGTCAGTCTCGGTGTCCTCGCCGTGTGTTTCGCGTCGGCGACGGGGGAGGGCGACGCGATTGCGCTTCCGCAGCCCGCAGGAACGATCGCCCTCGTCGCCGCCAACCTGTTCGTCATCGCGTTCGGTGTCAGCTGGGGTCCGCTGATGTGGGTGGTCCTCGGCGAACTGTTCGACACCCGCACCCGCACCGTCGCACTGTCGCTGACCGTGATGGTCAACTGGCTGGCGAACTGGCTGGTCACCCGCACGTTCCCGACCCTCGCCGACGTGAGCCTGCCGCTCACGTACGGGATCTACACCGCGTTCGCCGTCGCGGCGCTCGTGTTCACTGCCCGCACCGTGCCGGAGACCAAGGGGCTCGTGCTCACCTGACGTGCCACTCGGCGCGGCAGAAGGGGGGCCATCCGGCCTCAGCGGGCCCGGATCCGCGTTTGACGGATTCGCCGACCGGGCAAACTGAATTCCGTCGCCCCCGATCGACGACGTCGAAGGAGACCACGATGACCAGGGTGTCCCGCACGTTCACCGTGACCGCCGCCCCCGCGCCGGCACTCCGCTATCTGGCCGACTTCTCGAACGCGGAGACGTGGGATCCGGGCACGGTGCGCTGCACCCGCCTCGACGAGGGGCCGGTCCGCGTCGGATCGCAGTGGCACAACGAGACCAAGATCGCCGGCGTGGGCACCCAACTGACCTACACACTCGAAGAGTGGACCGCCGACCGCGTGGTCCTGGTCGGCCACAACGACACCGCGACGTCGACCGAAACCATCGTCGCCAGGCCCGATCCGCGGGGTGCCGAACTGACCTACACCAACGAGGTGGAGATGCGGGGGATGGCGAAACTCGCCTCCCCCGCGATCAAGCTCGTCTTCGAGAAGATCGGCGCCGACCTGGAGCGGCAGCTCACCGAGGCGCTCGACGTGCTGCCGGGCGACGGGGACTGACGGAACGCGGTGAACCGAGGGCGCCGACCCCGGGTGGTGAGTGACCGAGCCCACCCGGGGTGACCAGTGCGGCCACGTCGCCGCCGCCCGGCTAGACTTTGTGCTGGCAGTGCCCTACGTGCCTGCCCATTCGATCCTCCAGGGAAGGACCCGACTCCTCGTGTCATCGCAGGTCGATACCGTCACCCAAGCCGCCGCGACCCCCGATGTCGCCCAGCCCTACCGGGAACTGGGACTCAAGGACGACGAGTACGCCCGTATCCGGGAGATCCTCGGTCGCCGTCCCACGGACGCCGAGCTGGCGATGTACTCGGTGATGTGGTCCGAGCACTGCTCGTACAAGTCGTCGAAGGTGCACCTGAAGTACTTCGGCGAGACCACCACCGACGAGATGCGGTCCTCGATGCTCGCAGGCATCGGTGAGAACGCAGGCGTCGTCGACATCGGCGACGGCTGGGCCGTCACCTTCAAGGTCGAATCCCACAACCACCCGTCGTACATCGAGCCGTACCAGGGCGCCGCGACCGGCGTCGGCGGCATCGTCCGCGACATCATGGCGATGGGCGCCCGCCCGATCGCGGTCATGGACCAGTTGCGGTTCGGCGCGGCCGACCACCCCGACACCCGTCGCGTCGTCGACGGCGTCGTGCGCGGCATCGGCGGCTACGGCAACTCTCTCGGCCTCCCGAACGTCGGCGGCGAGACGGTGTTCGACGCGTCCTACCAGGGCAACCCGCTCGTCAACGCGCTGTGCGCGGGCGCGATGCGCGTCGAGGACCTGCACCTGGCGTTCGCGTCCGGCGTCGGCAACAAGATCATCCTGTTCGGTGCCCGTACCGGCCTCGACGGCATCGGCGGCGTGTCCGTCCTCGCGTCGGAGACCTTCGACGAATCGTCGGGCGGCCGCCCGAAGAAGCTCCCCGCCGTGCAGGTGGGCGACCCCTTCACCGAGAAGGTGCTCATCGAGTGCTGTCTCGACCTGTACCGCGAGAAGCTCGTCGTCGGCATCCAGGACCTCGGCGGCGCCGGTCTGTCCTGTGCCACGTCCGAGCTGGCCGCGGCCGGTGACGGCGGCATGCACATCAACCTCGAGCGCGTCCCCATGCGCGCCACGGGCATGACGGCGGCCGAGGTGCTCTCCAGCGAGTCGCAGGAGCGCATGTGCGCGGTCGTGACACCGGAGAACGTCGACGCGTTCATGGCCGTCTGCAAGAAGTGGGACGTCCTCGCCACCGTCATCGGTGAGGTCACCGACGGCGAGCACCTCGTCATCGACTGGCACGGCGAGACCGTCGTCGACGCGCCCGCCCGCACGATCGCGCACGAGGGCCCCGTCTACGAGCGTCCCGTCCAGCGTCCCGACAGCCAGGACGCCCTGATCGCGAACACCACCGCGGGCCTCACGCGTCCCGAGACCGACGCCGAGCTCGAGGCGACCCTGCTCAAGATGATCGCCTCGCCCGCGCTGTGCAGCCGCAAGTGGATCACCGAGCAGTACGACCGCTACGTCCGCGGCAACACCGTCCTCGCGGAGAACGCCGACGGCGGCGTCATCCGCATCGACGAGAAGTCGGGCCGCGGCATCGCCCTCGCGACGGACGCGTCCGGCCGCTACACCGCGCTCGACCCGTACACCGGCGCACAGCTCGCGCTCGCCGAGGCGTACCGCAACGTCGCCGTCACCGGCGCCACCCCGAAGGCCGTCTCCAACTGCCTCAACTTCGGTTCGCCGGAGGATCCGGGTGTCATGTGGCAGTTCCAGCAGGCGGTTCGCGGCCTCGCCGACGGCTGCGCGCAGCTCGGCATCCCGGTCACCGGCGGCAACGTTAGCTTCTACAACCAGACCGGCGCCACCGCGATCCTCCCGACGCCGGTCGTCGCGGTCCTCGGTGTCATCGACGACGTGCACCGTCGCATCCCGACCGGCCTCGGCCTCGAGCCCGGAGAGACGCTGATCCTGCTCGGCGACACCCACGACGAGTTCGACGGTTCCATCTGGGCGCAGGTCGAGCACGACCACCTCGGCGGTGTTCCGCCGAAGGTCGATCTCGAGCGTGAGCGTCTGCTCGCCGACATCCTGCTCGCCGGTTCGCGTGACGGACTGGTCTCCGCAGCCCACGACCTCTCCGAGGGCGGCCTCGCGCAGGCCGTCGTCGAGGCGGCACTGGCAGGCGAAACCGGTTGCCGCATCCTGCTTCCCGAGGGCGCGGACCCGTTCGTGACGCTGTTCTCCGAGTCCGCAGGCCGCGTGCTCGTCGCGGTGCCGCGCACCGAGGAGACCCGCTTCACCGGAATGTGCACCGCACGCAACCTGCCGTGGGTGCGGATCGGCGTCGTCGACGAGGGCTCCGACTCCGTCGAGGTCCAGGGTCACTTCTCGGTCACCCTCGACACGCTGCGCGCCACCTCCGAGGGAACGCTGCCCGCGCTGTTTGGATAGCCATGTGACCCACACGGACACGACCCCGGAACCCGGGACGGATCAGGCCTCCGCCGATCGGTCCCGGGTTCCGGTGGGTTCGGGCGCCGAATCGCCTGCGCCGGGAGAGACGGACGGGCCTGGTCTGCGCCGCAAGATCGCCCTCTGGTTCGAGGGGGACGATCTGCACCTCCCGTGGTCCTCGGAGCGACTCGCGGAGAAGCACCCGTTCGTCGCGTGGGCGTGGGGGCTGCTCAGCCTCGACTTCACCGGTATCGCGTTCGGTGCCCTGTTCTTCTGCTGGTCGCTGACGCCGTCGCTGCTGCCCCGGGACTGGCTGTACCAGGGTCTGATCGGCGGTATCACCGCCGCCATCGGCTACGCGTTCGGATGCATCGTCGGCTGGGCCACCTACCGCTACTGGCTCTCCAGGCTCACGTGGTGGCCGCCGCCGGTGCGATTGCAGCAGATCACGAAGATCGCGGTGCCCGTGCTCTCGTTCGCCGCGGCGCTGATCATGCTCGTGTACGCCGCCGGCTGGCAGCGTGAACTGGCCGCACTCATGGGTGCCGAGGGCACGACGACGACCGGCTACCTCCGGACCCTCGCGTTGAGTGCAGCCGTTGCGGCACTGCTCATTTCGCTGTGGCGGGTATTGCGCGACCTCGTGCTCCTCATCGCCCGCTACCTGAACAAGTGGCTGCGCGTTCCCCGCTCCGCCGCCGCGCCGATCGGTGCCGTCCTCGTGGCGTTCCTCGGCTACACCCTCGTCACCGACGTCCTGTTCAACGGCGTGTATTCGTTCATGAACTCGGCCTTCAGCCTGCAGAACGACGAAACCCGCGCCGAGGTGGTGCGGCCCATGCGCGCCGAACGCTCCGGGAGTCCCGAGTCGTACGCACCGTGGGAAACCCTCGGCTACGAGGGACGCGACTTCGTCTACCGCGGACTGCACGCCGAGCAACTGTCCGAGTTCAACAACGGCGCCCCGGCGAAGGAACCGATTCGCGTCTACGCCGGACTGCAGACGGCCGAGGACACCGACGCTCGCCTCGACATCGTCATCGACGAACTCGAACGCACCGGGGCGTTCCAACGCAAGGCGCTCGTCGTGATCCCCACGACCGGCACCGGCTGGGTCAATCCGACGGCCGCGAACGCAATCGAGCTCATGTACAACGGCGACACCGCCCTCGTCGCCAGCCAGTACTCGTACCTGCCGAGTTGGGTGTCGTTCCTCGCGGACCGCGGGAAGGCGGCCGACGCGGGCCGTGCCCTCGTCCACCGCGTCCACGAACGGTGGCTGCAGGAACCCGAGGCAACACGCCCGAAACTGCTCGTCTACGGCGAATCCCTCGGCACGCAGGCCGGTGAGGGAGCGTTCGACGGGCTCGCCGACATCCGCGACATGGTCGACGGGGTGCTGTGGGTGGGGCCACCCAACTCGAACCGGTTGTGGAGCACCCTCGAAGACCGCCGCGACCCCGGCAGCCCCGAAGTCCAACCCGAGTACTCCGACGGCCTCGTCGTCCGGTTCGCCGAGGACGCCGCCGCTCTCGACGCCCAACAGGGACCGTGGTTGCACCCGCGCGTGCTGTACATCCAGCACCCGTCCGACCCCGTGGTGTGGTGGAGCCCGGACCTGATCTTCAACCGCCCCGACTGGTTGTCCGAGCCGCCCGGCTACGACCGCCTGCCGTCGATGCGCTGGTTCCCGTTCGTCACGTTCTGGCAGGTCGCCGCCGACCTCGCGAACGCGGCGGGCGTCCCCGACGGGCACGGGCACAACTACGGCACCGTCATGGTCGACGGCTTCGCCGCGGTGGGCGCACCCGACGGCTGGACATCCACCGACACCGAACGCGTCCGCGCGGCCCTGAACGCCATCGCGGGCTCGCAGGGCCCCGAGAAATGAGGCGCACGGCCGGCGCCGCAGCGGTGGGATGCGCGGCGGCGTTGGTCGCGTGGAACGGTGTCGTGCTGCCCCGGCTGGGGTTGGGCGCGCGGGGCCGCGCCGCGGCGAACACCGTGACGGCGGTCGTCGTCGGGGGAGCAGCCGTCGTGGGCGGCGTGACCTTCGCGGAACTCGGATGGACCGCCTGGCGTCATGGGCTGCTCGTCGGTGTGGCGGCGTCGACGCTGCCGACGCTCGCGTACCCGGCGATGCTCGCGATCCCACCGGTACGCGCACGGATGGCATCGGGTGCGCGTCGCGCCGACCACACCGAATGGGTGTTCGTGCACATCCCCCTCGGGACCGTGCTCGCCGAAGAGGTCGTGTTCCGTTCGGTGCTCTACGCGCTGGCCAGACGGGCATCGCCGCGCTGGGCGCCCGTCCTCGGCGCGGCGGCGTTCGGTCTGTGGCACGTGACCCCCGCGCGGCATGCGGGTGACTCGATCGTCGGAACCGTCGCACTGACCGCAGCGGCGTCGCTGCTCTTCGACGGGTTGCGGGACCGCAGCGGAAGCGTGCTCGCACCCGCGCTGCTGCACCTGGCCGTCAACGCGGGTGGGGCGGTGGCGGCCGAGACGGCTGCCGGGCGGACGGTGAGAGGAAGGTCGATGTCCGCGTCCTCCGACGGTTGACCCGGCGGTGACAGTGGCGTGGTCGGTGCCCGAACCTGTTCCGACGTGGCACCCGAGGCCGAACCTCGGTGTGCCTCGCTACGTCAGCTCTCGCACGCCACGCCGTCGTTGTCCCGGTCCAGTTTGGAGCTGTAGCCCGGCGACCCGGCATACAGCGGTGCAGCACCGGCCGCCCTGGCAGCGGCACAGCTCCCGTAGCTTGCGCCACCGGTCTGCGGCTTCGGCGCCACAACCTCGGGTGCGGGAGCCGGCTCGGGTGCGGGTGCGGGAGCAACGAACGGGACGGGTGCGGGCGCCACGTACGGCGTCGTCGGCGGCGGCGTGTACACATCGACCGGTGCAGGAGCAACGACCGCCGATGTTGCCCGCGGTACCGGAGGATTCGAGGCAGGCGCGACCACGTTCGATGTCGGCAGCGAAGCCGGGGAGGTCGCAGCGGGAGTGGTCGACGGCACCGGGGTCGTCGTCCGGGCGGTCGATGTGGTTGTCGGATGCGACGGCGTCGGCTCCGAGGTCTTCTCGTTCTCGCCGCCGCACGCCCCGACGAGCACCAGCAGGCCGACCATCCCACCGGTGATCCAGAGCCGCTTCGTGCGCTTCTTCGGGGCAGGGGCGGCAGCCACAGGACCGCGGAGACCCTGGGACGACTGATTCGAATCGAACGGCACGGACACGGAAGACACCTCGGTGGGTCGGGTTCGACGGGCCATCGATGGCACCGGCTGACGAATGCTGGTTTCTACCAGCTCACATCGGCTGTCGGTCGAATGGAGGACGACGCCTGGCTCCGGGCGGACCGCACGAATCAGGGGTTTTCCGATGCACCCGAGGTTGCGGTTGCCGACGGGGGAATCGCCGGCACAGCTGCCATCGGGCGAAGCCGCGCGGATGTATCGGAAGTGCACATTTCCGGGCATGAAACGGTGCGCATCGGGTATCGCCGGGCCCGTAGCGTCGCACGCGGAACGGAGGCAGACGTGCAGGAATGGAACCGCGCGATCGACCTGATCGAGCAGCGACTGGAAGGCGACCTCGACATCTCGGACGTCGCGAGGGTCGCTCTGACGTCCGAGTACCACTTCCGTCGCATGTTCTCGACGTTGGCGGGAATGCCGTTGTCGGAGTATGTCCGTCGGCGTCGAATGACCGTCGCGACGGCCGACGTCCTCGCCGGTGAGCCGGTCGTCGATGTGGCGGTCCGCTTCGGCTACGGCTCGGCTGCCGCGTTCACCCGCGCGTTCAAATCGATGCACGGGTTGACGCCCGGCCAGGCTCGACAGCCCGGCTCGGTCCTTCGTTCCCAACCCCCGTTGAGATTCCACCTGCGTGTGGAGGGAAGGAGCGACATGCGTCATCGCATCGTCGACAAGGACGCGTTCGCGCTGGTCGGCTACCGGACCACGGTTCCGGTCGTCCACGAGGGACCGAATCCGGCGATCGTCGAATTCGAGAAGAGCATCGACGGCGACGCTCGCGCCCTGCTGCTGTCTCTGTCGAACACCGAGCCGGCGGGCCCGCTGGCGGTGACGGTGCGGCTGGCCGAATCGCGTTCCGAAGGAGTCGAGGTCGAGTACTGGCGCGCGGTGGCGACCACAGCCGCCGACTGCGGAGATCTCGCCCGGATCGACGTTCCCGCCGGGCTGTGGGTGGTGTTCGAGGCGGACGGAAAGTTCCCGGAGGCACTGCAACATCTGTGGGCCGATGCAGCGACCGAATGGTTCCCGGCGAATCCGTACGAGTGGATCGAGGGACCGGAATTGCTGACCATCCACCCGGACCCGGGCGGGGAATCCGGCCGTGGCGAGCTGTGGCTGCCTATCGAACGAATCCCCTCAGACCTGGGCCGGTAGGTTGGCGGCGTGCCTGCCCGGAAGAGAATCGACCCCGCCCAGATGCGGTCCGCGGTGACGGCCGTGGGGGAGTGGCTGTCCGACGTGGACGCCGCGGCCCCCGCGCGGGCCGAGCTCGCGGCCGCGGTCCGGCTCAGTGCCCGGACCCTCGAAGACGTCGCACCGGGGTCGTCCGTGGAGGTGCGGGTGCCGCCATTCGTGGCGGTGCAGTGCATCGAAGGACCCCGGCACACGCGTGGGACCCCGCCGAACGTCGTCGAGACGGACCCGCGCACCTGGCTGGAGCTGGTCACCGGGCGCGTCACGTTCGACGGGGCGGTCGCGGCGGGAACTGTGACGGCGTCGGGGAGCCGGGCGGGGGAGATCGCGCACTGGCTGCCGCTGATGCCCGTGTGATCTGCGGTGTGACCGCGACGACAGGCGCAGCGACCCGTGGTGAGAGCACTGCCTCACTGGCCGTAGACTGAGCATGCCCCCCGCACCCACCCTTCAAAGGGAGCAACCCCGGTGACTTCAGCCGATCTCTCGGTCAGCAGCCCGAATCTTCTCGCACCCGCAGACATGTCCGATCAGGACGAGCAGCCGCCCCGCGAGGAATGTGGCGTCTTCGGTGTGTGGGCCCCCGGTGAGGATGTGGCGAAGCTCACGTACTACGGGCTCTACGCGTTGCAGCATCGCGGGCAGGAAGCTGCGGGTATCGCCGTCGCCGACGGCTCCCAGGTACTGGTGTTCAAGGACCTCGGTCTCGTCAGTCAGGTCTTCGACGAGCAGACCCTCGGCGCGATGCCGGGCCACGTCGCCGTCGGGCACTGTCGCTACTCGACCACCGGGTCCACCACCTGGGAGAACGCCCAGCCGATCTTCCGCACGACCGCCGCGGGCACGGGCATCGCGCTCGGCCACAACGGCAACCTGGTCAACACCGCCGAACTCGCCGAGCGGGCACGCGCCGCGGGCCTGATGAACAGCAAGCGGCCGGGAGGCGCCACCTCCGACTCCGACATCGTCGGAGCGCTGCTCGCGCACGCGGCGGCCGACCGCACCATCGAGCAGGCCGCGATGGAACTGCTGCCGACGTTGCGCGGCGCCTTCTGCCTGACCTTCATGGACGAGCACACCCTGTATGCGGCGCGTGACCCTCACGGCGTCCGCCCGCTGGTTCTGGGTCGACTGGATCGTGGCTGGGTCGTCGCGTCCGAGACCGCCGCCCTCGACATCGTCGGCGCCTCGTTCGTCCGGGAGATCGAGCCCGGTGAGCTGCTTGCGATCGACGCCGACGGCGTGCGCTCCTCGCGTTTCGCGAACCCGACGCCGAAGGGCTGCGTCTTCGAGTACGTCTATCTGGCCCGGCCCGACACGACCATCGCCGGTCGGTCGGTGCACGCGACGCGCGTCGACATCGGTCGTCGACTCGCCAAGGAGCACCCGATCGACGGCGATCTGGTGATCCCGGTTCCGGAGTCCGGCACCCCTGCCGCGGTCGGTTACGCGCAGGGCTCGGGCATCCCGTACGGCCAGGGCCTGATGAAGAACGCGTACGTCGGCCGGACGTTCATCCAGCCGTCGCAGACCATCCGCCAGCTCGGTATCCGGCTCAAGCTGAACCCGCTGCGTGACGTCATCCGAGGCAAGCGGCTGATCGTCGTCGACGACTCCATCGTCCGCGGCAACACGCAGCGCGCGCTGATCCGCATGCTGCGCGAGGCCGGTGCGCTCGAGATTCACGTGCGGATCGCATCGCCGCCGGTGAAGTGGCCGTGCTTCTACGGCATCGACTTCGCGTCGCCCGCGGAGCTGATCGCCAACGGCGCGGGCGGAACGAACCACGAGCCGGGCAACGTCGAGGAGATGATCGAGGGGGTGCGCCGCTCGATCGGGGCGGACTCGCTCGGCTACATCTCGGTCGACGGGATGGTCGCGGCGACCGAACAGCCGGCGTCGCGCTTGTGCATGGCCTGCTTCGACGGCGAGTACCCGATCGAGTTGCCGACGGAGATCGGCAAGAACGTGCTCGAGGGGATGCTCGAGCAGACCGCAGGCACGGCGACGAAGCAGGACAACGACAACGCGAGTGCGCTGAGTCGGCCCTGAGCGGCCGCGCGAGGACCCATACTCGTGTCGATGACTTCGACACCACGTAGACCCAGGCAGTGCCAGGTGCACTGACGAGATCACAGCTGGAGCTGAGTAACCCGATGACCGACGACCAGAAGCCCCACGCCGCCGGCGCGTCCTACGCTGCGGCGGGGGTCGACATCGCTGCAGGCGACCGGGCAGTGGAGCTGTTCGCCCCGCTCGCGAAGAAGGCCAGCCGTCCCGAGGTGCTCGGCGGACTGGGCGGCTTCGCCGGAGTGTTCGCCCTCAAGGGCGGATACAAGGAGCCGCTGCTGGCGGCGTCCACCGACGGCGTCGGCACCAAGCTCGCGGTCGCGCAGGCCCTCGACAAGCACGACACCGTCGGCCTCGACCTCGTCGCGATGGTCGTTGACGACCTCGTGGTGTGCGGCGCGGAGCCGCTGTTCCTGCAGGACTACATCGCAGTCGGCAAGGTTGTCCCGGAGCGTGTCGCGGAGATCGTCGGCGGCATTGCGCAGGGCTGCATCCTGGCTGGTTGTGCCTTGCTGGGCGGCGAGACCGCCGAGCATCCCGGCGTGATGGCGGACGGCGACTACGACCTCTCCGCGACCGGTGTCGGTGTCGTCGAGGCGGACGCCCTGCTCGGGCCGGATCGGGTGCGTCCGGGCGACGTCGTGATCGCGATGGGCTCGTCGGGTCTGCACTCGAACGGCTACTCGCTGGCCCGCAAGGTGCTGCTCGAGATCGACCGGATGTCGCTGACCGGGCACGTCGAAGAGTTCGGCCGCACCCTCGGTGAGGAACTGCTCGAGCCGACGAAGATCTACGCGAAGGACTGCCTCGCGCTGATCGCCGAGACCGATGTGCGCACCTTCTGCCACGTCACCGGCGGTGGCCTCGCCAACAACCTGGCCCGCGTCATGCCGAAGGGCCTCGTCGCCGAGCTGGACCGCGGAACGTGGACCCCTGCACCGGTGTTCACCATGATCGGTCAGCGCGGCCGCGTCGAGCGCGCCGAGTTGGAGGCGACGTTCAACATGGGCGTCGGCATGGTCGCGATCGTCGCGCCCGAGGACGTGGACCGCGCGCTCGCCGTGCTCACGGCCCGGCACATCGACTGCTGGACCCTCGGGACCGTGGCGAAGGCGTCGGACAAGCACGACGGCGCCGATACGGTTCGCATGGTCGGCGAGCACCCGCGCTTCTAGGACTTCCGAACACAAGACGAACCGCCCGAGCCCCTCAGGGGTTCGGGCGGTTCGTCTTTCGGTTGCTGCCCTGGCGCACGTGTGGTGCGCACGCGGAGAATGAGGGGGAGCCGGTAGGGCTCCCCCTCATTCGGTGCTGCGCAAGTGTGTGCCGGTGACGGCGGGCGTCAACGACGCCAGTCGTCGTTGTCTTCGTCGTCCCAGCGCGACGACGCGCTGTCCTCGGAACGCTGGTCGCTGTAGGACCCGTTCCGGTGGGAGTTGGACGGCGCACCCGACAGCTCACGTTGGAGGCTGTCGAAGTTAGTGGACGGCGAGCTGTACTTGAGCTCGCGTGCAACCTTGGTCTGCTTTGCCTTAGCCCGGCCGCGGCCCATGGCCAACCCCCTCGCGCTTTAAGCGGGGCGGCCTGGGAATTTTTGGCGGCCCCGTTTTGAGTGTGTGTGTCTTCCTGACTGACACTCTAGCCTGAGAACGGGGCGAGCGCTCCTTCCCCTGCCCAGGAGTGGTGTTTCGTTCATCTCAGCACCTCGGGAATCGCCCGGACGGTGCCGACTCGGACGCCTCCGCCGAGCACCGGCGCGGACGCCAGCTCGGCGAGATCCTCGGTCCACTCCACCCCGATCCGGTGCAGGATCGCCGCGGTCAGGGGAATCCGCGCGCGTTCGCTGCCGTCGTCGATCTTCAGTGCGAACGCCCGTCCGTCGGGCAGGGCACCGGCGTGGACGCCGTCGGCGCCGACCTTGCACAGCAGGCCGGGGACCGTCGACATCAGGCGTTCGTCGTCGAGCCCGGTTCCCGACACCTGCCACGGGTGCTCGCGGACGGCGTCGGCGACCGCGCGTTCGGCGGTGGCCGGCCCACCCGTGACGAGCCTGGCGAAGGCCCGGGCCAGCGCGGTCAGCGACAGGGGCACGATCGGCAGTCCGCACCCGTCGATGCCGAGTTCGTACTCGTCCTCACCCGACAGGTCCGCGATGGTCTCCTGGATCTCCTGCTGCAGCGGGTGCGCCGCGTCCAGGTAGCTCTCGAGCGGCCAGTCGCGGGCCGCACAGACCGCCACCATCGCGGCGTGCTTGCCCGAGCAGTTCATGAACACGCGCCGGGGTGATCCGCCCACGGCCAGCACGCGGGCCCGGGCGATGTCGTTCCACGGCAGATCGGGAGGGCAGCGCAGGTCGCGTTCGGTGAGGCCGTTGCGCTCGAGCAGGCCGAGCACCCCCGCGACGTGCTCGGGTTCGCCGCCGTGTGAGGAGCTCGCGAGCGCGACCTCGCGGGAGTCGGCCGGGACGAAGCCGTTGCGCAGCATCGCAACGGTCTGCAGCGGCTTGTTCGCCGAGCGGGGGAAGATCGGGGTGTTCACCTCGCCGACCGCGAGGAGGGTCTCACCGGAGGGGTCGAGCACCACCAGGGATCCGCGGTGTACGCACTCGCGGAAACCGGATCGGACGACCTCGACCAGCTCGACGCTCAATACCCCACCTGCACCTTCAGCCCGGCTATCCGCCTGCGTGCCTTGTCCTCGACAGTAGGCGAGAGTCCGGGCTGTTGCTCGAGGAGCACTGCGAGCCGCGCCGGATCGTGACCTGTGAACAGATCCCGCACCGTCACGCCGTGTTCCGGGATGTGCACGACCGTGATCGGGTCGCCCGCCGCGACGCGGCCGGGACGGACCACCTTCAGGTAGGCGCCGGTGTCGCCGCGCTCGGAGAACCGCTTGACCCACTGGGGTTCGGCGGCCCAGACACCGAAGGTCCCGCACGGGGTTCGCGGCCCGGTGACCTCCAGTTCGAGGGTGTCGCCGAGGCGCCACCGTTCGCCGATCACGGCGTCGCTCGTCGCGACGCCGCTCACCCGCAGGTTCTCGCCGAACCAGCCGGCGTGCAGTTCGCGGCCCAGTTCCGTCGCCCAGCGTTCGGCCTCGGCGTCGGAGTAGGCGTAGACCGCCTTGAAGGGTCCGCCGTGGTGTTCGGTGTCGCAGACCCGGTCGCCGTCGAGCCCGGTCGCGTCGACGTCGACGGGGCCGTCGACGGCTCGTTTGTCGATGGCGGTGCGGGTCACGCGGCGCGTCCCCGAATCCCGCTCGGCGAACAGCCTGCAGACGGCGTCGACGCGGCCGGTCGCCGTGCCGGGTGTGCTCATCGGCCGCGCAGACGGTCGACGGCCGCGCGGCCGGGCTGGTATTCGTCGTGCCGGGGCATCGAGTCGGCGTCGATCGCGGCGGGAGTGTTGCCGGCCTCGAGGGTGGCGTCGGCGGGAACGGCCCGCTTGACCAGGGCGAGCGCGATCGGGCCGAGCTCGTGATGGTCGACCACAGTCCCGACCCGGCCGACTGCGCGACCACCCGCGGTGACGGCGTCTCCGGGGGCGGGGCGGGTGTCCGCCGAACCGTCGAGGTGCAGCAGCACCAGGTGACGGGGCGGCTTGCCGAGGTTGTGCACGCGGGCGACGGTCTCCTGGCCGCGGTAGCAGCCCTTGTCGAGGTGGACCGCACCCTCCTCGGCGACGCCGCCGATCCACCCGACCTCGTGGGGGATGGTGCGGTCGTCGGTGTCCACCCCGAGGCGCGGGCGCAGGGCAGTCACGCGCAGGGCGTCGAACGCCCACGTTCCGGCGGGCGCGGCGCCCGCGTCGGTGAGGACCTGCCACCAGTGCACGAGACGGTCACGGGGGACGACCAGGTCCCAGGCGTGTTCGCCGGGCCACGGCATCGTGCGCAGGAAGCCGCCGCCGGGCAGCGCGGTCGCGGCGTACGTGCCCGGGAGTTCCGCGACGCCAAGGGCCTCGAGGAATCGGGGGCGCCTGGCGTCGGGTCCGAGCAGGGTCAGAACCGCCATGTCGGGCGCGGGCTTCGGTTCGGCCTTCGCCCAGAACACCATCTTCTGCAGGAAGCTGAGCAGGTCGGCGCCGGAGGTGGCTTCGGTGTCGATCCACGTGACGCCGTCGAGGTCCGTCTGGACGAAGTGGTGTTCGATGCGGCCGTTGAGGTCGAGGCTGAGGTTCTCGGCACTGTGGCCGTCGCCGAGGTTCGCGACGTGCTGACTGGAGATGGTGTGCAGCCACGACAGGCGTTCTTCTCCGGTGATGGACAGCACGAACCGGTTCGACCGGTCGACGACGGCGACCGCGCGTTCCGCGGTGCGTTGCTCTCGGAGCGGATCACCGTAATGCCAGGCGACGCCCGCATCGGGGGCGTCGTCGGGGTTGGGAACCGCCCCGGCGGTGGTGAGAAGTGGACTCGACGTGGTGCGCACGGACTCGGACACGCTCCCAGTGTAGGAGTGACGGCCGGGTGGGTGTGCTGCCGCGTCGCCGCCGCGGGGCGGGTGGGGCGGCCCGTCGTAGTGTGGGGGCATGGCTGATCAGGTGCTGGTGACCTTGGACGGCGCGGTGCGGGACGCGGACGCTCCGCTGCTGCGTGCCGATGACCTGGCCGCGGTGCGGGGGGACGGCATCTTCGAGACGATCCTCGTCCGCGACGGCGCGGCGTGCGTGGTCGAACGACACCTGTCCCGGTTCGCGAACTCCGCGTCGATGCTGGATCTGCCGCGTCCCGACCTCGCTGCCTGGCGGTCGGCGATCGCGATCGCGCTCGGCGAATGGGGCGCCGAGCGGGAGGGTGCGATGCGGTTGGTGCTCAGCCGGGGCCGCGAGTCGGGTGGCGGGCCGACCGCGTACGTCTCGGTCGGCCCGGTCGCGGATCGGGTCGCCGTCGCCCGCCGCGACGGGGTGTCGGTGTGCACGCTCGACCGCGGGTTCTCAGTGGATGTCGTCGAGAAGGCGCCGTGGTTGCTGCTCGGCGCCAAGACGCTCTCGTACGCGACGAACATGGCGGCGCTGCGGTACGCGCAGGCCCGGGATTTCGACGACGTGATCTTCACCAGCAGTGAGGGCCGGGTGCTCGAGGGGCCGCGGTCGACGGTGCTGATCGCGCGCGGTCGCACCCTGATCACTCCTCCGGTCGAGCACGGCATCCTCCCCGGCACGACGCAGCAGGCGCTGTTCGAGGTGGCGGGCGCGCATCGGTTCCGATGCGAGATGGCCGCGCTGCGTCCGGTGGATCTGATTGCCGCGGACGGTATTTGGCTGCTGTCCAGCGTTACTCTGGCTGCGCGGGTTCACACGCTCGACGGGTTGGTTCTGCCGGTGCCTGCGATCGCCGACGAGTTGTCCGAGCTGGTGGATCTCGCAGTCGGAACGGTCGGAGTCGAGGAAGACGCCGCGTGACTGAAATGTGATGCCCCGCACGGTTGCGTGTCACGGGTAGGCGCTTGGGAACTTCTTTACTACTGTTCGTAGTAGACGAAGGCCTGCGGTTTCGTGCTGCGGGGGTTACCTTTTGAACGGACTGCATGTGTCAGCCCACACCTGCAGTTCCGGTAAGCCTGCCCCACGGGCCCGGACCGGGAGATGACATGGACGCACTCGATGTGTCGCGCTGGCAATTCGGAATCACGACGGTCTACCACTTCATTCTCGTCCCGCTGACCATCGGTCTCGCACCGCTGATCGCGATCATGCAGACGATGTGGGTGGTCACGAAGAAGGACCACTGGTACCGGCTCACCAAGTTCTTCGGGAAGTTGTTCCTGATCAACTTCGCCCTAGGCGTGGCGACGGGCATCGTGCAGGAGTTCCAGTTCGGCATGAACTGGAGCGAGTACTCCCGCTTCGTCGGCGATGTGTTCGGTGCACCACTCGCGCTCGAGGGGCTCGTCGCCTTCTTCCTCGAATCCACCTTCCTCGGCCTGTGGATCTTCGGATGGGGCAGGCTCCCGAAACTCGTTCACCTCGCCACCATCTGGCTGGTCGCGATCGGCGTCAACGCCTCTGCGTTCTTCATCATCTCGGCCAACTCGTTCATGCAGCACCCGGTCGGTGCCGTCTACAACGAGGAAACCGGCCGTGCCGAGCTGACCAGCATATGGACCTTGCTCACGAACAACACTGCGCTCGCCGCTTTCCCGCACGTCATCGCGGGTGCGCTGCTCACCGCGGCCACCTTCGTCGCGGGTATCGCCGGCTGGTGGATGGTCCGGAACATGCGCCGCGCCAAGGCTGCCGAGCCCGTCGAGGCGGAGCGGATGGAGACAGAGGCCCGCACCATGTTCCGGCCCGCCGCCAGACTCGGCCTGTGGGTGATGATCATCTCCGGCGTCGGACTCATCGTGACCGGCGACATCCAGGCCAAGCTCATGTTCGAACAGCAGCCGATGAAGATGGCGTCCGCGGAATCGTTGTGCCACACCGAAACCGACCCCGACTTCTCGATCCTCACGATCGGTACCCAGAACAACTGCGACAGCGTCACCCGCGTCCTCGAGGTGCCGGGAATCCTGTCCTACCTTGCGGAAGGCAGTTTCTCGGGTGTGACCCTGCAGGGTGTCGAGGACCTGCAGGTGCAGTACTCGGAGCAGTTCGGGCCCGGCAACTACCGGCCCAACCTCTTCGTGACCTACTGGTCGTTCCGCGCCATGATCGGCTTGGCCGCCGGTTCGGCCCTGCTGGCCGTCGTCGGGCTCTGGGTCACCCGAGGCGGACGCGTCCCCGACCAGAAGTGGTACTCCTGGCTGAGCCTGATCGCGATCCCGACTCCGTTCCTCGCGAACAGTGCCGGCTGGATCTTCACCGAGATGGGCCGCCAGCCGTGGGTCGTGCACCCGAATCCGACTGGCGTGGACATGATCCGGCTCACCGTGGACCAGGGCGTGTCCAACCATTCGGTGGTCACCGTCTGGACGTCGCTGATCGTGTTCACCCTGCTCTACGCGGCGCTCGGCGTCGTCTGGTTCTGGCTCATCCGGCGCTACACGATCGAGGGACCGCTCCCGCACGACGCGCACCCGCCGGGCGACAAGCCCGACGAGCCGGACGACACCGGCAAGCCCGAGCAGCTGTCGTTCGCGTACTAGGAGAGGCGACATGGGACTTCAGGAACTCTGGTTCATCCTCATCGCGGTTCTGTTCACCGGGTACTTCGTCCTGGAAGGCTTCGACTTCGGTGTCGGCATGCTGATGCCGGTGCTCGGCCGCAGCAAGAACGGATCCGCAGACAACGACACCCGGCGTCGCGTCGTGCTCAACACCATCGGACCCGTCTGGGACGGCAACGAGGTGTGGCTCCTCACCGCGGGCGGCGCGATGTTCGCGGCCTTCCCCGAGTGGTACGCAACGCTGTTCTCCGGCTTCTACCTGCCGCTGCTGCTGATCCTCGTGGCCCTGATCGTCCGCGTCTGCGCGATCGAGTACCGCGGCAAGATCGACGATGCGACGTGGAGGTCCAGGTGGGACTGGGGGATCATCCTCGGCTCCTGGGTGCCTGCGATCCTGTGGGGTGTCGCGTTCGCGAACATCGTCCGCGGCGTCGCGATCGACGAGAACCGTCAGGTGGTGTCCGGGTTCTTCGACCTGCTGAACCCGTACGCACTGCTCGGCGGCGCCACCACCGCCATCGTGTTCGCGCTGCACGGTGCCGTCTTCATCGCGCTCAAGACCTCCGACGAGGTGCACGAGGACGCCGTGAAGCTTGCCTCCCGGCTGTCGATCCCGACCGTCGTCGTCGCGGGCGCGTTCGTGCTATGGACCCAGCTCGCCTACGGCAAGGGCTGGACCTGGATCCTCGTCGGCATCGCGGCGGCCGCTCTGCTCGGCGTCGTCGCGCTGACCGCGGTCGCACGGGAAGGGTGGGCGTTCGTACTCACCACGGTCGCCGTGGTCGGGGCGGTGGTCCTGCTGTTCGCGTGCCTCTACCCGAACGTGATGCCGTCGACGATCAACGATGCCTACAGCCTGACCATCCACAATGCGTCGTCGAGTCCGTACACCCTGAAGGTGATGACCTGGGCGGCGGTGATCGTGACCCCGGTCGTGCTGCTCTACCAGGGCTGGACGTACTGGGTGTTCCGGCAGCGGATCTCCACCAAGCACATTCCGCCGTCGATCGGGCTGCCGATCAAGACCAGCTGAATGGAGACCGACACCCCGGCCGCGTCTGCCCGCAGCAGGCGCGGCCCGGTAGATCCCCGGCTGTGGCGGTACTCGCGGTCCGCGCGTGGCTACCTGCTGCTCACGGTGACGTTGTCGCTGGTGGTCGCGGCCGCCGTCATCGTCTCCGCGATCATGATCGGCACCGTCCTCGCCGGGGTGATCACCGAATCCGACTCCCGCACCATCGGACACTGGTCCGGTGAGCTCACGGTTCTCGCCACCGCGGTCGCGGTACGCGTGGGGGCGACCTGGGTGCACTCGAGGTACGCCCACCGGTCCGCGTCGCGCGTGATCGGTGAACTGCGCGCCGAGGTGCTCGGGGCGGCGACCGAGATGACGCCCCGCGACCTCGACCCCCGACGCGACGAGACGGCCACCGTTCTGACGCGGGGAATCGAGGGTCTGCGGGCGTATCTCACTGGCTACCTGCCCGCGCTGCTCCTGGCGGTGACCGTCACGCCGCTGACACTGCTGGTCATCGTGCTGACCGACCTGACGTCGGCGGTGATCGTGGTCATCACCCTGCCGCTGATTCCGATCTTCATGATCCTGATCGGTCTGCTGACCCGCGGGAAGGCGGCCGCGTCGCTGCGCACCATGACTGCGCTCTCCGCCCAGTTGCTCGACCTGATCGCGGGCCTGCCGACGCTGCGCGCACTGGGCCGGGAAAGTGGCCCGCAGGATCGGGTCCGGAAACTCGGCGACGATCATCGCCGCACGACGATGGCCTCGCTCCGCATCGCGTTCCTGTCGTCGATGGTGCTCGAACTCCTCGCGACGCTGTCGGTCGCGTTGATCGCCGTCAGCATCGGTCTGCGTCTGGTGTTCGGCGAGATGCCGTTGCAGGCCGGCGTGATCGCGCTGGTGCTGGCACCGGAGGTGTACTTCCCGCTGCGTGCCGTCGGTGCGCAGTTCCACGCCGCGGAGGACGGAATGGCCGCTGCGGACAAGGCGTTCGGCGTGTTGGACGATCGTGGTGACGCGGTCCGGCGCGGCAGCGCCGCCGTACCGGACGGGACGGTCACCGTCCGCGGACTCGGGATGCGCAGCCGATCGGGCTGGGCCCCACGAGGTCTCGATCTCGCATTGGAGCCGCGTCGGGTGACCGGTCTGACCGGACCCAACGGGGTCGGGAAGTCGTCCGCGCTGCAGGCGATCCTCGCACTGGCCGATCCGGACGAGGGGATGGTGGTGATGGGGGACACCGACGTGCGGGACCTGGACCCGGCGGCGTGGTGGAAGACGGTCGCGTGGCTCCCTCAGCATCCGGTCCTCGTCCCCGGCACGCTGCGCGAGAACCTCGAACTCACCGGACCCGTCGACGCCGACCCGAACGAGCTCGATGCCGCGTGCCGCGCAACGGGATTCGACGAGGTGCTGCGCGACGTCCCGGACGGCTGGGACACCGTCGTCGGCGCGGGTGGCCTCGGCCTGTCGCTCGGGCAGCGGCAGCGGCTCGCCCTGACCCGAGTGCTGCTCACCGACGCATCCGTGGTCCTGCTCGACGAGCCGACCGCACACCTCGACGCCGCGTCCGAGGCACGGGTCCTCGCGGCGATCCGCACGCTCGCCGCGTCGGGTCCGGCCGTGCTCCTCGTCGGGCACCGCGCGTCGGTGCTCGCCGCCGCCGACAGCGTCGTCACCGTCGCCGCGGAGGTGACGGTGTGAGCCGCGACCCGCTGCGCCGCGCACTGGCGCTCCTCGACCTCGATCCGCGCCGCGTCCTGTACGCCGTCCTCGCGGGCGTCGCGACGCTCGGCAGTGCGCTCGCGTTGGCGGCGCTGTCCGCGTGGCTCATCACGCGCGCCTGGCAGATGCCCCCGGTGCTCGACCTGACCGTCGCCGTCGTCGCCGTTCGTGCCCTCGGCATCTCCCGCGGCCTGTTCCGCTATCTGGAGCGTCTCGCCACCCACGACGCCGCACTTCGCGGCACGGTCTCGGCCAGGGAGAACCTGTATCGCAGGCTCGCCACCGGCGATCCGGCCGCGCCCGCGGGGTTGCGCCGCGGCGACCTCCTCGCCCGCACGGGTGCGGACGTCGACGCGCTCGGTGACGTCGTGATCCGGGCGCTGGTCCCGATGGCCGTCGCCGTAGTGATGGCGCTGACGGCCGTCGTCGGCCTCGCGTTGATCTCGCCCGCCGCGGCGCTGGTCCTCGCGGTCGCGCTCGCCGTCTCCGGCGTCCTCGCGCCCGCGCTGGCGGCCAGGTCCGCTCGCCTGGCCGAGGCGGCGGGCGCCGAGGCGGCGGCCCGATACTCCGAAACCGCTGTCCTCGCGCTCGACCACGCCGCCGAACTGCGCGTCGCAGGTCGACTCGACGAGATGGTGCAGCGCGCCGACCGCCACGACCGGGACGTGATCCGCGCAACCGACCGCGCCGCCGTTCCGGCCGCGTTCGCGGACGCAGCGACGCCCCTCGCCATCGGGGCGAGCGTCCTCGGAGCGTTGCTCATCGGTATCACCCTGTACGGACCGGACGGTGGGACCGCCGGTGCGATGACGCCGATGGCGCTCGGGATCCTCGTCCTGCTGCCGCTGTCCGCGTTCGAGGCGACGTCGGCGCTGCCCGCGGCGGCGATCGCACTGACGCGCGGCCGGCTCGCGTCCGCCCGCATCATGGAACTGCTCGACCGGTCGGGCACACCGCAGTCGGGCGGGGCCGACCCCGTTCCGGAGCCCGTCCACCTGACGGCGTCCGGGCTGCGCACGGGATGGCCGGGCACCCCGGCTCCCGGCAGCCCGGTCGACCTGGATCTTCGGCCGGGATCGCGCACCGCCGTCGTCGGGCCGTCCGGCGCGGGCAAGACGACCCTGCTGATGACGCTCGCCGGGCTGCTGCCGCCGATCGAGGGCACGGTCGACATCGACGGCACGCCGCTCCGTGAGATCGACGCCGACCAGCTGCGCCGGAAGGTCGGCTTCTTCGCCGAGGACGCGCACCTGTTCGACACGTCACTGCTCGAGAACCTGCGCGTGGCTCACGGCGGTCTCACCGACGAGGAGGCCGTCGCGGCGCTCGAGCAGGTCGGCCTCGGCGACTGGGTGCGCTCACTGCCGGACGGCGTCCACACCACCCTCGACGCGGGCGGTCGGTCCGTCTCCGGTGGTCAACGCCGTCGCATCCTGCTCGCCCGCGCGCTGGTGTCGCCTGCACGGGTCCTGCTCCTCGACGAACCCACCGAACATCTCGACGCCGATGCGGCGGCCCGCGTCCTGCACGCGCTCCTGGACCGCGGCGGCGCGCTCGTCGACGTCGACCGCACCGTCGTGGTGGTGACGCACCACCTGCCCGAATCCCTCCGCGCAGACCGGATCGTCACGATCGACCGATCGTCCGACCGTGGACACGACAGGTCGGGCGACACGGACGCGTTGCGGTAACGAACGCTGCGGGGTGCGTGCGCAACTGGCATAGTGCTCGGTCGTAGTGTTCGGTCACACGTCCATACGACTCTGGGAGTTGTTCATGGGAGCGTTGATTCGTCGACTGGTCGCCTTACCGATCGTGGGACTCGCAACGGCACTGATGGTGTCCACGGTCGGACCGTCCGCCTCTGCCCTGCCCATCTACCCCGTGGCCGATCCGGACCCGTTCTTCGGCGCACCCGCCGACCTGGTCGCCGCGCATCAGCCCGGCGACGTCCTCAAGATCCGGCACATGCCGCCCAATCTGTACTTTCCGGGCAGCGAGGTGTGGGAACTGCTCTTCCGGACAACGGATTCCGAGGGCAAGCCGATCGCGGCAAACACCACCCTGCTGATACCGCCCAACTTCGTTCCCGACAGCCCGCTCGTGTCGTACCAGCACATCATCAATGCGCTCGGGCACAAGTGCAAGATTGCGACAGAGCTGTACACGACGGACCCGCTCACCCAGATTCGCGAGGCGCCGGGGCTGAACATTGCACTGGCGCGGGGATGGGCGGTTGCGTTGCCGGATCACCTCGGTCCCCGAATGGCTTACGGTGCAGCGAAACTCGGCGGTCAGATCACTCTCGACGGCATCCGGGCGGTCAAGCGGGTGCCCGAACTGCGGGTGGTGAACAGCCCGGTCGGGATGGGCGGCTACTCCGGCGGCGGCATGGCGACGTCGTGGGCTGCCGCGCTCGCGCCGACCTATGCGCCCGAGCTGGACATCGTCGGCGCCGCCGAGGGCGGCGCGCCGATGAACATGGTGAAGATGGCGTCGACGCTCGGGACGAATCCGCATCCCGCGTTCGGTCTCGCCATGGCGGCCGCGCTCGGCCTCGAGCGCGAGTACCCGGAGCGGATGAACGTGACGGCGCAACTGAACGACAACGGGCGCTGGCTCCAGTCGATGATCCGGGACGGCTGCACCAACGAGATCATGTTCTGGGGCGTAGGCCGTTCAGCTGCGCAGGTCACCGACAACGTCAACTTCATGGACGACCCGTCGGCGTGGCAGGTGATGGAGGAGAACAGTCTCGAGCTGTATCCCGGTGTTCCGTCCGTCCCCATCTTCGAATGGCACAGTCCCACGGACGCCCTTGTTCCCGTCGACGCCATCGACAACACCGTCCGTCGGTACTGCGATGCAGGCATTCCGGTACAGACGCTTCTCACGCCGAGCCCCGACCACCTGTCCGCGGCGGTGCTCGGACTGCCGCAGGCCCTCGACTGGCTCGATGCCCGATTCCGCGGCGTGCCCGCGCCTTCGACCTGCTGAGTTCCACGCTCCGAATAATCCGTTGCCGACATCGCGGGACGGGCGTACTTTCGGCCTTACACGAGGAAGGAGGTGGTCTGAAGTTGAAGAACTACAGGACGCGTGAGGTGGCTGTCCGCTAGCCAACGATGCTGAAGGGTTTCACCAACCGCCTCCGCGGCCGGCGAATCCCAGCAGCCACCCGGCCCCCGAGTCTCCCGGCCAAGTCCGACCGGGATCAGGACGTCAACGTCCGGCTCGGGGGTCGTTCTGCGCGCAGCGCACCTACCGATGTACGCGCGAGGTGCACGAGCCGATGTACGCGCGAGGCGCACCTAGCCGATGTAGCGGGACAGTCGCGCCGAGATGTGGGGCTTCAGTTCGCCGTCTGCGAGGACGCGTTCCTCGACGTACGCGAGGTCGCCGCCCTCGACGATGCCGTACAGGCGCTTCGCGCCGCCGACGAGCGCACCGTGCTTGCTGCGGATCACCACGTCGGTGGCGAGTTCCCAGCTCGATTGGGTGAGGGCCGTGCCGTAATACAGTTCGACGACGCCGGACGAGTGCGTCAGGAGCAGTTCGATGGTCTCCTCGTCGACGCTGCCGGGGATGCCGTCGCCGCCGACCCGCCAGTAGCCGCTCTCACGCAGGTCGGGACGGACGTAGTTGCCGTCGGCGTCGAGAACCCACGACTGGGACTCCCAGTGCAGGTAGTTGCCGCCGTCGTGCGAGACGACGATCTGCTGACCGAAGCGGTAGTCGCCGGAGTCGGGGTTGTTTCCCTCGCCCTCGCCGCGCCACACGCCGACCAGCGGCAGCAGGGCCAGCAGCTCCGGATGGATGTCCGGACCGAGGCGCAGGTTCGCGGTGTCCTCGGGCAGGGGAAGTCCGGGCAGTACGGGGATGTTCAGCCCGGCAGTGTCCTTGGAGCGCTCGGCGGCGTCGGCCAGGGCCTTGTCGCCGCTGCCACGCTTGATGGACGGAGCCGACGCGTCGTTTCCGGCGTCGAGCGGCTCGTTGTCGCCGGTCGAGCTCACGGCTTGTCGGTGACCAGTCGGTACACGACGTACAGCGAGAACCAGGTGATGAGAACGGCTGCGAGAACCAGCAGCACCTCGAAGAAGATGACCACGGGGACAGTTTAGACCGCCGGGCGCCGCTGAACGAAAGCGACCCCGCACCGATCGGTGCGGGGTCGCTTTCGTTGCCCGAACTACTTGCTGACGGTGATGTCCACGTTGTGGATGCCGTTGGCTTCGGGGCTGATGGTGCTGTCGCCGTTGCCGGTGCTCGACAGGGCGCGAACGGTCCACGTGCCGGGGGCCGCGAAGAACCGGAAGTCGCCGGTGCCGGACGCCACGACCTCGGCGGTGAACTCGCCGGTGCCGTCGAGCAGGCGAACGAACGCACCGCCGACCGGCTGGCCGTCAGCGGCCAGCACGCGACCGGTGATGACGGTTTCCTTCGACGCGTCCACGCCGGCGGGCAGGGTCTGTCCCTGGACGGGTGCTCCACACATGACTATTACGCTCCCAGTTCGATCGGTGCACCGACGAGTGAGCCGTACTCGACCCAGCTGCCGTCGTAGTTCTTGACGTTCTTCTTGCCGAGGATCTCCTGCAGCACGAACCACGTGTGGCTCGAGCGCTCGCCGATCCGGCAGTACGCGATGGTCTCGCGGCTGTCGTCGAACCCCTTGTTCGCGTACAGGGTCTCGAGGTCCGAGTCGGACTTGAAGGTGCCGTCCTCGTTCGCGGTGGTCGACCACGGAATGTTGATGGCTCCGGGGACGTGGCCACGCTGCTGCGCCTGCTCCTGCGGCAGGTGCGCCGGGGCGAGGATCTTGCCGGCGAACTCGTCGGGGGAGCGGACGTCGACCAGGTTCTTAGAACCGATGGCGTTGATGACCTCGTCGCGGAACGCGCGGATCGAGGTGTCGGCCTCCTCGGCCTTGTACTCGGTGACGGGGCGGACGACCACATCGCGCGAGAGCTCGCGGCCGTCGAGCTCCCACTTCTTGCGGCCACCGTCGATGAGCCGGACGTCCTTGTGGCCGTAGATCTTGAAGTACCAGTACGCGTAGGCGGCGAACCAGTTGTTGTTTCCGCCGTACAGGATCACGGTGTCGTCGTTGGCGACACCCTTCGCGGAGAGCAGCGCCGAGAACTTCTCACGGTCGAGGAAGTCGCGACGGACGCCGTCCTGGAGGTCCTTGCGCCAGTCGAGGCGGATGGCGCCCTCGATGTGGCCACCTTCGTAGGCCGAGGTGTCTTCGTCGACCTCGATGAACACCGTCTTCGGCGCATTGAGGTTCTGCTCGGCCCAGTCGACAGAGACCAGGACGTCGGAGCGTGCCATGGGTTTCCTTTCGGTACTGACTTGCGTGGTGCTGATGAGTGGGTACTGCGGCCCGGTCCTGGCGGCTATGCCGATGCGATCGGGTTCGACCTGCGGAAGCGGGCCACGAGCGGATAGATCTGGCAGCCGAGGCAGAAGCCGACGGCGGCGTTGAGAAGGGCCGCGAACAGGGCGAAGCCGGTCGCGACCGTGCCGAGCAGGGGCAGTCCCGCGAGGAATCCGACGACACCGACGGTGGCGAAGACGCCGCCGACGAGTTGTGCGAACTTCAGCGGTGCCACCGGCTCCCGTTCGGACACCGGGTCGAGTCGGGGCGCGACCACTGTCGCGAAGATCTGGCCGTAGGGACTGCGACGCGGGCCGACGACCGCTCCGATCGCGAACACGACCGCCTGCGCGGCGAGGAGCAGGGCCGCCGCGACGGCCGAGAAAGCGGACACGATCAGTACGGCCACCAGCACGACGGTGGTGATCCATGCCGCGAATCGAGGTCCACGGACGTCGACCTGATCGGCCGTGTGGACGACGGTCACGGGTGGAGTGACATGGGTGGTGTTCGTGGGCATTGCGTAGTGCTCCTGCTCGAGTGCCGTGCACAGATGTGACTGGCGGGGCATGGGGGATCTGTCACGTGGGGCGCGCGGGAGGCGCCAACCGAAGAGGCGTGATGATCAGCAGCAGGGACAGCAACAACCGCCGAGGCGGCACAGATCAACTGCGCGGCGTCGGGTGAGCAGCAGCTCGGTGGCGGTGTGCACGTCGGCGAGCTTACCGGTTTTCGTCGGGAAGTGAATCCTCAGGTCGGCAGAGCGGCACCAGGGCCGATTCGAGGTCCGACACGGTCGGCACACCCGAGACCCGGAACCGTTGCTCGCCGTCACGGTCGAAGATGAAGGTCGTCGGAAGGGACAGTACGCCGAGTTCGCGTGCCAGTACCGGGTTCTCGTCGATGTCGAGCTCGAGGTCGACGGGACGGGCCGCGCCCGCGTCCAGCCGCTCGTCGAGGGCCGCAACGGTGTTGCCGACCACGCGCCGCACCGCCGCACACGGACCGCACCAGTCCGCCGAGAAGTGCAGGATCGTCGGCCCCGCGCCCGGGACGCCCACCTCGCGCAGCAACGCCGCGCGGGCGTCGGGTGTCGGCCCGCCGGTATCGGTGGCGCGCACCGTCCCCGAACGTGCCTTGATCAGCATCGCGACCCCGAGCGTCGCCACCAGCACCACCAGCAGCACGACCAGCCCCGTCACGGCGTGGTCATCTCGTCGATGTTGATCACCACGTTCTCGCCGGAACCCTCGATCGCCACCTGCGACCCCTGCGCGTACACCTTCGTCGGGCGAACACCGAACGGCAGCTGGTCGACGTCGACCTGCCTGCTGAACAGTCCCAGCACCGCGGGCTTGAGCGGCGCGGGAACGGTGAAGTTGGCGTTGCCCTCGGGCCCGAAGTACAGATCCGTCGCGACGATGGTGACGTTGTCACCGTCGAGAGCGAGGTTGGCGGTCACGCTGACCGTGGCCTGCACCGGGCCGACCGGGACGGTGCCCGTGAGGACGATGCCACCGCCCGTGCTCATCCCGGATCCGCCGGATCCTCCGGTCCCGTCCGACGGGTCGGCGGGCGGAGCGGAGACCTCGAGGTCCGGAATGCCGAGGTACGCGCCGAGACTCGTCGCTTCGATCTTCACGCGGCCGTCGAGTCGTTCCACCGGAATCGTCTGGACGTCGCCCGCCATCAGATCCGATGCGGACACCTCGACGCCGTGCAGGTCGGCCTCGACGGACACGTCACCGAGTTCCGTGCTCGGGACGCCCGTCGCGCGGATCTCGATGTGCTTGTAGCGGCCGGCGGCGGCCTGGGTGAGGAACGGGAATCCGGTGATCGTCACCGACGGATCGGCGTCGAGGCCCGCTCCCTCTCTCAGGCTCCGCGACACCCGGTACTCCGAGTACGCGGCGGCGCCGAAGTCGACGATTACGGCCGCCGCGATCAGGCACACCACGGTGAGTATCAGTTTGCGCACTCGACCATTGTGACGGACGCAGACTGCGGACCCGCAGGCGTCGCGGTCTGAACCACAGGCCTCGCGTCGCCGGTACCGGGGGGTGGCAGGCTAGTCTGTACTCCGTACTTGGCATCGTTGTCGGCTGTGCTCAGGCACCTGAACGGCAAGAAGGGGAGGCCTGTGTGGAGCTGCTCCTGCTGACCTCCGATCCGAATCCGGAATCGGTCCTACCTTCCCTTGCGCTGCTAGCGCACACAGTTCGGCCGGCACCAACGGAAGTGTCATCGCTGCTCGACGCCGGTTCGGCCGACGTCGCACTCGTGGATGCCCGTACCGATCTCGCGGCGGCACGTGGCCTGTGTCGGCTGCTCGGCAGCACCGGGTCCGCGATTCCCGTCGTCGCGGTTCTCACCGAGGGCGGACTCGTCGCAGTCAATTCGGACTGGGGCCTCGACGACATCCTGCTGCCCGGTACCGGGCCGGCGGAGCTCGATGCGCGTCTTCGTCTGCTGGTGGGGCGCAACGGTGGCGCCGCAGCTCCGGAATCGAGCGGCAAGATCACGCTCGGCGAACTGGTCATCGACGAGGGGACGTACACCGCGCGCCTGCGTGGACGTCCCCTCGATCTGACTTACAAGGAATTCGAGCTGCTCAAGTACCTCGCGCAGCACGCGGGGCGGGTGTTCACGCGGGCCCAGCTGCTGCAGGAGGTGTGGGGCTATGACTTCTTCGGCGGCACACGCACCGTCGATGTTCACGTGCGACGACTCCGCGCCAAGCTCGGCCCCGAGTACGAGGCGCTGATCGGTACCGTCCGCAACGTCGGCTACAAGGCGGTACGGCCGAGCCGCAAGCCGGGACCGGGGGCGAGCCGCACCGACGACGAGGGCGACTTCGGTGCCGACGAGGACAATCCCGACGACACGTCGCTGACGCCGGCGAACGGCACGGCCCTCTAGATGGTCGAAGCGGCGACGAACTGGTCCAGCCTCCTGAGCGCAGACGAGGCAAGGCAGGTGCGGGAACTGCTGTCCCGCGCGGCCGTGGTCGACGGCACCGAACCGGTGTCCGAGCAGGCGGTGCACCGTCTCGGCGGGCGATCCGACACCACGCATCTGCTGGCGACGTCGGATGGCGACATCGTCGGCTATGCCGGTGTCGAGCCGGCGCACGACGGGCACCCCGCCATGGTGGAGGCGGCGGTCGATCCGAAGCACCGGGGTGCGGGAATCGGCCGGGAACTCGTGGCGCAGGCGCTGCAGTGCGGTGGCCGCGACGCTCGGGTGTGGGCGCACGGCGACCTGCCCGCAGCGCGGGCCGTGGCGTCCCGGCTCGGACTCGCCCCCGCGCGAGAACTGCTCCAACTGCGCCGAGCGCTGGGAGAGCCTCCGCTGCCGGAGGTTCCCACGTCCGAGGGCGTCACGCTCCGTGCCTACGCCGGACCGAGCGACGACGCAGATCTGCTTCGCGTCAACGCGGCGGCGTTCGACTGGCATCCCGAGCAGGGCTCGTGGACCCAACGCGAAATCGACGAGCGGGTCGCGGAGTCGTGGTTCGACCCGGCGGGACTGTTCGTCGCCGTCGACTCCGACACCGGAGAGATGCTCGGCTTCCACTGGACGAAGGTGCATCCGGAGTCCGGCGCGGAGCCCGCGATCGGCGAGGTCTACGTCGTCGCGGTCGCCCCGACGGCCCAGGGTCGTGGACTCGGCCGGTTGCTGACCGTCGCCGGATTGCGCTACCTGCGCGACCGCGGCCTCGGTGCGGTACTGCTGTACACGGAGGCGGACAACGAGGCCGCCCTCCACACCTACTATCGGCTCGCATTCGAGCGGTATCACGTGGACGTCGCGTATGCGGGCGTCGCCCATACAGGGGACGAGGGGTAGCGAGATGTTCTATTGGCTGCTGAAGTTCGTGTTCGTCGGGCCGTTCATCCGGCTGTACAACCGTCCGAAGGTCGAAGGGGTGGAGAACATCCCGACGTCGGGTCCGGCGATCCTGGTGGGCAATCATCTGTCGATCGCGGACTGGTTGTTCGCACCGCTGTCGTCGCCGCGGCGCATCACGTACCTCGCGAAGAGCGAGTACTTCACGACTCCGGGTTTCCGCGGGTTCCTGCAGAAGGCGTTCTACGCGGGTGCGGGTCAGGTTCCGATCGACCGCAGTGGTGCCGACGCTGCGAGTTCCGCGCTGAACACGGCGACGCGACTCCTGGACGAGGGCAAGCTCGTAGGCCTGTTCCCCGAGGGCACTCGCTCGCCCGATGGTCGCCTGTACAAGGGTAAGACGGGTGCCGCGCGGCTCGCGTTGAGCACGGGCATTCCCGTCATCCCCGTCGCCGTGATCGGGACCGACGTCATCTGCCCGCCCGGGCCGTTCAAGTGGCGTCGGCACCGAGTTCAGGTGAAGTACGGCAAGCCGCTGGACTTCTCCCGCTTCGAGGGCATGGCAGGAAATCGGTGGGTCGAGCGGACCGTCACCGACGAGATCATGTACGAGCTGATGCGGATGTCGGGTCAGGAGTACGTCGACGTCTACGCGGCGTCGCTGAAGAAGAACGTGCCCGCCGCGGCCGACACCGTCCGCGACTTCCGCGCGCCCGAATCCAAGGCCGGCTGACGTTCGACCACGTGATCTTCACCACGATCACGGTGGCGGCGGCGCTGGTAGTTGAAAACGCATAGTCCTGTTCACCTCTCGTTCATCCTCTCGGGACCACCTGTCCACCACCTGCCCTTACGTTTCACGAGCAGGGTGGCGGCGTGCTGCCCGAACCTGATGAGTCTCCCGGAGGAAACAGCGTGAACTTCAAGCGCAATGCTGCCGTGCTCGGTGCAGTCGCGGTCGGTGCCATGACCCTGGTTGCCTGTGGAAGCGACAACAACACGGCCTCGTCGGGAACCTCCGTCAACAGCGCGGCGTCGAGCGCGACCTGCGACGGCAAGACCTCGCTGTCGGCCGCTGGCTCGTCCGCGCAGAAGAACGCGATGGACAACTTCATCGCCACCTACATCGCGGTGTGCAAGGACAAGGGCGTCGACGTCAAGATCGCCTACAACCCCACCGGCTCCGGTGACGGACGCACCCAGTTCATCGCGAAGCAGGTCGACTTCGCCGGTTCCGATTCCGCGATCAAGGGCGATCAGGCCGTTGCCGCCAAGGAGCGTTGCGCGGGTAACGACGCCTGGAACCTGCCGCTGGTCTTCGGTCCGGTCGCCATCGCGTACAACCTCGACGGCGTCGAGAACCTGACCCTCAACGGCGAGGTCATCGCCAAGATCTTCACTGGCGCGATCACCAAGTGGAACGACCCGGCCATCGCGGCGCTCAACTCGGGTGTGACGCTGCCGGACACGGCCATCACTCCGATCGTGCGTTCCGATTCGTCGGGCACCACCGACAACTTCCAGCAGTACCTCACCGTCGCGTCGAACGGTGCCTGGACCAAGGGCGCCGGCTCCGACTTCGTCGGCGGCGTCGGCGAGGGCGCGAAGGGCTCGGCGGGTGTCTCGCAGGCCGTCGCCGGTGCTCCCGGCTCGATCACCTACGTCGAGAAGTCCTTCGCGGACCAGAACAAGCTCGCGATCGCGCAGATCGACTCCGGTGCAGGCGCGGTCGAGCTGACCGAGGAGACCGCAGCGAAGGCCATCGAGGGTGCGACGTTCAAGTCCGAGACCGTCGGCGACATGACGCTGAACCTCGACTCGATCTTCGGCACCAAGGAGGCCGGCGCCTACCCGATCGTCCTGGCGACGTACTCCATCGTGTGCTCCAACGGCTACGACGCCGACACCTCCGCCGCGGTGAAGTCGTTCCTGACCAGCGCCGCCAACGAAGGTCAGAACGGCCTCTCGGAGCAGGGCTACGTGAGCCTGCCCGGCACCGTCCAGGACAAGCTGAACGCATCGATCGCCGCTATCGGCTGACCCTGTCGGACGCTCTATATTCAGAACTAACAGAATGCGAGCGCAGATGAGCGACGCGCCAACCCAGTCGGCGCCTCCCGCACCCGGCCCCGGTGAATCCGGGGCCGGGACGGGGGGCACGCGCGGAGCACCGGAGGCACCGATGCCCACACCGTCTTCCCCCGGCAAGGCGGTGGTCCGTCCTGGCGACCGGATCTTCACCTCGCTGACCACCGGCTCGGCGATCTTCATCTCCGTGCTGATCGCGGCGATCGGTGCGTTCCTGGTGTGGCGGGCAGTCCCGGCGCTCTCGCGGAACGAGGTCAACTTCCTCACCAGCCGCGAGTGGGTCACCACCGACATCAACGCGATGGCATTCGGTGTCCTGGACCTGCTGCAGGTCACGGTGCTCGTCTCGCTCTTCGCGCTGGCTCTCGCGATGCCGGTCTCGCTCGGCATCGCCCTGTTCCTCACGCAGTACGCGCCGCCGCGGTTGTCTCGCCCGCTCGCCTACGTGATCGATCTGCTCGCCGCGGTCCCCTCGATCGTCTACGGCCTGTGGGGTCTGCTGATCTTCGCGCCTGCGATCAAGCCGTTCGCGCTGTGGCTGAACGAGAACCTCGGCTGGTTCTTCCTGTTCTCGACCGGGTCCGGGTCGATCCAGGGCGGCGGCACGATCTTCACCGCGGGCATCGTGCTCGCGGTGATGATCCTGCCGATGATCACCGCCGTGACCCGTGAGGTCTTCGCACAGACGCCGGTATCGCACATCGAGGCGGCGCTGGCGCTCGGCGCCACGAAGTGGGAAGTCGTCAAGACCACGGTCCTGCCGTTCGGCAAGTCCGGATACATCAGCGGTTCCATGCTCGGCCTCGGCCGCGCGCTTGGCGAGACCATGGCGCTCTACATGATCCTGCGTACGACCGCGAAGAGCGCGACATGGTCGCTCTTCGACGGCGGTTCGACGATCGCGTCGAAGATCGCACTCGGCTATGCCGAGTTCAACAACGACATCCAGGCGGGTGCCTACATCGCGGCCGGCCTGGTCCTGTTCGTGCTGACCTTCGTGGTCAACGCCGCGGCCCGCGCCGCCGTCGCAGGGAAGAAGAGCTGACATGACGACCTCGACAATGGACCGGCCCGTCAAGGCCCCCACATTCCAGGGCGTCGGCGGGCGTCGCCGCACCACCGACCTCATCGTCAAGGTCCTCGTCACGGCATCGGTTCTGCTGGCACTGATCCCGCTGGTCTGGGTGCTGTACACGGTGATCCAGAAGGGCTTCGCGGCGATCACCAGCCCCACCTGGTTCACGAACTCGTTCAACGGCTTGTCCGCATCCGCCTCCGGCGGCGGCATCTACCACGCGCTGATCGGCACGATCCTGCAGGGCGTCGTGTGCGCGGTGATCTCGATTCCGCTCGGCCTCGCCGTCGCGGTGTACCTCACCGAGTACGCGGGGACGTCGAGGCTCGGGAGGATCACCACGTTCATGGTCGACATCCTGTCGGGTGTGCCGTCGATCGTCGCCGCGCTGTTCATCTACGCGCTGTGGATCGCGACGTTCGGATTCCCGAAGTCGGCGTTCGCGGTCTCGCTCGCGCTGGTGCTGCTGATGGTTCCGGTCGTGATCCGCAGCACCGAGGAAATGCTGCGGATCGTCCCGCAGGATCTGCGGGAGGCGTCGTACGCGCTCGGCGTGCCGAAGTGGAAGACGATCATGCGGATCGTCGTCCCGACCGCGCTTCCCGGCATCATCACCGGTGTCATGCTCGCCCTCGCCCGAGTCCTCGGTGAGACCGCTCCGCTGCTGATCCTGGTCGGGTATGCGCCGTTCATCAACTTCGATCTGTTCAACGGCGAGATGGGCTCGCTGCCCGGCGTCATGGTCGCGGAGATGAACAACCCGACCGCGGCAGGCTCGGAACGCATCTGGGGCGCCGCACTGACCTTGATCCTGCTGATCGCGGTGCTCAACATCGTCGCGAAGCTGATCGGTCACTTCTCCCGGGTCAGCAAGTGACCCCCTCAAACCTCCGAGTCACCACCATGCAAGGGAGCCACCATGGCGAAGCGTCTTGATCTCAAGGACGTCAACATCTACTACGGCAAGTTCCATGCCGTCGCCGACGTCGGCCTGGCAGTGCCTCCGCGCAACGTGACCGCGTTCATCGGCCCGTCCGGCTGTGGCAAGTCCACGGTGCTGCGGTCCATCAACCGCATGCACGAGGTGACGCCCGGTGCCCGCGTCGAGGGCGCGATCCTCCTCGACGGCGAGGACATCTACGGCTCCCAGGTCGATCCCGTCGGTGTGCGCCGCACTATCGGCATGGTGTTCCAGCGCCCGAACCCGTTCCCAACCATGTCCATTCGCGACAACGTCGTCGCGGGACTCAAACTGCAGGGTGGCCGGAACAAGAAGGAACTCGACGAGATCGCCGAGCAGTCCCTGCGTGGCGCGAACCTGTGGAACGAGGTCAAGGACCGCCTCGACAAGCCGGGCGGCGGACTGTCCGGCGGTCAGCAGCAGCGTCTCTGCATCGCCCGGGCGATCGCCGTCTCCCCGGACGTGCTGCTGATGGACGAGCCCTGCTCGGCCCTCGACCCCATCTCCACTCTCGCGATCGAGGACTTGATCACGGAGCTGAAGAAGGACTTCACCATCGTGATCGTCACGCACAACATGCAGCAGGCCGCCCGCGTCAGCGACCAGACCGCCTTCTTCAACCTCGAGGCCACCGGCAAGCCCGGCCGGCTCATCGAGATCGACGACACGGAGAAGATCTTCTCCAACCCGTCCCAGAAGGCGACCGAGGACTACATCTCGGGCCGCTTCGGATAACCGGCACACCGTCTCTCGCTGCACCCCGGTCGCGCTGCGGCCGGGGTGCAGTGCTGTGTGGGCGCGGAGGTGGGCGCCTACTTCGACGGCCCCTGCCTAGGCTGGTCCCATGACAGTGAAGCGCTGGGGCCTGACCGTGCCCCTTCTGGGACCGTCCCTGGCAGATCAGCGTGACCTGATCGCGGAGTTGCCGGACCTCGGCTACACCGACGTGTGGTCGTCGGAGGCGAACGCGACGGATGCGTTCACGCCGCTCGCACTGGCGAGCGTGTGGGCGCCGCAGCTGCGGCTGGGCACCGCGATCGTTCCGGTGTACACGCGGGGTCCGGCGACGCTGGCGATGTCGGCGGCGACGATGGCGCAGGCGGCGCCGGGTCGGTTCGTGCTCGGCATCGGCACGTCGTCGAACGTCATCGTCGAGAAGTGGAACGGCCTCGAATTCGACGAGCCGTACAAGCGGGCCCGCGACACGCTCCGGTTCCTGCACGCCGCGTTGCGGGGCGAGAAGATCACCCAGGAATACGACACGTTCACGATCGACGGATTCGTGCCCGGCGTGGTCGCGGAAACGCCGCCGCCGGTGCTGCTGGCCGCGCTGCGTCCGTCGATGCTGCGGCTCGCGGGCCGGGAAGGTGACGGCGCGATCGTCAACTGGCTGTCCGCGGAGGATGTTCGAGCCGTCGCGCCGCAGGTGCACGCCGGTGGCGACGGCAAGGAGATCGTCGCGCGGATCTTCGTGCTGCCCGATGTCGACGCCGACACTGCCCGCGCCATCGGCCGTCGCATGATCGCGGCCTACATGACCGTGCCCGTATACCGGGCGTTCCATGAATGGCTCGGCCGTACAGAGGAATTCGCCGGCATGTGGAAGGCGTGGACGGAGGGCGACCGCAAGGCGGCTCTCGAGGCGATCCCCGACAAGGTGGTCGATCAGCTGATCGTGCACGGTCCGGCGGACCGGTGTCGCGAGCACATCGAACGGTACGTCGATGCGGGCGTCACCACCCCCGTCATCGCGCTCGTGGCTCCGGGTGATCCGGCGCCGATGATCCGCGCACTCGCGCCTCGCTAGCCGCGAGTGTGCGGTTGTCGCATCGCGCGCGCGTGCGCACCGAGAACCGCACATTCGGCGATCAGCCGCGCGCCAGTCGGATGTCGGCGATCACGCCGTGGTGGTCGGAGCCGTCGACGGCGATGCGGTCGAGGCTCGTCGCCACCGCACCCTTCGTCACGATGCGGTCGATTCCGGTGACGGCCGGATACCGACGGTGGGCGGGCATGGTCGGGACCAGGCCGGCGCCGGTCTGGTCGGCGGCGTCCAGGTAGCCGTCGACGAGCAGATCCCGATACTGACGCTGCGGCCAACTCGCGTTGAAATCGCCTGCGACGACGATGTTGTCGCGGTTCGTGACTGCCGTCATCTCGGCGCCGACGGCGCGGAGTTCGGAGGCCCACATCTCGGCGGGGAAGAGGTATGCCGGGGCCGGGTGTACCGCGAGCAGCGCGACCGGCTCCCGAAGTCCGACGTCGATGTCGGCGGCGAGGTTCGCGGACAGGTATCCGTCGAGGACTCTGGTGTCCGACAGTGGGTATCGGCTGTAGACGCCGCCGCCGAGACCGCCGGGCCCGAGGGGGACGACGAATCGGTGGGGGAGGAGGTCGTCGAGCCCGGCGGTGTGCAGGACGTCGATGGCCTCGTCGGTGAGCTCCTGCACGGTGAGGACGTCGACGCCGCGTTCGCGAACAGCGGTGGTGAGCTTCGTCGGATCTGCCTGCCCCACTTTGATGTTCGCCTGCATGACTAGCAGGGTCGGACCGTCCGGATCGGGGTCGCCCGGCCCCGCGACATAGAGTGGCGCGAGCAGCCAGCCGCCGAGCGCGCACACGACCAGGCATGCGCCCTGCACAAGCCAGCGCCGGGCGATCGTCGCGACCACCGCACCGACGAGGGCCGCGCCGATCCACACCGGCGCCCAGCCCGCGAGCAGGATGACGAAACGATTCTCCACCCGGATCTGCGACGCCAGCACCGCCGCCGCACCGACCGCGCCGCAGGCCGCGGCGAAGACCGCGGCCGACTGCCGGTAGACCTCCAGATACCTCACGCCTCGATCTTCGCCGACACATGAATACGGGCGGTGTCGGACCTCGCTTCGCAGCGCGGCCCGGCACCGCCCGTCAGGTGGATGTGGGTCAGTTGATCTCGCCGGTGTCCTCGGGTTCGGTCGGCATCTTGCCGGTGACGAGGAAGATCACGCGCCTGCCGACCTCGACTGCGTGGTCGGCGAACCGCTCGTAGTAGCGGCCGAGGAGGGTGACGTCGACGGCTGCCGCGACGCCGTGCTCCCATTCACGGTCCATGAGCACGGTGAACAGGTGCTTGTGCAGATCGTCCATCGCCTCGTCCTCCTCGCGGAGCTTCGCGGCGCGTTCGGGATCGCGCGATTCGAGGACTTCCCTGGCGGCGGCGCCGAGTGCGACGGCGAGGCGTCCCATCTCCGCGAAGTAGCCGTTGACCTCTTCGGGGAGGACGTGGTTGGGATGTCGGCGCCGAGCGGCCTTTGCGACGTGTAGTGCGAGGGCGCCCATCCGGTCGATGTCGGCGACGATCTGGATGCCACTGACGACCGACCTCAGGTCACCGGCGACCGGGGCCTGCAGCGCGAGGAGGGCGAAGGCCCGCTCCTCGCAGAGGGCACTGAGGTCGGTGATCTGGTCATGATCGCTGATGACCTCTTCGGCGAGGGTCAGATCGGCTTGGAGCAGCGACTGCGTCGCCTTCTCCATCGCCGTGCCCGCGAGCCCGGCCATCACGCCGAGCATGTCGGCGAGTTCGGTCATCTGTTCGTTGTAAGCCACGCGCATGAAGGGACAGTCTAATTCTCGTCCTGGGACAAGTCACTTACTGGCAGTGAACGTGGAATGAACCGTGGGTGCACGTAGATGGCCCCCGACCTCGGAATACCGCTTTTCGGACGCGACCGGCTCAGGCGCAGGTGTCGTCGCCGGCGTTGGTGTAGGCGAGGTCGGCCGGCAGCTCTTCGATCGTCGTCCCGGAGATGACCGTCGATCGCGGTGCGATCGTCGGATGCAATTGCGTGCCCGGCTCGGCGGGCGGGGTGACGATGCCGTCGAAGTCGGAGCCGAGGACCACGTCGACGATGCCGTCGAGGTCGTCGCTCTCGAGCAATTGTGCGCCCGGGAGGGTTGCCGCGACGGAGGCCGCCTCCGCCTCCTGGCCCGGTCCGAATCGGACCAGCGTCGACGAGCTCGTTCCGCTGTAGTTGCCGACGCTGTAGATGGCGAACCCGTGTGCCTCGAGGGATTCCGCGGCCTGCGCCGCCACGCCGGTCACACCGGACGCGTTGGACACCTGGATGGTCACCATCGACGAGTCGACGGCGATGACTTCGGAGGCAGGGGGAGGAGTCGCAACGGCCGGAGCCTTCGCGGCCTCGGTGGCGACGGGGTCCGGGGTGCGCACCTCGCCGGGGAGCGGCTCGTCGTCGATGATCGCCCGGAAGATCGCATCGATGTCGTCGAGGCGCGGAATCTCGTTGCCCACCTCGTTCGTGCCTGCCGTCGGGACGGTCAGGAACGTCACCGCGCCCGCATCGACCTTCTGCAGGGACCGGCCCAGCGTCACCAGCGACTTGGTGTCGACGTTCTGCACGAACGTCTCCTTGGTGAAGGCGGAGATGAATCCGTTCAGCTTGCCCGGGTCGAACAGCACCTTGTTCGACAGGGCTCCACGCAGCAGCGACGACAGGAACACCTGTTGCCGTTTGATTCGGCCGTAGTCGCCGTTGCCTTCGGCTTCGACCTTGCGGGCCCGCACGTAGTTGAGGGCGGTGACGCCGTCGATGGTCTGCCTGCCCGGGTTCGCGATGACCGTGCCGAGTTCACCGTCGACCAGCGGAGTCGTGGTGCACACCTCCACGCCGCCGATCTCGTTGACCATCGCTTCGAACCCGGAGAAGTCCATTCCGATGAAGTGGCCGATCTTCAGACCGGACATCTTCTGGATGACCTTCACCAGACATTTCGGTCCGCCCAGTGCGTACGCCGAGTTGAGCTTGTCGTTGTAGCCGCCCGGGTAGATCTCGTCGGTGTACTGGGCGGTGTTGTTGTCCCAGGCCTGGCAGGTCGGTACCTCGACGTCGAGGTCGCGGGGGAACGACACCGCGACCACCCGACTGCGGTCGGCGGGAATGTTCACCAGGATGACGGTGTCCGAACGGGCGCCCTCGGCGTCCTCGACGGTGCCCGCGCCGACGGCGGAGTTCGCGCCCGCGCGGGTGTCGGTGCCGACGATCAGGTACGTCTCGTCGCCGTACTGGCCGCCGGGGTCGACGACGTCGGTGCTCTCGAGGTCGAGTGCAGCGACCTGGCTGAAGCCGCTGTCGGTGGAGCGGAGGTATCCCCACACGACACCGGTCATCGTGAGCACCATCACGGCGACGAATGCGGTGGCCGTTCGGCCGGCGAGGCGCAGGCGTCGGCGCTTGCGCGCCTTGCTCTCCACGAGTCGTGTGGTTGCCGCGGTACCCGCTTGGGTCTGCTCGTCCGGGGCGACCGCGGTGGGCGCGGCCTTGTACATCCAGCCGGTCGTCGACCGGGGAGGTTCCTGGACGGGGGTCGTGAGGTCGGTGGCTTCGGGATCGTCCTCACGGCCGACCCGCTGCATCAGTTCGGCGACGGAGAGTCGGTCGCTGGGTTCGCCGCGTCCACTCCTGGGCGGCTGGTCCGGTTCGGGCGAGCTGGGGGCGGGCGGGTCCTCCGGCTCGGGTCGAGGCCGACGGCCGGGGCGACCGACATGCGAGAGGTGTCTTTCCCATGGGGCGCGACCGTCGGGTGCGGAACCCGGATCGTGATCGTCGCCCAACTGGTGTCCCTTGCTCGTCGTCTCGTCGTCTGGTGTGCCGCAGTTCTGGTGCCGTGCTTCGGGCGGTCACGAACGTGTCCTGTTCGTGACCGCCCGGCAACGGTTCACACATGATACTTATCGAACCTGAGGCAGCCATTCGGGCCGAATCAGGGCAGCTCAGCCGCCCGAATGCATCATGTCGGCACCCACGGGGACGAGGCAGTCGTCGGGGTCGTCGAGCCAGCCGTCGGGAAGGGCGACGGTGCCGGGCGACCCCTGCCTGCCGCGCGGGCCTTCCGCGTCCTTCGGGAAGGGCACGTCCGCAGGAAGCTGCACGAGAAGCTCGTCCAGTTCGTCGAGGGTCGACACCATCGCCATTGCGACGCGCATGTCCGACCCCGCGGGGAAGCCGCGCAGGTACCAGGCGACGTGCTTGCGCAGTTCCCGCATCCCCTTGCCTTCGCCGTGGTGGTCGGCGAGCAGTTCGGCGTGCCTGCGGATGATCGCGGCGACCTCGCCGAGCGTCGGAGGGGTCGGCATCTGGGTGCCGTTGAGGGCGGCACTCAGCTCGGCGAAGAGCCACGGCCTGCCCAGGCAGCCACGACCGACGACGACGCCGTCGCAGCCGGTCTCCGCCATCATGCGCACGGCGTCCTCCGCGGCGAAGATGTCGCCGTTGCCGAGCACCGGAACGTCGGTGACGTGTTCCTTGAGTCGGGCGATCTCACTCCAGTCGGCGGTGCCGGAGTAGCGCTGCGCCGCGGTGCGCGCATGCAGTGCGATCGCCGCGGCACCCTCGGCCGCGGCGATGCGGCCCGCGTCCATGTGAGTGTGGTGTTCGTCGTCGATTCCGACGCGCATCTTCACCGTGACGGGAATGTCGGTGCCCTCGGTCGCCTTCACCGCGGCCGCGACGATCCGGCCGAACAGGGTGCGCTTGTACGGCAGTGCCGACCCGCCGCCCTTGCGGGTGACCTTGGGAACCGGGCAGCCGAAATTCATATCGATGTGGTCGGCCATGTTCTCGTCGACGATCATCTTCGCTGCCGCGTACGTCGTGTCGGGATCGACCGTGTACAGCTGCAGCGAACGCGGCGTCTCGGTGGGGCCGAAGGTCGTCATGTGCAGTGTCGCGGGCTGCCGCTCGACGAGCGCGCGAGCGGTGACCATCTCGCAGACGTACAGGCCGGACGTGCTGCCGGAGCGTTCGAGTTCGAGCTCACGGCAGAGCGTGCGGAACGCCACATTCGTGATACCCGCCATCGGGGCGAGCACGACGGGACTGCGCAGCTCCAGCGAGCCGATACGCAGGCGTGGGTCAGTGGTGGACATCGATAAACCTCGAAAGAAATGTGCCCGGCACCGAAGTTCGGCGCCGGGCACAGGATAGCCGTTTTCCAGAAGTGACCGTTCCGCGCGGGCAGCTCTGCAGCGAGCACGGCGGCCGGGGTCGCACCCGGGTTCAGGTCAGGAGGCGCGCTCCTCGCGCTCCCTCTTGGCGGCCTCGCGGGCGAGCGCGCGGTCGCGCTGCTCCTCGAACTTGTTCGCCTGCACGCCGAGGTCGTCGAGGAACACCGACAGCGACTCGCGCGAGGCCTCACCGGCGGCGGTGAAATCGGTGCGCTCGAAGATCTTCCACTTGCGCAGCACCGGCATGACGACCTCTTCGAGGTGCTGACGCAGGTCGTAGATGCCGTGCTTGGCCATGAGAACGCCGTTGCGACGGAAGTTGGGCATACCGGCGCCAGGCATCTGGAAATGCGTGAGAACGTCGGTGACCGCCGCGATCGTCTGGTCGGGGGACACGTCGAGTGCCGCCTCGCAGATATTGCGGTAGAAGATCATGTGCAGGTTCTCGTCGGCCGCGATGCGCGTGAGCATCCGGTCCGCGATGTCGTCGTTGCACGCCTTGCCGGTGTTGCGGTGCGAGACACGCGTCGCCAACTCCTGGAAGGTGACGTATGCGACGGAGTGCAGGAGGCCTTCGGTGTCGCCGGGGGAGGAGTACCCGTTGGTCATGTGGATCATCCGGGCCTCTTCGAGGGCGACGGGGTCCACACCGCGGGTGACGGTGAGGTAGTCGCGCATCACGATGCCGTGCCGGTTCTCCTCGGCCGTCCAGCGGCCCACCCAGGTGCCCCAGGCGCCGTCGCGAGAGAAGTTCTCCGCGATCTCCCGGTGGTAGGAGGGGAGGTTGTCCTCGGTGAGGAGGTTGGTGATCATCGCGGCCTTCGCGACGGGATCAAGCCGGGACTGCTCTTCCGCCCAGTCGTCGCCACCCATCGCCGCGAAGTTGCGGCCCTCGTCCCACGGGACGTAGTCGTGCGGGTGCCAATCCTTGGCCATGGACAGGTGGCGGTTGAGGTTGGCTTCGGCCACCGGCTCCAGTTCCTTGAGCAACTCGAGTTGGGTGAGCTCTCTCGCCATTGCTGTGCCTCCAGGTGTCGCGGGTATTGGCGGGACCAGCCTACGGGACCGTAGGTTGGCCCGGGATGTTTCCGGCGGGTCTCGAACTGGGAATCGGCTGATAACTTTCGGTTCCCTACCGCGACCACCTCGGGATTCGTCGTCGATATCCCGGAGGTCACCTACAGTCGGTCACCGATCGACATCGGCGACGGAGCCGGATCCGTTACGCGGCCCCCGGCGGCTGGATGCCGCCGGAGGCTCTGCGCTACTTGCGGCCGCTGCCCAGCAGGCCTCCGAGGAGGTCGCCGATACCGCCGGAACCGCCGGTCCCGCCGCCGCCCAGGATGCCGCCGAGGAGATCCCCGAGGCCGCCGCCCGCGCCTGCCGATTTTCCGCCGAGCAGGCCGCCGAGGAGATCGCCGATACCGCCACCCGATGCGGAGGTCGCCTGCCCCTGCGCCCCACCGCCGAGTTGCTTGGCGACGAACGTGAGCACCAGCGGTGCCAGCATCGGCAGGAGCTTGCTCATCAGGGAAGTGCCGCCTGCCCCACCGATGCCGCCGAGGGTGCTGACCACCTGGTCCGTGTTGTCGCCGAACACGTGACCGACGATCTTCTCCCCGTCGGTCGCGTCCACCTGGTCGATGTCGACTCCCCCCTCGAGCAGGGAACTGCCCTGGTGCTGTGCGAGAGCACTCTCGAGGGATGCGGCTCCGCCGCTGTCCTGCGCGTTGGCTTCGAGGCCACCCAGGAGTGTCGGGACGGCCGACCTCACTGCCGTTTCCGCGGTGGCTTCGTCGACCCCGAGTCGGGCTGCAATCTGGGAGATGGGAATCTGTGCGAGGAGTTCGTCTACGGCGGACATGGTGCTCGCTTTCTGTTCAGGTCTGCGTCGCTGCAAGCCATTCCGGACAGTATCGGCCCGCTGGGGCGCCGTTCGCGCGTCGACGCGCTCGGCCGTCACCCTGGCGACCGGTCGTGCTGTGCGACGAAGTCGCGGAATCTGAGGGCCGGAGCAGTGAGCGGGCGGCTCAGCGCCCACACCATCCCCACTTCTCGAACGGCGTCCCCGCCGCGGATCGGCACGACGACCACGCCTGCTGCCTCGGGGTCGGCTTCCCGGATGGGCACCAGCGCGACCCCGAGTCCCGCGGAGACCAGGCCCGTCGCGGTGGCGAGCTCGCTCGACTCGAACACGATTCGAGGGGCGAAGCCGGCACGTTCGGCGGCCTCGTCGAGGAGACGCCGCATGCCGTAGTTGGGGTGCATCGCGATGAACGGTTCGCCTGCTGCGTCGCGGAGGTCGATCTCGGGGCGGTCTGCGAGAGGGTGCCCGGTCGGGACGGCGAGGGCGAGTTGCTGGCGGTCGAGCAGCAGCCAGCCGAGCCCCTCCGCGCGTGGCCGCGGCGAGACCGCGGCAAGGTCGCTGTGTCCCGCGAGGATCCGGTCGGCGAGATGGCCGGCGGCGTCCTGGTGCAGGGCGAACCGCACCCGCGGTGCCGTGCGGTGGAAGTCGCGGATCAGTGCCGGTACCAGCCAGGAGCCGAGGGAGTGAAGGAAGTCGAGTCGGACGGTGCCGTCCGTCGCGCTCGTCAGCTCCGCGATGCGGGATTCGGCGGCGTCGAGTTCGTCGAGGGCGCGCCGGGCGTGTTCGTAGAGGAGTGCGCCGTGCGCGTTGAGTGTGAGTCGACGGCCGTACCTGTCGAACAGGTCGACACCGATGCTCTGTTCGAGGGTCGCGAGGCGACGCGAGAGGGTGGGCTGGGCGATGCCCAGGATGTCCGCGGCCGCCGTCACCTGTCCCTCCTCGGCGAGGGTGACGAACCAGCGGAGCCCGATGCTGAGCATATGCATTTTCTACATGAGAAACGCGAGTTTCTCGCATTTTACTGATGAGTGGATGCGGATCAGGATGGGGCCCGGAGGTTCCATGACGCTCGTCAACCACATCGCTGCTCGGCCCGACACGGATCATGCGCGAACGGCTGCGCATCGCGGGCCGGCGTACCGCCGCGGCACACCCGGCTACACCCGTATCACCGTGGCCCTGTTCGCCGCAGGTCTCGCCGCTTTCATCTCGATGTACTCGGCGCAGGCACTGCTTCCTGCGCTGGCCGACGACTTCGGGGTCGGGCCCGCCTCGGCGGCGTTGACGGTGTCCGTCACCACCGGAGTCCTGGCACTGGTGATCGTGCCCGCCAGCGCACTGTCCGAGCGCTTCGGGCGGACTCGGGTGATGGCCGTCTCGGCCGTCACGTCGTGCGCGATCGGTCTGCTCTTGCCGCTCAGCCCGACGTTCGAGGTCCTGATCGCCGGGCGGGCGCTGCAGGGCGCCACGCTCGCGGGAATCCCCGCCGTCGCGATGGCATATCTCGCGGAGGAGGTGCACGGCGGCGACCTCGGCGCCGCGATGGGGCGGTACGTCGCGGGCACCACCATCGGAGGACTGCTCGGCCGGATGATCCCCACCACCCTGCTCGACCTCACCACCTGGCGGTGGGCGATGCAGGCGGCGGCGATCGCGGCGCTGCTGTTCGCGGTCGTGATGATGCGAGTGATGCCCGCGTCTCGGCGTTTCCGGCCGCAGCCGGTCGGCCTTCGGGTTGTGGCGTCGAACCTCGCCGAACACCTCCGTGACCCGCGACTGCGAATCCTGTTCGTACTCGGCTTCATCCTCATGGGTGGGTTCGTCTCCGCCTACAACTTCCTCGGCTTCCGCCTGCTCGGCGAGCCGTTCGCCCTGCCGTCGTCCGTCGTCGGGTTGGTCTTCCTCATCTATCTCGCGGGGACGGTGACGTCGTCTGCCGCGGGACGCCTCGCGGACCGGCTCGGCAGGCGCTGGGTGCTGCTCGCGGGGTTGGGGTGCAGTGCAGCGGGAATGGCGTGCACGCTCGTGGACTCGCTCGCGTGGGTGCTGGCCGGGATGGTGCTGTTCACCGCGGGATTCTTCGCGGCGCACTCGGTTGCGAGCGGATGGGTCGGGCTCCTCGCGACCCGCCGCCGCGCGGAGGCGTCCGCGCTGTACCTCTGCGCCTACTACCTGGGGTCGAGCCTCGCGGGGGCAGGCGCGGGCATCGCGTACGGGGCGGGCGGCTGGCCCGGAACGGTCGCCTGTATCGGGGCGCTGCTAGCGATCGGCGTGCTGCTCGCGTCGAGGCTGGCGGTGCTCACTCGTCGGTAGCGGGCGATCCTGCTCGTGCGCCGGTCAGCGGCGGTGCTGGGGGGCGACCTGGTCGTCGTCCCGGTTCATCATCAGCCCGAGGACGCCGGCGGCGGCGACGATCACGCCCGATGCCACGGCAACTACGGCCGCGGTGGTGGTTCCCGACGGGAACGCCATGACCAGCGGGGTCAGCAGGAGTGCCGCTCCCAGGACGACCAGCCCCCAGTGGCTGGTTCGAGACTCCGTCGTCATGGCCCAGAGTCCGGCCGAGTAGGCAACCATGCCGAGGATGAGAATGGTGGCGGTGATCTGTTCGTCGCCCTGAACGGGCACCCATAGGCTGAGCAGGACCAGGGCCACGCCCGTCGCCACGACCAGGAAGTCCCGACGGACCTCGCGCACATGTGACGGATCTCGGGCATCCGCGTAGTTGGCGGAATTCGCGTCGGCGGCGTTCACGGTCATGACGGCCTCCTGGGATAGATCCTCAGGAGTCCATTCTGATCCCGTGGTGAACGTGGTGTCGACCTGCTTTACCGGATCGTGCACCACTCGCGACACAGTCGGCGCGACGGGCGCTGCCTGCAGTCGTCAGGCGGGTGTGGATCGCAGCAGGGTGAGGGTGCGCTGGATTCCTGCCCGTACCTGGTCGGTCGTCGGGGCGGCGAGGTTGGCGGCGAGATACCCGCGACAGAGGTCCTCGACGGTGTCGAAACCGCCCGGCAGTCCGACGGGGCTGTTGACAATCCTGCGGACCAGCCGGCCGAGGCCTGCGGCCTGGGCGTTCGTGAGCGGAGAAGTCGTCGTGTTCTCGAGGGTGCGGAAGGTGGTGTGACCGAGGTCGGCATCGGTGGAACGGATGGCCGCGGACTCGACGATACGTTCGCCTGGGCATGCACAGGACCGTCGTGCCGAGCGTAGGGTCGACTGCTTAGTGACGTGGGGAATGGTCATCTCCACTCACCGCCTTTCGGGCCTCGTTGAACAAGCTCGTGCGTTGCGCGTAAACCGAGGTCGACCACGAAAGTTGTTGATTTGTAGTCGAGTTGGCCGTTTTACTTCGTTGCTGCCTCATTAGTGGTATCAGACCACTCGCCCAACCGATATCCCTGGAGTGGGATTTGAGGAAAGCGTTACCCAGTCGAGTCCGACGGATCGGCCGTCCGATGCGCAAAAGGAAGGCGCTGAATCTCTCGAAAACCGCTGCATATCAGGTTGTTTCGGAATCGCGTGAAACGCGATCCTGGCTGACTGCGGGAGGGTTGGAGGTGATGATCACCACATCGTTCGGCAAACGGAGGGCAAACAAAAGCCCCATCGGGTGAACCCGATGGGGCGGTGGTGCCCCCTCTCGGGCTCGAACCGAGGACCTGCGGATTAAAAGTCCGTAGCTCTACCAACTGAGCTAAAGGGGCAGTGGTGCAGGAGTCTAATGTGCCCGGGGCGGCTGCGACCACGGGACCCCCACCCGCCGCGCCGCGCCGCGCACGGTCGCAGTTGCCTGCGATTGTGGGTTCGCCGGGTCAGGATTGGTGGGCGGCGATCTGGAGGTGCGATGGACACGGTGGGCGCGGCGGGTGTGCACGTGTCGTGCGCGATCCGCAATCGGCTCTACGTCGACGGGAAGCTGGTGGGCAGCGACCTGCCGCTGGAGGAGCTCGCGTCGCATCGCTCGCAGGAGAACGCGCTCATCTGGGTGGACCTGCTCGCGCCGTCGGTCGCCGACATCGTCGCGTTGTCGCCGTTGATCGGGGGAGAGGTGACATTGCATCCGCTCGCAATCGAGGGTGTGCTCTCCGGACGTCAGCGTCCGCGTCTGGTCCGGTTTCGCGATCACAGTCTGCTGCACGCACGCGCGGTGCGCTACGACGCCGCGATGGACCGTCTCGACGGCACCGATCTGTCGGTCTTCGTCCTCGTCCGCGCGCTGATCACCGTTCGCGGTGACGACCGGTTTGCGCTCGAGCCTGTCCTGGAGGAGTGGGACGACAACGCGGATCTGCTGTCGCACGGTGTCGGCTTCCTGTTGCACACGGTGCTGGACGAGTTGGTCGACGGATTCTTCGAGGTGATCGACACTCTCGACGATCGGATCCAGTCGCTCGAGGACGATCTGCTTCTCGGTGCTGGTCCGAAGAACGCGGTGCAGCTTCGCAGTTTCGTGTTGAGGAAGGCGGTCGCGCATCTCGGTCGGGCGGTGTTGCCGATGAACGAGGCGTTCAGTGCCCTGCTGCGTCAGGGTTCGCACGTCGTTTCGGGCGACCTGGTGCCGTACTACCAGGACGTCTACGACCACACCCTGCGGGCGACCGAGCGGATCGACGGCATGCGGGACACCATCGAGTCGATTCTCGCGACACACCTTGCCATGCAAGGTAATTCTCTCAACGAGACCATGAAGAAGTTGACGGCGTGGGCTGCCATCATCGCGATTCCGACGGGCGTGACCGGGTATTTCGGGCAGAACGTCCCGTTTCCCGGATTCGGGATCCCCGCGGGGTTCTGGTTCAGTCTGGTGCTGCTCCTCGGGCTCGGATTCGGCCTGTACTGGAGCTTCAAGAGGCGCGACTGGCTCTGAGGTTCGTGAAGAGTGAACTCGGGTGCGCACCCCCTGCGGCGCACCCGAGTTCCGGAAAGCGTACCACTTGGTGTGTTCTGCCCGTGGGTGACGCAACCTTACTCCCGGGTAAGAACTCTAACATTCCGAACCTCGGCGAGCATGCGCACAATTTCGGGTCCTGCGGGGTTAGTGTTGATCGAGGTCTTCTGTGGCCTGTCGGGGCGGACGGACACGACTTGCAGGTTTCGGAGGCGAGACAAGCTCATATGGCACGTCAACAGGAACGCGCACGGCGAACCCGCGCGGCGATTGTCGAGGCAGCCGCTGTTGAGTTCGCGCGCCGCGGTTACGCCGCGGCGTCGGTCAACACGATCCTCGAAGGTTCGCACGCGACCAAAGGCGCGATGTACTTCCATTTCGAATCGAAGGAAGACCTCGCTCGGGCAGTCTTGGCGGAAGCGCTCGGTAAGTACACCGAGGCGATCGACCGCTGGAAGCGGGTCGACGCCGACCCCTTTCAGGTGCTGCACGCGATCATCGTCGAACTCTCCGAGCGTTTCGCTACGGAGGTCATCGTCCAGGCCGAATTTCGACTGATCATCGAACCCGAGTTCTACTCGGACGTTCGCGCAGGCGGAACGCAGGTCTGGGGGCACACCGCCCACGAACTCGTCTTGCGCGCACAGCGCGAGGGTCACCTCCGTCCGGGCGCCGACCCGGCAGTCTTCAGCCGCGTCCTCGGTGCGTGTCTGGCCGGCCAGCGGTACATGCTCGACTTGAGCACGGACAGCACGGGACTGACCGACCGGTTCGAGGAGGCCTTCGAGGTTCTGCTCGAGGCCATGGCATCCGAGGAATGGCTTGCTCGGTGGCATCGGGACGGCTGGCAGGACCTCGCGCCGCTCGCTGCCGCAGCTGCCGAGGCCGCAGCGGCCGGCGAAAACGTCGCAAACGACGCAGAAACGGGCGGTGACCAGCCGATTTGAGTTCTGGGAAAGATGTGTCCTAAGCTATGCGAGCTCCCAACGGAACAGCCGTTGCGGGTACTTGCCGGAGAGATTCGGTAGGCCCCCTTCGTCTAGCGGCCTAGGACGCCGCCCTTTCAAGGCGGTAGCGCGGGTTCGAATCCCGTAGGGGGTACGGATTTGGGAAGTAGCGGGTTCGCCTGCTAGGTTTCAAACCGAGCGAGACGCGAAAGCGTCTGGCACAAAGAATGTCGCCTGACAACGACATTTAGCAAGGCCCTGTGGCGCAGTTGGTTAGCGCGCCGCCCTGTCACGGCGGAGGTCGCGGGTTCGAGTCCCGTCAGGGTCGCTCTTGTGTGTGAGAGTGACGTGTCACACCGAGCGAAGGCATCCGGTCCGGGTGCCGCCCGGCCAGGTAGCTCAGTTGGTACGAGCGTCCGCCTGAAAAGCGGAAGGTCGCCGGTTCGATCCCGGCCCTGGCCACCACAATGCTGTCGAAACCCCTTCTCCGTCGAGAAGGGGTTTTCGCTTTTCTCGGGCATCGTCAGTCCGACGGCACCCGATCCTGCGCCAGTCGATCCGTGAGGCGCCGAACCTCGTGCCGCAACTCCTCGATCTGGTGAGCCGTGGCAGCCTGCTTCGCCTTGTCCTCCTCCGCGACCTGCTCGACGATCCACGAGGCGATGGTGGCGGTCACCACACCGATGAGGCTGATCCCGCCGATCATCAGGGCGGCCGCGATCAAACGGCCCGTCGTCGTCACCGGTGAGTAGTCGCCGTACCCGACGGTCGTCACCGTCGTCATCGACCACCAGAGGGCTTCGCCGAACGAGTTGACGGTCGAGTCGGGATGGTCGCGCTCCGCTTCGTACATGGCGAGGGACGCAACGTACAGGAGCAGCGACGAGGTGGAGATCGTGTAGATGAGCACCTTGCCGCGGATCGCGCCGCCGATCGCCCGCTGCATGACGGTGACCATCGCGACAAGGCGAAGCAGGCGCAGCGGTCGGATCGCGGGCAGCACGACGACGACGAACTCGTGCAGGTGCCGGAAGAACCAGTGCACGCGTCGCTCGGCGAGATACAGACGAGCGACGTAGTCGATCACGAACAGCAGCCAGGTGCCGGACATCAGTGCCGAACAGACCGCGGCCCAGCCGGCACTGAGGTCGAGCAGCACCTCGCAGCTGTACGCGACGAGAAAGGCGAATGCGACGACGGCCATCGGCCATTCGGTGCGCCGCTCCCACTGTTCCTGGGAAGTCATTGGCACACCTTAATGTCCGGCACCCCGCGAGAACTGCGTCGCGGGGTGCCGGGGCCGAGGCTTGGGATCAGGTCAGAGGTCGAAGCGGTCGAGGTTCGAGACCTTCGTCCACGCTGCGACGAAGTCGTCCACGAGCTTCGCCTTGCCGTCCTCCGACGCGTACACCTCGGCGAGGGCACGCAACTGGGAATGGGATCCGAAAACGAGGTCGACGGCGGTCGCGGTCCACTTGGCGTCACCGGTCGTGCGGTCGCGTCCGACGTACACGTTCGGCTCCGATTCCGACGCCGACCATTCCGTGCCCATGTCGAGCAGGTTGACGAAGAAGTCGTTCGTCAGCGTGCCCGGCTTGTCGGTGAACACGCCGTGCTTGGTACCGCCGTGGTTGACGTCGAGGCCGCGCAGGCCGCCGACGAGCGCGGTCAGCTCGGGTGCCGTCAGGTTCAGCATGTACGCCCGCTCGAGCAGGAGCTGTTCGAGGGGAGCCTTCTCGTCGGGCCGGGCGTAGTTGCGGAACCCGTCCGCCCGCGGTTCGAGTACCGCGAACGACTCCACGTCCGTCGTGTCCTGAGTGGCGTCGGTCCGTCCCGGCGAGAACGGCACCGTGACGTCGAATCCGGCGTCCTTCGCGGCCTTCTCGACCCCCGCCGCTCCGGCGAGCACGATCAGGTCCGCGAGCGAGACCGTCTTGCCCGACGCGTCGAAATCCTGCTTGACGCGTTCCAGGACGGGAAGGACGGTGTCCAGGTCCGCGGACTCGTTGGCGGCCCAGCTCCGCTGCGGTTCGAGGCGCAGGCGGGCACCGTTCGCGCCACCCCGCTTGTCGGTACCGCGGAAGCTGGCCGCCGACGCCCATGCGACGCCGACCAACTGCGCCACCGTCAGGCCCGAGGCGAGGAGCGTCGACTTCAGTGCGGCGGCATCCTGCTCGTCGATGAGCGGGTGGTCGACGGCGGGGACGGGGTCCTGCCAGAGCTGCGGCTCCCCGATCCAGGGCCCGAGGTACCGCGATACCGGACCCATATCGCGGTGCAGCAGCTTGTACCAGGCCTTGGAGAACGCCTCGGCGAGTTCCTCCGGGTGATCGAGCCAGCGTCGGGTGATGTCCTTGTAGATGGGGCTCTCTCGCAGCGTGATGTCGGTGACGAGCATCGTCGGGGCCCGGCCGGCTCCGCCGAACGGATCGGGGATGGTGCCTGCGCCCGCGCCGTCCTTCGCGGTGTACTGCCACGTTCCGGCGGGGCTCTTGGTCAGTTCCCACTCGTAGCCGTAGAGGGTTTCGAGGAAGCTGTTGTCCCACTGGGTCGGGGTGGGCGTCCAGACGACCTCGAGGCCGCTGGTGATCTGGTCCGGGCCCTTGCCGGTGCCGTATGCGCTCTTCCAGCCGAGGCCCTGCTGCTCGATCGGAGCGGCTTCCGGTTCGGGGCCGACCAGGTCGGCGTCACCGGCACCGTGCGTCTTGCCGAAGCTGTGGCCGCCCACGATCAGTGCCGCGGTCTCCTCGTCGTTCATCGCCATCCGGCCGAACGTCTCGCGGATGTCGTAGGCGGCGGCGAGCGGATCCGGTTTGCCCTCGGGGCCTTCCGGGTTCACGTAGATCAGGCCCATCGTCGTCGCACCGAACGGCTTCGCCAGGTCGCGTTCGCCGCTGTAGCGCTTGTCGGTGCCCAGCCATTCGTCCTCGAGGCCCCAGTAGACCTCCTCGGGTTCCCAGATGTCCGGGCGTCCGAACCCGAAACCGAACGTTGCGAATCCCATCGACTCGAGCGCGCAGTTGCCTGCGAACACGAGCAGGTCGGCCCACGAGATCTGCTGCCCGTACTTCTGTTTGATCGGCCACAGCAGGCGACGTGCCTTGTCGAGGTTCGCGTTGTCGGGCCAGCTGTTGAGAGGCGCGAAGCGCTGTGCGCCCTGTCCGCCGCCGCCGCGTCCGTCGGAGATGCGGTAGGTGCCTGCCGCATGCCAGCTCATGCGGATGAACAGTCCGCCGTAGTGGCCGTAGTCGGCAGGCCACCAGTCCTGGGAGGTCGTCATCATGTCGATGACGTCGCGCTTGAGTGCCTCGACGTCGAGTTTCGCGAACTCGGTTGCGTAGTCGAAGTCGGCGCCGAGGGGGTTGGACAGTGGCGAGTGCACGTGCAGGACGGAGAGGTCGATCTGGTTCGGCCACCAGTCCTGATTGGTGTTGGGGCGGGGCGCTTTCGGCGTCGGCGAGTCGATCGCGGGGTTCTCGCTGTCGCTACCGCTGCTGGTTGCGCTGCTGTCGGATGTCACGGTGTTCCTTCCGAGAGTGGGTGAACGGGCTGATCACAGGTCTCTTCGGTGCTGTCGCGCTCAGGTGCTCGCGGACGAATCTGGTTGTGCGGTGAGGCAATTGGGGCAGGTTCCCCAGAACACCACTTCCGCCTCGTCGAGGTGGAAGCCGTTGGGATCGGCCGGCGTCAGGCACGGTGCCTCGCCGACCGTGCAGTCGACGTCCGCGATGATCCCGCAGGATCGGCAGACGACGTGGTGGTGGTTGTCCCCGACCCGTGCCTCGTAGCGTGCGACGAACCCGGCCGGTTGGATGCGCCGGACCAGTCGTGCCGCGGTCAGTGCATGCAGCACGTCGTACACGGCCTGACGGGACACGTCGGGGAGTTCGAGGCGGACGGACGAAAAGATCGTCTCGGTGTCCGCGTGGGGTAGGGCGTGCACGGCGCCCATCACGGCGACCCGGGGTCGGGTTGCCCGGAGATCCGCCTCGCGCAGTCGGCCTGCGTAGTCCGGTGTCGGGGACACATGGCCAATATGGCCCCTCACTCTGGAACGAGTCAAGACTTCGCGCCGGTGTTTCTTCGGATTTTCTCGCGGGAAACACATGCACGCAATCGTCTTTGACAATAGTTTTCATTAACGGTCAGGGTTGTCCCATGACCTCACTCTTTCGGGTCGTCGTTCCGGCGGCGGCCCTCGCGATTCTGCTCACGGGCTGCGCAGCCTCGGCCGACGCGCCCGATCCCGAACCAACATCCACGGTGGCAGCGGCGCCGGCAGAGGTGTCGAAGGCCGCACCGCGGCTGGTTGTGACCCACCACGGCGGCGTCACGGTCCTCGATGCGTCGAGCCTCGACACCGTGGCCGAGTTCGAACTCGACGGCTTCACACGGCTCAACCCGGCGGGTGACGGTCGGCACGTCCTGCTCTCCGCCGGGTCCCAGTTCCGGGTGCTCGACACGGGTGCGTGGTCGGAGGCTCACGGTGACCACGCGCACCACTACACCGCCACGCCTGCGTTGGCGGCCTGGGCCTTCGACGCCGACAAACCCGGGCACGTCGTCCGGCACGGCGGACGGACGACGCTGTTCGCCGACGGATCCGGGCGCGTGGAATCCTTCGATCCGCACGCATTGGCCGACGGTAGGCCCGAGGGCGCCGTCCATCAGACGCCGGAGGCGCACCACGGCGTCGCCGTCGACCTACCCGACGGCGGACTCGTCACGACGATCGGCGACTCCGAATCCCGCAGCGGCATCGTCGTTCTCGACCGCGACCGCCGCGAGGTGACGCGCAACGAGCAGTGCCCTGGGGTGCACGGAGAGGCCGTCGCCGCGGACGGTGCGCTGGTCTTCGGATGTCAGGACGGCGTTCTCGTCCACCGCGACGGTGTCATCACGAAGGTGCCGAGCCCGGACGCATACGGGCGCATCGGAAATCAGGCGGGCAGCGAGGCGTCGCCGATCGTCCTCGGCGACTACAAGACCGACCGCGACGCCGAGCTGGAGCGTCCCGAACGGGTGATGCTCGTCGACACCGTGACCCATCGGCTGACTCCGGTCGAACTCGGCACGAGCTACAGCTTCCGGTCGCTGGGTCGCGGGCCGCGGGGTGAGGCCCTCGTGCTCGGCACCGACGGTGCGCTTCACGTGATCGATCCCGTTGCCGCCACCGTCACCCGCCGCATCGACGTCGTCGCTCCGTGGACCGAACCGCTCGAATGGCAGGATCCGCGACCGACGCTGTTCGTGGACGGTGACACCGCGTACGTGACCGAGCCTGCGACGAGGACCGTGCGTGCGGTGGATCTGACGACCGGCGCGGTGACGGCGAGTGCGGAGCTCGCCGTGACGCCCAACGAGATCTCCGGGGTCTAGGGACGCGTGTGGCCCCGACTCGAACGAGTCGGGGCCACACGTATTTTCGGATCAGCTCGCCGGAGTCCAGCTGTCGGGGCCGAAGACCTCGTAGTGGATCGCGGTCGCGGGAACCTGGCGCTCGATCAGGCTCTCGCGCACCGACTGCATGAACGGCAGCGGTCCGCACAGGTACACCTGCGTGCCGTCGGCGATGTCGATGCCGGACAGGTCGGCGCGTCCGAGGTAGGTGTCCTCGTCCTGCGTGCGCTGTCCGAGGTCCTCGTACCACCGGTGGATCGTCGCGGACGGCAGCTGGCCGACGAGTTCGGTCAGCTCGGCGCGGTGCGCGTGGCGTGCGGGGGAGCGGTCGGCGTGCAGAACCGAGACCGGCCGGGTGGCAGAGGTGGCCGTGAGGTGGTTGAGGATGCCGATCATCGGTGTGCAGCCGATGCCTGCGGACACCAGCAGCAGCGGTGCGTCGCCCTCGTCGAGGACGAGGTCACCGAACGGGGTGGTCACCGACAGGGTGTCGCCCTCGAAGACGTTCTCGTACAGGAAGTTCGAGACCTCGCCTGCCGGGTTGTCGCCGTCGACGGGGATGGCCTTGACGCTGATCTGCCAGTCGTCGGCGGTCGGGGATCCGACCAGGCTGTACTGGCGAATCTGTCGGGCACCGTCCGCGAGGTGCACGCCGACCGAGATGTACTGGCCCGGAAGGTAGTGCGGCAGCGGCGTGCCGTCGACCGAAGTCAGGACGAAGGACACGGTCTCGGCGGACTCGAGGACGCGTCGCGCGACCTTGACCTCGCGCCAAACCTTGCCGTCCTCGACGCCCGCGTCGGCGTAGAGCTTGTGCTCCATCGCGATGAGGGTGTTGGCCATCAGCCAATAGACCTCGTCCCACGCGGAGGCAACCTCCGGGGTGACGGCCTCGCCGAGTACCTCGACGATTGCCTCGAACAGGTACTTGTGGACGATCTCGTACTCGGGAGCCGTGATGCCGAGCGAGGCGTGCTTGTTCGCGATCCGGGACATGATCGCATCGATGTTGGCTGCGTCCTCGCTCACCTGCAGCGTCGCGAAGGCGGCGATGGAGCCGGCGAGTGCACGCTGCTGCTCGCCCTGCTTCTGGTTGCCGCGGTTGAAGAGGTCGCGCTCGAGCTCGGGGTGCGCGGCGAACATTTTGTTGTAGAAGAGCGGGGTGATGTCGCCGATGGCTGCCCCGACCGCGGGGAGGGTGGCGCGGATGACTTCGGTGGACGCTGCTGAGAGGCTCATGAACTGAAGCTATTTAATTTGCATTTGAGGTGCAAGATAGTGTGATTCAGGCCACCTCCGCGCCCTTTCGTCGGTCAGATCCAGGCGGCCAGGCGTCGGCGACTCGTGAACGTCCGCGTCGCGCCGGACAGTGGATCGACGAAGCTCAGGGAGCGCGCGAGCAACTGAAGCGGAGTCGAATAGTCTTCGGGCGCAACGTCGTACAGCGTCGGGTAGAAGTTGTCGCCGACGATCGGGATGCCGAGCGAGTTCAGGTGGACCCGGAGCTGGTGCATTTTTCCCGTCCTGGGGAGCAGCCGATAGCGGGCGACCTCGCCCCTGGCCTCGATCAGCTCGACCCGGGTCTCCGCATTGGGCTCGCCCGCGACCTCGACGCACCGCAGTTCGCCGTCCGGCTTCACGATCCGGCTCCGTACGGTTGTCGGTAGGGGCAGGTTTGCGTCGAGCCCGGCGACCGCTTCGTATTCCTTGGTGACCTCTCGGTGCGCGAACAACTCCTGATAGGCCCTGCGCGCCTGCGGTCGGATCGTGAAGACGAGGACACCGGCCGTCACCCGATCGAGCCGGTGCACCGGTGTCAGGTCCGGCAACTCCAGGTCGCGGCGCAGCCGGACGAGGGCCGACTCGACGACGTGTCGGCCACGCGGAGTGCTCGCCAGGAAATGAGGCTTGTCGACGACGAGGAGATCCTCGTCGCGGTGCAGGACGTCGATCTCGAACGGCACCCGCGGCTCCGTCGGCGGATCCCGGTAGAGGTACACGAACGAGTGTGCACGATAAGGGGTTTCGGCGGTGATCGCGGTCCCGGATCCGTCGACGACCTCGGCCGCTGCCACCTTCTCTCGCAGGCGCTCGCGGTCGTCCGGAAAACGTGCGAGCAGGTGATCGAGCACCGTGGCGCTGTCGCTGCCTGCGGGCAGCCGCAACCGGGTCGGGTTGAGGCCGTCACGCACGGGCAGCGGAGCGGAAGGCACAGTCCAAAGGTAGGCGCAACGGCCCCCGGGCGCGAACCTGTAGCCGTTGACCTGCCCCTGGTGAGCCGTTACCCTCCGGTAGGTTTTCTGTGGTGCCGGTCATGGTGTGCTGCTCCCGGTGCCCGCCGACACGGAGGGGGCATCCGGGGTGCGCGTGCAGGGGAAGATACTCGGTGCGGTCGTGACCGCGCTGGCGATCGGGGTCGGAATCGCAGGCGGCCCCGCCGTTGCGATCGCGGATCCCACCGGCGGAGCGGCGGCGCAGCAGTGGCTGGCCACCGCCGTCGAGGCCCCGAAACATCCCGGCGTCGCGATCGAATGGGACGTTCCGATCACCATGAGCGACGGCACCGTGCTGCGCGCCAACGTGTATCGGCCCGCCGACGCCTCCGGACGCGCCATCGGCGAGAAGCTGCCCACCATTCTCAATGTCACTCCGTACACGAAGCTCGTCAGTGCCGTCGCCGACGCGGGGCTGTCGCTGCCCGGAGTCGGCGAGAACCTGATCGCCTTCCTCAATGAACTGAATCTCACCGGGACGCCCCTCGACGGGATCCCGGAGCTCACCGGAATGGTCGCCGGTGGCGGGATGAAGGCGTTCGGGGTCAATCGCCCGCTGGTGCAGAGCGGTTACGTGCAGGTCGTCGTCGACGCCCGCGGCACGGGGTTCTCGCAGGGCATGTGGGACGTCCTCGGCCCCCGTGAGCAGCAGGACAGCGTCGAGCTCGTCGACTGGGCGAGCAAGCAGTCGTGGGCGAACGGCAAGGTCGGCATGGGCGGCGTCTCGTACTCCGGGATCAACTCGGTGCAGGCCGCGGGTCATCGGCCACCCGCGCTCGAGGCGATCTTTCCCGTGGAACCGGGCAACGACCTGATCCGCGACATCGTCGGCACCGGTGGTGGCCTCGGCGTCGGCTTCATGCCACTGTGGCTGTCGCTGGTGAACGGCACCAAACTCATTCCGAACGCCCAGGACCTGTTGCGGGGCACGGTGGATCAGCGGTGGGTGGCCGATCGGCTCGCCAACCCCGGCACGTTGCTTCCCGAACTGGTGCAGGCGATGTCCGCTCCGACGGTCGGCGAGATCTCGCCGACCACGCTCGACGTCGCGCAGGACGGACCGTTCTATCAGCAGCGGCTCGCGAACCTGAGTGCGATCGAGGTGCCGACGATGGTCTTCGGCGGCTGGCACGACATCTTCGCCAACAGCGAGCCCCGTATCTACAACGGCATCGACCTGCCGCCGGGCGAGAAGCAACTCGTCATGGGCGAGACGTATCACCTCAACCCGGGCCAGGGATTCGGTACCCCGGGCGCGCCGCCCCGCATCGACGTCCTCGAGCGCGCGTGGTTCGACAAGTGGCTCAAGGGAATCGACAACGGAATCGACGAATACGGGCCGGTGACGCTGCTCCAGCAGGGCGGCGGATGGACGACGACGGACCAGTTCCCGAGGGCAGGTGTCGAGTACGAGCGGCTGTACCTGTCGGCGGCGCCGAGCGGTACCGCCGGCCACAGCGTCCACGACGGCAGCCTCGCCGCCGACAAACCCGCCGACAGTGCCCGGCTGACCGTCGCACCCGGTTTGCGCAGCCTGTGCTCCCGGGACTCGGCACAGGGCACCGCGGGCGCAACCGTGATCCTCGGATCAGTGTGCACCAAGGACTCTCGGGTCCAGGAGGGCGACGGTCTGACGTTCACCGGGGCGCCGGTCACCGAACCGACGGCGATCTCGGGCCCGATCAACGTGCGCCTCAACACGGTGCACGACGCGACGGACGGCTTCTGGGCTGTGACGCTCAACGACGTCGCACCCGACGGCCGGTCCACGGTGCTGAGCAACGGTGCACTCACGTCCTCGCTCCGCGCCGTCGACGACTCGAAGTCGACGAAGGCTCCGAACGGTGACTACGTGGATGCTCATCACCGCCTCTCGCTGGAATCGCGACAGCCGACGGTTCCGGGTGAGCCGACGGTGCTCGACGTGAAGCTGCTGGCGACCGACGCGATTCTGCAGCCCGGTCACCGCCTGCGGGTCGACGTGTATGCACTCAGCGCCCCGCGGTACCTGCCGCTCGGACCGATGCGCTCGGACAGCGCGTTGCGACCGCAGCACCTGCAGCTGGACCCGAATCAGCCGAGCTTCGTCACCTACCCGACCGTTGGTGTCGAACGCTGAATCCGATGGGTTTCCGGGGGTCCGCTGGTGTGCTGCCGGACCGGAAACGCCCAGGTGCGCGAGTCAGCGGTGTCCCATCCGGATCTGCGCAGGTGTGATTGTTTTCGTTCGAGGCCGAGGGTGCGCTCGTTCCGGTAACGTCCGCCGGGCAATCGATGCCGATCGGCGGCATCAGACGTACGAGAGGGGACCAGCATGGCGCTGGGTTACATTGCCGACGAGACGACGCCCGAGGACGGGGCCGCCGGCTCGTCCATCCTCAGCATCATCGAGGTGATCAATTGGATCAGCGCCCATACGGTGGCCGGAGGCGTGACCCCCCCGCCGCTGTAGACCGCGGGTAGGCATCCCGATGGGAGGGGGCGCGGAGCGATCTGCGCCCCCTCCCATCGTGCGTTGGGTCCCGTCCGGGGTCAGGTCGGGTTCGTGACCCGTACCGACCGACCCTCGGTTGCCGAGAGCCGGATGGCATCCATCACCGCTTGCCCGGCGACCCCGTCCGCGAAGGTGGCCGGCCGCGGCTCGTGCGCCCCGATCGGCTCGCCGAGGATCCGGCGACGGAAGGTGTCCGCGAGCCGGGTGTACGGCGCGCGGTCGATCCCGGAGGCGTGCAGCCAGTCGTAGGTGGTCGAGAACAGGTCGAACGGCGGCGGCACCGGTGCAGGGCTGACGAGATCGTCCGGAACCGGTACGTCGCGTTCGCCGGACGCGTCGGCGTGCCGGAGGGTCTGGCCCTCGAACCACAGCGTGCCTGCGGTTCCCGCGACCCGGGTCGTCATCATCAGCGGGCCCCATGCCCCGACAGTGCTCTGCAGCACCCCGTCCACTCCTGTGACGGTCCGGAAGTGCACCGTGAACGAGTCCTCGGCTGTCTGGCCGCGGTCGGCCACCACAGGTAGTCCGGCGCTGACCGTATCGAATTCTCCCAGCGTGTAACGGATCTGGTCGATCATGTGAGTTCCCTGCGCGCCCAGCCAGCCACCGCCGGAGGCGCCGTCGGTCCACCAATCGGGCGCCTCGGCGCCGTCCGCGGCGAACATCGGCAGGTGGAGGAGGAACGTGCCCAGCTTGGGGGTACCGATCGAGCCCGCGGCAACCTCCCGCGCCAGCAATGCCTGAGGCGTCGCGTAACGGAACTCTGTTCCCACCTGGTGCACGACACCGGCTCGATCCGCCGCGTCGAGCATCGTGCGCGCCTGCGACAGGTCCGCGGCGAACGGCTTCTCGCAGACCACGTGCAGGCCGTGACCGACCGCTTCGATCACCAGGTCGGCATGGGTGTGCGGGGGAGTGGCAACGGTGACGGCGTCGATCTGCGTCAACTCCATCGCCTCGGACAGTGAGGTCGCCGCGTGCGGGATGTCGAAGCGCTTCGCCCGCGCCGCGGTGCGTTCGCGATCGCGGCCGATCAGGACGCGAACGTCGAAGCCGGCGTCGCGGAAGGCGGGAACGTGTGTGATACACCCGAATCCGGTTCCGATGACGGCGAGTCCGAGGGGTGTCTGGGGGTCGGTCATGTCACGCGACGATAGCCGGTGCCTGTTTCGGTCGGCGGGTGTTCTCACGTCCCGGGAACCGCTGACCCACGTAGGCTGGCGACATGGCGAAATGGACTGCGCGTGACATTGCCGATCAAACGGGACGCACCGTCGTCGTCACCGGAGCGAACAGCGGACTCGGGGCGGAAGCGGCGAAGGCACTCGGGGCCGCGGGCGCGACCGTGATCCTGGCCTGCCGCAACGTCGACAAGGCCGCCCCTGTGGCCGCGGCGATCGGCGCGAACGCCGAGGTGCGCCGCCTCGACCTCGCGGACCTGTCGTCGGTACGGGACTTTGCGGCCGGCGTCGACACGGTCGACGTCCTGATCAACAACGCGGGTGTGATGGGGGTACCGCAGTCCACGACCGCGGACGGCTTCGAGATGCAGTTCGGGACCAACCACCTCGGGCACTTTGCACTCACCGGGCTGCTGCTGGACCGCGTCACCGACTGTGTCGTGACGATGTCCAGCCTGATGCACCGGATCGGCACGATCAACGTCGACGATCCGAATTGGCAGCACCGCCGCTACGGCAGGTGGCCGGCGTACGGGCAGTCCAAGCTGGCGAATCTGATGTTCGCCTACGAACTCGATCGTCGACTCGCTGCCGCTGGGTCCACCGTGAAATCGCTTGCCGCGCACCCCGGGTACGCGTCCACGGGATTGCAGGGCCACACGCAGTCGGTCTGGGACCGGCTCATGGGAGTCGGCAACCTGTTCGCGCAGAACGCCGAGATGGGCGCGCTCCCCGAGTTGTATGCGGCGACCGCCCCGTCCGCGGTGTCGGGCAGCTACCTCGGTCCCGACGGACCGTTCGAGCAGCGGGGGTATCCCAAGGTGGTGGGATCGTCCGGCAAGTCCCGTGATCGCGCCGTCGCGGCGTCGCTGTGGGGTTTGTCGGAACGGCTCACCGGCGTCACCTACCGGTTCGCGAAGTCGTCCGGGCTCGGGGAAGTGAGTGTCCTCGGGGAGTGATTTCACTCGTATCGGGCGAGGCGGTGTGACGCCGTCCGAAATACGGTCGCGTCATGGGTGCAGTCATCGGTGATCTTCTTCCCCTCGCGGTCGGTGTGGCGATCTCGCCGATTCCGATCGTCGCGGCGATCCTCATGTTGCTGTCGGCGAACGCGGGCAGTGCGAGCGTGGGTTTCGGCATCGGCTGGGTCGTCGGGATCGTCGCCGCGACGGGTATCTTCATCCTCCTCGCAGGCACGGTCGGGGCATCGGACGACGACGGGTCGTCCTCGGTCTCGTGGCTCAAGGTGATCCTCGGTGCCCTGCTGGTGGTGCTCGCGGCCAAGCAGTGGCGGGAGCGCGGGGACACGTCCACCCCGAAGTGGATGGAGGCGATCGATCAGCTGACGTTGCCGAAGGCGGCCGGTCTCGGTGTCGTGCTGGCCGCGGTGAACCCGAAGAACCTGCTCCTGTGTGTGTCCGCGGGCGTCACCATCGGTGCCGGTGGGCTGGATGGCGGCGGCGAGGTGGTCGCGCTGGTGGTGTTCACAGTGCTGGCGGCGTCGACGGTGGTGATCCCGGTCGTGGGGTACGCATTGGCTGCGGACCGGTTGCGTGAGCCGCTCGCGTCCGCGAAGACTTGGCTGCAGGCCCAGAACCACCAGGTGATGGCCATCGTGCTTCTCGTCATGGGCGCCGTGGTGATCGGCAAGGGCCTAGGCGGATTCTGAGAACGGCTTCGGCCCGGAAGTCGTTTCCGCCGTGGCGGATCCTCGCTTCCGAGCCGAATCGTCGGTCCTCGTTCCGTCAGTCGTCGTCGCCCGTCACGAGGATGGTGACGTCGATGTTGCCGCGGGTGGCGTTCGAGTAGGGGCACACCAGGTGGGCCTTGTCCGCCAGCTCCTGGGCCTGCTCGCGCGTGAGGGCGGGCAGCGTCACCTCGAGGGTCACCTCGAGGCCGAAGCCGCCACCCTCGGTCGGGCCGATGCCGACGCGGGCGCCGACCGCGGAGTCGGTCACGTCGGCGCCGGACTGCCGGGCGACCAGACGCAGTGCGGAGTGGTAGCAGGCGGCGTACCCGAGGGCGAACAGCTGTTCGGGATTGGTGCCGTCGCCGGTGCCGCCCATCTCGACCGGGATCGCGAACGTCAGGTCGAGGCGTCCGTCGCTGGTGCGACCCTGGCCGTTGCGGCCGTCGCCGGAGACGAGCGCTTCTGCGGTGTAGACGATGGTCATGGGTTTCTCCCTGTGTAGGTGGAGCTTGTGGTGGAGTCGTCGGTTGGGGTCGCGCCGGAGCGCAACTCGAGGGTCAGGCGCTTGAGGGTCGAGCGGAGTGCGAGAAGTTCCTCCGTCGGCAGACCGGAGCATCCGGCGAGGCGGCGGGGGACGGCCAGTGCGGGCTCGTGGAGGTCGTGTCCGGCGTCGGTGAGATGGATCAGGACCCGCCGCTCGTCGTCGGACTGCCTGCGACGCTCGAGGAGACCGAGGCCCTCCATTCGCTTCAGCAATGGCGACAGGGTGCCGGTGTCCAGGTCGAGTTCGTCGCCGATCTCACGGACGCCGCGGCCGTCTCGTTCCCACAGTACGAGCATGACCAGGTACTGCGGGTAGGTCAGTCCCAGCTCGTCGAGCAGTGGGCGGTACACCGCCGTCGTTGCGCGGGACGCTGCATACAGCGCGAAGCACAGCTGCTTGTCGAGGGCGAGTTCGTCGGTCACCCAATGAACGGTAGTGCACAGTTATATTGTGTGCAACCTACCTGTCGGTTCACGCTGGTCGCGACCTCGCACCCCACGGCTCTGCCAGTTCAGCGAGCAGCTTTCGTTTCATCTCCCTGGCCTGGTGCACGTCGCTGTCCCTCGGGGCCAGTGCAGCGCGCAGCATCGACACGAACTTCGCCCGACCCACCCCGAACGTGACCAGCAGATCTTCCGGGCTCGGCCCACCGAACGGCGCCCACCTGACGGCAAACGTGACCACTGCGCCGTCGGCGGGGCACAGTGCTCGGGACTGCTCCAGGAAGCTGCAGACACCGAGGGACCGTCGTAACCAGGCCGTATCGAGCTCGCGGGTGTTCGGGAGCGTGGATTCGAGGGGGTTCATCGGGCTCCCAGAGGGCGAGATGACGGATCGGGACGTCGCCAATTGTGGCGGAGCGAACACCGTTCCGGACCCGTGGTTACACGGGGTTCACCACCTGGATCGAATCCCGTGACGCGACCGCGTACTCATCTCGTCGTGCCGGTGAGCAGGCCGTAGTCCTCGCGTAGCCGGCGGGTGAACCGGTCGCCGTCCATCTCTGTCGGCTGCAGTCGTGGAAGGGCGTGGCGATCGTCCCCGGTGATCGCGGGCACGGGGACGCTGGAGCAGGCGATGTCGATGCCGACATCGCGAACGGCTGCACGTGCGGTGTCGTCGTGGCGGCCGTACGGATACGAGAAACGGGTCACGGGACGCCCGGCAAGTTCCTCGATCGTCCGGCGCCCCTCGAGGATCTGGGCGTGCTGCCGAGTCGGGGGCAGGTCCGTGAGTGAGGGATGGTCGAGGGTGTGGCTGCCGATGGTGATCAGCGGGTGCGCCGCGAGCTCCGCGAACTGTTCCGCATCGACCGCTCGCCGTGGTGTCGGCGGTGACGTCGGCCGCCCGGCCCAGGCGAGGAGGTGGTCGACCGCGTCGTCCTGTTCGGTCGGCTCCAGTACGACGATCGCATCCCAGAGCGCGCGGAAGAGTTTCTGCCGTGATGTGACGGCGGCGTCGAAATCGGCGCGCCAACCCGTGAGCGCCTCGTCGTCACCGGGCCGCTCGTCGAGGGTGTACCCCGTCGGGGAGAAGCCGAACGGAAAGTCCAACGCTTCGGGCAGGGGGCCAGTGAGCAGGGCGCGTTGCAGTGCGTCCCACCAGAATTCGCGGGTGCGTCCCACCCCGTTGCCGATGACGAAGATCGTCGCCGGGATCTCGTGGCGTTCGAGGATCGGCAATGCCGTGGTGAGGTTGTCGAGGTAGCCGTCGTCGAACGTCACCGCGATCCGGGCGCCGGTGCGGGTGTAGGCGTCGTCGCCGGCGAAGTCGCCGAGATCGACGGCGGCCCGGGCGTGGGCGAGCACGGTCATCTGCTCGTCGAATGCGTGCGGGGACACGCAGATGGCCCAGGGGTCGGCGGTGTCCTCGGTGATGCAGTGGTACATCAGGATTCCGCCGCGACGCCGACATCGCCGGGCCCGCAGTCGTAGCGCCGCGACGAGGGCGTCACGCCGCGACATCGCCGCCCTTGCGCGCCACCACCGACACGATGACGGGGTACTCGGGGTCGAAGACGTTCAACTCGTGCCGCTCGAGTTCACGATCGGCCATGCCGTGCAGGAACGCCGTCGCCGACAGCACATTGCCGTACGCCCGCACCGCCACTCCCTCCGCCGGAAACGCGTCCCCGAAAAGGCGGTTCACGGACAGTTCCGTGAACGACCAGTACCAGGTCGAGTTCCACACGGGATCGGCGATCTGACTGATGCCGGGAACGGTGCACAGCACGACGCCACCCGGCTTGAGGATGCGGTGCAGGGTGTCCACCGCCGCCTTCGTGTCGAAGATCATCTGCAGTGTCTGCGTGAGGATGATGCAGTCGTAGGTGCCGGTCGGCACGTTCGGTGCGTCGGTGAGGTCGGCGACGTAGGTCGCGCCCGGGACGTCGGCGACGTGCAGCATGTCCGAGCGGGTGACGCCTTCTCCGAAGGATTCGGTGTAGGTCCGCTCGCCGATCTCCAGCACCGTCCCGGTGACGAGGTAACGATGGGCGTCGAGGAAGTTCTCGATGTAGAAGCGGTCGACGGGGCGTCCCCGGTCGAAGCCGTACTCGCGGCAGATCGGTTCGATCCGGCGCAGGTCACCGAAGCGCACCTTGCCGACGCGCGGTTTCTGTCGGCGGTCGTTGAGCACACGCAACACGCGGCGATAGTTGTCTTCGCCCAGCACCGCGCGGGCCAGTGCGGTCCGCTTTTCCTGCAGAAGCGTCATCCTCGGTCCATCCTCGTCACGCGGCACGGGGTGGTCGCCGCTCGGCTGCGGGGACCACTCGCAGGGGCTGAAACTGGAAACCCCTGTGAGTTAGGTGAACCTTACCTTTGTTGAGTGAGTCTGGTTACGACGGGCTCCTCGGCCGCCTCTCCGGTGCAGGTGACGCCCCAGGTCGGCGGTACTGGGACCACGTCGGCCGGGGTAGGATCGGTCCGGGTTAAACAAGCAGCCCATTCTGTCGCCGTGTCCGCGGGGTCGAGTCGTGCTGCTGCGGCGGGATCCGGGGCCTCCAGGAGGTAAACCCCATCGATGAGCGTGTTGTCCCTGTGCCGCCCCTCGGCAGGCCCGTCAACGCAGCGCCACCAGCCCAACCTGGAAAGCCGGCTCCGGTGACGGTGGACGAAGGCGACTCGGACCGCCTGTCCGATGGGGCGAGCGTCGACCCGGGCTCGGTGTTCGCCGAGCTGGCGCAGATTCTCTACAAGGGAGCGGATGCCGAGCAGGTCTACACCGCCATCTGTACCGCGGCCACCCTCCTGGTGCCGGGTTGCGACCGCGCCAGCGTGATGCTCCGCAAGGGGGGCGACTACGTCACCGTCGCCGCGACAGATCCGGTTGCCGCACACATCGATCAGCTCGAGCGGTCCCTGGGAGAGGGACCCTGTGTGGACACCATCGAGGAGGCCGTCCCCCAGATCGAGGCGGATCTTCGGGACGGGTCCTCGTGGCCCGAACTGGCCCGCGTGCTCGTCGAGACCACCCCGGTCCGGGGTGCGATGGGCTTCCGGTTGTTGATCGACGAACACAAGGTCGGGGCATTGAATCTCTTCTCCGACCGGCCCGGCGCCTTCACCGCCAGGTCCGCGGACCATGCCAGCGTCCTGAGCGCCTTCGCATCGGTGACCGTCACCGCCGTCGATCGCGGCGATGATGTCGCGTCACTCCGCTCCGGGTTGGCGAGCAACAGGGAGATCGGCAAGGCGATCGGGCTGTTGATGGCCACGGAGAACATCTCGTCGGACGAGGCATTCGATTTGCTTCGCCGCACGTCCCAGCAGATGAACCGCAAAGTGGCAGATCTCGCTCGCGACCTCGTCGAAAGCCACCACACCCGGTCGTCGGGTCGATGACGTGGCCCGTCGAGTATCGCGACAGCGCCCCGCCCGACATCCTTTTCGCTCCTGCCGGCCACGACGGGCCGATCATGAACGCTTCTCGGGACGGTGCCTGAGACGGTTCCGTGAATTCTGCGCGAGCAGAAGCCCGCAATCGACACGAGCCGGTGAGCGGACCGATCGCCCTGACGAGTACGACTAGAGGTATGTCCATGACGTGCGCAGTGCACTCCACACCCGATACCCTCGGGAACTCCGTGTGAGGGGTGCAGGAGATGAAGTGATCGGAACCGACGGCGTCCGGTTCGGCGGGTCGAGGACCGCCATGGTGTCCCTGCTGCTGATCGAGGACGATTTCGGCGACGCCGTACTGGTTGAGGAGATGGCGACGGAGGCCGCGGTCGAGTTCGACATCGTCTGGGCGCGTTCGCTCGACGAGGCACGTCTCCATCTCGGCACCGCCAGGCCCGACTGCGTCGTGCTGGACCTGAACCTTCCCGATGCGAGAGGGCTCGATGCGCTCGACGCGGTGCAGCGCTACGCGTCTGGTGTTCCGGTGATCGTGATGACGGGGCTGGCAGAGGAGGGCGCGGGACTGATCGCCGTCGCGGAAGGCGCTCAGGACTACCTCGTCAAGGGGCACGTCGACGCGCAATTGCTCACCCGCGCAGTGCGGTACGCGATCGAACGCAAGCGGGCCGAGTTGGCGTCGGCGGCATTGCGGGCCAGCGAGCAGCGCTCCCGCGAGAATGCGCGCCTCGAACGCGGCCTGCTTCCGGTCCCGTTGCTCCGAAGCGGCCGCATGGAGGTCGTGACCAGGTACCGGGCGGGCCGCGTCGGTGGCCTTCTCGGCGGTGACTTCTTCGACGTGGTCGAAGGCGACGACGGCGCCGTGCACGTGCTCATCGGTGACGTCTGCGGTCACGGCGCCGACGAGGCGGCACTGGGTGTGGGGTTGCGAATTGCTTGGCGGACTCTGGTACTCGGGGGGATCGACGCCGAGACGGCGATGAGCACATTGGAGGAACTCCTCGTCGCCGAACGTGCCCGCTCGCACATCTTCGCCACCGTGACCAGCATGGTTCTGGCCGCCGACCGTCGCACGGTCGAGATCGTGCGCGCCGGCCATCCGGGCATCCTGCTGCGAACGCCGGGCGGCGTGCAGTGGCTCGAGGTGCCCGGGGGGCCGGCGCTCGGAGTGGGACGCAGGCGGGGACAGTGGGAGAAGTCGATCCTGGAGATCGATGATCGAACCGGGCTCGTGCTGTTCACCGACGGATTGTTCGAGGCGCGAGTAGGTCCCGAGGAACGCCTCGGCGAGGACGGTCTGCTCGCGTATGCCCGTTCGTGTGACGATCAATGGGACGGAGCGGAATTCGTCGACTCGATGATCGGACACGTGGAGGGTCTCGCGGCGCCGTACGGAGGGCTGAGCGACGACGTCGCGGTACTGCACGTGCGCTGGACCGAGACGGAGGAGGCTTCGTGACGACGACGGCACGCAACTCACTTGGCACCAAACTGACGGTGCAGGGCTGGTTCAACCTGATCCTGGTGATCATGACACTGCTCGTGTGCACCGGTGCGGTGGTCGGTGCCACTGTGCTCACCCGCAGTTCCCACATCACCGACGACCTGGTCGGACGCCTGATGCCCGCGCGTTCCGAGGCCTACCAACTGCAGGCCGGATTGGTGAACCAGGAGACCGGCGTGCGTGGGTACGCGCTGACGGGCGACGAGTCGTTCCTGGCGCCGTATCAGGAAGGACTGCAGACGCAGCAGCGGTCGGCGGACCAGATCCGCGAACTACTCGACGGCAGGCCCGATCTGGTTGATGATCTCGACGCGCTGGAGGCCTCGGCGCAGGATTGGCAGTCGAGTTTCGCCGAGCCGCTCCTCGCCGACCCGGCCGGTGACGCCATCGTGGCCGATCAGGCGCTCTACGACCGTGGAAAGGAACTCTTCGACCAGGTACGCGCGGGGTTCGACCAGCAGAATCGGCACCTGACCGACGTGGTGGGCGAGGCTCAGGAGCAACTCGGCGACATGCGGACCATCCGCAACGCCGTCTTCACCGCACTCGCGGTGGTGCTCGTGCTGGCGGCCGGAGTCTTCGCGGTGCTGGTCCGCGTCGCTGTCACTCGGCCTCTCGCACGGTTGGCGGACACCTCGCGCCTCGTCGCGCAGGGCGATTTCGATCGGCGGGTCGATGCCGGACGTGGTCCCGCCGACATCCGTTCGCTCGCAACCGATATCGAGGGGATGCGTCAACGGATCGTTGCGGAGCTCGGCGTGGTCCGGGAACGACAGTCGCAGCTCGAAGAACAGGCTCGACAGCTTGACGCCCAGGCGGAGGAGCTACGGCGGTCCAATGCCGACCTCGAACAGTTCGCCTACGTCGCCTCCCACGATTTGCAGGAGCCGTTGCGCAAGGTGGCCTCGTTCTGTCAATTGCTCGAGAAGCGCTACGGCGACGCGCTCGACGACCGGGGCCGTCAGTACATCGACTTCGCCGTCGACGGTGCGCGCCGAATGCAGACGCTGATCAACGATCTGCTGACGTTCTCCCGAGTGGGTAGGGTGACCGACAGTTTCGAACGGATCGAACTGGACCGGACTCTCGACAAGGCGGCGGGCAACCTCGCGGTCGTGATCGAGGACACCGGAGCTCGCATCGAACGGCCCGATCGGTTGCCGGAGATCGACGGGGATCCCACCTTGCTGGTGATGCTCTGGCAGAACCTGCTCGGCAACGCGGTCAAGTTCGCGGAACCCGGCATCGAGCCGCTGGTGGTCGTCACCGCGCAGCGATCCGACGACATGTGGCAGATATGTGTGCAGGACAACGGGATCGGGGTGTCCGAAGAGTTTTCCGAGAAGATCTTCGTCATCTTCCAGCGACTGCACGCCCGCGAGGCGTATGCCGGCACCGGAATCGGGCTGGCGTTGTGCAAGAAGATCGTCGAGTATCACGGCGGCACCATTGCGCTCGATTCGAGCTACGACGGCGGCGCCCGGTTCTGCTTCACGCTGCCCGCCGTCACCGATCCGGATGCCCGGTCAACCGACACCGTCGACAACATTGGAGAAACACACACATGAGCCCCGTAGGCCAGGCAATCGACGTCCTGCTCGTCGAGGACGATCCGGGTGACGTACTGATGACTCAGGAAGCATTCGAGTTCAACAAGGTCGGCAACACCCTGCACGTGGTTCGCGACGGGGAGCAGGCCCTCGACTTCCTGTATCGGAAGGGCGACTACGCGGATGCCGTCCGGCCCGACCTGATCTTGCTCGATCTCAACCTGCCGAAGTACGACGGCAGGCAGGTGCTCGAGAAGATCAAATCCGATCCGGAACTGGTGGACATCCCCGTGGTCATCCTCACCACCTCCGGTGCGGAGGAGGACATCGTGCGCAGTTACAAGCTCCACGCCAACGCGTACGTCACCAAGCCGGTCGACCTGGACCAGTTCATCGCGGCGATCCGCCAGATAGACAACTTCTTCGTCCAGGTGGTTCGCCTACCCAGTCGGCCCTGACCGGCGCGGAGATCAGTCGTCGCCGAGTCTGGCGCGGATCTCGGCGAGAGTCCTGGTCAGCAGCCGGGAAACGTGGACCTGTGAGACGCCGATCTCGCGGGCGATCTCGGCCTGGCTCTTCTCCTTGAAGAACCGCAGGATCAGAATCTGTCGCTCCCGGGGTGCCACCTCGTCGAGCAGTGGCCGAAGCATGAGGTAGTGCTCCGAACGTTCGAGCTCGTCGTCCTCCGCGGCGAGGGTGTCGGCGAGGGTGGCGGCGTTGTCGTCCTCCGACGCGAGCGGGCTGTCCAGGGACGCAGGCTGATACGCGCTGCGCGCCGCGAGCGCCTCGATCACCTCGCCGGTCTCTGCGCCGATCTCGGAGGCGATCTCGGCCGCCGTGGGAGACCGTCCGAGGCGCTGCGCCAATCCGTCGGTGACCTTGCCGATGCTGACGGTGAGGTCCTTGATTCGACGGGGCACATGGGTGCTCCAGCTGTGGTCGCGAAAGTACCGGCGGACCTCGCCCATGATGGTCGGGACGGCGAACGAGGTGAAGTTGCTTCCCCGGGCGGGTTCGAATCGGTCGATCGCGTGAAGCAGGCCGACGTAGGCAACCTGGTTGAGATCCTCCACGTCCTCGCCTCGCCCCGCGAATCGTCGGGCGATGTTGCGCGCCAACGGCATCGACAGGGCTGCTATCTCGTCGCGTGCCGAGGATGCCTCGGGGCTGCCCTCAGGGTGCTGTCGAAGGGTCGTGAACAACTCGTCGATCTGCTGGCTTTCGGCCGAGCGGGTGGGTTCGGACGGGTGGTCCGATTCGGCCACCGTCATACGGGTTTCCCGATGCTGAGCAGGACGATCGATCGGTCGGGCTGCGTTGCTCCGGCGGACTCGTCCCGGATCGTGAGCATGTCGGTCAGCGACTCGAGGATTCGCCGTTCGAGGCTGCCGGGAGCCGGTCGCCACTGTGTGATCGTGTCTGCCGTCAAAGTGATTCGGAAGTCGTCTCCGACGGCCTGGTATCGACAGGTGATCTCGGTGGCCGGGGCAGCTGCATCGATGAGCAGTGTGCACACCTGGTCAACGGCGAGCTTGACGTCGGCGGTCTGATCGAGCGTGCAGCCGGACTGCATCGCGACCATCTCCGTGAGCAGCCGGATCACCGGAAGCTGCGCGTGCTGCGCCGGGACGGACAGCGTGACAGGAAGCGGTTCGCTGCCGACAGCCTTCGATGCGTCCGACTGCGGTGTGGCTTGAGTCATGGGTCAACCTGCTGTTCTCGGCCGGGCAACGGTAACGGACGGTGATTTCCGCTCTTCCATTGCAACTCGATTTCTGTTCCGCCGTCGCGGGGTTCCACGCGGACGGACTCGCACAAGGCGCGCATGAGCCGGAGCCCCTGCCCGCGCCGCGCCGAGTTGTCGTCGGATTGCGGGAGCCAGGTGCCCCGGTCGACGATCACGACGCTGAGTGTGCCGTCCGCATGGTGGTAGGTGGCAAGCAGGTCGAACGTGCCCCGCTCGTCGGCTGGGTAGGCGTGTTCGACCACATTGGCCAGGGCTTCGTAGGTCGCGAGCAGTACGTCGGTCGTCGTGTCCGGCGGCCACCCGATCTCGCGCGCGAACCCGTCGATCCGGTGACGGACCGCGGTGAGGACGGACGGGTCGGCATGGACGCTCTCGAGGGCCAGGCGTCGATCGCCGCGGCCGGCGTCCACGCGGTGATCCGACGTCCGTTGCGAACCCGCCTGTTCCATTGGCGTCACACCGTCGCGAGGGCCGCTTCGACGGTGGGGAAGACCTCGACGGTGTCGGTCATTCCCACGATTTCCATCGGCCGCGACGTGTTGGGGCCGTCGGCGACGACCAGGAATCGGGTTCTGCCTTCTGCGCTGTCGGCGGTGCGCATCAGCACCGCGAGGCCCGCCGAGGACAGGAACTTCACCCCGAGCAGGTCGGCAATCAGCGCGGACGCTCCGCGCGTTCCGACCAGCTCGGACAGCTTCTGCTCGAAGTCAGGCGCGGTCACGACGTCGATGTCGCCGCTGGCACGCAGGACCACGACGCCTTCGATGACGTCGACCGCCAGCTCGAGGCTTGACACGGGCGCGAGCTCGGGAAGGTCCATCTGTTGAACCCTACCGTCGGCCGGCTGCTCGGAGTTCACTGCACGCATGGGGTCACCGCCCGCGTTCGTGCCGTCATGATCTTGCCCCCGGTCCGGGTCCTGTCCCGAAAGTACGAGACCCCGTACACCGCGTACATGCCTTTCACGACAGACATCCGAGCGGCGGACAAGGATGTCCGCGCTGTCTTCGACTGCATGCTTCAACACTCCTTCGTGGTGACCGTGAGGACCACCGACTGATACCGACAACCGCTTGGTACCCCGTGCGCCGAGATTCCATACCCACCCGATTCCAGCGAGATCGGTGGGGCGGCCGCCTACCCGCTCTGTACAGGGATTAAACGTGTTTTCCCTGGTTGACATGCTCTGACCGGGTGCCCTAGAAGTAGTCACCACGTTCAGCCGCGAGGTCCGGGAAATTCGAATCCACTGGGAGGTCGACCATGGCGAAGCAGTCTGCGAGCAGGAACCGAATCACTCAACCGCGAATCGATCGACTGCGCCCGCTGGGCAGCGACTGGGAATGGCAGATGCGGGCCGCGTGCCGGTCGACGGATTCGGCGGTCTTCTTTCCGCCCACGGGCGAGGGGTTGCGGGCGCGCCGGCTCCGGGAGTCGAAGGCCAAAGCCGTGTGCGGACGGTGCCCCGTTCGCCGGGCATGCCTGGAACAGGCCCTGGCAGTGGGCGAGCCCTATGGCGTCTGGGGAGGGCTCGCGGAGTCGGAGCGTCGTGCCGTGACTGCCGTCTCCGCGTGAATTGTGTCCGAGCAGTTCAGGATCGGTCTGCTGCCCGAGGTATGACCCGTCGAGATCCGGGGTATCAGTCCGTCAACCGCAGCGGCGCCGAGCACGGAGCCTCACGCATTGATCCGAAAGGTGGCAGTGATGACCGATCTGTCGACGAACAGCGAACTTACCCGCGAGACGAGTCTTGACCGCGGACCCGCCTCGGGACAGGCAGTGGTGGCAGTCGGTGTCCTTGCAGCAGAGGCCGAGAGGATGCGAATCCGTATGGCCCGTGAGGCGCTCGGTACTCCCTGACGGTTCGGCGTCCGTGCACTCGTAGTCGAGTTGCGCGAAAGCCACATTCACGCGGCCGCGGTCGCGCGGCCACACTACCGGCCGGTCTCGTGAACCGGTATTACAGAAGGAGACGTCACAGTGTTGTCAATGAGCATCATCGGATGGATCGTCATCGGCGGCCTTGCCGGATGGATCGGTTCCAAGCTGATGGGAACGGACGCACAGCAGGGCATCATCCTCAACATTGTCGTCGGAATCATCGGTGGCCTGATCGGTGGCTGGGTCTTCGGACTCTTCGGTGCCGATGTGGACGGCGGTGGCTGGATCTTCAGTTTCGTCACCTGCCTGGCGGGTGCGTGCATCCTGCTCTTCCTCGTCAAGCTCGTAACCGGGCGTTCGAGGGCTTGACCCCTTTCGCGGGGATGCAGACGAATCATCAATCACGACAGGAGAATTGCCATGAGTGTCGGTGACAAGTTCAGCAACAAGGCGGAAGAACTCAAGGGACGCGCGAAGGAGGCGGTAGGGTCCGCCACCGACGATGACGACCTGAAGAACGAAGGCAAGGCAGACCAGGCGTCGTCGGCGGCCAAGAAGGGCGTCGAGAAGGTCAAGGACAAGGCCAACGAGGTTGCCGAGAAGCTCACCGGTGACGACTGACAGGCCGTCACGTACACGGTCCGCGGGGGTTCGTCGTAAGACGAACCCCCGCGGACCTTTGGTGTTCAGCGCGCAAAGCCGGCGAGAAGCGACGATGCCGTAGGGAATCCGGCGAGGGGCCGAGCACGGCGGGTCGCTGGGAGCAATGGTGTCACGACGAAAGGGCCCGCCCGGTCTGCCCGGGCGAGCCCAGTGCGTTGGAACGGTGCGTCAGTGCTGCAGGTCGGCAGCGCGCTCCCGGGCGGTGGCGAGTGCCCGCTTTGCCTTCCGTCGCGCGCGGCGCCCCAGAATCTCGGCCTGTTCGTTTGCGGCCGAGGCCAATTCGCTTCCGCGATCGCGTGCGATCTCCGCCCATTCACCACCCCGGTCTTGCGCGACCTCTGCCCATTCGGCGCCGCGTTCGCGGGCCAGTTCGCCGAGTTCGAGTCCGCGAGCACGTGCTTGTTCGGCGAGCTCTGTGCCGTGCTCGCGAACAAGGGCGGCCCACTCGCCTCCGCGTTCGCGAGCGACTTCGAGGGCGTCGCCGCTGCGCTCCCGAGCAACCTCGAGGGCTTCGCCACCCAGCTCGCCGGCGTGTTCGACCGCCACGTGGGCGCGATCGGACGCAGCGGCGAGAGCAGGGTGCCCGGAGTCGTTCCCGAGGGCATCCGCCACGTGGTCCTGTGCGTGTCGGACGGCACGGCGGCCCCGCCAGCCGAGCGACGGCTTGCCCTCGGTGTCAACGGCGGCGATCAACAGGCCACCGAGAAGTGACAGATTCTTGAAGAACTGGATTCGCTGCGCAGAGCGCTGCGCAGGGTCCTCGATATTCCAGAATGCGTGGCCGACGGCGGTGGTCGGAACGAGGCTGCCGGCGAGTACCAACGATGCCAGCCGTGGTGCCTTGCCCACCGCCAGCAGTGCGCCGGCGCCGACCTGTACCGCGGCATTGATCTTGACCAGCGTCTCCGGATTCGTGGGAACCTTCTCCGCAACTGACGCGGGCAGCTTGTCGGCTGCCTGCTCGGCGGCGGGCGCCTTGGCGCCCGGGTTCCGCAGAGAGTCGATGCCACCGGCGATGAAGACGGTGGCGAGCATGGGGCGGGCGATACGACGGACGATCATCTGCGGCCTCCCGAGTTCGGTTCCTCTCACCGTATCGACGCATACCCCCGCGGTCACCCGGCGAAACGTTGCGGGCGTGTCACGGTACCGCTGACATGGAGAACGGTCATGGCGGCGGCGCCGACCACGGGGCCGGGGGCGAGGAGGAGGAAGGCGTACTGCCAGCCGATGTGACCCGCTGCGAGAGGAACGAGCTGGATGGTCACGACGGTCAGCAGGAAGCCGATGGCCGTCTGCGCGGTGAGTGCGGTGCCGACATAGCGCCGGTCGGCGGTCTCCGACAGGACAGTGGAGAAGACTCCGGAATCTGCGATGACCGCCGCACCCCAGACGAGGAGAAACGGCAGGAGAACACCGAGCGGAGCTGTGAACATCAGTGGGGACAGCAGGCAGCACAGACCGCTGACGACGAGCGCCGCCGCAGCGGCCGGGGGACGTCCGAGCCTGTCGGCCGCCCAGCCGCCGAGCAGGCACCCGACGAACCCGGCGAGCCCGATCGACGTGAAGGTGATGATGCTGGTTGCGGCGGTCACCGTGCTTCCGCGCTGCTCGCGGCCGGCGACGATGAACGCGGACAGTCAGGTCCACAGGGCGTAGAGCTCCCACATGTGGCCGAAGTAGCCGATATTCGCCAAACGAGGTCCGCGATCACGAAACATCGCAATCGCATAGCGGGGATGCGGGGTGACGGGACGGGTGTCGAGGTGCGGGCCCGGGACGAGGACCAGGGCAGCCACGAGCGCGCCCGCGAGCCCGAGGATGGCGGCGGTCGCCATCACCGCCCGCCACGGAAGCGGGCCGAGCCCACTGATCAGGTGTGGCAGAGCGGACCCGAGGGTGAGGGCCCCGATGAGCACCCCGAACGCGCGACCGCGGTCCGACGACGGAGACCACGACGCCATCAGCTTCATCCCCACGGGATAGACCCCGGCGAGCAGAACTCCGGTGAGGAACCGCAGCGGGATCGCCGCAGCGAGTCCGCCGGCGACCGCGGCGAGCGCCGCCGTGCAGGACGCGGCACCGAACGCGCTTGCCGCGAGCAGGTACTGGGGTGGGAATCGGTCGGCGAGGTTGAGCGCGGTGGACGTGACTGCGCCGACGACGAACCCGATCTGGACGGACGCGGTGAGCCACACCGCCGTCGTCGGCTCGATACCCCACTCGGTCCGCAGCTCGGCACGACGGTGGTGGCGGAGAACCAGACACTGAGCCCGAGTACCTGGACCATGGCGATAAGGGCCCGTTGCTGATTCGTCGACGACTCGATCATGACCCCATGACCCTCCTCGGCGGCGACACGTCGACATGATCGGACTCCTCGTCCTATTCTGAACCAATGAGCACCGGAAACCGGGAGCTCTCCGGCCTTCCTCGGTGCGCCGACGACATGACGACCGAGTGGTTGTCGTCGGCCCTGGGGCGCGGTTCGGTGTCGGATGTGTCCGTCGAACCGTTGGGGAGCAGTGCGGGCTTCACCGGTCAGGTTGTCCGTCTGGCGTTGCGCGGTGGTCCGGACCTTCCCGCGACCGTGATCGCGAAACTCCCCAACGCCGATGCCGGACGCCGCGCGCTGTTCCACCGGCTCGGATACGCCGCACGGGAGCTGGCGTTCTACCGGACGATCGCACCGGCGTCCGGGGTGCGGGTTCCGGAGTTGTACTTCGGTGAGGTGGACGCGGACACCGGCGCATCGGTGCTGCTCCTCGAGGACCTCGGGGCGCAGCGGTGCCTCGGGTCGCTGCGCAGCGACTGCTCCCACGACGATGCCGTGTCCGCGGTGGCCGCACTCGCCCGGTTCCACGCCGACTGGTGGGCGAACACCGACGCCGTCGAGTGGATACCCGACGTTCGACTGGGCGCCGAGAAGACGCGGGCGGCGGTGGCCGGTCCCTGGCGGGCGGTGTTCGACGAACGGATTCGTGTCCACGCACCCGAATTGCTCGTGAACGGTGGGCCGCAGTCAGGACTCCTCGACGCACTCGGCGATCGCCTGACCGAGGTCAAGGGGGCGCTCGCGATCCCGTCGACGACCATCGTGCATTCGGACTTCAGGGCCGACAACATCTTTCGGATGTCGGATAGTGGTGAGATCGCCGTCATCGACTGGGAGAACATCGTCCGCGCCCGCGGAGGAATGGACCTCGCCGTATTCGCCCTGTCCAGCCTGTCGGTGGAGTCGCGGCGGGAGTACGAGGCCGAACTTCTTCACACCTACGTCGACACACTTGCCGGCCGCGGCATCACCGATTACGGTCCGGCCCATTGTCTCAGGGACTATCGCCTCGGAATGGCCAATTCCACGGTGGTGGCGCTGCTCGGTGTGGTCGTGCTCGACACGTTGGGCCAGCGTGATCCCTCGTGGACGGTGGAGATGCTCCGGCGCGGGCAGGCCGCGACGGTCGACCACGACTTGGTGACGTGGCTGTCGAGCGGAGACTTCCTCGATGCCTGACGAACCGAATTACACTCTGGGGCACGGTGATCAGCTGGTTGACGCCTTCGGCTTGCGTGGAGTGGGACACGAGGCGCAGTTCGTGGTGCCGTACCTGCGGTCCGGGATGTCGGTCCTCGACTGCGGGTGCGGTCCCGGGACGATCACCGTCGGCTTGGCCGGATGCGTCTCGCCGGGCCGCGTCGTCGGAATCGACATCTCCGGTCACCAGTTCGACATCGGCCGAAAGCTGGCCCTGCAGAAAGGCATTGCGACGATCGACTTCCGCGAAGGCGACGTCACGAACCTGGAGTTCGAGGACGGCTCCTTCGATGTGGTGTTCGCCCACGGCGTGCTCTACCATCTGGCCGACCCCAGTGCCGCGCTGACCGAGATGTGCAGGGTCCTGGTCGAGGGAGGCCTGCTGGGGATCCGGGACGCCGACGAGAGTGGATCGCTCGTCGGACCGGCCGACGAGCTCGTGCAACGAGGCTGCTCGGCAGTTGTCGAAGCCTGGCGGTTGAACGGTACGGATCCCTTCTTCGGGCGCAGACAGCTCGGGCTTGTACGCCGGGCAGGTTGTGAACCCCTGCATTTCTCGGCGTCGTACGACAACTACACGCGGGGGGCGCAGACGCGGGGGCTCGCAGAGTTCATCGCGGAGCTTCTGCAGCAGCCGCACATGTGCGATCCCCTGGTGGAATCCGGCTGGACGGATCCCGAGGAACTGCAACGGATGCGGGACGCGATCGTGGCGTGGGGTGCGGCCGAGGATGCCTTCTATTGCCGGGCGCGATGCGAAACGGTGGCACGCAAGAGGTTTTCGCCCTAGCGGCTTGTCGCTATTGACGTGATGCCCTGGTGCGAGTACAAACTGACAACACATGTTGTCATATTCGTGGTAGCTCGGGCACTGCCGGGTTTCGGCTGAACGTCGTACCGCCCTGCTCCACCAGTTGTCGGGATGTAGGGGGACTGATGGTGGTGGTCGGTCACGTCGGTGGATTCCGGCGCAACAGGATTCGAACCATGCTGTGCCTTGTGATCTGTGCCGTGTGCGCGTTCGCGGTGCCGACGACGGCGACGGCCGGTCCGGACCTGAGTGCGTATCTGGACGTCGCGGAAGCGAATCGGGACGGGACGGCTGCGGGCGGCGTCGATCCGGCGTTGCCCCTCGACCGCGCCACCCTCGAGTCGGCGCTCGGCGCAGCCAGGGCTTCGGGTGTCGAGCTGCGCCGCTACGCGAGCCTGCTGCGGCAGTATTGGCTGGTGGTGGGTGCGGAGAACGCACACATCGACCTCGCTGCGTGGGATCCGCCGCGTGGGCTGGCGGCCAACCTCGAGACCGTCAACGACGTGTACGTCAACTACCTGCGGCTGACCAACAAGCATCCGGAGCTCTACTGGTCCGGCATGGCCGGGCTCGCGGGGGTGTCGTTCGCCGCCGGTTTCTACGACCTCGGTGACGCCAGTGCGATCTTCAGCGTGCCGGGTGTGCATCAGCTCGGATCGGCGGCCGCAGATCTGATCCGCGGTGTGCCGCCGGAGGTGGTCGGTCGGTTCCCTGAAGATCTGCGTCTGTTGGCGACCGAAGGTCCCCGGGTCACCTCCGCGGACCTCGACTGGTACATCGGGCGGCTGTTGGTCATGCAGAAGCACATCTTCATGGACATGGTGCCCATGCACGAGGCATACAGCGCCCTGGGTCGGGAGGGTATCGACGAGTTCGCACGCGCCGGACTGCTCGACGACAACATCGCCCGCGCCTGGCAGTCGATCTTCGACGGTACACGTCAGGGGAATGCGGATGCTCTGGTGCGCATGGCTTCTCGTGAGCAGAATCAGATCATCGCCGATCAGTGGGACGCGACCTCGGGCGGTCGCGGCGTGATGGGCCGGGTCATGACCTACCTGACCACGGTCGCGGGCAAGCCCGCAGTCCCCGGAACGAGGGCACCCGGCGTCTACGCGCCCATCGACGAGCCGCTCGGCGACCCGGTCGTGTCGCCGCGGCTGCATGCGCCTCTGCCCGACTTCAACTGGGCGGATCGTCAGCCGCGCTGGCGGTACATCTCCGAGGACCTTGCGCCCAGCTACACGCGGATGGTCGAGGAGAACCCCGACAAGGCGGCAGCCCTGCTGCGCATCCCGTTCGCCGATCAGATGGCGGGCGGGCGACTGGTGCCCCGGCTGCCGGACCTGCTGCACGACCTGACGAGCACGTGGGAGCTGGTCCCGGCGCCGGCTCGGTGAGTCCGTGCGTCGCCCTCGACAGGACCGCCCCCGGGGGAACCTGTGTGGGCCGGTCTCCGGGGGCGGGCTGGCTTCGGAACTGCTCCGGGCTGTGCTGCCTAGACCAGGTCGGCGAGCGCCGTCTCGATCTCCGAGGGCAGGACGGTCGGCTCGAAGCGCCGTACGACGTTGCCCTCGGGGTCGACGAGGAACTTGGTGAAGTTCCACTTGACCGCGTCCGTACCGATCGACTCGGGCATCGTCTTGCTGACGTGCTCGAACAGGAAGCCGTTGTCGGGACCGAAATCGCCCGGCGCCTCGGCACGCAGGTGCTGGTACAGCGGGTGCGCATCGTCGCCGTTGACGTCGATCTTGCCGTACACGGGGAAGGTGACGTCGTAGTTGACGCGGCAGAAGTCCTGGATCTCGGCGTCGGTGCCGGGCTCCTGGCCCGCGAACTGGTTGCACGGGAACCCGATGATCTGCAGGCCGAGATCATCGGACTTGCGGTTCAACTCCTCGAGGCCCTCGTACTGGGGGGTCAGGCCGCACTTGCTGGCCACGTTGACGACGAGCAGGTACTTGCCGGCGTAGCCGCTCAGGTCCTCGGTGGTGCCGTCAGCAGTCGCGACGGTGAAGTTGTGGACGCTCATGAACTCTTCCTCTCGGTAGTGCGGATGGGGCAGTGGGGCTGTCCGACGCGTCGGGCATTTCCAGAACCCTACGGAACTGCCTGAGCCACGTGGCGTTGCGCCTGTCCGACTCGTAGCCCACATCATGACGAGCCTGTTTCCGGTCGTCGTCGGATGAATCGGGCGGCGGATTCGGGCACCCTGCCGCTCAGCAAATTCTCATCGGCGATGGTTAGCGTGACGCCATGACACCCTCGTCCGATTTGCCCGGTATCGACCGTGTCGCCCCGGGGGCGACCGTATGAGCCGGGGAGTCAAGATCTCGGCGGCCCTGGTGGCCGCCTTCGTCATCGCGGTCGGCGCGATCCTCGTCGTCACTCGCACCGGAGGTGACTCCGATGCTTCCGCCGCCGGTGGCACCGCCGTCGCGGTGAGGGCGGACAGTCATCGCATCTCGTCGGCGCCCGACGGCAGTCCGGTGTTCGTGGAGTTCCTCGACTTCGAGTGCGAGGCGTGTCGGGCGGTGTATCCGGCGATCGAAGAATTGCGGGCCGAGTACGGCGACAGGATCAGCTTCGTGGTCCGCTACTTCCCGCTGCCCGGTCACTTCAATTCCGAACGCGCCGCGCGCGCAGTCGAAGCGGCCGCGCAGCAGGGCAGGTTCGAGCAGATGTATCAGCGGATGTACGACACCCAGCCCGAGTGGGGTGAGCAGCAGGTGCCCATGGACGACGTGTTCCGCGGCTACGCCGTCGACCTGGGCCTGGACATGGCGGCGTTCGACGCGGCGTATGCGGACCCGGCAACCGCGGCTCGGGTTGCCGCCGACGTTGCCGATGGCGAAGGCCTTGGTGTCACGGGCACGCCGTCGTTCTTCCTCGACGGGCAGCGGTTCGAACCGTCCACCTATCAGGATCTGACCGATGCGTTCGATGCCGCCCTCGACTGACGCTGCGGCCTCGCCCGGGAACGTGACGGAGGGCGTGGCGTTCGGGCGGTCGCTGCCGTGGCTGCTTCTCGTCGGCGGGCTCGTCGGGTTGGTCGCGTCGTTCGTGCTGACCGTCGAGAAGTTCTCGCTGGCAACGGATTCGAACTACATTCCGTCGTGCAGCATCAACCCGGTCCTCAACTGTGGGTCGGTGATGTCCACCGACCAGGCGTCGGTGTTCGGGTTCCCCAACTCGCTTCTGGGCATCGTGGGGTTCTCCGTGGTCGCCGCGACCGGCGCGGGGTTGCTGGCCGGTGCCCGATTCGCTCGCTGGTATTGGCTCGGCCTTCAGATCGGGGTGAGTGCGGCAGCGGTGTTCGTGCACTGGCTGATCTTCCAGAGCCTGGATCGGATCGGAGCCCTGTGCCCGTACTGCATGGTCGTATGGGCTGCGACGATGCCGATCTTCTGGTACGTGACCTTGCGGAACGTGTGCCGGTACTCCGCCGCTCGGCCAGCGGTGCTGCGCGCGCTCACCGCCGGTGGAAATCACCTGATCCCTGTGACGACATGGTTTCTGGCGGTGGCAGCGCTGGTGCTCGTACGTTTCCACTCGTACTGGACCACACTGTTGTGAGCGAGGTCGGTCGGAATCATCTCGTCAGTGCCCGGGTGTGGTGGTCCGGCGATCGGTGCAGCACTCGTCGGCGAACCGGTCATCGGCAGCCGCTGTCGGCGTGGGGCAACAGGTTTCGCCGCGCAGAGCGTTGACACCCTCCTTCACCGCGACCGCGGCGATGGCAAGGGCAGCAATCGGGTCGGCCCACGACCACCCGAACGCGCTGTTGACGAGCAGTCCGGCAAGCAGAATCGCCGACAGGTAGGTGCACAGCAGGGTCTGCTTGGAGTCCGCAACCGCCGAGGCGGAGCCGAGCTCGCGGCCGGCGCGGCGTTGCGCCCACGAGAGCACCGGCATGATCACCAGGCTCACCGCGGCGAGGGCGATCCCGATGCGCGAGTGCTCCGCCTCGCCGACCCCCGCCAGGGAGCGGATGGACTCGATGCCGACGTACGCGGCGAGCGCGAAGAACGAGAACGCGATGATCCGCAGCGCGACCTTCTCCCGCGCCTCGGGATCCTTCCCCGCGAACTGCCACGCAACCGCGGCGGCGGAGGACACCTCGATGACCGAGTCCAGGCCGAACCCGACCAGCGCCGTCGAGGAGACGCGCGCACCCTCGGTGATCGCGATGACGGCCTCGATCACGTTGTAGGAAATGGTCGCGGCGACGAACCACCGGATCCGCCGCGCGAGCACCGCCCGGCGCTGATCCGGCACGCGCGGTCGAATCTCGGGGACTTCGAGTGGAGTGGTCATCAACAGCATCCGTCGGCGGCGGCGTCCGGGCAGCAGGCTGGATCCACCGCGAGCACCAGCCCGATCAGGTCGTCGAGAGCGCGGCCGATGCGCAGGTCCGCCAACTCGTAGCGGCTGCGCCGCCCCTCCGGGACAGCCACGACCAAACCGCAACCACGCAGACACGCAAGGTGATTGGACAGAATCTGGCGCGAGACACCGATCTGATCCGCAAGCTCCGACGGATACCCCGGGCCGGACCGCAGACTCAACAGGATCTGCGTCCGGGTCGTGTCGGACAGGGCGTACCCGAATCGGGCAAGGGCGTCGCGATGGATCAGCGTCTCCATGCCTCAGACACTACAGAATAATCTGTATTCAGAGAAGTCTGAATTATTTGGCGCTGATCGGTACGTCACCACCCTGGTGCGGACTCACGACGAACTTCCCGTCCCGCGCCACGGGATGGAGCACCACCCCGGGCGACCCCGCCTACGCCATGTCTCGGAGGTGGCCCGACGGGCTGTAGTCGATCTTCCAGTCCGCGTACACGCCAGACATCCCGTCTCGCACGCACCGCAGTCCGATGCTCACCCAGCGCACGTCGTCGCTCCCGTCGGCGACCGGGGCGAATCCGACGGCGATGGCGAACTCGCTACCACCACAGGGGCATTCGCACTGTGCCGGTTCGGCCTCGGACCAGTGATCCGCGCTGTCGGCGATCAGGACGGAGTCGTCGCAGGCCACGCAGAGCCGTTCGGCGCAACCGACCTCGTCGTCCACGCCTATCTCGAAGACCCGTCCGCCGCATCCGGCACACACCGACTCGATGACGGTGTCGATGCGGTGGCCACCGGCGCGGTAGTCCTTCACGTACTCGACGAGGGAGGTGACGCCGTCGCCGTACTCCGGGTCCTGCGCTTTCTCTGGGGTCACCTGCGCCATTGTGCACGGCGAGCGAATGCGTGCCCCTGTGGACGGGAGAGTCGCCGCTCTTCGAGTGCGCCACCGCCGCGCAGATCTTCCGACTCGGAGTGTGGGGTGGCAAGAAACCTGTCCCACATTCTCAGAAGGTTTTTAGACGAGCGCCGCCCGCCCCCTGATGAGGGCGTCTCACCTGGGCTTTCGGTCGTCCCGTCGGACTTCTCGCGATGCCCTCACGAGGATCGCACCGGCCCGCAGGAGTTTCGCTTCCCTCGACGGTGACAGACCGAACGTACGGTGTCTGCACGGCGCGCAGCAGCGAGGCTCATCGGGCAGTGACATCGGAGGTTGCCTGGGGCTAACCAGGACTCTGTGCCGGTGGGCCGGGAAACTGCACCGCGAGGGGGTGAAGGTGTTCGCAACGTTGGGGCGACTCGTCTACCGAATGAGGTTCACCGTCATCGCGGTGATGGTCGGAGCGATGCTCGCGCTGGGGGCGTACGGGCTCGGCGTCGACAAGCATCTGAGTCAGAGCGGTTTGGTGGACCCCGGATCGGAGTCCGTTGCGGCTTCGCTGTTGGCCGACGGCACGTTCGGGCGCGACACCCGCTCCGACGTGGTGCTCCTCTACACCGCACCCGAGGGGACGACGGTCGACGATCCGACCTTCGCAGCGAAGATCACCGGGAACCTCGAACAGCTCCGGTCGAAGCACCCGGACGAGATCCTCGCGGTCAACGGCAGCTACTGGTCGACGAAGGTCGCGGCGATGGCCGACCCGGCCAGGCAGCACGCGATCGCCAGCGTTGCGATCGCCGGCGCCAACGACACCGAGATCGCGGCCAACTTCAAGACGGTTCGCGACGAGTTCACCATCGATGGTGTCGACGTCCAACTCACCGGTCTGCAGCCGGTGACCGGAACGATCAGCGACACCATGGCCAACGATCTGCACCGGATGGAGATCCTCGCGATCCCCGCGGTCGGTGTGCTGCTCTTCTTCATCTTCGGTGGCGTCGTCGCTGCCGCACTCCCGCTGATCGTCGGCGGCCTGACCATCGTCGCCGCCGGTGGCATGGTCAAGCTGTTCACGCAGTTCACCGAGGTGAACGTTTTCGTCCTGTCGGTGGTCTCGCTCATCGGTCTGGGCCTGGCGATCGACTACGGCCTGTTCATGGTCAGCCGGTTCCGGGAGGAGATAGCCGAGGGCTACGGCACCGGTGACGCGGTGCGCCGCACCGTGATGACCGCCGGCCGGACGGTGGTGTTCTCCGCGACCATGATCGTCACCAGCCTCGGTGGGTTGCTGATCTTCCCGCAGGGCTTCCTCAAATCTATGGCGTACGGGGCGATCACCGCGGTCGTGCTGGCCGCGCTGATCTCGATCACGGTGCTGCCCGCGATCCTCGGAATCCTGGGCAGGAGGGTGGATGCGCTGGGCCTGAAGTCGATGCGCAGGACCAAGACCGCCGACGAGATCGAGAACGGTTTCTGGGGTCGGCTCACGCAGTGGGTGATGAAGCACCCGCTCCAGGTCTCGGTCCCGATCGTCATCGGCCTGCTGTTGCTGACCATCCCGATCTCGGGCATCAAGTTGGGTGGTATCAACGAGACCTACCTGCCGCCCGACAATCCGACCCGGCTGGCCCAGGAACAGTTCGACGAGTTGTTCCCCAGCTTCAGATCCGAGCCGATCAAGTTGGTCGTCGAGGGGGCGCAGGGCGCGGAGCTGACGAAGATCGTCAGGCAGGCCAGCGAGGCGCCAGGCCTTGTCGAGAAGTTCAGCATCAACAACCCCACCGAGGATGGCGTGACCGTCTTCAAGGCCGGGCTCGTCGACCGCAACGACGCGGACGCGACGATCCAGTTCCTGCGGGCGATGGACGTCCCAGACGGAGCAACGGTGCTCGTCGGTGGCACGCCCGCGATCGAGTACGACTCGATCGCCGCGCTGCTCGGCAGCCTGCCGCTGATGGTGGCGATGGTGGTGCTGCTGACGACGCTGCTGATGTTCTTCGCGTTCGGATCACTGGTGCTGCCGATCAAGGCGGTGCTGATGACCGCGCTGGGTCTGGGCGCGACATTGGGCATCGTGACGTGGATCTTCATCGACGGTCACGGCGCGAGCGCGATGAACTTCTCACCGGGCCCGATCATGGCGCCGGTGCTGGTGTTGATCATGGCGATCATCTACGGCCTGTCCACCGACTACGAGGTGTTCCTGCTCTCCCGCATGGTCGAGGCGCGCGCACAGGGCGCCGGCACCACCGAGTCGGTTCGGATCGGAACCGCGCACACCGGCCGGCTCATCACCGCGGCGGCGTTGATCCTGATCGTGGTCACGGGTGCGTTCGCGTTCTCCGAACTGGTGATGATGAAGTACATCGCCTACGGCATGATCGCCGCGCTCGTCCTCGACGCCACCGTGATCCGCATGTTCCTGGTGCCTGCGGTGATGAAGCTGCTCGGCGACGACTGCTGGTGGGCCCCGGCGTGGATGAAGCGTATTCAGCAACGACTGGGGCTCGGGGAGGTGGTCCTCGCCGACGAACGAATGCAGAACAGCATCCCGGATCTCGTGGCGTCCGACGGATCGATCGCGTCGTGGACGCGGCGCACCGATCCCGATGCGGGAGGGCCATCGGGTGTCGACCTGCCGGAGCCGGCGACCGAGCAGATCCACACCATGAACACCCGAGCGCGGGCCCGGGCCGTGAGCGACCAACCCAGATCCACGCGACGGCAACGGAGACTGCCGGATGACGAGCCCACGCTGACCGTCCACGAGCTCCTCGCCCGGCAGCTTCGCGACCGAACGCGTTAGACGCCAGGACCCGCTGTCGGGTGATGACGAGCAATTCCAGGGGCCGCTACTCGGCGGCTGCCTCGGGAGCCACGCTCGACGTCCAGCGCTCCGACCAGTCCCAGAGCTGCTGGAGAGCATCGCTCAGTTCGGTTCCCGCGACGGTCAGTTCGTAGGACTTGTCGGCGCGCTTCTCGATGATGCGGTGGTGCTGCAGACGCTGGAGGCGTTCGGACAGCATGCTCGACGAGCAGTTGCCCATCCTGCGGCGGAGCTCCAGGAAGCCGAGCGGTCCCGGCTCGAGTTCCCAGATCACCCGCAGAACCCACCGTTGTCCGAGCAGCTCGATGGCCCCGAGAGCCGGATGCGGAGATGCTCGATCGGGGTGCTCTAGTTCGCTTGCGCTTCTCATTTAGAACCACCATAGTGATTCTAAATCAGAAGCGATTGGTCGGGTGGAGAGGAGCGGCATGGTCGAGGCAGCCGGCGGGGAGGGGCGTCGCGTTGCCCTCGTGACAGGTGCGTCGCGGGGAATTGGCGCGGATACCGCCAGAATGCTCGCCGCCATCGGTGACCACGTTGTCGTCAACTATCGCGAGAAGGCGAAGCGCGCTCACGCTGTCGCCGAGGCCATCGTGCACTCCGGCGGTAGTGCATCACTCCTCGGTGCCGACGTGTCGGACGAGGCCTCGGTCGACCGGATGGCGGAGCAGATTGCGAAGCAGTTCGGTCGCCTCGATGTGTTGGTACTGAATGCTTCCGGCGGCCTCGAGATCGACGCGGAACCGGGCTACGCGATGAGAATCAACCGAGATGCTCAGGTTCGGATCGTCGAGCGCATGCTTCCACTGATGGGAGCCGGGTCTCGGATCGTGTTCGTCACGAGCCACCAGGCGCACTTCCACGGCCGCAAGCCCGTACCGGCGGCGTACGAGCCCATCGCGGCGAGCAAACGGGCCGGGGAGGATGCGCTACGGGCGATGGCGCCTGCGCTCGCCGATCGGGGAGTCACGCTCACCGTTGTGTCCGGCGACATGATCGACGGGACGATCATCGTGAGACTGCTCGAACGGCGAAACCCCGGTGCGGTTGCGGCTCGCCGGGGTCACGGCTCGCTTCCCACCGTTGAGGAGTTCGCTCGCGCGATCGTCGATGCCACGGTGATCGACGCCGCGACGGGGCACACGGTCTATGTCGGCGGATCGGACTATCTCGCGGCGCCGCGCGCCTGACTCGGTGTTGCCCCACCCCGGTGGTCACGCGGGCCGCCGTGACGGATCCGGCGGCGATCAGTGGATCCGACCGGTAGGTCCTGGGCGATGGCTATCGTGGACCGAGTGACTGTGACGACCGAGTTCAGAACCGAACGGCGTTCTCTGAGCGGGTGGGGTAGGCGTGCAGCAACACCAGCAGACGTGCTCGCCACCCCCGACCTCGATGTGATTGCCCAGGCAGTACGCACGGCAGGGCCACGCGGCGTCATCGCCCGCGGGCTCGGCCGCAGCTACGGCGACCCCGCGCAGAACGCCGGCGGACTCGTCGTGGACATGACCGCGTTGAACCGCATCCACCACATCGACCCGGATTCGGGAATCGTGGACCTCGACGCCGGCGTCAGCCTCGACACCCTCATGCGTGCCGTCCTGCCCCACGGTCTCTGGGTTCCCGTGCTGCCCGGGACCAGGCAGGTCACGATCGGAGGCGCGATCGGCGCCGACATCCACGGCAAGAACCACCACTCACACGGCAGCTTCGGCAATCACGTCGAAGCGCTCGACCTGCTCACCGCCGACGGAACCATTCGCACGCTGACGCCGTCCGGCGACGACCCCGATCTGTTCTGGGCCACGATCGGCGGAATGGGACTGACCGGCATCGTCGTTCGGGCCCGCGTGCGCATGAAGCACACCGAGACCGCGTACTTCATCGCCGACCACGACCGCACCGCCAACCTGGATCAGACGATGGAGTTGCTGACCGGCGGCAGCGACGAAGGCTACGACTACTCGATGTCGGTGCCCGACACGATCACGACGGGACCGAAACTGGGTCGGGCCGGCTTCACTCGCGGCTCGCTGGCAACACTGGATCAGCTCCCCCCGAAACTACGTCGGGATCCGTTGCGGTTCAACGCCCCACAGCTGTTCACCGTCCCGGACGTCTTTCCGAGCGGGATGGTCAACCGGGTCACCACACGAATCGCCGCAGAAGTCGCGTATCGGATGTACCCGAAGCACGGCCGCGGCACCATCCAGAACCTGACGCAGTTCTATCATCCGCTGGATCTGTTGGGCGAATGGAATCGCGCGTATGGTCCCGGTGGGTTTCTGCAGTACCAGTTCTCGGTACCGTTCGGCGCCGAACAGCAACTGGCGGAGACGATTCGCTCGATCGCCGAGTCAGGTCACCGGTCGTTCTTGAACGTGTTCAAACGAATGGGGGAGGGCAACCCGGCGCCGCTGTCGTGGCCGGAGCCGGGATACATGCTGAGCCTCGACTTCCCGATTCGCGGCGGCCTCGGGAGATTCTGCGACGAACTCGACGAGCGAGTCCTCGATTTCGGTGGCCGACTGTACTTCGCCAAGGACTCGCGGAGCACCCCGGAGCGCATCGCCCGGATGTACCCGCGACTCGACGAGTGGCGCGCGACCAGGGACCGCATCGACCCGGAAGGGGTGTTCGTCTCCGACCTGGCGCGCCGACTCCGCCTCGTGTCCGGCTAGGGCGGGTCTGACAGTTTGTGGCCCTCGTCCCGTCTGTCTGTGTGGCGGGCGGTGTTCGTGGCGTGCTGGTGAGCGCGGACGATGGTCGAGTCCACCGACACCGCCCAGTCGACGATCTCCGCCGCGTCGGCGTGGGTGAGCAGGCGTTCGAGGATCCGGTCCCAGGTACCGCAGAAGGAGGCGCGAATGGTGTTCTCCGGCAAGTCCTTACGTTCGCTCAGGTCGAGGTGTCAGGATTCGGTACGGATTCTGGGACCGGGTGGGCGGACTTCGGTGACTCGTTCAAGTCGATCAGCCTGTTCCCCATGAACCAATCGTGGCAGGCGAGGAGGCACGTTCAGATCCAGAAACACTGAAGCGCGTGGTCGGACCGATCCTCTCCCGGACAGTAGCCGGTGGTTCGCACCGGTCTGAGAGGATCGGCGTGTGCGCGAACACCACTACGCCCTCACCGTCGCCTGGACCGGGAACCGGGGCGTCGGCACGGCCGATCACCGCGCCTACGGCCGCGAGCACCGAGTCTCGGCCCAAGGGAAGCCCGACCTGCCCGGCAGCTCGGATCCCGCCTTCCGGGGTGACCCCGCGCGGTGGAACCCCGAGGAGCTCCTGGTCGCCTCGCTGGCTCAGTGCCACATGCTCTGGTTCCTCAGCCTGGCCGCGTCCGCCGGGATCGTGGTCACCGGGTACACCGACCGCCCCAACGGGACGATGGCCGAGGAACCCAGCGGCGCAGGACAGTTCACCGAGGTAACGCTCAACCCCGACGTCACGGTGCGCGGCCTGGACCCACGAGACGCCCGCGGCGCCGACCTGCTGACCACGATCGAGTCGCTACACGAGAGGGCGAACGAGATGTGCTTCATCGCCCGATCGGTGAACTTCGCGGTCCGGCACCTGCCCACCACACGGATCGAGCGCTGACACGGGCACCGTTCCAGCCCTTGGATGCGGCGAGTCGATCATCGCGACGAATCGGGGTAGCCAGCCCGGCAGGCGGTCGGGGTGCGAGTTCAGAGCCTGCTCGAGTTGGCCGATCTCGAGCCATACGTGGCCATTGGAAGCCATCCCCGGGGTGCCCGTCGAGCTGTGACATGCTCTGACCATGTCCACCGCCACCGGAAATCGACAGGGCACGGCAACCCGCGCGAAGCTGATCAAGGTGGCCGAGCGACTTTTCGCCGCCCAGGGAGTGGATGCGGTGTCGGTGCGCGCCGTCAACGCGGCGGCCGGGCTCGGACCGGCCTCGGTGCACTATCACTTCGGATCCAAGGACGACCTGCTCTCGGCGGTTCTCCTCGACCTCGGCGGGCCCGTACGTGACCGGATCGCAGCCAATGTCGCGACCCTCGCTGCCGCCCCGGAGCCCGCGGACCCTGACGCACTGGTGCGTGCACTGACCGATCCGTACCTCGAACTGCTTGTGCAGCACCGAGTTCGGGGTCTTCGGTGGGTGAAGATCGTTGCGCAGCTGTCTCCGGAGGATCATCCCGCGCTGCGTTCGACGGGCCAGGACGTGGATGCCGCCCTGCTGCGCGAGGTTCGCAGAACGTATCCGGATACCGATCCGGACCGGTTGGAGCTGCGCTGGGCCATCTCGGTCACCAGCTTCTTGCAGGCTCTGGGGCGCGTTGACGAGTGGAACCGCGACGACAGGCACCCGTCGCCCGAGGGCATGACCGCCTTCTACGAGGATCTCGTCGAGTTCGTTGTCGGCGGCCTCGACCGACTCCTGCGAACCTAGCGCCTCTCCGCACCCGCGCCCCGCGATCGGCGCTTCGCTCCGCGCCGCCCGCTCAGCGGGAATTTTCTGGATCACTTGATCCAACTCTGTGGTAGAACGAAATCCGGCATCGATGTGATGTCGGACACGTTCTCGACCTTGCTGTGCCCCACTCACTCCCAGGAGAGCACGCCCATGTGGACCTCGGATTCGATCAAGTTCGGCGCCTTCCTTGCGCCCTACCACCCGCTGAACGTCGATCCCGCGCTGCAGTTGCGCCGGGACATCGACCTCATGGAACACCTCGACCACCTCGGCTTCGACGAGGCGTGGATGGGTGAACACCACTCCACCGGCGCCGAGATCGTCCCCGCGCCTGACATGTTCATCGCTGCCGCCGCCGAGCGCACCGAACGCATCCGGTTCGGCACCGGCGTCACCTCACTGCCGTACCACCATCCCCTGGTCACCGCGGACCGGATCACGCAGCTGGACCTGCAGACCCGCGGCCGCCTGATCTTCGGCACCGGCCCCGGCAAGATTCCGCTCGACGCGCACATGATGGGGATCAACCCCTCGGACCAGCGCCGGATGCAAGGCGAGGCCCTCGAGGCGATCCTGCCGCTGCTGCGCGGCGAGGTCGTGAACATGGAGACGGACTGGTTCACGCTGCGCGACGCCCGCGCCCAGCTGCCCACCTACAACCCGGCGGGCATCGAGATCGCGACCGCATCGACGATGTCACCCAACGGCTCGGTCCTGGCCGGAACCCACGGCCTCTCGCTGCTCTCGCTCGCCGCCAGCTCTCCCAGTGGTTTCGATGTCCTCGACCGCAACTGGGGCGTCTACGAGAAGGTGTGTGCCGAGAACGGTCATGTCGCCGACCGGTCCACCTGGCGGCTGGTCAACCCGATGTTCCTCGCCGAGACCAGGGCCGACGCGGAGCGGGCCGTGAGCCGCCGAATCGATTCGATGGCCGCCTATGTCAACCGGCAGACCGGGCAGAACCCGGACTGGGCGCAGACCCCCAAGGGCATCATCGACCAGTGGCGAAATGACACCCTCGGTGAGTTCGGCCAGGCGATCATCGGCACGCCCGACGAGGCGATCGCCCAGATCGAGCGCCTGATCGAGAAGACCGGTGGCTTCGGAACCATGCTGATCCTGCACGTCGACATGGCGAACTGGGAAGACACCAAGCGCAGTTACGACCTGTTCGCCTCCGAGGTGATCCCGCACTTCAAGAACCGCAACCGTGGCCGCGAGGCCAGTCTCCAGTTCGCCGAGGACAACCGCGACTACCTCATCGGCGGCCTGGTCGGCGCGATCACCAAGGCGCACACCGACTACTACGGCCAGCCCGCCGAGACCGCAGGAGCGCAAGCATGAAGGCAGCACAGTTCAGCAACGGCGCGTTCGCGGTCGCCGACGTCCCGGACGCACCTCCGCTCGCTCCCGCCCAGCTCCGCATCGACGTCACCGCCTGCGGCATCTGCGGCAGCGACCTGAGCATGTCGAAGGACCCGTGCCGGTTCGTGCACGTCGCCGAGAACGCCGGGTACCCGCTGGCGACCTTCGACACCGACCGACCCGTCGTCCTCGGCCACGAGTACGCGGGCATCGTCTCCGAGATCGGTTCGGAAGTCACCGATTTCGCCGTCGGTGACCGGGTGGCGGGCATCGGGCTGGCCACCGACACCGCGACCGGAATCCCGAAGATCATCGGTTACTCCAACGAGTACCACGGCGCGTTCGGTGAACAGATCGTCGTCGACGCGTTCTGGGTCCGGCACGTGCCGGAGGGGCTCTCGCTCGAGCACGCCACCCTCGCCGAGCCGTTGCACGTCGGCGAGATGCACATGCAGCAGTCCGGTCTCACCCCCGCCGACTCGGCACTGGTGATCGGTTGCGGCACCATCGGTCTCGGCGCCATCGTCGCGGCGAAGGCCCGCGGGGCGCAGCTGGTGATCGCGTCCGAGCCGTCGCCGAAACGCCGCGAGCTCGCGGCGAAAGTGGGCGCCGACATCGTCGTGGACCCGAACGAGCAGGACCCCATCGAGTTGTGGAATCGGATGGTCGCGGAGGGCAACACCCTGGTGGGCCAGGCGGGCGCGGGCATCCTCATCGCCTACGAGTGCAGCGGCCGGGCCGGGATCCTCGGCACCCTGATGCACACGATGCCGTTCAACTCGCGGATCCAGGTGCTGGCGGCGCCGTTCGGCGACGAGGTGATCATCCCCGTGGTCGGGCAGTTCCGGCGGATCGCGATCAACTTCGGTCACGGCCCGTACGAGAACGCCTACGACATCACCCTGCAGCGGCTGGCCGACGGCGAGATCGACGCCGAAGCGATCATCACCGGCCGGGTCGGGCTGGACGGCGTGGCGGATGCCTTCACAGCGCTGCGTGACCCGGATGAACACGTGAAGATCCTGGTCCTGCCCCAGAAGTGAACTGGTGACTCTGACCGGCGGATCGTCTCGCAAACCGCAGTGAGAGCAACGGCTACACCGCGGTTGGCCACCCGATCTCCGTGATGTCGTCGGCGAGGTCGACGATGCTCGTGGATGGGTTCAGTGTGGCCACGATCTCGCCGGTCAGGGGTCTGCCATCGAGCAGGTGCCGCAGCGCCTCAACCTGCTCGGTCCTCGGGGTCAGCTCGTAGTAGGTTGCTGCCCAGCCGGCATGCTCTTCTGCATCGCGGGTCAGCGCCTCTGCCAGGTCGGGGATCCGCAGTTCGCCTGCGAGCAACAGCCAGCTGCCCGCGTCGCACGCCGCCAACCACGAGATGCGATCCATCGAGAACGCCGGTTCGTCCCAGAAGTCCTCGAGCCCTGTGCTCGCGGGCGCGTGGGCGGCCCAGCCATCGGAAGGCGTTGGCACCAAGAGACTCTGGGGTTCGTAGGATGTGAATCCGATGACATCGTTCGAGATCAGGGCAAAGTACTCGGCGCCCTGCCCGTCCCGGGCCGAGGCCATCGACTGTCCGGAACCCCATCCGGAGTTGAACGAGTAGCAGCGGTACTCCCATTCCGGGCACAGGATGGCGTCGATGATCGCGAGGGCCTTGGTCCTCTGTGAGAACGCGCGGCCAACCGGCAGAGCGTCGATGGTGCGGTTCACGAAGCTCGATCCTTCACAGCACGGCCTGCTCCCACTTGTCGGTGCCGATCAAGCGGGACTTCGCCGACTCGATTCGCCATCGCCTGTTTCTGCGGACGCAGACGAAGATCCACTCGTATTCGTGAACGAACTCGGTCGGCTCCAGATGCCGGAGGTGGAGCTCACGACGGGATGCGGTCGGTTCGGTCTCGTCCACGAGCGCGAACTCTGGTGAGATGTCCGGAATCGCGCCGATGGAGGCGCGCACGTAGCGCTTTCCGGTGGTGCAGTGGGCGGCTGTGATTGCGCCAGCGACCTCGAGCGCCGCGGCGAAGCCGTAGTGCTCGCCCTTCGACTCGGCAGCCTGCAGCGCCTGCCAGGCCGCGGCTTCCCACGCGTGAATGGCCCGAATGTAGCTCCAGACCACGTGAGCGGGTGATGCAGTGTCGGGGATCGGAGAACCAAGACCATCGAGTACTTCCGGCTCCCACGTCAGTTCGGGCCAGGGGCGCGCCGTCAATGGTTCCCGTGGTGCAGGTGGAGTTGCTCCCGCCTCGAGGAGGATCGTCACCGCCGCGTCGTGTCGGTGCTTCTCCGCGAGCGAGAGTGCGTTGTGTCCGCGATTGTCCTCCAGCTGAGGGTCACTGCCCGCGTCGAGCAGCAGTCGGAGTACCTCGATGTGCCCGGTGGAGGCGGCGAGCATGAGGGGAGTGTGGCCCATGAAGCTGTTCGCCGAAACCACGTTGGGATCGGAATCGTGAGCAAGCAGGACCCGGGCCACCTCGACGTGGCCCTGAACGGCAGCCCACTCCAGCGCGGTGTGGCCGACCGCGGTGCACGACGCCGTGCGATCGGCTCCGCAGACGAGAAGCCGTTCCACGATCTCGTGATGCCCGGCGATGGCGGCCTCCACGAGCGGGGTTCGCCCGGTGCCCTTCTGTCGTTCTTCGATGTCGTCGCCGGCGTCGATCCGCGCAGACAGCGTGTCGAGGTCGCCGCGTGCGGCGGCCTGGCCGAGATGATGATTCGAGCGCATGGGACCCCTGGTCCGTCGGATGGGCATGATCGTGCCTGACCGATCAGGTCGTCTGCTCGACGGTCAGGGTCCGGCCGTTAATTCGCAGACGTAGAGCGCCGCACAGGTCACCGAGAAGACGCCTGCAGTGCTGCGCTAGGCCTCGCGGGCCGCGACACGCGCGAGCAGGCGATCTCCGCCGGCGCCGAAACGGTCACTGAAATCGCTGGCGAGTTCGGGTCCTTGTAGGGCGGCAAAGGTGCGCGCGTCGAGCTCGGGATCAGCGTCGTCGGCGGAGTGCAGCCAGATCCACACGTCGTTCCCCGCGGCATCGCGAAACTCGCCGTCGGCCTGCATCCGCTTGATCGCACGCACGATCCGGTTCTCGTACTGCAGCCGAAGGGCATCGTAGGCATCCGCCTCGAGCACGTGCCCCGTTCCGTCGAACATTGCCTGGGTGCCGGAGAGCGCCCAGATTGCGCTCGTCACCCGACCCGGCGCGACATCGTCCGGGTCTTCAGCGTCGAGCGGCCACTCCGATGGACACCAGGCCCACTGCGCCTTGTCTGCGCTCGACCCCTCAAGTCCAGAGGCCCAGGTCGCACCGGCCCCGGCAACGAAGAACCCGGTGAGGTCTTCGACCATGCCGCAGGCCACCATCGCGAGCGAGTCGTCGGCAGAACGGAGTTCCGCGACGCACGCGCGGAGGGTACTGAGGATCGCCGCGTCGAGGTCGGCAAAGTCGAACACGGGCTCACCGTAACACCAGAAGACGGCACCTCCAGGTGGTCACATGTCGATCGGCACGACGGCGAAAGCAGCCGCGGTTGCGGGCTCTGTGGTGGTGCTCGCGGCAGTTTCTGCTGCGATTCCGGCCCGGCAGGTAGCGCTACTCGGTGCGGCCACAACCTTGATCCTGATCCACGACTACTCTTGCGGATCACGATGCACAGGAGCCGATTCCGACAATCGTGCGGCAGGCCGCAGTGCACGGCGACACTGCGGGGACTGGAGGACGGCCCGCTCGACTGCAGCTGCGACTGCCGTCTTCCAGGCGGTGCAATGAAAAGTGATGGTGCGGTTCCGAGTTGACAGGTGCACGCTCACTCGACGGACCGCGCGTGGATGACCCTGAGCTCGCCACGCGTGACAGCGTGCACGGTCGACACCTCCCATGACGTGGTCTTCGTCCACCGCTCGAACGCGAGCCGACCGCTTCTGTCGGCGGTCGCATAGTCCGTATATTCCATCGATCCGGACGGTGGCGTACCGGTCGTTCCCTCCGCGGTGAACTGAACAGCACCGGACTTGACCTGCCGGTACACGCGGTTGTCGAGAGCCACTTCTTCGCCGGGCTCGAGGCAGGTTCCCTCGCACGGCGTCCACAGCGTCATCTCCAGTTCGCCCTCTTCGTACTCGACCGTGAGCCGGCGACGGCCGTTCGGGCCGGCGAGCAGGTGCTCGTGCCAGCGAAATCCCTCCTGGTCGAAGTTGATCGTGCCGCTGACGACGTGGTCGACACCGGTGCACGAGACGATGTCACCGACACCGATCCGGAGCGGGTCGTAGCCCTCCGGTGTGGTGGCTGGCGAAGGGGCCTGTGGTTGCGCACCGAGAGTGCTTGCGTGCCGGACACGTATGACGTTTCCCGCGATCGAGATCAGAACCAACAGGGCGAGTAGAAGAATCACGATACCCATCCCGACAGTGTTCCCCTCGCGTTGAACTCGACACCTACTGCGGCCTGTTGGGCGATCGGCGAACAGGACCGGACAGCTGCTTCGGACTCGCCCCATGAATCTCAGCTGAGCTGCGCGCCTCACCGTCGACCCTTGTCCGCTCGTGGATCCAGCCGAGGTGATCCCTCAGCTCCTGCGGCCCGTGCACGACGAAGCGGCAATCCATCGCGAGCAGCCGAATCGCCAGCCACTCCACTGTGTCCGACGCGCTGCGCCATCTGGTGGCATCCGCCTCCGACGTGAGCTCACCGTCACCGAGGTGATCACGCAACCGCACCTGCGCGACCTCGAGCGAGAGCCGCAGCGTCACATCTGCCCGGTACGTCGGCGCCATCGCGAGTTCGGCGCGTTCGAGGTGCGCGAGCACCTCCTCAGCGGGCATGAGCTCGCGTGCGCGAGCCCCGGTGCCTCGCGGTGCGGAGATCCGGTCCGCCCGGAACTGGCGCCAGTCGTCGCGGTCGAGGTCGAACGCGACGAGATACCACCGGTTATGCACGGTCACCAGCCGCTGCGGTTCGACGTGTCGGGCGCTGAGACTGCCGCCCCGATCCTCGTAGTCCAGGCGGACTCGTTCCCGATTCGCGATCGCGGCCGAGAGCACGGTCAGGACGTCCGCGTCGACCGTGTTCCCCGACGAGCGTGCCCACGGAACGGCAGCAGCACCCAAGGCGCGCACCCGGTGCCGTAGCCGGGCGGGGAGCGACTGGCTCAGCTTGGTGAGCGCGCGGACGCCGGCGTCCTCGAGTTCGGGCAGGCCATGGACTGCGATTGTGCGCAGCCCGAGCGCGACGGCGATGGCCTCGTCGTCCTCGAGGAGTAGCGGTGGCATCGACGTTCCCGCCACCAAGCGGTACCCGCCGTGGGCACCGAGGTCGGCGTCGACGGGATAGCCCATCTCACGCAGCCGGTCGACATCTCGGCGAACCGTGCGATGCGTGACCTCCAGTCGCGCGGCGAGTTCGCTGCCGGACCAGGTGCGAGGGGTCTGGAGCAGTGACAGCAGGGTGAGCAGGCGTGAGGTGGGTCCGGCCATTCCCACATTCTCCGGCATATCTAGGACAGGATCAGACCTATTTCGTGTCTAGCGTCGGGGTCACACCAGCGAAAAGCCTCGAAAGGAACCGAACATGTCCGATCTGCGCAACGGCACTCCGACCGGCTACACGAGCGTCGCCCCCTGGGTCGTCACCGCCGACACCGGCGCTTTCCTCGACTTCGTCTCCGATGTGTTCGGCGGCGAAGAGCTCGCCCGAGTGTCGACCGAGGACGGATCGATCGGTCACGGAGAAATCCGGGTCGGCGACACCGTCGTGCTGGCCTTCGATCGACGGCCGGAGTGGCCGGCCATGCCGAGCCTGCTGCGCGTGTTCGTTCCGAACGCGGACGAGGCGTTCGCGAAGTCGCTCGCCGCCGGCGCCGAGGTGGTCACCGAGCTGGGCGACAGCGCGTTCGGGCAGCGCGGAGGGCGCATCAAGGATCCGTTCGGCAACATCTGGTGGGTGACGAGCCATGTCGAGGACGTCCCTGAGGACGTGATGTGGCAGCGGATGCAGGACCCCGTTTACGCCGAGCAGATGCGAGTGGCACAGGCGACCCTCGACGCCGAGCTGAGCGGCCTCGCGCAAGGACGCAGCAGCGCGCCGATGCGCTGACCTCTTGGCCCTGTCAATCACCCGTTGATGATGGTCAGGTTGGCCATGCTGTGCAGAGAGGAAACATCTGTGACGTGTGATCCGGAGAGTTCGAGCATTCCCAGATGCGGCAAGCCGGCCAGTGGCGAGACGTCCGTGACCGAGGTTCCCTCGAGGTCGAGCGAGGTCAGGCCCGTCAGGCCCGCCAGTGCAGCCACGTCGACCACCTCGGTCTCCGCGAGTTTGAGGCAGGTGAGGCGGCTCAGGCCTCCCAGGGGGTCGACGTCCCGGAGTGGCGTCCAGCGCAGGTCCAGAAACTCCAGTCCGGCCAGACCGGCAAGCGGGGACACATCACTGACTTCCGTTCCGCTGAGATAGAGGTGGGTGAGACTGTTCAGGCCCGCCAACGGGGACACGTCCCGCACAGGCGACCAACGTAGGTCGAGCCTCTGCAACGCGGTCAGCGTCGAAAGCGGGCGAAGATCGATCACTACCTCCCCGTGCAATCGCAGTTCGGTCAGGTTCGACAGTTCGGACAACGGGGCCAAGTCCGTCGCGGGCAGCTGATCAAGTTCGAGGAACTCGGTCCGGGCGATGGCTTCGGAATCCAGAGGTGTCGAGCTCGGACGCCCCAGCTGCGCGTTCACCGCAGCAAGCACACCAGCCGCCCCGCGGCGCGCGCTACGTCTCGGGCTCATCGTTCCGATCCTTCGCCTGTTCGGGACATGGTCCGGCGGGTCACGCTCCCCGGGAGGGCACGTGCAGCGGAAGTGGGCATCTCAGATCGCACCCGCACAGTATGCGAGTGCCCTACGGCAGCCAGTTCGCTCGGACCGTCGTGATTGCCCCCCGACAGGCTGAGGTTGGTCAAGCTATCGGCGCAGGTTGGCGGATTTTCCGTGCCGCGGGACGGCGCCGTCGACGTAGGCTGGCGACATGGGGAAATGGACCCCTCGCGACATCGCCGACCAGACCGGCCGCACCTTCGTGGTGACCGGCGCGAACAGTGGGCTCGGGGCGGAGGCGGCGACGGCGCTCGGGGCCGCGGGCGCGACCGTGATCCTGGCCTGCCGCAACGTCGACAAGGCCGGCCCGGTGGCCGCGCGGATCGGCGCGAACGCCGAGGTGCGTCGGCTCGACCTCGCCGACCTCTCGTCGGTGCGTGAGTTCGCGGACGGGGTCGAGCAGGTCGACGTGCTGATCAACAATGCCGGCGTCATGGCGGTGCCGAAGTCGACCACCGTCGACGGCTTCGAGATGCAGTTCGGTACGAACCATCTCGGGCACTTCGCGCTGACCGGACTGCTCCTGGACCAGATCGCCGACCGGGTGGTGACGATGTCGAGCGCGGTACACCGGATGGGGTCCATCAGCCTCGACGATCCGAACTGGCAGCGACGGCGATACAACCGGTGGTCGGCGTACGGGCAGTCGAAGCTGGCGAACCTGATGTTCGCCTACGAGCTGGACCGGCGGTTGTCGGCATCCGGATCCTCGGTGAAATCGCTTGCCGCGCACCCTGGTTACGCGCGGACCGGACTCCAGAGTCACACCCAGTCGGTCTGGGATCACGTGATGGTTGTCGGCAACCTGTTCGGGCAAAGCGCCGCGATGGGCGCCCTGCCCGAGCTGTATGCGGCCACCGACGATTCGGTGGCGTCCGGCAGCTACATTGGTCCGGACGGGCCGTTCGAACAGCGCGGGCACCCCAAGGTGGTCGGTTCGTCCGGCAAGTCCCACGACCGGGCCGTCGCGGCGTCGCTGTGGGCCGAGTCGGAGCGACTCACCGGCGTCACCTATCGGTTCGGGAAGTAGGGTGCGAACGTGATTCGTCGACTCAACCACGCGGTCCTGTTCGTGTCGGACCTGCAGCGCAGCGTCGCCTTCTATCGCGATGTGCTCGGCTTCCGTCCGCTGCCGGGAGGTTTCGCCGGGGCAGCGTTCCTGCAGGCCGCGGGGTCCGCCAACGACCACGACCTCGGCCTGTTCCAGAGCCCCAACGGCCCGGGGGTACGTAAGCCGGGCGACGTCGGTCTCTATCACCTGGCCTGGGAGGTCGGGACGCTCACCGAGCTCGGGGAGATCGCCGAAAGGCTGGTTGCCGCAGACGCGCTGACCGGGGCGAGCAACCACGGCTCGACCAAGGCGCTGTACGCCCGCGACCCCGACGGCATCGAGTTCGAGGTGTGCTGGCTGGTTCCCGACGACCGGGTCGAGGAGGAGTTGGTGCCGGGGATGCCGCCGACCCGGCCGCTGGACATCGCCGCGGAGATCGAACGCTACGGCGCCGACACCCTCGGTGGCCCGCGCACCGACCCGTCCGTGTGGCAGCGGGTCTTCGCGGGCCGCTGAGGGTGCTGGTGGCGCCGGCATCTCGGGTTCTTCTTCTGTTGGTCGCCATGCGCTGTGCCAACTACTGGCAAGTTGCCAACCACGGTGGGGATTCACCGCAACTGTGAATCCCCAACACAGTTGACAATTGCCGATGCTCTGACCTGCGGGGTGACAAGTGTCGTGACCACGACCGGTCGCGATCGCGTCAACATGGTTGGCAGTTGTTCGCGGGTCCGACGAGCGGCTTCGTGTGGCCCGCGACTCGGCCGCTCGTCGTCGAGCGCGGTCGCGGCTACGTCCCCGCCGTCCTGCCGAGCGGCCGAGTTGCACACCTGGCGCTCGGTTCACCCGAGCCTTCTTCGCAGGACTGGAAGCGGCTATGGACCCGGAACGGTTCAGTATGTTGTGCCTGCGGCATCTGTGTGCGCGGTGCGGCCGGGGCAGCGAGATCGGATGGAGTGGTGATGAAAGGGCTGGGATCGCTGGAGAACCAGGTGATGACTGTGCTGTGGGAGGTCCCCGACGCGCTGTCGGTTCACGAACTGGTCGATCAACTCGGTCGGGAGCAGCGGACTCCGGCCTACACCACGGTATTGACGGTGGTGACGCATCTGTGGGAGAAGGGTTGGGTTCAGCGGGAGAAGGTCGGCCGACGCTATCAGTATCGCCCTAGTCGTTCCCGTGCCGAGGCGACCACCGATCTGTTGCGTGAAATCCTCGACGCCAGTCCCGACGCCACCAGCGCGCTGCTGCACTTGGCCCGCACCGCCAGTGCGCGCGAGGTCGAAGCGCTGCGGCAGGGGCTGTCCGCCGGTGAAGACACTCCATGATCCTGCTCATCGCGCTGGTGGCTGCCGGCATGGCGCTGGCCATGATCGCGCCGGTGGTCTTGTCTCGCGTCGATTTCGGTGGCGCTCCGGTGGTGGGGATCGTGGCCTGGCTCGGTGCGGTGGTCGCGATGATCGGTGTCGGCGCGCTGGCGCTGATCGCCCTGGCCTGGCCGGGTGATCCACCGGGAAATTCGCGTGCGGGCGCCGTGGTGCAGAGTCTGGCCGCGGTCGAGCCGACCATCGTCACCTGGACAGCGGAACTGATAAGGCCGGTTGCCTTCCTCGGTTTCGTCGTTCCCGCCATACTCGTGACACGAGTCTCCGTCGTTCATTTGCAGCGAGGATTGGCGCTGCGGCGGCGGCACGCGGAACTGATCGGGCTGCTCGGCCGCGTCGATCCGGGAGGCGCGGGGCTGGTCTGGCTCGACCATCCGGTGCCGTTGGCCTACAGCGTTTCTGGGCGCGACGGGTATGTCGTGGTCACAGACGGGCTCGCGCGCTGTCTTACTGAGGCCCAGTGGCATGCGGTGCTCGCCCACGAGCGTGCGCATCTACGGGGGCGCCACCATCACATCCTTGGTGTATGCCAGGTTCTCGCCAGCGCATTCCCGCGGATTCCACTGCTCGCCGCTGCGCCATCGGCACTGACAACGCTGGTCGAACTCGCCGCCGATCGCAGCGCCGCGGTCCGCACCGATCCGCAGTCGCTCTGCAGTGCCTTGCGCACCGTGGCCGTACACGGGGGAGCTGTGCCTGTGTCGATCTCGGTGTCGGAGCCGGACGATGACTCGTTGACGGTGCGTCTGGAATGCCTGGCGGCGGCACCGGAGTGTCGTTCGGCGTCCCGGCGCCGGGCAGCGAGGGCTCTGGTGGGGGCGATGTTGCTGGTACCGGCCTGTTCGGCGATCGCGGTCGGGCTCGGTTCCGCGGCAGCGACTGTGGCCCTGATCTGAAAGCGCCACGAAAAAACTATCCTTCATAGTAGTTTGGCGGCCGGGTTGCCTTAGGCGTCCTGGGATTCGACTGCGCCCAAAGTGAAGCAGTCCTAGGTCGGAAGTGAGAAGTCTTGCGTTTCACCGTTGCCCGCCCACGACACACGCGCTGGAGGCCGGTACTGGTCGCCGCAACCCTGGTCGCCGCGGGCCTCGCCGGGTCCAGCTCGGGACTCGCCACAGCCGACCCCGGGCAGACGCGCTATTCGCTGGTCAACGGCTGCTTCCAGATCGACACCCCGGCCGGGCAGCTGGTTCCGTCGGCGGGCCCGTACCGGCTGCACGCAACCACTCTCGGTGAGTACCTTTTCTACGGGCGCGGTGGTGAGGTACTCGAGGACTCTGCGCAGTCGATCGAGCCCGCCGAGGCACCCTCGGATGCCGCAGTGTGGAAGGTGGACGGTTCCGGCGCAAGCGGGTTCACGATCACCAACGCTGCAACGGGAAAGAGCACGTCCGCCACCTTCACCCCGGAGACCGGCTGCGCGGACTTCCCTGAGGCACAGTCGGGCGCCACCGGGACACCGGGTCCCGGCGTGGCTGCCGACGGCTCGATCCAGGGCACCATCGACGCGCACGCACACATCACCGCCTACGAGTTCATGGGCGGGAACTTCCATTGCGGCCGCCCGTGGCACCCCTACGGGGTGGAATACGCGCTGCCCGACTGCGCGCAATACCGCACCGGTACCAACGGCGTGATCGCGAACTTCCTCGATCACGGCGAACCCGCCCACAACTCCGACACCGGTGGCTGGCCCACCTTCCGCGACTGGCCGAAGCCGTCCGTACTCACCACCGAAGGTGCCTACTGGACCAGTATCGAGCGGTCCTGGAAGGCGGGCCTGCGTGTGATGACAGTGGACCTCGTGGACAACGAGTCGCTGTGCACCATGATGACCGACCGCCGAAACCCGTGCGACGACATGACTTCCGTGCGCATCCAAGCCGCCGGGCTGCACGCGCTGCAGGACTACATCGATGCACAGGCAGGTGGTCCCGGGCAGGGCTTTTTCCGCATCGCCACCGACCCGGACCAAGCACGACGTATCGCCGCGTCCGGCAAACTCGCCGTGGTGTTGGGCATGGAGCTGTCCAATCCACTGGGGTGCGGGGTACTACTCGGGCAGCCCGAGTGCACGCGGGCCGATGTCGATCGCCGGCTGATCGAACTCAGAGAAATCGGTGTCAGCAGCTTCTTCCCGGTCCACAAATTCGACAACGCGTTCGGCGGCACGAAAATGGACAGCAACCTGACCGGGTTGCTGGTCAACGCCGGCAACTTCATGCAAACCGGCACCTTCTGGAATGTGCAGCCCTGCCCCGGTGCCGACCACGACAGCACGCAGCCCTCGGTGCCAGCTGGTGGGGATGTCAACCAGTTCCTCGCACATCTCACCGGTCCGTTTATCGGAGGTGCACCACTGCCGCTCTATCCGGCCGGGCCGCACTGCAATGCCCGCGGTTTGACGGACCTCGGCGAATATCTGATCAACAGAATGATCGACCACGGGTTTCTCATCGAGGTGGATCACCTGAGTGAAGCGACCGCCGACGAAGTGATGGCCATCATCGAAAAGCGCGGCTATTCCGGTGTGATCTCCTCACACGGCTGGGATTCGGAGAAGACCACTGCGAGGGTCTATGCCGCGGGTGGTTTCGCCACACCCTACGCCAGCGAGCCGGCAACCTTCCTGCGCTCCTGGCGTGAGGCGCGTGCCATGTCCCGCCCTAGTGGCGACTTCGGTTTCGGCTTCGGCTCCGACATGAACGGCATCGCCGGCCAGGGCGCGGCACCCGGAGCGGGAACGATCCAGTACCCGTTCACGTCGCATGATGGGCGGGTGACATTCGACCAGGAACGGTGGGGTGAGCGCACTTTCGACTTCAACACAGATGGCACCGCCACATATGGGGCTTATGCGGATTGGCTCGAGGCGGTCCGGGTGCTCGGCGGCCCGGATGTCATGGCCGATGTGTTCCGTGGCGCCGAGATCTACCTGAGAATGTGGGAAGGCGTCAGGTGACGAACGGCTGCCTGCGCGGCTCTCGGGGGTGAAATAGCGCCGCCCTCCATGAGTGCTGCCGCCAGCTACCTGGGGACGGTGATCGCGGTGTTCACACCCGGCAGCAACAGGCAGGCTTGGCCCTCTGCGTCGGTGTAGAGACCGTAGACCGCAGCCATCACGTGCCCTGGGCCGGACGCGACCGTAGCCTTCGGTTCCGCCTCGTCCCCCTGCGGCGTCAGCATGACGGTGCCGAACCGCCAATTGTCGGTGTTCACCCACACCACGTTCGCTCCGGTCCCGGCGCCATCATCGATCTCGAACTCAACCGTCCCGGGAGCCAGCTCGGACTCCTCGGCGCCGGTCTCCGCTTCGACGGTGGCGTCGCCAAGACCGATGGGGACACAGCTGGGTGGGGGATCGTCGAACGATGTTCCGGCCCACGCCGCCGGCGCGAGGACCATGCCGGCGGCGCAGATCCCGAACGCGGCTGTGCTTCGCTTGAGGTACGTCGAGACTGTCATATCTCCTCCACTCTCGTCCCCGCCCGGCCCGAAGACCGCTGCGTTTCTCCGGGCGGGCCATCTGCGTCGGATAACGTGACCGCGCAGCGCTCGGCGCACACTGCATGCCAGTGTGCTGACCGCTCAGTTGTCCTGCTCCGCGCGCTGACGTGCCTCGTCGGCCGCCGCTTCTGGTCGGGCCCTTTCTGCCTCGGTTTCCTTCTCCGCGACGCCCATGTCGCCTCGGAGGGCCCGGACTTGTTGTCCGCCACGTTTGTACATCTCCATGTTCGTGGATTCAGTACGGCTGAGTAGTGCCCGACTCGGCAGTGGCGCAAACATGGACTGACGATGTGCTCGGCTTCCGTCCGCTGCCGGGAGGTTTTGCCGGTGCGGCGTTCCTGCAGGCCGCGGGGCCCGCCAACGACCACGACCTCGGCCTGTTCCAGAGCCCCAACGACCCGGGGGTACGTAGGCCGGGCGACGTCGGTCTCTATCACCTGGCCTGGGAGGTCGGGACATTCACCGAGCTCGGGGAGATCGCCGAAAAGCTGGTCTACCCGGCGCCTGTATCTGCATGAGGTTGCCTGGATCGGTGACGGGGGCCGTGACGACCTGTGCGTTGGGTTCTCGGTGTCGGTTGTTCAGGGCTGACGCCGCCGACACCGCAGGTCACGTGGGTACGTGGCCGAGCAGGGTGCGCAGGATCGGTTCGGCGTGTGTCCAGAGCACGGCGCCGCCGATTCCCGGTACCAGGTGGCGAACGGCTCCGGGGATGCGGGCGGCCAGCCATTCTCCCTGGTCGGGGGAGTGGCTGGTGTCCTGGTCTCCGTACCAGAGGTCCACGGGGACATCGATTGTCGTGAGCTCGAACGGCCAGCGGCCCATCGCCAGCACCGTGTCCCGGGCGTAGCCGGTCGGGCCCGGGGCGAACGCCTCACGCAGGCTGCCGCGGTACGAGTGCTCGAACACGGGGTCCCGGTAGACGGCGCGATCGGACGCGGGGCTGGACTCGATCACCATCTGCCACATGGCGTCCGCGTCGAACGTGGCGAAGATGCGCTCCGCGGCGCCCGGGTCCGTCGCGGTCAGTTCGACGAGCTCACGCAGCGGGCCCGGCAGGTCGTCGGCGAACCGCGGCGCCGCCACCTCGTCGCTGCCGGACACGATTGCGACCGCGGCGCCGACACCTGCGGCCGCGCACGCGAGCGCGAAGGGCGCACCCTGGGAGTTGCCCACGAGGGCCGGCTTGCCGAGGTCGCGCAGCTCGATGAGCTCACCGACGTCGGCCGCGAAGGCTCGAAATGTCTTGCCGGGCATCGGTGTCGACCGGCCGAGACCCGGGCGGTCGAGAGCGATGAGCCGCACGCCGAGCGAATCGACGACGGCGGCGCCGAATCCGAGTGACCCGGTGGTGGCGGCGCCCGGGGACAGCAGAACAGGAACCCCGTCCGGGCGACCCCATTCGGACCACCCGATCACCCGCCCGTTTGCGAGACGAGATTCGCCCACCCGGGCCGGCGCCGAGACATCCACAGACATGATCGTGATTGTCTCCGACAGCGCCGGGGCCCGCGACCGATTTTTGGTGCCGTATACCGCCGCGAACACCGCGGGCTCGGTGTCCGGCACACGCCTGGGACAGCACCATTTTCTTGGTAAGAGGGTGAAACGGTCAACAGCCGAACCGGGTCATCCGTTGCGCGACCTCACGACGGTGATCCGGGCGTCGCCGAACACTTCGCAGGACGACGGGTCGACCTCCTCCCTCTGTGATCAGCTGTGCGTTGCCGGCATGGTGAATGCGAGCGCGATGAAAGCGCCGTAGAGGATCACCATCAGGACGAAGAAGACGAGTGTTGGCGCCTGAGGTTCATCCGGCCGTGCGACTGTATGACCGCACAGAATCTGGCGCCTACGTCGCATGCCAACTCCACTACGCGGCGGCGTCAGGCCGTGGGAGCATCCGAGAAGGGAAGAGCACGATGGGCGATGAGGTGGAAGCCGGCACTGAATGCGTTCGCCAGGTGTAGCACGCAGGTATCGCGACGGCCGCTCTGTCCGTGCCTACCTGTGTGTACCGCCCACCCAGGGTTGCTGCCACAGTCGTGTGCTGTGTCTGTGACCAGCAGGAAAGCGGGGGCGGCACGCCGTCGAGGCGGCAGATGAGTGCACGGATAGCATCCACGCGTGCACGTCGACATCGAGGGCGCCACCCGGATCGACCGCCTCGCAGCAGAATTCGATTGGACCTGGGTCGTCGATGACCTGGAACCCTTCTGTTCGCAAGCTGGATGGGAGCTCGTCGAACTCAGGGAAGGTGGCGGCTCGATTCGGACGGACTTTCCTGTCAGCCGGCCGAGGGCGAACATGTACGGGCGTAACCGTTCGATGGACACCATCTCGATCTTCGTCTCGGATCTGGCAGATGACGCTACGCCTATGACAGTGCTGCGTCCGCTGCTGGACGAGGGGTTCACGAACCTCGATGTGGCATTGACAGCACTCCTGGGGACAGCCCCGAGCGCCGAACCCGGACCACCGGCCGCTCTCAGGTGGGACCTGCCCAAAGTGGTCGTCCGACTCAGTATGAGCCCCAGCGCGATCCACCTGCGTCTGACGAGTCCGGGGTATCAGGCATGGATGGATGAGCCCGAACCGGAGTACGAGGACAAGCGATCGAGGTCGGCGAGATCGCATCCGGTACCGAAATCAACCCTCACCGCAGGCATCGGCAAGGAACTTCGCTGGGATCTGCCGAACGTGCGGCTCGGGCGAACCGTCCGCCAACTAGGTGACCATCCGCCAACTACGGTGACCATTCACAGCTACTTTTCGGCACCTGCTACAGTGGCCGCCATGCAGCGCGCATATTTCTGGTTTAGCAGGCCGGCCCCGGGTGGGTCGGTCGGCGTGACCACGCGCTGACTTCTCCACCCCGAGCCGGAACAGACCGGCTCGCGGATGTGTTTTGTCTCCTGGGTCGGCCTTCGAAGAATTGCCACCGATGAACAGGATGACGAATGTCTCTCACGATCGACACCGCACGCGATCTCGACGATCAGCGGACCATATCGATTTCTCCGCTGGCCGCGCCGCGTGAGATCCGCGCCGAGCATCCCGCCGAGGACGCCGTCGCCGCCACCGTTCGCGCAGGTCGCGGCGCCACCGTGGACATCCTCACCGGTCGCGACGATCGGCTGATGGTCGTTGTCGGGCCGTGCTCCGTGCACGACACCGAGGCCGCGATGGACTACGCGCGCCGGCTGGCCGCGAAGGCGGAGGAGCACCGCGACAACCTGCACGTCGTGATGCGCGTGTACTTCGAGAAGCCGCGCACGACGCTGGGGTGGAAGGGTCTGATCAACGATCCGCACCTCGACGGCAGCTTCGACATCAACACCGGCCTGCGGATCGGCCGCAAGCTGCTCGTCGACATCACCGAACTGGGTCTGCCCGTCGGCTGCGAGTTCCTCGACCCGATCACCCCGCAGTACATCGCGGACCTCGTCAGCTACGGCTCGATCGGCGCCCGCACCGCCGCGAGCCAGGTGCACCGCCAGCTGTGCAGCGCACTGTCGATGCCCGTCGGCATCAAGAACTCCACCGAGGGTGACGTGCAGGTCGCGGTCGACGGCACCCGTGCCGCCGGTGCGAGCCACGTGTTCCCCGGCACCGACCTCGACGGGCACTCCGCGTTGATCCGCACCGTCGGCAACCCCGACTGCCACGTCATCCTTCGCGGCCACAACGCCGGCACGAACTACGACCGCGAGTCCGTTGCGGACACCCTTGCGCGCCTTGCCAAGTCGGGCCTGCCGGAGCGGGTCGTCATCGACGCCAGCCACGGCAACAGCCAGAAGAACCACGAGCGTCAGGTCGATGTCGTCACCGACATCGCCGAGCGGATCGCGGGCGGCGAGAAGGGTGTCGTCGGCATCATGCTCGAGAGCTTCATCGAGGCGGGTCGTCAGGACCTCACCCTCGGCAAGTCGGACGAGCTGACCTACGGGCAGTCCATCACCGACGCCTGCATCGACTGGGGCACCACGGCCGCGCAGCTGGACCGGCTGGCCGAGGCGGTCGTCACCGCACGCCGCGCGTCCGGAACTGCACACTGATCCGCGGGCCGGTCGGGCGCGTCGTCTTCGGGACGGCGTGCTCCCAGGTCCGCTGACAGGATCCGCCCATCACCACGAGATCGCCGTGGCCGAGGGCGAACTTGAGTACCTCGCCGCCGCCTCCGCGGGGTCGCAGCGCCAAAGTCCGTGCTGCACCGAGCGACAGGATCGCGACCATCGTGTCCTCGGTGGCGCTGCGGCCGATGGTGTCGCCGTGCCAGGCGACGCTGTCGGTGCCGTCCCGGTACAGACACAGGCCTGCCGAGACGAACGGTTCGCCGAGTTCGGAAGAATAGTGCTCGCTCAACATGTTTCGGGCCTCGTCGAGTAGCGGGTCGGGGAGCGTCGCTGCCTCGTCGTAGAACGCGACCAGTCGTGGCACGTCCACGACGCGGTCGTACATCTGCCTGCGCTCCGCCCGCCATGCCGCGCCGTCGGCGAGCCGGGTGAACAGGGCGTCCGAGCCGGTAAGCCAGCCCGGCAGGACATCGACCCACGCCCCGGCGGTCAGCCGCCGTCGCCGCACCGACCCGGTGAGCGGCGTGAACCGGGTGCCGGCGGCTGGATCGTCGAATAGCGACGCCTGCAGGCCCAACTCCATGCCGTGATCCTACCCGATAATCGAACATGTGTTCGTAGGTAGTGTCTCGGGTTCGTCAGGCGGGTCGTAACGGGACGGGGGTCGCGGACGACTGTCCAGGTGAATCACACTCGACTGGGGAGGAACGACAATGGGTTCAGCGACAGACGCACTGGAGTGGATGCGCGAGGGATACCTGGCAGGCGATCCCGTGGCATCGGCGCTGTTCGTGGGGGCGTCGTTCATCACGATGCCGTTGCAGCTGATCGCGGTGCTGTTCGGTCAGCCTTTCTGAGCGCGACGGTGGCGGTCCTGCACGGTCAGGATCGCCGCGGCCGTCGCCGCGATCGTCCTGTCGCCATCGGTGGTCAGCACGGTCAGGGCTGCGCGCGGCGCGTCGCCCGGAATCTCCGCCAGCGCCTGCGTGATTCGCAGGCGCACGGCCGCGTCATCCGTGCCGACAAGCTCGTTCTGCAAGGCGGAGACGATGTCCTCGGCGGACGCCGACACCTGCGTCAGCTGTCCCAGCACCTCGGCGGCCTCGACGTCGCGTCGCCCGTCGACGACCATCGCCAGCAGTAGCGGGATCGCGTCGACGCTTCCGCGTGCGCCGAGCGCGAGGGAGGCCCGGTCTCGCACCGTGTCGTCCGGATCGCTCAGTGCCCGCTGGAGAACAGCCGTCGCCTCGGCGGACGGCACCGACGCGATCGCGGCGACCGCGCGTCGGCGGACCGCGACGTCCGCGGAGTCGAGGCCGGCGGCCAACGTCGCGACGCCCTGCCCGGACGCCCTCGCCAACGACCACTGCAGTGCGCCCGCGACGTTGAGGTCCTTTTCCTCGAGCACGGCCGCGGCCAGAGCCTCGGGGGGAAGGGTCGCCGACTCGTCCTGCGACAGGATCGCCTGCTGACGCCGCGCCCCGAACTCCGATTCGAGGCCGCGCAGCAGGGTGACGATCTGCAGCACGTCACCCCACTGCGCCGGGGCGGACGCGTCCACCCGCTCGAGTCTCGTGAGCAGTTCCTGCTCGGCGGCGATCCGCTGCCGCGTCAGCCGGATCAGGTCACCCACCAGGTCGGACGGGGCGAAACCCGGCTCGTCGAGTGCCCGCCGGGCGTCGTCGAGCGACAGGCCGAGTGTGCGCAGTGACTCGACGTGGAAGAGGCGACGGATGTCCTCGGGGGAGTACTCGCGGAACCCGCCGGAGGTGCGACCGGTCGGCGTGACCAGCCCCAACCTGTCGTAGTGGCGCAACATCCGCGCGCTGACGCCGGAGCGCTGCGCCACCTCACCAATCAACATCCGTCGCCTCCTCTCCCGACCACCGTGCCCTATTCGCGGGGCCCGATGTTGGCGACGCGCGTCGCCACCTTCAGCGAGTCGTCGAACCCGCTGTCGGGGTCCCGGTACAGCTGCGCCGTGGCCTCCGCATGTGCGCGGACATACGGATCCTTGCTGGTTGCGGCGGCGTCGAGCACCGGCACCACCGGCTCTCCGAGCCCGGCGAGGGCGCGGCTCAGACTCAGCCGCATGTCCCGGTCGCCGCGGCCGAGTGCCGTCGCCAGGTCGGCGGCGAGGACTCCCTCTCCGCCCGGCGGGACGAGTGCGACCGCCGCCCGCCAGGCGCTCCGGGCGACCTCGTCGTCCCCGTCGTGCAGCAGGGTCGTCACCGACGCGAACGTCTGTCGGTCCCCGATCTTCGACAGGGTGTGCAGAGCCTGGCTGCGCGCCCGCGGAACGTCGGACCGAAGCTCGGCGAGCAGCCGCGGAACCGTGACGTCCGCGGGGAGGCGGCACAGCGCCCAGGTGAGCATGTCGCGGACGAAGAAGTCGGGTTCGACCGCACACCGCGCGACCAGCGTCTCGACCAGACGCGGATCGGGCTGCGTGCCCGCGGCCAGGGCAGCCCGTAGGCGACTCGACGAATCGGCGCCCGCCAACGCGGCGGCGATGCGGCTATAGGACCGATCCTGAGCTGTGGTGTTCATGGGTCACCACCTCCTTCGGTGATCACTGAACGCCCTGTCACTGTGTCAAGGTCAAGTGGCTGGCGCACCCTGACGATGTCGGTGCCCGGAGGTACCGTCCCACCATGGGCTACGAATTCCAGGTGACGGTGGATTCTCAGCGGCCGCACGACCAGGCGAAGTGGTGGGCACAGACTCTCGGCTGGCAGGTCGAGCCGAGCAACGAGGAAATGATCCGGGGGCTCCTCGCGGCAGGTCACGCCAACGAAGAGGACACCATGGTCTACGACGGGGTGCTGGTCTGGAAGGTCGGGGCGGCGCTGCACGACCCCGAACATCCCGAACGGCCCCGACTGCTGTTCCAACTGGTGCCCGAGGGCAAGACCGTCAAGAACCGCATGCATCTCGACGTGCGTGTCGGTGACGAGGACCGCCAGGCGGTCTCCGATGCTCTGGTCGAACGCGGCGCATCGGTGCTGCACCACGCCGAGCAGGGCCCGTACCGGTGGATCACCATGACCGATCCCGAAGGCAACGAGTTCTGCCTCACCTGAGGGAGGGTCAGCTCACGATCGACGGCACCGCCGTCAGCACGGAATCGACGGCACAGCCGTCAGCGGTACGCGCCGGGCGTCGTTCCGGTCCAGCGCTTGAACGCGCGCCGGAACGCGCTCGGCTCCGAGAACCCCAGCCGCGCCGACAGTTCGTCGACCGAGTCGCCCCGCGCCAGGCCCGAGATGGCCGCGTCGCGCAGCACCTCCTCGCGCAGCTGGTTGAGGGAGGTGCCCTCGTTGCGCAGCAGCCGCCGCAGGTGCGCCGCGCTGATGGAGAGCATCTCCGCGATCTCCTCCGCCGACGCGACGCGTCCCGCAGCGCCGCGCTCGAGCACCTTGCGAACCTGCGCCGCCGCGCTGCTGTCGTAATCACGTTCCGAGAACAGGAGATTCGGCGACTCCCTCAGATATTCCTCGAGTGTCTCCTCGGTCTGGATGACCGGTGCTCGCAGAATCGTGTTGTCCAGCTCGATGGATGCGCGTTCGGCGCCGAAGCTGACGGGGACCCCGAAGATGGCGTCGTAGCTGCGCGCGAGTTTCGGGTCCGGCTCGGGATGCGGCAGCCGAACGGAGGCCAGCTTGACGCGTCGGCCCACCAGCCACGCCGCGAACCGATGCAACAGCATGAGGATGAAATCGGTGAGCAGTTGATCGGCGGCGAGCGCGATCTCCGGAGGAACCGAGGCGTCGCGGTCCGGCATGTCCACGTGCAGTTGTGTTGTCTTCTCGCCAAATTCGAGCCGGAGGGGTGACAATCCGGGCACCACGCGGATCACGTCCGCCATGCGTCCGAGCGCGCTGCCGAGGTCGGGACAGTGGATCATCGTCAGACACACCACTCGGAACGTGCCGCGGCGAACGGGGGCAGCACCGAGGCCGAACAGTTCGTCGTCCGTCAGGCGCCACGCCGCCTGGGTGAAGCGGGTCAACTGCTCGGGTGTGATGCGCCCCGCGTCCTCGTCGAGGACCGAGAGCGGAATCCCCGCCGCCGACAAGGGTGCCGCCATGTCGAACCCGGCTCCAGCCGCCAGAATCGCGGCGCGGCGAACGAAATCTGCGGGGACGGTGCGATCGCTCATCGCCGCATCACCATCGTCCCGCCAACCCGTGGAGTCGCCCGGCTGCCTCGGTGAGCACCTCGTCCCGTTTGCAGAAGGCGAAGCGCACCAACTGGTTCCACGGCTCCTTGTGGTCGGCGAACACACTCACCGGCACCGCCGCGACCCCGATCCGCTCGGGCAGCTCACGGCAGAACGACAGCGCATCCGTCGACGTGGTCAGCGGCGAGATGTCCGCGCAGACGAAATACGTTCCTGCGCTCTCCCGTACCCCGAAACCCGCCTCGGACAGTGCGCTGCTCAGCAGGTCGCGCTTGCGCTGCAGTTCCTTCCGTTGCGCGGTCACCCACGGAATCTCGTGCGTCAGCCCGTACGCGACGGCGGGCTGGAACGGGCCGCCCGCGACGAACGACATGAACTGCTTCGCCGCGCGGACCGCATCCACCAGTGCGGCAGGACCGCACGCCCACCCCGTCTTCCAGCCGGTGACGGCGAACGTCTTCGCCGCGCTCGACACCGTCACCGTCCGCTCCGCCATCCCCGGCAGCATCCCGAGCGGAGTGTGGGTGCGTCCGTCGAACAGCAGGTGCTCGTACACCTCGTCGCTGAGCACCAGCACGTCGTTCTCGACCGCAACCTCGGCGATCGCCGCCAACTCCGCGTCCGAGAGCACGGTCCCGGTCGGATTGTGGGGTGTGTTCACCACGATCATCCGGGTGTGCGGACCGACAGCGGCCCGCAAGGCGTCCACGTCGAGGGCGTAACCGGTGCCGTCCGCGACCAGCGGCACCGTCCGCCGCACGCCGCCCGCGAGGGCAACCGACGCCGCGTAGGAGTCGTAGTACGGCTCGATCAGCACCACTTCCTGGCCCGGCTCGACCAGACCGAGGAGCGTTGCGCTGATCGCCTCCGTGGCGCCGACCGTCACCAGCACCTCGGTGTCGGGGTCGAACCGCTGCCCGTACCGCGCTGCCCGGTCGGCCGCGATCGCCTCGCGCAGTACCGGCATTCCGGGGCCCGGCGGGTACTGGTTGAGCCCGCCCGCGATTGCCTCCCGCGCGGCCTCCAGCATCGCCGCGGGACCGTCCGTGTCCGGGAAGCCCTGCCCGAGATTGATCGCCCCGGTGCGGACGGCGAGCGCCGTCATCTCGGCGAAGATCGTCGAGGTGAACGGCTGCAGGCGGGTCACCGTCTGGACGTGTGGTGCGGGCATCGTCACAGCTTATCGGCCGTGTGTCGGGTGCCCGCGCCGCCCGCTGTCACGTTTACTCGAGCTGTCTCGTCCACATGTCGAAGGCCCTTTCCGGGCGCCCGACGCGAAGTGCAGGAGTAGACATGACCCGCATTGCCCCTCTCGCTCCCTCCGAGGCAGGCCCACTGGTCCGGTTCGCCTACCGCTTCATGGCCCGCCAGTTCGGCGCGGTTCCGGAACCGTTCACGGTCGTCGCGCACCATCGCAAGCTGTTCCTGGCCTCGGCCGTGAGCGAACTGGCCGCGGAGAAGGCGTCGACCGTTCTCCCCGCCGCCGTCCGCGAACTCGCCGTGTACCGCGTCGCGTGGACGGTCGGCTGTTCCTGGTGCGTCGACTTCGGTGCCATGCTGATGCGCCTCGACGACCTGGACGTCGACCGTCTCCAGCACATCGAGGAGTTCGAGACCTCTCCGCTGTACAGCGACGACGACCGCGCCGCGATCCGCTACGCCGACGCGATGACCGCCACCCCGACCGCCGTCACCGACGAGCAGGTCGCCGATCTGCAGCGCCGGTTCGGCAACGACGGTGTCGTCGAGCTGTCCTTCCAGATCGCGCTCGAGAACCAGCGGGCGCGGATGAACTCGGCGTTGGGGATCGTCGACCAGGGATTCAGCACCGACTCGTGCCGGGTGCCGTGGGCGGACTCGGTGACGGGGGCTACCGCCGAGGAGGCGACGTCCTGATCCCGGTCAGCTTCGACTGGTTCGCGAAATCGTAAGCGGCCCAGACCTTGCCGTCGCGGACCGTGAAACCCTGTACTCGGCCGGGGAAGCCCGGATGGGTGGCGTCGCCCGGCGAGCCGGGTAGGACGAACCCGAGACGGCCGTTGACCAGGACGGGTTCCGCGCCGGCAAGGGCCGCAGCACCGTAGCGGCCGATCAGGCCCAGGAAGAAGCGGGCGAACCGGTCCGCGCCGCGCACCACGTTGACCGCGGTCCGCGTGGTTCCTCCGGCGTCCCCGATCACCAGCGCATTCGGGTGCAGTGCGTCGAGCACGGCGTCCAGGTTTCCGCTGGCCATCGCGACGACCAGTCTCTCGACTGCGATGTCGTGGTCGGGGTCGTCGGCGGGAACATCGGCCGCCGCGACCGTTCGCCTGGCTCGGGACGCCAACTGCCTGGTGTTCGCGACAGTGGTGTCGAGTACGCCTGCGATCACGTCGAACGGGACGCCGAATCCGTCGTGCAGGACGAATGCCGTTCGCTGATCCGGGCCGAGCGCATCGAGAACGACCATCGCCGCGAGTCGGGCATCCTCGTCCCGCACGACGACGTCGAGGGGATCCGCGGTCGCCGTCCCGGTCAGGGGAGTGACCACCGGCTCCGGAAGCCACTGCCCGACATAACTTTCCCGTCGAACGCTCGCGCTGCGCAGGTGGTCGACACACAGTCGACCCACCACCGTCGTCAGCCAGGCGCGCAGGTCGACGATCGCGTCCGAGTCGGCGTCCTGCAGGCGCAGCCACGACTCCTGAACGGCATCCTCCGCGTCCGCGACCGATCCGGTCATGCGGTAGCCCACCGACACGAGATGCCTGCGGTGGGTCTCGAATGCGTCGACCAGGGCGGATTCGGTCACGCTCACCATTCTACGAGCGCCATCGAGATTAAATCGCACTGCGAGTAATCGGTGACCGCCGTCGGGTGCGGGCATACGGTCGTCCCCACGACACACCGCCTGGGGAGGCAATCATGTTCGAGTGTTGCAGCTGTCGCAGCTGAGTCTGCCTGACGCACAGCCCTTTCCTTCGCACGCCAACGTCGCCGGTCCGGTGAGGATCCGGCTCTTCGCCGTGCGTGATCCCGCCCCGCGACCTGCGGGCTTCACACATCAGGAACACCGTCATGATTCGTCCACGTCTTGCGCGGACCCTCGCGGCTGCGACCGCACTGCTCACCCTCACCGGGCTCGCCACTGCCTGCTCGTCGTCGGAGACCACCACCACGGCCGACGGGAAGACCGTCCTCCGATACGAGGGCACCACCGGCCAGGTGCAGTTCGCCGAGCTCGCCGAGGATCTCGGATACTACGAGAAGGTCGAGTTGAACTGGGTCGGGGACAACACCAGCGGACCGGCCGCGATCCAGAACGCCGCGACCGGGCAGACCGATTTCGGTGGGGCCTTCAACGGCGCCGTGCTCAAGCTCGTGGCCGCGAAGTCCCCGGTCACGTCGGTGATCGGCTACTACGGCTCGGACAAGGAGACGTTCAACGGCTACTACGTGCTCGAGGACAGCCCGATTCGCTCCGCCCGTGACCTGATCGGCAAGAAGGTCGGCATGAACACGCTCGGCGCGCATCACGAGTTCCTGGTCCGTGAGTGGCTGGCCAGGGAGGGTCTGACGCCGGACGAGATCAAGCAGGTCGAACTGATCGTGGTTCCGCCCGTCAACACCGAGCAGGCCCTGCGTCAGGGTCAGATCGACGTCGGCACCCTCGGGAGTGTGTTCCGCGACAAGGCCGTCGAGCGGGGCGGCATCCGTCCCCTGTTCACCGACGAGTCCCTGTTCGGCAGCTTCACCTACGGCACCATCCTGCTGCGCGACGACTTCATCGCCGACAACAAGGAAGCCGTCGCCGACTTCGTCCAGGGCACGGCACGCGCCATCCGATGGACCCAGACCACCCCGCGTGACCAGGTCATCGCCAAGTACAAGGAGATCATCGGCAAGCGCGGCCGCGGCGAGACCACCGACCTCGCCGACTACTGGAAGTCGCCGGGCGTCGCCGGCCCGGGCGGCGTGATCACCGATCAGGAGATCCAGCTCTGGATCGACTGGCTGGTGCGCAACGGCGAACTCGAGGACGGCGCGTTGACGACCGGCGACGTCTACACCAACGAGTTCAACCCCTACTTCAACGGCACCTACCCCGTCGACAGTGGCCCGGACGGCCAGGCCCTGGCGGCGAAATGACCACGCAGGCAGGACCAACAGCGTCCCGCGTCGGATCGTGGATCTGGCGGAACGGCGTGTACGCGCTCACCGCGACCGCCGCGCTGCCGGGACTGACCGCAATCGACCACTACGCGATCGAGTTCACCCCGAACACCTCAGGCGCGTCCCCATCCCGGAGCGGGCCGACCGATGAAGCGCCGGAAGGACTGAAATGAGCACCACTGCCGTGAACCCCGACCGGGTTCGCACTCCGAAACTCCGCCTGGAGAACGTCACCAAACAGTTCGACGTGCGCGGGACGAAGGACACCTTCACCGCGATCGACGACATCGACATCGACGTCGCGGACGGCGAATTCCTCGTCCTCGTCGGACCGAGCGGCTGCGGAAAGTCCACGCTGCTCGACCTTCTCGGCGGTCTGAGCGAACCGACGTCGGGTCGGATCCTGCTCGACGGCAAGCCCGTCACCGGACCCGGCCTCGATCGGGGGATCGTCTTCCAGCAGTACGCGCTGCTCCCGTGGCGCACGGCACGCCACAACATCGAGTTCGGGTTGGAGGCGAAGGGGCTGCCGGCGAAGGAACGCCACGAGATCGCCGAGCACTACCTCGAACTGGTGGGGTTGGACGGCTTCGGCGACCGTTACCCGCACGAGCTGTCCGGCGGAATGAAGCAGCGGGTGGCGATCGCCCGCAGCCTCGCCTTCGATCCCGAGGTACTGCTGATGGACGAGCCCTTCGCTGCCCTCGACGCGCAGACCCGGGAGTCGTTGCAGGACGAGCTTCTTCGGATCTGGAAGGCGACGGGTAAGACGATCCTGTTCATCACGCACGGGATCGACGAGGCGATCTACCTGGGGCAGCGGGTCGCCGTCCTGACGTCGAGGCCCGGCCGGGTCAAGACGTTCGTGGACATCGACATCGACCGCAGCGGCGAGGACGTGCGCTCGTCGGAGCAGTTCCGTCAGTATCGGCACCGGATCTGGACACTGCTGCACGGCGAGGTCGAGCGCGCACAGGTGATCGAGAAGGAGTCGGTCAATGTCTAGCGCACTGGCCGCACCGGAGGCACCTGCCGAGTCCGCGCCCACTCCCGAGGTCCTTCCGGAAAAGGCGCCCGCACAGCGTGATCCGGGCACCGTCAAACGGGTGGGCGCGAGCGTCGGGCCGGTGATCTGGAGGATCGTCAAGCCACTCGTCGCGATCGTCGCCTTCCTCCTGCTGTGGGAGATCGCCCCCCGTGTGGGCTTGGTCGACGAGGTGTTCCTGCCGCCGTTCAGTACGGTGATCGGCGCCCTGCTCGACCTCGCCCGGAGCGGCGAGCTGTGGACGCACGTCTCGGCCAGCCTCTCCCGCGCCGTGATCGGCTTCTCGGTGGCGCTGGTCATCGCGATTCCCCTCGGCATCGCGATCGCCTGGTACCGGCCGGTGTCGGACTTCCTCAACCCGATCCTCGAAATGTTCCGCAACACGGCCGCATTGGCTCTGCTGCCGGTCTTCATCCTGATCCTCGGCATCGGCGAGCAGTCGAAGATCGCGCTGGTGATCTACGCGTGCACCTTCCCGATCCTGCTGAACACGATCTCCGGTGTCCGCACGGTCGATCCGCTCCTCATCAAGTCCGCGTCGTCGCTCGGACTCTCGCCGATCCGGCTGTTCCAGAAGGTGGTGCTGCCCGCCGCCGTGCCCACCATCTTCACCGGTGTCCGCATGTCCGCGGCGGCGTCGATCCTGGTGCTCATCGCTGCCGAGATGGTCGGCGCGAAGGCCGGCCTCGGATATCTGATAACCGCTTCCCAGTTCAACTTCCAGATCCCGGACATGTACGCGGGCATCGTCGCCATCTCGATCCTCGGTCTCACGATCAACGCGATCCTCGTCCTGATCGAACGCCGACTGTCCCGCTGGCGCGTCTGACACCGGCCCTCGTTCGCTCCGCCACCACGAAAGCACCTCTCATGTCACAGAATTCCCGACAGTTCCACCTCAACGCCTTCCTGATGGGAGTCGGTCACCACGAGGCGGCCTGGCGTCACCCCCGCACCGAAGCGCACCGGGTCCTCGACGTCGCGCACTTCCAGGAACTCGGCCGGATCGCCGAACGGGGCAAGCTCGACTCGGTGTTCTTCGCCGACGGTCTCGCCGTCGGGCCGCGGGTCAAGCACAACGCCCTCGCCGTGTTCGAGCCCGTCACCCTGCTGTCCGCGATCGCCGTCGCGACCGAGAAGGTCGGCCTGATCGCGACGGCGTCGACCAGCTACAGCGACCCGTACAACCTGGCTCGCAAGTTCACCTCGCTCGACCACATCAGCGGGGGCCGCGCCGGCTGGAACATCGTCACCTCGGCGGGCGCTGACGAGGCCGCCAACTTCGGCGTCGACGGCATCCCGGCCCACCGCGGCCGGTACGAGCGGGCTGAGGAGTTCGTCGACGTCACCCTCGCGCTGTGGGACAGCTGGGAGGACGGCGCGGTCGTGCTCGACGAGGAGTCCGGTGTCTTCGCCGACCCGGACCGCGTCCACACCATCGATCACGCCGGTGAGCGGTTCCGGGTGAAGGGGCCGCTGAACGCCCCGCGCTCCGCGCAGGGCAGGCCGCTGCTGGTGCAGGCCGGATCGTCCGAGAGCGGCAAGGAATTCGCCGCAACACATGCCGAGGCGGTGTTCACGGCGCAACGCACGCTCGCCGAGGGGCAGCAGTTCTACCGCGACCTCAAGACCCGCGTCGTCGCGCACGGACGGTCCGCCGACGACGTCAAGGTGCTGCCCGGCATCGTCCCGTTCATCGCGGACACGAAGGAGGAGGCCGAGGAACTGGAACGATCCTTCACCGACCTCATCTCGCCCGAGTACTCACTGCGTCAGCTGTCGCTGATGCTCGGTGTCGACCTCACCGAACATTCCCTCGACGCGCCGCTGCCGCCGCTGCCTCCGGTCGACCAGATCGAGGGCAACAAGAGCCGCTACCAGCTCGTCAAGGACCTCGCGGAGGAAGGGCGGACGGTGCGGGAACTGATCGGCCTGCTCGGCGGTGGCCGCGGCCACCGAACGTTCGCGGGCACTCCCGAACAGATCGCCGACGAACTGCAGACGTGGTTCGAGCAGGGCGCGGCGGACGGATTCAACATCATGCCGCCGTACCTGCCCGGCGGGCTCGACGACTTCGTCGACCGGGTCGTCCCGATCCTGCAGGAGCGGGGCCTGTTCCGCACCGAGTACACCGCGGACAGGCTGCGCGGTCACTACGGTCTCGGCGATCCGGGCAACCGGTTCACGGAAGAGCTCGCCCGCGACGTGAGCGCATGACGCGGAGCCCGTCGCCGCTGCGCCCGTTCGTCGGCACGGTCTTCGTACCCGCCGCGATCTTCGGGATCGGTCAGGGAGCGGGCGCCCCGGTCATCGCGCTCGTCGCGCACGACATGGGCGCCTCCCTGGCCGTCTCGGGACTGATCGTCGCGGCCGTCGGGTTGGGTGCGGTCCTCGGCGACCTACCCGCCGGGCGGCTCGTCGCCGTGTTCGGCGAGCGTCGATCCATCATCGGAGGCAGCCTGCTCGGCGCGGCGGGCGTCCTCGTCGCACTGCTGTCCACCACGCCGTGGATGCTCGCCGTCGGCGCGGTCATGACCGGTCTCGCCAACGCAGTGTGGGGACTGGCACGCCAGAGCTACCTCGCCGAGGCCGTGCCGCTGCACGCGCGGGCGCGGGCGATGTCGGCCTTCGCGGCGATGTGGCGCCTCGGTTTCTTCGTCGGTCCGCTCCTCGGCGCGGGCACCATCGCCGCACTCGGCACCCGCGGCGGATTCGTCGTCCAGTTCGTCGCGATCCTCGTCTCCGGGTGGCTGATGGCGCGGGTGCCGGACATTCCGCGACCGGACGCCGAGTCGGGTGCAAAGCACTCTCACGCGACGCTGCCCACGATCGTGACCCGGCATCGGCGCCTGCTGTCCACCCTCGGGGCGGGGTCGCTGATGATGGGCGCCGCGCGGGCCTCCCGCGATGCCGTGCTGCCGCTGTGGGCCGTCCACATCGGCCTGGACGCCACTCAGGTCAGCCTGGTGTTCGCGTTGAGCTCGGCCGTCGACCTCCTGTGTTCGTATCCGGCGGGCCGCCTGATGGACCGCTTCGGCAGGAGGTTCGTCGCGGTGCCGTCGCTGCTCCTTCTCGGCGTCGCGTACGCCGCCATCCCACTGACGGACACCCTGACGGCGTTCGCCGCCGCGGCGGTGGTGCTCGGTGTCGGCAACGGATTCGGTAACGGCGTCATCATGACGCTCGGTGCGGACATCGCGCCGCCGCAGACCCGCGCCGAGTTCCTCGCGGCCTGGCGGCTCACCCATGACAGTGGCATGTTCGTCGGTCCGCTGGCGATCGGCCTGCTGACCGTCACGATTCCGTTGGGCGGTGCCATCTTTGCGCTCGCCGGCTCGTCAGTGGTCGGGGCCGGGCTGCTCGCCCGCTACATTCCGCGGTACGTGCCGTGGCCGCCGCGACCGGTGGTGCCCGAGTCCTCCGGTGACCGCGCCGCGGCGCAGACGGTGGACATCGACGCCTAGTACAGCTCACCCCGCGTCACGACGACGGAGCCGCGGGGTGAGCACAATGCGCAGAAGGTGGCTATCGCACGCAACCGCGCAACCCACATGTGGCCTGCCCCACACTTTCTCGAAACCGTGACGCCGCCTCCGCCGAGGTCGCAGCCACGGCCCGAAACGAGAAGGTGGGCAACGATGCTCGTAGCACTGGGCTTCCTCATGGTCGCCACATTCATGTACCTGATCCTGGCGAAGCGGGCCACGCCGGTTGTGGGGCTGATCCTCGTTCCGGTGGCGTTCGGACTGTTCGCGGGAGCGGGTACCGAGATCGGCGACATGATCATCGACGCCGTCAAGTCACTCGCTCCGACCGCGGCGCTGCTGTTCTTCGCGATCATCTTCTTCGGGATCATGATCGACGTCGGACTGTTCGACCCGCTGGTGAAGGTGATCCTGAAGCTGGTGGGCAACGACCCCGCGAAGCTGGTCGTCGGCACCGCGGTCCTGGCCATGGTCGTCTCGCTGGACGGCGACGGTTCGACCACGTTCATCATCACCACCTCGGCGTTGCTGCCGCTGTACCTGAAGCTCGGCGTGAGTCCCGTGGTCCTGACCGTCGTTGCGGGCCTCGCGAACGGCACGATGAACATCATCCCGTGGGGTGGGCCCACCGTGCGCGCCGCGAGCGCCCTCGGGCTGTCGCCCTCCGACGTGTTCGTCCCGATGATCCCGTCGCTGATCGCGGGACTCGTCATCGTGTTGCTGTTCTCCGTGCACCTCGGTCTCATGGAGCGTCGCCGGATCGGGTCGCTGGTCCTCACGTCCGAGCCGCTGCTCGCTGCGGCCGGGTCACGCGGGTGGACCGTCGGGTCCGGCTCCAGCTCCGGAAGCGCCGGGTCTGCGGGTGACGGCGGCACCGGTGGCGGCTCGGGTCACGGCGAGGTCGGTCAGCTGACCGGCGGACTCGACCCCGCCCGGGACACCCTGCGTCCTCGGCTGCTCTGGTTCAACGCGGCACTCACCGTCGCACTGCTCGTCGTCCTCGGCATGGACGTCGTGCCGATCCCGGTGCTGTTCATGATCGCCGCGGGCATCGCCCTCGCCGTGAACTTCCCCCGTGTCGCCGACCAGTCGGAGGCCATCGCCCGGCACTCGTCGAGCATCGTCTCCGTCGTCGCGATGGTCTTCGCCGCCGCGGTGCTGACCGGCGTGTTCCAGGGCACCGGGATGGTCGAGGCGATGGCGACGTGGCTGACCGGGATCATTCCCGACGCCCTCGGCCCGTTCCTCGCCGTCATCACCGGTCTGCTCAGCATCCCGCTCACGTTCTTCATGACGAACGACGCGTTCTACTTCGGGGTGCTGCCGGTGCTCACGGAGACCGCTGCGACGTACGGCATCGAGCCGGTCGAGATGGCGCGGGCGTCGATCACCGGGCAACCGGTGCACATGCAGAGCCCGCTGGTGCCCGCGATCCTGCTGCTCGTCACTCTCGCCGGTGTGTCGCTCGCCGATCACCACAAGAAGGTGCTGTGGCGGGCGTCGATCGTCTCGATCGCGATGCTCGTGGTCGGCGTCCTGCTCGGGCAGATACCGCTCGGCTGATCCGGCGCTGATTCCCTGATGTCACACCGGGGTACGTGAAGTGACCACATGTGACATCAGGGAACCGCACGGGTGGTGGACCGCGGTGCACACTGGTGACATGGCCCGTCGGGAGCGATCATGAGGCTGCGGACCCAGGTCCTGTTGCTGCAGAGTGGCGTGGTCGCGGTCGCTGTCGGCGTCGGATTCGGGTTCTTCGCCACCACCACCGAGAACCGGGTCGGTGACGAGCACGGGCAGCGGGCGCTCGCGATCGCCCGGACCGTCGCCGCCGATGCCGACGTTCGAGCCGATGTCACGCGATTTGCCGCCGCCGACGACGGGGTCGTCGCACCCGGGAACGAGGAACTTGCCGACTCCGCGGTCCAGCAGGCCGCGGAGTCGACGCGTGTCGCGACCGGCGCACTGTTCGTCGTCGTCACCGACGAGAAGGGCCTTCGGCTCGCTCATCCGGATCCGGATCGGCTGGGGTTGCGGGTCAGCACCGACCCGACGGCGCTCTCCGGCGCCGAGGTGGTGGTACGCGAGCGTGGCACCCTCGGCGACTCGGTGCGGGCCAAAGTGCCGGTGATCGCGACGGATTCCGACGTGGTCGTCGGAGAGGTCAGCGTCGGGATCTCGACCGCGGAGGTCGGCGCCGAACTCTGGTCCGACCTCCGCTGGGCCGCGTTGGTGGTCGCGCTCGCCCTCGGTGCCGGCGTCGTGGGCTCGGCCTTGCTCGCGGCGCGATGGAAAAAGCTGACCCTCGGGCTGGAACCGGAACAACTCGCCCAGCTCGTGCGTGAACAGGAGGCGGTCCTGCACGGGGTGGGGGAGGGGATCGTCGGTGTCGACGCAGACGGGATGGTTACCGTCGTCAACGCCGATGCTTCCCGGCTGCTGGACCTGCACGGCGGTGTCGGTGAGCGGATCGACGAGATCGGTTTGACACCAAGGCTTCTCGAATTGATGAACAATCCCGATGACGAGGCCATCGCCGCGGCGGCCGGAGATCGGGTGGTGCTGGCGATGGCGAGCCGCGTCGTTCGTGACGGTCGCGACCTGGGGACGGTGATGTCGGTGCGGGACCGTACCGACGTGCAGAACCTCACTCGCGAACTCGACTCCGTCCAGGCCATCGGGGCCGTCCTGCGGGCGCAGCAACACGAGTTCGGGAACCGCCTGCACCTGCTGTACGGCCTGCTCTCCCGCGGCGACACGGCGGCCGCCACCGAGTTCCTCGAAACGCTCGTCGGATCGGGCGGTGTGGTGGACGAACTCGCCGGGGCCGAGGACATCGCCGACCCGAATCTGCGTGCATTCCTGATCGCGAAGGCCGCGCACGCCCGGGAACGCGACGTCACCCTGGTGCTCGGCGAGAACACCTGGATACCTTCACCTCTGGTGCATCCGGTGGACGTGACGACCGTGGTCGGCAACCTCGTCGACAATGCAGTCGACGCCGCGGCGGACGGCCCGGCCCGACCGGCAGAGGTGGAGATCGACCTCGTCGAACACGACGGCACCCTGATCGCCACCGTCGGCGACACCGGACCGGGTCTCGCCGTCGACCCGGAGGAGGTGTTCCGGGAAGGCGTGACGACCAAACCCGTCGGCGACCGGCCCGGCGGTCGGGGTATCGGGCTGGCCCTGACCAGGCAACTGGCACGCAAGCACGGTGGCGACGTCGTCGTCGGCGACTCGGGCGGGCGGCGCACCGCCGAGAACCCCACGGGAGGGGCGGTGTTCGTGGCAACGTTGCCGGGAGTGTGCGAGCCGGGTGGAGGGGAGTCGTGACACAAGTTCGGGTACTCGTCGTCGACGACGACTTCCGCGTAGCGGACCTGCACGCCGGGATCGTCTCCGCGATGGGGGGATTCGAGGCGGTCGCCGTCGCCGGGACTCTTGCGGCGGCCCGCGAGGCTATCGCCTCCGACGACATCGATCTCGCGCTCGTCGACGTCTATCTGCCCGACGGCTCCGGAATCGAGTTCGTGCGCGAACTACGTTGTGACGCCTTCATTCTGGGTGCTGCCGCGGAAGGCGTCGCGGTCCGGGACGCGATGACCGCGGGGGCGCTGGTGTACCTTGTCAAACCCTTCGCGGACACCGAACTGGCCCGCCGGCTCGGCGCGTACCTGCACTATCGGCGGATCGTCGCCGACCGAACGCTGGACCAGTCACGCATCGACAGCGCCCTGGCGTCGCTGCGGGCCGCGCCGAAAGTCGAGGACGCCACCCCGCAGCAGTCCGTCACCAGAACCCGCATCGTGGACCTGCTCGCCGGAACCGATCAGCCGCTGTCCGCGGCCGAGGTGGCCGCGGAGATCGGGGTGTCCCGGGCGACCGCGCAGCGGTACCTCGCGGCGCTGGTCGCCAAAGGGCGGCTGCGGGTCCAGCTGCGGTACGGCGCGACCGGCCGACCCGAGCAGGAGTACACGCCGGTGGCGTGACCCGGCTCGGGTGACCAGGTCAGCCCCAACCAGGCCCAGTGGGGCGGACGGAGCAGCGTTCGGTCACGCTGTCTGGAATGTCGGAGCTGGTCAGCACTACCGACCCTGTGACGCCGTAGCAGGCAATCCAGATGAAGTAGACATCGGCCGCCTCGCCGAGCCCGATGTCGCCGTCCGGGATCTGCGATCCGGCGTCGAGTGAACCGAAGATCGGGATCGGTTCTATCAAATACTGCGCTGCGGCGGTGCCCGTGCCGACGGCCATACTGCCGGCGAGTGCTGCGGCAACGGCGACGCATCCCGCGAGCCGACGTCCGATTCCTGACGACATGGTGATTCCCCCCTGGGACGGTAGGTGAAGTGGTTCGGCCGCCTCGACACGGTCGGCGCTGCGGACAGGGTCCCATATCCGAATCGTTCACCTTTCGGGATTCGGAATATTCTGTTGTGTAGAACAATTCGAATAAATTGGCGCCCGGTAACGCGAGATCCGGCGGAACTCGTTCGATCGGACCGCCTGGTGACGCCGAGCCACGGGGTGCCCCGGCTGCCGTCAGCGATTAGGTTCGAGACATGCGATTCGGGATGTTCATTCCTCAGGGCTGGCGACTCGACCTGACGGGCATCGATCCGTCCGATCAGTGGGACGTGATGAAGTGGCTGACGCTGCGCGCCGAGGCCGGGCCGTGGGAGTCGGTGTGGGTGTACGACCACTTCCACACCGTGCCCGCACCCACGGAGGAGGCCACCCACGAGGCGTGGTCGTTGATGTCCGCGCTGGGCGCGGTCACCTCGACGATCCGGTTGGGGCAGATGTGCACCGCCATGAGCTACCGCAACCCCGCCTATCTCGCAAAGGTCGCGGCGACCGTGGACCTCATCTCGGGCGGGCGCGTCGAGATGGGTATCGGCGGCGGCTGGTACGAACACGAATGGCGCGCATACGGTTACGGCTTCCCACCCGCGGGTGAACGACTCGGACGGCTCGACGAGGGCGTCCAGATCATGCGGCAGGCGTGGACCACCGGTAGCGCCACCCTGGACGGCAAGCACTATCAGGTCGACGGCGCCATCGTGCAGCCCAAGCCGCTGCAGGACGGCGGCATCCCGCTGTGGATCGCCGGCGGCGGCGAGAAGGTCACGCTGAGGATCGCCGCGAAGTACGCGCAGTACACCAACTTCGACGGCACCCTGGACGGCTTCAGCGGCAAGTCCGCGATCCTGCGCGAACACTGCCAGGCCGTCGGCACCGACTTCGACGCCATCACCCGCTCCGCGAACTACAACGTGATCGTTGCTGACACCGAGGCCGAGGTGCAGGACCGGCTCGCTGCCGTCAAGGACAGGATCGCGCGGTACGCGGGGGAGCAGCTCGCCGAGGCGTCGATGGCCGCCTTCCGCGGGATGCCCGGCGTCGGGACGCCCGAACAGATCGTGTCGAACCTCTCCGCTCTGAAGGAGCGTGGCCTCGCCTACGGCATCTGCTACTTTCCGGAGGCCGCCTACGACACCAGCGGCCTCGAACTCTTCGAGCGCGAGGTCATCCCGGCCCTGGCGGACTGATGTTTCTCACGGACCTCGCCGGAACCGGGTTGGTACTGACGGCTCCCACACCGTCCGACATCGACCGGATCGCCAAGTGCTGTACGGACCCGGCGATCGGGCGGTGGACAACCATGCCCGTGCCCTACACGCGGTCGGACGCCGAGGCGTTCGTGCGCAAGGTCGTCCCCGTTGGCTGGGCCGATCGCAGCCCGACCTGGGCAGTGCGGAGAACCGCCGCCGGAGCAGTCCTGGGGATGATCGGCCTCGGCGCCCGGGACTCGTCGGCGGCGGAGGTGGGATTCTGGCTCGCACCCGAGGCGCGCGGCGAAGGGATCATCACACGCGCCCTGAACCTGGTGTGCGACTTCGGTTTCCGAGTGGACGCCCTCGCGCTCGAACGGATCGAGTGGCGTGCGTTCGTCGGGAACTCGGCCTCGGCCGAGGTCGCCCGCCGCGTCGGATTCCGATTCGAGGGGACCGCGAGGTCCGGGGGTCTGCAACGCGGAACCCGGCGGGACATGTGGGTCGCCGCACTGCTTCCCGACGATCCTCGCGAACCCGCCGTGGGCTGGCCCGACTAGCGGATGTCGTTCGCGTCGACGGGGATCTGCTGATTCTTCGCGCGCGGCACGTCGTCGACCAGCGGGATCGACTTCGTCAGGAGCTTCCACTCGGCGTTCGGGATCTGCTCGATGGCGCGGCGGATCACCTTCGGGTCGCGGGTTCCCCATGCGATCGGCATCGGGCTGACCATCTCCCACGTGTCGGCCTGCGAGTTCGTCGAACGATCCGACAGCACCGAGATCGACGGGACCCGCTCGCCGACGTTCGTCATCGCGTGGCCTGGCAGGGTACGGATGGTGCGGGTCACCAGTGCGTAGTGCGGACGGTCGGCCGACGGCTTCGCGGTGTTCACCAAGGCCATCAGCGTCGCGCCGCGCGGACGCGTCACCGCCACGATCGCGGGCACCAGCTCGCCGTTCGCGTACAGGTCCTCCACCGAACCGACCTTGCGAGGCGCCCAGAAGGCCATCCACACCGATCCCACCGCCGCCACGATCGCGACCGCGCCCAGCGCGTACGACCACGGGTGCGCGAGCACGATCAGCCACACCGCGAGCGCGACGAACAGCAGCGCCGTGATCAGAGCGGCCCAGCGCAGGCGACGGACGTCACCGACCGTCTCGTTGACCGACTTGGCATGGGCGGAGTCCACGGGGAATTCGAAGCGACGCACGGTCCTATTCCTACCCGATCCTCGTCCTAGCCGATCGCCGGGCCGAGAAGGTCGTCCGCATCGGTGATGCGGTACGCGTAGCCCTGCTCGGCCAGGAACCGCTGCCGATGCGCCGCGTACTCGGAGTCCAGGGTGTCGCGAGCGACGACCGAGTAGAAGTGCGCCTGCCCGCCGTCGTGCTTGGGTCGCAGCAGCCGGCCGAGGCGCTGCGCCTCCTCCTGCCGGGACCCGAACGTGCCCGACACCTGCACCGCCACCGACGCCTCGGGGAGGTCGATGGAGAAGTTCGCGACCTTGCTGACCACGAGCGTCTTGATCTCGCCGACCCGGAACGCGTCGAACAACTGCTCGCGTTCCTTCGTCTTCGTCGACCCCTTGATGACCGGTGCGTTCAGCGCCTCGCCGAGTTCGTCGAGTTGGTCGATGTAGGCGCCGATCACCAGGGTCTGCGAATCCTCGTGTTTCGCCAGGATCGACTTGACCACGGCGTTCTTCGTGCGGGCGGTTGAGCACAGCTTGTACCGCTCCTCGGGTTCCGCCGTCGCGTACGCCATCCGCTCCGCGTCGGTGAGCGTCACCCGCACCTCGATGCAGTCGGCGGGCGCGATCCAGCCCTGCGCCTCGATGTCCTTCCACGGCGCGTCGTACCGCTTCGGTCCGATCAGCGAGAACACGTCGCCCTCGCGGCCGTCCTCCCGGACCAGCGTCGCGGTCAGGCCGAGACGACGCCGGGACTGCAGGTCCGCGGTCATCCGGAAGACGGGCGCGGGCAGGAGGTGCACCTCGTCGTAGATCACCAGGCCCCAGTCGCGGGAGTCGAACAATTCGAGATGCTTGTACTCGCCCTTCGTCTTGCGGGTGATCACCTGATACGTCGCGATGGTGACCGGACGGATTTCCTTCTTCTCACCCGAGTACTCGCCGATCTCGTCCTCGGTGAGCGAGGTGCGGGCGATCAGCTCCCGCTTCCACTGCCTGCCCGCGACGGTGTTCGTCACCAGGATCAGGGTCGTGGCCTGCGCCTTCGCCATCGCGGCCGCACCGACCATCGTCTTGCCCGCGCCACACGGCAGCACCACGACACCGGAACCGCCCGCCCAGAACGAGTCGGCCGCCATCTCCTGGTAGTCCCGCAGATGCCAGCCGCCGTCCGCCGACCCGGGGAAGCGTCCCTCGTAGTCCAGCTCGATCGGATGAGCCTCGCCGTCGACGTATCCGGCGAGGTCCTCGGCGGGCCAGCCGATCTTGAGCAGCATCTGCTTGAGGTGGCCGCGCTCGGACGGATGGACCACGACGGTGTCGTCGTCGACCTGCGCGCCCAGCATCGGGGCGATCTTCTTGTGTCTGCGCACCTCGGTGAGCACGGCTCGGTCCAGGCTCACGAGCACCAGACCGTGCGCCGGGTTCTTCATCAGCTGCAGGCGCCCGTAGCGGGCCATCGTGTCCACGATGTCGACGAGCAGCGGCTGCGGCACGGCGAAGCGCGAGAAGGTGACGAGCGCGTCGACGACCTGCTCGGCGTCGTGACCGGCGGCGCGCGCATTCCACAATGCCAGCGGCGTCACGCGGTAGGTGTGCACGTGCTCGGGTGCGCGTTCGAGTTCCGCGAACGGTGCGATCGCCTGCCTGGCCTCGTTCGCGCGTGGGTGGTCGACCTCGAGCAGCAGGGTCTTGTCGGACTGGACGATGAGCGGTCCGTCGGTCACGTGCGCCTCCTAGCGATGACAACCACTCCATTGTCCACGGATGGGCGAGGGAGGGGGTTGACCCTGTTGCAAGGGAGGCGACGTGACCGGGTCGCGAAGCATCGGAATTCCGCACCCAACCGGGTGGGGGAGGCGGAAATCCGAATCACTCGTCTCGGCAGGTGCCGATTATTCGAGAGTTCCGGAAATTTCCGGATCGAGAATTCAGCGGGTGGAGGCGAAATCCTGCCGGATATCCATCACCTGCACGATCGCCTCGGAAATTCCGGCCCGGTATCCGACCTCGCGCTCAGTGATCCCGGCGGTTGCGTCGAGTTCGTTTTCCAGTCGGTCCTTGATCCGGTCAAGGGCCAGAAGTGTTCTTTTCACGAACGGGCCTTCATTTCTGTTCGATTCGGTGCGGGGCGCGAGTGCGCTTTCGTCGAGGACGAAGATTCGCGCCGAGGTCAGCGCCGCGTTGCGCCCGTGTGCTCGGGGACCCTGCGCGGCGCTGCCGTCCGCGTGCCCTGAGAACTGTCGGTACAGCGTTTCGAGTACCAGGGAGGCCGTTGCGGCCGTGTCGGACTGCACGACTTCCTCGCTAGTGACGCTTGCGTTTGCGGATGAACTCGCCGGCCTCCGTGGCGCGGTCGCGTTTTTCCGCGCGCCTTTCCTTCAGGGTCTGGGCGGGTTTTTTCATGATCTTGCGGGAATTCTTGTCTGCCATTGTCGCTCCTTAATTCGAAGAGGCAATCACTGGCCCAGACCATACGTCATTTCCTGGAAATAGCCAGTCCCGCAGGTACGGGTGGTTTTTCCGGTGACGGACGCGACGCGAACACCGGGGTCGCGACGTCCGGTAGCGGTCATTCGACGAGCGCCACCGACGTCACCCGGTGCAGCGTGAACCGCCGGATCGCGCCGTCGGCAGGGTCGAACGCGTCGAGCTGGCCGCCGCCGACGCTGACGGGGTCGACGATCCGCACCGATGCGACGCCCTGCGCGTCGACGTACCCGATCCGGACACTGCGCTTGACCTTCACCGCCAGTTGCAGCAGCGCCATCGTCGCCGCGCTGCCCGCACGGCTGCCGTCCGATCGGACCCCGGCACCGCGCTGGGTGGTCGCCGCGGCCCGCTCGCCGGCCCGCAACTGCCGGACCAGCTGCTCGTACTGCTCCGGGGTCGGCGGCGCAGGCTCGCGTCGGGTCGGCCGCTCGCGGCGCTTCGCGACTCGGGCACCGGGACGTCGCAGGTCCACGATCGCACCCGACGAATCCTCGCCCGCGGGTGCGAAACCGACGCGGCGCAGCCGTTCGAGGACGTCGCCGAGCTCGGCTTGCGACACCGCGACCGTCGGAGCCAGCGCCCGCAACGCCAACTCCTCCGCGACCGGCGACGCCAACACCTCCGCGAGCGTCGCCGGATCGTCGCAGCGGACGAACGACCGCGCCACCCCCGCCCGCAACCGGCCGTGCCTGCGTGCGACGTCGTCGATCAGATAGGTGAGCGCCTGCGGGACCGGAGTCTTCGAGTGCGTCGCGAACAGGGCGTGCAGTTCGGCCGCGGTGCGCCCGGCGTCGAGGGCACGGCGGACACTGGACTCACCGACGCGGTACACGGTCGCCGCGCCCGCCGACTCGACGTCCGCCACCTGGTGAACCTGCGCCAACAGTTCCGGCACCAGCGGTCCCGGCGCGACGACCGTCAGATCCGCCTGCACCAGGACGTAGTCGATCGGCTTCGGCAGCGCGGCCGTCATGTCCGCGAGAACCGACTCCGGCGGTCCGTCGTGGAGCAGGCTGCGACCGGGTGACGCCACCGCGCCCCGCCCGACGAGCCCGACGGCGGTCGCCTCGGCGAGCGTGTGGCCGATCGCGGCCACGCCGAGCCGCATCGACCACCGGGGCCTGCGCCACGCGACCAGCGCCGCCACCTCGTCGGGGGTTGCGGCCACACCGGTTCCGAGTTCGGCGACCAGTTCGAGGACGAACCGCCGGTCCCGGGGCGCACCGGAGGCCCGCACCTCCTCGGACAGGGCCGCGATCGGCTTGTCGTTCGGATCGCGTAGGCCGACCGTCCACGGCCGCCGCGGCAGATCGAGCCAGGACTGGGCGAGCGCCTGCCACCGGTGCGCGGTGTTCCCGTCCAGCCACGCATCGGCCGCGAGAGTCGGCGCCCAGTAGTCGTCGCCGGTATCCGACGCGGGCAGCGGGTCCGGGGCGCCACTGGCGATCAGACCCGCACCCGCGAGGAGCTCGAGGATCAGACCGATCCGTCCGTCGTCGACGCCGACCGACTTGGCGAGCCGCCGCGACTCCCGGACACCGAGCCCACCGGCCTTGAGCGTCGGGGCGGGGTGCTCACCGAGCGCGGCGAGCACCTCCTCGCAGTGCCGGATCAACTCCAGTGCCTCACCGGCGGCGGCAGCGTTGACCTCGGACGCCGTGCGCTTGCGCCCGCGAACGGCGGGCGGGGTGAGGGTGTCGGGGTCGGTGACCGTCTCGCCGCGCAGGACCTGCCCGACCTGGTGCGGCAGCTCGACGGTCTGCGCGTCGAGCCAGACGAGCAGACCGGAGGCGAGGAGTCGCTGCACCGGACGATCCGGCGACGTGTCCGGCGCGGCATCCCGCGTCCTGCCGATGGGGGAGCTGGTCGCGAGGGTTTCGAGAAGTCGTCGTTCGTCCGGGGTGAGCGCGGCGAGTGCCTCGGTGATCTGCTCGGCCGTCAGCGTCGTGGTCGCCGGGTCCACCCGCCAACCGACGGCCTCCCGGGCCGCAGGCGTCACCCGCAGCAGCCCGCTGCCCCACACGAGCGCTCGATCCCGCAGCACGGTCAGCGCGCGGTCGACGGATCGTGCGGGAGCGCGGCCCGCGACCAGTTCGCCCAGCCGTTCCCGGGAGACACCGGTGTCGATTGCCCCTTCGCGGGCCAGCAGACCGACGAGCGTGAGTTCGAGCACGCTCAGGTTGTCCGCGACCCGCAGGACCGACGCCCGCTGCTCTGCGCGCGACGCCAGCACCGACAGGTTCGCCGGCGGTGGTACCGCCAGGTCGGGGCGGAGTCGAAGCAGCTCGGCGAGCTCGGCGTCGCTGCGTTCGCCGAGCCAGGTCGCCAATTGTTCCGGGGTGGCGGCGGGATCGATGTTGGTCATCGCTTATCAGATTAGAGACCTGGGCTGTACCCGATGACGCGTCGGTGTCAAAATGGCCTCGTGGCTAACAATTCGAGCAAGTCCTACGTTGATCCCGGCTGGCCCTCGCACATCAAGGAGGGTGACCACGCCGTCACCGAGCTCTCGTCGACCCGGTCCGGCGGGCTGTCCCCGTTCGGCGAGGAGATGGAGTTCCCTCTGCCGGTGTCGGAGCTTCCGTACACCCATCCCGTCACCGTCGTGAACCGCTGAGCCGTAGGCTGCCGAGCAGCCGGCCGACTGGCCGGACCCGACACGTCGAAGGCCCCGCACCCAATCCGGGTGCGGGGCCTTCGACATGTTCGAGGTGGTGCGATCAGCCCTGGGCGAGCTGGGGCAGGTGCGTCGTGAGGAAGTCGATAACCTGCGGGTTGAGCTTGGCCTGCTCGTAGAGGGCCTCGATCTGCGGGTCGACGGCGACACGGGTCTTGACGGCTTCGAAGGTGCTGTCGAAGGAGTCGAAGATGTCGGCGGCGCCGTCCGTGGTGGGAACGCTCGTGACGGCAGGGGCCTCGGGTGCGGCCTCGACCGTGGCGGCGGGCGCGGTGCGTGCGGTGGGGCCGCTGGTCAGCCCGAGGCTGGACGAGCAGGACGGCCATGCGCCCCAGCCCTGCGAGGCGAGGACCTTCTCGGCGACGACGATCTGCTGCTCGCGGGTGGCCTGGTTGGCGGTCGCGGCGTACTCGCCGCCACCGTGTGCGTTCCAGGTGCTCGGCGAGAACTGCAGGCCGCCCTGGTAGCCGTTGCCGGTGTTGATGCCCCAGTTACCGCCGGCCTCGCACTGCGCGAGCCGATCCCAGTCGGAGTCGGGTGCTGCACTTGCGGGGGCCGCGAAGGCCGCGCCCGCTGCGCCGAAGACCGCGGTCGTGACGACGACCTTGGCGGCGTTCTTGCGCGTGTTCGTGGGTTTGCGATGACGTCCAGCGCTCATGGGAGTTTCCTCTCCGCACGCGCCTGCGAGGTCAGCTGTCGGGTTCGGGCTGAGAGGTCGCCCGGCCGTGATCGCTCCGTGATGGTGCGAACTGCGGCTTCACCCCAAGGAAGGTCGCTTGCTCACCTACCGGTGTCCACTGGGGACGTGGGTCCCCCGTCCTCGTCCCTGGTGTTCTGTGGGAATCCGTTCCGCGGGACAAGGTTTGGCGCGGCGGTCCGGACTGGCCGGAACACCGACCGGTGATGACCGTACGTGGCCGATCGCACTGCGTCATCTCCTACCGCAACGGCGTGTTTCCCGGCATTTCACCCGCTGATGGGGGTATTTGCGCTGGTCAGACGGCCGCAGCTCGGTCGAGACCGCCCTGTGACCCAACCGTTATGTGAGGCACATCACAATCTTCGGGTGGTGCGGTCCTGGCGGTTCGCAGGCCGTCACGCACCAACGTCACCAGCACCACGACGGCGGTCACCACGAACACCAACGGATACACCGACTGCGTCACCGGAACGACGGCGTCCGGGACCGGCACCATGAACAACCCGATCGCGTAGACCCCGTCGGGAAACCCGTGCGCCCAGGACAGCAGGGGAGCCGCCAGTGCCACCGGGACCAGCCACGCCGTCACGCGTCCCGCCCGCAATGCCCGATCCACCGCCAGGATCAGCAGCGGCACGAACCACACCCAGTGGTGGCCCCAGGAGAACGGTGAGACCGCACAGGACGTCAGACCCACCATCGTGATGGCGAGCAGTTGTCGTCCGCTCCGCTGGGCGCCCCAGGCCGCGGCCAACCCAAGCGCCCCCAATGCCGACGCGACCACCAGCCACAGCAACCGGGGCGGCTCGGCCACGTCGAGCCACCGTGCCAGGACGCCCGATGCCGACTGGTTCGCAGGCCACGCCGTCTCGCCGATCCGAGTGGAATGCCAGATCACGCCGGTCCAGTACGCCCGCGAGTCCGAGAAGATCACCACACACCCCACCGCCACCGTCGCGGCGAACCCGCCGATCGCGATCGCCGCGGCCCGCCACTGGCGAGTGAGAAGGAGATGGACGACGAACAGTGCGGGCGTCAGCTTGATCCCCGCGGCGACGCCGGCCCCGAGCCCACGCAGCCTGCTGCCCTCGGGGCGCCCGAGATCCCACAGGATCAGCAGCATCAGCAACAGGTTCACCTGGCCCAGCCAGATCGTCGTCCGAACGGGTTCGAGCCAGCTCAACGAGATCGTCAGCAACGCCGTCGCGATGTGGAGGGTTCGATCGGTCCGGTAGCCCAGCAGCCGCCAGCACAGCAGCACCACGAGGTACAGGGCGACGAAGTTCACGAGGGCACCGAGGAAGACCGTCATCTCCGGAGAGAACAACCGCAGCGGAGCGAACAGGACGGCGGAGAACGGCGGGTAGGTCCACCACATGCCGCCGTGCAGCGCGTGGTCGTACAGGCCCGCGTCGGACAGGACGGTGGCACCGCCGCTGCGGTACACCAGCAGGTCGAGTCCGTTTCGGAACAGGCCCCACAGGGGCTGGCCGAACGGAACCACGCGGTCGTGTGCGACGACGACCGCGACGGCGAGCACGCCGAGGGTTCCGAGGAACAGGGGATGAGAGGGGAGCGACCGCCCCGCATCCGGGTCGGTGCGGGGCGGTGGGGTCATCAGGCCGGGCCGGGCTGATAGGTGCGGGCGGTGCCGACGTCGACGATGTCCTTGCCGAGCGGCATCAGCGAGATCGGGATCATCTTGAGGTTCGCGATGGCGAGCGGGATGCCGATGATCGTGATCGCCATCGCGAAGGCGGTGATGACGTGGCCGATGGCCAGCCAGATGCCGCACAGGATCAGCCAGATCACGTTGCCGATCAGCGAACCGACGCCGGAAGTCGGTTTCTCCACGACCGTCTTGCCGAACGGCCAGAGGGCGTAGATGCCGACGCGGAACGCGGCGATGCCGAACGGGATGGTGATGATGAGGATGCAGCAGATCACACCGGCCACGAAGTAGCCGAGTGCGAGCCACAGGCCGCCGAACACCAGCCAGATGACGTTGAGGATGATTCTCATCACGTGTCCTGTCCCCGGGCGCGTCTGCCGGATCGCAGCGCGGAACCGATGCCGAAGAGGAATCCGATGGGGCACAGCAGTGCCGCCAGGTACAGCGCGAGACCGGGCGTGTTTCCGGTCGCGGATACGACGAAGATCGCGACGACGGCCACCAGGCCGACGAAGAACAGTGCGATGCCGATGCGGAACAGCAACAGCCCGCTCGTGGGCGGGGTGCCGTTCGCTGCGGGGGAGTCGGTGCCGGGAGTTTCAGGTGCCACGCACCCACGGTATCGCCACAAACCCGTGTGCTCCGGCGGGGCACGCGGGGGTAGGATGCAGTCATCGCGTCCCACACCAGGTGGGGCGCGTTCGTTTATGTGGTCGATCTACTTGGATGAGCAGGTGACGCGGTGCCTACCGGCAAGGTGAAGTGGTACGACGCTGAAAAGGGCTTCGGCTTCCTCTCCCAGGACGAGGGTGAGGACGTGTACGTCCGCTCGTCGGCCCTGCCCGCTGGAACCGAGAGCCTCAAGGCCGGACAGCGGGTCGAGTTCGGGATGGCAGCCGGGAAGCGCGGCCCGCAGGCGCTGAGCCTGAAGGTGCTCGATCCGGCACCCACGTTGCGGCAGGCGAGCAGCAGGCGCGACGACGTCGCCCGCAAGCACACGCCCGACGAACTGCACGGCATGGTCGAGGACATGATCACGCTGCTCGAGGCGAAGGTGCAGCCCGACCTGCGCAAGGGCCGATACCCGGACCGCAAGACGGCGCAGCGGATCTCCGAGGTCGTCCGGGCCGTCGCCCGCGAACTCGACGCCTGACTCGATGCCCGCCGCGTACGGGTGAGGGGAATCTCAGCCTCGGGGCGAACAGACAAGTGAAGCCCCCGGTCGTGTGACCGGGGGCTTCACTGTTGTCTGCGGTGGTTACTGCGCGGGCTGTTCTGCGGCCGGGGTGAGCCCGGGCAGTGTCTGCACGGCCCACACCGGGGCGAAGTCCCTCGACGAGGGCTGCTGGATGATCACGCCGAGCAGTTGCTCGTTCTCCCGCGTCGGCACCGTCACCGAGTACACCTCGCCCGGCGTGTAGTCGCGGAAACCCTCGAAGACCTCACCGGTGCGGGGATCGCCGAACTGGACGTTGAGCCGCCAGTCACCCTCGGCGATGTCCTTGGGCAGCGACATCTGCAGCGGCGTACCCGCCTGAACCGGCAGGTACGCGACCTCGAGGTCCGCACAGCGCATGGTGGAGTCGCACACACCGGCCTGGACGTCGACGGTCTTGCCGTTCGAGTACGCGGTGACGACCGGCAGCGTCTCCGGCGCGTCGCGCACGAGCAACGTGACGACGGTCGCGAGACCGCCCGCGGCCACCAGTGCGATCACCCCGACCACCGCGAGGATCTTCTTCGTCCGGGCTTGCATGCTCATCGTGTCCGTTTCTCGTTCTGTCGTTCCCCCGCCGGGTGCGACGGGTTCGGTTTCAGTCGGCCCGGGAGTCGGTGCCGACGGGTGCTTCCTGGTTCGCGTGTTCGGGCCGTTTGCCACCGAGGCCCGGGAGCAACGAACGGCCACGGTAGGTGAGGTACGTCTGCGCCAACCCGAGGAGTAGGACCACCGAGATGACGGTGAAGCCGATCCAGTACTGGGTTGGCAGGAGGATGCCGAGGGTGCCGCCCACGACCCAACTCAACTGAAGCACGGTCTCGGACCGTCCGAAGCCGGACGCGATGGATTCCTCGGGCAGATCCTGCTGGAGCGACGCGTCGAGGGACACCTTCGCAAGGGCGCTGCCCGCGGACGCGACCAGCGCCGCGAGCGCTGCCGTGAGGAGGCTGTCGGTGACGGCGACCAGGATCGCGACCGCGGTCACGGCGGCTGTGCAGCGAAGCACGACAAGTGCGGGCTTGCCGAGTTTGAGCCGGGCGCCGGTGGCGTTGCCCGCGAAATTGCCGAGGCCGGCGGCCACACCGACGAGACCGAGCATCGCCGCCTGCATCCACGGTTCGTGTTCGGTTCGCGACTTCGCGACGAACGCGATGTACAGCGTGAGGAAGCCGGTGAGGACGCGAATCGTGCCGTTGCCCCACAGTCCGGTGATGGTCGCGCGGCCCAGGGGTTGGCGGCGCTTGTCGGGTGCGATCGTCTCTCGCTGTTCGCGGGTGATCACCTCGGTGACGGCGTCGTCGCCGTGATAGGCGAGCGTCGCGGGCACTTCACCTTCGGTGACCTCGACCCAGGCCGGGATTCGCATGCTCAGGTACGCGCCTGCGATGGTCAGGGCCGCGGTGAACCACAGGACACCGGTGGAGCGGAACGCGAACGCGATGATGCCCGCGGCGGCGCCCGCGACGATCGTGCCGCCGATCAAGCCGAACACGGTCAGCCGCGAGTTCGTTCGCACCAGGTCGATGTCGGGCGGCAGGACGCGGGGTGTCACGGCGCTCTTGAGTACCGAGAACGATTTGCTCAGCACCATCATCCCGAGCGCACACGGGTACAGCGCCCAACTGTCGAAGTGGAACACGAGCAGCACGGCGAGCACCGTCCGCAGTGCGAACGACGACGCCAACGCGATCCGCCTGCCCCGCTGCAACCGGTCGAGGGCCGGGCCGATGAGCGGCGCGATGACCGCGAACGGTGCGATCGTGATGAGCAGGTACAGCGCGACCTTCGTCTTGTCCTCTCCGGTCGCCGCGGAGAAGAACAACGTGTTGGCCAGCGCTACGGCGATCGCGGCGTCGGTCGCGAAGTTCGCCATCACCGCATACGTCAGGTGGGTGAGCCCGGACTTGTCGGCGCCGTCCGCGGTCGCGGCACGCCGGAACGTGGCGATTCCGCGGTTCGTCAGTTCGCGACTGCGCATCGCAGCAACCCGGGTCACCGTCAGTTTCCGGGGAATCGGAGGCGGCTTCGGGGCACCCGTGCGCGCGGACCGCACCTGTTCGGTTGGCTGGTCGGCGCTCGAGTCGGGGACGTCCTCCGACGGGCGGGCCCGCCCCGACGTCGGGTGCAGCGGCGGCAGGGGTTCGCGGCGGCCCGTCACGCGCCGCGGCGGCGGGTAGTTCGAGTAACCGGGGTGCACTGCGCCTCGCCCGCCGTCGGCGGGATCCCGACGGCGGTCGGGTTCGGAGGGGTGGCTCGGTCCGGTCACGACTCCAATTCTGTCCTAGTCGGCGGCGCGACAACCAGAAGGCCTGCCGACGATTGCCGTCGCAATCGCGGCGCGCCCCGGTGTGCGTCGGTCACGGGACGAATCGAACGTCGAATGTGAGCGGATAGAACTTGCCGGTGATCAGGAAACGGTCGGTCCCGGGGATCGCCGCGATGCCGTTGAGGACGTCGGCGTTCGCGGTCTGTTCGGGTGTCAGCAGCCCCGACGCGTCGATCAGCGCCGTCACCTTCCCGGTGGTGGGATCGATGCGGACGATCTTCGAGGTCTGCCACACGTTCGCGTAGACGGAGCCGTCGTCGGTGCATTCGAGTTCGTTGAGTTGGTCGAGCGCTCGGCCGTCGAGGGTCACGCGCACCGACCCGACCTCGTCGAAGGTCACGGGGTCACGAAACGTCAGCGTGTCGGAGCCGTTGCTCATCACCAGTCGATCGGGTTGTGCGCACAGCCCCCAGCCCTCGCCGTCGTAGGTGACTCGTGACCGCTCCGCGAGGGTGGTGCGGTCGCGAGCGAACGCCACGCCTTCCTTCCACGTCAACTGCCAGACGGTGTCGCCGCTGACGGTCAGCCCCTCGCCGAACATGTCGTCGGGCAGGGGAACGCGGACCCGCTCGGCGCCGGTGTCGAGGTTGCGTGCGCTGATGTACGACCACCCGGCCAGTCCGGTGCCCTCGACGAGTTCGCCGTCGGAGATCTCGAAGCCCTGGGTGAAGGCGCTGGGGTCGTGCGGGCGGGTGCCCTGCACCTCGACGTGCAGCCGTTCTACGGAGGTCGTGGAGCTGCCGAAGGCCGTCGGTTCGACGTCGGTGGAGCCTGCCGCACATCCGCCGAGTACGACGGCGACCAGTAGTGCGGTGGCTGTTCGTGTCGCGCCGCCGACCAGTGGGGAGTGGGTCACTCAGTCAGCATGACAGCCCGATCGGGTGCGGAGGCGGTGTGATGCGGCAAAATGGAATCGTGCATGTGCAGTCTGTCTCCGAACTCCGCCCCGTGCGTCCCCTGCTGGCCGATGCCGTCGAGGCCGCCCGACGGGCATTGACCGACCTCGGTGAGGATCGGGTCGGAGAGCATCTCGGTGTCACCGCCGACGACGACACGACGGTGACCCACCGCTTCGCGGCGACGATCCCCGGCTACCACGGGTGGGTGTGGGAGGTGGTGCTGTCCGCGCTGCCCGACTCCGACCGGGTGACGGTGAACGAGTCGGCACTGCTGCCCGGCCCGGAGGCGCTCGTGGCGCCGGAGTGGCTGCCGTGGGATCAGCGGGTGCGTCCGGGTGACCTGTCGCCCGGCGACCTGCTCGCGCCGCGCGCCGATGATCCGCGGCTGGTGCCCGGCTACGTCGCGACCGGCGACCCGGTCGTGGACGACGTGGCGTTCGAGGTCGGGCTGGGGCGCAAGCAGGTGATGAGCCTGGAGGGCCGCCTGGATGCGGCACAGCGCTGGTACGACGGGGACCACGGACCCGACTCGGAAATGGCGAAGGCCGCGCCCTCGACGTGTGCGCTCTGTGGCTTCTACCTTCCGTTGGCCGGTTCGCTGCGCGCCGGGTTCGGGGTGTGCGGCAACGAGTTGTCCGTCGACGGACAGGTCGTGCACGCCGAGTTCGGCTGCGGCGCGCACTCCGACACGGAACTGCCGACCGGGGCGGGTACCCCGAAATACGACGCGTTCGACGACGGCGCCCTCGAGGTCGTGGAGTTGCCTGCCCCGACGAAAACCTCCGAGGCAGTCGCGGATGTGGCGGAGACCGTCGCCGAGGTGGCCGAGCCTGTCGCTGAAGCCGCCGAGACCGTCGTCGAGGTGACCGAGCCGGTCTCTGAAGCCGCCGAGCTCGTCGCCGAGGTGGCCGAGCCTGTCGCCGAAGCCGCCGAGACCGTCGCCGAGGTGGCCGAGACCGGGACGGATTCGGCGCCCGCCGAGTGATCGACCCCTTCGGCGCAGACGCACTGCGCGCGGCGACGCTGCTCGCGTGGACCTCGTCGCCGACGAGGCTGCGTGAGGACGCCGCGACCGAGTCCGATCTGGTGCGCGGCGGCTACCGCGACCGGGTGCTCACCGAGTTGGCGCAGAACGCCGCCGACGCGGCGGCCCGGGCCGGGGTGCTGGGGCGTCTCGACGTCCGGCTCGACGTCGACGGCCTTCATGTGGCGAACGTCGGGGCGCCGCTGGACGAGTCGGGTGTGCAGGCCATGTCGGCGTTGCGGGTGTCCGGCAAGACCGAGGGCGTCGGACGGTTCGGCGTCGGGTTCACCGCCGTCCTCGCGATCGGCGACGAGGTCGAGGTGCGTTCGGTGTCCGGGTCGGTCGCGTTCTCCGCGTCCAGGACCCGCGCCGAGCTCGATCGGGCGGGGCTCGCCGCACCGGAGTCTGGGATTCCGGTACTGCGGCTGGTGTGGCCGACGGATGCGGTGCCCGCTCCGGGATTCGACACCGAGGTGGTGATCGCGCCGCGCGACGGCGTCGATCTCCCCGCCGTAGTCGCTGCGATGCGTGAGGAAGCAGTGGATCTTCTGCTGGAACTTCCTGCGCTGCACTCGATTCGCATCGGTGACGCCGAGTTCGCCCGAACCGGGACCGATCTCGGTCGTGGTCTGACGGAGGTCGCCGTCGGCGACCGGGTTTGGTGGCAGTTCACGGCGCCGTCGGCGCGGTGGCTGGTGCCCGTCTCGGACGGGTCGGTTCGTCCCGTCGACGGTGACGTGTTGCGTGCGCCGACCCGAACCGACGAGGAACTCTCCCTGCCCGCATTGGTCGTCGCGTCGGCCGATCTGCAGCCGGACCGCAGGCGCATCATGCCGGGTGCCGCGATAGCTCACCTGGCGGACGGGTACGCCGAATTCGTTGCGGCGCTGCCGGAATCGGAACGAACGGCACTCGTCCCGCTGCCGGGCTTCGCGTCCGGCGCCGTGGACGAGCAGTTGCGCGAATCGGTGCTGCGCGAACTGGTCGACCATGCCTGGCTGCCCGGCGTCGACGGGGAGTGCCTGCGGCCCCGCGATGCGGCGGTGCTGCCGGGCCTGACCACCGAGTTGGCGGAACTACTGACCGACGCCGTCCCCGGCCTGGTCGCCCCCGACCTGTCCGGGCAGTCCGACGCGCGCGCCCTCGCCGCGGTCGGTGTGCACCGGATCGGGTTGGCGCGCCTCGCCGAACTGCTCGCCGGGCAGGACCGCGCGCCCTCGTGGTGGGGGCGGTTGTACGAGGCGTTGACCCCGCTCGTCGTCGACGCTCTCGCGGTCGAGGAGTTGGCGGCGATTCCGGTGCCACTTGCGGACGGGCGAACCGTCACCGGACCGCGGACCGTCGTGCTCGGTGAGGGACTCGGCGGCGCGGGCGTCGACTGGGTGCGTCTCGTGCACCCGTCCGCCGCGCATCCACTGCTCGCGCGACTCGGGGCCACGGCGGTGCACGCGCTCGACGTGCTGTCCGATCCGGCGCTGCGCGATCGCATCGACGCGCTGTGGGACGGCGACGGTGACGCCGACGCCCTTGCCGATGCAGTTCTCCCGCTGGTCGCTGGGGTGTCGACCGGGCCGCTCCCGGGTTGGCTCGGTGGACTTCCGCTGCCCGACCGGTTCGGTGAGTTGCAGGCGGCGGACGAACTGCTACTGCCCGACGCCCCGCTCGCAGACGTGCTGGTGTCGGAGTCTCCGTTCGGGACCGTTGCGGACCGGATCGTGGACGTGCACGGCGCCGAGGCGCTGCGGGCGCTCGGCGTCGGGTGGGGCTTCGCGGTGCTGCGGGCGGAGTTGCCGACCGGACCGGACCACGACCTCGACGACGAATCGGACTGGTGGGCAACACTGTCCGACGATCCGGAGGTGCTCGTTGCGGTCCGGGACCTCGACCTCGTCGACCCCGATCGGTGGCCGACGGCTCTGACCCTGCTGGCGTCGGACCCGGAGACGGCCGCACTGCTCGCGGACCGGGCCGGATACACCGCGTGGTGGTTGCGCAGGCACGCCCGTGTCGACGCTGTCCCCCTGTCGTCGCTGCGTTCGCCGGACGATCCGACGTTCGAGGGCCTGCTCGATCCGCTCGACCACCCCGACGCCGACGCCGTGTCGGGTGCGCTGGCGGCGGACCGGATCGAAAGCACCGCCACCGCGGAGGCGCTGCTCGACGGTCTGGCAGATGCGAACCGCGCGCCCGCGCCCGCGGTGATCGCGCGGACACACCGGTTGCTGGCGGAGGCCACCGCCTCGGGGGTGCTCGATCTCGAGGCACTGTCGCCGCCTGCGCGGGTCCGGACGATCTCGGGTGTCGTCGTCGACGCCGCCGACGCGATGGTGCTGGACCGTCCGTGGCTGGCGTCGGTGATTCCCGCGGACCGGTTGGTCGTCGGGGACCTCACGTCGGCTGGCGCGTTGGCGGACCTGCTCGACGTGCCGCTCGCGGCGGAAGCCGTGCACGGTGAGGTGCTCGGTGTCGGTCGCGTCGGTGACTGGGGACGCGAGCCGGACGCCGTGCTGGCGTCCGTGACGTCGGGTCGGCCACTGCCCGCGGGTGCGGTGGTGCTGCACGACGACCTCACGGTCCGGCTCTCGGGCGCACGCGACGGCGACGTCGCGGTGCCGTGGTGGGTCGACGATTCGGGGCGCACACATGTCGATGTGCGTCGGATCGATGCGGGGGTGGCCGGTGCCGGGTAACTCGTTGGACCAGGCCGTGCTCGACGAGATGGTGTCGCTGCGCACCCCGTGGATCACCGATGTGGTCACCGTCGTCACCCACTTCGGGGACACGATCGTCGCGACCGCGATCACCGTCGCGGTGGTGCTCACGTTGATGCGACGAGGTCGGGCGCTCGATGCTGTCATGGTCGGCGGCGCGATGGCCAGCGGATTCCTGCTGATGAGCGGCTTGAAACTGGTGTTCGGGCGCGAGCGTCCGCCGGTGCCGGTGCGCCTTGTCGAGGAGATCACCCACTCGTTCCCGTCCGGCCACGCGATGATGTCGGCGATCCTGGTGTGCGTGGTCGGCGCAGTTCTGGCCCGCGGTTCGGGTCGGCTCCGGCCGATCGTGGTCGCGGGTCTGGCCCTGTGGACGATCGCCATCGGACTCTCGCGCGTGTACCTGGCGGCACACTGGTTCACCGACGTGTTGGCCGGCTGGGCGCTGGGGATCGTGTGGGCGGCAGTGTGGATCGTGGGAACTGCCCGGTACGGTCGCTCCCGCGACGCGTCGGGCGAATCCGACGAAAAAGCTACGCCGTAGCCGCCGGTTCTCTACCCTGACCAACTTGGACGTCTGTCCAGTAATCGCCGCAGGGAGAGAGCCGATGTCGCGACGAACCCACCTGACCCGCACCGCACTTGCCGCGCTGGTCATAGCGCCGCTCGCGCTCCTCGGTTTCTACATGTGGGCACTGTGGAATCCGGGCGACACCGTCTCGCGCCTGCCGGTCGCCATCGTCAACGCGGACGCGGGTGCCGACCTCGACGGCAGCCGGTTGACGGCGGGCGCCGACGTCACCGCCGCGCTCGTCGAGGGCGGCGACGTGAACTGGCACGAGGTGAGCCTCGACGAGGCCAGGGACGGTGTGGACGACGGCCGGTACTACTTCTCGGTGGTGATCCCGGAGGACTTCAGCCGCGACATCGCGAGCGCGGCCAGTGGAGCAGGGGAGAAGGCGCGGCTCGAGGTCGTCTACAACGACCACAACAGCCTGGTCGCCACCCCCGTCGGCGAATCGGTGATGGCGCAGGTGCGCTCCGCGGTGTCGGAGACGATCGGCGAACAGTCCGTCGATCAGGTCCTGCTCGGACTCGTCGACGTCGGCAAGGGTCTGTCCGAGGCGGCGACCGGTGCCCAGCAGCTCAACGACGGCACCGGGGAGGCGCTCGCCGGAACCACCGAACTCGCCGCGGGCAGCGCCGAACTCGCCGCGGGGCTCGACGAGGCGTACGCGGGCAGCATCGAACTGGTCGACGGCACCGGCCAGCTCGCGGCGGGAGCCGGGGAGGCCGCCGCAGGATCGGGTGAACTGAGCGCCGGGCTGGGGCAGCTCGTCGCAGGAACCGACGAGCTCGGCGCAGGCGCCACCCAGATCAGCGAGGTCATCGACACCGTCGTCGGACCGTTGGTGGACGCGGCCGTCGCGGCGGGTCTGTCCGGCGACGAGACCCTCGCCCAGCTCCAACAGCTGCGCGACGGAGCCCGGCAGATCGCGTACGAACTCTCCGACCCGAACGCCGACTACCGCGGCGGTCTCGAATCCGCCGCGGCGGGTGCAGCAGAACTGAACACCGGCCTCGGACAGCTCAGCGACGGCGCCAACCAGCTCGACGCGGGTGCCCGCGAACTCTCGACCGGTCTCGGTCAGCTCGACGAGGGTGCAGGCCAGCTGCGGGACGGCCTCGGCCAGCTCCAGGACGGGGTCGGGCAGCTCGACGCAGGCAGCGCGGAACTCGCGACCGGGCTCGCGGACGGCGCGAAGCAGGTGCCGCAGTTCACGGACACCGAGCGGGCCGCCACCGCCGGTGTCATCTCGTCGCCGGTCACGGTCAGCGCCAACAACGTCGCGCCCGCGGTCGGTTTCGGGCCCGGTGTGATCCCGGCCTTGATGTCGGTGCTGCTGTTCCTGATCGGCATCCTCACCTGGTTCGTCGTCCGGCCGCCGCGTCGTCCGCACGACCGCGTGCACGAGTCGATCGTCCGGGAGGGGTTGCGCCGATACCGGGTTCCCGCCGCGGTCACCGTCGCCGCGGCCGCGCTGATGGCCGTGCTGTCGATGACGGTCGCCGACGCGGAGCCGCCCAGTGCGCTGGCACTGTTCGCTGTGCTGCTGCTCGTCGGGGCGGCGGCGATCGCGACGGCCCGACTGTTCACGGTCGTGTTCGGTGCGGTGAACGGCACCTTCGTCGGGCTCGGTGCCCTGATGATCCAGGTCTTCGCGTTCGGGGCGGTGTTCCCGATCGAGCAGATGCCCGCGCCGCTGCGCTTGCTCCACAATCTGATGCCGCTGACCTACGCCCGCAACGCGATTCGCATGTCACTCGTCGGCTACTGGGGTCCCCGCTTCTGGCTGGCGATCGCTGTCCTGGTGGCGCTGGTCGCCGGGTCGGTCGCGCTGACCATCTGGTGGCGCAGCCGTCATCGCGACGACGACAGCGACATGGGGCAGGAACCCGGTCCGGTCACCGAGCGCATTCCGGTCCCGACCGGCTAGGCGGGCAACGACTCAGTTCAGTCCGCGCTGCGCGGTGCGGCTACCGCGGCGCGCAGCGCGACGCTGGACCAGGTAGAGCAGTGTCCCGATCGCGCCGAACGCCAGGCCTGCCCAGCAGACCGGGAGCGCGGATTCCCAGCGGTCGCCCGAGACGAGCACCACGACCGTCGCGACGAGCCACGCGACGGTGCCGACCACGAGCACCGGCCGGGGGTCGGTCAGTCGCTCGGGCAGCAGGGGATCGTTACGTGTGTCACTCACCGACACGACGCTACCGGCACACCTGTTCGGCCGCTGCGTGCTACGTGCCTTACGCTCCTTTGGCGAGCGCTGTGCTTGCACACTTTGGGCCTTGAGGACGGGAAGATGGCGGGAACGTCTCGGATACTGGACAACTATTTCAAGATCACCGAGCGTGGATCGACCATGAACCGCGAGGTTCGCGGCGGCCTGGTCACGTTCGTCGCGATGTCCTACATCGTTGTCCTGAACCCGCTGATCCTCGGTAGCTTCTCGGCGGACGACGCGGCGGCCAAAACCGATGTCCTGGGTAACATCCTGCCCGTCACACAGGTGGCGGCCGTCACCGCGCTCGTCGCGGGACTGATGAGTATCGCGTTCGGCATCGTCGCGAACTATCCCTTCGGCATCGCCGCCGGCCTCGGCATCAACACCCTCCTCGCCGTCACCATCGCGCCCCAGGTCACCTGGCCGGAGGCGATGGGCCTGGTGGTGATCGACGGCATCATCATCGTCGTCCTCGCGATCACCGGATTCCGGACCGCGGTCTTCAACGCGATTCCCGACGCGCTGAAATCGGCGATCGCGGCGGGCATCGGCATGTTCATCGCGTTCATCGGTTTCGTCGACGCAGGTTTCGTGCGGCGCATCCCGGACGAGGCGGGGACCACCGTCCCGGTCGGTCTCGGCATCAACGGCTCGATCGCGTCGTGGCCGACCGTGGTGTTCGTGTTCGGTGTGCTGCTGATGGGCATCCTCGTCGCCCGCCGCGTCCGCGGCGGCCTGCTCATCGGCATCGTGGTGACCACCGTCCTCGCCGCGATCCTCGAGGCGGTCTTCGACATCGGCCCGTCCGCGGGAGTCGACCCGAAGGGCTGGAACCTCACCGTCCCCGGCATGCCCGACGTGTTGCTGCAGACGCCGAACCTCTCACTGGTCGGCGACGTCAACCTGTTCGGCGCGTTCACCCGAATCGGTGTGCTGTCCGCGAGCCTGCTCGTGTTCACCCTGGTCCTGGCCAACTTCTTCGACGCGATGGGCACGATGACCGGGCTCGGCAAGGAAGCCGAGCTCACCGACAAGCACGGCACCCTGCCGAATGTCGGCAAGGCGCTGGTCGTCGAGGGCACCGGCGCGATCGTCGGCGGTGCGGCCTCGGCGTCGTCGAACACGGTCTTCGTCGAGTCGGCGTCGGGCATCGCCGAGGGCGCGCGGACGGGACTCGCGAACGTCGTCACCGGCGTGCTGTTCCTGGCCGCGATGTTCCTCACGCCGCTGTACGGGATCGTCCCGATCGAAGCGGCCGCGCCCGCGCTCGTGGTGGTCGGCGCGCTGATGATCGGTCAGGTCCGCGACATCGACTTCACGAAGTTCGACGTCGCCCTGCCCGCGTTCCTGACGATGGTCGTCATGCCGTTCACCTACTCGATCGCGAACGGCATCGGCGTCGGCTTCATCGCCTGGGTCGTGATCGGCGCCGCGAGCGGCAAGGCGAAGCAGATCCATCCGCTGCTGTGGATCGTCGCCGGACTGTTCGTCGCGTACTTCGCTGTCGGCCCGATAACTGACGCGCTCACCTGAACAGCGCGATAACCTGAACCAGTTGTCTACCAGTGCCGTATCCTCCGTGAGTGACCTTGGATACCCGCTCACTCGCCAGTGATCTGTCCCTGGCTGTCGTGCGCCTGTCTCGACACCTTCGCGGGCGACGAGCCGATTCTCCGGTGTCGTTGACGCAGCTGTCCGCGATCGCCAGCCTCGACGAGCACGGGCCGATGACGCCCGGCGGACTCGCGGCGAAGGAGCGAGTGCAGCCGCCGTCGATGACCAGGGTGATCGCCTCCCTCGCCGAGTTGGAGTTGGTGGCGCGCACCCCGCACCCCACCGACGGCAGGCAGATCATCGTTTCGCTCACCGACTCCGGTCGGGCACTGCTCGCCGACGAGACCAGCGCTCGTGAGAAGTGGATGACCAACCAGTTGGCGGGTCTCGACGAGGAGCAGTTGAACGTGCTTCGCCGCTCGGTCGACATCATCAGCGGGATGGTCACGAACTCGGAGTAGTCGGGGAACCGGGGTGTCACTGGGGGATACCGGGGGATGGCGAGTGCGGCGTTCGGCCTACTCGCAGGGGTGGAAATCAAGTCGGCTCGGTGCGGCAAGATGGTCGCGTGGCTGACGTTATCGACATCGACAATCCCGCGGATCCGCGGCTGGACGACTTTCGCGATCTGAATTCCTCGGATCGTCGACCCGACCTGCCGGACGGTAAGGGTCTTGTGATCGCCGAGGGCGTACTCGTGGCACAGCGACTGCTGGCGTCGCGTTTCCCGCCCATCAGTCTCCTCGGGGTGGACCGTCGGCTCGGCGAACTCGCAGACGACCTGCGCGACGTCGACGTCCCGTTCTACCGGACGTCCGCAGACGTGATGGCCGAAGTGGTGGGGTTCCACCTCAATCGCGGCGTCCTCGCCGCGGCGCACCGTCCGCCGGCGCTGGACCTCGACGACGTGCTCGCCGGGGCGCGCACCGTCGCGGTGCTCGAAGGCGTCAACGACCACGAGAACATCGGCTCGATGTTCCGCAACGCGGCGGGCCTCGGCGTCGACGCGGTGCTGTTCGGGGACCGCTGCGCGGACCCGCTGTACCGTCGGGCGGTTCGGGTGTCGATGGGGCATGTGCTGAGGGTGCCGTTCGCCCGCGTTCCGGAATGGCCGCACGGTCTGCAGCGGCTGCGGGACAAGGGTTTCCAACTCATCTCCCTGACTCCGAACCCGGAGGAGAAGACGCTCGCCGAAGCGATGACCGGTGAACGGGTGGCACTGCTGCTCGGTGCCGAAGGTCCCGGCCTGTCCGAGTACACGATGCGCAAGACCGATGTCCGTGCCCGCATCCCGATGGCACCCGGGACCGATTCGCTCAACGTCGCGACCGCCGCGGCGATGGCGTTCTACGAGCGCGTCCGCCTCGGATGAATGGTCCCTCCGTGGTCGTGACCGGCTTCTCCGCGGTGTTCTTCACGGCCCTGGTGATCGCCTGTGGTGCCGCGATGATCGCCGTCCACCCGGTGCTCGCGGCCGTCGTGAACGTGATCGTCGCGGTCGGTGTCGCGCCATCGCTGTGGCAGTGGCGTGCGGTTCCGGTGTGGCGCTGGGTGGTGTACGGGGCGGTGGCGGGGACCATCGTCGGGTGGATTGCGCTGCTCGCCGGAGTGCGCTGAGCGGTGATCCGGTGGGTCAGCCGGCCCTGCGGCGCCACCACCGCCTGCGTCGCCGAACCTCGATCGCGGCAGGCGGCGGTGCCGGAAGCTCGTCACCTGCCGCGTAGAGGGTGAAGCCGCACACCGTCAGATCGGGCGGCGACAGTTCGCCACCGGCGGCCGCGTAACCGAACCCGAGCCACTGCAGGTTCGCGGCGTCGGCGAACTCCCCAGGGTGAAACGGCAGCGACAGCGGGTCCGGGAACCTGTCGAAGGAGCGTCGCGGCGGGTGCTCGCCCGCCCAGTACGGTCGCTCCCACACCAGCGGCAGTCCGATGTTCTCGTGGATGAACGACGCTGTCGGGCTGAAGGACCGCCGCAACTCCCCGCGCTCCCAGTACGCGAACGATCCCCACGGCGCCGCGTCCTCGGCGCAGACGAGGTAGGTGCGCTCGGAAGCCAGTGGCCGCGTCCATGATCCGTCGAGTGTCGACGGCCGGTTCTGCGCGAGATGGGGGGAGCAGACCACGGTGACACCCGGATAGGTGCCGACGAAGACCTCGCGGGCAGACGGAGCCGCGGACGTGGCGAGCGAGTCGGAACGCAGTGGTACCGCGGTCATTTCGGGATACAACTGCCGGACCAGTGCCTGCGCGGCGTCGGGGTCCGGAGTCGCGTGGTCGCGGAGGACGGAAACGGGATCGAGGGCGTCGACGTATCAGATGCTCGATGCTGTCGGCTCCACTCCGTGCACCCCGCTTCCGTCGAAGTCCTACGAGCGTACGACGGCGACCGCAGATTCGTCGTCCGGACACCGCGCGCCGTCGGGCACCGTGGTCTCGGGCAGATCCACCGACTCGGCCGTCGTCCTGCCGAGGAACTCGTCGAGGATCGCCCACGTGGTTTCGCGGGCCTCCGGTCCGGCCACCAGTCCGAGGTGGCTGCCCGGAACGGACTCGAACCGCACGTACGGCGACCCGGTGAGCAGTCCCGTGATCGGTTCGACCGCGGCCGCGGGGGCGATCACGTCGGTGGTGCCGCCGATGCCGAGAACGGGAACGCTGATGTTCGCGAGGTCGACAGTGCGGTCTCTGATGTGGAATTGGCCTGTGGCCAAGTCGTTTCCGAGGATGAGGCGGCTGCACATCTGGTGGAAGATCCGCGCCGGGTACCCGGGCATCTCGGCCATGAACCGGTCGATGGCCTCCATGCGTGCGAGCGACTCGGTGTTGGTGAGGTTGCGGGCGACGAACCACGGCTTCAGCAGTTCACGGTGCGGCGCCGTCACCCGATAGGCGGCCTGGACGACGGGGGCGGGAAGACCGCCGAGTACCCGCGTGAGGGCCGTCAGCGGGCGCTCGGTCGTGTACCTGCCGATCACGCGCAGCGGGCTGATCACCGGGATGCGGGTGTAGTCGATCGGAGTGCCGATCGCCGTGACCGACCGAATGGGAAGGTCGGCGTGCGCTGCCGCGGTGAGCAGCGAAATTGTTCCGCCGAGGCTCCACCCCACCAGGTCGACCGCCGCACCCGCATGGCGGTCACTGATGTACCGCACCGCGTCCGGCACGATGCCGTCGAACCACGCTTCGAAGCCGAGATGACGATCGTCGGCGGTCATCGTCCCGTAGTCGAGTTGGTACGGCGCGTGGCCGCGCTCGACCAGTTCGGCGGCGAGGCTCTGACCTGGCCGCAGGTCGTAACAGGAGGCGGGCACGGCGAGGGGCGGGACCATCAGGATCGGCCGCATCTCCGTCTCGGGTTCCGGGCCGAACCGGTAGAGGTCACGGTGTGGCCCGGAGCGGAGCAGTACCGAGGGGGTCCGGTGGGCGGGGGAGACGCCGCCGCCGAAGGTCAGTGCCCAGGCGTTCCGGGCGGCGGTGTCCAGGTCGTCTCGCGTCGGTAGGTCGGTAACCAGTCGGGCCGGGTCGAGCAGGCGCACGTGCGTCCCCTGTCAGTCCTTCAGTAGATGTAACTAAAGGTTACAGTGAGTTCCGATCTCGACGCCTGAGTGGTCAGCCGCGACTGCTGCTGCGGACTCCCAGGAGCACGTCGTCCCACGACGGCAGATGTGGCTTTCCCCGCTTGTCCTTGGCGCCCTGATGCTGAGGGGCCTGCCGAGGAAGATGCTCGTCGAGGTCGTCGTCGGCAGGCGAGTCGGTTCCCTCGGCGCGCGGGTCGCTCGGTTCCGGTTCGACGTCGACGATCTCCGCCGGTTCGTCGGCCACCGTGTGCTGACTGTCGACGGAGTCCGAGTCGTCGTCGATCGGGTCGTCCGCGGTGTCGACGTCCGCGGGGGCATCGAGGGCCAGCGGTGCGACCGGTGCGAGCCCCCGCAGGGGACGTCCGAAGTCCGGGTCCAGGAGATCCTTCGCCGCGGCGTCGAGGGCCGCGATCGTGCCGCCGTGCGAATCCGGCTGGTACCGCCAGTGCGCAGCGTTGCGGGTGCGACCGGCCTGCCACTGGAGTTGCGCGACCCAGTGGCCGTCCTCGTCGCGCCAGGCATCCCAGTCGGCATCGTCGAGTTCGTGTCCACGGGCACGGAACGCCATCGCCACGATCTCCGCGAGCGTCTCGACCGTCGGGCCGTTCTCTCGGACCGGATGTCCGCCCTGGGCCAGCGACGCCGCGCGACCGCGTTCGAGCAATACCGGGTGCGCGAATCTCTCCACCCGCTTGAGAGAGACGCCCGCCTCCTCCGCGACCTGCTCGACTGTCGCGCCTGCGCGGATTCGGGCCTGGATTTCCCGTGGGCGCAACTGGCTCTCGTTCTCGATCTCGATCTGCCCGAAACGGGCGATGTCGCCGCGAGACGCGGCCCGCAGCTTGTCGTCGGCAGGGATCCGGAACCGTTCACCTGTCTCCGAGTCGGCGCACACCACATGCGATCCGCCGGGCTCGAGTCCGATCACCGAGAGTTCTCGCACACTGACCTCCTCGTCGCGTTCGCCTCGCGATATTGCCCGCGCCGACTGTAATCGACCTTCGGCGACGGCTGGGGGACGACACGCCACACCCGGCGAGGCTGTCGGCCCGGGCCCGGGTTATAGTCTCTAGTTCTCCTTGAGGGTTGGACCCCGGAGAAGCCCCGTACCGAACGCCGCGCGGCGATAGGATCGACGCGACGAGCCGACCTCCGCCGGTGGCGGAGTCGGCACCCTTCGGGACGGTTCGTGGCGAGGGCTGAGCGATGGTCGACAGCGGTTCCCGGGACGACGTGACCGAGGACGCCGGGCGCGCCCGATCACCCGCGCGGCGTGCCTTCGACGCCTTCGCGGCCCTACTCGACGGCCCGCTCACGGGACTGGCGCCGTGGATCGTCCTCGCCGTGTTCGAGGGGCCGGGGCGGCTGGAGGAAGCAGCCGGTGCCGCCCTCGCGCTCTCGGTGCTGTTCCTCGTCGTCGACCGGGTGCGCGGACGGTCGGTGAAGCTCCTCGGCGTCCTCGACGTCGCATTCTTCGGGACGCTGATGATCGTGCACTTCGTACTCGACGAGGCCGGCCAGGAATGGATGGAGACGTGGATCGGCGAGATCGCCAGCATCACCCTCTTCCTCGTCGCGACCGGATCCATGCTCGCGCGGGTTCCGTTCACCATCCAGTACGCGCGCGAGGAGGTGGACGAGCAGTACTGGCACACGCCGAGATTCCTGCACGTCAACTACGCGATCACCGGTGCGTGGGCGCTCGCGTTCCTGGTCGCGGCGGTCGCGGGGTTCGTCGGCGACGCGATCCTGCACGACAGCGACAACATCTGGACCGGCTGGGTGATCCAGACCGCCGCGATGCTGTGCGCACTCCAGTTCACCCAGTGGTATCCGGACGTCGTGGAGGCCAGGGCCGCGGTGGAGGAGGGGGAGCCCACGACTCCGGTACCCGGCGTCGCGGAACTCCTCGGGCCGCTGGCGACCTGGCTCGTGCCGATCGGCATCATCACTCTCACGATGGACGGCGGGCCGACGTGGCTCGGCATCGCCTTCATCGCGATCGGCATCGGCACCAACTCGTTGCTGCGACGGTCCACGGACGAGCAGGCGACGGACGCAACCGAGGAGAAGGCATCGTCATGACCAACCTGAACGACGTCGACACCCGACACCTGCGGCGGGCCGTTGCGCTCGCTGTCGAAACCGGGGACGCCGGGAACCGCCCCTTCGGCGCGGTCGTCGTGGACGCCGCGGGGGAGGTCGTCGGCGAGGGCGCGAACTCGGTCGCGACGTCCGGTGACGTCACCGAGCACGCGGAACTCGATGCGATCACCACCGTCTGCGCCGAGGGGAACGCCGACCGGCTCGTCGGCGCCGTCGTGTACGCCTCCGGTGAGCCCTGCCCGATGTGCGCGGCGGCGATGGTGTGGGCCGGGGTCGGGCGCGTCGTCTTCGCTGCTGCCGCCACGGATTTCGGAGCGATCCTCACCGGTGGCCCGCGGTTCTCGCTGAGCTGTGCCGACGTCGTCGCGTCCGCCGGGACGGGGGTCGAGGTCAGCGGCCCGCATCTCGGGGAGGAGGCTCTCGGCCCGTTCCGCAGGTACGTTGCCGAGGAGCATGTGCGGGCCTGACACAATCTGCGGCATGGCGAATCGAAACAACATCTCGTCCGGCTCCGACTGGGAGGCGAAGATCGGGTACTCGCGTGCCGTCCGTATCGGCGCGCAGGTCTCGGTGTCCGGCACCACCGCGTCCGGCCCCGACGGGCCGGTCGGCGGCGACAGCCTGGCCGAGCAGACCCGGGAGGCGCTGCGTCGCATCGTCGCCGCGCTTGCCGAGGCCGGCGCGAAGCCCGAGGACGTCATCCGGACCCGCATGTACCTGACCGACATGAGCCGCTGGGAAGAGGCCGGGCTCGCGCACGGCGAGGTGTTCGGTGAGATCCGTCCCGCGACCACCATCCTCGAGGTCAGCAAGCTGATCGACGACGCGCTGCTCATCGAGATCGAGGCCGACGCGATCGTCGCGGAGTAGTCCTCTCCTTCGTCTCCTTCCACTCCTTCGTCTGTCCCCGGTTCTTGACCGAATGTGGCGTTCGGTCACTTCAAGTGACCGAACGCCACATTCGGTCGCGGGCGGGAGTGGCAGGCGCGGGCGGCGGGTGTCTGGGTGGGGCGCCGGGGCGCCGGCTGTCAGGACGCGGCTGGTAGGTCGCGACGCAGTCGTACATCGGGGCGGGGCCGAGACCGGGCAAGCGCGTAGTGATCGCGTAGTTCCTGCAGGACGAGACCGGGCTGCTCCCGGACGGTCCGAGGCAGATGTGCCAGCACGATGATGCCGTGACTTTGCATCCGAGCCCGTCTCGCGAGCGTGCGTTCGTGGTCGTGCGGCGTGAAGTGGTGCTCGAGCGAATCGATCTCCCATGCCATCGCGACCTCGTCGATCCAACCGTCAGGTATCGCGATGAGCTCAGATGTCGCAGTCTCGACCGCCCGGTTGTGCTGCATCGGCGGGAGTCCGCTCCGTGCATAGAGCTTCTGAGCGTCGATCTCGGCAACAGAGTGCGCTCCAGCGCCGAGCTCACGCAGCACCGATCGGGGCACCGCGGTGCCCCGGCACGAGCCTTCGGCCAGCTCGATCGCCAGTTCGTCCACCGTGGTGCCACCACGCTGGATGGCGTCGGCGAGCAGCGCGCGGCAGTCGTTCGTCACACGCGTACGACGGGCCGCGTCGAGTGCAGCACGGGTGATCGGCGCGCAGCGCAGGTTTCCTCGGAGCACAGGGTCGGGCATTCGCCACGTGCGTTCGACCCTGACGAAGGCATTCGACAACCGGTACTGCTCGGAGGGAATCAGCAGCAGGACATCACTCATCGACGCTGATCGCCCGTGCCCATGGGCGGCAAGCGCGGCGTGCCCCGTCAACACACTGTCCTTGCCTCCGTACATCAGAGCGGCGGTGTTGCGTTGAAGCGTGGTCGGAGATCCGTTGTGCAGCAGCACCAGCCCGGGCAACACACGCTGCCATCGACCACCGGGGCGGCACCGATTGGTGATCGTGCCCGGCGACACCCCGAGCGCGAGCAAGCGAGCCGTGCGGATGACACCGCTCCTGCTGTGGGCCGTCAGAAACCCGTTGTCGGTTGCCCACTCTCCGCGTCTCATGCGCCCAATGTTGCGATGCGTCCAAAGCTGGGAGTCGGACGCGACCAGGACATTCACCATGGCTGTGGATGAACGAGCCACCTGTGGACAACTCACGTCGCGCGGCGCGGTTCTGGTCCATCCGCCGCCGACCGAATGTGGCATTCGGTCACTTCACGTGACCGAACGCCACATTCGGTCAAGAGCGGGGTGGTGTGCAGTGGGGTGGCGGGTGGGGCGGGGGTCAGCTGAAGTGCATGACGCCGTCGTCGACGGTGCGGTGGCGCAGCGTCACCAGGTCGTGGACGTAACTCATGCCGAGTTGCCAGGGGGCGCGCGAGCCCGAGTGGGGGAACTGGTCGATGGAGCGCTGCACGTAGCCGGCCTCGAAGTCGAGCAGCGGCCGCGTCGTGATCGTCGGGTCGTCGTTCTCGGGGACACACACCGTCTCGCCGCGGCCGTCCATGCGGGCGAGCAGGCGGCAGAAGTACTCGGCAACGAGGTCGGCCTTCAGCGTCCAGGAGGCGTTGGTGTAGCCGATGGTGAACACGAAGTTGGGGATGCCGCTGAGCATCATTCCCTTGTACGCCAGGGTTTCCGGAAGTGACACCGGTGTGCCGTCGACGAGGAGTTGGGCGCCGCCGAAGATCAGCAGGTTCAGGCCGGTCGCGGTGACGATCACGTCGGCGTCGAGTTGGGTTCCCGACTCCAGGGCGAGTCCGGTCTCGGTGAACGTGGAGATACGGTCGGTGACGATCGATGCGGTGCCGTGCCGAATCGAGCGGAACAGGTCGCCGTCGGGGACGAGGCACAGGCGCTGGTCCCACGGGTTGTACCGCGGCGTCAAGTGGGTGTCGATGTCGTAGCCCGCGGGGAGTTGCCGCTCCTGGGCCTTGCGGAGGAACTTCTTGACCAGTCGTGGCTTCCGCTGGCTGAGCTGGTAGACCAGGATCGAGATCGCGACGTTCTTCCACCGTGAGATGGGGTACGCGATCCGATCGCCGACGAGCCGGCGGAGGGTGTTGTTGATCGGATCCTTCGCAGGGAGGGAGGCGATGTAGGTGGGGGAGCGCTGCAGCATCGTCACGTGCTCGGCGTCGCCTGCCATCGCGGGGACGAGTGTGACGGCGGTGGCGCCGCTGCCGATCACCACGACCTTCTTGCCGGCGTAGTCGAGGTCGACGGGCCAGTGCTGCGGGTGCACGATCCGGCCACGGAAGCGTTCGGTGCCTTCGAATTTCGGGGTGAACCCCTCGTCGTAGCGGTAGTAGCCGGTGCACGAGTACAGGAATCGGGCGGTGAGCGTCACCTCGCGGCCGGCGTGCTCCGCGGTGACGGTCCACACGCGGTCGGTGGACGACCAGTCGGCACGGATCATTCTGTGCCCGAATCGAATCCGTTGATCGATGCCGGACTCCGCCGCGGTGGCCCGCACGTACTCGAGGATCGCGGGACCGTCAGCGATGGACTTCTCGTCGGTCCACGGCCGGAAGCGGTAGCCGAGGGTCTGCATGTCGGAGTCGGAGCGGACGCCGGGATAGCGGAACAGATCCCAGGTGCCGCCGATGGAGTCGCGTGCCTCGAGGATCGTGAACGTCTTGCGGGGGAACGCATCCTGAAGGTGGCGGGCGGCACCGATACCCGAGAGTCCTGCACCGACGATGAGGACGTCGACGTCGGGGGTGATGCTCGTGCTCATGGTGACCCTCCGTGTTCAGGAGAACTGCGTGTGAATCAACGTAGCACTCAAAATTGGCCCGAAGAGCTCGAACGGCCCCCGGCTCGAGAGCCGAGGGCCGTTCAGACCGTGCATGGGAATCAGAGCTGCCCGAGGAGGTCAGCCGAGCTGGGAAACGACCCAGTCGATGCTCTTGGTCAGCTGGCTGATGTCGTCGGGATCGATCGCCGGGAACATGCCGATGCGCAGCTGGTTGCGGCCCAGCTTGCGGTAGGGCTCGGTGTCGACGATGCCGTTGGCGCGCAGGACCTTCGCGACCGCGGCGGCGTCGACGTTCTCTGCGAAGTCGATCGTGCCGACGACCTGCGAACGCAGCGCCGGATCCGTGACGAACGGGGTGGCGAACTCGGACGCCTCGGCCCACTCGTACAGCCGCGACGAGGAGTCCTTGGTGCGAGCGGTGGTCCACTCCAGGCCGCCGTTGCCGTTCATCCAGGAGATCTGGTTCTCGAACATCAGCAGGGTGGCCAGCGCCGGGGTGTTGTACGTCTGGTCCTTGGTGGAGTTGTCGACCGCGATAGGTAGCGACAGGAACTCCGGCGTCCACCGACCCGAGTCCTTGATCTCCGCGACCCGCTCGAGCGCCTTGGGGCTCATCAGCGCGATCCACAGGCCGCCGTCGGCCGCGAACGACTTCTGCGGCGCGAAGTAGTAGACGTCGGCGTCCGTGATGTTGACGGGCAGGCCGCCCGCGCCCGACGTCGCGTCGATCGCGATCAGCGCGTTCTCCGACCCGGCAGGGCGGCTGACGGGCACCGCGACACCGGTCGAGGTCTCGTTGTGCGCCCAGCCGATGAGGTCGACGGTCGAGTCGGCGACGATTTCCGGCGCGCTGCCCGGATCGGACGAGACGACGATCGGGTCACCGATGAACGGGTTGCCCTTGGCGACCGATGCGAACTTCGACGAGAACTCGCCGTAGGTGAAGTGCTGCGAACGCTCGCGGATCAGACCGAACGCGGCGGCGTCCCAGAACGCGGTCGAGCCGCCGTTGCCGAGGACGACCTCGTAGCCCTCGGGCAGCGTGAACAGGTCACGCAGGCCGGAACGTACGCGACCGACGACGTCCTTGACCGGCTTCTGGCGGTGGCTGGTGCCGAACACGGACGCGCCCACGTCCACCAGGTGCTGCAGCTGTTCGGGACGAACCTTGGAGGGTCCGCAACCGAAACGGCCGTCGACGGGCTTGAGGTCGGCGGGGATGATCGGGGTGCTCATCGAGTGTCCTTCTGCGTTTGATGGTGACGAGGCGGGAGAGAGTTAGCGGGCGATCTTGTCCCAGCCGGCGACGGACTCGGGGGTCCGGGGCTCGGGTCCGGTGTAGATGGCTGCCGGGCGGACCAGCTTGCCGAGGCGCTTCTGCTCGAGGATGTGCGCACACCAGCCTGCGGTGCGGCCACAGGTGAACATCGCGGGCATCATCGCTGCCGGGACCTCGGCGAAGTCGAGGATGACCGCGGCCCAGAACTCGACGTTGGTCTCGATGGCGCGATCCGGGCGGCGCTCACGCAGCTCGGCGAGCGCGGCCTGCTCCAGTGCGGCCGCGACCTCGTAGCGCGGTGCGTTCAGGCGCTTGGCGGTGTTGCGCAGCACGCGGGCCCGGGGGTCCTCCGCGCGGTACACGCGGTGACCGAAGCCCATCAGCTTCTCCTTGCGGTCGAGGATTCCCTTGACCAGGGCGCGGGCGTCGCCGGTGCGCTCGGTCTCCTCGATCATCGGCAGCACGCGGGCAGGTGCGCCGCCGTGCAGCGGGCCGGACATGGCACCGACGGCGCCGGACAGCGACGCCGCGACGTCGGCGCCGGTGGAGGCGATGACGCGGGCGGTGAAGGTGGAGGCGTTCATGCCGTGTTCGGCGGCGGACACCCAGTAGGCGTCGATCGCGGCGACGTGCGCCGGGTCCGGGTCGCCCTTCCAGCGGATCATGAACCGCTCGGTGACGGTCTTCGCGGCGTCGATCTGCTTCTGCGGCACCGCAGGCTGGTAGATGCCGCGGGCGGACTGCGCGACGTAGGACAGGGCCATGACGGCGGCGCGGGCGAGGTTCTCGCGGGCGGTTTCGTCGTCGATGTCGAGGAGCGGCTCGAAGCCCCAGATCGGGGCGAGCATCGCGAGGCCGGCCTGGACGTCGACGCGGACGTCACCGGTGTGGATGGGGAGGGGGAAGGGCTCGGCGGGCGGCAGGCCCTGACCGAACTCGCCGTCGACGAGCAGTGCCCAGACGTCGCCGAAGGTCACGCCCTGTTCGACGAGATCCTCGATGTCCACGCCGCGGTAGCGCAGCGCGCCGCCGTCCTTGTCGGGTTCGGCGATGTCACTCGTGAAGGCGACAACGCCCTCGAGTCCGCTGACGAATCCTTCGGGTACTGCCGCGCTCGGTGCCATTCTCGTGGACTCTCCTCATCCGAGTGCCGCCGGTCCGGGCCGCACTAGCCGATTCGTCGGTTGCACGTGATCGGGATGCGGGCACGTGTCAGCCGCGGTCACTCGAACTCTATCCCGTTCGGCGTCGCCGGTGAGCAGGGCATACCCGGGAGTAACGTGTTCGGCTGTGCCGTCAGATGCCGAAGTGCCCGCCGACCAGCGTTCGGCCGATCCCGTCGACCTGTCCGCGATGCGGGTGGCATATGCGACACAGGAGTCGAATTCTCCTGCGCCGGAACTGAACCTGGATGTCGCGACCGTCGCGGACGGCTGGTTCGTGCTGCTGCAGCGGTGGATCGACCAGGCCAGAGCCGCCGGGACGTCGGAACCCAATGCGATGGTCCTCGCGACCGTGGACGCCGACGGCAGGCCCGCCTCGCGAACGGTGCTGTGCAAGGGGCTTTCGGAGGAGGGGTTGGTCTTCTACACGAACCACGGCTCGAACAAGGGGCGTCAGCTGGAACGGTTCCCGTACGCGTCGGCGACGTTCGCGTGGACGGCGTTCGCCCACCAGGTGACCGTGCGTGGTGAGGTGTCGAGGGTTCCGGACGAGGTGACGGACGCGTACTGGCGGACGCGGCCGCGTGGATCGCAGCTCGGGGCGTGGGCGTCGGATCAATCGGAGCCGATCGAGTCCCGGTCCGCGCTGGACGCCCGCCTGGTGGAGGTCACGGAACGATTCGCCGATCTCGAGGAGGTGCCACGACTGCCGGGGTGGGGTGGTTTTCTGCTCCGGCCGAGCACCGTGGAGTTCTGGCAGGGGCGCGCGAACCGTATGCACAACCGGGTGATCGTGACGCGTGGTGAGGCCGGATGGTCGGCGCAGCGGCTGCAGCCGTGACTGGTAGAACTCTTTAGTGACTCGAACGAGACGGGAATCGTCGCAGCCCGCGACCGTGCGCAGGCGACGCCTGCTCGCCGACGTCACGCCGCTGCGCGAGCCGCACTATCGACGCCTGTGGACGGCGGGCATCGTCACCGTGATCGGTGCCCAACTCAGCGTCGTCGCGGTACCCCAGCAGATCTACGAGATCACCCGCAGCTCCGCCTACGTCGGCCTCACCGGGGTCTTCGGCCTCGTGCCGCTCGTCGTGTTCGGGCTCTGGGGCGGCGCGCTCGCCGATGTGATGGACCGGCGCAGGCTGCTCACGATCACCACGCTCGGCATGATCGCGACCTCGGTGCTGTTCTGGATCCAGGCCGCACTCGGCATGACCAACGTGTGGCTGGTCCTGGGATTGTTCTCGTTGCAGCAGGCGTTCTTCGCGGTCAATCAGCCGACGCGGGCGGCGATCATCCCGAGGCTCGTCCCCGGTGACCAGTTGCCCGCCGCGAACTCCCTGAACATGACGGTCGTGCAGTTCGGCGCGATCGCCGGACCTCTGCTCGCGGGGGTGCTGATCCCGTCGATCGGGCTGGCGAGCCTGTATCTGATCGACTCGATCGCGTTGCTCGCGACGCTGTGGGCCGTGGTCCGGCTCCCTCCGATACCGCCGACCGGCCCGACGACCAGAGCCGGCCTCCGATCGGTGCTCGACGGGTTCGCATACCTGTCCACCCAGAAGGTGCTGCTCGCGTCGTTCGTGGTCGACATCATCGCGATGGTGTTCGGCATGAGCCGGGCGCTGTTCCCGGAGATCGCGCACGAGACGTTCGGTGATCCCGCGTCCGGCGGCACCGCACTCGGACTGCTGTTCGCCGCGATGTCCGCGGGCGCGGTGATCGGCGGCGTGTTCTCGGGTTGGTTGCCGCGTGTGCGACGTCAGGGTCTCGCCGTCGTCGTGTGCATCGTGCTGTGGGGCCTGGCGATGGTCGGCTTCGGTGTCGCGGTCGGGTTCGCGGATCCGGACTCCGGACCAGTGTTGCTGTGGGTGGCGCTCGGATTCCTCGCGTTCGGTGGTGCCGTCGACATGGTGTCCGCGGCGTTCCGGTCGACGATGCTGCAGCAGGTCGCTCCCGACGACATGCGGGGCCGACTGCAGGGCGTGTTCATCGTGGTCGTCGCGGGCGGCCCACGGATCGGTGACGTGCTGCACGGCCTCGCCGCCTACGCGTTCGGTACCGCCGTCGCCGCGGCGGGCGGCGGAGTGCTCGTGGTCGTCGGTGTCGGGCTCGCGTGCCTGGCGTTCCCGATGTTCCTGCGGTACCGGGTGGGCCGGGGCTGACGACCACCTCGTTGACGACTCCGTCCCGCCGCACAGAAAGGCTTGCGCTGGCGTGAGGGTCGGGGACACTGGTCGGCATGCGTGTGCCCGTGTACGAGATCGAGTTCGGTGACCATCGAGCGGAAGTGGTGTCGCGCGGTGCGGGACTGCGCTCGCTCACGAAGTCGGGGCGCGCACTCACGGAGCCGTGGCCTGCCGGCGCGGAACAGGGAAGTCCGCCGCTGTCCGCGGGACTCGTGCTGGCTCCGTGGCCCAATCGGATCCGGGACGGCAAGTTCTGGTTCGACGGTGTCGACCATCAGCTCGCGCTCACCGAACCCGAGCGGGACAACGCCATCCACGGCCTGGTTCGCCGCGACGACTGGCAACTGGTCGACCACTCCGCGCATCGTGTCGTGCAGACCATCCGCGTCGGCCTGCACAAGGGCTGGCCGTACCCGCTGCAGCTGACGGTGACCCACGAGCTGGGGCCGGACGGCCTGACCGTCACGCACACCGCGGTCAACATCGGCGCGACCCCCGCGCCGTTCGGGCTCGGAGTCCACACGTTCCTGCGGGTCGGAGACGTCCCCCTCGACGAGTGCACGCTGCGCCTGACCGCGGGCACCTGGCTCCCGCTCGACCCCGAGCGGATGCTGCCGCAGGGCCCGTCGAAGGCCGTCGAGGGCACCGAGTTCGACTTCACCTCGCCGCGCAGTCTTGACGGTGTGCTACTCGACGCTCCGTTCAGCTCGATCGTCCCCGACCACGACGGGCGCGCGCGGCACGAGCTGCGAGCCCCGGACGGGAGCGGGACGGTGCTGTGGACGGACCGGGCCTTCGGGTGGCTGCAGGTGTTCACCGCGGACCCGGCGCAGGGGCAGGGCTACCCGGATCGGGGACGGGCGCTCGCCGTGGAACCGATGACCTGTCCGCCGGACGCATTCAACTCCGGAATCGACGAGATCGTGCTAGCGCCGGGAGCGGACTGGTCGGGCCGCTGGGGTGTCACGGCCGTGTGACCCTGGACCGAGGAAGCGATGTAATCGCCAGGTCAGCGGATTTCGTTACGGTACGAACCGGCGAAAACGGCGACCCGCCCTGGGCGGCTGTGGGCGACTGCGACTAGGTTCTTCTAACGACTGACTTTTGCAACTCGCAAAGCCTCGAGTTTGAGAGGGATCCTCCGTGCCCGCTGTCGATGACACCACGCCCACACTCAGCTACCCGGGTGGCGCACACTCGATGTCGATTGCCAAAGCAACCGAAGGCAACGACGGTATCGAGCTGGGTAAGCTCCTTTCCGCGACGGGGTACACCACCCTCGATCCCGGATTCGTCAACACCGCCTCCACCAAGTCGGCGATCACCTACATCGACGGCGACAAGGGCATCCTGCGTTACCGCGGATACCCGATCGAGCAGCTGGCGGAGAACTCCACGTTCATCGAGGTCAGCTACCTGCTGATCTACGGTGAGCTCCCGACCACCGACGAGCTGGCGGCGTTCACCACCCGCATTCAGCGGCACACGCTGCTGCACGAGGACCTCAAGCGGTTCTTCGACGGCTTCCCGCGTAACGCGCACCCGATGCCGGTGCTGTCCTCCGCGGTGAACGCCCTGTCGGCGTACTACCAGGACTCGCTCGACCCGGACGATCCGGAGCAGGTGGAGCTGTCCACCACGCGTCTGCTCGCGAAGATGCCGACGATCGCGGCCTACGCGTACAAGAAGTCCGTCGGGCAGCCGTTCCTGTACCCGGACAACTCCCTGTCTCTCGTGGAGAACTTCCTGCGTATGACGTTCGGCTTCCCGGCCGAGCCGTACGAGGTCGATCCCGAGATCGCCAAGGCCCTCGACATGCTGCTGATCCTGCACGCCGACCACGAGCAGAACTGCTCGACGTCGACGGTCCGGATGGTCGGCTCGTCGGACGCCAACCTGTTCACGTCGGTGTCCGCGGGCATCAACGCCCTGTGGGGTCCGCTGCACGGCGGCGCCAACCAGGCCGTGCTCGAGATGCTCGACGAGATCAAGGCGAGCGGCGGCGACGTCAAGGAGTTCGTCCGCAAGGTCAAGAACAAGGAAGACGGCGTGAAGCTCATGGGCTTCGGGCACCGCGTCTACCGCAACTACGATCCGCGCGCCGCGCTGGTCAAGAAGGCGGCGGACACGATCCTCTCGAAGCTCGGCGGCGACGACGAGCTGCTCGACATCGCGAAGGCGCTGGAAGAGGCCGCGCTGACCGACGAGTACTTCATCGAGCGCAAGCTGTACCCGAACGTCGACTTCTACACGGGTCTGATCTACCGCGCGATGGGATTCCCGACGCGCATGTTCACCGTCCTGTTCGCGATGGGCCGGCTGCCCGGCTGGATCGCGCACTGGCGCGAGATGCACGAGGATCCGGCCACCAAGATCGGCCGTCCGCGTCAGATCTACACCGGCTACACCGAGCGCAACTTCGTCGACCTGGGAAGCAGGTAGTCACTCATGAGCAACGCACCCGAGATCGAGCCCTGGGACGGTCCGGCCCCCACCGAACTGGTGGCCGAGGACATCACCGTCGGTGACGGTGCCGAGGCGACACCCGGTTCGAAGGTCGAGGTGAACTACCACGGCGTCGAGCTCGAGAGCGGCGAGGTGTTCGATTCCTCGTTCCTGCGTGGCGAATCCATCACCTTCCCGCTCGCCGGTCTGATCGCCGGTTGGCAGGAGGGCATCCCCGGCATGAAGGTCGGCGGACGCCGCAAGCTGGTCATCCCGCCGGAGCTGGCCTACGGCCCCGCGGGCTCGGGTCACCAGCTGTCCGGGAAGACGCTGATCTTCGTCATCGACCTGCTCGATGTCGTGGTCCCGCCGCCGGTCCCCGAGGTGGAGCCGGCCACGGGTCCCGCGCCGACCGAGCTCGTGATCGAGGACATCACCGTCGGTGACGGCGCGGAGGCGCAGCCCGGTGGCGTCGTGGACGTGCACTACCACGGTGTCGAGTTCGACACGAACGCCGTGTTCGACTCCTCGTTCCAGCGGGGCGACTCGGTGAAGTTCCCGCTTCCCCGGCTGATTCCCGGTTGGCAGGAGGGCATCCCCGGCATGAAGGTCGGCGGACGCCGCAAGCTGACGGTGCCGCCGGAGCTGGCGTACGGCGCCGCAGGTTCCGGGCATCCGCTCGGTGGCAAGACGCTGGTCTTCATCATCGACCTGCTCGGCACCAACTAGAGATTCCCGACCGAGGGCCCGCATCGCACGCGATGCGGGCCCTCGGTCGTCCGGGGAGGTGTCGGGCGGGTGCCGCGTCAGGACCGGGCCGGGAACTCGAACACCAGTCGTGTGCCCCCGAGGTTGCTGTCCTCGAACCAGGCACGGCCACCGTGCAATTGGGCCTGCTGCTCGACGAGGGAGAGACCGAGACCCGAGCCGCCCGCTGCGGCGTGGGAGCCCCGCCGGAACCGCTCGAAGACCACCTCACGTTCGGCTTCCGGGATGCCACACCCGTTGTCGTCCACCGTGAGCCGGACGGTGCCGTCCGTCCGCCGCTGCACGGCGAGCACGATCTCCGTTGCACCGCCGTGCCGCACCGCGTTCGATGTCGCGTTGTCCACCGCCAGGCGCATGCCCGCGGGCAGACCGAGGATCACCAGCGACGGTTCGGCTTCGACACGCACCCGCAGATTCGGGTGCTGACGCTGCGCGTCGTGCGCTGCCGCGTCGCACAATTCGGCCAGATCCGTCGCGACGTGGTCGCTGTCGCTGGACAGTTCGCCGGACGCGAGCCGTTCGAGCGCGGACAGAGTGGACTCGACACGGCCCTGGGTTCGCGCCAGGTCGGCGAGGATCTCGGCCCGCTGCGTCGCGTCGAGTTCGAGTGTGGACAGCACCTCGATGTCGGTACGCATCGCGGTCAGCGGGGTCCGTAGCTCATGTGCGGACGCCGCCGCGAAGTCGCGTGCCGTTTCCAGTGCCTGCTCGGTTCGCCCCTGTGCCTGAGCGATCCGGCCGAGCATCTTCTCGATGGCCAGCGCCAGTTCCTCCGCCTCCCGCACACCCGACACCTTGGCGGGTTGCGGTGCGTCACGGGCGATCTGGTGGGTGAGCCGCACGATCGGCCGCACGGCGCGGCCACCGAAGAACCAGCCGAGGACGGTGGCCGCGGCGACGGCGAACGCGCCCGCGATCAGCACCCACTTGCGCTGGTCGGTCGTGATGTCCCGGGCCTCCGACGCGGGAACCGCCAGCGACATCAGCATCGGGGAGTTCGGGATCGCGGCCGTGGAGACCCGGTAGTCGACGCCGTCGACGTCGACCGTGCTCGCGCCCGCCTCGGTGACGGGCAGTTTCGTCGGGGTGCTGGCGATGACGTCACCGGTTCCGGTGGATCGGATGGTGATCGCGAACGCGCCGCCGTCGCCGAAGGTCGGCAGGAACGATGCCGCGGTCGCGATGTTCGCCACCAGGACACTCGACGCGGTGTCGAGCCGGCGGTCCAACTGCGCCATGTTGTTCCGGGAGATCGCGAGCGAGACGAAGATGCCCAGCAGGACGACGATGACGGCGGCGCCGAGGGCTGCGGCCGCCGCGACACGCGCACGCAGCGAGTAGGAACGCCGCCGACTCACTACGCGAGCCTCAGGCCGGTTCGCGGAGCACGAAACCGACTCCGCGAACCGTGTGCAGGATGCGGGCATGGCCGTGCGCTTCGAGTTTGCGGCGCAGGTACCCGACGAAGACGTCCACGACATTGGTGTCCGCGACGAAGTCGTAACCCCACACCAGTTCCAGCAGTCGCTCCCGGCTCAGCACCACGCCGCTGTTGCGCACCAGGATCGCGAGAAGCTCGAATTCCCTTTTGGTGAGATCGATCTCGTTGCCGTCGAGGGTGGCCCGGCGGCCCGGGAGATCGAGAGTGAGGAGTCCGACGGTGACGCTGCCCGGAGGCTGCGGCGGCGCGGGGGCCGCGCGCCTGCGCAGCATCGCGTTGATCCGGGCGACGAGTTCGGCGAGCACGAACGGCTTCACCAGGTAGTCGTCGGCGCCGGCCTCGAGACCTGCCACCCGGTCGTCCACCGACGAGCGGGCGCTGAGAACGCAGATCGGGATGTCGTTGCCCATCGCGCGCAGCGCGGTCACCACGCTCGCGCCGTCGAGGACCGGCATGTTCATGTCCAGGACGACCGCGTCGGGGGAACGCTCGGCGACCATGGTCAGGGCCTGGGCACCGTTGGCCGCGGTAAGGATGGTGAACCCGGACAGGCGCAGCCCCCTGCGCAGGGACGAGAGCACGTCCTCGTCGTCGTCGACGACAAGGAGAGTGGCGGAAGCGGTGTCGGTCACCTGGCTATTGTGCCTGGACGCTGTCATCCGGCTTCGGGGCCGAGGAGTTTCGCGAGCGCGTCGAGGACCGCAGGGTCTTCGATAGTCGACGGCACCGTGTAGTCCTCCTGGTCGGCGATCTGCCGCATCGTCTTGCGGAGGATCTTGCCGGATCGCGTCTTCGGCAGCGCCTGTACGACGGTGACGTCGCGGAACGTGGCGACGGCACCGATCTGGTCCCGGACCATCGCGACCAGTTCGGTGCGCAGCACCTCGTGGTCGATGTCGGCACCCGCCTTGAGCACCACGTAACCGCTGGGTCGCTGTCCCTTGAGGTCGTCCTTGATGCCGACGACGGCGCATTCCGCGATCGCCGCATGCTGCGCGACGACGGCTTCCATCGAGCCCGTGGACAGCCGGTGACCTGCCACGTTGATGACGTCGTCGCTGCGGCCGAGCACGAACACGTACCCGTCCTCGTCGATGTACCCGGAATCGCCGGTGAGGTAGTTGCCGGGGAAGGTCGACAGGTACGACTTCACGTACCGGTCCTCGTCGCGCCACAGGCCGGCGAGGGTGCCGGGCGGCAGCGGCAACTTGATGACGATGTTGCCTTCGGTGCCCGCCGCGACTTCGGTGCCTGCGCCGTCGACGATCTGCACGCGGTAGCCGGGCACCGCCACCGTCGGTGAGCCTGCCTTGATCGGCATCGGCTCGAGACCGCGCAGGTTGGCGCAGATGGCCCACCCGGTTTCCGTCTGCCACCAGTGGTCGATCACGGGAACGCCGAGCTTCGCGGTCGCCCACTCGTAGGTGTCGGGGTCGAGTCGCTCACCGGCCGCGAACAGCGTGGTCAACGTCGAGGTGTCGTACTTCGCGAGTTCGGCTGCTTCCGGGTCGACCTTCCGGATGGCGCGGATTGCGGTGGGCGCGGTGAACAGTGCCCGCACCTTGTGCTGTTCGACGATGCGCCAGAAAGCGCCCGCATCGGGGGTGCCGACGGGCTTGCCTTCGTAGAGGACGGTCGTCGCTCCGACGAGCAGCGGGCCGTACACGATGTAGGAGTGCCCGACGACCCAGCCGACGTCGGACGCCGTCCACATCACCTGGCCCGGCCCGATGTCGTAGATGTTGCGCATGGACCAGGCCAGCGCGACCGCGTGTCCGCCGTTGTCACGGACCACGCCCTTCGGCTTCCCGGTGGTCCCGGACGTGTAGAGGATGTACAGCGGGTCCGTGGCCGCGACGGGTACGCAGTCTGCGGGCTCGGCGTCCGCGGTTGCGGCGTCCCAGTCGAGCCAGCCGTCGTGGTCGGCGGCGCTGCCGGGGATCTGCTCGCGGTCCTTCACGATGATCGTGCCGGGGGCGTTGTCGGTGAGGCCGAGGGCACGCTCGACGATCGGCAGGTATTCGATGGTGCGGCCCGGTTCGAGACCGCCGGACGCCGTGATCAGCGCAGCGGGCTGCGCGTCGTCGATGCGGGCGGCGAGCTCGGCGGCGGCGAACCCGCCGAACACGACGGAGTGCACGGCACCGATGCGGGCGCACGCGAGCATTGCGACAGCGGCCTCGGGGATCATCGGCATGTAGACGATGACCCGGTCACCCGCGGTGACGCCCTGCGCAGCGAGCGCGCCCGCGAACCGCGAGACCTCATCGAGCAGATCCGAGTATGTGTACGTGCGGGTGGTGCCGAGCATCGCGGAGTCGTAGATCAGCGCGGCCTGGTCGCCTCGCCCCGCCGCGACGTGCCGGTCGAGGGCGTTGAAGCAGGTGTTGACTCGCGCATCCGGGAACCAGCGGTACATCGGAGCTGCGGAGTCGTCGAGGGCTTTCGTCGGCGCGGTGATCCAGTCGACGGCGTCGGCAGCCTGCAGCCAGAATCGGTCCGGCTGCTCGATGCTTTCCCGAAAGGCGTTCGCGTAGGTGCCCTCGGCATGCTCGGCTGACGTCATCGACTGAGTCCTCTCGTTCCGGCGCGCAGCGCTTCTGCACGTTGTGACGTGCACGACAAACACCCTAGGTGATGGGCGTCACCACATGTCCCGTCCAGGCGTGGGCTGCGCCGGACGGCATCTGCTCGTCGGTGAACGGGTGCCGGTAGTCCCTGACTGGACGTCGCGGGCACGTGATCGCGGGTGCGTGAGGGGGAAGGGGCTCGCCCTCTAGGGTGGTGGCATGACGCTTCTCGCCGAGGATCTGCTGCTGCTCCTGCTGGACGACGAGACCGGGAAGCCCCTGGTCGAGGGATACGCGTTGCCTCGGGTGCTGGCCGGTTCGGTGCTGCTGGACCTGACACTCGACGGTGTCGTCGAGCCGTCCGACGGGACCGGCGAGGTGAAGAAGGGGCGCCTGGTGCTGCGGAACCGGACGGCGCCGCTGGATCCGATCCTGGCGCACGCGGTGGCGCAGCTGCGGGGGTCGAAGCCGATGAAGCCGGAGGCGGCGATCGAGAAGCTCGGGAAGAACCTCCGGGAGGCGGTGCTCGGCAGGATCGTCGAGCGGGGTTGGGTGCAGGAGTCGAAGGGCAAGGTGCTCGGGATCTTCCCGACGAAGACGTGGCCGTCCGTCGACGACACCCACGAGCGGGTGGTTCGCGCGAAGTTGCGGGCCGCGCTCGTCGACGGAGTGGCCCCGGATCCGGGTACCGCGGCACTGATTTCGCTGCTGACCGCCGTCGACGCCGCACCGAAGGTGTTTCCGGACGTGAAGAAGAAGGACATCCGCAAGCGAGCCAAGGAGATCGCGCACGGAGACTGGGCGGCAGCTGCGGTGCGGCACTCGGTGGAAGCAGTGAACGCGGCAGTCATCGCGGCGGTGGTCGTGCCCTCCGTTGCTGCGGGTGGTAGCTGACCGTCGGCCGGCTGGCTGTACTGACCGGGGACAGTGATCGAGGAAACGGTTGACCTTGTCGTAGCGGCAATGTTTACGGTCGCTTGTCATGACCATTTCAGTGATCGACACTGCCTCGGGCATGAGCCGAGTCCTGACGGCGGACGCGAAGGACCGCGCCGACCTCATCCGTGACCTGTGGGCTCCAATGGCCGGGATGTACCACTTCATCCCCGGCGGCGTGGACATGGCCACCGTGCACCAGCAGAACTTCGGCTTCCGTCCGGACTCCGCGATCGAGCAGGTCCGCGAAGGTCTGGAGTCCCTTGTCGCGGCCGATGCGTGGACCCGCGTCGAGAAGGCCCTCGAGGACGGCGTCGCAGCGTTGGCGTCTGCCGATCCTGGTGTGACGATCCCCGACCTGAACGTGCTGCTCGTCCTGGGGGATCCGACCAACAGGCATTTCGTCGACGAGGTGCAAGGGATGTCAGGGTTCGGCGGTATCAGCGGCTACATCGCCATCACCGTCTGGCCCAACTCGCGCGTCCTCGATCGCCTCGAGGCGATCGCGGTCCACGAACTGCACCACAACGTGCGCTATTCACCCGGCGGAATCGTGTGGGACCCACAGACAGTGATGGTCGGCGAGCACGTTGTGTCCGAAGGGCTCGCCGACGTTTTCGCGTCCGAACTGTACGGCGACGCCGGCTACACCCACTTCGTGCGCGATGAAACCCGCGCCGACGACCAGGTCCTGGCGAAGGTCGCCAGTGGCCTGGGCGTCACCGGAATGGCAGACTTCGCCGCCTGGGTGCTCGGCGACTCCAGCGCACAACTATTCGGTGCCGAGCCCGTCGGCCTGCCGACCGGGGCCGGCTATGCAGCCGGCGCTCGGCTTGTCCGCGCATACCTCGACGCCACGGGCACCTCGGCCGCCCGCAGCGTCCGCACTCCCGCGTCCGAGATCCTGCGCATCGCGCTGCCACTGCTGGGCCTGACCACAGACGCGGCACACTGAGAAGCACGTCGAACGACAGGAGCCCGGTGATGGAATGGACGGTGCACGAGCTCGCTGAACGCGCAGGCATCAGCGGCCGCACGCTGCGCCACTATCACCGCATCGGGCTGCTCGAGCCCGATCGCGTCGGGTCCAACGGCTACCGCTACTACGGTCCCGACGCGGTCGCGCGTCTGCAACGGATCCTCCTGCTCCGCGACACGGGTATGCCACTGGCCGACATCGCCGCAGTCCTCGACGCACCCGAGACGCCGACCGTCGAAGTCGAAGTGCTCGAGGCCCACCTGACACAGCTCGCCGAGGACCGCGCGGCCCTGGACCGGCGCATCAGCGCGGTCGAGCACACCCTGCAGATGCGTCGAGAGGGCCGCGAACCACGCGTGGATGTGATGCTCGAGGGCTTCAACGACCGCTACGAGGCCGAGGTCGTTCGACGGTGGGGGCGCGAGGCCTTCGACGCGTCGAACAGGTGGTGGCATGCCAAGTCCGTTCGACAGCAACGCGACTGGCAGGCCAGCGCCCAGGCCCTGCTCACACGGTGGGCCGAGATCCACGAAGCCGGCCATACACCCGGCTCACCAGTTGCTCGAGCGCACGCTGCCAACCATGTGGCTTGGTTCGCTGACATCCCAGGAACACCCACCCACGCCGGCGATGCCGAACGATCCGCCGCAATGGTGCGAGGCATGGCGGACCTCTACGAGACCAACCCCGACTTCCACCAGACCTTCGGCAGCCCAGAGGCGGCGCAGTTCGCCGCAGGCGCTCTGCGCATCCACGTGCAGCATCCGGCCTGACAGCAGCGGGTGCCGTGGCGCCGTCCCGGACCGAAAGATGCCATCTCCCATCGAACACTGCCCTCACACCGTGTCACCGTCTGAAGGTTGCCCAACTCGTCGTCGAGGAGGGCTGGCCGATCAGTGAGGTCGCCGCGCGCTCCCAGGTCTCGTGCCCGACCGTGAAGCGCAGCCTTCTCCTCGTTGGGCGTCCGCAGCGTCCTCCTCGATTCGGATGGCGACGCGCACACACTCGAACATCACGACCGCGACCACGAAACCGGCCAGGGCGCCCCACTGTTCCTGCGCGAAAAGGTTGCCTCACGAGCCACTAGGACCCGATGAAGGACGACCCGAGGTCGAATATCCAGAACAGGCCCAACGGGTCGGTCGGTTCTTCCGGACATTCCCGGTCGCAGTACCCGAGGTCGATGGACCCAACTGTCACAATAGGCAGATCGCCTGGCGGCAAGATATCCGCGGCCACCGCCGTGCCCCCGCCCAGCACCCCGAGTACGGCGGTGGCGGCGACGGCGGACAGTCCTCGACGGACCCAAGTTCGATACACTTTGCGGCCTCTTTTCCTCGTGATCAGAATTGCCCGAAAGTTCCTCTCGGCGCGGCGAGCATAGGGCAGGGCCGACTGCATTGAACGGCGAATCGAATCATCATCATTGTTGGGGCCAAAGGTATTACACAACGAACGATCACCTACGTGGGCAACAGTGGTCGAGTCGCCTCGACGATTCCTCCGCCTATGGTTCCGACATGAGCGCCGCGATCCGTGCTCGTTGCGATTACTCGGTCGACGTCCCGTGACGAGCCACTAGCAGCCTTCCGGTCCTTGGATGTCCGCGGCGTCGTCCTCGATTCGGATGGCGACGCGCACACACTCGAACATCACGACCGCGACCACGAAACCGGCCAGGGCGCCCCACTGTTCCTGCGCGAACAGGAACACCTGCGTCACGAGCAGGGTGACAACGACCGACGCGCGCAGCAGACGCAGCGCGCGCAGGTAGGGGCCGCGGACGAGGAACCACAGTCCGGCCGCGGCGAGCGCCCCGGACACCATGCTCGACACCGTCACGACCAGGTCCGACACGTCGTCGATCTCGCTGTCGTTGACTCCGAGCAGCGCCACGATCACCGAGACGGCCGTGAGGACGGCCTGGATCACGAACAGCGCCAGCACGATCCGGCGCACGACGCGGTGACCGAGAACGGTCTCGGCGCGTCGGGTCACGGTGTTGCGTGCCCGGACGACTCGCGAGCCGACGCCGAGCTGCGGGAGGTCCCCGGCGTCGAGTGCCGCACGGAGGGCAGCGGCCGTGCCGGTGAGCCCCGGGTCGCGGACACCGCCCAGTAGACCGAGTGCGGCCCGACGCCGGACGTCGTCGAGATGGCCGAGCGCCAGGTCCGTGACCGCGGTGGATGCGATCGCGATGCGACGGTGGTCGGGTAGTCCGACACGGGCGATCGCCTCGCGGGCAACGAGATAGAACAGGACGAACACCGTGTAGATCAGTGCGATCGCGGGCTGGAAGAAGTAGTTGACGTCGGAGGTGACGAACTTGCCTATCTCGTCGACGAACAGGCCGAATCCGATTCCGCCTGCCACGGCGGCGAGCACGCGTACCCGGCTGCCGGCGGCGATCTCGACGGCCACGAGCGCCGACGCCATCAACAGTCCGCCCCAGAGGACGTGCGCGATGTGCAGTGGGCCGCTGCCGATCTGCGGGTAGCCGGTCGCGGCGAGGTAGGCGCGGGTGATCAGGACGGTCGCGACAGCGGCCACCAGGAACAGGTCGACTCGGGCGAGTGCGCTCGAATCGTGTTCGCGGACGGCCGCCGTCGTGGTCATCGTGGCAGTCCCAGCTTCCGGTACCGGGTGGTGCGGGCCTCGTATCGGCGGTCGGGCGGCAGGACCCTGAGATCGGCGAGTTCGCGGGCGATGGCCGCACCGACCCGTTTCGAGAACTCGATCGGTTCGTCGGCGGCGTCCGGTCGTTCGGGGATGATCGCGTCGATCACGCCGTCCCGGAGGAGGTCGAGGGACCGGATGCCCTGCGCTTCGGCCATCCTCGGTGCCTGAGACGTGTCACGGTGCACGATCGCACTGGCGCCCTCCGGGGGCAGTGGTGCGAGCCAACCGTTCTGGGCTGCGAGCACCCGATCGGCGGGCAGCAGCGCGAGCGCGCCGCCGCCGGTTCCCTGACCGAGCAGCACCGAAACGGTGGGGGTGTTCAGGGTGACGAGATCGGCGAGGCAGCGGGCGATCTCGGGCGCGAGACCGCGTTCCTCGGCTTCCTTCGACAGCGAGGCGCCCAGGGTGTCGATCACCGACACCAGTGGAATGCCCAGTTCCTCCGCCAGTTTCATCGCACGCCGCGCCTCGCGCAGCGCGCCCGGGCCCATCGTGGTCTCGGGGGACTGACCGCTGCGGTCCTGGCCGAACAGCACGCACGGCTGCCCACGGAACCGTGCCAGTGACACGAGCACGGTCTTGTCGGCCTCGCCCTGCCCGGTCCCCGACAGCGGAACCTGTTCGGTCGCGGCGTGGCGGAGCAGTTGCCGGATTCCGGGTCGGTCGGCGCGCCGGGACAGCATCACCGACTGCCACGCCGGGATGTCCGGTATGTCGACCGGTTCGGGGTGGGCGTCGACGTACTCGTCCGCTTCTCCCGTCATCACGCGCAGCGCGCGGGGAACGAGATGCCGCAACGACTCCGGTGCCGCGACGCCGTCGATGACGCCGTTGGCGTAGAGGTTCTCGGCGGTCTGCACGCCGTCGGGGAACTTCTCGCCGTACAGCGCCTGGTACACGCGGGGACCGAGGAAACCGACGAGCGCGCCCGGTTCCGCGACCGTGACGTGCCCGAGCGACCCCCAGGACGCGAACACCCCGCCGGTGGTGGGATGCCGCAGATACACGAGATAGGGCAGTCCGTTCGCCTTGTGGACGGACACGGCCGCGGCGATCTTGACCATCTGCACGAATGCGAGGGTGCCCTCCTGCATGCGGGTGCCGCCCGAGGTCGGGGACGCCAACAGTGGCAACCCTTCCGCGGTGGCGCGTTCGACGGCTGTGACGATCCGCTCGGCGGCGGCGACCCCGATCGATCCGGCGAGGAAACCGAACTCACAGGCGATCACCGCGACGCGTCGGCCTCGAACGGTTCCCTCGCCGGTCACGACGGACTCGTCGAGGCCGGTCTTGGCGCGGGCGGCGTCGAGGTCGGCTCGATACTCTGGGCCTGCGGGTACCTCGACCGGCGCGGTGTCCCAGGACCGGTAGCTGTCGGCGTCGAGGACCAGGTCGAGGACGTCGCTGGCGGACAGTCGCGCGGGCATGTGCCGACCCTATCTGCCGAGCGCCTCCTTCCAGGAGACCGTCTTGCCGACGCGCAGGATCGACCGCTGGTAGATCTTCGCCGCCGCGAGCGAGGCGGCCGCGGTCGCGGCGAGCATCAGCACGACGGTGCCGACGATCTGGCCCGGGCTCGCCACCCCCGCGGCGATCCGCAGCGGCATCAGGATGGCGGAGAACGGTGGGATCCAGCTCATCACGGTGCTGATGGTGCCGTCGGGGTTGCCGACCGCGGAGAACGCGGTGAAGAACATCGCCATGATCAGCAGCATGAGTGGCATGGCGGTGGAGTTGACGTCTTCCTGCCGCGACACCATCGACCCGGCGGCGGCGTAGAGGGCGGCGAAGAAGACGAACCCGAGAACGAACCAGCCGAGGGTGCCCGCGAGCACCGCCAGCGCCGTCCCGGTGACGGTGAGAACGCCGGTGGCGAGGGCCGTTCCCACACCCGCGACACCGTAGGCGGCGAGCTGCAGCAGTCCGACGGCGCCGATGCCGAGGATCTTGCCCCACAGCAGTTGCAGCGGGCGGACGGTGGAGAGCAGCAGTTCGACGACCCGGCTGGACTTCTCCTCGACGACGCCCATCGCGACGTACATGCCGAAGCCGAGGATCTGCATGTACAGCAGGATCACCGCGGTCACCGACAGGGCGACACGCTGCCCCTGCTCGGGATCGGGTGGGTCGATCGCGTCGACGGTGACGACGGCCGCGGAGGTCGTGGCGCCCAGCTGCGCGACGTCGACGCCTTCGGCTTCGAGCGCACGCTGCTGGGCCTGCGCGGCGACGGCGACGTCGAGGACGGTGCGCAGGCCCGCGTCGAGTTCGGATTCGGTGACGGCGACCGCGGACCCGTCGTCGGCGGGGATCAGGGCGACGTCGAGGTCGCCGGACGCGACCTGTGCCCGCGCGGTCGCCTCGTCGAGGTCGGTCACCTCGACCTCGGCGCCGACCTGCTTTCCGGTGGATTCGAGTGTGCTGGTCAGGGATTGGTCACCGACGAGGCCGACGGCCGATCGGGTGACGTCGTCACCGCCGGAGAAGACGGAGTAGCCGATGATGCCGCCGATGATGGCGATCAGGATGATGAGGTTGCTGACGAGAAAGCTCTTCTTCCGTACCTGGGTGCGGAATTCGCGGCGTGCCACCAGTGCGACTGCGCGGAGGGTTCCCACCGAGGGGCGGTCGGCGTCCGGCCGGCGGTCCAGTGTGGTGCTCATGCGGTGACGACCTCTCGGAACAGTTCGGTCAGGGACGGTCGGCGTAGCGAGAATTCGTGTACCGGGCCGGTTTTCAGCGCGGCCGTCAGCACGTCCTGGTCGGATGCCGGATCGTCGAGTTCGAGCACCGTGTGTCCGTCGGCGTGCTCGACGGTGCGCACGCCGTGAAGATGGTCGGCCCAGCCGACGGGCGCGTCGGGAGCGTGCACCACCAGTCGCGGTGTCCCGACTCCGCGGAGTTCGTCGACGGTGCCGATCGCCTTCATACGTCCGCCTGCGATGATGCCGACGCGGTGGCACAGTCGCTGGACGAGATCGAGCTGGTGACTCGAGAAGATCACCGGGACGCCGGTGTCCGCCTTCTCGGCGAGTACCGCGCTCATGACGTCGACGGCGACGGGGTCGAGGCCGGAGAACGGTTCGTCGAGCACCAGCACAGCCGGGTCGTGCACCAGCGCGGCCGCGAGTTGGACGCGTTGCTGGTTGCCGAGGCTGAGCGAATCGACGGTGTCGCCGACGCGTTCGGAGATCCCGAGGCGCTCGGTCCAATGGGCGACGGCGGCCCTCGCGTCCCGGCGGGACAGGCCATGCAGCTCGGCGAGGTAGGAAAGCTGTTCTCCCACTTTCATCTTCGGATACAGTCCCCGTTCCTCGGGCATGTAGCCGATCGTTCGGCGGACGTCGAGATCGACGGGGCGGCCGCCGAGCAGCACCTGCCCGGAGTCGGCGGCCAGGACGCCGAGCGCGATGCGCATCGTGGTGGTCTTGCCGGCACCGTTCGAACCGACGAACCCGAAGATCTCACCGGGTCGGACGTCGAAGCTGAGGTCGTCGAGCGCGACCACGTCCCCGTAGCGTTTCGAGATGTGCTCGATGGCAAGGGTGTTCGAACTCATGGCGCCTCCAGGCGATCGTTGTCGGTCGTCGGGTGTGACTGGTCGGGGTAGGGGTCGGGGCGGCTCCACGCGAGGATCATCGTGGGGGAGCAGCCGCCGATCAGCAGGGTGGTGAGGGTGAGCAGTCCGCCCGTGTACGCCATGGTGGTGTGGCCGCCGTCGGTGAGACTGCTGCCGACGACCAGGTAGGCGACCGGGATCATCACCAGCCACTGGGTGATGCTCAGGCCGATGGGCCGTGCGGCGTTGCGCTGCTGTATCTCCCATTCGTCGAGGGCGTCGGCGGGCGCGTCGCCGAGTTGCCCCGACACGATCGACAGCGAGATCCAGATCGGGAAGAACACCAGGCAGGCAGGCAACCACAGCAGCGGAGCGCGCTCGAAGAAGTGGCAGAGGACGCCGATGGTGAGCATCAGGGCGAAGACGGCGCCGAGTGCGACGACGAGGATTCGGCGCCGGGATCGGGTGCGCCACCGCGGCAGCATCGTCTCGGTCTTCTCGGATCTGACGAGAAAGCGTCGCGCGCGGTGCCGTTGGTAGCGCTCGAAGAGGGTCTGCTCAGGCATGTCGATCGTCTCCCTCCGGTCGGCCCTGTCGGTAGTACTCGGTCGAGAGGGGGGTGAACTCGGTGCGCGAGAACACCGCCTCGACTGGGAGTCCGAAGACCTCACAGATGCGCAGTGCGAGGTCCAGGCTGGGGTAGTGGTCGCCGCGTTCGAGTGCGCCGACCGTCTGTGGGTTCACCTCGATCAGTTCCGCGAGTCGCGCTCGGCTCAGGGAACGCTCCGCCCGCAGGACCGCGATGCGGTTGTGGATGGGGCGGGATTCCCCGCGTCGAACCGGACTCATGCACCCGAGTGTTGTGAAAACCCAACAGTCCGTCAAGTTGTTCAAAGGATCGGGAGGGCGTCGAAGCGGTACGACGTGGTGTAGTAGCGTCGGTGTGTGCACGTCACGGACTCGGCTCGGGTGCGCGGTGGTGCGGTCGGCGCGACCACCGCGGCGCTTGCGGTCGCCGCGCACGGTGCTGCTGGTGGTGGAGTTCCCACCGAATCCAGCATCCTTCTGCTCACCGGTGTTGCCGTCGTGCTCGCGTCCGTTGTGACCGCCGTACCCGTGTTCCAGCACCGAGTCGCCGCGGTACCGGCGCTTCTCGCAGTGGGGCAGGTCGCCGCGCACCTCGCCCTCGCGGTCGGAGCGGGCCACCACCTCGGTGTGGCGCCGGCGATGCTCGCCGCCCACGGCATCGCGATCGCACTCTGCGGCCTTCTCATCGTCGCGGCCGAACGCGTCGGACCGGCTGCCGCGGCTGCCGTGCGGTCGGTTGTCGCGGTCCTGCTCATCCCGGTCCGGGCCGTGGGCGGCGTCGCGGTCGCGCCCGCACCCGTCGCCGTCCGATCCCTCGCGACAGTTCTCTGCCGCAGCTGCGCGCCCCGGCGCGGTCCACCCGTCCTCGGCTGAATTCCGACCGACTCCGGCGCCCCGACACTGCGGTGCGTCGACCCCGCGCGCCCTCGTGCGCCAACTCAGCCTTGAAGGACAACCGAATCATGATGACGACACACCGCTTTCGCAACGCACTGCTCGCCGGCGGTACCGCGCTCTGCCTGGGGGCCGCCCTCGTAGGCTGCTCCGCGGACGACTCCGGCGCCGCGCCGGCAGCCGACTCCGTGACCCTCACCGACGCCTGGGGCAAGGCCGCCGAGGCCGGCAGCATGACGGCCGTGTTCGGGACCCTCTCCAACAGTGCGGGATCGCCGGTGACGCTCACCGCGGTCACCACCGACGCCTCCCCGCGGGCCGAACTGCACGAAATGGCGTCCGACGGATCGGGTTCGATGTCGATGCGCCAGAAGGAGGGTGGCCTCGAGATCCCCGCAGGAGGAGACAGCGTCCTGCAGCCGGGCGGCGAGCACGTGATGCTGTTCGACCTCAGCGCGCCGCTGAAGGCGGGCGATCAGCTGTCGATGACGCTGACGTTCTCCGACGGCAGTACCACCGACGTCCACGCGCAGGTCCGGGACTTCTCCGGCGCCCAGGAGAACTACTCCGAGAGCAGCGGTGAAGCGACCGAGCACGGTGGCGACATGGCCGAGCACGGTGGCGACATGGCCGAGCACAGCGGCGACATGAACGGCCACGCCGGTGGCTGATCTGAGTCGCCGCCGACTGCTCGGTGGCGGTGCACTGGCCGTCGGGGGTGCCGCGCTCGGATGGGGCGCGGCGTCCGCGGTCGACCGGACCGCGTCCGCGGTGACACCGGAAACGGTGCCGTTCCACGGTGAGCATCAGGCAGGTGTCGCGACGACTCCGCCCGCGCACACCACGTTCGTCGCGCTCGATCTGCGGCCCGACGCGGACCGCGACGCGATCATCCGGCTGCTGCGGGTGTGGACCGACGACGCCACTCGGTTGACCGAGGGGCGCCCCGCGCTCGCCGACACCGAACCCGAGCTCGCACCGACCCCGGCCCGGCTCACGGTCACCGTCGGGTTCGGGCCACGCGTGTTCACGGTGGCCGGTGTCGAGGACCGGCGGCCTTCCTGGCTCGCGCCGCTGCCGCCGTTCGCGGTCGACCGACTCGAATCCCGCTGGAACGATGGCGATCTGCTGCTGCAGGTCGGATCCGACGACCCGGTGACCGTGGCGCACGCCCTGCGTGTCCTGCTCAAGGGGTCGCGGACGACGGCGACGGTGCGGTGGACGCAACGCGGGTTCCGACGAGCTCGCGGCAGTGAGCCCGAGGGCACCACGATGCGCAACCTCATGGGACAGGTCGACGGCACCGTGAATCCGCAAGGCGGAACCGCGGACTTCGACGGCCTCGTCTGGAACACCGACGGGCCGCTCGCGGGCGGGACGTCGGTGGTGATCCGCCGGATCCGGCTCGACCTCGACGCCTGGGACGAGTTGGACCGTCCGGGACGCGAGATCGTCATGGGCCGACGGCTGTCCGACGGGGCGCCGCTGACGGGGAACGCCGAACACGACGAACCGGACTTCGGTGCGATCGGCTCCGGTGGGTTCACGGTGATCGCGCCGAACTCTCACATCGCGCTGTCCCGGTCCCTCGACCCGAGTGAGCGCTTCCACCGGCGGTCGTACAACTACGACGACGCCCCCGCCGGGGATGAGGTGTCGGACTCCGGGCTGATCTTCGTGTCCTACCAGGCGGATCCGGTCGCGCAGTTCGTCCCCGTGCAGCAACGCCTGTCGGATGCGGACCTGTTCAACACGTGGTCGACGCCGATCGGGTCGGCGGTGTTCGCCATCCTCCCGGGTTGCCGCGAGGGCGAGTACCTGGGTCAGTCGCTCCTCGGGTAGGCGCCTCACTCCTCGGTAAGGTGCCCGCCGTCCATCCGCCACCGGCGGGTGCTGCGCATCGTGTCCAGCATCCGCCGGTCGTGGGTGACGAGGAGCAGCGTCCCGTTGTAGGACTCCATCGCCTGCTCGAGCTGTTCGATCGCGGGCAGGTCGAGATGGTTGGTGGGCTCGTCCAGCACCAGCAGGTTCACGCCGCGGGCCTGGAGCAGGGCGAGTGCGGCGCGGGTGCGCTCACCGGGGGAGAGCGAATTCGCCGGGCGCAGAACGTGGTGCCCCTTGAGGCCGAACTTGGCGAGCAGGGTGCGGACGTCGGCGTCGGGCCAGTCGGGCACCTGCGCGCCGAACGCCTCAGCGAGCGGCTGATCGCCCTCGAACAGTCCGCGGGCTTGATCGACCTCACCGACCGCGACGCCGGAGCCCAGTGTTGCGGTGCCCTCGTCGGGGGTGAGGCGGCCGAGCAGCACACTCAGCAGCGTCGACTTGCCGGAGCCGTTCGGTCCGGTGACGAGAATGCGGTCACCCCAGTCGATCTGGGTGTGGATCGGGCCGAGCCGGAACGTTTCACGCTGAACAACGGCACCGGACAGCGTCGCGACGACGGCGCCGCTGCGGGGTGCGTCGGCGATCTCCATCCGCAGTTCCCACTCCTTGCGGGGCTCCTCGACGACGTCGAGGCGTTCGATGCGGCGTTGCGTCTGACGGGCTTTCGCGGCCTGCTTCTCCGTGGATTCGGCGCGTGCCTTGCGTCCCATCTTGTCGGAGTCGGCGCCCTTGGCCTTGCGGCGGTTGTTGCGGACACCGTGCTCGAGCCAGTTGCGTTGCATCTGCGCCCGCGCCTCGAGGCCCGAGAGGGTGTCGGCGTACTCCTCGTACCGCTCGCGTGCGTGCCTGCGGGCGACGGCTCGTTCCGCCAGGTACGACTCGTAACTGCCGTCGTACACGGCGATCTGCTGCTGTGCGAGATCGAGTTCGACGATCCCGGTGACGGTGCGCGCCAGGAACTCCCGGTCGTGGCTGACCACCACGACGCCCGTGCGTGTCTCGGCGACGAACCGTTCCAGGCGTTCGAGGCCGTCGAGGTCGAGGTCGTTGGTCGGCTCGTCGAGCAGCAGGACGTCGTATCGGGACAGCAGCAGCGCCGCCAGCCCGACGCGCGCGGCCTGCCCACCGGACAGTGCCGTCATCTCGGCGTCCAGTCCCGCGGTGAGGCCCAGGTCGTCGAGGACCTGTCCGGCCCGCTCGTGCAGGTCGGCGCCGCCGAGCGCGAGCCAGCGTTCGAGCGCGTGCGCGTACCGGTCGTCGCCGCCCGGCTCCGTCAGCGTTTCGGCGGACGCGTTCATCTCGGTCTCGGCGGCGGTGACGCCGGTGCGGCGACCGAGGTACGCCTCGACGGTTTCGCCGGGGATGCGTTCGAGTTCCTGGACGAGGTGCCCGACGGTCGCGTCCGGCGGGCTGAGGGAGACCGTGCCCTCGACGTCGGCGGTGGTGTCGCCGGAGAGGATGGACAGCAGGGTGGACTTGCCTGCGCCGTTGGCTCCGACCAGGCCGATCACGTCCCCGGGCGCGACCACGAGATCGAAACCGGTGAACAGGGTGCGTTCGCCGCGAGCGGCGGAGACGTCGTCGGCGTGGAGGGTGGCGCTCATGAGGTGATTGTCTCAGTCGCCGCTGTGACCGCCCGAGGCGGGAACAATCGCAGGTTCGATGTGGTTGGAGTGTTGCATGACATCTGTGAGCCCAGTTCCGAACGTGCCGCTCAATGACGGCAACACCATCCCCCAGGTGGGGTTCGGGGTGTGGCAGGTTCCCGATGACGAGACCTTCACCGCGGTGACCAGTGCCCTGAGCATCGGCTACCGCAGCATCGACACCGCCGCGATCTACGGCAACGAGGTGGGAACCGGGCGGGCGATCGCCGCGTCCGGCGTGCCGCGTGACGAACTGTTCGTCACCACCAAGCTGTGGAACGGCAAGACCCAGCCGTGGACCCGTGACTCCGTCTTCTTCGAGTTCGACGCCTCGCTCGACCGGCTCGGCCTCGACCACCTCGACCTGTACCTGATCCATTGGCCGCGCGCCGTGCGGGACGACTACCGCGAGATCTGGCGGGCACTGACGGAGTTGAAGGCCGACGGCCGCGTCACGTCGATCGGCGTCTCCAACTTCCAGCCCGCCCAGGTGCGCACCATCATCGACGACACGGGCGTCACCCCGGTGATCAACCAGATCGAGGTGCACCCCGATTTCGCGCAGCCCGAATTGCGGGCCCTGCATCAGGAACTCGGCATCGTCACCGAGGCGTGGTCGCCGCTCGGCCAGGGCCGGGGCCTGCTCGACGATCCGGTCCTCGCCCGGATCGCGGAGAAGCACCAGCGGTCGACGGCACAGGTCGTGTTGGGCTGGCACCTGCAGCTCGGCAACGTCGTGATCCCGAAGTCCGTGACGCCGCACCGGATTCGGCAGAACTTCGAGGTGTTCGACTTCGAACTGGACACCGACGATCTCGCCGCCATCGAGAGCCTCGACGTCGGCAACCGGCTCGGCCCCGATCCGGACACCTTCGACGTCTGAGCAATACCGGAGGCGCCGTCGACCGAGGGGTCGGCGGCGCCTAGGCGTTTGGGTCACACCCTTGCGAGGCGTTCCTCGGTGGCGCCGCCCTCGACGTCGAGGTTCGGCAACGTCCGCTCCAACCAGGCCGGCGCCCACCAGTTGAACCGGCCGAGGAGCGCCATCGTCGCGGGCACGAGCACCATCCGCACGATCGTGACGTCGATGAGGACGGCGACTGCGAGGCCGACGCCCAGCATCTTCACGGTGACGTCCGCGTCGAGCGCGAAGCCGGTGAACACGGCGATCATGATGGCGGCGGCACTGGTGATGACGCGTCCCGTCGCGGCGAGACCCTGCACCACCGCGCCGTGCGGATCGCCGCTGCGGAGCCACATTTCACGGACCCGGGACAGCAGGAACACCTCGTAGTCCATGGACAGCCCGAACAGGATCGTGAACATGAGGATCGGCACCCAACTCGACACGGGTGTCCGGCCGGGCAATCCGAGAGCGGTTGCACCCCAACCCCACTGGAACACGGCCACCATCACCCCGTAGGTCGCAGCGACGGACAGCAGGTTCATCGCCGCCGCTTTCACCGCGACGACGGGTGCGCGGAACACGACGGTCAGCAGCGCCACGGACAGCGCGACGACGATTCCGACGACCAGCCACAGCCGCTCCGCGAGCCGGGCGGAGATGTCGACGAACGTCGCGGTGACGCCGGTGATGTGGACGCCGGCCGGCAGTGACGCCCGCAGGCGGTGCACCGTCTCGGTCGTCGCCTCGTTCTGGGGCGCCGTGGTCGGTTCGGCCGTGACGACGGCGGCGCGGCCGTCCGCGTTGACGATCGGCGGTGTCACGCGGGCGATGCCGGGATCCTGGCTCAGGGTCGCGGCGACCGCCGTCGGGTCGACCCCGCTGCTCCTGTCCACCGCGACCAGGAGGGGGCCGTTCGTGCCGGGCCCGAACTCGGCTGCCACGAGGTCGTGTGCGACGCGGATGGTGTTCGAGGTGGGTGCGCTGCCTGCGTCCTGCGGCCACGTCCGCATCTGCAGCACCGGCGCCGCGAGCAGCAGGAGCAGGAGCAGCGCGCCGACGGCCCACGGCCACGGGCGGCGTCCCACCCGACGCGCCCAACGGGCGGTCAGCGGCTCACGTGCTGCTCGTGGCCGGGACGCACGACCCCGGCGTCCCAGCACGCCGCGCCTCTGGCGTCCGAGTACGCGAAGTCCGGCCAGTCCGCACAGCGCCGGCACGAGGGTGATCGCCGCCAGCATCACCGCCCCGACAGTCAGGAACGTCGCGTACCCGAACGACGAGTACACGGGCAGGCCGGCCAGTCGCAGCCCGAACAGCGACACGAGGACCGTCGACCCTGCGAACACCACGGACACGCCTGCGGTCCCGTTGGCGTAGCCGGCGGCCTCCCGCGGTGCCATTCCGTCACGCAGACCGTCGGCGTAGCGCGTCACCAGCAGCAACGCGTAGTCGATGCCGACACCGATCCCGACCATGGTCGCGATGGTCGGCGCGATCGTGCTGACGTCGGTGACGGCCGCAGCCGCCGTGATCAGTGCGCCGCCGACCCCGACGCCGGTCAACGCGACCAGCAGCGGCAGGCCCGCGGCGACCACGGAGCCGAACGCGAACACGAGGATCAGCAGCGCGACCCCGATGCCGATCAGCTCCGCGGAACCGGACGGAGCGGAGTTGTTCTCGTGGACCTCGCCGCCGAACTCCACCTGGAGGCCCGCGGTGCGGGTGTCCGCGGCGGCGGCCTCGAGCGGATCGGTCCCTTCGGATCCGGTGAAGTCGGTGACGGGGATCGAGTACCGGACGTCGAGGATCGCGGTGTCGCCGCCGTCGGACAGGCGCGGCGGCGCCACGAACCCCACGCCGGGAAGCTCGGCGAGGCGTTCGCCGAGTGACGACAGTTCCGCTGCGGGCACGGCGCCGTCGGGGGAGTGCACGACCACCCGCGCGTCCGTTCCGGACATTGCCGGGAATCGGTCGGCGAGCAGGTGCGCGCCCGGAGTTGACGCGAGGCCGGGGATGTCGTAGTCGTCGCGGGTTTCTCCGCCTGCGACGACGGCAAGCGTCACGGCGGTCGCGAGGATCGCCGCCCAGAGGGACAGGATGCGCCAGGGATGCGCGGCGCCGGCCGAACCGACGCGATACAGGAAGGTGCTCATGGCACCACGGTCACGCCTGCCGCTAGTGGACGACTTGGAGTCGGCTTCGTGCCGCGTCGATCCATTGCGGGCACCCGCATCGACGTGCCAGTTCTTCCGCCGCCTTCAGGTGGACGACCGCCTCCTCCGGCCGCCCCAGCAGCAGTTCCAGGTCCGCGAGCACCGTGTCGACGGGTCCCATCGTGAACGAGCCGGTGTCGGCGCCACCGAGCTGACCGGAGTACTGCGCCAGTTGCGGGTACAGGTGCGCGGCCTCCTCCCTCGACCCCAGTGCCGCGACCGCGATGCCCCGCTGCGTCAGGAGGAACCCGTGGAAGAAGTCGGATCGGACGGGCCGCAAACCCACCCGCAGGGGCGGTGCCTCGGCTGCCTTGCCGTTGGCGGCGAGCGCGATGGTGAGTGGGTCGACGATCACGTCCGTTGCAGCCGTGTCGAGCGCCCGGATCATCTCCTCGAATTCGCCGGTCCGGCCCTGCGTCACCCGCAGCGAGAACAGGGCGAGAAGCAGGATTCCGTCGGCGTCGATCTCGCCGTGTCCCCGGAACTCCCGATGGGCCTGCAGGTACATCTCCTCGGCGGCGTCGAGATCACCGGACGCGTGCGCGAGCATTCCGTGCACCATCGAATTCGACGCCTGCGCCTGTTTCCAGCGGTACCGCTTCGCGAGGGCCTCGTTGTGCTCGAGGTGCTGACGTCCAGTGTCGAAGTCGCCTCGTGCGCACGCGATCTGGAGTTCGGAATAGTTGCCGATCAGTGCGAACGCCGCCCGGTCCTCGTCCTCGCCGAGGATGATCATCTCGGCCCCGATCGCGGCCCGGACCTCGACGGGAAGTGCGCCGTGCCGCAGCTCGATCCGCGAGTTCAACGCCAGGCCGAGCAGGTCCGGATCGTCGAGGTGACGTGCCAGTTCCTCCGCCTCCGCGCTTGCCGACTCGGTGCGCGCGTCATCCTCCCCGTACACCTCGTCGACGAGGATCACCAGCAGCCGGCACCGCTGCTCGTCGGTCAGGTTCGGCAGCGTCAACGCCCGCTCGATCGCCGCGACGACCCTCGTGTCGATCAGCCCGTACGGCCGGTTGATCCAGGGCGTCGGCGTGTCCCACGCGGTCAGGGACCGGACGATCAGATCGTCGCGTCCCGCCGCCTCTGCCACGGACAGGGCCCGATCGCGGGTCTCGCGGGCGGGTGCGGCCGCACCGTTCACGAGGTGGCTGCGTCCGAGGCGGGCCAGTGTGTCGACCCGCTCGTCGATATCGCGGCCGGGAAGTCGCTCCTTCGCGGGCAGTCGGTCCATCGCAGCCAGCGCCTGCTCGTAGTGCAGTGCGGCCGCGTCGTGCGCGAAACGGGCCTCCGCCTGCCGGGCCGCGTCGAGCGCGTGGTCCGCGGCGCGGCGGGCCGTACTCGACGACAGCGCCGCTCCGAAATGGTGAGCCAACGCCGATGCGTCCTGGGGATGGATCTCTTCCACGGCCTCGGCGACCCGCAGGTGCCAGCGCGCACGGCGCACCTGCGACAGGTCCCCGAGAAGGACGTCGCGGACGAGGGCGTGAGTGAACCGGACGGTCGACGGGTCCGGCTCGTCGAGCAGTCCGGCGACGACACCTGCCTCGACGGCATCGAGCGTCTCGTTCTCGCCGAGTTCCACAGCCCGCAGCAGGACCTCGACATCGGCCTGTCTGCCGATCACCGCGATCAGCCGCAGCACCGACACCGCGACTTCGGGGAGCCGTGCGAACCGCCTGCGCAGCACGTCACGGACGCCGTCGGGGACGTCGGAGGTGGCGACGAGCTCACCCTCACTGCCGAGCAGACGCGCACTCTCGCGCAGGTAGAAGGGGTTGCCGCCGGTCCGCTCGGTCAGGGCGCGCACCGTCGCGTCGTCGGCGTCCCCACCCGTCACCTCCCGCACGAGGGCCGCCGCGTCCGCCGTGGACAGTCCGACGAGCCGGATCCGTTCGGGTGTCAGCGGCGCCAGCGCCGCCAACGTCGATTCCAGATTCGCGTCGGTCTCGTCCGGACGGTAGGCGGCCACCAGCAGCACCGGCACCGACTCCGCGACCCGCGTCACCAGCGCCAGGGTCTCCGCGTCCGCACGGTGCAGGTCGTCGAGGAACAGCGCCAACGGCCGGTCCCGCTGGGCGAGTGCGAGGTAGTCGGTGACGGCGCGGTGCAGGAGGAAGCGGCCGTGTGCCGACGACGACCCGCCGGCCTCGGTGGTCAACGAGGCCGCCATCACCGCGTCGTCGAGCAGCGGCGCCAGCGCGGCCGCGAGCGGACCGGGATCGACCTCGACCGCCAGCGCACGCAGGATCTCCACCCAGGCCCACGCGGGCGGCGCACCCTCGGCTTCGGGGCATCGTCCGACGAGGACGCGCGTGCCGTCGAGTTCGGCGCGAAAGCGCAGCAGCAGTTCGGTTTTCCCGCCGCCCGCCTCGGCGGACACCAGTGCGACCCGGGCTCGGTCCGACGCCTCTGCTGCCACCGCAACCAGGGCGTCCAGCTCGGTGCGCCTGCCGACGAACACTCGATCCGCGGAGCGCGGGGCCGGTGCAGGCGCCGGCGGTACAGCGGGAGTCCGGACCGGCTGCGCGTTCACCTGAGGTCGAGGCTGAGGCTGCGGCAGCCGCTGCGCCAGCAGATCCGATTCCAGTTGCTGCAGGGCGGCCCCGGGGTCGAGGCCCAGTTCGTCCGCCAGGATGCCGCGCGCCCGGCGAAGCGCGGCCAGCGCGTCGGCCTGTCTGCCGCTCGCATGCAGGCCCAGCGCGAGCAACCGCCAGCTCTCCTCCCGCAACGGATGCGCCCGCGTCAGTGCGCCCGCCTCCGCGACGGCGCCCGCCGGATCGCCGGTGTCGAGCATCGCCGACGCCAGTCGCTCGTGGGCGACGAGCCGCAGTTCGTCGAGGCGTGCCACCTCCGGTGCCGCCCAGTCGTTGGCGGCGAACTCGGCGTAGGCCGTCCCGCGCCACAGACCGAGGGATTCCTCGAGCAGTCGGCGCCTCTCCGCCGGCGCATGCCCATCGGCGGCGCGCAGCAGTGCCTCGAACCGCCATGCGTCGACGTCCTCGGAGCCGAGGACGACGCAGTAGCCGGGGGCCTTGCTGACCAGCACCGATGCCGCCGCACGGGGTGCGCGTCCCGGCTCGAGCGCGCGACGCAGGTTCGACACGTACGCCTGCAGTGCGCCGAGTGCGCGCGGCGGCGGTTCGCCGTGCCACAGGTCGTCGATGAGCCTGTCGACGGACACCACCGAGCCGCGGGCGATCAGCAGCAGCGCCAGGACACCGCGTTGCCGGGGACCACCGAGGTCGAGTGACCCGCCCGCAGCTTCCCCATCACTCGAGGAGTCCGCATCCATCGAGCCCAACACCCGTATGTGCACTGCACAACTTTAGGTGCGGACGGGTCCGAGTGGGGTCCAAGTCGGGTGCAAGAGAGCCACAAGTGGGTCGGGTGATCGTGAATCCAGTCAGCAGAACCCAGACCTCGCAGTATCCGACCCAGGAGGCACACCATGAGCACGCTCACCGCGACCGACCGCCCGGACACCGGGGACATGATCCTCGCCCACAACATCTTCAGGCACGCGTTCGGCAGCCTGCCCGAGTTGATCCGCGCCGTCCCCGAGGGCGACACCGCGCGGGCCCGCCGGTTGGTCGAGTTCCAGACCGAGATCGCCACAGGGCTGCACCATCACCACACTGGTGAGGACGAGCTGATGTGGCCGCTGCTGCTCGACCGTGTCCCGACCGATCACGCGCTGGTGCTGCGGATGGAGGAGCAGCACGAGCGGATCGGTGAGCTCCTCGACCGCGCGGGAACCCGGGCCGCCACCTTCGAACTGTCGGCGTCGCGCAGCGACGGCGAGGCCTGGGCGTCGACGGTGTCCGCGCTGTTCACAGCGCTCGACGAGCACCTGCGTGAGGAAGAGGCGCACATCCTTCCGTTGGCGGAGGCGAACATGACGGTGGCCGAATGGGAGCAGCTCGGTGAGCGCGGGCGCGGGTCGGTTCCTGCCAACCGTCAGCTGATCCTGCTCGGATTCCTGCTGCTCGGCGCGACGCCGGACCAGCGCCGCCGCGTGCTGTCCGAGGCGCCGCTGGCCGCACGGATCGCGTGGCGGCTGGTCGGCAAGCGCGCGTTCGCGAAGGAGTACCGCGAGATCTTCGGACGCAACCCGGCGTGATCCCCGTGGCCGCGTTCACCGGCTCAGGGAACGGGCAGGCCGTCGAGGTACGCGAGCAGTTCCCCCGCCGCGGCCCGTCCGCCGCGGTTGGCGCCGATCGTGCTCGCGGACGGCCCGTACCCCAGCAGGTGCACCCGCGGGTCGGCGGCGACCTGGGTCGCGAGCCGCCCCGTCATGGTGATGCCGCCACCCGGTCCGCGCAGATGCAGCGGTGCGAGGTGGTCGAGGGAACTGCGAAAGCCGGTGCACCACAGGATGACGTCGACATGCTGCTCGGTCCCGTCCGCCCATCGGACACCTTCCGGGGTGATCTCGGTGAACATCGGCCGCCGGTCCAGGGCGCCGCGCTCGCGGGCGGCGCGCAACGCCGGGGTCAGCGGCAGGCCCGTCACCGACACCACCGATCCGGGTGGGAGGCCGCGCCGAACCCGGTCCTCGACGATCGCGACGGCGGCGCGACCCTCCTCGGGGGTGAACGGGGTGTCCCGGAACTCCGGCGGCCTCCTCGTCACCCAGGTGGTGGTCGTGACACGGGAGATCTCGTCGAGCAGCTGTACGGCCGAGATACCGCCGCCGACCACGAGGACGTGCCTTCCCGCGAACTCGTCGGCGGTGCGGTAGTCGCGGGTGTGCAGCGTTTGGCCCCGGAACGTCTCGGCGCCCGGATAGCGCGGCACGAAGGGTCGCTCCCACGTTCCGGTCGCGTTGACGATGCCGCGGGCCGTCACCGTCCCGTCGTCGGTCTCCACGGTCAGCGGGCCCGTCCCGGCGCCGTGATCGCACACGACGCGGACGTGGACCGGGCGACGTATCGGCAGGTCGAAGCGCTTCTCGTATTCGCCGTAGTACAGCGGGACGACGTCGGACGCGTGTACTTCCTCGGGCGGTGATCCGTCCAGGATGTCGGTCATCGCCATGCCGGGCAGGTCGTGGACGCGGTTGACGGTGGTCAACGTCAGCGACGGCCATCGGAACTGCCACGCGCCACCCGGTCCGGGCGCGTGGTCGAGAACGACGAAGTCGGCACCGGCCCGGCGCAGGTGGTAACCAGCGGACAACCCGGCCTGGCCCGCGCCGATCACGACGACATCGACAGTTTGCTGCACAGTGGCACCTTCTCAGGTCGAAACGGTACGGTCACAATCATGATCGGGACCAGCCGAGACGGCGATGTGGTGACCATCGAATTGCAGCGCGAGGATCGACGCAACGCGCTCAACACCGAACTGTGCGTCCTGCTGCGCGACGCCGTCGACGAGGTGGTCGCCGACGGGGCCCGGGTGATCGTGCTGACCGGGCAGGGCAGGGCCTTCTGCGCGGGCGCGGATCTGTCGGGCGACGTCTACGCCGACGGGTTCACGGACACCCTCCTCGAAATGCTGCACACCATCGACTCGGCGCCGATCCCGGTGATCGCCGCGATCAACGGGCCCGCGGTGGGCGCGGGTACGCAGTTGGCCATCGCATCGGACCTGCGGGTCGTCACGCCGGACGCCTTCTTCGCGATCCCCGCGGTGAAGCTGGGGATTTCCGTGGACTCGTGGACGGTCAAGCGACTCTCCTCGCTGGTCGGCGGCGGACCCGCCCGCACGGTCCTGCTCGGCGCCGAGCAGATCTCGGCGGCCGACGCCTACACGTTCGGACTGGCCAACAAGATCGGCGACCTCGCCGCCGCGCAGGAGTGGGCCAAGCGGATCGCCGCGTTGGCGCCGCTGTCGCTGCGTCACCTCAAGATGGTCTTCAACGACGACGGCACGCAGGACGAGGCGCCGCAGGACCAGCTCGACGCCCTGCACGCCGCGTGGTCGAGCGAGGACATGCTCGAGGCGTCGCGGGCTCGGCACGAGAAGCGCACCCCGACGTTCCGGGGGCGCTGACGTGCGAGTGCGATCGGTCCTCGCCGCCGCCCTGGCAGGTGCTGCCGCCGCGACTCTCGCGCGGGCGGCGTGGGGTATCCCCGGGCAGATCGGTGCCTCCGCAGCTGCGATCGCGCCCCGCGTGGAGGGGTCGGCACGCTTCCGCGACAACAGGTTTCACAACACCGAACCGAGCGCTCAGGTGGTGCGCGCCGACGAATCCAGTCTGCTGTCGTCGGTGTTGACGCGCCGCAAGCTCGGTCGGCCCAGCCGGCCCATTCCGTTGGCGACACCGCTGGCGCCTGCGGAAGCCGCGGAGCTCGCGGTCACCTGGTACGGGCATGCCAGTGCCATCGTCGAGGTCGACGGACATCGGGTACTCACCGATCCGGTGTGGAGCCACCGGGTTTCGCCGTCACCGATGATCGGACCCGCTCGGCTCCACCCGACGCCCGTCGAGGTCACCGCGCTGCCACCGGTCGACGCGATCCTGATCTCGCACGACCACTACGACCACCTCGATCGCGCCACGATCGTCGCACTGCTGCGCACGCAGACGGCGCCGTTCGTGGTGCCGACGGGAATCGGTGCGCACCTGCGGCATTGGCGGGTCCCCGAGGACCGGATCGTCGAACTCGACTGGGACGAGCAGACCACGATCGGGTCGTTGGTGCTCACCTGCACCGAGGCACGGCACTTCTCGGGCCGCGGGCTGCGACGCAACACGACGTTGTGGTCGTCGTGGGCGGTGCGCGGGCCGCAGCACGCGGTGTTCTTCGGCGGCGACACCGGGTACACCCCGCGGTTCGCCGAGATCGGGGAGCGTCACGGCCCCTTCGACCTGACCCTGCTGCCGGTCGGCGCCTACGACGAGCACTGGCCGGACATCCACATGAACCCGGAGGAGGCGGTGCGCATGCACACCGACCTCCAGGGTGGGGACGCGACCGCCGGCGTGCTCGTTCCGGTGCACTGGGCGACGTTCAATCTGGCGTTCCATCCGTGGGCCGAGCCGATCGTCCGCCTGGGCGTCGCCGCCGACGAGGTCGGAACCTGTGTGCGCGTGCCGATGCCGGGCCAGCGGATCGACGTTCTTCGTCCGGGTGCCCAACGGCCCTGGTGGCTCCGCCTGGCCTAACCTGAGGGCATGGCCAACGACGAGATCCATCCGGTCGGAACGCTGAAGCCCGACGACGTGGACGTGCGGACCGGACTGACCGCCGACCAGGTGGCCCGACGTCGGGCGGAGGGCAAGACCAACGACGTTCCGGGGCGAGCCAGTCGTTCCGTCCGGGAGATCGTCCGGGCCAACGTGTTCACCCGGATCAACGCGATCCTCGGTGTCCTCCTGGTGATCGTGCTGTCGACGGGGTCGATCATCGACGGCATGTTCGGTCTGCTCATCATCGCGAACAGCGCGATCGGCATCATCCAGGAGACCCGGGCCAAGCGGACCCTCGACCAGCTCGCCATCGTCAGTCAGTCACAGCCCGTGGTCCGCCGCGACGGCGCGACGACGGCACTGGCGCCGAGCGAGGTGGTGCTCGACGACGTCATCGAACTGGGTGCAGGCGATCAGATCGTCGTCGACGGCGAGGTCGTCGAGGGGGAGCTGCTCGAGATCGACGAGTCACTGCTCACCGGTGAGGCCGATCCGGTGCACAAGCAGCCCGGCGACCAGGTGCTGTCCGGCAGTTTCGTGGCGTCGGGCAGCGGTGCGTACCGGGCGACGAAGGTCGGCCGCGACGCCTACGCCGCGCAATTGGCGGCGGAGGCGTCCAAGTTCACGCTGGTGCACTCGGAACTGCGCAGCGGCGTCGACCGGATCCTCAAAGTCATCACGTACATGATGGTCCCGGCGGGCGCGCTGATCATCTACAACCAGCTGTTCGTCAGCGAGCAGGATCTCGGGGGTGCGCTGAACGGCATGGTCGCCGCGCTGGTGCCGATGGTCCCCGAGGGGCTGGTGCTGATGACGTCGCTCGCGTTCGCGGTCGGCGTCATCCGGTTGGGGCGCAGGCAGTGTCTGGTGCAGGAGCTGCCCGCCATCGAGGGGCTCGCCCGCGTCGACGTGGTGTGCGCGGACAAGACCGGCACCCTCACCGAGAACGGCATGCGGCTCTCGGAGTTGCGGCTGCTCACACCGGACGATCCCGCGGGGTCACCGTCCCGGCTGCAGGCCGCGCTGGCCGCGATGGCTGCCGACGACCCGAGGCCGAACGCGAGCGTGCTGGCGATCGCCGAGGCGTACGAGGACGATCCGGGGTGGACCTCCACCGGCGTCGCCCCGTTCTCGTCGGCGAAGAAGTGGAGCGGAATCTCTTACGGCGCCAACGGGAACTGGTTCCTCGGTGCGCCGGATGTGCTGCTCGACCCCGACTCGGACGCCGCCCGCACCGCCGAAGAGATCGGGGCGACGGGACTGCGGGTGCTGCTCCTCGGGGAGGGTGACGTCGCGGTCGACGACGACGCCGCGCCCGGGAACCTCACGGCGCGCGCACTGGTCGTGCTGGAGCAGCGGGTGCGCCCGGACGCCGCCGACACCCTCGCCTACTTCGCCGAACAGAAGGTCGAGGTCAAGGTCATCTCCGGCGACAACGCGGTGTCGGTCGGCGCGGTCGCGGGATCGCTCGGACTGCCGGGCGGCGACCACGCCGTCGACGCCCGCGGCCTGCCCGAGGACCGGGACGCCCTCGCCGACGTCCTCGCCTCCGAGACCACCTTCGGGCGGGTGCGGCCCGACCAGAAGCGGGCGATGGTCGGGGCGTTGCAGTCGCGTGGGCACACCGTCGCGATGACCGGCGACGGCGTCAACGACGTCCTCGCGCTCAAGGACGCCGACATCGGGGTGTCGATGGGGTCGGGCAGTCCCGCGACGCGAGCCGTCGCGCAGATCGTGCTGTTGGACAACAAGTTCGCGACCCTGCCGTACGTCGTGGGCGAGGGACGCCGGGTGATCGGCAACATCGAGCGGGTCTCCAACCTGTTCCTCACCAAGACGGTGTACTCGGTGCTGCTCGCCCTGCTCGTCGGACTGTCCGGCGTCGCGTCCGAGCTGTTCGACTTCGAGCCGATGCCGTACCCGTTCCTGCCGCGGCACGTCACGATCGCGGCGTGGTTCACCATCGGCATTCCCGCCTTCATCCTGTCGCTGGCGCCGAACAACGAGCGGGCGCGCACCGGGTTCGTGCCGCGTGTGATGCGGTTCGCGATCCCGTCGGGTCTGGTCATCGGCATCGCGACGTTCGTCTCGTACGCCCTGGTGTACGCCGGGCCGGACCAGACCGAGACGCAGCAGATCCAGGCGGGCACCACCGCGCTGATCACGCTCATCACGATCGCCCTGTGGGTGCTCGCGATCGTCGCCAGGCCGTACGTGTGGTGGAAGATCGTCCTGATCGCCGGATCGGTCGCCGGCTACGTGGTGCTCTTCTCCGTCCCGTTCTGCCGGGAGTTCTTCAAACTGGACCCGTCGAATGTCGCCGCGACCACCACGGCGTTCGTCTGTGGCGGCGTCGGCATCGTCCTCGTCGAGCTCGGGTGGTGGGTGTCCGGGCGCCTGCACGGCGAGAAGCGGCAACTCTTCTCGCTGCCCGAGCAGCCCGGGGAAGCGACACGGGAGACCGTGTCCTGATCCACAGCGAACGCACGGAGGGCGCTCTGGCGGGTGTCGGCGAATGCTGTGAGACTGAAGGCAGGGGATATGCCCCGCTGAGAGGAGAACCATGAGCTTGGTCAACACGTTGAAGGATCTGTTCGGCAAGGGGCAGAAGTACGCCGCCGAGAACTCCAAGCAGGTCGAGGACGCCATCACCAAGGCAGGCGACTTCGTCGACGAGAAGACCGGCCGCAAGTACAGCCAGCACATCGACAAGGCGCAGGACGCTGCGAAGAAGGCGATCCCGAAGGACGTCCCGCCTGCCGACGGAACCAAGTAGTCCACAGTCACTACACAGGAGTCGCACCATGCCCACTCGTTCGTCGACCGACAACCATGTCGAGCTGCTGTTCGACAAGGACTGCGGCTTCTGTGTGTGGTGCGCGGGATGGCTGGAGCGGCTCGACCGCCACGGCCGCGTCACGGCCACGCCGTTGCAGAAGCCCAGCGCCGTCGACCATTTCGGGGTGACGATGGACGAGGCTCTGGAGCAGGCGTGGGCCATCGATGCGTCCGGGCAGCGGTTCGCCGGGGCAGGTGCCATCAACGCCGCACTGTCCGGCGTGCTGGGTAGTCGTATTCCCCTGCACATCTACCGAATCCCCGGAATCCGGCAGGCGCAGGACGCGCTGTACCGGCTCGTCGCCCGGAACCGGCACCGGCTGCCCGGCCGCGGCGGCAGCTGCGCGATCGGCTGACCCTTGAGCGTCGCCGGGCTGCTGCTCGTCTTCGTCGCGGCGATCGTCGTTGCCGGATTCGCGAAGCGGCTCGGCTTCCAGGTTCCGCTCGTGCTCGTCACCGTCGGCGCCGCGGCGTCGTTCGTGCCCGGTGTGCCGACGCCGGCGATCCCTCCCGACATTCTTCTCGGTGTCGTGCTGCCGCCGCTGCTGTACTCGGCCGCACTCGACTACTCGTTCAACACTTTTCAGCGGAACATCCGGTCGATCCTGCGGCTCGGAATCGGCATGGTCATCGTCACCGCGGTCGCGGTCGGGGTGTTCGCGAACTGGCTGGTTCCGGAGCTCACCCTCGGTGCGGCCCTGGTGCTCGGGGCGGTGGTGGCTCCGCCGGACGCGGTGGCCGCCGTGTCCGTCGGCCGCAGACTCGGACTGCCCGAGCGGATGATGGCGATCCTCAAGGGGGAGAGCCTCGTCAACGACGCGGCAGCGTTGACACTGTTCACCCTCGCCGCCGCCGCGGTGACGGGAGAACGCATCTCGATCGACTCCCCGATCCTGTACTTCGGCTACGAGATCGTCGGGGGTGTCGGCGTCGGACTCGTGCTCGCGCGGATCGTCCGCACCGTCCGGGCCCGGATCACCGACTCCGCACTGGAGACCGTGCTCGGCCTGATCCTGCCGTTCGTCGCGTACTTCGCGGCGGAGGAGATCCACGCGTCCGGTGTCCTCGCCGTCGTCACCGCCGGTTTCGTGTTGGGCCGCAACGCGGGTGACGAATCGGTGAGCACCCGCATCCAGGAACGGTCCGTGTGGCCGACGATCGACCTGGTGCTCGAGACGTTCGTGTTCGCCTACATCGGGTTGCAGTTCAAGTCGGTCATCGACACCGTCCGCGACGACGGGCTCCCGGTGCATCACGTCTTCGGCTACGGCTTCGCCGTGCTCGCGCTGGTGATCGTCATCCGGCCGGCGTGGATCTTCCTCAACGTGGGCAGACGCCGCGCGATGCCCCGACTGGCCGCCAGGCGGGGAACGTCGCGCGCGGAGGAGGAGTTGACGTGGCGGCAGAACCTGGTGATCTCCTGGGCGGGGATGCGAGGGGTCGTGACGCTGGCGGCGGCCGCCGGTGTGCCGTTGGCGACGGTGTCGGGTGACCCGTTCCCGGGGCGCGGGGTGATCCAGGCGGTCGCCTTCACCGTCGCGGTCGGGACCCTGCTCATCCAGGGTTCGACGCTGCCGATGCTGATCCGGGTCCTCGACGTCGCCGACCCGGACGAGGAACTGCGGAACTCGCAACAGATCGACCTCGCACGGCAGATCTCGAAGCAGGCTGCGGAGCGAGTGCTCGCCGACATGCTGCGGGATCCGCCTGCAGCACTGCGGGATCCGGAGGTGGGCGAACTGGTGGAGCGGGTCCGGCGCTCGACCCAGGCGCGTCTGGCCGCCGAGCACGCCGACGACCTCGGGGAACACGAGGCCAAGGTGCTGCGGCTCGGCGCCCAGTTCAACCGGCTCCGCAACGACGTCCTCAAGGCGCAGCGGACGGCGCTGATCGAGGCCAGGGACGCAGGCGACCTCGACGACGAGGTGCTGCGGCGACTACTCGACGAACTCGACCTGGAGGAGGCCGCCGCCGAGGCCCGGGTACGACGACAGCGGTGGTGAACGCTCGCCTGCATTGCGCGCAGGCCGGGCATACGCTGTAAGCCGACCGACGGGAGGCCGGGATGGATCTCATCGACACCCCCACAGGCGCGTCGCCGGGACGGGTGATGGTGCGCAGCGAGTTCGCCCCGTTGCGCATGGTCGTCGTCGCCCGGTCCCAGGTGCGGCTGCCCGACGAACTGCCGCCCGCCGAGGTCGCCTTCCTCACCCCCGAGGCGCGGGCGATGCTCGGCGGCATGCTGGGACGCGACCACGCCGACGTCCACCCGGAGCGGCAGCGACGCTGGGAATCCGAACGTGAGCAGCTGTGCGCGGTGTTCGAGCGGCACGGTGTCGAGGTGGTGCGGACCTGGCCGCTGACCGACGCGGAACGGGCCGCGGGCGGGCCGGACGGCTACGCGAACTTCTTCGTCCGAGACCCCTGGTTCGTCGTCGGCGATGTCGTGGTCGAGGGGACGCTGCGGCTGCCGTACCGGAGGCGGGAGGTGCTGGCCAGCCGTGACATCCTCGCCGAGCGCGCGCTCGGCGGGCGCTGCACCTACGTCGCACTGCCGCAGCCTGCGGTGCCGGACGGCGCCGGCGATGACGCGGGAGCGGGTCCGTTCCTCGAGGGCGGCGACGTGCTGGTGTACGGCGATCGGGTGTTCGTCGGCAATTCCGGGCTGGCCTCGAACGATCTGGGGATGCGCTGGCTGCGTCACCTGCTGGCGCCGCGCGGGTACACGGTGGAACCGGTACGGCTGGCCCCCAACTTCCTGCACCTCGACTGTGCGCTCGGGCTGATCCGCGAGGGCCTGTTGGTGACCTGCCCGGACGCTCTCCCGGACGGGCTGCCTGCGGTGTTCGACGACTGGGACCGGATCGAGGTCACCGAGCAGGAGGGCATCGACCTCGCCACCAACGGGCTTCCCATCGGACCGGACGTCTACATCACGGACCCGGCGTTCGCCGCGGTCGGTGATCGTGTTGCCGCACACGGGGTCACGGTCGAGTACGTCGACTTCGCGATCACCCGCAGCTTCGGCGGATCGTTCCGGTGCACCACGCAGTCACTGTGGCGCGAGTGAGCACGGGCCGAGGGGACGGGCGCACTGCCCGTCCCCTCGGCCCGTCGTTCGCTCCTACGCGACCTGCAGGTCCAGCTCGTCCTCGGTGACGTCGACCGTCACCCGCGATCCCTCGACGATGAGGTCGTCGATGAGCATGTCCGCGATGCGGTCGTCGACCACCCGCTGGATGGACCGGCGCAGCGGCCGGGCCCCGAACTCGGGCTGGTGCCCGTGCTCGGCGATCCAGTCGACGGCGGCGTCGCTGAACGTGATCTCGATGCCCCTGTCCGCCAGCCGCTTACGGCTGTCGTCGAGCATCAGATCGGTGATCCGGTGCAGCTGCCCCGTGTCGAGCCTGCGGAAGACCACGATCTCGTCGATCCGGTTCAGGAACTCCGGCCGCATCGACTCGCGGAGCCGCGCCATCACCCGGTCCCGCAAGGGCTTCTCGGCCGAGGCCGCGTCACCGGTGACGAAGCCGAGCGCGCCGCCCTTGCTCGAGATCAGGTCGGAGCCCAGGTTGCTGGTCATGATCACGACCGTGTTCGTGAAGTCCACCGTGCGGCCGTGACCGTCGGTGAGCCTGCCGTCGTCGAGCACCTGCAGCAGCGTGTTGAACAGGTCCGGGTGCGCCTTCTCGATCTCGTCGAGCAGGATCACCGAGTACGGATTGCGCCGCACCCGTTCGGTCAGCTGGCCCGCCTCGTCGTACCCGACGTACCCGGGAGGGGCGCCGAGCAGACGCGACACCGTGTGCCGTTCGCCGAACTCGCTCATGTCGAACCGGATCATCTTGTCCTCGTCGCCGAACAGCGTCGCCGCCAGCGCCTTCGCCAGTTCCGTCTTGCCGACGCCGGTCGGGCCGAGGAACAGGAAGCTGCCTGCGGGCTTGTTCGGGTCGGCCATGCCGGTCCGGCTGCGCCGCACCGCCCGCGCGACCGCGCGCACGGCGTCGTCCTGGCCGACCACCCGCCGGTGCAGCTCGTCCTCCAGCAGCCGCAGGCGGTCCTTCTCCTCCTGCGTCATCTGGCTGGCCGGGATGCCGGTTGCCCGGGACACGACCTCGGCGATCAGTTCCGCGGTGACCTCGGGGGCGTCGACGGGGACGGCGTCCGGGACGCCGTCGATGCGCTTCTGGGCGGCGGTGATTCGATCGCGCAGCGCGGACGCCTTCTCGTAGTCCTCTGCCGCGACGGCCTCCTCCTTGTCCTTCTCCAGTTCGGCTAGCTGTGCCCGCAGCGCCTCGATGTCGACCTTCGGCGACCGCAGCGACAGCCGCGCGCCCGCCTGGTCGATCAGGTCGATCGCCTTGTCCGGCAGGAACCGGTCGCCGATGTAGCGGTGCGAGAGTTCGACGGCGGCGACGATCGCCTCGTCGGTGTACCGCACACCGTGGTGCTCCTCGTACCGCTCCCGCAGGCCCGTCAGAATGGTGACGGCGTCCTCGGTGCTGGGCTCGTCGACGATCACCGGCTGGAACCGGCGTTCGAGGGCCGGGTCCTTCTCGATGTGCTTGCGGTACTCGTCGAGTGTGGTCGCGCCGACGACGTGCAGGTCGCCGCGCGCCAGCTTCGGCTTGAGGATGTTGCCCGCGTCCATCGCGCCGTCCGCACCCGCGCCCGCTCCGGCGATGGTGTGGATCTCGTCGATGAACACGACCAACTCGTCCTTGTGGGCGGTGATCTCGTCGACCAGGGTCGTCAGCCGCTCCTCGAAGTCGCCGCGGTAGCGGGTGCCCGACACCATCGACGACATCTCCAGCTGGACGATGCGCTTGCCGAGCAGGCGGTCGGGGACGTCGCCGTCCACGATGCGCTGGGCGAGACCCTCGACGATCGCGGTCTTGCCGACGCCCGCCTCACCGATGAGGACCGGGTTGTTCTTGGTGCGCCGCGACAGGATCTCGACGGTCTGCTCGATCTCGAGCGCACGCCCGATGACGGGGTCGATTCCGCCGTCACGGGCGCGGGCCGTCAGATCGACGCCGTACTTGTCGAGTGTCGGGGTGGCGCTGTCGGTGGCCTCGGGCGCGGGTGCGGCCGGGCCTTCCTGCACGGTGCGTTGCAGCGACTCGGGCGTGACGCCCTGCTCCGCGAGCAGACGCCCGACGGCGTGGTCGCCATCGGCGGCCAGGGCCAGGAACAGGTGCTCGGGGTCGATGTAGGTGGAGCCGAGGGCGCGCGCGAGCTGGTGTGCTTCGAGCAGCGCGGTCTTGAGGGCAGGGCTCAGTGCGGGCACGGCGAACGCGTTCGCGGACCGAGTGCCCTGCGGCAGGCGCGCCTCCGCGGCCTCGGCGACGGCGTCGGGCCGTGCGCCTGCGCGCTGCATCAGCGACCTGACCGGTTCCTGCTCGGCCATCACGCGCACGACGTGCAGGGCGTCGAGGTCGGAGTCGCCGCGACCCGCTGCGAAGCGGGCGGCCGCGCTCACGAGCTCCTGGGTGGATCGGCTCATGAGTCGGCTGATGTCGATGCGACCGGGGCCCTGCGGGCCGAAGTAAGCAGGCATTGACAAGCCTCCTGAAGTTGAGTGGTTCTGACTCAACTAACGTATCCTCATTGCAATCAATTCCCGCGGGGTGAGATCGCGCTGTGATCTCCAGCACCATCCAGGGCGCGCTCCAATGAGAACCGGTCAGTTGTGCACCGTGTCGAGGAACCCTCGTTCACCCGGGCAAACGAGTTCCGACTCTGTGGTGGCGGCATTCATCCGAGACGTGCTCTTGGCGGCGAGCCCGCGCCGATGTGAGGTAGTGCTTGCACTGCGGGGCAAGGTCACGGTATCTACGATCAGCCAATGGCGCACGAAGGTGTTGAAACAGGCGGCTGGCGACGCCCGAGCCTGTGGATGGCAATCGGACTGATCGCGGCCTACCTGGTGTTCTACCTGTTGGTGGGGTGGGTGATCACGACGATCTTCGCCAGCGAGATCGACACGGACAACGTCATCGGGTCCGCGCCCAGCATCCTGTTCGCGATGGCCTTGCCGATCGCGGTCGGCGGCATCGCACTGTTGATCGTGGCTGCCCGGCTGGGCATGCTCGGGAAGATCTTCGGACCACAGTCCATTCGTGGACGCGGCTGGATGTGGATCGGCCCGGTGCTGGTTCTGGCCGCGATCATCGCGCATCTGACCGGGACCGACTGGAATTCGTGGACCGGCGGGCAGATCGCGGCAATGTTCGTGTTGGGCGCCTGCGTCGGCCTGACCGAGGAACTGGCCACCCGAGGACTGGTGGTCCAGATCCTGAGGGACGCCCGCCACAGCGAGAAGTTCGTCGCGGCGATCTCCTCGTTGATGTTCGCGCTGATGCACACCGTGAACCTGTTCTCCGGGATGGAACTGTCCACCGTCGGCGCCACTGTCATCTACACCTTCGCCTTCGGTATGTGCATGTACCTCACGATGCGAGTCACCGGCACCATCTGGGCTGCGATCGTTCTCCACGCCCTCACCGATCCGACGACGTTCCTGTCCTCGGGTGGGGTCGACACCACCGTCGGCACCTCCAACAGCGGTAGTGTGATCGCGGCACTGGCCACGATCCTGCTTATTGTGTTCGGTTTCGTTGCAGTGTTCTTCGTCCGAGGCAAGGTTCAATCAACCCAGTACTCGCCCGCTGCCTGACCTTCCGGCCTACTGCGTCCCGCGGCGGCCACCGTGCGGGCCACGGCCTTGCCAGTACTTCCTTGAAGTCTGCGTGCATTGCCCTCGCCATATATCTTCCGCCACCTGCCGTTCCCGACATGTCCGCCCGACGGACTCCGGGTTCCACTCACCCGAGTGGGGGTGTCGTAGCGTTGCCTCATGACCCCGCCGCGCTCGCTCGACCGGCTTCGCGACCTGTGTCTCGCCCTGCCCGAGGCGACCGAGCGGGTCAGCCACGGTGAGCCGTCCTGGTTCGTCCGCAAGGCCCCGCAGTTCGTCAGCTACGCCGACCGCCACCACGACGACCGTGTCTCGTTCTGGGCCGCCGCGCCGGCCGGTGCACAACAGGACTGGGTGGCGCGGGACCCGGAACGCTTCTTCGTCCCGCCGTACGTCGGGGGCCGCGGCTGGATCGGCGTCCGACTCGATGTAGGACCGAACGGTGAACCGAGCGAACAGGATTGGCGCGACATCGAGGACATCGTCGAGGACGCGTACCGGGCCGTCGCACCCGCCACGCTGATCGCCCGGCTCGACTCGGACCGGCCCACGTCGCCATGAGCGGCACTGCGCTCGTCATAGTCGGCCTGATCGTCGCGGTGGTCGTGCTCGGCGCGCTCGTGCTGCGCTCGCGGACCCGTCGCACACTCACGACCCCGGAGGAACGCGCAGTCCACGCGACATTGCACACCGCATCGCTCGCCGCCCGGTCGTTGCGCCGCGGACTCGACGCCGCGTCCGCCGCGGAGGCCGCGCCCCATCTGGGGCTGCTCACCTCCGCCGACGCGCTTGCCCTCGCCGACGACGCCGGCGAGATCCTGGCGTGGCACGGTCCGCACGACGGCCTCGCCCCGCTGTTCGCGAGCGCCGCCGAGGTCGCCGCCGACACGGGCAGGCGGGAACTGATCGTCGACCCCGTGCCGGGTGTCCGGGCCCTCGTCGTCCAGCCGCTCGTCGTCGAGGACGCCGGGGTGGTCGGGGTGATGGGGGTGGTGACCGCCGCCCAGCCGGGACCGGGCATCCTCGGCGCCATCACCGAGGTCGCGCGCTATGCGTCCAGCCAGATCGAACTGGCCGAACTCGACGCGTCCCGTGCCCGCCTCGACCGCGCGGAGGTCCGCGCGCTGCGCGCCCAGATCAGCCCGCACTTCATCTACAACGCGCTCAACACCGTGGCGTCGTTCGTGCGCACCGACCCGGCCCGCGCCCGGGAACTGATCCTCGAGTTCGCGGACTTCACCCGCTACTCGTTCCGGTCGGCGGGCGAGTACACCGTCCTGTCCGACGAACTGCGCAACATCGACCGCTACCTCACACTCGAACGCGCCCGCTTCGGCAGTGCTCTCGAGGTGCGACTGCAGGTGGCACCCGAGGTGCTCGGCGTCGTGCTGCCGTTCCTGGCGCTGCAGCCCCTCGTGGAGAACGCGGTCCGGCACGGCCTGGCGGGGCAGTCGAAGGGGACCGTCACCATCGTCGCCGCCGACGAGGGCGCGGACTGCGTCATCAGCGTCGAGGACGACGGCGTCGGCATGGACCCCGAGCTGCTGCGATCCGGTTCGCTCGACGCCGTCGCGGAAGGGTCGGGCGGCCCGAGCGCGAAGGAGTCCGCGCACGTCGGGCTCGCGAACGTCGACGACCGGTTGCGGGCTGCGTTCGGCGACGACTACGGCCTCGTCGTCGAGACGGCTCCCGGTGCCGGAACCCGGGTGAGCATGCGGGTGCCGAAGTTCCGTCCCGGTATCCGGGTCTGACCGCGGATCGTCGCGGGGACGCCCGTGGCACGATGACAGTGTTGTGACGCAGATTCCCGATGGCGCCCAGAGCGCCCCGCTGACCGTGCTGGCCGTCGACGACGAGCGTCCGGCGCTCGACGAACTGGCCTACCTCCTGCGTGCCCAGGGCGACGTCGGCGAGATCCTCACCGCCGGCGACGCCACCACGGCGCTGCGGGTGATCAAGGGCCGACTCGGCAGCGCCGGGGAGCCGCCGATCGACGCCGTGTTCCTCGACATCAACATGCCGGGTCTCGACGGACTCGAACTCGCGGGTGTCCTCGCGGCGTTCGCGGTCCCGCCCGCGGTGGTCTTCGTGACCGCGCACGACGACCGGGCAGTCGACGCCTTCGACCTCGGCGCCGTCGACTACCTGCTCAAACCCCTGCGTGAGGAGCGGCTCGCCGAATCGGTGCGGCGGATCCGCGCCGCGGTGCGGGCCGACCGCGTCACCGACGCCGCGCAGCCCGAATCGGATGCGGCGTCCTCCGACGAGGTGATCCCCGTGGAGCTCGGCGGCGTCACCACGCTCGTCCACCGGTCCGACATTGCCTGGGTCGAAGCCGACGGCGACTACGCCAGGCTGCACACCGCCACCGGATCGCATCTGGTGCGTATCCCGATCTCCGTGCTCGAATCCCGCTGGCAGTCGGCGGGGTTCCTCCGGGTACACCGCTCATACCTGGTGGCGCTGCCCCTCGTGACCGGTATCCGCAGCGTCGGGACGGGCACCGTCGTGTGCCTGCGCGTCGGTGACCAGGCGCCGGTCACCGAACTTCCCGTCAGCCGCAGGCACACCCGCGAGCTGAAGGACCGGCTCGTGCGGGCGCCGAGGCAGACCTGGACGTCGCGGTGACCGGCCCTCGCTCCGGGCCGTCCCGGCAGCGGGAACGCGTCGTGCTGGCACACCGTCGCGGTGCCCGAACCGTCCGGACCCGGGTCGAGGTCCAGGAACAGACGCAGGTCGGCGAGGCCATGGTCCGTGCGCTCGTGCGGGCACAACTCGGCCTCGCGTTGCGCGTCGCTGCCGCGGTCGTGCTGACGGCATTCGCGGTCCCGTTGCTGTTCATAGCCTTCCCCGCGCTCGGCGACGCCACGGTGTTGGGTGTGCGGCTGTCGTGGCTGGTGCTCGGTGTTGCGGCGTACCCGGCCCTGTACCTCGCGGGCCGGATCTACATCCGCCTCGCCAAACGCACCGAGCAGGAATTCGTCGACCTCACCGACGACTGACACACGAAGGCGGGTGCGGCGCAGTGAACCAGCAGATCCCACCGATGACGGTCGTGGCGCTCGTCGCCGCGGCACTCGCGACCGTCGTCATCGGGTTCTACGGTGTTCGGCTGGCCCGCACCACATCCGACTTTCTCGTCGCGTCCCGCAGCGTCGGCCCGCGGTGGAACGCGGCCGCCATCTCCGGGGAGTACCTGTCGGCGGCGTCGTTCCTCGGTGTCGCGGGCCTGATCGCGAAGTACGGCGCGGACGCGCTCTGGTATCCCGTCGGATTCACCGCCGGCTACCTGGGGTTGTTGCTGTTCGTCGCCGCACCGCTGCGGCGCTCGGGTGCCTACACGGTGCCCGACTTCGCCGAATTTCGGCTCGGCAGTACGCGATTGCGCCAGCTCGCGATGGTCGTCGTCGCCATGATCTGCGTGCTCTACATGGTGCCCCAGTTCCAGGGCGCGGGGCTGGCACTCGGGATCCTGCTCGGCCTGCCCGCGTGGGTGGGGGCGGTGGTCGTCGCCGTTATCGTGATCGCCACCGTCGTCGGCGGCGGTATGCGATCGATCACCTTCGTGCAGGCGTTCCAGTACTGGCTGAAGCTGTCCGCTGTCGCGGTGCCCGCACTCGTCCTCGCCGTGCACTTCGCCGGTACAGCACGCGATCTCGGCACGCCCGCGCCGCCGACGGTGGGGGAGCGGACCACCGTCGACGTCACCACCGACGTCGTCGTCCAGGTGTCGGAGCCGCTGCCGGTGACGGTCACCGGCACCCTCGACGGACGGTCCGTCGACGGACCCGTCACGATGACGACGGGTGAACACGAACTGGGAGCGGGTACCGCACTCGTGCTCGACGCAGGTGCGCCGGTTCCCGTCGTTGCGGGCGCACCGCCGACAGGCGCGCAGTGGCTCGAGCCGGGCTGGGGGCTCGGCGGCACCCACCCGCTGTACCAGGTGTACTCGCTGATCATCGGCATCTTCCTCGGCACGATGGGACTGCCGCACGTGCTGGTCCGCTTCTACACCAACCCCGACGGTCGCGCCGCACGCCGGACCGCGCTCGTCGTCATCGGGCTCGTCGGCGGCTTCTACCTGTTCCCGACGCTGCTCGGAGTCTTCGCCCGCCTGTGGGTCCCGCAACTGCTCATCACCGGAACCTCCGACGCCGCGGTGCTGCTGCTGCCCGCGTCGGTGGTCTCGGGTGTCGGAGGGCAACTGCTGGCCGCGCTCGTCGCGGCGGGTGCGATCGCCGCGTTCCTCGCCACATCATCCGGGCTGCTGGTCAGTGTCGCGGGTGTGCTGAGCACCGACGTCCTGCGGGGCCGGGTCCGCGACTTCCGGGTCGCGGCGGTCGTCGCGGGCCTCGTTCCGCTCGGTCTTGCGTTGACGGTGACGTCGATCGACCTGTCGCGCACGGTCGGTCTGGTGTTCGCCGTCGCCGCGTCGACCCTGTGCCCGCTGCTGGTGCTCGGTATCTGGTGGCGTGGGCTGACCGCGCCGGGAGCGGCCGCCGGGCTGATCGTCGGGGGGATCAGTTCGGGCGCGGCGGCGCTGGCGACGGGGCTCGGTGGTGCCCCGGCGCAGGTGTGGGGTGGCTGGGCGGAGGTCGTCGTCGGCTATCCGGCGGCGGTGACGGTGCCGCTGGCGTTCCTGGTGATGGTCGTCGTCAGCCGTGCGACCCGCGACCGGGTGCCCGCCGACGTCGGGCGCACCTTCACGCAGATGCACGCGCCCGAGCGCATCGGCGTCGGCCGCGACCGCGAGTCCGACCTGTAGGGCGCAGCAGGCGTCACACCGTTCGTCGCGGCGAAACGACCGTCCGGCGCGTTATCCGACAGCTCGGCGTGTGACTGCCGTCACCCCCTATGTCTGTGACGTGCATCTCATTAACGTCTGTGACCTGCCGGTTCTCCCCGCCGGCCCCACACGACCGAGGAGTCCGACGTGACCACAGCAGACCTGAGTCCGGAGGCGGCGTCGACGCGGCGCACACCGGACGCGCAGGCCTTCGTCGAGATGCAGGCGAGCCCTGAATTTCAGGACCTGCGACGCAGGCTGCGCCGCTTCGTCTTCCCGATGACGGCGTTCTTCCTCACCTGGTACGCCGTCTACGTCCTGCTCGCCACCTACGCGTCCGACTTCATGGCGACGAAGGTGTTCGGCAACGTCAACCTCGGCGTGGTCCTCGGCCTGGGTCAGTTCGTGACGACCTTCGTCATCACCGCGCTGTACGTGAAGTTCGCGAACCGTGAACTCGACCCGCGTGCCGCCGCCATTCGCGACGAGCTGGAGGGCTAGGGCCATGACGATCCTCGCGCAGGGCAGTTCCGGTGTAGGCAACCCGGCCCTGAACATCGCCATCTTCGTGGCGTTCGTGGTCATCACGATGGGCATCGTGATCCGCGCCAGCCGCACCACCAAGAAGGCGTCCGACTTCTACACCGGCGGCGGCCAGTTCTCGGGCCCCCAGAACGGTTTCGCCATCGCAGGTGACTACCTGTCCGCGGCGTCGTTCCTCGGCATCGCCGGGGCCATCGCCGTCTACGGCTACGACGGCTTCCTGTACTCGATCGGCTTCCTCGTCGCGTGGCTGGTCGCGCTCCTGCTGGTCGCCGAGATGCTTCGCAACACCGGCCGATTCACGATGGCCGACGTGCTCAGCTTCCGGCTCAAGCAACGGCCCGTCCGCATGGCCGCCGCACTCTCCACGCTCGTCGTGTCGCTGTTCTACCTGCTGGCCCAGATGGCCGGTGCTGGTGGCCTCGTCGCACTGCTCCTCGACATCCACGACAAGGCCGGCCAGGCCATCGTCGTCGCGGTCGTCGGCGTGCTGATGATCGTGTACGTCCTCATCGGCGGAATGAAGGGCACCACCTACGTGCAGATGGTCAAGGCGGTCCTGCTGATCGCAGGCGCGGGCGTCATGTTCGTGCTCGTGCTGTTCGCTGTCCGCGGCAACTTCTCACAGCTGCTCGCCGACGCGCAGAACATGGTCACCAACTCGACCAACGAGGCCGTCGCCGGCCGTGACGTCCTCGCACCCGGTGCGAAGTACGGCATCAGCTCGATGACGCGGCTCGACTTCCTCTCCCTCGGCATCGCCCTCGTTCTCGGCACCGCAGGGTTGCCGCACGTGCTCATGCGCTTCTACACCGTGCCCACCGCCAAGGAGGCCCGCCGCTCGGTGACCTGGGCGATCGGTCTGATCGGCGCCTTCTACCTGTTCACGCTCGTGCTCGGCTACGGCGCCGCGCGCATGGTCGGTCCCGACAAGATCCTCGCCGCACCCGGCAAGGAGAACGCCGCGGCCCCGCTGCTCGCGTTCGAACTCGGCGGCACGCTGTTCCTGTCGATCATCTCCGCGGTCGCGTTCGCCACCATCCTGGCCGTCGTCGCCGGCCTCGCGATCACCGCATCCGCGTCGTTCGCGCACGACATCTACGCCAGCGTCATCAAGCGCGGGAAGGCGTCGGAGGAGCAGCAGGTCAAGGTCTCCCGCATCACCGTCGTCGTCATCGGTGTCGCCGCGATCGTGCTCGGCATCCTCGCGATGGGTCAGAACATCGCGTTCCTCGTCGCCCTCGCGTTCGCCGTCGCGGCCTCCGCGAACCTCCCGACGCTGCTGTACTCGCTGTTCTGGAAGAACTTCAACACCACCGGCGCCCTGTGGAGCATCTACGGCGGTCTCATCAGCTGCCTGGTGCTGATCGTGTTCTCCCCGGCCGTGTCCGGCTCGAAGACCGCGATGTTCCCGAACAGCGACTTCTCCTGGTTCCCGCTGTCCAACCCGGGCATCGTGTCGATTCCGCTGGCCTTCGTGCTCGGCATCGTCGGCACCTACGTCGGTCGTCGCAAGCTGGAGGACCCGGTGAAGCAGGCCGAGATGGAGGTCCGTTCCCTCACCGGTGTCGGTGTGGAGAAGGCCGTCGCCCACTAGTAACACCGCTCGTACCCCCACCGGGTTCGCCCCGCAAGAAGGCGTCCCGCACCTGGATCCCTCACCAGGTGCGGGACGCTGTGGTGTGTCGGTCGCTACGATGCGCGCATGGCAAAGCTGAAGGTCTCGGTCGCGGTTCCCCTGACTCCGGAGATCGCGTGGGAAAAGGCAAGCGATCTGGCGGAATTCGACAAGTGGCTCTCGATTCACGAGGGGTGGCGCGGGGAGCTTCCCACCGAACTGGCCGCGGGCACCACGGCGGAATCGGTGGTGACGGTCAAGGGACTGCGTAACCGGGTTCGCTGGACCATCACCGACTACGCGCCGCCGCAGACGCTGGCGCTCAAGGGTGACGGCAAGGGTGGCGTGAAGATCGGTCTCGTGCTGTCCGTGACACCGAAGGGTGCGGGCGCCGAGGTCGCGTTGCACATCGACCTCGGCGGGGCACCGCTGTTCGGACCCATCGGATCCGGAGTCGCCCGCGCACTCAAGGGCGACATCGAGTCGTCACTGAAGACGTTCGTCGCCGTATACGGCTGATCGGCACCGGCGGATCTTCACCGCCGTTCGCGCACCACCATCAGTGGTCGCTCGCCTCGATGCAGCAGCGCCCGGCTCGTCGACCCGAGCAGCATGCCCTGGAATCCGCCGCGGCCGTGGCTGCCCACGACGACGAGTTGGGCGTCTCGGGAGCGCGCGATCAGCTGGTCGACGGCGTTGTCCTGCACCACGACTCGCGTGACCTCGACGTCGGGGAACCGTTCCTGCATTCCCGCGAGGCTTTCGGCGAGCGCGGCCTCCTCGCTCTCGGCGACCGCGGACCACGGCAGCGCCTCGACGGCGACGGGCAGGGTGTCGAAGTCGATGTCGCTCCACGCGTGCACCGCAACCAGTGGCGCCCCGCGCAGGGACGCCTCGGTGAACGCGGCTTCGACCGCGGGGACGCTGTTCGCCGATCCGTCGACGCCGACGACGATCTGGCCGTCCCCGTCGGGGACAGCCGAGGTCGGGACCACCACGACCGGGCACCGGGCATGGGTGACGACGCCGGTGGCCACCGAACCGAGCAGTGCGCTGCGGAGGGCGCCGCGTCCACGGGTGCCGAGGACGATCATCCGGGCCTGCTCCGACAGGTCGAGCAGCAGCGGGATGGGCGAACTGTTGTGCAACGAGGTCTCCACCTCGATGCCCGCTGCGGCGTCCTCGGCCAGCGCCTTCGCGGCGTCCAGGATGCGATGCGACTCAGCGTTCAGGTCGTCGAAGTAGCTCTGCGACGTGACGAGCATGCCGCCCGGGATCACCGGTGGCGGTTGCGCGGCGACGAGGCGGAGCGGTGCTCCGTGCGCGGCGGCGGTTCGTGCGGCCCAGACGGTTGCCGCGTTCGAGGTGTCCGATCCGTCCACGCCCACCACGACGGGGGGATTGATGGTCACTGGTCCTCCTCGGCGGAACACCTCCGGGTGGGCGGTCCACCGAGGTTCCCGCAACACCAGCATGAACCCTCGCGCGACGACGCGCACAGGGTCGAAGGTCCCGCCGGCCGTGTGATCTCGGGAACTGTTTCTCCGCAGCGTGATTCGCTGGACCGGGTTTCGCGGATCCTACTCCAGGATCGGCGTGTCGATCGAGTCGACCAGCCACGTCTGCGCGAGTGCGTCGAGCGTGCCGTCCTGGTACAGCGCATCCACCGCCGCCGACGTGCACGGAGTGAGTGGGCTGTTCTTCTCCAGTACCAGCCCGAAGAACTCGGTGACGGTGTTCGGCCGGGGGAACTGGCCGACCAGAATGGCGTTCGGGAGGTCCGATTCTGTGATCTGGAACCCGGTCGGAATGTCGACGACCAGCGCGTCGATCGTCCCTTCGGCGAGTGCGTTTTTCGCCTCGTCGGTCGTCTCGAACGCGACGGCCTCGTGCACGGGCCGGATGGTTCCCTCGATGGCGGCCAGGCTCGTCGATTCGACCTGGGCGCCGAGTCGGAACCCGGTGAGGTCGTTGAGGTTGCGCGCCATCGCCGCATGGGACTTCGGCATCGCGACGATCGCCTGCGTGACCGCGTAGTAGGGGGAGGAGAAATCGACGGCTTCTCTGCGGTCCCCGACGATCGTCACCTGGTTGATGTCGAAGTCGAAGTCCTTGGGTCCCGGCGCGATCGCCTCCGCCCACGGCACCCGCTCGAACGTGATCTGCTCCGGTGAGTATCCGAGGCGTTCCGCGACCGAGCGCGCAACCGCACCTTCGAAACCCTTTCCGTTGGAAGGGTTGTCGTCGACGAACCAGGGGGAGTAGGCGGGGGTGTCGGTCGCGATCGTGAGCGTTCCCGGTCGGTGGGTCAGGCCGCTGTCCGGGCCGCAGTGGCCGACCGCTGAGGTCGGGGGGAGTTTCGTGTGTGCACTCGGCATCGGCGTGGACGTAGCGGCTGTGCTGCCGGCCGACGTCGCGTCCGACGTCGAACAGGCAGCCAGCACCATCAGCGCGCTCAGGGTGAGCGGCAACAGGGTCATGGGGGCCGGTCCGGAACGGGGCACCCGGACATAGTGCCCCTGACCCGAGGTAGTGGCAACAGCGGGTGCGTATTACGGAACGCGGGACCCGCGCGGCTCGGACGACGCGTTCGCGGTCGGGCGAGGATACTGGCGGCAGGGGGTCCGGGAGGTGGCGATGCGCGAGGGCCGGGGCGGCGCCGAGGGCCGCGGTGATGCGGTCCTGACGACGTATCGATACCTCAGGCTGGCCACCGTCGTCCTCGTGGTGACGCTCGGTGTCGCGCTGCTCCTCGCGACCGCGCGTTCCGGGTGCTGGCGGAACTCGATCAGTGCGTTCTACTACTCCTCGGCGCACAACGTCTTCGTCGCTGTGCTGTGCGCGCTCGGGGTGAGTCTCATCGTGTACAAGGGCAGTTCGGACACGGAGGACGTCCTGCTGAACCTGGCGGGGTTCCTCGCGTTCGTCGTCGCGGTGGTGCCTACGGTTCCACCGGATGCGGATGCGTGTGGTGCGGCGGAGCGTGTGCTGACGGCGGGCTGGCCGGGCAGCGTCCGCGACAGTGTGTGGGCGATCCTGGTTGCGGGTGCCGTCGCGGAGGTCGCGGCGCTGGTGATCGCACGCCGGACCGGCTCCGACCGGTCGCTGCAACCGGTGGCCCGCTGGGTGCGGACGGCGGGCTGGGGGATCGTGGTTGTCGGGATGTGCTTCTTCGTGTTCGCGCCGGGGACCTTCGCCCGGCACGCCCACATGGTCGCGGCGGTGCTGGTGTTCGCGGGGATCATCGGGGTGGCCGTGGCCAGCGCGGTCTCGGCGTCGTACACGCCGGACGGTGCTCGGTATGCACAGATGTACCGGGCCGTCGCGACGGCCATGTTCGCGACCCTCGTCGCGGTGGTCGTCGTGCACCTCACCTTCCCGGATTGGGGCTACCTGGTCATCGTGACGGAGGCTCTGCTCGTCGCGGAGTTCGCCGCGTTCTGGATCGTCCAGACAGTCGAACTGTGGCAGGTCGTCGACCGGACCGACCTCTACGAGGGTGGTGAAGCGCCGCAGATGCTGTAGCCCTGAGCGCCTTGAGCTGGGATTTCATCTGTGCCCTCGGCAGGATTCGAACCTGCGACACCGGCTTTAGGAGAGCCGTGCTCTATCCCCTGAGCTACGAGGGCGTGGGGTCTGGACATGTGTCCGTCCCCGCTGCACTAGGCAGTGTAGCGGGGGGTGTCCGCCGCAACCCAAATGAAACAGTCTTGACGATGTTGTATCAGGTGGTATGTTAACGATAATTCACGCAGGGGCGAGGTGCGGGCGCGGGGGGGTGTCCTTACCTATAGGGCCGCGAGAGTTGCTGGTGTGCTTACGTGTTCGCCACTGGGGGACCATCTGAGGAGGGGGCGGTATGCCTCGCAACTATGTCGATCTCGACGAAAACCGGCTCGACGACCGTCCGCGGCTGACGGCGGCGCAGACGCGCATCGCGATCACGAGCACGCGCAAACGCTGGATCCGCAAGAATCCCGACCTGACCGATGCGCTCGACTTCTGGTCGTTCGCCGGCGCCGCCGCGAACGTCGCCATGCAGATCGGCTGGCCCGAGGTCGCGTACGGGGTGATGGAGAGCAAGGTGACCTCCGGCGCGTTGATGCACCACCCGTGGAAGCGCGCCCGCACCACCACCCAGTACCTGGCTGTCGCGATCCTCGGGACGGACGCCGAACGTCTCGCCTACCGCGAAGCCGTCAACGGTGCACACAGGCAGGTGCGCTCCGACGAGAACAGTCCCGTCGGCTACAACGCCTTCAACCGCGAACTGCAGATGTGGGTCGCGGCCTGCCTGTACATCGGGTTCGAGGACTCGCACCAGCTGCTGCACGGCATCCTCCCGCCTGACGAACTCGAGCACTTCTACCAGCGGTCCTCGACGCTCGGGACCACGCTGCAGGTCACCGAGGAGATGTGGCCTGCGACCAGGGCCGACTTCGAGAACTACTGGAACGTCGCCTGCGACCGCGTGGTGTTCGACGACCGGACGAAGCAGTTCGTCGAGGACCTCGTCGACCTCCGCATGATCGCGTGGCCGATCCGGGCTCCTTTCCGAAACCTGCTGCGGTTCCTGACGATCGGGTTCCTTCCCCCGCTGTTCCGGGAGAAGCTCGAGCTTGAGTGGACGGAGGACGACAAGCGTCGCTTCGAGCACCTCTTCATCTTCGTCTCGTTCGTCAACAGGTTCCTGCCGAAATTCGTCCGTCACGGTGGCAGCTATGTGCTGATGCGGGACCTGCGTCGGCGAATCGGTAAGGGCTCCAACCTGATCTGATGGGCGCGCACGACGACGGGCTCGGGCCCGACACCCTGCTCTGGGAGTTTCTCGGCGACCGCAGGTTCCTGCTGGCGTTGCCACGGGCCGTGGGGTTGCAGATGCTGCATCCCGCGATCGCCCGCGGTATCCGCGAGCACTCCCGCACGCCGCGTCACATCTGGATGCACGCCAGGCACACCGTTCCCCAACTCGTCGCGATCGCCTACGCCGACCGCGACCTGTCGTCGGTGATCCGCTTCGGCCACGAGGACGTCAAGGGGCGCGACGACCGGGGGGCCCGGTACCACGCGCTCAACCCCGACATCTTCTTCTTCCAGCACGCGACCTATGTGGACACGCTGGTGACGATGGTCGAGACGTTCATCCGGCCGCTCGCCGCCGACGAGCGCGAGCGGCTGTACCGGGAGTGTTCGATCTGGTACCGCCGCTACGGCATCTCGACGCGGGCGATGCCGCAGACGTGGTCGGAGTTCGAGGAGTACCTCCGGGGCGCGTGCGCGGAGCTGCACCTCGGCGACGACGCCGAGTACTACCGCAGTCAGGTGGTCCGCCCGGACCACTGGGTGGTGCGGTGGACACCGACGCCCGTCGTCGGCAGGCTGCTGCACCCACGGACCCGTGAGCTGTTCGGTGTCGCGGACACCGGGCCGGGCGCCCTCCACGCCTATGCTGCGTGGCGCAGGGGCATCGCGGCACTCGGTCCCCGGCACCGCTGGGTCGACGTCGCCGAACGGGCCATGCGGCCGACGGGTCAGGAGGCGGGGGCCTCGCTCGGCTGAGCCGCGACACCGCGGTGAAAACCCTTGAGGTCGTAGAGACGCGTCACCACGAGGCCGAGGACCAGCCCGATCCCGAGTCCGATCGCCGTCATCGCGATGGCGTGGGTGAGGCCGGCCATGCCGCCGCCCCCGAAATACAGCAGGCTGCGAATCCCGATGAACACCTGGTGCATCGGTTCGAACTTCGCGAGCCAGCCGAAGAACGCCGGGGTCGCCTCGATCGGGAGCGTCCCGCCTGCCGACGGCAGTCCGAGGACGATGAACACGATGAGGTTGATGATCAAGCCTGCGCTGCCGAACACCGCGAGAATCGACATCGCCGTGATGCCGACCGCGGCGATAGCGAACGCCCCGTACATCCACAGTCCCAGCGCATTCGGCAGCGGCATCGACAGCAGGTGCGAGATCCACACGTACAGTCCCGACACGACCGGTGCGAGGATCGCCATCACGCCCCACTTCACCGCGAGGGTCTGCAACCGCGAGATCTCCACCTTCGGGTTGTGCACGTAGCGAGGGCCGAATTCCGTTGGTGCGAAACCGAGCATCCCGTCGACCAGGGTGTTCACGATCATCGCGCCGGTGAAGCCGGCGAGAATGACCAGCAGTGCGTAATAGAACGCCGACAGGCCGTTCCCGGTGCCGTCGGGGAGCGGTTTGTACTGCACGGTCAGCGCATCGATCGGATTCGCCAGCGTCAGCCGGGCGGCGCCGGCGACGGGAGTGTCGCCGACGGCGGCGGCGACCTGATCGGACAGTTGCGCGCCGACCTTCTCGTTCACGGCCGCCAGGGCGGGTTCGGTAATCGCTTCGGTGAGGCCCATCCCGAACGTTCCCGCCCGCGGGTTCGTGTAGACGGTGATGATCGGCTTCTCGACGTCACCGGGTACGACGCTCGACGAGGCGAGGATCATGAGCCGTTTCGTGAAGTCCGACGGAATCACGATCGCGCCGTACACCTCAGCGGAGTCGAGCATGGTCTGCGCCTGCCCGATACCGACCTGCTGTAGGTCGACCTTGTCCGCGGGTACCCCCGACACGAGACCGTCGACGATCTGATTGCCGATGTTCTCCCGGGTGTCCGACCCGGGTGCGACGTCGCCCTCGTCCTGATTGACGACGGCGATCGGGAAGTTCCGCAGGCTGCCCTTCGGGTCGAGGATGCTGCCCAGGTACAGCGCCGCGAGCAGCGACATGAGCAGCGTCACCACCACGATCGGCGCGGCCCAGAACAGCGGCTTGCGGAGCGTCGCGGTCCGCTCGCCCGGAATCGTGGGTTCGGTGGCTTCGTGCTTCGGCCTGGTCACGATCGGATGCCTCTCACTGCGGGGACGTGACGACGGATGCGCATCAGCTGCTCTGCGCCCGTACCCGGTCGACGAGGTCCGTGACCAGGTCTGCGGACATGCCGGGGGAGAAGGCGGCGAGTTTGGCGAGCGGGGCGGCCGCGATCATCTTCATCACGGCCGGGTCGACGTTGCCGACATCGCCGCCCGCACCCGCCATCGCCTCCATGAGCAGCGGTCCACCGACCGGATGCGCGAACCACTCCGCCAGGGAAGACGTTCCCGTCAGCGTCGGGGAAACCCCGTCGCCCGGAGAGGTGAACGTCGCGGTCAGGCGGTGGTCGCGCGACGACGCACCGACTCGGATCTCGAAGTCTCCTGCTTCGACCACCCAGCGGTGCTCACGCACCGACCAGAACGCGAACGCGCGGTCGTCCAGGGCGATGGTCACCCGCTCGGATGCACCCGGTGCGAGGTGAACCTTCGTGAACCCCTTGAGTTCGTGAACAGGTCGGTCCACCGACGACTCGATGTCCCGGACGTACACCTGCGGCACGTCCGCACCCGCGCGGTCACCGGTGTTGGTGACGGTGAACGCGACGTCCAGTCCGGTCCCGTTGGGTGTCAGCACGAGGTCGTCGTAATCGAAGGTGGTGTAGGACAACCCGAATCCGAACGGATAGGCCACTGGCGTGCCCATCGTGTCGTGGTAGCGGTACCCAACGTGGATGCGTTCGCCGTAGACGACAACACCGTCCGACCCGGGGAAGTTCAGGTGGCTCGGGGTGTCCGCCAGCCGCAGCGGAACGGTCTCCGTCAGGCGTCCGGACGGGTTGGCGAACCCGAACAGCAGGTCCGCGATCGCGCTGCCACCCGCCTGACCCAGCAGCCAGCCCTCGAGGATCGCCTGAACGTCGTCCTGCCAGTCGGCGGTCGCGACGACGGCCCCGTTCGACAGCACCACCGCGACCCGTGAGTGCGCCGCCGCGACGGCGGTGAGCAGGGCGAGCTGGTTCGCCGGTAGGTCGATATCGGTGCGGTCGAAGCCTTCCGACTCGAATTCGCCTGGCAGCCCGAGAAACAGCACGACAGCCTCGGAGGACTCGGCCAGGGAAACGGCCTCGTCGACGAGCGCACCGTCCGGCGCGCCGTCGAGCCGGAATCCGGGAGCGAATCTCACCGGTGCGCCCGCGAGGGCGGCGATCGCGTCGAGTGCGGAGTCGACCCGTGTGGGCACGACCTGAGAGCTTCCCGAGCCCTGGAACCGCGGGGTGCGGGCGAATTCGCCGATGACGGCGATCGAGTCGAGGTCGGCGACGTCGAGGGGGAGCAGTCCCTCGTTCTTGAGCAGCACGGCCGATTCGGTCGCCGCGACGGCCGCGAGTTCGTGGTGCGCGTCGGCGTCGTAGGTGGCAGGTTCGGACCCGGCGACGGTGGTGCGCTCGATCAGTGTGAGCAACCGGTCGACGGCGTCGTCGAGGGTGGTTGCGTCGAGATCACCGGATTCGACTGCGGCGACGATCTTCTCGTTTCCCCCGGCTGCGGGCATCGTCAGGTCGACGCCCGCGGCCAGTGCCCGCAGCCGGTCGTCGACGGCACCCCAGTCCGACACGACGAGCCCGTCGAACCCCCATTCGCCGCGTAGGACATCGGTGAGCAGCCACCGGTTCTCGCTGACCTTGGTGCCGCGGAGGGTGTTGTACGAGCACATGACGGTCGTCGGTGCGGCGGTGGTGACGATCCGCTCGAACGCCGGAAGGTAGATCTCGCGCAAGGTCCGCTCGTCGACCTGGACGTCGATGCGCATACGGTCGGTTTCCTGATTGTTGGCGGCGAAGTGCTTGAGCGAGGTGCCGACGCCACAGGACTGGACGCCGCGCACCCACGCCGCGCCGAGCATCCCCGCCAGGTACGGGTCCTCGGAGTAGTACTCGAAGTTGCGCCCGCACAGCGGAGATCGGCGGATGTTCACGCCGGGGCCGAGGAGGACGGCGACCTTCTCGGTCCGGGCCTCGGCGCCGAGCGCGGTGCCGACCGTGTGGATCAGGTCGACGTTCCAGCTGGAGCCGAGACCGACGGCGGGCGGGAAGCACGTCGCGGGGACGCTGTCGCCGAGTCCGAGCGCGTCGCCGCCCTCGGACTGCTTGCGGAGTCCGTGTGGGCCGTCCGTCAGCATGATCGACGCGATGTCGTGGTCGGGAAGCGCCACGGTGCGCCAGAAGTCGGCGCCGGTGGTGAGTGCCGCCTTGTCGCCGGTGCCGAGCGCCGCTTTGTGGCTGGTGCTGAGCGCTGCCGTGTCACCGGTGCTGAGCGCAGTGTTCTCGCCACTTCGTGGTTCGTGGTGTGCCATCGAGATGTTCACCTGTCCCTTCGCCGGGTCCCCGGATGGGCTGCTGGAGTCAGCCTAGGGCGGGAGCCCGACCCGGACAGGACGACACCCCCGGTCGCGTCGGTGCGACCGACGCGATCGGGGGTGTCGTCGTGGTGGAACTATCGGGTGGTGACGGGGCCTTCGACCTCGGCTGCCTCGGGCAGCTCGCGGCGGAGCTTCTCACCCTCGATGTCGACGTTCGGCAGGATCTTGTCGAGCCACTTCGGCAACCACCACGCCTTGTCGCCGAGCAGCGCCATCACCGCGGGGATGATGACCATGCGGACGATGAAGGCGTCGAAGAACACGGCGGCGGCGAGCGCAAAGCCGATCGACTTGATGAACGCGTTGTCCTCGAGCATGAACGCGCCGAACACCGAGATCATGATGAGCGCCGCAGCCGACACGACGCGGGCGCCGTGGCTGAAGCCGATCGTCATGGCCGACTTCGCAGACTCCCCGTGCACGTACTCCTCACGCATGCGGGTCACCAGGAACACCTGGTAGTCCATCGCGAGGCCGAACACCACGCCGATCAGGAAGATCGGCATGAAGCTGACGAGCGGCTGCGGGTTCGCGATCAGGCCGCCCCAGCCTTCCTGGAAGATCGCGACGGTGGCGCCGAACGTGGCAGCGACGCTGAGCAGGAAGCCGAGGGCCGCGGTCAGCGGCACCAGGATCGAGCGGAACACGAGCATCAGCAGGATGAACGCGAGTCCCACCACGATGATCAGGTACGGCACGAGTGCCGACAGCAGGCGGTCGGAGATGTCGGTCTCGAGGGCGGTCTGGCCGGTGACGCCGTAGTCGACGCCGATCTCCTCGGTCAGGACACTGCCGCCGTCGCGGATCGACTTCATCAGGTCGATGGTCTGCTGGTCGGCGGGGCCGCTGCCAGGGGTGACCAGGATCTGTGCGGTGTCGCCGTCGGGGTTCATCGCGATGATCTGCGCGTTGACGACGTCGTCCTGCGCCGAGATGGTCTCGACGACCCGGTTGAACGCCTGGTCGGCGGGAACCGTCGCCTCGCGGGCGTCGACGACGACGAGCAGGGGCGAGTTACGGCCGGGGCCGAAGCCCTCGGACACGAGGTCGTACGCCTGCCTCGAACTGGTCGCCGGGTCGCCGGTGGCCTCGCTCGGGAGAGCAAGCTTCAGGCCGGCGGCGGGTGCGGCGAGCAGGCCGAGCAGCACGACGCCCGCGATCAGCGGGATGGCCGGCTTGCGAGCCACCCAGCGGGCGTAGCGGGTCGCGGGTCCGGGCACGGCGTCCTCGGCCTCCGGATCCGGAGCCTTGACGAACGGGATCCGGCCGGCGAATGCCTTCTTGCCCAGCAGTCCGAGGAACGCGGGGAGGAAGGTCAGCGCGACGAGGACGGCGATGAACACGGAGAACGCCGCGGCCATGCCCATGTCGCTGAGGAACTTGATGCCGACGACGCGCAGCGCGACGAGGGCGATGATGACGGTCAGGCCGGCGAAGACGACGGCGGATCCGGCGGTGCCGACCGCACGTCCGGCAGCTTCCTCGCGGTTTCCGGTGACGGTCACCTCGTGTCGGAAGCGCGAGACGATGAACAGCGAGTAGTCGATCGCGACGGCCAGCCCGATCATCACGGCCAGGGTCGGCGTCATGGATCCGAGTTCGGTGAAGCCGGTGGCGACGGTGATGCCGAGACTGCCGATGCCGACGCCGATGATGGCGGAGATCAGCGGAAGGCCGGCTGCGACGAGCGAACCGAAGGTGAGCACGAGCACGATCGCGGCGACGGCCATACCGATCAGTTCCGCGCTGCCGCCGGGTGCCTCGGCCTGCTGGGCCGCGCTGCCGCTGACCTGGACGGTGAGGCCGGCATCCCGCGCGGTCTGTGCCGCGGCGTCGATCTGGTCGACGAGTTCGGGGGTGACATTGGAGAAGTCGCCGGTGAACGGCACCTCGACGTAGCCGACGGTCTTGTCCGGGCTCAGCGGGGAGAGCGCCTGCGCGTCGGCGGTCGCCTGGTCCAGCGGCTTGCCGGATTTCTCCGCCTGCGCCTTGGACATCTCGGCGAGTTGCGCGTCCGCGGTCACCGGGTTCACCAGCGCGCCCTGGGCGGCTTCACCCGTCGCGGTCGCCGGATCGACCTTCGCGGCAGGCTCGACGAGCTCGATGCCGCGGACGTCGGCGAGCGCCGCGTCCATCGCGGCCTGGTTCTCCGGGCTGTCGAGTGTCTGCCCTTCGGGTGCGGCGAAGACGAACCGGGCCGAGATGGAGCTGAACGGGTCCCTGCCGGAGGCCGGGAAGCGTTCAGCCATCAGGTCCTGCGCCTTCTGCGCGGGTGTACCCGGAATGGAGAACGAGTCGTTGGTCGGGCCGGACAGGGTCGCGGCGCCGACGCCCATCAGGACGAGGATGGCGAGCCAGATCGACAGGACTGTGCCCTTGCGCCGGTAGGCGAACTTGCCGATCCGGTACAGGTAGGTGGCCATGGTGGACCCTTCGGTGCGGATGGTGCGAGGTATGGCGGTTGCGCTGGTCGGGACTGCCGGGAACGGCTAGGGGACGGGCGGTTCGGGGGTGTTCGGCTGCGAGACCGGACGGGCCGGCGGCTGCGGGATGCCCGACCGCAGCATCTGAAACGCCTCGTGAACGATCGGCAGCGGTGTTTCGTGGTCGGTGTCGCCGTGCATCCACAGCTCGATCGCGGCCTTGCAGGCGGCTCCGGCCGTCATCTGCAGCAGGTTCGGGAAGAGATCGGTGTCGACGTCGGTGCCGGTGCGCGCGGCGATCGCCTCACCCAGAACCCGCGACACCCGGCCTTCCAACTGAAGCTTGCGGGCGATCAGGGCGGGGCTGGACTCGATGAGTGCCATCTCGGCGGCGATCACCTCGAGGTCGCGGACCGGGTCGTCGAGGATCGACTGCACGACCACTTCGAGGGAGTCCCAGATCGGCTCGTCGATCGGACGCTTGTCGAGTCGGGCGACCCACTCGGTGACGTCGGCTTCGATTCGGTAGAGGACGGCGTCCTCTTTCGAGGCGAAGTAATTGTGAAAGGTGCGGGTCGAGACGCCGGCTTCGGAGGCGATCGCCTCCGCGGTCACCACGTCGAGACCGGACGCCACGGCGAGTCGCATCGCGGCATCGCTCAGTGCGATGCGGGTGGCGGCCTTCTTCTGGTCGCGGAGGCCGGGTTGGGTGCTCACCAAAACCACGGTACGGAAATTGCATGACCCTGCAAACTTGCAGAAGAGTGCAATTACTGTTCACTCCGCCACATGACTGTGTCGATGGTGATCGACGTCACCATCGCTTCGGCCGCATCGACCGGTCCCCGTTTGCGCTCGGCTCGGTCATACGGATTCCAAACAATCCTGCGTAGTGTCCTGAAGGGCAGTCCCACAGAGTCGATTGGAGTGTGCGGGTGCGCATCGGAACTCAGATCACCTACAGCGGCGGGTTCGCCGAGACCGTCGCCGAGGTCGCCGACCTCGAACGCGCAGGCCTCGACATCGCGTTCATGGCAGAGGCCTATTCCTTCGACGCGGTGAGCCAGCTCGGCTACCTCGCGGCGAAGACGACGACGCTCAAGCTCGCGTCGGGCATCTTCCAGATCTACACCCGCACTCCGTCGCTGATGGCGATGACGGCCGCCGGTCTCGACTTCGTGTCGGACGGGCGATTCGTGCTCGGCCTTGGCGCGTCCGGCCCGCAGGTCATCGAGGGCTTCCACGGCGTCAAGTACGACGCGCCGATCGGTCGTACTCGTGAACTCGTCGACATCTGCCGCCAGGTGTGGCGCCGCGAGAAGGTGCAGTACGACGGCAAGTACTACCAGATCCCGCTCCCCGCAGAGAAGGGTACGGGCCTCGGCAAGCCGCTCAAGCTCATCAACCACCCTGTGCGGGAAAGGATCCCGATCGTCATCGCGGCCCTCGGCCCGAAGAACGTCGAGCTGACCGCGGAGATCGCCGAAGGCTGGCAGCCGATCTTCTTCCACCCCGAGCGCGCGAAGGACGTGTGGGGAGAGGCCATCGCGAAGGGTGAGGCCAAGCGCGATGCATCCCTCGGCGAACTCGAGATCTACGCCGGTCCCGCACTCGCCATCGGTGATGACGTCGAGCACATGCTCGAGTGGATCAAGCCGCACCTCGCGCTGTACATCGGAGGCATGGGCGCCCGCGGCAAGAACTTCTACAACGATCTCGCCTGCCGCTACGGCTACGAGGCCGAGGCGAAGACCATCCAGGACCTGTACCTGGACGGGAAGAAGCAGGAGGCCGCCGCGGCGGTCCCGGACGAACTGGTCCGAGCGATCTCGCTGATCGGTCCGGAAGGGTACGTCCGCGAGCGCGTCGCCGCGTTCAAGGAGGCGGGCGCGACGACGCTCACCGTCAACGCGATCGCCCCCGACTCGGCAGGCCGCATCGCGCAGATCGAGAAGCTGCGCGCAATCATCGACGCGTGAGCCGGGGTAGCCGGGCGAGCACCGGGGCGAACGCCTCGGCCAGCTCGCCCGGCACCGTCACCTCGTCGATCCCGTGCCGGTCCTCGTAGGTCAGCAACGCCTCCGCTGCGCGGTCGGGGTCGGCGTCCAGCACCCCGATTCCCCCGCCGTCCCGGATCCCGCCCGGAGTGAGGCCGTCGCGGCCCAACCAGGCGGGCATCAGGTCGCCGATCCCGACGACCGACAGGGTGAACGGCTTTGTCGGCCCACACAACTCGCGGGCGACGCCGACGGTCCGGGTCAATTCGTCCGTGGTGGTGGTGGGCCCCAACGCGAGTGCCACCCGATCGGCTGCGCGTCCCGCCGCAGCCAGCATCCGACGTCCGGCCGCCGACACCACGATCTCCGGTGCCGGATCGACGCCCTCCCGGACTGCTCCCACGGACTCCTCGACCTGCGCGATCCGCTCGCCGACGGGGCCCCACGACATCGTGAGCCGACGCGCCTCGCCCTCGGCGTCCGGACGGCCCACGCCGATGCCCAGATCGAATCGGCCACCCGAGAGTGCTTGCAGTGCACCGACTTCACGCACCAGGGCGGCCGGGGTGCGCAGCGGCGCCGCCGCGACCCAGGTGCGCAGTCGAAGTCGTGTGGTCACCGCGGCCGCGGCGGCGAGTACCGGAAATGGGGACGGTGTCCACAGGGTGTCCGGAGTGAGCACCGCGTGAAACCCCCAGTCCTCGAATCGTGTCACCCGGTCCGGCCACGCGGTGCCCGTGCGGGGCGCCTCGACCACCGCCATCCTCATCGCCGGGTCTCCCTCAGCACGGCGAGCCGGGCCCGGTACTCGGCTTCGGTTACCTCGCCGCGAGCGTAGGCGTCGCGGAGGGTGGACTCGCCGTGCCTGCCGCGGCGTCTGCGCCCGAGCAGCACGACGGCGGCGATAACGATCAGCCAGAAGGTGATCGGGATCAGGACGAACCACGGGCCGACACCCCATCCCGGTTCCCAGTGGCCGTAGTTCTGGTCGGCCAACAACAGTGCGGTCTGCGCGTTCAATGTGTTCATGATGTCGAGCCTGCCGTCGCTGGGGCGTCGCGGCATCGGCCGCGCGGCGGCACCTCGCCTACGTCCGATTGCGTACGGCGAGAGCGCAGATACCGTGCCGTTTCTCGGGTGCGGGCGACAGGAACTGCGCACTCAACGCCGGCCGGGGCGCACCAGACCGGACTCGTAGGCGAGGACGACGAGTTGGGTGCGGTCGCGGGCCCCGAGTTTGAGCAGGATCCGCCCGACATGGGTGCGGGCCGTGGCCGGGCTGAGCACCAGCCGTTCGGCGATCTCCGCGTTGCTCAGTCCCTCCGCCACCAGTGTCATGACCTCGCGTTCGCGGTCGGTGAGAGCGGCGAGGACGGCAGTGTTGGGTGTGGGTTTCGTCCGGGCGGCGAATTCGGCGAGCAGCCGCCGGGTGACGGTGGGGGAGAGCAGCGCGTCACCCGCCGCCACCACCCGAACGGCCCGGACGAGGTCGGCCGGTTCGGTGTGTTTCACGAGGAACCCGGCCGCACCGGCACGGACGGCCTCGAAGACGTACTCGTCGATCTCGAAGGTGGTCAGCACCACCACCCGCACCTCGGACAGTTCGCTCCGAGCCGCGATCCGACGGGTGGCCTCGATGCCGTCGAGTACCGGCATCCGGATGTCCATCAGCACCACGTCCGGTGCCTGCTCCGCGGCCAGTCGCACGGCCTCGGCACCGTCGGCGGCCTCACCCACCACCTCGATCCCCTCCTGCGCGTCCAGCAGTGCGGCGAACCCGGCCCGGACGAGGGCCTGGTCGTCGGCGACGACCACCCGAATCGTCACGACACACCGGATTCGTTGCGCAGCAGTGGAAGCCGGGCCAGAACCCGGAACCCGCCGCCGGGCCGAGGTGCGGCGGTCAGTGTCCCGCCCAGGGCGCGGCAGCGTTCGGTCATTCCGGTGATGCCGGCGCCTGGGCGTGGCGGCTCCGTGACACGACCGTCGTCGTCCACCTCCACTTCGAGTACCTCCGGCAGGAACCGCACCGTCACCCGGGCCGTCGTCCGGCCCGAGTGCCGGACGACGTTGGTCAGCGACTCCTGCACGATCCGGGCCGCCGCCAGGTCGGTGCCCGTCGGTATCGATCGGGGATCTCCGGAAACGGTTGTCGTGACACCGATCCCGGCGTTCCGCGCGTGGGTGACGAGCCGGTCGAGGTCGGTGATCGACGGCGCGGGTGTCAGCGGTGCGGCCTCCGTGCCGTGCCGCAGCGACTGCAACATCGTGTGTACCTGGACCAGGGCGTCGCGGCTGGCATCCTTGATCGACGCGAGTGCGATACCGGCCTGTTCGGGTCGGCTGTCCAGGAGTTCCAACGCGACTCCGGACTGCACGTTGATCAGCGAAAGGCTGTGGGCCAGTACGTCGTGGAGTTCTCGGGCGATGTCGAGGCGTTCGTCACTGGCTCGACGGAGACGTTCCTCCTCGGCGACGCGTGCAGCGTCGCGTTCCCGCGCTCGCCTGGCGCGGATCGCCTCCCGGCGCTGCCGGACGACCTCGGCCACCGCGATGAGTGTGAGCAGCCACGCGCCGATCCCGACCGCGGCGGCCGTCGACGGGGCCGGTTCCCCCGTGACCCACGGGACGCCCCACACGATGACGGCGTACCCGACCACCGGCAGCGCGTACATCGGCCAGCGACGGTGTAGGGGAGCGGCGGTGAGGAACGCGACCACGAGAGGCAGGAAGATCGGGCCGAGACCGTACCCTCGGAGCACGAACACCAGGGCCGCCGCGCCGGTCACCGTGAGCACGGTCAGCGGCGCGGCCCGCCGCCACAGCAGCGCGCCCGCTGCGACCGCAACGAGCACGAATGCGAGAGCGTCGAGTGGGTGGGCCGGATGCCCGTGTCGTGAGGCTCCCAGCGTGCCCGCCGTCGCCACGACACCAACCACGCCCGCGATGGTGCAGTCGACGGCACGGGAACCCATGACGCCAACCTAGACCCGGATCGACCGTGCGGCATCGTCCCGCAGGCGTATCGCCGGATACGTATCGCGACTGCGGAGCGTCGTCAGTTGCCCGGCCTGCGCCTGCCGAGCAGCCAGCCCGCGACCCAGCCGATCGCGAACACGACCAGCAGGACCAGCCACAGTGCGGCGTCGACGGTGAACCACGCCAGCGAGATGGTGGCAGTGGCGGTGTTCTGGAAGATGAAGATCACGGCCAGCACCACCAGTACCAGTGCCAGCCAGCGGCCCGGCGTCATCCGGGACAGCAGCGATTTCTTCGGGGTCGTCGAATCGGTCATCGTCACGCTCCTCACTGGAAACGCCCAACCGGATTCGGTTGTGTCCTCAACAGTAGGAGCCACCTGGAGGAATCGCCAGGTGAGAGCCGTCGGCAGGTTTCGACGTGACGGACGCGATGCCGACACGGGGACCTTCGACCCACGCGGACCCGGCTGGGAGCGGGGACAATGGGCACGACAGCGTCGTCGGTCGAATTGAGGAGCAGCATGAGTGCAAGCAAGCCCGTCGTGGTCGGTGTGGACGGATCGGACGCGGCATCGACCGCAGTGGTGTGGGCCGCCCGGACGGCCGCGGCCCGCAAGCTTCCGCTGCTGCTGGTTTCCGTCGTGCACGTGCCGGCCTACTACTACAGCGAGCCCTACCTGGTTCGGGGCTACGGCGACGACCTGAAGAACGCCGGACGCGCGCACCTCGACAGCGCCGAGGTTCTCGCGCGCGAGGCCGTCGACGAGACACTCGAAATCGAGACGAAGCTGCACGAGGGCCGCATCGCGGAGGTGCTGCTGCAGTACGCCCCGGGCGCGTCGGTGATCGCGCTCGGCAGTCGGGGACTCGGCGAACTCAGCGGCGCCGTCCTCGGATCGGTCGCGCGGGCCGTGGCGGCGCACTCGACGACGCCGGTCGCGGTCGTACGTGGACGCACCCTCGACGGCCACGCCCCGACCGAGGGTCCGGTCGTCGTCGGCATCGACGGATCCGAGACCAGTGCCGCCGCAACCGAAGCCGCCTTCAGGGAAGCGTCCGCCCGCAACGCCCAGCTCATCGCGGTCAACGTGTGGAGTGACGTGTCGGTGCAGCCGTCGCTCGGTGCGACCGAGGACGATCCGCACTGGAGTGCCATTCAGGCGGCCGAGGAAGCCGTGCTCTCCGAGCAGCTCGCAGGCCTGATCGAGCAGTACCCCGACGTCCCGGTGCAGCGGGTCGTCCGCCGTGACCGTCCGGTCCGGGTGCTGAGCGAATTCTCCGAGCAGGCACAGCTTCTCGTCGTCGGCAGCCGCGGTCGCGGTGGCTTCAGGGGAATGCTGCTCGGATCCACGAGCGCGGCGCTGATGAGCACGGCAGACTGCCCGGTGCTGATCGTGCGCCCCGGCGGACCGGCCGAGTAGCCGCTACCCGTGAACGAACGCGAGGCCGGTGCCGATGGGCACCGGCCCCGCGTTGCGGATGCGGTCGTGAGGTGGCGTCACCCGAATTCGTCGAGCCCGCCCGCGCGCAACTGTGCCCACACGTCGGCGGGGTGAACGCCGCGGCGGACGGCGTCGTTCTCGATCAGCACGCCGAGCAGGACCGAGTTCAGGAAGGCAAGCGCATCCGGGTCGTGCCGCGCGCACTTCGCCTCCGCCCACGCGGTCACATTGCCGCGCTTGGCCGCTGCCGCCATCGTCAGCGCAGTCTCGAACAGCGCGCGGGTGTCCGTGTCCGGAAGTGCCTGGCTCGGGTCGTCCATGACGGCCGTCATCCGACCGGCACCTTGCCTCGCGCCGCTGCGCGTGCCAGCGCGCGGTCCCTGGCCTCCTCGAACCGCTGCGCATCGGCACGCAGTCCGGTGAGCAGTTCGTCGAGATCCTCGCGCAGTGACTCCGCTTCGCCGGTGAAGTCGTTGCGTTCGAACACCTTCCAGGTGCGGAGTACGGGCAGGACGACGTCGTCGAGGTGCTGGCGCAGGTCGTAGATCCCGCCCTTCGCGATCAGCACGGCATTGCGCCGGAATGCGGGCATCGTCGCGCCGGGCATCTTGAAGTTGTCGAGGATCTTGACGATCGCGCGCATCGCCTGCGTAGGTGCGAGGTCGAGCGCGGCGCCGGTGATGTTGCGGTAGAACATCATGTGCAGGTTCTCGTCGGCGGCGACCCTGCCCAGCATGCGGTCGGCGATCGGGTCGCCGCACGCCCTGCCGGTGTTGCGGTGCGAGACCCGTGTCGCGAGTTCCTGGAAGGTCACATATGTGACGGCGTCGAGCAGACCCTCCTGCAGGTCGGGATTGAACCCGGACGTCATGTGCGCCATCCGGGCGTTCTCCAGCGCCACCGGGTCGACGCCACGCGTGACTACGAGGTAGTCACGCATCACCACGGAGTGCTTGTTCTCCTCCGCGGTCCACCTGCCGACCCAGGTGCCCCACGCGCCGTCACGGGAGAAGTTCTCCGCGATCACCCGGTGATAGGACGGCAGGTTGTCCTCGGTGAGCAGGTTGGTGATCATGGCAGCCTTTGCGACGTCGCTGAGCTGCGACTGCTCGGGATCCCAGTCGACACCGCCCAGGGCGGCGAAGTTGCGGCCGTCGTCCCAGGGCACGTAGTCGTGTGGATGCCAGTCCTTCGCCATCGCCAGGTGCCGGTGCACGTTCTCCTCGGCGACGGGTTCGAGTTCGTGGAGTAGTTCGAGCTGGGTCAGTTCGCGCGTCACAGTCCGTCCCCGTTCGCGTCAGTGGTGTCACTGTCACCGTCGCCGAGGGGGGTACCCGGTCGATAGTGCCGAAAGTCCCGATGTGCTGGGATCGACATATGACGACACGCCTGTTCCTGGTCGACGACCACGAGATCGTCCGCCGCGGCCTGGTGGATCTCCTGGGCGCGGCGCCCGACTTCACCGTCGTCGGTGAGGCGTCGAGCGTCGCCGAGGCGCTCGCGACCGTCCCCGACGGCGGGGTGGACGTCGCCGTGCTCGACGTGCGGTTGCCGGACGGGTCCGGGGTCGAACTGTGCCGCGAGCTCAGGTCGCGGACGCCGGGCCTGCGGTGCCTGATGTTGACGTCCTACTCGGACGACGAGGCGCTGTTCGACGCGGTGATGGCCGGCGCCTCCGGTTACCTGCTCAAGCAGATCCTGGGTACCGACCTGATCGCCGCCGTCCGGACCGTGGCCTCGGGCGGTTCGCTGCTCGACGACCGTGCGACCGCCGCGGTGCTCGCCCGGATCCGGTCGCAGCGAAGCCAGACCGGGGTGATCGAGGAGTTGACCGATCAGGAGCGTGCGGTGTTCGAACTGATCGGCGAGGGCCTGACGAACCGGGAGATCGGCGCCCGGATGCACCTGGCCGAGAAGACCGTCAAGAACTACGTGTCGCGCCTGCTGGCGAAGCTGGGTATGCAGCGCCGCACGCAGGCGGCGGTGCTGGCGACCGAACTGAAGGGCAAGCCCGGCACGAAGTGGTGAGGCCGTGTCACGCGGCCTGCGGCAGGTGGTGCCGCAGCAGGACACCGAGTTGGGTGCGGGCGTCGTCGAAGGGCTCGCTGGACTCGAGGGCCCGGGACTGCAGGATGGCGCCTTCGATCGCGGACAGCAGCAGCCCCGCAGTCGACCGCGCGGTCGCGTCCGCGACCCCTGCGGCGGCGAGACCGGCCGCGAGTCGGGCCGTCCACTCGGTGAACGCCTGGCCGGCGGCGGCCTGGACGGCGGAGTCCGGTTCGTCGAGTGCGGCCGCCATCATGAACGACCCGAGGCGGTAGTCGCTGGACTCGAGGGGTTCGCGCCAGAACGCGAGGAGGTCGTCGAGCCACTGTTCGATCGAGGGGGCGGTGGGCAGGGCGTCGGCCATGACGGCGAGGTGCGACTGCACGAGCCGGGACACGATCTTCGTCGCGGTCTCCACGAGTTGGCCCTTTCCGGCCGGGAAGTGCTGGTAGAGCGAGTTTCGTGACGCGTTGCTCCGCTTGAGCAGTTCGGTCAGGCCGGCCGCGTTGACCCCGAGTTCCTGCACCATCGTGATCGTGGTGGAGAGCAGGCGAGCGCGTGGTCGTGCCGTGGTCATTCGAATGCTCCCCGATGTTTGTCTGCGGAAATCTTGTGTGGACCGATCGGTTCATGTTAGACACGGACATGAACCGATCGGTTCATATGGAGAGGATGCCATGCCTGCGAAGATCGCCACAGCCAGTCCCGTCACCAACACGGCCCTTCTCGGCCTCGGGGTGTACCGACCGAGGCGCGTCGTCCCCAACGCCGAGATCGTCGACCGCATCGACTCCTCCGACGAGTGGATCAGGACCCGATCCGGCATCACCGCCCGCCGCTGGGCCGACGCCGACGAGTCGATCGTCTCGATGAGCGTCGCGGCGGCCCGCGATGCCCTGCAGGCCGCCGGGCTCGCCGCCGACCAGATCGACGCGGTCGTGCTCGCCACCTCGTCGCAGATGGTGCTGGGCCCGTCCGCGGGCGCGGTCGTGGCCACCGAACTCGGCATGCACGACACCGCCGCCTACGACGTCTCGGCCGGCTGCGCCGGATTCTGCTACGCACTCGGCAACGCCGCGAGCCTCGTCCGGGCCGGACAGGCGCGCCACGTGCTGGTGATCGGTGTGGAGCGGCTCTCCGACCTGCTCGACCAGAGCGACCGCACGTGCGCGTTCATCTTCGCCGACGGTGCTGGCGCCGTGGTGGTCGGTCCGTCGGACGTCGAGGGGATCGGACCCGTCGCCTGGGGTTCCGACGGCAGTCAGACCGCTGCGATCAAGCAGGACAAGGACTTTGCGCAGTACTTCTCGGAGGTCGCTGCGGTTGCCGACGGAGCCGAGTTGCCGGAGCGGCCCTACATCCGGATGAACGGGCCCGCCGTGTTCCGCTGGGCCGTCACCTTCCTGGAGAAGGCGTGCCGCGCCGCACTCGAAAAGGCGGGCGTCGGTGTCGAGGATCTGGACGCCTTCGTGCCGCACCAGGCGAACAGCCGGATCACCGACGCCCTCATCCGCACCCTCGGCCTGCCCGAGGGGGTTGTCGTCGCCCGCGACATCGTCGAATCCGGAAACACCAGCGCCGCATCGATTCCGATGGCGATGGAGGAGATCCTCAGGTCTGGCGCGTCCAAGCCCGGCGACACCGCACTGCTGCTCGGATTCGGTGCCGGACTCGCCTACGCGGGGCAGGTCGTCCAGCTGCCGCCGATCAACTGAGCATCGCCTGGCGGGTGTCCTCAGTCGAGGGGTACCCGCCAGGTGATCGTGGTGCCCGACCCCGGAGTCGACTCGACGTCGAATCGGCCGCCGCACGCCGCGGCCCGCTTGTCCAGATTGGCGAGCCCGCTCCGGGATTCGGTGCCGGACAACCCCACGCCGTCGTCGGCGACGGCCACGACGAAGTAGTCGCCCGCGGATACTGTCACCGTGATCGACCGAGCGTTGGCGTGGCGCCGGGCATTGGAAAGTCCCTCGCGCAGAACGGCTTCGGCGTGCGACGCGATCGATTCCGAGGCGAGGGTGTCGATCGCGCCGGAGAACTGCACCGACGGCGTGACGTCCGCAGTGAGCTCGCCGATCACGTCGAGCAGGCGTCGGCGCAGCCCCGCGGGCACGGTGGACTCGGCGGACTGCAGGTCAAAGATCGTGGTGCGGATCTCGCGGACCGTCCGGTCGAGCTGTTCGACGGAGCGGGTGAGCACCTCCGACATCCGGCCCTCCGCGGCGCCCAGCACCGACTGCAGGCTCATCCCGGTGGCGAACAGTCGCTGGATGACGTTGTCGTGTAGGTCGCGGGCGATGCGATCGCGGTCGGCGAGCACGTCCAGCAGCCGCTGCTGACGCTGCTGGTGGGCGAACTCGAGCGCCACCGCCGCCAGATCGGCCATCGACGCAAGCTGCTGCAGCTCGTCCGGATCCCACTCCTGCTCGCCGGAACGGGAGGTCACCACCAGCGCGCCCTGGACGTGTTGCGGCCCCGACACCGGAAGCGTCGCGGCCCGTCCTGCGCCGGAGCTGAGCTGGGCGAAGTCGACATCCTGGCCGACGGCGAGGTCGGGATCGGTGGTGGCGGAGACGCTGCTCGCACCGTCAACGGTGTCCACGATGGTCACGACGTCGGCCGAACTGAGCTCCCGGATCCGCCGCACCAGCAGGTCGAGGGTCTCCGGTACCGACCCGCCGACCAGCAGGCGTGAGGTGATCGACGACATCGCCGTCAACCAGCGTTCCCGGACGAGGGACTGCTCGAACAGGCGGGCGTTGTCGATCGCGAGTGCCGCGGACTCGGCCAGCACGGTGAGGATCGTCTGGTCCTCGTCGGTGAACTCGGGCCCACCCCGCTTCTCGGTGAGATAGATGCTGCCGAAGGCCTGGCCGCGCACGATGATCGGCATGCCGAGGAAGCTGTGCATCGGCGGATGGTCGGGTGGGAATCCGACCGAGGCGGCGTGCGTGGCCAGTTCGCGGATCCGTACCGGACGCGGATCGTTGATCAGCAGCCCGAGTAGTCCGCGGCCCTCCGGCAGGTGCCCCATCGTCGACCGGGTGGCGCTGTCGATGCCCTCGTACACGAACTCCGACAGTCCGCCGCCGGGTGCGCGGACACCGAGCGCGCCGTACCGGGCACCGAGTAGTTCTGTCGCGGCCCGGACGATCCGCTGCAGGGTGGTGTCGAGGTCGAGACCGGCACCGACGACCAGCACGGCCTCGAGGAGGTCGCGCAGGGTGTCGCGCGAGGTGACCGACTCGCCGAGACGACGGTGCACCGTGTCGAGCAGTTCGTTCAGGCCGGATGCGGGATCGTCGACCATGCCCACGAGCCTACTTGGGGTCGGAGCCGTTAAAGGGAGCCGGGTCCGGGTCGGTTCCTGCCGGCCAGACGACGCGGACGGGGCAACGTCGGTGCATCCAGGATGCGAGTCGGACACCGGCCGATCACGTCACGCATTCATGCCGAGGTCCTCCTGTGCCGCTTCTCCTTCCGCGGGAATGACCACGAGCGGGTAGACACCGTTCTCGTCGTGCACCTCCCGGCCGGTGACGGGCGGGTTGAACACGCACAGCATCCGCATCTGGGTGACGGGTTCGACGCGGTGCCGTTCGTGGCCGTCGAGCAGGTACATGGTGCCGGGCCGCAACTGGTGCACCTCCCCGTTGTCGAGGTCGGTGATGATGCCGTCGCCTTCGATCAGCCAGACCGCTTCGACGTGGTTGGCGTAGTGGAACTCGTTGACCGAGCCCGCGGCGATGGTGGTTTCGTGGAACGAGAATCCGACGCCGTCGCCCGCGAGGACGATGCGCTTGGATCGCCAGTTGCCGTCGGCGCTGGTGATGTCGCGATCGGTGTCGGTGATCTCGTCGGTGGTCCGCACGATCACGGTTGGTTCTCCTGTTCTCGGCACACGGCCGCTACTGCTCCGGTCAGAATGCGCAACCCCAGATCGAGGTCGTCGGGGGAAATCGTCAAGGGTGGAAGGAGTTTCACGACTTCGTCGGACGGGCCGGAGGTCTCGGTGAGCAGACCCGACTCGAACGCTGCAACGCACACCCGTCCCGCCAGGTCCGGCTGATCGAACGCGAGGCCGCGCACGAGTCCGCGGCCCCGCGTTCGCACCCCGTCGAAGCACTCGGCCAGTTCGGTGAGCACGGTGTTCACCTGCTCGCCCTTCGCGAGGACCGACCTGCTCAGTGTGTCGTCGGTCCAGTACTGCTCGAGTGCGGCGGTGGCGGTGACGAAGGCGGGGTTGTTGCCGCGGAAGGTGCCGTTGTGTTCGCCGGGGGACCAGACGTCGAGTTCGGGTTTGAACAGGGTCAGGGCCATGGGGAGGCCGTAGCCGCCGATGGATTTGGAGAGGGTGACGATGTCGGGGGTGATGCCTGCGACCTCGAAGGAGAAGAAGGGTCCGGTGCGGCCGCAGCCCATTTGGACGTCGTCGACGATGAGGAGGATGTCGCGGGTGTGGCAGAGGTCGGCGAGGGCGCGGAGCCATTCGGCGCGGGCGACGTTGACGCCGCCTTCGCACTGGACTGTTTCGACGATGACTGCGGAGGGGTTGCTGAGGC
>NZ_CVQP01000010.1 GCF_001040705.1 Rhodococcus sp. RD6.2
GGTTAAGGAACTCGGCAAAATGCCCCCGTAACTTCGGGAGAAGGGGGACCTCTGCTGGTGACGAGGCTTGCCCTCTGAGCTGGTGGGGGTCGCAGAGACCAGTGAGAAGCGACTGTTTACTAAAAACACAGGTCCGTGCGAAGTCGTAAGACGATGTATACGGACTGACGCCTGCCCGGTGCTGGAAGGTTAAGAGGACCGGTTAGCCAGTAATGGCGAAGCTGAGAATTTAAGCCCCAGTAAACGGCGGTGGTAACTATAACCATCCTAAGGTAGCGAAATTCCTTGTCGGGTAAGTTCCGACCTGCACGAATGGCGTAACGACTTCTCAGCTGTCTCAACCATAGACTCGGCGAAATTGCATTACGAGTAAAGATGCTCGTTACGCGCGGCAGGACGAAAAGACCCCGGGACCTTCACTATAGCTTGGTATTGGTGTTCGGTTCGGTTTGTGTAGGATAGGTGGGAGACTGTGAAGCGGGCACGCCAGTGTTCGTGGAGTCGTTGTTGAAATACCACTCTGATCGTATTGGACATCTAACCTCGGACCATGATCTGGTTCAGGGACAGTGCCTGGTGGGTAGTTTAACTGGGGCGGTTGCCTCCCAAAATGTAACGGAGGCGCCCAAAGGTTCCCTCAGCCTGGTTGGCAATCAGGTGTTGAGTGCAAGTGCACAAGGGAGCTTGACTGTGAGACTGACAGGTCGAGCAGGGACGAAAGTCGGGACTAGTGATCCGGCACCGGCATGTGGAAGCGGTGTCGCTCAACGGATAAAAGGTACCCCGGGGATAACAGGCTGATCTTCCCCAAGAGTCCATATCGACGGGATGGTTTGGCACCTCGATGTCGGCTCGTCGCATCCTGGGGCTGGAGTAGGTCCCAAGGGTTGGGCTGTTCGCCCATTAAAGCGGCACGCGAGCTGGGTTTAGAACGTCGTGAGACAGTTCGGTCTCTATCCGCCGCGCGCGTTAGAAACTTGAGGAAGGCTGTCCCTAGTACGAGAGGACCGGGACGGACGAACCTCTGGTGTGCCAGTTGTCCTGCCAAGGGCACTGCTGGTTAGCTACGTTCGGAAGGGATAACCGCTGAAAGCATCTAAGCGGGAAGCCTGTTCCAAGATGAGGTTTCTCACCCCCTTGAGGGGGTAAGGCCCCCGGCAGACTACCGGGTTGATAGGCCAGAACTGGAAGTGCAGTAATGCATGTAGGTGACTGGTACTAATAGGCCGAGGACTTACCACAAAGAAGCTACGCGTCCACTGTGCGGTATCTGAAACAACACACGTTGTTCAGAGCCGGAAATTATCGATCCTGATTGTTGGGGTTGTGTGTTTCTGGTTCCGTGTGACAGTTTCACAGAGTTACGGCGGCCATAGCGGAGGGGAAACGCCCGGTCCCATTCCGAACCCGGAAGCTAAGCCCTCCAGCGCCGATGGTACTGCACTCGACAGGGTGTGGGAGAGTAGGACACCGCCGTACATAACATCCCGGGGACCCCGGAACCAGAGTTTTCTGGTTCCGGGGTTTTCGGCGTTTCNGGCCCTGTTCACCCTGATCCGCGCACGCGACAACCCCTGCGCACGGGTTTCGATGCGTCCACACCGGCATCGCCCGCAGAACGGCGGTGCGGACACCCGAAAACGGGTGCGTACCCGCGTGCCGGCGCGGGTGACACCACCGGACGCACCGGGAGAGGTGGCCTCCGACCATATGCGCGAACTGCCCTGCGCAGGGGTGGTGAGGTGTTCGCAGGGGTGTTCGGCGTGCAACACCGGTGCGCATCGACGAAAAGGGGTGCGAACACCCGCGCCGCGGCGGTCCCGCACCCGCCACGGCAGCACTGCGATCGCGGCTCGACTGGCCTCCGCGCACCGTCGACGCATCACCGATGCGCACCGGTTCTGCCGCGCCCGCAGGGGGATTGCGCGCACAACGCCGTGTGCGGCCGCGAAAGCCGGGTGCTGGCCGGCCGTCGGCGCCCACCACCCATTGCGAAGTGCCCAGCACCCCCACATCCGGGCTCGGACGCGTGCCCAACCCATGTGCGACGCGGACGGGTTATCGGTGGCGGGGCGGGGGCAGTGCGCGGATACTGACCTCACTGCCCGCACGAGGGGGTACGAGATGACGATGACGTCGCGGTTCCGCACTGTGGAGACGGAGCCGGCGCGATCCAGGCGTGAGTACCTGATGTGCGCACCCACATACTTCGATGTCGTGTACGCCATCAACGACTGGATGGATCCGACGGTCCCGGTGGATCGGGCCTTGGCGCAAAGGCAGTGGCAGTCCCTCGTCGACACCTACCGCGAGCTCGGACATGTCGTTCACCTGATCGACCCGGCACCCGGACTGCCCGACATGGTGTTCGTCGCGGACAGCGGTCTGGTCGTCGACGGGGTTGCGCTTGGTGCCCGGTACCGCACGATGGAGCGTGGACCCGAGGCCGACCACGTCCTCCGATGGTTCGAGGACAACGGATTCCGGCGCCCCCTTCGGCCGAAGTACGTCAATGAAGGAGGTGGGGATCTCCTTCTCGTGGGGGAGACGATCCTCGCCGGCACCGGATTCCGCACCGACGAACGTGCGCACACGGAAGCGGAGATACACCTGGGCAGGCGCGCCGTCACCTTGCGGCTGATCGACCCGCGCTACTACCACCTCAACACCGCTCTCGGCGTGCTCGACGACAGCACGATCGCGTATCTGCCCGAGGCCTTCGACCAGCGCAGCGCGACTCTGTTGCGGTCGATGTTCCCCGACGCCATTGTCGCGACGGAGGACGACACACGATCTCTCGGCTTGAACCTCGTCAGCGACGGCCACCATGTGGTCCTGAGTGCGCAGGCAACCGGGCTGGCAGATCGACTGCGTGATCGCGGATACGCCCCCGTTCCGGTGGACATGTCCGAGTTCGCCAAGTCCGGCGGCGGGATCAGGTGTTGCACACTGGATTTGAACGGTTGGAGTCACGGGGTTCGGTCGTGACGCGTCCGGTCGGCGATCCGACAGCGGCCGAGCTGGCTCGCGCCGACGAGCACGGTGCGCACAACTATCACCCGCTTCCCGTCGTCCTCGAGTCCGCGGACGGAGCCTGGGCGAGGGGCGTCGACGGCGTCGAGTACTTGGACATGCTCGCCGGATACTCGGCCCTGAACTTCGGGCACCGGCATCCCCGACTTGTTGCGGCTGCGCAGCGTCAGCTGGAGCGGCTCACGCTCACCAGCCGGGCGTTCCAGCATTCTGTGTTCGCGGACTTCTGTGACGCCGTTGCAGGACTCTGCCGGAAGGACGCTGTCCTGCCGATGAACACTGGTGCCGAGGCTGTGGAGACGGCGCTGAAGCTGGCTCGGAAGTGGGGCTACGACGTCAAGGGTGTGGCCCCCGATCGCGCCGAGATCATCACGTTCGCCGGCAATTTCCACGGTCGTACCATCGCCATCGTCGGGTTTTCCACCGACGATGACGCCCGTGTGGGTTTCGGGCCGTTCCCTCCGGGTTTCCTGACCGTGCCGTACGGCGACATCGGCGCACTCGCCGCAGCGATCACACCCAACACGGTTGCGGTGCTGGTGGAACCGATCCAGGGTGAGGCCGGAGTTCGGGTGCCGCCGGACGGCTTCCTGTCCGAGGTCCGCTCTCTCTGTGACGATCGCGGGATCCTCCTGGTTGCCGACGAGATCCAGAGTGGTCTAGGGAGAACCGGCGAGACGTTCGCATGCGACCACGAGAATGTCGTCCCCGATGTCTACGTGTTGGGGAAGGCACTGGGAGGCGGGATCGTTCCGGTGTCGGCGGTGGTCGCGGACTGGCCGGTGATGGGGGTTGTCGGACCGGGGCAGCATGGGAGCACCTTCGGCGGGAATCCACTCGCGTGCGCGGTGGCGACCGAGGTGGTCAGGATGGTCGAGACAGGCGAGTTCCAAAGTCGCAGCAGGGAACTGGGATCGCACCTGCACGGCCTGCTGGCGCAGTTGCCCGGTGTGAACCAGGTGCGCGGCCGCGGACTGTGGGCCGGTGTCGACCTGCCTCCGGATGGCCCGTCGGCGAGAACGATCTGTGAGCGGCTGCTGACTCGACGCGTCCTGGCGAAGGATGCCCACGAAGGGACGATCAGGCTCGCGCCGCCACTGGTCATCGAGCGCGACGAGATCACCTGGGCAGTAGAACAATTGGCCGACAGCCTGCAGATGCCCGACTAGGGGAAGCCCCTCGATCCGGCCGGATCGAGGGGCTTCCCGAGGTTCCGTGCGCCGTGCCCGCTACTTACCGCGAATGGCGTCGAAGACCTTGGGGTCGACGAGGGTGGAGGTGTCTCCGAGGTCGCGTCCTTCGGCGATGTCGCGCAGGAGGCGTCGCATGATCTTGCCGGAACGGGTCTTCGGCAGTTCGGGAACGACGGTGATCTGCCGGGGCTTCGCGATCGGCGAGATCTCGGTGGAGACCTGCGCCCGCAGTTCCGCGATCAGAGTGTCACCGGTGTTCTCCGCGCCTTCACGGAGGATGACGAACGCGACGATCCCCTGACCGGTGGTCTCGTCCGCGGCACCGACGACGGCAGCTTCCGCGACCGAATGGTGTCCGACCAGAGCTGATTCGACCTCGGAGGTGGAGATGCGGTGCCCGGACACGTTCATGACGTCGTCGACGCGGCCCAACACCCACAGGGCGCCGTCCTCGTCGTACTTGGCGCCGTCGCCGGCGAAGTACCAGCCTTCCTCGGCGTACCGGGACCAGTAGGTGTCGCGGTAGCGGTCCATGTCGCCCCAGATGCCGCGCAGCATCGACGGCCACGGCTCGCCGAGNACGAGGTAGCCGTTGCCGCCCGCGCCGAGGGGCTTTGCTTCGTCGTCGACGATCTTCGCGGAGATTCCCGGCAGCGGTGCCATCGCCGAGCCCGGCTTGGTGGCCGTGATACCGGGGAGGGGCGAGATCATGATCGCGCCGGTCTCGGTCTGCCACCAGGTGTCGACGATGGGGGCGGTGCCGGAGCCGATGACGTCACGGAACCAGCGCCACGCCTCGGGGTTGATCGGCTCACCCACGGACCCGAGGAGACGGATGCTCGAGAGATCGTGGGCGTCGGGGATCTCGCGTCCCCACTTCATGAACGTTCGGACCAGCGTCGGGGCGGTGTAGTAGATGCTGACGCCGTACTTTTCGATGATCTCGAAGTGACGGTGCTCGTTCGGGGAGTTCGGTGTTCCCTCGTAGACGACCTGGGTGACGCCGTTCGAGAGGGGCCCATAGACGATGTAGGAGTGTCCGGTGACCCAGCCGATGTCGGCGGTGCACCAGTAGACGTCCTTGCCTGCCTTGTGGTCGAAGACGTTGTGGTGGGTGTACGAGGCCTGGGTGAGGTAGCCGCCGGAGGTGTGGATGATGCCCTTCGGCTTTCCGGTGGTGCCGGAGGTGTAGAGGATGAACAGTGGGTGCTCGGCGTCGAACGGCTGAGCAGTGTGCTGGTCGGATGCCTTCTCGACGGTCTCGTGCCACCACAGGTCCCGGCCGGTGACGGTGTCGACGTCGATACCGGTTCGCTTGACCACGAGCACGTGCTCGACGGATTCTGCTCCGTCGACGGCCTCGTCCACAGCAGGCTTGAGCGGTGCCGCCTGCCCGCGACGCCACTGCCCGTCCACCGTCACGACGAGCTTCGCCTGCGCGTCGTCGATGCGGGAGCGGAGCGCGGTCGCGGAGAACCCGGCGAAGACCACCGAGTGCGTCAGGCCGAGGCGGGCGCAGGCGAGCATCGTGACGATGGCCTCGGGGATCATCGGCATGTAGATCGCGACCCGGTCGCCTGCGACGAGGCCCAGTTCGGTGAACGCGTTCGCGGCCTTCGAGACCTCGGCGAGGAGGTCGTTGTAGGTCAGCGACCGGGAGTCGCCGGGCTCGCCCTCGAAGTGAATGGCGACGCGGTCACCGTTGCCTGCCTCGACGTGCCGGTCGACGCAGTTGTAGGCGACGTTCAGCGACCCGCCGACGAACCATTTCGCGACCGGGGCGTCGGACCAGTCGAGTACCTGCGTCCACGGGGTGGCCCAGTCCAGGCGCTTGGCCTGGGTGTCCCAGAACGCGAGGCGGTCCGCATCGGCAGCTGCCTGCAACTCCGGCCCCGCATTCGCCTGCGCGGCGAACTCCGCGCTCGGTGTGAACGCATCCCCGACCTGTCGGGAATTACTCAACTCAGACATGGAATCCTTCCAACGACGAATCCAACCATCCAGCAATGAGCCTCGAAGAAGGCTCGGGAACGCCCCGCCGCCGCGAGAGCGGCGGGGTCCACTCGATCAGTAGCTGCGGAAGTACTCCCGCTGCTCCCAATCCGTCACCGAATTCTGATCCTCACGAATTCCTTTCTCCTCCAGGAACTGGACATACCGGCGCCACTCGTTCCGCTTGAGTCCCAAGTAGAAATCCACGAACGCGTCGCCTGCGCTCCGTCGGAACAGCTCGCTGGCATCGAGGGCATCTGCCGCCTGCGCCAGGCTCGACGGGAGACGAGGCAGGTCCTCTTCGTGTGGATTATCGGTCAGCGGTCCGGGGTCGATCTTGTTGTCCACGCCGTCCAGGCCGGCGATCAGCTGCGACGCCATGTACAGATAGGGATTGGCTGCGGGTTCTCCGAGGCGGTTCTCGAAGTGGGTTGCGGGGTCACCTGGGCCCCCCAGCACCCGTAGATAGGTTCCGCGGTTGTCGGCGGACCACGTCGCTCTGTCGGGTGAGAGCGAAAAGCGATCACTGAATCTCTTGTAGCCGTTCACCGTCGGTGCCGCGAAGATGGCTGTAGCTGCGGCGTGGCGAACCAGACCGCCGGCGAAGTGTGTTGCGAACTCGGAAACGAACTCGCCCTCCCCTTGGGCCACGAAGACGTTCTCGCCGACGCTCTTGTCGAAGAGTGACTGATGTAGGTGCCACCCGCTCGCATCGAATCCGCTGAGCGCGGGAGCACACATGAATGTGGCGTGGTAGCCGGCACGTGCGCAGAGCTGCTTGACCGTGGTCCGGAAGAGGAGCATTGCGTCCGCGGCCTCGAGCGCCGGCATCGGGTCGAACGTGAACTCCATCTGGCCGGGCCCGGACTCGTGCTCTGTCGTGCGCAGTGGGATTCCGAACGACAACAGAGTGGATCGAATCTCCCGAATCAGGCCCTCCACTTCATCGATCAGATTCTCGCTGTTGAACTGATAGCCGAGGTTCACCGGCGCGACCACCGGCGCGGCGCCTGGGGATCCGAAACCACCGACGGACTCGAGATCGTTCTTCACGTCGACCAGGCGGGTCAGATACCACTCGACCTCTAGACCCACGACGTATTGCAGGTCTCGCGCCTCGACCTCAGCCAGCATCCGCTTCAGCAGTTGTCGGGACGAGAACGGCACCGGACGCCCCGACTTGAAGTACTCGTCACCGATGATCCATCCCACCTTGTCCGCCCAGGGCAGGACACGGAACGTCTCCGGATCCGGAACCAGCACGAAGCTGCCGGCACCCGTCATCTCGTCGTCATTGAGTCCACCACCGCGCTCGAACGGATTGAACACCAGGTCGAGGCCGGTGTCGAAGATGAAAGGACCTGGACTGCAGTCGATCCCGTTCCTCAGGACCGATGCGAACGAGGAAGCCGTCACTGCCTTGCTTCGCGACAGGCCATGCGGATCGCAGAAGGACATGCGGATCACCTCCAGCCCGTCGTCCTCGATCTGCGCAAGAATCTCGGCCGCCTTGGCCTTCTGCAGAGGTGTCCACAGATTGTGCATCTCGATGAACCCCGAACGGCCGGTGCTCAGATTCTTCAGTGTCGCGGTACTGATGTTTTCGGACATGTGAGCTCCTTCAGTAGGTCGAGTGATTGATGAGCCGTGGATAGGCGGGCTTCCATGGCCGGTTGGCCTCGTAGTCGGCGGCGATACCGAGGACGCGGCGGTCGTCGCCGAACCGCCCCACGAACTGGATCCCGATCGGAAGTCCCCGAGGATCGAGAGCAGCAGGCATGCTGACTGCGGGTTGGCCCGTCAGATTGAAGGGATATGTGTAGGGCGTCCACGAGAGCCCCTCGGAGACCTTCCCGTCGATGAGTACGGCCTCACCCTGATCTGACGGGAACGCGGTGATCGGTGTCGTCGGGGTCAGAAGGACGTCCACGTCACGGGTCGCCGTCCGCACAGCCATCGTGTAGTCGTGGCGGAGATCGTGTGCTCGCGCGAGCTGACCGGCACCGAGTTGCCGTCCCCTCCGGATCAAGCTCGCGTAGCCCGGGTCAAGAAGGTGCACAACCTCATCGAAGTTGTCCCAGTGACTCGCGGCCTCGTGACCGGCCCAGATGGTGTCGAGAATCTGGTAGGGATCCGGAAGATCGATATCGAGTTCGACAGTCTCGTAGCCGATCTCACGTAACAGTGTCACTGCGTCGTGGAGTGCGCTCTCCACGGAGGCCTCCGGCTTCACCCTTCCGAGCGAACTCGTGAAGCCTACTCGCAGCGAACGGATACCGGTCAGCATCGGAAGATCGATCCGATCTCCGAAGTTGCTCAGACGATCTCGAGAATCCGGGCCGCTCATGACGGCCACCGATCGAGCAGCATCCTCGACGTTACGGGTGAGAACCCCGATGTGGGAAAGGCCATCGGAGGAATGCGGCCAGTACGGGATACGTCCGAGTGTCGGCTTGAAGCCGACAACTCCGCAGAAGGCTGCCGGTATCCGCACGCTGCCGGCGCCGTCCGTCCCAACGGCGACAGGTCCGAAACCCATCGCTGCGGCGACACCGGCCCCGCCGCTCGAGCCACCGGCGGAGCGCTCGCGCGCCCACGGGTTGAGGGACGGTCCGATCAGTTGGTTTGCAGCATCGCCCTTCCAGCCACCTTCGCTGGTATTGGTCTTCCCCACGATCACTGCTCCCGCATCCCGCAGTCGCGCTACGGACGGAGAATCTTCGTATGGTACGAAGTCTTTCGTGACAAGAGATCCGCGTGTCGTCCGGAGACCGCGAGTGCGAATCAGATCCTTCACTGTGACTGGAATACCCAACAGAGGCTTTTCCGGACTCGGACCTCGTCGTTCGAGCGCTCGGGTCGCCGCTTCCGCCTGTGCCCGGGATCCGTCTTCGTCCAGGGTGATGAAAGTGTTCAACGACTCGAAAGTCTTGGCGCGGCGAAGGATGTCGTCGATCACCTCGGACGGTGTGTATTCCCCCGTCCGGTAGGCAGTCTGTAGTTCGGAGATCGAATGGTAGCCCGGCTCTACTCGCGGTACGGTCATATCCTTCTCGATTCGGGTTGTGGCTCGGTGTGCTCGCGGTTTGCACTTCACCGATGCAGTTCTAGATCTCCTGTGTTGCTGATCAATTCACGATCCAGATGTGTCACCCTCGCTCGTGCAACGAGTACCAGGAAGAGGGCGACGACGACGACCTGAACGGCGACGACGACCGCTGCATTCACTTCCTCCCAGGTCCCTGTGAGCTGCATGGCACCCGGGATCGTCGTTGTCGTGAACGCCTGCAGCACAGCCAGCCAGCCAGTTGGACGCTGTAGCCACTCCTGCCCCAACGCGAGAACGAAGAAGAAGGCCGAGAACAAGACCACCCAGGACAGCCAGATGAATCCGAACTTGACGTCCGAGAATCGGACGAAATTGACCGCGGCCAGGAACGTGGAGACCAAGGCCGCCCACCCGCAGTACCAACCGAGCCCATCTCCGGGGAGACTCCCGAAGTTGTTGAAGGCCACGTAGAGGTAGGTGAAGGCGAACAGCAGGAAGCCCGTGGCTCCCAGAACGATATCGAGCTGCCCGGTTCCCGAATCCAGACTCGAAAGCACCGCAGACAACACGGTGATCACCAGAGCCGAGCCGATGAACACGTTGACGGGCGCGGTGGCCTTCGGGCCGACGACACCCAGGAGGCCAAGGCCGTTCAGCAGAAGAACGGACCCCACGAACATGAGAGACAAGCTGGACATGACTTCTCCTGATCATTCCCTGACGGATGCATCGATTTACCGATCAACGAAATTGTCGAGCCAAGAACTGAATATCGCCCTGGCAATGTTCATGTTTCCGTCGATGTTCTGCCGCAACTCTTCCAATATCTCTCTCGCGGCACCCTGTCCGTGAATGGACTCCAATGCCTCCTTGTATTCCGGAATTTCACCCCACTCTGCCGCAAGCGACGCCGTGACCTCGACATGGAACTGGACCCCATACGCTGGACCCCGTGAAATCACCTGGTTCTCGTACAGCTCCGATTCGCAGAGCCGCGAGAATCCGTCGGGAAGAACGAAGGAATCCGCATGCCACTGAAACACTGGAAATGAGGATGGCAGCTGGGAAAATACCGGGTCTTGCTCGGCTGCCGCGGTCAGAGAAACCGTATTCATACCTACCTCGGGCACCTCGCCGGTGTAGATCTCTGATCCAAACGAGGCCGCAAGCAGCTGTGCTCCCAGGCAGACGCCCCAGTACGGCGTTCCAGCACTAACGGCTTCCTCGATGAACTTCCGCTCGTCGAGGAGCCAGGGGAATTCTCGATCGTCGACCGCGCCCATCGGTCCGCCCATTACGATGATCGCGTCGTACAACAGCCAGTCGGGCAGCGCATCGCCACGATCCAACTCGATTCGATCGATTCCGATGCCACGTTCGACGAGTACGTCTTCGAAAGCTGCCGGCGGTTCACATTCGACGTGCTGAATTACGAGTACCTTGCGGACAGGATTCGCGTTGGGGTCGGCGGTGGAGTTCTTTTTCGACATATACGCCTCTCACATTTCGATGGTTGCAGCAGCGGCTTCTGCAGACGATGATGTAGCTGTGATGCCGAGCACACAAGAGGCCACCCATGCGAGATTGGACTTGTTTCTTGTCGACCACGAACAGAATGATCATCTGGCACTTGCTCCGAACCGAAGGCGTTCCCGGACCCCGCTATCGGAGCATCGCGCAGTGTTTCGAGGCGCTGATCTCGGCTGGACACATCCGGGTCGGTGAAAAGCTGCCGGGCGAGAGAGAGATCGCCGACGCCCTCGCTGTAAGCAGAACGACGGTGGTGCAGGCCTACAAGCACCTCAAGGAATCGGGCTGGGCCGAGAGCACCACGGGGAAGGGGACCTTCGCTCGCCGACCGGTGAAAGAACGCGCGACCCGGATGATGGATTGGGTTGAAACCCCGGAGAGCGACCCACTCACTGGTTCGGCGGTGCACTCGCGAGTTGTCGATTTCGTCAGTCCGACGCCGCCGGCGCCGATCGAGCTCCACGAGGCCGTCACATCCAGTGCTGCCGAGGTGATCCGGCTCGCCGACAGCGCGGTGCACTATCTGCACGGTCTCCCCGATCTGCGGCAATGGATCGCCGAGTGGTACACCGACAGAGGACTGCCCACCCGATCGAACGAGGTAGTGGTGACGTCGGGCGCACAACAGGCACTCGCACTGGTGTGCCGGCTCTTCATGCGTCCGAGAGGATCTGTCATCCTCGAAAGTCCCACGTATCTGGGGGCATTGGACCAGATGCGATCGCGTTCAGCACACATCGTCTCGGTCCGATCCGGTGCCGACGGTTTCGATCCCGACCAACTCTCGGAATCGATGCGAAGTCATCGCCCGGATCTGATCTATACGATGTCGACCTGTCATTCCGTGACCGGAACCGCGATGACCGAGGAACAACGGCAACACGTCGTCGACCTCGCAGCCGCATCCTCCACCGTGATCGTCGACGACGATGTCTACGCAGGTCTGTTGCGGAGCGGCACTCGACAGGTGCCACTGGCCGCCACGAGTCCGGATGCACCGATCATCACTATCGGTGGCGTCGGAAAGCTCTTGTGGGACGGGCTCAGGGTCGGCTGGCTGCGCGCACCTGCCCCCCTCGCCGAGCGTCTCGCTCGCGTCAAGGGTGTCGAAGACTTGGGTACATCGCTGATCGCCCAGGTAGTTTCACTCGAACTTCTGCACCACCACACGGAGATCGCGGCGCGCCGCAGGCTCGAAGCGGCAGAAGGTCTGAAACTCGCGCAGTCACTTCTCCGCACCAATCTTCCCGACTGGACGTGGCACCATCCAGCGGAGGGGTGGTCTCTGTGGATTGGAGTGCCCTGCGGATCGGCAACACAGTTCGCCATCGAGGCCCGCCGGAATGACGTACTGATCGCCGCCGGGTCGACCTTCGCCGCGGACGGCAGTGGCGATGACCATCTCCGTCTGGTGTTCTACAAGTCCGCGGCCGATATCGAGGCGGGAGTGCNNCGACGCGGCGCCGAACATCAGAGGATGCACGTCAGCGACCAGTACACGACGAGAGTCGTCACAGCCATCGAGGTCACGTTCGCGATGAACGGGTGGAACAACGGAGGAAGCGGCTTTGCGAGCAACCGGGCGACGGGAGCCCCGAGCACGGCGCCGATAGCTGCGCCCAGGATGAGGGCAGGCCAGCTACCGTCGAAGGCGACCACGGCGGTCGGTGCACTCGAGACCACGGGAACGTAGGTCGCGGTCCACCCCCCACCTCGGTACCACTGCCGCCACAGCACCACCCCGATGGCGGACGCGAGTACCTGGGCGAACAGTATCCGGGGCAACAGTTCGAGACCGTAGCCCGCGAAGCTCGGATCGATGAGGAACCCGACACACGCGCCGACGATCATCAGGCCGCCGGCCCATTCGCTGCCGATGAACTGCGCCTCAGAGAAGTCGGCGATCACGCGGCGAATCGTCCACGCAGCTTCGCCGTGACCAACGGTCGATCGGACCGCCGCGTGCGGTGGCGGCGGATCTTCGGTCACCCTCATCCAAGGCAGGACACGGCACACTGCGCACGCGATCAGACCCCCGACAGCCATCGCCGAGACGATGCCGACGACATTCGGGATCCCTGTTGGGACACAGAGGTTCGCGATGAAGAGCATCGCGAGAGGCGGTACGGTCACGACTCCGAGAACGGCAGCGGTGACCAAGATCGCCCAGCCGCGCCCGTAGAGCAACACGACGGCCGCGGGGACCGAGGCCACGACGACGAACGTCGGCTGCCACTTCCCGTCCGCGAGCAGGCTGCGGAAGATCAGATTCGTGGTCGACAAGGACAGAACCACCGATCCGATCATCCAGGGAAAGCGCGCCCCGAACCCGTACGAGACGGGTGTGCCTGCGAACCGGGACGACGACCGCCACAGGAGAAACGCGACGAACGCGCCCGCGAGCAGGCCGACCGACGCGAGTGGACTCTTGTACGACAGCGGCTCGGTGAAGTCTCCGAGCACCCAGGTCCACCACGCCGTCCATGACGTCGAGACGTCGGAGGTCCACTGCTCATAGCTCTGCATCGACGCCGAGCGTGTGGAAGTGACAGATTCGAGTAACAGTGCGACACCCAATGCGGTTACACAGACAATCGATGCGCCGAGAACTGTTCCGACAGAAGCATACTGACGTGGTCTCGCGAGGGAACGTTCGATAGAGGACTTGGTCGTCGACATGCTGACCTTTCCAGGGCCGATGGAGCACAGAATCGCGACCGAAGGGTCGCGTCGGTGAACTGACCTACACGGAGGGGAAGGAAGCAGGAATCCCTCCCCCTCCGGCCCGGTCAGATCGGCCGTGCGGCAGGAATGCGGTAGTGGTCGCTCCAGGGACGTGCACGCTCGAACGCGGCGATCGCAGCCATGACACCTGCATCGTCGTGCCTGCGCCCCATGACGAGCATGCCCACCGGTAGCCCGTTCGAGAGGCCGGCTGGTACGGATGCACTGGGGTTTCCCGTGAAGTTGGTGAAATAGGTCATGCACCAACCGATCAGCGGATCCACTGCCTCGCCGTTGATCTCTCTGGGGCCCTGAGTTTCTCCGTCGTCGCTGTTCAGGACGGGCATGCACGCCAGCGTCGGAGCAACGATGTAGTCGTATTCCGTGAAGACCTCAACGAATCGGTCGTAGACGCCGGTCCTCATGCGCTGATCCCGGATGAGATCGTCCGCGCCGAGAGTGGGAACCAGATCGACCCAGTGCATCATCGCCTCCGGCAGCTCGTGCGGAGTTTCCGATCGCAGATCGACGCCGTCCTCGGCGAGAGATACCAACGTCTCGTGAACTCCGAACGCGGTTACCCGCGACCACATGTCGCTCAGTTCGCGCTGCGAGACGGTGAAGCCGAAGTCGACGGGTTCGACAACTGCACCGAGATCCTCGAACACCCGCACCGCGTCGTCGACGACGTCCCGAACCTGTTTCTCCACCGGGAAGATCCCGTAGTCCGCGGTGTATCCTATGCGCTTGCCCTTCACTCCTCGCGTGAGCGCACCCATGAAGTCGACGGTTTCGTCGAGGGCGATCGGGTCTCGTGGATCGAAGCCATGCAGTGCAGTCATGGCGAGCGCGGAGTCTTCGACGGTGCGGGTGATCGGCCCTTCGTAGAGGAAGCAAGAGGTTCCGAAGGCGTTCGGCCGGGCGACGAAAGGCAGGCGGCCAGCCGACGGCTGAAATCCGACCACACCGCTCCACGCGGAGGGGATGCGGATCGATCCACCACCGTCGGTTGCGCCTGCGAGCGCGACCATTCCGTCCGCTACCGCTGCCGAACTTCCGCCGGACGAGCCGCCGGGATTCCGGGTCGGATCGAACGGGTTCCGGGTGGGCCCCACGGTTGCGTTGTCCGTGGTGCCGCGAAATCCGAAGGCGGGACTGTTGGTCTGCCCGACAACGATGCTGCCGGCGGCCTCGACACGTGCAGGGAACATGCTCCAGGTGTCGGAGATGTTGCGATGCAAGGCCGACAGGCCCCCGAGTGTCGCGGGCCAGCCCGGCTTGAATCCGAACAGATCCTTCATGAGGCTGGGCACACCCGCCAGCACCCCGACGTCTTCACCCCGGGCGATCCGCCCTTCCAACTGCCGAGCACAGGCACGGGCATCGTCATATCCCTTGTACGTCACGGCATTCAGACTCGGGTTGCGTCGTTCGATCCGTTCGATCGCCGCCTCGGTGGTCTCCACTGGTGAGAGGTCTCTGGCCCGCACTGCTCGAGCGGTCTCCGCCGCGGAAAGGGTGTCGAGTTCGGAAGATGTCGTCATCGGTGTCTCCTCACGCCGCGAACGCGACGGTTCGCGTAGGGCTGACTCGCGCAGCGGAAGCCACGACGAGGCGGGCGGAGGCGAGTCGCCGATTCATGCCGGCGTTCCACGTTTTTCCTCCGCCTCGGACCACGTCGAGGGGTGTGCGAACGGCTCCGCCGACGGCCTCGAGTGGCCCGATGCGGAAAATGTAATCTGCGTCACGTAGGCGACGCTTCGGTCAAATTACGTATCTTTCGTCAACGCCGAGCAGCCCTTCACGATCAGCGAGGAGTGCGGCAGCCGTCCTGGTCGGGACGGCGAGCTTGGCAAGGATGTGTTCGACGTGCGTGGTGACCGTTCGCACGCTCGTCGACAGTGCCTGTGCGATAACGGCGTTCGATGCGCCGGTAGCCAACGCGGCGAGAACATCCAGCTCGCGTCGGGTCAGACCGTATGGAAGTGGTTCCCGCCGCCAAGTCACCACTGCCCGACATGTCGAACCGCTGAAGGGAAACAACTCGACCGTCAGTGGGTGCGGCCGCGATCGTCGACCACGACGATCGCCGTCAGGATCGCACCAGCGAAAACGCGCCGGGCGGTCCGCCCTCGACAGAGCCTCGGTTATCGAGTCCAGCAAAGCCGGAGCGGGCAAACCCTCGGGGGTCAGCGGCACCCACCCGTGGTCCCGGTCGAGTGCCGCGGCCGGTAGCTGCGGCGAGTGCAACGAGACGAACTGCCGTGCCGGCGCGAGGCGATCCACGAGCGGAGCCATCCCGGCCCCGACGATTCCCAGAATGTCGCGCACGTCGTCTGCGGGCGGCGTAGCCACTTCCAGGTTGAGCAGCAGCATCCCCAAGTACGCACCGTCGATTGCACGCAACAGCATCGTGGCGCCTTCTCGGAACCCGTGTGCCTCGACGGTTTCGACGTAGAACGCCGATTCGCGCCGGTCGAACGGGCAGTCCTTCCAGAAGACCGGTTCCTCGCGCTGTTCCAGCACACTCCAGACACGATCGGTCTGATAGTGCGGCCCGTTCAGTGCAGCGCGCATCTCCGCCGTGTACCCCCGGCTGGCGACGGTGCGATGCGCCGACGTCTTCGGGTTCCAGACAGCGATCTGCGCGGCATCGTAGGCGACAATCTCTGCCAACTCACCGAGCACTGCATCGGCACGCTCATCGATCGGCGACGTGTCGGCGACGATCGCCGAGATCCGTCGCGCCGAGCCCACCATCGACAACCTGGACATTGCTCCATCATAGGGAGTTGTCGAGCAGGCGGGAGGTGCTCTCGCCGAGGGTAATTGACGCGACTGTTCGGTTTGCGACGAGTAGGGTTCGTTACCCTTCCACGAGCCGCGCGACCCGGCGGATACCTTCGGTGATCTGGGGGACCGAGGCGGCGGCATACGAAAGGCGTACGTAGGCCGCCGGCGGCTCGTCGAAGTAGAAATGGCCGCCGTCTCCGATCAACACGCCGGCGTCCTGCGCTGCAGCAGTCAGTGCCGCTGTATCGGTGCCCTCCGGCAGCTTGGCCCACAGATGGATGCTGCCCTGCGGGACATACGGCACTCGCACTCCGGGAAGCGTGGCGGCGATCTCACCCAGCATCACATCTCGCCGTTCCGCCAGGTGCGACCGGAGCCTCTTGAGATGCCGCGGCCATGCATTCGAGGTGAGCAGACTCAGCGCGACCTCCTGCACCAACGGAGGCACACACATGTCGTCCGCGATGCGCGCCGTCCGGAGTCGTTCGCCTGCGGGTCCTCGCGCCGCGATCGCAGCTACACGCAGCCCCGGCGCAGCCGACTTGCTCAGGGTGGCGATCGAGACCACATAGCCGTCCGGATCCTGGGTGAACAGCGGCAAGGGCGCGCGACCGTCGATACTCAGATGCCGAGCCCAGTCGTCTTCGACGATGAATGCACCGTGGCGGGCGGCGAGCTTGAGCACCTCTTCGCGACGAGAAGCGCTCAACACGGCACCGGTCGGATTCGCGTAGCAGGGTTGGAGATAGATCACTCTCGCGCGGGTGCGTTCCAGAGCGTCGGCGAGCTTGTCGGGCCGGATGCCGTCGGCGTCCGCGGGGACGACGACGAGCTCGAGACCGGCTGCCTGTGCGGCGATCATCGCACCCGGATAGGTGGGACTCTCGGCAATCACGGTCGCCCCGGGGTCGGCAAGGGTGCGCAACGCATAGACGAGCGCCTGCTGTCCCCCGGGCACGATCAGCACGTCGCTCGGGTCGGCGTGGAACTCCTCGGAGAAGACACGGCGCAGGTCCGGCAAGCCGAACGGGGGCGCCATCGTCCACGCCCGCGGGCTTCGCGCGGCGCGAGCACCCAGGGACCTGAGATCTTCGAGAGGCTGCAACTCAGGGGCCAGATAGCCCCACGACAGCTGGATGTCGTCGGCAGTTCCATAGGCTCCCAGACGGGATGTTCGGCGCGCATCGACCCGTGCGCGGCCGAGCGATTGCGACTGCCACGAGTAGTCGGGTTCCGGAAGCCGGTCTCGCCCGACGATGAACGTCCCTCGGCCCGGCTCCGCCTTGACCACCCCGAGCGCTTGCAGCTGCGCGATCGCGTGGGAAACCGTCGCAGCACTGGCCTGGAACTCACTCGAGAGCCGGCGAACCGGGGGCAGTTTCTCACCGACACGCATCGAGGCCGCCCGATCGCGCAGGATCGCGGCCACCTCCGCAGCTCTGTTATCGTTATTCATGAATGTATTGGATAACGTTACTCATCCACTGTCAATCGCGTTACCGCGGACTGCGGTCGACACTCCACGGGAGCTCGCCGCATGAGTGTGCTGCGCTCGGTGCTCAAGGACGTTTCCGCGACGGCTCTCGTCGCCGGAGTGATCTCGGCACTGGTGAACTATTCGGGCCCCTTCCTCATCGTGCTCGAGGCAACTCGCGCAGCCGGATTGAACGAAGCGCAGACCGCCTCATGGGTGTGGGCCGTGTCCATCGGCAACGGCGTGTGCAGCATCGCGCTGAGCCTTTTCACGCGAATGCCGATCATCGTGGCTTGGTCGACGCCGGGCGCCGCGCTCCTGATCGCATCGTTGGGCGGGTTCAGGTTCTCCGACGCGGTCGGCGCCTTCCTGATCGCGTCGATCGCTGCCGCCGTGGTCGGATACACAGGTTGGTTCGGATGGCTGCTCGATCGCGTGCCCGCGCCGGTGTTGCAGGCGCTACTGGCCGGCATCCTGCTCCCCTTTGTCATCTCGGCCGGTGCCGCATTCGAAGCGGCTCCGCTGCTGGCCGGGAGCGTGATCGTCACCTACTTCATCGGCAAGCGGTACTTCGACCGGTACGCCGTACTGGCGGCCCTTATCGTCGGGGTGACGACCGCAGCCTTCACCGGTTCCTTCAAGACGATGAGCGTCGGGCTGACGATCACCGGCCCAGTCCTCACGACGCCGACCTTCAATGTCACCGCGCTCGTCAGCATTGGGCTTCCTCTGTTCATCGTGACAATGGCCTCACAGAATGCACCCGGGCTCGCGTTGCTGCGCTCCGAGGGCTACGCACCCAACGATCGACTCCTTGTCGGGTCCATCTCCACGGTCTCCGCGCTGCTGGCCCCGGCCGGCAACCACGGCATCAACATCGCGGCCATCACCGCGGCTATCGCCGTCGGCCCGGAGTCGCATCACGACCGGAATCGTCGTTATGTCGCAGGGCTTTCCGCGGGGGTCGCGTACCTGCTCGTTGGCGTCTTCGGCGGCTTCCTCGTCGCGGGTTTCCAGTCCATCCCGTCCGAGACCATCACGACGCTCGCTGCGGTGGCACTGCTCGCCTCGACGCTCACCGCGTTGAAGGGAGCGACGGGCGGCGACGCCCGAACCGGGGTCTCGGCGCTCACCACGCTCGCGATCACGATGTCAGGCATCGTCCTCGTCAGCGTGGGGAGCGCATTCTGGGGGCTGCTCGCGGGTGGTGCCGTGTACGCGATCTTGGGCCTGCCCGCGGTGAAGCGTCGCCCCACTCGCGCGACGAGCGTCGAGAGCCCCTCTCCAGACTCGGACGCGCTTGCCGAGGAGACGGTCCGCTGAGATCGTGACGGATCACTCGGTCGAGGCCGCCCTCATCGGCCTCGTATTCCTCATGCATTGACACAAAGCGCTGCAGGACACGCCCCGCTACTTTGACGGATCTCAGGAGAGTCGGCGAAGCCCGTCAATATCGGTGAACCGCCGGATCGCGGTCGGACACGCGACCGGCGGTCGCGCCGGAGCGCGAGCTGTATCCGGTCCCGATGCTGCTTGACCTGCTAGGCGATGTAGCGGGGCCGCCCGGCGTCCGCCCAAGCCTGGAAGCGGGCGTCGATCCGCTCCGCGATCACGGCGTATGTCTCCCAGCTGTCCTCGACCCGGTAAATGTCCGACGCGGTGGTGTCGAACGCATCGAGGTAGTCGTCGATGTATCGAGAGTCGTCGTTCTCGCCGGCGTAGTACGCGACGGCGAAGGCGTTGCCGTCGGCGGTGAGATCGTCGCTGACGAACTTCTCGTCGAGCACCTTCATCAGAAAGGCGCCGGGCGTCGCCTCGTGTGACTTGAGCGGTTCGAGTTCATCCTCGACGTCCTCCCCGGCGAAGCCGCTCAGCAGGCACCACGCTACGAACATGCCGATGTGAGTGCCACCGGCAGCGTTCGGCAGATCGTCGGGAAAGTTGCCGCCGTAATGCCAGTCGGCGTCGTCGTATTTCGTCATGGATTCGCTTCTTTCGGTTCGGCCCGCGTTTTGCTGTGCCCCACGAACCACATGGTCTCCGCAACTTCTCGGGGGGGGTGTTGCGGAGACCATCCGTGCCCCCTGGAGCGGGGACCGTTCCAGGGGGCACGTCGACTACGGCCGGGTCAGCAACCGTATTGCTCTCCGGGATCCAACCCGCGCTCAAATGGGTGCTCGCGCGGGAGATGCCCAGGAGGCAACATACGCGATGGCCTGGTTCGACATCGCTCCATCGATCGGATAAAGACCTTCGACCGACAGGGGCGCGTCGGCGTGCTCAGTTGACTTACGCTTTCTACGCGTTCGTGTCTGGACACTGCAGGGATCCGGCAGTACTCCTTGCCCGGCATCGGACGCCAGTCGACCGTCGACATCACAGGTAGAGCCCAGGATCGCGTCGAACCGCGCTGGTCAAACTAGCGTCGCGTTTCGCTAATCTTCGCTGCAAGTCGACACCGGCGGCGACTACCCCCGCGCCATGTCCACAAATCGTGAGTAATGCAGCTGGTGCGCAACGGTAATCGTGGCCGTGGGACCCCCTCGGTGCTTGCCGAGGATGATGTCGGCCTCGCCACCTCGCGGGTCGTCGCGCTCGAATGCGTCGGGGCGGTGCAGCAGCATGACCATGTCGGCGTCCTGCTCGAGTGAGCCGGACTCACGGAGGTCGGAGACCTGGGGGCGCTTGTCGGTTCGCTGCTCCGGGCCACGGTTCAGCTGACAGATGGCGACGACGGGGACTTCGAGTTCCTTCGCAAGAAGCTTGAGGCTACGCGAGAATTCGGAGACTTCCTGCTGACGGGATTCGACCTTCTTGCCGGACGTCATCAGCTGCAGGTAGTCGAGGACGACGAGTTTGATGTCGTGTTTCTGCTTGAGCCGCCGCGCTTTTGCACGGATCTCCATCATCGTGAGGTTGGGCGAGTCGTCGATGTACAGCGGCGCCTCGCTGATCTCGCTCATGCGCCGCGCCAGGCGGGTCCAGTCGTCGTCGGTCATCTTGCCGGACCGCATGTCCGACAGTTTGATCTTCGCCTCGGCGGACAGGAGTCGCATGACGATTTCCGTCTTGCTCATCTCCAGGGAGAACAGGACGCTGGCCATGCCGTGCTTGATGGAGCACGACCGCATGAAGTCCATGCCGATCGTCGAGTTGTGCGTCGGGACCATCGTGCGGCCCGCGAGGTACAGGTGGTCGGCGTTGTCGACCTCGACGCACCGCACGGGGACACTGTCGATGCGGCGCACCGCAACGATGCGCCGCACACCGACTCGGCCGGGATGGTTGCCGCGAAATTCCTTGTGCAGCATTGCCTTCCGATGTCCACCGAAAACGTCGTCCTCGGTCGCGAACGTGACCGCGGTTCCGTCGACCCGGAACTCGTAGCCGAGCCCGGCGAGCAGGTCGGCGAGACCGGGCACGAATTCCGCTCCCGGAGCGTTGATCCCGATCGAGCCGTCCTCCGCGACGGTCGCGACGGTGTCGAGGACACCGGCGAGCAGCATGCGGCGCTGCGACTGCGACGCGCGCAGGTAGCGGGCGGGGATCCGCCGCGTACCGGCGTCACACACGGCGGCGAGGTCGGCGTCACCTTCGGCTTCGATCCGCATGACCACTTCGGGGTCGGCCGCCGAGGCGGCGACGGTGCCGTCGCCGAGCCACGCCCCGAGCGTGTACGGCGGGACGGGCAGCGACTCCGCGGGCAGATCGAGCGGCCGGGCGTTGACGACGACGTGTCCGGCGTCGAGGGTGGCAGCGATGTCGCCGGTGATCCGGACTGCGGTGGCGCCGTCGACCTCCGTCTCCCACTGGTGCTGCTCGTCGGCGACGAGGACGGTGCCGTCCGAGAACTCGACCTCGTAGCAGGGCCGGTCGGTCATCACCTCGGTCGCCGCGACGACGGTGGTGGGCCTGCCGTGCGCGTCGACGAGAAGGTCACCGACGGCGACCTCGCCCATCGTGGTCCAGCCGGTCGGGGTGGGCAGGGGAGTGTCCAGCGCGAGCGCCTTGCCGACACCGGGGCGGGCCGCGACGATGATCATCTGACCCGGGTGCAGGCCGTTGGTGACCTCGTCGAGCTCACTGAAGCCGGTGGGAACACCCAGGGAGATGCCACCGCGGCTGGCGATGGAGTCGATCTCGTCCATCGTGGGCTGCAGCAGTTCCTCGAGAATGACGAAGTCCTCGACGGCGCGACGCTTCTCGGTGACCTCGTACACCTCGGCCTGCGCGCGGTCCACGACCTCGGCGACGTCCTGGCCGTCGGCGCCTGCGTAGCCGAACTGGACGATGCGGGTGCCCGCCTCGACGAGGCGGCGCAGGATCGACTTCTCCGCGACGATCTCGGCGTAGTAGCCGGCGTTGGCTGCGGTGGGGACCGTCTGGGTCAGCGTCACCAGGTAGGGGGCACCACCGATGCGTCGCAGTTCGCCCTTGCGGTCCAGTTCGGCGGCGACGGTGACCGGGTCGGCGGGCTCACCGCGCGAGTACAGGTCGAGGATCGCGTCGTAGACGCTCTGATGGGCGGGACGGTAAAAGTCGCCGGGACGCAGCTTCTCGAGCACGTCCGCGATGGCGTCCTTGCTCAGCAGCATGCCGCCGAGCACGGACTGCTCCGCGGTCATGTCCTGTGGGGGCTGACGTCCGAAGTCCTCACGGGGCGGCTCGTCCGGCTCCGGGTAGTCCGAGTGTCCGCGATCGTCAACAACCGCCACGCGATAACCGTCCCTTCCGGAGTACGTGCCCGCCGCGCAGAACGCGACCGGACACCGTACAAGATTGATACGCCTGCCCACCGACACGATCCCGCGGCTGCCCCGATCGGCCGGCTCGCGGGGCGCTTCGTGAACACGCCCGCGACGACGTTATGCACCGTCGCGGTTCGGATCAACATCGGGTTGTGCACACACCTGTGGATGAATTGTGGAATTGCCTGAACGACACTGTTCACCAGTTGTGGACAACCTGGGGACAACGAACATCACACATCCCAAACATCCAGGTGAGGACCTGTTTATCCGTTCACACACATGTGGATTGAAAGTCGTTCGGCGTGTCACATCTCTTGACAAGCCGGGCGTGTTGCGCATACCACTCGATTTCACAAGGTGATGTGGCACACAGTGACAGATCCCAGGATCCTTTGGGCTGCTTAGGTATCCGTCACAACGTTCTGACGTGCACCGTTTCGCGTGAAACACAAAAAACGGGGCCCCGCAGACCAGGTCTGCGGGGCCCCGTCGGTGAACGGGCGTCGGACTAGCCGGCAACCACGTTCAGGTGGAACTTGGCGGTCACATCCGGGTGCAGGTTGACCAGCACCAGGTGCTTGCCGACAGCCTTGATGTGAGCCTTCGGCAGCTCGATCGAGCGCTTGTCGACCACGGGGCCACCCGCAGCCTTGATGGCACCGGCAACGTCGGCGGCCGTGACCGAACCGAACAGCTTGCCCGAGTCGCCCGCGGTCTTCACCGACAGCGAGATGCCCTCGACGCCCTCGATAGCGGCCTTGAGCTCCTTGGCGTGGTCCAGGCCGCGCACAGCGCGCGCTTCCTGGGCACGACGGATGCCGTCGACCTGCTTCTGTGCGCCACGGGTGGCAACGATGGCCAGACCGCGGGGCAGCAGGTAGTTGCGGCCGTAGCCGTCCTTGACCTCCACGGTGTCGCCGGGCGCACCGAGGTTGTCCACGTCAGCAGTGAGGATCAGCTTCATGTCTTCCCTCCCTTTCCTTAGCGAGCCGTAGAGACGTAAGGAAGCAGGGCGACCTCACGCGAGTTCTTCACGGCAACCGCAACGTCCCGCTGGTGCTGGACGCAGTTGCCGGTGACACGGCGCGCGCGGATCTTGCCGCGGTCGCTGACGTACTTACGCAGCAGCGTCGTGTCCTTGTAGTTGATCTGCACGTTCTTTTCCTTGCAGAAGGTGCAGACCTTCTTCTTCATCACCTTGTCGCGCAACGGCGGCTTCGGCATTGTCCTTCTCCGTACTTCTCAATGTTTCTCGCGTTCGATCCGCGACAGGGACCTTCAGTCCCCGGCCGGGATCAGAACGGCGGTTCGTCGTTTCCACCGCCACCGAAGGATCCGGACGCCTGCGGGGCATTGCCCCACGGATCGTCGGCCGGACCGGAAGACGCCGGGCGTCCACCGCCCGAGCCACCCGAGGAACCGAACCCGCCGCCGCCACCGCCGCCACCACGGTTGGCCTTGTTGACCTTGGCCGTGGCGTAACGGAGCGAGGGGCCGATCTCGTCGACCTCGAGCTCCACAACGGTGCGCTTCTCGCCCTCACGGGTTTCGTAGGACCGCTGCTTGAGCCGGCCCTGCACGATCACCCGCGAGCCACGAGTCAGCGACTCGGCGACGTTCTCCGCTGCCTCACGCCAGATGTTGCAGCGGAGGAACAGCGCTTCGCCGTCCTTCCACTCGTTGCTCTGGCGGTCGAACGTGCGGGGCGTGGACGCGACCGTGAAGTTCGCGACCGCGGCACCCGCGGGGGTGAAGCGGAGTTCGGGATCGGCCGTCAGGTTTCCTACGACGGTGATCACGGTGTCGCCTGCCATGCGGTTCCTCCTGCAGTGTGTGGAATCCAGATTGCCCCGAGCCTAGGGCGTCACTCGGACACTCGCGGCTCGACGCAGACAGGTCACTTGTTGTGGCGCAGAACCTTGGTGCGGAGCACCGATTCGTTCAGGCCGAGCTGGCGATCCAGCTCGTTGACCGTGTCCGGGGTCGCCTTCAGGTCGATGACCGCGTAGATGCCTTCGCTGTGCTTGGCGATCTCGTAGGCGAGACGACGCTTGCCCCAGATGTCGACGTTGTCGACGGAGCCGCCGTCCTGGCGGACAACATTGAGGAACGTATCCAGCGACGGGGCGACGGTGCGCTCGTCCAGGCTGGGGTCGAGAATGACCATCAGTTCGTAATGACGCATAAGACCTCATCACCTCCTATGGACTGTGTAACGGTCACGGACGTTCCGTGACAGGAGGGTCGTTGCGTCAGCAACCTTTGCAGGGTACACGAGGCGCCGCTGACCTGCGAAATCGCCCCCGCACCCCACGGGCGTCCAACTTCGGGCGTCGGTGCCCATAGGGTGGTTCGCATGCGGACACCGACCCGGGCGAACCTGTGGACGCCCCTCGTGGTGACGCTGGTGTGCGGTCTGACGCTGGCGCTCGGCTACCTGAACAAGGCTCGGTGCTCGGGAGTCCCCTACGACTCGCAGGGCCGCAGCCTCGTGTTCGACCGTCTCAAGGACTCCTCCGTCTGCTACTCCGACATCCAGTTCCTCTGGCTCGGACGCAGCATCAACGACCACGTCTTCCCGTACCTGAGCGGCGGGATCACCGGCGACGGCGGGCTGACGGGCGGCACCGTCGAGTACCCGGTGCTGAGTGGACTGCTGATGTGGCTCGGCGCGATCGGCGCGCACACCGACGCCGAATTCCTGCTCCAGTCCGCGCTGATCCTGGCCCCGTTCGCGCTGGCGACGGCGTGGATGCTCGGCCGCATGTCCGGATGGGCCGCCCTGCTGTGGTCGGCGGGCCCACCGCTCGTGCTCTACGCCTTCCACAACTGGGAACTTCCCGTCGTCGCCGCGGCCACCGCAGGCATCTTCGTCGTCGTCGCGTTCGACCGCGTGCCGCTCCGGACGCGGGGCGTGATCGCCGCGGTCCTGCTCGCAGTCGGCTTCTGTCTCAAGATCTACCCGGGCATCTTCGTCCTGCCCCTGGTCGCGTTCGTGCTCACCGGAGGAGTGGGCGGACGCGAACTGCCCGCGTCCGTGCCTGGCCGGTACGACGTGAAGGGTGCGCTCGCGGTCGCGGGTGCCGCGGTCGCGACGACGGTGGCGATCAACCTGCCGTTCGCGATTCTCGGGTGGGACGGGTGGCTGGCGTCGTTCGCCTTCCAGTCCGACCGTCAGGCCGACGTCACCACGAACTCCGTGTGGTTCTGGGGAATTCGGCCTCTGTTCGACTCGGTCGAGGGCACCGACAGCGACTACGCCCGGTTCGTGTCCCTCGCGTCACCGCTCCTCGTCCTCGCGTCGTTCGCGCTGGCACTGTGGTTCGGCTGGCGCCGCTACCGGCGTGACGGCACGTACGCGTGGGTCGCGGTGAGCGGGGCGATGCTGTGCGGATTCCTGTTGCTGCACAAGGTGCATTCACCGCAGTACACGCTGTGGCTCATTCCGTTCCTAGTCCTGCTGCGCGTGCCGTGGACGCTCGTCGCCGGCTACCTGCTGGCGGACCTGGCGATGGGTATCGGCGTGTTCCGTTACTTCGCCGCCCTCAGTGCGGGGGAAGACGCGTCCACCGAGGAACTCGCCGTCCAGTTCGGCGTGTGGGGACGCGCGGTTCTCCTGGTGGTGTTCTACGTCCTGTTCCTCCGTGCGGACCTACGCCGCCGACGGGACACCGAGGACGACGCACCAGAGACTCCCGCCGTTCCGGTGGGGACGAGCCCCGTCTGACCACCGGTCAGCGGTCACCGATCGACACGACCAACTGCATGCCGCCGTCGACCGCGCGCTCATCGACCTCGACGGCACCGGCGTCGGCGCGCAGCCCGATGAACGACTGCACGATCGAGTCGATCGCCGGCAGCTCGACGACCTCCACGACGCGGCCGAGGTCCGGGTCGACGTGCTGCCGGGGTTGCTCGCCGGGGCCCGTCACCCCACTGAGATCGACCTGCACGATCGACTCCCCGGCGACCGGTGCGATCGTGGCGCCGCCGTACGGAACCACTTCGGACACGACCCGCAGGGACCACCCGACGGCTCCGTCGCCCTGAACGGTGAAGGCGATCTCGTCGCGTCCACCCGCGGCCGCCAGATCGACGGCGGTCAGCACGGGCAACGGCGGCGGCGAGTACGCCGACGCGTCACCCGGGATCAGCGCCTGTGTCGGCGGGGCCGCTGGTGTGCCGACGACGAGGGTGCCGGACTGCGGCAGGCCCACACAGCATCCGCTCGACACCGCGGGGCCGGTGTTGGTTCCCGATCCACAGGCCGAGAGGACCGCCACCGCGGCGAGGCAGCCGGCGAGCTTCATACGCGTCACGGTCGAAATCTATCCGTCGAACCCGGGCGGCGCGGCCGGAAACGCCGATCCGTCAGCCGATCCGCACCGGACCGGCCGTCGACCACGCCTGCGGTGACGGCACGGGACGCAACCATCGGGGCAGCCACCGTGGCGGGTCGTCGGGCGCACCGTCGAGGACGCCGCCGACGGGATCGTCGACGCCTGCGCCGCGCACCAGATCCTCGGCGGGGCGGTAGATCTGCCGAATCACCATGACGCACAGCACGATCACCGCGAGGTCGCGGACCACGACCGTTCCGGTGAACCACTGCTCGGGCAGTCCCTTGTTCGACACCCCGAGGTAGTAGAACATCCGCGGCACCCACACGATCGCGTCGATCGTCATCCACGCCAACAGGATTCGACGATGGGGGAGTGCCAGTACCGCGAGCGGCACCAGCCACAGCGAGTACTGCGGACTCCACACCTTGTTCGTCAGCAGGAACCCGGCGACCAGCAGGAAACACAGTTGCGCCACCCGCGGCCGGCGCGGCGCCGTCAATCCGATCCACCCGATGCCGACGCATACCGCGACGAACAGCAGCAGCGACACCGCGTTCAGCGTCGTCGGGCTCTCGCCGCGCGCGAGCGGACCGTCGAATCCCGCCCACCCCGTGAAGGACGAGACCACGTTGTACAGCGAATCCGGATCGGCACCCCGTTCCGAGTTGAGCCGGAAGAACTCCCACCACCCGGACGGGTACAGCAGCGCGATCGGAAGATTCACCACCAGCCACGCCGCACCCGCGCCGACGGTCGCCCGCCACCAGTCCCGGACGCGACCCGCGCGCAGGCACAGGACGAGGAGCGGACCGAGGAGCAGCAGCGGGTACATCTTCACGGCCCCACCGAGCCCGAGCAGAACACCCGCGAGAACCGGTTTCCGGCGCGCCCACGCGAGCAACCCAGTTCCCGCGAAAGCCGTTGCCAGCGGATCGAAATTGGTGAACGCGTGCACCACGACGAGAGGGGACACCGCGACAAGCGTCGCGTCCCACACCCGCCTGCCCGCCAGCAGCACCGTCGACCACACCGTCACCAGCCAGGCGATCGCCAAGCCGAACGCGACGACGTTGAAGTACAGCACCACCTGCAGCGCACCGGGCAGCCACGGCGCCGCATGCCACGCCTTCGCGACCGTCATGGACGCGTACTGGTAGAGCCCGGCGAGCACCGGATACTCCATGTAGCGGGTCTGGACGGAACCGTCGGATGCCGGTTCTTCCCAGGACTTCTTGTACGGGAACGCGCCCTGGTCCAGGCGTTCCGCACCGTACAGCGGCACCGTGTCCGAGTAGCAGAGCGCCGTGTACTGACGGCTGCCGCTCCAATCCAGGCCGAGTGCACCGTCCGGCCCGTTCGGAGCCTGCTGGATGCAGGGCGCCTTCGCCGTCCATCCCAGAGCCAGGAAGATCACCGCGAGCAGCAGGATCACCCGCAGCGGTGTCCAGAAGGGCTGCCGCCCGATCACCGCCCGCTTGCCCACCGGACCGCCGAGCACCGTCGACACCTGTGCGCCGAGGGCGTCGGTGCGGCTCGGCAGGTCCCGATCGGCGCTGCGCAGGTCGTCGGCCAGCGGGGCCGGTGACACGATGGTCACCGGACCCGTGGAATCCGCTGCGCTGTCCCCTGAGTCGTCGGCCACGGGGGCGACGTTACCGACCGCCTACCGTCCCTGTCCCCGGGGCACGAGTTGCCCGTAGTCCTGTGTATCGGACTCCTCCTCGTCCCCGACGGTCGGCTGACCGGCAGCGGGTCCGTCCGCTGTGGTCCCCCGGCCCGTCGTCGGGGCAGGCGCCAACCCGGGGATCGGGATCGTGATGCCGGGCAGGACCTCGACCGGAGTCGTCGTCACCACCACCGGCGGCAGCGTCAACTTCGGCGACGGCGGAGTCGTGGTCGGCGGCGGTGTGTAGGGCGCCGTGTAGGCCGGCACACCGGCCTGGCCACCGATCGCCTCGGGCTTCGGGAACGTCTCGTTGTCGGTGCCCTCGAGCGCACCGTCCATCGTGTCCTTCCAGATGTCCGACGGCAGACCCGATCCGTACATCAGTCCGCCCCACGCATTCGTCAGCGGCAGACCCTGTTCGGTACCCACCCAGACCGCGGTCGACAGCGACGGCGTGTAGCCGACCATCCAGGCGTCCTTGTTCTGCCCCGTGTCGCCGAGCTGCGCCGTACCGGTCTTCGCGGCCGACGCGCGGCCCCCTGCGAGGCCGTGACTCTTCGAGTACGCGGCGATCGGCTGCATCGCCGCGGTCACGTTGTCCGCCACCGCGGGCTTGAGCCGAACCTCGCCCGTCGACGCCTCACCGCGATCGAGCAGGACGGTGCCGTCCGAGGTGACGACCTTCTGGATGAAGTGCGGTGCGCGGTAGACGCCGGACGCGGCGAGCGTCGCGTACGACGACGCCATGTCGATGACGCGCGACTGGTACTGGCCCAGCACGATTCCGTTCTCCGACTTGCCGTTCGGCTCCTGGAGGCTGGTGCCCTCGACGGTCGGGATCTGCTCGGGGATGCCTGCCTTGTGCGCGATCTCCGCGATCTTCTCCGGGCCGTCCTCGATGGACAGCATCTGCCGGTAGAAGCTGGTGTTCAGCGACCGCTTGAGCGCCTCGGCGATGGTGCAGTTGCCGCAGGACTCGCCTTCGACGTTCGTGATGGTGACGCCGCCGAGGGTGAGCGGGCCGCTGTCGTACATCTTCGACAGCGGGATCCCCTCGTTCAGCGCCGACGCGAGGCCGAACACCTTGAACGACGAACCGGTCTGCAGGGCGGCCTGCGCGAAGTCGTAGCCCGCGCCCTGCTCGCCGCCGTAGTACGCCTTGACGCCACCGGTACGCGGGTCGATCGAGACGACGGCCGTACGGGTCTCCGGGTTCTCGCCCTCCATGTTGGTGGCGACCGCGTCCAGCGCGGCCTGCTGCGCCTGGTTGTCGATGGTGGTGGTGATCTGCAGGCCCTCGGTGTTGAGCACCTGCTCGTTGATGCCGTTGGCCTCGAGCTCCTTGACGACCTGCCTGCGGATGAGGCTCGCCGGACCGCTGCCGACGGCACCGGTGTCGGCCTCCTCCTGCGGCACCACGTACGGGTAGACCATCCCCGCGCGCTGACCCGAGTCGAGCGTCTTGGCACCGACCATGCCGTCGAGGACGTAGCCCCAGCGGGTTTCGGCTCCGGTCGGGTTCGTGGACGGGTCGAGGCCGTACGGCTGCTGGATCGTCGCGGCGAGGACGGCGCCTTCCTCGACGGTCAGCTCGCCGACCGGCTTGTCGAAGTACGCCTCCGAGGCAGCCGCGATACCGAACACGCCACGACCGAACGGGATGGTGTTCAGGTAGGCGGCGAGGATGTCGTCCTTCGACCACTGGCGGGCCATCTTCGCGGAGATGACCAGCTCCTTCATCTTTCGGGTGAGGGAGCGCTCCGAGCCGACGAGTGCGTTCTTCACGTACTGCTGGGTGATCGTCGAGCCACCACCCGCGCTCTCCCGGCCGAGCACGTTGTCCCGGGCCGCGCGAGCGAATCCGGACACCGAGAAGCCCGGGTTCGAGTAGAAGTCGCGGTCCTCCGCGGCGAGCACCGCATTGCGGACGTGCTCGGGGATCTCGTCGATCGACACGTCGGTGCGGTTGCCCTCCGGCGGCACGATGGTGCTGATCACGGTGCTGCTGTCGCTGGCATAGATCGTCGCGACCTGATTGGTCTTGATGTCACCAGGACGCGGCACGTCCTGCCCGATGTACGCGACCATGAAAACCAGCATGGGCACGACCAGGCCGAGCGCGACGAGGCTGTAGGCGGTTCGGCGGATGATCTTCCAGCGCTTCGACTTCATCTTCTTCGGGGGTGTCGGGGGTTGCCCGCCGGTGCCACCGGACCCACCGGAACGACCGGTCGGCGGGGGACCTGCGGGAGGACGGCCGCCGCCACCGCCCGCTTGCGTGGGACGCGACGTGGCGGCGGCGCCGGCGGAGGCGGCGCGGGTCTGAGCCGACGCGGACTGCCTGGTCCGATCCGGCTGGCTGGGCGGGGTCGGGCGAGGAGGAAGCGGTGCGCCGGGACGCTGCCCGGACTGCGGCGGGTACGGCTGTCGCGGCGCATCCTGCTGCGGGCGCGGCGCCCCCTGCTGCGGGCGCGGCTGACCCGGGTACGGCTGCGGGGGACGGCCACCGGGGCCGGCGGCGGGATACCGCGGCGGCTGGCCCTGCCCGGGTCGTCCGGGCTGAGCGGGACCGGGCCTGCCGTAACCGGGCGGCTGATTCGGCTGCGAGTACCCCGGAGGGCGCCCACCCGGGTGCGGGCCGGGACGAGGCTCTCCGGTGGGTCGACCACCCTGCGGATCGTTGTAGGGGGAACTCACGTGGGGTATCTCCAGTACTTGCGTGGACACGACTGTGTCACTCGGTATCGGCCGGTTCGGCCTCGGTCAAGGTCGTCGGCGCGATTCACTCACTCGCCGTGCGCCTGGTGTGGGCGCGGGTCGTTCGCGTACGTGCCGGTTTCGGTGTCGGTACCGACCCGAGAACGTACGACTGCACGAGGTGGTTCCAGTTGCAGGTACGGCACACCTCGACGACGTGGACGGAGAACTCCTCCTGCGTCGCCTCGAGGCGGACCAGTTCCTCGGCGGTCCTGGCCGATCCGGACACCGGGCCCAACTTGTCGCCGAAGACCCACGACACCAGCGTGAGCTGCTCTTTTCGACAAATCGGGCACGCGACGTCCGACGGGGTCCCGTGGAACTTCGCGGCGCGCAGCAGATAGGGAGTGGCATCGCACACCTCGGTCACCCCGGTCCGGCCGGAGTACACCTCGGCCAGCAGGGATCGCCGCTGGAGGGCGTAGTCCACCACCTGCCGCTGCAATCGCACGTTGACCAGAGTACGTGGGAGACCCTTGCCGGTCTCGGGTCGTGCTGCAGATTCCAGCCGCCGCTCCTGGACAAACAGGAAGAATCGCCCAGCTGGACGCGGGTGACGATCCACACACGGCACGGTGTCGCGCCACCCCTATGATTCCCGGGTGTCACCGCTGCGCGATTCGACCCGAGCCAGGGACCTCGACCGCACCAACGCCCGCTGGCTTCTCGACGCCGCGTACGCGGAGGGACAGCTCGGAGCGGGCGAGTACCACGACCGGATCGCGCAGGCTGCGTCCGCCGCGACCCTCCGGGACCTCCGGGACCTCACGTCGGACCTGCAACTGCCCGCCTCGGTCGTCTCCAGCCACCCGGTCGGCCGCCGGTCCATCCGAGGTCGACTCGTCGCCGGGGCGGCGATCGTGGGTGTCGTCCTCGTCACCGTTGTCGTCGCCGTGGCCGTCGGCCGGGGCGGATCGGGCGCCGACGCCCAGAACCCGCCTGCCGCCGTCCCGCCTGCCGCCGGCGTCGTCGACCCCGGCGACGACCTCTCACCGCCGGACCTCACGACGCCGATCGACACCTTCACCGCAGCGGGTGTCGACGCCGTCGTGGACCGCTACCGGTTCCAGTTCGGCGACACCGTCGCCACCTCGCTCGCGCTGTACCCCGACGCGGTGCGGGTGACCCGCGCCGCCGCGGGCGCACCGGGTCGTTCCGACATCTACGAACTGACCGGCTCGTTCGTGCACGCGGGCACCGAGGCGTCGCCGCCGAAAGCCGCCCCGGTCGACCTGTCGCTGATCGACTCAGCAGCAGTCGCACGACTGATCGCCGAGGCCCCGGCCCGGATCGGCGAACCGGACGGCCGCGTCGAGCACGTCTACGTGGCCGGCTCCAGCAGGCCGACCGTCACCGTCTACGTGCACGACGACGCCCGCGGGCTCGGCTACGTCGTCGCAGGCATCGACGGCAGCGGCGCCCAGGCGATTCGGGCGAATTAGTATTCCGCCCGTGGCCCGCCCGTACCCGCCGTCGACCCGCGCGACCGACACCGACCGCTCCGCCGTGCTCGTACTCCTCGACGCGGCCTTCACCGACGGACAACTCGATGCGGCCGAGCACGACCTGCGGGCAGGCCTGCTCGCGGACGCCAGAACCCTCGGCGACCTGGCCGCCCTGGTCGAGGATCTGCAGGACGCGACCCCGCCCCAGCCCACCACCTCGATCCCGGAGAGTTCGGCGCCCGCGGACCCCGCGGCCCGCGCCCGCCGATTTCTCGTCGGAACCCTGGTTGCCTCCGCTGCGGCCGCGATCGCCGCGTTCTGGTTCGTCGGCCGCGAGGAGGCACCCGTGGTGGCTGCTCCGGTCGCCGCGACTGTCGATGATGTGACGGCGCTGCCGGCTCGCGTCGTCGCGACGCCCGACCTTCGGACGGCCGAGGGATTCGCGCAGTTCGTCGAGGACTATCGCGCCAAGTTCGGCGACACCGTCGTCGACGACGTCACGATCTACGACAACTCCGCGATGATCACCCGCGCGATGCCGCAGCAACCGAACCGGGAGATCGAGTACGCCTACCGATACGGGTTCGCACCGGCGTACGACCCGACAACGCGAAGCCTGGACACTCCGACCGTGGACCTCGCCGCCGTAGACCAGCCCGCGCTCGCGAGGCTGCTCGCGGAGGCACCGTCGATGCTCAACGTTCCGGGCGGGGAGATATCGCACATCTCTGTCGATCCCGCCGACCGGCACGGGCCGGCGTCGCTCCGTGTCTTCATGTCCAACGAATTCAGCGAGTCCGGACATCTCGAGGCGTCTCTCGCCGGTGAGGTGCTGCGCACCTGGCCGTACGGACAGTAAGGAGACCCCGATGGCCACGACCCCCGTGAAGCTTCGTGCGCGCGACACCGATCGCGTCGAAACGTGCAGCCTGCTGGACACGGCACACGCAGAGGGACAGTTGACCGACGCCGAGCACGCGACTCGCACCGATCGGGCGATGAAGGCCGTCACCTTCGAGCAGTTGGGCAAGCTGGTCGACGACCTGCAGATCCCGTCGCTGTACGCCCGGTCGGCGGTGGTTCGCCCGGACCGCCGCCCTCGAGACAAACAGCCCGGCGTCGCTCGGCGATGGGCAAGCGCTGCCGGAATCGTGGTGGTCGCGGCCGGGATCGGTGCCCTCGCCGGATCGTGCTCGGACGGCAGCGTCGGAGGCTCGGCGTCCCCGTCGATCCCCACCCTCACGACGGGTGAGGGGATCGCACACTTCATCGACGACTACCGTGCGACGTTCGGCGACACCGTCGCCGACGAGGTCCTGCTGTTCCCTGAGCAAGGGTCGATCGACCGGAAGTCGGACAGCGACCCCACCCGGTACGTCGGCTACACCTACGACGGCGAGTTCGATTCGTTCGACAGCGATTCCGCCCGACCGAGGGACACCCGCACCCTCGACCTCGGCGCGGTGGATGTGCCTGTGATCGCACAGCTCGTGTCGGGTGCCCCGCAGTCGGTGCGAGTCCCCGACGGCACGGTGTCGCAGGTCCGGTTCGAGTATGGGACGAACGACCGGATCGCCGAACCCGTGGTGACGATCTACGTGCAGGACGAGTACGACAGGTCGGCGTTCATGACCACCACCTTCGACGGCGACATTCTCGGGGTGTACTTCCCCTCAGACTGAGCTTCGCGGCGCTCACTCGCACCGGAGAAGCACCAGGTCAAGCTATTTTCTGCGACGCGCTCCTCAACGGATATCCCGAGGACGACTGACTTCTGCGCCACATTCTCGTTTGCTACCCGTGCGCTCGTATATATCGGCGCGATATAGTTAGTGGTCGCATCATGCGGTTAGGTTCGGACGATCGAGGAGGGTGGACAGGATGCTCGAGCTCGCGGTTCTCGGGCTGCTCCTCGAGTCGCCCATGCACGGATACGAGCTGCGTAAGCGGCTGACCGGCCTCCTCGGCGCGTTCCGCGCCTTCTCCTACGGATCGCTCTACCCGACGCTGCGCCGAATGCAGGCCGACGGGTTGATCGCGGAGGACGCCTGCCCGGACGGGACCCTGAAGCGCCGCGCCCGCCGCGTTTACCAGCTGACCGACAAGGGCAGGCAGCGGTTCACCGAACTGGTGGCCGACACCGGACCGCAGAACTACACCGACGACGGCTTCGGGGTGCATCTCGCCTTCTTCAGCCGCACCCCCGCAGAGGCGAGGATGCGAATCCTCGAGGGGCGACGCCGTCAGGTCGAGGAGCGCCGGGAAGGGCTCCGCGACGCGATCGGGCGGGCCAGTGGCTCGCTGGACCGCTACACCCGCCAGCTCCACCAACTCGGACTCGAGTCGAGTGAGCGTGAAGTGCGGTGGCTCAACGAGCTGATCGCCGCCGAGCAAACACCAACAGCGTTACCCAAGAAAGAAGGAGAACCCGACCATGGGTGAGAACAGCACCGCGGTGCGCGTGGCCATTGTGGGCGTGGGGAACTGTGCCTCGTCCTTGGTCCAGGGCGTCCAGTACTACCAGGATGCGGACGAGAACGCGTCCGTTCCCGGCCTGATGCACGTCAAGTTCGGGCAGTACCACGTCCGCGACGTGAAGTTCGTCGCCGCGTTCGACGTCGACGCCAAGAAGGTCGGGTTCGACCTCTCCGAGGCCATCAACGCCAGCGAGAACAACACGATCAAGATCGCCGACGTGCCGCCGCTCGACGTCCCCGTCCTGCGTGGCCCGACCCTCGACGGCATCGGCAAGTACTACGCGCAGACCATCGAGGTCTCCGACGCCGAGCCCGTCGACGTCGTCAAGGCGCTCAAGGACGCTCAGGTCGACGTCCTCGTCTCCTACCTGCCGGTGGGCTCCGAAGAGGCCGACAAGTTCTACGCGCAGTGCGCCATCGACGCGAACGTCGCATTCGTCAACGCCCTGCCCGTCTTCATCGCCTCCGACCCGGAGTGGGCCGCGAAGTTCAAGGACGCGGGCGTCCCGATCGTCGGCGACGACATCAAGTCGCAGGTCGGCGCCACCATCACGCACCGCGTGATGGCGAAGCTGTTCGAGGACCGCGGCGTCGTGCTGGACCGCACGTACCAGCTCAACGTCGGCGGCAACATGGACTTCAAGAACATGCTCGAGCGTGAGCGCCTGGAGTCGAAGAAGGTCTCGAAGACCCAGGCCGTGACCTCGAACCTCACCGGTTCGCTCGCGGGCAAGGTCCACGACCGCAACGTCCACATCGGTCCCTCGGACTACGTGGAGTGGCTCGACGACCGCAAGTGGGCGTACGTCCGCCTCGAGGGTCGTGCGTTCGGTGACGCCCCGCTGAACCTGGAGTACAAGCTCGAGGTCTGGGACTCGCCGAACTCCGCCGGCATCATCATCGACGCCGTCCGCGCCGCGAAGATCGCCAAAGACCGCGGCATCGGTGGACCGGTCTACCCGGCTTCCGCCTACCTGATGAAGTCCCCGCCGATCCAGATGGCGGACGACAAGGCACGTGCCGACCTCGAGGCCTTCATCATCGAGGCGTAGCCACGCCGACGCGCGACGACGGGCGGACTCCGCCCCGAAGGTCAGCCGAACGGGCGGTTCCCGGGCAGGTCACTCGACCGATGCTCCGGGAACCGCCCGTTCGCGTCACGTCATCTTCGCGACGACGGACAGCGGCAGCACCTTCATCGCCAGCGACACCGGCAGCCACGGCCATGCGGGCACGTACGCCTTGGCGGGTTCCTTCTCGATCGCCTTCACCAGTGCGCGGCACCCTGTTTCGGTGTCGACGATGAGCGGCACCTTCTTCACGTTCTCGTTGATCTCCGACCGGATGAAGCCGGGGAAGACGGTGCTGACGTCGATGCCGGTCTTCGCCAGGTCCGCGCGCATCCCCTCGCCGAGCGACGCGACCGCGGCCTTCGATGCCGCGTAGGTGGTCATGTTCCGTGGCATGCCGCGCACCGCACTCACCGACGAAATCAGCACCAGGTGACCGGTGTCGCGCGGCCGGAACAGTTCCAACGCCGCCTCGGACTGCGCGAGGGCGCCGAGGAAGTTGGTGTTCGCGGTCTGCGCGTTGGCGCGGAAGTAGCCGGTACCGAGGGGCTGGCCCTTCCCGAGACCCGCGTTGACGATCACCCGGTCGAGTCCGCCGAGTTCGTCATCGAGCTCGCGAAAGACCGTGAACACCTCGTCGTGGCGGTCGACGTCCAACGTCCGGATCGCAACGGTGACACCGGGATTCGCGGCGAGCAATTCGTCGCGCAGCTCCTCCAGCCGCTCGGTCCGACGGGCCGCGAGCGCGAGGTTGCGCCCGCGAGCGGCGAACTCCCGCGCCATGCCACGGCCGAGACCGGAGCTGGCCCCGGTGATGAGGATGTTCTTGCGGAGTCTGTCCATGTTGGAAGCGTATCGGCAGGCGTCACGCCGACACACCGGTCATGACCTGCGCCGCTGCGGCTCGCCGCTCGCCTAGCGTCGAGGTGGTTCATTCCCGAAAACGACAAGGACGGATCACCGTGACCCAGCATGTCAACGTCGACAACTTCGTCCGGGCCGAAACGGACCGCATGTTCGCGGACCTGCAGCGTGATGCCGGCGGTGTCAACGCCTTCTCGCACAACCGCGAGCCCGCGTCGATCGACCACCAGACGGTAATCCGACTGAACCGGGACACCCTCTACAGCTTCGCCGTCGTCGATCTCGCCGCGGGTGCGACCATGACGATCCCCGATCACGGCGACCGGTACCTGTCCGCGATGGTCGTCAATCAGGACCACTACGTGGGCGAACTCTTCCACGACGCGGGCACGTACGAACTGCGGGCAGCCGACTTCGGGACGCGGCACGTGGTCGTCGCGGTACGCATCCTCGTCGACCCCGCCCTGGACGGCGATCTCGAGGCCGTGGCAGGCATCCAGGACGGGCTGGGCATCGAGGCGGGCTCCGCGGAACCGTTCGTCGCACCGGACTACGACGTCGCGAGCCTGGACGCCACCCGCGCCGCGCTGTTGACGCTGGCGGCGGGCCTGACCGGGTTCGACCGCACGTTCGGCCGCCCCGACCAGGTGGATCCCATTCGCCACCTCATCGGCACGGCCGCCGGATGGGGTGGCCTCCCGACGGACGAGGCGTCCTACATCGGAGTGAACCCGGGGCTGCCACCCGGTCGCCACGAACTGACGCTCCGTGACGTTCCCGTCGACGGCTTCTGGTCGGTCTCCGTCTACAACAAGGACGGCTATTTCGAGAAGAACGCGGGAAATGCGTACAGCGTCAACAACATCACCGCAGAACCGAACTCGGACGGGTCGGTGACGGTGCGCTTGGGCGACTTCCCCGACGGCACACCGAACGCGATTCCCGTCACCGACGGCTGGAACTATCTGGTGCGCCTGTACCGCCCGCGGGCGGCGGTGAAGAACGGCAGCTGGCAACTGCCGGCGTTGGAACCGTCGGCGCGGTGACGCGACCCCGGCGTCGTCACCCGGGAATCGGGATGACGACGCCGGGCAGGATCTCGATGTTCCGGGGCAGGGGAGCGACGGGGATCTCCGGCGGAACGATCACCGGCGGCGCGACAGCCGGGGGAGGTGCGTCGGGTGCGGGCTGCGGTGCCATGTGCGGCGCTATGGCGGGGGTGCCTGCTGATCGCACCGACGTGGGTGAGGTCGCACCGGAGTTGGCGGGTACGCCTGCCTGACCGCCCACCGGTTTCGGCCAGGGGAACGACTCCCAGTCGGTGTCCTCGAGTGCGCCGTCCATCGTCGCCTTCCAGATGTCCGACGGCAGCCCGGAACCGTAGATCGATCCACCCCACTGGGTGACGATGGACTGCGCCTGCTCGGTGCCGACCCACACCGCCGTCGACAGCGACGGCGTGTAGCCGACCATCCACGCATCCTTGTTCAACCCCGTGTCGCCGAGCTGGGCGGTACCCGTCTTCGACGCCGAAGGCCTGCCGCCCGCGAGGGCGTGACCGTTGGAGTACGAGGCGATCGGCAGCATGGCCTGGGTGACGTTGTCCGCGACCGGTGCGGGAAGGCGCTGTTCGCCGGGATCGGGAGCGCGGTCGAGCAGCACACGGCCGTCGGCGGTGACGACCCGCTGCACGAAGTGCGGCGCCCGGTAGACACCCGACGCCGCCAACGTCGCGTAAGCCGATGCCATGTCGATCACCCGAGTCTGGTACTGGCCCAACACGATTCCATTCTCCGGTGGACCTCCGTTCTCGCTGAGCGTCGGACCGTCGACTGCGGGGATCTGCATCGGGATACCTGCGGCGTGCGCGGCGTCCGCGACGCTCTGCGCCCCGCCGTCGAGGGACAGCGTCAACCGGTAGAAGCTGGTGTTCAGCGACCGCTTCAACGCCTCCGCGACAGTGCAGGTGCCGCACGACTCGCCGCCGACGTTGCCGATGGTCACGTTGCCGACCGTGAGCGGTGCCGAGTCGAAGGTGGTCTGTAGGCCCCGGCCCTCCTCGAGGAGCGCCGCGAGCGCGAACACCTTGAATGCCGAGCCGGTCTGCAGCGGGGCCTGTGCGAAGTCGAATCCGGCTCCGTCGGCGCCGCCGTAATAGGCCCGCACCGCACCGGTTCTCGGGTCGATCGACACCACCGCCGTGCGCAACTCGGGCGGTTCCCCGTCGAGTGTCTCCGTGACCGCGTCGATCGCTGCCGCCTGCGCCACCGGATCGATGGTCGTGGTGATGAGCAACCCCTCGGTGTTCAACTCCTGCCCGCTGACCCCCGACGCCGCCAACTCGGCGAGGACCTGCGCCCGGATCAACCCTTCGGGACCACGTGCGGCGCCCGCCTCGTCGAGCTGCGACAGCGGGACGGTGGGTGGAAACTCCTGTGCCGCACGATCCTCCGCGGACAGCACGCCCATCTCGACCATGCCGTCGAGGACGTACTCCCACCGTTCCTGGGCCGAGTCGACGTTCGTCTCGGGATCGAGCGATGACGGAGTGCGGATCACCGCCGCCAGCACCGCCCCCTCCGACACCGACAGTTCGCCGACCGGCTTGCCGAAGAACGCCTTCGACGCCGCCGCGATCCCGTACGCGCCGCGTCCGAAGTAGATGGTGTTCAGATACGCAGCGAGGATGTCGTCCTTCGACCACTCACGCGCCATCTTCGACGAGATGACCAGCTCACGCATCTTCCGCATGACGTTGCGATCCGCCCCGACGAGGGTGTTCTTCACATACTGCTGGGTGATCGTCGATCCGCCGCCCGCACTTTCGCGGCCGAGGACGTTGTCACGAGCGGCGCGGGCGAAGCCGCTGACCGAGAACCCGGGATTGGTGTAGAAATTGCGGTCCTCGGCCGAGAGCACCGCCATCCGCACATGTTCGGGAACCTCGTCGATCGCGACGTCGGTCCGGTTGCCCTCGGGTGGAACAACTTTCGTGATGGGGGAGCCGTCGGCCGCGACGATGGTCGCGACCTGGTTGGTCCGCATGTCCGACGGCCGCGGCACCACCGCCCTCATGTACGACACCGCGAACACGGTGGCGGGGACGAGCAGCAGGAGCACCACTGTTGCGAGCGCCGCCCACAGGAGGCGGCGCCGGCGTCTTCGGCGCGGCGGGGCGGAACCCGACGCCTCGCCGTCGTCGGAACGGTGCTTCTCGTCAGGCTCCGGCGGCGTCGGGCCAGTCACATGCACTCTCCTGAAGTCTCAGGGGTCGGCACAGCAAGACGGGCGGACGAGCCCGTCCTCCTCGCATCGTGGCATCGACCGGCGCCGACGTCCATCACCGGCGACACGCCAGCGTGTCCCGGTGCAGTTCACCTTCGCAGGGTGAGGCGGGAGGGGACACGTTCACGGACGGTGGAGTGATACTCGCAACCTGTGCCAGGAGGCCGACATGTGCCAGTCCCCGAAGGATGCCAGCCCGGCAACGGCGGCAGCCAACCGTGCCGCGGTCGACAAGTACGACATGACGGACCGGCAGGACTTCACGGATTCTCGGCACGGCCTCATCGCCGAACTCCCCGGCAACGTCACGGGGCCGGACGGCTCGGTCATCTTCGACCCGACCGATTTCGACTACATCGGTGACGACGTTCCGGCCCCTGATTCGGTCGAGCCGAGCCTGTGGCGGCAGTCCCAGGTGATCCGGCACGGCGGACTCTACGAGGTGACGAAGGGCCTCTACCAGGTCCGCAACAACGACATCGCGAACCTCACCGTCGTCGAAGGCGACGACGGGCTGATCGTGATCGACTGCATGGCGGGTGTGGAATCGGCACGACAGGGCATGGACCTGATCCGCGAACACATCAGCGACAAGCCCGTCGCGGCGGTGATCTACACCCACACGCACATCGACCACTACGGCGGCGTCAAGGGCGTCGTCGACGCCGAGGACGTGGCGTCCGGCAAGGTGCCGATCATCGCGCCGGGCCACCAGTTCGACAAGTACGCGATCGGCGAGAACGTGGTCGCGGGCAATGCGATGGCCCGCCGCGCCGCGTACGCGTTCGGGGGTCTGCTCGAACCCGGCCCCACCGGCTTCGTGACCTGCGGCATCGGCATCGCGAGCACGAAGGGACCCGAGGTTTCCTACATCTCCCCGACCGACCTCGTCACGGAGACAGGGGTTCGCCGCGAGATCGCGGGTATCGAGTTCGAGTTCCTCTACGCCCCCGACACCGAGGCACCGGAGGAGATGCACATCTGGATCCCGCAGCTGTCCGCGCTGACCTGCGCGGAGAATGCGAACCACTCGCTGCACAACATCCAGACCCTGCGCGGCGCCCGGACCCGAGACGCCCGCAACTTCGCCCGGTACCTCGACGAGACCCTGGAACGATGGGGCGACGCGGCCGAGGTGCACTACGGGCCGCACACCTGGCCGGTGTGGGGAAACGCGAACGTCGCCGGCTTCATCGAATCGCAGCGCGACACCTACAAGTACATCCACGATCAGGCGCTGCGCCTCGCAAACAAGGGCTACACGCCGCTCGAGGCCGCGGAGGTCATCGAGCTGCCCGACGAGCTCGGTCGCAACTGGGCCAACCGCGGCTACCACGGCACCCTGCATCACGACGTCCGTGCGGTCTACACCAAGGAACTGGGCATGTGGGACGGCGACCCGGTGTCGCTGCACCCCCACCCGCCGGTCGAGTCCGCGAAGCGGTTCGTCGAGTTCGCGGGTGCCGACAACATCCTCGCCGAGGGCAGGCGCGCCGTGGAGGCCGCCGACTACCGGTGGGCCGTCGAGATCCTGCACAAGTTGGTCTTCGCGCAGCCGGACAACACCGCGGCGCGTCAGTTGCAGGCGGACGCGTACGAGCAGATGGGCTACCAGGCCGAGGGACCGCAGTGGCGCGGAATCTTCCTCAGCGCCGCACTGGAACTGCGCGACGGCATCAAGCCGATGCCGTTCACCACGGCCAGCAAGGACACCATCCTCGGCATGCCGATCGACATCCTCTTCGACTTCGTCGCCGTGCACGTCGACGGACCGAAGGCCGCCGACGTGGACGTGCGCATCGACTTCGACTTCACCGACCGCGGCGAGACGTGGACCATGTGGATCCGGCGCGGCACGCTCAATGCCCGCCGCGGTGCGTCGGGCAAGACGCAACTGACGGTGTCGGGAACGAAGGCGGCACTGACCGGTGTGCTGCTGCAGCCGGGCAGCGCGGGCAGGCTGGCGGAGGCCGGCGCCATCAACCTCGACGGCGACGCGCACGCGCTCGCGACGTTGGGCTCGGTCCTGGACGAGTTCGATCCGGCTTTCCCCATCGTCACCCCGTGAGGGTCAGCGTGCTCGGCGCCAGCTCCGGATCGCGGCGCCGAGCGCGACGACCAGTCCGAGCAGCACCAGCGACGGCGTGGCCCCCTGGTCGCCACCGACGATGCCGACGACCGCCGCGATCAGCGCCATCAGCGTGAAGAAGCCGAGGATGCCGATCAGCATCTCCAGCTGCTGACGCTTGCGCGCCCGCCGTCTGCCGTCGTTCATGCGGAGAAACCGCTCACGACTTGACGCCGCCCGCGGTCAGACCGGACACGATCCGGCGCTGGAAGATCAGCACCATGATCACCAGCGGGACCGTGACGAGGGTGCCCGCCGCCATGATCGCCGCATACGGCTGGCTGAACGCGTCGGGGCCCTCGAACCGGGCGATCGCCACGGTCACCGGTTCGGTGCGCTCGTTGGACAGCAGGCTCGCGAGGAGGAATTCGTTCCAGGTCGCGATGAACGCGAGGATCGCCGTCGTGAACAGTGCCGGCGCCGCCAGCGGCAGCAGCACCATGCGGAACGCCTGCCCGCGCGTCGCGCCGTCGATCCTCGCCGCCTCCTCCAGTTCCCACGGCAGGTCCGTCAGGAACGAGGTGAGGGTGTAGACCGTCAGCGGCAGGACGAACGAGATGTTCGGGATGATGAGCGCCTGGTACTGCCCGATCCAGCCGAGGTCGCTGAACAGCTGGAACAGCGGCGTCACAAGCGCCACGGTCGGGAACATCGACGCGCCGAGGATGACACCGACGACGAGGTACTTCCCACGGAACTCGATGCGCGCCAAGGCATAGGAGGTGAACACGCCCAACGCCAACGCGACGGCGGTGGTGACGGCACCGATGATCATGCTGTTGCCGATGGCGCCGAGGAAGTCGTTACCCGTCTCGGTGGACAGCGCGTCGCGGAAGTTGTCCAGCGTCAGGTGCGTGGGCCACGGCGTCGTGCTGAACGTGTAGGCGCTGTCGCGGAATGCGGTGACCACCATCCAGTAGAACGGGGCCAGGCCCCACACGAGAATGGCGATCACGCCGATGTAGTTGCGGATCGCAGGTCCGACCGGCTGCTTGCGACGCTGCAGGGGAGCGGGTTCCGGCTCCGGCTCCTCCGGTTCCTCGAACGCCGGGATGGCGGGGATGAGGATCGTCTCCATCGAATCGTTCGGGGTCTCGCTCGTGAACCGCTCGTACGGTGCGGAGCCGCCCTCGGGGGCACTGCCCTCGGGAACGCTGTGCCGTCCCATCACCGATCACCGCCCTTGCGCTGCTCGTCCTGGGTGCGAACCGCGTTCGCCCCCAGGAACTTCACCATCACGTACGCAACCGCGAAGATCCCCAGGAAGATCAGCGTCGACAACGCCGACGCGCTCTGCAGGTTGTTCTGCCGGATGTCGGCGACCGTCAGGATGGCCACCGTCGAGATCGGGGTGGACCCGGACGGCCCGCCGAGGATCACCGGGAGGTCGTAGATCCGGAGCACGTCGAGGGTCCGGAACAGGACCGCGACCATCAGCGCGGGCTTCACCAGCGGCAGCGTGATGGATTTGAACCGCTGCCACGCGGACGCGCCGTCGACGCGGGCAGCCTCGTAGACGTCCTGCGGGATCATCTGCAGTCCGGCGAGGATGAGCAGTGCCATGAACGGCGTCGTCTTCCAGACGTCCGCGATGATGACGGCGAACCGGGACGCCCACGGGTCGGTCATCCACGCGATGTCGGTGCCGAGGAGGCTGTTCGCGATGCCGTTCTCGGCGAAGATGAAGTACCAGAGCTTCGCGGTGACGGCCGTCGGGATCGCCCACGGGATGAGCACGCTGGCCCGCAGCAGGGATCGACCGACGAAGCTGCGACCCATGATCGTCGCCATCCACAGGCCGAGCAGTGTGGAGAAGCCGACGATCGTGACGGTGAACAGCAGCGTCACGCCGACCGCGGGCCAGAAATCGGCACCGAGGGTGCCGGGCGGGCAGGAGCCGCGGCCTGTGCCACAGTTCCCGGTCAGCCACAGCAGGTAGTTGTCGAAACCGGCGAAGCCGCCCGACACGAAGCGGCCGGTGACCTCGTCGACACCCGGATTGCGCTGGAACGACAGGATCACGGCCTTGATGACCGGATAGACGATCACGACCGCGAGAACGATCATCGTCGGCGCGATCAGGTACACCGGACGCCAGTCGAAACGCCGTTTCGGCGATGGCGCGGAGGGTGGAGCAGGGGGTGGGGCGGGCGCGGCGACGCCGTGACCGATGTGGATCACTTCGGTCACGGCGTCGTTGTCGTGCGCAGCCGGCTCGGGGGAGTCGGTCATCGAACTACCTGATTTCCTCTTCTCGATGTGGACCCACCGAACCGGCGCAGCCACCCGGCGTGAACGGAGCGTTCAGGCCTCGGGGACCTGAACGCTCCGTTCACGCGAACTACTTGGCCGCGTTGGTGATGGCGGCCGACATGTCATCGGCGGCCTGCTGCACGCTCACCGAACCGTTGAGCGCGGCGGTCGCGTTGTCCTGGATCGCCTTGGAGATCGCGCTGTAGTACGGGGTCACCGGACGCGGCACCGCGTTCTCGAGCGCCGCCTTCAGCGCGGGCAGGTACGGGTACTTGGCGACCAGAGCCGCGTCGTCGTACACCGATGCGAGGACCGGCGGGAACGAAGCGTCCGCGAAGGACATCTGGTTCTCCGGGTTCTGGATGAACTCGACGAAGTCCTTGGCCGTGGCCTTGCTCTTCGAGAACACGTTGATGCCGTTGTTGTAGCCGCCCAGGGTGGACGCGCCTGCGCCTGCCGGGCCGACGATCGGAGCGACCGCGACCTTGCCCTTGACCGCGGAGCCGTCCTTCTCCGCGTTGGTGTACATGTACGGCCAGTTGTAGGCGTACGCGGACTCACCGCCGACGAACGCGAGGTTCGTCTCTTCCTCGGTGAACGAGGTGGAACGCTTGGCGATGGTGCCGCCGTTGTAGGCGTCGACCAGTGCCTGCAGGCCTGCGACCGACTGCGGCGACGTGACCTCGGGGGTCTTGCCGTCCTCGGCGACGACCGCGCCGCCCCACGAGTTGATGAACTGCGTGGTGTTGACGGTCAGGCCCTCGTACTGCTTGAGCTGCGTGATCAGGCAGTCGGTGGTCTTCGTGACGGCCGCGGCGCAGCTGTCGGTCAACGCCTTCCAGTCCGCGGGGGCCGCGGGAACCAGGTCGGTGCGGTAGTACAGCAGCTGCGCGTTCGTGTTCTGCGGGGCAGCGAACAGGGTGCCGCGGTAGGTCGCGCTGTCGACCGTCGCGGGCAGCAGGTTGGCGGTGTCGATGGCGAGGGCGCCGTCGAGGGGCTGCAGCCAACCGTTCGCCGCGAACTCCGCGGTCCAGGTGACGTCGAGGGCCATCACGTCGTAGTCGGCGTTGCCCGCCTGCAGCGACTGGACCAGCTGGTTGCGCTGGTCGTCGGCCTCACCGGGCAGTTCCTTGAGGGAGACCTGCTCGTCGGGGTTCGCGGCGTTCCACGATGCGATGACCGGCTGGAGCTTGTCGACGTCGTTCTTGCCCATCGCGAACGTGATCGGGCCACGGCCGTCGACGTTCTGGCTGACGGCTTCGTCGACGCTGCCGCCGCTGCTGCTGTCGTCACTGGAACATCCGGCGAGCGCGAGCAGCACCGCGGCGGATGCCGCCACGGCGATCCGCGAGCGCGTGTTGAAAGAACGCATGGTCCACCTTTCGAAAGGACGAATCTTCGGGCCACGGACACCGACTCCCCGGGCCGAGGCATTGTCGTCGCCTACTGTGGCACGCCCGCAGGATGATTTCGCCTATTACCCCCGCACTGGATCGGTCACGCCACCGCGACCGTCACCCCAGACGGCGGCCGTCGGACGCCGAGAAGAGGTGCACCTCGTTGGGGTCGACGTGCAGCCGGACGCGGTCGCCCTTGCGCGGCGGGCGACGCCAGTCGGCGCGAGCGACGATCTCCTGACCGTGGTCGGACACCGAGGCCCACCCGTAGATGTAGGCATCCGAACCGAGTTCCTCGACGACGTCGACCTCCATCTCGACGCCGTCACCGGCCGCATTCGCGCCGACGAGTTCAAGATGCTCGGGTCGGACGCCGACGACGACCTCGGAGTCGTGCACCAATCCGAGGGTGCTGCGCGGGACCGGGATCACCACCGTGCCGAACCGCACTCCGCCGTCCACGACGGGGAGGGTGAACAGGTTCATCGACGGCGACCCCATGAATCCGGCCACGAAGACGTTCGCGGGGCGACTGTAGAGCTCCCGCGGGGATGCGCACTGCTGCAGCACCCCGTCCTTGAGGACCGCGACCCGGTCACCCATCGTCATCGCCTCGACCTGGTCGTGGGTGACGTAGACGGTGGTGGTGCCGAGCCTGCGCTGCAGCTGCGCGATCTGCGTGCGCGTCTGCACGCGAAGCTTGGCGTCGAGGTTCGACAGCGGCTCGTCCATCAGGAACACCTGCGGCTGCCGGACGATGGCGCGACCCATCGCGACGCGCTGCCGCTGACCACCCGACAGCGCCTTGGGCTTGCGTTCCAGGTACTGCGTCAGGTCCAGCATCTTCGCCGCTTCCTCGACGCGGCGCCGGATCTCGTCCTTCGGGGTCTTCGCGAGCTTGAGTGCGAAGCCCATGTTCTCCGCGACCGACATGTGCGGATACAGCGCGTAGTTCTGGAACACCATCGCGATGTCGCGGTCCTTCGGCTCGGCCGAGGTGACGTCGCGGTCGCCGATCAGGACACGGCCCGAGTGGACCTCCTCGAGGCCGGCGAGCATGCGCAGCGACGTGGACTTGCCGCACCCCGACGGGCCGACCAGCACCAGGAACTCGCCGTCGGCGATGTCGAGACGCAAGCGGTCGACGGCGGGCGTGTCCGAGCCGGGGAACAGGCAGGTGGTCGAGTCGTAGGTGACTGTCGCCATGGGTGTTCGTCGATCCCTTCACCGGCTGCGCCGGACGCTCTGGTCACTCCGCAGGCTCCGCGCCTGCGCGCGATGTGTCCGCGCGACAGTATGGCAGGCCCCGCCGGGCGGGCACCGGTGTCTGCGCCCTGGCCCTTCTGTTCGGGACTGCGGCGGCAGAGAATGGAAGGCGGCCCGTTCGGACCGTGACAGCCCAGCCGACGACCCTGGAGGCACAGTCATGAAACCCGCCGACGACGCGCCCGCCGACACCCGAGTGATGGGCATCATCCATTCCGCGCTCCGCCGCGACCTGTTGCGGCTCCACCTCGTGCTCGCGGCGGGGCCGGTGCCGGACGACCACCGTGTCGAGCTCGCCGACCACGTGCTCTGGCTGATGGAGCTCCTGCACCACCACCACGAGTCCGAGGACTCCGCCCTGTATCCGCAGGTGCTGGACCACAACCCCGACTCGGCACCGATGGTCGCGCGGATGAACGAGGACCACCACCGCATCGAACCCGCCATCACGGCGTTCCAGGAGGCCGCACACGCGTTCCGCGACGGGACACCCGGCTCCCAGGAGCAGTTGGCCTCGGCGCTGGACGGCCTCTCGGAGGTGCTGCTGCCACACCTCGAGCGCGAGGAACGCGAGATGATGCCGATCGTCTCGGCCAGCATCACCGAGGCGGAGTGGACCGCGTGGGACGAGCAGTACAACATCAAACCGCTGTCGCTGCCCGAACTCGGCCGCGAAGGCGTCTGGATTCTGGACGGACTCGACGACGCGTCGAGCGACTACGTCGTGCACCTGGTGCCCGCGATTCCCCGTTTCCTGATCCTGCACGTCCTCGGCCCGCACAACCGTCATCACTTCGCCGACCTGTGGAAGGGGACCGACGCCGAAAACATTCCTTCGCAATCGCTTTCGAGTGGAGCCTGATCAGCGCAGGTGGAATCCGCGGTTCCGCAGCGCCTCACCGATCCGTTCGCGGCCGTTGAGCCCGCCGACGGTGCCGAACCGGACGAGCACACGCTCGATCCAGCTGTGCGCGAGTCCTTCTCCCTCGTAGAACGCCCGGATCGTCTGCTCGTACTCGTCGACGGCAGGAAGCTGGGTGTCCTCCCGGTACCTGTCGTGATGGACGACGGCCTGCTGCGACAGACGCGGTTTGACGCGGGACGCATCCGACTCGTCCGGGTGCCCGACAGCCAGCCCGAACGCCGCGACCACCCGATCCGGCAGATGCAATTCGGCAGCCAGATCCTCGGGATGATTGCGGGCGCCTCCGACGAACACCGTTCCCAGGCCGAGTGATTCGGCGGCCAGCGACGCATTCTGCGCGGCGAGGGACACGTCGACGAACCCGACGAGTGCGGATTCCACGTAGTCGGCACCCTCGAGGCCGTGCTCGTGGCGGTCCGCGAGCTGCGCGAGTCGCGCGAAGTCCACGAGCCACACCAGGAACACCGGGGCCCGGCGGATGAACTCCTGGTCGCCGGACAGCGTCGCGAGCCGGTCCTTGAGGTCGGGGTCGCGAACCACGACGACACTCCACGTCTGCAGGTTCGACGACGTCGGCGCCGACTGTGCTGCCGCGACGATCGCCTCGACGGCGGCGTCGGACACCGGGTCGGGCCGGAACGACCGAACCGAGCGATGCGCCAATTGCTGCCGGATCACTCCGGTGACCTCGCGTGACGAGCCGTGTTCCGTCCCGTAGCGGTTCGCGAACAGGGCCGCGTCGGTGTCGCGCGCGGAGGTCGGGTCCAAGGCAGCGGTCATCGCGTTCTCCCGGGGTGAGGTGTCGGTGTGAGCGGAACTATCCCGTCGTCGCCGGTGGGCGTCGACGGTTGCACTCATCGCGACGCGAACCTCCACGGCTGTTCCCTACCCGGTCCGTGCGGCACAGTGGAGAGAGCGCACGTCACTGCCACCTCAGGAGGTATGTATGACCCGCCCCGTTCGCATCGGCGTTCAACTCCAGCCCCAGCATGCTCCCGAGTACACCCTGATCCGCGACGCCGTCCTGCGTGCCGAGGACCTGGGCGTGGACATTGCCTTCACCTGGGATCACTTCTATCCGCTGCGCGGCGACGCGGACGGCGCCCACTTCGAGTGCTGGACGATGCTCGGCGCGTGGGCGGAGCAGACGGAGCGGGTGGAGATCGGTGCGCTCGTCACCGGCGGCGGCTACCGCAATCCCGATCTGCTGGCGGACATGGCCCGCACCGTCGACCACATCAGTGGCGGCCGCCTGATTCTCGGTATCGGCGGCGGCTGGTTCGAGAAGGACTACACGGAGTACGGCTACGAGTTCGGTACCGCGGGCAGCAGGCTGACACTGCTGGGCGAGAACCTGGCCCGGATCCGCGAACGCCTGGGGAAGCTGAACCCGCCTCCGCACCGCCACATCCCGATCCTGATCGGTGGCAGTGGTGAGAAGAAGACGTTGCGCCTGGTCGCGGAGTATGCGGACGTCTGGCACAGCTTCGCCGATCTCGGCGCCCTCGCCCACAAGTCCGACGTCCTCGCCGGACACTGCGCCGACGTCGGCCGCGACCCGCACCGCATCGAACGATCCGTCGCGTGGCCGGGCACCGACTCCGCGCAGGCATTCGTCGATGCGGGCGTGACGCTGTTCACCGTCGGTACGAGTGGGCCGGCCTACGACCTGTCGACGCTGGCCGACGCGATCCGCTGGCGGGACGAGCACTACGCGCAGCCGCTCGCCGGACTCGCCTGATCCAAACCGCGCCGCGGGTTCGCCACCGACCTGGATGTCCGAACGGTGTGACGGTTCGCACCCCCGCGGCAGATACCCCCTGGGGTATGGTGGGTACCAGTTCCGTCGCACCGAGGTGCACCACGCCTCCCGTCCCTGCCCCGGACGGCTCCTCGGTCGCCGACCATCCGATCCGCACCGAGGACATTCACGTGACCCACTCCCACCCCCGCCAGAACTGGACCGTCGAACGCGTTGTGCCACTGATGGGCGGCGTCATGATCCTGCTCAGCGTCGCGCTCGCGGTCGGTCTCTCACCGTGGTGGCTGGTCCTCACCGGGTTCGTCGGCGCGAACCTCGTCTTCTATTCCGCGGTCGGATGGTGCCCGGCCAGCCTGCTCATGGAGCGCGCCGGCCTGCCGCGCGCGAGCTGCCGCGTCCGGAACCGCCCGGATGAAGGGAACCCGCGCCCGGCCTGACAAGGCCTGGGTTCCCCGACTCGGACGAGGAGTGGCATTCGGCGGCCGCCCGCCCGCCCGGTTACGCTTCCGTTCATGACCCGGTCACGATCGGTCAAGGTGTGGGTCGTTGCGGTGCTGGCGCTCCTACTGGCGTGCACCGCGACTGCCTGCGGCAACGACTCCTCCGATACCAGCGCATCCACGGACCTGTGCTCGCCTCCCGGCCTCGGCAGCGCCGCGGCGGCGCCGACGAACCTGGACGCGGCGGCCGCAGCCGCAGGCGAGGACCGCTACACCACAGCGACCACGACACCGGTTGACCGGATCGACGTGAACTCGCTCGGACTGATCGTTCCCGGGACGCTCAGTGTCGGCACCCTCTCCGACGCGCCGCCCAGCATCTGCGTCAACTCGGCAGGCACCTTCACCGGATTCGACAACGAACTGCTCAAGGCGATCGCGGACAAGCTGGGGCTCGAAATCCAGTTCTCCGGCACCGAATTCGCCGGGCTGCTCTCACAGGTCGCGAACCGCCGGTTCGACGTCGGGTCGTCGTCGATCACCACCACCGACGACCGACGCAAGACCGTCGGCTTCACCAACGGCTACGACTTCGGCTACTTCTCGCTGGTCGTCCCCAACGGCGGTCCGGTGCAGGCGTTCTCGGATCTGAACGCCGGGGTTCGGATCGGTGTGGTGCAGGGGACCGTGCAGGACGACTACGTCGTCAACACCCTCGGCCTCGACCCGGTGAAGTTCCCGGACTACAACACCGCGTACGCGAACCTGAAGTCCGGCCAGATCGACGCGTGGGTTGCGCCGTCACAGCAGGCGGAGGGCGCGATCAAGCCGGGCGACGGCACCTCGATCGTGCAGAACACGTTCAGCCTCAACAACTTCGTGGGTTGGGCGGTGAACAAGGACAACCGAGCCCTGATCGATGCGCTGAACTCCGGCCTGGACGCCGTCATCGCGGACGGCACGTGGTCCGAGCTGTACACGCAGTGGGTGCCCCGCGAGCTGCCGCCGGGATGGAAGCCGGGTAGCAAGGCAGCGCCCGAACCGCAGCTGCCCGACTTCGCCGCCCTCGCCGCCGAGCAGGGCACTGCGGAACAAGGCGAGGCGACGGCACCGAAATCGACTCTGGCGCAACTCGGTGACACCTTCTTCAACTGGGAGCTCTACCGCAAGGCGATTCCCGACCTGCTCAAGACCGGCCTGCCCAACACCGTCATCCTGGCGCTGACGTCCGGGGTCATCGGCACCGTCCTCGGCATGCTGCTCGCCATCGCCGGTATCTCCCGCACCCGGTGGCTGCGCTGGCCCGCGCGCGTCTATACGGACGTCTTCCGCGGCCTGCCCGCCGTCGTCATCATCCTCATCGTCGGGCTCGGTGTCGGGCCGGTGGTCAGCGGCCTCACCGGCAACAACCCGTACTGGCTCGGTGCCGCCGCCCTGTCGCTGCTCGCCGCCGCCTACATCGGCGAGATCTTCCGGTCCGGCATCCAGAGCGTCGAGCCCGGCCAGATGGAAGCGGCCCGCGCGATCGGCTTCGGATACCGCCGGGCGATGACACTGGTGGTGATCCCGCAGGGCGTGCGCCGCGTGCTGCCCGCGCTGATGAACCAGTTCATCTCGCTCATCAAGGATTCGTCGCTGATCTACTTCCTCGGGTTGCTCGCCACGCAACGCGAACTGTTCGCCGTCGGCCGCGACCTGAACGCGCAGACCGGCAACCTGTCCCCGCTCGTCGCGGCAGGCCTGTTCTACCTGGTGCTCACGATCCCGCTGACGCACCTGGTGAATTACATCGACAAGCGCCTGCGAACCGGGAGGGCCGACACCTCCGGCACTCTCGACGACCTCGAGCAGGCCATCGTCGTGGAGAGGGGATAGAGCCCGTGACCGAGTCGCCGAACCCCGAATCCCCAAACCCCGAATCCCCGAGGGCCGAGTCCCCGAACGCCGAGGCCGCCCCCTCCGGTTCGCTCACCGGCACCGACCTGCACCTGGCGTTCGGACGCAACAAGATCCTGCGTGGCGTCGACATCCATGTGGCCGCGGGCACCACCACGTCCGTCATCGGCCCGTCTGGGTCGGGCAAGTCGACGCTGCTGCGTGTCCTCAACCGACTGCACGAACCCGATGCCGGCGACATCCTGCTCGACGGACGCTCCGTGCTGGGGGACAACCCGGACGAGTTGCGGCAGCGGATCGGCATGGTGTTCCAGCAGTTCAACCTGTTCCCACACCGGACGGTCGCCGACAACGTCGCGCTGGGGCCCCGCAAGCTTCGGGGACTGTCGAAGGACGCCGCCCGCGAACTCGCGCTGGAGTATCTCGACCAGGTCGGGCTGCGGGCGAAGGCGGACTCGCGGCCCGCGAACCTGTCGGGCGGTCAGCAGCAGCGCGTCGCGATCGCCCGCGCTCTCGCCATGAAGCCCGAGATCATGTTCTTCGACGAGGCCACCTCGGCGCTCGACCCGGAACTGGTCAAGGGCGTGCTCGCGTTGATGGCGGACCTTGCGTCCGGCGGCATGTCGATGATCGTCGTCACCCACGAAATGGGTTTCGCACGAAGCGTTTCCGACACCGTTCTGTTCATGGACGGCGGTGTGGTCGTGGAGACGGGTAAGCCCGAGGCCCTGTTCGACGATCCACAGACCGACCGCCTGCAGTCGTTCCTGTCCCAGGTGCTGTAGCTACACGCCGTGGCGTCCCGCTCCACCGGTGAAGCGGGACGCGCCGTCGACACCCTCGGCGAAGACGATCGGAACCCCGTCCGCCCCTTCCCGTCGAAGCGCTTCCACGAGGGGAAGATCCAGTGCCCGGTAGGTGGAGGTCCGGTCCGCGAGCATGCAGGCCTGGGGAAACGCGGCGATCTGGCGTGCCAACTCCTGCGCGGCCTCGAGCGCCTGGCCGTCGGGAACCACCCGGTTCGCCAGTCCCATCGACAGCGCCTCCGCCGCGTCGACGGCCCGTCCGGTGAGGATCATGTCCAGGGCGCGGCCCTGCCCGACGACGCGCGGCAGTCGCACGGTGCCACCGTCGATCAGCGGGACGCCCCAGCGTCGGCAGAAGACCCCGAACGTCGCGGACTCCTCCGCGACCCGCAGGTCGGCGAGCAGCGCGAGTTCGAGACCCCCGGCGACCGCGTGGCCGCTGACCGCCGCGATGAGCGGCTTGCTCAGCACCATCCGCGTCGGCCCCATCGGCCCGCCACCGCCGCCGTCCGGGTCGAGGTCGTTTACTCGCGCCGGATCACCGACCGCGGACAGGTCGGCTCCCGCACAGAACGTTCCGCCCGCACCCCACAGCACCGCGACGCGCTGGGTGTCGTCCGCTTCGAACGCCGCGAACGCGGCGCGCAGCTCACGCGCGGTCGGTCCGTCGACGGCGTTGCGGCGTTCCGGTCGGTCGATCGTGATCGTGGTGATTCCATCGCTGGACTCGGAACGGACGGATCCGGGCATGGTCGCCTCCTCGGCGAGAGCAATCAGAGTGTGCCCCACCGTATAGCCCGATGCCCGGCGAACGGGCAGCGCTCGCCGAGGGTGCCCGACAGCGCGGGCAATTCGCTGGTCTGCCGTTCACCTGAGCGTTGCCGGGTGCACGCCTGAGCCCCCTACAGTCGCGCGAGTTGTCCATTTCGACCAGGAGTTCCACGTGAAACTCAAGCCCCTTGCCCTGTTCGTCACGCACGACGGATCGTCGTCCCGCGCGTCGGTCACGTGCCGCTACAAGTGTGGTGACGCGTGTTCCCACGACGTGCCGAACACATCCGAAGGCGCGTACTTCGGTGACATCGTGCGGGCGGCCGTGTCGCGGCGCGGGGCGCTGAAGGCAGGCGCGACGACCGTTCTCGCCGTCGGCGCGGGCGGACTGCTCGCAGCATGCGGGACCGACACCGCCGTGGCACAGTCGGGCTCGGTCGACACCGGATCGCTGAGCGGCGGCAGCACCGCACCGGGCACGGGCTTCACCCCCGTCGCCCCGAACACCCAGGACGCCGTCGTCGTCCCTGACGGGTACGAGCATGCAATCGTGATCCGTTGGGGTGACCCGATTCTGCCCGGCGCACCCGCCTTCGACTTCGACAACCAGACGGCGGCGGCGCAGGCACTGCAGTTCGGCTTCAACAACGACTTCGCCGGGCTCCTGCCTGTCGACGGTGAACTGGGTGCCTACCTGCTGGTCGTGAACCACGAGTACAGCACCGAGCCGTTCATGTTCCGCGGCTACGACGGCGAGAATCCCACCGAGGAGCAGGTCCGGATCGGGCTCGCCGCGCACGGCATATCCGTTGTCAAGGTTCGTGGAGAGGCCGGGACCGGTCGTCTCACACCGGAATTCGGTCCGCAGAACCGCCGCATCACGGCGAGCACCGAGTTCGTCGTCACCGGTCCCGCCGCGGGCTCCGACCTGCTCAAGACCTCCGCCGACCCGACCGGCACCCGCGTCCTCGGCACCCTGAACAACTGCGCGGGCGGTCTCACCCCGTGGGGCACGGTGCTCTCCGGCGAGGAGAACTTCAACCAGTACTTCGCGAACGCCGAGCAGGTCACCGACCCGACCGTCGCGGCCCGCCTCAAGCGGTACGGCCTCGCCGGCGCCGCGAGCGAGCGCAAGTGGGAACGTTTCGAACCTCGCTTCGACCTCGCTCAGAACCCCAACGAGGCCAACCGATTCGGCTACGTCGTCGAGATCAACCCGTGGGATCCGGCATCCACGCCCGTCAAGCATTCCGCGCTCGGCCGGTTCAAGCACGAGGCCGCGACCATCCACGTCACCGGTGACGGCACCGTCGTTGCGTACAGCGGCGACGACGAACGCTTCGACTACATGTACAAGTTCGTCTCCGCCAGGAAGATGATGCCCGGACGCGGGCAGGCCAGCATGCGCCACAACCTGACGCTGCTCGACGCGGGCACCCTGTACGTCGCGAAGCTGACCGGCGACGAACCGGATCGGGTGGACGGTTCCGGAACCCTGCCGCCGAGCGGACGGTTCGCGGGCAAGGGGGAGTGGATTCCGCTGCTGCGCACCGGCGAGGACGGTCGAGGCGAGTCGCTCGTCGACGGCATGTCCGCCGAGGAGGTCGCGGTGTTCACCCGGCTCGCGGGCGACAAGGTCGGGGCCACCAAGATGGACCGTCCCGAGGACTTCGAGCCGAACCCGAAGACCGGCAAGGTGTACGTCGCGCTGACCAACAACACGCAGCGCGGCACCGACGGCAAGGCGCCTGCCGACGAGCCGAACCCTCGCAACAACAACAAAAACGGGCACGTCCTGGAGATCGAGGACGATCACGCGGGCACCGCCTTCGTGTGGAACATCCTGCTGGTCTGTGGCGACCCGACCTCCGCCGACACCTATTTCGGCGGCTTCGACAAGACGCAGGTCAGCCCCATCTCGTGCCCCGACAATCTGGCGTTCGACCCGCACGGCAACCTGTGGATCTCCACCGACGGCAATGCGCTGAAGTCGAACGACGGCCTGTTCTCCGTCGTCCTCGAGGGCGAGCGGCGCGGCGAGACGAAGCAGTTCCTCACCGTCCCGAAGGGCGCCGAGACCTGCGGACCGATCGTCGACGACCGGCGCGTCGTGGTCTGCGTGCAGCATCCCGGTGAGGTGGATGGGGCCGGCGCCGACGCCCCCGCGTCGCACTGGCCGGACGGAGGCACGTCGCAGCCGCGTCCGTCCGTCGTCGCCGCGTGGCGGTCCGGCGGCGGATTTATCGGATCCTGACACGCTAGGCGGTGCGCTACCGGACGTCGGGTCGTCCGGTAGCGCACCACTTCGTGGGACGGGCGGGTTCTTCCTGACGGAAGTTGTATATACTTCTTTAAAGAAGTATTGACATCTGCCTGCGTGACGGGAAGGTCCGACCACATGAGCACAGCCACACTCGAGTTCGACGTCGTCGTCGTCGGCGCGGGCATCGTCGGCCTCGCCCACGCGTACCACGCCCACAAGCGGGGATTGTCGGTCGCAGTGGTCGAGCACACCGACCGGGTGGCGGGTGCATCGGTCCGGAACTTCGGTCACGCGTGCATCAGTGCACAGTCCGGTGAGGCGCTCCGGTACGCCCGGGCCGGGCGCGCGGACTGGCTCACGCTTTCCGTCGAGGCAGGATTCTGGTCGGCCGAGACCGGGACCGTTGCGCTCGCCCGCCACGACGACGAGCTCGCCGTGATGGAGGAGTTCGCGGCCCTGCGCGGACCGAGCACCGCACGGATGCTCACCCGGTCCGAGGTGCTCACGCGGGTTCCCGCCGATCCGGGCGGCGTCCTCGGCGGAATGGTCCTGCCGGCCGACCTGCAGGTCGATCCCCGGACCGCGGCACCGAACATCGCCCGCTGGCTCGAATCGGTTGGCGTGAAGTTCTTCTGGCGTACCGCGGCAACGTCGTTCGAGCCCGGCCTGGTGCGGACGTCACGAGGTGGGATCCGTGCCGGCACCACATTCGTCACCGTCAACCACGACATCGATCGCCTGTTCCCGGATCTCGGCGAGGACATCGAGTTGCAGCGATGCGCGCTGCACATGGTGAAAGCGGCTGTCCCACTGAGATTTCCACTCACGACCCCGCTCTTCACCGGCTGGTCCCTGCTGCGCTACAGCGGGTTCGAGACGATGCCGTCGACACCGACGGTCGCGGCCCGCCTGCACGCCGAGTTTCCCGACGAGACCACGCTCGATCTGCACCAGATGTACACCCCGCAACCCGACGGCACCCTTCTCATCGGCGACACGCACATCCGGGAGGTGACCCCCTCGGCGTTCCAGTCCGAGAAGGGCTTCGAGGTGCTGCTGGACCACACTCGGGAACTCTTCGGCGTCCGCACCGTCGACGTCGTGGAACGCTGGCAGGGCGTGTACAGCACCGCACCGGGACGCGAATTCCTCCGCGCCGAACCGCTGCCACGCACCCACGTCGTCACGGTCACCACCGGCATCGGCATGACCACCGGCCTCGGCCTGGCCGCGGCCGGTGTCGCAGCGGCGTTCGACACCGCGGCGGTCGGGGTGTGACGCGATCAGGACAGGTGGACACGGTGACGGAACAGACCGGTGCAGTAGGGCGGAGGCGGGAATGACCCCCCGACATCAGGAGATCTACGAGAACCTGCGCGCCCAGATCGACGACGGTACCTACCGACCCGGCGACGAACTGCCCCCCGAGACCGCGTTGATGGAGCGATGGAAGGTCAGCCGTGGACCGATCCGGCAGGCGCTGAACAACCTTCGCGCGGAGGGCCTGATCCACACGACCCGGGGGCGACCCGCCCGCGTGCGTCGTCAACCCCAGCCGACGCAGACGCTCGCCTCGTTCACCCCGTTCTCACAGTGGGCCATCACATCGGGTCGCCGGCCCAGCAACCACACCCTCAGCGTCGGCCGCGTCCGGGCCGGCGCCGAGACCGCCGACGCACTGCACCTCGACGAAGACGCGTTCGTCGTCGAGGTGGTGCGCCTGCGCTGCCTCGACGGAACCCCCGCGCTGCTCGAGCGCAGCCGGTTCACCGTGGGCGTCGGCCAGAGCCTGTTCGAGTTCGACGCCGACGAGGGATCCATCACCGACCACCTCGTCGACCGGGGAGTCCGGTTCGCAACGATGCGACACGTACTCGACGCCATCCCGGCGGACGGAGTCGACGCCGAGGCGTTGCAGATCCCGCAGGGCACACCCCTGCTGCGGGAGCGACGAACCAGCTACGACGTGGAGGGCCATCCGTTCGAGTACTCGGACGACCGCTACCACCAGGTCACCTTCTCGATCACGAACGCGATGACCGATCAGGGCTGACGCTCCGCGCGACGCTACGACCCGAACGGATTGCCGAACACGTGGATGTCGCCGAGTCCACCGCCGTAATAGTTCAGGTCGATCGCCGCATTGACGCCGGGAATGCGGCCGGAGTCGGTGTACTGCCAGAACGTCCAGTGCCGCCAGCCGCCCGGCAGCGGTCCGGGGGCGGCGCCGCCGTTGTAGTCGGCGATCCACAGCGGGTAGTTCGAGAACTCGGTGGTGTTTGCCATGGCGGTACGCCAGAAGTTCGGATACGTGTAGATGATCGGCTGCCTGCCGGTGAGTGCCTGCACCGAGTTCAGGTAGCGGCGGGTCCAGTCGATCAGCGCAGCAGGCGGAAGGCCGCCGGAATGCTCGATGTCGAGAACCGGCGGCAGGCCTCCGGCGATGACCGGGGCCGCCGTCGAGGCGAAGAACGCGGCCTGTGCCTCGGGGGACTGGGTGGGGTCCGCATAGTGGTAGGCGCCGCGGGCGATGCCTGCCGCGCGCATGCCGATCCCGTCCTGCACGAAGTACGGGTTGACGTAGTTGAGGCTTTCGGTGGCCTTGACGATGGCGAACTCGTGACCCGACGCACGCACCGCGAACCAGTCGATGCTCGCGCCGCCGGGGTGCTGCCAGGAAGCGGCGTCAGGCCCGTTGATCTGGGCCCCCGCGGCTCCCGGCGCCGCGAAGGCGAGCGCCCCGGCCAACAACAGCGGGGCGAGGCGGATGACATTTCGGATACGACCGCGGCGCGTCGACGTCATCGCCCGAGACTAAACCGACACGTGGTAACGACGCAGCAATTCCGCGGCGATCGTTACCAGCTGTTCGGCGCGGCGTCATGATCACTCGAGCGCGCGTCGCAACTGTTCAGCCCAGCCAGTCCAGCACCGCCGCCGCCGTCCACGACTGCTGCATGCTGCCGAGCGGCTCGCCCGTGAACGGCTCGTAGTACTCGGCGAAGCTGCCGTCACTGGCCTGCCGCAACCCCTCGCTACGCAGGTGCCGGGACCGTTCGGCCCACCCACGTCGCGCGAAGACCCAGGAGAACAACCACGTCATCACCGGCCACACCGGACCACGCCAGTACTCGCGGGACCGGAAGTCGCGCGACACCGGGGAGGTCGACGGCGGCACGCCGTACCGCAGATCCGGGTGGCCGCAGAACCGCGGGCCCTCGAAGGTTCGCAGCAGCGTCCTCTCGACGTCGCGGGGCAGCCCGCCGCACAGCAGCGGCGCGAACATCGCGATCGTGTCCGTCCCGATCCAGCGTCCCGTCCGCAGATCGAAGTCGCGGGCGGCGCCGGAGCGCGGATGGGTCGACGCGACGACCCCCGCGCGGAAACGCTCCGCCCACTGGTGCAACTCGCGCACATCGGCCTTCGGCGCGGAGTGCTCCTCGCCGATCGTCGCGAGGACGTCGCAGGCGAGCGAGAAGATCGCGCTGACGAACACGTCCTCGACCGCGAAGCTCATCGCCGAGACCAGTTCCGTGTCGTCGTAGCGGACCTGCTTCATCTCCTCGAGCAGCCACAGGTAGCGGTCGTACTCGGCGTTGGTCGGTCGTTGCGTCAGGTCCGCGACGACGAACGTGTCCTCCCTCGTGTAGGCCGGGACCGCCCCGGGAATCACGTTGGCGTAGGCGGTGTCCCAGCGCGGCGAGTTGTCCATACCGGACTCCCAGCCGTGGTAGACCGTGAGCCGACCGGCCTGCGCGGGGTCGCGGGCGTGCGCGAGCCACCGATGCCAGCGCATCAGGTCGGGCCAGCGGCGGTCGAGAAACTCCTCGGCGACGGCTCGGGTCGTGCGACCGTGCCGGCGGGAGTGGTCGAGGATGCGCTGCACCGCGATGGCGTGCACGGGCGGCTGGGTGATGCCGGAGGTCTGCGGTGCGACGGGAGCGGCCGCGGCGAGGCCTGTGCACGCCCACCGATCCGGCCCCGGGAAGTAGCCGTCGACTCCGTTGGCGAAGACGATGTGCGGGATCATTCCGTTGGTCCACTGCGCGGACAGGAGGGTGTCGAGTTCGACGACGGCGCGCTCGACGCTCAGCGGCGCCAGTCCGACCGAGACGAACGCCGCATCCCAGCTCCACATGTGTGGATACAGACGGGGCGCCGCGCTCGTCATCGTGCCCAGATCGTTACCCCGCAGGAGGTAGGCGGCTCGCGCCGCGAGCTGGGTCGGGGTGAAACCGGGGTCGGACATGCCCACAATTGTGCGACCCGGCCGACCCTTCCGCCTGCCGGGACCGTTTGTCGCTCGTCACTCAGCCGGTGGGACGCGACACCTCGTCGGAGCTGCGGAACACCAGACGTCCGTCGTCCAGCTTGATCGCCCAGCGCTTCGCCAGCGCCCAGCTTCGACCGTAGTCGGCGGCGTCCTCGGCGAGGTTGCCGCCGAAGTCGTCGACGATCACGCCCGGGGCCTGCGTCGACTTCCCGCCTTCAGTCACCGGATCGGCGCTGGTCACCACGGCGTCTCCGACGGCGAGAGGCGGTTTTCCCGCCGCACCGCCCGATGCGGCGGCAGGCTCCTTCTTTTCCTTGCCAGATCCCATGTTCGCGACTTCCTTCCCGATCGCCCGTTCCGGCAGCACTCGTCGGACCGGGGAGGACCACGGCACCACACGGCACCAAGTCTCGTAACCAGAATGTAGCTGACGTTGTACCGAACATGCTGAACAGAGACCTGGGGGTCATCGTTTGCGCAGTTCAGGGTACTCCGATCTGCGACACAGGTCGGGAGATGACGTGGGCGCGTCGGCCCGAGCGAACCGATCGCGTCGTGGAGTCAGGGTGCGACGGACGAGCGGAGCACCCCCGCCGACGGGGCAGTCAGGACGTGGCGGATGTCCTCCAACTCGACCGGCGCCGCCACCAGATCGGCCCACGGGAACACCTCGCGGGTGCGATCGAGGAAGTCGACCGCGGCCGTGAGGTGCCGGGGCTCGTAGTTGTGGACTCCGATGATCGTCAGGTGCCTGCGGACCACGGACTCGGGGTCGAGGGCGAGCGGGGGCCCGGGCGTCACCGACCCTGCCAGCACCAGCACGCCCCCGACATCGAGCCGCGCCAGGGCCCGCGTGATCGCCTCGGCGGACCCCGAGTAGTCGAGAACCACGTCCACCGTTCCGTCGGTGTCGGCGACGCCACCGAACCGGTGCGCCACCTCGACCCGAGTCGCGTCGAGGTCGGTGATGCGGACCCTGGCACCGGCCTCGGCGCAGGCCGCGGCGGCGGTGACCCCGAGCATCCCCGCACCGCAGATCAGGACCCGCTTGCGCAGCAGCGGTCCGGCCGACTCGATCGTCGCCATCACCGTTGCCGTCGCGCAGGCTGCGGGTGCTGCGACCGCATCCGGCATCCGGTCGGCGACCCGCGCCACGGCGGTCCCTGCGGGGAGCACGATGTACTCGGCGTAGGAGCCCGACAGTGCCCAGTCGCCGCTGAAGGCTTCGTGCCCGACCTTGCGGACCTCCTCGCACTTCGCGGTGCGGTCCGCGCGGCAGCGCACGCAGCGGCCGCAGGCGACGGTGACAGACCACACGATCCGGTCACCGACCTCGGCGGCGGCCACGACGCCGCCATCCGAGGTGGGAGGGCCGACGGCCTCGACCACCCCGACCGCCTCGTGCCCGAGCACGGACGGGCAGTCAGCGGTCCGTCGACCCGTCACGGTGTGCAGGTCGCTGCCGCAGATCGTCGCGAGCCGGACGCGCACCAGGAGCTCGCCCGCACCGAGGGCGGGTACCGGCACGTCACGGACCTCGATGCCGTCTCCGGTCCAGACGGCGGTGCGGCTCAGACGAGTTGTGAGCGAATCCATCCGGACAACCTCTCGATGGAATAGACGATGACGAAGATGACGACGACGATCGCGCCCGCGACGTCGAAGTTGAGCGTGCGAATCGATTCGAAGAGCAGGAACCCGACGCCGCCGGCACCGACGATGCCGAGGACCGTCGACGTCCTGACGTTGACGTCGAAGAGGTAGAGCGTCGACCCGACCATCGAGGGCATCGCCTGCGGCAGGACCGCCGCGAACAGCGTCTTCCACCAGCCGCCTCCGACCGCGCGCACCGCCTCGATCGGGCCCGGGTCGATCTCCTCGATCGCATCGGCCACCAGCTTGGCGAGGAAGCCGACCGATCCGATGGCGAGCGCGCAGGTTCCCGCGACGGGTCCGAGTCCCAGTGCCGCGACGAACACCACCGCGAGGATGAGCTCGGGCACGGCCCGGACCAGCAGGATCCAGCCGCGAGCCAACCAGTACAGCACCGGATGGGGGGTCACGTTCCGCGCAGCGAGGATCGCGACGGGAATCGACAGCACCGCACCGATCGCGGTGGACACCACACCGATCGCGACGGTCTGCCAGGCGGCGGTGAACAGGTCGCTGCCCAGCGCGTCGAAGTCCGGCGGGACCATCCGGCCGAAGATCTCCAGCGACGGCCCGACCCAGGTGAACAGTGACCACGGGTTGATCTCGAGCACCCACAGCGCCGCGACCGTGCCGGAGGCGATCAGGGCGCTGAAAGCGATGCGCCCGAGTCGATCCCGACGCGGATTCGACTGCGCAGGCGCGAGGAGCATCCGCCGGATCACGATGGCGACCACCTCCATCGCCGCGATCATCACGAGGATGATGCCGACGATGCCGAGCGCGCGGGGATAGATCAGGCCGCGCAGCGCGTCCTGCAGCGCGAAGCCGATGCCCCCGGCGCCCACGAAGCCGAGCACCACCGACATCCTGAGATTGATGTCGATGCGATAGACGAAGGTACCGATCCATGACGGGACAACCTGCGGCACAACGGCATTGACCATCTCGCGAAGGTAGCCGGCGCCGGTCGCCCGGACCGCCTCCCGCGGCCCGGCATCGGTCTGTTCGATGGCGTCGGCGAACAGCTTTCCCAGCATGCCGATCGAATGCAGGGCGAGGGCCAGAATGCCGGGGAGCACCCCGATTCCGAGTGCGCGGACGAAGAGCACCGCGAACAACAGGTCGGGCATCGCGCGGCAGAACGTGATGAAACCTCGGGCCACGGCGTGGACGACGGGGTGGGGTGTCGTGTTGCGAGCGGCGAGGAACGCCAGTGGAATCGACGCCGCCGCCGCGAGCACGGTGCCGAGGACGGCCATGAGCAGCGTCTCGAGTGCCAGTACCCCGATCCGGCCGGGGTCCGAAACCCGTGGGGGCAGCATCCGTTCGATCAGGTTGCCGACCGCGTCGAGACCGCTCAGCAGGGTGCCGGGTGCGAACTCGATCGACCACGCCGACACCAGCGTCGCCACGAGGGCGGCGAGGGTGAGGGCGGGCAGCATCGCGCGCCGCGGCGGGCGCGGCCCGCGCGTCCCGGCGGTGTCGCCGCCGGGACGGTCGGTGAGGAGGGTGCTCACAGCGACCTCGCTGACGCCTCTGCCACATTCGGGTCGACACGCCGGTAGATGTCCATGACCTCGTCTCGGGAGATCCCGACGGCCGGCCTGTCCATCACCTTGACGCCGCCGCGCAGCCCGACCAGGCGGTGCGCCCAGCCGAGCGCCAGGTCGACCTGGTGCAGGGTGCACACCACGGTGAGCTTCTCCTCGATACACACCCGGAACAGCAGGTCCATCACGACGCCTGCGTTCTCCGGGTCGAGCGACGCGACCGGCTCGTCCGCGAGGACGATGCTCGGTCGCTGCATCAGCGTGCGCGCGATCGAGACCCGCTGCTGCTGTCCGCCGGACAGCGTGTCCGCACGCCGCTCGGCGAACTCGGCCAGTCCCACCCGGTCGAGGTGTTCCATCGCCTCCCTGCGCATGCTCTTCGGATACGTCAGCGCTCCGTACCGCGGCACCGTCAGCCGGCCGAGCGCACCGACGAGCACGTTCTCGAGGCAGCTGAGCCGGCCCACGAGATTGAAGTGCTGGAACACGAACCCGACGTCCTTGCGCAGCGCGCGCAGCTGACGCGCGGACGCACCGTCGACGCGGACACCGTTCACGACGATCCCCCCGGAGGTGACCGGATTCAGACCGTTGACGCACCGCAGCAGCGTCGACTTACCCGAGCCCGACAGTCCGAGCAGCACGACCAGTTCGCTGCGGTGGATGTCGAGGGACACCCCGTCGAGTGCCACGGTGGACCCGAACGTCTTGGTCACCTTCCGGATCGAGGCGACCACGTCGTCACCGGCGACGGCGTGGGTGGGACCGGTCTCGTCCATTGGTCAGCCCTGGCACTTCTCGGAGCCGGTGACGTCACACACGTGGCGGACGCCGTCGTAGTCGGAGTCGGATGCCGCCACGACGCCCCAGGCACGTTCGTCGGTGATGCGGCAGGCGTCACCGGAGCAGAAGCCGGCGGCCTCGAGGCTCGGGGCGTTGAGCTTCTCCTCGAACGCCGTCTTGAGCTTCGCGATGTTGTCGGCACCGAGATCGTTGTTGGCCGCGAAGACGGAGCCGGCGATCATCTCGGACTTCCACACCGTCTTCAGTTCGCCGGGCTTCAGTTCGCCCTTCTCGATCATGGTCTTGTCGACCATGGTGTCGAACGCGAACCCGGCGTCGCAGTCGCCGGCGGCGATGGCGAGGGCGGACGCGTCGTGGCCACCGGCGTAGATCGGGGACATCGCGGCGGAGATGTCCGCCTCGGAGCCGGACTTGACGACACCCGCCTCGATCAGGCCTGCGCTCGGGTAGAGGAACCCGGAGGTCGAGCCCGGGTCGACGAAGCAGACCTTCTTGCCCGCGAAGTCCGTGAGGGCGTTGACGCCGGCGTTGTCCGACTTGGCGAGACCGTACGACTGGTAGCCGGGGGCGGCGCCCTCGCTCTTGACGACGGCGCCGAGCGGCGTCATCTCGGCGCCGTTGATGCCGGCAACGACGTAGGCGAACGGGCCGAAGAACGCGAGGTCGACGTTGCCCGCGATGATGCCCTCGACGACGCCCGCGTAGTCGGACGCCTGCACGAACTCGACCTTCGAGCCCGTCTCCTGCTCGAGCAGTTTGATGACCGGGTCGTAGCTCGCCTTCAGGTCGGTGGAGTTCTCGGCCGGGATCGCGGCGAGGGTGATGGTCTCGGGGAAGCCCTGCCCGGTCGTCGCGGAGGCCGACGCGGAGTCGGACCCCGAGCAGGCGGAGGCCGCGAGGGCCAGTCCGGCGATGCCGGCGACGACAGCGGTTGTCTTGCGGCGCATACGGAGGTTCATGGGTTGGTTCCTTCGTGTGGTGGTGTCAGGCCGGGAGGATCAACTGCGGGAACTCGGCGACGGAGCCGACGACGTGGGTGGCGCCCGCGGCGCGGAGGCTCTCCTCGTCGTGGGCGCCGGTGAGGGTGCCGGCGACGATGGAGGCACCGGCGCGGAGACCGGAGACGATGTCACTGGAGGTGTCTCCGAGGACCGCCACGTCCCGGACGTCGGCGACGCCGGTGCGCATCAGGGCGGTGAGGATCATGTCGGGAAAGGGACGCCCGCGCCCGGCATCGGCGGGGCAGAGGGTGATGTCGGCGAGGTCCTCCCACCCGAGCGTGGCGAGGATCTTCTTCTGGGTGCCGCGGCTGAAACCGGTGGTGAGAGCAACCTTCACACCGGCTGATCGCAGAACGGTGATCGCCTCGGCGGCGCCGGGGATGGGGGAGATGCCGCCGTCGGCGAGTGCCTCGTAGGCCGCCTCGAAGGCGAGGTTGGCCTGCTCGGCACGTTCCTGGGTGCCGAAGAGAGCGAGGAACACCTCGATCTTCGACTGGCCCATGGTGTCGAGCACGTAGGTGCGGGCATGGTCGCGTTCGGGGCCCTCTGCCTCGAGACCGACCGCTGTCGCCGCCTCGTCGAAGGCGCGGAGGACGAGCCCGTCGTCGGAAACGGTGGTGCCTGCCATGTCGAGTACTGCCAGGGCTGTTCGTGTCACTGGGTTCATCCTTCGGATCGGGAACTGTTGCGGGGGGCCGCAGTTCGGCTCCGGTCAGTACCCTGAAGGTTGGTATAGACCAAGGAGCGGACGCGGCTTGAACGCGAAGTGAACAGCAGCGGGCATCTTGGTATAGACCAACGGCTGATAGGCTGCGGCGATGACCGCCGCCGAACCGCGAGTGCTCAAACATCAGGTCGTTCGCGCGCAGATCGAGAAGCTGCTGCTCGGACTCGACATCGGCGACCCGGTCCCCGCCGAGCGCGATCTCGCCGAACGCTTCGACGTGGCACGCGAGACTGTCCGGCAGTCACTTCGGGAGCTTCTCGTCGCCGGTCGGATCGAGCGGCGCGGACGCACGACCGTCGTCGGCAGACCCAAGGTCGTGCAGCCACTGATGATCGGCTCGTACACCGAGGACGCCCTCGCGCAGGGCCGCACGGCGGGCCGTATCCCGGTCGGCTGGACCGACCTGAAGGCGGACGAGGAACTCGCCGCGGAACTTCAGATCCCGGTCGGTGCGCCCGTCCTCGAAATCGAACGCGTCCTCACCACCGACGACACCCGCGTCGGCCTCGAGACCACGCGACTGCCCGCGTACCGCTACCCCGGGCTGATCACCGACTTCGACCACCGGTCGTCGCTGTACGCCGCGATTCGGGCCCGGGGCATCGAGTTCGCGCGGACCACCGAGGTCATCGAGACCACCCTGCCGGACGCCCGGGAGGCGGCTCTGCTCACCGTCGACGCACGCACCCCGATGTTCCTGCTCAACCGCGTCTCCTACGACCAGAACGACATCCCGATCGAGAAGCGCCGCTCGCTCTACCGAGGGGACCGGATGACGTTCACCGCGACCCTCACCGGATAGCACCGCCTAAGGTCGGATCATGCGCCCGACAGCACTGATCACCGGGGCGGGACGCGGCCTCGGCGCCGCCATCGCCCGTGAACTCGCCCCCACCCACGACCTCCTGCTCGGTGGCCGGACACCGGACTCCCTCGACGCGGTCCTCGGCGAACTCGCCGGTGCGCGCGGCTGGCCCGTCGATCTCACCGACCACGACGCGCTCGCGGACGCGGTCGCCCACATCGACCGGCTCGACGTCCTCGTGCACAACGCAGGAGTCGCCGAGATCGGTACGGTCGAAAGCACCCCGATCTCGGCCTGGCGGCACATGTACGAGGCCAACGTCCTCGCCGTGGTCGAACTGACCCGACTGCTGCTGCCAACCCTGCGGGAATCGAAAGCTCATGTGGTACTCATCAATTCGGGTGCCGGACTGCGCGCGAACCCCGGTTGGGGTGCGTACGCGGCGAGCAAGTTCGCGCTCCGCGCCTTCGGAGACACCCTCCGCGCCGAGGAACCATCGCTGCGCGTCACCTCGATCCACCCGGGACGCATCGACACCGACATGCAGCGCGCCATCGTCGCCACCGAAGGCGACGACTACGACGCCGACCGCTTCCTCACCCCCGAAACGGTGGCGTGGGCCGTCCGGAACGCCGTCGTGACGCCCCGCGACGCCCACCCCACCGAGATCGTGTTGCGGCCGAATCCGCGCTGACCGAGCGCCTTACACGCCGCGGTCCACCAGGACGCAGCGCGCACGCGTGAAGATCGTCGGCATGCACTTGTTGCAGTGGATGCACAGAGACCGAGTCCGCTCGTCCTCCGTGATCCGGTTGATCAGATCCGGTTCCCGCAGCAGGGCACGCGCCATCGCAACGAAGTCGAAACCCTCGGCCATCGCGGTGTCCATGCCGGCCTTGTCGGTGACACCGCCGAGCAGTACGAGCGGCATGTCCACGGCGGCTCGGATCTGGCGGGCCGATTCGAGCATGAACAGCGGCTCGTACGGGTACGTGCGAATGAACTGCTTGCCGATCATTTTCACGCCCATCCGGACGAGCGGCTGGTCCATCGCCTTCGCGAACTCGTGCACCGGCGCGTCGCCGCGGAAGAGGTACATCGGGTTGAGCAGCGAACTGCCCATCGTCAACTCCAGTGCGTCGAGGCTGCCGTCGGCCTCCAACCACTGTGCGACCTGGATCGCCTCGTCCACCCAGAAGCCGCCCGGGACGCCGTCGTCGATGTTCAGCTTCGCGAGGATCGCGATCCGGTCGCCGACCGCGTCCCGAACCGCGCGCGCCGTCTCCAACACGATGCGGGCCCGATTCTCCAGCGATCCGCCGTAGGAATCGGTGCGGTGGTTCGTCTTTCGGCTGAGAAACGAGCTGGCGAAGTAGTTGTGGCCGAAGTGGATCTCGACCGCGTCGCACCCGCTTTCGATAGCGAACCGGGCAGCGTCGGCATGCGCGGCGGTGATGCGGCGGATGTCGTCGAGGGTCGCCGACTTCGTGACCTTCATGCTCATCGGGTTGAACGACGTCGACGGCGCGAGCGCGGGCAACCCGTTGGACTTCGCGTTGGCGACCGGCCCTGCGTGACCGATCTGCGCGGACACCGCCGCCCCTTCGGCGTGCATCGCGTCGGTGAGCCGCCGCAGGCCCGGCACCACCTCGGGTCGCATCCACAACTGCCCGTACTCGGTACGCCCCTCCGGCGCGACCGCGCAGTACGCGACCGTCGTCATCCCGACACCACCGGCGGCGACCTCGCGATGGAAGTCGATGAGGTCGTCGGTGACCAGGGCGTTCGGTGTCCGCCCCTCGAACGTCGCCGACTTGATGATGCGGTTGCGCAGGGTGAGGGGGCCCAGCTTGGCGGGCGCCAACACGTCGGGGTGGGTCACGGCAGATCCTCCGGTCTCGGGTGCACCGAGCCTAGGACAATTTCGTTACCAGTGGAACCGTAATTGTGTATTTCCTGGGCGGAGCGGCTGCCGCCGTAGTTCCTGAATGGCCCATCCATTCACTCAGAGTGAATGGATGGGCCATTCAGGAACACCCAGGGGTCCGATCAGCGGGACGAACTCCGCAGCCGATCAGACGAGGGCGGCGGCGGCGAAGGCGGCGAGAGCGACGAGCGCGGCGCCGGTCACAGACTGCACCCGGCGATCCACGACGCACATCACCGACAGGAAGCCGGGCATCGAGCCGCCGCGACGGGTGTGGACGATCGCCGCGAGGCTCGGCATGCACCGCCCGAGCGAGACCACGGTGAACATGGCCGCGCCGAGTGCGGGGGAGCCGGCCGCAAGGACGCCGAGCACCAGCAGGTAGTACGCGCTGGACCGGATGAAGATCAGGAAGCCCGGGCCGATGATGGCGCCGAACAGCAGCGACACCTTCCACGGTTCCATCGTCCTGCGCAGGTGCCGCGGCAACTGCCTGCGCCGCATCGGCGCGGGCATCGTCATCACGCCCAGCTCGTGCAGGCCGTACGCCAGCGCGAACAGTGCCCACCCGAAGAGCATCCAGGTCACCGACAGATGAGCGGACACCAGCGAGCCGAGGGCACCGAGCGCCGCGCCGGTGACGGCGCCGGTGGCCACCGAGCCGAGCGCGTGCCAGGCGAGCCGGCGCACCGGCGTCGACGTGCCCTTGCGGCCGGGTTGCTTCGGTGCCGCGACCACGCCGGCGACGGACATGCCGCACGTCGACCAGTTCGCGGCAAGGGACGTCACCAGGCCCGCACCGACCACGGCGGCGGTCAGTGCCGTCGACGTCGACGGATTCGCCAGGGTGGCGACACCTGCGCCGACCGCGGCCGCCCCGGCGATCATCCCGACGCGGGCGGGTACCGCAACCGCGTCGCCGAGGGCGGGTCGGATGTCGGGCAGATCGGTCTCGATCGGTCCGTGATTGAGGACGGTTGTCATCGTTTACCTCCAAAGTCGTTGCTGAACTCGAGTTCTCACTCGACCGTGACGGTGCCCGTCATGTACCGGTGCACCGAGCAGGTGTAGACGTAGGTTCCCGCGCGGTCGAAGGTGTGCCGAAAGGTGCCGACACCAGCTATCCCACTGTCGAATTCGCCCTCCACTCCCAGCCTGGGCTCCGCTGCCACGTGATGCAGGACGCCGCCGTCGTCGAACCTCCACTCGACGGTCCCGCCGACGGGAACGGTGACGTCCGCCGGACCGAACTGCACATTGCTGATCTCGATCACCGCGTCCGGCGGGCCCTCCCCTGAGCAGCCTGCGAGGAGGACGGCGGCGATGCCCGGAAGCGCGAACCTCCTTCCGATTCCGTTGCGGCGCACTATTGCACGATCACCATGCCGACCATCATCGGGTGCGGCGTGCAGTGGTAGGTGTAGGTTCCGGGGTCGCCGAAGGTGTACTCGTAGGTGCCTTCGGTGAGCAGCTCGCTCTGCAGGACACCCTCGAGCGCACCGTCGCCGGAGACGTCGTGCGGCAGGCCGTTGTCGTCGAACCGCCACTGCACCGTCTGCCCGGCTTCGATCGTCACGGAGGCCGGCGTGTACGACATGTTCTTCACGTCGATCACCACCGCAGGCTCGGCCGACGCGTCCGCGGAACCGCACGCGGTCAGGCTCGTCACGGTCGCCAGTGCGGCGAGGAGGGGAAGCAGTTTCTTCATCGGGGGGTCCTCTCAACGGATGTACCGCAGGTTCGCGGTCATCCCGGCTTCGAAGTGATAGGCGTTGTGGCAGTGGAACATCCATTCGCCAGGATTGTCGGCGTCGAACTCGATCGCGAGTTCGGTACCGGGGAGGACGTTGACGGTGTCCCGGCGCAGGCCGCCGTAGTCGGGGACGGCGAAGGTGTGGCCGTGGGTGTGCATGGGATGCCACATCGTGGTGGTGTTCGCCATGGTGATGCGGATCCGTTCGCCCTGCCGCATCACCAGCTTCCCGGCGTCCGGGCCGGCCATGCCCCAGACGTACCGGTCGCCTGCCTGGATCAGTTCGACGCGGTAGTCCCGGTCCGGAGTCCGTGTGTCGAGGCGAACTCCGTCGGCGGGACGCAGCGCGCTCTCGGCGAGAAGCCGTCCCGACAGTTCCGGAATTGCACCCCCGGCAACCGGATGGGCCAACGGCGCGGCATCCGTGGACCGGAGGACGGTGGACGCGTACCCGTCACGTCCCTCGACCTTCGCCACCACCGGCCACGCCCCCGACTTCAGGGTCACGAGCACGTCGTAACGCTGCGCCATCCCGACGACGAGGGTGTCGGTGGTGGTCGGCACGACGTCGAACCCGTCCACCGCGATCACGGTCAACTCGTGACCCGCGACCGCGAACCGGTACGGGGTCTCGGCTGCCGCGTTGATGATCCGCAGCCGGACCCGCGCACCCGGTGCCGCGGTCACCACCTCCGGGTCGTTCGGCGGTCGCCCGTTGACCAGGTGCAGCGGGTACCCGATGTGCTGGGTCATGCCACCGAGCGGATCCGACGCCCCGTGCCCGCCCGCGACGAGCGACTGCGCGACGCCGATCGAGTCGGCGGAGTGCACGACCGGGGCGCCACCACCGCCGTGACCGGCGTGCCCACCGGAGATCGCCGGGTTCAATGCCATCAGAACGGCGTCCGGTGTGGTGCCCAGCCCGTCGAGCCAGTCGTCGAGCACCAGCACGGCGTCGACGTCCGCCCCGGAGGTGTCGTCCGGGTCCTCCACCACCAGCGCACCGAACAGACCACGGTCGGCCTGCAGTCCGCTGTGCGAGTGGTACCAATGGGTTCCGGGGTCGGGAACGACGAACTCGTAGTCGAACCCGGTCCCGGGACCGATCGGCGCCTGGGTCGCCGGGGCAGCGCCGTCCATGTCGTTGCGGATCCGGATGCCGTGCCAGTGCAGCGTCGTGTCCGCGGGCAGGTCGTTGCGGACGGCCACCTGCAGTCGGTCCCGGGCGGTGACCCGCAGTTCGGGGGCCACCGCCTTCCCGCCGTAGGACCAGGTGTCGACGAGCCGCCCACCGAGGTCGACGGTGGCGACACCGGCGGTCAACGCGAACGGCGCGACGCGCCCGTTCCACCCCCGGGCCGCCTCCGCCGCCGCGATCTCGGGATCGGTCGGTGCGATGTAGTCGGGCGGCGACGTGGAGTCCGTCGCCTCGACGAATCCACATGCCGTGGTACCCGTTCCCAGCACCCCGAGGCCGAGGGCCCCGAGGGACCCCAGCCGCAGGAACCCGCGACGGTCGAGGACGGGCCCACGGCGCGTCATTCCAGCACCTGCGGAGTGAGCAGGGTTCCGACGTCCTCGACGGTGCCCGTGACCTCTGCCGAGCTGACCTTGTCACCGGTGGCGGCGGCGATACCGACGATCGTCTTCTTGGTCTCGCCGTCCACCTCCGGGCCGTCCCCGAGCACGTACAGCGTCGCACCGTCGACCGACCATGCCATGCTGTCGATCCCGGTCAGTCCGAGATACGGCAGGTCCAGCGTCTTGACCGGAGCGAAGGTCGCCGCGTCGCGCAGTTCGATCTTCACGACGTCGCCGCCGCGGGCCGAGTCCGGGTGGATCGCCGAATCCGTGTACTCGACGGCGAGGCGACCACCGGTGTTGTCGATGGCGTTCTCCCCGAACCGGCCTCCCTCCTGGCCTGCATTGCCGATCGGTGCCACGGCCCCGGTGGGCAGACCATTCGAGAAGTCGAAGACGTAGACGTCGCCGTTCTCTCCGACGAGCAGTGCCTTCTTCGCATCGGCGGCCCACGTGACCTTGCGGGTGCTGACGAAGTCCTCGGGAAGCACCTTCGACCGCTTGGTCTCCGAGGGGACGCCGGAGTCGTCGATGGAGATCTGGATCAGCTCACGTGTCTCCTCGCAGATGCTGTACAGCTCGTGGCCGTCGAGCCAGGTGAACGGCCCGCAGCCGATGATCTGCACCGCACCGCTCTCCTTCTTCGCCTCCAGGTCCACGACCCGGACGCCGTAGAGCCCGTCGTCCCAGGTGACGAAATACTTGCCGTCGGAGGTGACGGCATTCGATCCGGGGCGCGAATGCACGCGGGCGTAGTCGGGCAGCGGTGCCTCCGACGGTTCGAGGAGATTGCCCGAGTAGGTGCTCACGATGAAGCTCGCCGCACCGCGCGACCCGCGGGGTCGCCACACCTCGGCGGCGAGAACGGCTGGATCGCTCGATGTCTCGCCGACGAACCCGTGGATGACCGGATCCCAGATGCCCGGTCCCACGACGAATCTGCTTCCGGCGACCCCGGTCACCGGGTCGATCGCGTTGACACCCAATTCGAGCTTGCCGAACCCGCCCGCAACGGCGAGCAGATCTGTCGACTTGATCGGGGTGATCTCACCGACGTGCACCGGCTCCGGAATGGTGGCGCCGATCTCCTGGTCGTCGTGACCGAGCGAGATGCCCTCACCGGGCGCGGTGAACGGCACGGTCGGATAGGTGACCTCGCCGGCAGCGGCGTCGTCGTCGGCGGAGCTGCACCCGGCGAGCCCCAGGGTGGCCGCCAGCGGCAGCACAACCGCTGCCGACCGGGAAAGACGCGTCATGTGTGTGCTTTTCATGCTCCAGCACCGACCTTCGGGCGCTCGGCCGGACGGGTCTGGCAGTCCTCGCCGATGATGGGCGCCATCGTGCAGGTGTAGGCCTGCGACTCGTCGGAGACGCACCAGATGATCTCCTGGTCGTAGCTTCCCGACACCGGGTTGTACATGACCGCCTGCATGTCCGGTTCGCCGCAGAACGCGTTCGAACACGACGGGGCCCCGCAGCAGTCGTAATAGGCGATGAGATAGGTCTTTCCGGTGTCCGGGTTGGTACAGCAGCCCACCCAGAATTCGGCACCGGGCTTGGAGCCGGGCGCGCAGGTCGTCACGCCGCCGCCGTTGCAGGTGGCACACGAGGTGCCGTCCATGTTGCACCAGCGCCAGTACTCACACTCGGCGGGATCCTTCCCGTCGTACACCGGTACCAGCGGCTCCGGTGCCTCGGGGGCGGGGGGTGCCTCCTGGGCCATCGCGGTGCGGGTCACCGGAAGCGATCCGATCAGCGCGACCCCCGACACCCCCATCGTCCACCGACCCACCCTGCTCAACATCGAGCGTCGCGAAACCCGTTCGGACAGTTTGCGTCCCGTGCGGCTGGTGAACGATCCGCCCCGACCCGCCATCCACGCGGCCTGCTCGCGAACGGTGTCCTCGTCGACCGGATACCTGTTCTCGGTCATGTCATGGTGTTCCACGGACGTGTCTCCTTCTCTCGGAACTCAAGCCGACTTCGCCTGCGCATGCAGGTGCTGGAGGGACGGGGTGCCGGACTCGAGGGCGTTGAGCAGACTCTCGACCTGGGCCATGTGGTTGCACAGGCCCTTGCCGGCAATCTTCCCGTGCTCGTCGAGGATCACCCCGTACGGTGTGGTGCCGACCTGGTAGGCGATGCCGACGTCGCGGGCGTCGACGTAGCTCAACTCGGCTCCGATGTTGCTGCCCGCCAGAAACTCCCGGTGCTCCTCCGGGGTTCCGTCGGAGATGATCACGACGTCGAGGTCGGACTCGGCACGTGCCATCGATCGCAGTCCGGGGAGCAGGCTCTTGCAGGTACTGCAGCTCGGCGCGGTGAACATCAGCAGCTGCGGCTTGTCGCGGTGACCGCCGACCCGCACGGAGCGTCCGAGGTGGTCCTCGAGTCCCGCGAACGACGGGCCCGCCTGCGCGACCTTCGGACCGGTGTCCATCATCCGGGCACCCAGCGGACCGAGCCGCACCTGGACGCGTCCGATCTCCCGCGCCAGGGCCAACGTCATCAGGAACAGCAGCGCCACCGCCACCGCCAACACGACGACGCCCACCACCAGAAATGTTGTCATCGAACCAGTCCCGTCTGTCGTGGAAGTTGTTGAAGGTCGATCACTGCGGTGTCGTACCGCGACACCGTGTTCGAGGCCCGCAGGTTCATCGACGCGGCCGTGAGATAGTCGTCGACCGGCCTGCGCCCCAGGTGGACGACGGCGCGGATCTGTGCCACCGCCACCGCCGCCAGCAGGATCAGCAGACCCGCTGCGACGCCGACCAACCTCGCGACCGGTGCCACCTCCGGTGTCGGTACGAGCGCCAGCGCTGCCGCGACCGTCATGAACGCTCCTGCGCGGACCGCATGGAACCAGCCGATGCGCGGCACCTCGTGTCCGGCGCTGAACGCGAAGCAACCGCAGTCGAGGTCGCGGCGTCCCCGCGCCAGGTTGACGGTGAGCCCCGTCACGAATCCGGCGAACAGCACGGTTGCCGCCGCCGCGGACCATCGGCCACCCACTCCGGCGATCAGCAACACTCCGATCGCGACCTCGACGTACGGCAAGGTCACCGCCACGAGACGTTCCAGCGATGCCGGCAGCAGCCGGTATCCCTTGACCACCATCAACAGTCCGTCACGGTCACCGAGTTTCGGGACGCCCGCGAGCAGAAGCGTTCCGCCGAGAATCGATGCCACCACCACCCAGAACATTGATCACGTCCTCTCTCTCGTCGTGACAATGGTGGTGGGCGAATGCGGCGGTTTCGCTGCGCGCGAGCAACATCCGTACGCATCACGAGTGGAAATAGACCACGGATCGTTCCGTTCGCATCCGCACTGGTGGAGACCTGAATCCCGGAGCCGACGCCACCCACGAGCGGCGGTGTCAGGGGCGCTCGGCGGTGCACCGACCACATCGATTTCCACTTGGGGAAACACCATCGAAACCGTGGCAACACCCGTGAAACCGCCGACGCCCGGGCGCCGCCCTCGCCGACATGAGCCCGCGTCCCTTCGGGAAACTCGCCGGAAACACGAACCTTCTAGCCTTCCGAAGGACGACCGACCGAATGATGGCCGGCCCGGTGATCGAGAACGAGGTACCGATGTGGCAGCCAACAGATCTGGTGGAAGGTGGTCGCGAAACGGTGGTGCACTCGGCGCCGCGATCGCGCGGGCACGCACCACACCGCCTCCGACACAACAGGTCTTCTCACCGTTGGGAGCACTGGGGCGGCGTCAGCTCTCACAGGTCGACCTGATCGGACAATCCCTCTCGACGATCGCGCCTGCGACCGGGATGATCTACATTGCCGCCTGGATGATTTCGGCACGGCCGGGTCTGGTCGGCCTCGCCGCAATCGTCGGGATCACGGCCGTCGTCGTCGCCGTCGCCTTCTGTGTCACCCAGTTCACCCGCAGACTCGCCGCAGCCGGTTCGCTCTACAGCTTCGCGTTCCACGGGCTTCCGCGACGAGCAACGCTGACGGTGGGGGCTGCCTTGCTGCTCGGCTACCTCGGTATCTCCATCTCGGTGCTGGCGAACTCGGCGGTCTCGCTGCTCGGAATCGCTGCCGCGCTCGATGTTCCGCTGTCGGGGAGCGGACCGATGATGGTGACAGCAGCAATGGTCGCGGGTCTCGTCGCGGTGATCGCGGTTCGCGGCGTCCGGTTCGCGACCCGAGCGATCCTCGTCGTCGAGGTCTGTTCACTGGCCCTGATCTGCATCCTGATGCTCGCGGGACCCGACGCGGCCGGTCACCCGACCACACCGCCATCACCGGGCACCCTTCCCGTTCTCGCCCTCATCGTCGTCCTCAGCATGGCCGGATTCGAGAGCGCCGCCTTCTTCGGACCGGAGGCCAGACGCCCGCTCACCACCGTGTCCCGCGCGGTCCTCGTCACGCCCGTGGTCTGCGGGTCGGTGTTCGTCTTCGCGGCATGGGCCGCGCTGACCGGGCGCGCCGACGCGGTCGTCGCCGCCTACTTCGACGGCACCGCCTCCGGAGTGAGTCTGGCCATGGTGTTGGCCGTGAAGGTCGGGGTCACCTGCTCGTGGCTCGCCTGCACCCTCGGTTGTGCGCAGGCCGGATCTCGGTTGCTGCTGGCGATGGGCGTGGAAGGAACCGCGCCGAGGTCGCTCTCCCGTGTGCATCCGCGACTGCGCACCCCGTACGTCGCCGTCGCCTCCTTCCTTGTCGCGGGCATTGCCGGTGCGTGGGCGTACCTGCGGTTCTTCGTGCAGGATTCGACCGCCTTCGACGGGTTCGTCGAGGTCGCGCTCGTCATCGCCTACACGCTCCTCGCCGTCTCGTGTCTGCGGTTCCTGCGCCGGATCGGGGAGGACTCCCCGTCCACGACGGCGATGTCGGTGGGCATGGCGGCGGCGGGGGCGAGCCTGCTCGGCTACCTCGTCGTCGACGGCGTCGCGCAGGGGCAGTGGGTGCTGCCGGTCGCCGTGCTGCTGATCGGCGCATCGGGGACCGCGTGGGCCGCAGCGCTCGCACGTCTTCGCCCGCACTCCCTCACAACCATGGGCGCCTTCGACAGCGTCGAGACCGCGGACCTGCTTCCCGGCTCCGGGACGTTGATCCTCGACGACGACGGGCGCCCCCAGCTGGTGTCCGCCCATGCCGGCCCGGGGCCACGGGAATGACCTCACACGTGGATGCGGAATCTCCCGCCGGGTTCACCGGGCAGCAACCACGGGCGGTGCGCAAGGCACTCGGCATGCTCGAGGCGGTGGCCCAACTCGGACCCGGAACGACAGCGAAGGAAATCGCGCGATTCGCCGGCGTCGCGCCGACCACGGCGTACCGCATGCTCAACCTGCTCGTCGCAGAAGGCTTCCTCGTGCGCGTCCCCGACCTGTCCGGCTTCGCGCTCGGGCGTCGCACCGCCGAACTGTCCAGGGCCGCGGCGGCGACCGACACGTCCGCGTCGCTGCACGAGACCGTCGAAACCCTGCGGAGCCACACCCGATTCGGGTTGCACGTCGCGTCGTTCACCGGTGGCCGGCTGCGTTTCGTCGACCAGGATCCCGACCACGAGATCGTCGGAATCGCGCTGCTGGCCAAGAACCTTCATGCCAACGCACTGGGCAAGCTGATGCTCGCCCACCATCCCGCGCTCGGCGCCGGGCTCGAACTCCGACGCCTCACCGACTACACCGTCTGCGACCCGGACGCTCTCCGCGCCGAACTGACGCGGTCGCACCGCGACGGCCACACCTTCGAGAACCAGGAGTGCCGCCTCGGGCGATCCGCGCTGGCGGTACCGGTACGCAACCATGCGGCCGAGGTCGTCGGCGGGCTCTGCCTGCAGGGCTCGCCGCTCCGCGTGTCCGGCAGTGATCCCGAACTACTCGGATTCCTGCACGACGGCTCCCGGCAGCTCACCGGGCTGCTGTAGACCTGCGCCGTGCGGCGCAGGTCTACAGCGAGCGTCGGTGCGCGGCGAAGTCACCCGCGAACGTCAGTGAGCGGCGAAATCACCGAAGCCGCCCTTGAAGAAGAGCAGGGGCTGGCGTTCGATGTCGGCGGTGAGGTCGGTGATGCGGGCGATGACGATGGTGTGGTCGCCTGCGTCGTGTTCGACTTCGAGGGTCGCGTCGATGCGCGCGAGGGTGCCGTCGAGGGCGGGCGCACCGTTGGGGGCGGGTGACCAGGAGACGCCGGCGAACTTGTCGGCGCCGCTGCGGGCGAAGCCGGACGCGATCGCCTTCTGGTCGTGCGCGAGGACGTTGATGCAGAGGTGGCGGGCTTCACGCAGCAGCGGCCAGCTGGTCGACGTCTTGGTCGGGCAGAACGAGACGAACGGCGGCTCGAGGGAGAGCGAGACGACGGACTGGCACGTGAACCCGAGGGGGCGTTCCCCGTCGTGCGCGGTGATGACGGCGACGCCGGTGCAGAAGTGCCCCATCACCTGGCGCAGGGTCGCGGCATCGGGGCCAGACAGCTCTACGTGATCGGCGAGTGTGGGTTCCGCGCTCATGGGTGTCTCCTCCTGACGAATCTGACCTCGACAGGATGCGTGACCTGTCTGCGCTGCGCCAGGGAATGTCCCGGCCAGTGGTCTCGACGATACTGGCCCGAGGTCGCGTCAGGCCGGACTCTCGTGCATCACCGACTGGTAGCCCCTGGCTCCTGCGCGTTCGACCGCCGCTTTGACGAGGCCGAACACCGCGCCCTGGATCACCGCGGCAGCCAGAACCGCCCATACCGATCGAGACAGATCGTTCGCGTCGGGTACCGATTCGTCGTCGCCGACGCGCCTCCAGACCTCCTTGAACACGAGGCCGGCGAGGATGCCGCCGAGCACGCTCGTGGCGAGCGAGACGGGCGTGTAGATCGCTTTCGATTTCACACTCATCGTTTGTCCTCCACTCCTTGTCGAGGTGCCCGTACCCGAACGCCACGAGCGTGAAACATGGCACCGGGTCAGGCCTTGGCCGCTGCCTGTCCCGCGCGCCGCCCGAAGAAGCTGCCGTCGCCGAGTGATGCCCCGCTCGCGTAGCCGCCCGCGCAGACCCCGGACGTGCACCGCCCCGCTGCGAACAGGCCGGGGACCGGGTCGCCGGAGACGTGGAGCACCTCCGAGTCGACGGAGGTGCGGAGGCCGCCGAGGGTGAATCCGCCGGTCATGCCGCGCAGGTCGATCGCCGCGACCGGGGAGCCGATCGGGCGCAGCCACTGCGCCTTCTTCCCGAACAGCGGGTCCTCGCCGCGTTCGGCGTTCCGGTTGTACACCTCGACCGTCGACTGGAGCGTCCCCGTCGCCAATCCCATCTCGGCTTCGAGTTCCTCGACGGTCTCGGCCACCCACTTGGGCTTTCCACGAAGCTGCGGCGTCGCCGTCGGGCGCGACAGGCCCTCCTCGTATGCGGCTTCGTCGATGATCAGGAATGCCTGGTTCTCGTTCTCGTACAGCGTTGCCTGCCCGACGCGTCCGGGGTAGGTGTCCTCGTTGATGTACCGCTGCCCCCGGCCGTTGACCAGGATTCCCCGGGCGAACAGCTGCGGGTCGCAGAAGAACGCGACCTCCGCGGCGTCCATGTGCGCGAGGTCCGCGCCGAGCGCCTGCGCCATCCGGATCGCACGGCCGTCGTGTTCCTCGATGGAGGCCGCGGGCCTGCCCTTGAGCTTCGGGGCGTACGACTCGAGCATCGTGTCGTTGTACGCGAAGCTGCCCGTCGCGAGGACCACGCCCCTGCGGGCGCGCACCGTCACGTCCTTGCCGTACTGCTTCGCGACGACTCCGACGACGCGACCCTGCTCGTCGGTCACCAGCGTCCGCACCCGCATGTCGTACTCGGAGCGCACACCGAGCGCTGCGGCGGTGTCGGTGAGGGGCTTCATCAGCATGTAGCCGCCACCCTTCTCCGAGCTGGCGTGCTTGTCCTGCATCTGCGGGACGTGGCCGCGGGGTGCGGGCGGAATCGTTTCGTGGAACGGCGCCGCGTTTTCGCCGCCCGAGTACTGAAGACCCTGGTCGCCGGGCGGCTCCCAGCCCGGTTCGCCCCAGAACTCCGGCTTGAACGGCACACCACACTCGTCGGCCAGCCAGTGGTAGTGAGCGACGCTTCCCTCGCAGTACGCGGCGATCTTCGCCTCGTCGACGCCCGGCCCGAGGGCCGCCGTCATGAACGCCTTCATGTTGTCGACGGTGTCCTCGAACCCGCACGCCCGCTGCAGCGGCGTTCCCCCGCCCAGGTAGATGAAGCCACCCGCCATCGCGGCCGCACCGCCCCATCCGCCGGTGCGTTCGAGAACGAGGACGTCGGCACCGGCCTGGGCCGCCGCCACGGCCGCCGATGCCCCGGCAACCCCGAACCCGGCGACGACGACGTCGGCTTCGAAATCCCAGTGTTCGATCCCGGCCTCCGGGACCGGTCGCACGTCGTCCGAATCTATCGTCATGGCAATGCCTTTCGGTTCGTTCAGAATACGCCGGGTGTGGCCTCTCTGATCTACCCGTGCACCGAACGCCATCGATCCCGCCGTCCCATCCTTCGGGAGTCGAGCCTCCGGTTCCCGATCAGCGGGAACGGGGCGGAAACACTGCCTCCTCGCCACCTAGCGTCGACTCAGGGAATCGATGGGAGGCACCGACATGGACACGATGCTGCAGGCAAGTGGACAATTCACCGTCGACGGCGAGCGCATCCGCGCGTTCGCGGACGCGACCGGGTGCACCCACCAGGCGTATCGCGAGGACAATGCCGTCGTCCCGCCGACCTACCTCTGCGGGGTCGACGCCCTCACCGGTGTCCATGACGTCCCGACCGAACGCGACTGCAGGTTCTTCGGCAGGCCGCCACGCGCAGGGGATCAGCTGACCGTCACGGTCCGCGACGGCGCGCACGACCGTCTCACCGAGTACCGCGACAGCGACGGCCGGCTCGTTGCCGACGCATGGACCCAGGGCGGCGGCGCGGACGTGGCCATCGTCGGCCTTCTCGCCGATCACGCCACCGGCTGGCTCGGGGCAGAATCGTTGCGCCGCTTCCGAACCCGGCAACTCGACTTCGACTCCGGACACGAACCGCTGTCGTGCACAGGAGAGGTCGTGCAGGAGTACACCGCGGATGGGGAAGCGCGCGTCGACGTCGTGCTCACGGCCGTCGGGGAGAGCGGACGCGTCGCGGGCCGCGCCTGGGCCACCTTCGCTCGCGCCGCCTGACCCCTGCCTCAGGTTCCCTGATGTCACATCGGGTCACTTCACGACCCCGACTGTGACATCAGGGAACCAGCGGGGGAGGGGTCAGCGGGTGACCATGTCCTCCTGGCCCCAGATCGCCTTCATGCTGGTGATCTTGGCGTCGTCGTCGAAGGTCATGACGTCGATGACGGAGATGTCGATCTTCTGCTCACCGAGGTGGGTGGTGAGGGTGAAATTGAACGCGGCGGTGTCCGCGGCGATGCGCACGATGCCGAGCTCGGCGGTCTGCTCGAGCGGCTCGATGATGCCGTAGAACTCACGCAGCGATTCTTCGGTGGTGCGGGGCGGCGTGCCGACCGGATCCTCCACCGTGGCGCCCGGCGCGTACAGCGCGAGCACGTCGTCGACGGTGCCGCCCGCGACCGACTTCACGTAGGACTCGATGGTGTTCTGGATGCTCTCGCGTGACGGCGCCATGCCGGTGTCCCTTCCTCGATTACTAGAACTCGTTCTACCCGCGAGGGTACAGGTGACCGCATCGTTCCCGAGGCTCAATCGACACCGATTTGTGCTCCGACGTGCACAAATGACAAAGCCGAACGGTAGCTCGGAGTCTCGTCACTGAAGGATGCGTGCGGGAACAAACTCATGGTCCTCGGCCTCTTCCAGGTCCCCGCCGAGGCGCTCGCGAACGTCAAGCAGGCCCTGGGCACCCCGGTCGCGCATTCCGTCTACACCAAGATGCGGATGGCGGACCGCAAGTCGGCCACCCCGCTGTACCTGTACAACGGCGGCCAGGACTTCTGGGTTCCGGCGCTGGGCACCCGGAACCTGTACGACGAGCAGTGCGGCTACGGCGCGCCCGCCGTGTACCGGCAGGTTCCCGGTGAGCACTTCGCCGCCGAGCTGACCGGCGTCGGCGATGCCTTCGACTGGGTCGACGCCCGGCTGCGTGGAGAGCCCGCCCCCAGCGAGTGCTGAAACTCTCGGAAAATCCTGCGGCCCCGGCGATCACACGATCACCGGGGCCGCAGGGCGTTCAACTCACTTGACGATGTTGACCATCTTGCCGGGCACGACGATCACCTTGCGGGGCGCATTGCCCTCGAGGAACGCGACGATCTTCTCGTCGGCGAGGGCCGCGGCCTCGATGACATCCGGCTTCGCATCCGCCGCGACGGTGACGCGGCTGCGGACCTTTCCGTTGACCTGGATCGGGTACTCGACCGAATCCTCGACGAGCCACTTCTCGTCCGCAGTCGGGAACGGGCCGTGCGCGAGCGACGTCTCGTGCCCGAGCCGCGACCACAGTTCCTCGGCGACGTGCGGAGCGACCGGAGCGAGCATCAGCACCAGCGGCTCGACGGCGGCACGCGGCGCCCCGTTCGGGTACGCCTTGGTGAGGTGGTTGGTCAGCTCGATCAGCTTCGCGACGGCCGTGTTGTCGCGCAGCGCCGTGTAGTCGGCGTTGACGCCGTCGATCGCCTTGTTCAGCGCCCGCAGCGTCTCTTCGGTCGGCTCGGCGTCGGTGACACGGACGGCGCCGGTCTCCTCGTCGACGGCGACGCGCCACGCACGCTGCAGGAAGCGCTGCGCACCGACGACGTCCTTCGTCGCCCACGGCCGCGAGGTGTCCAGCGGACCCATCGACATCTCGTACACGCGCAGCGTGTCGGCGCCGTACTCCTCGCAGATCTCGTCCGGCGCAACGGCATTCTTCAGGGACTTGCCCATCTTGCCGTACTCGCGGTTGACCTCGGCGCCCTCGTAGAAGAACTTTCCATCCTTCTCGACGACGTCCGCGGCGGGCACGTACACACCGCGGCTGTCGGTGTATGCGTACGCCTGGATGTAGCCCTGGTTGTAGAGGCGCCGGTACGGCTCCGAGGAGCTGACGTGCCCGAGGTCGAAGAGCACCTTGTGCCAGAACCGGGAGTACAGCAGGTGCAGCACCGCGTGCTCGACGCCGCCGACGTACAGGTCGAGGCCACCGGGATCGTTCGGGCCGTGCAGCTCCGGACGCGGACCCATCCAGTACTGCTCGTTCTCCTTGGCGCAGAACGTGTCCTGGTTGGTGGGGTCGATGTAGCGCAGCTGGTACCAGGAGCTACCCGCCCACTGCGGCATCACGTTGGTGTCGCGGTGGTAGTTCTTCAGGCCGTCGCCGAGGTCGAGCTCGACGTTCACCCAGTCGGACGCCTTCGCCAGCGGGGGCGAGGGCTCGGAGTTGGCGTCGTCCGGATCGAAGGAGACGGGTGCATAGTCCTCGACCTCCGGGAGTTCCACCGGCAGAGCGGATTCCGGGAGTGCGTGCGCGAGACCCTGATCGTCGTAGACGACCGGGAACGGCTCGCCCCAGTACCGCTGACGCGCGAACAGCCAGTCGCGCAGCTTGTACTGGATGGTGCCGATGCCGCGGCCGTCGGCCTCGAGGTGCGCGATGACGGACTTCTTCGCCTCGTCCACCGGAAGCCCGTCGAGGAAGCCACTGTTCACCAGCGGACCGTCGCCGGTGTACGCGGCCTCGGTGACGTCGCCGCCGGAGATGACCTCGAGGATCGGCAGCCCGAGTTCGGTGGCGAACTCCCAGTCGCGGTGATCGTGACCGGGCACGGCCATCACGGCGCCCGTGCCGTAGCCGGTGAGCACGTAGTCTGCGATGAACACCGGAACCTTGTGTCCGTTCACCGGGTTGACGGCATAGGAGCCGAGGAAGACGCCGGTCTTCTCCTTGCTCTCCTGCCGTTCGAGGTCGGACTTCGCGGCGATCGCGGCGCGGTACGCGGCGACGGCGTCGACCGGGTTCGAGGCTCCGCCGGTCCAGCGTGCATCGACGTCGGCCGGGTACGCGTCGGCGACGAGCTGGTCGACCAGCTCGTGCTCGGGCGCGAGCGCGACGTAGGTGGCGCCGAAGAGGGTGTCCGCGCGGGTCGTGAAGACCTCGATGTCGTGCTCGGCGGCGGAACCCTCACGGTGTGCCGCGAACTTGACCCGCGCGCCGTGGCTGCGCCCGATCCAGTTGCGCTGCATGGACTTGACCTTCTCCGGCCAGTCCAGGTACTCGAGGTCGTCGGTGAGGCGGTCGGAGTACGCGGTGATCCGCATCATCCACTGCCGCAGGTGCTTCCGGAACACGGGGAAGTTCCCGCGCTCGGAGCGCCCGTCCGCGGTGACCTCCTCGTTGGCCAGCACGGTACCCAGACCGGGGCACCAGTTGACCATCGAATCCGACTGGTAGACAAGGCGGTACGAGTCGATCTCGGCGTGCTTCTCGGCGTCCGACAGATCCGACCAGGCGCGGCCGTCGGCGGGAGTGCGCACACCCGAGACGAACTCGGCCTCCAGCTCGGACACCGGCCGGGCCCTGTTTGCCTCGGTGTCGTACCAGGCGTTGTAGATCTGCAGGAAGATCCACTGCGTCCAGTGGTAGAAGTCGACGTCGGTGGTCGCGACGCTGCGGCGCTCGTCGTGACCCAGACCCAGCCGGCGCAGCTGGCGCTTCATGTTCGCGATGTTCGCCTCGGTGGTGGTGCGCGGGTGTGTACCCGTCTGCACCGCGTACTGCTCGGCGGGCAGGCCGAACGCGTCGTAGCCGAGGGTGTGCAGCACGTTGTGGCCGTGCATCCGGTGGAACCGGGCGAAGACGTCGGTGGCGATGTAGCCGAGGGGGTGCCCGACGTGCAGGCCCGCACCCGACGGGTACGGGAACATGTCCTGCACGAACAGCTTGTCGGCGGGCAGCGCGCCGGCGAGGTCGCCGACCGGGTTGGGCGCGTTGAAGGTGCCCCGCTCTCGCCACAGGTCCTGCCACCGGGCCTCGATTCGGCCCGCGAGGTCCGCGGTGTAACGGTGCTGGGGGGTCGCGTCGCCGCCTTGCTGCTGCACTGACTCGGTCACTTGTTCGCTGTCTTCTCTGCGCTGGGGGGCTTCGGGTAGACGGTCACCCGCACCCGCATTTCGGGCAGGGTTTCCCGACACCAGCCTAGAGTGTCACCCTCCGGGAGCCGCCGAACGGCCCCCGCCGTACCCTGGTAGCCGTGTTCATCGTTGCAAGTGTGCTGCTCGTCGTCGCCGTGGTCGTCGGAGGTGTCGCGGCCGCCGCGATGACCGGACGGCTTCCGCGCAACCGCTGGGCCGGTGTCCGCACACCCGACACCCTCGCGTCCGAGGAGACGTTCCGCCTCGCCAACCGCATCGCGGCCCCGACCCTCGCGGTGGCGGCGTTGCTGCTGGTCATCGGCGCTTTCGGTGCGCTCGCACTCGGTACCGTCGCCGGACTCGCCGTCGCCGGACTCGCCGTCCTGACGGCGCTCGTCGCCGCCGGATTCGGCGGCACCGCCGGAGCCCGCGCGGCCGCCGCGGCCGCGCCCGCCGGATGCGGTGACGCCTGCGGTTGCGGCAGCGCACCCGATACCTCGGATGTCGACACCGCAACCACGTCGGCCTGCGCCTCCGAGTCCCCCGCGGACGCGGCAGCCGCCGCGGACTGCGGCACGGATTCCTGCGGTTCGTGCTCCCTCAAGGGTGCCTGCCTGCCGCACTGAGGCACGAGCGTCATTCGGCGACCGAGTGCAATGACCTGCCGACGGCTGCCGCGATCCGCGACGCGGGCGGCAGATTCCCGGCGTCACACTCGACGCCGACCCACAGCCGACCTGCATAGGACGCGGCGGTGAAGCCGACGCGTACGTTCCCCGCGAGAGGGCCGAGAGGCCACATCTCCGCCAGCGGCGCACCGTCGAGTGTCAGGGGATGCCGCGGACCCCGGACGTTCGACGCCACCGTTGCGATGACCCGCTGATGACGGGTGAAGACGTTGAACAGCGGCGGCGACGGCACGCCCGCCGTACCCGAGGCGCGGGCAAGTGGCTTCGACTCCGACGTCCGCCGCGCGACGATCCTCAGAGCCACCTCCGGTTCCGTGAGCGGCACACCGACGAGCATCACCCCGACGGCATTGTGCGCGGTGCCACGGGTGGCGACCCGCACCGGGACCGAGACCGTCAACTCGTCCGGCACCTGCTCGCCCGCCTCCGTGACCACCGCGCGCAGCCCCTGCCCGACCGCAACGAGATAGGCATCGTTGACCGTTGCGCCGAGCGTGAGTGCGCCTGCCTCCAACCGGTCCAGGTCCACGCTGGTCGAGGCGACATCGCGGGTACGGCCGACCGGTCCGAGCAGCGCCCGTGACCGCACCGGTCGCCGGAGGAACATCGTCAGGACATGACGGGCCCGCGCACCGAACGACGGCCGGTCGGCCTCCATGTAGGCCTCCCCGATCTCCGGCACCGGATCGACTTCCCCGCCGTCATCGAACAACCGCTCGAGCAGAGCGCTCGCTCGCGCACCGTCGACCACCGCATGGTGGAGGCGCACCACGATTCCGCACCGCCCCGGGCGGGCCCCGGGGACGAGGGTGATGTGCCACAGCGGACGATCATGGGGAAGCGGCTCCATGACCAATCGCGCGCACAGCGCTTCGAAACCGCCGTCGCCGTGCGCCGACTCGACGGTGATGTGCTCCGACACGTCGACCGGCACGCGCACCCACCACCACCGGCCGCCCCGGCGCTGCGGACGCTGCTGCAGGTCGGGCTCCCGTGCCACCCGCGGCACCAGGAACTCCGTCACTCGCTCCGCATCAGGGTGGCCGTCCGCGTCGACGACACCGCCCGGGCCCAGCAGCCCGGCGAGGGTCACCACATACGGCTGCCCGGTGACGTTGATGCCGAGAATCGCCGTGTCCACTGGGGAGATGGGAACGTCGGGCACCGGATCGGCCATCTTCGGGCTCCTTCGCGCCGAGGTCAACGCTTGTCGGCACTGTAGCCCCGGGGCCGGTCGCCGTGCTCGACGAGCCGTGGCCCCGGTACCACGCCGCGGGCCTCGGATCGCCTGGTTGAATCGGCGGCCATGAGCGAAGCGAGAACGTTCGATCCGGCAGGCGTCGCATTCGGCGTACTCGTTCCCGTCGCCGCCGCCGTGACGGTTCTCGTCACCGCGCAGGCATGGAAGTCGCGTCTGCCCTCCGAGATCGCCACCCACTTCAGCGGGGGGACCGCCGACGGCTTCACCGCCACATCGTCCGCGTCCTGGACGTTCGTGCTGGTCATCGTCCTCGTCGGCGGCGGCTGCAGCGCGGTCGCCGCGCTGGGCCAGGCGTTGCTGATGATGCGGCGGACCATGCTGATCGTCGGTTCCGCCGTCACCGGGCTGATGTTCGCCCTGTGGCTTGCGTTGATGTCCGCGAACCTCGACATCGCCGACCCCGCCGACGCCGACCTGTCGACGACGTCCATCGCGGTCGGAATCCTCGTCGGCGGCGCGGTCGGGCTGCTCGGGGCGTCGCTGCTGCGTGACCACCGAGACCGCCGACCCGCGACCGAGCGTCCCGACGCCCGCCTGCCTCGCGGACCCGTCGACGTCCCGATCGTCGCGTCCGTCGGGCTCGGCACCGGCACCACCGCGGTCCTGATCGGCATCGGGGCGCTCGTCACCGTCGGCCTGTGCCGCCTCGCCGGATCGTGGTGGATGCTCGCGGTGTTCCTCCCCGTCTGCCTGCTGGTGGTCGGGCTGCTGCGCTTCCGCGTCGTGGTCGACGAGGCCGGACTGCGGGTCTTCAACATGGGGATGTGCGCGGTCGGCTACGGCGTCGACGAACTCGAGGGCGCAAAGGTCACCGAGATCGCACCGTTCCGCGACTTCGGCGGCTGGGGGCTTCGGGTCAAAGGCCGCGGCAACTACGGCGTCGTCACCGAGACCGGACCGGCACTCGTGTTCACCGCCGCGAACGGGCAGCGGCTGACCGTCACCACCGACCGGGCGGAGGAGATGGCCGGCGCCCTCAACTCGCTCGCGGACCGGCGGCTCTAGCGATACCGATACCGATACCGGCTGACCGGTTATTGATCACAAAGCGCGGCGCGGTGACCCCGCCCCGAGTAGCGTCAGTCACGCGGAGACGCGGGAAGGGTCTTCGCTGGGGTGGCCGGACCGGCATCAGTCCGTTCGGGCCGGAACCTCGCTGCTCGGACGGGCACGGTATCGGTTGATGGTGCGCCGGGGGTCGGTACCGTCCTCGCCCGGCCAGCAGTCGAGACGTGACGGGCCTCCCGTCACGAGAGGGGGTCCTTGCGCGTGATCGCCACCCGCGGTCACGCGCAAGGGCGCCGTCGCGGACACGGATGTCGCCGACGGGATCTGCCTGATCGCGGGAACACCGGTCCCACTCACCGGGACCGGACCCGACCTGACCTGGCACACGTCCTAGCGTCCGGGCAATGGAACGCAACAGCGCTGCGCAAGAACAGATCTCGGCGATTCTCGACCGTCAGCACCGGGCCCACACCGCGGCCGGACCCACAACTGCGGAGCAACGCCGGGCGCGTATCCAGCGGGTGATCGACCTGCTCGTCGCCCGCGCCGACGACATCGCCAAGGCCCTCGATGCCGACTTCGGCGGCCGCCCCGAGGGGTACTCGCTGATGAACGACGTCGTCGGCTCGATCACCGCGCTGAAGTACTCCCGCGACAACCTCGAGACGTGGATGGCGCCCGACGAGCGGCCCGTCTTCGCGCCCTACGATCAGCTCGGCGCGACGGCGCGGGTGCTGCACCAGCCGAAGGGTTCGGTCGGCATCATCGGCACCTGGAACGCTCCCGTGTACACGCTGTTGAGCCCGCTGGCCGGGGTGCTCGCCGCCGGCAACCGCGCAGTCCTCAAGCCGTCCGAGTTGGTGCCGCGCACCGCCGGCGTGCTCGCGGACGCGGTGGCCGCCCTGCTCGACCCTGACGAGGTCGCCGTCGTCACCGGCGGCCCCGACGTCGCCGACGCGCTGACGTCGCAGCCGTTCGACCACCTCGTCTTCACCGGCAGCAGCGCGGTCGGCAAGCTGGTGATGGCCAACGCCGCAACGAATCTGGTGCCCGTCACACTCGAGCTCGGCGGCAAGTCCCCGACCATCATCGGCGCAAGCGCCGACCTCGCCGACGCCGCGCACCGCATCGCGGTAGGCAAGGCCACCAACGGCGGCCAGATCTGCGTCAGCCCGGACACCGTGTACGTGCCCGGCGACCGGCTCGACGACTTCACCGCCGCACTGCGCGAGGCGTACACCGCGCTGCTGCCGACGATCGAGGACAATGCCGACGCCGTCGCGATCGTCAACGACCGGCACGTCGCCCGGGTCGACGGCTACGTCGCCGACGCGGTCGAGCGCGGCGCCTGTGTCGAGTCCGCACCGGACGTTCCGATGCCCGCCACCGGCCGCCGCCGCCCGCTGCGCATGGTGATCGAGCCGCCCGCCGACGCCGTCATACGGCAGGAGGAGATCTTCGGACCCGCCGTCGTGCTGCTCGGCTACGACGCGATCGACGAGGTGATCGACGCGATCAACGCGGGACCGAAGCCGTTGGCACTGTACTACTTCGGCACCGATGTCACCGAGCAGGAGGCCGTCGTCGACCGCACCCTGTCCGGCGGCGTGACGATCAACGAGGTGATGATGCACCCCGGCCTGCAGGACGCCCCGTTCGGCGGTGTCGGCGGGTCCGGCATGGGCCACTACAACGGTCGCGAGGGTTTCCTCGAGTTCAGCCACGCCCGCGCCGTCTACGAGTCCGCGGGCCCGGACCTGCGCGGCGACTGGGGCATGATGCCGCCGTACACCGAGCAGTTCCGCGCCATGATGGCCGCCCAGGTCACCCCGTAGACACCGTTCGCCACAACACTTTTCAGAAAGGATTCACCCGTGAAGACACGCGGTGCCGTCATCCGCAGCACGCCCGGCCGATTCGAGGTCGTGGAGCTGGACCTGGACGCGCCCCGGCGCGGCGAGATCACCGTCCAGATGGTCGCCTCGGGCCTGTGCCACTCCGACGACCACGTCGCCAAGGGCGACCACGCCGTCGGGGTCTATCCGATCTGCGGTGGCCACGAAGGCGCTGGGATCGTCGTCGAGGTCGGTCCGGAGACGACCGGTTTCACCGAGGGCGACCACGTCATCTTCTCGTTCGTTGCCGGCTGCGGGAGGTGCCGCTGGTGCGCGAAGGGCATGCAGAACCTCTGCGACCGTGGCGCGGCCATCATGACCGGCAGCCGCCCGGACGATCCAACGAGCTTCCGCCTGAGCCTCGACGGTGCCCCGGTCGCCCAGACCTGCGGGCTGTCTACGTTCAGCGAATACACCACCGTCAGTACCGATTCTGCCGTCAAGGTAGACAAGGACCTGCCCCTCGAGACGCTGTGCCTGCTCGGTTGCGGTGTCGGCACCGGCTGGGGCGCCGCGGTGAACTCCGCGCAGGTCTACCCCGGCCAGACGGTGATCGTGATGGGTGTGGGCGGCATCGGCATCAACGCCGTGCAGGGCGCCGCGCATGCCGGCGCGGCGCACATCCTCGCGGTCGACCCGATCGAGTTCAAGCGGGACAGCGCGCTGAAGTTCGGTGCCACCCAGGCGTTCTCGACGATGGAAGAGGCCACCGAGGTGGCCCGCTCGCTGACCAACGGTCAGGGCGCCGACGCGGCCATCGTCACCGTCGGCGTGACCACCGGCGACCACATCGCGCAGGCGTTCTCGGCCATCCGCAAGGCCGGCGTCTGCGTGGTCACCGGCCTCGGGAAGATGACCGACGTCGGCATCCCGATCAGCCCGATGGAGCTGACGCTGTACCAGAAGCGCCTGCAGGGCTCACTGTTCGGCGCCTCCGCCCCGAGCGCCGACATCCCGTGGCTGGTAGACCTGTACACCGCCGGCAAGCTCGAACTCGACGGCCTCGTCACCACCACCTACACCCTCGACGAGGTGGCGCAGGGCTTCGACGACATGCACGCGGGTCGAAACCTGCGCGGGGTGATCGTCTTCTGATCCCGCGCGTGCGGACGCTCCACCACCGTCGGGCCGAACAGGGCCCGGCGGTGCTTTCGGGCGTCCACCCGGGGTGTATCTCCCACTCCCGCATCGGGATCGGGAGACACGTCCTAACTCAGGGTAGCCAGCTCGGTGGGGAGGATGCGGAAGTCGAAGAAACAGCCAGGACGGTCCACCCCTTCCCAGACCCCTTCGCAGGACTCGCTGCTGCCCACAGCAGCGCTGCCCGACTGAACGGGGCCCGCAGCGCTGCCCAGTGGGAAAGAAGGGCTGTAACGACCTCCTCGAACAGGTCGCCGGCGTAGGGGTTGGGCTCCGCGGCCGACGCCGTGGCCCCACCGAGAGCCAGGCCGCCGCCGAGCACAGCCGTCGCAACCAGGACGGACGCGCTGCGGCGCGCCAGATTTCGAGATATGCAAGTTCCGTCGTTCGAAAGTGTGAGGACCGGGCGCCCACACCCGACGCGGCGCCCCCCGACCGAGCCAGACTAGGGCGAATCAGCTAGTCCTGCAGCCGAATCAGATTCGAGCTTCCGCACTTCACAGCGTTGAACACGACAGGCGGCAGGACCCCCACCGCGCGGTGGTCCTGCCGCCGTCGGGCCCGCTCACTTGGGTGATTCGGACCTGAGGAGGTGTGTCTCCCACTCCCACTCCCGCAACAGGGATTGGGAGAAGTGCCCTAACTCAGGGAAGCAAGCTCGGTGGGGAGGTAGCGGTAGGAGAATATGCAGCCAGGGCTGTCTACCCCCATTTCTACCCAGCTCTGGCAGGGTTCGCTGCTGCCCACAGCGGCGCTGCCAGACCCGGGCTCAGAGCTGCCCAATGGGGCAAGAATGGGGGGAAGAATGACGTCGGCGATGAATTGGCCGAATTCTGCGACGGAACTGCCGAAGACGGGGTCGGTCTCCTGGGCCGACGCCGTGCCCCCACCGAGTGCCAGGCCACCGCCGAGCACAGCCGCCGTGACCAGGACGGACGCGCCACGGCGCGCCAGATTTCGAGACATGCAACTTCCTTCGTTCGAATGTGTGGGACCGGGGCGCCCCCGCCCGACGCGGCGCCCCCCGACCGAGCCAGACTAGGGCGAATCAGCCAGTCCTGCATACGAATCGGACCCGAGTTTCCGCAGTTCACGGCGTTAAACACGACCGGCGGCAGGACCCCCTGCCGCGCTGCGGTCCTGCCGCCGTCGGTCCCGCTCACTTGCGTGATTCGGCCCTAGGGCGTTTCTCCCACTCCCACAACAGGGATCGCGAGAGGTGCCCCAACTGGAAATGCCGGGAAGGGACTTCAGCCAGTCGCGCACTACGACTCAAAGACCTCGTCGGGGAGGACGCGGATAGGACCAAGACAGCCAGGACCCATCGCCCCTTCGTACCCTTCGTACCACCCGTTGCAGCCGCTGCCCTCGCCCATGGCACCACTGCCCGAGTCAGCGCTGCCCACAGCAGCGCTGCCCGACTGAATGGGGCCCTCAGCGCTGCCCAGTTGGGCAACCAGTGGGGTAAGAATGAAATCAACGATCCAATTGTCGGAGTCGGGGTAGGGCTCCGCGGCCGACGCCGTGCCCCCACCGAGGGCCAGGCCACCGCCGAGCACAGCCGCCGCGACCAGGACGGACGCGCCGCGGCGCGCCAGATTTCGAGACATGCGACTTCCTTCGTTCGAATGTGGGACCGGGGCGCCCATACCCGGCACGGCGCCTCCAACCGAGCCAGACTAGGGCGAATCGGCCAGTCCTGCGGCCGAATCGGATTCCAATTTTTGCAGGTCACAGCGTTAAACACGACCGGAGGCAGGATCCCCACCGCGCTGCGGCCCTGCCGCAGTGGGTCCCGCTCGCTTGGGTGATTCGGACCTAGCTGCGGCGCAGGCGGCGTTCGCTGGCGACGATAAGCGCCGTCAGCGCGGCCTCCGGCCCGGTCGCGGGCCGGGGGCGGCGCATCACCACGAAGTCGGCGTCGCCGGGGTCGGGCAGGGCGTGGCCGGGAAGCGGCACCAGGCCGTCCGGCAGCATCGACTCGGCGTGCACGATGTACCCGAGACCAGCCAGCACCGCCGCGCGCAGGCCGAGCAGGCTGTCCGTCACGCACGTCGTCCGCCACACGAGCCCCGCCCGCTCCATCGCCTCCATCGCCGCCCGCCGGGTGATGCTCGGCGGGGGATAGGTCACCAGCGGCACCGGACCCGCGGCGGGATCGACGACCTCACTCTCGGGAGATCCCGCCCACACGAGGCGGTCGCGCCACACCAGCTCCCCGTGCCGTTCCCCGGGCCGGCGCATCCCGAACGCGAGGTCGAGTTCACCGGCCGCGACCTTCGCCCCCAATGTCTCGCTGAGCCCGACCGTCAGCTCCAGGTCGATCCGCGGGTGACTGCGCCGGAACTCCAACAGCACCTCGGGCAGTTCGGCGGCGACGAGGTCGTCGGAGACCCCGAACCGCAGCAGCCCGGACAGGTCGGGTTCCGCGAAATACGCCTCTGCCTGCTGTGACACGTCGAGGATGGTGCGCGCGAAGCCGAGCATCGCGGCACCGTCGGCGGTCAGTTCGACGTTGCGGGTGTCGCGGCGCAGCAGTTCCCGGCCGACGGACTTCTCGAGTCGCGCCACGTGCCCGCTGACAGTGGACTGACTCAGGCCGAGCCGCGCCGCGGCGGCGGTGAACCCGCCTTCGCGATCGACGGCGACGAGGGAACGGAGCAACACCGGATCCAGCATCCCCGACATTTATCACGTCTCTCGATGCGAATAATTGGTCTCATCGACTTTTCCGATACGCGGTGGTCGCCCTACCGTGGTCGGGTGAGGTTTCTGAGCAGGTTCCACGTCGACGGGTTCATCCTGTCGATCATCGTGGTCGCGGTACTCGCCAGCATCTTCCCGGCCTCCGGCGCCGGCGCGACCGCGCTCGAATGGGCCACGAAGATCGCCATCGCCTTCCTGTTCCTGCTCTACGGCGCCCGCCTGCACCCCCGCGAGGCACTCGAGGGCCTGCGGCACTGGCGACTGCACTCGGTGGTGTTCGCCGCGACGTTCATGCTCTTTCCGCTGATCGGCCTGGCGCTGCGGATCCTGGTGCCGTCGGTGCTCACCGAGGAGCTGTACACCGGCGTGCTGTACCTGTGCCTGGTGCCGTCGACCGTGCAGTCGTCGATCGCGTTCACTTCCATCGCCCGCGGCAACGTCGCCGGGGCGATCGTCAGCGCGTCGATGTCCAACCTGCTCGGCGTGTTCGTCACGCCGCTACTGGTGATCCTGCTGATGAACACCACCGGCGAGGCGCACGTCGACGCGTCGTCGATCGTCGACATCGTCGTGCAGCTGCTGATCCCGTTCCTCCTCGGACAACTGATCCGACCGCGGGTCGCGGGATTCCTGCAGAAGTACGCCGAGCCGACCAAACTCGTCGACCGCGGCTCGATCCTGCTCGTCGTCTACGCCGCGTTCAGCGCCGGCATGGTCGAGCACGCGTGGGACGGGCTGTCCGCCTGGAATGTCGTCGCGCTGGTCGCGGTGTGCTGCCTGATCCTCGCGGTCGTGATGACGGCCACCGCGTACGCGGGCAAGGCCCTCGGGTTCTCGCTGCCCGACCGGATCGTCATCCTGTTCTGCGGGTCGAAGAAGAGCCTCGCCACCGGCCTGCCGATGGCGGCTGTGCTGTTCGCGGGCCAGCCGATCGGGCTGATCGTGTTGCCGCTGATGATCTTCCACCAGATTCAGCTGATCGTCTGCGCGGCGCTCGCACAGCGGTACGCGAAGCGCACCGACCCCGACCTGGAGGTCGCGACGGCGGCCTGACCCGGTGTGGGTTGGGTCAGACCGGGGCGGCGCCCCAGCGGACGGCGGCGGCACCGGCGAAGTCGCCCGCGTGCGCGAAGGCCGACATCACCACCAGCGCACCATTCGGGATGCGGCCCGCGCGGTTCTCGGTGTCGAGAGTGACGGGGATGCCCGCGCCGAACAGGTTGCCGCACTCGTCGAAGGTGTCCGGATGCCGCTCGGGCGGAAGCTGCATCGCCTCCCGCCAGTTCCGCAGGAACAGCCGGTTCGGCTGATTGGTGACGAACACGTCCACCTCGTCCGGCGCGACCCCGACCTGACGGCACACGTCGTGCGCGACCTCCGGCACCATCCGGTTTCCGCGGGCGTACACGCGGGCGATCTTGTTCTGGTTGAACGCAATCCGGAACTGACCCGGACCGGGTTCCCAGTACTTGCGCGGCGGGTCGACGTCCGCGTCGGCGGGCGACGGCGCGAACTCGCCCTGTGACCGGCACGCCGTCGCGAGGACCGGCGCCCGATCGTCGACGACGAGCAGCCCGGCGCCACAACCGTCGCCGGGGATCGCGGCCTGCGGCTGCGAGCGGACCTCGGTCTGCGTGAACACCTGACCGGCCGCGTTCTGCACCGCGACGATCAGCGCCGACCGCGCACCGTCCTGCTGGAGCAGCTGACGTGCCAGCTTGATCATGTACGGGAACGCCGCGCACCCACTGTTGTGCACGTCCAGCACCCATTCCGGGTTCGCGCCGAGCCGATACGCCAGCTCTCCGGCGCATCCCTGCAACGGCAGGTCGGGCAGCTGAGTGTGCGTGAGGATCGCGTCAACGCCGCGCACCGCGTCCTCCCCGGACCGCGCTACCAGCGGCGCGACGGCGCGCATCGCCATGTCGATGGCGCTCTCCCCGTCCGCGACGTGGTGCCGGTGCGCGGGTGGCCGGAACATCGGGCTGTTCGCGAGCCGGCTCGGCGCCGCGAACTGGGCGAAATAGTCTGCGTTGACACGATTCTCGGGAAGGTACGAGGCGACGTCCACCAGACTGACGGTCTTCACGGCATGCCTCCTCTCACAGCCCGGCGGGCGTCAACGGCAGACCGTGCGCATGCCGGTACTCGCAGATCTGCGTCAGATTGTCCAGCTCGAGCCGGTGACCGGGGTAGAAGACGTCCCAGTAGTCACCCACCCACGCGTCACGACCGGGAAGCGCCTTCTCCGGGAACGGGTTACGGTCGTAGAACGGGTGGTGACAGTTGGTCCACAGCACCACCGAACCCGGTTTGTCGAGCACCACCTGCGCGTCGACCACCCGCATCAGGTAGATCATCCACAGGTGCTCACCCTGGTCCCACGCGCAGTGGTAGTCGACGGTCATCGCGTCCGGGCAGGCGCGGGTTCGGGTGTAGATGTCGGTGTCGCCGTTGCCAAGGAGGTCCTTGCCGAGCCACAGGCCGTCATCGCCGACAGGAGCGAAGCCGCGCAGACTGAACGTCCACTCCTCCAGACTCCGGGTGTGCGCGAGGTAGTCGTACACCTGCCGGGCCGGCGCCGCGACGAAACCTTGCAGGGTGCAGTAGTCGCCGTAGATCTGGTCGTGCGGGTACACCGAGTGGACCATCTCGGCAATCATCGGGTGCGCCTCCTCCGCGGGGGTGTTCTCGATGCGGTGCACCGCGGGCAACGCGTCCGGCGGGATGTCGCTCAGGGCGGCAAGGGGTTCGGTCACGGGGTTCCTCCGGAGTCGTGGGTGTCGGACCGGTCGGCCTCTGCGGGCGGCAGGAACGGCAGGAACGGCGGGATCTCGTCGGGGTCGCAGAGCACCTCGATGAACACGGGCCCCGGCACCTCCGCGACGGCGGACAGCGCCGCGTCGAGGTCGGCGACGGTTCCCGCGAGGTACGCCGGTACGGCCGGGAACATCGCTGCGACGCCCGCGGACAGGTGCGAACTCTCGAACCTGTTGAAGCTGTATCGATCCGAGTACAGCAACCGCTCGCGGGTGACGCACATGCCGTGCGCGTTGTTGTTGAAGACGACGAACGTCACGGGCAGCGCATGCTGCACCGCGGTGTGCATTTCCATGCCGTGCATGAAGAACGCACCGTCGCCCGCGATCACCACGGTGCGGCGGCCCCGCACGAAGGCCGACCCGATACCCGCACCGAACGCGTAGCCCATTCCGCCCATACCGAGCGCGACGACGAACCGGCCGCCGCGTCGCACCGGCAGGTGGTGCACGATCGCCGCACCGGTGTTGCCCGCATCGACGAACACGTCCACCCCGTCCGGCAGGTGCCGGTCGAGGACGGCGGCCGCGTCCCGGTATCGAAGGCCCGGTCCGTGGGAGGGTGGCACCGCGACGGCCGCCGGCCGGTGGACGTCGCGGTTCGAGGACGCGGCGGGCACCGGCGCGAACGCGTCGACGAGGGCGCGCAGCGCTGCCCGCAGGTCACCGGTGCCCGTGTGGGTGGACGGCAGATGCGGAGGCGCGTGGCCGAGGGAAAGCACTGCCACCCGCCGTAGCAGCTCGTCCGGACCGATGCGGGCGAGCACCGGCATCCGCGTTCCGACGAGCAGACACAGCTCCGAACACCGCACGGCGTCAACGAGTTCCGGGTGTCCCATGACGCCGGCGACGCCGCAATAGCCTCGGGTGCCCGGGTCCACGACGTCCTTGGCGTCGGGTGCCACCCCGACCGACGCGTCCAGCACCCGGACCAGGTCGGCGAGTTCGTCGCGCGCATCCGCGCGGGCCACCTCGTCCCCGGCGAGGACGACGATCTTGCCGCGACGCCGCGCCCGATCGAGTGCCGCGGCGAGTGCCCCGATGTCCGGTGCGTCCACGGCGGCGGTGGGTGCGATGGAGCCGGGCGACCACGGGTCAGCCGCGGCCTGCTGAACGTCCTTCGGCAGCAGCAGCACCGCGGGCCCGCCTGCAATCGCCGCCGACACCGCGCGGCTCAGATGCCCGTCCAGGTCCTCGGAGCGCTCGACCCGCGCGCAGTACCGCGACACCTGGGCGAACAGCGTGACCGCGTCGATGGTGCCGGACAGGCCGCTCGAGTCCTGGAAGGCGCCGCGACCCTCCAGCGTTGTCGGCGGCTGCCCGACGAGCGCGAGCACGGGTACCCGAGAGGCCGATGCCTCCCCGAGGCCGGCGACCAGGTTCAGCGCACCGCCACCGGACGTGGCCGCGACGACGCCGAGGCCGCCGGTGCTGCGGGCCGCACCGTCCGCCATCGTCGCCGCCGCGAACTCATGTTTGGCGACTATCCCGGCGATCGGGGCCGCGGTGAGGGCCAGCGCGTCGTAGACGTCCTCGATGTTCGCGCCGTCGACACCGAACACGTACCGGACCCCACGGTCCGCGAGTGCGTCGACGAGGCGGTCCACCACCCTCACCGCGGCTGCGCCCACCGTCATCGACCCACCTCCCTTGCCGCCCGACCCAGTGCCTCACCGTGAACACGAGAGGAGGTGTCGAACGGTTCACCGACGGTCAGAAAGCTCTGGTCAGCAGGACCTGATCCGTGTCCACCGAACGGATGTCGATGCGGTCGATCCACAGCATCGGGACGCTCGTCGTCGCCGACGGGGTCACCGTCTGCCCGGCCGCGGCCGACCACGTCGCGAGGCTGGTCGTGACACCCGACCGATCGGTCAGCAGCAGTTCGTACTCGGACCTGTCGGTTCCGTAGCCCCCATCGGAGGGCTCCTCGTAGGTACAGACCACGTCGATCCGGGTGCCCCACTGCTGCGCGCTGACCGACACCTCCGCGGTCAGCGGGCTGGGCACCACCGCCGCCATCGGCTGCGCGCCCGCCGGCGCCGACGGGCCCTGCGGTGCACCCGGATACGGACCGGTCGGCGAGGTCGGCAGCACCGACACCGCCACCACCACCGCGACCGCCGCCGCGGCCAGACCCACCCCGACTCCCCCCACCCGTCCCCACCGGCGTGGCGGCCGGGTCCGTTCGAGCAGCTTCGGCAACAGGTCGCGTGGAGGCTCACCCGCCACGTCCGAGTGCAGGCCGCGCGGAGCACGATCCAACTCCAGCGCGGTCGCCGCAGGCACCCGGCCCAGCAGCGCGGGAACGCCCGCGACCTCGGCAACCGCCATCGAGCAGTGGTCACAGTCGTCGAGGTGCCGCTCGTAGGCTCGGCGGTCGTCGGCGTCCAGGGCCCCGAGCACGTAGGCGGCGTCCCAGTGCGCGAACGGGTCCAGATCGGTGGTCACGGTGTCACCCCCATCTCCTGCAAGGTCAGGCGCAACGTCCGCAACGCGTAGTGCAGCCGCGACTTCACGGTTCCGTCCGGGATGTCGAGGGCTTCCGCGATCTGCCGCGTCGACATCCCCTGGTAGTAGGCCCGCACCAGCACCGCGCGATGGTCCGGGGTCAACTGCGTCAACGCGTCCGCGATCAACCACGAGTCCAGCGCCGCGTCGGTCGTGTCGGGACTCGCCTGCTCCGGTGGCACGTCGGTACCGAACTCGCGGCGGGACCGCGCGCTCCGGAACTCGTCGACGATCAGGTTGCGCGCGACGGTGAACAACCATGCCCGCGCCGAACGCTCCCGCTGATCGAGGATCTGCGGACGCCTCCAGGCCCGCAGCAGGGTCTCCTGGACCACGTCCTCCGCCTGCACCCGATCACCGGTCAGTCGCATCGCGTACCGCCACAGGGCCGCAGCGTGCTCCGCATAGAGCACACGCATCAGCTCGGCCTGATCCTGCGGCATCCAGCACCTCCGCCATGTACACGGTAACGGGGGCGGGTTCGGTTCAGCAGGCAACGATTCGGATACCGGGCGACCGATCAGAAGGTGGCGGTCAGCACCACCTGATCGGTGTCGACCGAGCGAATGTCGACCCGCTCCACCCACAGCATCGGTAGATCGGTCGAACCCGACGGCGTTACCGACTCGCCCGCCGCGGCCGTCCAGGTCGCGACGGTGCTCGGGGCTCCGGTGTGATCGGTGAGAACCAGTGCGTACGTGGAACGTTCGTTGCCGACACCGCCACCCGGAGGTGCCGGGCGGTGTGCGACCACGTCGATCCTCGTGCCCCGCTCCTGCCCGATCACCGACACCTCGGCCGTCATCGGGTAGGGGACCGCCGGTTGCATCGGCTGATCCGTCACGGGCGCCGACGGCCCCAACGGCATGCTCGACGACGGCCCGGCGGACGGCGCGGGGATGAGGGTGATCGCGTAGCCGACCGCCGCCACCACGGCGGTCGCGGCGACGGCGAAGATGGCGGTGCGGATGTGACGGCTGCGGGTGTGGGTTCGGTCCAGGAGCCTGGGCAGCAGGTCCGGAGGTGGATCACCCGCGGCGGCGTCGTCGAGGAGGGGAACGACGGCGGTCTCCTCCTCACCGTCCTCATCGTGGTCGACGCGAACTCCCGCGAGATCCCGGGCCGTCGCCTGCAGGGATGCCCGGACCGCGGAATCGCCGCGGGCCAGCATCCGCGGCCGTTCCACCGCGCGTAGCAGCGTCCCCTCGACCACGGCTTCCGCCTGCACGCGGTCGCCCGTCAGTCGCATCGCGTATCGCCACAACTCGGCGGCGTGCCCCGCGTACAGAACGCGCATGCGTTCCGATGGAACCTGTGGCATCCCGACACCTCCAAGTGTCCAACGTATCGGCACCCGACCGGATCGGCGGGAGGCCCGTCAGTTGCGGTCGACGTCCAGCGGATGTGTGGCGAGCAGGGACAGTGGCAGCGGTTGGCGACGGAGCACCTGAGCCCACAGGTCGGAGCGCGGCGAGCCGATCACGTCCGACGGCAACGCCGACAGCACGATCCAGTCGTCGCGCTGCAACTCGCCGTCGAGCTGCCCCAATGTCCAACCCGAGTAGCCCGCGAACACCCGGACCCCCTCGAGATGCGGTCCCACCTGCTCGGGGTCGCTGTCGAGGTCGACCATCACCACCCGGCCGTCCACGCGGCGCAGGCCGGGAACGCCGTCGATGCGGGCACCGGTCTTCACCGTCGCCAGGCACAGCGCGGAATCGAGCTTGACGGGACCGCCGATGTAGAGGGCCTGCGGGCGCGCACACAGGGGCGCCCACTGCGGTAGCACGGTGTGAACCGCGGTCTCGCTCGCGCGGTTCAGCACGACCCCGAGGCTGCCTCCGTCGTTGTGCTCGATGACGTAGACGACGGTGCGCCGGAACGACGGATCCGTCATGCCGGTGGCCGAGACCAGCAGACTGCCCGGCCGCACCGCACGTTCCGTCGAGGCCGTCCGGTCGTCGGGTTCGTCAGCGGATTCCACCGGACAATCATTGCACCGAGGTAGCCGGAACGTGCCCTTGCTACAACCCGAACGTCGCGGCGAGGACGGTGAGGTGATGGTCGAAGAGTGCTCGCGGGTCGGTGAACGTGTCGACGCCGTACTGGCCGAACACCTCGAAGCCGACGGCTCCGAACAGTGACGCCCAGATCAGGACACCGCGCGTCAGCACCTCGTCGGGGAGCGTGACGTCCAGCTCGCTCCGGATGCGGGCGGCGTCGTGGTGGAGCCCGGCCGGGACGGGTTCGCCGGACGTCACGCGCAGGCGTCCCGCTCGGTACGCCGTCTCGGCGATTCCGACGAGAGCGACGACGACGCGGGTGCCCGGCCCCGTCGTCCGCTCCGCGGGCGCGTGATAGCCGGGCACCGGGCTCCCGAACAGCAGCGTGTAACCCGCGGGTTCCCGGAGGGCCCAGTCGCGGACTGCGTGCCCGAGCGCGCGAAACCGGCCGACGTCGTCGTCGGGCTCGACGGCGGCCACGGCCGCGTCGACGGCGTCGCCGAGTTCGGTGAAGCACTCGACGACGAGCAGCGTGAGCAGGTCATCGCGGCTGGCGACGTACCGGTACACCGCCGACGACACGACACCGAGGTCGCGCGCGACGGCCCGCAGTGACAGTGCGGCGGCGCCGTCCCGTTCCAGGTGGGCGCGACCGATGCGAGTGATGTCGGCGAGCGTCTGTTCACGGGCGCGTTGGCGGGGGGTTCCGGTCACTCGCCCAGCGTGACGCCATTCGTGAGCACTGTCAACTTTAGAGAGCAGTGCTCTTGACATTGTGGCCGCGACGGTTCATTCTCAAAACGAGAGCAGTGCTCTCCAAACGTCGAATCGAGGAGAACCCCATGTCGAAGCACTACGTCGTCACCGGCGCCGGACCCGTCGGATGGACCGTCGCCACCCAACTCGCCGAACGCGGCGACCGCGTCCGCGTCCTCACCCGATCGGGCTCCGGACCCGAGCACCCCGCGATCGAACGTCACCGCGTCGACGTGTCGGTGCCCGGCGCCATCGACTCCCACCTGGACGGCGCCGCGGCACTGTTCCACTGCACCCACGGCTCGGCATACGCGGCCGACGCGTGGCGCCGCGAACTCCCCGCCACCGAGGCCGCCGTGCTCGAGTCCGCCGGTCGCGCAGGCGCCGTCGTCGTGTTCCCGGAAAGCCTCTACTCCTACGGCCCCGTCGACGGGCCGATCACCGAACAGACCCCGCGCGGCGCCACCACCGGCAAACTCGGCGTCCGAACCGAACTGCTGCGCGCTCGCGAACGCTCCACGACGCCCACCGTCAGCGTCGCCGCGTCCGACTTCTTCGGACCGCACGTACTCACCGCCCACGGCGGCGAACGCATGGTCGCGACCCTCCTCGCCGGCCGCCGGGTCCGGGTGATGGGCGCGCTCGACGTCCCGCATTCGTTCACCTACGTCCCCGACCTCGCCGCCGCCATGATCGCCGCCGCCGACAGGCCGGACGTGTGGAACACCGTGCTGCACGCCCCCACCGGAACTGCCCCGACCCAACGACAGCTCGTGCAGGCATTCGCGGACGCCGCGGGCATCGCCGACCCGAAGGTCGGGGTCCTGCCCAGCTGGGCGCTGCGCACGCTCGGACGCGTCCACGGTCCGACCCGCGAACTGGCCGAGATGCTGTACCAGTTCGAGCGCCCGTTCGTGCTCGACTCCTCCCGAAGCGAAACGCTTCTCGAGCTCGCTCCGACTCCTCTGCCCGAGGCCGCAGCCGCGACCGTCGCCTGGTGGCGGGACCGGCGCACCGCCGAGTCCGCGGTAGGGTCCGGCGGTGGGCAGCACTGACGAGCCGGACCACTCCGGCCGGGTACTCGACCGGTTGCGGGCGACGATCCGCGCGACGCCCGGGCTCGGACGCCTCGTCGCCGTCCGCTTCGCCAGCCAGTTCGGCGACGGCATGTTCCAGGCCGCGCTCGGGGGAGCCCTCCTCTTCAATCCCGAACGGCACACCGACCCCCTCGCCATCGCCGCCGGATTCGCGGTGCTGCTGCTGCCCTACTCGGTGATCGGACCCTTCGCCGGCGCCCTCCTCGACCGCTGGGACCGCCGCGTTGTCCTGATGTGGGCGAACCTGCTGCGCGGCACCCTGATACTCGCGGCAGCCGCCTGCCTCGTCGTCGGCGCACCGAATGCCCCCGTCCTGATACTCGCCCTCAGCGCCGTAGGGGTGAGCCGGTTCGTCCTCGCAGGCGTGTCGGCGTCGCTTCCGCACGTCGTACGCGAATCCTGGCTGGTGTCAACCAATTCCGTGCTCGCGACGGTCGGGTCAGCCGTCTCCGCAGCGGGAGCAGGCACCGCCGTCACCCTGATCGCCGTCCTCGGTACCAGCGACCGCAGCTCCGGAATCGTGGTCGCGATCGCCGCCGTCGCATCTGCCGTCGGAGCAATCGCCGCAGCCGGGTTCGCGCCCCACCGCCTCGGGCCGGGCACCCGAACCGACACCGCCCCCATCGGAACGGCCGCCGTTCGCGCCGTCGCTGCCGGACTCCGGACCGGAGCGACCGCCGTGTGGCAGGCACCCGGCGTCACCACCGCGATGATCGGAATCGGTGTGCACCGCATCGTCTTCGGCATCGACACCCTCATCATGGTGCTGTTGCTCCGCGACCCCCACGCAGGGGACGGCCTGCCCGGAGGCCTCGCCGGATTCGGCGTCGCCGTCGGCGCGACAGCGGCGGGGATGCTGCTCGCCGCCGTCGCGACACCGTTGCTGATCCCACGCCTCGGCCGCACCCGCACCGTCGTCCTCGGGCTCACCGTCGCCCTGCTCGTCCAGGCCACCTTCATCGCGGCACTCACCCAGGGCTCCCTGCTCGTCGGCGCCTTCCTGCTCGGACTCGCTGGCCAAACCGTGAAACTCACCGGCGATGCCGCCATGCAGATCGACATCGACGACGCCCGACGCGGGCAGGTGTTCGCCCTGCAGGACACCGTCTTCAACCTCGCATTCCTCGCCGCGCTCGTCGGGGCCGCCACCGTCGTCGCCCCCGACGGCAACAGTCCCGCCCTGGCCTACGTCGGCGCCGCCGCCTATGCGCTCGGCCTCGTCGCGGTCGCGGCGAACACCCGACGCGCACAATGATCTCCGACTGTTCGATCTCTCCGACGCTCAGTCGACGACCGAGTCCGCCACCGCGTCCAGCGCGCCGTCACCATCGGTGTCGACCAACCGCACATCCATCGACCCGTTCGCATCACTGTCGACGAGCAGATCCGTGACGGAGCCCCTCGGAACCACCACCACGTCCGCCGCCCCGTCGCCGTCCAGGTCGACCGTGGTGTCGTCGGCGCTGCCGTCGCCCGCGAAGTCCACCGTCGCCGAACCGCTCGGCTCGGGCGAGGCAGGCACCGCGACATCGGGAGCGACCGACTGCGACGCACGCGGGTCGGTGACCTCGACCGCCCACGTACCGAGACCATCCGGATCGGCGAAGTAGCGCGCTACCGGGGAGTCGGCATCGAGAACGGACAGTTCGGCGTGTCCGTCCCCGTCGCGGTCCCACAGCGCGTCGTCGCACCAGCCGTCGCCGTCGAAGTCGAGTGCGACGGCGTCCAGGGACCCCGGCGCGCCGAGGTCGAGATCGGCGGGCGAAACCCACCCGGACGGGTCGCCCGCCCCGGTTCCGAAGACGTACTCCACCAGGTCCATACGGGTTTGGACGCGCGCCGAGTGCGACCGGTTCCCGCTGTGCGGCCGTCGGTCGAACGGGCGACGTGCCGGGGAAGGTGCGCCTCCCGCTGCTAGATTTCGTTCACCGGCCGTGCGTTGGCCGTCCGTTCGCGAAGGGGGAGGAGCCGCATGCACCGCCGGATCGGCGCACCACTGTTCGCCCTCGTACTCGCGGTGTCGGCGCCACTCGCGATCCCCCCGGCGACGTCAGCGGCGCCGAGCGCGCCCGTCAATGCCTGTGGCGAAACCGGATTCGACCCGTCCTCCGCAGCGGGCGGCAGTCCTGCGCTTCCGGGGAACGTCGACATCCGATATCCGTGGCCGCAGATCGTCACGGTGCCCATGACCGACCCCGTCCAGGATCAGACCCGGGTGCCACAGGATCCGCTGCCCACCGACCCCTGCGCGGACCCCTGCCCCGACCTCACCGACTCCGCGCCCGAGCCGGCCGACGAGGACCCGGGATCGTCCGGCTCCGCATCGTCGGGGTCCTCCTCGTCGGACTCGTCCTCGTCCGGCTCCGACGGTTCGTCGGTGCCGCGGTTCTCGATCACGCCCGACATCGAACCCATCCCGATTCCGATTCCCGGCCCGAAACCCGATGTTCCGCCCGCACCGGACCCGGTGTCGCCGCCGGTGGAGGTCGCCCCGCAGTCGCAGGCGCCGCAGCCTCCGGACGTCGGATCCACGAGGCTCGTCGCGCAACTGACCGGACACGGATCGATCAACCGGACCGACAAGCGCTGGCAGGTCGACGGCACCGACCTCGGCATCACCTGGGAGTCGAAGCCCGGCGAGGTCGCGATCGCCTTCGGTGACACCTTCGGCGCCGACTGGGAACCTCCCGGCGCCAACGGAACGGACTGGCGCTCGAACGTGCTGGGGCACAGCACCGATCGCGACCTGTCGGACGGCCTCACCATCGACTCCATGGTCCAGGACAGCCGGTGTCACGCCGCCGAGGTCCTCAGCAGCCGCAAGATCAAGAACTGGGAAACGACGACCATCCCCACATCCGGATTCGCGCTCGGCGGCCGGCAGTACATGAGCTACATGTCCGTGCGGCGGTGGAGCATCATCCCCGGGCTCTGGTACACGAACTACGGTGGCATCGCCCACTCCGACGACGACGGGCAGACGTGGACGAAGGATCCGCATGCCCGATGGGACAACCTGTTCGGCCTCAACAATTTTCAGGTGGCCGCCATGGTCCCCGCCGGCGACCACGTCTACATGTTCGGCACCCCCAACGGGCGTCTCGGCACCGTCGCCGTCGCCCGCGTCCCCCAGGACCAGGTGCTCAACAAGAGCGCCTACCAGTACTGGGTGGACGGCGAGTGGAGCCCGGTGGGGGAGAAGTGGCCGACACCGATCCTCCACGACACCGCAGCCGAACTGTCCGTCCGCTACGACGCCACCCGCGGACTGTGGCAGATGAGTTACCTCGACACCGTTGCGGGCGCGATCGTGCTGCGGGAGGCGACCAGCCCGCAGGGCGAGTGGACGAAGGGCGTTCCCGTCGTCCACTCGAGCGACTACCCCGCGATGTACGGCGGCTTCATCCACCCCTGGTCCACCGAGAACGACCTGTACTTCACCATGTCCGAATGGGACAGCTACAACGTGTATCTCATGCACACGACGCTGCGCTGACGCGCCTGTGCGTGACCGTCAGCCCGGGTGGGTGACAGTCACCCGCGGGCGGCGCCGCCGCTTTCTCCCCACCAACGCAGCAACTCCGCCTCCGCCTCTTCACGGGGGAGGGGGCCACGATCGAGGCGCAGTTCCTTCAGGAACGTCCACGCCCGACCGACATCCGGTCCGGCGGCGATCCCGAGCAGCTCCATGATCGCGTTGCCGTCGAGGTCGGGACGCACCCGCGCCAGATCTTCCTGCTCCGCGATCCGCGCGATCCTCGACTCCAGATCGTCGTAGGTGGCGCGCAGCTTGGCAGCCCGGCGCTTGTTGCGGGTCGTGCAGTCGGCCCGCACCAACTTGTGCAGCCGCGGCAGCAGATCGTCGGCATCCGTGACGTACCGACGCACCGCCGAATCCGTCCACGCCCCATCGCCGTACCCGTGAAACCTCAAGTGCAGGAATACGAGTCGGGACACGTCCTCGATCATCTGCTTCGAGTACTTCAAGGCCCGCATCCGCTTGCGGACCAGTTTCGCTCCCACCACCTCGTGGTGATGGAAGCTCACGCCGCCGCCGGCCTCGTTGCGTTTGGTGTCGGGTTTGCCGATGTCGTGCAGGAGCGCCGCCCAGCGCAGCACCAGGTCCGGATCGCCCTCCTCCAGATCGACCGCCTGCTTGAGCACCGTCAGCGAATGCTCGTAGACGTCCTTGTGCTGGTGATGCTCGTCGATTTCCAACCGCATCGCGGGAATCTCCGGCAGCACCCGCTCCGCGAGACCCGTCTCGCACATGACGTCGACACCCTCGCCCGGGTACTCACCGAGGATCAGCTTGTCCAACTCGGCGTGCACACGTTCCGCGGTGATCCGGTCGATCTGGTCCGCCATCTCCACGATCGCCTCGTGCACCCGCGGCGCGAGCGTGAAACCGAGCTGGGACACGAACCGCGCCGCGCGGAGCATGCGCAGCGGATCGTCGTTGAACGAGATCTCGGGCGCCGCCGGGGTGTCGAGCACGCCCGCGAGCAACGCGTCCATCCCGCCGAGCGGATCGACGAACTCCTGTTCACCGTCCGCACCGATCCGGACCGCCATCGCGTTGACGGTGAAATCCCGGCGAACCAGATCCTCCCGCAGGCTGGTGCCGTACTGCACCTCGGGATTGCGGGTCACGCCGTCGTACGCATCCGTGCGGAACGTCGTGATCTCGATCTGCTGCTCGTCCTTAGCGGCGCTGATCGTCCCGAACGCGATCCCGGTGTCCCACTGGTTGTCGGCCCAGCCCTTGAGCAACGCCTGCACCTGCTCGGGGCGCGCGTCGGTGGTGAAGTCGAGGTCGGTACCGAGCCGCCCGAGCACCGCGTCGCGGACACTGCCGCCGACGAGGTACAACTCGTGTCCGGCTGCAGCGAACCGCGCACCCAGTGGGGTCAGCACATCCGAGAGGCCACGCAGGGTCACGGACGCGGACGCGAGCAACCGCGCGCGACGGTCCTCGTCGGGAGTAGGGGAAACCACGACTGTGCAGCTTACCGACTTGGGCGGGGGCCTCATCGCGCGCCGAGCGGCCACCGGTGTGGGATTCGACGGCCGCCGCACAGAGACAACTAGTATCGATTGGGTGTCTCCAGCCGAACGCGCCAACCGCAGCCGCCGCAACCCGCGGCGTCGTGGTGGGCACGGCGAACGCACGAACCAGCGCATGCGCACGGTGCGGGAGACGTCCGCGGGCGGCCTCGTCGTCGACGGACTGGACGGCCCCCGAGAACTTCAGTGCGCGGCACTGATCGGACGCACCGACCGACGCGGACGGCTGCTGTGGTCGCTACCCAAAGGGCACATCGAACAGGGCGAAACCGCCGAACAGACAGCGATCCGTGAGGTCGCAGAGGAGACCGGCATCCGTGGTTCCGTCCTGGCATCCCTCGGCAGCATCGACTACTGGTTCGTCACCGAGGGCAGGCGCATCCACAAGACGGTCCACCACTACCTGCTGCGGTTCCAGGGCGGCGAACTGTCCGACGAGGACGTCGAGGTGACCGAGGTCGCCTGGGTGCCGCTCGCCGAACTCGCGTCACGCCTCGCCTACGCCGACGAACGACGCCTCGCCGAGGTCGCGGGGGAACTCCTCGACCGTATCGCTGCAGGCCAGGAGGTCGGAGACGCGGGCAGCGCCAACCCGGACAACCACAGCGGGGCCCGAGAGAACGGATGATCACGATCCGTCGCCTGGCCGCGACCGCCCTGACCGCACTGGCCCTGGCCGCACCTCTCACACAGCCGACCCTCGCGGGTGCCGCACCCACCGGGACACCGGGCGCCGCGCTGCCCACCCAACGCGGCGGCCAGTCCCAGCAATTCGTCGACCTGTCCATCGACAAGGTCACCCCGACGACCGTCACGACGTCCAGCTCGCCGACCGTGACGGTCTCCGGCACCGTCACGAACATCGGCGACCGCCCCGTCAGCGACATCCAGATCCGGCTGCAGCGGGCGCCCGCCGTCAGCACACCCGACGAACTGCGCACCGTCCTCACCGACGGCCAGGACCAGTTCGACGTCGTCGGCCCGTTCTCCGAGATCCACGACGAACTCACGGTCGGGGAATCGTCCCGATTCAGTGTCGCGCTGCCCCTGCGTTCCACCGAGGCCGCGTCACTCGACATCGACGAACCCGGTGTGTACCCGCTGCTGGTGAATGTCAACGGCACCCCCGAGTACGGCGGCGCGGCCCGACTGGACGATGCCAGCTTCCTGCTGCCGGTCCTCGGTGTGCCCGCCGACCCGACCGATCCCGGTACCGGCGCCGCGCCCCCGTCGACCACCGATCCGGTGGCGATCACGCTGATGTGGCCGCTCGCGGATCGCCCGCAGCTCGCGTCGGGGATCCCCGGATCGGTCGACGAGAAGGTCCGGCTCGTCGACGACGACCTCGCCACCTCGTTGGCGCCGGGCGGACGGCTCGAACAGCTCGTCGCGGCGGCCGAGTTCGCCACCGACGCCGACCTGGACCGCGGCCGCTCCCTGGCCGGATCCATGTGTCTGGCCGTCGACCCCGATCTCCTGGTCACCGTCGCGAACATGACCCGCGGCTATCTCGTCGTCGACGACCCCTCCGACCCGACCGGACCGGCCCACGACGGAACCGGTCAGGCCGCCGCGACCGAGTGGCTCGAACGCCTGCGAGTGCTGGCTACCGACCTGTGCGTCACCGCGGTTCCCTTCGCGCAGACCGATCTGACGGCACTGCACCGAGTCGGGGACGCGACGCTGACGGCGCGTGCACTCGGTACCCCCGCCGACATCGTCGACGCCGTGCTGGGTGTGACCTCCCTCCGCGGCCTGACCTGGCCCGACTCCGGGGTTCTCGAGCCCGCCGCGGCGGCGTCGCTCACCGGGCTCGGACCGACCGCCCTGCTCGCGGAGAACACCGTGACCGACCCGGGGACCGCGGTACGGGTTCCGATCGACGGCGGCAACAACGGCGGACCGCTGTACGCGACGCTGTTCGACAGCTCGGCCGCGACCGCACTCGCCGCAGTCGGGGGGACCCCGCAGACCCCGACGTTCACACCCGACGCCGCCCGCTACGACCTGGCGGGGGACTCCCGCACGGCCCGCTTGCAGGACGCACTCGGCGCGATGGTGTGGGAGTCGTTGACGCCGCGCAGCACCGCCTCACGGTTGGCAGATGCCGGCCCGCGGTCCGTGCTGCTGGTACCTCCGCAGGACTGGTCCGCCGACGGCGGGGAGGCTGCCGCGATCCTCTCGACCGCGTCGACGATGCTCGGATCCGGTCTGGCGACACCGGAGTCGCTGCCGGACCTCATGGGCCGGCCTACCGCACCCACACCGGTGCAACTGACCTACCCCGACCAGGCGGTCACGGACGGCGCTCCCACCACCGTCGTCGACCGTGTCGCAGCGACCGCGCCCGAGGTGGACGCACTGACCGAGACGCTCGTGCTCGACCCGCAGTCGTCGCTGACACCCGACGGGTACACCGCGCCGCTCGAGGAGGACCTGCTGCGGGCGATGTCCACCTCCGACCGTCGCGTCGTCGGTCGGACCACGGCGACCGCGGCAGCCGAACAGCGGGTCACCGAGGTCCGGAGCGCGCTCGACCGCGTGTACGAGTCCGTGACGGTTCTCGCGCCCGGCGGGGCATACACCCTGGCGTCGGAGCAGAGCCCCCTGCTGTTCGTCGCCCGCAACGACCTCCCCATCGGGATCACCGTCCGGTTGCGCCTGTCCGCGCCGCCCGGGATGACGATCACCGACATCGGGGAACAACAGTTGCCGCCACGCGGCAGCCGTTCGCTCCAGGTCCCCGCGAAAGTCACGGAAACCGGCAAGATGGTCGTCGACGTCGCTCTGACCACGACGAACGGTCGTGAACTGGGCGACCCGACCTCGGTTTCGGTGCGATCGAACTCGTACGGCAAGCTGCTGGCGATCATTACCGCCTGTGCAGGCGCACTACTGTTGCTGCTGGCCGGGCGGCGACTGTGGCACCGGTTCCGGGGTCAACCGGACCCAGCGGACGAAGGGCACGAAGACCGATGACGGGCAGCACGCGAGGGCCGGGCGACGGCCCGCAGCCGCCCGATCGCACCGACGCCGCGCCCTGGGAGCGCAACCCGCGGGATCCGCGGCAAGGGCCCCCGATGCCACCGCGTCAGGGTCAGGCACCACCTCCGCAGCAGGGGCAGAGGCAGCCGGCTCCGCAGGTACGCCGGAACCCGCCCACCCGTCCCGCACCCCGGCCCGGTCCGCCCCAGCCCCCATATCCGCCGCAGCGACTGCAACGGCCGTATCCGCCGCAGCCCACAGGCCCCCAGGCTCAGCCCCGCCCGTACCCACCCAGGCCGATCGGACAACGCCCGGCACCGCAGCCGCCCGTCGAGAACAATCCGCACGCGATGCCGCAGCGCGTCGCGGCGGCGCCGCAACGGGTGGAGCCCGCGCCACAGCCGCGGGCGAATCCGTCGACGGCACCCCAGTCGACCGTCACCGACAGTGCATCCGACGGCGCAGCCGACAAGGACAACTCGAACTCCCGACTGATCGCGTCGACCGGATCCATCGCCATCGCGACCCTGGTCAGCCGCATCACCGGCTTCCTCAAGCAGGTGCTGCTGCTCACCGCACTCGGCGCCGCAGCGGCAAGCTCGTTCAGCGTCGCCAGCACGATGCCGAACATGATCTCCGAGCTGGTCCTCGGCGCGGTTCTGACCGCGATCGTGGTGCCGGTCCTCGTCCGGGCCGAGAAGGAGGACGACGATCACGGTGAGGCGTTCGTCCGGCGCCTGTTCACCCTGTCCGTCGCCACCCTCGGCACCGTGTCGGTCGCCGCGGTGCTCGCGGCGCCCCTGCTGACGCGGCTGTTCCTGCCGGAGAACGGCCTGGTCGACGACCGGTTGGCCACCAACTTCGCGTACCTGCTGCTGCCCGCGATCCTGTTCTACGGCATGTCCGCGCTGCTCACCGCCGTGCTCAACACCCGGCAGGTGTTCAAACCCGGAGCCTGGGCGCCCGTCCTCAACAACGTCACCGTGCTCGTCGTCCTCGGCGTGTACTGGCTGCTGCCCGGCGGCGACGAGGTCACCACCACCCGACTGCTGGTCCTCGGACTCGGCTTCACTCTCGGCGTCGTCGTGCAGGTCGTGACTCTGCTGCCCGCGATCCGCCGCCAGGGCGTCAACCTGCGACCGCTGTGGGGCGTGGACGACCGGCTGAAGATGTTCGCCGGGATGGGCATCGCGATCGTCCTGTACGTGCTGATCAGCCAGATCGGATTCGCGATCGGCACCCGGGTCGCGGCGGACGCGGACGCCGCGGGACCGGTCATCTACCAGCAGGCGTGGTTGTTGTTGCAGTTGCCGTACGGCATCCTCGGCGTCACGGTGCTCACCGCGATCATGCCGCGGCTGAGCCGCAACGCCGCCGACGAGGACACCCCCGCCGTCGTCGACGACCTGTCCGTCGCGACCCGGCTGACGATGGTCTCGCTGGTCCCGGTCGTCGCCTTCCTCACATTTGCCGGACCGCAGGTCGGGCAGGCGCTGTTCGGATACGGCAACTTCGGCAGCGCCGACGCCGAGCGCCTCGGTCACGCCGTCAGCTGGTCCGCGTTCACGCTGATCCCGTACGCGCTGGTGCTGATCCACCTGCGCGTCTTCTACGCGCGCGAACAGGCGTGGACCCCGACCTGGATCATCCTCGGAATCACGAGCGTCAAGATCGGGCTCTCGCTGCTCGCACCGGTCGTCGCGTCCGACGATCAGCAGGTCGTGAGCCTGCTCGGTGTCGCGAACGGACTCGGCTTCACCGCCGGCGCCGTGATCGGCGCGGTGCTGCTCCGTCGCAGCCTCGGATCGCTGCGGATGGCGAACGTCGGCAAGACCGTTGCGCTGGTGCTCGTGGCGTCGCTGGCGGGCGGTGTCGTGATGATGGCCGCCGAACGATTCCTCGGCCTGGGGGCACTCGGCGACAAATTCGGTGGGCCGGGCGCCTTCGTGCAGGTCGGGATCTGTGCCGTCATCATGCTCGGCGTGACGTTCGCGTTGCTGCGATTCGCCGGAGTGCCCGAGGTCGTGGCCGGAACCGTCACCGTCACCCGGCTCGTCAAACGAGTCCTCGGCAGGACCCCGGTCGAGCCGAATCCGGTCCCTGCCGACACCGTCTCGATCTACGAAGCGGAAACGGAATTGCTACCGGTCATCGGGCGTCCTCCGGTACAGCGCAGCGGCAACGATCAACTCCCGTACCCTGGTGCCCGACGCGCCGGGGCGCCGACCACTGACAATTCCAGCGAGCTGCACGAAGGAGCGAGGGTGAGCGACGAAGACGTTGCCGGCGGCCAGACCGGTAGTTCCACCGTGGAGGCAGCCGCACCCACACCCGACACGTCCCCCGGCACCCCCGCAGCCGACAACGCCGCACCCGCCGAGTCCGCTCGCGCCAGCGCATCCGGCCGGCCGGCCGAGAAGCGGGTCCGGCCCGAACGCGACCTCACCGTCGACACCGGTGTCATCCCGATCGGTTCGCCGCAGCTGCCGCCCCTGCGGGTCGGCGGCGACAGCAGTGCACGGCGCACCAGCCCTCGCGGCCCGCAACTCATGGCGGGCGCATCTGTCGCGGGTGGCCGGTACCGACTGCTCGCGCCGCACGGCGGTGCGCGCGGCCTGAAGTTCTGGCAGGCACACGACACGAAACTCGACCGTGAGGTCGCGCTGACCTTCGTCGACGCGGAGCAGCGTGCCGGCCTCGACAACGCGGACGACACCGGTCCTCAGGCCGTGCTCTCCCGCACCCTGCGCCTGGGTCGGATCAACTCTCCGGGCCTGGCCCGGGTGCTCGACGTCGTCCGCGGCAGTTCCGGTGGCATCGTCGTCGCCGAGTGGACGCCCGGCCGCTCGCTGCGCGAGATGTCCGAGACCGTCCCGTCGCCGGTCGGTGCGGCCAGGGCGATCCGTGCGCTCGCGTCCGCAGCCGAGGCCGCGCATCGCACCGGCGGTGCACTGTCCATCGACCATCCCGACCGCGTCCGCATCTCGGTCGACGGCCATGCCGTCCTCGCGTTCCCCGCGACCCTCGCCGACGCCGACGCTCCGTCGGACGTTCGGGGGCTCGGCGCAATGCTGTACGCGCTGATCACGGCGCGCTGGCCACTCGGCGAGCCCGCGCCCGCACCGGGTTCGGCCGCACCCGCCACCTCCGACTCCCGGCCCGCGACCGTCGGCGGGATGCGCCCGGCGGACCTGGACGACGCGGGGAACCCGGTGGAGCCGCGTTCGCTGCGACCGGAGGTGCCGTTCGAGATCTCCGCGGTCGCTGTCCGCGCGCTCGAGCGCGAGGGCGGTATCCGGACTGCCGCGACCGTGCAGCACGTCCTCGACCAGGCCTCGGTCGTCGACCAGAAGACGGACATGATGCCGGCACTGCGGCTCGGTCAGCGACCACCCGGCACGACCGGTCACGCCCTCCCCGACGAGGAGGAAGCGGCGAAGTCGCACAGCAACCGAATGGTGATCGCACTCGCGACACTGGGTGTGCTGACCGTCATCGTCCTCGCACTCGCGGGATGGTGGTTGGCGAACCTGTTCGCGGGCAACAGCTCCGACGAGCCGCTCAACGAGCAGAACATCGGTCTGACGACAGCGGCGTCCGAGCCGTCGGCGGAGTCCGCACCCGCGCCGACAGCAGCTGCCGCGGCACCCGTCGTGGTGACGCCGTCGCAGGCGACCGTCTTCTCCCCGCAGGGATCGGCCGACAACCCGACCCAGGCGGGTCTCGCGATCGACGGCAACCCGGCAACGGAGTGGACCACCGACGCCTACTTCGACCAGTTCCCGAGCTTCAAGAACGGTGTCGGCCTGCTCGTCTCGCTCGACGATCCGGCGAAGCTGAGCGAGGTCAACATCACCTCCCCGAGCGTGGGGACGGTCGTCGAGGTTCGGTCCGCACCGAGCGACCGGCCAACGCTCGACCAGACGCAGGTGATCGGACGCGGAACGCTCAAGAGTGGCGACACCACCATTCCCGTCACGATGGACGGCAGTACCAGCCGCGTCCTGGTGTGGATCACCAAGCTCGGAACCGACACCAGCGGAAACCAGACCGCGATCAAGGAAATCGAGTTCACCGCTGCCCGCTGAGCGGTCGAGTACGTAACGCTTGGGAGTGACTGGAGACCCCCTGGTCGGTTAGCATCGCGCGTGCGAATCAACAGGGGGATCGCCGTGGCTGGAATGTCGGATGCCCAGCTATTGGCGGCGCACGCGGCTGGGGACCCGCGGGCATTTGCAGAGCTGTTGTCCCGACACCAGGACCACTTGTGGCAGACCGCGCGGCGGACCAGCTACACCGTGCAGGACGCGGAGGATGCGTTGCAGGAAGCACTCCTCTCCGCCCACCGCACGGCGGCAACGTTCCGCGAGGACGCCGCGGTCCGCAGCTGGCTCCACAGGATCGTGGTGAACGCCTGTCTCGACCGGATGCGGCGGAACCGGGCCCGCCCGACCGTGCCGCTCCTGGACGACGACGGACCCGAACCCGCCGACACCAGGGACGTCATGTCCGAGCGGGAGACCTCGTTGACCGTCGAGGAAGCTCTCTTGATTCTTCCGCCGGAACAGCGTGCGGCGGTCGTCGCCGTCGATCTCGAGGGCTACTCGGTGGCGGAGGCGTCGGTCCTGCTCGGAGTTCCGGAGGGTACCGTGAAAAGCCGCTGCTCGCGGGCGCGCAGCAAACTTGCCCACCACCTGAAATATCTGCAACCCGAGCGGAACGGAATCCTACCGAGGGGCGTCTAATCCTGTGACGCACGATGTGAACCCGATCCCAGCACCAGGTCCACACGTCAACCATCGCAGAGGAGGTGTCATGGTCCCCGAGGGAACGGACGCACCCCACTCGAGGTTCGACGGCGATCTCCTCTCCGATCTGCACGGTGACGTCCTGCCCCCGGATGAGGCGGCGCGACTGCGGGCCGCGGTCGCAGACGATCACGAGGCCCAGCAGGTTCTGGCGGCGCTCGATCGTGTCCGCGACGATCTCGCCGCGCTGCGCACCGATCCTGCTCCCGCTCCCGCCGCGCCGGAGCAGGTGATGGCGCGCATTCGGGCGACACTCGAATCGGCCCCCGTTCCCGTCACGAACCTGGCCGATCGACGTCGGCGGCGGGCGATCGGATATGCGGCGGCGGCCGCTGTCCTCGCTGTCCTGGGCGGCCTGACGTTCGCGGTGGTCCGCGGTGGTGATTCCGGTCAGGCCCCCGACAACTCGGTTCTCGCGCAGCCCACTGCCGCCGTCGATCTCGGCGAGAAGCTTCGCCCCGCCGCTGCGCTCGGCGTCCTGGGGCACTCCGACCCGGGCGTGTTCTCCGATCCTGGCCGACGCGCAGAGTGTTTGCGCGCCAACGGAATCGACGTCACAGCACCGGTACTGGGTTCGACGACGGTCACCCTGCACGACACCGCAGGGGTGCTGCTGCTGCTCCCCGGCCCTCAGCCGCCGCAGGTGACGGCACTGGTCGTCGGAAATTCCTGCAGTGCAACAGATCCCGCAACCCTTGCCCGGACGGACATCGGTTAGAGCGCGCCTCACGGAGTCGCTCCGAGGGCCCCGCTCTAGCGCTCGCCGACCCCCGCGCCGGGCAGCAGGATCGCCAGGATCGCCTCACGCATCTCGTCGGTGTCCTCGGACGGTGCGATCAGGGAGAGGAACATCGCTGCACCGGCACCGAGCGCGAGCAGAGCGCGCGCGGTGTCGGTGTCGGTGTCGGTGTCGGTGCCCGTGCCCTCCGTCCGGGCGGGCAACAGCTCGGCGGCAGGCCCCGCGAAGTTGCGCCACAGTGCGGTGCGCAACTCGTCGTGGTCTCGGAGGGTGGCGAGCAGGCCCGGCACCGCGGCCCGAACCTCCGGCTGCCGGAACAACTCGGAGCTACCCGTCACCACCCAGCGGATCCAGCCTTCGCGATCCGCACCATCGAACGGCGTCAGATCTGGCGTGACCCCGAGCACAGCGTCGAGAACAAGGTGCGCCTTCGACTCCCACCGCCGGCCGATCGCCGCCCGGCTCACCCCCGCGCGGGTCGCGACGGTGCGGACACTGAGCTGATCGAATCCGACCTCCAACAACAGCTCTCGCGTGGCGGCGAGCACGGCGGAGTCGATGCGGGGGTCGCGGGGCCGACCCGAGGAGGTGATGTTCATCGCCCGTGATTGTCGACCACGAAGGGCGCCCCGGCCACCTCTTGGCGATTTCGGCACGCTGCGGGACCGGCGCGAGGGTGAGCCGGAACGTTCCCTCCCGCTGAGGGCCTGAGCGTTCCGTGCACGCTCCCGCTTCAGTGCGAGCATTCGTGCAGTGTGGTGCGAGAATCGCGTTCGGCGGTGCGTCGCCCCCGATGGGACGATGCACACCGGGCGCGGCCGCCGCTCCCGACTACCATGTCCTCGACCACCGCGCCCGCGGCGGAGACCGCGATCGCCCGACCGGGGTCCGCGTGCCCGGGCCTTTTGCACCGAAGGGGGACGGCGTTGCCGCGGATCACCGCACCGACTGTGGCCGAGCACCGAGCCGCCCAGAAGCGGGCCCTGCTCGACGCCGCCCGCGAGGTGTTGGCGGAAGGCACGCCCGAGCTTCCCGGTTTCGCGGAGGTCGCGGCGCGGGCAGGCCTGGCCCGCTCCAGCATGTACCAGTACTTCAGCTCGCGCCGGGACCTCCTCGACGCGCTGATCGAGGATTCGTATCCGCGCTGGTCGGGACGCGTCGAACGGGAGATGCGCGCCGCGGGGTCGGCAGACCTCCGGGTGCTGGCCTACGTGCGCGCCAACCTCGACCTCGTCGCCGAGGGCGAGCACGCGATCGCGTCGGCGATCTCGTCCATCGCCCCGAACGAACACGTCGGAGCGAGGGTCCATGCCCAGCTGTCGGCACCCTTGGTCGAGGCGCTCGCGGAGCTCGGCGTGCCGGATGCGGCGGCGACCGCCGACCTCGTGAACTCCGTCGTCCACGCCGCCACACGTCAGATCGAGGCCGGTGAGGATGCGGACGTGGCCAGGACCCGGGCCGTCGCTCTTATCGAGCCGTACGTGATGTTCGTCGCCCATCGGGCCGAGCCAGGGAACAGCACCGCTTAGTCTGGTGTTGAGCCAGTCGACGTCCACTACCGGGAAGGCCCCATGACTACTCCGACCTCCGTTCGCGACCTGATCATCGTCGGCTCCGGACCTGCCGGCTACACGGCCGCGGTCTACGCCTCGCGTGCGGAGCTCGAGCCGCTGCTGTTCGAGGGCACCCAGTTCGGTGGCGCACTGATGACGACCACCGAGGTCGAGAACTTCCCCGGCTTCCGCGGCGGCATCATGGGCCCGGACCTCATGGACGAGATGCGCGAGCAGGCCAAGCGCTTCGGTGCCGACATCCGCACCGAGGACGTCGACGAACTGGACGTCACCGGTCCGGTGAAGAAGGTCGTCGCGAACGGCGAGACCTACTACGCGCACGCCGTCATCCTCGCGATGGGCGCTGCCGCCCGCTACCTCGGCATTCCGGGGGAGGAGACCCTGCTGGGCCGCGGCGTGTCCGCCTGCGCCACCTGCGACGGTTTCTTCTTCAAGGACCAGGACATCGTCGTCGTCGGCGGCGGCGACTCCGCAATGGAGGAGGCCACCTTCCTCACCCGCTTCGCGAAGTCGGTCACCCTGGTGCACCGCCGCGAGGAATTCCGCGCCTCCCGGATCATGCTCGAGCGCGCCAAGGCGAACGAGAAGATCCGCTTCGTGACGAACGCCGAGCCGGTCGAGGTGCTCGGCGAGAACAGCGTCACCGGCCTGGTGCTCCGCGACACCGTCACTGGCGAGCAGTCGACGCTGCCCGTGACCGGCATGTTCGTCGCGATCGGTCACGATCCGCGCAGCGAACTGGTCAAGGGTCAGGTCGACGTCGACGATGCCGGTTACGTGCTGGTGCAGTCGCCGAGCACGCACACCTCAGTCGAGGGTGTGTTCGCCGCGGGCGACCTCGTCGACCACACCTACCGGCAGGCGATCACCGCAGCGGGAACGGGCGCCTCGTCGGCGATCGACGCCGAGCGCTGGCTCGCCGAGCGCGGTGACATCAGCGCCAACACCCTGGACGCGGCCGGCGAACCGGTCGCCGCGCAGGCCTGATCGACCGTTCGTCCGCTCACACACGAGGAGAACCCATGGCCAACACCATCACCATCACCGACGACTCGTTCAAGCAGGACGTGCTGGACTCCGACAAGCCCGTCCTCGTCGACTTCTGGGCAACCTGGTGCGGGCCGTGCAAGATGGTCGCTCCGGTCCTCGAGGAGATCGCGGGTGAGCACGCCGACAAGTTGACCGTCGCCAAGCTCGACATCGACGCCAACCCCTCGGCCGCCCGCGACTTCCAGGTCATGTCGATCCCGACGATGATCCTGTTCCAGGGCGGAAAGCCGGTGAAGCAGATCGTCGGCGCCAAGGGCAAGGCCGCCCTGCTCAAGGACCTCTCCGACGTTCTGTAATCGCCGCCACGGTCCTCGGGATTGCCGATTCGCCGGGGGCTTCTGAGAGAATCACCCCCGAAGGTGTTGGCGACACAGGCACGAGAAAGGGCTCCATCGAATGCATCGACTCCGTCACGGCGACCACGGTCACGCCGTTACCGAGATTCGGAGCACCCTTTCCAACCTGGGCTATCTCCTCGACGGCGTCACCACTGCGCACCGTGAGCCCGTGAACGGTGCGCAGTGGGCTGCTCCCGACACTGTGTTCGACCACCATCTGGACAGCGCCGTCCGTGCATTCCAGCAGCAACGTGGCCTCCTCGTCGACGGGGTCGTCGGCGCCGCCACGTACCGCGCGCTGCGTGAGGCGTCGTACCGCCTCGGGGCCCGCACCCTCGCGTACCAGCTGTCCGCTCCCCAGTTCGGCGACGACGTCGCGGCACTGCAGACGAAGCTGCAGGATCTCGGCTTCTACTCGAGCCGCGTCGACGGGTATTTCGGTCCGAAGACGCACGAGGGGCTGTCGTCGTTCCAGCGGGAGATCGGCATCGCGTCGGACGGCATCTGCGGCCCCCAGACGCTGCGGTCGCTCGAACTGCTCGGGACCCGCGTCACCGGTGGTTCGCCGCACGCGATCACCGAGGAGGAGTCGGTTCGCCGCTCGGGACCGCAGCTGAGCGGCAAGCGCATCGTGATCGACCCTGATCTCGGCGGCGACGAGACCGGCGTCGTGGTCCCGACGCCGCACGGTCCGATCACCGAGGCCCAGATCCTGTGGGACATCGCCAACAGACTCGAAGGCCGGATGGCGGCGACCGGGATGGAGACGTTCCTGTCGCACCCGCCGAACAGCAATCCGTCGACCGCACAGCGGGCCGAGACGTCCAACTCCTTCGACGCGGACCTCATGATCTCGCTGCGGTGCGCAAGCAGCACGAGTCCGCAGGCGAACGGTGTCGCCACGTTCCACTTCGGCAACTCGCACGGCGCGACGTCCCGGATCGGACAGGTACTCGCAAGCTTCATCCAGCGCGAAATCGTTGCTCGCGCACCACTTCAGAACTGCCGGACCCACGGTCGATCATGGGATCTGTTGCGGCTCACCACCATGCCGACAGTACAGATCGACATCGGTTATCTCACAAACGATTCCGACGTCAAGACGCTCATCAATCCGCGCAATCGCGACACGATCGCGGAAGCGATCCTGGTTGCGGTCAAGCGTCTGTACCTGCTCGGGCAGGACGATCAGCCGACGGGCACATACACTTTCAAGGAACTGCTCGCCGAGGAACTCGCCAAGGCCGACCGCGCCTGAACAGGTGCTAGATCACGCCGACGGCGGAGCGGTGCGTGCTCTCCGGCACCGTCACCGCGGCCGCCATGAGCAGTCGCTCCAGCGCCGACTCGACGTCGGCCTTCCAGCCGAGGTCCCGGTCGAGTTCGAGTCGAAGTCGGGGGAACCGCGGGTGCGCCGCGACCACCTCGAAGCCCATGTCCTCGAGGAACGACGAATCGATCATGCATTCCGACGGGCTGCAGACGTGTGAGCTCCCTGCGGTCCTACCCTCGTCCGGACCCCGGACGATGCCGAACGCCTCGATGGCACGCGCGCCACGGCGCACCAGATCGCCCACAACGGCCTGAATGAGGCTGGGGCCCACTCCGTCCAGCTCCGCAACCGGTTCGAGCCGCATCGTGGTCAGCAGGACCGCGTCCGGGCTGACAGGGGAGGTCGGGAAGAGCTTGGCACGCGGCACGTTGCCAGGAGGGGAGTAGAGCGCGCAGCCGGCGGGGCGCCCGTCAAGCGTCGCGATCTGCCCGCACGAACCCCACTCCAGCATGACCATCGACAGCCATGCTTCCTTCTCGAACTCGGGGTCCGCGTACACGCGTGAGTCGCGCAGGGCGTCCGGGTCCATTTCCCAGAAGACGCAACGCCGGGCGTGCCGGGGGAGCTGATCGAAGCCGTCGAGTGTGAGGGGGCTGATGCGCATCGACACCCTGACTCTCGCCTCCACGACACCGCGCACGGACGACGGGCGTCCGCACATTCAACCGTTCTCCAGGTAAAGAATAGGCGATCGGGTTCTGCACGACCTGTGGTGGCCGTGCAGAACCCGAATCATCTTGTGCTCTCGACGGACTTCACGCACCGATGCCCGACGTCACAGTGACGAAAAAGCCACCACCCCGCGTTAGGCGCCGGGCGACTCCATCATCTCGACAATTCGCTGCAGATCGTCCACCGAACCGAACTCGACGACGATCTTGCCCTTCCGCTTGCCGAGGCTCACGGTGACGCGGGTGTCGAAGGCGCCGGAGAGGCGATCGGCGACATCCTGGAGACCGGGCATCTGAATGGGCTTGCGCTTGGTCGGAGGAGTCGGGAGATCACCACCGTCACGGTTGGCGAGCGTCACCGCCTCCTCGGTCGCACGAACCGACATCCCCTCGGCCACGATCCGGGCCGCGAGAACCTCCTGCGCGTCCGCGCCTGCCTCGAGCGACAGCAATGCGCGCGCATGCCCCGCCGAGAGCACGCCGGCCGCAACGCGACGCTGAACCGGAATCGGCAGCTTGAGCAGTCGGATCATGTTCGTGACCACCGGGCGGGACCGCCCGATCCGCGACGCCAACTCCTCATGGGTGACGTTGAACTCCTCCAGCAGCTGCTGATACGCGGCCGCCTCCTCCAGCGGGTTGAGCTGGACCCGATGAATGTTCTCGAGAAGTGCGTCTCGCAGCATGTCGCCGTCGTTCGTCTCCCGCACGATCGCCGGAATGCTCGCGAGGCCCGCTTCCTGGGATGCCCGCCAGCGACGCTCACCCATCACCAACTGATAGCTGTCCGGCCCGAGTGCACGAACGACGATCGGCTGCATCAATCCGAACTCGCGGATCGAGTGCACCAGCTCCGCAAGCGCCTCATCGTCGAAGACCGACCGCGGCTGCTTCGGATTCGGTTGAATCTGCGCCGCCGGGATCTCCCGGTAGGACGCACCGACCGGTGCCAGGTCCTCGGTCGTCGCATCGGCAGGCGCGGGCTTGTCAGCGGACTTCTTCGCCGCAGTCTGCTCGCGCTTGGCGTCCGCCGTCGCTGCCGGCTTTGCGGCGACGTCATCCGATCCGGTGGGGGAGGGGAGGGGCTCGCCGTTGCTCTCCGGCTCCACTTCCGTCGCGGGCGCAGGCTTCGTCGGTGCAACGACGTTGCCGATGATGACGTCGGCCGCCGCGCTGCCGAGCCGGGGTCCGGCGTCAGGGCCGGTCGGAATCAGTGCCGCGAGGCCACGTCCGAGGCCGCCCTTGCTTCTCTGTGCCACTAGTTCTCCTGCGCTTTGATCGATGCGGTACGGGCAGCGAGCTCACGGCCGGCGTCCAGATAGCTCATGGCGCCACGTGATCCGGGATCGTAGTCGAGAACCGTCATTCCGTATCCCGGAGCCTCGGAGACCTTCACGCTGCGGGGAATCACAGCCTTCAGGACTGCCTCGCCGAAGTGTCCGCGGACCTCCTCCGCCACCTGGTCGGCGAGCTTCGTCCGCCCGTCGTACATGGTCAGCAGGACGGTCGAGACGTGCAGTGCCGGATTCAGATGGGATTTGACCAACTCGATGTTGCGCAGGAGCTGACCGACACCCTCCAGCGCGTAGTACTCGCACTGGATCGGGATCAGGACCTCGTTCGCGGCAACCAGCGCATTGACGGTCAGCAGGCCGAGTGACGGGGGGCAGTCGATGAGCACGAAATCCACGTCGAGCTCGTTGAGAAAGGACTCGGAGAGGGCGTTCTTGAGTCGGTTCTCGCGGGCAACCATCGACACCAGTTCGATCTCCGCACCTGCGAGGTCGATCGTGGCCGGGATGCAGAAGAGCTTCTCGCTGTGCGGGCTCTGCTGCAGCGCTTCCTTGGGGGTCACCTCACCGATGAGCAGCTCGTAGCTCGACGGAACCCCGGAGTGGTGCGGGACCCCGAGTGCGGTACTGGCATTGCCCTGCGGATCCAGGTCGACGACAAGGACCGTCAAGCCCTGAACCGCCAATGCCGACGCCAAATTGACTGCCGTCGTGGTCTTTCCGACGCCACCCTTCTGGTTGGCGATCGTCAGCATCCGACGACGATCCGGCTTCGGGAGTGACACACTGCCCGGGTGCAGCACCTGGCTCGCGCGCTGCGCCGCCGCACCGATCGGGGTGTCCTCGAGGGAGATCCCGTCGTACGGACCGGACGGCTCGGCGCCCTGCCCGTTCGGTGACACGTGGTCGGTGGATCGCGATGAGTTGTGGTCCGTTTCACGTGAAACGGTAGCTTCGGGTCCACCCGACATGTAGTGCTCCTTCACTGAACCGACTCGATCACCGTTCGACCACGCTGTCATCGCCGCTGAGATCTCTTCGGAATGCGTTCCGCCCGAACAACAGTGGTCGGCGTCGGGAGAATCCCGACGCCGCACTCGACGACCTCAAGCTTGCCAGCCCCGAGCTTGGTTAGGGAAGCGCGATCGCGCTCGATCTCCTCGGCTGCGCTGGATCCCTTCATCGCCAACATTCGACCGTGCGTGTGTACGAGCGGCAGCGACCATCGGGCCAGCTTCTCCAACGGTGCGACGGCTCGTGACGTGACGACGTCCGCGCCACCCGCCTCCTGGATGACACCGGCCTGTTCGGCGCGGCCGCGCACCACGCGAACATCGAGGCCCACGGATTCGATGAACTCGGCCAGATAGACGGACCGACGCAACAGCGGTTCGACGAGGGTGATCTTCAAATCCGGGCGGGCAATGGCGAGCGGGATGCCCGGCAACCCGGCACCACTTCCGACGTCGACGACCGACTCGCCCTCGCCGATCAGTTCGCCGATGACGGCACAGTTCAGGAGATGGCGCTCCCAGAGTCGCGGCACTTCGCGGGGGCCGATCAAGCCACGCTCCACCCCGTCCGTTGCGAGGGAGTCGTGGTACTTGAGGGCAAGGTGAAGGCGGTCCCCGAACACGCGCTGAGCGGCGTCGGGGAGGGCTTCGGACTCGATGGGTTCCACGTGAAACATCTTCCCGCGCACGCGTGACATTCCACAAACCAACAGGCCGTATTCCGGTACCCGACATGAGAACTTCACGCAACCGGCCCCGCACGATCGTTCTCGCGGGCCGATGCCGTCCCGCCGACCGCGCCGGCAGTGGGGGAGGGGAGTGATTGGGAGGCCAACCACTCTCGAACTCTGATCGCCCCACGGCTGTTTCACGTGAATCATGGACCTCCCGTCCGGCTAGGCGTCGACGACTACCGGTGCACCCGTCAGGCGTCGATCGTGCCGGATCATCCGCCGCGAACACGGGTTGGCCGTTTCGATCAGTCCGAATGATCGGTCCCCATAGATCGCCATTCGGTTCAAGTGAATCGTCACCGCGCACGAGGTCATCGAGCGACGTTGAATCGACGCGGCAACACGGCGGGTGGTCAGGGCGCGTCGCGAGGATCCCGGATGCACGAGAGGTCCCATCGTTCGGCGACGGTCAGTCTCCCCGCGCAGGAGCGCGCGGAGCGACCACCCGGCAGGAGCGGAGCCCGCGGAGCGACCACCCGGCAGGAGCGGAGCCCACGGAGCGAATCCGGCGTGCGGGAAGACACATCGAGTCACACCGACAGCTGGCACCGGTCCAGTGACGCCCAGGACGCACCATTCCGTTCGTCCGCGAGTTCGGCAGCCACTCGAGGACGTCGACAGGGACGCCATGTGATCCGAGGGCTAGGTCCAGCGCGGTGGGGGAGGGGAGTGGTCCGCCATACCGAGCCTGCATTCGATGTTCCACGTGAATCAACGCAACCTCGACAATCCACCGGGCGAGCCACACCGCCTGCCCCACGGACCTCGTTTACGCACCGCCGCCCGTCTCGTGAGGGAACCGCCTCGTGGGGGAGGGGAGTGGTTCGCCTGCAGTAGGTCGATTGGGATCCGTTGTTTCACGTGAATCCGAACCCGTTGCACACCCCGGGTCGTGAGGATCACGCGAATCCCGCCAGCCCGCTCCGTCGAGGGATTCGACAGCGTCTCTCGGGAGGTCGTCGTCGTGCGCCCGTCGACACCGGGAGGGAGTGGCAATCGACCGGGGTGTCTCCGATGTCACTCGCGTCCACGGGGCGGGCGTCGTCATTGGGGGATCGCATCTGCGACGCATCGCGACCGGTCCGGCGCCACCTTCTGCAACCGCAATTCTCAATGTCCACGACGCACCTGCCGATGTGATCGCGAGAGCTGCGGGGACTCCCGGAGGAGAGGAAGGCGTAGAGCGAATCTCGTCGTCGATGTTTCACGTGGAGCGGCGTGACTACGACGTGCGCCATCCGAGCGACCGACACCGTGACGCGAGGGCACTTCAACACATAGGGGTCACGCTGTCTTGGTGCAACGAGGCGCGCATCGTTGCGCATTCGAGTGCTTTGAACTCGACCGCCCCTCGGTACTCGACTTGCAGCGGCAGACCCTTGTTTCACGTGAACCAGGATGTTCGGGCCAGGCAACACTGGGTGACCGACCAAGAACGATGGCGTCTCCTCCGCGCACCTTCACTGCCTTCCTGGGGGCGACCACGGAGGCACACAGCAGGGCAATAGAGGATCGGGAGGCTCCGTCGACACGGTGGGCTCGTCTGCGGAACGGGCATGTGTGCGCTGCAATCACACCCGCTGTCCGCGGGCCACTTCCGCGTCGCCGACAACCGACGGACATCGACGCCACCTCGTCGACAGGAGCGACCCACCCGGTTGTGCACACCGGGTGGCCGATCACCGCCAGGGCCGAAGCAGTCGGACGGGTTCGTCGGTTCCGGTGGACTCCCGCACCGCCTGGGTGCACTCCACCGCGTCACCACTCGCGGGACGCCACAGAGCGTGGCCAGCTTCCCTCAAGTGCGCCCACGAGCCTCGGAAGCTGCATCCGATCGAGATCACGAACCACGCTCTGATGAACTCCGGGCACGCCCAGACCGCTCTCGTACGCGAGAAGGGATCTGAGGTACACCCGGGGCGAAGGTGAGTCTCCGCGCGCGCCGCACATTCCGCCGAGTTCGACGGACCTCAGATTCACGTGAAACATCGCAGGGATTGTGGGGCGGTGCTGAACGGCAGGATCGGCGCCTGCCCACCCCGTGACGATGCGTCGCCCCGCGCGGTAGCGGTGGGGGAGGGGAGGGGCTCGGTGTCAAACATCCGTCACGACACTCGAAGGGACGTTCCCGGGCGGCTGCCGCAACAGCGCCGGCCGTGCGCATGGCGAGTGGACAATGCCCGAAGACTCACCGTGATGCCACCACGGACACGCGTTTGTGGCGCAGCTCCGGCCGACCATCGCGTGGACTCCGCCGGCATTGCGGTGGGGGAGGGTTCCCTTGGACGATCGCACGGAGTCGTCGGCGCTGGCGGGGCAGCAGTCACTCGCAACCCGGTGGGCGAAGAACCACTCCAAACGAGACGACTCGGGGACCCGATCTCGGTCGGCGTGGGTACGGGTTCGACGCGTTTCGGCACTGCGCGGACGTGGATCGATCGACCCGCGGTGGAGCGATGGAGCCGTCGCCACGGGCAACCGTGTACTTCGACTCCTCTTGCGTTGCCTGAGACTTCCACCCTCACGAATTCCTGTCACAGTGACGAAATAAGCCAGGGTGGTTGGATGTGATTTCCCGGAGAACCGGCGGATTCATCCCGTGCAACGAGGTTCTGTCGACTCGGATCTCCAAATCCATTGCACCGCAGCATGATTGGACACTCGGAGGTCGGGCTCGGAGGAACCGACGACCGTCGCCGCCTCGGCGGAGTCCGAACGACTCCGGAGAGCCACCCCGTGACAGAAATGGGTGGGGCACCCCCCGCGCGGCCGCGGGACAGACCAGTCGCCGTCGCCGTCCGGCCCCGATGCATCGCATTCTCGTCCGCACACACATCACGACGTTGGGTCGGCAGCCGATGATCCCGCCGAGCGAACCGGTCCTGGGCTCGGATCCACGATCGCCGTCTCGCACACCCGTGGACAAGTTCGGTTCGACGGGCACAGCCGCCATCGACAGCACCGGTGTCGCCTGATGTAAAGACGGCGTTGCAGTCGATCGGGTCCGGATTCACGTGAAACATTCGGCACACATCGCGAGGCTGCCGAGTCCCCGGAACGACGAAGGCTCCCGACCTCACGGCCGGGAGCCTTCTCGTTGCTGGGGGGAATCAGCCCTTGAGTACGACGACGCGACGCGACGGCTCCGCGCCCTCGCTCTCGCTCATGACACCATCCACGGACGCGATCGCGTCGTGAACGATCTTGCGCTCGAACGGGGTCATCGGGGAGAGTGACTCCGGCTCACCCGACTCCAGAACGCGCTTCGCGGCGGCGAGGCCGATCTCGGTGAGTTCGGCGCGTCGGCCGGCGCGCCAACCGGCGATGTCGAGCATCAGCCGGCTGCGCTCGCCGGTGGACTGCTGCACCGCCAGTCGGGTCAGTTCCTGCAGGGCGTCCAGAACCTCACCCTTACGGCCGACCAGCTTGCTGAGGTCGTCGCCGCCGTCGATGCTCACGATCGCGCGGTCGCCCTCGACGTCCAGGTCGATGTCGCCGTCGAAGTCGAGCACATCGAGCAACTGCTCGAGGTAGTCACCCGCGATCTCGCCTTCCTCGACGAGCACGTCCTCCTCGTCCAGTTCCTCCACAGGTGCATCGACTGTCACGTCCGCCACGACCTCGTCCACTCCGTCCCGCGCGGTTCCCGGATCATTCGCCATCGTCGTTCTCTTCTCTGTAATGGGGGAGCGCAGAAGCGCTCGGAAGTCGTCGGTCCCGCATCACCGTTTGCGCTTGGTGTTCTTTCCGCGATTGGCCTGGGGCTTGGCACCGGGCTTCGGCTTTGCTCCTGGCGCGGCACTCTTCGACGTCTCGGTCACGTCGACCTCGTCGGACGCGGTACTCGAATCGGCAGCCTTCGCCTGGGCAGCTCCCTTGGCCTTCTTGCCCGCGATCGGCTTGGCACCCGGCTTCGGTGCATTCTCGGCGCGACGCTCGAGGGCCTTGGCCTTCTTCTCTTCTTCCTCCGCATCGATGCGGCGGAAGACGAGGTGCTGCTGCGCGTAGGTCCAGATGTTGTTCGACACCCAGTACAGGAGGATCGCGATCATCAGGAACGGGCCACCGACGAGCACACCGAGCGGGAACACCCACAGGGACAGCTTGTTCATGATCGCGGCCTGCGGGTTCGCGGCGGCGGCCTCGCTCTGCCGGGCCACCGAGGCACGCGAGTTGAAGTGGGTGGCGACCGACGCGATGATCATCAGCGGGACCGCGACGACGGCGATGGTCCAGATCGTCGGGATCGGCTCGCCGTAGGCCGCGAGCTGAGCAGGTGGCGTCGTCATCGCCGCGGCGATCGGGGCACCGAACAGGCGAGCGTCGAGGAACGACTGGACGTCGGCAGCCGAGAACGCGTAGTTCGCGGTGTTCGCGTTCTCCTCCACGGACATCCCGAGCTGTCCGAAGCCCTCACCGGTGCGGTTGAACGACCGCAGGACGTGGAACAGGCCGATGAACACGGGCGCCTGCAGCAGGACGGGGAGGCAGCCCATCAGCGGGTTGAAGCCGTGCTCCTTCTGGAGCTTCTGCATCTCCAACGCCATCCGCTGGCGGTCGTTCGCGTACTTCTTCTGCAGCGCCTTGATCTGCGGCTGCAACTCCTGCATCTGCCGAGTCGTACGCACCTGCTTGACGAACGGCACGTACAGGATCGCGCGCAGTGTGAACACCAGGAACATCACCGACAGCGCCCATGCGAAGCCGTTGTCCGCCCCGAGGAAGGAGCCGAACACCTTGTGCCAGACCCATAGGATCCATGACACCGGGTAGTAGATGAAGTCGAGCACGGCTCTAGGTACTCCTCTTGTCGCCCACACTCAGCAGTTCGTGGGATTGCTGGTCCGTATCCCTGACACCGTCGTCGCGATGCCGGGACCGGCGCGCGGGCACGGGGTCCCAGCCTCCAGGATGCCAGGGTCCGCATTTGAGCAGTCGAACGACCGTCAACAACGACCCGACGAGCGCTCCGCGCTCACGAAGTGCGTCGACAGCGTACTCACTGCAGGTCGGCGTGAACCGGCAGGTCGGCATTCGTGTCGGGGACACGTAGGTGCGGTACAGCTCGATGCAGAAGATCAACGCGCGCGCAGGCGCTCGACGAACGACCGTGAGTCGATCCCTGTTCGCCGAACTGCCGCGCGTCATCCGGATCTACCCACCGAGAGGAGATCGAGCTTACGCAGTCCCGACCGCAATTGCCGATCGAGTTCCGCGGACGTGGCCGTCGCGGAACCCGGCAGTGCACGAATCACCACGTAGGACCCCTCCGACACCTCGTCGACCAGGCTCGCACAGATATGACGAAGCCGGCGTGCGACTCGATGTCGAATCACCGCCGGCCCGACAGCCTTGCTCACAACCAAACCGAAACGCGGACCCGGATCGCCAACCAGCGACTCCGCCTTGGCGTCGGCCAATGCATGGACTACGACGTCTTGACGAGCCGCACGCTTACCGCGACGGACCGTGGACGCGAAGTCCGCTCGCCGCCGTAACCGGTGCGGCTCAGGCAGCACCCGGGGTCCTGCGCCGTGCGATCAGGCGGAGAGGGAAGCGCGGCCCTTTTGGCGACGCGCAGAGATGATGGAGCGGCCCGCACGGGTCCGCATCCGGAGACGGAAGCCGTGAACGCGCGCGCGGCGGCGATTGTTCGGCTGGAACGTCCGCTTGCCCTTGGCCACGGTCGACACTCCTCGTAAATCGTCGGCGCCATTCGGCGCCAGTATTGTGTAGCTGAAATTCGGGTGGTCACCGACGATGGCGGCACACAGACCCGCACGCTCTCGATGGAGCACCCCGCGGTCAGCACGAATCCGCCACCTCGAATAGGTGACCATACGAGACTACGCAGCGCGAGCGGTCAGGTCAAACCGCGACGTGGTGCGACACGCCACGTCCCCAGGATGCTTGCCCGTGACCCCATCCTGTGTATCAACCTCGTCACACCTCGCGGTGCTCGGAACCACACACACCTGGTCGACGAGCCGAGGAATGACGCGTCTGCCCAGGTGAGAGGTCCGCGGCGGGCTCACCAGTGGGGTCTGCCGCGCGAATCCGCACCGCCGACCCTTTATCCACACTTGTGGATAATTGTGTGGAAACACAGATCAGGTGGCATATTCGAAGCCTTGTGCGGGGAAGTTGTCCCCAGGGTGGAGAGCCCACGATCGTCGAACGCCGCGGGCCGCCCGCAGCACGGATTCGGGAGGGCCGACGTTGAACGAGGAGCCGAACACCCTGGCACGAGTCTGGGTGGATGTCCTCGCCGAACTGACTGCGGACAAGTCGGGGCAGCCACTCACCAAGGCGCAGAAGGCCATGCTCGCGCTGGTTCGGCCGTTGACCTTGGCGCAGGGGTTTGCGCTGCTGTCGGTTCCGTCCTCGTTCGTCCAGGAAGCGATCGAGCGCGACCTTCGGGAACCGATCCTCCAGACACTGAACCGGCACATCGACGAAGGGGTCGAGGGTCTCGGTGTCCGCATCGCACCTCCGACCAGCGAGGCTCAGGCCTCCGTCGTCACAGCGCCGATTCCGGTGGTGCCGGAACCCGAACCCCTCACTCCTCTCCGTCAGAGTGGTGAATCGGAGGCTGCGAACACGGGCACGGTCAGCGTCGAGGCCTTCCGCCGCCGCAGGCCAGGTATCGGGGACGCAGATCTCTTCGAGCCGGATCCGAGTGAGCACGACGAGATCGACGAGGACGGGGAGGCGATCGCCAGCGTCAACGAGTCGTGGCCGTCCTACTTCACCAAACCGCCCACGACACCTCCCGCCGCATCCGACGGAAACAGTCTCAACGCCAAGTACACCTTCGACACCTTCGTCATCGGAGCGTCGAACAGGTTTGCGCACGCCGCCGCTGTCGCATGCGCCGAGGCGCCGGCCCGGGCCTACAACCCGCTGTTCGTGTGGGGCTCGTCCGGTCTCGGCAAGACTCACCTCCTGCACGCGGCGGGCCACTACTCGCGGAGACTGTTTCCCGGTATTCGTGTCCGGTACGTCTCCACCGAAGAATTCACGAACGACTTCATCAACAGCCTCCGCGACGACCGGAAGGTCGCGTTCAAGCGCCGGTACCGCGAAACCGATGTCCTCCTCGTCGACGACATCCAGTTCATCGAGGGCAAGGAAGGCATCCAGGAGGAGTTCTTCTACACCTTCGAGGCACTCCACAACGCGAACAAGCAGATCGTCATCACGTCCGACCGGCCTCCCAAGCAGTTGGCGACGCTGGAGGAGCGTCTGCGAACCCGCTTCGAATGGGGTCTGATCACCGACGTCCAACCGCCCGAACTCGAGACGCGGATCGCGATCCTGAGCAAGAAGGCGCGGATGGACCGCCTCGACGTCCCCCACGACGTCCTCGAACTGATCGCGAGCCGGCTCGACCGCAACATCCGTGAGCTCGAGGGCGCGTTGATCCGTGTGACGGCCTTCGCGTCACTGAACCGTCAGGCGCTCGATCTCAGTCTGGCCGAGGTCGTGCTGCGTGACCTGATGCCCGACGCGACGCCCCTCGAGATCGACGCCGCCACCATCATCGCGGCGACCTCGGACTACTTCGGTATGGCCATCGAGGACCTGTGCGGCCCCGGCAAGACCCGGCCGTTGGCACAAGCCCGCCAGATCGCGATGTACCTGTGCCGTGAGCTGACCGACCTCTCACTGCCCAAGATCGGCAACACGTTCGGTCGCGACCACACGACCGTCATGTATGCGGACAAGAAGATCCGCAAGGAAATGACGGAACGGCGCAAGGTGTACGACCAAGTGCAGGAACTCACAGCGCGCATCAAACAGCGAGCCCGCTGACCCGTTAGTCCACAGCCGTTCCGGCGGATCGTCACCCACGTGACGGTCCGCCGGTTTCGTATGCCCAGGACGTCACGCGGTTGTGCACATCTTCCACAGACCTCCACAGGCAATGTGGATGTTTTTGGGGACCAGCGGACACCTCCGTTCCCCATGTGTGTGGAAAACCGGGGTACATCGGGGGATCAACTGTGGACAGAGAGTGGATGAACATGAACAACTCTGTGGGCTTCCACAGGCACCCACAATTCATCCCCGTTCCATCCCCACGGATTCCCCATGCCCGCATGCACGCAGACCTGCGCGGACAGGGTGCTGTGCACAGAATTCACAGGACCTACTACTACTGCTTGTTTCTCTAGGGAGATCTTCCTTTGAAAACAGGTGCTGTGGAATCGTCGCGTTCACAAGGCGTGCGGGACCGTTCGCGCCACGCTCGGACATGAGTGCCTCCAGCTTTCAAACTCGTCCTCGAGGGCTTACGGTGGGCTTCTGTCGCTGTCCGCACCAAGGCAGCGGCGACGCGATGTGCCTACTGAGAGGATCAGCCCAGCGATGGAGCTCGGGAGCATGAAGTTTCGGGTCGCCCGGGAAGATTTCGCGGATTCCGTCGCATGGGTGGCTCGTAGTCTCCCGTCTCGGCCTCCGGTCCCCGTTCTCGGCGGAGTTCTCATCGCAGCCGACGAGCAGGGCCTGACGATCTCCGGATTCGACTACGAGGTTTCTGCACAGGTCCGGATCTCGGCCGAGGTCTCCGATCCCGGTACGGCACTCGTCTCCGGCAAGCTGCTGGCCGACATCACCCGTTCCCTGCCTGCGAAGCCTGTGGATCTGACCGTGGACGGGACGCGGGTTCTCATCACCTGCGGAAGCGCCAAGTTCTCCCTGCCGACGATGCCGGTCGAGGACTACCCACAGCTACCCGAACTTCCTCAGCAGACGGGTTCGCTGCCTGTCGACGTCTTCTCCGAAGCGATCAGCCAGGTCGCGGTGGCCGCGGGCAAGGACGACACGCTTCCCATGCTGACCGGCATCCGCGTCGAGATCGAGGGCTCGAACGTCGTGTTGGCGGCAACGGACCGCTTCCGTCTCGCGGTCCGTCAGATCGAGTGGACGCCCGCGAATCCCGACACGAGCGCGGCCGTGCTCATTCCTGCGAAGACGCTGTCCGAATCCGCGAAAACCCTTGGGGGAGGCTCGGCTTCGCCGGTCGAATTGGCATTCGGTGCGGGCTCGTCGGTCGGATCCGAGGGGCTCCTCGGCATCGTCGGTGAGGGTCGACGGACCACGACGCGTCTGCTGGACGCCGAGTTCCCGAAGTTCCGGCAGCTCCTGCCCGCCGAGCACACCGCGGTCGCGACCGTCGAGGTCGCGCCCCTGGTCGATGCCATCAAGCGTGTCGCGCTCGTCGCCGAGCGCGGTGCCCAGGTCCGCATGCAGTTCTCCGAGGACGGTCTGCTCCTCGCCGCGGGCGGCGACGACGCGGGCCGCGCCGAGGAAGCTCTCGAAGCGCAGTTCCAGGGCGAGGCACTGACCATCGCGTTCAACCCGACGTACCTCACCGAAGGACTGACGTCTCTCCACAGCGACCGGGTGACGTTCGGATTCACCACGCCGAGCCGCCCCGCGGTGATGCGTCCGGCGGCCGAGGAGGAGCCCACTCCCGGTGAGAGCGGCACCTTCGCCGCACCCGACAGCGACTACACCTACCTCCTGATGCCGGTCCGTCTGCCCGGCTGACACCCGCGCCCCGCACGTCCTCGAACCGAAGGGAACCGCCGCGATGCAACTGGGACTGGTCGGCCTCGGGAAGATGGGCTTCAACATGCGCGAACGGTTGCGCATCGCGGGACACGAGGTGACCGGCTACGACCCGCGTCCGGAGGTCACGGACGTGGCGTCGTTGTCCGACCTGGCTGCGGCACTTCCGTCCCCCCGCGTCGTCTGGGTCATGGTTCCGTCCGGCGCCGTCACCCGTCAGACGATCACGGAACTGGCTGACGTCCTGGGGGCGGGCGACCTGGTGATCGACGGTGGGAACTCGCGCTTCACCGAGGACGGTCCACACGCTGAACTGTTGTCCGACAAGGGAATCGGATTCCTGGACTGCGGTGTGTCCGGTGGCGTGTGGGGTCTGGAGAACGGCTACGGGTTGATGGTCGGCGGCGCGGAGTCCGATGTCGCGCGGGCCATGCCGATCTTCGACGCCCTCCGTCCCGAGGGGGAACGGGCCGACGGTTTCGTCCACGCCGGACCGGTCGGCGCAGGCCACTACGCGAAGATGATCCACAACGGCATCGAGTACGGCCTGATGCACGCCTATGCCGAGGGCTACGAACTCCTCGCTGCCGAAGACCTGGTCACCGATGTGCACGGCGTCCTGCGCGCGTGGACGAAGGGCACGGTCGTTCGCTCGTGGCTGCTGGACCTGCTCGTCAAGGCGCTGGCCGAGGATCCCGACTTCGCAGAGATCTCCGGTTATACACAGGACTCCGGTGAAGGGCGGTGGACTGTGGAGGAAGCCATCAATCACGCCGTCCCCGCACCCGTGATCTCGGCGGCGCTGTTCGCACGGTTCGCGTCGCGGCAGTCCGACTCGCCTGCGATGAAAGCCGTTTCCGCACTGAGGAATCAGTTCGGAGGCCATGCAGTGCAACGAATTTCGGAATCCGGGCAGCCGTAGGGTGTTCGTCCGAAAGTTCACGCTGCGTGATTTCCGATCCTGGGACGCCGTCACCATCGAACCCGGTCCGGGAATCACCCTGTTCCTCGGCCCGAACGGCCACGGCAAGACGAACCTCCTCGAAGCGCTCGGCTACCTGGCGACGCTGTCCTCACACCGGGTCTCCAGTGACGGCCCCCTGATCCGCGCCGGTGCCCCGACCGCGCAGGTCGGTGCCGTCGTCGTCAACCACGGCCGCGAACTGTCCATCGACGTCGAGATCAACGACGGCAAGACCAACCGGGCACGGATGAACACCTCACCGGTGCGGCGTCCGCGCGAAATACTCGGCGTCCTGCGCGGTGTGCTGTTCGCGCCGGAAGACCTGTCACTCGTCCGCGGCGACCCAGGGGAGCGCCGTCGGTTCCTCGACGAACTGCTCAGCACCCGGATCCCCAGGATGGCGGCCGTCCGCGCCGACTACGACAAGGTGCTGCGTCAGAGGTCCGCACTGCTCAAGACGGCCGGGGGCGCGCTGCGTCGCGGTTCCCGTTCCGAAGACGGTGCGAGTGCGCTGGCGACGCTCGACGTCTGGGACGGCCACCTCGCGATCCACGGTGCCGAACTACTCGCGGCGCGGATGCGGCTGGTCGCCGAACTCGGACCCCACGTCGCGGAGTCGTATGCGCGCATCGCTCCGGAGTCGCGGCCGGCGTCCATCGCGTACCGGTCCAGTCTCGGTGCTTCCATGCCTGTGGAACTGACCGATCCCGATCACCAGTGGGTGCGCGAGGACGTCGAGCTCCTCGAGGCGAGCTTCCTGAACGAACTCTCCCAAGCCAGGTCCCGGGAGATCGACCGCGGCGTCTGCCTCGTCGGCCCGCACCGTGACGACCTGGAGCTCTGGCTCGGTGACCAGCCGGCCAAGGGATTCGCCAGCCACGGCGAATCGTGGTCGTTCGCGCTGTCGCTGCGCCTCGCGGCGTTCGAGCTGTTGCGGTCGGACGGAACGGACCCGGTCCTCATGCTCGACGACGTGTTCGCCGAACTGGACCGGAAACGGCGTCGTGCCCTCGCTACAGTCGCCGCCGATGCCGAGCAGGTGCTCATCACCGCGGCGGTCGCCGAGGACATACCCGAGGAACTGCACGCGACGAGGTTCGCCGTCGAGGCCGTCGACAGGCCCGACGGCCGCACGTCCACTCTCCGCTGACCCGTTGACCCGGCGGGTCAGGTGCGGGAGGAAGTGCTCGGGAGGGATGGCTGGGATGATCGAGTGCGGAAGGGAGCGGTGATGACCGACGAACCGGAGTCCCCGGGCGGTGGAGAACCCGAACTGCGGGGCATCGACCTGGCCCGCCGTGCACTCGAGGAGGCGCGGGCGGCGGCGAAGGCCAGTGGCAAGTCCGTCGGCCAGGGCAGGTCCTCGCCGAAACCCAAGTTGCGGGCTGCGGGCCGACGGAGCTGGTCCGGTGCCCGCCCCGACGGCCGCGACCCGCAACCGTTCGGTGCGCTGGCGAATGCGGTCGCGAAGAGCCGTGGCTGGTCGTCGAGGGTGTCGGAGGGCACGGTGTTCGGCCGGTGGCCGCAGGTGGTCGGGGAAGACATCTCGGCCCATGCGGAACCGGTGTCGTTGAAGGACGGCGTGCTGAGCGTGTCCGCGGAGTCGACGGCGTGGGCCACCCAGCTGCGGCTGATGCAGTCCCAGCTTCTCGCGAAGATCGCGGCGGCCGTCGGCGACGGCGTCGTCACCAGCCTGCGGATCACCGGCCCCACCGCGCCGAGTTGGCGCAAGGGCGACCGGCACGTCAAGGGCCGAGGTCCGCGGGACACCTACGGCTGAGTCGTTCACGGCGAAGATCTCGAGTTGTCTATTACCCAGTGTTACAGTTACTCCACGTGTTGTGAGTGAGCTGTGTCACGGGCGACGCCCTGCGTCGCCGGAAGGGAACGACAATGGGCGCCGAAACCCTCGACCGAGCTGTTCGCGACGAGCCGGAACACCTCCTGCTGCAGGCGCGCGACGTGCAGTTCGACTGGTCCGACCTGCCGATGCACTGGGTCGACGGCGATCCGTTCACCACCCACGTGTTCAACGTGATGCACATCCTGCTTCCGGCGGGGGAGGACTGGTTCGTCGAGACGTTCAAGGAGGCGCTGCCCCTGATCGACGACGAGGCGCTGCGCGCGGACGTCGCGGGCTTCATCGGCCAGGAGGCGATGCATTCGTCCGCACATTCCGGGGTCCTCGTGCACCTCAAGGCGAAAGGTCTCGACCCGACCCCGTACACCGACCAGATGAACTGGGTCTTCACGACACTGCTCGGACCGCGTCCGTTCACGGCGGGCCGCCGGGAGAACTACCTGGTGGAGCGCCTCGCCCTGATCGCGGCGATCGAACACGTCACCGCGTTCCTCGGCGACTGGGTCCTCAACGCCCGCGCTCTCGATTCGGCCGGAGTGCATCCGACGATGCTCGACCTGCTGCGCTGGCACGGGTCGGAGGAGGTCGAGCACCGGTCGGTCGCCTACGACGTCCTGCGCTACTTCGACAAGCGGGAGTCGCGTCGGCTGCGCACCCAACTCGTCGCTACCCCCGCGTTGGTGTACCTGTGGATTCGGGGTACGCGATTTCTGATGGCGAACGACCCCGAGTTGGCGCATCTCGCGCCGCACCGACGCCGGCCGCACGTCACCGACTTCCGCGCTGCAGGTAGGCGCGGGGTGCTGCCGACGACGACGGACCTGGTGCGGCGGATGAGCCGGTACTTCCGCCGCGACTATCACCCCTCGCAGGAGGGATCGACGTCGCAGGCCGTCGCCTACCTCGCGTCCTCGCCCGCGGCCCGCGCGGCGGTTCGATGACCGTGGAACGAAATACGATGGTGCCGAACGAGGTTCATCAGATCACCCCATCGGATCTGCGGGGCCGTCGGCGTCCCGACCGGGCCATGGGCCTGCTCCGGATGTTCGCCGACCGGTATCTCGACCTGATCGCCCGACACGCCTACGACCCGACGCATGCCGGACACAACCCGGATTCCGCGATGACCCTCGTGGTCACCGATCGTCGTGTCGTGGCCACCGACCAGAACGTCGTCGCCCTCACGTTCGCCGCGCCCGACGGCCACGCCCTTCCCCGGTGGCAGCCGGGATGTCACGTCGATTTCCATCTGCCGTCCGGGCGCCGTAGGCAGTACTCCCTGTGCGGGGATCCGGGCGACGCGTCGCACTACACCGTTGCGGTGCGGGCGATCCCGGACGGCGGTGGTGGATCGCTCGAGATGCACCAGCTCGAACCGGGAACCCAGGTCACGGTTCTCGGTCCGCGCAACGGGTTTCCGTTCGTCGGCGCAGGCAGCGCGCTGTTCATCGCGGGGGGAATCGGAATCACTCCCGTCATCGCGATGGTGCGCCGCGCCCGGGAACTCGGAATGGACTGGCAATTGGTCTATTCCGGGCGTTCCAGGACGACGATGCCGTTCCTCGACGAGATCGAGGAATGGGACCGCGACCGGGTGGTCGTCCGAACCGACGAGGAGGACGGACTCCCGACCCCCGCCGACCTGCTCGGCCGCGCAGTCCCGGGAGGCGCCGTGTACTGCTGTGGCCCCGCCCCGATGCTCGAGTCCGTCCGAACGCACGTCGCCGCCACCGGTGCCGCCGCCCTGCATCTCGAAAGATTCGGTGCTCCACCGGTTCTCGACGGTGAGCCGTTCGAGGTGGAGCTGGCCCGCAGTGGCGAGGTGTTCGCCGTGGGCGCGGACGAGACGATCCTCGAGGTCGTGCGACGCCGTCGGCCGGGGATCGGCTATTCCTGCATGCAGGGGTTCTGCGGCACCTGCAAGGTGGGTGTCGTCGATGGCACTCCCGACCACCGCGACACGCGACTGTCCCCCGACGAGCGGCGTGACGACATGCTGATCTGCGTGTCCCGCAGCATCGGCGACCGCCTGGTTCTCGACCTCTGACCGTCTCTGAGGAGATGACGAATGACAATGAACACCAACAGCTCTCGCGGCCCTGCCCGCGCGACCGCGGTTCGTAACGGAGCGGTCGACCTCGCCGTTTTCGAACAGGGCAACCCGGACGGTCCGACCGTCGTGCTCGTGCACGGCTGGCCGGACACCCACCGGCTGTGGGATCACGTGGTCCCGCTGCTCGCGGACCGGTTCCGGGTGATCAGCTACGACACCCGCGGGGCCGGACGGTCCTCGGTGCCGACGTCGGTGTCGGACTACCGACTCGAGCTGCTCGCGACGGATCTACTCGCCGTCGTCGACGCGGTGAGCCCCGACGAAGCCGTCCACGTGCTCGCGCACGACTGGGGGTCGCTCGAGGCGTGGGAGGCGGTCTGCTCGCCGGGTGCGGTCGGCCGCATCGCGTCGTTCACGTCGACCTCGGGCTGGTGCTTCGACCACCTGGGGCACTGGATGCGCCGCACCCTGCGCAACCCGACTCCGTCCGGGGTCGGGAAGGTGCTCGCGCAGTTCGCCGCCTCGTTCTACGCGGTGCTGTTCCATGTGCCGGTGGTGCCCGAGTTCGTCACGGGGAAGGTGATCGCACCGCGCTGGCCGCGGTTCCTCGCATTGTTCGATCGGATGGATCCGGCGTTGGCGCTGCCGTCCGCGACGATCGCCCGCGACGCCGCGAACGGGATCAAGCGGTATCGCGCCAACACGCTCGACCGGCTGGGGCGGCCACGGCTGCGCCGAACCGACGTTCCGGTCCAGCTGCTCGTGAACACCAGGGACAAGGCCGTGTTGCCGTTCGGTTTCGAGGAAACCGCGCACTGGGCCGCTGACCTGCGGCGCACCGAGGTCCCGTCCGGGCACTGGTCGCCGCTCTCGCACGCACCCGACGTCGCGCGGCACACCGCGGACTTCGTGGTCGACGTCATCTCGCGCTCGGCCGCCGACGGGCCCGCTGCCGCCGTGTGAGGTTCCCGACGGGTCGCGGGACACGCCGTGGTCGCTGAAACTGCGCCTACGGGCTGCTCAGGGGTGTCGTAGATGCCCTTGCGTCCGGGCCTACCAGTAGAATGACTCGGTACCTCGCGGTCGCGTTTCGCCGACCGCGATCGCCATGCCGGTGCGCGCATCACGCCGGCGCGACCGTCGTGCGATGGACCGTCGTGTGAACGAGAAGGAGAGCACACCTCCCGTGGCTGCCCAGAAGTCAGACAAGAGCACCGGCAACAAGGACTACGGTGCCTCCTCGATCACCGTCCTCGAAGGTCTCGAGGCGGTCCGGAAACGTCCCGGCATGTACATCGGCTCCACCGGTGAACGCGGTCTGCACCACCTCATCTGGGAGGTCGTCGACAACTCGGTCGACGAGGCGATGGCGGGGCACGCGACGCGCGTCGACGTGACACTGCTCGCCGACGGCGGTATCGAGGTCATCGACGACGGCCGTGGCATCCCGACCGGCATGCACGCCTCCGGTGTCCCCACCGTCGAGGTCGTCATGACGCAGCTCCACGCAGGCGGCAAGTTCGACTCGGACGCGTACGCGGTTTCGGGCGGTCTGCACGGCGTCGGCATCTCCGTCGTGAACGCGTTGTCGACGAAGGTCGAGGTCGAGATCGACAACGACGGCCACCACTGGTACCAGACCTACACCAATGCGAAGCCGGGTGAGCTGGTCAAGGGCGACGCGACGACCCGCACCGGGACGACGGTCCGATTCTGGGCGGACCCGGACATCTTCGAGACCACCACGTACAACGCGGAAACGGTGGCGCGGCGCCTGCAGGAGATGGCCTTCCTCAACAAGGGGCTGACCATCACACTGACCGACCAGCGGATCAGCGACGAGGAGGTGGCCGCAGACGAGGAGTACGACTCCGAGGCCACGAAGGCGCCCGAGCAGGAGACCGTCCGCACGCGCACCTACCACTACCCGGGTGGCCTGGAGGACTACGTGCGGCACATCAACCGCACGAAGCAGGCCATCCACAACTCGGTCGTCGGGTTCACCGCGAAGGGCACGGGCCACGAGCTCGAGGTCGCGATGCAGTGGAACTCCGGGTACTCGGAGTCCGTGCACACCTTCGCCAACACGATCAACACCCATGAGGGCGGCACCCACGAAGAGGGCTTCCGTGCCGCGCTGACCGCGACGGTCAACAAGTACGCGCTGGACAAGAAGCTGCTCAAGGACAAGGACCCGAAGCTCAGCGGTGACGATATTCGTGAGGGTCTCGCCGCGATCATCTCGGTGAAGGTCGGAGAACCGCAGTTCGAGGGCCAGACGAAGACGAAGCTCGGTAACACCGAGGTCAAGTCGTTCGTGCAGAAGGCGTGCAACGAGCATCTCGCGCACTGGTTCGAGTCGAACCCGGCCGACGCGAAGACCATCGTCAATAAGGCCGTGTCCTCGGCGCAGGCCCGGCTCGCGGCGCGCAAGGCCCGTGAACTGGTCCGACGCAAGAGCGCGACCGACATCGGAGGCCTGCCCGGCAAGCTCGCCGACTGCCGTTCCAACGATCCGAGCAAGTGCGAGATCTACATCGTGGAGGGCGACTCCGCAGGCGGTTCCGCGAAGTCCGGCCGCGACTCGATGTACCAGGCGATCCTGCCGCTGCGCGGCAAGATCATCAACGTCGAGAAGGCACGCATCGACCGCGTCCTCAAGAACACCGAGGTCCAGTCGATCATCACCGCGTTCGGCACCGGCATCCACGACGAGTTCGACATCGCGAAGCTGCGGTACCACAAGATCGTGCTCATGGCCGACGCCGACGTCGACGGCCAGCACATCTCGACACTGCTGATGACGCTGCTGTTCCGTTTCATGCGGCCTCTCGTCGAGCACGGCCACGTGTACCTGGCCATGCCGCCGCTGTACAAGCTGAAGTGGCAGCGCAGCGATCCGGAGTTCGCGTACTCGGACCGTGAGCGGGACGGATTGCTCGAAGCCGGCCTCGCGGCAGGAAAGAAGATCAACAAGGACGACGGCATCCAGCGCTACAAGGGTCTCGGCGAGATGAACGCGAAGGAGCTGTGGGAGACCACGATGGATCCTTCCGTGCGTGTCCTTCGCCAGGTGACCCTGGACGACGCGGCGGCGGCGGACGAGCTGTTCAGCGTCCTCATGGGTGAGGACGTGGAGGCGCGTCGCAGCTTCATCACGCGCAATGCGAAGGATGTCCGTTTCCTGGACGTGTGACGGACGGATCCGGAGCCGCACCCGAGTGTGATATGAATCACTCGAAGGTGCGGCTCCGGCCGTCTCCGCTGTCGCGATTCGGGACGGAAAGTGACAATTGTGACGTGTGGTGCACAACACGATCGCGGTGGTCGCATCTCGGATTCAAGTTTGATAACGACACGGTAACCAATTGGGTACATTCCACGTACTGTCGTGAGCGAACAGGCTTTACACTCCGATATCGCCCAGCAGTCTGTTTTTCGGCGCCCGTACGAACACTCGATATGGGGGAGGACGGTGCAGGTCGGCGACCAGCACCGGACCTGGGTGGAAAGTGAGCGTTGGAGAGATGAACACAGAATCGACGCCTGTCCGCAGGCTGTGGAACCTCGAGGGCTGGGGACTGCGGTGGAAGGTCTCCGCGGTTCTCGCGATCCCACTGACAGTCGCCATGGTGCTCGGTGGGCTGCGAGTCCAGGACGAGCTCAGTCGTGCCATGCACTTCAGCTCCGCCGCCGACCAGGTCGTGGACGTCCCCGACATCGTCACCCTGGGAACGCGTTTCGGTCTCGCCTCGGCAGGCTACTCGGTGAACACGATGCTGCCCGAGGACCTCGACGCCGTCGACCAGTCGATCGAGACGGTCAGGGGCGCCGCCGCCAATCCCGAGCTGTCCCCCGAGGTGGCCGAACAGCTCAACGCAGCAGTTCAAGAGATCGCAGAGATCCAGACGGCGATGCGCGCCGGTGCGCCCATCCCCGACCTGCCCGCTCGCACGTCCGCGATTCGTGTCGACCTGGCCAAGATCGTCGACGAGATCGTCGCGCCGATCGACGATCCCGAGGTCGTCGCCGCCCACACCCGCCTCGTCGATGCGTGGTCCGCTCAGCGGCGACTCGCCGACCAGGTCACGGGCGCCATCGCGCTGCTCAAGGACCCGAAGGCCCCGCTCACCGACCTGATCTCCGCTACCGGCGCCGAGCTCGCGATGATCGATTCGCTCGCGACGTCCTACCCGGACGCCGAAGCCAAGACGAACGCGCTGCGGGACGGTGTCCATTCCCGACTCCGGATGATCGACGCCGCGATCGGCGGCCCGCTGCCCCTGCTCGAACTCCGTGCCTCGCTCGTCGACAGCGTCGACATCTACGGATCGCTCATCGACGAGGCGTCCAGTGCCATCTCGTCCACCGTCATCGACAGGGCCGAGGAGACGCGTTCGGCCGCGCTGCGTGACGCGACGATCGTCCTCGTGACGCTGCTCGCCGCCCTCGTCCTCGCCCTCCTCGTCTCCCGGTCGCTGGTCGGACCCATCCGGCGCCTGCGATTCGGTGCACTCCAGGTCGCGAGGAAGGACCTGCCCGACGCCATCGACCGGGTCATGGCGGGCGACGCCGACGCCGTGAAGAACTTCGATCCACTGCCGGTCGACACGACGGAAGAGATCGGCCAGCTCGCTCGCGCCGTGGACGACATCCACGGCCAGGCACTCAAGCTGGCAGGCGAACAGGCCGGACTGCGCATGCAGATCGGGGACATGTTCGAGACCCTGGCCCGGCGCTCCAAGTCGCTCGTCGACCAGCAGCTCGGACTCATCGAGAGCCTCGAGTTCGAGGAGAAGGACCCCAAGCGACTCGAGAGCCTGTTCCGTCTCGATCACCTCGCCGCACGTATGCGCCGCAACGGCGACAACCTGCTCATTCTCTCGGGAACCCAGACGCGCCGGACCCAGTCGGCGCCGGTGCAGCTCGGCGACGTGGTCCGCGCCGCGATGTCCGAGGTCGAGGAGTACCAGCGGGTCCAGGTCGGAAGCACGCCGAGCGGCGCCCTCTCCGGCGGAGTCGCGACAGACATCGTGCACCTGCTGGCCGAACTGCTCGACAACTCGTTGCGTGCGTCCCCGCCGGACACCCGGGTGCGGATCACGTTCGCACGGGCGGTCGACGGCGGCGTCCTCCTCGAGGTCACCGATCAGGGCATCGGTATCCCCGCCGCCGACCTGGCGGTCATCAACGAACGACTCGCATCCGGCGGCCAGGTCGGCCCCGAAACCGCACGCCACATGGGCCTGTTCGTGGCGAGTCGCCTTTCCGCGCGCCACGGATTGACGGTTCGGCTGCGGTCGTCGTTGGTCGAGGGCCGACCGCTGGGTATCACCGCAAGCGTGCACGTCCCGGCAAACCTCCTGATGTCGCCGGTCGAGATGGAAGCCACCGGGCCGCAGGTCAGGTTGGACACCGGGGGACTGCCCCAGGTAACCGTCGTCCAGTCCGGGGAGATGCCGCAGCTCGTCGCCGAACCGACGACGTCCGTGATGAAGCGCCTGCGGCCGCCCACCCCGGTCCCGACGCCCCCCGAACAGGCTGGTTCGCAGGCAGAACCAGGTACGTCGGAGCGTGTGCCGTCCGATCCTGTGCCGTCCGCGACGCCCGTCGACCCGACTCCGGCTGCACCCGTTGCACCACCGGTTTCGGCGCTCGTGGCGCCCTCGATTCCGTCCGAGTCGTCCTCGTCCGTGCAGCCTCCGGCGACAGCAGAATCCCGGTCGGGCGAACCGGAGACGAACGGGCAGAGCTTCACACTGAGCGGCCTGCCGCAACGAGTTCCCGGCGCCGCGTCGGGTCTTCCTCAGCGCACGCCCGGTGCCAGCGGCGCCCCGCGGCCCGCCTCGGCTCCGCAGGTCGCGGTGGAGAAGGCGCCGCCGCAGGAACCGATCGGCGCGCGCCCCGATCCGCTGAACCCGGACGACCCGAACGAGTCGCAGGGAACCAGGCACCGCTACCGCAGCAACCCGGTCAAGACCGCGTCGTTCTTCCAGAACCGGCCGTCCGCCCCTCCGACGCAGGACGTCACCGCGACGGGGACGCCGATCTTCTCCGGCATGGTCTCGGACTGGCTGACCGACCCGACTCAACCGGGCGGGTCGAGCAGCGACTGGAACACCGCCGCGGACGCCGGCTGGCAGGCCGCGGAACAGGCTTCCGTTGCCCCGGTCGAACGGCACACGCAGTCGGGTCTCCCGCAGCGGATGCCGGGACGACGGCTCGTTCCGGGCAGTGTCGACAACGCCGAACCGCGTGCGCGACTGCGTGACCCGGAGTCGGTTCGCGACAATCTCAGCCGACATCAGATGGGTATTCGGGCGGGCCGTGCCGCGGGCCGTACCGAAGGCAACAGCAATGAAGGAGATCGATGAGCAGCGATCATGTGTCCGAGGGCCATCCGCTGGACTGGCTCGTCTCGAACTTCGCCCGGGACACCCCGGGCGTGTCGCACGCCGTCCTCGTCTCCGCGGACGGCCTGCTCATGGCGGGTAGCGCACACCTGCCGACCGATCGTGCCGAGCAGCTCGCTGCCGTCACCTCCGGTCTCGCGAGCCTGTCTGCAGGCGTGTCGAACCTGTTCGACGGTGGCGGCGTCCTGCAGTCGGTCGTCGAGATGCAGCACGGCTACCTGCTGCTGATGAGCGTCGGCGACGGTTCGCACCTCGCCGCGCTGACGTCGACCAACTGCGACATCGGGCAGATCGGATACGAGATGGCCCTCCTGGTCGACCGGGTCGGCGCTTCGGTCCAGGCCGTCCCGCGCACGTCGATCGGTACCTGACGGAGACACGATGGACGAGTTCTACGACGCCCCCGGCGTGGCCGGACCGAGTCTGGTCCGGCCGTATTCGCTGACCTCGGGACGAACCAAGCCCAAGGTCGAGCTGGCCATCGAGGCGTTGATCCAGACGTTGCCCGACCCGGACAACAGGGCTTTCGAACTCGGTGATGTCGATTCGGCGATTGTGGCACTGTGTTCGCAATCACCCTCTGTTGCAGAGATCGCCGCCAGGGTCGGCGTTCCGATCGGAGTCGCCCGCGTACTGGTGGGTGACCTCGTCGAGGCCGGGCACGTCCGGATCATGGCAACACTTCAGGACGACTCGAGCGACAAGGAACGTCGCGACCTGATCGAAAGGGTCCTCGGTGGACTTCGCAAGATCTGACACCCGGCGCAACAGCCAGGTGACTTCAACGAAAATCGTCGTGGCCGGCGGATTCGGAGTCGGCAAGACGACCCTCGTCGGGACTGTCTCCGAAATCGTTCCGTTGCGGACGGAGGCGCTGGTCACCAACGCCTCCGCCGGCGTCGACAACATCAGCGCCACGCCGCAGAAGGCGACGACGACGGTGGCCATGGACTTCGGCAGGATCAGCCTCGCCGACGACCTGGTGCTGTACCTGTTCGGGACGCCCGGCCAGAACCGATTCTGGTTCATGTGGGACGACCTGATCCGGGGAGCCATCGGCGCGATCGTCCTGATCGACACGCGCAGGCTCGACGAGTCCTTCGCCGCCGTCGACTTCTTCGAGGCCAGGAACCTGCCGTTCCTGGTGGCGATCAACGAGTTCGACGACGCTCCGCGCTACCACCCCGAGGACATCCGGCAGGCGTTGGCGATCCCCGCCGATGTGCCGATCCTGTCGATCGACGCCCGGCAGCGCGAGTCGGCGAAGAGCGCGCTCGTCGCGGTCACCGAGTACGCGCTGCGCCGCCTCGGTCAGACGGTCGCCTGACCTAGCGGTCCAGGCCCGAGTCCCCATCACCGAAAGGCGACGATCCGCACATGTCGGACCAAGTGCACAACCTGTCGATGGGGATCTGGGTGATCTTCCTCGCCGTCGCCATCGCCGCGACGGGAACCTATGTCGGGATTGCCTGTGCCCGCCGCGCCGCCTATTCCGCCACCCGGCCCCGGGTGTGGATGGTGTTGGCTGCGTTGGCAATCGGCGGGGTCGCGTTCTGGCTCCCGACCATCATCGCGCTGGCCGGTTTCTCCGTCGACGGCAGCGTGATCCGCTTCGACCGGATCGGTGCGGTGACATCGCTGCTGATCTGTGACGCGGCCAGTTTCGCGGGTCTGCTCCTGAGCAGGCGGCGGACCTCCGCCGACGGGCAGGCCAGCAGCGACACCAGAATCGTCACGAACATGGTGGCCGCGGTCGTCATGGGACTCGGCCTGACGGTGGGCTTCTACGTCGCGATGCGGTCGATCGAGGTCCAGGGCCGCACGTACATGGACGGCGCGCTGATCGCGGTCGCGGCGGTGATCGCGGTACTCGGCTCGCTCGGCGTGGTGTGGTTGTCCCAGGCCGACGTCAGGCGCGTCACCCTCGTCGGTGGTTCGATCGGGGTTGCGTTGGCCCCCGTGCTGATGCACGCGGCGATGATGGCGTCGCTGCGCGTCCGGATCGACGACTCTGCGCCGATCCCACCGGGAGCCGAGATCTTCGTCATCCTGTTCGCCGCCTTTGTGCTGAGCATGCTGATCCTCGTGGTGCCGATCACGGCTCTGCTCATGGCCCCGGACCGCGTGACCGCGGAACTCGAGGCGCAGGCACGCGCTTGGACGCAGCGGGAAGTCGAGCGAAGATGACGCGTGGCACCCTTCGATCGGTTCCACGCCGCCGAGGCTGCCGCTTCTAGCTGACCAGCACCTATAGACTTGTGTGGTTGTGCGACGCGGGACGTCGGGAGCTCGGCCTTCCGAAGTCACCGTCGCCCCGGGTCCGTGGGCTCTGTCCGCGGCCGTCGCACCCGGCACACCGATGCTGAGAAGAAGAGGAGCCGATGACTGACACCACGTTGCCGCCGGACGAACCGGGGCACGACCGCGTAGAGCCTGTGGACATTCAGCAGGAGATGCAGTCCAGCTACATCGACTACGCGATGAGCGTGATCGTCGGCCGCGCCCTGCCGGACGTGCGTGACGGTCTCAAGCCCGTTCACCGGCGCGTGCTCTACGCGATGTACGACAACGGCTACCGCCCGGACCGCGGCTACGTGAAGTCCGCGCGACCGGTCGCCGACACCATGGGCAACTACCACCCGCACGGCGACTCGTCGATCTACGACACCCTCGTGCGTATGGCGCAGCCGTGGTCGCTGCGGTACCCGCTGGTCGACGGCCAGGGCAACTTCGGTTCCCGAGGCAACGACGGCGCCGCCGCCATGCGATACACCGAGTGCCGCCTGACGCCGCTGGCGATGGAGATGCTGCGGGAGATCGACCACGACACGGTCGACTTCGCGCCCAACTACGACGGCAAGACGCAGGAGCCGACGGTTCTGCCGAGCCGCATTCCGGCCCTGCTGATCAACGGCTCGAACGGCATCGCCGTCGGTATGGCCACCAACATCCCGCCGCACAACCTCGGTGAGGTTGCGGAGGCCATCTACTGGGTGCTCGAGAACCACGAGGCCGACGACGAGGCCACCCTCGAAGCCGTCATGGAGCGCGTCAAGGGCCCCGACTTCCCGACCGCGGGCCTGATCGTCGGCGGCCAGGGCATCCAGGACGCCTACCGGACCGGCCGCGGCTCGGTGCGGATGCGTGGCGTCGTGGAGATCGAGGAGAACGCCAAGGGGCAGACCACGATCGTCATCACGGAGCTGCCCTACCAGGTCAACACCGACAACTTCGTCAACGCGATCGCCGAGCAGGTCAAGGACGCGAAGATCGCCGGGATCTCCGACATCCACGACGAGTCCTCGGATCGCGCAGGCTTGCGCATCGTCGTCACGGTCCGCCGCGACGCCGTGGCGAAGGTCGTGCTGAACAACCTCTACAAGCACACGCAGCTGCAGACGACGTTCGGCTGCAACATGCTGTCCATCGTCGACGGTGTGCCGCGCACCCTGCGCATCGACCAGATGATCCGCCTCTACGTGACCCATCAGCTCGAGGTCATCGTCCGGCGGACCCGCTACCTGCTGCGCAAGGCCGAGGAACGCGCCCACATCCTGCGCGGCCTCGTCAAGGCCCTCGACGCCCTCGACGAGGTCATCGCGCTGATCCGCGCCTCGCAGACCGTCGACGTCGCGCGTGCGGGCCTGATGAACCTGCTCACCGTCGACGAGATCCAGGCCGACGCGATCCTGGCGATGCAGCTGCGTCGCCTCGCCGCCCTCGAACGGCAGAAGATCGTCGACGAGCTCGCCGAGATCGAGCTCGAGATCGCCGACTACCAGGACATTCTCGCGAAGCCGGAGCGTCAGCGCGCCATCGTCCGCGACGAGCTCAAGGAGATCGTCGACAAGTACGGCGACGACCGCCGCACCCGGATCATCGCCGCCGACGGTGACGTCGCCGACGAGGACCTGATCGCCCGCGAGGACGTGGTCGTCACGATCACCGAAACCGGATACGCCAAGCGGACGAAGACCGACCTGTACCGCTCGCAGAAGCGCGGCGGCAAGGGCGTCAAGGGTGCCGAGCTGAAGCAGGACGACCTGGTCCGGCACTTCTTCGTCACCTCGACGCACGACTGGCTGCTGTTCTTCACGACCAAGGGACGCGTCTACCGCGCGAAGGCCTACGAGCTGCCCGAGACCGGTCGGACCGCCCGCGGGCAGCACGTCGCGAACCTGCTGGCGTTCCAGCCGGACGAGCGGATCCAGGGCGTCATCCGCCTGCAGTCGTACGAGGACGCGCCCTACCTGGTGCTCGCGACCCGCAACGGCCTGGTCAAGAAGTCGAAGCTCTCCGATTTCGACTCCAACCGGTCGGGCGGCATCGTCGCGATCAACCTGCGTGGCGAGGACGAACTGGTCGGCGCTGTGCTGTGCTCCGCGGACGACGACCTGCTGCTCGTGTCCGAGCAGGGGCAGTCCATCCGGTTCTCCGCCACCGACGAGGCGCTGCGGCCGATGGGGCGCGCAACGTCCGGTGTCCAGGGCATGCGCTTCAACGGCGAGGACGCGCTGCTGTCGCTGAATGTCGTCAGGGAGGGCACGTACCTGCTGGTCGCGACGTCCGGCGGTTACTCCAAGCGGACCGCGATGGAGGACTACCCGGTGCAGGGTCGCGGCGGCAAGGGAGTGCTGACGATCCAGTACGACCCCAAGCGTGGCACCCTGGTCGGAGCGCTCATCGCCGACGACGACGACGAGTTGTACGCCATCACCTCCGGTGGAGGCGTGATCCGTACGGCAGCCAAGCAAGTCCGCAAGGCAGGCCGGCAGACCAAGGGCGTGCGGTTGATGAATCTCGGGGAAGGCGACACCCTGCTCGCGATCGCGCGCAACGCCGACGAACCCGAAGAGTCGGACACCGCCGCGACTGACGCAGCGAAGGAGTCGTAAGTGAGCACTCCCCACCAGCCGGGTAGTGACCGGCCGATCCCGGTGGGTTCTACCGAGCCGAACACTGGCCCGAACAACGGGTCGAGTGGCGTGGCGAACGGGTCGGCCAACGGAAAGTCGGCCGACCCTGCGAAGAACGCCGATCCGGTGAAGAACCCGGGGGAGAAGCCGGGATCGAACGGGTCGGCCACCGCAGCGGTGGGCGGGGACTCCAAGTCGGCACCTGCCGATGCGCCGAAGTCGGGCGTGCCGGGATCGCAGGCGGGTGGGCCCGCGCCCCAGGGTGGTTCCGCGGAACGGGGTGCTTCGCCGGTACAGGGTGGTTCCCCGACTCAGTCGGGAGCCGCGGGGCCGCAGGCGTCCGGACGTTCCGGTGCCGTCAGCGCCGGACCCACCCGGACCGGTGCGCAGACGCCGCCGTGGCAGCGTGGGCCGCAGGGTGCGGGCACTCCGCCCGCCCCCGCATCCCGACCGGCCGGACCGCAGCAGCCGCCCGCCGGAACGCCGTCACCCGCGGGGGCACAGGCTCCCCGTCCGGCAGCGGCGCCCCAGGCGAAGCCCGCAGCGCAGCAGGGAACACCGTCCTCGTCGGGCGCGCCGAAGTCGCAGAGCCCGTCCGAGCCGGTTCCCTCGCCTGCCACGAAGCCGGTGCCGGCGGCAGGGGCGCAGAAGCCGGCTGCGCAGGCCGCGCCGCAGAACGGTGCACCGCAGAAGGCCGCGCCGCAGAACGGTGCACCGCAGGCAGGCGTTCAGAAGCCTGCCGCTCCGGCTTCACCGCAGAAGGCTGCACCGCAGAACGGTGCACCGCAGAAGGCTGCACCGCAGGCAGGCGCTCAGAAGCCTGCTGCGCAGTCGGCGCCACAGAAGGCAGCACCGCAGGCTGCGCCGCAGAGTCCGCCGCCGGCGGCGCGTGCGGCCCAGGGTCGCCCGGCAGGCGACCAAGCGCGGAAGCAGGCCGCTCAGGCGAAGGCCGGCGTCATCGACGGGCCGACCAGGCACATCGACCGCACCGACCTGGCCAAGGACCTGCCCGACCTGTCCGAGGTCCGGCATCCGACGCCGGTCCCAGTGACTGAGGCGGAGCCTGCGAAGGCAACGGGTAAGCGTCCGTCGGTGGTCGTCGCGGCATCGACGCCGGTCGGGGACCCACTGCGTGCCTCGGTGCAGATCCGCAAGGTCGACCCCTGGTCCACCCTCAAGGTCGCGCTGGTGCTGTCGGTCGCGATGTTCTTCGTGTGGATGTTCGCGATCGGGTTCCTGTACGTCGTGCTGGACGGCATGGGCGTGTGGGATCGACTGAACAATGCGTTCACCGACATCGTGTCGGAGACGTCGGAGTCCGGTCTTGTGACCGCGGGGCAGGTGTTCGGGTACTCGGCCCTCATCGGCGGTATCAACATCATCCTGTTCACCGCACTCGCCACCGTGGGTGCGTTCATCTACAACCTCTGCACCGATCTCGTCGGCGGTGTCGAGGTGACGTTGGCTGATCGTGACTGACCGGTTCTGCGGCGCCTGACCTGGTCTTTCGCTGCCTCACCGGCCCGATTTTGGTGGCTGCGGGTCGGTGAGGTAGTGTCATGCCTCGGTTCGAGAGAGTGTTTCCCGAGCCGGACACGGGCCTATAGCTCAGGCGGTTAGAGCGCTTCGCTGATAACGAAGAGGTCGGAGGTTCAAGTCCTCCTAGGCCCACTCCCCGTGTCGACGAAGGATTCGCGGATGAAGATTCTGTTTGTGGCCTTGACCGCTGTGGCAGTGATCTTCGGAATCGTCAAGCTGCGAGCGCAGCGTGACAGCGAAGATGTCTGGCACGAGGTCACCAGCCGCTGACGCGGACGGGGCCTTAGCTCAGTTGGTAGAGCGCTGCCTTTGCAAGGCAGATGTCAGGAGTTCGAATCTCCTAGGCTCCACAAGGAAGTGCATACGAGCTCGACGAACACCCTCACCGATTCCGGTGGGGGTGTTTTGTGTTGGTGCCTGTGGAATTGTGGACAACTCTGTGTGCCGACGGAGCAGGGTTCGTTTGCAGTGTCATATCCGGCAGTCCCGGTGACGCCCGACACCGTGCTAGCCTGCCGAAACAATATGTTACTGACGGTAACATCTAACTTCTCGGGGGTTCTCGACGTGGTGAACAGCAAAGGGGTGCAGTGCGCCCTCGCCGCCGTACTGGCGATGGGTGCGGTGACGGGGTCCGCCCAGGCGAGCGCGGCACCGGCCGACTTCTACTCGACGCCGTCGGAACTGCCTGCGGCGGCCGGCCAACTGATCCGCAGCGAGCCGGCATCGATGCTCCTGAGGGTTCCGACGGCCACCGGCGGACTGCCTGCCGACTCGACGCGCATCATGTACCGCACGGCCGACTCAAACGGTGAACCGATCGCGGTCACCGGCACGTACTTCGATCCACAGGCACCGTGGACCGGAGCGGGGGAGCGGCCGCTGGTCAGCGTCGCGATCGGAACCCACGGTCAGGGCGACCAGTGCGCGCCGTCCAAGTTGTTCGGGCAGGTCGTGAACGTCGACAGTCACCTCGCGCCGATGGTCGAATACGAATCGATCGCGGTGAACAACCTGCTGCTGCGCGGCGTCGCGGTCGTGGTCACGGACTATGAGGGACTCGGAACCGAAGGCGTCCACACCTACGTCAACCGCGAATCGGAGGCGCACGCCGTCCTGGACGCGGTGCGCGCGGCGCAGGCGCTGCCGGGGACCTCCATCGCGCCGGACGGTCCCGTCGGATTCTGGGGTTACTCCCAGGGCGGTGGTGCGGCCGCGGCCGCGGCCGAGTTGGCACCGCAGTACGCGCCGGAACTGGACGTCAAGGGGACGTACGCGGGAGCGCCGCCAGCGGATCTGTTCGCGACTCTCGAGGAAATCGACGGCTCGTCGCTGACGGGTGCGATCGGCTACGCCATCAACAGTCTGGTCGAGGCGTACCCGGAGCTGCGCCCGTCGCTCGACGTCGAGATCAACGACCGCGGCCGGGACATGTTGGCGCGGGTCGCCGACCAGTGCGTCGCGGAGACCGCCGCGGCATTCGGATTCCAGCAGACATCGAGCTTCACCCGCAGCGGTGAACCGCTGTCGGTGGTGCTGGACCGATTGCCGGTGGCGAGGGAACTGCTGGACCGGCAGCGGATCGGACGCCTCACGCCGTCCGCGCCGGCGCTGGTGCAGTCCGGGATCCAGGACGACATCGTGCCGTTCGGGCAGGCTGCCCAGCTGGCGACGGACTGGTGTGCAGCCGGGGCAACCGTCCAGTTCACCGAGAACGCTGCGCCGGCCATGGGCCGGGGCCTCGGGGTGAACCATGTCGCGCCGATGCTGCTCGGACTTCCCGAGGCGACGCAATTCATGCTGGATCGCTTCAACGGGGTACCCACCGCGGGCAACTGCTGACCCTGACACAACAGAACGGGCCCGACATCCGTCGGGCCCGTTCCACGTGAAACCGATCTACGGTGTCGGCTCTCCTGCTTCGGGGGCATCGAAGTCGCGAAGGCTGGGCGGCTGCGCGGCGACCGGTGCGGGTTCGGGCCTGCGCAGTCGCCACACCGCGACCCCTGCGGCGACCGCTGCCCCGAGCGCTCCGACAACGAGAACCCTGCGCAGCGCGCGACCGCGTCGTGCCGGCTCCGCGGCGGAGGCCACGATCACGTCCTCGTCGACGAGGGCGACCACGGGCAGCGCCTTCGACCGCGTCAGTCCGGACTTCGCCAGCGCGTACCCCTGGCCGGCGAGGTAGGCGCCGAGTGCGCCGACGGTCTTCGCCGCGCTGCCGGTGCCCTTCGCGACGCCGAGGGCGGACGCCCGAGCGAGTCGCAGTGCTGTCGATTGAGCCGTGGGGCTGGAGGATTCGGTATCGCGGTCGACCGGTTCCGGAGTCGGGGTCTGCTTCGTCGCGCACGTCATCTGTCCACTCTCGCACATGTTCCCAGGACACTTCGTGCGTGCGCGTGGCGCCGTGGCGCCGCGTGAATGGCACCATGGAGGGGTGAGCACACCGAATCAGACCGCAACCGCAACGCTGCACACCAACCGTGGCGACATCAAGATCGCCCTGTTCGGCAACCACGCGCCGAAGACGGTCGCCAACTTCGTCGGCCTGGCCGACGGGTCCGCCGACTACAGCACCGAGAACGCCAAGGGCGAGAAGTCCGGCCCGTTCTACGACGGCGCCATCTTCCACCGCGTCATCGACGGCTTCATGATCCAGGGCGGCGACCCGACCGGTACCGGCCGCGGCGGCCCGGGCTACAAGTTCGCCGACGAGTTCCACCCCGAGCTGCAGTTCGACCGCGCCTACCTGCTGGCCATGGCGAACGCAGGCCCGGGCACGAACGGCTCGCAGTTCTTCATCACCACGGGCAAGACCCCGCACCTGAACCGTCGCCACACCATCTTCGGTGAGGTCGTCGACGCGGAGTCGAAGAAGGTCGTCGACGCCATCTCGTCCACCCCGGTCGACCGCTCCGACCGACCGGTCGAGCCGGTCGTGATCAACAGCATCACCATCTCCTGATCCACCGAGGAACCAGATGACGAACCCCGGTTGGGGCGGTGGGCCCGGCGAGGGCATCCCACCCCAACCGCGGTGCGTGCGGCACCCGGACCGCCCCACCGGGCTGTCCTGCACGCGCTGCGGACGCCCCGCCTGCCCCGAATGCCTCCGTCCGGCCTCGGTCGGTCAGCACTGCGTGGACTGCGTCGCCGAGGACAACAGGCGAACCGCACAGGTGCGCACGGTTGCGGGTGCTCCGGTCCGGTCCGGGCTCCCGACACCGGTCGTGACGTATGTGCTGATGGCGATCAACGTCGTCGTCTTCCTGGTGACGGCGCTGCAGGCGCAGTCGGTGATGGACAACGGCCGCGGGTTCGTGAACCCGTTCACCGGTGCGGCGGTCTTCGATTCGGAACTCTTCGGCCGGTGGGTGCTGTCGCCGCTGGACGTCGCGAACGGTGACTGGATGCGGATCCTGGGCAGCGGCTTCCTGCACTTCGGGTTGCTGCACCTGGCGGTCAACATGTTCGCGCTGTACATCCTCGGGCGCGACACCGAGCTGGTGTTCGGGCGTTCGCGATACCTGTGTGTCTATCTGATCTCGCTGCTCGGCGGGTCGGCGTCCGTGATGGCCTTCGAGAACGGCGGCTTCACCGCGGGTGCTTCCGGTGCGATCTTCGGCATCATGGGAGCTCAGGCCGTCATTCTTCTCAAGCTTCGCCGCAGTCCGGCCCCCGTGGTCGGCGTGATCGCGATCAACGTGATCATCAGCGTCACGGTGCCCGGCATCTCGATCTTCGGACACCTGGGCGGGCTGGTCGCGGGCGCTGCTGCTGCGGCAGCACTTCTCTACGCGCCGCAGTGGCTCGGCGCGGGGCAGGACCGGGAGAAGGCAATTCGGATCGGCTGGATCGGGCTTGCCGTTGTCGCGCTCGTCACCGTCGGCCTCATCGGGCTTCGTGCCGCGCAGTTGCGCAGCGAGTTCGGCCTCTGACGTTCACCTCGGGGGTGGGACGAGGCCGCGGGAGTTCAACGCCTCGAACACCGTCGAGGGATCGGTGCCGAGATCCCAACGACCGAACACGATCAGCTTGTCGTCGTCGGATCCCGGAGGCCGCACGTCGATCTCCAACATCGGGACGCGACGGCCGAGTCGCGGGTAGCGCACGATGCGCACCCGGCTCAGGTCGCCGCGGTGCACGTCGAGCGTGCCGCCGAGTCGCTGGAGGACGATCCCGCTGTTGTCGTCGCGGATCGCGAGGCGGGGCCGCTGCCGCAGGCCCAGTGCGGTGACGACGAGGAGCCCGAGCGCGGCCAGTCCGATGAGGAACCGGCCTGCGGGGTCAGCGGCCAGCGTCACCGCGGCGACCGCCATCGCGACACCGCCGATGCCGGTCGCCGCGAGCGCCGCGGTGGGTGTCGACCAACTCGTGTGCGGGTTGTGCACAGATACTCCCGTAGTTATCCACAGAGGTTATCCACATGGGGATTAATGACAGGTGTGTAATTGACACCCGCGAGGGTCGACGAAACCCGAGGTCAGCGCCACCGCATCGTCATGATCAGACCGGCAACCATGAAGCCGAACCCGATGAGGAAGTTGTAGGCGCCGAGGTTGTTGATGAAATCGATCTGGTCGCCCGCGAGGTAGTACACGACGAGCCACGCGAGGCCGATCAGCATCAGGCCGAGCATCACCGACACATAGATCGGGCTCGACGGCCCGGCCTTGATCTTCACCGGCGTGCGGTTCGCAGGGGCGATGTTGTAGTCCGTCTTCTTCCGGACCTTCGACTTCGGCATGACGTCCTCGGGTGATGTGATCAGGGCGGCAGGCCCTGTGGATGAACGGTGTACGCGCGGCGGTCGGCGTCGTCGTCGACGCCTGCCAGGTACATTCGAGCCTACGGTAGCGGGGAACACGCCAACGCAGGCGCGATCCGGTCGGGTCCGTCCCCGGTGCCGCTCACACCCGATCGTGCCGGGAGGCGACACATGACCGAACCCGTCCGCCGGTCGCGGTTCTGGCTCGTGTGCGTACCGATCGTCTGCCTCGTCGCGGGGCTGCTGTTCGCGACCGCCCGGGAAGTCTCCGCGGGGGACGAGTTGCGGCGCGGCGACACCACCAGGCTGTCCGACCTCGTCAGGGCTGCGCAGTCCGACCTCGACGGCGTCACCGCCGAACACGACGGTCTCGCCACGCGGGTCGAGGAGTTGCAGGACACCGCGGGGTACTCCGACAGCGACGTCGCGGCGGTGCTCGACCAGGTGCGCGCCCTCGAGGGGGAAGCGGGGCGATCCGAGGTCATCGGACCCGGCGTCACCGTCACGATGACGGACGCGTCCCGCGATTCGGACGGCAACTACCCGGCCGGTGCCCGTCCCGACGACCTGGTCGTGCATCAGCAGGACGTGCAGTCCGTGCTCAACGCGCTGTGGGCGGGCGGTGCGACCGCGGTCGGAATGCAGGATCAGCGCATCGTCAGTACGTCCGCACCGCGCTGCATCGGCAACACCCTCCTCCTGCACGGGCGCACCTACAGTCCGCCGTACGTGATGACGGCACTCGGTGACCCGGCCCGGCTCACCGCGGCACTCGACGCCGAACCCGGCGTCCGCCTGTTCAAGCAGTACGCGGTCCGCTACGGCCTCGGATACACGCAGTCGACGTCGGATTCGCTGACGGTGCCCGCGTTCGACGGTCAGATGCGCACCAAGTTCGCCCGCTGACGCGGTGCCGCTTATCCTGGCGCCATGCGCATCCTCGTCGTCGACAACTACGACAGCTTCGTCTTCAACCTGGTCCAGTACCTCGGACAGCTGGGCACGACGGCGACGGTGTGGCGCAACGACGATCCGCGTCTCGACGACCGTGCCGCCGTCGCGGCGGAGTTCGACGGCATCCTGCTGAGCCCCGGCCCCGGCACCCCGCAGCGTGCGGGCGCCAGCATGGACCTGGTCAAGGCGTGTGCGGACGCGTCGACGCCGCTGCTCGGCGTGTGCCTCGGACATCAGTCGATCGGCGCCATGTTCGGTGCGACCGTCGACCGCGCGCCCGAGTTGCTGCACGGCAAGACCAGCCAGGTCACCCATGACGGCACTGGAGTCCTCGCGGGCCTGCCGAGTCCTTTCACTGCGACCCGCTACCACTCCCTCACGGTGCTGCCGGAGACGATGCCGGACGAGCTGATCCCGACCGCGCACACCGACACCGGAATCGTGATGGCGTTGCGTCATCGCGACCTGCCGATCCACGGCGTCCAGTTCCATCCGGAGTCGGTGCTCACGCAGGGCGGCCACCGGATGCTCGCGAACTGGCTCGAAGTGTGCGGTGAGCGGCCCTCGGAGGCCCTGGTCGCGTCGCTCGAGTCGGAGGTCGCCCGGGCCCTGGGCGACGCCCTGACCGCGTCCTGACGCTCCGCCCGCCGCTCATTGCAGGCGGAACTGTTCTTCCCTTTGTTCCTGAATGGCCCATTCATTCGGTCTGACCGAATGAATGGGCCATTCAGGAAGATGGAGCAGGGTCAGCGGCCGCCCGACGGAATCCCGAGCTGACCGATGCCGACCGTGACGGTCGACGTCTTCGACACTTCGGATCCCGGGGGCTGCGCCTGCGTGACGATCTTGCCGACCTGATCGGTTTCCAGCGTGGGCTCGGGGCGCTGCACCAGCTGGCTGGACGAGCCCGTCCACCCTTCCTTCCGCAGCGTGGTGAGTGCCTGCGAGACGGTCTGACCGCTGAGGTCGGGCATCTCGATCATGTTGCCGTTGGACACCTTCAGCCGGACGGTGCTGCCGCGTGCGGCGGTGTCGCCACCGGTCGGATCGGTGGCGACGACCTGCCCGCGGGGTCGACCGGAGTCGATGTTCTCGACCTCGACCTTGAATCCGGCACCCTCGACGTTCGGCTGTGCGACTTCGAGGGTCTGTCCGACGACGTTCGGGATGCGGACCTGTTCGGGTCCGGTACCGAGGGTGATCTGGACGGTGCTGTCGAGTTCGAGCTTGGCGCCGGCCGCGGGTTCCTGCGCGGTCACCTTGTCGAGCTGGTCCGTCGTGGACGGTGCGCGGTCGATCGCGGGGTCGAGGGCGAGCCCGACGGAGCTGAGGGCCTGCGCGGCCTGCGCCTGCGTCAGCCCGGCGAGTCTCGGCACGTCCACCTGCTCGGGGCCGCTGGAGATGTCGAGCGTGACGACGGTGCCTTCGTCGGCGCGCGCCCCAGCGACGGGGATCGACGAGACGACGTTGCCCTCGCCGACGACCTTGCTGGGCTTCTGCTGCGTCTGGACGCGGAACCCGAGGTTCTGCAGTTCGGACTGCGCTTCCTGAGCCGACTGGTTGGTGACGTCGGGGACGGTGACCTGCTCAACCTTTGATCCGGGCCCGAGGGACCACAGGAAGGCGCCGATGATGCCGATGATCGCGATCGCGGCGATGCCGGCCAGCACCATCTTGAGGGTCCGGTTGCCCTGTGACGGCGGTGTGGGAGCGGCGGGCTCGGATGCCGCGGTGCCCGCTGCGGCTGCGGCGGCGTAGCGCCCGGAGCTGTTGTCGACCGCGCCGATGATGGTGGTGCGGTCCTCTTCGTTCATGACCATCGGAGCGGACGGCCGCTGGCCGCCGAGGACGCGGACCAGGTCGCTGCGCATGTCGGCGGCGCTCTGGTACCGGTTGGCCGGGTTCTTGCTCATCGCCTTGAGGATCACCGAGTCCAGCTCGCGCGGGATGTCGGGGTTCACCGACGACGGCAGCGCGGGGTCCTCGCGGACGTGCTGGTAGGCGACCGCGACCGGCGAGTCGCCCTTGAACGGCGGTTCGCCGGTGAGGAGTTCGAACAGCACGCAGCCGAGTGAGTACACGTCGGAGCGGGCGTCGACCTGTTCGCCACGGGCCTGCTCGGGCGACAGGTACTGGGCGGTGCCGATGACGGCAGCGGTCTGCGTCATCGGGCTGGAGCTGTCGGAGATCGCGCGGGCGATACCGAAGTCCATCACCTTCACCGAGCCCGCACGGTTGATCATGATGTTCGCGGGCTTGATGTCGCGGTGCACGATGCCGTTGCGGTGGCTGAAGTCGAGCGCGGCGCAGACGTCGGCGATGACCTCCATGGTGCGGCGCGGCGCCATCGGGCCCTCGCCGCGCACGATGTCGCGGAGGGTGACGCCGTCGACGTACTCCATGACGATGTACGGCAGCGGTCCGGCGTCGGTTTCGGCTTCACCGGTGTCGTAGACGGCGACGATCGCCGGGTGGTTCAGTGCGGCCGCGTTCTGCGCTTCGCGGCGGAACCGCAGGTAGAACGTGGGGTCGCGGGCAAGGTCGGCACGCAGCACCTTGATCGCGACGTCGCGGCTGAGCCGCAGGTCGCGCGCCAGGTGTACCTCGGACATGCCACCGAAGCCGAGAATCTCGCCCAGCTCGTAGCGGGAGGAGAGTTTGCGCGGTGTCGTCATGGCTGTCCTTGGGTGGCCGAGGTCGTGGTCTCGCTCAGCGTTGTGGTGACGGTGGTCGTGGTGGTGGGCGGTTCGGTGGTGGTGGTCGTCGTCCGCTCCGTGGTGGTGGTGGGCGGCTCGGTGGTGGTGGTCGTCGGCTCCTCGGTCGTCGGCTCCGGAGTCCATTCCGTCGTCGTCGGCTCTTCGGTCGTCGTCGTCGGACGTGCCGTCGTCGGAGCGGGTGTCGTGACCGCGGGGCGACTCGTCGTCAACGGTGCAGGAGAGGACGGAGCGTCTCCGCCGCCGAACAGCAGCATCCATCCGCCGACGAGCAGGCCGAGGCCGATCAGTCCGCCCGCTACCCACGCGAGCACCTTCTGGTTGTGGGTGAGGCCGCCCGGCTCGGGCGCGACCGCAGCGGCGGCCGCGGTGGTGGGCTGCCTGCCGATCACCTGGGTGGCGGCGGTGGGAGGTGCGACGGCGACGGTCGGGGCGCCGCTGCCGGGCATCGGCGGCCGGCCACCGGATCGCACGACCGTGACGGCGTCCGCGAACTCGCCGCCGCTGTGATAGCGGGCGGCGGGGTCCTTCGCCATCGTGATCTCGATCAGTTCACGAACGTTCGGCGGCAGGTCCGCCGGCAGCGGCGCGGGAATCTCCTGGACGTGCTTCATCGCGACGGTCAGCGCGCCGTCCCCGGAGAACGGGCGGTGTCCCGCCAGCACCTCGTAGCCGACGACGCCGAGCGCGTACACGTCGCTGGCGGGGGTCGCGTCCTGGCCGAGGGCCTGCTCGGGGGCGATGTACTGGGCGGTGCCCATCACCATCCCGGTGCGGGTGACGGGCGACGCCTCGACGGCCTTGGCGATGCCGAAGTCGGTGATCTTCACCTGGCCCGTCGGGGTGATGAGGATGTTGCCCGGCTTGACGTCGCGGTGCACCACTCCGCTCGCATGCGCGGCCTGCAGTGCGCGGCCGGTCTGTTCGAGCATGTCGAGGGCGTGCGGCAGCGACAGGCGTCCGACACGGGAGAGCACCGCGTTCAGCGGTTCGCCGTTGACGAGTTCCATGACGAGGTAGGCGGTGTCCTGCCCGGTCGTGTCGCGGGTCTCGCCGTAGTCGTAGATGCCTGCGATGCCGGGATGGTTCAGCTGCGCCGTGGTGCGTGCCTCGGTGCGGAACCGCGCGAGGAACTCGGGGTCGGAGGAGAACTCCGCCTTGAGGACCTTCACGGCGACGCGGCGATGCAAGCGGTTGTCGGTCGCTTCCCAGACCTGGCCCATGCCGCCGGTGGCGATCAGGCGCATCAGTCGATAACGGTCGGCGATGAGTGCGCCGTTCTGGAGACTCATCGTTCGCCTTCCCGCTGCAGCGCAGCACCGATCACGGCCCGACCGATCGGGGCGGCCACCGAGCCACCGGTCGCGGCGAGCGCGCGGTCGCCGCCGTCCTCGACGATCACGGCGATCGCGACCTGCGGGTTCTGCGCCGGTGCGAACCCGATGTACCAGGCGTGCGGGGGCGTGTTGCGCGGGTCGGTGCCGTGTTCGGCGGTACCGGTCTTCGAGGCGATCTGGACGCCGGGGATCTTGTTGCCTCCGCCGGTGTTGTTCTCGGAGCCGATCATCAGCTCGGTGAGTGTGGACGCAACTTGTGGGGACACAGCCTGCCCAAGGGATTCGGGGGCGGTGGTCGCCAGGTTCGACAGGTCGGGGCTCTGCAGTTGTGCGACGAGGTGGGGTTGCATGCGGACCCCACCGTTCGCGATGGTCGCGGCGACGACGGCATTCTGCAGCGGCGTGAGCGCGACGTCGCGCTGACCGATGCTGGACTGGCCGAGTGCCGCATTGTCGGGGATGGTGCCGACGGTGCTGTCCGCCACGGGGATCGGGATGCCGGGCGTGTCCGGGCCGATGCCGAACGCGCCGGCGGTGTCCTTGAGTGCGTCGGCTCCGGCGCGGATGCCGAGTTCGACGAACGCGGTGTTGCAGGACCGCGCGAACGCTTCCCGCAGGGAGGCGGTCGGGCCACCGCCGCAGTTGGTGCCGTTGTAGTTCTCGAGCGTCGTCGTCGTTCCGGGCAGCGTGATGGTCGGGGCCGCGGTCAGTTGTTCCTCCGGATTTGCGCCGTTGGCGAGGGCGGCGGCGGTCACGACCACCTTGAAGGTCGAGCCGGGCGGATAGGTCTGGGAGACGGCCCGGTTGAGCAGGGGCTTGTCGGGGTCGGCGTTGAGCGTTTCCCACGCCTCGGTGCTGACCTGGCCGTCGTGGCTGGCGAGCAGGTTCGGGTCGTAGCTGGGTGTGCTTGCCATCGCAAGGATCTCACCGGTGCTGGGCTGGATCGCGACGACGGCACCCGTGTAGCCCTTCGCGGTCAGCTGGTCGTAGGCAACCTGCTGGACGACGGGATCGATGGTGCTGACAACGTTGCCGCCACGCGGATCTCGTCCCGAGACGAGGTCGAAGAAGCGGCGCGAGAACAGCCGGTTGTCGGAGCCGTTGAGGACGGCGTCCTCACTGCGCTCGAGGCCGGTGTTGCCGTAGAGCATCGAGTAGAAGCCGGTGACGGGCGCGTTCGCGAACGGGCTGGATGGTGCGGCAGTGTTCGGCGGGTACGTGCGCAGGTACTTGTACCGGTCGTCGGTGGGGACGGACGCCGCCAACACCTGTCCGCCCGCGGAGATCTGTCCGCGCTGGCGGGAGTACTCGTCGAGCAGCACCCGTGAGTTCCGGGGGTCGGTGCGCAGGTCGTCGGCCTTGATGACCTGGACGTAGGTGGCGTTGGCGAGGAGCGCGACGACCATCACCATGACGGCCATCGCGACGCGGCGCAGGGGAGTGTTCATGTGCGCCTCAACATTTCCGTCGGTGCATCCGCGATCGGTGCGGGTCCCTTCTTCTTCGGCTCGGGAGGGGTGCGGGCGGAGTCGGAGATCTTCATCAGCAGCGCCAGCAGCAGGTAGTTGGCGAGCAGTGACGATCCGCCGTAGGACATGAACGGGGTGGTCAGACCCGTCAGCGGGATCAGCTTGGTGACGCCGCCGACGACGACGAACAGCTGGATGGCGATCGTGAACGACAGGCCCGCGGCGAGCAGCTTGCCGAAGCTGTCGCGGACCGCCAGTGCGGTTCGCAGTCCGCGAATGATGAGGATCAGGAACAGCATCAGAACGGCGGCGAGGCCGATCAGGCCGAGTTCCTCACCGATCGTCGCGACGATGAAGTCGGTCTTCGCGAACGGAACCTGGGAGGGGCGACCACTGCCGAGTCCGGTGCCCGCGACGCCGCCGGTGGCGAGCCCGAACAGGGACTGGGAGATCTGGTAGCCGGTGTTGTTGTAGTCGCCGAGCGGGTCGATCCACGTCTGCACGCGCACGCGGACGTGCCCGAACATCTGGTAGGCCAACACGAATCCGAGGGCGAGCAGGGCGCCGCCGATGACGAGCCACCCCACGCGTTCCGTCGCGACGTACAGCATCACCAGGACGGTGCCGAAGAGCAGCAGCGAGGTGCCGAGGTCCTTCTCGAGGACGAGGACACCGATAGAGACGATCCAGGCGACGAGGATCGGTCCGAGGTCGCGGGCGCGCGGCAGGTCGAGGCCGAAGACGTGCTTGCCCGCGGTGGTGAACAGTTCGCGTTTCGACACCAGGACGGATGCGAAGAAGATGATCAGCAGGATCTTCGCGAACTCACCGGGCTGAATGCTGAAGAACGGCAGCTTGATCCAGATCTTCGCGCCGTTCACCTCGGACATCGAGGCCGGCAGCACCGCCGGGATCGCGAGCAGCACGAGGCCGGCGAGGCCGAGGGTGTAGCTGTAGCGGGCGAGCAGGCGGTAGTCGCGCAGCAGCATCAGGACGGCGATGAACCCGGCGATCGCGAGCGCCGTCCACAGCACCTGCTGGGTGGCGTCGGGGGAGGGGGCTTCGCGTCCGTAGTAGGCCGCGGTGGCCGCGTCGGCAAGGTCGAGGCGGTGGATGAGCACCAGCCCGAGCCCGTTGAGCAGCGCGACGATCGGCAGCAGCAGCGGATCGGCGTGGGGGGCCCAGCGGCGTACGGCGGCGTGCGCGGTGAGGAACAGTGCCGCGTACGCGATTCCGTACTTCGCGAGATCCCACGTGATCGTCTGTTCCTGGCTCGCCTCGACCAGCACCAGCGACAGGGTGGTGATGGCGATGGCGGCACAGATGAGCAGCAGTTCGGCGGTCCTGCGGGTGGACTGCTCGGGCGCGGGGGCAAACCCTCCGGGCGGGCTCGGGAACGAGGCCCCGGAAGGCGCAGAGGACACGGACATCAGCTGCCGGTCCTGCAGTTCTGCCCCGGGATCTGCGGCGGGGTCGTTTCGGTCGGGGCCGCTTCCGGGGTCGGTGCGGGAGCGGGTGCGGGTGCAGGGGCGGGCGCGGGTTCCGGAGCGGGTGCGGGGGCGGGTTCCGGAGTCGGCGTCACCGCAGGTGCGGGCGGCGCAGGCGCAGGCGTGGGCGTCGGGGTGGTCGTCTCGACCGGGGTGCACACCGGCAGCAGGTCGCCGTCGGCCAGGCGCTGCATCTGGCTCTTGGCGTCCTCGAGGGACCCGGACGGCAGCCCGGCCCGAACCTGTTCCCGCGCGGACGGTTGCAGGGCGTCGACGGTCAGCACCGTGCACGTGGTGTTGCCGGAGGGCACGAGCGTCAGGTCACCGTCGTCGGTGACACAGCCGACGAGGTTCGCTTCCTGCAGCGAGTAGCCGAGGACCGATCCGGGGACGCCGCGCATCACAGCGACGCGACCGTCGTCGGCGCCGACGTAGTAGTTGTTGCGGACCACCATGCGACCGACCACGAGCCCGACGGCGATGACGGCGATCAGGCCGAGCGCCACCAGAATCCAGCGCAGTCGCTTCCGCTTCTTCGGCTGTGGCTCGTCGGCAACCTGGATGCGGCGGGGTGTTGCCCGCGGGGGACGCATCGCGGCGGCCCTGCCCGCGGCCGTGTCGGGCGGCGGGGTGTCCTCGTCCTCGTCGGATGCGGCTCCGCCGACGATGGGGCGACTGGGGCCGTAGTCGAGGTCGATGACATCCGCGACGACGACCGTCACGTTGTCCGGTCCGCCGCTGCGCAGCGCCAGCTCGATGAGACGGTCCGCGGATTCGGCCGGGGTGCCGTTGCTGAGGACGTCGGCGATCGTCTCGTCGCTCACGACGTCGGACAATCCGTCGGAGCACAGCAGGTAGCGGTCGCCTGCACGTGACTCACGGACGGTGAGGGTCGGCTCGATCTCGTTGCCCGTCAACGCCCTCATGATCAGCGAACGTTGCGGATGCGTGTGAGCCTGCTCAGCGGTGATACGTCCCTCGTCGACGAGGGACTGCACGAAGGTGTCGTCGCGGGTGATCTGGGTGAGGACGGCGTCGCGCAGCAGGTAGGCGCGCGAGTCGCCGATGTGGGCGAGTCCGAGTTTGCTGCCCGCGAACAGGATCGCCGTCAGAGTCGTGCCCATGCCGTCGAGTTCGGGCTCCTCCTCGACCTGTTCGGCGATGGCGGCGTTGCCGTGACGCGTGGCGGCGGCGAGCTTGCCGAGCAGGTCGTCGCCGGGCTCGTCGTCGTCGAGATGCGCGAGAGCCGCGATCATCAACTGCGACGCCACTTCACCGGCTGCGTGGCCGCCCATGCCGTCGGCTAGGGCCAGCAGACGCGCACCGGCGTAGACGGAGTCCTCGTTGTTGGACCGCACGAGGCCGCGGTCGCTACGCGCTGCGTAGCGCAGGACGAGGGTCACGGGCGGAGCTCGATCACGGTCTTGCCGACCCGAACAGGGGTGCCGAGCGGAACCCGGACGGCGGTGGTGACTCGCGCCCGATCCAGGTAGGTGCCGTTCGTCGACCCGAGATCCTCGACGTACCAGTCGGTTCCGCGGGGCGAGATGCGCGCGTGCCGGGTGGACGCGTAGTCGTCGGTGAGGACCAGCGTCGAGTCGTCGGCCCTGCCGATGAGGACGGGCTGGGCACCGAGCGTGATGCGGGTTCCCGCGAGGGCACCCTGCGTCACGATGAGGTTCTTCGCGACCTTCGGCTTTCCGAACGACGGCAGCACCGACGAGGTGCGGCTGTAGCGCGGCGGCACCCGCACTCCTGCAGCGGCGTACACGTCGTTGCGGAGGGTGCGCAGCACCGCCCACACGAACAACCACAGGAGCAGCAGGAAGCCGGCCCTGGTCAATTGCAGGATGAGTCCCTGCACTGCGGTCCACCTCCTCCTGGCGCGCGGCACTGTGCCGACGGCGACGTACGGCGATACGGTTGGGTCGATCGCACAAACCACAATACGGAATGTGCTGGGGCTTCGACCGCTGCAGTGCGACCTTGCGGCCCGCACTTGCTCAGCTGATCGCAGACGACGGGTCGCGGCTAGACGATGCGCACCAGGATTTCGGAGTGGCCGGCACGGATCACGTCACCGTCGGCGAGCTGCCAGTCCTGCACGGGGGCGCCGTTGACGGTGGTGCCGTTGGTCGATCCGAGGTCGGAGAGCATGGCGACCTGGCCGTCCCAACGGATCTCGATGTGCCGACGGGAAACGCCGGTGTCGGGGAGCCGGAACTGGGCTTCCTGGCCGCGGCCGATCACGTTGCGTCCCTCGCGGAGCTGGAAGTTACGGCCGCTGCCGTCCTCGAGCTGCAGGGTCGCGGTGAAGGTGCGGTTCGCGTCGAAGCTGGGGTACTCGTTGCCGTAGCTCTGCCCGTAGGGCTGCTGCTGCTGCTGTCCGTACGCCTGCTGCTGGTCGTAGCCGTAGTCCGCGTTCGCCGGGTACTGGTTGCCGTAGTCGGCCTGCCCATAGTCGGCCTGCTGGTAGTCGGACTGCTGGTAATCGGCGCGTGAGTAGTCCTGGCCGCCGCCGTACGGGTTGGCCGGGTAGTCGGGGTTCGGCGGGTACGGGTTGGCGTAGTCGGCCTGCTGGTAGTCGCCGCGCGAGTAGTCCTGGCCGCCGCCGTACGGGTTGGCCGTGTTGGCCGGGTAGTCGGGGTTCGGCGGGTACGGGTTGGCGTAGTCGGCCTGCTGGTAGTCGGACGCAGGCGGGTACGGGCTGGCGTACTCGGCGCCGTTCGCGCGGCCACCGTTCTGGGCGTAGCCGTTGCGGGGCTGGTCGTAGCCGCCGCCTGCCGCCGAATACGACGGGTACGACTTGCCGTTCTGGGCGCCGACCGGGGGACGGTCCTGCGAGAACCGACCCTCGTCCGCGGGCTCACGCGAGGGATCGAAACCTGGGTTCTGAGTCATCTGGCCGGCTCCTGGGTTCATGGGTGCGGAGGGTCGTGCGTTCGCGGGCGGTAACGGTACTCGCTGACCCTGGCGCGGGTTCGGCGTTGAGCCCACATCCGGATCCACCGCCCCGCGGGCCCGGAACTGGCCTGTGTGCAGTGTGGACGACGGCTCGAACCGAACGGAGATCGGCCCGTATGTTTGCCATCCCTGATCGCGGATGAAGTCCTCAAGGTGTCGGGAGAACGCCTTGACTGTCAAGTCCTTGTCCGAGGACAACTCGTCGTGATCCGACTCGTTGATCGTGATGACGTACGAGTTCGGGGCGAGCATGTGCCCGCCCTCCAGCTGCTGCAGTCCCTCGAGGGCCTGCTGCTGCAAGGCGGACTCGACCTCCTGGGGAACGACGCCTCCGCCGAAGACCCGGGCGAGCCCGTCTCCGACGACACCTTGGAGCTTGCGCTCGAAGCGTTGGACGATGCCCACACCGACCTCCTCTCGATCCATCGCGTGTCGCGGTGTTTTCACACCGCCCCGTCATGGTATCCGGGGCGCGCGACACTCTGCGGGCATGTGACGATCACCGCAGGTCAGTAAGGCGAATCGTGTTTTGCGCGGGGTGCATGCTAGTGTTTCCAGCGTCGCTCGGGCGAGTGGCGGAATGGCAGACGCGCTGGCTTCAGGTGCCAGTGTCCTTCGGGACGTGGGGGTTCAAGTCCCCCTTCGCCCACAATGAGCAGTTCCACGAACTGCACAGAACGAGGTCACGAACTCGAATGAGTCGTGACCTCGTTCTCGTTTCACCGGGACCTGTGCTCGGCGCACCGCACCCGGTGGATGTACTTGGTCACTGTTGCGCGGCCACCGCCCGCTCGAGCCAGTTGAACACGGGCGACAGCGTCTCGGGCGCGGACCAGCCGTTGACCACGGCGAGGAGTTCGAGGTACCTCTCGCGGCGGGGGTCTGCCACCAGAGCGACCCAATCGAGCAACCTTCGCCGCGCCTGGGGGCCGACAGGCAGGTCCACGACTCGAGCGAAAGTCGCAACGACCTCATCGACCACGGAAGCGGCCTCCGGTGAGACCGGATCGATGCTCGCGGTCAGCGCCGGGCCGACCAGGTCGCAGATCACGGCGGCGGTGTCGCGGTGCACGCCGGCCCCGTGGTGCGCGCGATCGGCGGCGAAATGATCGGTCACGCCCGTCATCACTTTCCGGAACTCGTTGTCCTGCATCAGCTCGGCCAGCTCCAGCCACGCCGTGATCTGCTCCGGTTCCGGCTCGTCCGGCAGCTCGGGAGTCAGCGTGCGCATGATTCCGTGGACGGCCGCATCGCTTACCGCCCCTCCGAACACCCCGTCGAGAAAGGTGTTGATCAGTTCACGCCGTTCTCTCTCCGCCATCGTCGCGAGGGCCGGTACCGTGGCCATCGCCTCGGGGGTGGATCCTCGTTCGGTGACCGCCTGCAGGAGTGCGCGTCGTATCCGGAGCACGCGGATCTGAACCGCCAGTGCGTCGGCATGCTGTGCGGCGACGTCGGGCAGCGTGGCCTCCCGATCCACGACCTTCCGGATCGTTTCCAGATCCAAGCCCAGGTCGCGAAGGGTACGGACGAACGTGAGTCGGGCCGCGGAGTCGGCACGATAGCGACGGTGCCCTGCCGCACTGCGGCCGGCGGGCGGAACGATTCCCCTGTCTGCGTAGTACCGAATCGTCTTGACCGCCAGCCCGGTGCGTCGCGCGAGATCACCGATGGACAGCCAGGTGTCGTCTTCCATATCCCCACCCTGGTATCTCCTCCGACAGGAGATGCAAGCGGACTCGGCCGCCCAGCGCTGGAAATCCTGGTGTCCACACACCTTCTGCGGCGTGCGCACGGCTGTTCGACGAACGAAACCCCTGTGCACGCTCCGAGAAGAGTGCGCACAGGGGTTTCGTGAAGACGACTAGAGCGTGCCGTTCTCGATGTCGCGCTTCATGGCCTGCTGGTTCTCGATGTGCGACGAGACGCCGTTCTGCACGGTGAAGTCGATCAGCACGGACGGCGCGGAGAAGGTCAGGTGCTCTGTGACGGTGGTCACGCCGCCAGTTTCGGTGAAGGTGATCTTCTGGTGGGTGATGATGCCGGGCGCATCCCAGGTGTCGGTGGTGTACCAGCGTTCGGCGGCGTACGTCCGTTGCTGCCCGACGGTGCGACCCGGAATCGATGCCGAGCCGGCCGGGATGTCCTCGAGGGCGATGAACTCCCTGACGTCGGCGTCTCCGTCGGTGTAGCTGCGGCGGTCGAGGATGCCCTTCAGGAACGGGTGGCGTCCGAGGCTGTTGTCGAAGTTCGAGTACGCCGGGAACACGCGATCGATGGGTGCGTCGATGGTGATCGGCAAGGTGACCTCCTGGGTCACCAGTAGGGCACCCGCCACGCTCTTCTCGGCCTGGTACAGCGCCCACGAGGCCTCCCATTCCAGGTCCACCTCGGAGGAGGAGGACGAGGAGGAGGAATCCGAACTCGATTGGGCGCCGGCCACTCCTACATTCCCGACCGCGAGACCGGCAGCAAGCACGACGGCCGCGAGAATCGCAGGTGTCGACTTCCCGGCCCGCCGGCCACTGCGCTGCTCAGGACGATCGACCATTCGTGCTACCTCCGCATCGGAATTGTTGCCGTCGTTTCGGCAACCCGGCGGATGATACGTCGCCGGTGAGGTGGATCGAACCCCGAACGGATCGTTAGCGGCTGAACATATTTCGACGTGACGGGGAGTGGAGCGCCCTACGTCTCGCTCGGCGAGGGCGCCGAGCGGACGACCTGCTCGCGTTGCTGCCGGGAATCCGCCGTGCCGAGTTCCACATCGATTGCGCCGCCGAGCAGTTCGCGTGCCCGTTCGAGGGTCGTCGAGCCGCTGAGCCAGCGCTCGCTGAGCCCTTCGACGAGTGCGGTGAGGCGTTCGCCCGCGTCGGCGGGGTCGATCGCGGGATTGGCCAGCCCCGCGGCCTGGGCCTGCCGGATGAGGGTCTCGGCGTCGTGGCCCCAGGCCGCGGTGGTGGTGCGCAGGGTGTCACGCAGGTCCTCGGCGAACACCGCGCTCGCGCGTAGTTCCCCCCACGCGACGCTGTTCTCCCGGATGGTGGGTGCGTCCTGCATTTCGAGGAGCAGCATCCGTTCGAGTTGCGTGCGGGGGTTGTCGGCGTCGAACGCGCCATCGGTGTAGCGCTCGGCCCGGCTGTTGACGTGGTCGAGGGCGCTGCGCAGGATGCCCGCGCGGTCTTGGAAGTGGTAGTAGATCAGGGCGGTCGACACACCGGCCTCGGCGGCGAGTTTCTCCACGCGAAGCCCACGCACGCCGTCCTGTGCGATCACGCGGACCGCTGCTTCCATGATCTGCTTTCGACGGTCGGCCACGGCGCCACATCCTACGGTCGGTCGGTGGCCCTCAGGCCGCGGGTTCCTGCTGAGTCGTGCAGTGGATACCGCCTCCGCCTGCGGCGATGCCGTCGATGTTGATCTGAACCACGCGGCGGTCGGGGAAGAGTCGCTCCAACTCCGCCCTGGCGGCGCCGTCGGTGTCGGGGTCGCCGAACTCGGGGGCGATGACGGCGCCGTTGCAGACGTAGAAGTTGATGTAGCCGGCGGCGAAGTCGTCGGACTCGAACTCGGGTCGGACGGTGCCCGGCGCGTCGAGCACCGCGACCTCGAGCGTCCGACCCTGCGCGTCGGTCGCCGACTTGAGGATGTCGAGGTGCCGGATCGTGACGTCGTGGTCGAACGATTCGGGGTCCGGGTCGTATCCGGCGACGACGACGCCGGGCCCCGCGAACCGCGCGTAGAAGTCGGTGTGACCGTCGGTGATGTCCTTGCCCTTGATGCCGGGCAGCCAGATGATCTTGTCGAGCCCGAGCAGCGGCATCAGCTCGGCTTCGACGTCCGCCTTCGACCAGCCGGGGTTGCGGTTGTCGTTGAGGACGCAGCTCTCGGTGATGATCGCGGTGCCCTCGCCGTCGACCTCGATGCCGCCGCCTTCGAGTACGAGGTCGGTACCGAGTGTCTCGACTCCGGCCTGCGCGGTGACGATGCCCGCGACGCCCGCGTCCCGGTCGAAGTCCTGCTTCTCGCCCCAGCCGTTGAAATTGAAGTCGACCCCGGCCTTCGTCCCGTTGCCCTCGACGAACACCGGTCCGGTGTCCCGCATCCACAGGTCGTCGAGCGGTGCCGCGACCAGTTCGACGGACGGGCCGACGAGTCCGCGCGCCAGGTCCATCTCCTCGGGGCGCACCAGCATCGTGACGGGCTCGAACTGCGCAATGGTCTGCGCGATCGTCGCCAGGTTCCGCTGGACCTCGGGCAGCAGTTCGGCGCCCCAGATCTCCTCGCTCGCACCGAACGCCATCCACGTCCGGGCGTGCGGTTCGCCCTCGTCGGGCATCCGCCACTCGCGGGTGTCGGCGTCGTCGGCGACGTCCGAGGAGGAGCCGCCGTCCGAGCAGCCGATCGCGAACAAGCCGCCTGCTGCGGCGAGGCTCGACTGCAGGAACTGTCGTCTGAGCATGGAGTCGGTGTCCTGTTCTCCCCTCGATTCGATCTGGTGATCGGGCGGGGGTTCGTCGCAAACCTAATCCTGACTGAATTTTCAGTCAAGGTTGAAGGTGGGACGGACCCGGTGCTCAGGCAGCAGGTCGGGCGAGTCGGCGGTCAGCCGACGCTCTGCCTGCGCACCATCTCGGTGATCCAGATCGGCGCGTACGGCGAGGTGCAGTTCGGGGGCGTCGGGTAGTCCTTGAGCACTTCCAGGCGCTCTCCGATGTCGAGGGCGCGCCCGCGGAACTCCGGGTGTGAAATACCGATCTGCGCGAGGCAGTGGTTCATCGCCCACTGCAGGCGGGCGGGGGCGTCCTTCATCTCGGCTTCGATGACGTCGAGCAACCCGTCGAGGTCGAGGCCGTCGGGCTTCTTCGCGACGCGGTCGGTGGTCAGCGCCCAGCCGGCGCTCGCGACCACCGGATCGGGGTCCCCGAGCCACGTCTGACGCAGTTCCTCGGCGTGCGGGTTCTTCTTCACCACGTACCCGACGAGCCAGTCGTGCACCTTGGGTGTCCGAGATTCGCGCAGCATGGTGTCGAGTTCGTCGCGGTCGAACGTCTTCGGTCGGCAGATCAGGAGCGCGAGCAGGCGCGCCGACGTGACGTCCGTCGCCCACAACTCGACGGCAAGGTCCTGCTGGGTCTTCAACCGCTTCGCGACGGCCCGCAGCTTCGTCAGATTCACGCCGTGGTCGTCGCCGTGCCGCTCGTTCACCGCGCGGATCTTCGGGTCCTCCAGCTCGGCCAGTTCGACCAGCAGCTCAGGCACCGTCGTCTCAACCATCGCAGTCCTCCTGATGTCGCGTCCACGCCAGCCTAGGAAGCGGGACCGACTGCGGGAACCCTGCGCTGAGCGGGGCACGGATGTCAGAAGGTGTCGTTGATCGTGATCCGGTCGTACGACGCCGGGTACTTGTCTCCGCCGAAGCAGTTGAGCGTGGTGGTCTGCCCGACCGGGATCTGTTCGGTCGTGCAGTCCACGAGGGCCATCACCTCGCTGCCGTTCATGAACTTGATCTCGACGATTGCACCGTCCGTGTCGCTGCGGCCGTTCGTCACCTTGAGTCCTTCGACCTGTGCGTAGCCGAGCGAGTCCTGCGTGACAGACCAGCCGGGCGCGTACTGGAATCCCGACACGTCGAAGGATTCGCCCTCGACGATCGTGAGGGGATTGTCGGGACCGCCGGGTGCGGCGTCCTCGGCCTGGTGCGTCTCGATCGCTTCGTTCACCTCGTTGGCTGTGATGCCGACAACGGCAAAGCAACCACCGATGATCAGTACGAACACGGCGACCAGGGCGAGCAGGACGTTGCGCAACGTGTGCGACTTCTTCGGCGGCGGGACTGCAGCCGCAGGTGGGGAGGCGGCGCCCTGGGTTCGATCGGTCCACTGGGTGCCGTCCCACCATCGCATGACACCGGACTGGTCGGGGTAGTAGCCCGGACCGGGAGGGCCGCCGCCGGGGCTGGAGGTGTCGGACATGGTGGAGTCCTTCCCGCTCGTGGCGCGTTCGCTGCTCTTCGACCGTAGGCACGCCCTGGCTGTGTCGGCGTCGAAACCTGTCTCGGCGCGGTCCCGGGTCGGTGACGGCACGGCCACGATCGGTTTCGGGGGCAATGGCACCCGGGTGGGTGGTGTGAGCGCGTGCAGCTGCTTGTGAGTGATGCCCACCACAAAACCTGGCGTCACGATCCGGTCACGCTATGGTTACGGCAGCACTGACCGCAGCTGACTCGATTCGCTGCGGTCAGTAGTCATTTACGGGCCATTTCGGCCGATCCTTCCGCATCCCGCGTCATCGACCGATGAGTCGAGGGCCGCCCGCCGGTCACCATTGAGGGAGTCATGTCCTCGAGGTGAAGGAGCGGGCAGTGCGAACCCTGGTGATCACGCAGAACATCACTGTCGACGGCGCAATCGAGATGCTGGGAAACTGGTTCGACCCCGCCGGTCAGGACGACGAGATGCTGGAGTCGACGCGGTTGCACGCCGACCGTGGCGACGCGCTCGTTCTGGGGCGGCGGACGTTCGAGGACTTCCGTGGCTACTGGCCTCGACTGGCCGACGACCCCACCGGTATCGCGGCGGAGTTGAACGGCGTCCACAAGTACGTCGTGAGTTCGACAATGACGGACCCGCGCTGGCAGAACTCGACGATCCTCGCCGGGGACTGGCTCGATCAGGTCCGACGATTGAAGGACGGGCCGGGCGGCGAGATCGGCGTCACGGGCAGTATTCGGCTGTGCCACAGCCTGATCGAGGCGGGCCTGGTCGACGAGTACCGGCTGTTCGTCCACCCGGTGGTCCAGGGTGGCGGCCGGCGCCTCTTCCCGGACGGGTACGAGATCCCGCGGCTCGACCGGGTGGCGTCCCGGCCGTTCGGCAACGGTGTCACGCTCCTGCAGTACGCGGCGCGATGAGGCGCGTGGACGCCGTCCGCGCGGGTCGGAAGGCAGTCACCTCAGCACGTACAGCGCCGCATCCCTGACCCGTCGGCCCCGACCCGTCGTCGCGACCCGGGCCATCGCCGCCGAACCGCGCACCAGCAACCGCGTCCGCCGCCGCCGCGCCCGGTCGTAGCGCCGGAGGGCCTCCTCGACGTCGGAGCTCCCCGTCAGTGCGCGTCCGAGGGCGACGCCGTCGACGATGGCCTCGCACGCGCCGCGTCCCAGATTCGGCGCCATCGCGTGCGCGGCGTCACCGATGAGCGCGACGTTGCCGCGCACGTACGACGGCAGCGCGGGGGAGTGGTAGAGGTCGTGGTGCAGCAGCGACTCACTGTCGATGCGATCGAGTACCTCGCGAACCGCCGGATGCCATCCTCCGAACCTGGTGCGCAGGAAAGTGATTCCGTCGTCGTCGGCGCCGGGTTCGACGCGGACGGCGGCGAAGAAGTTGGTCAGTCCGCCGTCGCGCGGGGTGATGCCGAACAGGGCGCCCGCGTCCCACGTCTCGGTCGTGGTCGACGTATCGCCGGGTACCCAGCCGCGCCAGGCGGCCATGCCGAGCGGACGGGCCCGGTATCGAGGCCCGAACATCTGGTCCCGAATGAGACTGCCGATCCCGTCGGCCGCGATGACGACGTCGCAGTCGGTCGGGATCGAGTCGACCGTGCAGTCGAATTCCACGGGGACGTCCGAGGCCAGCGCGTTCAGCAGCGCCGGCCGCGACACCAGGATTGCGTCGCCGGGGATGCGGAGTCGGGCGATGGTGGATCCGTCGGGCCGCAGGATCGCGCCGGAGGACTGGGGGACGCCGACGCTGCGGATTCGATCGCCGACCCCGATGGCGTCGAGGGCCCGCAATGCGGGTGGCCACATGCCGAGTGCGGTTCCTCTGGCGGGAAGGGTGTCAGCTCGCTCGAGTACTCGGACCTGCCATCCGTGCCGGATCAGGTGGCCCGCGGCGGTGAGGCCACCGATGCCGCCGCCGACGATCGTTGCGCGCATGACCTCAATTTACTACGGATGTAGTACTGCCCACTACTGACGTAGTGGACGTCACTACCGCTGTAGTGTTGCCGGAATGGCAGGTAACCGGGAACGCGCCCTCGATGCCGCCCTCGACCTGCTCGGCACCAGAGGGTTGCGGGGTCTGACGCACCGCGGCGTCGACACCGCCGCCGGCCTACCGCAGGGCTCGACGTCGAATTGGTTCCGCACCCGAAACGCCCTGGTCGATGCAGTTCTGGCGCATCTCGTCGAGCGTGATCGCCGTGACTGGGACGACACGGGATCGCGGCGCTTCCCGGCGACGCTGACGGAACTGGCCGACGGACTCGCGGGGTACGTCCTGCTCGCGACCGGTGCGCATCGCACGCGGACCGTCGCCCGGTTCGTCCTGTTCACCGCCGCTGCCACCGACCCGTCGCTGGTCGCGCCCATTTCCCGGGGTCGCGCCGACCTGCTGGAGTGGGGGACAATGATGCTGGCCATGCTCGGATCCCCCGATCCGGGCGCCCATGGACGAATCCTCACGGACTATCTCGACGGCGTGATCCTCCACGAGGTGACCACGCCCTCACTGCCCGGCCAGGCGAGCGCGCTCGACCCGCGACCCGGAATTGTTACGTTGCTCGCCGCCTTCTTCGGAGCCGATTCGGGTCGCATCTGATTGGCCGGTCAGCGTGTTCGCCCAGCTCAGGCAGTGAAAAGGATTACCTTAGTTGGCGCGAAGTGGGGGCTGTGAATTATCGTTTTCGGAACATGCTGGACACACAAGAGTCCAGGGGCCACTCGGTCAGCCAGTCGTGACGGGATCACATCCCGAAAAATCGACTGAAGCGATCGCCGGGTGGGCGCGCCGATCCGACGCTGTGTCGGCGCTTGGTTTGCCACGTGATGGCCATCAGCGTTGCTGGTCGTCTGTGCATTTTCACGCACACGAAGGCTAGGTATGAAGCAATTTCCAGGCCACCGGTCTCACGGACCCCAGGGCCTCTATGACCCCTCGAACGAGCACGACGCGTGTGGTGTCGCGTTCGTCGTCGACATGCACGGGCGTCGCAGCCGCGACATCGTCGAGAAGGCCATCACCGCGCTGGTGAACCTCGAGCACCGCGGTGCCGCGGGCGCCGAGCCGAACAGCGGTGACGGCGCAGGCATCCTGCTGCAGGTGCCGGACGCGTTCCTGCGCGCCGTCGTGGACTTCGAGCTCCCCGCCGCGGGTGCTTACGCGACCGGTATCGGCTTCCTCCCGCAGGGCGCCGAGGCCGCGGACGAGGCCGCCGCGGGTGTCGAGCGGATCGCCAAGGAAGAGGGCATGACCGTCCTCGGATGGCGTGAGGTTCCCACCGACGGGTCGTCGCTCGGTGCGATGGCACGCGATGCGATGCCGACCTTCCGCCAGGTGTTCCTGGCAGGCGCAGGCCTGACCGACATGGCGCTCGAGCGTGCCGCGTACGTCGTGCGCAAGCGCGTCGAGCACGAGCTCGGCGACGGTGGCGCCGGCGAGGACGGCCCGGGCCGCGAATCGGTGTACTTCCCCAGCCTGTCCGGGCAGACGTTCGTCTACAAGGGCATGCTGACCACCCCGCAGCTCAAGAGCTTCTACCTGGACCTGCAGGACGAGCGCGTCGAGTCGTCGCTCGGCCTCGTCCACTCGCGCTTCTCCACCAACACGTTCCCCTCGTGGCCGCTGGCGCACCCGTTCCGCCGCGTCGCCCACAACGGCGAGATCAACACGGTCACGGGCAACGAGAACTGGATGCGGGCCCGCGAGGCACTCATCGAGTCCGACGTGTTCGGCGAGGACAAGCTCGACAAGATCTTCCCGGTCTGCACCCCGGGCGCATCCGACACCGCGCGTTTCGACGAGGTGCTCGAGATGCTGCACCTCGGTGGCCGCAGCCTGCCGCACGCCGTGCTGATGATGATCCCCGAGGCGTGGGAGCGTCACGAGTCGATGGATCCGGCTCGCCGCGCGTTCTACGAGTACCACTCCGCGCTGATGGAGCCGTGGGACGGACCCGCGTCGGTGTGCTTCACCGACGGCACCGTCGTCGGCGCAGTGCTGGACCGCAACGGTCTGCGCCCGAGCCGCATCTGGGTCACCGAGGACGGCCTCGTCGTCATGGCGTCCGAGGTCGGAGTCCTCGACATCGACCCGGAGAAGGTGGTCTCCAAGACCCGCCTGCAGCCGGGCCGCATGTTCCTCGTGGACACCGCGCAGGGCCGCATCGTCTCCGACGACGAGATCAAGGCCGAGCTGGCGGCGGCGCAGCCGTACCAGGAGTGGCTCGACGCCGGGATGGTCCGGGTGGAGGATCTGCCCGAGCGCGAGGTTCTGCACATGAACCACGAGCGTGTGCTCATCCGCCAGCAGGTGTTCGGGTACACCACCGAGGAGCTGAGCATCCTCCTCACCCCGATGGCCAAGACCGGTGGTGAGGCGCTCGGCTCGATGGGCACCGACACCCCGATCGCGGTGCTGTCCTCGCGGTCGCGACTGCTGTTCGACTACTTCCAACAGCTGTTCGCTCAGGTCACCAACCCGCCGCTGGACGCGATCCGCGAAGAGGTCGTCACCAGCATCGGCGGCAGCCTCGGCCCCGAGGGCGACCTGCTCAACCCGGGTCCGGACTCCTGCAAGCTCCTGAGCCTGCCGTCGCCGATCCTGCACAACGACGATCTCGCGAAGCTGGTCCACGTCAACGACGACGGCGAGTACCCGGGCTTCCGCTCGGTGGTCATCCCCGGCCTGTACCGGGTCGCGGCAGGCGGAGACGGTCTGCGCGCCGCGCTCGACAGCATCCGCTTCCAGGTCTCGGAGGCTATCGCCGGTGGTGCCCGCATCATCGTGCTCACCGACCGCAACTCCAACGAGACGTTCGCCCCGATTCCGTCGCTGCTGCTGACGTCGGCCGTGCACCACCACCTGGTGCGTGAACGCTCCCGGACCAAGGTCGGTCTGATCGTGGAGGCCGGTGACGCCCGCGAGGTGCACCACATGGCCACCCTGATCGGCTTCGGCGCCGCTGCGGTCAACCCGTACATGGCCTTCGAGTCCATCGAGGACATGATCGAGAGCGGCCAGCTCACCGACATCACCTACGACAAGGGTGTCGCGAACTACATCAAGGCCGCAGGCAAGGGCGTGCTCAAGGTGATGTCCAAGATGGGCATCTCCACGCTCGCCTCGTACACCGGCGCGCAGCTGTTCCAGGTCATCGGCCTGTCGCAGGAACTCATCGACGAGTACTTCACCGGTCTGCGCTCGCAGCTCGGCGGTATCGGTCTCGACGAGATCGCCGCCGAGGTGAAGGTCCGCCACGAGGCGGCCTACCTCCCCCGCAAGGAGGAGCGCGCGCACCGCGAGCTCGAGGTCGGCGGCGAGTACCAGTGGCGTCGTGAGGGCGAGTACCACCTGTTCAACCCGGACACCGTGTTCAAGCTCCAGCACGCCACCCGCACCGGCCAGTACTCCATCTTCAAGGAGTACACGAAGATGGTCGACGACCAGTCCGAGCGGCTGGCGTCACTCCGCGGCCTGTTCAAGTTCAAGTCCGGTGTGCGCGAGCCGATTTCGATCGACGAGGTCGAGTCGGCCAGCGAGATCGTCAAGCGGTTCTCGACCGGTGCGATGAGCTACGGCTCCATCTCGGCCGAGGCCCACGAGACGCTCGCCATCGCGATGAACCGCCTTGGCGCACGGTCGAACTCGGGTGAGGGCGGCGAGAACCCGCGTCGCTACGAGGTCGAGGAGAACGGTGACTGGCGCCGGTCCGCGATCAAGCAGGTCGCGTCCGGACGTTTCGGCGTCACCTCGCACTACCTGACCAACTGCACCGACATCCAGATCAAGATGGCGCAGGGTGCCAAGCCCGGTGAGGGCGGACAGCTTCCGCCGCACAAGGTGTACCCGTGGGTCGCCGAGGTTCGTGGTTCGACGCCCGGCGTCGGCCTGATTTCGCCGCCGCCGCACCACGACATCTACTCGATCGAGGATCTCGCGCAGCTGATCCACGACCTGAAGAACGCCAACCCGGCGGCCCGCATTCACGTGAAGCTGGTCTCCGAGGTCGGTGTCGGCACCGTCGCCGCGGGTGTGTCCAAGGCACACGCCGATGTGGTGCTCATCTCCGGTCACGACGGTGGCACCGGCGCCACCCCGCTGACCTCCGTCAAGCACGCGGGCGCACCGTGGGAGCTCGGCCTCGCCGAGACCCAGCAGACGCTCCTGCTCAACGGACTCCGCGACCGCATCGTCGTGCAGGTCGACGGCCAGCTCAAGACCGGCCGCGACGTCATGATCGCGACCCTGCTCGGTGGCGAGGAGTTCGGTTTCGCGACCGCGCCGCTCGTCGTCTCCGGCTGCATCATGATGCGCGTCTGCCACCTCGACACCTGCCCTGTTGGTGTCGCGACGCAGAACCCGCTGCTGCGCAGCCGCTTCACCGGCAAGCCGGAGTTCGTGGAGAACTTCTTCATGTTCATCGCCGAGGAGGTGCGTGAGCTCCTCGCCGAGCTCGGATTCCGCACCATCAACGAGGCGGTCGGCCAGGTCGAGATGCTCGACACGACTGCGGCGCAGGAGGTGTGGAAGGCGGCCAAGCTGGACCTGTCGCCGATCCTCGAGGCGCCCGAGACGGTGTTCCCGGATCAGGACCTGTACTGCACCGGAACCCAGGACCACGCGCTCGACAAGGCGCTGGACCAGGAGCTCATCGCGCAGGCACGCGACGCGGTCGACACCGGCACCCCGGTGAAGATCGAGTCGAAGATCACCAACGTCAACCGCACGGTCGGCACGATGCTCGGCCACGAGCTGACCAAGGTGCACGGTGGTGCGGGCCTGCCCGACGACACCATCGACATCACCTTCGCCGGCTCGGCGGGCAACAGCTTCGGTGCGTTCGTGCCGAAGGGCATGACGCTGCGGCTGTTCGGTGACGCCAACGACTTCGTCGGCAAGGGACTGTCCGGTGGTCGCATCGTGGTGCGTCCGTCGTTGCAGGCGCCTGCCGGCTTCGTCGCCGAGGACAACATCATCGCCGGCAACGTGCTGCTGTTCGGTGCCACGGGCGGCGAGGCGTACTTCCGCGGCGTCGTGGGCGAGCGTTTCGCGGTCCGCAACTCGGGTGCCACCACGGTGGTCGAGGGTGTTGGCGACCACGGGTGCGAGTACATGACGGGTGGCCACGTGGTCATCCTCGGCAAGACGGGTCGCAACTTCGGTGCGGGCATGTCGGGCGGTACCGCGTTCGTCTACAACGCGGACCGCTCGTTCGAGGCGAACCTCAACACCGAACTGGTGGATCTCGAGGATCTCGAGAACGAGGACTTCGCCTGGCTGAAGGCCACCGTCGAGAAGCATCGCGACGAGACCGGGTCCGAGGTTGCCGCGCGCATCCTCGCCGACTGGTCGCAGCAGGTGAACCACTTCGCGAAGGTCATGCCGCGCGACTACAAGAAGGTGCTCGTGGCGATCGACACCGCGAAGAAGAACGGAACGAACGTGGACGAGGCGATCATGGAGGCAGCTCGTGGCTGATCCGAACGGCTTCCTCAAGCACACCTCCCGCGAGACCCCGGTCCGGCGGCCGGTGCCGCTGCGCCTGATGGACTGGAAGGAGGTGTACGAGGACTTCGACTCGAACACCCTCCGCACCCAGGCCAGCCGGTGCATGGACTGTGGTATCCCCTTCTGCCACAACGGTTGCCCGCTGGGGAACCTGATTCCCGAGTGGAACGACCTGATCTACAAGGATCGGTGGCGCGAGGCGTTCGACCGCCTGCACGCGACGAACAACTTCCCCGAGTTCACCGGTCGGCTGTGCCCCGCTCCGTGTGAGGCGTCCTGCGTCCTCGGCATCAACCAGGACCCGGTCACCATCAAGCAGGTCGAGGTCGAGATCATCGATCGCGCCTTCGACGAGGGCTGGGTCAAGCCGATCCGCACCTCGAGCCTGACCGGCAAGAAGGTTGCCGTCGTCGGCTCCGGTCCGGCCGGGCTCGCTGCCGCGCAGCAGCTGACCCGCGCCGGTCACACGGTGACGGTGTTCGAGCGCGCCGACCGCATCGGCGGTCTGCTGCGTTACGGCATCCCCGAATTCAAGATGGAGAAGCGGCACATCGACCGCCGTCTGGTGCAGATGGAGTCCGAGGGCACCGTCTTCCGCACCGGCGTCAACGTCGGTGTCGACATCACCGCCGAGGAGCTCAAGGACCAGTTCGACGCGGTCGTGCTCGCGGGCGGCGCCACCGAGGCGCGCGACCTGCCGGTTCCCGGTCGCGAGCTGGACGGCATCCACCAGGCGATGGAGTTCCTTCCGATCGCCAACCGGGTGCAGCTCGGCGATCTCGATGCACCGACGATCACAGCCGAGGGCAAGAAGGTCGTCATCATCGGCGGCGGCGACACCGGCGCCGACTGCCTCGGCACGTCGCTCCGTCAGGGCGCCGAGATCGTGCACCAGTTCGAGATCATGCCGCGTCCGCCGGAGGAGCGCGCGGAGTCGACCCCGTGGCCGACGTACCCGCTGATGTACCGGGTGTCCTCGGCGCACGAGGAGGGCGGCGAGCGGGTGTTCTCCGTGAACACCGAACAGTTCGTCGGCGAGAACGGCAAGGTGACCGCGCTCAAGGCTCACGAGGTCCAGATGGTGGACGGGCGTTTCCAGAAGGTGGAGGGCTCGGACTTCGAGCTCGAGACCGACCTGGTGCTGCTCGCCATGGGCTTCGTCGGACCGGAGAAGCCGGGTCTGCTCACCGACCTGGGCGTCGACCTCACCGACCGCGGCAACGTCGCCCGGTCGAACGAGTGGGCGACCAACGTCCCCGGCGTCTACGTCGCAGGCGACATGGGTCGTGGTCAGTCCCTGATCGTGTGGGCCATCGCCGAGGGTCGCTCGTGTGCGGCCGCCGTCGACGCCTACCTTGAGGGCGGGCAGACCTTCCTGCCGTCGCCGATCAAGCCGTCCGCCGCTCCTCAGCGGTAGGCACCGGGCGCCGGTCAGCGTCGCCCGGCTCCACACCAGCAACCCGCCGCCCCGGTTCAACCGGGGCGGCGGGTTCGTTTTTGTCGAGGTCGCGGCTCTCGGTCATTCAATTGAACGAATGTCCAGGCGAAATGGACGAATGTTCAGCAAACCCGCCCGTTACCGTTTCATGACCACTAACCTACCCGGCGAGATGTGACCGTAATCACGCATGAGGCCCGCCTCTCGAGGCCGGCCCGTCGAGGAGGTACCAGTGCGTCTTTCCCTTCCCCGTCGCCTCGCGACACCGATGATCGCGGCCGTAGCCGCAACCGGGCTGATGCTCGGGGTGACCCACGGTGTCGCCGCCGCGGACACGCCCCCGCCGGCGACCTCCGGTGACAAGACGGCCGACAACCTGCGCTGGAACCTCAGCCTGACCGCCGTGAACGGAAGCCCGGTCGACCCCACCCAGCCGGGCGTGAACGTCGTCCACCCGGGCGACACCGTCACGTACACCTCGAAGATCTGGAAGAGCGCCGGGATCGGGCGGTACATCACCGGAATGCGGCAGATCCCGCCCGCCGGGTTCGAGTACCTCTCGTACACGGCGAGCAAGGCATCGACCGTGACCTCGGCGGCCAACGGTGTCACGGCATACTGCACGGGCGGCGGATGCAATTCGGTGCCGATCCTGGGCAACAAGGGCTATCTCGACAACGTGAACCTCGACGTCACCTACAAGATCCCCGCGACACAGGCGTTCGGTGACTACAACGCCGGCTTCGTGTTCGACGTCTACGCGTTCGGCTCGCAGCAGGGCCAGAACCCGGCCGGGGCGTGGGTGCGCGTCGTCGACCCGGCCGTCGGCACCACCACCGACCTGCAGGCGCCCGCGACCGCGAAGACGGGCGAGGCCGTCACCCTGACCGCGAACGTCGGCCCGGCGAACTCGGTCGGCACCGTCCAGTTCAAGGACGGCGCCGCCGACATCGGTGCACCGGTTGCGGTGTCGGGTGGCGTCGCGACCCTCGCGCACACCTTCGACACGGTCGGCGCTCACGCGATCACCGCCGCGTTCACCGCGGGTGCCGGCTTCCACGACTCGGTCTCCGGTGTGAAGACCGTCGACGTCACCGCCGACACAACCACGACGCTGAACGCGCCCGCCACGGCAGTGGTCGGTGACGACGTCACCTTCACCGCCGACGTCACTCCGGCCGGCGCGACCGGTCAGGTGCAGTTCAAGGACGGCGGCGCCAACCTCGGCGCACCCGTCGACGTCGTGAACGGCCAGGCCACCCTGACCCGCAAGTTCGTCGAGGCCGGTTCGCACAGTGTCACCGCGGACTTCGTCGGTACGGGCGGCTACAACAACTCCGCGTCCGCGGCGGCCTCGCTGAGCATCACCGACGCCGACTTCGGGACCACCACAACGGTTCTCGAGCCCGTCACCGCCGTGGTCGGAACGCCGGTGAACCTGTCGGCGACCGTCTTCCCGATCCCGAGTGGCGGCACCGTCAACTTCCTGGTCGACGGCACCTCCGTCGGTACCGCGCCGGTCGGCACCGGTGACGGCGTCGCGGTCCTGCCGCACACCTTCACCTCCGCGGGCAGCGCGAACGTCGTGGCCGAGTTCTCCGGCATCGCCGGATTCACCGCGTCCACCTCGGCCGGATTCACCGTCACCGTGAGCAACCCGGACACCCGCGTCGCCACCACCACGGCCCTCGCGGTCACCGGTAACACCGCGGTCGGGCAGACGGTCACCCTCACCGCGACCGTCGACCCGGCGAACGCCGACGGCACCGTGCAGTTCAAGTCCGGTACCACCGAGATCGGCGGCCCTGTCGCCGTGGTGAACGGTGTCGCGACCCTCACCCACACGTTCGACGCGGAGGGCACCTTCGCGGTGACCGCCGGCTTCACCGGTGGCAGTGGGTTCAAGGACTCGGTCTCCGGTCCGACCGTCCTCACCGTGACCGCCGCGGGCACGCCCGGTGGCGGAACCGGCAGCGTCGACTTCGGTTCGCTGACCAGCATCTTCACGTCCTAGCCGGTTCGGCCGGGCCCGGGTGACGCGCCCCCGGGCCCGGCCGGACCACCAGAATCTTCACCTTCATCCGTAGGAGATCGCGTGCAGAAGAAGAGAATTCGCGGAATCGTCGCCCCGTTGGGGGTGACCGCGCTCGCCGGTGCCACCCTCCTCGGCGGAATCCCCGCTCAGGCCGCGCCTGTCACCACCACGTTCAACAACACCTGCCTGGCGACGCCGTCGGCGGTCGCAGGCCCGCAGAGTCAGACCCAGGAAGCCTCGATCGTCGTGGATGCCCCCGCGTCGGTCAACGCGGGCGAGGAGTACGACGTCGTCGTCACGGCTCCGCCGATCAGCGTCCCGAACTCGAACTCCGGCTCGTCGCTGCAGAGTGTGTCGCGAGTCAAGGTCGACATGGAGGTGCCGCAGAACGCGCAGATCCTCAGCACCGAGATCATTCCGGGGACCAGCTCCGGGCTCAGTGGCGTCGCACCGAACCTGTTGCGGGTCAACGAGAACGGTGCCGTCGATGCGAACGGCCCGATCCTGCGGCTGTCCGGCAACAACCAGGTCATCGGCAACAGCCCCACCTCGAGCAAGAACTCCCGGGGTGGCATCGTCGCTCTCGCGCAGTCCGGCGCGAACACCACCTTCCAGCTGCCGCAGGTGAAGGTCCGGCTCAAGGCGGGCCCCTCGGGCACGGTCGACGTCAAGCTCCGCTCCGCCGGCGACGCCGGGCTCTACGGCAACGACAAGAACTACCTGACGTTCCTCCCGGAGGCGTCGCTCATCATCACCGCGTGGGCGCCGACCCAGTGCAGCCCGCGGGACACGTCCACGGCACCGGTCAACTCCGGCGCGGGCCCGCTCGCCACCACCAGCATCGTCGAGGCCGACAAGCAGACCACCACCACCGTCGCCGCCCCTGGCGCGGTGAAGAACGGTGACGAGGTCACGCTGACCGCCAACGTGAACCCGGCCGCGAACGGCGGCACGGTCCAGTTCGCGATCAACGGATCGGACATCGGTGGCCCGGTCGCCGTCGCGAACGGCACCGCGAGCACCACCCACACCTTCGACACCGACGGCGACTTCACCGTCACCGCCGTCTACTCGGGCACCCAGGGCTTCGTGGGGTCGACCTCGGCGCCGAAGACGATCAACGTCAGCACCGACGACATCGTCACCAGCCTCGCGATGACGGCCCCGGACAGGGCGTACGTCGACCAGGACGTCAACCTGCACGCACAGGTGACCCCGGCTGTCCAGGGCGGCACCGTGGAGTTCACGATCAACGGCGGTGACAAGGTGACGGGCACGGTCGGCACCGACGGTGTCGCCGTCGCGCCGTACAGGTTCACCGGCACCGGCACCCACAGTGTGGTCGCGCGCTACTCGGGCACCGACGGTGTCGCCCCGTCCGTGGCGCCCGCCTTCCCGGTCAGCGTGACGAACGCACCGGCGGAGGCCGTTCAGACGACGACGACGCTGAACCCCGTCGGAACGATCGCAAAGGGCCAGCCCGTCACGCTCACGGCGACGGTGGATCCGGCGAACGCCAACGGCACCGTGCAGTTCATGCTGGGCAACGCGCCGCTCGGTGCGCCGGTTCCGGTGGTGAACGGTGTCGCGACGTTGCCGACGACCTTCGTGAGCGCGGGCACGTTCAGCGTGACGGCGAAGTTCGTCGGGTCGGCGGGATTCGTCGACTCGGATTCCGAGCCGCAGACGTTGACGGTCCCCGGCGATCCCGATTCGGGTTACGGCGGCAGCCTCGACGGCCTGCTCGGCGGATTCGGCTCGTCGCAGTAGGAGAGTGAGTGCGCAGGTCACCCGGGCCAGTGGGCCCGGGTGACCTGCGTCGTCAGTGCATGTCTCCCGATCTCCGTTTCGGCGCCGATACAACCCCGGTATCGGCTACTCCTCCACGCAAGAGCGGAGCCCACGGCGCGACTCCTGGGCCGTCCAGGACGAGCATGTCGCCAGGCGTATCCGAGAAGGATCGAAAGTGCGCCCTACACACCCGCGGTGAGGGCGACCGTCAACGGAACCGCGGTCAGGAAGACCACGGCCGTGACGAACAGCGCGATCACCAGGGACCGGTTCCACTGTCCTCGGGCACCGCTCGCAGCGGTGACGAACAGGACGAACCCGATGCAGACGGATCCGATTGTGAGCAGTACGGAAGAGTCGATCATGGTCCGATTCTCTCCTGCCGCCGACGCGTCGGTGTCGGTCGTTCGTGTGCTTTGCTCCACGAGCCGTGCCGTGACCCGGCCAATCGAGGTAACGTTCCGTCACCATTCGTGCATCTTTTCGAAACTTCCCGATGTCACCATCTCCTCGTTGGTCGCGTCGGTCGTAGACCCTGGAAGGGGATAGGGCGTTGAGGAGCCTGAGGAAGTTCGTTGTGTCTGCGTCGGCAGCACTGGGGGTCACGGCAGGACTGCTGTCGGTGGGCGCGCCGGCTCAGGCGGCACCCGGTGGGTGCCCGAACCTGTACGTCGTTGCGGTCCCCGGTACCTGGGAGACGGGTACGGCAGCCACGAACCCGGGCGCACCGGGCATGCTCGCAGGCGTCACCGACGGCCTGCGCGGCGCCGACATCCGCACCGATTACGTGTACTACGCGGCAACCGCCTTCCCCTGGGAGGGCGAGGTGTACGGCGCGTCGAAGCAGCAGGCGGTGAACTACTCCCGCGGGCTGCTCGAGGCGATGCAGGCCAGTTGCCCGGCCACGCGCTTCGCGATCATCGGCTACAGCCAGGGAGCGGATGCGGCAGGCGACCTCGCGAGTGAGATCGGGACCGGCCGCAGCACGATCCGGCCGGAAAAGGTCGCGGCCGTCGGACTGCTGTCCGACCCGCAGCGCTCACCGACCGACGCCCTGATCGGTCCGATGGTCCCGGGCGGCGGTGCGGCAGGCCCGCGCGCCGGTGGCTTCGGATGGATCAGCGACCGGACCGTCACGTTCTGCGCTCCCGGCGACCTGTACTGCTCCACCGAGAACGACGACTACGTCACCCGGGTGGCCGGCTTCGCCGCGACGAACTCCGATCCGGGTTCGTCGGACTCGCCCGACATCGCCACCGAGGGTGGTGCGCTCCTCCGGGACCTGGTCGGTGCGGGCGGAATCCCCACGCTGCAGAACCAGTTGACGGAGCAGGCGAATCTGCAGCGCGCCGGCGACCTCGCCGTGTTCTACGGGTCGGGTGCTCACCAGAACTACCAGGGCTACGTCGTGGACGCCGCGGGCAATACCCCGACGACCTGGCTGGCGAACTGGTTGCGTGACAAGGCCTGACGCCCGACTGCCAACGGCTCGAATTGCACACTGCGTACCGCGGCGCCTCCACCATCGGTTGGAGGCGCCGCGGTGCATGTGCGCTGCCCCGGCCGACGGCCGAGCATCCGCACTTCGAAAGTCTCCCGACGAAAATCACCCTTGACGCGCTGTCCGGCCCGATGCTGCGGTGGCCGTGCGGAGTTCCCCGTCGATTCGGCGTCGCTGCAGGCCCTGCCTCCTCGATCGGAGGGCGACCTTCGCGCCGACAGGTGGGTCACAATGGTCCGGTGTTCGGTTTCCGCGGTCCCACCGACGTCCGAAGTGCGCGTTCGTTGTACGAGCCGAGAGACCTGTTGCGTGCCTACGAGGATCATGCGACTCGGGAGGTTCGACCCGACTCCGGTGACGTTCTGATCCGGATACCGCTTCGCGACGGGACCGACCTGGAGGTCACGATCGTCGGCGCGCGGCCGGAGTGGACCGAGTCGCGCGTCCGTGCTCTGTGCACATCGCTCACCGATGTCGACCGACGGATGCGCCGTGTCCTCGGGGACGCGTTCGTCATCGGGTGGATCGAACTCGACGCCGCGGATCACGGCACCATCGACTACTGGGAGGTCGGGGTCAACAGTGAGTACGCCGTCGACATCGTGTGGACCGGTGACGGCTGGGCCGTCGACCGGCAGGCGGGCCGGTGACACACCGGTTCGCGTCACCGGGCGCTGGTAGGTTGACCGGCTGTGAATGACTCGGATTCCGTCGGTTTCGTCGGTGTCGAACGTGACCACGTGCGGCCGTTGCTGAAGCGACTGGGTTTCCGGAAGCGTGCCCTCGTGTTCACCAGGGATCGTGGCGGTCTCACGGACGTCGTGTCGCTTCAACGCTCATCGGGGAATTCCGGTGGACACGTGCGGTTCTACGTGAACTGCGGCATCTACTCCGCGGAGTTCGCGACCGCGATCGGTCACACCGCCTCGGCGCGGCCGCGCGAGGTCGACTGCCAGTTCCGCTGCCGTCTGGAGAAGCTCGTGCCCGGCATGCCGCCCTGGTTCGAGATCACCGACGACGAGGCCGCCGCCACTGTCGGCGCCGAGGTGTCGGCCGGGTTGGAGGCGGGCGCGGGGGCCCTCGGGCTCGTCACGACGACCGATCAGGTGGCGGACCGCATCAGCGGAGGCGTGGCGACCGAGGCGTTCCGCTACCGCATCGCGACGGGCGACTGGGACTCCGCCCGGAGGCTCTACGGATCCATCCGGTCGGAGTTCGGCGCCGAGGAGCGCTGGCCTCGGATCGATGCCGTTCTCCGACGCCACATTCCGGAGGCCGAACTCGATTCGATCCTGTCCCCGGTTCCACCCGCGTGACCCGGCGTGGTGGTGGACTGTCGTTCGGGTTCATCCACAGCTGTGGAAGAACCTGCTCAGCGCTGTCTCTGATGACGGCGACGGCGCGACTACGCCGGGACGGCGGCGGGTAGACGCCTGGCGAGCCGTGCCGCGATGGCCGCACAGGTCAACAGTTGGATCTGGTGGAAGAGCATGAGCGGCAACACGATCAGCCCGATGGGCTGACCGGGGAACAGGACCGTTGCCATCGGGAGTCCGGTGGCGAGGGACTTCGTCGAGCCGCAGAACAGGATGGCGGTGCGATCCTCGTAGGAGAAGCCGAGGCGGCGGGATCCGTACCAGGCCAGTGTGAGCACGATCGCGAGGAGGGCGACGCAGACCCCGACGAGTGCGGCCAGACGCCCGGGGGACAGCATCGACCAGATGTCCTCGTTCATGCCGCGGCTGAAGGCAACGTAGACGACGAGCAGGATGGAGCCGCGGTCGACGAGCTTGAGTGGTTTGCCGTGCTCCTTGACCCATCCGCCGATCCAGCGGCGGAGGAACTGTCCGGCGAGGAACGGCACGAGCAGCATGAGGACGATGTCGAGCACCGCCGACCCGCTGAAGGTCACGCCCTGGGTGGACATCGTGAGTGCCACGAGAATCGGCGTGACGATGATGCCGATCATGCTCGACGCGCTGGACGAGACGACTGCGCCGGGGATGTTGCCGCGTGCCACAGACACCAGGGCGATCGCCGACTGGACGGTCGACGGCAGCAGGCACAGGTACAGCACGCCGAGGTACAGCGGTTCACTCAGCACCGATGGCACGAGGACCTTCGCCGCGAGCCCGAGCAGGGGGAACACGACGAACGTGGTGGCCAGGATCGTCAGGTGCAGACGCCAGTGCCGGAGCCCGTCGATCGCCTCCTGTGTGGACAACCGAGCCCCGTACAGGAAGAACAGGAGCCCGATCGCGATCTTCGCGGCCCACGCCACTGTGTCCAGCGCGACCCCGTCCGCCGGCACGATCGCGGCGAACGCGACCGTGAGGAGGATTGCGACGAGGAACGGGTCGAGCCGCCCCAGCAGCGGGATCTTCGAGAACATCGTTCGACGGTAGAGGCCGGCCATGTCATTCGCGAACTTGATCGCTGTGATTTCAGCGATCACGAACTGTGATCGGCGTGGTTGGATGGAGTGGTGTTCGAGCCGGTACAACTGCGTAGCTTCCTCGCCGTCGAGCAGGAAGGGGGCTTCTCCGCCGCTGCGCGCAGGCTCGGTGTGCGGCAGTCGACGGTCAGTCAGCACGTCGCCAAACTCGAACTCGCCGCGGGCAGGCAACTGTTCCTTCGTGACACCCACGGCGTGGAGCTGACTGCGGACGGGTCGGCGATGGTCGGTTTCGCCCAGGACATCCTCGACCGGCACGACGCCGCCGAACAGTACTTCGCGGGCTCGCCGGTCAGCGGCAGGCTCCGGTTCGGCGCTTCGGAGGATCTGGTGCTCAACGAGCTGCCGGAGATCCTCGGCGAGTTCCGGCGCAGTCACCCGCGGGTCGACCTCGAGTTGACCGTCGGCCTGAGCGAGGACCTGCATCGGGGTCTCGCCGACAACTCCCTCGACCTGATGTTCGGCAAGCGGCGGCCGGGGGAGCGGCACGGCGAACTCATCTTCCGTGACCGCCTGGCCTTTCACGCCGCGCCGGGCTTCGTGCTGGACGCCGACGGTCCGATCCCGCTCGTCACCTATCCGCCGCCGTCGCTGACGAGGGAAGCGGCGCTGGACGTCCTGCGCCGCAGCGGCCGCGGTGCCCGCGTCGCGTGCACCACCGACAGCCTCAACGGCCTGCGCGCCGCGGCACTCGCGGGACTAGGCGTCGTCCTGCACGCCGAGAGCCTCCCTCCGCCGGGGCTCGACCCGGTCCGCGGTCAGGGTCTCCCCGACGCCGGGGACATCGAGTTCGTCCTCGTTTCCCGGCGCACCGTGCTGAGCGAGCCGGAATCGGCTTTGCGTGCCGTTATCTTCGACAACGCGAACCGGCTGCGGGCCCGCAGCCGGAGGCGGTGAAGTGCAGGACGGTCAGCCCTCTGCCGTGGGAGTGCAGACTTTCGGCTCGAGTTGTGTTGCGCGTCAACGGCTGCCGCCACCGCCGTCGGACTCCCACCGCTGCTGTGCTGCGGCACCTTCTGCTCGTGCGGCGACCCCGAGTGCTCCTGCCGTCAGGAGATCAGCGGTCGATGTCCGAGAGCCGGTCCTTGCGGCAGCCGTGAGGATGTCGTTCGCAGAATCCGGGTCCGTCCGAGGCGGCACGACCAGCAACACGATCTTCGTTCTGTGGGGACCGGCGACGTAGATCGTGTCGACCGGCTGGAAGGGGTAGCCGTCGAGGCGGACGGCGCTCCCTGCAACGAAGATGCGGGTGGGTGCCGGCGCCCACTCGTCCACGTTGTAGAGCACACGCTGGACAGGGCCGAGTCTCATGGACAGAACTTCGAGCAGGCCTGGGAGTTCACGCGTCAAGGTTCGGGTCCGGGGCCACCACGCTCCGTCGACTGCCCCCGAAGAGGGTGCCTTCGACTTGAGCCGCAGGCGCGGAGTGTGGCCGGGCCGTGCGCGCGGCGGGGTGAAGTAGGGTCGGGCGTGATGCAGCGTCATGATCGACGCTCCTGACTCGGCCGCGAAGGGCCGACTATTCGAATCGGTGACGACGCGACTCGATCCGCGCACGAAGTGCCTCCGATACACCCAGTCTATCCCTTGGGCAGGGTGGGGTGTGTCCAGCCGGCGCCCCGCGGCGCCCCGATGTTTCGTGGGAGTGCCTGGTTCGCGGGGTGAGCGGCCGTGAAGTCGGTCGGCCACAACGGTTGCAGCATGTGCCAGTCGGCGGGGTGTGCGCCGATCCCGGCCGCGAATCGGTCGGCCAACGCCTGTGTCGTGCCGAGCAGTCCGCGGGTGGCGTCGATCGGCGGGTCGACGTGGAAGCCCCAGCCGTCGGGTGTGAACCAGCAATGCACCGGCAGTAGTGGTGCGCCGGTGTCGATCGCCAGTCTGGCCGGACCGGCCGGGATGCGGGTCGGTTCTCCGAAGAAGGTGACCGGCACCCCCGTGCCCGACAGGTCGCGTTCGGCGAGCAGCCCGACGACTCTTCCCTGCCGCAGCCTTGACGCCAGTTGTTCGAACGGCGGTGTCGCAGAGCCGGTGAGAGGGATGATCTCGAATCCCAGACCCTCGCGGAACCGGACGAAGCGCCGGAACAGCGACTCGGGCCTGAGCCGTTCGGCGATCACGATGGGTGGGCCCACCCGTTGCGCCAGCCAGCACCCCGCAAGATCCCAGTTCCCGCTGTGCGTCAACGCGAGTACCACGCCCTTGCCGTGCGCGACCGCCTCGTGAACGTGGTTGAGGCCGGTGGCCGAGGATTCGACCTGCTCGGCGAGCTGCACCGGATCCATCGACGGCAGCCGGAAGGCTTCGCACCAGTAGCGCGCATAGGAACGCAGACTCGCATGCACGAGGCTGTCGGGCACCCGGGAGGGTGGTGCGTCAACCACCCGAGCCAGATTGCGTCGCAGCTGATCCGGGCCGCCGTTGCGCGCCGCACGATCGGCCGCGATGTCGAAGAGGCGTCCGGCCCACCGTTGCGGCAGGGTGCGCACAAGCCGCCACGCCGCCGCGTACCCGAGATCCCACGCTCGTTCCTTCGGGTGCACGATCGTTCCTGCCGCTTACCCGTCGCCGTGCTGGTGGTCGGCGGGGATCCCGCTGAACACCGGACGACTCACCCGCTCGTCGTCCTCGATCGAGATGGCGGTGGCGGTGACCTCGTCGTCGAGGTGGCTGAACAGCCCCGTCGGCCGGCCTTCGTTCACAGTTCGGCTCCCTTGTGATCCGTCGAATGGGCGGTGTCGATGACCTGTCGCATGAGGTCGTATCCGCGATCGGCGACTGTCCCCGAGGCGATGACGACGAGGGCCAGCATGCTTCCGCTCTCGCCGTACACGAACATGACGTCTGTTGGTTGACCGGGGATCGGACCGGTCACGACTATGCCGTCCGAGTCGTCGATGAGTCGTTGACCCCTGCTGATCGTGTTCCAGTCGAAGGCGATGCGAGTCACATGCCCGAGCCGATCCGTCAGAGCCGTGACCAGAGAGTGCAATTCGGTTGTGGTGTTGGTGGTCCAGGGCCACCAGACACCGTCCACGTCGGCGTTGTGCTCCGAACGAGGCTTGAGCAGGACACGCGTCGTGCGGGTAGTGGGGCTGAACGGCTGACGGTTGTCAGGAGTCGGTGTGTGTCGTCCCATGTCGTAGTGCGACGGGAGTGAGAACGGCGTCATGTTGACGCTCCTCTGGGTGGCCGCGAATCGGCCATCTGTTTCCAACCGGCGCAGACCGGAGAAAGTCAATTCCAGCTCATGGTGCGACCGATGACTCCAGTCTACAGTCCTCACGCAACTCGTCGCCCAGGCCGACGTCTCCTGCATGCGCGGTCGAGTCGATGTGGGTTTGTAGTTTGCACGACAGGTGATCCCGTAGTCGTGGGATGGATGGAATGCGTTGACTCCAGGTTCACTCGGCGCTGCTCGACTGTCCGGCATGGTGGACAAAGGTGAGGCAGCCGCACTGGGCGAGGTTCTCGAATCGCTCAAGAGCGATTACCCCGGTCTCGCAGGCGACGAGGTCGACGCCATGATCGCTCGCGCCAGGGACGTTCGCAGGCAGGCCAATCCGCGACTTCGTGCCCCTGCTCGTCGAACGCCGCATCAGGTCGCAACTCGCCGCGAGCTGGACCCGGGGTCCGCGTCACGCGGCGTGGTGGGTGATCCCAGCCGCCGCGTGCCCGATGGTGGCGTCGCCGTCGATCATGGTGCGCATGAACTTTCGCTGCTGCGCCATGCCGCGCACCGCCGCGCGGTCCCGGCCACCGTCACGGAGGGTGGCGATGGAGCGGACCGCGTTGACGGGGAAGCGGATCACTGGATACCAGGGGAGGACGAACCTCGGCAGTCCGAGGGTGCGCATCGCGCCCGGTCCGAGGAAGGCGCTGGTGATCGACAGGTGCTGGGAGCGCGCGATCCGGCGGCGCAGCGTGGGGAACGCGCCGTAGTTCCAGGACAGCGGGTCGTCGATCATCGGGATCGAGAGTTGTTGCGTTGTTTCGTCGGGCGTCGACAGCGCGTACGACGTGTGGAGCAGCACGCGGACGGAGTCGCGGAAGCTGGTGGGGAGGAACTCGTCGCGCACGCCCATGAGCCGGCCGACGTACCGGGTCAGGTGCGCGACGGCGTCGTATTCGGTGGGCCGGTGGACGGTTCCCATCGCGATCGCGCCGACGCTCGGTGCGATGAGGGCGCCGACGAGGGTGGCGGCCATGTCGGTCTGGTTGATCGGCAGCCCCCAGGCGTCGGAGTCCCAGTCGGGCAGTGCCGTGACGTGCCGCCGAACCATGGCATGGATCATCCGGACCCGGACGGTGGATCGGTAGCCCACTCCGCCCGGGGCGAGGCCGTTCTCGGTGATGACGTCGAGCGCCCACTGTGACGTTTCGGCGAAGCGGGCGTTCGAGCCCTTCTCGAGTGCGCCGGTGCGCAGCAGGGTCTGGTTGAAGCCGGAGAACATGTAGCCGCCGAGCAGTGCGACGTCGCGGGCGATGTACAACCCGTCTGCGCCGCCGCTGCGCATCACCTTCGCGCCGACGTCGAGCGCGTCCCGATCCACCCAGTCCGGGACCGTCTCGACCTCGGTGAAGAACTCGCGCAGCGGTTCGGGGGCGTCCGCAACGGAGTCGATGCCGCCCGCGAGCGCCTGCTCGAAGAGGGGGCGGCTGGCGCTCATGCCCGCTGTGTACATCCACTCGACCAGTCGGTCGGCGAGTTCGTCACCGACCGTGAGGCAGTCGCCGAGGCGTCGGAACTGCGCGGGGTCCGGCTTGCGCAGGCCCAGTGCCAGGCCGAAGGCCCGGATGCCGACCGGCACGGTGCAGGGGCCGTCCGGGTGGCGGGCGGGGAGTGCAGACGTCATCGGGTGGGCCCTTCGATCGACACCAATTTTGGACAACACGCGTTCTCCAAAAAATAGGGTGGCGGTAGAGTGCTGTCAATGGCACGTGCAGATGTGGTGCGGGACTACGGCGGGGTCAGCGCGGACGACCGCCGCGCGCAGCGTCGCCGCAAACTCCTCGACGCGGGGCGTCAGGCCTGGGGCGAAACGGGACTCGGCGACGTCACCGTCCGCGGGGTGTGCAGCGCGTCCGGCCTGCAGCCCCGCTACTTCTACGAGCAGTTCGCCAACCGCGACGCGTTGATCGTGGCCGTCGCGGACGAGGTCCGAGCGGAACTGTTCGCCACGCTCGTCGAATCCAGCCGCACGACGGACGGCGGACTCGAGGACAAGCTGCGCGCAGCACTGACGGCGTTCCTGTGCGCCATCGACGCCGACCCGAACGTGCACCGCATCATGCGCACCGATCTCGCCGGAGTACCCGGGCTCGAACGCCGCCGGGTCGAGAGTCTGAACATGGTCGCCGACCTGATCCTGCTGTACGGCAACGGAATTCCTGGCTTCGGAGCACCCGAAGGTGTCGATCCGCGACGATACGCACGCTTCGTCGCCGGCGGCGTCAACCACCTCATCGACAACTGGCTCGAAACGCAGGACGAGTCGCCCGAGGAGCTCGCCGAGTTGTGCACAAGGCTGTGCATGACCTTCGCCGACGCCGTGAATCCCTGAGCGGACGCCGGATCAGCGGTGTCGCGTCAGCAGGTCCCGCACGTGGCCGGTCTCATTGACGGAAGCCGGACGTGCCTTCCCGTTGCGGGAGAAGAGAATCCGTGACACCGAGGCGTACTCGATGGGGAAGGTCAGCGGACGCTCCAGGCCGAGCAGGTGCTGCAGGTAGATGTTGATGACGCCGCCGTGTGCGAAGACGGCGACGGTGTCCTCGTGGTCGGAGTCGGCGACGACGCGACCCATGGCGTCCAGGACACGCGCCCGGAACACGTCGGCGTCGACGAACTCGGGGAGGTGGCCGGCGAGGATGCGCGCGTAGGCCTCGGGCGCCGCGGTCTTCGCCTCGTGGATGGGGATGTAGTGGGCGAGTTCGCTGTCGTACTCGGCGAGGTCCTTGTCCACGTCGACGACGAGTCCGCGGGCCTCGGCGAGCGGGGCCGCGGTCTGGCGGGCGCGCAACTGCGGGCTGCTGACGATCCGCGCCATCGGATACGGGGCGAGGGCATCCGGCAGTCGTGCGGCCTGGGCGTGGCCCTCGGCGGTGAGCGCCGGGTCGGCCGGCGCGTCATCGGTGAAGAGACGTTCGGGCAGCGCGTGGCGGATCAGGAGCAGTTGCACCCAGTCACCATGACAGACGGCTCCGGCGTCTATCGGCGCGGGTCGGAACCGGCAACCGTCCGAATCAGGTCCGCGAGCCGATCGGGCTGATCGACCATCGCCACATGGTGAGCCGGACGGAGCACCTCGAACCGCGCTCGGAGCGTCGATGCCAGTCGTCGTTGACTGCGTAGCCACAGGGCGCCCCACGGTGTCGGGCGTCCGGTGTGCGCGGCGACCACCAGCACCGCCGCCGACAACGTAGTACGCGTGCGCAGCGCGACCACCTCACGCGCCACATCCGGGAAGACCGCGTTCTCCACCAGCGCCGCTTCCAGATAGGACGGCGACCGCCAGATCCGTCGCACCCAGACGACCCTCGCATCGCCCGCATCCGCCGAGTGGTCGAGCAGACGCCACACAGGTACGGCCAGCCGGCGCTGCAGGCCGGTCGCGGTGACCGCCGCCGCCACGGTCCCTGCCGCAGCGAGGCGCCACCGCCGGGGAATCAGCCCCATGCTGCCGCCGCTCACGCTCGCGTCGAGCAGCATCACTGCCGCGGTCCGATCCGGGTGCAGGCGCGCGAACGCCTCGACGTAGAACCCCGCCAGCGAGTGCCCGACGACGATCGCCGGACCGGACAGGTCGACGGCGTCGAGGACGGCGGCGATGCGATCGGCTTCGCCATGCGCGGTCGGGGGCATCCCGGAGGGCGCGCTGAGCCCGAAGCCGGGCCGGTCGAACCGCACCACCGTCCGGTCCCGCGCCAGGACGGCCGCGAGCGCATCCCAGTCGAACCAGTTGCCCGCCAGTCCGCCGCACAGCACGACCGGCACCTCACCGGCACCCGACCGGATCGCGCATTCGGTCAGCACCACGTGCAGGTCGTGGCCGTCGACGCGAATCATCCGACCCGGAGTCGTCACGTCGACCTGCGCTGCCAGGCGGCGACCAGTGCGAGGTACGCGATCCATCCCGACACCGCGAGCAGTTGCAGACGCTGGGCGTAGCCGAGCAGCCAGAAGTCGTCACCGCGACCGTCGGCGTCCACGGCCCACAGCGTCCACACGGTCCCGACGACGTATGTCGCGACGATCCCGACCACCGACCAGCGCAGCCATCGCGGCCAGCCGTAGCGGTACGCGGCGACGAGGAACGCCAGCACGGACACGGCCGCAGCCGTCGCCGCGGAGGCGCTGGTGGTCTCGTGCAGCAGACGGGCGTCGTCGTAGACGCCCGCGTCCTCCAGTGCCGCGCACCGCGCGCCGGCGTGGGCCGCGCAGTGCAGGGGCATCCGTGAATCCGCCATGGTGGCGACGGCGAACACGCCCAGTGCTGCCCAGCCGATGGTCGTCAGGAGGCGACGTCTCAGTGTCAACGCGAGGATCGCCGCGACGAGCAGGACCGCTCCGGTGACGAGATCGGCTGTGCGAAAAAGGAATCCGTACGGCTGATCGAGTGCGGCCAGTTCGCTGGTGTAGGCGCGCGCCGGGTCCAGGCCGGTCGGCAGGACGAGTTCGAGCAGCCACGACGTGTACGTGACGGCGCCGATCGCGAGGAGTGCGACGAGGACGCCCGCTCTTCGGCGCGAAGAGCGTGTGGGCGCCGCGTCGGTGATCACTGCTTCGGCTTGGCCAGTGGGAAGGCGAGGGTTTCGCGGATGCTGCCGCCCGTGATGAGCATGACGATGCGGTCCACACCCATCCCGAGGCCACCGGTCGGCGGCATGGCGTGTTCGAGTGCCTGCAGGAAGTCCTCGTCGAGTTCCATTGCCTCCTCGTCACCGCCCGCGGCGAGCAACGACTGCTCGGTGAGTCGCTGCCGCTGGTCGATCGGATCGGTGAGTTCGCTGTAGGCGGTGCCCAATTCGATGCCCCACGCGACGAGATCCCACTTCGCCGCGACCCCCTCGATCGTCGGGTGCTTGCCGGTCAGCGGCGACATCGACGTCGGGAAGTTCGTGTAGAAGGTGGGGAACTCCGTGTGGTCCTCGACGAGGTGCTCGTACATCTCCTGCGCGACGGCGCCGGTGTCCCAGTCCGGCTGATACGGGATCTCGTGCGCGTCGCACAGGCTGTGCAGCTCGGAAAGTGGTGTGTCCGGACCGATGTCGACGCCGATCTTCTCCGACACTGCACCGTGCATCGTCTTCACCGGCCACTCACCGGAGATGTCCACCTCGACCATCTCGCCGTCCCGGCCGGGCCGCAGGATGATCTCGCGACCGTGCGCGGCGATCGCCGCCGCCTGGATCAGTTCCCGGCACAGCACCATCATCCGCTCGTAGTCGCTGTGCGCCTCGTACGCCTCGAGGATCGTGAACTCGGGGTTGTGCTTGAAGTCGACGCCCTCGTTGCGGAACACGCGGCCGATCTCGAACACCCTCTCCATCCCCGCGACGCACAACCGTTTCAGGTACAGCTCCGGCGCGATCCGCAGGTACAGGTCCAGGTGGTAGGCGTTGATGTGGGTGACGAACGGGGCCGCGTTCGCGCCGCCGTGCACCTGCTGCAGGATCGGCGTCTCCACCTCGAGGAACGCCCGCGACGTCAGAGTGTCCCGCAACGACCGCACGATCGCCGTCCGCGCCACCAGCAGCTCACGCGCGGCCGGGTTGATCGCGAGGTCCACATAGCGTTGCCGCACCCGGGTTTCCGGGTCGGACAGGCCCTTCCACTTGTCGGGAAGCGGGTGCAGGCACTTGCCGTTCATCCGCCAGTCCGCCGCCAGCAGCGACAGCTCGCCCTTGCGACTGCGTCCGATCCGCCCGCTCACCTCGATGAGGTCCCCGAGGTCGAAGTCGGCGGTGAACTCGTCGAGGCGGTCGCCGACGATGTCGCGGTCGAACAGCACCTGGAGGTCGCCGGACCAGTCGCGGACCACCGCGAACGCGACGCCGCCGTAGGCGCGGATCCGCAGCACACGTCCCGCGATCCGCACCTGCGTCCCTTCGGGTGACGCGCCCGCTGCTTCGACGGTGTGCGTCGGCGGGTATGCCACCGGGTACGCGTCGACGCCCTCGTCGGCGAGGCGGGCGAGTTTGTCCATCCGCACCCGGACCTGCTCCGGCCTGCGTGGCCCGGGAGGCACCACCTCGGTCGGGGGGACGAGCGGTGCGACGCCGTCGGGGGCGCTGCCGTCGGCGTGCAGTCCCTCTGTGATCGACATGGGCACCGATTCGTGTACGCCGGTGTGGGCCGCGGCGTCACCACGCCGGAAGCTCGGCAGCGTCAGGAAGCCCTCTGCGATCGCGGACGCGACGCCGACCTTCGGCAGGACCCGTCGATCGGCGAAGCACAGGTACCGCGGCGCCCAGTCCGGCTTGTACTTCACGTTCGACCGGTACAGCGCCTCCAACTGCCACCACTTCGACGCGAACACCAGCAGCGATCGCCACATCCGCAGTACCGGGCCTGCGCCGATGCGTGCGCCCTCCTCGAACACGGACCGGAACACCGCGAAGTTCAGCGAGATCCGGTTGATGCCGAACCGTTCGCCCTGGGTGGCGAGCTCGGTGACCATGAGTTCCACGGTCCCGTTCGGTGACTGCGGGTTGCGGCGCATCAGATCCAGCGACACCCCGTTCGCGCCCCACGGGACCAGCGACAGGATGCCGAAGACGTCACCCGGGGTTCCGCCGTCCCCCTCCGGTCCGAGGGCTTCGACGAGCAGGCAGTCGCCGTCGGCCGGATCGCCGAGCCGTCCCAGCGCCATCGAGAAGCCGCGTTCGGTCTCGGTGTCGCGCCAGGCGTCGGCCAGAGCGACCACCCGCGCCATGTCCTCCGGCGGGACGTCGCGGTGCCGCCGGATCCGCACCGTCACCCCCTGCTTGTGGACACGGTTCACGGCCTGCCGCACCTGCCTCATGTCGCGTCCGGCGAGGTCGAAATCGCGGGTGTGCAGGATCGCCTCGTCACCGAGCTGCAGCACCACCAGCCCGGCGCGGTCGTAGGCGGTGGCTCCCGCTTCGCTCGCGCCCATGACGGCGGGCGTCCACCCGTATTTCGCGGCGAGGTCGAGCCAGGCGTCGATGGCGTGCGGCCACGCCTCCTCGTCGCCGATCGGATCGCCGCTGGCCAGGCATACTCCGACCTCGACGCGGTAGGTGACGGCCGCCTTCCCCGACGGCGCGAAGACGACAGCCTTGTCGCGGCGGGTCGCGAAATAGCCGAGCGAGTCGTCGCCGCCGGACCGAGCCAGCAGGCCCCGAAGCGCGGACTCGTCGTGGCCCGTCAACGCGTTGGACGAGCGCTGCGATCGGAACAGCACCACGACGGCCGCGAGCAGCGCGAGCGCACCGAACAGGCCGAGCAGGGTGTTGACGAATCCGTGCGGACGGCCGCTGAACTGCTCGTTGTCGACGGCGGCGAGGGCCGTCACCCGGTTCAGCGCCCACAGGAACCGCTCGTCCTGCGGCAGGGATCCTGGGAAGAGTTCCACCAGGCCCCACCCGACGAGTGTGCCGAGTGCCAGCCCGGCGACCAGGACGCCGAGCGCCTTCCAGACGGCTCCGCGGCGCACCCGGGTGTAGAACTGCGGCCGGGCCGCGACGAGGAGCGCGATCACCGCGACGTGCACCGCGCACGCGACGGCCGCATTGGCGTCGCGGTCGGCGATGGCGACGGCGAGATTCGCCAACCCGATCAGGGCCAGGTAGACCGTCAGCAACCACCACGCGATCCGTTTGCGGCTGGCGAGAGCCGCGGCGAGCAGGCCGAGCACGAGTGCCCACGCGAAGCTCGTGTCGGGCGCGTCGAAGTAGTAGTCGTCGATGTACACGCGGACCGGGCGGACCAGGTACCGGATCACCGGCGACAGGCTCCACAGGAACACCAGCACGGCGAAGACGCCGATGATCAGGCCCGCGATGTGCGGTACCTGCGACAGGCGTGAGGCGGCCGGGCGACGTAACGCACGTGAGGGACCCGGCTTCGACGGAGCTGACACTTCACCTGTGACGGTCGGCGGCATGAACCCAGTGTGAAGGCTCCCCGAGTCCAGTGCGGGATGATGGAGGGCATGTCCGCCCCCGAAGACGTCCCCATTCGTGACGAAGTCATCCGCCTCGGCCAGTTCCTCAAGCTCGCCAACCTCATCGAATCAGGCGCCGAAGGCAAAGAGGTGATCGCCGACGGCCACGTCACCGTCAACGGCGACGTCGAAGTGCGGCGCGGTCGGCAGCTCCGCGAAGGCGATGTCGTGGAGATCGGTGGAATGCGGGCCCGCGTCGCGCGCGAGTAGGGAGCCTACGGGCCGGATACCGGAAAAGCCTTGGTGTGCAGGATATTTGCTGGACCGTTGGTCGATGCAAGTGTTCTCACACGGTTCACGGACAGGTCATCGAGCGGTCACGTGCACTCGGGGGAGGCTGCCTAACCTCCGTGCGGTCCTTCCCTCAGCCCACGGAGGTATCTGCACTGTGACCACATCATCGTTCAACCGACGCGCGTTCATCGGTCGAACCGCCCTCGCCGGTATCGGAGTCGCACTCGCGGGGAGCGTCGACACCGTGTTCCGTCCCGCGGTCGCTGCAGCTCAGCCGGGACTGGGGCTCGGGTACGGCCCGCTCGTCCCGGACCCCGCCGGAATCCTCGCGCTGCCTGTCGGATTCTCCTACTCCATCATCGCCAAGTCGGGTGAAACCCTCCTCGACGACGGCTCCCCGGTGCCGAGTGACCCCGACGCCAACGGTGTGTTCGCCCGCGGCGCCACCACCGTCATCGTCACCAACCACGAGGTCGGCAGCGACGAACCGTTCGGTGTCCCGGTGGTAGACGGCATCACCTACGACCCGGGTGCCCGCGGCGGCACCACGACCACCACGGTCGGCCCGAACGGTGCACGTCAGGGCCAGTACGTGAGCGTCGCGGGCACCGTCAACAACTGCGCGGGCGGCATCACGCCGTGGGGCACGTGGCTCACCTGCGAGGAGACGGAGGCGAAGGCGGGCTCGAAGGGCTTCACCCTCGACCACGGCTACGTCTTCGAGGTCGACCCCGCGAGCCAGGCCGCGAACGTCGGCAAGAGCGGGATCCCGCTGAAGTTCCTGGGCCGCTACGCCCACGAAGCCGTCGCCGTCGATCCCGCGACCAGCGCCATCTATCTCACCGAGGACGCCTCAGGCCCGAACGGCCTGTTCTACCGGTGGACGCCGCCGCAGGGGTTCGTCGGTGGCCCGGGTGCGCTGCACGCGCTGGCGAAGTCTCCGGGCGGTGACACCGCGGGCAGCCTGCAGGCCATGAAGTGCTTCGCCGACGGCGTTCACGTGCCGGACCTGTCGCAGGCCACCGTGCCGGGCGTCCGCTACACGGTGGAGTGGGTCGACGTCCCCGACCGCGACGCCAAGTCGACGCCGGTGCGCAAGCAGTTCACGAACGAGCAGGTCACCCGCAGCCGCAAGCTCGAAGGCCAGTGGTGGGGCCACGGCGGCGCGTACTTCGTCGCCAGCTACGCGCGCACCAGCGACGGCAGCGTCGCCGAGCACGACGGCCAGGTGTGGTTCTACGACCCCGCCACGAAGACCGTCGAGTTGAAGACTCTGTTCGGCGTCAATCCGGACCCGGCCGTCGACACGGGCAACTACGACGGTCCCGACAACATCACGGTGTCGCCGCACGGCGGTGTGATCCTCGCCGAGGACGGCGAGGGCGTCAGCCACCTCATCGGTGTCGGCGAGGAGGGCGATCCGTTCGTGATCGCTCGAAACGACCTGAACGACAGCGAGTTCGCCGGCCCCGCGTTCAGCGCCGACGGCAGGACGTTGTTCGCGAACATCCAGACGCCGGGCATCGTCGTCGCCATCCGCGGCCCCTGGCGTCGTGCCACGGGCGGCTCGTCCTTCGGTTCCTGACCCCACACGGGCCGAGTGCACCTGCCTGAGCCCCACGCGGGTGATGCGACGGGTGGGTGCACTCTCGGTCGGGGGGGAAGGGTTGGGGGGCGGCCGAATGTGCACTGTTGTACGGCGTCTTGCGGTGTCACACTGGAGTGATCGGTCACGTCAGTTCGAAGGGCGGTGTGGCCATGAGAACTTCACATCGAGTGCGGTCCACGTGGATGCGTCTGGTGGTGGCAGCGGCGGCGGTTCTGTTGTTGCAGTGGGTATTCGCCGTACCGTCCGCGTCGGCTCAGCTGACGTCCGCGGTCGGCGACGTCACTGCCCACACGTTCACGGTCGACGCGGCAGGTGAGGTTCGCGTCATGCCCGCGTCGATGGGCAAACCGGGGTACGAGACGCCGCTGGGCACTTTCGAAGTGCTCGAGAAGTTCCGGTATCTGGTGATGGATTCGTCCACCTACGGTGTGCCGATCGACGCGCCCGAGGGGTATCGCATCGAGACCGAGTATGCGGTGCGCCTCACGTGGGGCGGGATCTTCGTGCACGCGGCGCCGTGGTCGGTGGAGTCGCAGGGGTACGAGAACGTCAGCCACGGTTGCATCAACCTGAGTACCGAGAACGCGCGGTGGTTCTACGACAACGTGCAGGTCGGAGACCTGGTCACGATCGTCGGCTGACGAGTGGGCACCTACCGCTGCGGTGTCGCGAGTGACGGCGACGGTAGGTGCACGCTCGGCGGTGCGGGGGTCAGTCCTCCGCGCGGACCACGACGCCGTCGTGGTCGCTGTAGACCATCTCGCCGGGGTTGAACGTCACGCCGCCGAAGGTGACGGGGACGTTCTTCTCACCCGAACCGGTCTGGGTGCTCTTGCGGGGGTTGGTACCGAGGGCCTTGATGCCGATCTCGAGGGTGCGGAGGATCGCGGAGTCGCGGACCGCGCCGTTGACGATGACGCCTGCCCAGCCGTTGTCGACACCGCGGCCGCCGATGATGTCGCCGACGAGGGCGGTGTGGACGCTCGCGTCGCCGTCGACGACGAGGACGCCACCGTTGCCGGGCTCACTCAGCGTCTGCTTGACGAGCAGGTTGTCCTGGAAGCACTTGATGGTGGTGATGCGGCCGGAAAACACTGCACGCCCGCCGAACTGGAGGAACTGCGTGTCGCAGCTACGGATGTCGGGGCCGATCTCGTCGGCCAGATCGGCGGTGGCGACCTGCTCGGTCATGGGATGTCCCTTCGTTGGCGAATCATCCACAGCCTAGTTCCTTGTTACCGGCCGGTACCGGACTGTTCGCCGCGCCCGTGACGCGACTCGTAGTCGTCCCTCGTCCGGGCGGCGCGCCGCTGGGCGCGCTCGTTGAGCAGATCGGCGTCGAGGCCGTGCGCGAGCAGGCGATGCCTGCGGTAGATGTTCATCAGCGCCACAGCGAAATACAGCACCGGCAGCAGCAGCAGCGCCATCATCGCCAGCGGAATCCAACGCTCGCCGGGCACGAGCAGATAGAACGCGACGAAGATCGGAATCAGCGGCAGTGTGAAACGCACGACGTATCGAACCGACGATCCGGGGCCGACGAGGTCGTTGCGGACCCACTCCTGTATGGAGTCGGGCAGGGTGCGGCCGAACAGGTAGCCGAGGTACTGCGTGGCGCTGGGTTTGTGCTGGTCGGACATCAATCAAGGATAGTTCCGGCACCCCTGGACGTGTCGTGCGGGGCGCACACCCATTCGGTGTGATGGAGATCACGACTCGAGTTGGGGGCAGTATTTGAACTGGGGAAACAGTGGTGAAAACGGAGATCTCACGCAGACCGAACGGTCTGTCCGGCGGGTCGTTCGGCTTGTCGGCCACTGATGGCCGCACCTAGTATTCCCCAGCAAGCACTCCCAGCAGGGAGTCATCCGAGCCGTACCCGAAGGGGGCCCGGATGAAGCGAAACTGTGTGGTCGCGCGTTCGCCGCGCGTCCGCCGTCCCGGGGGGGGAAACAGTGAACGGCGCCGTCATATCGTCATGGCCACGCATCGGCAGTGCGCCTCCCGTTCCACGCCATCGCTCCGCACGACTTTCGCGAGCGGAGATCGCAGCACCGGATCACCGGAGGGGATTGTCATGAACGCTGTTTCGAAGGGGCGGCATCGCCGTCGTGCCGAGCGAGTCACGGTCGCAGGCGCGGTGCCGGTGGCGTTGGCGATCGTGTGCGCCGGCGTCGCGAATTCGGCGCCCGCGCAGCAGCCGGGTGTCACCGTCGAGGACGCCCCCGATCTGCAGCCCGGTGTGCCCGTCGTCGAATCTGCTCCCGCTCCCGCACCCGAACCGGTGGAGGAGCCGAAGGAGTACTGGGTGGCGCCTCCAGTCGAATACGACAACGTCCCCACCCGTACCGCTCCGACGACGTACTACGAGAACGACGCACCGATCGCACCCGCAGCCGTGTCTCAGCTGCACCTGCCGGTCGCGGTGGAGCCCGTCGCCCCGATCGAGGCACCCGAGGAGCGCCTCCGTATCGGCGATTACGTTGCGGACCAGCCGAACTGGATGTCGGACACCGTTCTCGAGCGGACCAACAACTCCGCGGCTGTGTACGAGGCGCAGGTGAACACCTTCTGGAGGTCGACTGGCGTCGAGGCGTCCCGCGCCGACCGCATCGGTGCCGCCACCATCGGAGGTGCCGCACTCGGCGGACTCGGAACAGCTGCCGCAGTGGGGATTCCGGCCGCCGCTGTCGGTGGCGTGGTCGGTGGATACCTCGGCGGGAACTTCGGTGTCGGACTGGCGCCCGCGGCGGGAGTCCTCCTGCCGGGCGTCGGGCACGTCGGTGCGCCTGTCATCGCGACCGCGGGTGGTGCCGCGATCGGTGCTGCGGCGGCCGGAATTCCGACCGCACTCGTCGCGGGCGCTGTCGGCGCGGGTGTCGGTGCTGCACACGGCATGGCGTTCGGTGCGGGCGACACGCTGTCCGAGCCGATCGAGATGCAGCTGAGCCAGGCTCCGACCGTCGACGAGGCCGCCGTCACGGCGTCGACGCGCGGCGTACTCGAGCAGATCGAGACCATCCCGGGTGGACAGCAGGTCGCGGGCGCGGTCCGTGCTGCCGCCTTCTGGGTTCCCCCGCAGATCGCGGCGGCCGGCGAGCAGGCGCGCGCCGCCGTTGTCGCGCTGCCGGGCGGCGCGGAGTTCGTCGCGGGGCTCGACGCGTCCGGTGCGGACGCCGCGGACATCTTCGAGCCGCAGGTCCAGCAGTCCGGTGCGGCGAGCGGTGCGGTCCAGGCAGGACTGGTCTGAGGGGTGCTCTAAACTCCGCTCGCGCAGGCGATTGCGCGTCGTGGGAGGTCGAAGGGTATGGACCGGTCGGAGCTGTCTCCGGAGGAGTTCGACAGGTGGGTGGCCACGGAAGCGAGTGGCACCGACGTGGAAGAACCGGAGTGGCTGAAGGCCGGTCCGGCGTCCCCTCCGGTCCGGACTCCCGTGGCGCGCACAGCGAATTCGGATGCCCCGACGCCGCCCACGCGTCGTCGGCGGCGGGGAGGCGTCATCGCCGTGGTTGCGGCACTGGTGGTCGCGGGAGCACTCGCGGCGGCGGGTCTCGCCCTGAATTCGTCTGATCCCGAACCGGATTCGGTCGCCGCCGAACCGGTCGCACCCGCCGTCGGGGACACCACCTGGTGTGAGGGTCTCGGCGCGGGTGATCCGGCGACGACCGAGTCCGAGGACCCCGGCGCGGCAGCAATCGCGGGCTTCGAGCGGGCCTACTACGTCCTTCGGGACGGTCGGCGGGCACGGGAGCACGTCGCCCCGGACGGCCGGGTAGGCACCGCGGAGCAACTCGACGAGGGCATTCGGCAGATCCCCGTCGGCACGAATCACTGCGTGCTGGTCCGGAAGGCCACCGAGGGGGCGTACTCGGTGGACGTGTTCGAACGTCGCCCGGACGGCACCGTCGAGCACTACCCCCAGACGGTGATGACCGTGACCACACCGGACGGCACGCGGATCACCGCGATCAAGAGTCGCGAAGGATAGTCGTTCGTCAGGCCTTGTTCGACGGTTGCCTGGCGTACGCCATCCGGACGGCGGCCCGGAGGATCTGGGGTGTCCGGCGTGCGGCGGTGAGGACCGCACGGTCGACGGCGGTCAGACGGGGCCTGTGGCGAGGGACGACCGTTCGCGTGGTGTCGGCCAGGGTGAACAGGGCCCATCGCCCGGGCACGCCCTTGAGGACGTGGGAGCCGCGCGAGGTGTACCGGAGACCGGATCCGGCGGTCAGATCACGGACGGCGCGCGAGACCAGGACTTCGCCGGGACCGGCGAGGGCGCCGATGCGTGCCCCGACGTGCACGGTCATGCCGGTGAGGTCGGGTCCGCTGCGTTCGAGGGGCCCGGTGTGCACGCCGGTGCGCACCGCGAGTCCGAGGCGCCTCCCGTCCCGGCAGATGGTGTCGGCGCAACGGACAGCGTCGGAGGCGCCGTCGAACACGCTGAACGTTCCATCGCCCGAGACGTTCACGAGGCGCCCGCCGTGCCGTTCGACCGCGTCCCGGACGGCCCGTTCGTGAGCGGACAGCAGGTCCCGGTAGTCGTGGTCGCCCAATGCCGCCAGTGTCGTCGTGGAGTCGACGACGTCGGTGAACAGGACGCAGCCGAGGAACCGGTCGACGTCGCCGATCGTGGCGGCGTGGTTGTCGATCTGCTCCACCTGCTCGAGCACCGGTAACCATGCCTCGGCGAGCGAGGCACCAGGCGACGCCTCGGGCAGGACGTACATCGTCGCGTTCGGGATGGCGGCGGTGATGCGCTCGCAGACGGACTGCGGTCGAGGTGATCCGCCTGGATGCAGGACTCGGGTGGGGCACTGGATCGAGTCGAGTGCGTCCCAGCAGTTCATGCGCAGCAGCCACTCGAGGTGCGCACGGGCGGTCGTGGGAGTAGCAGTGGATCGTTCGAGCAGGCCCATCAGCCGCCGGTTCAGGGGCGAATCGGCCGACGGATCCCACATCTCCAGGGTCCGTCCGGATCCCCAGTGGGCATAGACGTCGCGCCATCCCGCGACGTAGGCCACGGGGTCGTGTCCCTCCCAGCCGGGTGGGGTGCCGCCGTCCGGCTGAACCAGCCCTTCGACGATCGGCTGGTTCAGGACGAGGGCGTCGACCCGTTCCGGGTGTCGCGCGGCGACGAGAACGAGCGGTCCGCAGGTGCTGCCGGTTCCGGACAGTGTCGCGGTGGATATTCCGGCGTCGTCCATGACGGCGAGCACGTCGTCGGCCTGTTCGTCGATGTCCGGGACGTGGTCGACGGGGTCGGACAGGCCGAAACCGCGTCGCAGCATGTTGACGGAACGTCCCCGGTCGGCGGTTCGCTCGAACAGGTAGTGCAGGTGGGGGTCGGTCCACATCAGGTCCGGATGCAGGCCGATCTCGAAGTACCACACGACCTCGGGTTGGCCGTCGCCCAGCACCTGATAGGCCAGCGCGTTCCCGTCGCGTTGGACGTACCGCGTGGTAGGCGGGTCCATGAACCCAGGCTAGTCCCGGCGCTCCGTGATGTGGAGCGCCGGGACCAGACGGTGGGTGTCAGACGGTGGCAGGCTCCGCGACAGGCGCGGCATCGGTGACGCTGGTCCGGATGAGGTGGTCGAACGCGCCGAGGGCAGCGGTCGCACCGGCACCGGAGGCGACGATGATCTGCTTGTACGGTGCGGTGGTGCAGTCGCCTGCGGCGAACACACCGGGAGCGGACGTCCGGCCGTGAGCGTCGACGACGATCTCGCCTCGAAGGGTGAGATCGACTGTGCCGGACAACCATTCGGTGTTTGGCAGCAGTCCGATCTGGACGAACACGCCGTCGAGGTCGAGGGTGTGCGACTGGTCGGTGGTGCGGTCGGTGTAGGTGAGTCCGGTGACCTTGCTGCCGTCGCCGAGTACCTCGGTCGACAGGGTGCTGAGCAGGATGTCGACGTTCGGCAGGCTGCGGAGCTTGCGCTGCAGGACGTCGTCGGCGCGCAGCTGCGAGTCGAATTCGACGAGCGTGACGTGCGAGACGATGCCCGCGAGGTCGATGGCCGCTTCCACACCGGAGTTGCCGCCGCCGATCACCGCGACCCGCTTGCCCTTGAACAGGGGGCCGTCGCAGTGCGGGCAGTAGGTGACGCCCTTGTTGCGGTACTCGTTCTCGCCGGGAACGTTCATCGCGCGCCAGCGTGCACCGGTGGACAGGATCACGGTCTTCGAGAGCAGGCGGGCGCCGCTGGCGAGCTCGACCTCGACCAGTCCGCCCTCGACCTCGGCGGGCGTCAGCTTCGCGGCGTTCTGGGTGTTCATGATGTCGACGTCGTACTGGCGCACGTGGTTCTCGAGTTCGGCGGCGAACTTGGGGCCCTCGGTGTAGGGGACCGACGCGAAGTTCTCGATGCCCATGGTGTCGAGCACCTGGCCGCCGAAGCGCTCGGACACGACTCCGGTGCGAATTCCCTTGCGAGCAGCGTAGATTGCTGCGGTTGCGCCTGCGGGTCCGCCGCCGACGACGAGCACGTCGAAGGGATCCTTCTCGGAGATCGCGGCGGCCGTGCGATCCGCGGCGCCGGTGTCGAGCTTGCCGACGATCTGTTCGAGGGTCATGCGGCCGGAGCCGAAGGGCTCGCCGTTGAGGAACACCGTCGGGACCGCCATGACCTGGCGGTTGTCGACCTCGTCCTGGAAGAGGGAGCCCTCGATCGCGATGTGCTTGACGCGAGGATTGAGCACGGCCATGACGTTCAGGGCCTGCACGACGTCGGGGCAGTTCTGGCAGGACAGGGAGAAGTAGGTCTCGAAGTAGAAGTCACCTTCGAGATCGCGCACCTGGGCGAGCAGGTCCGCGGCTTCCTTCGACGGGTGCCCGCCGACCTGCAGCAGGGCGAGCACGAGGGAGGTGAACTCGTGGCCGAGGGGGATGCCGGCGAACTGGACCTCGACGTCGGTGCCGACGCGACGGATCGCGAAGGACGGCCGACGGGGGTCGTCTCCGGTGCGCGAGTGGGTGACCTGGTCGGACAGGCCCGCGATCTGGTCGAGGAGTCCGGCGAGTTCGGTGGACTTCGCGCTGTCGTCGAGGGAGGACACCAGCTCGATCGGCTGGGTCACCTTCTCGAGCAGCGACTTCAGTTGGGTGGCGAGACCGGCTTCGAGCATGAGGATCAACTCCGTGTGATGAGAGGCGACGGGGGAGGGGCAGTGACTCAGCTCGAGCCGAGTGCAGGGTGCGCAGCGGTGGACCACCCGGCGGCACGGGACGCCGTTGTCCCGCGCCACCGGTGTGGTCGAACGTGCGGCGAATCAGATCTTGCCGACGAGCTCCAGCGACGGGGCGAGGGTCTCTTCGCCCTCTTCCCACTTCGCGGGGCAGACCTCGCCCGGGTGCGAGCGGACGTACTGGGCGGCCTTGACCTTGCGGAGCAGCTCGGCGGCGTTGCGGCCGATGCCCTCGGCGGTGACCTCGGTGAACTGGACGACGCCGTCGGGGTCGACGAGGAAGGTGCCGCGGTCGGCGAGGCCCTGGTCTTCGCGGAGGACCTCGAAGTCGGTGCTGATCTGCAGGGTCGGGTCGCCGATCATGGCGTACTCGATCTTGCCGATGGTCTCGGACGAGCCGTGCCACGCCTTGTGCGTGAAGTGGGTGTCGGTGGAGACGGAGAAGACCTCGACACCGAGACGCTGCAGCTCCGCGTAGTGATCGGCGAGGTCACCGAGCTCCGTGGGGCAGACGAAGGTGAAGTCTGCGGGGTAGAAGAAGAAGATCGCCCACTTGCCCTTGATGTCCTCGTCGGTGACGGTGACGAAGGCACCGTTCTTGAACGCCTCTGCGGAGAACGGCTTGATCTTCTTGTTGATCAGCGACATAAAGAGCCTCACTCGATTCGGGGTGTCGTTGTTGTCTGAATCGAAGCTAACGACGACTGATTGATTGTGCCAATCGATGGAATTTAGAAGTTCGATAGCGGAGAGCTATAAGCGCTAGTCGCTAATTGGAATCATGCCAATTTTGAGTTGCGGTGTGACCAACGACATAGGCTCGCGGTGCCTAGCCGGCGGGTGCGACTCGACGCGAGTGATGCCGCCGCCACACCCGTCGAGCGGAACGACGGCGGGTGCATGCTCGAACGGTCTGTGGCGAGTGCCACGTGCGGGGTAGGTTGTTGTCTGTAACCGCGAAATCTACTAACCAGTAGGGGTACGAAATGCCTGCTCCGTCCGCTGCGACCTTCGACCGGCTCCGGCAGCTCGTCGCGATCCCCGACGCCGCGAGCCGTCCGACCCGGCCCGTCGTCGAGGCCTTCACCGGCCGCGAACTGACGACGATCCCCGTCGGCACCGCGCAGGACGCGATCGACGCCATCGCCCGCGCGCGGGTCGCGCAGCGCGAGTGGGAGGCGCGCACCCCTGCGGAGCGCGCCGAGGTCTTCCACCGGTACCGCGACCTGGTGCTGTCCAACCGCGACGCACTGCTCGACATGGCTCAGGCCGAGACCGGCAAGGCCCGGGTGTCCGCACTCGAAGAGGTCCTCGACATCGCGCTGACCTCTCGCTTCTACGCCAAGCTCGCGCCGAAGGCGCTGCGGTCGACGCGCGTCCAGGGCATGCTCCCCGGCCTCACCAAGACCGTCGTCCACCACCACGCGAAGGGTGTCGTCGGCGTCATCTCGCCGTGGAACTACCCGATGACGCTCGCCGTCTCCGACGCCATCGCCGCGCTGCTCGCGGGCAACGCCGTCGTCATCAAGCCCGACAGCCAGACCCCGTACTGTGCGCTCGCCTGCGTGGACCTGCTGTACCGGGCAGGGCTGCCGAAGGACCTGTTCGCCGTCGTCCCCGGACCCGGCTCGGTCGTCGGCACCGCGATCGTCGAGAACGCCGATTACCTGATGTTCACCGGTTCCACCGCCACCGGGCAGCTGCTCGCCGAGCAGGCGGGCCGCCGGTTGATCGGGTTCTCCGCCGAACTCGGCGGCAAGAACCCGATGATCGTGACGAAGGGCGCGAACCTGCGCGAGGTCACCGACGCCGCGGTGCGCGCCTGCTTCTCGAACTCGGGTCAGCTGTGCATCTCCATCGAGCGGATCTACGTCGAGCAGCCGGTCGCGGCCGAGTTCACCCGCATGTTCGGCGACCGGGTGAAGAAGATGAGCCTCGCCCCGGGCTACGAGTTCGGCGTCGAGATGGGCTCGCTGGTTTCCGAGGCCCAGGTCAAGACGGTGGCCGGGCACGTCGAGGACGCGGTCGCGAAGGGCGCGACCGTCGTCGCGGGCGGCAAGGCGCGCCCCGACCTCGGCCCGTTGTTCCACGAGCCGACCGTGCTGACCGGCGTCACCGACGACATGGAGTGCGCGCGCAACGAGACGTTCGGTCCGCTGGTGTCGATCTACCCCGTCGCCAACGTCGAGGAGGCCATCGCGAAGGCCAACGACACCGACTACGGCCTCAACGCCAGCGTGTGGGCGGGCACCAAGGCGGAAGGCGAGGCCATCGCGGCGCGTGTGCGCGCGGGCACCGTCAACGTCGACGAGGGTTACGCGCCTGCCTGGGGCAGCACCGCGGCCCCGATGGGCGGAATGGGTGTTTCGGGCGTCGGACGACGGCACGGCGTCGACGGCCTGCTCAAGTACACGGAGTCGCAGACCGTCGCCACCACCAGGGTGCTCAATCTCGGTGGCCCACGCGGACTTCCGCCGAAGGTGTGGTCGAAGGTCCTCGCCCCCTTCATCGCGGTGATGAAATACCTGCCCGGACGGTGAATCCGTGAGACCGTGGTGACCATGGACCTCGCGACCATCGACGTCGACGCACCGCCCTCACGGGTGTGGGATCTGGTCACCGACATCGCCGGCTACCACCGGTTCAGCCCCGAGAACACGGGCGGGCGCTGGACCGGTGGTGAGCCGGTGACGGTCGGCGCCACCTTCACCGGCAGCAACCGCCACCGGCTCATCCGGTGGACCACGCACTGCACGGTCGTCGACGTCGTTCCCGGACGCCGGTTCTCGTTCGAATCCGACGAGCCGAAGGCCCGCTGGACCTACGAGGTCGAGCCCACCGCCACCGGCAGCCGCATCACCGAAACCCGCGAAATCTACGGCACCCCCGTCTTGTACGTGCGCCTGGTCCAGCGGTCCCACCTCATCGGCAGCAACCGGGACGGCCTGATGCAGCAGGGCATGCGCGACACCCTCGCCGCCATGAAGGCCGAGTTGGAGAAGCGCTAACCTGCCCGTTCCACCGTGACCTTGATGTTCTTCATCAACGGCTGATCGCTCTGGACGCTGTAGTCGCCGATCGCGCACAGCACGTTCATCTCCGGCATGTAGCCGGCGCTGCTGCCGCGGGGTACGTCGTAGGCGATTGCGGTGTAGCCGCGGAGCGTTCGAGTGCTGCCGTCGCGGGCGTGACTGGTGATGTCGACGAGATCGAAGGTCCCGATACCGCGCTCGCGCATGTCGTCTGCGTTCATGAAGATCAGCGTCCGCAGGTTCTTCACACCGCGGTAGCGGTCGTTGTCGGAGTAGATCGTGGTGTTCCACTGATCGTGCGACCGCATTGTGCCCAATGTGAGGATGCCGCCGGTCGGTACGACGTCGGGCAGTGGCGCAGAGGAGAATTCGGCCCTACCGGTCGGAGTGTCGAAGATCAGTTCGCGTGCCGGTTGCTTGATCCGGAAGCCCAACGGAAGCCGGACGCGCCGGTTGAAGTCCTCGAATCCGTCGAGGGCTCGGGCCATCGTGTCGCGGATGCGGTCGTAGTCGGCGACGTAGTCCTCCCACGGTGTGACGCTGTCGGGCAGCGCCGCCCGAGCCATGCCCGCGACGATCGCCGGTTCCGACAGCAGGTGCGGTGACGCCGGCCTCTTCATGCCGACCGACAGGTGCACCATGCTCATCGAATCCTCCACCGACGTCGACTGCAGTCCGCGCCGCTGCTCGTCCTTCTCGGTGCGCCCGAGGCACGGCAGGATCAGGGCGTCGCGCCCGTGGACGAGGTGGCTGCGGTTGAGCTTCGTGCTCACCTGAACCGTCAACGCGCAGTTGCGTAATGCCTCGAACGTGTACGGGGTGTCCGGCGCGGCGAGCGCGAAATTGCCGCCCATGGCGACGAACACCGTCACGTCACCGCGGTGCATCGCCTCGATCGCCCGGACGGTGTCCAGGCCCTGCTCACGAGGCGGGTCGATGCCGCAGGCGTCGGCGAGCCGGTCGAGGAACGCGTCGGACGGCCGATGGTCGATGCCGCAGGTGCGATTGCCCTGCACGTTGCTGTGCCCGCGGATCGGGCACGGCCCCGCACCCTCGCGGCCCAGGTTTCCGCGTAGCAGAAGCAGATTGACGATCTCGCGGATGGTGTCGACGCCGTGGTCGTGCTGGGTGACTCCGAGGCACCAGCTGATGATGCTGCGATCCGCGCGGCGGTAGACGTCGGCGGCGCGGCGGATGTCGCCGCGAGTCACACCCGACTGGTGCTCGATCTCGTCCCAGGGCGTCGCCTCGCACAGGGCGCGGTAGTCGTCGAAGCCGTGGGTGTGCCGTTCGATGAACTCGATGTCGAGCGCTTTCGGGTCGGGGCTGTCGAACACGGCCTTCGCGATCCCCCGGATCAGAGCCATGTCGCCGCCGATGCGCGGTTGCAGGTTCATCGTCCCCGTCGGGGTCGCGTGGAACGTCGCCATCGCGGCGAACTCGTGCGGGATGATCGCCTTGCGTGAGGCCGCCTCGACCAACGGGTTGACGTGCACGATCTGCGCGCCCCGCTTGTACGCCTCGACCAGCGCCGTCAGCATCCGCGGCGCGTTCGACGCCGCGTTCACGCCCATCACGAACAGTGCGTCCGTCGTCTCCCAGTCCTTGAGGTCCACCGTCCCCTTGCCGGTGCCGAGGGACGCCGTCATGGCGCGTCCGCTGGCCTCGTGACACATGTTCGAGCAGTCGGGCAGGTTGTTGGTGCCCAGCTCGCGGGCCATCAGCTGGTACAGGAACGTGGCCTCGTTGCCGAGCCGGCCGGACGTGTAGAACGCCGCGCGGTTCGGATCGTCGAGCTCGCGCAACGTCCGCCCGACCAGCTCGAACGCGTCGGCCCAGCTGATCGGCACGTACCGATCGGCCGCGGCGTCGTAGCGCATGGGCGCGGTGAGGCGACCCTGCTCCTCCAGCGCGTGGTCCGACCACCCCGACAGTTCGGTGACGGTGTGCGCGGCGAAGAACTCCGCACCGACCCGCTTGTGTGTCATCTCCCAGGTGACGTGCTTGATGCCGTTCTCGCAGATGTCGAGGTGCAGGCCTTTGAGGTCGTCCGGCCAGGCGCAGCCGGGACAGTCGAAGCCACCGTCCTCGTGGTTCATCTTCATGATCGCGCGCGGGCCGTCGACCAGCGCACCCTGCTTGGCCAGGAACTTTCCCACGCTCAGCCCGGCGCCCCAGCCCGCCGCCGGACGGTCGTAGGGCGAGAACGAGGGCGGGCCGTCCGGCTCGTTGCCTGCCGGTGCGGGTTTCCTGTTCGCCGGTTCGACACTCATGTCGGATCGCTCCTGCCGTGACGAGAGATCGTGCGGGCTGGTGGTCGCGCTGAGATTGGGGGCAAGTCTATTGCGGGAACGACTGCCGAACCAGGAACAGCGCCGCCGTGGACGACGCCGACCGCAAGTCCACGCCAGCCCCAGATGCCGAGCGAGGCGTGAGTTCTGCTGCGCACCGGGGTGATCCGGTAGCCGTCAGCTGCGTGCGCCGATGGCGCGGGTGACGAGTGCGTCGAACACGCGGTCCGGCAGCAGCCACTTCGCGAAGATGAGGGGCCGGGCGCCGAAACCGACGGCGTAGCGGGTTCGCGGCCGCCGAGCGGCGACGGCCTTCACGATCGCGTCGGCAACAACCTGCGGCGGCGAGTTGCGCCTGCGGTTCGCCGCCGAGCTCAGTGCGGTGGCCACCGACGTGGCGAAGGCGGCGTAGGCACCGCTGCCGGAGACCTCGCGGAGGTGGTCGGCCGCGATACCGCCCCATTCGGTCGCGATACCGCCCGGTTCGATGACGACGACGTCGATGCCGTGCGACGCGGTTTCGAGGCGCAGGCAGTCGCTCAGCCCTTCCATGGCGAACTTGGTGGCGTGATACCACCCGCCCATCGGGGTGTGGATCTTGCCGCCCATGGAACTGATGTTGACGATGGTGCCGCTGCGCCGGCTCCGCATGTGCGGCAGCACCAGCTGCGTCAGGCGGGCGGCACCGAACACGTTGACCTCGAACTGGCGGCGCGCCTCGTCCAGCGGGACGTCCTCGATCGCGCCGTACGAGCCGTAGCCGGCGTTGTTGACCAGCACGTCGATGCGGCCGGTCTCCGTGATGATCCTCTCGACGCCGGCACTCACCGACTCGTCGTCGGTGACGTCCATGCCCAGCGGCCGGATGCCGTCGGCGGCCAGTGCCTGCAGGCGGTCGGTGCGGCGAGCGGCGGCGTAGACGATGTGGCCACGGGCGGCCAGTGCGCGAGCGGTGGCCTCGCCGATGCCGGACGACGCTCCGGTAACGAGGGCTGTCCTGTCGGTCATGTCGGACTCCAAGCTGTGGGGTGCAACGGTCCACCAACCAGCATGCCCCTGATCCGTTTCCATCCAACGATTGATTTCCGCTCGTGTCCGGCGTGTGTGAGTGCGACACCTGCGCCATCGGTGGTGGGATCGGCGAACGGGGCGGCGACACCGCCCCGACTCGATGCACGGAGGGCGACGCATGACATCGGACACGAACGCCGAACCGCGGGCCACTCGGCGGGACTGGATCGGGCTCGGGGTGCTGGCCGCAGGCCTGTCGATGATCGTCGTGGACGGCACGATCGTCGGAGTCGCGCTGCCGGTCATCATCGACGACCTCGACATGGACCTGACGGATGCGCAGTGGGTCAACAGCATCTACTCGGTGGTGTTCGCGGCGCTGCTGCTCACGGCCGGACGCCTCGGTGACCGGCTCGGCCGGCGCACCATGTTCATCTTCGGGGTGCTGGTGTTTCTGCTGGGCAGTGTGCTGGCCGCCCTCGCGGGCAGTGCCACCGCGCTGATCGCTGCACGTCTCGTGCAGGGCATCGGCGGTGCTTTCGTGTTGCCGACGACGCTGTCGAGCGTCAACGCGACCTTCCGCGGCAAGGACCGCGTCGTGGCGTTTGCGGTGTGGGGCGCGGTGATCTCCGGGATGGCGGCAGTCGGTCCGCTGCTCGGCGGCTGGCTGACCACCTACTTCACCTGGCCGTGGATCTTCGTCGTGAACATTCCGATCGGTGTCGCGGTGCTGATCGGTGCGCTCCTCGCGGTCCGGAACACCAAGGCGACCATCACCGTCCCCGGCCTGGATGTCGACGGATTGTTGCTCAGCGCAATCGGATTCGGCGGCGTCATCTTCGCGCTCATCGAGGGGCAGAGCCTCGGCTGGTGGACGCCGATCGCCGAGTTCACCATCTTCGGGTTCACGTGGCCGGCGGACGCGCCGGTGTCGGTGGTGCCGGTCGCCGGTGCGATCGGCGTGGTCGCTCTGGTGCTGTTCGTGGTGTGGGAGCGGCACCGGGCCGTCGGCAGCCACCGGTCCGCGATTCTCGACCTCACCCTGTTCAAGGTGCCCACGTTCACGTTGGGGAACATCACCGCCCTGGCCGTCGCGATCGGCGAGTTCGGCCTGCTGCTCGTGCTGCCCCTGTTCCTCGTCAACGCCCTCGGCCTCACCACGATGGGCGCGGGCCTCGTCCTTGCCGCGATGGCGCTCGGCGCGTTCGGGTCCGGTGCCGCGGCCCGGCACCTCGCGGCCGCGCTCGGCGCGACTCGGGTGGTGATCCTCGGGTTGGCGCTCGAGGTGGTCGGAGTCGCAGTGGTCGCGGTGTTCGTGTCGTCGACGGTGTCCCCGTGGCTGCTCGCCGTGCTGCTCGCGGTCTACGGTGCCGGACTCGGACTGGCGTCCGCGCAGCTGACGGGCACCGTCCTGGCGGACATCCCGACGGAGAAGTCCGGTGAGGGCTCGGCCACCCAGAGCACGGTCCGCCAGCTCGGCTCGGCGCTCGGCTCGGCCATCCTCGGTGCGGTGCTGTCGGTGTCGCTGGCACACACCCTCGCCAACCAGCTCGAACCGGTGCAGGGCGTGCCGCCGCAGGCGCAGGAACAGCTGGTCACGGCGACCCGTGATTCCGCGGGCGGCACCATCAGCGGCCTGCGGGAGCAGGGCGACACCGGCACCCTCGGTCCGGCGGGCCCCGAGGTGACCACCGCCCTGTCCGAGGGGTTCGGTGACGCCACCCGCATCTCGCTGTTCGCGGCGGCGGGCTTCCTCGCGCTCGGGCTCGTCAGTGCGACCGCCCTGCACCTGCGGGCACGGCGGGACGAGGACGTCGTCGTGTGAGCGGCGTTCAGCCCGTCGTCGCGAGCGCGGCGGCGAGGCCGAACACCACGGCGAGTGCGGCGACCTCGATGCTCGCGTTGCGGAGCGAGACGTCCTCAGGGGTGCGGTGCGCGGCGGCGGCGGGCACCCAGCGGGTTCGCCACCACCATCCGAGCGCGACGAGGGCAAGCAGCCCAATCGTTTTCGCCAGGATGATGCGCCCGTAGCCGGTACTCACGAGTGCGTCGACGTCGCCGAGCTTGACCGCGGCGTCCACCACACCAGTGACGGTCACCGCGACGACACATTTCCATGCCAGGTCCGAGTAGCGGGGGAGGATCGCCGCCCAGGCGCCCCGTCCGCGCAGCAGCAGGGACATCGCGAGCAGTGGCCCGATCCATGCCGCCGCCGCGAGTACGTGGACGGCGACGAGCGCCGGGCCGAGGGTCTGCGCGGACATGTGTCCGGTGACGGGTCGCGCCAGCAGTGCGAGCGCGGCCACCGCGGCGAACGGCGTCAGCGGCCACTGGGCTTCACGCCGGAACGCGATCGCTGCCGCCACCGCGAGCCCGACCGTGGCGACGACGGCTGCGGCGCCGAGCTGCCCGACGTTGATCTCCGACACGAAGTGCCTGAACGCGTCCGGGGTGAGGCGGCCTGCAGCGACTTCGGCGGTCTCGGCGGCGGCGGCGACGAGCAGCACGGCCTCGGCCACCGCCCACGCCCCGGCGGTGATCGCCAGTGGCCGCCACAACCGGGCCGCCGGGACCGTGGGCCTGCGGTCGTCGCGTTGGAGCAGGGCGAGGACGCACATGCCGAGGAACGTCGACCCCAGCAGGTCGGACAGCACGCGGATCGCCGCGGCCGGGTCCGGCCCGGCGGGGTGCGCCAGCGCCCATGCCAGCGCGACCCCGAGCAGCCCGGCCAGGCACGCGAGCGCGCTCGTGCGCGAGTTCGGGAGCCGGGGCTGCCGAACTCGCGCACGGGAGGCGCCGCCGCCTGTCACCGCTTGCGGAGCGCGAACGCCAACCCGCCGCCGAACAGGACGACAGCGGCCACGATGAACGGCCACATCGGGACACCGCCGGACTCGTTACCCGACTCGGACGACGGGTTCACCGCCGTGCCAGGCGTGCCGTTGCCCGCTTCGGTGAGGGTGAAGGTGCTGGTCCCGGTCACGGGGTGGCCGTCGGCAGAGGTGACGCGGTACGCGATGGTGTACTCGCCGACCGGTCCGAGTTCGCCGACCGCGACGCTCGCGTTCGGACCGGAGATCGTGGGCTCACCCTTCGACCACAGGTTCCCGTCCGGACCGACGACGGTCAGCGACGCGAAACTCTCCTGCAGCGGCTCGTTGAACGTGACGGTGACCCGCTCGGGTCCGCTGGCGATCGACGTACCCGTCTCGGGGTCGACCGCGACGACGGCGGAGTGTGCGCCCGCGACCCCGACACCGAGCATCGCGGCCAGCGCCGTCAGGAGCGTGACGGCGAGGATCCGCATCCGCGCGGTCACGAGCGGCGTCCTCGGACGGTGGCGCCGATGCCGAGCGCGGCACCGAGTGCGCCGAGGGCCAGGCCGATGCCGCCCAGCCAGCGGGCGGTGGTGTCGGTCGCGTCGACCTCGGTGGCCTCGGATTCGGTGGTCGAGGTGGCGCCGTGCGCGTGACCCTCGTCGGCGGCGGCCGTGAGCGTCAGGGTCGGGGCGGGGTGCTCCGGCTCGGCGCCGTTCTCGGAGGCCTGATCCCAGGCGACGACCTTGCCGTCGCTGTAGGTCTGCACCGTCGCGAACGACACGGACTCCTCGGCGGGCAGGGGGCCCGCGGAGAGCAGGAACTGCTGGAACTGGCCCGGGCCGACGGAGACGCCGGGGTCGGCGGTCCACGTCACGGAGGTGGCCGCACCGCTCGCGGGATCCTTGACGACCTGTGCCGTCCAGCCGGGAAGCGGTTCGGTGCGAGCCGATTTCAGGTTCGGCAACGCGACCTCGACCTTGGTGGTGCCCGCGGTGTCCGACTCGGTGGGCACCCGGAAGGTCAGCACGGTGTAGCCACCCTGGGCTGCGCCGGGCGCGTTGACGGAGACGTGCGCGGACGCGACTCCGGTGCCGCAGACCAGGAGCGCCGCGGTGGCACCGACCACGAGGGTCGTGCGGGAGGAACGGATCTTCATTTGTCGTCTTTCTCGAAAAGTGTTGGGGGACGGGCTAGGCGAAGGCCCGGGCCGGGGGTCCCCGTCTCGAGACGACATGGTCGAGGAGGAGGTGACGCAGCGAATCGGGTGAAGCTGGTGTCGGCTGTCCGGGTCGGATTCGGGGTACGGCGGCAGCGTGGCGTAGCACCACCCGCAGGACGCGGGTGATCGACCCGTGCAGCTTCTCGGCGGCGAGGATCAGCGCCGCGCACAACGCGGTCGCGGCGGCGTGCGCGGCCAGCATCACGGCGGCGGACGCGCCCCCCTGGGCATGCTGGTGCGCGACCGCACTCGACAGGGCGAGGTGGCCGAGCAGTTGGCCGCTCCCGAGGGCCGCGACGAGGGAAGCTCGCGTGCCCCCGGCAGTGGCTGCGAGGGCGCCCGCGCCGATGCTGCACAGCACCAGCAGCGTCAGCGCCGCCGCCGTCGGAAGTCCGCCGCCCGCCAGCCCGTGTCCCGCGACGGCGAGAGCAGCCGTCAACGCGCCGACGGCGCCGCCCCGCAGACGGGCGGCCCCTCCGCCGTGCAGACGGGCGGCCCCGCCGCCGTGCAGACGTGCGGCCCCGCCGTCGTGCAGGGTGGCGGCGCCGGACGGGCGGTGCGGGGTCACGGGAACGACGGTGCGATCAGTGCACGCCGAGCTTCGCGAGCAGATCGGCCTCGACGCCGTCGAGTTCGGTCGCGATCGCGAGGTGCGCGGACTTGCGTCGCTGCGTCGGCATCAGCTCGGCGGCGTGGACGGCGGTGTCGAGCTCGGCGAGCCTGCCCCGGACCGCCGCGGTGAACTTCGCGGTGTCGGCGTCGGGTTGCCGCTTGGCGATCTCGTCGGCGGTCCGCTCCGCGCCCGCGATCCGCGCACTGAGACGTGCGCCGTGCCCGGTGTAGGCGCCGAGTTCCTCGGGGGCGACCCCGAGCCGGTGTGCGCGCTGCTGGTCGAGCTGGGTGCGGGCGAGCACCGTGCCGCGGTAGACGAGCGGTAACAGCACCGGCGTCAGCAGCCGAGCGATTCCGAGGTACCGCTTGACCTGGGATGCGGTGATGCCGGTCTTGGAGGCCGCCTTCTCCTGGGCCTTCAGGGTCGCGAGCTGGGCCTTCTCGACCTTCTTCGCGGACTTCGTCTCCGACCGCAGCTTCTTGCGGTCGTTGCGGGCACCGTGCTTGGCCTCGAGTTTCGCCTTGTGCTTGAGGGCCTTCGCCTCAGCGCGCCGGGTCGCGCGCGTCTTGCGTTTCCTGAACAAACCCATGCGGGTGGCCCCTCCATCTGGTGCTCGAGCGCCGGAACTCTGCCGGGTACAGGGTATCCGTGTGGCGGCGGCGTTCGGCCGCTCGGGGCGAGCCGCATGCACGGGTTGTCGGACCCGCGGACCATAATCTCTTTCATCGTGAATTCTTCGCAAGGCCCACGGGAGCCGGTTCTGCCCGCCGCCACCCCGAACGGGCGGCGGTCGGTACTCGTCGACCCGAGGGCACTGACGGGCTGCCGGCATCGCGTCCACCTCGACACGATGTACCCGCAGGCCGTCGCGAACGTCCCCGAGGACGTCGGCGTCCAGCAGCGGCGCGAGGCTGCCCGTGCGTTCCGCGAATCGATGCGCGAGCGACTGATGGACGGTGCGGGCTCCGCACTGTCCTGGATCATCATCGACCCCACCACTCGGGCGTCGCAGCGGGCCACCGCCACCCTGCAGGCGTGCGCGGACGGAGTCGACCGCATCTGGGGTGCGGTGCTGCCCGACGAGCACGACACCGGCCGCCGAGGCCGTTCGGAACTGTTGATCCGCGACCGTGAACGCGGCGGCTACATCCCGGTCATCGTCGTCAATCACAAGGTCACCGACCCGGGCTCCGGAGCGGTCACCTCCGGCCTCGACACGTGGGCGCCCGCGGTCGACGAGACACGCAAGGTTCGAGCCCAGCTCCGCGACCAGTTCCGGCTCGCGCAGATCCATCGCATGCTCGAGCGACACGGTCACGCCAGTCCGTCGAACCAGGGCGGTGCGATCGGCTACGGCGGCGAGTGCATCCTCGTGCACGACCTCGGCGCGGTGATGGAGCAATACGATGCGCGGTTCGCTGACCGGGTGGCGGTGGCACGGGGCGAGGTCGCGACAGTGCCGTCGCAGGTGGGGGAGTGCCGGTCCTGCCCGTGGTGGCCGGACTGCAAGGCGGCACTGACGGAGGCCAGGGACGTCAGCCTCGTCGCGACGGGGTCTCGGGCCGAGGTGCTTCGGGGTGCGGGGGTGCACACCATCGACGCGCTCGCCGGGTGGGAGGGGCCGGCCCCGGAGGACTGGCAGGGCAACGGTTTCGCCGACACGGTGATCGTGGCGCGCGCGTGGCTGACGGGTGTGCCCCTGGTGCGCCGCACCGAGGAGGTGACGGTCACCCGCGCCGACGTCGAGGTGGACGTCGACATGGAGAGCTACCAGGAGCACGGCGCGTACCTGTGGGGCACGCTCCTGACCGAATCGGGCGTGACGCAGCCGTATCGGCCGTTCGTGACGTGGGATCCGCTGCCCACCGTCGACGAGGCCCGCTCGTTCGCCGAGTTCTGGGGCTGGCTGACGGCCACCCTCGAGAGCACGCTCGCTCAGGGGAAAACCTTTGCGGCCTACTGCTATTCGCGTGCGGCAGAGGACAAGTGGCTGCTGGATTCGGCGACCCGATTCGCGGGCCTGCCCGGCATTCCGACGGTGTCGCAGGTGCGCACGTTCATCGACGGCCCGCACTGGGTGGACGTCTATCAGGCGGTCAGTGACCAGTTCATCTGCCCGAACGGTAAGGGGCTCAAGAAGATCGCTCCGGTCGCCGGGTTCGCGTGGCGGGACGCCGAGGCGAGCGGCGAGGCGTCGATGAGCTGGTACCGCGAGGCCGTCGGCTACGACGGGGAGCCGGACCTCTCTCAGCGTGAACGCCTGTTCGTCTACAACGAGGACGACGTGCGCGCGACGAAGGTGTTGCGGGAGTGGATGACCGACCGTGCGGAGGCCGAGATTCCGCACATGTCGGAGCTGTAGCGGCTGTTCGTCGGAGCGAACGACGAAGGGCCCCAGGGTTCGACCCGAGGCCCTCGTCGACGAGTGCGGAAGCGGACTACCGCGGGGTCATGCGCAGCGCGCCGTCCATGCGGATGGTCTCGCCGTTGAGGTAGTCGTGCTCGACGATCATCTGCGCGAGCTGCGCGTACTCGGCGGGCTGGCCGAGGCGCGACGGGAAGGGGACCCCGGCTTCGAGGCCCTTGCGGTACTCGTCGGTGACGCCGGCGAGCATCGGGGTGTCGATGATGCCGGGGGCAATGGTGTTGACGCGGATGCCGTACTGCGCGAGGTCGCGAGCGGCGGGGACCGTCATGCCGTGCACGCCGCCCTTCGACGCCGAGTACGCGATCTGCCCGACCTGACCCTCGAACGCGGCGACCGAGGCGGTGTTGATGACGACGCCGCGCTGGCCGGAGTCGTCCACGGCCTCGGTCTTGGCGATGGCGTCCGCCGCCAGACGCATCACGTTGAACGTGCCGAGCAGGTTGACGGTGATGACGGTGCGGAACAGTTCGAGGTCGTGCGGGCCGTTCTTCGACAGGATTCGGCCCGCCCAGCCGACGCCGGCGCAGTTGACGACGGTGCGCAGCGGCAGACCCGACGCGACGATCTGATCGACGGCGGCCTGCACCTCGTCGCCGCTGGTGACGTCGGTGGGGATGAGGGTGACGCCGGCCGGGACGCTGTCGCCCGCGCGCTCGATGGACTGCGCGAGGTCCAGTCCGAAGACGGTGGCGCCCGCGTCGGCGAAGCGCTTCGCGGTGGCGGCGCCGAGGCCGGAGGCTGCTCCCGTGACCAGTGCTGCGGTTCCCTGGATGTCCACTGTTTCGCTCCCTTGCGCCAGATGCTTGGTCGTCCTAGTACTTGGTTGAACGATAGCGCAGGACATGTCAGCCGGGTTGAGGGCGGATCACCGGCCGGGACGAATCGGGTGCCCGATCCGGTCCGGTGAAGGTATTGCGTACAACGCTTGACCTGCGGTTATGTGTTCTTTGGTTTTTTTTTGGGGGGGGGGGGTGGGGTTCCTGTCCCTATGCTGGCGCTCGGCCGGGGGGGGGGGCGTTCGAGCGGTGTGGCCGCCCTGTCATCACTTGTCGAACGAAGGAGTTCTGTATTTCTCGAAGCTGGGTGCGTCGCGGCGCGTCTGTTCTGGTTGGTGCGGCTCTGCTCGGTGGGGGTCTTGCCTTCGGTGGGGGGACGGCGTTGGCGCAGGTGGGGCCCGATCCGATTGTGGTGCCGTTGTCGGGGTGGAGCGGCTCCCTTGCAGAGCAGGGTGCGGGCAGCGTGGTCGGGGCTGGGTTGGCGGGCGGCTCGATCGAACCCGCTGACGTTTACCCCTACGGCTGGTCCTGCCGTCTGAATGCCTGTCCGGGGCTGGGTAACGCGAACAGTGTGGAGGTTCTGCTCAACCTCATTCAGGGCACCGATCCGAGTCGTGCCTGGGAGTTGTTCAACGACACCCCGGATTAACATCCTCGATTGGGAAGATTTCTGGCAGTTCCAGGCTGGTCCTACCGAGCTCATTGTTACCCTGCTGTCGCCGTTCTCCTGAGCGGCGGGTGATCGGGGAGGCTGAGGGTTGGCCTGCGGGGCGCGATCGTCGTATTCGCGACGCTCGCGCCCCGATTTCCCGTGTGGTTCCAGGATCATTCGTGACTTCTCGGCGGTGGTCCTACCCTCGATGGGGGTGCGGCGTCTGCCGCAACACCGCTGGTGGCGGGGGGTCGGTACCGCAGCCTCGGCACACCCGATCAGATCGGCGGCAGCTCAATCGGATTCCCTCCAGGCGTGGCCTCGGGTCTGGCGATCTTCGCCGGGAGCTGGACCGGCCACCCGCGGCATTTGACTACAGTGCAGCGCATGTAACCCGTTGAGCTCTAAGAGAACCCGCGCCTCAATGGGGTTCGTCAGCGTCGCGGAAAGTCACTTCGCGCGGACACCCGGGTGCGAATCGATGCCGGGTGGTTTGTGATCCTCCCCTGACTGATCGCGGGCGAGGGTGCGAACCGCGGTCGGGCCGCAACGAGGTTGGGGTTCAACGCCGTGGCCTGCGAAAGTTATTCAGGGAAAAGGCCTTTCGGAACATGACCGGCTGTTACGGTGTGGGCGGGGCTGGGTTTGCCGTGACATGGGGCGCGATGCGCGACCCAGCGTTCCGTGATGATCGGTCGCCCGCACTTGGGGGTTTCGAGCAACTGATGGAAGGAATGCAATGACAGGAAGAGTGATTCGCGGTGGTGCGACGGTGCTGGCGGCAGCGGCGATCGTCGCGGGCGGGGTGGCCGTGGGTTCCGGGACGGCTTCGGCGGAGGGGTTCGTGTCGTCGGTGACGGACAACTCGACGGCGGCGTCGGAGTTCACGCCCGAACAGTGGGTCGACCTGGGGGTGGACATGGCTGCATTCCCGCTGTTGCTGGGGTTGGATGCCGCAGGTTCAGTCGATCCCCAATACACCTGCCACACGCCGTCATGGGGCGAACCGTGCCCGCCTCCTACCGTAATCGAGCAGCTGCTCGGAACGGTCGGCTCGTAGCCGAGATGGAGGATGCGGCGGCCGTGGCGGTCACGCGCAGTCAATGCACCGCCGGGCCGCGGGAAGTGCGTCCAGGCGTTCGTTGCTGATCGGACGTCCGCACTTCTCGCACACCCCGTAGGTGCCTGCGTCGAGTCGTTGCTCGGCGGCATCCAGTTCGTCGAGGTCCCGTCGGGCCTCGGCGAGCAGGGACGCTGTCTGGGCGCGTTCGAAAGCGACCGTCGAGCCCTCGGGGTCGTGCTCGTCGTCGTCGGTGGTCAGGTGCGAGCCCTCGATGATCTCGTCGAGGCGCGCGGTGAGGAACTCGATGCGGTGCGTCGCGTCGGCGCGTTCGGCGGCAATCCGCTCACGCGGCAGGGCGACACCCGATTGCGGATGCGTCATACCTGGTTCAACGTGAAACCACGACGATCCGTTACCCGATGAGTTCAGCGTGTTCGGATGGTCGGTACTCGGTGAGACGAGGAGGCATCCATGACCATCGATCTTGCCCCGGCGGCAACCCAGGTGTCCCGGGTCGCTGCGGGAGTCCGCGACGACCATCTCGACCTTCCCACACCGTGTACGCAGTGGCCGGTGAGTGTGCTGCTCAGCCACCTCGTAGCGCTGAGCGAGGCGTTCACCGCCGCGGCGGAGAAGCGTCCCTTTCCCGGCGACGCCGCCACCATCCCGCCGCTGCCGTCCGGCTGGCGGACGCGGCTGGAGTCGAACCTCGACGCGCTCGTTGCGGCCTGGCGCGCCCCCGCCGCCTGGGAGGGGGAGGCGTCCGCCGGCGGCGTCACGATGCCCGCCGAGGTGATGGGTGTGGTCGCCCTCGACGAACTGGTGCTGCACGGCTGGGACCTCGCCGCCGCGACCGGGCAGCCGTTCGACGCCGACCCGGTCGACGTACAGGCGTGTCTCGGCTTCGCGGAGGCGATGTCGCAGCCGGGCGACGAGGTGAGCCGCGAAGGGTTGTACGGGCCGGTCGTCCCGGTTCCTGTGGGCGCGGACGAGTTCGCCCACCTACTCGGGTACGCGGGCCGTGATCCCGGCTGGGTCGCCGATCGTGAGTGATGTGTCCCGCGAATGGGGTACACATCACCCACGGGCGCGACGCGCACTTACGGTCGGGTCACCAGGTCGTTCCCCGGCGCGATCGCGCCGCAGTTGGTGGGGGCGGGAAGGTCGGCAAAGCGGTCGTTCAGCCATCCGAACGCCTCCACGGACCACGCCAGCATCGTCGGGACGTGGCTGAGCGCGTCGTACTGGGTGTACTTGATCTGCGAATTCCCGTCCGCGCAATACTTATTGGCGAGTGAACGCACATCCCCGGCGATCATGACACCGTCGCCCGGACCGACATTCGGCTTGTCCCCGGGCGTGCCCTCCAACGTGCCGCCCGCGCCCTGGCCGATGAACATCGGGATCGTCGGGGTGGGGGCCTCGCCGAGGTTGACCTTGCGAGCTGCGTCCATGAACGGCGCGACGCTGGCGGGATCCGCGTACTCCGGCTTGACCATCTGCTGCCACGTCAGCCCCGGGTACTGGAACAGCACATTGGCGATCGAGGCGTCCTGGATCTTGTCGAACAGGAGCTCTCCGTGGTCGTTGAGGTACTCGCTGAAGTCGATGTCGTAGGACCGCGCGACGCCCGCGATCGCCATCAGCGCGACCCCGGACCATCCGACGCTGCCGTTGATGTAGGTCAGATTGCGGGCAGGGTTGACGAGCACGCCGGCCTCGGCGGCGCCGACGAGCCTGTCGTTGACGTCGGGTGCGTACCCGGGCGCGAGTGCCGCCGCCCAGTTCGTCGCGATGGCGCCGCCGGAATAGCCGAACAGCCCGACGCGGGTGTCGGCGTCGAGTCCGGTCTCCGCGGAACGGGTCGCGGCGCGGATGGAGTCGAGCGTGTTCATGCCGTACTCGGGGCCGGCCGCGAAGTCCGCCTGCTGCCCCTCGGTGTCGGCGACGATGACCGAATACCCCTGGGCCAGCAGCGCTGCGAGGAACTGTGCCTCCGATGCGTTGATCGCGCCACCGAAGCTGACATCGCCCGCGATCGCACGCGACGGACTGTGCTCGGGGTTGAGGGAATCGTAGAAAGACTGGTAGGCAACGGCTTTGGTCGGATCGAATCCGGTCGGGGGCTTGAGCACCGACGTGACGTTGGTGGCCGGCCTGCCCTGTGCGTCGGTCGTCCGGTAGACGAGTTGCACGGCGGTGACGGGCATCGAGATGCCGACGACGTGGTACGGCATGGTTCGGGTCGCGACCACGGCTCCGGGGTCGAGTGCCGCGAGGGGGGTTTCGCCCGTGTAGCTGAAGAAGGGGTCGGTGGCTGCCTGGGCCGGCGGGACGAATCCCACGGCCACCGCCGTCGCCACCGACACCGCCGCGACCAACCGTGCTGCCCTTGCCGACCGCGTTCTCTGCGTCTGCACCTGTTCGACCTCCCCTGTGGGCGTGACGGGCGTCACGCCGGGTGGGAAGGTTACCCGCCGGTAGGTGGCTCCACAAGAGCAAACTGGACACGAAGTGGGTGAGTGTCAGGTTCAGGTTGCGTCAGCGGATCCCGTCCCGCCGCAGCGCGATCGACACTGCCGCGGCCCGGGAGTCGACGCCGAGCTTGGCGTAGATGTGCGCCAGATGGGTCTTCACCGTGGCCTCGCTGATGTGCAGTCGGCGTCCGAGCTCCCGGTTCGTCAGGCCCTCGGCCAACAGCGTCAGCAGTTCCGCCTCGCGGGCCGTCAACGCCTGATCGGGGCGACGCATCTTCTCGAGAACCCGCGCCGCGACCGGCGGCGACAGCACGCTCTGCCCCGCGACGGCCCCCCGGATCGCGGCGAACAGGTCACGCGGCGCGGAATCCTTGAGCAGGTAGCCGATCGCGCCTGCATCGAGCGAGCGCACCACGTCCGCATCGGTGTCGTAGGTGGTGAAGACCAGCACCGGCTGCTCGGGCCGGGCGGCGCGGATGCGGCGGATCGCCTCGACACCGTCGATACCCGCCCCCAGCGCCAGGTCCATCATCACCAGGTCGGGGGAGCGATCGACGGCGAGCGCGACTGCGTCCTCCCCGCTCTCGGCCTCACCGATCACCTCGATGTCGGGTTGCGAATCCAGTAGGGCACGCAGCCCGGCACGCACCACCACGTGGTCGTCGACGAGCAACACCGAAATCACAGCTGGCCCCCCTGCGTCGAACCGGTCGGGATCTGCACCGCGACAACGGTGCCCTCGCCGGGGGCGCTCTCGACCCCGAACGTACCGCCGAGTGCCTCGACCCGCTGACGCATCGCGCGCAGCCCGAATCCGTTGTCCTCGTTGACGTCGAACCCGACACCGTCGTCGAAGATGTCCAGTGCCACCGCGTCGGGTAGGTAGGTCAGGGTCACCCCGACGGTGTCCGCCTGCGCGTGCCTGCGGACGTTCGACACCGCGCTCTGCGTGATCCGCAGCAGCGCATGCCGGACGTCGGGCGGCAGCGGCACCGGATCGCCCACAACCTGGAATTGTGCGGACGGGATGTACCCCCGCGCCGCGGCCAAGAGTGCCGCATCGAGCGCCTCGAGATCGGGCGAGCCGAGGTAGTGCACCAGATCGCGTGTCTCGCCGAGGTTCTCTCGCAGCGACACCGTCGCGATTCGAACCTCGCTGCGGGCCTTCGAGTCCGGGCCGTCCCACAGTTCGTCGGCGGCCTCCAGGTGCAGGAGAGCGCTGGTGAGTCCCTGGGTGACGGTGTCGTGGATTTCGCGCGCGATCCGTTCCCGCTCCGCCAGTGCCCCCGCTTCCCGTTCCGTATCGGCCAGACGCGACTTCGCCTCGACCAGTTCGCCGAGCAACCGTTCCCGCTCGGCGCTTTCGCGCTGCACCTGCCCGAACGCGAGGACGATCAGAGCGCCCGTGCACAGCGGCGCCAACAGCACCGGCCACTCGGTCCGTCCACTGAACGACGAGAACTCGATACCCGCGAACAATGCCAGCGCCGCGACCACGGGATAGGCGAGCCGACGGGGGAACGCACTCGTGCACAGGAAGAAGATCGGGAACGCCGACCATGCGAAGCTCGGCGCCAGCCACACCAGCGCCACCCACGTCGTCAGCACCGGCCACACCCACGGCTGCCACACCGATCCTCGGCGCGACAGCACGACGACTACCGCATACAGCGCGGCGAGCACCAGGACAAGCGCCGCGACGATCACCCATCGGCCGTTGACCCCGTGATAGGTGAGGTAGCGGGCGGTCGACGCCGCGAGCAGCAGATAGAAGGAGGCGTGGATCGCGAGACCGATCGGTCCCCGGAACGCCGCATTGCCCTGCATCCCGTCGATCCTACGGACGGCGCGGCGGGCGCGGATCGGCCATTCGGATGATGTCGAGCCACCCGGGCGACCGATGCCGACGAGGCGGGGTGGGCGTCAGGCTCGATGTCGACCGATCAATCGTCACCCGAAAGGCTCGACCATGTCTCTCTCCCGTCGCCTGCCCCGCGTCCTCGCGATCACCGTTCCCGCGCTCACCCTGCTCGCCGTCACCGCGTGTGGTTCGACCGACGACGCCGCGGCCTACGAGAGCACCACCGGGGTCACGCCCGCTGCGGTGTCGCAGCAGCAGCCCAACGGCGGAGACGCGGGTACCGTGAGCGCCACCCGCCTGTCGGTGGATGCCGCCGGACGCGCCGCGCAGGCCGCGCTCGCGCAGTGCAAGGCGGACGGACTCGGGTTCGTCACCGTCTCGGTCGTCGATCGCGCGGGCAACGTGCAGGCGATGCTGCGCGGCGACAACGCTGCCGAGCACACCGTCGAGGCGTCACGGGAGAAGGGCTACACCGCAGCGGCATTCGGTGCGAACACCTCCGATCTCGCCGGCCGAGCGAAGGGCGACGGCGCGACCGTCGCCGATCTGCCTGGCACCCTGTTCCTGCCCGGCGGCGTGACGGTGAAGGTCGGGAACGCGTCGATCGCAGGCATCGGGGTCGGCGGAGCGCCCGACGGCAACGCCGATCAGGCCTGTGCCGCAGCCGGTCTCGCAGCGATCGAGGGAAGCCTGAAGTGAGGACCGTACCCCTGGCGGCGGCGCTGATCGGTGCGGTTCTGGTCGTGTCCGGCTGCGCGAGCGGCATTCCTGCCGGGAACAACCCTCCGCAGGTGGCGACGGTGCCCGATGCCGGGGTGACGTCGACGGCAGCCGCACCCGAAATCTCGCCGGAGGAGGCCGAGGCATCGATGTTCGAGGCCGCTGCCGCGAACAATGCGGACGGAGTGCGGGAAGCGCTGGCCCAGGGCGCGGACATCGAGGCCAGGGGAGAGGGGGGCCGGACCCCGTTGGTGACGGCGACGAAGGCCAACGCCGTGGCGGCGGCGAGCGCACTGATCGAAGCCGGAGCCGACGTGAACGCGAAGGACGACATGCAGGACTCGGCCTTCCTCTACGCGGGGGCCGCCGGACTGGACGAGATCCTCGCGCTCACCGTCGATCATGGTGCGGATGTTCGGAGCACCAACAGGTTCGGCGGCACCGCGCTGATTCCGGCGTCCGAGCACGGGTACGGGGAGACGGTGCGGACGCTCATCCGGGCGGGGGTGCCGGTGAACCACGTCAACGACCCCGGGTGGACGGCGCTGCAGGAGGCCGTCGTCTACGGCGACGGCTCGTCCCGGTACGTCGACGTCGTCGGGCAACTACTCGACGCGGGCGCCGACCCGACGATCCGTGACAACCGCGGACGCACCGCGTTGGAGAACGCGCAGCGGCGGGGGCAGTCCGATGTGGTGGCGTTGCTCACCTTGCGCTGACCGTGGCAGTTGGTGTGCGATCACGCAGCCGCGATAGGCTGGCGCTCTCATGGCACTCAGCGCAACCATCCACACCTTTGTCGTCCAGTTGGCGGACGTCGATCGCGGCGTCTATCAGGATCTGGAGCTGCGGGTCGCCCGTCATCCGTCCGAAACTGCCGAATTCATGCTGACGCGGCTGCTCGCCTACTGCCTCGAGTACGAGGATGGCATCGCCTTCAGCGTCGGTGGAGTGTCCGCCACCGACGAACCCGCGGTACTCGTCCGTGACCTCACCGGCCGCCTCACCGCCTGGATCGACATCGGCGCACCCGACGCCGACCGCATCCACCGCGCTGCCAAACTCGCCGACCGCGTCGCGATCTACACCCACCGTGACCCGGCGAAAGTGCTGGCTCAGCTCACCGGTAAGCGCATCCACCACGCCGACGCAATCCCTGTCTACAGCTTCGACCGTCCGTTCGTCGATGCCGCGTCCGCCGCTGTCGAGCGCCGGAACACCGCCACCCTCTCCGTCACCGAACGGTCGCTGTTCCTCGACCTGAACGGAACGGGTTTCAGCACGCCGATCGAGGAGCATCGGTTCGGGTAGCCGACCCGAGGTGGTTTCGTTGCTGCATCGGGAAAGCGGTTAACGCTTTGACCTGGGAGAACGCCTGCGTGGGGTTTTGCCGCGGTGGTCTTTTTCGTCCCTTATAGTCGCCGGGTAGTCGGGGCGGGCAGTGGGCCGGTCCCGTCGATTCGTGGAGGGGACTTTGTGATGGGTGGACTGGTGCGTGCGGGCGGGGTGATGCTCGCGGTGGCGACGATCGCGTCGGGTGGGCTGGCGATCGGGGCGGGGACCGCGGCGGCGCAGGGGTCTTCGGCAGGAAGTAGCGACTATTATTCGTATTCATCGGATCCCGGCCCCTGTGGCTGGCCCCCGGGGTTCTGCGACGACGAACGGTTCCAGGCTACGGTGCAGGTCGGCGACACCTATCTCGACTATCGCGGACCCGATCGCGCCGCACCGGGTACCGAAACCACGTTCATCGCCGACTTCTATGCGGGGGATCCGACCGCGTCCATGCCGCCGTTGGAGCCTGTGGAGATCAGCAGTGTCACCAACCACACCCCAAAGGGTTTCGAGTTCGTGGGGGCCACGGTAACGAGACACACCTACAACGGTGCCCTCGAGACGCTGGATTCGACCACTTCGGTGGACCCGAGAACCGGGGATGTGACAGTCAAAGCAGCCAACGGTGCCTGGGCAGTCCCGAAGGGGAACAACTCACGAGTGAAGGTCGTCCTGACCTACCGGGTGAACGAGGTGGGTTTCGACACCACCAGCGGGATCACGTTCACCGGCACCGACACCCCGACGTCGGGAAAATGGGTGGCAGTGGGGAACACCCAGAAGTACAACGACTACGAGACGGTATTCGGTAGCGCGGAGGAGGCCCTACCGAACTCGGATGAGGTGCTGGAGGTATTGTCGGTGCCCCTCATCCTCATGCTGTCGCTGCCTGGCTCCTCCGACGGAATCGGTTCGTAACCGCTGACCACCGGTTGACAGGTTCGTGGTCTTCCTGGACCGCGAGGATCGAAGCGGTGGCGATCGGGCCGGTCAGGCTGCCGGGGAACTGTCCGTCGAGGAGCAGCATCACGTCCGACACGAGAGGCATTGTCGCGGAACCGTATTGGATGAATCGCTCGGGTAGGTGCTTGCCGAGCGCCGGTGATGATTTTCGAGTGATGCCGCAAAAGTCAGTGTCGCCCTGCCCGACCAGTGTCCGCCGAGAGGCTCCGCAGGGCCCTCGGCGGGCCGGGCGGCGGGCCGGGTCGGGACGCCACCCGGGGAAGCAGTTAACGCTTTGACCTGGGTAAATGAATGTGTGGTTTCGCCGCTGTGGTCTGTTTCGTCCCTTATAGTCGCCGGGTAGTCGGGGCGGGCAGTGGGCCGGTCCCGTCGATTCGTGGAGGGGACTTTGTGATGGGTGGACTGGTGCGTGCGGGCGGGGTGATGCTCGCGGTGGCGACGATTGCTTCGAGTGGTTTGGCGGCGGGGGTGGGAGTCGCGGGAGCAGTGTCGCCGCTGTTCGCAGGTTCGTCGGGCGAGCCCGGCCTTTTCGACCAGTTCAGGGAGTACCCGGATACCGGCGACGAGTCCCTCGGATTCTCGTGCATGTACGAAGGCCCCGCTGGGGCTGTGGTGGGGCAGGAAATCGCGTTCAAGTCGGTGTGCAAAACGGCGTTGGGGCTAGGCACTTCGACGCCGAAGCCCGCCGCCGTCATGACTTCCTTCACGCACAGCGTGCCGGACGGCTTCGAGTTCGTCGGAGCGCAGGTCACGTCTTACGACTGGGATGAACCCCCGTACGTGATCAAGGTTCTGCCCTCGTCCGTCGCCGTCGATCCCACCTCGGGGGATGTCACGCTGACGGCACCCGCGGAGGGGTGGACGATTCCGGAGGGTTTCAACGGAAAAGCCACCTACTATTCCGGTGATGTCACCTTCATCCTGCGCTACAAGCCGACGGTGCCTGTGCTCGACGGTGTCAGTCACGTCAAGTACACCGGTATCTATGACGGTGTCACCATTCCCGCCACGACGGACAGGTGGTTCTCGACCGGTAATACGGGGGTTGCCGAACTCCCGGGGACCGGCAGCTCGGGATCCTGACCCGAGGCCACCGGTCGAGGGCACGTGGGTGCCCCGGCCGGGTTGCCGCGGTCGCCGCGTTGAGGAAGTGGTTAACGCTTTGACCTGGGTAAATGGACGTGTGGTGTCGCCTCGGTGGTCTGTTCCGTCCCTTATAGTCGCCGGATAGTCGGGGCGGGCAGTGGGCCGGTCCCGTCGATTCGTGGAGGGGACTTGGTGATGGGTGGACTGGTGCGTGCGGGCGGGGTGATGCTCGCGGCAGCGACGATTGCGTCGGGTGGGTTGGCGATCGGGGCGGGAACCGCCGGAGCAGAGGGAAGTAGCGACTACCTCGCCCCTGTATGTAAGAGCTACGGAAACATGATGGTCTCGTATCCGATCGACCTTGTAGCCGGCTCCGTCGGAAACGACTGCCATCCTGTCGGGTTCAGTTCCCAGGTGGCAGTCGGCAACGCGACCATGACGTACAGCGGAACCGATCGCGCCGAGGTCGGCGAAGAAATCCTGTTCCAGGCCCAAATCGAGGTGGAGGATCCGAACGCCCCCGACGTGGTCATCACGAGTCTTACCCACCATGCTCCGGCAGGTTACAAGTTCCTACGCGCCTACGCGTCGAAGTACACCCCCTCGGGAGTCAACCTGAATCCCGTGATCACGGTGGATCCCGTCACGAGGGACGTCACGCTGACGGCGGGGGACGGGGGTTGGTCGATCAATGGCGAGGGCGTCCAGATGATAAATGTCAGTCTGTTCTACGACGTCATTTCGGTGGATGGTGACAGCACCAGCGGGGTCAGGGTCACCAGTGCTGACGCCCCGGCATCGGGGGAGTGGATGGCGACCGGGGATACGCGGGCGTTCCCGAATTCCGTGGGGTGGCTCGGCAGCGTGGGGGACTACCTCTTCACCCCGATTCCGCAGACGACACCGCTGGACGGCTCCATCGAGGCAGCCACGATTGGGTCGCTGTCGCTGCCTGGTGTCTTCGCTCCCTAGCCGCTGTCTACCGGTCGAGGGACTCGTGGGTCTCCTCGACCGGATCAGGCCGGGCTGCCGGGGAACAGGCCGTCGAGGAGCAGCATCACGCCGAACACGAGAAACAGTGTCGCGGCGCCCCATTGGATGAACCGTTCGGGCAGGTGTTTGCCGAGAACCGCGCCGACGATGATGGCGAGGGCATCGGCCGCGACCATGCCGATCGTCGATCCGATCCACACGCCGACCCAGTCGTTGTCGGCCGCGAGGGTGATGGCCGCGAGCATCGTTCTGTCGCCGAGTTCGGAAAGGACGCGTACGCCACGGTCAGAAACGCGGAGGTGCCGACGCGGCCGGCCTTGCTCTGCTCGTCCTCGCTGAGAAGGGAGCGGACCCGCTCGTCCGGGGCGCGCGTGGGTGCTCCCACACTCCAGAATGCCTGGCTGCGTGGGCAATCCGACATCGTGGCATCGTGCCGCCCCGGTTCGAACCCCCTGCGAACGGTGAGCTTCACAACCTCGGCCGGCGGGAGGCGTACCGGGGACGGCGCCCAGCGACCCCCGCCGGCAGCGGTGGCACCGGCGTTTCGGGGGTTGAGTCCGGTCTTCGTCGTGGGCGGTATCGGGTTGCCTTTCGGGAAGCGATTAACGCTTTGACCTGCGGAAAAGAGATTGTGGGGTTCTGCGGCGGTGGCCCGTTCGGCCGTCTACGGTCGCCGGGTAGTCGGGCGGGCGAGGGGCGCCTGTCTTGTCAACCAATGGAGGGGATTGTCGATGGGTGGACATCTGGTGCGTGTGGGTGGGGTTGTGCTCGCGGCGCTGACGATTGCTGCGGGTGGGATGACGGTAGGGGTGGGAACTGCAGGGGCACTTTTGAGTAGCGGCCATTCGGACACGCCCTGCCCGCCGCAAGTAGGGCCGTGGTTCCCCCATCTGCCTACCCTTGAAGAAATCCTGATGCCCTGCGACGAGCAGGAGTTCTTCTCCGTGTCGAAGGTCGGGAACGCCTATCTGGGCTATCGAGGACCCGACGCGGCCGCACCGGGTCAGGTGGTTGATTTCGAGATGTGGTTCTCACTCGACTTTCCCCTCAACCGCAACGACGTCCCAGCCTCGCAACCGGACCGGGTCGTCACCACCCTCACGCACCATGTTCCGCGCGGCTTCGAGTTCCGGGCGGCCGAGGTGCGTTCGGATTGGATACCGTTGGACGCGACTACCTCGGTCGATCCGGTCACCGGGGATGTCACGATCACGGCGCCCAGTGATGGCTGGGTGATTCCGAACAACGGGACAATGGACACGCTCAACGTGACGATGACCTATGCGGTCACCGAGGTGGGTGAGGACGGTGCCAGCCGGGTCGGGTTCACCGGCACGGACTCCCCGGTGTCGGGGCAATGGGCGGCGACAGGGAACACCCGGGCACACCAGGACTTCATGGAAGGTCCGTTGGGGAGCGCGTCGCTGGGAAGTACCGCGCTCGGCGGCGCCGTGTTCGGTTCCTCGGATTCCTGACGCCCGTCGATCGGTCGAGGGGACTGCGGGTCTCCTCGACCGGTAGGGCGTCGGAACGCCGGGAACGCAGCCAATGTCAGACGCCCGCCACGTCACCTCGTGGGTGTCGTGGCGGGCGGTTGGACCGGATGCTGTTCAGCGTGCCTGATTGTCGAGGGTTGCGGGTCCTTCCCGGACGGGCAAGGCTGCGGCCCGCCGGGCAAGCGCGTATCGGATGCCTCCCGCCATGGCCGCGATCCCGAGGATCGATGCGGCGGCGATCGGTCCGGCCGGGCTTCCGGGGAACAGTCCGTCGAGGAGCAACATCACGCCGAACACGAGAAACAGTGCGGCGGCGCCCCATTGGATGAACTTTTCGGGCAAGTGCTTGCCGAGGACCGCGCCGACGATGATGGCCAATGCATCGGCCGCGACCATGCCGATCGTCGAGCCGATCCACACGCCGACCCAGTCGTTGTCGGCCGCGAGGGTGATCGTCGCCAGCATCGTCTTGTCGCCGAGTTCGGCGAGGAAGAACGCGGAGGCGACGGCCAGGAACGCGGAGGTGCCGACGCGGCCGGCCTTGCTCTGCTCGTCGTCGCTGAGGCTGTCACCGCGCAGCGTCCACGCCGCGAAGCCGATGAACGCGATACCACCGAGGATGCTGATGAGCGTCGTCGGGAGGGCTGCACCGAGGGAATGCCCGACGGCGACCGAGACGAGGTGGACGACGGTGGTGGCGACGGTGATGCCGCCGATGACGACCCACCAGCGGTAGCGCAGCGCGAATGTCATCGCCATCAGCTGGGACTTGTCGCCCAGTTCGGCGACGAAGATGACGCCGAAACTCAACAGCAGTGCGGCAAGCACGGGTGATCCTCCGTTTCGTATCGGAGGATGTTGGGAACGCTCCTCCGGCCGCGGACGCGGGGTGCGCCTACGGCCGAAGGTCTCGCCCACCGGTCACAACCGGTTCGGGCAGCCGGGCGGACCTCCGTCGCCGAAACTTCCGAGGTCCAAGCCAGTATGTCGACTGCTCGATTGGGGGCTACTCCCCTTCGCTAGCCGAAAGAATACCCAGAACTGGACAACTTGCCAAGTACCACAACAAGTTTGGGGACCCGAACTTTATAATTCCGTACCAGCTCAGGCGGCGAGCAACATCGCCAAAATTGCGGTGTCGGGATCACTGTTCGGATCGAGGCTGACTCGGCTGATCATCGATGTGACGGTGCCGTCCGCCTCCGTCTCCACCCAGGCCGCGCGATGATCGAGGCCCAGATACGGCAGGCCCGGCAGGAGTACGCACCCCGACGCCGCGCCCGTGCACTCCGGCAGCGACGGCACCGTCTCCGACGGTGGATGCAACATCATCAGCGCCGGCGGCTGCCGGTCCGCGAAACATCCTGGGCTGACAGCGGATTCGCCGATCACCGGACCCTCCGCGAGTACCAGTCCGACGGTTCCCGGCTCCGGATCGTCCGGAAGCTGCTCGTGGGCTCCGAAAACCGTTGACGTGGAAAGCAACCCCGGGATGGACGCCACCCGCACCGCAAGGACGAGCAACTGCGCCCACTCCTTCGTGGTGTCCGGCCAGCGCCCCGAGATGACGAACCCCCGCAGCATCCCGGCGGCATGGAAAGGTGAGACCCCGATGTATTCGTTCCTGCTCACGACCACACCTCCTGCCATCGTCGCTCGACCCGGCGACGCTGCCGGCAGATACCTCAAGGATGCGCCCAAAATGGCTGGCAGACAACTCGGGTCGAGTGCCAGGGAGCCCACGAAGTCGCCGGTCCACGCGGCTCGGACGTTACGTTCCGGCAACCCCGACGCGCAGGCGCAGCACGGCCCCCACCATGTCATCCGCCGACCACTCGGGAGTGCGCAGGGTGCACACGAACAGGTCACGTCCATCCGCGCCGCCCAACGCCAGAGAGTGCGGACCCGGCACCGGCAGACGGTCGGTGACCCGGCCGCCCGCATCGAGCCTCAGCACCTCGTCCGTGGTGACGGACGCCGCCCAGATTCCGTCCTCCGCATCGATCGCCAGACCCTCCGGGCGCGCGGACTCCTCGAACTCCGCGAACACCCGCTGCTGCTCGAGGCTGCCGTCCGGGGCGATGGTGAATGCCGTCAGGCGCGGCGGCACCGAGCGGCTCTCGGCGACGGTCAGCGTCACCCCGTCCGAGCCGACCACGATACCGCCCGTGCACGTCAGCGAGCTGGCAACATCGTGCACGGTCCCGTCGGGCTCGATCATCGCTAGGTCCGCCGTGGACGCGTCGTCCCCGCGACTGCCCACGTACGCGCGGCCGGACTCGTCCACGTACAGGCCCGCGAGGGGGCGGGTCGCGACGCCGTCGAGGTCGGCGTGAATGACCAGGCTGCCGTCGAACTCGCGACGTATCAGCAGGTGGTCGTTGCTGGATGCGATCAGTAGCCGTCCGTCGGGAAGAAAACCCAGGCCAGCGGGCAATCCGAGGACTTCGGCCACGGTGTTCAGGGTGCCGCCGGCGAGGTCGAGCGCCATTACGGTCCCCACGCCATGGTCGGAGAACCAGACACGGCCGTCGTGCCAGCACGCACCCACCGGGTAGGCGAGCCCGTCGACAAGTGTGTCCACCGTCACGGTCACCCCTTCACGATACGACCGGACGACCGCTCCGAGACACCCCCGAGCCCCCCGAAAGCACGGATCGCCGCACCCGAACACCGGGTGCGGCGATCCGACGAGCCGAATGTCAGGCGATGAGGCCTGCGGTCGCGGTGCGGGCCTTCTCGAAGCGCGCAGCGACGTCCGCCCAGTTGACGATGTTCCAGAAAGCCTTGACGTAGTCGGCCTTGACGTTCTGGTAGTCCAGGTAGAAGGCGTGCTCCCACATGTCGAGCAGCAGCAGCGGGACCAGGCCGATGGAGATGTTGCCCTGCTGGTCGTACAGCTGGACGATGATCAGCCGCTGGCCGATCGAGTCCCAGGCCAGGATGGACCAGCCGGAGCCCTGGATGGCGTTGGCGTTCGCGGAGAAGTGGCTGCGGAACGCGTCGAAGCTGCCGAACTGGTCGTCGATCGCGGCGGCCAGCTCACCCTCCGGCTTGTCGCCACCGTCCGGGGACAGGTTGTTCCAGAAGACGGTGTGGTTGGTGTGGCCGCCGAGGTGGAACGCGAGGTTCTTCTCGTGCAGGTTCACCACAGGAGCGAGCGCGTCGGCTTCGCGCAGCTCAGCGAGCTTCTCGAGGGCGGTGTTGGCGCCGGCGACGTATGCGGCGTGGTGCTTGTCGTGGTGCAGCTCCATGATCTTGCCGGAGATGTGCGGCTCGAGAGCTGCGTAGTCGTAGGGCAGTTCAGGCAGCGAGTAGACAGACACTTCGGTCCCTTCCTTACGGGCGCGGGTGACGCCCGGCATGTACCTTCTTCGATCCTTGCTCGGGCTCTAACCCAAACTCATTGGTACACCCTTCGCAATATTTGCGATCAGGCGCCCGACGGTCGGGACTGCCCGGAATTCGTACACGAGGTGAACGAAACCTTAAACTTGCGTGATGCCCGAGCCGACCGTCGCCCCGTCCCAGGGGACGCGACTCCGATTCGGCGGGGCGAATCTCCTGCGGACGCTTGCCGTCCTGGCGGTCCTGTACTCCCACATCTCGTACTACCTGATCGACGACCTCGGCACCGGATGGTGGGTGATCGACGTCGTCTACGAAACCCTGGTCGACGGTGTGAAGCTCAACCAGCACCTGTCGTTCCTCGGTGTCGCCGTCTTCATGATGCTCACCGGGCTGCTGTTGACGGCGTCCGTCGCCCGCACCGCACCGAGCCGATTCCTCGTCAACCGCATCGGACGCCTGCTGCCGGCCCTCTGGATCGCCGTGGCGCTCGCGATCCTGCTGGTCACACTCGGTATCAACGGCATGTTCAGCGGGCAGGACGGCATCACCTACGGGCAATCTGCGCTCAGCTTCGTCCTCGGGGGATTCTTCCTCACACCCGAGGTCGCGGTACTCGGCGTGACGTGGACGCTCGTCGTGCAGATCACCTTCTACCTGTACAGCGTCGCGACCCGGCCACTGCTGCGGCGGGCACCGATCGCCGTGCCGATCCTCGGCGCCGTCCTGTGCATCGGCGTCCTGCTCTACAACGTGTACATCCCACAGCCGTACTCGGTTCCGATGCTCACCAAGGTCGCGGCCACCCTTCCCGCCGTGTTCCTCGGCCAGATCATCTACATGGCGTGGACGTCGATGGCGAGCTGGCGATGGCTCGTCGTCGCCGCACTCGCGCAGGCCGAGGTCGTGCTCATCGCCACCGATATCCGTGCCTACTGGGCGGGCGACCGCTACCTGTGGACGATCGCCGTCGTCGCCGCCGCGGTCCTCGTCCTCGCGCGCTACGACGGACCGATCGCACACTGGTCGGTGGTCCGGTGGACCGGCACCCGCAGCTACGCCATCTACCTGCTGCACACCCTGATCCTGTACCGGGCGTACGACCTGGCTGTCGGTGCGCTCGGCAAGACGGGTGCAGTCATCGTGTTCCTCGCGGTCACCGCCGTCGCGTCGGAACTGCTCTACAAGCTGGTCGAAGTGCCCGCAGGACGCTGGATCGGGTCGCTGGCGTCCCGCGTCGGCAACCCGAAACCGAGCGTTCGCGGCAAATCTGAAGTCGCGGACGCCGCATAGCGACCGGTCGGTAGTGACCCACGCCACATGTGATCGCTCCTTAAACCTCTTGATCTTGGTCGCGACCAGGTCGACTCTGAAACAAGGGTCTGATGAACAAGTGACCAGGAGGGGCTCACATGTGGCGGGATGTGCGCGACTACGTGGCACTGACGCGGCGATCGCTGCGCCTCCGACACGACCCCCTCCGCAGACACCCCGACCGACTCGAAGCACTGCTCGCCGTCGGTCTCCTGCTCCTCCTCGTGGTGACGATTCCCCTCGCCGTGTGGCTCGGTGGCGCCGCCAGGGACCAGCAGTCGGCGCTCGCCGACCAGCAAGCCCGTGATCATCGGCAGATCGTGGCCACCACGGTCGAGGACGCCACCAGCCAGCCCGTCGCCTCCGACGCCGTACCCGTCAGCATCGACTCCGCGCCCGCGCGGTGGGTCGTCGACGAGCGCCCCCACCGCGGCGACGTGCCCGTGAACGCAGACGCCCCCGCAGGTACCGAAGTGACGATCTGGGTCGACGCGGACGGGAACCTCGCCGCTCCGCCCATCACCGACACCGCCGTGGCCACGGCCGGCGTGATGGTCGGTCTCTTCACCTGGACGTCCGTCGCCCTCGTCGCGACCACCGCCTTCCTCGGAGCCCGCGCCCTCCTCGACCGACGCAGGCGCAGGCAGTGGAGCGCGGACATCCGAGCCTTCCTCGGGTCCGCCACCTCGCACTGACCCGCTGCCGGCAGGCGGTCCCTAATGTCACATCGGGGAACGTCAAGTGACCCGATGTGACATTAGGGAACCCCGGGCGCTGTCAGCCGAGCTGCGGCATGACCTCGGACGCGACGAGCTCGAGCTGGTCGAGGTCGCCCAGATCGAGGGTCTGCAGGTAGATGCGGGTCGAGCCGAGTTCGGCGTACCGGCCGATCTTGTCGACCAGTTCGGCGGGCGAGCCGGCGAGACCGTTGGTGCGCAGTTCGTCGACCTCGCGTCCGATGGCGGCGGCGCGACGCTCGATTTCGGCGTCGTTCCGGCCGCAGCACAGGACGAGCGCGTTGGAGTAGACGAGTTCGCCGGGATCGCGGTCTGCGGCCCGGCAGGCGCTGCGCACCCGCTCGAACTGGGTGGCCGTCGCGTCGAGCGATCCGAACGGCACGTTGAATTCGTCGGCGTAGCGAGCGGCCAGTTCGGGGGTGCGTTTGCGGCCGTTGCCTCCGATGAGGATCGGGGGCCCCGCGTGCTGGTGGGGCTTCGGGAGTGCGGGGGAGTCGACGATGCGGTGGTGGGCCCCCTCGTAGGAGAACGTGTCGCCGATCGGCGTCTTCCACATCCCGGTGATGACGGCGAGTGCGTCCTCGAGGCGGTCGAAGCGTTCCTTCAGCGGCGGGAACGGGATGCCGTAGGCGAGGTGTTCCTCCTCGTACCAGCCCGCGCCGAGACCGAAGTCGACGCGGCCGCCGCTCATCGCGTCGACCTGCGCGACGGCGATCGCGAGGGGGCCGGGGTGGCGGAACGTCGCGGAGGTGACGAGTGTTCCGAGGCGGATGGTGGACGTTTCGCGGGCGATGCCCGCGAGGGTGATCCAGGCGTCCGTCGGTCCGGGAAGGCCGTCCGAGTTCATTGCCAGGTAGTGGTCGGAGCGGAAGAACGCGCCGTACCCGAGTTGTTCGGCGGCCTGGGCGACCCGCAGCAGTTGTTCGTAGGTTGCGCCCTGTTGGGGTTCGGTGAAGATACGCAGTTCCATGCCGTCAACTCTGCCCGATGCCGGGTCGCACCGCCGCGCTCGTAGTGTTGTGCACTATCTGTGAACAACCTTGTGGAGACTGTGGATAACTCGGTGGACAAATTGTGGCTTGGGTCACAGCGCGGCCCGGAAGATGCCGGATGGCCTGTGGAAACCCGTCCACAACGATCCACGGTCTGTGGAATTCACACCTGGGGACCGAACGCGAACTCGAATGCCGAGCCTGTGCAGAACGTGACAGTATCGAGGCGTGAGCTTCGCTGACGTTCCCACCGCCCCGGTGTCGGAGGTTCCCGCGCCGCCGTACACGGACGCGGTCCTCCTCGACATCCGCGAGGACGACGAATGGGCGGACGGGCACGCCCCCGACGCCCTGCACATCCCGATGAACGACATCCCCGCCCGGATGGACGACATCGACATCGACGCTGTCGTCTACGTGGTGTGCCGGTCCGGGGGCCGGTCGATGAGCGTCGTCCCATACCTCAATCAGAACGGATTCGAGGCCGTCAACGTCGCGGGCGGCATGGTCGCCTGGCAGAAATCCGGTCGTCCCCTGGTTGCGGACGACGGCAGGGCGGCGAAGATCTACTAGATGAGCGTCCAGGTCTGCGTTCGCTGCGCCAACCGTTGGCCCGTCGTCGGTGCGCCCGCCCGCTGGTGTCCCGGGTGCCGCGGCGCGTTGATGTCCCCGATTCGTCCCGGCCGCGTCGAGCCGCGTGAGGGCCGGAACTTCCGGTGGGTCGCGCGCCGACCCGGCGCCCGGTCGCTGCCTGCCGCACCTCGCGGTGTCGCCGACGACCGGACACCCACCTACCGGGAGACGCCGCGGTGGGGTCTGACGGACCCCCGGGAAGCCGATGCCCCGGCCCTGCAGACACGCACCGAGCGGCTCGCCGAGGTCGCGCCGACCCTGCTGGGCGCCACGGCCGCGTTGTTCGCACTGGCCGCCGTCGCCGAACTTCTCCGGTATGCCCTGCTGCTGTACAACCGCACCGCCCTCGTATCGCCGACGCTGCTCGCCGTCTCGGATGCACTGGTGTTCACGATGGGTGTGGTGGCGCCGATGGTCGCGTTCGCGGCGGCGGCCGCGTCGGTGGCGTGGCTGCTCGGTGCTCGACGCTCCGCGTGGGAGGCCGTGGGCCGGGAGGATCCCCGCTCCCCGGCGGCCGTCGCGTTCGGATGCCTTGTTCCGGTGGCGAACCTGGTCTGGCCCGGAGTGTTCCTCACCGAACTCGCCACCACGGACGACCGGATCCGGTTGCTGGTGCGGGTGTGGTGGGCGACGTGGGCGACCAGCGGCGTGATGCTTGTGGTGAGCCTCGTGTGGCGTTCCCACGACTCCCTGCAGGCCCGCGCCAACGGGGTTCTCTTCGCGGTCGTGATGAACCTGGTCGCGGCCGCGGTGGCGGTGCTGACACTGATGGTGATGCGCCGCGTCGACGGCCTCGACCTCGGTGGTCGGCCGCGGTCCCGGACCCGGTGGGTGGTCGCGTGAGTCCGGACCGCAGGGGCCCGCTCGTCGTCGCGCACCGGGGCGCGTCCGCCGCACTGCCCGAGCACACACTCGCCGCCTACGAACTCGCCCTCAAGGAGGGTGCGGACGGACTCGAGTGCGATGTGCGGCTGACGCGGGACGGGCATCTGGTGTGTGTCCACGACCGCACCGTCGACCGCACCTCGACGGGGACGGGAGTGGTCAGCGAGATGACGCTCGGCAACCTGTCGGAGCTGGAGTTCGGTGGCAACGGCGAGCCGGTGCTGACCCTCGCCGAGCTCATCACCCTCGTGCTCGACCACACCTCACGGCCGACGAAACTGTTCATCGAGACGAAGCACCCGGTGCGGTTCGGTGGTCTCGTCGAGAGCAAGGTCCTCGCGGAGCTGGCCCGATTCGGGCTGGCCGCACCACCGTCCGCGACCCATTCCCGCGCGGTCGTCATGTCGTTCTCGGCGGGAGCGGTGTGGCGGATCCGCCGTTCGGCCCCGCTGCTGCCGACCGTCCTGCTGGGGGAGTCGTCGCGCTATCTCGGCGGTGGCGCCGCGACGACGGTCGGCGCGACCGCGGTGGGCCCGTCGATCAAATCGCTGCGCGAGCACCCGGAGATCGTCGATCGGGCGGCCGCGGCCGGACGGGCCACCTACTGCTGGACGGTGGACGACCGCAGCGACGTCGAGTTGTGCCGTGACCTCGGGGTCGGGTGGGTGGCCACCAACCATCCGGGGCGGACCCGGGAGTGGTTGGGCCGCTGACGGCGGCCTCGACGCAGACAGTGCTGAGCGCTGCCTCGCGGCAGGTCCGGGAGTGTAGGTTTCCCGACGTGGGTAAGAGCAAAAGAAACAGTGGTCCGAAGCCCGACAGCAACCGCGCCGCGAAGCTGGCCGAGCGGCGCGCAGCGCAGGAGGCGGCCGCGTCGACCGCGGTGGCGCGTCCATTCGAGGGCCTCGCGGCCGAGTGCGATCTGATCGCGCTGCGCGAGTTCGTCCCGTCCGCGACGGCGCCGCTGCCCGTGACGTCGGGCGAGCGCGCCGTGACGGTCGCGACGGTGCTGCCCGGCGCGGTCGCCGCACTGGTGCGTGACGAGGACACCCCGACCGGTTTCGTGGGCCTGCAGGTGCAGGTCCAGTCGCCCGACCTGGGCGCGGATCTCGCGGCGGCCGCGACGTGGGCGACCACGGCGGCCCCCGGTGAGTCGTTGACGTCGGCGAACCCGACTTCGGACGGTCCGCGACTCGCGGACGTGGTCGACCCGAACGCTGCCCTCGACATCACCGTGTACCAGGACTTCAACTGGTGGATTCCGGAGGGCGTCACCCCGGCGCCGGAGGTCGCGGCGACGGTCGAGCAGGCCAACTCGGTGATCATGCCGTCCGCGCGACTCGAGGCCGACGGCGTCGTCGCGGCGTGGTGGGTCGACGCGGGGGAGAAGGCACACCTGCGCTGGGTGCGTCCCGAGGACGAGGACGCGCTGATGCTGGCGCTGGCGCGCGTGCACGCGTCCGGTGGCCTTCACCTCGGTGAGGGCTCCCGGTACGCGGGCTCGTTCCGCGCCCACGGACTGCTGGTGCCGGTGTTCGACCTGGACCCCGAGAAGCACGCGCAGGAGTGGGCGGCTGCGACCGCAGAACTGGGCGACCGCCTCGCACAGGCGCTCGCCGTCGACGCCCCGCTGACCTCCGACGAGCGGCGCGCCCGCGACGGCCTCCGCGGTCGCCAGATCACCCTGCGCTGAGGCGACTCCGCCGCCGGTGAGCGAGTTCGGTAGCCAGCGCCACCGAACTCGCTCATCCGGCCGAAGGCGAGTGGATTGGCAGCAAACTGCCAGGTTCACCCAACCAAATCTCTAGGCAAACAGTGTGTGCTGTCTGGGTAAACAAAACGTTTACGGAACCAGACATCACGGAAGGCTGAGCCGATGGGACTGTTCGACCGATTCCGCTCCCCCTCGCCGGAGGGCAGGCACCGGACGGAGGACGCGCCCACCGAACCGACCGGATATCAGCAGACCGCGAGCAGGTTGCACGCGTTCAACCGGTACGAGATCAAGTACTTCGTCGACGAGTTGAAGGTCCCCGAGTTGCGGCGGGAACTGTCCGCGCGCATGGACAGCGACCCGTTCTCGCCGCTCGGCGGATACCCCGTGACGTCGCTCTACTACGACACCCCCGACCTGCGGTTCTACTGGGAGAAGATCGAGGGTCTGAAGTTCCGACGCAAGCTCCGCCTGCGCCTGTACGGGCTGCCGGAGGAGTGCACCGACGAGACCCCGGTGCAGATCGAGATCAAACAGCGCGTCAACCGGGTGACGCAGAAGCGTCGCATCGCCCTGCCGTACGGCGTCACGCAGCGCTGGCTGAACGGCCGCGAGGAATTCGAGTGTCACCCCACCCAGCGGTCGTTCGTCAACGAGGTGACGACGCTGATCGGCAACCTCGACCTGCGGCCCGTCGTCACGACCGGCTACCTGCGTGAGGCCTTCGTCGGTCGCGAGGCCGACCTCGGCCTGCGGGTCACGATCGACCACAAGGTGCACGGCCGTGACCGTGACTTCCACTTCGCTTCCGGGGCGGAGAACCGGTTCACGCTGCCGCCGAAGCTGGCGGTCGTCGAGCTCAAGGCGAACGAGCGCGTTCCCTACTGGGCGACGGATCTGACTGCGCGACTGAACATGTCGGTCATCCGGGTGTCCAAGTACTGCCAGTCGATAGAGGCGTTCGGAATGGCTCCTCGATCTCGTAGCGGCTCACCGGAACTCGTACTCCCCACGGGATACGACGACCGCGCACCCGCCGACGTGCTCGACAACTCCGTCCGCACCGCGAGCTGACGGTCACACCGAACCATCTCCTTCACCCTTCACGACCATCGAGACAGGAAATCCATGACCCTCGACCTGCAAGACTTGAGCGGGACGTTCAGCACACTCGACATCATCGTGTCGTTGTCACTGTCGTTCGTGTTGTCCGCGATCATCGGCTGGGTCTACCGCTACACCCACAAGAACGTCTCCTACAGCCAGTCCTACGTGCAGACCCTCGTGATGGTCGGCATGGTCATCTCGCTGATCATGCTCGTGGTCGGCTCCAACATCGCACGTGCCTTCGCGCTCGTCGGTGCGCTGTCCGTCGTCCGATTCCGCAACGCGATCAAGGAAACTCGTGATGTCGGGTTCATCTTCCTGGTGATGGCGATCGGCATGACGACCGGTACCCGGTTCTATCTGCTGGCCATCGCGGCGACGGTCGCGATCTGCCTGGTGCTGCTGATCATGAACAGGTTCAGCTGGTTCAAGCTCGACGTCCATCGTCAGGTGGTCAAGGTTCAGGTGCCGCCCGAGCAGGAGTACTCCGCGCTCGTCGAGGACGTCATGATCCAGTACTGCACGGAGTTCGAACTCGTCTCCACAGAAGCGGTTCGCGCGGGCGCGCTGAACGAGCTCTACTACACCGCGCAGTTGAAGAAGGGTCGCAAGTCCACCGAACTGATCGCCGCACTCAGTGGGGTCAACTCCGGTCAACGCGTCACCGTCCTGACCGGATACGACCAGACGGACATCTGATGCACCCGACGAACACGTCCGGTTCGATTCCGCCCAAGAGCAGGTTCCGGCACAGGATTCCGACGTCACTGCGCCAGCACTGGAAGCTGCTGGCGGTGTTCGCCGCGTTCGTGACGATCATGGCCACCGTCTTCGGGGCCACTCGCATTCGGCCCCAGATCACGGGTGACGCCACGATCATCGCGTCCGAGGTCACCGACAACATCGCCGGCACCGTCGACCTGTTCGACGACTCCGTCTCCCACGAGGTGTCCCTCGACATCACCGATGCCGAGTACCAGGACATGATCACGACGTTCCAGAAGACGGGTGAGAAGAAGTGGGTCACCGCCGACATCACCATCGACGGGACCTTCGTGAACGACGTGTCGATCCGCCTGAAAGGCAACTCCACTCTGATGGGAGTGCGGGGCGAGAACGCCATGCCAGGCGGTGAGGGGTTCACTCCACCGGAGGGGATGGAGATTCCGGAAGGCATGGAGATGCAGGAGGGATTCAACCCGATGGGAGCGATGGGAACGCAGGCATCGGAGGATGATCCGACGTCCCTGCCACTGCTCGTCAGTTTCGACGAGAACGAATCCGGGCGCGCCTACCAGGGATTGACCGAACTGTCCGTCCGGCCGGGATCGCCGGTGCTCAACGAAGCGATGTCGCTGTCGTTGACGGGCGACACCGGGCAGGCCACCCAGCGGTACGCCTACACGGTGTACTCGATCAACGACAGTGCCACCACTACCCGACTGGTTCTCGAACACCCCGACGATCTGTACGCCAATACCCTGTACGAATCCGGCGGCTACCTCTACAAGGCAGACGCGAACTCGCGCTTCGAGTACGCAGGCGATGACCAGTCGGCCTACGCCGACCAGTTCAAGCAGATCAACGCCGTGGACAGCGGCAACCTGCAGCCGATCATCAACTTCCTGAAGTGGCTGGACACGGCGAGTGACGAGGAGTTCGACGCACACCTCGCCGCCTGGGTGGACGTCGACTCCTTCGCCGACTACCTGGCCACGCAGAACCTGCTCGTCAACGCCGACGACATGAGCGGCCCGGGGCAGAACTACTACCTCTGGTACGACCTCGAGACGGAGAAGATCACCGTGGTCTCGTGGGATCTCAACCTCGCGATGCAGGGGGACACCTCCACCGGGCCGCACGACGCGGTCTCGATGGGGATGCCCGGCGGCGACGCACCGGGCGGTGCCACGGCGCGCGAAGACATGACGCCCCCCGAAGGCATGACGCCTCCCGAGGGAATGATGTTGCCGGAAGGCATGACTCCGCCCGCCGCCGCCACCGACACCGTCGACGCGTCGTCCACGACGGACGGTCGGACACCGGGGCCGGGGATGGGTGGCCGCGGCGGACCGCAGGTCGAGAACACGCTGAAGACCCGGTTCATGGAATCCGATGCCTTCACCGCACCGTACGAGGAGGCCTACTGGGACCTGTTCGACCGGATGTACGCCGACGGACTCGCCTCGGACACCCTGGACCGGTTGGCGAACACGATCCCGGTCAGCGACGGGCTCACCGCAGAGGACCTGGAGTCGGCCGTCGCCGAGATGCGGACCTGGATCGATCAGCGCACCGTGGCACTGTCCGAGCAGCGCACCGCCTGATCGCCGTGGGAGCTGTCACGTGATTCGGGTCAGGTGACGACCACGAGTCGTGGTTTCACCGGCATCGGAGTGCCTGCGATCGTGACGTGGTCGGTCGGTCGGTCCGACGACCTGACCGGGGTGGCGGGCGGGCAGTCCGTTGACGAGCACGAGCCCCTCCATCGCGAGCACCGCAGCCTGGGAGCGGCCGACGCCGGGGTTCTGTTCGACGAGGGCATCGCACACCGGCTTGCATGCGGATACGTCGTTCATGTTCACAGTCTGCGCCGCACCCGTGAACGCCCCGGTCTCCGAATCTGGCGCGTGACGGACGTCCGGGTGAACACGACGTGGACGCCCAGGTGATTGCCAGCGGCGCCCAGCCTTTCTGCCAGGATCTGCGGCCACACTGAGACCGTCGGCCCGAACGTGGGGAGGCTGACGACTCACCGCCCGGTCACGCGCAACCCCGGGCGGTGGGTCCGCGTCAGCGCACTACGACGACGTGCAGGTTGCGGGGGCCGTGGACGCCCTCGACGCGCTCGAGTTCGATGTCCGACGTCGCGGACGGTCCGCTGATCATCGTCGTCGGCCTCTCCGGCACCAGCCGTGACAACGACTCCGGCACCCCGACCTCGATCGACTCGACCGACACCACGCACACGTGGACGTCGGGGACGAGCGTCAGCGCTCTGCGGCCCTGGTCGGGACTCCCGTCGAGGAAGATGGTGCCGGTTTCCGCGCAGGTGACGGTGGACGCCGTCACGACCGCGTCCAACTCCGACAGCTGCGGTGCCGGTACGTCGGCCGAGTCGACGACGACGTCGCCGCCGAAGCCGCCGAGCCACGACTCGTCCAGTCCTGCAGGCACTCCCACACGGCGTGCGCCGAGGTCGTCGAGTACCCGGGTGAGGGTCTCGGCGAGCGTTGTGGGATCGCACCGATGGACGTGCGCCTTGTAGTCGACGAGCCGGTCCACGAGCAGTTCGATCCGCTCGTCGTCCGGCATCGTCCGACCGGTCCGGTAGTCGCGTGGAATATGCTGCGGCACAGGTGAAGCCAGGGTCTGCGCGTCCCGGATCCGCGACAGGATTGTCTCCCGCGAGCTCATTTCCGTCCCTCCTCCCGTGCCCGGTCCACTTCCGCCCGCCCCTCCGGCGAGTCCCACCACTGCCGGAACGTCTGCTTCGGCGGCGCGGGAATATCGCGGGCAGCGGTCCACCCGCTCAGTGGGGGCGGGAGGGTCGAGATCTTCCCCTTGCGGCCGGCGGCAAGCCGGCCGAGTCCGGCAGCTTTCTGCGCCAACGTGAATCGTCGCGCCGAACTCATCGCCACCGACGCCGCCTTCATGACGGCCTTCTCCGCCGAGAATCCGGCGTTCTCCACCTTCTGGTGGCGCAGCTCGACGAGCAGTGACGGGATGTCGATCTTGACGGGGCACGCGTCGAAGCAGGCGCCGCACAGGCTCGATGCGAACGGCAGCGTGGCGTTCGGGTCGTCGGGGGCGTCCATCCCGGCGAGTTGCGGGGTGAGGACCGCGCCGATCGGGCCGGGATACGTGGAGCCGTAGGCGTGTCCGCCGGTGCGCTCGTACACGGGGCACACGTTCAGGCAGGCGGAGCAGCGGATGCAGTGCAGCGCCTGGCGTCCGATCTCGTCGGCGAGGGCGGCGGTGCGCCCGTTGTCGAGCAGGACCAGGTGGAACGACTGTGGCCCGTCGCCGGGGGTGACGCCTGTCCACATCGACGTGTACGGATTCATCCGCTCTCCCGTCGAGGAGCGCGGCAGCAACTGCAGGAACACCTCGAGGTCCGCGAACCGGGGGAGCACCTTCTCGATCCCCATGACCGTGATGAGCGTCTGCGGGATCGTCAGGCACATGCGGCCGTTGCCCTCGGACTCGACGACGCCGAGCGTTCCCGTCTCGGCGATCCCGAAGTTCGCCCCCGACACCGCGACCGGGACGGTCATGAACTTGTGCCGCAGGAACTTGCGGGCCGCGGCGGCGAGGTGTGCGGGTTCGGAGTCGAGGTCGGGGTCGACGCCCGCCATCTCGCGCAGGAAGATCTCTCGGATCTCCGACCGGTTGCGGTGGATCGCGGGAACCAGGATGTGCGACGGCTTGTCGTGTCCGAGCTGGACGATCAGCTCGGCGAGGTCCGTCTCGTAGGCAGTGATGCCCTGGGCTTCGAGGTGTTCGTTGAGTTCGATCTCCTGGGTGGCCATCGACTTGACCTTGATGACCTCGTCGGACCCGGTGGCCCGGATCAGGTCGGTGACGATGGCGTTGGCCTCGTTCGCATCCGCAGCCCAGTGGACGACTCCGCCGCGCGCGGTGACCGCGGCCTCGAGCTGTTCGAGCAGTGCCGGCAGCCGGTTCATGACGTCGGTCTTGATCGCGGACCCGCTGTCGCGCAGTGGTTCCCAGTCGGGGAGTTCGCCGGTCACGTGCAGACGCTTGGCGCGGATCGTGTGCGTGGCCTTGCCGATGTTGCGTCGCAGCTGGGCGTTGGCGAGTTCGTGGTGCGCGGCCTTCGGGAACTTTTCGGTGCCGCGCAGGAACCCGACGCCCTGCGGGGCGCGGGGCGGGACGGCGGGGAGTCCGAGCGGGACGGTGGTCATCTCGGCGCCACCTCCGCGGGTTCGGTCGAGGCCAGGATCTCGGCGAGATGGATGGTGCGCGTTCCCATCTGCAGTCGGGACATGCCGCCGCCGATGTGCATGAGGCAGGACGAGTCGCTGGCGCACAGGGATTCGGCGCCGGTCGCCGCGACGTTGCGGATCTTGTCGGTGAGCATCGCGGTGGAGGTCTCGGCATTCTTGATGGCGAAGGTGCCGCCGAAACCGCAGCAGGAGTCGGCTTCCGGCAGTTCGACGAGGTCGATGTCGCGGACGGCGCGCAGCAGTCGGAGGGGCTTGTCGCCGACGCGGAGCATTCGCAGCGAGTGGCAGGTGGGGTGATAGGTGACCCGGTGCGGGAACCAGGCGCCGACGTCGGTGACGCCGAGGACGTCGACGAGCAGTTCGGACAGCTCGTAGGTCTTGGCCGCCGCCGTCTGCACGCGCCCGCGCAGCGCGGTGGTGCCGTAGCGGTCGGCGACGATCTCGTGCTGGTGGCGGATGGAGCCGACGCAGGATCCGGACGGCGCGACCACGACGTCGTACGACGCGTCACCGAACTCGTCGGCGTAGTTCTCGACCAGGGGGAGGGCGTCGGGTTGGTAGCCCGTGTTGACGTGCATCTGCCCGCAGCAGGTTTGGCCGGGCGGGAACACGACGTCGTGGCCGAGGCGGGTGAGCAGGAGCGCGGTGGACTTCGCGGCGTCCGGGAAAAGGGTGTCCCCGAGGCAGGTGGCGAACAGCGCGATTCGCATGTGATCTCCGCAATAGTGGTTTGTGGTCAGACCACAGTAAGCCACGGTCAGCGCGTTTCCGCAACAATCGGCCTCCCCTGCGCTCGGGGCTCGATTGTGACCTGGGTCATGGTGTACGTTGCTGTGGTCTGACCACACACCCCCAGGAGTTCCCGTGGCAACCGACCTACTGGCGGAGACGTTCACCCCCGCCACCGATGCCGTCGCGCACAACCTCACCCTGACGGCGCTCGTCGGCCTGACCCCGCTGGTGACGTTCTTCGTCCTGCTCGCCGGCCTCAAGCTCAAGGCCTGGTACGCCGGTCTCGGCGCGCTCGCCGTTGCGGCGGTGGTCGCGATCGTCGGGTTCTCGATGCCTGTCTCGCTGACCGCGCTGTCGGCACTGCAGGGCATCGCCTTCGGACTCTTCCCGGTGATGTGGATCGTCGTCACCGCGATCTGGTTCTACGAACTCACTGTCGTCAGCGGCCGCTTCGAGGATCTGCGGCGGGTGTTCAGCTCCATCGGCCGCGGCGACATGCGCGTGCAGGCGATGCTGATCGCGTTCTGCTTCGGCGGCATGCTCGAAGCACTTGCCGGATTCGGTGCCCCTGTCGCGATCACCGGCGCCATGTTGATCGCGATCGGGATGCCGCCGATCCGTGCGGCGGTCACCGTCCTCGTCGCGAACACCGCACCGGTTGCATTCGGCGCCATGGCAATTCCGATCACGACCGCAGGAAACCTGACCGGCATCCCCGCAACCGAGATCGCCGCCGTGGTCGGTAGGCAGACGCCGATCCTCGCGCTGTTCGTGCCGTTGCTGCTGCTCTTCCTCGTCGACGGCCGGCGCGGACTGCGTCAGGTCTGGCCGATCGCTCTCGTCACGGGCGCGGTGTTCGCGTTCGCGCAGTTCTGGTGCTCGAGCCATTTCTCGTACGAACTCACCGACGTCGTCGCCTCGCTCGCCGGCCTCGCGGCGGCGGTGGCGATGCTCCGCTTCTGGTCGCCCGCCACCCCCGACGATCAGCGCTCCCATGTCGAACCGGAACCGCTCGGCGCGTCCCGAGTGCTGCTGGCCCTCTTCCCCTACCTGCTGGTCGTCGTGGTGTTCGGTGTCGCGAAGCTGTGGACGATCGGGTTCGACGTGCCCGCGTGGCTGGCCACGACCGACCGGAAGGTCGAATGGCCCGGCCTGTACGGCAACCTCCTCACCGGCAGCGGCGACCCCGCATCGAGCGCGATCTACACCTTCTCCTGGCTCTCGAATCCGGGCACGCTGCTGCTCATCAGCGGCCTCGTCGTCACCGCCGTGTACACACTCGTCTCCAGTGGTGGACGGTTCCCGATGACGTTCGGCATGGCGGCGACCACCTTCGGTCGGACCCTGGTCAAGATGCGGCTGCCGATCGCCACCGTCGCGACCGTGCTCGGTCTGAGCTACGTCATGAACCAGTCCGGTCAGACCGTCGCGATCGGTACCTGGCTCGCAGGCACCGGCGCCATCTTCGCGTTCTTCTCGCCGATCCTCGGCTGGCTGGGCACCGCCGTCACCGGGTCGGACACCTCCGCGAACGCCCTGTTCGCCAAGCTGCAGCAGACCGCGGGACAGGCCGCGGGCATCGACCCGACACTGCTGGTCGCGGCGAACACGTCCGGTGGCGTCGTCGGCAAACTCGTCAGCCCGCAGAACCTGACGATCGCGGCGACCGCGGTCGGGCAGGCGGGCAGTGAGCCGGTCCTGCTGCGCAAGGTGATCGGCTACAGCCTCGGGATGCTGTTCGTCCTCTGCGTCCTGGTGTTCCTGCAGTCGACCCCGGTGCTCGAGTGGATGCTGCCGTGACCGTGGCCGACCGCCTCACGAGGGCCACCGCCTAGGCTCGCATGCCATGCCCGAATCCTCGTCTCCGCAGCCCGGCTCCCGCGCATGGGAGCAGGTGCTGGCACGGCTGGAGCAGATGCTCCTGTCGGGCGAGGTGACGCCCGGTCAGCGGCTGCCCGGCGAACGCGTCCTGGCGGCGAACCTGGGAGTCGGCCGATCCTCGGTCCGTGAAGCACTCCGGGTGATGGAGGCGCTCGGCCTGCTGCGGGCGCAGACCGGGTCGGGGCCGAGCGCGGGCGCGATGATCGTCAGCCGCCCCACCGGTGGCATGTCGATGCTCCTGCGCATGCAGGTTGCGGCACAGGGGTTTCCGGTGTCCGACGTGGTTCAGACCCGGCTCGTGCTCGAGACGGAGGTGATGCGGACGCTCGCCGCACGACGTCCGGCACCGGACCTCGCGACGGCGGTCGAGCTGCTCGACGCGATGGACGACGCGGCGCTGAGCGAGACGGAGTTCCTGATCCTCGACTCGCAGTTCCACGTGGCGCTGGCCGACGCGGCGGGAAACCAGGTGGTCGCGGCGATGATGGCGGGCCTACGCGAATCCATCGAGGCCTATGTCGTCGGTGGCGTGGACGTCGCGGCCTGGCCGACCACCTGCACCCGCCTGCGGCACGAGCACCGCGGGCTGGTGTCGGCGGTGGAGGACGGCGACCCCGACCTGGCCGAGCGCCGGATCCTCGACCACATCCGGGGCTACTACGAGGGCCTCGGGCACTGACGCGCCGGACCCTCAGCGGACGGTCGGGACGCGGCGGGTACTCACTGCGATCCGGTTCCAGGCGTTGATGGTGAGGATGACGCTGATCAGCTGTGCGAGTTCCTGGTCGTCGAAGTGCTCGGCCGCCCGGTCGTACACCTCGTCGGGGACGAATCCGTCGGTCAGCACCGTGACGGACTCGGTCAGTGCCAGGGCCGCGCGCTCGCGGTCCGAGTAGAGCCCGGGTGCCTCCTCCCAGGCGCTGAGCAGGTAGAGCTTCTGTTCGCTGATGCCGGCCGCGCGGGCGTCTCGGGTGTGCATGTCGAGGCAGAAGGCGCAGTGGTTGATCTGTGAGGCGCGGGTGAGCACGAGCTCGACCAGGGTGGGGTCGAGGCCCTTCCTCGCGGCGGCGTCGAGGGCGACCATCGCCTTGTAGACCTCGGGAGCGGCTTCGAACAGGTTGACACGTCGTGCGGTCTCGGTTGTCGTCATGGTGCAACCGTAGAACGCAAATGGTCCCTGCAAATGGTTCAATCGAGCGGTGACATCGTGGGCCAATCTCGGGTTGGATCTGCACCTGGACCTTCGCGGCAGGTCCGGGGTGCGCGCCGCGTTGACGGCCGCGCTCCGCGAGGACGTTCGCTCCGGCCGGCTCCCTCCGGGGGTGCTCCTGCCGCCGTCCCGAACGCTGGCCGCGGACCTCGGGGTCGCCCGCAACACGGTCGCCGACGCCTACGCGGAACTGGTCGCCGAGGGATGGCTCACCGCCCGGCAGGGGTCCGGAACCCGGGTGGCTGCGCGCGCCGCAGCCGTGACGATCGGCCGACCGACGCGGCCGACCCCGCCGCCGCGGCCCGTCCACAACCTGATGCCCGGGTCACCGGATGCCGCGTCATTCCCCCGCGGCGCCTGGCTCGCCTCCACCCGCCGCTCGCTGACCGAGGCGCCGAGCGACGCATTCGGCCCCGGCGACCCGCGGGGCCGTCCGGAGCTACGAAAAGCACTGGCGGACTATCTGTCCCGCGCCCGCGGTGTTCGTGCCGACCCGGACCGCATCGTGGTCTGCGCGGGCACGGCGCATGCGGTCTCGCTGCTCGGATCGGTGCTCGGCGGGCCGATAGCGGTCGAGTCGTACGGCCTGCACGTGCACCGAGACCTACTCGCCACGGCGGGTGTGCGGACGGTGCCGGTCCCCGTCGACGAGGACGGTGCGCGCGTGGCCGCGCTCGCGTCGGCCACCGTCGCGGGTGCACTGCTGACGCCCGCCCACCAGTTCCCCATCGGTGGACCGCTTCATCCGGAACGCCGTGCCGCGGTGGTGGATTGGGCGCGCGACACCGGTGCGATCCTCCTCGAGGACGACTACGACGGAGAGTTCCGCTACGACCGACAGCCCGTCGGTGCGATGCAGGATCTCGACCCCGAGCGGGTCGCGTACCTCGGCTCGGTGAGCAAGAGCCTGTCCCCGGCGCTCCGCCTGGGCTGGATGGTGCTGCCCGACGGACTGGTCGACCCGGTGCTCACCGCCAAGGGCATCTGGGAACGCTGGGTGAGCGTGCCGGACCAGCTCACGCTGGCGGATTTCGTAACGCGCGGCGGCTACGATCGCCAGATCCGGCTGATGCGGTCGCGGTATCGCAGGCGCCGAGACCACTTGGTGGCGGCACTCGCCGAGCGGGTACCGCACGTGCGGGTGTCCGGCATCGCGGCGGGGCTGCACGCCGTCGTCGAGGTACCGCCGGGTGACGAGCGGCGGGTCCTGGCCGCCGCAGCTGACGAGGGCCTCGCGCTCGGTGCGCTGTCGGTGTTCCGGCATCCCGACAGCACGGACACGTGGCGCGAGGGTGTGGTCGTCGGCTACGGCGCCCCGCCCGAGCATGCGTTCGCCGGCGCCCTGGACGCACTGTGCCGGGTCCTCATGCGCTGATGCGCAGTGGCGCGCCTACGGAGGGTTGGGCGTCCTACAGTGCTCCGCCCGCCGCGGGCGGTGCCCCGACGGATTCTCCTGCAGCACTGTTCATCTCGCGGGCCACGAAGTTCTCGAGGTCGAACAGGTTGGTGCCCGCCCGGTTCGCGACGGCGAGGAGCGTGTTCATGGTGGCCACTTCCTCGACCTGCTCCTTCAGGAACCACTGCATGAACTGCTCGCCGAGGTAGTCGCCCTCCTGCCGTGCGGTACCCGCGAGTGCAACGATCTGCTCGGTGACGGTGCGCTCCTGCGCGAGTGCCAGCGCGATTGGTTCGCGGTGGTCCTCGAACTGCGACCTGACCGGGTCGACGCCGCTGAGCTCGACCGGAAGATCACGGTCGAGGAAGTACTGGACGATCATCATCGCGTGGTTGCGTTCCTCGACGGACTGCGCGAAGAAGTACTTCGCCAGCTGCGGCAGATCGGTGCCCGCGAAGTAGACGGCGATCGCGACGTACTGGTGCGACGCGGTGAACTCGTGACGGATCTGATCGTGGAGGAGGGCGTGAAACTTGGTGTCGTTCGCGTCATCCGGCTGGCTCATGGGCACGACAATAGTGCTGGTCAGAGCGTTGCGCACCCAAGTGCAGCCTTATTGAGGGCAGTGTTTCCTAACTGAGTCGACCCTTCCCGCGGACGCGGAGGGTGGCGCGAGAACCCTTCCGAACTGGGGGTTCTCAGACGGAACCACCCGCCGCGAGAGGCGCCGACGGGTCGGCTCCCGCGGCCGACTTCATCTCCCGCGCCACGAAATCCTCGACGCTGAACAGGTTCCCGTCGGCGCGGTCCACGATCGCCAGGAGGGTCGTCATGGACGCGACCTCCTCCACCTGCTCCTTGAGGAACCACTGCATGAACTGCTCGCCGAGATAGTCGCCGGTGTCCCGGGCCGTGCGCGCCAGCATCGTGATCTGGTCTGTCACCGTCCGCTCCTGTCGCAGAGCGAGTTCCACCGGTTCGCGGACGGATGCGAACGCGGTGACGACCTCGTCGACACCGGGAATGGTCACCGCGAGGTCGTTGTCGAGCAGGTACTGGACCATCATCATCGCGTGGGTGCGTTCCTCGTCGGCCTGCGAATAGAAGCGCCGCGCGAGCTGAGGGAGGTCTTGCCCGTCGAAGTAGACCGCGACCGCGATGTACTGCTGCGACGCGGTGAACTCGTGACGGATCTGCGCGTGCAGGAGAGTGTGGAAGTCGCTGCGCTCACGGGGCTCGGCCATGCGCGCAGAGTACCGCCGCGGCCGACCGCGGCCAGGTACGCCGGGGGAGCAGCCACACAGCGGGCGGCACCGCGATCAGTTGGCCGTGATCAGGTCCGCGGGCACCGGTTCGTCGTTCGCGAGGGCCTCGAAGAACCGGGACGCCTTCTCCTGATCCCACAGCAGGACATTGCCCGACCCGGAGACGTCCTCGAACCCGCCGACCGGCACCGTCGTGGTGACCAGGTCGCCGCGCATCGCCCATGCCAGCGACGCCAGGTTCCACAGGTGGTCGCCGTCGTCGACCAGCAGCGAGCCCGCAGTGTCGGTGACCAGCGACCACAACCGGAACGGGTTGAGCATCGTGCCGAGGCTGGTCGCCTTGTCCAGCAGGGCAGCCATGAACAGACGCTGGTTGTTCATCCGGTCCAGGTCGGCGAGTGGCGTCGCACGCGTGCGGACGAACCCGAGCGCCTCCGCACCCGTCAGATCCTGGCAGCCCGGCTGCAGATTGATACCGGCGAGCGGATCGTCGATCGGGTACGGCACGCACAGATTGACGCCGCCGATGGCGTCGACGATGCCCGCGAATCCCCCGAACCCGATCTCCGCGTAGTGGTCCATCCGCAATCCGGTGGCCTCCTCGACGGTGCGCACCAGCAGTTGCGGGCCGCCGCCGTCGATCGCGAAGGATGCGTTGATCTTGTCCTCGCCCCAACCGGGGATGTTCACGTACGAGTCACGGGGAATCGACACCATCGTCGCGGCACCGCTCTTCGGGACGTGGATGACGATGATGGTGTCCGTGCGCTTGCCCGCGATGTCGCCACCCGCGGACAGTTCCTGGTCTTGCTCGGCGGTCAGACCCTCGCGGCTGTCCGACCCGACGAGCAGCCAGTTCGTTCCGGGGGTGTCCGCGATCCGGCCGGGGTAGTCGGCGAGCGCGTCGATGCGGTTCAGCGACCGGTCGAGGTACACGACGGAGACGACCATGAGGATCACGAGCACCAGCGGGATCAACCCGATCCGCCTGCCCCAGTGCCGTCGCCGACGCGATGGACGCGGGGGGTTCGCGGGAGGCTCGGTACCGGGGCGTCCGCTCCGTGGCGGCGGCGGCGGGGGCGGCGGCGACGCCGGTGGCGGCCTGCGGCGCTGCGGGTCGACGTACGGCTGAGGCGTCTGCGTCGGCGCGTACTCCGACCGTGACTGCGGGCCGGGTCCACCCGGTACGGGCGCGGCCGGACGCGGCGCAACCGGTTCCTCCGACCACGCGCGCGGCGTCGCCGCCCTGCCGTCGCGGCGAATCACCTGGGTGCCCTCGCCGGGCGGTGGTCCAGGCTGCTGCCGATACGCGGGCGTGGGCGCCGGATAGCGCGGCGGGGGAACATTGCCGCGTTGCGGCGGGGGGACGTTACCGCGGTGCGGCGGGGGTACATGGCCGCGTTGCGGCGGGGGCGGAACGCTGCCGCGCGGCGGCTGCTGCGGTGCACCGGGGCCGTGCGGGCCCCAGGACTGTCCCCGGCGTGGATCGGCCGCCCGACCCCGGTCGCGGGGGTCGGGGTTGCGGGGACGGTCGTCGTTCACATCGGAAACTGTACTGGTCACGGCCCGGAGGTCGCCGATGTCCGCTGCGTTCAGGGCAGCCAGGACACGTGGCCACGCAGCAGTGTGTAGCCGACGAACGCGACCGCGTCGATGAGCCAGTGCGCGACGACGAGGGGCCACAGTTTTCCGGTCCGCTGCCAATAGCGTCCGAACACGATTCCCATCACGACGTTGCCGAGGCCGCCGCCGAGGCCCTGGTAGAGGTGGTAGCTGCCGCGCAGCAGCGCCGATGCGGCGAGGGACGCGTTCTCGCTCCACCCGAGCCGTCGCAGCCTCGAGATCAGGTAGGCGACGACGAGGATCTCCTCGGCGGCGGAGTTCGCGAGTGCCCACAGCACGAGGGCGGGCAGCCGCCACCAGTGGTCGTCGACAGTGCTGGGGACCACCGTCAGGTTGGCTCCGACCGCGGTTGCGGCGAGGTAGAGCGCGAGGCCGGGCAGCCCGATCAGCGCGGCCAGGCCGACGCCGGGGAGCAGGTCTCGGCGCCACCGCGGGTGCCGTCCGAGTCCGATGCGGTCGGGGCCGAGTCCGCTACGCCACAGCAGGTACAGGCCGAGGGCGGCCCACGCGCACAGTCGGACGATGCCGAGCAGTTGGCGTCCGAGGTCGATCCAGCCGAACGTGGAGCGGGAAGCGTTGAGCGCGACCGACTGGTCGGACAGTTGGCCGGGCTGTAGGGCCGTCTCGATCAGCGACAGGATCCCGGACAGTCCGCTGAGCCCGAACGTGACGAGCAGAACGATCGTGACCTCGACCCACAGTGCGCGGCGCTGCGCTCGGTCGAGCGGCGGTTCGGTCTGTGGGGGCGGGGTCGGGCGCAGCCAGTCGTCGAGCCGGGTCACGTCACGCACGATAGGCGCCTTCGGCGCTCCAGCGCCTCAGTGCCGGGCGCGGAGACCGTTGAGGAAGGGGCAGCCGACGAGGATGCGCAGTGCCCGGTTGAGGCCGGCGGCGTCCTCGACGGGTTCGGTGAACGAGAGCCGGACGTCGCTGTCACCGGTCGGGGACTCCACGCGGAGACGGATGCCGTAGCGGTCGAGGCCGAGGGGGCGGACGCGACCGCCTCGCATGGTCGCGGGAAGTCGATGCGCCAGTTGGTGGATCAGGTCGCCGTGACCGGATTCGAGGTGCTCGAGCCAGCAGTCCTCGACGGACCAGAACGGGTCGGGGACGGCGTCCAGTAGGTCGTCGAGCGGGACGGGCTCGGCGCCGTGGCTGTCGGCGACGACAGCGGAATCGAGGACCAGTCGCAGCAGGGTCGTCGTGTGCCCGACGTCGAGAAGCGCGGGATTCGGGTGATCGGCGGCGACCGCGGCGGCGAGGGCGCGGGAGGCCTCGCCGGGCACGGCGTGCAGGGAGCCGCGCAGCCACACGAGGGACCGGACGCGCTCCCGCAGGACGAGCGGCGCGTTGTCGGTGAGTTCGAGCACGGCGGGGAGACCGCCGCGCCCTGCTTGCCAGGCGAGTGCGGTGACCGCGACATCGGACGGGACGGCGAGCACGACGTCACCGCACGACCGGAGGTGGTGGACCGCCACGGTGACCGGGTCGATGCCGTCGACGGCGAGGACCGCCTGCTGAGCGCGTGCGCAGGCGGTGCGAACGCGTTCGGCGGTGGTCGGGCCGAGCGTGGTGGCGGCGGTCATGTGGTGCTCCTTCTATTCGGGTCCCCTGAGGCTCGAGGTCGTCCAGGTGCGATGGCTCACGATAGGTTAGCCACGCCTAAGTTAGGGTATGCATACCCAGGCGCGCAAGAGTTCCGCGCCGGATTACTGTTGACCGGTGGCCACCCTGCTCAACCTGCAACCTCCCGCCCCCCGAGACCAGCAACCGCCCTTCGCCGGGCTCCTTGCCGAGACCTGCGCCGACGCCGCGGCTGTGCGCGCTCGCAGTCGCGACGCACTCTTCGGCGCGCCGCTGCTCGCCGTGTCCGGGATCGACGGCGTCGATGCGAGCGACGGACCCCTCTGGCTGCGGCTCGACATCGCCCCCGACGCGCTGCCTGCGACGCTCCCCGAACTGACACGCATCGAGGTGGAGTGTCCGTTCGAGTACCTCGACGACGCCGTCGCGCTCGCTCACGGTGACCCGCACCCCCTCCCGGCGCGCCTCGCCGTCCGCGTCGATCCCGCAGGCGCGGGACGCGGCTGGGCTGCCGAGTCGTCGGAACGGGTCGCCGCAGCGGGTGCGCAGCCCGTGCTCGCCGCCGGTCTCGCTGCGGACGACGTCGCCGACTTCCTCGCCGTCCTCGCGCACTCCGACGCCGGCTTCGTCGCCCACGCGACCACCGCAAGTGAGGTCGTCGCGATCCTCTCCGCCACTGTCGCGGCACTGCGCGGCGACGACATCCCCGCCGCGTTCGCCGCCGCCGACCCCGCGCCGATCGCCGCGCTCACGACAGCGGCCGCCGAGGCGATCCGCGAGATCCTCGTCGCGATCGCAGTCCCGGCAGACGCAGGCATCGCAGCCGACCTCCGCGAGCTGGGAATCACCGCCGACATCGGCATCCGCTGACCCTGCCGCCCGTCGACCTGGCGCGGCCGGCAGCCGCCACCTGACGGATGGCCGGGGTGGCGGGGTCGTGGCGGGGGCGGGGGCGGCCCGCGCGCTGCGTAACCTGGACGGGTGCCGCGTATCGCTTACTTCGGACCGTCCGGGACCTTCACCGAGATGGCGCTCGCCCAATTCGAGTCGTCGGGTGTCCTGGCCGGAGCCGTGGAGCGGGTCGCCGCGTCCAGCCCGCCCGCCGCCCTGGCGTTGGTCCGGGACGGCTCGGTGGACGGGGCCGTGGTCCCGATCGAGAGTTCCGTCGAGGGGCCGGTGCGGCCGACGCTCGACGCGCTCGCGGTGGGCGAGCGGTTGCAGATCATGGCCGAGACGGAGCTGGACGTCAGCTTCACGATCGTCGGCAGGCCGGGGACGACCCTCGGCGACGTCCGCACGATCCGCGCCTACCCGGTCGCCGAGGCCCAGGTGCGGGAGTGGATCGAAAGCACGCTGCCGGACGCCGCCGTCGAATCCGCGTCCTCCAATGCCGGGGCCGCCGAGGACGTGGCAGCGGGACGTGCCGACGCCGGGGTGTCGACGGCCCTGGCCGGCGAACGGCTCGGCCTGGTTGCGCTCGCGTCCGACGTCGCGGACTTCGCCGGTGCCCGAACACGATTCGTACTCGTCACCCGCCCCGCGCCGGTGCCCCCCGCGACCGGATCGGACCGGACCTCCGTCGTTCTCCAGCTCAACCACGAGCCGGGATCGCTCGTCGGCGCGATGTCCGAATTCGCCACTCGCGGAATCGATCTCACCCGCATCGAATCCCGTCCGACCCGTATCGAGTTCGGCACCTACCGCTTCTACCTGGACTGCACCGGGCACATCGAGGACTCTGCCGTAGCGGAGGCGCTCAAGGCGTTGCACCGCAAGCACACGGTCCGGTTCCTCGGATCCTGGCCTGCCGCGACGGACGGCGGCAAACGGCCTCCGTCGGACGACGAGGCGAACGACTGGTTGCAGCGCATCGTCGCGGGCGAGAACGAAGGGACGAACTGAGGTGGCGGGCAAGCTGATCCTGGTCCGGCACGGACAGACCGAGGCGAACGTCGCGAGGCGGTTGGACACCCGGCTTCCCGGTGCCCGGCTGACCGAGTTCGGCGAGGGGCAGGCGAGGACGTTCGGATCGGCGCTGGCCGGACCCCTTCCCAAAGCGGTGGTGGCCTCGGAAGCGTTGCGGGCGAGGCAGACCGCGAGCTACATCGAACAGGCGTCCGGCATCGTCGTGCAGGTCCGTGAGGGCATCCACGAGGCGCAGGCCGGTGAGCTGGAGGACCGCTCCGACCGTGCCTCACACGAGTTGTTCGCCTCGGTGTTCCATTCGTGGCACATCGGTGAGCTGGGTGCCCGGATTCCCGGCGGTGAGTCCGGCGAGAACGTGCTGGAGCGGTACCTGCCGGTGGTGGACTCGCTCCGTTCGCAGTATCTGGACGGCAGTGACGACGAGGGCGACGTGCTCGTGGTCAGCCACGGTGCGGCGATCCGGCTGGTCGCGGCGCACCTGACCGGTCTCGACGGCCGGTTCTCCGCCGACACTCACCTCGACAACACCCAGACGATCGAACTCGTCCCGACCGCGGCGGGCGGGTGGGAGTGCGTGCGCTGGGGCCTGGTGCTGCCGCCGTTCCGGGTTCCTGCGGTGGACGTCGTCGACGACCCGATGGGCTGATCGGGTTCCACCCGGCGGGCTGATCGGGTTCCACCCGGCGGGCTGATCGACCCGTACGCTGAGTTGGTGACAGGGACGGGGCGCATCGACGGGCGCACGCTGCGGTATGCGGGGCGCCGGGACGAGCTGCTCGACGCGGTCACGGCCTACGTGATCGAGCACGGGGTGGCCGAGCTGTCGATGCGTCCGCTCGCGAAGGCGGTCGGAGTCTCGCACGCCTCGCTGCTGCATCACTTCGGGAGCAAGGAGAACCTGCTCGCCGAGGTGATCGAGCGGATGCGCGGCGAGTCGATCCCGGTCGAGCTGACGGCCGAAAAACTCGACAACCCAATGGAGATTCTGCGCACGTGGTGGCAGGTGCGGATGCAGCCGGCCCAGCTGTCGCGGTTCCGCGTCATGCTGGAGATCTATGTTCAGGCGGTCCTCAAGCCGGACCAGAATCCGCGTTTCCTCGACCGGTTCGTCGGGCAGTGGCTCACTGTTCTCGAGTCCGGGCTGAGGGCCGCGGGCTGCCCGGATACCGAGGTGTCGGCGCGGGCGACACTGATCCTCGCGCAGGTGCGGGGTCTGACGCTCGACCTGCTCGCCACCGGCGACCAGGACCGGGTGAATCGGGCGTTCGAGACGTACGTGGACGCGCTCGCCGTGACGGTCGCCGGCTGGTCGAGGCCCTCCTGACGATCAGCGTCGACGGGGAAGGAGCGCGGGGACGACGAAGGCCCTGAGTTTCTCGCGGACCCGCTCGAGGGCGTTGTCGTCGGTGCCGTACTGACTGATGTACATGATCTCGAGCTCGGAGATCCATTCGGAGAGCATCCGCAGGTCGAGGTCGGCGCGGATGTTTCCCGCGGCCTGTTCGTCGGCGAGGATCGGGCCCCACAGCTCGTGTGTCAGCTCGATCGCGCGGCCCGACTCGCCCAGCAACTGCATCGACAGGGCCATCGACTCGGGGGAGACCAGCCGGTTGACCATCGGGTCGAGGTGGCCTTTGCGGATGTCCTGGCAGATGCCCTCGACGATGCGTTCCTCGACGGTCGGCCACCGGGTGATGTGTGCGCGGGCCCGGCTCATGTTGGCGCGGGCGCGCCGGACCACCGATTCGGCGATCAGGGACTCGCGGTCCGCGAAGTAGCGGTACACCGTTGCGCGCGACATCGATGCGGCCTTCGCGACATCCTCCATCGTGGTCTTGGCGATGCCGTACCGCGCGAAGCACTCTTCGGCCGCCGTCAGGATTGCCGCGCGGGCGTCTGTCTGGTTGTCGGTTCCGGTCCGTGCTGCCACGGAGGAACAGTACCAATCGAGAAATCAACCGAAAGTAGTTAGATAAGACGCTAGACATTGATTGTCTCGTGTGTCACGCTCGGTTCATGGAGCGCGACGAGAAGATCAGGCTCACGCAGCGGCTCATCGCCCACGTGGACAACGACACCACCGACTACGCGGACGACCTGCTCCGCGTGCCGTTCTCGGTCTTCAACGACCCCGAGCTGGCGGCGAAGGAACGGGACGTCGTGCGGCGCTTCCCGCACATCGTGGCCCACGTCGACGAGCTGCAGAAGTCCGGTGACTTCCTCACCACCGAACTCATCGGCACACCGCTGCTCGTCGTCAAGCAGAACGACGGCAGCGTCAAGGCCTTCTCCAACGTGTGCAGGCACCGAGGATCCAAGGTCGAGTTCGGTGAGTCGGGCTGCAAACGCGTCTTCGCCTGCCCGTACCACAACTGGTCCTACGGCAAGGACGGCGCGCTGCGCGGATTGCCGCACGCCGAGGGGTTCGACGGCATGGACCGCGGCGCGTACGGGCTGGTCGAGTTCCCGTGCGAGGTCCGGCACGGACTGGTCTGGGTGGTGCCGACGGTCGGCGCCGACCTCGACATCGCGTCGGTGCTCGGTGCCAAGCACGACGCCGAGGTCGCCGACACCGGCATGGCCGCCTCCTTCCAGGTGCGGAAGGAGACCTGGAAGCTGGACATGAACTGGAAGATCGCCGTGGACGGCGTGCAGGACTCCTACCACCTCTGCCAGTTGCACACCAAGACCGTGTGCAACTACCTCGAGGGCAACATCACCGCGCTCGACGTGGTGGACCGGTCGTGGCGACTCGTGGTGGCGCGCAAGGCGATCACCGAGGTCCGCGATGCCGATCCGGACAGCTTCGACGTCCGCGACTACTCCCTCGCGAACTACACGATCTACCCCGGAACCATGTTGGTCACAGAGCCGAATCACTTCGAGGTCTGGACCATCGTCCCCGACAAGGACGATCCGAACGTCAGCTACTGCACCATCCGGTTGCTGTCCCCGAAGAAGCCGGAGACACCGCGCGAGGAGCGGATCCTGGAGAAGAACTGGGAACTGCTGATGGAGACTCTCCATGCCGAGGACTGGTTCGTGACCAAGACCATCACCGACAACGCCGCGCACGGCCAGGTCGAGGAGCTGATCTACGGCCGAAACGAGTTGCCGGGACAGCTCTTCCACAACATGGTCGCGGGCGACGTCGCCGAGCTCGACCGCGAGCGCGAGGCCCGGCTCGCGGCGTCGCGGTAGCCCCCGATGACAGTCCTGCTCCGGGAGCATCCCGCACCGGGTGTGCTCCGGTTGACCTTGAACCGTCCGCAGGTGCGCAACGCGATCTCGCTGTCGCTGCAGCGTGAGCTGGACGACGTGCTCGCCGAGGCCTCCCGCGACGACGCGGTGCGTGCCGTGATCGTCGCGGGCGCCGGCCCCGACGCCTTCTCGGCGGGGTACGACCTCTCCGAGCTCGCGGTGATGTCACCGGACGAGACCATGGCCGCGATGCTCGAACGGGAGGAACTGCTGTGGCGGTATCTCACGTTTCCGAAACCGATCGTCGCGGCCGTCGCCGGTGCAGCCCACGGTGCCGGCAACATCATCGCCGCAGCCTCGGACCTGCGGGTCGGCGGTCCCTCGACGCGTTTCACGATGAGCTCCGCCAAGTACGGCGGCGCGAACCTGACCTGGCTGCTGGACGGCCTGGTCGGAGCGGGCCAGGCGCGGGACCTGTTGATGACGTCGCGGACGGTCGACGGCGCCGAGGCCCACCGGATCGGTCTGCTCAGCCGCTTCGCCGAGGACGGGGAGGTCGGACAACTCGCGATCGACACGGCGACCCAACTCGCCGAGCAGCCGCCGGAGGGGCTGCGTGAGATCAAGGCGCTGCTACTCGACGGGCCGGGCCGGGATCTGCGGGCCCGCTACGACCGGGAGAACTCCGTCGCCCGGACCACGCTGCGCCCGCGTCCGATCACCGACATGTTCTCCGGATTCTTCGCCCGACCGGGACGGACGGCGCGATGACCGATCCGACCACCCTCGACATCTGGAACCCGGGCTGGCCGGATCCGTTTCGGCCGACTGTCGGCGCCGACGACGAGTACGCGGACCTCGTCGACGCGCTGCGCGAGGTCCAGGAAGCGGTGACGCGGAGTCGCCCGACACCCGAGGCGGCGGCGGAGGCCGCCGCCGCATTGCGGGTGGTCGCGCGGCGAATGCGGGAGTTCGAGGTCGACGAAGACGAGCAGATCGCCGGAAAGCGTTGGGAAACACCGGGGAAGGCACATTCACTCGCTCCAGTCCTGCACATCGACACCGTGACCGACACCGCCGCCACCGGACGCGTGACGGTGGGACGGTTCCACTCCGGCCGGTACGCGATGAACGGCGGGGTGACGCCGCTGATCTTCGACGAACTCCTCGCCCGCCTGGCGAACAGTGCCGGCCGGCCGTGGGGGCGCACCGCGTACCTCAACGTGAGCTTCCGTGCGCTCGCACCACTGCACACCGAACTGACGGTGACGGCCGAGCTGGTCAGACAGGAGGGTCGTAAGCGGTTCTTGCGCGGGGCCATGTACCACGGCGACGTCCTGGTCGCCGACGTGGAGGGACTGTGGGTGGAACTCAAACCCGAACAGACACAGAATATCTCGAAAGACCTGGAAGGACGTGAGCGATGAGCGGGTTCTCGCTACTGGACGGGGTGCGCGTCCTCGAAGTCGCCCAACTGGCGCCGGCCTCGCTGGGCGGGCACCTCGCGGACCTCGGCGCCGAAGTGATCAAGGTGGAGTCGGGCCCGCTCGGCGACCCGGTCCGGGTCGGCGGCAGCCGGGCGATCGGCGACGCGGACGGACCCGCGTTCATGCATCTGCGGTGGAACCGCGGAAAGAAGTCCGTCGCGCTCGACCTGCGCAGCCCCGAGGGTAAGCAGGCGTTCCTCGACCTCGCCGGTTCGTGCGACGCCGTGATCGAGGGCATGCGCGGTGGCTACCTGGATTGGCTCGGAGTCGGCTACGAGCAACTGCGGCACGTGAATCCGAAGATCGTGCTGTGCACCGTGTCCGGTATGGGCACCGACGGGCCCTATCGTGTTCTCGGCACCGGCGGTCCGGTATTCGACGCGTACGCCGGGCTCCGTGAGGTGAGCACGCCGGCGGATCCCCCGACCGAGGGCATGGCGGGTTCCACGACTCCGCCGATCGCGATGTACGCGCTCGGAGCGTACGGGGCGATGGGCCTGCTCGCCGCGCTGCACAAGGCGGGAGCCACCGGCGAGGGATGCCACGTCGAGGTGGCGGGTATCGACGTCGCGGCGGCGTGGATGCCGGATCTGGTGGATGCGGAGCTGAACAGGGATCGGTCGATTCCGCGTCCGACCTGGCTGCCGGACGGGCGACTGCCCGACTGGCCGCGGCTCGAGGCGTATCGCACCAGCGACGGCGAGGCGATTCTGTTCGGGTCGCACGTGGAGAAGTTCTGGCACAACTTCCTCGTCGCGGTCGGGCGGGACGACCTGGTCGGCGTCGATCTCACCAGCACCGATGACGGTGCCGCCGCCCGCGCCGACCTGGTGTGGCGGGCGCTGACGGAGATCTTCGCGCAACGCACCCGCGCCGAGTGGGTGGGGTTGTTCCTCGAGCACGGCATCGCGGGCGGCCCGGTCAACACCGTGGCGGACATGCTCGCCGATCCGCACTTCCGGGCGCGGGAGAACACCTACCGCGTCGACCACCCGGAGGCCGGTGAGCTCGAGTTCGTGGTCAGTCCGGTGCGCGTTGCCGGGGAGAAGTTCGCCCCCTCGCTGCCGCCTGCGGTTGGCGCGGACACCGCGGCGGTGCTGCGGTCGGTGGCGCATTACAACGATGGACAGATTGCCGCCGCGACCGACCCGCGCGCCCCTCGAGTCGAGGCGTCGACCGCCGACTGACCCGGACGGGGGACCCGTACGAACGACGCCCACTCGAAACATTTTGCGTGGGTGTCGTTTTCGTGTCTCGGTGCGGTCCGGTCGCCTGGGTTGAAAGTCCCGAATCGGGCATTGCGCCCTCTCCCTACAGCTGTTAGGTTTACGGCACGAAGTGAGGGTGATCACACCACGTCGATGCTGCTGGCGAGCCGGGCGGCGACAACGCCGCCGGCCGACGACACGGCACTTGAACACAAGGAGCACAGATGAATCTCGCGGACCTGACCCGGTTCTGGGGCAAGACGCGTTCGCAGCAGCAGGCGATCGTGTTCGGGGACACGTCGCAGACTTGGGGCGAGGTCGACGCGATCACCGACGCGCTCGCGCGCGGTCTGGCGGCCCGAGGTGTCCGCAAGGGTGACCGGGTCTCGGTCATGATGCTCAACCGCCCCGAACTCGCCCACGTCATCCTCGCGACGCTCAAGCTCGGCGCCATCAGCGTCCCGCTCAACTTCCGGCTGACGGCCAAGGAGCTGGCCCCGATGGTGGTCGACTCCGCTCCGCGCGTGGTGATCGTCGAGGACGACTTCGCGCCGCTTCTCGAGGTGGCCGCCGAGCAGGTGGAGTTCGAGACCTACTCCATCGGCGGCAGCACCCACCCGCCCTACGAGCGACTGATCGATCCGGGTACCGCGCCCGTCGTCGCCATCGACGCCGACGACCCCGGCTTCATCTGCTACACCTCCGGCACCACCGGAGTGCAGAAGGGGGCCCTCATCACCCATCGCAACGCGATGACTCCGGGCATCTCGCAGTCGATCACCTTCGGCTTCTCGTCCCGGGACCGGGTGCTCTGCTCGGCTCCGCTCGTGTACACCGGCTCGGTCCTGTCGATCTTCATGCAGCTCGTCGTGGTTCCCGGCGCGACGATGGTGCTGCTGCGCGAGTACGACCCCGAGATCGCCCTCGACACCTTCGAGCGCGAACAGATCACCGCCACGACCACCGTCCCGGTGATCTGGGAGCGGATGACGATGCTGCCCGACTTCGGCACCCGCACGCTCGCGAAGTTCACGTTCGCCGGGACGGGCGGCGCACCGGTCAGCCTGGACCTGCTCGACTTCTACCGCTCGCACGGCATCCCGCTCACCCAGTGCTACGGCCTGACCGAGGCGTCCGGCATGGTGTCGACCCTCGCGTACGAGGACGCCCTGTCCCGCCCCGGCTTCGCCGGGCTCCCGCTGGTCGGCACCCACGTCCGGATCGGGGATCCCGACGTGGACACCCCGGCGGGCGAGGTCGGCGAGATCCTGGTCCGCGGAGAGCACGTCCTGCGGGAGTACTGGAACAAGCCCGAGGCCACCGCGGCGACCCTGGTCGACGGGTGGCTCCGCACGGGCGACCTCGGCATGCAGGACGAGGGCGGCTTCCTCAAGATCGTCGATCGCAGCAAGGACATGCTCATCTCCGGTGGGCTGAACGTCTATCCGGCCGAGATCGAAAAGGCCCTGCACGGCATCGAGGGTCTGGTGGACCTCGCCGTCATCGGCGTCAAGGACGACCGCTGGGGCGAGGTCCCGATGGTGGTGTTCCACAGCGAGCGCCCCGCCGCCGAGATCGTCGCCGACATCTCCGCCGTCGCCGGCGAGAACCTCGCGAAGTTCAAGCGCCCCAAGCACGCCGTCGCACTCGGCGAACCCCTGCCCCGCACCTTCTCCGGCAAGCTCGCCAAGCCGTCTCTGCGCCAACGCTTCCCCGAGGTGCCCGTCGACGCCCTCGCGGTCGACGGCACCGCTGCGCCCGCCTGAGCCAGGACAGGTCTCCCAAGGCGCGAACCCTCATCCACTGCAGTTCCCCCTCCCGAGAGGAATGCACGTCGTGGCCCGAGCTCGTGAAGTCAACATCTCCCAACTCATCGACACCGCACCGGTGTCGGCCCTCCAGAAGCGCGCCATCGCACTGTGTCTGGCGCTCGCCGTCCTCGACGGCATGGACGCCCAGCTGATCGGCTTCGCGATTCCCGCGCTGTCCGAGGACTGGGGACTGTCCAAGGCGTCGTTCGGGCTGCTGCTGGCGCTCAGTAGCGGCGCGATGGTCGTGGGCAGCCTGCTGTTCGGTCCAGTCGCCGACCGGTGGGGCAGGCGCCGGGTCATCCTCGTGTGCACCGTGCTGTTCTCGGTGTTCACCCTGGCGTCCGCGTTCGCGCCGTCGATGGGTGTGCTGATCGTGCTGCGCATCCTCGCGGGAATCGGCCTGGGCGGAGTCACCCCGAACCTGATCGCCCTCACCAGCGAGTACAGCCCGGCACGCAGCCGCGCCACCCTGGTCACCATCGTCGTCGCGGGCATGTCCCTCGGCGGCTTCCTCGGCGGACTCGCTGCCGCGCAACTCATCCCGGCGTACGGCTGGCAGTCGATCTTCGTCGCCGGTGGCGTCCTCCCGCTGATCGCGGCGGCGTTCGCCTGGCGATGGCTGCCGGAGTCGGGCAAGTTCCTCGCCGCACGCGGCGACCACGACGCCGTGTCGAAGATCGTCGCGGCGATCTCCCCGCAGACCGACCTCTCCGACGAGGTTCGGTTCACCCAGGACTCGGTGGCCGAGACGAAGTCGCCGGTGCGGGAGCTCTTCGCGGGTGGACGGGCAGTGGACACCGGTCTGCTCTGGATGGTCTTCGTCGTCAACTTCCTGGTGATCTACTTCCTGTTCGGATGGATGCCGACGCTGTTCAGCGAGGCGGGTCAGAGCTCGTCGAACGCCATCCTGGCGGCCGCCCTGTTCAACCTCGGTGGCATGGCGGGTGCCCTGTCGGTCGGCCGCATCACCGATCGTGTCGCCGCGGCATGGGGTCCGTCCGGCGGCCCCCGCGCGGCCTATGCGGTGGTCATGGCGGGCTACAGCATCGGAGCGCTGTTCATCGGCGCGGTGGCGATGTCGCTCGCCAACTCCACACTGCTGCTCGTCGCGATCTGTGTGGTCGGGTTCGGCATCTCCGGCAGTTCGGCGGGCATCATCGCTATCGCGGCGTCCATCTACCCGGTGGCCGCGAGGTCGACCGGCATCGGCTGGGCCATGGGTGTCGGGCGCATCGGGTCCATTGTGGGTCCGACCGTCGGTGCCGCCCTGATCGCGGCGGGCATGGACGCCCGCACGATCTTCCTGCTGATGATCGTGCCGACGGGACTCGCGGTCCTGACCCTGGGGGTGCTGCTGCTGCGCGAGCGTCGCCGTGACCGAGTCGTGGACGTCGCCGCACCCGCGGCCGTCGCCGTCGCGGTGGACTGAGCGCCGTGCGATCCGCCACGTCCCGCCGGACGTCGTACTGCAGACTGTGCGCGTCCTCGTGCGGCGTCCTCCTCGACGTCGAGGACGGGCGGATCGCGCGGGTGCTCGGCGACGCCCACCATCCAATCTCCGGCGGCTACACCTGCCCGAAGGGGCGCCGCGGCGGCGACCTCGTCCACGGACCGGACCGGCTCACCACGTCGATGCGGCGCACGCCCGACGGATCACACGAGCCGGTACCGGTGTCGCGGGCCGTCACCGAGATCGCGGCTCGCCTGCGCACCGTCGTCGACCGTCACGGACCGGATGCGGTGGCGCTGTTCATGGGGACCCAGCAGAACTTCGCCGCCCTCACTCCGCCGATGGTCCGGGCCTGGTTCAAGGGCACCGGTTCGCACAAGCTGTTCTCCACCATGACCATCGACCAGTCCGCGAAATGGGTTGTCGCCGAGCGAATGGGCACCTACCTCGGGGGCAGGCAACGGTTCGAGGACGCCGACGTGTGGCTGCTCGCCGGTACCAACCCGGTCGTCTCCGGCAACGGCGGTGACGGGGACGGCGCGGTGGTCCAGAACCCGTCCGTCACGCTGCGCGCGGCACGCGAGCGGGGTCTGCAGCTGATCGTCGTCGATCCGCGGCGCACCGAGACCGCCGCCCTGGCCGACGTGCACCTGGCTCCGCGGCCGGGAACGGACGCGGTGTTGTTCGCGGGCCTGCTCCACGTGGTCCTCACCGAGGGACTCCACGACGATGAGTTCTGTCGCCGGTACACCGCCGATCTGGACCTGCTCGTGGACGCGGTCTCCGTCGTGACTCCCGCTGTCGTACAGCGTGTCTGCGGTGTGTCCGCCGACCTGCTGCGACACGCGGCGCGGGTGTTCGCCGGAGGTCGTCGAGGCATGGCGACCAGTGGAACCGGCCTGTGCATGGGGCCCCACTCGAATCTCGCGGAGCATCTCGTCGCCGCCCTGAACGTGGTGTGCGGGAGGTACCTGCGGGAGGGGGAGCGGGCCGACGACCGCGCCGTCCTGACCCGGTACGTGCCTGCCCGCGCGGAGGTCGCGCCGCCGTCCCGGTCCTACGAGCACGGCTACCGCAGCCGCATCGGTGGGGTGCGGGCGATCCGCGGTGAACTGCCGTCCGGCATCCTCGCCGACGAGATCCTCGACCCCGGACCCGACCGGATCCGGGCGCTCGTCGTCTCCGGCGGCAATCCCGCCGCGGCGCTGCCGGATCGCGCGAAGGCGCTGCGCGCGTTGCGATCCCTGGACCTGCTGGTGTGCGTCGACCCACGCATGTCCGACACCGCGCGACTCGCCGACTACGTGATCGCCCCGACCGTCATGTACGAACGCGCCGACCACACCGCCATCATGGAACCCTTCTTTCCGCGCCGGTTCGCGCAGTTCACGCCTCCGGTCGTGACGCCGCCGCCCGGTGTGGTCGACGACTGGCGGTTCTTCCTCGACCTCGCTGCCGCGTCCGGGCAGCCGGTCAAGTTCGCCGGCCGCATTCTCGATCCCGCCGCGCCGCCGACCTCCGAGCAGTTGCTGGCGATGACGGCCGAACGAGGACGCGTGCCGTTCGCCGACCTGGTGACCGCCCGCCACGGGCAGCTCGCCGGGGACAGCGGCGCCCTGGTCGGCCCGCCCGACCCCGGCGCCGCCGGGCATCGTCTGGTGACGATGCCCGACGACGTGCGTGCCGAACTGGGTGCCGCGCTGACGGAAGTCACAGTCACGCAGAGGTTTCCGATGCTCCTCACGGTTCGTCGGATCCGCGAGGCCGTGAACTCCACGGGAACCCGCGTTCCCGGACTCGTTCGGGGTGGAACCAATCCCGCGAGCATGCACCCCGACGACCTCGCCGCTCTGGGTGTCGCCGACGGGCAGCAGGTGACCGTGCACTCGGCATCCGGACGGCTTCGCGCGACAGCGAAGGCCGATCCCACCCTCGCGCGGGGAACCGTGTCGATGACGCACTGCTTCGGCAGTGTCGACCCCGGCGACGACGTCGGAGTGAATGTCAACGCGCTCACCGGAACCCGTGACGGTGTCCAGACGATCAACGCAATGCCGACGATGACCGCCGTTCCCGTGACGGTCGGGCCGGCCGCACCCGAGGAGGAGTCGCGATGACCACCAGGGAGCCGACTGTCGGTCACCGGATCTGCCCCCTGTGCGAGTCGACCTGCGGGCTGCTCGTCGAACTCGACGGTCGCACCATCGTCCGGGTCGCGCCGAACCCCGACGACGTGATGAGCGCCGGGCACAGTTGCGCGAAGGGCCTCGGGCTCGGCCGCATCGAGGGGGACCCGGACCGGATCCGATCACCGCTGCTGCGCACCGCGGACGGCGGGTTCCGGGAGGCCACCTGGGACGAGGCGTTCGCCGAGATCGAACGCAGGCTGCCGGAGTTCGTCACCGGTGATCCGGGCAGTTGCGCGATCTACCACGGTAATCCGGCGGCACACCACCTGGATGCGACCTTCTACCTGGGTGAGCTGATCGGTGCCGTCGGCACCCGGAACATCTACTCGCCGGCCAGTGTCGACACCTGGCCGAAGAATCTCGCGCACATGCTGCTGTATGGCACCGGGCTGGGAATGAGCCTGCCGGACCTCGACCGCACCGACTACCTGCTGATCCTCGGCTCGAATCCGATGGTCTCCAACGGCAGCACCGTCACCGCTCCGGGCATGCACCACCGGTTGGAGGCGCTGCGGGAGCGAGGTGGCACCCTCGTCGTGGTCGACCCGGTGCGTACCCGCACCGCCGAGGTCGCAGACCTACACGTGCCGATCCGACCGGGCACCGACGCGCTGTTCCTGCTCGGCGTGCTGTCCGTGATCGCGGCCGAGGGTTCGGCGCGACCCGATCGGGTGCCGGACGTGGTGGACGGCATGGACGCGGCGCTCGCGATGGCGGCGGAGTTCGATCCCGAGTCGGTGGCCGACGCCTGCGGGATCGACGCCGACCTGATCCGGGCGGTGGCCCGTGGCTTCGCGGCGGCGCCGTCGGCGGTGGCGCATTCTCGGATCGGCACCTGCATGCAGGAGTTCGGCACTCTCGCGAACTGGCTCGTCGAGGTGCTGACCGTCGTCACCGGCAACCTGGACCGCCCAGGTGGCGCGATGTTCTCGATGCCGGCCGGCGGAGGTCAGAACACCTGGCCGGTGACGAAGCCCCCGAAGCTGATGTTCGACCGGTGGCGCTCCCGAGTCCGCGGCTTCCCGGAGGCGATGGGGGAACTGCCCGCCGTGTGCTTCGCCGAGGAGATCCTCACGCCCGGTCCGGGACGGACGCGGGCACTGATCACCCTCGCCGGCAACCCCGCCCGGTCGTTGCCCAACAGCGGGGCGGTCGAGGATGCCCTCGGTGCTCTCGAGTTCATGGTGTCGGTGGACTGCTACCTCAACGAGACCACCCGGCACGCGGACGTGATCCTGCCCCCGCCTCCGGTGACGACGCGTGGCCACCACGATGTGACCCTGTCGCACTTCCAGATCCGGAACGTCGCGCGCTACACACCGCCGCTGCTCGCGCTCGCCGACGGCGAGATGGCGGAATGGCAGATCCTGCTGCGGTTGGCCGCGATCGCGACGGGAACGCCGGACCGCCCGGTCGAGGAGCTGGACGACGAGGTGGCCGCCGTCGCGGCGAGGCGTGCCGCGAAGCTCGTGGGCTGCACACCGGAACGGGCCGCTGCGGCGACCGCCGATCGACGTGGACCGCTGCGGCTGCTCGATCTACGGCTGCGCAGCGGACCCTACGGTGATCGCTTCGGCCTCGACCCGGGCGGACTGACCCTCGCGGTGCTCGAGGACCACCCGGACGGCATCGACTACGGACCGCTGATGCCGCGACTCCCGGAGGTGCTGCGCACCCCGGACGGTCGGATCGACCTGATGCCCGAACTGATCGTGGCGGATCTGCCGAGGCTGCGCGCGAGCCTGCCTCGACCCGTCCCGGAGCTGCAGCTGATCAACCGGCGCCAGCGCCGCGGCATGAACTCGTGGCTGCACAACGCGCTGCCCCAGCCCGACGCCGGCCAGTGCGCCCTGCTGATGAGCCGCGAGGATGCTGCCGAACGCGGCCTCGTCGACGGCGACCGCGTGAACGTGACATCCCGCGTGACCACCGTGACCGCGGAGCTGAGGATCGACGACGCACTGCGTCCCGGCGTGGCGAGCATGCCGCACGGGTGGGGTCACGATGGGCCGGGACTTCGCACCTCGCGGTCCGCGTCGGCCCCCGGCAGCAACTACAACGCCTTGGTGGACGACACCACCGACCTCGAGGCGCTCACGGCGTCCCCGATCTTCAACGGCGTCCCGGTCACCTTGACGCGCACAAACGAGGAGCATCCCTGATGGCGTACGTCGTCACCCAGAACTGCTGCAACGACGCGACCTGTGTCGCCGTGTGCCCGGTCGACTGCATCCACCCGACTCCCGCCGAGCGCGAGTACAAACGCACCGAGATGCTGTACATCGACCCGGGATCCTGCATCGACTGTGGGGCCTGCTCCGACGTCTGCCCGGTTGACGCGATCGTCCCTGGCGACGCGGTTGTTCCGGACATCGATCGCTACCGCGACATCAATGCCGAATACTTCCAACGGAATCCGCGCACCACGTCGCCCGGCGCCCACGTCCAGCCGCTTCCGCTCGCCATCGCCACCGTCGGTGTGGCCGAGCCCCCGGTGCTGCGGGTGGCGATCGTCGGGTCCGGCCCTTCCGCGTTCTACGCCGCGGAGGAACTGCTCGCCCGCCGCGACATCGCTGCCGAGGTGACCATGTTCGAGAAGCTCATTGTTGCAGGGGGACTGGTGCGATTCGGCGTCGCGCCGGATCACTGGCACACGAAGACGGTGGACCGCGTGTTCGACCGCACGGCGCGGCGTGACGGCTTCACATTCCACCTCGGTGTCGAGGTCGGACGGGACGTGACCGTCGACGAGGTGCTGTCACACCACCATGCGGTGATCCACGCGTCCGGTGCGTCGGGGGACCGCCGACTCGGTGTTCCCGGCGAGGACCTGCCGGGCAGTCACGCTGCCCGCGAGTTCGTGGCCTGGTACAACGGCCATCCCGACCACGCGGAGCGCACGTTCGACCTCGGCGCTTCGCGTGCCGTCGTTGTCGGCAACGGCAACGTCGCACTCGACGTCGCCCGCATCCTGGTCTCCGACATGTCGACGCTGCACCGTACCGACATCGCCGATCACGCCCTGTCCGCGCTGGCGGACAGCCGGATCGAGGAGGTGGTGGTGCTCGGCCGCCGCGGTCCCGAACACGCGGCGTGCACCACCCCCGAACTGCTCGCGCTCGGGTCGCTGCCGGGGATCGACGTCCTCGTCGACGGCCCCGTGACGGCGGGCCCGGACGCTCCGACCAAGCTGAGGATCCTGGCGGAGTACTCGCGGCGGGAGCCGACCCCGGGGAACAAGCGCATCGTCCTGCGTTTCGGTACCACCCCTCGAGAGGTGCTGGGAGAGGGCCGCACCGAAGCGCTCTTGGTCGCCGACGGGGATACCGCGGGCCGCATCGAGTGCGGCCTGATCCTGCGGGCGGTCGGCTACCGCGGGCTGCCCGTCGCCGGGCTCCCCTTCGACGAGTCCTCGGGAACCGTCGCCAATGTCGCGGGCCGTGTCACGGTGCCGGAGACCGCCCGGGCCGTGCCCGGCCAGTATGTGGCGGGGTGGATCAAACGCGGTGCGACCGGGGTGATCGGCACCAACCGCCACTGCGCGGCGGAGACGGTCGAGTCGCTGCTCGCCGATCACCGCGGTGGGCTTCTCGCCGCACCGGCGTCGACGGCGGCCGACCTGACGGCGCTCGTCCGCACCCGCCGTCCCGATTCGCTCAGTGGTGCGGACTGGCGGGCGATAGACCGCCACGAGCGGGAGCGCGGCCGGGAGGCGGGCCGTCCCCGCATCAAGATCGTGGACGCAGACACCGCAGTGGCCGTCGCGACCGCCGCCCGAGGGTCCCGATGACACGCACTGTCCACACCTTCTGCCGCATCTGCGAGCCGGGGTGCGGCCTGCTCGCGGAGGTCGACGGCGGCGAGATTGTCCGGCTGCGACCGGACGCGGATCATCCGGTGCACAAGGGCTTCTCCTGTCACAAGGGCGTGCACTACCTGCAGGTCCACCGCGATCCGGACCGGCTGGACCGACCGCTGAAGCGGATGAATCCGCGCACCGAGGACGGTGGTGTCTTCGAGCCGGTCGGCTGGGACGATGCCGCCCGGGACATCGCGGCGCGCCTCGCGGACATCCGCAGGCGGCACGGGCGGAACGCACTCGCGGTCTATCAGGGAAACCCGTCGGCGTTCAACGGCGCCTACTACGCGAATGCCGCCACCATCGCCCGCGGATTCGACACCCGGATGCGTTTCAGTGCCGGAACTCAGGACACGTCCGCCAAATATGCTGCCAGCGAGGCGATATACGGCGCATCGATGGCACATCCGATCCCGGATCTGCTGCACACCGACTACTTCCTGTGCCTCGGCAGCAACCCTCAGGTCTCGCACATGACCCTGATCCACATCTCGGATCCGATGGCGAAGATCCGCGCGATCAACCGACGCGGCGGCACGGTGCTGTTCGTCAATCCGCGCCGCATCGAGTCGTCCTCACCGGAGACCGGCGACGTGCTGATGGTCAAGCCGGACACCGACTTCTACTTCCTCGCCGGGCTCCTGCACGAGATCGTCTTCCGGATCGGATTCGACCGGGCCGCGGTGGAACGCCGTGCGCGACGGGTCGACGAGCTGCTCGACTTCGTCCGGCAGTATCCCGTCGACCGGGTCGCGTCCGTCGTCGGTGTCCCGGCGGCAGCGATCCGGCGGGTCGCGGACGAGTTCTGCGCGGCGCCGAGTGCGAGCATCTACATGGCCACCGGCGTGAACCAGGGCCGCCAGGGCGCCCTGGCGTACTGGATGCTGACGATGGTGAGCCTGTTCTCCGGCAATCTCGGCAGGCGTGGCGGCAACATCTACTCCCGTGGTGTCGCGGACACGGTGCAACACTCGAAGCGCAAGCGGGAGGACCCGTTCTTCGAGGGCCCGTTCGGGGAGATGCGAACAGTGGGCGGCGACCTGCCCGCGGCCCTGCTCCCGGATTTCATCGAGAACGCCGACGACCCGATCCGCGCGCTGATCGTGGTGTCCGGGAACCCGCTGCTGTCGGTCGGTGGGGACGACCGTCTGCGTCGGGCCATGCAGTCGCTGGACCTGATCGTCACGGTCGACCTCTACCGCACGGTCACAGGGGAGATCGCGGACTACGTTCTGCCTGCGACGGATTGGCTCGAACGGGAGGACGTGAACTTCCTGAACACGATGGGTGTCGCGATGGAACCCTACGTGCAGTACACGCCCGCGGTGGTTCCGGCGCGAGGCGAGCGGCGCGACGACTGGTGGATCCTGTCGCGCATCCAGCAGGAGATGGGGGTCCCCGGACTGCTCGACGACCCGGAACCGAATCCGCTCGCGGCTGTGGACTCGGTGCTGCGAGAATCGGGCCTGACGATCGACCGGCTGAAGGGGATGTCGTGCCAGACGGCGGTACTACCGGAGGCCGTTCCGTCCGACGTCTTCGACATCGCGGTGCAGCACGAGGACGGTCTGATCGACTGCTGCCCCGCGCTCTTCCGGCGCTCGTACGCGACGGTCGAGAGTATCTTCGGGGAACTGGCCGCGGAACCCGCGGACCAACTCAAGCTGATCACGCGCCGGACCAACTACATGGTCAACAGCTGGTTGCACAACATTCCGGTGCTCAAACAGGGTGTCCACCAGGGTAATCCGCTGTGGATGAATCCGGACGATGCGCGAGGTCGGGGCCTGGTCGAGGGCGACGACGTCGCTGTTCGCAGCCGGCACGGGGAGGTCGACGCGGTGCTGGCGTACGACCCCGCCCTGCGTTCGGGCGTCGTGGCGATGACGCACGGCTGGGGACAGGGCACCGCTCGGGGGCTCGACGTGGCTCGGCGTCACCCCGGCGTGAACGTCAATCGGCTCGCCCCCACCGGTGCGGAGGGTTACGACCCGCTGAGCAACCAGTCGCAGCTCACCGGGATCAACGTGGACGTGCTCCGGCGGTGAGTGGGGAGGATTCGGACACCTGCCACAGCCGCACCACTCCCGAGGACCAGTCGTAGCCGGCGCACAGGCCGCCCGGCCCACTCGCGAGGGCGGTTCCCTCATCCAATCCGGTGGGGCGGTCGAGTTCGATCCAGGAATCGAGATCTGCCGCGGCGGCGAAGATCCGCTCCTCGTCGTCGCCGGCACACACCACGAGGCGATCCCCGACGGCGACGACCCAGTGAAACGGCACGCCCTCGTCGAGCCCAGGGCCGATCTCGTCCGAGCGCGCCGACACGAACGAGTCCGTGTCCACGGTCGACCGCACCCGCAGGACGTCCGTCTCGTGCGTCAGTGTCACCACCGACTCCTGCCCGACGACATCGACAAGGATCTCCTCGTCGTACACGATCGGATCACGCCCTTCGCCGAGCTTCGTCGGGTCGACCCAGTAGACCGCACAACCGTCCTGCCCGGCGCCCATCGAGAGCCCGAGATGACCGCTCGCGCTGCGCGAGACGTGCGACCCTCCCGCGGTCAGGTCGGTGAGTTCGACGAACGCCTCCGTTCTACCGTTGCGGACGAGGCGCCAGTGGTCGCTGTCGTCGCCCGGTTCCGTGAACGCGAAGGTCTCCGTCTCCGAATCCCAGTACGCGGAGCCCGTTCCCCACTGCGGCCAGCCGCCGTGCACGTGCTCCCAGACCAGCGTGCCGTCGCGTCCACGCAGCTGCGCCCGATCCTGAAGAGTGACCGCGGCGTAGTCGAGGGTGTCCGACACCGTCGACGTGCCGCAGCCGTCGAACCTCGCGGTGTAGAGCACCCGGTCGAACATCGCGTCGAACACGTCCACTCCGCCCGGTGACCGGACGAGCCAACCCGCCGGGTGCGCAGCGATCGTGCTGCGTTCCGGCATCGACAACTTCGCGCCCATCGCCGTCAGGAATGTGTTCGACATGAGATGCAGCGTACAAACTCTCGGCCCGCAGGCCCGGCATCGCGAAGTCGCCCTTGTGCAGAGAACCAAATACCATTAGGTTTACGGATGTGACGTGGGACACCCGACGGGTGCCGCGCACCCCTGTCCTGCGCTGCGGCGGTCGACGAGAATCCGGCCGCGACGACTCCTCGGGAGGCCTTCCATGAGCGGAACCGTGATCGACGCACTGACCTACTGGGCGCGAACCGTCCCCGACCAGCCGGCGATCGACTTCGCCGGCGATGTCGTGACCTACCGCGAACTCGACACCTGGGCGGACGGCGTCGCCGACGACCTCGCGGCGCGAGGGGTGTCGGCCGGGGATCGCGTCAGCTACCTCGGCACCAACTCCCTGGAGTGGTGCGTCGCGGCGCTCGGCGCGATGAAGGTCGGCGCGATCTCGGCACCGTTCAACCAGCGGATGCTGGCCGGTGAGCTGACCGTGCTGGTCGACGACTGCGAACCCACCGTCGTGTACTGCGACGCGGCGCTGCGCCCGCGACTCGACGAGGTGCACGCCGAGCGCAGCACGTTCGAGATCGCGGAGTTCGAGGCGGACGTTCGTCCGCTGCGCGGAGCGGCGCACTCGCACTTCCGCACACCGGTGACGGAGCAGTCCGATCCGACCGCCATCGTGTTCACCAGCGGCACCACCGGCAAGCCGAAGGGCGTCGTCTTCACGCACGCGACGATCGCGGGTGAGATGCACGAGTGGTCGCTGATGGAGCCGATCGAGCAGAACGGTCTGCGTCCGCTGCTGGTGCTGCCGCTGTTCACGGCCGCCGGGATCATCTGGGGCATCTCCCGCACCGTGCTGCACGGCGGCACCCTGCTCCTGCAACCTGGCTTCGACCCCGAGGCCGCCCTGCGGGTGATGACCGGCAGCCGGGCCACCACCCTGACCGGACCGCCGATCCTGTTCGAGCAGATTTCGCGGGTGCCTGGTTTCGACGACGCGGACCTGAGCCACCTCACCACCGCCCATGTCGGGGGCGCCCGCGTGCCGTCCGCGCTCGTCGGCACTTGGCTCGCCCGCGGCGTCCAGCTGCGGCAGATCTACGGGCAGACCGAGATCGGCGGATCGGCCTCCGCGATGCCCCGGAACGAGGCGGCCCAGCACCCCGACAAATGCGGGTTCGGCGGCATCTTCACCAAGATCCGCGTCGTCGACGCCGACGGGAACGACTGCGCCCCGGACGAAGTGGGGCAGATTCTGCTCCGAGGCCCGGGCATGATGCCGGGATACTGGCGCAACGAGGACGCCACCCGGTCGGCGCTGATCGACGGCTGGCTGCACACCGGAGATCTCGGAAAGCTCGACGAGAACGGGTACCTCACGTTCGTCGACCGACTCAAGGACATGATCATCTCCGGCGGCCTCAACATCTCGCCTGCGGAGATCGAGCAGGTGATCAACCGGCTGCCCGGTGTGGAGGAGGTCGCGGTGATCAGCGTGCCCGACGAGAAGTTCGGCGAGACCCCCGCCGCGATCGTGAAGAAGGTCGAAGGGCTCACCGAACTCGACGTCGTCGAGCACTGCAATCAGAATCTGGCCGACTACAAGGTGCCCCGCTACGTGGTGTTCGTGGACGACGGCCTGCCCCGGATGGCCAGCGGCAAGATCTCCAAGCGTGATCTGCGGGAGGCGTATTCCGATGTCCCGCAGACCTACCCGAAGGTGCGATGACCATGACACAGCAGCAGCGGGTGGCAGTGGTGACCGGGGGCGGACGCGGTATCGGTGCGGCCATCTCGCGGCGGCTCGCGGCCGACGGGTTCGCGGTCGCGGTGAACTACTCGTCCAGTGCGGCGGACGCCCAGGACGTGGTGGACAAGATCGTCGCGGGCGGCGGCCGCGCGGCCGCGATCTGCGCGGACGTGTCCGACGCGGAGCAGGCCGAGCAGTTGATCGCCGTGACCACGGCCGAGCTCGGCGCGCCGACCGTGTTGGTGAACAACGCCGGAATGAACATCGCGGGATCGGCGCGCAAGCAGTCGCCGTCCGACTGGGACCGGGTGATCGGCGTCAACCTCAGCGGCGCCTTCTACTGCACCCATGCGGTACTTCCTACGATGTACGAAAAGTCCTGGGGTCGTGTCGTCTTCGTCAACAGCCCGTCCGGCGGGCGACGCCCGTCCCCGGGCATGAGCGCATACGCCGCCGCGAAGGCGGGGCTCGTCGGCATGACCCGGTCGCTGGCAGTGGAGGTCGCGCGCCGGGGCATCACCGTCAACACGGTGATGCCTGGCTTCGTGGAGACGGACATCATCGCTTCCGGTGGGGAGAACGCGGTGGAGAACCTTGCCGCCCACTGGCCGAGGATCCCGGCAGAGTCCATCGCGTCGACGGTGTCGTTCCTCGTCAGCGAGGACGGTCGCCACGTCTCCGGCGAAGAGGTCGGAGTCTGGCTCGGTGGTCCCGTCTAGGCCGGACGAGTGCTTCTGCGCAGGCCAAGGCCTGCGCACACCCTGTCCGTCCGGGTAGGGCGGACCCCGTTCGCAACGTAGTTGCAACGCCAAACTCCATAGTGTCGTGCATCACAACGGAGGCGTTCGCGCCTTCGATCGACACACGAACGGGTGGTGGCATGTCACTGAAGGAGATCCCACAGAACTCGGACACCGCCGCGCACCACGACGGCGCCGACTTCCACGACGAGGACCGCGCCTACCTCGAGAAGCGGACACTGCGCAAGGGGTCCGCGGGCTGGTTGCTCCTCGCCGGGCTGGGTATCAGCTACGTCATCTCCGGCGACTACGCGGGCTGGAACAACGGTCTCGCGGAGGGTGGGTTCGGCGGGCTGCTCATCGCCGCCGTCGTCATCGCCGGCATGTACCTCGCGATGGTGCTCGGTATGGCCGAGCTGTCGTCCGCGTTGCCTGCCGCGGGAGGTGGCTACACGTTCGCGCGTCGTGCGCTCGGTCCGTGGGGTGGATTCGCCACCGGCACAGCGATTCTCATCGAGTATTCCATCGCGCCCGCGGCGATCGCGACCTTCATCGGCGGCTACGTCGAGTCACTGAACCTGTTCGGGATCACCGACGGGTGGTGGGTGTATCTCGCGGTCTACGCCCTCTTCATCGGAGTCCACCTGACCGGTGCGGGCGAGGCGCTCAAGGCGATGTTCGTCATCACCGCCATCGCGCTGGTCGGGCTGGTGGTCTTCGCGGTCTCCGCGATCGGGCTGTTCGACTCGGGCAATCTCACGGACATCGCTCCCACCGACGCGGTCGGGGCATCGGGATTCCTGCCGTTCGGTCTGTTCGGAATCTGGGCCGCGGTCCCGTTCGCGATCTGGTTCTTCCTGGCCGTCGAGAGGGTCCCGCTCGCCGCGGAGGAAGCGCGGGAACCGGAGAAGAACGTTCCGCGCGGAATCATCATCAGCATGCTCGTGCTGCTGGTCACGGGCGCGACGGTGCTCTTCCTGGCCACCGGGGCACTCGGCGCGGAGGCGCTGTCGACGTCCGGGAACCCGCTCGTCGAGGCACTCGGGGACGGTACGGCCGCGAAGGTCGTCAACTACATCGGGCTGGCCGGGCTCGTCGCCAGCTTCTTCTCGATCATGTACGCCTATTCCCGGCAGACGTTCGCGCTCTCTCGTGCGGGCTACCTGCCGAAGAACCTGTCGATCACCAATTCGCGGAAGGCACCGACCCTCGCCCTGATCGTTCCCGGCGTCATCGGCTTCGCCCTCTCGCTCACCGGTGAGGGTGCGATGCTGCTGAACATGGCCGTGTTCGGAGCTGCGGTCAGCTACGTCCTCATGATGGTCAGCCACATCGTGCTGCGGCGCAGGGAGCCCGGTATGCACCGCCCCTACCGGACGCCCGGTGGTGTCGTCACCACGTCGTTCGCCCTGGTGGTTGCGGCTGTCGCGGTGGTCGCGACGTTCCTGGTGGATCCGGTCGCCGCCTTCTGGACGCTCGGCGCGTTCGCCGCGTTCATGGCCTACTTCGGCCTCTACAGTCGACATCATCTCGTTGCGAACTCTCCCGACGAGGAGTTCGCGGCCCTCGCGGAAGCGGAAGAAGAACTGGAATGACGACCTACACCCAGCAGGTGGCCGGAGTCGGCCACACCTTCCACGGGCTCGTCGACCTGATGGCCAAGGCAACGCCGCTGCGGAGCGGCGACGAACTCGCCGGGTGCGCGGCCGGGTCGGACGCCGAGCGGGCGGCGGCGCAGTGGGCGCTCGCCGAGGTCCCGCTCGCGACCTTCCTCGAGGATCTCCTCGTTCCGTACGAGAACGACGAGGTGACGCGGCTGATCATCGACACACACGACCGCGTCGCGTTCGCGGAGATCTCCCACCTCACGGTCGGCGGACTGCGGGACTGGCTGCTTGCCACCGCGGCAGGGCCGAACCCGGCCGAGGTGCTGCGCCGGGTCGCGCCGGGGTTGACGCCGGAGATGGTCGCGGCGGTCAGCAAGATCATGCGCAACCAGGATCTGATCGCGGTCGCGCGGGCCGTGGAGGTGACCTCCGGGTTCCGGACGACGCTCGGGCTGCCGGGCCGGCTGGGTACCCGGCTGCAGCCGAACCATCCGACCGACGACCCTCGCGGCATCGCGGCCGCGACTCTCGACGGGCTGCTGCTCGGCTGCGGTGACGCGGTGATCGGGATCAACCCGGCCACCGACTCGCCGCATGCGACGGCGGACCTGCTGCACCTGCTCGACGAGATCCGGCAGCGCTTCGACATTCCCGCACAGTCGTGCGTGCTCTCACACGTGACGACGACGATGGGACTGATCGAGGAGGGAGTTCCTGTCGATCTGGTGTTCCAGTCGATCGCCGGCACCCAGGGCGCCAATTCGTCCTTCGGCGTGGACGTCGCGCTGCTGCGGGAGGCGAACGCGGCGGGACGGTCACTGCGCCGCGGTACCGTCGGCGACAACGTCATGTACCTCGAGACGGGGCAGGGATCCGCGCTCAGCGCCGGTGCACACCTCGGCACAGGTGGCCGTCCCGTCGACCAGCAGACCCTGGAGACCCGCGCCTACGCCGTCGCGCGGGACCTCGAACCGCTGCTGGTCAACACCGTGGTCGGGTTCATCGGGCCGGAATACCTCTACGACGGCAAGCAGATCATCCGCGCAGGGCTCGAGGATCACTTCTGCGGCAAGCTCCTCGGGCTGCCGATGGGCGTCGACGTCTGCTACACGAACCACGCCGAGGCAGACCAGGACGACATGGACACGCTGCTCACCCTGCTCGGGGTGGCGGGCGCCGCGTTCGTGATCGCGGTTCCCGGCGCGGACGACGTGATGCTCGGCTATCAGAGCCTGTCGTTTCACGACGCCCTCTATGCCCGGCAGGTCCTGGGATTGCGTCCGGCGCCGGAGTTCGAGAACTGGCTGCAACGACTCGGCCTGATGGACGAGGGCGGCCGCGTGCTGCCGGTGGATGCGGCGACCTCGCCGCTGCGTGCGCTGACGGGGGTGAAGTGACGTGGACGATCCTGCAGTGCAGAGTTTCTGGGACGAACTGCGGAGCACGACGCAGGCGCGGATCGGGTTGGGCCGCTCCGGCGACGCGTTGCCGACGGCGCGGGTGCTCGAGTTCCGGGCCGCGCATGCCGCCGCGCGCGACGCCGTCCACGATCCCCTCGACACGGGGTCGCTGGTCGACCGGGTCGAGTCCGTCGGGCTGGGACGGCCCCTCGTCGTCACGAGCCGGGCGGCGGACCGCAGTGAGTATCTGCGCCGCCCGGATCTCGGGCGGGAACCGGCCGATCTGTCGGCGGTGCCGGCGACGAACGCGGACATCGGAGTCGTTCTCGCAGACGGTTTGTCGCCGCGCGCGATCACCGATCACGGGGTGCCGCTGCTGTCGGCTCTGGTCGCGGAGTTCGACGGTCGCTACAGCATCGCGCCACCGGTGATCGCGACGCAGGCCCGGGTGGCACTCGGCGATCACATCGCCGCGGCCCTCGGGGTTCGGACGGTGCTGGTCCTGATCGGGGAGCGCCCCGGTTTGTCGGTGGCGGACAGCGTGGGTGTCTACCTCACCCACCGGCCGGCTCCGGGACGCACCGACGCCGACCGGAACTGTGTGTCGAACATCCACCCACCCGACGGGCTCGCGTACACCGTCGCCGCGCGGGTGGTGTCCGGCCTCGTTGCCGGTGCCCGGCAACTGGGACGCTCGGGGGTCGATCTCAAGGACACCTCCCGCGTGGACGCCATCACGGGCGACGGGCACGCCACCCGCGTGATCGACTCGACAACAGGGTAATTCGGAGGCGGGACCGAATCTGGTCGAGTCACGCAGACGCGACGCCGTCCGCCTCGGCGCGGTAGTTTCCGGGCCACGCCTTGCCCAGGGTGAGGCCACCGTCGACGACGATGTTCTGCCCGGTGACGAAGGAGGCGTCGTCCGAGACGAGGTAGGCGATGGCGCCTGCGATGTCCTCGCCCTCGCCGGCGCGGGGGATCGGCTGGAACGACGCCAGCCCCTTGCGGACGTTGTCGATACTCGCGTCCAGGGCGTCCCCTTGGAGACCGGCACCGTGTCCCGTGATCCGGGTTGCCACGCCGCCGGGGGTGACGGCGTTGACGCGGACGTGGAACTCCGCGAGTTCCCGCGCGGCGCTCCGGGTCATCTGCAGCGTCGCGGCCTTGGCGGCGCCGTACGGGTGGGGACCGAAGCCAGTGCGTACCCCGGCCACCGACGACACGTTGACGATGGCGCCGAAACCCTGCGCGCGCATCACCCGCGCCGCGTGCTTGGTGCCGAGGAACGCGCTGCGGGCGAGCACCGCGAACGAGGCGTCCCACTCGTCGACGGTGGTGTCGGCGACGTAGGTCCAGGAGCCCACCCGGCCCGCGTTGTTGACCATCGCGTCCAGACGTCCGAAGCGGTCGGTCGCAAGGCCGACCGCGGCGGCGACGTCTTCCTCCCTGGTGACGTCCGTGTGGAGGTAGATCGCGTTCTCTCCCAACGAGGCCGCGACCTTCTCGCCGCGTTCGTCGTCGATGTCGGTGACGACCACTCGCGCCCCGCGCTTCACGAGGAGTGCGCATGTCGCAGCGCCGATTCCGCTCGCTCCTCCGGTCACCACCGCGACCTTGCCGTTCAGTTCCGTCATGTGTCGAGTCCCTTCGTCGTCGTCCGCTCCACCGTGATCTCTTGAGGTATTAACCTAAAGGCATTAGCTTGATATGTCGACGGCTGAAGCGTGAACCGGGTGCCGTCGGAACAACGCGAGGGGAAGGCCCCGAATGTCCGACCTGATAGTGACCGAGCGTCCGCGTCCGGGCGTCCTACTGATCCGCCTCAACCGCGCGGACGCCCTGAACGCGATGAACGTCGAACTCGTCGAGGCACTGCACACCGTGCTCGCCGACGTCCGCCACGACTCCGAGACCCGCGCCATCGTGCTCACCGGCAACGGGCGGGCCTTCTGCGCCGGAATCGACCTGCGCGGATACGGCACACCTCCTGGTGCGGCGGAGGGCGAAGGCCGAGCGCAGGCGGGTATGCGGGTGCAGCAACACATCGCGTCACTGGTCGAGGCATTCCGGGGTGCCCGGCCGCCCGTGGTCGCCGCGATCAACGGTGCCGCCGCCGGTGGCGGGATGGCCCTGGCGTTGATGGCCGATGTCCGGATCATGGCCGACACCGCCGCACTGCACGCCTCGTTCATCAATCGTGGGCAGTCCAGTTGCGACATCGGCGTCAGTTGGCTGCTGCCCCGGATGATCGGATTCTCCAGGGCCGCAGAGATTCTCCTCACTGGGCGTCCCGTCGACGCCGCCGAGTGCGAGCGCGTCGGCATCGTGTCCTCGGTGCATCCCGCGGAGCGCCTGCTGGACGCTGCCCTCGACACCGCCGAGAACATCGCGCGCAACAGCCCGTTCGGGGTGTGGATGACCAAGGAGGTGATGTGGTCCAACCTCGAGGTACCCAGCCTGCGCGCCGCGATCGACATGGAGAACCGGACACAGATCCTCGCCGCCATGACGAAGGACCACCGCGAGGCGGTGCACTCGTTCCTCGAGAAGCGGCCCCCCGTCTACCGGAACCACTGAAGGACAACAACTGTGACGAATGGAAGGTGGGATCGGTGAAGGTCGGAGTCATGGCCGGGTACTGGGGCTCGGGGCCGCCGAAGCGAATGGAGCAGACGGTCGCCGAGGCGGAGGCCCTCGGCGTGGACAGCTTCTGGACCGCGGAGTCCTATGGGTCCGATGCGCTGACCCCGCTGGCCTGGTGGGGCGCCCGTACCTCGACGATTGCGCTGGGCACGTCGGTGTGTCAGATGTCGGCGCGTACCCCCACTGCGCTGGCGATGGCTGCGCAAACCCTCGACCACCTCAGCGGTGGCCGCGTGATTCTCGGCATCGGCGCCTCAGGTCCGCAGGTGGTCGAGGGCTGGTACGGCCAGCCGTATCCGCGACCGCTCGAACGCACCCGCGAGTACATCTCGATCATGCGGGCGGTGTGGGCCCGGGACGAGCCGGTGACCTTCGACGGCAGGCACTACCAATTGCCGTACCAGGGCGGCACCGGCCTGGGTAAGCCGCTCAAGTCGATCGTGCACCCACTGCGTCGCGACATCCCGATCTACATGGGTGCCGAGGGACCCAAGAACGTGGCACTGGCCGCCGAGATCGCGGACGGCTGGACGCCGCTGTGGTTCTCACCGAAGACCGACGACTTCTACCGCGCCGCGCTCGCGGAGGGCTTCGGCCGTGAGGGTGCTCGCCGCACCACCGACGACTTCGAGATTGCCAACGTGTGCTGGCTCGTCGAGGACGACGACGTCGAGCGCGCGGCATCCCGGCTCAAACCCGTGGTCGCCCTCTATGCAGGCGGCATGGGCGCCAAGGACGCGAACTTCCACAACGACGTGTTCGTCCGGATGGGGTGGGGCGATGCGTGTGCGGAGATTCAGGACCACTACCTGAACGGCCGCGTCGATCTCGCCGCGCAGGCCGTCCCGACCGCGATGGTCGAGGACGTGGCGCTGGTCGGTCCCGTGGACAAGATCTGCGAGGACATCGAGAAGCGGTGGAAGCCGACCTGCCTGACCACGATGATCCTCGGCGGCTGGCCGCGCCCGGCTTCTCGGGAGCGGATCCTCGACGCCATCAGGACCTGACCGCGGTTCCGTCGACTCCGGGTGTATGACCTCCGAGGGCCTTCTTGGATGATCTCGACAACCGCCGCAAGCCGACTTAACCTAAACTCATTAGCTTATGGCCGATCGCTCCGGCGATGCCCGATGAAGAGATCTTGGATGGTCCCACTGTGTCTGCCCACTCTGCACCCCTCGACCTGCGTACTCCTGTCCTCGTCGGCGGCGGTCAGATCAACAACCGCGACGGTGGCCGCGAACCGGTGGACCTGATCGCCGACGCCGCGCATCGGGCCGCGGCCGAGGCGGGCAGTGCCCGCCTGCTCGAACTCGTGGACTCGGTCCGCATCGTGGGCCTGCTGTCGTGGAAGTACCGGGACCCCGGCGCGCTCGTCGGTGAACGGATCGGGGCGGCGCCCCGACACACCGCCTACACCGGCAGCGGTGGCAGCACACCTCAGGTGCTCGTCAACGCCGCGTCCGAGGACATCGCCGCGGGCCGATGCGACGTCGTGCTGATCGGTGGCGCCGAGTCGTGGCGCACCCGAATGAAGCTGCGCGCCCAGGGTGTTCGGCCGGATTGGACGCTGCAGGACGAATCGGTGCCGAAGGCGTCACTGGCCGTCGACGAGGTGCCGATGCAGTCGGGCACCGAGATGCGCGCCGGACTCGACCGTCCCGCCTACATCTACCCGCTGTTCGAGCAGGCGCTGCGGCTGTCCGCCGGCCTGTCGGTGGCCGAGCACCGTGACGCGATCGGTGCCCTGTGGTCCGGGTTCAGCAAGGTCGCCGCGACCAACCCGCACGCATGGACGCAGCGCGAGTACACCGCGGACGAGATCGTCACTCCCTCGGCTGATAACCGGTGGATCGTCTCGCCGTACACCAAACTGCTGAACTCGAACAACATGGTCGAGCAGGGCGCCGCCCTGCTGCTGTGCTCGGTGGAGGTCGCGACACGGCTCGGCATTCCGCGAGAGAACTGGGTGTTCCCGCAGTCGGGCACGGAGTCGCACGACACCTACGACATCGCCGAGCGCGGCGCGCTGGATCGCTCGCCCGCGATCCGCATCGCCGGCGGACGGGCGCTCGAACTGGCCGGCATCGGGGTCGACGATGTCGCGCACGTCGACGTGTACTCCTGCTTCCCGTCCGCGGTCCAGGTCGCGGCGCGTGAACTGGGGCTGCCGCTCGGCGATCCGGGTCGGCCGCTGACCCTCACCGGTGGCCTGACATTCGCGGGCGGCCCGTGGAACAACTACAGCACCCACGCCATCGCGACCCTGGCTACACGTCTGCGGGAGTCGCCGGGCAGCTACGGGCTGGTCACCGCGAACAGCGGCTATCTGACCAAGCACGCATTCGGGGTGTACCGGACCGAGCCTCCGGCCGGTGGCTTCCGCCGCGAGGACGTACAGGCGGCGGTCGACCGCGAGCCGACCGTCCACGCGCATCCGACGTACGAGGGTCCGGCGACAACCGAGTCCTGGGCGGTGCTGCACGACCGTTCTGGGAATCCGGAGCGAGGTTTCCTCGCGGCCCGCACTCCGGACGGGGGACGCACGCTCGCGTCCTCCACGGATGCCGGTGCGCTCGATCGACTTCTGGTCGCCGAGGAGGCCGGGGAGCCTGTCGTCGTCGGCGGTGACGGCGGTTTCGACTTCGCCTGAACAGGCGTTTCGGCCTCCGTCATGCCGCGAGCATTGACGCACAATACCTAACGACATAAGGTTAATGGCATTCCGGCGCCACGCGCCGAGGTGGCGTCCAGGACGCACGTCGATCAAGGAGAATCACATGTCGGCAGAAGACTTTCGGACGCTGTACGAGCGTCACGTTGGCCACGTCGTGTCCGGGAACATGAAGGCAGCGATTGCCGACATGGTGCAGGAGAACATCCCCGCCGTCTTCGACGGCGTGTCCGTGCCCCGCGGCGCCGTCAACGGCTTCGAGATCAAGGACGTGCGCCTCGAAGGCGATCGTCAGATCGGTGAGACGGTCTACGACACCCCCGACGGCGTGATCGGCCTGCGATCGATCTGGGAACTGCGCGACGGGCAGTGGAAGGCCGCGGCGCTGGAGAACTTCCCGCCGTCGGGAGCCTCCGCATGAACACGGACGTGACGCAGCGCGAATTCCCCTGGGGACCGGCCTCGGACGGACTCGACCAGCCCTACTGGGACGGCCTGCTCGCCGGTGAGCTGCGACTGCAGCGCTGCGGGAACTGCGCCGAATGGATCTGGGGGCCGCAGTGGATCTGCGGGCACTGCCACACGTTCGACCCCGGATGGGAGGCGACCCCGGCGATCGGCACCGTCTACAGCTGGGCGCGCAGCCACTATCCGTTCATCAGCGAACTCGCCGACCGCGTCCCCTACGTCACCGTCCTCGTCGAACTCCCTGGAGCCGGAAACCGCAGGGTCCTCGGCATTCTCACCGGCGACGACACCGACATCCGAATTGGCGACCCGGTGGTCGGGCACATCGAACTCGACGAGGGCGCGACCTGGCCGCTGCTGCGGTGGCGTCGACGCGAAGGAGCACAGGCATGAGCGTGGCAACGATGCGCGGCGCAGCAGCGGTGGTGGGAGTTTCGGAACTTCACTACAAGCGCGGTGAGGCCCCGCACGGCGAGCTGCGGATGACCCTCGAGGCGATCGTCGCCGCCTGCGTGGACGCAGGCATCTCGCCACGCGAGCTCGACGGCTTCGTCTCCTACGCGGGCGGCGGACACGACGGCGCGACCATCGGTGGCGCGCTCGGTGTCGACGACGTGCGCTGGTCGAACATGATGTGGGGTGGGGGCGGCGGCACCGTCGCCGCCGCCGTCAACAACGCCGCCGTCGCCATCGCGGCAGGCCAGGCCGAGTGCGTCGTCGTCTATCGCTCGATGGCGCAGGAGGACACCGGACGTCTCGGCTACGCCAAGTACTTCTACGGATCCCACTACCTCGCCCACGGCGTCGGTTCACCCGCCCAGGTGTGCGCACTGCGCACACAGCGGCTGCTCGAGCACGACGGCGTGCCCCGGGAGGCGATGCGGGCTCTGGTTCTCGCCGCGTACCGGCACGCGCAGAACAACCCCACCGCCGCCGGGTACGGCAGGCCGCTCGACGAGGCGACCTACGACGCGTCCCGGATGATCGCCGAGCCCTTCCATCTGTTCGACTGCTCCCGCGAGAACGACGGCGCCGTTGCGCTGGTGCTGGTCTCCGCCGAGCGGGCGAAGCGCATGCGACCCGACGCCGCCTACGTGCTCGCGGGCGCGCAGGGCGCGCCCGGCGGCTACTCGTCGATCATCGACAACGACGACCTCTACACCAGCGCCGGCTTCGCCGGTCGTCCCGGACGCCCCGGTGTCGCCGAACGACTCTGGACCGCAGCGGGTCTCGGACCGGACGACGTCGACGTCGTGCAGGTGTACGAGAACTTCAGCGGACCGGCGGTCGCCGCTCTCATCGACCACGGGCTCGTACCCACCGGTCCCGCCGCGGGCGGAGTCCTCACCGTGGACAACCTGACGGCGGGGATCGGCAAGCTGCCGGTCAACACCAGCGGCGGCAACATCGCGGACTCGTTCGTCAACGGGATGGGCCTCGCCGTCGAGGCGGTGCGGCAGATTCGCGGCACCTCCACCAATCCGGTCGAGGGCGCACGGACGTCGCTGTTCATCGGTGGCCCGATGGCGCCGGTCGTCAGTTCGACGCTGTTCGGCCACGAAGACACCCTGTAGAAGACGCAGCCAAAGGATCGACATGGACATCTCCCTGGACCGGCGCACTCTGTTCATCGACGGCGAGTGGGTGACCCCGCAGTCCGACGCCACGTTCGACGTCATCGAGGCCGCGACCGAGAAAGTGCTCGGCACAACAGCTCTCGCGTCCACAGCCGACATCGACGCCGCTGTGGCCTCCGCGCGCCGAGGCCTGGCATCCTGGCGGGCACTGGGAGCCGCGGACCGTGCCGACCACCTGGACCGATTCGCGGCGGCGCTCAAGGCTCGCGCCAAGCAGACGGCGGCGCTCACCACCAGGGAGAACGGCATGCCGATCTCCCTGTCCATCGGCGCCAACGGCTTCGCGCCGAGCATGATGGTCGGCTACTACGCGAACCTCATCCGTCGGACGGCGTCCGACGACGTGCGGCCCAGCGCCCTTGGGGGACGCACCGTGGTGCGCCGTGAGCCGGTCGGCGTCGTCGCCGCGATCACCCCGTGGAACTACCCGCAGTCGCTCGCCGCGATGAAGATCGCGCCGGCCCTCGCCGCCGGCTGCACCGTCGTGCTCAAGCCGGCACCCGAAACCGCGCTGGACGCCTTCGTGTTCGCCGACGCCGCGGTCGAGGCGGGTCTTCCCGCGGGTGTCGTCAACGTCGTTCCCGCCGGGCGCGAGGTGAGCGCCTACCTGGTGGAGCACCCCGGCGTCGACAAGGTGGCGTTCACCGGCTCCACCCCGGCAGGGCGGGCCATCGGCGCGACGTGCGGCCGGTTGCTGCGCCCAGTGACCCTGGAACTCGGCGGAAAGTCCGCGTCCATCGTCCTCGAGGACGCGGACCTCGACGTCTTCGCCGCGAACCTTCTCGGGGTGTCCCTGCCGAACAACGGCCAGACGTGCCACGCCGGCACCCGGATCCTCGCGCCGCGAAGCCGCTACGCCGAGGTCGTCGACGCGGTGACGGAGACGGTGCGCGCCCTGCGGATCGGTGACCCGCTCGACAAGTCCACCCAGATCGGGCCGCTGGTCAGTGCCGCGCAGCGCGACCGAGTGCTCGGGTACATCGACATCGGGCGTAGCGAGGGACATCGCATCACCACCGGCGGTGGCGCACCCGCCGGGCAGTCCGTCGGCTGGTACGTCGAGCCAACCGTCTTCGAGGGCGTGGACAACGCCGCCCGCATAGCGCAGGAGGAGATCTTCGGGCCCGTCCTGGTCATCACGCCCTACAGCGACGAGGACGAAGCCGTCGCGATCGCCAACGACTCCGAGTACGGGCTCGGCGGCACCGTCTGGACTGCGGACGAGGAGCGCGGGCTGGCGATCGCCGACCGGATCCACAGCGGCACGGTCGGCGTCAACCACTACGCACTGGACTTCGACGCGCCGTTCGGCGGTGTCAAGGCGTCCGGTCTGGGCCGTGAACTCGGCCCGGAGGGCATCGCCCCCTACTACGACAGCAAGTCGATCTACTTCGGGTCCTGAGCGACTCGATCTTCTGCGAACGGAGCGCACGATGACCCTTCCGCTGCACGGCGTCCGCGTCCTCGACCTCACCGATGGACTCGGCGAGTCCGCGGGCCGCTACCTCGCCGACCTCGGCGCCGAGGTGATCCGCGTCGAGGTTCCCGGGGGCTCGCGGTCGCGGTCGGCCGAGCCGGTCGTCGACGGTGTGAGCATCCCGTTCGCCCTGCGCAATGCCAACAAGCTCGGCATCGTCCTCGACCTGGAGTCCGACGCGGGCAGGACCCGACTGCGGGAGCTCGCGTCGGACGCGGACATTCTGATCGAGTCGCACCGCCCGGGATGGCTCGCGGAGCGGGGGATGGGTCCGGACGAGATCCGTGCCCTGGCAACGGAGTTGGTGTGGGTGTCGGTCAGCGGATTCGGCCAGACCGGGCCGTACCGCGACTGGATCGCCACCGAGCAGGTGCTGTACGCGCTGTCCGGGGTCCTGTCGCGATCCGGTGCGCCCGGTGCCGAACCGCTGCTGCCGCCTGCCGGGCTGGTCGAGGAGAGCGTCGGCGCGCACGTGGCCTGGGCGGCGCTGCTCGCGTACCACCGGCGCCTCGCGAGCGGACGGGGCGAGACCGTCGACCTGTCCGCGTTCGAGGCGATCGTGCACGGCTTCGATCCCGGTTTCGGGGCCCAGGGGTCCGCAGCGGCGGGACGGTCCGAGGACTTCCCCCGGGGGCGCCCCGACGCCGCCAACTTCTACCCGGTCTTCCCGTGCAAGGACGGGCACGTCCGGATCTGCCTGCTCGCCAAACGCCAGTGGCGCGGCATGTTCGAATGGCTCGGTGCACCGGACGAATTCGCGGACCCGAAGTACGACACCATTCCCGCCCGGTTCGCCGCGGCGGGCACCCTGCACCCGCTGATCGAAGACCTGTTCGCCGCCTACACCCAGGCCGAGCTGGTGGCCGAGGGAGCGCGCCGCGGTGTTCCGGTCGGTGGAGTGCACACCCTCACGGAGGTGCTCGCCACCGAGCACTTCGCGGCATCCGGATCACTCGTGGACGCGGAAATCGCTCCCGGTGTGCGTGCCCGCGTACCGTCGGGCTACGTCAGCGTGGCAGGCGAGCGCGCCGGGATCCGGACGCGGGCACCGCAACTCGGCGAACACAACGACCTCCAGTTGCCGACGAGGAACCCCCGGACGGCCGGAGCCGACGATCCGTTCGCCGCCCCGCTGGCCGGCCTCCGCGTTCTCGACCTCGGTGTGATCGTCTTCGGAGCCGAACTGAGCAGGCAGTTCGCGGACTACGGCGCCGACGTGATCAAGATCGAGAACGCGAACTTCCCGGACGGACTCCGCCAGTCGAAACGCGGTGCGGCGCTGGCGGCGTCGGTGGCGTGGGGGCATCGGAACAAGCGCAGCCTCGGGCTCGACCTGCGTAGCCCGGAGGGCGCGGATCTCTTCCGCCGCCTGGTCGCCGACGCCGACGTGGTTCTCGCCAACTTCAAACCGGGAACGCTGGCCTCGATGGGCTTCTCCTACGAAAGCCTGGCGGAGATCAACCCGCGAATCGTGGTGTCGGAGTCGAGTTCCTTCGGCAGCACCGGACCGTGGCGCAGCAGGCTCGGCTACGGCCCGCTGGTGCGTGCGTCCTGCGGAGTGTCGGCGCTGTGGCGGTACCCGGACAATGCGGAGCTGCTCTGTGACGGCCAGACCGTGTACCCCGACCACATCGCAGCGCACGTCGCGGCGGTCGCGGTCCTGGCCGCTTTGATCGACCGACGTCGAACCGGTCGCGGCACGAACCTGGAGCTCGCGCAGGCCGATACGGCCCTGACCCAACTGGGATCCCAGCTCGTTACCGAGGGCCTGCGGCCCGGCACGGTCACCGCGCCGGGGAACACCGACCCGTATGCGTCGCCGAGCGGGGTGTACGCCTGCGCTGGTGACGACGAGTGGTGCGTCGTCTCCGTCTCCAACGACGACGAGTGGGCTGCGCTGTGCGGGGTCCTCGGTCGACCGGACCTGTCGGAGGACAGCCGGTTCGCCACCGCACCGCAACGCATCGCCCATCGCGCCGAGGCGGACGCATGTGTCGCGCGGTGGCTCGTCGATCGGGATCCACGTGAGGCGGCGGCGACGCTGCAGGCCGCCGGAGTGCCGGCGGGCGCGATGCTGCGACTGCCGGAGCTCCTCACCGACCCGCACCTGACCGCCAGGCGCACCTACACGACGATCGGTCACGATCTGCTGCCTGCGGACCTGCCCGCCACCGCCCGCGTCGCCGTCTTCGGGGAGATCTCCGACCCGCCTGCGCGACAGGCCCCGCTCGCCGGGGAGCAGACCCGGCAGATCTGCGCCGAACTGCTCGGCATGGACGACACCGAGATCGACGCGCTGGTGCGATCCGGCGTCCTGCAGCCACCGGCGACGGACCCCGCACTGAGGTCGGCGGTCACCGCCGGGTAGCGCACACGCTCGGTGATCAAGCTGTGACCTGCAGTTTTCCGGTCCGGTCCTCCGTTGTCGGGTGTACGGTGATCGGGGGCGGGTAACCGGAAGGTGCGCACGATGGGCGGCCACATTCGGAGCTTGACCACGGTGCTGCTGACAGTTGTCGGCGCGACGTTCGCATTCGCGCCGCCGCAAGCGCACGGGTTCGCAGAGGACATTTGCTACACCCCGGGCGGGGCGCCGCCGCACAATTGCGCGCCCCTGCCCCCACCCTGCCCCGTGGACGATCCGAACGGTCCGCTCTGCGGACTCGAGGCGTTCGTGCGCTACGGCTACACGCTCCGCCAGCCGCTCGGCGGTCGCAGTCTCGTGCACTCCGACTCCACCTACATCATCGCCCGCACCGTCGGGTTCTCCGAACGGGACGCGTACTGGATCGCGGCATACGACGAGGCGACCGACCTCGGAACCTTCGTGCCGCGCGACGCGGACGGAGCGCCGGTGCCGGACGCCGCCGCCCTCACCACCGCTGACATCAGCGGTCTCGTGCGGACGCACTTCGCGACCGGCGGGTTCCTGTTCCACTTCCTGCCGACGATGCGCGACCTGCGGGACCCGGAGCCGGACGGTTTGCGTCCCGACGTCGACGACCCCGCGCACGAGGTGATGCTCACGCACGTGCGGCGCTGGGCGATGGCCGGGCCCGGCACCGCGGCGCCGTTGTGCACGGGCGGTTTCACCAACCCGTCGGCGTCCGGTGACTACGCCACCGGTACCGAGTGTTTCGCCGATCCGGAAGCGGCGCAGATCAACGGCACGTACAGCGTGCAGGCTCCGCTCGCCATCCCGTTCACCAACGTAACCGGCCCACAGGTCATTTCGGACGGAGTGCTGGCGCCGCAGTTCGATTCCTGGGTGGGGGCCGAGTCCTGGAACGCGAGGATCGGCATCTACCTCCACGCTCTCGCCGACCGGATCTCGCACCATGCCTGCACCGACGCGGGCACGGTGACCGCGCCGTCGCCGGAACGTCCGGACTTCCGCATCGACCTGAACAAGCCCGCCTGCGACCAGGGCCCGCACGCCGTCCGCCACGAGTACGAGACCGGTGTCGACTTCGGTGCACTGGAGCCGGAGGATCAGACCACCGAAGCGGCTCTGTCGATGATCTACGACGAACTCGTCGAATTCGCCCGCGTTCGTGGCACTCTCGACTCCCAGGCCCTCACGCCGACGGTGAAGTCCGCGCTACTCGTGGACGGACTTCTGCCCGCGCTGCAGCATCGGAACCCGGTGGAGCGACTGAACGCGGTCACCGAGGTTGGCTGCCGGGGCGGCATCCCTGCCTTCCCGGGAAGCCCGGTCTGCGGAGGCTGACGACCCCGCCGCGCTCGAGCGGCGGTGCCTCACTCGCGAGATACATGGCTGATACACATATTTCGGCTGCTCGAGCGTCGCGCTGCCGTAGACAAACCTAAAAGCTATCGGTTAACGTGTCGTGCATCACAGGCCGTCCCGGGCGCTGCCCGGCTCACACGCGAGGTGTGCATGACCGAGTCCCAACCCTCAACCGCGGCGACCCGCGCCGACGGAGCCAAGTCTCCCGCTGAGTCCAGACGAGCCAGCCGCGCGGCCTTCATTGGAACCCTGCTCGAGTACTACGACTTCAGTCTCTACGCGGCAGCGGCCTCCGTGGTCTTCGCGAGTGTGTTCTTCAGTGGGTCCAGTCCGTTCCTGGGAACCCTGCAGGCGGTCGGCACCTTCGCCGTCGGATTCCTGGTCCGCCCCATCGGCGGAGTGATCCTCGGCAGCCTCGGCGACCGCATCGGCCGCAAACGCATTCTCGTACTCACCCTGGTTTTGATGGGCGCGGCAACGCTACTTGTCGGTCTGCTCCCGAGCTACGAGCAGATCGGGTGGCTCGCACCGGCGCTGCTCGTGTTCCTGAGGATCCTGCAGGGCATCGGCGCAAGCGCCGAGTACGGCGGCGCGACACTGGTTGCGGTCGAGTTCGCACCGGAACGCAAGCGCGGCCTCCTCGGGTCCCTTCCCGGTATGGGTTCCGCGCTGGGAGGCGTACTCGGCAGCAGTGCGTTGCTCGCCGTGTCCGCCGTGCTGTCCAAGGAAGCGTTCTTGGACTGGGGCTGGCGAATCCCGTTCCTGCTCAGCGGCATCATCCTCGCCTATGGGCTGTGGCTGCGACGCTCACTGCCGGAAACCCCGGAGTTCCGCCGAATCGAAGGTGCGGCGCAAACGTCGAAGACGCCTGTCCGTGACGTGATCCGTCAGCAGCCGCGTGCCTTGATCACCGTGATGGTCATGGCGATCGGCATGACCGGCATCGGGTACTTCTACCTGGTGTTCATGGGGACGTTCGGACGTAACCAGCTCGGACTCGACCAGACCCAGGTCCTCGTCGGTCTGATTGCTGCCCAGCTCGCCAACGCTGCCCTCATTCCCGTTTTCGGTGGGCTGTCGGATCGCCTCGGTCGCCGCCCGGTGATCATGTTCGGCTTCGTCTACAGCGCCCTGTTCGCCTGGCTCGCGTTCTACCTGCTGTCGAGCTACAGCACGCCGATCGTGTTCTGCCTGGTTCTCGCCTTCGGCAACGGCATCGGCGTCGCTGCGATCTTCGGTCCCATGGGCGCCTACGTCACCGAGCTCTTCGACACCAAACACGCCTACAGCGGCCTCGGACTGGGCCGGGAGACCGGCAACGCGCTCGGCGCGGCGATCGTTCCCGTCGTCGCCGTCCCGCTGGCCTTCCACGACACCACGATCTGGCTGAGTCTGTTGCTCTGCGGTATCGCACTGCTCGGCTTGGTGGCGGCCGCGCTGTCGCGGACGCGTTCGGAGTCGACCACGACGACGAGCAGGAACGAGGTACCGGTACCGGCCTAGCTTCGCGTAGCCGTCTGCGAGGGTTCCGATCACAGGGATTGGAACCCTCGCCGTGCCCAGCCCGGGGGATAGCCTTGTCTACGAAGATTAGGTTTTCGATGCGTGCCGGGTCGCCGCCACGCAGGATGGAGCTGTACCCATGTCCACCGCCCCGTTGCTCGTCGACGCCGCTTGGCTCGCCGCCCGTCGTTCGGACGAAAGCATCCGGATCTACGACGTCAGCATTTCGCACGGTCGAAACGATTCGGGGGAGTCGTTCACCGCGTCGGGCCGCGAGTCGTACGAGGCCGAGCACATTCCGGGTGCCGCGCACGCCGACGTGTTCGGCGAGTTCGCGACCACCGAGTCGCCGTATGCCTTCACCAGCCTCGACCACGACACGTTCGCGCAGCGCGCGGGCGCCCTCGGCATCGGCGCGGACACCCACGTCGTCCTGTACGACCAGGGCGGGAACCTGTGGGCGACGCGGCTGTGGTGGAACCTGCGCCTCGAGGGGTTCGACCGGGTGTCGGTTCTCGACGGCGGGCTCGGAGCCTGGAAGTCCGCCGGGTTCGACACCGAACAGGGTGGCGGCAACAGCTATCCGGCCGCGACCTTCACCGGTGAGCGTCGGCCCGAACTGCTGGCCACCAAGGAAAGCGTCCTCGCGGGGATCGGCAATCCGGCAGGCGTCCTGGTGAACTCGCTGGAGCCGCAGACGTTCCGCGGCGAGGTCGACACCTACGGATACGGACGTCCGGGACGGATCCCGGGCAGTGTCAACGTCTTCTTCGGTGACCTGGTCACCGACGACGGCCGGGTCGGTGACCTCGACCTGGTGCGGCCGCTCTTCGCCGAGGCCGGCGCGCTCGACGAGGACAAGTCGGTGGTGACCTACTGTGGGGGTGGCATCGCCGCGACCTTCCTCGCCTTCCAGCTGGCCCGTCTCGGCCGTGAGGACGTCGCGGTCTACGACGGGTCGATGAACGAGTGGGTCTCCGACGGGTCGCTGCCGCTCGAGGTTGGCGAGCCGACTGCCTGATTCGTCGGCAGCGAAGCACGAAAGTGGGGCGGACCTCTTCGGTCCGCCCCACTATTTCTTGCAGTCGAGGAGATTTCAGTCCCTCATCAGGTCCCGGTGGATGATCTCCTTCATGATCTCGTTGGTGCCGCCGTAGATCCGCTGGATTCGGTGGTCGAGGTAGGCCTTGGCGACGGGGTACTCCATCATGTAGCCGTAGCCGCCGTGGTACTGAACGCCCGCGTCGACGACCTGCCCCTGCAACTCGGTGGCCCACAGTTTCGCCTTGGACGCATCGACGGCGGTCAGGGTGTCCTGGTTGTACTCGCGGATGCACCGGTCGATGTACGCGCGGGAGACCTCGATCGCGGTGCGGAGCTTCGCGAGATCGAAGCCCATGCCCTGGAATTCGCCGATCCGCTTGCCGAACGCGGTGCGTTCGCGGACGTAGTCCATCGTCCAGGAGAACACCGCCTCCGCGGAAACCTGTGCAGCGATGCCGATTCCGAGTCGCTCCAGGGGAAGCGACTGCATCAGGTACGTGAATCCGGCGCCTCGGTCTCCGAGGAGGTTCTCGTGGGGGATTCGGACGTTGTCGAAGAACAGTTCGGCGGTGTCCTGGGCGTGCAGACCCACCTTGTCGAGCTTGCGGCCGCGGGAGAAGCCGGGGGTCCCGTCCTCGACGACGAACAGGCTGAATGCCTTCGACCCGGCGTCCTGATCGGTCTTGGCGAAGACGATCACCAGGTCGGCGAGGATGCCGCTGGTGATGAACGTCTTGGCGCCGTTGAGGACCCACTCGTCGCCGTCCTGGACGGCGGAGGTGGTGACCGCGCGCAGGTCGCTCCCGGCGGCGGGCTCGCTCATCGCGATCGCACCGATCGTCTCGCCGGTCACGAATCCGGGCAGCCAGCGACGCTTCTGTTCGTCGTCGGCATGCCGCAACAGGTAGTTGAGCACGATGTCGTCGTTGGTGGAGAAGCCGGACTGCAGCGCCGACGCGCCGACACGCGCGATCTCCTCCTGGATCACCACCCGGTACCGGTAGTCGGATTCCCCGGGCCCGCCGAACTCCTCGGGCACGGTCAGTCCGAGCAACCCCTGGCGGCCGGCGGCCAGCCAGGTGTCGCGGTCGATGAGCCGGTTCGCGTCCCACTTCTCCAGGTTCGGGACGACGTGCTTCTCGACGAATCCGCGAACCGAGTCGCGGAACAGTTCGTGGTCCTTGTCGAAGAGATCGCTCTCCACGTAAGCCTCCTAGGGGTGGGTGCCGACAGGCACCCACCGCCCTTGTTCGGTGTCAGTTGGCGCTGACGAGTTTCTGGATCTCGCGGCGGAAGACCTGATTGGCGACCTCGTTGCGGCCGAGGAGCATGTTGCCCGCGTTGGCGCTGGCCATCGCTCGCTGCGAATCGCGCAGGATCGGGAAGTCCTCGTTGTGGAGGACCGCGACGAGGATCTCCACGTTCTTGTCCCAGATGCGGTTCCAGCGTTCCTCGGTCATTCCGCTGTCTTCGAGGGTCGGGCAGATCAGCCGGATCTCCATGCGGCACTGCTGCGGATCGCTGGGATGCGGACGGAAGGTGAGCAGCTGGTAGTGATCGGGCTGACGGAGCAGTGTGCTGTTCGGTCCGATGAAGTAGGTCTCGGTGGTGTGCTCGGCCAGGCTGCGATCGCCGGGATCCTCCTCGATCCACCGGTCGATGGTCTTGCGCAGGTTCATGAACCTGCAGTGGTGCCCGAAGTCCTCGAAGGCCATCACGTTGGTGTGGATGTGCTTCGCCGCGGTGTTCGGGTGCGCGTACTGGATGTGGTAGCCGTCGAGGAACGCGTCCTGCATCAGCTTCCAGTTGACGGGCTCCTCGAACACCTTGACGCGGGTGGTCACCTTCGAGCCCAGATCCTGCGAGGCAAGGATGTCGTCCATGTCCCGGCCGAGCCAGTCGGCGACGTCGATGGTCGCGGCGGCATCGTCGACGACCCAGATGAACCCGTGCCGTTCCTCGGTGGGCAGCTGCACGAGGTTGCGCTCGGAACGGTCGGCCTCACCGAAGGTGTTGTCGCGGGTGATCGTGCGCAGCGTTCCGTCGGTGTCGTACGACCAGCGGTGATACGGGCAGGAGAACAGGCGGCAGCGGCCCTTCTCCTCCTTCTCGACCATCGCCCCGCGGTGGCGGCACTGATTCACGAGGGTCTTGACGCTGCCGTCCCGCTGGCGGACGACGATGACGTTGTTCCGCGGCAGTTGGAGCGTGAAGAAGTCGCCTGCCTTGGGGATCTCGGATCCGTGGGCGACGATGGTCGGCACCCGACCGAAGACGCGATCACGTTCACGCTTGGCGACCTCCGGATCGGTGAACTCGACGGGTTCGAACCAGGTGATGTGCTCGAACTCGTCGGTGGTGTCGTTGCGCAGGTGGTCCAGGGCCCGCCGAATGCGTTCCTCGCGGGGTGCTCCGACCTCGGTCATCGGTTTCCTCCCAATCTCGTGTGCGACGTCGGCGGAGTCGCGACGCACACGCGCCGGGACCGCCGATCCATGGGCTAAATCTAATAGATTTAGATTTAGCTGTAAACCCTCGGTTGCGCCGCACCCTTGCGGCATAAACCGATGGTCGTTAGATTTATCCGCACATTCGCTCGATGAGGAGTTGGAATGATCTCTTACCGGTGGTGCGACGAGCTTGCTGTGGGCGACCGTGACGAGGTGCTCGCGCTGGTGCGGCGAGCGGCGGACTTCGACGCCGAGGCGGGTTTCTCTGCCGTCGACCCGCGTGACGTGGACACCCTCTCGTCGGACGCGCAGCGGGTGTGGCACCTGCCGATCAAGGCCCGCCGTGACCTCAGTGCGAGAGACGACGCCCCGTGGGTCGTGGTCGCCTACCTGCGTCTCGTCGTCGGCGTCGACGGGCTCGGTTCCGTGCAGTTCGTCGTGGACCCCGACTACCGGTCACGCGGAATCGCCACCCTCCTGGTCGAGGAGCTGGGTCTGGACACCATGAGCGGCGATGGCTGGGCCGGCACGGGGGCGCGGGTGCTGCGGGTGTGGTCCTACGGCTCGCACCCCGCCGCCGAGCGGCTGACGACGCGTTTCGGGGTGCCCGCAGTGCGACGCCAGTGGACGTTGCTGCGCCACCTGTCGGGGCCGTGGGCGGAACCTCTCGATCCCGTGACGACCGAGGCGACGCTGTCGGAGCCGGTCGCGGCCACCGCGATCGGCGCCGAGATGACCGAGCTGCTTGCAGCGGCCACCGTGCCGCGCCGGCACCGCGACAGCCTCTCTCGCGCTGACGATTCCGGGCTCGCGATCACCGCGTCGTTGTCCGGCGAGCCGGCGGGCTACGTGCGCTTCGACCCGGCACTCCACGAGCACGAGGAACTTCGCGCAGCGTGGCTCGGGGCACTCGTCGTCTCCGATCGTGCCTCCGGTCGGGGGCTCGGGTCCGCGCTGTTGGTCCGGGCACTCGTCGCGTTGCGTGACGCTGGTGCCCAGGTAGCGCTGATGCGCATCGACCCGGACGACGAGCGCGTCATGCGGATGTGCCGGCTGCTCTCCTTCGAGCAGGACGAAGCGCATGCCTGCTACCAGGTCGAGGATCTGAGACGTGAGACAGAGAACGATCTGTGTAAAACGTTGACTCATGCAAATCTCGGGGGTAGCGTCCTGTGACGACACTCACAGCGGCTGCGGCATCCCCGGTCGCATTCACCTCCCCGGTTCACCCGGAGGTCGACTCCACGGTCCGATCGGTCGCCGAGCGATGACGGTCCGGTCGACATCGTCAGCGAAAGAAGGAATCCCATGAACAGGCTCGAAGGCAAGGTTGCATTCATCACCGGTGTCGCGCGGGGCCAGGGCCGTGCGCACGCGATCCGTCTCGCGGAGGAGGGCGCGGCGATCATCGGCATGGACATCTGCGCACAGATTCCGTCGGTGTTCTACCCGATGGCCACCGAGGAAGACCTCGCCGAGACCGAGCGCCTCGTCAAGGCGGCAGGCGGCAGCATCGTCACCACCGTCGGCGACGTCCGTAACCGCGACGACGTGCAGCGCGCTTACGACGCGGGCATCGAGCAGTTCGGTCACGTCGACATCCTGGTTCCCAACGCGGGCATCATGCCCGTGATCGACCAGGGCGTCGAGCCGCAGGCCTGGCACGACGCCGTCGACACCATGCTCACCGGCGTCTGGCACGTCCTGGAGGTCGCGGTGCCCGGCATGATCGAGCGCGGCGAGGGCGGCTCCATCGCGATCACCAGCTCGGCGGCCGGACTGACCAGCATCGGGCTCAACACGTTCCCCGGCCAGGCCGGCTACTCGGCCGCGAAGCACGGCGTCGTCGGCCTGATGCGGCTGTACTCGAAGCAGTTGGCCAAACACTTCATCCGCGTCAACACGATTCACCCGACCGGGGTCAACACCCCGATGGTCGCCAACGCGGAGTACGGCGCCTTCGTCAACTCCCATCCCGAGGTCGCGAACGACGAGTCCTACAAGAACCCGATGCCGGTCGAGCTGATCGAGGCCGTCGACATCAGCAACGCGATCGTCTTCCTCGCATCCGACGAGGCCCGATACATCACCGGAGTCACACTTCCCGTCGACGCCGGCTACAACGTTCGCTGAGAGAAGAGGCCACAGCAGATGACCATCACCGACACCACCGCATCGGCCCCGCCGATCGCCGACCGCGAGCAGGTCTTCATCGGAGGCCGCTGGGTCGACTCGACCGGCGACGAGTGGATCGACCTCGTCGATTCCTGGAGCGAGCAGCGTTCTGCCCGGATCCGCAGTGCCACAGCGGAAGATGTTGCGCGTGCCGTCACCGCGGCCCGTGCTTCCTTCGATGCGGGCGTCTGGGCGGGCAAGACGATGGCCGAGCGGGCCGACGTCGTCGAGGAGATCGCGAACCGGCTCGAGCACCGCGTGGAGGAACTGACCACGATCGGCGTGCTCGAGGTCGGCATCCCGATCGCCGTCAGCGCGGGCACCCAGCAGATGACCGCAGGCCTGTTCCGTGCGGTCGCCGCGGAGGCGCGGACGTTCGAGGTCCGTGAGGACCGCACCCGCGCGGACGGCGGCATTTCCCGGATCCTCAAGGAGCCGACCGGCGTTGTCGCCGCGATCATTCCGTGGAACGGACCGCTGGGCACCATCGCCTTCAAGGTCGCGCCTGCTCTCGCCGCCGGCTGCTCGGTGATTCTCAAGGGCGCGCCCGACGCACCGCTGTCGCCGGCCGTGTTCGCCGACGTCATCGCCGAACTCGTCGCCGAGGGCCGTATCCCCGAGGGTGTCGTCAGCGTTCTGATCGCCGACCGTGAGGTGTCCGAGACCCTGGTCACCAATCCCGACGTCGACCACATCTCGTTCACCGGGTCCACCGTCGCGGGCCGCCGTATTGCGGCGCTGGCCAGCGAACGCATTGCCCGTGTCTCCCTGGAACTCGGTGGCAAGTCGGCCGCCATCATTCTCGACGACGCCGACCTGAACCACGTTCTCCAGTCGTTGCCGATGGGCGGCTGCATGCAGTCGGGGCAGGCGTGCATCGCACTGACCCGCGTCCTCGTCTCCCGCAAGCGCCACGACGAGGTCGTCGAGGTACTCAAGGCCGCGTACGGTGCACTGCCGATCGGTAACCCGTGGGAGCCCACGAACTTCCTCGGCCCGCTCGCGGGTGCGCGACACCGGGACCGCGTCGAGGGCTACATCGCCACGGCGGTGGAGGACGGTGCGACGGTCGTCCTGGGCGGCGGTCGTCCCGAGGGTGTGGATCAGGGCTACTTCGTAGCTCCGACACTGATCGACGGCGTGCGCAACGACATGCGGATCGCGCAGGAGGAGGTGTTCGGTCCGGTCATCTCGCTGATCACCTACGAGGACGAGGACGAGGCGGTCGCGATCGCGAACGACTCCATCTACGGGCTCTCCGGTGCGGTGTACACCGAGGATCTGGACCGCGGTTACGCTCTGGCACAGCGCATCCGGACCGGAACGATCAGCGTCAACGGCGCCGTCATCGACTTCACCGTTCCGTTCGGGGGATACAAGCAGTCCGGGGTCGGCCGTGAGGGCGGTGTCGAAGGTCTCGAGGAGTTCTTCGAGACCAAGACGGTGCACATGCCCGCACCGTCCGCGTAGCAACGACCGAAGCCGATCTGGCGGTGTTCCGGAACATTCGTTCCGGAGCACCGCCAGTGGTCGTTACGCTGTTACTTTGGACTGGTCGCACGAGTGGCCGCGTGTGGGAGTCGAGGCGGAACAGTGAACAACACCGACGGAATCGGGTCGACCGACCTCGGTACCGGCGCGTCTGCGGACGGGAACGTGACGACCACGATCGTCCGCCGGATCCGACCCGGACGTGACGACGAGTTTACCGACTGGATCCAGAGCGGCCTCGGACTCGCCCGGATCTTCCCGGGGTTCCTTGGCGGCGGCTGGCTCAAGGAGAGCAGCACCTCGGACGTCTGCGTCATCATCCTCCGCTTCGAAACCCAGGTCGCCCTGGACAACTGGCTTCGATCGGCGCTGCGGGGAGGGTGGCTCCGCACCGGCACGAACATCGCGGAGGAGCTGCCGGACGAGCGCACCACGACAGCAGTGGACCTCTTCGAACGTCCCTGAAGGTCTCGCCTCCGGTTCCTGAATGGCCCATTCATACGGTCAGACTTCCTGAATGCGCCATTCAGGAAGGAACGGGTGGGCGCACCCCGACCAGGGCCTGCGAGGTCTCGGCGGCCGGGGCCGTCACGCGGACTTGGCGTCCGCGCTCACCTCGTCCCGCATGACGCCGTAGAGGAAACTGCGGACCATCTCCTCGTACAGCTTCTTGGACGTCAGCTCGTTCTCGGCGAGCGCGCGGGCCAGCGTGGGCTGCGACTCGGAGTCGACGTTCGGAAAGATCGTCTTGCGGGTGCTCGGACCGCGCATCGCCTCGGTGAGGGCGGCGCCGAGCGAGAGCCGTTCCATGCCGTCGAGGATCTGTACGTGCAGCCTCGCCGGAACCCCGGACGCCTCCAGGAACCGGGCGGTCTCCTCGTAGGTGCCGAGCAGCAGGTCACGCGGTAGGTACTGCAGCAGGATCGGGGCGGCATTCCGATGGCGCAGGATCGACTGCCGGAAGTTGAGCGCGATCGACACGAAGTACTCGGGCCAGTCCGGTCCGGGCTTGCGCCGCGGGATCGATCCGGCTCCGGCGATCTGCCGGGCCACCGCGGAGAGGATTTCCGACTTGTCGGAGAAATGGTGGTAGAGCGACGGTGCCCGGACACCGAGGTGCTGAGCAAGACGCGGCAGGCTGAAGGCGTCGAGACCGTCGGTGTCGATGATGTCGATGGAGGCAGCCACCGCGGAGGCGCGGCTGATCAGCGGTTTCGACGGGCGAGGCATCTCGGACTTCCATTCGGCGGCACCAGACGGCACGCCTGGTTGGTGGAACCGATCGTAACGGGTGGGTGGGCGGCTGCCGTGTCACCGCGGTCGGTATGCGGACACGTCGTCGGCGAGGAACTCGAGCAGGCCCTCGCTGAGTACGTCGTTGTCGTCCCCGCTGACCATGTGGCCTGCCCCGCCGACGTCGACCTGCCGCGATCCAGGGATAAGTGCGAGAAGGTCGCGGGCTCCTTCGTCGCTGACGACATCGGACTGCGACCCGCGGATCAACAGGGTGGGGACAGTGATCGCGCGTGCCGCGGCCCGCGCCTGCTCCTCCCGGACACCCGCCTGCTCGGGACCGTTCTCGCGGTGGCTGAGCATCCGCGGGTCCCAGTGCCAGTACCAGCGACCGTCGCGCAGTCGCAGGTTCTTGCGCAACCCGTCGATCCGCGGCGGGCGCCGGCGGTGGGGGTTGTACGCGGCGACCGCGGCTGCGGCGTCGTCGAGGGTGTCGAAGCCCGCCAGGCCCTCTCGCATGAAGGTGGAGATCTTTGCGAGTCCGTCGGGTTCGGCCTTCGGGGTGATGTCGACGAGGACGAGCGCGCGCCCGAGCGTCGGGTTCGCACCCTGCGCCACGAGCGAGGCCATGCCGCCCATCGACGCGCCGACGAGTACCGGGGGAGTGTCGAGTGAGGCCGCGACGGCGATCAGGTCGCGGGCGTGCGCCGCGATCGCGTAGTCGCCGTCGTCGGCCCAGTCGCTGTCCCCGTGCCCGCGGGCGTCGACGGCCATCGCACTCCAGCCGTGCTCGGCGAGTCGCGCGCCCGTGCGCTGCCAGGAATGCCGCGTCTGGCCACCTCCGTGCAGCAGCAACACTGTGCCGTGCGAGTGCGTGCCGTCGGGGTCCCAGCGGTCCGCGGTGAGGGTGACGCCGTCGCCGGGAAGGCGAACGGCCGTGGTGGTGTCGATCATCGGTCGGCTCCCTTTCGTGGGATCAGTGCCCGGACGTGCCGCCGTCGACCGCGAGGGTCGATCCGGTGACGTAGCCGGAAGCGGGACTCGCCAGGAACACCACCGCAGCGTCGATCTCGCGCTGCGTCGCGGTCCGGCCGAGTGAGGATTCGCCGACGAACCGTGCCAGGGTGTCCGCCGGCATCTCGTCGATCATGTCGGTCTCCACGAAGCCGGGTGCGATGGCGTTGACCCGGATGCCCTTCCGTCCGGACCACTGGTTGGACAGGTCGCGGGTGAGGCCGATGAGCCCGGCCTTGCTCGACGCGTACGCAGCCTGTGGCAGTACGGATTTCACCAGACCGAGCATGCTGGCGACGTTGACGATGCTCGAACCCGGTTGCATCACCCGGGCACACGCCTGTGCCATCCAGTACGCGCCGAACAGGTTGACGTCGAGCACGTTTCGGAAGTCCTCGGGACGTTCGCGAGTGGCGGCCGCGGCATGTGTCACGCCCGCGTTGTTGACCAGGATGTCGAGGCGGCCGAACTCGGCCACCGCCGCGCGGGCCAGGGCGTCGCACTGGTCCGGGTCGGTGACGTCGGTCGGGACGACCAGGCAGCGGCGACCAAGCGCGGTGACCGACTCGGCGACCTGCTCGAGCTTCTCGCGGCGGCGGGCCGCGACGACCACGTCGGCGCCCGCCTCGGCGAGAGCCCGCGCGAATCCCGCTCCGAGTCCGCTGCCCGCCCCGGTCACGACCGCGACCGATCCGGTCAGGCGGAAGAGGTCGAGCACCGATCCGGGAGAGGAAGGTGCGTCCATGTGCGTGCTCCTGTCGGTCAGATGGCTAACAACTATAGATTTAGACCCCGAGCACGCCTGTCTGCAAGTGCGATCTACGTCGGCCTTGCGCCCCATTAATCTAATTGCATAAGATTTAATCAAGTTCGAATCGAGTGAAGTGGACAGGCCCATGATCGACAGCCAGACCGCCCGGTGGATGCAGGTGAGTGCCAAGGAGCCCGCCGCGGACGGTGTCGTGCTCGTGACGCTCACGGACCCAGACGGCGGCGTCGTGGCGGGCTGGGAGCCGGGCGCTCATCTCGATCTCGTCCTCGGTGAGGTGACCCGGCAGTACTCACTGTGCGGCGACCCCGACGACACGACGTCGCTGACCGTCGCCGTGCTGCGCGAACCGAACGGGCGCGGCGGGTCGGCGTACGTGCACGACAAGCTCGAGGTCGGCGACCTCGTCGAGGTCGCCGGTCCGCGCAACCACTTCGCCCTCGCCGACGCACCCTCCTACCTCTTCGTCGCCGGCGGCATCGGCATCACCCCGCTGCGCCCGATGCTCCGCCAGGTCGACAAGCGTGAGGCGCCGTGGCAGCTGCTGTACGGCGGCCGCACCCGAGTGAGCATGGCCTTCGCCCACGACCTGACCGCAGCGCACCCCGGCCGGGTTCTGCTGCGCCCGCAGGACGAGTACGGCATCCTCGACCTCGCCGCCGCGCTGGACGCCGCCGCGCCCGGGACGGCCGTCTACTGCTGCGGTCCCGAACCGCTCCTGCAGGCGATCGAATCGGCCTGCCGCGACCGCGATCACGTCACTCTGCACGTGGAACGGTTCGCGCCCAAGGACATCGGCGACACCGAAGACGGTGCATTCGAGGTCGAGCTGGGCCGAAGCGGTGGCGTCGTCGAGGTCGCGGAGACCGAGTCGATCATCGACGCGCTGCAGCGCAGCGGGGTCGCCGTGGACTTCTCGTGCCGTGAGGGCACCTGCGGGACCTGTGAGGTCGCGGTCCTCGGTGGCACACCCGACCACCGCGACTCCGTCCTCACCGACGCCGAGCAGGCGGCGAACGACGCGATGATGATCTGCGTCTCCCGCAGCTGCACGCCCCGACTCGTCCTCGACCTCTAGCCATCACCAGGAGACCACCGTGACCGAGACCGAGACCGCCGCACTGTACGAGGTGCGCCACCACGTCGCGATCGTGACCTTGAACCGGCCCGACGCGCTCAACGCCGTCAACTCCGCGCTGTCGGTCGCGGCAGGCGCGGCGCTGGAACGGGCGGCGACCGATCCGCAGGTGCGCGTCGTCGTCATCACCGGTGCGGGGCGGGCCTTCTGCGCGGGCGCGGACCTGAAGGAGATCGCCGCGGGACGCGCCGTCTACGACCCCGACCACCGCGACCGTGACTTCGCCGGCATCGTCCGGCACTGGATCCCGAAGCCGGTGATCGCGGCCGTGAACGGATTCGCGCTCGGCGGCGGCACCGAGATCGTGCTGTCCGCGGACCTCGCCGTCATCGACGAGCGTGCCTCGCTGGGGCTGCCCGAGGTCACTCGCGGACTCATCGCCGCCGCCGGAGGTGTCCTGCGGATCCACCGGCAGGTACCGCCGAAGGTCGCCGCGGAGATCGCGCTGACCGGACGCCCGGTGTCCGCGGCCCGCGCGTACGAGTTGGGCCTGGTCAACACCGTCGCTCCGGTCGGAACCGCGCTCGCGGTGGCGCTCGACCTGGCGGAGACGATCGCGGCGAATGCGCCCGTCGCCGTGCAGCAGAGCAAGCGCGTGATGCACGAGTGCGCGGCTGCGACCACGGGTTGGGCGCAGGAGGACTGGGCGCTCAACCGGGACGCCGCCCGAATCGTTATGACGAGCGAGGACGCGAAGGAGGGGCCGCGGGCATTCGCGGCCAGGCGAACGCCGCAGTGGGCCGGGAGGTGACCGCCGCGGTCCGTACCGACGTCCCCGGCGCGCCCACCCGAGTGCACGGGGGACGAGTTGTTGCCGCACTGTGCTTCTCGGTGATGACGCTGTCGATCCTGCAGGCCGCCGTGGTTCCCGTGATCCCCACTATGTCGCGTCAACTCGACATCGGGCCGACCGCGGTCGGGTGGGTGCTCACCGCGAACCTGCTCGCCGCCGCGGTGACGACACCGGTGCTCGGCCGACTCGCCGACCAGCGCGGGGGACGTCCGGTGCTGATCGGGACGCTGATCGTCGTGGTCGTCGGCTCGCTGGTGTGCGTCCTGGCGCCGTCACTGCCGCTGCTGATCGTGGGGCGGGTGCTGCAGGGCACGGCCTTCGCGCTCTTCCCGATCGGTGTCGCGGTGCTCCGCGCGGTCCTCGACGAGCGTCGCCTCACCCATGCGATCGGCCTGATGTCCGGCATCATGGCGGCCGGCGGCGGAGTCGGTATGGTTGCGGCGGGGGTGCTGGTCGCGGGCGGCGGTGACTACCGCCGCGTCTTCTGGATGTTGTTGGTGCTCAGTGTGATATCCCTGGTCGCCACCTGGTTTGCGATTCCCCACACAGGTCGACCCGAGACGGGCGGCGGCCGGTTCGACCTCGCGGGTGCGGTGCTGCTCGCGGCCGGACTCTGTGCTTTCCTGCTGGCCATCGCGGAGGGCAGGCGGTTGGGGGTAGGGCTCGCCCTGACGCTGGCCGTCGGCGGGCTGGGCTGCCTGCTGTGGTGGATCCGGCACGAAAAACGATGCGCCGCACCACTGGTACCGCCTCGGTCGCTGATCGGCCGGGCAGTGACGCCCGCGCATCTCGCGGCGGTGCTGGTCGGCGCCGCGATGTACGTCCAGTTCCTCGGGATCGCACAGTTCGTGCAGATGGAGGACGATGTCGGGGGCTACGGGTTCGGTGTGACCGTCCTGCAGGCAAGCCTGCTCTTCCTGCTGCCGGGATCGGTCGCCGGTGTCCTGTCTGCTGCGGTGAGCGGCCGGCTGATCCACCGGTTCCGCGCCGACCGGGTGCTGGCTGCGATGTGCGGCGTCGGTGTGGCCGGTTTCGGTGTGCTGATCTTCGCGCACGAGCGGCCCTGGCAGATGGTCGTGGCGGCGGTGGTGGTCAACGTGTTCGTCAGCGGCGCCTACGCCGCTCTGCCCTCGCTCCTCGTCGACGCGGTGCCCGCCGGTGACACCGCCGTCGTCAACGGCGTGAACGCGATCGCGCGCATCTTCGGCAGTTCGCTCGCGAGCGCGACGGTCGCGGCCCTGCTTGCCTCGATGACGGTGCCGGGTTCCGGTGTCGCATCCGAATCGGCGTTCACCCTCGCGTTCTGGATCGGTGGTGCGGCAGCGGCCGGTGCGGGTGTGGTCGGGTTGCTCACCAGCCGATATCAAAGAACAAATGTTGATTGACGTCTCACAGCTCGAGGCGTAACGTGGCTCACAACGCACCTGGGGTCGGACCACCGACACGGAGTGTGATTACAGGCGCCGTGTTCGACATCCGGTGCACATCAAACAAATTCACGATCAGATCCCGGACGCCGGTAGATCGGCGTCGGCACTCGTCCCACCCGAGGAGATCCCATGAAGCTCGACAACAAGGTCGCGATCATCACCGGCGGAGGTTCGGGGCTCGGACGCCAGTCCGCCCAGCTGTTCGCCTCCGAAGGGGCAAAGGTCGCGGTCGTCGACATCGACCCGGAGCGCGCGGCGGGCACCGTCAAGCTCGTACAGGAGCAGGGCGGCACCGCCATCGACATCGTCGCGGACGTCAGCAAGAAGGCGCAGATGGTGGACGCCGTCGCCCGTACCGTCGACGAGTTCGGCAAGCTCGACATCATGTTCGCCAACGCGGGCGTCGTCTCGCGCGGAGGCGTGCCGTCCGTCGCCGGCGGCGAGCAGGTCGCCTTCGAGGACCTCACCGAAGAGGACTGGCAGCACGTCTGCGGCGTCAACCTCAGCGGTGTCGTCTACTCGGCACAGGCCGCGGTTCCCGCGCTGAAGGCCAACGGCGGCGGCGTCATCCTCGCCACCTCGTCCGCGTCCTCGATCGTGTCCTACCACAGCATCGCGCTGTACCAGGCGACCAAGGCAGGCATCAACGGCCTGGTCCGCGGCCTGAGCCTGGACCTCGGCAAGTTCGGTATCCGGGTCAACGCGATCGCCCCCACCCACGGCATGTCCCCGAACTTCCTCGCCCCGGCGGGCACCCCGGTCGTCGGCCAGTCCTACGAGGAGACCGCAGGCCCGTGGGATCCGATCGTCTCGCCGATCCCGCTCAAGCTGAACCGTCCGCCGTCACTGGTCGACAACGCGAAGGCGGCTCTGTTCCTCGTCTCCGACGACTCGGCCTACATGTCGGGTGTCACGATGCCGACCACCGACGGCGGCACCCTCTCGCGCGTCGGGATGTGGTTCGAGGAGGACCTGAACCCCACCGCGGCCTCCTGAACCGCGCCCACCGCCCCACGAAATCTCGACTGAAGAAGGACGACATGGCTGCGACGATCGGGTCGGCACTGCACTGGTGGGCCGACACCAAGGGAGATCAGCGGGCGCTGATCGTCGACGACGAGGCGCTGACCTACCGGCAGCTGCAGGACTGGTCGAGCCGGGTGGCTCGCCGGATCGTCGATGCGGGAATCGCACCCGGCGATCGGGTCGGCGTGGTCGGCCCCAACTCGATCACCTGGCCGGTACTCGCACTCGGCGTGCTCAAGGCGGGTGCCGTGCTGGTGCCCTTGAATCCGCGACTCAAGCCCGCCGAACTGCGCAAGGTCCTCGACGATGCAGGTGCGGTCCTCACGATCGCGCCCGCCGAGTTCGCCGAGCAGATCGAACAGACCCGGGCGCGCGGTGCCGAGTTCCAGGCGCTGTCCTTCGACGACTTCGCCGGACTGCGTGACGGAGGTCGTGACGACTTCCGGATCGACCGCGGCTACGAAGACCCGGTCGCCATCCTGTTCACCAGCGGTTCGACCGGTCTGTCCAAGGGCGTCGTCTGCACCAACCAGACGCTGCTGAACATCGTCTTCGAAGCCACCCTCACCGAGGAGGGATTCCGTCCGGGTTCGACTGCGCTGCTGCTGCTTCCGCTGGTGTTCACACCGGGCCTGGTCTGGGGTCTGGTGATGTCGGTGGTGCTCGGCAACACCCTGGTGATCGAGAAGGAACTCAAGCCCGGCCGCGCCGCGGCCCTGATCTCGGAGCATCGGGTCAATGCGCTGTTCGGGGTGCCACTCGTCTTCGAGGCCATCTCACGGACGCCCGAGTTCGAAGCGGCCGACGTGTCGTCCCTGCGCACCGCCATCGTCGGCGGCGCCGCCGTCGCCCCGGCACTGCTGAAGTCGTGGGCGGACAAGGGAGTCCAGCTGCGACAGATCTACGGCATGACCGAGGCCGGCGGCGTCGCCACCGCCACCACCCGGGACGAGGCGTTCACCCACCCCGACACGTGCGGAACGGGCTCGATCTTCACCGAACTCAAGGTGGTTCGTCCCGACGGCACCGACGCCGACGCGGGTGAGGAGGGCGAGATCGTCCTCCGCGGACCCGGTGTCACCCCTGGCTACTGGAACGACGAGGAGTCCACCGCGCAGGCGCTGCGCGACGGCTGGCTGCACAGCGGCGACCTCGGCACCCTCGACGAGGGCGGCAGGGTCAAGTTCGTCGACCGGATGAAGGACCTGATCATCACCGGCGGTATCAACATCTCCCCGGTCGAGATCGAGCGGGCGATCGGCGAGATCGACGGCGTCGAGGAGGTCGCGGTCATCGCCGCCACCGACGAACGCTTCGGCGAGACGCCCGCCGCCATCGTCACCGTCAGCGGCGACGTCGACGCCGCCGCGATCGTCGCGTACTGCGACGAGGTCGTCGCCGACTACAAGGTGCCCCGGTACGTCGTGATCCGGGACGAACCGTTGCCCCGACTGCCCAGCGGCAAACTGTCCAAGACGGCCATCCGTGACGAGTACCGTGACGTGGCAGAACGATTCGCGAAGGTGCGATGACGACGACGGCAGGGGAGTCATGACCGACAATGCGACCGCGCTCGACGAGACGGTGCTCCTCGAACGGGACGGCGACATCGCGGTGGTGCGCCTGCACCGGCCGGACCGGCTGAACGCCTTCACCAACGCGATGTGCGACCGCCTGATCGAGGTCATGGACGAGTGCGACGCCGACGACGGTGTCCGGGCCGTCGTCGTCACCGGAACGGGTCGGGCCTTCTGCGCCGGCGCGGACCTCGGTGGCGGCGGCGACACGTTCGTCCTCGGCGACGACCCCGAAACCGGTGGTGCACCGGCCGACAAGGGCGGTCTCGTCTCGCTGCGGTTCTACCGGTCCACCAAGCCCGTGATCGTCGCGATCAATGGCCCAGCTGCCGGGGTCGGTGTCACGATGACGCTGCCCGCCGATGTGCGGATCGCCTCGGACACCGCACGATTCGGGTTCGTGTTCACCAAGCGCGGCATCGTTCCCGAGGCGTGCTCGTCCTGGTTCCTGCCGCGCGTGGTCGGCATCGCGACGGCGCTGCGTTGGACGCTCGGAGGCCAGATGGTGTCCGCAGAGGAGGCCCTCGCGCAGGGGCTCGTCAGCGAGATCGTGCCTGCCGATCGGGTGCTGGCCAGGGCGATCGAGGTGGCGCGAGAGATGACGACCGGAACGGCGCCGGTGTCGGTCGCACTCACCCGTCAGCTGATGTGGCGGATGCTCGGAGCCGAGAGCCCCGAGGTGGCGCACCGGGCCGACTCGCTCGCGGTCTACCTACGAGGTGCGTCGGGTGATGCGCGCGAAGGTGTCGAGTCGTTCCTGGAGAAGCGCTCACCCGAGTTTCCGGACCGGATCTCGGCAGGTCTGCCCGACCTGTTCGGCGGCTCGGTGTAACTACTCGACGAAGGTGAGGCGGTAGCATCCACGCCGGGGTAGGGCGCTCGGCCCACACCAGGAGAAGGGTGCGATGGCGCGGCGGCGAACAGGCAGTGTGCTGAGCGAGGATCCCGCGAAGGCGCGCGGACAGATCCTCGAGGCGGCCGAGCGCACCTTCGAGCGGTTCGGTGTCGCGAAGACGACGATGGACGACATCGCCAAGGAAGCCAACATCTCCCGGCCCACCGTCTATCGCTACTTCAGTGACCGCGACACCCTGATCTCCGCGTTGATCGAGGTGCGGTCGCGGCGGTTGTTCACGAAGGCGCGCGCCTATCTGCGTCGCCGATCGACGTTCGCCGACCAGATCGTCGACGGACTCATCTACCTGGTGGACAGGGGCCGGGCCGATCCGGTGGTCCGCTTGATCGTCAGTCCCGAGCACATGGACCTGGCGACGGCACTCGTGGGGAGTTCGGGTCTCGCCGCTCGCCTGACCGAGGAGATGTGGGGCCCGGTCATCGACGCCGCACGCGAGCGCGGAGAGGTTCGGGCCGACCGCACCAACGCGGAGATCTGCCAGTGGATCGCGCTCGTCCAGTTGATCCTCGTCGGACGGATGGACTTCGGTTCCGACACCGATCCGGACCATCGCCGGATGCTGACGAAGTTTCTGGTTCCGGGCATTCTGACACCGGAGGCGGCCGCCGAATTCGGTGCTTGACCAGCACTGACGGGGCATGAACGGTTGTGACGACCGCCACGGTGGATTCGCGGTCTCGACCCCCTAGCGATCGCTAGGTAACCGTGAGATGCTCTAACTACCTGCCTGCTGCTCAAGGAGAGAATCACATGGCCCTGCCCTCGATCCTGAAGGACCGGCTGCGGCTGCCCGTCGTGGCGTCGCCGATGTTCATCGTGTCCGGCCCCGACCTCGTCATCGCCCAGTGCACGGCCGGCATCGTCGGCTCGTTCCCGACGCTGAACGCGCGCCCGCAGGCGCAACTGCGCGAATGGCTGACACAGATCACCGAGGCGTTGGCCAAGTACGACGCCAACAACCCCGACACGCCGTCGGCCCCGTTCGCGGTCAACCTGATCGTGCACAAGTCCAACGACCGGCTCGAGGAGGACCTCGCGACCGTCGTCGAGTTCCAGGTGCCGATCGTCATCACCTCCCTCGGAGCGCGCGAGGACGTCAACGCGGCCATCCACTCGTACGGCGGCATCGTCCTGCACGACATCATCAACGACCGGTTCGCGCGCAAGGCGATCGAGAAGGGTGCCGACGGCCTCATCGCCGTGTCCGCGGGCGCCGGAGGACATGCAGGAACGCAGTCGCCGTTCGCGCTGGTCCAGGAGATCCGCGAATGGTTCGACGGGCCGGTGCTGCTGTCCGGCTCCATCGCGCACGGCCGCTCCATCCTCGCCGCGCAGGCCGCGGGCGCGGACCTCGCCTACATCGGATCGGCGTTCATCGCGACCGAGGAGGCGAACGCCGTCGACGGCTACAAGCAGATGGTCGTCGACTCGAAGGCCGGCGACATCGTGTACTCCAACCTGTTCACCGGGGTCCACGGAAACTACCTGCGCGGCAGCATCACCGCCGCCGGTCTCGACGCCGACAACCTCCCCGTCTCCGACCCGACCGCCATGGACTTCGGCACCGGCGAGTCCGATGGCACCGAGGCCGCGAAGAGCGACGCGAAGGCGTGGCGCGACATCTGGGGCGCAGGCCACGGTGTCGGCGCAGTTGACGCGGTGGTGCCCGCTTCGGAACTCGTCGAGCGTCTGACGTCCGAGTACGCCGCCGCGAAGGTCGCCCTGGCCGCCCTCTGACCGCCGTGTGTTCCCTGATGTCACATTTGGTATCGCTGAGTGACCGAATGTGACATCAGGGAACCGGGCGCGCGGGTCAGTGCCCGTTCTCCGTTCGGATCGAACACGTTGTCCTCCTACGGAAACGGGTGAGGGGAACCCTTGACCGGTCAGACCGGTCAAGGGTTCCCCTCACCCGAGAGTGTGGATTGCGAACTACTTGAACTCGGCGGCGATGTCGCGGCCGATGATCTCCTTCATGACCTCGGTGGTGCCGCCGTAGATCGTCTGGATGCGGGTGTCGACGTAGGCGCGACCGATCGGGTACTCCATCATGAAGCCGTAGCCGCCGTGCACCTGGACGCCGCGGTCGACGACGCGCTTCTGCAGCTCCGTGGCCCACCACTTCGCCTTCGACGCGTCGACAGCCGTCAGCTCACCCGCGTTGAGGGCGATGACGCAGCGGTCGATGTGCGACTCGGTGACCTCGATCTCGGTGAGCATCTCGGCGAGGACGAACCGGGTGTTCTGCAGATCGCCGATCGGCTTGCCGAACGCCTGACGCTCGAACGCGTAGTTCTTCGTCCACTCATAGGCGGCCCGGGCCGCGGTGACGGCGCCGACGGCGATGCCGATGCGCTCGAGCGGCAGGTTCTCCATCAGGTGGATGAAGCCGCGACCCTCGGTGCCGAGGAGGTTCTCCGCGGGCACACGAACGTTCTCGAAGACCAGTTCGGCGGTGTCCTGCGCGGCGAGCCCGACCTTGTGCAGCTTGCGTCCACGGCTGAACCCGGGAGTGTCGCGCTCGACGACGATCAGCGAGAAGCCCTTCGAGCCTGCGCCGGGATCGGTGCGGCACACGACGATGACGAGATCGGAGTGGATCCCGTTGGTGATGAACGTCTTCTGGCCGTTGATGACCCACTCGTCGCCGTCGCGGACGGCGGTGGTCTTGACGCCCTGCAGGTCCGATCCGGCGCCCGGCTCGGTCATTGCGATCGCGCCGATGTGCTCACCGGTGGCCATCTTCGGCAGCCAGCGATCCTTCTGCTCCGCGGTACCGAGGTGGATGATGTACGGGATCGCAATGTCGTCCTGCAGCGCGAGGCTGCCACCGAACGCAGTGGTGCCGGTGCGGGCGATCTCCTCGGAGACGACCTGCCGGAAGCGGTAGTCCGTGACGCCGGAGCCGCCGAACTCCTCGGGGACACCGAGCCCGAGGACGCCTGCCTTGCCTGCGGCGACGTAGGACGCACGGTCGATCAGGCGGTCTTCCTCCCACTGCAGGAAGTGGGGCTCGACCTCGCGGGCGAGGAACTCGCGGACGGTTCCGCGGTAGTCCTCGTGATCGGATTCGAAGTGCCTGCGCTGCATTGTTTTCACTCCTTGTGGACGGTTCTCACGGGTGGTGGGGTGACTCCTGGCACCCGACCACGCGGAGGGCGATGGCGGTGTAGCTGGCGGCGACCTCGTCGGGGGTCAACGGCCCGTCCAACTGGAACCAGCGCGCGATGGACTGGCCCATGCCGAGCAGGGCGCGGACCGTTTCGGGAATGTCGTCGACGACGAACACACCCCGGTCGACCCCGTCGGACACGAGATCGACCAGCATCAGCTCGATCTCCTTGCGGACGGCGGCGTAGTTCCGGCGATTCTCCGGCGACAGGTGCCGGACCTCGGAGTCGAGGGCGGACGGGCGGGCGCGGTGCGTCATGTTCAGCACCACGGCCTCGTAGAAATACGAGAAACGAAGGACCGGATCGTCGCCGCCTTCTGTGACCGCTGCCCGGCAGCGGTCGATGAGGTTGCGTACCGCCGACTCGAGAAGCGCGACGAGCATCGCTTCCTTGTTCTCGTGGTGGTAGTACAGGGCAGGTACCGTCACCCCGACGCGGCGAGCCAGGTCGCGGACGGTGGTGCCGTGAAAACCGTTCTCGTGGAATGCGTCCAGTGCGTTACCGAGGATGGGGCCGAGCTGCATCGGCTCGAACTCCCGCCACGTCGTGGTGGTCTGCGGCAGTACAGTCATCGGCCCCTCCTCGGTTCTGGCGTGCGTCAGCGCGGTGCCATGCGGATGGCGCCGTCGAGACGGATGGTCTCGCCGTTGAGCATCGGGTTCGACACGATGTGCGCGGCCAGAGCGCCGTACTCCGACGGATCACCGAGACGCGACGGGTGCGGAACCTGTCCGCCGAGGGACTTCTGGGCCTCCTCGGGGAGCGAACCCAGCAGCGGCGTCTTGAACAGGCCGGGTGCGATGGTGACGACGCGGATCAACAGCGACGCGAGGTCGCGGGCGATCGGCAGGGTCATACCGACGACGCCGCCCTTGGACGCGGAGTACGCGGCCTGACCGATCTGGCCGTCGAACGCGGCGACGGAGGCGGTGTTGATGATGACGCCGCGCTCGCCGTCGACGGGCTCGGTCTTCGCGATCCGTTCGGCGGCGAGGCGGAGCACGTTGAACGTGCCGAACAGGTTGACGTCGACGACCTTCTTGAACGCGTCGAGCGGGAACGCGCCCTGCTTGCCGACGGTCTTGATGGCGTTGCCGATGCCGGCGCAGTTCACGGCGACGCGCAGCGGTCCGAGGGACTCGGCGACGTCGAGGGCGGCGGTGACCGCGGCCTCGTCGGTGACGTCGGCCGCGACGAAGCGGACGCGGTCGCCGAGTTCCTTTGCGACGGTTTCACCGTTGGAGGACGCCAGGTCGATGATGACGACCTGCGCGCCGTCCGCGAGGAGTGCCTTGGTGGTGGCGAGGCCGAGGCCCGATGCGCCACCGGTGACAACAGCGACGCTGTCGTTGACGATCATGAGCTGCCTTTCGAGATGTGTTGGGGGTCAGAGACGTTCGATGATGGTGGCGTTGGCCATGCCCGCGCCCTCACACATCGTCTGCAGGCCGTAGCGTCCGCCGGTCGCTTCGAGCTGGTTGACGAGGGTGGTGAGCAGACGGGTGCCCGACGAACCGAGTGCGTGGCCGAGGGCGATGGCGCCGCCTCGCGGATTCAGCTTCGCGGGATCCGCGTTGAACTCGTGCGCCCAGGCCAGCGGAACCGGCGCGAACGCCTCGTTGACCTCGTACGCGTCGATGTCGTCGATGCTCAGGCCTGCGCGAGCCAGCACCTTGTGGGTGGCCGGGATCGGGGCGGTGAGCATGAAGACCGGGTCGTCGCCGGCGACGGAGAACGAGTGGAAGCGGGCGCGCGGTGTCAGCCCCAGCTTGGTCGCGGCCTCCTCGCTCATGATCAGCACTGCGGACGCACCGTCGGTCAGCGGCGACGAGTTGCCGGGCGTGATGTTCCAGCCGGCCTCCGGGAATCGCGCGGCGTACTCGTCGGTGCGGAACGACGGACGCAAGCCGGCGAGGCCCTCGGCGGTGGTGGTGGCGCGGACCGTCTCGTCGACGAGGTGCGTGACCGTCTCGCCAGCCGCATTCGTCACCTCGATCGGCACGATTTCCTTGTCGAAGGCGCCCGCGGCGATCGCGGCGGCCGCACGCTGGTGCGACTGCGCGGAGTACGCGTCGAGGGTGTCGCGGTCGAGCTTCCACTTCGCGGAGATCAGCTCGGCGGAGATGCCCTGGTTGACCAGTCCCTCGGGGTAGCGGGCGTGGATGCCGGGACCGTGCGTGTCCTTGCCGAGGGTGGCGGTGCCCATCGGGATGCGGCTCATCGACTCGACACCACACGCGATGACGATGTCGTAGGCGCCGGCCATGATGCCCTGCGCGGCGAAGTGTGCGGCCTGCTGGCTGGACCCGCACTGGCGGTCGATCGTGGTGGCGGGCACCGAGTCCGGGAATCCGGCAGACAGCAGTGCGGTGCGGGAGATGTTGAGGGACTGTTCGCCGACCTGGGCGACACAGCCGCCGATCACGTCGTCGACCTGTGCCGGGTCGAGGTTGTTGCGCTCGACGATGGAGCGCAGGACGGTGGCGAGGAGCTCGACCGGGTGCGTCCCGGACAGCGCGCCGCCCATCTTGCCCTTGCCGGACGCGAGGCGGACGGCGTCGACGATGACTGCGTTCGTCATGAGGGTGTTCCTTTCGTGGAGGGTTTGTTGCGGCCCGGCGCTCCGGAGGGGGTCGACAGAGCGCCGGACCGAGATCGGGTGGCGGCCTCGCCAGGAGGTGCTACTTGCCCTGCCAGACGGGGGCGCGCTTCTCGGCGAATGCGCGGGGGCCTTCCATGGCGTCAGCGCTGGTGAAGACGACCTGCAAGGCCTTGAGGTTGGCCTCCCACACACCGGGCTCCCAGTCGGGTCCGAGCGCGGTGCGGTGGATCATCGCCTTCGACTCGCGGACCGAGAGGGGTGCGTTGACGGCGATCTTCTCGGCCAGTTCGAGGGCGACGTCGAGCGCGGTCCCGGCGGGCGCGACCCGGTTGACCAGGCCCAGCTCCTTGCCCTGCGCGGCCGTGATCGGCTCACCAGTCAGGGCCAGCTCGAGCGCGACCTTCTTCGGGATCTGCTGCTGCAGGCGGATGACGCCACCCGCGGCTGCGAACAGGCCGCGCTTGACCTCGGGCAGGCCGAGCTGGGCGTTCTCGTCGACGACGGCGAGGTCGCTGGCAAGGACGAGTTCGGTGCCGCCGCCGAGGGCGAAGCCGTTGACCGCGGCGATCGTCGGCTTGCTCACCCAGTGCTGGACGAACCCGGCGAAGCCCCATTCGGGGTGCCCCTCGGCCTCGAGGGACTGGCCGGAGCCCAGAGCCTTGAGGTCGGCGCCCGCGCAGAACGCGCGGCCGGAGCCCGTGATGACGATGACCCGCACCTCGTTGTCGGCCTCGGCCTGCTCGAGGAAGTTGCCGACGGCGGTGGACAGTGCGCCGTTGACCGCGTTCATCGCGCGCGGACGGTTCAGGGTGATGAGTGCGACGTTGCCGCGGCGCTCGTACAGCGCAGCGGGCTCGGGTGCGGTGGTCGACTCGTCGGCCATGACTGCTCCTCGGATCGGTGTGTGATCGATTACTGAACGCTCGCTAAGATGGTTACCACGCTGTGGCGGACGGCGTCAATGGGCGACGTTAGCTAGCGCCCGTTCAGTTCGGTCTGGTACTGATGAATTCGACCGTGACCGCGGTCGAGANNCATCAGTACCAGAC
>NZ_CVQP01000011.1 GCF_001040705.1 Rhodococcus sp. RD6.2
GGGGGTGGGGTGGGCGAGGGGGATGACGGCGCCGGCGCGTTGCATGGAGTTGCCGGTGACGGNGAGGGAGCCGAGGGTCATGCCGTGGAAGGCGTTGGTGAAGTTGACGATCGATTCGCGTCCGGTGACCTTGCGGGCGAGTTTGAGTGCGGCTTCGACGGCGTTGGTGCCGGTGGGTCCGGGGAACTGGACTTTGTAGGGGAGGTTTCGGGGTGCGAGGACGAGGGCGTCGAAGGTTTCGAGGAANCGGCGTTTGGCGACGGTGTGCATGTCGAGGCTGTGGGTGATGCCGTCGCTGTCGAGGTAGTCGAGGAGGGCGCGTTTGAGGACGGGGTTGTTGTGTCCGTAGTTGAGTGCGCCTGCGCCTGCGAAGAAGTCGAGGTAGTCGCGTCCGTCTTCGGTGCGGAGCCAGGATCCTTTGGCGGAGGTGAAGACGGTGGGCCAGGACCTGCTGTAGCTGCGAACCTCGGACTCGAGATCGGTGAAGATGGTGGTGTCGATGGCGATTGTCATCGTTGCGCTCCTTCGGTGCTCGTGTCCCCGATGATGTAGAGCTCTTCGGATTCGTGCGCATCGGGAAAATGGCTGGGAGTGAACAGTTCTCGCTTCGTGATCGTGGTGTAGCGGTGTCGGGCAAGGGATGTGAACATGGCGATCGAAGCACCGTTGTCCGGGCTGATCGTGGTTTCCAGGCGGGTAATGCCCTGGTGGGAAAGGTGGTCCAGGAGTTCGTTCAGCATGGCTGCTGCCACGCCGTGTCCGCGAGCGGACTCGTCGACGGCCACCTGCCAGACGAACAGTGTGCTGGGGTCGTCACGTCGGACGTAACCGGTGACGAATCCGACGACGCGGCCGTCGAGTTCTGCGACGACGGAGCAGTCGTGGAAGTCCCTGCACCACAACAGGTAGGAATAGCTGGAATTGAGATCGAGCACGCGTGAGTCGCGGGCGATCTCCCAGATCCTGGTCCCGTCGTCGACCGTCGGTCTGCGGCAGGCGATCTCAGTTGGGGTAGTGCTCTCCGTGAAGGGCTTCATATGCAACTCGAACGTAACAACCCGATCTCATTCAGGGCACACCCCTGGTTGGCGAGGGTGGCGATATACCCGGTCCGTCCCAGGTGAGACGGCGGGTGTGAGGTGCGACACATTCGTGTAGCAGTGGACCGCCTCCGGGCGATTGTCCTGCCCGGCACCGGGTCGCCGGAAGGCTGCCGGCGCCCCGTCGGGATCAGTTCGGCGTGGCGATTGCGAACGGAAGCACCGCGGGGGCGCCGGCCGCACGCAGCTCCCGCGCGGCGGTCGTCAGCGTCCAGCCGGTATCCCAGAGGTCGTCGACGAGGAGCACCGGGCCGTCGGCAGGGAGCGGGCCGGGGGTGAGGAACGCACCCGTCAGGCCCGCGACGCGGTACGCGGAGTTCGCAGCCGAGACCGGGGGGCGTCCGGGAGTGCGGTGCAGGGTTCCCAGGTCGGCGAGTCTGCCCACCTGCGCCAGCCGCGCCGCCAGCGAGGACACCAACTGCGGCCGGACGTCCGACTCGACCGCCATGACGCCGGTCGGGCGGACCTCCCAGTCCCAGGCGGAGAGCACCCGGATCGCGGCGTCGACGATTGCGTCGGGAACCGGGCCGTCCGGCGCGTCGAACAGAGCGCGCAGTCGAGAGCCCCAGCCGAGGTCGGAGAGCCTGCCTATCGCGCGTCCGGTCTGTGGCCCGTCGGTGATCCTTCCGGACAGGGACAGGCCGAGCTTCGCCAGGCCGGTGGGCCACTGCTTGCGTGGTGTCAGGTCGACGCCCGGCCGGTCGAGGCGGGCCCTGGTGCGCGTCACGGACTGCTCGTCGACGCTGGTGTCGGGGCCGACGCCGGTGCAGTTGTCGCAGCGGCCGCAGGGGGCGGGTGTGTCGCCGAGCAGCGGGTCGTCGAGTTGGCGGCGCAGGAACTCCATCCGGCACATGGGGGTGCTCTGGTAGTCGATCATCGCCTGCTGCTCGGCCGCCCGGGCCTGCTCGAGCCGCTCGTAGCGCGGTGCGTCGTACACCCACGGCTGTCCGGTGCCGATCCAGCCGCCGCGGACCCGGCGCACCGCGCCGTCGACGTCGAGGACCTTGAGCACCATCTCCAGACGCGAGCGGTTGAGCTCGACGAGGGGTTCGAGTGCCTGCGTCGACTGCGGGCGCTCGAGATCGAGTGCCTCGAGGACCTGCCGCACGATGTGCTCACGCGGGAAGGCGACGGACGCGAACCAACTCCAGATCTGCCGATCCTCGTGGCCGGGCAGCAGCACCACCTCGGCGCGGTCCGTGGAGCGGCCGGCTCGGCCCACCTGCTGGTAGTAGGAGATCGGAGACGACGGCGCCCCCAGATGCACGACGAACCCGAGGTCCGGCTTGTCGAACCCCATGCCGAGCGCCGATGTCGCGACGAGTGCCTTCACCCGGTTCGCCAGCAGGTCGGCCTCGAGCTGCTCGCGTTCCGCGGGATCCGTCTGCCCGGTGTAGGCCGCGACCGTGTGGCCCTGATCGGTGAGCAGGGCGGCCAGTTCCTGTGCCGCCGAGACCGTCAGCGTGTAGACGATCCCGGACCCCGGCAACGAGTGCAGATGCTGCCCGAGCCACGCGGCGCGCTTGGTGGCCTCGTCGATACGCACCACCGACAGGCTGAGCGACTCGCGGTCGAGGCCGCCGCGCAGCACCAGCGTCTCCGCGCCCCCGACACCGAGCTGCGCAGCGACGTCGGAGACGACGCGGTCGTTCGCCGTCGCGGTGGTGGCGAGCACGGGGATGCCGTCGCCGAGATCGGCGACGAGGGTGCGGATGCGGCGGTAGTCGGGACGGAAGTCGTGCCCCCAGTCGGAGACGCAATGCGCCTCGTCGACCACCACGAGGCCGGCGTCGGCGGCCAGCGACGGCAGCACCTGGTCTCGGAAGTCCGGGTTGTTCAGGCGCTCGGGGCTCACCAGCAGCACGTCCACCTCGCCGTCGGCGATCCGCTGATGGATCTCGTCCCACTCGGTGACGTTGCCGGAGTTGACGGTGGCTGCCCGGACACCGGCGCGCGCCGCGGAGTCGACCTGGTTGCGCATCAGTGCCAGCAGTGGCGAGACGATGACCGTGGGACCGAGCCCCCGGGCGCGCAGCAGCTTCGCGGAGATGAAGTACACGGCCGACTTGCCCCAGCCGGTGCGCTGGACGACCAGTGCCCGCTGCCGGTGCACCACCAGCGCCTCGATCGCGGTCCACTGGTCCTCGCGCAGCCGGGCGTCCGGTCCCGCGAGTTCACGGAGCAGGGACTCGGCGTCGGCGCGGAGATCGGTCGCTGCGGAGGTCATGGCGTCCATCGTGCCGGACGACACCGACACGACGCCTGCACGCTGCGGGGGTCGCCGTCTGGTAGGCCTGAGCGATGGACCTGACAGATCACCCGATCCTCGGCGGCTTCGACGTGCTCGCGGGCGAGCTGGCCGACCTGTATCGAGACCTGCACGCGCATCCCGAACTCTCCTACGAGGAGCACAGGACGGCCGGCATCGTCGCCGAACGGCTCGCCGCGTCCGGGTACGACGTCACCAGCGGGATCGGTGGCACCGGCGTGGTCGGCGTTCTCGTCAACGGGGACGGGCCGGTCGTGCTGCTTCGCGCCGACATGGACGCGCTGCCCGTGCGGGAGGACACCGGCCTCGAATACGCCTCCACCGCGACGACGGTGAACTCGGCGGGCGAGACGGTGCCCGTCATGCACGCCTGCGGCCACGACATGCACGTCACCTGCCTCCTCGGTGCGGCCGATCTCCTCGTTCGCGCACGCGGGCACTGGTCGGGCACGGTGATCGCCCTGTTCCAGCCGGCGGAGGAACTAGGGGACGGCGCGCGCAGCATGATCGACGACGGTCTCTACTCGCGGATTCCGCGGCCGTCGGTGGTCCTCGGACAGCACGTCATGCCGGGTCCGGTCGGGTCCGTGTTCGCCAGCCCCGGAACTGCAATGGCAGCCGCACGCAGCATGCAGATCCGGCTGTTCGGTCGCGGTGGCCACGGATCGACGCCCGACCAGTGTGTCGACCCGGTGGTGATGGGCGCGTCCACGGTGATGCGGTTGCAGACGCTCGTCTCCCGGGAGGTCTCGCCGACGAACCCGGCCGTCGTGACGGTCGGCTCGTTCCAGGCGGGCACCAAGGAGAACGTCATCCCGGACGAAGCCGTGCTCAAGGTCAACACCCGCGCGTTCGAGACGCACGTCGCCGAGCAGTTGGCGGAGGGCATCGCCCGGATCGCGAACGCCGAGGCCGAGGCGTCGCGGGCCCCGCGTCCGCCCGAGATCATCGACCTGAACAGCTTCCCGCTGACCGTCAACGACGTGGACGCGACCCGGCGCACCCTCGTCGCGCTCGGCGGAATGCTCGGCGCCGACAAGGTGTTCGAGATCGGACCCGTCGCGGGCAGCGAGGACGTCGGTGACCTCGCCACCGAGCTCGGAGTCCCGCTGGCCTACTGGTTCATCGGAGGGTTCGAGATCGAGGAGGGGAAGGGGTTGCCGTCCAACCATTCCCCGCAGTTCGCTCCAGTCGTGCGTCCGACTCTCGATGTCGGGGTTGCGGCGCTGGTCGTGGCCGCGCAGGAATGGCTCGGCGCCGCGGCGCCGGGGACGACAGAGTTTCCGCGCACCATCGGCAAGGTCGCTGCGCGGGAGCTCTCCGCACACGGGTACACGCGGTACGAGCAGTTGACGTCCGTCGCCGCGACAGCGTTGCTGGCAATCCACGGAGTCGGCCCCAAGGCGATTCGGATCCTCGGAGACGAACTGGCGGAGCGGGGGCTCGCCTTCGCCGACGCATGACGGCAGCGAAGGCGAGCGCTGCCGTCAGTCCACGTACAGGGCGTCGAACACGGCCGCGAAGTTCTCCCCGACCACCTTCCGCTTGATCTTGAGCGTCGGGGTCAGCTCGCCCGTCTCCTGCGCGAGGTCGCGGTCGGCGATCGCGAACTTCTTGACCTGTTCGGGCTGGGCGAGTTTCGCGTTCGCCGCATCCACCGCCTGCTGGACGAGGCCGACGACCGAGGGGTGCGTCGCAAGTTCCGCGATCGACTCCGGTAGTCCTTGCGCCTGCGCCCACGGCAGCACCGTCTCGGGATCGAGAGTCACCAGCACCACCGGATAGGGACGCCGATCGCCGTGCATGACGGCCTGACTGATCCATGGCGACCGCTTGAGGTCGTTCTCCAGATTGGCGGGAGTCAGGTTCTTGCCGCCGGAGGTGACGATGATGTCCTTCTTGCGGCCGATGATCGAGACGTACCCGTCCGCGTCGATCGAGGCGAGGTCGCCGGTGTGCAACCAGCCGTCGGTGACGGCGCCGAAGGAGGCGTCGTCCATCTTGTAGTAGCCCTGGAAGATGTTGCCGCCCTTGAGGAGCAGTTCGCCGTCTTCGGCGACCCGGGCCTCGATGCCGGGCAGCGGCCTACCGACCGTGCCGAACCGGTGATGCTTGACGGTGTTGACGGTCGCGCCCGTCGAGGTCTCGGTCATGCCGAAGCCCTCCATCAGCGGAACCCCACAGCCGTAGAAGAACTCGAGGATCTCCTTCGCGATCGGGGCCGCGCCGGTGATCGCGAGGTCGAGGTTGCCGCCGAACAGGGCTCGAACACCCTGGAACAGGGCGGTTTCGGCGGCATCGAACATCTCCTGCAGTTCCGCGGGCACCGGCTCGCCCGCCGCCTGCATGTCCCGGACGCGCACACCGAGTGCGGCGGCCGCCAGGATTCGCTCCTGCTCCTCGGCGGGCTTCGATCCGACAGCGAGGGTGTAGATCTTCTCGAAGACGCGCGGCACCGACGGCAGATGTGTCGGCCGGACGGTCATCACCTCGCCCCCACGATGCGGGTGGTGTCGCCGCCCCAGTAGGCGATGACGCCACCGCGGTCGAACGTCATCAGCTGAAACAGCAGTGCGAAGGCGTGTGCGAGCGGCAGGAACAGGTACAGCACCATGTCCTTGTCCGTCGTGATGCCGTCGAGGGCGTCGAGGCTGTCGTTCGCGGTCATGATGGCGCGGTAGTTGCCGTGGGAGAGCACGCATCCCTTCGGTGGACCGGTGGTTCCCGAGGTGTACATGAAGACATACGGGTCCGTCGGGTCGACGGCCGCCGCCCGGCGGCGCAGTTCGTCGGCGCCCGCCTCGCGTCCGCGCCTGCGGATCTCGTCGGCCGAGATCGCGCCGCCGGCGTCGCCCTCCAGCACGGCGATCCACTCCAGCGCGGGCAACTGGTCGCGGACGGCGACGATCTTCGCGACCTGTTCGGCGTTCTCGCAGACGATGCCGCGGGCCTCGGAGTTGCCGACGACCCAGGCGCATTCGTCGGGGGAGTTGGTCGGGTAGACGGAAACGTGTACGCCCGCGGCCGCGACGATGGCGAGGTGTGCGACGGACCAGTCGAGGCGGGTGCTCGCCAGCACGGCGACGCGGTCGCCGACGCCCAGTCCGAGGTCGATCAGTCCGGCACCGAACTCGTCGACCCGCTCGGCCAGATCGCGGAAGGAGAACTGTTCCCAGGTGTCCGGGACACTCTGCCAGCGGGCGGCGGGCCGGTCTCCGTACTCCTCCGCGGCGCGGAAGACGAGGTCGGCGATGGTCTTGCCCGCAACTGTCCGATTCATACGCACATTCTCCGATCGCGAGGAGCGGCCTGTGACCTTGCTCACCCTGGCCGCGGTGCGGTGATGGTATGCCGCACGAACGATTCGGGGGTGGGTTTGCGTTCAGGAGTGTCGGGCGAGCAGTGCGTCCACCTCGTCGGCAGTGGGGGAGGACACCGCTGCGCCCGCCCGGGTCGTCGCCAGCGACCCTCCGACGACGGCGCGGCGCAGTGCGCGTTCGGGCCCCAGATGCCAGGACGCGGCGAGGGCGCCCGCGAACGCGTCACCCGCGCCGGTGGTGTCGACGACCGCGACCGGGGGTGCGGCGACGTGCACGGCGACACCGTCCGGTCCCCGCCATGTCGCGCCGCGCCCACCGAGCGTCGTCACGACGTGCGGCACCCGTTCGACGCTCGCGGATCCGAGCTGCGCGAACTCCGTCTCGTTCACGATCAGCACGTCGACCGATCCGATCAGGTCGGTCGGAGGAGGTTGGACCGGAGACGGGTTCACGAACACGAGGGTGCCCGCGGAGTGCGCGTGCGCGGCGGCCGAGACGACCGTGTCCATCGGCGTCTCGAACTGGCACAGCAGCACGTCCGACTGCGCGATCCGCGCCAGCTCCTGGTCGTCGAGGTCCGTGAACGCACCGTTCGCCCCCGGCACCACGACGATCGAGTTCTCGCCCGCGGCGTCGACGACGATGACCGCGACACCGCTCGGTCCCGGAATCACCCGGAGCAGGTCGATGTCGACGCCGGCCGCGGCGAGCGTGCCGCGCAGCGTCGAGGCGAAGGCGTCGTCGCCGACCGCACCGAGGAAGCAGGTGCGGGCACCGGCACGAGCGGCGGCGATCGCCTGGTTCGACCCCTTGCCGCCGGGGCCGGTTGCGAAAGCCGTCCCCAGCACCGTCTCCCCGCCGGTCGGGCGGACGGCGGTCGTCGCGACCAGATCCATGTTGACGCTGCCGAGGACCGTCACGCGCGCAGGCATGTTTCCGAGGTTAAGGCAGTGGCCGGGGCGGGCAGCCGAAAATCGGATGACGCTGTCGGACCGTGCCTCTACGGTGCACCCGACGGATCGGTTTCGGGGGAGGACATTGCGCATGGCGGCGACGATCGAGCGAGGCGACGGCACCCGTATCCACGGCCCCGGCAAGTTGTCGCCGGAGCGGCTCCAGCACGAGTTGGCGCTGCGTCGGCGGGCACATCGCATTCCTGGACGTCGGGCGCACGACGGGAAGGGTGGGCGCAGGCAGCAGCGTCGCGACGCCGCCAGCGCGGGGTGAGACACCTCGTCCGCCGGGTACGGCGCTGACCTCCTCCCCAACGATCGTTAGGCTGTGTTCATGACAGCGGTGAACGAGCAAGAGCTGGGGACGGACACGATCCGGAAAGCCGTGCACGACGCGGCCCGCCGGGCCCGGGTGGCGTCGAAGGCGCTGGCCCTGCTGACAACGGCCCAGAAGGACGCCGCGCTGCACGCCGCCGCCGACGCTGTCCTCGCCGCCACCGATGCGGTGCTCGCCGCCAATGCCGTGGACGTCGAGACCGCGCGCGCAGCGGGTACCGAGGAATCCCTGATCGACCGGCTCCGGCTCACCGCCGACCGCATCGACGGCATCGCTTCGGGGCTGCGTCAGGTCGCCGGGCTGGCCGACCCGGTCGGTGAGGTCGTACGCGGCTCCACGCTCCCGAACGGACTCGAGATCCGGCAGCTGCGGGTGCCTCTCGGCGTCGTCGGCATGGTCTACGAGGCCCGCCCGAACGTCACCGTCGATGCCTTCGGGCTCGCCCTCAAGTCCGGCAACGCCGCCCTGCTGCGCGGCTCGTCGTCGGCGAAGGCATCCAACGCGGCACTGGTCGAGGTGCTGCGTGCCGCACTCACCGAGCAGGGTCTGCCCGCCGACGCCGTCCAGTTGCTGCCGTCCGAGGACCGCTCGTCCGTCACCCATCTGATCCAGGCCCGCGGCCTCGTCGACGTCGTCATCCCTCGCGGCGGCGCCGGTCTCATCAACGCCGTCGTCCGTGATGCCACCGTGCCGACCATCGAGACCGGCGTCGGTAACTGCCACGTCTACGTGCACGCAGCCGCCGACCTGGACCGGGCCCGCGACATCGTCCTCAACGCGAAGACCCGCCGACCCAGCGTGTGCAACACAGCCGAGACGGTCCTCATCGACGCCGCGATCGCGGACGTCGCGGTGCCCGCGCTCACCCAGGCGTTGCAGACCGCAGGCGTCGTCATCCACGGCGACCTCGACGGTCAGGTCCCCGCGACCGAAGCCGACTGGACCGAGGAATACCTCACCCTCGACATCGCCATGAAGGTCGTCGCCGACCTCGACGAGGCCGTGGCGCACATCGACCGTTACGGCACCGGTCACACCGAGGCCATCGTCACCGACAACCTGGCCGCGGCCCGCGAGTTCACCGCCCGCGTCGACGCGGCCGCGGTCATGGTGAACGCGTCGACCGCGTTCACCGACGGCGAGCAGTTCGGGTTCGGTGCCGAGATCGGCATCTCCACCCAGAAGCTGCACGCCCGGGGCCCGATGGGACTGCCTGAGCTGACCTCGACCAAATGGGTGGTGTGGGGCGACGGCCACACCCGCCCCGCCTGATCCCGGCCGCCCCGCCCGACCCGGCTGCCCAGTCACCCGGCCCGTACGAAAGGTTCCCCCGTGGATCGAGCACTCCCGACCACCCCGCCCGTCTTCGCCAGCGTCGACGACGTGATCACGCGTCTCGCCGAGACCGGTTACCTCGCGGACAAGGGGACCGCGACCGCGGTGTTCCTCGCGGATCGACTCGGCAAGCCGCTGCTGATCGAGGGTCCCGCCGGAGTCGGCAAGACCGAATTGTCGCGCGCGGTCGCGCAGACGGCGGGCGCCGAACTCGTCCGTCTCCAGTGCTACGAGGGTGTCGACGAGTCGCGCGCCCTGTACGAGTGGAACCACGCCAAGCAGATCCTGCGGATCCAGTCGAGCACCGAGAACTCGTGGGAGGACACCCGGCAGGACGTCTTCGCCGAGGAGTTCCTGCTCTCGCGTCCACTGCTGACCGCCATCCGGCGCTCGGATCCGACTGTCCTGCTGATCGACGAGGTCGACAAGGCCGATGTGGAGATCGAGGGTTTGCTCCTCGAGGTCCTCAGCGACTTCGCCGTCACGGTGCCCGAGCTCGGCACCATCACCGCAACCCGAAAGCCGTTCACGGTGCTGACGTCCAACGGCACCCGTGAACTGTCCGAGGCGCTCAAGCGGCGCTGCCTCTTCCTGCACCTCGACTTCCCGGATGCCGATCTCGAACGCCGGATCCTGGCCAGCCGCGTGCCCGAACTGCCCGAGGCGATCGCCGAACAGCTCGTCCGCACGGTGCGGGTTCTGCGCGGCATGCAGCTCAAGAAGCTGCCGTCCGTGGCGGAGACCATCGACTGGGGTCGGACCCTGCTCGCGCTCGGCATGGACACCCTCGACGACGAGGCGATCCGCACGACCCTCGGCGTCGTCCTCAAGCACCAGGCCGACCAGCAGCGCGCCGAGTCGGAACTCCGGCTCAACTAACGACTAGGTCAACTAACGACTAGGGAGGCCTCATGGCCGTCACCGCAGGCAGGTCGGGGGTTCCGGCAGCACCGTACGGGCTGCCCGGGCACCTCGTCGACTTCGTCGAAGCCCTCCGTAAGCGCGGAATCGCGGTCGGACCGTCCGAGACCGTCGACGCCGGACAGGTGATGTCGGTTCTGGACCTGCTCGACCGGGAGTCGGTGCGGGAGGGGTTGGCGTGCGCGCTGCTGCGTCGACCGACGCACCGCGCCACGTACGACGCGCTGTTCGACCTGTGGTTCCCGGCCGCGGTCGGAGCGCGCACCGACGGCAGTGGTGACGTCGAGATCGAGATCCCGCGCGGCGAGAACGGTGAGGTCGACTTCGAGGCGCTGCGCGAGTTGATCGCGGGACTGCTCGTCGACGGGTCCGCGGAGTCCCTGCAACTGATCGAGCAGCTCACCTCGCGTCTCGTGGAGGAACTGGGCCAGTACCAGTCCGCGAAGGGGCCGTCGTTCTCCGCCTATCAGGCACTGCGGGACGTGGCCCCGGAGACGCTCGTGTCCCGGATCCTCGACGGCCTGCTCGGGCATTCGAGCAAGGGTGAGCACCAGGCCGACGATTACGCGACCGAGATCGCCCGCCGCACGGCCGCGCAGCGGATCGCCGACTTCCGCAAGATGGTCGAGATCGAGACGCGTCGCCGCTCCGCCGAGCAGCTCGGCAAGGAGCGCGTCGCGAGCTACGGCGTTCCGAAGCTCGCCGAGGAGGTCGACTTCCTCCGTGCCACCGACTCGGAGATGGTCACGCTCAAACGTACCGTCAATCCGCTCGCCCGCAAGCTCGCGAGCAGGCTCGCGGCGCGCCGCAAACGTGCGCGGGCCGGCGCCATCGACCTCCGCAAGACGCTGCGCAAGTCGATGTCCACCGGCGGCGTCCCCATCGACCTCGTGCTGCGCAAACCGCGTCCGGCACGCCCCGAGCTCGTCGTGCTGTGCGATGTGTCCGGCTCGGTCGCCGGGTTCTCCAACTTCACGCTGCTGCTCGTGCACGCGCTGCGCGAGCAGTTCGCCCGGGTCCGGGTGTTCGCGTTCATCGACACCACCGACGAGGTCACCCGGTTCTTCGACTCGGGCGCCGACCTCGGCGTGTCGATGTCGCGCATGATCCGCGAGGCCGACCTCATCGCGTACGACGGGCACTCCGACTACGGAAACGCGATCGGGGTCTTCGCCGAGCGGTTCGCGCACAGCCTGACGGGCCGCTCGTCGCTGCTCATCCTCGGCGATGCGCGCAACAACTATCGCGACCCCAACCTCGCGACACTGGCGCACCTGGCCACGGTCGCCAAACACACGCATTGGCTCAACCCCGAGCCGCGCGGCCAGTGGGGCGGCGGCGACTCCGCCGCCAACGTGTACGCCGACGTCGTACCGATGCACGAGTGCCGCAACGCGCAGCAGCTGGCCGCGGTCGTTGCGGGGCTGTTGCCGGTGTGACGTGGTGGCGAATTCACCCCGCGGCCTCCCAGTAAGCTCGACTCTCGTGCACAAGGGAGAGAAAGCGGCAGCGCGTCGCCGCAGGCTGGGAGTCATGGGTGGCACCTTCGACCCCATCCACCACGGTCACCTCGTCGCAGCGAGTGAGGTCAAGGATCTCTTCGATCTCGACGAGGTCATCTTCGTGCCGACCGGCCAGCCGTGGCAGAAGGCGGGCAAGAACGTCAGCGGCGCCGAGGACCGCTACCTCATGACGGTCATCGCGACGGCGTCCAATCCGAGTTTCTCGGTCAGCCGCGTCGACGTCGACCGGCACAAGGACACCTATACCGTCGACACCCTGCGCGACCTGCGTGACCAGCACCCCGACGCGGACCTGTACTTCATCACGGGCGCCGACGCGGTCGAGACGATCCTCACCTGGCAGAATTGGGAGGAGATGTTCGAGCTGGCGAAGTTCGTGGGTGTGAGCAGGCCCGGATACGAACTCGGTGGCGACCACCTCGCCGAGCACCTCGCCGGCCAGCCCGCCGACGCGTTGACGCTCGTCGAGATTCCCGCGATGGCGATCTCGTCGACCGACTGCCGCTTGCGGGCGAGTGAGAACCGTCCCGTCTGGTACCTGGTGCCGGACGGGGTGGTGCAGTACATCTCGAAGCGGAACCTGTATCGACCCCGGGGCGCGGAGCGTCACGACGGCGCGATCACGGTGTCGGGACCGGCACCGCAGCACGACACGGGCACGACCCAGAACACCAGCCGAACCCAGAACCGGGAGAACAGTTAAGTGAGCGCATCCGCCGAAGCACTCGAGATGTCGCGGATTGCCGCGTTGGCCGCCGACGAGAAGCTGGCCAAGGACGTGGTGGTTCTGGACGTGTCGGAACAGTTGGTCATCACCGACTGCTTCGTCATCGCGTCCGCGTCCAACGAGCGTCAGGTCAATTCGGTCGTCGAGAACATCGAGGACAAGCTGCGTGAAGCCGGGCACAAGCCGGTTCGCAAGGAAGGCACCCGCGAGGGTCGTTGGGCACTGCTCGACTACGTCGACATGGTCGTCCATGTGCAGCACGACGACGAGCGCAACTTCTACGGCCTCGAGCGGCTCTGGAAGGACTGCCCCGTCGTGACGATCGACGGCATCGAGGCACCCACGTCCGAGTGGGGTGCCGATTCCGACGGCGTCATCACCGACGACCGCGCGGGCCTGGACGACGCTGCCCCGGAGTCCGGACTGTGACGTCCGCGCTGCCGCATTCGCGGCGGCTGATCCTGCTTCGGCACGGGCAGACGGAGTACAACGCGGGCGACCGGATGCAGGGGCAACTCGACACCGACCTGTCCGAGCTCGGCCGAATCCAGGCGAAGTCGGCGGCGAAGGTACTCGCGGAGCGCGGGCCCGCCGCGATCGTCAGCTCGGACCTGCGGCGTGCGTCGGACACCGCAGCCGCCCTGGGCGAGCACGCCGGCCTGACCGTCACCACCGACATCCGCCTGCGGGAAACCCACCTCGGGGAGTGGCAGGGCCTCACGCACACCCAGGTCGACGAGCGCGACCCCGGAGCGCGGGCCGCCTGGCGTGCCGACGCGTCCTGGACGCCGCCCGGCGGCGAGAGTCGCATCGACGTCGCGCGGCGTGCCGTGCCGGTCGTGGACGAACTCGTCGCCGACCGTCCCGAGTGGGGTGAGTCGCCCGTGGTGCTCGTCGCGCACGGTGGTCTCATCGCGGCGCTGACCGCCGCGCTCCTCGACCTTCCCGTGGACCGCTGGCCCGTCCTCGGTGGCCTGGGCAACACCAGCTGGGTGCAGCTCAGCGGGCACGGCGAACCCGGTGCCGTCTCATGGCGTCTCGACGTGTGGAACGCGTCCGCAGCGGTGGCCGGCGATGTCCTCTGACCTCGCGGGCGGTGCCGCCGCCGAATCCGCCGATCGTCCGACGCTGTTGGTGATCGCGGACTCCCTGTCCTACTTCGGACCGAAGGGCGGGCTCGCCGCCGACCACCCGAAGATCTGGCCGAACATCGTCGCCGCGGAACTCGGCTGGGACGTCGAACTGGTCGCCCGCATCGGGTGGACCAGCCGCGACGCCTACTGGGCCCTGATCCAGGACCCGCGCGTGTGGGCGACCGTGCCGCGCGCGGGCGCGGTGGTGTTCGCGGTCGGCGGCATGGACTCGTTGCCGTCCCCGCTGCCGACCGCGCTGCGCGAGACGCTGCGGTACATCCGCCCACCCGCCCTGCGTCGCCAGGTCCGCAACGCCTACCAGTGGCTGCAGCCCCGGCTCGCGCCGCTGGGATGGCCCGTCGCGCTGCCCCCGAGGCTCAGCGTCGAGTATCTCGAGGAGTGCCGCACCTCGCTCGAGTACATGCGGCCGGAGTTGCCGATCATCGGCTGCCTGCCGTCCGTGCACCTCAGCGACGCCTACGGCAAGGTGCACGCTGGTCGTACGGCGGCCGTCAACGCACTCGAAGCGTGGAGCAGCGAGAAGGACGTGCCACTGGTCGACCTCGCCCAGGCGGTCCGTCCCGACATCTACTCCGGTGAAGGGAATCCCGACGGCATCCACTGGGGGTGGGCCGGCCACGCCGCGGTCGCCGAGGCGATGCTCCCGACCATCCGCGCCGCCGTCGCGGCTGCTGCCGCCCGCGCTGCCGATGTCGTGGACCCGGCCGCCGACGGAGCCCGGTAGTCGCCCATGGCGGTCGTCGTGGTCACGGACTCGTCCTGCGGTCTCGAACCGAAGGTCGCGGAGGACCTGGGTATCCGGGTGGTCCCGCTGCACGTACTCGTCGACGGGACCGACCTGCGCGAAGGTGTCGACGCGATGCCGGCGAACCTGTTCGTCGGCGCGGGCATCACCACCTCGGGGGCGTCGCCGGGTGAGCTGACGGACGCCTACGCCCGTGCCCTCGAGGACAGCGCCGGGGACGGTGTCGTCGCCGTGCACATCTCGCGGCAACTGTCCGGGACCTGGGAGGCCGGGCGGCAGGCGTCGCAGGAACTGGGGGACAAGGTTCGCATCGTCGACTCCCGTTCCACGGCAATGGCATTGGGCTATGCGGTGCTCGCCGCGGCTCGCCTCGCCCGGGCGGGCGGTAGCCTGCGCGCGGTGTACGAGCGGGCCGTGGAGGTCGCCGACCGGGGTCGCGTCCTCATCATGGTCGACCGGCTCGACCACCTGCGCCGCGGCGGCCGGATCGGCACGGCGGCCGCACTGTTCGGAACCGCCCTCGCGATGAAGCCGGTGCTGCACCTGGTCGACGGGAAACTGGTGCTCCGGGAGAAGACGCGGACCGCCACCAAGGCGATCGGCAGGCTCGTCGACGGCGCCGTCGAACTGGCGGAGTCCGGCACCAGGGAGCTGTCCGGATCCGACGCAGGCGACGTCGCGGTCGCGGTGCATCACGTCGGCGCCGCCGAGCGGGCGGAGCAGGTCGCGGCGGCGCTCCGCGAACGACTCCCCGGCGCAGGCGAGTTCGTTGTAGCCGAACTCGGCCCGGTCGTCGCGAGTCATCTCGGGCCCGGCGCAGTCGGGGTGCTCGTGGTGCCCGGCGGGGCCGACGCGCCCGAGTAGTACACAGGGCGCCAATTCATCCACAGGCCACGCTGTTTCGGCTGGTCGGCCCCGAGGTCCGGTGCGGCGCCCGTCCTACCGTCGTGTCATGGGCAGCACCGAGGTACGCGAGCAGATCAGGCGCAGACTGGACGCCGTCACCGGAGCCGTCAACGTCGACGACGCGACCGGCGAGTCCGATCACGACGACGGGGTGGGTGCGCCGGGCTGGCTCGAGTCCGATACCGCCGCGTCCGGTCCGCGGGTTCGGTTCGCACCGGGGCGTCGCGGCGTGATCGCGCTGGTGCTCGTCGCACTCGTCGCCGCAGGAATCGGCGGAGTCGCGGTGTGGCGGGACCGGCCCACCACGGAGTTGGCGCCGCCGCTGCCCGCGGTCGACGTCGTGGACGAGTCGCCCGCACCTCCCGTCATGCCGGGCACGCCCGCGCCACCACCGCCCGCCTCCGACATCGTCGTCAGCGTGGTCGGGCTCGTCCATACGAGCGGCCTCGTTCACCTGCCGGACGGATCGCGGGTCGCCGACGCCCTCGCCGCCGCAGGCGGTGCACGGGAGGGTGCGGACCTGCTGGGACTCAACCTCGCGCAGCGGCTCGCCGACGGCGACCAGGTGCTCGTCGGCCTGGCACCCGCTCCAGGGTCGGTGCCCGTCGCGGGAAGTGCCACCGTCGGCGCGGGTGCCGTCGGTGGGAGCGCCGGCGGCGGGACGGGGAACGCCACCGCCGGTGGGCCGGTCGACCTCAACACCGCAACCGAGCAGCAGCTGGACGCCCTGCCCGGAGTCGGACCGGTCACCGCGACCGCGATCATCTCGTGGCGCACCGCGAACGGCAGCTTCACCGACGTCGAGCAGCTCGGTGAGGTCGACGGGATCGGTCCCGCGCGACTCGAGAAGCTGCGCGACCTCGTGACGGTGCGGTGACGCCGCCGCGGGTCCTCGACCTTCGCCTGCTTCCGTCGGCTGGAATGTCCTGGGCGGCAACCGCTGTCGGGATCGGACTCGGGTGGCGCGCAGCGGTGTGGTTCGCCGCGGTCGCCCTGGCGGGAGCGGTGGCGGCGGCAGGGCTGCGGAGGCACTCGGCGGCAGTCGCGGGTGCGGTGATCGCGGCACTACTCGTGGGGGCGGGCTTCGCCGGCGCCACCGCGCTGCGGGTGCATGCGGTTCGGAGTCATCCCCTCGCCGCGGTCGCGGAGCGCGGCGGCCACGTCACCCTGACCGCGGTCGTCGTCGACGATCCGCGTCCCGTCCGCGGGCCAGCCGGTGGCTCCGTACTGGTCCGCGTCTCGCTCCGCTCGATGGACACCGCGCGTGGCGCACTCGACGTCGGGGGAGCGGTGCTCGTCTTCGCCCCCATCGACGGCTGGCAGGATCTGCTGCCGGGGCAGCGAGTGCAGTTGCGCGGTCGGGTCGGCGAATCGGACCGTGCGGATCTCACCGTCGCGGTGGTCCAGGCGACCGGGCCGCCGACCGAGGTCGGTGATCCGCCCTGGCATCAACGCGCGGCAGGGCACGTACGGCAGCGCTTTGCCGAGGCGGCATCTCGCGCCCTGCCGACCGACGCCGCCGGACTGCTGCCCGGTCTGGTGGTCGGCGACACGTCTGATCTGCCGGAACCCGTGGACGACGACTTCACCGCGGCCGGTCTCAGCCATCTGACGGCGGTGTCCGGCGCCAACATCTCGATCCTGTTGGGCGCGATCCTGCTCCTCACCCGGGCGGCCGCGCTCGGCCCTCGCACCACGGCGGCGATCGCCGGTGTCGCGCTCGTCGGCTTCGTCGTCGTGGCCAGGCCGTCCGCGAGCGTGCTGCGGGCCGCCGCGATGGGTGCGGTGGTGCTGCTGGCGATGGTGGTCGGCCGCCGCCGTCAGGCCGTGCCCGCACTGGCGGCCGCGGTCGTCGCACTGCTCGCGTGGTTTCCGGAACTGGCCGTCAGCTACGGTTTTGCGCTGTCCGTTGCGGCGACCGCGGCGCTGGTCCTGATCGCGCCGCGCTGGGCACGGCGGTGGCAACGTCGCGGCTGGCCCCGCGCCGTGGCCGAAGCGGTCTCGGTTGCCGTCGCCGCCCACGTCGTCACCGTGCCGATCGTGGCGGCGATGTCGGGGACGGTCAGCATGGTTGCCGTCGCCGCGAATCTCCTTGTCGCCCCCGTGATCGCGCCCGTCACGGTGATCGGGGCCGTGGCCGCGGCGGGCGCGACGGCCTGGGTCCCGCTCGGCGAGGTCGTCGCACTCGCGACCGGCCCGCCGCTGTGGTGGTTGCTGAGAGTGGCGCGTGAAGCCGCGGAGGTCCCGGGAGCGTCGGTGGTCGTACCGTCGGGGGCATTCGGGTTCGCGATCCTCGCCGTGACGGCCGCAGCGGCAATCACGGCGGTCGCGGTGCGTCGGCTCCGGATCGTGGCGATCGCCGTCGTGATCGGGTTGGCCGTCGCCTGGATACCGCTCCGGATGCTGATGCCGGGCTGGCCGGTCGCGGGCTGGGTTCTGGTGGCGTGCGATGTCGGCCAGGGTGACGCACTTGTGCTCGACGCGGGCGACGGGTCGGCGGTGGTCGTCGACGCCGGTCCAGCATCGCGGCCGGTGGACGGCTGCCTGGACCGGCTGGGGGTGCGGTCGGTCACGGCCGTCGTGCTGACTCATCTGCACGCCGATCATGTCGACGGACTGCCGGGCGTCCTGCACGGGCGAACGGTCGAGCAGATCGTGACCGGGCCGATGCGGCTGCCGACGCAGGCGTACGAACAGGTGCGGACGCTGGCATCCGGCGCGGGAGTGCCGCTCACCTCTGTCCACGCGGGGCAGGCGCTGACGGTCGGCACGCTGACGTTGCGGGTCCTCGGTCCGACGCTTCCTGCCCCTAGCGACCCCGAGGACGCCGACGACGCGGCCAACGATCAGTCGTTGGTACTGACGGTCGACACGGTTGCGGGACGCATCCTGCTGACCGGCGACGTCGAGGCAGCAGGGCAGCGTGACCTCATCCGCGACGGGGTCCCGCTCACCGCGGACATTCTGAAACTGCCGCATCACGGTTCGCGGACGACCGCGCCGGAGTTCCTCCGCGCGGTCGGGGCGAGGGTGGTCGTCGTGTCGGTCGGTGCGGGCAATACCTTCGGACATCCCAACCCCGACATCCTCCGCGCAGTGCGGGAGACGGGTGCGACGGTTGCACGGACCGACCTCGGCGGCGACATCGCGGTGAGCCGCGCCGGCGGTGGCGGTGTGGCCGTGACGTACCGGCGTGGGACGATCGTGCGGTGAGTCAGACCGAGCAGTTGCATCTCGTCCTCGGCGACGAGGAATTCCTCGTCGAGCGGGCAGTCGCGTCCATCGTCGCGATGGTCAGGGGAGCATCCGACAACCCGACGGATGTGCCGGTGGAGAGGCTGCGCACCGGTGACGCCACCCCGGCCGAACTGGCCGAACTGCTCAGCCCGTCGCTGTTCGCCGAGGACAAGGTGATCGTCCTCGAAGCCGCGGCCGAGGCGGGCAAGGACGCCGTCGCACTCGTTCAGGACGCGGCCGCGGCCCCGCCGGACGGATTCACCCTCGTCGTCCTGCATTCCGGCGGAGGCCGTGCGAAGGCGATGGTCGGCGTACTGCAGAAGTCGGGGGCGCAGGTGCACGAGTGCGCCAAGCTCAAGGCGTCCGAACGCGTCGACTTCGTCCGCGGTGAGTTCCGGGCGGCCGGCGCCCGGGTGTCACCGGAGGTAATCGAGACGATCCTCGACGCGGTCGGCTCCGATCTTCGCGAACTGGCCGCGGCGTGTTCGCAGCTGGTCGCGGACACGGGCGGACGTATCGACGCGGCCGCGGTGCACCGGTACTACTCGGGCAAGGCGGAGGTGTCCGGATTCGACGTCGCGGAGCTTGCTGTGGCGGGAAACCGGCCCGGAGCGCTCGAGGCACTGCGATGGGCGATGCTCCGCGGTGTCCCGCACGTCCTCCTCGCCGATGCGCTGGCTGATGCCGTGCACACCATCGCGCGCGTGGACTCCGCAGGACGCGGCGACCCGTTCAAGATGGCGTCGGGGCTCGGCATGGCGCCGTGGAAGGTGAAGAAGGCGCAGGCGCAGGCCCGGGGATGGAGTCCCGAGACCCTGGGCGTGGCGCTGCGTGTGGTCGCGCAACTCAACGCGGACGTGAAGGGCGGGGCCGCGGACGCGGACTACGCGGTCGAATATGCCGTGGGACGTGTGGCCGAACTGCGGTCGTGAGCACGTGTCCCCGGGGCGCCACCGTTCACGGGAACGCGAAAGACCGCCCGGTCGAATGACCTGGGCGGTCTCCAGCGATGACGTGAGTCGGGCGGCAGGGCCGCCAGCCGAGTGACGGCGAGCCGTCACACGGGGTGCGTCAGAGCTTGTTGGCGGCGAGGGCGAGCGCCGACTTCTTGTTGGCGGCCTGGTTGGCGTGGATGACGCCCTTGCTGGCTGCCTTGTCGAGCTTGCGGCTGGCGGAGACGAGGAGCTCGCTGGCCTTGTCCTTGTCGCCCGCGGCAGCTGCCTCGCGGAAGGAGCGGATGGCGGTGCGCAGCGAGGACTTCACCGACTGGTTGCGCAGTCGCTGACGCTCGTTGGTCTGGATCCGCTTCACCTGGGACTTGATGTTGGCCACGCGTAAAATCCTGTCGTCTTCGCTGGTTTCTGGTTGAGAAAGCTTTGGGTGCACTTAGGCACCGACAGGCCACTGTACCAGTGGCCGAGGTGCCGTCCCAAACCGGCGTGTGCGATCACGCATCGGAAACGGAGAAACACAGTTGTTTCGCCGCGCTCATCTCCCCTTTACCGTACGTGATGCCGCGGTGACACGGGTGTCGGACCATGAGCCGATGAACGCTCGAGCCGCCACACGAACCGCGCCCGGTCAGTCCGAGGGCGAGGTCTTCGACGGGTACACCGACATCGGTCGCTACGCCCTCGCGCACGACGAAATGTTCGCCGCCGACGGCACCGTTCGAGAACCGTACGAGGGGATCTTCGCGGCGCTCGCGCCTGCCAACGCCAACGACCTGGCCGCCCGCGCGGAGGCGTTGGCCCGCGCATTCGTCGACCAGGGCGTGACGTTCTCGCTCTCCGGGCAGGAGCGACCGTTCCCGCTCGACCTCGTACCGAGGGTGATCGGAGAGCAGGAGTGGACCGGACTCGAGCTCGGCATCGCCCAACGTGTCCGCGCACTCGAGATGTTCCTCGCCGACGTGTACGGCGACCAGGAGATCCTCCGCGATCGGGTGGTCCCGAAGCGGCTGGTGACGTCCTGCGACCACTTCCACAGGGAAGCGATGGGCATCGTGCCGCCGAACGGGGTCCGGATCCACGTCGCCGGGATCGATGTCATTCGGGACGCCAACGGCACCTTCCGGGTGCTCGAGGACAACCTCCGCTCCCCGTCGGGTGTCTCCTACGTGATGGAGAACCGGCGCACCATGGCGCGAGTCTTTCCCGACCTCTTCTCCTCGCATCGGGTGCGGGCGGTCGGCGACTACTCGGCACACCTGTTGCGGGCGCTGAGGTCGTCGGCCGCGGTGAACACCGCGGACCCGACCGTCGTCGTACTCACCCCCGGCATCGCGAACTCCGCCTACTTCGAGCACTCCCTGCTGGCCCGGCAGATGGGCGTCGAACTCGTCGAGGGCAGGGACCTGTTCTGCCGAGACAACGTCGTCTACATGCGCACGACGGAGGGGGAGCGGCAGGTCGACGTCGTCTACCGACGCATCGACGACGACTTCCTCGACCCGATGCACTTCCGGCCAGACTCGGTGCTCGGCGTCGCCGGGCTGCTCAACGCGGCCCGTGCCGGCAACGTGGTCATCTCCAGTGCCGTGGGAAACGGGGTGGGCGACGACAAGCTCGTCTACACCTACGTCCCCGCGATCATCGAGTACTACCTGGGCGAGAAGCCGTTGCTCGAGAACGTCGACACCTTCCGTTGCTGGCTGCCCGACGAATGCGAGCAGGTCCTCGACAGGCTCGACGAGCTGGTGATCAAGCCGGTGGAGGGTTCGGGCGGGTACGGAATCGTGTTCGGCCCGGACGCCTCACCCAAGGAACTCACCGAGATCGGCGAGAAGATCCGCGCCGATCCTCGAGGCTGGATCGCGCAGCCGGTCGTGCAGCTGTCGACCGTCCCCACCAAGATCGGCGACGTCCTCTCCCCACGTCACGTCGACCTCCGTCCCTTCGCGGTCAACGACGGCGACAGCGTCTGGGTGCTGCCCGGTGGACTGACGCGCGTCGCACTCCCCGAGGGGTCGCTCGTCGTCAACTCCAGTCAGGGCGGTGGCAGCAAGGACACGTGGGTCCTCGCCAGCCGCGTCCCCGACGCCGAACGGGAACTGGGCGGCGGGGAACTCGTCGGCGAGCCGGTCCGCCCCGGGCACAGCGAACTCGGTCCCGAACTCTCCGCCGGACAGCAGCAACAACAACAGCAGCAGAACGGTCGACGGCAACCCGTCGTCGACGGGCCGCAGGAGGGGGACGCCGATGCTCGCGCGTAACGCGGAGTCGCTGTTCTGGATCGGCCGCTACGTCGAGCGGGCCGACGAGACCGCCCGCATCCTCGACGTCGCGGTCCATCAACTGTTCGAGGACTCGACGGTCGACCCGGACCGGTCGTCCCGGCTGCTGCTGCGGGTGCTCGGCATCAATCCGCCGGAGGGTCCGTTGGACGTCTGGTCGCTGACCGATGCCGTGGCGTTCAGCCGAAGCCGCGGTGGATCGATCGTCGACTCCCTGTCGCGGGCCCGTGAGAATGCCAGGGGTGCAAGGGAAGTCACGTCCACCGAGATGTGGGAGTGCCTCAACACCACCTACAACGGTCTGGCCGAACGGGAGCGGGCCGCGCGCCGTCTCGGTCCGCACGAGTTCTTCAGCTACGTCGAGACCAGGGCCGCGATGTTCGCCGGCCTCGCCGACTCCACCCTCAGTCGCGACGACGGATACCGGTTCCTGCTCCTCGGCCGCTCCGTCGAACGTGTGGACATGCTCGTCCGGCTGCTGCTCTCGCGTGCGGGCGACCGCAACAGCTCACCCGCATGGGTGACCGTGCTGCGTTCCGCCGGCGCGCAGGACACCTACCTGCGCACGTATCGCGGTGCACTCGACGCCCACCGGGTCGTCGAGTTCATCCTTCTCGACCGCCTGTTCCCCCGGTCGGTGTTCCACGCGATCGGGCAGGCGGAACAGTGTCTCGACCAGTTGGACATCAACCCGAGCAGTCGCGTCGGTACCCGCGCCGAGGCGCAGCGCATCGTCGGCCGGGCGCGAAGCGAACTCGAGTTCCTGCCCCCGGTGGTGGTGATGGAGGACCTGCAGCAGCGACTCCTCGCGTTGCAGACGACGTGCCGCGACCTCCAGGAAGCGATTGCGCAACAGTACTTTCACTCCGCCCCGTGGGTGGCGTGGACCGATGCCGGGGCCGGGGTGTCGCCGGAAGCGGAGGTGGAGCGATGACTTGGCGTCTGCGGGTGGTGCACACCACGGGGTTCGCCTACGATGCGCCGGTGACGTCGTCGTTCAACGAGGCGCGGTTGACGCCGCGCAGCGACTCACGACAGAACGTCATTCACAGTCGGGTCGAGACGATTCCGGCGACGCGGGCGTACCGGTACACCGACTACTGGGGCACTGCTGTCACCGCCTTCGACCTTCATGCGCCCCACAGGTCGCTCGCCGTCACCGGATCGTCGGTGGTCGAGACCGAGGCAGTCACGATCCCGGTGGACACCGTGGGCTGGGATCAGTTGGACAATGGCCACATTCGCGACCAGTACGGGGAGTTCCTCGGTGGCACCGGATATGTCCCGACGACCGACCGGTTCGATGATGTCGCGCAGAGGCTGCGACGTGAGCACTCGCCCGCGAACGCAGTCGTCGAGGCCGCGCGATGGGTGCGCGAACACATGTCGTACGTGCCTGGAGCGACCGGCGTGCACACCTCCGCGCTCGAAGCCTGGGAGGAGCGCAGGGGTGTCTGCCAGGACTATGCGCACTTGACACTCGTCCTGGTGCGCGCCATGGGTGTTCCCGCGCGCTACGTGTCCGGCTACCTGCACCCGAAGCGAAATGCGGCACTGGGCGTGGCCGTCAGCGCAGAGTCGCATGCGTGGGTGCAGACCTGGACCGGATCGTGGTGGGGCTATGACCCGACCAACGGTGTTCCGGTGAATGAACAGCACGTGTCGGTCGCGGTAGGACGAGACTACGCGGACGTTCCCCCACTGAAAGGGATCTATTCGGGAGGGGGATCGACACACCTCGATGTCGTTGTGGAGATGATTCGGCTCGCGTAGCGTCCGGCTCCAGACATTCTTCACTTCGTGATCGAACCTCGAGCAAAGGTGTCAGATGTCCCCAACAGCACAGGAATTCGTCGAGAAGGAACCGATCTCGGACATCAAGAAGTACGTCGCCGAAGCGGTCGGAACGTTCATTCTGGTGTTCGTCGCCGTCGGCACTGCGGTGGTTGCGGGCGACAAGGTCGGAAACCTCGGTGTCGCACTCGCGTTCGGTCTGACCCTGCTCTTCCTGGTCTACTCGATCGGACCGGTGTCCGGCTGCCATGTGAACCCCGCGGTGACACTGGGGCAGTTCCTCATCGGCCGGGTCAGCGCCATGACGGCCGGAATCTACGTGGTGGCGCAGCTGATCGGTGGTCTGGCAGCCGGCTTGGCTCTCTTCGCCGTGGCGCAAAGCCTGCCCGCCTACGATCGCGAGGCGTCCGGACTCGGCGCGAACGGTTGGGGTGCCCACAGCCCGTCCGCGATCGAGGGTCCCCTCGGCGGTGTGCTGCAGAACGGCTACGGCATCGGCGCCATGATCGTCATCGAGGTCCTGCTCACCGCACTGCTCGTGTTCGTGGTGCTGGCTGCCACCGACCAGATCTCGGACGTCCCGCTCGCAGGCATCGCGATCGGGTTCACTCTCGCCGCAATTCACATCATGTCGATCCCCGTCGACAACACCTCGGTCAACCCGGCGCGCAGTTTCGCGGTCGCGTGGTACCAGGACGGGGCGCCCGCGCAGCTGTGGGCGTTCATACTGTTCCCGCTGATCGGTGGCGCGCTCGGCGCGTTGGCATACCGCGCGCTGTTCGGACGATACGACCGACTGCACGACTGACGTTTCGGAGACCGGGATCGGGCGTCGGCCATGGAGGCCGGCGCCCGATCGTTTGCGTCAGGACCAGCTGTAGTCGCTGCGGAGGCGCGTAGCGACCTGATCGAACCGGGCGCGGTCGAGGATCGCGCCCTCCCTGCGGATACCGGACTCCGGCACATCGAGCACCCGGTCCAGTCGCACCCAGCTCGGCCGGTTCCCGCCGTCCCACGAACCCGCACCGATACCCAGCCAGTTCCGGCTGCCCTCGCGCTCCGAGTTCGACGACAGCATCAGGCCGAGCAGTGTCGCGCCGTCACGTCCGACCACCAGCACAGGACGATCCTTGCCCTGCCCCGCGTCCTCCTCGTACGTCACCCACGTCCACACGATCTCCCCGGGGTCGGCTCGGCCGTCCAGGTCGGGTGCGTACTCGACGGTGCGGGCGCGGTGCGCGGTCGGGACCGCCGTCGACGACACCGGCCTGCCGCGGTCGCGGGGCTTCGGCCCGGGCACGCCCGGCTCCGTGCCTGCCGCCGGTTTCTTGCCGGGCAGCACACCCGACTGCTGCAACCCCTTGAGAATTCTCGGGCCCTCCCGCAACGCGATTTCGCCGAGTTGCCTGCCGAACTGTGTCCACCTCGAAGCCATGCGTCCAACCTAGTCAGTCGTCCCGTGCATCTCGGGGCCGAACCTGCCCTGAGCGGGGCCGAACCTTCGGTGGGCGGTGCCTGGCATATTCTTCTCGGTAGTGACTGCGGCCCGACTCGAGCCGCCGCCGACTTCAGGAGCACACCATCAGCACCTTCGCGGACACGACGTTCACGGATCCGGCCCGGATCCGGAACTTCTGCATCATCGCCCACATCGACCACGGCAAGTCGACGCTGGCCGACCGGATGTTGCAGCTGACCGGTGTCGTCGAGGAGCGGGCGATGCGCGCGCAGTACCTCGACCGGATGGACATCGAGCGCGAACGCGGCATCACCATCAAGGCCCAGAACGTGCGGCTGCCGTGGGTCGTCGAGCACGAGGACGGCACCAAGGAAGAGATCGTCCTGCACCTGATCGACACCCCCGGTCACGTCGACTTCACCTACGAGGTGTCCCGCGCGCTCGAGGCCTGCGAGGGTGCCGTGCTGCTGGTGGACGCCGCGCAGGGCATCGAGGCGCAGACCCTGGCGAACCTGTACCTGGCGATGGAGAAGGACCTCACCATCATCCCGGTGCTCAACAAGATCGACCTGCCCGCCGCCGACCCCGACCGGTACGCCGCGGAGATCGCGCACATCGTCGGCTGCGAGCCGGAGGACGTGCTGCGGGTGTCCGGCAAGACCGGTGTCGGCGTCAAGGAACTGCTCGACGAGGTCGTCAAGCAGGTGCCTGCCCCCGTCGGCGACGCGGACGGCCCGGCGCGCGCGATGATCTTCGACTCGGTCTACGACGCCTACCGCGGCGTCGTCACCTACGTGCGAGTGGTGGACGGCAGGATCCGTCCCCGCGAGAAGATCACCATGATGTCGACCGGCACCACCCACGAACTGCTCGAGGTGGGCATCATCTCGCCCGAACCCAAGGCCACCGTCGGCCTCGGCGTCGGCGAGGTCGGCTACCTCATCACCGGTGTGAAGGACGTCCGCCAGTCCCGGGTCGGCGACACCGTGACCACCTTCCGCAACGGTGCGGAAGAGCCGCTGACCGGCTACCGCGACCCGAAGCCGATGGTCTACTCCGGCCTGTACCCGATGGACGGCTCCGACTACCCGGTGCTCCGCGACGCGCTCGACAAGCTGCGCCTCAACGACGCCGCGCTGGCATACGAGCCGGAAACCTCGGTGGCGCTGGGCTTCGGCTTCCGCTGCGGCTTCCTCGGCCTGCTGCACATGGAGATCACTCGCGACCGCCTCGAGCGTGAGTTCGGCCTCGACCTCATCTCCACCGCGCCGAACGTCGTCTACCGCGTGATCATGGAGGACGGCTCCGAGCACGAGGTGACCAACCCGTCGTACTGGCCCGAGGGCAAGGTGCGCGAGGTGTACGAGCCGATGGCCAAGTGCACCGTCATCGCGCCGAGCGAGTACACCGGCGCGATCATGGAGCTCTGCCAGTCCCGCCGCGGCGAACTCGGCGGCATGGACTACCTGTCGGAGACCCGCGTCGAACTCCGCTACACGCTGCCGATGGGCGAGATCATGTTCGACTTCTTCGACGCCCTCAAGTCGCGGACGAAGGGCTACGCCAGCCTCGACTACGAGGAGGCGGGCGAACAGAACGCGGCGCTGGTGAAGGTGGACATCCTGCTGCAGGGCGAGGCCGTCGACGCGTTCAGTGCCATCGTGCACAAGGACGCCGCGTTCGCCTACGGCAACAAGATGACCACCAAGTTGCGTGAGCTCATCCCGCGCCAGCAGTTCGAGGTGCCGATCCAGGCGGCGATCGGCTCGAAGATCATTGCCCGCGAGAACATCCGCGCGATCCGCAAGGACGTCCTCGCCAAGTGCTACGGCGGCGACATCAGCCGTAAGCGCAAGCTGCTCGAGAAGCAGAAGGAAGGCAAGAAGCGGATGAAGACCATCGGCCGGGTCGAGGTCCCGCAGGAGGCCTTCGTCGCGGCGCTGTCGAACGAGTCGGTGGCGGACAAGCCCAAGAAGTAGGCGCTCCGCGCCCGTTGGTGCTTCCGGCCCGCACCAGGACCGGAAGCACTCACGGGGGCGGCGCCGCAGGAAAGGACGCGGTGTGCTCGAGACCTGGTTGACGGAGACGTTGGGACTCGAGGTGCCGATCCTCGGCGCTCCGATGGGCGGACGTGCCGGCGGCGAACTCGCAGGAGAGGTGTCGAAGGCGGGTGGCCTCGGCATGCTGGGCGCCGCCCGATACAACTCGCCGGACTGGGTCGCGTCCGAAGCAGCGGTTGCCCGCGAACGCGGCGGCCGCATCGGCATCGGGTTGATGACGTGGTCCCTCGACACCGACGACAGCCTCCTCGATGCCGCGATCGCCGAGAAGCCGACGCTGCTCTCCCTCTCGTTCGGCGATCCGGCACCGTACGTGCCCCGCGCACACGCTGCCGGGATTCCCGTCGCGTCGCAGGTGAACACCCTCGACGACATGCGGATCGCGGAGCGAGCGGGGGTCGACGTGATCATCGCGCAGGGCGGTGAGGCAGGTGGACACACCGGTCGCATCGGGACGCTGCCGCTGCTGCAGGAGCTGCTGGACGCCACCGATCTTCCCGTGCTCGCGGCGGGGGGAATCGGAACCGGTCGCGGTCTCGCGGCCGTGCTCGCGGCGGGTGCGCAGGGCGCGCTGATCGGGACCGCGCTGCTCGCCAGCCCCGAGACTGTCGGCCCCGCCTACGCGCGGACCGCGGTCGTCGACGCCGGCAGCGCCGACACCGTGTACACCGCAGTGTTCGACCGCGCTCGCAACCAGCCGTGGCCGTCGCGGTGGGGCGGTCGCGCGATCGTCAATGACTTCACCCGCGACTTCCACGACGTCGACGCGCCGGACTCGCAGTTGGAGCAGACCTACGATCCCGCCGACCCGCGTCGCGGTGTCGTGTACGCGGGGGAGGCGGTTGGTCTGGTGCACGGCGAGCGGCCTGCGGGCGAGATCGTCAGGCAGATCGCTGCCGATGCCGAGCGGCTGCTGTCGCGCTGGGGCTGATCGAAGCGCGACACCGTGCTCGATCGAATGTGGCGTTCGGTTACGTGAAGTGACCTGACGCCACATTCAATCGGGTGCCGGGACGGGTGCGGGCCGATCAGGTGGGGGAGTGTGCCGGCTGGAATGTGCCGGTCGCAGCCGCCTCCTCTGCTCGGATGACGTGCACGACCGCGTTGATCAGTGCCAGGTGGGTGAACGCCTGCGGGAAGTTGCCGAGATGCCTGCCCGAGCGGGTGTCGATCTCCTCCGCGTACAACTTCAGCGGGCTCGCGTAGCCGAGCAGTCGCGAGCACAGGTGCTTGGCCCGTGACAGCTCGCCGATCTCGACCAGTGCCGACACCAGCCAGAACGAACAGATCGTGAACGCGCCCTCCTCGCCGGACAGTCCGTCGTCGGTGGTCTCCACGCGATAGCGCAGCACGAGACCATCCTCGGTCAGCTCGTCGGCGATCGTGAGGACGGTTGCGCGGACCCGGTGATCGTGTGCAGGGAGGAATCGGAGCAACGGAACGAGAAGCAGGGACGCGTCGAGGGAGGGGTGACCGTAGCGCTGGGTGAAGACGCCGCGCTCGTCGACGCCGTGCTCGAGGATGTCGGCCTTGATCTCCTCTGCGATCACCGACCACCGCTCGGCGTACCCCTCCTCGCCGTGGAGGAGGGCGAGTTTGACTCCGCGATCTAGGGCCACCCAACACATCACCTTCGACGACGTGAAGTGCTGTGGTTCGCCTCGCACCTCCCAGATCCCGCGATCGGGTTGACGCCAGTGCTCGATGGCTTCCTCCACCTGCCGCTTGAGCAGTGGCCACAGAGCATCCGGGACCTGGTCACGGGAGCGCACGTGGAGGTAGACGGAGTCGAGCATGGTGCCCCAGATGTCGTGCTGCTTCTGGTTGAAGGCGCCGTTGCCGATCCGGACCGGCTTCGCGCCGTCGTACCCGGACAGGTGGTCGAGTTCGGATTCCTCGAGCGTCTTCTCGCCGCCGATGCCGTACATCACCTGCAGTGGGTGCGGGTCGCCGTTCTCGGACTGCGAGACGTCGGAGATGAACGAGAAGAAGTCGTTGGCCTCACGGTCGAGGCCAAGGGTGTACAGGCCCCACAGCGCGAAGGTGGAATCGCGCACCCAGGCGTAGCGGTAGTCCCAGTTACGTTCTCCGCCAGGGGTTTCCGGAAGCGATGTCGTGGACGCGGCGAGCAGTGCGCCGGTGGGTGCATACGTCAGGCCCTTCAGCGCCAGGGCGCTGCGCTGCAGGTAGCCGCGCCACGGGTGGTCGGGGAAGGTGCCGATGGTGATCCACTGGCGCCAGCACTCCGCCGTCGTCCACATCTTCGCCGCGGCGTCCTCGAAGGTCTGTGGTGCCGGGAGGTCCGACCACGACAGGGCGACGAAGACGTTGTCGCCCTCCTTCATCCGGGTCCGTGCCCGCGCCTCGCGACCTTCGAGTCCGAGTTTGAGGTTGGTGGTCAGGCGCAGCGTCGGATGCTCGCCCAGGGCACTGCCGGTGCACGTCGCGGTGGCCTCCTCGTACACCTTGCCGGTGTACTCCCACTTCGCGGGTACGCGGTGGTAGTCGAACGACGGCTCGCAGCTCACCTCCAGTTCGACGACGCCGCTGACGCACTTCACCGTGCGCAGCAGGATGTGCTCGGCGTCCCAGTCGGTCGGTGTGCGCCGGTGGCTCCGAGAGCGCTCGTCGTTGTTGTGCCACGGTCCCATCACGAGGGCGTCGCGAACGATGAGCCAACCGGTCTCCGTCTGCCACGTGGTTTCGACGATCAGCCCGCCGGGGAGGTAGCGGCGGGCGGCGGGGACGTTCTGGCCGTACGGGCCGATCCGGAAGTGTCCGGCGCTGCGATCGAGGATCGCGCCGAAGACACTGGGGGAGTCGGGGCGCGGAATGCACATCCATTCGACGGAGCCGTTGCGAGCGATGAGGCACGTCGTCTCGCAATCGGACAGGAAGGCGAAGTCGTCGATCGGGGGGAACGGGCTGCGGCGCGAATGGTGGCGTTCGATCAGCGCGGGCAGGTTGGCAGGCAGGTCGTCGTACGCGGCCGGACCAGGTCCGGCCGCCTCGTGATCGGTGGCCGTCATCTGCACATTCTGTGCCCGCCGGGCGTCGTCGTCCACCGCTGGAGGCGCCGCGTAGGGTTGGGTGCGTGAATGCGATTGCCGAGTGGTGGGACGGACTGGAACTGTGGCTCAGTGGGCTGCCCTACGTGCCGCAGTTGCTGCTGGTCATGGTCGTCGCACTGCCCCTCGCGTACGGGTGCGCAAGCCTCTTCGACGTGGCGCTCGCCCGGGTCCTCGCGCTGCTCGGACGGGACCGCGTCGCTGTGTCCGCCGACGTCACGGTCGGTGACCGCTGATGCCTCGTTCTCGCGTCACCCTCATGCTGATCGCGCTGCTGATCCTTGTTCTCATCGGGTGGCTCTTCACCCGGTGATCCCGCAGGGTGGTCCGCCGGCTGGATTCGGGTCCGGTCGCTCTGCTAGATTCGCCCGCGTGTCTGTCACTGCCGCGCACCAGGTCCGCCATGAATTGGCGTTGATCGCTGTCGGCATGCTCGCAGTCGCCGACATCGACTGTCGTTGATCGACTGAGCCGGCGCCGTCGCGCCCGGACGGTTCGCCCCACGCAGCGGGCACCCTCCCATTCTGATGACCGTGATCCGCTGCCCATCGGCCGCGGCGGTCACGGCGGTCTCGACGACCACCCGAATTTTCGCCGCATTCCGGCGAATCCTCGAAAGGCATATCTCGATGAGTGTTCGTGCCCGCATTTCCCGTTCCGGCCTCCTCCTGGCCGCCGTCGCCACCGTCGGAGCGGTTGCGCTGACCGCGTGCAGTGGCGGATCGAGCGACGTGGTCGGCGCCGACGCGACCGGCGCGACCGGCGCGGCGGACGGCAGTGGCGGCACCGTCAGCCTCTTCGCCTACGCGGTACCGAAGCCGGGCTTCGACAAGCTGATTCCCGCGTTCCAGGCCACCGACGAGGGCGCGAACGTGCAGTTCCAGCAGTCCTACGGCGCCTCGGGAGACCAGTCGCGCAAGGTCAAGGACGGCGCGCAGGCCGACGTGGTGAACTTCTCCGTCGAACCCGACATCACCCGACTGGTCGACGCCGGCCTCGTCAGCGAGGACTGGAACAAGAACGCCTACAACGGAGTTCCGTTCGGCTCCGTTGTCACCATCGTCGTCCGTGAGGGCAACCCGAAGAACATCCGCGACTGGGACGACCTTCTCGCGCCCGGCATCGAGGTCGTCACCCCCAACCCGTTCAGCTCCGGCTCGGCGAAGTGGAACCTCCTCGCGCCGTACGCCGCGAAGAGCGAGGGCGGCGCGAACCCCCAGGCCGGACTCGACTACGTCAATGCGCTTGTCACCGATCACGTGAAGGTGCAGCCGAAGTCCGGTCGTGAGGCCACCGAGACCTTCCTGCAGGGCACCGGCGACGTGCTGCTCAGCTACGAGAACGAAGCGATCTTCGCCGAGCGCAACGGTGATCCGGTCGAACACGTGACCCCGCCGGTCACTTTCAAGATCGAGAACCCCGTCGCGGTCCTCCAGAACAGCAAGGTGCTCGAGCAGGCCACCGCGTTCAACGACTACCTCTACACCACCGAGGGGCAGACGCTGTGGGCCGAGGCCGGCTTCCGGCCGGTCGACCCCGCCGTCGCCGCGGAGTTCGCGGACGAGTTCCCGGCCCCGGCCAAGTTGTGGACCATCGCAGACCTCGGCGGTTGGAAGGCCGTCGACGCCTCGCTGTTCGCCAAGGACACCGGGTCGATCGCCGTGATCTACGACGCAGCGAGCCAGTAGTCTCACGATGACCACTACCGCGACGACGGGGGGATCGGTGTCCGAGATGCCGTCCACCCCGGACAACCAAGAGACCGGCGTTTCCGCCCCGGTGAAGTCACCTGCTCCCCGTCGTCGTCGGCGGTGGTTCACCGTCACCGGAACGGTCGGACCCCTCGGCATCGGCATCACGATGCTCTGGCTCAGTGTCATCGTGTTGCTGCCTCTCGCTGCGTTGACCGTCACCTCGTTCGAGGGCGGCATCAGCGGATTCTGGGACGCCGTCACCAGCCCGACGGCACTCGCGTCGCTGCGCGTGACCGTGGGGGTGTCCGTGGTGGTGGCGCTCATCAACGTCGTGATGGGCACCCTCATCGCATGGGTCCTCGTTCGCGACGAGTTTCCCGGCAAGCGAGTGGTCAACGCGCTCATCGACCTGCCGTTCGCGCTGCCGACGATCGTCGCGAGCATCGTCCTTCTCTCGCTGTACGGGCCCAACAGTCCGATCGACGTGCAGCTCAACGCGACCCAGCCGGGCTTGGTGGTCGCGCTGGCCTTCGTGACCCTGCCGTTCGTGGTGCGCTCGGTGCAGCCCGTGCTGATCGAACTCGACAAGGACGTCGAGCAGGCGGCGGCATCTCTGGGGGCCGACAACTGGACCATCTTCCGCAAGGTCGTGCTCCCCACCCTGGCGCCCGCCATCATCGGTGGTGCGGGCCTGGCCTTCGCCCGGGCCATCGGTGAGTACGGCTCGGTCGTACTCATCGGCGGCAACATCCCGCGCGAGACGCAGGTGACCTCGCAGTACATTCAGCAGCAGATCGAGATCGACCGACCCGTCAACGCCGCCGCGGTGTCGGTGGCGTTGCTGGCGATCGCCTTCGTCACGCTGTTGGTGCTGCGACTGCTCGCGAGCCGCACCCAGCGACGTGAGGAGCAGTCCGCGTGAACGTCTCGACGCCGGCTCGGCTCGGCATGCGCGTGATCGCCCTCGGCTACCTGGTGCTCCTGCTCCTAGTGCCGATCGGGGTGATCCTGTGGCGCACCTTCGAGAACGGGATCGTGGCTTTCTACGAGGCGATCTCGACCCCGGCGGCGATCTCGGCGCTGAACCTGTCGCTGCTCATCGTCGCGATCGTCGTACCCATCAACGTCGTCTTCGGTGTCGTCACCGCACTCGCGTTGGTGCGGGGCAGGTTCCCCGGCCGCGGGTTGGTCCAGGCCGTCGTCGATCTGCCCTTCGCGGTTTCGCCCGTCGTCGTCGGTGTGTCGCTGATTCTGCTGTGGGGCGTCAACGGTTGGTTCGGCGGACTCGACAATCTCGGATTCCGGGTGATCTTCGGGCTGCCCGGCATGGTCCTCGCCACGATCTTCGTGACGTTGCCGTTCGTGGTTCGCGAGGTCGAACCGGTCCTGCACGAGATCGGCGACGAGCAGGAGCAGGCAGCCGCGACCCTCGGTGCGTCGAAGTGGCAGACATTCTGGCGGATCACCCTGCCCGCGATCCGCTGGGGCCTCACCTACGGCATCGTGCTCACCGTGGCCCGTTCGCTCGGCGAGTTCGGGGCCGTGATCATGGTGTCGTCCGGGTTCCCCGGCGTCTCGCAGACCCTCACCCTGCTGGTGCATTCGCGCTACATCGACGACCACAACACCTACGGCGCGTACTGCGCGGCGACGCTGCTGATGGGTATCGCCCTGGTGACGCTGCTGCTGATGACGCTGCTGGACCGCAAGAGGAGCAACGCATGATTTCGGTGATCGGCGCGAACAAGAACTACGGCGACTTCGCGGCCCTCGACAACCTTTCGCTCGAGATCCCGTCCGGGTCCCTCACGGCGCTGCTCGGACCGTCCGGCTCGGGCAAGTCGACGCTGCTGCGGTCGATCGCCGGACTCGAACACCCCGACTCGGGCACCATCACCATCGCGGGCAAGGACGTCACCGGTGTACCGCCGCAGAAGCGCGACATCGGATTCGTGTTCCAGCACTATGCGGCGTTCAAGCACATGACGGTACGTGACAACGTCGCGTTCGGCCTCAAGATCCGCAAGCGGCCGAAGGCAGAGATCGAGAAGCGCGTCAACGAGCTCCTCGGGATCGTCGGGCTCGACGGCTTCCAGCATCGCTACCCGGCACAACTCTCCGGTGGTCAGCGGCAGCGCATGGCGTTGGCGCGGGCGCTCGCGGTCGATCCGCAGGTGCTGCTCCTCGACGAGCCGTTCGGCGCGCTCGACGCGAAGGTTCGGGAGGACCTGCGGACCTGGTTGCGTCGCCTGCACGACGAGGTGCACGTCACCACCGTGCTCGTCACGCACGACCAGGAGGAGGCGCTCGACGTCGCCGACCGGATCGCCGTGCTCAACAAGGGCCGGATCGAGCAGGTCGGTACGCCGCGCGATCTCTACGACAGCCCGGCGAACGACTTCGTGATGTCGTTCCTCGGCCCGGTAGCGAAGCTGAACGGTCAGCTGGTGCGTCCGCACGACATCCGGGTCGGTCGCGACCCCAGCATGGCGGTGGCGCAGAAGGCGGGCACCGCAGAGTCGGCGGGCGTCACCCGCGCCACCGTCGAACGCGTCGTCCATCTCGGATTCGAGGTGCGCGTCGAACTCCGCAATGCGGCCACCGGCGATCTGTTCGCCGCTCAGGTGACCCGTGGTGACAGCGAGGCGTTGCAGCTCAAGGAGGGCGAGACCGTTTACGCCCGCGCGACCCTGATTCCGTCCATTCCCGCGTAGGCGGCGCCGCGAGGCTCTGGGACGAGAGCGCACCAGAGCCTCGCGGTGGCTTCCGCGCGCCCCTACGGCTTGAGGACGAACAGTTCCCCGATCAGGGTCGGCGTCACGACCTCGCCGTCGGGGCCGATCGACGTACCGACCGTGAATCCCGTTGCGCCAGGCAGGATGTCCTGGTCCGCGGTCTCGCCGGTCGCGGTGTCGAAGGTGAGCATCGCGAGTCCCTCGGTGCCCTCGCGGACGACCGTGTAGCCCGTGCTGCCCGCGGTTTGCGCCGGTACGCCGAGCTGAAGCAGATCCGTCCGTTCCCACGACACCTCGGCGGTATCGCCGTTGTCGCGCAGTGCGAGCAGGCGACCGTCGCGTCCTCCGGCCGGAATGATCAGGCCGTCCGCCGAAATCGAGGGTCCGGCGGCCGCCGTGTACCCGATGTCGTGGTGCCAGCGGGGTTCGCCGCTGAGCGCGTCGAGTGCCCACAGTGCGCCCTCGTTGTCGTTGACGTACATCGTCGACCCGTCCGCGGACAGTACGGGGCTCGACGTGGCGCCGCCGGGAAGGGCGTCGGTGGACCACTCCTCGGTCAGCGCGCCGTCCGCATACCGCATCGCGACCAGCTGGCTGCGCGGCGTCCCCGGGCGCCAGAGGGTGAGATAGAACCGTCCCGAGGACAGGTCGATCGCAGGTGTGTGCGACACCGGGCATTCCGGGGAGCCGAGGAAGCAGTTGTCGAGTCCCTGCGCGGCGGGGACCAGCGGCACGTTCTGAGCCTGAGCGGCCGTCGGTGCCGGAATCAGTTGGTAGGAGGGAACGACCTCACGGCCGTTCTGCGGGTTCAGGATCGACACGACTCCGAAATGCGTGACGAACAACAGATTTCCGTCGCCGGTGAACTGCGCCGAGACCGGCGTTCCGCTCACGATGGTCCGCCAACGAAGTTGGCCGTGATCGTTGAACGAGTTCATCGCGCCGTCTTCGCCGATGTACACGTTCGTGGCCTTGTCGACGAGTGGGGTCGACAGCGCGGAGCCGGGGCCGAGACGCGTGCACCAGCGTTTGCGGCCGCTGTCGATATCGAACGACCAGAGCGTGCAGCCGATCTCGTCGCGCGTCGTGACGAAGATCTGACCGGTCGCCGCGACAGAGGCGTAGGTCGCGGCCGGAGCGCCGAGCGGCCGCGACCAGGCAGGCGACACGGACCGGGATCCGGTGACCGGGCTGGTGGCACTGTTGCGGGCGTCGGCGTGCATTCCCGGCCAGCCGCCGGGGGAGTAGATGCCTGCGACCTGGGTGTCGCTTCCGCAGCCCGCCGTCACCAGGGCGGAGACCGTCGCAAGTGCCACTGCTGTCGACCGTACGACCCGCCGCATGCATCACTCCTCGTGTGTTTTTCGTTCGGTGCACACTATCGGGCGGGCGGGGCGGCGTGCGCACGTGTCCTGGTGTGGTTGGGGTCGGCGTGGATCAAGGGTGTCCGGGTTCCGGAGAATTTCTTTCGGTTACAAATCAAGTAAGAACGTTATGAATTCGCGATTTATCGTTTGGAAGAATGTATCGAATTGTTAATGTTTTCAAGAGGTCAATTATTCGCCAAAAGTGTGCTGAAATGTGTTCATGGCAACGGCAGTGACGAACGCCGCAACGGTCACGACGCCCGCGAGGGAAACCGACGTCGACCACCTCCTGGCCGCACCTCATGCCGGCGCCGTCATCGTCGTCGCACTGATCCTCGGCAGCACCGTCCTCGTCGGGGTGCTGACCGGGTCGCCACTCGCCGTCGCCGTGGTGGTGGTGGGTGCGGTCGGAGTCGCGCTGATGCTCAGCGGTCTCGATCACGTCGGGCAAGGCCTGGGCCGTGACCGACCTCACCATGGGTGAACGTAGTCTGTTCCCCTATGACCAGCATGTGGGGCGCTCCGTTGCGCACGAGGTGGCGTGGATCCCGGCGAACCGACCCGGACCAGGCCAAGTTCCTGACCCGTGACTCGTTGCGATGGGTGATCGCGAACAAGGCCTACACGCCGTGGTACCTGGTGCGGTACTACCGGCTCGCCAAGTTCAAGCTCGCCAACCCGCACGTGATCCTGCGCGGCATGGTGTTCCTGGGTAAGCGGGTCGAGATCCACTCCACGCCGGGGCTGTCACGGCTCGAGATCGGCCGGTGGGTCCACATCGGTGACGGCAACGCGATCCGGTGCCACGAGGGCTCGCTGCGCATCGGCGACAAGGTCGTCTTCGGCAAGGACAACGTCGTCAACACCTACCTCGACATCGAGATCGGTGCCTCGACACTGGTCGCCGATTGGTGCTACATCTGCGATTTCGACCACCGCATGGACGACGTGAACACCCCGATCAAGGACCAGGGCATCGTGAAGGGCCCCGTCCGGATCGGCCCCGACACTTGGATCGCCGCCAAGGTGACGGTCTTGCGTAACACGATCACCGGGCGCGGCTGCGTCCTGGGCGCGCACGCCGTCGTCAAGGGTGTGGTGCCGGACTACAGCATCGCGGTCGGTGCGCCCGCGAAGGTCGTCAAGAACCGCAAGGAGTCGTGGGAGGCAGGCGCCGAGGAGCGGGCGAAGTACATTGCCGCCCTCGAGGACATCGCGCGCAAGAAGGCCGCAGCAGCGGGCTAGGCGGTTTGCCGCCGCCCGTGAGTCCTGTCGGTCCCGTCACGGAACCGACAGGACTCACGGGCGCGGAATGCCTACCGGCCCGGGAGGGGGCGCTGCGGGATGTCGGGCCGCGCCAGCGGATGCCGGACGCGCCGCTTCGCACTCAGATACACCTGGGCGGTGTCGAGGGCCACCTGGTGCCAGTCGAAGTCCTCGGTGAGTCGCTCGCGGGCGGCACGAGCCCGTTCCTGCGTGGCGGCGGGATCGTCCAGGGCCTCGCGGACGGCGGACGTCAGTCCGTCGACGTCGCCAGGCTGGAACGACAATCCTGTCACCCCGTCGACCACTGCCTCGCCGAGGCCACCCGCCGTCGACGTGACGAGCGGAGTTCCCGCCGCCGCTGCCTCGAGCGCGATGATGCCGAACGGCTCGTACCGGCTGGGCAGCACGATGGCGTCGGCTCCGTGCAGCCACCCGAGCAGTTCCGTGTGGTCCAGTGATCCGAGGAAGTTCACCGACCGCAGCACGCGGTGCGTACGGGCCTGCTCGCGAAGCCACTCGTACTGGGTGCCCTCGCCCGCGACCGCGAGGGTCGTGCCGGGGTGGCTGCGCCTGATCCGGGGCAGGGCGGCGATCGCGTCCTGCACGCCCTTCTCGTACTCGAGCCTTCCGACGAACAGCAGTTGCGGCGGCCCCGACCGCGGAGCTCGCTCACGGTACGTCCACGTCGCGACGTCGATCCCGTTGCGGATCACGGTGACCGGCGACAGGTTCGGTCCGTAGAGTTCGGTCACCTCCTCCTCCATCGACGCGGAGCAGGTGATGATCGAGTCGGACTCGTTGGCGAGCCACCACTCGACGGAGTGGACCTGGCGGTTGATGGTCCCGGAGAGCCAGCCGCTGTGCCTTCCCGCCTCGGTGGCATGGAGGGTGGACACCAGCGGGACGTCGTAGAACTCCGCGAGCGCGATCGCGGGGTGTGCGACGAGCCAGTCGTGCGCGTGGACGACGTCGGGCCGCCAGCCGTCGCCGATGCCGGGGCGGGCCAGTCCGATGCCCGCGCGCACCATCGCGTGCCCCATTGCGAGGGTCCACGCGAGCATGTCCTCGCCGAAGACGAAGTGCGCGGGGTCCTCTGCGACCGCGACGACGAGGACGCCGTCGGAGATGTGGGTGATCGTCGGATGAGTCGACGAGTCGGTTCCGGTCGGCCTGCGCGAGAGCACGACGACTTCGTGCCCCGCCTTGACCAGCTCGGTCGCCAAGTGGTGGACGTGCCTGCCGAGGCCGCCCACGACCACCGGCGGGTACTCCCACGACACGATCAGGACTCTCATCTCAACTCCCTGGGGTGACGTCGTCGGGCAGTCGGCGTGCGTCGAGTCCGGGAAACAGTCCGTCGGCGTGGTTCCAGCCGTCTGCGAGCCGGCCGGCGCGCTCGGGATGCCCGGACGCCACCGCCTCGGCGATTTCCCTGGTGGCGTGTGCGTGCTTGTGCGCCCGCTCGCGGGCGTATCCGGCGGCGGAGTCCTTGCTCACCATGAACGCCCAGTCGCTCTGGACGGTCATGATCGCCTCGCGCAGGATCTGGTCGTTGACGCGGTCGCGCAGTTCCGGGCGTCCCGGCGCGCGGGCACTGCCCCGGGCCTTGTCGACGGTGTCGAGGGCGGTCTCCACGACCTCGGAGTTGAGCTGGACGAGGTCGGAGACCTGGTCGCCTGCCCACACCCGCCAGTCCTTGCCGCTGCCCCACGACGAGTCGGCGAGTTGGACCGGCTCGCCGACGTACCCGTCGGCACGGGCCTGCGAGAGGGTGCCGACGCGCACACCCGCCTCGGGCAGTGCGCGCAGCACCTTCTCCAGCCACTGCGGGCCCTCGAACCACCAGTGTCCGAACAGTTCGGTGTCGAATGCGGCGACGACGAGGGCGTCCCGCCCGGTGCGCGCACGCTCGCTGCGGATCCGGTCGACGACGGTGTCGACGAAGTCTTCGACGTGCTTGTCGACGGCAGCGGCCGCGAGTGCGGGGTCGTAGGGGGCCTTGTCCTTCGAGTCGACGGTCTTCCCGGTGACCCGCGACGGCTTGAGGCCGGTGTCGTGGTCGTAGGTGTGGAAGTCGCGGTAGGCGGGGTGGCCCGGGTATCCCGACTTCGGCGACCACACCCGGTACGAGACCTGCAGGTCGCGGCCGAACGCCACGACGTCGGATTCGCGGACCGGGCGGCCCACCGAGGTGTCGCCGCGTAGTGACGGTCCGTCGACCATGAAGTGGGTGATCCCGGCTTCGGCGTACTCGCGTTCCATGCCGGGCGTGTACCCGCACTCGGGTGCCCAGATGCCGGAAGGCTTGGTGCCCCAGCGCATCTTCGCGTCCTCGAGTCCCTCCGCGAGCTCGAAGCGGCGCAGGCGCGGGTGCAGGAGCGGCTGGAACGGGTGCGCGAGCGGGCCGCCGAGTAGTTCGATCGTCCCAGCGTCCACGAACTTTCGCAGCACGGGCGACGCGCCGTGCGCCCACGACTGTTCGAACTCGGCGAGGGACTGCGCGGCGAGCCGGTGCTCGCGGGCGCCCAGTTGGCGTCGGGCGTCGTCCGGCATCAGCGCGGCCTCGTGTGCGCGGAGCTGCCAGTTTCCGAGCCAGTGGTGCATGCCGGACAGGCTGTGCGGGTCGTCGAGCATCGCCGCGAGCACCGGGGTGATACCGAGCGTCAGCAGGTTCTGCCTGCCCTCGTCCGCGAGGGTGCGTAGGACCCGGGCCAGCGGCAGGTAGCAGGCTGCCCACGACTGGTAGAGCCATTCCTCGCCGACCGGCCACCGGCCGTGATTCGCCAGCCACGGCAGGTGCGAGTGCAACACCAGGGCGAACATGCCCGGCTGCTGCTCGGTGGCGCGTGGCGTGGTCATTCCGTGGCTTCCGGTTTGCGGGCGATGGCGACGAGGTCGAGGCTGGCGTCGATGTCTGCCGGGTCAAGGGCGAAGTCGTCGATGGTGATCGACTCCACGTCGCGGACCAGGTCGTCGGGCCACGGCTCGCCTGCGAGGGCGCGGTCGATCTGGGCGTCGATGAACGAGCCACCGTGGGCGGCGTCGAGGTCGCGCAGACGTGGGCCGTGGTGCACGCCCGTCATCGTCGTCACCTCGAAGCCGGCCTGTTCGAGCAGTTCGGTGAGCTCCGCCGCGTTGAGTTCGCGGGTGTGGAACGGGTTGAGCGGCGTGTCGCGACCGGGGGAGAAGGTGATCCGGTTCGGCGTGCTGATCAGCAGCTCGCCTCCGGGCGTCAGGACGCGGAAGCACTCGGCGAGGAACTGTGCCTGATCCCACAGGTGCTCGATGACCTGGAAGTTGACGACGGTGCCGACGCTCGCGTCGTCCAGCGGCAGATCCGCCAGGTTGCCCTGTCGCATGTCGATTCGCGGGTAGCGGGCGCGCACGTGTTCAACGGCGGAGGTGTCGTAGTCGAGGCCGATGACGAGTTCGGCGACATCGGCGATCATGTTGGCGCCGTAGCCCTCTCCGGACCCGGCTTCGAGGACGACACGACCGGCGCAGCGTCCGAGGAGTCGCTGGTAGACCACCTCGTGGCGGCGGAACCAGTAGTTCTCCTCGGCGATTCCGGGGACGGTGCGCTCGCCCGTCAGGGGCAGAGGCGCATGATCGTCGGTCGCTGCGGCCGGAACAGATGTGTCACTCACCGCTGCGAGATTACTGCCACGTGTTCCAGTGTGTGCCGTGGTGGTCCAGATCACAGCGGTTCAGCCGCCTTTCGGTCTTATGGTGAAGGTGATTCCCCGCTAAGTTACCCGCCAGTAGCTTAGCGTGTTGTAATCTGGCGCACGGTCATCGTGCGAAGTAGATGAATACCCGAGAGCTCGGCCACCGCGGAGCCGCTCGCTGAGAACTGACACAGGAGGTCGACGAAGACCCATGACGAACATCGTCGTTTTGATCAAGCAGGTTCCCGATACCTGGTCCGAGCGCAAGCTCACCGACGGTGACTTCACGCTCGACCGTGAGGCCGCGGATGCCGTGCTCGACGAGATCAACGAGCGCGCCGTCGAGGAAGCCCTGCTCATCAAGGAGGCCCAGGGCGGCGAGGTGACCGTGCTGTCCGCCGGTCCCGACCGCGCCACCGACGCCATCCGCAAGGCGCTGTCCATGGGTGCCGACAAGGCCATCCACCTCAACGATCCCGCGCTGCACGGCTCGGACGCGATCCAGACCTCGTACGCGCTGGCCGCTGCGCTCGGTCAGATCGAGGGCGTCGAGCTGGTCATCGCAGGCAACGAGGCCACCGACGGTCGCGCAGGCGCTGTCCCCGCGATCATCGCCGAGTACCTCGGCCTGCCGCAGCTGACCCACCTGCGCAAGCTGACCATCGCCGACGGCAAGGCCACCGGCGAGCGCGAGACCGACGAGGGCGTCTTCGCGCTCGAGGCTCCGCTGCCGGCGATCGTCTCGGTCACCGAGAAGATCAACGAGCCGCGCTTCCCGTCCTTCAAGGGCATCATGGCCGCGAAGAAGAAGGAGGTGCAGGTCCTCACGCTCGCCGAGATCGGCCTGGACCCGTCCATCTTCGGTGTCGCGAACGCCGCGACCACGGTCACCGCGTCCACCCCGAAGCCCCCGCGTACCGCTGGTGAGCGTGTGACCGACGAGGGTGAGGGCGGCAACCAGATCGCGTCCTACCTGGTCGGTCAGAAGATCATCTGATTCGCGCCCCCCCACCAGCAGAAACACACGTAGGAGAAAGAAAGCAATGGCTGAAGTACTCGTGCTCGTCGAGCACGCCGAGGGCGCGCTCAAGAAGGTCAGCACCGAGCTGATCACCGCCGCCCGTGTTCTGGGTGAGCCCGCCGCCGTCGTCGCCGGTCCCGCCGGCACCGCGGACAAGCTGCAGGACGCCCTCGCCGCCGCCGGTGCCGCGAAGGTCTACGCCGCCGAGTCCGACGACATCGACGGCTACCTGATCACGCCGAAGGTCGACGTCCTCGCCTCGCTGGTCGAGTCCGTCTCCCCGGCCGCGGTCCTGACCGCTGCCTCGACCGAGGGCAAGGAGGTGTCCGGTCGTCTGGCCGCGCGCATCGGCTCCGGTCTGCTCGTCGACGTCATCGACGTCAAGGCCGACAGCGCCATCCACTCCATCTTCGGTGGCGCGTTCACCGTCGAGGCCAAGGCGAACGGTGAGGTTCCGGTCATCTCGGTCCGTCCGGGTGCCATCGAGGCGCAGCCGCAGGCCGGCGCCGCCGAGCGCGTCGCGGTCGAGGTCCCGGCTCAGGAGGAGAACGCCGTCAAGGTGACCTCCCGTCAGCCGATCGTCGGTGGCGACCGCCCCGAGCTCACCGAGGCGTCCGTCGTCGTCTCCGGTGGTCGTGGTGTCGGTTCCGCGGACAAGTTCTCGGTCGTCGAGGAGCTCGCTGACGCACTCGGTGCCGCTGTCGGCGCCTCGCGTGCCGCTGTCGACTCGGGTTACTACCCGGGCCAGTTCCAGGTCGGTCAGACCGGCAAGACGGTCTCCCCGCAGCTGTACATCGCCCTCGGCATCTCCGGTGCGATCCAGCACCGCGCGGGCATGCAGACCTCGAAGACCATCGTCGCGGTCAACAAGGACGAAGAGGCCCCGATCTTCGAGATCGCGGACTACGGCATCGTCGGCGACCTGTTCAATGTCGCTCCGCAGCTGACCGAGGCCGTCAAGGCTCACAAGGGCTGAGTGCCCGCTGCTCCACGGTGAGGGGAACCCTCGCCCGGTCCGACCGGGCAAGGGTTCCCCTCACCCGTTTCTTCACCGGGTTGCCGCCGACATGACACCGCAGCGACGGCGGGGCGCCGCCAACACGGTCGACGCTTCGTGCCATGACCACTGTCGAGGTCCGGGCCGCGGCCCGTTACACACTGCTGGTGTCCTCGGATCGTGAGCACCGCGAAGCCGCGCAGCGACTGCGGCACAGCGTGTTCGCCACAGAACCCGGGTTCACGCCGTCCGCCGACGCGGGCGGCCTCGATACGGACCGTTTCGACGAACACTGCGACCACCTGCTGGTTCGCGACGAGACGACCGACGAGACCGTCGGCTGCTACCGAATCCTCACTCCTGATGCGGCCAGATCGGCCGGAGGGCTGTACACCGCAACCGAATTCGACGTCACCGCACTCGACCCGCTGCGATCCGACCTCGTCGAACTCGGCCGTGCCTGCGTCCACCCCGACCACCGCAGCGGCACCGTCCTCGGTCTCATGTGGGCCGGGATGCTCAACTACCTCGACCTCACCGGCCACCGATGGGCGATCGGGTGCGTGTCGGTGCCGATGCGCCTCGGACTCGACGAGGTCGCGGGCGCGAACGTCCGCGGGGTTCGCGACCGCTTGCTCGCGGACCACGCGAGCGCACCCGACCGCAGGGTCCGACCCCTGCGTCCGGTTCCCGGCCTCGCGGCCCTGGAGCCGCCCGCGAAACCCGTTCTCCCGCCACTGATGCGCGGATACCTGCGCCTCGGCGCGAAGATCTGCGGCGAGCCCGCCCACGACCCCGACTTCGGCGTGGCCGACTTCGTGGCGTTGATCGGCATGGATGAGGTCGACGAGCGATACCTTCGCAGGCTGCGGTCGGCGGTGAACGCACGATGAGCCATCAGTGGATGCCCGCGAGTCCGTGCACGGACACCTGTCATACGGCTCACGTGCGCGCGGGGATGGGCGCAGTCGCACTGAGGTATGCGGCTCTGGTGACGACCGCGACCGTGGCGCTGCTGCTGCCGCTCGCCGTCCTGCTGCCGGCGCCCCGGCGGCGCGGTGTGCACCGCCGGTACATCCTGATGGTGCTCTGGGCGCTCGGCGTCCGCCTGCAGGTCAGCGATGAACGGGGTCCGATCGGCGAGCCGGGACGCGGGGTCCTGGCGGTCGCCGGGCACGTCTCCTGGCTGGACGTGCTGGTGCTGAACGCGATCGATCACGGTGAGTACGTCGCCCGTGCCGACCTGCTCGACTGGCCGCTGATCGGGCGTCTCGCGCGTCGGGTCCGCGTCGTTCCCATCGACCGGGGACGGCTGCGCGACCTCCCGGGGGTCGTCGACGAGGCCGCCGAACGGCTACGAACCGGCACCCGTGTCGTCGCGTTCCCCGAGGGCACCACCTGGTGCGGGAGGGCGTACGGACGGCTGCGGCCCGCGCTGTTCCAGGCCGCCGTCGACTCGGGAGCCGTGGTGGAGCCGATCGAACTTCGGTACGTGCGCGGGGACGGCACGACCGAGACGGGCGTGTGCTTCGTCGGCGAGCAGACGCTCCTCGCCAGTCTGCGGCGGACGATCCATCTGCCGGGCGTGATCGCCGAGGTCCGGCGCGGACCGCTGCAGGAGCCGGGCCTGGACCGACGGGAGCTGGCCGAGCGATGCGAGCGGGTCGTGCACGGTGGGGACAGGCGCGAGCGCGAGGTGGACGTGTTGTTGGCGGCGGCGCACGTGGGATCGGTCGTTGCCGTCGATCGGAGGCCGGTCCCGGTCCAGTAGGACCGGAGCGTCGACGGGCTCGGGTCCGACCAGCGTGGTGGCCGTCGGGGCCACCTCCACAGACCCGCTATCCTGGTCGGGTCATGACTTCGTCCCACCCCCCTCTCGCCGGAGCCGGTGATTCGGATCGCGCACCCTCGGCGCGGTCGGCTTCCGCGCACCCGGCCCGCGCCGCCTACCTCGATCACGCCGCGACCACGCCGATGCTGCCGGAGGCGATCGCCGCGATGACCGACGTACTCGCGACGGTGGGGAACGCGTCGTCGCTCCACGGATCGGGGCGTGCCGCGCGGCGCCGCGTCGAGGAGTCACGCGAGTCGATCGCCGCCGACCTGGGCGCCCGGCCCTCGGAAGTGATCTTCACCTCGGGTGGCACCGAATCCGACAACCTCGCGGTCAAGGGCATCTACCGGGCGCGCCGGGATGCCGATCCGCGTCGTCGCCGCGTCGTCACCAGCACGGTCGAGCATCACGCGGTACTCGACGCGGTCGAGTCGCTTGCCACGCACGAGGGTGCCGAGATCGTGTGGCTCCCTGTCGACGAGTACGGCGCGGTGGACCCAGCCGACCTGCGCTGCGAACTTGCCGCGCATCCCGACGAAACCGCGCTGGTCACCGTGATGTGGGCGAACAACGAGGTCGGAACGATCATGCCGATCTTCGACCTGGCCGCGATCGCCGCCGAGTTCGACGTCCCGATGCACAGCGACGCGGTTCAGGCGGCGGCGCAGCTGCCGGTCGACTTCGCCGCGAGTGGTCTGTCGGCGCTCAGCATCGCGGCCCACAAGTTCGGTGGCCCGCACGGATCCGGTGCCCTCCTGCTCGGCAGGCAGGTGCCGTGCGCGCCGCTGTTGCACGGCGGCGGGCACGAGCGAGATCTGCGCGCAGGCACCCTCGACACCGCTGCGGTGGTTGCGACCGCGACGGCGCTTCGCACGGCCGTCGACCACCGCGAGGACACGGTGTCCGATTTGGTTCGGTTGCGGGACAGGCTGATCGACGGAGTTCAGGCCCTGGTGCCGGACGCCGTCCTGAACGGGCCGGTCGGCCCGAACCGGTTGCCGGGCAACGCCCACTTCACCTTCCCTGGCTGTGAGGGCGACTCGCTGTTGATGCTGCTCGATGCGGCAGGTGTCGAATGTTCGACCGGGTCGGCATGCACCGCCGGTGTCGCCAGCGCGAGCCACGTGTTGATCGCGATGGGTGTCGACCCGCGAGTGGCGCGGGGCTCGCTGCGCTTCTCGCTGGGCCACACGTCCACCGATGCCGACGTCGACGCCCTGCTGACGGCGCTGCCCCAGGTCGTGGAACGGGCGCGCGCGGCAGGGTTGGCAGGGTCGAGGTCGAGGCGCATGCAGAGCACGGGAGGAGCGCGCTGATGCGGGTACTGGCGGCGATGAGCGGTGGAGTCGACTCCGCGGTGGCGGCGGCCCGGGCGGTTGAGGCCGGGCACGAGGTGGTCGGGGTGCACCTGGCGCTGTCGACGGCCCCCGGCACCCTGCGCACAGGTTCGCGTGGCTGCTGCTCGAAGGAGGACGCGGGTGATGCCCGCCGTGCGGCGGACATGCTCGGAATCCCCTTCTACGTCTGGGATTTCGCGGACCAGTTCAAGGAAGACGTCATCGACGACTTCGTCGCGGCCTACGCGGCGGGTGAGACCCCCAATCCCTGCCTGCGCTGCAACGAGAAGATCAAGTTCGCAGCACTCGCGGACCGCGCGATCGCACTCGGTTTCGACGCCGTCGTCACCGGTCACTACGCGCAGCTCGACGACGGCGTGCTCCGGCGAGCGGTCGACGCGGACAAGGACCAGTCCTACGTTCTCGGCGTCCTGACCGCCGAGCAGCTGTCGCGGGCGATGTTCCCGGTCGGGGACACCCCGAAGCCGCAGATCCGCGCCGAGGCCGCCGAACGTGGACTGGCGGTGGCGAACAAGCCGGACAGCCACGACATCTGCTTCATCCCGTCCGGCGACACGCGTGCGTTCCTCGGAGCGAAGATCGGCATCCGTCCCGGCAAGGTCGTCGACGCCGACACCGGCGCCGAACTCGCCGATCACGAGGGCGTGCACGGCTTCACAATCGGTCAGCGCAAGGGACTCGGAGTCGAGGGGCCCGCCGCGGACGGCCGGCCCCGGTACGTCACCGCGATCGAGCCCGACACCGGAACGGTGAAGGTCGGTTCGGCGGAACGTCTGCAGGTGTGGACGATTCGCGCGGATCGTCCGATCTGGACGTCGGGGTCGGCGCCCGCGGGGCCCGTCGAATGCACCGTGCAGGTGCGTGCGCACGGCGGACTCGCCGAGGCGATCGTCGAAGAGGTCGACGGTGGCCTGGACATTCGGCTGCGGGAGCCGCTGACCGGTGTCGCGCGGGGGCAGGCCGTGGTGCTGTACCGCCGCGACGCGGCAGGCGACATCGTGCTCGGCAGCGGCACCATCGCCGGCACCGCGGGCAGTGAATCACGTTGACGGAAACTGGTTTCCCCGTCGGTGTCGCGACGGGGATCGGATCCTGGCCGGGCGACGACGCCCGTGAGGCCGCGGCGGTCGTGGTCGGGGAACTGCCGCAACTGCCGCACCTTGTCGAACTCCCCGGCCGGGGTATCGGCGCCGACATGATCGGTCGCGCCGCCGCGCTGCTCGTCGATCTGCCCCTGGACACCTCGACCACCGGGTACCGCGTGGCGCAGCGCCCGGGCCCGGTCACCCGCGCCGCCCGCGACCACCTCGCCCGTGACCTCGACGCCCTCGAGGAGGCATGGGAGGTCGCCGGTCGTCGCGGAACCGATCAGCCGGTGAAGGTGCAGGCCGTGGGTCCGCTGACGCTGGCGTCTCAGGTCGAGCTGTTCGGCGGGCATCGGGCCCTCACCGATCCCGGTGCGTTGCGGGACCTGGCCGAGTCGCTGTCCGAGGGTGTCCGCGCGCACGTCGCGGAGGTGGAGCGCAGGCTCGGTTCGCCGGTGCTCGTGCAGTTCGACGAGCCCGCGCTGCGGTCGGTACTCGACGGCTCGCTGACCGGGGTGTCGATCTTGCAGGCGCCGCGCGCACTGCCGGAGCCGGAGGCCCTCGCGGTGCTCCAGGACGCGATCGGGTCCGTCGGCGTGCCGGTGCTGGTGCACTGCTGCGCCGCGTCTCCACCCGTGGACCTGCTCCGACGCAGTGGCGCGCAGGCTGTCGGTCTGGACCTGAGCGTGCTGCGTGCAGCCGACCTCGACGGTGTCGGGGAACTGCTCGAGGACGGGCTGAACCTCGCACTCGGCCTGGTCCCCACCGCCGCCCCCGAGCGGATTCCCGGGTGGCGGGATCTGGCGCGCCCCGCGGTCACCCTGGTCGACCGGCTCGGATTCCCTCGCACGACACTCGCCGATCGGGTCGTCGTCACGCCCACCTGCGGGCTGGCCGCGGCGGGCGCGAAGTGGTCGCGCCAGTCCCTTCGAGCGGCATCCGAGGTCGCCCGTGCGTTCGCCGAGGGCGCGGAGTTCGGCTGACATACCCTGACGTGATGGTCAACCAGGCAGTCGAGGCGTTTCTGGACCGGGTGACGCATCGCGTGCGCAGGCGGGACGCCGCGACGCTGCTCGCCCTCATGGAGTCGGCGACCGGCGAGCGGGCTGCGATGTGGGGTCCGTCGATCGTGGCCTTCGGTATGTACCACTACAAGTACGAGAGTGGACGCGAGGGCGATGCGCCCGCGGCCGGATTCTCGCCGCGCAAGGCGGCGTCGACGGTCTATCTCGCCGACGGCGTCAATGCGCACCCCGACCTCGTCGGGCGCCTCGGACCGCACACGTCCGGGGTCGGGTGCCTCTACTTCAAGGATCTCGCCGACGTCGACCTGGGCGTCCTCGAACAGCTCGTGGCGCGGTCGTACACGGCGGTCACCGCGGGAACCTTCGGCCTGCGTGCGCGCGACGGAGGCGCAGGCTCCTGACCCGGTGGTGTCGGTGGCCTGGGATAGCCTTTTCCCGTGACGGAGAACGGGACACCGACCGCAGCCGAACGCGACGAGTGGCAGCGCCTCGCGGAAGAGGTGCGCGAGCACCAGTTCCGCTACTACGTCAAGGATGCGCCCACCATCAGCGACGGTGAGTTCGACGCCCTGCTCCGGCAGCTGACCGACCTCGAGGAACGTCATCTCGAGCTGCGTACCCCGGACTCGCCCACGCAGTTGGTCGGCGGCGGATTCGCAACGGAATTCACCGCGGTCGATCACCTCGAGCGAATGCTCAGTCTGGACAACGTGTTCGACGAAGCGGAACTGCGCACCTGGATCTCCCGAGTCGAGGCAGAGACGGGCCCGGATCTGCACTACCTGTGCGAGGTGAAGATCGACGGCGTCGCACTGAGCCTGGTGTACGAGAACGGAAAGCTGGTGCGGGGCGCCACTCGCGGCGACGGCCGCACGGGGGAGGACGTCACCCTCAACGCCCGCACCATCGACGACATCCCGCACATCCTCACGGGAACCGACGAGTACCCGGTGCCCGCGCTTCTCGAGGTGCGCGGTGAGGTGTTTTTCCGACTCGAGGACTTCGAGGCGCTCAACGCCTCGCTCGTCGCGGAGGGCAAGGCGCCGTTTGCCAATCCCCGCAACTCCGCCGCCGGTTCGCTGCGGCAGAAGAATCCCGCGGTCACCGCGAAGCGGCGGCTGGGGATGATCTGCCACGGCATCGGCCGCACCGAGGGTTTCGACCCGGTCAGTCAGCACGACGCCTACACCGCGCTGGCCGCGTGGGGACTGCCCGTCTCGACGCACACGGCGCGGGTGCAGGGCGCCGACGCGGTCGTCGCCAAGGTCGCGTACTGGGACGAGCATCGACACGATGTCGAGCACGAGATCGACGGCCTGGTCGTCAAGGTCGACGAGATGTCTCTGCACCGCAGGCTCGGTGCCACGTCGCGGGCCCCGCGGTGGGCCACCGCCTACAAATACCCGCCGGAGGAGGCCACGACCAAGCTCCTCGACATCCGGGTCAGCGTCGGGCGCACCGGGCGGGTCACCCCGTTCGCGTACATGGAACCGGTCACGGTCGCCGGGTCCACCGTGTCCCTCGCGACCCTGCACAACGGGTCCGAGGTCAAGCGCAAGGGTGTCCTGATCGGCGACACCGTCGTCATCCGCAAGGCCGGAGAGGTGATCCCCGAGGTGCTCGGCCCGGTCGTGGACGTGCGCGACGGATCCGAACGCGAGTTCGTCATGCCGACGCACTGCCCCGAGTGCGGAACGGAACTGGCGCCCGCGAAGGAGGGCGATGCCGACATCCGTTGCCCCAATCAGCGGTCCTGCCCGGCGCAGCTGCGTGAACGGGTGTTCCACGTCGCCGGTCGCGGCGCATTCGATATCGAGGTCCTCGGCTACGAGGCGGCGACCGCGCTGCTCGAGGCGGGCGTCATCCAGGACGAAGCCGACCTGTTCTCGCTCACCGCCGACGATCTGATGAAGACGTCGCTGTTCACCACCAAGGCCGGCGCGCTGTCGGCGAACGGGAAGCGATTGCTCGACAATCTCGACTCGTCGAAGACGAAGCCGCTGTGGCGGGTGCTGGTCGCGCTGTCGATTCGGCATGTCGGCCCGACCGCGGCCCGCGCGCTCGCCGGAGAGTTCGCGAGCCTGGAACGGATCGAGGCTGCCTCGGTCGACGAACTGGCCGCCGTCGATGGTGTCGGCGGCACCATCGCGGCCGCGGTCGTCGAGTGGTTCGCCGTCGACTGGCACCGCGACATCGTCGAGAAGTGGCGTGCCGCAGGGGTGTCCATGGAGGACGAGCGGGACGCCTCGATCGAACGAAACCTGGAAGGGTTGTCGATCGTGGTGACCGGATCGCTGGAGGGCTTCACCCGCGACGGCGCGAAGGAGGCGATCCTGCAGCGGGGAGGAAAGGCTGCCGGATCGGTGTCGAAGAAGACGGCGTTCGTGGTCATCGGTGACGCCCCGGGGTCGAAGGCGGACAAGGCCGAGCAACTCGGTGTCCCGATCCTCGACGAGGCGGGTTTCGTGCGGCTGCTCGAGGGTGGTCCCGATGCGGTGTCCGAACCCGGATCCGAGTAGCTACACGGCCTCACGCGGGTCTTCCGGTCGTGGTGAACATCACTCCCGGGGGTGGCTGTGAGGGCAGTTGCCTGGCAGTGTCCTGAACCGGGACTTCCCTCGAACTGCCTGGTCATCGGCGCGTTCGACAATGTTGAGATGTAACTGGGGGTGAGCCGACCGAGTCGTTCACGCCCGTTACCACGGGCTTGAGTGGAACGCGAGCGAGCTGCGATAGTGACGCCATGATCACGATCCGCCCCGCCGAGCCCACCGACTTCGACGCTGTCGCCGACCTGACCGTCGAGTCCTACGTGAGCGGTGGCTTCGTTGCGGAGGCGAGCGCATACGTCCAGCGCCTGCGGGACACCGCCGGACGATCCGATCAGGCCGAGGTCGTCGTCGCCGAGCTCGACGGCGAGGTCGTCGGGTCGGTCACCATCGCGGAGCCGGGGACACCGTTCTCAGACGTCGCGACGGACGGCGAACTCGAGTTCCGCATGCTTGCCGTCTCGCCGGCCGCGCGCGGACGGGGTGCAGGATCGGCACTCGTGCGGCACGTACTCGACGCCGCCTACGACCGCGGCCTGCGCGCCGTGGTCATCTCGACGGAACCGGAGATGATCGACGCCCGCCGCATCTACGACCGCAACGATTTCGTGCACATGCCCGAACGTGACTGGGAGCCGGTCCGCGGCATGCCGCTGACCGTGCTGGTGCGCGAGATCGTCTGACCCGCGCGCTCCGAGCGGGTCAGTCGAGCACGAACCACCCCCGTACCTGCGCCTCGTGGTCGACGTATCGCTCCCCGGAGACGTCCACGACCACCTTGTCGATGGTGCCGCCGGTGAACGCGAACGGTGCCTCGTACTCCGGCGTGACCGGTGAGGCGCTGTCCCTACCGACGCAGATGCCGTCGCCCACGATGTTGAAGGGCCCTGGCTGGGTGACGATGTCACCCGATCCGACCTCCTCGTCGTCCACGTACAGCGTGAGCGTCCCGGCGAATCCCGGCATCGCGGGATCCGGGTTGGCGCCCGCGGCGGAGAACTCGGCGGTGCACACGTGCGGGCCCGGGGCGATGTCGCGATCGGCGGCAACGTCGCGGACGTCGCTGCCCAGCCAGTTGAAGGCGTAGTGCAGGCGGTGATCCTTGATGTACAGGCTGTGGCCGCCCGCGACACCTCCGTGCGCATACAGGACGCCCCGCGCGTCCGCGTCGTCCACCTGTACCCCCGCCGCGATCGTGTACGACCGTCCGGTGATCCGCACCCCGGCGGACTCGGGCACGTCGGTGCTGTCCGGGTAGTAGACGTACCGGTCCCGGCCGCTGCCTGCGTGCGGGCGTTCCGCGAGAACCTGCTCGATGGGACTTCGGTCGTCGAGCGGCAGCCCGTTGTATCGGCCCGCGTAGTAGAACCACAGCCCCTGCATCATCGCCAGTCGCTCGGGCTCGTCGTCCGCGAGGTTCCGGGTCTGCGAACGGTCGGTGTCGAGGTGGAAAAGCTCCCACGCGTCGCGTTCGAAACGGCCCCACCCCGACAGGGGCGGATGGAGCGAACACGCCAGCCAACCTTCGTGATACAGCGAGCGCTGCCCGAGCATCGTGTAGAACTGCGTCGCCTTGGCCGGTGCGTTCGGGTCCGTGAGGGTCGCGGCGAAGCTCTCGCCTTCGATGGGGTTCTGGGTGTAGCCCTTGAGCACCTCGGGCGGCTCGATGCCCAGCAGCTCGTAGAGCGTGGGCACGACGTCCACCGCGTGCACGTACTGCTGCAGCGGCTCGCTGCGCGGGGGGACCTTCGCCGGCCATGCGAGCAGGCACATGTCCGCGATACCGCCCTCGTAGCCGGACCAGCGCTTCCAGTACGGGAACGGTGTGTCGAACGCCCATGCCCACCCCGTGTTGTAGTGGTTGTACGACCGCGGTCCACCCAGCTCGGCGAGGTGCGGGAGGGTGCTCTCGGTGGTGTCGGGTACTCCGTTGAAGAACCGCCACTCGTTGAACGACCCGTTCGGGCCGCCCTCACCGCTGGCGCCGTTGTCGGACACCACCACGACGATGGTGTTCTCGAGCTGGCCGGATTCCTCCAGATGGTCGATCACGCGGCCGAGTTGGTGGTCCGTGTAGGAGACGTACCCGGCGAACACCTCGGCCATCCGGGTGAACAGGCGCTTCTCGTCGTCGTCGAGGGTGTCCCAGGGCCGCACCGTGTCGAGGATCGGCCACAGCTGCCCGTCGGGTCCCGTGGCGTCCGGTTCTCCGTGGGGGTTGATCGAAGACAGTTCGGTGTCCGGAGGTAGGAGGCCGATCTCCTTCTGGCGCAGCAGGATACCGTCCCGGATGGCTTCGTAGCCGTCGACGAAGACGCCGCGATAGCGATCGGCCCATTCCGCGAAGACGTGGTGTGGCGCGTGCGCGGTCTCCGGCGCGAGGTACAGGAAGAACGGCTTGTCGGGATCGACCGCCTTGGCGTCGCGGATGAACTCGATCGAGCGGTCGGCGAGGTCCTTCGCCAGGTGGTAGCCCTGTTCGGGAGTTCCCGGTGGCTCGATCGGATGGTTGTCGTAGACCAGGTCGGGGTACCAGCTGCTCGACTCGCCGCCGAGGAATCCGTAGAACCGCTCGAATCCCCGGCCGAGCGGCCACCTCGTCTTGACCGCCGACATGTTCGTCTCCTCGCCGGGCGTGAGATGCCACTTCCCGACGCAGTAGGTGTTCCAGCCGTTGTCCGCGAGCACCTCAGAGACGAAGCCGTTCTCGAACGGGATGTGGGTGGAGATTCCGGGGAACCCGGACCCCAGTTCGGTGACGGTGGCCATGCCGTTCGTGGTGGCGTTGCGGCCGGTGAGCAGCGAGGCCCGGGTCGGTGAGCAGAGCGCGGTCGTGTGGAAGTTCGAGTAGCGCACACCCGTCCGGGCGATGCGTTGCATGGTGGGCGTCTCGACCGGGCCACCGAAGATGTCCATGGTGCCGTACCCGACGTCGTCCCAGACGATCATGAGCACGTTCGGTGCGCCCTCGGGAGCCCGGCGCGGCAGATACGGGGTCCAGTCCGGGACTGAGTCCCGGATGTCGACGGTGATCTTCCCCCGGTGGTTCGTGGACATGGTGCCCTCCCAGTGGTGGGTGGTCACCGGCCGAGGCCGAACGGAACGGAACGCGCCGACCATAGCGTGCCCCGACCGGCCGGCTCGAGCGCGTACCGGTCAATCCTCGCCGTTCACGTCCACGATGTCCACGGCCGTTCCGTTAGCCCAGCACGGTGGCGACGATGCCTGCGAGGTAGCCGAGCCGGGCGATCTCCGACGGGCGGAATTCCGGTCCACCGGACCGCCCGAGGAGGAGCGCCCGGTCGGACACGCCGAGCGGTGCCGCGGCGAGTGTGGTGTCCATGTCCTTCCAGACGTCCGGCACCCAGTCGGCGCTGCCGTCGAGAATCGTCGGCTTCTCCAACGGCATCCACGGCACGTCGCCCGCGTGGGTTTCCGGTGCGCCCACACTGCCGACGACCCGGAACGTTCCGTGCGGGCCGATTCCGGCGACGATCGCCCAACTCACCCTTAGCACCCGGGCAGCCCCGTCGACGAGAACCTGCATCCGGTCGTCGCGGGCGGTGGCGACCTGGTCGATCAGTTCCAGCTCGCGATGGGTGTCGAGGAGTCCGGTGTAGGGCCGGATCGAATCGACCCGCACTCCGTCGAGCGCCTCCGCTGCGGTGAGAAGCGTGTCCGGCAGAGAGCCGTGCGCCAATTCGACGACGAGGTCGTCGACGGCGTATCCGTCGCCCCGCTCGACCACGTCGAGGGAGAGGATGTCCGCGCCCACCGAGCCGAGCGCGACAGCGAGCGAGCCCAGGCTGCCAGGTCGGTCGGGTAGCTGGACACGCAGTAGGTATGACACGGAAGTCCTTCTGTCACGATCGAGTTGTCATGGCGAGCGGGTGGTTCGGTGCCCGCGGCGCCCATCCTTCCACTCCCGACGGGTCAGCGTGGCGGCGAATCCGAAGTCCCTGCGCGGAAAGCCCAGCTCATTTGGAAAATCGTCACGCGGCCGACATGCGCGCGCCGTCGACCGGAAACGAACGCGTCCGACGTGGAGTTGCCCGAGGCTTCGCCAGAGGCGCGACGTGGAGTTGCCCGAGGCTTCTCCCGAGGAGTGGGGTTCGGCCGGGGCGCGGGCGTCGGGCGGCGCTGGGTGCGAGACGTTCGACGGCAGCCGATAGGCTGGGCGACATCGTTCTTCGCCGACCTGAAAGGGGCCCACGGGTGCCTGCCATCTCCCGCGACGAGGTTGCACACCTCGCCCGGCTGTCCCGGCTCGCGCTGTCCGACGCAGAACTCGACGAGTTCGCCGGTCAGCTCGACTCGATCATCAGCCACGTCAAGACCGTCGCAGAGGTCGCTGCGGACGACGTGCCGCCCACCGCGAACCCCACCGCGCTGAGCAACGTGACCCGACCGGACGTCGTCGTCCCCGGCCTGACGCCGGAGCAGGCGCTGTCCGGTGCGCCTGCCGTCGAGCAGGATCGATTCGCCGTCCCGCAGATCCTCGGAGAAGAGCAGTGACCGCCGACCTGACCGCGCTCGACGCGTCCACCCTCGCGACGAAAATCCACGCCCGTGAGGTGTCCTCGGTCGAGGTCACCCAGGCGCATCTCGACCGCATCGCGTCGGTCGATGGCGAGTACAACGCCTTCCTGCACGTCTCCGGTGAGACCGCCCTCGCGGCGGCCGCACAGGTCGACGCCGCTCTCGCCGCGGGTGAGGCGCCCGCGTCACCGCTCGCCGGTGTCCCGCTGGCACTCAAGGACGTCTTCACCACCACCGACGCTCCGACGACGTGTGGTTCGAAGATGCTCGAGGGTTGGGTGGCGCCGTACGACGCGACACTGACGACCAAGTTGCGCGCGGCGGGCATCCCGGTGCTCGGCAAGACCAACATGGACGAGTTCGCGATGGGCTCGTCCACCGAGAACTCCGCATACGGCCCGACCCGCAACCCGTGGGACACCACCCGCATCCCGGGCGGTTCCGGCGGCGGCAGCGCCGCGGCGCTCGCGTCGAACCAGGCGCCGCTCGCGATCGGCACCGACACCGGCGGGTCGATCCGTCAGCCGGCCGCGGTCACCGCGACCGTCGGTACCAAGCCCACGTACGGCACCGTCTCCCGCTACGGCCTCGTGGCTTGCGCGTCGTCGCTCGACCAGGGCGGCCCGTGTGGCCGCACGGTCCTGGACACCGCGCTGCTGCACGAGGTGATCGCCGGCTACGACCCTCGCGACTCCACGTCGATCGACACACCGGTCCGCCCGGTGGTCGAGGCGGCCCGGCAGGGTGCGACGGGTGACCTCAAGGGCATGCGGATCGGTGTGGTGAAGGAACTCCACTCGGACAGCTACCAGCCGGGTGTCATCGCGTCGTTCGACGCCGCCGTCGCACAGCTCAAGGAACTCGGCGCCGAGATCGTCGAGGTGTCCTGCCCGAGCTTCGAGTACGCGCTCGCGTCCTACTACCTGGTGCTGCCCAGTGAGGTGTCCTCGAACCTGGCCCGGTTCGACGCCATGCGGTACGGCATGCGCGTCGACGACGGCAACATGAGCGCCGACCAGGTGATGGCCGCGACCCGCGCCGCCGGCTTCGGCAAGGAAGTCAAGCGCCGCATCATGATCGGCACCTACGCGCTGTCGTCCGGCTACTACGACGCCTACTACGGTTCGGCGCTCAAGGTCCGCACGCTCATCGCCCGCGACTTCGACGCCGCATACGAGAAGGTCGACGTCCTGATCTCGCCGACCAGCCCGTTCACACCGTGGAAGCTGGGGGAGAAGGTCGACGACCCGCTGGCGATGTACCTGTCCGACCTGTGCACCCTGCCCACCAACCTGGCCGGCCACTGCGCGATGTCGGTGCCGTCCGGGCTGTCCGCGGACGACGGACTGCCCGTGGGCCTGCAGATCATGGCGCCCGCACTCGCGGACGAGCGGCTGTACCGCGTCGCCGCGGCCTACGAGGTGGCACGCGGGCCGATCACCCGCTGACGTGACGCCGTTCAGCCCGGGAACCGCAGATGCGGGTTCCGGGCTGTTCGCGTTTTCGGACCGGAGCGCCGCACGCGGGGGCTAGGCTCCCGACACGAGGACGGCGTGAGGGGGCACGGGTATGGGTCAGCCGTCGGTGACGATCGTAGGCGCGGGATTCGGGGGGATCGCCCAGGCGATCGCGTTGCGGCGAGCCGGATTCCGGAATGTCACGATCCTCGAGCGCGGTGACGACGTCGGTGGCGTGTGGCGGGCGAACACCTATCCCGGGGCCGCCTGCGACGTCCCCTCGCCGCTGTACTCGCTGTCCACCGACCCCAACCCGGACTGGCCACGGCGCTACTCGGAGCAACCCGACATCCTGGCCTACCTTCGCCGCGTGGCGGACACCCGGGGACTCCGTGAGTCGATCCGGTTCGGTGTCGACGTCGCCACCGCCGAATTCGACGACGGCGCCAACCGGTGGGTTCTGACCACGAAGGCGGGCGAGGTGATCGAGACCGACGTCCTGGTCACTGCGGTCGGTCAATTGTCGCAGCCGGCGGTGCCGGACATCGAGGGGCGGCACACCTTCCGCGGACCCGCATTCCACTCGGCCGAGTGGGATCACGACGTCGATCTCGCGGGTAAGCGCGTCGCGGTGATAGGAACCGGCGCGAGCGCGATCCAGTTCGTACCTGCAATCGCGCCGGTGGTCGAGCAGTTGACCGTCTTCCAGCGGTCGGCGGCATGGGTGGTGTCCAAGCCGGACAGCGTGTTCGGGCCGCGTCGGCGTGCATTGTTCCGGGCGGTACCTGCGACGCTCGGCGCCGAGCGGTTGGGCACCTGGGGCTACTTCGAACTCATCACGTTCACGCTGAGAATGCGGAAGATGGGTGCTCTCACCCGTTTTCTCGCGAGACGTCACCTCAGGAAACAGGTCGCCGATCCGGGTCTGCGTGACGCGTTGACCCCGGACTACGAGCCGTGGTGTAAACGGTTGCTGTTCTCGGACGACTACTACCCGGCACTCGCTCGGGACAACACGTCACTGGTCACCGCGTCGATCGATCGCATCGAGCCGGACGGCGTCCGGACGGCGGACGGCACGTTGCACCCGGCCGATGTCGTTGTTTACGGAACAGGTTTCGCGGCAACCGATTTCCTCGCACCGATGGAGGTGCGGGGCCGCGCCGGGCGTTCGCTCGCCGAGGCGTGGGTGAAGGGTGCGCGGGCCTACCTCGGCATCAGCACCGTCGGATTCCCCAACCTCTTCATGATGTACGGGCCGAACACGAACCTCGGGTCGGGGTCCATCGTGTACATGCTCGAATCCCAGGCCCGCCACATCACCGGGCTGGTGTCCTGGCTGGCGGAGAACCCCGGGCACGCGGTCGAGGTCGATCCCGCGGTGGAGGACCGGTTCAACGCCCGAATCCAGAAGGAACTCGACCGTTCCGTGTGGAGCAGGTGTTCGAGCTGGTACCGCAACTCGTCGGGGATTGTCACCACGAACTGGCCGGGGAACGTCAGCACGTACCGCCGCCGCACGCGCGGCGTCGACCGCGCCGACTATCGGCTCAGTGCTCCCAGCGGTCCACGGTGAACGAGGAGGCGGCGAGCTCGGTGAGGGCGCTGTCCACCTGCTCGCGGGTCAGCACATACCGCGCCGGGTAGTCGATCGCCTGTTCCCCGACGGTCAGATCGATTGTCTCGTCCTCGTTCTCGTGGTCGGTGACGGCGTTGACGACGCGGTCCGGGCGGGTCGCGGTGACCACGAACCGGTCGGGTCCACCCCCGACCAGCACCTCCCACTCGCCGATCGTGATTGCGACGACGGTGTTCGTGACGCCGTCGAGGCCGGTGACCGCGCGCGCGACATCGTCGGGTTCCATCCGGCGATGCTAACCAGCTTCAGGCCCGGTCTCGAACAGTCCCCGCACGTACGAGGCCTGGCCGAGATGCTGCAGGCAGTCGCCGATCACGCTGACGAGGCGGACGGACACCGTCACTGGTGGGTCCCACCGACGGTCGACGACGCGGTCGAGTTCGCCGACGGTGAGCTCGTCGATGTATTCGAGCGTCGCCAGGTGGACGTCTCCGTGATAGGCGGCGAGCAACTGCACGTCCGCGTGAACGGCTGCGACGTCTGCGCTGCTGTGCCCGTATCCGATGTCGGCGGCAGGAAACGGGAGCGCGAACCGTTCCCGCCAGCCTCGCGAGGTCCACGCCTGCTCCATGTCCGCGGCATCGCTCACGTGGTCGTCCTGCACTCGCGTCAGATGCCAGACCAGCCAGGCGATCGAGTTCGCCTGCGGGCCGGGACGGTACTCGGACATCTGCGGTGTCAGTCCGTCCGTGACCGCGACGACCAGTTCCCGGATCCTTTCGAAGTGATCCCGGAGGATGTCGCGGGCAGCCCCCGGATCCACGGGCGTGCTCATGGTGCAGTCACTGCGGTGACGTTCACCATCGTGGCATTCACTGCGGCATTGCCGGTGAAGGTGTCCGTCACCTTCGGGTCGTGCAGCAGGTTGACGTTCGCGCCGGGGTGGGCGGCCGCGGTGGACCAACCGACGCCCTTCTCGTCGTGGCCCCAGCCGTGCGGGATGGCGACGGTGCCGACGCGGATCTCGTCACTGACCTCGACGGGTACCTCGATGTGGCCGACCCGGGAGGTCACCGTCACCGGCTGCCCGTCCACCAGCGTGCGGGCCGCGGCGTCGTCGGGGTGCATCAACACGGTGCACCGATCACGGCCCTTGACCATCGTCGGAACGTTGTGCAACCACGAATTGTTCGACCGCAGGTGCCTGCGTCCGATCAGTCGGAGGTCGAATTCCGTTCCCTCCGAGACGGTCTCGTCTGCGCCGAGCAGGCGGTGGGCCTCGGTCACGAACTCGTCGGGTGCCAGGTGGAGACGTCGATCGCTCGTTGCGATGAGCGAACGCAGCCGCGGCTGGAGCGGACCGAGGTCGACACCGCCGGGGGTACGACGGATCTTGTTCAACGTCAGCCCTTTCCGTCCCCGGCGCAGCACGCCGTGCGGTCCCGTCAGGACGCCGAGGGCGCCCAGTCGCAGCGGGCTGATCCGATCGATCACGCTGCGGAGCGGGCGGGTGAGCAGTGAGCGGAACGGGACGGGGACGACCTCGAGTGCGAGGCGGGCGAGGATCTGCCAGTCCTCGAGCGAATCGGGCTGCGGCTCGATCACCCGGTCGTTGAAGCGCGCGTTGTTCCGGACCGAGAAGACCGGGAAGAGGAAGTCGAACTCCTCTCGCTCGAGGTGCGAGATCGGCGGCAGTACGACGTCCGCGTGCCGGGACGTTTCGGTGAGGTACATGTCGACCGCGACGAAGAAGTCGAGGCTCTCGAGGGCCTCGTCGAGGCGTCCACCCTGGGGGGTCGACAGCACCGGATTGCCCGCGTAGGTCACGAGCGCGCGGACCGGACCGGGCGAGCCTGGTCCGTCACCGAGGATCTCGTCGGCGAGGCCGACGACCGGCAGTTCCGTGCGGAACGACTTGTGCTCGCCGCGGCGGTTCGTCCAGCGTCCGTAACCCGAGCCGAGCAGGCGAACGAGTCGCGCCGCGTCGATCGGCGGCGTCGCGTACATCTGCCCGCCGGGTCGGTCGAGGTTGCCGGTGACCGCGTTGAGCGTGTTGACCAGCCAGTGTGTGAGGGTGCCGGTCACCTGGTGACATACCCCGATGCGGGCGTACGCGACCGCCGACCGGGCGGCTGTGTGGTCGCGCGCGAGGCGCCGGATCGTGTCGGGATCGACGCCTGCCCGCGGGGCCATGTCCTCCGGGGTGCACGGCGTCACCAGGTCGACGAGTTCCTGCCAGCCGGAGACCGGGACGGTCGCCTGCGGGGGAGTGCGGTCGTCGGTCACGATCGTGTGCAGCATCCCGAGCAGCAGGAACGGGTCGCCGCCCGGCCTGATCGCGACGTGTTCGTCGGCGATACGTGCCGTTTCGGTGCGCCGCGGATCGACGACCACGACGGTGCCGCCGCGGCGCCGGATCGCGCGAATGCGGCCACGGGCGTCGGGCATCGTCGTCACCGACCCGTTGGACACCGCCGGGTTCGCACCGAGGATCAGGAGCCGGTCGGTGCGGTCGACGTCCGCGATCGGCATGAGCACGTTCGAGCCGTACATCTTCCACGCCGCGAACTCCTGCGGGAACTGGTCGATCGAGGAGGCGGAGTAGAACTGCTTGGTGAGCAGCGCGACGCGCAGCGCGATGCCGTAGATCACCGACGAACTGTGGGCGGCCGGGTTACCGAGGTACATCGCGACCGCGTCGCGGCCGTGCCTGCGCTGGATCGCCCGGAGACGCTCGCCGATCAACGCGAACGCCTCGTCCCAGCCGATCTCCTCGAATCCGTCCCCGACCCGGCGTAGCGGACGGCGCAGCCGGTCCGGGTCGCTGTGCAGGTCGGCGAGTGCGGTGGCCTTCGGACAGATGTAGCCGTGCGAGAGCACGTCGTCGGGATTGCCCTCTATCCGGGTGACCTTGTCGTTGTCGACGGACACGAGGATCCCGCAGTGCGCCTCGCAGAGCGTGCACTGACGAGCGACGGTACGTGTGGACATGAGCGGGCCTCCTCCACGGTTGTGTCCGGAAGGTAGCACCGGCGAGCCACGCCGGTGGCGAATCCGGCGGGCCGGTCGAGAGGCGCGGCGATGCACCTCAGGATCCGAACCAGCGCCGCGTGCGGTCGGCTGCGAACTCGGACTTCTCCCTGGCGAATTCGAGGGACGGGCCGAGGAACGGGGCCACCGGGGTCGGGCCGGACAGGAAATCTGCCTCCACCTTCCCGACGAGTCCGCCGCCGAACTCGATGTGGCACGTGCCCTGTCCTCGGTACCGGTCCCGCTGCGGCTGCTCGTGCAGTCGGGCGATGATGCCCGCCGCGACGGTCCGCGCGGCGTTCTCGGCGAACGTGCCGGCCCGCGGGACCGGCGCGTCCGCGCAGTCGCCCACCGCATACACCCCCGGGAATGGGGTCGCGAGGGTGGCCGCATCGACGTGGATCCAGCCGTCCGCACCCCCTTCGGTCAGCCCGGAGGCCTGCACGACATCCGGCACCCGGTGGTGGGGGACACCGATGAACAGGTCGTAGGCGAGATCACCGTCGTGCGTCGACGCCGTGTGTCCGGCCGGGTCCAGAGTGTGCACACCGGTTCCGGGCGTGTACTCGATGTCGCGGTCGGCGAGCGCGCCGAGGATCGCGGTGTTGGTTTCGGCGGACACAGGGACGGGAGAGGGCATCGGGGTGAGTAGACGCATCCGGGTCGCCGCGCGCAGATCGCGCCGGACCAGCTCCTCGTGGAGCAGCAGTGCGCCTTCGTACGGCGCCGGTGGGCATTTGAACGGGACGCTGAGGATCGAGAGCAGGATGGTGCCGCCGGTGAAGGCGTCGAGCCGCTCGCGCAGCCGGTGGACTCCCGCGAGCGAGTAGAACTCGTGGCCGTCCTCGACGAATCCGGGTGTCGCGTCGCAGTCGTACTCGGCGCCGAGAGCGACAACGAGAGTGTCCGGGGTGTACTCGGCGGCGTCGGTCGTCACGCGGCGGGTTGCCGGGGCGATCGAGGTGACCGATTCGCGCCGAAACTCCACTGCGGGCAGGTCGAGGGAGTCGTACGGAATCCGGACGTCGTCGACCGAGCGGCCGCGGAACAGCACGTCGATCTTCGAGAACCCGAACACGAATCCCTCGGCACGGTCGACGAGGGTCACCCGGACCTCGTCCGGAACCGACTCGGACAGGCATGCGGCCAGCTCCAGGCCACCGAACCCGGCTCCGAGGATGAGCACGGAGTGCATCACCCGAGTATCCCCCCGATGGCCGACGATGCCCAGGGCCCGCCGGACCGGCGCCCGGGCGCGCCGCCCTGCACGGGGTCGGGCCCGGCGTTAGTCTGGCCGCACCCGACCGGCAATCCCAGTGGCCGCCGTGTGGCGTCGCGGCCACCGACGTGCGTGGAAGGTCAGCCGATGAGTGCAGTCTCCGACACCGCCGTTCCCGCGCCGTCTCCGCCGCGCCCCGCGACCACGATTCGCCCGTCACCCTCCAACGTCACCTGCAAGGTGGTCATGGCGCTGACCGGGTTGCTCTTCGCCCTGTTCGTGCTCGCGCACATGATCGGCAACCTGAAGGTGTTCACCGGAGCCGAGCACTTCAACGACTACGCGCACTGGCTGCGCACGGTCCTCGAACCGCTGCTGCCGTACGAGGGTCTGCTGTGGATCCTGCGGGTGGTGCTGCTGATCGCAGTCGTCGGGCACGTGTGGTGCGCGGTGCTGTTGACGGCCAGGGCACGCCGCGCCCGTGGCCCGTTCCGTCGAAAAGGGCTGGGGTGGAGATCGTTCACCGCCCGGACCATGCCCGTCACCGGGATTGTGCTGCTCGCGTTCATCGTGTTCCACATCCTCGACCTGACCACGGGAACCCCCCCCGATCGGCAGCGCGGAGTACGAAGCGTCCACCAGGACGGCGAGTTTCGCGTACGAGAACCTCGTCGCCAGCTTCGAGAGACCGGCTGCGGCCGCGGTCTACATCGTCGCGATGCTCGCGCTCGGAGCGCACCTGGCGCACGGGTTGTGGAGCGTGGTCAACGATCTCGGTGCCACAGGGCAACGTGTGCGTCAGGTCTGCCTCGTCCTGTCGGGCGCCATCGCGCTGGTGATCATGGTGGCCAACATCGCGATTCCGGTCGCGGTCCAGATCGGGGTCGTGTCATGACGGAACCGGGACTCGATTCGCTGCGCGCCCTCGGTGACGCCGTGGACGGCCGAGTACCCGAAGGGGATCCGGCTACCGCATGGGCGCGACGCAAGCTCGACTACAAGCTGGTCAGCCCCCTCAACCGGCGCAAGTTCACGATCATCGTCGTTGGGACGGGGTTAGCGGGCGCCGCGTGCGCAGCCGCGCTCGGCGAACTCGGCTTCCATGTCGAGTCGTTCACCTTCCACGACGCGCCCCGTCGAGCACACAGTGTCGCCGCGCAGGGCGGGATCAACGCCGCCAGGGCCCGGAAGGTCGACAACGACAGCCTCGGTCGCTTCGTGAAGGACACCGTCAAGGGCGGCGACTTCCGTGGCCGCGAGGCGGACTGCTTCCGGCTCGCGGAGGAGTCGGTGCGGGTGATCGATCACATGAACGCGATCGGCGCCCCGTTCGCGAGAGAGTACGGCGGTACCCTCGCCACCCGCTCCTTCGGCGGGGTCCAGGTCTCCCGCACCTACTACACCCGGGGCCAGACCGGGCAGCAGTTGCAACTCGCCTCGACGCAGGCGCTGCAACGGCAGATCGCCGCGGGCACGGTCACTCTGCACACCCGGCACGAGATGCTCGACCTGATCGTCGACGACGGACGCGCGCAGGGCATCATCGCCCGCGACCTCGTCACCGGCCGGATCACGGCAACGACCGGGCACGCTGTCGTCCTCGCGACCGGGGGATACGGGACGGTGTTCCACAAGTCGACGCTGGCGCGGAACTCGAACGCGACGGCGTCGTGGCGGGCACATCGGCGGGGCGCGCTGATGGCGTCGCCGTCGTTCGTCCAGTTCCATCCGACCGCGCTTCCCGTGAACTCACAGTGGCAGTCGAAGACGACTCTGATGAGCGAGTCGCTGCGCAACGACGGCCGGATCTGGGTGCCCGCGAAGGCCGGTGACGACCGCGACCCCAACACGATTCCGGACGCCGAACGCGACTACTACCTCGAACGCAAGTATCCCGCGTTCGGGAACCTGTCCCCGCGCGACGTCTCGTCGCGGGCCGCCCGTGAACAGATCGAGGCGGGCCACGGAGTCGGGCCGCTCCGCAACAGTGTCTACCTGGACTTCCGAGACGCACTCGCGCGACTGGGACGCCCGACGATCGAAGAGCGGTACGGCAACCTCTTCTCGATGTACCGGGACGCGACCGGCGAGGACCCGTATGTCGTACCCATGCGGATCGCCCCGGGCGCTCACTTCACGATGGGGGGTCTGTGGAGCGACTTCGACCAGATGACGTCGATTCCCGGTCTGTTCGTCGGGGGAGAAGCGGGTTGGGGCTACCACGGCGCGAATCGACTGGGTGCGAACTCACTGCTGTCGGCCTGCGTCGACGGATGGTTCACGCTGCCGTACTCGATTCCGAACTATCTCGCGCCACTGCTCGGCACGGACGTGCTGCCCCTGGACGCACCAGCGGTCCGTGCGACCGCGCAGCAGGTGCGGGACCGTGTCGACGGTCTGCTCGCGGTCGATGGAACGCACGGGCCGGAGTGGTTTCACCGTGAACTCGGGGAGGTCATGTACGCCGGCTGCGGCGTCACGCGGACATCGGAGTCGTTGGCCACCGCGATCCGCAGGATCCGGGAACTCCGCGAGCAGTTCCACGGCGATCTGCGAGTGACTGGCGGCGGCGCCGAATTCAACCAGGAACTGGAGCACGCGGGACGCGTCGCCGACTTCCTCGAACTCGGGGAACTGATGTGCGTGGACGCACTGGACCGGGACGAGTCGTGCGGAGCGCACTTCCGGGCCGAGCATCAGACGGAGGGCGGCGAGGCTCTCCGCAACGACTCCGACTGGTGCTTCGTGTCCGCCTGGGAGACACCCGAATCGGGTCCCCACATACGGCATCACGAGCCGTTGGACTTCCGCGCCGTGCCCCTGCAGACGAGGAGTTACGTATGAGGATCACCGTGGAGGTGTGGCGTCAGTCGGGACCGGACGAGCGCGGGCGCTTCGAGGTGCACGAGGTGGACGACGCGGCGCCCGAGATGTCGCTGCTCGAACTGCTCGACCACCTCAACGAGCACCTCACCGAATCCGGTTCGGCACCGATCGCTTTCGACTCCGACTGCCGCGAGGGGATTTGCGGGGCCTGCGGGATCACGGTCGACGACCGTCCACACGGGCCACGCGCAAACACCCCGACGTGCAGGCAGCACCTGAGGTCCTTCCGCGACGGCGCCCGGATCCGATTGGAACCATTGCGGTCCGGTGCCTTTCCCGTGGTGCGTGATCTCGTGGTGGATCGCTCGGCTCTCGACCGGGTCCTCGAAGCCGGAGCGTACGTCTCGGTGAACGCCGGTACGGCGCCGGATGCCGACGCCCTTCCGGTCTCCCACCAGTCCGCGGAGGAGGCCCTCGACTACGCGGCGTGCATCGGGTGCGGAGCGTGCGTCGCTGCGTGCCCGAACGGAGCGGCGCACCTTTTCGCCGGATCGAAGTTGACCCACCTGTCGTTGCTCGCGCAGGGCGCCGTGGAGCGGGGACGCCGCGGTCGGGCCATGACGGATGCGCTCGAAGCGGATTTCGGGCCGTGCTCCACGTACGGCGAATGCGCGTCGGTCTGCCCCGCCGAGATTCCGCTCACCGCGATCGCCGCAGTGAACAAGGAGTCGATGCGGTTCTCGTTGCGGCGTAAGCAGAACTGAGACTGAGAGACCGGATCACCACACGCCGATCAGCTTCATCCAGAGCCCGCCGACAACGGTCCAGATCAGGATGAGCACGATGCTCATCACGAAACCGATGCGGAACCATTCCGACGTCCTGATGTAGCCGGAACCGTAGATCACGCCGGCGGGCCCCGACGAGTAGTGCGCGAGACCGCCGAAAAGACTGCCGATGAAGCCGAACACCAACGCAGAGAACAGTGGTGGTGCACCGGTGGCGACCGCGGCCCCGAGGAACACCGCGTACATCGCGACGATCTGCGCCGTGTTCGAGGCGAAGAGATAGTGCGCGTAGAAGTAGACCAGGGTCAGGATCGCGAACGCCCACACCCACGGCAGTCCGTCGACGCTGCCCGCCACCTCGTCGCCGATCCAGGCGATGACACCGAGCTTCTCGAGCTGTGCCGCCATGCCGACCAGGACTGCGAAGAACACCAGGGTCTGCCAGGCGCCGGTGTCGTGGACCAGGTTGTTCCAGGTGAGCACCTTGGTGACCAGCAGGATCGCGATTCCGAGGAATGCGGTGGTCGTGGCGCTGACGTTCAACTGGTCGCCGAGACACCAGAGGACGAGCAGGAGCGCGAACGTGGCACCCATGATCCACTCCGAGCGGCTGATCGGGCCGGCCGCACGGAGCTCGTCGCGCGCCTGCTGTGGCGCCTGGGGTGTCTTCATCATCGTCGGCGGATAGACCTTCGACATCACCCACGGGATCGCGGCGAGACTCACCAGACCGGGAACGACGGCCGCGGCGGCCCACTGCGCCCACGAGATCTCGATTCCGAGCTTGCCCGCGGCCTCCACCGCGAGCGGGTTGCCCGCCATCGCGGTGACGAACATCGCGGAGGTCACGACGTTGACCTGCAGGGCGGTCAGCAGCAGGTAGGCACCGAGTCGCTTGCGGGACTCGTCCGGTTCGGGTCTCGAGTCCTCGAGTTCGCTGAGCGACTTGATGATCGGGTAGACGACACCACCGGCGCGGGCGGTGTTCGAGGGGGTCGCGGGCGAGAGAATCAGATCGGTGATGGCCATGCCGTACGCCAGGCCGAGGCTTGACCGTCCAAGCCGGGTGACGAACAGCAGCGCGATCCGCTTGCCGAGCCCGGTGACCAGGAAACCTTCGGCGATGAAGAACGACGCGACGATCAACCAGACCGTGGTGCTGCTGAAACCGGACAACGCCTCGGTCGGTGTCTCCGCCTGGGTGATCATCGCGATCGCCAGACCTACGATCGCCACCGCGCCGGTCGGCAGCGGCAGCAGGATCAGCGCGACGATGGTGCCGACGAAGATGCCGAGCATGTGCATGCCGTTCGGCTCGACACCGTCCGGGACGGGCAGGAAGTAGATGATCAAGCCGATGACGATCGGTAGGACCGCCCGGTACGACCGCTGCACCAACGACGGTTGCGCTTTGGTGGTGGTCCTGTCCGTCATCGCGATCCTCGCTTCGACGTGTCGAGTGCACGGCTGCATCGATTGTCGCCCGTACCGCCGCGGAATTCAGCGTGAGTGCGGCGAGGTCAGCAGTCCGGGAGGGCGGTGCCCTGGTCGGTGCCGTACCGATGCCCGTGACCGGGTGCGGAATCGAGGGACGTCAGCAGATCGACGCTCGTCTGCACGAAGCTCACCAGGGGCAGCCAGGGCGGAGTCGGAGCGTCCGGACGGGTGCCGTCCAGGCGAGGCGGTACCACCAGCAGGCGCGGCGACCAGTGCACCACCGGATCGGATGCGTTGGCCAGCACCGTGACTCCCGGAGCGGGAGCCCGCCCGGACGGAGGTCCGGCTAGCAGTACGCCGCACGGAGCGATCGGGCCCGCTGCTGCGGCCGCCGCGGCGCCGATCGCACCGAGGCTCTGCCCGTACACGTACAGATTCGGACGCGATCCGACGGGAAGCTCCGACAGGCGCTGCGACACAGCGGAATACAGCGCGCGGACCGAGCTCTCGACGCTCCCGCGGTCGAGAACGAAAGCGGCCCAACTCGGAGCAGACGAATACTGCAGCGCGACCTCGGCCACGTCACCGCCGAACCGCCTCTCGAATCCCGCCAGCGCGTTCGCGTCGATCCATCCGGATCCCGTGGGTACCGCGATCACCAGGTTGGATCGGGCGAACCCGCCCGCGCGCTCCAGTTCGCGCACCGCGAGCCCAACCCGCGACTCGAGATCCGGCGCGCTGTCGAGTCCGACGTAGGTGCGCACCGTCGACTCCGACGCGGGGGCGGTGACGAAGCGCCTGCCCTGGCCGCCGAGCGTTGACCACGGTGTCAGCGAGTCGGTGCTTCCCGAGAGCGACGGGGACTGTGGGAGCGGCAGTGTCAGTCCCGCTGCGGCGTTCGCCGTGTGCACGGCCCCGGCGACGCGGGCGGTCGGGCCGACCCAGAACGCGGTCACCAGCGCGGCAGCGAGGATGCCGGCCGTGACGCGCCGTGCCCTGCTACTCGGGCGCACCCTGCGTAGTGCTGCTCGGAGCAGCCTACGCAGGGCTGAGGCGATCCCCACCAGCACGACCGCGACCGCGGCGGCGCCGACCACGACGGCCGTCCAGTGCGCCGCGCCCGTCGCCGGTACGCCCATGGCTGCGCGAATCCCGTTCTGCCAGTGCTGCGCCAGTAGCAACGCTGCCGCGATCGCCACGGCACCCGACCACGCGACGACGGCCCGGATCCGCGGCCCGAGTTCGACGGTTCGGGTGAGCTTCCCGGTTGCCCTGTGCCACAGCGTGGCCGCCGCCCAGCCGCCCGCGACGAGGACGCCGGTCAGGACGGCTTGGACCACCGCGCTGCGGGGGAGCAGTGACGGCGCGAGCGACGCCATCGCCGCGGCCCCGACACAGACGGTGGTCGCGACTCGTGGTGCCGTCGCGATCCCGGCAAGCGTCCGTGGACGGGTGAGCACCGCGGTCATGCCGGCACCACCTGCGTGACGACTTCCTCGCTGCGATCACGACCGGAGTTGCGGCCACGCTGCGCCACGACAGCAGCGGCGAGGAGAAGGATGCCGGCCCCTGCTGCCGCGTACGCGGCAACCGGTTCGGGGCGCGGCGCAGCGTACTGCTGACGCCACGAATTGGTGTCGACGGCTGCAGCGGCAGTCGACGCGACCACGCCGCACGAGGCCCGGGTGACATCGTCCGGACGAGTGGCACAGGCCGCGTGAAGTCGTTCGTCGAGCTGAAGGTCCAGGGCTCGGCGCGCCCACGGACCCAGCCGCTCCCCGGATCGGTCCGCATAGCGGAGCAGGTCGTAGCCGAGGTCGTGACCCTGGCAGGCCGTGTCGAATTCCCGTGGCAGCGGGACGGGGGAGGAGCAGTCCCCGTTCGGCTTGACCAGCATTCCGTCCCGCAGAACGGGTCTGTAGCCCGTCACCTCCGCGAAGTCGGTCGGAAGGGTGGCAGCCGCGGCCGCGGGGCCGCCGGACGTCAAGGCTGAGATGGTCGTCGCGGCCGGACCCGTTTCGGCGGGTCCCGCCGCCTGTGCAGGCTGCGCAGCGAGACCGGTGGCGAGGGTGATCGCGCACCCCGCCGTGAGCACTGTCCACGTTGGTTTCCCCATGTCTCATGACGCTAGAAATCGCAGGTACCAGCGAACATCACCCCGCAGTGCCGTTCCGGGTGCGCGCCGGGGAGGGAGGGCAGCTGCGTTCTCACACTGCAGAGGCAGGCTGATCTCACCCTGAGGTATGAGGACAATCGGTGTCGCGCTTCCTACTGTTCTTCGTGTGGGCAGAACGAGAACAGGCAGCATGGGAAGAGCGATCGGCGACGGCACGACGGGTGTCGCGGCGGCGGTCCGGCCCCGAGTCGCCCGCCTGAGCGGAAGTCAGTGGGCGGACATCGTCGTCGTGTTCGTGACCGCGGTGCTGTTCACCATCGCGTGGCCGACACTGCAAGTGACACATCACGTTCCTGCCGGAGTCCAACCGGTGATCGCAGGCATCGCCGCGTTGCCACTGATCCTGATTCGCGCGAATCCCGCTCTGGGGTGGGCGATCTCCGCAGCAGGCGCCCTCGTGATCCCGATCGTGTACGAGCGCACCGACGACTACGACTTTCCGTGGCAGGTCGTGCACGTGATGGTGCTGATGGCCATGCTGCTCGCGGTCAGCATGCGGTCACCGCTGCCCGTCGTCGCCGTCGCCTGGGTGTCGACCGCGTTGCTGTTCCTCGCGAACGCGCCGGGGCAGGACGGCCGCGGGTGGGCGTTCGGGCTGACCGCGCTGGTCGCGTTCGGGCTGCTCATCCGCTGGCTGGTGCTCTCGCGGCGGCAACTCGCGCAGCAGGAGGAGGTGGCGGAGGTCGAGCGGGCACGCCGCGCGATCCTCGAGGAACGGGCCCGGATCGCCCGCGACCTGCACGATGTCGTCGCACACCACATGTCGCTCGTGGTGGTTCAGGCGCAGAGTGCGCCCTACCGGCTCGGCGGCCTCAGCGACGAGGCGAAGGCGGAGTTCGACTCCATCGGGGCCACAGCGCGGGAGGCGCTCAACGAGATCCGCGGGATGCTCGGCGTGCTGCGCAGCGACGGGCACCTCCCGGAGCACGCGCCGATGCCCGGCCTCGGCCGGATCGACGAGTTGGTCGAGGGCAGCAGGCGGGCAGGGATGACCGTGACCGTCGAACGCGGCCCCCTCGCCGCGCTGCCGGAGACCGCGGAGCTCGCGCTGTACCGGATCGCACAGGAGTCGCTGTCGAACGCCGCGCGCCACGCTCCCGGCGCTGCCGTTCACCTGCGTCTGTCCGGCGATGCCGCGGTGACCGAGCTCCGGGTTGCCAACGATGCGGGCGGTTCCGTTGCCGTCGCTGCGGGGGCCACGCCGGATGTGGTCAGCGGACACGGGATCATCGGGATGCGGGACCGCGCGCTCTCCGTCGGTGGCACGCTCACCGCCGGGCCGCGTCCGGGCGGCGGATTCGAGGTGTGCGCCCGGATACCGTCCGTGCCCGGCGCCATGGTGGCGGAGCCTGTCGTCGGCTCGGCCTAGGCTGGCCGGGTGGCGATCACGGTCTTCATTGCGGACGATCAGGCGATGGTGCGGCAGGGCTTCGGTGCCCTGCTGTCTGCCCAGACCGACATCAGCGTTGTCGGGGACGCCCCGAACGGAAGGATCGCGGTCGACGAGGTGCTGCGGCTGCGTCCCGACGTCGTGCTGATGGACGTCCGGATGCCGGAACTGAACGGACTCGACGCCGCCGACCGAATCCTGTCCGCGTCCCTCGACCCGCCGGTGCGGGTACTGATGCTGACGACCTTCGACATCGACGACTACGTCTACGAGGCACTCCGGGTCGGAGCGAGCGGGTTCCTGCTCAAGGACGCGCCCGCGGAGGAACTCGTCCGAGCGGTCCGGGTCGTCGCCGCCGGGGAGGCGTTGCTCGCGCCGTCGGTCACGAGGCGGCTGATCGCCGACGTGACGAGCCGCCGCGCCGCGCGTCGGGTCGAGCCCGCGCAACTCGCGGCACTCACTCCGCGCGAACGCGAGGTGCTGGAACTCATCGCGCGGGGGCTGTCCAACACGGAGATCGCGGAATCCCTCTTCGTCGCCGAGCAAACCGTGAAGACCCACGTCGGCAAGGTGCTGTCCAAACTGCACCTGCGTGACCGCGCGCAGGCAGTCGTCCTCGCCTACGAGACCGGGGTCGTGACGCCCGGCTGAGCCGCAGTGCCGCGTCCTGAGATGCCGGGGTCCCGATCCGGGTGCACTATGGTGACCGACCCAACCAGAGCCGGTCCGGACAGGGGTGTCGATGACGCGAGTCGGGATTCTCACCAGCGGCGGCGACTGCCCGGGACTGAACGCCGTCATCCGAGGCGCAGTCCTGAAGGGCACCACCGTCCACGACCAGGAGTTCGTCGGATTCCGTGACGGCTGGCGCGGTCTGGTGGAGGGCGACATCATGGAGCTCGACCGCCCCACCGTCCGTGGCCTCTCCCACGAGGGCGGAACTATCCTGGGCACCAGCAGATTCGGGCCGTACCAGGGTCCGAACGGCGGAGCGGAGAACATCGCCCGCACGATGCAGCGGCTCGGTGTCGACGCCGTGATCGCCATCGGCGGGGAGGGGACGGCCGCGGCGTCGCAGCGGCTGTACGACGAGGGCATCCACATCGTCGGCGTCCCCAAGACCATCGACAACGACCTCGACCAGACCGACTACACCTTCGGGTTCGACACCGCCGTCGAGATCGCGACGGAGGCGATCGACCGGCTCCGCACCACCGGCAACTCCCACAAGCGGTGCATGGTGCTCGAGGTGATGGGCCGAGGCGCCGGGTGGATCGCGCTGCACTCCGGCACCGCGGGCGGTGCCCACGCGATTCTCATTCCCGAGCATCCCGAGAGCATCGAACAGATTTGCACGTGGGTGAACAGCGTCCGGGATCGCGGCAGGTCTCCGATGGTCGTCGTCGCCGAGGGATTCACCCTGCCGAACATGTCGGAGGCCCACTCGACGAAGGGGCTCGACGGGTTCGCCCGACCGCGTCTCGGCGGTATCGGGGAGGTCCTCGCGCCGATGATCGAGGAGCGGACGGGCATCGAAACCCGCGCGACGGTGCTTGGACACATCCAGCGCGGCGGCGTCCCCACCGCCTTCGACCGGGTCCTCGCGACCCGCCTGGGGATGGCGGTCACCGACCTCGTCGCCGCGCAGGAATGGGGAGAGATGGTCGCGCTGCACGGCACCGACATCGTCTCCGTGCACTTCGACGAGGCACTCGCCGACCACAAGACCGTCCCGCTCGAACGCTACGAGGAGATGCGGGTCATCTTCGGCTGAGCCGAACAGGAGTTACCGCGGCTGAGCCGAACAGGAGTTACCGCGGCTGAGCCGAACAGGAGTTACCGCGGCTGAGCGTGATGCGAGTCGTGCCTCACGGACGGGGGCGAATAAACTCGGCTGCATGACCGCCGCCATGTCAGATGACCTGCTCGCCTACGACGACGTGCTCGAGAAGTTCGAGCCCGTGATGGGCATGGAGGTGCACGTCGAGCTGCACACCGCGACCAAGATGTTCTGCGGCTGCCCGACGACGTTCGGTGCCGAGCCGAACACCCAGGTCTGCCCGGTGTGCCTGGGCCTGCCCGGCTCGATGCCGGTCGTCAACGCGGCCGCCGTGGAGTCGGCGATCCGTATCGGCCTCGCGCTGAACTGCTCGATCACCCCGTGGGGCCGGTTCGCGCGGAAGAACTACTTCTACCCGGACCAGCCGAAGAACTACCAGATCTCCCAGTACGACGAGCCGATCGCCACCGACGGCTACCTCGACGTCGTTCTCGACGACGGCACCACCTGGCGGGTCGAGATCGAGCGCGCCCACATGGAAGAGGACACCGGCAAGTCCCTGCACGTCGGCGGCGCGACCGGACGTATCCACGGAGCCAGCCACTCGCTGCTCGACTACAACCGGGCCGGGGTGCCGCTCGTCGAGATCGTGACGAAGACGATCGAGGGCGCGGGTGAACGCGCCCCCGAGGTCGCGCGTGCCTATGTGACCGCACTCCGTGACCTGCTCAAGGCGCTGGACGTGTCCGACGTCCGCATGGATCAGGGCTCGATGCGCTGTGACGCGAACATCTCGCTGATGCCGATCGGTGCGAAAGAGTTCGGCACCCGCACCGAAACCAAGAACGTCAACTCCCTCAAGTCCGTCGAGGTGGCAGTCCGCTACGAGATGCGACGCCAGGCGGCCGTCCTCGTCGCGGGTGGCGAAGTCATCCAGGAGACCAGGCACTTCCAGGAGGCCGACGGCACCACCTCCGCCGGCAGGCGCAAGGAGACGGCCGAGGACTACCGCTACTTCCCCGAACCGGATCTCGAGCCGGTCGCTCCCGACGCCGAGTGGGTGGAGCAGCTGCGCGGCACCCTCCCCGAACTGCCGTGGCTGCGTCGCGCGCGCATCCAGGCCGAGTGGGGCGTGTCCGACGAGGTGATGCGCGACCTCGTCAACGCGGGCGCACTCGACCTCGTCATCGCGACCACCGAGGCTGGCGCACCGGCCGACGCGGCCCGGTCCTGGTGGGTGTCGTACCTCGCGCAGCAGGCCAACACCCGTGGTGTCGAGCTCGCCGATCTGCCGATCACGCCGGCGCAGGTCGCTCAGGTCGTCGCGCTGATCGACAGCGGCAAGCTCAACAACAAGGTGGCACGTCAGGTCGTCGACCACGTTCTCGCGGGTGAGGGTGATCCGCAGCAGGTCGTCGCCGCGCATCCCGAACTGGTCGTGGTCCGCGACGACACGCTGATCAAGGCCGCGGTCGACGAGGCGCTGGCCGCCAATCCCGATGTGGCGGAGAAGATCCGCAGCGGCAAGGTCGCGGCCGCGGGCGCGATCGTCGGTGCCGTGATGAAGGCCACCAAGGGCCAGGCCGATCCGGCTCGCGTCAAGGAACTCGTCATCGAAGCCTGCGCGTAGTCTCCGCGTCCCCGCCGAGCGCGCGGTGACCGGTGTGGCCGCACGGCCGACACCCCGGAATCTGCGCACTCGGCGGGCATCGGCTGCCCGGCCGCGATAATCGGGGCATGCCTTCGGTCGGAGCCTCCCTCTTCTGGATAGCCCTGTGCGCGGTCGTCGCGCCGATCGTCGCGGGGCTGGTTCCGCGCAAGCTGGTCCCCGAGGTCGTACTGCTGCTCATCGGAGGCATGCTGATCGGCCCGCACATGCTCGGCCTCGCCGTCGACGGCCCCGAGATCGGGCTGCTCAGCGAACTGGGCCTCGGGATGCTCTTCCTGCTCGCGGGCTACGAGATCGACACCGACGAACTCACCGGGCGTGGTGGGCGTCGTGCGTTGGTGACGTGGTGCACCTGCCTGGCACTGGCTTTCCTGCTGATCGGGTTGCTCGGCCTGACCGGGGCGATCAGTGGGGAGGTCGCTGTCGCGATCGCACTGACGTCGACCGCGTTGGGCACCCTGCTCCCGATCCTCAAGGACAGCGGGGTCGTGAACACCCGGATCGGCCGGACGGTGCTCAACCACGGTGCGTTCGGCGAACTCGGCCCCGTCATCGCGATGGCGGTGCTACTCGGATCGCGCGGAACCGTCGGGTCGCTGATCGTGCTCGTGGTGTTCGCCGCCGCAGCGGTCGTCGTCGGGCTCATCCCGGACCGGGTGCGCCGGGCGGAGTCGCGGCTGGCGTCGATCATCCGGCTCGGCTCGGAGACCACAGCGCAGACGACGGTGCGGCTCACCATCCTGCTACTGGTCTCGCTGGGCGCGTTGGCGGCCATCTTCGAGGTCGACGGCATCCTCGCAGCCTTCGCGGCCGGGTTCATCCTCCGGCGTGCCGTTCCCGCAGGCGACGAGAAGCTCGAGGCCAAGCTCGAGGGCCTGGCATTCGGCCTGCTGATCCCGATCTTCTTCGTCACCTCGGGGATGGCGATCGACGTGTCGGCCGTCGTTGCGAAACCCGGTGTGCTGGTGGCATTCCTCCTGATGATCCTGATCGTGCGCGGACTCCCGGTCTTCGTCGCCGAGCGTTTCGACCGCGGACCGGACGGGACGGACGAGCCGCCGACACTGCGTCAACGCGGGCAGGTGGCGTTGTACTCCGCGACCGGTCTCCCGCTGATCGTCGCCGTCACCGGGGTGGCCGTCGCGGCAGGAGAGATGTCGCCCGCGAACGCGTCGATCCTGGTGGCGGCGGGCGCGATCACCGTCCTCGTCCTGCCGCTGGCCGCGTCCCTGCTCGGGGGGCGAGCGCCCGCCCAGGAGACGCCCGCCCCCGCCGACCAGCTCTGACGCGTCAGTCGAATCCTCCGCCGCCCTGCGGCGCCGGGATCCGGACGACGCGGTCGTCGGTGGGGCCGGGTCGGTCACCGGACTTGTTCACCGTGGACACCCAGACCTGTCCTCCCGCACCCAGATCGGCTCCGCCGAGCATGCCGTAGGTGTCCTGCGCGATGAGTCCGGGTGCGGCCTGCGCGGCGCCGGTGCGCGGGTCGATCGGCAGGACGGCGAGCGCCCGGCCTCCGGTGAGCGACACCGCGACACCACCGTCCACGGCCGTGCAGCCCGCGACGCCCGGCCGATCCGGCCACGTCCACACGGGTGTGCCCGTGGCCCCGACCGACGAGACGCGCTGCAGCCGGTCCTCGAGGACCGTGCGGTCGGTGACCCACACGCCGCCGCCCACCGGGTCGAGGCAGACGTCGCCGGCGGTGCCGATCCCGGACAGCACCACCTGAGGCGGCGGCTGCGACGGCGACGGTGTGAGGGCGGTGACCCGCAGGACCTTCCCGGCCAGGGATCCTGGATCTGCTGCCGCTGCGGGGTTTCCCGCGTCGCCCGTGACGACGGTCAGTTCGCTCGGCGTGGTGAAGATCAGGGCACCCGCGTTCCCGCTCGACCCCCGCGGGATACCCGTCAGGACGTCCTTCGGGGTGTCGCCGGGTGCGATGCGAATCACCCTGTTGTCGGAGGCGGTGGTGACGTACGCGTAGAGCAGGTTGTCCTCGGTGTAGGTGGGGGACAGTGCGACGCCGAGCAGGCCGCCGTCACCCGACCCGTCCACGTCGACGCGCGCGATCTCCTGGACCGGCATCCCCGGCGCGACCTGGAGTATCCGTCCGGTGCGTCGCTCGGTGACGAGTGCGGCCTGCCCCCCGGGCAGGACCGTCAGTCCGCCGGTGACGTCGAGGCACGTTGCGACGACGGCGGGGTCGGGATCGACGCACGGCACGACCTCCGGCGGAGCGCCGGTCGCGTCGGGTGTCGTCGTCGGTGCGTCCGGTTGGCGTGGCTCGACCTCGCCCGCCGAGAAGGTGGGGACGGGGGTGAAGGGGGTGGACGCGCTGTCGTCGAACCGGGCGCAGCCCGGCAGCACGGTCAGGGCGAGTGTGGACAGCACCGCGGTGCGGTACGCCGCACGATTGATCGCCATGTCCGAACCGTACGACAACCGACTCACCGCGCGCCGAACCGGTGGTCGGTGGCCTACCCGACCTACGCTGGGTTGCGTGACCGACAACCCGCGACAGAACCCGGCAGCCGAGGGCTTCGCCCGCTCGGTGCCCAGCACCGGCACCGCGCAGTCGGGCCGGATTCCCACCACCGACGACGATCTCGACTTCCTGCCGACCGAGCAGATCCCGACCTACAGCGCATCCGATTCGGCGACGTCCGTTCCGCATCCGACGGAGGAGTTGCGGACGGCCGATTCGTTCGACCGAGACCTCGCGGCCACGTTGGCCGCGTCGACCGCGCCTCCTGCCGTGGTCGCGCCCACCGCGCCGCCCAAGACACCGCGCGGCACCCTCGACCTCGGGTTGCTCGTCCTGCGAGTGGCGGTCGGTGCCGTTGCGCTGGCGCACGGACTGCAGAAGCTGCTGGGGATCTGGGGTGGCCCGGGACTCGACGGCTTCGAGTCTTTCCTCGTCGATGCGGGTTTCCAACAGGCCGCCATCCTGGCGTACGCGGGCGCGATCGGCGAGGTCGCGGCGGGTGTCCTGCTGATTGTCGGATTGTTCACACCGTTCGCCGCAGCGGGTCTTCTCGCGGTCCTGATCAACGCCTGGTGTGTGCAGCAGGCAGCCGACCCCGGTCTGCAATGGTTTGCACCGGACGGCCCCGAGTTGGAGCTGTTGCTCGCGGCGGTGCTCGTCGCGATCGCGCTGACGGGCCCGGGACGTATCTCGGTGGAGGGCAGGCGCCGGTGGGCCACGAGGCCGCACATCGGCTCGTTCGTCGTGCTGCTGTTGGGTGTCGCGGGGGGCGTGTGCCTGTGGATCTTCCTCAACGGAGCGAATCCGCTCGCGTGACGTGAGGGCCGCGTTGACGCGGAGTCGCCGACCTCGACATAATGGCCGTACAAATCGGTGCGACGTGGAGGCGGGCTTGGACGTTCGAGAACCCGCCTATCAGGCGCTCGCGAATCGGCTCCGCGGCGAGATCGCGGACGGCCTCTATCGGGACGGCGTGCGGTTGCCGACGGAAGCGGAACTGGCCGTCACACACGGCGTCAGCCGTCAGACCGTGCGCCGCGCGTTCCACGACCTGGTCTCCGAGGGCATCGTGCACCGCGTGCCGGGACGCGGCACCTTCGCCAGCGAGACCACCGGACGCTATCTACGGCAGCTGGGTTCCATCGAAGACCTGATGAACCTGTCGACCGACACGACGATGGAGATCGTGTCGCCGATGCGACGCCAGGTCGACATCGAGGCGGCGAGCCGACTCCGGCTGGACACCGATCTGCTCTATGCGGTGTCGTTCCGGCGCCTGCACGACGGGGTTCCGTTCGTGTACACGACGGTGTACTTGCCGGAGGTCGTCGGCAAGGCGGTCGTCGCCGCCCCGGAACTCGCGGCTGGCGCGTCGAGCACGTACACGATGATCGGACTGATCGAGCCGCATCTGGCGATGCCCATCGTGCAGGCGGACCAGTCGATCACGGTGTCCTCGGCGCCCGATGCCGCCGCATCCGCCGTCGGCTGCGAGCCGGGGCATCCGATGCTGCGGGTGGATCGCCTCTACTCCAACGAGATCGACGAGCCGACGGAGCTCGCGATCAGCTACTTCCTACCCGAGCACTACACCTATCGGGTGACCCTGAGACGACGGTGACCGTGGCCGCACCACATGGGGGTGCGGCCACGGCCGGTTAGGTCGCCCGTCAGACGGGCAGGTTCGCCGGTATCGACCCCGGCTCCGGTGCGGCCTCCACGGGTGCGGCGAGCCGTCGACCGAGCACCGACCTGCGATACCCGTAGGCGAAGTACACCGCGACGCCGAGGGCCATCCACACCACGAACCGGATCCAGGTCTCCACCGACAGATTCAGCATCAACCATCCGCAGGCGAGGACCGCGAGGATCGGAACCAGCGGAACCATCGGCACCCTGAACCCGCGGGGCAGGTCCGGACGCGTGCGGCGCAGGATGACGACTCCGATGCAGACGAGGACGAACGCGAAGAGCGTGCCGATGTTGACCATCTCCTCGAGTGTGCCCATCGGGAAGAGTGCCGCGAGCACCGCGACGACGCCGCCGACGAGGAGCGTGATCCGGACCGGGGTGCCGCGGCGCCCGGTCTTGGCGAGGCCGCGGGGCATCAGGCCGTCGCGGGACATCGCGAACAACACCCGGGTCTGGCCGAGCATCATGACCATCACGACGGTGGTCAGCCCGGCGAGGCCACCGAAGCTGATCGCCATTTTCGCCCAGGTGATCCCGTGCGCCTCGAAGGCCGTGGCGAGGGTGGCGCTGCCGTCTCCGACGAGCGGGCTGCCGGTCCTCAGGTCGGTGTACTTCACCATGCCGGTGAGGACAACGGTGACCGCGACGTACAGGACGGTCACGATTGCGAGGGAGCCGAGAATGCCTCGGGGCAGGGACTTCTGCGGATTCTTCGTCTCTTCGGCGGTGGTCGCGACCACGTCGAATCCGATGAAGGCGAAGAACACGAGAGATGCCGCGGCCAGCAGTCCATACCATCCGTACGTGCTGCCGCCTGCGCCCGTGAAGAACGACAGCAGTGACTGGTGCATTCCTGCGGCGGTGTCACCTGCCTGTTCCACCGGAGGCACGAACGGGGAGTAGTTGTCGGTGTCGATGTAGAAGAACCCGACCACGATGACGAGCAGAACCACCAGAATCTTGATGGCCGTGACGATCGCCGACACCCGGGAGGACACCTTGGTTCCGACGGCGAGGACGACGGTCAGCACGCCCACGATCACGAGTGCGCCCCAGTCCAGGTTCAGTGGTCCGATGTGCGCGACGGTGGACCCGGCGCCGAACACGTTGCCCAGGTAGAGGGACCACCCCTTCGCGACCACCGCTGACGCGAGGGCGAACTCGAGAATCAGGTCCCACCCGATGATCCAGGCGACGAACTCGCCGAACGTCGCGTACGAGAAGGTGTAGGCGCTGCCCGCGACGGGCACCGTGGAGGCGAACTCGGCGTAGCACAGGGCTGCCAGCGCACAGGCGCAGGCAGCCAGCACGAATGCCAGTGAAATGGACGGTCCGGCAACGTTTCCCGCGGTCCGTGCGGTGAGGGTGAAGATGCCGGCACCGATCACCACCGCGACACCGAACACCGTCAGATCGCGGGTGGTGAGCTCTCTTCGGAGCCGGGTGTCGGGTTCGTCGGTGTCCGAGATGGATTGCTCGACGGATTTGGTACGCCAGATTCCGGATCCGGGCATGGATGCGCTCCTCGATGTGCTCCGTGACCTCGTGGGCCGCGCAGGCTGGGCGGTTGCGATGTGATGTGGGTCTCACCGCGTCACGAGGGAAGCATCGCGCCGGGCGGCAGCGCAACAGTGCGTTCGGCAGGTGCGCGTGGTGCTCACGCAATGGTGTGTCAGGTGCCGCCGGCTGCTCATCATGCTCAGGAAAACTGCTCGGTACGTGTCTCTGTGGCTACGTCTGTTGACAATCATGTGACGTGGATTACAGTTCGCGGTGCGGAAATCCCCGCGCCCCAATCGCTCCACGACCGCGCCCCACAAGGGTGGCGTCGCCGTGATGCGCAGTGAAGGAGTATCAGTGAGCGCCCTCGACACATTCGGCGAACAGAACTTCGAACAGCTTTCGGTTCGGCGCCTCGACGGCGGATTCGCCAGCATCGTCGCCGTCCACGACACCACTCTCGGGCCGGCTCTCGGCGGTGTCCGCATTCGCAAGTGCGCCACCGACGACCTCGCGGCAGCGGACGCGTTGCGACTCGCTCGTGCCATGACCTTCAAGGCCGCGCTCGCGGGGCTGCCGCTGGGTGGTGGCAAGTCGGTGATCAATGCCGATCCCCGCGACGACAAGACCGTGGAGATGCTCGAGGCGCACGGTCGGCACGTCGCGGCGTTCGACGGCCGCTACATTCCCGGCGCGGACATGGGCACCGGCCCCGCCGACCTCGAAGTGATCGGTAGGCATGCGCCCCGCGTCTCCAGTGACGGCCGGGACCCGTCGCCCTACACGGCCCGCGGGGTGGTCATGTCGATGGAGACGGTGGCGAACCGGTTGGGCAGCAACGGCATCGGTCACCGAGGTCTCGACGGACTTCGGGTTGCGGTGCAGGGTATCGGCAACGTGGGCCGGGGCATCGTCGAACTGCTCACCGCCCGCGGCGCGCAGGTGCTCGTCGCCGATCCGGATCCGGAGCGGGTCGCGTCGGCGGTCGCGGACCACGGTGCGACGGCAACGGCGCTCGACACCGTGCTCCTCTCGGACGTCGACGTCGTGTGCCCGGCCGGTCCCGGACTCGTGGTCACCGAGGAGGTCGCGGGTCGACTGCGTGCGAGCGCGGTGGTCGGCGCCGCGAACAACATGTTCGCCGGGCCGGGCGTCGGCGCGACTCTCGCAGCCCGCGGTGTCGCGTACGTCCCCGACTTCGTGTCCAACGCCGGAGGATTGATCTCGTGCGCCGCTGAGATCAACGATGAGGCCGACTTCGTGGACCGGGTCGACCGGATCGGTGTCGTCGTCGACGAGATCCTGCACCACGCGGCGGTGACCCGGTCCGATCCGGAGTCGGCCGCGATGGCTCTGGCGCATCGTCGGATCGACGCAGCGCGCCAGGATGTGTCGGGGTAGACGCGGTGGTGCCCGTGCGGACGGCGCTTCGTCCGCACGGGCACCAGCAGGTCACGGCACCTGGCGGACGGCACCCTTGTCGGCGGACGTCGCGAGTGCGGCGTAGGCACGCAGCGCGGTCGTGACGGTGCGCTGACGGTCGACGGGCTGCCACGGCCGCTCGGACGCCTCCATCTTGGCGCGGCGCTCGGCCAGGACGTCGTCGTCGACGAGGACCTCGAGCGTGCGGGTCGCGACGTCGATGCGAATCTGGTCGCCGTCTTCGACGAGGCCGATCACGCCACCGGACGCGGCCTCGGGGGAGATGTGGCCGATCGACAGACCCGACGTTCCGCCGGAGAAGCGGCCGTCGGTGATGAGCGCGCACTCCTTGCCGAGACCGGCGCCCTTGAGGAACGCGGTGGGGTGCAGCATCTCCTGCATGCCCGGTCCGCCCTTCGGTCCCTCGTAGCGCACGACGATGACGTCGCCCGGCTTGATCTGCTTCTGCAGGATCACCGAGACGGCGGCCTCCTGCGACTCGACGACGACGGCCGGGCCCTGGAACGAGAAGAGTTCCTCGTCGATGCCGGCGGTCTTGAGGATCGCGCCGTCGACGGCGATGTTGCCGCGCAGCACGCACAGGCCGCCCTCGACGGTGTACGCGTGCTCGATGTCGCGGATGCATCCGCCCTCGGCGTCGGTGTCGAGTGCGGACCATCGGTTGTTCGTCGAGAACGGCTCCGTGGTGCGGACCCCACCGGGTGCGGCATGGAAGAGTTCGAGTGCTTCGTCGGACGCCTTGCCGGAGCGGATGTCCCACGTGTCGAGCCACTCGTCGAACGACTTCGTGTGAACGGTGGAGACCTCGGTCTCGAGCAAGTTGGCGCGGCGCAGCTCACCGAGCAGCGCGGGAATGCCGCCGGCCCGGTGCACGTCCTCCATGTGGTAGTCCGAGTTCGGAGAGACCTTCGACAGGCACGGCACCCGGCGGCTGATCTCGTCGATCGTGGTCAGGTCGAAGTCGACCTCGCCCTCCTGCGCCGCGGCAAGCGTGTGCAGGACGGTGTTGGTGGACCCACCCATCGCGACGTCGAGTGCCATCGCGTTGCGGAACGCCTTGGGGGTGGCGATGTTCCGCGGTAGGACCGACTCGTCCTCGTCGCGGTAGTAGCGCAGCGCGGCCTCGACGACGGTGGTGCCGGCACGGCTGAACAGTGCGCGGCGGGCCTCGTGGGTGGCCAGCGTGGAGCCGTTGCCGGGCAGTGCGAGTCCGAGTGCCTCGGTGAGGCAGTTCATCGAGTTCGCGGTGAACATGCCCGAGCAGGAACCGCACGTGGGGCACGCGCTGCGCTCGACCTCGTCCAGGCCCTCCTCGGACACGGAGTCGTTGGCGGACGCGGAGATCGCGGTGATGAGGTCGGTCGGGGCCTGTGCGACGCCACCGACGACGACGGCCTTGCCCGCCTCCATCGGACCACCCGAGACGAACACGGTCGGGATGTTCAGGCGCATCGCGGCATTGAGCATTCCGGGGGTGATCTTGTCGCAGTTGGAGATGCAGACCAGTGCGTCGGCGGTGTGCGCGTTGACCATGTATTCGACGGAGTCGGCGATGATCTCGCGGCTCGGCAGTGAGTAGAGCATGCCGCCGTGGCCCATCGCGATGCCGTCGTCCACGGCGATGGTGTGGAACTCGCGGGGAACGCCGCCCGCTGCGCGAACGGCCTCGGCGACGATGTCACCGACGTCCTTGAGATGGACGTGGCCGGGCACGAACTGGGTGTACGAGTTCGCAATCGCGACAATCGGCTTGCCGAAGTCGGAGTCCGTCATGCCGGTGGCTCGCCACAGGGAGCGGGCTCCGGCGGCATTGCGTCCGACGGTGGTGGTGCGTGACCTCAGCGGGGGCATGGGCGTCCTTCACTCCTCGGGGCGCGTCCGCCGGTGGGCTGACAGGCGGGCGCACTGTGCATCGGGTGGACCCGGCGCGCGGGGGCTGATTCGGGCGGTCAGGCCGGGGCGGTGCCCCGCTCGTCGGCAGTGCCGACGGACTGCCCGACCGGCGTCGGGGATTGCCTCAACGGTACTCGCGTGTTATTCGCCGCCCTGATCCGAGTCGGTCGGACGTTCCGCTGTGGCGTCCTGCTCGGCTCGTTCCTGCTCGCGACGCTCTCGCTCGATCCTCTCGGCGACCGCGTAGGGGTCGGTGACACGCCCGCCGCTCGCCGCCGCAATCAGCGGGAGCTTCTCGAAGGTGACGACGGGCAGGGACTTCTCGCCGCCGGCGACCAGCTCCGCGCGCGCCCAGCCGGCCCGCTTGGGGAAGCGGAAGCCCTTGACCTCGTCCCACGTGATCACTTCGCTGGTGAACATCCGGCGCACGTGCAGCCCCTGGGTGTCGACGACCGTGCGGACGCGCAGCATCCAGTACGCGACCCCGATCGGGACGATCCACAGCACCGACACCCACGGCGGGCTGGCGAAGATCACGAAGCTCAGGCCGAAGGCCAGGAGCAGGACGCCGAGTAGGCCGAGGCTCGAGATCTGGATGGTTTGCCGAGTCGCCTCGGCGGTGTGGGAGGATGACTGTGGTGGCACGGGCTGCGATGGGGACGACACCTCACCATCCTCGCATTGCAGCCGGCGCTCTCACATTCTGGGACAGTGACTCACCAAAGTTGACTGTTCACCCTTGACGCGCCTACCTTCTAACGCGTGAAGCAGAATGAGTTCCTCGTAATCGGCCGGCGCGTCGTCGCCTGAGTCGATTTCGAAGTCAACTCGCAAAGCACGACGCGCCACCCTCGCACAGCAGACATTGCTGGCGGGGGTTTTTTGTTGCCCGGACACAGCTCGACTCGTCAACACCAGAGGAATCACCAGTGAGCGCACCAACCGCACGGCCGCAGCCCACGCCGCGCAAGGCCGGGGCCCAGCCCGGTCCCACGGCCGCCACCCCCCAGTCCGGAGCGCGACGCCAGGTCGCCCCCGAGCGGGTCACCGGCGCCCAGTCCGTGGTCCGCGCCCTCGAGGAGCTCGAGGTTGACACGGTCTTCGGCATTCCGGGCGGCGCGGTTCTCCCCGTCTACGACCCGCTCTTCGACTCGACGAAGGTGCGTCACGTCCTCGTCCGTCACGAGCAGGGTGCAGGTCACGCCGCCACCGGGTACGCCCAGGCGACCGGCAAGGTCGGCGTCTGCATGGCAACGTCCGGACCTGGCGCCACGAACCTGGTGACCCCCCTCGCGGACGCCCAGATGGACTCGGTTCCCGTCGTCGCGATCACCGGCCAGGTCGGCCGCGGACTGATCGGCACCGATGCCTTCCAGGAAGCCGACATCTCCGGCATCACCATGCCGATCACCAAGCACAACTTCCTCATCACCGACGGCATCGACATCCCGCGGATCATGGCGGAAGCGTTCTACCTGGCGTCCTCAGGTCGCCCGGGCGCTGTCCTCGTCGACATCCCGAAGGACGTCCTGCAGGCGCAGACCACGTTCTCGTGGCCGCCGGAGATGCGACTGCCCGGCTACCGGCCGGTGTCCAAGCCGCACGGCAAGCAGGTCCGCGAGGCGGCCCGGCTGATCGCCGAGTCCACGTCACCCGTGTTCTACGTCGGTGGCGGCGTCATCAAGGCCGAGGCGTCGGCCGAGCTGCTCGAGCTCGCCGAGCTGACCGGAATCCCGGTGGTCACCACGCTGATGGCCCGCGGCGCGTTCCCCGACAGCCACCAGCTGCACTGCGGCATGCCCGGTATGCACGGCGCCGTCGCGGCCGTCGCGGCGCTGCAGAAGTCCGACCTGCTCATCACGCTCGGTGCGCGCTTCGACGACCGGGTCACCGGTCAGCTCGACTCGTTCGCGCCCGACGCCAAGGTGATCCACGCCGACATCGACCCCGCCGAGATCGGCAAGAACCGGTACGCAGACGTGCCGATCGTCGGTGACTGCCGTGAGGTGATCGTCGAGCTGATCGAGGCGATCCGCGCCGACAAGGCCACCGGCACCACGATGGACCTGACCGCGTGGTGGGAGTACCTGAACGGACTGCGCACCACGTACCCGTTGGCGTACAGCAAGCCGTCCGATGGCGCGCTCTCGCCCGAGTTCGTCATCGAGGCGGTCGGCCGGCTCGCCGGACCCGACGCCGTGTACTGCGCCGGCGTCGGCCAGCACCAGATGTGGGCCGCGCAGTTCGTGAAGTACGAGAAGCCGCGCACGTGGCTCAACTCGGGTGGCCTCGGCACCATGGGCTACGCGGTTCCCGCCGCGATGGGCGCAAAGATGGGCGCGCCGGAGAAGGAAGTCTGGGCCATCGACGGTGACGGCTGCTTCCAGATGACCAACCAGGAGCTCGCGACCTGCGCGGTCGAGGGCGTTCCGATCAAGGTCGCGCTCATCAACAACGGCAACCTCGGCATGGTGCGGCAGTGGCAGACGCTCTTCTACGAGGAGCGGTACTCCAACACCAACCTCGGCACCCACGGAACTGTCCGCATCCCGGACTTCGTGAAGCTCGGTGAGGCGCTCGGCTGCCACGCCATCCGCGTGGAGCGGGAAGAGGACGTGGAGGCCGCGATCCGCGAGGCGCAGTCCATCAACGACCGTCCCGTCGTCATCGACTTCATCGTGGGCGCCGACGCCCAGGTGTGGCCGATGGTCGCCGCAGGCACCAGCAACGACGAGATCCAGGCGGCGCGGGGCTTCCGGCCGCTGTTCGACGACGACGAGGCTGCGTCGGAGCCTGCCGTCATCCACGAGGCGATGGAACGCGAGCAGAACGCCGCCGGCGACGGGGCTGCACAGAATTCGGAGGACACCAAGTGAGCACGAGCCACACCCTCAGCGTTCTCGTCGAGGACAAGCCGGGCGTGCTGGCGCGTGTCGCCGCACTGTTCTCCCGGCGCGGATTCAACATCGAGTCCCTCGCGGTCGGAGGAACCGAGCTTCCCGAGATCTCGCGCATGACGATCGTCGTCACAGTCGACGAGTTCCCGCTCGAGCAGGTGACCAAGCAGCTCAACAAGCTCGTGAACGTCATCAAGATCGTCGAGCAGGAGGGTGAGGCGTCGGTGGCGCGCGAACTCGTGCTCATCAAGGTGCGCGCCGACGCCAGCGTGCGCACCCAGGTCATCGAGACGGTGAATCTGTTCCGCGCCAAGGTGATCGACGTCTCGCCCGAGTCGCTCACGGTCGAGGCGACCGGTACCCGGTCCAAGCTCGATGCACTGCTGCGCATGCTCGACCCGTACGGTATCCGGGAGATCGTGCAGTCCGGCGTCGTGGCGGTCGGACGTGGGCCGAAGTCGATCACGGCCACCCGCTAGCTAAGTTCTACTCATCACGCACGGCTTTTATTCAAGAGGAGAGGTAATACCAGTGGCAGTCGAGATGTTCTACGACGACGATGCCGATCTGTCGATCATCCAGGGCCGCAAGGTTGCTGTGATCGGTTACGGCAGCCAGGGCCACGCGCACTCGCTGAGCCTGCGCGATTCCGGTGTCGATGTCCGCATCGGCCTGAAGGAGGGCTCGAAGTCGCGGGCCAAGGCAGAGGAGCAGGGCCTGACGGTCGGCACCCCCGCCGAGGTCGCCGAGTGGGCCGACGTCATCATGGTGCTCGCCCCCGACACCGCGCAGGCGTCCATCTACACCAACGACATCGAGCCGAACCTCGTGGAGGGCAACGCGCTCTTCTTCGGCCACGGTCTCAACATCCACTTCGGTCTGATCAAGCCTCCGGCGAACGTCACCGTCGGCATGGTCGCCCCGAAGGGCCCCGGCCACCTGGTGCGTCGCCAGTTCGTCGACGGCAAGGGCGTTCCGGCTCTGATCGCCGTTCACCAGGACCCGAAGGGCGAGGGCCAGGCCCTGGCGCTGTCCTACGCGAAGGGCATCGGCGGTACCCGCGCCGGCGTCATCAAGACGGACTTCAAGGAAGAGACCGAGACCGACCTGTTCGGTGAGCAGGCCGTGCTCTGCGGTGGCACCGAGGAGCTCGTCAAGACCGGCTTCGACGTCCTCGTCGAGGCGGGCTACGCGCCCGAGATGGCCTACTTCGAGTGCCTCCACGAGCTCAAGCTGATCGTCGACCTCATGTACGAGGGCGGCATCGCACGCATGAACTACTCGGTCTCCGACACCGCCGAGTTCGGTGGCTACCTCTCCGGCCCGCGCGTCATCGACGCAGGCACGAAGGACCGGATGAAGGACATCCTCAAGGACATCCAGGACGGCACGTTCGTCAAGCGTCTCGTCGCGAACGTCGAGAACGGCAACACCGAGCTCGAGGGCCTGCGCAAGGAGAACGCCGAGCACGGCATCGAGGTCACCGGCAAGAAGCTGCGCGACCTGATGAGCTGGGTCGATCGCCCCATCACCGAAACTGCGTAAGCAGCTCCGCTGCCCGTGAGTGATCGTCACCCCTGAGTTGGGTGAAAGTCACTCACGGGCGCGCAGCGCATGTCGATACCCGATGTTCTCCCGGACGGTGCACACTGTCCGGAAGAACGTCGGGTTTCGTGCTTTCAGGCAGGTGATCGGTGACACGTGAGTCGTTGACGAAGTCGTGGCTTCCGGGGGTCGAGGTCGCCCGGACCTACCAGCGGTCCTGGCTGCGGACCGACATCACGGCGGGCATCGCGCTCACCGCGTTGCTGATCCCCGCCGGAATGGGATACGCGCAGGCGGCCGGCCTCCCGCCGGAGACGGGTCTGTACGCGACCATCGTCCCGCTCCTCGTGTACGCCCTCGCCGGGCCGTCGAAGATCCTCGTGCTCGGCCCCGACTCGTCGCTCGCGCCGATCATCGGTGCCGCGGTACTCCCGCTCGCGGCAGGTGACCCCGAGCGTGCGGTCGCACTCGCTGGCCTTCTGGCGATCCTGATGGGCGCCATCCTGGTCCTCGGCGGCATCCTTCGGCTCGGCTTCGTCACGGACCTGCTGTCCAAGCCGATTCGGCTGGGCTACCTGAACGGCATCGCACTCGTCGTGGTCGTCAGCCAGATCCCGAAACTGCTGGGCTTCTCGGTGGACGGGGTGAACCTGATCGACGAGATGCGGGCAACGGTGTCCGCAATCGTGGGAGGGGAGATCGACCCCAGTGCCGCGGCGATCGGCATTGGCGGCATCGCGGTGATCGTGGCGTTCAAGCTCTTCCACAGCCGGATTCCCGGTGTGCTGGTCGCCGTGTTCGGCGCTATAGCCGTCGCCTATTTCCTCGGCCTCGACGACGACATCCCGATGGTCGGCGCCCTTCCGCAGGGTCTTCCCGCGCCCGCGCTCGGAGGATTGCAGTGGTCGGACGTCGCCGAGTTGATCGGTCCTGCGGCGGGTATCGCGCTGGTGGCGTTCGCCGACACCGGCGTGCTGTCACGGACGTTCGCCGCCCGACGCGGAGAATCCGTCGACGGCAGCCAGGAGATGCGCGCGATCGGTACCGCCAACGTCGCCAGCGGCCTCCTCGGCGGGTTCCCGATGTCGGCTAGTTCGTCCCGGACACCGGTGGCGGAGCAGAACGGGGCGAAGACCCAGCTGACCGGTGTGGTGGGTGCCCTGCTGATCGTGGTGTTCATCCTGGTCGCACCCGGCCTCACCGGATACCTTCCGGAGGCGGCCCTCGCCGCTGTCGTGATCGTCGCGGCGACCTCGCTGGTCGACATCCGCAGCATCGTGGACATGTGGTCGATGAGCCGGGTCGAGACGGTGTTGGCGATCGCGGCGTTCCTCGGGGTCGCAATGGTCGGCGTCCTGGAAGGGATCGTCGTCGCCATTGCACTTTCGTTCGTCGCCGTCGTGGTCCACGCGTGGCGTCCGTACCGCACCGAACTGGTGGAGGTGCCCGGGATCGACGGGTACCACGACATCAAACGCAATCCGACCGGACATCGGATTCCCGGGCTCGTGATCGTCCGGTTCGACGCGCAGCTGTTCTTCGCGAACGGCGCCATCTTCGACGACTATGCGCGCCGTGTCGTCGCGCGCTCTCCCGACCCCGTGCGGTGGGTGATCATCGCGGCGGAGCCGATGACGGGGGTGGACACGACGGCGATGGACGAGCTCGTCGAACTCGATCAGTACCTGTCCGGCAACGGGATCGAGCTGGTCTTCGCGGAGATGAAGGATCCGGTCAAGGACAAGTTGCAGAGGCTCGGGCTGGGGGAGAGGTTCGGATCCGACCACTTCTATCCGACCCTCGAGACCGCGGTCGAGGCGTTCGAGAATCGGCGTTGACCCCTTCCGGTGGCGTCCACCATGTGGTATTACCCACCCGCGGGGTGATCCCGCGGGGGTGGGACCACTAAGCTGTCCGCGTCACGAAATTCGTGGGCGCGTCCCGCGACCACCGTTCGTGGACGATCCGCCCAGACACCTAGCAGGGGAGTTCGCTCGTGAGCCAGAATGGCCGTCCCGTCGTACTGATCGCCGACAAGCTCGCACAATCGACCGTCGATGCTCTCGGTGACGGTGTCGAGGTGCGCTGGGTGGACGGTCCGGACCGTCCCGCGCTGCTGGCCGCCGTGCCCGAAGCCGACGCCCTGCTCGTGCGGTCCGCCACCACCGTCGACGCCGAGGTCCTCGCCGCCGCGTCGAAGCTGAAGATCGTCGGTCGCGCAGGCGTCGGCCTGGACAACGTCGACATCCCCGCCGCAACCGAGCGCGGCGTCATGGTCGTCAACGCACCGACCTCGAACATCCACTCGGCCGCCGAGCACGCCGTGTCGCTGCTGCTCTCGACCGCGCGCCAGATCCCGGCCGCCGACCGCACGCTGCGTGAGAAGACGTGGAAGCGCTCGAGCTTCAACGGCACCGAGATCCTCGGCAAGACCGTCGGCGTCGTCGGCCTCGGCCGGATCGGCCAGCTGTTCGCGCAGCGCCTCGCGGCGTTCGAGACGAACCTCATCGCGTACGACCCCTACCTGCCCGCCGCCCGCGCCGCGCAGCTCGGCATCGAGCTCGTCGACATCGACGAGCTCGTCGAGCGCGCCGACTTCATCTCGGTGCACCTGCCGAAGACGAAGGAGACCGCAGGCCTGATCAACGCCGAGCGCCTGGCGAAGGCCAAGGACGGCGTCATCATCGTCAACGCCGCTCGCGGTGGTCTCATCGACGAGGATGCGCTCTACGACGCGCTCGTCGGTGGCAAGGTCCGTGCCGCAGGCCTCGACGTGTTCAACACCGAGCCCTGCACCGACTCGAAGCTGTTCGACCTCGACAACGTCGTCGTCACCCCGCACCTCGGCGCATCCACCTCGGAGGCTCAGGACCGCGCGGGCACCGACGTCGCGAAGAGCGTGCTGCTCGCGCTGGCAGGCGAGTTCGTTCCGGACGCCGTCAACGTCTCCGGTGGCCCGGTCGGCGAAGAGGTCGCGCCGTGGCTCGAGCTCGTCCGCAAGCTCGGTCTGCTCGCGGGCACCCTGTCGCCCGAGGCCGTCCAGAACGTCCAGGTCGTCGTCACCGGTGAGCTGTCCGCCGAGAACGTCGAGATCCTCGGCCTCGCCGCACTGCGCGGCCTGTTCTCCGCGAGCAGCGACGAGGCCGTCACCTTCGTCAACGCACCGCAGCTCGCCGAGCAGCGCGGCGTCAGCGTCGAGGTCGAGAAGCACAGCGAGGCGCAGTCGCACCGCAGCGCCGTCGAGGTGCGCGCCGTCGCTGCCGACGGCACCGTCACCGCGGTCGCCGGCGCCCTGACCGGACTGCAGCAGATCGAGAAGATCGTCAACGTCAACAGCCGCAGCTTCGACCTGCGCGCCGAGGGCCACAACATCGTCGTGCACTACGCGGACCGCCCGGGCGTGCTCGGCACGCTCGGCACCGTCCTCGGCAACGCCGGCATCGACATCCAGGCCGCGGCGCTGAGCCAGGACGCCGAGGGCGAGGGCGCCACCGTTATCCTGCGCGTCGACCGCGTTGTCGGCGACGCCGAGGTCGCGCAGATCGTCGAGCAGCTCGACGCCCGCGTCGCGCAGGTCGACCTGTCCTGATCGGTCATCGAAGATCGGCTGTGGCCGCGTCCGTTCGCGAATCGTCGAAACGGACGCGGCCACAGCCGGATTCACCGGTCCTCACGGGTGGCCGGTTCAACGAGGAAGAGAGTGTGTGTTCATGAAGCTTGCGGTCATCCCCGGTGACGGCATCGGTGTCGAGGTCACCGCGGAAGCGTTGAAGGTGCTGCGGAAGCTCGTTCCGGACCTCGAGACCACCGAGTACGACCTCGGTGCCAAGCGCTACAACGAGACCGGTGAGCTGCTGCCGGAGGCAGAGCTTGCGGAGATCCGCGGGCACGACGCGATCCTGCTCGGTGCGATCGGCGATCCCCGACTGGTTGGTCCCGGCATCCTCGAGCGGGGTCTGCTGCTGAACATGCGCTTCCTGCTCGACCACCACGTGAACCTGCGTCCCGCACGCACCTACCCGGGTTCGAGCTCGCCGCTCGCAGCCAACCCGGACATGGACTTCGTCGTCGTCCGTGAGGGGACCGAGGGGCCGTACACCGGCAACGGTGGCTCCATCCGGGTCGGGACCCCCCACGAGGTCGCGACCGAGGTCTCGGTCAACACCTGGTTCGGTGCCGAGCGTGTCGTGCGGTACGCCTTCGAGCTCGCACAGAGCCGCCGCAAGCATCTGACGCTGATCCACAAGACGAACGTGCTCTCCAACGCGGGCCGGATCTGGACCCGCGCGGTCGAGACGGTCGGCGCCGAGTACCCCGACGTCGAGACGGCCTACTGCCACATCGACGCCGCGACCATCTACATGGTCACCGATCCGGGCCGGTTCGACGTGATCGTCACCGACAACCTGTTCGGCGACATCATCACCGACCTTGCGGGCGCGGTGACCGGAGGCATCGGTCTCGCAGCGTCCGGCAACATCGACGCTTCGGGCACCAACCCGTCGATGTTCGAGCCGGTGCACGGTTCGGCGCCCGACATCGCGGGCAAGGGGATCGCCGACCCGACGGCCGCGATCCTGTCCGCCGCTCTGCTGCTGCGTCACCTCGGCCGCGAGGACGACGCCGCGCGCGTCGAGCGGGCAGTCGAGGCCGACCTGGCCGTACGCGGCGACGGGCCGATCGTCACCACCGAGGTCGGCGACCGGATCGCTGCCGCGGTCTGACCGGTATCTCGCAGAACCCGACAGGGCCCGAGCGGATGGATTCCGCTCGGGTCCTGTGTCATTCGTAGGTCAGTTGACCGTGACGGTCGTTGCCGTGGCCACGTCGCCGAGAAGCTGGGGGATGCGCGCGGTGGCGCGCTGTGACTCGAACTGGCGCTCGTAGGGAACCTCGAGCGCGGTTTTCAGCGTCGGCCAGTCGTTTTCGGCCATGTCCCGGTAGCGCGGTAGCAGCTCACCCTCGACGTAGGTCCACCGGTCCTCGAAGATCGACCAGTCCCAGGCGGGAAGTGGAGTGGTGAGCGTGGCGGCGCGCCCGTCGGGCAGGGTGCCGGTCACGGTGATCGGATCGTGTTCCCGCAGGGCGGGCACCCCGGCGATGGACGGGGAACCGACCATCGTCATGACATACGTCAGTGCGCCGCCGAGTCCGTCACGGTAGGCGCGGGTGTCGTCCCACAGCTGCCCGACGACCGTGAACTGCTCGCGGCGCAGTAGTGCCGCATTGCCTGTGGCGACGCGGTCCGGGTCGCCCGACGCGACGTCGTGCCAGGCGGCGAGGATGTCGTCCGGGATCAGGCCCGCGTCGTGGAACTCCTCGATGGCGGGCAGGCCCTCGCGGCTGTACGCGTAGTGCATCGGCATCAGGTCGTCGAAGATCGCCTTCTGCATGATGACGACGCGCCGGATGAACCAGTCGAGGTCTGCGGTGGTGAGGTCGCCCGCACGTTCCGCAAGAGTGCGCAGCCCCTCCGGGAGTTGCGCGATTCCCCCCTCCCCGAAGGCGGATTCGACGGTTCCGAGCACCGACTGCGCAGTCTGTTGCAGGCCGGGCAGTCCGTACACGGTGTTCGCGAGCTCCATGTCCGCGATGCCGCCACCGAAGTCGCCGCCGACCATGCCGCCCATTCCCGCCCACTGCAGTTCCCGGCGGTCCAGTTGGAAGTTCTCGTAGTACCGGTACGACCGGATCATGTTGTCGCGGTTGGCGCTGAACCCGGCGCTCGGATCCCACGCCGCGAGATCGATGCCCGCCTCGGTGGTTGCCTGCACGAGGCGGTACTGGAACAGCAGTGCCGCGTAGTCGGTGGCGGGTCGGCGGGAGCTGCGCGCACTGTCGACGAGGGCTTCGAGCGCCGCGAGATCCGTTGGCAGGGACGCGTTGACGCCGCCGGGTGCCTGATCGGCCAGTCGATTGGTCAGCGGAAGGTTGAGCACTGCGTCGAGAGCGGCCGCGTGCGCGACCGGAACGGCAACGACTGTTGCGGATAGAAGTGCCGCGGGAAGGACAGCGGCGGCGAGACGGGCTGCGAACCACTTGGGAGACAGGGTCATCGTGCTCTTTTCGGGTTGGTGCGGCGACCGGGATTCCGGTGGCCGGCGAGGTTTCAGTTCCCGCCCAGTTCGGTCAGCAGCCAGTCGACGGTGTGCATCCCGTACAGCTCGGTCAGCCAGCGGTAGGGCTGGGTGACCATGACGACGTCCGCGCAGTCGAGCGGCTGGTAGGTGATGTCGGTTCCCATCGCGCGGTATCGCTCGACGAGCGCGACCGTGTCCGCCACGGGGACGACCATGAGGAACGAGTCGTTCGCCCGACAGTTGCTCACGAGCACCTTGGAGGTGGGCGCGCCACCGCGACCGAGGTCGTTGTCCGCGAACACGGCTTGGAACTCGGGGATGTCCGCCGGCCTGACGCCCGAGGTGAACAGCGCCTGCAACGGCAGGAACGGCGTTGTGAAGTAGGCGACCTGGCAGCTCCCGCGGAAATGGTCGGCGAGGGCGCGTCCGGCCGGGGTGAGCTTCTCGTCGATACGCATCTCCGGGTATTGCGCCTCGAGGCCGAGGAGGGTGGCGAAGGCGAAGCCGGCTCCGAGCCCGTCCGCGGAGTTGTCGACGAAGCTGCGCTGGTCGGGAACCATCGCCTCGAGAACCGTCGCGCGCAGGTCGATCTCGGGTGCGTAGTCCGGTTGGTACTCGGCGGCGAATCCGGCCCCGACGCCGCCGCCCGCGATCCCGAAGGCGCCGACCGGGCTGTCACGTCGCACGCCCGGCGCCCCGACGTCGAAGGCGGCGCGGACGCCGTTGAGCACCGCCATTCCCGCGTACCGTCCCGCGAAGATTCCGTGCGGTGCGGGATCGGCATCGTTGCCGACATCGGTGATCACCGTTGCCGCGCCTGCGCTCCACATCTGGGTGAGCGGTCCGATGGCGGACCACCCCGACGGCTCGATCGGCACCCCTCCGGTCCACTGGCTGGACGGGTGACATCCGGCGCCCACCGAGTCGTTCGCCTCCTGGTAGGCGATCACGGGCCGCGTTGCGTCGCCTCGGTCGTCCTCGGGAACCATCATGACGGCGGTGCCGATGTCGAGACCGCCGTGGACGTTCTCCGTGACGTACATGAGCTTCCATGCGTCGATCCGCCCCGGCACGACACCGGCGAACTGGAGCTCGAAGGGTTCGGCTCGCAGCAGGGTTCCGGGCTTCTCGTCTCCGCGCAGCGGAGGTTCGTCGAAGAACTGGTCGGTGCCGGTCAGCCCGTCCCAGATTTCCTGTGGGGTCGCGAACCTCCCGTCCCTGAAGGCGCCCTCTGCGAACTCGGTGAGTACCTCGTCGGGTGCCGGAACGTCGATCGGCACCGCCGTGTCGGGGATTGGGGCGGCAACGGCGGCGCCGATCGGGGTACAGGCGACGAGCGTGCACGCGACGACGGCGAGGCGCCGCACATGCCAGCGGCCGGAGGTCGGCACCGGGGTGACTCCGTTCGGGGAGAGCGTGGTTCGCGAATCCGCGTCGTCCCGTCGGGCCGCTCGGGTACCGCGTCGAGGACGCGCAAGTTAACCACAACTCGCATCGGTCACAGGCTCGTTTCGGTACCCGACTTCCCTCGGAGTCGCTGCGGCACCAGGGGAACCGCGAAGGCAGGCGCGACCGCAGCAATCGCGAACGCCCCGGCGAATCCGACGGTGGTGATCACGGCGCCGAAGGCGGGTCCGACTGCCGCTGCCGCCACGAACTGGCAGGTGTTCTGGACGCCGAGCGCGCGCCCACCCCAGTAGGGTCCGGCGATCTCCGCAACAGAGGTGAACGCGAGGCCGTTGGGGGAGACGGTGGTCACCGACGCGATCACCAGCATTACCACCGCCAGCGGCGAACCGGTCGCCGCGACGACACCGAGGGCGAGCATCGAGCCCACGACGGCGACGGCAACGATGCGCAGCGGCTGCAGACGGCTGCCGACGCGATCGGACCAGATCCCGACGGCAACGCGACTCGCCGCGCCGAGGAACTGTGCGGCGGTGATGACCAGTCCGGCTGCGGCTTCGGCCCAGCCGACGTCGGTGACGAGCCACACCAGCGCGTACGTCCACACCACGTATTGCGGAACGACGAGCAGTACCGACGCGGCGTGGATGCGCGGCAGGACCGACGACTGCTGGTACGGGTTGGCGAGCAGTCCCTGCGCTTCGGCCTCGATCCGGTCGGGACGGGGCGGATCGGCGATCCCGGCGGCGCACGCGACGGCCGCGATCGCGCAGATCGCTGCGGGAAAGGCGAGCGCCCACCCGATTCCGTGGTCGCGGGCCAACAGTGGCATGGTCATGGCGGCGATCGCGACACCGAGTGGCAGCGACATCTGCCTGATCCCCATCGCGAGACCGCGCTGGTGCGGGGGAAACCAGCCGACGACGACGCGGCCGCTCGCGGCGTTGGCGGACGCGGCGCAGGCGCCGCCGATCGCGAGGAACACCGCCAGCGCGACAGTGGACGACGTCGCCGCTGCGGCGACGACGGCAACCGAGGCGAGGGCGAGGCCGGATGTCAGGACGATGCGCTCCCCGTACCGGTCTGCGATTGCGCCCCAGGCGACCAGAGCGAACACGACGCCGAACACCGGCGCGGAGGCCAGTGTTCCGGCCTGCGTGAGGCTCATGCCGTGCTGCTCGTGCAGCGTCGGGATGAGGAACGCGGTGCCGTTGACCAGGACGGCTTGGGCGGCCTGGGCGAACACGCCGAGCGCGAGGATCGTCCAGCGCCGGGTGGTGCTGACGGTGAACGACACGGTGCTGGTCATGCTGCAACGGTAGGCCCGACGTCCCAGCTAGTGAAAACAAGTTCCCAATATATGGGCGAGCGTTACGATCTCGACATGCGTCTAGGTCGAATCGCAAGCCCGGATGGGGTCGCCTTCGTGTCGATCGAGGGGGAGGGGGATGCGCGCACCGCGCGGGAGATCGCGGAGCACCCCTTCGGCAACCCGACATTCACCGGCAGGAGCTGGCCGCTCGCGGACGTGCGACTGCTCGCGCCGATCCTGGCGAGCAAGGTGATCTGCGTCGGCAAGAACTACGCCGCGCACGCGGCCGAGATGGGCGGAGAGGCCCCCGCCGAGCCGGTCATCTTCCTCAAGCCGAACACCTCGATCGTCGGGCCGGGCGCTCCGATCGTGCTTCCCTCCACTTCGAACGAGGTTCACTTCGAGGGCGAACTCGCCGTGGTCATCGGCAGGCCCTGCAAGGACGTGCCCGCGTCGAAGGCGCTCGACGTCGTGCTCGGCTACACCGTCGCCAACGACGTCTCCGCCCGTGACCATCAGCGTCAGGACGGGCAGTGGACCCGGGCCAAGGGGCACGACACCTTCTGCCCTCTCGGCCCCTGGATCGAGACCTCGCTCGACGCGTCCGACGTCGAGATCACCACCGAGGTCGGCGGTGAGGTCAAGCAGCGGAGTCGCACTTCCCTTCTGCTGCACGACATTCCGAAGATCATCGAATGGGTGTCCGCGGTGATGACCCTCCTGCCCGGAGACGTGATCCTCACGGGTACGCCGGAGGGTGTCGGTCCGATCGTCGCCGGCGACACCGTCAACGTCACGGTCGAGGGCATCGGAACCCTGAGCAACCCGGTCGTCGCGAAAGGCTGATTCGAACGCGGTCGCACGGCATGGGAGGACTAATCTGGGGTTGACCCCCTGACGACCCTCGACCCAAGTGAGCCATGACCACCAGCGAAGTGCGCGTTCGTTTCTGCCCGTCTCCGACCGGAACCCCGCACGTCGGGCTCGTCCGCACCGCCCTGTTCAACTGGGCGTACGCGCGGCACCACGGCGGCAAGTTCGTCTTCCGCATCGAGGACACCGATGCCGCCCGCGACTCGGAAGAGTCGTACCAGGCGATCCTCGACGCCTTGCGGTGGCTCGGCCTGACCTGGGACGAGGGTCCCGAGGTCGGCGGGCCGTATGAGCCCTACCGGCAGTCCCAGCGGCGTGACCTCCACCTGGACGTCGTCGCGAAACTGCTCGAGGCGGGCGAGGCCTACGAGTCGTTCTCGACGCCCGAGGAGGTCGAGGAGCGGCACAAGGCGGCCGGCCGCGACCCCAAGCTGGGGTACGACAACTTCGACCGCGACCTGACGCCGGAGCAGCGGCAGTCGTACCTCGACGAGGGCCGCAAGCCCGTCGTGCGGCTGCGTATGCCCGACCACGACCTGACCTGGGTCGATCTGGTGCGCGGGGAGACGACGTTCAAGGCGGGCACCGTCCCGGACTTCGCGTTGACCCGCGGCAACGGCATTCCGCTGTACACCCTCGTCAATCCGGTCGACGACGCGTTGATGAAGATCACACACGTGCTGCGTGGCGAGGACCTGCTGTCGTCGACGCCGCGTCAGCTCGCGCTGTACGAGGCGCTGCAGCGGGTTGGTGTGGCCGATTTCACCCCACAGTTCGGCCACCTGCCGTTCGTGATGGGCCAGGGCAACAAGAAGCTGTCCAAGCGTGACCCCGAGTCGAACCTGTTCATCCACCGCGACCGCGGGTTCATTCCCGAGGGATTGCTCAACTACCTGGCACTTCTGGGGTGGAGCATCGCCGACGACCACGACGTGTTCTCGCTCGACGAGATGGTCGCCGCGTTCGACATCGCCAAGGTGAACTCGAACCCGGCCCGGTTCGACCAGAAGAAGGCCGACGCGATCAACGCAGAGCACATCCGGCTGCTGACTCCGGAGGACTTCGCAGGCCGCCTACGGGAGTTCCTGACCACACACGGCCACCCGGTCGACGCCCTCGACGCGGATGCCTTCGCGGTGGCGGCGGACCTGGTGCAGACCCGGATCGTGGTGCTCTCGGATGCATGGGACCTGCTCAAGTTCCTGTTCGTCTCCGACGACGAGTTCGCGATCGACCCGGCGGCCGCGGCCAAGAATCTCGGTGCCGACGCGGCGCCGGTGCTTGACGCTGCCGTCGCGGCGCTCGACGGGCTGGTCGCCTGGGCGACCGCCGACCTGGAGGACGCACTCAAGGCGGCACTGATCGACGGCCTCGAGCTGAAGCCGCGCAAGGCATTCGCTCCGGTGCGGGTCGCGGTGACCGGATCGCACATCAGCCCTCCGCTGTACGAGTCGATGGAACTGCTCGGCCGTGACAAGACGATGGCCCGGCTGCGCGCCGGGCGGGCGGCCATCGCGGACTGAGCGCACCGGTCGGCTGGTCAGGAGCGCGTGTACGGCCTCCTGACCAGCCGATTTGGAGGTTCGCGGGTGGGCTTTGCTATTGTTCTCCTCGGTTCGAACGACGGCCTCCGCTTCACCGCGAGGGACGTCGAGACAAGCCATTGGGGTATGGTGTAATTGGCAACACAGCTGATTCTGGTTCAGCCATTCTAGGTTCGAGTCCTGGTACCCCAGCGGAAATCCGGTGAAGATCAGCCGGATCGCCATGCAGTACACGGCACGTTCCCTGGCCCCGTCGTCTAGCGGCCTAGGACGCCGCCCTCTCAAGGCGGTAGCGCGGGTTCGAATCCCGTCGGGGCTACCACGGAGAGCGTGCCGATTCTGTGATCGGGAAGATCGACTTTCGGGTCGACGAACGTCCGATCACGTCCTGGCCCCGTCGTCTAGCGGCCTAGGACGCCGCCCTCTCAAGGCGGTAGCGCGGGTTCGAATCCCGTCGGGGCTACAACGAGAAAGACCCTCCGGTGCGTACCGGAGGGTCTTCTGCGTTGCGGAAGCCGTGGATGTCGGTCAGCCGCTCTTGCGCCGGAATTCGCGCTTGTGATCGGACGGACCGTGTGACTGGTGGATCTTGGAGTCCCCGGCGGGCGCGTTGCCGTGTCTCGAATGCTGATGGCTCTTGCGTTCGAGTGCTTCCCGGAACTGTTCCTTGATGTGTTCGCTCTCGGATTCGGTCACGATGCGTTCCTCCTCGATTGGTCGAGTCCGGTTCGGTGGTCGCATCGTGACCGTACCCTCGTCCGCGCCGTGCGTCGCGGGTATTTCCGGTGTGTCAGGTGTCGCCGAGCTACAGGTACTGGGCGGTGCTGCCGCTGACGGGCATCTCCGGAAGCCCCAGCTTCCGGTGGTCCCACGACCGCACCCGGTCGGCCTTCACCCGGACCGCGACCCGCTTGTTCGCCATCATCGCGATCGCCGGGTCGGCCTCCTTCGTGTAGGGCCCCGTGTAGCGCTCCCACACGCTGACGCAGACGGCCCAGAGGGCGTCGTGGTCGTCGATGATCTCGGCAGTGCCCTCGAACGACACTCCGCGGAGTGTGTCGTAGGTGTTGCCGTCCTCGATCATGACCGTGATGCGGTTGTCGCGTCGCAGGTTGAGAACCTTCTGGGACTTGGCCTTCGTCTCGAACCAGAGTTCTCCGTCGACGATCGCGTACCACATGGCGATCAGGTGCGGAGTGCCGCTCGGCCCGATCGTCGCCATGGTGGCGACACGGCTCTGATGCATGAACTCGGAGATCTCGGTGTCCGTCATCGTGATCTGCGAGCGTTGTTTGGTGCCCACTGCGGCGCCCTGCCTTTCGGGTGTACTGGAACGTGTTCCTCCCAGCACTGTGCCACGCGCGAGGGCGCCCCGGGCGGGTCGCGGAAGATTCAGAGCCGCTTGTGCAACGCTTCCGCGGCATGGAGCAGGTCCGACGCCCATCGGGCACCGGGCCGGCGGCCCATTCGGTCGATCGGTCCGGACACCGAGATCGCCGCGACGACGGCGCCGGTGCGGTCGCGGACCGGCGCGGCCACGCTCGCGACACCCTGCTCACGTTCGGCGGCGCTCTGCGCCCAGCCGCGCTTGCGGACCTCGACGAGCACCCGCTCGCTGAACAGCGCGTCGGGCAGGACCGAACGCTGGACCTGATTGTCGGCCCACGCCAGGAGGACCTTGGCGCCGGAGCCTGCGGTCATGGGTAGTCGCGCGCCGACGAGGACGGTGTCGCGCAGTCCGGTCGGGGGCTCCATCGACGCGATGCACACTCGCTGCAGACCTTCACGGCGATACAGCTGCACACTCTCGCCGGTGATCTCGCGAAGGCGGGGCAGCACCATCGCCGCGGCTTCGAGGAGATTGTCGTTGGCTGTGGGTGCCAGGTCCGCGAGTCCGGGTCCGGTGCGCCACAGGCCGTCGGCATCGCGGCTGAGGAGGCGATGGACCTCGAGGCCGACGGCGAGGCGGTGTGCGGTGGCTCGCGGCAGTCCGGTTCTGGCGCAGAGCTCTCCAAGGCTGCAGGGCGCATCGGCGACGGCGTGCAGCACCGACATGGCCTTGTCGAGTACCCCGATCCCGCTGGTGACCGCCTGAGCGCTATGCTTTCTCATAGATCGGATACTAACGTCTCGCATTGTGGGATGGAAATTCGAGGTGTGGACACGATGCGGGGGATGATGGACATCGGATCTCGCCGGACCAGCCCGTAGTCCGCGAGGTACGTGCCGCTCGCGCGGCAGCAAACCTGTGCCGCTCCCGGGTGAGCGACGAATCACGAAGAGGTGGAGAACATGGCCAGCAGAGGGCGCACACTGGCGGAGAAGGTGTGGGATCAGCACGTCGTCGTGCGAGGCGAAGGTGAAGGGGCCGCACGTGAGCCCGACCTGATCTACATCGACCTGCACCTGGTGCACGAGGTGACCAGTCCGCAGGCGTTCGATGGACTTCGCCTGGCGGGTCGGCAGCTCCGTCGCCCCGACCTGACGATCGCGACCGAGGACCACAACGTTCCGACGGTCGACATCGACAAGCCGATCGCGGATCCCGTGTCCCGGTTGCAGGTGGACACCTTGCGGCGCAACTGCGAAGAGTTCGGGGTCCGGCTGCATCCGATGGGTGACCTCGAACAGGGCATCGTGCACGTCGTCGGTCCGCAGCTCGGCCTGACCCAGCCCGGCATGACGGTGGTGTGCGGCGACAGTCACACCTCGACGCACGGCGCGTTCGGTTCCATCGCAATGGGAATCGGAACCAGCGAGGTCGAGCACGTGATGGCCACGCAGACCCTGTCGCTGCGCCCGTTCAAGACGATGGCGATCAATGTCGACGGCGAATTGCCCGACGGTGTCACGAGCAAGGACCTGATTCTCGCGGTCATCGCCAAGATCGGAACGGGCGGCGGCCAGGGTTACGTCCTCGAATATCGCGGCGAGGCAATCCGCAAGCTGTCGATGGAAGCTCGAATGACGATCTGCAACATGTCGATCGAGGCAGGTGCCCGCGCAGGCATGATCGCCCCCGACGAGACGACCTACGAGTTCCTCAAGGGTCGCCCGCACGCGCCCACGGGTTCCGACTGGGACGCCGCCGTTGCTGCGTGGAACGAGCTGAAGACCGACGACGACGCGGTTTTCGACGCCGAGGTGCACCTCGACGGTACTGCTCTGACCCCGTTCGTCACGTGGGGTACGAACCCCGGACAGGGTGCTCCGCTCGGAGCGTCGGTTCCGGTTCCCGCCGAGATCGCCGACGAGGGGGAGCGCGCCGCGGCCGAGAAGGCGCTCGCCTACATGGGGTTGGAGGGCGGAACCCCGCTTCGCGAGATTCCGATCGACACCGTGTTCGTCGGGTCGTGCACGAACGGACGGATCGAGGATCTGCGCGCGGTCGCCGGAGTCCTCAACGGCCGCAAGGTTGCCGACGGCGTTCGGATGCTGGTCGTCCCCGGTTCGATGCGCGTGCGTGCGCAGGCCGAGGACGAGGGCCTCGGCGAGATCTTCACGGCTGCAGGGGCGGAATGGCGCCAGGCCGGGTGCTCGATGTGCCTGGGTATGAACCCGGATCAGCTGGCGCCCGGTGAGCGGTCGGCGTCCACCTCGAACCGCAACTTCGAGGGACGGCAGGGCAAGGGTGGTCGTACCCACCTGGTTTCGCCGCTCGTGGCGGCCGCGACCGCGGTGCGCGGAACGCTCTCGGCGCCGTCCGACCTCGACTAGACATTCGGAATCAGGAGGAGAATCTCGATGGAAGCCTTCACGACTCACAAGGGCATCGGCGTCCCGCTGCGACGTTCCAATGTCGATACCGACCAGATCATCCCCGCGGTCTACCTCAAGCGGGTGACCCGAAGCGGTTTCGAGGACGGACTGTTCGCCGGGTGGCGTACCGATCCCGGTTTCATTCTGAACACGGAGCCGTACGACAAGGCCACAGTTCTGGTCGCGGGTCCCGACTTCGGCACCGGATCGTCGCGTGAGCACGCGGTGTGGGCGCTGTCCGACTACGGATTCCGTGTCGTGATCTCGTCTCGCTTCGCCGACATCTTCCGAGGGAACGCCGGAAAGGCCGGTCTGCTCGCGGCTCAGGTCGAGCAATCGGACGTCGAATTGCTGTGGAAGGCGCTCGAGGAGCAGCCCGGTCTGGAAATTGTCGTGGATCTCACGTCGCGGACCGTGAGTGCCGGAACTCTGGTGGTGCCCTTTGCCATTGACGACTACACGCGGTGGCGTCTGCTGGAGGGTCTCGACGACATCGGACTCACATTGCGCCAGGTAGAGGCGATTTCCGAGTTCGAAAAGTCAAGGCCGTCTTGGAAACCTGCTACGTTGCCTGCACGCGCAGCGGGGGAGAACGCGTAGGAGCGCTAAGCACATCGGAAGCCGGAAACGGGTTGCCACGCCGTGAGAAAGCCATGAGAATTGGCGTGGCACATAGACTCTTGCCCGTTTCCGGTTTACCGTGTTTGCTAGTCGGTCCGTCAATTGGGCCATTGGTTTGTGGAGGAATCATCCAATGAACAAAGCAGAGCTCATTGATCAGCTGACCGAGAGGTTGGATTCGGATCGGCGCAGCGCGACCGACGCGGTCGAGCACATCGTCGACATCATCGTCCGCGCGGTCCACGCCGGAGAGAACGTCACCATCACCGGATTCGGTGTCTTCGAGCAGCGTCGGCGTGCGGCCCGTGTCGCTCGCAACCCGCGCACCGGTGAGACCGTGAAGGTCAAGCCGACGTCAGTGCCCGCCTTCCGGCCCGGCGCCCAGTTCAAGGCTGTCATCGCAGGCAAGCAGAAGCTGCCCTCGTCCGGCCCGGCCGTGAAGCGTGGTTCGGCCGCTGCTGCGCCGGCGAAGCGCGCCGCAGCCAAGAAGACTGCAGCGAAGAAGGCTGCGCCCGCGAAGAAGACGGTCGCGAAGGCCGCTCCCGCGAAGAAGGCGACCACGGCTCGGAAGGTCGCCGCGACCAAGGCGACCGCGGCGAAGAAGACCACCGCGGCCAAGAAGACCACCGCCACCAAGGCGGCACCGGCCAAGAAGGCCACCGCCACCAAGGCGACCGCCGCGAAGAAGACCACCGCGGCCAAGAAGACCACCGCCACCAAGGCGGCACCGGCCAAGAAGGCCACCGCCACCAAGGCGACCGCCGCGAAGAAGGCGGCCCCCGCCAAGAAGGCTCCGGCCAAGAAGGCGCCCGCCAAGAAGGCTCCGGCCAAGAAGACCACCGCACGCAAGCGGTAGTCACCGAAATCTGGAAGAGGGTGTCGACGGGAAACCGTCGACACCCTCTTTTCGTTCGGGAGTTGGTGGCGGGACGCGTAGCCTGGGCGCCTCAGGACTCGGGCAGTGGGCTACTGATGTGGCTGGCGTCGACGAGCAGGCCACCCGAGAGGGAGAGCACCCACGTACTGCCCTTGCGGTTACGGGCCGCGGGAAGCGTGATGCCATCCCGATCGGCCCACCACTGCAGCAGGTCCGGGATGACGCGACCCTGGCTGCAGATCACCTGCACGCCGCCGCGCGCCGCGATCTTCCGTACGAGCGCCTGTGTGCTCGCCGGGTCCTCTCGGTACCCTTCCTCGCTCAGCGCCGGTTCCTGCGTGATCTCGGCGCCGATGTCCCGGGCCAGCGGCTCGACCGTCTGCACGCATCGCGTCCGGTCCGCCGAGTGGATCTCGGTGGCGCCGAACGCCTGGAGGAGCGCCGACAGGCCCTCCGCCTGTGCTCGACCGACCTTGTCGAGGGGGCGGGTGGTGTCGTCGCCCTTGTAGGTGCTGCGCCGGCCTGCCTTGCCGTGCCGGACGACGAGGACGGTCGAGGTGTCGGCGGGTGCCTGCAGGAACTTTCGCGTCACCTTCTCGTCGACCTGGTACGACAGGGAGCTGATGACCTCGTCGGGTGACATCCACCGCAACTCGTCGACTTCGTCGTTGGGAACGAAGTCGCCATGTTGCGCCTCGGCAGCCCAGTAGTCGACGCGTTTGCGCCGCCGATGGCCCGGTACCAGGTATGAGACGCGAGCGACGTGCCGTCCCAACTGGACCCGCATGCCCGTCTCCTCCTCGACCTCCCGTCGGGCCGCGACGACCGGAATCTCACCGGGATCGAGCTTGCCCTTGGGGAAGGACCAGTCGTCGTACTTGGGCCGGTGGATGAGAGCGATCTCGATGTCGTACGGGTCCGTCGGGGATTTACGCCACAGCACCGCGCCCGCCGCAAAGATGTTGGCTTTCACAGCTGACGACTTGTGCCTGGAGCTGTCCGATGTCGAGCCCACGGGTTCCCCTTCGATCGCCGGTTCCTACGCCCCGCTGGTCCGGCGGCTGCGGATCATTTCCTCCTGGTGTTCGCGCACCCGCTCGCCCCGCGCAGGCGAGGCCGCCCAGTGTCCGTCTTCCTGGAGCACCCAGCACCGTGTCGTCGGATCGAGCGCGGACTCGAACATCCCGTCCAGTTTCCGCGTCAGTCGCGGATCCTTGACCTGAGCCATCACCTCGACGCGACGGTCGAGATTGCGATGCATCATGTCGGCGCTACCGATCCAGAACTCGTTGGCGCCCTCGAAGTGCATGATGCGCGAATGCTCGAGGAAGCGACCCAGGATCGACCGGACCTCGATGTTCTCGCTCAGCCCCAGAACGCCCGGCCGGAGGGCGCAGATGCCGCGGACCACGACCTGGACGGGCACGCCCGCCTGCGACGCCCGGTACAGCGCGTCGATGACCTGCTCGTCGACGAGGGCGTTGGCCTTGAGTCGGATTCGCGCGGATCGGCCAGCGGCCTTGTGATCGATCTCGCCGTGGATCCGATCCACGATTCCTTGCCGGACCCCGTGCGGTGCAACGAGCAGGTTGCGGTACTCGGTCTTGCGTGAGTACCCGGTCAGTGTGTTGAACAGGTCGGTAAGGTCGGCGCCGATCTCGGGTGCGGCGGTGAGCAGCCCCACGTCCTCGTACAACCGTGCGGTCTTCGGGTTGTAGTTGCCCGTTCCGATATGGCAGTAACGGCGGATCGTCGAGCCTTCCCGGCGGACGACAAGACATGTCTTGCAGTGGGTCTTGAGGCCGACCAGTCCGTAGACCACGTGCACGCCCGCTTGTTCCAGCTTGCGCGCCCACTTGATGTTGGCCTGCTCGTCGAAGCGGGCCTTGATCTCCACGAGCGCGACCACCTGCTTGCCGGCCTCCGCGGCGTCGATCAGCGCGTTCACGATCGGGGAATCGCCGGACGTGCGATACAGGGTCTGCTTGATCGCGAGTACCTGAGGGTCTGCCGCGGCCTGCTCGATGAACCGCTGGACGCTGGTCGAGAAGGAGTCGTACGGATGCTGCACGAGGATGTCGCCTTCGCGCAGGGTCGAGAAGACGCTCTTCGGTGTCTCTCGTTCACCGAAGGCCGGGTGGGTGGCGGGGACGAACGGCGCGTCCTTGAGATTGGGGCGATCGACGCCGTAGACCTGCATCAGGCACGACAGGTCGAGAAGTCCGGGAACCTGGATGACGTCGCCCGGATTGACATCGAGTTCGCGCAGCAGCAGCTCGAGCATGTGCTCGGTCATGTCGTCGGCGACCTCGAGGCGAACGGGAGATCCGAAGCGCCGCCGGGCAAGTTCGCGCTCGAGGGCCTGCAGGAGATCCTCGTCACGATCCTCCTCGACCTCGAAGTCGGCGTTGCGTGTGATGCGGAAGGCATGATGCTCCACGATTTCCATGCCGGGGAACAGCACGTGCAGGTGCGCCGCGATCAGTGTCTCCATCGGAAGGAACGCCGGAATCCCGGACGGCGACCCGGTGCGGTTGACCCGAACGAACCGATCCACGTTGTCCGGCACCTTCACTCGAGCGAAGTGCTCGCCGCCGGTCGAGGAGTCCTTCACCGTCACCGCGAGGTTCAGGCTCAGGCCGCTGATGTACGGGAACGGATGCGCGGGGTCGACCGCGAGCGGGGTCAGGACCGGAAACACCTGATCGTTGAAGTACGCCGAGAGCTTGGCGGCTTCCTCGACGTCGAGATCGGCCCACCGGATGATCGAGATGCCCTCTGCAGCCAGTAGGGGGAGGAGATCACCGAATGTGCGGGCGTGGACTTTCGCGATCTCCTGGGAGCGTTCGGTGATCAGTGCCAACTGCTCTCGCGGAGTCAGTCCGTCCGCTGAGCGCACGGACAGTCCCGTCTCGTCGCGGCGCTTGAGACCGGCCACCCGAACCATGTAGAACTCGTCGAGATTCGAGGCGAAGATCGCGAGGAACTTCGCGCGTTCGAGCAACGGCAGCGACGGATCCTCGGCGAGCGCGAGTACACGCGAGTTGAAGTCGAGCCAGCTCAGTTCACGGTTGAGGTACCGGTCGTCAGGGAGCGGGGCAACCGATCCGTCCACGGACGGGGGCGTCGCGGCGGGGAGTGGGGTCGGGATGACCGGCAGGTGTCCGGAGGCCGGGACCGCCACGTTGTTCGACTCCTCGTTCGCTGTCGCCTGCACCGTCTTACGCCTCGCGCCCTCGCCGTTGTTCACGGGTCGATCATCCCCCAGATCGCGATCGCGCGACAATCCGACGACGGCATGTTGAATGAACTCTCAACGACAGGGAGACGAACCGTGTCGGCTCATCGACCGCAGCACACCGGTCGTCGCCGGACCGGGTCCGAGTGCGACCGCGGCGGCGAGGTCGTCGGGGGTGTCCACGTCCAGGCGAAGGCCCGGCCAGATCCCCTCCAAAGCCGTAGCACCGGAATCGATGTGACGCCTGGCCGAGTCCTCGCCGAAGAGCGGGACGAGTTCGTCCGCCGCGACGATCAGTGCGGCCGTTCCCGTCCCGTGGTGATCGACGACGACCGCCCGCCGCATGCGCCGCGACGCCGCCAGTGCATCGGTCAGTTCGGGCCCCGTCAGGCACGGTAGGTCACCCTGCAGTGCGACCACTCTGCCCGACCGAACGGTCCGTGACGCGGCCGCGAGAACCTGGTTGAGGTCGTCGTCGCCGCGGTCGGGGAACACCGCCGCACCGAGGTCGGCTGCGGCCGACGCGACCAGAGGATCGGGGGTGATCACGGTGACGCCGTCGACCGCCTCGGACGAGAGTGCCGCGGCCACGGTGTCGCGGACCATCGCCAAGGTCAGTGTCGCCCGCTCGTCGGCACTCAGGTACGGGCCCAGGCGACTCTTCGCGTGGCGCAGATCCTTCACCGCGATCAACACGTGGGCACGCGCAGCCTGCTGGGGTGCGGGGGCGGCGCTCATGTGGCCATCCTGCCAGCATCGGGATCGGCGACGTCGGCGTGGTTCGTACGGGACCGAACGGCGCGGCCGGTACTAGTGTCGTCCTCACACAGCAGTCGGGAGGTCGGAGGGCGCATGGTGAAGGCGGCGGTACTGGGTGCGGGATCATGGGGCACGGCTTTCGCGAAGGTGCTCGCGGACGCCGGGACCGATGTCACGATGTGGGCGCGTCGGACCGAGGTCGCTGCGGCGATCACCGAGACGCACGCCAATCCGTTCTACCTCGACGGCATCGAACTTCCCGCAGCGCTGACCGCGACCAGCGACCACGCTGCTGCGCTCTCGGGTGCCGACCTGGTCGTCCTCGCCGTCCCGTCGCAGTCACTTCGGGAGAACCTCGCCGTCTGGGCGCCGCTGATCGAGCCGGACTCGACGCTGCTGTCCCTGGCGAAAGGCATCGAATCGGTCACCCTCCAACGGATGAGTCAGGTGATCGGCGAGGTCGTCGGCGCACCCGACGACCGGATCGCAGTTCTGTCGGGCCCCAACCTGGCACGTGAGATCGCGAGTGGGCAACCCTCCGCGACAGTCATCGCCTGCACCGATCACGAGCGAGCCAAGGACGTTCAGAAGGCCTGTGCAACAGGATATTTCCGTCCCTACACCAACACCGACGTCATCGGATGCGAGATCGGCGGCGCCTGCAAGAACGTGATCGCACTCGCCTGCGGCATGGCCTCCGGAGTCGGCTTCGGTGAGAACACCAACGCGTCGATCATCACCCGGGGACTCGCCGAGATGATCAGGCTCGGTGTCGCGCTCGGCGCCAACCCCGCGACACTGGCGGGGCTCGCGGGCGTCGGCGACCTTGTCGCGACCTGCTCGTCGCCGCTGTCCAGGAACCGGACGTTCGGCGCCCACCTCGGACAGGGTGGGACGCTCGCCAGCGCCCAGGCCGCGACCAACGGTCAGGTCGCCGAGGGTGTGAAATCGTGCACATCGGTGCGAGCGCTGGCGCAGCAGCACGGGGTCGAGATGCCGCTGACCGAGGCGGTACATCGCGTCTGCCACGAGGGATTGTCGGTGCGCGAGGCCGTCGGGCTGCTGCTGGGGCGACGCATCAAACCCGAATGAGGCGTGACCTGCCGGAATGACGCACGGGGCCCGTCGACGCTAGGGTTTCCGGGTGAACAATCCTCGTACCCGGGTCGCGGTGGTCTTCGGTGGTCGCAGCAGCGAGCACTCGGTGTCCTGTGTGTCCGCCGGAAGTGTGCTCCGCAATCTCGACCCCGAGGTCTACGAGGTGGTGCCCATCGGCATCACGCACGACGGGTCCTGGGTGCTCGGTGAATCCGATCCCGCCGCCCTCGTCATGGACGGGCGTTCGCTCCCGACGGTGGACGCGTCGGGATCGGCGCTGACACTCACCGTCGATCCCACCCGCGGCGGCGCAGTCGTCGCGCTCGACTCCGAGCAGGCCGGGCAGGTGCTGGCCTCGGTCGACGTCGTGTTCCCGATCCTGCACGGTGCGTACGGCGAGGACGGCACCATTCAGGGAATGCTCGAGCTCGCCGGGCTGCCGTACGTCGGACCCGGTGTCCTCGCGAGTGCCGCGGGCATGGACAAGGAATTCACGAAGAAGCTTCTCGCCGCCGAGGGCCTGCCGATCGGACACCAGGTCGTCCTGCGACCGGGCGTCGCGACGGTGTCCGAGCAGGACCGTGAGGTGCTCGGGCTGCCCGTGTTCGTCAAGCCCGCACGCGGTGGTTCCTCGATCGGCATCACCCGCGTCACGACCTGGGACGGACTTGACGCCGCGATCGCGCACGCCCGGGCGCACGACCCGAAGGTCATCGTCGAAGCGGCCATCGTCGGCCGCGAGGTGGAGTGCGGCGTACTCGAGTTCCCCGACGGGTCGGTCCGCGCCAGCGTGGTCGCGGAGATCCGGATGCCCGAGCTGACCGACGACGACGGCGCCTTCTACGACTTCGACACCAAGTACCTCGACGACATCTGCGAGTTCGACGTCCCGGCCAAGCTCGACGACTCCGTCGCCGACGAGATCCGTGCGATCGCCGTCAAGGCCTTCGCCGCACTCGACTGCCAGGGCCTGGCACGGGTCGACTTCTTCGTCACCGACAACGGTCCGGTCATCAACGAGATCAACACGATGCCCGGGTTCACGTCCATCTCGATGTTCCCCCGGATGTGGGACGCCGCAGGCGTCGACTACCGCACGCTGGTCGCGACGCTCGTCGACACCGCGCTCGCGCGCGGAACCGGCCTGCGCTGACGCTCCTCGCCGCGGCCGGGAAGCCGGCCGCGGCGAGCGCTGTCAGGAGCCGGGCGTCGGAGTGACGGCGGGAAGCGGGGCCGGGTCGATCGGCTTCGCCTCGAGCGCACCGGCGAGCGCGTCCGATGCGTCCTGCAACGGCGTCGGGCCCAGGCCGTGCGGCACGGTCAGCGCCACGTAGACGCCACGATCGACGGCGAACCAGGTGCTGGCGTCGAAGCCCTCGTCGCCGGGAACCTCGAACCACTGCACCCCGTTCACGACCTGCAGCGCACTGGCGGCGTCGAACTCCGCCGGCCGGTCGAGGCCACACCGCAACACGATCTCCTGCGCATCGACGGACTGCCACGCCGCGGCGCCGTCGGGTGCGGGATCGACGAGTTCGGCGCGCTCGAAATCGCCGAGGCGGTCCGGGACCGCGTCGATCAGTGCGGTGCACTCGGCCGACGTCGCGGCGGGCGCCGGGACTGTCCCGAGTGCGACGGGATCGAGGGTGGGGTTGCGATTCGCGAGGACCGCTGCGACGACGATGCCGACGACCAACGCGACGGGCAGTGCGACCGCCACGGCGATCAGGGCGGGACTGCGGCGGGTGTCGGGGTCGGATGCCGGACTGTCGGCGGTAGGAGTGGTGTCGGGTTCGGAGTTGTTCACGATGCTGTTCTGTGCCGTTCGTTCACTGGGGTCGGGGTGGTCGGCGGGGGTCACGCTCGCGCGGGAACCTCGCAGGTCAGGGTTCTGGTGATGCCCGCAACCTGCTGGATTCCGGTCAGGGCCGGGGACGACCCGGGGTCGCCGTTCCCGTCGATCCGCACGACCACGTCATAGGGGCCGACGACGTCCTCCGCGGTGATCACTCCCGGCAACTGCCGGATCCGCTCGGCAATCGTCGTGGCCTTGCCCACCTCGGTCTGGATCAGGATGTATGCCTGCGCCACCGCCAGGTCCCTTCCCGGCCCAGCGCGTCGCGGTCTCGGTAGAGTCGCGATGGCCCTGGTCCGTATCTCGGCCGGGTCTTGTCCCGGTCGATTCCCAGGGTACCGCGACAGATTTCTACGAAAGGTCCGTCATCGACACACCCGATTCCGCCCGCGACCCCCGCCAGGCCGACGCCACCGTCGCGGACATCGGCGAGTTCGCCGTGATCGACCGCGCTGTGTCCGGACGGTCCCAGCCGGACACGACCCTCCTCGGTCCGGGCGATGACGCGGCCGTCGTTCGGGCAGCGGACGGCAGGGTGGTGGTGTCGTCGGACATGCTGGTGCAGGGCAGGCACTTTCGGCTGGACTGGTCGACACCGGAGCAGGTCGGACGAAAGGCGGTGGCGCAGAACGGCGCCGACATCGTCTCGATGGGTGCCCGGCCCACAGCGTTTCTCGTCTCCTTCGGTTGCCCGCCCGATACGCCGGTCGCGGTGGCGGACGCGCTGACGGACGGGATCTGGTCCGAGGCGTCGCGTCTCGGTGCGGGTGTCGTCGGGGGAGACACCGTGCAGTCCGACCAGATCGTGTTGTCGATCACCGTTCTGGGCGACCTCGGCGGACGCGACGCGGTGTTGCGGTCGACGGCGCGCGTCGGTGACCAGGTGGCGGTGGCGGGTCGGCTCGGATGGTCGGCCGCAGGACTGGCTGTCCTGGTGGCGGGAGTCGACGGGCATGCCGAAGTCGTTGCTGCACATCAGGTCCCGGATCCGCCCTACTCGTGCGGCCCGTCCGCGGCAGAGTCGGGTGCCACCGCGATGACGGACGTCTCGGACGGCCTGCTCGCCGACCTCGGTCACATCTGTGCCGCGTCGGGTGTGCAGATCGACCTCGATTCCGCTGCGCTCGAACCGGATCCGCCGCTGCACGCGGCGGCAGCGGACCTCGGAACCGACCCGGTCGTATGGGTCCTGACCGGGGGAGAGGACCACGCTCTCGCGGCCACGTTCCCGCCGGACATCGAGCTTCCGGACGGTTGGCGTCGCATCGGCGTAGTCGCCGGCGGTGCGGGTGTCCACGTCGGTGGCCGGGAATGGACCGGTCCGGTCGGCTGGGAGAGTTTCGGCCCGCCCGAGTCCCGCTAGGGTGAGCCCCATGTCGACTACATTCCCCGTCGCTGCGCTCGTCCAGCCCCACACCAGGATCGCGTGATGGCGCCGCGTCCACTCGCCGAACTCGTCGACCCCGGATGGGCGACGGCGCTCGAACCGGTTGCCGGACGGATCTCCGAGCTCGGAGAGTTCCTCCGCGACGAGGTCGCGGCCGGTCGTGGTTATCTCCCGGCAGGCGAGAACGTCCTGCGCGCCTTCGCGCAGCCCTTCGACGACGTACGGGTCCTCGTCGTCGGGCAGGACCCCTATCCCACGCCGGGCCACGCCGTCGGACTGAGCTTCTCCGTCGCCCCCGACGTCCGGCCCGTCCCGCGGAGCCTGGTGAACATCTACACCGAGCTGGGCACCGACCTCGGTCTGCCGACTCCGTCGAACGGAGACCTCACTCCGTGGGCGCAGCAGGGGGTGCTGCTGCTGAACAGGGTGCTGACCGTGCAACCCGGCCAGGCCGCGTCACATCGACGCAAGGGCTGGGAAGACGTCACCGAGCAGGCGATCCACGCCCTCGTCGCCCGAACCGACCCGAGTGGGGTGAGGCGTCCGCTCGTAGCCATCCTGTGGGGTCGTGATGCGGCGACACTGAAGCCGATGCTCGGCGACACCCCGTATGTGGAATCCGCGCACCCGTCGCCGCTGTCCGCCTCTCGCGGCTTCTTTGGGTCCAGGCCCTTCAGCCGCGTCAACACTCTCCTCGAGGAGATGGGCGAGAAGCCCGTGGACTGGCGCCTGCCCTGACCGCGCTCCCGCTGGTGTGAACTGGAACGGCCAGGCTCTGAGAGGGCCTGACCGTTCCGTTCACACCGTCACGGCGGGCGTCAGCGGGTGGCGGCGAAGTCGGGGCGACGCTTCTCGACGAAGGCATCGACGCCTTCGCGGCCGGTGGGACCTGCCGCTGCTGCCGAGATGGACGCGGCTTCGGCATCGAGCTGATCCGACAACGTCGACTCCCCGGACCTGGCGAGCAACGCCTTGATGCCCGCGTACGAACTGGTCGGGCCTGCCGCGAATCCTGCAGCGACCTTCAGTGCCTCGTCCTTGACCTCGTCGTCGGCGACGAGCCGGCTGAGGATGCCGAGGCGAACGGCCTCGTCCGCATCGATGATCGTGTCGGAGAGGATCAGTTCGGCCGCTTTCCGGGCACCCACGATGCGCGGCAACGTGAACGACATCCCTCCGTCGGGCGTGAGGCCGACACCGGGGTACGCCGCGCGCAGCTTCGTCGATTCGCCGCCGATCGCGATGTCGGCCGCGCACGCCAGGCTCATGCCGGCACCGGCCGCCCAACCCTGTACTGCGGCGACGACCGGAACGGTGGTGGCCGCGAGGAGTCGAACGAAGTCGTGCAGCCGGTTGGCGATGTCGAGGAGGAAGGCAGCGCGATCGGGTGCCCCGGCGAAGTCCCGGACATTGCCGCCTGCGCAGAAGTTCGCGCCGTCGCCGACGAGCAGTACCGCGCCTGCCGCGATCTCCCCGGCAGCGAGTGCGCGCAGCGCAGCCGTTCCCTCGTCCACGCAGTCGAAGTCGAGAGCGGTGCCGTTTGCTGCGGTGGCGATGGCGATCCGGAGGACGTCGCCGTCGAGGCCGACATGGCTGAAGCCGTCGAGTGTAGTCACTTCAGCACAATAACGAAGCACCGCAAACGACCGATGCCCGGCACCATGAGGTGCCGGGCATCGGTCGTGATGATATGGAAGATCAGGCGCGGACGACCTTGCCTGCTTTGAGGCAGGAGGTGCACACGTTGAGCTTCTGGCGCGTACCGGATCCGACCTGGGCCCGGACAGTCTGAATGTTCGGGTTCCAGCGACGGTTGGTACGCCGGTGCGAGTGCGAGACCGACTTACCGAAGCCGGGTCCCTTGGCGCATACGTCGCAGACGGCAGCCATAGTCGCGAACTCCTTGATGTGATGCGGATGGATTCAGTTGCGAACACGGAACACTGACGTGACCCGTGCCGGGCAACCCTGCCAGATTAGCCGGAACAGTGCCGAATGACCAAACCGGTGGTGCGTGACACTTCGCGGTGAGCGGGCTGACAAAGCCTGCGGCTAATCTTGCGGCACCGACAATACCGAAGAAGGGCGGAGGGACGGAACCGAGGTGCTCGAAGCGCTGCAGAGGGTGGACGGTGAGGCGTTACGCCGCTGGGCGGGTATCTGCGTCGACGGTCTGACCAGCCGCTGCGAGGACATCAATCGGCTCAACGTGTTTCCCGTACCCGATTCGGACACCGGTACCAACCTCCTGTTCACCATGCGTGCCGCGGCAGACTCGGCGGCGTCGGCCGACGGGTCCGTCGCCGACGTGGCCGCCGCGCTCGCACGCGGTGCGGTCGCGGGAGCGCGGGGCAACTCGGGTGTGATCCTGTCGCAGGTTCTCCGGGGTATCGCCGACGTCGCGCGCATCGGACACCTGGACGCCAGGACGGTGTGTACGGCGCTCGACCAGGCGACGGTCCTGGCGACCGACGCGATCAGCATCCCGGTCGAAGGGACGATCGTGACGGTTCTCCGCGAGGCGGCGGTGGCGGCGAGCGCATGCCCGCACGACACCGATCTCGCGGGAGTCGTGTCGGCGGCCGCGTCGGGAGCCGCAGCAGCGCTTGCCCACACGCCCACCCAACTCGCGGAACTCGGCCGCGCAGGAGTCGTCGACGCCGGCGGTTTGGGTCTGGTCGTGATCCTCGACGCCCTGGTGGGTGTCGTCACGGGGGTGACACCCGATCGCTCCGGCCTCACGCTCGTCGCGCAGGTAGACATCGACGCGGGACCCGAACACGACACCCACGATCACGGCCACGGCCACGGAACGACTCACGACTCCACGCAGCACACCCTCGACTACGAGGTCATGTACCTCGTGGCGGACACGGACGCGGCCCGCGTCGCGGAACTGCGCACACGACTCGGCGAAGTGGGTGACTCGGTGATCGTCGTCGGGGACGGCGACGGATCCTGGTCGGTCCACGTGCACTGCCACGACGCCGGTGCCGCCGTCGAAGTGGGGCTCGCCGCCGGGCGGGTCCACGACATCAGGATCGACTGCTTCGCGCTCGACCTGGTCCGGGGTGACACCGGTTCGGCGGTGTCCGTGCCGGGCCGCCGCTGCATCCTCGCCGTCGTGGCGGGTGACGGCGCGGCCGAGCTCTTCGCTTCCGAGGGAGCGGAGGTGATCCGTTGCGACGAGCAGGTCACACCCGAGAAATTGCTCGAAGCGATCCGGCAGCTGAGCTGCACCGAGGTGCTCGTGATGCCGAACGGGGCGTTGCCCGCGCAGGAACTGCTGACGGTCGGCGCGCTCGCTCGCGACGACCGCCGCTCCGTGTTGTTGCTGCCCACGTCGTCGATGGTGCAGGGCCTGGCCGCGCTGGCCGTGCACGACACCCGCCGCCCCGCCGTGGACGACGGGTTCGCGATGTCGGAGGCAGCGGCGTCGACGCGGTGGGGGTCGGTTCGAGTCGCGCGGGAGCGGTCGCTGACGTTGATGGGCACCTGCGAGGCGGGGGACGGGCTCGGACTGATCGGGCACGAGGTCGTGGTCATCGCCGGTGATGCGGTCGAGGCGGGCCGCCGGCTGCTCGACCAGGTGCTCGGCGTCGGTGGCGAACTGGTGACGCTGCTGATCGGGGCGCAGGCGCCGGACGGGCTCGGCGACGCGCTCGCCGACCACGTCTCGAACAACCACCCGGGAGTCGAGGTGCTGGTCTACCCCGGCGGGCAGGACACCGACCTCGTCCAGGTGGGTGTGGAGTGACCCACGCCGGGTAGCTGCCCGAGAACACGTCGGTGCCGAGGAGTAGGACTGTGCCTGTGAGCGGAGAGACGAACCCATGGCAGCGCTGAGCGATCGCCTCGACCACCTGCTCGGTGCGAAGGCTGCGGAGCCGTTGGCTGCCGACTTCGACATCCACACGGTCGAGGACCTCCTTCGGCACTACCCGAACCGGTACGCGACGCAGGGTGCCGAACTGGGCGAGAAGAAGCCGCCCGAGGGCGAGCACATCACGATGGTCGCGACCGTCGTGAAGGCCGACGTCGTCTCGTTCAAGAGCCGGAGCGGCAAGATGCTCCGCACCGTGCTGTCTTCGGACACGCAGCGCGTCGAGGCCACCTTCTTCAATCCGCACAAGGTCGCGCATGCGATCAAGCCGGGCGTTCGGGCGATGTTCTCGGGTACCGCCAAGTACTTCCGCGAGCAACTGCAGCTGACCCACCCCAGCTACCTGATCCTGCCGACCGGGGACGGTGAACCGACCATCGGTGGACGGGTCCGCGGGTCCGGGGAACTCGCAGGTATGGCCCGCAGCACGCAGGATGAGAATTCCGGGATCGACATGGAGATCTTCGACCGGGAACTGATCCCGATCTATCCCTCCACCAGGGACGTGGAGACCTGGACGATCGCGCGCTGTGTGCGGCAGGTGCTCGACCAGCTCGACGTCGTCCCCGACCCACTGCCTGAGGCGACCCGTCGGGATCTGGACCTGATCGGCCTGGACGAGGCGCTGCGCCTCGTCCATCAGCCGGAGACCAAGCATGACGTCGAGCGCGCGCGGGAGCGGCTGCGCTTCGACGAGGCGGCGGCGTTGCAGCTGGTGCTCGCGCAGCGCAGGCATGCCGTCGACGAGCGGGTAGCACCCTCGTGCCCGCCCCGCGCCGGCGGTCTCGCGGCCGCGTTCGACGCTGAATTGCCGTTCACCCTCACCGACGGTCAGGTCGCGGTGGCCGAGGAGATCTCGGCCGACCTCACACGTCCCCACCCGATGAACCGGCTGCTGCAGGGCGAGGTGGGTTCGGGAAAGACCATCGTTGCGCTGCGGGCGATGCTGCAGGTGATCGATGCGGGCCATCAGTGCGCGCTCCTCGCTCCGACCGAGGTGCTCGCAGCGCAGCACGCCCGCTCGATGCGGCGGATGCTGGGCGACCTCGCGACGGCCGGGGAACTCGGAGCGGCCGACCACGCGACCAGGGTCACACTGCTGACAGGGTCCATGTCGACCGCGGCGAAGCGTGCCGCGCTCAACGAGGCGCTGGTCGGCGACGCGGGCATCGTCATCGGTACGCATGCCCTGATCCAGGACAACGTCGAGTTCTTCGACCTCGGGATGGTCGTCGTCGACGAGCAGCATCGCTTCGGCGTGAAGCAGCGTGACGCGTTGCGAGGCCGGGCGCGCGACGGCTCCAGTCCCCACGTCCTGGTGATGACCGCGACCCCGATCCCGCGAACGATCGCGATGACGGTGCTCGGCGACCTGGAGACCTCGACGCTGCGCGAGTTGCCGCGGGGCCGGTCGCCGATCGTCAGCAACGTGGTCTCCGCGTCCGACAAGCCGGCGTGGGTGGACCGGGCGTGGGCCCGAATCTGTGAAGAGGTCGCCGAGGGCAGGCAGGCGTACGTCGTCTGCTCGCGGATCGGAGACGGTGACGACGAAGGGGACGGCGAGTTCGCGGACCTCGATCTGGACGAATTCTTCGCCACGGGAAGAGCGCCGGAGCCCGCGCCGCGGCCCAGCCCTGGCAAGGCGAAGAAGAAGCAGGGAGACGCACCGCAGACGGCGGCCGCCGTCGCCGTGTACGAGCAGTTGCAGGCAGGCCCGCTGGCATCGGTCAGGGTGGGCCTGCTGCACGGCCGGCTGCCGTCCGACGAGAAGGACGCCGTGATGGCGGCCTTCAACGCAGGCGACATCGACGTCCTGGTCTGCACGACGGTCGTCGAGGTCGGTGTCGACGTGCCCAACGCGACGGTGATGGTGATCCTCGACGCCGACCGCTTCGGTGTCAGCCAGCTGCACCAGTTGCGGGGCCGTGTCGGTCGCGGTGCCCATCAGGGTCTGTGCATCCTCATCACGGGAACGCGGCCCGAGTCGCCCGCGTACCGGCGACTGAGCGCAGTGGCTTCGACGAACGACGGTTTCGAGCTCGCGCAGCTCGATCTGGCGCAGCGGCGGGAGGGCGACGTTCTCGGCGTCGCGCAGTCGGGCGCCAGGACCACGCTGCGACTGCTGTCGTTGCTCGACCACGAGGAGGTCATCGAGACGGCCCGCGCGTTCGCGCATCGTGTCGTCGCGGAGGATCCGGAGCTGACGCGGCATCCGGGGCTGGCGTCGATGGTGACCGCCGGACTGGACGCGAAGGGCGTCGAATACCTCGACATGTCGTAGGCCCGGAAAACCTCACCGTGCCCGGCGTCGTTTTGTGCGGTCAGGGACGGTAGCGTGACTGCATCGTTACAGGTGTCCGAACGTGCGGGAGATTCCCGGATGTTGGAACGCGGTACCTCCCGCGTCCTGAAAGCAAGGGTAGTTTTCAGCGATGTTCTCAAAAGTTCTGGTTGCCAATCGCGGCGAAATCGCGATTCGGGCATTCCGTGCCTCCTACGAGCTGGGCGCGGGAACAGTGGCTGTCTTTCCGTACGAGGACCGCAATTCGGTCCACCGGTTGAAGGCCGACGAGAGTTATCAGATCGGTGAGCAGGGCCACCCGGTGCGGGCGTACCTGTCGATCACCGAGATCGTGTCGGCCGCCAAGAAGGCGGGTGCCGACGCGATCTATCCCGGCTACGGCTTCCTCTCGGAGAATCCCGACCTCGCGGCCGCCTGCGTCGCCGAGGGCATCACCTTCGTCGGACCGTCGGCGGAGATCCTGGAACTGACCGGCAACAAGGCCCGCGCGATCGCCGCGGCGAAGGCCGCAGGCCTGCCGGTCCTGGAGTCGTCGGCGCCGTCCGCCGACGTCGACGAACTGCTCGCCGCGTCGGAATCGATGGAGTTCCCGATCTTCGTCAAGGCCGTCGCGGGCGGTGGCGGTCGCGGTATGCGACGCGTCGCCGAGCGCTCCCAGCTGCGGGAGTCGATCGAGGCCGCCGCGCGCGAGGCGGAGTCCGCGTTCGGTGATCCGACGGTGTTCCTGGAGCAGGCGGTCGTCGATCCCCGTCACATCGAGGTGCAGATCCTCGCCGACGGCCAGGGCAACGTCATCCACCTGTTCGAGCGTGACTGCTCGGTCCAGCGACGGCACCAGAAGGTCATCGAACTGGCGCCGGCGCCGAACCTGCCGGAGGAATTGCGGCAGAAGATCTGCGCGGACGCCGTCGCGTTCGCCAAGCAGATCGGGTACTCGTGCGCGGGCACGGTCGAGTTCCTCCTCGACACCCGTGGCAACCACGTCTTCATCGAGATGAACCCGCGCATCCAGGTCGAGCACACCGTCACCGAGGAGATCACCGACGTCGACCTGGTGCAGGCGCAGTTGCGCATCGCATCCGGTGAGACGCTCGAAGACCTTGGCCTGAGCCAGGATTCGATCACCATCCGCGGCGCGGCGCTGCAGCTGCGGATCACGACGGAGGATCCCGCGAACGGGTTCCGCCCCGACACCGGCCGCATCACCGGCTACCGCACGCCGGGTGGTGCGGGTGTCCGTCTCGACGGCGGCACCATGGTGGGCGCGGAGGTCGGCGCCTACTTCGACTCCATGCTCGTGAAGCTGACCTGCCGCGGACGCGACCTGCCCGCGGCGGTCGCCCGTGCCCGTCGTGCCGTCACCGAGTTCCGCATCCGCGGTGTCGCGACGAACATCCCGTTCCTGCAGGCGGTTCTCGACGACCCTGACTTCCGCGCAGGCAAGGTCACCACCTCGTTCATCGAGGAGCGTCCGGAACTGCTGACCTCCCGCGCCTCCGCGGACCGAGGCACCAGGATTCTGCGTTACCTCGCGGACGTCACGGTGAACAAGCCGCACGGTGACCGCCCGTCGACGGTGTACCCGCACGACAAGCTCCCCGCGATCGACCTCAAGTCGCCGCCGCCTGCCGGATCGAAGCAGCGGCTGCTCGAGCTCGGACCGGAGGGTTTCGCGGCCGCACTGCGCAACCAGGACGCACTCGCCGTCACCGACACCACCTTCCGCGACGCGCACCAGTCGCTCCTCGCGACCCGGCTGCGTACCCGAGACCTGCTCACCGTTGCCGGTCACGTGGCCCGGATGACGCCCGAGCTGTTGTCGGTGGAGGCGTGGGGCGGTGCGACCTACGACGTGGCGCTGCGGTTCCTGCACGAGGACCCGTGGGAGCGCCTCGCGGCGATGCGCGAAGCGATGCCGAACATCTGCCTGCAGATGTTGCTGCGTGGCCGCAACACCGTCGGATACACCCCGTACCCGGAGACGGTGACCCGGGCGTTCGTCCGTGAAGCCACCGCGACCGGCGTCGACATCTTCCGGATCTTCGACGCGCTCAACAACGTCGACCAGATGCGTCCCGCGATCGACGCGGTCCGCGAGACCGGCACCGCGGTCGCCGAGGTCGCCTTGTCGTACACCGGCGACCTGTCGAACCCGAACGAGAACCTCTACACCCTCGACTACTACCTCAAGCTGGCCGAGCAGATCGTCGACGCAGGCGCTCACGTTCTCGCCATCAAGGACATGGCGGGTCTGCTGCGCGCACCCGCCGCGGCCACGCTGGTGACGGCGCTGCGGAAGAACTTCGACCTCCCGGTGCACGTGCACACCCACGACACGCCCGGTGGTCAGCTCGCGACCTACCTGGCTGCCTGGCAGGCCGGTGCGGACGCCGTCGACGGCGCCAGCGCGGCGATGGCGGGCACCACCAGCCAGCCCGCGCTGTCGGCGATCGTCGCCGCCGCCGCGCACTCTCCGCGCGACACCGGTCTCGATCTGCAGGCCGTGTGCGACCTCGAGCCGTACTGGGAGGCGCTGCGAAAGGTGTACGCGCCGTTCGAGTCCGGGCTGCCCGCACCGACCGGCCGCGTCTACACCCACGAAATCCCCGGTGGTCAGCTGTCGAACCTGCGTCAGCAGGCGATCGCACTCGGCCTCGGCGACCGGTTCGAGGAGGTCGAGGCGAAGTACGCGGCCGCCGACCGGATGCTCGGCCGGCTCGTCAAGGTGACCCCGTCGTCGAAGGTCGTCGGTGATCTCGCCCTGCATCTCGTCGGAGCGGGCGTTTCGAGCGACGAGTTCGCGGGCAACCCTGCCGGTTTCGACATTCCCGACTCGGTCGTCGGATTCCTGCGGGGCGAACTCGGCACCCCGGCCGGTGGGTGGCCGGAGCCGTTCCGTACCAAGGCCCTCGAGGGTCGCGGCGCAGCGAAGCCGGAGACTCCGCTCACCCCGGCCGACGAAGCCGGACTCGTCGGAGCACCCGAGGATCGGCGCGCCACGTTGAACCGGCTGCTGTTCCCGGGCCCGGCAAAGGAGTTCATCGAACACCGCGACAAGTACGGCGACGTGTCGCGGCTGTCGGCGAACCAGTTCTTCTACGGGCTGCGCCGCGGTGAGGAGCATCGGGTCGAGCTCGCTCCGGGTGTCGAACTGCTGATCGGCCTCGAAGCGATCTCGGACGCCGACGAACGCGGCATGCGCACGGTCATGTGCATCCTCAACGGCCAGTTGCGGCCGGTGTCCGTGCGGGACAGGTCCATCGCCAGTGAGGTCCCCGCCGCGGAGAAGGCCGACCGCGGCAACCCGGGCCACATCGCTGCGCCGTTCGCCGGCGTGGTCACGCTCGTCGTCGCCGACGGTCAGAAGGTTGCGGCCGGCGACACCGTCGCGACCATCGAGGCGATGAAGATGGAGGCCGCGATCACCGCGACCCGCGGTGGCACGGTCTCACGGCTTGCGATCGGACCCGTTCAGCAGGTCGAGGGCGGGGACCTGCTCGCGGTCATCTCCGTCGTTGCAGCGGAGGAGGACGGCCCGCAGTGACACCGTTCGCCGCGGCGGGCCGCGCAGTGACACCGTTCGCCGCGGCGGGCCGCGCAGTGACACCGTCCAGGGCGCCGAGGTGACCCGGATCGTGGCCGGCGCCGCAGGCGGGCGCCGGCTGCGGGTGCCTCCCCGGGGCACCCGTCCGACATCCGAGCGGGTTCGCGAGGCACTCTTCAACGCCCTGGCCGCGCGGATGGACCTCGACGGTGCCCGCGTACTCGATCTCTATGCGGGTTCGGGAGCGCTTGGGCTCGAAGCGCTTTCGCGCGGCGCGGGTTACGTACTCATGGTCGAGTCGAATGCGCGCGCGGCCGCGATCGTGCGGGAGAACATCACAGTGGTCGGGCTGGCGGGCGCGGTCGTGACGACCGCGCCCGCGGCCGCCGTCGTCGCGGGTACCGCCGACGGTGAGTACGACATCGTGATGCTCGACCCGCCGTACGCGCTCGAGGGTGACGAACTCACCTCGGTCCTGACCGATCTCGCCGCGAAGGGCTGGGTCGGGGAAGGATCACTCGTCGTGGTCGAGCGGGCCACCCGGTCGCCGGAAACGGTGTGGCCGGACGGATTCGAGGTCGAACGGTCACGCCGGTACGGCGACACCCGCGTCGAGATCGCCTGTTACGGTCTGCAGTCATGAGCAGTGCGGTCTGCCCCGGATCCTTCGACCCCGTCACCAATGGTCACCTCGACGTGATCGCTCGCGTGGCGGTGCAGTTCGACGAAGTCGTCGTCACCGTGGTCGTCAACCCGAACAAGCAGGGGATGTTCACGATCGACGAGCGTCTCTCCATGCTCCGCGAGGCGGTGGCCGACCTGCCGAACGTGCGCGTCGACTCGTGGCAGGGCCTGCTCGTCGACTACGCGACCGCGAACGGCGCGAGCGCGATCGTCAAGGGACTGCGCGGCGCGAACGACTTCGACTACGAACTCCAGATGGCGCAGATGAACCACAAACTCACCGGCGTCGACACCCTGTTCGTGGCCACCAACCCGCGCTACAGCTACCTGTCCAGCTCGCTCGTCAAGGAGGTCGCCAAGTACGGCGGCGACGTCGCGGACATGCTGCCTGCGCACGTGCACGAGGCCCTGCTGGCCCGGATCACCGAGCTCAAGTCCGCCGGCTAGACGGTCGTCACGCCGGCTCGCTGATCACGCCGACGTGACGCACCTTCCCGGACAGGCCCGGCAGTTCCTGCACGGGCGACCACGTGCGCAGGCCGTCCGTACTGTCCGAGTAGAGGTACTTTCCCTCGGTGTATGCGTCGAGATAGATCCGCCAGGCACCGTCCGGTAGCTGGACCACGGCGGGTCCCTCCACGAAGGAACCCCAGTCGCCGGGCGGGACGAAGGAATAGGGGCCCGTCACCGACGGCGCCACCGCATGCTCGACGACCTTCTTCGTCTCGTTCTTCGTGAACGCGTGATAGGTCGATCCGACCTTGACCACGGTGGTGTCGATGTGGTCGGCGCCGATCCCGGAGAGGGGGACCGGCGGGCTCCACAACCGGAGCGACGGGTCCAGCGCCGTCATCAGGTACGGCACGAAGCCGCCGCCCGTCGACATCGACAGGATGACGTTGACGCGGTCGCCGTCGACGAACCATTCCGGTGCCCAGGCCTTCGTGGTGAACGGCGACAGCGACGGTCCGTCACTGAACCCGGCCGATCCCGAGGAACCGGGCGGACTCGCCGAACCCGTGCCGTCCCCGGTGCCCGGCAGGAAGGCGCAGCAGAACGGGACCGGCCAGGACCCCAGATAGGTCCAGTTGATCCGGTCGCTGCTGCGGGCGAAGCCGATGTTCGCCCCGTCCACCGTCGTGTAGGTGACGTAGTAGTACCCGTCGGTGTGCCGGAAGATGCTCGGGTCACGCACCAGTCCCGACGGGGGCCGATACGCCGACAGTCGGAGTGGTTGGAATTCCGTACCGTCTGCCGACTCGTACACGTCCATGTCGCGGTCGCTGGTGTTGCTGAACGCCACCATCGTGTAGCGCCGGTCCGGTGGTGCGGCGCCACTGCTGCCCGGTGCCGCGACCAGCAGGCTCGCAGCCGTGAGCAACACCATCGACATGACGGACAGGCCCTTGCGTGTGGCTGGCATCACACCTGCAGTATCGGTGACGACGGACGCATCGGGCGTGACATCGGCCACGGGTGTGGCGGATCGTTACCCCGGACCTCGACACATCTGCGCGCCGGTGGGCGTGGCGTCACGCCCCACTCGCAGGCTGCGGCACTATTGACAGGTAAGTGGATGTCGATGATTGGGGTGTGGCGTGTATCGCGTATTCGAGGCACTCGACGAGCTTGTCGCGATCGTGGAAGAGGCCCGCGGCGTGCCGATGACCGCGGGCTGCGTCGTCCCCCGCGGTGACGTGCTCGAACTGCTCGACGACGTACGGGACGCCATCCCCGGCGAGTTGGACGACGCCCAGGACGTGCTCGACCACCGCGACAAACTGGTCGGTGACGCCCGCACCCACGCGGAGAAGATGGTCTCCGGCGCGACCGCCGAAGCCGACGAGACCCTGTCGAGTGCCAGGCACGATGCCGACCGGATCCTCGCCGACGCGAAGGACAAGGCCGACCGCATGGTCGCGGAGGCGCAGGCGCACGCCGAACAACTCGTCGCCGACGCGCAGGACGAGGCCGAGCGGACCGTCGAGGACGGGCGTCGGGAGTACCAGGACGTGACGGGTCGAGCTGCCGCGGAAGCGGATCGGATGGTCGAAGCCGGACGCGCGGCGCAGGAACGGTCGATCGCAGAGGGGCAGGCCGAACAGGATCGCCTGGTGTCGCAGGCGGAGGTCGTGCAGGCCGCACACGCCGAGTCGGCACGGGTGATCGACGCGGCACACGCCGAGTCGGATCGACTGCGCGGCGACTGCGACCTCTACGTCGACAACAAGCTCGCCGAGTTCGAGGAGTTCCTCACCGGCACGATCCGGTCGGTGGGACGCGGACGGCAGCAGTTGCGCACCGGGTCCGGCGTGCCCACCTACGACGAACCGGACGAGCGCCGGACAGAACGCCGTCGCTGACGACGATGCCTCCGCTCCGGGCCCCCGTCCGGTGGTTCAGGCTCCGCGGGCGCGGGTGGGTGTGACCGCCTCCGCCGCCGACAGTGCGCCGGGCGCCGACGCGCGGCGGCGTCGGCGGATCGCCTTCTCCGCCTCGACGACGACAGGAACGATCAGCGCCCACCCCAGGCATACGAGCCACTGACGACCGGTCAGTGACGTCGTCATCAGCAGGTCCTGGAGGAATCCCAGTTCGACCGCGAGGACCGTCACCACGACCGGCACCGTCAGGATCTTCAGCGCACCCAGCACGGGGGCGGTGATCCCGGAATCCGGATCGCGCCGCATGACCAGGCCGGCCATGATCGACGCGAGTGACATCACGACGAACGCCATCGTCATCGGCACGTTCGCCTCGGTGGTACTCAACTGGCCGGGGGCGAGCAGCAGCACGGCCAGTGTCACGGCGAACTGCAGTACTCCGTACGCCATCCACTGCGTGAACGCCGCCCGGTTCGCGATCGGCAGCTTGGGATCCCGGGGTGGTTTGGCCATCAGGTTCGGTGCGGGTGGGTCGAGCATCACCACGATCACCGGGAACAGCGTGATGAAGAAGTGCTGGAAGAGCACCATCAGGGGGGTCAGCGCGACTCCGTCGTTGATGTCGAAGATGCTCGCTGCGAGAAAGAGCAGGACCAGCGAGAACAGTTTCGACATCTGGTACCGGATGTACGAGACGACCTTGTCGTAGATGCCGCGCCCCAACCGGATGGCGGTGATCAGCGTCCCGAAGTTGTCGTCGGTGAGGATCATCTTGCCCGCCTGCTTGGTGACCTCACTTCCGGAGCCCATCGCGACGCCGATGTCGGCCTTCTTGAGGGCGGCGGCGTCGTTGACGGCGTCACCCGTCATCGCGACGACCGCGCCGCCGCGCTGCATGAGGTCCGCCAGTCGCAGTTTGTCCTGCGGTGTGACGCGTCCGAACACGTGAAGGTCCGGAAGCCGTTGCACCAGTTCCTCGTCGCTCATTGCCTGCAGTTCGGTTCCGCCGATGGCTCCGGGACCGAGGCCGAGTTCGGCGCCGATCGCCGAGGCGGTGATCGCGTGGTCGCCGGTGATCATGCGGACGTCGATCCCGGCTTCGTGGGCGGTGCGCACCGCCTCGACTGCCTCCGGTCGGAGCGGGTCGATGATGCCGACCATGCCGATGAAGGTGAGGTCGTTCACGAACGACATCGGATCGGCGGCGACCGCCGCCTCCTGCCCGTCAACGTCGCGGGCGGCGAACGCGAGCACCCGCAGGCCCTTCTCCGACATCGATCGGTTCGCCGCGTCGATCTCGGCGCGGACGGTGTCGAGGGGTACGGACCGCCTGCCGGGCAGGAAGGCATGGGTGCACCGATCGAGGACCACGTCCGGGCCGCCCTTGACGACACCGACGAATCGGGTGTCGCCCTCGGCCTCCAGGTGGTGGTAGGTCGCCATGAACTTGTACGCCGAGTCGAACGGGACCTCCGCGACGCGGGGGTACTTCCTGCGGGTCAGCGGCGCGTCGACGCCCATCTTCGCGGCCAGCACGACCAGTGCGGCCTCGGTCGGATCACCGACCACCGCGCCCGCATCGGACACTGTCGCATCGCTGTCCAGGCACAGTCCGTACGCCAGCATGGTGAAGTCGGGGACCGGCTCGCCCGCGGCTTGGGTGATCGCGCCCTTCTTGTCGTAGCCCTCGCCGTCGACGGCGTACCAACGGGTGTGGAAGTACAGGGACCGCACCGTCATCTGGTTCATCGTGAGGGTGCCGGTCTTGTCGGAGTTGATGGCGCTCGTCGCTCCGAGGGTTTCCACGTCGGTGAGGTTCTTGACGACAGCCTTCGCGTCGGCGAGCTGACGTGCCCCGTACGCGAGCATCGCCTGTACGAAGGTCGGCAGGCCAGTCGGGATGGCGGAGATGCCCATCGAGATGCCGAGGAGCAGAACGGTCGAGACGGACTGGCCGCGGACGACACCGATGACGACGATGATCGCCACCGCCACCCAGGCGACCACGCCGAGAACCTTGGTGAGCGAGTCCAGTTCGCGCTGCAGTGGTGACTTGCTCGGTGCGACGGCGGACAGCATCGACGCGATCCGGCCCATCTCCGTGTGCATACCGGTCTCGGTGACCACGATGGTCGCGGTGCCGCGGGTGACCGAGGTGTTCTGGAACACCATGTTGCTGCGGTCGCCGAGCGGCACGTCGGCGTCGGGCAGGGTCGCGGGATCCTTGGCGATCGGCGCACTCTCGCCGGTGAGCGCCGCCTCTTGGGTCTCGAGGGTTGCGGACCGGAGCAGTCTGCCGTCCGCGGGAACGATGTCGCCCGCTTCGAGTTCGACGACGTCCCCCGGGACGAGGGACGTCGCATCGAGTTGGATCAGCGTGCCGTCGCGGATCACGCGCGCCTGTGGTGTCTGCATCCGCGCGAGCGCGTCGACGCTGGCGCGAGCCTTGAGTTCCTGCTGGGTGCCGAGCACGACGTTGAGCAGGACGAGCGCGGCGACGACGATCGCGGTCGGCACCTCGCCGATCGCGACGCTGACGGCGGCCACGGCCACCAGCATCAGATTCATCGGGTCGCGCAGCTGTCGAAGTGCGGTCGACCACATCGACGGCGAGGGTTCGGCGGCGATCTCGTTGACGCCGTAGCGACGAGTGCGGTCCGTCGCGTCGGCTGCGGTCAGTCCCGCGTCCGCGTCCGACGTCAGGGCCGACACCACGGCGTCGGCGTCCTGTGCGTGCCACGGCGGGGGAGCCTCGGCGTCGGCGGATGCCGACGGAGTGTGGTCGGTGATGGACATGATCTGGTGCTCCTCGGACGGGATCAGCGAGGCGGATCGGGTCGCCCCGCGGCGGGCAGATCAGAACGGGGTGGGAATCCACCGCAGTGGTTGCCGAGGAGGTTCGTAGTCGCCGGCGGGTTGACGCTTCGGCAACGTGACCTTGCGATGTTTCAGCGGTTCGTACGGCACCTGGTCGAGGAGGTGACTGATGATGTTCAGCCGTCCGCGCTTCTTGTCGTCGGTGTCGACGAGGTACCACGGCGCCCATCCGGTGTCGGTCATCCGGAACATGTCGTCACGGGCGCGGGAGTAGTCGTACCACCGGCTGTACGACTCGAGGTCGAGGTCGGAAAGCTTCCACACCTTGCGGGGATCGTCGATCCGGCTCTGCAACCGCAGCGTTTGCTGTTCCTCGCTGACCTCGAGCCAATACTTGAGCAGAATCACGCCCGATTCGACGATGGCGCGTTCGACCGCGGGTGTCGCCTCGAGGAACCGCAGCGACTGGTCCTCGGTGCAGAAACCCATCACTCGCTCGACGCCGGCGCGGTTGTACCAACTGCGATCGAAGATGACGACCTCTCCCGCTGCAGGCAGGTGCGGGATGTACCGCTGGATGTACATCTGCGACTTCTCGCGCTCGGTCGGTGCGGGAAGGGCGACGACCCGGAAGACCCGCGGGCTCACGCGTTCGGTGATCGCCTTGATGACTCCGCCCTTGCCTGCCGTGTCCCGGCCCTCGAACAGGATGCAGACCTTGGCCCCCGAGGTCTTGACCCATTCCTGCATCGCCACGAGCTCGGCATCGAGCGGCTCGAGGAGGTGGCGGTACTCCTTGTACGTGAGCTTCTCGGGTGGCGGCGCCGAGCCAGGGCCGACCAGTTCGACTTCGTGCTTCTCGTCGCCATGCTTATCGCCGTTGTGCTTCTTGCCACCGCGCTTGCTCACGGGACCATCCCCTCGACGTCGACTGCGGTCATCTTCCTCCGAGATTCGCTGCTGCGCTGACCGAGCGTCTGCGCGACCCGGTTTCCGATGCGATGGGCCATCGCGTACCCTGGTGTGGTTGCCCAATCCGGGGCGGCCGGTTTTGTCGTTCCGTATAGAAAGAGTGTCGAGTGTCCTCCCACAGCTCCGCTACGCCCCGTCTGCACGAGGGCGGCTTCGTGCTGGACACCCGCAAGCTCGGCCGCAGGCCCGGATCGATGATCACGGTCACTCGGACGGTGCCGACGCCGACGCGTATCGGCCTCGACCTGATCGCCGTTCCCGTCGGCGCCGACGTCGAGCTGGATCTCCGCCTCGAATCCGTTTCGGAGGGCGTGCTGGTCACCGGTACCGTTCACGCCGACACGACAGGGGAGTGCTCGCGCTGCCTCGAACCGTTCGACGGCACCCTCGATCTCTACCTCACCGAACTGTTCGCATACCCGAACAGCGTCACCGAGGAGACCACCGAGGAGGACGAGATCTACCGGATCGTCGACGACTTGATCGACCTGGAGCCGGTCATCGTCGACGCCGCCGGACTTGAACTTCCGCTGCAGCCGCTGTGCAGCGAAGACTGCCAGGGACTGTGCCCCGAATGTGGCATTCGCCTGGCGATTGCAGAATCTGGGCATGGGCATGAGATACTTGATCCTCGCTGGGCTGCCCTCGCGGGGAAGTTGGCCGATGCCGAAGGTGTCGCTGACGTCAACAGTGTCGAAGCCGATGCCGAGCCCAGCACGAATCTTGTGAACACCGAAGCCGAGGAGAAGTAGAAGTGGCTGTCCCCAAGCGCAGAATGTCGCGATCCAACACCCGGTCGCGTCGCAGCCAGTGGAAGACCACTGCGCCCACCCTCGTGACCTGCCCGAACCGCGGCTGCGGCGAGAAGACCCTGCCGCACATCGCGTGCCCGTCCTGCGGCACCTACAAGGGTCGTCAGGTCACTGCTGCGGTCTAGTCGCAGTGACGAGCAGTACGAGCCCAACGGCTCCCGCCGGCGGCGAGGAGGGCAAGCATGCTTCCCTCCTCGCCGCTCTTGGCGTTGATCTGGACGAATCGCTCCTGACCTTGGCTCTGACCCACCGCTCGTATGCGTACGAGAACGGTGGTCTGCCGACGAACGAGCGACTGGAGTTCCTCGGTGACTCGGTCCTCGGACTTTCCGTCACCGAACGGCTTTACACCGCGCATCCCGACAAGTCGGAAGGCGAGTTGGCGAAGATCCGCGCGAGTGTCGTGAACATGCACGCTCTGGCGGAGGTCGCTCGCGGTCTCGGCGAGGGTGGGCTGGGTGTACACCTCCTCCTCGGCAAGGGTGAGGAGATGACCGGCGGCAGGAACAAGCCGAGCATCCTCGCCGACGGCATGGAATCCCTCCTCGGCGCGGTGCACCTTCAGCACGGCATCGACACCGCTCGGTCCGTCGTGCTCGCGCTGTTCGCCGACCTGCTCGAACGGGGCCCCCGACTCGGTGCCGGTCTGGACTGGAAGACGAGCCTGCAGGAACTGACCGCGGAGCGCGGCGCCGGTGTGCCCGCGTACGAGATCAGTTCCACCGGCCCCGATCACGACAAGGAATTCACCGCGACGGTTCTCGTCGCGGGTGTCCCGTTCGGTGTCGGCGTCGGCCGGACGAAGAAGGAAGCCGAGCAGAAGGCCGCCAGCACCGCGTGGCAGGCACTGACGGACGGGCAGTCCGACTCGGATTCCGGTTCGACCGCCGTCGCGTCGACGGACGGGTCCGGCGAGTAGTCTACTGTGCCCGAACTTCCCGAGGTCGAGGTCGTGCGTCGCGGGTTGACCACGCATGTGGTCGGTTCCCGGGTGGACGCGGTCGAAGTGCTGCACCCACGTGCAGTCCGTCGGCACCTCGCAGGCGGATCCGACCTGATCTCGCGACTGACCGGGCTGTCCGTCACCGCCGCGCAGCGGCGCGGAAAGTATCTGTGGCTCGAGGTCGATCCCGGTGACCTCGCGGTCGTCGTGCACCTGGGCATGAGCGGTCAGATGCTCGTGCAGTCGCCTGACGTCGCGCGGGAGAAGCACCTGCGTATCCGAGCCGAACTCGACAGTGGCAACGAATTGCGGTTCGTCGATCAGCGCACCTTCGGTGGGTGGGCACTGGCGCCACTCGTCGACGTCGACGGGACGGTCGTCCCGGAACCGGTCGCGCACATCGCCCGCGACCCACTCGACCCGCTCTTCGACCCCGATGCTGCGGTCGCGGCGATCCGCCGCAAGCAGTCCGAGATCAAACGGGTGCTCCTTGACCAGACCGTGCTCTCCGGGGTCGGCAACATCTACGCCGACGAAGCCCTGTGGCGCAGCCGCATCCACGGCAATCGCCCCGCCGACCGGCTGACGCGGCCCCAGGTCCGGTTGCTGCTCGAATCCGTGACCGAAGTGATGGCCGAAGCGCTCGCGCAGGGTGGCACCTCGTTCGACGCCCTCTATGTCAACGTCAACGGCGAATCCGGCTACTTCGACCGCTCACTGTCCGCGTACGGCCGCGAGGACGAGCCCTGCTCGCGCTGCGGTGCCCCGATCCGGCGCGAGAAGTTCATGAACCGCTCGTCGTACAGTTGCCCGCGCTGCCAGCCGCGGCCTCGATCGATCCGCTGACGACGTCCGCGATCACCTGCGCCGCCTCGTCGGCGCGGGATTCCGGGAGTCGGGCGTAGCCGCACAGGAGTCCGCGTGGACCCGAGTCGGTCGCGCGGTAGGCGGCGAGGGGACGCACGGTGAAGCCGCGCTCGCGGATCGCATCCGCAACGGCGGCGTCGTCGCATTGGTCGGGAAGTGGCAGTGCCACATGCAGTCCGGCTTCGACACCGAGTGGTGTCACGTCGGGTAGTCGCGCGGCCAGCGCGTCGATGAATGCCTCGCGCCGTGCCGAGTAGGTGCGTGACGCGCGTGCGAGATGGCGGGTGAGGGAGCCCGATTCGACGAACCGTGCGAACGCGTCCGCCGTGATGGCGCAGACGGATTCGCCGGTCGCTGTGAGTGCGTCGTGTGCGCGGGGGAGCAGAGGCGCCGGCGGAATCAGCCACGCCAACCGCAGCGACGGGGTGATGACCTTCGATGCGGTCCCGAGATAGGCGACGCGGTCGCGTCCGCCGTCGATCGCGCGCAGCGCTGGCAGTGATGCGACGCCGTACCGGAATTCGCCGTCGTAGTCGTCTTCGATGATCCACCGCCCCGTCGATGCCGCCGACGCCACCAGATCGGCGCGGCGGGCCACCGACATCCGCGAGCCCAGCGGGAACTGGTGTGCCGGAGTGCAGTACACCGCGACGTCGTCGAGGTGCAGCGCCGCCGGATCGAGGCCGTCCACGCCCACGGCAACCGGTCGGATCCGGGCACCCGACTGCAGTAGTGCGAGGCGTGCCTTCGTGTACCCGGGGTCCTCGAATGCGACCTGCCTGCCGTCGAGGTCGGCAGCCGCGGCCATGACGCGAAGCCCCGCGGCCACTCCCGGCACCACGAGGATCTCCTCGGGTTCCGCCGCGACTCCCCGGGTCCGTCGCAGGTGTTCGGCGAGCGCCTGGCGGAGCCTGCGGTGCGTGTGCGGTCCCGGAACGAATCCCGGAATCGGCGCCGATGCCGCCGCCCGCCACGCGGAACGCCAGTCCCGCGCTGCAACGAGCCCGGTGTCCGGGTAGCCGGGCGACAGGTCGAAATCCGACTCGGCGTGGCCGGGATCGGTCGTTGGTGTCGTCGCGGCGGGTGCGGTGACGTGCGGAGTGACCCCGGCGCGGGCCGCGGCAACGGCGCCGGGCGCGACACGGGTGCCGGATCCCGTTCGGGTGTCGACGAATCCGGCCGCGGACAGCTCGTCGTACGCGTCGACCACGGCGGCGCGGGAGACGCCGAGGTCGGCGGCGAGTGCGCGGCTCGGCGGCAGCAGGTCGCCCGGACCGAGCGCTCCCGAGCGCAGGGCCGCGACGATCGCACCGGCGATGCGACGACGAAGCGGCTCGGCGGTCTCGTCGAGGGTCAGGTGGAGTGTCGAAACGGAAGCGGTGCGTGCCACGCCCGCCACGATACCGGTCTGAAACTTTTGTCAGAAGTGGACCTTTCTACCAGTCCGAAATGACGGCAGGGTGGACGACATGAGCAACCGACCCGAGCTGTCCCGCATCCACCGACTCCCCGAACGGTCCCGCGCCGACCGCGCCGACCTCGACGCGGTGCTGGACGCGTCCGCGATCGGCACCCTGGCGACCGTTGTCGACGGAGAGCCGTGGGCGGTCCCCATGCTGTACGCCCGCATCGGCGATCGGATCCTGCTCCACGGGTCGACCGGAGCAGGGGCACTGAGGCACATCGCGGCGGGCGCACCGGCGACGCTGTGCGTGAGTATTCTCGACGGAATCGTCCTGGCCGACAACCTGTTCAACTCCTCCGCCAACTACCGGTCCGCGGTCGTTCGAGGTCACCTGACGACGATCGACCGCGCCGAGGCCGACGCCGCGCTCACCGAACTGTCCGACGCCCTGATCCCCGGCCGCAGCGCTGAGGTCCGGCCGTCGACTCCGAAGGAACTCGCCGCGACACTGACGATCGCGCTGCCGATCGTCGAGGGGCAGTGGACGGTCAAGGTGCGGGACGCGCCCCCGAGCGAGGGCGACGCGAACCCGCGCGTCTGGGCGGGCGTGGTGCCGATCCGGGAGGTCGCGGGCGCACCGGAACGGGCGCCCTGGGTCGACGCGGACGTGCCGCAACCCCCGTCCGTCACGCGGCTGCGCAGCGACCGTCAAGATCGCGTCAACGGCCCAGTTCACGCCGTCAGCGAGTCGTAAAGGGCGCCCATTTCGCCGAATTTCGGGAGCACTCTGCACTGTGGCCCGGAAGAGGGCCGGTCCCGCCGAGAGTCGGCGGGACCCGTGCGGTGTGAAAAGGAATGCGTGATGGCTGATCTGGCCTACGTGACGGCGATCATCGGGACGTTCGCCTGCTGTGCGGCGGTCCTGCGGGCGCTGCAGACGAAGGCGGTCCGATGACGGCGAGCGGCGTCCTGAGCGTGGTGTTGATCGCGCTCGCGGCTGCCCTGGTGATCTACCTGCTCGTTGCGCTCGTCGACCCCGAAAGGTTCTAGTCAATGAATCCCGCGCTCGCAGCGGGACTACAGGTGGCACTCGTCGTTGCGGTGCTTGCGATCCTGTACGTCCCCGTCGGCGACTACATGGCCAAGGTGTATTCCACCGACACCGATCTCCGGTCCCGGGACCTGCGGGTCGAGACGGTCCTGTACCGCCTCTGCCGCATCAATTCCCGCACCGAGCAGACCTGGTACGGCTACGCAGGCTCGCTCCTCGGCTTCTCTGCCGCCAGTGTGCTGTTCCTCTACTTCCTCCAGCGTGTCCAAGGTGTCCTTCCCCTGAACGGCGGGCTGTCCGGGGTGAGCCCGGCGGTCGCGTTCAACACAGCGGTGTCCTTCGTCACGAACACCAACTGGCAGTCGTATGCGCCCGAGACGACGATGAGCAACCTCACCCAACCGCTCGGGCTCGCGGTGCAGAACTTCGTGTCTGCCGCAGTCGGCATGGCCGTCGCGGTCGCGCTGATCCGCGGCTTCGTCCGGGTCTCCCGTGGCGGTGAGATCGGCAACTTCTGGGTGGACCTGACCCGCGGCGCGTTGCGCATCCTGCTGCCGCTCTCCTTCGTCATCGCTCTGGTCCTCATGAGTCAGGGCGTGATCCAGTCGTTCCGGACCGGTTTCGACTCCACCGGACTCGACGGCAATGTCGTCACCAACGCGCTCGCGCCGGTCGCCTCCCAGGAAGCGATCAAGGAACTCGGGACCAACGGTGGCGGGATCCTCGCCGCCAACTCTGCGCACCCGTTCGAGAACCCCACCCCGATCACCAACATCGTCGAGATCCTCGCGATCCTGCTGATCCCGGTGTGCCTGACCCGGACGTTCGGAACGATGGTCGGGCAGCACAGGCAGGGACTGACCCTGCTCGCCGTGATGAGCGTGCTGTTCAGCGGACAACTCGCGGTGGTGCTGGCCGCCGAGTCAGGGACGCGCGGCGTGGCCGCCACCGCTGCGGGCGCCATGATGGAAGGCAAGGAGACTCGGTTCGGCATCCCGGGTAGCGCCCTGTTCGCGGTCGCCACCACCGGAACCTCCACCGGCGCCGTCAACTCCGCCCACGACAGCATGTCGCCGCTCGGCGGCGGCGCAGTGCTACTGAACATGCTGCTCGGCGAGATCGCGCCCGGCGGTGTCGGTACCGGCCTCTACGGCATCCTCGTTCTCGCGATCATCGCGGTGTTCGTAGGCGGCCTCCTCGTCGGCCGCACACCGGAGTACCTCGGCAAGAAGCTCGGGCGACGTGAGATCACGATGGCGGCGCTGTCGGTGCTGGTGATGCCCGCGCTGGTGCTGATCGGCACGTCCATCACCGTGATCCTGTCGACTACCACCGGTTTCCAGGGCAACAGCGGCGATCCCGGCACCCCCGGATCGATCCACGGTTTCACCGAGGTGCTGTACGCCTACGCGTCGGCGTCGAACAACAACGGCAGCGCCTTCGGCGGCCTCACCGTCACCAGCGACTGGTTCCAGACCTCGCTCGGCGTCTGCATGCTGCTCGGCCGGTTCCTGCCGATCATCTTCGTGCTCGCACTGGCCGGCTCTCTGGCATCACAGCGCAAGACGGCGCCCACCGCGGGCACCCTCCCCACCGCGGGGCCGATGTTCGCCGGGTTGCTCACCGGCACCGTCGTTCTCGTCGCGGCACTGACATTCTTCCCGGCCCTCGCACTGGGCCCGATCGCAGAGGCAATGCAATGAGTGTGGACACCCGAGAGCGCGTGGCGGCGGATACCACTTCCAGCGCGGGACACGGCCCGACACCGGTCAAGGCCGGCATCTTCAACCCGCGCCAGATGTGGACTTCGCTTCCTGGCGCATTCCGAAAGCTCGATCCTCGCCACCTCGCCCGCAACCCGGTGATGTTCGTGGTGTTCGTCGGGTCGGTGGTCACCACAGTGCTCGCACTGGTCGACCCCTCGGTGTTCGCGTGGGTTGTCGCAGCTTGGCTGTGGTTCACGGTGTTGTTCGCGAACCTGGCCGAGGCGGTCGCGGAGGGACGCGGCAAGGCCCAGGCGGCGAGCCTGCGGAAGGTCAAGCAGGACACCACCGCCCACCGGATCACCTCAAGTGGTGCGGTCGAATCCGTGCCCGGCACCGAACTGAAGGTCGGTGACCGGGTGGTGGTGAAGGCGGGCGAGGTCATCCCCGGGGACGGCGACGTCGTCGAGGGCATCGCGACCGTCGACGAGTCGGCAATCACCGGCGAGTCCGCGCCGGTGGTACGCGAGTCCGGGGGCGATCGCTGCGCGGTCACCGGTGGCACCGTGGTGCTGTCCGACCGGATCGTCGTCCAGATCTCCACGGCACCCGGACATTCCTTCGTGGACCGGATGATTGCGCTCGTCGAAGGCGCGTCGAGACAGAAGACGCCCAACGAGATCGCGCTCAACATCCTCCTCGCCTCGCTGACCGTGGTGTTCCTGCTCGCAGTGGTCGCGATCGGACCGATGGGCCTCTATGCGGGAAGCGAGCAGGATCCGATCAAGTTGATCGCCCTGCTGGTATGCCTGATTCCCACCACCATCGGCGCCCTGCTGTCGGCGATCGGCATCGCGGGCATGGACCGGCTCGTCCAGCGGAACGTCCTCGCCATGTCCGGTCGTGCGGTGGAGGCCGCCGGTGACATCGGCACGCTGCTGATGGACAAGACCGGCACGATCACCTACGGCAACCGTCGGGCCACCGCACTGCATCCGGCGCCGGGTGTCGGTGCGGCGGAACTCGCTGCCGCCGCACGACTCTCGAGCCTCGCCGACGGAACCCCGGAGGGACGCAGCATCGTCGACCTGTGTGTCGCGGAGTTCGGGCTGGCTGCCGATCCGTCGGAGGGCGAGAAGGCCGCGGAGTTCGTCCCGTTCACCGCACAGACTCGGATGAGCGGTCTGGACCTGGGCGAGCAAGGTGGTTCGAGCAGGCAGATCCGCAAGGGAGCCAGTGATGCGGTACTCGGCTGGGTGCGAGCCCAGGGCGGCGCGGCTGCACCGGCGGTGACCGACACGGTGAACGAGATCGCGCAGTCCGGTGGAACCCCGCTGGTCGTGGCGGTAGCCGAGGGTGCATCCGTCCGGGTGCTCGGTGTCATCCAACTCGCCGATGTGGTCAAGCCCGGTATCGCCGAACGTTTCGCGGAGCTGCGTGCGATGGGTATCCGGACCGTGATGATCACGGGCGACAATCCGCTGACCGCGAAGGCGATCGCGGAGGAGGCCGGCGTCGACGACTTCATGGCCGAGGCCACCCCCGAGGACAAGCTCGCGCTGATCCGCAAGGAACAGGCGGGCGGCCGGCTGGTCGCCATGACCGGCGACGGTACGAACGACGCGCCCGCGCTCGCACAGGCCGATGTGGGCGTGGCGATGAACACTGGGACCTCGGCGGCGAAGGAAGCCGGGAACATGGTGGACCTGGACTCCGATCCCACCAAGCTGATCGAGGTCGTCGAGATCGGCAAGCAGTTGCTGATCACCCGTGGCGCGTTGACGACGTTCTCGCTGGCGAACGACCTCGCGAAGTACTTTGCGATCCTGCCCGCGCTGTTCAGCGGCATCTACCCGCAGTTGGACGCACTGAACATCATGCGGCTGGCCACGCCGCAGTCGGCGATCGTGTCGGCGGTGGTGTTCAACGCCCTGGTGATTGTCGCTCTGATCCCGCTGGCGCTCAAAGGTGTTCGGTATCGACCTTCCACAGCGTCCCAGCTGTTGGGTCGGAACCTGATGATCTACGGTCTCGGCGGCGTCGTGACCCCATTCGTCGGGATCTGGCTGATCGATCTCGTCGTACGTCTCATTCCCGGAATTGGGTGACTTGGACATGCGTTTCACAATTGGAATGTTGCGGCAGGTGTGGGCGGGCTTCCTGGTGCTCCTGGCGCTGACCGCGGTGGTGGGTGTGCTCTATCCGGCTGTCGTCTGGGGTGTCGGCCGGCTCGGGTCCGACTCCGCCGAGGGCTCGCCCGTCCGCGATACGCAGGGATGTGTGGTCGGCAGCGCCTGGATCGGAGTCGACCCCCAGGTTCCCGAAGGCGAGCCCGATCCGTACTTCCACGCCAGGGTCACGGGTTCGGTGGCGGACGAGGATCCGTTCGCGCCGGGAGATCCCGCCACCGCACTGCCCACCAACCAGGGCCCGAGCAGCGAGATCCTCGCCACCTTCGTCGAGGCACGGCGCGCCGCGATCGCGGAACGGGAAGGTGTGCGACCCGACCAGGTGCCCGTGGACGCGCTGACCGGGTCCGGTTCCGGCGTCGATCCGCACATCAGCCCCGCGTACGCGGACCTGCAGGTGCGACGGGTGGCGGAGGTCAACGGGCTGAGTGAGACACGGGTCCGGGAGCTCGTCGCCGACCACACGGATGGCCGCCAGCTGGGATTCCTCGGCGAGGAACGCGTCAACGTGCTGGAGCTGAACGTGGCGCTCGGGCTGACGGCACCGGAGTGCAGCACCGTTGGTGGATGATGACGGTGTGAGTGGCGACGACACAACCGGTGCCCGCGGCGAGCTGCGCATCTATCTCGGTGCCGCGCCGGGCGTCGGCAAGACGTACGCGATGCTCGGTGAGGCGCACCGGCGCCGTGAGCGCGGCACGGATGTGGTCGCGGCCGTGGTGGAGACCCACGGCCGCGCCCGTACCGCCGAGCAGGTCGGCGATCTCGAGGTGATCGCCCCGAAGGTGATCGAGTATCGCGGTACCCGGATGCCGGAGCTGGACGTCGACGCGGTTCTGCGTCGGCGTCCGGCCCTCGTCCTGGTCGACGAACTCGCCCACACCAACACGCCGGGCAGCCGCAACGCGAAGCGCTGGCAGGACGTCGCGGAGGTGCTGGACGCGGGCATCGATGTCCTGACCACGCTCAACGTCCAGCATCTCGAATCGTTGGGCGACGTGGTGCAGCGGATAACCGGGGTGGTGCAGCAGGAGACCGTGCCCGACGAGGTGGTGCGCGGCGCCACCCAGGTCGAACTGGTGGACATCACCCCGGAGGCGCTGCGGCGCAGGCTCTCCCACGGCAACGTGTATTCCGCGGACAAGGTGGACGCGGCACTGAGCAACTACTTTCGGCGTGGAAATCTCACCGCGCTGCGGGAACTCGCTCTGCTCTGGGTCGCCGACCAGGTGGACGCCGCGCTGGCGAAGTACCGCGCGGAGAACGCCATCACCGACACCTGGGAGGCCCGCGAGCGGGTCGTCGTCGCCGTCACCGGTGGGCCGGAGTCCGCGACGTTGATCCGCCGAGCGAGCCGGATCGCGTCGAAGGCGAGCGCGGAACTGATGGTGGTGCACGTCGTTCGTGGCGACGGGCTGGCCGGGGTGTCGGCGTCGGAGATGGGCAAGGTTCGCACTCTCGCGGCAGCCATCGGCGCCACCCTGCACAGCGTCGTAGGCGACGACGTCCCCGCCACCCTGCTCGACTTCGCTCGTTCCGCGAACGCCACGCAGTTGGTGCTCGGCACTTCACGGCGTTCGCGGTGGGCGCGGATCTTCGACGAGGGCATCGGTGCCACGGTGGTGCAGCGCTCCGGAGGCATCGACGTGCACATGGTCACCCACGAGGCGACCGCCGTGTCCCGGCGATGGCTGCCGTCCGGCTCGCGGCCCCGCCGTGCGCTGTCGTGGGTGGCGGCGCTGGTCGTGCCGTCGCTCGCCGCGTTGCTGATGGGTGCGGTCAACGCACGGTACGACGTCGGCGGGGAGAACGCGCTGTTCTTCATCGTCGTGCTGCTGGTCGCGCTGCTCGGCGGTGTCGCGCCCGCGGCGCTGTCGGCGCTGATCTCCGGACTGCTGCTCAACTACTACTTCACGCCACCGCTGCGCAGTTTCACGATCGCCCAACCCGACAACTTCATCACCACGGTGGTTCTGCTGGTGATCGCGGTCGCGGTCGCGGTGCTCGTGGACGAAGCGGCGAAACGAACGCGGGAGGCGCGGCGCGCGTCCCAGGAGGCGGAACTGCTCGCGCTGTTCGCGGGGTCGGTGTTGCGTGGTGCCGACCTGCCGGCGTTGCTGGACAAGGTTCGGGAGACCTACGGTCAGCGGGCGGTCAGCGTCCTGCACAGGGACGGGGGAGTCGTCGATGCGGTCGGGGACGATCCGCCCCGTGACCGCGACGACGCCGACACGGTGTGCGACGCGGGTGACGGCGAATACACTCTCGCGCTGCGCGGACCCGACGTTGCGGCACGGGATCGTCGGGTGCTGACTGCCGTCGCCAACCAGGCGGTCGGCCTCATCCGGCAGGAACAACTCGCCGCCGAGGCGGGCGAGGCCCGGGCTCTCGCCGAAGCGGACCGGCTACGCCGTGCGCTGCTGTCCGCGGTCAGTCACGACCTGCGCACGCCGCTGGCCGCGGTCAAGGCGGCGGTGTCGAGTCTGCGCAGCGACGACATCGAGTTCTCACCGGAGGACACCGCGGAACTGCTTGCCACCGTGGACGAGTCGACCGACCAGCTGACGAGCCTGGTCGGGAACCTCCTCGACTCGTCGCGTCTGGCGGCCGGGGTGGTGCGGCCCGAGCTGCGCCCGGTGTACCTGGACGAGGTGGTGCATCGCGCGCTCCTCGGCGTCGGGGTCGGCACCGCCACGGGATCGGCGCGGACGGTACGGGAACGGGTGCGCGTCGACGTCGGCGAGTGCGTCGTCCGTGCGGACAGCGGCCTGCTCGAGCGGGTCGTCGCGAACCTCGTCGACAACGCTCTGCGGTACGCACCCGACGGCGTCGTACGGGTCGCGGCCGGTGCCGCGGGTGACCGGGTCCTGCTCACCGTCGCCGACACCGGACCCGGGATCGCCCGCGGCGCCCAGGAGCAGATCTTCGATTCCTTCCAGCGGCTCGGTGACCGCGACACCACCACCGGTGTCGGACTTGGTCTGTCGGTGGCGCGCGGCTTCGTGGAGGCGATGGGTGGGACCGTCACCGCGACGGATACGCCCGGTGGTGGCCTGACAATGGTGGTGGACCTCGCGGGCGCAGGCCCCGGGGGCGAGGACGAGAGCGACGAGGTGGGTGCGTGACACGGGTGCTGGTGGTTGACGACGAACCGCAGATCCTGCGCGCGCTGCGGATCAATCTCAGTGTGCGCGGCTACGAGGTCGTCACCGCCGCGGACGGGGCGTCCGCGCTGCGGGCGGCGGCCGAACGGCCACCCGAGGTGATCGTCCTCGACCTCGGACTGCCCGACATGGACGGCATCGAAGTCCTTGCCGGGCTCCGGGGTTGGTGCGCGGCGCCGGTTATCGTGCTGTCTGCCAGGACCGACTCCGCCGACAAGGTCGCCGCGCTCGACGCCGGCGCGGACGACTACGTCACCAAGCCGTTCGGCATGGACGAGTTCCTGGCCCGGCTCCGGGCCGCGGTGCGTCGCGGCGAGTCCGTCGCCGCCACGGCGGACCCGGTGGTCGTCACCGACTCGTTCACCGTCGACCTCTCCGCCAAGACGGTGACCAGGGGCGAGGCCGAGGTGCACTTGACACCGACCGAGTGGGGGATGCTCGAGATGCTCGTCCGCAACAAGGGCAAGCTCGTCGGGCAGAAGGAACTGCTGCGCGAGGTGTGGGGGCCCGCGTACTCCACCGAAACGCACTACCTGCGGGTGTATCTCGCGCAGCTGCGTCGCAAGCTCGAGGACGATCCGTCGCATCCACGTCACCTGATCACCGAGGCGGGGATGGGGTACCGGTTCCAGGTGTGAGGACGGGTCGGGGAGGCCGCGGTGGGAGTGGGTGGCAGGATGGACCGCATGGCTGATCAGACCCCCGACACCACCCCGGCCGCGACAGAGCTGTGGGTCGAGCGCACCGGCACCCGTCGCTACACCGGCCGCAGTTCGCGCGGCGCCGAGGTGCTGATCGGATCGGAGTCGGTCGAGGGTGTGTTCACGCCCGGTGAGCTGCTGAAGATCGCGCTCGCCGCGTGCAGTGGCATGAGTTCCGACGTGCCGCTCTCGCGGCGCCTCGGCGACAACTACGACGCCACGGTCCGCGTCTCGGGAGCCGCCGATCGTGAGAGCGAGGTCTACCCTCTCCTCGAGGAAGTCCTCGAGGTGGATCTGAGCGAACTGGATGCCGACGCGCAGCAACGACTGATCACCGTCGTCGAGAAGTCCATCGACAAGGTGTGCACGGTCGGACGTACCCTCAAAAACGGCACTGTCATTCGACTTTCGATCGAGACCGATTCGTGATCTGATAGGCGCCATGACTCTGTCCCGCGTTGCGATCGCCGGCGCGGTGGTGCTCGGCGTGATCGCCGGTGCGCCACTCGCGGCTGCACAGCCTGTTTCGGTCACGCCCCTGAACAGCCCGCCGAAGACACCGGTTCAGCCGACGCCGCTGCCAACCGTTACGGAGCAGCCCACGGCTACCCCCTCCGCCGACCTGCCCGGGCTCGTGCAGCCCGCACCGGTCGCCGATCCCGTGCCGGCAACCGGCACTACGTCGACGGCTGCCGCGACGACCACCCCGGCGTCGACCACGACTGCCGCACCGGCGCCCGCCTCGACTGCCCCTTCTGCTGCCACACCGGCATCGACTTCCACTGCTGCACCGGCTTCGACCACGACTGCTGCGCCTGCATCGACCGCCGCAGCTGCACCCGCGGCTCCGCAGGCCTGCGCGCCCTGGACCGTCAGCACCGTTGCGAGCGGTTTCGGCGTCCTGGAGAACCTCGCGTTCGACGGCGACGGCACGCTGTTGCTCTCGGAGACCGTCCCCTTCGGGGACGGCGCGATCCGCACGCTGACCCCGGCGGGTGAGAAGGGCACGCTCGTGTCCGATGTCGCGTCGCCCGGCGGCATCATCGTCGACGGCGACCGGGTGCTGTTCACCACCGGCAACAACGTGATGGCGGGCCTGTGGGGGAGCACCAACGGCACCGTCGAGTCGGTCGACCGTGACGGGGAGAACCGGACGACGATCACCGAGGGCCTCACCATGCCCAACGGTCTCGCGAAGCTCGACAACGGTGACCTCCTGGTCACGCACGCGTTCGGCGACGAGCCCGGACTGAGCCGCATCCCGGCGCTGCATCCGTCGGCACCGACGAAGGTGCGCACCGACATCGGTTCCGCCAACGGACTCTTCAGCACGGCCACCCAGGTCTACGTCGGCAACACCGTGGAGCGGTCCACCGAGGTGCACGTCCTCGACCCCGCCGACCTGACCGCTGAAGGCACCACCCTCACCCTGCCCGGAAGCGGCGCCACGAACGCGGGCGACGACTTGGTCGTCGACTCCGACGGACGCGTGTACATGGCACTGAACGGAGCGGGCAAGGTCGTCCGCGTCGACCCGGCCACCGGCGACAGCTGCGAGCTCGCAACCGATCTTCCCCTCACGTCGTCGGTTCGATTCGGTTCCGGCACCGGCTGGGACGCGACGTCGCTGTACACGACGAGCTTCGACGGCAGCGTGCACCGGCTGACGCCGCCGACGAACTGAGGTTCCGCGCGTGACCGATCGGGTCCGTCTCACCGCCTGGGTGCACGGCAGCGTGCAGGGGGTGGGTTTTCGCTGGTGGACTCGTTCGCGCGCACTGGAACTCGGTCTCGTCGGACATGCCACCAACCGGCCCGACGGACGCGTGCTCGTGATCGCCGAAGGCCCGCGCCCCGACTGTGAACGGCTGCTCGACCTCCTGAGGTCCGGTACGACGCCGGGCGTCGTCGACCTAGTGGTCGAGAGCTGGTCGGGCGCGGTGGGCGGGCTGGTCGGGTTCGTCGAGCGTTGACACTCTCTTTCGCGAACCTCCACTCGGGGCGAGTGGGGGTGGATGGTGCCGCGCGGCACGCGGTGACCTAGGGTCTGGTCCGATGTCGACACAGGAGGGGGTGGGTTCGATGGGGCCCGAGGAACAGCACCCAGGTGCCGAAGGTGGGAACGACGCGGGCGGCGACGACTCCGGTTCGGGTGCACAGCAGCCCGGTCGGATCCGCCGCCAGGAGCCCGGCGTGACCACGCCGCGCCCGCCCACTGTCGGCGAGGCCCGCGCCCGTGACAAGGCCCGCAAGGCCCGCGCGGAGCAGGCCCTCCTCGAGGCCGAACAGGCAGCCAAGGAAGAGGCGAAGCGCAAGACGCGGCGCAGGGCGATGATCGGAACCGTCGCCGTCGTCGGCGTGGTCGGGCTCGTCGCACTCGGCTACACCGTGCTGTCCTCGGACGAGGTGCGTGCGACCTGCATCGACCCGGAAACCGAGGTCGTGGTCGACGACTCGTACTGCTCCAGTGGATCTCCCAGCGGCGGCGGCATGTTCATCTACGCCGGCTCGTCGTACCGCTACTACTACGGCGGCAACGCCGGTGCGGTCGGCACCAAGGTCTCGGGCGGCACCATCGTCACCCCCAAGGGCGCCACCATCACCACGAAGTCGGGCACCACGATTCAGCGCGGCGGCTTCGGCAGCAAGTTCTCCGGAAGCACGGGTTCCTGACATGCGGAGAATTCGACAGCAGCCCCGGCCGGGTTGGCAGCAGACGGTGGCGAGCCAGGGCATGGTCTTCGGGACCCCGGCGCGCATGGCGGACGGCAGCGACCGGCCCTACTGGGACGAGTCCGTTCACTACGAGTTCGACATGGACGAGATCCTCGCGCTCGAAGCCGATGTCGAGTTGCTGCACTCGATGTGCCTGAACGCGGTGGAGCACGTCGTCCTCACCGAGCGCTACCGCGACTTCGGGTTGCCGGAGTGGACGTGGGAGCCGATCGCGCGGTCGTGGCAGCGGGGCGATCCGCACGTCTACGGCCGTTTCGACCTGCGTTACGACGCGCGGCGGCCCGCGAAGCTGCTCGAGTACAACGCCGACACACCCACCACCCTGCTCGAGGCGTCGATCCTGCAGTGGCACTGGTTGACCGACACCCATCCCGGTGACGACCAGTGGAACTCGCTGCACGAGAAGCTCGTCGAACGCTGGGCGCACATCCGCTCGCAGCTGCCCGGCAGCGAGCTGCACCTGTCGTGGTCGAGCGCCGACCTCAGCGGCGAGGACAACGTCACCGTCGCCTACATGCAGGAATGCGCTGCCGAGGCGGGATTCGACACTGTTGCCCTGGCGATCGAGGAGATCGGATTCGACGCCGATCTGCACCGGTTCGTGGATCTCGAGGAAGCTCCCATCTCGTCGCTGTTCAAGCTGTACCCGTGGGAGTGGATCCTCGACGACGACTTCGGTAGGCGCGCACTGGAACTGCTCCCCGAGACGCTCTGGATCGAACCGCTGTGGAAGGCGATCCTGAGCAACAAGGCGATTCTCGCGGTGCTGTGGGAGATGTATCCCGGCCACCCGAACCTGCTCCCCGCGTACATCGACGACCCGCACGAGCTGACCGAGTACGTGCGCAAACCGAAGCTCGGACGCGAGGGGGCGAACGTCTCGATCGTCGGCGCGGGCATGGACACCGCGACCGGTGGCATCTACGGCGAGGAGGGGTTCGTGTACCAACTCCTCGACCCGCTCCCCGAATTCGACGGCATGCGACCCGCGCTCGGTGCGTGGATCGTCGGTGACGAGGCGGCGGGCCTCGGTATCCGGGAAACCGCAGGGCTGGTCACCGACAACGGCGCCGCCTTCGTTCCGCACCGTATTCCCCAGTCCTGACGGCCAGTCCCCATCGTTTCGAACGAACGGAGCAACACCCATGACGACTGAGGTCGTAGCCCTCGCCAGCGACTACTGGTCCACCCTCGGTCGGGGAGTGTCCGCGATCGTGCTGTACGCGATCCTCGGCCTCGCGCTGATGGTCCTCGGTTTCTTCGCGATCGACTGGACCACTCCCGGCAAGCTGCGGGCACTTGTGCGGGCCGGGAAGCCGAACGCCGCGGTCGTCACGGCGTCCGGCATGGTCAGCATGGCCCTGATTGTGGTGCTGGCGATCTACGCGTCGTCCGGCCGCCTCGTCGAAGGCCTGATCTACAGCGCCGTCTACGGTCTCGTCGGCATTGCCGCGCAGGTGATCTCGGTGCGTCTGATCGAACTGGTCACCGCCATCGACATCGGCGAAGTCCTGTCCCGCGACAAGTTCACCCCCGACGTTCTCGTCGTCGCCGCCGCGCACCTCGCACTCGGACTGGTCGTCGCGGTAGCGATCCTGTAATCCGGGATCGCTACCGCGACCCCACGACCTCCTGGATCGTGTCGGCGTCGGGGAGTCCGCGCGGGACGGTGTCGCCGTCGAAGAACGCGGGCTCCCGGCGCTGCCACCACCACATCAGCGGAAGGCCGGCGAGCATCGATCCGACGCCGAGCAGGAACACGCCGCCCACCTGCCAGTGCGGTGCGAACGGCAGCGTCCAGTACGTCTCGCCGTAGTCCGCGGCGAACGACGTCACCGCGGTCCACCCGGCCGCGAACAGCAGCATCACGCCGCCGACCGCGGGCAGGATCACGCGCAGCCACAACGCCCGCGCACCCTGACGCACCGAGTCACGGAACAGCCAGGCGCACGCGACACCGGTCATGCCGTAGTAGAACCCGACGGCGATTCCGATCGCGGCGACCGAGTCGTAGATCAGGTCGCCCGCGGCGATGAAGTTGAACGCGATGTACAGCGCCGCCGACACCCCGCCCATCGCGAGCGTCGACACCGTCGGGGTGAGGTATCGGGGGTGCACCGTCGCGAACGACGCGGGCAGCGCCTTGAACACGCCCATCGACAGGGTCGTGCGGGCGGTCGGCAGGATGGTGGTCTGCGTCGACGCGACCGCCGACGTGAGGATCATCAGCAGCAGGACGTGCACGAGCAGCACGCCGATCGGGCCCTCTCCGAACACGGCAGTGCCGAGCGCGGCGAAGAAGTCGTCGAAGTGTTCCGGATTCGCCAGGCCGGAGCCCTCCTCGCTGACACCGGCGAACGACTGCGCCGCCACGGTCACCAGGACGTACAGCGACACGAGGACGATGGTCGAGATCACCGCGGACTTGCCCGGGGTACGGCGCGAATCCACGGTTTCCTCGTTGACGGAGACCACGGAGTCCCAGCCCCAGTAGATGAAGACCATCAGCAGGATCGCGTTGACGAAGGTCGAGAACGAACCGATCTCGAACGGGTTGAACCAACTCCACTCCGGCGTCAACGCCGCGTCACCCGCCCGGCCCAACCACACCCGCACCAACGCGACCACCGCGAACACCACCAGTGCCACGAATTCGACGGTGAGCAGAACCGACTGGATCCGCGCGGACAGTTCGATACCGCGGAAGCAGAGCCACGTCATCATCACCATGAACGCGACGCCGAGCGTCAGGACGGCGATGTGCGTCGGATCGTGGCCGATTCCGTCGGCACCGAACAGCAGGAACGTGTACTGGCCTGCGACCTGCGCCATGCTCGCCATCACCAGGACGTCCGCGACCACGATCGCCCAGCCGCTCATCCAGCCCCACGCAGGTCCGAACGCTCGGGCCGCCCAGACGAAGGTCGTTCCGCAGTCCGGGTCGACCCGATTGAGTTGCTGATAGCCGAAGGCGGCGAACAGGATCGGGATGAATGCCAGCAGTGCGATCACCGGTGCCTGCAGGCCGACCGCTGCCACCACCAGGCCGAGGGTCGCGGCGATGCTGTACGCCGGGCCCGCCGACGCGACACCGATCACGACACTCGAGGTCAGGGTCAGCGCTCCCGACCTCAGTCCTTTCTCGGGGACGCCGGTCGCCGTACGTTCTGCGGTCGTCGCCGCCTCATCGATCACCGGCGGGATGATAGTCGGTCGCGACTGGCGGTCTCGCCACGGTTGGAGGAGGCTGAGACCGTCCACCGGCTGCCGTCACGGCCCGGAGCAGCCATGTCGCAATCCTTCGAGTCGCGATCGAGGAGCAGGCTATGACCACCGTCACCGCGAACCAACCGCTCGGCACCCCCACCTGGATAGACCTGGGCATCCCCGACCTGGAGCTGGCGATGTCGTTCTACGGATCGGTGTTCGGTTGGGAGTTCGACGTCGGACCCGAAGAGTTCGGCCGCTACACGATGTGTCTGCTCCGTGGAAAGAAGGTGGCGGCGCTGATGCCCGTCGATGCGGAGACGTCGACGGCGTACTGGTGGAACGTCTATCTCGCCACCGACGACGTCGACGACACCACCGCCAAGTGCCGCGCACTCGGCGCCGAACCGCTCGCCGAGCCGATGCAGATCGCCGACCAGGGGTCGATGTCGATCCTGCGCGACCCGTCCGGTGCCCAGTTCGGGCTGTGGCAGGGCGCCGCCCACGTCGGCTGCGAACTGGTCAACGAACCCGGTGCCCTGCTGCGCAACGACCTCGTCACGACCGATCCCGTCGCCGCCCGCAGCTTCTACTCGACCGTCTTCGGGTTCACCCTCGACGGCAACGACGAGTTGCCGGGTGTCGACTTCACCTTCCTGCGCAGGCCGGACGGCCACGAGGTGGGGGGCATCATCGGTGACCCGCAGGTCGCCGCGTCCTCGTGGGGAACGCTGTTCCAGGTCGAGGACGCCGACCGCGCCGTCGCCGCGGCTCGCGGAGCCGGCGGCACCGCGGAGGACGCCACGAACATGAAGTACGGGCGGACCGCGGAGATCACCGACCCGTTCGGCGCGACGTTCACGGTCGGCGCGCCGCTGCCGGGGGTTCAGGAGGCGTAGCGCGCGACCGCAATCGCGGGATCCGTCGGTGCGGTGCCGTAATCTAAGCCGCTGTGCACCTCAAGAGTCTGACGCTGAAGGGATTCAAGTCCTTTGCCTCCGCGACGACTCTGCGGTTCGAACCCGGCATCACCTGCGTCGTCGGGCCCAACGGGTCCGGGAAGTCGAACATCCTCGACGCGCTGACCTGGGTGATGGGTGAGCAGGGCGCGAAGGCGCTGCGCGGCGGCAAGATGGAGGACGTCATCTTCGCCGGCACCGCGGGCCGCGCCGCGCTGGGGCGTGCCGAGGTCACCCTGACGATCGACAACACCGACGGCGCCCTGCCGATCGAGTACTCCGAGGTGTCGATCACGCGTCGCATGTTCCGCGACGGTGCGGGCGAGTACGAGATCAACGGGACGTCGTGCCGGCTGATGGACGTGCAGGAGCTGCTGTCCGATTCGGGCATCGGCCGCGAGATGCACGTCATCGTGGGGCAGGGCAGGCTGTCCGCCATTCTCGAGTCCCGGCCGGAGGACCGCCGGGCGTTCATCGAGGAGGCCGCGGGCGTTCTCAAGCACCGCAAACGCAAGGAAAAGGCCGTCCGCAAGCTCGATTCGATGCAGGCGAACCTGGCGCGGCTGACGGACCTGACGACGGAACTGCGCCGCCAGCTGAAGCCGTTGGGCCGGCAGGCCGAGGTGGCGCGCCGCGCCGCGACCGTGCAGGCCGACCTGCGTGACGCCCGGCTGCGGCTCGCCGCCGACGATCTGGTGACGAAGCGGACCGAGCTCGCGACCCAGACCGAGAACGAAGCCGTCATCCGGGCCCAACAGGAACACGTGCAGGCCGAACTCGAGGCGGCCTCCGCGGAACTGGGCGCCCACGAGCAGGCCCTCGCCCGGCTGACACCGGGAGCCGAAGCGGCGGGGCAGACGTGGTTCCGGCTCTCCGCACTGGCCGAGCGGGTCGGTGCGACGGTGCGGATCGCCACCGAACGTGCGCGGCACCTCGACAGCGATCCGGTCGGTCAGCGGGGACAGGACCCCGACCAGCTCGAGGCCCAGGCCGACCGCGTCGCCGCCGAGGAACTGGAACTGCAGGAGGCCGTGGAGATCGCGCGCGCGACCCTCGACGCCGCCAAGGAAACGCTCACCGACTACGAGGAGGCCGCGTCCGCGGCGGAGCGCGCCCACCTCGCCGCGGTCCGGGCCGTCGCCGACCGCCGCGAGGGGCTCGCGCGCCTGTCCGGGCAGGTCGACACGCTGCGCACCCGCGCAGACTCCGTGGACGCCGAGGTGGCTCGGCTGACCCTCGCAATCGACGACGCCCGCGCGCGGGGCGATGCCGCACAGGCCGAGTTCGAGTCGGTGCAGGAGCGGATCGACGAACTCGACGCGGGCGAACTGGGTCTCGACTCCCACCACGAACGGTCCGTCGTCGCACTCGACGCCGCCAAGGCCCGGGTCACCGAACTGCAGGACGCGGAGCGGGCAGCAGGTCAGGAGGTCGCGTCGCTGCGGGCCCGCATCGACGCTCTCGCCATCGGACTGCAGCAGAAGGACGGTGCGGCGTGGTTGCTCGAGCACCGCTCCGAGGATGGACTCGCAGGGTCCCTCGCCGCCCGGCTGAGTGTCACCGCGGGATACGAGGCGGCCATCGCCGCCGCGCTCGGACCGGCGGCCGAGGCCGTCGCGGCCGAGTCCCTCGCCGACGCCCGGGCCGCGGTCTCCGCGTTGGGGCAGGCCGACGCCGGACGGGCCGCGGTCGTCGTGTCGGGTGCACCGGTTGCGGAACCGCCGAGCGGGTACACCCTGCCGTCGGGTGCACGTCCTGCGCTCGACGTCATCACCTTCCCCGACTCCATGCGGGGCGCACTGGTCGCGCTGCTCGGCACGATCGCCGTCGTCGACGATCTCGATGTTGCGGCGGAAATCGTTGCGGCGCAACCGCAGTGGCGTGCCGTGACGCGAACCGGCGACCTCGCGGGCAACGGCTGGGTGATCGGCGGGTCCGACCGCAAACCGTCGACACTCGAGGTGCAATCCGCGATCGAGCAGTCCACGGTCGCGCTCGCCGACGCGGAACGACGGTCCGAAGACCTCACTGCAGCGCTGTCCGGGGCACTCGCCGAACGCGAGGACCGTGCGGAGACGGCCGAGCACGCCCTCGCCGCCCTGCACGAATCGGACGCGGCGATGTCCGCGATCTACGAGCAGCTCGGCCGTCTCGGGCAGGTCGCGCGGGCGGCGCACGCCGAATCCGACCGGCTCGCCGCGCAACGCACCGCCGCGGAAACCGGTCGTGAGGAGTCGATCACCGCGCTGCGTGAACTCGAGGAGCGCCTTTCCCTCGCGCAGAACGAGCAATCCGGTGTCGCGACCGACTCCGGAACCGACAGCGCCGAACGCGAAGCCGCCGCGGCGGCCCTCGCCGAAGCGCGCGCCGTCGAGGTGGAGTCGCGGCTGACCCTGCGCACCGCGGAGGAACGTGCCGACTCGGTGCGTGGCAAGGCCGACTCGCTGCGCCGCGCCGCTCACGCCGAGCGGGAGGCCCGCGCCCGCGCCGAACGCGCACTCGCCGCCCGCAAGAACGCCGCCGCGGTCGCCGCCGCCGTCGCGGAATCGGGTGCGAAGGTCGCCGCGCACCTCGACACCGTCGTCGCCGCGGCACTCGCGCATCGCGACGAACTGACCCGGCACCGCACCGAACGCACCCAGCAGGTCGAGACGGTCAAGGAACGGGTCCGCCAGTACACCGGGCAGCTCGCGTCGCTGACCGATGCCGTGCACCGCGACGAGGTCGCCCGCGCCCAGGCCGCGACCCGCATCGAGCAGCTCGAGGCCGTGATCTTGGAGCAGCACGGCATGGCCCTCGACGACTTGATCGCCGAGTACGGGCCGGATGTCCCGTTGCCGCCGTCCGAACTCGAGCTCGCCGAGTACGAGCAGGCACGCGAGCGCGGCGACACCGTCGTCGCGCCCACCGCCATGCTCTACGACCGGGCCACCCAGGAGCGCCGCGCCAAGCGGGCGGAGAAGGATCTCGCGACACTGGGCAAGGTCAATCCCCTTGCACTCGAGGAGTTCGCGGCGCTGGAGGAGCGATACAACTTCCTCTCCACCCAGCTCGAGGACGTCAAGAACGCTCGGAAGGACCTGCTCGGTGTCGTCGCCGACGTCGACGCTCGCATTCTGCAGGTGTTCACGGAGGCGTGGCTGGACGTCGAACGCGAGTTCGTCGGGGTGTTCTCGAAGCTGTTCCCCGGCGGCGAGGGTCGGCTCGTGCTCACGGACCCGTCCGACATGCTCACCACCGGCATCGAGGTGGAGGCGCGCCCGCCGGGCAAGAAGGTCAAGCGGCTGTCGCTGCTGTCGGGCGGCGAGAAGTCGCTGACCGCCGTCGCGATGCTGGTCGCGATCTTCCGGGCCAGGCCATCGCCGTTCTACGTCATGGACGAGGTCGAAGCGGCGCTCGACGACACCAACCTGCGCCGGCTCATCGGACTGTTCGAGCAGCTGCGCGAGAAGTCGCAGCTGATCGTCATCACGCACCAGAAGCCGACGATGGAGATCGCCGATGCACTGTACGGCGTGAGCATGCGCGGTGACGGCATCACGCAGGTGATCTCGCAGCGGCTGCGCGGCCACACCCTCGCGCCCGAGCCCGCCCCTGCTCAGCCCTGACCGCGGCGGCGAACCTCCCTGCGCTCCACCGAATGTGGCGTTCAGTCACGTGAATGACTGAACGCCACATTCGGTCGAGAAAGTGGGCTGACCGGGTTATCCGAGCTTGCGCAGGTCGGGGTAGTTGGTCAGCTCCCAGCCTCCGTCGACGACCAGGCTCGCGCCGGTGATGTAGCTGGCGTCGTCGCTCGCGAGGTAGAGGCACGGCCCGGCGATCTCTTCGGGTGTTGCCGGCCGCGCCGCCGGGATGCGCTCGAGGAACATCTCCTTCGCCGGTTCGTAGGCCATGACCGGGGCGACGAGCGGGGTGTCGACGAGGCCGGGCAGGACCGCGTTGACGCGGATGCCGTCGGGTGCCAACTCGACCGCGGCGGTCTTGCTGAACATCACCACGCCCGCCTTGCCCGTGGAATAGGGGCTGCCCGCGGGCATCGGGACGACGGCGTTGAGGGACGACACGTTCACGATGGCGCCGCCGCGGCCGGACGCGCGGATGTGCCGGGCCTCGTGCTTGGTGCACAGGAACACGCCCTTCTGCACCAGATCGACCGTGAAGTCCCAGTCGGCCTCGTCGAGGTCGACGATCGCCCCGACCCGTGACGCACCCGCGACGTTGAACGCCAGGTCGATTCGACCGAACCGTTCCGCCGCGGCGGCGACGGCCGCCTCGACCTCCGCCTCCACGGTCACATCGGCCGGGGTGGGCAGGAAGGCGTCGCCGTACTCGCCCGCCATGCGGTCGAGGGCGTCCTTCGCGACGTCGAGTCCCGCAACGGTCGCGCCCTCGGCGAGCAGTCGAGCGGTGATCGCCTCACCGATGCCCGACGCGGCGCCGGTGACCACTGCGGTCTTACCCGCAAACCGATCGCTCATGTGTGAATCTCCGTTCCCGGTTGGGTTGTCGTTGTGGTGCAGAGGTGTTCGCTACGTGGTGCTGGAGCGGAGGAACTCACCGGTCCGACGCCTCCCGAGGACGGGCGCGGCCTCGCCGTCACCGAACACGTACTCGCCGCCCACGAACACCGCCGTCACCGTCGCGTCGTTGCGGTTGACCATGCGGGACAGGTTGTCGAATTCGGCGATCGGGTTCTCCGAGTACGTCTCGAGCGATTCGTCGAGTCGGTCGGGGTCGATCACGACCAGGTCGGCGCGGTCACCCTCGCGCAGGTGCCCGGCGTCGAGGCCGTACCAGTCGGCGAGTTCCCCGGTGAGGCGGTGCACCGCGTGTTCCACGGTGACGAACGGCTGACCGGCGCGTTGCGCATCGCGGACACGGCGCAGGAATCGCAGTCCGTAGTTGTAGAACGCCATGTTCCGCAGGTGGGCGCCCGCGTCGGAGAAGCCGAGCTGCACACCGGGATCCGCGGCGAGCGTGTTCAACACCTCGGGCCGGTGGTTCGAGATCGTGGTCCGCCAGCGCACCTTGGAGCCGTACTCGACGACGAGGTCGAGGAACGCGTCGACGGGATGGACGCCGCCGCGGTCGACCCCGACCTGACCGAACGTCTTGCCGATCACCGACTCGTCGGGGCACTCTACGATCTCGGCGTCGAAGAAGTCGCGATGCCACACGCGCGGCCCGTACTTCTTGTCGTAGTCCTTGCGGAACCGCCTGCGATACCCCTCGTCGGCGAGCAGTGCGCGCTGCTCGTCGATCTGATTGGACAGGTGCAGTGCCGCCGCACCGGACCCGAACTCCTCGAACACGGGCAGGTCGATGCCGTCCGAGTACACCTCGAACGGCACCGGCAGGTGCTGCCATCGGAAGTCGCCGCCGAGCCGGTTGATCACCTTCGCCATCACCGGGAAGATGTGCACCACCGCGGGAATGGCCTTGACGTCGGCCGCGGAGAGCAGGCTGACCTTCAGGCGAGGCCGCCCGATCCCGAGGCTGCTCAGCGCCATCGAGAACATGCTCTGTGGGCGCGCCACGTCCGGTCCGCCCTGCAGTGCCCGGCCGCGGCGCCGCAGGATCGCGTTGAGCCTGCGGCGTTCCTTGCGGCCCGCGTAGGTCGACGGGAGCGTGCGCGAGCGGCAGACCTCGCCGTCGAGTTTGTCGAACAGCAACTGCTGCGACGACATTCCGACGAAGCCGGCGTCGAGTGCCTCGGTGAGCTGGGCCTCCATCGTCGCGAGCTCGGACTCGGTCGGACGGACCTCCTTGCGGGTCGCCCTGTCCAGACCCATGAGCGCCGACCGGATGTCGGAGTGCCCGATGAACGCCGCGACGTTCGGGCCGAGTGGCCGGTCTTCGAGCGCCGTGACGTACTCGCGCGCCGACGTCCAGGTCTTGGCGCTCTCGAGCGCGTCGACGACGTGCCTGCGGGGGATGGCCTCGACCCGGCCGAACAGGTCGCCCGCGTCGGACGGACCGACGTGCACCGTGGAGAGTGAACACGATCCGACGAACACCGTCGTCACACCGTGTCGCACCGACTCGGTCAGCTCCGGGCGGAGCAGAACCTCGACGTCGTAGTGGGTGTGGATGTCGAGGAAGCCCGGCATCACCCACTTTCCGGCCGCGTCGACCACCCGGGGGCAGTCGGTGGCGTCGAGTGGCGCAGCCGAGACCGACACCACCCGGCCGCCTCGGATGCCGAGGTTACGTACCTCGGGTCGAGCTCCGGTTCCGTCGAACCAGAGTCCGTTCTCGACGATCGCGTCGTACGTCATTGGAAGATCACTTCCCTTTCAGCGCAGTGTGTTCGGGCTCGAGGCGGTCAAACGACGATCAGGGTACGGATCGCCTTCCCAGTGGCGTTGCGGGGTAGCGGTTCGTCGGTGAGCCGCCACCGGGTCGGGACCTTGAAGTAGGCGAGGCGGTCCGCGGTGAACGCCTGCAGATCGGCCTCGGTCACGGAGTGTCCCGGCCGGGTCACGACCAGTGCCGTGACCTCCTGTCCGAGGTCGGGGTGCTCGGCGCCGACGACGGCGCACTCGGCCACCGCCGGATGCTCGTCGAGACACTGCTCGATCTCGACCGGGTAGACGTTCTCCCCGCCGCGCAGGATCAGGTCGGAGCGGCGGCCGGTCAGGCGAACCATGCCGTTCTCGATCACCCCGAAATCGCCCGTCCGCAGCCACCGGTCGGCGGTGATGGCGGCGGCCGTGGCGGCCTCGTCGTTCCAGTAGCCGAGCATCACGTACGGGCTGCGGACGCAGATCTCGCCCTCGATGCCGTCGGCCACCGGATGTCCGAGCGGGTCACGGATTTCCGCCGTGACTCCGATGATCGGCTTGCCGAGCGTCCCGGGGTGCGCCTGCAGATCGAGCGGACTCGCGACCGACACCGCGGTGCTGCACTCGGTGAGCCCGTAGCTGTCCACCAGCGCATTCGCCGCGAAGGGGAGCTTGTCCCGGAGGCGCTGCTGGAATGCGGGCGACGACGGCGCGGAGGCGAGGGCGAACGAGGTCAGCGACGACAGGTCGTAGCGCGAGAGGTCCTCGTGCTCGAGCAATCGGTTCGCCATCGTGGGCACCGCACCCCAGTTGGTCACGCGTTCGCGTTCGATCAGCCCCAGCGCCCGATCGGCATCGAACGAGCCCTGGTAGATCACCACCGCGCCGCCGGTCGCCAGCCGCGGGACCACGAGGTTGTGCAGGCTGGCGATGTGGAACAGCGGCGAGGTCAGCAGGTACCGCAGGTTGCTCGGCGCCGTCGAGTTCGGGTCGCCACCGGTGAACGCCGCGAGCAGCGCGTCGCTGTAGCGGTGGTAGTCGATGACCGCGAGCAGGTTGCGGTGCGAGTGCACGGCGCCCTTCGGTCGGCCACTGGTGCCGCTCGTGTAGAGGATCACCGCGGGATCGTCCTCGGCCACAGACACATCCGGGCGTTCGGCGCCGGCGTGCTCCGCGATGAGACGGGGGAGGTCGTCCTCCATCGTCAGCACCGGGATGTCGACGTCGAGGCCGTCCAGCAGCGCGGCGCGCTTGGCGTCGACGATCAGGACCGCGGGCCGGGTGTGCGTGAGTCCGTACTCGATCTCGCGCGGCACCCACCAGGCGTTGAAGCCGACGGCGATCGCGCCGAGGGCCTGCGCGGCCCAGAACGAGACCACCCACTCGGGGGTGTTGGCGGCCAGGATGCCGATCCGGTCGCCCGGCTCGACGCCGTACTTCTCGCGCAGTGCCGTCGCGAGGGCGTAGGCGGCCGCGCCGTGTTCGGCGTAGCTCAGCCGACGGTCCTCGGTGACCAGGTAGTCGCGGTCACCGTAGGCGAGGGAGGCCGCGAGGACGTCGCCGAGCGAGCGGTCCCGGGTCTTCATCACCGGGATCTCGGCGCCGAGCACCGTCTCGGGCACGAGCTCGAATCGCTTGCCGGGCCCGGTGAGTCCGGCCGTCACGGTCGCGATGTAGGCCTGGAGGTCAAAGGAATCTGTCACGGTCGTTCCTCTCGATCGTGGTGGTGGTCAGGGGACGAGGACCGCGCGACCGCGGATCTGCCCGGACTCGAGACGGTCCAGAGCGGTCCGGGCGTCGGCGAGGTCGAACCGTTCCACTTCGACGGTGAGCCGCCCCGAATTCGCCAGTGCGATCGAGTCGACGAGGTCGCTCCTGGTGCCGCCGTACGACTTCCGGACGGACGCGCCCCACGGCCAGCCCGGGCCGCCGGCCGGTTCGGCCGTCACACCGGGGACTCCGCCGCCGAGGCCGATCATTCGGTAGGCGCCGTTCGGTGCCACGGACGCCACCGACATCTGCGCGGTCGCGTCGATCCCGACGAAGTCGAACACCGCGTCGGCTCCGCGTCCGTCGGTGAGGTCGAGGATCTGCTTGGCTGTGTCGGAACCGGATTCGATCGTGATCTCGGCGCCGCATCGCTTCGCGAGGTCCAGCTGCGTCTCGCCGACGTCGACCGCGACGATCCGGGTGGCACTGAGCGCGCCGAGGATCTGCACGGCGACGTGTCCGAGCCCGCCGACACCGATCACAACGGCGGTCGAGCCGGGATGCAGATGCTCCCTGGCTCCCCGGATCGCGTGATAGCTGGTGAGGGCGGCATCGGCCATCGGTGCCGCCTGGAGGAAGTCCAGGTCGCCGATGGGAACGAACGAGCGTGCCGGGACCCGGACGTACTCGGCCATACCGCCGTCCGGGCCGAGCCCGGGGCACGGCGGCATCGCCGTCCGGCCCGCGGCCAGGCAGACGTTCTCGTTGCCCGCGATGCACTCCCGGCAGACACCGCACGACCAGCACAGGTACACGATCCCGCGCTCGCCGACCACGCGCCCGTCGACCTCGGAGCCCATGGCCTCGACGGTGCCGGCGATCTCGTGGCCGAGGGTGAGCGGTTCCTCGCGCATCTTGTACGGGAAGTGCAGCAGGTGCAGATCCGAATGGCAGATCCCGGCCGCGCCGACCCGGATCAGCAGGTCGGACGGGCCGATTTCCGGCACCGGGACCTCGCGGACCTCGAGGACGCCGGGGTCGGTCAGTTGCAGTGCCCGCATCACGCCACCGCCCCGAAGGCCGCGCCGAGGTAGGCGTCCGCGCGGTCGGATCCGATCAACCCCGGTGCCATCCTGTTCATCGCGTACGCGAAGGTGATGCCGCGGTCGAGGTCGTTGACGACGAACGATCCGCCCACGCCAGCCCACCAGCAGACCCGGCCGTCGGGGACGGCGGGCGCCGTTTGCGCGTGCGGCAGCCCGTACCCGATGCCGAACCGCAGGGGGGTCAGGATCCCGAGGTCGATACCGTCGGCCTGCTGCCGGAAGATGGCGTCGACGGTGTCCGGTGACAGCCAGGTCTTGCCGTCGAGCACGCCGCCACCGGAGACGATCGACTGCAGCCGCGCAATGGAACGTGCGTTGCCGTGACCGTTGACCGCCCCGATCTCGGCCTGCCGCCACTCCGGGTCGGAGGTGCGTTCGTAGTCGAGCAGGGGACAGGTCAGCGTCTTGACCAGGATGCTGTCCTGGTCGAGGGTTGCCATGTCGAACTCGACGGCGGGCGGCGGGACCAGCGGTGCGATGCGGGCGAAATACTCCGGGCCGGTACCGATGTGGAAGTCGGCTCCGAGGGGGCCCGCCAACTCGTCGGCGAAGAACCGGCCGAGCGTCCGGCCGTCGATGCGCCGGATCACCTCACCGACCAGGTGGCCGTAGTTGAGTGCGTGGTAGCCCGACGCGGTGCCCGGCTCCCACCAGGGCGCCTGCGATGCCAGCCGCGCGACGGCGGAGTCGTGGTCGTAGATGTCGGCGAGTTCCATGGGACGCTCCCAGCCGGAGACACCCGACGTGTGCGAGAGCAGGTGCCGGATCTCGATGTCCGCCTTGCCGTTCGCTGCGAACTCCGGCCAGTAGTGGGCCACCTTCTCGTCCAGGTCCAGCAGCCCGCGGTCCACCAGGAGTAGCGCGCTGAGCGCGGTCATCGTCTTGGTGATGGAGAAGACGTTGACGATGGTGTCCTCGGTCCACGGTGTGGTCCGGTCCTGGTCGGTGTGCCCGCCCCAGATGTCGACGACGGGTTCGCCGTCGACGGTCACGCAGATGGATGCGCCGAGTTCCTCACCGGACTCGAGCTGCTTCTCCAGCGCATCGCGAACCGGTTCGAAGCCGTCCGCGCAGAATCCCTCTGTCGTTGCCATGTGTCGGTTCCTCACACCTTCTGCAGCGCACGGGCCGGGACGGGCAGTGTGTATCCCGCGGCCTGGGCCCGCTTGCCGCCGTCGACGATTTCCTTCTTCAGATTCCGCACGTACGGATCGAACTCGCACTGGATGGTGTGGCGCGGGGAGTCGTAGTAGGGGCCGAGGTAGTACTTCTCGTCGGCGGCGAGGACGGATTGCATCTCGGTCGGTGAGGGCGGCAGGTACTTGCCCGCCAGGTAGGCGGCGACGAGCTTGCTCTGCTGCTCGGCGAAGTTCACCAGTGTCGGCATCGGCTGCGCGAGGCCCATGAAGAAGAGGTTGTCGATGCCCGGCTTCATCATGCGCTTGAACAGCGGGAAGCGGTTCTTGGCGTCGGGCAGGAGGTTCGGATCAGTGAAGAAAGGGAAGCTGATGTGGTAGCCGGTGGCGCAGACGATGACGTCGACGTCCTCGGTGCTTCCGTCGGCGAAGCGCACCTGCTTGCCTTCCAGCGCGGTGATTGCGGGCTTGAACGCGATGTCACCGGAACCGGCCTTGCCGAGGAACTCGCCGCTCGCGGACGGGTGCGCCTCGAAGGGCTGATGGTCGGGCTTGGGCAGGCCGTAACCCTCCATGGGGCCGAGGTTCTTGTTGAGGAAGCGTCGCTTGAGAGCGAGGCCGATCGGGCGGGGAATCCACGCGGGCATCGTCATCTTGTCGCCCGCCACGCCCTTCAGGTACTTGGGCAGCACCCAGACGCCGCGGCGCGCCGAGACCGTCAGCTTCTTGGCGAGAAACCGCTGCGAGAGTTCGGACGCGATGTCGAGGCCGGAGTTGCCCATTCCCACCACCACGACGTTCTTGCCGCGCATGTCGATCGGGTCGAACGGGTCGTTGTACTCGTGGCTGTGGATCAGGGTGCCGTCGAACTGTCCGGGGTAGTCCGGGGTGTTCGGGTCCCAGTGGTGCCCATTGCACACGATCAGAGCGTCGTAGGCGCGCGTCTCGCCCGTTGACAGGGTGATCGTCCACAGTCCGTCCGGGCCGCGTTCGGCATGGTCCACGGAGGTGTTGAAGGTGATCTTGTCCCGCAGGCCGAAATGCGCGACGTAGTCCTTGAAGTACTGGAACAGCAGCGAGTGGTGCGGGAAGTCGGGCCACTCGGCGGGAACCGGGAAGTCCTCGAACGCCAGCCGCCACTTCGAGGTGTCGATGTGCAGGCTCTGGTAGCAGGCCGACATGCCGTTCGGGTTCTTGTAGTACCAGTTGCCGCCGACCTCGTCGGATGCCTCGAAGCAGTCGAACGGGACGCCGTGGTCCTGCAACCGTTTGGCGGTGGTGATCCCGGATGGGCCTGCGCCGATGATGCAGACCTTCGGCGGTGTCGTGGTGTCCATGGTGTTCGTCCTTCTGCGCGTGGTGGTGGCCGTGCTCCGGTCGGCGGCGATGGGCGGGCCGAATGAGCAGCCGCAAATGTGACCTAGGCCATACCTTAGCGTTCGCTGACGCACTGTCAAGTGAAAATCGGGACGTCTTGTGAAAGTCGTTGCGCTCAGTGAATGGGCAGAAGGTAGCCTTGGGCGCATGGTGGACACGGCAGACAAGCCCCGGCAGCGACGGGGCACACTGCGGGACGAGCAGAAGCGGGCCACGCGGGCGCGCCTCGTCGAGTCCGCGCGCACCCTGTTCAGCGACCGGGGATACGCCGCCGTCACCGTCGACGACATCGCCACCGACGTCGGCTGCAGCAGGGCGACGTTCTATCTGCACTTTCCGTCGAAGGTGGACGTGCTGAAGGCGCTCAGCAACGAGGACATGGCGCTGAGCACGCTGGCGGTGTATCAGGACCTGGATCGGGTTCTCGAGACCGGCTCACGCGCCGAGTTCACCGACTGGGTCACCCGGGCCATCGACTGGTTCCAGCAGCACCGCGAGATGCTTTCGGCCTGGGACCAGGCGACCGTCCTCGAGCCGGACATGCAGGCCATCGCCCGCGAGGGCATGCTCGCGCTCCCCAACGTGATGACGAACTACCTCGAACGCTGGCCAGAAGGCCGCCGCGACGAGGCCCGTCTGCGCATCGAACTGCTGAGCACCCAGCTCGAACGGTTCTTCACCCGCTGGGCGATGCAGGGCACCATCGACGCGTCCGCCGAACTGGCGGCCGAAGTGCTCACCGACATCTGGTTTCCGGCGCTCGCCGCCCCGGCCGCGGACTGATCGCCTGCGCACCGTGTCGCACCGCTCGCCCGTCGCCTGAGAGGATGGGCCGGTGACTACCGGAGCTTGGATCGCAATCGCCGCCGTACTGGCCGTCCTCATCGTCGCGCTCGTCGCGGGCACGGTGCTGTACCGGAAGCGGCAGGTCAGCCTGACGCCGAAATCCGAGCAGCCCGAGGCTATCGGCGAGGCGAAGGACCGATCGGGTGGCTACAAGTCGGCGGGCGGATTCAGTTTCAGTCAGGGTGCGACGGACACCGCGCCACCGAAGCCGCGACCGGAACCGGTGACGCCGAAGGTTGTCGAGAAGCCGATCGCAGAGAAGCCGCCGGTCGAGGAGCCGCCGGTCGTCGAAGAGTCGGCCGCGGCGGTTCCCGAGGTCACGGCGCCGCCGGTAGTCGAACCCGAGGTTGCGGAGCCCGAGGTCGTAGCGCCCGAGGTCGTGGCGCCCGAGGTCGTCGAACCGGAGAAGCCCGAGCCGGTCGTCGCCGAGCCGGAGAAGCCCGAGCCGGTCGTCGCCGAGCCGGAACCGGAAGCAGCTCCCGAGCCCGAGCCGGTTGTCGAAGCTCCTGCCATCGAGGAGATCGCCCCCACCGCGGGCCGCCTGGACCGGCTCCGCGGCCGGCTGTCGCGCTCGCAGAACGCGGTCGGCAAGTCGCTGCTCGGTCTGCTCGGCGGCGGTGACCTCGACGACGACTCCTGGGAGGAGATCGAGGACACGCTGATCATCGCGGACCTGGGAAGTGCGGTCACCGAGGAAGTGGTCGGCAAGATGCGCGCCGAGGTGGCGGCGGGCGGCGTCAAGACGGAGGCGCAGGCGCGGGAGATGCTGCGCCGCGTGCTGATCGAGGCGTTGCACCCGGAGATGGATCGGTCGATCCGGGCGTTGCCGCACGGCTCGACGCCGGGCGTCCTGCTCGTCGTCGGCGTCAACGGCACCGGCAAGACCACCAGCACGGGCAAGCTCGCGCGCGTGCTCGTCGCGGACGGTCGCCGCGTGCTGCTCGGGGCCGCGGACACGTTCCGCGCGGCGGCGGCGGACCAGTTGCAGACATGGGCGGAGCGCGTCGGGGCCGAGGTCGTGCGGGGCGCCGAGGGCGCCGATCCGGCGGCGATCGCGTTCGATTCGGTGTCCAAGGGCATCGAGACCGGCGTCGACGTCGTCATCGTCGACACGGCAGGACGTCTGCACACCAAGACGGGTCTGATGGACGAGTTGGGCAAGGTGAAGCGGGTCGTCGAGAAGCGGGCCAAGGTCGACGAGGTTCTGCTGGTGCTCGACTCCACGATCGGCCAGAACGGACTCGTGCAGGCGCGGGTGTTCGCGGAGGTCGTCGACATCACCGGAGTGGTGCTCACGAAGCTCGACGGCACCGCGAAGGGCGGCATCGTCTTCCAGGTGCAGCACGAGCTCGGTGTGCCCGTGAAACTGGTGGGTCTCGGTGAGGGTGCCGACGACTTGGCGCCCTTCGAGCCGGACGCTTTCGTCGACGCGCTGCTCGGCTGATCGGGCCTTCGGCAGGAGTGGTGCCCGTGGACATCACGGGCACCGCACCACACCGGTTCCATTTCCGAAACCTGAAAGCAACAGAGTTCCAGGATTCGTTCACTCGGGCGAAACACCCGAGTGTCACAAGTGAAACACCGGATTAGCACTCTTCTTCTCGAGTCGTAAAGCCGCGAGCACGCGGGGCGACCGAAGGAGGAGGAGCAAGGTGGATTTCCCGACTATCGGAGCGCCCGACGCCGGCGACACCGCGTGGATGCTGACCAGCGCCGCGCTCGTGTTGCTGATGACGCCGGGTCTCGCGTTCTTCTACGGCGGCATGGTTCGCGCGAAGAACGTCCTGAACATGATCATGATGAGCATCGGTGCAATGGGTGTCGTCGGGGTCATCTGGGCCCTGTACGGCTATTCGATGGCCTTCGGCGAAGACAAGGGCGGGGTGATCGGTGACCCGTTCCAGTTCTTCGGCCTCAAGGGCCTGATCGGCGGCTCCTACCTCGCGGACGCCGACACCGGCGCCGCAGCGGCGATCCCGCTCGTCGGGACCATTCCGGCCACCGTGTTCGTTGCGTTCCAGGCGATGTTCGCGATCATCACCGTCGCGCTGATCTCCGGCGCCGTCGCCGACCGCCTGCGCTTCGGGCCGTGGCTCCTGTTTGCAGGACTCTGGGCGACGATCGTGTACTTCCCTGTCGCGCACTGGGTGTTCTCCTTCGACGGTGTGACCGCCGAGAACGGCGGCTGGATCGCCAACCAGCTCAAGGCGATCGACTTCGCCGGCGGCACCGCCGTTCACATCAACGCCGGTATCGCCGGCCTGGTTCTCGCGCTGGTCCTCGGCAAGCGCCGCGGATGGCCGACGACGCCCTTCCGCCCCCACAACCTGCCGTTCGTCATGCTCGGCGCTGCGCTGCTGTGGTTCGGTTGGTTCGGCTTCAACGCCGGTTCGGCAGTGGGCTCCAACGGAATCGCGGGCGTCACCTTCATCACGACCCTCGTCGCCACCGCCGCCGCCATGCTGGCCTGGCTCCTCGTCGAGCGCATCCGTGACGGCCACGCCACGACGCTCGGTGGTGCTTCGGGCATCGTCGCAGGCCTCGTCGCGATCACCCCGTCCTGCTCCTCGGTGAACATCCTCGGAGCGCTCGCCATCGGTGTCGCAGCCGGTGTGCTGTGCGCCCTCGCAGTCGGACTGAAGTACCGCTTCGGATTCGACGATTCGCTCGACGTCGTCGGTGTTCACCTCGTCGGCGGCATCGTCGGCACCCTGATGGTCGGACTCGTCGCCACCTCGGAGGCCCCCGCGGCCGTCGACGGCCTGTTCTACGGCGGCGGAGTCGACCAGCTGTGGCGCCAGGCGGTCGGAGCCGGTGCGGTCCTGCTGTACTCGCTGGTCGCGACCACGATCATCGCGCTGATCGTGAAATACACGATCGGACTTCGGGCCAGCAATGAGGCTGAGGCCCGTGGCCTGGACGATACTGAGCACGCTGAGAACGCATACGACTTCGTCGCACTCGGTGGAGTCTCGGCAGGTTCGGCAAACTCGGCACCGGTCCGCTCGTCCGTCAGGGAGGCATGAAAGTAATGAAGCTCATCACCGCAATCGTCAAGCCGTTCACTCTCGAGGACGTCAAGACCGGGCTCGAGCAGGCAGGCGTGCTGGGCATGACCGTCAGCGAAGTCCAGGGCTACGGCAGGCAGAAGGGCCACACCGAGGTGTACCGGGGGGCCGAGTACTCCGTCGACTTCGTGCCGAAGGTTCGAGTCGAGGTCGTCGTCGACGACAGCGTGGTCGACAAGGTCGTCGAGGTGATCGTCGAGGCCGCCCGCACCGGCAAGATCGGTGACGGCAAGGTTTGGGTCAGCCCGGTGGAGTCCGTCGTCCGGGTCCGCACCGGCGAACGGGGCGGGGATGCGCTCTGACCCGACAGGGTCCGGATCCGGTGGCCCCGATCCCGTCGCAACGTCGGCGGGGTCGGGGCCGCCCTCGTCTCCGGGCCTGAACGCGCACGGCCAGATGGTGGCGGCCGACGACCTCGTCCGGGCTCGGAAACAGTTGCTGGAAGGTCGTTCCCGCTCGCGGCGACTCGACACGTCCGCCCTGCGGCAGGCGCTGGTGGACCTCCACGAGTTCTGGCTGACGACGAAGGGCACGGAACTCGGGATCACGTCCGACAGCGGATTCGCGATCGTCGCGGTCGGTGGCCTCGGACGCCGGGAACTGCTGCCGTACTCGGATCTCGACCTGGTGCTGCTCCACGACGACATGGACTCCGCGGTGGTGTCGCAGGTTGCGGACCGGCTCTGGTATCCCCTCTGGGACGCTCACATCAAGCTCGACCACAGTGTGCGGACGGTACCGCAGGCGCTGCAGGTGGCGGCGTCGGACCTGACGGCGGCTATGGGCCTGCTGGAGGCCCGTCACATCGCGGGTGACGTCGAGCTGACGAACCTGCTGATCGGTGGCGTTCGTCGGCAGTGGCGGTCCGGAATCCGCTTGCGGTTCGACGAACTGGTGGAGATGACGCAGGCGCGCTGGTCGCGTAGTGGCGAGATCGCACACCGTGCGGAGCCGGACGTGAAGAACGGACGTGGGGGCCTGCGTGACGTGCAACTGCTCGACGCTTTGGCGATCGCGCAGCTGACCGACGCCGCGACGAGCCTCGGTCCGGACACTCCGGGTGGCGGGCTGGCGTCCGCGCATTCCCGACTCCTCGACGTGCGCACCGAATTGCATCGGGTCGCGGGACGGGCACGGGATCAGGTGCGGGCACAGGACGCCGACGAGATCGGTGCGGCACTGCGGATCGGGGACCGGTTCGATCTGGCCCGGGTGCTGAGCGATTCGGCGCGCACCATCGGCTACTCGGTGGACGTCGGATTGCGGACGGCGGCCAACGGTCTGCCGCGTCGAGGGTTGTCGCGACTGCGGCGGGTGCCCGTCCGGCGTCCGCTGGACGAGGGTGTCGTGCAGCACGCGGGCGAGGTTGTCCTCGCGAGGGATGCGAAGCCGAGCAAGGATCCCGGGCTGATCGTCCGGGTGGCCGCTGCCGCGGCGCAGACGGGGATGCCGATCGGGGCGTCGACGCTCGGTAGGTTGTCCGACAGTGCACCCGAACTGAGGGAGCCGTGGCCGCGAGAGGCGCTGGGTGATCTGCTGGTTCTGCTCGGATCGGGACCGCGGATGGCGGCGGTCGTCGAGGCACTCGACCGCACCGGGCTCTGGGGTCGTCTGCTGCCCGAGTGGGGTGCGGTGCGAGACCTGCCGCCGCGGGACGCGGTGCACACCTGGACGGTCGATCGGCATCTCGTCGAGACGGCGGTCCAGGCGAGCGCGTTCACCACGCGGGTGACGCGTCCGGATCTGCTGGTGCTCGGTGCGTTGCTGCACGACATCGGCAAGGGACGCGGCGGTGACCACAGCGTCGTGGGTGCCGAACTCGCAACCCAGATCGGAAACCGCCTCGGGCTGTGGCCGTCGGATGTGGCGATGCTCAGCGCGATGGTGCGGTACCACCTGCTCCTGCCGGACACCGCAACGCGCCGGGACCTCGACGATCCGGCGACCGTGCAGATGGTCGCGGATGCGCTCGGGCACGACGCGATGTTGTTGGAACTGCTGTACGCGCTCGCCGAGGCCGATTCGCTGGCAACGGGACCAGGGGTGTGGGGTGACTGGAAGGCGTCGCTCATCGGGGAGTTGGTCCGGCGCTGCCGCCTGGTGATGGCGGGGGAGCCCCTGCCCGAACCGGATCCGATCGATCCCGAACATGCGACCCTCGCCGAGGGCGGCGGCGTCCACGTGATGCTGGCGCCAGCGGAGGGGCCGCACACCTACACGGTGACGGTGATCGCGCCGGACGTGCCGGGACTGCTGTCCGACGCGGCCGGGGTGCTGGCACTGCATTCGCTGCGGGTGCTTGCGGCGTCGGTGGGCAACCACGAGGGTTCCGCGGTCAACTCGTTCACCGTCTCGCCGCGTTTCGGTGCGCCGCCGCAGGCGGGGTTGCTGCGCCAGGAACTGATCAGGGCGACAGCGGGCGAGCTGGATCTCGTGGCGATGCTCGCGGACAAGGAACGGATCGCAACGGAGGAGCAGGCGCTCGAACTCGGCGTGACAGCGGTTCCCGTGCAGTACGCGCAGGCACCGCCGCGACTCATCTGGTTCGAGACGGCCGTCGACGGTCAGGTCATCGTCGAATTGCGCACCGAGGACCGAGTGGGTCTGCTGTGCCGGTTGGCGGCCGAACTCGAACGACACGGTGCCGATGTGCAGTGGGCGAAGGTCGCGACCCTCGGCAACTCGGTGGTGGATTCGTTCTGCCTGAATCTCGGTGCCGGCGACTCGCGGGTGACCCGTGAGGACCTGGAGTCGGCGATCCTGTCCGTGGTGCCTGCGCCTCCGCCGCCCAAGAAGGACGGGGAGGAGGGGAACGCAGCCGGTTAGCGGCTACGCTGGGATGCAGTGTCCGTAAGACTGCCACGCTCAGTCTTCGCGTGGTCCAGACGCCGCGCTCAGGCTTTCGCGTGGTTCCGACCGCCACGTGAGGTGTAGCGCGGTCCCGACAGCCAGGAGCCCGATCGGTGTTCGAATCCCTTTCCGACAGGTTGACAGGTGCCCTCAAGGACCTGCGAGGCAAGGGCCGGTTGTCCGGCGCCGACATCGACGCCACCTGCCGCGAGATCCGGCTGGCTCTGCTCGAAGCCGATGTGGCTCTGCCCGTCGTCCGCTCCTTCATCGCGAAGATCAAGGAGCGGGCGAAGGGGGCGGAGGTTTCGGGTGCGCTGAACCCGGCGCAGCAGGTCGTCAAGATCGTCAACGAGGAACTCGTCGGCATCCTCGGTGGGGAGACCCGGCGGCTGCAGTTCGCGAAGACGCCGCCGACCGTCATCATGCTGGCGGGTCTGCAGGGCTCGGGTAAGACCACCCTGGCGGGCAAGCTCGCGAAGTGGCTGACCGCTCAGGGCCACACCCCGCTTCTGGTCGCCTGCGACCTGCAGCGTCCGGGTGCGGTGAGCCAGCTCCAGATCGTCGGTGAGCGGGCGGGCGCCGCCGTGTTCGCCCCGCATCCCGGCACGTCGATCGGCGGCGGGGACAACGCACTCGGCGTGTCCGCCGCCGACCCGGTCGACGTCGCGCGGCGCGGTGTCGAGGAGGCGCGCGCCAAGCACCACGACGTCGTGATCGTCGACACCGCCGGTCGTCTCGGTATCGACGAGGAGCTCATGGCGCAGGCCGCGGGCATCCGCGACGCCGTTCAGCCCGACGAGGTGCTGTTCGTCCTCGACGCGATGACCGGTCAGGACGCCGTCCACACCGCCGAGTCGTTCCAGTCGGGTGTCGGGTTCACCGGTGTGGTCCTGACCAAACTGGACGGCGACGCCCGCGGCGGTGCCGCACTCAGCGTGCGGGAGATCACCGGCAAGCCGATCATGTTCGCGTCCACGGGTGAGAAGCTCGAGGACTTCGACGTCTTCCATCCGGACCGGATGTCGAGCCGGATCCTCGGCATGGGCGACGTGCTCACCCTCATCGAGCAGGCCGAGCAGGTCTTCGACGCGGAGCAGGCCGAGGCCGCCGCGATGAAGATCGGCTCCGGGGAACTGACGCTCGAGGACTTCCTCGAGCAGATGATGGCCGTGCGCAAGATGGGCCCGATCGGCAATCTGCTCGGGATGCTGCCCGGCGCAGGCCAGATGAAGGACGCGCTCGCTCAGGTCGACGACAAGCAACTCGACCGGATTCAGGCGATCATCCGCGGCATGACGCCTGCGGAGCGTGCCAACCCGAAGATCATCAACGCGTCGCGTCGTCTGCGCATCGCGAACGGCTCGGGTGTAAAGGTCTCCGACGTCAACCAGCTCGTCGACCGGTTCTTCGAGGCCCGCAAGATGATGACGGCGATGGCCGGTCGGATGGGTATGCCCGGCGCGCGGGGTTCCCAGCGGTCGCAACGCGGCAAGAAGGGCAAGAAGGGGAAGAAGGGCGGCAAGGGCCCGACGCAGCCGAAGATCAGGGGCGGATTCCCCGGGATGCCGGGCGGGATGCCCGGCGGATTCCCGGGCCTGCCCGCGGGCATGGACCTGTCGAAGATGCCGAAGGGCCTCGACGAGTTGCCGCCCGGCCTCGAGGGCTTCGACCTGTCCCAGCTCAAGCTCCCGAAGAAGTAGACCGTGGCGTTTCGGCTGGCCGGGCGGGGGCTGCCCGACGAGCAGGCCGTCGAGTTGTGGGTTGGTGACGACGGACTGATCTCGTCGGAGCCCGTGCCCGGCGCGCAGACGCTGACCGAGACCGCGTGGGTCCTGCCCGGACTGGTCGACGCGCACTGCCACGTCGGGATCCGGTTCGGCGGTGGTCACGAGGATGAGGCCGGGCTGACCGCGCAGGCCGAAACGGAACGCGACTGCGGTGTCCTGCTGCTGCGTGACGCCGGTTCGCCGGTGGACACCCGGCACCTCGACGACCGCGCCGACCTGCCGAAGATCATCCGCGCGGGCAGGCACATCGCGCTGCCCAAGCGGTACATCCGCGGCCTGCCGGTGGACCTGGAGGACGAGTCGCAGCTGCCGGCCGCCGTCCGAGAGCAGGCGCTCGCAGGCGACGGCTGGGTGAAGATCATCGGCGACTGGATCGACCGGGACGCCGGTGACCTCCGGCCGCTGTGGAGTGACGCCGTGCTGAAGGAGGCGATGGCCGCGGCGCACGAGGTCGGTGCCCGGGTCACCGCCCACGTCTTCGGCGAGGACGCGCTGCCGGGTCTGATCGGTTCCGGCATCGACTGCATCGAGCACGGCACCGGACTGACCGACTCGACGATCGAGATGATGGTCGAACACGGCACGGCGCTCGTACCGACGCTGATCAACATCGCGACCTTCCCCGAGATCGCCGATTCCGCGGACCGGTTCCCGGTGTATGCGGCGCACATGCGCGACCTACACGCACGGGTCGGGGACACCATCGGCGCCGCCCACGACGCAGGCATCCCGATCTACGCGGGCACCGATGCCGGCGGATCGATCCGGCACGGACGGCTCGCCTACGAGGTCGCGGCGCTGTCCGCGGCCGGTCTCGGCCCGACGGCGGCCCTCGGCGCCGCCTGCTGGGATGCCCGTCCGTGGCTCGGCCATCCCGGACTCGAAGCCGGTGCGCCCGCGGATCTCGTTGTCTACGAGCAGGATCCGCGCACGGGTCCGGAGGTGCTCGCGACCCCTGACCTGGTGGTGTTGCGGGGGCAGATCGTGACGAGGCGCGGCCGGTTCGCGTAGGGATCGCCGGTTCCCGCTACACGACGGAGTCGAGTGCGGTGATGATCGCGGCGACGTCGGTGCTCTCGGCGGCACGAATGTGACGGACGATGCTCGCGACAGGCTCCGGCTGGTCGGCGACCACCCGGCCGACGAGCTTCGCCTTGCCGTCGATCAGCTCCACGGCCGGAGCCACGAACGTCGACGGTGTCACCGAGAGCAGCGTGGCGATCCGCCACGCGTCGTCGCGGGCGGCCTCGACGCTGAAACGCAGCGCCAGTTCGGGGGCGTCGTCCGCCAGTTCGGTCAGCTCACCGATGCGAGGCGAGAACTGTTCGATCACGGCACGGACCCGTGGAATCAGCGATGCCAGGATCTCGTTCAGGTGATCGAAGTCGGCATGGAACCCGCTCAGTGCGGAACCGCGGAACTTCGTGCCGGTGACGACGCCGAGGTCGAGGTTCACATGGGCGTTGATGCCGAGCAGCAGGTTCTGCAGGATGATCAGCTTCCCGGTGCGGACCCGGTCGAATGCGAACTGCCAGCTGCGGGTTGGCGTGCCACCCGAGGTGTAGGTCTCGTAGGCGGCGAAGTAGCGGTTCGCGAAGGACGCGTCGAAACCCGACATCCGCGGTCCGTCGTCGAAGGACCCGGCGACGATTCCGTTCTTCACCTCCAGCGTGACCTGGCGGTACAGGGCCGCGAAGTACCCGAGCGGATCCCGCCTCGAAGTGGTGTCGGCGATGATTCCGGTCAGGATCGACAGCACGTCGCCGATGGTGGTGGCCTTCACGCTGCCTCCTGGGGTGGGCCCACCGTCCGTGCAGCCTACGCCCGCAGGCGGGGCGCGGCGGGGCAACTCAGCGAACGCAGCCGTCGCCGGCCAGTGCGGTGAACCGGACCTCGCTGATCGAGGTCACGTCGTTGAACGGCGCCGACGTCTGGCCCGCCCGGTTGGTGACGGGCTGGCCGTCGACGGTGTCGAGAACGGTCAGGGTCGCGGTACGGGCGGGGTGGTCGACGGGCATCGTCTGGATTCCGCGGCGCGGTTCGAGTTGCTGTTCGACGGTGGTGCCGTCGTCGAAAGTCCACTTGACCCTGGTGACCTTGCGGTTCTGCGCGAAGCGGTCGGAGCCGTCGGGGTCGGTCTTGTCGTGGCCGGGGTCGATGCCGACGGTCGCGAGGGCGACGGTGCACGGGAAGCTGACGGCGAGGGTCTGGCCGCGGGTCCCGGTGCAGCGCCACGCGGAACTGACGTCGCCGTCGATCGCGTTGGGTGCTTCGTAGGCGTGGCTGCGTCCGGTGGAGTCGATCGCGGGCGGGACCGGTGTGCAGGTCGGCAGCACGGCGGTGGGGGTGACGGCGACGGTTTCGCCGGTCGCGCCCATGTCACCTCCGAGGTCGCCGCTTCCGGCGCCACCCCCGAACTCCCCGCCGTCTTCCTCGGTCGCGGGTGCCGCGCTCCCCGCGACCGAGGAGTCATCGCTGAGCGCCCGGTTGAGCAGGTAGCCGCCGCCCGCGAGCACGACGAGGACGGCCGCGATCGAGGTGAGCACGACGAGCCAGCCGCGTCCCGACAGGGGAGCCTGAGGAGGCTCGGCCGGATCGGTGGGCGAGGGCGGGGTGTTGACGGTCATGCGGTCTCCGCCTTCGTCGGCTGGTCGGTCGGCGCCGGTTCCGGCGGGAGAAACGGCTCGTGAACCGGTTCCGGGGTGCGGCGCGCCTGCACGAGTCCGATGTCGTAGGCGAGGGCCGCGAACGCGACGACGGCCTGCGCCGTGGCCAGCGCCAGGAGCGTGATGCCCGCCCACCCGAGGCCGACGACCACGGATTCGGCCTCGTCCGCTGCACTGCCGATCAGGTCCGCAGGCGTGTCGACGCTGCTGACGACGATCAGCAGGAAGACGGCGAGCAGTACTCCCATGGTGGCGGCGGCGGTCGCGATCGTGTGCAGGACGGGCGTGGCTCCGCGGAGACGGGAGAGGCGGGGGAGGGTCGACAGCCCGGCTACCAGCCCGGCGAACAGCAGCGCCGCGACGACGGTCATCCCTTGCGGCAGGGCGTAGCCGCTGACGCTGACGACTCCTGCGGACGTGTGTGCCGTCAGGTAGGGGCCGAGCCCGACGAACAGCGCGGCCAGCCCTAGCAGCAGGACCACGACGGCCAGCGCGATTCCTCGGCCCCGCTCGGGTGCGGGGGGGACCGTCGGCGAAGCTGGGGAACGGCACGGGTGTTGTCGCCGGTGGCGGGGGCGGTGTCGATGTCGGTACTGGTTGCGATGGCGGTGTCGAGGACGACAACGTCGAACCCCCTTTGAGTCGTCGAGCTTGTGTCGTCGAGCCTGAGTCGTCGAGCCGCGGTCGACCGGATTCTAGGCAGTCCGAGGACGTGCCGGTGCGCTATCGGGGTGCGGGCGAGTCGTGCGGCGGGCCGGCCGGGGCGATTGGCTCCCGAAGGTCCCCGTCTGGCAGAATGGACCGCTGTTCGCCCGTCTCCGGTTCCGTACCGCGCGGCGGTCACGACATCCCCTTCAACGCAAAACCGGGTGCGCACGCCTTGCGCATCGCTGAATTGCGCCGTGACCATACGAAAGGCTCCACCATGGCTGTCAAGATCAAGCTCACCCGCCTCGGCAAGATCCGCAACCCCCAGTACCGCATCATCGTCGCGGACTCTCGCACCCGTCGTGACGGCCGTGCGATCGAGACCATCGGCAAGTACCACCCGAAGGAAGAGCCGTCGCTGATCGAGATCGACTCGGAGCGCGCGCAGTACTGGCTGGGTGTCGGCGCCAAGCCCACCGAGCCGGTCGAGGCTCTGCTGAAGATCACCGGTGACTGGCAGAAGTTCAAGGGCCTGCCGGGCGCCGAGGGCACCCTCAAGACCAAGGAAGCGAAGCCGTCGAAGCTGGAGCTGTTCCAGGCTGCGCTCGCCGCCGCTGAGAACGAGCCGGTCGCCGAGGCCATCACCCCGAAGAAGAAGGCCGCCAAGAAGGACGCCGACGAGGCTTCCGAGGCGCCTGCCGCCGAGGCCGAGGCCGCTGCGGATTCCGAGGCTGCTGACAAGTGAGTGCCGTTGTCGCCGACGCCGTCGAACACCTCGTTCGCGGCATCGTCGCCAATCCCGACGACGTCCGGGTCGAACTGATCACCGGCCGTCGCGGGCGCACCGTCGAGGTGCACGTCAATCCTGACGACCTCGGCAAGGTGATCGGCCGTGGTGGCCGCACCGCAACTGCTCTGCGGACCCTCGTCGCCGGCATCGGCGGCAAGGGCATCCGCGTCGACGTGATCGACACCGATCAGTAATTCGGTGGAACTCGTTGTCGGCCGTGTGGCCAAGTCGCACGGCATCAGGGGCGAACTCGCCGTCGAGATCCGCACCGACACCCCGGAGCTCCGCTTCGCCGTCGGTGCGGTTCTGCGCGGCCGTAAGCCTCGTGATCGGAAACTGACCGATTACACGGTGGAAGCCGCCCGGGAGCACTCCGGGCGGCTTCTGCTGCGTCTGAAAGGCGTCGACGACCGCACCGCGGCCGACGCGATGCGCGGCATGCTCTTCGTGGTCGACAGCGCGGACCTGCCGCCGTCCGATGATCCGGACGCCTACTACGACCACGAACTCGAGGGCCTGCAGGTGCGGCTCGCGGACGGCACCGTCGTCGGCACCGTGAACGAGGTGCTGCACTCCGCGGCCGGGGAACTGCTCTCGGTGCGCCCCGAAGGCGCGGAGAAGGGCGAGATCCTCATTCCGTTCGTGACGGCGATCGTCCCGGTCGTCGCGGTTGCCGACGGATATGTCGAGATCGATCCGCCCGAAGGATTGCTGGACCCGGAGTAGCCGTGCGCCTCGACGTCATCACCATCTTCCCCGAGTATCTCGAACCGTTGCGAACTGCGTTGCTGGGCAAGGCAATCGACAAGGGTCTCGTGTTCGTCGGCGTGCACAACCTGCGGGACTGGACGCACGACGTGCACAAGGCCGTCGACGACTCCCCGTACGGCGGTGGTCCCGGCATGGTCATGAAGCCGACGATCTGGGGTGACGCACTCGATGCGGTCTGCCCCGACGACGCGCTCCTCGTCGTTCCCACCCCCGCCGGAGTTCCCTTCACGCAGGCGACAGCTCAGCGGTGGTCACGGGAGAAGCACCTGGTCTTCGCGTGCGGCCGCTACGAGGGCATCGACCAGCGGGTGTTCGACGACGCCGCCCGCCGCGTGCGGGTCGAGGAGGTGAGCATCGGCGACTACGTCCTCATCGGGGGCGAGGCAGCGGTGCTCGTCATGGCGGAGGCCGTGGTGCGCCTGATGCCGGGAGTTCTCGGCAATCAGCAGTCTCACGAGGAGGATTCGTTCTCGGACGGGCTACTCGAAGGCCCGAGTTACACACGGCCCGTCTCCTGGCGCGGACTCGACGTTCCCGAGGTTCTGCTGTCGGGTAACCACGCGAGAATCGAGCAGTGGCGGCGTGAGCAGTCGCTGGAGCGGACCGCGCAGCGTCGACCCGATCTGCTGCCCGACGACCAGTCCTGACCGTGCGTCAGCCGATTCGTCCCTCCGGGAACAGGATTCGCACGACGTCGGTGATCGTCTCCCGCGCGTGCGCGGCGCTGGCGTCCTCGACGGCCGCGTCGAGCGAGGTGTCGGGAAGTGCAGAGACCACCTGATTCAGGCCGTCGCTGCCGGTGCCGTAGTCGACGTCCTCGTGGGACACCACGACCAGGACGTACCGTGACTGCGGACCGATCACGGCGGTGGACAGGTGTACCCACCGGCCCGCGGTGCAGCACATCCAACCCTGTTTGACCGCCACGTCCCCCGACTCGTAGACGAGCGCATCGGGGATGCCGAAGCGCTGGTCGTAGCCGTCGGCGGCGGTGGGGGTGGCGGCGCGCAGATGCGAGAGGACCGTCTCGGACGCCTCGTTGCTCAGGCCGCCGGTGCCGTCCAGGAGTCCCGCGTAGTACTCGACCAGGTCGTCGGGGGTGGTCATGGTGTTCCACCAGTTTCCGTCCCACGGCGCGGTGGTGGCATGCAGTCCGTAGCGCGCGACGACGGCGTCGACGATCGCATCCCCGCCGTAGGCGAACCACAGCGCGTTCGCGGCGGCGTCGTCGGAACGTTCGAGCATCCGGGCGATCAGTTCGAGGTCGTCGGCGGACGGTGTCGGATTCTCGTGGAGGACCGCATCTGCGATGAAGAGCTTTGCCACGGATGCCGTTTCGACGGCGGTGCTGCCGTCGGCGACGACGTGGTCGCCGGTGGAGCGGTCGAGTAGTGACACGGCGACGTCGGCTCCGCGCCCCGCCGCAGCTGCGCGTGCGGCGGCGACCCGGTCGGTCATGTCGGAGGGCAGCGGGCCCGATGGCGCGACTGCACGTGTCCAGCCTCCGGGTATCGGCGGCAGCTGTCCGGCGGACGGGACCACGGATACCGGGATCGGCGGTACCGCATGCCTGGTCGGCAGATCGGACCATTGCTCGGACCGGTAGCTGTCGGTGTCGTCGACGGAGACGTCGTCGGCCGAAACCGCATCGCCGGATCGCGTCGGGAGAGCACAGCCGAGCGCTGCGATCGTCGTCCCGATCGCGACGGCCAACGCCGCAACGCACCGACGCCTGTTCACCCTGCCGCCCTCGTGTCCGTTCTCTTCTACCCGAAATGCTAGCTGTAGGGTCGATCGCCGTGACCTCTGCCCTGAAATCCGTGAACCAGCGCATCGCCGAGGAACTCGACGTCCGGGAGGAGCAGGTCCGCGCCGCGGTCGACCTCCTCGACGGCGGTGCGACGGTCCCGTTCATCGCCCGGTACCGCAAGGAGGTGACCGGCGGCCTCGACGACGTGCAGCTGCGGCAGCTGGACGAACGCCTGCGCTACCTGCGTGAACTCGACGAGCGGCGTGCCGCGATCATCGAGTCGATCCGCTCGCAGGACAAGCTGACCGACGAGCTCGAGGACCAGTTGATCCTCGCCGAGACCAAGGCCCGCCTCGAGGACATCTACCTGCCCTTCAAGCCGAAGCGACGCACCAAGGCCCAGATCGCGCGCGAGGACGGCCATCAGCCCGTCGCCGACACCCTCCTCACCGATCCGTCCGTCGATCCCGCGCAGTACACCGCCGAACAGCTCGACGGTGCCCGCGCGATCCTGGTCGAGCAGTTCGCCGAGGACGCCGACCTCGTCGGGGAACTGCGCGACACCATGTGGCGGCGTGGACAGGTCAGCTCCTCGGTCCGCAAGGGCAAGGAGACCGAGGGCGCGAAGTTCGCCGACTACTTCGAGTTCTCCGAGCCGTTCGAGAAGCTGCCGTCACACCGGATCCTCGCGCTGATGCGCGGTGAGAAGGAGGAGGTGCTCTCGCTGAGCCTCGACGCGGACACCGAGCCGCAGGAGCCGGGGGTGCCCACCGTGTACGAGGGGCGCATCGCCGCCCGCTTCGGTGTCGCCGACCGCGGCCGCCCCGCGGACCGCTGGCTGCTCGACACGGTCCGCTGGGCGTGGAAGACGAAGCTGTCCATCAGCCTCGGGATCGACACCCGGATGCGGTTGCGTCAGTCCGCGGAACGGGACGCCGTCGACGTGTTCGCCATGAACCTCAAGGACCTCCTCCTCGCGGCGCCCGCCGGTACCCGCACCACGATGGGCCTAGACCCCGGGTTCCGCACCGGCACCAAGGTCGCCGTCGTCGACGCGACCGGCAAGGTCCTCGACCACGCCACCATCTACCCGCATCAGCCGGCGAACAAGTGGGACCAGTCCCTCGCCACCCTCGCCGGGCTCGCCGCGAAGCATCGCGTCGACCTGATCGCCATCGGCAACGGCACCGCGTCCCGCGAAACCGACGCGCTCGCCGCCGACCTGATCGCGAAGTTCCCGGACGCGAAGCTGACGAAGGTCATGGTGTCCGAGGCCGGCGCATCGGTGTACTCGGCATCGGCCTACGCGTCGCAGGAGCTGCCCGACCTCGACGTCTCGATCCGCGGCGCCGTCTCCATCGCTCGCCGACTGCAGGATCCGCTCGCCGAGCTGGTGAAGATCGACCCGAAGTCCATCGGCGTCGGCCAGTACCAGCACGATGTCTCCGAGTCCCTGCTCGCGCGGTCCCTCGACGCGGTCGTCGAGGATGCGGTGAACGCCGTCGGTGTCGACGTCAACACCGCGTCGGTGCCGCTGCTGTCGCGGGTGTCGGGCATCGCGGGCTCGCTGGCCGAGTCGATCGTCGCGCACCGCGACGCCAACGGCCCGTTCCGCACCCGCGCCGCACTCAAGGACGTGGCCCGGCTCGGTCCGAAGGCGTTCGAGCAGTGCGCCGGCTTCCTCAAGATCACCGACGGCGACGACCCGCTCGACTCGTCGGCGGTGCACCCCGAGGCGTACCCGGTGGTGCGGCGGATCGTCGACGCGCAGGGTTCGACAGTGAAGGAGATCATCGGCAACACCACGATGCTGCGGTCTCTGCGCCCCCAGCAGTTCGCCGACGACCGGTTCGGTGTCCCGACCGTCACCGACATCATCGCCGAGCTCGAGAAGCCGGGCCGCGACCCGCGTCCGGAGTTCAAGACCGCCACATTCGCGGCGGGCGTGGAGAAGGTCGCCGACCTCCAACCGGGCATGGTTCTCGAGGGCGTCGTCACCAACGTCGCGGCATTCGGTGCCTTCGTCGACGTCGGCGTGCACCAGGACGGTCTCGTCCACGTCTCCGCGATGTCGCACAGCTTCGTCCGTGATCCCCGCGAGGTCGTCAAGTCCGGCGACGTCGTGAAGGTCAAGGTCATGGAGGTCGACACCGCGAGGCAGCGCGTCGGACTGAGCCTGCGACTCGACGACGAGCCCGGTGCTCCGAAGCAGTCGGGGCCGCGCGGCGCTGAGCGCCAGGGCGGTGACCGTCAGGGCGGCGGCAACCGTGGCGGCGGCAACCGTGGCGGCGGAGGTAACCGTGGCGGCGGCGGTGAGCGTCAGTCCGGCGGTAGGCAGCAGGGCGGCCGCGCCGAGCGGCCCGCGTCGGGTTCGATGGCCGACGCACTCCGCAAGGCGGGCTTCGGCAGCTGACCAACACGCGCAGGGCGCCGCCGTGAGAAACGCGGCGCCCTGCGTGGGATGCTGGGCCGGTGGCAAACGCGGTCGATCCGAAGAACATGTCGTGGATCCCCGGTGGCACCTTCTGGATGGGCTCGGACGACTTCTACCCCGAGGAACGTCCGGTGCACCAGGTGCACGTCGACGGCTTCTGGATGGACACCCATCCGGTGACGGTGGCGGAGTTCCGACGGTTCGTGAAGGACACCGGACACGTCACCGTCGCGGAGACCGCACCCGATCCGGCCGACTATCCCGACGCCCATCCCGCCGACCTGGTCCCGGGTTCGCTGGTGTTCACGCCGCCTCCGGGACCGGTTCCGCTGGACGACTTCCGGCGCTGGTGGTCGTGGGTACCGGGTGCGAACTGGCGGCACCCGGAGGGGCCGAGCAGCAATGTCGGTGGGCGCGAACGGCATCCGGTCACGCACGTCGCGTATGGGGACGCCCTCGCATATGCGCAGTGGGCGGGCAAGGAGTTGCCCACCGAGGCCGAGTGGGAGTTCGCGGCCCGTGGGGGTCTCGACCGCGTTACGTACGTGTGGGGTGACGAGTTCGCGCCGGGCGGTCGGCACCAGGCCAACACCTGGCAGGGCGAGTTCCCGTGGCAGAACCTCACCGAGGACGGGTTTCCCGGGACGTCGCCGGTCGGGTCGTTCCGGCCGAACGGCTACGGACTGCTCGACATGGCGGGCAACGTGTGGCAGTGGACCACGGACTTCCACAGCGCCGACCACAGTGCGTCGGGGCGGAACGTGGCCCCCGCGAGTCCGTGCTGCATTCCCCGTAACCCCAGGGTCGAGGCGGCGGTCCGGCGCGACGGGGAGACGTACCCGCGGCGGGTGATCAAGGGCGGCTCGCACCTGTGCGCACCGAACTACTGCCTGCGGTACCGGCCGTCGGCGCGGCAGGGTGACACCGAGGAGACCGCGACCTGCCACATCGGGTTCCGCTGCATTACCAGGGCGTCGGGACCACGCTGATGCGGCACTGGTTCGAGCACCAGATCGTGGAGACCGGGCGGCTGCCGCTGCTGTTCTTCCTGCTCGGATTCATCGGCGGATTCGTCTTCATCCGGCTGAGCGTGCGGATGATCCGTGCGCAGGTGAAATGGTGGCCCGGCAACATCACGCCCGGCGGACAGCACGTGCACCACGTGGTCTTCGGCGTCGTCGCGATGCTCGTGTCCGGCGTCGCGCTGATCGCAATCTACGAGGACGGCACCCAGGTGTCGGGAGCCGTGTTGGCCGCGCTGTTCGGGATAGGTGCCGCGCTCGTGCTCGACGAGTTCGCCCTGATCTTCTACCTCAAGGACGTGTACTGGTCCGAGCAAGGCCGCGCGTCCGTCGATGCGGTGTTCGCCGCGGTCGCCGTCACCGGGTTGCTGCTGCTCGGCGCGCGGCCGGATTCGATCGTCAATCCCTCCGACTTCCGGGACAACCCGAACCCGTGGGTGCGGCTGGCACTGGTCGTGTCGGCGCTGATCAGCCTCGCGATCGCCGGCGTGGTGATCGCGAAGGGGAAGATCTGGACTGCACTGTTCGGCCTGTTCATCTCGCCGATGCTCCTCGTCGGGGCCATCCGGTTGAGCAGGCCCGGGGCGCCCTGGGCGCGCTGGCGTTACCAGGACAAGCCGAAGAGGATGGCCCGTGCGGTGGAGCGGGAGAAGCGCTATCGAAGGCCGCTGATCAGGGCGAAGATCTACGTCCAGGACCTCGTCGCGGGCAAGCCCAGCGTCGAGCACGCGGTGACGGCGACCGAGGCCGAACTGGAACGCACCGTGCGGCCCGCGCCCGCGCCGACCCACCACGGGTGACCCGCCCGATTTCCCGTCGTACCTGCTGTCTGGCACAATTGTGGGGTTGCCTGCACAGGCGCACCCCTTAATCGGAGTACGAACCAGCCGAGTGCCGTGAGAACGGTGCCGCTCGGGTCCTCTGCTCATGCGAAGAAACGCAAGGATGAATCAATGAACACACTGGACTTCCTGGACGCCCAGTCTCTCCGTAACGACATCCCGGACTTCCGCCCCGGCGACACCGTCAACGTGCACGTCAAGGTCATCGAGGGCTCCAAGGAGCGCGTGCAGGTCTTCAAGGGCGTCGTGATCCGGCGCCAGGGCGGCGGCATCCGCGAGACCTTCACGGTCCGCAAGGTGTCCTTCGGCGTCGGCGTCGAGCGCACCTTCCCGGTGCACAGCCCCAACATCGCCCAGCTCGAGGTGCTGACCCGCGGTGACGTGCGTCGCGCCAAGCTGTACTACCTGCGCGACCTCCGTGGCAAGGCCGCGAAGATCAAGGAAAAGCGCTGAGCTTTCGGCTCACCTGTGCGCTGAGCTTTCAGCCCGTGTCGCACTGAGCTTTCGCGTAAGTCGGATTAGCCCGGCCCAGAATTTCTGGGCCGGGCTAACCTGTTTCGGTGGCAGATACCCCGCAGGAATCGACGGCGCCCAACTTTGGCGCGAACGGCCCCGACAGTGCGTCGGAGAGGCCGAAGAAGAAGTCCCGCTCCTTCTGGCGGGAGCTCCCCATTCTGATCGGTGTGGCGCTGCTGTTGAGCTTCGTGCTGCAGACGTTCATCGCTCGGGTGTATCTGATCCCGTCGGAGTCGATGGAGCCGACACTGCACGGATGCGCCGGTTGCACGGGCGACCGGATCCTGGTGGAGAAGATCGGCTACCACTTCGGTGATCCGGAACCGGGTGACGTGGTGGTGTTCAAGGGCCCGGATTCGTGGAACGCCCAGTGGACCTCGACCCGGTCGTCGAATGTCGTGGTTCGCGGGATCCAGGAGGTCGGTTCTCTGGTCGGCCTGGTGCCGCCGGACGAGAACGATCTCGTCAAGCGGGTCATCGCGACGGGCGGCCAGACCGTCGAGTGCTGTGACGACCAGGGGCGGGTTCTGGTGGACGGCAAGCCTCTCGACGAGCCGTACGTGGTGACCGACTTCCCGTTCGTCCCCGGGCGCCAGACGTGCGATACCCCCGTCCGGTCGGGCCGCTGCTTCGGCCCGTACACCGTTCCCGAAGGCAATCTGTGGGTGATGGGTGACAATCGGAGCAATTCGGCCGATTCCCGGTACCACGTCGCCGACGAGTTGGGTGGAACGGTGCCGATCGACAATGTGATCGGCAAGGCCGTCGCCATCGTGTTGCCGCCGTCGCGGTGGGGGATGATCGACTCGCCCAATCCGCAGTCCAACTGACCGGCCGCAATACTGGAGAAGTGACGCAAGCGAAGTGAATCGACCGACGTGACCAGGTGGCCGCCCCGCACCGTGATCCGCAGAGCCTCCGGTCTGCGGACGATGGAATCCGCCCTCATCCGCACGGGACTCGGTCCCGTCGCCGGAGTCGACGAGGCGGGTCGCGGTGCGTGCGCGGGCCCACTGGTCGTCGCCGCGTGCGTGCTCGGGCCGAAGCCGCATCGAGCGCTCGAAGGTCTGGACGACTCGAAGAAGCTGACCGAGCGGACGCGTGAGGAACTGTTCCCGGTGATCCAGCGGCTCGCGGCAGCCTGGTGCATCATCGAGATCCCCGCAGCCGAGGTCGACTCGCTCGGCGTGCACGTCGCGAACATCGAGGGCATGCGACGGGCGGTGGCGGGGCTGCACCTGTCGCCGGGTTACGTTCTGACGGACGGGTTCCGGGTGCCGGGTCTCGCCGCGCCGTCGCTGCCGGTGATCGGCGGAGACGCGTCCGCGGCGTGTATCGCCGCGGCGAGTGTGCTGGCAAAGGTCTCCCGCGACCGGACGATGGTCGCGATGGACGATGCCATCCCCGGATACGGGTTCGCCGGCCACAAGGGCTACAGCACCGCAGCGCACACCGAGGCCCTCGGGCTGCTCGGTCCGAGCCACGAACACCGCATGTCGTACGCGAACGTACGGTCCGCGATGGGTGGTGCGGCGGGTGCGATGTACACCGCGGCGGTCGGTGCGGGATGATGGGACGTCGACACCCGACACCGGGTTTCCCGGGCAGGCGATACGCAGGAGGACGACCCAACCGATGAGTGCCGAAGATCTCGAGAAGTACGAAACGGAGATGGAGCTCTCGCTCTACCGTGAGTACAAGGACATCGTCGGCCAGTTCGCGTACGTCGTGGAAACCGAGCGCCGCTTCTACCTCGCGAACTCCGTCGAACTGGTCCCACACAACGCGGACGGAGAGATCTACTTCGAGGTGCGCATGGCCGACGCGTGGGTGTGGGACATGTACCGGCCCGCGCGGTTCGTCAAGCACGTCCGGGTGATCACGTTCAAGGACGTGAACATCGAGGAACTCGAGAAGTCCGATCTGCGTCTGCCCGAGAACGGCCCGTTCGGGGGCTGATCCAGGGCCCTAGGCCAGCCGGACGCCGCCGTCGACGAAGGTCGTGCGCAGTAGGAACGCCGCCTCGTCGCCGACGACTCCCTCGACCAGTGCGAGGTAGCGGTCCACGAACTCCGGTCCGTGTGGGGCCACGTCGGATCCGTCCGGTTCGAGGTGGTGCGCGAGTTCGTGCAGGATCACCAGTTCGCGCAGCGCCCAGCGGGTACCTGCGCCCGACGTCGGGACGGCGAGGGTGGCGGTGTCGGGTTCGTAGTGCGCCGCGGTGGTCCCGGCGCGGTAGCGGACGGTGATCGGTGTCGCGGAGCGAGCCCAGCTGGCTCGCACCCAGTTCAGGGCGAGGACGCGGTCGCAGTAGTTCTGCACCGAGTCGACCGACGCGAATCGGCGTTCGACCGGCAGCGTGAGCCGGGAGCCGAACAGTTCGACCTGGCGGCCGGTGCCGGCGTCGGCGCGGTCGAAGACGCGTCGCACCAGCGCCTCCGCGTCGTACACCAGGGACCGCTGGGTGTCGCGGACCGTCACGCGAGCCGCTTCCTGGCCCCGGGAAGTTCGGTCGATCTGCCGATCCGGGCGTCGCGTCCCGCTCGGTCGCCTGCCCGCCGCGCCTTGTCGGACCGTGCGACACCGGACTGCGGGCCCCGCCACGTACCCCGCGCCTGCGACGTCTGCGAGTAGAAGTCGCGGAGCTCGATCTGCTTGTCACGCAACACGAGTGCCGTTCCGGTTGCCTCGTCCGGGTCGGCGCCGACCGCGGTCGCCTCGACGTCGCGTTTCGTCTCCGCGAGCCGCTGCCCGATCCGCGCAGCGAACGCCAGCTGGAAGTTGAGCCGAGCGGTGACCCCAGCGACGGGACGATGCGCGCCGGAGCGTAGATAGGCGTCCGAGGCCCGCACCATCTGCATCAGCAGCGACGAGTACAGCGCCTCGCAGGTGTCGAGGTCGGAGTCGAACCCGTACGCGAACACGCGGGTCGAATTGCTCGCGACGTCGCATTTCACGTCGTTGGCAGCGGCAATCGCGACGAACAACTGCACAAACGTGCGCAGCCCCTTGCGACCGGGTTCGCCGATCGCGATGGCCCGCTGCACCGGCGTCTGACGACGTTCCCGCGTCGCGGTGTGGGCGCGAGCCACCGCCAGATCGATCGCGGTGACGGTGGCGAGGCGCTGCGCGGCCTCCATGAACGCCTCGGCCTCGTGCGGGTTGTCCGTCGACTCGGCCTGACGGAGCAGCCCACCGATCCGGACCAGCATCTTCTCCGAACTCACCCGGCCCAGGGTAGCGGCTCCCACCGACCGCCCACGGCTCGCTTGTCGTCAGGCGCGAAGGTAGGCGAGCACCGCGAGCACCCGCCGGTGACCCGCATCCGACGCAGACAGCCCCAGCTTGGCGAAAATGTTGCCGATGTGCTTGCTCACCGCGGTGTCACTGACCACCAGCCGCGCGGCGATCGACGCGTTGTCCAGGCCTTCTGCCATCAGACCCAGGACCTCGGACTCGCGTGGAGTGAGGGACCGGATCGGGTCGTCGGCGCGGCGCCGGCTCATCAGCTGCGAGATCACCTCGGGGTCCATCACCGTCCCGCCTTCGGCGACGCGGCGCAGCGCGTCGGTGAACTCGGCCACCCGGCCGACGCGTTCCTTGAGGAGATACCCGAGACCGCTCGCGCCGTCGGCGAGCAGTCCGCTGGCGTAGCGGTCCTCGACGTACGCCGAGAGCACCAGAACCGGGAATCCCGGACGGCGCCGCCGCGCCTCGGCCGCCGCCTGCAGTCCCTCGTTGGTGAACGTCGGTGGCATCCGGACGTCGAGCACCGCCGCGTCCACCGAGTCGAGAACATCGAGGAACGAGTCGGGATTGTCCACCGCGGCAACGACGTCGAACCCTTCGCTGCGCAGCAACAGGGCCAGGCCCTCCCGCAGCAGTGCATCGTCCTCCGCGATCGCTATCCGCACGGCAACTCCACTCTCAACGTCGTCGGTCCACCGACCGGGCTGTTCAGGTTCACAGTTCCTTCGAAGGCCCGGGCCCGTCGCCGGATGCCGACAAGTCCGCCGCCGTCCCGTTCCCGCGCGCCGCCGTCGCCGTCGTCGACGACCTCGATCGTGAGGACCTGCCCGGCGCCCGCCACCGCGGTGCGTGCGGTGACCGCGACTCGCGCCGCGCCACTGTGCTTGACCACGTTGGTCAGCGCCTCCGCGACCACGAAGTATGCCGCGGACTCCACTGCTGCCGGCACGCGCGCGAGCCCGTCGGCGTCGAGTACGCATGGCACCGCGCACCGTCCGGCCAGCGCCGACAGCGCGCCGTCGAGGCCCAGTTCGTCGAGGATCGGCGGATAGATGTCGTGCACCACGGTCCGCAGGCTGGCGAGGGCATCGGCGGCGGCCTCCTGCGCCCGCGCCAACTGCGGCAACGCCTGATCGGGGTTCGTGGTGAGGGAACGTTCGGCGAGCCCGAGCATCATCACCACGCCGACGAGCCGGTTCTGGGCGCCGTCGTGCAGATCCCGTTCGATGCGCCGCAGTTCTGCGGCGTGGGCGTCGAGCGCGGCGGCGCGGCTCTCGGTCAGCGCGCTCACCCGCGCCGCCAACTCCGCTTCCCGGGCGGGTGCCAGGAGCCTGCGGGCGAGCCCGGCCACGCCGCGAGCCATCGCCGGGACCAGCCACAGTGCCAGCGTCGCATAGAGCGCGGCGACCACCGGCATCGCCGCGGCGGTCCACCAGGAGGTCACCGGGAACGGGTTGCTCACCGGTTCGCCGGGCGGCATTGCGGACCAATAGGCCGGGACGAGCAGCGAATTCACCACCGCGAGTGGCAGACCCACCGCCAGGACGCCCGCGATGGGTGCGAGGAGCGCGTGCAGCAGCACCCACCAGGCGTCCCGCCGGGTCGACGATGCAGTCAGCAGCCGCCGCGCGTCGGTGAACGTCGGGTCCGCCGGGATCATCGGATAGCTCTGGGACACCGACTCACCGAGGAACCGGCCGGTGCGGGTCCTCGCCAGCCCCGCCCACCATCGCAGCATCCGCACCGCAAGGGGTGCGACCAGCCATCCCGGACCGATCACGATGAACACGACCAGCAGCACGCCGACGGGCAGCAGCGCCAGGGAGACGAATCCGGCCACCCCTTCGACGACCAGGAAAAGGGTCGCCCGCCACCACCTGCGCAGGATCCCGATCGTCGACATGGATCCCAGCATGCCGTATCGGACCGGGTCGGTCGGTACAGCCAGCTACACCATCGATCGGGTACCTCGGTGGATCGGAATCGCGTATCGGCGTCAATAGCGTTGGCAGCCATGCAGACATCAGCAGTGACCGAAGTCCGGGTCCCGCCCGGTACCGCACTCCGGCTCGACTCGGTGACCAAGACGTACGGCTCCGGCGCGGCGGCCGTCACCGCCCTGCGCGGTGTGAACCTGCACCTGACGCGGGGCTCCTTCACCGCGGTGATGGGGCCGTCCGGCTCCGGGAAGAGCACCTTCCTGCACTGCGCGGCAGGCCTCGACCGCCCCACGAGCGGGTCGGTGTGGCTCGGAGGCACCGACATCTCCCGGCTGAAGCCGAAGGCGCTCACGCGGTTCCGCCGCGACCACGTCGGCTTCGTCTTCCAGGCTTACAACCTGCTCCCCGCACTGACCGTCGAGCAGAACGTCACCCTGCCGCTGCTGCTCGCCGGCCGGTCCGCCGACCCCGCCTGGTTGGCCTTCGTGGTGGATGCCGTCGGCCTGACCGACCTCCGCGGGCGCAGGCCCGCGGAGATGTCCGGCGGCCAGCAGCAGCGGGTCGCGATCGCCCGCGCCCTCGTCACCCGGCCCGACGCGGTCTTCGCGGACGAACCGACCGGAGCCCTCGACTCGAGGACCGGCCGCCAGGTGCTCGACCTGCTGCGAAGGACCGCAACGGACCTCGACCAGACCGTGGTCATGGTCACCCACGATCCGGTCGCCGCCGCGCACGCCGACCGGGTGGTGTTCCTTGCGGACGGTGCCTTCGTCGGTCACCTGGACCGGCCGACGCCGCAGCAGGTCGCCGACCACATGACGCACCTCGGGGAGTGGTGACGATGAGGGCACTCGCCCGGGCCGGTGTTCGCGAGCACCGCGGTGGCTTCGTCGGCATGTTCGTCGCGGTCCTCTGCGCCGCGATGCTCGTCACCGGACTGGGGGTGCTGATCGAGTCCGGCATCCGCGGCGGCGTGCCGCCGCAGCGCTACACCGGCGCCGATGTGGTCGTCGGCGCACCACAGAGCCTCGACATCCGGGAGGACATCGATCCTGCGTTGCCCGAACGGGTGACTCTGCCCGCCGGTGTCGTCGACGAACTCGCCGCGCTGCCCGGTGTCGGGCGGACGGTGCCCGACACGACCGTCCCGCTCTCGTGGGCGGGACGTCCGGTGCAGGCGCACGGCTGGTCCGCCGCGGCGATCACCCCGTACGACATCCGTCAGGGCCGGCCGCCCGAGAGCCCCGACGAGGTGGTCGTCGACGACCACCAGCCCGCCGGCGTCGGGGACCGGATCCCACTGGCGCACGGCGGCATCGGCGGCGACTACACCGTCGTCGGCGTCGCCTCCGCGCACAGCGGCGACACCCCGGATCGCGCGGCGCACGTCTTCGTCACCGACGCGCGCGCCGCGGAGCTGTCCGCGCACCCGGGCACCGTCGACGCGGTCGCCGTCACCGCCGCGGAAGGCACCTCGGTCGGCGATCTGGTCGACGAGATCCACCGGGCCGCGCCCGAACTCGACGTCCGCACCGGCGCCGCCCGCGGTGACGTGGAGTTCCTCGACTCCGGGGCCGCGCGCAGCGAACTCGTCATGATCGGAACCTCCTTCGCGGGCACCGCCGTGATGATCGCGATGTTCGTCGTGGCCACCACCCTTTCGCTGATGATCGCCGGGCGCCGACGCGAATTCGCACTGCTGCGCGGAATCGGCGCGACCTCCCGGCAGATCCACCGGCTCGTCGGCCACGAGGTACTGCTGGTCGGCGCTGTCGCGGCCGCCCTGGGCACGGTGCCCGGGTACCTGCTCGCCGGGCTGCTGCGGTCCCGGTTCGCCGCCGTCGGGATGCTGCCCACCGACTTCGGCCTGGCGTACAGCCCGCTTCCTGCGGTCGCCGCGATCGTCCTGAGCGTGCTGACCGCCCGCGTCGCGGCCGCCGTCGCCGCGCGCCGTCCCGCCCGGCTCGATCCGGTGGACTCGCTGCGGGAGGCGGCGGCCACCCCCGCCACGCTCGGTCGCGGTCGGGTGATCACCGGGCTCGTCCTCGGCGCTCTCGGCCTCGGCACGTCGATGCTGCCGGCGGTCGTACCCGGCCCGGCGGCCGTCGCGGGCGCCGCGAGTTCGGCTGTGCTGCTGATGGTCGCCGTCGGACTGCTGGGGCCGCGACTGGTCGCGGTCGCGGTGACCGTGATCGGCAGACCGTTGCGCTGGTCGGGTCGGCCCGCGCTGTTCCTCGCGGCCGCGAACACCGACAGCAACGCCCGCAGGCTGGCATCGGCGATCACCCCGCTGGCACTCGCGATCGGACTGGGGTGCGTTCAGGTGTTCGCGCAGACCACGGTCGCGGCCGAGGCGACACACCAGTCGCGGGAGGGCGTCACCGCCGACTTCCTCGTCACCGCACCCGGATCGGGCCTCTCACCCGATGTCGGTGCCGCGGTCGCGGGGTTGCCCGGCGTGGCCGCCGCGACCCCGATCACCCGCAGCCAGGTGTTGATCCCCCACGGGACCGGTGACGGCGCGACCACCGAGCGATACGCGCTGCAAGGCGTCGACCCCGCCACGACCGCGGAGACCATGGACCTGACCGTGATCGACGGCAGCCTCGATGGGCTCGCCGCCCCGGACACCGTGGCACTGAGCACCGATGCCGCCCAGACGATCGGGGCCCGCGTCAGCGAGACCGTCGACCTGCACCTCGGAGACGGCACTCCGGTCGCCGCGACGGTGGTCGCGACCTACGGTCGCGGGCTCGGATTCGGCGACGTCACGATGGCCAATGCCGTCGTCCGGGCTCACACCACGTCCGGGCTAGACGACTCGATCCTCGTTCGCACGGAACCCGGCAGGCAGTCCGAGGTCCGGCAGGAGCTGACCGCGGCCGGCCTCGACGCCGCTGATCGCGCCGCACTCGGCGCCGCCGGTGAGGAGCAGCGGGACGCGCAATCATGGACCAGCCTGATCGCGCTCGCCGTTCTCCTCGGCTACCTCGCGGTCGCCGTCGTGAACACCCTCGTGATGTCGACCGTCGAGCGGGGACGCGAATTCACCCTGCTGCGACTGGTCGGATCGAGCGGGCGGCAGGTGCGGGCGATGATGCGCGCCGAATCGGTGATCGTCGTCCTGATCGCGTCGGTGGTCGGCACCCTCATCGCGCTGCCACCGCTGGTCGGGGTGAGCATGGGGATCTCCGGGCAACCCGTGCCGGCGATCTCCCCGAGCGTGTACGGCGCGTTCATCGCGGCGACGGCCGTCCTCGGTGTCCTCGCCATCACCATTCCTACCCGAGTCGCGGTGAGACGGGCTTGACTGTGACCCGTGGAGTCAAGGCACTTGTCCACAGCCCGGAATTCATCCACAGGACCCGGTGAAAACCCTGGTACGCCAGACGGTTCCGATGTCATCGGGGTGCAGAGTCGGGGGTATGGCGCGAAATCTGGAGTTGGGGGCGCTCGGCGAGGACTTGGCCGTCGAGCATCTGGTGGCACGGGGTCTGGTGGTGCTGGCGCGCAACTGGCGGTGCCGGTACGGGGAGGTGGACGTGATCGCCCAGGTGGGCGATGCGGTCGTGTTCGTGGAGGTCAAGACCCGCAGCGGTCGCGGCTACGGCACCCCGGCCGAGGCGGTGACGCACGCCAAGCAGGTCCGGATCCGGCGGTTGGCGGCGTTGTGGCTGCGGGAGCAGGAGCGTCGGTGGCCGCGGGTGCGGTTCGACGTGGTGTCGGTGGTGCTGGCACCGGGGTGCCAGCCGGAGTTGACGCATCTCGAGGCGGTGTTCTGATGGCGCTGGGGCGGGCGTACTCGGTCGCGGTGCGGGGTGTCGAGGGGGAGCTCGTCGAGATCGAGGCCGATCTGGGTCGCGGGTTGCCGGGGGTGCATCTGGTCGGGTTGCCGGACAGTGCGCTCAAGGAGTCCCGGGATCGGGTGCGGGCGGCGGTGACGAACACCGGCGAGAAGTGGCCGGATTCGCGGATCACGCTGGCGTTGTCACCTGCGACGCTGCCGAAGGGTGGCAGTGCCTACGACTTGGCGTTGTCGTGTGCGGTGTTGGCGGCGGCCGGTGTCGTTCCGGTCGGCGATCTGGACAAGAGCGTGCTGCTGGGTGAGTTGGCGCTCGACGGCCGGTTGCGGACCGTGCGGGGCATCCTGCCTGCCGTGCTCGCCGCGAAGCACGCGGGGTGGACGACGGTGGTGGTGCCGCACGTCGCTCTCGCGGAGGCGGGACTCGTCGAGGGCATGGACGTGCTCGGTGCGCGGGATTTGCGTGAGGTGGTCGAGTGGCTGCGCGGGGAGTTGGTGCTGTCCCGTCCGGTCGTGGTGGATCGGGACGGTGCGCGTGCGGTGCCGGACCTGAGTGAGGTCGCCGGCCAGGACGAGGCGCGGCTCGCGTTGGAGGTCGCGGCGGCCGGGGCCCATCACCTGATGTTGACGGGGCCGCCGGGGATCGGGAAGACGATGCTGGCGCAACGGCTTCCGGGGATCCTGCCCGCGCTGGGCGAAGAGGAGTCCCTGGAGGTGACGGCGATCCATTCGGTCGCCGGGTTGCTGACCGCCGATCAGCCGCTGATCACGGAGCCGCCGTTCGTCGCGCCACACCACACCTGCTCGATCAGCGCGCTCGTCGGAGGTGGGTCGGGAATGGCGCGTCCCGGGGCGGTGAGCCGGGCCCACCGTGGTGTCCTGTTCCTGGACGAGTGCGCCGAGTTGGGCGTCAAGTCGTTGGAGGCGTTGCGAACCCCGCTCGAGGACGGTGAGGTACGGATTGCGCGGCGTGACGGCATCGCGCGGTATCCGGCGCGATTCCAGCTGATCCTCGCCGCCAATCCGTGCCCGTGCGCGCCGCCGCGGTCCGAGGACTGTGTCTGTGCGCCCGCCGCGCGCCGCCGTTACCTCGGCAAGCTGTCAGGTCCGTTGATGGACCGCGTCGACCTCCGCGTGCAGATGTTCGCGGTGTCCGCGGGCGCCCTCAACGGGGACGCGGCGGAGAGCACCGCCGCGGTGCGGGCACGCGTCGAAGCTGCCAGAGCCGTCGCCGTCGACCGCTGGTCCGAATTCGGGTGGCGAACCAACGCCGAGGTGCCGGGCCCGGCTCTGCGGCAACGATTCCGACTCGGACGCGGTGCCCTCGCCGGGATGGAACGGGCCTTGCGGGCCGGGGAGATCACCGCACGCGGGGCGGATCGTGCACTCCGCGTCGCGTGGACGCTCGCCGATCTCGCCGGGCTTCCCGCGCCAGGGGAGGATCAGGTCGGCCTCGCTCTCGGCTTCCGGGACCGGTGGGGCGCATGAGCGCGCGGATGCTGGCCTGGGCGTACCTGTCGGAGGTGGCGCTCGGGCCGTGCGCGCCGCTGATCGAGCTCGTCGCGGCGGTCGGACCGGAGGAGGCTGCCCGCGCGGTCCGGGAGGCAGAGTTGCCAGAGGTACTGCGCACTCGTACCGAAGCGCGACGGAATCTCGACACCGCGGAACGGGACCTGGAGCGGCTCGAGCGGCTCGGCGGGCGGCTCCTCACTCCCGACGACGACGCGTGGCCGGCGTGGAAACTGTTGGCGTTCGAGGGCATCGACGCGCGCCGCGACCGGGAGGCGGCGGTCCCGCTGGCACTGTGGACGCTCGGCAGCGCGTCGGCGGCCGAGCTGACCGACCGCGCCGTCGCCGTCGTCGGCACCCGCGCCGCGAGCGGTTACGGCGAGCACGTGACGTCGCGGTTCGTCGACGACCTGTGCGGGGCCGGATGGACGGTCGTCTCGGGTGCGGCATACGGCATCGACGGGGTTGCACATCGGGCGGCGTTGGCCGCGGGCATGCCCACCGTCGCGGTGCTCGCCTGCGGTGTGGATCGTGCATATCCGGCGGGGCATGCCAGGATGCTCCGCGAGATCGCCGAGAACGGCCTGGTGGTGAGCGAGTATCCCCTCGGGGTGACTCCCGCGCGACACCGGTTCCTGGCCCGGAATCGGCTGGTCGCGGGACTGTCCGACGCGGTTCTGGTCGTGGAGGCGGGGGCGCGCAGTGGAGCGAGGAACACGGCCGCGTGGGGGGCGCGGCTGGGTAGGCCGGTGCTCGCGGTGCCGGGGCCGGTCACGTCCGCGGCGTCGGTCGGGTGTCATCGCATGATCCGGGACGGTGACGCGCAATTGGTGGCGCGGGCCGCGGACGTGATCGCAGCGGCGGGTCCGATCACGTTGGGGGAGAACGAGTCCGGCCCGAAACGGCGGCTCGACGCGCTGTCCGTCACGGAGTCACGGGTCTACGAGGCGCTACCCGCGATCGGGGCGATCGGTGTTCGGGAGTTGTCGGAGCAGTCCGGGCAGACGATGGCCGCTGTGCGCGGCGCCCTGCCGATCCTCGAATTGGACGGGCTCGTCGGTCAGGACGAGACGGGGTGGTTTCGGTGTGGCTGAGGCCGCTCGACAGAAGTGTCCGCACGTAGATCAGGAGGGGACAATGGGACTTTCACGCAGCGATGTCGGGTGCTGGATCGTCAAGTGCAATCCGTCGGTGTGGGACTACTTCGGCGCTCGCGCGGAAACCGGATCGGATCCCCAGGTGCGCGAGAGCACCTGGAGCATGAGCCGAAGCTCGGCGCGTCCGGCTCTGGTCCGGAAGGGCGACCGAATAGCGCTGTGGGTGACCGGACCGAAGAGCCCGGGCATCTACGAAGTCGGGACGGTCACCAGCGACGGGGTGCTCGATTGGCCTGACGGGTTCGACACCGAGCACGCGGTGGATCGGGAGAAGATGTCGGCGCCCTGCCTCGGCGTCGAGTTCACGGCGGTGCGGTTGACCCCGACGACGTATGTTCCGCGGGCGGAGGTCACGGCAGCACCCGAACTGCTGCGGTGCGAGCAGATTCGGGCGCCGCGGATGCCGAATCCCGGCTATCTCACCCACGACGAGACGGCGGCGCTGACCGAGTTGGTCGCGGCGCGGGTCGGCGCCGCCGAACTCGCGCGGGTGGGGTGGGATGGCTAGGCGAACTGCGGGCAGACGTTCTCGAGGGCGGCGGAGTACAGCTGCTTCGCGTCGGCGGAGTCGTCGCCGCGGGTCATCATCTCCACGTAGCCCGGCCAGTCCGACCACGCACCGGTCGACTCGGCCGACGGCCGCAGCTGCTCGAACGTGTAGCAGAACGTCTGCCCGGCCGAGGCGATCGCTGCCCGCTGCCCACGGACGCTCGGGACGTCGACACCGTCCGGGGTCGTGGCGGCGTCCCACCGCGCCTGGCCGCAGACCGCTGCCGCGAATGCGGCATCGCCGCCTTCGGGGGTGGCGGTGAATACGCTGCTCGACTTCACTCGCTCGATCTCGGCGGACCGGTTCTGGTCGAACTGGGCAACCAGCTGGCGGTAGGTCTCGTCCTCCTCGCCCGCAGGCTGGGGCCGCAGCACGTCGACGATCTCCTCGGCCGTCGCGTTGGGCAGGGTGGCGTCCACGCATTCGGTGCTCGCGGCGGCGTCCGCGGATTCGGACGAACATCCGGTCAGAGCCGCGGCGAGCGCGGCTGCGGCGAGCACGACGGCGGGAACGGTACGGCGGGCGAGCTTCATGATCCTCCGAGGTTCGGTGGTGCGGGTTTCGGTTGCGGGGAAGTTCGGTGGCGAGCGGGAACACGGGTACGACCGAAGGAGTATGTCAGTCGTCACCTCACGCCCGAGACCGGTTCTCGGCACCGCGCACGATCACCTGCTCGCGTACAGTTTAGGTAACCCTAATTAACGGAGGTTCAGTATGGCGCGACCGACCGTCGCACTGACGGTGCAGCGCACCGAGCAGCTCTCGCCGCATCTGGTTCGCGTGCACCTCGGTGGACCCGGATTCGACGACTTCACGCCGAACGTCTTCACCGACGCGTACGTCAAGCTCGACTTCGGCACCGACGACGAGCCGTTGCTTCGGACGTACACGGTTCGAAGGGTGGATCCGGAGAATCGGGAGATCGCAGTCGATTTCGTGGTCCACGGCGACGAAGGTGTTGCCGGGCGCTGGGCGGCGTCAGCGACACCGGGCGACGAGCTGCGACTTCGCGGTCCGGGCGGCGCGTACAGCCCGAGAGCGGACGCGGACTGGCACCTCCTTGCAGGTGACGAGTCGGCAATCCCCGCCATCGCGGCGGCCCTCGAAGCGTTGCCCGTCGGTGCCCGAGCACAGGTGTTCGTCGAGGTCGCCGGGCCCGACGACGAGGTTGACCTGCGCACCGAGGCGGACGCGACGATCACGTGGATCCACCGGGGCGGCGGTGCCGGCGAGGTCGGTGACGACCGTGCCGGCGACAACGCGCCGTTGGTCTCCGCGGTCAGGGAGGCGCAGTGGTGGTCCGGGCAGCCGCACGTCTTCATCCACGGCGAGGCGCAGGCCGTCATGCACGGCTTACGCCCCTACATCCGTAGGGAACGCGGCGTGGCCGCAGCCTTCGCATCGATCTCGGGGTACTGGCGGAGGGGTCGGACCGAGGAGGGCTTCCGGGAGTGGAAGTCCGACTTCGCAGCCGCCGACGCGGCCCGCTGAATCGACTACGCCGAGGACTGTTCCGACGCCACCCGTTCTGACGCCACACCTGCCGCCTCCGGATCGCCGGTGGCGGCAGGGTCGCGAGAGGGGCGGGCCAGTGCGAACAGCGCGAGAACGGCGACCGATCCGCATATGAGGATGCTGATCGCCATTCCGGCTGCAGAGCCGCCGGCAAGAGGGGAGACCAGGGCGCCCAGGCCGAACTGGCCCGCGCCCATCACCGCGGAACCGGTGCCGGCCGCCTTCCGGACCTCGGACTGGGCGAGGGCCGTCGCATTGCCCATCGTGAAGCCGATCGCGACGGGAATCAGGAAGAGCAGTGGCAGAACGACCGCGCGATCGGCGGATCCCACCGTGGACTCGGCGGTCAACGCCGCTCCGGCCGCGAGCAGCAACAGGACCCCGAACCGCAGCATCTGCCGGGCGTGGAAGCGTCCGAGCAGACGGGTGTTGACGATGCTGGCCGCCATCAGTCCGAGCGAGTTCACCCCGAACACGATCGAGAACTGGCCCGCTGTCAGCCCGAGAACGTCCTGGACGACGAAGGGCGACGCCGCGATGTACGAGAACAGCGCGCCGAAACCGAAGACGAACGTCAACGCGTACCCGACGTACCGGCGATTGCCGAGCACGTAGCGCATGTTGTGGGCATGTGCGGCCAGGCCTCCGCCGTGTCTGCGCGCGGGCTCGAGGGTTTCGGGAATCACCGTGAGTACGGCGACGACCATCAGGATCCCGGTGCCGGTGAGGACCCAGAAGATGCCGCGCCAGCCGATGGGGTCGAGGAGGGCGCCGCCGAGGACCGGTGCGAGGACGGGCGCCACGCTTCCGATGATCATCAGGATCGAGAACAGCTTCGCGGCTTGGTCGCCGGAAGCGCGGTCGGCGATCACGGCGCGGGCCAGCACGATCGCGGCGCCTCCGCTGAGTCCCTGCAGCAGGCGCGCGGCGATCAGCAGTTCCACCGTGGGTGCGAGCGCGCACAGGAGGCCACTCACCGCGAACACCGCGGTGCCCGAGAGGAGAAGCCTGCGCCGACCCCACCCGTCGGAGAGCGGACCGACGATCAACTGCCCGATGCCGAGTCCCGCCATGAACGTGGTCAACGTCAGCTGGATCGCGGACGTCGAGGTCCCTAGGTCGTCGGCGAGGGCGGGGAGTCCGGGGAGGTACATGTCGGTGGCCAGTGGCGCGATCGCGGACAGCAGTGCGAGTGCCAACAACATGGGAATCGAAATCGCGCGGGTCACATCGGAGAGCCAGCGGCGCGGATGCTTGATTTATTCCGCAGCCCCGGCGAATGTTCGACACATGCCCTCTGCAGAGCAGCCTCGGTCCGGTGACGTAGCCGACCCGCTGCCGCCCCGACTGGTCGAGTTACTCGACGCGTATGCCGATCACCTACGTCTCGAACGGGGCAGGTCCGAGCACACGGTCCGGGCGTATCTCGGTGACGTGCGGTCGCTTCTCACGCACATCGCTGCCGTCGATCCCGATGTCCGGCTCGAAGATGTCGATCTCGCGACCCTGCGTGCGTGGCTCTCCGCTCAGGCCGCCGGGGGAGTCGCGCGGACGACCCTCGCGCGGCGCACGGCGGCGGCCCGGACCTTCACCGCGTGGCTGACCCGCACCCGCCGGATCCCCCGGGACCCAGGGGTGCGGCTCGCGTCCCCGAAGACGCACCGGACCCTGCCTGCGGTTCTGCGGCAGGGGCAGGCCGAGGAGGCGATGCGCGCCGCGGAATCCGGTGCGGCACAACTCGATCCGGTGGCCGTCCGGGACCGGCTCGTGGTCGAGCTGCTCTATGCGAGCGGGATTCGTGTCGGGGAACTGTGCGGCCTCGACCTCGACGACGTCGACCACGAGCGCCGCGTCGTCCGCGTCGTCGGCAAGGGCGACAAGCAGCGATCGGTCCCGTTCGGCGCACCTGCGGCGGAGGCTCTGGATGCGTGGCTCGAGGTGGGCAGGCCGGCGCTCGCCTCGCCGAAGTCCGGCCGGGCGCTGCTGCTCGGCAAGCGTGGGGGCCGCCTCGACCAGCGGCAGGCGCGCACCGTTGTCCACGAGGTTCTCGACGCGGTACCCGGTGCGCCGAGTCTCGGTCCGCACGGACTGCGTCATTCGGCGGCGACACACCTGCTCGAGGGCGGTGCGGACCTGAGGGTCGTGCAGGAGCTGCTCGGCCACAACAGCCTCGCGACGACGCAGCTCTACACCCACGTCTCCGTCGCGCGTCTGCGCGCCGTGCACGATCAGGCTCACCCGCGCGCCTGACCTCCGCACGTCAGCCGTGCAGCGGCTTGAGTCGGACCGGCGTCGCCCGGACAAGCGCCAGCGGGTCCAGGTATTCATCGCGGCCGCGCCGCACACCCCAGTGCAGACACGCGCCGGAACAGCCGGGGTGGCCCGCGACCAGCGTCCCGACTTCGAAGCCCGCCGAGACGCGTTGGCCGATGCGCACGCGGGCCGTCACCGGTTCGTACGTGGTGCGCAGGCCACCTGGGTGGTCGATCGACACCACCGGCTTGTCCGCGACGACGCCCGCGAACGCAACGACCCCGTCTCCTGCTGCGAGGACGGGTTGGCCGGGTGTGCCCGCGAGGTCGACCCCGCGATGCCCGGACAGCCAGTCGCGTGCGGGTGGATCGAACGAGCTCAGTACGTGAGGCCGGGGGCGCAGCGGCCAGACGAATCCGGGCGCCGAGGATGCGGGCGGGCCGGCGACGAGGAGCAGTGCGCACAGCACGACAGCCGAGATCGTTCGCATGGGATCAACCGTCGGTGACGGCCTGTCCTTCCGGAACCCCCACTGCCCCGGTTGTGGATCATCGACTCGGCTCGTGCACAGGGCGGACGAGGCGATTGGGTTCGCGGCCCCTGCGGGCAGTACACTCGTTGGGCGGTCTGTGTTCGCGCAGTCCGACTTCGCGCGCCCGCGCATGAAAACAGCTCTCGGCTGGTCCCGCATCCGTGCAGGTCCGAGTGCTGTCGGGCGCCAGGGCAGGAGTCACCGACTCCTGCGACAACCGGCAATTGAAAGAGGTACAACAGCCATGGCTGTCGTAACCATGAAGCAGATGCTCGACAGTGGTACCCACTTCGGGCACCAGACCCGTCGCTGGAACCCGAAGATGAAGCGATTCATCCTCACGGACCGCAACGGCATCTACATCATCGACCTGCAGCAGACCCTGACGTACATCGACAAGGCGTACGAGTTCGTCAAGGAGACTGTCGCGCACGGTGGCACCATCCTGTTCGTCGGCACCAAGAAGCAGGCGCAGGAGTCCATCGCCGAGGAGTCCACTCGCGTCGGCATGCCCTACGTCAACCAGCGTTGGCTCGGCGGCATGCTCACCAACTTCACGACCGTCCACAAGCGTCTGCTGCGCCTCAAGGAACTCGAGTCCATGGAGCAGACCGGTGGCTTCGAGGGTCGCACCAAGAAGGAAATCCTCATGCTCACGCGTGAGATGACCAAGCTGGATCGCACCCTCGGCGGCATCCGGGACATGGCCAAGGTTCCGTCGGCCATCTGGGTCGTCGACACCAACAAGGAGCACCTGGCGGTCTCCGAGGCGCGCAAGCTGAACATCCCGGTCATCGCGATCCTGGACACCAACTGCGACCCCGACCTCGTCGACTACCCGATCCCGGGCAACGACGACGCCATCCGGTCCGCTGCACTGCTGACGAAGGTCGTCGCCTCCGCCGTCGCCGAGGGCCTGCAGGCCCGCGCCGGCCGCGGCTCCGCCGACGACAGCAAGCCCGAGGCCGGCGCCGAGCCGCTCGCCGAGTGGGAGCAGGAACTGCTCTCGCAGGCTGCACCGGCTGCCGAGGCTCCCGCCGCCGAGGCTGCACCCGCGACCGAGGCCGACGCACCGCAGGCCTAGTCTCACCGGCTCCGACCCGACAGCAGTACGCGACGGGTCGGAGCCGTTCGACTTTTCCACCACCCGAACTTTTTCGAGGAGGCTCGTCCCCGATGGCGAACTACACCGCCGCTGACGTGAAGCGGCTCCGCGAGCTCACCGGCTCCGGAATGATGGACTGCAAGAACGCGCTGACCGAGACCGACGGCGACTTCGACAAGGCCGTCGAGCTGCTGCGCATCAAGGGCGCCAAGGACGTCGGCAAGCGCGCCGAGCGTTCCACCGCCGAGGGCCTGGTCATCGCCAAGGACGGCGTCATGATCGAGCTCAACGCCGAGACCGACTTCGTCGCGAAGAACGCCGAGTTCCAGGCGCTCGCCGACACGATCATCGCCGCTGCCGCCGTCGCGAAGCCGGCCGACCTGGACGCGCTCAAGGCCGTCGACGTCGACGGCAAGACCGTTGACGCCCTGGTTCAGGAGCTGTCCGCCAAGATCGGCGAGAAGCTCGAGCTGCGTCGCGTCGTCTCGTTCGACGGCCCGGTCGCGACCTACCTGCACAAGCGTGCCTCGGATCTGCCGCCGGCCGTCGGCGTCCTGATCGAGTACACCGGTGAGGGTGACGCGGCTGCCGAGGCCGCTCGCGCTGCCGCCATGCAGGTCGCCGCTCTCAAGGCGAAGTACCTGACTCGCGACGAGGTCCCCGCGGACATCGTCGAGAACGAGCGTCGCATCGCCGAGCAGACCGCGAAGGAGGAGGGCAAGCCCGAGGCTGCTCTCCCGAAGATCGTCGAGGGTCGCGTCAACGGCTTCTTCAAGGACGTCGTCCTGACCGAGCAGTCCTCGGTCACCGACAGCAAGAAGACCGTCAAGGCGCTGCTGGACGAGGCCGGGGTCACCCTGGTTCGTTTCGCTCGCTTCGAGGTCGGCGCCAACTAAGTCGCCTCACGCTTCACGGAACGGCCCCGTCACCGAGTTGGTGACGGGGCCGTTCCGTTTGCGCAAGTACGTCACAGGTCGGGCAGGCCGAAGTCCAGGTTCGGGGTCTGCAGGCCGCCGTCGACCTCGAGGACCTTGCCGGTGAGGTACGACCCGGCAGGCGAGCACAGGTAGAGCACCGCTGCCGATGCGTCCTCGGGCTCACCGATGCGGTGCAGCGGGGTCGCGGACTCCATCGCGGTCTTGATCGACTCGTTCTGCGCGACGACGTCGAGAGCCGAGGTGAGCACCGAGCCGAGTGACACGCAGTTGACGCGGATCCGGGGCGACAGGTCGGCGGCTGCGAGTCGCGTGTAGTGCGCGACCGCCGCCTTCGCGGTGCCGTACGCGGCGTACCCGCGACCCCCCACGCGTCCGACGACGGACGACACGTTCACGATCGCACCGCCGCCCGCGGTCTCCAGGATGTGCGGCACCGATGCTCGGACGAGTGCGTGCGCCGTCGAGACGTTGAAGTGGAAGGCGTCCTCGAGTTGACGCGTCGAGGTCTGCTGGAGCGGCGTCGGCATGGCGCCGCCCACGTTGTTGACGACGATGTCGAGCCGCCCGAAGGCCGAGACCGCCGCGTCGGCGAGGCTCGCCACCTGGTCGAGGTCGGAGAGATCGGCCGCGACGATGTGCGCTCGCCTGCCCGCGGCACGGACCTGGTCGGCCACCTTCTCCAATTGGTCCGTGGTGCGTGCGGCGAGCACGACGTCCGCGCCCGCCTCGGCGAGGGCGACCGCGGACGCGGCACCGACACCGCGTCCGGCGCCGGTGACCACGGCGACCTGATCGGTCACCAGGAAACGATCGAGAATCATGACACTCCTTCGTCATCGGCGCGCTGACACGCGCGTCGCGCGAGCCTACGGCCCCGAAGGTGGTGTGCGGGCCGGTATAAGGCAGGATGAAGGGGTCATCTGTGGCTGCACCGCCGACGATGGTCGATTCATGCTGGTCGCGTCACCCCGCGATCTGACGACGAAGGAGAGTCATGACCGAATCCGCCCCAACCGACTCCTCACAGTCCGACACCGGGTCTCGCCGCGACGGCTTTGCCCGCGTCCTGCTCAAGCTCGGCGGAGAAATGTTCGGTGGTGGCGAGGTCGGACTCGATCCCGACGTCGTGCAGACGGTGGCCCGGCAGATCCGCGGAGTCGTCGAGAGCGGCGTGCAGGTCGCCGTCGTGATCGGTGGCGGCAACTTCTTCCGCGGCGCGGAGCTGCAGCAGCGCGGCATGGACCGCGCCCGCTCCGACTACATGGGCATGCTCGGCACCGTCATGAACTGCCTTGCGTTGCAGGACTTCCTGGAGAAGGAAGGCATCGACACCCGCGTGCAGACGGCCATCACCATGGGGCAGGTCGCGGAGCCGTACCTGCCGTTGCGCGCCCGCCGACACCTGGAGAAGGGCCGCGTCGTCATCTTCGGCGCAGGCATGGGCATGCCGTACTTCTCCACCGACACGACCGCCGCGCAGCGTGCGCTCGAGATCGGCGCCGACGTCGTTCTCATGGCGAAGGCCGTGGACGGCGTCTACACCGCCGATCCGCGCATCGACCCGACCGCCACGATGTACACCGAGATCAGTCACCGTGAGGTCATCGAGCAGGGTCTGAAGGTCGCGGACGCCACCGCGTTCAGCCTTTGCATGGACAACCAGATGCCGATCATGGTGTTCAACCTGCTCACCGAGGGGAATATCGCGCGCGCGGTGTCCGGTGAGAAGATCGGAACACTGGTGAGGTCGTGACCGGCATCACCGCCTGCTTCACCCGCACCACCCGCAGCCATCCCGCGAGCCTGGAGGACCACCGTGATCGATGAAGCTCTCTTCGATGCAGAGGAGAAGATGGAGAAGACCGTCGCCTCGGCGAAGGACGATCTGGGCGGCATCCGAACCGGTCGCGCGAATCCGGGCATGTTCAACCGGATCGCCATCGAGTACTACGGCGCGATGACCCCGATCTCGCAGCTCGCGTCGATCACCGTGCCGGAGGCCCGGATGGTCGTCATCAAGCCGTACGAGGCCGCGCAGCTCGGGCCCATCCAGAACGCGATCCGCAACTCGGACCTCGGCGTGAACCCGACGGACGACGGCACCCTGATCCGTGTCTCGGTCCCGCAGCTCACCGAGGAGCGTCGCCGTGACCTGGTCAAGCAGTCGAAGGCCAAGGGTGAGGACGCGAAGGTTGCGATCCGCAACGTGCGCCGCAAGACGATGGACGAGCTGAACCGCATCCAGAAGGACGGCGAGGCGGGCGAGGACGAGGTCGGCCGGGCGGAGAAGGAGCTCGACAAGACCACGGCCAAGTACGTCGCGCACATCGACGAGCTGGTCAAGCACAAGGAAGCCGAATTGATGGAGGTCTAGGCGGTGTCCACCGACAGTCCCACCGGCGCCGAGCGCCACGATGGGACGGATGGTCCCCACCCGGACCGTGCAGCCGCCGCGGCTGCCACCCCCTCGAAGGCGGGCCGGAACCTGCCCGCCGCGATCGGGGTGGGGGTGGCGCTCGGCGCGCTCGTCATCGTCTCGCTGTTCCTGGTTCCGAAGGTGTGGTTCGGGATCGTCGGCGCTGCGATCGCGATCGCGACCTGGGAGGTCGCGAAGCGGCTGCGGGAGAGCGACATCCTGGTACCGCGGATCCCCCTGATCCTCGGTGGCCAGGCGATCATCTGGCTGGGGTGGCCGTACGGCACCGCGGGTGTGCTCGGCGGGTTCGCGGCCACCGTGCTCGCGTGCATGGTCTGGCGCCTCCTCGACCAGGGCCTGCACACGGCGCCGCGGAACTACCTGCGTGACGTTGCGATCACCGTGTTCGTGGCGGCATGGTTGCCGCTGCTGGCGTCGTTCGCGACCCTCATGGTCACGCACGACGGCGGCAACAAGTGGGTGTTCGTGTTCATGATCGGTGTCGTCTGCTCAGATGTCGGCGGATACACGGCGGGTGTTCTGTTCGGAAAGCACCCGATGGTGCCTGCGATCAGCCCGAAGAAGTCCTGGGAGGGATTCGCCGGGTCGCTGGTTTTCGCGATCGTCGGCTCGCTGCTGACGGTGATGCTGATCCTGGACGCGAATCCGGTGGTCGGGGCGCTGCTCGGTGTGGTGCTGGTGCTGACCGGGACCCTGGGTGACCTGATCGAGTCGCAGGTCAAGCGCGATCTCGGGATCAAGGACATGGGCACGCTGCTGCCCGGGCACGGCGGCATCATGGACCGTCTCGACTCGATGCTGCCGTCGGCGTTCGTGACGTGGCTGGTGCTCACGGCCCTGCTGTGACGCGCCGACCCCCGCCGGGGCAGCCGATACCCAGCCCGAACATCTGGCACTGGCCTCAGATCTACGAGGTGGAGAACCGTGCGCAGGACGTCGACGGTGCCGTGTTCGCCGTCCTGCGCGAGGTCGCCGCATGGGCGGATCGCGACGTGGTCGACGTCGGCTGCGGCAGCGGTTACCACCTGCCGGAGTTCGCGCGTGAGGCGCGGTCGGTGATCGGGGTGGAACCACATCCTCCGCTCGTGGCGCAGGCCCGGGAGCGGACGGCCGGGTCGCTGGCGGTCCGTGTGCTGGAAGGTACCGCCGAGCATCTTCCCCTGCCCGACCGCAGTGCCGACGTCGTGCATGCTCGGACCGCGTACTTCTTCGGACCCGGCTGCGGTCCGGGGATCACCGAGGCGATGCGGGTGCTCAGGCCCGGGGGCACTCTCGTCGTGGTGGACCTCGATGCCACGGTCGGCGGCTACGGGCAGTGGATGCGAGCGGACCTGCCGCACTACGACCCCGCGGTCGTGGAGTCGTTCTTCGCGGCGCAGGGATTCGACATCACCCGGGTGGTCACCCGGTGGGAGTTCGAGGACCGGCAGTCGCTGCGCGCCGTCCTCGGCATCGAGTTCTCCGAGAGAGTTGCGGAGCGCGCGTTCGGGCAGGTTCCCGGACTGTCCTTCGACGTCGGCTACCGAGTCCACACGCGACGCGCACCAACCGGGCTCGTCGTCGGCTGACAGGTCGCGGACGGCTCAGCCCTGGGGCTTCGTCGCCCGCTTCGCGAGCCTGCGGATCTGCACGATGCGCACGCCGCCCGCCAGCGCCATGACCAGTGCACCTGCGATCGCGGCCAACAGCAGCCCGATGCCGAGCGGAACCGAGAACTCCCACCAGAACAGGTTCAGCGTCACGCTGTCGAGGTTCTGGAGGATGAAGACCAGCAGCACTATCAGGACCAGGACGCCGATGACGAGGCCGCTCCAGGTGGCCGCCGCTTTCGTGTGGCCCATGCTCGTGTGCCTGCGCACCGCTTCGGTTTCCGGGCTGGACACCGGATTCGGTGGGACCGGAGGTTCGGCTGCGGCGGGTGGTTCGTCCAGCCGATCCACCGGGGCCAGGTCGTCGCGGTTGGGTCCGTCGGTGGTGGACATGGAAATGATCATCGTCCACCCGACGGGGGATTGCACGCACCGCCGTGATATCGCGCGGGTTGTGTGAACCCGGTCGCGAATTCGTCCGTCGAGGTCATCGGATGGGACACTGGACGACACTATGGCCGTTCCCGTACCCCTCGTGTTCAACGCTCCGCGTCGTGGCATGCCCCCGACGCACCTCGCCGACCTCGATTCGGAGGGCCGCAAGGCCGCGGTGAAGGAACTCGGCCTGCCCGGCTTCCGGGCCGACCAGCTGGCTCGCCAGTACTACGGTCGCCTCGAGGCCGACGTGGACAAGATGACCGACCTGCCCGCGTCGATGCGCGAGAAGGTCGGCGAGGCGCTGTTCCCGACGCTGCTCACGCCGGTCAAGCACGTCGCGTGTGACGACGGCACCACGCGCAAGACCCTCTGGAAGGCGAACGACGGGACGCTCCTCGAGTCGGTGCTGATGCGGTACCCGGATCGGGCGACGCTGTGCATCTCCAGCCAGGCCGGCTGCGGGATGGCGTGCCCGTTCTGCGCGACAGGTCAGGCCGGGCTCACCCGGAACCTGTCGACCGCGGAGATCGTCGACCAGGTCCGCTCGGCTGCTGCCGCCATGCGTGACGGCGATGTCGCGGGCGGTGAGGGCCGCCTGTCGAATGTCGTGTTCATGGGGATGGGTGAGCCGCTCGCGAACTACAAGAGGGTCGTCGCCGCGGTCCGCCGCATCACCTCACCGGCTCCCGAGGGCCTCGGCCTGTCGCAGCGTTCCGTGACCGTGTCGACGGTCGGGTTGGCCCCCGCGATCCGCAAGCTGGCCGACGAGGGGCTGTCCGTGACTCTGGCGGTGTCGCTGCACACGCCCGACGACGAACTGCGCGACACCCTGGTTCCCGTGAACAACAGGTGGTCGGTCAAGGAGGTGCTCGACGCGGCCCGCTACTACGCGGACAAGACCGGTCGACGCGTCTCGATCGAGTACGCGCTCATCAAGGACGTCAACGACCAGCCGTGGCGGGCCGACATGCTCGGCAAGAAGCTGCACAAGGCGCTCGGCTCCCTGGTGCACGTCAACCTGATTCCGCTGAACCCGACCCCGGGCAGTGAGTGGGATGCGGCGCCGAAGGACGTGGAGCGGGAGTTCGTGCGACGCGTCATCGCGCAGGGCGTCTCGTGCACGGTCCGTGACACCCGCGGGCAGGAGATAGCCGCGGCCTGCGGGCAGCTGGCTGCGGAGAACTGAGCCGGAAGAGACGACAGCCGGAAGAAACGACAACGGCCGCGCGGTTCCCGAAGGGGAGCGGCGCGGCCGTTGTCGTGAGTGCGTGGTTACCGCGGCTTGCGGCGACGAATGATGTCGCGAACCAGCATGAAGATCATGAAGAAGGAGATGCCGACGAGCCACAGGTCCTCGACCTTGCCCTCGTGGTTGCCGATCGTGTAGACGAGCAGGAACAGCGCGAAGAACCAGCCCAGGAAGCGGAACAGTCGGGGCGCCTCACCGCTCCAGCCCCATTCCGCAGAGGGCACCTCGGCGGTGTCGACTTTGCTGGTGACGATGGGCTCGCTGGCGGCCACGGCCGATCCTCCTGCTCGTGCGGGTGTGCATATTGCTCGCATATCGTGGCATACGACCCGACGTCGTAGCGAGCGGGGTGGACATGTGGGAGGGCGTTTCTCATGACCGTCACACCGACCGGACGGGTCGTGCGCACTGCGAGCGGCGCGGACCTCGTCATCGACCGCCTGTTTTCCGTGTCGGCCGAGCAGATGTGGGCCGCCGTCACCGAATCCGACCGCACCGCAGCCTGGTTCGGTCCGTGGACGGGAACGGGGGCCGCCGGCAACGCGATTCGCGTGCAGATGGTCTTCGAGGAGGGGGAGCCGTGGATGGACATGACCATCGAGGTGTGCGAGGCACCGAGCCGGTACGTGGTGTCCTCGACGGACGATTTCGGGTCGTGGCTGATGGAGGTTCAGGTGGCGTCCGACGGTGACGGGTCTCGGGTGCGCCTCATCCAGCACCTCGACGCGGCGGCCGCGGCGCTCGCCGTCGACACCGGCCCGGGCTGGGAGTACTACCTCGATCTGCTGGTGACCGCGCAGTCGGGTGAGCCGCGTCCACGATTCGACGACTACCTGGCGCTGAAGGGGCATTACGAGTCCGAGGTGGCGCGGCTCGCCGGAGACAGCTGAGTGCCGTTTCGCACGAACGAGTGCGCGGGGGTCGGCCTGTCAGGTTGCTCTCAGGTCGGATCGGGAACAATGGACGGGTGACAGAACCTACGCGCGTGCTGCTGCTGGGCAGCACCGGCTCGATCGGCACCCAGGCTCTCGATGTCGTCGCGGCGAATCCGGACAAGTTCACCGTCGTCGGGTTGGCCGCCGGTGGCGGCAACATCGACCTGCTGGCCGAGCAGATCCGGGCGACGGGAGTGTCCCGGGTCGCGGTCGCCGACCCTGCGGCCGCGGCGCGGCTCGACCTGCCCGGGGTCCTGTCCGGACCCGGTGCCGTCACCGAACTCGTGCGCACCACCGAGGCCGACGTCGTCCTCAACGCGCTGGTCGGCTCGCTCGGCCTCGAACCCACGCTCGCGGCGCTCGAATCGGGCGCCCGTCTGGCACTGGCGAACAAGGAGTCCCTCGTCGCGGGCGGCCCGCTCGTCACCGCCGCCGCGGCGCCCGGCCAGATCGTGCCCGTCGATTCCGAGCACTCGGCGCTCGCGCAGTGCCTGCGCGGCGGACGCGCCGACGAGGTCGACCGGCTTGTGCTCACCGCGTCGGGCGGGCCGTTCCGCGGCTGGACGTCGGCCGCACTCGAGGCCGTGACACCGGAGCAGGCGGGTGCGCATCCGACCTGGTCGATGGGCCCGATGAACACCCTGAATTCGGCGTCGCTGGTGAACAAGGGGCTGGAACTGATCGAGACGCATCTGCTGTTCGGCGTCGACTACGACCGCATCGACGTGACGGTGCATCCGCAGTCGATCGTGCATTCGATGGTCACTTTCACCGACGGCTCCACCCTCGCGCAGGCCAGCCCGCCGGACATGAGGCTGCCGATCGCCCTCGCCCTGGGCTGGCCGGACCGGGTACCCGGAGCCGCCGCGGCGTGCGACTTCGCCACGGCGTCGACCTGGACGTTCGAGCCCCTAGACAACGCGGTGTTCCCGGCCGTCGACCTGGCTCGCGAGGCCGGCAAGGCGGGCGGTTGCATGACCGCCGTGTACAACGCCGCGAACGAGGTAGCTGCCCAGTACTTCCTCGACGGGGTCGCGTCGTTCCCGTCGATCGTGCGGACGGTCGAGAAGGTTCTCGCAGGTGGCGGGCAGTGGTCCGCGGCACCGGCTACCGTGGACGATGTGCTCGCCGCGGACGGCTGGGCGCGGGCGCGAGCACACGAGCTCGTCGAGCGAAGGGGCTAGAACCGCATGTTGATCCTCGGAATCGTGCTGTTCGCCCTCGGCATCACCATCTCTATCGCGCTGCACGAGGCCGGCCACATGTGGACGGCACGCGCGCTCGGCATGAAGGTCCGCCGCTACTACATCGGCTTCGGCCCGAAGATCTTCTCGTTCCAGCGCGGTGAGACCGAGTACGGACTCAAGGCGATCCCCGCGGGTGGCTTCTGCGATATCGCGGGCATGACGATGCACGACGAGCTCGCGCCCGACGAGGTCGATCGCGCGATGTACAAGCAGAAGACGTGGAAGCGGCTCGTCGTCATGTCCGGCGGCATCGCGATGAACTTCGTCCTCGGCCTGGTGTTGGTCGTCGTACTCGCCGTCGGGTGGGGGCTGCCCAACCTGAACCAGCCGCCGGAAACCCAGCTGGGCCCGATGAGTTGCGTGTCCGACCAGCAGTCGGACGGAACGCTCGCGGAATGCGACGGGGTCGGGCCGGCCGAAGCCGGTGGCCTGCGCGAAGGTGATCTGGTTACCGCGGTCGGCGGTGTCCCGGTCGAGACCTGGACCGAGTTCCAGACGCAGACCCGCACCCACGACGGCCCCGTCGACTACACACTCGAACGCGGCGGGGAGACGTTGACCGTGACGGTCGTCCCGCAGGAAGTGCAGCGCCTGATCAAGAACGCCGACGGCACCGTGACGACCGCGACGGTCGGCGCGATCGGCGTCGTCCCCGACTACTACGCCCCGACGCAGTACAACGTGCTGTCGGCGGTCCCCGCGTCGGTGGCGTTCACCGGCGACCTGATGGTCGAGTCCGTCAAGGGTCTCGCGCAGCTGCCGAGCAAGGTGGGCGACCTGTGGACCGCGGTCACGGGTGGTGAGCGTGCCCAGGACACCCCGATCAGTGTCGTGGGCGCGTCGGTGATCGGCGGTCAGGCCGCCGAGCAGGGACTGTGGGAGATGTTCATTCTCCTGCTCATCAGCCTGAACTTCTTCCTCGGCATCTTCAATCTGCTGCCGTTGCTGCCCCTGGACGGCGGCCACATGGCCGTCACCATCTACGAGAAGATCCGCAACTCCCTGCGCATCCGGCGGGGCCAGCCTGCGGGCGGTCCGGTCGACTACATGAAGCTGATGCCGCTGACCTATGTGGTGATCGTGATCGGCGGCGCCTTCATGCTGCTCACCCTCACCGCCGACATCATCAATCCGATCAAGATCTTCTAGACCAGAGGTCCTAGACTTTCCTGGTACCGAATAACGAAAGAAGGCAGACCGTGACCAGCCCCGTCGGTTTGGGCATGCCCGATGTTCCCGCCGTCCTCGCGCCGCGTCGCAAGACCCGTCAGTTGATGGTCGGGGGAGTCGGAGTCGGCAGCGATCATCCGGTGTCGGTGCAGTCGATGTGCACCACCAAGACGCACGACGTCAACGCCACCTTGCAGCAGATCGCCGAGCTCACGGCGTCGGGTTGCGACATCGTCCGCGTCGCCTGCCCTCGGCAGGAGGACGCCGACGCGCTCGCGACGATCGCGAGGAAGAGCCAGATCCCGGTGATCGCGGACATCCACTTCCAGCCGCGCTACATCTTCGCCGCGATCGACGCCGGTTGCGCGGCGGTGCGCGTCAACCCCGGCAACATCAAGGAGTTCGACGGTCGCGTCAAGGAGGTCGCGAAGGCGGCCGGTGACGCCGGTATCCCGATCCGGATCGGCGTCAACGCCGGTTCCCTCGATCCGCGTCTGATGCAGAAGTACGGCAAGGCCACCCCGGAGGCACTGGTCGAGTCGGCGCTGTGGGAGGCGGGCCTGTTCGAGGAACACGGCTTCGGCGACATCAAGATTTCCGTCAAGCACAACGATCCGGTCGTCATGGTCGAGGCCTACCGGCAGCTCGCGGCGCAGTGCGACTACCCACTGCACCTCGGCGTGACGGAGGCGGGACCTGCGTTCCAGGGGACGATCAAGTCGGCGGTCGCGTTCGGTGCGCTGCTCTCGGAGGGCATCGGCGACACCATCCGTGTGTCCCTGTCCGCGCCTCCTGCCGAGGAGATCAAGGTCGGCACGCAGATCCTGCAGTCGCTGAACCTGCGTCCCCGCAAGCTGGAGATCGTGTCGTGCCCGTCGTGCGGACGCGCCCAGGTGGACGTCTACACCCTCGCCAACGAGGTCAGCGCGGGGCTCGAGGGCATGGAGGTGCCGCTGCGCGTCGCGGTGATGGGATGCGTCGTCAACGGCCCCGGTGAGGCACGGGAAGCGGACCTCGGTGTCGCATCGGGCAACGGCAAGGGCCAGATCTTCGTGAAGGGACAGGTCATCAAGACCGTCCCCGAGGCGCAGATCGTCGAGACGCTGATCGAGGAGGCGATGCGTATCGCCGAGGAGATGGGCAACGATTCCGACTCGGGATCACCTGTCGTGACCGTGAGCTGATCGCGACCCGTATCCTGTCGGCAAGCCCACCGCTGTGATCGGTCACACATCGCGCGCGGTGGATTCTCTGTCCGTTGGTTCGACGAGACCCGGGGGTGACTGGGTGCTCAAATTGCTCGGTGCCAGGCAACTCGGCGCGCGGGACCGTGCCGATGTGCTGCGGGTACTCGACGCCGACCCGATTGCCACGTGCATGGTCGCCGCACGCGTCCAGGATCTGGGTGTCGAGCCGCGGTCGATCAACGGGGAGCTCTGGAGTCGTGGCGGACCCGCGGAGTCACTGTGCTTCTCGGGTGCGAACCTGGTTCCCCTGCGGGGCGGCCTGGGGGATCTGCGGGCGTTCGCGGATCGAGCGACCCGATTTCCGCGGATGTGTTCATCGCTCGTCGGGCGCGCGGAGTTGACGCTGCCGCTGTGGGAGATGCTGGAGTCGGACTGGGGTCCGGCTCGCGAGGTCCGCGACGACCAGCCCCTTCTCGCACTGTCGGCGCGGCCGCTGGTCGAACCGGATCCTCTGGTCCGGCTCGTCCGGATGGACGAACTCGACAGGTACCTCGTCGCCGCCGTCGAGATGTTCATCGAGGAGGTCGGCATCGACCCGCGTTCCGGTGACGGTGGGCGCGGGTATCGGCGGCGCGTTGCCGGGCTGATCGCGTCGGGCCGCGCGTTCGCGCGGTTCGAGGACGGTGAGGTCGTCTTCAAGGCGGAGATCGGGTCGGCGTCGCGTCAGGTCGGGCAGATCCAGGGGGTCTGGGTGCACCCGGACCATCGTGGTGGCGGGCTCGGCGCTACCGGTACCGCCGCGGTCGCGGTGGCCGTCATGGACGCCGGACGCACGGCGAGCCTCTACGTCAACAGCTTCAACCACGCCGCGCGCCGCGCCTACGAGCGCGTCGGCTTCACCCAGGTCGCCACGTTCTCGACGATCCTGCTGGACTGAGTTCGGGCCCGTCGGTCGGTGGAATCCCGGCCGAGCGCCCCTACTATGGGCAGCGATGAAATCGCGTCTCGCCCATCGTGTCCGAACGTCGCTGACGCTCGTCGTGTCGAGCGCGCTCGCGGTGACGCTCGCCGCCTGCACGCCCAAGCCCGACGGACCGGAACCCGCGGCGGAGCACTTCGTGTCGCTGCTCGCGGACCAGGACACCGCCTCGGCGGCGGCGCTGACGGACCGGCCCGACGTCGCTCGGACCGCACTCGAGTCGGCGTGGGAGAACCTGCAGGCCGAGTCGATGACGGCAACCGTGGGGTCGGCGCGAGTCACGGGAGACACCGCCACCGTCCAGTACACCTACGAGTGGCACCTGCCGAAGGACCGCGTGTGGACCTACACCGGGGACCTGCAGATGGGGCGCCGCGACGGCGAGTGGGCGGTGCGCTGGAACTCGACGGACCTGCATCCGAAACTCGGTGACACCCAGACCATGTCGTTGCGTTCGGTGCCTGCGCCGCGGGCGAGGGTCAACGAGCGCTCCGGTACCGACGTGCTGGTGCCCGGCAGCATCGAGCGGATCGCACTCGACGCCCGAAACGCGGGGAACCTGGGTGCGGTGTCCGCGTCGCTCGCCCGGATTCTCGCGCCGTTCGCGCCGTCGCTCACGGCGCAGTCGATCGCGGAGTCGGCGTCGAGTGTCAACGGCGCGTACCAGGTGGCGAGCCTGCGGCAGGACGACTACGAGTCCGTTGCGGCGTCGCTCGCCGAACTGCCCGGTGTCACCGTCGAGGAGGAAGCCGACCTGGTGTCCACCGACCGCGACTTCGCGCCGGACCTGATCGGTCAGGTCAAGAAGCGCGTCATCGACGAGGTCGACGGAACCGCGGGCTGGAGCGTGGTCACCGTCAATCAGAACGGCGTCGACACCGACGTCCTGACGGAGGCGAAACCGCAACCTGCGCCGTCGTTCTCGGTGACACTCGACAGGAACATCCAGGTCGCGGCGCAGAACGCGGTGAACGCGCGCACGGATCAGGCGATGACGGTGGTGATCCAGCCGTCGACCGGCGCGATCCTCGCGGTCGCGCAGAACAAGGCCGCCGACCGAGACGGACCGGTCGCGTCGACGGGCCTGTACCCGCCCGGGTCGACGTTCAAGATCATCACGGCGGGCGCTGCCATCGACAGCGGCCTCGCGGACCCGGACACGATGGTCCCGTGCCCCGGCCGGATCGTCATCGGTGAGCGGTCCGTACCGAACTACAACGAATTCGCGTTGGGGACGGTGTCGATGACCACGGCGTTCGCCCGGTCCTGCAACACGTCGTTCGCGAAGCTCGCCAGCGAGATGGAACCCGACGCGCTGACCGTCGCGGCCGCGCAGTTCGGAATCGGCCCGGATTACGAGGTGCCCGGTCTGCCGACCGACTCGGGGTCCGTGCCGCCGGCCGAGGATCTGGTTCAGCGCACCGAGGACGGGTTCGGGCAGGGCAAGGTGGTGGTCAGCCCGTTCGGGATGGCGTTGGCGGCGGCGACGGTGGCGAACGGGTCGACGCCGACTCCGCACCTGATCGTCGGCGACGAGACCACCGTCACCGGAGACCGGACGGCGATCACGCCCGCCATGGTCGACGGCCTGCGCGGGATGATGCGCGAGGTGATCACGTCCGGCACCGCCCTGCGGATCGCCGGCCAGGGTGAGGTGTACGGCAAGACAGGAGAGGCCGAGGTCGACGGCGGCTCGCACGCCTGGTTCGTCGGCTACCGCGGCGACATCGCATTCGCGACGCTCGTCGTGCGTGGCGGCAGTTCCGACAACGCCGTGGCCGTGACCACCGACATGTTCGCGGCACTTCCCGAGGGGTACTGACACTCAGGCCTCCGACCCGAACGACGAAAGGGCTTCGCCATGACGCAGCTGGTACGCGTGCAGAACTTCTTCCTGTCCAGCGACGGGTTCGGAGCTGGGGAGGGTCAGACCGAGGAACGCCCGTTCGGGCACGCCGACCCGGCGGCGTTCGCGTCGTGGGCCGGGGCGACCGCACACTGGCCGAACCGCACCGAGCCGGGCGGGACGTACGGTCTCGACGACTACATCACCCGCGACTACGCGAACAACATCGGCGCCGAGATCATGGGGCGCAACAAGTTCGGTCCGCAGCGCGGACCGTGGGAGAACCTCGACTGGCAGGGCTGGTGGGGCGACGAGCCGCCGTTCCACACCCCCGTGTTCGTCCTGACGCACCACCCCCGTCCCTCGTTCACGCTGGGTGAGACGACGTTCCACTTCCTCGACGCGTCACCGGAGGAGGCGCTGGCGCAGGCGTTCGCCGCCGCCGACGGCAAGGACGTCCGGATCGGCGGCGGCGTGCAGACGGTGCGCGCGTTCCTCGACGCCGACCTCGTCGACCAGATGCACGTGGCCGTCGTCCCGTCCGTCGTACTCGGGCGCGGCGAGCGGCTGTGGACGAGCCCTGACGAGCTCACCGACCGGTTCCACCTCGAGCGGATTCCCAGTCCGAGCGGCGTCGTCCACCACTTCTTCTGGAGGCGTTGACCTTTCAGGCCGCGCCGACGGGTGCGTACACCACGGCCCTGGCCACTTCGTAGGTCTTGCGATCGAGGTAGCAGCACAGCAGCGCGGGCGCGCCGTCGGCGGTGCACGACGCGGTGACGGCGTCGCCCGCGGCGATCACCTTGGTCAGGTCGGTGACGTCGCGGCCGCCGAGCAGTCGCCGTGCGGCGGGGTCACCCGCCGCCGCTGCCGCGACGAGTTGCGCGACGGCCTGCTTGCCGCGCTCGCCCACGCTGCGGACGGCCGCGCCGAACGCGATCGACCCGCCGAGGCCCTGGTTGCGCAGCATCCGTGCCGCCATCGACATGCCGACCTTGAGCTTCGCCGGGTCGAGGCCCGCGACCTGCGCGAACATCGGCGCGACCTCCCAGTGCGCTGCGATCCGGCGGATACGGGGTTCGCCGTCGTCGAGGGTGGTCTCGTACAGCAGGTGCATGGGCGCGCGGGCGACGACCCCGCCCCCGAGTCGGGTCTCGATGGTGACGTCGCGGACGACGGTGAGCCCGTCGACGATGTCATCTCGTTCGATGTGGAAGCGAATGTCGTTGGGCGCGATGAAGGTGTCGTAGAACCGGCCGAGCGAGTTGCCGCCGCGCCGATGGCTGCGTGTGTCGTAGAGGCCACCGACGACGGGGCGCCCGCCGACGGGATCCTCGACGACGTGGTGTCTGGCGAACAGCCCGAGCCAGGCGTCCCGGTCGTGTGCGGCGACCGCGGCGGGGGAGGCGTGTGCGAGCGCGAGCAGGTCGGCGGGGTCGGCAAGCATGCCGCGGAGTATGCCAGATCAGGTGGAACGCGTTCTAGAAATTAGTTGGAGGGGCCGTGGTGGGTCGACGGATCGTCATCCGTCAGGAACTCCGGATGGATCTCGCCCTTCACTCCGAGCTTGGTGTTGACCAGGTGGTTGACACCCCACAGCACAACGCCGATGGCCAGCAGTACGCCTGCGATCGCGTACTGGTCCGGGTTGCGGTCGGTGAACGGCGTCGCGAGAAATCCGCACGCGACAGCGCCGACCACCGGGAGCGCGGTCGGTGCCCGGAAGTGCTTGTGCTCGACCGGATCTTTGCGCAGGACGAGCACGGCGACGTTGACGATCGTGAACACGCACAGCAACAGCAGGGCGGTGGTGCCGCCGAGCTGCGGGACCTCGCCGACGAACGTGATGAGGCCGAGGGCGAGGAATGTGGTGAACCCGATCGCGATGTACGGGGTCCGACGGGACCGGTGCACGCGACCCAGTTGCGGCGGCAGGACGTGCTGGCGGCTCATGCCGTACAGCAGACGGCTCGCCATCAGCATGTTGATCAGTGCGGTGTTCGCGACCGCGAACATCGTGATGAACGCGAAGATCCCGATCGGGAAGCCTGGGGCGCCCGCCTGCACGACCTTGAGCAGTGGGGTGTCGCCTTCGCCGAGCTCGTCGGCGGGCACCAGCGCGATCGCCGTCACCGACACCAGGACGTAGATCAGGCCGGTGAACAGGAGTCCGGTGAGCAACACCTTCGGGAAGATGCGGCTCGGGTCCTTGGCCTCCTCGGCCATGTTCACGGAGTCCTCGAACCCGACCATCGCGTAGAACGCGAGGGTCGTCGCGGCGATGACCCCGCCGAGGGCGCTGCGGTCGCCGGTGTCGAAGGTCGTCGCGCGGGAGAAGTCACCCTCGCCGATGCCGAGCGCCCACATGCCGATGAAGATGATGATCAGCAGGCCGGACAGTTCGATGCAGGTCAGGACGACGTTGATCTTCACGGACTCGCCGACGCCGCGGAAGTTGACGGCCGCAACGATCAGCATGAACGCGATCCCGAGCAGTGTGATGCCGATCCCGGCCTGCAGGTCGATCTCGAATGCTTCGGCGAAGTTCGCGGCGAAGGCACGGGACGCGGTCGCCGCCGAGGTGATGCCCGAGCACATCACCGCGAACGTGACCATGAACGTGAGGAACTGGATCCCGAACGCCTTGTGCGTGTACAGCGCGGCACCCGCCGCCTGCGGATACTTCGTGACGAGTTCGAGGTAGCTGAACGCCGTGATGAGCGCGACCGTGAACGCCACCAGGAACGGCAGCCACACGACGCCGCCGACGTCGTTCGCGACCTGACCGGTAAGGGCGTAGATGCCGGTGCCGAGGATGTCGCCGATGATGAACAGCAGCAGGAGCCATGGTCCCATCACGCGTTTGAGCGTCGGTTCCTCGGGAGGATTGGATCTGTGCGCCCCGCCGGTACCAGGCGATGTGCTCATGATCCCTCCTCGTGGCAGAACCCGATGGATCTATGGAAGCAAACCGAGCCGCCGTGCGCTCACAACCGCCTCGTGGCGAGAATGCGCGTCGAGCTTTCCCATTGCACTGCGCAGGTAGCTCTTCACCGTTTCCGGACCGAGCGAGAGACGATGTGCCACTTCGTTGTTCGTGCACCCCAGCGCAATGTGGGCGAGGACGTCGAGTTCCCGCGGTGACAGCGCGACGGCCGTCGATTCGGGCTCCTCGGACAGTAGCCCGGCCAGCTTCTCCGCCACCGCCCGCAGCCTGCCGCGCAGTGCGTTGTCGGGTACCTCCTGCGCGAGCCTCCGAAGTTCGGCGTGTGCGTCACGGATACCTTCCGACACGGCGGCGTCGCCCGTTCCGGCAGCGGTGTCGCGGGTGTCGAGCATCCGTAGTCGCCGGTCCACCTCGTCGCGGATGGCGATCTCCGCGGCGAGTCGACGACCGGAAAGCGTCAGGAGCTCCGCGGTTCGATCGCCGATCGGGGTTGCTTCGCGGATGGCCGCGTAGAGGACCGCGCGGGAGATGCCGTCGACCACAACCGGAACGGCGATCACCGAACGCAGTCCCTCGCCGATCACCGGCGCGTCGAAGTGGTGGGTGATGTTCAACGCGGTGCGGTAGTCGGGTACCGAGGCGGGCCTGCGCTGGTGCGATACCCGCCCGCCCAGCCCCGACGCGGCAGGCACCGTGAGGCCCTTGAGGCCGTTCGTTCGCGTTCCCAGGAACTCGCTGAGCAGCAGGTTGCCGCCGTGTACCTCGCCGCCGAACAGCACCGGTACGTCGGTGAGGCTCGCGGTGTGGCGGAGCTCGGCTCTGAGTGCGTCGCCGTCGCGGGGGCGGAGCAACGCCGCTCGGGGACTCGTCGGAATCGGCATCGGTGCGGCTACCCCTTTCCGGGGGTGGTGGGCAGGTCTTGTGAGTTAGATCATAAGTCCAGTGAAGTGTCCGGTGTCATGCCGGTGTGATGTGGGAAGGAACCTCCATGGTCGACGACAGTGCCCAGCGAGTTCGAGAACTGCTCGGTCGGTACGACACCGCCGACGCGTGTGCGGCCGAGTTGCTGTGCGACCGGCACCCTGCCGATGCCGTCGCGTTCACCGTCGTCGAGGCCGATCTGACCTCCCACGACCTCACCTACGGTGAGCTCCGTGCCGAGTCGACGAAGTTCGCGGCCGCGCTCGCCGATCTGGGTGTCGAGCCGGGTGACTGTGTCGCCACCCTCATGGGCAAGTCGTCGGAACTGGTCGTGGCTCTGCTGGGCATCTGGCGTCGCGGAGCCGTGCACGTGCCGCTGTTCACGGCGTTCGCGCCGCCCGCGATCGCGTTCCGGCTGACGTCGTCGGGCGCGAAGGTCGTGGTCGCCGACCGCAACCAGCTCGACAAGCTCGCTCCGGGGGAGGACATCCCCGCCGACGCGCCGTGGACGGTGATCGTCGCGGCCGGCGAGCCGGCGTCCGACACGCAGTTGCGGTTGTCGGACCTCCTCGCCTCCCATGCTGCCGACGACCCTAAGGGCGCCGCGGTCGCGGTCGGCGCGAACGGCCCGCTGGTGCAGCTGTTCACGTCCGGCACGACGGGTACCCCGAAGGGCGTCCCCGTACCGGTGCGGGCACTCGCCTCGTTCCACGGCTACGTGGAGTTCGGTCTCGACGTCCGCTCCGACGACGTGTTCTGGAACGCGGCCGACCCGGGCTGGGCGTACGGGCTGTACTACGCGCTCCTCGGACCGCTCGCCGCGGGGATCCGCAGCCTGCTCCTGCACGCCGGGTTCTCCGCCGAGCTGACGTGGAAGGTGATCGAGACGTTCGGCGTCACCAACTTCGCGGCCGCACCGACCGTGTACCGGAGCCTGCGCGCCGACACCGGTCCCGTGCCCGCCGGGCTGTCCCTGCGCCGCGCGTCGTCGGCCGGTGAGCCGCTGACGCCCGACGTCGTGGCGTGGTCACAGACCACACTGGGGTGCGAGGTCCGGGACCACTACGGGCAGACCGAACACGGCATGTTCATCGTCAACGCGTGGGCCGACGGGCTTCGTGAGGATGTGCCCGCCGGGTCGATGGGTCGTGCACTTCCGGGCTGGTCGTGCGCCGTCCTGCTCGACGACTCCGACGAGGTCGCACCGCCGCGCACCGCGGGCCGGGTCGCGATCGACACGCACAACTCTCCGCTGATGTGGTTTGCCGGCTACGTCGACGCCCCGGAGAAGACGAAGCAACGGTTCACCGAGGACGGCCGGTGGTACGTCACCGGCGACGCGGGCAGCACCGACGAGGACGGGCACTTCTTCTTCAGCTCCCGCGACGACGACGTCATCATCATGGCCGGTTACCGGATCGGCCCGTTCGATGTCGAATCGGTGCTGGTGATGCACGAGGACGTCATCGAGGCAGCCGTCGTCGGCATGCCCGACCAGCTGCGCGGCGAGGTGCTCGAGGCATTCGTCGTGCTCCGCGACGGAGTCGACGGCACCGACGAACTCGAGGTCGAACTGCAGACGCTGGTGAAGAAGAAGTTCGCGGCGCACGCTTACCCGCGGACCGTGCACTTCGTGCCGTCGCTGCCGAAGACCCCCAGCGGCAAGGTGCAGCGCTACATCCTTCGCAAGGGCTGACGCAACCGATCGCGAGTCCGGTGGCCGGCTGTCCGGCCACCGGACTTCGTCATCGCGTGCGGACGAGTCGCTCGGTGAGGAACGCGAGGATCTCGTCGCGGGCCGCGAGTGTCGGCTCGCCTGCCGCATCGATCAGGTGCGCGGTGACGACGCTGTGCGGGCTCGCAACGACGTCCGCGAAGAATGGTGGTGGTGTCGAGTCGGCGGCGCTGTCCGGAAGCACGGTGCTCACGAACCGATCGCCCAGCGCCGCAGAATAGGCGGCGAAACGTTCGGCCCGGCACCACTTGTCGCCGGCGAACCGGTATGCCCGCACGGTCAGGTCGTCCCGGTCGAGCCGGTCGCGGACCGCGCGGAGATCGTCCGGGGCGATCTCCAGTCCTGCCGGGTCGTCGAGCGGCAGCGACGGCTGGCAGAGGACGGGTGCGAGCACGGAGTCCTCCAGAGTCATCGTCAGCGCGAAGTTGCCCGTGAAGCACATTCCGACGGCGCCGATGCCCGGGCCCCCGCACTCCTCGTGGGCGGCGGCGGCCAGTGCCCGCAGCCACCGGGTCACGGGGCTGGTGCGGTTCGCGCCGAATGCCCGGAACTCGGCGCTCACGCATGCCCGTTGCATGACGGCGCTGCCGTCCTCGGTTGTGGGCACCGCGCCGTCACGGCCGAACAACGACGGCAGGTACACCGTGAAGCCGGCGTCGCGGACCCACCGCGCGAACCGGGCGACGTGCGGGCTGATTCCGGGCATCTCCGGCATGACGACGACAGCCGGGCCGTCCCCCGAGACGAGTACGACCTTCGTGGCCGACCCGAACGTGAAGTCACGGGTGTCGAAGTCGTCGAGCGGATCGTCCACGCTCGTGTCGTGAAGGGTCATCGGTGCGTTCCTGTTCGTCGTCGCGTCACTGAACAGGTCGAGTCTCGCGGCCGGTGGGCCGGGCGAGGAGGGGCGTGATCGCCACCTTCCGGGTAGATCCCGCCAGAGGACGGCCCAGCCGGCGCGGTCAGCGACTGCGAAACCGTCGGCGATAGTCAGCGGGGCCGATTCCGACCCGCTCCACGAACATTCGCCGGAGGGTGCCGGTGTCCTGGTATCCGACGCGACGCGGAATGTCGCCGATCGGAACGTCCGTGTCGGCGAGAAGCCTTTTGGCGGTGGCGATCCGCGCCTCCTGCAGGAAGGCCAAGGGAGGCCGACCGTCCTCCTCTCCGTACCGGCGCAGCAGGGTCCGGGTACTGACGTGCAGCGCGTCGGCCAGTCGGGGCAGGCTGTAGGGCTCCGCGAGGTGATCGACCAGCCACCGCTGGACTGCGGTCGCGAACGGACCGGACGTCGTCTGCACCATCGACTCGACGACGTAGGGTGCCTGACTCCTCCGGTTCTCGGACACGAGCGTGACGCGGGCGGTCGCCCGGGCGACCCCGGCACCGAGATGGTCGCGGACGATCGCGGTGGTGAGATCGAGCGACGCGCTGAACGCCGCGCTCGTGGTGACGAGCCCGTCGCTGACGATCAGCGACTCCGCGCAGACGGTGGATCGCGGGTACCGCCGGGTGAGTTGCGATGCGAACAGCCACGATGTCGTGGAACGTCGTCCGTCCAGCAGTCCGGCCTCGCCCAGCAGGAACGCTCCGACGCACACCGACGCGATGCGGATTCGGCGGCTCGCCGCCTCTCGGAGGAAGGCGACCTCACGGCTCCGGTCGGCGAGTCGGGCGCTCAGGTCGTCGGTGGGGGACACGTCGAATCCCGGCACGACGATCAGATCGAACCTGTGATGCCAGCGGTGGGCCCCGATCGTGAATCCACCGGCGGCGACGACCGGCGTGGGCGATGCCGCGATCACCGACACCTGGAACCGGGTGGCGGAGTCGATTCCGTTCTCGTGCGCGACCCGGTTGGCGATGCGGAGAAGGTCGGTGACCGCGAACACCTCGGTCGCGAAGCATCCCTCGTAGGCGAGGATCCCGATCCGCATGACACCCACCTTCGAGACGACCATCGGCGGGGTGGCCGCCAGCCTGCCAGGCTACCGAGGTGTCGCGCCTGCTCGCCGCCACGCCGGGAATCCTGGGGGGTGTTGTCTCGGAGCCGGCCGACGGACAATGGTGCCAACTGTTGAGCACCGACGAAGGGTGAGCGGAATGGATCGGTTCGAGCTCCCGCATACGTTGCGTCGATCGTCGAAGGAGGTGCAAGAGGTCTACGCCACGGCCCACGAGTCCGCCGTCAAGCGGCTGGGCGAAGGTGAGGAGGCCGAGCGGGCCGCCTACGGGGCCGTCAAGGAAAGCTACGAACTCGCGGTCGACCACTGGGTACCCAAGCAGGATTGACTTCCTGCGCGGCGTCGACGCGATCAGGTGGTGGGCGCGGTGCCCTGCAGGGCACCGCCGGCGGCCCGCCAGTCGATGAGACCCTTCGACATGTTCTTGGCCTCGAAGCCGAACTCGATGAGCATGTTCGCTGCGCCGTAGGAACGAAGGCCGCCGGTGCAGAACGTGATCAGCAGGCGGTCGTCCGGGAGTTCCTCGCAGCGTCTCGGTAGGTCCTCGAGTGGGATGTGTATCGAGCCGGGGATGTGGTTCCGAGTCCACTCGAACTGCCTGCGCACGTCGACGATGAGCGCGCCGTCGGCGGCCAGGCGGATCGCCTCCGCGGCCGTGACCGACGGTGCGCCGTGCAGATAGTGTCGAATCTTCATGGCAACGGGCCTCTTTCGCGCAGTTTCAGTTAGTCTGAAACTGACGAACGGGAGTTGTCAAGATGACGAATGCGGGCCCACCGCCGAGCGCGGCGTTCCTCGTGATGGCCGTGGGTCGCCGCATGCGCGAACGCGTCGAGCGGACCCTGAAGAGTGAGGGGATCACGATGCGGCATCTGTCCGCACTGGGTCACCTGTCCCGGGACGCGGGAATGGGAATCTCCTACAGCGAGTTGGCGCGTCGCGCATCGGTCACACCGCAGAGCATGCAGGCGACGCTGGCGAAGCTCGAAGAGTGCGGGGCCGTGTCGAGGACCACCGATTCCGGTCGGGGGCGTACCGCGCGACTCGTCGTCACCGACGAGGGAATGCGCCTGCTCGGGTTGGGCCGGGACGCGATCGGCGAACTCGACGAGGTGCTCGGCCGCCACCTGGACGCGGACACGCTCGAGAAGTTGATGCCCGGACTCCTGCGGACGATGCACGCGCTCGGCGGCGACGAGCGGGGGTGACTGCGCGAGTCAGGTCGCGAGCACCCCGGCGCCGAGCGCCGCACAGATCAGCATGAGCGTGAACAGTGCCCATCCTGCGCCGTGCCACGCCGGCCAGGTGCCGCCGCGCTTCCACACCGCGTAGGTCTCGGCGAACGCGCCGACTCCGCCGAGCATGAGTATCGCCGCGGGCACGATCGCGAGCAGATAGCGGTCGGCGGTCCCGCATACCGGGGTCGGGGAGTCGACGCAGTTGCTCCGACCCAGGTACGCCCACAGCCCCAGGAGGGCAGTAGACGCCAGGGTCAGGGCAACCACTACGACCGTGTACCTGGTGGCGCGCCGGATCTCCGGTGGGTCGTCCCAACTCTTCTCGATGTCTCGGCGGGCGGAGTCGCGCCGGGCGGCGTCACGCCAGTCGGCGTCGCGTCTGGTGGAATCGTCTGCCATCGTGCGCCTCCCCTCGGCCGCGGGCACGTCAGGCTGGAGCGCTGCCTTCCACGCTACGCGCGGGGCGCGGAGGCGTCGGCCGGGCGCGGCCAGGGATGGCCCGTGCGTCGCTCGATGTCGTTGTTGAACCGTTCGAGGTAGGTCGCGAAGGCGGCACGGTCAGCCGGGTCCCAGTCCTCGATGACGACGTCGAGGCCGCGCACGTTGCCTGCTCGTTGTTGTTCGAGACGTTTCCGGCCCTCGTCGGTGACGAGGAACTTGCGTGCCATGCCGCCGTCGGGGTCGGGAATGCGCTTGACCAGGTCGGCATTGAGCATCGCGGTGGTTTGCCGACTGATGGTCGAGGTGTCGAGGTCGAACGCCTCGCTGAGCTCGCCGACGGACATCGGCCCCTGGATGCTGATGCGGCTGAGCAGGAGGTAGGCGCTGGACTCGAGGTTGCCTTCGCCGCGCCGGGGGCGAGCAATGTGTCGTGCGAGAAGCATCGTCTCGAACTCGATTCGGTTCGCGTCCACCCTTGTCCCTTCCGTGAATCCTGCGTCGAGGGTACGTCGAGATTGTCCGGATCCAGGCAACTCCTGTGTTATGCATCATACATATCAATTGCATGCAGCAACTTGCTTGCATGATACAAATAGTTGCATCGCACAATCTGTGCTCGGGCTCCGGGGGGTCCGGTGGTGAAATATGTGAGGAGCTTCCGTGAGAAGTAGTGGTTCGGCTGTGAACCCGAACGCGTTGGTCGGCGTGCTGGCGTTCACCGGCATCGTGGCGGCCCTGATGCAAACCTTGGTCGTCCCGCTCATCGGTGACCTGCCCGTGATCCTGAACACGACCGCATCGAACGCGACGTGGGTCATCACGGCGACACTCGTCGCGGGAGCCGTGTGCACTCCCATCACCGGACGCCTCGGCGACCTGTACGGCAAGCGCCGCATGCTGCTGATCTGCACGGTGCCCCTCATCGCGGGCTCCGTCACCTGCGCGCTCGCGACCTCCGTCGTCCCGATGGTCACAGGCCGCGCACTGCAGGGCATGGGCATGGGCCTGATCCCGATCGGGATCAGCGCCATGCGCGATCTCGTTCCCGCGGAGCGCCTCAACTCGTCGATCGCCATGATGAGCGCGTCGATGGGCATCGGCGGAGCCCTCGGGCTTCCGCTCGCCGCGGCCGTCGTGCAGAACGCGAACTGGCGTGTGCTGTTCTGGGGCGCCGCCGCGCTCAGTGTTGTCATCGCTGCGCTGATCTGGAAGTTCGTCCCCGCGACACCGGTCGACCCCGCCGCCGGAAAGTTCGACCCCATCGGCGCGGTCGGCATCGCCATCGGTCTCGTGTGCCTGCTGCTCGGCGTCTCGAAGGGTGCCGCCTGGGGCTGGACCAGCGGCGCCATCATCGGTCTGTTCGTCGCTGCCGTCGTGGTCCTGATCGTCTGGGGCTGGTGGGAACTGCGCACGACCGATCCGCTCGTCGACCTGCGGACGACCATTCGCCCGCAGGTGCTGTTCACCAACATTGCCGGCCTGGTCATCGGATTCGCGATGTACGCCCAGTCGCTGATCCTGCCGCAGTTGCTGCAGCTGCCCGAGTCCACCGGCTACGGACTGGGGCAGTCCATGATCATGATGGGCATCTGGATGATCCCCGGCGGCCTGGTGATGATGGCGCTCGCACCCGTCGGAGCGGCACTGTCCTCCGCTCGCGGGCCCAAGGTGACGCTGATCCTGGGCGCCCTGATCATTGCCGCCGGGTACGGCTCGGCGATGGTGTTGATGGGCTCGGCCTGGGGCCTCATGATCGTCGCGGCCATCTGCGGCGCGGGCACCGGATTCGCCTACGGCGCGATGCCCGCCCTCATCATGGGTGCGGTCCCGCTGTCGGAGACCGGCGCCGCCAACGCGTTCAACACGCTCATGCGGTCCCTCGGGACCTCCATCGCGGCCGCCGTCGTCGGTGCCGTGCTCGCACAGATGAGCGTCCAGGTCGGCGAGTACACGCTGCCCACCGAGAGTGGCTTCCGCACCGGCCTCCTGATCGGTTGCGGAGTCGCACTCGCCGCCGCCGTTGTCGCCTCGTTCATCCCATCGCGCCGGCCGTCGGCCGGGGTGCCCGACGTGCACGCAACGGAATTGGTGCCGGCGCGGAGCTGACCGGGCTCGTCCGTGGAGCGAGGGGGTGGCGCGTAACCTGGACCGCATGTCTGTGCGCGCACCCCTCGTCCCCGGAACCGTCTCTCCGACCCTCGCTGTGCCGGCGAAGATCGAGCGCCCCGAGTACGCGTGGAAGCCCACCGTCAACGAGGGCAACGAGCCGTGGGTGCAGACCCCCGAGACCATCGAGAAGATGCGCCTCGCGGGCCGCATCGCCGCGCAGGCACTCGAAGCCGCGGGCAAGGCCGTCGCACCCGGTGTCACGACCGACGAACTCGACCGGATCGCGCACGAGTACATGATCGACAACGGCGCCTACCCGTCCACCCTGGGCTACAAGGACTTTCCGAAGTCCTGCTGCACCTCGCTCAACGAGGTGATCTGCCACGGCATCCCGGACTCGACCGTGATCCAGGACGGCGACATCGTCAACATCGACGTCACCGCCTACATCGACGGCGTGCACGGCGACACGAACGCCACTTTCCTCGCCGGTGACGTCTCCGACGAGAACCGACTGCTCGTCGAGCGCACCCGCGAGGCCACGATGCGCGCCATCAAGGCCGTGAAACCGGGCCGCGAGCTCAACGTCATCGGCCGGGTCATCGAGGCCTACGCGAACCGCTTCGGGTACGGCGTCGTTCGGGACTTCACCGGCCACGGCATCGGCGAGACCTTCCACAACGGGCTCGTGATCCTGCACTACGACCAGCCGAACGTCGACACGATCATCGAGCCCGGCATGGTCTTCACGATCGAGCCGATGATCAACCTCGGCACCGTCGACTACGAGATCTGGGACGACAACTGGACCGTCGTCACGCAGGACCGCAAGTGGACCGCCCAGTTCGAACACACCATCGTGGTCACCGAGTCGGGGGCGGAAATCCTCACGCTGCCGTGACGCAGCGGGACGCGGTTCGGGGGGCGTTGCTCGTCGCAGGAACCACCTCCGATGCGGGCAAGAGCGTCATGGTGGCCGGACTGTGCCGGCTGCTCGCCCGCCGCGGAGTCTCGGTCGCGCCGTTCAAGGCGCAGAACATGTCGAACAACTCCGTCGTCACCCTCGACGGCGGCGAGATCGGCCGCGCGCAGGCGTTGCAGGCACGGGCATGCGGGCTCGAACCGAGCGTGCGGTTCAACCCGGTGCTGCTCAAGCCGGGCAGTGACCGCACCTCACAGCTGGTGGTCCGCGGCAAGGCCGTCACCTCCGTCGGTGCCCGCGACTACATGACGCACCGGCAGTGGTTGCGCGGTGTGGTCGCCGATGAACTGGCCTCGCTGCGTTCCGAGTTCGATGTCGTGATCTGCGAGGGCGCCGGGTCGCCCGCCGAGATCAATCTCCGCGCCACCGACCTCGCGAACATGGGACTTGCTCGTGCCGCGAACCTTCCGGTCCTGGTCGTCGGTGACATCGACCGCGGGGGAGTGCTCGCGCACCTGTTCGGCACCGTCGCTGTCCTCGAACCCGAGGACCAGGCGCTGATCGCGGGGTTCGTGATCAACAAGTTCCGCGGCGACGTCGGGCTGCTCGAACCGGGCCTGGTTCAGCTCCGGGAGCTGACGGGCCGGCCGACGTTCGGCGTCGTCCCGTTCGCGGACGGTCTGTGGATCGACGCCGAGGACTCGCTGTCGACGGTCGTCGACGCCCCGGTCGGCAGGCCCGCGGCGCCGCGGGGCCGGGACTGGTTGCGGGTCGCCGCGATTCGGTTGCCCCGGGTGTCCAACGCGACGGACGTCGAGGCGTTGGCCTGTGAGCCGGGCGTGTCGGTGCACTGGGTGAGCGACCCGTCCCGCCTGGCGGACGTCGACCTGGTCGTGATTCCGGGTAGCAAGTCGACGGTGTCCGACCTCGCGTGGTTGCGGACGTCGGGACTCGCGGAGGCGCTGTCTGCGCGCGCGAAAGCGGGACGTCCCATCCTGGGGATCTGCGGCGGGTACCAGATGTTGGGTCGCCGCATCGTGGACGACGTCGAGTCCGGCTCCGGTGTCGTCGACGGACTCGGCCTGCTGGACATGGACATCGAGTTCGGCGCCGGCAAGGTCCTCGCTCGGTCCGAGGGGACGGCCGAGGGGATTGCGGTGTCCGGCTACGAGATCCATCACGGACGCGTGACCCGCACCGGCGACCTTCCGCTCCTGCACCACACCGACGGCACACCCGAAGGCAGCGTTCGGGGTGCTGTCTTCGGCACGCACTGGCACGGACTTCTCGAGTCGGATGCCTACCGGCGCGTGCTTCTCGGCCGGGTCGCCGCGGCCACGGGTCGGCAGTTCACCATCTCTCCCGACACCTCGGTTGCTGCTGAGCGGGATGCCCAACTCGACCTGCTGGCCGACCTCGTCGAGCAGCACGTGGCCGTCGACGAGGTCATGGCGTTGATCGAACGGGGTGCACCGCAGGGACTCCCGGTCGTGACGAGCGCCATCAGCTGACGCTCGTCTCGGATCACGGTGTGGCGCGCCGCAACCCACCCCACGTTCCCGCGAGCGCGGCAGCCGCGAGCACGAGCGGCAACACGACCATGGTCACCATCCTCGGGGTGTCGACGAACCACGACCCGATCTCCGGCCACCAGTGCGCCCACGTGACGAGGATGGCGGAGACACCCAGTCCTCCGAACGCGGTGACACCCGCGGCGAGCAGTCCCGTGGTGCGCCACCGCTGGTAGATCGCACCTGCGAGCATCGCGATGCCGGTCGTCAGCAGCAGGATCGCGAAGAGTGACAGGAGTTCGACGGCGAGGCTGTCCGTGAAGTAGCGGGCCAGGCCGAACATTCGCATGTGCACGCCCCAGCCGCCGGTCGCGGATTCGACGACGGCCAGGATCTGCAGCGCGACGGCGAAGACGGCGGACTGGGCGAGTGCCATGACGAGTGTGGCCCGGTAGAACTCGCGGCGGGTGACGCTGAGTCCGAGCGCGAACGGGAAGCTCTGGTTCATCGCCTGGAGATAGAAGGCGACGACGAATCCGAGGAGGGCCGACACCGCGCCGGTGAAGCCTTCGCCCTCCTCGTTCTGGACGAGGAAGTAGATGGTCCAGCAGATCGCGAACGAGACGGCGAGGATGCCGACGGGCCACGCGACCAGCAGGGGCCATGCGACGGTGTGCAGGCGCAGTACCGCGCCCACACGGGACGGGGGAGCGCTGCGGACGGGTGCGATGGGAGCGGTGGCGGTGGTCATGACGTCGGCTCCGTGTGGGTCGATACCGAGTGTGTCGGTGCGGCGGTGGTCGTGCGGATGACGAACTCCTGCAGCGAAGCCGGTTCGATGGTGCCACCGGCGTCGATGAGGCGGCCCCGGTCGAGGTCGTCGGCGCCGGCGGTGTGGACCGTCGCGCGGGTGTGGGAGCCCAGTGATTCCCGGTGCAGAACAATGCCTTTCGCAGCGAACGCGTCGACGGCTGCCGTCGGCCCCGTGACGATCACCGCGCGCTGGCGCAGTGCGTCGGCGTCGGCGTCGACGACGATTCGTCCGCGATCGACGACCAGGACGTGCTCGAGCAGGTTCGCCACCTCGTCGATGAGGTGTGTGGACAGCACGACGGTCCGGGGGTGTTCCGCGTAGTCGGCGAGGAGACGGTCGTAGAAGAGGTGGCGCGCGACTGCGTCCAGTCCCAGGTAGGGCTCGTCGAACAGTGTCAGAGGCGCCCGTGACGCCAGCCCGATCGTCACGCCGAGCGCCGAACGCATGCCGCGGGAGAGCTTCTTGACCTTGCGGCGACGCGGCAGTTGGAAGTCGTCGAGGAGTTGGTCGGCGAAGTCCTGGTCCCAGCGTTCCATCAGGTGTCCGGCGGCGGTGACGACATGCCCCACGCACAGGTCGTCCGGGTAGGTCTGGCTCTCCTTCACGAAGCAGACGGACCGCAGGACGCCCGCGTTCTCGAAGGGAGCGGATCCGAACACGGTTGCCTCACCGGTGGTCTGGATCGCCTGCCCGGTGAGGATGGACATGATCGTGGTCTTGCCTGCGCCGTTGCGGCCGAGCAGGCCGTAGATCTTGTCGCGGCAGACGTCGAAGGAGACGTCGGTGAGTGCGTCGAGGTCTGCGTATCGTTTGCCGATCCCGCGCATCGACGCGACCACATCGGTGTCGTCATGCGCGTCGCGCGTCGGCAGGGACGAGATCCGTGCAAGGCCACTGGTCATCGGGCCACCTCGCTGTTCTCGACTCGCGAGGTGTCGAGCATGGACCTGAGCTCGTCGTGGGGAATGCCGAGACGGGCGGCTTCCGCGACGAGTGGTTCGACGTACTGGCGGGCGAACGCCTCGCGGCGCCGGGATCGGAGCGCTTCGCGCGCCCCGGCGGTGACGAACATTCCAATTCCCCGTTTCTTGTAGAGGATTCCCTCTGTGACGAGCTGATTCAGGCCCTTGGCTGCGGTCGCAGGGTTGATCCGGTGGAACGCGGCGAGTTCGTTCGTGGACGGGACCTGCGCCTCCTCGGGCAGCGAGCAGTCGATGATCGCGCCCTCGATCTGCTCGGCGATCTGCTGGAACAGCGGCCTGCCGTCGTCGATCATCGCGACCGACCGCCGAGGCTCACTGGTTCATTACTCATGTAACTAACCGTAGAACCTGTTGGTGAGCTTGGCAACCCTTGCGTTTCTCGTTCCCGGACCCGACGGCGCCCCGTGTACCGTCCGGGCATGGAGTTGACGGAAGTGTCGGTCGGCCAGGTGTCCTACAACGTCCGGGTCGACGGACCCGAGAGCGCACACATCGTGGTGCTGCTGCCCGGATCGGGTGAGGACGCGACCGTCTTCGACGCCGTTTGTGAGCGCCTCCACGGCTCCGACCTACGCACCGTCGTCCCCGACACCGTCGACGGACTCGACGTCGCCGGGCTGCTCGCCCTCCTCGACGGTCTCGGCCTCGCGTACGTGAACCTCGCGGGCAACCGGGAGGGCGCCGAGCTCGCCTGGCAGGCCGCCGCCCGTACGTTCGGCCGGTTCAAGAGCCTCGTCGTCGCCGACACCCCGCACCCCGCCGTCGTCGGAGGCGACTGCCCGGCGCTGGAGATACCCGCCACCATCGTGGTCGGCGGCGCGCTCGCCCGTGCGGACGCCGAGGCCAGCGGGCGGCGCTGCTATTCCGACTTCCGTGTCGTCGAGGTCGACGGCGTCGAGTCGGTACCCCGCGACGCGCCCGCGGCCCTCGCGACCGAGATCTCTCTGCGCACCAGCATGTGGTGACGTGGGAACACGAGTTCACGTGGTGCGGTAGCAGACTCTCGTGGCGGATCGCGAAGGGTCTTCCCTTCGCGATCGCTCACCGAATGCTCGACATCAAGATGTCGGGCGACACGCCCTAGACTCCTTCGGTGCTCGACACCAGCCCCAGTTCCCCCGACGTCACCTCGGTGCGCGCGGCAGTCCGATCCCCGCGACGCCTGACGACCGAAGTACTCGCCGGCCTCGTCACCTCGCTCGCGCTGATTCCCGAGGTGATCTCGTTCGCGGTCATCGCGGGCGTCGACCCGAAGGTCGCGCTGTACACGTCGTGCATCATGGCGATGACGATCGCCTTCGTCGGCGGCAGGCCCGCGATGGTGTCCGCGGCAGCAGGTGCGACGGCTCTGGTCGTCGCACCGCTCGTCGCCTCGCATGGCATCGACTACCTGATCGCCGCGGTGTGGCTCGCGGGTGCACTGCAGATCGCTTTTGCCGCAGGGGGACTCGCGCGCCTCGTCCGCTACATCCCGCGGTCGGTGATGATCGGATTCGTCAACGCGCTCGCGATCCTCATCTTCAGTGCGCAGGTGCGACACCTGATCGACGTGCCGTGGCTGGTGTACCCGCTCGTCGCGGGCGGGATCCTGATGGTGATCGCGATCCCGAGGCTCACGACGGTGGTGCCCGCGCCGCTGATCGCGATCGTCGTCCTCACCAGCGTCGTGACCCTCTTGCACCTGGACGTCCCCGACGTGGCCGACCAGGGGGAGCTGCCGTCCGGGCTGCCGACGTGGATGATCCCCGACGTTCCCATGACCTGGGAGACGCTGACGATCATCGCGCCCTTCGCGCTCGGCCTCGCCCTCGTCGGCCTGCTCGAGTCGTTGCTCACCGCGAAGCTCGTCGACGACATCACCGACACGCCCTCCGACAAGACCCGCGAGGCGTGGGGGCAGGGTGTCGCGAACATGGCAGGCGCACTGTTCGGCGGTATGGGCGGCTGCGCGATGATCGGCCAGACGATGATCAACGTCAAGGAAGGTCGGGCCCGCACCCGCATCTCGACGTTCCTCGCGGGACTGTTCCTGCTGGTCTCGTGCGTGACGATCGGTGATGTCGTCGGGGCGATCCCGATGGCGGCGCTGGTGGCCGTCATGGTGGTGATCGCCGCGACCACCTTCGACTGGCACAGCATCGCCCCGCGCACCCTGCGACTGATGCCGCGCAGCGAAACCCTCGTCATGCTCGTGACCGTGGTCGGCACCCTCGCCACCGAGAACCTCGCGGTCGGCGTCATCGCGGGAGTGCTGACGGCGATGGTCGCGTTCGCCAGACGCGTCGCGCACATGGCCGAGGTGACCGTGAGTGGTGACGACGAACGGGTGTACCGGGTCACCGGCCAGTTGTTCTGGGCGTCGAGCAACGACCTCGTGCACCGTTTCGATTACGTCGGCGACCCGAACGAGGTCGTCATCGACCTCACCGATGCCGAGGTGTGGGACGCCTCGACCGTCGCGACTCTCGACACGGTGCAACACAAGTACGCGGAGCGCGGGAAGTCCGTGCGCATCGTCGGTCTCGACGGGGCAAGTCTGGATCGTCTCCAACGGTTGTCCGGCCGACTGGGTTGATCGGGCCCGCGGCGTAACCTGAGGTCGAGTAACACGCGAAAGGAACCTGGGCCGATGGCTGCTCATTCTCGTCCCACCTCGTCGCTCCCGATCATCGATCTGGAAGACGTCGACATCGATGCGCTGCGAACGGTGACGCACGAGATCGGGTTCTTCCATCTCACCGGTCACGGGATCGATCAGCGACTCACCGACGAACTGATCGCGACCGCGCGCACCTTCTTCGCCCTACCCGAGGCGGAGAAGCTCGCGATCGAGAACTCCCACTCGCCGCAGTTTCGCGGATACACGCGCGTCGGTGGCGAGCGCACGCAGGGTTACGTCGACTGGCGCGAGCAACTCGACATCGGTCCCGAACGCGTCGCCGTCGACCAGGTCGATCCCGACCGCCCATGGGAGGTCCTCCACGGTCCGAACCTGTGGCCCGAGGGCGTCCCCCAACTACGCGCCCTGGCGCTGGAGTGGATGGCACAAGCCCAGGACGCCGGTCTGCGGCTGATCCGCGGCTGGGCTTCCTCGCTCGGGGCCCCGGCGGACTTCTTCGACGCCGCGTTCGCCGACCCGGACCCCTTGTTGAAGATCGCCCGCTACCCCGGCCACGACGGCTCGGTCACCGGGCAGGGCGTCGGCAGTCACAAGGATGTCGGCGCGCTCACCCTGCTCTACCCGGAGGCGACGAGCACCGGGTTCCAGGTCGACATCGGCACCCCGGACGGCGGACCGGCGTGGCTCGGCGTCGACCCGATCCCCGGACATTTCCTCGTCAACATCGGCGAACTGCTCGAGGTGGCGACGGGTGGCTACCTCCGTGCCACCGTGCACCGGGTCCTGCCGCCCGCCGCGGGCACCGACCGCGTTTCGCTGCCCTTCTTCCTCAACCCCGGCTACGACGCGGAGCTGCCGACGGTGCCGCTGCCGCCCGAGCTGGCGGCAGCGGCAGCGGGTGTCGGTTCGGACCAGCACGGCGGCACCCTCCACGCGCGCTACGGGCTCAACGCCCTCAAGTCCCGCCTGCGCGCGCACCCGAATGTCACGGAGCGCTACCACCGCGACCTTCTGGACCTGCCGGTCCTGAGAGGCTGACCGCCGTCCTCCGTCAGGTTCGGCTCGGTATCCGTCCGGTGGTCGCCTGTCCGAGAACCGATCTGAATCCCGCCGTCGTCTCGTCGGCGATCGCTTCGTCCTCCCCGGCCTCCAGTGCGTCGAGGATGCGGCCGACGATGACGGCGGGATCCGACTTGGGTACGTCGAGGTTCGCGGTCATCGGGGTGTCGGTGTACGCGAGGTGTGCCCCGAGGACCTGTGTGCCCTGCCCGGCCAGTTCGATCCGCAGAGCGTTCGTCACGCCCCAGAACGCCGCCTTCGAGGGGCTGTAGGCGCCGGGTGCCGCGAGCCAGCTGAGCACCGAGTGCACGTCGACGACGGCACCGCCGCCACGGTGCGCGAGGATCGGGGCGAACGCGCGAACCAATTCGAGCGGGGCGAACACGTTCGTCTCGAACGTGTACCGGATCTCGTCCATCGGAGATTCGAGAAGTGAGGCCGCGCCGGTGATTCCGGCGTTGTTCACGAGTACGTCCACGTCGCGGGCCGCCGCTGCGGCGGACGCCACCGACTCCGTGTCGGTGACGTCCAGACGCAGCGGGATGACCCGATCGTCGTGCCAGTCGTGGTCCCGTCGCGCGGCGGCGTAGACCGTGCTCGCGCCCCGGGTGAGGGACTGGCTGACGAACTCGCGGCCGAGTCCGCCGGTGGATCCGGTGACGAGAACGGTGCGTCCTTGCAGGTTCATCGGTGTTCCTCCTGTTGATGGGTGAGGCCGGCGGGTGTTCGCGGTCAGAGCCGCTCGATGATGGTGGCGTTCGCCAATCCACCTGCCTCGCACATGGTCTGGAGCCCGAACCGGCCGCCGCGCTCGTGCAGGGCGTGCGTCAGCGTGGTCATCAGGCGGGCGCCGCTCGCGCCCAGCGGATGGCCGAGTGCGATCGCGCCGCCGTGGACGTTCACCTTGTCCAGGTCGGCACCGACCTCCTTCGCCCAGGCGAGCACCACCGACGCGAAGGCCTCGTTGACTTCGAACAGGTCGATGTCGTCGAGCGTCAGACCTGCGCGTTCGAGTACCTTGCGGGTCGCGGGGATGACGGCGGTCAGCATGTAGAGCGGGTCGTCGCCCGCGACCGCGACACTGTGGATCCGTGCCAGTGGTCGCAGTCCCAACTGCTCGGCGCGTTCGCTGGTGGTCATCAGCAGTGCGGAACTGCCGTCGGTGACCTGACTCGCGTTGCCCGCCGTGACGTTCCATCCGATCTGCGGGAAGCGCTGCGCCATCGCCTCGTCGTAGTAGGCCGAACGCAGTCCGTCCATCGTCTCCAGTGTGCTGCCGACGCGGATTCCCTCGTCCGTACGGAGCTCCCCGACCGTCCTGAGTTCGGCGTCGAACAGCCCGTTCTTCGTCGCGTGTGCGGCCTTGGCGTGGCTGGCGAGCGCGAACTCGTCCATCTGCGTGCGGGTGATACCCCAGCGCGCGGCGATCAATTCGGCGCTGATGCCCTGGGGGACGAGGCCGTCGGGATAGCGTTCCGCGAACGCGACGCCGCTCGGGTCGGTCGTCCCGAGCATGCTCGAGCCCATCGGCACGCGGCTCATGGACTCGACGCCGCCCGCGACCACGATGTCGTAGGCGCCCGAGATGAGGCCCTGCGCCGCGAAGTGCACGGCCTGCTGGCTGCTGCCGCACTGCCGGTCCACGGTCGTCGCGGGCACGGATTCCGGGTAGCCGGCGGCGAGCGTTGCCCGCCGGGTCATGTTGGAGCCCTGCTCGCCGACCGCGCTGACCACGCCACCGATGACGTCGTCGATCAGGGTCGCGTCGATGCCGCTGCGGTTCACGACCTCGCGGAGGCTGTGGGCGAACAGGTCCACCGGATGTACGTCGTGCAGGGCGCCGGTGGCCTTTCCTCGGCCCAGGGGAGTGCGGACCGCTTCGACGATTACTGCGTCCCTCGTGCTGCTGATGCTCATCGTGTGTCCCTCTCCGTTTGGAGGACCCGGTGGTCCTCTGGCAGTTCAAACGTTCTAGCTATGCAAAACCATACCCAGCTGCCGCGCAGCTGGCTACATATATTCGAAGTCAGTACCCTGGGCTCGTGGCGATGAAGTTGCAGGGACCCCTCGCGGACCGTTCGGCCTGGGATGCCGACGAGCGGTGCTCGATCAGCCGCGCCATGGGTGTCGTCGGCACCCGGTCCGCGATGCTGCTGCTCCGTGAGGCCTACTACGGCACCACGCGCTTCGACGACTTCGCGCACCGCGTCGGAATCACCGACGCCGTCGCCTCGGCGCGACTCAAGGAACTCGTCGAGGCGGGCCTGCTCGTCAAGAGTCCCTACCGCGAACCTGGGCAGCGCACCCGCTACGAATACGTCCTCACCGACATGGGCCGCGACCTGCTGCCTGCCGTGGTTGCGCTCATGCAGTGGGGCGACAAATACCTCCAACGCGACGGCGCGCCTCTGCAGGTCGTCGACGACGCCACCGGCGCACCCGTCAGCGTGCGCGTGCGCACCGACGAAGGCGACGACGTCGAGCTCGACGGCCTGCGGCTACGGGTGAATCGCGAGTAGGGGTACACGCACGCTCACGCGCGTCGGGATCGTCACCACCTCGGTGAACTGATCGCCGAGGTACTCGGCCACGCCCGCCGCCGCGAAGCCGAACTGCGTCGCAACAGAAGCCAAGAGCGCGGCGGGCGGGGTGGTGGGGGAGACGACGGCCTCCCCTGACGGAAGGGCCCGTCCTATTCGTCGCGGCAGACGTCGAGGCCGAGCAGTGCGTTCTCCACGACCTCGGTGAGGGCAGGGTGAATCCAGTACTGGCCCAACGCCATCTCGCGTGCGGGCAGACCGAAGCTCATCGCCTGGATGAGGGGTTGGAGCACCGTCGACGCCTGCGCACCGATCACGTGCGCGCCGACGAGTTGCCCGGTGGCGCGGTCGGCGATGACCTTGCACAGGCCCTCGTCGTCCTCCATCGCCCATCCGTACGCGACATCGGCGTACCGCTGGACCTTCACCGAGATGTCCAGGCCCTGTTCGCGGGCTTGCGCCTCGGTGAGTCCGACCGACGCGATCTGAGGATCGGTGAACACCGCAGCCGGAACGAACCGGTGATCGGTGCGAACCAGGTCGGCGCCTGCACTCCACGCATCTCGCAGCAGGTTGGCCTGCACGACCCGCGCCTCGTGGTTCGCGACGTGCTTGAGCTGATGCGGCGATGACACGTCGCCGAGCGCGAACACGCCCTCGGCGGTGGTGCGCTGGAACTTGTCGACGACGACACGTCCGCGGTCGTCGACATCGACGCCCGCGGCCTGCGCGTTGAGCCGGTCCCCGTTGGGTGTGCGTCCGGTGGCGACGAGCAGGGTGTCGCCCGCGACCACGGTGCCGTCGGCGAGGACCACCTCCACCCTCAACGCGTCGCCGCGAACCTCGGCAACCGGATTGCCGAGGTGCACATCCCACTTGGAGCGTGCGAGGTCGGTGAACTGCTGCGAGATGTCGTCGTCGAGGTCGCGGAGCAGTCGTGGCCCGCGGCCGATGACGGACACCTTGCTGCCGAGCGCCGAGAACACGTGCGCGAACTCGGAGGCGATGAAGCCGCTGCCGATGATCACGAGGTGCTCGGGTTGCGTTGGCAGTCGCATGATGTCGTCGTTGGTGTGGAACGGAACACCGGATCGGGTGACCTCGTCGGGGATCACGGGCCGCGACCCGGCGGCGATCACCACCTGGTCTGCTGTGATCTCTTCGCCGCTTCCGGTGCGGATCCGCTTCGGTCCGGTGAAGGTGGCGTACCCGGAGAACAGCGTGGTGCCCGGGTTTCCGTCACGTCGGTAGCGCTCGCCGCCTGCCGAGATCGGATCGATACGGTCGAAGACCCGGTCCACGATGTCGGACCAGCGGACATTCTCGATCCGGGCGTCGACGCCGTAGCGGGCGGACTCCCGGATCGTCCGCGCCACCTCGGCAGCGAAGACAAACATCTTCGTCGGGATACAGCCCACGTTCAGGCACGTGCCACCGAAGGTGCCGCCCTCGCAGATCGCGACCTTCATGTCAGCGAAGCGGTCGTCGAGAATGGTGTTGCCGGAACCGGATCCGATGATAGCCAGATCGAAGTGCGTCATGCTCGCCCCTCCGAAAGTCCGTGTCCCGCGAGCCATTCCAGCCACAGGTCCACCTCGTCCAGTGCTTGTTTGCGGGGCACCTCCCGAGACAGGAACACATCGTGCCGGGCTCCCTCGATCGGCACGATCGTCGTGCGGTCGCCGAGGCATCCAGCCCAGCGGGCGATCTGCCGCACGTCGAGTACCAGGTCGGCTGCCTCCGACTTGTCGGTGTAGCGCATGGAGTAGTGCGTCGCCTTCGACCGCAGGACCAGCGACGGAACACCGATGTCGAGCCCGCGGTGCAGGACAGCCTGCCCACGACGGACGGCGCGCAGCCATCCGAAGGTGACGCCGAACCCGCGCAGCGGCTTCCATTCGAGGTCGTAGTCCCATTCGCCGCCGTGGTCGCGGTGCAGGGTGCGCCCGTAGACGTCGATGGGCGGCTGCTTGAGTTCGAGCTTGTCCTTGACACGTCCGATCGTGCGGATCGCGACGGTGCCGACGCTGCGAACGTACGAGGGGCCCTGCAGGTCGAACCAGGGGCTGTTCAGGATCAGCCCGACGACGCCCGCGCCCGCGGTGCCACCCGGTCGACGGTTCACTCGATCCAGCCACAGCGGCACGATCAGTCCGCCCGTGGAGTGCGCGGTCAGCAGGACCGAACCGCCCTGCATCTGCTCACGCACCGTCTCGAGGGCCCAGTCGAGTTCGCGATCGTAGAGTGCGAGATCCGTCACGAAATGGGGAGTCTGATCGGGACGCCGGGAACGTCCGCACTTGCGCAGATCGAGTGCGAAGAAGTCGTAACCCTGATCGTGGAAGTGCTCGGCGACGTGCTTCTGGAAGAAGTAGTCGGTGAAACCATGAACGTAGAGCACGGCTTTGCGCCGCGGAGCCGAGCCCGACGGCTGGTAGCGGACGAGGGTCGCGACGATCTGGCCCTCGCCGTCGGGGTCCTCACCGAGCGCGAGCGTGGTCTGTTCATAGCCGTCGCCGAGGAGGTCGGGAGCCCAGGTAGTCACAGATCACAATCCTACGTGTGCAATCCTGACGCATCGGAGGAGCACAATTGATGCGAGGTGAACTGCGCGGGTACGCGCGGGTAACCTATCCGCTTGCAGTCGGCGCGACTGCCCACTGCCAATGGACAAGGAAGTCGATTTTCCAGTGTCAGACAACACCGCGGTACAGAAGGCCGATGTAGTTCTCGTGGGAGCGGGCATCATGAGTGCCACGCTCGGGTCGATCCTTCGGCAGTTGCAGCCGGACTGGTCGATCAGTGTGTTCGAGCGGCTCGACGCCGCAGCAGCCGAGAGCAGCGACCCGTGGAACAACGCGGGTACTGGCCACTCGGCGCTCTGTGAGCTCAACTACACCCCACAGAACAAGGACGGCTCCGTCGACGTCGCCAAGGCGGTCAACGTCAACGAGCAGTTCCAGGTCTCGCGGCAGTTCTGGGCCCATGCGATCGAGAACGGCATCCTCGCCGAGCCCAAGGAGTTCATCAACCCGGTTCCGCACGTCAGCTTCGTGCACGGGGCCGACAACGTGAAGTACCTGCGGGCCCGCTACGACGCGCTCGCCGGCCACCCGCTGTTCGCCGGGATGGAGTACACGGAGCGCCCCGAGGAGTTCACGAAGCGTCTGCCGCTGATGGCCGCGGGTCGTGACTTCTCCGATCCCGTCGCCCTGAACTGGACCGATGGCGGCACCGACGTCGACTTCGGCGCCCTCACCAAGCAGCTCCTCGGTCACATCGGCGCCTCCGGTGGCAGCGTCTACTTCGGCCACGACGTCCGCAACCTCACCCAGCAGTCCGACGGCAGCTGGCTCGTCAAGGTCGAGAACCTGCGGACCGGTGCGAAGAAGACCGTCAACGCGAAGTTCGTCTTCGTCGGCGCGGGCGGCGGGGCGCTGCACCTGCTGCAGAAGTCCGGCATCAAGGAGGCGAAGGGCTTCGGCGGCTTCCCGGTCAGCGGCCAGTTCCTGCGCTGCACCAACCCCGAGCTGATCGACCAGCACAGCGCGAAGGTCTACGGCAAGGCCGCGGTCGGCGCGCCTCCGATGTCGGTTCCGCACCTCGACACCCGCGTCATCAACGGCAAGAAGGGCCTGCTGTTCGGCCCGTACGCCGGTTGGTCGCCCAAGTTCCTCAAGCAGGGCAAGGTCACCGACCTGCCCGGTTCCGTCAAGCCCAACAACCTCATGTCGATGCTCGGTGTCGGCGTCACCGAGTTGGGTCTGACCAAGTACCTCATCGGTGAGCTGCTGCAGGGCGCCGACGATCGCATCGAGACGCTGCGCGAGTTCGTTCCCCGCGCGACCGGTGGCGACTGGGAGCTCATCACCGCAGGTCAGCGCGTTCAGGTCATTCGTAAGAAGGGCAACGGCGGCGTTCTCGAGTTCGGTACCGCCGTCATCAACGCGGCCGACGGCACCATCGCGGGTCTGCTCGGTGCGTCGCCCGGTGCGTCGACCGCCGTCCCCGCGATGCTCGACGTGCTGCAGCGCTGCTTCGGTGACCGCTGGGCGTCGTGGGAGCCGCAGCTCAAGCAGATGGTGCCCTCGCTCGGCGTCAAGCTGTCCGACAACGAGTCCCTCTTCCGTGAGGTGTGGGACTGGAGCAACAAGGCGCTCGAGCTCGAGGCGGACGCCCCCGTCGCGGCAGGCGCGAACGCTTAATCTCCAGGCAGGCGTACACGGCCGTCACCGGACCCGCACGGGTCGTGGTGGCGGCCGTGGCCTATTGTTCGGGACGAACTCGACGTTCCTCGCCGCGGGAAAGCCTGTGCAATTCAGGCACGGTCCCGCCACTGTGACGGTCGACGGGCATTCGCCGTCGCCGGAAGTCAGATCGCCGCGGCAAGGAATCAACGACCGACCCCCGGCGCGGAAACCGGGGAGTGAGGGGACTGGGGCCGTGGCACACCAGGATTCGGATCCGGGCTTCCCGTTCGGTGCGATCGTCGGACAGGACCAGCTGCGGCTGGCGTTGACCCTCTGCGCGGTGCACCCCGGTATCGGTGGGGTGCTGGTGCGCGGCGAGAAGGGGACCGCGAAGTCGACGGTGGTTCGGGCCCTCGCCGCGCTGCTGCCCCCGACGTCGGACGGTACGGCCGCGCGCCTGGTCGAACTTCCGGTCGGTGCCACCGAGGACCGCGTGATCGGCTCGCTGGACCTCGAGAAGGTGCTGCGGGACGGGGAGCGTGCCTTCCAGCCCGGCCTGCTCGCTGCCGCTCACGACGGCGTCCTCTACGTCGACGAAGTGAACCTGCTGCACGACCACCTGGTGGACGTACTGCTCGACGCCGCCGCGATGGGCCGCGTTCACGTCGAGCGGGACGGCGTCTCGCACTCCCACCCGGCGAAGTTCGTGCTCGTCGGCACGATGAACCCGGAGGAGGGTGAGCTGCGACCGCAGCTCCTCGACCGGTTCGGGCTCGCCGTGGACGTCGCCGCGTCCCGGGACGTCGACGTCCGCATGCAGGTGGTCCGGCGTCGGCTCGACTTCGAGGCCGATCCCGTCGCATTCGCCGCCCGATACGAGGCCGTCGACGCCGACACCGCCGCACGGATCGCCGAAGCCCGCGTCGCGCTGGCCGGTGTCGCGCTGCCGGATCGTGAGCTGCGCCGGATCGCGGCTCTGTGCGCGTCGTTCGACGTGGACGGGATGCGCGCCGACCTGGTCCTCGCGCGCACCGCCACCGCGCACGCCGCGTGGCGCGGCGCGAGCGAGGTCGTCGAGGAGGACGTGCGGGTCGCGGCCGAACTGACGTTGCCGCACCGGCGTCGCCGCGATCCGTTCGACGAACCGGGACTCGATCCGCAGCAACTCGACGATGCAATGCGTGACGCCGCCGAGCAGGCCGCCCAGGAACCGGACCCCGACACCGATCCCGACCCGGACACGGATCCCGACGGCCCGGGCGGCGGGGCACCGCAGCCGCAGGACGGCGGCGCTCCGGCGCCGTCCGCCGACGGGGACGAGGCGGCCGACGACAGTCCCGCAGCGCCGGGACCGGGGCAGGAACGCCCCGTCGGCGCTCCGGCCGCACAGTTCCGCACGCGCCTGCTCACCATCCCCGGCGTCGGCGAGGGTGCGCCCGGTCGCCGGTCGCGTTCCCGTTCGCCGCGGGGGCGTACGGTCCGCGCCACGACGGAACCGGGTCGCGGCCTGCATCTGGTCGGGACCCTGTTCGCCGCTGCCGAGCACCAGGTGTCCCGCGGCCGGACCGACGGTCGAATGTTGTTGGCGCCGAGCGATGTTCGCGGTGCGATCAAGGAGGGACGCGAGGGCAACCTGATCGTCTTCGTGGTCGACGTGTCGGGGTCGATGGCCGCCCGCGACCGACTGTCCGCCGTGACGGGCGCGGTGGTGTCCCTGCTGCGCGACGCCTACCAGCGCCGAGACAAAGTCGCCGTCATCACCGTCCGGGGCTCGTCTGCCGACGTCGTCCTGCCACCGACGTCGTCGGTGGACGTCGCGGTGCGGCGACTGAAGTCGCTGCGCACCGGCGGTAAGAGTCCGCTGGCGCAAGGGTTCTTGAAGGCACGCGAGGTGGTCCTGCGGGAGCGGGTCCGTGACCCGCAGCGTCGCGCGATGGTGGTGGCGCTCACCGACGGCCGGGCCACCGGCGGCACCGATCCGGTGCACCGGGCGAAGGTCGCGGCGGGCCTGCTCGCCGACACCGCTGTCGCCGGTGTCGTCGTCGACTGCGAATCGGGGATGGTGCGCCTCGGCTTGGCGCCGGAGCTCGCGATCGCGATGCGGGGTGCGTGTGTCCGACTGACCGAACTGTCCGCGGAGCAGGTGGCAGGCGTCGTCCGCGCCGCCGCCTGACGTACCGCCTCCGGTAGATCACCCGCCTGAAAGAGGAGCTCGACCATGCCCCAGGGAGTCCCTGTCAGCGTCCCCGACGACGGTCTGACCACCCGGCAGCGCCGCAACGCACCCGTGCTCGCCGTCCACACCGGCCCCGGCAAGGGCAAGTCGACCGCCGCGTTCGGGATGGCGCTGCGCGCCTGGAACCAGGGCTTCGACATCGGCGTCTTCCAGTTCGTGAAGTCCGCCAAGTGGAAGGTCGGCGAGGAGGCCGCGTTCCGCGCGCTGGGCGAGTTGCACGAGAACACCGGGGTCGGCGGGCCCGTGCAGTGGAACAAGATGGGCGACGGCTGGTCGTGGACCCGGAAGAAGGGTGACGACGAGGACCACGCCCGCGTCGCGCTCGACGGCTGGCGTGAGGTGGCTCGGCGAATCGCGAACGAGGAGCACCGTTTCTACGTTCTCGACGAGTTCACCTATCCGCTCAAGTGGGGGTGGGTCGACGTCGACGAGGTCGTCGACGTCCTGGTGAACCGGCCCGGAACCCAGCACGTGGTGATCACCGGCCGGGACGCGCCGCAGGCGTTGCTCGACGCCGCGGACCTGGTCACCGAGATGACGAAGGTGAAGCACCCGATGGACGCCGGACGCAAGGGGCAGCGGGGCATCGAGTGGTGACTCCCGGTACCGTGACGCCCGCGGTGGTCATCGCGGCGCCGGCATCGGGTAGCGGAAAGACCACCATTGCAACGGGTTTGATCGGCGCGCTGCGGGCCGCCGGTGACCGGGTCGCTCCGTTCAAGGTCGGCCCCGACTACATCGACCCCGGATACCACGCACTGGCGGCAGGCCGGGTCGGCCGCAACCTCGATCCGGTCCTGGTCGGCGCGGACCGCATCGGGCCGCTCTACCGGCACGGCAGCACCGGCTGCGACATCGCCGTCGTCGAGGGTGTGATGGGTCTGTTCGACGGCAAGATCTCCGAGCCGGCCCCGGAGGGCGCGGCGGAGGGATCGACGGCGCAGGTCGCGGGTCTGCTCGGCGCTCCGGTCGTCCTCGTCGTCGATGCCCGCGGCCACAGCCAGTCGCTGGCGGCGGTGCTGCACGGTTTCGCCACGTTCGATCGCGGCGTGCGGATCGGCGGCGTGATTCTCAATCGCGTCGGCAGCGCCCGGCACGAGCAGGTGCTGCGGCAGGCCTGCGAGAAGGTCGGCGTCCCCGTGCTCGGTGTGGTGCCGCGGCTTGCCGAACTCGCGGTACCGTCGCGGCATCTCGGTCTCGTGACCGCCGTCGAGCACGGCGGCGCGGCGGCGGCTGCGGTCGACGCGATGACGGAGTTGATCACGCGGCACGTCGACCTGGACGCCGTGCGCGCACTCGCGGCGGCCTCCGTCGCGGCGCCTGCGTGGGATTCTCACGCCGAGGTGGGTGGGCAGGTCGCCGGCTCACCGCTGGTCGCCGTCGCGGGCGGTGCGGCGTTCACCTTCGGCTATGCCGAACACCGCGAACTGCTGGAGGCGGCGGGGGCGCGTGTGGTCGTGTTCGATCCCGCGGCGGACGTGTTGCCCGACGGGGTCGCGGGACTGGTGTTGCCGGGCGGGTTCCCGGAGGAACACGCGACCGCGCTCGCTGCGAACACCGCGCTGCTGACATCGGTGCGGGAGTTGGCGCGCCGCGGACTTCCGATCCATGCGGAGTGCGCGGGCCTGCTGTACCTGACGCGCGCCCTCGACGGGCATCCGATGGCGCGGGTGATCGACGTCGACTCGACGTTCGGGTCGGCGCTGACCCTCGGCTACCGCGAGGCGGTCGCACTGGAGCCGTCCGTGCTGTTCGAATCGGGGGAGCGCGTCGTCGGGCACGAGTTCCATCGCACGGTGCTGGCCGAGCAGTCCGCGGCGGGCTGGGCGCCCGCGTGGGGCTGGCACGTGAGCGGGTCCGCGGCGAAGGAAGGATTTGTGGGCGGCAACGTGCACGCGTCGTACCTGCACACCCACCCGGCGGGAAACCCGGCGTCCATTCACCGATTCGTTTCTGCCGCAGCGACATTCGCGGAGAGGCATGGCTGACCTGGTGGTCGGTGTCGGACTCCGCGACGGTGTCGGCGCGGACGCGGTGCTCGGCGCGGTCGCGCAGATCGTCGACGATCCGACCGAACTCGTCGCGTTGGCCACGCTCGACCGAAAGGTCACCGAGTCGTCGGTGGCGACCGCGGCTGCCGAACTCGGGGTCCCCGTTCTCGGTTTCTCCGCCGAGGAGCTGTCCGCCGTACACGTCCCGAACCCGTCGGGCCGCGTCGCCGCGGAGACCGGGACGCCCAGCGTTGCCGAGGCAGCGGCGGTCCTGGGATCGGACGGCGGCGACCTCGTCGTGCACAAGCGTGCCCGCAATGGCGTCACCGTCGCGCTCGCCCGTACTGTTTGAACATCCCGCCCCATGAAGGAGAAGTGAAGTGGCTGCAGACGAGACGAATTACCTCGTCGGCCTGAATCTGACCGGCCGACGCGTGGTCGTCGTCGGCGGCGGCACCGTCGCCCAGCGTCGTCTCGGCCTGCTCGTTGCGTCGGGCGCCCAGGTCCATGTCATCGCCCGCACAGTCACCCCCGCAGTCGAGGGCATGGTTACTGGCGGTCAGATCACCGCGGAGCTGCGCGACTACACCGACGGCGACCTCGAGGGCGCCTGGTATGCGATCGCGTGCACCGACGAGCCCGGCACCAACGCCGCGATCGTCGCGGAAGCGGAGCGTCGCAGGATCTTCTGCGTCCGTGCCGACAGTGCCAAGCAGGGCACCGCCGTCACCCCGGCCAGTGCCTCGTTCGACGGCCTCGAGATCGGTGTCCTCGCAGGGGGAGCGCATCGTCGGTCCGCTGCGGTCCGCACCGCCATCGTCGAAGCGCTCCAGGCCGGTTCGCTCACCGACGACGAGCCACACGCGGCGGGCGTCGCGCTGGTCGGCGGCGGTCCCGGCGACCCCGACCTGATCACCGTCCGCGGACGCAGGTTGCTCGCCCGCGCCGATGTCGTCGTCGCCGACCGGTTGGCGCCGCCGGAGCTGCTCGCCGAGCTCGGCCCGCAGGTCGAGGTGATCGACGCAGCCAAGATTCCGTACGGCCGGGCGATGGCGCAGGAGGCCATCAACGCCGCGCTCATCGACAATGCCAAGGCGGGCAAGTTCGTCGTCCGGCTCAAGGGCGGCGACCCGTACGTGTTCGGGCGCGGCTTCGAGGAATTGGAGGCGTGTGTCGAAGCGGGCGTTCCGGTCACGGTCGTGCCCGGCATCACCAGTGCGATCGCGGTCCCGTCCGCCGCGGGTATCCCGGTCACGCACCGCGGGGTCACCCACGAATTCGTTGTCGTGAGCGGTCACGTCGCCCCCGACCACCCCGACTCGCTGACCGACTGGTCGGCACTGGCGAAGCTGCGCGGGACCCTCGTGATCCTGATGGGTGTCGAGCGGATCGAGAAGTTCGCCACAGCGCTCGTCGAGGGCGGTCGCAGCGCGGACACGCCCGTCACTGTGGTCCAGGAGGGCACCACTCGCGGGCAGCGTGAGCTGCGGGCCGATCTCGGCACCGTCGCCGCGCGGGTCCGCGAGGAGGGCATCCGTCCGCCCGCGATCATCGTCGTCGGTCCGGTGGCGGGGTTCTCGGTAAACGGTCGGTAACGTGGACTCTCGTGTCTGACTCCACCGCCGTGAAGTACCCCGTGACGACGCGGGCGTTCGGTCTCGCGATCGTCGTCCTCAGCGGAATGCAGCTGATGATGGTCCTCGACGGGACGGTGGCGTCGCTGGCACTGTCCCGGATCCAGGAGGACCTCGGCCTCAGCGACGCCGGCCGCAACTGGGTCATCACGTCGTACGCACTGACGTTCGGTGGACTGATGTTGCTGGGCGGCCGCCTCGGCGACGCCTTCGGTCGTAAACGGGTGTTCATCGCAGGTGTCGCGATCTTCACCGTCACCTCGCTGCTGTGCGGACTCGCGTTCAACGAGGCGACACTCGTCGCGGCGCGGGCACTACAGGGCGTCGGCGCCGCGATCGCGTCACCGACCGCGTTGGCGCTCGTCGCGACCACGTTCGCTCCCGGCCCGGTCCGCAACCAGGCCATCGCGATCTTCGCGGCCATGACCGGTGTCGGATCGGTCACCGGACTGATCGCGGGCGGCGCGCTCACCGAGGTGTCGTGGCGGTGGATCTTCCTGATCAACGTGCCCATCGGCCTCGTCATCCTCGCGTTCGCGTTCAGTTCGCTGACGGAGACCAACGCCGAACGGCTCAAGCTCGACGTGCCCGGAGCGATTCTCGCGACACTGGGCTGTACCGCCGTCGTGTTCGGATTCACCGAGGGACCCGAGATGGGCTGGGGGAGTCCGCTCGTGCTCGCCGGGCTGATCGGTGGTCTCGTGCTGCTCGGTGTGTTCCTGATGGTGGAACGGCGCGCAGAGAACCCCTTGTTGCCGTTCTCCCTGTTCCGCAGCAGAGACCGTGTCGCGACGTTCATCGCCATCGCCCTCGTCGGCATGGTGATGTTCTCGCTGGCACCGTTCGTCGCGCTGTTCGTGCAGGACGTGCTCGGATACACCCCGCTGCGGGCGGGCCTGGCGTTCGTGCCGTTCGCGTTCGGGCTCGGTGCTGCCGCGTTCGTCGCGTCGAAACTGGCGGTCCGCGTCGCGCCGCGATGGCTGGTCGCGACCGGCACCCTGCTCACCTTCGCCGGCCTCCTGTACGGCTCCACCCTCGACACGTCCACGACCTACATCGCGCACCTGCTCGGGCTGGTGATCGGCGTCGGATTCGGCGTCGGTTTGGCGGTCGTGCCGCTCCCGTTGTGCGCGATCTCCGGAGTCGGGCCGCACGAGATCGGGCCGCTCGCCGCGATCGCGCAGGTCGCCAATGTGCTGTTCGGTCCCATCGGTCTCGCGATCGTCGGCGCCATGGCGACGTCGAAGACCCTCTCGCTCGGTGGTGTCTCGGGTGTGCCCGCCGCGGAGATGGACGCGGCCCAGCTCGACGCTCTCAGCCAGGGCTACACGTTCGCGTTGCTCGGGTGTGCGATCCTGGCCGCCTTGGCGACGGTGGCCGCACTGTTCATCCGGTTCACGCCGGAGCAAGTGGCGCAGGCGCAGGCTGCGGAGAAGGCAGCCCAGGAGGCCTAGGCGGATCCGGCCCAGAATTCGACGAGCACCTTCGTGAGTTCTGCGGGCTTCTCCTCGTTCGGTGTGTGGGCGGCGCCGGCGATGATCTCGAATCGCACGCCGAGCCGGGACGCGGCGTCGGCCTGGACGTCCACCGGAATGACGTCGTGTTCACCCGCGACGACGAGGATCGGCACGCCGGCCGCGGCGAGTTCCTCGACACGGTCGGGCTCGGCACTCATGGACACGGCGATGCCAGCGATGTTCGCGGTGCGGGTAACCATGATGCGGTGGTGCAGGAACTCCTTCACCGGCGCCGGGAAGATCTCCTCGAACGCGCCGAACATCGCCTGCCACAGCGCCTCGTTGCCGCCCGCCCACAGCAGGTCCGGGATCCGGGCCGGGTCCACGGGCATGCCCAGGCTCTGGCCGCTCGGCGGCGAGTCGAGGATCGTGTAGTCCAGGAAGCGCGCCGGATCGGCGAGGATGGCGGCCCGGGTGACGAGTCCGCCGAAGCTGTGGCCGACGAGGTGCACCTTCTCCGCGGGCGCCACCTTGTCCAGCACCTCCGCGAGGTCGAGGGCGAACTTGGCCACCGTGTACTCGCCGACCGCATCGCGGCCGTCCGGTCCGTCCGAGTCGTACTGGCCGAGCTGCGAGTACGAGATCAGTCGGTACCCGGCGGCGGTCACGTACGGGGCCATCGGCAGGAAGTCCTCGCGGGAGCCGGTGAAGCCGGGGACCATGACGACGGTTCCCAGCACGTCCGTACCCGCGTCGGGAACCGCCTCGAAGAAGGACAGTTCGCCGCGTGAGATCGCGAGTCGGGACAGGGTGACGGTCATGTGCTCTCCTGGTGCCGGGTGATCGACAGGCTACGTCGCCATTCGGCGAGCCACCGGCCGCCACGCCCGGTAGCCGCCACGCATGTAAATGCCTCGCCGAACAACCTCGTCACAAGTACCGTCCGATCGGTGCACCTCTCACTGACCGCAACGGCGTCCGCCGACTTCCCGGACGCCTCGGACCTCGGCCACCTCCTGCACAAGCACCCCGACCGGGTGCAGACCTTCGATCTGTCGGTGGGCACCGCGACCGTCGTGTACCCCGAGGTGTCGACGTCCCGGTGCACGGTGACGTTGCTGCTCGACGTCGATCCGGTGGAGATGGCGCGCGGCTCGTTCCGTGGTGGCGCCGACGGGTTCGCGCTGGGCCAGTACGTCAACGACCGCCCGTACGCGGCGTCGTCGATGCTTGCGGTCGCGATCTCGCGGGTGTTCAAGTCGGCTCTCGCCGGGACGCTGACGTCCCGGCCGGAGCTTCCCGGAACCCCGGTCTCCCTGACCGTCGAGGTGCCGGTGACGCCCGCCCGCGGCGGAGCCGACCTGCCCGCCCGGCTGTTCGGTCCACTCGGGTGGACGGTGACATCGATGCCCGTGCCGCTGGACGAGACGGTCCCACGGTGGGGCGACTCGGACTACGTGCGCCTGACCCTGGACGGAACGCTCACCGTGTCGGAGGCGCTGCGCCACCTCTACGTGCTGCTTCCGGTGCTCGACGACGTCAAGCACTACTGGGTAGGCGACGCCGAGGCGGACAAGCTGGTGCGGATGGCGGGCGAGTGGCTCGCCGACCACCCCGAGCACGAGCTGATCGCCGCCCGCTACCTGGCGCACCGGCGTGAATTGGTGGCGTCGGTGGCCGATCGGCTCGCCGACGGCGCCGCGGCTCCGGCCGGCGAACCGCGGGTCGCGAGCGCGGGTCTTGCTCGACTGCGCCAGGAGGCGGTCCTGGCGACGCTGGAGGACCTCGGCGTTGCCCGCGTGGTCGACGTGGGCTGCGGTGAGGGCAAGCTGCTGCGGGAGCTGCTCGCCCGGCCGGCCTTCACCGAGATCGTCGGCGTCGACGTCGGAGACATGGCGCTGCGCAGGGCCGAACGCCGGCTCGGACTCGCCGAACTGCCCGACCGCCAACGGGCACGGATCTCGGTGCTGCAGTCGTCGGTGACCTACCGGGACGCGCGCCTGCGCGGCTTCGACGCGGCCGTGCTGATGGAGGTCGTCGAGCATGTCGACGAGGACCGCCTACCCGCGCTGGTTCGCTCGGTGTTCGCCGACATGCGGCCGCGGTTCGCACTGGTGACCACTCCCAACGCCGAATACAACGTGCTGTACCCGAATCTCGAAACCGGCATGTTCCGCCATCCGGATCACCGGTTCGAGTTCACCCGAACACAATTCGAGGCCTGGGCCACCGACGTCGGTGAGGCGCACGGCTACGACGTCCGGTGCACCGGGATCGGCGATCTCGATGCGATCCACGGTGCGCCGACCCAGATGGCCGTTTTCACACGAAGGGAGGAGGCGTAGATGAGCGACACGGAAGTGCTCGAGATCCCGGCAGCGTCGCTGGTCGTCCTCGTCGGCATCAGCGGATCCGGCAAGTCGACATTCGCCGCCCGGCACTTCGGGCCCTACGAGGTGATCTCGAGTGATCACTGCCGAGGCCTGGTCAGCGACGACCCCAACTCGCAGGCGGCGACGGCCGACGCGTTCGAGGTGCTCGAGTTCATCGCGTCCACCCGGCTACGTGCGGGCAGGCTGACCGTCGTCGACGCGACGAGCGTGCAGCCCGCGGCGCGGCGCACACTGGTCGATCTGGCCCGCTCGCAGGACATGCTCGCGGTGGCGGTCGTGCTGAACGTCCCCGAGTCGGTGTGCGCGGAGCGCAACGCCGCGCGCGGGGAGCGGGCGTTCGACCGGGCCGTCCTGCGGCGTCAGCACCAGCAGCTCACCCGGTCCATGCGCGGGCTTACCCGCGAGGGCTTCCAGGTCGTGCACGTCCTGGACGGCGTCGACGCGGTGGAGCAGGCGCGGATCCTGCGGCGACCGCTGCGGAGCGACCGCCGCGACCTGCGGGGCCCGTTCGACGTCGTCGGCGACATCCACGGCTGCCTCGGTGAACTCGAAACCCTGCTGACGACACTCGGTTACGACATCGTCCGGGACGAGTCGGGTCGCTCGGTGGATGCGCGTCCGCCGGAGGGGCGGACGGCACTGTTCCTCGGCGACTACGTGGACCGGGGTCCCGACGCTCCGGGCGTGCTGCGTCTGGTGATGGGCATGGTCGCCGCGGGTCACGCACTGGCCCTTCCGGGCAACCACGAGAACAAGCTGGTCAAGGCGCTGCGCGGGCGGAAGGTCGCCGCCACACACGGCCTCGATCGGACCCTCGAACAACTCGGGAACGAGACCGAGGAGTTCCGCCGCGAGGTGGCGCAGTTCTGCGACGGGCTCGTCGCGCACCTCGTGCTCGACGAGGGACGGCTCGTGGTGGCACACGCGGGCCTCAAGCAGGAGTACCACAACCGGGCGTCGGGCCGGGTGCGCAGTTTCGCCCTGTACGGCGAAACCACCGGTGAGACGGACGAGTTCGGGCTTCCCGTTCGCTATCCGTGGGCCGAGGAGTACCGCGGTGACGCGATGGTGCTCTACGGGCACACACCGGTGCCCGAGGTGCGGTGGGTCAACAACACCGCCTGCCTGGACACCGGGTGCGTCTTCGGCGGCGCGCTCACCGCGCTGCGCTATCCGGAACGGGAGGTCGTTTCGGTTCCCGCGCAGCGGGAGTGGTACCCGCCGATCCGGCCGCTGCACGTCTCCGACACCGATCCGCAGGCGCTCGACATCGCGGACATCATGGAAGTCGGGGGAGTGGAGACGTCGCTGCGCGGGCGGGTCACGGTGCGCCCGGAGAACGCGGCGGGGGCGCTCGAGGTGATGAGCCGCTGGGCGGTGACGCCGCAGTGGCTGACGTACCTGCCCCCGACCATGTCGCCGTGCCCGACCTCCTCGCTGCCGGGCCTGCTCGAGCACCCGACCGAGGCCTTCGCTGCGTACCGGAAAGCGAAGGTGGACAGTGTGATCTGCGAGGAGAAGCACATGGGGTCGCGGGCCGTCGCGCTCGTGTGCCGCGACGCCGCCGTCGCCGCCGAGCGGTTCGGAGTCCGGGACGGTCTCTCCGGAATGGTGCACACCCGCACCGGCAGGCGCATGTTCGACGCGGAGCAGACCGAGCGCCTGGTCTCGATGATCGCCGGCGCGGTTACGGCGGCCGGGCTGTGGGACGAACTCGGCACCGACTGGCTGCTGCTGGACGCGGAGCTGCTGCCCTGGTCGGCGAAGTCGGAGGGGCTGCTGCGGTCGCAGTACGCAGCGGTGGGGGCGGCGGCCCGCGCCGACCTGTCGGCCAGGGAACGAGTTCTGGAAGCCGCGGCCGCTCGCGGCCTCGATGTCGCCGCGCTGCGGGAGAGTGCCCGGTCCCGAGCGGACGACGTGGCGCGCTACGTCGGCGCATACCGGCGCTACGTCTGGCCGACCGAGGGACTGAGCGGGGTGCAGATCGCCCCGTTCCAGCTGCTCGCCACCGAGGGAACCGGATACGCCGACCGCGATCACGGCTGGCATCTCGCGGTCGCGGACCGGCTGGTCGAGGTGGCGCCGGACCTGTTCCGGACAACCCGGCGGATCGGCGTCGACACGTCCTCCCCGGAGTCCGAGGCGGCCGGCGTCGCATGGTGGGAGGAACTCACCGCGGCAGGCGGCGAGGGGATGGTGGTCAAGCCGTTCGACAACCTGCGGCCCGGATCACGCGTGCAGCCCGGCATCAAGGTGCGGGGCCGGGAGTACCTGCGGCTGATCTACGGTCCGCACTACACCGAGCCGGAGAACCTCGAACGACTCCGGAACCGGAGCCTCGGTCACAAGCAGTCGATGGCGCTGCGCGAGTACGCACTCGGCCTCGAGGCTCTCGACCGGCTGGTGAAGAAGGATCCGCTGTGGCGGATCCACCAGGCGGTGTTCGCGGTCCTCGCGTTGGAGTCCGAGCCGGTCGACCCCCGTCTGTAGGGGCGCCGGGTTCCGCTTTCGGCGCCCGGACGGGCGGCCTCCCGGCGAGCGGGAGGCCGGGGGCTTCGCAGGCTGCCCGGTGGGGCGGGCCTCTCGACTTGATCTCCCGCACAACGGGAGACGGTGATCCGTGGTCACCTTCGCAAACCTAGCGTGAGTGAATGGCCGACCAGAGGATCCACATAGTCGATCGGGTGACGACCGAACCGGGGCGCGGGCGCGCCTTCGCCGACGCGTACCTGTCGGACTATGTGCCGCAGGCCGTCCGGACCGGGATGACACTCGACCGGGTGTTGGTGAGTCCGCCGGTGTGGTTGGAGGACGACGGAAACACGGTGACCGCGATCTGGACGGTCTCCGGACACGAGCAGTGGTGGCAGACCGCGATCGCCCGCCGGTTCGACGCCGGCTTCGCCGACTTCTGGGATCGCGTCGAACCGATGGTGGCGCAGCGTTCGCGCTCGATGGCGGCCACGGCGGAGAGTGTGGAGGACCTGTGCCGTGTTTAGCGTGACCCGTCTCGTTCACCTGACCGACCCGAGCGATGCGGCCGCGGTGGAGGCCGTCGTCCACCGGATCCGCGCCGGCGTGGATGCGACACCCCACCGGTATGCCGTGGTGCAGCCGACGCTCGACGGCGCCCGCAACGGCGGCGACGTCCTCGTCCACCTCCGCTTCACGACGCAGTGGGAGTGGGAGAGCTGTCGGTCGGCCGTCGAGTCCGCAACCGCAGGACCGGACGTGCGGCACGTCGATGGCGCCGACTATCTCCCCGGCAGCGGGCGGGAGTCGTGGAGCGGGTCACGCACCGGCGGTGCGGCTCCCACGGTGTACCGCACACTGCTCCTGCGCGTCGACGCCGCCGCGGCGCGGGACGTCGTGGAGCGGTTCGAGCGGGAGATGCTCAGCATGCCGCAGCACGTGACGTCCATGCTGTCGTGGCAGCTGAGCCATGTGACCGCCGCGACCGGTGCCAGCGACTGGACCCACGTCTGGGAGCAGTCCTTCACCGATGTCGACGGCCTGCTCGGTCAGTACATGGCCCACCCCGTGCACTGGGGCTACGTCGACAAGTGGTTCGACCCGGAGAGTGTCGAGTACATCGTCAAGGACCGTGTCTGCCACAGCTTTTGCGCTCTACCCAGTCAGAATCCGCCCAACCCGAAGGAGAACGGCGTGCGCCGATCCGACCTGCATCCCGACGTCGAGGCGATGCTCGCCGCACTGGAGTCCGGGTTCCCGGACGTGACGGCGTACCCCGCCGCCGAACTGCGGGAGATCATCGCCTCGCGGCGTGCGCCGTTGGCCCGGACGCCCGACATGCGGATGGCGCGGGACGTGGTGATCGACGGACCGGGTGGCGACCTGACGTTGCGGGTGTACGTCCCGCACGGCGACCCCGTGTCCCGCCCGGTGATCGTGTTCGCCCACGGCGGCGGTTTCGTGTTCTGTGACCTCGACAGCCACGACGAGTTCTGCCGGTCGATGGCAGAGGCCATCGACGCCGTCGTCGTCGCGGTGGACTACCGGCTGGCGCCGGAGCATCCGGCACCGGCGGCGATGGAGGACGTGTACGCGGCGGTGTGCTGGACCGTGGCCAACGCCGCGACCTACGGGGGAGACCCGACACGGGTTGCGATCGCGGGTGACAGCGCAGGAGGCAACCTTTCGGCGACGGTCTCGGTGGCGGCGCGGGAACGTGGTGGCCCGACGATCGCGGCGCAGATCCTGCTTTACCCGGTGATCGAGGATGACTTCGAGACGGAGTCGTATCAGCGGTACGGCGTCGGTTACTACAACACCACGAAGGCGATGCGCTGGTACTGGGAGCAGTACGCGCCACACGGCCGGGACAGTGAACTCGTCATCCCGACCCGCGCGACGACACTCGCGGGACTGCCGCCGGCGGTGGTGGTCACCGCGGAACTGGACCCGCCGTGCTCTGAGGGCGAGGCGTACGCGCGGCGGCTCGCCGCGGATGGAGTTCCGATGATCGAGCGCCGCTTCGACGGCCTGTTCCACGGATTCCTCACCTTCCCGCAGCTGTCGCTGACCGGGCCGGCCAGGCAGGAGGTGTGGCAGCTGATCCGCCGGGTCCTCGACCCCGGCTTCGGCGAGTCCGACACCGGGCACGTGCCCGCGCACGCGACGATCGAGCCATGACGACCCGCCCTACCGCCACCCGCATGCGGGTGGCGGTAGGGCGGCAGCGGGCGCGGTCACCGGGGCCTGCATGAGGGGTGACGAATCAGTTCCGGGTCTGGTTGTCAGCGGGCTGGAGGTGGGCTCGCTGGCCATCGCGGTCGAGGATCGACAGGATCTCCGTCGGACCGCCGTACGCGGTGAACGCGTGCGGCGTCATCGTGGAGAACTGGGCTGCCTGGCCCGCCTCAACGCGGATCGTGCGGTCGCCGAGCTGAAGCCTCACGGTCCCGGACAACACCGTGAACCACTCGTGGCCGGGATGGACGCCGAGCCGGTCGGCGGCTATCGGCGTCTCGTCGGTGATGCGCATCTTGGCGACGGTGACGCCCGGCAGGCTCCCCTCCCGGGACAGCAGCCACGTCGTGATGCCGTGATGGCGCTGGGGCTCGGGCCGGATCACGACGTCCTCGTCGCTGGGGGACTCGACGAGTTGGTCGAGGGTGGTGTCGAGTGCGCGCGCGATCGGCACGAGCTGATCGAGTGCGATCCGGCGGTGGCCCGTCTCGATGCGGCTGAGGGTGGACGGGCTGAGGTGGCAGCGAGCGGCGAGCGCGTCGAGGGACCAGCCGCGGGCCAGGCGGAGGCTGCGGATGCGCTGGCGGATGACGTTCTCGAGGCCAGGTTCTTGCGTCATGAGCAAGAGTGTATGCGCGCTTGGCACACCCGCGCTAGCGTGGAGTCATGGCAGAGCACCACGATCATTCGCATTCGCACTCCCATGGGCACGGACATGGCCACGGGCATAGGCATGGTCCGCAGGACGTGGCGACCCTGGAGCGCCTGGCCGATCTCCTCGACCGAGACGCGGAGGTGCTGGGGTCGCGCCTCGACGACATCACGGCGTGGGCAGCGGAGTACGCGCCGGGCAGTGTCCGACGCGTCATCGACATCGGGGCAGGCACGGGCACCGGGACGCTCGCGCTGGCCCGCCGATTCGATGCCGCCGACCTCGTCGCGATCGACCGGTGGCCGACGATGGTCGAGCGGGTCCGCGCCGCGGGTGCGGCGCACGGCTTCGACGGGCGGCTGCGGGTCGTGGAAGCCGACCTCGACGCCGGATGGCCCGCCGAACTCGGCGGCGACGGAACGGGTTCCGTCGACGTCGCGTGGGCGTCGGCGTCGCTGCACGAGGTCGCCGATCCGGACCGGCTGCTCCGCGACGTACGCGCGGCCCTGGCGCCGGGTGGCGTGCTGGTCGTCGTCGAGATGGACTCGCTGCCGCGGTTCCTGCCCGACTCCGTCGGGAACGGTCTCGAGGACCGATGCCACGCGACGCTCGCCGGGGACGGCTGGAACTCGTTCCCCGACTGGCGTGAGCATCTCGATCGCGCCGGATTCGACGTCGCCGACCAGCGGTCGTTCGAGGTCGTGCGACCCGCGACCGAGTCGAATCGCCGCTATGCCCGGCTGAACGTCGAGCGGATGCGCAGTGCCCTCGCCGACCGGTTGAGTGAGGAGGATCGACGCATTCTCGACGATCTGCTCACGGACGATCATCCGGACTCTGTGCTGCTCCGCGACGACCTCACCGTGCGAATCGGTCGGATCGGGTGGGTGGCGCGGGCCTGACCCGCCACCCACCCGCTGCTCCGGTCAGTCCTTGCGTCGCAGCACGAATGCGCCCGCGGCGACTGCGGCGATGGCCACCAGGATCACGCTGATCACGGCCGTCTCGGTCGACGTGCCGGAATCCTCGGCCACACTCTCCGTGTCGGCGAGGGTGCGAACCTCGGGGTCCGCATCCGCGGTCGGGGCCGCGGACGCCGTCGCCGGCGAGGAAGTCGATGCGGCGCCGAAGGTGACGGCCGTGCGGGTGTCCTGGCTGCGGTCGGCCGTGCCGTGTGCGGCGACCGTGTAGATCGAGCAGGTGTTGCGGGTGCAGTCCGAGTCACCCTTCACCGCAGCCAGTTCCATCTCGGTGGACCAGGCGCCGTCGACGATCTTGTCGGGGGTGAGGTACGCCGTCGTCATCCAGGCGGACGCGTCGGTGGCCGAGAACTTGTCGTCCTGGATCAGTCCGACGTAGATGCCCGCGCCGGCGCCCGAGAATCCGGTGCCGCTGACGGTCACCGTCTCACCGGCCGGATCAAGTCCGTCGGTCTTCGAAGCCGACACCGCGGCGGTACCGGCCGAGGCTGCCGTGGTCGTGGTCGTGGTCGTGGTGGTGGGGGTGGCCGTCCCGACGAAGCTGATCGGAATCATGGTGTCCTGGCTGCGGTCGGCCGAGCCGTGTGCGGCGAAGGTGTACACGGCGCAGGCGTTGCGTGTGCAGTCGCTGTCACCGAAGGCGCCAGCGACGTTCAGCGTCGTCGACCACGAGCCACCTGCCATGTCCGAGGCGCGGATGTACTTGGTGTCCTGGAAGGCGGAGGCGTTCGTCGACGAGAACCGATCGGACTGTGCGACACCGACGTAGATGCCGGGGCCGGTGGTGGCGAAGCCGGTTCCGGACACGGTGATCGTGTCACCCGCTGCGTCCAGGCCCGACGTCTTCGATGCCGACACCGACGGCGTTCCGGCGGCGGCTGCGGCCGGAGTCGCGCCGGGGGCTTCCCGGGCTTCTGCGGGGTCGAAGGTGACGGGGACGACGGTGTCCTGGCTGCGGTCCGGCGAGCCGTGTGCGGCGAGGGTGTAGATGGCGCAGCTGCGTGCGAGGCAGTCGGTTTCGCCGGTCCGGGCCTGAACGGGCAGGTCGACGGTCCACGCGCCGCCGTTGATGTCGGTGCTGCGCACGTACACGGTGGACGCGAAGGAGTCGGCGTTGGCCGGGTTGTAGCGTCCGGTCTCGGCGAGTCCGACGTAGATGCCCGCGCCCGCGGCGGAGAAGCCGGTGCCCGACACTCGCAGCGTCTCACCCGACGCGCCGATGCCTGACGTCGTGGACACGGTGGTGACCGGACCGCCGGTGCCCGGTGCAGCGCCGGAACCCTGCTGTCCGACGGCGGCGTCGGATGCGAACGAGATCGGCATCCACACGTCCTGGCTGCGGTCGGTGAAGATCGACGGGAACGCCGCGAAAGTCGCAATGTAGCAGTCGGTCTGGAGGCAGTCGATGTTCTTGACGTTGCGGCTGACCTCGATGTCGGCGGTGAAGGAACCGTCGGCTTCGGTGGTGACCTTCGCTTCCTGGCCGTACATGGTCGGGAAACCGACAGCGGGCTTGGCGACGGTCTGCGCGAGGTACAGGGGCGTGTTCGCCTTGAATCCGGTTCCGGTCACCGTGACTGCGTCTCCGGTTCCCAGGTCGGTGGTCCGGGACAGGGTGATGGCTCCGGTGCCTGCGCCGAAATCGACGTCGACGGGACCGATCGAGATGCCGCCGTCGGCGGACCCCGACGGGGCCTGCTGAGCCTGTGCGACCTGCGACTGTGCGAGACCGAACGGTATCGCTGCCGACATCGCGACGACCGCTACCGCGATCGCTGCCCGACTGAACACGCGCATTCCCCAACTCCCTGGTCCGGGCCGCTGTGGCGGCACCACGCTCGAACGAGAGGTGAGGCTAACCTATTTGCTGGACGCCTGTTCAGGCGGAGCCGCCTACGTCAGGATGACGAGCTCGGTGGGGGAGGCGATCTCGACGGTCAGGCCCGCCTTCGACGCGACGCGGGCGACGCCCTTCACATCCGACGGCTCGGCCCGGGAAACGACGAGCGCACGCGCGAGCAGTCCCTTGTGGTGCTTGTTGAAGTGGCTCACCACCGACCGGCTGCCGTCGGGCTTCTCGGTCAGCACCGTCGCGGTCACCGCTCCGGGCACCGGGCCCAGTTGCTGATAGGTCCCCGATCGCAGGTCCACGATCAGCCCCTCGTCCTCCGCTTCGAGCGCGGGGGTGAGTTCCGGTTTCCACAGCGACTGCAGGGTGCCCATGCCGGGCAGCTTCGATCCGCCCGACAGGCGGTACGCCGGGATGAAGTCTCCGGACCGCACGACGCCGAACAGTGCCGACCCGATCGCCAGCCGCGTGAACGCCTTCGACTTCTGCACGCGGGTGAGGGATTTCGCGTCGAGCGCGTCGAACAGGACACCGGTGTACCGCTCGAGTGCCGGTCTCGTCGACGAGGTCCACAGCGCGGCGTTGCGGGCCACCTCGTCGGACTGCCCGGCGCTGAGCCCGAGCGCGACGCTCGACGCCTCGACGTCCGCGGACAGAGTGACGAGGGCGTCGACCAGCATCTCGCGTGTTGCGGTCAGCTTCGGCAGGGACAGCTCCCCGAGATCGAGCGGGGCGCCCTTGCCGCCGTCGGACTTGGTCTCGGAGGGAGGAAGCAGAACCAGCACGGCCGGTAACGCTACCCGGGCGGTGCGTCGCCCCGACACGGCGCTGCCCCTCGGGTCGGCGCGGTGACGCCGGTCCGGTCATCCGGGCCGAGGGGGCAGCAGTGTCGAGCGGATCAGGAGATGGTGCAGCCGGAGATCGGCTTGTCGGCGAGTCGGTCGAGCAGGTACGTCACGACCTTGTCGCTCATGTACCCGTCGGCGATCTGCGGACCGAAGTGGTTCGGAATGGTCGCGCCGGACGCGATCGGCGGCAGGTCGTTCGTGTCGAATCGGACCGTGGCCCCCTTCGCGCACCAGTCCTCGCCCAGTTGCCGCGCCTGACCGTAGGGAACGGTGTCGTCGTTGCGGCCGCTGGTGATCAGGACGGGGCTGGTCGGGGTGAGCCGGCCGATGCGCTGAGCGTCGAGGGTGCGCATGGCATCGGGCATCTCACGGAAGTGGTCGAGGAGCGGCCGGCCGTCGACAGTGAGGGTGCTCGACTTCAGGAACGGATGCTTGAGGATCACGTCGCCGATGCACGCGTCCCGCATCTCGTCGAGAAACGCCAGTCCACGCGGATTGAGAACCTGCTCGGCCTGGGCTCGCAGTTCCGGCTGGCGGTCGAGGAATCCGTTGAGGGCGAATCCGACGACGCCGCCGATGAGGCTTCCGTCGACCTTGCCGAGGATCTCGATCAGGTTCGCGGTCGGGCCTCCCGCCCAGGTCCCCTTGAGGTTCACCTCCGGGGCGTAGGTCGGCTGCATCTCGGAGGCGGCAGCCGTCGCGCCACCGCCCTGGGAGTAGCCCCAGAGGACGATCGGTGTCCCCGGCCCACCCGAGAGGGTGTTCGCGGCACGGGCGGCGTCGAGTACGGCGTGCCCGCCCTCCTTGTTGTTGACGTAGGTGTGGACGCCCGGCGTTCCGAGGCCGATGTGATCGGTGACGAACACCCGCGCACCCATCGCGCTCCACGCGGCGGCCGACAGGATCTCCTGGTTGGCCGAGAAGGAGGCCTTGGAGATGTCGACGTACATCCCGTTCTGGAAGGCTGCCGAGACCGCGCACTGGTCGCCCTGCCCCGAGGTTCCGGGTGCGATGACGACCGTCGGGCGAGCGCCGGATCCGGTCCAGGGGCGGTTGGTGTCGACGAACGTGCCGCTGACGGCGACGGGCGTCCCGTCCTGGGTCGTCGAGGTGTACAGGACCTGTCGGCCGGCTGCGGGCCAGGTCCCGTCGCCGCCCGGCACGGTGGCGAGGATCGGCAGGGGCTCGTTCCTGATCACGGCACCTGGTGTCGCGTCGAACTGCGCGGGAGGCACGTAGAAGCCGCTCACGGGTGTCGCGCCGGCAGGGCTCGCGCAGAGTGAGGCGGCGATTCCGAGCGCCAGGCCGGCGGTGAGGGCCGTCGTGCCCGTGCGATGCTGCGGACGCCGCCTGTCGCGTGTCCAACCGTGTCCGAGCACGTGAGTTCCCCCTGTGGATTCGTGTGTGTTCGTGAGGTGACCGAGCGCGATCCCGAGGCGGAATGTGGCGCCGGACACCCGTAACTTACCCGACAGTAACCAGAAAAATGTCTAGTTGTGGCGTCGGTCACAGCTGGTTGTGCACCGGCGGTTCAGGCTGAGGGCGGACCGCCGACTATCCTGATATCCCGTGATCACCCGCCTGTCTCAGCTGTTCCTGCGCACCCTCCGCGACGACCCGGCCGACGCCGAGGTCCCCAGCCACAAGCTGCTCGTCCGCGCCGGGTACGTCCGCCGCATCGCTCCGGGCGTCTATTCCTGGCTACCGCTCGGCCTCAAGGTCATGCGTGAGGTCGAGCGAGTGGTCCGCGAGGAGATGGACGCCATTGGCGCCCAGGAGATCCTGCTGCCCGCGCTGCTGCCCCGTGATCCGTACGAGACCAGCAACCGGTGGACCGAATACGGTGCCGGGCTGTTCCGGTTGAAGGACCGGAAGGGCAACGACTACCTGCTCGGGCCCACGCACGAGGAACTGTTCGCGCTCACCGTCAAGGGTGAGTACAACTCCTACAAGGACTTCCCGGTCACCCTCTACCAGGTGCAGACCAAGTACCGCGACGAGGAGCGGCCCCGCGCAGGCATCCTGCGTGGCCGCGAGTTCGTGATGAAGGACTCGTATTCCTTCGATCTGACCGACGAGGGCCTGGCCGCCTCGTACCAGGCGCATCGTGACGCATACGAGCGGATCCTGCAGCGCCTCGGCGTCAAGTACGTCATCGTTTCGGCGACCTCCGGTGCCATGGGCGGCAGTGCCTCCGAGGAGTTCCTGGCCGAGTCCGAGGTCGGTGAGGACACCTACGTCCGCTGCCTCGAATCCGGATACGCCGCGAACGTCGAAGCCGTCAAGACGCTGGCGCCCGCGCCGATCCCGTTCGACGGGCTGCCGGAGGCGAAGGTGTACGACACGCCGGACACCCCGACGATCGACTCGCTCGTCGACTGGGCCAACGGAGCCGGCCTGGGCAAGGCCGTGACCGCGGCCGACACCCTCAAGAACATCATGGTCAAGACGCGCGTTCCCGGTGGGGAGTGGGAGCTGCTCGCGATCGGCATCCCGGGTGACCGTGAGGTCGACGCGAAGCGCCTCGAGGCGTCGCTGGAGCCCGCCGAGTACGTGCTCATCACCGAAACCGACTTCAAGAACAACCCGTTCCTCGTCAAGGGCTACATCGGCCCGAAGGCGCTGCAGGAGAACGGTGTCCGCTACCTCGTCGACCCGCGCGTGGTCGACGGCACGAGCTGGATCACCGGCGCCGACGAAGAGGGCAAGCACGTCGTCGGTCTCGTCGCCGGCCGTGACTTCACCCCGGACGGCACCATCGAAGCCGCCGAGGTCCGCGACGGCGATCCGTCGCCCGACGGTGCCGGAGCCCTCGTCGCGGCCCGCGGCATCGAGGTTGGCCACGTCTTCCAGCTCGGCCGCAAGTACACCGACGCGTTCGAGGTGAACGTCCTCGGCGAGAACGGCAAGCCGGTGCGCCCGACGATGGGCTCCTACGGAATCGGCGTCTCCCGCCTCGTCGCGGTCATCGCGGAGCAGCAGCACGACGACAAGGGTCTGCGCTGGCCCGCGGAGGTGTCCCCGGCGAACGTGCACCTGGTCATCGCGAACAAGGACGACGCCGCACGTGAGGGCGGCGAGGCGCTGGCAGCGAAGCTGGACGCGGCGGGCCTGTCCGTGATCCTCGACGACCGCAAGGCGTCGCCGGGCGTGAAGTTCAAGGATTCCGAACTGCTCGGTGTGCCGTTGGTCGTCGTCGTGGGCCGCGGATACGCCGAAGGCAATGTCGAGTTGCGCGACCGGTTCACCGGAGAGTCCCGCGAGGTGCCGGTGGACTCGGCTCTCGACGAGGTGCTGGCAGTCGTTCGGGCCTGACCCGAACCCGTTCGATCCGCTCGGCGTCCCGGCCTGTGAGCGCAGGCCGGGACGCCGGAGTCGGAAACGGTCACGGCCGTCCCACGGCGGCGTCGCCGCTGGTTCAACTCTGCGACGGCGTTGCCGCTAGTTCTTCTCGGCGCTCTCGCCTGCGATCCGCCTGTCGTAGGCGGCGCGATCTGCTCCCACGTCGAGGAACACCCGGTCGAGTCCGAACCAGCGGCGCATCACTTTGGCTGCGGGGCGCGGGAAGAGCTGCCACAGAGCGCTTCCCCCGGACAGCCGGCCGGGGACCACGGCGTGCCTGCTGCCGCGGCGCAACACCCGCACGACGGTATCGGCGACCTTCTCGGGCGGAATCGGTTGCGTCAGCGGGCCGGGTTTCGTGCCTGCGATCAGTTCGGTGTTCGTGAACGACGGCAGCACGGTCGACACCCGCACTCCCCGGTCGGCGAGTTCCGCGTCGAGAGCCTCGCCGAACCCGACGACCGCGAACTTGGTGCCGGTGTAGACGGTCATGCCGGGTGCGGGCATGCGGCCCGCGATGGACGCGACGTTGACGATGCGTCCGCCCGATCGGGCGACCATGCGGCGTGCGGCGCCGCGTGCGCCGTTCATGACGCCGAGGACGTTGATGTCGACGGCGCGCCGCACCACCGCGTCGTCCTGGTCGAGGACGGCACCGATCGGCATGATGCCCGCGTTGTTGACCCAGACGTCCACCGGTCCGAGCATCGACTCGATCTCGTCGAGGAAGGTCTCGACGGACGCTGGGTCGGTGACGTCGAGACGCACGCCGACGATGCCGAGCTCGTCTGCGGTAAGCGCGGTCTGCGTGACGTCGACGTCACCGATCGCGACCTTCGCGCCCGCGTTCTGCAGGGCGCGGGCGGTGGCCCGGCCGATTCCGCGGGCACCGCCGGTCACGACTGCGACCTTGCCCGTCATGTCGATTCCCTTCACGAGTGGGTCTCCTTCAGCTCGTCGATGGTGTGGCGCAGGACCTTTCCGGACGATCCGCGCGGGAGTTCTTCCACGAACACGATGTCGCGTGGCATCCGGGACCGGGGCAGTTCGGCGGCGACGTGGGCGCGGATCGAGGTCTCGTCGAGGTCGGTGGCCTCGACGCGGACGACGTAGGCCCGCAGACGCTGTCCGAACTCGGGGTCCTCGACGGGGGTCACGGCCGCGTCGGCGATCGCCGGGTGCGCATGGAGGACGATTTCGAGTTCCTCGGGGAAGACGTTCTCGCCGCCCGAGACGACCATCGAATCGGAGCGGCCCGCGACGAACAGTCGGCCCGCCGGGTCGAGGTGACCACGGTCGCCGGTGTCGAGGAATCCGTCGGCGCCGCTTCGGCTCGTGCCGTCGGTGTACGCCTCGATCTGACCGGGGGTGCGGACGAGGATCCGGCCCTCGGTCCCGGCGGGAACCGAATTGCCGTGCACGTCGGCGATGCGCACGGTGTTGCCGACCGGCGGACGCCCCGCGCAGTCGGGAGCGATCGCGAGGTCGTCCGGGGTGGCGATGCTGATGTACGCGGCCTCGGTGGAGCCGTACAGGTTGTGCAGCACCGGCCCGAAGACGTCCTGGACCTGCGCGACGAGGGCCGGGTCGAGGCGGGCGCCGCCGCTCGCCACGATCTGCAGTGCCGCCAGGTTCGCCGACGTCACCTCGTCGCCGAGGGCGAGAAGGCGGCGGATCATGGTGGGGACCGCGATGAACGTCGAGCATTCGAGGCGCGCGAGGTCGTCGAGTGCGCGCCTCGCGTCGAAACGGCGGTGCATGACGAGGGTCGAGCCGAGCATGAGAACGAGGACCGCGACGAGCAGGCCCCACCCGTGGAACACCGGCGCCGACAGCAGGACCCGCTCGTTGCCGCGCAACGGGATTCGTTGCAGCAGACCGGCGGTCAGCATCAACGTCGTCGGCTCTCCGCGGGGCGCGCCCTTGGGGATGCCGCTTGTTCCGCTGGTGAGGATGACCAGCGCCGCGGCCTGCTTCGGCCGCGGCGGCACGGCGTCCGTGCTTCCGGCGATCAGGCGCTCGAGCGCGTCGGAGGGCCGATCGCCGTCGTGCCAGGCGCACCACTTGGGGCCGACGAAAGCAGCGGCGGCCTCGGCGAACTCCTCGTCGTACACGATCGCGTCGAGCTTCTCCCGCTCGGCGACGGCTGCGACCTGGCGGGGTCCGAAGTCGGAGCCGAGCAGCACGACGCGCGCGCCTGTCGCGGCGGCGCCGCACAGGGTGACCAGTGCGTCGGCGTGGTTTCGGCACAGGATCCCGATGCTGGGTCTGCCTGCCCTGCCGCGGAGTTCGGTGAGCAGCGCGTTCGCGAGGCGGTTCGTCCGTCGGGCGAAGTTCTCGAAGGTCAATTCGCCTCGGTCGTCGACGATCGCGACGCCGGAGTGAACGGCCGCGCAGTAGGCGGGCAGTCCGCCGAACGGGCCGAGTTGGCCGACGCCGCGGGCGCCTGCGGCCAGACGACGCGGGTTGTGACGGAACATGCCCGACTTGCGGAGGATCCCGGCGGCGGTGATTTCGTTCTGCGCCCTGGTCAGGGCGGTTTCGAGGTTCATCGTTGTCCTCACGATCGGTGGGGCAGCGCGAGGCGGACTCGCGTGCTGACGTTCATCGCGCCCAGCAGGAGGGAGCGGAAGCGGTCGGGGTAGCCGGTGGGCACCCGCTGGGTCGTGACGGTCTGCGGTTCGGTGTAGCGGACAATGCCGTCACGTCCGTGCCTGCGGCCGACGCCGCTGGTCCGCATGCCTCCCATGGGAGCGTCCAGTGCGGCGATCGCGGACAGGTAGCCGTCGTTGATGTTCACCGCACCCGCGACGATGCGCGAGGCGATCTCGCTGCCGCGCCCCAGGTCTCGTGTCCACACGCTGGCGCTGAGGCCGTACTCGCCCTCGTTGGCCAGGGTGAGCGACTCCTCGTCGGAGGAGACTCGGTACACCGACACCACCGGGCCGAACGTCTCGTCCGCGTACACCGCCATCTCGGGAGTGACGTCGGCGAGGATGGTCGGCTCGTGGAACAGGTGGCCCAGATCGGGGCGCGGGCGTCCGCCGGTGAGGACGGTGGCACCCTTCGCGGCCGCATCCTCGACATGCGCGACCGTCGCCTCGAGTTGGCGTGGTGACGTCAGCGATCCCATGTCGACGTCGTAGTCGTATCCGGGGCCCAGGCGCATGCGGCGGGTGCGCTCGACGAATGCCGCGACGAACTGCGGGTACACCGCGTCGTGCACGATGATGCGTTCGATGCCGATGCACATCTGGCCCGCGTTGGAGAAGCAGGCCTGTATGGCGCCGGTCGCGGCGGCGTCGACGTCCGCGTCGGCGCGGACGATCATCGCGTTCTTGCCGCCGAGTTCGAGCGATGCGCCGATGAGGCGGTCCGCGCATCGCCGGGCGATGTCGCGGCCGGTGGCGGTGGACCCGGTGAAGCACAGGTAGTCGACGGCTTCGATCACGGCGGGGCCGATCAGGCGTCCCGGGCCCGCGACGACCTGCCACACGTCGGCGGGAATTCCTGCGTCCACGGCCAGTTTTCGGGCCAGCAGCAGGGTCCAGGGCGCCTGGGAGTCGGCCTTGCTGAGCACTGCGTTGCCGGCGACGAGTGCGGGAATGACGTCGCCGACCGCGAGGAAGAGCGGGTAGTTCCACGGTGCGATGACGCCGACGAGGCCCTTGGGGCGGTAGCCGACTCGCGCGGCCACCACTCCGGGTAGTGCGGTCGTCGCCCGGCGCACCCGTAGGTGCCTGGCGCCGGACCGGCCGTAGTAGACGGCCACCGAGATGACGCCCTGAACCTCGATCGCGGCATGGACGCGGGCCTTGCCGGTTTCCCACTGCATCAAGTCGCACAGCAGGTCGTTGTTGTCGACGAGTGCGCGTGCGAACCGGCGCACGGCCGCTGCGCGAGCTGCAACGGGAGTCCGAGCCCAGCCTTCCTGCGCCGCTCGGGCGGCCACCGCGGTTGCGGCCACCGCGGCGGGATCGGACTGCGGGACACCGGGAAGCGGCATGCCGGTGAAGGGGGCGACTGCGCGGTGCACGTTGTCGGACTTCGGCAGCTGCGCGCGGAGGGCGTCGATCAGTCGGGGATCGACTGATCCCGGGTGGTCGGCGGCAGGGGGATCGGCAGCAGCGGGGCCGTCGGCCGGAGGGGTGATGAGGGAGGTCACGGGAGGGCTCCTCGGCGAGAGGTGAGGGCGGGGAGACGTGTGCCGTCGGTGTGAGCGGACGGCGCGAACCCACACGCGGTGTGGTCGCGTGTGGTGGATATCCGTGTGGTGACGTCGATTCCGGTGGTGCCGGGATCGGGGAAGTGAACTACCAGACGAGTCGGGCGAGGTAGCGATCGGCGTACTGCCGCACCGCGTCCTGGTCCGAGATGTCCAGCTGTCCCTGCGGATTGAGCATCAGCGAGACGGCGATCCGCACGAGCAGCTCCGACACCGCTGCCAGATCGGCATCGGACATCGTGGCGCCGCTGCGGCGCAGTGTGCTCGCGACCTGCTTCGCCGCCTGGATGATGGGCGCGCCGTCCGTACGGGTGGTGAGTCCGAGCACCAACTCGGGCTCGCTCTCCAGGATCCGCGCGACGAGCGGCATCTCCTGCGTGAGGCGGACGCCCCGGGTGAAGCACTCCACCACCGCGCCGCGCGGATCGCGATCTGCCGCCACCCGGTCCAGTGCACCGAAGAAGGCGGCGGTGTCGTGGAGTACCAGCATCTCCACCAGCGCGTCCTTGTTCGGGAACCGCCGGTAGAGGGTGCTGCGGGAGATTCCGGCCCGCCGCGCGATGTCGTCCATGTTGGTGCGCCGAATCCCGTACCGCTCGAACTCCTCGCGGGCGGCGTCGAGCATCACCGTCTCGGGAGAGCTGGGCGCGGCGGCCGTCACGGGGCGTTCGGTGGGAGTGGACATCGAAGGCAGCATATCGACAGCCCGCCTGCACGTCGGGCACCACCTACAGTGCGCGGACGCGCACCGGGAGGCGGTCCTTCGGGACCGGGAGGGTGGAGTTGTCGAGCTTCCACACGTAGTCGTCAGGCACTGACCACTCGTAGTGCAGCAGCATGTTGTGCATGATCGTCTTGATTTCCATCTGCGCGAAGTAGAGGCCGATGCACTTGTGCACGCCACCACCGAACGGCATCCACGCGTAGCGGTGCACCTTGTCCTCGGCGCGTTCCTTGGTGAAGCGGTCGGGATCGAACCGCTCCGGGTCGTTCCACAGTTCCGGATTGTGGTGACTGACCAGGCTGATCGCGGAGACGTACGTGCCCTCGGGGATGAAGTGGCCGCAGATCTCGGTGTCTTCCTTCGCCTGCCGCGGGAGGCCGGGGACGGGGGAGTTCAGCCGGAGGGATTCCTTCATGATCCGGTCCAGAACGGTGAACTCGTCGAGGGTGTCGTACGAGATCTCCGGCGGCAGGGTGCGCGACTGTTCGCGCGCCTTCTCCTGCCATTCGGGATGCTTGGCCATGTAGTACGCCATCGTCGTGAGGGTGATCGTCGACGTGTCGTGCGCCGCCATCAGCACGAAGATCATGTGGTTGACGACGTCCTCGTCGGTGAACGTGTGCCCGTCCTCGGACTCGGCGTGACACAGCACCGAGAACAGGTCGGGGGTCTGTGTTGCCCGCTTCTGGGGTAGGTGCTCGTAGAAGAAGTCCTCGAGCACCTTGCGGCCCTTGAGGCCTTTCGACCACCGAAGGCCCGGGATGGGCTTGCGGATGATCGACAGGCCGGCGTTGACGCAGTCGATGAACGCCTTGTTGATCCGGTCCGCTTCGGCGCGCGGAAGGTCGAGTCCGAGGAAGATCTCGAGCGCTAGGTCGAGGGTGATCTGCTTGAACTCGTCGAGGAGACGGACGGGCTCGGCGGTGCCGTTGGATGCGACTCCGTCGCTGACCGGCAGGTGCGCGACCCGGTCCCGAACCATCGGCTGCATGTCCTGCAAATAGCCCTTGAGGTGAGTGTTCGTGAACGCCTGCTGCATGATCCGGCGGTGGTACCGGTGCTCCTCGAAGTCCATCAGCATGATGCCGCGGCGGAAGAACGGCCCGATCAGAAATCCCCACGCCGGTTCGTTGGCGAACGCCTTGTTGCGGTTCATCGCGATCGCCTCGGAGCCGTCGGCATTCAGCGGAATGACGAACTTGAGTCCGAACGAGTTGATGTAGGTGATGTCGCCGAACTCTGCGCGGCGCTTGGTGACCATGCCGATCGGGTCCTTGAAGAAGCGCAGCACCTCGATGACGCCGGGATCTCCGGTGCCGTAGATCGGCTTGAGGTCGCTACCCGTAGGAATGGCGGCCAACTGCTTGCGACGCATGGTGACTCCTGAAAGTCGGTGTGGCTGAAAGGTTGTGTGAAGCAGCGATGCTCAGGCAGGCCGATTGTGCAGCGGACGTGGATCGATGCCGACGCGGCGCCAGGCGTCCCGTGCCCACGGCATGTACAGCACGCCGAGGGGGAGGCGGTTGAACGCCGGGTTGAGGGCGCGCATGCCGCGAGCGAAACGCTGGAAGCGCTTCTCCTTCTTGGTGTCCCATTCGAGTCCGCACACCGCGCGCATCTGCGGAGGCAGGGTCCCGACGACGATGTTGCGGGTGAACGCGTTCAGCGGCGCCGAGAGCACTCGCCACACAGGGGCAGGAATCTGGCGCGGGCCGGGAATGCCCTTGCGGATGTAGCCGGTGGCGTAGGTGATCGTCTTCGTCGGGACGAACCGGTCGAGCATGCCGTCCCAGTACTTGAGGAACTCGTCGTAGGTCTGCGGCTGATTGCGGTCACTCACCCCGTAGAGCTGGTACCAGAGCTTGCCCTCTTCGAAGATCTGCACCTTCTCGTCGTAAGAGAGTCGACGGATGAACGTGTCGGTGATGTAGAGGACCTGGTCGACGAAGGTTGCGTGCGCCCAGTAGAAGAGTTCCGGGTTGAGTGCGTGATAGCGCGATCCGTCGGAGATGGTGCCCTTGATCGGCTTGTGGAAGTCGCGGACCGTCCGTCCCCAGTGGTGCGGGTCCTCGCTGTAGACCGTCTTCATGATCGGCGGGCCGCTCCGGCGGGCCCGGCCGAGGGTGTCGGAGAAGATCACCGAGTGGTCCTCGACCGCCTTGCCGAGCTGTTCGATGCAGTTCTCGGTGCCCGCGAGTCGTTGGAAGCCGAGGACTCCGCGGATGTCGCCGTAGAACTTCCACACCAGCGAGTCGGGCCCGAGTTTCAGGTCCGGGTCGAGGTCGTCGACGGGCATGGGCACCGCTTCGCGGATGCCTTCGTCGAACGGCAGCGAGACGGACCTCTCGACTGCCTCGCCGGTGGATTCGTGGGTTGACGTCATGCGAACTCCTGCCGCGTAGGACGTTGAAACAAAATCGTTTCTCTGTGTCAAAGTATCTGTGACAGACCGTAGCAACGTGGCCGCCCTCACACAAGATGCGACATGAAACGAGTGTCGGGTGTGAAAAGAGTGACGGCCGACCTCGTCAGGCGGGTGCCTGACGGGGTCGGCCGGACGTCGGTGATCACAGTTCGGTGGCGGCGGTGGCCCGCGAATGTTACTGGCTGGTAATTTGGGCGGTAATCCGACGAAAGGCCGATCCGTGACCGTGCAGCTGTTCAACCCGAACACCTACGACCCGCAGGAATTCGACCCGGAGACCCGCAGGCTGCTGCGCGCCACCATCGACTGGTTCGAGGCCCGGGGCAAGCAGCAGGTCCTCGAGGACGACCTCGAAGCGGTGTGGCCCGCGGACTTCCTCGACTTCGTCCGCCAGGAGAAGTTGTTCGCCACCTTCCTCACTCCGGCGGAGTTCGCCGACGGCGACCCCAACCGCCGTTGGGACGCCGCTCGCAACGCCGCGCTGAGCGAGATTCTCGGCTTCTACGGCCTGGCCTACTGGTACGCGTGGCAGGTCACCGTTCTCGGTCTCGGCCCGATCTGGATGAGCGACAACGTCGACGCCAAGCGCCGCGCCGCTCAGCAACTCGTGGACGGCGAGGTGATGGCCTTCGGGCTGTCGGAGCGCGATCACGGTGCCGACGTCTACTCGACCGACATGCTGCTCACCGCCGCCTCGGACGACGACGGCGTCGCCTTCCGGGCCACCGGCGACAAGTACTACATCGGCAACGGCAACGTGGCGGGCATGGTGTCCGTCTTCGGTCGCCGCACCGACATCGACGGACCCGAGGGCTATGTCTTCTTCGTCGTCGACAGCAGGCACCCGAACTACAACCTGCTCGGCAACGTGCTGCGCGCTCAGATGTACGTCAGCACCTTCCGGCTCGAGGACTACCCGGTGCGGGAAGAGGACATCCTGCACACCGGTGTCGCCGCGTTCGAGGCAGCACTCAACACCGTGAACGTCGGCAAGTTCAACCTGTGCACCGGTTCCACCGGCATCACCGAGCACGCGTTCTTCGAGTCGATCACCCACGCACACAACCGAATTCTGTACGGCAACCCCGTCACCGACTTCGCGCACGTCCGGGCGAATTTCGTCGACGCGTACTCGCGCACCCTCGCGATGAAGCTGTTCAGCGCGCGCGCCGTCGACTACTTCCGCAGCGCATCCCTCGATGACAGGCGCTACCTGCTGTTCAATCCGATGACCAAGTCCAAGGTGACGATGGAGGGTGAGAAGGTCGTCGCGCTCCTGCACGACGTCATCGCGGCGAAGGGCTACGAGAAGAACACCTACTTCCAGGAAGCGGCGCGCTACATCGGCACGCTGCCCAAGCTGGAGGGGACGGTGCACGTCAACGTCGGACTCGTGCTCAAGTTCCTGCCGAACTACCTGTTCGCCCCCACCGAGCGTCCCGAGGTCGGAACCCGCACCGACGCCGCGGACGACGTCTTCTTCTGGAACCAGGGTCCGACGCGCGGCGCCGCCAAGGTCCAGTTCGCCGACTGGACGCAGGTCTACACCCGCTTCGCCGACATCCCGAACGTCGCTCGGTTCTTCGAGCAGGCGCAGGGACTGAAGGTGCTGCTGACCGCCGCGGCACCGGACGAGACCCAGCGCGCCGACCTCGACTTCATGCTCGTGGTCGGGCACCTGTTCTCACAGATCGTGTACGGCCAGCTGATCCTCGAGCAGGCCGAACTCACGGGCGTGGACCGCGACACCGTCGACCAGATCTTCGACTTCCAGGTGCGGGACTTCTCCGCGCAGGCGGTCGCGCTGCACGGCAAGGCCTCCTCGACGCCTGCGCAGCAGGAGTGGGCACTCGGTGCGATCCGCAAGTCCGAGTTCGACGCCGATCGGTTCGCCCGGATGTGGGAGCGGGTCGTCGCCCAGGACGGCGCCTACGAGATGCGGCCCTGACCAGGTGGGGTGGCAGCGCTCGCGCTGCCACCCCACTCGTTCGGTGTCCGATCCCGATCGTCGTCGGGGCGTCCACGCCAGGCACCCCGCATTGCAGGGCGCAGATCTGCGAAATCGAGACGACCGAGTCACCGTGCCGGAGGCAGCCACGTCCGGGCTGCGGTCGCCAATGCGGCTACTCCGATCGGCAGTGTCGGTTCGATGACGGGCGCGTAGCGAGGGGAGTGGTTGGAGGGCACCTTCAGGAGCGCCGGATCGGTCATGTCTCCTGTGGTGAAGAGGGACGGGTCCGCCCCGCCCAACAGCCAGTAGGACAGCGGTGCACCCGAGCTGGTCGCGAGGATGCCGACGTCCTCGCTACCCGCTCCGGCTCCCGGATCGAGAATGCTGTCGGGGCCCAGCCAGGTTGTCATGGCGTCGAGGCTCTTGCTCAGCGCTTCGGGATCGTTGATGACGACGGGAAAGCGCTCGATCTTGGTGATCGTCGGGTCCTCCGGCGCTCCGGCGGTTTCGGCCTCGCCGCGGACGATGCGCTCGACGGCGTCGAGAATGCGTCGGCGCACGCCGGTGTCGTAGCTGCGGATGTTCAACTGGATCTCGGCCACACCGGGAATGACGTTGGCAGCGTCGCCGGAATGGATGGATCCGACGGTGAGCACCGCGGTCGCGGTGCTCGGGATCTCGCGGGAGATCACGGTCTGCAGACGCAGGATTGTCCCTGCGGCCATCACGATGGGGTCGACCGATGCCTCCGGCATCGATCCGTGAGCTCCTCTGCCGACCAGTCGTACCCGCAGGGAATCCGACGCCGCGTACGACGGGCCGGGGTGTCCGGCGACCCTGCCCGCCGGCAGGGGTGACACGTGCTGGCCGAGCACTATGTCCGGCTTCGGGAATCTGTCGAACAAGTTGTCGTCCACCATCGCCTGTGCACCCGCGCCCAGTTCCTCGGCGGGTTGGAACACGAGCATCGCGGTGCCGGTCCAGCTGGATCTGTTGTCGGCGAGAACCTTCGCCGCGCCGAGCAGGCAGGTGGTGTGCAGGTCGTGGCCGCATGCGTGCGCGACCGGCACGGTGGCACCGTTGCCGTCGGTGGCCGTTGCGGTACTGGCGTAGTCGAGGCCCGTGTCCTCCCGAATGGGTAGTGCGTCCATGTCCGCGCGTAGCAGCGCGGTCGGGCCCGAGCCGTTAGTCAGGATGCCGACCACTCCGGTTTCACCCACTCCGGTGGTGACCTCGAACCCTGATGCCGTCAGCCGTTCGGCGACGATCCCGGCGGTGCGGTGTTCCTGGAATCCGAGTTCGGGGTGCTGGTGAAGGTCCTTGTACAGGGCGATCAGCGTCGGGTCGGCCGTGAGGTCGCTCGGTGCGTGCACTTTGTGGTCCTTCGACGTGGTCAGCTGTCGGCGGCCCGGCGACCGGCTTCCCTGGGACTGCGAACCGTGGGACGGCGCACGGACATACGTACAAGTCTCGGTTCTCGCCCCGCCGGGGTCAACGTCGGCGTGTGTCGGAAACCTCCGGGGCAACGTCGGTCAGGATCGCGGGGTGACGGCGTGTCGCGACGAGAATGCGCAGCTCACGAATTTTCTGGACACCTTGATAAACACGTGTCCAGGCCTCTAGTGTCGAGACGATCGGACCGGCTGGTCGGCAGGTGCAAGGAGGCATTCGGTGGAGTTTGGCATCACGCTGTTCACGAGCGATCGTGGGATCACTCCCGCGGCGGCGGCGCGGGCGGTGGAGCGATTCGGGTTCGACTCGTTCTACGTTCCCGAGCACACGCACATCCCGGTTCGTCGCGATGCGGCTCACCCGCAGACCGGGGACGAGTCACTTCCCGACGACCGCTACATGCGCACTCTCGACCCGTGGGTCGCGCTCGGTACCTGCGCATCGGTGACCGAGCGGATTCGTCTCGGCACCGCGGTGGCGCTGCCCGTCGAGCACGACCCGATCACTCTCGCGAAGACGATCGCGACCCTCGACCACCTCTCGGGCGGTCGCGTGACCCTGGGTGTCGGGTATGGCTGGAACCTCGACGAACTCACCGATCACGGCGTCCCGATCGCCAAGCGTCGGACGATGCTCCGCGAGTACCTCGAAGGCATGCAGGCGCTGTGGTCGCAGCAGGAGGCGTCCTACGAGGGTGAGTTCCTCAGCTTCGGTCCCAGCTGGGCGTGGCCGAAAACCATTCAACAGCCCCGTGTTCCGGTCATTGTCGGCGCTGCGGGCAACGAGAAGAACTTCAAGTGGATCGCCCGCGCTGCCGACGGCTGGATGACCACCCCGATCGAGCAGGACATCGACGACAACGTCCTGCTGCTCCGCAAGATCTGGGCGGATGCCGGCCGCGAGGGCTCTCCGCGGATCGTCGTCCTCGACCGCAAGCCCGTGCCCGAGACCCTCGCGCGCTGGGAGGATCTCGGCGTCGACGAGGTCGTCTACGGAATGCCCGACGCCGACGAGCCGACCGTCGTCGCGTACCTCGAGAAGCTGGCGGGCAAGCTCGACCGCAGTCCCGCCGCGCACTGAATCGGTGACCGCAGTGCCCGGACCGCGACGTTCCACGGTCCGGGCGCAGCTGTACGGCAGGAGAGCTCAGTTGACGTTCTTCGTGACCCGCTACGACTTCCGCGCGCCGGGCTTCACTCCCGCAGCGCGCGGTCGACTGTTCGCGCTGGCACTGGAGCAGGCCGCGTACGTGGACGCGCAGGGGCAGGCGGCGCTGACGCTCTCCGAGCACCACGGCTCGCGGGACGGGTACCTGCCGAGTCCACTGCTCGTGGCGTCGGCGTTCGCGGCCCGCACCACCCGCATCCCGATCTCCGTTGCTGCGCTGGTGGTGAACCTGTACGACCCGCTCCGGCTCGCCGAGGACATCGCGGTCCTCGACCATGTCAGCGGTGGGCGCGTCACCTACACCATCGGATTGGGTTACCGCCCAGAGGAATACGCGCTGTTCGGTCGCACGTGGGCCACGCGAGCACGCGACCTGGAGGTTGCGGTCGAGCGCATCTTCGAAGCGTGGGCGAGCGGCACCGTCACACCGGCTCCGCTGACAGATCCCCATCCCGTGATGTTCTACGGCGGCGGCGTACCCGCGTCGGCGAGACGGGCCGCGAAGTTGGGGCTGCACTTCCAGCCAGAGGTCGCGAATCGGGAGCTCAAGCGGCTCTACCTCGACGAGTGCCGCGCCCTCGGTCGCGAGCCGGGGCTGGTGATGATGGCTCCGCCCGGCCCCGCGACGGTCTTCTGTTCATCCGACCCGGATGCCTTCTGGGCGAAGTACGGGCATCACCTGCTCGCTGATGCGCTGGTCTACCGCGAGTGGATCGGCGAGCGCGACTCGCACGTGAAGGACTCGTCGACGACGGTGCAGGAGTTGCGCGCCGCGGGCGTCTATCAGGTGCACGCCCCGGACGCGTTGATCGATGCCTGCCGCGCGGGGGAGATCAAGGTGGTCACGAGTCATCCGCTGTGCGGCGGCATGCCCGAGGAGCCGTCATGGGAGAGCCTGCGGCTGATCGGTGACGTGGTGATGCCCGCGCTCGGCGGCTGACGCATGTTCGGGAGGGGTCGGCCCAAGGTTCCGGGCCGACCCCTCCCGAACGGATTTGCTAGGCCTTGGCCGCTGCGATCCCGGCGCGACGGCCGTAGAAGCTGCCGTCACCGAGGGAGGTGCCGGACGCGTAGCCGCCCGCGCACACACCCGCGGTGCAGCGACCGGCCGCGAAGAGCCCCGGGATCGGCTCGCCGGAGACGTGCAGGACCTCGGAGTTGATCGAGGTGCGCAGCCCGCCGAGGGTGAAGCCCGCGGTGCAGTTGCGGAGATCCAGCGCGGCGATGGGGGAGCCGATCGGCTTGACCCACTCCGGCTTCTTCCCGAGCACCGGGTCCTCGCCGTTCGCCGCGTGCCGGTTGTACACCTCGACGGTGGACTGCAGCGTGCCGGTGGGCAGACCCATGTCGGACTCGAGTTCCTCGACGGTCTCGGCGACCCACTTCGGCTGGAAGCGGAAGAACGGCGTCGAACTGGTTGCCGCGCAACCCTCCTCGTATGCCTCTTCGTCCAGGATGAGGAAGGCCTGGTTCTCGTTGCGCAGCAAGGTTTCCTGGCCGATGCGCCCGGGGTAGGTGTCCTCGTTGACGTACCGCTGGCCGCGACCGTTGACGAGAATGCCGCGCACCATCAGCTGAGGGTCGCCGAAGAACGCGACCTCGGTGGCGTCCATGTGGGCGAGGTCGGCGCCGAGCGCCTGCGCCATCAGGATGGACTTGCCGTCGTGCTCCTCGATCGAGGCCCCGGGACGCCCGATCAGTCGCGGTGCGTACTGCTGCACCATCTCCTTGTTGTAGGCGAAGCTGCCCGTCGCCAGTACGACGCCGCGGCGGGCGCGGATAGCGAGTTCCTTGCCGTACTGCTTGGCGACGATGCCGACGACGCGACCGGAGTCGTCAACGATGAGCCGCTGGACGCGCATGTCGTACTCGGGGGTGACGCCGAGCGCTTCCGCGGTCTCGACGAGCGGCTTCATCAGCATGTAGCCGCCGCCCTTCTCGCCGGTCCGCTTGCCGGTCATCTGGGGGACGTGGCCACGCGGTGCGGGGCTCGCGATCTCCTTGAACGGGGACGCGTTCTCGCCGCCGGAGTACATGAGGCCGTCGTCGAACGGGGTCTCCCAGCCCGGCTGGCCGTAGAAGCTCTCCTTGAACGGCACGCCGTTGTCGACGAGCCAGTTGTAATGGTCGACGCTGCCCTCGCAGTAGTCGGTGATCTTCTCCTCGTCGGCGCCCGGCCCGAGCGCGGCCATCATGAACGCCTTCATGTTCTCGGGGGTGTCGTCGAACCCGAGGGCCTTCTGCAGCGGGGTGCCGCCGCCGAGGTAGATGAACCCGCCTGCCAGGGCGGCCGCGCCGCCCCATCCGCTGGTGCGTTCCAGGACGAGGACCTCGGCGCCCGCGCGGGCGGCCTCGATCGCGGCGGAGACGCCGGCGATGCCGTAGCCGGCGATCACCACGTCGGCCTCGCGGTGCCAGGTCTCGACGCTCGCGGCGGACAGGGGGCGGATGGGTGTGGCCTCGGCCATCGGTGATCAGGTCCTTCGTGTCGGGTGCCGTGTTCGCGTCCGCGCCTGTGCGTGATGTCGACCCCGGCCGGAGTCGACATCACGCACAGGCGGCGAAGCCGAATGTACTTGCAGTATTCCGTCTCGGGCCGTGCCTGGGGCGGAATTGCGTTAGGGAGTGGAACCGTTCTCGGCGGGCGTGGATTCGGCCGCCTTCGCCGCCGCCCGCGCCGCCTTGGCGCGGTCCGCGACGACCGCGATGCGGGAGGCGTTGATTCCACTGGCGAGCGGGTAGCCGACGTACTGGGACAGCAGGATGACGATCTCCTCCAGCTGCTCCTCGGTCAGTTCCTCGTTCTGCAGCGCCGCGTTGATCTGGACCTTCGCCAGATCGAACTGGCCCTGCGCGGCGAGGGCGCCGAGCACGAGGAGCCTGCGGTCGCGGATCGTCAGTCCCGGCCGGTTCCAGATGTCGCCGAAGAGGTGCTCGACGGTCTGGGTGTAGAAGTCGCCGAGGTCGCCCGAGGGCATGTCCCAGCCGTACACCGTCTTCATCGTCTTCAGGCCACGGGCGCGGACCTCGCTGATCCCGTTCTGGTCGGTCATGCGTGCTCCTTCTGGAAAGCGGTCGAGATGTCGCCGGGACCGACACCGAGGCCCGCGCCGAGCCCGGCCAGGGCCCGCACGGCGAGAGGCAGGTCGACGTCGAGTCGGTCGCCGAGGCCGAGCGCCAGGGACAGGTCCTTCTCCCCGAGGTTGCGGGCGTGGGACAGGATCGGGAACCAGGGATCGGTCTCGGCGAGTTGTGCAGTGGTCTCGCGCAGCATGATCGCCCCGGCGCCGCCGGTGATGGCGTCGGTGTGCCGGACCACCTTGCCTAGCTCGCGGATGTCGATGCCCGCCGCCTCGGCGAGACGCTGGGCCTCGGTCGCGGCGGTGAACGAGATGAAGTGAAGCAGGTTGCGTGCCAGCTTCATCCGGGTTCCGGCGCCGACCTCGCCCGCGTGCACGACCAGTTCGGCGAAGCGAGCGAACGGTTCGCTGACCGCGGCGAACGCCTCGTCGGTGCCGCCGACCATGATGGCGAGGCGTCCCTGCTGGGCGCCCATCGCGCCGCCGCTGATCGGTGCGTCGATCAGATGCACCCCGGCGCTCTCGCACGTGGCGGCCAGTTCGACGGCCGTGGTGTCCGAGATCGTCGAGTGCACCGCGACGACCGTGCCCGGCCGGGCGGTCGACAGGATGCCGTCCGGGCCCGCGACGACGTCGCGCACCTGCGCGTCGTCGAGCACGGTCACGGAGATGACGGACGCCGCCGCCGCGACCTCCGCGGGGGTGCTCGCGGCGCGGGCACCCTTCGCGGTGAAGGGTTCGACGGCCTCGGCTCGCGCGTCGCACACGACCAGCCCGCCCGGCCAGTCGAGGAGCCGCTTGGCCATCGGGGCACCCATGTTGCCGAGGCCGATGTACCCCACCGTCACGGCTTCGCCTGCCGCGGTGTCGAAGGCTTCGGTGCCGCTCACGACCGGTACACCTGCCCGCCGTCGACGTTGTAGATCTGTCCGCTGATCCAGCTCGCCTCGTCGGAGAGCAGGAACAGGCACAGGCCGGCCAGGTCCTCCGGGGTTCCCATGCGCTGCAACGGGATCCGGCTCACGATCTGGTCGACGATGACCTTCGGGGTGGAGGTGCGGGTGGCCTCGGTGTCGATCGGGCCCGGGGCGATCGCGTTGATCCGGATCTTCGACCAGCCGAGTTCGGTGGCCAGCTGCTGGGTCAGGCTGTTGATTCCGGCCTTGGCCAGGCCGTAGTAGTTCGAGTAGGTCCAGGCCGCGGTCGAGGACTGGTTGACGATGGAGCCGCCCTTGGCGCGCATGTGGGGGACCACGGCGCGGCACACCTGCAGGGCGCCGTCCATGTTGACGCTCATGAACCTGCGGTAGTAGTCCCAGTCCACGGTCAGCAGCGAATCGATCTTCATGCCGCCGTAGATCGCGGCGTTGTTGACGAGGTGGTCGATGCCGCCGAACTTCTCGATCGTCGCGTCGGCCAGCGCCTGTGCCGATGCGCCGTCCGAGACGTCGACCTGCTGGAAGAACGCGGAGCCGCCGTCGGCGACGATCTGCTTCGCGACCTGTTCGCCGAGTTCGGCGTTCAGGTCGGCGACCACCACGTTCGCGCCGTCGGCCGCGAGGCGCTGGGCGTAGACCTCACCGATGCCCTGTGCGGCACCGGTGACGATGGCGGTGCGTCCGTCGAAACGTCCCATCTTTGGGTCCTGCTTTCTGTCGTGAGTGCTGGGTCTGATCGTGGGGTTGCGGATCGGGAGGCGAGCCGCTCAGGCGTCAGGAGGTCGCAAGGTCGGCGACGAGCTTGGTCTCGAGGTACTCCTCGAAACCGGCGACGCCCATCTCGCGGCCGATGCCGGACTGCTTGTATCCGCCGAAGGGAGCGTCGGCCGAGTACCAGATGCCGCCGTTGACGCCGAGGGTGCCGGTTCGTACTCCGCGGACCACGTGGTCGATACGGGCGGGGTCCGTGCCGAAGACCGTCCCCGACAGTCCGTACGGGGAGTCGTTGGCGATGCGGATCGCGTCGTCGTCGCCGTCGTACGGGAGGATGACGAGGACGGGGCCGAAGATCTCCTCCTGCGCAACGCGCGAGGAGTTGTCCAGCCCGGCAACGAGAGTCGGCTGGACGAAGTAGCCGCGATCCTGCCCCTCGGGGCGGCCGCCGCCGGTGACGATCGTGCCGCCCTCCTCGACGGCGAGCGTGAGGTAGCCCTCGACGCGCTCGCGTTGCTTCGCGGAGATCAGTGGGCCGCAGATGGTTCCGGGTTTGGTCGGATCGCCGACCCCGACGCCTGCCATTCCCTTCGCCGCCGCGGCGACCGCCTCGTCGTACTTCTCCCGGGGGACGAGGAGGCGGGTGCTCAGGGCGCACCCCTGGCCGGCGTGCACCGAGACGGAGAACGCGGCCATCGAGCAGGCGGCCTTGATGTTGGCGTCGTCGAGGACGATGAACGCGGACTTGCCGCCCAGTTCGAGGAAGACCTTCTTGAGGGTCTGTGATGCCGCGGCCATCACGGCGCGGCCGGTTGCGGTGGATCCGGTGAAGGAGATCAGGTCGACGCGCGGGTCGGTGGACAACTGCGCACCGAGAGCGTGGTCGGTGGAGGTCACGATGTTCACGACGCCCGCCGGGATGTCCGTCTCCTCGGCGATCACCTTGCCGACGAGGGCTGCACACCACGGTGTGTCCGGCGCGGGCTTGAGGACGACGGTGTTGCCTGCGGCCAGTGCGGGGCCCAGCTTGGCGAAGTTGATCTGGTGCGGGAAGTTCCACGGGGTGATCGCGCCGACGACGCCGATCGCCTCCTTGAGCAGGCGCCTGTGGGTCGGGATGCCCATCGGGCTGGCCTTGCCGAGGTCCTGGTCCCAGGCGTAGGTCTCGACGAGATCGGCCCAGTAGCGCAGGTCCTCGATCGGCCCTTCGAGCTGGGGGCCGTTGGTGAGCATGGCGGGCGCGCCGACCTCGGCGATCGTGATCTGACGCAGTTCTTCGATGTGCGATTGCAGGGCGTCACACAGTTGCCGCAGGCAGCGTGCGCGGAACGCGTGATCGCGGGACCAGTCGGTGGTGTCGAACGCGCGGCGGGCGGCGTCGATCGCCGCGTCCATGTCGGACGCGGTGCCCTCGGCCGCGTGCCCGATCACCTCTTCGGTCGCCGGGTTGACGACCTCGAAGGTGCCGCCGGATCCGGGAACGAGCTTTCCGTCGACGAGGAGCGTCGAAGTGTCACCGACGAGGAGCGTCGACGTGGTCTCGACGAGCGGTGTCGAGTTGTCGGCAGGTCGAAGCGTCATGCGAAAAGCCTTCCTTTCTGGACAGGTGTCTGGACTATAGTTCGAACAAATGTCACACGCAATGGGTTTCGGGCAGAGGCGATTTCGGAACACCTCTCGACAAAGCGGGAACGGCATGTCTACTGTGAGCACCGCCTCGACGCCCCGGAGTGAACAGCCGGGCTGTGGGTCGAGTCGCTCGCATCGTTTCCCTGTCCGACCGATCGAAGGGAGTCAGCCATGAATCGAGATGCCGACGAACATCCGCCGTCGCGAGCGACGAGGAGTGCGCAGTAGGCCCGCGCGGTCCTGCTGAGCAGCGACGATGGCACGCGACGCGATCCGGGGACCGGCCCGGAAGGATGGCTACGGGCGGCAACCTGTAGTAATGTCTGGACACGTGTCTAGTAGAGTGACGAGCACCAACTTCGAGTCCACCCGTCGGCGCCTGACCCCCAAGCAGGCCGAGACCGTCGACCGTCTCTGTGCGGCGGCTGTCGAGGTACTGCGGGAAGAGGATTTCGCCGGCCTGACCGTCCGCACCGTTGCGGCGCGGGCAGGCGTCGGGCCTGCCACGGCCTACACGTACTTTTCCTCGAAGGAACACCTTGTCGCCGAGGTGTTCTGGCGCAGGCTCGCACAGTCGCCACGGCCCGAGTCGGACGGTCTCGACCGGACGGGTCGGGTGGTGACCGTGCTGCGCGACATCGCTCTGCTGCTCGCCGACGAACCCGGACTCTCGGCCGCCGTCACCAATGCCCTGCTCGGCAGCGACCCCGATGTCGAACACCTGCGGGTGCGGATCGGCATCGAGATCCGCGAACGACTGCTCGGTGCACTGGACGCCGAGGACAATCCGGACCTGCTCGAAACACTCGAACTTCTCTACGCCGGAGCGCTGCTCCGGGCCGGTATGGGCTACGGGTCCTACGAGAACCTGGCCGACCAGCTGGAGCGTTCCGCCACAATCATTTTGGAGTGATCACATGCCCGACCCGACGCCAGGGGCTCGCATCGAGACGACAGGTGCGGCTCTGATCGATCCACTCGTCTTCAACCCCTACGACTACGACTTCCACGACGATCCGTACCCGGTCTATCGGCGGCTCCGTGAGGAGGCTCCGCTCTACCACAACCCGGACATCGGGTTCTGGGCACTGTCGCGGCATTCGGACGTGCAGGACGCATTCAAGGACAACGCCCGGTTGTCCAGTGCGAACGGCGTCTCGCTCGATCCGGCCGCATACGGACCCCATGCGCACCTGGTGATGTCCTTCCTCGCGATGGACGATCCGCGGCACATGCGCCTGCGCCAGTTGGTGTCTCGGGGATTCACCCCGCGGCGCGTCACGGAGTTGAGAGGCCGGATCCACGAACTGACGATTCGGTACCTCGAGCCGGCGCTGGCGTCGGGGGAGTTCGACTGGATCGCGGAGGTGGCGGGCAAACTGCCGATGGACGTGATCTCCGAGTTGATGGGCGTCCCGCAGGCCGATCGCGGCGAACTGCGCAGGCTTGCCGATCTCGTCGTTCACCGCGAGGACGGCGTGCTCGACGTGCCGCAGGCGTCGGTCGAGGCGTCGCTCACGCTGATGACGTACTACAAGGAGATGATCGCCGAGCGTCGGCGCTCGCGGACCGAGGACATGACGTCCGCCCTGCTCGATGCGGAGATCGACGGCGACAAGCTGTCCGACCAGGAGATCCTCGGGTTCATGTTCCTGATGGTGGTGGCAGGAAACGAAACCACCACCAAGCTCCTCGGCAACGCCCTGTACTGGGGTGGGCACAACCCTGATCAGGTCGCGCAGGTTCTCGACGATCCGGAGCGGGTGTCGGAGTGGGTCGAGGAGACGCTGCGCTACGACACGTCCAGCCAGATCGTCGCCCGGACCACCGCCGTCGATCTCGAGTACCACGGGGTGACGGTGCCTGCCGGGGAGAAGATGCTGCTCCTGATGGGGTCGGCGAACCGCGACGACGACGTGTTCGACGACGCCCACGAGTTCAGGATCGGCCGGGACTCCACCAACAAGCTCGCGAGTTTCGGTGGCGGGGTGCACTTCTGCCTCGGTGCCCACCTCGCGCGGCTCGAGGCCAACATCGCGCTGCAGGAGTTCGCACGCCGCGTGCGGGAGTACGAGGTCGTCGAGCCCGGAATCGAACGTGTTCATTCGACCAACGTGCGGGGCTTCGCGGCCCTGCCAATGAAGGTGCAGGTGCGCTGATGCCCCGTTTCGACCCCCAGCCCGTTCGTCGCCCGGCAGTGATCAGCGGCGCGTCCTCCGGCATCGGTGAGGCAACCGCCTACGCGCTCGCCGAACTGGGCCATCCGGTCGCGCTCGGCGCGCGCCGCGTCGAGCAGATCGAGGCAACGGCGGAGAAGATTCGCAGCAACGGCGGCGAGGCGTTCGCCCACTTCCTCGATGTCACGGACGACGAGTCCGTCGACGCCTTCGTCACCGCAGCGGAGGCGGCGATCGGTCCGATCGAGATCGCGGTCTCCGGCGCGGGCGACCTCGAGTTCGGGATGGCCGACGAGATGGACCCCGTCCGGTTCGCGAAGCAGATCGACGTGCACCTGGTCGGGGCTCAGCGGCTCGCGCACCGGATCCTCCCCGGGATGCGGGAGCGCAGGCGCGGCGACTTCGTCCTGATCGGCTCCGACTGCGCTGACCGTCAGCGCCCCGGTATGGGCGCCTACGACGCCGCCAAGGCCGGCCTCGAGGCGATGGGCAGGCAGATGCGAATGGAGCTCGAAGGCACCGGCATTCGCGCATCTGTCGTCCGGCCCGGCCCGACCTTCACGGGCATGGGCATGAACTCGACACCCGAGATCCTCGCCCCGGTGGCCGAGTTGTGGTCCAAATGGGGGTTTGCGCGCCACGGCTACATGCTGCGCGCGTCCGACATGGCGAACGCGATCATCGCGGTCGTCTCGGCACCCCGCGGGGCGCACCTGGTTCTCGTCGAGGTGCAGCCCGAAGCGCCCCTGGCGCCCCTTCCGATGACCTTCGATCCGCAAGGACGGTGACCGACGATGACACTTCCCAACCCGCCCCGCGTGTCCGGTGGCGAACACGAGCACGGCCACCTCGAAGAGTTGCGTACGGATCCGATCGCGCTGATGAAGCGGGTCCGTGAGGAGTGCGGCGACGTCGGAGTCTTCCGGCTCGTCGACCGTGACGTGGTGATGCTCTCCGGTGCGGAGGCCAACGAGTTCTTCTTCCGTTCCGATGACGAGGACCTCGACCAGCAGGCGGCCTACCCGTTCATGAAGCCGGTGTTCGGCGAGGGTGTCGTGTTCGACGCGAGCCCCGAGCGCCGCAAGGAGATGCTGCACAATTCGGCCCTGCGCGGTGAGCAGATGAAGGGCCACGCCACGACCATCGGCATCGAGGTCGAGGACATGGTCGCCAAGTGGGGCGACGAGGGCGAGATCGACCTGTTGGAGTTCTTCGCCGAGCTGACCATCTACACCTCGTCCGCGTGCCTGATCGGCAAGAAGTTCCGCGACGAACTCGACGATCGCTTCGCCAAGCTGTATCACGACCTCGAGCAGGGAACCGACGCGCTCGCCTTCGTGGACCCGTACGCGCCGATCGAGAGCTTCCGGCGCCGCGACGAGGCCCGTCTCGCACTCGTGGATCTGGTGCAGGGCATCATGGACGGCCGCATCGCGAATCCCCCTCAGGGCAAGGAAGATCGGGACATGCTCGACGTCCTGGTGTCCATTCCCGGGGACGACGGGAACCTGCGGTTCAGCGCCGACGAGATCACGGGCATCTTCATCTCGATGATGTTCGCCGGGCACCACACCACCTCCGGAACGGCGGCCTGGTCGCTGATCGAACTGCTGCGCCACCCGGAGACGATGGAGCAGGTGACCACCGAGCTCGACGAGCTGTACTCCGACGGCGCCGACATCAGCTTTCACGCGCTGCGGCAGATTCCGGTGCTCGAAGCCGTCATCAAGGAGACGCTGCGTCTCCATCCGCCGCTGATCCTGCTGCTCCGAGTCGCCCGCGGCGACTTCGAGGTCGGCGGCTACGCGATCGCGGAGGGCGACCTCGTCGCGGCGACGCCCGCGATCTCGAACCGCATTCCCGAGGACTTCCCGAACCCCGATGCCTTCGACCCGGGCCGGTACATCGACCCGAATCAGGAGGACATCGTCAACCGGTGGACGTGGATTCCCTTCGGGGCGGGCAGGCACCGCTGTGTCGGCGCGGCGTTCGCGCAAATGCAGCTCAAGGCGATCTTCTCGATCCTGTTGCGTGACTTCGAATTCGAGATGGCTCAGCCCTCGGACACCTACCGCAACGATCACAGCAAGATGGTGGTGCAGCTGCAGCAGCCCTGCAAGGTGCGCTACCGCAGGCGGACGGCGCGGGCCGAGTCCGTCGGCGCCGCACCTGTTGTCGCGACCGGCTGCCCGGTCGCCCACAGCGAGGCATGACCGTGCGCGTCGAGGCGGACCTGGACCTGTGCCAGGGACACGCCGCGTGCGAGATGGAGGCGCCGGACGTGTTCTCGGTGCCGAAGCGGGGCAAGGTCGAGATCCTGGACGCGAACCCGCCCGAGTCGCTGCGGTCCGACGTGGAGGCCGCGGTGCGGTACTGCCCGACCCAGGCCCTGCGGATCGTCCCCGACTGATCCGGCAACCACATTCTGTCACTGCCCGACAACAACTTTCGAGGAGAACGTCATGACCGGATTCGACCGCGCCGAGCTCGACGAAATGGTGGAGCGCTGGGTGGAGGGCAACAAGAAGGCCGAGGCGGCCGGCGACTGGAAGCCGCTGGCGGAGTTCTACACCGAGGACGCGACCTACGGATGGAACTACGGCCCCAAGCAGGACTTCATGGCCGTCGGCCGCGAGGAGATCCGTGACGTGGCACTCGGCCTCGAGATGGACGGGCTCGAGGGCTGGGAGTACCCCTACCAGGACTTCGTCATCGACGAGCGCAGCGGCAACGTCATCGGACTGTGGAAGCAGGTCGCCGACGCGAAGCGCGAGGACGGCACCAACTACAGCGTCTACGGCATCGGTGGCAGCTGGTTCCGCTACGGCGGCAACTTCCAGTGGTCGTGGCAGCGGGACTTCTTCGACTTCGGCAACGTCTCCGCTCTGTTCGTCGAGATGATCCAGAACAATGCCCTGTCCGCGGGCATGCAGGCCCGGATCCAGCGTTCTGTTTCCGGCAAGGACCTGCCGGGCTGGTACAAGGTCGGCACCGCGCCGGTTCCGCTGTGGTGAGCACTCGGCCGCATCCGTCGCCCTCGTTCGCGGCGCTCTCCCGGGCGGATCTCGCCGTCCTCGTCCCCGAACTGCTGCTGTGCGGCCAGCTCATCGACCGGTCCGGGATGGCACATCTGATCGTCGAGTTCGGTCGCGAGGGGATGGCGGCGGTCGCGATCGAGGAGTGGCAGGCGTCGAGCCCCTGGTACACGAAGCGCATGCAGAAGGCGCTGCGGTACGAGGGTGACGACGTGGTGACGATCTTCAAGGGGCTGCAACTCGACATCGGAGCACCCCCGCAGTTCATGGACTTCCGCTACCGGGTGGACGATCCGCAGCACGGCGAGTTCTGGCTCGACCACTGCGGTGCACTGATGGACGTCGAGCCCCTCGGGGACGAGTACGTGACCGCGATGTGCCACGACATCGAGGACCCGACCTTCGATGCCACCGCGCTGGCGACGAATCCGTATGCCCAGGTGCGGCCGATCCATCGGCCCCCGCGCCGACCCGCGGACCGGAACCCGCACTGCGCGTGGACGGTGATCATCGACGAGTCGCACGTACCCCCGGTGATGGAGCCGCACACCGAGCAGATCGGTCGCACGGCCGCGAACTCGGTCGAACTCTCCGCGATCGACCCCGCGGATGAGGGAAACGGCGACTATTCCGGTCCACTCCTCTCGGATGTCCGGTTCGGGGACTTCTCGAAGTCGGCGTTGGTGCGGATCGCGGAGGAGGTCTGCCTACAGCAGCACCTGCTCGCACTCGGCTTCCTGATCGCGGTCCGCAAGCGGGCCGACGAGGACAAGGCCCTCGAGATCACCCGCAAGCAGCTCACGGGCATCGCGGGTGTGACCTCCCAGCGGATTCGGGATGCACTCGGACTACCGGCGGACCTGGAGGGCATGGCGACCGTTCTGTCCCTGCATCCGCTGTTCTCACCGAAGCAGTACGTGGACAGTGAGATTCGCTTCGAGGGCGGCGAGCTGCAACTGTGGCTCGGACGCGGTGGCCTCGCGGACGTCGACGGCGCGTGGCCGACGCTGGTGGACGCCGATCACCTCGATGCAATGCAGTCGCTGGTACGCGGCGTGAACCCGCATTTCACCGTCCGTGTGGTGAGCGAGGAGCCTGCCGGGCTGTTGCTCGTCGTCGACATTGCCGACGAACCGGCACGCGAGTGCGTCGAGGTCGCGATCACCAAGGTCAGCTCCGGCGCCACTTTTGTTTTCGAAGATCGCGGAATTCCGCTCCCGCTCTATGTAATCTGACGCTCTCGCATTCGGTGGTTCTTCGACGCCCACACCGGTGCGGCCGAACTCCAGACTGAGGACATCCACAATGGCCTACACGTTTGCTGATCTGTTCGAACATTCGGTTGATGCGATGCCCGACCGGCTCGCGATGATCGTCTCCGGCGAGGAGGTGACCTATCGCGAGCTGGACGAGCGGGCGAACCGGCTTGCCCATCACCTCGAGGGCGCGGGGTTCGGTGCCGGAGCCCACATCGGCATCCACATGCACAACTCGATCGAGACGATGGTCGCGATCATCGCCGCGTTCAAGCTCCGCGCGGTACCGCTGACCGTCAACTTCCGATACACCAGCGACGAACTGCACTACCTGTACGACAACGCCGATCTCGTCGCACTCGTGTATCACCGCGGTTTCGCGGACACGATCGCCGAGGTCCTGCCGGACACGCCCCGGATCCGGCACCTGATCTCGGTGCCCGACGAGCTGGCGACCGGGAACGAGAGGCCACTTCCGGGCGCGCTCGCCTACGAGGACGTTCTCGCCGAGGGCAACCCGGAGCGGGGATTCGAGGAGCGCAGTCCCGACGACCACTACATCTTCTACACGGGCGGCACCACCGGCCGGCCGAAAGGCGTGGTCTGGCGCCACGAGGACATCTGGCGGGTGCTCGCCGGCGGTATCGACTTCTACAGTGGGGAGGCCGTTGCCGACGAGTTCCAGCAGTCTCGCAACGGTGTTGCCGCCGGCGAGCCGATGCGCTGGGTGATGCTGCCCCCGCTGATCCACACGTCCGCGATGATGCCGACGTTCAACGCGTTCTTCTCCGGCAACACCGTCATCATGACGCCGAAGTTCGACGCCACCCGTGTCTGGGAACTCGTCGCGGAGCACAGGCCTCAGGTCATGGTGATCACCGGTGACGCCATGGGCAGGCCCCTCGTCGAGGAGTTCCACAAGCAGGACGGCGACACCTCGAGCCTCGCGGTCCTCGCCTCCGGTGCGGCGCTGTTCTCGGGCGCGGTGAAGGACGCCTTCTTCGAGGCGATGCCGAACCTGATGATCTCGGACTCCGTCGGTTCCTCCGAAACAGGCTTCGGGGGTATCGGTTTCGCGACCAAGGGTCTCGAGCAGCACGGTGGACCCAAGGTCGGGGCGAACAGGTACACCGTCGTCGTCGACGACGACAACCGGATCCTCCCGCCGGGCTCGGGCGGCGAGGGCTGGCTCGCCAAGCTCGGCAACGTTCCGGTCTGCTACTACAACGACCCGGTCAAGTCCGCGGAGATCTTCCGCGAGGTGGACGGTGGGAGAGCCGTCGTCACCGGTGACCGCGCCAGGATCGAGGACGACGGGTCGATCACCCTGCTCGGCCGCGGCAACATGGTGATCAACACCGGTGGTGAGAAGGTGTTCGCCGAAGAGGTGGAAGCCGTCGTCAAGGCGCATCCGGACATCTACGACGCCATCGTGATCGGCGTCGCCGACGAGCGGTGGGGTAGTCGCGTCGCGACCGTGGTCCGCCTCCGGGACGGCGTGGACGCTGATTTCGAATCGATCGAGAAGCACACGCGCAGCCAGCTCGCCGGCTACAAGATCCCGCGGGCCTTCTGGATCACGTCGGACGTGGCACGCACACCCAGTGGAAAGCCCGACTACGGCTGGGCCAAGAACCACGCGGCGACGACCGACGCCGATCACCGCATCGACTAGCTCCCGCGCGCGGCGCGGGCGGGCGAGGAGCCAACTGCAATGGCCGACAACATCGACCTCGATCTTCCCGAAGGATTCGACTTCACCGATCCACACCTGCACGGCGAACGGATGCCGTTCGAGGAGTACGCGAGGCTGCGCAAGCACGCGCCGGTGTGGTGGAACGCCAAGGAACCGGGCATCGACGGGTTCCATGACGACGGGTACTGGGTCGTCTCTCGGCACGCCGACATCCGGGACGTGTCACTGCGCTCGGAGGAGTTCTCCTCCAACGTGAACGGTGCCATTCCCCGGCACGAGCCGACGATCTCCGCGGAGGAGCTCGAGGTCACCAAGCATGTGCTGATCAACAAGGACGCGCCCGACCACACGAAACTGCGCAAGCTGGTCTCCCGCCTGTTCACGCCGCGGTCGGTGGAGTCGATGCGCGACGAACTCGACGAGCGGGCGGAGCAGATCGCCAGCGGTGCCGTCACCAAGGGCACGGGGGACTTCGTACACCAGGTTGCGAGTGAGCTTCCCATGCAGGCGATATCGGAGCTCCTCGGGGTTCCGGCCGAGGCGCGTCAGCAACTGTTCGAGTGGTCGAATCAGATGACGGGCTACGACGACGACACCCTCGGGGGCGAGTCACGGATGGCGTCCGCGCAGATCCTCGGCTACGCATACGAACTCGCGGAGGCCCGACGGGCGGAACCGCTCGACGACATCATCTCCGCCCTCGTGCATGCCGACGTCGACGGTGAAGCTCTCACCTCGGAGCAGTTCGGCTTCTTCGTGGTCATGCTCGCGGTGGCGGGGAATGAAACGACCCGCAATGCAACCACTCTCGGACTGATGGCGTTCCTTCAGAATCCGGACCAGTGGGAGTTGTTCAAGCGGGAGCGGCCGAAGACCGCGGCCGACGAGATCATCCGGTGGGCGTCGCCGCTCATCGCGCAGCAGCGCACCGCAGTGGTGGACACCGAGATCGGCGGCACCGCGATCAAGGCTGGGCAGCGTGTCGTGCTGCTGTACGGGTCCGCGAACTTCGACGAGGAGGTGTTCGAGAACCCGACGACCTTCGACATCCTGCGAGACCCGAACCCGCACCTCGCGTTCGGCGGCACCGGCCCCCACTACTGCATCGGTGCGAACCTGGCGCGGATGGAGGTCGACCTCATCTTCAACAAGATCGCCGACCACATGCCCGACATCACCGCGATCGGTGATCCGCGTCGCCTGCAGTCCGGGTGGATCAACGGAATCAAGGAGTTGCGGGTCGACTACGGGTGCCCGGTATCGGCGCAGGCGTCCGCGGCCTCCGACGCGTGTCCAGTGGTGCACTGACGTGACGGCGGCGGCGGGGGGAGGCCGGACGGCGGCGGCGGTGCGGGGGCCGCTGCGAGGGCTTGGCGAGTTCTACAAGATGGCGGCCGACGTCGCGGTCGGGCTGGTGCGCACACGATTCCAGGTTCAGGAGTTCCTGGAACAGAGTTGGATGATCGCGCGGGTGTCGATCGTCCCGACGATCCTGGTCGCCGTGCCGTTCACGGTGCTCGTGAGCTTCACGCTGAACATCCTGCTCCGCGAGATCGGTGCTGCCGACCTCAGCGGCGCGGGTGCGGCACTGGGCGCGGTGACCCAGGTCGGTCCGGTGGTGACGGTGCTCATCGTCGCGGGTGCGGGAGCGACCGCGATCTGCGCCGATCTCGGCTCGCGGACGATCCGTGAGGAGATCGACGCGATGGAGGTCCTCGGCATCGACCCGGTCAACCGCCTGGTGATCCCGCGTGTGGTCGCGTCGACCGTTGTCGCGTTGCTCCTCAACGGCCTGGTATGCGTGATCGGTATCGCAGGCGGCTTCGTCTTCTCGGTGTTCCTGCAGGGCGTCAACCCCGGCGCGTTCGCGGATGGGATCACCCTGCTCACCGGGCTTCCCGAGGTCGCGATCTCGATGGTGAAAGCCGCGCTGTTCGGGCTCCTGGCCGGCCTCGTCGCCTGCTATCGAGGTCTCGCCGTTCGCGGCGGCCCGAAGGGTGTGGGGGAGGCGGTCAACGAGACCGTCGTGTACGCGTTCATGGCGCTGTTCGTGGTGAACACCATCGTCACCGCGATCGGCATCCGGCTGGCGGCGGGATAGGTGGCGATGGCACTCTCACTGACCGGCAAGTTCGGGCCCACCCGGGCGCGGGTCGCTCACGCGTCCCGGTCGATGGACGACCTGGGACGTCAGGCGGTGTTCTTCGGCCGCGCGATCGCATACATTCCGTGGGCATTGCGCAAGCATCCCAAGGAGGTGCTGCGGCTGATCGCCGAGATCAGCATGGGTACCGGTGCCCTGGCGCTCATCGGCGGCACGGTCGCCGTCGTCGGCTTCCTCACCCTCGCCTCCGGTGGAACCATCGCGATCCAGGGATTCAGCTCTCTCGGAAACATCGGTGTCGAGGCCCTGACGGGATTCTTCTCCGCGTTCATCAACGTCCGCATCGCCGCACCGGTGATCGCGGGAATCGGGCTGTCCGCCACCATCGGAGCGGGTTCCACCGCTCAGCTGGGCGCGATGCGGATCAGCGAGGAGATCGACGCCCTCGAATCGATGGCGATCTCCTCCGTCCCGTATGTGGTGAGCACGAGAGTCCTCGCGGGGATGCTGTCGATCCTGCCGCTGTACTCGCTGGCGCTGGTGGCCTCGTTCCTCGCCGGACGGTTCACCACCGTCGTGATCTTCGGGCAGTCACCCGGTCTGTACGACCACTACTTCTCGACCTTCCTCAACCCGATGGACGTCGCGTGGTCGTTCGTGCAGGTGCTGGTGATGGCGATGCTCGTGATGCTGATCCACACGTACTACGGGTTCAACGCGGCCGGAGGCCCGTCGGGTGTGGGGACCGCGGTCGGCAGGGGGGTGCGCCTGTCGCTGATCTGCGTGGTCGGGGTGACGCTCCTCGTCTCGCTCGCCATCTACGGCGGCTCCGGCAACTTCAACCTGTCGGGCTAGGGGGGCTGGCGTGCAGAGATCCGGTGTCGAGAAGTCCGGTATGGACAGGTACGGCTACAAGCTGGCCGCGCTCGCGTTGATCGCGACCGTCGCCGGTGTCGTCGCGCTGTCGGTCGCGCTGTTCGGCCAGGCATTCACCGAGCGGGTGCCGGTGATCGTGCACGCGCAGCGGGCCGGCCTGGTGATGGAGCCGGGCGCCCGCGTCAAGATGGCGGGGGTGACGGTGGGGTCCGTCGAGTCCATCACCCCGGGCGCCGACAACACCGCGTCGCTGGCGCTGTCGATCGACCCGGAATCGCTGGCGGCGATTCCCGCGAACGTGCAGGTGCAGATCACGTCGAACACCGTTTTCGGTGCGAAGTTCGTGAGTTTTGTCGAACCCGCGAGCCCGTCCGCCGAGCGGCTGGTGGCGGGGGCGACGATCGAGGAGGCCGACGTCACCGTCGAGATGAACACCGTGTTCGAGAATCTGACCCAGGTGTTGCGCACCGTGCAGCCCGAGAAGCTCGACGCCACACTCGGTGCTCTCGCGGGAGCGCTGCAGGGTCGTGGCGACGAGCTCGGTCGGGCACTGGCGCGAGGCGACGTATCACTCGTCGAGTTCGCCGGGGCGCGACCGGAATTGGAGCGCGTACTCACCACGCTGCCCGACGTGTCCGGCACCTACGACGAGGTGGCCCCCGACCTGATGCGCACCCTGTCGGGGTTGACGCCGGTCGGCAACACCGTCGTCGAACAGCAGGCGAACCTGGACCTGCTGCTGTTGAACGTGACCGGTCTCGCCGACACCGGCACCGACGTGCTCGGGGAGAATGCCGACAGGACAGTCGAACTGCTGTCGCTGATGGAGCCGTCGACCGGCCTGCTGGCGGAGTACTCCTCGGTGATTCCCTGCATGTTCCGCGGGCTCGAGGAGAGCAAGGCGATCGGTGACGCCGCCTACAACGCGCAGCCCGGACTGAAGATGTCGATCAGCCTGGTTCCGGGATCCGAACCGTACCGGTACCCGGACGACCTGCCGAAGGTCGCGGCGACCGGCGGTCCGCACTGCATGGGGCTTCCGCTGCGTGATCCGAACGTCCCCGCTCCTTTCCTCGTCACCGACACCGGAGTCAACCCCTTTGCGCCGGACCGGATGCCGAACGGCGGTCAGCCGGTGTCGGGTGACCTGATGAGCTACCTGTTCGGAGTGACGCGATGAACGAGAAGCGGAAGGTACCGGGGTATGCCGTGAAGTTCGGCATCTTCGCCCTGGTGATGGTCCTGGTGAACGCCGGACTGGTGCTGGTGTTCGGCCAGCTCCGCAGCGGCGGGTCGACGGCCTACGCGGCCGAGTTCACCAGCGCGTCGGGGCTGTCTCCTGGCGACAAGGTGCGGATCGCGGGGGTGTCGGTCGGGGCCGTCAGTTCGGTCGAGCTCGGCGCAGGACGCCGCGCGGAGGTCGAGTTCACGGTCGACGAGGGAAACACCCTGACGGTGCAGACGCGGGCAGCGGTGCGCTACCAGGACCTCGTGGGCAACCGCTATCTGGAACTTCTGGACAGTCCGGGTGCGTCGGAATCCCTCGCGGCGGGGGACACGATTCCGGTGGAGCGAACGGCGCCTGCACTCGACCTCGACGCTCTGCTCGGCGGATTCAAACCGCTGTTCCAGGCGCTGGACCCGGATCAGGTGAACCAGTTGTCGATGTCGCTGCTCGAGGTGTTGCAGGGCCAGTCCGGCACGGTCACGTCGCTGCTCGCGCACACCGGGTCGATCACCAACACCCTCGCCGACCGTGACGAGCTGATCGGTTCGGTGATCGAGAACCTCGACGTCGTACTCGCCGAACTGCGCGGGCGAGGAGGACAGTTCGGTGACACGCTCGATCAGGTTCAGCAACTCGTCTCCGGACTCTCCGCGGACCGCGAGATCGTCGGTGGTGCCGTGGAGAGTGTGAACACGGCAACGGGAACGTTCGCGGATCTGCTCGCCGACACGCGCCCGAACATCGCCGGGACACTGACCGAGCTGAACACCGCCCTCGATCCGATTGCCGCGGAGCAAGCCGAGCTCAACCGCATCGTCGAGTCGATGCCGTCCAACTACCGCCAGCTCGTCCGGATCGGCGCCTACGGGTCGTTCTTCAACTTCTATCTCTGCGGCATCGCGATGAAGGTCGATGGTGCGAACGGACAACCGATGACCGTCGACCTCGTCGACCAGACCACCGGGAGGTGTGCACCGCGATGAGGAACATGGTGGAAAGCCGCGCGGTGCGCGTCGGCGTCATCGGCCTGACCGTGACCGCCGCTGCCGTGCTCGCGGCGCTGCAGTACCAGAACCTGCCGTTCGTGCAGTCCGGCGTCCCGTACAGTGCCGTGTTCGCCGACGCGAGCGGACTCTCGTCGGGCGACGAGGTGAACGCGGCGGGGGTGAAGATCGGGACCGTCTCCTCGATCGACGTCGAAAACGGTCTGGCCCGAGTCGATTTCATTCTCGACGAGTCGGTGGACGTCGGCACCGCGACGTCGGCGTCCGTCACCACGATGTCGCTGCTCGGGAAGCGCGCCGTCACCCTCGATCTGGAGGGAGACGGCCGCATCGCGGTCGGTGGGCAGATCCCGCTCGAACGGACCAGGTCCGCGTACTCGCTGCCCGACGTGCTCGGCGACCTCACCACGACAGTCGAGGACATCGACCTCGACCAGTTGGCCGCCTCGCTCGACGAGGTGGGGAAGGTCATGGGGGACAGTGCCCCGATGCTGCGCCCGGCGGTCGACGGCGTCGCCCGGATCTCCGACAGTCTGAATCGGCGCGACGAGATGCTCCGGGACCTGCTCTCCGACGCGAACAACGTCGCGGGCATCCTCGCCGAGCGCGGCCCCCAGGTGAACGCCCTGCTCGTCGACGGCAACGCCCTGCTCGGCGAACTGGACCGCCACCGGGTGGCCTTGTCGGACGTCATCACCAACGTCTCCGCGGTGTCCCAGCAGCTCAGTGGATTCGTGCGCGACAACGAGGCGGAGTTCGGTCCCGTCCTGCAGAAGCTCGACACCGTTGTCGGTGTGTTGCAGCGGAACCGGGACAACATCGCACAGGGTATCGACGGTCTCGGCACGTATGTCGGAACGCTCAGCGACACCGTCGCCAGCGGTCCGTTCTACTACTCGTACATCCAGAACCTGCTGCCGGGGCAGTTCACCCAGCCGCTCGTCAACGCGCAGTTCGGCCTGCCGCCTGCGCCGCTGCCCATTCCGGAGGTCCGATGACGATCACCTGGCCGACCGGACGTCGGCGCACCATCGTGCTGGCCGTCATCGCCGTGGCGGTCGCTGCCGCCATCGCGACGGCGAGTTACCTCGCCGTGCAGCACTTCCGGTACTACCGGGTCACCGCGTACTTCACCTCGACGACCGGGCTCTACGTCGGTGACGACGTGCGCGTCGTCGGCGTCGATGTTGGTCGAGTCACGGGAATCGAACCCGACGGCGAGCGCATGCGAGTCGACCTGAAGCTCGACCGGTCGGTCCCGGTCGTCGCGGACGCGAAGGCCGTCATCGTCGCGCAGTCGCTGGTGTCCGCGCGGTTCGTGCAGTTGACGCCCGCCGTGACCGAGGACGGGACGCCCGCCCTCGAGGACGGCGCGGAGATCGGCGTCGACCGCACAGCAGTGCCCGTCGAATGGGACCAGGTCAAGAACGAGTTGGGCCGAGCCGCTGAGGCGCTCGGGCCGACCGAGGACGGACCCGGGCCCGCAGCAAACCTGCTGAACGGCGCCGGCGCCGCACTGGACGGCAACGGGGCGGCACTGGGCGATTCCGTCGTCGAGTTGTCGGACGCGATGACGATGCTCTCCGAGAGCGGCGGCGACCTCTTCGGCACCGTTCGGGGTCTGCAGACGTTCACCACCGCGCTCGCGGCGAGCAACGAGCAGATCGTGCAATTCCAGGGCAGGCTCGCCACCGTGTCCGGCCTGCTGGCCGACAGCAGGACCCAGATAGCGCCTGCCCTCGCCGATCTCGACGCCGCCGTCGTGGACATGCAGCGCTTCGTCACGCAGAACCGATCCGGGCTGTCCGAGCAGGTCACGAAGCTGGTCGACGTGTCGCAGGTCCTGGTCGACAAGCGGGATGGTCTCGAGCGAATCCTGCACGTGGCGCCGACGGCCCTGGCGAACTACTACAACATCTACCGCCCCGCACTCGGGTCGATGATCGGCGTCCCGGCCCTGCAGAACGTCGGCAACCCGGTCAACTTCATCTGTGGCGGAATTGCGGGCGTTGCGAACGCCACATCCGATCAGGCAGCGGACCTCTGCGCGGAGTACCTAGGGCCGCTGCTCAACACGGTCAAGGCCAACTACCCGGACATCACCGTCAACCCGGGCCGCGCCCTCGGCGCGACCCCGGACCAGCTGGTGTACAGCGAGCCAGGGCTCGAGCCCGCGGCCGCCGCCACCACGAAGCCGACCGGCGCCGCGATGGCACCGCTGACGATGCCGACGGTGCCGGTCCCGGATCTCGGAGGGCTGCTGGCACCGTGGATGGGGGAGCGATGAGCAGGCGCGCGTGGGGGACCGTCGGCATCGCCGTGGCCACGATGATCGCGGTGTCCGGGTGTGAATGGAGCGGACTGAACTCGGTTCCGCTGCCCGGCGCCGCCGGACGCGGCGAGGACAGCTTCTCCGTGACGATCGAGATGCCCGACGTGACCACGATCAGTCCCAACTCACCGGTGCTGGTCGCCGATGTGACCGTCGGCAGCATCACGGCCATCGAGACGGACAATTGGCACGCGAAAGTGACGGTTTCCCTGGACAACTCGGTCGCGTTGCCCGCGAACTCGGTGGCGCGGATCGGGCAGACCAGCCTGCTGGGGTCCAAGCACATCGCACTGGCGCCACCGTCGGACGTGCCGCCGGAGGGGCATCTGGAGGAGGGGGCGGTCATCCCGCTCGCCAGTGCGAGCGTGTACCCGACGACGGAAGAGGCGCTGACCGCGCTGTCGGTCGTCCTCAACGGTGGCGGCCTCGCGCACGTCCAGACGATCACCACCGAACTCAACAACACGCTCGGCGGGCGGGAGGAATCGGTCCGAGACCTGCTGTCCCAGCTGGATTCCCTGAGTGCCACCCTCGACGGACAGCGGGACGCGATGGTGCGGACGATGGCCAACCTCGACGGCTTCGCCGGCGACATCGCCTCGCAGCGCGAGGTGCTCGGCCGCGCCCTCGACGCTCTCGACCCGGCGATGACGGTGCTCGCGCAGCAGCGCGGCGACCTCACGGCGGCGCTCGCGTCCGTCGACAGGTTCGGGGCGGTGGGAACCGATCTCGCCCGCCGCAGTCGCGAGGACCTCAAGGCCAACCTGGAGGCACTGGAACCGACGCTCGAACAGGTCGTCGCAGCGGGGCCGACCTTGATCGACAACCTGGGCAACCTCACGACGTTCCCGTTCCCACAGGTCACGATCGACCAGGGCATGCGTGGTGATTACGCCAACCTGTGGGTGGTCGTCGACCTGACCGCCGCGCGGCTCCAGGAGAGCCTGTTCTTCGGGACACCGTTGGGGCCACCGATTCCGACCACCAACGGTGAGGTGGCGAGCCCACTCACGTCGCCGCTCGGCACGGACACTGGCGACGGGGGAGACCGATGATCCTCACGAAACTCGTTCGGATACAGCTCACCATCTTCGCGATCGTCGCCGTCGTCGGGATGTCGGCCGCCGCGGTCGCGTACCTCCGGGTACCGACCGCCCTCGGGATCGGGCGGTACACGGTCACGCTCGAGATGGACAACGCGGGCGGCCTCTACCGCAACGCGAACGTCACCTACCGGGGCGAGACCATCGGCAAGGTGGTCGAGGTACGCCTCGACCCCGAAACTGTGCGGGCGGAGTTGTCGCTGGAGAGTTCGGTGCCGGTCGCCGTCACAGATCTCGGGGTCGCGGTGCGCAGCGTGTCCGCGATCGGTGAGCAGTACGTGGACCTGCAACCGTCGACCACAGAGGGTCCGTACCTGGCCGACGGTGACGTGATCCCGGCGTCGCAGGTTGCCGTGCCGCAGGAGATCGGCCCGGTGCTCGATCAGGCGAAGGCAATGCTCGAGTCGGTGCCGCGGGACACCCTGCGGGCCGTGATCGACGAGTCCGCTGCCGCGTTCGCCGGGCGAGGACCCGACCTGGCGCGACTCCTCGATTCCACGGTGTCGTTCGTCGACCAGGCGTCCGACGCGACCACCCCCGCGACGACGCTGGTGCGCGAGCTCGCGCCGCTCCTCGACACCCAGGTCGTGACCGGCGATCAGATCAGGGAGTGGACCGCCAGCGTGGCGCACCTGAGCGAGCAGCTCGCGGAGGCCGACGGCTCGACCCGCGGGATTCTGGAGAAGGGGCCCGCCACGGCAACCGAAGCAGACGCACTGTTCCAGGACCTCCGTCCTACGCTGCCGCTGATGCTGGCGAACTTCACGAGTACCGCCCAGGTCGGTGTCACCTACAACCCGTCGATCGAACAGGTGCTCGTGATCCTGCCGCCGCTGGTGGCGGCGCAGGAGACGGTCGTGCAGAAGGGGCAGGCCGACGGAGCCGCGTACGTCAACTTCCACGTTCAGATCCAGGATCCCGCGGCCTGCTCCACCGGCTATCTGCCGGCGGACCAGCGCCGCGACCCCACCGACATGAGCGTGCCTGATACCCCGCCCGACCTGTACTGCAGCGTGCCGCAGGACTCCAAGTTCGCGGTTCGCGGCACACGCAACATTCCGTGTCTAGAGGTTCCGGGCAAGCGCGCACCGACGCCCGAGATCTGTCGCAGCGCCGAACCGTTCGTCCCCGCGGGCACCAATGCGCCCGGTGAGCTGTATTCGGGTCCCGACGGGATGCAGTACACGCACACGGACGTCGCGCCGACGGGAGGTGACGACGCATGGCAACAGCTACTCGGGCCGAGGTGACGCTCACCGAGGGTGAAAGTGAAGGCTCGGTGTCCGCGCCGGACGGAGGGCGGCTGCGTGGGTGGCGAATCCTGCTGGTACTCGTCGGTTCTGTCGCACTGTTCGGTCTGGCTGCCGCGACAGCCGCAGTGGCCGGGGATCGCCTTTCAGAGGGGTCCCGCGATCAGCATCGGGAGGCGATCGTCGCCGCCGCCACCGAGGGCGTGCTGGCGCTCATCGACGTGCACACCGATACCGCCGACGCCGACCTGCAGCGCCTGCGAGATCTGAGCACGGGTGCCTTCGCCGCCGAACTGTCCGACAGTGGAAGCGGGTTGGCGGCGGCGATCCGCGACTCCGCTGTCGACTCGACCGGGCGAATCGACGCTGCCGCGCTGGTCTCGGAGTCAGGGGAGCCGGGTGTGGTGATCGTTGCCGCGTCCGCGCAGGTCGTCAACTCCGGGAGCCCCGATGCGACACCGCGCACGTATCGACTGCGGGTCACCGTCGACGACGTGGACGGCGAGTTGATGATGTCGAAGGTCGACTTCGTGCCATGACCGCGAACGCGGAGACATCCACATCGGACCCGATGCGTCGGCGGCGGATCGTGCTGGTGGTGGTTGCGCTGTTCGCCACCGCGGCGGTCGTGGCGCTCGCAGTCCTGGCCTGGGTGGGACGGAGTGACGCCGCCCGTGAAGCTGCCCGCGTCGACGCACTCGCTGCCGCGCCATCCCTTGTCGAGACGGTGTTGAGTTACAACTCGCCCACGGTCGACGCGGACCTGGCCGAGGCCGCCGCCGTCACGACCGGCGACTTCCGTGGCAAGTTCACCGACTACGCAACAAAAACCGTTGCGCCGCAGTCGAAGACGGATGGAACGAGTACGCGGGCGCGAGTGGTCGACGTCGGCTACCTGGACGGAACGGCTGACCACGTGCGCGTGCTCGCTTTCGTCAACCAGATCACCACCTCGACCACACGGCCGGCGCCGGCGAGCGCGGGTAGTCGCATAGAGGTCGGGCTCGACCTGGTCGACGGGGAGTGGCGAATCGGGGAACTGACCCCGATCTGAGCAAGGGGAACTCCCCGGTGGGGGTGGTGACGGAACACCACCTTGGGTGCCTGTCGACACGGTCCGGATGGGCGCAGTCTTGAAGTCATCAAGCAAGACCAACCCCCACCGATCAAGGGAGACAAGAAATGTCGAACACCATCAAGCGAGTTCTGGCCACCGCGGCGATTGCCGCCTTCGCAGTCGCCGGCGGCGCCGGTATCGCTTCTGCCGACGCCAATGGCGGTAGCGCCAACGGCGGGTCGGCCACGACGGGTCAGGGCGGTGCCGGTGGTGCCGCGACCGGTGGAGCCAACGGCGGAGTCGTCATCGGCGGTGTGAACATCGGCGACGGCAACGGCGGGACGAACGTCGGGAACGCTCAGGGCGGTGCCGGTGGCAACAGTGGTGATGCCAATGCCAACGGTGGCACCGGTGGTGCGGGCGGTACGGACAGCTCGAACAGCAACAACAACAGTGGCAACACCACCACGACCACCACCACGGAGGACAACTGCGGATTCTGGTTCTTCTGCTGAGAACCGCCCTCTCAAGCTCGTGCCCGGCACCCCACAAGGTGTCGGGCACGGGTCTGTTCGCGGCGTTGGGCAGAAGGGGGGTGGTGACGGAACACCACCTTGGGTGCCTGTCGACACGGGTCGGATGGGCGCAGTCTTGAAGTCATCAAGCAAGACCAACCCTCCACCGATCAAGGGAGACAAGAAATGTCGAACACCATCAAGCGAGTTCTGGCCACCGCGGCGATCGCCGCCTTCGCAGTCGCCGGCGGCGCCGGTATCGCTTCTGCCGACGCCAATGGCGGTAGCGCCAACGGCGGGTCGGCCACGACGGGTCAGGGCGGTGCCGGTGGTGCCGCGACCGGTGGAGCCAACGGCGGAGTCGTCATCGGCGGTGTGAACATCGGCGACGGCAACGGCGGGACGAACGTCGGGAACGCTCAGGGCGGTGCCGGTGGCAACAGTGGTGATGCCAATGCCAACGGTGGCACCGGTGGTGCGGGCGGTACGGACAGCTCGAACAGCAACAACAACAGTGGCAACACCACCACGACCACCACGACCGAGGAGAACTGCGGAATCATCTGGTTCTTCTGCTGAGAACCGCCCCTCCAGCCCCGTGCCCGGCACCCACAAGGTGCCGGGCACGGGGCTGTGTCCGGGTGCCTCCCGAAGGGTGGGGGTGAGTCGCCACCTTGGGTGCCTGTCGACACGGGTCGGATGGGCGCAGTCTTGAAGTCATCAAGCAAGACCAACCCTCCACCGATCAAGGGAGACAAGAAATGTCGAACACCATCAAGCGAGTTCTGGCCACCGCGGCGATCGCCGCCTTCGCAGTCGCCGGCGGCGCCGGTATCGCTTCTGCCGACGCCAATGGCGGTAGCGCCAACGGCGGGTCGGCCACGACGGGTCAGGGCGGTGCCGGTGGTGCCGCGACCGGTGGAGCCAACGGCGGAGTCGTCATCGGCGGTGTGAACATCGGCGACGGCAACGGCGGGACGAACGTCGGGAACGCTCAGGGCGGTGCCGGTGGCAACAGTGGTGATGCCAATGCCAACGGTGGCACCGGTGGTGCGGGCGGTACGGACAGCTCGAACAGCAACAACAACAGTGGCAACACCACCACGACCACCACGACCGAGGAGAACTGCGGAATCATCTGGTTCTTCTGCTGAGAACCGCCCCTCCAGCCCCGTGCCCGGCACCCACAAGGTGCCGGGCACGGGGCTGGAGGGGCGGTTCTCAGC
>NZ_CVQP01000012.1 GCF_001040705.1 Rhodococcus sp. RD6.2
GCCGAGGGGCACCCCGAATGGGGCTTCGCCGGGTTCGTCCAGCACTGGGTGAGCAAGCCGACGATCGCCGCGGTCAACGGCTTCGCCCTCGGCGGCGGCACCGAACTCGTCCTTGCCAGCGACCTCGCCGTCGTCGACGAGAACGCCCAGCTCGGCCTCGAGGGACTGGCCGGAGCCCAGAGCCTTGAGGTCGGCGCCCGCGCAGAACGCGCGGCCGGAGCCCGTGATGACGATGACCCGCACCTCGTTGTCGGCCTCGGCCTGCTCGAGGAAGTTGCCGACGGCGGTGGACAGTGCGCCGTTGACCGCGTTCATCGCGCGCGGACGGTTCAGGGTGATGAGTGCGACGTTGCCGCGGCGCTCGTACAGCGCAGCGGGCTCGGGTGCGGTGGTCGACTCGTCGGCCATGACTGCTCCTCGGATCGGTGTGTGATCGATTACTGAACGCTCGCTAAGATGGTTACCACGCTGTGGCGGACGGCGTCAATGGGCGACGTTAGCTAGCGCCCGTTCAGTTCGGTCTGGTACTGATGAATTCGACCGTGACCGCGGTCGAGACGAGCGATGTGGGAGTGAGCCGACATGCGCGCAGTGCAGGTGGTCGAAGCGATCGGACCCGACGGGGTGCGGGCCGTCGACCTACCCGAACCCGACCCCGCAGGCCAGGTCCTCGTCGACCTGGACGCCGCCGGCGTCTCCTTCCCCGACTTCTTGCAGACGTCGGGCGGATACCAGGTGGTCCGCCCCACTCCGTTCGTCCCCGGCGTCGAGGGTGCGGGCATCGTCCGGGAAGCGCCCGGCGACAGCGGATTCCGCCCGGGGGACCGCGTCGTGGTCCTCGCGTTCGGCGGGGCGTGGCAGCGCACCGTCGCGGTGCACCCGAGCACCGTGTTCGCCCTGCCCGACGCCGTCACTCTCACCGCGGGCGCCGGGTTCCTCATGAACTACCTCACCGCCCACTTCGCGCTCACCGAGCGCGCCCGGATCCGCGCCGGTGAGACCGTCCTCGTGCACGGCGCCGCGGGCGGACTCGGGACCGCGTGCCTACAGGTCGCGGCCGCGCTCGGACTCGACACGATCGCAGTCGTCAGCACGGAGGACAAGGCCGCGGTGGCGAAAGCCAACCGCGCCACCCACGCCGTCCTCGCCGACGGATTCAAGGACGCCGTCGCCGAACTCACCGGCGGCCGTGGCGTCGACATCGTCCTCGACCCCGTCGGCGGCGATCGGTTCCTCGACAGCCTGCGCAGCCTCGCCGCGAACGGCAGGCACGTGGTGCTCGGGTTCACCGGCGGCGACATCCCCACGGTCAAGGTCAATCGTCTTCTGCTGAAGAACATCTCGGTGGTCGGTGCCGGGTGGGGCGAGTACATCCGCGAGGACTTCGGCTACCCGGCCCGCCAGTGGGCCGAACTGGAACCGCTGCTGGCCTCCGGCGCGCTGCAGGTCGCGGAACCGACCCTGTTCCCGCTCGAGCGGGCGGGCGACGCACTCAAGAGCCTCGAATCACGCAGCGCCACCGGCAAAGTCGCGCTGTCACTGACGACGTAGAGAGAAGGGCAACCATGAGCACCGACACCCCCGAGGTCCTGGTCGACCTGGCCGACGGAATCCTTCGTATCAGCCTCAACCGCCCGAAGTCGATGAACGCGGTGACCACTGAGGCGCTCGACGCCGTCGCCGATGCCCTCGACAAGCACGCCGACGATCGCTCGGTCCAGGCCGTCCTCCTGACCGGCACCGGCAAGGCGTTCTGCACCGGCGCCGACCTCGCCGCGAGCAAGGACAAGATCGGGGGACCCGGCCCCGCCGACGCCTCTACCATCGACGCCGCCAATCGCGCCGCCGCCGCCCTGCGCGCCTTCCCGAGGCCCGTCGTCGCCGCCGTCAACGGGCCCGCCGCCGGTGTCGGTGTCTCCCTCGCTCTGGCCGCGGACCTCACCGTGGCGACGGAGTCGAGCTACCTGCTGCTCGCGTTCACCCGGATCGGCCTCATGCCCGACGGCGGCGCCACCGCCCTCGTCGCCGCGTCCATCGGCCGCGCCCGCGCGCTGAAAATGGCGCTGCTCGCCGAGCGGCTTCCCGCCGCGGACGCGCTCGACGCGGGCCTGATCGCCGAGGTCTACCCGGACGCCACGTTCGCCGCCGACGTCGAGGCCCTGCTGCAGCGTTTCGTCCACGGACCCTCGGAAGCGTTCGCGGCCACCAAGTCCGCCATCAACGACGCGACCCTCGGACAGCTCGACCCGGCCTTCGAGCGTGAGCGCGCCGGGCAGCTCGACCTGCTCGTGTCGCCCGACTTCATCGAGGGTGTCGACGCGTTCCTCGCCAAGCGTCCGGCGGTGTTCGGGCGCTGACGTCGGGATCAGGCGCGCGGCGGGACCGGGTAGCACACAGCTACCCGGCGTCCTCTTCGACCATGGACACGACCGGGTTACCCGCGGGATCGAACAGGTTCAGACCACACGAGTCGCACTCGCCGTCAACAGGCTTCGCTTCCGTCTTGGGTAGCTGCCACACGTTCATGTCTCCACACGGACAGACAATGGTGTAAAGCACCTCGGGAGAAGGTCGATCCAGACCCCACACCCGACCCGATGCCTTCGTGCGACGCATGACGCCGACTCGGTACGTGTCGTCTCCGGAACGCAGTTCGCCGAGCGCCAATCCCGCACTCGCCAAGGCGTCATCCACTGCGCGCAGGATCGCCGGCACGTGCTCACCGCGCTCCACGTCCGCCCCGGCTGCTTCCCTGGCCGCGGACTCGACCGCAGCGACGACCGCGTGGTCCTTCCCGAAGGCCGCCACCCGACCCGCCACGAACTGCGCTATCTGCCCGGGCCGGTCCTCACCGGACCAGTCGACCGGCAAGAGAACACCCTCCCGGATCAAGGAATCCACCACATCATCCGTATCGAGCACGAACCCCCGCTCGGCCGCCGCAAGGAAAAACGCCATATCGTTCATGCCGACAGCCTACGAACGAGCCGCGCCCGGAGCAGGTCGTCGCTGCGATCATTGGGATGGTCAACGCACCTGGCACGAGCGGTCGGCGCCACGAACGGCCAAGGTGATCGCGAGGCCCTCGGCGACAGTGGCAGTGTCGAACCTTATTTCACGCCAACGATCTTCATCACGATCGCGACGTACTTGCCCGCGACCTCCTGCGGTGACAGGGTGCCCTCCGCGTGATACCACCGCGGAATCGACTGGCACATACCGAGAATGGCGCGAGTGATCTCGGCGGGATCGTCGACGTCGAACGTACCGCTCTCGGCGCCTGCCTCGACGATCTGCAGCACCACTTCCTCGATGCCCTTGCGGACCGCGCGGTACCGCTGACGGTTCTCCGCGCTCAGGTAGCGGACCTCGCCCTCGAGCGACGCCAGCCGCGGCCGCGTCGTCATCCGCAGCACGATCGCCTCGACGACGTTCGCGAGCCGGCGCACCGGATCGTCGCCGCCCTCCTCGTCCGCCGCGTGCGCCCGGGCCAGGACGTCGGCCGTCGACAACTCGAGCAGCGCGATCAGCAGCCCCTCTTTGTTCTCGTGGTGGTAGTACAGGGCGGGCACCGTCACACCGACCCGACGTGCCACCTCGCGAACCGTCGTCCCGTGATAACCGAGCTCGTAGAACGCGTCGAGGGACGCCGACAGGATCGGCGTCAGCTGGACCTCCTCGAGCTGCCGCCAGTCGATGTGCGACTCGTCCTGTGCCGGTCCGACCGGTTCACCCATTGCCCTACCCACGCGTTCTCGATCGCCCGATTGTCACTGGAAGGGTACCGGTCGCCGAACGGTGCCCTCGTCAGGACGATTCGATTCCCCGCGGGGAGGCGGCCCATTTCAGCAGGTCACGGATCGCCTGACGGACTCGCGTGTCGCCGCCGGGACCCAGCGTCGACCACGCGACGCCGTCCGGGGCGATGCTCGACGTTCCCACGACACGGCCGTGATCGGTGTCGAACACCGAGACGGGGGCACTCGTCCACCGGCGTCCGTCGCCGTGCACGAGGGCGACGATCTCGGCGTGCGCGTGGCAGGCCGAGAGGGCCGACGCCAGCCGCTCGGTGTCCCGCGCGCCCAGTTCGGCGAGCCTGCGGACCACGGCAGGAGGGTCGGTGAGGTCGCCGAGCGCGAGCACCAGATGGTCGGTGGGTGCACTGATCGAGTCGACCTCCAGCGCCGCACCGCGCCCGATCACGTCGAGAACCAGGTCCGGTTCCGCGGTCGCGACCTCGGTCAGGACGTAGGAGTCCGGCCCCCGCAACGCCAGGACGGTCAACGGTCCCGCCTGTGCCAGACACATCCGGGACACCGCGCCGCCGCGGTACCAGCGGACGGCGAGCTCGACGTCGGGACGGGCGAGGATCGCGAGCCGGTCCACGAGATCGGAGTGTGGATGCCCACCTGGCAGCAGCCCGCGCTTCGACAGCGACTCGCGCGAGGTGACGAACGCTGCGTCGCGCGCGACCGCGGTGTCGAACCGTGGCCTCACGTCCAGTACGACGGGCAGTTCGTCGACACCCGCCAGGTGCGCGAGCAGGTCCAGTTCGTCGACGTCGAGCGTGACGGACTGGAGGCGATGACCGGAAGGGGTCACCGATCGCCGCCGATGACGGACGGAATGACGACGCGGCCGTCCTCGAAATGCTCGAAGTTCTTCAGGTAGCCGGGCGTCTGACGCTCTTCCTCGTCGGATGCCTGCCCCTGGCCGGATGTCAGCGGGGCACCGACACTTCCCGCCCGGGCCGACGCCGCGGACTCGACACGCGCCGACTCGACGACCGGGGTCGTTGTCGCGGCTGCGGCGGTGCCTCGGCCCGCGCTCGACTCGGCGGCGCCGCCCCACCCCTCCGGAAGCGTCACACGCGACGACCCCGACGACATACCAGGGACGCCCGACATGAGAGGCCCGCCGCCCGCCCGCGCCGCATGAACCTCCGCGCCGGACGATCCGCGAGTGCTCGGGCCCGGCTGAGCGATGCCGGCGCCACCGATCGCCGACACCGCCGACGGCGCGAGGGACGCGGTCGCCTGGGCGATCGAGCTCAGCCCCGTACCGACGACACTGCCCGCCTGCGACGCCGCGCTCACCACCGCGGGACTCGGAACCTGCGCAAGCGCCCCACCGACGGCGTTCTGCACTGCCTGCGCCGGGTTCACGAGGAAGTCGGAGACGACAGTGGGCACCGGCGCCTGCGGTGCAACGGCGGGCCCGCCCGCGGAGACGTTCGACAGCGGGGGCGGCGGCGTGAAGTTCGCCGGTGTCGCGGCGATGCTCGACGCCGACTCGTACGCCTCCATCACCAACGCCGCGCGCAGGTCCATCGCCCGATCCGCGGCTTCGGCGGCGGCACCGGCACCGGCAAGCGAGCCACCGACCGTGTGCGCGGCGACCTTCGCGGCCTGGACCGCGGCGATCTCCACCAGGCTCGGCATGGTCGCGCGCGCCACCGTGTGCGCGGTCGCAAGTGCCGCGGCCTTCGTCGCGGTCGCGCCTGCCAGTACCGACGACTGATCGGTCCAGGCGTGAAACGGTGCCAGCTTCGCCAGCGCCGCGTCCGCAGCGATGCCACCCCATCCGACACACAGGTCGGCCATCACCTTCGTGAGGGTCAGTGTCGCGTCGGCGTAGCTCGACGCCAGCGACGCCCACGCGCTGCTCGCCGCAGACAGGGGTGCCGGCCCGATCCCGCCGTTGAGGGTGGTCGAGTTGACTGTCGCGCCGCGCGGATACCAGACGACACCGGTGAATCCCAAGGTCATGGCAGTTCTCCTACTGTCGAAGAGTCGCGGTCACATGCCCGCGGCGAGCGCGGTGCCGAACGAGTGGTCCTGGCCCTCGTACTCGGCGGCCTGCTTCCGCAGCGTCGCCGCAGCGCCGAGCAGTTCCGCAATGCCGGTCGTGGCCGATGGCAGGAAACTGTCGGCGATCGAATTGAAATGGGACGCGGTCAGGATCGACACCTCCTCCGTGCCCGCGGGAGGCAGGTGGAGAGCGGGCGCGGACGCGTCGAGGGTCGCCTGCATCCGGTGCGCCACGGCCTCGAGCTGGGCGGCCGCGGCGAGCAGGGCGTCGGGTGAGACGAAGACGTGTCCGGACAAGGGTCGGCCCTCCTGGCTGGATCGAAATGTGATCTGTCAGGGGGTTGGACGCAGCGGCGGCGGGAATGGTTCCCCGGCCCTCGTCCGGCGGGTTCTGGTGGGGTCAGCCCCAACCGAGCTCGTGCAGGCGGTCCTCTTCGATGCCGAAGTAGTGGGCGATCTCGTGGATGACGGTGACCGCGACCTCCTCGACGACCTGCTCCTCGGTGTCGCACATCTCCAGGATCGCGTCCCGGTAGATGGTGATCGTGTCGGGCAGGGAGCCGCCGTAGTGGCTGTCCCGTTCGGTGAGCGCGATGCCGTGATACAGCCCGAGCAGGCCGGGGTCGTCGGCATCACGGGCGTCGACGAGGACGACCACGTTGTCGATCGCGGCGGCCAGTCGGGGAGGAATGAGGTCGAGTGCTTCGGAGACCAGGTCGTCGAACCGGGCCTCGGACATGACTACCGCCATCAGTTCTCCAGCGGCGCGGCGCCGGGCAGCGGTACCGGGATGGATCGGCCTTCGGGCAGCGGCGGCGGCGCGACCGGCGGGACACCGTTGATCAGGATGTCGCCCGTGGCGCTGCCGACGATCGGGGCGAAGCCGCCGCCGTCGACCTCCTTGCCGACGGAGCAGTTGACCTTGCGGCTACCCGCGAGCCAGCTGCTCAGCTCGAGGTTGTCCCAGAACAGCGTGAGGGTCTTGTTGCGCAGCGCGTCCGGCGAACCGAGGTATTCGTTCGCCGCCTGGGTGCACGTCTCCTCCAGGTAGGCGTCCTGATCGGCGACCGAGGGGAAGCCGCCCGGGAACTTCGCGGCGAGGTCCACCACGGAGATGGCCTCGAATGCGTGCGCCTGCGAGCAGTCCAGCGGATCGCTCGGCACGTTCTGGTTGATGCCGATGCAGGTGCCGGTGTCCCAGACCTTCGACTGGTCCTGACCGGCCACGGAATTCGTCACTGCCAGGATCGTCCCCGTGGTGCTTGACCGCTGCAGGCCGCAGCGGATGGTCCGTTCACCCGCAGCCCAGCCGGCCTCGCCGGGGTTGATCAGACCGACGCTGAACTTGCCGTGCGGGTCGAAGTGCGCACCCAGGTACTCGTTGACGGCAGGGGTGCAGTGCTCGTCGCGGAGCTGGGAGAACCGCAGGACGCTCGGAAACCGCGAGCCGGGGCCGAACTCGGCGCCGGGGAACACGCTGAGGTCGATGTCGGATGCCACCTCGAACAGGTGCTCGCCGGAGCAGTCGACCTTCTCGAGGTCACTGGCGTCCGCTTCGTTCCAGGTCAGGCAGTCTCCGGTGGTGGCGGTGGCAAACGCCTCACCCGCAACAGCGCCGGTCGCGCGGGGTCCGGCGCTGCCCGCATTCGTCGTCAGTTCCTCGCCGCCCTTGAACCCACCGGAGATCACGATGGTCGCGAGTGCCGCGATGACGGCGCCGAGGGCGACCGCGATCAGAGCTCGCCGGGTGGTCTTCGCGGACAACTGCGTGCCGCCCGTCCAGCGCGAAACCCCGGACCAGGCGTCCCCGGCGGCAGCATCTGACCGACCGGCTGCCGGGGTGTCGCCGCCGTCGGGTGTCGGGTTGTCGCCTGGGGCGTTGTGTTCGTCGGACATCGCTTCCATCATGCCTGCCGAGCGCGTCCCGATCGCCGACACACCGAAACCGGAACGAGCGGTCGGCCTGCTCGACCACTCCACAAGCGTCGCCGTCACGACCGACCAAGTAGGGTTTCATGCGTGATTGACCTGAAGTTCCTGCGGGAAAACCCGGATGTCGTCCGCAAGTCGCAGCGCACGCGGGGTGAGGATCCTGCGCTGGTCGACGCCCTCCTCGCGGCAGACGAGTCCCGCCGTGCGGCCGTGCTCGCCGGCGACAACCTGCGGGCCGAGCAGAAGGCGCTCGGCAAGAAGGTCGGGCAGGCCTCCCCGGAGGAGCGGCCCGCGTTGCTCGCCGGAGCGAAGGAACTTGCACAGCAGGTCAAGGATGCCGAGGCCGCTCAGCACGAAGCGGATGCCGCGCTCGACGCCGCTCAGCGGGCCATCTCGAACATCGTCCAGGACGGCGCTCCCGCGGGCGGCGAGGACGACTTCATCACCCTCGACACCGTCGGTGAGCTGCCGACCTTCGACTTCGAGCCGAAGGATCACCTCGAGCTCGGCGAGTCGCTCGGCCTTCTGGACATGGAACGCGGCGCGAAGGTGTCCGGCGCCCGCTTCTACTTCCTCACCGGCTACGGCGCGCTGCTCCAACTCGGCCTGCTGCAGCTCGCTGCGCAGAAGGCCACCGCCAACGGATTCACGATGATGATCCCGCCTGTCCTCGTGCGCCCCGAGATCATGCAGGGCACCGGCTTCCTCGGGCAGCACTCGGAGGAGGTGTACCACCTCGAACAGGACGACCTGTACCTCGTCGGCACCTCGGAGGTCCCGCTCGCCGGCTACCACTCGGGGGAGATCGTCGACCTGAGCGCCGGTCCGAAGCGGTACGCGGGCTGGTCGTCGTGCTTCCGCCGCGAAGCGGGCAGCTACGGCAAGGACACCCGCGGCATCATCCGCGTCCACCAGTTCGACAAGGTGGAGATGTTCACCTACTGCAAGCCCGAAGACGCCGACGCGGAGCACCAGCGACTGCTCGGCTGGGAACGGGAGATGCTCGCTGCGATCGACGTCCCGTATCGGGTCATCGACGTCGCAGGTGGCGACCTCGGCTCCTCGGCGGCCCGCAAGTTCGACTGCGAGGCCTGGGTGCCGACGCAGCAGCGCTACCGTGAGCTGTCGTCGACCTCGAACTGCACCACCTTCCAGGCCCGCCGCCTCGGCGTGCGCTACCGCGACGACAACGGGAAGCCGCAGACCGCCGCGACCCTCAACGGCACCCTCGCCACCACCCGCTGGATGGTCGCGATCCTCGAGAACCACCAGCAGGCCGACGGGTCCGTCAAGGTTCCCGCCGCGCTGCAGCCGTTCGTCGGGACGGACGTGCTGCGCGCGCCCTAGCGTCTGCCCCCGATTCCACCGAACGGGCGGTTACCACACCATCACGCGAGAAGATGGAACGGTAACCGCCCGTTCGGCTTCGGTGGCCTCAGCGATCGGGGAGGTCGACTCCACGTCGTGCGGCGAGCTCACGCAGCTTCGCGTCGGCGTCGATGTCGACCGCCACGTACACGTGCAGTCCGTCCGGGTCCTCGCGCAGTACGTATTCGTAGTCGCTGTCTGTGAGGAGGTCTCCGGCGTCGTCGGTGAAGTGCCAGCGCACCCGGACCCGGACCACCACGTCCGTCAGCGGAGCGAACTCGAGCAGAGTGTGGCCGATGCCGCCGAGTCCGAGCTGCCGGTAGAGCGGATAGCCCTGCGCCAGTCCGGCTGCCATCTCGTCACGGCTCGACAGCGACCCCGTGAAGACATCGGTGACCATCGTCCCCGGCATCCCCCACATCGCCGCCGTCACGGCGGCGTCGTAGGCGACGAGGGTGTTGCCGTAGGCGGTGAGGAACTCGTCCACAGCATCGCGCGTCGGTGCCATGACCCCACCGTAGTCGCAGGGTCAGGCCGGTGAACGCCCCCGGACGGGTGGCGCAGTGTCACATCGTGCGCGTCAGATACACGATGTGACACTGCGCCCACAAGGGGAGGGACGTCAGAGCTTCGCGGTGCGGAGCTCGTGACCCTTCGACGTCTTGCAGCGGCCGGACTCGAGGTCCCACTGCCAGCCGTGCAGATTGCAGGTGAGGGTGGTGCCGTCGACGACGCCGAACTTCGACAGGTCCGCCTTCAGGTGCGGGCAGCGGCGCTGGATCTCGTAGCCCTCCACCTCGATCGACGCGGAGTCGTCGTGCGCCTCCGCGAACCAGCCGTCCGCGTACGCGATTCGTTCGTCGGTGAGGCATTTGAAGAAGGTGTAGAGGAACTCGTTGTAGCCGCCGACGCGCCAGGCCTCGAAGCGGGTGGACAGGAAGATGGTGTTCACCCAGTCCGGCTCGTCGTCGCGGAGGACGGTGCGGACCAGTTCGGGTGCGATACGGAAACCGTAGCGGTACTTGCCTTCTCCCTCGATCGGCTCGCGAACGAGGCGCTTCGGGAAGTCGAGGACGACGGTTTCGTCGCCCATGACGAGGCCGATGGGGTAGCCGATGCCGTCGCAGATCAGGTCCGACTGCGCCATGATCGGCTCGAACTTCGCCTTCAGCGGCCCGAGCAGCGGCTCGCCCTCCGCCGGTGCCCACGACGCCTTCTCCGCGGCGATGACCGGCGCCATGCGCTGCGCCATGTCCTCGATGTAGGCGGCCTTGTCCGAGAAGATCTTGTCGACCTCGGCGTCGGGGAGCGGGTGCGACAGGGTTGCGTCGGAGCCGTGGATGTCGACGACGGAACCGGGGATCATGAGCAGTCCGCCGTCGTTGCCGTGGATGCGCATCTGCTCGAGGAACACGATCTGGTCGGGGAAGATGTTTCCCTCGTCGCCGTGGTCGTCGTTGAGGTCGCGGAGCGCATCGTCGAGGAACACCGGCGGGCCTGCGGACGGCACGACCCACGTCGCGTCGACCTGCTCGATGTAGCTGCGACACCGGTCCATGCCGCGCTGCCGCTTCTGCTTGCCGAAGTTGCGCTTCGTGCCGGACGGGATGTCGTAGACCATCGGGTACCAGATGGCGCCCGAGTACTGCAGAAGGTGGATGTCGATCTTGCCGAACGCCTCGTGCAGGACGTCCATGTCCACGGGTCGGGCGTCGTTCATGTTGAAGCAGGTGGTCTCGCCGTCCGAGACGACGAGCCCGGAGTCGCCGATCGGGCCGTCTGCGGGGGCGCGCAGGGCGATGATCATGACCTCGAGGTCGCCCTTCGGCCCGGTCACCGTGTGCTTGACGGAGTCCTGCGTCTCGAAGAACTTCGTGAAGCCGAGCTTCTCCAGTTCGCGGCGCAGGTCCGGCACCGGGTAGTCCGGCAGCAGGACCGTCGCGTCCTTGTTGACGTGGTCGATCAGCGTCTGCGGATCGAAGTGGTCCTTGTGCAGGTGCGAGACGTACAGGTAGTCGACGTCGCCGAGCGCGTCCCAGTCGAGGCCCGTGTTGTCCGGGAAGGGGAACCACGACGCGAAGTAGGCCGGGTTCACCCACGGGTCGCAGAGGATGGACCCCGCCTCGGTCTGAATGTGGAATCCGGCGTGTCCGACGCTCGTGACCTGCACTTCAACTGCCTCCTACGGATGTACGACGTCTACCAGGGTAGGCGGTGAGGCAAACCGTCCCCGGTCGACGCGTCGCGCTGTCCGGTTCGGGCCGAACGTCCCGAGGGTGCCGGCACGGGGCACTGTGCGGGCGCGCACACTAGGCTGGCCCGCGTGGAACCCTTCTACAGATCGATCATCGGAGTCGCCCGCACGCTGTTCTTCGCGGAGGGGCTCAAGTTCACCATCAGTGGTGCCGAGCACATCCCCGCGTCGGGTGGTGCGGTGATCGCGATCAACCACACCGGCTACATGGACTTCACCTACGCGGGGATCCCCGTGCGTGAGGTGAAGCGGTACGTCCGCTTCATGGCGAAGAAGGAAGTCTTCGACAACAAGATCTCCGGACCGATGATGCGGACGATGCGGCACATCCCCGTCGATCGTTCGGCAGGCGCCGACTCGTACCGCGCCGCCGTCGACGCGCTGCGCGGAGGCGAACTGATCGGGGTGTTCCCCGAGGCGACGATCAGCCGCAGTTTCGAGATCAAGGAATTCAAGTCCGGTGCGGCCCGTATGGCGATCGAGGCCGGGGTGCCGATCATTCCGCTGGTGATCTGGGGATCGCAGCGGGTGTGGACGAAGGGGCACCCGAAGCGGTTGGGACGCACCAATACTCCGATCTCGATGGCCGTCGGCGAGCCGATCGCACCCATCGAACCGGCGGAGGTGCTGTCGGCGAACCTGCACGCGACGATGGAGACGATGCTGCACACGCTGCAGGAGGGTTACGACCATCCGGCCGGGCAGTACTGGGTTCCGGCGCGGCTCGGCGGAAGTGCGCCGACGCTCGAGGAGGCCAACCGGATGGACGCCGAGGAGGCGCAGGCGAAGGCAGCGCGCCGGGCAGCGGGCGGCGGCTCTTGACGTGCCGATGAGGCGGGGGGTGCGCCGGCTGCTGATCGCAGGCGGTGTCGTCGGGGCGGCAGGTGTACTCGTCGCGGTCGGGTCGATGGTCGTGGTCGCCACCGCGGCGACAGGCCGGGTGCACGACGTCGCCGATGCGCCCGAGGCGCCGGTGGTGATCGTGCTCGGCGCCAAGGTGAAGGACGGCGCCCCGATGTCGATGCTCGCCGGACGCCTCGACGTGGGCGCGGAACTGGTCAAGACCGGGAAGGCTCGTGCGGTCCTCGTCTCCGGCGACGCGAACGGGACGTCCGGCAACGAGATCGCCGCGATGACGGAGTACCTCGTCGAGCGGGGCGTCGACCGCGACGTGATCGTCGGAGACGACTTCGGCCTCGACACGTACGACACCTGCGTGCGGGCCGCGCAGACGTTCGGTGTGACACGCGCGTTGATCGTCAGCCAGGAACCTCACGTGTCGCGGGCCGTCGCGCTGTGCGGGCACGCGGGCGTCGATGCCGACGGAGTCCGCGGCGAGTGCCTCGACTGCCGCTCGATCACGATGGCGCGCAACACCGCTCGCGAATGGCTGGCCCGCCCGAAGGCGGTGTTCGACATGTTCTCCGACCGCGCGCCCAAGGTCGTGACGCCGCCGACGGACGCCCTGGACCGGGCGCTTGCGCGCGGCTGACAGTGCCGACCGCGCGCTCGCGCGCGGCTGACACGGCCGACCGGTCGGCGTCGCCGACACGCGTGCGGCAATATGGATGCAGTGCAGGACAACAGTCACACGAAGCCCCAACTGATCGCCAGCGACGTCGACGGCACCCTGATCGACGACGACGAGCGGATCAGCGACCGCACGCGCGCGGCCGTGCACGCCGTGGTCGCCGACGGTGCCAGGTTCGTGCTGGCCACCGGCCGTCCGCCGCGGTGGATCGAACCGGTCGTCGATGGACTCGACTACGCCCCGCTCGCGGTGTGCGCGAACGGAGCCGTCCTCTACGACAGCGCCGCGGACCGCGTCATCAGCGCCCGGACCCTCGACGCCGACACCCTCACCTGGGTGGCGCAGCTGGCGGTGGCGGCGTTGCCCGGCTGCGGACTGGCCGCCGAACGCGTCGGGGTCAGCGCCCACGACGCCGCGACCCCGCAGTTCGTCAGCTCACCCGACTACCAGCACGCCTGGCTCAACCCGGACAACACCGAGGTGTCGACGGAGGAGGTGCTGGCGCATCCGGCGGTGAAGTTGCTCGTCCGGATGCCCGGCATCGCGAGTTCGTACATGATCGACCGGCTGGCCCCGCTCGTCGGTGACAGCGTCGACCTGACGTACTCGACGAACAACGGCCTGATCGAGGTGTCCGCGCCGGGTGTGACGAAGGCGTCGGGCCTGGCCGCGCTCGCCGAGTACCTCGGCATGCCCGACTCGGCGGTCCTCGCGTTCGGGGACATGCCGAACGACGTCCCGATGCTGACGATGGCGCGGCACGGCGTGGCCGTCGCCAACGCCCACGACGACGCCATTGCGGCGGCCGACGAGGTCACGGCATCGAACTCCAATCACGGCGTCGCTCGAGTGCTCGAACGCTGGTGGGCGAACTGACCGCCACGCACGGCCGATTGGAGTAGGCGACTACTCGTTCCCTTGTCGGTGGCCGCGGCGCACACTGGATGCGGATGCGGACGAGAGGTGCCGCACGACACCGTCTCGCCGCTCCGGACAGGAGCGCACCGTCATGACCGCGACGAACACGGCCACCACCAAGCTCCCTCACCCAGCTCACCGGATGCCGCTGATCGGGGACCTGCTCGCCCTGGACGCTCGCCGGCCCGCCCAGAGATTTGCGGAGCATGCGCACCGCCTCGGGCCGGTATACAGCGTCAAGGTGTTCGACCGGGATCTGATCGTGGTCGCCGGGCCGGGGGAGTATGCCGAGGTCTGTGACGAGAAGCGGTTCCGCAAGCACGTCGGCTTCGGGTTCGCGGCGGCTCGCGAGAACTTCGGTGACGCCCTGCCGACCGCGTACACCACCGAACCCAACTGGTCGAAGGCGCACAACATCCTGGCGCCTGCCTTCTCGCTGGCGGCGATGAAGGACTACCACGAGACGATCCTCGACACCGCGCGCGAACTCGTCGACCACTGGGATGCCTCGGTCGGGCAGGGCCTCGTGGACGTACACACCGACACCAGCAACCTGACGCTCGAGATCATCGCGCGCATCGGATTCGGCTACCGGTTCCGGTCGTTCGGCGGGGGCGAGCCCGATCCCTACGCCGCGGCGGTGGCGCGGGGGTTCGCGTTCGTCGGCCGCGCCGGCTTCAACATCCCCGTGCACTGGATCGACGGCATCGTCCGGTATCGGGCCATCAAGCAGCACAACGAGGACGTCGCCTACGTCCGACGTGTTGTCGACGACGTGATCACGGCGCGACGCCTCGACCCGGACCCACCCACCGACGATCTGCTGGCGCTGATGCTCACCACCGCCGATCCCGAGTCCGGCGAACACCTGGACGACGAGAACATTCGCAACCAGGTGATCGCCTTCCTCAACGCGGGGCACGAAACAACTTCGGGCACACTGTCGTTCGCGCTGCATCTGCTCGCGACCCACCCCGACGTTGCGGAGCAGGCACGTGAGGAGATCTACCGGCTGTGGCCGCCCGGAACCGATCCTGACCCGGCGTTCGGCGACATCCACAAACTCAAGTACCTGCGTCGGGTTGTCGACGAGACACTCCGGTTGTGGCCGATCGCCCCGGGATTCTTCCGGGAACCCGTGCAGGACAACACCATCGGCGGTCATCCGGTCGCCACAGGGCAGGCGATGGTCGCGCTCACGTTCGCGGTGCATCGGGATCCGGTGTGGGGACCGAATCCCGATGCCTTCGACCCCGATCGGTTCCTGCCCGAGCGGGCGCGGACCCGACCGCCGGGGATCTACAAGCCTTTCGGTACCGGCGTGCGGGCGTGCATCGGACGTCAACTGGCCCTGCACGAATCGGTGCTCACGCTGGCCCTGATCCTGCACCGCTACGACCTCGTCCCCGAGCCCGGCTACGAACTGCAGGTCGTCGAGGAGTTCACCCTCAAGCCGGCCGGACTGCGGCTCGGGCTGCGTCGACGGTGACCAACGACGACAGTGCCCCGTACGGAAAGTCCGTACGGGGCACTGTCGTCTCGAGTCGGGTCAGCCGACCGGTGCCGGTGTCGGTGCCTCGGCGGGAGCGGGGGCAACCGGAGCGGGGGCAACCGGAGCGGACGCGTCCGCCGGTGCGGTGAGGGTCTGCGCGTAGGTGTCGTTGTACGTCTTGAGCACGGTGGTGACGATGCCGGTGACCTCGTTGAAGATCAGCGATCCCTGCTCGAAGTCGGTGCGCATGCCGTCCGGCACCCGGTACTCGTCGCTGACCGGCAAGCCGAGCGTGCCCGCGTCGAGGCCGCTGGACCGCCACGCCTCGTAGATCTTCCCGATCACGGTCCACACGCCACCGTTCGGTGACGTGGAGATCGCGCCGTTGGCGAACTTGACCAGCAGGTTCCCTGCCTTGGCGGGCAGTTCACCGGTCAGTGCCGCGCCGAGCCTGCCGGTGTCGCCGCCCTCCGCGATCCACTTCTGAGCGATCGGGGACTGGTCGGTGATCGCGAGGATCTTCGTGACGAGCGAGGTGACCGAATCCACCGACCCGGTGTCCAATCCTGCGCCGGTACCGGTACCGGTACCGGGTGTCGGGACGTTGTCCGCGACCGGGTTCGCCGGAGCCGCCGCAAGCACACCCGATCCTGCCGAACCGCCGTCCGGGTTCGCCTTCGCGATCCCGCGGATCTGGTCCATCAGCGCGTACGCGGCGTCACCGGGGCAACTCGTCAGGCCGACGTCGCGGTGCGCGAAGATGATCGGCAGATCGACGGCCTCGCCCTGCGCGTACGGCGTGAAATCGGTTCCCTCCGACCACATCGTGGTGCGTCCTGTCGGATCGAGACCCGCCTTCGCGAGACGCCAGCCGAGGAACCGGCCGACCGAGTCGATCGTCGCCTGCGGCGGGGCGACCGTCGAGAAGTCGCCCATCATCGCGATGCCGAAGGTGTTCTCGTTGAACCCGCCCGCGTGGGCGCCCTGGACGTTGCGGTCCAATCCGCCTGCGCGGCCTTCGAAGATCTGCCCGTAGCGGTCGACCAGGACGTTGTATCCGACGTCGCACCAGCCGAGGGTCTGCGCGTGGTACGCGTAGATCGAGCGGACGATTTCCGCGGACTCGGCGCGGGTGTAGTCGTTGCTGCCCGCGGTGTGGTGCACCGTCGCGCCGCCGAGGGTGTCGTCGTAGACCGGTTCCTGGCAGCGCTTCGACTCGTCGGCACCCCACTGGGCGCGGGTGATCACCCGCGGACCGTTGCCGCCGAGCGACGTCGCGATGTCGGCGAGCGAGTTGTCGGATTCTCCGGAACCGGGCTGGATCAGTACGGCGGTCACGGCGTCGGCGAGTTCGGCCGCCTGGTCCTGAGCGCGCAGCGGAGTGCTGACCGCGGCAGGCGCGAACGCGATCGGGGCGCCGCCCGGCTCGGTCGGAGTGAGCACGTTCGGTACGGCGGGCGCGGAGTCGGAGGACCCGGTCGAGGGCACGCCGACGGCTTCGGCCGCCTTGGTGACGAGGACCTGCACCGCTGTCGTCGCACCGACGAAGATCGGTTCGGTGCCGTTCTTGCCGGACGGTCCGGTCAGGTCGGACCGGTTGGTCTCGAGCTGTTCGGTCGCGTACCACGGGCCCCAGGACCCGTCGGCGAGCCGGGCCCGGATCTGTGCCGCGGTGGTGCCGAGTTCGGAGGTCAGGGCGACCATGCTGAACGGCGTGTCGCGGGTGATCTCCTTGACCGCGGCTCCGAGTTGCTCGGTCGGGTCCGTGACGTCGGGTGCAGCGTCGGCTCCCGACCGCGGGGCGATGGGCTGGGCTGCGTCGCTCGGCGCGATGGCCGTCGACGGCGCGGCGGCATCGGTCGAGGGCGGGGTGTTGTCGGCGGGCGGCGACGGGATCAGCTCGGTCGGGATCTTGATCGTCTCCGGGAGGGTGACTCCCTCGGGGAGCGGAAGGCCCTGCGGAACAAGAATTTCCGACGGGATCGGCAGCTTCTTGAGATCGGACAGCCGGAAGTTCGGCAGGCCGAGTCCGACCAGGTCGCCGAGTGGGATGACGATGTCGGGCACCTGCATGAGGGCGACTTCGTCGATCTGGGTGGGAATGGCGACGGGTGTCGAGTCGGCGGTCGAGCGGACGCCGGACGTACTCGTGACGCCCCAGACAGCGAAGGGGGTTGCGATGGCAACGGCCGCGACCGTCCCCAGGACGATCGACGACTTCGGTCGACGGTGCGGCAAGTCGGCTCCCTAGTTGGTGGAACGGCGGGCGTTACTGCTGTTGCTCGTGTGACTGGTGTGACAGATGTTGCCAATGTCAAGCACTCTTGCAACACTAGCCACACAATACCTAAGCCTCAACCTTAGATTGAGACTTGAGTCGAGTCCGATGTCACGATGACGTCTCGACCTGCGAAAGCCGCAGCCGACGAGGAGGCCGCACATGGCGAAGATCCGCCGCACGACCACTCTGCGAGGTCGTATCGACCGTGGAGGACGCACCTCATCGGTCCGGAGGGTGCTCGCGCTCGGTGCCGTCCCGGCACTGCTCGTCGCGGGTGTCGTCGGCGTGGCCGCCGTCGATCGCATCGATCCCGGCGTGGCACCCGCCGTCGCCGCGGACACCCCGTTCACCATCGCCGGTCGAGGTCACGGTCACGGCCGCGGGATGGGGCAGTGGGGCGCGTACGGGTACGCCAAGAACGACGGCTGGTCCGCCGAACGGATCGTCGGCCACTACTACGGCGGCACCGAGCTCGGTGACGTCACCGACCGCCGACTCGGGGTCCGGCTCGCGGGACTCGACGGCAAGACCCTGGCCGCGTACTCCGACGCCGGTGCGCGCGTCGCGGGCCGCGATGTCGCGCCGGGTGAGGGAGTGCACCTGACCCCGACGCCCGGAGGGGGTGCGGGCGTCGTCGTGACGAGTGGCTGCGACGGTGAAGTGTTGTGGCAGACCACAACCGACCATCCGTGGGTGGACCCGATCGATCCCGGCGTCGATCGTCCCGCGAACGAACACCTGACGATCTGCGGTGGCCCCGCCTACCGGGGGTCGCTCGGTGTTGCGCTCGACGGCGCGGAGTCGCGCGTCCTCAACCACGTCGACATCGAGGACTACCTCCTCGGTGTCGTTCCGGTGGAGGCGCGAGCCGACTGGGCCGACACCGGCGGCGCCGAAGCGCTTCGGGCGCAGGCCATCGCCGCGCGGTCGTACGCCGCCGCCGAGCACCGCTACCCCTATGCCGAAACCTGTGACACCCAGGACTGCCAGGTGTACGGGGGATCCGCGAAGGAGGACCCCCGCACCACGGACGCCGTCCGGACCACCACGGGCAAGGTCATCACCCGCGATGGCCAGCCCGTTGCAGCCGAATTCTCGGCATCCACAGGCGGATACACCGCCGGCGGCGAGTTCGCTGCCGTCGAAGACCTCGGCGACGCCGGTTCGCCCAATCACAACTGGACGCAGACGTTCACCGCAGGCGAGATCGGGAAAGCGTTCGAGGTCGGCGAACTGCGCAGTGTGTCCGTGGTCGAACGCAACAACCTCGGTGCCGACGGTGGACGGGTCAAGGAGCTGGAGGTCGTCGGCTCAGACGGCACCGCGCGCGTGTCCGGCAAGGACGCCCGCACCAAGCTGGGCCTGAAATCCGACTGGTTCACCGTCACGGAGGGCCTCGTCCCCGCCGCGCCGACGCCGGCTCCCGGGCCCGACGTGCTCGCCGAGCCGGGCAGCCCCGACGCGGCCGTCGAGCCGACCGAGATCGAGAAGAAGTACGCCGAGATCGGCGGCCCGGCAGGACCTCTCGGCAAGCCGATCGGCCCCGAGATGTCGATGCCCGACGAATCGGGAAGGTTCCGTATGTTCGAAGGTGGTGCCATCGTCTGGACCGAGACGCTCGGCGTGCAGGTCGTCGACGCCAGCATCGTGATCTCGGAACTCCCGACGGGAAGTGACGGCTGACACGCGCGCCGACAGAGCCGGTACGGCCGAGGGTTTCCCCGCGCGTTCGGTCCCGCTAGCCTCAGGGACATGTTGTCGGGACTCGACCCCCGCACCGCGGCAGAACGTGCCGTGGCCCCCATCGGTGACTGGGACGAGATCCGCGAGTTCACCGACGCCGCGTACATGCCCTTCACGGTCCGGCCAACCGGGCGGGCGACGCCCTCGGCGCTGACGTACTCGGCGCAGGTGGGGGACATCACCCTCACCCACTTCAGCTACGGCGTCCCCGTGGATCTCGGGAACTTCGCCCCCGAGGCGGGCCGCATCCTCGTTCTGACCACGTTGCGCGGAGGCACACGGCACTGGGTGGACCGACGCAGCGCGGTGGAAATCGGTGCGGGGCAGTCGTTCGTCGCGGACTGCAGTCGCACCCGGTATCGGCTCGAGGCCGATGACGACCATCTGCAACTGAACCTCACCATTCCGCACGATCTGGTCGCCGACTTCGTGGTCCGCTGGTCGGGCCGGCCCGCCGACGATCGGTTGTGGACCCACAAGTGCGAGATCGGCGGACCGGCAAGTCCGTGGCCCATGCTCATGCGGTACATGGTGTCGACTCTCTCGTCCGCGCCGACTCCGGTGCCGACCGGTCCGCTGGCGAAGAACCTGCAGGAGTTGATCGTGACCCAGCTCGTTGCCGACTGGGCCGGCAGCGCACAGGTCTCACTCGGCGATTCCGCGCGGTGCGGTCCAGGCTACGTGCGGCGTGCCGCGGCGTACATCGACGCGAACGCGCAATCGCTTCCGACGGTGGCCGACGTCGCGCGCGCGGCGGGCGTCGGCGTGCGCACCCTGTCCGGCGGATTCCGCGAGTATCTCGGCACCACACCGCGGGAGATGCTCCGAGACCGCCGCCTCGATGGGGTGCGCCGGGAACTGCTCGCCGACACGACGGCGACCGTGGTGTCGGCAGCCGGCGCGTGGGGCTACGTGAACATGGGCGTGTTCGCCGCCGCCTATCGGCACCGGTTCGGCGAGAACCCGTCGGACACCCTGCGTCGAGCTCACTGAAGCGGGTGCGCCAGTCGGGCCGGGAGGATTCCGCCGCTCGCAGACGGATGCTGCCGCTCGCAGACGTGACCGCGGGCACAGCGCTTCTAGCGTCAGCCGGACATCACAGTCACGTCCGGACGAGGACGTTCCGACGAAGGGACAGACATGCTCACGTGCGATTCGCTCGACACCGCCCTGCCACCCATCCTGGACGCGGTCACCAGTGCTGACGCTCCCGGCCGTGTACCGGGAGTCGTTGCCGCGGTCACCGATCGGGAGTCGACGCGGTTCGCCTCCGCCGCCGGAGTGCAGTCGTTGTCCACCGGTACCCCTATGATGACGGACACGGTGCTCGCGATGTTCTCGACCACGAAGGCGGTGGCGGGTACCAGTGTGCTCCAGTGCGTCGAGGAGGATCTCGTCGATCTCGACGCTCCCGCGTCCACGTATGTGCCGGAACTCGGCGCGGTCGCGGTGATCGATGGCTTCGACCCGGCGGGGCAGCCCGTCCTGAGGGCGCCGAAACGCCCGATCACAACTCGAATGCTGTTGTTGCACACCGCGGGATTTGGCTACCCGTTCTTCGATGAGACCTACCACCGGCTGGCCGCAGAACACGGCCTGGTCAGTCCGATCGCTGCGACTCGCGCCGCGCTGCAGGCCCCGTTGCTGTTCGATCCGGGCGACGGCTGGAGCTACGGAACCAACATCGACTGGGCCGGCAGGGTGGTCGAAGCGGTACGCGGCAAGCGACTCGGTGAGGTGATGGCCGAGCGGATCTTCGCCCCACTCGGAATGCACGACACAGCATTCACCATGACCGCGGAGATGGCCGGGCGGCGTGCTTCGATCCACCAGCGGGGCTCGGATGGCGCACTCGAGCCGCTCGATGACATGGTGCTCCCGCAGGATCCGGAGCAGCACATGGGCGGACACGGCCTGTACTCGACGGTGGGCGACTACGCGAAGTTCCTGCGCATGTGGCTGAACGACGGCGACGGGCCCGGAGGCCGGGTGCTTCGGCCGGAGACGGTGCAGGCAGCAGTCCTGGATGGTCTGGGCGGTCGGAAGATCACCGCGTTCCGCGCGGTCGAGCCGGAGTACACCAATCCTGCAGAATTCTTTCCGGGACAGTCGAAGTCGTGGGCGTACACCTTCATGGTCAACGACGAGCAGGCGCCCACCGGGCGTCCCGCGGGTGCCCTCGGTTGGGCCGGGCTGGCCAATCTGTACTACTGGATCGATCGGACCAACGGTGTGGCCGGGATCTGGGGGACCCAGATCCTGCCGTTCGCCGACGCGGTGTCGTTCGGTGGGTACCTGGACTTCGAGACGGCGGTCTACCGCACGTTGGTCGGGTGAACGTTCCGCCCGAGACGGTCTAGGCTCGCTTGGTGTCAGCTGCGCAGTCGAGTCGGAGTTACGGCGGCCGGTCGGTTGCCGAGCGGCGATCCGAGCGGCGTGCCCGATTTCTCGACGCGGCGCTGACGGTGTTCGCGGACCAGTCGTATGCGAAGAGCACGATCAGCACGATCTGCGCGGAGGCGGGGTTGTCCCGTCGCCAGTTCTACGAGGAGTTCGGTGGCCGCGAAGAGGTGCTGGTCGCGCTCTACGACCAGATCCACCGGGAGGCCGGCGCGGCAGTGACCGCCGCGTACGACGCGGAGGAGACCGACCTGTGGCGTGCCGCCGCAACGGTCATGACGGCCTACGTGACCGCCGTCGGGACCGATGCGCGCCGCGCCAAGATCGCGTTCGTCGAGATAGTCGGGGTCAGCGACGCCGTCGAACGGCACCGGCTCGCGCGGCGGCAGGCGTGGACCACCGTGTTCGAGACGTTGATCTCCGCGCTCGTCGGTCCCGACGTCACCCCGCCCGGCGGCTACGAGATGTCCGCGACGGCGTTCATCGGTGCCGTCAACGGCCTGGCACACCAATGGACGATCACCGATCCGCGGCCGCCCCTCACGGATCTGGTCGAGGTGCTCAGCACGATCCTGGTCGCCCTGGTCAGCGAGCGCCCCCCTGCCGCTCGCTGACCACCGGTGGAGATCAGCGTCCAGCGCCGAGCGGCCTGCCGAACAACCCCGCGACGACCTCGCCCACGGTGTCGGTGAAGGCGGGCCAGGCGGCCTGGTCGAGGGCCATCGAGCCGACATCAGTGGTGCGGCAACCGGGTTCGACGGGGACGCCGTCCAGGCGATCCCGCATCCACAGCAGCGCGGTCGGTGCGGCCGTCACCTCCAGTGTCAGGTGCTCGCTGAAGTGGTCGCGGGTGTACTGCACGCGCGCGGACGGGTCCTGGCAGTAGGTGTCGACCAGCGTGTTCACCTGTCCCACCGGCACGATCCAGTCGGGATTGGACTGGTAGACGAACATCGGGGCAGTGGGAACCGACGTGCCCATGCGCGTGCGGTCGATGACCGATCGCACGACCGGAACGTCGAGCGGATCGCCCGGAACGTCGAGCAGTTCTTTGTTGTTCGCGAACGGAATCAGGGCCGCGTGGTAGGCGACGCACAGCGGGTTCTTGACGGTCGTCAACGCACGACCGAGGGGGTTCATCCGCTCGTCGAGGAACTGCTGGAAATCGGGGTACTCCCGCCCGAGGCCGAGCACCGCGCCCAGCGCCAGGCCCGCCGGGGCAGCGTTGTTCGCGTTGTTCAGCAGGGCCGACAGGTCCGCGGGAACGCCACCCTCGACGACGCCGACGACGTTCAGTTCGGGCGCGTACGACGGGTGCAGTTCGGCGGCGTGGCCGGTGGCGATGGCCCCGCCGGAGTAGCCCCACAGCCCGACCCGGGTGTTGTCGCCGGCGAGCTCGAGCGGATCGAATCGCTCTGCGGCGCGGACGCCGTCGAGGGTGAGGCGGGCGCCGAGCGGGCCGGCGGCGTACGCCGAGTTCGGCCCCTGGTAGTCGGGGACCGACACCGCCCAGCCCTGTGCGAGGGCGGCCTGCACGGCGAGGAACTCCGCCGGAATCACCGCGGAGCCGGTGACGAGTGCCGGAATCGACCCCTGCTGCAGGGCATAGGACGGGGCGCAGTACTGAGCCGTGGAGTCCTCTGCCATCTGGAACGAGACCAGCTTGTCGCGGCCGGGTCCGCGTGGCTTCAGCACGGTGGTGACGGCGGCGACGGGCTCCCCGCGCGTGTCGGTCGAGCGGTACGACAGCTGCCAGGCATCGACGTTGACGGGGATCAGGCTGAGGTTGGCGACCGTGACGGGCCGCGACGCGATGATGTCGCCTGGCGCGAGATCCGCGTACGAGGCCAGGGGTGGCGCGTAGAACCCCTGGTCGAGCTCGGGCGGCACGGGTAGCCCGGCGAACGGTATCGGTGTCGCCGGCTGTGCGAGCACTGTCCCGGCTCCGATCGAGGCGGTCAGGGTGACGGCGGCGACCACTGCCGTCGTCGCCCGGCCGAGCCGAGTCCACAGTCTCCACTGTTTCACGTCGAACCCCCAGATGCATCAAATGTGAGACGAGTCAGTCTCAGTTGTTTCGAGAGATTACTGGTGCGCCGAGAAACACACAATGTCCGATTCATCCGTTGACATAAGTTCAAATCTGTCTCATTCTCAAGACATGACATCGACAATGTCTGGACGGGCCGCGTACGTGCCGCCGACCGGAGAGACCTGGCGTGACCCCTTCGGGATGTACGCGGCACTCCGCGACCACGACCCCGTCCATCACGTCGTTCCCGCGAGCGCACCGCAGGACGACTACTGGGTGCTCACCCGGCACGCCGACGTGTTCGCCGCCGCCCGCGACCACGAGACCTTCTCGTCCGCCGACGGACTGACCACCAGTTACGGTGAACTCGACAAGATCGGTCTGCGCGACAACCCGCCGCTGGTCATGCAGGATCCACCGCAGCACACCGACTTCCGCAAGCTCGTCGCCCGCGGCTTCACGCCCCGGCAGGTCGAGGCCGTCGAACCCGCGGTGCGGGCCTTCGTCGTCGAACGCATCGAGAGGCTGCGGGAGGTGGGGGAGGGCGACATCGTCAGCGAACTCTTCAAGCCACTGCCGAGCATGGTGGTCGCGCACTATCTGGGTGTGCCCGAAGAGGATCGGGGACGCTTCGACGTGTGGACCGACTCGATCGTCGCTGCGACCGCAGTCGGTGACCCGCTCGAGGCGGCCACCGCGGTCGGGGAGCTGATGGGCTACTTCGGTGAACTGATCGCTCGCAGGCATGCCGACGCCGCGACCGGTGAGCTCGGCGACGACACGATCTCGCACCTCGTCGCGGCGGGAATGGGCGCCGATGGCGACATCGCAGGCATGCTGTCGATCCTCGGATTCGCGTTCACCATGGTCACCGGCGGCAACGACACCACGACCGGGATGCTCGGCGGCTCGTCCGCACTGCTGACCCAGCGGCGCGACCAGCGCGCGCTGCTGCTCGAGGATCCGTCCCGGATCCCCGATGCCGTCGACGAACTGCTCCGACTGACCTCGCCCGTGCAGGGCCTCGCCCGGACCACCACGCGCGACGTCACACTCCACGACGTCACCATCCCGGCAGGCCGAAAGACGTTGTTGGTCTACGGATCCGCCAACGTCGACCCCCGCATGTACGGGCCCGACGCCGCCGAGCTGGACGTCCTGCGCGCGCCGCGGCAGATCATGACGTTCAGCCACGGAGGTCACCACTGCCTCGGTGCTGCCGCCGCGCGCATGCAGGCGCGTGTCGCCCTCCAGGAACTGCTCGCGCGGTGCCCCGACTTCGAGGTCGATGTCGAGGGAATCGTCTACGCTCCAGGTAATTACGTTCGCAGGCCCACGCACGTTCCGTTCCGGGTGCGTCCGTGACCTGGTTGCGTGACGAGAAGTCCGAGGCCGCCGCGGAGAAGATCCTCGACGCAGCAGCCGAGCTCTTCGTCGAGCGCGGCGTCGCGACCACCGGCATGGGCGACATCGCCAAGGCTGCCGGCTGTTCGCGTGCCACCCTGTACCGCTACTTCGACGGTCGTGGGGCGTTGCACCGTGCGTTCGTGCACCGCGAGGCGCGCCGGTTGGGAGAGCAGGTGGCAGCCGAGGTAGCCGACATCGCCGACCCCGCCGAGCGGATCACCGACGCAATCCTCGCTTCGGTTCGCGCGGTTCGTGAAACGCCTTCTCTCGCCGCCTGGTTCGCAGTAGGGGACGCCGGAATCGCGTCCGAACTCGCCAGCACCTCCGAGGTGATCGAAGTGCTCGGAGTGACGTTCCTCGCTGGCACGGCGGGCGGCGACCCCGCCGAACTTCCGCGGCAGGCGCGGTGGGTCGTTCGCGTCATCGTCTCGCTGCTGACCGTTCCCGGTGTCGATGACGCCGACGAGCGGGCCATGGTCGAACAGTTCGTGGTGCCGGCACTCGTACCCGGTCAGGCGATCGTGCCGAACGCCTGACCGATCACATAGGTCACCACCATCGCGACGGCGCCGCCGATCACCACCCGCGCCACCGCGCGACCCCGGCGTGCGCCGCCGAGGCGGGCACTGATGCTGCCGGTCAACGCCAACGCGACCAGCACCGCGACGAACGTGACCGGAATGCGCAGGTGCGGCGGCGTCGACAGGATCGCGATCAGCGGCAGCAGTGCACCGATCGTGAACGAGATCGCCGACGACACCGCCGCCTGCCACGGATTGGTGAGGTCGTCGGGATCGATACCCAGTTCGACGTCGGCATGCGCGGCGAATGCATCGTGCTCCGTCAACTCCTCCGCAACCAGGCGGGCCGTCGCCGGGGACAGGCCCTTCGCCTCGTAGAGGTCGACCAGTTCCTCCAGCTCCTGCTCCGGCAGCTCCCGCAGCTCGGCGCGTTCCTTCGTGAGCAGCGCCCGCTCGGTGTCCCGCTGCGTGCTGACCGACACGTACTCGCCGAGCGCCATCGACACCGCACCCGCGGCGAGGCCCGCGATCCCCGCGGTGAGGATCGGTCCGCGGTCCACCGTCGCCGCCGCGACACCGACCACCAGACCCGCGGTCGAGACGATGCCGTCGTTCGCGCCCAGCACACCCGCCCGTAGCCAGTTCAGCTTCGCGTTCAGACCCTGCCCCGACGCTTCCGGCTCCCGAGGTTCGTCCTCGGTGCGTTGTCGCTCAACCGAATCCATACTGTCGACGCTAGCGACGCGCCACGTCCGTCACCAGCAAAGGAAGGCTTGCCGAAGTCATCGGTCGAGTTTGGCGAATGCCTCGTCCAGCCCTGGCAGGGCCGATGTGTCGATGCGGAAGTCGCGTTCGAGAACCACTCGCAGTTCGTCGCCGTCGGCGAGCTCGTGCCGCTCCGTCCGTCCGTCCAGATGATGGACCGTCAGCCGGCGACCTGCCAGCGCGTAGCGGCAGTCCGCGGTCGCGCGCGCCGCCATCAGCGTCGTGACGAACTTCGACTGCGGCCACGTGCACAGGTACCAGTTCGTCGGCTCGTAGTCGACGGCGTGCTGGGGATGCAGGTCGAAGCGGTAGGTGGTGCGCCACCGGCCGCCGACGAGGGCCTGCATCGCCCAGTCGCCGTGCAGGTTGACCAACCGGAACGGTTCGAGCGGCGTGGGCTGCTCGGTGTCGTGTTCGAGGCGGAGCGTCCCGGTCAGCGTCATGCCGCCGAACCCGGTGTCGATGACGCGGCGCTCGTCGCCGAGGTCGACGAGCAGCAGCATGTGGGTGCGGGGGGCGAGCGCGTCGAGGTCCGCGGAGCCCCACAGGACGCGGGCCGCGAGCCCGGTGACGCTGAACCCGATCTCCCGCAACGCCGCCCGCAGCAGCAGTCCGTGCTCGAAGCAGTAGCCGCCGCGCCCGCCGCGAACCAGCTTCGCCTGCAGCGACTCCAGGTCGAGACGGTTCGTCACCCCGCGGAACGGGTCGAGATTCTCGAACGGAATCGCGGCGGTGTGGTGCGCCGCGATGGCGTCCAGCGTCGCGCGGGTCGGCGCCCGGTCTCCGGCGAAACCGATCCGGGTCAGGTACGCGTCGAGGTCGAGGCTCACGTCGCCAGGCTAGGCGGCTCCGCCGCCGGTGTGTCCGTGGGGGACCACACGGGACCCGAAGCACCTTGACATTGACGCAGCGTCAATGTGCACGCTGGGTTCATGCAGGAATGGTCGATACAGGACCTGGCCAGGGCGGCCGGCGTCACCAGTCGCACGCTGCGGCACTACGGCGACCGCGGGCTGCTCGAACCCAGCCGGATCGGGTCGAACGGGTACCGCTACTACGACGCGGACTCGCTCCTGCGGTTGCAGCGGATCCTGCTGCTCCGCGACCTCGGGCTCGGACTGACCGCGATCGCCGGTGTTCTCGCCGGCAGGCAGGACGCCGCCTCGGCTCTGGAGACCCACCTCGACCTGCTCGAACGCGAGCGCGAACGGCTCGGACGGCAGATCGACGCCGTCCGAACCACCCTGTACCGAACCGAGAAGGGAGAACCGCTCATGGCGGAGGAAATGTTCGACGGGTTCGAGCACACCCAGTACAAGGACGAGGTCGAGCAGCGCTGGGGAACGAAGGCGTACGCCGACGGCAACCGCTGGTGGACGTCGATGGACGACGCGCAGCGCCGCGACTGGAAAGCCGACGTGGCGCGCCTCTCGCAGGACTGGATCGCGGCCGCCGAGTCCGGGGTCGCGCCCGACAGCGCGCACGCGCAGGACCTGGCTCGCAGGCACGTCCAGTGGCTGTCGTCGGTGCCGGGCACACCAGCCTGGTCGGGTCATTCCACAGGCTCCACTCCCGGACACAGCAGGGCCCCGGTCCGCGAATACGTGCTCGGCCTGGCCGACATGTATGTCGACGACGAGCGGTTCGCCGCCAACTACGGCGGACGGGCGGGTGCCGAGTTCGTCCGCGACGCCCTGCGCACATACATGAAGTAGGCGCTTCGCGCTCGTGCGCGATTCGGGGTCCCCGGACCCGGAAACCGCGCACGAGCGGCGGAGCCGCCATGCACGAGCGGTGCCGCCGACAGCACACACAAGCGGCACCGCCGCTGTCCGATACCCTGGTTGCCCGTGACCTCTGTATCTCGAGACTCCGTGACCTCCGGCCAGTACGACCTGATCATCGTCGGGTCAGGATTCTTCGGACTGACGATCGCCGAGCGGGCCGCGACGCAGCTCGGTAAGCGGGTCCTCGTCCTCGACCGCAGGCACCACATCGGTGGCAATGCCTACTCCGAGGCGGAGCCCGAAACGGGCATCGAGGTCCACAAGTACGGGGCGCACCTGTTCCACACCTCCAACAAGCGCGTCTGGGACTACGTCACCCAGTTCACCGAGTTCACCGACTACCAGCACCGCGTCTTCGCGATGCACGGCGGCCAGGCCTACCAGTTCCCGATGGGCCTTGGTCTGGTGTCGCAGTTCTTCGGGAAGTACTTCAGCCCGGACGAAGCCCGCGCCCTGATCGCCGAGCAGGCATCCGAGTTCGACACCAAGGACGCGGCCAACCTGGAGGAGAAGGCGATCTCCCTGATCGGTCGCCCCCTCTACGAGGCGTTCGTCCGCGACTACACCGCCAAGCAGTGGCAGACGGACCCGAAGAACCTGCCCGCGGGCAACATCACCCGGCTGCCCGTCCGCTACACGTTCGACAACCGCTACTTCAACGACACCTACGAGGGTCTGCCCGTCGACGGCTACACCGCGTGGCTGGAGAACATGGCGAAGGACGACAACATCGAGGTCCGGCTGAACACGGACTGGTTCGACGTCCGCGACGAGCTGCGCGCCGCGAGCCCCGACGCCCCCGTCGTCTACACCGGGCCGCTGGACCGCTACTTCGACTACGCGGATGGCGAGCTGGGCTGGCGCACCCTCGACTTCGAGACCGAGGTGCTGCCGACTGGCGACTTCCAGGGCACCCCGGTGATGAATTACAACGACGCGGACGTGCCGTTCACCCGCATCCACGAGTTCCGTCACTTCCACCCCGAACGCACCTACCCGGCCGACAAGACGGTCGTCATGCGCGAGTTCTCGCGGTTCGCGGAGTCCACCGACGAGCCCTACTACCCGATCAACACGCCCGACGACCGGACGAAGCTCGAGGCGTACCGGGCGCGGGCGAAGGCCGAGACCGAGAACGCGAAGGTCCTGTTCGGCGGCCGGCTCGGCACCTACCAGTACCTGGACATGCACATGGCGATCGCGAGCGCGCTGAGCATGTTCGACAACACCCTGCGCGCGCACCTCGAGTCCGGCGCCCCTCTCGGCGGCGGGGTCGAGGCATGACCCCGAAGCACCTGCTGGAGCAGGACACCCTGTTCGGCGATCAGGAACTGCTCGGGAAGGCCCTGTTGCAGCGGGTCATCCTGCCGCGACCGGGTGAGCCGCTCGACGTGCGTACCCTGTACCTGGAGGAATCGCCGACCAATTCGCGTCGCGCGCACTCGCTCTCCCGCACCTCCCTCTCGCTCGTCGCGGAGTCCGAGGTGTCGATGGCGAGCTACTTCAACGCCTTCCCGGCCAGCTACTGGCGGCGCTGGACGATCCTGAAGACGGTCGTGCTGCGGCTGGAGCTGGTCGGGCACGGCCGCGTCGACGTGTACCGCTCGAAGGCGGATTCCTCGCGGATTCACGTGCAGGGCAAGGAATTCCGTGGCGAGGGCACGTCTGCACTGGTGGAGTTCGAGGTCGAGCTCGCGCCGTTCGAGGACGGCGGCTGGATCTGGTTCGACATCACCACCGACACCGACGTCGAACTGGTCGCCGCGGGGTGGTACGCCCCGATCGAGGCGCCCGGCTCGGGTCGCGTCGCCCTCGGCATCCCGACGTTCAACCGGCCCACCGACTGTGTCAAGGCGCTGACGGCGCTCGGCGCCGACCCGCTGGTGCTGGACGTGATCGACGCCGTCATCATCCCGGACCAGGGCACCCGCAAGGTCCGCGACGAACCCGGCTTCGCCGAAGCTGCCGCCGTGCTCGGCGACCGCCTCGCGATCCACGACCAGGCGAACCTCGGCGGTTCGGGCGGCTACAGCCGCGTCATGTACGAGGCGCTGAAGACGACCTCCGCCGAGCACATCCTGTTCATGGACGACGACATCGAGATCGAGCCCGACTCGATCCTGCGTGCGCTGGCCATGTCCCGCTTCGCGAAGTCCCCGATGCTCGTCGGCGGCCAGATGCTCAACCTGCAGGAACGCAGCCACCTGCACACGATGGGCGAGGTCGTGAACCGGTCCATCTTCATGTGGTCGGCCGCACCGAACGTCGAGTACGACCACGACTTCTCCCGCTTCCCGCTCAGCGACCGCGAGAACTCGAAACTGCTGCACCGCCGCATCGACGTCGACTTCAACGGCTGGTGGATGTGCATGATCCCGCGCGTCGTCGCGGAGGAGATCGGGCAGCCGCTGCCGCTGTTCATCAAGTGGGACGACGCCGAGTACGGACTTCGCGCCCGCGCCGCCGGCTACCCGACGGTGACGATGCCCGGCGCCGCGATCTGGCACATGGCCTGGTCCGACAAGGACGACGCCATCGACTGGCAGGCCTACTTCCACCTGCGCAACCGTCTCGTCGTCGCGTCGCTGCACATGCCGGGCAACGGCCGCGGGCTCGTCGTCAACACGGTGAAGGCCACCCTCAAGCACCTGCTGTGCCTCGAGTACTCGACCGTCGCGATCCAGAACCAGGCCATCCGCGACTTCCTCGGCGGCCCCGAGCACATCTTCGACCTGCTGCCGACCGCGCTCGGCCAGGTGCACGCGATGCGCAAGGAGTACCCGGACGCCGTCGTGCTGCCGTCGTCGACGGAGCTGCCGCTGCCGTCCGGCGCCGGTGTCGGCGCCGTCGGTGACCCCGGCAACCCGCTCGCCAAGCTGGTCCGCCTCGGGAAGGGACTCGTCCACAACGCGAAGCCCGCGCACGAGGAACACCACGAGCGCCCGCAGTTGAACGTGCCGACCATCGACGCCCGCTGGTTCCTGCTCTCGCAGGTCGACGGCGTCACCGTCACCACCGCCGACGGGCGCGGCGTCGTCTACCGCAAGCGCGACCCGCGCCAGGCGTGGGGACTGCTCAAGGAGGCGATGCGCCTGCGCCGCGAACTCGCCCAGCGCTTCCCTGCACTCAAGGACGAGTACGCGGCCGCCGTGCCTGCGCTGACCAGCAAGGAGAGGTGGGAGAGTGTCTTCGGCATCTGAGGTCAGGATCCTGAACCGGGTGCAGTCGACGATCGGCGCCGAACCCGCAGTGATCAAGGCCGCGCGCGGCATGTCCCATTTCGGTGAGCACGCGCTCGGTTGGATCGCGGTCGCCGGTGTCGGTGCCGTACTCGACAAGCCGCGGCGCAGGCAGTGGGCCGGAGTCGCGGTGGGCGCAGTCGGCGCCCACGCCGCGTCCATCGTGATCAAGCGCGTCGTCCGACGCCCCCGGCCGAACGATCCGTCGGTGCAGGTCAACGTGTCGACGCCGAGCAAGCTGAGCTTCCCGTCGTCGCATGCGACGTCCACCACGGCTGCCGCGGTGCTGCTCGGCCGGCTCACCGGGCTACCCTTGCCCGCGGTGCTGGTGCCTCCGATGCTGCTATCGCGGCTCGTGCTCGGCGTCCACTACCCGACCGACGTGCTCGCGGGGTCCGCCCTCGGAGCTGCCTCGGCCGCAGTGGTTCTGCGTGCCGAACAGAAGTTTGGAGAGAGATGAGCGAGCACCCGACCGAGGTCGCCGGACCGCCGAAGTCCCTGGCATCCGGCATCGTCAAGGCGCTCCGCCCGCGTCAGTGGGTGAAGAACGTCCTGGTGCTCGCTGCGCCGCTGGCCGCCGGTTCGGTCACCGAGACCGACGTCCTGATGCCGGTCGCGCTCGCCTTCGTGGTGTTCTGCATGGCGGCGTCCGGCATCTACCTCGTCAACGACGCGATGGATGTCGAGGCGGACCGCGCACACCCGACCAAGCGGTTCCGCCCGATCGCCGCCGGCGTTCTGCCCGTGAACCTGGCGTACACGATGGCGGTCGCCCTGCTCGGCGGATCGATCTGCCTGTCGTTCCTCGCGAACTGGCAACTGGCGCTCGTCATGGCCGTCTACATCGCGATCCAGCTCGCATACTGCTTCGGCCTCAAGCACCAGGCCGTCCTCGACATCTGCATCGTGTCGTCGGGATTCCTGCTCCGGGCCATCGCCGGTGGCGTCGCCGCCGAGATCCCGCTCTCGCAGTGGTTCCTACTGATCATGGCGTTCGGCTCGCTGTTCATGGCGGCGGGCAAGCGCTACGCGGAACTGTCGCTCGCCGAGTCGACCGGCGCGAAGATCCGGAAGTCGCTCGAGTACTACACCGCCACGTACCTGCGTTTCGTGTGGACGCTGGCCGCGACCGCCGTGGTGATCTGCTACGGCCTGTGGGCCTTCGAACGTGACCAGGCGACGGGCTCCAACTGGTTCGCCGTCTCCATGATCCCGTTCACCATCGCGATCCTGCGGTACGCCGTCGACATCGACGGCGGAGAAGCGGGCGAACCCGAAGAGATCGCCTTCCGGGACCGGGTGCTCCAAGTCCTCGCGATCGCGTGGATCGGAGTGGTGGGTGTCGCTGTCTACATCGCCTGACACGACGCGGGCCGACGACGTCGCGATCCCTGATCGCGGCACGTCGGAGTCCGTGTCGTCGACCGTTGCCCGGTTCGTCTACGTTGCGGGGATCGCGCTCACCGGCGCCCTGTTCTTCTGGGGTGCCTGGGAGCGTCGCTGGATCGCCGACGACGGACTGATCGTGCTGCGGACCGTCCGCAACCTGCTCGCCGGAAACGGTCCGGTGTTCAACGCGGGTGAGCGGGTCGAGGCGAACACCAGCACCCTGTGGACCTACCTCGTCTACGCGTTCGGTTGGATCACGCAGATCCGCCTCGAGTACGTGGTCCTCACCCTCGCGCTGGTCCTGTCCGTCGCCGCCATCGTGCTGGCGATGGTCGGGACCGGTTCCCTCTGGCGGGCCGGCGGTGGCAGGACCGGTGCCGGATTGCTGCTTCTCCCCGCGGGCGCCCTCGTCTACATCGCCGTTCCCCCGGCGCGCGACTTCGCGACGTCCGGACTCGAGAGCTGCCTCGTCATCTTCTGGATCGGCCTGCTGTGGCTGCTGATGGTTCAGTGGGCACAGCGTGAGCCGTCCACCACGCGTGTACTGATCCTGGCGTTCATCGCCGGTCTCGGTCCGCTGGTGCGTCCCGAGATGGTGATGCTCGCCGGGCTCGTCCTCCTTATGATCTTTCTCACACCGGGGTCGTGGCGGCGTCGGGTGGCGATCGTCGCGGTCGCGGGTGCGGTGCCGGTCGGCTATCAGATCTGGCGGATGGGCTACTACGGCCTGCCCTACCCGAACACCGCCGTGTCGAAGGATGCGGGCGGCGCCAAGTGGTCGCAGGGCATGACCTACCTGTGGAACCTCGTCGGTCCGTACTGGTTGTGGCTTCCGCTCGCCGTTCTCGCAGGTTATCTGGGGTGGTTGGCGTACCGGCGCTACGGACTCGGGCGACCCGGCGACGGCTCCGGCGTCACCGGACTCGCGCGCCTGCACACCCCCGCGGCGGTGATCGCGCTGTTCGTCGGCACCGGCATCCTGCTCGGGATCTACTCGGTGCGGGTCGGTGGTGACTTCATGCACGGCCGCGTCCTGCTGCCGGTGCTGTTCTGTTTGATCCTCCCGATCGCCGTGCTGCCGGTGCGGGTGCCGCGGCGCGACCAGTGGGGCTCGACCCCGGCTATCGCCGTGTTCGCCGCGGGATCGCTGGCCTGGATTGCAGTCGTGGTGTGGGCGATCGTCGCCTCGACCGCGCAGGGCATGCCGAACGGCACGTTCGTCGGTAAGTCCGGCATCGTCGACGAGCGGAACTTCTACATGCTCGGGACCGGACGCGACCATCCGATCCGGGCCGAGGACTACCTCGACTATCCGCGGATGCGGGCGATGGTCGAGACGATCAACAACAACCCCGACGGTGGTCTGCTGCTGCCCGCGGCGTACTACACCTACTGGGATCTGGTGCCGCCGCCGCTGCCGATTCCGGAGGGCGGGGCAGGTCACACGGTGTACTTCCTGAATCTGGGCATGACGAGCATGAATGTCGGTCTGGATGTGAAGGTCATCGACCAGATGGGTCTCGCCTACCCGCTGGCGGCTCACACCGAGCGCCTCGGTGACGGACGCATCGGTCACGACAAGGCCCTGTACCCGGACTGGGTGGTCGCCGACACGGGCATGGTCGATCAGCATCCGTGGATGCCCTGGTATCTCGACGAGAACTGGGTGGCGCAGGCGCAGGTCGCGCTGACCTGTCCGGACACTCAGGAGTTGCTGGCGTCGTCGCGGGGTGAGTTGACCCGCCAGTTGTTCATCCGCAACCTCAAACGGGCGTTCCACTACGCGGGGTATCGCATCGACCGGGTGCCCGCATACGAGATCCAGCGCTGCGGTTTGGAGATGCCACCCGAGCGTCCCCGCTAGGAAAATCACAAAACTGTATTCCAAATCACGTTTACGTAACGGTCGTAACCGTAACGCGATGTACAGATACATGAAGGCCCTTGCAACTCGTCCGGCGCGGCGGGTTTCAGGGGGAAGAACCGCGGTTGTCACGTCACACCCGTTCGCATACGCTCCTGCGAGCGCAGTGTGACCTTGATCCGTTCCACTGCCGGACGCGCATGTGTGCGTACGGCAGAGCCGTGGCCTAGTGCCAGACTTCCGGGCCAGCTCAGGCGGGTACCGCAGGAGAGAAAGAGAGCAGTATTCATGCGTATTGGCAGACCGAGGTTCCAGAACCTCAAGCGACGCCTCCTCGGCCTTTCGGCCGCAGCGCTCGTGCTGCCCGTCACTGCCGGTATCGCGGGGACCGCCGTCGCCGGCGCCGCACCGGTCACGCACCGGGCGCCGTCCGGTGGTTACGAAGAGGTCTCGGTGCCCTCCTCCATGGGCCCGATCAAGGTGCAGATCCAGTGGGCCAAGCGTGGCGGTGGAGCTGCCCTCTACCTGCTCGACGGACTCCGCGCACGCGACGACAGGAACGCGTGGTCCTTCGAGACCAACGCGCTCGAGCAGTTCGCGAACGACAACCTGACCCTGGTCATGCCGGTGGGTGGCGAGTCGTCGTTCTACAGCGACTGGATCGCGTCGTCGAACTTCAACGGCCAGGACACCACCTACAAGTGGGAGACCTTCCTGACCAAGGAGCTCCCCGACTACCTGGAGACCCGTGGTGTCTCTCGCACCAACAACGGTGTGCTCGGCCTGTCGATGGGCGGCTCGGCTGCCCTGACGCTGGCGGCCTACCACCGCGATCAGTTCAAGTTCGCGTCTTCGCTGTCGGGCTACCTGAACATCTCAGCGCCCGGTATGCGTGAGGCGATCCGCGTGGCGATGCTCGATGCCGGTCGGTTCAACGTCGACGCGATGTGGGGCCCGCCGTGGAGCAAGGCATGGCTGCGCAACGACCCGTTCGTGTTCGCGCCGAAGCTCGAGGGCCTGTCCCTGTACATCTCGGCGGCCAGTGGTCTGCCCGGTGAGTTCGACAAGCCGCAGAAGCCGATCGACTACTACAACACCGCGAACGGCATGGGCCTCGAGGCCATCTCGCTGGTCAACACACGGGCCTTCCAGGCGCGCATGGCCGCCCTCAAGATTCCTGCCACGTACAGCTTCCCGTCCAACGGCACCCACTCGTGGCCGTACTGGTCGGGCGAGCTGTTCAAGGCCCGCACCCAGATTCTGGACTCCCTGAACGCCTGGTGACCGGATAACCATGATCGCCACGATGCCGCCCTGCACACCCCTCCGGGGGTGAGCAGGGCGGCATCTGCCGTTTCCTGCACATAACAAAACCTCGTAGATGCCGCGCGTCACACGCGTCACTCCTGTCCGCCGTGTACAAAGGGGACACGCGAGTGTCCAGGCGTAACAGCAGCGTGACGCGCGGGTCGGGTCAGTCAACCGACGGTGCCGGGTAGTAGACCGGCCGACAGAAGAAAGAGGAGTCACCTCACATGCGACCAGGATCAACAAGATCGGGCGCCCGATCGCATCACCGCAAGGGGCGTGCGTTCGCACTGTTGGCCGCTGCGCTTGTTCTGCCGACCGCGGCTGGGCTGACGACCGCCGGTGTCGCCGCCGCACAGCCGGCGACGAGCACGTCGATCACCGCGACGCCGACCTCGACCCCCGCGAAGAAGTCCCCCGAGGACGTCCAGGAAACCGTCGCGCCGAAGTCCAGCGCCGGGAAGACCACGACGACGGCCGCGACGTCTACCGCTGCTGCGCCGACCACCACCGCGGTGACGCCCACGACGACCGTCGCGCCGACCACCACGGTCGCCCCGACGACCACCGTCGCGGCCCCCGCACCCGCACCGGTCATCTCGGCGCGATCCGCAGCCGCACCCGGTCGGTCGATGCCGGGTGTGTCGAAGGTGCAGTGGATCACCGACCGCCGCGTCGCGCTGTGGGTCGACTCCCCGTCCATGGGCGCACCGTTCCAGGTGCAGATCCTGCTGGCACGTGACTGGAACTCCCGGCCCGACGCCACGTTCCCCGCCCTCTACATGCTCGACGGTCTGCGCGCCCGCGACGACGAGAGCGGCTGGACCATCGAGACCGACGCGGCGAGCTTCTACGCCGACAAGAACGTCAACGTCATCCTCCCGGTCGGCGGTCAGTCCAGCTTCTACTCCGACTGGCTCGAAGGTGACAACGGCAAGTTCTACCAACTGGAGACGTTCCTGACGAAGGAACTGCCGCCGGTGCTCGAGAACAGCATGCGCACCACCAGCACGCGTGGTGTGATCGGCCTGTCGATGGGCGGCACGTCCGCGATGTTCCTCGCGGCCCGCAATCCCGGCTTCTTCAAGTTCGCCGGCTCGTTCTCCGGTTACCTCAGCACCACGTCCCTCGGTATGCCGCAGGCCCTGCAGTACGCGATGCAGGACGCGGGCGGATACAACGTCACCAAGATGTGGGGCCAGCCGAGCAATCCGCAATGGGCCGCGCACGACCCGTACATCCAGGCGGAGAACCTCAAGGGCACGAGCCTGTACATCTCCAGCGGCAGCGGTATGACCGGTCCGTACGATCAGCCGTCCGGCATCCCCGGCGTGTCCACGAACTACGCGGGCATGGGTCTGGAGATCCTCTCGCGTCTGACCTCGCAGTCGTTCGCGACGAAGCTGAACAAGCTCGGCATCGCCGCGCAGGTGAACTACCGGCCGTCGGGCACCCACTCGTGGCCGTACTGGCAGTTCGAGATGCACCAGGCGTGGCCGCAGGTCGCCAACGCCCTCGGTGTCCAGGTCTCGGCACCCGCGTGCGGCCTGAACGGCGACATCGGCGCGATGGCGAATGCGAACCCGTGGCTCGGCGGCTGCGTCACCGGTGAATACGGTGTCGCGGGCGGGCTCGCCCAGGACTTCCGCAACGGCCGCATCTTCTGGTCCGGTGGCACCGGCGCACAGGTCGTCACCGGCATGATCGGCGGCGAGTACCAGGCGATGGGCGGCCCGTCCGGACCCCTCGGCCTGCCGACCACCAGCGAGTTCGGCACCCCCGACGGCCGTGGCCGCGGCAACCACTTCCAGGCCGGTTCGATCTACTGGACCCCGCAGACCGGAGCCCATGCGGTACGCGGCGCGATCCGCGACCTGTGGTCCTCGCAGGGCTGGGAGACCGGTCCGCTCGGCTACCCCGTCGGCGACGAGATCAACACCCCGTCCAAGGACGGCGCCGTGCAGGGCTTCGAGATCGGAGCCATCTACTGGAGCCCCACCACGGGGGCGAACGGTGTCCAGGGCCTGATCATGCGCAAGTACGGCGAGATGGGCTACGAGAACAGCTGGCTCGGTTTCCCGCGGTCCAGCGAGCGTGGCCCGATCCGGGACAACGGCCGCTTCAACGAGTTCGAGGGCGGCAACATCTACTGGAGCCCGGCGAGCGGTGCCTGGTCGATCAGGCACGGCGCGATCTTCGAGGAATGGGGACGCCAGGGCTACGAGGGCGGCCGACTCGGCTACCCGATCAGTGACGAATATGCCTTCGAGGGTGGCGTCCGCCAGAACTTCCAGTTCGGCACCATCACCGTCAAGGGCGGGAACATCCAGGTCGCCTGAGTGAATGACGTGGCGGGCCGGGTTCGCGGCGCGAACCCGGCCCGACGCACGTCGGTACCCTCGACACCGATGACCCCAGTCGCGGCGGGACGTCCCGCCGATGACCGAAGAGGACTGTGAAATTGATGCGCGTTTCTTCTCGTACCCCGATTACCCGTGTGCTCGCCGTCGGCGCGCTCACGCTCGTCTCGGCAGGCGTCCTCGCCGGATGCGGCAGTGACGACTCCACGGCGTCGAACACGCCGACACTGACGACGGCAGCGGGGTCGGGTTCGCCGACCGCGCCGCCGCTCGCGACCGGCATCGAGGTACCGGAGTACACGACCCCGTCGGTGGCGGCGACCGCGCCGCCGGAGACGCCGCAGTCGGTGCCGAGCGGGTTCCCCGGTCCGACGGAGGCGCCCCCGATCGACGCCCGTGGACAGGCCTACCTGGACGCGTTGAAGAAGGGAGGCGTCACGCCCGCCGCCAACGGTGACATCGCGATCTCCACCGCCAACTACATCTGCTCGGCCAAGGAGAGCGGGGTCGCGAGCGAGGAGATTCTCGCCTACGTGACGGGTATGGCAGGTGTCGAGGCCGGGTTGGCAGGCGGAACGCCGTCCGAGGCGGACGCCGCCCGGATGGCGCAGGTGTACATCGACGCCGCGACCTCGACCTACTGCTCGTAGCCGATGGCAGCCCGGAAGAGTCGGGGACGCCGCCTGCTGCGGACGTTGCTCGTCCTGATCGTCCTACTCGTCGTCGCGCTGGTCGCGTTGCTGGCGTGGTTCCTGCTTGCCGGGCGGGTGCCGAAGCCGCCGGTGACGCCGCCGGGGCCGGAGCGGCCGTCCGCGCAGCCGGCCAGCTGTCCGGATGTCCAGGTGGTCGCGATCCCGGGTACCTGGGAGTCGAGCGCCGCTGACGACCCGTTCAATCCGACCGCGAATCCGGCGTCGCTGATGCTCAACGTCACGAGGCCGCTGCAGGCGCAGTTCGGGCCGGAGCGGGCGCAGGTGTACACGGTGCCGTACGTGGCGCAGTTCTCGAATCCGGTCGCGCTTCCGCCGGACGGTCAGGTGTCGTACAACGTCAGCCGAGGCGATGGCACCGCGAAGGCGACCGAGGTGATGTCGGCGATGCACACCGAGTGCCCGTTGACGAGCTACGTGCTCACCGGGTTCTCGCAGGGCGCCGTCATTGCCGGTGATCTCGCTGCGAGCATCGGAGCGGGCAACGGGCCCGTCCCTGCCGACCTCCTGTTGGGGGCCGGGCTCATCGCGGACGGTCGTCGGGATCCAGGGACGGCGGAGGACGTCGGTCCGGGTGTCGCCGGTGTCGGTGCCGAGGTTGCGTTGGCCGGTGTCAAGCTGCCGGGCATCACGATGACCGGTGCCAGGCCGGGCGGCTTCGGGTCGGTCGGCGACCGGGTCGTGCAGATCTGTGCGCCCACGGACGGCATCTGCGACGCTCCGGAAGGTGCATTCAAACCTGGCAATTGGCTGGGGAGCGCGTCGCGTCTGCTCGAGTACGTCAACAACCCTGTGCATGCGATGTACAACAGCTTCAGTGTTGATGGAAACGGCACCACCGCTACGCAGTGGATGACAAACTGGGCCGCTGAGAAGGTGCGCTCCGCGCCCGCCCCCGCCCATGAGTGATCGAGTCCTGACAGGAATAGGGGGGACCGTGTCCAGCAGTTAGAGTGGACAACCGGTTACCTGCACTTTTCACCACTGCCCGCCACCAGGAGAATTGATAGATGAGTTCCGCCGACGCGCCCGCGCCGCGCAAGTTCCGGTTTGCAGCCGGTGGCGAGGGCAACGCCGAGGAGGGCGGGGCCAGGCGCTTCGTCAAGCTGGCCCAGAAGGCCGAGGAGCTCGGGTACGACAGCTTCATGATCCCCGACCACGTCGGAAACCAGGTCGGCCCGATCGCCGCACTCGGTGCGCTCGCTGTGGCAACGGACAAGATCCGTATCGGAACTGCAGTGCTGGCCAACGGTTTTCGTCATCCGGCGATCCTCGCTAAGGACGCGACCACCATCGACGTGCTCTCCGGTGGTCGGCTCGAGCTCGGTATCGGTGCCGGCTGGATGAAGGACGAGTTCGATCAGGCGGGCATCGCATACGAGCGGCCCGGTGCGCGCATCGCGAAGCTCGAGGAGTCGCTGCAGATCCTGGACACGCTGCTGCGTGGCCAGGAGTGCAACTTCGAGGGCGAGTACTACCGGATCTCGGGACTCAAGGGCAGCCCGCGGCCGCGTCAGGGTCCGCGTCCGCCGATCGCCGTCGGCGGTGGGGGACCGAAGATGCTCGCGCTCGCGGCGAAGTACGCCGACATCGTGTCCGTCGCGCCTCCGTCGACCAAGGAGGGCAAGATGCTGCTCTCCGGGATCACGATGGAAGCGACCGCGGCCCGTGTCGACGGAATTCGTGCGGCCGCGGGTGACCGCTTCAAGGACATCGAGCTGAACTGGACGATCACCGCGGTCATGCCGACCGAAGATCGCGAGGCGATGGCCGAGATGGCACTGGGGGCCATCTCCAACGGGTACCCGCCGAATATTGAGGCGGACGTCACGCTGACCGTCCAGGACATCCTCGACTCGCCCTATCTGGCGATCGGCACGTACGACGAAATCGCCGATCAGATAAGAAGAGTTCGGGATCGGACGTCGATGTCGTACGTCGGCATCTTCCCGACCCAGATGGAGGCCTTCGCCCCCGTCATCGACCTGCTCAAGGGTGAATGACGAGGCGGGCTTCTGTAACATCCTGTTGGTTTGGGATGCGAAGCGGTTCGTTACCGTAACGAGATCTGCATGTTGCCGCTAGACATTGATTGCATGATTCCCGCGGGAGCAGGGAGTTGAAGCCCACCGGTGCAGAAACAGGCGTCGAGGGCTTGCCTTGGAGGAGAAGGTATGAAGAACTTCGATGACTACATCGACGAGACCGGGCATATCAAGTTGCAGCCCGGGAACACACTCGTCGACTACGTCGAGCAGCATTCCCGAGAGAATGCCGACGATCTGGCATACCGCTACATCGACTACTCCACCGCACGTGACGGTGAGGCGCAGGAGCTCACCTGGAACCAGTTCGGTATCCGGCTGCGCGCCGTGGCGGCCCGACTGCAGCAGGTGACCAAGCCCGGCGACCGCGTCGCCGTGCTCGCCCCGCAGGGCCTCGACTACGTCATCTCGTTCTTCGCTGCGATCCACGCGGGCACCATCGCGGTGCCGCTGTTCGACCCGGACGAGCCCGGTCACACCGATCGGCTGCACGCCGTGCTCGGCGACTGCGAACCTGCCGCGATCCTCACCGCCACGGAGTCCGCGGCCGGTGTCCGTCAGCTGTTCCGCTCGCTGCCCGCCGCGCAGCGTCCCCGCATCATCGCCGTCGACGCGATCCCCGACACCGTCGGCGAGACGTGGGTGAACCCGGAGCCGAAGCTCGAGGACATCGCGTATCTGCAGTACACGTCCGGTTCGACCCGCACTCCCGCAGGCGTCGAGATCACCCACCTCGCGGTCGGCACCAACGCGGTGCAGATGGCCGACGCGATCGGGCTGAGCACCGAGTCGCGCGGTGTCACCTGGCTACCGCTGTTCCACGACATGGGCCTGCTCACGGTGATCCTGCCCGCGCTGGGCGGCAAGTACATCACCATCATGAGCCCGCGCGCGTTCGTCGCCCGGCCGTCCCGCTGGATCAACGAACTCGCCGCCGTCTCCGACGGTGCGGGCACCTTCGCCGCCGCGCCGAACTTCGCGTTCGAGCATGCCGCGGCCCGCGGACTGCCCAAGAACGGCGAGACGCTCGACCTCTCCAACGTCATCGGGCTCATCAACGGGTCCGAGCCCGTCACCACCTCGTCGATGCGCAAGTTCAACGAGGCGTTCGCGCCGTACGGGCTGCCCAAGACCGCCATCAAGCCCTCCTACGGCATGGCGGAGGCGACCCTGTTCGTCTCCACCACCGACCAGGCCGACGAGGCCCGCGTCATCTACGTCGACCGCGACCAGCTCAACCAGGGCCGGATGGTCAAGGTTTCCCCCGACGCGCCCGGAGCGATCTCCCAGGTGTCCTGCGGGCACGTCGCACGCAGCCAGTGGGCCGCGATCGTCGACCCCGAGACCGGCGCCGAGCTGCCCGACGAGCACGTCGGAGAGATCTGGCTGCACGGCAACAACATGGGCCAGGGCTACTGGGGTCGCGAGGACGAGACCGCACAGACCTTCCACAACCGGATCACCTCGCGGCAGGCGGACGGCAGCAAGACCGACGGCGCGCCCGACGACGCGAACTGGATGCGCACCGGCGACTACGGCGTCTACGTTGACAGCGAGCTGTACATCACCGGTCGCGTCAAGGACCTGGTGATCGTCGACGGACGCAACCACTACCCGCAGGACCTCGAGTACTCCGCGCAGGAGGCGTCCACCGCGCTGCGTCCCGGCTTCGTGGCCGCGTTCGCCGTGCCCGCGAACCAGCTGCCCAAGGAGGTGTTCGAGTTCGGATCCGGACTGAGCTACGACCCCGACGACGGCGCCGAGCAGCTCGTGGTGGTCGCCGAACGCGCCCCCGGTGCGGGCAAGGCCGAACCGGGGCCGATCGCCGACGCGGTCCGCGCCGCGATCTCGGCGCGACACGGCGTGACGGCGCGCGATGTGCTGCTCGTGCCCGCCGGGTCGATCCCGCGTACCTCCAGCGGCAAGATCGCGCGCCGCGCCTGCAAGGCCGCGTACATCGAGGGCACCCTGCGCGGCGGGTACCAGCAGACAGCGTTCCCGGACAGCGTCTGAGATCGACTACGTCCCCGACGAGACCTCCGACGACGAGTAGCGTGGTGCACTGATGGCTGAAACTGAGATGACGGTCGCGCAGCTGCGCGAATGGCTACGCAACTGGGTTGCCGGGGTGACCGGGCAGCCGGTGGAGCAGATCTCCGACGACCGCCCGATGGAGGAGTTCGGTCTGTCGTCCCGCGACGCCGTTGCCCTGTCGGGCGAGATCGAGGACCTGCTCGGCATCACGCTGAACGCGACGATCGCCTACCAGCATCCGACGATCGCGTCCCTCGCGACGCGGATCATCGAGGGTGAGCCGGAGCTGCCCGCGGGGTCGGACGACGCGTACTACGCGGTCAAGGACACCTCGCAGTCCCACGACATCGCGATCGTCGGTATGGCATCGCGCTTCCCCGGCTCCGGCCACACGCCCGACGAGATGTGGCGACTGCTGATCGAGGGCCGTGACGCCGTCACCGACCTGCCCGAGGGGCGTTGGTCCGAGTTCGCGGCCGACCCGCAGATCGCCGCCGCCATCGAGAAGGCCAACACCAAGGGCGGCTACCTCGACGACGTCAAGGGCTTCGACGCCGAGTTCTTCGCGATGTCCCCGCTCGAGGTCCGTAACGTCGACCCGCAGCAGCGTCTCGCACTCGAATTGGCTTGGGAAGCACTCGAACACGCGCACATCCCGGCCAACGAACTCAAGGGCGAGCAGGTCGGTGTCTTCATCGGCACCTCCGCCAACGACTACCAGTTGCTCGCGATCAGCGACCCGCTCCAGGCGCACCCGTACGCGCTCACCGGCACGTCGACATCGATCGTCGCGGGCCGGGTCTCCTACTACTTCGACTTCCGCGGTCCGTCGATCGCACTGGACACCGCGTGCTCGTCGTCGCTGGTCGCCGTGCACCAGGCTGTGCGGTCGCTGCGATCCGGCGAGTCCGACATCGCACTCGCAGGTGGCGTCAACATGCTGGTCGCGCCCGCCGCGACCCTCGGCTTCAACGAGACCGGTGTGCTCACCGACGACGGCAAGATCAAGGCGTTCTCGTCGGATGCGAACGGCATCGTGCGAGCCGAGGGCGGCGGACTCGTCGCCCTCAAGCGACTCGAGGACGCCGAACGGGACGGCGACACCATCCTCGCCGTGATCGCCGGTTCCGCCGTCAACCAGGACGGCCGGTCCAACGGCATCGTCGCCCCGAACCCCGACGCCCAGGCCGACGTCCTGCGCGCCGCCTACCGTGACGCGGGCATCGTGCCGTCCGGCGTCGACTACATCGAGGCCCACGGCACCGGCACCATCCTCGGCGACCCCATCGAGGCCGACGCTCTCGGTCGCGTCGTCGGACGTGGCCGTGACGCCGACAAGCCGGCGCTGCTCGGCTCCGCGAAGACCAACTTCGGGCACCTGGAATCCGCGGCCGGTGCGGCCGGCCTGATCAAGGTCGTGCTCGCGATGCAGGAGGACAAGCTCCCGCCGTCGCTGAACTACGCAGGCCCGAACCCGTACATCGACTTCGACGGCACCCACCTGCGTGTCATCCCCGAAGCCACCGACTGGCCGCGCTACACGGGCCGCGCCGTCGCAGGCATCTCCGGCTTCGGCTTCGGCGGCACCAACGCGCACGTCGTCGTACGCGAGTACAACGGCGCGGTCGCGCCCGAGGCGTCCGCGAACGAATCACCGTCGGAGGCGACGGAGTCCCTCGACGCCGAGCACGTCGACGTCGAGACCGAGGCGGAGGCCGTGCTGGCCGACGCCGCCGCGTCGATGGGCGTCGAACCGCTCGTGACGCCGCAGCGCGAGGAACCGCTGCCGGTGCTGCTGCCGGTGTCCGCGTCGATGCCGTCGCGACGCCGCCGCGCCGCGTCGGACCTCGCCGACTGGCTCGAGACCGAGGCCGGCAGCACCACTGCGCTGGCGGACCTGGCCCGGACACTCGCGGGACGCAACCACGGCCGCTCCCGCGCCGTCGTGCTCGCCCGGACCCACGCCGAGGCCATCACCGGATTGCGCGCGGTTGCGGCGGGCAAGCCCGGGCAGGGCGTCTTCTCCGCCGACTCGCCCGCGGGCAAGGGCCCCGTCTGGGTGTTCTCCGGCTTTGGGTCGCAGCATCGCAAGATGGCCAAGCAGCTCTACACGAACAACGCCGTCTTCCGCGCCGCGATCGACCAGGTAGACGAGCTGATCGAGTTCGAATCCGGCTACAAGATGGCCGAGAAGTTCCTCGACGACTCCCTCGACTACGACGTCGAGACCTCGCAGGTCGGCATCTTCGCCATCCAGATCGGGCTCGCGGCACTGCTGCGTCACCACGGCGCCGAACCGGAAGCCGCCGTCGGCCACTCGATGGGCGAGGCCGCCGCCGCGTACGTCACCGGGGGACTGTCCCTCGAGGACGCCGTCCGCGTCATCACCGCCCGCTCGCGCCTGATGGGTGAGGCCGAGGCGACGCTGTCCGGCGACGACATCCGCCTCATGGCGCTCGTCGAGTACACCGCGGCCGAGATCGAAGCCGTCCTCGGCGACTTCCCGCACCTCGAGGTCTGCGTCTACGCCGCGCCTACCCACACCGTCATCGGCGGTCCCCAGCCCGAGGTCGAGGCGATCGTCGCCCGCGCCGAGGCCGAGGAGAAGATGGGCCGGATCCTGCAGACCAAGGGTGCCAGCCACACCTCGCAGGTCGACCCGATCCTCGGCGAACTCGCCGCCGAGCTCGCGGGCATCGAACCGCACACCCTGACCGTCGGACTGTTCTCGTCCGTCGACAAGGAGACGTACTACCGTGCCGGACACGCCCCGATTCACCCGGTCGACTACTGGACCAAGGGCATGCGGCACAGCGTCTACTTCACCAACGCCGTGCGCATGGCCGTCGACGCAGGCCACACCACCTTCGTCGAGCTCGCACCGAACCCGGCGACGCTGATGTCGGTGGCCGCCACCGCATTCGACGCCGGGCTGCACGACGCCCAGCTGATCCCGACGCTCAAGCGCAAGGAGGACGAGGAGGTCGGCGTCCTCACCGCGCTCGCTCAGCTGTACGTGCACGGGCAGCCGGTGAACCTGGCGTCGCTGCTGCCTGCCGGCGGGTACGCGAACGCCCCGCGCACCGCGTTCCAGCGCAAGGAGTTCTGGCTCGACGTCCAGGTCAGCGCATCCGGATCGGGTCGCGCGCCCGGGTCGCACGTGTCGCTTCCCGACGGTCGGCACGTGTGGGAGGTTGCCGCCTCTGCCGTCTCCAACCTGAACGAGCTCGTGACTTCCGCTGCGGCGCAGGTGCTCTCGGACGTGACCCTGACCGCTGCCGTCCCGCGCGGTGACGTGCCTGCATCGGGAACGCTGACCACCACGCTGAGCCCCCACCCCGGCGGCGGTTCGTTGCAGGTGCACGCGAAGTCGAACGGTGCCTTCACGCTGCTGCTGGACGCGGTCGTCAGTTCCGGTGAGGCACTGCCCGAACTGGTCGTCGCCGCACCGGAACCGCGCACAGGTGCGGCCTCGCCGCAGCGGTCGAGCTCGCCGATGGAGGAACTGCCCGAGGTCGTCGAATCCTTCGGCGACAAGTGGGATCCCAACGGCACCCAGGCACTCGAGGACCGGCTCGCCCTGATCGTCGCGGAGTCGATGGGATACGCCGTCGAGGACCTGCCCGCCGAGATCCCGCTGATCGAGCTGGGGCTCGACTCACTGATGGCGGTGCGGATCAAGAACCGTGTCGAGTACGAGTTCGACATCCCGCAGCTGCAGCTGCAGGCCGTCAAGGACGCGAACCTGCGCGAGGTCGAGAAGTACCTGCGCTACGCAGTCGAGAACCGCGAAGAGGTCGAGGCGCTCGCCGCTGCGCAGCAGGCCGAGAAGGACGCCCCCGCACTCGATTCCGTGCTCGACGACGAGACCACGAGTCCGGTCGCCGAGGCCGAGCAGATCGTCGCCGACGCCGCACCGACCGTCGGCGACGCGTCCGACGAGGAGGTCAACGTCCCGCCGCGTGACGCCGCCGAACGTCTGACGTTCGCGACGTGGGCGGTCGTGACGGGCAAGTCCGCGAAGGGCATCTTCAACATCCTGCCCGTCCTCGACGACGTCACCGCCGAGAAGCTGGCCGCCCGGTTGACCGAACGAGCAGGCGGCGAGGTGAGCTTCGACGACGTACTCGACAGCGAGACCGTCGAGCAGCTCGCGGAGAAGGTGCGCCCGCACCTCGAGGACGAGGGCAAGATCGAAGGCCTCGTGCGCGTGCTGCGTGCCCGACCCGAAGGATCCACTGCCGTACCGGTTTTCGTGTTCCATCCGGCAGGTGGGTCGACCGTCGCCTACGAGCCGCTGCTCAAGCGGCTGCCCGCCGACACCCCGATGTACGGCTTCGAACGCACCGAGGGCCCGCTCGACGTGCGTGCCCGCGAGTACCTGCCGCTCATCACGGAGATCCAGGGCGACGGTCCGTACGTGCTGTACGGCTGGTCCCTGGGCGGCGCCCTGTCCTACGCAGTGGCGACGCTCCTGCGCGAACAGGGCAAGGACGTCCGGATCGTCGGCCTCATCGACACCGTGATGGCGGGCGAGGAAATCGAGGACACGCCCGACGAGATCAAGAAGCGTTGGCAGCGGTACGCGGCGTTCGCGAAGAAGACCTACAACGTCGACGCGCCGTTGCCGTTCGACATGCTCGCCGCCGCCGAGACCGACGAAGAGCAGATCGAAATCCTGATGAACCTGCTCAAGGTGAGCGGTGCGAAGATCCCCGGCGGCATCATCGAGCACCAGCGCACGTCGTGGCTGGACAACAGGGCCCTGCAGACCGTCAAGCCCGGCAAGTACGACGGTCCCGTGGTGCTCTACATGGCGGACAAGTACCACGACGACGCCATCGCGCTCGAGCCCGCGTTCGGGACCCGCACGCCCGACGGCGGCTGGGCGAAGGTCGCGTCGGACCTCGAAATCGTGCACGTCGGTGGCGATCACATCCAGATCGTCGACGAACCGTACATCGGGAAGGTGGGGGCCGACCTGACCAAGAAACTGGCCGCCATCGAGGCCGAGAAGCGGAGTAACTGAGTGAGCACCACCACCGCCGAAAAGCTTGCCGAGCTTCGGGAGAAGCTCGAGATCTCGAAGGCCCCGGGCAACCCCCGTGCCATCGAGCGGCGCAAGGAGAAGGGCCTGCCGACCCCGCGCGAGCGGATCGACATGCTGCTCGATCCGGGCACCTTCGTCGAGTTGGGTCAGCTCGCCCGTCAGCCCGGCGACCCGTCGAACCCGTACGGCGACGGCGTCGTCACCGGGCACGGGCTCGTCGACGGCCGCCCCGTCGCGGTCTTCGCGCACGACCAGACCGTGTTCGGTGGTGCCGCAGGCGAGATATTCGGCCGAAAGGTCGCCGCCGTCAACGATTTCGCCATCAAGATCGGCTGCCCCGTCGTCGGCATCAACGAGTCGGCAGGCGCCCGTATCCAGGACGCCGTCACGTCGCTGGCGTGGTACGCCGAGATGGGACGACGCCAGGAACCGCTGTCGGGCATGTGCCCACAGATCTCCGTCATCCTCGGCAAGAACGCGGGCGGCGCCGTGTACGCGCCAATCAACACCGACGTCGTGGTTGCGACCGAGGACTCGTACATGTTCGTCACCGGCCCCGACGTGATCAAGTCGGTCACCGGCGAGGAAGTCAGCCTCGACGAACTCGGCGGCGCCCGAAACCAGGTGGAATACGGCAACATTCACCACGTCGCGCCCGACGAGAAGGCCGCGTTCGAGTGGGTCCGCAAGTACCTGAGCTACATGCCGTCGAGCTGCACCGAACAGCCGCCGATCATCAACCCCGGCCTCGAACCCGAGATCACCGAGGACGACCTCGCCCTCGACTCGTTCATGCCCGACGCCGACAACGCCGGCTACGACATGCACGACATCCTGATGCGGATCTTCGACGACGGCGACTTCCACGAGATCCGCTCCCAGATGGCGCAGAACGTCATCACCGGATTCGCCCGCGTCGACGGCCGCCCCGTCGGAGTCGTCGCGAACCAGCCGATGTACCTCTCCGGAGCACTCGACGCCCAAGCGGGCGACAAGGCAGCGCATTTCGTGCGCGTCTGCAACGCCTACAACATTCCGCTCGTCTTCGTCGTCGACACCCCCGGCTTCCTCGTCGGCGTCGAACAGGAGAAGATCGGCGTCATCAAGCGTGGTGGTCGGTTCCTGTTCGCCTACGTCGAGGCGTCCGTCCCGAAGGTCACCGTCGTCGTGCGCAAGTCGTACGGTGGTGGCTACGCCGTGATGGGCTCCAAGCAGCTCGGTGCCGACGTCAACTTCGCCTGGCCCACCGCCCGCATCGCGGTCATGGGAGCCGAAGGTGCCGTCAACATCATCGGCCGCAAGCAGATCGAGTCCGCTGGCGACAACGCACCCGCCGTGCGTCAGCAGTTGATCAACTTCTACAACGAGCACGTCGCGACGCCCTACATCGCGGCCGAGCGCGGCTACGTCGACGCCGTCATCGACCCGTCGGCCACCCGCCTCGAGATCCGCAAGGCACTGACCCTGCTGCGCGACAAGACGGTCTACAAGAACCCCCGCAAGCATCACTTGCTGCCGTTCTGACCGTTCTATCCCGCCGCCTTTCTTCCTGAATGGCCCATTCATTCAACTGAACTGAATGGGTGGGCCATTCAGGAAGAGGCTCCGCGCTCAGGAAGCGGGCCGGCGCGGGGACCGATCAGCGCGGAGCCGCACGCTCGGCCTGGCTCGGGAGCGGGCAAGTTCGTAGCTCGAGCGCAGCTCACGGATCACCAGATCCGGTTTGTCGCGAATGGTGCGCGGCAAATGCGTGACGACAATGATTCCGAAGCTCTGCATGCGCTCACGGCGTTCGAGGGTCGCCTCGTGGTCCGGGACGGTGAAATGATTGTCGAGCGAGTCGATTTCCCAGGCCATTGCGACGTCGTCGATCCAGCCGTCGGGGATGGCGATGAATTCGCCCCTGTGAGTTTCGATCTCACGGTTGTGCACAATCGTCGGCAGTCCGCTGCGTCGATACAGGCGTTGCGCGTGAACCTCCCCGACGGAGTGCGCACCGCCTGTGAGTTCGCGTAGTACCGACCGCGGCAATGCCGTGCCGTGCGTCGTGCCCTCGGCCAGTTCCATCGCCAGTTCCTCGATCGAGGTGTCCCCGCGCTGAATCACGGCGGCGAGCAGGGCGCGACACGCATCCCGTGACCGCATCCGGCGGGACGCGTCGAGGACTGCCCGCGTGACGGGTGCGCAGCGGAGCGTCCCACGAAGTACTGGTTCAGGTGGCCGCCAGGTTCGTTCCACGGTGACGAAGTGGGTAGAAGCCCGCTTCCGGGAGGCAGGGACGAGCATGAGCACGTCATTCATCGATGCAGATCGGCGGTAGCCGTGCGCAGCGAGAGCTACATGCCCGGTGAGCATGCTGTCATCCCCGCCATACATCAGAGCCGCGCCGGCCCGCTCGAGCTGCGTGGGGGAACCGTTGTGCAGCAGTACGTATCCCGGCAGTATGCGTTGCCATGGTCCACCCGGCAGGCACCGTGCGGCGATGGTGGCCGGTGCCAGCCCCATTTCGCCGAGAACTGCTGAGCGAATCACGCCATTGTGGGCGTGCGCACGGATCATGTCGAGATCGTCGGCCCACCTGCCTCGTCGCATGAGGCAAGGATGGGGCATGGCATCCGGCCGAAGGCCGTTCCGGGCGTCGAATCGGGCCAGATGTGGACAACCTGTCGGTTGTGGACAAACCCGCGCCGCGAATGGGTTGCAACCCCGCCACCTTTACCTGAATGGCCCATTCATTCACTTGGACTGAATGAATGGGCCATTCAGGAAACCCAAGGGGGAGGGGAGTGGAGGGTTAGGGGTAGACCCGCATCATGCCGGGACTCCAGAAGCCGGAGCGGGTCACCTCGTCGGTGTCGATGGTGGCCGCGGTGGCGTCGGGGAAGTGGCGGGTGTACCGCTCGAGGGCACCCCAGTCACGGCCCCAGTCGTCGCGCAGGTAGGTGGGGACGGTGGACGCTTCCGCGATCATCTCGGTCCAGCCGAGGGGACCGCCGTTCTCTCCGGCCTGCCAGGTGTCGGTGGAGCTGACGGCGAGGGGCCGGTCGGGGAGGATGCGGTAGCCGGGGACCTCGGCGACGCCGTAGTGGTGGTCGAAGGGACGCTGGCAGGGGAACTGCAGGCCGACGGCCCAGTCGAGCAGCACCGGCTGCTCGGAGCCGATGTAGTCGTTCAGTGACTGCAGTTGCGGCACCCTCGGCGGGGTGAACGCGAGCCACTGGTCGCCGGTGAGGTTGGGGTCGTTGGCGACGACGCGGACGGTGTCGGTGTCGGCGGGCAGTTCGTCGAGGGGGATGCGCAGGTTGCGCCACGACGGTGCAGGTCCGGTGTCCTTGGGCAGGTAGTTTCCGAGGACGGTGACGGTGCCGTCGGCTTCGCGTCGGCCGTATTCGAGGCGCAGTGACTGACCGTAGGTGACCTCGCCGTCCTTGCTCTCGGACCAGATGCGTCCGGCGGCGGACACGACGACCAGCGGAGCGTCGCCGCTGCGCTCGGGCAGCGCGTACCAACTCGACGTCAGGTATGCCGGTTCCTGGACGCCGGTCTGGTAGCTGCCGAGCACGGGCGTGGTGGCGGGGTCGAGCCCGAAGGGGAGTTTCACGGTCGAACCGTTGACGCCCCGCGCACCGACGCCGCCTTCGGTTCCGGCGCTGGCGCCGTTGACGAACTCGGCGCCGACGGACTGGCCGTCGGTGTTGGCCTGTCCGGGTTTGACTTCGGTGTAGTCGGCGGACAGGTCGGACGGCACTCCGTTGGGGCCGAATCCGACGGGATCGACGCCACCGAGCGGGTCGGCGGCCGAACCGGGGAGGGGTTGCAGCCGCCCGGCGTTCGCGTCGGCTTCGGTGAGGACGTAGTCGGCGAGGCCGCACGGCGACCCGGTGACGGCGTCGATGTTGGAGCGCGCCAACGAGTACGCCGGGTACTGCGCGACCGCACCCTTGACCAGGGACAGCACTTCGAAGAGGACCATCAGCGCGGCGATGACGGTCAGCGGCATCGCCGCGAGCGCCTTGATCCGTCGGCCACGCGGGCCGGACGCCGTGACCTCCTTGCCGATGAAGTCCTCACGGAAGTACTGCCAGCCGACGAGGACCACGGCCGCGAGGAAGAGGGCCAGCATGACGGTGTTCACCTGGATCCCGGCGAGCGAAATGGTCTTGTCGAACCACGGGATGCCGTAGGCGGAGACGTACCACCAGCCGTTGATGCCGGAGAACGAGAAGGCAAGCACCAGAAGCAGTCCCGCGGCGAACATGGTCCGGTTGCGCCTCGACCGAAGGGCCGTCGCGGATACCGCGACGGCGGTGAGCGCGGCGAGGGAGCCCGCGATGCCCGCGTACGCCCCGAAGTGGTGGGTCCACTTCGTGGGGTTGAACATCATGAAGAAGATGGTGCCGAACACGACACCGAGCAGACGCCACGACGGTCCGACCGCGGCGCCCGGTACCCGCTTACGGCGCAGCAACACGAACAGCGTCGTGAACAGGCACAGGATCATCACCAGGAAAGCGAAGCGGCGGGAGACCGACCCGTCCACCGTCTGCACGAACAGGTAGTAGTAGCGCAGGAACTCCTGGTACCAGCTCATGTTGGGCCCGATGAGCGTCCGCACGCGAGTCGCTTCGCGGACACCGGCGAACGTCTGGTCGGCGAACACGGCCACCAGGACGACGGCGCCCGACGCGAGCAGGGGCGCGACGAGCGCCCAGGTGCCGACGCTTCGGTGCCTGCGAACCAGGATCCGGACCATCGGCCGGGCGCCGGCGAGCAGTGCCGCGACGCACATCAGACCGGTGGGCGCCGCGCCGAGGGAGAACGCGGCGATCATGATCGCGACCGCGGCGGGCAGCAGGCGTCCGGTGGCGATGGATCGTTCGACGGAGCACCAGGTCAGGAGTGCGCCGAGCGCGACGATCGGCTCGGGGCGCAGTCCGTTGTTGTAGGGCAGCCAGAACGCGAGGAACACGAGGCCACCGGTCCACACCGCGGCCTGGTTGAGGCGGACGGCGCGGCCGAGGCGGGGGATCACCTCGCGGCTGATGACGAACCAGCAGAGGATGCCTGCGAGGAGCGCGGGCAGGCGCATCCACGGGCTGGCGGTGGAGATCTTCGCCATGGCGGCGAGAACGTCGTAGTACCAGCCGAACGGGGCCTCGGGGACACCGAACCAGCGGAAGTAGTTCGCCATGTAGCCGGAATGCTCGGAGACCCGCGCCATCGTCAGCAGATAGCCGTCGTCGGAGGTGTTCGCGCCGACGAAATGCCAGAGCGCGAGGACACCGACGATGACGCCGTCGAGGGGCCGCAGTCGCCACCAGTGAGTCGGGAAGAACCCACGGGGCGTGCGTCCGTCGGTTCCGTCGAGGGTGTGCAGCGCGACGAGTGCGGTGATCGTGAGCAGCACCGCGAGCGCCATCGACAGGAGCTTCAGGACGGTGGGCGTCGACGAGAAGCGGGAGTCGATGTTCGCGTTCAGGGACAGATCAGCCGTCGACGCGGTGTCGGGGAGGTCGGTGTACACGCCGACGACCTGCGGGCGGAGGTCTCCGGTGAGACTGCCGGTGACGGGGTTGCCGTCGACGGACATGCCCTCGAACGTGGCGGTGGTGTCTGCGATGTCGGAGGTGACGGTGATCGCGGAGCATTCGCCGCCCGCGACGGCGTCACGAGGAGCGGACGCGACGACGACGTTGCGGTCGAGGACGTCGACGCTCGACTCGGTGACACGAACGAGCAGCGCGTTCAGCGGCGCATCGGTGCCCTGAGGCGGTGCCGTCCCCAGCAGGAGTCCGCCGCTCGCGGGAAGGTCGTCGACGAGGCGGCAGGGAATCGACACGGTCAGGTCGATCGGCACCTGCGCCATCAGCGGCGCGTCGACGCTGCCGACGGCACCCTGCGGCCAGTTCAACGCGGACGTCGTCTGCTTGACGGGCAGGAACGGGGTCGCAACGGCGAGCACGAATCCGAGCAGACCGGTGATGATCGCGATCAGTCGGGCAGTCCGATACTGCGTGCGCAGATCGGGAACCGGCGCAGGCGCAGGCGCGGGTGCGGGGGTTGTCAGGGCGTCGGGCACGAGTGTCGATGGTAGGCGAGCGACCTGAGAGGGCAGCACCACATCGACGATGCGATTTTCGGTCCCGCGGCGGCGCTCCCGTCGGCGACCAGGTGCTGTCACATCGCCGACGGGCGGACGTCCTACCTGGCGGCGATCGGGCCCGGCGACCACAGGCCGGACCGTGTCACCGTCTCGGTGTCGACGGTGGCCGTGGTCGCGGACGGGTCGATCGGCTCGTAGCGCTCCAACGATCCCCAGTCCCTGGCCCAGTCGTCGTTCAGGTAGCTCGGCATCGTCTCCGCGACCAGCAGCAGGTCCACCCAGCCGAGGGGGCCGCCGCCGAACGCGTCCTGCCAGGCGTTCGTGGAGTCGGCCCCGACCCGGTCGGGCAGGATGCGGAACTCCGGCGCCTCGGCGACGCCGTACCGGTGGTCGAACGGACGCTGGCAGGGGAACGACAGGCCGACGGACCAGTCGAGCAGCACCGGTGCCTCGGATCCGACGACGTCCTGCAGCGTCTGCGTCTGCGGCAGTCGGGGCGGAGTGACGGCGAGCCACTGCTTGGGGGTGAGGTCGGTGTCGTCGGCGACGATGCGGACGGCATCGGCGTCGGCGGGAATCTGCTCCATCGGGATACGCAGGTTCCGCCACGACGGCGCCGGGCCGATGTCGATCGGAGCGACGGCGCCGCGGACCTCGACGTCGCCACTCGGACGCCGGGAGCCGTATTCGACGAGCAGCTCCTGACCCTCGGTGACGATGCCGTCCGGATCGACGTAGCGGATCCGTCCCGCCGCGGTCACCACGAGCAGCGGGGTGTCCTCGGAACGCTCGGGCAGCGCGTACCAGCCACTGGTCAGGTGCGCGGGCTCGTTGGCGCCGTAGCTGCCGAGGACCGGTGTCGTCGCGGGGTCGAGGCCGAACGGAAGCGCGACGGTGCTGCCGTTGACGCCTGCGTCGCCGGACCCGCCGCCGGTGCCCGCGGAGGTGGTTCCGGTGGTCTCGTTCGATCCCGTGTCGACGGTGTTGGCGCCGCCCGCGGCCTTGAACTCCTCGTCGGCGGTCAGGTCACCCGCGACGCCGTTGGGGGTGAACCCGGTGTTCTCGCCCGCCCCGAGCGGGTCGGGTGTCGCGTCGACCGGGGTCAGCATGCCCGCATTCGCGTCGGGTTCGACGAGGACGTCGTTGGCGAGCGCGCAGGTGTCGCCGGTGAGGGTGTCGATGTTGGAGCGGGCCAGCGAGTACGCCGGGTACTGACCGACCGCGCCCTTGGCGAGCGAGAGCACCTCGACGAGGACGATGAACGCCGCCGCCACGGTGAGGGGTGACGCGACGAGGGTGCGCAGTCCTGGGCGGACGGGTTGTTCGGGTCCGCGGTACGGCTCGCGCAGGTGCTGCCAGCCCGCGTACAGCAGCGCGAGCACGGCGAGAACGAGGAACCCGGTGGAGAACGGCTTGCCACTGATGGACGGCGGCTTGTCCCACCACGGGATCCCGTAGCTGGAGACGTACCACCAGCCGTTCGATCCGGTGAACGCCAACGCGAGCAGGAACAGCACGCCGGACGCGAACAGTGCCCGGTTGCGGCTCGACCGGACTGTCGCGGCCGCGAGCCCGACTGCGGTGACGGCGGCGATCGATCCGGCGAGGCCTGCGTAGACGCCGAAGTGATGCGTCCACTTCGTCGGCGTCGACATCATCAGCAGCAGCGACACGAAGACGATGCCGAGGATGCGTCGCGACGGGCCCGCTGCGGCGCCGGGGATGCGCCCGCGACCGCGCAGCAGCAGCATCGCGCACACGATCAGGCACAGGAACATCGCGAACACACCGAACCGACGCGCGAGCGAGCCGTCGGGCGAGATGTTCAGCAGTGCCTCGTAGCGCTGGTACTCGCCGAACCACTGCACGTTCGGGCCGATCGCGGTGCGCACCTTGATCGCCTCGAGGACACCGCCGAGGGTCTGATCGGCGAAGATCGCGATCAGCACGACGGCGCCCGCCGCGAGCACGGGCGCGAGCAGGGCCGCCACACCGACGACGCGGGCGCGCGCGACGACGAGGTTCACGAGCGGCCGCAGGCTCACGATCAGGGCGGCGACCGCGATGACGCCGGTCGGACCGGCGGCGAGGGAGAACGCGGCGATCAGCACACCGATCGCTGCCGGGAGGAGTCGGCCGGTGGCGATGGCCCGCTCGATGGAGCACCAGGTCAGGAGTGCGCCGAGCGCGATGATCGGTTCGGGGCGCAGCCCGTTGTTGTAGGGCAGCCAGAAGGAGAGGAACACCAGCCCGGCGGTCCACACGGCGATCCGGTTGCGGCGCACGGCGCGTCCGAGGCGGGGGATCACCTCACGGCTGATGACGAGCCAGCAGAGGATGCCCGCGACGAGGGAAGGCAGGCGCATCCAGGTGCTGGCGGTGGAGACGTTCGTCATCGCGGCGAGGACGTCGTAGTACCAGCCGAACGGGGCCTCCGACACCCCGAACCAGCGGTAGTAGTTGGCCATGTAGCCGGAGTGCTCGGACGCGCGGGCCATGGTCAGCAGGTAGCCGTCGTCGGAGGTGTTGGCGCCGATGAAGTGCCACACGATCAAGGTGCCGATGACGACGGCGTCGACTCCGGTGAACCGCAGCCAGTGCCGCGGGAGGAAGCGGCGCGCGCGGCGGCCGTCGGTGAGGTCGAGGCGGTGCAACGCGATGAGCGACAGCACGGTCGCGAGCACCCCGACGACCATCGCGAGCACCTTGAAGGCAGTGGGGGTCGACGTGAATCGGGAGTCGATGTCGGCGGTCACCTGGAGGCCCGCGGGGGCGGTGCCCCCCGAAGCGTTGGGCGCGCCGCCCTGCAGATCCGTGAAGAACCCGACCATCTGCGGGCGCTGGTCACCCTCGACCCGTGAGTCCTTCTCGTCCGCCTCCGGGCCCGAAGCACTCACGGGCGCGAAGGACGCCGTGGTGGCATCGGCGTCCGAACGGACGAGGAGGGCGGTGCATCCACCGACCTCGGCGAGCGGCGCCGACACCAGGCGGGTTCCACGCAGATCCACGGCGACGGTTCGCTCGGCGTCTGAGCCGACGGTGACGGAGAGTCCGACCTCGTCGGCGTCGGGGGCGTTCTTCGGGACGGTCGAGACGACGGTCCCGCCGTCGGGCAGGCCCGCGAACACGGAGCACGGAATGTGCATGTCCAGGGACAGCGGCTCGTATGTCACCAGGGGCGCATCGACGCCCGTCAGTTCCCCGTTCTGCGGCCACGACACGCTCGCGGACTGCTGTGACACCGGAAGCAACGGCGTCGCGATCGCCAGCAGGAATCCGACGAGCCCCGCGACGACCGCGATCAGGCGCGCGATCCTCGGAGCCGAACGGTCGGGGGCCGGCGGGGAGGTGGGGACGACGGTGGCGTCGGACTCGGCAGGCACAAGCGTCGATCGTATGGGATGCCGTGGTGGGCCGCCGTCGGCGCGACGGGAGGGAGAAACACGCCCGCCGGCGGTGCGCGAGGGCTGCACCGCCGGCGGGCGACGACCGGCACGGCTCGTGTGCCGATACGAATTACACCCTGCGACCCGAGGTGGCCGAAAGGTGTGGGCACGAATATAGGGGACGATTCGGGGCCTGTGGGGGAAATTCGAATCCCCGGGGTGTTACCCGTTGATCCGACGTGTGTCGAACCCCTATGCCTACGGCGCAGGGACAGGACGTGCGTACGACACGAGCGTCCTGACGTGCCTACGGCACGAGTGTTCTGACGTGCCTACGGCACCAGGGTCTGGACGTCCCACACCCAGACGTCGTCGACGCGTTGCGGCTCGATGGACAGGAGCGACTGGACGGTGCGGCGCAACGCCCGCTGCTCGGTGTCGCTCGGCAGCACCACGACGTCCGCCTTCCAGTAGATGAGGTCGGCGCGAGCCTGGGCGCGCATCTGCTCGGTCACGACGGGAGCGGTCCCGGATTTCTGGACGGCGCCGAGCAGTTGGGCGGTGGGGCGATCCTCGGGGCCGTACTTGGCCTTCTTCTCCGGCCCGACCGGTCCCACGAAGTAGCCGCCTGCGAGCGGGAACCCGAACTCTGCTTCGACCTGCCAGGTCAGCGCGCGGGCGTCCTCGGGACGAGGCAAGGGGACCACCACGACGGATCCGTCGTCGACATAGGTGCGCCAGGAGCCGTCGGCGAAGAAGTCCGGTGCGGGGGTGCGCTGCACTGCGGTCAGGGGCAGCGGTACGAGGGGGACGAGCGCGAGGGCGAACGCGACCGCCCACGGGATCCGGGTGACCTTCTCGCGGATCGCGCGGTCGGTGGTCAGGGCGAGCAGCAACGCGATCGCGGGGATCGCGCCCATTGCGAATCGGGTTTCGAGGACCGACTCGAACAGCGGCAGCTTCTCCAGCCACGACCACGGCATGTCGATGCCCGTCCCCGAACGGCCGATCGTCAGTTCGGCGCCGAGGGACACGACGCACATGACGACGACCGTGACGGCCGCGGCGCGGGCCAGGGCGACGCGGTGCAGCCAGATCGCGGACGCCAGCGTCACGACGAGCAGCGGCCACCCGAAGTAGGAGTTCTCCTCGGTGCCGTTGATCGCGACGTCCTGCCCGGGCGTGACGCGACCGCCGACGGACTGGCGCGGGAACTGCAGCAAGGCCTTGAGGTCGTTGCCCATCGGGCCGTGGTCGATGAACCGGTAGGACTGCGGTCCGAAGAACTGCCACCACAGAGGTCCCGCGGTGAGCAGCAGTGCGATCGCGGCGGCGAGCAGGAGGGGGCGCAGCGCGTTGCGGACGGCGGCGACCGCTTCGCGCGGGCGGAACGCGAAGTAGGCGAGGACGAAGACCGCGAACGTCACGGCCGTGATGAGCAGAGGCTCCTCGCCGAGGGCGATCTGCATGGCCACCAGCAGGCCCAGCACGACGGCGGTCCGGGTGCCCGCGCCGCGGGAGAGCCGGATGACGGACGCGAGGATCAGCGGCAGCAGCGGCAGCACCACGAAATTGGGGTGGCCGTTGGCATGGGAGATGAGGGCGGGTGCGAACCCGCAGAACAATCCGCCGAGCGCGGCCGCCACCTGCGACTGCACCGCGTACCGGCCGAGGAACCAGTACCAGGCGTACGCGGTGGAGGCGAGCCCGAACGTGAGCACGAGCGTCCAGGTGACGGTCGGGCCGAACAGCAGCGTCACCGGCGCGAGCGGAACGGACACCCCGAACATCGAGGTGTTCGCCATCAGGTTCACACCCTGTGGATAGTTCTGCAGCAGGGTGCCGAGGGGGTTGTCGAGGTTGGTGATCGAGTGGGCGGCGAGCGCGAAGAACCACTCCCACATCCGCTGGTCCTGGCCGCTGCCCGTCAGGTAGCCCGACGCCGGCAGTCGCCACTGGTTGCCCATGACGTAGACGGCGAGGACGGTGAACCCGAACGCGGCGATCGCGTCGGAACGCCGGATGCGGATCCGGCGCCGGGTGCGTGTGGTCCCGGTTGCCGGTGCCGCGACCTCGGCGCCGGTCTCGACCGCCGTGGTGTCCACTGCTGCCATCCACCCCTCCCACGGGTCGGTCCCGTCACCCGACGCGCGTCGGCATCGGGCCACGGTACCGACCGATCCCGTGAGGCTGCTCGGCGAGCGTCCCGTCAGGTCTGGTTCGCGACGAAGCGATCGAGGCAGCGTTCGGCGATCGCGGTGATCGTCAGGGCGGGGTTGACCAGCGCCGACGACCCGGGGAGCAGTGCGCCGTCGACGACGAACAGGTTGGAGTAGCCGTCGACCTTCCCGTCGTGGTCGCAGGCCCGGCCCATCACCATGCCGCCGAGTCCGTGCCAGGTGCAGCCCGATCCGAAGTCGGCGAGACGCGTGTGGACGGGGATGCCGGAGACGGGCGACCCGTGCCGGACGTCGGCGCGTTCGTGGAAGCGTCCGGCGAACCGCTTCGCGCGGGCGTCGACGTCGCTGCTCGCCTCGGTGTGCGGGTAGTTCAGCTCGGCGCGACCGGTCGCGGGGTTGTAGTCGATCGATCCACGCTCGTCGCTCATCACCTGGATGAGGTTGGCCGAGGTGATGCCGCCGGCGATCGCCGGGAACGGCGACGCCTCCCACGAGATCGAGATGGGCCCGTCGGGGTTCTCGTCGTCGTACATGACGGCGACGCCGGGTCCGCCCTGGGCGGAGCCGTAGTCGCGACGCAGCGCGGTCCGGGCCATCAGGAAGTCGCCGTTGTTGCCGAATCCCTTGCCGACGTGCTCGTTGAGGCGCGTCAGGGTGCCCTTCGCCTTCGCCGTCGCCAGCAGCGCGGAGGTGTAGAAGGATCCGGCGGCCATGAACACGTAGTCCGCGACGAGGGTCTTGTGCGAGACGGCGGCGCCGGACTCGTCGATGACCTTGACCGCGATCTCGAACTTCTCCTGCCCGGGAATCTCGCGGATCTCGGTGACCTCGTGCATCGCCGAGACGGTGACGTTGCCGGTCGCCTCGGCGGCGGGCAGGTAGTTGTGGTCGACGCTGTTCTTGGCGCCGGAGTTGGATCCGTACGGTCCCTCGCCGATCGAGTACGACGCGGGCTTGAGGCCGGAGAGTTCGTCGCGGACGACGTCCCAGTCGACGCAGAAGTCGTGCCGGACGGCCTCGCCGCCGAAGTCGCGGATGTCGTCGAGCCAGGCCCGCGCGCCCTTGTAGAAGGGGTGGGCGAGGAGGTCGTCCGGCAGCGGCGACGTGCCGAGCATCGACTTGGCGCGCGGGTAGTAGACGCGGTCGAGTTCGGAGTAGTCGATCGCGCTGGGGAACACCTGCTCGAAGTCGCGGCGTCGCGGCTGTGGGGTGAACGCGCCGAACGCGAGGGAGCCGCCGCCGACGCCCGCGCCGTAGAGGGCGTCGATGCCGTTGCCGTGGACTCGGTCGACGATGCCGGGGTAGCGCTGGATGGGGATCATCCGGGTCAGCTGGTTGATGTTGGGGCGGTCGGAGAACCAGGCGGATCGGCCGTCGGGCTGGTTGATGGTGCTGAAGGTGGTGCCCGCGGGGTCGATGGGCCAGCGGCGGCCGCGTTCGAGGACCGTGGTGCTGATGCCGGCCTGCCCGAGCCGGAGCGCGGCGACAGCGCCGCCGAATCCGCTCCCGACGACGACGGCGGTCTTACCGCGCAGGGGTGCGGCGGCCGCGGTGCCCGGCACGCCGAGGGTCCCGAGTCCGATGGCGCCGAGCCCGAGCGCGACGCCGCGAAGGACGGCTCGGCGGTTTGCATGAACGTTCAACTGGTGCGACACGCGCAGCAAGATACGCGGTACGAACCGCGCGGTGTTGCGCCACGATTCGACACGTCTCCGTCATGTGTCCTGAGCTGGCACAACACATCGGTGCAGCCTTGCCTTATCGTGCCTGACATGACCGTCGGACGCCTTGTCGCCGCTGCCTGCGGTGCCGGACTCGCCCTGGCCGCCGCCGCACCCGCCTCCGCCGCCCCGCCCGAGGTCCGCGAGCGCATCGTGTTCGTCGTCCCCGGGCAATATCTCGGCGCAGCGCCCTACCAGCCGCTCGTGGCAGGGCTGAATCTGCAGGGTTACCAGGCGACGGCCCTCGATCTGCCTGGATTCGACATGGATGCCGATGCTCGTGCCGTGGGGGCGGCCGTCGATACCGCACTCGCGGCACACCCGGACGCCGAGGTCGCGTTGGTCGCGCACAGCATCGGCGGCACCAGCACCCGCCACTACCTCAAGAATCTGGGTGGTTCCGACAAGGTCGACACCTACGTCGCGTTCGGCACCGCGCAGTACGGCTCGCCGGGCGCGTGCGGCCAACCCGTCGGCGCGGAGGTGTGCCCCGGTACCGACTTCATGACGGCACTCAACTCCGGCGACGACACCCCCGGCGACACCGCCTACTACGGAATCCGCAGCGCACGAGAATGGGCGGACGGTCGACTCGACGGCGGACAGTGCCGGATGACCCCGACCCCGACCGCGGTCGACGGCGGAACCGACCACGCCCTCGAACCGGTCAACCTGCACGTCTGGGGTCAGGTGTCGGCGGCGCTCGCAGGACGCTGCGAGGGTGAGTTCGTCGACGATCGCGACGCCGCCTTCACCGCGGCGCAGACGCTGTTCCCGAACGGGCGCTGAGCAGGCTCGTCGTCAGGACGCGACGTCGCGGTCGAGTCGTGTCGTGAGGGCAGTAGCGACCGTGTCGAGCGACAGGCCGAGCGCGGTGGCGATGGCCCCCACGGTGAAGAAGGCCGGCGTTGCGATGCGTCCGGTTTCGATCTTGCGCAGCGTTTCGACGGAGATGCCTGCTTCGGCGGCGACGTCGACCATGCTGCGGTCGCCGCGGGCGCTCCGGAGGAGTCCACCGAGACGTCGGCCTCGTTCGATCTCGTTCGCTGTCAGCGGCTCACGCACCATGCTCCTATAGTAATACCGGTATTGTTATTCGTTCCGGGAGGTCAGTGGTGGTCGAGTTGAAGACGGTCGGCGAGATCGAGGCGATGCGGGAAGCGGGACGCGTCGTCGCGTCGGCGCTGGCCGCCGCACGCGAGGCAGCCGCGGTCGGAGTGACGCCCCGAGAACTCGACGCGGTGGCCGCGGCAGTCATCGCCGACGCGGGCGCACGTCCCGCATTCCTGGGCTACCGGCCCGAGTGGGCGCCCACGCCGTTCCCGGGTGTCCTGTGTGTCAGCGTCAACGACGCCGTCGTCCACGCCATCCCGTCGGGCGACCCGCTCGGTGACGGCGACCTCGTCAGTATCGACTGCGGTGCGTACCTCGACGGCTGGTGCGGTGACTCGGCGATCAGCTTCGTCGTCGGCACCGCGAATCCACAGGATCTGCGGCTCGTCGCGGACACCGAAGAGGCGCTGGCCAGGGGAATTGCCGCGGCACGTCCGGGTGGCCGCCTCGGCGACATCGGTTCCGCCATCGGGTCGTTCGCGCGTTCGCGCGGTCACGGGCTTCTCGCCGACCACGGGGGCCACGGAATCGGGCGGGCCATGCACGAGGACCCGGACGTTCCCAACGAAGCGCGCCCCGGACGAGGAATGCGACTGCGCCCCGGCCTCGTCCTGGCCATCGAGCCCATGCTGATCCACGGCAGCCGGGGGCATCGCCCCCACACGGGGGACGACGACTACCGCCACGACCCCGACGGCTGGACCCTGCGCACCCTCTCCGGTGCCCGCGCTGCGCACAGCGAGCACACCGTCGCGATCACCGAGGACGGACCGGTCGTCCTGACGGCAGCCTGACACCTCGTCGGAGAAGTGCCGAGTCCGATGAGTTTCCATCCTGGGACGGGTCTGTACTCCGACCGCAGTTGACGGAAGGGTGGGTGGCATGACAGAGAGCGCTGTACGCGACGAGTTCACTCCGCAGGCCGAGCAGTACCGACGCGAGCTCCTCGCGCACTGTTATCGGATGTCGGGATCGGTCCACGAGGCCGAGGACCTCGTGCAGGAGACGTACCTGAAGGCGTGGCGCGCCTACGACAAGTTCGAGGGCCGTTCTTCGCTGCGCACGTGGCTGTACCGCATCGCGACGACGACGTGCCTGACCGCGCTGGAGAACCGGGGCCGCCGTCCCCTGCCCACAGGGTTGGGAGCGCCGAGCTCCGATCCCGCGGACGACCTCGTCACTCGCGAGGAGGTGCCGTGGCTCGAACCCATCCCCGACGAGATGCTCGGCGTCGACGCGTCCGACCCGGCGACCGTCGCGACGTCCCGGGAGAGCCTGCGGCTCGCGCTCATTGCCGCGCTGCAGTTCCTGCCGCCGAAGCAGCGAGCCGTGCTGATCCTCCGGGAGGTTCTCGCGTGGCCCGCCGCCGACGTCGCCGCGATGCTCGACACCAGTACCGCTGCGGTCAACAGTGCACTGCAGCGGGCGCGGGCGCAGCTCGCGGAGGCGGCGCCCCGCGAGGACGCCGTCCTCGAGCCGGTCGATCCGGAGCAGCGCGCGCTGCTCGAGCGCTTCCAGTCCGCGTTCGAGAACTACGACATGGCCGCGCTGACCGAACTGTTCACCCGGGACGCGGTGTGGGAGATGCCGCCGTTCGAGGGGTGGTACCAGGGCCCGGACGCGATTCGCACCCTCATCGAGACCAACTGTCCGGCAAAGGCTGCAGGCGACATGCGCCTGCTGCCGACGGTGTCGAACGGGCAGCCCGCGTTCGGCCTGTACATGCGCGGCGAGGACGGTGTTCATCGGGCGTTCCAGTTGCAGGTCGTCTCCCTCGGCCCGTCCGGGATCGGTCACGTCACCGTGTTCTTCGACCTGTCCCTGTTCGCGAAGTTCTCTCTGCCGGAGGTGTTTCCGTCATGACGGCGGGCCGGGTCGTCCCGCCGCTCGCGGACCCGGTCGCGTTGCTCGGTGCGGCGATGCGGTACACGGATGCGGTGCTGAGTCGGGTCACCGTCGGCGACCTGACCAGCCCGACGCCCTGTGCGGACTGGAATCTGCAGGAGTTGTTGGCGCACATGCACGAGTCGCTGGTGGTCCTCGACGAGGTCGCGTTGGACCGTGCGGTGGTCCTGCGTCCGGCCGCGGAGGCCGTCGTGGCCGATCCCGTTGCGGCGGTGCGGGGCAGGGGTGCTCGACTGCTGAGGTCGTGGTCGCGTACCGACCGCGGTGTCGTTCGCGTGGGCGGTGCCGCGCTGCCGTCCGACTACGCGGCCGCGGCAGGCGCGCTCGAGGTCGCGGTGCACGGCTGGGACGTGTCGTGGGCGCTGGGCACGCCGACGCCGGTGCCGTCGGCGCTGGCGACGGAATTGCTCTTCTATGCAGAGGTGTTCGTTCCCGACGACGACCGGGAAGGTCGGTTCGCTGCGCCCCGGGTGTCGTCGTCGCCCGAGCCGGGGGAGCGGCTGCTCGCGTTTCTCGGCCGCTGACACACTCTGTGGGATTCCTCCCTGAATCAGGGAGGAATCCCACATTTCTGTCTGCGACCGATGAATTCCCCGACGCTCCCCGGTCTGTTCCTACGACTACTCCGCGCATCCCGTGCGGGGCATCGGAACCGAAGGAGCAGGCCATGACCGCCACCCCGATCGTCGCGTCCACCCGTACCGCCGACCCGGCGGTGACGCCGAAGGCCCGCCTCGCCGGCATCGTCGTCACCACACTGGTGGTGGCGTTCCTGCTGTTCGACTCGGCAATCCACCTCGCGAACATTCAGCCGGTGCGGGATTCGATGGCGGAGTACGGCTTCCCGGACTACGCGCCGTACGTCATGGGCATCGTGATGCTCGTCTGCCTCGCGCTGTACCTGATCCCGATGACGTCGATCCTCGGCGCGGTCCTGCTCACCGGCTACCTCGGCGGCGCAGTCGCCTGCAACATTCTCACCGAACAGCCGCTCGTCAGCACGATCCTGTCCCCGGTCTACGTCGGCATCTTCGTCTGGGGTGGCCTGTACCTCCGCGACGCCGAGGTCCGTCGGATCATGCCGCTCGTCCGCCGCTGATCCGCCCCATCCGCCCACAGGGTGAGGGGAACCCCCAGTCGGTCGGACCGGCTGGAGGTTCCCCTCACCAGGGTGAAAGATCAGGGTCAGGATCAGGGTGTCGCCGGATGTGCGGGCACCCTCCCGAACGGCAGGCTGAGGCCATGACATTCGAAGCGAACACCCCCAAGCCCCTCGCCCGTTCCGCGACGCAGCGCATGCTCGGCGGCGTGTGCGGCGGCGTCGCCGAGTACTTCGACGTCGACGCCAACCTCGTCCGCGCAGGCGCCGTGATCGCTGCTTTCGTCACCGGCGGCACCGCCGCACTCGTCTACCTGGCGTTGTGGATGCTGCTGCCCAGCTGAGTCGGACGGATCCAAGCGCTACTCGCGCGCCAGGAACGCTGCCACCTCGGACCTGTCGTGGCAGCCGAGTTTCGTTGTCAGCCGATACAAGTGGCCTTCCACCGTGCGGACCGACACGACGAGACGGTTGGCGATCTCCCGATTCGACAGGCCTCGGGCGACCATCGCGGCCACCTCACTCTCGCGCGCTGTCATCGTCTGTGCCGACCTCGCGACGGCGTCCAGGGCGGGCGTGTGAGCGCCGCCGCAATCGGCGGCGATGCGGAAGGCGCGGGCTCCGGCGGTCAGTGCGGATCCGCGCTGACCGTGTTGTCGGAACGCCCAACATGCGTGGGCGGCAGCGTCCGCGGCTGACAGTCGGTCGCCGAATCGTTCGAAAGCCGTTGAGGCCGCGGTGAGTGCGTCGCCGTCGAGCACGTTGAGTGCCTCGGCGTATGCGGCGGATGCCTCCGCCCGCGGACCGTCCACGATGTGGATCAGTTCCCGCAGCCGGTGCCTGCCCGCAGCGTCCCCGAAGCGCACTGCGGTGTGCAGGGCCATGAGTTCGTGTGCAGGCTGGCCGAGCGCACGGGCGCAGTCGGCGGCCGCCCGCGCCGACGCGCGTGCATCGACGGTCGCGTGGCGGCTGGCATGGACCCACGCGCCGGCCAGAGCGACCTCTGGGTCGAGGTGCGTGTACGCCGGGTGGCGTTGCCGTTCAAGTTCTTCCAATGCCTCGGTGGCCTCGGCGACCCGGCCGGACATCGCAAGGGTCTGAGTGAGATCGAGCAGGCAGAACAGCGTCCACCCGGCGATCCCGAAGACGGGCTGCAGCAGGGCCCGGGCCTCCGTCAGACGGGCCAGCGCGTCGACGAGGTTGCCGGCCGCGAACGCGGCCTGCCCGGCGAGGGTGGCTACCATCGCCTGCGGTGCGCCGGTGGCGTCGTTCGAGTCCTCCACGACGCGTTCCGCGACCGCCACAGCCTCCCCGATCTGGCCCGCTCTGCGAAGCCCGCCGATGTGCGCGTGCGCCAGCGGCAGCATCAGGTAGGGCACGCCGTCGGCATGCGTGGCGCGCAGGTAGCACCGCGCGGCCTCGTCGCGGAGATCGTCGGTACGGCCGAGGTCGCCGAGGCCGATCGCAAGGGCCCAACCTGCGAGCATCGCCGTGGCGTCACCGACGTCGGCTCGACCCAGGACGGCCGAGGCAGCCACGGCTGCCTCGTCGGGCCGGCCTCGCACGGCGAGAACCGCCGCCCGCAGTGCATGTAGGGTGGCGAGGCATTCCGCCGATCGAACGGACGACTCCGCTTCGGAGAGAACGCGTTCCGCGTCCATGGCCATGCCGAGCTCCCACAGTAGGTTGCTGGTCCGGGCTACCGCGACCTCGGTTCGCTCGACATCGGTTCCTGCGAGATCGCCCATGGCGCTGAGGATGTCGTCTGCCTGCCTTCCCTGCCCCAGCGCCATCAAGGCGACGGCCTGGGTGAGGCTCGCATGGAAGCCGCCGCCTGCCCGCACCGCGGCGTCGGCCAGATGCTCGCCGAGGGTCGGGTCGAACTGTCGGAATGCGGCACGGGCCGTCGCGATGAACAGCAGCGGGTCGGCGTCCCGATCGGAGTCGGCCAGTAGCGCGGCCCGCCGCAGTCGGTCGTCGGGGCCGACTCGGTCGGCGAGGGCGCCCGCCAACCGTCCCCGCAGTCTGCGTGCGCAGAGCACTCCCATCCGATCGCGTCGCACCTCGCCATACAACGGATGCGTCAACCGTACCTCGAGGCGTCCGGCGCGTTCCCGGGCCGAGATCAGGGCGCGTGCTTCCACACTCTCGAGCGCCTGCGGATCGGTCAGTTCGGCCAGGATGGCCGCATCGACAGGTTCTTCAAGGGCGAGCAGATCGACGACCTCGATCTCGGGATCCGACAGGCCGGCCAGTTGTGCCTCGACCAGATCGCGAAGCCCCGCAGGCAACGCAGGAGACGTCCGCTCGCCGTTGACGGCGTCGTCGATCAGGTGGCGAAGATACAGTGCGTTGCCGCGCGACAGTTCCCACATCCGCAATCGGGTGGAGACGTCCGCGGCCCGCCCGAGGGCGACCTCCACCAGATTGTCCGATGCCGTCCTGGACAGTGGCAGCAGATCCAGTCGCTCGACCGCACAGTCCTTCCAGAGCTCGGTCACCTCGTCCGGGGAAGGCTCACCGGAGCGGACGGTGATGAGTGCGGTCGCGCGGTGCTGGGTGACGAGTTGGCGTACCAGGAACGCGGACAGCGGATCGAGCAGGTGCGCGTCGTCGATCGCGACGACCACCTCGGGGTGTCCGTCGGCGCCGGTCAGTTCGTCGAGCAGGTGCCGCACCGCCTGCGTCGGATCGGTATGCGGGACGTCGACGACGCCGGCGAATGCACCGAAGGGGATGGTGCGCGCGGAACGGGTCGCACCGACCCAGTGGACGAGGCTACCGCGGGACTCGGCGGCCGTCGCCGCCTCGCGGGCCAGACGAGTCTTCCCGACACCGGTCGGCCCCGCGAGCACGATTCCGATGCGTCCGGTCACTGCGGCGTTGACGAGCCGGAACTCCTCTGCGCGACCCGTCAGCGGCCAGTCGCGGCCCATGAACCCATCATAGGAAGCCCGGCAAGCGAGCTCGGGGCCTACAGAAGGGTGGGGTCGGAGGCCAGGGCACCGAGCCCGATCTGGATCACGAAGGTGTCGATGAAGTCGAGCAGCGGATTCGGTTCGGCCACGGTGACGAAGTAGCTGGGTGTCTTCCACACCCCGGCCAAGCACCTGACCCGGACGGTTGTCTCACCGCGCGGGACATTCGTGAAGAGGAAGGACTCGGGCTGTCCCGGTCCCCCGAAATGCGGGGAGTCGGGCACCCAGGTGCTCGTCTCGTTGTCCCAGTAGTAGGCGAGGCAGTAGTCCAGGTCGGCTGACGGAGCGGCTGTCACCTGGATTCTGCCGCGGCCTGCCTCGACGGTCGGGTCGGTGTAGGCGCTCGCGACGCCAGCGCTCGTGAACATCAGGGCAGACACCGCCGCGGTCGTCACCAGACTCGCGCGGGCCGTGCGTCCAGACATGATTGCCTCCTTCGTGGCGGGTGTCAGTCGAGGGTCGGGTCCGAGAACCAGGTCTCTGCTCCCGACTCGGCAGCGTCCGGAGGTTTCACCTCAGCGTCTGATCGGATGCCAGATCGCCCAGGCCGACGGCGATCAGGAAGTTGTCGAGCAGGTCGAGGAACGGGTTCGCCGGTGAGACCGTGATCTGTGCCTGGCCGGCAGAGTTGAGCGCGGTGTCGGTGGTGGCGTCGTTGCACAGGACCGTGACGCTGTAGTTGTCGGCCGGGACGTTCTCGTATCGGTATCTGGCCACCTGGCCGGCAGGTGCGCTGAATTGGGGTCCGGGGACGGTGCTGCCGTTGCCGATCACACTGGCATCACACAGCACAGGGAACGTCTCGGTCTCAACTGTGAGCAGGATGCGTCCCCGCCCGCCGAGAACTCCGTAGTCACCGGACTCGTGGGCTGCCTGAGCGGGCACCGCCGAACTCGTCACAAGGACACCGATGGCGACCGCGGCCACGAGGATCCGAGAATGCGTCGCGCTCATGGTGACTCCTTCCACGTGCAGTAGCGCCGAGTCCTTCCTCCTCGGACGAGTCCGGCCCAGGTACCGAACGTCGACCAATGCCCGCTCAGCCAAACGGAGGGCGGCCTCGACCGTTGCACGATCAATCATGGAACGCCGCCCTCGGACGAACGCGGGTAATCGTCTACTCGAATCGGCATCCGACTACTCGCATGGTGGTACTCGCACTCGGGGGACTTCCTGTCGCGCTGCGGTGCCGACCAGTCGGTACGCACACGCCCGGCGCCCGGTTCATCTCTTCCGATCGGACTCCCTGTACTGCGCGATCATTTCCGCGACCGGAAGAAATGGGTAGCGCGCGGGCGATTCGGGTAGATGCATACTCGCTCCCGGTTGGCCACGGTGTTGGACGATTGCCTGGCCCGGCCTTCCTGGAGTCGCTCGATCGGTGCCGTCTGTGCAGAACTTTCGGACGTGATCCTTGCGATGGCGGCGGATGCAGAAGGTCGGGGTGCGACACCTCGCCACGTTGCCGATCAGAAGCCGTGCGTACGCCGCCCGCTCGAACGGAAGGGAGTTCCGATGCGAACACAGTGTGAGCATCTCGCCCTCGTCACCGCCGTCGTCACCCCGCTGGTAGCGATCGGGCTCGGAATGGGATCGACCACGGCAGCTGCTGCCACACCTCCGACGCTGTCGATAACCGTGCTGGGCGCGACCGACTGGACGCTCACCTGGGACGGAACTCCCGCCGCGGGCTGTGCCCTTGATATCGGTGGTTCCATCGGAGCGGTCCCCCCGTCCGCGTCGATCCCCGTCGGAGCCTTTCCGGCTGGAGCCCACGAGGTCAATGTCGAATGTCCGGTGGGCAGCGGGAATGCGAGCCCCACGGTGACGCTGTACGCGCCGCGCGGCGCGGAGAACGACATGCGCACCCAGTTCAGCAACGACACCCAGGGAGCCTTCGGGTCGTAGTACGGCGGCGTGTGACAGATACTCAGCCTGTCCGCGTCACGACGGTGAACGGCCCGACCTCGGAGGTGGTGAAGCGGGGGTCGTCGAACAGCGCCTTGTCGAACTCGACGGTGTAGCGCTTGACGTTCGGGTCGTTCGGGTAGACGTCCGCGGCCAGCCGCAGGGTGTATGCGTCGTCGGTGGACCGGAAGACGAACACATCCGGTGTACGCCAAGGGGATTCGTCCATCGCCGCGATCAGCTCGTCGGGTGTGGTCGTCTCCGTCCACGTCTCGATCGCCGCGGCTCGCTCGTCGAACTGCGCCATCGGGTTCGCGTAGTGCGACGTCAACCCCTGGAACCCCAAGTACGGGTGGTAGGCCAGGAAACTGGTGTCGGCGGTGAGGACGACGGTGTCCGAGCGCGGTCCGGGACGCTGCGCGAGGATCTCCGCGTCGACGTCGCCGTAGTACGACGCGGCGCCCGGCGGACGCTTGTCGGCGCGGACGCCGTCACCGTCGGTGTCCGTGTACGCGGTGGTGATCTCCGGCGCGAGGTGATGCGGGATGGACTGCGCGAACGCGAGCGCGCCGAGCGCACCGATGACGACGGCCCCGATCCTGATCCGCGGATTGTCGCTGGTCGCGAGGATCAGCCAGCGAGAGAACTCCACGAACCCGAAAACGCCTGCCGCGCCGAGCAGAACGAGCAGAACCGGTTCGAGCCGGAACGACAGCAGAGTGCTGCCGAGCGCGGTGAACGCCATCGACAGTAGGGTCCACAGATACACGGCGACGACGCCGACACCCAGTGCCTGCGCGCGCCGGGACGACGCCGCCCGCGACACCAGCCAAACGGTGCCGAGCAGGCACAGCAGTCCGACGAGGGAGGCGTCGAACATCGGGAGCGGCAGGGTCGCACCGGACTCCGGGAGGTAGTGGGTGGCGGTGCCGGAGCCGGCGAGCGGGTGGGTGCGCAGTGCCAGCAGGAACGGTGCCCACACTACGAGTGCGAGCAGGCCGGCGATGGCCGCGATCGCCATGAGCTTGAGTAGGGGTTCGCGGACGGCCCGGAGTCCGGTCGCGCGGTACCCGATCGCGGCGGCGATCAGGGCCATCAGTGTCACCGCGAACGCCGCGTACCCGAGGTAGAGGGTGTAGAAGGTCGCGGCGAGGCCGAGGAACAGGCCGGTCCCGACCGCGGCGCCCCACCCTCCGTTACCTGCGGGCCGGTACAGCGCACCCCACGCGAGGATCAGCACCGGCGGCAGCAGCACGACGAGGACCGCACTGTATGCCTCGGGACTCGCGTACGCGACGGTGAGCGCGGTGGTCGCCGCGGCGGCGAGGACGGCGAGGTCGGAGCGAACGAGCTTGGACCACAACACGAGTGCGATGACGGCGGCGACGGCGATCGACGCGATCGCGTACGGCTTGAACGTTTCCCAGCCGTCCAGGCCGAGGAGGTTTGTGACGCGTCCACCGATCCAGAACCAGCCCGCCGGATAGAACGACGGCAAGTCCGCGTACGTCATGTCGTCGAGGCGGACGGTGTCCGTCATACGGGTGAGGAACTCGGTGCGGAATTCCTGGTCGACGGAGATTCCGTGCAGGTACAGCTTCGTCGCGGCGAGCGGCATGCCGAGGGTGACGGTGACGAACCCCGACAGGCCCACCCAGGATGTGAGTTTCGCGACGCGCGGTGCCTTGCGGGCGCGCAGCAGCCAGATCGACAGACCGAGGAGGGCCAGTGCGGCGACCTGACCGACGGTGGTGAGGGCGCGGGTGACGTTGGAGGAGTTGAACGCGGGCCAGTCGACTACCCCGAACGCGACCAGTCCTGTTGCCGCGACGACGGCCGCGACGACCGCCGCGAGCACCATCTCCACTGCGGCCCCGCCGGCCAGTCGGGCGGGGGAGACCCGCGGCGCTTGGAGGGGGGCTGCACCTGATTGCGACACGGCCCGAGCTTACTTCGGGCGTGGAACCTTTCCGCCCACACCGTGGGCGTCGAACGCGCGGGGTGCGCGAACAGGTACGACGGGGACGCTACGGTCACGGCCGCAGCGTCGGGTCGGTGGCGAGTCCTCCGAGACCGACCCCGCCGAGAATGCCGTCGACAAGTTCGAGCGCCGGGTTGGCGGGCTCCACCGTCACCGACTTCGTCGTGGCCGCGAGTTCGAAGATTCCATCGGGATAAGGCGCGCACCACAGGTCCACCGACCGAGCTCCGGCTGCCGCCGGGTACACCCGGGACTGGGGAGCGTCGGGCTCTACGAGCACATTCCCGACGAACTTGTCGTCCACATAGAAATTGCAGGTCGAGCGGATGTCGGAGGCCACGGTGACTTTGACGCGTTCCCGCCCGCCGACGAGATCGAATGGCATCGCCTGGGCGGTGCCGACGCTTGTCACGAGCAGCACGGTGGCACTGATGGCCGCGACGGCGGCAGCCCGGTGTGTCGTACGCATGGCCGATTCCTCCTCACTCGGCACCGAAGGACGGTGCGGTGTGATCCTGGAATCGATTCTCGGCCGAAGGGACGGTTCGGGACCGAGTAGCCGACTACTCGAATCGGAGTGCCCGGCCGCGCCTGTGCGCCTTTGTGGTGGTAGACCTACCGCAAAGGCGCACAAGCGGCGAAGCCGCCTAGATCGGCAGCTTGCGGAAGATCGCGCGGGGGACGTGCCGCAGGCCCATCATCACGAAGCGCCACGGGCCGGGGGTCCAGACGATCTCCTTGCCCGCGTCCGATGCGGACACCGCCATCTTCGCGACGATGTCCTTGTTGACCGTCAGCGGTGCTTCCTTGACGTGTGCGCTGAACTGGGTGCGGACCATGCCGGGGCGCACGACGGTGACCTTCGGGCCGAACGGGGCGAGTGCCTCGCCGAGACCCAGGTAGAAGCCGTCGAGGCCCGCCTTCGTGGAGCCGTAGACGAAGTTGGCGCGCTTGACGCGCTCACCCGCGACCGACGACATCGCGATGATGCGGCCGAAGCCCTGCGCCTTCATCTTCTCGCCGACGAGCACGCCGACGGACACTGACGCGGTGTAGTTGACGTTCGCGACCAGGACGGCCTTGCGCTGGTTCTGCCAGAGTTCCTCGGCGTCACCGTCGAGCGCGAACGCGACGATCGCGACGTCGACGTCGCCCTTCTGCCACGCGTCGTCGATGACCTTCGGGTGCGACTCGGTGTCGAGTGCGTCGAAGTCGAGGAGGGTGACGTCGGTGGCGCCTGCGGCCTTCATCTGCGCGACGGCGTCGTCGCGAAGCGGGTCGCCGGGCAGGGCGGCCAGGACGACGCGCATCGGGGCCTTGCGGAGGTACTCCTCGCAGATGGCGAGGCCGATCTCGGAGGTGCCGCCGAGCAGCAGCAGGGTCTGGGGGTTACCCACGGCGTTGATCATCAGCTCAGTTCCAGTCGTCGTGACATGTCGGAGGCGAAAACGCCTGTGGGGTCGTACTTTCGGCGGGTGGCGAGCCACTCGTCGATGCGCGGGTACATGGAGTGGAAGGTCTCGGCGTTGGTCCGGGAATCCTTCGCGGTGTACAGCCGGCCGCCGAATTCGAGGACGCGCTTGTCGAGTTCGGTGACGAACTCGTTGAGACCAGCCTTGATCGGGAAGTCGACGCAGATGTTCCAGCCGCGCATCGGGAAGCTCAGCGGCGCCTGGTTGCCCTCGCCGAACAGCTTGAACACGTTGAGGAACGAGTAGTGCCCCGACTTCTGGATGTCGACGATGATCTTCTTGAACTCGTCGACGGCCTCCGGCGGAACCACGAACTGGTACTGCAGGAAGCCCTTCGAGCCGTAGGCGCGGTTCCACTCGCCGAACAGATCGAGCGGGTGGTAGAACGCCGTCAGGGACTGCACCTGGCCGGTGGCGTTCTTCGTCTTCCGGTAGTACAGCTCGCCGACGATCGAGAAGTCGACCTTGTTCGCGAGGCCGTTCGGGAAGATGTCCGGGAACGTGATCAGCGGCTTGGCGTCGAACCGCAGCGGATCCTTCTGCAGCTTCGCGGGCAGCTGGTCCAGTTTGGCGAGCGATCCGCGGGAGACGGCGGCGCGGCCCAGCTTCGGGGGCGCGGAGATCGCGTCGAACCACGCCGACGAGTAGTCGTAGTTGTCCTCGGAGCCGTCGCTGTGCACGGCGATGGTCTCGTCGAGGCTCTCGGTGCGCACGCTGTCCGCGATGAAGTACGCCGTCTCGGTCGGCGTCATCTGGATCGTGGCCTTGAGGATGATGCCGGTCAGGCCCATGCCGCCGACCGTCGCCCAGAACAGCGCGGCCTTCGGATCCTGACGGCTGCCCTTCGGGGTCAGCGTGCGGACCTTGCCGTCGGCCGTGAGCAGATCCAGGGACACGACGTGGTTGCCGAAGCTGCCCGCGCTGTGATGGTTCTTGCCGTGGATGTCGGAGCCGATGGCACCGCCGATGGTGACCTGCCGCGTGCCGGGCAGGACGGGAACCCACAGCCCGAACGGCAGCGCCGCCCGCATCAGCTGATCCAGGTTCACGCCGCCGTCGACCTCGACGAGACCGGTGTCGCGGTCGATCCGGTGGATCTTGTTCAGAGCATTCATGTCGATGACCAGGCCGCCCGCGTTCTGGGCCGGGTCGCCGTAGGAACGGCCGAGGCCGCGAGCGATGACGCCGCGGCGCAGGTGCGAAGGCTTGCCCTCGTTCTTCTCGGCGACCTGGGCGACCGCGGATGCGATCACCTCGACGTCGGGAGTGGAGAGCACCTCGGCGGTGGTGGGCGCGGTGCGCCCCCAACCGGTGAGGGTTCGGGTCTGGGTGGTCAGAGGCCGGGGTGTCGCGGGGACAGCGGGGGCCTCGTCGGCTGTCGTTGACATCGACTGAGAGGTTACCCGCGCGTCACCTGTGACGCGTCCCCCCGTTTCCCGCCGGCTGCGCCCCTACCGTCGCCGCTGCCCGCGTTTCGTGGTGGAAACCGCATGCTCGGCGACAGCGCGCCGGGGTCGTCGCCTAACCTCGAGGGGTGCCCGAGAACCACGAACCGCATGTGCCGACGGCCGTCGACCTCCCGTTGAGGGACGAGTCCGGCGCTCCCGGTGTGGACCTGAAGACGCAGATCCTGCGGTTCGCGGTGACGGGCGGGCTGTCCGCGATCGTGGATTTCGGGCTGCTTCTTGTCTTGTTGAAGCTCGGGTTGCCGTTCGTCGTGGCCAAGTCCATCAGCTTCGTCGCAGGTACCACGACGGCCTACCTCCTCAATCGCCGTTGGACCTTTTCTGCGGAGCCGAGCCGAGCCCGTTTCGTTGCCGTCGTTCTGTTGTACGGCGTGACCTTCGCGGTTCAGGTCGGGATCAGCACGATTCTCAACCAGCAGTTCCCCGATGACGCATGGTGGCGGGTGCCGCTCGCGTTCTGCATCGCGCAGGGCACGGCGACGGTCATCAACTTCATCGTCCAGCGTGCGGTGATCTTCAAGATCCGCTGACACCGGGACTGTGCTTCGCACTCTCGCCGGGCAATTCGGACCGGGGATCGACTGGATTGCCGACGGAAACAGCTGTGAGACTAGGGCGTTCCCTCGGCGAGGACGAGGGTCTCCGTCCTCCGCTGCCCGCTCTGGTCGAGCCAGCCGATGTCGACGCGGTCGCCGGGTTTGCGGGTGTTCATCTCGACGGTGAGGTCGGTCTGCGATCGGATCGGACGACCGTCCCAGCTGACGATGATGTCGCCGCGGACGATGCCGGCCTGGTCGGCGGGGCTCGCGACACCGACCGCGACAACCTTGGCGCCGTCCTGTGATTGGCCGACGTCGGTGACCGCAACCCCGAGCAGCGCGGTCGGTCCGACGTGGACGGTCGCGGTACCGCGTCCGCTGCGGATCTGGTCGGCGATGGCGACGGCGTCGTCGATGGGCAGCGCATAGGACTCGATCGGTACGGCGATCCCGGTGGTGGCCTCGGTGGGGTCGGGCCGCATGCCGGTGTTGCCTGCGGTGTTGATGCCGACGACCTGTCCGAAGGCGTCCACGAGTGGGCCGCCGGAATCGCCCGGGCGGATGTCGGCGTCGACTTCGATCATCCCGGTGAGCCGGTTGCGGGTGCCGTCGGTGGAATTGCGCGCGACGACGGATTCGTCTGTGCCGGTGATGAATCCGGGTGCGGACAGGGGTACGCCGCCGCCTTCGGCGTTGCCGATGGCGGTGACGGAGTCGCGCAGCCGGAGGCCGGCGGACTGTCCGAGGGGCGCCACGGGGAGTCCGTCGGCGCCGACGAGGCGGAGGACGGCGACGTCGCGGAACCGGTCGTAGCCGAGGACCTCGGTGTCGTATTCGGCGCCGGTGGCCATCGCGACGGCGTCGACGTCGTGGGCGCCGTCGACGACGTGGTGGTTGGTGAGGATCAGGCCGTCGGGGCTCAGGACGATGCCGGTGCCCGCGGTGGTCAGTGGGCCCGTGGTGGCGGTGATCGTGACGATGGTCGGGACGATGCGTGCGGACAGTGCCGCGGGGTCGAGCGGCGCGGGAGGCGGCGGGGGCGGGGTCGCGATGGTCGCGGGAACGTCCGAGGGCGCGGGCTGGGGTGGCAGCTCGTGTCCGACGAGGAGGAGGGCGGCGAGGGCGACGAGGACGAGCAGCGCGTGAAGCACCCCCTGACCGTTCGGCCTGGTCTGCACCGGTGTGCCGCTGTTCATGCCCCGCATCCCGCTTGTTGCGCAGTCGTGTGCATCGACCGTATCGCGTGTCGGCCGCCGCCGTCGGATGGTCAGCAAGACAAATGAGATGCACGTAACTCTGTGTTGCATGTAACTCGTCGTAATGGGTAGTTTCCGCTGCGAAGAATGCGGTGGCAGGACGTCGACCGTGGTGACCGGGCGACCGACGGAGGTGGACGTGCCCTCGCTTGCACGCATGGCACGGCTGCAGTTGGGCGCACTCGTGCTCGTGGGGTTGCTCGGCCTGCTCTTCGTCGGCGGCCGCTACGTCCGCATCGCCAATCTCCTCGGCTTCGGCCAGTACCGCGTCGTCGCCGACCTCGCCGACTCCGGCGGCATCTTCACCAACGCCGAGGTCACCTACCGTGGCGTTCCCGTCGGCACCGTCGGTGACCTGCACCTGACGTCGGACGGCGTCCGCGTCGACCTCATGCTCGACACGGGCGGCCCCGACATCCCGGCGTCCGCCCGCGCGGTGGTCGCGAACCGGTCCGCGATCGGTGAGCAGTACGTCGACCTGCAACCCGACACCGACACCGGCCCGGACCTGGCCGACGGCGACGTCATCGCGCGCGAGCGCACCGCGATCCCGGTGCCCGTCGAGCAGGTGCTGGCGTCCACGAACGCGCTCGTCCGGACCGTCCCCATCGACTCCCTCACCACCACGGTCCGCGAACTGGGCCGCGCATTCGACGGCCGCGGCGACGACCTGCAGACGCTCGTCGACGCCACGATCGACCTGTCGAAGGCAGGCATCGAGGCACTGCCGCAGACGACGGCCCTGATCCGTGACGGCCGGACGGTCCTCGAGACGCAGGCCGACCAGTCGTCCGCGATCCGGCAGTTCAGCGCCGACGTGAACCGGATCGGTGCGCAGCTGAGGGGCAGCGACACCGACCTGCGACACCTGATCGACAGCGGAACGCGGGCCAGTGAGGCCGCCGGATCGTTGCTCACCGCAGCCGGCCCGAACTTGAGCGCCAACCTCGACAGCGTGTCGCAGGTCGTGTCCGCGCTCGGGCCGCGGGCGCAGGCTCTGAACTACCTGCTGACCTTCCTGCCTGCGCTCGCTGCGGGCGCGGGAACGGCGGCGCCGGGCGACGGCACACTGCACCTGGGCCTGCTGCTCGAAACGAACAATCCGCCGCCGTGCACACAGGGCTACGAGGGTTCGCAGGCGATGGTGGACCGGATGAAGCGGGAGAACCCCGACTTCGACCCGATGACCGACGATGCCCCGCTCAACACGGCCGCCAACTGCACGACCCCGCTCGGCAGCGTCACGGGCGTCCGGTCCGCGAACCGGATCGCCTACGCAGATCCGAGCATCACGCAACCTTGGGACGACAAGGCGAAGCAGGCGCCGGAGGCGTTGAACCTGAACCCGATCGCGACGCAGACGGCGCTGCTGCTCGGCGTCACCCCGAGGTAGTGAGTGACAGTCCCGCGAATCCCTGCGGGACACAGTGTTCCGCCGAGGGGACAGCGTCCGCTACGGTCCTCCGGACGACAGGTCACCTCGACCACCGGCGAACGGGAGAATTTCGGATGCGCGCATCGTCGCGGAGTGCGGTAGCTCGGGTGGGCACGGTCCTCGGTGCCGCCCTCATGGTGTCGATGGGAGCCGGGCCCGCAGTGGCAGCCGACGTCGTGCCCGACGTCGGTCCCGCGGGAACCTCGCTGATGCACGGCGATCTGGCGTCGACCGACTCCACGCTCCACGCAGGCCCGGGAAAGGGCGCGCGGTTGCTGGCGTCGTCTGTGCCCGGCGGGGTGTGCGCCGCCACGTTCATCGGCTCGGACGGCCTACCACTGTCGTTGTGCACCGCGTACGTCGGCGTGAATCCGCCCGCCGTCATGGTGCCGACCGTGAAGCTCTTCGATCCGGTCACGGCGGCGCCGGTCGCGTCGATCGAGCTGCCCAAGGGCGGGCTGCTCGGCGGCGTCTACGGCTACCTCGACTCGCGAGATCGGGTGGTCGTGGCAGACGGACGCGGCACGATCGACAAGGTCGCGCACCGGCGCACCGCCGACGGCCGCTGGGAGCTGTTCGTCGACGAGCGGATCGACCTGGCTGCCCACCTCCCCGCGGGGGACGCGGTCACCAGCGTGGCACCGGACTACGACGGCGGAATCTGGTTCGTCACCACCCACGGTCTGGTCGGCGTCGTCGGCGCTGACGGCCGGGTCGCGTCCAGCCATCTGCCGGAGGGCGAGACGCTCACCAACGGACTCTCGGTGCGACCCGGCGGTGTGTCGGTGCTGACCAGCAGGGCCCTGTACGAGATGCGAGTCGGCGTCGACGGCAAGCCGAGCGTGGTCTGGCGGGCTCCCTACACGGCAGGGGAGGTGCGTAAGCCGGGGCAGCTCGGCCCGGGCTCGGGAACCACTCCCACGTACTTCGGGCCGGGCGGGGACGGCTGGGTGGCGATCGTCGACGACGCCGTCCGCCCAGAGCTGATCGTGTACCGATCGGACGACGGGTCGGAGGTCTGCCGGATGCCTGCCTTCGAGGACTCGGGGCAGGGGACGGAGAATTCGCCGATGGCATGGGGGAACTCGCTGGTCATCCCGAGCACCTACGGGTTCGTCTATCCGCCGCAGGCCGTGCCTGGGCCGAGCGACCCGCCGCAGGCCACGTTCGTGGGCGGGATGACCAGGATCGACGTCGGTGACGACGGGTGCAGGCGAGTGTGGGAGAGCAACGACCGCATGGCGAGCCTGCCGCGGCTGTCCCGGGGCGACGGGTTGATTCACGCGCTCGCCTACGGTCCCGTCGCGGACGGTGTGGGCTCGGCGGCCCCGGCCCAGCAGATCGGCCCGGTCTACTACACGGCCGTCGACTTCACCACCGGGGAACGCCGTGCGTACCAGCAGGTCGGGGACGCCCCGGTCGACGAGCCACTGCAGCTCACCGGAACGATCGGGCCCGACGGCTCGCTGTGGCAGGCCACGTTCGGTCGCATGCTGAAGATCGGCCGCTGAGCCGTAGACAAAGGTGAAGCCGCCGGTGCAAGCACCGGCGGCTCCGGGTGACGACGCCCGCCATATCGCCTCTCGGCAAGTGGTCGCTCTCAGCGACGTTTTTAATGTGGTACCCGGGGTATGAACCGGACGCCGTCAGCCTCTACAACGGTACTCGCGTCCGTGTTGTTCCCCCGGGGTCACGGACCCTGCCAGAGCGTCACGCCACCGACCCGAAGGCCCACCACATGACGAACGCCCCCACGCCCACCGAGGCGGCCTCCCGCGGCGCTCTCGACGGCATCCGCGTACTCGAACTCGGCACCCTGATCGCCGGACCGTACTGCGGCCGCCTGCTCGGCGACATGGGAGCGGACGTCGTCAAGATCGAGGCGCCGGACCGCCCCGACCCACTGCGGGACTGGGGTCAGGGCGGGCAGAAGCTCTTCTGGCGCGTGCACGCGCGCAACAAACGCTGTGTCAGCCTTGACCTGCGCACCGATGCGGGCAAGGAGATCTTCCTCGAACTGGCCCGCACTGCCGACGTCGTTGTCGAGAGCTTCCGCCCCGGCACCCTGGAACGGTGGGGCATCGGATACGACGTCCTGTGCGAGCTGAACCCGCGCCTGATCCTGGCCCGCGTCTCCGGCTACGGCCAGACCGGGCCGTATTCCGAGCGGCCGGGCTACGCGTCCGTCGCCGAGGGCATCAGCGGACTGCGTCACCTCAACGGATTCCCCGGCCAGGCGCCGCCGCGCATCGCGCTCTCGCTGGGCGACAGCCTCGGCGGTATGTTCGCGTTCCAGGGTGTCCTCGCCGCGCTGTACGCCCGCGAACGCACCGGACGCGGACAGGTTGTCGACGCCGCGCTGAGCGAGGCGTCGCTCGCGATCCAGGAGTCGACGGTGCCGGACTACCACAAGACCGGGCACGTGCGGCAGCCGTCGGGCACCCGCCTCGAACGCATCGCGCCGTCGAACATCTACAAGTCCAGGGACGGACTGTGGGTGATCATCGCCGCCAACCAGGACACCCTGTGGATGCGCCTTGCCGCCGCGATGGGACAACCCGAACTCGGCACCGATCCGCGGTTCTCCAACCACACTGCGCGTGGCGACCGCCAGGACGAACTCGACGAGATGATCGGGCAGTGGGCTGCGCAGTACACCGCCGAGGACCTGGTCGAGATCCTCACGAAGTTCGAGGTGGTGACCGGTCCGGTGAACACGGTCGCCGAGGTGATGGTCGACCCGCAGTTCACCGCCCGCGACATGTTCGTCGACCACGTGGACCCCTCCAAGGCGCCCGGCGACGAGGGCTACGACCCCGAACCCGTCAAGGGCGTCGGTGTGATCCCGAAGCTCAGCGACACCGCGGGCGGTGTCCGCTTCGGCGGCGCGAGCGAACCGGGCACCCACACCGACGAGGTGCTCACCGAACTCCTCGGCTACGACGCGGACGCCCTCGCGCGCCTGCGTGACGCAGGGACGATCGCATGAGCGCCGCCCCTGGAGTGGACATCCGCGAGGTCGGCCCGCGCGACGGCCTGCAGATCGAGGAGCCGCTGAGCACCGAAGCGAAACTCGAGTTCGTCGACGCCCTCGTCGCCACCGGTGTGCGCCGCATCGAGGTGACGTCGTTCGTCTCGCCGCGTGCCGTGCCCGCCCTCGCCGACGCCGAAGCCGTTGCAGCCCAGCTGAAACGGTGGCCCGACGTCGAGTTCTCGGCACTCGTCGCCGGGATGGGCGGGGTGCGCCGGGCGCTCGCCTCCGGCGTCACGCGCCTCGAATACGTGGTGTCGGCGTCCGACGGTCACTCCCAGGCCAATGTCGGTCGCAGCAGCGAGGATTCCCTCGCGCTGATCGCCCCGATCGCCGACCTCGTCCACGAGGCGGGCGGGCATCTCGAGGTGATCGTCGCGATCGCCTTCGACTGCCCGTTCGACGGACCGACACCGCCCGAGAGGGTCGCCGAGATCGCTCGGCGCGCAGTCGGATCCGGCGCCGACGCCCTCGCCGTCGCCGACACCATCGGCACCGCGACCCCGGTCCGCGTCACCGACGTGCTCGGTCGCGTGATGGCGGCGGCACCCGGCGTCGACGTGGGCCTGCACCTGCACGACACCCGCGGGCAGGGTCTCGCGAACGCGTGGGCCGCCTACATGCTCGGTGTCCGCCAGTTCGATTCGTCCGTCGGGGGACTCGGCGGTTGCCCCTTCGCTCCCGGTGCCAGCGGAAACATCGCCACCGAGGAGCTGGTCTACATGTTCGAGGACGGCGGCATCCCCACCGGCATCGACGTCGCCAGGGTCCTCGACGCCGCCCGCCTGGTCTCCGGACACCTCGGCAAGACCCTGCCCAGCGGACTGCTCGCGGCAGGCGGACCCCCGGTCCCCGTGCCGCGCCCCTCCTGACCCTGACCCGACGGGGTCAGTGCAGTCGGGTCTCGTGGAGGTCGCGCCGGAAAGCGGGAAGGGGTCGCCCGGCTCGAATGCACTGCGCGAGTGCCGGATCGGCCAGGTGGAGGCGACCAACGGCGACGAGGTCGAACTCCTCCTCGTCCAGTCTTCGGAAGAGCCCGTCGAGACTCACCGGCTCGGGTGTCCCGGTCTCACGCAGGGAGGTGCTCAGGCCTACGCTGCCCACGGCCATGCTCGCGGCGCCGGTGACCTTCTTGGCCCACCCCGCCAGCGTGAGAGCGCTGCCGTCGAAGGCGGGCTGATCGAACCGGCGAGCACTCGCGTCGAACACGTCCACCCCGGCGTCGCGAAGTGGGACCAGGATTCGCTCCAGTTCCCGGGGGCTCTCCGCGATCCGGGCACCATAGTCCTGCTGCTTGTGCTGCGAGAAACGGTAGAAGATCGGCAGCCGCGGCCCGATCTCGCGCCGAATCGCGCGGACTACCTCGACCGGGAAGGCGAGCCGGCGCGTCGGGTCGCCGCCCCAGCCGTCGGTGCGGTGGTTCGTCGGTTCCCACAGGAACGAGTCCAGCAGGTAACCGTGTCCGGCGTGGATGGCGATACCGTCGAATCCGACGTCGACCGCGTTGCGCGCGGATCGCACGTAGGCCTCGATCACGTCGGCGATGTCGCGTTCGGTCATCGGGGCGGTGGGCGCCGCCGCCCGTTCGATGTAGTCGGTCGGATACACGGTCCGTCCGACGCGTCCCCACACTCCCGACGGCCGCATGGGTTTCAGGTTCGGATCGACATCACCCATGGCGCCCCAGAGTGGGCCGACATGCCACAACTGCGGGATGATTCGTCCGCCCGCGGCGTGCACTCCTGTGACGACGCGGCGCCAGGCTGCGAGGGCGGCGTCGCCGGTCATCCGCGGAACGGCGGGGCTGTCGACCGCCGTCGGGTGATCGATCGCAACCCCCTCCGTGATCAGCAGGCCGGTGCCACCCTCGGCGCGTCGGCGGTAGTACGCGGCAACGTCGTCGCCGGGGACGCCGCCGGGCGAGTGCTCACGCGTCATGGGTGACATGACCAGCCGGTTGGGGAGATCGAGCGAACCGATCGACAGCGGGGCGAAGAGCGGATTCACAGCGGCTCGAGAAAGTCGAAGAAGCCCGGGGTGGCGTCTTCGCGCAGCCGCGTCAACCGTCGGTAGGAGATGAGCCACCGGTCGTTCTCGAGCCGGTACTCCTCGTGGTAGTGACCGTAACCGTGGAGGTGCTCCTCCCTGTCGCCGTTGGTCCACCACAGCTTGTCCTCCATCGCCCAGATTCCGCTGGCCGTCGTGTCGGAGGTCAGTTCGATCTCGGGTGTGTGGCCGTGGTGGACGGTGGTCACCGTCGTCGGGCCGCCCAGCATGGCACTGATGGCCCGAGTCAGGTTCTCCCTCCCGACAACACGATTCGAGGTGCCGTCCGACTGCGGCTGCTTGTCACTAGGCAACCCGCCCCACGTCTCGGACACCACGTCCTCGGTGTGCAGGGTCGGGTAGACCTCCCACTGCTTCTCGTCCATGCAGCGGAGGCGGGCCGCGAACGTGCGTTTGATCTGCTCGATCGCCATGAGTTGTTCGGCGACGGTCGATGTGAGGGTCGAGGTCATGCTGCGGACAGTGGCAGTGTCGGAGTTCCCGGACAACTCGTGCTTCCGGGGAACGGAAGAATCGCAGCTCGGGTCGCTGTCGAGAGCGACGCCCAGGTCAGCGAGGGCTGGGCGGTGCGACCGTCGAGAGGTACTGGCCGATTGCGGCCGCCGCCATACGGACCGGCGCGGCGTCGCGTCGATCGAACCGGATGTCGCCGGACGGCGCTGTCACCGAGATCCCCACCTCGGCGCCCGCGAGGAGCCCGACACGCGCACCGATGCAGGAGAAGCCCGTCGGGCACGAACCGAAGGCGACGCCGCGATCACCAATCCGATGAGCGACGCCTGCTGCCGACAGGATGGCTTTCCCGATGGTCGACGATCGAGCAGGAACTCGTGACCCGGCCCGGGTCATGATCCCGTGTTCGCTTGTCCCGCCCACCTTGTGCAGATAGAGGACGTCTCGTCCGTCGAGGACGCCCATGTGCACGATGTGACCGGTGGAATGGTGCAACTCGGAGAGAAGGGAGGTCACGGAGGCGTCGAGGCCGGCGCGGTAGAGGGCGAGGGCGCCGATCTCCGCAAGGGACGGACCCAATTCGTATCCGCCGTCCACGCGACGAAGCCATCCCAGCCGGACGAGACGTTCGATCATCCTCAACGTACTCGTGCGCGGAATACCGGTCAGGCGAGACACTTCGGTGAGGGTCAACCGGGTGTGGTCCCGGAACACACCCACGACGAGGGCCACCCGGTCGACAACCGCCGAGGGAACCGACTCGTCCGATCCGTGCGCAATCGACATCGTCACTCTCCAAGTGTGGGTACTGAGTGGGATCGCGGTGTGCCCGTCGACCGACGGGCACACCGCAACCCCCGTTGTTCTCGAGCTCGGTTCTCGAGCGCGAATCACCTTCTCATCGTGACTCGTTCGGGCTCTCGTGCAGATCCTTGCCGCGGGTCTCGGATGCCGCCCACACCGCGAGAATCGTGATTCCCGAGGTGATGACGATGACCAGGCTCAGCGGCACACTCGAACCGTCCGCCGCCGCCACGAGAGCACTCGCGATCAGCGGAGTGAATCCGGCACCGATGAGGCTGGCCGATTGATACCCGAGCGAGACGCCGGAGTAGCGCACGGTCGTCCCGAACATCTCCGACAACATCGGTGCCAGCGGCGCGTACATCAGGTTCTGGATCACCTGGGCTACGAGGAGGCCGACGGTCAACAGCAGGGCGGACTTCGAGTTGATCAGCATGTACAGCGGGAAGGCGTACAGCAGTGCGAGAACGGCACCGGTGAGACTGACGGTTCGGCGGCCGATCCGGTCGGACAGTGCTGCGAAGCCGGGAATGCAGACGAGGGAGACGATCGACATCATGACCAGGGCGCGCATGACCGTGGGCACCTCGTAGCCGATGGACTTGGCGTAGGCGATGATCTGCGCGGTCGTCAGGGCGGTGAGTGCGAACGGCCCGATTCCCGCGGCGCAGGCGAGGATGAGCGGGAGGGGACGGCGAAGCACCTCGAGCACCGGCAGTTTCGCGCGACTCTCGTCGTTCGCGGCGTCGGCGGCCTGCTGGAACACCGGGCTCTCGACCACACTGAGACGGACGTACAGGCCGATCACCAGCAGCAGGGCGCTCGCAAGGAACGGCAGACGCCAGCCCCAGGAATCGAAGGCCTCACTCGGCAGGAGGCTGACGAGCATCACTGCCAGCGTCGACGTCAGGAAGCCGATCGGCGATCCGAGCTGCATGATGCCGGTCCAGGCCCCACGCCGGCGGGCATCGGAGTGCTCGGCCACCATCAGTGCCGCACCGCCCCATTCACCGCCCACCGCGATGCCTTGCACGACCCGCAGGGCGACCAGCAGTACGGGAGCGAGGACGCCGATCTGCTCGTACGTCGGCAACAGGCCGATCGCGAGGCTCGCCACACCCATCATCCCCATGGTGATCACGAGCATCGACTTACGACCAAGCGTGTCACCGAAATGCCCGAAGACGACGCCGCCGATCGGGCGGGCCAGATATCCGGCGGCCAGTGTGCCGAACGCGGCGATGGTGGACACCGCGGAGTTCGAGGTCGGGAAGAACAGGTCCCCGAACACGAGTGCTGCCATTGTCGAGTACAGCAGGAAGTCGTAGTACTCGATCGTCGTGCCCAGAAGGCTCGACAGAGCGACCTTGCGCAACTGCGACGGAGGTTCCGCGGGGCTGCCCGTGGGGGAGGTGCGAAGGTCTCGGTCGACAGTCCCTGGACCGTGTGAACTCATGGAGCACTCCTGGAATGCGCGTGGGAATGGTCGTGACGCTCGTCACAGGTTGAGATTTCCAACACGCGTATCCGGGAGCAATTCATGTGCCCGCTGAGCGGAAGGACGCGACGTCAGGGGTGCTCGGCGTCCGCTCGTTTCGCAGACGGGAGGGAGGCCTGCGCCGTCCGGGAATCACTCAACGGCTGTGTGGCGGAGTCGTTCTCGGCCCGACCATCGTCGATCGGGACCCGGACCCGCCGAGTCCCACTGACCGGGAGCGGGTGACCGGCCCTGCCGACGCTACGTCACGGCCCGCCCGACGAATCCGGGTGGGCCGCAACGGGCACTGCGTCAGTCGTTGGCAGGCTTCCAGGTGGACACCGCCCAGATCACCACGACATCGAGAGCGATGATCAGGAGCGACCACCACGGGTAGTACGGAATCCAGAGGAAGTTCGCGATCATCGAGATCGACGCGACGACGATGGCCAGCAGTCGTGCCCACGACGCACCCGTGAACAGGGCGAAGCCGACTACCGCGACGATTGCGCCGATGACGATGTGAATCCAGCCCCAGCTGGTCAGATCGAATTGGTAGACGTACTCGATGCCCACCACGAACACCTGGTCTTCGGCGACAGCGGCGATTCCCTGGAGGAATTGCAGGATGCCGACGGTCACCATGATGATTGCGGCGCCTATCGATGTTCCTTGTGCCCAGCCTTGCTTTGTCGATGTTGGTTCGGACATGACCGTCCCTCCCATAAAGGTGATCGATCCTGTACGCGGGCGGTCGCCCGACCCGACCATTGTCGGACACGACACACCAAACCGCCTGTTGTCGGCGTTGTTTGGTATCCGTGTCGCGTCGTCGGTGCCGTCAGAACCGCGGCAGCACTCCCGCCCGGATCAGCTCTGCCAGGGACGGTGCCGCAGTGTCCTTCGGGGACAGTTGGAACTCGAGTGGCGCCCCGTCACGGCCGACGGTGGGCCAGTCGATCGCGACGTCGGGGTCGAAGGGGTGCAGGTCCCGGTCCAGGCTCGGCGTGTACTCGATGGAGCACAGGTACATGACCGTCGAGTTGTCCTCGAGAGAGAGGATCGCGTGTCCGAGGCCCTCGGACAGGTAGACGGCGCGGCGGTCGACGTCGTCGATGAGCACCGAGTCCCACTGCCCGAAAGTCGGTGAGTCCACCCGCAAGTCGACGATCACGTCGAGGAACGCGCCACGCACGCAGGTGACGTACTTGGCCTGCCCGGGTGGATTGTCGGTGAAGTGGACGCCGCGCAGCACACCCGCGGCCGACACCGAGCAGTTCGCCTGCTTCAAGTCCAGCGGCGTGCCCACCGCAGCCTGGAAGGCGGAGTCCTTGAACCACTCGAGGAACACGCCGCGGTCATCGCCGAACCGGCGCGGGGTGATCTCCCACGCCCCTGCGATCGTCAGTTCGCGGAACTCCACGTCACCAGTCCTTTCCCCGGTCGAGCAGTCCGAGCAGGTAGTCGCCGTAGCCTGATTTCACCAGGCTCTCGGCGCGCATGCGCAACGCGTCGTCGTCGATGAAGCCGCGGCGCCACGCCACCTCCTCGGGCACACCGATCTTGAGGCCCTGTCGCTGCTCGATGGTGCGCACGTAGTTGGACGCGTCGAGCAGGGAGTCGAAGGTGCCGGTGTCGAGCCACGCAGTGCCGCGGGGGAGCACCTCGACCTGCAGGCGTCCGGCGTCCAGGTAGGCGAGGTTGACGTCGGTGATCTCGTATTCGCCGCGCGCAGACGGCCGCAGGTCGCGGGCGATGCCGACGACGTCGTTGTCGTAGAAGTACAGGCCCGGCACGGCGAACTGCGACTTCGGTGTCGCCGGCTTCTCCTCCAGCGACACCGCGCGACCGTTGTGATCGAACTCGATGACGCCGTAGGCGGACGGGTCGGACACCTGGTACGCGAACACCGCTCCGCCGGTGATGGATTCGAAGCGGCTGAGTTTGCTGCCGATCCCGGGGCCGTAGAAGATGTTGTCGCCCAACACGAGCGCGACGGTGTCGTTGCCGATGTGGTCGGCGCCGATGACGAACGCCTGGGCCAGGCCGTCGGGCCTGTCCTGTGTCGCGTAGGTGATGGAGACGCCGAACTGGGAGCCGTCGCCGAGCAGGCGGGTGAACTGTCCGGCGTCCTCGGGGGTGGTGACGACGAGGATGTCGCGGATGCCGGCGAGGATCAGGGTGGACAGCGGGTAGTAGATCATCGGTTTGTCGTAGACGGGGACCAGCTGTTTGCTCACTCCGATCGTGATCGGGTGCAGCCGCGACCCCGTGCCGCCGGCCAGAATGATTCCGCGCATGGGGAGCAGTGTTCCACGGTGTGGCCGCCGGCTCGGTGCCGTCGCGACATACTCACTGTCCTGATTGTCCGTTTGGCCGGGAAGGGTCGGTACGATCGATGCGGTGACTTCCGCACTCGCAGCCGCCACGACCTCCGATGGACTCTTCGGTGCCGTCGCCGACTGGGCAGTGGACCTGATGGATGCCATCGGGGGGCCGGGCGCAGGCATCGCCATCGGCATCGAGAACCTCTTCCCGCCCATCCCCAGCGAGGTGATCCTGCCGCTCGCGGGGTTCGCCGCCGCCCGCGGCTCGATGACCCTGGTCGAGGCGATCGCGTGGACGACGGCTGGCTCGCTGGTGGGGGCGCTCGTCCTCTACTGGATCAGTCTCGCCGTGGGAATGGACCGCCTCACGCGCATCGTCGACCGGCTGCCACTGATCTCCGTCGACGACCTGCGGAAGGGGGAGGAGTGGTTCACCCGGCACGGAACCAAGGCCGTGTTCTTCGGCCGGATGGTGCCGCTGGTGCGCAGCGCGATCTCCGTCCCCGCGGGAGTCTCGCGGATGCCGCTCGGCACGTTCGTGCTGTACACCGTGCTCGGCAGCGGGATCTGGAACTCGATCTTCATCCTCGCCGGGTACTTCCTCGGGGAGAACTGGTCGCAGGTCGAGCGGTACTCCTCGGTTCTGCAGTACGTCGTGATCGTCGTCGCCGTCGTCCTGGTCGGTCTGTACGTCCGGCGCACACTGGCGGCCCGGCGTGCGGCCGCCACATCCGCGCTCACGACCCGGGAGCGATGACGAGGTTCCCCACCTTGTGCCCGGAATCTATCCGGGCGTAGGCGTCGGCGATGTCGCCCAGGCCGCCGAGTTCGTCCACGACCGGGGTCAACTTCCCCGCCGCAACCAGGTCGAGCAGATACCGGAAGTCGTCGGGCACCTCACCGGAGGTGCCGGTGTGGACGCCGCGCCGCGGCGTCGCCGTGGTCCACAGGTCGGCCGCGACGAGCAGGAGTCGCCCGTCGGCGGCGAGGACTCGTCTGCCGCGGGCGGGGGAGACGGTGCCGACGGTGTCGAGCACCACGTCGTAGCGGTCGGTGGTGTCGAACGGATCGGTCGTCGTGTAGTCCACGACCCGGTCGGCGCCGAGTCGGGTCGCCAGCGCGACGTTGGGGGTGCTCGTGACGGCGGTGACGCGGCCGCCGAGGAGGGTCGCGAGTTGGACGGCGCACGTTCCGACGGCTCCCGATGCGCCGTTGACGAGAACGGATGCGCCGGGACGCAACCGGGCCCGGTCCCGGAGGAAGTACAGCGCGGTCGTGCCGCCGAACAGGACCGCTGCGGCGTCCGTGTGGCTCACGTCCGCAGGTGTGGGGACGATGCGTCGGGCGGCGACCACGACGCGCTCGGCGTGCGCGCCCATCCGCATGCCGGTCATCCCGCTCACCCGATCGCCGACGTCGAAGGCGTCGACCTTCGGGCCGATCTGCTCGACGACGCCGGAGAAGGTGGTGCCCAGGATCGTGCGTCGTGGTCGGGTGACGCCGAACGCCAGACGTGCGAACGGGGCGAAGCCGTGGGGGAAGCGCGCACCCCGGATTCGAGCGTCGGCAACGGTGACCGCCGCCCTGTCGACGCGGACGAGTACCTCTCCCGCGCCGGGTTCGGGGGTGGGTACGTCGGCCACTCGCACGACGTCGGGTGGACCGTATCGATCGACTACTGCGGCCTTCATCGGGTTTCTCCCTTACGCCTGTAAGTCTTGGTGTGAAGACTAGGCTTACAGGTGTAAGTCTCGCAAGGGGTGTGGAAGGACGACATGACGCAACGGCCAGGACTCAGCCGAGACGCGATCGTCGCCGCCGCCGCTCGCGTCGCGGATCGAGGGGGACTGACCGCCGTCAGCATGCGCGGAGTCGGTAAGGAACTCGGCGTAGAGGCGATGTCGCTCTACCACCACGTCGCGGGCAAGACCGAACTGCTGGACGGCCTCGCGGACTGGGTGTTCGCCCAGATCCGGTTGCCGGATCCCGCCGAGCGGTGGCGCCCCGCGATGACGCAGCGCGCGGCGTCCGCGCGGTCCGTGCTCGCCGCCCACCCCTGGGCACTTCCGCTGATCGAGTCACGACGACGTCCCGGTCCGGCGCTGCTGCGGCACCACGACTCCGTCCTCGGCTCCCTCCGCCGAGGGGGGTTCTCCGTGGACCTCGCCGCGCAGGCGTTCTCCGTCATCGACGCCTACGTGTACGGGTTCGTGCTGACCGAGGTCACACTCCCGTTCGATGCGGGCGAGACCGCCGAGGCATTCGTCGGCGACATCGACCTGCCCGCCGACACCTATCCCTACCTCACCGAGATGATGCGCGAGATGGTGATCGGTGCCGACTACGCCTACGGAAACGAGTTCGATCGTGGACTCGACCTGATCCTCGACCAGCTGGACGACCGCATCCACGGGCATCGGTGACCGGGCGCGGGCCGGTACTGTTCCTGCACATGAGGCTGCTCGTCACCGGCGGTGCCGGGTTCATCGGTGCCAACTTCGTCCACCAGACCGTCACCGAACGGACCGACGTCGAGGTCACCGTCCTCGACGCCCTCACCTACGCCGGCAACCGCAGCTCCCTCGACGGCGTCGCGGACCGAATCACATTCGTCCACGGCAACATCACCGATTCTGACCTGGTCGACAGGCTCGTTGCAGATGCGGACGCCGTCGTGCACTTCGCCGCCGAATCGCACAACGACAACTCGCTCGGCGATCCGTGGCCGTTCGTGCAGACCAATGTCGTCGGTACCTACACGCTGCTCGACGCGGTTCGCAGGCACGACGTCCGGTACCACCACATCTCCACCGACGAGGTGTACGGCGACCTCGAACTCGACGACCCCGCGCGCTTCACCGAGGACACCGCCTACAACCCGTCGAGCCCGTACTCGTCGACGAAGGCATCCAGCGACCTGCTGGTGCGGGCGTGGGTGCGCTCGTTCGGGGTCCGCGCCACTATCTCCAACTGCTCCAACAACTACGGCCCCTACCAGCACGTGGAGAAGTTCATCCCGCGTCAGATCACCAACCTCCTCGACGGTGACCGACCCAAGCTGTACGGGGCGGGACGCAACGTGCGCGACTGGATTCACGTCGACGACCACAATCGCGCCGTGTGGGACGTCCTCGACCGCGGGCGGATCGGCCAGACGTACCTGATCGGTGCCGACGGAGAAGTCGACAACCGGACCGTCGTCGCCACCCTGCTCGAGATATTCGGACGTGACGCAGGCGATTTCGACCACGTCCCCGACCGGCCCGGACACGACCTGCGATACGCCATCGACTCCACGCTGCTGCGCACCGAACTCGGCTGGCAACCGCGCTACCGCGACTTCCACGCCGGGCTGGAGGCGACCGTCGCGTGGTACCGCGACAACGAGGCGTGGTGGCGCCCACGGAAGGCGGAAACCGAGGCGGCCTACGCCCGCGTCGAACGGTCCGGCTAGCCCCGGATCGTCTCAATCCCAGGCAGTGCGGGGTGTGACCCCCTCAGTTACGCTGCACCCGCGGGTGACCTGATCGTCCCTGCGGCACGGTGTTCAACGTCGACACGGTGTTCTGTTGACCGTATCGACCGGCGGCCGCTGGGCCCTGGGAAGGATGTCACCATGGCCGGTTCTCATCGCGCGCCCACCCGCTGGACCACCGCCCGTCGTGGTGCCGCACTCCACACCGTCGCCGTTGCGGCGACGCTCGGCACCGTCGGCTCCGCCGGGGTCTCCCACGCCGCACCGCCGGTCGACACCATCTGCTCGGAATTCGACGGGGACACCCTCCTCGCCCCGTGCGACATCAGCGACGACGGCACCGCGTCCGCGTCCGGCGCCGCCACCGCCTCGGCGGCAGCATCCGATCCCTACCGCGGTTTCGTCGGCATCGGCAGCGCCGGTGACGCACTGAACGACGGCGCACTCGGCTCGACGAACGTCGGCTCCTCGAACATCGGGTCCTCCAACACCGGGTCCTACAACACCGGGTTCGACAACGACGGTTGGGGCAACACGGGTTCCGGCAACTCCGGGTCCGGCAACGCGGGCTTCGGCAACGAGGGCTTCGGCAACACCGGCTCGTCCAACACGGGCGTCGGGAACACCGGCTGGTTCAACGACGGCTGGGCCAACACCGGCTCGGCGAACTCGGGTTCGCTCAACACCGGAACCGGCAATGTCGGCTGGGCCAACACGGGTTCCGCGAACGGCGGATTCGCCAACAGCGGTGACAACAACCTCGGGTGGGCCAACACCGGCTCCGCCAACGGCGGATTCGAGAACACGGGTGGCCTGAACCTCGGTTCCTCGAACAGCGGCTGGTTCAACATCGGTTACGGCAACACCGGCTGGTTCAACGTCGGCTCGTCCGAAACCGGGGTCGGGAACGTCGGTTCCGTCGAACTCGGCTACGGATCGAACGACGGCGGGACGTCCGAGGACCTCCCCGAGATCGCCAAGCAGCAGTTGGCGGAGTAAACCGCTCGGCACGACGGCGATTCGCCGCGCACACCAGCACACGTGACGGTACCGTCACGACCGCAGGGAACCGGATTTCACTGAGAGTTCGCTCGAGAGGGAGCACTCCATGAAGACGTTCACGCGGTCCACCACCGGCCGGACGGCCGCCGTCGGGGCGGTGCTTGCGGCGCTCGCCGTCGCGGGCGCCGGAGCAGCGCAAGCGGACACCGGTTCCGGCGACACCGGGTCACTCAGACCCGCCGCCGCCGTCCACGCCTGCCAGCCCGTCGGGCTCGCGGACATCGCGGTTCTCACGCAGGTCGCGGCTCCGGGGACGGTGCTGCCATGCCGCGAAATAGCGTCGGCACTCGGCATCGGATCGTCCGACCTCACCGCGACGGGATCGTCGGGCGGTTCGGGCCCCGGCGGATCGTCCACCACCGCCAGCGCCGTCGGATCCAACAACGTCGGTGAGAACAACACCGGCTCCTACAACATCGGACCGGACAACACCGGCTCCCACAACATCGGTTCCTCGAACACCGGGTCCGGGAACGTGGGGTCCGCGAACACCGGGTCCGGCAACGTCGGCTCCGCGAACACCGGGTCCGGGAACGTGGGGTCCGCGAACACCGGATCCACCAACCTCGGCTCCGTGAACACGGGCTCGTCCAACACCGGTTCCGCCAACACCGGCTCCCTCGTCGAGGGCTTCGGCCTCACCGGCCTCGGGTCCGTGGCCATCGGATCCCTCGGCATCGGCTGGAACTGACGGATCACCCACATCCCGGCGCGGGCACTGACGAGGGGTCGGCTGCCGGTCGGTTGGTACTGTTCACCGCGAACGGTCAGGTACAAGTGGCCAGCACACACGGTTGGGGCGTACTCGATGGAACAGGCATCTACGGTGGGAGATGCGACGGTGGCACACGATGTCGAGGCTCTCAAGGACGGACTGTCCGAGCCCGCTCCGCGTGACCGGTTGACTGCTCAGCGCGGACTGTTCGCGGCACCGTCGCCGCGTGTCCCGCAGAAAATGTACGTCGAGGTCAAGGGCGGTGCGATCGCCTCTCGAGCGGAACTCGTCCTGCACGAGGGCGCACACGCGAGCACCAACACCTACTTCGGCCGGTTCGCGGCCAGCTTCTGGCAGCGCTGGACCGCGGTCACGTCGGTTCGCCTCGAGCTGACGTACGCGACCAGCGGGTCCGCGGCCTTCTCGCTCCGCGCCTCCGACGCGCGTGGACGCAAGCGTCTCGTCGTCCGAAACGACGTCGCCGGATCGGGCACCCTGACGCTCGAAGGCAGGCTGGACCGGTTCGTCGACGGCGGCGCCCTGTGGCTCGAGGTCGACGCCCTCGAAGGCGACGTCACCGTCACCGAGGTCCAGTGGACCGTCGACGCCCCCGAGCACCTCCGTCCCGCCGCCGTCGTCATCTGCACGTTCAATCGCGCCGATGACTGCGCGGTCACCGTCGGCACTCTCGCAGGCGACGCGGGCGCGATGGCGGACATCGATGCGGTGTGCATCGTCGACCAGGGCACCGACCAGGTCCAGTCCCGGCCTGCGTTCGCAGACATCGCCGACAGCCTCGGCAGCAAACTGATCTACCTGACGCAGCCGAATCTCGGTGGCGCAGGCGGATTTTCCCGCGGCATGCACGAGATCACCTCGGCACCCGGATCCGCGCACGCCAACGTCATCCTCATGGACGACGACATCCTCTGCGAACCCGAGACCGTGCTCCGGATGAACGCGTTCGCGAACATGACGGTCAAGCCCGCGATCGTCGGCGCGCAGATGCTGTCGCTGAGCAACCCGCAGATCCTGCACGTCAGCGCCGAGCGGGAGGTGCTCGACGAGATCACCGCGGGCGCCCTCACCCCCGGCGCGATGATGGGCGTCGACCTGGGCAAGAAGAACCAGGAACGACGGTTCGACGCGGGGTGGAACGGGTGGTGGACGTGCCTGCTCCCCGCCGAGGTCATCGCCGACTGCGGACTGCCGCTTCCGCTGTTCTTCCAGTGGGACGACATCGAGTACGGCATTCGCGCGCGCTTCGCCGGGCACCCGACGATCACCCTGCCCAACGCGGGCGTGTGGCACGCGGACTTCCACCTCAAGGACTACGACGACTGGGCGCGCTACTTCAGCATTCGCAACGGTTTGATCGTGTCCGCGATCTACGGCCGTTTCGACGGCACGACCATCGCCAAGTACCTCTTCCGCAAGATCAGTGAGCTGATCGTGTCGATGCAGTACGGGTTGGCCGCGACGTTCATCAAGGCGGCCGAGGACTTCCTCGCCGGACCCGACTTCCTCGAGGACGGCGGCCAGGCGGTGCTCGGTGAGATCCGGGCACTTCGGGCTCGCTACCCGGAGACCGTCGCGCGTCCGGCCGTCGAGGTCGGCGCCGAAGCCGACCCGCACACCCAGATGGACGTGTGGCAGTTCGAGCCGGACGAGAGCCGCGAGGGCCTGGTGCTCGCGAAGCGGGCCGTGCAGCAGTTCCTCGGCAAGGTCGACGGACGCCCGGTCACCATTCCCGCGCACTATGCCAACTGGTGGCACGTGTCCCTGTTCTCGCAGGCCACCGTCACGGACGCATCGCAGGGTGCGGTCCGGGTGCGCAGGCGTGACAAGCAGACCGCGATCGACCTGACCCGGCAGGCGGCGAAGGTGTGCTGGCGGCTCCGCAAGGAAGCGCCGCAGATGAAGGCCACCTACGCGGATGCGCTGCCGCGGATCACGAGCCGGGAGAACTGGACGCGCCTCTACGGCACCGAGGCCTGACTGGGTGACGCAGACCGCTGAGCCCGCGACCGTGCCGCGTCATCGGCGCAGGTCGCGGGCGTCACGGTCGCTGTTGCCGCTCGCCGCGGGTCTGCTCGCGTCACTGATCGCCCTGGCCGGGGCGTGGATCCCGTCGTTCTGGTGGGACGAGGCGGCGACGATCGGCGCCGCCGATCGCACGATCCCCGAGCTGACGGAACTGCTCGGACGCATCGACGCCGTCCACGGCGCGTACTACGCGCTGATGCACGCCTGGTTCGACGTCGTCGGGATCAGCGAGTTCACCGCGCGCCTGCCCAGCGCGGTCGCGGTCGGGGTTGCGGCCTCTGCCCTCGTCCAGCTGGCGCGGATCCTCGGGGGCACCCGGTTCGCCGTGGTTGCAGGCGCCGTTTTCATGATCTTGCCGAGGGTCACCTGGGCGGGAACCGAGGCCCGGTCTTACGCGATTGTCGCGGCACTCGGCGCCGTCACAGGTCTCGTACTCGTCGTTGCCCTCCGCTCGACGAAGCGCTGGTGGTGGGCGCTCTATGCGGTGCTGATCGCGCTGTCCGCGGTGGTGTTCCTCTATACCGCCGTTCTCGTCGTCGCCCACGCGGTGACCGTTGCCGCGACACCCGCACGGCATCGGCTGCGGTTCGTGGTCGCGGCCCTCGCCGCGGGGCTTCTCGCCACACCGTTCGCGGTCCTCGCGATCTCGCAGTCCAAGCAGATCAGGTGGGTTCCACCGCTGGACGCGACGGTGGTGCAGACCGTCCTCGTCGAGCAGTGGTTCCCCGGTGCGCCGTGGTTCGCGCTCTGCTGCCTGGTGCTCGTCGTCGCGGGCGCGATCGCGCTGATCTGGCGCCGCGACGCCGCCGCGACGGCCGTGCTCGCCCTCGCCCTGCCGTGGATCCTCGTGCCGATCGCCACCTTCCTCGCCTACTCGGCGTTCGCGAGCAACATCTACATCGGCCGATACCTGATCTTCACGACACCGGCGGTCGCGCTCGTCGTGGCACTCGCCGTCACCGCGTTGCGGTCCCGACTCGCGATCACGCTGGCACTGCTGGTGCTGGCAGCGACAGCCCTACCCGCCTACCTCGCGCAGCGGCAGCCGTGGGGAAAGCCGGGGGGCATGGACTACAGCACGATCGCCGACGACATCGCCGAGCGCGCAGCACCCGGTGACTGCGTTGCATTCGCGCCGTCGGTGTCGTGGCAGCCGACGTCACTGCGGTCGGTCGAACAGGCCCGCCCCGGCGCGTTCGACGACCTCACCGACGTGGGATTCGGTGAATCCGCCGTCGACCGCGTCAGCCTCTGGGACTCGGATGCCACCGCCGATCAGGTCGCGAGGCGCGCACTGACCCGCGACTGCGACATCGTGTGGGTGGTCACGGACGGCGAACGGGACACGGCGAGCGAGTACCTGCACCCCGCCAACGTGTGGTGGCACTTCGCACCGTTCCACTTCGTGGACTCCGACCTGTACCGGGCATTGGCGAACGTCGGGTACGTGATCGACGACCGCGTGCCTGCCAACCACAGCCAACTCGTGCGGATGGTGCCCCGGACCGGGTAGGAGCCCTGTCAGACCCAGTAGGAGACGCGTGAGCGGTAGTTACGCATCGCGACCAGCGCGATCGCCCAGCCGACCACGGTCACCGCAAGCACGATCAGCCAGTGGTAGAGCTGCTGATCCTCACCGAGCAGCGGTGCCCGCACGATGTCGAGGAAGTGGTACAGCGGGTTGATCTCGGCGATCTTGGCCCGATCCGCGTTGCCCGTCCCCTCGAGGGTCTTCTCGGTCCAGATGATCGGCGTCATGAAGAACAGCAACTGCACGATGCTGCCGAGCAGCGGTGCGATGTCGCGGTACCGCGTCGAGAGGATGCCGAACAGCAGCGACACCCAGATCGCGTTGATCGCGATCAGGAACAGCGCCGGTATCGCCGCGATCGCCGTCCAGCTGATCGGCTGCGGGAAGATCGCGAAGATGATCACGTAGATGATGATGTTGTGCGCGAACAGGATCATCTGACGCCACACCAGGCGGTAGACGTGCACGCTCAACGGTGTCGGCAGCTGTTTGATCAGGCCCTCGTTGGACATGAACACGTCCGCGCCCTCGAGGATGGATCCGCTGATCAGGTTCCAGATGATGAAGCCGAGGGTGACGTACGGCAGGAACGAGGCGATGTCCATGTTGAACAACGTGCCGTACAGCAGACCCATCGCGACCGCGGAGACGCCGGTGGCGATGGTGATCCAGAACGGGCCGAGCACGGACCGCTTGTACCGCTGCTTGATGTCCTGCCAGCCCAGGTGCAGCCACAGCTCGCGATGACCGAACCCGTCCCGCAGGTCCTGGAACGCTCGCCGGAAGGTCCGGGAATCGGGAGCCGCGGAGGTCAGGGATTCGGTGGGTGCTGCAGACACAGGGGACGACACTACCCGCCCGTTTTCCGTGGTCGCCGTACCGTCTTCGACGGTGACGTCACTGCCGCTCAAAGCGTTCCTCCCGGCCGAGTTTGCGAAGTCGCACCCATTCCCGCAGACCGGCGGGGTCGCGGCGGGTGATCAGGAAGTACCAGCCGAACCGCAGCCACTCCTGGGGGAGCAGCCGTCGCATACCCGGCTGCGAGAGCAGGTAGCCGCGGTTGCGGTAGGTGAAGAACCGTTTGGTGTCGTTGTCCGGGTACTGCGTGTGCATGCGTCCGCCGAGGATCGGCTTGAACTCGTCGGTGCCACACGGATGCAGGTACGCCGTGGTCAGGCAGGTGCCGAAGGGCAGTCCCGAACGGACCAGCCTGCGGTGCACCTCGACCTCGTCGCCGCGCACGAACAGACGCAGATCCGGGACGCCGACGGCGTCCACCGCGGCCGCGGAGAACAGGGCGCCGTTGAACAGCGACGCGATACCCGGCAGGAGGTCGCCCTCACCCAGCTCGGACCGGGTCCGGCGCCATTCCAGGCCGCGACGCAGCGGAAACGCCAGCTTCTCGGGCTCGTCGATGTTGCACACGACCGGGGACACCTCGGCCAACGCGTTGCGCTCGGCGCACGCCAGCAGCGTCGCGAGCACCTCGGGGCCCTCGGGCCGGCCGTCGTCGTCGGCGAGCCACAACCAGTCCGCACCCAGCGCCAACGCGTGCAACATGCCGAGGGCGAATCCGCCCGCACCACCGAGGTTGTGCTTCGACCCGATGTACGTGGTCGGGATGTCCGCGGACTCCACCAGCTCCCGCACCGCGCCCTCGTCCGCGTTGTCCACGACGATCAGGTGGTCGAGGGGGCGGGTCTGGGCGGTGAGGACCTTCAGTGACTCCGCGAGCAGTTCCCGTCGTCGGTGGGTGACGACGACGCCGATGATCCTGCTCACACGGTGCCGTTCGCGGACGCCGCGGACTTCTCGCGCTCGAGCTCCTGGATGACGTGCGCGACGTGGTCGCCTGCCTCGTCGCCCTCGTAGGCGCGCACGACGTCCTCGATGCCGCCGCTCATCCGGATCTGGCCGTGGTCGATCCACATCGCCCGATCGCACAGTTGCGCGAGAAACTCGTTGGAGTGGGAGGCGAAGACGAGGATGCCGGACCGCTCGACCAGAGCCTGCAGCCGGGTGCGGGCCTTCTTCATGAAGTCCGCGTCGACCGCGCCGATGCCCTCGTCGAGCAGCAGGATCTCGGGGTCGATGCTGGTCACGACGCCGAGCGCCACCCGCACCCGCATGCCGGTCGAGTAGGTGCGCAGCGGCATGTTGAGGTACTCGCCGAGCTCGGTGAAGTCGGCGATCTCGTCAACCTTCGCCAGCATCTGCTTGCGGGTCATGCCCATGAACATGCCGCGGATGATGATGTTCTCGTAGCCGGAGATCTCCGGGTCCATGCCGACGCCCAGGTCGAACACGGGCGCGACGCGGCCTCGGACGCGGGCGCTGCCGCGCGTCGGCTCGTAGATCCCCGACAGGAGGCGCAGCAGGGTGGACTTGCCTGCGCCGTTGTGTCCGACGAGGCCGACCCGGTCACCCTGCTTGAGGGACAGGGTTATGTCCTTGAGCGCCTCGACGACCACGACGTCGGAATCGTTCCTGCCGATCGCGCCGCCGGCCTTCCCGAGGAACGCCTTCTTCAACGATCGCGTCTTGGCGTCGAAGATCGGGAAGTCGACGTATGCGTTGGTGGTCTCGATGCTCACGTGGTCAGTCATGTGCGCCTTTCAAGCGACGTCAGCCCACCGGATTGACTGACGGCGGCTGGCACGGTGGTCCACCCTACCGTTGCGCCACGAGCACCGACCGCGCCTACAGGTACTGACCGGTCCCCGGCGGCTGCTGGCCCTGCTGGTGGATTGCCGCCCCGAGTCCGGGCGGCAACGCGCCCTGCCGCATCTGCTCGAGCTGCGCCCGTGCCGCCATCTGCTGCGCGAACAGTGCCGTCTGGATGCCGTGGAAGAGTCCCTCGAGCCAGCCGACCAGCTGCGCCTGCGCGATCCGCAGCTCCGCGTCCGACGGCACGCTGTCATCGGTGAACGGCAACGCGAGACGTTCGAGCTCCTCGCGCAGCTCGGGCGCGAGGCCCTGCTCGAGTTCCTTGATCGACGACTTGTGGATCTCCTTGAGCCGATTGCGGCTGGCGTCGTCGAGCGGAGCTGCCCGCACCTCCTCGAGGAGCTGCTTGATCATGGTGCCGATCCGCATGACCTTCGCGGGTTGCTCGACCATGTCCGCCAGGGTTTCCTCGCGCTCCTCGGCGGCGTCACCTGCCTCGTCGGGGGCGTCGGTGCCGTTGCCCGACGGTTGCGCGGTCGCGTCCTGCGGGGAATCCGGCGACTCCGACGTCACAGGCCGACCGTCGGGTCCGATCACGACGACGTGTTCACTCTCCGGATGCGTCATGACTCCATCTTGTCCGTTTCGGCGGCGAAGCGCTAAAGCACCGGATCGGAGTTCGGTGTCTGCGCTGCTCAGATCGGCTGTCGTGGTGTGCAATCCGCCAACCCGATCGCATCGCTACGAAATCAGGTCTTAGGCTGTCGGTCATGGCTTACGACGTCGCCCGGGTACGGGGACTGATCCCGACCCTGGGAGACGGATGGATCCATCTCGATCCCCAGTCCGGAATGCTGCACCCGGATTCCGTGTCGACCGCGGTGTCGAAGGGCTTCCGCGGCTCCGGTTCCTCGCACGTCGGCCCGCATGTCAGTGCGCGCCGCGCCGCCGCGACGCTCGACGCCGCGCGCGAAGCGATCGCCGACCTCGTCGGCGGTGATCCCGCCGGAGTCGTGCTCGGACCGGACCGGGCGACACTGCTCGCATGGCTGGCCGAGGCGCTCAGCTCCAGGCTCGGGCTCGGCACCGGCGTCGTCCTGTCACGGCTCGACGAGGAAGCGAACGTCGCACCCTGGCTGCGTGTCGCCAACCGCTACGGCGCCCAGGTGCGCTGGGCCGAGGTCGAGATCGACACCTGCGACCTGCCCAGCTGGCAGTTCGCCGAACTCATCGGGCCCACGACCCGGCTGGTCGCGCTGACGGCGGCGTCGCCGATCGTCGGGTCCGCGCCCGATGTCCGCGTCGCGTCGGACCGCATCCACGAGATGGGCGGGCTGATGGTGTGCGACGCCATCGCGGCCGCCCCCTACGCGCACGTCGACATCCACGAACTCGGCGCCGACGTCCTCGCCGTCAGCGGCCCCAGCTGGGGAGGCCCGCAGATCGGGGCGCTGGTGTTCCGTGACCCTGGGCTCATCGACCGGATCCCGTCGATCTCGCTGAACCCGCACGCGCTCGGACCGGAACGCCTCGAGATCGGCGGCCACCAGTACGCCCTCCTCGCGGGACTGACCGCGTCCATCGACTACCTCGCGAACCTCGACGAATCCGCCACCGGGTCCCGGCGCGAACGCCTCGAGACGTCGATCAGCTCGCTGCAGGACTACCACGACCGGCTCTTCGAACGGCTCCTCGCCTCGCTGCGCCGCCTCCCACAGGTGACGCTGATCGGTACCTCGCACAGCCGGGTCCCCGCGATCAGCTTCACTGTTTCGGGCGTCAGCGCGGAGAAGGCCGCCGAACACTTCGCGGAACGTCGCATCGGCACCGTCGTCGGAGGCCGGGGCAGCAGGCTGCTCGACTCGCTCGGCGTCAACGAGGAGGGCGGCGCGATCACCGTCGGCCTCGCGCCGTACACCACCCGCTACGAGATCGACCAGCTCGTGCGGGCCGTCGCCGCGCTGGGCTGACCGCTGCGCTCGTTCCTTGATGTCACATCGGGTCACTTGGTGACCCTCGATGTGACATCAGGGAACCAACAGGGGCGCGGTCAGCCGACGGTGAGGACCACCTTGCCGACGGTGTCCGCCGAGTCGAGCAGCTCGTGCCCGCGCGCCGCCTCGGTGATCGGGAGTTCCGTGTGCACGACGGGCCGGACGGTGCCGTCCGCGACCAGCGGCCACAGTCGCCGCTTCACCTCGGACACGATCTCGGCCTTGCTGGATCGCCCGGCCTCGGGGCGTCCGCGCAGTCCGGTGGCGAACACGCGGGCCCGCTTGGCGATGAGCTTGCCGAGGTTGAGTTCGCCGACTGCGCCGCCCTGCATGCCGATGACGCACAGCTGACCGTCGGGGGCGAGGGCGTCGATGTTCCGTCCCAGGTACTTGGCGCCCATGTTGTCGAGGATCAGGTCGGCGCCGCCCGCCTCGCGGACCACGTTGACGAAGTCCTCGTCGCGGTAGTTGACGGTGATCGTGGCGCCGAGGTCGCGGCACGCGCCAAGCTTGTGTTCGGAACCCGCCGTGACGGCGACGGTGGCGCCGAGAGCGACGGCGACCTGGATGGCATGCGTCCCGATCCCGCCGCCGCCGCCGTGGACGAGGACGAGTTGCCCGCTGCGCATTCCCCCGATCATCACCAGGTTCGACCACACCGTGCACGCGACCTCGGGGAGAGCGGCAGCGGCGACCACGTCGAGGCCGTCGGGGATCGGCAGCACCTGGCTTGCCGCGACGACGACCTTCTCGGCGTAGCCTCCGCCCGCGAGGAGTGCGCACACGCGGTCGCCGACCTGCCAGTCCCGCACACCGTCGCCGAGTGCGGCTATCGTGCCGGAACATTCGAGTCCGAGGATGTCGCTGGCTCCGGGCGGGGGCGGGTAGAGGCCGCGGCGTTGCAGGACGTCGGCGCGGTTGACGGCGGTGGCGGCGACGTCGATCAGCACCTGGCCGGGCCCCGGTGTCGGGTCGGGAACCTCGGTCCACGTGAGGACTTCGGGTCCACCCGGTGACGTGACGGTGATCGCATGCATGGGTCGACGCTATCCAATTCCGGCGCGGCAGGGCATCTCCCCGTGAACGGCGCGCGAAGCGGCTACGGTCGCGGCGTGACCAATTTCGGCAACATGCAGAACGAGATCTACTTCGCCGGCCTCGGTGGCGCGGTGCCGGAACTGCCGATGACGGCGGCGGGACTGGAGGAGTTGGCGCGGGAGCGGTTGTCGCCCGCCGCGTTCGGCTATGTCGCGGGCAGCGCGTCGTCGGAACGGACCGCGGACGCGAACCTGGCGGCGTTCGACCGGCATGCGATCGTGCCGCGGATGTTGCGGGGCACCGCATCCGCCGACGCCCGAGACCTGAGCGTCGAGGTGCTGGGGACGCGCCTCGCGGCGCCGGTGCTGACGGCGCCGGTCGGCGTGCTGGAACTGGTCCATCCGGATGCGGAGCGTGCCGTCGGCGCCGCGGCGGCGGAACTCGGTGTGGGATCGGTGTTGTCGACGGCGGCGTCCACGTCGATCGAGTCGGTCGCGGAGGTGTCGGGTGAGAACTGGTGGTTCCAGTTGTACTGGCCGTCGGACGACGAGGTCGCCGAGTCGCTGGTCCGCCGCGCGACCGCCGCGGGCGCGAAGGCGATAGTCCTCACCGCCGACACTCCCGGGATGGGGTGGCGGCCCCGCGACCTCGAACTCGGTCACCTGCCGTTTCTACAGGCGAAGGGCATCGCGAACTACCTGTCCGACCCGGTCTTCCGGTCCCGGTTGACGACCCCGCCGGAGGAGAGCCTCGAGGCCATGCAGATGGCGGTGCTCACCTGGGTCTCGATGTTCGGCAACCATGCGATCCGGTCGGGTGACGTTGCGCGCCTTGCCGAGTGGACGGACCTGCCGATCGTGGTGAAGGGGATCGTGCATCCGGACGATGCTCGCGCCGTCGTCGACGCGGGAGCGGCCGGGGTCGTGGTCAGCAACCACGGCGGCAGGCAGGTGGATGGCGCGATTGCCGCGCTGGACGCGTTGCCCGACGTCGCGGCGGCGATCGGTGAGCGGGCCACGGTCCTGCTCGACTCCGGGATCCGCACCGGCGCCGACGTGGTGAAGGCGCTCGCGTTGGGTGCCGATGCGGTGCTGTACGGGCGGCCGTGGGTGTACGGGCTGGGGTTGGCGGGCGCCGATGGTGTGCGGCACGCGCTACGAATGCTGCTCGCCGACCTGGACGTGACGCTCGGGCTCGCCGGTTTCGCCTCCGTCGCGGAACTCGACGCGACCGTTCTGCGGAGCGCTCACGGACGTCGCGGTCTCTAGACTGGCGGGGTGGAATCAGAGATCGCACACGTCGCCGACGCGCCGCGGTGGCTCGGCACCGCCGAGATGCGCGCTTGGCGCGGGTTCATCGAGGGCAGTCAGCGCCTGATGGAGGTGCTCAACCGGGAACTGCAGTCTCTGCACGGCATCTCTCTCGCCGACTACCGCATCCTCGTGATGCTGTCCGAGTCGACGGACGGGTCGGTGCGGATGAGTGAGCTCGCGGACGGGATCCTCTCGTCCCGCAGCCGCCTCACCCATCAGGTGCGGCGCATGGAGGCGGACGGGCTCGTCGCACGCAGCACCTGCGTCGAGGACGGCCGCGGCGTGCTCGCCCTGATCACGCCGCTCGGTCGGGAGAAGCTCGCGGAGGCGGCACCGACCCATGTCCGGGGTGTGCGGAGCTATCTGATCGACCTCCTCGACGACACCGAACTCGCCACCGTCGCGACGGTGTTCGACAAGGTCGACGCCGCACTCGACGCCCGCCCGCCGGTCTGACTCTCGCGCCGAATTGGTCCCCCCTCGCCCGGGGCGGCTAGGATTCGCCACGGAAGCGTGGCAGAGCGGCCGAATGCACTCGCCTTGAAAGCGAGCTTGGGTAACACCAACGGGGGTTCAAATCCCTCCGCTTCCGCCGCAGCCCCTCACCTGTTATTGCAGGTGAGGGGCTATTTTCATGCCCAGACTGCGCTCCCGACGGGCGCTTCTGCCCACACTTTGCCCACACTCGCGCGCGCCCGCGCGGCATCGAGGGCCGTTCCCACGGCCTCCAGGTCGTCGTCGAACAGGTCCGCGTAGGTGTCCAGAGTCATGGCCGCGCTCGCGTGCCCGAGGATCCGCTGTAGCGCCTTTACGTTGACGCCAGCCGACACCCCCAGGGACGCCGCCGTGTGCCGCAGATCGTGTGGAGTGAGCCGAGGGACACCCGATCGCTCGACGGCCTTCGTGAACCACCCGGTGAAGCTCACAGGCCGCAGTAGGTGCCCGCCACCGCGGCCGGGGAACACCAGGTCGCCCCGGCTTCGGCCCTCGCACTGCTGAGCGAGCATCTCGACGAGGAACGGTGGGACGGGCACTGTCCGGTGCACGTGGGACTTTGGGGTGCCGACGTGAAGCTCTCCGTTCACCTGCACCGCGTTGTCGACGACGGTCAGCCGCCGGCGCAATAGGTCCAGGTGCTCGACGCGTAGCGCGATCGCCTCACCCCACCGCAGGCCGCAGTAGGCCAAGAGGTAGACCAGGACGTCGTGGTGGCCAGATTTCTCCGCGAGCGCCTGCACCTGCTCGTGCGTGAGGTACACCCGCTGCTTGCGCTGCTTGCGTGGCAGGTTCTCGACGCCGCGGGCTGGGTTACTCGCCAACCGCTTGGCCTTCACGGCTCCGTCCATGATCGACGCGAGGACGCCGTAGGCGCGGATGACGACGGTCGCACCCTTGCCTGCGCGCACCAGCTCCGTGATCCACCGCTCGACGGCATCGAGGTCGACGTCCGCGATGCGGGTGCGTCCCCACCGTGGCTGTACGTGGACCCGCCAGGCCGTCTCAAGGCTGTTGTAGGTCGACGGCTTCACGTCGACCTGCTTGCGTTCGAGCCAGTCCGCGCCGAGTTCGCTGACCGTGATGCGGCCGAGAGCCGGGGCGACGTAAGACCCGGTCATCTTCTCGACCTCGACCGTCGCCGCGAACATCTCCGCGTCGCGCTTCGTGCGGAACCCCCGCTTGTCGGTCTGCTTGTGGTCGGGGGTCCGGTAGCGGACGCGGTAGCGCTTGCCGGACTTCGTCTCATACGGCTCAATCGTCGCCATTGTCGAGTTCCCCCTTCAGTTCGGCTTGCAGTCGTCTCGTGATCTGACCGCGCTTCTGCGCGTTGGCATTTGCGCCTGCGCGGGCGTCGCGCTCATCCGAGAAGCTGCGTCCCCACAGTGCGGCTGACACCGCAGCAAGGAGAGCGGGCGAGATGCGCAGGGCCCGGTGTATGCGCTCCTCCGTGGAGCCTGACGCCGAAACGACGGAGATGACCGTCTCGGCATCGGTCCGTTCGAGGTATCTCGCCACCCTCTCCGCCTCCTCTTCTGCGGCATCGTCGGCAAGATCTATCAGGATCTGGTTGCCGGTCTTGAGTCTGAGTGGGCCAATGAAGGCCCTGGGGCCCAGCTTGGACGCGATCGGGTCGCCGGTCATCACGTCGTGGAGATCCGTCCGGTGCAGGGTCATGGCGTCGTTGACGCGGATATCGGTGCTCGACTCGACGAGGTCGGAGAGCGTGATGTCGCCGCAGCCGGCATCTGCCAACGCGAATGCATACGCCGTGAGGGTCGCCAGGTTCGGTGATACGCGGCCCGCCTCGAAGTCGGCGACCCGGGATGTATTCCATTTGAGTCCACGTCGGCGTGCGGCGATGGCCATGGCGTCGAGGGTCAGATCCGCGTCCTTTCGTAGGCGCTTGGCATTGGCACCGATGACGACAGGCAGGTCGCGGATGGGGATTCGCATGCTGTCAGCTTACTGGAAATCACGACAGTTGACCGACAATGCGTCTCGGTGATATAGATCTGTTCGTAATCAACTCTCGTGATTTCTAGACAGATGAACAGGTGGTTGTGGTGATGCATATCGAAACCGAGCTGGCGACGCCCGAAGAGGTGGCGGAGTTCATGCGTACGTCGACCGGGCGATTGGCTCAGCTGCGCTACAAGGGAGGCGGCCCGCGGTTCGTTCGGGATGGGCGCAGGGTGCTCTACCGGTGGACCGACGTCCACGCCTGGGTTGACGAGCAGGTCCATGTGCGCACCGATCGCCGTGCCAACACCGCCGGGGCGTAGCGGCGTGCGCCGGGGTGTCCTCAGTGCCGCGCGGCTGCGCATCGTGGCTCGTGGTATCTGCTTCAGGAGTAGTCGATGGTCGGCGAGGGGCTGACCGCGCAGGCCGGCGAAGTGGGCTTGCGGTGCATCGACATTCGACCGGACTCTGTCGACTGGCCGGCGTCGGTTCGTGAAGCCCTGGACGTAGCTGACGGGCTGATCGGTGCCGGGATCCCCGTGTTCGTGTGCAAGCCCGATGGCGTGGGAGCTGACTGGAACCCGCGTGGCGGCACCGGTGGGACTGGCTACTTTCTGCGCAGGGGCTGGCAGAACACCGTTGCTGACCCCGCGGAGCTCGACGAGTTCGAGCCAGGCTGCGCTCTGGCAATGGTATGCGGGCATGGGCTCGACGGGATCGACGTCGACCTGTACAAGGACGATCAGGGCGAGGCGCGCCTGCGCGCCGAGGGTGTCATGCCTGCCGTCTACGCGGAGGCATCGACACCGTCCGGCGGCAAGCACTTCCTCGTGGCCTCGTTGGGGATTCATAGCCGCGACGGCGTTCGGGCCGGCCTGGACGTCAAGGCCGGAACGAGCTCGGGAGGCCGTGGATTTCTGTTCATTGCACCCACAGTGAAGCTGAGCAAGGCCTCGGGTAAACCTCGCGCGTACAGCTGGGTGCAGCGCCCGGGTCTCCAGCGGCTCGGTTCCGCCATTCGCGACGACCACAGCGGGCACGAGTTCGCGAAGCTCGTCGAGGCGGCGAGGACTGAAGCCAGGAGGCGGCCGCATCCGGTTGTGGCCACGCCTTCCACACCTGTCGAAGTGGATCCTGTCGAGTACTCGGCGATGCCACCTGGTCTCTGCCGACGGATCGATGCCTACATCGCCAAGGTCGTCGACGGCACCTGCAATGACCTCAAGACTGCGCACGCGTGGCCCGAGGGCTACAGGGATGACCGGGGCCGCGGCTGGGAGAAGTGCACCGCAGATGCGGCTATGCGATTGGGGCAGCTGGCAAGGGCGGCCTGGAACAGGCTGACACTCGAAGACGCCTTCGATGTCCTCATTCGCAACGCGCCGGTGGACGGGGCATGGACTGAAGTAGATGTGGTGGACAAATGGCGAAACCAAAGTGGGAGAGGGGATGCGGCCCCGCACCCGCCCTTCGCCGCAGCGGAGCTGGCGGAACTCGTGGCACATCAGCACAACATGGAGGTGACAAGCCAAGTGGATAGTGAAGCGTCGCACGGTAGAGCGGATGTCTCCGAAGGCGCGGAGAGCCGCTCCACCTGGGCTCCGGTAGACCTGCGATCCATCCTGGCCGGGGCGAACGAGCAACTGCGGCCGACGCTCTTCCCTCGCACCGACGGTCAGAGCCTGCTCTACTCCGGTATGGTTCACAGCTTCCACGGAGAGTCGGAGTCTGGGAAGTCGCTCTTGGTGCAGATCGAGGCCGCCCGGCTGATCCTGTCCGGCAAGAACGTCCTCTACCTTGACTTCGAATCTGACCCGTCATCGGTTGTCCGGCGGCTGGAGATGCTGGGGGCCGACTCGAAGGCGATCATCGACCACTTTGACTACCGGCGTCCGGAAGCGAAGCCGGACAATGATTTCGAGCGGCCGGAATGGCTCGCCATGCTGAGTCGACAGTACGACCTCGCGGTCATCGACGGCGTCACCGATAGCCTGGGCGTATTCGGAGGTTCGTCGAGCAAGGACAACGATGCCGTGGCGAGTTGGATGAGGGCGCTGCCACGGCCGCTGGCGACCAAGACCGGTGCAGCGGTGGTGATGGTCGACCACGTCACCAAGGACCGGGAATCGCGGGGCCGCTTTGCAATCGGAGGCCAAGCGAAGATGGCCGGCCTGACCGGTGCCGCCTACATCGTCGAGGTGACTAAGCCGATTGGACGGGGGATGAAGGGCGTCATCGAGCTTCGGGTCGGTAAGGACCGCCCAGGTGCCGTACGCGCGCAATGTGGCAGCTACCGAAAGTCGGACCGCACCCAGCTTGCGGCGCGGGTCGTCCTCGACTCGACGGGGTCGATCACGGTGGTGAGCATCGAGCCACCGGATCTGCTTGTGCAGGATGAGCATCCTGGCGACGAAGGGCGGCAGCCAGAGCTCATGGAGCGCGCCCACCGGGCCATCGAGCAATCGCCGGGGTTGACGAAGAGCGGGATCGTGAAGGTCCTTGGGGGCAACAGGTCGAGGGTGTTGAAAGCGATCGACGTCCTGGTGGAAGACGGCAGGGTGGCGGTCGAGGAAGGCCCGCGGCGCGCACAGTTGCTGACCATTAAGAAGTTCCAGGAGACAGAGAACCAGTCGTCTGGAGAGATGACCGGTACTGGTTCTGGTTCCTATACCGAGGAACCAGAGAACCAGTACCCGAACAGTTCTGGGAACTTGTGAAGAACTGCTCAGAACCGGTTGCAGGCCAGGCCTGAGCTTGGGATAGGACCTCGTGGACTGATGTGAGTAGTCGGTCAGTTTCGGTTCTGGTCAGAAGTACGAATTACCCGGCTCGGCTCATGAGAAGTGCAAAGTTCCACTGAACTGTTCTGCGGGTCCTGGAGTCGACTGCACGGGTCCTACCAGGGCGTTCGCGTATGCCTCTTCTGCCCGGATGCCCTCGAATTAAGTACATGGAAGTGCGAAGTCGCTTGCACTTGACCTGGCCAGTTGACGCCGTCGGCCATCATGTCCCCTCGACGCGCTCCCGACGCGCCGAGGGGACACGATCGGCCCTACTGCTCCTCGAACCCGGTCTGCTCGAACTTGAGCGTGTTCGCATTCTCGGAGACCGTGCGGACCTTGGCCTCGTCGAACCCGTCCCTGGCGACGGCGGTGATCTCCAGTCGGACTTCGAGTTCGACGCCGTCGACCGCGGCGAGGTGCTGGATGACCTCACTGGTGATGCGCCCGAAGTCGCGTGCGTAGAAGTCCGGGTCCAGTGCGGCGGTGCCGAAGTAGCGGGTCTTCGGCCGGCGCTCCGGCTGCGCGGGTACTGCACGAGTCGACACGGACGGAGCGGTTGTGCTGGTCCGGTTGTCCGGGGTCGGCGACTCCGTGTCGCCGTCGGACCCGGGCTGGGCCTGCTGCGCCTGCTGGGCTTCGGCGAGGTCGCGTTCCCGTTGCTTCGCCGCACGGCCCGGCTCGACGAGCAGCAGCGCGTCGATCGTCGCGGGCCTGGATGCACTGTCCGTCGGCAGCAGCAGGCCCGTGTACCTCTCGCCGTCCCACCCGTCGGCGAGGGCGAAGCCCTGACGCTCCCAGTCGATCGGAGTGTCCAGCGTGGAGAGCACGCCGTCTTCGAGGACGCCGCGGTCCCGCAGCCGAGCGAGGTACGGGTAGGTGGTGTAGTAGTCCCACAGCGCGCCGAGGCTGATGTGGCCGTCCCGCTCGAACACCGTGTACAACGTGGTGTCGAGGTCGAGGCGAATGCCCCCCGACGCGCGCTTCAGCACCAACTCGGACTTGTCCACGAGCCGCTTTGCGGTCCGATCGGCCAGGTTGTCGGTGCCGCCTTCGGTCTTGATCGCGTCCAGGTGCAGCGGACGGGTCGGGTCCGGCTGGGTGGGTACCAGCGCCCAGTGGTACGCGCCGAGCAGTCGATCTCGGGCGGTGGCATCGGCCCGCTTCAGCCGATCCTCGGCCTGCTTCTTCTGCTGGGCGGTCAGATCGAGCATGCCGTCGGCGTTGTCGCGCACGTACTTCCAGGCAAGGTAGTCGCGGATCGACGCCTGCAGCTCCTCGTAGCGCGCCGAGTCTGCGGCCAGGAACACGAGCATGTTCCGGTGCGTGCGGGCCCCGCTTCCGCGCCGGTCGAGGACACCTGTCGACCACGTGTATGCCGGCGACTCCGGGCCCTGACGGCGGTCGTAGACGTGCGACGGCGGCACGATCACCAGCCGCGCCTCCTGACCGTCGGGCACGTCGGACGAGGAGTCCGGGGCGATGTGCACTGCGGCGAACCCGCTGCCGGTGGGGCTGCGGTGGTTCTGCAGCCGCCGGACGATCTCGGCCCACACATCCTCGGGGTGCAGCCGTTCGGCGTGGTCGCGGGCGGTGCGGGTGGTGTTGGCCTGGGTGTCGAACCAGAACTGCGTACCGGAGCCGTAAAAGTAGGTGGCCCGGTCGGCGAGCTGGTTCAGCGCCGAGTGGAAGTTGCCGGGCACATCCCCGGGCAGCGCGGTGCCGAGGAACACCCGAGCCTTGTCGATGCCCTTATGGGAGCCGTGGAGGGTGGGGGTCGCGCCCATGAACACCGTCCGCGCGAGGCGTTGGGTGATGAACCGTTTGCCGAGCAGGTCCGGGCTGGCATGGTCGACCTGGGCGGGCGCGGAGTGGGCTCCGTCGACGTCGGCGTCGATGATCACCTTCCACTGGTCTTCGAGGTACTGGGTGATCTCCGTCATCACCTCCGGTTCCCGCAGCGGCACCGAGCCGGGCATGATCAGCGGCGCGGTGTCCCCGGCACGCCACAGAGTGCCGACGATGGTGTTCATCAGCCGCAGCACACCGCGGGTGCGTTGGAACCGTTCCAGCGTCGACCAGTCCTGGTAGAGCCGGTCGAACAGCTCGGGATGCACCGGGTAGGTGGCGCGGATCCGGTCCAGGTAGTCGTTGTCGATGGCCTCGCTGGGAAATTCGCCGTGGTGGTCCCGGTAGAACTTGACCACCGACTGCGCGGTTGCACCGATCTGCGCGAGCGCCTGCCCGTCCGGGGCGGTGAACAGCCGTCGTCGGACGATCTCGAACGACTCCTCCGGGTTGGCGGCCTTCCACTGGTCGGCTACCCGGCGCACGACGTTCTGTAGCCTGCGCAGCGCCTCACGGCCGTTCTCGCCGCCGACCTCCTCCTCGCTGACCTCGCTGTGCCCGTCGTCGTCGCGAGCCGAGGCGGGAATCGAGATCACCACCAGAACGCCGGGCACCGCTTTCGCCGCCTCGGTGAGGGTCTGGGCGAAGGTGAACTGGGTGTCAAAGCTGCCGCCCGCGAGATCGTCCTGACCGTAGAGCTGGCGGGCGTAGGAAACCCACTCGTCGACCAGGATGACCGCGGGGGCGTAGGCGGCGAACAGCTCGCGCAGGCTGTCGCCCGGGTTCGTAGAGGTGCGGTCGGAGTCGGCGACGATCTCGTAGGCCTCACGTCCGCCGAGCTGCCAGGCCAGTTCGCCCCACAGCGTGTTGACCCTCGTCCCGTCCGGCTTGGGCTTCATCCCGGAGGCTTGAAGGTGGTTGCCGACGAGGGCGACCCTGCCGATCTTCCGGTCGAAGTGGATCGGACCGAGCAGGTCTTGCAGTTCCTGCGGATAGTCGGTGACCGGACGACCGGACGCCAGGTGCCACAGCGCGAGCATGCTGTGCGTCTTGCCGCCTCCGAAGTTGGTCTGCAGGTTGATCACAGGGGACGCGTTCTTGTCCCCGGAGATGCGCTTTACCGCACGGGTGATCAGGTCTTGCAACCCGCCGGTGAGGAAGGTGCGGCGGAAGAACTCGACTGGGTCGGTGTACTCGGGGTCGCCCTCGCCGCGCGCGACCATGGCCAGGTCAGCGGCGAACTCGGCAGCGCGGAAGTTGCCCTTGGCGACATCGTCGTGGGGGCGCAGCACCTCCCGCCACGGCAGCAGCCCCGCGGAGCCGACCTCGGCCGCCCCGGCTGCCTTGACCACCTTGCGGTCCTCCTGTTCGGAGGAGACCCGCCGAAGGTCGACGCGGGAACGTTTGACCTCGTCGGCGGCGTCCGGTGCCCCGATCGCCCGCAGCATCCGCTCGGCGGTGTCGAGGGCCCGGTAGGCGTCGTCGGCGGAAAACGGCTCGTGGTGGGCCTCGCGGTCGCGCACGTCCCGCAGTTCGCTTGCCAGGGACTGCTCGGCCCGGGACAGCTTCTCGTTGAACGGGAACCAGCCGGCGATGGCCTTGCCGGTAATGTTCTCGGTGAGCATCCGCAGCCCATTCTGCGGGTCGACCGGGTTGTACTTCTTCGTCGCGGCGGCACCCTTACCGGCATCCTTGGCGGCGAGCAGCATCGTCCAGTGCTTGTCTGCGGGCACCTTGTCGCTGGTCGCCGCGGCGATGAACGGGTCTAGTGACTCGCCGAGCAGTTCCAGTGCGCGGCGGACCCGGTCGCGGTTGCTGATCTTCGCCATTCCTATTGCTCCTCGTAGTCGAACGTCGCCTGGGACGGCTGCGCGGCGGCCGCGGGCGCGGCTGCGGCGATCTCGTTCCACGCGGTGCCGAGCGCGTTGAACTCGACGGCGATCTTGGTGAGCTTGCGGTCCTCGGCAATCGAGAACAGCAGGAACGCGAGTTCCTTGCACAGGTCCCGCTCGATCGAGGCGGGCACCCGGCCGAGCATCGCGGAAGCAGCCGGGATGCCGTGGGTGGAGAGGGCGCGGGTCAGGTGCATCACGACCTCCCACACGCTGATTGACGGATCGGTAGCCGGGTCGTAGGTCTCGTCGAGCTTGTCCGGGGCAAGCAACGTCACCTTGCCCGCCCGGCTGGTGAGGATCCCGGCGTGGTCGAGGTGGTCAATCGAGGCGTTGCGGGCTCGGGCGATGTTGTCCGCGTCCCCGTATGCGCCGGGGTCGAACCCGTATTGCCGGAACCAGGCGATCGCGAAGCGGGTGTCCGGGTCGAAGTCGCCCTCCTGCTCGGCGAGCACCTCGTCGAGGACCTCGTTGATCCGCGCCAGCGCGGCACGGACCCGCATCTTCGAACCGTCGTCCTCCAGTACGGCCGAGTAGCGGGAGAAGACCGCCATACCCGGACCGATGGCCGCCTGCGGCATGTCCACCGGCGCGATCGCGCCCTGCTGTAGCTCCTTGAGCGCCGTCGGGAGTTCCGCCTTCAGGGTAGCGATGAACCGGCGACGATCTGTGCGCGTGGCATCTTCTTGGCGCGGGCGCAATGCCAGCAGGATGGACGACGCAAGGGCGTTGGTGCCGACGCTGATCATCCGACCGCCCCGCTCGCTACGAAGCGGCCACGTCGCGGTCACCGACCATCCGGAGCGGATCATGCCTTCGAGGAGGGTCTCCCAACCTGTGGATGCCTCGCCACCCTCGGTGGTCTCGGACTGCTTGAAGGCGTAGTACACGGTGATCGGGTAGTCGGGCAGGGCGGATTCACGCGCGCGCCGGAACACCTCCCCGAAGCCCTCCTCGAAGAACTTGTGTGCGCCGTCCTTGCCGCCGTGGCGGTATGGGTTGGCAACCAGTTCTTCAGCTTTGGGCACCAACATGGTGCTGAGCAGGTTCGGATGGATGGAGCGAAGGGAACGACGGAGCCACACATAGAAGTAGTCCGACAGGTCGGAATAGCCGATGTTGTCGTAGTACGGCGGATCTGTCGAAATCAAGGCTCCGTGGCGAGGACTCTCTATCGCATCACGCTGGAGCGCGGATCCCTTCTTGTCACTGCCGAGGCGGTCCAAGACAGCCGCAGTCCCTGGGATCGTGTTCGAGAAGTCGCCAGAGGATCCACTGAATGGGTTTACCTCTGCGTAGTCCCAAGTCATGGGAAGCGCCTGGCGGGCGAAGGTCGCTCGGGTGGCTCCAGTGCCGTGCGACGATCGCCACGTGACGATAGTCGACATATCGTCAGCGACTGTGCTCGACGCCGTTCCGAGGTACGTGGCGACTGCATCCGCGTAGCTGGCGGCTCCTGTGCCACCCGCTTCGAGGCGGTCGCCTTCGGGTATGCCCGCGTCGAGTGCGTCGGCGAGTACCTTCTCGCGGGCTTCGGCGACAAGGTCACTGAAGGTGGTGAGCGCGGTAAGCTGCCGCGCCGTAAATAGGTCGGAGTACTCCTTGAACCCGTACGCCTGGACCCGGAAGCTCGGCGCTTGCGGGGGTATCTCACCATCCGGAACAGTAGCGGGCCGCCCGACCTTGGCGGCGGCTTCGTGCTCGGGTGTAGGTGCGAGGTAGATGCGAGTGCGGTTACCTTCGGCCACTGTGGCCATCAGCTGGCTGCCCATCCGTGCGGCACGACCTTCGGCACGGATGTACTTCAACTCGACGGCAGCGCCACACCCGATGCAGGTAGCACCGGTGCGACCCACGGTGCCGTCGGTGTCCTCGGTCGGTGCGGACTTGGGGTCGTGTCCGATCGTGAACTGGACCGTGCGATCGGTGACGGTCGGGACGACGTAGGCCTCTTTGCCTTTCTTCTTGCTGAGCCACCTCGATCGGACGAGCGGCATGGCGATGCCGCAGGCGGGGTTCGGGCATGTGGCAGTGCGGGCCCAGATCCACGCGATCACCGTGGCCTGAGAGCCGTCGGCGAGGGTTGCCCTCGGGTAGACGTGCCCGATCCGCTTCTCGGCCTCGTCACGAATCCACTGCCCGTACCGGCGCACGTCCTCCGCGAGACCGGTGGCCCGCGGCCACGGGTGCGCGAGCTGGCTCTTGCCGACCTCGGGAGACACGGGTGGCCGCCCGGCGAACTTCGGTGGGATCTCGATGAGCGCCTTGTTGATCAGCACCGCGACCGGGTTGAGGTCCGACGCGTGGGCCTCCAGTCCGAGGCGTTGGGCTTCAAGGGGGATGGTGCCGCCACCGGCGAAGGGGTCGAGGATCGGCGGCGGGTTCCCGCCGGTCGACGCCATGATCTCGTGGTGCGCCTGAGCGAGGAGCTTCTCGTCGTTGGAGTTCTCCCACACCACTAGCTTCTCGATCAGCTTGTGGAGGCGGGCGCGTTCGGCGGTGACCGCCTCGTCTGTGGGGAACTTGTCCGGGTGCGAGGAGGGGTCGTCGACCAGCTGCGCGAACAAGACCGCACGGGCTGCGGCGAGCGGCCGTCGCGCCCACCACAGGTGCAGCGTCGAGGGGTGACCGTGGCGGATCGACTTCTCGCGCGCGGACTCCTCGTTGATGACCTTGAGCGGAATACCGACCTCGATCAGTTTGCGTTTCGGCGTGCTCATGCCCGGTACCCGCCCGATTCGGCGGTGGTGGCCGCGCGGCGGCGGGTGGTCAGGCTCGGGCGGGTCATCGGTGGTCTCCAAAGGTCAGCTATAGGTGTGATGGGTTGGATGAACGGTAACAACGTGGCCTGGGCGTACCCGACGCATCGTCGCACGGGTTTGCAGGTCAGCAGGGGTCGGTTCCCTTGGCCCAGGTTTTCGACCAGTGCAGGCGCACGTCGGTGGCGGCAAGGTCGCCCAGGTCGATGCTGCGGAAGTGCTCGGCGAGGTACCGCAGCTGGTCGTGTTCGGGGCCGTTCGGGCTGACCTCGACGAGGGCGAGTCGGTGGGCGGCGGGGACGTTCTTCCCGAGCAGCACCTCGTTGAGCGTGATGGTCACGTCGTCGGCTCCGGTGATGCGGCCCTTGACCTCGATGAACACCGACCGCCCGTCCGGTGTGGTGGAGCGGATGTCGTAGCCGGGGTTGTTGTGCGGCATCTCCATCGGCTCGCGCCCGAGCACGCGCTCGGCTTCGAGGACCATATCGACGGCGCGGCGTTCCACCCGGGCGGTCTCGCGCGCGTGGCCGGCGATCTCGCCGGGAACGAGCCCGGCGGGAATGACCAGCGCTGCACCGATTACCGTCGGTGGGCTCGCCGCCAGCTGCGCCTCGGCGTCCAGGCTGGCGATACGGTGATCGAGCCGCGCTTCGAGGTCGCGGGCGCGGGCTTCGAGCCGGTCGGGGCTTTGCCGCTGTTTTCGAGGGCGTCCCGGTTTGCCGATGCCGGGGCTGTCGCGCAGTCGGGTCGCCTCCGAGTACAGGTAGTTGATCTGCTGCTTGAGGCGCTGGGTGACTGCGGTGCGGGTCTTGACGATCAGCGGCAACAGCCGCTCCCTCACCTGCTGCAGGTGCTCAGGTTGGGCGTGGGTGATCGCCCACGACGTGGCCAGATGCTCGACGCCGGCGGTCAACCACTCCCCGGAGAGGACGGGGTCGGCGAACAGGCGCATGTCGTCGGGCAGCGGCTGCAGATCCAGGTAGGGGGCGGGACCGGAGACTGCCGCCCCGCCGGCGGGGGTGAGGGTGATGAACTCGAAGCGCTTCGACACCACCTGTCCGGTGCCGTCGAGGACCTCGCCGGTCAGTGCGACGATCAGGCGCGGCTCGGTGCTTGGGTCGGTCGGGTCGAACAGCAGCGTCCCGGCCTCCAGCGCCGACCGGTGGGCCTCGATAGTGGCGTCGAGGACGGTGTCGAGCAGCGGATGCCCGGGCGCGAGCAGCTCGGCGCGGCGGGCGTCGTCGGCGTCGACGTGTTCGGGGTCGAAGGTGACCCGCTCGTAGCGGGTGGCGATCGGCACGGCCGCGCCGGGGCGTTGCCGCTGCCGGACGGGTGCGGGCACGTTGGCGATCTCGTAGCGGCCCTTCTCCCGGCGGGCCATCCGCCCGCCGACGCGTTTGAACGCGTCCCGGAAGAACAGCTCGACGTAGTAGGGCTGCAGCCGGCGGGCGCGGGCCTCGTCCATCTGGCGGCGCAGCAGGTCGAGCTGGCGCGGAGTCAGGGACTCCTTCGCCAGCGCACGCTCGGTGAGCAGGTCGTCGAGACCCTTGGCGACCTCGGCGTCCACGATGCGGTTCAGCTCCTGCAAGCGGGCCGGATCGTCGCCGTAGCGGATGGCGTCCATCAGCAGCTTGCGCAGAGGCTGGTCCTTGAACGCCTCGCCGAGCACGTCGAACAGTCGCCCGCCGTAGGCGCGGCGCTGCGTCTCCATCTTCTGCAGCAGCCGGGTGAACACCTGCCCCTCGCGGGTGTCCTCGGCGACCAGGTTCCACAGCCGGCAGGTGTGACGCTGTCCGATGCGGTGGATCCGGCCGAACCGCTGCTCGATCCGGTTCGGGTTCCACGGCAGGTCGTAGTTGATCATCAGGTGGGCGGACTGCAAGTTCAGGCCCTCACCGGCCGCGTCTGTCGCGACGAGGACCCGCACGTCGGGGTTGTGGGTGAAGTCCTCGCGGATGGAGCGGCGGTCGTCGCGGCGGGTGCCCCCGTGGATCGTGACGACCGCGTCCTCGCGGCCGAGCACATTGCGGATCTGCGCGGTCAGGTAGTTGAGGGTGTCCTTGTGCTCGGTGAAGATGATCAGTTTGCGCGGTGCCCCGTCGGCCGTGGCCAGCAGGGCGTGGTCGAGCAGCAGGGTCCGCAGCTCGCTCCACTTGCGGTCCTCGCCGCTGTCCCGCACATCGCGGGCGAGGGTGACCAGCTCGCCTAGCTGGGCGATCTCGATGTCGAGTTCGGCGATGGTCTGTGCGGCCGTCGCCGCGTCGACCACGGACTCTTCGAGCGCCTCGGTCTCCTCGGCGTCGAGCTCGTCGGGATCGCCGAGCCGGTCCCACGAGGTCAGCGCCGCGAGGTCGTCCTCGACGCGCGAGAAGCGGGGTTCGAGCATCTCGCGACGCTTGGCTTCGAGTCGTTGACTACGGCGCTGCAGCGACCGGAGGATCGCGTGGGTGCTCGACGCGAGGCGACGCTGCAGCACGATGAGGGCGAAGCCGACCGTGCGGGCGCGGGGGTTGTCGCTGCCGAGGCGCTCGGCGCGGTTCATCTCCTCCCGCACGTAGCGGGTGACCTCGTCGTACAGGTTCTGCTCGGCGTCCGAGAGCCGGTAGGGCACGGTCTCGGCGATCCGCTCAGGGAACAGCGGCTTGCCGTCGAAGGTCAGCAGCTCCTCCTTGACCATCCGGCGCATCAGCCCCGAGGTGTCGGTCGAGTGCGCGCCCGAGCGGAACTCGCCCTCGAACCGGTCCGGGTCCAGCAGGGCCATAAACGCCTGGAAGTTCGACTCGCTGCCCGAGTGGGGGGTCGCGGTCATCAGCAGCAGGTGCCGGGTGACCGCGCCGAGCCGCTGGCCGAGCTCGTAGCGCCGGGTCGTGGACAGCTCCCCGGCCCACCAGTTCGCCGACATCCGGTGTGCCTCGTCGACGATCACCAGGTCCCACTCGGTCTCGTCGAGCCTCGCGAGCAGGTCGTCGTTGCGGGCCAGCTGATCCATCCGTGCGATAAGGAGCGGGTGACGTGTGAACGGATTCCCGTCGACCAGCCCGGTGATCATCTCCCTCGACAGCACCTCGGCGGTGATCCCGAACTTGGTGGCGAGCTCGTCCTGCCACTGCTCGACCAGGCCGCCCGGGGCGATGATCAGCATGCGCGCCAGGTCGCCGCGCAGCATCAACTCCTTCGCGTATAGGCCAGCCATGATGGTCTTCCCCGCACCGGGGTCGTCGGCGAGCAGGAACCGCAGCGGGGTGCGGGGCAGCAGTTCGCCGTACACCGCGCGGATCTGGTGCGGCAGCGGATCGACGGCACTAGAGGACACCGCCACCATCGGGTCGTGCAGCCCGGCCATCCGGATCCGCAATGCCTCGGCTGCTAGGCGAAACTCGGCCGGATCTGCGTCGAACCGCCACCGGGCAGTCGGCGACTGAATCGACAGGCCGGCTTCGTCTGTGCGGTAGAGAAGCCGCTGCCCCAGACTGCCATCAGGGCCTTGGAAGGTCAGCGTGAGGGCGTCCGACCCGTGCGCCTGCACGGCCAGGACCGTAACCGCCTGCGGGAGAAGCCCGAGGACCGTCAGGCCTGGCTGTAGGTCCTCCAGGCGAGTCCGACTGCCCGCCGCCGCCCGTTTGCTCACCACGCCCGCAAACTCCACTCCGTCATGCCAGGAGAATACGAGTGTCACTTGACGGACGAGGGCCGGAACGACCGGTCGGCGTGGCGGAGGTGTAGGCGCGGGCCGCCCCGGCGGTGGGGGTCATTCCCGGCTCACGGTCCTGCCCAGCGACCTACCATCGAGGGATCTGGAGGACACCCGGCGTGATCCCGCATTCCTCCGCGCGTGTAGGCCTTGCTACTCCCCAACGGGATCGGGCAATCCCACTATCTCCCGCGAAGGAAGCGGGTTGCCTTCCTTGGCGGCGGCGGCGATCACGCGATCCGGCACCCCGAGGAGTCTTGCGTAGCGTTTCCAGCCATCGAGCGCGAGGCGTGTGATCAATGTGTCACTTCCACCGCCGACTTCAAGCGGTAGACGTCGGGCGTACCTCTCAACCTGCCCGAGCGCGTGACCCGGCCATCTCGAGCGTTCCGTGGCAAACGCCTGATAATCAGGGTTGACCCACACCTGATCGGCCAGGTCGCCACGATCGATACCCTGCGCTATCAGCCAGTTGGTGGCCTCGACACGGCCGGCACCTCGCGGCAACCAGACCATGATGGCCTGCAGTCGACCCCGTGCATAGATGGTGACGTTGAACGGCAGTGTTGCTGGTCGCGCCTCCGACGGGGATTTCCACCGCGCCCACTTCAGCGGAATACGCCGAGCGACTGCGAGCTCGAGTTCATCGAGGTCATGGCCTGTGATCCCGAGTTCGGTGGCGTGTACAAGTCGCACGAGGTCGACCGCCTGCCCCTTCACCCAGGCCCAGTCGCCATCCAGCACCGCGCGAGGGCACAGGGTCCGGGGCATCGCCACGACGCGGCGTGGGGACAACAGCAGTCCTCGACGCCGGCGGGACTCGACGGCGAAGATCCCCTCGATCAAGAGCTGCGCGCCCAGAACTGGGCCCCAGGGTCCGACTGTGGGCGGCGCGACATCCCGTCCGCGTTCGTCGGCAGTGGGTTCTCGGTCGAGAGTCGAGTCCAAGAGCGTGTCGGTGGGCTGCGCGGCCGGACGAGGCTTGTCATCGACGGTGAGACCTGAGTTCGCTACCGCCAGCCGGGTGATCAGCACGTACAAACCGAGGTCCGAAGTTGCATCGGCAGCAGCGAGGCCGACCTGCGCATCGAAGCTGGAGTAGATGCTCTCAGCGAGTTCGCGGTCTTCGTGAGCGAGGTGGAGGTAGGCGGCGATCAGCACGTGGGACGACGCCTGCAACTGGCGGTGACGAAACTCGGCACGCAGCCGGCGGGCGGTGCTCACCGCATCGTCAAGCTGCGGGTAATCGCCGCGGAGGGTTACGAGATCTGCGGGTGCGACCCCACCTTTTCCAGTCTCGACCTGCTGCCACATACGGATAGCGCGACGCGCTGCCTCTTGCTCACCCGGCTCCCACGCGGTGCTCTGTCGAGGTTCGATGGTCATGCAGGCCTCCTGGCTGGTCGTGTGGCGTGAGTCGATACGGCAGCCCGAACGATCGGGATAGGGGGACAGACGAACCTGCCGAACAGCTGCCCGCGGGGCGAGCGAATCCGCTACGGGCTCAAAGTCGAGCTCTCATGGATAGAGGCCCGGTTGTTGCTGGCAACGACGGCCTTGATCGTGGCTGGTGACTACTTGGATCCGCCACGGGCAGCACCAAAGCGCGCTACGACGAGCTTGCGGTGGGCGCGGACAGATAGCGGTACGCGGTTGCGCGAGAGACACCCAGGACTCGGGCAATGTCCGGAACCGAGAGTCCCTGATCCCGCAGCTGGACGGCCTTGGTGGCATCCGCATCGTTGACCTTGCGGGGACGCCCGCCCCGCCGACCGTTCGCTGCGGCCGCAGCCAGGCCGGCTTGGGTGCGTTCGATCATCGTGTCGCGCTCCAGCTGCGCGAATGCCGCCATGATCGTCAGCATTGCCCGGCCCATCGCGCCCTCGGTCGTGAGCCCCTCAGTGAGGCTGCGGAACCCGATGCCGCGGGCGCGCAGCTGCTCTACAACGTCCAGGACGTGTCGGGTATTGCGGCCGAGGCGATCCAGCTTCCACACGGTCAGGACGTCACCCTCGCGGAGGTGGTTGAGGCACTGGTCGAGTTCGGGCCGCGTGGAGGTCGAGCCGCTGACACCGTGGTCGGTGAAAATGCGCTCCGCGCCGGCCTCATGCAGCGCCGCCTGCTGGAGTTCAGGGTTCTGGTCCGTCGTGCTTACTCGCGCGTACCCGATCACTGCCATGACCGCCTCCGTCTCATAATCCCGTCAAGCTCGGGGTTATGAGAATACTGGTTTTGAGACAGGTTTTCAAGACGGTTGTCGAGTTGGTCAACCCGCGGCGGGGTGAGGCTGCCGTTCCCGGTTGAGGTGTCTCAACAACCCATCGTTTCTGAGACTGGGCTCCGAGGACGAACGCGCTGCGCTGGCTCGAAGGTGCGGTTTACGATAAAATGGGAACGTATGTTCGAACACTGATTGGGCGAGTAGCGCTCGGTAAAGACTTGGGGACAGAGCGAAATCGAGGGGTAAGGATGGCGCGATCGCGATGCGGGCAACCTACACTTCGACCTATGGAGTGCGTCAACGAGGCGGAGGCAGCAGTGCTCATTGCGCTGCTGCACGCTCGGCCACGCAAGATGAGCTGGTCGGCGATCGCATCCGAAGTTGCACTGAGAGGCTCGGCCACTGCGCTCTGGGACGAGTGCTTCCCTCCGACGCTTGAAGGAGTAAATGACCTCGATGGACACCTCGCCCGCGCGTGGGAGAGCCTGGAGGCCTGGCGGAGTGAGGACTTCAAGCTTCTGACAGTGCTCGACGGGGGGTATCCCTCTCGGCTGCGTGAGATCCATCAGGTGCCGCCGATCGTGTTTGTCCGTGGTCAGCTGCGCGACGACGAGGTTGCGGTGTCCGTGGTTGGCTCCCGCCGCGCTAGTGACCGGGGTCGTGCTGTGGCAGCGCGAATCGCTGAGGGGCTTGTCGATCGAGGGATTGCTGTCCTATCGGGTCTCGCTGAAGGGATCGACGCAGCCGCGCACACGGCGACGTTGAAGGCGGGTGGGCGGCCGATCGGTGTAATTGGGACGGGGATCAACCGCTCGTATCCGGCCGGAAACCGGACTCTTCAGGCGGAGGTAGCGAAGCGCGGAGCGGTCGTATCGCAGTTTTGGCCAGACGCCCCGCCCCAGAAGCACAGCTTCCCGATGCGAAACGCGACGATGTCTGGTCTCGGCCGAGCATCGATCGTCGTAGAGGCCGGTGAACACAGCGGGGCACGTATCCAGGCTCGCCTGGCGGTTGAACACGGGCGGCCCGTCATTCTTACGGACATGGTTGTTGGTGCAACGACATGGGCACGTGACCTTCTGACGCGTCCGGGTGTTTACCTCGCGAACTCGACGGCAGAGTTGATGGATCTGGTCGATCAGCTGACTCAGACTGCCGCCGGTGTAGACGACTGGTCGAACGTCCTTCCCGACCTCGTGGACCATTGAGCTTGGTGGAAGAGGTAAGCCGTGAGCTCGTTGCCAGCGCGGGCGGCTATCTACGAAACGTGGTGCGCGTCTCTGGTGTGACTTGTGAGGTCTGTAGGACGCCGGTTGAGCAGCCGTACGTGCGGTGCTTTCGGTGCCACTCCGCGGCGAGCGGTCTCTCCAGTGGGCGTCTAGCGGATGTTGTCGTCCCGTTGACGTACGCGGTTGGCGGGCAGCAATCGGGCTACCTTCTGCGGCACTATAAGGACGACGTTTCACCGGCTACTCGGTTGCGTCTGCAGCAGACCATTAGCAGGATCATCGTCCTTGGGATCGTCTGTCACGAGCGATGTATCGCCGAATCAGTTGGTCGGCCGGTCAACGTGCGGATGACGATCCCGTCGCTCAGCGGGCGGGCAGGAGTGCATCCACTTGAGCAGCTTGCGCGCACGATGCAGGCGGTAGGAGAGCTTCCTGCGTTGGTGAAGTCCGACCGGGCGACCTCGCAGCGAGTGGTCAGCGCGTCACAGTTCGAGCTTGCCCCAGGCAGCGACGTCGTCGGCAAGCATGTCTTGCTGATCGACGACGTATGGACGACGGGGTCGCGCGCGCAGTCCGCTGCGCTCTGCGTTAGGGCGGCTGGCGCTTCCGCGGTGTCGGTCCTTGTGGTTGCACGGTGGCTGGACCCGAACTTTGGGCCGACTGGCCCATTCATCAAGAGCAGGCTGACGTCGGACTACGACCCGGCCACATGTCCAGTCACTGGTGGAGCGTGCCCATAGCCGCTGGGTGGATCACCGAGGCGTGCCCACATTTTGCCCACACTTGCCCGCAAAGCGGGGTGATCTGGCGCTATCCCGAGTGAGCTGTCACCGCAGGTAACGCCCGGTTTCCGGCTCTGACCAGCAGGGCTCGGCAGAGTTCAAATCCCTCCGCTTCCGCCAACAGGTCAGGGGGCGGTCCTCATGGACCGCCCCCTGACGTCCGAAGATCCGCCAACCTTTCGATGTGACGCGGACATGACACTCGATCGCCTGTACCGCGAGCGTGGCCTCGAGAAGTAGGGCGGCTTTCCGGCGAAGACGGTCCGTCGACCGGGCCATACGCGGTGCGGTCGCGGAGCTTCTCGGCGTAACGACACCCGCGACGATCGCGGTATTCAGGACATGAACGGTTGGCGAGCCCTGCTGGTCGCGTTGGTGGGTACAGGACTCATCGGCTGCGCAACCGATGCCGGGGAGGATGGCCCGCCCTCGCCGGTTACGACGAGTTCGTCTGCGCCGACGAGTGCTCCCACGCAGGCGCGCGTAGCTGAGTCGCCATCGCCGACCGCGGTGCCCGAACCGGTCGAGATCACGGTGCAACAGCCCCCGACTCCGGTGGCGACAGAGCCGGCCCCAGTCATCACCGGCTGCCAGATGGGGATGGGACCGATCGAGACGTACTGGTCCGACGGGTCGGTCACCGGGTACTCGGACTACTGCCAAGCGCAACACGACGCGGCGCTGTCCGCCGAGGTGGAGGCCAATCGCAACGCGCCCTACCCCGAGCAGGAGTCCACCTACACGCCGCTTCCGCAGGTGGAACCGAAGGACGATTTCGACACGTCGTACCGTTGCACGAACCGGATCGACTACACGGGTGATCCCCGGTCGAACGCCGAAATCAACTCCATCGGCGCCACTACCGGTTACTGTCCCGAACCGATCAACTGACCTCCGAGCAGCCAACCTTCCGGTGCCATATCCCGACCCTTGCTCAGCGCGGTGTTCTGCATGACTTGGGTTGCAGCAGGAATTCATTCGCTCAGCCGGCCAATCTCCAGCTTGTATCGAAGCGCTGCGACCACCGGGTCGGCATCCCCCCTACAGATGCCGATCCGGTGGTCGCAGGTCAGGCCGCAACAGGTCTGGCGGGTATGTCCTGAGCGGCCTTGTTCCCGTGCATGTCCGCAGATGTATCGATCTGCGATGAGCAGGAACAGGGAAGCTACGAGCCCACGATCAGTTTCGTTGCCATACTTATTGTTTCGACATCAGCCGATCCGAATTCGGCGTTGGCGCTGACCGAGGTATCGATGCGCCCGGACTTCATCGGTGGACACCCCAGTCGACGTTGGGGTGACCAGTTACTTCGCAATGGGCTCAGTCGATTGGCTGACTACTGCGGACAGTCGCCATCGTGCTGTTCCCTCCTGCGGTGTGACGGGTGTCAGCCAACCACACGGCATGGCGTCGTGTCGCCCCTGAACAGGCCTTTTCCGTGACAAGGATTACTGTCATCTCCGACCCCCTGACACAGTCGCAGTGCCACTCCCCCCTGATGTAGCACTGCGCAGTGCTACCAGGCATCCTTGTGGCACTCGGAGTGTCACAAGGGGAAGTGGTCTGGCGTGGTCGGGAATCCATTGGCGCGGTTCATCAAGTCGCACCGTTCGCAGCGTGGCCTTACTCAGAAGCAGCTGGCCGAGGCCGCGCACGTGAGCGCCAGCTACGTCACGAAGATCGAGCAGGGGCGGGCACCGCAGCCCGGTGAGTCCGTCCTCAATCGGATGGCCGAGGCGTTGGCACTCGACAGCTCGGACACGCACACCCTGTACATGCTGGCCGATCGCACCCCACCACGCGCGCTGAACAGCGCACCCATCACTGCGGCGGGCACGAATCCCCTGATCAACCTGTTCCGCCGCGACCACGACGACGTCCTGTGGTCGATCGTCGACGCGCATCTGAACGTGATCGACTCGAACAGTCTCTACCAGAGCAGTTTTCCCGGGATCGGGGATCACGCCAGCTTCGCGGAGTGGCTGTTCCGGGACTCGCGGGCACGGCTCGTGCACGAGGAATGGGAGGTCCGCGCAAACTCCACGGTGTGGTGGTTGCGGCGCGCGGCCACCAGGAGCGGTGACCGCGGCGCCTTCGACGAACTCCTCCGACGGCTCGAGGAGTCCTTCGACTTCCGACGGCTCTGGAACGACCCGCTGAGCGCGCGCGGGCCGGAACAGACCATGAAGATCCGCGACTACAGGACCAGGAAGGTGATCGCCCTCGACAGCGGGTACTACTCACGATTCCCGGACGATCAGACTTACGTGTGGGTCGGTGTTCCCGCGGGCAGCTGAGACAGCCACCGCGTGAGGATCGGGTTCACCAGGTCCGGATGGGTGAGGTTCGCGCCGTGTGACGACTGTTCGATGACCCGAACCTCCGTAGGACCGCCCAGTCGCGCGACCATCTCGTTGACCGACGCGTCGGAGAAGGCCTGATCCGCTGCCCCTCGCACAACCAGTGCGGGGGAACGGATCTCGGCGAGAAGATCTTCCACGGAATCGTGCTCGACCAGGCAGTCGATCGCCGGAGCGAAGTCGGACCAGTCGCGTTCGAGCCACCGGTCACGCCACGGAATCTGGTCCCGTTCCCGGTCGCCGCCGATCATCGACGATGCGAGCGCCCACACCATGGGCTCGAAATCGGGAGATCCGATTCCCTCGATCCACCGCGTGAACATGCGGCGGTAGCCCTCACGTTCCCTGTCGGTGTAGGCGCCGGCAGCGGTACCGAACAGTATGAGGCCGCGGCACGCGGAGGGGGAGAGCAGCGCCATGCGTAGCGCGATGAATCCGCCCTGGGAGTGGCCACCGAACACGGCGTCGTCGATTCCGAGATGGTCGAGGATCGCCAGTCCGTCGCGCGCCTGGTCCCAGAAGCTGTATGCGGTGGCATTGCCGTGGCTACGGCCATGGTTCCTGGTGTCCCATCGGATCAGCCGGTAGTCGCTCAGCGCCTCGACTTGAGCGTCGAACATTCTGTGGTCCATGAGAAATCCGTGCGAGATGATGATGGCCGGGCCCGTGCCGCCCGAATCCTCGTAGAACACCGAGCTGTCCGAGGTCTCGATGAATGGCACTGTGTTTCCTCCCCAATCCTCGCGGTTCACGCGAGGCCCTCTGTCATGCGTTGGATTCGGAAGCGAACGTACCAGCTGGAATGATGCAGAGCGCTTCAGCGAAAACGCTGGTGGGACATGCACGTGTCCTCGTATCCCAGCGGAAGAACAAGAACGCCGCCTCGAGGTCCGAGGTGGCGTTCTGTGTGCGGTCCGGGGCCAGGGGCTTCGTTCTTTCGGAGCAGCATGCGAGTCTGTCCGCTATGAGGCTTTTCGCAGCGGTGATGGTCGCAACGGTGGCGGCCGGCTTGGCGGCCCGGTGGATTCGCGCCGGTTCGGCGATGTCAGCGCAGGACTGGGCGCGCGACCCGATCGAACCGGACGACCTCGCGGGCTAGGGCTGGAGAGACACCCGACTACGGCGTGTTCAGGTACGTCTCGATCGACTGCTGCACCTTGGGGTTTCCGTTGCCCATGCCGATCAGTCCGCCGATCGTCGCGCCGGTCGGGGCACCGATGATGCAGCCGGCGAGGCTTCCGGGGAACATCGACACGCAGCCGATACCGAGGCCGACGACGGCTCCGATGGCGGTTCCGGCGGCGCCGCCCTGCGCCCATGCGACGCCGAGTTCGGCGAGCATGGCGTCGAGGGCCTGCTGTTTCGTCGGCGGTGGGGGCGGTGGTGCCGGGTCGGCGTGCGCGGTCGCCGTTCCTGCGAGCACAGCCCCGGCGATCAGGGTGGACGCTGTCAGCTTCGTGAGCGTGTTCATCGCGATCCTCACCTTGCGAACGAAGGACGAGTCGAACCGACTGTAGGCGCGACGTCCACCGGAGGCGCGACGAACTGCCTGACCGTTACCGTTTTGCCGCAGGCGCCGCTCACGATGCCTCGCGCATCGTCATCCCGCCGAGTTCGACCACGTACTCGTCGGTGGTGTCGTCGTAGTTGACCGTGTAGGTGGTCGGGTAGTAGCCGGACTCTGCGTATGCCGCGGGCTGCTTCACGGTCTCGTCGACGCTCTGCTTGGTGAGCATCCACTCCCGGGTCATCATCGGTTCGAGAAACGTGAATGCTCCGTCCCAGGACCCGGCGACGAGGATCTGGTCGAAGACGAAGTCGGGTGTGCCGACGCCCTCTGTCGCATCGGTCCAGTGCAGGCCCATGTTCGGCACGGTCTGGAGAGCGGGAGGTCCGGGCGGGGGGATGTAGTCGGCGGGCATGTACTGGCCCGGCGGGAGGGTCGACGCCTGGATCGCGAACTCGGGGCGGGTCGGGGTGATCGCCGCGATCTCGGCGCGGTCCTGCATGAAGAAGTGCATGTCGAAATGGGGTGCGGTGAAGACACCCTGGGGTTCGTGTCCGTGCGGGTTCCAGTCGACGGTCACGGTGTCGAACACCGTCGGTGGGGCGTCCGGGGGCAGGTCGAGTTGGAACACCTGCATCGGGGCGTTCATGTCGTGGGGGAGGCCGTCGAGCGCGGTCGCGGACAGTCGGATGCCGACTGCATCGGGCGTACCGTCGTCGGTGAGCGTGACGTACGTGTGTCCGCTTCCGTCGCCGACGGGGACCGACTGTCCGGTGAGCAGGTTGTCGGCCGGTGATGCGTCGGAAGTCTCGGAACACGCACCGGCAAGCAGCGCGCAACTGCTGATGGCGAGCGCGGTCGCGGTGGTTCGGGTACGGCGATGAATGCGCATGATCCACCCCATTCTCGAGTGTGATTGCGATCACATTAGCAGCTTTGGTGGTTCGCGCCCTTTGCTGATCACGGTTGTGAGCTGGGAGAGTGTCCGGAACCAGCGGGACCCGGGGGTGGGGGGTCGCGCTGCACGACGAAGGCGGACGCGATGAAACTCTTGATGGCGACGGCGTTGGCCGCGGCGCTGACCGGTCTTGCTGCCCCTCATGCGATCGCAGGCGGCACCCACTCCGCAACGGCAACCGTCGATCACGTCACGATGCTGACCGACCGCCGAGCGGCGGTGTTCGTCGACTCGCCCGCCATGGGTCGTGTCGTTCAGGTGCAGGTGCTGCTGCCCTCCGACCGCGATGCGGCCAGACCCACGCTCTACCTGCTCGACGGCGTCGGCGGGGGCGACGAGTCCGACGGTCAGGAAAGTGACTGGACCACCCAGACCGATGCCGTGGATTTCTTCGCGGACAAGCCGGTCAACGTCGTGCTGCCCGTCGGTGGTCCCGGCAGCTACTACACCGACTGGCAGAAGCCCGATCCGGTGCTGGGCGTGAACCAGTGGGAGACGTTCCTGGCTGAGGAACTGCCGCCGCTGATCGACTCCCGGTTCGGCGGCAACGGCGTCAACACCGTTGCGGGACTGTCGATGGGCGGAGCGGGCGCACTCAACCTCGTCACGCGCAACCCTGACCTCTACACCGGCGTCGCCTCGTATAGCGGCTGCGCCGACACCACCAGCCCCGAAGCGACTTTCATGGTCCGCCGGACCGTCGGCTACGTCGACGGCGACGCCGACAACATGTGGGGCCCGGACGGAGATCCCGACTGGGTGGCGCACGATCCGATGGTGAACGCGGAAGCGTTGCGCGGCAAGGTCGTCTACTCGTCCGTTGGCAACGGAGCGATGGGACGGCACGAACGCTTCGACGACCCCGACCTGCCGCTGATCATGGCGTTGGGCGGGACGCTCGAGGCGGCTGCGTACCACTGCACCCTCGGGTTCGAGCGCCGACTCGGCGAGCTGGGAATCCCCGCCACCTTCGACTACACCCCCGGTGGCACGCACACCTGGCCGTACTGGCAGGACGCGTTGCGCACGTCCTGGCCGAGTCTGGCGCGCGCGATGGGTGTGTAGCCGAACATTCAACCGTGAGGAACGGCAACGAGATTCGGCTCGCCCTGCGACGGGTTCGGTGATCCGATACCGTTGCCGCCAGCGGCTCGTCCGCAACCCGGCGGTGTGCCGCACGAGGTGGGCCTGTGAAGCTACTCGTGACGTTGGCTCTGTCCGTGGTCCTGTGCGGCCTGATGGCGGCTCCTGCCGCGGCCCGAGGTCCGTCGAGTAGGCAGACCGCGACCGTCGACCATGTCACCATGCTCACCGACCGCCGGGCCGCGGTGTTCGTGCACTCGCCGTCCATGCGGGAGACCGTGCAGGTTCAGGTGCTGCTCCCGCCGCCGGGCACCGGTCCGCGGCCGACCCTCTACCTTCTCGACGGCGCGGGCGGCGGTGAGGAGTCGAACTACCAGGAGAGCACCTGGACGCAGCGCACCGACGCCGTCCGCTTCTTCTCCGACAAACCCGTCAACGTGGTGCTTCCGGTCGGCGGCACCGGCAGCTACTACACCGACTGGATTCGACCCGATCCGAAGCTCGGCGTCGACGAATGGGAGACGTTCCTGACGGAGGAACTGCCGCCGATCATCGACGCCCGGTTCGACGGCAACGGGATCGACGCGATCGCGGGCCTGTCGATGGGCGCGCACGCCGCACTGAACCTCACCGCGCGGCATCCCGACATGTACGCAGGCGTGGCGGCGTTCAGTGGCTGCGCGGACAACAGCCAGTCGAACTCCCGGCTGTCGGTGCGGGCCACCGTCGCGTGGAAGGGCGGCGACGCCGACAACATGTGGGGCCCGGACGGCTCCCCGGCATGGGCGGCGAACGATCCGATGCAGAACGCGGAAGCGTTGCGCGGCAAGCAGATCTACGTGTCCACCGGCAACGGTGTCGCAGATGCGCTCAGTGACCCGACCACCGCGGACGGCCTCAGCGCGATGACGCTGGGCGCCGGACTCGAGGCGGCAGCGCTCGCCTGCACCCGCCTGTTCGACGCACGACTGCGCGAACTCGGCATCCCCGCGACGTTCCGCTACCGGGACACCGGCACCCACTCCTGGCCGTACTGGGAGCGGGATCTGCACGACGCGTGGTCGACACTGGCCCGTGCGATGCGGGTCTGACCCGGCGTCAGGACTTCGCGATGTCCAGGCCGGCACCCGACGCGAACACGAGAAACGCGTCGTTCTCGTGCGGATCGCCGATCGTGATCCGCACGCCGTCGGCGCCGTACGCCCGCACCACGACTCCGGCGTCGGCGCTGGCGCTCGCGTACGCCTGCGACTTCTCGCCCAGCGGAAGCCACACGAAGTTGCCGTTCGACTCGGGCACGTCGTAGCCGGCGGTGAGCAGGGCGTCCCGAACCCGGGTCCGTTCCGCCGCCACCTGGTCGGTGCGGGCGAGGAGTTCGTCGGCCGCGGCGAGGGACGCGACTGCCGCGGCCTGCGCGACGACGTTCACCGCGAACGGCGTGTGCACCTTGCCGAGCGCCGCGACGATCGACGGATCCGCCACCGCATAGCCGACCCGCAAGCCCGCCAGGCCGTACGCCTTCGAGAACGTCCGCAGTACAACGACGTTCGGGCGTCCCTCGGCGAGCGCGACGCCGTCCGCGATCGTCTCGCCCGCGTCACCGCCGGGCCGCACGTACTCGAAGTACGCCTCGTCGAGGGCGACCAGGACGTGCGAGGGCACCTTGTCGAGGAAGGACGTGATCTCGGCGGCCGTCAGCGCGCGGCCCGTCGGGTTGTTCGGGTTGCAGACGAAGATCAGCCGCGTCCGGTCCGTCACCGCGGCCGCCATCGCGTCGAGGTCGTGCGCGTGATCGGGCGTCAGCGGCACCGGCACTGGTGTCGCCCCCGCGACCTGCGTGACCACCGGGTACGCCTCGAACGACCGCCACGGGAAGACCACCTCGTCCCCGGGGCCCGCGGCGATCTGCACCAACTCCTGGCACAGGCTCACCGAGCCGCAGCCGGCGGCGATCCGGTCGGCGTCGACTCCGAGGCTCTCGGCCAGTGCCTCCCGCAATGCGAGGTTGGTGTTGTCGGGGTAGCGGTTGACGCCCGCCGCTGCCTCCGCGATCGCCGAGGCCACCGAGGGCAGCGGACCGGAGGTGGTCTCGTTGCTCGCCAACTTGAACGCGCCGGGGAAGCTCTTCCCGGGGACGTAGGTGGGGAAACTGTCGAGATCGGGGCGGATGCGTGCGGTCACGAGGTCACATTATGCGCGGTGACCCGATCCGGATCGCGGCCACCTGCGCAAACGGGGGATTGACCAGGCGTTTTGCAGATCACGCCGGTCCATGTGTACTGTTTCGTCTCGGCGGTTCGAAAGGACCTGAGCCTAGGAAGCGTGCCAGAGCGGCCGAATGGGACTCACTGCTAATGAGTTGTCCTCCTCAAAGGGGACCGGAGGTTCAAATCCTCTCGCTTCCGCCATGTCAGCTTGCTGACAGTGCCGGATTTCCGGTGCAGCCGGTTCTCCGGCACAATTGAAGAACATGCGCCCGTAGCTCAACGGATAGAGCACTTGACTACGGATCAAGAGGTTAGGGGTTCGAATCCCTTCGGGCGCACCAACGAAATCCCCGTCACCATCAGGTGGCGGGGATTTCGTCTACCTGGGGCCCGGCTGACGAGAGTGCAGCTTCGGTCGCGGCCTCTCGGCCGATGTGACGAAAACTGCACTCTCGACGAGAGGTCAGGCGCGCAGGCGCGCCCGCAGACCGAGGACGGCGTCCACGACGAGGAAGCCGAGCAGGCTCAGCCCCAGCAGCGGCATGAACCAGCCGACGGCGACGGCCACCGCCACCACCGCGACCGCGAAGACCGGGTTGGTCTGGCGCAGGGCGCCGCGCAGCGGAGGACGCCCCACGGCCCAGTCGGAGCCGCGCGTCGGGCGACGACGCCACCACATGACGTACCCGCGCACGATCACCGTCACCAGCGCGACGGCCAGCGCCGCGAGAGCGAGCTGGTTGAGCAGGCCGAACAGCAGACCCATGTGCAGTTGGATGCCCCACGCGGTCAGCTTCGCCGCGATCGGCCAGTCGGCGAACCGCAGCTGGTCGGTGACCTGACCGGTCGTGCCGTCGACGGCGATCGAATCGGCGCTCATCACCCAGGGCTGACGCGTCTCGGCCACCGCGAACGCCGTCGAGGAGTCCGCGGGGATGGACGCCTCGACGGCGTTGTCGACGCCGTTCTCGCGTGCAACGGTGAGGACGCTGTCGATCTGCCCGACGTGGGTGTCGACGATGCCGGTGTCGGATGCGGCAGGGGCCGCGCCGCCGTGGCCCTCGTGTCCGCCCCCGCCTGTGGCCACAGCGCCGGCATCGAGCGTCTTGTCGAGCGAGGGCGTGGTCCAACTCAGCGCGGTGCGCAGGTCGGAGACGTTCTCGCCCGCGTACTTCGACCACGTCAGGCCGGTCGCGGAGAGGAACACCAGACCGACGGCGATCCAGGCGCCGACTGCGCCGTGCCAGTTCACCGTGCGAGCGCGGCCCTGTGCCGTCCGATCGACGGTGAGCAGTCGAGCGGAGGTGTTGCGGGCCTTGGCCTTGCGGTAGCGGTCCCACCACAGGTAGAGGCCGCCGAGCGCGATGACCCACAGCCAGGACGTGGCGAGCTCGCTGTAGATGCGTCCCGGCTCGCCGAGGTGCAGATGCCGGTGCAACTGCGAGATCCACGTGCGCATCGGGAGGGCGCTGCTGGAGCCGTAGACGGTCAGCTCACCGACCGGTTGCGCGGTGGACGGGTCGACGAACACCGCGAGGCGCTCGGATTCGCCGAGCGTCGGGTCGGTGAACAGGACCCGGGTCGTGTCTCCGGCCTCCGGGGCGGGACGCACCGCGGAGACGGTCAGGTCGGGCCGGACCTGCTGCGCGGCGCGGATCTGGTCGGCGACCGGTTTCGGTGCTCCGGAGTAGTCGACGCTCAGATAGTCGCGGTAGACGATCTGCTCGATCGCGGGGGCGACGGCGTAGAGGCCGCCGGTGATCGCGGCGATCAGGATGAACGGCGCGACGAGGATGCCCGCGTAGAAGTGCAGACGCATCATCAGAGGGCGGACGGTCCGCTTCTGGCCGGGCGGGGCGGACTGGGACGTGCCCGCGGAGGGGCGTTCGATGTCGGGTGCAGACATGGGTGTATCTCGATTCGCGTCAGGCGCTGCGCGCTCGTGCGCGTTGTGGGAGCCGGAGCCCACCACAAAGGCGCACGGGCGGCGACGCCGCCAAGGGTGTCGTGTGAGAGCGCGCGCAACTGACTCGCCGGTCGGAAACGACTCGGCGAGCAGGGTTTTGCGCGGGGGCGCGGGATTCCGGAACCACTCGGATGCCCCTGGCGATCAGGCGCCGGGGAGGCCGAAACGGGGAACCGGGCGACGTGCCCTAGGCGGTGAGGGGCGGGCCTCGCCTGCCGACACGGGCACCGACGAGGATGCGGCGTGCGAATCTGGGACGGTACGCGGTGACGCGACGGTCGATCGGCATCGCGACGGGAAGCGGCACGAACGGTGCCGGGAGGATTCGGTGCAGGGACGCGGCGGCGAGGGCGCAGCCGCGCCGACCACCGCGGATCGCGACAGCACACACGACGACCGCGACCGCGTGCGCGGCGAGCATCGCGGGGGACAGCTGCATGCCGTGATGGGCGGGGGCTCCGGCGGTGAGGGCAGCGTGACCGACTGCCTGCCCCGCGGTCAGGGAGCCGACGAGGAACGGCAGCTCGGCGGTCCGGACGCGGGCGGTGGACGCCAGCGCACCGACTGCGCCGCACGCCAGGACGAGCAGCACCGCTGCGCTTTCCGTCGGCGCGGCGCCGCCTCCCATCGCGTGGGCGGCGACCGCAACCGCAGCGGACAGGGCGCCCACGAAGCCACCGCGCATACGCGCGAAGGCCGGGCCCCGAGATTTCACGCCGCGAAGACTACAAGTCCGCGGTCACCTGCGCGAATGCCGGGTGGGTCGGATAGGTGGCAGGGTTGGGTCACGGCACGATGACTGCGCGCCCTCGCAGGGTGCCCGCGGCGAGTCTGCGATACGCCTCGACCCCGTCGTCGAGGGTGAACCGCTCGACGGCGATGTCGAACACGCCCTGGTGCGCGAGGTCGATCAGTTCGATCAGTTCGCTGCGCGACCCCCAGTACGGCGAGGTGACCGCCGCTTCGTAGGGACTCTGACCGAACCCGACCTTGGCGTGTGCGACGAAGTCGCCGAGTCCGACGATGGTCACGTCGGACGCGACGCCCGCGACGCCCATGGCGATGTCGATGGTCGGCTGGTATCCGACGAAGTCGAGGACCAGGGCGGCGCCGGCGGCGCCGGTGATCTTGCGGACGTTGTCGACGGCGTCCTTGTCGGACAGCACGGCCTCGTGCGCGCCGACCGACCGTGCGAACTCCAGCTTGTCCTCGGTGATGTCGAGTGCGACGACGCGGGCGGGGGACAGGTGCCGCAGGAGTTCGATCGCGACGTGGCCGAGGCCGCCGGTACCGATCACCACCGCCGTCGAGCCGCCTCGCAACTTGTGCAGCGACCTCTTGATCGCGTGGTACGGCGTCAGACCTGCGTCGGTGAGGGGAACGGTCGCCACCGGGTCGAGGTCGCCGATCGGAACGAGGTGCCGTGGTGAGTCGATGATCATGTACTCGGCGAGCGCACCCGGTGAACCGAGTCCGGGCGGCATGATGCCGAGTTCCGCGGCGCGGGAACAGTAGTTCTCCTCGCCGCGGGCGCAGTGCCAGCAGGTCCCGCAGCCCCACGGCCCGTACACCACGACGTTGGTGCCGATGTCGATTCCGGACACACCGTCGCCGAGTTCGGCGACGGTCCCGGCGCCCTCGTGGCCGAGGGTGAGGGGTAGGCCGTAGACGTACCGCTCCTCGGGCAGACTCATGATGAAGTCGTCCGAGTGGCAGACGCCGGCCGCGGTGACCTTGAGGAGCACCTCACCGGGACCCGGTGACGGCTTCTCGATCTCGGTCACCTCGGGTTCGGCGCCGATGGTGGTGTACTGGATGGCCTTCATGCGACGCACCTTTCCCGCGGTCGCGCCGGGCCGGAGGTCGGCCGGGAGGTGCGAGGCCGCTACGTGGTACGCCTTGGACGCTAGCCCCGCTCGGATGTCGGCGACAACGGGAGCGGCGCGCGGGTCACCAACTGCAGCCGCACGTCCCGGTCAGCGACTGCACCTGGAAGCAGTCACCGCACGTGGTGACGAGTTCGCGTCGCCTGCTGCGGTCGCGCTTCTGCGCCTTCGCCCGCGCCAGCACGACGCTCGGTGCCAGTGTCGCGATGCCACCGTCGGCGGGCAGGTCGACCGCGCCGAAATGCCGGTAGCAGCTGAGGCGTTCCTCCGCAGCGTGCTGTTCGAGATCGTTGGGGACGAAGCCGTACGTCGCGCTGACCGACTTCGCGTAGCCCTCACCGACCGTGCCGTTGACGCTGATGCACAGCGCGGACAGCAGTGGTTCGCCTCGAGCGGCGCATTCGCCGCCGACGCGGCTGAGGGTCTTGCCGATCCAGTTCTGCAACAGGTTGCGGGTGCGGACGCCGGATCGCTCCTGGATCTCGTCGGCGAGTTCCTGATAGGTGAGGGTGCGCTGATAGGTACCTGCCACCTCGATCAGGACTCTGCGGGCTTCGGCTGACCAGATCTCTTGATTGTCGGCCATCGAATTCCTCCTGGGGCTGTCATCCGATCAATGTCATTCTGTGACCAGGGCGTTATGACGCGGACAGGTTTCGTCATTCCCGGCCGCAGGGGGAGTGGATGGGGCACAATGCCTCCGCGTCGCGCGCAGCGGCACATGCGACCGCGTCGCGGGCGACGCGTCCGGTGAGACACGGCACCTCGGCTGCTGATCGGGGCGGCGTCGCTTACCGTAGACAGGTGACCAATCCAGCACAGCGCGACGACACCGTGTGGCCGGCGGTACTCACCTGGCGGGCGCACAATGCCCCTCGGATGGAGTCGGTGCGAGTGCAGTTGGTGGGCAACCGGATCAAGGCGTCCGGACGCATCATCGGTGGCGAGTGCGCCGACCACCCGGCCTTCAGCGCGTCCTACGACCTCGTCACCGACGAGGCCGGCGTGACGCGTCGACTGTCGGTGCGGACGAGCCTCGCCTCGGGTGAGCGGCACGTCTCGATCAGCCGGGACGCCGAGGGCTATTGGATGGTCGAGGACGGCACGAACCACCACCGGTCCGGTTTTGGTGGCGCGCTCGACGTCGACGTCGTGCTCAGCCCCTTCTTCAATACGCTGCCGATCCGGCGGTTCGCGATGCAGCACAACGCCGAGAACCATCAGGTCCCGGTCGTGTACGTGTATCTGCCCGACCTCAGCGTCCGCGCGGCGGATCTGACCTACAGTTCCGGACCCGACGGCATCCAGGTCCTGTCCCCGGTGTCGAGTTCGACGATCACCGTCGACGGCCAGGGTTTCATCGTCGACTACCCGGGGCTCGCCGAGCGGATCTGACGCGCACTCATGGTCGCGCGGCCGGGACCGCGCGGATCACGCCGCCGCGACGTCCGGCGTCACGCAGCGCGCTCGCCCAACCGGACTCGCCGATCGCCGTGTCCGTGATCTCCCACCGGTCGAGGGTGTCGTAGCGCGTCCGCGCGGCGTGCCCGGCATCGACGAGGATCTCGGTGCTGCCGGTGTCGTGCAGAGCGCGGCGCGCATCCGTGAGCAGGGCGAGCGCCTCGTCGAGGGCCACGGTCAACGCCTGCGCATTCGCCTCGCACATCGCCCGGACCAGTGCGGGCGCGGTGCCGGCGACGCGGGTGCCGTCCCGGTAGGACCCCGCGGCCAACGCGAGCGAGAGGTCACCGCCCGCCGCCGCGGTCACCGCGAGTGCCTCGGCCAGCAGATGCGGCAGGTGCGAGATCCGCGCGACCGCGGAGTCGTGCTCGTCGGCGCCTGCCGGGACGACGACCGAGCCGCAGTCGAGCGCGAGTCGGGCGACCCGCATCCACGCGTCGGGGTCGGTGTCGTCCTCGGCGGCAACCACCCACACGGCGCCTCGGAAGAGGTCGGCATCGCCGGCAGGCCACCCGGACTGCGCGGTCCCCGCCATCGGGTGCCCGCCGACGAACCCGCCTGCCAGGCCGTGCCTGCGGACCGCGGCGAGGACCGCGCCCTTGACGCTGACGACGTCGGTGAGCGTGCAGTCGGGGGCGTGCTCGGCGATCTGCGTGAGGACGGAGTCGAGGGCGGGTTCGGGCACCGCGACCACGACGACCGCGTTGCTCTCACGAGCACGGTCGAGGGCGGCACGCAGGTCGGTTCCCGCGTCGAAGCCGTCGGCGCGCGCCTGCGCGGCGGACTCCGGGGAGCGGTTCCAACCCCACGCGGTCCGGCCCGTCGCGGACGCCGCTCGAAGCACGGAACCGCCGATCAGGCCGAGTCCGAGGACGCACACGGGAGGAGCACTGGATTCAGCGGACACACCGATAGGTTGGCACATTTGCGCCGTCGAACTTCATGTCGGGGCCGCGCGCGGACTACGGTTGCCGCATGGCTGCTCAACGCGCGGGGAACAATGCCTCGTCCGACCAATTCGACGCCCTCGACGGCGTCGGTGTTGCAGTGGTGCTCGACGACGGGAAATGGAAGTGCACGGCGCTGACCGCGGCGGCACTGACCAGCCTGGAGCAGGCCGAGAAGGAGCTTCTCGAGATGCGGGCGTCGGGTGCCGTGTTCGGACTCCTCGACATCGACGAGGAGTTCTTCGTCATCCTGCGTCCCGCGCCGACGGGGACGAGGCTGTTGCTGTCGGACGCGACGATGGCGCTGGAGTACGACATCGCCGCCGACGTGCTCGAGGCGCTCAACGTCGAGACCCCCGACATCGACACCGACGACCTCGACGACATCGAGCCGTGGGAGGAGGGCGACCTCTCGGTCCTGTCGGACCTGGGGCTGCCGGAACCGGTGCTCGGCGTGATCCTCGCCGAGACGGATCTGTACCCGGACGAGCAGTTGACGATGATCGCGCAGCGCCTCGGGTTCGGCTCCGAGCTGTCGGCGGTGCTCGACGCCCCGCTGAGGTGACATCGCTGCTCGCGCGTGACGAGGCGATGGTGCGAGCCGCCATTGCCGCGGCGCGGGGCGCCGACCCGGCCGACGTTCCCGTCGGCGCTGTCGTGTTCGACGCCGATGGACGCGAACTGGCCCGCGCCGCGAACGCGCGTGAGGCGTCCGGCGACCCGACGGCACACGCCGAGGTGTTGGCACTGCGTCAGGCGGCGGCGGTGCACGGTGACGGCTGGCGGCTGGAGGGCGCGACGCTGGCCGTGACGTTGGAGCCGTGCACCATGTGCGCGGGCGCGTTGGTGCTGGCCAGGGTCTCGCGGGTGGTGTTCGGGGCGTGGGAGCCGAAGACCGGAGCGGTGGGTTCGCTGTGGGACGTGGTCCGCGACCGCAGGCTCACGCACCGCCCCGAGGTACGCGGGGGCGTTCTCGAAGCCGACTGCGCCGCCCTCCTCGACGACTTCTTCCGCACCCACCGCCTCGGGTGAGGCGCGGCTGACCTGCCGATTTACGCTCGCGCGGGCGCGTCGGGTAAAGTCACCAGCGGTGGCGTGTCCGAGCGGCCTAAGGAGCACGCCTCGAAAGCGTGTGACGGGTAACCCCCGTCCGAGGGTTCAAATCCCTCCGCCACCGCCAAAGCTCCCCGCCTGTGTACGCAGGTGGGGAGCTTTTTTTGTGTGCCTGGCCCCTGCGACTACTACGTCGTCTCTCCGATCGGAGCCGCGACGTGGCGCGCCCGTGGGGGACCCACATCCTCCAGCCCAACCAGGATTGGTTAGGCTTCCCTAATGTCTTCGACTGACTGGGCGTCATCTCGGGTCCACCCGACATCCATGACTACACGGACCGCACGCCGACGCGGTGCACTCGCCGCCGTGACCCTGGCCACCGCGATCGGTCTCGGCGCCGCAACGGCAGGACCGGCCTACGCGGTCGCCCCGACCACCGTCCGCGACGGATGCGCGTACACCGACGACAACGAACGCGCTCAGAACATCCAGACCTGCTGGGTGTGGTCGGACTCGATGCAGACGTCGGTAACCGTGAAGATCCGGCCCTCCGACAGGCAGGCCGGAGGATCCGAACAGGCCGCCTACTTCCTGGGTACCCTCAGCGACCCCAGCGCCAATGGCCGGGGCGAGCTCTACGGCACCGAGTACAACCTCGTGGCCATCCCCGATTCAGCGAAGACATGGACGTCGAACTGGCAGTCGACCCCGGTCGGCACCGACGGCAAACCCCTCACCACCTACGAAGGGAACACCTTCACCCCGCAGTGGGAAACCTTTGTCGGTGAGGAACTTCCGGTGTTCCTGAACGAACGCTTCGACATCGGGACCTCCGGGAATGCCGTGTCCGGGCTCTCGATCGCCGGCGGGCAGGCCGTCAATCTGGCACTGAAGTATCCGGAGGTGTTCTCGGTCGCGGTGTCGCGATCCGGCTACTACCAGACCGACAGTCTCCTGGGATACCTCGCGGTCCCGCTCACCCTGTCCTCGCGTCACGGCGTGTCCAACGGGTTCGACGCCATGTGGGGCAACCCCTTCCTGCCCGGCAACACGTGGGGCGACAACGACGTCGCGGCCCGGATCGCCGAGGCGAAGGCCAACGGGCAGACGATCATCGTCTCCACCGGCAACGGTCTGGTCGCCTCCAAGGCCGAGTGGGACGAGATGATCGCACAGGGCGGCATCGCGCATGTGGCCATCGGTGGCGTCCTGGAACTCGCCTCCTTCACGTCGGCGGTGTTGCTCAACGCCCAGGCCGCGATCCTCGGTCTGCCGGTCGATGTCATCTACACCGCCGGTGCTCACACCTGGAACCGCTGGATCCGCACCGACGAGGAAGAAGCCGCTCGCCTCGAGGACGCTCTGCGCAAGTACGAGCAAGGGCAATCGCCGGCTCTGCTCCTCAGCGCGAAGCCCGAGGTGACCGCGGACCCCGCCGCGACGAAGCCCGTCACCGAGTCTGCCGTCACGACGTCGCCGACAACCTCGGCCGCACCCACGCCGAGCACGGATACGGCCGAGACCGACGTTGCCCCTCAGCCAACGACGACCGGGGTGGTTGGTGCCGCATCTGGAAGGTAGCTCACGGATTTCGTCGGACCGGGTACGGGCGATCGGGTGATCTGGTAACCATGTCCCGATGATGAAGGCTTCGATCGTGATCTCGCTCGCCGGTGCGGCGATGTTGGCGTTGACCGGATGTTCGTCGGACGACTCGTCGGCAGCGCCGACCGAGGACAGTCTGCGCGCCGCTCTCGACGCCCAGTACTCCCGGTTGCAGACGGCCGACTGGACCACGGACTACGACCACCTGTCGCAGCGGTGCCAGGACATGTTCACCCGCGAGGACTACGCCGCGGCTGCCGCGAAGGCGTACGAGGGCCGCGACTTCTCCGGTCCGCAGGAACTCGCCATCACCATGGACGGCGACTCGGCGACCGTGGTCGCGACCTCCTTCGACGGGAAGGGCAACAAGGCGCCGATGACGTGGCGGTACGTCGACGGCGAGTGGGTGTACGACAACTGCTGATCGTCGTCCCCGGCGCGTAGGCCGGGGTGCCCCTACTCTTGCCGTCATGGTCAAGCGGTGGTGGATCATCGGAGGCATAGCGGTGCTCGCGGTGCTGGCGGTCGCCGCCGGCCCGTGGATCTACGGGACCTGGATCGCCGAGGACGACGCGCCCGCCGCGGCGGTGTCCACGTCGGGGGCGCAGGCCGCGGAGGGCGACGTCAACGGCCAGTGGACCGTCGTGCCGGGGGCGGACCCCAACACGACGGCGGCCGGCTACACGGTGCACGAGATCCTCAACGGCGCCAGCGTGACCGTCGTCGGCAGCACCGGTGAGGTCTCGGGCAGCGCGACGGTGGACGCGGACAAGTTGACGGCCGCCGACGTCACGGTTCAGGTCGCGTCGATCGCGACCGACAACTCGCGCCGCGACGGGCAGTTCCGGGGCATGGTCATGAACACCGACGAGTTTCCGACCGCGACATTCACCCTGGACGGCCCCGTCGACCTGGCGGGCGTCCCCACCGACGGCAGCACCGCGAACGTCACCGCGACCGGCACGCTGACGCTGAAGGGCGTCACCCGTCCCGTCACCGTCGACGTCGAGGTCCTGCGGTCGGGAACGGACCTGATCGCGTCCGGTTCGATCCCCGTCACGTGGACCGACTTCGGTGTCACGCCGCCGTCGCTCGGATTCGTCACCGTCGACGGGGCAGGCACCGTCGACTTCCTCGTCAGTCTGCAGAAGTAGGTTTCCACCCGGGCGGGCCGAACACGTAGCCGAACTTGTGCCGCCAGGTGTCGGCGGCGGCGACGTCGCGCCCTATCGCGGCGTACTCGTGGCCCTGCAGCGTGAGGATGTTGTAGGTGCCGACGGGTTTCGTCAGCCCGTACGTGGGCCGGTGCGTCTCCTCCCGGTAGGTGCCGAACATCCGGTCCCAGAGGATGAGGATTCCGCCGTAGTTCCGGTCCAGGTATTCGGGGTCGCAGCCGTGATGCACCCGATGGTGTGACGGCGTGTTGAAGACGTACTCGATCGGCCGGGGCAGGCGGTCGACGTGCTCGGTGTGCACGAAGAATTGAAACACCAGGTTGACGCTGAATCCGACGAACACCATCCACGGTGGGATGCCGATGAGCGGCAAGGGGATCCACATGACGATCTCGCCGCTGTTGTTCCACTTCTGGCGCAGCGCGGTCGCGAAGTTGTAGTACTCGCTGGAGTGATGCGCCTGATGGGTCGCCCACACGATCCGGACCCGGTGCGCGATCCGGTGATACCAGTAGAAGAGGAAGTCGACGCCGACGATCAGGATCACCCACGTGTACCAGGCGTCCACCGGCAGGTGCCACGGCGCGAGGTACGCGTAGATCGCCGCGTACGCGACCAGGGCGAGCGCCTTCCATGCGGCGCTGGTCGCCACCGACACCAGGCCCATGGAGACGCTCGCTCGCGCATCCCGCTGCTCGTAGCCGCCCTCCGGGGGATGCGTGCGCCCGGCGTCGTCGGTCTGCGGTTCGGTGAGGTGCCGCGCCGCGATCCACTCGATTGCGAGGAAGAGCACGAAGAACGGAATCGCGAGGGCAACGGGGTCGCGCAGCGGCACCGGCAGGGAGTTCCACACGTCGGGCAGATCAAACATGTAAGCAGTGTGGACCCGCCGACCGCCCCGGATCCGGCAATCGCCCGAACCTGTGTGACGCAGCGCTGCCGCATCCGGTTCCCCTGTGGACAGCAGCCTGTGGACTGCCCGGCCGGTGGTCGCAATGCGGTTAGCGTCCCGGGTGGATCAGAGGTCACCGAGATCAGGGGGAGCGACATGACAGTGGAGATGACCGTCGACATCGCCGGGGTGCGCGCGTTGACAGGCGAGCTGGTGACCGCGGCGGAACGCGTCGCGGAAACCGACCCGATGACGCCGATCGACGCGTCGGCGGCGGCGCTGCCGGGATCGGACACGGCGGCCGTGTTGGCGGAGCTGTCGCCGGTGACGGGTCGCGTGGTGTCGGAGACGGCACTGCGGCTGCGGGCGATGTCCGTCGCGGCTGCCGACTCGGCGACCCGATACGCCGGCACGGACGAGGCGACCGCCGCGCTGCTGGCAGGCATCTGATGCGTCCCACACTGACCGCGCTGCGCGCGTGGGAGCCGGCCGATCTCGAGCGTCGGGCACGCGACCTCGACGCGGAGGCGACGGCACTGTTCGCGGCGGTGGACGTCGCAGACACGCGGGTCCGCGACACCGTCTGGTCCGGGGTCGCAGCGGCCGCGGCGGTGGACCGCTCGGACCGCGAACGCAGTGTCGCGGCAACACTGTTCGGGGACTGGGAGGCTGCCGCGGCTGCACTGCGGTCGGGGTCCGCCGAGATCGGTGCGGCGCGCGAGGTCGCGTTGGGCGTGGCGGACGAGGCGGCGGAGAGGCTCGGATTCGTGGTCTCCGACAGTGGCCGCGTCACAGCCCCGGTCCTGCCGTGGGTTGGTGTCTCCCTGTCCGCGAACGTCATTCGGATCCTGGTGGGGGAGTGCGCCAGGTGGTACGACGCGCGGATCGCCGCCGCGCTGGACGCGGTCGACGCGGCGGACAGGGCGTTGGCGCTCGCGCTGCGGGAGATCGTCGGCGACCCCGCCGCGCCGCCGGTGGGGTCGACAGCCGACGAGAACGCGCGGTACTGGACCGGGCTCACCGAGGACCAGCGCCGCACCGTCCTGGCGCAGCATCCCGCCCGGGTCGGCAATCTCGACGGACTTCCCGGGAGGGTTCGGGACGCCGCCAACCGGGCGGTGCTCGACGCCGATCGCCGCGAGTGCACGCAACTGCTGGAGCGAATCGAGCAGCAGGGTCTGTATCGGGAAACATCGGGCACAGCAGGGAAACTCGCGCTGATCCGAGCATCGGCTGCGCGTGCGCGGCTCGAGGAACTCGACGCAGTCGCCGCGGCGATCGCGGACCCGGACCGCAGGCTGCTCGTCTACCGCGGGGGAGGCGAGGAGATCCGAGCGGCCGTCGCCGTCGGAAACGTCGATACCGCCGACCACGTCGCGGTCTACACGCCGGGACTCAACACCACGGTGCGCGACGATCTGGACTCCGCCTCGGACGCCGTCGCCGGACTCCGCGACGACGCACAGCGTCAACTGGTCGACGCCGGACGCGCCGACGAGACGGTGGCGGCCGTCGTGTGGCTCGACTATCGGCCGCCGCAGGTCTCGGCGGACGACCCCGCGGGCGCGGTCCGGGACGCCGTCGTCGACCTCGGCCTCACCGCTGCGGCCCGGTCCGGAGCGGCCGGCCTCGGGGACTTCACCCGCGGACTGGATGCGTCGCGGCCGGACGGTGTGCACCTGACGGCGGTCGGACACTCCTACGGGTCGACGACGACCGGGATCGCACTGCAGACAGGTGACATCGCCGTCGACGACGCGGTGTTCCTCGGTTCGCCGGGCGTCGGCACCGGTGACGTCGCCGACCTCGGCCTACCCCCAGGGCACGTCTACGTCGGCGAGGCAGACGGTGACGTGGTCGCGGATCTCGGCGCGTACGGACCCGACCCCAGCACCCTGCCCGGGGTCACCGCCCTGGCCACGAACGACGGGCCGTTCGGCGGTGAATCCCGTGGTCACAGCGAGTACCTCGAGCAGGGCAGCACGAGTCGGCACAACGTCGGCGCGGTCGTCGCGGGACTGCCCGACGGCGCAGTCACGTCACCGGCTACGCGTTGACGAGCGTCGGAGTGTCCGCGAGCAGACCGCGGCGGGCCAGGATCGGCCGAACACCCTCGCCGAACCAGAACGCCTCCTCGACGTGCGGGTACCCGGAGAGGACGAACTCGTCGATGCCTGCCGCGTGGTACTCCTCGATGCGGTCCGCGACCTCGGTGTGGCTACCGACCAGCGCGGTACCCGCACCGCCCCGGACCAACCCGACGCCGGCCCACAGGTTCGGGGCGATTTCCAGATTCGCGGTACTGCCCGCATGCAGGGCGGTCATCCGGCGCTGCCCCTCCGATTCGGCGTTCGCGAATCGGGCCGCGGTGGCGGCGATCGCATCGGGATCGAGTCCGGCGAGCATCGTCTCGGTCACCGCCCACGCCTCGGCGGAGGTGTCGCGGGTGATCACGTGCAACCGGATCCCGAATCGGATTGTGCGGCCGGCGCGTTCGGCTTCCGTGCGAACGGCAGCGATCTTCGCGGCAACGGCGGCGGGCGGCTCACCCCAGGTGAGGTAGACGTCGGCGTGCCTGCCGGCGACGGGAAGCGCGGCCGCGGAGGATCCACCGAAGTACAACGGCGGCACCGGGTTCGGCGGCGCTGAGGTCGTCGCACCCGCGAGGGTGTAGTGCTCGCCCGCGAAGTCGAACGGGGCGTCGCCCCAGGCGCCGCGCAGTGCCTGCATGAACTCGGCGGTCCGGGCGTACCGCTGGTCCTTGGTCAGCCAGTCGCCGAACTGCTGCTGCTCGATCGAGTCGCCGCCGGTCACCACGTTGAGCAGCAGTCGCCCACCCGAGAGGCGCTGGAAGCTCGACGCCATCTGCGCGGCCAGGGTCGGGGAGATGGCGCCGGGCCGGAACGCGACGAGGAACTTGAGCCGGGTCGTCAGCGGGATCAGTGCTGCCGTCGTCAGCCACGCATCCTCGCAGTGGGTCCCAGTAGGGGTGAGGACGCCGGTGAACCCGGCCGCCTCGGCGGCACGCGCGACCTGGGTCAGATAGTCGAGGGTGGGTGCGCGTTCGCCCGCGGTGCGAGGGTCGGCGTTCGAGGAGTTCGAGTTGTCCACGATGCCGCGGCCGTCGCCGGCGGTGGGCAGGAACCAGTGCAGATCGACGCTCATGGGGTCTCCGGAGTCGAGGAGGGTGCGGTGTGTGCGGGAAGTGTTGGGGCACTACCTACGTACAGAGCGCACCGGCGACACGCAGAAGGTCGACGTGGCGTCGAACCGTGAGCGTGGGCAGACCGGACATGCGTTCAGGTTCGCAGTGCAGGGCAGATGCTGTCAATCCGTCGTGACGAAACTCTTGGCGATTCCATACCCCCGTGATAGGAATTTCCCGCGACGCCCGACCGGGCCCGGCGACGAGGAGTGATCGGTGCACATCAGCGCGAAGGTCGACTACGCCGTGCGCACCCTCGTCGAGATCGCCGCGGCCGATTCCCCGCCGGTCAAGGCCGAGCACCTCGCGGCTGCCCAGTCCATCCCGCACAAGTTTCTCGAGGCCGTCCTCGGCGACCTCCGGCGCGCCGAGCTGGTGCAGAGTCGTCGCGGACCGGACGGCGGCTACTGGCTCGCGCGGCCCCCGGAGGAGATCGCCGTCGCCGACGTCATCCGCGCGATCGAGGGGCCGCTCGCCTCCGTCCGAGGGGAACGTCCGGAGGAGGTCGAGTACGGCGGGCCCGCGAAGCCGTTGCGGGACGTGTGGATCGCGGTCCGGGTGAATCTGCGCGCGGTCCTCGAAGCGGTGACGATCGCGGACGTCGCGTCGGGTGCGCTTCCCGACTTCGTCGGCAAACTGACAGCTGACCCGGAGGCGTGGCGTCGTCGTTGACGGTTGACCGCGGCAAGATCGTGAGCCGAGTACACGACCGGTAACCGGCCTGCAAACAGGCTGGTTGGTAGCCTCGGTCACTATGCTGTACTCCCTGCTGCGGACTTACCTGCGGCCGTACCGGGCCGAACTTGCTGGTGTGATCGCACTGCAGTTGATCTCCACGATGGCGTCGCTCTATCTGCCGACCCTCAACGCGAGGATCATCGACGACGGAGTCACCAAGGGTGATACGAGTGTCGTCCTGTCCACCGGCGGCGTCATGCTGCTGATCACCGGCCTGCAGATCGTCTGCAGCATCGGCGCCGTCTATTTCGGCGCCCGCGCGGCGATCGGTCTCGGCCGGGACCTGCGCCGCGCCGTCATGTACCGGGTCGGCGACTTCTCGTCACGGGAGGTCGGTCTGTTCGGCGCACCGTCGCTGATCACCCGGAACACCAACGACGTCCAGCAGATCCAGATGGTCGTCGTCATCTCCTGCACGATCCTCGTCGCGGCACCGATCATGTGCATCGGTGGCGTCGTTATGTCGATCGAGCAGTCGCAGGGCCTGGCCTGGGTGCTCGCCGTCGCCGTGCCGGTGCTGGCCCTGACCATGTTCCTGGTGGTGCGGAAGATGGTCCCCGAGTTCCGGTCCATGCAGGTCCGGATCGACGCGATCAACCGGGTGTTGCGCGAGCAGATCACCGGCATCCGGGTGGTGCGGGCGTTCGTGCGGGAGCGCGACGAGGTGCAGCGGTTCGGCGAGACCAACGACAGCCTCGTGGCGGTGGCGCTCCGGGTCGGCCGACTGATGGCGTTCATGAGCCCCGCGGTCCTCATGATCGCGAACCTGACGAGCATCTCCGTGCTGTGGCTCGGCGCCCACCTCATCGACCAGGGCAAGATGGAGATCGGCGCGCTCACCGCGGTGCTGACCTACATCATGCAGATCCTGATGTCCGTGATGATGGTGACGGTGATGACGGTGCTGCTGCCGCGGGCGTCGGTCTGCGCCGAACGCATCTCCGAAGTGCTGGACACCGAACCGTCGGTGAGCGAGCCCGACCGGGAACTCGAGACGTGGCGTGCCCGCGGCATCGTCGAGATGCGGAACGTGTCCTTCTCCTTCCAGGGCGCCGACGAACCGGTTCTGCGTGACATCAGCTTCCTCGCCGAACCAGGCATGACAACCGCGATCATCGGCGGAACGGGTGCAGGCAAGTCCACGCTCCTCAACCTGATCCCGCGACTCATCGACGCCACCGACGGGCAGGTGCGGGTCGGTGCGGCCGACGTCCGGCGGCTGGACGCGACACGGCTGCGAAGCTCGATCGGCCTGATCCCCCAGAAGCCGTTCCTGTTCTCCGGCACCATCGCCACCAACCTCCGCTACGGCAACCCCGACGCCACCGACGCCGAGCTGTGGCGGTCCCTGGAGGTCGCGCAGGCAGCCGATTTCGTGAAGGCCGCGCCCACCGGGCTCGATACACCCATCGCACAGGGCGGCGCCAACCTCTCCGGCGGTCAACGCCAGCGCATCGCCATCGCCCGCGCTCTTGTCCGCAACGCCGAGATCTATCTGTTCGACGACTCGTTCTCCGCACTCGACCTCGGCACCGACGCCCGGCTGCGTGCCGCGCTGAAGCCCGTCACCCGCGACGCCTGCGTCATCGTCGTCGCACAGCGGGTGTCGACCATCATCGACGCCGACCAGATCATCGTGCTCGACGACGGCCGCGTCGTCGGGATCGGCACTCATCACCGACTACTCGAGACCTGTCCCACCTACGCGGAGATCGTCGCGTCACAGTTCACCGCTCAGGAGGCGTCGTGAGTATGCCGGGCGGTGCCACCGCGATGCCGGGTAAGAAGGCCCTCAACTTCGTGCCGTCGATGCGGCGACTGCTGCGGCGCCTGCGGCCGCACCGGTTCCAGGTCGGGATCGTCATGCTGCTCGCGACCCTGAGCGTCGTGTTCAGCGTCGTCAGCCCGAAGATCATGGGCCGCGCCACCAACATCATCTTCGACGGCATGATCGGCAGGCAGCTGCCGGAGGGCCTGACGAAGGAACAGGCCGTCGACGCGCTCCGAGCGCAGGGTCAGGACACGTTCGCCGACATGGTGTCCGGCATGAACGTCGTCCCCGGCAGCGGGATCGACTGGACGGCGTTGTCCGAGGTTCTCGTGCTGATCCTCGTGCTGTTCGTGCTCGCCTCCGGGTTCTCCTGGCTGCAGGCGTACCTGCTCAACAACATCGTGCAGGGCACCGTCCGTCAGCTCCGCGCCGACGTCGAGGCGAAGCTGCACCGCCTGCCGCTGTCCTACTTCGACACCACCAAGCGCGGCGAGATCCTCTCCCGTGTCACCAACGACATCGACAACGTCTCCCAGACGGTCAATCAGACGGTCAACCAGCTGCTCACGGCTGTGCTGACGGTGATCGGCATCCTCGGCATGATGCTGTGGATCTCGCCGCTGCTCTCGCTGATCGCGGTGCTGACGGTGCCCGCGTCGATCCTGGTCACCACGTTCGTCGCCAAACGCTCCCAGAAGCACTTCGTCGCGCAGTGGCAGAACACCGGCGCACTCAACGCGCAGATCGAGGAGACGTTCACCGGCCACGATCTGGTGCAGGCATTCGGCAGGCAGGACGCGGTCCGTGCCTCGTTCGACGAGAAGAACGACAACCTCTACGACTCGGCGTTCAAGGCGCAGTTCATCTCGGGCCTCATCCAGCCTGCCGTCATGTTCCTCGGCAACCTGAACTACGTGGCCATCGCCGTCATCGGCGGCATGCGGGTCGCGTCCGGCACGATGAGCCTCGGTGACGTGCAGGCGTTCATCCAGTACTCGCGCCAGTTCACGGCGCCGATCACGCAGGTCAGCTCGATGATGAACCTGATGCAGTCCGGTGTCGCGTCCGCCGAGCGGGTGTTCGAGTTGCTCGACGAGGACGAGCAGTCACCCGATCCGGAGGAGGCTGCCACCCCGGCGACGAACCGCGGTCTGGTCGAGTTCCAGGACGTGTCCTTCCGGTACAAGGAGGACACGCCGCTGATCGACGACATGAACCTGATCGTGCGGCCGGGGCAGATGATCGCGATCGTCGGCCCGACCGGTGCAGGCAAGACGACACTGGTGAACCTGGTGATGCGGTTCTACGAGGTGAACGCCGGACGCATCCTGCTCGACGGTGTCGACATCTCGACGATGACACGCGACGACCTGCGATCCCGCATGGGAATGGTCCTGCAGGACACGTGGTTGTTCGGCGGCACGATCCGCGACAACATCGCGTACGGACGCCCCGGGGCCACCGAGGACGAGATCATCGCCGCGGCGCGCGTGAGCCACGTCGACCGGTTCGTTCGCACCCTCCCCAAGGGCTACGACACCGTCATCGACGAGGAGGGCAACAACATCAGTGCGGGTGAGAAGCAGCTCATCACCATCGCCCGCGCCTTCCTGTCCGATCCGTCGATCCTCATCCTCGACGAGGCCACCAGCTCCGTCGACACCCGCACCGAGGTGCTCGTCCAGCATGCGACAGCGGCGCTGCGCAGCGACCGCACCAGCTTCGTCATCGCGCACCGACTCTCCACCGTCCGCGACGCCGACGTGATCGTCGTGATGGAGGACGGGCACATCGTCGAGCAGGGAACCCACGCACGCCTGTTGGAGATGGACGGCGCCTACGCGGAGCTGTATCACAGCCAGTTCACCGGACCGGCCCAGGTGCAGGCGTGACCGGGCCTGCTTGGATGGACGGCGTGAGCAGCAACGACGACGCACCGGTTCCGGCGCCGAACGACCCGTTCTTCACGGTCGGGACCCGGATTCCCGGTCAGCTCGGTCGCACCGGCACCATCCACACCCCGCACGGCGACATCGCGACGCCCGCGTTCATCGCGGTCGGCACCAACGCCACCGTGAAGGCGGTGCTGCCGGAAACCATCCGCGAGGCGGGCGCGCAGGCAGTGCTGGCCAACGCCTACCACCTGTACCTGCAGCCGGGTCCCGACGTCGTCGACGAGGCGGGCGGTCTGGGCCGGTTCATGAACTGGTCGGGGCCGACGTTCACCGACAGCGGCGGCTTCCAGGTGATGTCGCTCGGTGTCGGGTTCAAGAAGGTGCTCGCGATGGAAGCCGTGGGCGTGCAGTCCGACGACGTCATCGCCGTGGGCAAGGAACGGCTCGCGCACGTCGACGACGACGGGGTCACGTTCAAGTCCCACCGCGACGGTTCCCGGCATCGGTTCACCCCCGAGGTGTCCATGGGCATCCAGCATCAGCTTGGCGCCGACATCATCTTCGCGTTCGACGAACTGACCACACTGTTCAACACCCGCGCCTACCAGGAGGAGTCGGTGCAGCGGACGCAGGCGTGGGCGGTGCGGTGCATCGCCGAACACGAACGCCTCACCGCGCAGCGCACTCACCGGCCGTACCAGGCGCTGTTCGGCGTCGTGCAGGGCGCGCAGTACGAGGACCTGCGCAGGCAGGCGTGCCGCGGACTGGAGTCGATCGTCGGCGAGACGGGCCGCGGCTTCGACGGCTACGGCATCGGCGGCGCGCTGGAGAAGCAGAACCTCGGCACCATCGTCCGCTGGTGCAACGAGGAACTGCCCGAGCACAAGCCGCGGCACCTGCTCGGCATCAGCGAACCCGACGACCTGTTCACCGCGATCGAGAACGGCGCCGATACCTTCGACTGCGTCAACCCGTCCCGGGTCGCCCGCAACGCCGCGATCTACACGGAGAACGGCCGGTTCAACATCAACACCAGCCGGTTCAGGCGGGACTTCGACCCGATCGACGAGAACTGCGACTGCTACACCTGCCGCAACTACTCGCGCGCGTACATCCACCACCTGTTCAAGGCGAAGGAGATGCTCGCTTCGACGCTCGCGACCATCCACAACGAGCGGTTCACCATTCGCCTCGTCGACCGGATCCGCGACAGCATCGACGGCGGGTACTTCGACGACCTGCGCTCGCAGACGCTCAGCAGCTTCTACGCCACCGCCCGCGCCTGACCGTGGCGGGCGTCCGATCCGCGCCGCAGGGTGGCTACGATCGGCGGCATGACGACCAGCAGCGGCGGCGACGCCGGTAATCCGTGGGGGCAGCAGCCGGAAGGTGCCGGGTCACCTGCGCCGGAGCTTTCGAATCCGCCGCTGCCGTCGTACCCGGCACAGCCGTACGGGGCTCAGCCCTACGGGACCGAGCCCTACGGGACTCAGCAGTACGGCGCCCAGCCGTACGGAGCTCAGCAGTATGGGGCCCAGCCGTACGGGGCCCAGCCGTACGAGACGCAGCAGCAGTACCCCGCGCCGCAGCAGCCGTATGGCCAGGCGCCCGGCTACCCGATGCCGCCCGCTGCACCGTACGGCGCGTATCCGCAGGCCCCGATGGTCACCGGTACCAACGGCCTTGCGATCGGGTCGCTGGTCACGTCCTGCTTCGGGTTCCTCTACGGGCTTTCCGCGATCGTCGGGATCATCCTCGGCATCATCGCGCTCAACCAGATCAAGCAGACCGGTCAGCAGGGGCGAGGTTTGGCGATCGCGGGGATCGTCGTCGGCGGTGCGTGGGTCGCACTCTTCCTCATCCTGGTAGTCGGCCTCGTCGTCGTCGGCATCAACGGCGGCTACTGACCGTCCCGCGACCGGCCCGGGCCGTGTTCGCGACCGTCGGCGACGTCAGCCGGCCAGGACGTACGTCGGTTCGCGCTTCTTGACGTACGCGATGACGCGGTAGGTGATGGGCATGACCAGCACCTCGACGAGGGTCTTCCAGAGGAACCCGACGAGCAGGTAGTTGACGAAGTCGTCCCAGGTGCTGATGCCGATGGCTCCGGCGGCGATCGCACAGAAGATCAAGGTGTCCGCGAACTCACCGACGACGGTGGATCCGATGAGCCGCGCCCACAGGTACTTCTCCTTGGTCCGCTCCTTGATCGCGACCATGACCAGCGAGTTCAGCAGCTGTCCGACGAGGTAGCCCGCGAGGCCGGCGAGCAGCAGTCTCGGGTACACCCCGACCACGGCTTCGAGCGAGGCCTGGTTCTCGTAGAACTCGGCGGACGGCAGCTCGAGCAGGATCCAGAAGCACCCCGATGCCAGGATCAGTGCGCCGAAGCCCAGGTAGATGGCGCGGCGGGTGGCCTTGAAGCCGTACACCTCGCTCAGGACGTCGCCGAGAATGTAGGCGAGTGGGAAGAGGAAGAATCCGCCGTCGGTGATGATCGGCAGGATCTGCAGCGGGCCGACGGTCACGTCGAGTTCGGGGAAGAACGCGACGCCCTTCGTCGCGCAGATGTTGGAGATGAGCAGCACCGCGGTGAACAGGGACACGAACGTCGGGTAGTAGCCGCGCGCGACGTGCGCGAAGGTGGCGTGCTCGGGCTGCTGATCGACCTGCTCTGATGCTGTCACGTCGGCCATCCAAGCACCGAAACGACGTCGGGCGCGAACCCGGAGTGGGTTCGCGCCCGACTACGCGGTCGTGGACGACTCTGTCAGGGGGCGACCCGCCCGCCGACGACGACCCGGTACGCGTAGGTGGACGCGATGATCGTCAGCGGGATGCTGACCAGCAGTCCGAGGCCGCACAGCAGCACTCCGACAATGTTGAGGCCGACACATGCGAGGGCCAGCAGCAGCAGTGGACCGACGTGCTGGGAAATCGCACCGAAGCTGGACTTGATCGCGGTGATCGCGTCCTGATCCTGGTCGATCACGAATTCCAGGGTCCACCAGGTCAGGAACGCGATGATGATGCCCGGGATGATCAGCAGGATCAGGCCGATGCCGGTCATGATGCCGACGAGGAAGCTCGCGATGATGATGGCGCCGACATTGCTGAACTGGAAGAACGCGCCGAAACCGGGCCGGTTGCCGTCGAGTTCGTTCAGAGCACCGCGGATCAACGCGGCCGAGATGAGGTAGCTGACCACCGTCGTGACGATGCGGCCGATGAGTCCCCACACGCTGAAGTCGAACGAGTCGGAGAACGACGCGCTGTCCGCGTCGCCGATCGAGCCCCAGTCGGTGAAGATCGCGCTGACGGCGAGGCTGATGATCAGCGCGATGAACAGGATGCCGATCCACACCCCGGCGTTGGCCTTGTACTTGTTCCAGGCGTAACCGAGGGCGTCACCGACAGTGAGCTGCGGCGTACCGTTCGGGCCGCCGAAGCCGGGCGGGGACTGGATCGGAGCGCCGTAGCCGCCATTCGGCGGGGGCGGGTAGCCGCTGCCGGGCGGGGGCGGGTACCCACCGGGCTGCGGAGCGCCGTAGCCGGGCGGAGGCGGATAACCGCCGGGCATCGACCCGGGCGGCTGGCCGTAACCGGGCGGCGGAGGCGGATACCCACCGCCCCCGGGCGGCGGAGGCGGATACCCGCCACCCCCGGGCGGCGGAGGCGGATACCCGCCACCCCCGGGCGGGGGGTAGTTCGGAGGCTGACCGGGGACCGGGGGCGGCTGCGGGGGATTCTGCGGGCGCTGTGGGTCCGGCGTTCCGGGCGGCGGGTTCTCGCTCACGTGCTTCACCTTCGTCGTGCGGATGTCGTGACTGCCAGTGCGGGATAACTGTGACGGGCCGACCCTACGTCGAACACACGACGATTACACGGCGAAGCGGGCCGTGTCGGACGGTCCGTTCCACCGGGGCTCACGCGCCGACGAACACCCAGGGGACGCGCGGCAGCGACGCGGGGTCGAAACGGTGCAGCAGCTCGGCTGTCGAGGGCGCCTCGCCCGGTGCGGCCAGCCCCAACGACGCGGCGAGGATGCCGCGGACCATGTCCGGGTCGCGGCCGAGGTCGGCCTGATCGGCGAGGGTGACGGCCCCGTCGCGTTTCGCCAGACGCGCACCGCCGGAGTTCAGCGCGAGAGGCACGTGCGCGTACACGGGAACGGGGAGTCCGAGGAGTGACGCGAGGTACGCCTGCCGCGGCGCCGATCCGAGTAGGTCGTCGCCGCGCACGACCTGGTCGACGCCCTGCGCCGCATCGTCGACGACGACCGCGAGGTTGTAGGCGGGCACCCCGTCGCCGCGGCGCAACACCACGTCGTCGACGAGTCCGCTGTACCGGCCGTGCAGGAGGTCGTCCACGGTGAAGTCGGTGACGTCGGCGCGCAGTCGGATCGCGGGCGGACGACCCGAGTCCCGCTTCGCCCGCCGCTGCTCGTCCGTCAGGTTCCGGCACGTGCCCGGGTAGTGGCCGTCCGGGCCGTGTGGTGCGGTGGCTGCCTCCTGGATTTCCCTTCTGGTGCAGAAGCATTCGTATGTCCGGCCTGCCGCGACGAGTGTGTCGAGTGCGGCGGCGTAGCCGGGGAGGCGTTGTGACTGGTGCACGACCTCGCCGTCCCAGTCGAGGCCGATCGCGGTGAGGTCGGCGAGTTGTCGCTCCTCGGCGCCGGGTCGTACCCGGTCGAGGTCCTCGACGCGCATCAGGAACGCGCGGTCGGTGGTTCGGGCGAACAACCATGCCAGCAGCGCGGTGCGCAGGTTGCCCAGGTGGAGGTCACCGGAAGGGCTCGGCGCGAACCGTCCCGCGCCGCCGTCACCCATGCCGCTCACCCTAGTCACTGGTCGAGTGCGCACCCGGCGCGCACTCGACGATCGCTCAGGCGCGCCGACCGAGCCGTCCGAGAACCCGGGTCTGCTCGTCGGCGTCCGCCGGGACCTCGACGACCGGGCCGCAGACGCCGGACGAGCGGATCATGTCGCCCATCCGGTCCGCGAGTGCTGCGGCCGCGGCGAGTTCCTCCGCGGGGATCGTCTCGTCGGCACCCGTGGCGCGCGCGATGTCCCACCGATGGATCGCCAGGTCGAAGCAGATGAACGCGTCGAAGGTAGCTGCGGCGGTGGTGCGGCCCATGCTGCTGTCGTACTCGAGGTTCGCGTGCCGCGGATCGTCCAGGATGGCCTGGACCGCGTCACGCGTCGCGGTCCACGCACCCAGCGGGTCGTCGTCGACAGCGGGTGCAGGCGGCAGGGACAGTCCGACGGGGGTCAACGGCATGGACTGCACGTCGATCACGTGCTGGAGCACATCGCGGGCCGTCCACCCCTCGCACGGGGAGGTCGAGTCCCACCGGTCGGCGGGCACCGCGGCGACGGTGTCGGCGAGATGGTTGGCGAGGCGACGGTACCGGTCGGCGACTGCGGAGGTGTCGGTCATGACCTCATCCTGCGCCGCGATCGTCCCGATGTCGCGGCACCGCACCGGAAACGACGATGGCCCCCGATCCGAAGATCGGGGGCCATCGTGTGGCGGAGGATAGGGGATTTGAACCCCTGAGGGCGTTAACCCAACCCGCGTTCCAGGCGAGCGCCATAGGCCACTAGGCGAATCCTCCGTGGGCGAGCATACCGGCTCACCCACCCAAGTACGAAAACGGGGGGTGTTGGCCGCCCGGTTGTGACTGTCGCCGAAGGGATCGCTACACTCGGCACTGGATCCCGCGCGGCGCGCATCCTGTGAACTCCCCCAGGGCCGGAAGGCAGCAAGGGTCAATGGGCTCTGCCGGGTGCGCGGGGTCCCCTTATTTTTCGAGTTCCGCCCTCGCCGCTTCGGTGTGAAAGGTCTGTTCGGGATGCCTACCCAAACCCAACTTGGGTTGATGAGCCACGAGGAACTCCGTTCCGAGCACGAGCAGCAGTCCGAGAAGTACGCGCAGCTCAAGGCCGAGAAGCTGACCCTGGACCTGACGCGAGGCAAGCCGGCGCCCGAGCAGCTGGACCTGTCGGAAGCGCTGCTGTCCCTGCCCGGTGAGGGAGATCACCGCGACGGCAGCGGAACCGACGTCCGCAACTACGGCGGATTGGCCGGACTCCCCGAACTGCGCGCGATCTTCGGAGAGCTGCTGAACATCCCCGTCGCGAACCTGCTCGCGGGCAACAACGCGAGCCTCGAGATCATGCACGACCTGGTCGTGTTCTCCCTGCTGCACGGGAACGCCGATTCGCCGCGTCCGTGGGGCCGCGAGGAGAAGATCAAGTTCCTGTGCCCCGCACCGGGCTACGACCGGCACTTCGCGATCACCGAGTCGTTCGGTATCGAGATGATCCCGGTCCCGATCCGCCCCGACGGACCGGATGTCGACGCGATCGCGCACCTCGTCGCGGACGATCCCCAGATCAAGGGCATGTGGGTCGTGCCGACGTACGCGAACCCGACGGGCGCCGTGTACTCGGAGGAGGTCGTGCGCGCTCTCGTGTCGATGCCGACCGCCGCCCCCGACTTCCGTCTCTTCTGGGACAACGCCTACGCGGTGCACCCGTTGACCGAGGAGTTCGCGCCCGCGTACGACGTCCTCGGGATGGCTGCGGAGGCCGGAAACCCGAACCGTCCGTACGTGTTCGCGTCGACGTCGAAGATCACGTTCGCCGGCGCAGGCGTCAGCTTCTTCGGTGCCTCCGACGCGAACCTGGCCTGGTACCAGAAGCATCTGGGCAAGAAGAGCATCGGACCGGACAAGGTCAACCAGCTTCGTCACCTGCGTTTCTTCGGTGACGCCGACGGTGTCCGCGCCCACATGGCCAAGCACCGCGACATCCTGGCGCCGAAGTTCGCCGCGGTGCTGCGGATCCTCGAGGACCGCCTCGGACCGTCGAAGATCGCGTCGTGGACCGAGCCCAAGGGTGGCTACTTCATCAGCCTCGACGTCGTGCCCGGTACCGCGAAGCGGGTCATCGCGTTGGCGAAGGACGCCGGTATTGCGTTGACGGCGGCCGGGTCCGCGTTCCCGTACTCCACGGACCCGGACGACACCAACATCCGGCTCGCGCCCAGCTTCCCGTCACTCGCGGATCTGGAGACCGCGATGGACGGCGTCGCCACCTGCGTGCTGCTCGCCGCGACCGAGGCGGCACTGGGCGACGCCTGACCGTCCCGGGGTCAGAGCCCCACGCGGGCGCCCGCGGAGGCGGATCCGAGCCATGTGTGCGGGTTTCCGTTCCAGCACCAGCCGAGTTTCGGCCTGCGCTGGCTGATCCACAGTGCGGGTACGCGTTTGTCGCCGCACCGCGACGCGAGCAGTGAGAAGCACTTGTTCTTGCGCAGCATGTCGGGGCGCGCGGTGACCAGGGCGATTCCCTCTGCGACGGTCAGTCCGGTGCGGCCCTGTGCAGCGAGCGATGCCGCCGCGTCGGCGGGCGTCACGTTGAGGTAGGCGCTGCCGGTGTCGATGTCGTGCAGGAGGTAGCCGAGGCCGCCGGGGATCGCCACGGATTCGACGGGCCGGAACCGGGCGAGGTCGTCGGCATCGATGTCGGAGAAGCCGCGATGGGTGCCAAGGGCGGTGTGGCCCATCGCGGTGTGGGCGTCGACCGGCGTTCCGGTCGCGGTCCGCGCGACGACGAGCACGAACGGGATGTGGTCCTCGCCCTGCTCCGCGGGTGCGCTCGACGTCAGATCGCGTAGCGGTTGGAGGGTGGCGGTGAAGTCGGTCGGGCTCAGCCCGGTCAGGGTCGGGTAGCCGAGATCGGTCAGGACCTGGAGCTGTCGGTCGAATTCCTCGTGCGGTGTCGTCATGCATTCCCCTTTTCCGTACGGCGTACCGACAGTCAACGGTCGAGGTTGCCCGATTGTTCCGGGGGACGCCGAATCTTTCCGAGGGTGCCAGAATCGAGGGCATGTCCCTCACGCTGCACCTCGCTGGAGATCCCGACGCCGACGCCCTGCTCGCATCGAATCCGCTCGCCCTGCTGATCGGGATGCTGCTCGACCAGCAGATCCCGATGGAGGTGGCATTCGCGGGACCCCGCAAGCTCGACGAGCGGCTTGGCGGCCTCGACGTTCACACGATCGCGGAGATGGACGAGGAGGCGTTCCTGGCCATCTGTGCGACACCGCCCGCGGTGCACCGGTTCCCAGGGTCGATGGGCAAGCGTGTTCAGGACCTGTGCCGGTTCCTCGTCGAGCACTACGACGGTGACACCACGGCCATCTGGACGGAGGGCGACCCGGACGGCAAGGAGGTGCTCAAGCGCCTCAAGGCGTTGCCCGGGTACGGCGACCAGAAGGCGCGCATCTTCCTCGCGCTGCTGGGGAAGCAGATCGGGGTTCAGGTCCCCGGCTGGCGCGAGGCGGCCGGCGCGTACGGGGAGGACGGGTCGCGCCGGTCCATCGCGGACGTCGTCGACGACCAGACGCTCGCCGAGGTCCGCGAGTTCAAGAAGGCCGCGAAGGCTGCGGCCAAGGCCGCCAAGGAGAAGTAGATTGACGGCTCTGCCGTTGCCTGACAGAGGCCAAGCTACAGACCCAGTTTGGAATTGACGCGAAGCGACTGGGTCGTCGATGCGGTCCTACTGCCCCGCGAGGCCCTGCTACGGGAACTGGATTACCCTTCGCCCAAGTCCATTGTTGACCGCCTATAGCGCATGGTATAAATGTCGGGTTTTCGAAACGATGGGGGTGCAGTGCCGAGCAGGAGTGTTACCGATCGTCTGTTGCTAGATATCGCAGGAGCGAAAGCTGCAAGACTTGCGGCTATGCCGCCAATGATTGGCCGAAGCTTCCGGGTGTCCGAGCTAATTCAGCAAATTGTTTCCGATAGGCTTCAGCTTGCGGGATATCATCTTCGCAATGGTGATATTCTCCTAGGGCGCGGTGAGTACCGAACCTCGATTAGTCGACATTATTACGCCATGTATCATGCGGCTCGGGCCGTCGTCTTTGCCGATTCGAAAGGCGACGACCATCAAGGACACTCCGTTCTGCCAAACCATCTCCCAACCAATCTTGATGGCAGGGCGAGATGGGTGCAGGATCTGAAATTTGCCCGACTAATAAGAAATGAGGCTGATTATGACCTCTATCCGACAAAGATCGCCGATTGGTCTGGCGATGCTCGCGGGTTGGCGGTAATTGCCTCAGATTTCACGGTTGCATGCAATGATTATGCGCTTTCGGAAGGGCTGGTCTAAGGGTGACTTCGGTATCAATTGAAAGATTCCAGCCGCTGCTGGACGAGGCTGGAATCTCGATAATTCGGGTGGAGGAGCGAGAATTTCCCGGAGAGCATTGGGTCATTATCTTTGTTTCTGAATCCGAGATTGCGGCGGGGCAGAGCCTGGCCGGTAGTATCGAGAGGCGCCTCGTCGAAGGACAATCCAGCAGCGCGGACCCTGTGACGGTAATATTCCGAGCGGAAAGGCGTGAAGATGCTCCCGAGGATGCATCATCGGGTGGCGGTCGCTTGTCGGATAAGTCAGTCGACCGACTGATTCAGTTGCTTGAGGCGCGTTCACGGACCTCGGATGCAGTTCCCAGCCTGCGCTATATGGAGGATCCCCGCGCCAGCCTTCCTGCGATCGCCGCGTCGCGGCACCACGTGGTCTACGGTCGACGCGGGGTTGGAAAGACCGCACTACTTCTTGAGGCAAAGCGTCTCGTCCAGGAAGAGGGTCACGTTGCGGTCTGGATCAACGCGCACACCTTGCGTAGTGAAGATGCCATATCAGGCTTTGGCGTCATCGCAGACGCTGTTCTGCAGGCATTGGTGCAGCGCGTGGGTTCAAGTGAGTCGCACTACATCGGAAGGCTGGACGACCTGCTGGCACGGCTAAAGGGCCCCGCTGGGTCTGGGGCGGCGGCCACGGATCTAATTGCTGAGATCAATAAGGTTCTACGTTCGATTCTGCGCCCGGATATTCTTAAACTCTTCGTCTTCATTGATGACTATTATCTATTCCCTTCTGCCGGCCAGCCTCAGCTTTTGGACTATATTGCGGGGATGCTACGTGACTGTGATGGCTGGATCAAGGTGGCGACAATTGAGAGATTGACTCGACTATTCGAGCATTCATCGCGGATTGGCCTTGAGGTACCTCACGATGCGTCAACTGTTGACCTTGATGTGACCCTGGAAAATCCCGCCGCCGCGCAGAAGTTCCTTGAGTCGGTATTGGCTACATATACGGAGACTGCTGGTACACGGTTCAGAATTGCAAAGCCGGAGGCGCTCGGCCGTCTCGTGTTGGCTTCGGGTGGTGTTCCGCGCGACTATCTAAATCTTCTTGCCGGGTCAATTGTGGCTGCTCGAGAGAAACGAGCTCAGGCAGCTGAGATTGGCAAAGAAGATGTCGCGGGAGCTGCGGGAACGTCTGCGCGAAGAAAGAAGCGCGACTTGGAGCAGGACGTAGATTCAGTCGAATCAGCGGCGCTCGTACAAGCGCTAGAAGTGATGTCGACGCAAATTAAGGGTGCGAAGCACACGTACTTCAAAGTCGATTTTTCTCAGAAGTCATCTCCGGGTTATGAGATACTAGCCCGGTTGGTTGATCTCCGGTTTGCGCACCTCGTCCAATCATCGATCTCTGATCAACATCGCGCCGGCACCAAGTATGAAGCCTATGTTCTTGCTCTCAGTGAATACTCGGACGTCCGCCTTCATCGTGGATTGAATAACCTTGACATTGACTCGGGGAAGTGGGTGTGGAGAATGACAGGAAAGGCTGGGACATCTAAGCCACTTACTGCAGCGCAGCTGAGGACCCACCTTCGGCAGGCTCCGGTTCTGGATGTTGAGGAATTGCTCGCCAAGATGTAATTCCACTTCAGGCGGATTATCAACGCGCCAGTGTCGCGAAGTACTCGAGGACGGCAGACGTCGTCGACAGCCAGACCTTGGCACATGTCGGTGAGTATAAGAAGGCAGCGAAGGCAGCCGCCAGGGCCGCGAAGGTCCTGATTAAAAGTCGCGGCGTCCACACACCTTTTCAAGCATGCACATGGGGTTTCGGCGTGCAAAACCCGTGTGTGACGGTGAAAAGGTGTGTGGACGTATCCGCTATTCGGGCAGCCCGTCCTGGATGACGGTGTGCACGCGGGCGGTGTCGTCGGCGGTCCAGCCCTCGGGCTGCAGGATCGCGGCCCACATGTCGGCGGCATCGGCCCCGAAGGTGTGCCCGTGACCGGGCGGGACATCGGCGGAGAACACCATGTCCAGGGTGACCTGCCAGAACGTCACGAACGGGATCCACCTCATGCCGGGGTCGACGTCGTCGCCGAGCGGTTCGCGGAGCCAGTCCGGCTTGTTCAGCAGCAGGTCGAACGACCACCAGGTGATCGGGTCGGATGCGTGCTGCCAGTAGACGATTCGCGGATCACCCCACGGGGCGCCCGCCAACTCGAGGTCGGCTGCCGACGCCACGAACCGCACGTTCTCACCACCGTCGATCACGGGAAGCCGTTCGAACGAACCGGAGTCGCGGTGTGCGGTCAGATACGACCACTGCGGGGCGAAGTTCGGGGTACCGACCCACAGCGCGCCGTCGGTGCGGGCAAGCATGTCCGGGGCGCCGCTGAAAGCGCCCTGACCGCCGAATGATCCGAGGCTCTCTCCGAATGTGACGAGCTTCGGGCGGGACTCCTCCGGGCGTTCCGCCAGTGCGCGCTCGACCGCCTCGAAGAGTGCCCGGCCGGCCTGGGGTGGGGTCTCGCGGTCGGCGATGAACGACAGTGCGCTGGGCAGGAAGGAGTACTGCATCGCCGCGATCGCGGAGTCGCCGCCGGTGGTGTACTCGAGGGCGGACGCGACGCGGGCATTGACCCACCCGCGTCCGGTGGTCGTCGCGACCGCGACGACGGACCGGTCGAATGCCCCGGTGCGTTCCAGTTCCGCGACCACGAGATCGGCGGCGTCGTCCACGTTGTCGGCGGATTCGCGACCCGCGTACACGCGGATCGGGGTGAGTGCGGGACGCCCTGTGACGCTGGTGATCTGCTCGGCGGTCGGCCCGCCCGCGACGAAGGTCCGGCCCTCCCGGCCGAGGGTGTCCCAGGGCTGGGCGGACGCGGGCGATCCGGAGCGCTCCGGTGCCTGCGGCGGCTCCACACCGTCCGCGGTGCTCTGGTCGGCGGCGGCAGCGGACTGGTTCGCCAGGCCGATCAGCCCCCGGTACACCAGACCGTTCACGGCGAAGATCCCAACGACGACAACGAGGGCGACGGCGACGAGCCGAGCAATCGGCGCGGGGACGTACCGCGAGCCGACGCGGGTGAGGGCTCGGGTACCGCGCCGGATGCCGCGCGCGGCGGCGAGGAGGAGAACGGCGACCGCCAGGGACAGCACGAGGATGAGCAGGTAGTTGGCGCGATTGATGCGCTCGACACCGGCGAGGTCGCGGACGATCTGCTGCCACCACGACCCGAGAACCAGGAAGGTCGGGACGGTGACGGCGGCGACCGCGGCCAGCGACCACCAGCCGATGCGTCGCGTCCGATCCGAGAAGTTCGGGGACACACCGCACCTGCGGACCACCCACGCCGCGGCGCACCCGAGCCCATAGCCGATCGCGACGCTGATGCCGGTCGCGACGGCCTGCAGATACCAGACCCGAGGCAGGAGCGACGGCGTCATCGACCACACGAAGAAGAGCAGTGCGACGCTGAGCCCGACCGGGTGCAGTGCCGCGAATCGGCGTGGGGGCCCGAGTTGTTCGGGCGCCGGCGCGGCGTCGTCCGGGATGGGGTCGGCGGCGGTGAGTGTCGTGGTCATCGTCGGTCCTGGCTGCGGGGTGTGCGGGATCCGGGACCGGACCCCCGCGGATGGTAGCGGACCGGCGCCGGTTAACCCACAGCTACGCGTTGCCGGGTGCGGTGGAGTCGTCGCTGTCGGGATCGCGGCGTTGCCGGTCCTCGTCGCGGTGCGGCGGGAACAGGCCCGTGTGGCCGCCGAAGGGTCCGTGCGATCCGGGATTGCCGTGGGCGAGGACGGCGTGCTCGTAGGCGGACTCGGCGTGGAGCGCGAGGTCGATGCCACCGGCCTCTTCGTCGGCGGTGACGCGGAATCCGAACGTCCGGTCGATCATTTTGCCGAGCAGATAGGTGACGCCGAACGCGTATCCGCCGACCACGACGACGCACAGCGCTTGCTTGCCGAGCTGGGTGAGCCCGCCGCCGTACAGCAGGCCTTCGGCCCCGTTCGTCATGATCTGGGCGGCGAGCAGGCCGATGGCGAGAGTGCCGACGATGCCGCCGACGAGGTGCACGCCGACGACGTCGAGGGAGTCGTCGTACCCGAACCGGAACTTCCAGCCGACGGCGAACGAGCAGACGACACCGGCGAGCAGACCGACGACCGCGGCACCGAGGACGGTGACCCACCCGCACGACGGGGTGATCGCGACCAGGCCCGCGACGACGCCGGACGCGGCGCCGAAGGTGGTCGGGTGGCCGTCGCGGCGCTGCTCGACGACCATCCAGCCGAGCATGCCGGTGCAGCCCGCGACGAGGGTGTTGACGAAGACGGCCGCGGCGGTGCCGTTGGCGCCGAGGGCGGATCCGGCGTTGAAGCCGAACCAGCCGAACCACAGCAGTCCGACACCGAGCAGCACGAGCGGCAGGTTGTGCGGGCGCATCGGCTCGGTGCCGAACCCGATCCGCTTGCCGAGCACCAGGGCGAGCGCCAGGCCGGACGCGCCGGACACGATCTCGACGACGAGACCGCCCGCGTAGTCGAGGGCGCCGAAGGCGGCGATCCAGCCGTCCGGTCCCCACACCCAGTGCGCGACGGGGACGTATACGAGCAGGGTCCACACGGGGACGAACACCATCCACGACGAGAACTTGGCGCGGTCCGCGATCGCACCGCTGATCAGGGCAGCTGTGAGGATCGCGAAGGTGAGCTGGAACGTGGCGAACAGCAGCTCGGGGACGGTGCCGTGCACGGTGTCGGGGCCGATGCCCGCCATCCCGATGTGCTCGAGTCCACCGAGGAGCCCGCCGCCGATGTCGTCGCCGAAGACGAGGGTGTATCCGACGACCAGCCACACCACCGTGACCAGCGCGATCGCGACGAAACTCATCATGATCATGTTGAGCACACCCTTGGACCTGACCATGCCGCCGTAGAACAGCGCCAGTCCCGGCGTCATCAACAGGACAAGTGCGGTACTCGCCAGCAACCAGGCGGTGTCGCCGGTGTCGATCGCGTTCACGTTGTGCTCCTGTCGGTGGCTCGCTCGTATACCGCAAGCGACGATGGTCTGCTCGGGTTTCACCGGCACTGCAGTGGTGTTGCGTGATTGTTTCGCCTTTCTCACACGCTGGACTTTGCGAGCATCGGAGGGCGTGAACGGATCGTTCACGCCCTCGAAACGGAGTCGGCGCAGCGGGTGCCCGGCGGGGGACGGGCCCGATGTCGGTGCTCGCCGGTACCCTCACGGCGTGGCCCTCTACCGGAAGTACCGACCGGCGACCTTCGCGGAGGTGGTCGGGCAGGAGCACGTCACCGAGCCCCTGAGCACCGCCCTCGACGCCGGACGCATCAACCATGCGTACCTGTTCTCCGGTCCGCGTGGCTGCGGTAAGACGTCCTCCGCGCGCATCCTCGCCCGCTCGCTCAACTGCGTGCAGGGGCCCACCTCGACTCCGTGCGGGACGTGCCATTCCTGCGTCGCCCTCGGTCCGGGTGGTCCGGGCAACCTCGACGTGATCGAGCTCGACGCCGCGAGCCACGGCGGCGTCGACGACACCCGCGAGTTGCGCGACCGCGCCTTCTACGCGCCCGCCGAGTCGCGCTACCGGATCTTCATCGTGGACGAGGCGCACATGGTCACCACGCAGGGCTTCAACGCCCTGCTCAAGATCGTGGAGGAACCGCCGGAGCACCTGATCTTCGTGTTCGCGACCACCGAGCCGGAGAAGGTGCTGCCGACGATTCGGTCGCGCACCCACCACTACCCGTTCCGGTTGCTCGCGCCGAACACGATGCGCGGGCTCCTGGAGAAGATCTGCGTGCAGGAGCAGGTCTCGGTGCAGGACGCGGTGTATCCGCTGGTCATCCGGGCAGGCGGGGGCTCGCCGCGCGACTCGCTCAGCGTGCTCGACCAGCTCCTCGCCGGTGCGGGCGACGAGGGCGTGACGTACCCGCGTGCGCTCTCGCTCCTCGGCGTCACCGATGTCGCGTTGATCGACGAGGCTGTCGACGCGCTTGCCGTCGGCGACGGGGCAGCCCTGTTCGGCACCGTCGACAAGGTGATGGACGCCGGTCATGACCCGCGCCGTTTTGCCGTCGACCTGCTGGAACGGATCCGCGACCTGATCCTGATGCGCGCGGTCCCCGACGCGGGTGAGCGTGGGCTCGTCGACGCACCCGGTGACGTGCTCGAACGGATGCGGGAGCAGGCGGAGCGGATCGGTCCCGCCACGCTGGCCCGCTATGCGGAACTCCTGCACGCCGGCCTGGGCGAGATGCGGGGAGCGACGGCTCCGCGGTTGCTGCTCGAAGTGATCTGCGCGCGGATGCTGCTGCCTGCCGCCTCCGATGCCGAGTCCGCCGTCCTTCAACGCCTCGAGCGGCTCGAGCAGGGCGGCGTGGTCGCCTCCGGTGCCCACGTCCCGGCCGCTGCCGCGGTCCCGTCGGCGGCGCCTCCCGCTCCGGACGGTCCGGCACCCCGGTTCCAGCGCCCGTCGCAGCGCAAGCAGGCGGACGACGCCGTGGCTGCGGCGGAACCCGCCGCTCCGGTGCCTGCGGTGTCCAACACGCCGACCCCCGAACCCGTGGTGGCGACGCCCGAGGTCCACCCCGTGGTGACGCCCGAGCCTGCGGCCGTCGTGACGTCCGAGCCTGCGGCGGCCGAACCCGAGGTTCCGGTGGACATGCCGTCGGTGGACGTAGCGGTGCCCGAGGCGCCCGTTGCTGCGGAGTCCATCTCGCCCGAGAGTGCGGATGCGGCAAGGTCAAACGACGTTGAGCCGCAGCTGATTTCCGAGAACGTCTCCGTGGCTCCCGAACCCGCAGCGCCTCCGGCGCCCGAGCCCACTGCGCCCCCGGTGCCCGAGCCCACAGCGCCCCCGGTGCCCGAGCCCACAGCGCCCCCGGTGCCGGAACCCGCAGCGCCCCCGGCGCCCGAGCCTGCGGTGGCTGCGGCTGCCAACGAGCCTGACGCCGCAGCGGTGCGGGCGGCGTGGTCGGAGGTCCGGGCGAAGGTCCGGGATCGAAGCCGCACCGTCGAGGTGATGCTGTCCGGTGCATCGGTGCGCGGGGTGGGGGACGGCCGTCTGGTGCTCGTGCACGCGTCGGCGCCGCTGGCCAAGCGGCTCGCGGAGCCCCGAAACGCAGAGGTCATCCGGCAGGCGCTGCACGATGTGTTCGGCGTGGACTGGTCGGTCGACTGCCAGGTGGGGTCTGCGGACGAACCTGCACCTGCGCGGGCGGCCGCGCGTCCGCAGCAGTCGAAACCTGCTGCTGCTCCCAGGTTCTCACGGCCCAGTCAGGCGCAGGCGGCGCCTGCGTCAGCCCCGGAGTCTCGTCCCGAACCCGCTTCGCGTCCCCCCGTCGACGACATTCCTCCGCCCGACGAACCGGACTACCCGCACGATCCGGGGCCGATGGACTTCGATCCGCCCACTCCGGACTCGGTGACCGCCGAGGACGAAGAGGAAATGATGGCGGAGGCTGCCGAGCCCGCGGATCCGTCCGTCCGGCGGGACCCCGACGAGGTCGCGCTCGAACTGCTCGCGGACATCCTCGGGGCCAAGCCGATCGACGGCTGACGGTGCGGGCGTCGGCGGTCTGCTCAGGCCGAGCGGAGGCGCCTGGACGCGACGTTGCGGCGCGCGAAATCGACACTGAGAGAGATGAGTTCACTGCTCTCGCGTAGCACTGTCGCAAGGACGGGGAAGGCGTGGATCTGGCCGCTCCACAGGTGCGTCTCGACGATCCGTCCGGCACGTTCGAGGCGATCGGTGAAGAGTTCGACGTCGGGTCGCATCAGCTCGTACTCCGCGCAGGCGAGGAACACCGGCGGAAACACGGCGGGATCGGCGTCGACCGGGGACTCGGCTCCTGGGATGCGGTCGGGTCCACCGAGCCACCGGTCCTTGAGCTGGGCGACCTTGCGCATCGGAAGGTATGCGTCCTTGCGCATGAACCGGGGGTCGTGGCGTTCGAGGTGCAGGTTGAGCAGCGGCGAGTATCCGATCACCGCGGCCGGTCGATGAAGTCCCTGGGCCACCGCCAGTTCGGCGACCTTCATGGCGAGGTAGCCGCCGGCCGAGTCGCCCGCGACGATGACCTTCGTCGGGTCGGGACAGTCGTCGAGCAGGGCCCGGTACGCGGCCATCGCGTCGGCGATCGACGTGCCGATCCCGCCGTCGGGTAGCTGGCGGTATTCGACGGACACGACCGGAACTCCGGCCTTTGCCGACATGAGCCCGCAGAGGCTGCGGTGGGTGCCGCGTCCGCAGAAGACGAAGCCGCCGCCGTGGAGATACAGGATGGTGGCGCCCGCGAGGTCGTCGGTCGCGACGTGATTGTGGGTGATCCGCTCGCAGGGCACGCCGCCGAGGTTCAGTGGTTCCACGCGCGTGCGGGGAGGTGCGGGGAGTCGGTCGACGTAGGTTTCCAGGTCGGCGAGCACGCGGATGCCCGCGTCGGTGGCGGGCCAGATCGTGAACAGCGGCTTGACCACCGCGTGCGCGAACCCGGAGACCAGGTGTGCGCGGAGGCTGACATCCCAGTGCCAAACGGTGTTCTCCCCGGTGCGCATTTTGCGACCCCTTTGCATTGCCGTGACCTATGTCACGATCACGATAGGGCCGTCGGTCTCGTTTCGTAGGCGAACCGACCGGCCAACCGCGGAGGACGTCCGTGTCCACGGCAGATGCTGCGACGATCTCCGTTTGGCGAATCAACGACGTTCGGACACCGGCGCGTCACCTCCTCGTCGACGACCATTTCTGGCATCGTTGCTCAAGCGAATTGGTCGGAAGGCCTTCATCCGGTGAACGTCAGCAGTCGTCACAGGAGTTCGGTGGCGGGACGGGTGCGTGATCCGAATCGGGGCCGAGCACGACGGATCGCCGACCTGGGGGCTGTTCAGCAGCCTTCCGGGGCCGTAGTCTTCCGGGCACGACGTTGGGCCAGGTGGCGACACGACGAGGGAGTGGGTGACCATGCGGTTGCACCGCCTGGACGAGTGTCGCGACGACGAGCCCGCGGACCATGCGAACCTGACGCTGCTCATCTCGCCCGACGACGCAGCGGAACCGAGTCTGGGGACACTTCGCGTCGTCGGCGTCGTGCGAAACCGCGGCGGTGAGCCGGTCCCCGGCGCCACGCTCGACTGGTGGCATCCGGCCGAGGGCGACGGAAGTGCGCTGGCCGGCGGCGGCGTCGACCTCGTGGGACCGACTGCGCCGGACGGAACGGCGATCGCATGCGATCGCGGCTCCTTCGACGTCACGGCAGGCGACCCCGAGGAGCATCTGAAGGTCGTGGTCAGCGCTGACGGCTACGCGCCACTCGAAGTTCGTCTGGTGCCGCTACCCGGCCTTCCCGCGATCTCCCCGCCGATCGCGAGGTCCGGCAGAGCGCCGCTCGCCGTCCGGCCCGGCGCCGCCGACCAGGTCGAATCCTGGTGCGAGTTCCTGCTCTCGCCTCTGGACTGACCCGAATTCTTCCCGGGTGCCCGGGTCACCGGACCCTGGTGGCCGGGACATCGGGCGCCACATCCTGAACTGCAGTCGATCCCGTACGGGCGGGGCAGTGAAGGAGGAACCAGATGACGATCAGCAGTTCCACGGAAACCGAACCCACCGCTGCTGCCGTTCCCGCGGCGCGGCGCGTCGGGTGGACCGCGGCGGGTGTCCTCGCAGGCGTCGCGGGTGTCGTCGGAATTCAGGCGAGCGGCGGCGTCACCGCAGTGTACGACGACGAGATCGCCGGGAACCCGGTCGCGATCGCCGAGCGGCTCACCGACCAGCGAACGACGATCCTGGTCGAACACTTCGGGTTTGCGATCGCGGCCTTGGCGTTGCTGGTGTTCGCGGCCGGGCTGGCGCGTCTGCTCACCGACCGGTTGGAGCGGGGGAGTGTGCTTCCCGGGGTCGCGGCGGGTGGCCTGGTGGTGACGTCGGCGGTCTGCCTCCTCGGCACCGGCCTGACGACCGAGCTGGTGTTCGGGCTGTCCGAGCGGGACCAGATGGTCCCCGAGTTCGCCGTCGTGGCGGCGCACTGGCTGGGCACGATCCCGTGGCTGTGGGCGGCGGCGGGTGTCAGTGCGTTGGCGGTTGCGGTCGCGTCGCTGCGACACGGCGCGGTCCCGCGCTGGCTCGGCTGGGTGAGTGTCGTCCTCGGCGGGCTCACCGCACTGTTCGGGATGTCGCCGCTGCAGTACATGGCCGGGTTCACCGGACCTGTCTGGGTTCTCGTCTGCGCGATCGGTCTGTGGGTCAGCGGACGCAAGCAGGCGCTCTGACCGACAATGAGGCCTTCGGCTTGTGCGCCTTCGTGGTGGTTGGGACCACGAATAGGGCGCACGGGCGGCGGGGTCGCGAGAAGGAGTGACGGGTGAGCGAACGACTCGAGGGGTCGGTGGGTGGCGGCGCGCCGGTACCCGCTGTCGCGCTCGCCGTCACGGCCTGGTTGCTGGCGGTGTCGTCGGTGGTGCTGTTCCTCGCCGCCGATCCGACGCTGGACGCCAACCAGCTGTTCTTCCTCGTCGACGTCGTCGGCGCGGCGGTGTACGGGACGGTCGCGGGGGTCGTGCTGGCCCGCCGCGTCCATCCCGTACCCGTCATCCTGGGGCTCGGGGCGGTCGGGATCGGCCTCGCCGCCTTCAGCTACGCCTACACGCAGTTGGCGGCGGTCCGCCCCGGGCTGCCGGGTGTCGCCGCGATCGAGCCACTGCAGAACACCGCCTGGATCCCCGGGACGCTCGCTCTGTTCCTGGTGGTGCCGTGGCTGATTCGCGACCAGCGTCTCGACGCGCTCGCCCGCACCGGACTCGTCGCTGGCGTCGCGACCACCATCTGGTTCTTCGTCGCGCGCACCTGGACCGACACGACGACGCTGTGGCTCGTGGCCCCGGTCGCTGGCATGGGACTGGTCACCGCGGCCGACGTGTGGCGACGTCACCGGACCGGACCTGTCGACGAACGTGTCGGTCTCGGCTGGCTGACCGTCGGCACCGCGCTGATGGCGCTCTCGTTCGTGCCTCTGGCGCTGCCCGAGTCGTGGCCGTGGCTGTGGATGGTCAACCCGCTCGTGCACCTCGCCGTTCAGGCCTTCTATCCGGCGGCGATGCTCGTCGCGGTGCTGCGGCAACGGATGTGGGGTCTCGACCTCGCCGTCAGCCGGGCTGTTCTCGCAGGCACGCTGACGGTCGGCCTCATCGCCTTGTACGTGGTGGTCGCCACTGCACTCGCCCGTCTCCTGCCGACATCGGATTCCGTTCTCGCGCAGGCGGTTGCGGCCGGAGCTGTCGCGGTGGCGGTCGTCCCGGTCCGATCGTGGCTGCAGCAACGTGTGCACGACCTCGTCTACGGGGCGGGGTCCGACCCGGCCCGGGCCGTCCGCGACCTCGGGGGCCGCTTCGCGTCCGCGCGGAAACCGGAGGAGCTGATGACCGAGCTCGCGGCGGGCGTCGCGGTGGCGTTGCGGCTGGAGTCGGTGACGGTGTGGCGCACCGGCGAGGCGGAACCCGCAGTCAGGTACGGGGTCCCGTCCGGGGAGGCGACGAGCGTCGACCTGGTGCATCGCGGAGCGCCCGTCGGCGTCATCGCCGCGACCGCACCACCCGGGGTGTCGCTGGACTCCCGCGCCCGGAAATCGTTGTCGGAGTTGGGTTCGGTCGTCGCGGCCGGGTTGGTGCTCGTGCAGGCGTCCCGCGAACTCGACGCGGCGCGGGACCGGTTGTCGACGGTGCGGCTGGAGGAGCGGCGCGTGATCCGGCGCGAGTTGCACGACGGGCTCGGTCCGTCGCTCGCGGGAATCAGGCTCGGGTTACAGGGTGTGCGGAACCTGATCGCGGTCGACCCCGACGCCGCGGCGCGACTGCTGGAGTCGCTGCAGCAGCAACTCGACCATCAGGTGGACGGCGTCCGGTCGTTGTCGCGCACGCTCTTTCCGCCGATCCTCGACGAGTTGGGTCTCGCTGCCGCACTCCACGAACTCGCCGCCCAGCATGCCCGCGCCGGCTTCGTCCTCGACGTGCACGCCGACGTCCCCGCGACCCTGGACCAGGCTGCCGGGGCCGCCGCGTACGGTATCGCGGTCGAGGCGGTGTCGAATGCGCGCAGGCACAGCGGAGCCGACGGCTGTCGAGTCGAAGTGGTCTGTGCCTCAGATGGTTCGGCGGCGTCCGAGCTCAAGGTCATCGTGCTCGACCGGGGTGCGGGATTCGCCGCAGGCCACACCGGGGGAGTGGGAACCCGGTCGATGCTGGAGCGGGCGAGCGAACTGGGCGGCACCCTCGTCATCGACTCGCCTCCTCCCGGCGGCACCCGGGTGACCGCCCGGCTACCGTTGGCCGAATCATGACCGATATCCGTGTTGCCGTCGTCGACGACCATCCCGTGTTCCAGCTCGGGATGGTCGCACTGCTGTCCACCCTCGACGGAATTCGGGTGGTCGCGGAGGCCAGTTCGGCGGCCGAGGCCGCCGCTGTGGTGACCGCCGACGTCGACGTCGTCCTGATGGACATCGAACTCGGCGACGGATCGGGGATCGAGGCGACCCGCGACCTGCTCGCCCGCCTGCCCTCGGTCCGGGTGCTGATGGTGACGATGCACGAGGGCGACGACGCCCTGCTCGCGTCGGTCCGGGCCGGTGCCCGCGGTTACCTGGTCAAGGGCGCGGGACCGGAGGAGGTGGAGCGGGCGCTGCGCGCGGTTGCGCACGGTGACCTGTTTCTCGGCGCGGCGGTCGCGGAGCGGGCGATGGGTTTCCTGGCGTCGCCGCGGGGGTTGACGCCCGCGGTGTTTCCCGAGCTGACGGACCGCGAACGGGAGATCCTCGACCTCGTCGCCGCCGGTCACGACACTGCCACCATTTCGCGGCGTCTGGTGCTCAGCCCGAAGACCGTCCGAAATCACACGTCGAACATCCTCACCAAGCTGGGTGTCCCGGATCGGTCGGCGGCGATCGTGCGGGCGCGGGAGGCTGGGCTCGGCTGATCGTGCTGCTCGGGGACTCGGCCTGATCGCGGTGCTGCTCGGGGACTCGGCCTGATCGCAATGGTCACGGACCTCGCTCGCTTCGGTCCTAGATCCAAAACTGACACGGGTTCTATGGTTACGGTGACTGGGGGTGTCTGCCGGCGGTCGCCGTACGGCGACCGGCAAGCACACCGGATCCGAAGATGAACCGCTCGCACGCGGCGCAGCCGTGCACAGGAAGGAACACCGTGACCACAGAGGCCTTCATCTATGAAGCCATCCGAACTCCACGTGGCAAGGGCAAGAACAACGGGTCGCTCCACTCGGTGAAGCCGATCGACCTGGTCACCGGACTGATCGACGAGCTGCGGGTGCGGTTCCCCGATCTCGACGAGGATCGGATCTCCGATGTGATCCTCGGTGTCGTCTCGCCTCTCGGCGACCAGGGCGCCGACATCGCCCGCACCGCGGTGACGGTTGCCGGCCTGCCCGAGACGGTCGGCGGCGTCCAGATCAACCGCTTCTGCGCCTCCGGCCTCGAGGCCGTGAACATGGCCGCGCAGAAGGTGCGTTCCGGCTGGGACGAGATGGTCATCGCAGGCGGCGTCGAGTCGATGTCCCGTGTGAAGATGGGCTCGGACGGCGGCGCCTGGATGCTCGACCCGGCCACCAACTTCGACACCTACCTGGTGCCGCAGGGCATCGGCGCCGACCTCATCGCCACGATGGAGGGCTTCTCCCGCGAGGACGTCGACGCGTACGCGGTCCGCTCGCAGGAGCTGGCGGCCAAGGCGTGGGCGGGCGGCTACTTCGCCAAGTCCGTCGTCCCGGTCAAGGACATCAACGGCATCACCGTCCTCGACAACGACGAGCACATGCGTCCCGGCACCACCGTCGACGCGCTGGGCAAGCTGGCTCCGTCGTTCGCGGGTCTCGGTGAGATGGGCGGCTTCGACGCCGTCGCGCTGCAGAAGTACCACTGGGTCGAGAAGATCAACCACGTCCACCACGGCGGCAACAGCTCGGGCATCGTCGACGGTGCCGCGCTGGTGCTGGTCGGTTCCGAGCGGGCCGGCCAGGAGATGGGTCTGACGCCGCGGGCTCGCGTCGTCGCGACCGCCACCTCCGGCGCCGATTCGACGATCATGCTCACCGGTCCCACCCCGGCGGCGCACAAGGTGCTCGCCCAGGCCGGACTCACGGTCGACGACATCGACCTGTTCGAGATCAACGAGGCCTTCGCGTCCGTCGCGATGAAGTTCCAGAAGGACCTGAAGATCCCCGACGAGAAGCTCAACGTCAACGGTGGCGCGATCGCGATGGGTCACCCGCTGGGTGCGACCGGCGCGATGATCACCGGAACCATGGTCGACGAGCTCGAGCGTCGAGGCGCCCGCTACGCACTCGTCACGCTGTGCATCGGCGGCGGCATGGGCGTGGCCACCATCATCGAGCGCGTCTGACGCTCACCGGACAATCAGGAGAGACAGCACTGTGAGCGATCAGAACATCATCAACTGGGAGCAGGACGCCGACGGCATCGTCGTGCTCACCATCGACGACCCGAACCAGGGCGCGAACACCATGAACGACCGGTACATCTCCTCGATGAAGGAGACCGTCGACCGGCTGCACGCGGAGAAGGACTCCATCACCGGTGTCGTTCTCACCTCCGGGAAGAAGACCTTCTTCGCCGGCGGCGACCTGAAGAACATGATCAAGTCGGGTCCCGAGGACGCCGAGTACATCTACAACCACAGCCTCGCCCTCAAGGCGGACCTGCGTCGCCTCGAGACCCTCGGCAAGCCGGTCGTCACCTGCATCAACGGTGCTGCGCTCGGTGGCGGCCTCGAGATCGCGCTGGCCACTCACCACCGCATCGCTGCGGACGTCAGGGGCGTGAAGATCGGTCTGCCCGAGGTCACTCTCGGCCTGCTGCCCGGCGGCGGCGGCGTCGTCCGCACCGTCCGCATGTTCGGTCTGATGACCGCGCTGACCCAGATGCTGCTGCAGGGTCAGCAGCGCGGGCCGGTGGAGGCGCAGAAGGTCGGCCTCGTCGACGAGGTCGTGTCCTCGGTCGAGGAGCTCGTGCCCGCCGCGAAGGCGTGGATCAAGGCGAACCCGGACAAGAACGTGCAGCCGTGGGACGTGAAGGGCTACAAGATTCCCGGTGGCACCCCGGCCACCCCGGCGTTCGCGGCGAACCTGCCTGCGATCCCGGCGAACCTGCGCAAGCAGCTCAAGGGCGCCAACATGCCCGCACCGCGCGCGATTCTCGCGGCCGCGGTCGAGGGCAGCCAGGTCGACGTCGACAATGCGCTGAAGATCGAGTCCCGCTACTTCACCTCGCTGGTCACCGGCACCGTCGCGAAGAACATGATCCAGGCGTTCTTCTTCGACCTGCAGACCATCAACGGTGGCGGTTCGCGTCCCAAGGACGTACCGAAGCGTGAGATCAAGAAGGTCGGCGTGCTCGGTGCCGGCATGATGGGCGCAGGCATCGCCTACGTCTCGGCGAAGGCAGGCTTCGAGGTCGTCCTCAAGGACGTGTCCCTCGAGGCTGCCGAGCGTGGCAAGAACTACTCGGAGAAGATCGAGGCCAAGGCCCTCTCCCGTGGGAAGACCACGGAGGAGAAGTCGAAGGCTCTCCTCGACCGGATCACCCCGAGCGCGGACGCCGCCGACTTCGCGGGCGTCGACTTCGTCATCGAGGCCGTGTTCGAGTCGGTCGAGCTCAAGCAGAAGGTGTTCCAGGAAATCGAGGACGTCGTCGACGCCGACGCGCTGCTCGGTTCCAACACGTCCACGCTGCCGATCACCGGTCTCGCGACCGGGGTCAACCGCCCCGAGGACTTCATCGGCATCCACTTCTTCTCGCCCGTCGACAAGATGCCGCTGGTGGAGATCATCCGCGGTGAGAAGACCTCCGACGAGGCTCTCGCCCGGGTCTTCGACTACGTGCTCGCGATCCGCAAGACCCCGATCGTCGTCAACGACTCGCGTGGCTTCTTCACCTCGCGCGTCATCGGCACCTTCGTCAACGAGGCCATCGCGATGGTCTCGGAGGGCATCGAGCCGGCGACCGTCGAGCAGGCGGGCATGCAGGCCGGTTACCCGGCAGCGCCGCTGCAGCTGTCGGACGAGCTGAACCTGACGCTGATGCAGAAGATCCGTGCCGAGACGAAGGCGGCGGCGATCGCCGAGGGCAAGACCCTGCCCGCCGACCCGGCCGGTGACGTCATCAACTTCCTCGTCGAGGGCAACGACCGCAAGGGCCGCCTCGGCGGCGCGGGCTTCTACAACTACGAGGAGGGCAAGCGCGCCGGCCTGTGGCAGGGCCTGCGGGAGCAGTTCAACTCCGGCTCGGCGACCCCGCCGATCCAGGACCTGATCGATCGCATGCTGTTCATCGAGGCGATCGAGACGGTCAAGTGCTTCGACGAGGGCGTCCTGACGTCCACCGCCGACGCCAACATCGGCTCGATCATGGGCATCGGCTACCCGGCGTGGACGGGTGGCGTCAGCCAGTTCGTCACGGGCTACCCGGGCGGCGTCGCCGGCTTCGTCGCGCGTGCCGAGGAGCTGGCCGCGAAGTACGGCGAGCGCTTCACCCCGCCCGCTTCGCTGAAGGGCTAGAACCGCACCGACCGAAGGTGCCTGTCGCGTGGTTTCGACCGAGCGACAGGCACCTTCGGCGTTTCCGGGGGAGATTGGTCGTGGCGCTGCCTGGCGCCGACGGCTAGCGTTGTCGTGTGATCGATTTCGAGAACGCCGCGTACGCCAAGCTCGGTCCCGTCAATCCGGCCGACCTGCAAGGAGAGATCGCTCCGCTTCTCGTCGAGGGTGAGCAGATACACCTCGCATTCAGGGGAATGCGCGACAGTGTCGTGTTCACCAACAAGCGGTTCATCGCGATCAACGTGCAAGGCATGGCAGGCAAGAAGCGCGACTACACCTCATTGCCCTACAGCAAGATTCAGTCGTGGAGCATCGAGACGGCGGGAGCGTTCGATCGCGATGCGGAGCTGGAGATGTGGTTCAGCGGGCTGGGAAAGGTTCGGCTCGAGTTCAAGGGCAAGGTCGACATTCGGCAGATCGGACAGCTGATCGGCAGCTTCGTCCTGTGACCGAAGGAAGGTGCCCGCCGTTCGCGCGATGCGAGCGGCGGGCACCTTCGTCGTGTGTCGGGGGAGCGGCTACGCCCGCCACCAGGGGCGGAGGGGGAGGTCGGCACGGCCCCGATCGTCGAGCTTGACGGCCAGAACCTGGTGCAGCTGAACGGTGTTGCGTTCGAATCCGAGTTGGGAGCCTGCCATGTAGAGGCCCCACACCTTCGCGGTGCCCTCGCCGACTTCGGCGACGCAGTCGTCCCAGTTGGCCTCGAGGTTGCGGCACCAACCGGCCAGGGTCAGCGCGTACGACTCCCTCAGGTTCTCCTCGTGGCGGACTTCGAGTCCGACGTCCTGGATCTCGGTGATGATCCGGCCGGAACCGGTGAGTTCACCGTCGGGGAAGACGTAGCGGTCGATGAATCCGCCTGCGCGGGCGTGGTGCTTGTTGTCGGGGCGGGTGATGCAGTGGTTCAGCAGGATGCCGCCATCGCGCAGTTTCGACTTGATGAACTCGAAGTACGACGGATAGTTGTGCACCCCGATGTGCTCCGTGAGACCGATCGACGACACCGCGTCGAACCCGGTTTCGGTGATGTCGCGGTAGTCGGAATGCCGAACCTCCGCGACGCCGGACAGCCCTTCGTCCACGATGGCCTTCTGCGCCCACTCGGCCTGCTCCGCGGACAGTGTGACGCCGATCGTCTTGACGCCGCGTCGCGCCGCGTAGCGGACCATTCCGCCCCAGCCGCAACCGATGTCGAGAAGACGGTCGCCTTCCTTGAGGTTCAGCTTCTCGAAGACGAGCCGGTACTTGTTGTCCTGCGCGTCCTCGAGTGACTGGTCCTCCGACTCGTACGCGGCGCAGGTGTACGTCATGGACGGCCCGAGCACCTTCTCGTAGAAGGCGTTCGAGACGTCGTAGTGGTGGTGGATCGACTCGGCGTCGCGGGTCTTGGAGTGCCGCAGGCCTTCGGCGATGCGTCGCCACCGCGGCAGCGACTCCTGGGGCGGGGGAGCGACGGGCTTGAGCACGTCCCAGCCGAGGGAACGGGTGATCTGGGCGAGTTCCCGTGCGGAGGGCCGGCTGAAGTGCAGGTGTTCGCCGAGAACTCGGAGCACCTCGTACGGGTTTCCGGGATGGCTTCCGAAGATCTCGAGGTCGCCGGAGATGTATGCGCGGGCGAGCCCGAGGTCACCGGGGGCGGTCACCAGGTACGTGGTGCCGCGCGGTGATCGCAGGTGCAGGTGGAACCGTGCGTCGGGCGAGCCCAGCGAGCTGCCGTCGTATGCGGTGAAGCGGACGGGAAGATCCTTCCCGACGACGATCTCGAGGATCTCCGCGATGGACAGTTTGGGGCCTGTCGACGCGAGTGTCGGCTTCGGATCCTTGAACGTGGTCATTGACGTTGCACCGCCTTCGAATACAGGTCGTGGAGACGCGATTCCGGGTCGTACTTCGTTTTCAGTTCGTCGTAGCGTTCGCCGCCGTAGAGGGCGGTGAACTCGTCCTTCGCGTAGTAGGAGTCGGAGTAGAGGGACTTGTGTCCGTCGAAGTCGGTGACGGTGCGCTCGATGAGTCGGTTCATGGCGCCCTCCGGCTGCCCGGCGACGATCGGCACCGACGACCAGAATCCGATGTTGACGTAGGTGCGTTTCGGTTCGAGGGGGTACAGCGGCCACGGTCGGTCGGCTGCGGCGTTGGCGGGTGCGGGCTCACGGAGTCGCAACGGGCACAACCAGATCGGCTCAATGGGCACTTCCCGAAGGAACCAGTCGACGAAGTCGGCGGTGCGCTCGATCGGCACCTCGACGTCCTGGACGACGCGTTCGCGCGCAGGCAGGCCCTTGCGCTTCTCGAGACGGTCGCCGATATCGTACTTCCGGTCGAGGGCAATGAGCTTCCAGTAGAAACTGCTGCGGCGGTAGCGCTTCGGCCACCAGCGTCGGATCTTCGGGTTCTGGGTGCCGAAGGCGCGCGAGCACCAGAACCAGTCGGTGTCCCACCGCCACAGATAGTCGTGGATGGTGAGGCGGTCGACCTTCGGATGATTCACCGACTCGTGCTGGATGGACCGGTAGTAGACGTCCATGTCGGTGTAATCCGACACGGGGCCTGGGGCGTCGGTCTGCACTCCGAGCGTCAGGTACGACTCGTTCGCCGAGAAGACGACCCCGTCGAGGTAGTGGACGTCGATGCCGTCGTAGGTCCGCGTCCGGGTGATCTCGTCCATCGTGGACTGCAGCGATTCGACGTCGTCGAACCGCAGGTGACGCAGCGCCACATATGGTTTGACGGTTTCGAGCCGGATTCGGATACGGGTGGAATAGCCGAGCGTGCCGTAGGAGTTGGGGAAGGCGAAGAACAGGTCGGCGTGGTCGCCGTCCGGTATCGCGGTGACGATCTCGCCGCTGCCGGTGAGGACGTCGATCTCCAGAACCGACTCGTGGGGAAGGCCGTTGCGGAACGACGTGGATTCGATACCGAGCCCCGTGACGGCGCCGCCGAGGGTGATGGTCTTCAGCTGCGGAACCACCAGGGGTGCCAGGCCGTACGGGAGCGTCGCCGCGACGAGGTCCTCGTAGGTGCACATGCCCGCGACGTCGGCCGTGCGGCTGTGCGGGTCGACGGAGATCACGTCGGTCAGCCCGCTCACGTCGAGCCCGGGGACGTCGGTCGCACTGCGCGCCCGGAACAGGTTGGATGTCTTCTTCGCGAGGCGCACCGTCGCATTCGGCGGGATGGCGCGATAGCTCGCGAGAAGTCGCTCGACCCCCACGCGATGGGCCTGTGGCCCGGTTTCGCGCGGTGTGGTCGATCGCCTGCGGAATGCACTCGACGTGGCTGCCACCCTCCGAAACTATCCCTTGGTTGCCGTCGAGGCGACAGATGCGCGCACGAAGGCGCCCGGCGAGTCGCGCTCACGCGTACGGATGCCGTGGTCGCGCGCTGTGATACGGCGCACAGGGGCTCCGGCGGGGCTGGCCGCGACTGCCGCGGTACGGGCACGATGGAGTGCATTCGAGGGCGTCGGTCGGTCGCCCGCAGTGATGAGGAGAGCACGTGGGACAGGTCAGCGCCAGCAGTTCGGTCGACGTCGGAGCGGCCCCGGAGGCGGCACTCGCCGCGGTCGCGGACTACCAGACCGTGCGTCCGCGGATCCTGAGCGAGCACTACTACGACTACTCGGTGGTCGAGGGCGGCCAGGGGACCGGCACTGTCGTGGCCTGGTCGCTCAAGGCGACGGAGAAGCGGACCCGCCACGTGAAGGCCACGATCACCGTCGCGGGCGACACCGTCACCGAGACCGACGCCAACTCCAGCATGGTGACCACCTGGACGGTGACCCCGAACGGGTCCGGTTCCACGGTGACGACGACCACGACGTGGACGGGCGCGGGCGGCATCGGCGGATTCTTCGAGAAGATCTTCGCGCCGCTTGGCCTGAAGAAGATCCAGGCTGCTGTTCTCGCGAATCTCGCGCGCGAACTGGCCTAACTCCCCCCGAGATACTCGGCGATGCCGTGCACCACGGCGAGTGCGTAGCGCTCGCGCCCGGCATCGCCAGTCATCTGCACTGCTTCCAGTGGATTGCGCATGTTTCCGAGTTCGACCAGGATCGATGGCCGCTGGGACAGATTCAGTCCGGCCAGGTCGGAGCGCGGCAGCAGTCCGTCGTCACCGATGTAGGTCGCCGGTACCAGTCCGCGGTCGACGAGCGCGTCGCGCATCGTCTCGGCGAACTCGACGGACGCGCCTGCCTGCACGTCGTTCAGGGGTGGCGCGGAATAGCTGACATGGAATCCCTGGTCGTCGGTGTCTGCGCCGTCGGCGTGGATCGCGACGACGGCGTCGGCCCCGGACGCGTTCGCGGTTGCGGCGCGCTCGTCGACGCAACTGCCGACGGAGGTGTCGTCCGGCCGGCTCATCTCGACACGGGCGCCCCGGAACTCGAGTTCGGTGCGCATCAGCCCGGCAACCTGCCAGGTGAAGGTGTGCTCGGGATAGCCGGTCGCGGTGGACGTGCCCGTGGTCTGGCAGTCCTTGGTGCCGCCGCGACCGGTGGGGACCTGCGCGGTGATCGCCGCGTCGTGCGACCCACTGTGTCCGGGGTCCAGGAAGACGGTCTTGCCGACGAGGGCCCGGTCGGCCGCGGTGCCGGTGGCTCCGCGTTCGGACCCGATGCGAGGTGCGGGTGCGGCGGGTTCGGCCGCGGTGACCACGTCGTCGGTGGGGATGGTGCAGGCGGACAGCGTGAACACGATCGCGCCTCCGCACGCGACGGCGCGCCCGAGGTTACGGGCGAGGGTGGCGGCGCTCGGACCGCGAGGCCGGGACGTCGCTTGCACGCGCTCACCGTAGCCGGGTGCGTCTACGCTGGCGTGTAAACACGCAGAAAGGACCACAACGTGCAGCCCGGTGGACAACCCGATATGCAGCAGCTTCTCGCGCAGGCTCAGCAGATGCAGCAGCAGCTGATGGCGGCGCAGGCCGAGATCGCCCAGACCGAGGTCACCGGTCAGGCCGGTGGCGGGCTCGTGACCGCCACCGTCAAGGGCACCGGTGAGGTCGTGGCACTGGCGATCGATCCCAAGGTCGTCGATCCCGAGGACGTCGAGACCCTGCAGGATCTGGTGATCGGCGCGATCGCGGACGCGTCGAGCAAGGCCCAGGAAATCGCGGCGGGGAAGCTCGGTCCGCTCGCGGGTGGCATGCCCGGCCTCCCGTTCTAGGCGAGGCGGGGAGTGTACGAGGGTCCCGTTCAGGATCTGATCGACGAACTCGGCAAACTGCCGGGGGTCGGCCCGAAGAGTGCGCAGCGGATCGCCTTCCACCTGCTCGGTGTCGAACCGCCGGAGATCGAGCGACTGCAGAACGCGTTGCAGCGGATTCGTGACGGTGTGCAGTTCTGTGTCGTGTGCGGCACGGTGTCCGACAAGGAACGGTGCCGGATCTGCTCCGACGACCGCCGCGACCGCACCGTCATCTGTGTGGTGGAGGAGCCGAAGGACGTCCAGGCCGTGGAGCGGACGCGGGAGTTCCGGGGGCGCTACCACGTGCTCGGTGGCGCGCTCGACCCGCTCAGCGGCATCGGGCCGGATCAATTGCGTATCCGGGAGTTGTTGGCGCGCATCGGGAACCAGGAGGACGGCGTCGACGTCGCGGAGGTCATCATCGCGACCGACCCGAACACGGAGGGCGAGGCCACGGCCACGTACCTGGTGCGGATGCTGCGCGACTTCCCGGGGCTGACGGTTACTCGGCTGGCGTCCGGTCTGCCGATGGGCGGCGACCTCGAGTTCGCGGACGAGCTCACCCTGGGTCGGGCGCTGTCGGGCCGACGCACGATGTGACGCCTGCCCGGGGCTCGGTGCCGGGTCAGGGGCCGTCCGATTCGGGATCGGGCGGCGGTGCGGGCGGGGTCGTCGGGTCCATGGCGAGGCGCAGCGCGTTCACCAGGAACGACAGCGCGGCCGACTCGGTCGCACCGTTGCGGACGACGCCGCACACGGGCACCCGCAGCCGGTTGTTCGCCTCCCGCATCACCCGCAGCCCGGGCCGCGGCGCGTTGGCGCTGACCGTGGAGGCGAACAGCACCGTCCACGCCCGTGGGTTGGTGATGACGTCGAGCGTCGCGGTGTGGTCGCGGGCGATCGGTGGTCCCAGTTGAACCCGCCGCCCGACCTCGACGAACGCGTCTTCGACGACGCTGTGGATCAGGACCTGGCTGCTCCGCGGCGGTAGCAGCAGCGGGTAGTGGGCGAGGTCGCCGAGATCGACGGTGGAGAAGGCGGACTGCGGGTGCTGACTCGAGGTCACGACCAGGAGGTCCTCGATGCCGAGCTCCACCGTTTCGAGACCCGGCCTGTCCAGGTCGCCGCGGATCAGAGCGAGATCGGCGTCGCCCGACGCGACGGCGTCGATCCGGTCCGCGAAGCTCTTGATGACGAACTCGATGTCCAGGTCGGGGTAGCGGCTGCGGACGCGGGCAATCGCGTCGAGGCTTTGCGGTGCGAAGCTCATGTTCGCGCAGATCCGGATGCGGTTGCGCGGTTCCTTCGCGACGGCGAGCGCCCGGACCTCGAGGTGCTGCACCTCCTGCGCGATCGGGACCAGGCGTAATCCGGCCGCGGTCGGTTTCACGACGCGGGTCGACCGGTCGAACAGGGTTGTCCCCAGCTCTTGTTCGAGCTTCGCGATCTGGTGGCTGATCGCGGATTGGGAGATGAAGCACTTCTCGGCCGCGCGACTGAAGCTCAATTCCTCGCTCACTGCGAGGAAGTAGCGCAATTGACGGAAGTCCACCAGACGATCTTACTTATGAGCAATCGAGATAACTGTCTGCCGTATATCACGGTTACATGGCGGAACCGACTCGGAACTACTTAGCGTTGCTCTCATAACTGATTCAATGGCGATTCAGCAGGAGGAAACCGTGGGTGAGGCAGTGGCCGCCGAGGTCGACAAGGACCACACAGAAACCGTCATCGTGGGGTCCGGATTCGGCGCCCTCGCGACGGCGAAGAAGCTGGCCAAGGCAGGCAGGCCCTTCGTGCTGATCTCGGAGACCACCGAACACCTCTTCCAGCCCCTGCTGTACCAGGTGGCGACCGGCGTCCTCTCGGCAGGCGAGATCGCCCCGTCGGTGCGCGCGATCCTCCAGGACTACCCGAAGGCGGACGTCCGGCTCGGCCGGGTCGTCGGCGTCGACGCCGAGGCCAAGGAGCTGGTGTACGAGGCCGCAGGCGAGCGCCACACGATCGGTTACGACACCCTCGTCGCCGCGACCGGTGCCCGTCAGTCCTACTTCGGCCGCGACGAGTTCGCCAAGGTCACCTACGCGCTGAAGACCGTCAACGACGCGAAGCGGCTGCGGGACCAGATCGTGCGGTGCTTCGAGGAGGCGCACACGACCTCCGACGCCGAGCGCGCCAAGAACCTGCTGAGCTTCATCGTGATCGGCGCGGGCGCGACGGGCGTCGAGCTCGCGGGCCAGATCAAGGAACTCGCCGGACGCTACTTCGAGCAGTCGATCCGCGGCATCACCGCCGCCGACGTCACCGTCACCCTCGTCGAGGGTGCGGGCGTCGCGATGCCCGCCTACGGCGGCAAGCTCAGCGAATACACCAAGGCCTCGCTGGAGAAGGCGGGCGTCGAGGTCGTGCTCAACACCCTCGTCACCGACATCGACGCGCACGGCGCCACCCTCAAGGCGCATGGCGAAACCGAGGGCGTCCGGCGTACCGCCGAGACCGTCATCTGGTCGGCGGGCGTGCAGGCCAACGACTTCGCCGCGGTCCTCGCCGAGCAGACCGGGTGCGACACCGACCGCGCCGGTCGACTGCTCGTCAACCCCGACCTCACCGTCGGTGGCCGCGCCGACATCTTCGCCGTCGGCGACATGACCTCGCTGAACAACCTGCCCGGTCAGTCGCCGGTCGCGATGCAGGGTGGACGCCACGTCGCACGCACCATCCTCGGCAAGACCAAGCGCGGGACCCCCTTCAAGTTCCGCGACAAGGGCAGCATGGCCATCATCAACCGGTTCCGTGCGGTGACGAAGGTCAAGAACATCGAGCTGACGGGTGCCCTCGCGTGGGTGCTGTGGCTGGCCGTGCACATGGTGTACCTGGTGGGCTTCCGTAACCGCTACGTCGCCGTGATGTCGTGGATGGGGTCGTTCCTCGGCCACCGTCGGCCGCACTTCCACTACGCGCAGGAGCCGCAGCGCATCGCGGAACCGACTGCGTCGGACGACGAGGCAGTCGAGGCGATCGCACCCGAGGTGATCACGAGCGTGGTGCCCGCCGAGCGCAAGGAGCCGGTGACGGTCTCCTGACCACCCGGCCAAGTCCGCCGTACGGCCGCGTCCCCGATTCGGGGCCGCGGCCGTACGCGTACCGGGCGGGGAATATCGCGGGTGTGCCTGCCGTTGTCCGGGACTGTCGCGAAAGGAGCCGCATGACAGTCGATTCCGCACCTGTCGGAACTCAGGCACTCGGTGTCGACGACGTGCTCGCCGGGTTGCGGTGGCGATGCGCGAGGGGGGAGGTCGTGCGCCTCGAGGCCTGCCGGAGTCGGCGAGTCGAGGACGGCGAGTCGAGTGCCGCGCTGGTCGTGGACGGGTTGGTCCGTGTCGAGGACCTGGGTGATCCGCAGGACCTGGCGCCGGGTGACTTCCTCTTCGTGCCGCACGGTCACGGCCACACGATGCGGGCGCTGTCGGAGGCGACGATCCTGCGCGTGCGGATGGTCCCGGCCGGCACCTCGGGTGCACTGGACGCCCTGCCCCGCCGGGTGATCCTCACCGAGTTCGCCGAGCACGAGCCGACGGCGCACACACTGTTGCGGAACCTGGTCGAGGGCGGTGGTCACCCACACGGCGTTCTCCGCGACCGCGTCGCCACCCTGATCGCATCGATCGCGGTGTCGTCGTGGCATGCCCGCGGATGCGCGCCGAACCGGTGGCTGCTGCGAGTGGACGACCCCGGGCTGGCACGTGCTGTCGCGGCGATACACGCCGAGCCGGGCCGCGAGTGGACCGTGGAAGCGCTCGCCCGTGTGGCGCTCGCGTCCCGGTCCGGGTTCGCTGCCCGGTTCACCGCGGCGACCGGACAACCTCCGGGCCGCTACCTGTCCGCCGTCAGAATCGAACAGGCGCAGCGGATGCTGGCGCGGAGGGATGTCTCGGTCGCCGCGGTCGCACACCGGCTCGGCTATGGTTCCGACACCGCTTTCGGCCGGGCGTTCCGCAGGCACACCGGGGTCACGCCGTCCGTGTGGCAGCGTCAACGCGGCCGAGGGTGACCCGGACGAGCAGTCCGCCCGCCACCGTGACCACCGCGGCGACCACGTAGGTCACTGCCACTCCGAGTTCGTCCACCCCGCGCCCGCCGACCGCGGAGCCGAGGATGATCGCGGTCTGGAAGCCGGCGACGAGGAGCCCGCTCCCCGCCTCCACCCGATCCGGCAACACTCGTGTCACCCAGACCTGGGCGAGGTTCAGCAGTCCGCCGAACGCCGCCCCCCAGACTAGGACCGCGAGATACCCGGGGGCGGGTAGTCCGGCGGACACCGCTACCGCCAGCACGGACAGCCCGATCGCTCCGGGCACGGCCACCAGCAGCGGCTGCAGCCATCGGTCGGCGAGGCTGCCGAGGACGAAGTTGCCGACGACGCCCCCGGCGCCGAACAGGGCCAGCAGGATCGCGACGGATTCCGGATCGGCGCCGAGCAGCTCGGCGAGCGCGGGCCGAATGTACGTGAAGCCGGTGAAGTGTCCGGCGATGACGGCAACGAACCCGATCAGGCCGAGTGTCACTCCCGGGGATCGGAGCGCGCGTCCCATCGCCGCCCACCCGACTCCTGCGGCGGGTGCGATCGGTGGCAACGTCAGTCGGACCGCGACGGCCGCGGCGAGCGTCAGGATCGCGGCGACGGCGAAGACGATGCGCCAGCCGGCGAACGTGCCCAGGAGCACTCCGAGGGGCACCCCGGCCACGGTCGCGAGTGTGGTGCCCGCGTTGACGATCATCATCGCCTTCCCGACGCGGTCGGCGGGCACCAGTTGGGTGACGATCACCAACGCCATCGACCAGTAGCCGCCGATCGCCAGGCCGAGCAGCAGTCGCGCCAGCATCAACACCGCGATGTTCGGCGCGACCGCGACCAGGATGTTCGAGGCCACGGCCGCGACGGTCAGTGCGACCAGGAGGGTGCGCCGGTCCAGCCGGGGGAACAGCGACCCCATCCCGAGGGCGGCGACCAGTGCGGTGAGCGCGGTGACGCTGACCGACAGCCCGATGACACCCTCGGTGACACCTAGTTGGGTGGCGACGAGGGTCAGCACGCCGGGCGGCAGGAACTCGGCGGTCACCAGGGCGAAGCTGCCCAGGAACATCGTCGCCAACGCGGGCCAGGCGCGTCGGGTCGGGGTCGCCGCGCGGTCGTCGGCGATCAGGTTGGTTGTCATGTTCGATGTCAACAACGCGGCCGTGGGATTCACGCCCACCCAGACGCCACACCACTCGATCCAGACGCCAGATCGTCGGGAATCCGGACAAAGCGGTGGTTCTGTCGACGTTGTAAGTTCGAAATCCTAAGTGTCGACACGTGATCCGGAGTCATGGCTTCCTCGTTTCCGGTACCCGCCGGTGTTAGCGTGCCGCAATGCGCATCCAGCACGGGGGTTTCTGGGTTCGAATGTGTGTCGCCGCGCTCGCGGTGACGGTCGTGGTCGGTGGCGGAGGCGCCACGGCCGCGGCGCAGTCCAGTGGCAGTGCCGGCGGCGAGGGGTCCGTCGGCACCGGTTCGTTGACCGACGGCACCGGATCCGACGGCGAGCCGCTCAACGGCACCACGCTCATCACCGGCTCGCTCGGAACCGCCTCGGTGGCCCGGTCGCCACTCGGGTCCGTGCTGCCACCACTGGTCGACGCAATCGTGCCCGCGCCGAATCCGCCGTACCCGGACCTCGACGCGCTGTGGCGGGCGATCCTGCCGTCCCCGATCGGGGAGCCGTTCTTCGACAACTTCCCGCCGGGCCTGCCGGGCATGGCGAACGGCCAGATCATCGAGGTCCGCGACGTGACACCCGTCGCCGTCCAGTTCCTCCGCGGCCCGGTCCGCGAGGTGCGGCAGTTCAAGGTCAAGACCACCGACTCACACGGCGGACCGTCCTTCGCTACCGCGACGCTGGTGGTCCCGGCCACGCCGTGGGACGGGCCCGGCCCCCGCCCCGTACTGGTCAACAACGTTCCGATCAACGGACTCGGCCGCGACTGCACGCCGTCACACACCCTCGCGCACGGCATCACCCCGTCCACGAACCCGTTCGAACTGGTGCGCCCCGTCACCACGAAGGCGGAGGAGCGCGGGTACGCCGTCCTCATCCCCGACCACGAGGGCCCGCAGATGGCGTACGGCGAGCCGTTCGTCGCCGGGCACGCGATCCTCGACACGATCCGCGGGATGCGGAATCTGTATCCGGCCGAGTTCGGGTCCTCCAAGCTCGCGATGATGGGCTACTCCGGCGGTGCGATCGCCACCAGCGGTGCGGTCAAACTGCTCGACGAGTACGCGCCCGAACTCGAAAGCGACATCCTCGGTGCCGCGATCGGCGGGGTGCCCGCCGACTACGACATGCTCGGCCGCACGATGAACGGCAACCTGGCCGGAGGCCTGTTCATGGCCGCGGTCCTCGGTGTCGCGCGGCAGCAGACCGAGATTCTCCCCCTGATGAATGATCTGGGTGAACGACTCGGGACATCCGGTCTTCGTAACGCGTGCGTGATGACGCTGGCGCTCGCCGGTGTCCCCGGTATCCCGGTCGAGGCACTGGCCAACATCAAACAGGTGCTGAGTTCTCCTGTGGCGCAGGGAATTTTCGCGGAGATGAAGATGGCGGACCGGCCGTCGGGTACGCCGCTGTACATCTACAACGGTGGTCAGGAGTTCTGGATTCCGGCGCTCGGCACGCAGAACCTGTACGCCGAACAGTGCGGGCTCGGTGTGCCAACCGTGTACCGGCAGGTGCCAGGCGAGCACATCATCGGCGAGATCACCGGCAACCCCGGCGCATTCGACTGGGTTGACGCGCGACTGCGCGGCGAGCCGGCGCCGGACGAGTGCTGACGGAGCGGGTTCCCAGTCGTCATCGGACCGGGAGAATCGCCAGGTCAGGGCTATTGCCAGTGCTGCCCGGTCGGCGTACCGTCGGTAGTGCGGATCGAGGAAAAGCGAATTGGTAATGGTTCGACAGACCTCGAAATGCAGAGATCCGGCCGAGAACGCGATTCATCGCTACGTTCCCGGCCGAACCCCTGTCTGGGCCCGTTCGCGGTCGGGGGTTGCGCTCACCGGATTACGAGCACGCGTTCGAGTCGGGTGAGGCCCATTCCCGTCACCGTCAGATCCGTTCCCTGAGACTGTCCACGCCATCGCCGGTGAGTCCGTCGAGTCCGGCCTCGCGGCCCGTCATGGCCATCACGAGATCCAACATGGGCCCGGCGACCTCGGGGCCGGAGCCTATCGTCCACGCGGTATCCGTCGCCCGCAGGGACAGACCCGCGATCCGATTCTTCGTGCCGATCAACAGGTTCGAGCCCTTGTAGAAGTCCGCGACGCGTACCAGTGCGTCCATGGGGTAGTCGTGTCCGGTGCCGAGTGGGCGGCGGATGTCCTCGGCGTGGACGAGGGTTTCCCCCAGCCACGAGTCCACCGGCCCCGGCGGGCTCGTCGTCGCGGTGAGCACGGACCGGAACTCGGCGAGGGTGTCGGCCGGTGTGCCACTGGTCTCGGCTGCCACGTTCTTCGCTGCGAAGACCGCGAATCGCAGGCCCGTCCCGACCATGCCGCTCACGAACTTGTACGGCGTCATCTTCGCGGTCGCGGTCAGATGTCCGAGGACCTCCCACACCGACCACTGTGCGCACAGGGACGGTGTGGACCATTGGTCGTCGGTGAGTGCGGCGAGATCCTCCGCCAGCGCCGCGCGTTCGGAGTGGATCGCAGGCCAGGGTGCAGCGTTCGCCATGTCCCCTCCCGGGGTGGGTGTGTACTTCGGAAGCTACACCCGTCCGGGAGGGGAAGCGACAGGCTGCGAGGTCGGTCGAGCAGGTCCCGCAGCGGGTGGTCGCTGTCAGCGCCCGACGGCCAGCCGTTCCTTCCGCAGCCGCTCGACCTCGGCCAGTTCGAGGGGTGGCAGTGTGTCGACACCAGTCGCGCGCGCCAGCAGCAGGTCCGCGAGCTCCGGGTTCCGGGCGAGGACGGGGCCGTGCATGTAGGTGCTGATGACCGATCCCTGTACGACACCTTCGTGTCCGTCGCCGACACCGTTGCCGACACCGTGGGTGACCTTCCCAAGGGGTTTGGCGTCGGCGCCGAGAGCCGTTCCGCCGCGGTGGTTCTCGAACCCGGTGAGCGGCTGCGTGAGACCGTCGATCAGTGGCCGGGTGATGACCTCGCCGATGGCGCGGGTGGCCTGCGGGGAGGTGGTGACGTCGAGCATCGACACTCCGTCGACGCGCTCGCCTGCCGACGTCTCGTACCAGTGCCCGAGGACCTGGATGGCGGCGCAGATCGCGAGGACGGGCGCGCCGCGCTCGGCGGCCTTCTGTAGTCCCGGGTACCGCTGCAGGTGGCGGGTCGCCAGTCTCTGTGCCGAATCCTCCGCTCCACCAAGGGTGTACACGTCGAGGGAATCCGGAACCGGATCAGAGAGGGTGATCTCGACGATCTCGGCGTCGATCCCGCGCATGCGCAGACGCTGCCGCAGGATCAGTGCATTGCCGCCGTCGCCGTAGGTGCCCATGACATCGGGGAGCACCAGCCCGATCCGCACGGTCGACTCAGACATTCTCGGACCTCCTCGCGATCGCGGTGTTCAGATCCCGGAACGCCGTGTAGTTTGCCAGCACCTCGACCCGCCCCTCCGGGCAGGATGCAATGGCGCGCAGCGGATTCGGCTCCAGTGTGTGCTCGACTCCGGCGTAGGTGAGCCGGACCGCGAGGTCGGTGGCGCGCTCGCCTGCCGCGACGACCTTGACGCCCTCGAAGTGCTCGAACCGCACGTCCCACAGCCACGACAGATCCTCGCCGTCGGGCACCTGACCGTTCACAGCGATGACGAGGCCGTCGACGGAGTGGTCGATCATCGACAGCGCTTCCTGCCAGCCGGCCGGGTTCTTGGCGAGCAGCATCCGCAGCGAATGCGGGCCCACCTGGACGGACGCGTAGCGACCGGCGATCTCGCGGACCCCTTCGGCGGCGGCGACCGCGGCCTTCGGATCGGCGCCGAGCGCGACGGCAGCCGCAACGGCCTGCGCCGCGTTGCCGCGGTTGGCACGGCCGGGCAGCGTCAACGTCATCGGCAGGATCAGGCCGTCCGGGCCGTACAGGTTCTCGTCGTCGATCCACCAGTCCGGTGTCGGACGGGCGAAGTCGGTTCCCGTGCTGCGCCAGTTCCCGTCGGCGTCCCACACGATCGGTTCACCACTGCGCGGGCAACTGGTGGCGTCGTTCGCCCAGCCTGCGCCCGCCGCGACCCAGACGACGTTCGGATTGTCGTAGGCGGCAGACGAGACCAGGACGTCGTCGCAGTTCGCGACGACCACGGCATCCGGGTGCGCGGCGAGCCCCGCGCGCAGCCTGCGCTCGATCATGTTGATCTCGCCGACCCGGTCCAGCTGGTCGCGGCTGAGGTTGAGCAGCACGATCGCCGACGGGTTCAGCGCGTCGGAGACGTGGGGGGTGTGCAGCTCGTCGACCTCGATCGCCGCAAGATCCGCGTCCACCCCGACGCTCAGGGCGGAGACGATGCCCGCGTCCATGTTCGCGCCGTCGGGCTGCGTCGCGACCGAGCCGATCGTCGCCAGGGCCGCGGCGGTCATCCGGGTCGTCGTCGACTTGCCGTTGGTGCCGGTGACCAGCACCGTCCGCTTGCCCTGACCCAACTGCGTCATCACGGTCGGGTCGATCTTCAGGGCGATCAGCCCGCCGATCATCGAGCCGTTACCGCGTCCGGCCTTCTTCGACGCCCAGGACGCCAGCGCGGCGACGCGGAGGGCGAGCCTTCCGCGCGCGGAGAATCGAGTGCTAGTTGCCACGCGCGCAGTTTTCCACACCCGGTGCCGAGGTCAGACTCGTGCAGGTACGGGGGTGGGCAGGGACACAGTCGGTGTCGGGTCCGTGGCGCGTGGACGCGTCAGTCCGTACAGGCAGCCGCCGACGACGACCACGCCGCCACACAGCGCGGCCACGGTCGGTTGTTCGCCGAGCACCAGCCAGGACGCGGCGATCCCGACGACCGGAACGAGGAGCGAGAACGGCGCGACCGTCGACGCGGGGTAGCGGCTCATCAGCCCGGTCCACAGGCCCGACCCGACGATCGTGCCGAGGACGACGATGTACACCAGTCCGGCGAGCGCGGGTAGGCCGTCGGCGTCGAACGAGGACCCGAGCGCCGACCACCCCGCGGTCGGGCCTTCGATCGCCGCGGACAGGGCGAGCATCGGCAGCGGCGGCACGACCGTCATCCACAGCATCAGCCGCATCGGGGAGTCGGTCCTGGCCTGCTTGCTGCCGATGTTCCCGAGCGCCCACCCGAACGCGCCGCACAGGGTCAGCAGCAGCGGCAGCAGGCTTGCGTGCGCGAACCGGTCCCAGCCGATCGCGACCATGCCGCCGACGGCGACGACGATTCCGATCACCTGCCGCCGGCTCACCCGCTCTCCGAGCAGCAGTGCTCCCAGCAGAACCGTCATCGGTGCGGACGCCTGCAGGACCAGCGACGCTAGCCCGGTCGGCATCCCGGTGCTCATCGCCCAGAACAGGAACGTGAACTGCAGCACGCCGAAGCCCGTGCCGTACAGCAGTAGCCACCGCAGGGGGACGTTCGGGCGCGGCACGAACAGGACGACCGGGACGGCGATCACCAGGAAGCGCAGCGCCACGAAGAAGAACGGCGGGAACCGGTCGAGGCCGGCGCGAATGGCCAGGAAGTTCAGTCCCCACAGCAGCGCGACGGTGATACCGAGGAGGCGGTCGCGGTTCGTCATACCGCTTATCGTTGCGTCCGCGAAACATCAGGACAATCGAATATAAATGCACGATTGATGTAAATTTCCTACATGGATGCGGAGCGGTTGCGGGTGCTGAGGGAACTGGCCGACCGCGGCACCGTCGCCGCGACCGCCGCAGCGCTCTCCCTCACCCCGTCCGCCGTCTCGCAGCAACTGAAGATCCTCGCCCGCGAGGCAGGTGTCCCGCTGCTCGAGCCGGACGGCAGGCGCCTGCGGCTCACCGACGCGGGCCACGCCCTCGTGCTCCGCGCCGACGACGTCCTCGCTGCACTCGACCGGGCCGCCGCCGAGATGGCGTCCTACGCCGGCTCGCCGCGCGGACGGGTGCGGGTGGCGCTGTTCCCGTCCGGCGCAGCACTGCTGCTTCCCGGTGTGATCGCCCGCGCCGCGGCGGGCGGAACGATCGTCGACGCCACCGACGTCGACGAACCCGCCGCCGCCGTGCCGCACCTCCTCGCCGACTTCGACGTGGTCCTCACCCACCGTGACGAGCGGGCCCCGACCCTCGTGTCCCCGCGGGTGCGGATCGAAACACTCATGCGCGAGCCCATCGACCTCGTGATGCCGTCCGACCACCCCTACGCCGGCCGATCCTCCGTCGCGCTCGACGAACTCGCGGACGAGAGCTGGATCAGCGTCCGCGGCGGATTCCCCGTCGACGACGTCCTCGAATCGGTTGCCGCCGCGACCGGGGTTCGGCCGCGAGTCGTGCAGCGCATCAATGACTTCCGCGTCATCGAGGAGCTCGTGCTCGCGGGCCACGGCGTCGCGCTGATGCCACGTCATGTGTCGTTGCAGCGCGGGCTGGTCAGCGCGCGACTCGCAGGCGTGCGGGCCGCCCGAACCTACGAACTCGCCACCCGCCCCGCCGCCGCGCAGCGCCCCGCGGTCGCCGCGGTTCTCGCCGCCTTCCGGGCCACCGCGGCCGCCGTCGCCTGAACACACGACTGCGGCCCGCTCCTGTCGGAGCGGGCCGCAGTGGGGCGTACTAGCCGAGTGCCTTCGACTTGAGCGAGGCGAACTCGGCCTCCGTGATGGTCCCTGCGTCGAGTAGTGCTTTCGCGTCGGCGATCTGATCGGCCGGTGACTTGCCCGCGACCGATTTGATGTAGGCGTCCTGCTCGGTCTTCATGGTCTGCGCGGCGGCGAGCGACCGCTGCGCCATCCCGTTGCCGCGCGCGATCAGGTAGATCAGCGCGGTCAGGAATGGCACGAAGATCAGGAAGAACACCCACACCGCCTTCCACCAGCCCGAGAGCTTGTGGTCGCGGAACAGGTCGCCGATGATCGAGAAGAGCAGCATCAGGTACGCCACGAAGGCGAACGTGATGAGTATCAGCCACAGGAAATCCCAGAACGTGTCGACAGCGGAGTTCATCGGACGGCTCCATTTCGCAGAGGTGGATCGGGTTGATACGAGGATCGCGTGTCCGCGGGCATCCCGCCTCATCCGCAGCGGGTGATGCGCACATCGCCCGGCGGCGTGAGGGTGGACGCATGGACGAGACGGTGAACATCGGGCCGGTCGAACTGGTGGTACTGGCGTTTCCTGGAGCGCAGGCCGACCCGGCGACCGTGGCCGCATTGCAGGACGTGGTGGCGAAGGGATATGTGACCCTGCTCGACCTCGTCTACCTCGCCAAGGACGAGGCAGGGAACATCAGACAGGTCGACGTGGACGAGGACCTCCAGGACGTGGGCCTGGAGATCCTGTCGATCGAGGCGAAGGCACTGATCAGCGACGAGGACCTCGACGTCGTGCGCGACGCGCTCGAGCCGGGCACCTCGGCGGCGATCATCGTGTACGAGGAGACCTGGGCCAGGAACTTCACGTCGACGGCGAGGGCCGCGGGCGGCGAGCTCGTGCTGCACGTACAGATCCCGCACGAAGTCGTCGTCGCCGCGGTCGAAGCCGCACTGTAGAGGAAGGACACGGACATGGTTTTCAGAGCAGGGCGCGTCGGACGCCCCGGACTTCTCGGAACGGTCGCGCGGACCGCCGTCGTCGCCGGCACAGCGCGTGCGACGACGAACGCGATGGACCGGCGGGCACAGCGCAAGTACTCCGAACAGCAGGCGTACGCCGATCAGCAGGCGCAGGAGCAGGCGTATCAGCAGCAGCAGTACGCCCAGCAGGCCGCCGCTCAGCAGGCCGCGGCCGCGCCGCCGCCGGCTGCGGAGGAGGACCCGCTCATCGCGAAGTTGAAGCAGCTCGGCGATCTGCACCAGTCCGGTGTGCTCAGCGACGAGGAGTTCGCCTCGGCGAAGGCGAAGCTGCTCTCCTGATCCACGAAAAAGGTGAGGGGAACCCGTACCCGGTCGGACCGGATACGGGTTCCCCTCACCCTGTGTGTCAGTGAGTGCGGTGTGTCAGTGGGCGCGGTTGACGGCGGAGACGACCGCACGCAGCGACGCGGTGGTGATGGACGTGGCGATACCGACCCCCCACACGACCTTGCTGGTGCCGTCGGGGAGCGTCACCGCGGCTTCGACGTAGGCGGCGGCCTGTGCGTCGTCGCCCGCGGACATCGCGTGCTCGCTGTAGTCCAGGACCCGGACGTCGAAGCCGATGGTGCCGAGGGCGTCGACGAACGCGGCCAGCGGGCCGTTGCCGGAGCCGGAGATCTCCTGCTCCTTGCCGTCCACCTTCACGACCGCGGCGATGGAGTCCGTTCCGCCGTCCACCTCGGACGCCGTGACCTTCTGCCGCATCCGTTCCAGCGGCAGGACCGGTGCCAGGTACTCCTCGTGGAAGACGTCCCACATCTCCTTGGGGGAGACCTCGCCGCCCTCGCCGTCGGTGATCTTCTGCACGGACTGCGAGAACTCCATCTGCAGCCGGCGCGGCAGGACCAGACCGTGGTCGGCCTTCATGATGTACGCGACGCCGCCCTTGCCGGACTGCGAGTTCACGCGGATGACCGCCTCGTACGTGCGGCCGACGTCCTTCGGGTCGATCGGCAGATACGGAACCTGCCAGACGATGTCGTCGACGTCCGCGTCCTGCGCGTCCGCGGAGAACTTCATGTCGTCGAGACCCTTGTTGATCGCGTCCTGGTGGCTACCCGAGAACGCGGTGTAGACCAGGTCGCCGCCGTACGGGTGCCGTTCCGGAACGGGCAGCTGGTTGCAGTACTCGACGGTGCGGCGGATCTCGTCGATGTTCGAGAAGTCGATCTGCGGATCGACACCACGGGTGAACATGTTCAGCGCGAGGGTGACCAGGCAGACGTTTCCGGTGCGCTCACCGTTGCCGAACAGGCAGCCCTCGATGCGATCGGCGCCGGCCTGGTAGCCCAGCTCCGCGGCCGCGACACCGGTGCCACGGTCGTTGTGCGGGTGCAGCGACAGGATCACCGAGTCGCGGCGGGCCAGGTTCCGGTGCATCCACTCGATCGAGTCGGCGTACACGTTCGGCGTCGCCATCTCGACGGTCGCGGGCAGGTTCAGGATGACCGGGTTCTCCGGGGTCGCGCCGAGAACCTCGGTGACCGCGTCGCACACCTCCTTGGCGTACGACAGTTCGGTGCCGGTGTAGGACTCGGGGGAGTACTCCCAGCGCCAGTTGGTGTCGGGGTACTTCTTCGCCTCGTCGAGAACCAGTGCCGCGGCATCGGTTGCAATCTTCTTGATCGCGTCCTTGTCGGCGCGGAAGACCACGCGGCGCTGCAGGATCGACGTGGAGTTGTAGAAGTGCACGATCACGTTCTTCGCGCCGTGGCAGGCCTCGAAGGTGCGGGTGATCAGCTCCGGCCGTGACTGCGTCAGCACCTGGATGGTGACGTCGTCGGGGATGGCGTTGTCCTCGATGATCTCGCGGACGAAGTCGAAATCGGTCTGGCTGGCGGACGGGAAGCCGACCTCGATCTCCTTGTAGCCCATGCGGACCAGCAGGTCGAACATCCGGCGCTTGCGGGCCGGGCTCATGGGGTCGATCAGGGCCTGGTTGCCGTCCCGCAGGTCCACGGCGCACCACTGCGGGGCGCGGTCGATGACCTTGTCGGGCCAGGTGCGGTCGGGGAGGGTGACCTGCTCGACCTCCTCCGCGAACGACCGGTAGCGGTACGTCGGCATGGAGGAGTTCTTCTGCGTGTTCCAGGCAGGCTGGTCGGCGGGCGCAGGCTTGGACGGCGGCGTGATGATGCGCGATCCGGAAGTGAAAGCGTCGGCGGGTGACATTGACGAATCTCCGAAATGTGGGGACGGGTAGTCCAGGAGGGGAATCGACCGGCGCATCAAACCCCGCGACAGGTGCCGGTCTGGATCAGACCCCGTCGCGGCGGTGAAGAAGGAGCGCCCGCTGCATGTCGAGCAGTCTACTCGCACGACCCGTGGGCCGAACGTGCGCATGGGGGCGGCGGCAGACCCCAAGGGGGGATTGTCGGCCATATAGTCGTTCTCGGACGCTTGTTTCACTAAAGTCACTCGTAGACTCGGCCGTTTCGCTACTGTGTGCCGGTCAGAGTGGATTCGGCCCTCTGACCGGGGGTTTCACTGGAAGCGAGATCGACATGTCGGTAGGGCTCAACAAGCGACGGAATCACACTGCGGCCAGGGCTGGCGTCACTGCGTTCGGAGCGGGCCTGCTGCTCGCCGGCGCGGTGCTCGCGGCACCCTTTGCGTCCGCGGACACGACCATCGGCGGATGCACGATCGTCTCGGCGCCCACCGCGGCCGAGTTCACCGACTGCGCAGGTGCCAACCTGGTCGGTGCGAACCTCTCGGGCGTGGATCTGTCCCACGCCAACCTTGCGGGTGCCAACCTGCTCGGTGCAGATCTCACCGGCGCGAAGCTGGTCGGTGCGAACCTGTCGAAGGTGAACTTCTACCTCGGCTATGCGACGGGCGCGGACTTCACCGGAGCGAACCTGTCGAAGGCGAACCTGTCGAGCGCCGACCTCACCGGAGCCAACCTGACGAAGGCCACGCTGACGGACGCCGAACTCGGCGGCGCCAAGCTGATCGACGCGGTCCTCACCGGCGCTGTCGACGCGGACCTGGCCGGAGCAGTTACCAAGGAAGAGCCGCAGGGCGCAGGCAGCTCCGTTCCGGTGGATGAGGCAGGCGTGCCGCTCGGAATCAACATCACCGGTTCTGCGAACAGTGCCGGGTTTGCAAACGACGGTACAAACGGCGGTGGGAACGCTCCGTCGGGTGATCCGAACTCCTGGCTGAACATCACCGGCTCCGTGAACGACAGCCAGGTTGCCGGCGCCTAGGAGATCTGTACCTCCCGGGGAAGGCTAGGAGTCCGAACCGGGTACCTGTCGCATTTCCACAAGTGTCAGGCCGAGCGCGTCGAACCTTGCGAGCATCGCGCGTAGTTCCTGATCTCCGCTCACCATCCCGGTCAACTGCGTGAACCCGATCGGTGCGGCCGTGGCTGTCAGTTCCGGAAAGGCAGCCACGGCCCGCTCCGACAGGGTTCCGCGCACGATGAACTCGTAGCGGACCCGGTCGTGAGGGGTACGAGTCACCGTCCGAACCTCCGTGTCGTCTGGCTGGATTTCTTCAGCCTTCCGGACGGTCGCGTGATGCGCCTCACCCGTCGATGGTGAAACGAGCTACAACAGCCCCTGCTTGCGGGCCTCGGCGATGGCCTCCTGCCGCGTTCGCACCCCCAGCTTGCGATAGATCCCACGCAGGTGGGTCTTCACGGTGTTCACCGAGACGAACAGATCTGCGGCGATCTGTTCGGCAGTCCGCCACGACGGCAGTTCCGTCAGAAGTTCCCGCTCTCTCGCGGTGAGGGGTGGACTCCGGTCAGGAGCGGTGACCGGGATCGCCAGGCGGACGTGTTCGGCGAATTCGTCCTGTACACCGAATCGACCTGTGTGCCGGTCCAGCAGCGACCGGATTCTCGCCCCGCCGTCGAAGAACGGGCGCGTGATGCGCTCGGGTTCGGCGAGAGCCAGTGCCTCGGCCAGTCCCGAGCGTGCGTGGATGTCGTCGTCCCGCCGATCCGCGATCGTGGCCGCCAACAGCCACGCATGGATCGACGTGAGAGGCGCGACGCAGCGCAATGTCCCGTCCAGTACCGGTGCGAGCTCGGTGCTCGCGAGGTCGAGTCGTCCGCGGCGCAGTGCGACGGTTGCCGTGACCAGCGCCGTTTCGCCAGTTCGGCCGAGCATGCGGTCGAGCAGGAGCGACAATTGTCCGACCCTCGCGTCCTGGCCCTCGTCCAGCAGGGCACGCTGGACCGCCGGAGCCAACAGCGCGACGATGCCCGGCGGGACCGGATGGCGGGTGGCGGATTCCAGGAGGTCGAGGAGGGCGCCGGCATGCTGCCGAGGCGTTGCCGCGTCCGTACGATCCACCAGGCCCTCGACGAAGGCCGCGATGGATGCGATCGCAGGTTCGGCGTGGTCGGCCGGCGCGGGATGGTGATCGACCGACGCCGGTGCCGGCGGATCCATTCGCACGTACCGAACCCAGTCACGGATCAGCACTGCGAGTCGTACGTCGGTGTCCGACCCCACGACGCCCGCCACGCCGAGTTCGATCGCCGTCGCGGCCTGCCGGTCCGCTGCGGTGAGTGCGCAGCGGCATGCCGCGACCGCGGCGAGAGAGGCGTGCGCCTGGACCCGGAGAGCGGGCAGATCGGCTGAACGTGCGGTGGCAGCGGCAGCCTCGAGTTCCCGCGTCGCGTCGTCGAGCTGCCCGAGACGCAGCTCGGCGGAACCGGCGGTGAGCAGTGTGAAGGAGTCGAGCTCGGGGTTGCCCGACCTGCCCGCCGCATCGTCGCGGAGCCGCGTGAGGGCGGACTCGAGCCCGCCCGTGCGCAGCGCCAGCTGAAGACGCAGGGTGTGTTCGAGCAACTGTGTGTTCGATGTCCCGGTGCTCGTCCCTGCGTCGTCCGTGCCGAGCACCGACGCGGCTGCGGCGTCGTTGCCCCTGGCCAACTCGGCTGCAGCGCGGACCAGCCGCGCCGAGCGCCCCGCCCGCACCGACGGAGGAGCGTGGTCGAGGACGTCGATCACCCGGTCGCCGTGACCGCGGAGGACCGATCCGAGGCCGAGTCCGGCGATCAGTGACCGCAGCGCGCGGTCGTCGCCGGCATGCTGTGCGTGTTCGAGTGCGCGGACGTCAGCACCCGACCGGGCGAACCACCGTGCCGCGACGTTCTCGAGATCGGTGACCGCCTTCCTGCCGAGGCGACTCACCTCGGCCTGCAGGTACTCGCGCAGGAGGGGCCGGTAGCGATACCAACCGGGCCGCCCGGAGATCCGCTCGAGCGGAAAGTTCTCGCGTTCCAGAGCGTCGAGGATGGCACCGGCGTTGGAGTTGCCCGTCAGCTCCTCGGCGAGCTCGACGGTGAAACTGTCGGGAATGGACGACTCGACCACGAAAGCGCGTTCCGATGGCTCGAGGTGGTCGAGGACCTCGCCGACCAGGTAGTCGGCGACCACTCGGTGGTCGCCGCCGAAATCCGCGAGGATTGCGGCAGGGTCGGTTGCACGGCCGAGGACGATCGCCGCCAGACGCAACCCGACCGCCCAACCCTGGGTGCGTTCCCACACGGTGTGCAGGTCGGAGTCGTCGAGCGCCAGCTGGTGGCCGGCGAACAGTTGGGTTGCCTCGTCCTCGGTGAAAGCGAGTTCCTGGGGCGGGAAGTCGCGGACACGCCCGTCGAGGCGCATCCGGTGCAGCGCCAGCGGCGGTTCGAACCGTCCGGCGAGCACGGTGCGCAGCGCGGGTGGCGCCCAGCGCAGGAAGGAGCCCAACGCCTCGAGGGTGTCCGGGTCGCGGAGCAGGTGCACGTCGTCGAGGACCATCACGATCGGCTTGTCCACGGCGCTCAGCGCCTCCGCGACGACGCTGGGATCCTCGGTGGCGGCATCCGCGGGGAACTTCGACAGGGCGCTCAGGACGTCAGGGTCGTCGGTGGCGCGGAGCGCGGTGAGCACCGGGGCGAGGGTGCCGCGTTCGTTGTCGGATTCCTGGACGGTGAGCCAGGCGATGGTCGGGACATCTTGTGTTGCAGCGGTTTCGGTGACCCAGTCGGCCAGCAGCATCGTCTTGCCCGATCCGACGGGCGCGCTGAGCATCGCGACGGTGCCAGGGGCGTCGGGGTCCGGTGCCGCGACCGCGGACAGCGCGTCGTGGAGTCGGCGGCGATGGATCACCGCGCGGCCGTAGGTGGGCACCCGTGCCCGGCGGGTGCTCCATTGCGTGACGGTCATCCCTGGCCTCGCTCCCTGCTGACGGCCCGCCGGAATCTGAACACACCGACGTCTCCCTGCGTGGTGAACCCGCAGGGACCAGCGTTTTCGAAGGCTATAGCGAAGGAACCTCGGCCGCGCGTCAGGTGAGCGAGGGTCAGGCAACGAAACGGTTACGGTTCATCGCACGGAAGCGATCGAGGGACGGGTGAGGCGCACCCGCCCGATCGGGTCAGCGTGCCTGTACCGCGGACACCGCTTCGGCTGTCACCGGGTCGACGCTGTCGGCGAGTTCGGGATGCTTCGTCAGGTACTTCGCGACGTACGGGCAGATCGGGACGATGCGCCTGCCCGCGGCGATGGTTGCCGCGAGTGCGTCGTGCACGAGGATGCCCGCCAGGCCCTGGCCCGCGAACCGGTCGTCGACCTCGGTGTGGAAGAAGATTCGCTGGTTGTCGTGGTCGAGGTACTGGGTGAGGCCCGCGACCTCGCTCCCGACGGTGATCTCGTAGCGGTCGCCGGCGTCGCGGACAGCGGTGTCGGCCGGATTCTGGTGATCTGTCATGGATCCACTGTGCCGTAAGCAGTCCGCCGGGGTTACGTTCGACGCATGAGCAATCTCGAGACCACGCCCGACGAGGTCGTCTGCGAGAACCGCGACGGATCCGCACCACGACTGCTCGACTTCCGCGAGGTCCCGCTCGGTGGTCCGCGTGCGATGACGGTGCGGCGATCGCTGCCGCAGCGAGACCAAACCCTGATCGGCGCCTGGTGCTTCCTCGACCACTACGGGCCGGACGACGTCGCCGACAGCGGCGGGATGCGGGTCGCCGGCCATCCGCACACCGGACTGCAGACGGTGTCGTGGCTGTTCCGCGGGGAGATCGAGCACCGCGACACCACCGGCGCGCACGCGATGGTGCGGCCCCGCGAGGTGAACCTCATGACCGCGGGCTCCGGAATCGCGCACTCGGAGTTCTCCACCCCCGGCACCGACGTCCTGCACGGTGTCCAGTTGTGGGTGGCGCTGCCGGACGAACACCGTTTCACTGCACCCGCGTTCGAGCATCACGCACCACCGGTCCTCGACGTCGACGGCGCCGAGGTGGTGGTGTTCCTGGGCAGCCTGTTCGGGCAGACGTCGCCGGTGCGCACGTTCACGCCGCTCCTCGGTGCGGAGATCGTGCTGCGTCCGGGGCAACGCCTCGACGTCGCGCTGGACGGGACGTTCGAACACGGTGTCATGGTCGACACCGGAGCGGTGTCGGTGTCGGGGGTCGATGCGAAGGTCGGGCAGTTGGTGTACCTGCCGGTGGGGACACCGAGCACCGCGTTGGTGGCGTCGTCGGACGGGCCGGTCCGGGTCGTCGTGCTCGGCGGTGAGCCGTTGGGGGAGCAGATCGTCATGTGGTGGAACTTCATCGGCCGCACGCACGACGAGGTCGCGGCGTATCGGGCGGACTGGCAGCGGGAACGCGACGACCAGGGTGACCCGGGGTCGAGCCGGTTCGGGCCGTTCCCGTCGGAGTGGAGCGAGACGATTCCGGCGCCGATCCTCCCCAACGTCCGGTTGCGCCCGCGCGGCTGAGCTGCGGGGAATACTCCCGTCGCCCCTTCCGTTCAGCTGATTGAACATTAAATTACAAGCACCTCGTGCTGGTGCGCGGTTTTCGGGTCGAGGGACACCGAAACCGCGCGCCAGCGCCGGAGGCGCCAGGAGGAGGCGGCCATGCAGTTCGGAATCTTCACCGTCGGCGACGTCACGACCGACCCCACGACCGGGCACACCCCGACCGAGGGCGAGCGGATCAAGGCGATGGTCGCGATCGCGAAGAAGGCCGAGGAGGTGGGTCTCGACGTCTTCGCGACGGGCGAGCACCACAACCCGCCGTTCGTTCCGTCGTCCCCGACGACGATGCTCGGCTACATCGCGGCGAGCACCGAGAAGATCGTGCTGTCCACCTCCACGACGCTGATCACCACCAACGACCCGGTGAAGATCGCCGAGGACTTCGCGATGCTCCAACACCTCGCCGACGGTCGTGTCGATCTGATGCTGGGCCGCGGCAACACCGGACCGGTGTACCCGTGGTTCGGGCAGGACATCCGGCAGGGCATCCCGCTCGCCATCGAGAACTACGCGCTGCTGCACAAGCTCTGGCGTGAGGACGTCGTCGACTGGCAGGGCAAGTTCCGGACGCCGCTGCAGGGATTCACGTCGACTCCGCGTCCGCTCGACGGCACGCCACCGTTCGTCTGGCACGGGTCGATCCGCAGTCCCGAGATCGCCGAGCAGGCCGCCTACTACGGTGACGGCTTCTTCGCCAATCACATCTTCTGGCCGACCGACCACTTCCAGCGGCTGATCGACCTGTACCGGCGACGCTACGAGCACTATGGGCACGGTTCCGCGGACCAGGCGATCGTCGGGCTCGGCGGTCAGGTGTTCATGCGCAAGAACTCCCAGGACGCGGTGCGCGAGTTCCGTCCCTACTTCGACAACGCGCCCGTGTACGGTCACGGGCCGTCGCTCGAGGAGTTCACCGAGCAGACCCCGCTGACCGTCGGCAGCCCGCAGGAGGTCATCGACCGGACCTTGACCTTCCGCGAATCGTTCGGCGACTACCAGCGTCAGCTGTTCCTGATGGACCACGCCGGACTGCCGCTCAAGACGGTCCTCGAACAGTTGGACCTGCTCGGCGAGGAGGTCGTGCCGGTGTTGCGTCGTGAACTCGACGCCAAGCGGCCCGCGCACGTCCCGGACGCCCCGACCCACGCGACGCTGGTCGAGGGCAGGAAGCTGGAGGCGACGTCGTGACGGCGCGGACGGTTGCCGTCGTGTCGGCGGGCCTCGGGCAGCCGTCGTCGACGCGGCTGCTGGCCGACCGGCTGGCGGCCGCCGCGGTTCGGGAACTCGGGCCCGGCACCGGGATTCGCGTGATCGACCTGCGCGACCACGCTCACGACATCGTGAACGCGATGCTCACCGGATTCCCGTCGCCGACGTTGCGGGAGGTGATCGGCACCGTCACGGGGGCCGACGCCCTGATCGCGGTGACGCCGATCTTCAACGCCACCTTCAGCGGCCTGTTCAAGTCGTTCTTCGACGTGCTCGAGCCCGGGTCGTTGGACGCGATGCCGACAGTGATCGCCGCGACGGGCGGCAGCGCCCGGCACTCCCTCGCGCTCGAATACGCGGTTCGCCCGATGTTCGCGTACCTGCGGGCCGCCGTCGTTCCGACCGCGGTGTTCGCGGCGTCCGAGGACTGGGCGGGCGGCGTCGAGTCCGGCAGCGAACTGGACACCAGGGTCGACCGCGTCGCGCGGGAACTGGCCGCGGTGCTCGACGGGCGGACGCGAACCGTTGCACCCGATCCCTTCGACGAGCCGGTGCCGTTCGAGGAGATGTTGGCCGCGCAACGAACCGGGTAGCGAAACCGTCCAGGGCACGGAACGATTCGCGCACAGCGAATCGATGATTCGTGCCCGTGACGGCGACGCCCCGCGCCGGCGCCCGGTCGGCTACCTGCGCCGTCCGCGCGGCCGGGTTCGGCGGAGCCGGTGGCGTCGGGACGCGGCCCGGAGGCGCAGGGGTTGCACGGGGCTGTCGCTGTCGTGAGGATGCAGTGATGCTCTGCGTTGACTCACAGTCGAGCGGCTGGACGTCGGTGCATGCACTCTGACACCGAACGGCTGTCCGCTGTGGTGGCTCGGCCACCCTTGCCTCTCCGCCCGCCCGCGTTTCGATCGGCTGCCGGGCGGGTGCCCGGCAGCGTCGTCGGGGGTCGATACCGGCTGCTGCACTGTTGTGGTGGCGGTGCGGAATTCGAGTTCTGGCACGGACGTGACGTCGTCACCGACCGCGACGTCGGTCTGACGGTCCTGTCCAGCGACGCGGGTGATGCCGTCGACGTCGACGAAGTCTTTGCTCGCACAGTGTGGATGTGCGGGGTGAACACCCCTGCGCTGGCCCGGATCGTCGACATGGTGGACACCGACTCCGGCGGAGTCGTCGTCGCCGAATGGCAGTCGAGTTGTTCTCTGGCGACGGCAGCGTCGGTCGTTCCGACGCGCTCCGAGGCGACGCGGTCAGCTCGGCCGCTGACCGACGCGATGCGGATCGCACACCGCTCCGGCGGCGTGCTTCATCTCGACGCTCCGGGTCGTCTGCGCGTGGGTGCCGGAGGACACCTGTACGTCGCCTTCCCCGGGACGCTGCCCTCCGCGGACCGATTGGCGGATGTCCGCGGGCTGGCGTCCGCGCTGCGCGGTCTGCTTCACGGCGGCGGGGCCGGGTACGGCGCCCCCGTGTGGTGAGCGAATCCCCGTCGTGGTGCGGGACGCCGGCGTAGGGTTGCTGCCCGTCGTGGTTGTCCTCGTCGGCAGGGTGGGGTGCACATGGAGGGGAGCGGGGTCCCCGCAGTAGCTGGTTCACGCGCCGGGGTCCGGCTGAGCGGCCCCGAGGGTCTCGTGACGCTGTCCGTCGCAGCCCAGGTGGCTGCTCCGCGTCCGCACCGGTTTCGAGCAACCCTGCGCGCCACCGACATCGGAGCCGTGCGTGTCAATCGATTGCGAACCTCCGCGGTGTCGGCGTCGCGGACGTCGGCGTCGCTCGCCGACCCGCACAGCGAGCTCCTCGCCGTCGTGGTCGTGCAGTCCGGTGAGGTGACCGTCGAGCAGCAGCAGACCTGTTGGCGTGTCGGGGCGGGCGAATTGGGCTTCCTCGATTTCGGCGAGACGTTCGACGTCGCGCTTGCCGGACGCGGTGACTATCTGTTCGCGTACCTGCCGCGCGCCGTGCTCGCCGCTCGGTCCGTCGACGCGGGTGCCCTCGCGGGTGCGGTCGTCGGGGACGGTCCCCTCACCCGAATGCTTCGCGGTGTTCTCGGCCAGTTCGCGGAGTCGGATCTCGGGGCGGGCGAATCCTCGGAGCTGGCGCTCGTCGAACACGCGGTGGTCGACCTCTGTGTCGCCCTCATCCGCGCAGCGTCCGGTCGCGCCGCCGACTCGGCCGCCTCGGGGAGTCTGAATCGTTCTCGTGCAATCGAGTTCGTGGAGAACAACTTCACCGATCCGACGTTGACCGTGGCCAGGGTCGCCGCGGCCCTCAATGTCAGCTCTCGGTACCTGCACAAGCTGTTCGAGGGGGAGAAGCACTCGGTCTACGAGTTGATCCGGCGGCGACGGGTGGCGAGGGGCCTCGACCTGCTCGTCGACCCCGCACATGCGCACCTGAGTATCGGCCAGGTCGCTTCCCGAAGTGGGTTCGTCGGCTCCAGTCAGTTCGGACGCGCTGTCCGTCAGCTCACCGGATCGACGCCCCGCGCGATCCGGCGCGAGGGCACGGTCTCGGTCGCGGGCTCGGCGTAGCAGTCGCGCACCGCGACGTCCATCGGGAATCGAACAGCGGTGTCGCCGAACAACAATCGGGTTGCCGATGCGGTCGCATCGAGAACGTGCCGGACAGCGGCCTGTGGATCGCGGCTGTGCACGACCACCTCGTCATGCTGGAAGAACACCAGTTCCGACCCGGTGTCTGCCAGCCGGCGCCGCAACTCGGCGAGCAGGCACAGCGCCCACTCGGCGGCGGTGGCCTGCACCACGAAGTTGCGGGTGAAGCGGCCCCGGGCGCGTGCGTCCCGATCAGGTCGGCCGTGCGCGTCTCCCTCCGACCACCAGCGTTCACCGGGCGGTGGGCAGGCGCGTCCCAGCCACGAGTGCACCACCTCTCCCCGCTCGCCCGCCCTGGCGGCGTCCTCGACATAGCGGACCGCCACGGGAAAACGTGTGCGCAGCAAGGTGAGTAGGGATCGTGCCTCGCCTGCGGTGGCGCCGTAGAGCACGCCGAGGATCGCGACCTTTGCCTTGGCGCGGTCGCCGCCAAAGACCTCGGCGGCGACCGGCGCGTACAGGTCGGCAGCGCCTGCCGCCGCGACCATCAGCGGATCGCCGGACATCGCGGCCAGGATTCGAGGTTCGAGCTGGCCCGCGTCCGCGATCACGAGGCTGTGGTCGGGGTCGGCAATCACGCTGGTACGCAACGCTTTGGGAATCTGCAGGGCACCGCCGCCGCGACTCGCCCATCGACCCGACACGACGCCACCCGGAACGTACACCGGCCGGAAGCGGTCTCCGGTGACCCAGGCGTCGAGCCACGCCCAGCCGTTCGCCGAGTGCAGCTTGGCGAGATCGCGGTACCGCAGGAGCGGCGCGACCGCGGGATGGTCGACGTCGCGGAGCAGCCAGGCCCGCGTCGATGCCAACTCGACGCCGTCCCGGGCGAACGCCGCGACCACCTCCGGCTGCGACGCCGGGTTCACGCGTCGCCCGAAGGCAGCGCTCACCTCGTCTGCGACCTCCCGGAGTCGTACGGGCAGGACGTCGGCAGGCACCCGCGGGCCGAGCGCCGCGTCGAGCAGGCGCCGGTGCGCGGCGGCCGAGAACGGCATGCCGATGTGCCCCATCTCCGCTGCGGCGAGACCGCCCGCCGACTCCGCGGCGACGAGCAGGCGCAGGCGGGCGTCGGGTCCCGTCCGCGCCACCTGGTCGGCATGCTCGGCGAGCACCGCGTCCGGGTCGGCGGCGGGGGTGGTCTCGAACAGCGCGGGCCGCTCGTCGGCGGGCGCCGCCGTCACCGCAGCGGGGGCCAGTCCGGCCCGGGTGCGCAGCAGTGCCCCGGTCAGGGCGAGGTCGTGGCACCGCTGCACCCGCAGGCCCGCCCGCAAGACCGACGGGTAGATCGCCGCGGTGTCCGGCCACACCCAGCGCGGAGCTTCGGGTTCGAACGCCCGGACGGCGGCCGCCGCGTCCGGGAACAGCGCGGGCGGGGCGGTGGCCGCGCCGGTGTCGTCGGTGCGGATCGCGACGACGCGTTCCGGGCCCGGTGCCAACACGACTCTCACGATGTCAGTGTGTAGGACGGGCCCGACACGTCCCGGTCGTTCAGCCCTCGTCCGCCCGGTGCCGGATCCGGTCGCGAGGATCGGCGAACCGCCACGTCTCGTATCCGATCATCGCGGCCAGCACCGCGGTGAGCGCTGCCAGTGTCGCGAGCGCGGGGGTGTGCCAGAGCACGGGGATCAACGCGACCAGCACGGCCGCCGTCACGACCCGGGGATAGGTGATCGACCCGGTCGGGTACGCCTTGAAGTAGACCAGCGCCAGCAGGAACAAGGCGGCGCCGCCGAGCAGCGCCACGAGCGGCCAGCCGTACAGCGGGTCGGTGAGGCGGTGGTGGTTTCCGTCCGCGACGTACGAGAGCACCTTCTTCAACCCGAGCGACATGAGCACGATCCCCGCCACCATCGGCATGTGCGCGAAGGTGTAGCAGTGCTGGGCGATCCTGATCACCCGGGTGCCCGTCGCGGACTCGAAGGCGTGCTCGACGGCAAGGGACGTGACGTCGAAGTACGTCCACCACATCAGCGCCGACACGGCGAGCCCGAGCAGTGTCGCGACGATGATCGCCCACGAGATCGGCAGCGCCGCCACCCCGATGCCGATCGAGGTGATCGATTCACCCAGCGCGATGATGACGATCAGCCCGTGCCGTTCGGCGAAATGGCTCACCGATCGCAGCCGCCACCCCGCGCCGCCGATCATTGTGCCGAGGTAGTCGCCTGCCAGGGCGAGGAACCACATCGCGGTCTGGGCGGGGCCGGTCAGCTGGGACGCGATCAACAGGCAGACGGTGCCGACCGCCATGCTCGGCACGAATCGGAGGACCTGACTGCGTAGTTGGGGGTCCTCCCTGCTGATGACGAAGAACATCAGCAGGTGCAGCAGTCGCACCACGAAGTAGCCGAGTGCGAACACGACCGGGCCGGACAGGCCGCCGGGCAGGTCGTCGAACGCCTCGGGGATGGTGAGAGCCACGATGAACACCGCGCCCATCGCGGCGAACATCACCACCCGGGCGACGCCCTCGTCGGCACGGACCAGGTTCCACAGCCACGAGTACCCGACCCAGCACCACCACACGACGGCCATGACGAGAACCCCGCGCAGCAGGTTGGTTCCACTCGGGTCGTCCGCCATCAGGTCGGTGACTCGGGTCAACGCGAACACGAACACGAGGTCGAAGAACAGCTCCAGCGGGGAAACCGAGGCACGCTCCTGCACCTGCTGCAGGCGTAGTCGCCGAGGAAAGGTCATGACCCCATCGTGGCAGTGGTCACATGAACACGCAGTGTCCTCGGGATTGCTGATGCCCGGCTGGATGAAAGTCGCCCGGCCACCGTCGGTAAGGTTGACAATCGGACTTCGTAACCAGATCCCAGATCCGGAGGTTGATTGGCGTGGCACTCGTCGTGCAAAAGTACGGCGGATCCTCGGTGGCGTCCGCCGAGCGAATCCGACGCGTCGCCGAACGGATCGTTGAGACGAAACGCGCAGGCAACGACGTCGTCGTTGTCGTTTCGGCAATGGGCGACACCACCGACGAGTTGCTCGACCTCGCGCAGCAGGTATGCCCCGGCGGTCCGCCCGCGCGCGAGATGGACATGCTGCTGACCTCGGGTGAGCGCATCTCCAACTCGCTCGTCGCGATGGCGATCCACTCCCTCGGCGAGGAGGCCCGATCGTTCACCGGGTCGCAGGCAGGCGTCATCACGACCGGTGCGCACGGCAACGCCAAGATCATCGACGTCACCCCGGGCCGCGTCCGCGACGCCCTCGACCGCGGCTCGATCGTGCTGGTCGCCGGATTCCAGGGCGTCAGCCAGGACAGCAAGGACGTCACCACCCTCGGTCGCGGCGGGTCCGACACCACCGCTGTCGCGCTGGCCGCGGCACTGAAGGCCGACGTCTGCGAGATCTACACCGACGTCGACGGCATCTACACCGCCGACCCGCGGATCGTCTCCGACGCCCAGCGCCTCGACACCGTCTCCTTCGAGGAGATGCTCGAGATGGCGGCGTGCGGGGCGAAGGTCCTGATGCTGCGGTGCGTCGAGTACGCCCGTCGCTACAACGTGCCCGTGCACGTCCGTTCCTCGTACACCACCAAGCCCGGCACCATGGTGTCCGGATCGATGGAGGACATTCCCGTGGAAGAAGCCATCCTCACCGGCGTCGCGCACGACCGCTCCGAGGCCAAGGTCACCGTCGTCGGCCTGCCCGACGTGCCCGGATACGCGGCCAAGGTCTTCCGCGCCGTCGCCGACGCCGAGATCAACATCGACATGGTCCTGCAGAACATCTCGAAGGTGGAGACGGGCAAGACCGACATCACCTTCACGCTGCCGCAGACCGATCTGCCCGCCGCGGTGGAGAAGCTGACCGCGCTCCAGAGCGAGATCGGGTTCTCCGAGGTTCTCTCCAACGAGAGCATCGGCAAGGTGTCCCTCGTCGGCGCGGGCATGAAGAGCCACCCGGGCGTCACCGCCACCTTCTGCGAGGCGCTCGCCGAGGCCGGCATCAACATCGACCTGATCTCCACCTCGGAGATCCGGATCTCGGTGCTCGTTGACGACGCCGACCTCGACAATGCGGTTCGCGCGATCCACAAGGCATTCGATCTGGGCGGCGACGAAGAGGCCGTCGTCCACGCAGGAACAGGACGGTAACCCCATGGCACTGACCATTGCAGTCGTCGGCGCCACCGGGCAGGTCGGCGCCGTCATGCGCGGCCTGCTCGAGCAGCGCAACTTCCCCGCCGAGAAGGTGCGGTTCTTCGCATCCGCCCGTTCGGCCGGAACCACCCTGCCGTTCCGCGGCGAGGACATCGTCGTCGAGGACGCCGCCGCGGTGTCCGACGAGGACCTCAAGGGCATCGACATCGCGCTGTTCTCCGCCGGTGCCACCCTCTCGCGCGCGCAGGCCCCGCGGTTCGCCGCCGCCGGTGCCACCGTCATCGACAACTCGTCCGCGTGGCGCAAGGATCCCGAGGTCCCCCTCGTGGTCAGCGAGGTGAACCCGGAGGAGGCGAAGAACCCGCCGAAGGGCATCATCGCCAACCCGAACTGCACCACGATGGCCGCGATGCCGGTGCTCAAGGTGCTGCACGACGAGGCCGGCTTGCAGCGGCTGATCGTCTCCAGCTACCAGGCCGTGTCCGGCAGCGGCCTGGCCGGTGTCGACGAGCTCGCCACCCAGGTGCGCGCGGTCATCGACGACGCCGAGAAGCTCGTGCACAGCGGCTCGGCGGTCGCGTTCCCCGCACCGAACAAGTACGTCGCCCCCATCGCGTTCGACGTCATCCCGCTCGCCGGTTCGCTCGTCGAGGACGGCAGCGGCGAGACCGACGAGGACCAGAAGCTGCGCAACGAGTCCCGCAAGATCCTGGGGATTCCGGATCTGCTGGTCAGTGGCACCTGCGTTCGCGTGCCCGTCTTCACCGGACACTCGCTGTCCATCAACGCCGAGTTCGGCAACCCGCTGTCCGTCGAGCGCGCGAAGGAACTGCTCGCCGACGCGCCCGGCGTCGAACTCGTCGAGGTCCCGACGCCGCTCGCCGCCGCGGGCAGCGACCCTTCGCTGGTCGGTCGCATCCGGCAGGACCCGGGCGTCCCCGGCGGTCGCGGCCTCGCGCTGTTCGTGTGCGGTGACAACCTGCGCAAGGGTGCCGCACTGAACACCATCCAGATTGCGGAGCTGCTCGTCGGCTGACGCCGTCTGCCTGCTTCCCACCCTTCCTGAATGGCCCATTCATACAGTCCGACTGTATGAATGGGCCATTCAGGCATTGGGGTCAGGGGAGGCGGAACCGAGGGATCGGGGGCGCGTCGGGGTAGGCCGCGGCATCACCGAGTTCGGCGACCAGGTGCCGTGCCCACCCGACGAGCCCGCCGATGTCGAGGGCATGCGGCGGGCTCACTTCGTGCGCGTCCAACAGTTCGGCGCCGCGTCGCAGGGTGCTCGGTGCCGCGGCATCGTTCCGCGCGATCTGCGTGAGCCCTTCGGTGAGCAGTGCCAGGCCCTGCCAGAGTTCCAGTTCCGAATCCGGGGCGGACGCCGCGGCCCCGGCAAGCAGGGCGGTCGCCTCCTCCGGTGATCCGTGGTCGAGGAGTCTCTGCGCCTCGGTGACGGTGGCGCCGAGGTCGAGCCGCTGCCGACTGTCGGTCATGGTCGAAACGCTAGCCGCTGTGTTCGGCCTGTGGAAGGTCCCGGTCGTTCGCTTCGACCACGGCGTCGGCGACGGGACCGCGGAGCGCTCGTCCGATCGGCCCCTCGTCGAGTGCGAGTGCCTTGACGACGACGGTCGACCCGACCACGGCGGCGGACTGGACGAACAGCCAGGTGATGGCGGTGAACACGACGCCAAGTTCGCCGAACTTGCTCTGTGCGGATGCCACGGCGAGGGGTAGGTAGACGAGGCCGCCGATGCCGATGGCGGTGAGGCACGCCGAGGTCAGTGCAGCGGTTGCCCACAGCACCCGGCCGGCGAGCCGGCCCTGTGTGAGCAGGTACGGCACCGCCATCCACAGGCCGAACCAGACGAGGGCTTCGCCCAGGAATGCGAGTGGAGGTCCGATCCACTCGACCGTGGAGAAGTGCCGCACCCGGCCGAGGAGGCCGATCGCGGCTGCGACGGCGACGACGACGGCGATCCAACGCCACCACCCGCTCACGCTCAGTGCCGGTACGTCCCAGACCTTGCCGTAGACGCGGCCGAGGGCGCGGGCGAAGGAAGTGCCGCTGATCAAGACCATCAAGATCCCGACGACGCCGAAGGCGGCGAAGGTCGGCGGGCTCGCCTCGACGGCGTCGGCCGTGGTGCGGGTGATGGATGTCAGCGATCCGGGGTCGATGCCGAATTGGGACGACAGGGTGCCGGAGGCGAGGTCGAGGTTGCTGAACGTTCCGACGGCGATGATGACGGGCAGGACGGAGATGAACTCCTGCGCGGCGAGCGTCATCGCCCGGTCGGCGAGTTCGATTTCGGCGAGTCCGCGGATCGCCCGGGCGACGGTGCGTCCCGGTGTGGTCCCGCGCAGCCAGCCGTGCGCCGACTGCTTGCGCACCTCGAGGGCTTCCTTGGCCAACTCGACCGACAACTTGGTGGGCTTCACAGAGCAAGTCAACCTGACGTCGGGGCGGTGCGGCACCCCAAATCCTCGGCGGGGTGCCATTCACCCGAAACGGATGATCCAGGGCCTTGGGGACGTGGACACGATGGGGACGGACCGGTGTCCCCACGCGAACGGAGTTGATCGGCAATGGCCCTGGACTTTTCGGACCGTACGGATTTCGACAACGCAGGGCGGGGGTTCATCGCCACGCTGGACCCGGTGACGATCACCGACGCCGAGGGGCGCGTCGTGTTCGACCTCAGCAAGTACGGCTTCCTCGGTGGCGAGTGTCCGGAGACCGTCAATCCCAGTCTGTTCCGGCAGGCCCAGCTCTGCTACCGGAGCGGGTTGTTCGAGGTCACCGACGGCATCTATCAGATCCGTGGATTCGACATCTCGAACATGACCCTGGTCGAGGGGGACAGCGGAGTGATCGTGATCGATCCGATGATCTCTGCCGAGTGCGCGGCAGCCGGCCTCGCGCTGTACCGGGAGCACCGGGGCGACCGGCCGGTCACCGGCCTGATCTACACCCATTCGCACGGGGATCACTTCGGGGGTGTGATGGGGGTGTTGCCGGACGGCGCCGGGGACATTCCGATCATCGCGCCGGAAGGGTTCCTCGCGGAGGCGGTGTCGGAGAACGTGTACGCGGGCACGGCGATGAACCGGCGGGCGAACTACCAGTACGGCGCCACACTCGAGGCCGGGCCCCAGGGCCAGGTCGGGCTGGGGCTCGGCATCGCGGTGTCGGGTGGTTCGCTCGGTCTGATTCCGCCCACGCTCGACATCACCCACACCGGGCAGGAGGAGACGGTCGACGGGGTGCGGATCGTCTTCCAGATCACGCCCGGAACCGAGGCGCCATCCGAGATGAACTTCCACTTTCCGGAGAAGCGGGCCCTGTGCGCGGCCGAGAACGCGACGCACAACCTGCACAATCTGCTGACCTTGCGCGGCGCGCTCGTGCGGGACCCGCGCATCTGGTCCCGGTACCTGGACGAGATGATCGAACTGTTCGTCGACGATTCCGACGTCGTGTTCGCCTCGCACCACTGGCCGACCTGGGGTGGCGACAGCATCCGCCGGTTCCTGTCCGAGCAGCGCGACCTGTACGCCTACCTGCACGATCAGACCCTCCGAATGCTCAACGTCGGCCTGACCGGTGCGGAGATCGCGGAGCAGTTCACGCTGCCGCCCACGTTGGACGCGGCGTGGCACGCGCGCGGCTACTACGGCTCGGTCAGTCACAACGTCAAGGCGATCTACCAGCGCTACATGGGGTGGTTCGACGGCAATCCGTCGTCGCTGTGGCAGCATCCGCCGCAGGAACTCGCCACCAGGTATGTCGACGTCCTCGGTGGCGTCCCCGCTGTTCTGGAGAAGGCCCGCGGGTACACGGACGGTGGCGATCTGCGGTTCGCCGCCGAACTCCTCAAACACGCCGTGTTCGCCGACCCGGACAACACCGACGCCCGGGAGGCCCTCGCCGACGTGTACACCCGGCTCGGTTTCGGCGCGGAGAACCCGACGTGGCGCAACTTCTACCTCACAGGTGCGAAGGAACTGCGGGGGGAGATCACCCCGCCGGACATCGATCTCGGTGCAGGCATGGCCGCGGCGCTGACCGTCGAGCAACTCTTCGACACCCTGGCGATCCGGGTCGACGGCGTGCGCGCGGCCAGTGAATCACTGTGCATCACATGGAATTTCACCGACCTGAACACCACGATCAGGCTGGCGCTGTCGAACGGTGCGCTGATTCAGACTCCCGACCCCAGATCCGAGGCGTCGTCCGACCTGGTGGTCACGCTCACCAAGGTGCAGTTGCTCGCGATCCTGGCCGGTGGCGGACTCGACGGGGTCGAGTACACGGGCGACCCGGCCGCGTTGAAGCGCCTCGTGGCGGTGCTCGACGAGCCCGACCCGGCCTTCGCGATCGTCACCCCCTGAGACGTGTCCGGCCCGGTGTGGTGAGCCACGCCGGGCCGGGCTTTGTTTTGACTAATTCCAGAAAAGGTGTTGTGGTTGACCCGGTGGCCGAGTTCGGCCCCATGCCGTGAACAGCCCCCGCGGCACGGCCACCGCCGAGTTCAACCGAGGTCCGGACGAGCACCACGCCGACGGCGTGGAGAAAGCGAAGGGATCACCCATGAACGACCCGAAGAACACTGACACCACCCTGACCACCGCGGTCGGAGCGCCGGTACCCGACAATCAGAACGTCGCCACTGCGGGGCCTCGTGGCCCGCAGCTGCTGCAGGACGTCTGGTTCCTCGAGAAGCTCGCGCACTTCGATCGGGAGGTCATCCCGGAAAGACGTATGCACGCCAAGGGATCCGGTGCGTACGGCACGTTCACCGTCACGAACGACATCACGAAGTACACCTCCGCGAAGATCTTCTCCGAGGTCGGCAAGAAGACCGACCTGTTTGCCCGTTTCTCCACGGTGGCCGGTGAGCGCGGCGCCGCCGACGCCGAGCGCGACATCCGCGGATTCGCGGTGAAGTTCTACACCGAGGAGGGCAACTGGGACCTCGTTGGCAACAACACCCCGGTGTTCTTCTTCCGTGACCCGCTCAAGTTCCCGGACCTCAACCATGCGGTCAAGCGTGACCCGCGCACGAACATGCGCAGCGCGAACAACAACTGGGACTTCTGGTCCAGTCTCCCCGAGGCGCTGCACCAGGTGACGATCGTGATGAGCGACCGTGGGCTCCCGGCCTCGTACCGCAACATGCACGGATTCGGTTCGCACACCTTCAGTTTCATCAATGCGGCCGGTGAGCGGTACTGGGTCAAGTTCCACCACCGCTGCCAGCAGGGGATCGAGAACCTCACCGACGCCGAGGCTGCTGACCTGGTCGGGCAGGACCGCGAGAGTCACCAGCGTGACCTGTACGAGGCGATCGAGCGCGGCGAGTTCCCGAAGTGGAAGCTGATGGTGCAGATCATGCCGGAAGCGGACGCCCAGACGGTGCCGTACCACCCGTTCGACCTGACCAAGGTGTGGCCGAAGGGTGACTACCCGCTGATCGAGGTCGGGGAGTGGGAGCTCAACCGCAACCCCGACAACTACTTCGCCGAGGTCGAGCAGGCGGCGTTCAACCCGGCGCACGTGGTGCCCGGCATCAGCTTCTCGCCCGACCGGATGTTGCAGGGACGGCTGTTCTCCTACGGCGACGCGCAGCGCTATCGGCTGGGTGTCAACAATTTCCAGATCCCGGTCAATGCGCCCCGTTGTCCGGTGGCGAACTTCCACCGGGACGGCGCGATGCGCGTGGACGGCAACCAGGGCAGCTCGCTGCACTACGAGCCGAACTCGTACGGCAAGTGGCAGGAACAACCGCAGTACCGGGAGCCGGCGCAGGCGGTCGGTGCCATCGCCGACCACTTCGATTACCGCGCGGACGACGACGACTACTACTCACAGCCGCGGGCGCTGTTCAACCTGATGAACGCCGAGCAGAAGCAGGCGTTGTTCGACAACACCGCGCGCAACATTCACGGCGTCGACCCGCAGATCGTGCAGCGTCACATCGCCAACTGCACCCGGTGTGATCCGGCATACGGGGAAGGTGTGTCGAAGGCCCTCGCGGCGCTCGACGCCTGACTCGTCCGCCGCCTCGGGGTGGCGAGCGGCACACCGACCTTTTCTTGACTTGTTCCAGAAATGGCGGGGATACTCGGGACATGCAGGAAAACGGCACGCACACGGACCCCCGCGCGCAGTTGCGTGCGGCGGGACTGCGCGTCACCGCGCCGCGACTCGCCGTTCTGGGAGCGGTGGCCACGAACCCGCATTCCGATGCCGACGAGGTGGCGGCCGAGGTCCGGGCCGAACTCGGCTCGGTCTCCACCCAGGCCGTGTACGACGTACTCAAGGCCTGCGTCAACGCGGGACTTCTGCGCCGCATCGAACCGGCCGGGTCACCGGCCCGGTTCGAGGCGCGGACCGGTGACAACCACCATCACCTGGTGTGCCGCGACTGCGGCCGCGTCGTCGACGTCGACTGCGTCGTCGGACACGCCCCGTGCCTGGAGCCGTCGCAGTCGCACGGCTTCGAGATCGACGAGGCCGAGGTGGTGTTCTGGGGCCGTTGCGACCGGTGTCGCAGCGCGAAGAGCCCGGATCACCAGTTGGACCACCAGTAGACGGCGCAGGCCAGCAAGAACAGAACAACGGAATCCATGACGGCCCCCTCGGTTCGACCGGACACCTCCAGTGTCCGCCGCAGAACTCGGCCGAACGAGATTCGCGGCGCAATGTATGCGGATTCGTTTCGTTGGGTATCGCGAGTGGGGCGGAATGTATTCGAACCGAAACGCCTTGGAACACAAGGCGGACCGAAGAACAGTGTCGACCGGACACGGCCGACCGAACTTCGACGAGAGTAGGAGAAGAGAATGACCAAGGGCCCCATCGCAAGCACACTCGACGCCGGGCAGCAGCAGATCGCAGGTGACGCGCTGCAGGGTACCGTCGTCGATCTGATCGATCTGAGCCTCGTCGCCAAGCAGGCGCACTGGAACGTCATCGGACGTAACTTCCTGTCCGTCCACGAGTCGCTCGACGAACTGGTCACGGTCGCGCGCGACTTCACCGACGCCGCTGCCGAGCGGGCCACCGCGATCGGTGTCAGTCCGGACGGGCGTGCGGCGACCGTCGCCTCCGACGCCGGAACCACCGGTTTCGGTGCCGGCTGGACCAGTGACACCGATGTCGTCGACGCGATCGTCGCTAACCTGGCCGCTGTCGTGGAGCGACTGCGCGCGCGGATCGAGGCAACGGAGAAGGCGGACCCCGTCACGCAGGACCTGCTCATCGGTTTCACCGCTCGCCTCGAGCAGCTGCACTGGATGTGGCAGGCCCGCGCTGCCTGATCCGGTGGTGTGAGCGAGTGGCCGGCCCTGCGGGGCCGGCCACTCGCTGTCTCACTCCATGAAGCGGGCCAGGAACTCGATCAGCAGCCGTTCGGCGACGGGCTCCGGCAGTGCCTCGATCAGGGCGAGTAGGTCGGCCATGGATCCGCCGAGGCCCGCCGTCGGATCGAGTCCGGCGAGCGTCAGGACTGCCGCGCAGTTCTCGCTGGTGAGGTCCTCGGGGCGGATGTGGTCGGCAGCCGCGATGAAATCCTCCGGTGCCACGGCGCCCGGTACTCCGCGCACGGCGTCGGCAGCCTTGGTGACGGCGGTGGCCAGGTCGTCAGCGACGGCCTCCGTCACCGGCGTCAGCGTGAGGTGGGTTGTACGCGGCAGGACCGTGCCGTCGGACTGGGTCCGGCCGGGCTGCGGCTGCAGCACCCACCCGAGCTCACGCGCCGCGTCCGCCCACCGGTGCGGGTCGACGCGTCGATCCTCGGGGATCGAGGTGTCCGTCGCGACCGCCAGCAGCGGCCCGACCGGATCGCCGACGATCCGGAGTCCGTCGATGTCGTCGATCACTGCCCGCAGGTGTGCCGCGGAACGCGCGATCCTCCCGGTCAGCTCGTCGAATCCGTTTCCACCCAACGCCTTCGACACGGCCCATCCGGCGGCGATCGGCATCACGGTGCGCGACCCGAGCATGGTCGGGTTCACCACCGCGTACCCGGGCCACGCGCTCGTGGCGAACCACTGCCTGCGGTGCCGGTCCCGGTCCCGGTACAACAACACGGACACCCCCTTGGGGGCGTAGCCGTACTTGTGCAGATCCACGGACAGGCTCGCGACCCCGGGCACGCGAAGATCCCACAGCGGTCGGGTGTCCGCGCCCGGCCACCACGGCAGCACCCAGGCGCCGATGCAGCCGTCGACGTGCACCGGGACACCCTGCGCAGCACAAACTTCCGCGATCTCGGTGATCGGGTCGAGTGCGCCGTGCGGATACGACGGGGTGGACGCGACCACCAGTGCGACGGAGTCGTCGAGTGCCGCGGCCACGTCGTCCGGCCGCAGACGACAGGTATCCGGGTCGACGGGCAGTACCCGCAGGCGCAGGTCCAGATAGTGCGCGGCCTTGATGAACGCCGCATGCGCGGTCGACCCGATCACCAACGTCGGTCGATCCTCGCGTCCCGTCACGGCACGCCACGTGTCGCGCGCCGACTTCACGGCGAGCATGCAGCTCTCGGTGCCGCCGCTGGTCACCGATCCGACGACGCCGTCCACGCCGTCGGCGAGAACTGACCGGGCGAGGGCGACGAGATCGCGTTCGAGGGCGGCCACCGACGGGAAGGTGGTGGGGTCGAGGCCGTTGAGCGGCTGTGCTTTTCGTGCGGCGGCCCCGGCGAGGTCGTCGAGTTCGGCGATACCGGAGTCGTAGACGTACGACAGCAGACGTCCGCCTGAGGTGGGGGCGTCCGCCTCCCGCAATTCGTCGAGACGGGCGAGAACGTCCTGGGGTGACTGCTCGAACTGCATGCGACTCACTGACTCCTGTTTCGATCTTCTGCTGCGAGCTGGTATCTGCGGAGCACGACGATGCTGACCGTGACGAGGGCCGCTGGGACAGCGGTGAACGCCACGGCGATGCCCGCCAATGCCGCGTCGGACTGCGCCACGACGTCCTCGCCCGAGGACGAGACGAATCCCGTTGCGGCGAGGATCAACAGGACCACCGCAGGACCCAATGCCATCGCGGCGGTCTCGGCGGCTGTCCAGACCCCGCTGAACGCGCCCGCGCGGACACTGCCACCGGTCCGCTCCTCGTGATCGGTGATGACGTCGGGCAGCATCGACATCGGCAGCATCTGCATGCCCGCATAGCCGATTCCGGCCACGGCGACCACCGGATAGATCCACGGGCCCGCGCCGACCAGCAGGCCGAGCAGGGCGATCGTAGACGCGAGGAACAGCGCCGACGCGAGCAGGAAGGTGCGCTGCTTGCCCCAGCTGCGTACGAGTCGCATCCACAGCGGCATCACCGCGACCGCGGGCCCGACGAGTGCCGCGAACAGCACCGACACCGCGCCTTCGGAGTCGAGCAGGTAGGTCGCGACGTACTGGGCGGCGCCGAGCATGGTGCCCGTCGCCAGTGCTTGCAGTGCGAATGTCAGGAGCAGCACCCGGAAGGGTGCGCTGGCCCGAACTGCGGCGAACGTGTCGGAGAATCCGTGTGCCGTCGGGGATTCGACCGGGCTCTGTGCTCGTCCTCGCGGTGCGATCGACCACGCCGCAAGCATTCCCAGGCCGAGGATCGCACCCGCGACGACGCCCATCACGAGGTATCCGGTCCGTCCGCCGCCGCCGATCTCTCGTAGCGCCGGGCCCCCCGCACCGAACAGCAGGATCGCGACACCGAGCAGGGCGACCCGCCAGGACATCAAGCGGGACCGCTCGAGGTAGTCCTCGGTGAGTTCGGCGGGCAGCGCGATGTAGGGGACCTGGAACAGTGCGAACGCGATCGCGGCGGCGATGAATGCCGCGCCGACCCACAGTCCCGACGCCGCGGCGGAGAGTCCGGACGGAACGGCGAAGGTGAGTGCGAAGAACACCGGCAACGTGAGTGCGCCGAGCAGCAGGAATCGCCTGCGGGTGCCCGTGCGGGCCGCGTCGCCGTCGGAACGCGCGCCGATCAGCGGGTTGATCAGCACGTCGAGAGCCTTGGGTGCGAACACGAGCACGCTCGCGGCGATCGCGGGCACGGCCAGGGTGTCGGTCAGGTAGTACGCGAGAACCAGGCCGGGGAGGGTCGCGAACCCGCCGGTGCCGACGGATCCGAGGGAATATCCGGTGACCGTTCGCCTGCTCAGCCGGGGAGGTGCCGTGGTCATTCGGTAAACATAGGACACGTGTCCAGCTTGGGGGAGGGTTGTGCGCACACCGTCCGGAACGGGCGAATGCCCCTCACCCGGGGTGAGGGGCATTCGCTCTGTCCTGCTGGTTGCCGGCGATCAGGAACCGAAGATGTTCTCCAGAGAACCGGCCGATCCGGAGCCGCCCGGGGTCCCGGGGTCGGCGACGGTGATCGTGGACACCGCCGACGTGGACCCGGTGAACCCGGCCTCACCCGAGTACACGGCGGTCACCTGACGTGCACCCGTCTCAGCGAAGGCGTGCGTCAGGACCGCCTTGCCGTCGACAACGGTGATCTCCTCGCCGATCGGGGTGGCGCCGTCGAAGAAGCGGACGGTGCCTGTGGTGACGAGGACGCCCGCGTCGGTCTTGACCGTGGCGGTGAGGCTGACCGGGTCGCCGGTGGCGGCGGAGGTCGGTGCCTCGACCGTCGTGACGGTCGCGACGTCGCCCGGTGCCGGGTCGGTCACCGAGACGGTGCTCGGCGTACTGGAGGAGCCTGCGAAGCCATCGGCGCCCCCGTACACAGCCGTGATCGAGTGGCTGCCCGCCGTGGTGAAGGTGTGGCTCAGGGTGGCGGTGCCGCCCGTGACCGGTGCGGTGCCGAGGACGGTTGCGCCGTCCTTGAATTCGACGGTGCCGGTGGCCTCTGCCGGTGCGACTGTGGCGGTGAGGTCGACCGCAGTGCCGGTGGTGGCGGTTGCCGCGACATTCAGCGTGGTGGTGGTGTCGACGACGTTGACCGCGACCTCGACGGACGAGACCGCCGAGGTGGAGGTGGCGAAGCCATCGGCGCCGCTGTAGACGGCGGTGATGTCGTGGTTGCCGACGGTGCTGAAGGTGTGGTTCAGGGTGGCGACGCCGGCGTTGACCGGGGCGCTGCCGAGAACGGTTGCGCCGTCCTTGAATTCGACGGTGCCGGTGGCCTCTGCCGGTGCGACGGTGGCGGTGAGGTCGACCGCTGCGCCGGTGGCGGCGGTCGCCGGGACGTTCAGCGTCGTGGTGGTGTCCACGACCGCGACCGTGACGTCGACCGTCGATGCCGCCGAGGTGGACGGAGCGTTCGACGCGTCACCCGAGTACGCGGCGGTGATCGAGTGGCTGCCCGCCGTGGTGAACGTGTGGCTCAGGGTGGCGGTGCCGTCCGTGACCGGTGCGGTGCCGAGAACCGTGTCGCCGTCCTTGAACTCGACGGTGCCGGTGGCGCCGGCCGGGTCGACGGTGGCGACGAGGTCGACGGCCGCACCGGTGACGGCGGTGGCCGGGACGTTCAGAGCGGTGGTGGTCCCGACGACCGTCACGTCCACGGCGGAGCCTGCCGAGGTGGACGGGTTGTGGGTGGCGTCGCCGCTGTAGACGGCGGTGACGTCGTGGTTGCCGACCGTGGTGAAGGTGTGGTTCAGCGTCGCGGTGCCGCCATTGACGGGCACGGGCGCGCCGATGTCGGTGGTGCCGTCCTTGAACTGGACGGTGCCGGTGGCGCCGGCCGGGTCGACGGTGGCCGTGAGATCGACGGCCTGTCCGATCGTGGACGTCGCCGGAGCGTTCAGCGTGGTCGTGGTGTCGACGACCTTGACGGACACGTCGACGGATGACACGGCCGAGGTCGACGGGCCGTGGGTGGCGTCGCCGCTGTAGACGGCGGAGACGTCGTGGTTGCCGACCGTGGTGAAGGTGTGGTTCAGCGTCGCGGTGCCGCCATTGACGGGGACGGGCGCGCCGATGTCGGTGGTGCCGTCCTTGAACTGGACGGTGCCGGTGGCACCGGCCGGGGCGACGGTGGCCGTGAGGTCGATCGCCTCGTCGGTGTATGCGGTCGCCGGGGCGTTCACGGTGGTGGTCGACTCGGCGAGCGACACCGCGACCGTCTGCAGGCCGGATGTCGAGTTGTAGAAGCCGGCGCCTGCGGTGAACGCCGCGGTGATGTCGTGGTTCCCGGCGGCGGTGAAGGTGTGGTTCAGGGTGGCGTTGCCGCCCGACACCGTGACCGGTCCTCCGATGTCGACGCCGCCGTCCTTGAACTGCACGGTGCCGACGGAGTTGGCCGGGCCGACGTTCGCGGTGAGGGCGACGGACTGGCCGACCGTCGCGGTGCCGGGGACGTTCAGCGTCGTGGTCGTCGCGACGGTTGGGTCGGCGACCTGAACGAAGACACCGAAGTTGTTGCTGCCGCGCTCGCCACCACTCCAGGTGTTCGGCTGGGCCGAGAAGGCGCCGCTGTCGTAGACGCCGGGGGCGGTGTTTGCGGGCACCGTGTAGGTGGTGGTGAGGACGGCCGACTGGCCGGACTTGATCACGTAACCACCGACGAGGAAGGTGCAGCCGCTGCTGCAGGTGACCTTCGCACCGCCGTCCTGAGTCGAGAAGCTTCCGCCGCCGCCGGCGTAGCTCAGGGACTGCGCGGTACGGGTCCAGCCGGCCGGCGGCACCTCGCGCAGGTACGAAATCGACAGCTGGTTCAGGGTGGCGTTACCGACGCCGTTGGCGGTGGTGTAGCCGATCGTGGTCCGGTAGGTGACGGAGCTGCCGGGGAGGACGACATTGCTGCCGACCACTTCCTTCGAGAGGAGCAGCTGCTGGTCTTGGAGCGACCTCGACGACTGGGGTGGATCGGCGGCGGCGACGCCGCTGGTCACTCCGAACACCAGACCGGTCACGGCCGACGCCGCGATCAGTGGTGTCGCGAGGCGACGGGACAGGGACAGGGACACTGCTACCTCCTCGGGGGAGGCCGGGCAATGGGCGCCGGCCACGACGGTACGAGTCTGGAAGCTACCGGCCATCACCTTCGCAGTAGCGGAGTTCGGTTGTACCAAAGCATGTTTGGGAGAATTTACATCGACTGAATGACGGTGGTTCGCGTGTGTTCAGCTGTGTCGCAACGGCCGTCGCCGAGTTGGCGGGCCGGAGAAAGCCGAACGGACGCCCCCGCGAGGGGGCGTCCGTCGGTATGAGATGTGAAGATCACGCGATCATCGAGCGATCACGATCCGAAGATGTTCTCCAACGAACCACCCCCCGGGGTGCCCGGATCCGTCGTCACCGCGACGGTCGCGACGTCCGAGGTGGACGCGTTGTGGGTGGCGTCACCGGAGTAGGCAGCGGTGATGTTGTGGGTGCCGTCGGTGGTGAAGGTGTGGTTCAGCGTCGCAACACCGTTGACGACCGGTGCAGTACCGAGAACCGTTGCACCATCCTTGAACTCGACCGTTCCGCTGGCATCGGTCGGGCTCACGATTGCCTTGAGCTCGACGGCGGTGCCTGTCTTGGCGGTCGCCGGGACGTTCACGGTCGTGGCGGTGTCGACGACGACGATGTCGGTGGAGACCTCCACGGTGCCGGCGACCGAGGTCGACGGGTTGTGGGTGGCATCACCGGAGTAGGCGGCGGTGATGTTGTGGGTGCCGTCGGTGGTGAAGGTGTGGTTCAGCGTCGCAACACCATTGGTGACCGGTGCGGTGCCGAGAACGGTTGCGCCGTCTTTGAACTCGACGGTGCCGGTCGCGGTGTTCGGATTCAGGGTGGCGGTGAGGGCCACCTCGGCACCGGTCTTGGCGGTCGCCGGGACGTTCAGGTCGGTGGTCGAGTCGACGATCACCGGGTCGGTGGAGACCTCAACCGTGCCGGCCGCGGAGGTCGACGGGTGGTTGGTGGCGTCACCGGAGTAGGCGGCGGTGATGTTGTGGGTGCCGTCGGTGGTGAAGGTGTGGTTCAGCGTCGCAACACCATTGGTGACCGGTGCGGTGCCGAGAACGGTTGCGCCGTCCTTGAACTCGACGGTGCCCGTGGCGTCGGACGGTGCGACGGTGGCGGTGAGGTCTACGGCGGTGCCGGTCTTGGCGGTGCCGGGGACGTTCAGCGTCGTGGTGGTGTCGACGATCACCGGGTCGGTGGAGACCTCAACCGTGCCGGCCGCGGAGGTCGACGGGTGGTTGGTGGCGTCACCGGAGTAGGCGGCGGTGATGTTGTGGGTGCCGTCGGTGGTGAAGGTGTGGTTCAGCGTCGCAACACCATTGGTGACCGGTGCGGTGCCGAGAACGGTTGCGCCGTCCTTGAACTCGACGGTGCCCGTGGCGTCGGACGGTGCGACGGTGGCGGTGAGGTCTACGGCGGTGCCGGTCTTGGCGGTGCCGGGGACGTTCAGCGTCGTGGTGGTGTCGACGATCACCGGATCGGTGGAGACGTCGACGTTGCTCGCAGCGGAGGTGCTGGTGGCGAAGCCCTCGGCGCCGCTGTAGACGGCGGTGATGCTGTGCGCGCCGTCGGTGGTGAAGGTGTGGTTGAGCGTGGCCGTTCCACCGTTCACCGGAGCGGAACCGAGAACCGTTGCGCCGTCCTTGAACTCGACGGTGCCCGTGGCTTCCGTCGGGGCCACGGTGGCGGTGAGGTCGACGGCGGTGCCGGTCTTGGCGGTCGCCGGGACGTTCAGCGTCGTGGTGGTGTCGACGACGTTCACGGACACGTCGACAGTCGAGGCTGCCGAGGTGGACGGGTGGTTCGTCGCGTCACCCGAGTACACGGCGGTGATGCTGTGCGCACCCGTGGTGGTGAAGGTGTGATTCAGAGTGGCGGTGCCGTTGTTGACAGCGACCGGTGCACCGATGTCGGTGGCGCCGTCCTTGAACTGGACGGTGCCGGTGGCGCCCGCGGGGGCGACGGTGGCGGTGAGGTCGACGGCGGTGCCGGTCTTGGCGGTCGCCGGGGCGTTCAGCGTCGTGGTGGTGTCGACGATCACCGGATCGGTCGAGACCTCGACGTTGCCCGCGGCGGACGTCGACGGGTTGCGCGTCGCATCGCCGCTGTAGACCGCCGTGATGCTGTGTGCGCCGTTGGTGGTGAAGGTGTGGTTCAGCGTCGCGGTGCCGTTATTGACGGCGACGGGTGCGCCGATGTTCGTCCCGCCGTCCTTGAACTGGACGGTGCCGGTGGCGTCCGCGGGGGCGACGGTGGCGATGAGGTTGACGGCGGTGCCGGTCTTGGCGGTCGCCGGGACGTTCAGGGTCGTGGTGGAGTCCACGACGACCGGACCCGAGTTGCCGACGGTGATCGTCGCAAGCGGGCCGGCGCCTGCGTTGAGTGCGGCGTCCTTGTTGTCGCGCGGCGTGCAGCGCGTCGGGGCCCATTGGGTTCCCAGGAAGCTCGCTTTCGCGAGAGAGGTGCTGAAGCTCTCGTAGCTACCGTGGTTGGCGGCGGCGCCGGTGATGCGGACCCGCGGCGTGACAACTCCAGTGGCCAGAGCCCTGACGGTGATGTCGATGGCAGGCAGCCGGAACCAGGTGTCTCCGTTACTGCTGTTGGAGCCGTCCAGGTTCTTCTTGGTCTTGGGGACACGGATGCCACCCTCGGAGTTCGTGCTGCTGGTCGGGCTGTTACCGGCGACCTGGTTGTTGCCGGAGAGGCGGATCACTCGTCCGTTGGCGTCAACATTGCCGGAGTCGTTCACGAGGAGGACGTTCGGGGCGACGTTGTCCAGGCCGACGGCAGTGCCGGCGACCACGGCGCCGCTGACCCATTCCGTGTTGGCGGGGAGCTCGTAGTCGTACTTGATGCGGGAGATGTTCGTCGTGGTCGCGCCGGACTCGGAGTTGGGGTAAGACGACGCGTTCGGCTGGATGCGGTAGGTGAACACCTCCCCGGGGGCGACCGTGTCGGGAGCGTCGACCGTCATGGAGGCGGCAACGTTCTTGTTCTGGTCACCGATGATGCTGCCTGCGACGCAAGCGCTACCGAAGTTGGTAACGCTGGTCGCCGCGTTGGCTGGGGTTCCGATCAGCATCATCCCCGCTACGACCGCGGCTGATGTCACCGGCACGGCAACCTGCCGCATTGTTGGTTTTGGCATCGAGCACTCCTCCATGCCCCCGGACCGTGTCCGTAGGGCCTCGGCTGGGCGAAATTCACCACACCATGCCAGTGGAAGTGAGAACGCGTTGCAGTTTGGGAGAATTTTGTTTGCGCGATCCGACGATTCATCTACTCGGTCTACGTTGGTTCTGGCAACAGCCCTCTACCTGGGGTTTAACCTACTGTCGAGTAATAATTCCATCGCATGGTTAACACTAACTTCGACAATTGTTGACACAATTGGGAACGTATTCAGTTGGATTCGCAGGCGACGCCGTCGCCGTCGCCGTCCATCTCGGCCCGGTATCCGGGGCGTCCCACGTGTAGGGGTGCGGCATTCGCGGCGCGCGCGGCAGCGCAGTTGGCGAAGTAGGTGCCCCCGCGATCGGTCGGCACCGTCTCCGGCTGCGGCGCCGCGGCGGATTCGGCCGAGTCGCAGTTCCCCAGCACCCGCGCCATCGCGTCGTGTTCGGCCTGCGTGACCCAGAGTCCGTACTTCGCCTTCACGGCGATCTGACGCGCGATGTACGTGCAGCGGTAGCCCTTTCGCGGCGGCAGCCAGGTCGCGGCATCGCCGTCCCCCTTCTCCTGGTTCACCGCCCCCGCCACGGCCTGGAGGTTGAGTGGGTCGTTCGCGAGCGCCGTGCGGGTGGGAAGGTCGAGTTGCTGGGCGCCGGTCTGCCAAGCATTCGACAACGCGACCACGTGGTCGATCTGCACGAGCGGCGAGGTGTCCTGCCCGGACACGAAAGGGTTTGTATTGCCGGTGTATTCGTCGAAGTGAGACCCGGACTGCACCTTGCATCCCCGGGTTCCGTCCTTCGTCACGACCGCAGTGAGGTCGCGCCGGAGGATGTCGTTGCGGGTGTCGCACCCGTTGTGGCCGCCGTCGACATCGACGTCATCCGTCCACGACTCACCGAACTGCACACGCTCGTAGCCGGTCTTGGGTGCCCGTCCCTTGATCGGCAAGCCGGACAGCAGCGCGAGTGCTTCGGCGGCGTCGGCGTTTTCGAGCGCACTCGGCGTGGAGACGGCCGTGAGTGCCGCGTCCGCCGGCGAGTCCGTCGACGTCGCAGGCGGCGCGGCATCGTCACTCGCGCAGCCGGACGACCACACAAGGATCGGCATCAGAATCGCCACGAGACCTGTGCGAATACGACGGCGCGACATGGCGATGGGAGGCTCCTGTGTCGAGTGGGTGCCCGCAACTCTGCCCTGACAGTGTGGCGCGGCGTTCTGCGGGGTCGGGCGGTCACCGATAGCCTCGGGTGATGCGAATCAAGATGTGCGGTGTCCACGTCATCGATCCCGCCGCGGCGTTCGACTTCTACACCCAGACGCTGGGGTTCCAGGAACTGCTCGCCATGCCCGACCACAATCTGTTCATCGTGAAGTCCCCGCAGGATCCGGACGGAGTGGGCCTGCTCCTCGAGCCGAGCGACAACCCGATCGCCACCGCGTACCGCGAGGGCGTCTACGGACTTGGTCTGCCCGCGATCGTGTTCGGGGTGCCCGACGTGAGGGCGGAGTACGAGCGGCTGATCGGCCTCGGCGTCCGATTCACCGGCGAGCCGACCACCGATCCGTCCGGCGCCTCGGCAGTCTTCGACGACACCTGCGGCAACCTGATCCAGATTCACCAGGACTAGGCAACCGTTTCGACACCCAACGCCCGAGGGCTGCCGAGGTGACTTGGCTACTTGTCTGACAAGTGGCTATCGTCGGTGACGACACCTCCGACGAAGGGCGCCCCGACCATGATGGACGCGCTGACCAGGGTGCCGCTGTCGCAGCGTGCCGCCCAGTCGCTGCTCGACGAGATCGCGAACGGTACGTGGGACGTCGGCGACCAGCTGCCCGGCGAGATGGCCCTCGCCTCCGAACTCGGGGTCGGCAGATCCACCATCCGCGAGGCGATCCGCCAACTCGTGGCGCGGCGCGTCCTCGTCACTCGCCAGGGTGTCGGCGTCTTCGTCGCCGCCGTCGATGCCGTCGACGAGTGGAACCGGCTCGCCGAACTCGCCGCGATCACCGACGTCGTCCAGGTGCGCGTGGCCATCGAGTCTCGCGCGGCGGCGCTCGCCGCCGGCCACCGCGACAGCACCGACGTCGCAGCGATCACCCGTGCACTGGAGGAGCGGAACGCGCACACCGACGCGTCGCCCGCCGATCTCGCCGTCCGGGACATCGTCTTCCATCGAACGGTTGTCGCCGCAGCCCACAATCCGCTCCTCCTTGCGCTCTTCGACACCATCCGTCCCCGCCTGGTCGACGAGATGTCCCGTCTCCTCGAGCTCCTGCCCGTCGCCGACCACGACGCGGGCGATCACGCAGCCGTCGTCGACGCCGTGCTCGCGGGTGACGCCGAGCTGGCCGAAAGTCTCACGCGCACAAATCTTCTCGGAATCGCTACCGCCCTCGGAGCGCTCTCGTGACCGGTGTGGGGAATGTTCCCGTGCTGTCCGTGCGTGACGTCGCCGTCGTCCGGCAGGGGAGAGAGCTCATCGCCGACATCTCTGTCGACGTCGCCGCCGGTGAACAGTGGGCGTTGCTCGGCCCCAACGGGGCAGGCAAGTCCACGCTCCTTGCGCTGAGCGGGGCGCGCCTGCATCCGACCCGCGGCACGGTCCACGTCCTCGGACATCGGCTCGGCCGTGTCGACATGAGGGCCCTGCGCACCCACATCGGACATGTCGACCCGCGGTCCCGGATCGAGCCGTCACTCGGTGTCCGCGACGTCGTCCTGACGGGATTGCTCGCCGCCGCCGACCTACCCAAGCGATGGCAGCCGTCCGAGGCGGACCTCCAGCGGACCGACGAGCTGATCGGCTCACTCGGACTTGCGGCCCGCGTCGACAGCCCCTGGGCCGTCCTGTCCCAGGGTGAGCGTGGCCGCGCGCTCATCGCCCGTGCGCTCGTCGTGGAACCTCACCTGCTGCTGCTCGACGAACCGACCACCGGGCTCGACCTCGCGGCGCGCGAAATACTCCTCGACGTCCTGATGGACCTGCGCACACTGCGACCCGACCTGGCGTCGGTGCTCGTCACCCACCACCTCGAGGAACTTCCCGCCTCGACGACGCACGCCCTGGTGCTCTCCGAGGGGCGGGTGATGGCGTCGGGTTCCGTCGACGACGTCCTCGATTCCGACACCGTGTCCCGCGCGTTCGGACATCCGGTTCGGATCGAACGGAACAACGGACGGTGGTCCGCGACCAGCGCGGCTCGAATTCACTGAGCAGGCACGGCATCGAGCCGAAACGACGAGAGGCTCCATCCGAACGAATCGGATGGAGCCTCTCGTCATTGTCGGGGTGGCGGGATTTGAACCCACGACCTCTTCGTCCCGAACGAAGCGCGCTACCAAGCTGCGCCACACCCCGAGTATTGCCGCTCCCCGTTCCCGGGCAGCCAGCAAAGCTTAGCGCACGACTGCCGAAGAACGCGAAACGCCTGGTCGAACCCCCTGTTCGGGCCCCTTGTCCGCGGTCGGTACGAGGGTCAGCAGGGTGGCCTCGGGACGGCAGCAGAACCGGGCCGGGGCGTACGGGGAGGTGCCGATCCCGGCGGAGACGTGCAACTGCATCCGTGAACCCCACCGCGACGGACCCTTCACCCGTGAGCGGTCGAGTTGGCAGTTGGTGACGAGTGCGCCGTAGAACGGCAGGCACAGTTGGCCGCCGTGGGTGTGGCCGGCGAGCACGAGGTCGTAGCCGTCCTCGGCGAAGCGGTCGAGAACCCGAGGCTCCGGGGAATGGGTGATGCCCAGCTTCAGGTTCGCCATCGGATTCGGCGGACCCGCGATGGTGTCGTAGCGGTCCCGCTTCAGGTGCGGGTCGTCGACGCCTGCCGTCGCGATCCGCACGCCCGCCACTTCGAGCTCCCGACGGTTGTGCGTGACGTCGAGCCACCCGCGTTCGGTGAACGCCGCGCGCAGATCCTGCCAGGGCAGCGGTTCGCCGAAGGTGCGCTTGTGCTCCTTCTTGAAGTACTTGAACGGGTTCTTCGGCTTGGGGCCGAAGTAGTCGTTGCTACCGAAGACGAACAGTCCGGGGCGGGCGAGCAGCCCGCCCATCGACTGGACGACGGATGGCACCGCCCGCAGGTGGGACAGGTTGTCGCCGGTGTTGACCACCAGGTCGGGCTCGAGCCGGTCGAGCTCGCGGAGCCAGTTCTGCTTGAGCTTCTGCCCGGGCATCATGTGCAGGTCGCTCAGATGCAGGACGCGCAGGCTCGAGGAGCCTGGCTCCAGAACCGGCATGGTCACCTCGCGCAACGTGAAGGCGTTGCGCTCGATCAGGGAGGCGTAACCGACGCCGAGCACTGCAGCACCGGCCAGACCGGTGGCGGCGCCCCGCAGGGCCGTGCGTGGATTGTCAAACACCCATTCAGGATACGCAGCGTGCCGAATCGACATGCGCGTCGCCGGTGGCGGCGCGTAGCGTTCGAAACCATGTCCGACTCCACAGCCACCCTGAAATCCACCCTCCGCGCCGACATGACCGCCGCGATGAAGGCCAAGGACACCCTGCGCCTCCAGACGCTGCGGATGGTCCTCGCCGCGATCCAGACCGAAGAGGTCTCCGGCAAGGAAGCCCGCGAACTGACCGACGACGACGTGCTCAAGGTGCTCGCCAAGGAGTCCAAGAAGCGCGGTGAGGCCGCCGAGATCTACACCGAGAACGGACGCGGGGAACTCGCCGCGAACGAGCGGGCGGAAGCACGGATCATCGACGAGTACCTGCCGACACCCCTGACCGACGCCGAGCTGGCCGACGTCGCGGACACCGCGATCGCACAGGTCGCCGAGGAGATCGGCGAACGGCCCGGGATGAAGCAGATGGGCCAGGTCATGAAGGCAGCGACAGCACTCGCCGCAGGCAAGGCCGACGGCTCCCGCGTCTCGAAGGCGGTCCGGGACCGCCTCTGAGTGCGCTGTCGGTCTGTGTGTGGTCGTCACCCCGACCGGGTGACGACCACACACAGGCTGCGACGTTCGCTACCGCGGTAGCGGCAGGGGGAGGGGCGGCAGGGCGGGCAGGTTCGGGATCTGGATCTGGACCTCGCCCGGACGCGGTGCCGGTGCCCCGGCCGCCGCCGGTGCCTGTCGGAGGGTGCCGTCGCTGACGTAGAGCGTCACCGCGGACCCGGGGACGGCGGACCCGGCGGGCGACGAGCTCAGCACCGTGCCCTTCGCGCCGTCACCCGCGGACGCGACCGCGTTCACCTGGAATCCGGCTGCCTTGAGTGCGGCGGTCGCCTGGGACTCGCTCATGCCCGCGACATTCGGAACCTGCGCGTTCGCCGAGCCGCGCTGGTACTTGGCATCGATCGGGGGCAGCTCGGTCGGGCCGAAGTCGTCCACGATCGGCTTCATGGCCTTGAACCACGTCTGTGCGGGCTCGTTGCCGCCGAAGACGTTGCCGTCGCCGCACTGGCGCAGCGGCGAGGTGCAGATCTCCCGCGGTGTCGGCGAGTCCGCGTACACGTAGACCGCGCCGGCGAGGTTGTTGGTGAACCCCAGGAACGCGGACGACATGTGGGACTCGGTGGTTCCGGTCTTGCCGGCCATCGGCAGCGTCCAGCCGTTCGCGCCTGCAGCCGCAGCTGATGTGCCGCCCGGCTTGTCGTCCTTGCTCATCGCGTTGGCGAGAGTGTCGGCGAGGCCCGGCTCGACGACCTGTTCACAGGCCTGCTCGGTGATCGAGACGGGCTTGCCGTAGCGGTCGAAGATCGAGTCGATCGGGCTCGGAGGGCACCACTTTCCGTGCGAGCTGAGGGTCGCGGCGACATTCGACAGCTCGAGCGCGTTGATCCACGTCGGGCCGAGGGTGAAGGAGCCGAGGTTCTGGCCCTTCTGCATGTCGGCCATCGACTGCCCGTCGCCGTAGCCCGAGGTTCCGGGCTCCGTGTAGGACCGCATGCCGAGACGGACGGCCATGTCGACGGTCGGTGTCACGCCGACCTGTTCGATGAGTTTGACGAACGCCGTGTTCGGTGACTGCGCGAGCGCGTCGGTCACCGTCATCGACGCCGGGTACTTGCCCGCGTTCTCGACGCAGTAGGTGGAGGCCGGGCACCCGCGGGCGCCGCCGTTGCCCATGCCCTTGACCTCGACCCGGCCCGGTACCTGGAGGACGGCGTTGGTGCCGAGGCCCTTCTCCATCGCGGCAGCGGTGGTGAACAACTTGAAGATCGATCCGGCGCCGTTGCCGACCAGCGAGTACGGCTGCGGCTGCACGGTCTCGTTGACGTCGCCGTTCAGGCCGTAGTTGCGGCTGCTGCTCATCGCGAGGACCCGATGCTGGTCCTGGCCGGGCTGCACGACGTTCATGACCTCGGCGACGCCCTCGACGTCGGGTCGGGCGGTCGCGGTCAGCGCGGAGTGCACGGAGTCCTGCACCTTCGGGTCGAGGGTGGTCTTGATCAGCAGACCGCCCTTCTCGACCTGTTCGCGGCTGATGCCGGCGTTGGCGAGGTACTGCAGTGCGTAGTCGCAGAAGAAGCCCCGGTTGCCCGCGGCGATGCAGCCGCGGGGCAGCGACTGCGGCTCGGGGAGGACGCCGAGCGGTTCCTGCTTGGCTGCGCGGATCTCGTCGGCCCGATCCGGGATGTTCACGATCATGGTGTCCAGCACCGTGTTGCGTCGGTCGAGCACGCCCTCCGGATTGGTGTACGGGTTCAGGGCCGAGCTGGACTGCACCATGCCCGCGAGCATCGCGGACTGGGTGAGATTCAGGTCCTTGGCGTCGATCCCGAAGTAGGTCTGCGCCGCGTCCTGGATGCCGAAGGATGCGTTTCCGAACGGAACCAGGTTCAGGTACCGGGTGAGGATCTCGTCCTTGGTGAGCTTCTTGTCCAGAGTGAGCGCCATCCGGATCTCGCGGATCTTGCGCGCGGGAGTGGTCTCGATCGCGGCGCGGCGTTCGGCGTCGGTCTTCGCGACGACGAGCAGCTGGTAGTTCTTCACGTACTGCTGGTCGATGGTCGACGCGCCCTGCTCGACCTGGCCGCTGGTGGTGTTCGTGAGGAACGCGCGGACGGTGCCCTGCCAGTCGACGCCCTGATGATCGGCGAAGCGGCGGTCCTCGACCGAGACGATCGACAGCTTCATGTCGTTGGAGATCTGATCGCTCGGAACCTCGAATCGCCGCTGCTCGTACAGCCAGGCGATGGGGTTCCCGTTGATGTCGACCATCGTCGACACGGCGGGCACGTCGCCTTCGACGAGTTCGGCCGAGACGTTGTCGACGGTGTCGGCGGCACGGTTGGAGACGATGCCGAATCCGCCTGCCAGGGGGAACATCACACCCGCGAGAAGTGCACCCGCCAGGGCGGTGCATCCGGCGAGTTTCGCGACTGTTTTAGCGATGGGCACAGGGACAGGGTACGTGCCCGACGTGGGGGCTTTCGCGCACCGTGAACTGGGCGGTTCGAACTTGAATGCACGTCCGTACCAAAAAAGTTGCCGAAGGTCTTGCGTTGAGCGTTATACATTGCCTAAATTGTGACCCAGTGTGATTCAGATAACACTAGATCGGGAATGTGGTGCGCCTCGCCGTGATAGGCCGGAGCACGCACTTCCAGAAGCGTCAGCGAGGGCGACGCTTGTACTGCAGGAGGGGCAGAAGATGACCGTAACCACGCCGGGCCGTCGGTTGGATTTCGAGGAGGCCGAGGCCCGTATTGCATGGGTTACACAGGCGCGATGCCGCGCGGTTGATCCGGATCAGTTGTTCGTTCGTGGGGCTGCGCAGCGCAAGGCAGCCACCATCTGCAGGCACTGTCCGGTGCTGATGCAGTGCGGAGCGGATGCACTGGACAACCGGGTGGAATTCGGGGTGTGGGGTGGCATGACTGAACGTCAGCGCCGCGCACTCCTCAAGCAGCATCCCGAAGTCGAGTCGTGGGCGGACTTCTTCTCGGCGCAACGCAGTCAGGCGTCGGTCGTCTGACCTTTCGGACAGCTGAACACAGGCCGCCGGCCGGAACCTCGGGGTTCCGGCCGGCGGCTTTTGTTGTGGTGGCGGCCCACTCCGAAGAGTATGCTTGCCGATAGGCAACTATCTGCGAGGTGGCATGACCGAGGCTCCCGACGAGATCACCCGGCTGAAGATCGCACTCAGCCGCATCGCTCGTACCGTCGACAAACAGGTCTCGGGGGACGGACTCACCCGCACGCAGCTCTCCGTGGTCGGCACCGTCGCTCGACTCGGACCTCTCGGCATCGGCGAGCTGGCCGAGGTGGAGGGCCTCAACCCGACGATGCTCTCCCGCGTGGTCGGCAAGCTCGAATCCGACGGCCTGCTGCGCCGCAGCGCGGACCCGTCGGACCGCCGCGCAGCACGTGTCGAGGTCACCGATGCGGGCCGGGCGCTGCACTGCCGGCTCCGAGACCAACGCACCCAGCTGTTCACCGACGCACTGGCGCGACTACCCGGACACGACGCGGACAGCCTGCTGTCGGCGTTGCCCGCGCTCGAATCGCTGGCTGCCGCGATCGCGGACCCCGGCCGATGACCGCGCTCGCAACCGTCCGAAGCGACACCTTCGCCTCCTTCTCGGTCCCCAACTTCCGCCGGTACTTCGCCGGTCAGGCGGTGTCGATGGTCGGGACGTGGATGCAGGCCGTCGCGCAGTCCTGGCTGGTCCTCCAGCTCACGGGGTCCGCGACGGCCCTCGGGTCCGTCGTCGCGCTGCAAACCCTGCCCGTCCTGGTGCTCGGCCCTTACGGCGGCGTCGTCGCCGACCGCCTCGACAAGCGGAAGCTGATGATCGGGCTGCAGACCATGATGGGGCTGCTCGCGCTGGTCCTCGGACTGCTCACCGTCACCGGTGCCGTCGAACTGTGGCACGTGTACCTGCTCGCGTTCCTGCTCGGGCTCAACAACTGCTTCGAGAACCCGGCTCGGCAGGCGTTCGTCCTCGAGATGGTCGGACCCGACGTCCTTCGGAACGCCGTCAGCCTCAACTCCGTGCTCGTCAACGCCGCGCGCGCCGTCGGACCCGCGATCGCGGGCATCGTCATCGCAGCAGGCGGACTCGGCGTGTGCTTCCTCCTCAACGCGGTCAGCTTCGTCGCGGTCGTCCTGTCCCTGATCCGGCTCGACGTCGACGAACTGCGCCCCTCACCGCCGGCGACGCGGGCACCCGGACAGTTGCGTGAGGGATTGCGCTACGTCGCGGGCGAGCCCACCCTCCTCGTCCCCCTGCTGATGATGGCGCTGGTCGGCTGCCTCGCCTACGAGTTCCAGGTGGTGCTGCCGGTCCTCGCGCAGGACAGTTTCGGTGGCGACGCGAGCGTGTACGGGTTCATGACCGCAGCGATGGGGGTGGGTGCCGTCGTCGGAGGACTGTTCGTCGCGGCCCGCGGACGCACCGGGCTCCCCGCACTGATCGGCACCTCCATGGTGTTCGGTGTCGTGATTGCCGCAGCGGCGCTGGCCCCGACCCTGTGGCTCGAACTGTTCGCGCTGCTCCTGGTCGGGGCGGGCAGCGTCGCCTTCCTGTCGATCGGCAACAGCACGCTGCAGCTCGAGGCGGAACCGCACATGCGGGGTCGCGTGATGGCCCTGTGGTCGGTGGCGTTCCTGGGGTCGACACCGATCGGCGGACCGATCGCGGGTGCCGTGTCACAGCATCTCGGCGCCAGGGTCGGGCTGTTGATGGGTGCCGTCACCTGCGTTGTCGCGGGTCTGCTCGGCCTGCTCGTGATCCGCCGGCAACGACGGGTGACTCCCGAAGCGGAGCCGGTCAGCCCCGACCTGTGAGCTGATCGGCGACCGCGCGCAGTCCCTCGAGGTCGGACACCTCGAACGGCAGCGACGGCACCCCGACCACCGGCACCCGCGGGTGCGCGCCGGTGAACCGGCCCAGCAGCCGCAGCTCGCGCTGTGCGGTCTTCGCGCGTTCGGCGTGGATCTGCAACACGGCGGCGGCGAGGGGGTGTTCGCCGAGTGCCTTGAGGTGGTCCGCGCCGGCGGCCGCGTGGTCCGCGGGCAGCGAGCTCAGCGTCGGGTGGGTGCGGTTGAGCACCAGCCCGGCCAGCGGCATGCCTTCCGAGGACAGTCGCTCGACGAAGAACGACGCCTCCCGCAGCGCGTCGGGTTCGGCCGCGGCGATCACGAAGAAGTGGGTGCCCTCTGCGCGCAGTAGCTCGTAGGTGTGCGCCGCCCGCTCCCGGAACCCGCCGAACATCGACTCGAACGACTGCACGAACGCCGAGGCGTCGGACAGCATCTGGCTGCCGATGATCGTGGAGACCGCGCGCAGCGCCAGACCCATTGCACCCGTGACCAACCGGCCGATGCCTCGGCCGGGCGCCGACAGCATCCGGATCATGCGGCCGTCGAGGAAGGTGCCGAGGCGCTGCGGTGCGTCGAGGAAGTCGAGCGCATTGCGCGACGGCGGCGTGTCCACGACGACCAGATCCCATTCGTCGCTCGCGGCGAGCTTGCCGAGCTTCTCCATCGCCATGTACTCCTGCGTCCCGGAGAACGAGGTCGCGACGGTTTGGTAGAAGGGGTTCGACAGGATCTGTTCGGCCTTCTCCGGTGACGAGTGCTCCAGCACCATGTCGTCGAACGTGCTGCGCATGTTGAGCATCATCGCGTGCAGCTCGCCGGTCGCATCGGGTCCGAGTGCCACCGGCTGCGGGGTGTTGTCGAGATCCTGCACGCCGAGGGCCTGCGCCAGCCGCCGCGCCGGGTCGATGGTCAGCACGACCACCCGCCTGCCCTCCTCCGCGGCCCGCAGCGCCATCGATGCCGCGGTCGTGGTCTTGCCGACTCCGCCGGACCCACAACACACGATGATCCGCGACGCCGGGTCGGTGAGGATCGCGTCCACGTCCATGCCGGCGCTCATCGGACGCCCTGCTCGGCCAGCTGCCCGGCGAGTTCGTACAGACCGCCGAGGTCGACGCCGTCGGTCAGCGCGGTCAGGTGCAGGCGCGCGACGTCGAGCTTGTCGAGCTCCTCCGCGCTGTCGTCCTGAGCGGCGAGCGTCGCCGCGTTCTCGATGGTCTCGGTGAGCAGACCAGCGAAGTCGTCGTCGGCGAGGGCGATCCCGGCGGCGTCGAGGCCGGCGCGCACCGCGTCGGCGTCGATCCGTCCCGCGGCGGCATCCGCCATCACGTCCGGTGGCAGGTAGGCGGTGCCGGAGCGATTGACGATCACCGTGCCCAGTCGCAGGTCCGCGGACTCCAGCTCGCGGACCGCGTCCGCGGTCTCCTGCACGGGCAGCGCCTCCAGCAGTGTCACCAGGTGCACCATCGTCTCGTCGGAGTGCAGCAGTCGCACCACGCCCTCGGACTGGGAATGCACCGGGCCCCCCTTCGCCAGATCGGACATCGCCTTGGTCACGTCCAGGAAGCTACCGATCCGGCCCGTCGGGGGCGCGTCCACCACGACCTCGTCGTAGACCGGTACCCCGCTGCGGTCCTTGCGGATCACGCACTCCTTGATCTTGCCGGTGACGATGACGTCGCGGAGGCCGGGTGCGAGGGTGGTGGCAAATTCGATCGCGCCCATCCGCTTCATGGCCCGCCCCGCGAAGCCCAGGTTGTAGAACATGTCGAGGTACTCGAGGAACGCGGCTTCGATGTCGAGGGCAAGCGCGACGACCTCGCCGCCGCCGTCGGCCGTGGCGACCTTGGTCTCCGTCGGAGGCAGTGGCGGCACGTCGAACAGTTGCGCGATGCCCTGCCGTCCCTCGACCTCGACGAGCAGGACGCGTCTCCCACCCGCGGCGAGAGCCAGCGCCAGGGCTGCCGCGACCGTCGACTTACCGGTTCCGCCCTTGCCCGACACGAAGTGCAGTCGAGCCTTGTCCGCCTTGGCCGGCCACTCGAAGGCGGGCGTGTTCCCAGGTGCTGCCACGCCCCGAGCCTATATATCGCTTCGACGGACCGGTGGCCGAGCGGTGCGTGTGGCGCCGAACTCGCTGGCCACCGGGCATCGCGCCGACGACTCGGGGCACTACGCTCAGGTCCATGAGCGAATTGACAACCTGGGAGTACGCGACCGTTCCGCTGCTGACCCACGCGACCAAGCAGATCCTCGACCAGTGGGGTGCGGACGGCTGGGAACTCGTGAACGTGCTCCCCGGGCCGACGGGTGAGCAGCACGTCGCGTACCTCAAGCGTCCGAAGGGCTGAGCGACGTGAGCGACTGGAAGGCCCGACTGTCCGAGCTCGGAGTCGACCTGCCGCCGGTGGCCGCCCCGGTCGCGGCGTACGTGCCCGCCGTGCGCACCGGAAACCTGGTGTACACCTCGGGTCAGTTGCCCTTCGAGGGCGGCGCGCTGCCCGTGGTCGGCAAGGTCGGTGACGCCGTCGACGCCGACACCGCGAAGGCCGCCGCCCGGACCTGCGCACTGAACGCGCTCGCCGCGATCGACGCGCTCGTCGGTCTGGATTCGATCGTCCGGATCGTCAAGGTCGTCGGATTCGTCGCGTCCGCAGACGGTTTCACCGGTCAGCCCGGTGTGATCAACGGTGCGTCCGAGTTCCTCGGCGAGGTCTTCGGCGAGGCGGGCGTGCACGCGCGATCCGCCGTCGGCGTCGCCGAGCTGCCGCTGGCCGCGCCGGTCGAGGTGGAGCTGATCGTCGAGGTCGGCTGACCGCCAACAGCTCTCGTCGGCCCGTCCACCTCCACCGGTGGGCGGGCCGACGTCGTCCGTGTCGCCCCCGGCACCCCTCGTAGAGTGGGCCCATGACCCTCGCTCATCCGGCATACGCGCAGTTGCGTCAGGTCACCCCCATCGCGGCGGTGATGCTGGAGAACAACCCCGGCATGATGACCCTCGACGGAACCAACACCTGGATCCTTCGCGCACCCGGACGCGAGGAGTGTGTCGTCGTCGATCCCGGTGAGAACGACGAGGACCACCTGCGCCGGATCGCGGAGGTGGGGCCGGTCGCGCTGACGTTGATCACCCATCGGCACCACGACCACACCGACGGCATCGACCGGTTCGTCGAGATGACCGGAAGTCCTGTTCGCGCAGTCGATCCCACCCTGCGCAGGCGTACGGACGCCGGTCTGCCGGACGGTGACCTGATCGAGGAGGTCGGCCTCGCGATCCGCGTGGTGCGCACACCCGGACACACCAAGGACTCGACCTCGTTCGTGATCGAGGGCGAGGGGTCGGTGCTCACCGGCGACACGATCCTCGGCCGGGGGACCACCGTCCTCGACTCCACGGACGGCGATCTCGGGGACTACCTGGCGTCGCTGCGGAAGCTCATCGACCTCGGGGCTGGGCGCACCGTCCTGCCCGGGCACGGCAGCGACCTGCCGGACCTTCTTCCGGTCGCCGAGTACTACCTGGCGCACCGCGAGGAGCGGCTGGAACAGGTGCGGGCCGCGCTCGTCGTCCTGGGTGAGGGTGCCGCGTTGCGGACGGTCGTCGAGCACGTGTACGCGGATGTCGACCCGAAATTGTGGCCCGTGGCGGAGCAGTCGGTCCGGGTGCAGTTGGAGTACCTGCGTCGCTGAGTCCCGCTGAGTGGAATGCCGAAACAGGGTGGTGTTTCGCGTCACATCTGGGGCATTCGGGAGTGTTTGGGCAGGTTGTGGATGGTGTCGTGTGTATGACCGACATTTCGTGCAGGTGAACTCTTAATTCTCGTGCTGCGGGCCGCCCGTACGACCGGGTAAAACTCCATCGGAGCATGCGTCGTGTGACGTGGCTTGACCCTCACATCTGAAGGAGCAGTACGTTGGGATCCCTCGAGAACCTCGCCGACGAGAACGGCATCGTCCAGCTGATCGGCATTTTCGGCACCATCTTCCAGCTCGATCTCGGCAGCACCGAGGGCGAAACCCTGCCTGCGTGAGCGCGATGACCCTGGGGCGCATGACGTGAACCAGGTGCGACACGTCGCTTGTCGCGCGAAAAGGCCTCAATCCCAGAGGGATTGAGGCCTTTTCGTGTCCTCTGCGTGCGGCGTTGGGCAAGTTGCTTTGATCACGTCCCGCACCACGCTGTTCTCGGGCCTGCGCGCGGGCTCGGCGGACGCGCCCGCCACCGACACCTGATCGTCGCCACCCCTATCGACTCTCGAAGGAGCGATGCATGGGATCCGTCTCGGACCTCGCCGCCGCTTTCAGGCGCTCGTCCCGGTCCTCGGTGACTTCATCGCCAACGCCAGTGGCGGCTCGCTGAGCAGCCCGGAGGAATAGGCGCCGAGCCCGGAAGAGGCGGTCACCCCGTATGGGTGGCCGCCTCTCGTCGCAGCGTGTGCATCGAAACGACGCCGCCCACCCCGCAGATCGGGGTGGGCGGCGTCGTTGCTGCGGAAGTCGTCAGCGTGCGCGGCGCGCGAGACGCTCGGAATCCGAGATGAGGACGCTCTTGCCCTCGAGGCGAATCCAGCCGCGGTGGGCGAAGTCGGCGAGCGCCTTGTTCACGGTCTCGCGGGACGCGCCGACGAGCTGCGCGATCTCTTCCTGCGTGAGGTCGTGAGTGACGCGGAGCGAGCCGCCCTCCTGGGTGCCGAAACGCTGCGCGAGCTGAAGCAGCGCCTTGGCGACACGGCCGGGGACGTCCGTGAAGATCAGGTCCGCAAGGTTGTTGTTGGTGCGACGCAGGCGACGGGCCAGAACCCGGAGCAGCTGCTCGGCGATCTCCGGTCGCTGGTCGATCCACGACTTCAGAGCGTCGCGGTCCATGCTCACGGCGCGAACGTCGGTCACGGTGGTGGCCGTGGAGGTGCGGGGCCCGGGATCGAAGATGGACAGTTCGCCGAACATGTCGGACGGGCCCATGATCGTCAGCAGGTTCTCGCGGCCGTCCGGAGAACGCCGTCCGAGCTTGATCTTGCCGGACACGATGATGTACAGGCGATCGCCCGGTTCGCCCTCGTTGAAGATGACGTGCCCACGGGGGAAATCGACAGGCTGCAGCTGCTTGACCAGCGCGGCGACCGCCGAGGGCTCGACTCCCTGGAAGATGCCGGCTCTAGCCAGGACCTCGTCCACGTGCGCTCCTTCATTGAAAAACTAGGGTTCGGCGTCCGGACGTCCAGGAGGACGACTGTCTGCCGATTCGGCGCGGGCTGCGCGCCGACAATTCGATGGCTATCGCTCGGAGTCTATCGCTCCGATGTCGAACACTAGTGATCGGCAACACGTCTAGCGAGTCGAATCGATGGAGGGGGCGGCCAGTGCGGGTCTGCGGATCAGCTGGCACGCCGCTCGGTCAGGTCCTCGTCGTCATCCGAGATCCCACGCCGACGGCGGAGGTGGAACCGGGCCAGTGCGCGCGGCAGGCCCTCCTCGGCGAGGGCGGCGACATCGGCGTGGCTCGCCTTGTCGAGAAACTCCTGCACCTCCTGCTCGCGGACCGTGAGCCGGCGCAACCGGAATTCCACCCGCTCCATAGCCAGCGCGAACAGCATGAGCAGCACTGGGAAGAGCACCACAGCGAGTCCTTGCATACGGGGCAGTAAACACGGCCAATGTCTCAGAAGTGAAACGAAGAGGGATCGCTTCTCCGGCCCATCCGTAGAGTCGATCAGGTGTCGACCACTGTTTCGAAGACCGCGCCGAAGTCGCGGACCGCACCCGCGAGAACGGGCGCCGCGGGGACCGCGGGCTCGCCGGCCCGGGAGGAGAGTCGGCTCGGTCTGGTGCGTCGCGCCCGGCGGATGAACCGACGCCTCGGCGAGGCCTTCCCTCACGTCTACTGCGAACTCGACTTCACCACTCCGCTGGAGCTCTCGGTGGCGACAATCCTGTCCGCACAGTGCACTGACGTGCGCGTCAACCAGGTGACGCCCGCGCTGTTCGCGCGCTATCGAACCGCGGAGGACTACGCAGGCGCCGACCGCGCCGAACTCGAGGAGTACATCCGAACCACCGGTTTCTACCGGAACAAGGCGAACTCGATCATCGGGCTCGGACAGGCGTTGGTGGAGCGATTCGACGGCGAGGTGCCGGGGACCTTGCGGGAGCTGGTCAGCCTTCCCGGCTTCGGTCGGAAGACCGCGAACGTGGTCCTCGGTAACGCGTTCGATGTGCCGGGAATCACCGTCGACACCCACTTCGGCCGGCTGGTGCGCCGGTGGGAGTGGACGGCCGAGGAGGACCCGGTCAAGGTCGAGCACGCGGTCGGCGAGCTGATACCGAAGAAGGAGTGGACGATCCTGTCCCACCGGGTCATCTTCCACGGCCGTCGCGTGTGCCATGCCAAGAAGCCGGCCTGCGGCGTGTGCCTCCTGGCGAAGGACTGCCCGTCGTACGGGATCGGGCCGACCGATCCCGCCATCGCGGCGGCGCTCGTCAAGGGACCCGAAACCGAGCATCTTCTCGACCTGGCGGGTCGGTGAGCCCGGACGTGCGGATCTCGAACACCGGACGGTGGAGCCTCGCCGGCCTCGTCGTCGTCCTGGCCCTGGTCGTCGCGATCTGGCCGCGGGGCGGCGACGAGTCGGATGCCCCCGGTCACTCCGACGTCATGGGAGGGAACACCGCCGCTTCTGCGGTGGAACGCGCACCGGGCGACACCGATGCTGCGCTGGCGGGTCCGCGCGCCGCGGCGGCGCTGCAACCGTGCCCGACTCCGGCGCCCGGTGCCGCGGGTGCGGGGCCGCTGGCGGGAATCGAGTTGGGGTGCCTCGCCGACGGAAGCAGGGTCGACGTCGGCGCTGCACTGGCGGGCAAGCCCGCACTGGTGAACTTCTGGGCCTACTGGTGCGGACCCTGTGCGAAAGAACTTCCCGCCCTGGACGAGTACGCGCGCCGCGCAGGTGACGCAGTGACCGTGTTGACGGTCCATCAGGACCCCAAGGAAGGAAATGCGTTGGCCGCGTTGGCCGAGTACGGCGTTCATCTGCCGGGGGTGCAGGATGGTGCGGGACGGATCGCCACTGCGGTCGGTGCACCGAAAGTTCTGCCTGTCACCGCGCTGATCCGGGCAGACGGCACGGTCGCCGCTGTACTGCCGCAGCCGTTCGACTCTGCCGACGAGATCGCAGCTGCGGTCAGCGAATACCTGGGAGTGGCGACATGACCCGTACCGAACATGCGGCGCCGCAGTGGCTCGAGCGCATCGTGACCCTTCCGCCCGCGGACGACCGCGCCGTCAACCCGGTCCTGCATCGTCAGGCCCCGGGCAACGCGAAGGTTCGTGACGCCTCGGTTCTCGTGCTCTTCGGCGGCTCGGAGGAATCGGATCCCGTCAGCCTCGGCGGTCTGCCCGAGAACGCCGACGTCCTGTTGACGCAGCGCGCCGCCACGCTGCGGCAGCACAGTGGCCAGGTCGCATTTCCGGGTGGGGCCGCCGATCCCGGCGACGACGGGCCGATCGCGACCGCGTTGCGGGAAGCGGAGGAGGAGACCGGACTCGATCCGTCCGGTGTCCGCGCGTTGGCGGTGCTTCCGGGAATCTTCGTGCCGCCCTCCGGATTCGACGTCACCCCCGTGATCGGGTACTGGGAGCGGCCGACTCCGATCCGTCCGGTGGACCACGGTGAGACGGCACGCGTGTCGCGGGTCCCGATCCGGTCGCTCCTCGACCCGGACAACCGTTTCGTCGTCGAACACCGGCTCGGATACCGCGGGCCCGCGTTCCAGATCGACGGTCTGCTCGTCTGGGGATTCACCGCAGGCGTGCTGGCCGGCCTGATCTCGGTCTCCGGCTGGGAGATCGAATGGGACCACAAGGACGTGCGTGATCTCGACGTGACGCTCGCCGAGGTCGAAGCCGGTGTGACGGAGGTACACGACCGGTGAGCGGTTCGGCATGGATTGACATCGCCGTCGTCGCCATCGCAGTGCTCGCGGCGACATCGGGGTGGCGGCACGGCGCCGTCGCCTCGGCTCTGGCGTTCCTCGGCGTGATCCTCGGCGCCGTCGCGGGGATCCTGATCGCCCCGCACGTCCTCGTCCACGTCGACGAGGGACGGACGCGGGTGCTCGCGGGAATCCTGTTGATCGTCGGACTGGTGATCGTCGGCGAGGTCGCGGGCATGGTCCTCGGACGCGCCGCACGCGGCAGCATGCACAGTCCCGCAGCACGGTCCGTTGACAGCGGTGTCGGAGCGCTGCTGCAGGCCGCCGCGGTACTCGTCGCGGCCTGGCTGCTCGCCATACCGCTGACTGCTTCCTCGCAACCCGAGGTCGCGGCTGCGGTGCGCGGGTCCAAGGTGCTCACCGAGGTCGACGAAGTCGCACCGAACTGGATGCGACGTCTCCCGAGCGAGTTCTCGGCACTGCTGGACACGTCGGGTCTGCCGGACGTGATCGGGCCGTTCGGCCGCACACCGATCGCCGTGGTCGATCCGCCGGACGTGGCGATCGAGCAGGGGCCGATCGCGGCGCGCCTGCAGTCGAGCGTGTTGCGGATCCGCGGCATCGCGCCGAGTTGCCAGCGAGCATTGGAGGGCAGCGGTTTCGTCGTTGCGCCCGAGCGGGTGATGACGAACGCGCACGTCGTGGCAGGGACGAATCAGGTCGTCGTGGACACGGCGGACGGCCCGCTGGAAGCGCGAGTGGTTCTGTTCGATCCGCAGGTCGACGTCGCGGTCCTCGACGTTCCCGGACTGGAATCGGCGCCGATTCCGCTCGCACCCGAGCCCGCCGAGTCGGGTGCCGACGCGTTGGTGCTCGGCTATCCCGGTGGCGGCCCGTACACGGCGAGCGCGGCCCGCATTCGCGAGACCCTCGACCTCAGCGGCCCCGACATCTACCGGGCCGCCGACGTCACCCGCGAGGTGTACACCGTCCGCGGCTCGATCCGGCAGGGCAACTCGGGAGGTCCGCTGGTCGACGACCAGGGACGGGTCCTCGGTGTCGTGTTCGGTGCGGCGGTCGACAACACCGACACCGGCTTCGCGCTCACCGCCGCCGAGGTGGCTCGGCAGCTCGAGCAGGCCGCCTACATGGAGACCGCTGTCGAGACGGGCGCCTGCATCCTCTGACGAGCGTCAGGGGGCGGGCTCCCCGAGAAAGGTGAGCAGCGCCGAGGTGACCGCGTCGGGGCGCTCCCAGTGCGGGTAGTGACCCGCGCCGGGGACGCCGCACAGGCGCAGGTCCGGCGCCCAGCGCCCGTCCGACCGGAGCGTCGACCGCAGCACGAACGGATCGGCGTCGCCGTGGATCTGCAGAACCGGAACGGTGACGGGTTTGTCCATGGCCGTCATGAACCGCTTGCCGTCCGGTCGCCACTGACTGCGGAACGCCCACCGCTGGTACTCGAGGCTGCAGTGCGCCGCGCCGGCAATCTGGATGGCGGAACGGGACCGGGACAGCACGTCGGCCAGCTCACCGGCATCGACCTGCCGGAGTGACCCCATCCGACTCCGGATGAGGCGATCGACCTCGGCCCCGCCGTCCCTCGTCAGACGCCGCTCCGGTGCCCACGGCAGCTGACAAGCGAGGAACGACGGCAGGAACGCCGAGCGTTGTGCGCGCGTCCGCACCACCGCGCGTTTGAGGGCGATCGGGTGCGGCGACGCGATCAGCGCGATCGAGCGGACGACGCTGGGGTGCAGCACGGCCGTGGCCCAGCAGACCAGGCCGCCGTCGGCGTGCCCGACCAGCGCGGCGTCGGTGTGCCCGAGCGCACGGATCAACCCGGCGACGTCGCCCGCGAGCGTCCAACCGTCGTATCCACGAGGCGGTTTGTCGGTGTCCCCGTAACCGCGCAGGTCAACGGCAACGACGTGATGACCGGAGTCGGCGAGCGCCGTCAGCTGGTGACGCCACGTCCACCAGAAGTCCGCGAATCCGTGCAGCAGCACCACGAGCGGCGCATCGGAGTCGTTGGGGCCTGACTCGACGACATGGAAGCGGATTCCGTTCGCGCGCACATCACGGTGCCGCCACGGCCCTTCGAGGCGGACGGTGGACGGGTCGGGGGCTGTCACGGTGGGTCAGGGCGCGGTGCGTCGCGCGTATTCACCCGGCGTGTAGCCGGCGGCGTCGTGAGCCGGTTCGGACATCGGCAGGACGGTCGCAGCCTGGCGGAGCGACTCGATGGTCTTCTCCGGGGCCCGCAGTTTGCGTACCCGCATGTACCCGAGCAGCGCGAGCAGCGCGGTCACCACGATCATCAAGACGAAGACGATCAGGAATGCCGCCCAGCGCGGCATCCACACACTGAGAAGCTCGGCGAGGAAGAAGAAGAAGAAAAAGGCGCTGAAGACCAGGACGGAGAGCGCCAGGATGAAGAACAGCGAGCCCTGCAGACCCTTCTTCACCTCGCTGGTCACCTCGGCCTTGGCGAGTTCGACCTCGGCGCGGACCAGGGTCGAGACCTGCGCGGTCGCGTCCTTGACCAGGTGTCCGATGCTGGCGGTGCCCGGGGCGTGCGCGTCGACGTCGGTGAGCGGGATGGACGAGATGGTGCCCGGCACCCCGTTCCCGGTCCTGCCGCTGCGGTCGCTCATGCTCACGTCGTGCCCCTTCGTTCTTCGTGTGCGCGGGTCGGTGCGGTACGTGCCCGAGTGGACGCGTCCTCGGCGCAACACTAGCGCCGACGCGATCCGCGTCGCAGCGGTGCAGCAGGTATGACGCGCTCATCCCGTCATTTCGGAGGCACCGTGATCGAGAAGTGGTCGAAACGAATCTCGTCGGCGGCATTGTTCTGAACGTCCCGAACGCGACGCCGAGTTCCCTGGTCGCTCCGCAGGCTCCGCTCCTGGCGCCGAGCTCCCTGGTCGCTCCGCTGGCTCCCCTCCTGACGCGGACTTTCCTCGACGATCCTGGCGAACGCGTCAGCCACCGACTGCAATACATAGGGCGGGGCGACGACCCGACCGAAGTGATTCATGGCCACCAGCGACACGTCGTCCTTCACTTCCGCCAGGCGCGCGGTGCTCGCGGCGAAATCGGCGAGATTCGAATCCGGTTCGTGCGCGTAGATGGGACCGGAGTTGACGGTGTCGCCGCCGAACAGCACGCCGGTCCTGCTGTCGTGCAGGCAGAGACTGTCGGGGGTGTGGCCCGGGGTGTGCAGCACGCGAACCGTCCGACCTCCGAGATCCAGTAGGTCGTCGTCGACGACGGTGGCCGACGGTGCAGGTGGATGCACAGTCCACGTCGTGCGATCGAACGATGCAGGCAACGTGGCGGGATCACTGTCGGCGTCGAGCAGGTACAGGAGGTCGCGGTCGGTGTCTCGTATTCCGGCGGCGGCCAGGAGCAGTCGGTCGTTGTGGTCGAGGTAGGCGTCGAGCTCCTGCCGTGCGGGGCGAACGCGTAGGGGTTCGACACCTGCGGGGTGGATCCGAACGTCGTCGAACTCGTGGTTACCCGCGACGTGGTCGAAGTGATAGTGGGTGTTCACCACTGTCACGGGTAGGGGAGTCAGAGCCGTCACCACCGGTCGCAGGGGAACGAAGCCCATCCCGGTGTCCACGAGCAGGGCGCGTTCGGTGCCGGCGATCAACCACATCGTCACGTGGCCCGGTTCGGTGATGCTCCAGATCCCGTGGGCGATCGGAGTGACGCGGTACCAGTCGGTCATGGAACTCCTGTCGACAGCTGCGGTCGGCAAACGGCGAGGTCGGTCGAGATTCAGAGTGACGCCGACCACGTTCGGCGTCCAGTGGTGGGGAATCCGGACGAGCGACCTCGGTAAACGCCAGGTTTCAAGCCTGTGACCAGCCGATTTGCGGAGGGCAGGTCAGTCGCGTAACTTTTGTCGAGTCAGAGCGACACGGACACCGACTCCGCCCCCGGGCGAGAGACACGAGGTTGTACGAAGGCGCCTGGCCAATCCAGAGGTTAGCGACAGTAGTAATACTGTTGCGCTTCGACTGCCTTTACTGATTGTGACCGACACGGTTTTGACCGAGTCGCTGCGATGAGTTAGGCTGGAACAGTTGCCCCGGAGCGGCCGAGAACGAGTTTCTTGGTGGTGATGGTGTGTGCGTGTTCTTTGAGAACTCAACAGTGTGCCGATGAATGTCAGTGCCAATATTTTGGTACTCCACTCCATCAATTGTATGGGGTGGGTATTGCTGGCTCCGGTCCTTCTTCCGTCGGATTCGGGGTCAGTGTTTGAATGCTAGTTTGAGTTTTTGAATGCTAGTGATTTGACTCGATGTCTATGACTGATTAGCGGCTTGCCGCGAAATCTAGAGTCTTCAACGGAGAGTTAGATCCTGGCTC
>NZ_CVQP01000013.1 GCF_001040705.1 Rhodococcus sp. RD6.2
CTGTTCGGCCACTGGTTGTGGGCGTTCAAGCACAAGCTCTGGCGCTCGAGACTGGCTTTGTCGGTATTCAGCAGCCCTGGCCTGCGGCTTCTCGCGCCGATTCCGACGAATCACATTCCCCGGGACCGCGGCATTGCTGGTGGCGGCGGCCCGAGGTGGGTTCCCGAGCATCGTGTCTCGGTGGACGAGGGCGGCACGCGCTACGGGGGAACCGCCGAGCCGCCCCGGTGGTGATCTGGCTATTCGGGAATCAAGTCCTCGGCGCGCATCGGGAAGGGGTACGCACCCGGCGCCTCGGTGACCGGCGAGACGATGAATCGGCCGTCCTCGTCGACACTGTCGATCACCAGCACAGTCGCACCGCCGGGTCGAATTCTGACGCGGTCTCCAACCTTCACATCTCACCTCTCGAGTTCGTCGAGAACGGTATCGAACGACGTGCGGCGGGCCGTGCCTGGTCGTCGACCGAAGTTCGAGGCGCAGTCCCCGGAGTGTTGACGCCCGTCGACGCTCCCCGCTTTCACCTGGGAAAACGGTAGCCTCGCCCCGTACACTGTGAGCATCGACCGCCGGGTAGCCGGCCTGAGCATGAGAGGAGCGCGAGATGACCGTCGTCAACATGAAGGTCACCCGGCAAAAGCTCATGCAGACGGCCATCCTGGACAAGGTCGATCGTGAGCATCTGCCGCTGAACACCGATCGCGTTCGCCGCAGCCTCCAGACGGTCCGCGAACACGTCAGCCGCAGCCCGTACTTCACCGACATGCTCGATCGCTGGGAGCAGATCGTCGAGGACAACGACGTCGAGACCCTTCGCCGGGTCGTCGAGTCCGATGACGAGACGGGCAACGAGATGCGCAACCTGTCCCCGCTCTACGTCCTGCTGACCGAGGACGAGCGCATGAAGGTGCTCGACAACCTCCGCGAGCTCGCTCTGCAGTGAACCGCGACGAGTTGGAGCGGGCAATCAAGGCTGCCTGCGCGAACATCGAAGAAGGCCAGGTCATCGTCTTCGGCTCCCAGTCGATTCTCGGCACCTACGACGAAACCGAACTCCCCGAGTACGCGACACTGTCGCGTGAGGTCGACGTCTTTCCCCGCAGCGGGATCGAGGATCCCCAGTCGCCGGAACTGGTGGAGAAGATCTACACCATCAACGCCCGTCTCGGTGAAGGCTCACCGTTTCATGAGCACCACGGCATCTACGTCGAGGGGATCCACAAGGACGTCGTCGTACTGCCGAAACACTGGGACAACCGCCTCGTGGCCGTGACGGTCGACGACGGTTCCGTATACGGGCGGACCGGGTACTGCCTCGACCCCGTCGACCTGTGTGCGTCCAAGGCTGTCGCCGGCCGCGAGAAGGACCACGTGTTCGTGTCCAAGCTGGTGGAGAACGGGATCGTCACTCCCCGCGAGATTCTGGACCGCATCGACAGAGGGATCGAGTGGCCCGACACCTACACCCACAACAGGGAACTCGCCGTCGAGCGTGCACGGAACTGGCTGGAGCACCTCGAGTTGAGGTCGGACGGACAGGCCCACGTGGGGACCGCCCCGGAGCTGTCGGTCCCGGCGCCTGCCCGCACTGTTGAGCTGGGGGAGACTACGACGACCCCGGACGAGTCCTCCGGGCATCCGTGGACGCTTCGGCAGATGCTCAAGGGGCAGTCGGGTCGCGCGGCCGACACCGAACGCGGCCCGGTACCGGACGACTCATCCGGCCGCGATCGCGGTACGGACCTCGGCAGGTAGCACAGTGTTGTCGGCGACTGGACCGACTGTCACTGAGTCACATCGGTACTCCAATGTGACGTCGGGAATAGGGATCAGGGACACGACGTTGACCAGTCGATCCGGCTCAGCGGCTACACAGGAGGTCTATCGGTGGGGGACAACGAGGAGATCCGCAGGGCCGTCGCTGGCCAGCAGGATTCCATGAAGTCACCGGCATTCGAACAGCTCGGCCAGGAGCTCGCGAAGGTCGCCATCCCCGACTACACCCAGCTCGGCCAGGAGCTCGCGAAGGTCGCCATCCCCGACTACACCGAGCTCAGCCAGGAGCTCGCGAAGGTCGCCATCCCCGACTACACCGAGCTCGGCCGGAACTTCGTGAAGTCACCGGCATTCGAACGGCTCGGCCAGCAGCTCGCGAAGGTCGCCATCCCCGACTACACCGAGCTCGGCCGGAACTTCGTGAAGTCACCGGCATTCGAACAGCTCGGCCAGCAGCTCGCGAAGGTCGCCATCCCCGACTACACCGAGCTCGGCCGGAACTTCGTGAAGTCACCGGCATTCGAACAGCTCAGTGCACGGGCGACCGTGCGCGCAGCGCTGCTGACCGATCGGATACAGCAGAATCCCGCGCTCACACCATCACTCCGCAACCTTGCGTCAGAGCAGTTTGGCTGGGCAGCCATGCTGGAGATGTCTCAAGACTCGCTCAGCAATCACGCGACGTTCGTGCCGACCGACGAACAGTGGGATCGGATGGCTGAGCAGTTCACCGAGCTGGCAGTGCCTTCCGAGGACGCCGACGTTGACGATCCGGACGCGGTCAACGCCGAGATGCAGCAGGCCATTGACGAGATCTTCGCTGACATCGAGCCACTTCTCGAAGGCAACCACGAGCTCGAGGCAGTTCAGGCTCACCTGCAGACACGGTATGGGGCCGAAACCTGCCGATGGCTGCTGGTCGGTTTTGTTGGGATGTTGTGGGGTGTCGCGTATTACACCATCAGCTTGACCAATCCCGACGCAATGTCTCTCATCATGGACACCACCGGAATGGATCTGAAATCGACTCTGGTACTCGGCTATCTCGCAGCGACGACGATCTTTCCCTATCCGAACAGCGAGGAGTGACCCGCACCTTCGGCTGTGACTCGCGGCGATAGATGGCGGTGTTCTCGCGGCGTCAGGTGGCGCCAACGACGAGGGTGCTGCGGGCGGTTTCGACGACGTCGGCGGTGATGGTGTGGAGCTCGTTGATTCGCAGAATCCGGTGGATCTGGGCGAACAGTCGTTGCAGGAGGCGGAAGTTTCCGCCGGTGATGCGGGCGACCGCCGCGATGGCCTGGGCGTCGGTGAAGTCGTCGGAGTTGAGTTCGGATCCGAGCTTGTGCCAGTGCCGGGCCAGGACGAAGGTGAGTTCCTCGCCGGACAGCGGCCGGTAGTGGTGGGCGAAACCGACGCGACTATAGAGCTGCGGGTAGCGGGAGAAGGTCTTCTCGATTCCGGGCATCCCGATGAACAGCAGGCCGTGGTCTCCGCGGTCGAACTGGTCGCGCAGGTGCTCGACGGCGGTGGCTGACAATCGTTCGGATTCGTCGATGACCCACAGCTCGACGTGGTCGATGATGGGTTTGTGGTGGAAGCCGACGTGGAGGTGCTGGTCGATGCAGATGTTGACCCGACTGTGCAGTTTCCTCAGGTCGTCGCGTATTTCCCGCAGGGTTGGGGACACGGTGGGCGTGTAGAACACGGTCCGTGAGCGTGCCAGCGCGGCGTAGACGTTGTTGTCGGAATCCTCACGTGGGCCCCAGGTGCGCAGCAGTGGTTCGGCCTTGTCCCACCGCGCATAGCGGGAGGCGGACAGGGTCTTCCCGATTCCTGCCGCGCCGTAGCAGATTCCGATGGTCCGGTCTCGTTTGACCGTTTCTGCGAACTCGACGAATCTGCGGTGCTCTTTGGTGGCGATGAACGGCCAGGTTCGCGGTGTCGGCATGCTCACTCCTCCTGGTAGGCGCGCAGTCGCGGCCTTGGTGTCGGTGGTTCGGGTTCCGGTCGGGCAGGCGGTGGACCGGGGGTGGGGAGGTAGTCGGTCACCACGGTGATGCGTTCGTTGATCTGTTCGCGAAGCCGGCGCCGGTAGGCGCGGCGGGCGGCCTGGATGTCCTTGAGGCCGATGGTGTCACCGCTGTGGTCGGGACTGACGGCCGTGCAGAGGAACCGGTTCCTGTGGAAGACGCGGATGGCGGTGATGTCGCGCGGGTCGTATCGGATGGTGACGGACTCGCGGACGTAGGCCGCGAGGGTGGTGTGCAGGTAGCGCAGTCCCTGGAAGTGGATGCCGTCGCGGTGCACGACGCGTGGTGCGGCGACGGTGACCAGCAGCAGGTCGAGGTGTTCGAGGCTGTCGGGCATGCGTGGCAGCCATCCGTCAGCGACCCACGACTGCTGTGGGGTGTCTCCGATTTCGGAGTGGGTTCGCTGGTGGTAGACGGTGGTGATGAAGGTGCCGATCGCCTCGTCGAGCTGGCGCAGCGACAGTACCGGTGGGCTGGCTGGTTTGCCGTGGACGAGGCGGCCGGGCAACTCGGCGAGCAGTTCGGTGTTGATGCTGCCGAAGAACCGTTCGATCTTTCCTCGGCCCTGAGGGCGGGCGACGGTCGAGTGCACGATCGCGAACTTCAGGTCGGCTGCGACCTGGGCGAGGTGGTGGCTGGTGAAGTCGCTGCCGTGGTCGACGTAGAGGGTCTCGGGGATGCCGCACATCGGCCACGCCGGATCGGGTTTGGTCCAGATCGCCTGCCGCAGTGCCAGCGATGTGTTCAGTGCGGACGGCGCTCCCAGGTTGAGGGTGTAGCCCGGGACTGCTCGGGAGCAGTCGTCGAGCACGACGGTCAGCCACGGTCGCCGGTGCTTGCCCGCGTCGAGTACGAGGATGTCGAGCTGGGTGTGGTCGACCTGCCACATCGCGTTCGGGTGTTCGGCTCGGCGGCGATACACCAGCTCGTAGGTGTCACGGAAGGCCGCGGCCCCGTCGTGTGCGAGAGTGACCATGGCCGGGTCGAGCCCGGTGACGATGTCGCGGACGGTCGTGTAGGACACCGGTGTCCACCCGTGCTGCGCGGCGGCCCGGGCGACGCGGCGGGTGATCGTCGCCAGCGCCGGCCGCGGGCGCGTCAGGGCCATGCCCTCGATCAACCGCACCAGCTCGGGCTCGGTTCGTCTGCCCGTCGACCGACGCCGGGCCGGAGCCAGACCCGCCAGACCCTGGCTCGAATAATGTTGCAGCCACCGTTGTGCGGTCCGCAGTGGAGTCCCGGCCGCGGCCGCGGCGCGGGCCAGTGGCACACCGTCTTCCAGGTGAGGCCGCAGTACTGCGAACCGGCTCATCGCTTGCTGCCGTTCGCGCTCGGTCAACCCAGTCAACCCGCTGTCGATCACGAGTCACCTCGTTTCCACGCTCGCCGGCCGCGACTGCGTTGGTCACATTCTTGCGCCTGGCCCGTACCGGGTGCGAGCTGCGGCCAGGCCGTATGTGTCGGTGGACGATGTCACCGCCGCGATCAGGACTCGTCGCGGGCCCGTTGCAGTGTCGCGTACATCGCCGAGCGGGACAGGCCGCTGATCTCGCAGAGTTGGCCGGCGGAGTAGTCGCCCGAGTCGTAGTCCGTGAGCAGGCGTTTGCGTTGCAGGGCGGACAGCTTGGGTTGCTTGCCCTTGAGTCGGCCGGCCTTCTTCGCCTCGGCCATGCCCTCGCGGGTCCGGGCCCGGATGAGGTCCGACTCGAACTCCGCCATCAGCGACAGCATTCCGAAGAACAACTTCCCGGTCGGGTCGGACGGGTCGTGGATGGAACCACCGATGCTCAGTCGGGTGCCCTTCCCTTCGAGTTCCTCGGCGATCGAACGCAGATCCACCGCGGACCGCCCGAGCCGGTCCAGTTTCGCCACCACGAGGGTGTCGCCGGCGCGGCACGCCGCCAAGGCCTCCCGCAGTCCCGGCCGATCCCGGTTCCGCCCGGTGAATCCCTTGTCGGTGTAGATCCGTTCCGGCTCGACGCCGAAGCGTTTGAGCGCTGTGCGCTGCGCTCGCAGATCCTGGCCCTGAGTTGAGCATCGGGCGTACCCGATCAGCATTCCGTCCACGAGTGGACAGTAGTCCGGCAAAGGCGACCTATGCCGGATCGACATGCAGGACGGTTAAACGGCACACATGGAGGGCGTGATCGCGCTGGCCGCAATCGAGTCCGGCACCTCCATCTGGTGTCCTGTTGGAGGTTCGTCAAACAGGACAGGTGACTCCGAGCACCTATTATCGTCATTTGCAGCTATCATCGTCATATGACGATTAATGGTGAGGGTTGCGGGACCCGAGCGTCAGCGGACGGAGCGGCATCGGATCTCGATGCCGCGGTGGCGTTGTTCCACAGCCTGTCCGATGGCACCCGGTTGGCGATCGTGCGGCGACTCTCCCAGGGTGAGGCTCGGGTGGCGGACCTCGTCGGCGAGCTGGGGTTGGCGCAGTCGACGGTGTCCGCGCATGTGGCGTGCCTGCGGGACTGCAACCTCGTCGAGGGGCGCCCCCAGGGCCGGCAGGTGTTCTACTCGCTGGCCCGTCCGGAGCTGATGGATCTGCTCGCGTCGGCGGAAACGTTGCTGGCCGCGACCGGATCCGCGGTCGCGCTGTGCCCGAACTACGGCACCGACACGGTGGAGACGGCATGAGCGACGCGTGCGGCTGCGGCCACGACGATCCCCGTCCTGACGGCGAGGAGGAACACGAGCCGGAAAAGTTCTGGCAGGTCACCGAGATTCGGGCTGCCGCGGTTGCGGGTGTCCTGCTGGTCGCGGCCCTGATCGTCCGTCTGACCGGCGGATCCGATGGATTCGGCGTGGGTCTCGAGGCGGCGGCGTTGCTCGTCGCCGGCTACACGTTCGTCCCGTCCACGCTCACACGCCTGGCCAAGGGCAAGATCGGCGTCGGCACCCTGATGACGATCGCCGCGGTCGGCGCGGTGCTCCTCGGGGAGGTCGGCGAGGCCGCGATGCTCGCGTTCTTGTTCGCGATCAGCGAGGGGCTCGAGGAGTACGCGGTCACCCGCACCCGGCGCGGGTTGCGGGCGCTGCTGTCGCTGGTGCCGGACACTGCGACGGTGCTGCGCGGCGGCCGGGAGGAGACCGTGCCGCCGGCCGACCTCGAGCTCGGCGAGGTCATGATCGTCAAGCCCGGCGAGAGGATCGCCACCGACGGCATCATCCGCACCGGACGCACCGCCCTGGACACCTCCGCGATCACCGGCGAATCGGTGCCCGTCGAGGCAGGACCGGGGGACGAGGTGTTCGCTGGGTCGATCAACGGCACCGGCGTCCTCGAGGTCGAGGTCACCGCCGGTGCGCAGGACAATTCGCTGGCCAAGATCGTGCGGATCGTCGAGGCAGAGCAGTCCCGCAAGGGTGAGGCGCAGCGTCTGGCCGACAAGATCGCCAAGCCGCTCGTCCCGGCCGTGATGATCGCGGCCGCGGCCATCGCCGCCGTCGGCAGCCTGGCCGGGGATCCACGTGTGTGGATCGAACGTGCCCTCGTGGTGCTCGTCGCCGCCTCACCGTGCGCGCTGGCGATCGCGATCCCGGTCACCGTCGTCGCCGCGATCGGTGCCGCCTCCAAGCTCGGTGTCCTGGTCAAGGGCGGTGCCGCCCTCGAGGCCCTCGGCCGGATCCGGGGCGTCGCACTCGACAAGACCGGCACCCTCACCCGCAACCAGCCCGTCGTGATCGACGTCGCCGCCGCTCACGGGGCCACCCGCGACGACGTGCTCGCGGTGGCCGCGGCGCTGGAGGCGCGCAGCGAACACCCCCTCGCCCGCGCGATCCTCGCCGCCGTCGACGACTACCGACCGGCCGACGAGGTGGACGCAGTCCCCGGTGCCGGCCTGACCGGCCACATCGACGGCACACCGGTCCGGCTCGGCAGGCCCGGCTGGATCGACCCCGGCCCCCTGGCCGGGGACATCGAGCGGATGCAGCACGCCGGTGCCACCGCGGTCCTCATCGAACGCGCCGGCACCGTGATCGGAGCGGTCGCCGTCCGCGACGAACTCCGCCCCGAAGCCCGCGAGGTGATCGCCGGGCTCCGCCGCGACGGCTACAGCGTCGCGATGCTCACCGGTGACAACGAACGCACCGCCCGCGCCCTGGCCGCCGACGCCGGCATCGACGAAGTGCACGCCGACCTGCGCCCCGAGGACAAGGCCCGCATCGTCGAAACCCTGCGCGCCGCACGCCCGACCGCGATGGTCGGCGACGGCGTCAACGACGCCCCTGCCCTGGCGACCGCCGACCTCGGTATCGCGATGGGCGCGATGGGCACCGACGTCGCCATCGAAACTGCCGACGTCGCCCTCATGGGCGAGGACCTGCGACACCTGCCCCAGGCACTCCACCACGCGCGGCGGTCCCGGACGATCATGCTGCAAAATGTCGGGCTTTCACTGGCGATCATCACCGTCCTGATGCCCCTGGCCCTGTTCGGAGTCCTCGGCCTGGCCGCGGTCGTCCTCGTCCACGAGGTCGCCGAGATCGTCGTCATCGCCAACGGGGTCCGCGCCGGACGCGCCCGAAGCCTCACCGCTGCGCCGCAACCCACGACGGCGCTTGAGCCGATCGCCGGAGCCCGGTCGTGACATCGACCGAGGTCTCCGACGGGGCCGCACCGGTGGCCGCGGCACGGTGGCGGCACGCTCGCCGCGCCCTCGTGGCCACCGCAGCCGTCCTGGCGTCGGCCGCGCTGGTCCTCGATCCGATTGCCCGCGAGGCGCTTTCCGGCGGGCGGACCGTCGACCTCGGTCTGCTGCAACTGCGACTGGCCTACAACACCGGGGTCGCGTTCAGCCTCGGCAACCAACTGCCCACCATCGTGATCCTCGCGGCGACCGCAGCCATCACCGCCGCGATCGCCGTGTTCGCCTGGCGCACCGCACCAGAGAGCCGACCGATCCAGACGATCGGACTCGCCGCGATCGTCGCCGGCGCCGCCGCGAACGTCATCGACCGACTCCTCGACGGGAAGGTCACCGACTACTTCCACACCGGATGGTGGCCCACCTTCAACCTCGCCGACACCTACATCACCTGCGGCGTCGTCCTCGTCATCGGCGCGCTGCTCCTCGATTCCACCCCGACGAGCAAGGACCACACACCATGAGCCGGATGCCCGAACACCTCCGCAGCGTCTACGCCTCGGAAATGGACGCCGCCCACCAGGCCAGCGACGACACCCTGCGCTGGCACCACCTCGAACGCGCCCACATCATCTCCCAGCCCTACCCCTGGCCGCACACCCACAACCACATCGCGATGCTCAGCCTCGCCCTGCGTCAACGCGACCGCCGCGAGGCGCTCGGTCAGGTCATCCGCATCGTCGTCGCCGCCCCCGGCTCCGCATTCGGCCGATACCCCGAAGGCAATACCGGACGCACCCATGCCGGCCTCACAACCCCCATGTCCGTACCCGACGATCTCGCCGAAACCATCGCCGGACCCGTCTGAACTCGCTGCTAGGGCCGACAATCCCGCTGGAACGTCCCGATCGGCGATCGTCTGACCGCCACGGATGCCGACTCCGTCCCCGCAGGCCGGATGGCCGGCCGTGTCACGTGTTGAGGAGGGGACCGAAGATCGCCGCCCCGCAACGGGTCGCGTCGGCAAGGTCGACCACGACCCCGCCGATGTGCGGGTTGGCCGTGGCCCACCCCTCCGCAGCCGGGCGATCGGTGAAGAAGTTGAGGTAGTCGCAGCAGGTGTCCGCCGACGGACCCTTCGCTGACTGCGCCCCGATGAACACCACGGTGGTGGCCGGATCCGCGGTGGCGACTTCACCGCGGACCGTCACGGTGATCTGCTCGCCCGTGGACGCATCGGCAGAGTCGATCACGACATCGACGCCGCCGAGCATTGCGGACATCCCGAGCGCGTCGATAGCGCACATTGCGTAAACCCGTGCACCGTCGGCGATCTGAACACTGTGGGGGGTGGGCGTGGTGCAGAACGGGTAGACCGATTCGATCCATCCGGATGCGTCGAGGCGGATCACGTCCGAGGTGTGCAGCTGTTCGAGAAGTTGCTGTGCGGACGAGTCGAACTCGGCGGCGACCGCATCGAGCTCAGCGATCGGCGGTGGGCCGCCGCGGGTCGCGAATGCCCGCAAGACGGCATGGTGGATGGCCTTTTCGGCGGGGTCGGCGGGCTGCGCCGCACCCCGCCACGCGGCGAGCGCTGCGATCGGGGACTCGTCTTCCGTCGCGGGTGCACAGCAGTCCACGCGGCCGGCGGACACCTCGGCCGATGTGCTGTCCGGGGCCAGGTTCAGTGCGGCGCGAAGGGCAGCGACGGACGGCGCGCCATCGATGCCGCCGTCGTCCGACCTGTACAGGCGGCACGACACGCTCGGCACCGAATCGGGCTCGGCAAACGGGTCCTGGCCGTCGAGGAGCAGGGTTGGGGATCCCGTCATGCCGGCTTCGGTGGCCCCCGCCTGGTCATCGAACACGCGGTGGGTGATGGTGACCTCGATCTGTTCGCCGGCCACCGCCTCCGCGATCCGGCGCTCGAGCAGCACCACGTTGGGGCACTCGGGGACCTGCAGGATCTCCAGCTTCATCGAGTCTCTCCTTCATCGTGCATGGTCTGGATCAGGGGGCAGCACCGGTCGGTGCGCGGCAGCTCGCAGGTGGCCACGAGGTCGGCGAGCGATCGCTGCATGCGCTGCAAGTCGGCTATCTTCTCGGCGAGGTGCGCCATCTTCGCCTCGGCCAGCACGCGAGCGGTCTGGCAGTCGTCGGGACCACCGTCCGCCAGGTGCAGCAACTCCTCGATCTCGTCGAGGCTGAACCCGTGCTCCTGAGCACGTTTGACGAACCGCACGACCGCCACCGCGTCGGCCGGATACGCGCGATACCCCGACGCGGATCGGGGCGGCTCGTCCAGCAGGCCCCGCCGCTCGTAGTACCGCAGCGTTTGCACGTTGACCCCAGCCTGGGTGGCAACCTCACTGCTCCGCATATCGCCATTGTTAACCCTGTACCCAACTATCGAGTCAAGGGGCAGCTACTAACGCAACTGGTGGAGCACCGGCTGCTCCAGTCATCAAGGGAGCCTGGCGAGGGGATCGACATGGGGCTCGGGCGAGCCTCGGGTTGGGCTCGCGCGAGGGGCGAGGACTTCGAGGTCGCTGGCATCCAGGCGCCGCGCCGACATAGAGGGTGGCGCCAGTTCCCGTCGAAACCACCCGCAGCACCCCTTGTCGTTGGCGCTACCTGACGCCGCGAGAACACCGCCATCTATTGCCGCGAGTCACACCCAACAGTGCGCTCACGGGCGTGAGTGTCCCAGAACTCACCGACAGGTCGAGGTTTCGCTACAGAGTCAATGGGACACGTTTTTGGGACACTCGGGCCGCTGGTCGCCGCTGCCCTCCGCGGCGGCCCGATTCGTGTCCGGGAAACGGTCGATTCTGAGACGGCACGCCCCCGCCAGCTTCGGTATCGCGGTATCTAGGTATTGCGGTATCCATCGGGTACCGGGATACTGAGCGGCATGAGCGATGCACTCCCCACCCATACCGATCTCGCCCGGCGCCGCAGGGACACTCGACTGCTCGTCGAGCATCTCCGATTCCTCGAGGACACTGTCGTCGCTCAGGCACTCGTGAAGGACGCCCTACTTCGCGGCCTCAGCCAGTCCGAGACGGCGAAGCTTCTTGGAATGAGCAAGCGAACCGTCAACCAGCACGCTCGAACTCCCTATATGCGCTACGCAGTGAGTTCAGACGATCGCGCCACCGAGCGTCGGAGTTTCGACGCCGCATTCATGGCCTACGTCTGGGGATCGGACGAGGCCGCGCGGGCAGCCACCGAGCGATCCATCCAGTACGACCGCGAACGGCTCCTTGTCGAATCCGACTGACCTGCACAGCGACCCAAACGGGGCCGGCCCGCAGGAGAGGCGGGCCGGCCCCGTTCGTCGATTCTTGCGGATGCCGATCGCGGATGTTCCCCGAGGGCCTACAGATTCAGGCTCGAGCCTCGATCAGTGCCGCGCTCGTGTTCGGTCGGTCGGGGACCACTCTCGACCGCGCTGCCGCGCTTCGCCGATCCGGCGAGCATCTGCTTGAGCGAATACGGGTGCCCCTGCACGGCAGCCGACAGCGCAGTCGTCGGAACCCTACTGTGGTCGGGGGCAACTTCCGGGGCTGAGCGGTCGGGCGCGGGTGCATCTCGGCCCGGTGGCAGGCTCTGGCGTCCAACCTTCTCGACCGTGGCGGACCATGTCTGGTCGGCCGTCGAGTATTTCCAGTGTTCAGCGCGTCGGTAGTTGTTGTTCGCCAGCGCCCTGTCAGCCGTGTCGAGGTTCCACTGGATGGATGGGGCGATCAGCTTCATCCGCCACGCCGGCTCCTGCTTGGTGGCCTCGGCGTCGAGGGTGATGTAGTTCGTCTCCTGGGCATGTTCGGCGACGGTGGCCGTGATCTTCTGGGTCACAGGGACGCCTCGACTCCAGGGCACCGGGGCTGACGCGCTAGTTCAGGTTGGGATGGACCCGCAGCCAATCCGATTGCTGTAGAACGGAAACGCACAACTACCCCCGAAATGTCGTCGTTGAGGTGAAGCTCCTCGTACTTCCCCCCAGATGTACGCCGATCACCCTACTCAAGATGGTTGCAGAGGGGTTCTGCGATCCGATCGCCGCACAGAACGGATCTCCCGCACTCAGTGCCGTACCCGGCTTACCTCCCGCGCCCGCGCACGACTATTCACCTTCTCAAGTTGTCGACTGGTTGTGGTTCCGCCTTCAGGACTCCGAGAACTTGAGGCGTAGCGGACGGTCAGCTTGAGATTGATCCCGGCGGGGAGAATCCTTCGGGCCACCGTGTGTGAGTGTCGTATATCGCGTTGGTGAGGTTCGCGCCATCCAGGTTCGCGCCATCCAGGTTCGCGAGGATCAGGTTCGCGCCGGTCAGGTCCGCGCCGCTCAGGTCCGCGCCGGACAGGTCCGCTTCGAGCAGGATTGCGTCAGTCAGGTTCGCGCCGACAAGGTTCGTGTTAGTCAGTTTCGCGCAGGTCAGGCGCGCGCCGGTCAGGTTCGCGCCGGTCAGGTGCGCGCCGACCAAGCTCGCGCCGGTCAGGTTCGCTTCGGCAAGGGTTGAGCGCAACTGAGCCGCGCCCAAGTTCATGCTGGTCAGGTTCGCGCTGTTCAGGTTCGCGTTGGTCAGGTTCGCGCCAGTCAGGTTCGCGCCGAACAGGAACGCGCTGGCCAGGTTCGCGCCGCCCAGGTCCACGCGGGTCAGGTTCACACCGACCAAACCCGCGCTGCTCAGGTTCGCGCCGGTCAGGTTCGCGCTGCTCAGGTTCGCGCCAGCCAGGTTCGCACGGGTCAGGTCCGCGCCGAACAGGGCGAATCGGAGTCCGACCCAGGGGCCGTCCATGCCGTCGCTTCGCTTCCGGCTTCGTCCGGCCAGAACGTCGATGATCGCGGATCGGACGTTCTCCTCTTGGCGGTCGATGCGCTCGGCGCTGCGTGCTGTTCGCAGGTATGCGCAGAGGAGATCCACGCAGACTTGGCGCTCGTCGTCGTTTCCGAAGTCGTGCCAGTCGTCGGCGAGGGACGCGAGGGCGTAGACGCCGGCGAGTCGGATCGCGGCGGAGTCGTGTCCGAGTTGTTCAGCGGTGATGGTGTAGCGGTCCCGCAGGCTAGTGCTTTGGTCGAGGAGGTGGCCTGCTTCGGTGGAGACCTGTTTGCGGTAGGCGAGGAAGGCTGCGCCGCCCAGTCCGATGATGCCGACGAGGGTGACCGTGGTTCGGGCGGCGTCGAACCACTGGGAGCCGTTGAGAAAGAACCCGTCCGTCCACACGGCCTTGCCGGCCTGGAGTCGCGCGAAGATCAGAAGTAGACCGCCGCCGACTGCCGTGGTGGCGAGCGTGCCTGCCACGATCCATCGCCGCAGTGCCGTCGGCTGGATCCGCACCGCGTTGCTCCTCTGTGCGCGTTTCATGCCGACATCATGAACGGCTGATCGAACGAGACCTGCTGAGCGCCAGAGAATTTCAATGCCGATAAGAGATATTACGACATTAATGCAGCTAGAGGCCATCTTTGATGTGCGAATACCATACCCACCGCTGAGTTCCCTGTGGACACGGATGTGTCGTTGAGAGAGACGCGGCCCGCGCCACCATCACACGTCCCGACCTCGAGGGGCCCGAGCACGACGAGGAATCTGGACCGTGAGCCGATCGGATGGCAGCGGTCCGTGTCGCATTCCCCATCGGGCTGGCGTTCCTGCAAGATGACCCGATGCCACCCGATTTGCCGCCGTCACCCGGCAACAACAAACCGTCTGGGCAACACAAGAGCGTTTCGCCTGCTCGGTTGATCGCATACGGATCCGGCGCGATGGCGGCTGCAATCGGTGCCACGTGGGTTCTCGCCGAGTGGTCCACCAAGCCAGAGATCAGTGTGTTCGACGCCGATCTCAGCGGATTCGGACGGACTGTGGGCCTGATCGCTGCAGCGGCCGTTGGGGTTCCGGCCGCGGTCTTGGCTTACCACCGGCAACGAGCACTGGACACCTCCAACCGAAATACGGCCGACCAGCATGAGCACAAGGTCATGTCCGACAATCGTGAACACCGGTCAGGCACTGAGCGGAACCTCCGCGAGCGCTATACGACCTGCGCCGAGCAGCTCGGACACGACTCATCGGCGATTCGACTGGCCGGCGTCTACGCCCTCGCGTCCCTCGCCGACGATTGGCACGACTTCGGTAACGACTCCGAGCGTCAGGTGTGCGTGGACCTCCTGTGCGCCTACCTCCGCGCCCAACGCAAACCAGCTACTGAAACTTCCACTGACAGCGAAGCGTCCCCCCCCCCAGATACCGCGGAGCAGAACGTTCGCTCGGCGATCGTCCGCTCCATCAGGGTCCGCACACTGTCAGACGAAGATGGGTGGATTCCCTGCACCTTCGACCTGGGCGGCGCGGACCTGACCGGCACCGACCTGACCGACGTGAACCTGACCGGCGCGAACCTGACCGACGCGGACCTGCGCGGCGCGAACCTGGTCAACGCGCACCTGAACAGCGCGAACCTGGTCGGCGCGGACCTGACCAACGCGGACCTGACCGACGCGAACCTGACCCACGCGAACCTGACCAACGCGAACCTGACCACCGCGGACCTGCGCGGCGCGAACCTATTCCGCGCAGACCTGTTCCACGCGAACCTGTTCCACGCGGACCTGACCGGCGCGAGCCTGCTCCTCGCGGACCTGACCAACACGGACCTGACCGGCACCGACCTGAACAACGCGAACCTGAACAGCGTGAAACTGATCCGCGCGATTCTGGGCGGCGCGAACCTGACCCTCGCGGACCTGACCCTCGCGGACCTGCGCGGCGCGAACCTGACCAGCGCGAACCTGACCGACGCGAACCTGACCGACGCGAACCTGACCGACGCGAACCTGACCGGCGCAGACCTATCTGGCATGGTCTGCTCTGAGTCGACGGTCTGGCCAGAAGGGCCAGTGCAGCGGCCGACCTCCCCGCTGGAATCGAGGTGAACGCGTAGGTCGGCGGATCCACCATCCACGCCTCTACGAGGTGCTCGCGAACCGGACGACGGCACGGGATTCCAGCATTTCAGCTCCTATCCTTGGATTCAGACAACGGGCCGACGCGCTAGGCGCGGCACCGGGGAACCAGCATCGCTTCGACTGCCCGTCTGGGCGTCAGGTGATTGACCGACGCAGGATCGTTTCAACCGCCGGCGGCTTTCTCTGTTGGTACCGTTCCCTGTTCGCCCTTGACCCTTTCGACCGCGAGGTGAGCTGTGAGCGCAGTAGATCGTGTCCGCCGTTCGGCTGCTGTACCCGTCGTCGCGGCAGCTGTGCTGCTGATCCATCCAGGCATTGCGGCTGCTGCGGTGTTCCCTGCCGACACGGACGTGTGGGTTGAGGGAAACACGATCCGCGCCACCATCACACTTCCCGACATCAACGGGCCCGAGAACGAGATCGACGAGATGACCTGTCGCGGGCCGTGGGTGCATACCAAGGCCAGCGCGGATCGGATCCTGAACAGCCCGGATATCGACTTGGACAGCAACCCTGCGGGTTGGCTGGTCCACCAGCCAGATTCCCCTTCCACATGGCCAGGTGGCGACAACCCGTTCACCACGCGGTTCGAGGTGTACGACGGCATGTCGGGCGAGGCCACCATCCCCGCCGTCGCGGATGGTGACTACGTTGCCGGAGTTTTGTGTGGACGACTACCCGCCGGGCAGGGGGGAATCATGTACGACTCCTACCGACTGTTTCCGCTGACGGTCGGCTCGCCGGCCACCACTCCTGATGCGAACGGCAGCCTCGAGGGCGTTGGGTTCGGGTCGTCTTAGACGATCGCCACGGCGCTCACTTCTCAGCTGGTCGCGTCGACCTCACCAGATCGCGAGCTGCTGACTAGCCGGACCTGACGCAGCGGAGCCGCGCCGGCGCGGCCGCGGACTCTGCAGGGTTGCAGGCGTGATGTGGTGAGTGACGAGTGCGGTAATCGCCTCTTTCACCCTCGCTCGTTGCTCGGCGGCAGTGCGACCGGCGTTCGAGTCACGTGAGTCCCAGTCCTGGCGCCACTGCGGCGATCCGGGCCGGGGTGTCCCGAGGACGGTGTCGGTGGCGCGTTCGAGGAGCACGTCGAGCTTCTCCGCGATCATCTCCGCGGCGTCGACGATCGACTCCTGAGACACTCCCCTCTCGCCCATACGCGAAGTGTAGGGGCGGGCACCGACAACTACACGGCTGTCGCCGCCAGGACCCGCCGCGGCGGAATCGCGGGTGCCGTGAACGGCCTTGCGCTGCTACTCTTTTCGGTAGAGCCGCGTTGCACGGCTGACCCCGAGGCCACCATGACGCCCGCATCGTCGACCTGGTGGCGTTCGAGGGCAAGGTCCCCTGGATCTGCAGCACCAGCTCGTCACGATGCGTGGCGGCGAATGCGGGGCGTCGCCCCACCCTCGTGATTGGAGCATCATGACGAAGAACTCGGCCCGAAAGAAGGCCGCACGGAAGTACCAGCTCGAGAACCCGGGGACACCGTTCCCTGAGGCATACCGAGCTGTCGCCACACCATCGACACCTGCAGCTCTGCCGGGTGGGCTCATGGTCGTCGACGAAGGGGAATGGGTCGACCTGCGGCTGGGTCCGGATGACAGGTCCCTGCGGGTCAACGATGAGCGCCGCTACTCCCGCAGCCGGAAGCTGATCGTCCACGATGTCGCCGACCTGCTGGATGAGAAGGCGGGTCCGCTCGCGTGATCCACACACCACCACGGCCGTGTGTCGGTCGTGGTGACTACTGTCCGGCGTAGCGGCGGGCAGTGGGCCGCTCCCTCACCTGGCTGATTCGGCTCGACCGGTGGTCGCGGCGGATCCGGATTCGGATGGCCTCGGCTGTCCGGATTCGTGGTGCGGCCCACTGCCCGAACCGGATTCACGGTGTACCGAGGGCGGTTCGCCACTCCCCTACTTCACGGGCCGGACAGCGGCCGCTGGACACCACTGGTCGACGACGTCGAGCCCACCCCGTCCGTTGCCGGTCGGGATCGTGAAGCACAAACAGCAAATCCACCCTGATCCCGTTGTCCTCGCCCAGGCGCGCAAGGTGCCGGGGACCTGGACGTCGAGAGCCAAACCCTCGGCTCGGACACGGAGCGGGATGACTGTGGCGGGGTGCGCGGCGGGCTGACTTATCGCGGTCGCAATGTGCACGATCACCGGCACCGGCGGGTCGACGACCCGATACGGCGGCGGGTCGAACTCGGTCGGCCAGGGGAACACATGTTCGATTGTATCGGCTAGCATCAATGCCAGCGCCGGTTGGGTTCGCGGAGGGAAGCCGCGACACAACCGGCGCTTTGGTGTTCGTGGTGTGAATCAGGGACGTGCAGCGGCGGAAGTTCCAACGATCCTGCGTATGGCATAGGTGGAGGCGACGAACACTGCTGCGCAGGCGGCGAGGATCATGGCGTTCGGCGCGGTTGACGTGTAGTAGTTCGCCCACTCGGCGTCATGACTGCTCGAGCCTCCCCCGCTGTCAGGAAGTACGTCGAAGAAGGCGACCATCTGAATTGCGGCGACCACGAGGGTCACGGCGTTCACCGCGAGGTAGACCGTGTACAGGCGGCTGTGCTTTCTGGTCATGGCTCTGGATTCCTTCTGTCTGGTCGTGGTGCTGGCGTGCGATCGGTCCGCGGTCAGATGCCGTGCGGTGAGGGCCTTGTAGTCGCCTGCCCCAGACCAACCGGCGCTTTCGTGTCGCGAGCGGGCGCGGGCGGGGTTAGGCGTCAGCGATATGGAGGGCGAGCCGTAGTCCGTTGACGCGACCGATGGCGTTCCAGGCGTCTGGTGCGGTCGGGGTGGTGTCGTGGGTGATCGTGGCGTCGAGGCTGCCGGCGGGGTTCCACACGATCCCGGCCGTCGTGGTCGCGGCGATGGCCGCGGTGGTGGCGGCGCGTTCGGCCTGGTGGATGTCGTTGAGGCTGGCGTTCTGGTCGAGAAGGTCGCGCGCCTGGCGGAGCCCGTGAACTTTGCCGACGGCCCAGGCTGCGTGGTTGCCGTCGTCGGCTGCGGCCGCGGCGGTGGCGTAGTCCTCGGCGGCCGCGAGGGATGCGCGGATCGTGGTGGCGAGCTGAACGGTGGTCACTGGTGGATTCTCTCTGTCGGGTCCGACAGGTCAGGTGATGAGTGGTTGTCGAGTGGTCCCGGGCCAGGCGGTGACCATGCGTTCGGTGGCGGCCGCGAGCTCGTTGAGTTCGTCGACGACGAGCCGCAGGTAGTCGGCGGTCTCGTGGGTGGGGTCGGGGTAGAGCTTCAGCTCGTTCTGCTCGTCGGCGGACAGGTCGTTGAAGTTGTCGGGGAGGTCGCTTTCGAGACCGCGGGTCAGGGTGAGTTCGTCGCTGATGGTGAGGAAGACGGCGAGCTCGAGGAGGTGCCCTTCCTCGCTGACCGACTCGACGCCGAGTAGGAGATTGCCCCAGGTGTCGCGGTCCCAGGTGATGACTTCCTGGTTGACGGCTTCTTGGAGGTACCAGTGGCCGGCGAGCCTGTGTCCGTCGACGGCGAGTGCCGGTGTGAGGCGGTCGAATCGGTCCGTGTGCAGGGTGAGCAGTGGCCCGCCGCGGCCTTCGTCCTCGATCGTGGCTTGGGCGTCGTCGAGGCGCTGGCGCACGATCTCGCGGTCCGCGATCTGTAGTGCGAGGTGGAGGCCGTTGGCGTGGCCGATCGCGGTCCAGGCTGCGGGGTTCGTGATGCCGGCGTCTCTAGGCCTGGTGTCGTCGTAGCGCATCCAGGCGATTCGCTGTGCTCCGGTGATCTCGGTGGCGGCCGCGGTGGCGGTGGTCAGGGCGTCGGTGATCGCGGCGATGATGTCCGGGGGGCCGGGGGCGAGGATGCGGCGTGCTTCCTGGATCCCGGCCGATCGGCCGGCGAGCCAGGGAGCGTAGTTCGGGCTGGCCATGTCGAGGGGGTTGTGCGTGTCCTCCTCCGATTCCAGGACGCTGGTGAGGGCCTGTGTGATGGCCTGTGCTGCGCTCACGGTCACGATCCTCGGTTCGGCGGGGTGGACGTCTGGCGCCGAGCTCGTTCCTGCTGGAGGTACTTGTAGACGCCAGACTGACTCAGTCCGTAGGTCTCCTGGAGGTCGACGATCGAGGTGCCCTGCTCGTGTTGGTCGAACATGGCGTGGCGTTGCTCCGGCGTCAGCTTGGGTTTGCCGCCGGGGTAGCGGCCCGCGGCCTTGGCTTTCGCGCGGGGTCCGGACAGTCGGAGTCGGTAGATGCCGGCCTCGAAGTCAGGGAAGTCGGTGGTGAGCAGGTGGAAGGCGGTGCGACCGGCGTCGGTGGTGGGGTCGTAGACGGTGCCGCCGATGTGTAGTCGGGCTCCGCGTTCGGCGAGTGTGGTTGCGACGGCGCCGAGTTCGGCCGCCGAGCGGGCGAGCCGGGCGAGTCCGGTGACGACGACGCTGTCGCCGGGCCGGAGGGTGTCGATCATCGCGTCTCGGGCCGCCAGCGCGGTGTGGGTGCCGGCCACCTGCTTGTCGACGTGGATGTCGGTGACGTCGAGGGCCTCGAGGGCGCGGCGTTCGTCGTGTTCGTCCTGCTCGTCGTCGACGCGCGTGTAGCCGATCAGCATCAGGCGGTGTCCGTTCGGTAGAAGGCGTTGAGGCGGTCGGTGGCGGTGCGCTGCTCGCGACCGAGCACGCACATCCGCTCGAACAGCTCGTCTTCTGGTGCCTCGGCGGCGATGGTCGCGAGCCGCTGTGCGGCGGCGTGGAAGCTGCGCCGGTACGCCTGGGACATCAGAGCTGCTCCGTATGCCTCGACGGCTGTGTCGGGCGCTCCGGCGACTGTCGCGATGGTCAGCGCTTGGACGAGGCGTTCGCCGGCGTGGCCGTGTGCCTTGCCTTGGCGCGTCAGGGCGTTGAGGACCATCGGACTGTCGTGGGGGCTGCCCGCGGCGATGAGGTCGCGGATCACGGTGAACAGCTCGGCGTTCACCGGGCTATAGAAGTCCTCGGGCACCAGGTGCTCGACGGTGCGCCGGACGACAGGTCCGCGGGCGAACAAAAGCGAGGACAGGAACTGGATCTCGATGGGCTCGCTGGGGTCACCGTCGAGGTCGGTCGTGGGGTCGACGTCGTGGGCGTTCGCGCTGTTCGTCACTGGTCCTCCTTCCCGTCGTTGAGACTGCCAGCTCATGCGGCGAGTTCCGCGAGTCGGTCCGGGCGGAATCCGCTCCAGTGGTCGCCATTCTCGGTGATGACGACCGGGGCCTGGAGGTACCCGAGGGCCATCACGAGATCGCGGGCCTCGACGTCGACGGTGATGTCGATGCTGGTGTATTCGATCCCTGCCTTGTCGAGTGCGCGGTACGTGGCGTTGCACTGGACGCAGGACGGCTTGGTGTAGACGGTGACTCGCATTGCTCACTCCTAGTTCGGTGGGGCCTCGGGTGCCTCGGAGCGGGTAGCCGGGCTGAGTTCCGCGGGCTACCCGCTCCACGGGGTCACGGGGCTGGTGTCAGCCCTCGATGGCTGCGCAGGTCGCGCATTCCCATCCCGTCGACATGCGGGTGCAGGTGCGGCGTTCCTCGCAGATCCAGCACTGCTGGTTGCGCCTCTGCTCGCCTTCCTGGCCGCGGACCATTGCGGCGTAGGCGTCGCGTGTGTCGGCGTCGCGGGTTGCGATCTGCTCGGCCGTCAGAGCAGGCTGTTCGGTCTCTCGCAGCAAGTCGCCGAACGCCAGGCGGCAATCGGGGCACACCTCCCCCGCCTCGATGACGGGGTGGTTGCAGGCCGGCAGAACGCAGTCGGCGAACAGTGACAGCGTCACGATGCACCGCCGATCCGCTGAACGCGGGCGGAGAGGGACGGGTGTCCGGTGTCCTTGGTGCTGTCGTACCAGGGCTCGGTGCGGCGGTAGCGGTGCCCGGTGAGGACTCGGTCGGCGATCTCGGTGTTCCACACCGAGGGGTCGACCTGGGCTGCCACCAACCGCAGTTCCCACTCCGGCGGAAGGTGCGCGCCGAGGACATCGGCGGACAAGTCCACGGTGTTGGTGTCCCCGTTCGCGTCCTGCGCGATGGTGGCGGTGATGACGAGATTTCGGTCGGGCATTTCCCCTCCTGGGGCCAGAGGCTGGGCCGATGCCCTGCCTACACCCGAAATTCTACACGTCAATATTGCTGTGTGCAATACGTTTATGCAGGTGCGCCCGGCTTTTCCGGGCTGGTGAACCGGTCAGGCGTTACGCGCCGACCGCCACCGTGGCCCGACGCCGAGCGACTCGATCGGCGTCACTGCTGGCCCTGGCGGTTCGATGCGGTTGCCCAGATCAGAACAGCGAGAAGGAAGACCACTGCCGCGACGATGAGCGCCTTGAGAAGACCAGGGCTGTCGCCGGTCAGCGCTCCGACGCTGACGAGGATGGCGCCGAGTGCGGCGATGCCCTGCCCGATCGCGCGCCGGCCTACCGATGGCGTGGTGTCGGCTTCGCGCGATTCGCCGTCGAGGAAGTCTCTGGTGCTTCGCGTGATGATGATGGCGCCGATGATGACGAGCGGAAATCCGATCCACATGAGTACGGACATGTAGTTCTCCTTGGGTCGATGCGCCAGCCTGGTGGATAGCCGCCGAACGGTACACGGCCCGGCCGACACGGTCTCGTCGTGCCGCCGGGGGCGGTGTGGACCGCGAGCGAATGCCCGCGGCCCACACCGAGGTTGGGTCAGGCCGACCGTCCGGCTGGCAGTGCCTTGCGCTCGGCAGCCTCGATCGCCTTGGTGGCGCTTCCGAGGATGCGATCGGGGGCGTCGACCAGGCCGTCGGTGAGCCGGGCGACGGCGTCGAGGGCCGCGGCCCGCTCGTCGGTCGTTGCGCCTTCGTCGAGTGCGGTCCGCAGCGAGCTGGCGGCCTTGCGGAGCTTGCTGCGGCTGGTGTCCTCAAAGATCGAGACTCCGATGCGGCGGGCGTTCCTGTCGGCCTCGTCCCAGGCTGCGCGTGCGGTCCTCGCGGCCGCATGGAACTCCTCGATGAGCTGCGGGGACGCGGGGGCCGCCTCGAGGTCGAGGTCCCGCGCTGCACCGAGGGCCTCGATGAACGCAGCGGTACTGGGCTCGGACAGGTCTTCGAGGATGGGGCGTTCGAGCCAGGCGAACGGGTTGTTGAGGTATTCCGCATAGTCCTCGAGCACCCCGGCATAGACCGCCTTCGCTGCCGTCCAACGCTGCTCGCGCACCTGGCGTCGGGCGACTCGCGCACCCAACCGGCGCACCGTCCCGCGAAGAAGTCCAAGCAGGACCAGCACACCGATCACACCGAGGATCACGAGCAGGATGATCGGGTTGAAGGTATCGCCGCCCGCACTCACGCCGTCGGCCGTGGTCGGATCAGCGGAGACAGGCACCTGGGGCGCGATCGGCGGGGCTGTGTCGACGGCCGGATCAGGTTCGGACGTTCCCCCCGAGGTCATGACGCGGAGCATGATCGTGGCGAAGATGGACACACCAGCCGCGATGACTCCGCAGGCCAGCCTTCCCATCGCCTGCTCTCGAGTGGTCGCCAGAGTCAAGCTGACGGCAGTGACGAAGAGGGCCGCGAGGGCCAGGAGGACACCGGCGTACGTCGCGATGTCGAGGAATTGATCGAGCACGCCGAGGTCGAACACGGAGGCCGTGGCCGGTTCTGAACTGTTCATGGGAAACCCTTCCCGGGTCTGGGCCGCGGCGAGTCCGCCACGGGTGAAGTGGACGAAGTCAGGCGGAGGCGGCGAGCAGCACGGGCTGCTGGGCGGCGACCTTCGGGACGTACAGGGCGGTGAGTTTGGTGCGACGGCCGACAAGACCGGCTATCGCGGCGATGCCTGCGTCCTTCTCGGTGCCTGCTTCGACTCTGGCTGTGCCGATGTAGTCACCGTCTCGGTGGTACAGCGCAACGGAATACGTGCACATAGGGGTCCCCTCCCGGGGGCTGGAGGCTGGGCCTGGTGGGGGTGGCCGTAGCATTCGCCGAAAATCGGGCGGATATGGCGTAGCCGCCTGGTAGGCGCCAGTTTTCGGGTTCGACATGCACGGTCGGCTGGTTGGTGCTTGGCTGCCGGTGTTGGTGTTGGTCGGCGCTGGTGGAGGCTGGGGTTCGTGGCGACGCGGATGTTCGCGGACGAGGAATTGGAACGTCTGCGGGGATTTCCGGAGATCAGCCGCGAGGAGCTGTTTCGATACTTCACGCTCACGTCGGCGGATCTGGCGTTCGTGGATCCGGGCCGAGGCCGGGGACCGGCCGAACGGCTGGGCTTGGCGATCGCGTTGTGCACGCTGCCGTGGCTGGGTTTCGTGCCGGATCGGCTGGTCACAGCCCCACCGGTGGCGGTGGCCCGCCTCGCCGAGCAGCTGCGGGTCGAGCCGGTGGCGATCGGCTCCTACGGCAGACGAGCCAAGACCCGCACCGAGCACGTGCGCCTGGCCGCCCAATACCTGGGATGGCGTGCCGCCGGTCAGCTCGAACTCAAGGAACTCGATGAGTTCCTGCTCGCACGGGCGATGGAGCACGATTCCCCGACCCTGCTGTTCCGACTGGCGTGTGAGTACCTGATCTCGGCGAAAGTGATCCGGCCCGGCCCGGTCACCGTAGTGGAACGGGTCGCCCACGCCCGCCACCAGGCCCAGACCGAAACCTATGACCGGCTCTCCCACGAGTTCACCGCGGCGCGGTGCGCGGAGTTGGACGGCTTGCTGGTCACCGACGCGTCGCTGGGGATCTCGCGGTTGCGGTGGCTGTCGACCGGGCCGGTAGAGGCCTCGGCGGCGGCGGTCCGCGCCGAGGTCGACAAGCTGGGGTTCCTGCGGGGTTTGGGCGCTGATCGGCTGGATCTGTCGGTGCTGCCCGCCGAGCGGCGCCGGTTCCTGGCCACCATGGGCCGACGCCTGAGTCCGCAAGCACTCGAACGCCGGGATCCGCAGCGCCGGTATCCGATCCTGCTCACGGTGCTGGCCCAGTCGGGCACCGATGTGCTCGATGAGGTCGTCGCGTTGTTCGATCAGGCGATCTCGGCGAAGTTCGGTGCCGCCGAACGGAAGATGCAGCAGCAGCTGGCCGAGCGCGGCAAGACCGGCGAGGACCGCCAGGCGCTGCTGGACGATCTCCTGGAAATCGTCACCGACCCGACGGTGGCTGATGAGGAGATCGGCGCGCTGATCCGCGGCGAGAAGATCGGGTGGGAACGCCTGCGCGCGGCGATCGCCCAGGCCAAACCCAGGTTGCCGCGTGATCACGGGCATCTGGCAGCGCTGGATTCCTCCTACAACTACCTGCGTCAGTTCACTCCCGCGGTGCTCGAAGCGGTGCGCTTCGCCGGCGGCACCGCCGCTACCGAGCTGCTGATCGCGGTGAACATGCTGCGCGAGCTGAACGCGACCGGGCGGCGCAAGGTCTTCGACGACGCCCCGACCGGGTTCGTGCCGACGAAATGGCGCGGCTACCTCGACGAGGCCCGAAAGACCGGCAGCGCCACCGCGTACCGGCACTACTGGGAATTGTGCGTACTGCTCGGACTGCGCGACGGGCTGCGCAGCGGGGATGTGTTCGTGCCCGGCTCGCGCCGCTACGCCGACCCGGCCGCCTACCTGCTCACCACCGGGCAGTGGGAACCGCAACGCGGCGAGTTCTGCCGCCTGGTCGGGCGATCCGCCGATCCCGGCGTCGCGCTGGCCGCCGTGGTCGCCGAACTGCACGACGCTCTCGGTGAGCTGGAGGCAGTGCTGGCCGACGGGGACGGCCCGGTCAGGGTGGACGAAGGCGGGGATCTGGTGATCTCGCCGCTGAGCGCGGAAGATGTTCCCGCCGAGGCGATCGCGCTCAAGGCCGAGCTGACCGAGATGCTGCCGTTCGCGCCGATCGTTTCCTTGTTTATCGAGCTGGACAAGCGCACCGGCTACCTGGACTGCTTCACCCACGCTGGCGGCCAGGCCACCCGCACACCAGAGTTGAAACGCAACCTGATCGCGGTACTGCTGGCGCACTCGACGAACCTGGGATTGACCCGGATGGCCGAGGCATGCGGAATCACCTACGACATCCTGGCCTGGACCGACGAGTGGTATGTGCGCGAGGAGACCCTGCGCGCGGCCAACCTCGTGTTGATCGGCTACCACCAGCGGCTGCCGCTGACCGCGGTGTTCGGCGCCGGCACCTTGTCGTCGAGCGATGGGCAGCGTTTCCCGACGCGCGGGAAATCGACCACGGCGCGGCCGTTGAGCCGCTACTTCGCCAGCGAGGGCCTGTCGACCTACACCCACGTCACCGACCAGCATGCCACCTACGGCACTAAGGTCATCGTGGCCACCAAACGCGAAGCCCACTACGTGCTCGACGAGATCCTGGGCAATGCAGCGGATCTGCCGATCACCGAGCACGCCACCGACACCCATGGGGTCACCCTGGTCAACTTCGGGTTGTTCGACCTGCTCGGGATGCAGCTCTCGCCACGGATCCGGGACCTGGGCCGGATCACCCTGTACCGGCCGGGCCCGCGCGCGCAGGCCGAGGCCCGGTTCCCGCACGCGGGCCCGCTGATGACCCGCAAGGCCAACCTGGATTTGATCGCCGAGCACTGGGATGACCTGCTGCGGTTGGCCGGATCGCTGAAGTTCGGGCACGCCACCGCGTCGCTGCTGGTCGGCAAGCTGTCGGCGTCGGGGCGGCAGAACACCCTGGCCGCGGCCCTCAAGGAGTACGGGGCGCTGCGGCGCACCATCTACGCCGCGAGATACCTCGCCGATCCGGACTATCGGCGCAAGATCTCGCGCCAGCTCAACAAGGGCGAGTCCCTGCACGCGCTGCGCCGCGACCTGCTCTATGCCCACGAGGGGATGATCCGGGCGCGCCACCTCGAGGACCAGACCGAGCAAGCCTGGTGCCTGACCTTGGCGACCAACGCTGTGATCGCCTGGACCACCGAGTATTACGGGCTCGCTGTCGAGCAGATGCGTCGGGCCGGGCAGCGTATCGATGACGAGGTCCTGGCCCACATCTCCCCGGCGCACAGTGCCAACATCAATTTCTTCGGCGCGATCGAGGTCGACATCGATGCCGAACTGGCCCAGCTCGGCCCGACGGGCTACCGGCCGCTGCGGGTGCGCGACACCTTGTTCTGACCGCGCGGCCCGGGGCCTGTGGTTACGGTGTGGCGATGTCGATAGCGGTGTGTGCTGGCGTGGGTGTTCGGTGGGCGGTGAGGAAGTTGTCGACGAGTCGGGTGCAGTCGTCGTGGTCGATGGTGCGTAGTCCGGTGAGGCGGGCGAACACGATCGGGCCGATGAGTTCGATGATGGCGAAGGTGGTGTCGAGCTCGCCGAGCATCGCGCGGGCCTCGGGGCTGGTGAGGATCTGGTCGAACGGGTAGCGGTATTGCTCGATGACGCGGGTGCGTAGCGAGGTGACCGCGGCCGGGTCGGGGTGGTCCTCGCCGATGGACCCCATCGACAGCCAGGCCAGGGTGGTCATCTGCACCGGGGCCTGCTCGATGAGGTCGGCTTGGGTGGTGAGCAGCGCGACGAGCCGCTCGCGCACGGGCCCGGTGCCGGTCGGTGTGTTGACCTGGGGAAGCAATCGTTCGAAGGTCGCCGCGAGCAGCTGGGTGGTGCTGCCGAAGTGCCGGTAGAGGGTGGCGCGCGCGACTTTCGACACGCGGGTGACCGCCTCGACGGTGACCGCTTCGACACCACCGGTGGACAGCAGATGGGTGGCCGCGTCGAGCAACCGGTTGCGTGAGCGCGCCAGCCGCGGATCGGCCTGCTCCTCGGCGGTGGTGAGCGGGTCGGTCGCTGCGGGGTCCGGGTCGGTCATGGCCGCGCCCTCCTCCGGTTCGCGTCGTTCAAATCGTGCGAATGTGTGGACATCATCCCACACCCCGCCCATTATGATACTGACGGTCTCGCACCGAGACTATTGGTCTATAACGTCGGGAGGTGCCGGTGACCACACCCGGAACGGACACGGTCGAGATCGCCCGCTGGACCAGGGCCCAGTGGTGGATGCTGACGGTGTCGTGCCTGGCGGTGGCGCTGGTCGTCGCGGCGATGGCGGCGCTGTATTCGGCGTTGCCGCAGATCGCGGTCGCGACCGGGGCCACCCAAGCCCAGCTGACCTGGATCGTCGACGGCTACACGCTGGTGCTGGCGTGTCTGGTGCTGCCCGCCGGCGCCATCGGCGACCGCTACGGGCGCCGCGCGGTGCTGGTCGCGGGACTGGCGGTATTCGCCGCCGCCTCGGCGCTGCCGCTACTGCTGTCCGACCCGGCGTGGTTGATCGCGGCGCGCGCGCTGGCCGGGGCGGGCGCGGCGCTGGTGATGCCCTCGACACTGTCGATCCTGACCGCGAGCTTTCCGCCTGCTCATCGTGGCCGGGCGGTGGGGGTGTGGGCTGGGGTCGCCGGGTCCGGGGCAGTGCTGGGCATCCTCGGTGCCGGGCTCCTGCTCGAGCGGTGGTCGTGGCTGTCGGTGTTCGTCGGGTTGACCGTGGCCGGGGCAGTGCTGGCGGGGTTGGCGTGCACCATCGCCGAGTCCCGCCAGCGCGAGCATCCGCCGGTGGACTGGGTGGGCGCGGTCGCGGTCGCGGTGGCGGTCGCGGCGATCGTGTTCGCCGCGGTCGAGGTCCCCGCGCGCGGCTGGGCCGACCCGCTCGTCGCCGCCACCGCCGGGATCGGTGTGGCCGCGGCGGTGGCGTTCGTGGTCGTCGAGCTGCGGTCGGCGGCGCCGCTGCTGGATGTGCGGTTGTTCGCCCGCCGGGGTTTCGGTGCCGGATCACTGTCGGTGACCATCCAGTTCCTGGTCACCTTCGGGGTGTTCCTGCTACTGGTGCAGTATCTGCAGTTGATCTTCGGTTACGGGCCGTTGGCCTCGGCGCTGGCGTTGGCGCCGATGGTGGTGCCGCTGGTCGTGATCTCGGTGATCGCGCCGTGGCTGTCGAGCCTGGTCGGTTTGCGGGTGATGACCGTGGTCGGCCTGCTCACCATAGCCGCCGGGTTGGTCCTGGTGAGCAGGTTGACCCTGGCCGCGCACTACCCCGATCTGCTGTGGCCGCTGCTGATCATGAGCGCGGGCCTGGGATTGTGTACCGCCCCGGCGACCTATGCCATCGTCGCCGACACCCCGGAGGCCAAACACGGCGTCGCCGCCGCGGTCAACGACGCCGCCCGCGAGATCGGCGCCGCGATCGGGATCGCCATGGCCGGCAGCGTCCTGGCGGCCGGCTATACCCACCGCATCGCGCCCGCGCTGTCCCAGCTGCCCGAGCCCGCCCGCGGCCCGGTCGCCGATTCCCTGGCCGCGGCCCTGCAGGTCGCCGACCAGGCAGGACCGGTGGCCGCGCCGCTGGCCGAGTTCGCCAAGGCCGCGTTCGTGCACGGCAGCGGCCAGGCCGCGCTCACTCTGGCCGCCCTCACCACGATCGGTGCGATTGCGCTGGCATTCCTCGCTCCCGGCCCCACCACCCGCCGATTCCGAACTCCACGCCCGTCCCCGTCCACCCCATCCCCCTGAGATACCCCTTCTCGTGAAAGACGCCCGTCATGACGGCCTATCGCACGATCATCGTCGACACCGACGGATCCGACCGCTCCTACCATGTGGTCGACCACGCCGCCGAACTCGCCCACACCACCCACGCCCGGCTCCTGATCATCTGCGCCCGCCACGACATCGACGAACGTGATCTCGGGGCCGACCTCGACCGGCTCGGACCCGACGTCTACCAGCTACGCGGCACCACTCCCACCGACGCCATCCTGCGGACCGCCCACCAGCACGCGATCAGCCACGGCGCCACCGACATCGAGACCCACATCCTGGACCAACCCACCCCGCACGCGCTGCTGCACCTGGCCACAGCCACCGGCGCCGACCTCATTGTCACCGCCGACCCTCACCGGTCACCGCTGCTGGCCCGGCTACTGTCCACCCCGCCGATCGAGCTCGCCCGCAAAGCCCACTGCGACATCCTCTTCACCACCACCCGGTGACACGCCCAAACATCTATGAGCTGCACGCCCGACACCACCGGACCCGAACCCGGCCCCGGAATCCTGAAGCTGACCCGAGCCGCAAACTAGCTCCGCGCAAAACGCGAGGTGATCCCTGTGGGACCGGGACCCCATCTGGCAGGACCGAAGCGTGCCTCACCCGCGTCCGAGGTTGCGGTAGACGGTCCTGCGCGACACCGCGAAGGTCTCGGCTATCTGGGCGACGGTGTAGCGGCGGCGGCCGCGCTCGTCACGCTCCTCATACATCTCCCGCGCCTTGAGCACCTGCAAGTCACTCATGCTCGGCGGCCGCCCGCCGACGCGACCGCGGGCGCGCGCCGATTCGAGGCCTTCGACGGTGCCCTCGCTGATCAAATCGGCCAGCATCTCGTCCATCGCGGCAATGACGTGGAACAGGAACCTCCCAGCCGGAGTGGTGGTGTCGATACCTTGCTTGAGCACCACCAGATCCACGCCGCGCTCGTCGAGCTGGGCGGCGAGCTCGGTCATGTGCCGCACCGACCGGAACGGGCGCGAGAGACGAGTGATCACCAATTCGTCACCGCGGCGCAGGTATTCGAAACACTTGTCCCACTCCGGGCGCCGTGCCAGCTTGCCCGAGGCCTTGTCCACCCAGATCCGCTCGCACCCTGCCGCAGTCAGCGCGTCGATCTGCGAATCGTCCTTCTGCCCGCGCGTGGACACCCGCGCGTACCCGAACCGAGCCATGCCCCGAACTGTCCCATAAAGGGCCGACACCTGCGGTTTCGTCCCGTAGATACCGCACACGAGTTCTGACCCGAATTAAGTCGGCGGCGAGCTGGGCGAATGCGCAGACCCCCGCCGAGAGCCGTTGTGGGACAGAAACGATCGTTTCCGACCCATCAGCCGAGTGGATCACCGACCAGGCGTACGCCATATCCGCCCGATTTTCGGCGATTGCTACGGCTACCCCTGGTGCCCTGCCTGCGCATCCGATTCTACACAGCTATATAGCTATTTACAATGGCGGAGGTGATGCGATTCCCGACGAATCCTCTTCGCCGGGCGGTGTTCTCGGAGGTCAGTCCTGGTCGTCGCCGTAGACGATGCAGGCCTCGACGCCGTCGACGGCCAGGTTGCGGACTGCGGTTGCGGCTGCAACTCGATGCCACCGCGCGGGCAGGTTTGCACGGCCGGGTACAACGTCATCGCCGCGGTAGGTCTCGATGCGGCCAGTTTGGCGGGCGAGATCCTCGAGCTCGACGACGAGTTCGTCCTGGGTGCGTTCAAGGCCGGCCAGGTCGCGGAGGACGCCCTCGGGGATGGAGCGGCCCTGTTCCCACCGTCGGATGATGCGCTCGTCGACGCCGAGGATCGTTGCACTCTCCGCGATGTTGAGTCCGAGAAGTTCTCGGCGGGAGCGCAACTCCGCCCCGGAGCGGCGGTCGTCGTCTGGCATGGGTGGTTGCGTCCTTGTTCAGGTGCGGCCTGGGACTGTTCCCTGGCGAGGTTCGGCGGACAACTGAAACCCTACCGGTGCACCAACTCGGCAGAAGTGCCGCAACCGTTCAACGGATCCCGCCGTTGGTTCACCACCCACCGGAGTGGCCGTTGCACTCGGTTGCGCTGCAGCTCGCCGCTGGTTGCGCTCGACCTCGTAAGCCGGCCCCCGCTCCGCGCACCGGCGCGGGGGCCGGTTTCATCACGCGGGCTGGAGTTCCCGGGCCGGTTGCAGGTCCGAGGTTGCACCGAACGGCTGCGGCAGCGGCGGCACGGTGAATCCCTCACTCTTGGCGGCGTCGGAGAAGGCGCGCCAGTGTCGGCTCACGGTGGACTTGTCGAGGTTCATCTCCTGGGCGACCTGGACCTGGTTGAACCCAGGGTTGGCGATTCGCGTTGCTGCAACTCGCTTCACAGCCTCGCTGAGGTCACTGTTGCCGAGGAACTGACCGAGCCCGTCGACGGTCTGGGTGTATCCGCTGCGGGTGCGGTCGGTTGCGGTGACTGCGTTCTCGGCCGGCACGGTCGCGGGGGGCCGCTGCGGCGTGCGGGCAGGTGCTGCAACGGGACGGGCGACGACGTGGCGGTGCTGCATCGGCCGCGCAGCCGCAACTGCGGGGACGGGAGAAGGAGCCGGAGGTGCTGCAACCTCGATGCGGTCGTCGCTGGCGGGTGCGTCAACGGTCCCCTGCAGGGTGCTGCGATCGGCGCGAACAGTTGCAGACGCGCGAGTCTGTCCGCGGAACGCGGCACGATCGTCCCGGATGACGCGGATCACGACGTTGATCAGATGGAACAGGGCCAACCAGAGCAACGGGAAGATCGTGGCCATGAGGGCGGCGATGGCCGGTGGTTGCGGGATGAAGCCGAGATCCTCTCCTGCCGCGACGCGTGCGATGTTGCGTTCAGCGAGTTGGTAGGCGTGATAGCCATTGCCGGCCACGCTGAGCAGCACCGTCCCGGTTGCAAGGGCCATGCAGTACCTGCGTGCGGCGGCGTACTTGTCTGCAACGCCGATGACAACGAGGCAGAGGGTTGCAGCAGCCTGTGCAACGTCGATTGCAACTGGTGCCATCCAGGCGCGGTGCGGTCGGACACCAATCTCAATCGCGAGTGCACTCAACGCGTCGAACGAGAGGGTGAACATCAGCGCCGCGAGCGCGAGGACCATGAGTCCAATGCCGCACAGTGCGGCCGTCTTCGCGCGCAACGCGGATGCGGTGATGGTTGCAGGCTGGGTTGTATCGTCAGACATGACCGAGCGATCTCCATTCCTTGGTCGGGGCGTCTCGCTGCACTTCCAGGTACGGGCGAGGCGCCCTTTCATCTGTACTGATAGCTTCGCTAGCTAGCTGGGCTAGCAGTCGTGTTGGTCGAGGTAGTCGATGATTGCGGCGTCGGTGATGGACGCGATGCTGATCGTGCGGTCGCCGGTTTCGTATCGAAGCTTGTCGACTGCGCGCAGGAGGCGAGCCTTGGTCGAGGGCCGAATGCGGACGTTGTGCTGCTCACTGAGCTTCTCTTCCCCCGCCGGTTGAGTACGTGCGGGTGCGAGCGGTGTCGGGGCCGGCGCTTCCGTGGTGACCGAAGGCCGCTCAGGGAGGTCTGCGGCGGGATGGGTCGGCTTGCGGATGGCGGGTTCGCGTTTGACGGTCATGCGGGCACTCCGGTGGTCGTGATGGGTAGTTCTGCGAGCAGGTCGTCGTAGGCAACGCGTAGGGCGAGCGCTTTCCCTCCGGTCCAGCGGTGGATCGGGGTACGGGCGCTGTGGGCGTCCTGGCGGGCACCGAGTTCGGGAATCGCCGTGCGGGCCACGAGATCGCCGAATGCGCTGCGGAGCTCGTCCTCGCGGAAGATGTGTTCCGCCGTCCCCTTCTTTCGACTGAGGACGATCTTGTCGACGACCAGTTTCGGGTTCGGCCGGCGCTGCACGTTTCGGATGGTCTCGTACAGGTTCTCCACTCCCCCGACGCTGTCGATGGTCGGTTCGGTGACCACGATGACGCCATCGGCGGCGCAGAGAACCGCGAACAGGAGCTTGCCGAGCGACGGAGGGCAGTCGAAAAGGACGACGTCGTAGGCGCTCAGATCGATGCCTTCGAATGCGATGTCGAGTCGGAAGATGAGGTCGTTGGCACCATCGGACTCGATGTTCGCCAGCAATGCGTTGGACGGGATGAGGTCAACGCCTTCCCACGGTGTGGCGATCACGGCGTCCGCGGCAGTTCCCGCGGCCGTGCGGCACATCAGGTCGTACGTCGTCAGCTGCCCATCCTCGATCGTCACGCCGAGCCCGCCGGTGGAGTTGCCCTGCGGATCGCAGTCGACAACGAGAACATTCCTCCCCTTGCTACTCAAGGCGCTCGCCAGGCCCAGTACGGTGGCCGTTTTTCCGACCCCGCCCTTCTGGTTGCAGACAGCTTCTTTTCTCGTCACGGGGCACGCACCCTTCTGTTCGTTGTGGGAGCAAGCACCGGTATCGGTGCTAGGGGGGCGACGGGAGCAATGCTATCGACGCAAGTAAGCCAAGCGTTGAAGGCTCGCCACGCTCATATAGCACAACATGCTATCGAAGCTATGCAACTTAGGATAGTTCCAAACGCAACGCGCAATAGCCATGCTATGAGAGCTAGCATGACTAGCGCAACTGTCGGTTGCAGAGGTGCACCACTAGCACTGCTAGAGCCACTAGCAACCGCTGCGGAAGTCGCGCATTACCGCAGGTCAACGCCTGCAACTTCGGTTCAGGTGCGTTGAGTTGGTGTTCCCTCGTCGACCGGCGCGGGGGTAGAAGCAGGGGTTCTCGGGGAGGGTCAAGGCTCGGCGTAGCCGACCGCGGAGCGGCTTGGCCTTGGCGCTCCGCGGGGTTCCGTGCTCCCCGTGGCTGTGGTGGTCGACGAGGGAACACCCCAGAAAGGGTGGTCGTAACCCTCGGAGACTGGCCGGGGGTGTGGGGGCGGAGCCCCCGCGGAGGCGGACGCGTGGCGGGAGCGCCGCTCCTGGCCCTGGCTGTCTAGAGGACCGTGACCTTCTCCGACGACTTGATCGGGGCGCCCTCGGGGCCGGCGATGTACGTCGCGATCCAGATCGGGTGGTGCCGGTCTTCGCTTGGGAACCATTGCTTACGCCAGTGACCGCGTACGACCCACCGCGACGAGTACGTCCGGGTGGCCTTCTCAGGCGTTGTGCGCCGCGACGACGTGGGCCGGTAGGACAGGTGGGTGGTGGTGCCCGTCCTGCGGTCCGCTCTCTTCGTGGACGAGCTGCGGGTATCGAGGGTTTCGCGGACGGTGGAGTCCTGTCTGAGCGTGTGCGTGAATGCGATGAATACCTCGAGGATGCGGGCCGCTGACCAGCCCTGATAGATGCCCTGCTCGCCTCGGAAGTCGTCTGCGGGCATCCCGGGTGTGAAGCCTCCGATAGACCGCAAACTCGGCGGTGAGTCGCTCTCAAGCGGGCTCAGGAGTGCTTCAGCGGTGGGAATCGGCAGGTAGACGTGGTTGATGAAGCGGTAGCCACATCCGGCCTTGAGTTCGCCGTCGGCGGCGAGGACTGATTGGACGCCCGCGGCGGGGACGAGCTGCACGGACAGCAGATCGTCGTTGAGGACCTGCCAGAGCAGCAGCAGGGCACCATCGGGTCGGGCGAGGTACGCGACGCCGGTAGGGGAGGGGAGGTCGGCGGGGGTAACGCTGACCTCGGCCGAGGTTTCACTGCCAGCAAGGATGAGGGCGGTCAGTTCCTCGGCGGCGTAGTAAGCGTGGCGGTCGAGAGTGGCGCCGGCCGTGCACCTGTAGGCGATGTACATCGCGAGCGCCATCTTCTCGTCGACCGCACCGACCGTGGTGTCTGGTGATCCGAAACAGAAGTAGTGCTCGCGGTTCACCAGCAGCGTCTCCGGGGAGACGCCGAAGATCTGCGTCCAGCGGGCAAGGGTCGGGCCGACCGCTCTGCTGCGCCGGAACTCCTCGAGTTCCGGTACGACGTGCCCGTAGGGTTCGAGGTGCGTGCGGACAGGGGCGGCGGCGTGGTCGAGTGCGTCGAGCAGCAGCGGCATCTGCGCGGGCTGTAGGTCGGAGAGGGTGGCGATCGCCCGTCTGCGGACGGGTAGTCCTTCACGAAACTGCTCGCCCGGTGTGAATGGCGTTGGTTCCGTGGGTTTCCGCTTCTTGCTCGTGCTCATCGACTTCCTCCCCTGAGTGATGCGCGGTCCGACTGGCCGGCGTGTGTTGCCTCTCCCGCGATGTTCTACACCGGCCATTTCGTGCTCCAGGTCTACCGCTGGCGGCGGGCAAGCTCGGCCCGAGCCTCGGCCGCGGCCGCGGCCTCTCGGCTGCGTCGTTGCCGCTGTGCGGCCGCGGAGTCGGGGACGGCAGCCATCGCGGCTGCGCGAGCAGCACCGGATGCGGCTGCTCGACCAGCTTCGCGGCGCTGACGACTGACCTCTAGCTCGGCGTCGGCGGCGCGGCGCCGCTCGGCACGCTCGGCGGCGTCCTGTGCGCGCGCTGCCTCATCCAGGACATGCGGCGGGAACTGGAGGTCGTGTTTTCCGAGGATCCAGCGCATGAAGGCACGCGGGTTCGTGGGTGTGAGGGCACGACCGAGCCTTCGGCCCTCCTGGTCGAGGATGTCGTTGAGATCCGCCGCGATCCACCCGTGACGTGCGGGAGCCGCGAGCACGACAGCCCACTGGGCAACGGTTACCTCTCGAGCCCACAGTGGAGCACCCCGTTCGCGCTCTCTGAGCCACCTGGAAGCCAGCAACGAGCCTTCCAGTGACGGTCGAGCATCGCCGCGCCGCCTCTTCGTGTTGATGCGCCGCGAAGCGGCTCGGTCATTCACAGTTCGGTCTGTAATTGATACCTCTCTACGAGAGGGAAGGGATGAAAAAAGACCCCTACCGGGATGGTGCGCCATCTGAGTGGGATTGCCCTGCTCATCGCGGGTTTTATCCACAGGGCGCGGCGGGTGGAGGGCGTACTCGGAGGCCCATCCGCGGGCTCGGTCGCCTACCCGCCAGGACGCCATCCGTTCGTTCCGGCTTCGTTGGCGGCCGCGGAGGACCTCGGTGGCAAGGCCGAGCAGGCGGAGGATGGTCCGGGCGCGGGCCACGGTGCGGCGGCTGAGGCCGGTGCGCTCGCAGATCGTGGCGACGGAGAGGCGTGATCGCTGGCCGGTTCGTCCGTCCGCAGCACGGGCCATCTCTCGGGCGACCGCGGTGACTGCGGTGAGGCTGACTCCGCCGTCGCCGAGACGGTGCCGGACAAGCAGGTAGTGCCGTTTGTAGGCGGCGGGGACGTCGATCTCGGCCCACCGTTGCTCACCGCGCCAGCAGGCGATGCCGGCGTAGGCGTCGGGGCCGACGTTGAGCCGAATCTGGCAGTAGTGGGTGCACGCTGCGCTCGGGCCACCGAGTCGGGCGACGAGTGTCGGTGTGAGCGCGGAGCACTGGTGTCCGTGGATGTGTCCGGAGACGAGCGTCCGCGGTGCTTTGGCCTTCCCGTATCGGGGATTGGCCGGGGTGCTGCCCCGGTAGCGGAGCAGTCGGGGGGAGTAGTAGGTGGGCGCGTGCCCAGCGACACGCGCGCGTTCCGTTGAACCTGCGTCAGGGTGCGTTGTACCCTGGGCTCTGTCCGGCAAGACAGTCCCTTCGGGGATAGCAGTAGTCCGAGTCGCGAGCGTCCACTCGCTTCTCATCTACCTCGACGAACCCCTCGCCCACGCACGGGTGGGGGGTTCGTTGTATCTGAGGTGACTCGCTGTACTGCGAAACGGTGTGTGGTTGTTGGTCGGATCCGCCTGGATCGACCGTCTACTCGCTTTCCGTCACGCGGTCAGTGACATCACCTCCTGGTCGAGCTCCATCACTAGGTCGGCGTGGCCCGTGGTCGCCGAGAGCAGATCGGCCACGTACTGGCTGAGGGAGCTGACGCCGGCTTCTACCCGGCGGCGCTCCAGCTCATCGAAGACACGCTTTGGCACGCGGCTGACAACCCGCTCGCGCTCACCTTTGTGTGGTGCAGGCATGGCCTCGGCCCTCCGATCCTGGCTCTCTCCTAATCTGGCCCAATCGGTGCCAGATTCGTCGTCCATCTTGTGCCAGGTTCCGCCAATCGCGTGCACGACACGCCGACAAACTTTCTTGCTTGTTTTTCATCTTAGCTTCACCGCGCTTTCGTGTCTCTTGGCCGCCAGGCCAAGGGGACTATGCTCGCCGCTGTTGAATACCTGGTAGACGAGCGGCCCATCGGGGGTGCCGCTCGGACGCGTCGGTGTCTGTACGCCTACTCAGGAATACGAAGGAGAGTTGTCGCATGGCCAGTTGGGGTGGTGGCCGGCGCCGGGAGAGCCTTACGAACGTGTTGTCGCGGGTTCCTCTCGAGCCGCCGTGGACCGTGGGGGAGTTCCTTTCGTGGCTCGAGGAAGACTCCGGGAAGGCCGTTGACCTCTCACCGTGGACCGGATCGGCACTCGAGCCCGGCAACCGCTGTGGGTTGCTTCTGGGCGGCCCCGAGCGCTACGTGATCCGATACGACTCGACCCGCTCCGTGCGACATCAGCGCCAGCAGATCTTCCACGAGGTGGGCCACGTCCTCTGCCAGCATCCGGGGGAGGCGTTCAGGCCGACGTCCGGCGTCCTCACGGAGGGCCTGAGCCTCGCTGGCATCGAGTACATGATGAGGCGGTCGACGTTCGACTCCCCGACGGAGGCCGAGGCGGAACTCGTGGGCACCCAGCTCGCGGTCCTCAGCCGAGGTCCGATCGACCTCGACGCCCGCGGCGAAGTTCATCGCATCGCAGTCACATTCGACAAGTCTCGATGAGCGCCACACCACTGCTGGAGCTGGAGGCGACGTCAGCCCTGCCGATGTGGGCGAGCGATCCGCTGCTTGCGATCCTGGCGCTGGTGATTGTCGGTCGCGTCGTGTTCGTGCGAGAACGTCAGCTCGATCAGCTGATCACCTGGTTGCTGTTCTGGTGGCTTTGCGCGGCGGTATTGCGCGAACCGTGGATGCAGGACCTGCTCATCGACGCGACCCCACTCACCCTGTCCGACATCAGGTTGCTCACCCATGCCTCGGCGATGTTCGGGGCCGGAACCATCTTCCTGATGGTCCGCGCGTTCAGCAACGTCCGGCGGGTTCGTCGACGAGCGGTCGCGTTGGTCTACGCAATCATCGTGGTCGAGGTCGCTGCGCTCGCGTGGATCAGCGAACCCGCACGCGCGGCGGGCGCGGCAATCGAAGAACTGCACGACTGGCGGCCTGCGGCCTACATGCTGATCTACTCGTCTCAGATGCCGATCGCACTCGCGGCCGTCGCCGCGGCGTGCATTCGCGTGCTCCGGCACGGGGAAGCGGTGCGGCGCACCCGGGTCTGGGCCGTCGTCATCTTGCTGACCGGTTCCGTCTCGGCGTTCGACCATCTGACCCGAATCGCGAACGGGTTCATGCTGTCCCTGGGTGTCCAGAACGGATTCACAGTGTGGCGCAGCGAGTCCAACGACGTGCTGTTTCTCCCTGTCGCGACGGCGGCGGCGATCGCGGTGAGTTTTCCGATCTTCACCGCCATCCGCACTCGACGCGCGAACGATCCCTCGTCGGCCGCAGTGGGTGTGCTCATGCCGATGTGGAAGGACTTGTCGGCGGCAATGCCTGCGATCTCGCTCCAGACAACGACGAGCGCGCTGGCCAGCAGCGTCGAGCGTGAGCATCGGATGCGTATCGAGTGCGAGGACGCACTCTACGAGCTGCTGTCCTACATGAGACCGGAAGACCGGGCCGAAGGCGTCGACCCGGCCTCGCGCTGCGAGGCCATCACCGATGCGCTCGAGCTCCGACGTGACACTGGCCGGGCTTCTGAGCCGGTCGAGACGCCGGGATGGTTGACCGATGAGGACGAACTACTGCGTATCGCCGATGCGTGGTCGAAGCGGCCGGCAACGGCCGGACTGGTCTGACCAGGAGGGGACGAGCATTCATGACGAAGTCGACGATTCCACATCCGCCGCACCGAGTTCCGCTGATCGGTGATGTGCTGGGTATGAATCGGGAGATCCCGAACCAGAACACGCTCGTGCGGTTCTCGGAGTTGGGTCCGATCTACCGGCGCTCCATCATGGGGACCGATCTGACGTTCGTCGGGTCGGCCGAGCTGGCGGCGCAGGTGTTTGACGACGCTGTGTGGGAGAAGTACGTCGGACGTCCTCTGGAGAGGTTGCGCCCTCTGGTCGCGGATGGCCTGTTCACTGCCTACAACTGGGAGTCGAACTGGAGCAAGGCACATGAGGTGCTGGTTCCGGGGTTCACGAAGGACGCGATGATCTCGTACCACGCCACGATGGTCGAGGTCGTCGACGCGCTGTGCAAGGACTTGGAGAGCCAGCCTCCAGGCGCGTACGTCCCGGTCGTCGAGGAGATGGGGAAGCTCACCCTCGAAGTCATCGGCCGCTGTGGGTTCGGGTACTCGTTCGATTCGTTCGACGCCGACGCCGACGCCGAGCATCCGTTCGTTGCCGCCATGAGTCGATCGCTGACGCACGCCCAGAAGAGCGCGATCCCACTTCCGTTCATCGGGAAGCTGTTGGGCCGTAAGGCCGAGCAACAGAACCAGATCGACCACCAGGTCCTGGTCGACACCGTCGACGAGGTGATCGCCTCACGTCAGCAGTCGGGGGAGCGACGGGCGGACCTTCTTGACCGGATGCTGTATCCGGAAATCGGTCAGGGTCTCGATCCCGAGAACATCCGCAATCAGGTGTTGACGTTCATGGTTGCTGGACACGAGACCTCGGTGAACGCGTTGAGCTTCGCCCTGCACTTCATTGCTCAGAATCCCGCGGTCGCCGCGCGTATGCGAGCTGAGGCGGAAGAGGTGATCGGCGCCGGCCCGGTCCAGTACGAGGATGTGCCCCGACTGCGCTACACCCGGCAGGTCATCAATGAGGCGCTGCGTCTGTGGCCGACGGCGCCGGGGTTCTTCAGGGCCGCCAAGCAGGACACGGAGGTTGGCGGACACTCGTTCTCGGCAGGGGAGTGGGTGTTCGTGCTGCTGTTGGCCGTTCAGCGTGACCCGGCCTGGGGCGACGATGCGGATCAGTTCAACCCTGATCGGTTTGCACCCGAGAACAACCGTGGTCGACCCGCCGAGCTGTTCAAGCCTTTCGGGACCGGCATCCGGTCATGCATCGGCCGGCAGTTCGCGCTTCACGAGATGACACTGGCCCTCGCCACCCTTCTCCTCCGGTTCGATGTCACGCCCGAACCCGAGTACGAGCTGGTCGTGGAGGAGACGCTTACCTTGCGCCCGAAGGGACTTCAGCTGGCGTTCACTCGTCGCTGAACTGGGAACCTGTTGACCTCGGCAATGAGCATCTCGAGGTCCTCGCGGGTCATGGTGGTGGCTCGCGCGGCGAAGTGATTGAGCCCGCGATCACGGATGGCCGTCCAGAGTCGGAGGCGTTGGTCGATGTCGATGTCCTTGCTGCCGCTCAGCCGCAGGTAGTCGCGGTCGACCCCGAAGAGGTCGCACAAGGCATCTGCCATCGCCGTCGGAAGCGACTCGACGTCACCGGCTCTCGCGTTCGCGAGCAGCTCCACTGTGACCGGCTCCCCGATTCGCTGTCCGACGAGGGTGGCCACCGCCTGAGTGGTGAGTTCCGGCTCGTCTCTGTGGTGGTAGAAGGCGAACAGGCGGTCCAGCTTCTGTCCGAGGGTGGGGGCCAGGTGCTTCATCGGGTCCTCTCCTGTCGTGATTGCCACTTCGCTACGAATCGCTGTTCGGTAGCACTGTCGAGCTCGCCGGCGCGGCCCGTGAGCCACCGGAGGTACTGGAGTTCGTCCGCGTCCTCTTCGGTCGGCGGCTCGGGCGTCCGGTTGAGGTAGTCGCCCAGCAGCATCTCGATCATCGGATCCCCTCGAAGTGGGGATGGCTCGGTTGTCTTCTGCTCCAGCTGGGCGGTGAGCCAGGCGCGCATGATCCTGTCCACCAACAGATCGAGCCGTTCGTTGATGTCTCGGAGCTCGCCGGCGACCTGCTCGTCCTTCACCGCTGCCGCAGCCCGTTCGTAGAGCTTCGCGATGTCCGATAGGTCGTTGACTACAGCCAGGGAGAGCGTGACCGAGTCGGCGTCAGCTCCCACCGCATTTGGTCTCGCCATCCGCACCGAAGGGATCTCTTCGGCGGGCACCGCCAATCCTCCAGTGAGCACGCGGGCCGCGGAGCCGTCGACCCAGCGCAGGCCAACATCGAGGCGCCGAAGCGTCCGTGCACTCGGATCAGCAATCAGAGCCTTCTCGATTTTTCCGGTGGTCACGTCCGACGGACCGCCGGCCTCCTTGACCTGATCGAGGGTCAGGTTGAGCTGCCGACGACGCTCGGCGACAGCCTCAGCCAAAAGCCCGATCCCGTTTTTCACAGGGCTGACCTTACCTGTGAGACCTCGCATCAATGCCAAACGGGACCGCGAAGGAGCTGCGGGTTTACGCCGTTTGGTGTCCCCCTTCACCTCTGTCACCGAAAGTTCCTTCGCTAAGTTTTGGCTTGTTTTTGTCCTTGGTTGATTCTATAGTTTGCCATGTCTTCGATGAAGCTTTTACGGCGATTGCCAAGCGGATCGCGAGAACTGGCTTGGACCACTTGATGGGAAGGGAACCCATGAGCAACAACACGGCGACGGGACGCCACCGGCGTCTTCATCGCTCCCTCGGCGTCACGACATTTTTGGGGACCGTCACGGTCGCCTCGATCGTCGCGTCTGGTGTGGCAGTCGCGGCCCCCGGACAGGCGGGACTCGCACCGGACGGGGATCAGCCCGGCCTCTCGGACGGCCAGAGCGCACAGGCAGGTCTCCCCGAGACTGCAGCACCTGCGCCTGCACCCGCAGAAGCATGGGTGCCCGTTCCTGAGCAGTACTCCCAGCCGACCGCACCGCTGCCGAACTGGGACTACGAGGCGAACGAGCCGACGTCCTACGCACCGACCTACACGCCGCCGATCGACTACTCGCAGCTGCACCTTCCGACGCAGATCGACGAGCCGACCCCGGTGTACATCGCGCCGCGAGACACCGTGATGGTGGGCAATCTTCACTTCACGCAGCCGAACTGGATGAGCGACGACACGACGGCGCGCACCAATGCCACCACCGGCGCAGCGTTGGCCGCGGTCACCGACTTCTGGCGGAGCACCGGCATTCCGGCTGATCAGGCCCAGCAGCTCGCCGCAGCTCAGATCGCTGGTGCGGCTGGCGGTGCGATCATCGGCGCGGTCGCTGCTGGCGCACCCGCAGCGACGCTGGGGGCCTTGATCGGCGGGACCATCGGCGGCACTTCGGCGATGGGCTTCTTCTCGCCCGTGGTCACCCCGGTCGGCGCGATTCCGGCCGGTGTGGTGGGCACCGCGACCGGTGCCGGGATCGGTGCCGCGGCGCTGGGAGTTCCCGCCGCCGCTGTCGGCGCTGTCGGCGGTGGCGCGGCGGGTCTCGCCGCCGCCACGATCTACGGCGACGGGACGAACGGCACCCCGACCACGGTCGAGGTCCCGGACATCGACGAGCCGGCCATCACTGAGCAGACGCAGGCCACGCTCGATTCGTGGGAGCAGTCGGGGCCGGCTGGCGAAGCCGTCACCACGTTCATTCGTGACACGGCCGCCGCCGCTCCGGTCGCCGATCAGCAGATCCGCGAATCGGTTTCGTCGGTTGCCGGCGGCGACGGTGCGCTCGCCGCATTCGACCAGATGGTCAGCGACTTCCAGACGGCCACCGGTGTTCCCGGACTTCCCCTGGGAATGATCGCCGGCGCGATCGGCGCGGGCATCCCCGCGTAGCAGCGCATTGGGGGCGAGGAGCCACTCCTCGCCCCCAAAGCCGTTGTGACCCTGCTCCAGCCAAATCAGCCACCGGAAGGGACGGCATCAGTGAATGACAGCGACGACCAGCCCGGTCAGGCTCTCGGTACCGCGCAGGCGAGCGTTCCAGGCCCAGGACACGGCGCAGGGAATCCGATGAATCGGACACGCCCCGGATCGCAGCCGTGGGCCAGGGATCAGGGCGCACGCCGTCCCGCCGCGACGCTCTCTCCCGATGCGTGGATGGAGGGCCTCGCGGCCGGTCCTGCAGCTGAGGGACCGATCGCGCAACCGCTCCCCCTGCCCGTCCCGGATTCGTGGACGCAGGGCCTCTCGTCTGACACTCCCGAGGTCGCGGGCAGTGCGGCGGCCTCTCCCGTTCACCAGCGACTGCTCGTCGATCTCGTACCGGACGAGGATCCCGAGGGACCTGCCCCGATCCAGTCCGCATCGCGAAAGAGCCGTTCCCGATGGGCACTTGGACTTTCGGCGGGCGGCCTTGCCCTCCTGGTCACGCTGGGGGCGGCCGTCGCCGTTCAGGCGGGCAGCAACGACGAGGACCGGCCTCTCGTCGACGCGATGTCGCCGATGCTCACCACCCCCGACGCGGTCACGACTGCCGCGCCGCCTTCCACCGCTGAATCACCCGCCGCTGCACCGGTGCACGAAGGCACCTCGAGTGCGCCATGTGCCGAGTCGAATGGAGACCGCGCATGGTCTGGCCGGCGGCCCGGCGGTACCGCCAACGGACCCGACGTGATCTTCGGGTTTCAGCACCTCTACTACGTCGAACGTGACGCGGCGAAGGCACGCGCTCTGACAACACCGGACATCTACCTCGCGGCGGTCGACAAGCTGCAAGCCGGGATCGACTCAGTTCCTCAGGGAACCACCTACTGCCTCCGGATTTCGCAGTCGGAGCCGGACCTCTACCGCGTCGTGCTGACGCAGTTCAACCCGGACCGGCCTGCGGACGTCTGGATTCAGACGGTTCGCACACGAACCGAAGGCGATCGGACCTTGATCGCCTCCATTCAGGGAGAGGGGTGAGCAGTGCCGAAATCCACCATCGTCAAGAGATCGAGTGCCGTGGCCCTCGTCGCAACCGTAGTTGCGATGGGGTCGGCGGGGACCGCTGGCGCGCAGGGGGCGCCAGCGGTCACCGCACCAACGGCCTCGGCGCAGGCGACGAGCGCGGGTGACGGATGCCCGTTGCTGCACGTCGTGATCGCGCAGGGAACCACGGAGTCGACGTCCTCGTCGTCGCCGAAAGACGACTCCGGGACGTTGGCGACGGTGGTGCTACCGGTGCTCAGCGAGTTCGGGGGTATCACCGAGACCAACACATTCGATCGGACATACGTCCCGTACCCCGCTGACTTCGGGTTTCAGGGAACGCCGTACGAGCAGTCGTACCGCCAGGGCGTACAGAACACGCTCGGTGTCATCGCCAAGATCGCCGAGACCTGCCCGAACACCAAGCTCGGGATCATGGGCTACTCCCAGGGCGGAAATGTGGCCTCAACCGTGCTGCGGCTCATCGGGTCTGGTCAGGGCCCGGTCAGCCCTTCGCAGGTCGCGATGGGAATGCTGTTCTCCGATCCCACTCGCACGGCGGGAGACGCCACGTTCCCGGGTCGGCCGACCAGCCAGACTTCGCCGGACTCGGTGCCGGGAGTTCGCGGTAGCGAGGTCGCGAAGCTTGAGACCCCGGTTACCGCAGCCGCGGCCGCTGGGGGTGGGATCGCTCCGCTCTCGGAGAGCACCCCGCAGACGTTCGGATCGTTGACCGGTCGCGTGGCCTCGGCGTGCGCCGCCGGGGATCTCTCGTGCGACACCCCGGTGGATGCTCCACTCGCGCGGCTGGTAACCAATGTCGCCGGCCAGCTCGACCTGGACCAGAAGGACCCCGTGGGGATTCTGACCTCGGCGGCATCGGTGCTGGGGACCACCACGCTCAACATGGTCAGCGATGTGGTCACCAACGACATCGTGACCACCGACGGCACGACCCGGGGTCTCGACTACCGTCCTGGTGCCTCTCTGTCCGAGCGAGCGCAGGCCGCGGCGAACCCGGAGCACCAGAGCGACCCCGTCGAGGCGCTCACGAAGCTCGTCGGGATCGGCATCAACACCGGAATCGCCTTCGCCAAGGACGTTCTGACGATGGAGAACATCGCCCAGGTCGCAACCGTTGGCCTCGTCGACCCCGCTGCAGGTCTGGCGGTCCTGGCGTCCAAGGCCGCGAACGCGGCGCTGAACCTGATCCCGACCAACATCGCCAACAAGTCGGCGAAGGCTGTCGAGACGGTCGTGCGAAACGAGTTCACCGACAACGCCGGCCTGGTGAAGATGGCGACCGACGTCCGCTACTGGTCGGTGCGGGCAAACCACGAGTCGTACCAACGGGATCCAGTGACCTCGAGCGGTGAGACCTGGCTGCAGTTCGCGACGTCGTGGATCAAGGCGGTCGTGCGCGATCTGGAGTCCGGCTCTGCATCCGGGCAGGGCGGCGTGGGCGCGTTTACGCGGACCGTCCCGGTCTCCGGCCAGGGCTCCTACCAGGGCTTGCCCGGCTTGGTGTGGTCACCGACCGAGAATCGGGCCGACGTGCAGTCGTTCGATCTCGCCGCTGATCGAAACGTATCTCCCTCCTACGCCTCGGGCGATGCCGCGTGGGAGTGGACCCCGTCCGTCCCCGCGTCGTCAGCGCAGGGCAACGACTCCTGGTCGTTCTCGACGTCAACTTCCACCCCGACCACCCCGGCCAACGATCCCTGGGCGGGTCTGTCCGGCGCCTCAGTCGGCGCGAACTGAAAGGTAAGAGTCCGATGTGCCAACGCTTCTCGCACGACGTACGGCCACCGCGCCGTACGGCAGTGCTCGCGCTGGCCTCGGGTCGAGGTTGGTTGGTTGTCAACCATCTGGACCGGAGGTTGCCGTGAGTGCCGCGTTCTCGGATGCAGGGACCGCCTTGCATGTTCCCGCTCAGGGGATTGTCGCTGCTCCTCCTGTGGACCGACGGCTCGATGTCTGGCCCCAGCCGGTATTCGTCCCTGAATCGTCCCCCGCTCCGGCCTGGTGGCTGGTGGGCGCGCACGGTGGTGCCGGGGTGTCGTCGTTGTGCGCGTCGTGGCTGTTTGCCGGCGATGCGATGCGGGCGTTCCCCGGAGCTTTCGCTGGGGAGACCCCGTTCGTCGTCATCGTCGCCCGTGAGCATCAGCACGGCATCGACTGCGCACACGACCTCATCACTCAGCATCTCTCTGGCTTCGCAGGCGAGACAACGCTGGTCGGACTGGTCACCGTGGCGGCACGACCGGGCAAGGTCCCTGCCTCGCTGAGGCAACGGCTCGAGGTGGTGGCCGGTCTCATCGGAGATCGGCACTGGCACGTCCCCTGGGTGGAGGACTGGCTGACCCTCCGCTCCGAGGAGCTGCCGGTGTGGCGACCCGGCGATGTCCTCGAGAAGCGCCGAAAGCAGCCTCCGGCCAGTGAATGCGTCCCTCTCGCCGTCGCCGAAATCGGCGATCAGATCCGGTCGACGATCGTCGACCTGCTCAACACCAACTAGGAGAAGCAATGCTCATGCAACTGTTCGACACGGCCAACACCATCGTTCTCGCGGTTCCACAGCCCGAAGCGGTGCAGCCGCCTGGCGGCGAAAAGATGTGGCGAATCATCGGAGTCGCGCTCTGGGTCTTCACGGGCATGGCGGTTCTCGGGATCATCACCGGCGGCGGCTGGATGTGGATCGACCACATGTCGGACCGCGGCGCGACGTCCGGAAAGGGCGTGAAGATCGTGATCGGCGCCTTCATCGGCGCGGGGATCATGTCGCTCGCCGCAACGCTCATCACCTTCGCGCAGTCATGATCGTCACGCCCTACCTGGCGCAGGCCACAACGACGCCGAAGCCAGCTGATCCGCAGGGGCCGAGACTGCCGGCTCAGCCCCTTCCGTCGGAGGTACTCGCTCCAGCGACTGAGCTTCTGGGGTGGGGCGTGTACGTGGCGAACGCCGTCTTCGTCTTGGCGATCATCGTCGGCGCAGGGCTCCTCTGGTGGGTCTATCTCCAGGGAAATCCCGCGACCGGTCCGGTTCGCAAGATCGCCTGGGCAATCGGTTGCGCGATCGCAGTCTCGTCAGCCGCGAGCATCGCCGGATTCATTCTCAACTAGAACTTTTGGGGGAACAGCTATGAAGCGAGCACTGGTGTCACTGAGCCTGGCTGCTGTGGTTGCGATCGGGGTGGCGGGCTGTGGTTCCGATTCCGAGTCGTCGACGGATAGCGGTGCGGGCTCGGTCGACACGACCTCCGCACCTGACCAGGTCCGATGGGAAACCTGGCAGGGGGTCGAGGTTCCCGTGTCGTCCGTCGACGGGCCCAGGTCCATCAACGGCGCCGTGGCGGCGGGGTACACCCAGACACCGCAGGGCGCCGTACTCGCCGCCGCCCAGGGCCTGACCCGGCTGCGACTGGCCCCTGACGATGCGTGGCCGCAGGTTGCGAACGCGGTTGCGGCGCCGGGGAAGGGGCGCGATCTCTACGCGGTCAGTCGTGTTCAGGTGAGCATCACGGGCCCGGTGCCTGCCGGCAGTGTGGACGCACTGCGCGGATTCCGGGTCGATGAGTTCTCCCCTGACCGTGCGGTCGTTGAGCTGGTGACCGAGCAGTCCGCCAGCGGGTTGACCGCCTCGACGCACACTCTTGTGTGGTCGGGCGATGACTGGAAGGTGTTGCTGCCGGACCCGGACGGCGATTCACCGCAGCCTGAGCCGGTTGCCTCGCTGGCCGACTACACGCAGTTCGAGGCCAAGCAGTGAACCGGGACAAGGAGCGATCTGGCCCCCGGCTCGGAACCGTCGCGGCCGTCGTCGTTGTTGGGCTTCTCCTGGTCTGTGCACTTGTGGCCATCATCCTCGCGTTTCGGGGAAGCGACGACGAGTCGAGCAGTCGGCCGACGGTGACGGTGCCGCCGACCGCGAGCAGCGGCGAGGGTGACCGGATCGGGTCTACTGACCCGGCGGCACAGGGTCTCGGTACTCCGACTACCGATCCGTTCGGTGGACGCGTCGACGTGCCGAAGTGGCCGGGTGGCTGGGCTTTGCCGCAGACGCCGGTCACGCGGGCACCGTTCAATCCCGCGGTTCCCGTCGAGTCGCCGGCCGGGATGATGTGGCAGCGAGTCGGTGACGGCGCGATCGTTCCGTTCAGCACGTCGGATGGGCCTGCCACGGTCACGGGACTGGCTGCCACCGGATTCGCGCAGACGCCGCAGGGTGCGGCGCTGGCGGGCTGGCAGATCGTCAACCGAATCGGGGTGTCGGCCAACGAGGTTGCAGCCGGGATCTACGACACGCAGGTCCTGATGAGTGCCGCGATGCGCAGTGAGCTCGAGGAAGGCATGGCGGCGCAGGGCCCGTACTACCGCAACGTGACCGACGCCAGTGTCGGCTACATGTCGCGCTCGCCTGCATTTCGCGTTGTCGAGTACGCGGACGACCTTGCGGTCGTGGAGTTCGCGGGTCGGGTTCCGGCCGCCGACGGTGGCACCGATCAGTGGTCCGTGTCCCGTTTGGTGATGGTGTGGGACGGCGGCGATTGGAAGGTCAACCTCGCCAACAACACACCGCTCGAGGCCGGCACTGTCGGGTCGCTGGAGGGGTGGACGGCATGGTGAGCCGCTGGCACCGGATCGTCCTCACGGGGATTGCTGCCATCGTGCTGGCGGCAGTGACGGGGCTGGCGATGCCGACAGGTGTCGCCTCGGCGCAGGAAGCTAGCGTCCCCGCGCCCCCCGAGGGCTACACCTTGGTGAGCCAGGATGACCTCAAGGCCAAGAACTTGCCTGCCGGTGCGATCGACCTGGGGCTGAAGACGCCCACGACCAACTCGGTCAAGCCGGCCCCTCCGGGATACGTGCAGGTTGTGCGCCCGTTCTGCCTGACGGTCACGACCGGGGTCCAGACCTGCTCCGATTTCGTCTACGGTGTGCCGGAATCCGGTCCGCAGGTTGGGCAGCCCACTTCTGATGCTCCTGTTCTGCCCGAGGTCGGCACGGGGGCCGAGACCGGCGGCACGTACGGCTACAACGACGCGTGCGAGCGTATGAATCCCTCGTCGCCGTACATCCCTCCGATCGGGCGTCTGATCCAAAGTGGCTTGGAGAACGCCTGCAAGGTGACCAATGTCGTCACCCACCCCGGTGACGCGCTGGGGAAGATGTGGGAGTCGGAGTTCGGAAAGACCGTCAAGTCGCTGATCGCGGGCGTCGCTGACGGCTGGGGAACGATGCTGAACTGGTTCTTCAACCAGGCGTCTCCCGCACTCGCGGATGCCCAGTACCTCGACATTCTCCAGTCATACTTCTTGCCCATCCAAGCGGTTCTCCTCGTGTTGTCGGTGATCCTGGCGTGCATTCGGATCGTGTTGGCGCAGTCGGGAACCGAAACCGTCGCGGCGATGGATCTGATGCGGACCCTCGTCCGCACCATCGTCAGCGTGGGCCTGTTCGGTGTCGGCTTGACCCTGGCGATCCAGATGGCGGATGCGTTCTCGGTCTGGCTCATCACTGCCTCTGGCGGCACTGACCTGTCGACGAAGGTCGACGCCATGCTCTTGAGCGACAACTCGACGTGGGGGCCGGGCTGGGTTCTGATGATCGCGCTGTTCGGGATGGCCGGTGCGTTCATCCAGACGGTGTTGTTGGTGGTTCGACAGGCATTCCTGATGGTGATCGTGGGAGTGCTCCCGCTGGCCGCGGCGGCGTCGAGCACGGAGATCGGCAGCTCCTCCTACGAGAAGATGCGGAACTGGGCGATCGCGTTCGTTCTGCTCAAGCCGGCTGTTGCCTCCGTGCTGGCGGTGGCGTTCTGGGCCGCAGACCCCGGCTCTGATGTGGCTCGCCTGCAGGGCCTGATTCTGCTGACTGTTGCTGCGGTGGCCATGCCCGCACTGCTGCGCATGATGAACGTCTCCTCCTCGGGTGGCGGCAGCGGAATGATGGGTGCGGCCGCGGGCCTTGCCGGTGGTGCCGCTCTGGCCGCCGCTGGCGGAGTCGGCCTCGCGGCCGGGGTCGCAGGAAAGGGCGCGACCGCGGCGGTTGGGGCGTCGGGACGAAGCTTCGGCGGTGCCACAGGTTCCCAAAGCGGCGGTGGCGGTGGCGTCGGCGGTGCTGCTGGCGGTGGCGGTGGCGGCGGCGGCGGCGGTGCTGGCGGCGGCGGCGGAGCGCGTCAGCGGTCCTCCGCAGGAGCCGGGTCCAGCCCCTCCAGCCCCCGAACATCCTCACGTCGGCCGTCGTTCGCCGGCAGCTCCATGAGTCGTCAGGCACTGCGCGCGGGAGTGCAGACGGCGCGTGCGGGCGCCTCCCGCTCCGGCTCTGCCCTCGATCGGATGGCGCACGACATCGCCTCCGACTCTCCAGGCCGGCCCTACCCGAGTGGACGGGACGTCCTGCGATGAAGCCTCCCCAACCCGGAGTTGCCCAGACAGACAGCGAGGTTCGGAAATGACCACGATCACGCCCGATGTACGCGCCAGGGAGACCTACACCCTCGGCCCGGCGCCCCGGAAGTCGTTCGCGTTCGGCCTCAACCTCTATGCCGCCATCTACGTGATCGTCTCGCTGCTCTTCGCGGTGCTGATCAGTCAGGTGGCGGGCGTGGGCGTCGCCCTCATCTGCGCCCTGGTCCTCGCCCTCTTCGGGCTTCCACTGATCGCCCGATTCCAACGAAAGACGCTCTACCAGTGGGCGTCTCTGCTCATTGCCTGGCAGATTCTGACATCACGAGGAGAAAACGTGTACTTCTCAGGACGGTTCTCTCGCGTTCCCGAAGGCACCAACAAGTTGCCCGGCGTGCTGTACGAGACCAAGCTCCACGAGGGCTGGGTCCAGCACCTTGCCCGCGACCGTTTCGGCGTCATCGAAATGCCCAAGACGCACCAGTACACGGTGGTGATCGAGTGCTATCCGCAGGGCAACGAGGCAATTGACCAGGACTCCGTGGACCTTGCGGTGTTCAACTGGGGCTCGGCCCTGAACTTCATCGCCATGAACGGCGACGTCGACGGCATCACCGTGGTCATCGAGAACGGGGTCGAGACCGGGCACCGGCTCTACCGCGAGGTGCGATCGCTGGCGCACAAGGACACGGACTTCGCCTACGGCGGCGACGGCATGTTCGGGGGCCAGCTACCCGCCGCGATGATGCTCGAGTCGGCCATGCATCTGACCAGCGGTGCGCCGCGCCTGTGGGCGCGGGTGTCGATCACCTTCCGCGCCACTGCCGGCCGACGTGGCAAAGACGAGGCCGGGGAGCAGATCAAGGAGATCGCTCGCCGTCTCGGCGGCGTCCTGACTGTCCTGAACGAGGCTCAGCTCAATCCGCGGCTGCTCGGGATGGACGAGATCGTCGCGCTGACCAAGCGGGCCTACTCCCCGGGCATGGTCGACGACCTCGAAGAGGCCGAGATCCAGGGCAGCGGACACGGACTCACCTGGGATGACGCCGGACCGATGGGACATGTCGCCTCGATGGGCAGCTACGCGCACGACGGGTGCGTCTCGACGACGTGGGAAATGGCGGAGCGCCCCAAGGCGGCGTTCACCGAGACGGTGCTGCGACCCCTGCTCGATCCCAGCCCCGACCTCGTTCGCAAGCGGGTTGCCCTCTGCTACCGGCCACACTCACCTGCGGATTCCGCCCGGATCATCGAGGACGACACCCGGTCGGCGCGATCAGGGATGAACCGGATCCGCCGCAATGGACCGACGTTCGAGGCCGAGCAGCGGATGGACACCGCACTCGAGCAGCGGGAGGACGAAGGCCGTGGTCACGGCCTGACCATGATCGGGGTACTGGTCACGGTGACCATGCCTGAAGGCGAGGACATTCCGAAGGCCGACGCCATCACGAAGGACCTTGGAGTCCGGTCCCGGCTTCGGCTCCAACGGATGTGGTTCACCCAGGACACGGCGTTCGCCGCCACCCTCGGTCTGGGTGTGCTCCTGCCCTCTCACACTGGCCGTGTCGGCGCGAAGCTGGGGGCGTGAGATGAAGGTGACTCAGCCGTGGCGCGAGCGCTCTGCGGATACATCCGCCGTGCGGTTCGCCGAGAGCCAGCGTTCAGCGACCCAGCGGGAACGGTGCGAGAGCCTCGACGAGAGCCCCGCGTTGCTCAGCGACGCTGAGCGCGCCGAGTTGACGGCAGCGATGGAGACCGGGTCGTGGCTGACCCGACTGCGGGCGCAGATGCACCTGCATCGGGATGCCAAGGCACGGGGACAATCTGTCGGGTCCACTGCGCAGTCGGAGACGTTGCGGAGCGATTCTCGTGGTCTCGCGGGGCGTGGTGGCGGAAAGGCCGGCCCGGTGCTGCCTCTGACGGAGTTCCGCGCTTCCACACTGCGGGTCGCCGGGTTCTGGCCGTTCCCGGTCGGCGCCGGCGCACCAATCGTCGGTGTCCCTGTTGGGCAGCACCTCTACACCGGTGCCCCGGTCTGCTTCGATCCGCTGTCGTGGATGACGCGAGCGAAATTCATCCAGCAGCCGTCGATGTTCCTCCTCGGACTGCCGGGGTTCGGTAAGTCCACGTTCTGCCGGAAGTTGATTCTGGGCCAGCTCTATGCCGGTGTGACCACACTGGTTCTCGGCGACATGCGGCCGGACTATCGTCGGCTCGCCGAGCTGGTGCGGGAGGACGTCGGTCCGGAGCGGGCGCAGATCATCGAGCTCGGTCGGGGCGGGCAGATCAATCCGCTCGACATGGGGCCTCTGGCACAGATCGTCCCGAAGCTCGATGCGGCGGGCACGGAGAAGGCGTCCCGAACCGCGGCGATCGTGCGTGCACGGATCGTCAACGACAGGCTTCGGCGTGTGGCGACGTTGCTGCAGTTGACTCGCGGGCAGAAGCAGATCGACGACTTCGAGATCTCCGCGCTCCGAGCAGCAATCGACCTGCTCGACGAGCGGATGCACGTGGGTGAGCAGCCGATCCTCGCTGACCTCGAGGCAGTTCTCGAGGAGGATGCGCCGCGGATCCGCGATGCGTACAAGGCAGAGTCGTTCGAGGAGTATCTGAAGGAGTCCAAGCCCCTTCGCCGCACGATCCACGCGCTGATCGAGGGCGAGTTCGGGTCCGTGTTCAACGGGCAGACAACCGATCCGATCAACGTCGATGCGGCCATTGTCGACGTCGACGTGTCAGGAGTCGGCACCACCGACCGCAAGCTCAAGGGCGCAGTCCTGCTGGTGTGCTGGGAGCATGGATTCGCCGCGACCGAGGCGGCCCACCTGCTCGCCGATGCTGGGTGCGGGCCCAAGCGCAACTTCATGGTCGTGCTGGATGAGATGTGGCAGGTGCTGCGCGCCGGCGTCGGGATGGTCGATCGGGTCGACGAGCTGACCCGTCTCAACCGCGCCTGGGGCACGGTCCTGCTGATGTGCACGCACACCGTCAGTGACTTGCAGTCGCTCCCCAATCCGGAAGACGTGCAGACCGCGAAGGGCCTGATCGAGCGCGCGGCGGTCGTCGTCGTCGGCGCTCTTCCTCGCGCCGAGATGGCCCGCATGGCAGATACGGTGCGGTTCACCGACACCGAGGTCGCGGACATCACGAGCTGGTCGTCGCCACCGGCGCTGACTGGCGAGGTCGGGTCGAGGATGGCGCCGCCCGGGCAGGGCAAGTTCATCATCAAGATCGGCGAGTCGGGTGCACCCGGGATCCCAGTGAAGACCGTGTTGATGCCCTCCGAGATCGAGTCCGGCGTTCACGACACGAACTACCGCTACGAGTACGCGGAGGCGGATCTCGACGCGGTGGAACGGGCGGTGGCGTGATGCGGCGCCGGTACACGCCCGAGTTCCGTGAGCGGTGCGTCGAGCAGGTTCGGCAGCGGATGGAGGGAACACCGTCGAGGGAGTCTGCTGTGGTCGCCGTCGCCGCTGCGTTGGAGATCCCGGTGACCTCGTTGCGCAACTGGGTGCGCGCCACGATGGGGCCGGCCCGAGGTGACGACGGGGCGTCGGCCCGGACGGTATGGCAACTGCGACAGCAGGTCGAGGTGCTGCGGGCGATGAACCGCGGGATGAGTGGGGCCGAATAGTGTCGGCGAGGATCACCTTTGGTGCGGCCCTGACGGCATTTCTGATGGTCGTGATGCTGGTCGTGGTCATCTTCATGCCGTCGGACCCGGACGAGGACTGCTCCGTGCCGTCGGGCTCGCAGCCAGGGGCGATCCTCCCCGCTGGAACGAAGGTCAAGCCGATGAAGGCCGGAACCTACCAACTGACATCGGGTTTCGGTGAGCGGTGGGGAAGTATGCACCAGGGCCAGGACCTGGCCGGGCCGGTCGACACCCCGATCTATGCCACGGCCGACGGCGTCGTCGTCGAGGCCGGCCCGGCGCGCGGGTTCGGGATGTGGATCGTGGTCGACCACAACATCGACGGCCGCGTGTACTCCTCGGTCTACGGCCACATGAATGACGGCGGAGTCCTGGTGAAGAAGGGTGACCAGGTCCGTGCCGGGCAGCACATCGCGAACGAGGGCTACAACGGCGAGGTGTCACCACCGGGGCCCGGCGGTGCTCACCTGCACTTCGAGATCTGGGAAGGTGGCCGATCCGGCGGTACGGCGATCGACCCTGCCCCGTGGCTGTCGGAGTCGGTCGAGCCTGATGGCTCGTCGGCGAGTCCGGTTGGTCCGCGCCCGAACACGGCAGAGCTCGCGCAGGGCACGGGCGAAATGGCTGCGATCCCGGCGTCGGTCGGTTCCGAGGCCAATTGGCAGGTCGACACTGTTCGCGTCGCTCGCGCGGTTCATGCCAAGTTCCCCGAGATCCAGACCATCGGCGGTTGGCGTCCCCGCGACGACTTTCCCGACCACCCCTCTGGGCGTGCCGCGGACATCATGATTCCCAACTACGACACCGGCGCCGGCAAGGAACTTGGAGACCGAGTCGCCCAGTACGTCATGGCGAACAAGGATGCCTTCAACGTCGAGTACATCATCTGGCGACAGCAGTACATCCCGGCCGAGGGCACATCGAACGTCATGGAGGATCGCGGCGGGCCTACGGCGAACCACTACGACCATGTGCACGTCACCACCAGAGGCGGCGGAATGCCGAGCGGATCCAGTGTTTTCGGGTCAGCACCTGGAGGTATCGCGGGCAATGCGATTCCTGTTCCCTGCGGGACCGGGTTCGTCATCGACGGCGGCGACGTCATCAAGGCGGGTGTCATTCCGCCGGAGTTCGAGCCGTGGGTGAACAAGGCGGGTTCGATGTGCCCGCAGATCAAGCCGGCGTTGGTCGCCGGGTTGCTCAAGCAGGAAGCTGGTTTCCGGGTGGACTTGGTCAGCCCGGACGGAGCTCGGGGACCGGCGCAGTTCATGCCTGGCACGTGGCCGACGTACGGCAGGGACGACGACGGGAACGGACAGGTCAGCCCGACCGACATCGGTGACGCAGTGATGGCATCGGGCCGGTACCTGTGCGAGATCGCCGGCCAGGTCGATGCTGGTGTCTCCGCCGGGTCGATCACGGCGCCGCGAGGACCTGTGGAGCTGTACCTCGCCGGCTACAACGCGGGATTCGGCGCTGTCCAGCGATCAGGGGGGTTCCCCACGGGCAGCCCTGATTACGAAATTCAGACCCGGCCGTACGCCGACAAGATTCAGGCGTACGCACGCGAGTTCGAGATGGCAGCGTAGGAGTGCAGGTGAAGACAACCAATCGAGTGATCATCGGGGCCGTCGTAGCGGGAGCGATCGCGCTGGTCGCGCTGGTCGTCACCGTTGTCCTGAACCTCAACGGCGGGGACAGCATCCTCGAGGGTGCCGGTACCGATGCCCATGTCCTCATCGACGAGGAATCCGACGCCATCGAGCCTGACGCTGTTGCGCAGCGTGCGCTTGCAGCGATCTTCACGTGGCAGCCGACCGTCGATGAATCGCCGGGATCTGCGATGCAACGTGCAGAGGAGTGGCTTACCGGCCGCCTGGCGGAGTCCGCTGGTGCACCGCGTGACCCGAATGTTCGACTGCCTGCCCAGTGGTCGGGGTGGCAGTCGTCCAAGGACATCGTGTCGGCGACCGCCGCACCTCAGGAAGCAGTCGTCCGGACCGACACGAAGGCGATCATCCCGGTAACCGTCACGCAGACCGTGCTGCACACCGACGGGAGCTCCACGCCGTACACGACCAACACCGTCCGCGCCGTCATGGTTCAGACGCCAGACGGTTGGAAGCTGAGCGAGTTTTCGCTCATGCCAAGCAGATAGGCGAGCTCTGGTGTCACCGGCTCGGTATAGGTTCATCCACGAGGCAGGACATGAGGTCCAGCCCAGCCCCCGGCAGGGGATCCCCACATGGAGGTGATTTCTGTGTACCCAGAATCTGCCCTTTGGAGCCGTTTCGGCTCCGGTGCACCGAACGTTGAGCAGCGTTCGTGCGCCGCGGTTCAGCAGTTTCCGACAACAACTTCAGGGGGGCGGTAATGCCAGGTAGGAAGCGCGGCACTGCGGGCGTGCACGACTGGGAGAAGGCGAAGGCTGCCGTCCTCGAACACCGCGACACGCTCGCGGCGTTCGAGGACCATGCGTCGATCTACGCGTGGGCGAAGGAGAACGGGTTCGCCACGAAGTCGTTGTTCCCGAAGCTCAAGATCGAGCTGCACAAACAACTCGATGTGGACTACGAGGCCATGCGAGAAGCGGCGTACGCGTTGCGCCGGGAGCAGATCGCGGCAGCCGCAGCGGACGGGCCGCTGATCGAGATCTACACCGCCGCCGATGGTCAGGGCAGTTTCGCGGTGTGCGGGCCGGACGGCGCCGTTGTGGCCTATGGGAGCTTCCACTCGGACGATCGCGTCTTCATCGAGGGCGACCAGACCTCGGCTGACCTGTCGACCGCCGAGTTCGCGGTGTTCATTGCAGGCCAAGCTCGCGAAGAACTCGACGTCGAGGCGGTTCGATTGAGGCTGCACGTACTCAATCACGAAGTCTCTGCAGACGATCCGGTGCTCGCGCGGGCGGCCATGCGTGCGCGAGTCGATCTGTCCATCGAAGTCAGCCACAGCAATGCCGCCCTCGAGTGGACGCAGGAACCGGGCTACAAGCAGTGGCGCGAAACGAACCTGGTGACGTTGGTCGTCACCGAGGAGATGGCTACCGGAGGCGGTCAGTGATGGCAAGGAGTCGGCGGAGCGGCAGTGGGGGAGCCGGATCCGGGAGCTTCGAGCTGGCGGCGCTCGCCTCCGTGTTCGTTCTCGCTGTCGGGGTGTACGGAACGTGGTGGCTGGGCGCGACCCTTGCGGGCCTCGACACGAGCGGTCACCCAGTCGCCGTGGCCGCCGAGATCGCGACCGGGAAGCGCCCTTGGCCGGTCCAATCGACCGTGATCGCGGCGCTCTTGGTCCTGATCGTGGTCGGCAGCGGCATGGCCATCGCAGCCAGATGGGCGCGGGGCCGGTCCGAGGTGGACTCGGCCGCACGGACGATGGTCGACCCGAGCCGCCTCAAAGGCGTGTCCCGCAGTGAGTCCCAGCGGCTCGTTCCCCAGTTCGACAAGGACGATCCGCGGTCGTGGGGCATTCCCCTCGGCTGCACGGTCCGCGGAGACCGGCCCGTGTACCTGTCCTGGGAGAACCCGATGGTGGCGCTGGCCGGCACCCGAATGGGCAAGACCGTCGCCCTCGCGGTCCCGGCCGTCCTCGCGGCACCGGGAGCGGTGATCGTCACGACGAACAAGCCGGACCTGTACCCGCTGACACGTGGCGCCCGTGAACGGTTCGGCGAGGTGTGGGTCTTCGACCTGCAGGGCGTGACCGGCAGCCCGCAGATGAACTTCTGGTGGAACCCGCTGCGCGGCATCGACCGGGTGTCGTCGGCCCGAAAGCTCGCGTCGTTCTTCGTCTCGGCGGCCACGCAGAAGGGCGCACGGGCCGATGCGTACTTCGACGGCGAGGCGCAGGACACCCTCGCCCTGTACTGCCTCGCCGCGGCGCTCGCGGGCGGCGACCTGGTGCACGTCGCGACGTGGCTGGGCGAGGACCAGAGCGAGATCCCGGCGCAGATCCTTGAGGCGTACGGGAAGGACCGCGCGGCCGAGAGCGTCCGGGAGAAGCAGAATCTGACCGAGCGGCAGCGAGACGGCATCTTCGGTATGGCCCGGCGGTACCTCAGTGTGCTGTCGGACGACGAGTACGCCGCGGCGGTTACTCCGCCGGCCAGAGCGGTGATCGCGGTCGACGCCACCGTTCCCGGGCAACGTCCGCAGGTGTACGTGCACTACGACGTCGTCACCCACGATCGGCCCGAGCTGGACCCGGTCGCGTTCGCGGCGGGCACCGACACCCTCTACGCGCTGTCGATGGAAGGTCCGGACTCGGCCGCCGCACTCACCACCGCGCTCGTCGGGCAGATCTTCGATGCTGCAACCGCCCTGGGTGCGCAGACCCCGGCCCGGACGTACGACCAGCCCACCAGACTCCCGGAGTGGGTACCGCCGCGCTTCCGTCCGACCGCCAAGTCGAGCGGGGGACGCCTCGAGGTTCCGCTGGTCGCGGTCCTCGACGAGGCCACCAACACGGTCCGGCTGGGCGCGTTGCCGGACCAGTACAGCCATTTCGGTGGCCGCGGCATCATCCCGATCGCGATCCTCCAGAATCCGCAGCAGGGCACACGGATGTGGGGGCAGGAAGAGTTCGACGGCATGATCGCCGGCGCGGTGCACTTCTACGGCGGCAACGTCAAAGACCGCAAGTACCTGTCGGATCTGTCGGAGCAGATCGGTCGGCACGAGGTGCCGACGACCACCCGCAGCAGCGGCCGCGGCGGTGGCAGCACCTCGCGGGGCTGGCAGGAGCGCCCGATCCTGTCGGTCGACGACCTCGCCGCCCTGCCGAAGGACCGGGCGATCGTCTCGTTCCCCGGAAACCGCCCGGTCCTGGTGAAGAAGGCGTGGTGGTGGGAGGCCGACTACGCCGACGAGGTCCGTGACTCCATCCGCCGCTACAGCAGCAGCCCCGAGCTGGCCGACCGCCTCCTCGCGGGAGGAGAAGCCGACGAGGAAGTCGACGAGGAGTACATCGAGCCCGACTCGATCAGCGACTCCAAGGCCTTCATGTAGCCGGTCCGCCGACCCGAAATCTGTTCGACGCAAGGAGAACGACATGTCCGAAGACTTCCTTCTCGACGACGATCTCGACCTGGACTCCCTCGACGACGACGAGGTCCAGCCCGAGCCGGCATTCGAGTCGGTCGAAGAGTGGGTGAGCGGCTACCTCGCAGTGGTGGTGAACAGGAACATCTCCACCCAGCCGGGTCGCGGCCTCTCCTGGGACGCGCGGTGGTGGCGCCATCCGGAGGTTGTTGCCCGGCTGACGGCGCTGTGGTGGGCGTTCGAGGGAGCCCGCGAGCGCAGCAGTGAGGACCGGTCCGCGATGTCCGGGTGGTGGGTCGATCACTGCGAGCCACACCTGCGGGTGCTGCTCGATAGCGAATCCGGGCCGATGAGCGGCGCCCGGCAGGACGGAACCTGGTTCGGCCACCCTCCCCTGGGTTACGAGCCGCCCGAGGCGGATTGGGTCGCGGACGACTTCGCGGATCTCCCGGCCGCGCGACCGGAGCCGGTCGGGAAGGATGCCGACGAGCTGCCGCCGGCGGCGTTCACGAGTCTCGAGGAGTTCGTCGAGCACTTCTTCTGCCGGGTCATCAGCCGCAAGATCGACCCGTCACCCGGGCACGGCCTTGCCTGGGACCGGTACTGGTGGCGACACCAGGAAGTGGTGTCACGGCTGACTGCGCTGTGGTGGGCGTTCGAGGACGCCCGCGCATCATCGGGGACCGACGCGGCAGCGATGTCGAACTGGTGGATCCGCCACTGCGACCCGCACCTGCGGGTGCTGCTCGACGGTGAAACCGGACCGATGAGCCACGCGACCACCAACGGAACTTGGCGCGGACACCGGCTGCTCGCGGTCGATGAACCGCCGGAAGGATGGGTCAGGCCGAGTTACCTGACGCCGTGAACAAATGACTGTGCCCCCGCTCCGGGCCGGAGCGGGGGCACAGTCATTTCCGAATCAGTGCGCCTCACGTCCGACATGTCCGGACGGGCCACACCATCGTGGCCTCCATGTTTGACACTTCCTCGCCAGTCGCCCCGCGCGGAAATTCGAGAGAAAATGATCACGCCATTAATTGCAAAATAGGACGTTAATTACATAGACATTAAACGGCAGCTTCTACAGAGATTTTATACAAGGTTCTACAGACTCGGCACGGCCGAAAAATCATCACACAGTTGACGGGATCTGTAAAAATCAGATCGGATTTCTGTAGTGAGGTCTACAACCGTCCTGACCTGCGGAAGTGTCTGACACTTCCCGACCCGAGGGGCGGCAGCCGGCGGCACCAAGACGGAATTGCGGACCGCTTGCAGGAATTGCAGACGGCGTGTAGCTTAATTCCTGCCTTCCCCTCTCGATGCGAACACGAGACGTCGGCGCTCACTCGGAGCGCCACGAGAGAAAGGAAGGTGGCCAGTATGGACCCCAGGAAGAAGAAGCGACCCTGGCAGAGAAAGATTGATTTCTCTCTCATTGCCAGGGTCGTCATCTACGTGGTGATTCAACTGTTCATTGGCTAGTTCGCATCGAATCCATCGGTGCGGCGAGGGGGGCATCCAGGGTCGCATCCTGGGTGTCCCCACTAGTCCTGTCTCGGACCATACACGAACCGATGTGGACGTTCTACAGGCTGTGACCTCCGTCCTTGCCGTGGTCACGGTCGGGTTCGGTGGAGTGCGGCGGCGTCCGGTCTCGGTCGCTGCTGGTGTTCCGCTGGTTGTGGAGCGTGGTCCGGATGTCGTTCGTCGGCTCGGCGGCCCGGGTGGTGGTGGCGTCCCGGCCAGTGGCGGCGTCGGCTCCTTGGGTCTCCTTCTCGAACTTCTCGAGTGCGCCCGTCGCGGCGTACCGGGCGGAGTCTCGACGGTCTTCGAAGTTGCTGGCGATTCGTCCGTCACCGGTCCAGGCAACCCAGTGCCAGGCGCGGTCGGTCCACTCGATGCTGGCGCCCTCCTGGCCGCTGTCACGGTCGGCGCCGAACTGGAAGCGAGATCCGTCCGCGGACTTCGGCTTCCACGGATCGTTGGCACGCTGCTCCTCCCGCTCGGTAGCGCCGGCTGCCCATGCCGCGGATGTCGCGGCCATCCGCTCGGGGACCGCTGCGCGGAGCGCGGCCTGGCTCAGACCTTCCTCATGGGCGTGGCCGGGGGTGGCGTTGAGGTCGAGAGTCCACTTCTCGTAGAGCCCTTCAGACCGCCGGCGGTCGGTCTCATGACCACGTGCAGCGAGGGCCTGTGGCGAGTTCTCGCGGGCGTTGACCTCGGCCTTGAGCTCAGCCAGTTCGTAGCGCGCCCGGGAGAGTTCCTCGGACTTGGCGAACTCGACGTCCGGGATCGCGGCGAGTTCCTCTCGGCGAGCTGAGGCGCGGACGATCTGCTCGTGACCGCTCGCCGCCTTCTCCGGCAGGTCTTTCACGAGGTTGCGGACCTGCTGGATGATGCCGCGGGCTGCGGTGGCACTGCCCATCGCCTCGACGACCTTGTTGTGCTCGATGTAGCGGTGTCCGCCCGGGGTGACGGACAGTTGCAGGGCATCGCCGGACTTCATCGCACGTCCGGTGATCGTGATGCCGCCGACGTCGAACATGTCGATCGGCTTGTCGTTCTTGACCGTGCGGGCGTCGATGTACTTGGACCTCAACAGGGCCTGCAGGGCGTCGACGAGTGATTCGCTGTCGTTGTCGGCGATCGCGGTGCCGCCGACGGTGATGGTGCGTTGGCCACGGTCCTCGATCGCGAGCCACGCTTCGGCATTGACCGCGTGCGCGTCGAGCTGGGGGAGTGCGGCGTCGAGACGCTGCACGGTGCGGTCGAGGCGCTCGATCGCGCTGTGCCGCGAGGCGTTGCCGTTGGCGATCATCGCCTGCTCGGATTCGAGTCCCCCGACGAATGACTCCTGCTCGACGAGCTGGACGTAGACGGGGTCACCGGTGGCCGCGGCCTTGGTTTGCGCTGCGGAGAGGGCGATCTCACCTCCGATGTCCTCGAGGACGTCGGGGACGTGGGCACTGCGGAGCTGCTGAGCACCGGCGTCCTTGCGTTCGATGATCTGCCACATCACCGCGTCGTACGATCCGCGGGCAACGATGTTGACGACGTCGACTTCCTGGTGGACGTTGCCCTGCCGGATGATCCGACCGAATCGTTGACGCATGTCGGCCGGAGTCCATGCCGGGTCCATCGAGATCAGCTGCTTGAGCAGCCGTTGTGCGTTGACGCCGGTGCCGAGCATCGGGGTCGAGCCGATCAGTACCCGAACCCGTCCGGCGCGACAGTCGGCGAACAGTTCCTGCTTCTGCCGGGGTGACCGGTAGTCGTGGATGAACGCGACCTCATTCCTGTTCATGCCTCGCGCCACGAGTTCGCTACGGAGCTGGTTGTAGAGGTCGTCTCCTCCGACGGCTCCGGCCGTCGGCGTTCCTCGGTCGCAGAACACCATCTGGAACACCCCGTGCACGTCGGGCCCGTACCGGTCACCAGGGGTGAACATGTCGAGATGGTCGCTGTGTGTGCGCCAGATGAGGTCGGCCGCCACGACGATCCGGTCGTGCTCGGGATCCGGTTTGGGCAGGCCGGCCAGGGTCGGGTGCAGGGACGCGTTGCGGCCGTCGTTGGCGATCTTGAGGGCGTTGTCGATGTGCATCGTCTTGCCGGTGGTGGCGGCCATGCGGTCGTCGAGGTCGAACATGGCGTCTCGCACGATCGGGGCGAGTTCGAACTCGACGACGATCGGCTTGCCTGTGCGCATTTGCGGCAGTTCAACGGGGATCTGGTCTTCGGTGACGACGTCGCGGAACTGGTCGATCATCGACGAGAGCTGGCCGAGGTTCTGATACTCGGCCATGCGGGAAACCGGCCGCAGCGAGGTGCTGGTGGAGTTCATCTCCACGCTGGTGCGCTGTTTGGCGAAGGTTTGTGCCCAGGCGTCGATGTGCTCGACGCCAGCGGCGGCAAGCAGATCGGGCCGTAGGAAGCGGTTCATCACCCACAGCTCGGAGATGGAGTTCACCATCGGTGTTCCGGTGGCGAAGGCGATCGCCTTCGCCGGAGCATCCGGCCGGCCGGCCTCGACGTTGCGCAGGAAGGCGCGGTCACGGAGGTAACGAGCCTTCATCTCCATGTCACTTGCCCGCTGGGAACCGTTGACGACGCTCAGATCACCGCTGTTGGAGGCACGCGCCAGGTTCTTGTAGTAGTGCGCCTCGTCGACCCAGATGAAGTCACAGCCGGACTGCTCGAACGTCAGCCCCACGTCAGTGGCTTTCGACTGAACAAGCGTGCGCTGCTTCTCTTCTTCGCGCTTGATCGCCTTCTCGATCTCCTTGATCGAGTGATCGCTGCCGCCGTCCTTGGCGAACTCGAGTCCTTCCCGGAGCTCCATCAGACGGGTGTTGATGTACTCGAGCTCGGTTTCCTTGGTGACCCCGATCATCTTGAACACGGACTCGGGCACGATCACCACGTCCCAGTCGGTGACCGCGGTCTGCCCGAGGAACCGTTGCCGGTCTCGGAAGCCGTCGAGGTCGCCGCCGACGAGGATCTTCGCAGCGGGGTAGGCGTCGCGAAACTCGGTGGCCCACTGGTCCACCAGGTGATTCGGCGCGACCACCCAGGGCTGCTTCACCTGCCCGAGTCGGCGCATCTCCATGCAGGCGATGGTGATGGTGAGGGTCTTTCCGGATCCGACGCAGTGGTCGAGCAGAATCGTCTCGCCGTGCAGCAAGCGCTCGATCGCGCGCCGTTGATACGGGTACGGGTTGAACTTCTCGGTGTTCAGTCCGGGGTACTGCCGGCGGGTGGTGTCGAACTGCGGGGTGACGAAGCGGTTGAACCGCTCGTTGTAGGCGGTCTTGAGGTGCTCGTACCGCTCGGGTTTCGCCCAGAGCCACTGCACGAACCGTTCCTCCAACTTCACTGCCCGGTTGCGCAGGTCGTTGGTGTGCTGCGGGTGAAAGCGCGGCTTGGGCTGCCTGAGCAGTTCTTCCTCGGTCTTCTGGACCTCGACCGCCTTGTTGTTGGCGATCGTCTCGAACAGGGCCACCCCGTCCGCGCGGCCGGGGATGCCCCAGGTGTCGTTGAAACCGTTCTCCGCGTCTTCCCAGTTCCTAGGCTGGTGGATCCGCATCTTCCAGGACGCGTTGATCGGTGCGTACGAGACCTCGACGTCGTCGATCGGGACGCCAAATTCCTCGGCGAGGAACTCGCGGTGGAACTGGGTGCCGACCCAGTCCGCGCCGGGCCGTACGCCGATACGGACCGGGTCTTGCTCGGGCGGTAGCGCGTCTTCAAGGGCTTCGACCGCGCCGCGGTAGATGTCGGGATGTTCGGCTTCTGCGGTGCGGGCGCGCGCGAGCTTGCTCCGAACGTCGCCGGCCAGGAATTCGCCGGCCAGCTCGTACCGATCCGGATCGGACAGGGACGGGAAGATCTTGGTGCCGGCCTGTTCGAGCACGGTGGGCACGTCGGTGTCGAGCAGTCTTGCCATTCGTTCGGGGTCGACGCGACCGAGTTCGTCAACACTGATCGCGATCGCCTCGTCGATGTCCTGCGCCGACTCGGCGGGCCGCGTCATGAGGGTGGCGTCGTCGGTGAAGATCGACGTCTTGACGCCCTCGAGGGTCTCGTCGTTGAACAGTTCGAGCGAGCGGACCATCGCGATCCGCGGGTCGTAGCTGATCGCGCCCTGCAGGTGGTGTCGGTTCTTCCGCGGTCCCTGGGCGGGGGTGCGGGCCTTCTCCATGAGCGTGTCGCGCACCTCCTCGGGCATGGGGCCGTCGAACGGATCGAGGTCGAGGTCGCCGATCTCCTCCGGATCGACCCCACGCTCGAGGGCGAGGTCTCGCGCCGACTCGATGCGCCACTCGGCTTCGAGCTTGGTGAAGTTCGCGGCGGTCTTCTCGGGGCTGTTCTCGGTGGCGTGGCTGGTCCACTTGAACCGGTTGATGTAGCCGTACTTGGCGACGTAGTCGTCGTACTGACGACCGAGACGGTCGCGCAGCATCTGACGATCGGCCGGCACGGACGCGAGGTCGCGTGCGGCCTCACCGATTTCGAGGACCGTGTCACCCATTGCGAGCAGGCGTTGCCACTGGTCGTTGAGCTCGCGGCCCTTCTTCGGGGTGGCCACCCACCCGTCACGGACCTGGTACTGCTCCCACAGCTCGGTGCGCTCGTCGAACCGCAGGGTGCCGGGGATGGTCGCTTCCTGCTCGGCGCGAGTGAACATGCCGGGCGCGTCGAGAGCACTGCCGATGGCACGGTCGGGCGCGGCCGCCGTGAGCGCCTGGCCGTTGTCGAGGGCGTCGTCGATGATGCGGTCCAGGACGCGTGCCACGCCGAGGGGAACACTCTCCCGCTCATTGGGGGCGACCTGCAGCGTTCCGGGGCCGTACATGCCGCTGCCGACCTGGAAGCGGCCGAGGACGTGCGTCGGCCGCTGGGCGAAGTACCCGTTGATCCGGGCCAGGGCTTCGTTCCCGGACTTGTCCGGGGTGGGCCGCATCTTGGTGTCGAGCCAGTCTCGGGTCGAGGCGGTCATCTCCCTGCCGTCTTCGCGGCGCCGGAACACGAGGATGTCGGTCATGACGTCGGTCGCGGCCTGGCGGCGGTGCGCGGTGTTGGGCAGTCGGACCGCGCCGACCAGGTCGGCGAGGTCGGCCATGTCCTTGCGGGCGTCGGGCCGTGCCGCGTCGGAGGTGAACGCCGAGGTGAGGACCGCGACGTACCCGCCGGGCGCGGTCAGGTTGAGGGACTTGATGATGAAGTGGTTGTGGACGTTCCGACCATTCGGGTTGTGAATGTCGTCGTAGAGCGGGTAGTCACCGAAGGGGACGTTGCCGATGGTCGCGGTGAACGATGCGTCGCCGGCGAACTGGGCCTCGAATCCGTGGTTTCGGACGTGCTGGTCGGGGTAGAGGTTGTGGGCGATCGCGGCGGTGATCGGGTCGAGCTCGACGCCGACCATCCGCACGCCGTCGGGAGCCATGCCCAGGAAGTGCCCTGACCCGCAGCCTGGTTCGAGGACGCGGGCACCGTCGGGGAGTCCGGCGCGCTCGACGGCGCGCCACATGGCGGCGGCGATGGCGGGGTCGGTGTAATGGGCGTTGACGGTGCTCGCGCGGGCGGCGGCGTACTCCTCGGGCGTGAGCAGGTTCTGCAGTTCGGTGCGCGCAGCATCGAACTCGGGCTTGGCGGTGTCGAAGATCTGTGGGACGCCGCCCCATCCGGACCACTGCGCGAGGATCCGCTGCTCGGACTCACTGGCGGCGCGGGCTTCGGTGGCGAGTGTGCGGATGACGGCGAGTGCGTCCAGGTTGGCCCTGGCGCGCTGTTTCGGGGAGGACGGGGCCAGGACCTCGGTACCGAGCTCGAAATTTCGGCCCGCTGGTGCTGGTGCCGGCTCCGCGGGCACGGGCACGGGCGCGGCGGATTCCGGGCTCTCGGGCTGCGGCGGCGCCTCCACGGCGGCGGCCACGGGAGTGGTGCCGGCGACCGTCTGCGCCGTTGAGGTGACCTCGGGTTGACGGACATCGGGCTCGGCGGCCGCGGCTCGGTAGCGCTCGGCGGTCGCGGGGGAGAGGTGAACGGTGGACCCGTCCGGGCGTAGCGCGGTCACGAGGGTGCCGGTTCGCCAGTGCGGACTGGTGAGTGGTTCTCCTCGTTCTGTCTGTGCGACCACCAGCGGGGCCTCTGCCGCCGGGGCGGCAGGTGCGGGTCGATCGGTGATCGTTTCTGCTGCAGGCGCTTCTACGGATCCTGCCGGTGACGCGCTGCGCGGTTCATCGGTCCCCGTTAGGTCTGCCGCCCCGGCAGACCTAACGGTTCCCGGGGTTTCCGGCTCTGCAGCGGGGAGGGTCTCCACGGTGCGGTTTTCGGCGGCGAGCCTCTTATCGAGGGACTCTCGGGATCGCTCGGCGCCGTGGTGGATCCGCTCGGCGAGGGCCGTCAGCGGCGGGTCGTCGAAGGCTGCGCGGTCCTCGCGGCGGATGCCGTCGACGGCGGCGTCGAGCGCGGTCAGCCGCTCGACGGTGTCTCGGAGCGCGTCGGTCACGTCCTGCTGGGTGGCGGTGCCGTTGCGGTGCTGTTCGAGTGCATCCGAGGCGGGCATGAGGGCGGCGTCGAAGCAGTACCGCGTGTGGGTGGTCAGGTCCGCGAGGTAGTCCGAGCCGTCGTGGAAGCTCTCGCGTGCTGCGGCGTCGAGGATGAGTTGGAAGTCGTCGACGGTGCGGGCGTTGTGCAGCAGCGGGACGGTCACCTGCTCGTGTGCGACCGGGTCTGCGTCAGCTTCCGTGGCCAGGTCGGCGACCGAGGCGGCCGCGAGCTCGGCGGCCACGGTGCCCTGAGGCTGAGTCTGGACCTGCTCGCGGGCGATCGTGACGGCCTCTTGGAAGGACAGGGTCCGGTCGGGGAATGCGGCGTCGTCGACGGTCCAGCCGGGCTTGAACCGGTCGCGGGACACCTCGACGGAGCCGCCGGGGCCGGTGACGGACGCGACGCTACCGACCCGGCTGGTGAACTCGACGTCGGTGGGGAACTCGCGGGCCAGAAGCCCGCCGTCGCCGTCGAACTCGGCGTAGAGCTGGCGCAGTACCGGTGCGACGGAGTCGTCGCCGAGGACCTCGCGCAGCGACAGGCCGGCGGCGTCGAGCGCGGCGACCTGGTCGGGGTACTGCTGCCACAGCTGGCCGACGACATCGTCGACGGCCTCGCGGACCGGGCTGTTGTACTGGGCGTTGGAGGTGCCGCGGTCGGTGCGGAAAAGGCGGCTCGCCGCGATGATGCGGGTGTTCTCGTGGTCGGCGAGCAGTTGTCGTGCGGCGGTGTCGATCGTGCGACGGGCGTCGGCGACGGGGCGGTAGAGGCGTTCGCTCGCCGGGTCGGGGTTCGGGAGTCCGGCGGCGTCGAATGCCGCACCGAGCGCGACACGGTGGTCGGCTCCCCAGTGGCGGCGGCTGCCGCCGCCGTCGGTGGTCACTGTCCACTGGGGGTTCTCGATGCCCCCCATAAAGCGGATCGCGGTGTTGGGCCGATCGGTGATCGCCCAGCCGCCGTGGTTGTACGTGAGCACGTCCTGCTCGCGGTCGGCGTTCTCCGCCGCGATGATGGGCACGATGTCCTGCCGGATCGCGGCGTCGACGCGGGCGAGGGTGTCGTCGGTGATCGCGGCGCCGAGGCCGGGATGCGCCTCGGCGAAGGCGGTCACGCTGGTCTCGACCAGCTCGTCGAGCACACGGCAGCGGTCGTCGCGGATCGCGTGTTTGAGCGCGATCCGGGCAACCGGATCGGCACGGAAGTGATCGAGGGTGAACGTGCGCCAGGTGGCGACGTCCTCGTCGCGGCCCCAGGGCAGTGGGCCGGCCTGGTCCGATTCGATCGCGATCGCGACCGCGATCATGTCGATGTCGGCGGGGAACCGGTCGGCGAGGATGTCCTCGAGCGCGGCCGCGCGAGAGAGATCGCCGTGGTCCTCGACAGTGCGGGCCTGAGCCAGGATGGCCTGCTGAAAGTCGTTGTCGAGCCACAGTTCGTGGGCTCCGCGGCCACGCACGGCGGCGACGACGGCGGGGTGGGTGACGACTTCGGCGGTGAGGATGGCCTCGCGGATGGGCTTGGTGAACGCCCAGCGTTCCTGCTGGTAGCCCATCCGAAACTCACGCTTGAGCTCGAGGGCGGTCTTGCTCTTGGCCCGCACGCTGCCAAGGACCTCGGCAGCGACCGGGTCGGCCGCAGGGTCTGCTGGCGCGAGGGGGTCGGAGGGGTCGAAGGCGGCGCGGCCGCGCAGGTTCCAGTCCGTGACGGTCGCGGCGTCAGCCTCATCGAGGTCACGCTGAAGCTTCTCCTGACGCACCGTCTCCGCGGTCGCGTCTTCGGGGTCCGCGGTGTGGTCAACGCCGCGGACGGCGGCGTGGGTGTCCCAGACGTGCTCGGTGCGCTCACGGGCGAAGGTGTCCAGGCCGGCGGGATCGGTGAGCAGTGTTCGGGCCGCGTCGGCGAGGCCGGGTTCGGCCGCGAGGCCAAGGAACTCGGCGCGGTCGACGGAGTCTGCGAGGTCGACGAGCTCGGCGACGGCGACGTCGGTGACCTTGCGGCCGGCCCAGTCCGCGAACTGGGCGTAGGTGTTGGCCGGGCTTGCGGCTGCGGCGGCGATCTCCGGGTTGGAGTCGATGGCGGCCGCCACGATGTTGCGGACACGCTGGTCGTCGTCGACGGCGGCGACGCCGTCCACGACGGCGGCGACCGGGTCAGCGGATTCGTCGACGGTGCGCTCCGCCGCGCTCTCCGCTGCGGTGGGTGCGCTCGTCCCGGCGATCAGGGCCTTGATCGCCTTGTCGGCTTCGCCCTTGGTCATTCGAGCATCGAGCAGGTCGTCGGAGAGCTCGCGGTGCTCGATCATGCGCCGCAGGGTGGCGATCTGGCGTTCGGTGGCGGGATCGTCGGCCCACGTCGGTTCCGGCCGGGTGCGGGCACGGTCGATCCGTCCAGCCAGTGCCGGCTCGACGGTGGCGGGATCGACACCGGCGTTGACCAGCGCGGTGCGCAGTCGACCCTCGGCTGCCGCGGCCTGCTCGTACTCGGTGAGCAGGCGGGCACGCTTGGCCGTCAGGTCGGCCACTCGCTGGGTGAGGGACTCGATCCCGGCTGCGTTGTGTTGGGTTCGGGCTCGTTCGAGTGCGCCGGTGGCGGCGTCGAGGTGCTTGCGGACGGTGGTGCCGCGGCGCAGTGCTTCCTTGCGGGCGGTGTGGGCGTGCGCCCACTGCGCGCGAAGGGTCAGAACGGGGTCGTCGTCGGGTGCTCCCGCATTTCGGCCTCGATCAGTGCTCCCAGCTCGTCCGCCAGCGGATCGTGCCGGTTGCCCGGGGTCGGCTGGTTGTCCTCCAGCCGCTGCTGGATCAGCGACCACGCCAGGACCAGGAACCGTCCCGACTGTCCCGGCCACACCCGGTCGACGATCTTCTCCGCCAGCGGTGTCGGCTCCACCCACGGGGTCTTCCAGCGATCCGGGTTCCGCGATTCGCGTGCCTGCTCGACCAGTCGCACGCTCTCCTGCTCGATCTGCTCCTGTGCCTGCGTGACCCGCTGGTACACCTCGTCGGTCACCTGCGAGTACAGCTCCTCGGTCAGCACCCGCGAGCGTTCCCGCTCCCACGCCTGCCGCATCGACGAGACCACGGTCTCGTAGTCCGGTGTCAGCCCCGGGTTGTCCTGCCGCCACTGGTCCAACAGACCCCCGTGGCCGCCCTCCCCGACTGCTTCCTCCACCATCTGCGTCAGCCGGGCGGCTTCCTGCCAGATCAGGCTCTCGCGCTGCTCCGGTGTCAGGTCGGGGTCCACCCCGACCCACTCGCCCCAGATCCGAGCCACTTCGCTGTGGATCCTCAGATCGGCGTTGCCCTGCTCTTCCATCACTTCCATCCTCCCCGAACGTAAACAGTGCTGATTGATCGTCGTTCTGCCGGGCCATGACCCTCCCCTTGCTGCTCGGCTGCCGCCGATGAATCTGCTGGTGCACCACCGACCCTGGTGAGCGCCCCCGCTGCGGCCGTTCGCGTTGTCGTGCATCGTTCCATGCCTCCTTCGTGTACGTCCGTCAGCGGTCCATGCCGCGGTCGCGGTCGCGACGCGGGTCAGCATCGGGGGCCTGTCGGCCCGGTTCGGTCCGACGCTTCTGGTCGTTGATCCGTTGCCGTGCAGCGTCTTCCGCGGCACGTTCGGATTCGGGGAGCTGCGCCCGGCGGGTCAGCTCGGCCCGGTACTTCTCGAGGCCGGCGCGACCTGCGTCGGTCGGGTTCATCCGCTGCGCGAGCATCGCCTGCCGGATCTTCGACTTCAGCTCGACCGTCGGCATCTGGACGATCTTGTCTGCCTTCGCGATCCTGGCGGTGATCTCGTCGACGGTCCGCGGCCGCGACGCCGGGGTCGGGGGTGCCACGTCGGTCGTCTGCGGTCCGACGACCGCGTCGCCGCGACCAGCCTTGGGCAGCTCATGGTCGAGCTCGCGGCGCGACGCGGGCTGCTGCCGAGTGTCCACCGGGCGGTCGAGGGTCTGGGTCGACGCAGCGGCGCGGGTGACGTGCGGTGCGGGACCATCGCCGGGGACGGTCGGCGCGGACTCGGCGTGTGCACGGGCCACGGTCGATTCGGTGCGGTCGACGGCGCCGCTGAGCTGTTCCACGTCACGTCGAGCGTCCGCGAGCGCGCGCAGGTCGAGTTCCTCGGCCGCGAGCCTGGCGGCCTGGACGTCGGTGGAGGTGACGATGTTCCCGGCACCGCCGGCCTTCTCGATCAGACGCTGCTGGGCGGCGGTGTGGTCCGCCTTCGCGGCTGTTGCGGTGCTCGCGGCTGCGGCGGCGACCATCTCCGCCAGGGCGCGGTCGGCGTCGAGCGAAGCCGCCAGGTCGTGGTCTCCGGCGGCGCGTGCGGCGCGAGCCTGCTCGGCCAGGCGGGCGACGGTGTTCGCGGCGGCCTCGGCCTCGCGGGACTCGTCGATCCATCCGCGATGCGTGTAGGCGGCGTCGGCGGCGTACGGGCGCTGCTCGTCGGCGCGGCGCTGCATGTCGGTGAGCATCGGCAGTGCGGCGGTGAGGTGTTCGGTGGTGCCGTCGAGCGTGGCCTGCCACAGGTCGGCGAGACGTCGCTGTGCCGCGGCGAGGTCGCGGTGCAGGCGGTCGAGGCGCGCGGCCGGGGGCAGCTCGGAGTAGCGGTCCGGGGTCGCCCGAGTGTGCGCGAGCAGCCCGGCGGCCCAGGCGTCGAGGTCGGCGGCGTCGACGGTCTGGTCGAACTCCGCGTCCGGCGGCGGCGGGGGCAGGTCCGGGTCCGGCGGCGCGTCCAGGTCGGTCGGGACCGGGATCTCGGGCTGGACAGTGTGGACCGGCTCTTCGGGGGTGCGGGCCTCCGGTTCGACGCTGCGGACGCTGCGGGTGCGCCAGGGCAGATGTGCGTCGGCGGCCCGCTTCTCGATGATCCAGGCTCCCGCGAGCGAGGCGTCTTCTTCCTCCGTCTCGGGGGAGGTCGGCTCGGCGGCAGCTTCGCCGGGGGTGGCGGCGGTGTGCGCGAGGACCGCTTCGACGCGCCACGGCAGTGCGGTCGCGAGCGCGTGGGCGTCGAGGGCCTCGCCGTCCTGTCCCTCGACGGCGAGGTCGTGGGCCAGGGTGAGCAGGTCGTGGGCTGTCCAGTCGTTCGGATCGGCTGCGTCGATGACGGCGACGAGCTTGTTCCACACCGGATCCGCCGCCAGAGCGTCGGCTCCGCCCGGCCCGAGGATCGCGGACAGGTCAGCGGCCCAGGTGGGGGAGTGGTCCACGGACGCCGTGGCATCGGCGGGCGTGCGCGAGAGTTCCCCGGACAGTCGCCACCACAGCGCGGCGGCCGGCAGGTCGGTCGGCAGCGGGCGGTCCGCGACGGCCCGCCGGACGAGGGCGTGCACGTCGACGCCGGTGCGCCGCGCCGCCGCGAGGCGGTCCGCCAGCTCGGGCCAGAACGGGTCCTTGAGGAGTCGCGGCTCGACGGACTCGGCGAGCGGACGCCAGCGTGATGCGGCGGCGTTCGGATCCCCCAGGACCTCCGCGGCCCTGGTGGCGAGGCGCCGCTGATGGCGCTTGGGTGCGGCGGCGTACTGGTCGGGTCCGGTGGGCCTGCGGTCCGCGTCGTCGACCTCGTGGACGGCACGCCACACCGCGAGGTCGGCCAGGAGATCGCCGTCGTGGCCGATCAGCGGCCGCGCCCAGATCGGGGCGGTCTCGGCTACGTAGTCGGCCGTGGCGGCGCGGACCTGGCTGGCGAGTTCGGAGACCTGGTCGGCGCGGCGGGACAGGTACGGCCCCCACTTGGCGTCGGCGGTGAGAGCGCGGGGGATCGCGGGGAGCCACGGCAGCGGGCCGGTGCCTGCGGAGTGCTGGCCGGTCGGGTCCAGACGCCAGTCGAGGACGGCGGCGACGTCTGCCGCGGTGTCGAGTTCGCGCGACTTGGCTGCGGCCTCGAGGACCTCGACGGGGTCGGTGCCGTCAACGGCAATACGGGCGAGGTGCTTGCGCAGGACCGGGTACGCGGGCTGGTCGGTCAGTCCGGGATGGATCTCGTCGGCGGCGGCGTCGAGGCGGGCGAGGTCCTCCGCGCCGAGGGTGTGTTCGGCGGCGGTGCCGACGGCGTCGTCGTACGCGGCGGCTGCGTGCGCGATGCGGGTCGCGGGGTCGTCGAGCTCGCGGGCGGTGGTGGTGGCGGACTTCTGTGCGCCGTCGCGAGCGAGGATGCCGGTGAAGATGTCGACGGCGGTCGGGGGGAGCAGGGTCTCGCGGTTGATCGCGGCCTCGGGGTCACCGTCGCTGGCGGTGCCGAAGTACAGGTGGTTGCCCTTCTTGCCGCGGGTCATCGCGACGTAGGCGAGCTGTCGGCTCTCACTTCCGGTGGCGACGGTATGGCAGGTGTCGGCGGTGATGCCCTGGGCGCCGTGGATGGTGCGGGCGTAGCCGAGAGTGGTGTGCTCTTCGACGTAGTCGGCGGGCAGGGTCATCGACAGTGCGGACCGGTTGTTGGTGACGGTCAGCGATCCGTCCGGGTGGACTGTGTCGACGGTCCATCGGTCGCCGTTGCGCACGAAGTCGGTGCGGGTCAGGGCGAGGAGTCGGTTGTTGCGTCGGGTGCAGACCGTGTCGCCGGCGGAGCATTCGAGCCCATCGGACAGGGTCACGGTGAGTCCCGCGGCGGGACCGTCTGCGGCGATTCGGTCAGCGCGGGCGCGTTCGTTCAGTCCGCGCACCATGTCCCGGGTGGGGGCGAGGATGACGGCGTCGAGGCCACGCTCTCGATCCGCACGCCATCCCTCGTAGGCGAGTTCCTCGGCCGCGATCTTGTCCGCGACGTGGACGCGTCCCTGGTCGAGGTAGAAGCCGATCGCGGACGGGTCGCCGTTGCGGAGCGCGAGGGTCGCCTCTCGCTCGGCGGCGTCGGCGAAACGGACGACCTGATCGAGGGTGACCGCGCCGGAGGTGGTGGAGATGTCGCGCAGGACACCGCCTGCCGCGACGGACGCGAGCTGCTGATCGTCACCGACGAGGCGGACGCTGCCGCCTCGCTCGAGGACGAAGGCGACGACGGTATCGAGGTCTCCCGTGGATGCCATTCCGGCCTCGTCGACGACGACGAGGGTGTCCGGTCCGATGCTGTGGAACCAGTCGGGCTTGCGGAACGGCTGCTCGGTGACGGTGTGGATGAGCTTGCCCATCGTGTCGGTCGTCGCGCCGAGATCCTTGCGCAGCGCGTCGGCCGCTGCGGCGGTCGGTGCCAGGCCGAGGACGGTGCCGCCGCTGTTCTCCCATGCCCGCGCGAGGGCCGCCATCGCCGTGGTCTTGCCGGTGCCGGCGGGGGCGAGGGCGAGCTGGACGCGAGCGCCGGAGGTCGCCATCTCCCGGACCAGGGCGGTCTGTCCGTTGTTGAGTTCGAAGTCGTTGGCGGCCTGTTCGAGCAGAGCGAGATCGACGTCCATCTCGCTGGCGCGGCGCCCGTCGAGACGTTCGGAGGCGTCGACGATCCGCTGCTCGGCCGCGAGGACCGCTTCCGATGTGTAGAGCTGCGTGCCGGCGGTGGTGTAGACGCTGGAGCCGTCCCTGCGGCGCAGCTCTGCGGGCTCGCCGAGGTCGAAGTCCCGGCGGCCGAGTGCAACGCTCATCTCCGGCGAGGTGGCCGTCGCGACGAGTCGAGCGACTACATCCGGGACCAGGCGTTCGGACAGGTTGGCGGCCCGCACGACGCGCTGGGCCTCGGCGATGACGTGCGCCTCCTGCCACCGCGACTGGTGCTGGGCGACCGTCGCGAGGATCTGCTCCGCGGACTCGATGATCCACTCGTCGGTGACGCGAGTCCGGGTCTTACCGCGCGGCGGGTTGGTGGCCTCGCGGACCATGTCGGACAGTCGATCCTCGCCGCCGAGGACACCCACCGCGGTCTCGCGCCATTGCTGCCGCTGCTCCGAGTGGGAGAGCGGTTCGTGCTTCGCTTCGCGGGTTTCGAGGTTCGCCTGCTGTGCGAGTGCGATCGCCTCGATCGGGGTCGGCTCGCGGCCGTGCTCGCGCTGGAATGCGGTGGCGAGCTCGCCTCGACGGACCTCGATCATCGCTCGGCGTGAGGACCAGACTTCATTGAGATTGGCGTCGACGCCGACGATCTCGCGGACGGGGCGCTTGCTCAGGTCCTCCTGCTCGCGCTCGCTGAATCGGACGCCGAGCCGAGTGCGCATCTCGCCCTCGAGGGCTGTGTTGTAGACCTCCGACGCGGCAACGAACAGCTTGTGCAGGGGCCGTCCGTCGATGGCGAGCCAGCGGCCGGAGTCGGCGGCGCGGACCTTGTTCGACACCGCAACGTGGGTGTGCAGGTTCGGGTCGCCGGCGCGTGAGTCGCGGTGGGTGAACGCGGCGCAGAGCAGTCCATCGGTGTCGACCTGCTGGACGCCGTTGGTGCCGAGTCGGGTGTAGGTGGCGTTCTCCTCGACGAACCGGATCGCCTTCTGCACGGCGGCATGATGGGCTGTCTCGATCGTCTCGGACACCTCGCGAGGGGCGACTGCCCACAGCGTTGAGACCGACTTCACCGGAGTGAAGGTGAGGTCGTATCCGGCGACTGCCGTGGTCTTCTGGCGCGACCCCTTGGCGATGAAGCCGGACAGCTCACCCTCGTCCAGGGGAGCGCGGCCGTACTCCTTGGCGAACAGCTCACGGCCGACCTGGGTGCGGATCGTGGCGCGCACGTCGGCGTCGATCTGCGCGTTCCAAGCTTCTCCGCGAGCGGTGTTGTAGTCGCTGAACCGTTGAGCGACTACCTGCCGGAACTCGGTGGCACCGGCGTAGACGCGGAACGGATTTCCCAGTCGGGTCTCGGCCGTCGCCTGCTTGGCAGCCGCCGCGCTGTCGAGACCGCGGGCGATTCCGTCGGAGATCGCCTTCTCCTCGATCGCGGTGGCGTTCGGGTGCCGGCCTTCGCCGAACAGAGCGCGCATCTGGTCCGACGAGACGACGTCGTCGACCTCGACACCGTCGAGGGAACGCAGCCCTTCGCCCATCCAGCGGCCGGGCGACTCACCCTTCGCGGAGTAGTAGTCCGACAGGGCGGATCGGCCCAACTCCGTGGAGTCCTGCGCAGCGACCTGACGGGTCAGGTACTCGTACCCGTCCCCGGCGGTCAGCTTCTTCGCGGACATCCCCACGAACGAAGAATAGCGCACGTTATCGTTTCGTTACCTTAATGCAAGAGGTGTGTGGTGATTTGGGGGCGCGGAGCGGCCCTGAACTGGGCATTGGTGTCGGATCACTGATCTGGTGTGGATCCTGGATCGGGCGTGCGCGCCGCTGGCCTGGCTGGTGAACTACTTGTGACATGTCGCGTGTCGTTTCACCGCGATAGAGTGGCCTCCAAGACCATCGCCGATCGGGAGGAAGTAGTCATGGGGGAGAACCGGAAGCCGGCCGTCACAGCGCGCCAGAGCGCGCGTGCTCGTGCCGCCGAGAAGATGGCGGAGCGCAAGCAGCGGGAGAAGCTGATCGCAGATGGACTGGAGTCGTTCTTCGCAGCGGACCTGTTGGTGGTCGACGCCGAGAAGGCGCGCGAGGATGCGATCGCAAAGGCGAATGAGGCGTTCGAGGCGGCGACCGCTCGTGCTCATGACGAGAAGGCCGGTCACGCTCGCGTATTGAAGGATCTCGGCCTGACTGACCGTGAGATCGCGGATCTGATCGACCAGCCGGTGAGTGCTGTTCGGGATCTGCTCAAGTCGACGAAGGCCGCACCGGCGCCAGCGAGTGACGAGAAGCCGGCTCCTGTGACACCGGACAGTCAGACTCCGGCTTCGGCCTCCGCGGAGCCTGGAGCCGACACCGACGTTCAGATCGCGTCGTAGACGACCGCGGGCTGATTCGTGCTGTCACCCGGGGACGCGGCTGAGGTAGCTCGGTTCTATCGGTACGTCGTGAAGGGGCCGAGTCCGCGTGACTGCTTCTGGTGGGTCGGCAGCATCGGTGACGACGCGTACGGCCGGTACTGGGTCAAGCGCGATGGTCGGCAGCGGGTTGTTCGTCCGCACCGCTACGCGCTCGCCCTGGCGCTCGGTCGGCCTCTCGCGGACAACGAGTACGCGCTCCACGAAGTGTGCGACAACCCGCTGTGCGTGCGGGCCTGGGGCGAGCCGGGTACTGCGGATCGCCCTCATGTTGTCGTCGGAACGCAGGCACAGAATCTCGCGGGAATGGGCGCGAAGGGTCGCGGCGGCGGGCGCACGCCACCGTGGCATCGCAGCGAGATCGACCGGGCCGGCCGAGTCGCACGGTCACGGCGCGCACGTGACGCGCTGCGCAATGGATGGGACGCCGAGGCGCTGCACAGTGCACTGCTCTCGACGTACGAGCCAACACTGTTCTGACGCAGGTCCGGCTGCTCGGGGTCGACTCTGGGAACCGTTAGGTTTCGAGTCTTCGTCCGGAGCTTCGAGCTGTCGGAATCGTGAACCTGGCAACTGATCTGAGGAAGTGTCAACCCTATGGGCATCAAGCGATCGTCGGTCGAGAGCGAGCTCTACCAGAGGACCAAACACCTGCGGACCTTCACCGACGAAGCACTCGAGCGCGTAGTGGAAGGGGAACCTGTCGAGCGCGATCGACAGGCCCGTGTGGACGTAGCCTTCCCACCCGAAGAGACGGACGACCTCCTGTAGGTTGGACACGTTCGACCGTCGACGCGCACGTTGTCGTGCTCGTTGTTGGGTCGGGCTCGATGCCCGACTCAACAACTTCCAGCCCGCCGGCCGAATAGCGAAGGACCCCCGGAGATACCCGCTCCGGGGGTCCTTCGCTATTGGTTGAGAACCGTTAGGCGTCGGCTGCCTTTGGGAAGTCGACGCCGAGTTCGATGGCCTTCTCGTGTCCGGCCTCGGCGAGGTCGCGAAGGTGATCGGGGTGCAGTCCCGACCTCAGTGCGGTGCTGAGGAGTTCGAGGAGTCGAGGCGGGTTGGCGGGGTGATCGCTGACCGCTTCGTAGGCTGCGTCGAACGCAATTCCGGCGCGGGGTCCGCTACCCCCTACGTAGGCGAAGTACCCGGCGACGGTCAGAACCTCGGAGCGGGCGATTCCGTCGAGCTGGCGGCCGATCGCGGCCAGCACATCGTGTGCGCGGTGAGGCTCGGACAGGGCCAGACCGAGCGCGGCGTCGCGAGCGACGACGTGAAGCGGGAACAGGAGTCCGACCCGGCTCGCGAGTGTGGCGGACGGGGTTCCACTGCCGGTGACGACGTCATGCAGATCCTTGAGGACCATGCGGGCGAACGGTTCGCTTCCCATCTTGAAGGCGACGGTCCGTGCCTTCCGCATGTGGTTGGTTCCGACCGTGACGCCCTGAGCGTATGTGGCACGCAGTGCGTCCCTGCTGGGCTCGACTGCGGTTCCCGTCGCGATCGTGAGTGCGTGGACAGCCGAGGTCGTGGGGTCGGCGCACAGTCCGTCGCGGTCTCGGTCGAGATTCGTCAACGGCTGCCCCGCCTCGATCTTCGGGACGTGAATGGGAAAAGGGTTGTCGATCCCCGCGATGTCGAGTGCCAAGCGGATCGCGTCGAGCGTGCGCAGCGCGTCGCCGACGATCTTGCCCTCGGCGATGGTCACGAGCAGGACGGTGGCCGCCTCGTTCTGGCGGGCGACGTTCACGAAATCCTTGGCGCGACGGTCCCGCTCCGGTGCGGTGTCCGCGACGTCGACTCGCATCACAGCCGCGACCTTGCTGCCCGAGAGAATGAGTCCGACGATCGACTGAGTCGGGTAGAAGCCGAGCAATGCGGGGATCGCTGCGACGAGGTCGGCGGGGGTGCCGATACGAACGGGGTTGCTCACGTGAGATACCTCCTGTCGGGACGGACCGGGGTGGCCCGCCAGTTCTTTTGCCCTTCTGGCATGGAGTATTTGGACCGGCATGAGGGGGCCGGAGTGCCACCCCTGGGACCGAAAAATCTCGGGGGAGCGAAGCGGAGGAGAGAATTTTCGGGGCCGCAGGCCGCGAAGCGCCCAGGGGTTGCGCGGAGGTCACCGCCGGTCAAAATCGGAAGGCAGAAGGGAAAAAGAAAGATCCCTTTTCAGGGCGGAGCGCAGCGGAGCTCCAATCGGCGGTCGACGAAGTCGAGCCTCGGCCGCCTGCGGCCGCAGCAAGACCGACGCCGGCCTACGGAGCGATCCACGGCACGCTCTTCCCGTCGACCGTCGTAGTGGTGGGGCACCCTCGGGTATCGCGGCGCACCGAGGTCGTGCCAGTTGTGGGTCGGGCTCGATGCCCGACCCGACAACTTCACTGCCGCCGGCCGACAGCGAAAGACCCCCGGAGATACCCGCTCCGGGGGTCTTCGTGTTCGGGCTCGCTTGGTCAGTCGATCGCGACCGACTCCGCGAGTTCGTGGCCGGCGATGACCTTCTCGACGTCGGTCAGCTTGTGGCCGTTCGCTGCGAGCAGTTCGAGGTAGTCGACGGCTCCGCGCGGGCGGCTGCGCCACGCATCGTTGACCATGCGGGCTTCCATCGCCGCTACGAGGAGCGCGAACGTGATGACCTGGGCGCGGCTCTCGCTCGCCTGCTCTGCCATCTCTCGCACGCCACCACGCTTGTCGAGGGCCTTGATGCCGAGCAGCTCCGCGACATGCTCGGTGGCGTGGTACTCGGTGACCAGGTGCGGGTCGGAGGCCAGGTTGGTTGCGACCCATACCAATGCACCGGTGGGCGGCTTCGTGCTCGCGAGCAGGGTTGTCAGGAAGGTGCGCCGGACGGTGGTTGCGGCGGCGGCACGTTTGTTCAGCTCACGTACCCGGCGGCGCTCCTGCCGCTGCTGCTCCTTGAACTCCGCCTCCGCCTCGGCGGTCATGGACACAGGCTCTGCTCGCCGCCCCATCTGACGGTTGCGGAGCGCCTTCGCGGTCTCGGACAGGTGCAGGCCGCTGCCGTCGAGGTCGTCCGGATAGAGCAGGTGGAACTCGCGGTCCCAGACCCGTCGGGTCTCGATGGTGTTGGCGTGCCTCAGTCCCTCCTCTGCCTCGAGGTCGGGGTTCTCTGCGGTGTCCCAGTCGATGTCGTCTTCGGCGACTTCGCTGCCGGTCTCGAGGTCGAACCACGATTCGGTGCAGCTCAGTGCGACACCCCAGCGGTCCGGATCTGCTTCGACGGCGTCCAGGCTGATCGGGTTGCCGTCGTCGTCCAGGACCTCCTCGTGAGTGATCGGGTTCCACGAGTACCCGTCCTTGATCGTGAATCCCTTGTCTCGGTAGGGCGCCTCGGCGGCAGCGCGGGCGAGGCGTTCCTCCCGGTCGACGCGGAGCTGTTGTGCCTTGTAGTCGAAGTTGAACGTGCCCGTCCCGAGCAACCTCTCGATGCCGTGAGTGTCGCCCTCGGCCTCGAACTCCGCGATGACGGTCGCCTGATCGAGGGTGAGTTGGTAGTCGTCCATGCTGGTGCGTGCCGCTGCAGACGCGCCGACCTTGGCGAGTGCTTTCACCTTGGATCGGTCGACGCTGGCGTTCTTCGCTACGGCGGTGACCGACAGTCCGAGTTCGAGCATGGCCGCGATACCAGCGGTGCGTTGGCTGTGCGTCAGTGCGGTGCGCTGGTCGTTCGATCGGATCTGCTCGCCGATGCGGGTTGCCTTGTCCGGTTCGGTGTCGGGGTCGCACCGACGGACCACGACCGGAACGACCGGGCAGTGTGCGGCGAGGGCGCCGAGTGTGCGGCGCTGTCCGTCGACGACGACGACGGTCCCGTCGCTGTGGAGGTCGGCCAGGATCGGGTGCATGACGCCGTGGTCCGCGATGGACTGGACGAACTCGGGGTCCTGGTCCAGGTCCACGCTGGTTCGGACGTTGTCGCCGATCACGAGTGTGGCCGGGTCAACCATGAGCAGTTCGAGGGGGTTCTGGTCGTACATGTTTCGTTCTCTCCTACTGTGACTGGCGTGAGTCGGGGCAGGTACCTTCTGCCCCGACTCACTCGGTTCGTCTGACCGGATTACGTCGCGGGATCCCACGGGTTCGGGTGGAGCAGCACGTCGATGTCCTCGTCGATGTCTCCCTCCTCGTCGAGGCTGCGGTCTTCGCGCTCGTACTCGACTTCGTCGCGGCGCATGACGCCGCCCTCGCCGTCCGGCATCCACACCTGCGCGTCGTAGACCACGCCTTCGACCACCAGGTCGTCACCGACCACGTCTTCGACGAAGTCGAACTCCTCGACCTCGGTGAACTGCTGCAACATGGCGACCTCCTGTCGGGACGGACCGGGGTGGCCCGCCAGTTCTTTTGCCCTTCTGGCATGGAGTATTTGGACCGGCATGAGGGGGCCGGAGTGCCACCCCTGGGACCGAAAAATCTCGGGGGAGCGAAGCGGAGGAGAGAATTTTCGGGGCCGCAGGCCGCGAAGCGCCCAGGGGTTGCGCGGAGGTCACCGCCGGTCAAAATCGGAAGGCAGAAGGGAAAAAGAAAGATCCCTTTTCAGGGCGGAGCGCAGCGGAGCTCCAATCGGCGGTCGACGAAGTCGAGCCTCGGCCGCCTGCGGCCGCAGCCCCGACCGACACCGGCCTACGGAGCGCGGGCAACGCCGAAATCGGGCCAGCCGATGAGACCTACCAAGCGTTGACAGTCGTCAACACTCGCCGTCGCCGATCGGGTCACGCAAACGAGAACGTGTCGGGGTCGGGTGAGACGATGCGGGCAGGCAACAACGAAGGGGGAGAGCGATGGCTGGACTGTTCAGTCTCGTCGTGACCGTCGTCGCCGCCTGGCTGTTCGGATCCGGGCTGGCGCGGTTCGCCGGCGTCCTGCTCGTTCTGATCGGACTTGTTCGGATAACCACCGATGACGCGAGTCCGCGGCTGTGGGCGTTCGATGGGATCGGTGTCGTGTTGTGG